>CAWBSB010000001.1:0-178257 GCA_963791265.1 uncultured Acidobacteriota bacterium
ACGTCGTCGTTCATCTCTCACTCCTTCCAGAAGAAAGGCTCTCCGTCCTGCTTCAGCTTTTGCCGATGCAGTAGAGATTCTTTTCGCCGCGGATGAAAATCTTGCCGTCGGCGAGCGCGGGCGAGGCATAGACTGGTTCGTCCAGCGAGTTAGTGTACAAGACTTCGTGTTGGGGGCCTGCTTTGATGATAAAGGTATCGCCGTCTTCGCTGGTCAAAAGTATCTTGCCGTCGAAGGCGACGGGCGAGGCCGTGAAGGTGGCGGGGATGGGGACGCGCCCGCCCTCGTAAACCACTTTGCCGGTCTTCGCATCCAGGCAGGTCAGAATCCCACGATCCGTCGTCAGGTAGAGATAGCCATTGTAAAGAATCGGCGACGGGACATAGGCCGTGCCCTTCGCGTACTTCCACAGAATGCTGTTCTCTGCGAGCTCGCCCGCGCCGCCCGTGCGAATCGCCATTGCTATTTTGGTCGGGAAGCCTGCAACGATGAAGACGGTCTCGTCGGCGGCGACGGGCGTCGGAATCGCGTTGCTCTCAACACCCTTGGTCCGCCACAGCTCTTTGCCCGTCGCCGGGTCGTAAGAGATGACGGCTTCGTTGCCGCTGGCAATCAACTCCGTCCGCTTACTGGTCCGCACCAGAATCGGACTCGCCCAACTGGCCTGGACTTTGCGCGGGGTGCGCCAGATTTCCTTGCCGCTCTTTTTATCGAGCGCGACGATGAACGAAGCCTTGCCCTCTTCCTCGTCGCATTGCAGGATGATCAGGTTCTCGTAGAGTACTGGAGACGTGCCCGTACCCATGCCAGCCGTGCCGAGCTTGCCGAGGTTGGCCTTCCAGGCGAGCTTGCCGTTCATGTCATAAGCGTAAAGACCTTCGGAGCCGAAGAAGGCGTAGACGTGGCGTCCATCAGTGACCGGAGTGGAGGAAGCGAAACTACTCTTGCGATGGCGATCATCGTAGGGCGTGCCCACGTAAGCCGTCTGTTCCCAAAGGAGCTTGCCCGTCTCTTTATCAAAGCAGAGCACTTTGAACGTGTGCTTGCGGTCAGCCCCGACGCTGTCCGGATGAACGAAGACTTCACCCTCACTCATGTGCGTCGGCGCTTTCGCACCGGGGACGACTTCGCCTTCAATCGCCGTCGTGACGAAAACTTTATTGCCCCAGACAATCGGCGAAGAATGTCCGCGCCCCGGCACCGCCGCCTTCCATTTGAGATTCTTCGTCGTGCTCCACTCGACGGGGAGGTTTTTCTCCGACGAGACACCCGAGCTTGCCGGTCCTCTCCATTGCGGCCAGTTAGCATCGGAGCGGGCCGCAAGCACGCTGGCCCGGTCAGGCAAAGCACTAAAGGTTAGCAGTCCCATGCTCAACGTCAGGGCCAGGGCAATCAGGAAACGTTTCATCTTTGATTCTTCTCCTATAGGAAAACTCGGTTCTCCGAAAGAGAGCGAGCCTGAAGGTTCAGGTCAGTACCGCCTGCGGTAGCGGGCGGGTGATTGGCATAGGAAAAACCCGCCCGCTATCGCAGGCGGTACTGACTTGGGTTACACTCAAATTCGGGCCGCTGCAACAGTAGGCTTTGATTCTACATCTCTTATTAAGCTTACAGATCAAGGCGAACAGATTTTTTACCGTTTTTTTACAACACTTTCCTGTTGATGGGTGATAATACGGTCGCCGTCAAATAAAATATAGAGACCGATCTGCTATCTATTACGTATAACCCGGTGGGAAAAGTTGCCGCCAAGTTGCAGGTTCACCCGGCGCAGCCCGTTTCCCAAACTCCGGCTCGAAACTTAAGAATACAGGCTTGGGAAAACTGATGATGAAGCCCCTTTCTTCTACGCTCGGCAAACTCCTGGTCGCGCTTCTGCTGACCCTTTCCGCGCAGGCTGCGTCCGCAGGTGGCGACTGGACGGACTGGCGCGGCCCCGCGCGCGACGGCAGCTCGCCGGAAAAAAATCTGCCAGTCAAATGGTCGCCAGCCGGTGACAATCTCGCCTGGAAAGTTCCCTTCGGCGGGCGCTCGGCACCGATTGTGATGGGCGACAAAGTTTTTCTACAGAACTCTGTCGGCAAGGGCGAAACACTTCAGGAGCGCGTGCAGTGTTTCAACGCCGATACCGGAAAGCTGCTCTGGGAGCAACATTTCAATGTTTACCTGTCGGACGTGCCGCCGCACCGTGTCGGCTGGGCTTCGCCGGTCGGCGACCCCTCGACGGGCAACATCTACGTCCTCGGCGTCGGCGGTTCGCTGCTCGCCTTATCGAGCGATGGCAAATTGCTCTGGGAGCGTTCGCTCGGCGAAGATTTCGGGCTGCTGACGACGCACGGCGGGCGCACCGTCTCGCCGATTATCGAAGGTGACACAGTTATCGTCAGCGGTATCACCTTCGGCTGGGGCGACCACTCGCGCGGCGCGCACCGCTTCATGGCTTTCGATAGGAACACAGGCGAGACCGTCTGGGTCAGTAGCCCCGGCGGGCGTCCCTACGACACGACCTATGCACCGCCTATCGTCGTTAACGTGGGCGGCACACGCTTACTGATTCAGGGCGTGAGCGACGGCGGGGTTTACGCCATCAAGGTCAGCACGGGCGAGCCGGTCTGGAAGTACATCGTCAGCAAGCGAGGGCTAAACACGGGCGTCGTCGTCCACGGCACGACCGCCATCATTACGCACAGCGAGGAGAACCTAGATTCGAGCGAGATGGGCATGATCGCCGCCGTCGATGCGGCGGCCAAAGGCGACATCGGCAAAGAGCAAATCAAATGGAACGTCAAAGGATTTCAGGGCGGCTTTTCCTCGCCCGTGATTGACGGTGATCGTCTCTACCAGATTGATAACGGCGCGAATCTGGCAGCCTTTGACATCGCGACCGGCAAGCAACTCTGGCTGCTAAACCTCGGGACGATTCAAAAAGCCTCGCCCGTACTGGCCGATGGCAAGCTTTACGTCGGGACGGAGAATGGCAAGTTTTTCATCCTGAAGCCGACCGCTGCGGGCTGTGAGATTCTGGATCAAGACCAGTTGGGAACGGATACCGAGCCGGAGGCCATCTTAAGCTCGGTGGCCGTCTCGCGTGGGCGCGTCTACATAGTGACGGAAAAAGCGCTCTACTCTATCGGTAAAAAGCACGCAGCCGAGAAGCCTGCCGCGAAGATCGAAGACCTGCCGCTCTCGCACGCGCCCGTGGCGCACGTTCAGGTCGTCCCAACCGAGTTGATGCTCAAGCCCGGCGAGAGCGTTCGCTTCCGCGTCCGGCTGTTCGACGCACAGGGCCGTTTCCTGCGCGAAGAGAAGCAGGCGACCTGGGTTCTGGATAAGCTGCCCGGCAAGGTTTCGGAGCGGGGACAATTCACTGCCGGGATGGAGACAGCACCGCAGGCCGGTCTGGTCAAGGCCACCGTCGGCGAGGTGACGGGGGCGGCGCGCGTGCGCGTCATTCCGCCTTTGCCGTGGAGCGAGACGTTCGACTCCTACGGCCCCAATACTGTGCCAGCGCACTGGGTCAATGCGGGCCTTAAATATATTGTGCGCGAAGTTGACGGCCAGAAGATGCTGGTCAAAACTACCGAAGGGTCTTCACTCCTGAGCCGCGCGCGCGCCTACTTCGGGCCTTCGGATTTGTCGAATTACACTGTTGAAGTGGACATCCGTGCCACGGAGAAGCGGCGGCAAACGGGCGACGCCGGAGTGATCGCACAGCGCTACGCGCTCGTCCTGTTCGGCAACAGCCAGAAGCTTGAGCTGCAACCGTGGCAGCCTGAGATCGCTCGCACCGTCTCAGTCCCGTTCGCGTGGAAGGCGGATACGTGGTATCGCGTTAAGCTGCAAGTCGAACGGCTTGCGGACGGCAAAGTGCGTGCGCGCGGCAAGGCCTGGCCAGTGGCAGAAACGGAACCTACTGCATGGATGATTGAGCGTGTTGATCCCATCCCGAATCTTCAGGGCAGCCCCGGAATCTTCGGAGCCGCCCCGGCGGAAATCTTTTTCGATAATCTGAAGGTGTACGCGAACAAATGAGAAAAACAGAAGTCAGGAGTCAGGAGTCAGGAGTCAGAATGCGTCCATTCAAAGCACGGCGTTCGGGGTCAGGCGTCAAAAGCCGGAGCGCAACGGGCAGGAGATGGCAGGTCATAGGATTTCTGTCCTTCGCCTTCTGCGTCGCGGCGCTTCTTTTTTCGACCTCTTCGGGGGCGGCGTCAGACCCTGGGTCGGGTGATTGGCCGATGTGGGGCGGCACGCCTGACCGCAACATGGTCTCCAACATGAAGGGTTTGCCGACGACCTGGGACGTGGCGAAGAAGAAGAACATCAAGTGGGTGGCGCAACTGGGTTCGCAGAGTTACGGCAACGTGGTCGTCTCAGGCGGGATGGTTTTCCTTGGGACGAATAACGAGGGCCTGCGCGACCCGAAGCAGCCGGGCGACCGCGGCGTCGTGATGGCCTTTCGCGAATCGGACGGTGAATTCATGTGGCAGATGACCCATGAGAAGCTGGCTGCGGGCCGCGTCAATGACTGGCCCTATCAGGGCGTGGCCTCTTCGCCCTTGGTCGAAGGCGACCGCCTCTACTACGTCTCGAACCGCGCCGAACTGGTCTGCCTCGACACACAAGGATTTCGGGATAAAGAGAACGACGGCGTTCAGGATGAGAAGCTGACGGGCGATTTCAACGGCGACGTGGTCTGGAAGTTTGACATGATGGAGGAGGTCGGCTCGCAGCCGCACAATCTGGCGAACTCCTCGCCCGTCTCGTTCGGCGATCTCGTCTACGTCAGCACCTCAAACGGGCAGGACGAGAGCCACGTCAACATCCCGTCGCCGAAGGCCCCGGCCATCATCGCCGTCAACAAGAAAACGGGCAAGCTCGTCTGGGAAGACAACTCCGTCGGCAACCGCATCCTGCACGGTCAGTGGGCCTCGCCGACGGTGGGGAAAATCGGCGGCGTGGATCAGGTGATTATGGGCCAGGGCGACGGTTGGATTCGCGGCTACGAAGCGCTCTCCGGCAAGAAGCTCTGGGAGTTTGACACCAACCCGAAGGACTCCACCTGGCCCAAGACGCGCAATGAATTGATTAGCACAGCCGTCGTCTACGAGGACCGCGTTTATATCTCCAACGGGCAGGACCCGGAGCACGGCGAGGGCGTCGGCCACATGTACTGCATTGACGCCACCAAGCGCGGCGACATCACGAAAACCGGACTCGTCTGGCACTTCGACAAAATCCGCCGCTCGATCTCGACCCCGGCGATTGCCGACGGACTGATTTATCAGCCAGACTTCAGCGGCTTCCTGCATTGTCTGGACGCCAAGACCGGGCAGGTCTACTGGACGCACGACATGTTCGCCGCCGTCTGGGGCTCGCCCCTGCTCGTGGACGGCAAACTCTATCTGGGCGATGAAGACGGCGATGTCGTCATCATGCAGGCCGGAAAAGTAAAGAAGGTCTTGGGCGAGATGAACATGGGCAGCTCCGTCTACAGCAGCCCCGTTCCGGCCAACGGCGCGCTCTACATCTCGAACCGCAACCAGCTTTACGCGCTTAAAGAAACGAAGTGATGAGACAAAGGTCAGTACCGCCTGCGGTAGCGGGCGGGTCTTGGTCACACTTGAGACCCGCCCGCTACCGCAGGCGGTACTGACTGAGGACACCACGCCTTCAATGGGGAACTTCGATTTCCATTCTTGCACGCGCGTAGTTTTTGGCAACGGATCGCTCGCGCGTTTGGGTGAACTGGCGCGCGAACTCGGGTTTCGTCGCTCGTTGCTCGTTGCCGACCACGGGCTGCTCGACTGCGGTTACGTCGTAGAAGCGAAGAGATTGTTAACAACCAGTGGTATCGAGGTCGAAGCCTTTCACGACTTCGAGGTTAATCCTGACACGCGGATGGTAGAGGCCGGGCGCGAGTTTGCCGCACCGTTAAAGATAGATTCGATCATAGGACTCGGCGGCGGTAGTTCTCTGGACTGCGCTAAGGGCATTAACTTTTTGCTGACGAACGGCGGGCTCATGCAGGATTACCAGGGCTACGGCAAGGCGTTGCAGCCGCTTCTGCCTATGATTGGAATCCCGACAACCGCCGGAACCGGCAGCGAAGCGCAAAGTTATGCGCTCATCACAGATGCCGAAACTCATGTCAAGATGGCTTGCGGCGACCCGCAGGCGGCTTTTCGCGTGGCTATCCTGGACCCTCTGCTGACCATCTCGCAGCCGCGCAACGTGACAGCCGCCACCGGCTTCGACGCCATTGCACACGCAGTCGAAACTTACGTTACAACCCGCCGTAATCCTCTCTCTGAGCTTTTCTCGCGCGAGGCTTGGCGACTTTTGGAAGGCAATTACGAGCGCGTGCTGACGGAGCCGGACGACGTTGCAGCACGCGGCGCGATGCAATTGGGGGCTTACTACGCCGGGATGGCGATTGAAAACTCTATGCTCGGCGCGACCCACGCCTGCGCCAACCCGCTGACCGCGCATTACAACATGGCCCACGGCGTCGCGCTGGCGCTGCTGCTGCCGACGGTCGTGCGCTGGAACGACGAGGTCGCGGGCGACAGGTACGACGAGCTTTCACATTTATCCAACGGAGACGGTGATTCGCGTAACGAGGCCGCCAGTCTCGCGCGACGCCTCGAACAACTCGCTCAGGCCGGTGCGTTTCCGACGAAACTCAGCAAGGCGGGAGTTTTGAAGAGTGATTTCGAGATGCTGGCCGAAGAGGCCGCCGGGCAGTGGACAGGCCGTTTTAATCCCCGCGCATTTGACGCTGCCGGGGCACTGGAGGTTTACAAGTGCGCTTACTAACTAAAAGTAAAAGGGCAACAGGCAAAAGGCAACAGGGAAGAAAGCGAAGCATTGTTTTTGCTTTACTTTTACCTGTTACCTTTTTACTTTTGCCTTCTGCGGCGAAGCCGCAGGCAACGACACCCGCCACTAACTGGTATCAATTCCGTGGCAATCAGCAATTGACTGGCCTTTCGGGATCGACGAATCTGCCAAAGACACTCAGACATCTGTGGACGTTTGAGGCTGGCGGCTCGATAGAATCATCGGCGGCGGTCGTCGGCGGCACGGTCTTCGTCGGCTCTCACAAAGGCGAGTTGGTGGCCCTCAGCCTGGAGAACGGCTCGGTCTACTGGAGGTACAACACTGGCCGCGAGATAGGAGAGTCGTCACCCTTTTATCACAAGCCGGACGAGTTGGTTTACGTTGGCGACCTGGGGGGAGTCCTGCACGCCGTCGGCGCACGCGACGGACGCCCCGTGTGGACTTTCAAGACTGGCAGTGAAATCAAGTCTTCCCCGGTGGCCGTCGGCAATCGCGTGTTGATCGGTTCTTACGACCAGCATCTCTATTGCCTCAACGCGCGAACGGGCGCGCTTCTCTGGAAAATCAAGACTAACGGCCCTGTCCACGCCACGCCCGCAATCGTCAACGGCATTGCCTACATCGCAGGCTGCGACGAAGTCTTCCGCGCCATCCGCCTCAGTGACGGCAGGGAAATTTTTCAGGTTGCCTCGGGCGCTTACACAGGCGCTTCGCCCGCGTTCGCCAACGGCTTCGCTTACTACGGCACATTCAACAACGACGTGCTGGCCGTCAACCTTCGCTCACGCCGCGTGGGCTGGCGATACAAGCACCCTGAGCGACAGTTTCCCTTCTACTCGTCGGCTGCCGTTTCTGGTGGACGCCTCGTCGTCGGCGGGCGCGACAAGATGGTTCACTGCCTGAGCGCCGCCACCGGCAAAAGCCTCTGGACTTTTAGCACGCGTGCGCGCGTCGAATCCTCTCCGGCAATCGCCGGAGACCGCGTCTACGTCGGCTCAAACGACGGGCGCTTCTATGTGCTCGACCTCTCAAACGGCTCGTTGCTCTGGGAATTCAACGCGGGCGCCCCCGTTTCGGCATCGCCCGGTGTCGGTTCGGGACGCGTCGTCGTCGGCGCGCAGGACGGACGGCTTTACTGTTTCGGGTAGATTAACGTGAGTTCGACGTATGCGGCTCTGCCGTCTGATGTGCGGAAAGCTTATGGCTTTCCGGTACGCTGCTCTTTAACTCTGGCGAGGCTACGCCTCGCGCGGTGAGGCGCAGCCTCACCGGGAATGGTAAGTGGCGACTCAACGGAAAGGCGGAGCCTTTCCGCATATCAATGCGGCAGAGCCGCACGGGCAGTAATCACGCCGCGCGTTCGAAGTATTTCTGGATCGTCGCCTCGGCGGGCTTACGCGTCAGCCGCGAAACCACAATCATCAGGAGCGCCGAGATAATGACCATCGGTACGACGGGCATGAAGCCGAAGACGGCTGTGCCGCCGGGTGTGCGCGCTAAGATTTCCGTGCCGCCAAGAGACCAGATGACAGACGGCGGGCCGGGTGCGGGGGCGGGGACGACGGCCTGAAAGATGGCGACCGCCGCGACCGCTGTGGCTGTCCAGACAGTCGAGGCAAGCGCGCCCCACTTCGTGCTGCCGCGCCAGAAGAGGGCGGCGACCAGGAGCGGCGAAAGCGCGGCGAAGCCCGAGAAGGCGTACTGGATGGCGAGGTCGAAGATTGCTTCCGGGGCGCGCATCGCTATGGCGTAAGCGATGACGGTTAGCAAGATGACGAAGATGCGCCCCGTCTGCACCTGCACGGCTTCGCCGAAGCGCCGCTTGCCTCCGTAGAAGGCGAACACGTCCTCCGTAAACATAGTTGAGAGCGCGAGTATCTGTGAATCCGAAGCCATCACGGCGGCCATGATGCCCGCGCCCAAAAGTCCCGCCAGCCAGAGCGGCGCGTAGCGTTCGAGCAGCCGTATAATAACGTCATCTCCCGCCGCCTCTTCGCGCAGTTGGTCGCGCTCGTCCGGCGTCATCGTCTTACCCTGCGTCGCCAGCACACGGCGCGCTTCCTGCTTGGCGCGAATCTGCGGCACGTCCGCAACGCGGTTTGCCATCACGCCTAGAAAGACGCACGGCAGCCAGATTGCCATGATGCAGAGCGGGTAAAAGATGACAGTCTTTTTGAACTGCACCATCTTGCGCGCTGTCAGGCAGAAGATGAGGATGTGCGGGAAAGCGATGGCTGAAAGCGGGATGAAGGTATAGCTGAAAAAGTAGAGCAGCGAGATGCGCTCTCGTGTCAGGAGCGGTGCGGTCGCGGGCGAGGCTTGCAGTTGTTGGACGGCGTTTTGGAAGCCGCCCATCCCATAACCAATCACCACGATGGCGATAGCTCCGAAGCAGAGGAAGAGAATCGTCTGGAAAGTATTGACCCAGGCC
This sequence comes from uncultured Acidobacteriota bacterium, assembly GCA_963791265.1. GTDB lineage: Bacteria > Acidobacteriota > Blastocatellia > Pyrinomonadales > Pyrinomonadaceae > QHXM01. The sequence goes on from CAWBSB010000001.1 coordinate 9,275, forward strand.
GTCCCGCGCATTCCGCCAAAGAAGACGTATGACATCACCACCATCGCCACGATTGCGCCGCCAAACCAGAAGGGCACGAGGCCGCCGCTGATGGTCGCCAGGGTTGTGCCGCCGCCCATGATGCCAATGATGACGTAAGGCAAAAGCAGCACCGCCTGCACCGCGAAAATCACTGTTCCGATGTGGCTGCACTCCCAGCGGTCGCGAAACATCTGCACGGGCGTCATGAAGCCGTACTTCTTGCCCAGAGCCCAGACGCGCGTGCCGATCAGGAAAATCGACAGCGGGATGACCAGCGCCGAGGACGAGGCCATCAACCCGAAAGTAACGATGCCGTTAGTGAAGGCGTGTCCCGAAGAGCCGAGGATGGCGAAGGCCGTCATGTTCGAGCCAAAGAGAGAGAACAGAAAAACGAAAGGGCCTAAAGAACGGCTCGCCAGAAAATAGTCTTCCGCCTTCTGCTTTCCGGTCGAACGACGGAAAGCGAAGATACCGATGTACAGAACGATAGCCAGGTAGATGAAGACGACGATAGCAGGTATCAACGCTCTTCCTCCTCACGAGCGGGTGTTTGAGTCTCTATCTCTCGTTCGAGGTGCGACGGCCAGGCGTGTGTGACCAGCAGCCACATCAACAGCGCGGCCAGCACCGCGAAGCCCGCGTGATAAAAGAGGCCGATGGGTATGAAGCCGAAGACGAGGGGCCGCGCCGTGCGCCAGAACCAGAAATCCTGATGCAACACGTAGACAATGATGACGGCGATGACGAGTAGCGTTTTTTTCATCATTAGACTGTAGGGGTAGGGCTTGTCCCTGCCTGTTCGCTTTCGCATCCATACGGGCAGGGACAAGCCCTGCCTCTACCTTTTATCCCGTGAACTTGTAACCAACCCTGTGGATCGTGATGAGATAGCGCGGGTCCGACGGCATGTCCTCGATCTTCTGCCGGAGCTTGGCGATGTGCATGTCAACGGTGCGCGTCAGCGGCAGCGAATCGTAGCCCCAGACGGCGTCGAGCAGTTGGTCGCGGGTGACGACTTCGCCCCGGTGCTCGACGAAGTATTTGATGATTTTGAATTCTCGCGGTGACAGCTCGATGGAGCGGCCCGCCTTACGCGCTTCAAAGTTTTTGAAGGACATCTCGATATCGCCGAAGCGGAGCTGCTCGATAGCTTCCGCAGGCTTTGACGTGCGACGCAGCACGGCTTCGACCCGCGCCATCAATTCCAGAAAGCTGAAGGGCTTGGTCACGTAGTCGTCTGCGCCGGACTTGAGGCCCATGACCTTGTCAATCTCCTGTCCGCGCGCCGTCAGCATAATGATCGGCGTGCCGTTGCCGTCGTTTCTGAGTTGCCTGCACACGTCGAGGCCGCTCATCTGCGGTAGCATCACGTCGAGAATAACGAGGTCAACCTCTTTTTCCGCCGCGAGGCGCAAGCCCGTCGCGCCGTCGCGCGCTAGCTGCACCCCAAAGCCCTCGTAAGTGAAGCCATCGCTCAAGGCCACGGCCATCGCTTGATCGTCTTCGACTATTAAAACTTTACGCATCTTTTCCATAAGAGGTTTCCGCTAAATGGAACAAACTTTCCATCTCACACGGGCCCGGTCAGCGGGTGGTCTGCGCCGAGCGTCGGGGTCGTCGGCGTATTCTTAGCCCGGTCGCTCAAGCCCGCTTCGATTGGCAAGTAGAGAGTGAAAGTGCTGCCGCGTCCTGGCGCACTCTCGACCACGACCCGCCCTCCATGTGCTTTGGCAATGTGTTTGACGAGCGACAGGCCGAGGCCGCTGCCTTTCACGTCGTGAACCAGCCCCGTGCTGACGCGGTAAAACTTCTCGAAAATCTTGTTGTGCTCTTCGCGCGGAATGCCAATTCCGTGATCCGTCACAGAGATGGTCGCAAAATTGTCCCTGCGATTAATCTGGACTTCAATCTCCTTCGCCGGACCGGAATACTTGACCGCGTTGTCGAGCAAATTCATAAACGCCTGCGCTACAGCATCGGTGTCAATCAGGGCGGGCGGAAGCTGTGCGGGCGGGCGCTCAAACCTGATCGAGATATTATGCTGTTTGATTTGCGCGTCAAACGTCTTCAAGGTCGCGGCAATCACCTCTTCAAGGTTGGCCCGCTCGAAGTGGTAGGACTTCCGGTCAGATTCAATTTTAGAGAAGTCCAGAATGTTGTTGATAAGCTGGGTCAGGCGGCGGCTCTCGGTCTCTATGTATTCGCCGTACTCGCGAATCTTTTCCTCATCCCTGACGCGGTCAAGTTTTAAGAATTCGCCGAAGACGCGGATCGAAGAAAGCGGGGTGCGCAATTCATGAGAGACGTTGGAGACGAAGTCAGTTTTCATTTGCGAGAGCTTCATCTCGCGCGACGCGGTCCTCAAGGCCAGAATGATTCCGCCCATCACGGCCACCGCCATCAGAATTGAGAGCGTCAGGTTGACGTTGAAATTCCAGCGCGCCCATTGCTCGGGTGTCATGTGGCGGCTGCGGATGCCCAGACGCCAGTCCGAAAAATACGGCAGAGTCGTCAGCGCCTCATTATCTTGCCCTTTGACGGGCTGCGTTGACATCACCAACTGCCCGCTCCCGTCGTGAACCGTCACAATCACGTTCTCCTGAGCTTCGGCCGGGAAAAACTTTTGCAGGGAACTGTGGAGCACACGCGGGAGGTATGTCTCACGAAAGTAAGAGGCATTGATAATCATCCCCGTCACGCCGACGACTTTTCTGGACTCGTCCGTCACGGGTTTGAGAATGACGCGATTTTCCGGGTCGTGATCGTCAATCGAGAGCGCGGGCGTTCGCACCACGCCGCCTTCATGGCTAAGCAGTTTGAAGGGCGCGATAGCTACATTGACTGCGCGCGCTTCCGCGACGGTCGGGTGATAAGTTTCCTTCTGCTCGCGCGGATGGTAGAAAAGCACGGTCGAGTCGGCCGGGTCATTGAAGACGGCGAGGAAGAGGAATTTCGCCTCCTCGGCATCGCATTTGCCGAAGAGCGAGCGCCTTTTCTCCAAACCCTCCTTAGTGAGAGCGCTGGCTGGCGTGTTGAGTAACTGCTCGGCGCTCGTGTGATAAAAATACTTGATCTCCTTGGAAACGTCCGAGAGATAGTTTTTCATCCACACCTTCTCGGCGACGGTCGAAGTCTTTTCTAGTTTCGAGAGCGACCAGTACTGTAGAAGAACGATGCTAATGAGAGGAATGATAACGGCGAAAAAACCCATCCACAGCAGATGCCGTCTGAAGAAGGCTCTTACCCGGGTCGCTTTTCCGCCAATCGTCCACACGCCTCTTTATATACACCGAACCGGGGCCTGCCGTCTGTAGCAGCACCGGCAATTTTTACAATTCATTGACAGCTTTTACTAAGAATTTACCTGCGACGTATGCTTTCCATTTTGAAGCTCAAATTATCAGGACTGTGCAGGGACAAACATCCATTAGAGGCTGCTTTTCATCATTATGTACGTCGCTGGCTGGATGGCTTTCGCTCGTCGGCGCTATTTGCCAAAACTATAAAGCGCGCTGCGAGTCCTGATGTAAACCCTCCCGTCTGCAATCGCCGGGGTCGCGAAGACCTCGTCGTCCAACTCGTTTACCGCAAGTACCTGCCAATCGCCTGCGGCCTTCAACACAGACACCTGACCACCCTGGCCGACCAGAAACACCTTGCCGTCAGCCGCCACCGGCGACGAGAAGTATTTATCAATAGCACCTTGCAGACGGCCTTGCTTGATGACATTACCGGTCGCCGGATCAAACGAGATCAGAATCCCGCCGTCATTGACCATATATAAGACGCCTTTGTAGAGAAGTGTTGAAGGAACCTGCGGCACCGGTCTCTGATAGCGCCAACGAATCGCGGTCGCTGTTTGATCGCCTTGTCCTCCCAGCCTGATTGCGAGCAGCCCATTCTCCGAAGCCATCATGCCGCGAAACACTTCCCAATCCTTCGCGTTCAACTTCTCGTCGCGGTCCATATCGAACGCCTCGAAGGCGGCTTTCAACATCTTGTCCATCTTCTCCGCGCCCGTTACCTCGGACTTCGCGATTAACTTATCGTTATTCTTATCATATCTCGCCCATGCCTCTTCCAGGGGAATCGTGCTGATTTGCTCTCCGGGTTGATTCTGCGGGAAGCCCCAGCCGTTGATATAGACATATTCCCCATCGCTGCTGGCAATCGATTTCATCTCGCATGCCAGGCCGCGTACCCACCAAACTCTCTTGCCATCCGCGACCGAGTAAGCCGAGAGCTGGAACGACTCTGGAACAACGATCTGCTTCGGACCCTGCTTCGGTTGGTAAATAATCGGCGTCGAGTAACCCGAGATGACCGCGGGCCTCTCAACCTTCCAGCGCACGCGCCCGCTCGTTTTATCGACCGCGATTAGATATGAACTGGGACTGTCCTGATCGACGGGCAGGATTACTTTGTCATCAACGAGAATGGGAGACGCCCCGAATCCGTAGAACATATTGAACGGTCCGAGCGGGAGCCGCCAACGCTCCTTGCCATTACTGTCGTAAGAAACCAACCCAAACTCCTGGAAAAAGACGTAGACATTCATGCCGTCCGTCACGGGGCTTGGCGAGGCCGGATTATTGACGTTCTGCAATCGGCCCTCGCGCGTCCGAGGTACTTCTCGCTGCCACAGCAGCTTTCCTGTCTGACGGTCAAGACAGATAACCAAGAGCTTATGATTCTTCTCGCGGGCATTCCCCTGAGTGCCAGTTGCTGATTGCTGACTGCTGATTGCGTTTCCCTCGGCGTACGCGGTGACGAACACGCGATCTCGCGTCAGCACCGGCGAAGAATGACCAGGCGGCAGCGGCGTCTTCCAAATCACATTCTTTTCAGGGCCGAACACTTCCGGCAGCCCGGTCGAGACGGAAACGCCGCTCCCGTTGGATCCGCGAAACTGTGGCCATTCTTCGGCGAACGCACCTGTCGAAGCCGTCATCGCGAGCATCGCGACCAGCGGCGCGATCAATAGAGCACCGATTGTGTTCCTTGATTTCAACACCTTCTTGCGCGAGTTTGTCCTGAGAGAGCGAAAAATTTTATTTGGCATGCGGACCGTCCTGATGAGAGCTTGCGAGGCAAGCGCGATTCTAATTCAAGCGTGGCGAAAAAGAAATGATGCAATAGAAACAACGCACCCGTGAGGTTTTTTGTTGCGAGAATTACTTCGAAGCGTAGTAAGCCACGGGAGCGGCCCCGCCTACACGGCGATCCCGATGAGGCTCCCGACGAACGCGCGCCTGCCCGCCTGCATCTCTGCTGTCAGAACCTTCTACCTTGCTCTTTCCTCAGCCTGTGTGCAGGGCTTCCATCCCCTGAGAGCGTCCGCTCGGCTATATGAAAGGTTCCGTCATCGGGCTCGCAGATGCGCCGGGCAAAAACTAAATCATCATTAAACGTTAAGCACCAAAAAACGTAAAGCCTGCACATAGCAGGCTTTACGTGGAGTGAAAATTACGGATACCTGAAACGAAAGTTACGAGTATCCAAGAACGAAAGATATGTGTGCCGCTGAAGGTTAATGTCCCTGCGAAAGTTTACCGATTAAGGTGAAGAGCGGCAGGTACATGGCAATGACGATTGAGCCGATGGTGACGCCGAGGAAGCCGATGAGGATGGGTTCGATCAGTGTGAGCAGGTTGGCGATTGCCGAGTCAACTTCCTGCTCGTAGAAGTCCGCGATCTTGGCGAGCATGGCGTCGAGCGCGCCGGTCTGTTCGCCGATGCCGATCATTTGCGAGACCATATGTGGGAACACTTCTGTCGCCTGAAGCGGATCAACGAAATTCTCGCCGCGTTCGACTCCGGCGCGGACCTTCAAAATGGCTTGCTCGATGATCTTGTTTCCCGCCGTGCGCGCCGTAATGTCCAGGGATTGCAGAATCGGCACGCCGGATGAAAGCAGCGTTGAGAGCGTGCGTGAAAAACGTGCGACGGCGATTTTGCGTAGAATGTTGCCGAAGACGGGAAGCTTCAGCATGATGGCGTCAATTTTTATGTTCCCGCTCGGAGTTTTATAGTAGGTGCGGATTAAGATAATTGCCGCGACGATAGCAGCAAGGATGCCAAGCCCGCCCCATCCAGCGAGAAAGTCGCTGGTGTTGACCACAATCTGCGTCGGGTACGGCAATTTCTCGCCGGGGCCAAGCAGTCCGACGAAGATTGTCTGAAACTGCGGAATCACGACGACCATGATTACAGCTATCGCAGCAATCGCCAGCACGATGACCGCCGTCGGATAGATCATGGCCGAGACCACGTCTTTCTTCAGCTTGACGATCTTCTCGATGAAGGTTGAAAGGCGCTGGAGAATGAGGTCCAGAATACCGCCCGTTTCACCCGCTTCAACCATGTTCGAGTAGAGTTGGTCAAAGACCTTCGGATGACGCGACATCGCCGCCGCCAGGGTCGAGCCTTCTTCCACGTCCTGCCGCACCTGTAACAAAGTCTGTTGGAAATATTTGTTCTGCTGCTGCTGCGCGAGAATGTCCAGGCACTGCACGAGCGGCAGTCCGGCATCAATCATCACCGAAAACTGGCGTGTAAAGATGGCCAGGTCTTTTGATTTGACCTTCTTTTTGCCGCCGAGTTTGGGGATGCCGATCTCGCGCCCCTTCTCCTTGACGGAGGTGAGCGTGACCTGTTCGCGGCGCAAAATCTGGCGCAGGGCTTCACGGTTATCTGCAACACGCTCGCCGACGACGATCTCGTTGAGTCGGTTGCGGCCTTTGAAGACGTAAGTGGGCATGACTGAAAACTCCTGTTTGTTAGTCACGGCTCCGTTAAGAGCGCATGACTGAAGAGGCTAATGAATCGGTAATAACTTCAAACTCGCGCTGTGAAGCGTCGAATGTTTCGGGGGAAGCGCAGCAGACTATGACGTAGAGACGCCCCTGGCGTTCGAGAACGTTAATCGAAGCACGCACGGCGACGCGGCGCGCGATTGTTTGGTCGGCAATAATGCGCAGCCCCGCGCGTGTGTTTGAAGAGAGAGGCTCGACGGAAACGAGCGAAGCATTGCTGCTCAAAAAGCGTGTGGCGAGTGTGGAGGCCAGCTCCCTTTGAGCGTCTGCGCCGAGCAGTGAAGGATCAGTGATGGGAAGATTGCCGTTCTCCGTCAGGACGTAGACATTGGCGGTCGCCGAGGCGAAGCCTTCCGTTTCAACCCGGCGAAACGAACGCTGGTTGTATCTTCTTCCGGCGCTGCCTGCTCTGGCATAGACGAGCCAGTTGCGGTTCGGAAAGTTGAGGGTGAAAGCTCCCGCAGGATCGCGGTAGTAAGTGCTGCCCACGCTTCTCGCTGTGCCGGACGAAGCGGCGACAGCATTGGAGGCCGGAGGTTGTGGAACGTAGAGGACGGGACGGTTCAGCAAATCTTCACTCGTCAAAGAGCGCGCCGAACGGCGTCCCGGTTCCTGCGCGGAAGAGACATTGGCGAAAGCACACGACAAAAGCACGAGCGCGCAAATGAAGCCCGCCATGCTCGATCTGTCGCTTGTCTTTTGCCTGATTCGCATCTTCGTTTTCTCGTTCCTCTTCAATCCGATGTTCCTGACGCCTGAATTTATCTTGGGCCGGGACGAGCCCCGATTGGTCTGGGTTGCGCGTATGGGCTGGCGTGCGCTCCGGGTTTCGGCGGAAAACCGTTGCCGTTGCCCGTGTTGAGTCCTGAGCCGCGATCAATCAGTTCTTTCAATTCATCCGCGTTGGAAGAGCGCTGCATGGCGACTTCCAAGCCTATCTGACGCTTGTGATAGAGCGTGGCGAGCGACTGGTTGAAAGTCTGCATCCCGTACTTGTCCTGGCCTGTCTGCATCATCGAGTAAATCTGGTGAACCTTGTCTTCGCGAATCAGGTTGCGGATGGCCACGTTCGGGATGAGGATTTCAAGAGCCATTGCGCGTCCGTGCCCATCAGCTTTCGGCAGCAGTGCCTGGCACATGATGCCTTCGAGCACGAGCGAGAGTTGGGCTCGCACCTGCGACTGCTGCTCTGAGGGGAAAACGTCAATGATGCGGTTGATGGTCGAAGCCGCAGAGTTCGTGTGGAGCGTGGCGAATGTCAGGTGGCCTGTCTCTGCGATGCGGAGCGCGGATTCGATGGTTTCGAGGTCGCGCATTTCGCCGACGAGCACCACGTCAGGGTCTTGACGAAGAGCGGTTCTGAGCGCTTCGGCGAAGCCGCGCGTGTCGGCGTTGACTTCGCGCTGATTGACCAGACAGCTTTTGTGATTGTGAAGAAATTCAATCGGGTCTTCGATGGTTAAGATATGCTCGTGGCGATCCGTGTTGATCTTGTCAATCATCGCGGCCAGCGTCGTTGATTTACCGGAGCCGGTCGGCCCTGTGACGAGAATCAAGCCGCGCGGTTTGTCGCAAAGCGTCTTGACGACGGGCGGCAGCCCCAATGCCTCAAACGGCTTAATCTCGTAGGGAATGGCACGAAAGACTGCGCCGACCGCGCCGCGCTGGTTGAAGATGTTGGCGCGAAAGCGCGAGAGACCCTTGACGCCGAAAGAGAAGTCCAGCTCAAGATTCTCTTCAAAGCGGTGCTTCTGCGCGTCCGTCAAAACGGAGTAAGCGAGCTGCTTGGTGTCTGCGGAGGTGAGAACCTTGTAGCCTTCGAGTTGACGCAGGTGCCCGTCAACGCGAATCTGCGGCGGGGTGTTGGTCGTCAGATGAAGGTCTGAGCCGCCGAACTCTGAGAGCTTTTTCAGTAGCTCAGAGAGCGTAATCTGCGGGACAGTTTCATTTAATGCCATAAAATCTCCTTGGGGCTTTGGGTTGGGAGGCGAGAACCCTGATAGGTGGTATGTGAGAACGTTTAAGCTTGCTTCTTGTAGCTTTTGACGAGGACGTATAACCCGGCAATGCCAATTGTGATGCCTGTTATCAAATTGCCATATTGACCGGAGGCGAACCCGCTTTCTCCTGAGCGCGGCTGCTCGCCTCCCATAATATGGCCGAAAGTAAGGAAGCTACCGTATATAAAAAATAGCGCCCCTGCTACGCGATAAATCACTGAGGTTAGCCTCCATCAGAAAACCGGCTACGAATTGATAGTCTTAGCTTCGACCGTTAGCGTTGCGAAGTCTCCAAAGCTATCGGGCGGCTGTTGGCATGGAGCGAAGCCATCAACTGAGCGGACTCACCGGCCATGCGGTCAGCAAATTCCGGCAGCGAGTTGGTGGCCAGGCTGTAGATGCGGCCTTCGACTTCGGTGAAGTAAAAGACCCAGGATAGTTGCGGACTGCGCCCGTCACTTGAAGCAGCGGTTTGCGCGAGAACGATGAAGACGGGACGACCACCAATCTCACGCTGAAAGTCGTTGACGACCCAACCGCCTTCCGAAACCATTTTGTCAATCACCGTGCGGCGCAGTTCCTTGAAGGAAACTCCTCCGGGCAGGGCGCGTTGGGCTCTGGCCGTCAACACGGGCTGCCCGGCTGAGGCGTAAAGATTAACGATGGAAAGCGCCGCTCCACCGACCGCTCGCCCATCCTGCGCGTTGACGATAAACCTGGTCTCGCCGTTTGCGCCTGCACGCCTCGCCCAACCATTCGGAATCATAGGGTTCAATCCGCTGCCCGGATTCTTTACGACGCTCACCGTAGAGAGCTTAGTGGGCAACGCTGCGCCTTTGTGGCTGTCGGCCATCGAATTCAGATTCGTGGCTTTCCGGCGTGTGCGGAGCAGAGCTTGCTGGCGACGGACTGCCGCGCGCTTGCGACGAATCCTTGCGCGGTAGCGTCGCCACCAGGCACGCGAATGGCGACGCCCCATGTTGGAACGACGACTGATGGACGAACGTCCGTTGCGATGCGCCGACGAATCGCTCGTCGGCAGCATCACGATAACTGAAACCAGAACTAGCAGAGATAAAGCGGCAGCGCGCAGCATAATTCTTTCACCTCGTTAAGCCACCGTCTCCCGCACAACTTCTTCGATGGTGGTAATTCCGTTGCGTATCTTGTGGAGGCCGGATTCGCGGAGCGTAATCATGCCGTCGTCTATGGCTTTCTTGCGAAGCTCCAAAGCCGAAGCGCCGATCAGGATTAACTCGCGGATGTCGTCCGTCACTTCCATCACTTCATAGAGACCGACACGGCCTTTGTAGCCAGTGTTGTTGCAGGTCTGGCAGCCGCGTCCCTTGTACATCGTCAGATTCTTGACTTCTTCAGCCGTAAAGCCGATCTCAAGCATAGCTTCCGCAGGCATCGAATGTTCTGTCTTACATTCTTTGCAGATGCGACGGATGAGGCGCTGCGCTTGAATGAGGTTCACCGAGGTGGCGACAAGAAAAGGCTCTATGCCCATGTTCATCAGACGCGAGATGGTTGAGGGAGCGTCGTTGGTGTGGAGTGTGGAGAGAACGAGGTGTCCTGTCAAAGCGGCCTTGATAGCAATCTCGGCGGTCTCGAAATCGCGGACTTCACCGACGAGAATGATGTTCGGGTCCTGACGAAGGAAGGAACGAAGAGCGGCGGCGAAATTGAGACCGATCTGCTCTTTCATCTGAACCTGGTTGACCCCCGCGAGGTTAAACTCGACAGGGTCTTCAGCGGTCATGATGTTGGTCTGGGTCGTGTTCAGCGATTGCAGCGCCGAGTAGAGCGTGTTGGTTTTGCCGGAACCGGTCGGGCCGGTCACGAGCACCATGCCGTAGGGACGCGAGATGTTGCGCTGAAACTTGACGAGCGACTCAGGCTCGAAACCGAGCTTCGTCATGTCTAGCATCAGATTCTCTTTGTCGAGCAGGCGAAGCACAACCTTTTCGCCAAAGAGCGTCGGCAGAGTCGAGACGCGGAAATCCAACTCGCGGGAACGAGAGTCAACCTTAACCTTGATCTTGATGCGACCGTCCTGCGGCAGCCGCTTTTCCGAAATGTCGAGCTTCGACATGATCTTGAGACGCGAGATCATCGCATCGCGCATCTTCAGAGGCGGGTGCATTACGTCATAGAGCACGCCGTCAATGCGGAAGCGGATGCGTAGTTCTTTTTCGTATGGCTCGATGTGAATGTCGGAAGCGCCACGACGCAGCGCGTCAACCATGAGGACGTTGACGAGCCGCACTACGGGCGCATCTTCGCTCATGCGCGAAAGCGTTGAGAGGTCTATCTCCTCATTGTCTTCGATGACTTCGAGACCTTCGGCGGCCTCCGTATCGAAGTCTAGGCTGCCGAGCGAGACCAAGTCGGCGTTCGTGATTCCGCCATGATGCCCGTTGCCGTTGCCGTTTCGGCCCATGCCGCTGATTTCAACTTCAGGCTCGCCTATCGTGGCCAGCTCAATCTCGCGTGAAGAGCTGTAATATTTTGCGATAGCTTCCTGAACGCTTGCTTCGGAGACGACGACGGGTTCGATATTGAGTCCCGTCATGAACTTGATGTCGTCCATGGCGAAGACATTGGTGGGATCAACCATCGCCAGCGTTAGACTCGCGCCGACGCGGGAGAGGGGAAGCACAGAGTATTTCTGCGCGACTTCCTGCGGGATGAGGCGGATAACGGAAGGCTCTATGTCGAAGAGTTCGAGGTTGACGGAAGGAACACCGTACTGGCGGGAAAGCACAGCCGTGATCATGTCGTCGGAAACCAGCCCCATCTTGACCAGATTGAAGCCGAGACGGCCACCATGAGCACGCTGATAATCGAGAGCTTCGCGCAATTGCTGCGCGCTGAGAAGATTTTCGCGGACAAGGATTTCGCCTAGTTTGGCTGACATCTTTTAGAAGTTCCAGTAGAGAAATGCTTCAAAAGGGGGTAGGGCGTTGAAGTTTGGTCGCAGATGGATGCAGGACACAGCATCCCCGCAAAGACACAAAACATAGGCAACGATGTTTGACAACGTTGCCCAAAAGCATATTACAGTTTAACCAAGGCAGGTGTCAAGATGATAATTTGTTCAATCAAATTGACATAGCAAGGCCGCGCTGGATGAAGATAATCCAGCGCGGCCTTGTTGGAAATGGGTTGATTTGAGGCTGTTTTAGCCTCGACGGCGACCGCCCGTCGTCTGCGGTTTGACGTTCTCCTGGCTTTTCAGATTATCGAGCACCGCCTTAGCGTCAGCCTTGAATTTATGCGTGTCCGGGGCTTTATCAACGAAACGTTGTAGAAAGTTGGCGGCCTCCTGATATTTTGCCTTGTCCCCGGTGCTGAAGAGCGCGAGGCCAGCGCCCAGTATGGCGTCCACATTCTCAGGATTGTCGGCCAGGGCTTTCTGAAATTGCGCGTAAGCCTTGTCTGCTGACCCGGCATCGAGCAACATCTGTGCAGCGTCAACCTGCGCCTTGGCTTTCTTGGCGGGATCGGTTTCCGCCGCAATATATTCCTGATAGGCCGTAAGCCCGGCGTCGGCCTGTGTCGGGTCGCCTTTTGGGACGAGCAGGCGATAAGCATCGGCGCGGGCAAAAAGCGCCAAATATTTAGTTTTATTGAATCTCTCCAGGGCGGCTGCCTCAGCGGGCGCTGTCTCTTTTTTCATAAAATCAACAGCTTTATTTGCCGTCTCCGTTGCCGCTCGCCAGTCCTTGATTGCAGCTTCACGCCCCGCCGCTTTCGCCGCTTCATCACCCGCTTTAGTAGAATCATTGTAACGCTGGATGCCACGATTGGTGAGCGCGACTGACTTATTCGTCAACAGCACGGGCTGTCCGGGATGCGTCGGGTCAATGTTGATTCCCTCGTCGTATTGAGCGATGGCTGCGTCATAGTTCTTGGCAGCGAGGAACTCGTTACCGGCTTTGGCGGTACGGTTGACGACCGTGTTAGCTTCCTCGATCTTTTTATTGCCCGCTTCGATCTCCGCGTTCTTAGCCATTAACTCTTCGCGCTTCTTCTTGTCTTCCGCGCTTTCCCCCCGCCTCCCGTATTAGCTGGAGCGGCTTTCGTCATGGACTTCGCTTCGGCGTCAGTCAAACGTTTGCCGTCTCCGGGCGAGAGCGTGAGTTGGTAGTTCACATCGCGTCCGGCTTTAGCATCGCTGATGATGTCAGGTCTGGCATCGGGAGCACTGGCCGCGATGATGTAAGTACCGGCATAAAAAAGCCCCGCAAATACGAACTTACCTTTCTTGTCGGTCTTGGTGCTTTGTTTGCCCGGAAGGTCTACGCGGAAAACGTCAATGACTGCCCCGGCAGCCGGAACCGTGGTTCCATCAGCCTGCTTCATCATGACTTCGCCAAACAGTTGTCCGGTTTGCGCGGAGACGGCCAGATTGCTCAGAAGCAGCATGGCCGCTGCCACAAAAGTAAAGAAAAAGTATTTGCGTCGCATAATGAAACTTCCTCCAGAGATGCTCAAACCCTCATGAACGTAAGGGCTTGAATAGGATGCAATGGACAATAAACGGGTTGTCATTCAAATACTTGAGAAACCGCTGTTTGTCAACACTTAATTGGGAGAAACGAATGCGAACCAAGTGAGCGCACAACCAACTTTCGGCACTTGCTTTTCGTCCTCAGAATTTATCTTACTGTGCACGGCGTGTCAAAGACGCCGCCGGAATCATTTTGCGTGAGCGCGAGGGGTCAGGCACAACAATCGTTCGCATCAGGCATCAAAGCCAATCGGAGCGCGCCCGGAAAGAGCGCGGTTCGTGATAGCATAGAGGCATCAAGCGCGTTTGATGACCGAAAGCCCCGTGAGCCAGACAAACGTACAAACGCAGAAACTCGTCAACGAAGGCACAGCACGGCTGCTGGCGCGTGCGGCTGATGCCCGCTCGCTGGACGTAGAAGCGCTTGCGCCGCGTGTGCGTGCGGCGCTCGATAAGTATCTTTTGTCTGCGGACGCGGGCGCTTCGGCGCAAGGCGTCAACGAATTTATAGACGCGCTTCATGCGGATGATCTGTGTTTGATTGTGGCGTGCGAGCGCGGCGACCAGCAGGCCTGGAGCGATCTGGTCGCGCAGTTTGGGACGACCGTGCGTTCGGCTGCACGCTCTGCGAGTTCCAACGAGGATGCGGCGGAAGATTTAGCGCAATCCATCTGGGCTGAGTTGCATGGCCTCAAAGTGCGCGATGATGGCCGCCCGTCAGGCAAGATTGCTTACTATTCGGGGCGCGGCTCGCTTGGCGGTTGGCTGCGCGCGGTGGTCGGCCAACTGGCAATTGACCAGCACCGTAAATCTTCCCGATTGGTGCAAACAGAGCTTGATACGGATTTTGACCGTCTGGCGCGTGAGTCTCATCAGGGTGAGGAATCTTTCAGCGCGACACATGCTCCGCCCGACCCGGAAAGCGCGCTCGCGGAGCAGCGGGCTGCGGGTGATGTCGAAGCGGCGCTCGCGCAAACTCTACAGGAGCTTGCGCCGGAAGACAGGCTTCTCGTCAAGCTCTACTATTTCGACGGCCTGCGCCTTCGTGAAGCTGGCGCTGTGCTGGGCGTGCATGAAGCGACGGCCAGCCGCCGTCTGACGCGCATCCACGCGGAGGTGCGTGAACGTGTCGAGGCGAACCTGATGGAGGCGCACGGCTGGACGCGAGGAGAAACGGCGCGCTCGCTTTCCGAGGCCGCGATGCACCTGGAGAGCGATCTGGAATTGATGCTCACGAGCGATAATGCCGGGGGAGAGCTACCGGCGGGGCGAGAGGAATAAGTTTGATGAAAAGCGTGCTAAAGAAGAGCTCTGGCTGCAAGCAAGGCGGCTACGGAGCGTTCTTTAGTCAGTCGCGTTAATCACAGCGTGATTCATTGAATTAGATGAAGAGTTCTGACAGCACAGAGATGGATCGTCTGCTTCGCCGCTACGCACGGCGCAAGGGTGAAACTCTGCGCGCGACGCAAGACTCTGCGAGCGATGCCACGACGAAATCGGGCAGCGGCTCTCACCTGGATGCCGACGAGATGAATGCTTACGCCGAGAACGCCTTGCCCGAAGCGGCGCGCTCGCGTTACTTCGCTCACTTAGCGGACTGTGATTCGTGTCGAAAACTCGTCACCGAGTTGGCGATTGCCGCCAGCATCTCTAATGAAGGAAAAGCGCGGGTCGCGGCTTTAGAGATTAAACCGCCCACGTCCTGGCGCAAGTGGCTGGCGGCAATTTTCTCTCCGCCCGTGCTGCGTTACGGCGTCCCGGCGCTGGCATTGTTTGGCGTCCTCGTCGTCGTTGCGATTGTGGCTACACGCTCACAAAGAGATGCAGGCTCAGTCGCGCAGAACAAAGATGAATCGAGATACTCTCCAACGACAATTGCGCCCGCCGCAAATCCTGCGACGGCGAACACGACGGCGACCGGAACTGTCGAGAGTCATGGGAACAGCAACACCGCTGCGCTTGCCGATGAGCAAGGTCAGATTCAGCCCGGCGTGATGGCCACTCCGCTTCCAGCGAAGGACGCGCCGAAGGAAGTAGATGCTGCGCCCGCCGTTTCCCAGGAGGAAGTCGCCAAGTCCACGACAGCGCGGGCTGACGACGCTAAAAACAAAGCGGGTGAGTTCGGCGCAGGCAAACGTGAGCAATCGGAAGTTGCGGCTGCTGCGCCACCGGAATCGCGCCCATCTCCTGTGCTGTCAGCCCCGGTTGCCAACGAACCGCAGGTTGTTCAGGACAGGCGGGACGAGCCGAAGAAAGCCAGAGATGCCGGGAAAGATGATCTTGATGAGGTCGCCATCGGTGGGAGAATTGCGGGCGGGGTTGTCGTGAATAGGAAGCAGGACAAAGAGGATCGTAACGTCGCGGATGGAACTGCGACGACTGTGGCACGTCCGGCGCAGAATCAGACCCGTCGCGCACCTGCTGCTGCTTCAAAGAGCGGTCCTGCCGATATGTCCACAGAGAGAGCGCGTAAACAGACTTCGTCTGAGGTATTCACCGTCAGCGGGCGTCATTTTCAGAAACGGGGCGGCGCGTGGGTGGACACCGACTACAATTCTTCTCGCCCGACAACCAACATTCGTCGCAGGTCGGAACAGTATCGCGCGCTCGTCGCAGACGAACCGGGATTACGCACCATCACAGAGCAACTCGGCGGCGAAGTCTTCGTCGTCTGGAAAAGCCGCGCCTACCGCTTTTATTAACTTTTCACGAAACTGCCGTAGCGGAAAGAAAGAATTAGACAGGATTAACAGGATTAGCAAGATTAAGAAAACCAGATAAGAAAAATTGAAGCTCGTGCATCGATCCGCCGCGTAGCGGCGAAGTGAATTTAGCACGGCCTTTCAAGGCTGGGAACAAGGTGAATGAGGGTTTCATCACGTCGCGTCAGCGACGGTTGAAGGGCGACACCTCAGATTCAACCGTCGCTGACGCGACGCCTGCGAATGGTACTGCAACTTTCCCGGCCTTGAAAGGTCGGGCTAAATTCATCCTGCCGCTACGCGGCGATTATGTATTCTTTCAGTTAGTTTAACTTGCCGCTTCTTTTCTTATCCTGTTAATCCTGTTAATCCTGTCTCCCTCTTATTCGTTCTGTTGCCCCGCTCCACGATTGTTGCTTTGACGTTCGACTTCGCGTTACCTTAACGGCGCTCCAACCTATCTTGCATCAGGCAGCCGGAAACGGAGTCCAGGATGAAGGTCAAGCTAAACCGCAGCGCCGTTCGATTGCTCACAGTTACGCTCACGCTCCTTGCTTTATTCATCAGCGCTTTTGCACTCGCCGCGTCTTCGCACGCGCAGCAAAGACGCGCGGGGCAAGAGCGCGACGCTGGCGCACCCTCGATGATGTCAAACGCGCCGCGCAACCCGAACATCGCGCGCCTCGTTTCAGAAATCAACGCGGGCAACATCGAACGCACCATCCGCAAGCTCGTCTCCTTCGGCACGCGTAACACGCTCTCCGCTCAGGATAATCCGGCGCGCGGCATAGGCGCGGCGCGCGATTGGCTCTACGGCGAGTTTCAAAAGGCGAGCGAAACTTCGGGCGGGCGCATGAAGGTCGAGAAGCAGACATTCGAGCAAGCGCCGGGCAAGTATCCGCGCATCGCGCGCGCGACCACTCTCACCAACGTCGTCGCCACGCTGCGCGGCACACAGCCAGCTTCGGAGAATCGCCTGTACGTCGTCAGCGGTCACTACGATTCGATGTGCACGAGTCCGACCGACGCCGAATGTGACGCACCCGGAGCAAACGACGATGCGTCGGGCACGGCTGCCGTGCTTGAAATGGCGCGCGTGATGGCGAAGTACGAGTTTGACGCGACGATCATCTTCATGGCCGTTGCGGGCGAGGAACAAGGGTTGGTCGGCTCTGGATATTTCGCCGAGCAGGCGAAAGAGAAGAAATGGAACATCGAGGCGATGTTCACCAACGACATCGTCGGCAACACGCTTGGCGGAAACGGCGTGCGCGACCGCCGCACGTTGCGCGTCTTCTCCGAAGGCGTGCCGTCGTCGGAAACAAATGATGAAGCGAATGTGCGGCGCGGCGTTGGCGGAGAGAATGATTCGGCCCCGCGCCAGCTTGCGCGCTTCATCAAGGAAACGGCTGCGCGTTACGTTCCTTCAATGAACGTGATGATGATCTATCGTCGCGACCGTTACCTGCGCGGCGGCGATCACATTCCTTTTCTCGAACGCGGCTACGCAGCGGTGCGCTTCACGGAGCCGAACGAAGAGTACAAGCACCAGCACCAGAACGTGCGCGTTGAAAACGGCGTGCAGTACGGCGACTTGCCGGAGTTCGTGGACTTCGCCTACATCGCGCAGGTCGCGCGCGTCAACGCCGCGAACCTCGCCGCGCTCGCGCTCGCCCCCGCTCGTCCCAAATCGGTCGGCATCGTCACCGCACGCCTGACCAACGACACGGACTTGAAGTGGGACGCCAACACGGAGCCTGACCTCGCGGGCTACGAAATCGTCTGGCGCGACACGACCTCGCCCGTCTGGACGAACGCACGCGCGGTCGGACGCGTGACGAGTTACACGATGCCGGGCATGTCAAAGGACAACTACTTCTTCGGCGTCCGCGCCGTTGACCGGCAGGGCAACCGCAGCCCTGTCAGCTTCCCAAGACCTATGCGGTAGAAAATCAACTTAGATGTTCAAGGGGTGTTTAGGCGGGATAACTACTAATGCCGAACGTATTGAAAACATGCCCGTATCGCATCTATTTCTACAGCCATGAGCCTAATGAACCGCCTCATGTGCATGTTGATCGTGATAGGCTTTCCGCTAAGTTTTGGTTGAATCCTGTGGGCCTTGCGCGTAACCTTGGTTTCAGCGCGAAAGAGTTGCGGCAAATTGAGAGAATAATCCGCGAACATCAAACGGAGTTATTGGAGGCTTGGCATGGGTATTTTGGCGCTGGCGGCTGATGAGCGTGTCGCTGATGTAGAAGTTACCGAAGATGAGTTAAGCGTTCGATTGATGGACGGCAGGACGATCTCTGTCCCGGTGGTGTGGTATCCGCGATTGTCCAATGCTACTGACGAGCAAAGAAAGAATTGGGAAATCATCGGCGGCGGCTACGGCATTCGCTGGGAAGAGATTGATGAAGACTTGAGTACTGAAGGTTTGTTGCGTGGTGCTCCTGCGCCTCGTCAGTATTAAAGAGAATAAGTAGGCAAATTTGCTTAAAATATAGTTTCCTCTCCGTTTCTTTTGCTGTCCTCCCCTTAAACTTTTTCAACCTTCCGCCCCTCCCCCGCGTCTAAATTCACAGCAAAAGTGGGATTTAGGCTTGCAGCATCCAGCTAAAATTAACTTTTAACCGGAAATTCAATGGTGACTAGGATGAGAGCTTTCAAAATGAGTTCACGAAATAGATTTTCTAAGATTGCACGCTGCGCGGTAGCGCTTCTGTTTGTCTGGACGCTTCTGGTTGGCACGTTGGCTTTAGGAGTCGGCGCGCAGCAGCCACAGAAGGCGCAGCGATTGTCTGAGGAGCAGCGCATTCTGCACGTGCTCAATCGTCTCGGCTTCGGGGCGCGTCCGGGCGACGTTGAGCGCGTGCGTGCAGTTGGACTTGAACGCTACATCGAGCAGCAGCTTTTCCCCGAAAAGATTTCGGACGCGGTGGCCGAGGCGAAGGTGAAGAATCTCCCTGCGCTTCAGCTTTCCACGCCGGAGCTTTTTGCGAAGTACCCGCAGCCGAACGCGCTCCTGCGAGTCATGGAGCGACGCGGTGAAGTCCCGCCGGAACTCGCGCCCGTTGTGGCGGCGCGAAAGAAAGCTGAGGCGGCGCAGAACGCTCCCAACGCTCCCATGATGGACGAGAGCGGAGCGATGTCGAAGCCTGAAAGCGCGGCCAAAGAAGACGAAGCGCAGCAGAACAACGCGGCGACTCGCAGGGCGTTTCGGGATTACATGACCAAGAACGGCCTGCGCGCACCACAGCAACTCACGGCTGAGTTGCAGGCTTCGCGTATCCTGCGCGCCGTCTATAGCGAGCGGCAGTTGCAGGAAGTGATGGTTGATTTCTGGACGAATCACTTCAACGTCTTCGCGGGCAAAGCTGCGGATAGATGGCTCCTCATCTCTTACGACCGCGACACGATTCGCCCGAACACGTTTCGCGAAGTTCTCCGATCTCTTGAAGGCGACCGCCGAAAGCCCCGCGATGCTTTTCTTTCTGGACAATTTCCAGAGCGTCAGCCCGAACGCCAACATGAATAGAGGCCGCATGGCGCAACGCCAGCAAAATCAACGCGGCGGTGGCGGCCTGCTCGGGATGTTGATGGGACGCGGTGGCGCGCGTCGCAATCAGCAGCAGAATGACGGCGACATGCCGCGTCCCGCACAGCAGCAACAACAGCAGCAACGCGCGAAGCGTGGCATTAACGAAAACTACGCGCGCGAGTTGATGGAACTGCACACGCTCGGCGTTGATGGCGGCTACACGCAGAAGGATGTGCAGGAGGTCGCGCGCTGCTTCACGGGTTGGACGATTATTGACCCGCGTGGCTATCGCAGCGCCGCGCTCAGGGAGATGGGCGGTCGCGGGAACCTGGACGACAACGCCGGTCAGTTTTACTTCAACGCGCGCCTGCACGACGATGGCGAGAAGACTGTGTTGGGGCACAAGATTCCTGCGGGTGGCGGCATGAAAGACGGCCTGATGGTACTCGACATTCTCGCCCGCCATCCTTCGACCGCGAAGTTCATCGCAACAAAGCTGGCGCGTCGTTTCGTCTCAGACAACCCGACTCCTGCGCTCGTCAACCGCGTCGCCGCAGCCTTCACGAAGAGCGATGGCGACATCCGCGAAACGTTGCGCGCGCTCTTTACTTCGCCTGAGTTCAACTCGCCGGAAAGTTATCGCGCGAAGATCAAGACTCCGTTTGAGCTGGCCGTCAGTTCGATTCGCACGCTCGGCGGCGAGACGAACGGTGGGCCGGGCGTTCACCAGTGGATCGCGAAGATGGGCGAGCCGCTCTACATGTATCAGGCTCCGACGGGCTACCCGGACATGGCCGAAAACTGGGTCAACACGGGCGCTTTATTAGAGCGTTTGAACTTCGGTCTGGCGCTCGCCAGCAATCGCATTCCGGGCACGCGTGTTGACCTCGCGCGCTTTGCAGGACAATCAGAAAAAGGCTCATCAAACTCGGATCAGATGTTAGAGCGTTTTCTGGAAGTGATCGTGCAGGGCGATGTCTCTGTGAAGACTAAGCAGACGCTTCTCAGGCAACTGAAAGAGCCGCTTCCAATCGCTTCGCCTCAGACGGCCACCGCGAGCATGATGGATGACGGCGACGCGATGATGCGTCCCGGCGGCGGTGGCGGCGGGCGGCGCGGGCAACAGGGACAGGTTGCGATGGCAGACTTATCGAAAGTCAGCAACCCTGAAGTCGTCAAAGCCGTCGGCCTGATTCTCGGTTCGCCGGAGTTCCAAAGACAGTGAAGAGATAGTGATAGGTGATGGGTGATAGGTGATAAGAAAGAACGTATCTTTTCCTATCACCCATCACCTATCACCTATTACTTCGAGGTAATTATGAACAGAAGATTCTTTCTAAAATCGAGTGGCATCGCGTTGGCGAGCGTCGGTGTGATGCAGAGTGTGCCGTCGTTTTTGCAGCGCACGGCGTTGGCGCAAGGGGTGAGCCGCGCGGGCGCTGGTGGTCGTCGTAAAACTTTGATCGCTATCTTTCAGCGCGGTGCGGTGGACGGCCTCAACGTGGTCATCCCGCATGGCGAGAGTGCTTATTACTCTCTGCGTCCATCGTTGGCGATTGCGAAGCCGAAGGGCGCGGGCGATTCGCGCGAGGCTGCGATTGATCTGGATGGCTTCTTCGGTTTGCATCCGTCGCTCGCGCCGTTCAAACCGTTGTGGGATGCGAAGCGGCTGGCGATTGTTGACGCGGTGGGTTCACCGGACAATACGCGCTCGCATTTCGACGCGCAGGATTACATGGAGTCGGCCACGCCGGGCAAGAAGGGAACGCCGGACGGGTGGCTCAATCGTTACCTGCAATCGAAGCCCACGCAGAAGGCTTCGCCCTTTCGCGCTGTCTCGATGACGCAGAACATGCCTCGTGCGCTCTATGGACGCGCGCCTGCGGTCGCCATCTCGAATCTGGCAGACTTCTCAATCCGCGCGGGCGCATATTCACAAAACGTGCAGGGCGGGTTTGAATCCATGTACGATCAGAGCGTGAATGATGTGCTGGGCGGCACGGGGCGCGAGACTTTCGAGGCCGTCAACTTTTTGAAGAAGGTCAACCCGGCGCAGTACAAGCCCGAGAACGGCGCGCAATACCCGCGCACGCCTTTCGGCCAGAGCCTCCTGCAAATCTCGCAGATGATTAAAGCGGGCGTCGGCCTCGAAGTCGCTTTCACGGACATCGGCGGTTGGGACACACACTCGAATCAGGGCAATGCGCGCGGTCAACTCGCGCTGCGACTGACGGAGTTCGGCGCAGGCATCAACGCGCTCGTCGCGGATTTAGGTGCGCTGATGGATGATGTCGTTATCCTGACGATGTCGGAGTTTGGACGCACCGCCCGCGAAAACGGCACGCGCGGTACAGATCACGGCCACGCTAACGCGATGTTCGTCATCGGCAACAGCGTGCGCGGCGGAAAGGTTTATGGAGACTGGCCTGGCTTGAAATCAAGCGACCTGTACGAAGGCCGCGACCTGGCCTTGACGACAGACTTCCGCGATGTCTTCGGCGAACTGGTGCAAAAGCATCTCGGCAACTCGAACCTCCAAGCAGTCTTCCCCGGCTATGCGGCAAGCGCCACGAAGTTTCGGGGAACAATCTGAAGAATGCAAAATTAAAAATTAAAAATGCAAAATGGAAGACGAAGAGCGAGCTTTTCATCTTCCATTTTGCATTTTTAATTTTACACTTTTAATTATTTCTTATCCGTTCGCCCACGCCATTCCGTCCGGCCCCTGTCCCGGTTCGATTGTGTTGGCAAGAGCGAGCTTTTCAAGATCAATGACGAGAACCTTGTTGGCTCCCGTCGCGGCGATGAAGGCGCGGCTTCCATCGGGCGCAATCAGGATTCCGACCGGAGTTTCTCCGACTGCGATTCGCTTGATCTCTTTGCGTGTGGCTGCATCGAGAACGATTAACTCTCCGGCCTTCGCGTCTGAGACGAGCACGCGCTTGCCGTCAGGCGTGAATTTAACGCGAATCGGCACTTCTCCAACCTTGATCGTCTCTTTGACCTTGTTGGTCGCAACGTCGATGATGGAAATGGAGCCGTCGCCGTTCTGCCCGACCCAAAGCTCGCGGCCATCCGGGGAAATGTCTATCGCTTCCGGCTGTTTTCCCACACTGATCTGCGTGATCTGCTTTGGCCCCGGCGGAGCATTCAGCTCGATGGCGGTCACAGTGTCGGACGCGATGTTGGCCGTATAGGCACGCTTGCCGTCGGGCGTGATGACGAGCATGTGCGTGGCGGTCTGGCCTGTTCCCATAATCCAGTCAACGCGGGCGGCCACAGGGTCATAACGTGCGATGGCGCGGTTCACTTCAAGGGTGAAGTAAATCTTGCCTCCGGCCTCTGCGATTCCATGCGGGCGAAAGAGCGCCCCCAACTCGATTCGTTTGATCTCCTTGCGGGCGGCGATGTCTATAATCGAAATCGAATTGCCCAACGTCTGCTGGTCGCCGTAGTTTGCGACATACGCCAGTCGCCCGTCCGCAGACGCGATGACCTCATGCGGCCCCGTGCCTGTCGGCACACGTCCCAGCACTTTCAAACTAGCCGGATCAATAATCGCCATCGTGTTCTCGGCTTTATTGAGCACGAGCAGGGCGGATTTCGACGCTGCCTGCGATTCCATCTCGCCTGAAGTCGTTGGTGAACACGAGAGGGCAGGGGAAACCGAAGCCGTCAACAAGACGGATAGAGCCGCGCACTTGAAGAGAAAGGGAAACTTCATGAATTGTTCTCCGAAGGATTTAGGGAATTTCCAACTACTGAATGGCAGGGAATACGCTGCTGCCCCGGATTATGTTTCATCAACAGTGGTCAGTAGTCAGTGGTCAGTGGTCAGTTAAGAGCAGGAGCAACATGCAGCGTTCGTGCTTTTGCTTTTTACTGACTACTGGCCACTGACTACTGACCACTGCTTTTCCTTCCGAAGCGATTAATGAAGTAGAGCATGACGACGGCGACGAGCGAGACGATGATGGCGAGCGTGAGGGCTTCGTTATCGCGTCCGGCTTGCACGGCGTCGTAGATGGCGACCGAGGCCGTCTGTGTCTTCCCCGGAATGTTTCCGGCGATCATGATGGTGACGCCGAAATCTCCGAGCGCGCGCGCAAAGGCGAGCGCCGTTGCCGCCAGCACGCCGCGCGAGGCCAGCGGCAGCGTGACGCG
Organism: uncultured Acidobacteriota bacterium; assembly: GCA_963791265.1. Taxonomy (GTDB): domain Bacteria; phylum Acidobacteriota; class Blastocatellia; order Pyrinomonadales; family Pyrinomonadaceae; genus QHXM01. Next base: position 33,037 of record CAWBSB010000001.1, read on the forward strand.
AAAGAAGATGCGCCGGTTGTTCAGCCCAAGCGTGCGCGCGGCGGCTTCCAATTGCGGGTCAACACTCTCAAAAGCTGCGCGCAAACTTTTGGTGACGAGCGGCAGCGCATGAATCGTCGCCGCGATGATGGCCGCCGTGACGGTGAAGGTCAGACGGATGCCGAAATTCCTGTAAAGGAAACCGCCGAAAGCTGAGCGCGTGCCGAGCAGGACGAGAAGGTAGTAGCCCAGCACCGTCGGCGGCAGCACGAGCGGCAAAGTGATTATCGCGTCAACCACATCACGCCCCGGAAAACGCTTTCGCGCCAGCAGCCACGCCAGGCCACCGCCCGCGACGAGCGCAATCAACGTCGCCGCGCTCGCCACAGCGAACGAGAGTTTTATGGGAAACCAATCAATCCCGCCTTCGTTCATCCTTCACTCTCCAAATGCCTCAGTATCCCTTTGGCAGAATGGCGATGATACGCAGCGGGCTGCCGGTCCCTCCTTTGATCTTCATGGGAAGGGCTATGACCGTGAAATTCTTCAGCGGCAGCTTGTCCAGGTTCGCCACGTTCTCAAGCGCCGGGATGTTTTTATCGAAGAGCGTGCGGTGACTTTCAAAGAGAGTTGATTGCCCGTAATCAATGCTCGCCGTATCCAGGCCGACGGCTTTGATCGAGCGCTGAGAGACGAGCCAGCGCGCGGCGTCAGGACTCAGTCCAGGAAAGTGAAGCTTGGGCACAGCATCCGCTCCACGCTCGTCCGTCCCCAGATACTTCTTACGGTCGGGCCAGTATTTGCCGTAGCCTGTTCTTAGGAGCAGAATCGCCCCTTTGGGAATCTGCCCGTGGGACTTCTCCCACTGTAGAAGATCGTTCTGGGAGATCAGATAATCCGGATTCGCCGCGCACTGCTTCGACACATCAACCAGATAGCCCGCGCCCACGAGTTGCTCCAGCGGGATTTGATCCACGGTATTATGCCCTTGCGCGAAATGGACGGGGGCATCAATGTGCGTGCCGCCGTGCTCAGCCGCCGTATACTTATTGGCGGCGTAGTAGTAGCCCTTCTCCGTCACGCCCTCGAAATCTTTTTCGAGATTAAAGCCTTCGGCGGTCGGCCAGTAAATGGTCTCGGAATCGAAGGCGTAGGAAAGGTCTATGATCTTGCCCGAAGTTAAATTCTGCGAAGAGGCCGTAGCAGGCATGAGCCAGAGAATCAGGAGCGAGGAGAGAAGCAGCAGACAGAAATTTTTCATGGCGTGTTCCTCCCGTAAATGAAGTTTTCTGAAGTCGGCGGAGAATCCTTTAGCGCCGAACCGGGGTGGAAAGCTATCGTAATAACCTCGTAGCTGCAAGGGGCGATTCAGTCGTCGGTTCTGCACTGGGTGCGGTGCGTCTGGACAAATTATTGACAGTTCGCTACCGGACGAATTAACCTCTGCCCGCTATTTCCGAGACAGACTGTAGGGGCAGGTTCTCGTCAGTCAATATCAGCAGCGACCGTCACGGCTCGCATTCTAGCTCATAGCCGCTCAGGTAGCTCTCTCTGGTCTCAGCTCAAGGTACTGGTAATCAAGCGGCATCCTTTTATACTTCGCGCGGGCGTCTTCCCCTTAATCCACTCAAGCGAAAGGAAACTTAAAACATGTCGTCGAGTGCGCCAACTCCGCAGCAGATCGTGCAGCAAAACATCAACAACATGATGGACTGGCTAAACCACGCCCACGATTACCTGCAAGACGTGATGAACGAGTGCTACCTGAAGATTAACGAAGACCCGACGGTTGACCAGGGGCAAAACTGGGCGAACAGCTTGATTAACGACTTGCTCTGGGGTATGGGCGGCATCGGTTTCCCCGGAAGCGCGTTCGTCTCTGCCTTTCTGGCCAACCTCTACTGGAGCTACGTGACCAGCCCTCCACACAACCTCGACGGCCAGATGGGCACCATGTGGGCCAGGTTCAGCACGTCGTTTCTGGACGCGAACGACACGCTCGCGCAGATTTATGGGAATGTGGATGCCAACTGGAACACAGTCTACACCAACCCTGTGACGAATCAGCAGACGAAGGTCTCGGACCTGGTCAACGTCTCCATGCCGGGTAAGGACTCCGTCTTATTTCAGCAACTGACGGACTCAGCGGTCGCAAGCTTTCGCCTCTCTCTCGCCAAACAACTCCTGCCGATGAAGTGGGTGAACGCCGTCCTGGATCCCGACCCGTTCATCATGAACATGGACATGAACGGCTATCATACCTGGTGGGCGCCTCAATTCATGAAGAATAACCATGCCTATTTCCTGGTCAATCCGCACTACGTTGACGACGGCAACTGCTGCTCGCCGCACCGGGGCGTGGACGTTAGCCAACATTGGCTGGCCACGAACCCAGGCATATACAGGTTCAATGAAGCGCCGGATGACCTCTGCACCTGGCTCTTCAAGGATGACGGCCTGGGCAACACGACCAACAGCGAGGCGCTGGCGACGAGGGCCGACATTTTCAACAACTGGGGCCTTCGGAGCCAAGCCGTAATGAACCCCGGCCAAGGCAGGAGTCTGGCTATCGCAGCCGTGGACGCGGAGACGCCGAAAGCACGGCCCCGGCCCTATCCTTCGCAAACGAAAACCATTCAAGACCTGCTCAAAACCTCCAGCCGCCTAAGCATGGAGGAGCGCCTTATAGAAAAAGCCCGCTCCGACGCGGCCTTCATGACCGCGCTCTTTCAGTTTCCCAGAGAGACGGTTGAGCAGTTCCTCGGCTTCAACATTCCGGATAGTGTCAGATTTTATGTCGTTCAGGAGCAGCCTGAGCAATACCTGCTGGTCATCCCCTGGGTAGGCTCGCCGAATAATGGCACGGCGGAGCCGGACGAGTACACGGCCTCGCCGCTTAACACCATAGAAGATTTAGTCAACAGCTCGAACAGAACGGGCCTTGAGCAGCAGCTTATCGCGAAGGCTTGCTCCGACCCCTCTTTCATGGGCAACTTGGTCTTGAATCCAAGTCAGGCCATAGAGTCCTACTTCAGCCTGACCATCCCCGAAGGCTTTGACGTGGGTGTGCTACAGGAGCGCGCCAGAAAATATTTCTTCGTCATTCCGTCGGCGTTGGGTTAGTCTACACCTGCTTTCTAGACATGAGCCGACGGTTTCGCCCGCACATCTTACGCTTCGATTCGCTGCCTTCGACCAACACGGAGGCTCAGAGACAGGCCACACAGGGCGTGCCCGAAGGTTTGTGCGTCGTCGCGCGCGAGCAGACAAAGGGGCGCGGGCGCGCGGGACGCACTTGGGTTTCGCCCGCAGACGCCGGACTTTATTTCAGCATTGTCCTCAGACCTCTTAGCCTTGAGGCGCGCGCGTGGCCGCTTCTGACCTTGATGGCTGCGCTCGCCGTGCGGGATGCGCTCTTTGAAGCTTACGAGCTTGAGACGGACATCAAGTGGCCGAACGACATCATCGCAATGGAGCGCAAGCTGTGCGGCATCCTCGCCGAAACAGTCGAGGCCGAAACCGGGCGAGCCGTCATCGTCGGCATCGGCATCAACCTGAATGACGGCGCGTTTCCGCCCGAGTTAAAAAATATCGCCACCTCCATTTCATCTTTAACCGGACGCGCGCCCGACAGCGAACAATTGTTGCAGGCGCTCATTCGCGCTCTCGAACGACACTACGAAATTCTTCAAGCGGCAAACGGCGCAGAAGAGACAATTCGCGCGTGGTCGCAGCATTCATCCTACGCCGAAGGCCGCAGGGTTCGCGTCCATCTGGATACAGAAAAATTCGACGGATGGACGCGCGGCCTTGAACCGGACGGCGCTTTGCGTGTAGAAACTTTCACAGGAGAAATCAGGATTGTGCGCGCCGGAGACGTGACATCTTTGCGCGGGACAGGGGATTAGAAAGTGATAAGTGATGGGTGATAGGTGATAAGAGAAACGCTCTTTCCTATCACCTATCACCCATCACCTATCACCGCTTTTTTATGCTGCTAGTTATTGATACCGGAAATACCAACACGACGCTCGGCGTCTTTGAAGGCGACGAGCTTGTCACGCACTGGCGTTTGACGACGGCGCGCGTGCGGACGGTGGATGAGTATGGCGTTTATGCTCGCAACCTTTTTGAGTTCGCCGGAATTGATTTCAAAGCGATCACGGCAGTCGTCATCGCGTCGGTCGTCCCGCCGCTGAACTACACTTTGAAGAGAATGTCCGAGGTCTATTTCAATCTCACACCGTTGATGATTGACCACACGACAGACATGGGACTGGAGATTCTCTACAATCCGCCGTCGGATGTCGGCGCAGACCGCCTGGTTGATGCGGTCGCGGCGATTCACAAGTACGGCGCACCCTGCATCGTCGTAGACTTCGGGACGGCGACGACCTTCAACGCCATTGACGCACAGGCGAGATACCTCGGCGGCGTCATCACACCGGGCATCAGCATCTCAAGCGAGGCTCTGTTTCAAAGAGCGGCACGCTTGCCGCCCGTCGAAATCAAGCGCCCGCAATCGGTCATCGGCTCATCAACCGTCGGCTCAATGCAATCGGGTCTCTACTACGGCTTTGTCGGTCTGGTTGACGGAATCCTGCGACGGATGCTCGAAGAACTCGGCGCATCCACACAGATCGTCGCCACCGGCGGCCTCGCCTCCCTCATCGCCACCGGCTCCGAATTCATCAACACGATTGACAGCACGCTGACGCTTGAAGGGCTGCGGCTTGTTTATGAAAGGCAAGTGATAGGTGATGGGTGATAGGTGATAAGAAAGAACTGTTGTTTTCTCTTATCACCTATCACCTATCACCCATCACCATGAATTACTTTAACTATTTCACCGAAATCGAAGACACTTTCATCCGTCGCCGGGGCAAGCACCTGTTGCTCAGTTCGATGGACTGGGCGTTGATTGAAAGCTGGAAAGAGATGGGCGTGCCGCTGCATGTCGCGTTGCGCGGCATTGAGCAGTCCTTCGATTCATTCAACGCGAAGCCGAGACGACGAACCGTTAAATCGCTGTTGTATTGTCAGGAGGAAGTTGAAGCGCAGTTTGCCGAATGGCAGGAAGCGCAGGTTGGAGCAGGGAAGGGAAAGAAAAACGGCGCTGCTGCTGGCGAGAAGACGAGCGAGGACGAGCGCCTGCCTTTCTCTCGCGCAGTCATCCTTGAGCATCTGGAACGCGCCCGCGCCTCGCTCCTGACGATTTGTGATGAGCGAAAGAAATCGCGCCAGGATGATTTCTGTGATGCGCTCTTGCGCGCAGCTTCACGCTTGAAGGAATTAAACGAAGATTTCGCGCGTGCAGCACACCCGGATGCGGAGAAGCTGGAAGACTCGCTCACGTCGCTGGAGAAGATGCTGGACAAAGCTTTGTTAGCCAGTCTTCCGGCGCGGGAACTGACGGCGGCTCGCAGCGCCTCTGAAGAAGAGTTGCAGCCCTACCGCAACCGGATGGAGCGCCCCATCTTCGAGCAGACGCTCGATAATCTACTTCTTAAACGTCTGCGTGACGCGCATGGCTTGCCGCGTCTCAGTTTGTTCTATCTCTAAATCGCAACTGGCGAGATTGGAGTAGGGAAGAAATTAGACAGGATTAACAAGATGGACAGGATCAAGGGAAGAACCATCAAGCTTATCTGTCCTGTCTGGTCTTCTTAATCTTGATAATCTTGTTAATCCTGTCTATTTCTTCTGCCTCTATATTTAGTAACCATCGAAATGAAGAAGCAGAAGCGCAAACGTTCTGGAGACAGGCGCCAGCCCGAAAGTGTGCAAGGCGCGGGCGAGATTGTGGAAGTCACCATCGAGCGCATCCTGCCGGGCGGCGCTGGTCTCGCTCATGCGGAGAATCGGACGCTGCTGGTCGCGCTGGCTGCGCCGGGAGATCGCGCGTTCGTGCGCGTTGAGCGCGTGCAGGGGCGCGTGGCCTTCGCCTCGATAACGGAGATAATTAAGCCTTCTCCCTCGCGCGTCGAGCCGTTATGTCCTTACTTCGGCCTTTGCGGTGGCTGCGACTTTCAACAGCTCAGCTATGAAGCGCAACTTAACAGTAAAGTCGGAATCATACGCGACTGCCTGCGCCGCATCGCGCAGATTGATTTCACAGGCGAGATTCCAATCACCGCTTCTCCAAACGCCTGGCACTATCGCTCGCGCGCTCAATGGCAGCACGATCCGCTCAAGAAACGGCTTGGCTATTTCGAGCGCGCCTCTCATCGCGTCTGCGATGTCGCCGCCTGTCCCGTCCTCGTTCCTGCATTGGAGGCGACGCTTGAGAGCCTGCGCGAGCAGATGAAAGAGGGCTTGTTGCCGGAAGAGGTGACGGAGCTTCAAGCAGTCGCAGGCGACGACGGCGCATCGCTCCAGCCTCCCGTACCCGAACATCCGACGCGCGAAGTGAGCCGCCAGATCGGTGGGCATCGCTACCACTTCAGCGCCGAAGGCTTTTTTCAAATTAACCACGAACTGCTTGAGCCTTTGATTGACGCCGCCATTGGCGACGCGCAGGGCGAGACCGCCGTTGATCTCTATTGCGGCGCAGGGCTTTTCACGTTGCCACTCTCCGAGCGCTTCACACGCGTCGTCGGCGTCGAAGCAAACGCTGCGGCCATCAGCTACGCGCGCCGCAATCTGGAAGACGCGCAGCTTGGCAATGCAACTCTTGAAATCGCCAGAGTCGGCGATTGGCTGAGAGGCAATAGCGAGAGCCTTGCGTCCGTTGATTTCGTGCTGCTCGACCCGCCGCGCGCCGGAGCGGAAGATGGCGTGATAGATGGCATCCTCGCGCTCAAGTCCCGGCACATCTCATACGTCTCCTGCGACCCTGCGACCCTCGCCCGCGATCTCAAAGTCTTGACCAGGGGCGGCTACAAGCTCGATTCCATCAATGCCTTCGATATGTTCCCGCAGACTCATCACGTGGAAACCGTCGCGCACCTCACGACAGATGACATTGACATAAACAAAAGTCATTGCGACTGAACAAAAGTGGCTGCGACTAGTACAAAAGTAGGTGCGACTATAACCGCAAGAAACCTTAGATAATGTGCTTTAATTATTAATCGCCATTGTGTAATAGAGGTTTCTTCATACCTGATTTCTCTTAACACAATTCATTACAGAGGAAGCACATATTTTGAGCATACCTGCAATATGCTTATAGGTTAATCCTTTGGCTCTTAACCTAATTGCTTCTTGTTTAATATGTAGTGGGATTCCGGTAGGAATTGGATTTGGAGCATAAGAGCGTTTACATATACGGCAATAGAAACGAAAATTTCCTAATGGCCTTTTAATTGGACTTGAGGATTTCACTTGTTTCTCGGTGTCATGGCAGTAAATGCATTCGCGTCCCTCATATTTGGGTTTTAAATCAATTCCCCATCCGTTCATTCTTACGGCCGGCGATTACCCGTGTAAGATTTCTGACCCATAATAGTAACTTCTAAAGCGCCTCTGACTCATTTGACGAGTCGACCAGATTTTCCCGAAGTCTTTCAATCAAAGTTTCACGAGAAGTTGGATCAGATTCATTCAAAGAACGAGCAAGCTTAAGAAGGTCACCTATCTTTGGCCCTGGTGGGATACCAAACTCATGCATGATGTCTTTACCGGTTATAGGTAGTACTGGGATAGTTTCAACTAAGAGCACATGCTCAATCATTTTTCTTGCTTCAACTTCAAAATCATAATCACCTTGTAAGAGTTCTAATTCCTTCACCCATTTATTATAAAATCTTTTACGGAGTGTTACAGGGTCAAGTTTATCCCTGCCCATATCAGTTGCGACCTTAGAGATCAATTCATCGAACTCATGGGGAGCATGATAACGCTTCCGGCGAAATTCCCAATCATGGAGAATCTGGCCACGTGAGTCATCTCGCTCAATACTACGAATACACTGTCCTAAAGCTTTTAGAAATCTTAATGCTTCTTCAAGCAATTCTGTTAAACATATATGCCACTGTCCATCTTCTTTAGGGATTGGAGTTCCACACTTACTTTCAAACCATCTCTCACAGTATTCTTGAATTTGCCTGTTCTGCCGTTCACTGGGATCTAAATTATGTTGTGAATATGTGCGTAATTGCTGAACAGTCCCCCTATGTACGACAGTTGTGCCATCTGCATCATGTCCAAAAACCGAAAGCTTCTCGCTTAGAAATTCAACATTTACCTTTCCGACTTCAAAATACAATACATACAACCAAGAAACCGTGCGCACAAAGCCAAGCTCTGCTGGGGTTAATACTGGTATATGTAGAGAAAGCGCACCGAAAACTCCTGCCTCTTCATTGCTAAGTCTTAATCCAACCTGATGTATCTCCTCAACAAGCCTGAGGATTTCATACATTAAAGATTCAGGGGGGACCTGATCCCTCATGAAGCCCTCCCTTTCTGTGTCCTAAAATACCCAGGAGGATCGGCAAGTGGTCCCAAGTAGTTAAAAGCTATATGGAAACCGTTGACCGTTTCTCCTGTCTGTATATCAGGTCTATTAAAATCACGAGGAAAGAAAGGTATAGTTCGGCGAATTTCTTCCACATAGAGATCACCCTTGGTCCTATCCTCATTAACCCAAGATACTGAGCCATGATAGATTGCTGGTCTACCCTGAGCAGTACTTGATAAATAGCTTCGAAGTATTCTTCTACGAATAGGGATAACTTCAAGCTTCAGTTCTCCAAAGATTTCCAGTGCGTTTTCAACTTGTCCTAGGTGAAAGCTGGTTAGTCCTTGTAGGTATTTCAGCGACGGCTTATAGTAAGCCTCTCCTGCAGCCATTAGCTTCAAAACGATTTCTTGTAATTTTCTCCATCCTTCTTGACTTAACGGCAGCGTCAGCCGGGTGCCAGAAAACATAGGCCGACCGACATTTGTCAACCACCAAAAACGTAAAAGCAAATACAGACATCGACCATCATTATTGATAGCGTCCATATTGCTCTCCAAATATTCAACAGCTTGTTTACAGCGTTCGAATTCGGAAGAGGATAATTCCGATTTGTCAGGCAGTTCACCCGCTATGTGTAAAGCGCGTAAGTAATATCCGGCAGCAGAGCCTTGCTCTAATAAAGCTTGAAAAGCTTTTTCCGATAATTCACTCTTTCCCAATACTTCGCCTATTTCCATACGACGTTTATTGAAGCGCTCTTGCTGTACAGTACCGAATTCCTCATTTTCGGCCATATCAAATGCATGTAAGATGTCGGCTTCAGCCTCAGCTTGAAGCCCAATATCCAAGGAATCATCTTGGAGAATAGATTTCACCGTCCAAGATAAGACATCTATCAAATAGTAGTTTTCTGGATTCGAGGCTCTCGCTTCAAAAAGTCGGGTACGTGCTTCATGATAAATTTCTTTGGCTTCTTGGTGGGGGTCAGTCTTACTTAAAATGTGTTTGAGGCGCGTTCCTAACAAAGATCCTAATTCGACCAAAAGCAGACTGCGAAGTGGAGATGTTTTACGATCCCTTACTAAAAGGTCAATGGCTTGACGTAATATTACTTCGGCATCCGCCAAGAGTTCTTCCGCATTCTCAAGCGGTATATTAGATTTATCACGCTCAACAACTGTTTCACGTAATAGAGAGGCCTCTTGCAACATGAGACGGGGATTCTGGATCCCTCGCTCTTCTCTAATTTCGCGAAGGGTTTCTGATAAGTCCAAGAAATATGGGGCGAAGTAATTTGCCTCTTGCCCGTTCGGACCCATATTACGAATAAGATCAACTGCAAATTGTAACTCAGGGTTATCAAAAAATATTTCGCTGTCTCTAATTTCAGAAATGAGCTGGCGGGCAAATGCTATCTCAGTCTTTGCTCCTCCCAGTCTTGCTTGTGCTAGTAATCTTGCTTCTAGAGCATTACGAGGCCCTACTGAAATGTTACCAGCATTGTCTTCATACCATCGAAAAATATCGATCCCATTAAGAATTTCTGCAAAACGCACGAATTCCTCTTTCCCTATAGCTCTCAATAAGAGCTCTATAGGAATGAACAAGCCGAATCGACCTGGAACCATAATCAAGCCAATTAGCTCTTCAAGCTGTCCCATTTCTTCTCCACCAATCTCTTTTCTTTCGGAAGAAAGATATAGTTCAGAAGTAACTAGACCTGCTTTTAACAGTGCGTGTCCAAGGACAGTGCTAAAGCTAGATTCTGCGGTTATTTCTTGTATCTTGCGCTGAATCTCCTGCTCAGCGTAACCAACTTCCTTCACTACGCCAGTTTGAATTTGTTCTCGAGTCGGCGGAAGTAGGCGATATAATGCCGAAAGGAAAGTGTTATCTTGTCGTTCAAGATGTTCTTGTAGGTACTTACTTAAAGAAGGTTCAAATTCATCTAGAAAACGACCGAACCTTTCTACCTCATCAGGAGATAAATTATAAGGCGCATCAATAAAGTTTGTTGCGGATGCGCCTAATATATCTATTCGGTAATAGCTGCCTACTATTACAGCTTTACGACCCCGACTTGCTAGGAACTGAAATAAGTTATGATATAGTTCCGGTTCTACCATCCCATCCCAAATAATAATCGTTGGATCTGCATTATGACTTTCAACCCACATGCAAAAAGTATCTAAGTCTGATTGAATTGGTCTCTGTGATTTCCGTTCTATGAAAAGCACTGGGTGTCGAGCTTCTTTACGTAGTCTATACGCTAAGGCTCCCAGTGAAACGGTCTTTCCAGTTCCTGTTTGGCCATGAAGAATAATGGGAGAGCCAGATTGCTCTTTTGAATTGATTTTCTCCTTAACCCTCGCTAACAATTCCTGCTCGAAATCGCGAGAGAAGGCAAATCCTCTACCATAACCCAACCATACAGGTTTAATACTCGATTCTGCTAAAAAGTTACGGAATTCGCGATAACGTCTTTCCTGAGAAATAGTAGGTGGAGGGAGTAGTACAGTATCGTCAATAATAGTGGCGGATCTATTAACTCTGTTCCAGACTTCTGCTGGAACGGTTAATGACTTATCACCAATTTGAATGCGCTGCCCAAATTCTTCTTCTTCGGTCGGTCTGCCCAGTTGAATATATCCAGCGGTTTGTCCCTGCTGCAAAAAGGTGGATAGACCCTCGTACCGCAATACTATTTTACCTGTTCTAACTAACTCAGTTATGAAGGGATTCTTTTCCAGATCGCTTGTTGCACTGAATATATAGGTTTGTTCAGGAGTTAAATTATCTATAATTGGGAATAAATCCTCGGGTTGAAGCCAATCTTCTTGCCCGCCATATCCTTCTATCAAAAGGACGCCAAAAGGGGTAATTATTTCGGGCAGGCGACGAGCTAAACCTATGGCGATCTGTCTTCGTTTCGATAATTCAAAACCGGTAAGAGGAGGCCTTTCATTTTCCTGAGTTCTACTAACACTTCCGAATAAGTGTGTGCAATATAGTCTTGTGCGATTCCTAGCATCCAGAGGTTTATATTTTTCGTCGAAGAGAAAATGAAGTTCCCTCCACTCTAAGCGAAAAGCTTTAGGCCACATTGAATCGATAGCAGAAGTATAAACACTACTCCACGGGTAATTTGAAACGACTTGTAGCCATTTAGGAATCGATAGACGCTGACACCGCTCCTGCATCCAAGCAAGGGAGTTTTCAGGCGACTTGTTAGCCTCTCCATTTAGTATTTGACTGTAACTTGATGCACCTTCCTCAGCTTTACCATATTTACGTAAAACTTCAGAAAGGAATGGGTCGGTTCCCGACTCCAATCGAAGATAAGCCTGCCCTAATAATAGTACTGCCGGTCCACGCTGAAGTCTTATGTATAGATCATCTTTTTCCCGATCCACTTTGGACCTCCTTACGAATTAACATAATAATGCCAATTGTTGAGACTCCAATTACATCCCTTATCTTAAACCCTTTACCATGTAACCGAAAATACCACTCTGCCGTAAATCGATAATCTAATGTCAGCTTATGATTAAAGTCTCAAATTATATTAGATATACACAAACCAAGAACGTAAAGCGATTTAAGATACACAGATCAACGTCAAAGCCGATAATCTCGTCTTGGAAGAATACTTAACAGACAAAATATAGAAAGATAGATCTATTTGAGCAAAATACTTGCTAAGATTTCGAGTTGGATTGGCTTTTTGGCGCCGCGTTACAGTCAATTTTAAGCACCTGCTGCGCGGTCCCCAGCACCGTTCTCGTCCGTGGTTGTCGTGGAGTTCAAGCGACCGATGCGGAAGGGGTATACGGAGGAAGAAAACCCATTCGAGCAGGTGATCCGTTACATAACCAATATCCGATCATCGAAGGCGATAGATAGGAAGGGAAGGCCAATCCCCGTAAATGACAATACGCCATTCTACGCATACATCATCTGCGACATCACCGAGAAGGTTATTAACCTCGCGGAGAATTTTTACGATTACACCCCGACCCGGGGGCAGATTTTAGCCCCCTCAGGCGCATCGACTTTTGTTTCTGACAGACTTATAGCTATGTGCCTCGTCTATCATTGGCATCGGAAGAGATAAATGTTGACACGAATTTATCAAGGTAATAATCTGTCCGGGTTTTAGGCGTTCACGTTTCTCACTGGTGCGAGTCTTACGTTGGCCTCACATCAGCCAATTGTAGCTCTCGTCAATAATCCACTCTTTTGGATTATAGCTGCCAGTCCTTCACTATTCTCTTTGGCTTCCGATTTAGGTATAGGAATAAAGGCAAAGAAAATAAGTCATCCCTCATCCACCCGGTGAAACTCTATGACTGTTACTCAAAAACCCACCTTTCCTGCGAACTCGATCTTCAAAAAAGTCTTCGCCGATCTCAAAGCCGCCGGGACGCTTTCAGATGATCCGGCTAATTTCGACCCCAGGACACCCAATGATGTCATCATCACAAAGGACGCGCGCAAGCCGAGCTTTGATCCGACGCTTGAGATTAAGGTCGAGTTAGCCCCGCAGGCCGATCCTCCCAGACATCGTCTGGTGACAATCGGCGACTCGCTGACCCACGGCTTTCAGAGCGGAGCGATTTTCAATACCGACATCTCCTACCCGGCGATCATCGCTTCCGAACTGGGCTGGTACGAGAACTTTCGCCGTCCCGCCTACAGGGGCTTCGGCGGGCTACCGCTCAACATAGAGTTGTTGATGCGCACGCTTGAAAAAAAGCACGGCTCTCAGATTGATTGGTGGGAAGCGGCACTCGCGGCTTTTAATATCCGGCACTTTATGGGAGAAGCCGAAGATTGGTGGGAACGCGGTCCCGGCTCGCACGTTCCTGATCTGCTCAACCTCAACCACAATCTGGCTGTCTACGGCTGGGACTTGCGCGACGTAATGGAGCGCACAGCCGACATCTGTTTCACCTCCATCGGGAAACCGAAAGACCAGTTGTTCAAACAACTCATCGAGAACGCCAACGAGCGTTCGGCTCTTCGCGTTTTCAACTATTCCGAAACCAATAAGGCTCGAAACTCGCTCACTCTTTTAGGACAGGCGGCTGCTCTCGGTAATGAAGGAGGCGATAAAACCGGAAAGGGCGATGGGATTGAGACCCTCATTGTCTGGTTGGGCGCGAACAACGCGCTGGGAGTCGTGACGGCATTGAAAGTCGCCTGGAGTGACAAAGGCTATGACAACCTTCGGCAGAAAATTAAATATACGGTCTGGCGACCAATTCATTTCGAAGCTGAATTGAATAAGCTCGTGGCTGAAGTCAGGAAAATCAAAGCCCGTCATGTGATTTGGGCAACAGTTCCACATGTCACCATCATTCCCCTGGGCCGGGGCGTAGCGAAAAAGGTCAGGGAGAAGTCGAGATACTTTCCCTTTTACACGCGCCCCTGGATTCCCGACGGGCAGTTTGACGAGAAAAACGATCCGCACATTACGGAGAATGAGGCGCGTGCCGTTGACAGTGCTATTGACCAGTATAACTACTGCATCGAAGAAGCGGTTCGTGCGGCGCGCAGTGATCCGAATGACCCAAGGGATTGGTACATTATGGACGTAGCCGGAATGCTTGACCGGCTGGCGTGTCGCCGCTACATAGACGATCCCAGCGCGCGGCCCCCATGGTGGATGAAATATGAGTTGCCGCCCGAATTAATGAATCTTCAACCGACGCCCGACTCTAATTTCTTCGGCGCGGATCGGAAAGGCGTGCGGCAAAAGGGCGGCCTCTTCTCCCTCGACGGTGTTCATCCGACGACGATTGCCTACGGATTGCTGGCGCAGGAGTTCATCAACATCATGCAGAAGGCCGGAGTGAAGTTCTACATGGGCAACGGGACGACCGAGCGGGTTGGGCCGGTGCGAGTGGATTTCAATCGCCTGATTGCGCGCGACACTTTAATCTCAGACCCGCCGCGCTCCATCGGCACTGATTTGAAAATGATCGGCTGGTTCGATGATAAGCTTGACTTCGTCAAGCGTCTGCTTCGCGTTGGATTCTAAAAGGAGTTAGAAAATGAGTACACATGTAGGGGCACAGAGACCTTTCTTCCAGGCGGCCAAAAACCAGCCTGAAGTAATAGCGCATCGCGGCGGGGGCGGGGAGTGGCCTGAAGAAACCATCTACGCTTTCGAGCAGGCGCTTCAGGCGGGCATTGATGTTTTAGAGATGGACGTGCATAGCACTCTTGATGGTGAGCTTGTTCTGATGCACAACGCAACCGTTGATGAGACCACAAACGGTAACGGGCGCATCGTGGATTTAACGCTGGCACAGATCAAGCAGCTTCACGCAGCCGCGAGGTGGCCTGATGAAGAAAGGTACAGGGACATCAGAGTTGCAACCTTACGGGAAGTGTTTGAGACTTTCCCCGACATTAGAATGAACATCGAGATCAAGCAAAAATCGCCTTCCCTGATTAAGCCCCTTTCGGATTTGCTCCGAAAGCATGGGATGACGGACAAAGTGTTGATAGCTTCTGGCTGGAACAACGTCTTGCACGACTTTCGACGTGAGTGCCCTGAGGCCGCAACCTCCGCATCGGTTCTCGAAATACAGGAGTTCAGGGCTTTGGACGTTATCTTTGGGTGGGATTATCGGCCAGATACAGACGCGATACAGTGGCATTCGGAGTTTATCGTCAATATCATCACACAGAAATTTGTGGATAAAGCCCATAGCCTGAATCTCAAAGTTCATGCCTGGACTGTTAATGAGCCGGACGAGATGCGGCGAATGATTTCGCTCGGCGTGGACGGAATCATCACAGACTTTCCGACAAGGCTGCTGAAGATACTCGGTCGATAGGAAACACCTTCCGGAAGTTAATTCGACCCGACGCCCTGGCGCAAAAGTAGGTGGTTCAGGATTTGAAATCCTCACATTTCAAATCTTCAGTAGATTGTTTATGCGTGCTGCTCCTCACCAGCCTGCGTTTCTTCCTCATCCGCTCGCTCTTCTGGCTGCGTCTTTCGCGCTGGGCATTCTCGCTGCCCGATTCACTTCATTGCCTTTCAATCCAGTGTTGGTGTGCGGTGCGGCTTGTTCGCTGGCTGCCGTTTACAGTTATGCGAAAGGGCGTGCGCTCTCGGTAGGGGTGCTGCTTGCGCTGGCGTTCTGCTCGGCGGGCGCGACGATGATGGTTTTGGAGAAAGAGAGCGCGACGGCTGGGCGTGTGCAAAGGCTTTACGATGATGGAACGATTAAATCCGGCGAGCCGGTAGAGGTGACGGGGGTCGTGGAGCGCGCACCCGAAGCTGCGCCGGATGGTTTCTATCTGACGCTCGGCGTCGAGAAGTTAAGGTTCAAAGATGAAGAGCACACACTCTTCGGGCAAATATCGCTCTTCGCTCCGGTGCGCGATCCCAGGGCGCAAGCCGAGTACGAGCTGATGGAATTGCGTTACGGCGCGCGCGTGCGCGTGATGACGGAGCTTAACAGGACGGATAACTTTCGTAATCCCGGCGTCTCACCTTTAACGGAATATCTTGAGCGGCGCAATCTGGACGCGACCGGGACAATCAAAAGTCCGCAACTTGTCGAGCGGCTGGATGACGAGCGTGTGTTTCTGCCGCTTGCCTGGCTTTACGAATGGCGGCAGCGCGTGCTGGCGGAGATTGACGGGAAATTCTCGATCTCTGCGGGCGGAGTTTTGAAGGCTGCGCTGCTCGGCAATCGTTACCAGCTTTCACGCGATACGGCGGAACGTTTTCGTGAAGGCGGAACTTTTCACGTTCTGGTCATCAGCGGCATGCACATCAGCTTCATCGGCGTCATCAGCCTCTTTGTGATGCGGAGAGTAGCGCGGCGGCGCGTGTGGCAGTTTGCCGTGCCGGTCGCTTTTTTATGGGCCTATACGTTTGCGGTCGGGGCGGAAGTGTCGGTGGTGCGCGCGGCCTTGATGTTTACGGTGGTAGCGCTCGCGCCCGTCGTTCATCGTCGCGCAAGGTCTCTGAACGCGCTCGGGGGCGCAACGCTCCTGCTGCTCATCTGGCGACCCCAGGATTTATTTGACCCGTCGTTTCAATTAACTTTTCTTTCCGTGCTGGCGATCATCGTCATCAGTTGGCCGCTGATTGAGAGATTGCGGGATGTAGGTATGTGGCATCCAACAACGGAAACGCCGTACCCGCCCGCCTGTCCGCGCCCTCTGCGGTTGCTCGGTGAGACGCTTTTCTGGAGCGACCGGGATTGGCGGCGCGAGATGTTAAGGTCAAACTACAGCTACAAACTTTTCAAGACGCCGCTTGCCGCGCGACTGGAAGCACTCCACCTGCAACGCATCTTGCGCTACGCCTTCAGCGCCATCGTCGTCTCGGCGAGCGTGCAGTTGGTCATCTTGCCGTTGCTCGTTCTCTACTTTCATCGTCTTTCGTTTGCTTCGCTTCTCCTGAATATTGTGGTCGGCGCGTTGATGGCAGGGCTGGCGCTGGTTGCCCTCGCGGCGCTCCTCGTCTCGCAACTCAGCGCGTGGCTCGCCGCGCCGCTCTTCAAACTTGCCGAAGGGTTAAGCTGGCTGATGATTCATAGCGTTGATCCTTTTTCGAGCGCGAGCGTCGCCTCCGTTCGCTTGCCGGAGTACACGGGATGGACTTCCCTGATTTACTTTCTTTACTACGCGCCGCTTGTGGTCTTGGCCGTTGCGCTGGCGCGTTGGAATCCGTTTGCCCGCACGCCTGTGATGAAAGGCGAGCAAACAGCGCGGCTTCTGCTCAGGACAAAGCCTGCGGCCATCGCACTCGCCGCCATGCTCATTTTAATCGTCGCGCATCCGTTCAGCGCAGGCAGACCAACGGGCAGGCTGCGAATTGATTTTCTCGATGTCGGGCAGGGTGATGCGGCGCTCTTGACGATGCCCGATGGGACGACGCTGCTGATTGATGCTGGCGGTCGTCCACGCTTTGATTACGCACGCCGCAACGAGAGCGAGGATGAAGGAAGGGAAGCTTTTGAGCGCGACACCCGGAGCATCGGCGAGGCGGTCGTCTCGGAGTATCTCTGGTGGCGCGGCCTTGATCGTGTTGACTATCTGCTGGCCACGCACGCCGACGCGGATCACATGGATGGCTTGAACGACGCTGCGCGTAACTTCAGTGTCCGCGCTGCCATCGTTGCGCGTGCGCCCGCAGCCGATGCTGAGTTCGCGCAGTTTGCCGCGACCACTCAGAAGTACGATGTGCCCATGCGCCTCGTCGGGCGTGGCGACGTGTTGCGCTTCGGCGAGGTCGAAGCGGAAGTGCTCTGGCCTCCGCGCTCGGAGAATTTGAATGCGTCTTCGGGCAACGACGATTCCATCGTGCTGCGCCTGCGTTTCGGGAGCCGCGTTTTTCTCCTGACCGGCGACATCGAAAAAGCCGCCGAGACCGCGCTCACAAATGGACAGGACAATCTACGCTGCGATGTCGTTAAGGTCGCGCATCACGGCAGCAAGACTTCTTCCACAGAGGCTTTCATCAAGGCCACGCAGCCCGCCTATGCCATCATCCCCGTCGGCCTTACATCAATCTTCGGCCATCCTCACAAAGAAGTCTTGGAACGCTGGCACGCAAGCGGCGCACAGATACTCACCACAGGACAGCGCGGCACAATCACCGTCAGCACCGACGGCAGCGATTTGAAAGTGGAAACGTTTGTAAAGCAGTGATAGGTGATGGGTGATAAGTGATAAGAGAAAACAACTGTTCTTTCCTATCACCTATCACCCATCACCCATCACTTCTTTTTGTATCCGTAGCGTTCCAGCAATGTCTGTCCTTCGGCGCTGAGGACGAAGGTGACGAAACGCCTTGCGGCTTCCTGTTGGGGTGAATCTTTGAGGACGGCGATTGCCTGGTCAATCGGTTGGTGTAGTCGCTCGTCAATTTCGATGATGCGGCCTTCGCCTGTTTTGACCAGCGCGAGGGGAATAAAGGCGACTTCGGCGTTGCCTGTGGCCGCATACTGCTTTGCCTGTGAGACGTTCTGTCCGTAGATGACTTTCGGCTCGATCTGCGTCCAGAGATTCATTGCGCGCAAAGCCTCGATTGTTGCGCGGCCATACGGGGCGAGGTCAGGCTTGGCAATGACGATGCGCTCGACTTCCGGGCGCGTGATGTCTTCGATTCGATCAAGCGTGAGATTGCTTCCCGGTGGAATCCAGAGGACGAGGCGACCGCGCGCAAAC
This sequence comes from uncultured Acidobacteriota bacterium, assembly GCA_963791265.1. Taxonomy (GTDB): domain Bacteria; phylum Acidobacteriota; class Blastocatellia; order Pyrinomonadales; family Pyrinomonadaceae; genus QHXM01. The sequence continues at coordinate 51,626 of CAWBSB010000001.1, forward strand.
AAATTGTTTGTGCCGGGCACGATCAGACCTTGTGCGTTGAGTTTCTCTACGTGCTCGACATCCGCCGAGGCGAAGACATCAAAGGGTGCGCCGTTCTCTATCTGTTTCGCCAGATCGGCGGTCGCGCCGAAACTGAAACGAACGCGAACACCCGTCCGCGCCGTAAACGCTGTCCCCATCTCCGTGAAAGCGTCCGTCAGATTCGCTGCCGCCGCGACAGTAATCTCCGGTGAAGTCGCCTGTCCGTTCGTCGGCACGCCACGCGAACAATTAAGCGAGAGCAGGGAGCCAAAGACTAAGAGAAGGATAAAAGATGAATGCGAAGAGATGCGTAAGTGAATGAGGAAAGCTCTAACACGCGATGCAGAATTCTGAATGGGCAATCGAGCAAATCCTTTCTTCTGACTTCTGGATTCTGACTCCTGAATTCTGCTTTTGATTGACTCCTGACTCCTGCTCTTAGATGCCTGCCCCATCCATGAACTCGTTGGGCGAGTAGTGGCCGACTTCGGAGCTTCCGACCTTGTAGGTGTTGAGCACGCCGAGCGGCGGCGCGTACAGGTGAAGCGTCACCAAATCCTGCCCGCTGACTTCCGGGTTCCCGATTTGATGTATGTCGGGCACATCGGCTGCGGTCGCTTCGCCCATGTTCCAGTCGCGCCCCGATTGATAGTAAAGCTGGCGTTCATTATTGAGCGCGAAGATGGTTTCCCACATCACGCCCTCGCAGACGCGCACCGCGCCGTATGAACCGTTGTGGTCGTGGATGGGCGTGCGCTGTCCGGGCTTCCAGCACAGCACCAGCAACTCTGCAAACTCGTTGCGCATGACGCGATGACGGGAATAAGTTCCGGGCTTGAAGAAGCGATAGGGGCGCAAGTCGTCCGGCGTGACGTTGACGCGGATGAGCCAGTCATTAAGGTCTGCGAGCTGCGGCGCAGAGTCTAGCTGACAGAGCATTTCAATCAGCGCTTTGAAAGAGAAAAGCCGACGCTTATCTTCGACGAATTTGGGGAAATGAGCAGCGGCGGTGACGTTTGTTGACATGGGCTTTGCGGAACTCCTCAAGAGATGCTGGCTTTCGGATAAGTCGGGCCGCGCAAGAGTCTCGATGCGCCACAAGTTTTATAGTATGCCTTGAGCTTTGAAGTCAAACTTTCGGCAGATCGGAAAAAGGTAAGCCATTAGCCCGCCAGCATGATTCGCAGGTCTCGAACGTTTGTTCCGGTCGGATTGGTGATAACCGCATCATTCAGAGCCTGGAAAAAAGTATAAGCGTTGCTCTCATCAAGAAAACGATGCGCGTCCAGATTAAGCTCGCGGGCGCGCTTGATGGTTGTTTCATCACTGATTGCGCCCGCCGCAGGGCTGTTGCCGTCAATCCCGTCTGTGCCCGCGCTCAGAGCAACGATGTGAGAGCTTCCCGCTTTATCTTTGTCCAAGGTATCCAATTCTATCGCCCAGCGCAGGGCGGATTCGGTGTTGCGCCCGCCCGTCCCGCTGCCACGCACGGGACACTTGAACTCTCCGCCGGAGATGAGGCACACACCGCGACGCGGGGCGCTGGCGCGGTGAGACAAATCTAAAAGTTTTGATAGAAGAAGGGAGCAGCCTTCTGTGATTGGTTGCTCGACCACGTCACGCGCGATCTCGACTGTGAAGCCGCGCGAGCGTGCAGCTTCGGCGGCTCTTGCGAGCGCGTGTTCATTGTCGAGCAGCGCATAATGTTCACGCAAAGGATGCCCGGATGTCGCCGCTGTTTTCTCGATTGGATGTTGAATAGCACGGAGGATTGTTTCAGGCAGCATCGCTTCAAGTTTGTAGCGTGCAATGATGGACTGAGGCGATGGCGCGTTCGTTGGCGGCGCAAAGGTCGGCCCTGATGCGACAATCGCTTCGTAGCCTGTGCCTGTGTCCGAGATGATTAAGCTCACCTGCGCGCAGTGTGGCGCGCGTTGTGCCAGTCCACCACCTTTGACCTGCGAGACGGCGCGACGCACGGCGTTGATCTCAACAATGTCTGCGCCGCAGGAGACGAGCGCCTCATTCATCTTTCTTAAATCTTCAAGCGTCGTCTCCTCATCGCGCGGCCATTCCATCAGGGCGGAGCCGCCGCCGGAAATCAGAAAGATGACAATTGCCCGTTCACGATTCGCACGATGCAGAAGCTCGAATGCGGCCCGCGCTGCCTTGAGGCTCTCGCGATTCGGGAGCGGATGCCCTCCCTCAAACACACGCCAGCGGTCAGAGAAGGAATTGTCAATGAGGATTGCTGCCGCGCCTGTCTTCGTCCCGCTTGCGCTCGTCTGAGAATCTCTGACTGATGGCGCTGTGATGACGCCCGCCGTCAAACGCTCTCCGAGTATTTCGCTCAAAGCCGAAGCCATCGGTCGCGCGGCTTTGCCGATGGCGACGGCATAAACTCCCGCGCGACTGTTTGCGAGCTCAAGAGTCGTGTTGACAATCTTGAGACAAGAGCGTTCCAGACGAACGGCGCGACGTACAGCCTCGTTCGCATCAACGCTCCTGAGCGCCTCATCGAAAATCTCGCGCGCCGCCAAGTGTAGAGCAGGCAAGTCCGACACTTTTGCTTCACTCCACAGTAATGAGCGCATGGACGGCGCGAAAACGACGCTCACTGATGCCGCGCACCATCATCAAATGCTCCGCGCGGCGGAAGCGGCCATATTCTTTGCGGTAAGCGATGATGCGCGCAGCAAGCCCTCTGCCTATGCCCGGCAGCTTTTCGAGTTCTTCGTTTGAAGCGGTGTTGATGTTGATGAGCGTCGCGCTGGCTTCGGTCTGAACAGCAGTCGGCGCAGTTTGGCCGCTCGCTTGAAAAGCCTGGCGGGGCAACTTGACGCACGACGAGGAAGCGATAAGCAACACGCCAGCGAGAAAGAGGAAGAAGAGGGAGGAAGCGTGCGCCGTCAGCAATCTCTGCCCCGGCGTGACAAACCGCCCTTCGCGAGGGATTTGAAAATTTTGCCGCGAGCGTGTGCAAAATGCTAGAAGTATAAAATTTTCAGGAACTTGTAACTTCATAGAGCGGCTTTTCCACAGACTTTTCCACAGCTTCTGTGGAAAAGTAACGAAACTATGTCAGCGGCTGAGCATGTCTCTCATCGGAGTTGATAGCTTCTCACCGCTGGATGTGCGTGGCCTCTTGAGTCCTTGCCTTACTCTCCATCTAACATATACCTTATGATTAATCAATCAAGACATCTCCTTTGTGAGCGCAGAACCGATTGCGGAAGGACAAGCGCCGTCTCCCACGTTTGGAACGGAGGTTGACAGTCGCCGGTTCACAGAGCGAGAAGCAGCAGGCAATGATGTTAATTAACTCAAGTTGCCAGTTACCAAATCAATTGCGGCTCTGCCGCTTGATTGTGCGGAAAGCCTCCGGCTTTCCGGCCTACACTACTGCAATTGCCCGGCGAGGCTACGCCTAGCGACAGGCAAGGCGTAGCCTTGCCAGAGATAAAAATAGAGACGCACGGAAAGGCACAGCCTTTCCGCACGGCAGACGGCACAGCCGTTATTAATAGCAACTCAGGTTAATTAATGGAGGACGGATTTATGAAAACGAGAGAGCTTGGACGAAGCGGGCTGAGGGTTTCGGCGTTGGGACTTGGCTGCATGGGGATGTCGGAATTTTATGGTGAGCGCAACGACGAGGAATCTATTGCGACTATTCATCACGCGCTGAAACTCGGAATCAACTTCCTGGACACGGCGGACATGTACGGCGTCGGGCACAATGAGGAGCTTGTGGGGCAGGCGATTAAGGGCAGACGTGATGAGGTCGTGCTGGCGACGAAGTTTGGCAACGTGCGTGGGGCTGACGGCAGCTTTCTTGGTGTCAACGGCAGACCGGAATACGTTCGGTCTGCGTGCGAAGCCTCTTTGCGTCGGCTGGGGGTGGAGACCATAGACCTTTACTACCAGCATCGCGTTGATCCGAACACGCCGATTGAAGAGACGGTGGGGGCTATGTCGCGCCTCGTGGAAGAAGGGAAGGTCAGATTCCTCGGTTTGTCGGAAACATCGGCGGAGACGCTTCGTCGCGCGCACAGCGTGTCTCCGATTGCTGCCTTGCAGAGCGAGTACAGTTTGTGGACGCGCGATGTTGAAGACGAGATTCTGCCTGCGTGCCGCGAGCTAGGCGTCGGGTTTGTTGCTTATAGCCCGCTGGGTCGCGGATTCCTGACAGGTCAGTTTCAAAAGCCTGAAGACTTGCCGGAGAACGACCGCAGGCGCATGTTCCCGCGCTTTCAGGATGAGAACTTTCAACAAAACCTGCGCCTCGTCGAGCGAGTGCAGGAGATTGCGGAGAGCAAAGGTTGCAAGCCCGCGCAACTCGCGCTCGCGTGGGTGCTGGCGCAGGGTGATGACATCGTTCCCATTCCGGGCACGAAGCGGCGCACTTACCTGGAAGAGAACGTGAAGGCTGTGGACGTGGAGCTTACATCAGAAGACCTCGCTCGCATCAACGAGGTGGCGAGACCAGACGCTGTGGCCGGGACGCGCTATCCCGAAGCGGCGATGAGTTCAGTTAATAAATGAGTCGAGGCCGCGACAACGAAGAAATAGACAGGATTAACAAGATGGACAGGATGAAGAGAAGAAGCATCAAGCTTTCTTGACCTGCCTCGTCTTCTTAATCTTGCTAATCCTGTTAATCCTGTCTATTTCTTCAGTGGCACGGGATTCCCAAAGGGCGCGCGCTCGAAGCTGCCGAGAAAGAGTACATAGTTGAAGTGATTAGAACTTGGCTCAGACGCGAGGTGTGATGAATGGAAAAACTGCTCGAAGGTTATCCGGTAATTATCGAGATACCGGTCGCATGGGGAGAGATGGATTCTCTTCAGCACGTCAACAATATCGTCTACTTCCGCTATTTCGAGAGCGCGAGGATGGCCTACTTCCACGAGCTAGACATCTGGAGCTACATGGACGAGACGGGCATCGGCCCGATTCTGGCGTCAACTGAGTGCAAGTTCAAAATTCCGCTCTCTTACCCGGATACGGTTTCTGTCGGAACGAGGATAAGCAATGTCGAAGAAGATCGTTTCCTGATGAAGTATGCGGTCATCAGCCATCAGCACCAGCGAATCGCCGCCGAAGGCGAAGGCGTCATCGTCTCGTATGATTATCGAGGGAAGAAGAAAGCTCCTCTTCCACAGGAGATCAAGGCGCGGATCGAGGCGCTCGAAAGCGGCAGTTCGAGAAGTCCCGCAAGGGACGACTGATAATAGCCCAGCAATTTATTGCTGGGGATAAAGGCAACGATAAAGATTGAGTCCCGTAGGGACGACTGAACAAAGGCTTGCTTCTCTTCAGTCGTCCCTACGGGACTCAGTTCTTATTTACTGTATTTATTCCCAGCAATAAATTGCTGGGCTATTTTCGATTGTCCCTCCGGGACAGAAGGAATATATAACTGCTCAAGCATCTCTCTGAATCTGCTTTTGACAGCGCGCGAGGACTAATCTAAAATCGCGCCCGCTTCTCTTACGAGAAGTGGCCGGATGGGATGCAGGTCTTCACGGCAAGCGTTCTCAATCATCCCTCTCGCGCCTGGTCTGATCGCCGTCCCATTTGCCGGATAGCTGAATCCCCTAATCATTAACTCTCATCCCACGAAGGAACTTAAGATATGCCCTGCTTATATCAACGAGGAAGATACGTCGTCTGTCTGCTCGTCGTGCCGTTATTTCTGGCGCTGGCCAGCACGAATCTGATGGCGTCCATCACTTCTTCAGCCCCCGGAGACGTGGAATACTACGGTAAGCTCGACACCGAACTGATTGCTCATACCGAAGACCTGGATCAAGTAGTCTTCAAGCCAATCAATGATATGTCGAAAATCAAATTCGCCACGCCCCTTGAGTCAGGCGTGAACATCACCGCCGGTCGTCTTTTTCATCCGCCACAGGATAAATCTTCGATCCTCACTCTGCTCGTTGAGCCGGATGACGACGGTGATCCTTATCTCTACGCCGATCTGGATCAGGACGGCACGATGGCCAATAACGAGCGTTTCGAACTCAAGCGAGGTGAGGATGACAATCCTTATATCTGGGAAACGACGCTCAAGCTCCCTCTGAAAAGTGCGCTCTTTCAAAGCTACCCCGTGTTTGTTCAATATTACAAGAACATTCAGTGGGACGAGTTGGTCGAAGGTGAGAGATTGATTCTGCAATCGAAAGAGGCTTTCGCCAGAGGTCAGGTTGATATACAGGGGCGCAAGACGCTCGTGCAATACGGCTTCAATCCCCAGTCGAAGAAGATCAGTGTGAGCAATGGCTCGTTCGGTGTGGACGGTGATGGCGACGGCAAGATTGTGGTAGACCGTTTCTCGCCCGAATCAGCCGACGCGCGTGAAGAGACGGTCATCTTTCGCGTTGGCGATGCCTTTGTTTCGACCCGGCGCGTTGATGTCGAGAAGAATCAAATCACCATGCGAGCGCATCCGGCTTCGGATTACAAACGGGTCGAGGTGCAGATTGGCAGTGAAGTGCCTGATTTTCAGTTTACGGATTTTAATGGCAAGAAACGTAAGCTCTCGGAGTTTCGCGGCAAGTATGTGCTGCTGGATTTCTGGGCTGCATGGTGCGGGCCATGCCGTCGTGAACTGCCGTACCAGAAGGCGGCCTACTCGCGTTTTCAGGCGCGCGGCTTCGAGATTCTGGGAATGAACAACGACGAAGACCCGGCGCAGATCAAAGACTGGCTGAAGAAGAACGGGCTGGTGTGGCCGCAGGCGACGATGGCGAGCATTCGCGATTTGGAGATTCGCTACCGGATACACCTGTTCCCGACCTCGCTGATGATCGGGCCTGACGGCAAGGTTCTCCTTGTAGATCAAAACAAAATGCGCGGGCAGGATTTATTGAAAACGCTGGATCGGATGCTGCCGCCCTAAGCAAATTTCACAACGCGGCAAAAGCGTTAAGAAAGAAATAGACAGGATTAACAGGATTTTCAAGATTAAGAAGAAGAGGCAGGTCAAGGGAACTTGCTGGTTCTTTTCTTAATCCTGCTAATCCTGTTAATCCTGTCTAAATTTGCTTAGAGCTTTCACGAACTACGGCCAGCGAAACTTCTCCTCATACTTCAGCCGCGCCTTCGTCCCAGTCTGAGATTGTTTCGTATGCGCGGCTCAGCACGGGACGCGGGCGTGCGCCGTCGGCCTGGCCTATGAAGCCTTCGCGTTCCATCATATCGAGGATGGCGGCGGCGCGACCGTAGCCGATACGCAGGCGTCTTTGCAGCACAGAGGTCGAAGCGCGTTTCATCTCAGCGCAAATTCTGAGCGCATCTTCAAACAGCTCGTCACGCTCGCCGCCTGCACCGTCCAACCCGAGCGCCTCTTCTTCAGACTGCGTGATCGTCTCGTCATACGCGGGAGCGCCCTGAGCTTTGACGTGCGTGACGATGCGTCCAATCTCGGCTTCGTCAACGTAAGCTCCATGCACGCGAATCAGGCGGGACGTGCCCGGCGGCAGAAAGAGCATGTCGCCGCGACCCAGGAGTTGCTCCGCACCGTTGGCGTCAATGATCGTGCGCGAGTCAACTTTCGATGAAACGCGGAAGGAGATGCGCGAAGGGAAGTTCGCTTTAATCAACCCGGTGATGACATCAACGGAAGGGCGCTGAGTTGCCAGCACGAGATGGATGCCGACGGCACGCGCCATCTGCGCTAAGCGCGTGATTGATTCTTCGACTTCGTGGCCTGAGACCATCATCAAGTCTGCCAGCTCGTCAATGATAATGACGATGTAAGGCAGCGTCTTCCAGGGTTCATTCGTCGTCTCGTCGTAGTCTTTGACGAGATTGCGCCTGAGCACTTCAGCGTTGTAGCCATCAATGTTTCGCACGCCCCACCCGGCGAGTTCCTTGTAGCGGCGCTCCATCTCCGCCACCGCCCATTTCAAAGAAATCGCTGCGCGCTTCGGGTCTGTGATAATCGGCGTCGCTAAGTGAGGTATGTCTTCATAGAGACCAAGCTCCAGCCGCTTCGGGTCAATCAGGATGAATTTCACTTCATCGGGTCGCGCTTTGTAGAGAATAGAAACGATCAAAGAATTGACGCCGACGGATTTGCCAGCGCCGGTCGCGCCCGCGATGAGCAGGTGCGGCATCTTGGCGAGGTCTGCGACGTAGTTCAACCCGTCAATCGTCTTGCCCAGAGCGATGGTGAGTTTTGATGGCGACTCGACAAAGGCGCGCGATTCGACGACTTCGCGCAGGTGAATCGTCTCGCGTTGCGGGTTCGGCACTTCGATTCCGACGTGCGGCTTGCCGGGCATCCGGTCAATGCGTATGGACTCGGCTTTGAGCGCGAGGCAGAGATCGTCAACCAGACCCGTGACGCGCGAATATTTGACGCCGGGATCAGGCTTGAACTCATAAGTCGTGACGACTGGCCCCGGACAGATATGCTTGATCTGTCCCATGACGTTGAACTCTTTGCACTTTTCCGCAAGACGCGTGGCGAGGCCGAGAAGCTCTTCGTCAGCCTGTTCGCTGTGCGGCGGCGGAGAATTCAGAAACTCCATCGCGGGCAGCTTGTAATCACCGATGGGTGTAGCGACAGCGCGGCGCGACTGTTTGAGCGCGGCTGCCGCAGGCTTCTCGTCAACGATTTCAGTCCGCACGACCTCCGCCGTCTTGACCATCTCCTCGATTTCCGCAGCCTCATCCACCTCGCGCGATGGAGGCGCAGATTTCGAGAGCGCGCGTTTCGTCGTCGCAGGAGGGGCTGCCACCGCGACGCCCTGCCCGATGACTGCTGCTGCCGTGACGGGAGCAGCACCAACCGACGCGGCAATCGCTTTCGCTCCTTCCTGCGCTGTGATTGTCGGTTGAGTTGTGGTTTCGGAAACGCTGCCTGCGCGCTTGATGGCGGCGGCTCCAGAGACGCTGCCGCTTTCCTGCATAAACTCTGCGACGCGCTCAGCGCCGGTCTTCTCGCTCAACTGCTTTTCAGTCTGGCGCACGAGTTCGCGTTCCTCGCGGGCAGCGCGGCGCATATTCATACGCATCTGCGCCTGCTCGCGCCGCGCCAGTTGCCACGCGCGAAAACGCTCCGGCAAATTGCGGAAGAAAGAGAAACGATTGCCAAACGCTCCGCCCATCCATTCGTAAGCGCGTATGAAGGAGAAGTTGGTGGCGAGCAGCAAGCCCGTCGCGGCCAGAGTCGTGAGCAGGATAGTCGCGCCGATTTTGCCCAGGCCGCTCACCAGCATGTCGGAGGCAAGTTTTCCGATTGCTCCGCCCGGGTGGAAACTCTTGTCAGAGAGGCTTGACGCTATAAAGAGATTAAAGAGCGCCGCCGCACCCAGCACGAGCATGACGAGACCGACGATTCTCGACAGAGGCGCACGGATGCGTCGCGTGCGAAAGCGTCGCCAGGCGGCGGCGAGCAGCAAGATCGGCAGGAGATACGCGGCGAGACCAACGAACTGAAAGAGAGCCGCGGCGATGTTCGCGCCAAATGGGCCGATCCAATTGCGGGTCGGATATGGACTGGCAGTAGCCCACGTCGAATCATTCGGGTTGTAGGAGAAGAGGCACAGCGCCAGCAGCACGCCCAGAGCAAAGAGCATGATAGCGATGATCTCGTTGCGCCGCGTGTTCTTGGGCGCTGCCGCTGTGGTCTTCGCACGCGCTTCAGTTTGTGTAGTTGCCATAATTACTCCGTCGGCCTGATTTCCGTCACCCGGTTGAAAGAGATGATAGCAGCGCTTTCAAATTCTTCAACGAAGGTTTGAATGATTCTTCCGGCAGCCCTTCCAGTTCTTTCTCTGCTTTTCTCAGGTAAAGGTGTTGTTTGTCTCTCTGAGAGTCGTCCGTGAAATCAATGCCTTTAGGAAGAGAAGGATGAGTAACGCCCAGCCGCGCAGCAATATAATACTTCCCATCTTTCGTCAGCCCTTGAAAATTGCAAGTGAGTTCTTCGTTATTAACCGGGTTAGGCTCCATCTCCTGCGCGTACTGCGTGAAGTACAAAATGCCTGAGCCTGATTTGAAGTCGAGATATTGCGCGCGGCTGAGAATCGTCTGGCTTGAATTGTTGTAAGGAATGTCAGGAACGTCTCCTCGCTTGAACAGGGCGGGGCGCTCACTAAGCATTTTCTGTAGCTTCACGGCGGCATTGTTCAAATCAGGATAAGCCTTCCCAAAATCTCTCACAGATGAGTCTTTGAGAGGAATAGCGCAGATAAAACTCATTGCCGGAGAGAAGTATCTTGCTCCTTTCTCCAGCGCAGGCAGCGAACGCTTATCCTTTAAGTAGAAACAATGATGTTCGGGAGCATTGCCCTCCGGCACACCATCGCCAATCTCCTGAATGGTTAATTTCCGTTCTTTCTCTACCTCTACCTGCTCAAAATCTGACGCAACGTAAGAAAACGACACCCCAGCGCTTTTCACTTCTTTGAGTTCCGGGTCGTGCTTCGAGGTGGTTTGGCTCGTCGGTGTGGAGCAACTAAGAATCAGGACTGCTACCGTGAGAGCCAGAATTTTTAGCAACGACATAATGAAGAACCTCTAGCCTCCGATTTTATGCCGCCCGTCGCGAGAGCAGATACGCTTTGATGAAATCGTCTATGTCGCCCGCCAACACCGAATCAACGTCGCCGCGCTCCAGTTTGGTGCGGGCGTCTTTGACGAGACGATAGGGCGCAAGCACGTAGTTGCGTATTTGCGAGCCAAACGAGATATCCTGCTTGTTGGCTTCAAGCTCGGCGGTTTCGGCCTGTCGCTTCTCAAGCTCCATTTCATAAAGACGTGAGCGCAAGACCTGCATTGCGACGGCGCGGTTCTGATGCTGCGAGCGTTGGTTCTGGCATTGGACGACGATGCCTGTCGGGATGTGCGTGATGCGAACGGCGCTGTCGGTCGTGTTGATGTGCTGACCGCCTGCGCCCGTCGCGCGGTAGGTATCAACTCTTAAATCCTTGTCGTTGATTTCCACTTCGATGTTTTCGTCAATTTGCGGGTAGACAAAAAGCGAGGCGAAAGACGTGTGTCGCCGTGCCGCCTGATCGAAGGGCGAGATGCGAACCAATCGATGCACGCCCGCTTCAGCCGCCAGCAGGCCGTAGGCATACTCGCCTTCGACCGTGAACGTGACGTTCTTGATTCCGGCTTCCTCCGCTGGTTGGTAATCCAGAATCTCCGTCTTAAAGCCGCGCTGCTCAGCCCATTTCAAATACATACGCAGCAGCATCTCGGCCCAATCCTGCGATTCCGTGCCGCCTGCGCCGGGATGAATCGTGCAGATGGCGTTCAATTGATCGTTCTCTCCAGCGAGCAACATCTCCGTCTCGGCCTGACCGATGTCGTGCGAGAGTCGCTCGATGAGCGCGCCTAACTCGCGTAAAGAATCTTCATCCTCTTCGGCAAATTCAAATAACACGCCCGCATCTTCAATCGAAGACTCAAACTGTTCCTGCCGCTTAATCGTTCGTTCGAGACGACTGCGCTCGGCCATCAGCTTCTGCGCCGCTTCCTGATCGTTCCAGAAATCAGGTGCGGTCGCCTGCTCCTCGATGCGTTTCAACTCGTCGCGCTTCGCAGCTACATCAAAGAAACCTCCCGAGCTGTTCGACGCGCGTGCGCAGCTCTTCGTATGTGTTGCGTAATTCCATTATGCTCAAAGTCTCGACCATTTCTCCTCCGATCAATCTTTCCGGGCTTCGGGTTATCCTAATCAATTACTTCCCTTTGATGATAAAAGGCACTGACCTTGATAAATCATCTCCGAGATACAAGTCTAAACGATATTTGCCCACAGGCCACGGGCTGTCTGTCGCCAGTTTGAAAACGGCGGTCATGGATGCTACAGGCGGAAGACTCTTCTTCGATTCGCTCAACTTGGCATCCTTCTCAAATGCCCCGCCCGTTTCTTCGGCTATCCAGACGCCCTTCACGATGGTTGTTGCCTTGATGCCTTCGGCTCGCCAGCGACAAACGATGCTCAGCGTTTCGGGCGCGAATTCGTTTGTCGGGCTGACATCAAGTTCATCCGTCGCAGTGTCCAGATTCGATCCCATCTCGACTTTAGTAATGCGCCCGCTGCTTTGCTGCGCTAACGCATTGACGCCGCTTCGCGCATTCGAGCAGTTGGCGGCAAGGAGCGCGCCAGCGATTAAGAGAACGACGATAAGCAGCGCTTTCATCAAGTAACACCTCTGAGAGCGGCCAAAGGCTGTGAGTCATTAAGAAGCTGCGATTGACTCTCGCCCGCTGCGCCCTTTGCGCGCGAATGTAAACAAGAGAAGCGCGAAACTCACGAGCGCGCACAGCCCGACAAACAGATCACCGAATCTCGTGTAAAAAGTCTTGCCCCCGGAGCTGCGGCTGATAGTCCATGTTCTGACGGTTGGCTGAAAACCAACGGTTGCATCCAACACCTCGCCGCGCCCCGTGATGAAAGCCGTTATCCCTGTGTTCGTCACGCGCAGCACCGGGCGATTATTCTCCACCGCGCGGAACACGGTGTTTGCCAAATGCTGTCGCATGACCGGCGTCTGTCCCAGGTAGCCGTCGTTCGAGATATTCACCAGCACGTCCGCACCGTCCTGTGCGAAGTGTTGCGCGATTGACGGAAACGCCGACTCGAAGCAGATGAAGACACCGGCGCGCGCCTCGCCCATCGGCATCAACGTGTACACAGCGCCCGGCGTGAAATCTCCGACCATCGTCGGAATCGAACTCACGCCCGGCAACCAGCGCGGCAGCGGCACATACTCGCCAAACGGCAGCAAGCGAATCTTATCATATTGCGCGACCAGCCGACCCTCTTCATTAACAAACACGGCTGAGTTGTAAGTCCCGCCTGCGGGCGCAGGCTCCTGCGCGTTGAAGAGTACGGAGGTATGATTCTTGGCGGCGAAGCGTGCGACGATCTCACGAAACTCTGTATCTGCGGCGTACCTGAAGTTCATCGGCGACTCAGGCCAGATAACGACGCGCGGTAAGTTTGAGAATTCCTGTCTCTCGCTCAGCCCACTTTCGCTGAGAGCGTAATGACGCTCGACGAGCGCTGCCGTTTCCGCCAGCGATTCCTGTGGGTCCATCGGCACGTTTGGCTGGACGGCGACAACCAGCGCGGCTGCTCCCGCGCCATTTGATTCCGGTTGCGTGTTTGATGGGGCGGTCAGAAACGCAACGAGGATGATGAGAGCCGTGCTGAGAAGAGCTGCGCCCGCAGTCTTTACTGCGCGCGTGGTTCTGAGTAAAAGCACGTAAGCGATGGCCGCGTTCACCATGACGATGAGAAAGCCGACGGCGTAGACGCTGCCCCAGCGCGCGGTCTGGATGAGCGGTGTCATGTAAGCCTGCGAGTAGCCGATGGCGTTCCACAGTTGGCCGATTACTCCGAGTCGTGCCCATTCAAGCGTTACCCAGAGAAGCGGGGCGACAAATAATGCCCGCACGCCCCAGCGCGACACCACACGAGCCAGCCCCATAGAGCAGAGCGCAGGGAACAATCCGGCGATGAACGGGCCGGGTATGAGTAGCAGATAAGCGAGCCACGCAGGGATGCCGCCGTAACGAATCATCGCGTGCGTCAGCCAGTAGCACGAGCCGTAGAAAAAGAGCGCGCCTGTTATCCATCCGAGCAGAAAGCTGCTTCCGCTTCGGGGTCTACGCGCGACGGCCAGAAGCAGCGGAACGAGGCCGACCCATGCGAGCGGCCACAGGTTGAAATCCGGGAATGAGAAGACGAGCAGCGCGGCGGATAAAACGGCCAGCGCAACTTCGACGCGCGTTGGGGCGCAGGCACGGACGCGCTTGCGTAACCGTGTCAGGGGTCGCTCACGAATCGGCGCATCGAGCAAGACAGCAGCGTCGTCCATGCCCGTGAGTTTAACAAAAGATAAGTCGGATTCTTAAGTCCGGAGCTTGGAGTGTGAAGTCTGAAGTCAAAAGAAAATTTATTTTTGTGACTCCGGATTTCAGGCTCCAGCCTCCGGACTTTTCCCGAAATGGTTTACGAATGAGGGTGTTTAGACAGAAAACGTCACTACCTCGGTGACAAATTTCGTCGCTTTGGTCTTAAGGAGTGCGGCGGCTGTTCTGCCGGGTTGAGTTTGCAGGATGAGAGGAGGAAGGAGTGGAATTGCCTGAAGTAATTAAATAAGCCTGTAAACGTGGGAGAACCCGGCCATTTCTGACCGGGTTCACATTTCGGAAAGTTTAACTGAAGGGATGCTCGGCGGGCGGCTGGCGCAGCGGCAGGCGGCGCTCAGAGAAGTGAAGGCGGCGGGGTCACGGCTTTAAATGCTTTCTCCGTGCTTGCCGACATCTATCTCAGCACGTCGCGTGCCACAAGAAAACTTTTTCTGGAAACCATGTAGGATTAGACGTGAAGAGCAAAGAACAGGAGACAGAAGACGGGAGACAGGAGTCAGAAAACAGAAGTCAGAACTCGGAAGTTCGAAGTGGGAAGAAGCCATCAAACAACAACCCCGTCAGTCCCAGCCCCAACAGCCCCGAAGGGGCGGCAGAGTGTAGCCCCGGGCGCAAGCCCAGGGAATATTCCGCAATAAATGTTCGAGCCCCGAAGGGGCGACAGAGATTCAAGGTACGTCGTAACGCCTCTTGAGCTTCTGTCGCCCCTTCGGGGCTTAATGATTTTGTTGGCGCTGTGACCTCGGGCTTGCGCTCGGGGCTACACTCTCTCGCCCCTTCGGGGCTGTTGTCGCCGGGGAGGTTGTCGGTTGAGGTGTCGGCGTCGGCGTCGCAGGCGTGGCGGCTGGCTGGGACGTGGCGGCGCTTGAAGTTGATTTCGGCTCGGCAGTCCAGCGTCCGACCATCAGGCCGATACCGAAGAAGAGAGCCGAGAGCAGCAGCGCGCTCAACAGCAGCACGGCGGGGCGACGCTCGTCACGGCTGAATTCTGCGAGAGCCGAATGGGGCGGCTCCTGTTCAGCGTGAGCGTCATATTTGTGAGTATCTGTCGCCATAGAGCGCGAATTGACGGAGCATGGAAAGCGCCCCGGAATCAATTTTGAAGAACGCCTACGTGACGGGTTCGACTTCGAGCAGGTGCTGGCTCGCGCCGACGATGCGAACCTCTCGCCCGCGCTCGACGGTTTGCCCGGTGCGAGAGCGCGCTCGCCACAACTCGCCGCGAACCAACACAGAGCCTTCCGGCGCAAGACTCGTTTGAACTATAGCCATCGCCCCAAGCAGGTCAACGTCGCCCACCCCGCCCTTTTTATGTCTCGACAGCGCGGCGACAATGAGCGCCAGCACCAGCCCGACTACGAGCGCGGCGCCCAGGACAATCTGCCATGTACTCATGTCCGCTACTTTGTTACCGGAGCGATCAACCCAAGTTCGAGGAAGCGCATTCTAACACAAATTAAAAATGCAAAATGAAAAATGCAAAAGGAAGGAGAAGCCAATTTGATTAAAATGGCCTCCACCTCCCTTTTGCATTTTTCATTTTTAATTTTGCATTACTTCCCGCCCGTCTCGACCTGGCGTTGAAGGGCGATGGCTTCCTGATTGTTAGAGTCAATCTGAATAGCGCTGCGGGCGTAGGCGAGTGCCTGCGCGCGGTCGCCGAGTTCGAGGAAGATGCGCCCCAGAAGGATGTGCGCGTCAATGGTCTTCGACTCCCAGAAGATGGCTGTCTTTAGTGCGCTGATGGCCGCTTGCTGGTCGCCGAGCCGCTGATTGATACGACCGATCAGGAGAAAGGCTTCGGCGCTCGTCGGCTCAAGCGTCAGCACGCGGCGCAGGAGTTGAAGCGCCTCTTCGTCGCGCCCCATCTGGTAAAGTTTGTGCGACTGCGCGAGAAACTCCTGCGGGCTGCCGGAAGCTGCCGTCGTGTCGCCTGCGGGATCTGTCGAGGGCGGCACGTCGCTCAGGTTGAAGGGTTTGAACCGAACGTTGACGTTCGAGGTGGCCTGCGATTTTTGCCACTCTGTTTGCCACTTGGCATAAGAGGGAAGAAAGCGCCTCGCCTGATCGTCGGCGGCTGTGGCCTGATCCGCCTGGCCTGTTTTCTCCAGGGCTTTGGCCAGGAGAAAGTATGCCTGCCCGTCGCGCGGATCGGCGGCGATGACTGGGCGCAACTGCTCCGCCGTCTCCTCATATCTGGCTGAAAGAAAGAGAGCATACGCGTAATTGAACCGGATGATTGAATCGTCCGGCGAGGATGATTCCGCCGCCCGCTTCAGAAAGCGTACCCCCTGCGCGAGCATATCGTCGTGCTCTTTCGTATTCTTCTCGTCGCGTGCAGCCTGTACGGAGATTGCGCCTGCCATGTTGACGACGCTCGTCAACGGAGTCTTGGAGTTTTCAGGCATCAGGGGCATCAATACGTCGAGCGCGGCGCGCATGTTGCCCTGCTTGTAATAAGCCAGGGCAGCATTGAAGGCCGCTTCCGTGTAGTGCGGGTCTTCTTTCTGGAGCCTTGAGAGATACTCTGCGGCCTGCTTCCAATCTTGTTCCTGAAAATAGAATTGCCCAAGCTCGAAAGCCGCTTCCGGGTAGACCGCTCCGCCTTTAGCGTCCGAGTAAAACTTCAGCGCGTTCTTCAGGTAATTGACGCGCTTATCTTTATCATCCGTTAAGAGGACGCCTTTCAGATATGTCTGGAAAGCGACCTGCGGAACTTTGGTGGCGCGCTCGATCAACTCGTTTCGAGTGAAGGGAAATGCCTTGTCGCGCGCGTAGAGAACATCAAAGGCGAGGCGTCCCTGCGTTCTCTGCAACTCCGTCAACGGATCGCCAAAATCGAAGATGCGCGACGCCCAGCGTCCGTCGGGCATCACTTCGCCCATCACACGCCCTTCGTTCACCTTGATGACGCGCGCCGTGCCAAGAAGTGTGGCGGTCGTTTTGTCTTGATTGACGGCGACGTTGTACGTGCCGAGCACGACCATCGTGGCGTTAGCCGCGCGGGCGAGCCTGATGGCGGTGGCGAGCGAGGGGATGGTGGTCAGGGGCAATCCCAAACGTTGATAAGCTAACTCGCGCTCGTCGTTTGAGAGAACTATCAGCCCCGGCACACGGAGCAAATCTGCGAGCGAATTGGCGAAGCTCTCGCCGACCCAGTTGTACTCCGGCAAATTCGAGGAGGTGTTCTCAAAGGGCAGAATCATCACCACGTCCTTTGCGCCTGCGGTCTGCGCGGACGCTTTCGACGGAGCTAAAAACCCGGCTTGAATAAAGAGCAGCGCGGAGAGCGCGGCATACATAATGACGGATCGTCTCAACATGAAAAGTATTCCTTCAAAACTAAAGGGCCGTCCCGTAAGTCAGCTTGAGCGACGGGCGGCCCCAGCAAATCTTTAAGAGAGCTAAAACTACAGCAACTGATGGCTTCCACTTCCTGAATTAAAGCCTCTGTGCGCCGCCTTGAAAGTACCAGTTTGCCACACGAAAGAGAGCGCGCACAAACCTCGCGGCACATCTTTTCTGATGCGCCCGCACAGTATCCGGTTGGACGGGAAACAATGGTCAATAGTCAGTGGTCAGTGGTCAGTGGGCAAAAGCCAGAAGACAGAAGAAGCCATTGAGTAACAGCCCCGTGAGGGGCGGCAGAGTGTAGCCCCGGGCGCAAGCCCGGGGAATAACCAGCAATAAATGTTCGAGCCCCGAAGGGGCGACAGAAATTTAAGATTCATGACAACGCATCTTGAGCTTCTGTCGCCCCTTCGGGGCTTAATGATTTTGTTGATGCTGTAGTCCCTCACGGGGCTGTTGGTACTGGGACTGACGGGGCTGTGATTCGATGGCTTCTTCCGACTTCCGACTTCCGACTTCTGACTCCTGTCTTCTGTCTCCTGCTTCTCGATTGATTTCAGCAATGTCCGAAGTTGCTTGGCCCAGCGCGCGAGGTCGAAGTTCTGCGGGTCGTCGTGGGCGTCTGGTATTCCGGTATCCACTGTTGCGTGAAACGCGGGAATTAGCCAACGCCCGCCTCGCACACTCGCTGCGATGTAAACGAGCGCCAGACGCTTTAACTGCGCGTCTGTAAAGCCCGGTGTCGGCGCGAAGCGATCATTGTCAGGCGCACCCTGCGGGTCTCTGCGTCTTGGCTGGACGAGTTCGATGTGAAGATAGAGACCCTTGCCTTTATTCCTCAAACGGTCGCGCGCGAACTTTGTTCCGTGATGCGGGTCGGGCAGTTGTTCTTTGAAATCAACGGCGGTGACGGACTCGCCCGGACGGCTGATGTAAACGTGCGTCACCTTCTTCTTAACCCACTTCCGAGGCAGATCATTCCACACCCATGACGCTTCGTTGATGTCCGGCGGAAACGGGGCATCCATGTAATTCGGCGTGCTGACATCGTGGATGACAAAGTAGCGTGCGAAAGCGGCGTCCACGTCAACGGGGTTCGCGCGCGAGACCGGGTCGGAGAGCAAGCCGCCGATGTCCGCCTCGCTGATGTTCTGTGCTGTCAGGTAGCGCTTCAATGCTGCCTGACTCACCTTCAAGGTTTTCCCGATGAGTTGATTGAGCGGCGCGGGCAATTTTTTGAGCGGCGCACCGAGATGTCCTCCGATTTGCACGGGGCGCAAAAGACACCTGGCCTGCTCCTGCGGCGAACCGGCATAGCTCAAAGCTGAATCGTCAAAGACGCACGGCGTCTCCTGCGCCCTCACAGTAATTTGTCCTGTGGTAATTAAACACAGCGCCGCGCAGATGAAGAGTCTTGAGAGTCTTCCGTTCAATACTCGTCAAGCAGGTTCCAAAGAAATGGGGAAGGAATAGACAGGATTAACAGGATTATCAAGATTAAGAAAACAAGACAGGACGAGGAAGCTTGATGTTTCTTCTCTTATCCTGTCCATCTTGTTAATCCTGTCTATTTCCTCCGTGCCTTAATCTTCTCAATTTAGATTTAGCTTTCAATCTTCCGGTCTTTGAGACGAATGACGAATTTAAGCCCAGACCACACGTCGTTAATCGCGCAAATCTTCGTGTCAACGATTCCCGTCGCCAGACCCGCTTCCTGAACTGCGGCGAAAGAGAGATCTGTCTCGACACCTGAACTCTTCTTCGGCCACGCTACCCAGATCATTCCATTCTGAGAAAGTCTCGGGCGCAACTGAATAAGCCTTTTGACCAACTCCGCCCGGCTCTTAACGAAGACAAGCACGAGGTCGAGCTTCTTATGTGAGGCGGAAACGAACTCCGCGCCGTCCGGCAGTTGTCCCAACTCTCGCGGGAAATCCTGCGCAGCATTGACGAGCAAGACGCGAGCGCCCTCTTTGATTCCCAGTTTCTTGAGCAGCGGGGTTTCGGAATATCCTGCCAACGCTCGTTCCCTCGAAAGGCGCAAGACGACAAAGGGGCGCTCGTGTTCAGGACGCCTGAGGCTGCGGGTCGTCGGTTGTGGCGGACGCATCATCCGTCGCGTCAGTAGACTCTGCCGCCGCGTAGCCCCAGAGCTTTTGCAATCCTTCGACGGGGCCATTGAACTGGTCGCGGTCGCAGTTGCCGATGCCATTCACAGAGTGCGGCTCAGGGCCGACCTCTCCGTTCGTGTACTGCCACATCGTCCAGGTGTCCCAGGCGGGAGGCACTTTCGGCGTCGGGCCGTATTCCGAGAGCCAGAACCAGCAATAGGACAGCGCCGACTCCTTGTTGTTTCCGAGAAGCTCTTTGACGTAAGAGCCGCCGTAGAGTCCCGGCCAACGTCCGGTCTCGGCTTCGACGTACTTAACAAAATCCTCTGCTTCGGCTAACGTCATGCCTGCGCCGCTCGGGTTCTCTTCAAGATCGAGCACGAGGAGATCGTTTGGCCCGGGCTCGACGACCGAGAGGAAATATTTGGCCTGTGCCGCACCGTCGCCGCCCACTCCGAAATGGTAAGCTCCCCACCAGAGACCGGCGGCGAGAGCCTCGCTTTTGCGAGCTTGATACTTTGAATCAACCATCGTCGTGCCCTGCGTGGCCTTATGAATAATGCCGAGGATGCCGTCAGCCTTGACGGTCTCGAAACTGCTGACGGTGTTGAAGTGAGACAAATCTACAACGACGTTGCTGGTGGTCATTACTCTCTGTGCCTCCGGGTGAATTTGATTAATTGATATTCAGTGAGGTGTGCCCCACCGACCTGTGAGAAAACGAAATGCGACGCCTGCCCTGATGCTCGCCTGATGAAGGCAGCATCTTAACGCATTCGCCCTAATTTTACTCCCTATTAATTCCCGCGCCTGCTGTCCCGTTATCCGCACAGCGTCCAGGACGGCCTCACCGCACCTCAACTTCACCGAGCGACTCGCGCAGGTCGGCTACGGCAGGAGCGTTGGGAGGAATATTGTAGAGACTGAGAATCAAGTCAAACGCCGTACTGAAATAAGCCCGCTCGTCCCGAAACTCTGCGAAGACTTTGTTGTGCAACAGCGGCGGCAGTGACGATTGTTTTTCGCCTGCCAGCAATAATGGCAGGACGGTTGCCTTTTGAGCCTCCGTGCCCAGCAGCCGGTTCGAAATCAAGTCCACCTCGGCGGCGACGACATAACCCGTGCTCGTCTCTTTGTTCTCGTATTTCTTTCGATAGAGCGGTGTGCCGACTACGATAACCAGATCACACTTCTCGATTCGCTCGATGAAGCGCGGCACGCTCGCGCCCACACGCGCGTTTTCCCACCTGTCCAGCAAGACACTGATTCCGGCTTTTTGCAGGTCTGTCGCCAGATTGCGCTCGACCCAGCGCTCCTGCTCCCTCTCGCCCCAGGCGTAGCTGATGAAGCACTCCGGCTGCTTTATCTTCTGGTCTTGCACGTAAGACGCTACACGGAAGACCGCCTGCTCGAAGCGCGACCTGCGAGCGGCGACACGCTGCTGTTCTTCCACCTGACGGCGCTCCTTTTGCTTCAACTGAATCGGCTCATCGGCTTTCGGCAAGGTGAGCTTTTCACCGCATCGCGAGCAGAAAGCGACTGTGTGGCCGCTGCGAACTTCGTCGCGCACGACCGCGCGATTGAGCGCGTGCCCGTTGGAGCAAATGACCGGCTCGAAACGGAAGACGCTCAGGTTGCGCCTGACAAGAAAACTTTCAAACAAGCCCTGAAACAGTGCTCTCGCAGGCTGACCAACATTGGTGCCGAAATAAAGCACCAGATTCAGTTCGCCTTCGCGTTCATCATCCTGACGAAAGCCACATATCAAGCCGTCGCCTACTTCGTAACGAGCCTGATTGCGCCACTGGTTCGTGCGCGTGAAGGTCTGCGTGTAACCAAGCAGCACCACCAGCGAGGCATAAACGTTTTCGATTGCGCCGCTCATCGTGTAGCCCGCGCCGTCTTCCGTCTCCTCGTTCTCCAGCACAGGCTTTTTCAGATTAATCAATTCCGGGAAGACCAGATACGACTGGCCGCCGAGGTCTGTCTCACGGAAGCAAACATTGTGTTTGAGAAAAAGAAGCGCCGCCGAATCGAGCAAGATGCCACGCTCCTCTTCGGACAGCTTCTCCAACTCAGGAAACGGGTAATCACCCGTCAGCAGCCGCTTCTCTTCCAGCGAACCTAAACCCTTCTGGTTGCGCCGCGCTTCAAGGATAAACGATGCCGCCAGATTGTTGAGCAATTCCGGCACGAGCAGAATGCGCTCTTCACCTTTCGAGGTTCGCAGCACCCGCACGTAGCCATAGTTTGCCAGATGCTTAACGGCGGTCATCATCTCGGCATCTGTAAACTTCCAACGCTTGTCGGTCTTCTCCAACCGCTCGCGCAAGTCCTGCGGGCTGACAATCACCTTCCTACGTCGGGGATTCTCTTTCAACTCCAGCACGAAGTCCTTGATGCGTTTGAAAGTGGCTGTAGTCACCGTAGTGCTCTTTTCATCCCAGGGGATTTGCTCTTTCATTCGCCGCAGTAACTCATCCAGCCCGGTTCCTCCTTTTGCGCTGGTCGAAAGGTAGCCCCCGCTGATGCCACGCTGACGACAGAACTCATCTAGTTCTTCCTGCGTCAATCGCGCCTCACCACGATCAGCGCGACCACCAACCAGAATCGTTGAGCAAACATTCTGCTTCTCTCCATCCTCCGTCATTTGCCCTGACGGGTCGGCTACCTCGCCTGCTTTGAGTTTCTTCAACCAGTATTCCACACCGTATAACGGGTCGCGGCTGTCGGTCGGGTCAAAAAGGAGAAGCGCCAGATCAGCATCGTCCAAGAACAAAGCGTGAGTTAGACGGTAGTCGGGCTGACCTGCCAAGTCCCAGAGAATCGCCTCACATTCGGTGCCGTCGGCGCGGCGTGTGCCGAGTTGGTCAAGAACCCAGAACTGCTGTCCGTGCGTAGAAGAATGTTCCTTGAAGTCACCATGCGCCAGCCGCCACCCTAGTCCTGTCTTACCTACTCCCGAATCGCCCACCAGCACAATCTTGGCCGTGGTGTGATGCACCGCTTCCACTGCTGACTTGGCTTTTGGTGCTTTGCCCAGCAGTACGTTGAAGTCTAGTTCCCAGAGGCTAATCAGACTAGATTGTTCATCCCCCAGTGCTCCTGACTTTGAACCAGAAATGGCCAGCAGTGGCAAGGTGGGATGAAATGCAAGGCTTGGCGCCCACACATCAGGTTGTGTCGGATCTGTAATGGCTGTGACAGCCACCCAAGTCTCGCAATTCCAGAGGAGCAAGGTTCCATCATTACTCTTGGAGGCTAAAAGTTGCCCATCCACAGAAAAGGCGACAGCATCCACGCGGCTGGTGTGTCCTTCAAGTGTGCGGAGCAATTTGCCGCTAGTTATGTCCCACAGCTTCACCGTCTTGTCACTGCCCCCGCTGGCCAGTGTCTGACCTCTTGGGTCGAACGCTACGTTAAAGACCTCAAACTTGTGTCCTGCAAGTGTGCGGAGCAATTTGCCGCTAGTTATGTCCCACAGCTTCACTGTTTGATCATCACTCGCGCTAGCCAACGTTTGTCCTACTGAGTCGAACGCGACACTGCCAACAACGTTCCTGTGTCCTGCAAGTGTGCGGAGCAATTTGCCGTTGGCTACATCCCACAACTTCACCGTGCTGTCATAGCTGCTACTGGCCAGTGTGTGACCTCTTGGGTCGAATGCGACGCTCAACACACGATCCGTATGTCCTTCAAGTGTGCGGAGCAATTTGCCGCTAGTTATGTCCCACAGCTTCACCGTCTTGTCACTGCCCCCGCTGGCCAGTGTCTGACCTCTTGGGTCGAATGCGACGCTCAACACACGATCCGTATGTCCTTCAAGTGTGCGGAGCAATTTGCCGCTAGTTATGTCCCACAGCTTCACCGTCTTGTCACTGCCCCCGCTGGCCAGTGTCTGACCTCTTGGGTCGAACGCGACGCTCAACACAGTACCTTCGTGACCTTCAAGTGGGCGCAACTGCTTCAAGCCTCTTGATAGTTCCCACTCTTGCTGATAGATGAGTTGTTCATCTCGTTTGTGCTTCGACATAACTGTGTCCAATCTTTTCGTTTGCTTGCTGTCAATTGAGAGCGAGGCCCAGGGAATCGCAAAATATTATCGGCGTTACTCATTGCCCGAGCAGGAGCGATTAGTTGATTGTTCCACTGATGTGATAAGTAAGCTCGATGGTGTTTGGAAAATCCTGATTATCATGCGTCACCGCTTAGGAGCTCTCTGTGAGCGGCGGTTAACGTAAGCGTTTGAAGAGAAGTGGCGTCCCGTACGGGAATCGAACCCGTGTCGCCGCCGTGAAAGGGCGGTGTCCTAGGCCGCTAGACGAACGGGACGCATATTGGTTTCATCCGAGAGCGAGGGTTCAGGGGAAGAAGTTGGCCCGCAACTTCCGCCGAACTTGTTTTGTGAGTTCGCTTGCTTGGACATTGACTAAAATAACTGGACATCATAAAGAGTGTCAACCGCGCGCGCCTTCGCGTATAAGATTAGACGATTGATAATGAGATGAAAGGATTAAAAGATGGCACTGAGAAGCATCACGGAAATAATAGGTGATTTGTCAAAACCGATTCCGCGCCGCTTGTTGAAGAGCAAGACGGTGGGCGGACAGAAAATCTACTTTCTGCCCTGGCATACGGCAGTCAAGTTTTTAGACCTCTACGCGCCCGGCTGGTCATACGAGATTCGCCATCTCGTGGGCATCGGCGGCAAGCTCGTGCTCGTCTCGCGCATCTCTGTGCCGTGCGCCGAAGGCGTCATCTATCGAGAAGCGACGGGTCAGGAAGATGAGGACGTAGATAAATTCGGCGATCCCTCCTCGAATGCCGAAAGCATGTCGCTGCGGCGCGCGGCTGCGAAGTTCGGGCTGGGGCTGCATCTGTACGAAGGCCCGCCCGAGGCGTAGTGACGCGACAGATATGGGCAGCCATAAATAAAGTGAGTCCGATATAAGTGGCTCTGCCACCTTGCTTGTGCGGAAAGGCTTTGCCTTTCCGGTAGCTGCTACTTAAATCCAAGGCAAGGCTACGCCTTGCCAGCCTCGAGGCACAGCCTCGCATAAGTAATGAGGCAGGAGACGGAAAGCCACAAACTTTCCGCACGGGCTTGCGGCACAGCCGCTGACAGCGAATTTCCAGTTAAGCCTTCATCATTCACTGTTTATCCTTTCTTACATCTATGCTCAATTCCAGTACGCAAACGTCCGTCCTCGCGCGCGTCTGCCGGGACGTGGGCGGTCGGCTGTTTGATTTTTGCTTTGGTTCGAGCGAGGTGGACTTTCCGTTGTGGAAGATTCCGCTTTATAATCCAAAACGCCCCGCGCTGACCAGTTCTTCTCTGAGAGTCGTCTGGTCGGGCAGTCAAATATTCTCAGTTACAAATCAAAAGCTCTTGCTTGAATAATCATTCCTTCGGGAGATGAAAGATGATGTTGATGAAAACCCGCGCCTTCGTTGTGCCGGTGGCGATGATTCTGTTTTTGATCTGTTCTGTTGGCTTGACCCCGGCGCAGGGGACGATGGGCGGAGCGGGAAGCGTCTCGCGTGATGGCGGCGCAAGCTCTTCGGCGGCAGATGTGATAGGCGGAGCAGCGCAGGCGACCGTTAAGCGCACCAGCGCTCGCTCAAGTGTTTCGCCCCGACCAGTTGTTCGACGCCGCCCGCGCACACGTCCTGCGGGACGCCCCGGCATGGACGCGGACGATTACGACGAGCAGGGCGATTCATTTATGACGGCGGGCAAGTACGCGGAAGCCATCAATTCCTATAAGCAGGCCGTGCGGCTCAAACCGGACATGGCAGAGGCGCACTACAGCCTGGGCTGGATTTATAACGAGCAGAACGATTATGCGCGGGCGCTCGAAGCGCTCAAGCTGGCGGTTCGTTACAAACCCGACTACGCCGAAGCATGGAAGGAACTCGGCTTCGCTCAGCGCAATCTCAATCAAACGAACGAAGCCATCAACGCCTATCGTCAGGCCATCAGTCTCAACCCGGAATACGTGCAGGCTTACTACGAGCTTGGCTGGACGCTCAACGAGGCGAAGCAGTACGCGCAAGCCGTAGCCCCGCTCAATCAGGCGATTCTCAAACGAAGCGATTACGCGGAGGCGCACAACGAGCTTGGCTACGCTTACCGCAAGCTCCAACGATACAAGGATGCCATAGAGTCTTACACCGAAGCCGTCACGCTGAAGAAAGATTATCCGGCGGCCTACTTCGGCCTAGGCGATGTCTATTTCTACAACACGAGCCAGTATCCGCAGGCCATCGCAGCCTACAAACAGGCGCTCAATCTCAAACCCGACAACGCGCAGGCTTTCTACAACATCGGTTGGTCATATAACGATCTGAAGCAGTACGCGCAGGCCATCGAGTCATTAGAAAAAGCCATCGCGCTGAAAGCGAATTACCCGGAGGCTTACGCAGAACTGGGCTATGCCTATCGCAAGCTCGAACGCTTCCCCGACGCGATTCAAAACTACAGGGAAGCGATTCGCCTCAAAGCAGACTACGCGCAGCCCTACTTCGGCCTGGGCGACGTGTACTACTACAACACCAGCCAGTACGGGGAAGCCATCAATGCTTACCAGCAGGCGCTCCGGTTCAAGCCCAACAACGCGACCGCGAATTACAACATCGGTTGGTCGTATAACGACATGAAACGTTACGCGGACGCCGTTCCCGCGCTTCGGGAAGCGATCAGGATTAAGCCTGACTACACGGAAGCTCATCAGGAGTTGGGCTTTGCCTATCTGAACATGAACCAGTACGGCGACGCTGCGACAGCTTTCCGGCAGGCGATTCGTCTCAAGCCCGATTATGCGCTGGCGCACTACAATCTGGGCATCACCTATCTCTCGATGGGCAACAAGGCGGGAGCGATGGACGAGTACAGGACGCTCAAGCCGATTGACCAGAAACGGGCGGAGAGGCTGCTGGCGCAAATCAACAAGCAGTAATCAGTGGTCAGTGGTCGGTGGTCAGTTAAAAACAAAAGCTCTGCTCTGCTTATCGCTCCTGATTCTTACTGACCACTGACCACCGACCACTGACCACTGCTTTCCCCCGGCAACTTCCTGAGAGGTTTGACCATCAGAGATGGCATCAGGCCACACGGCCCCGACTTTGGGGCGCATGAAGCGGGGAAGTTTTCTGGTCCCTCAAATTTTTTTGAAGTGAAGGCATATCTTTTTCGAGATTGTCGGTACTAATAACCGGGAAGCGATTCCCGGGGACACACGCGGGGGGCAAACCGAGTTGCCCGAAAGCATGACAGATGAAAGATTGCTGGCCTTAGCCAGTCGCGGCGACGAAGCTGCTTTTCTAGCGCTGTACGAGCGCCACCGCGACCCGGTGTTCCGCTTCGCTTACCGCCTGCTCGGCTCAACTGAGTTGGCCGAGGATGTCGCGCACGATTGCTTCCTGAGTTTGCTCAGGCGGCCCGCAAGTTTCGACGCGGCTCGCGCATCTTTGAGAACTTATTTGCTCGCGGCGGCACGCAATCTGGCGATGAAGCATTTTCGCGGAACGCGCGGCGAGGATGCGCTCGAAGATTTGGCGGAAGAGCCGCCCTTACCCGAAAGACACGGGCCGCTTCGTCAATTGCTCGACGAAGAGTTAGCGCAGGAAGTCAGGCGCGCGATTGATAATCTGCCACCGCTTCAACGCGAGGCGCTCGTTCTCTTTGAATATGAAGAATTGATGCTCTCCGAGATTGCCGTCGTAGTCGGCGCAGATGTCGGAACAGTGAAAGCTAGACTCCACCGCGCACGCCAGCGTTTGAAGAAACAGCTTGCGCCCTATTTCAAAAGCAGCCCGGAGGCAGCAGCCGTGGACGAGGTGTTGAAATGAGCGACGAAAAAGACACTCAACCACCTTCGATTTTCAGCAGTAGACGCGATGACTTCCGAAATGATGAGGCCATCCGGCTCGACGCAGATTCGTCGGAGGAACAGGAACTACGCGCCATGTTCCAACGTTGGAGCGTGCCGGAAACGCCCGCCTCCTTAGACTCGCGCGTCATCACCACCTATCGCCAGCAGATATTTTCCAGAGAAGATTCCCTAGAAGAACGTCAGGAGGTTTTTATGAAACATTGTCCGACCTGCCAGGAAGAGTTCGCCAACAAATTCAGCTTCTGCCCGGTTGACGGTACGCCCCTGGACGACGTAACGGTATCGTCCGCAGCACCGGAGATTCCACCCATGCACGTCGTCAGCGGTGGATATGCAGCCCCAGCCGCGTTAGTAGCAGCAGGAGCGTCGGAATATCACCTGACTTTTGTCGATGACACCGGCCTGACTCGCCGCCTGATGGGCGAACTCAAGGAAGTCGCCCACCATAGTGAGCTGACCTGGCCGGAGTTCAAACGCGATCCCTTCGGCTATTCCAAACGCTTCGTCGTCGGCTACAGCACCCTCATCTGGCGCTTCTTCTCCTCCCGCAATGTGGCGATTGCCACTTCTTCTGCTTTACTTTTAGTGCTCACCGCCGTCATCGCCTTCGTGGTAGTGGGACGCGCCCACGCAGGCGTCGCCGGACGGCCAGAGAACGATCTGATTGTCGAACAACTCATCAATCCTGATGAGATTCCACCCGAAGAAGCCGAAGAAACCAAACCCGATAAGGCCATCGGCACAGGCCAGGGCGGGAGAGTAGGGTTCAATAAAGGCAAAGGCGAAGGCTCCCTGCCCAAACCGGCCAAGGCTGGAGGCGGCGGTGGTGGTGGACAACAGGATGCTTTACCGACCCAACAGGGAAGGATTCCCCCACCCTCGGAGATACCATCCTTGATTCCGACCACGCCTCCGGTGAGACCGCCATTACTGCCGGTGGCGGGCATCAACATAGACCCGGCTTTGTACAAGAGCCAGAACTACGACCGGTTTGGTGATCCGAGGTCTAATGCGCAGGCGACGAGTGCCGGGTCTGGCACGGGCAATGGACTGGGCAATGGGACGGGCGCAGGCATCGGCGAAGGCGATGGACAGGGGTTCGGCCCCGGACGTGACCGGAACATGGGCGGCGGCGATGCCAGAGATGGCGGAGGCGGGCCAGGAGGTGGGACTGGCAATAATGGATTGGATTACGCGAACCGGATCTTCAAGCCGAGTGAAGTG
The DNA here is from genome assembly GCA_963791265.1 of uncultured Acidobacteriota bacterium. Lineage (GTDB taxonomy): Bacteria > Acidobacteriota > Blastocatellia > Pyrinomonadales > Pyrinomonadaceae > QHXM01. The sequence goes on from CAWBSB010000001.1 coordinate 80,136, forward strand.
AGTTCGAAGGCGAGGATCATTTCGCGACCGGAGCCCCAGTACACGGAGGATGCGCGGAAGAATCAGGTGAGCGGGACGGTAGTGTTGAGAGCGGTGTTTGCATCGAACGGAGCGGTGACGAACATCCGGACGGTGAGCGGGTTGCCGCATGGGTTGACGGAGAGAGCGATGGCGGCAGCAAGGCAGATCCGGTTCACCCCGGCGACGAAGGATGGGCGAGCGGTGTCGCAGTACATCCAGATCGAATACAACTTCAATCTTTACTAATCCTCGCCAGTGAATGGTTGATTACCCGGCGGCGCTTCCTCGTAGAGATGGAGCGCCGCTCGTTTTTAAGCTCGACTCATTTCAGTGCCGCCGGGTCTTTTTTGCAAGACCGCGCCGCGCGCTCCGTTCTAACTCAGAAATAAAACGGGAACCTTGTCTGGTGTCCGGCGTCTAAATTCATCAAGCCGGATGCAACGTTCTCTCTTCGGGTGGCGCTCGTCCTCGTCGTCAGCCCTACAGGTCTTTTTTTTTAGTCAGGAGAAATCTCATGCGCCAAAAGTCTTTCCTCAAATTCCTGTTGCTCATCGCAGTCTCTTTCGCAAGTGTGCTGACCCTTGCTTACTTTAGCCATACTGATGCTGCGCTTGCCGCTACGCCGCAGGACGAAGCGACTCCAGGCTCGCTTCAGGTCACGGACGCAATGGGAAAATCAAAGGGCGTCTGTCCGCTCAAGCACACGGATGTCAAAGCCGAGATCAGCGGCTTCCTCTCGCGCGTCCGCGTCACGCAGGAGTTTGAGAATCCTTTCAAGGAGAAGATCGAGGCCGTTTACGTGTTTCCGCTTCCGCAGAATGCAGCCGTTGACGATATGACTATGACGGTCGGCGACCGCACGGTGCGCGGGCGCATCCTGCCGCGCGAAGAGGCGCGCACCGTCTACGAAACCGCGAGAGCCGGAGGACAGGTCGCGAGCCTTTTAGATCAGGAGCGCCCCAACATCTTCACGCAGGCGGTCGCCAACATCATGCCCGGCGAAAAGGTGACTATCACGATCAGCTACGTGGAGACGCTCAAGTATGAGAACGGAGCTTACGAGTTTGTCTTTCCAATGGTCGTCGCCCCGCGTTATGTTCCGGGCACGCCCGTGAGCGTGGGAAATCGCGGAACATCTCCGAACACGACGCAAGTACCGGATGCCTCGAAGATCACGCCCCCCCTCGCGCCGAAGGGCTTGCGCGCAGGCCACGACATCTCTGTTGAAGTCGCGCTCGACGCGGGCGTTCCCCTCGATGGTCTGAAATCCAACTCTCACGAGATTGATGTCGAAAAGCCGAACGCGTGGAGCGCGCTCGTGCGTTTGAAGAATAAGACGGAAATCCCGAACAAAGATTTCGTGCTGAAGTATGATGTAGCAGGCGGTCGCATCGAAGACGCTGTGCTGACGCATAGGACAGACAGGGGCGGCTTCTTCACACTCATCCTCCAGCCGCCCGACCGCGTGACAACCGAAGACGTGACGCCCAAGGAGATCGTCTTCGTGCTCGATACATCGGGTTCGATGGAGGGCTTTCCGATTGAGAAGGCCAAGGAGTCCATGAAACTCGCGCTCGACGGCCTCTACCCGCAGGACACCTTCAATGTCATCACTTTTGCGGGCGACACACACATACTCTTTCCGCGGCCCCTCCCAGCAACGAAAGAGAACCTGGCAAAGGCGCAGGCGTTTCTGGCCTCGCGCGCGGGCAGCGGCGGAACAGAGATGATGACGGCAATCAAAGCCGCGCTCGATCCATCTGACGCGCAGGGACACATCCGCATCGTCTGCTTTATGACTGACGGCGAGGTCGGCAACGACCTTGAGATTATCTCCGAAGTTCAGAAGCATCAGAACGCACGCGTCTTCGCGTTTGGCATTGGAAGCTCTATCAACCGCTTCCTGCTCGACAAGATTGCCGAAGAGGGAAGAGGCGAGGTCGAGTACGTTGCGCTCAACGACGACGGCTCGCTGGCCGCGCGCAGATTCCACGAGCGCGTCCGAAGCCCCTTGCTCACGGACATCCAGATCGACTGGGCAGGGATGCCCATCGCTGACGTGTATCCGAAGCGCATCCCTGACCTTTTCAGCGCCAAGCCCGTCGTTTTGTCCGGGCGTTACACGAAAGGCGGGCGGGGAGTCATTCGGTTGAAAGGGAAAATGTCCGGGCGCGACTTTGTGCGCGAGATTCCGATTGAGTTGCCGGAAACGGAAGCGCGGCACGATGTGCTGGCGACTCTCTGGGCGCGCACGCGGGTTGACGATTTGATGAAACAGGATTATGCGGGCGTTCAGCGTGACACCGCTCATGCCGACTTGAAAGAGACGATCACGCAGTTAGGCGTTGAGTTCCGGCTGCTGACGCAGTTCACCTCGTTTGTCGCGGTCGAAGAGATGGTGGTCACAGACGGTGGCGAGCCGCGCCGGATTGAAGTGCCTGTGGAGATGCCGGAAGGGACGATTCGTCAGGAAGGGTTCGAGGAATCAGACGAAATTATGTCGGATTCCTCTGTAAACGCTGGTCGCGCATACTCAAACATCGTCGCGGCGGTAAACTCTCCTGCCCCCGTAGCCTCGGCCAAGATACCTCCTCCGAAGCCGACGCCCATGCCAAGGGGTGATAGTGGAGCAGCGTCGGGCGCAGGTAAGAGGAAGGGCGTCGGGGTCGGGTATGGACGTGGCGGGAGCACGGGTGGCGGCGCTGGAGGAGGAGGAGCGGTCAATAATCCCAGAGTGGTTTCTGCGGGTGTCATCAATGGTCAGGCTGCCAGCTTGCCGAAGCCCGCTTACCCGTCAGTAGCAAAAGCGGCTCGCGTCTCAGGGCGGGTGAGTGTGCAGGTGATAATTGACGAAAGCGGGAAAGTCATCTCCGCCACCGCCATCGGGGGAAATCCGTTACTTCATGCGGCGGCTGTGGCGGCAGCGCGTCAGGCTAAGTTCACTCCGACGAAGTTGTCCGGCAAGCCCGTGAAAGTAGCTGGCGCGATTGTCTACAACTTTGATCCTTCAAGCACGACTCCGGCAAGCTCTTCGGTTGTGCTGGGTAAAGAGAGCGTGGCGCGTCTGCTTGAAGAAGAGAAGCGCCGCGAGCTTCAAAGCAAGCTGCATTCATCATTGCTCGCGTTGGTTGATCGCTTGAAAGACAAGAGCGCGAAGCCGGGCGCGGGTGAGGCCAACTTTGTCCGTGACGGCAAGGCTGAGATTCAGGTCTGGTTGACAGATAAATCAGAAGAGACACTCGCACAACTCAAGCAGCTTGGCTTCGAGATCGTGCTCGACCCGAAGACCTCTAAAATGGTCATCGGTCGCGTGCCAATCGAAAAACTCGCGGCGCTTGCCGAACTCAAGTTCGTTCAGTACGCCGCGCCGATGAAAAGCAAATAGTAGGGGCAGGGCTTGTCCCTGCCCGTCTGGCGGAAGAAATTAACAGGGATGGACAGGATAGACAGGATAAAAAGACAAGAAAGTAGATACTACTTATCTTCATCCTGTTTATCCTGTCCATCCCTGTTTTAGAACTCGAACCTGCCGCTGACCTGTATGGCCCTGGGTTTGTAGAAGTTGTTGGTAACGCCCGGCGTGACCTGATTGGTGACAACCCCGAAGTTGAGCTGGTTGTTGAGATCGAGCACCGGGTCGGCGAAGTTCACGCGGTTGAAAATATTGAAGAAGTCGAAGGCGAAGTCAAACCGCATTTGCTCGCCGATCTTTGTGGTTTTGCCAAGTGACAGGTCAAGCTGCCATCTAGGAAAACCGCGCAACACCCCGCGACCGCTACGCCCATCTCTGGAAATCTGTGCGCGCCTGAAATTATTGAAAGCCTGTTCTGGATTCGCAAACAGGTTCATGCCTGAGCCACCGTTAGCGGGATTGCTGCCCGTGCCAATGCTGCCGGAACCTGTGATTCCGTTATGAACTACATTGCCGAAGTTGGGGTCATTGATGGGAATTGCGCCGGTGCCCGTGCCGAATAAAGTACCGGCTCCAAATACCTGGAAACCCTGCGTGACCGTCAGCGGAAAGCCACTCTGCCCCTGAAAGATTCCTGAAATGTTCCAGCCCCCGATCAGCTTGTCTCGCAAATGGCGTTCGCCACGACCGAACGGCAGATAATAGACTGCGTTCGCGTTGACGAGATGACGGACATCGAAGTCCGACGGGCCGTAATCTATATCCGGGTCGAAGCTGCTCGAAAACTGTGTAAACCCTCCTAAGAATCCCTGCGTCTGACCCACCTGGTCTAACGATTTCGCCAGCGTGTAGTTGAGATTGAACGTCATGCCGTGAAAGTCCTGCTGACGTAAAGAGACGAGCATCGCGTGATAGTTCGAGCGACCCAGGCTGGTGCGAACAAACAAATCGAGCGATTGCTGATTGTTGTAGGGAGTCGGCGTTAAAAAGTCTATTCCAAGATTCCACAGGTTATTTAGATTCCCGGTAATGAAATCACTCGTGAATCCGAGCGCCAGAAATCTGGTCGCCCCGAGCAATTCAAAAGGCGTCCCTGCCAGGTTAATCTGGTTCTCAAACCAGGGTTGAGGGGTGACGGCGAAAGGCGATGCGCCGCCCCTGAGCTGCGCTGCAACGGCGTCGAACGCTTCGGAGAATCTCTGGCCGGACGCCTTGTCCTTGAAGAAGTATGGCGCGGAGTTCAGGTTCACGTTCTGAAGCAGGTTGCGGGCGAACCTGCCGACATAGCCTACCTCGATCAGCATCTTGCCGGGCAACTCGCGTTGGACTGTAAAGTTGAGCACGTGATTGCGTGGGTCGGCAAGATTCGGGTCTATCGTAAACGAAAGCGTTTCGCCGAAAGGTTTCGCCGGGACAATCGGCGACGAGGTGGCAAAGTTTTGCGGGACTGGAATCGGGCCGTCTACGCCAGCGCGGAAGGGTTGGCCACCAGCATTGAGCGGGGCGCGAAGCGTCAAGGTCTGCCCGAAGCCTACGCCGAACATCGGAAGGAGAACACTCGTAAAAGTGTTCACGCGATCATAAAGCAGCGCATAGCCTCCACGAATCACCGAGCGCTTGTCTCCGAAGAGATGACCGAGAAGGCCGCTCTTGAATGACGGCTGCCAGGCCAACGAAACGCGTGGCGAGAAGTCTTTGCGGTAGATGTTGAAGACGCCGTCCTGCTGGCTTGCCTGATTGATCGGAATGTAGGCAATGTCTGGGTTGAAAATTTCACCCGCTTCAGCCGCCGCCGCTTTTCGTTGCAAATAGTCCTGCGGGTCTATTAGCGCGCCCGTGTCTTTGTAGGTCAAGAGCGTTTGCCGCCCCTGTTTATCTATCGGCGGGGTGTGCCATTGATACATCAATCCATAAGAGAAGGTGACAGATGGTTTGATTCGCCAGACATCGGAGAAGTAAAACTCCCAGTGACGCAGAACCGAGTCGTTAAGGAGTCCTGTGCCGATAGGAAGCGGCTGGAGACTGGCGTCGCGCACTCCCAGATAACTGACGCTGTCAACTATGCCGAGCAGCGAAGCGTAGAACTGGTCATAGCGGGCAAGGTCTCCGGCTTGCAGACAGTTTGAGGTCACGCCAGCCCCGCACGTCGGCGGGCGCTGAGAGGCGGTGATTTGAACATTTCCGGCAGCACCGATTGCCGCGACCGGAGTCGTGAGCGAGCCGATGAGCTTATCGTCGCGCAGGTGGAAGGTAGTGATGCGCCGCAGATTTCCTCCGAATTGAAAAGTGTGCGCGCCTTTCGACCACGTTGCGTTGTCAATGATCTGGGTGCTGCCGCTCAGGAGCGTTGATTGGGCTGCTCGCGCCGTATCCACGTCAATCGGCTCGTCAAGCAGCGCAAAATTTGGATTCGAGTCCAGCGGCCCCGGAGCAAGATTGACGGGGAGATTGAATCCGCCGATGGTTGTCGGCGGGACGGACTGGATAGCCAGACTCTCATACACGTAACCGTAACGGACTTCATTGACGAGGTTCGGACGCAGTGTGCCGATTAATGCAAACGTCAGATTGCGAGGCCGGAAAGGAACCTGATTAAAGCTCTTCTTCTCTACCAGGTTGACTTGGCCGACTCCCAGGGAGATGGCGCGATTAAACGCACCCTTGGCCTCAAACGACCAGTTCTTGTTGAACTGGTAGTCAAGCCTCAGCAGGCCGAAATCGTAATCCTGAGTCAAAGGTAGATTAGCCGTGAAGCCTCCCGTATTGAGGCCGTCGCCGAAGGCCGGATTATTCGGCAATGGCAGCAGCCTTAAAGATGCGAGTATTTGCGGATTCGAGCCGATATTGCGCGGGTCAAAGGTTAGCGGGTTGACGGTATTGACACTGCCTGAAGCATCACGAAATCTCAGCAGTCCGTCGCGTAAGCTCTGCGTCGGTACAATGCGAGTGGTATCAACTGTGGTGCGTTGCCGTCCGCCCTCGTAGTTAAAAAAGAAGAACAGTTTCTCTTTCCACACAGGGCCTCCCAGCGATACTCCAAAAGTGTTATTTGTGAGAGGCGGTCTTTCAATACCGAGCCGATTGTTCGTCCATGTATTTGCGTTGAGCGCGTCATCCTGATGGTATTCATACAGCGACCCGTGAAAGTCGTTCGTGCCGTGCTTTGTTACCATCGACACCTGCGCGCCTGCTGAACGACCGAATGACGCATTGGGATTAGCGACCGTAACGCGGAACTCCTGTACGGACTCATTCGGTGCCGGGATGACTGTGAAGTAAGGGGCTGCGATCACATTATCGGTAACGTCTATGCCGTCCACGCTATATGTGCTTTGATCGGATCGCGCGCCAGTGACCTCGCCGACCGGAGCGATTCCCGGTTGGAGTTGGAGAAGAAATGGTGTCTGGCGGGTAGCGCTCGGCAGTCGCTTGATGCGGTCTTCTTCTATCACATTGCCGATTGAGGAATCGTCTCTCTGCAATTGAACCTGTGGGCTGGCTTCTGCCGTGACCTGCTCGGTAATGCCGCCGACATCGAGTAACACGTCCACAGTCTTTGCCGTGGAGACATCCGCCTTAACGTCGGATAGTACCGATGGGCGAAAGCCCTGTGCTGTGACGGAAAGATCATAGGCACCCGGCTCGATGCCCGGAAAGACATAGATGCCCTCGGTGTTTGTCACACTGGTCTTCTCGATGTTTTTTGCCTTGTCAATTAGCTTGACGATGGCTCCCGGAATGACAGCTCCCTGAGAGTCCGTCACAACTCCTGAGATTCTTGCCGTCGTCGCGGTCTGCCCAAAGGCGATAGCAGGCAGCAGAGAAATTACCATGACGGAGATTAGCAAACGGGTGGTTTTCATTTCTCCTCCAAACGGGTGATATGAGGAAGCCGGTCATCAACCGACATGTACGGGAGGTGATGAGTATGTTGTCACATACCGCGCGCTACGGCAGGAAGGTATTCTCTCACACTCTCCGCTTGGTGCCTGGGAAAACCTTGAGATATGAACAAAAAGATTGAGGTCTGGCTGGTGCTGGCCCGCAACTCGCTATGCAAGAGGCCGTCTGACAGAACCCACACATTCAGTGATCAAGGAATTATGCTATTAGTCCGATGAGATGCAGATAAAATATAGCATAGATAACAAGGCGGCGCTAAATATTTGAGATGTTGGTAGCGGTTCAGTTAAGTTAAGTGGAGAATTAGCACGAATTTCATTCTGCATTTGTTGGCCTATTCAAAAGACCGGGACTTGTGATACAACTCATACACGAGGCATCACAGTACTTATTGCGCTCACGCAAAATAATAGATAGCGCTTGCTGATATTAGTTAGCACCGCTTTCATCCTCGATGATTGAGTCGCTATAGATTGACGATTCCACTATCAGGTGACAGATGTAGATCCGACAGCAATCCCTCGCCGTTTCCAGCAATCGTACAAGGATAAGATTTATATCAAACGAGCAGCTACAACCGTATCGGTAGTAGGAGCAGTCTCTATCAGAGGGTAGTTCGCTACTCCTCCAAAACTCGCGCCAGCCACCTGCTATTCAAATGTGCTGGCCTTAGCTAATGTTTCAGGAGGCGATTTCATGAAAGACACAACAATCAATGAAGTGACGGTAAAGGACTCGGCGAAATCGACGAATGGGAAGGCAGCGCCGACGATCCTGTTGGATTTTGGAACCAAGAGCAAGAAAAAGGTCAAGCGATTGCGCAAAGGCAGAGGCCCACTCATGGCCCGATTGAATGAGAGCATCGAAGACTTCAAGCGTGATGAAACGATCTCTCCCAATAGCCAGGTGGTGGTGGTCATCGTGAAGCAACGCAAAAAGAGAAGGGGCTTGTTCGGCTAATTCAAACACCAAGAGGAGGACTTATGCAGAACGTGACTTTGATAGCTGACTGCTCCAGGCGTCGGCCTCCGGTCAAATCAGTTGTCGTAATCGAACACGGGGCCAATGGGGCGACGACGGCGACCGTCGTTTACAAGGAGAAGCGCAAACGGCGTGTCTCGAAGCGATGGCGCTCGGTTGACAGAGCTATCCGGCGGGTGGGCAGCGCCAAGCGGACCGCGGCGAGCGATTTCCTTTACCGGCACGAGCGGTCGAATAGAAAAAAGAAGAACGGCGGACTCAGAGATATAATCAAGAACATTTCACGATCCAGTCGCAAAGGACGTAAGAAGCTAAAACTTAGATTCTTGTGAATCTCGCTGTTTTTACACTTCCGAATGCCCAATTGTTGTGAAGCTGTAAAGCTATCACAGACTATCGGCAGGAGCGGCGCGACCATTGCTGTCCTCACTTGCTTAAATGCTTGCTGCTATCGTTGAAGCAGTAGTGATGACGCAATATATTCTTGCCTTGTTAAGCAATCGCCGGATTGCACTGGATGGGATTAAGGTTGCACCGCAGGTTGTTTCTCGCCTTCTCTCGTAGATACCTGGAAACCAAGCTCGATCAACAGAGCGTCTTGCAGACATGCTCAAACAGAGACTGATCCCTACACCTCTGGTCGGCCCCGACGAGCGGCCTCCAATCAAGATCGTTCCTATCAAGGAAACTTACCGTTTCCGAAGCGCCATTCTCCTGTTTCGGCTTTTTCGGTTTGCCATCAGTCTCCAATGGGCGAGGCGTGTTCAAAAACACCCGCCCGCTGTTATCGCTACCCGCGTTCGCGCGTTCATCGAAGACCTGGGCGGACTCTGGATAAAAGCCGGTCAGATAATCTCACTACGCACAGACCTTCTCACACCGGAAATGGTGGATGAGCTTCAACAACTTCAACATCGCGCTTTCGGATTTGCGCCCGAAATATCAAGGCAGGTGATTGAGCAGTCGTTAGGTAAACCAATAGCCGCCGTCTTCGACATCTTTGAAGAACACCCATTCGCGGCGGCCTCCATTTCACAGGTGCATCGCGCACGCCTGCGGTACGAAGGAACGTGGGTGGCCGTCAAAGTGCAGCGCCCGGACATCGCCGACATCTTTGCACGCGACCTGAAGTTGCTCGAATGGCTGACGGGACTGTTCGGTCGGCTGGAGGCATTCTCTTTTATCAAGTGGGAGGGGATGATTAAAGAGCTTAAGCGGATTACGCAGGAGGAAGTTGACTACCGTTACGAAGAGGCAAACCTCCGGCGAATCCGCAAGATAGTGCGCGAGCATAACGTCTACGTACCGAAGCCGTTTTATAAATACAGCACCCAAAAAGTTCTCGTCATGGAGTTTGTTTTCGGGACGCTGATGTCGGACTACCTACAGATGCACAGGTCCGATCCTGCCCGGCTCAAAGCATGGCGGGAAGAAAACAACATCAACCCTCGCAAGGTCGGGTCGCGTTTGATGCGCTCCATCTATCGGCAGATGTTTGAAGATAATCTGTTTCACGGCGATCTTCATCCCGGCAACATTATGCTGTTGCGAAACAGCCGCTTTGCCCTCATTGATCTGGGAGCGATTGGCAATCTCGAAGCCAAGTTTCTAAATTATTACAGGCAGCAATCACTGGCTTTTTCGGAATCGGACTTCAGCAAGGCGATTGATCTTTTTCTGTTGATGGCCGACTCGATTCCGGTCTTCGATATTCCTACGCTCAAGGCCGAGCTGGTCGAAATCTACCGGGCATGGGAAGCGCGCACGCACCTGCGAGGACTGACTTACTTCGAGAAGTCCATTACGGGTGGCCTTTCTAAGGAACTGCCGGAGATAACGCGCAAATATAAGGTCAATCCCACCTGGCAATTTCTGAGGGTGAGCCGGGCGCTGAGCACGCTGGACGCGAGCCTGACTGTCTTGCTGGAAACCGCCAACCCACGCAAAATCATGAAGCGATATTTCCGCGAAGCTCAACGGCGAAGCTTGAGGAAATTGCTTACCGGGGGAATCCTGAAACGCGCAGGCAGTGCGATTGTTGATCTCTCCCAGATGGCGCGCTCTGCGGCAGCGGCAGCGCGGATGGGCGAGATAAAACTTCAAAGCGTGCAAACTAAAGCCGCTTACTTCTTTCAAGTCTTGTTCCGCACGATTCGCGTAGGGTTTTTTGTCGTGGCTCTTCTGCTGCTATCTCATTTCCTACGGCAGACCTTCCCCGGCGGTATGGGAAGCATCGAGGCGCTTCGCTGGGCGGCGGAAATACTCCCCGGCTACTCCTCAGGAATTGATGTGATGGGGCTGATCGTCCTCGTCTGGCTATATTGGGCCAGCGGGAAGGTTAAGAAACGTCTCGCCGCACCAACCATCCGGCGGCCAGACGGCGAACTCGACAATTGAGCCACCGTCGCGAGCATCTCTATGAAAGGGGCTTGTCGAGAACAACCTTTACCATTGCTGACTAGGCTACTATAGGCCAGCAATAAAGTGGGCCACTAAATTCTTGTAAGTGATTGATTCCAGTCAACCCGTTTTCAATCATTGCCGCAATATAGTTTCCTTCAAATCTTGCCTGTTAGCCGACCCCAGATTCTTATCTGATCACGGTCGCCGCAATAAAGTATGCGTCCTCTGTTAAACAGTGGCTCTAATTTTATAGATAGAACAAGTGGAATCTCGGGAGATGATTGACTCTGTTCTTAGAAAGTATTTTATACCCTTTGGGCGAAGTCTGCTAATTCTCGCAATGCTTGGTTGGCAGCTTCTTTGATTTCATCGGTCTTCTGGAATTTCAGTGTGATGATGGTCATATCCATAAGCTTTGTTCGGGACGGAATAATATTTTCCTCCTTAAAGCGATCGGTGGCCCATCGTATTCGGCGGATAGCTAGATCTATTTGAGTTTCATAGGATGCTGCCAATGCCTCATTGGTCCGCGGCAGATTCTTCAACTCCGTTATACTTAGTATGGGTATGCCTGCATCTTCACAGATTGCTCTTTTAGTTAGTTTTATGGGCCGCCCAGTTCTGCCTTTTATGCGCTTGACGGCGCTCTCGATTGCAGGGGCAAACTGCATGTCCCTCTCCTCCCAGAGCCTTTGGGCGCGCACCGTTAGAGCTTTGATTTCCTTCCTTTCTACCTTCGGCTGGTTAGCGCTCAGCCATTCGCGATCATGTTTGAGTAGCCACCGATAAACCCGGGCAAGTGCCCTATTACTGATCAGCTCCTTTGTTGTTCTAATTCCCGAATTCATTTTCAATCCAGCCAGCCATTTATTGCGGTTGCTAGTAATTTTATCCGGCTCCTCCTCCTCCGTAGCGCACTTTGATAAAAACTCGGGGGTGGCTTGCGTCGCGATGTGACCTGGTCCAATACGTGGGAACGCCAAGCCCAAGCGAACGGCAATCTTCTTCAAGCGCTTCGTGTCACGTTTGATGCCTAACAAGTTGCAAATCTTCGAAAGTGCCAGCGAAGGGTCATTCCACAAAGCTTGAAATTTGGTTTCCCATACACGACCGTAGCTCAGTATTCTGTAAAAGCGAGATCTATTTTCAAGAGAACTATCAGCACCTATTCTTAAATAGCTGAAACCGCATTCGCAATGGAAGACGCCTTTTGGCCTCCTGCATGGGTCTCTAGTGTAACTTAACTCATATTCCCTCACGACGAGTTTGCCAAAGTGATTGCTAGCATGATTTAGACACTGCCATGGCGGATCACCAAAGGGTTTGATCTCCATGTCAGACCCACTTTGTACTGGAGTGGTGCAATCACTGAAGAACTCTTCGGCCGTGCATCCGGTGGCTTGTATCAGCAGTAAATGCTGTAGAGGATGAGCAGTTTTCAATCTCCTAAGGCCTGTCCTAAGCTTTGCAGGCCAATCCTCATCGTCTGTGGCCTTAATATCACAGTGTAAGAATTTCAACAGCTCTGGCGAATACTTCATTAGTAAGAGCTCTTTTAGCTTGCCCCGCCGCACAATACCGCTTTGTGTTGAGATGCCGAGTTTGGTGTACAGTTTCAGATAACGGCTGAGAATGGCTTCTCCCCCAGGTAGCAGTTCTCGCTGGTCAACGAGCCAGCTTGCATCACGCGCGATATTGATAAGCGCACGATGATCCGGAACAGATTTTGTGATATTGCGTGGTGGGCAAGCTATTACTGTTGCTTCGGCTGATACATATCTACTCCCGTAAGATCTCTGGCGAGCGCGAGCGCTGCTTTGCTCCAGCCACACTTCATGAACGGGACATACTTCCACCCCCGGGAGTTGATGCAATCGATGCCAGTAATACTCGCCAAATTGATTTCTGTCCTCATCAGCGCACAACGGGCAAAAGCGGAGGAACATAGGAAGAGGAACGGGGCCTGAGGAGGCACCAGTATTATTTGGTATCAATCGTGTTTGAGATATCTTCATGTCCTCGCGGGCTTGCCAAGCGCGCTCCAGATTCATAAATGGGCTGAAGAAAGGAAGAGCTGTATGCCCATCTATCAGTTGGTCAGATGTATAGGAATGGTTAGGAGGAAGATTAGTAATAAGGTGTTCGATACGGTGAGGGAAGAGTACCCATGCTGCAGCCCGTTTAATGCCGAACAGTTCTTCGCTTAACAACGCTTTGTTCCTATAATGCGTTAAGTCCAGGTATCGCGCGCAGGCGCTATACAACAGCTCATCCGGGTAAAGATCAGGGAAGAATCCGATCATGCGCCACCTCCTTGAGTGAGTCCTTCCTCAAGTCGTTGGTCGGGGAGAAATTCACTCCCCGACATAATGTGCCCGGCCCGCGAAAGTGACTGGTACTGATCTAACGGTGTGGACGCTTCAAGACCCTGTTGAAGTATTCCCCGCAGGTCTGCTTCACCAAAGGAAGGCGAGGCAGCCTTTCTGGATCGTCTTGAAGCTGACGCCTTTGGTGAAGACATCTCGGACTGGGTGCCTGCTCCACGTTGCTCCCTCGTCTCATCACCGCTCACTGCCTGGCTATCACCATTGTTGGCCGCAGGGGTGTCATGCGTCAGAGGCTCATCAAGCGAGCCTTCCATGACAGGCATCATTGGCGGAGGACAGACGTCTTGCACGTTATAGAGTGGAGCGATGTCGCCGGACTTGAGGACTTCTAGGATCTGGTTTACGAGCCGGAACTCGTCGCGGTAGACGGAACGCAGGAGGTCTTCAGTGACCATCTCCACTCCGGTGTCGATGGCACGCCACTGCGAGGCCATAAAGACCTTATTAGCGATGTCCGGGATGCCGTAAGACAATTCGTGCAGCACGCGGGAGAGGGCCGAAGTCAGGGGCGTCCAATTCTTCACGTACTGAAGCTCCCAGAGCGCCTCGGCGTACAACTGCCACTCCTCGTCAAAAGGCATTCGATCCCAGATTAGATCGCCCTGACCGGAGCCACGGCGCGCCAGGCGGAACTCATTGTTGAGGACGTTGATGGCCTTGTAGGTGCCGATGAGTATCACCGACAGGTTGAGCGTGTTGATGAGCTTGACCAGGAAGTTGATGATTTGCGACGCGCCGCCACCCTTGGTCTTGCTCAGGTTCTGGATCTCGTCGACGACCAGAAGCCCGAGGCTGTGGTTGGCTGCGACGACTGCCATGAAGAGCAGAAGCTCGTCTACGTTGCGCCCCCTAAGGCCGTAGGTCGCGGTGTAGTTAGTGCCTAAGATGTCGTCCATTTGCTGAAAGAAGTCGTATAAGAGACCGGCCGGGCTTCCGCCATCCTGCGGACATTCAAGCCTGAGCCATGCGACCTGGAGGCGCGTAAAAGGCCTTCCTCTATAGTTGCTGTGAACGATGACCTGCGGAGTCAGCGACAGCACAGCACTCATGCCGGTGGATTTGCCAACGCCGCTCATGCCAATGATGGAGAAGCCCGCGGCGGTCGGTTCAAATCGGCTTTCGCCCGCCTTCTTGTTCTTGAAGAACTCCAGCCTCTCTTTGAGCGTCCCGCTGTATGATGGGTCGAGCGGGTTGCGCGCCAGATATCCGTCTCTTAGTGTGCGTGAGGTCATGCCTTCGAGCCTGAAGTGAACGGAAAGCGGCTGGTAGAAATGGTAGCCGTCCATCACCATGTGCTTGCGTCTGTGCGGCGGTATCGAATCTAGGTTGCGCGGAACCTTTGGCGACCGCTGTAAAGCTTTCAGTATCTGTTGGCGCGTCATGATACGCGGCAGAGCCTCGATGAGTGGGTTGCCCTTGTACTTTGGAAGCTCAGGACTGGAGTACTTGGCCTCGACGACCGACCCCTTACCCACGAAGAGCGTTCGGCCCGTTATCCGTTCTTGTCGCTCTGCGTTACGCGGCTCCCGGTCCTTCTCCCCATCACTCTTCAGGTAATTCATATCAGCCTTCGGGTCATTGTTGAGGTCGTGCTTTTTTTCGTCTCTCTTTTTTCTCATCTCTTTCTGCTCCTTTCGCGTGCCTTGCGGAGTTCCTCGGTAAAACGGGCTGGCGGCACGTAGCCCGAAGTGACCTGTGGTTTCGAGAGCGGGTCGGGTGGAAGTGCCGGGGACGCGGCCTTGTTGTCCGAAGCGCTGCCATTCGCTTGTCCATGCTGTGCCGAGTCATCTTCACTGCCTACCTGGTGCATTCCGTGTTTGCGCTCGTGCGACTTCAGTGCCTTGCGGTTCTCGCGGATGTTGCCGGTACGCTCTTTCTTGCTGCGGGCGTCGCCTGCCAGCGCTTTTCTGGTCATCGCTGTCCCTTCGTTGACGATCCCGTTGGCCTGGGCGTGTAACTCGGCCATCGCCTGCCTGAATGTGGGTTCGTAGTCCTGGGCGGCCTGTTTACTTCTGGCAAAATAGTCTTCGACGTCGTACCAGTCGCACCCGCTGAATCTCTGGTCGGCCGGAGTGAGCATGCACTGCTCGAACGCGCGCCCCCGCTTGAGCCGGAGGTGGACATCCTCGACGCGCGGGCCGTGGACGATCTCGACGTGCCTGGTCTTTCTGCCCTTCTCCCTGGTGAACCACTGTTCGCGCACGGCCGTTTCGCACGTGTAGTAGATCTGGTTGAAACGAATGCCCATTGGAGTGACGGACGCTGTGCCCCTGCGCAGAAGATTGAGGCGAATGACGTCTCTGTCGGCCTCGCGGAGTCTACCGGTCAGGCGTCCCAGATAATAGTTCCACAGCTTGGCGGGGATGGGCGGCACATCGTTGGCGATCATGAACTTGCGCATTCGGTACTTTTTCATGTAGTGGGTGTTGTTGTAGTTGATGACGTTCGTGATCATCAGCTTCCTGAACTGGTTGAGGTCGAGATTCGCTTCCAGCCGGTAGTCCGGCCCCCTGACGTGACGCCTCGGACGTACCGCGCCGGGTAGCCACACGATGCCCCTTTCCCTGACCGTGCGGAATTTCCGCTCGACGATTCCTTTCCAGTCGGGGCGGAACGGCGCGGCGTTGCTCACGCGGATGCCGAACGGGTCAACGAGCGAGTTGGGGTTATAGCCTGCGATCTCGCCGTTGTCGCCGAGCAGTCCCTCGCAGTAGCCCTCGACGTCCCACATCTCCTTAGTTATCTCAATGCCGAAGGCCCGGCAGTACTCGACCTTGTTCATGAAGGCGCACTCAAGAGCGAGGCTCGCGCCCTCCCAGTTCGGCCCCTCCAGGGTTACGGCTAAGCCGGCGATGAGCCCGCTGAAGACGTCGACAACGAGGTAGATGATGGGCCGCCCGATCAGGAGCTTTCGGTTGAGGTAGTTGACCAGGTAGATGTCGCCGACAGTCGCGTCAATCTGGTAAACCGATCCGGGACCGAAGGCCATCTTCCTCGAATCATCCAGGATGGGGCGATTCTCCTGCTCGTAGACAATGGCACCTTCTCTGCCGGTGATCTCCGACCTGGGGTCTCGTGTTTTCCTATAGTGGTGCTCGAATTGCGAATAGGTGGGGCAGTCATCCTCTGGCGGCAGGAGCGGAACTTTGGTGCCGTCCTTCAATTCCGAAAAGCCCACGTTGAAGTATTTCTCCAGTGTTAGCTGGAATGCTTCCCGGAGAGTTCCGGCGCGACCGCTCTTGACGAAATCACGAATGCCGTTGTCGAACTTCTTCTTGTCTTCTGTGGTCAGATTCCTTCCGGTGGGTTCGCCCGTGAGGATGGTCTTCTTACTTCTTCGCCCGCGCTTCTTGCCGTGGTCCTTTCGCTCATCGCCGGGGGTCTGCCCGCACCTGTGGTATCTCGGCATCATCGCATTCGCCGTGCACCCGCCTTGCCAGAACTGTCGCAGAAGACGGCGCAGCTTATCTACACTGACTCCAGACTTGTAGGACGCCTCTTTGATGAGCCGCCTGCGCTCGTGGCGATTGAATATCCGCGGCGTGTCCTTTGTCAGTTCTGCGATGAGCAGATAGTTCTTTTGTGCCTTCTCTTTGTGCTTCTCAAAGTATTTATCGCCCGGCACGAGTATGGCGACGTACCTGTCGTACCTATCAATGATCCGGGCGCGGCCGCTCTCAAGCGCAGCCGCGATCTCCCCATCTTTGTGGAGAACGGGCTCGGCCTTCTCGTCTTCGAGGTCGATGGCCCACACCTCCGCCCCGTCAGCCTCTATGCCCAGAACCTGCTCCTTGCGAGCGTCCTCTTCAAGCATCTTCCATTCGAGCAGCGTACCTCGACGAATCATATAGTTCTTCTCCTCCTCTCCTCGTTTACTCGCCTACCGCGGGGCGGCGGGACGTCTCGGCGCCCGAGATCGCGGCCTGAAGCAATTCGAGTTGCTGCGACGGGTGTATAGGCTTCGTCATGTCGACGAGCCACTGTCGGGTAGCGATCAGGTGGCGGGCGACCGTCAGGCTGCGGCCCGCCTCAAGCCCCAGCCGTTCGTCGCAGCTCATGGCGACTTCGCAAAGCGGGGCGTTGCTCGCCCGGACCATCTCGGTCAGGGCGCGTGCGATTTGATAGATGAAATCCTCGGTGAGAGGGTGGAGCGCAGAGGCGAAGTAGAATTTATGTATCCACTTGATGTTCTCGACGAGCACCAAATCAATCTCGTGCTCGGTGACGATTGCCCAGTGGATGCCCCTGGCCTTCAAGTGCCTGCGCTTGATTTCGAACTTCTCGATAGTGCGCCTGAACGTGCGCCTGTCCAGCAATACTTTGCTGGGTTTAACATCGCGTGCCACCCTGATCACTCCGACGGGCATCGCGATGGTGAGCAGGAAGTCAACGGTGAGAGGCACTGGCTCTTTCGTTAAGCGGCAAGTCGGGTGGCGAATGCCGCACTGTTTGGCGATGGCTAAGGTCTCTTCGAGCGGCGATTGCTTATTTGCTGAGAAGAGAGGGAACTGTTCTTGAATGTCTATGACCCGTTTTGGCCAGTCGACTAAGTAGTGGTAGCAGAGTTCAAGACCGCTCAGGTACTCGTGCTGCCTTTCGGTCGTCAACCCGAATTCGCGACTCCTCTGGCCTTTCGAGGGGAAATCTTGAGTCCTGATGAAGGGCTGATAGTTTTGGCCGCTGCCCTGCCCTCGCCCTTCGGCGATCATTCTCATAATCGTTTTCAAATCCATTCCGGGTCGTTTGAACATCTGACCTGCCTTTCCAGGCTTCATCGCCCCGAGTTCGAGTTGTTGCAGATATCCCTTAGGTCTTGATCTGCAATAACGCTGACATTTGTTACTTGCCGTTGCGACCCACCTTTCGGAGCGTCTTCCTGTGTTCCTGCCTCTGATCATCGACTCGTCGCCGCATCGCTTCGACGATTGCGTTGAAGTCGGACAGCCTCAACACAGATTTCTCTTGCTCTCTTGGCTGTTTCTTCTTCGCTTTCGGCGAGAAGGATTGAAGGCGAAAGAAGCGTTCAATAGCGCGTTTATAGTCAGGGCGGTAATTGAGAGCATATCTGGTTCGCGGGTCAGCCGTGTCATCAATCAGTCTATGGACAATCAGCCGTACCGACTTGTGGTTGGTTTTTCTTCCGCTACGCTTTCTAGGCATTAGAAACTCCTCTCTCCTAGTAACAGATTTGTGCTACACAGGCAGATGCTTCTGCCTTCTGAGCAGAAATTCCTGGATTTCTGCTCTTACCTTAATGAATTAGTGATTAGTCGCTAAAAAGTGACACTTACTCGAAAAAAAATTCGAGCAGCCGTTGGTCAGGTATGGTGCGGAGGTCAATTGCGAGCTGGGCTACATCTCGACTGACGTGAAAGACGTAGGCAACGTCACGGGCCGAGTATCGTTCGTGGAAGTGTTCTCTCAGCATGACGGTCGGGACTAGCAGTTCGGTAGCGAAAAGGTTCGCTTCAGCTTCAGTTCTGGCTTTTTCATCACGCTGGCCTGTTTGCCGCGAAGACCAAAGCCTAACTTTGCCTTCCCGTCTAACTGGCAACTCATCCTTTAGGAAGTGATAGTACTGGTGGGCGAGCGTAAAGCGGTAATGGGTTTCAGGCTGATTGGTGTTGACGATGGCGCAAGCTAGACCATTGTAAGGGAGGATGATTGCTTCTACTTCGGAAAGAGAAAACATCTCCACGTAGGGCATGTAGATGTAGTCCTCTACGATACGGCGTAGGTCCACTGGCGGCTGCTTGATCTCACATTCATCAAGTATTTCTCGGATATACTTTCTGAAATTTTCTGGTCGAAGGGGCAGCTCCACGTGAGAGGACCTTTCCCTAGAGGAAATCCATTCTTACTTCATCCTCCAGAGCTATAGTGAGCCTGCTTGTTTTACTTTCTTATCGTAACTGCCGGATGAGTTACTCGATAAAGTCTGTCGCTCCGAGTTGCGCGAAACCGTCGCGCACATTCTTGAGCCACTTCTCGCCAACTCCGGTCATCCGGCTCTCGTCAGCCATGCCAGCGTAGAATTCATCGGTGAAGTCTTCTATTTCGTCGGTCGATTCGGCTTCAAGCTCCCTACGGAGATCAGGTTCGGCCTTCTCAATCTCTTCCCGCAGCTCTTCGCGTCCCTTGGTCACCGCTATCGTTGCCAGTACCAGGTGGTGTATCCCGTCGATGTGTGTGCGGTATAGCTTAAATAATTTGGCTGCTTCGAGTCCAGGGATTTGCCAGAACGAGGTCTCACCGGACTCGATCTTTTCAAGGTAAGCAGGACGCCATCCGATGACGCGAGTGATCTCCATAACTTGGATATTCGCACTCTCCCTTATCTCTTTCAGGTAAGTGCCCATTTTTACCGGTTTCATTAGCCTGCGGACGAGTTGCGGGTGCAGGTCGGCGAATTTCTTTTCAAGGAGGGAACGATTCATGTGCATGAACTCTTCTTCAGTGAGGGGCTCGCCTGGCGGGTAGAGTACGTCGAGTACCTCTTCTGATAGCAGTGGGCAGTCGGGTGATTCCAGCAGCTCTCTGAAGGCTGTGATGACGGGGTCTCGAGGGTTGATTTCCTCTTCCTCCGGGATTTCGTCGTCGGCGCGCATGCGCTTAATAGATTAGCACAAGCGGCGGCAAAAGGAGCTTCCTATTTTCCTTCGGGAGGCTCTTTCCTAGCTTCCAAAAAATCCTGCAGCTTGCGCTTAGCACGCAGGCTAATAGTCTTGACATTATCTTGCGAAAGGCCTGTCTTCATAGCGGTATCAGCTACGTCATATCCTTCTATAAATCTCAGTTCGAAAACCCACAGCCCCACTTTTCCAAGCTCCTGTAACGCGCGGTCAATATCCAGACTTTGTTCTAGAGACGATTTGTCATTGACAAAGATCGAGAGGGTATCTTCATCCTCGAGAGAGGAGAGGTTCCTCTCTTCTTTGAGCTTATCTTTGTACTTTTTGTAAATTGTCCTGTATGTCCTGTAACAATAATTCCGGATGTAATCACCGCTCTTCCCGGCAAAATTACGTCTATATTTATCTATCTCGCATATAACATCAACGGCGAGCGCGTGTGCTTCGTCTTCGATCCCTTCACGAATTCCCAATCGTCTAATGTGCTTGAGGCTTTTCCAACGAAATCTGCTGTAGAATTCTTTGCGGAACTCGTCCAGGTCTTGCAAATTACCGGACACCAGTCCTTGAACAAAAGTTGGGTCGTTTAGGTCCACCGTAGCCTCTTCATTCCGCTTGAAGATAAAACGAGCATACCAACCTCGGGCATTAGGCACTGTCAAATACTTAATTATGAAGACTCTGATTTTACATGTTTTCCTGTTCGCTTAGAAAATTTATCTTGTAGTAGAGGGCGCGAGTCAGGTCACAGTCCGCCAAGCAATAGTCGCAAATCTCCTGGTGGCGGCCTTCCAGAAATAGGTCGTACACCCGGCTTCCGTCGACGCCATTTTGTTTCGAGCTTTGCATGCCCATCACGTGCGCCAACTCGTCGAGGGATATGCGCCGATGCCACGACTGGTACTCCCACATGATATCGAAAACTGGCGCAGCCCGGTAACGCGTGTGAGGGATACAGCAAGTTGGCTTGATCTGGTGCCGGATAGAACGCTGCTTGAGGACTAGGAGGTCGTAGTCGAGAATGTTGAAGCCAATGAGCAGGTCGCGCTGCGGGTTGAAGTACTGAAGCAGCCGCCAGAAGGCTCTGAGCGTTCGAGCCTCGTCCATGTGGAACTTCATTGTAGTGCGGTCGCGGCCAAGCACGCCGCGATGGATGATTTGGCCGCTCGTATCTTCGACGATTAGGCCAATGCAAAGTATGCGGGCATACTCGCCTCTCAAGGCCAAGCCTCGGTATTCCTCTTCGGTGCAGGAAGCGAGCTTTTCTTGATGAATGGGGTCGTTTTTGTCCGGAGGTATACACTCCAGGTCGAGGTACACGCGTTGTGCCATGGTTGTACATTTGCACCTCCCGTTCTGGAATAGTTCTCGGTAGCTGCTCCAGCGTTAATCGGCTCGGGAGAGCAGGCGGCTAGGGCTGCAGGGGGGTTCAACGCTGACTACGATGATTGTTACTGTTTGTCCTGTGCGTTGAACGTTATTGCATAGATGCAACTACATTGAGGAGCGCATAATACTCCAATTAGAGTTGCTTGGGTAGAGGAAATTTTTGTCGCGGATTATGCGTTTGCTGGATTGCTTTTCGTTCCGGAGTGGCAGCGTTGTCAGAGGGAGCAGAGGCCCGCAGGAAAGGGAGGGTTCCAAGGCTAATAGTTGAGAGACCGCCGCACACGCTGCCATCCCCCTCTTCGGTGCGGCGGTCCCCGGCACTGATGGCTCCGTTCGCCCGGGAGGGAGCCCGTGCCTAAATTAATTGCGGGCGAGAAAACAGGGGTGCCTTGGTGTCTGTTCTTCTCACTCCTGTTATTACTTCGGACGTTTGAAGTACCCGATGTGGCGGCTGACGACGCGCTCGTCCGTGAGCACCCCTATCAGTTCCCACCCCTCGTCGCCGAGTTGATTAGCTTTGTCGGCCAGGTCTTTCGGCCCTGGCGCAACATAGACCTGGTATTCCCACCTGCGAACCGGAATTTTGGTCGCAGCCGTATTCCGCTGCGCTTGGGCTTCCTGCGCCAGAAAGGAGAAGCCGTTGGACGCCAGCCCGCCTGCTACAGCCGCGATAACCAGTAGTGCTGCCGTGAGCCACCATTGTTTCCTGAACATGACGTCTCCCTTCTTGCCTCTCGGTTCACTTCTTGTGGACTAACTGCCATAGTGTTTCCGCTTTAGCTTGAGGGTCAGTGACGTCCTCAAGTGTGATGCGGTCGCCGTTAGCGATTGCGACCGTGATGTTCCCGACGCCGAAGAGCCGCCGGTCGAATGAGTTGTTGGAAGTCACGTCCAGAACATTCGATAAAGGGATCTTGCAGGAGTCGCGTCGCAGGATGCCGCTCGTGATTTCGATGGCCTCAGACGTCACCAAATACCGCTCGGAGTAAAGTCTGGCGAAGTCTAGGCTCATGCCGAGGGTGATGATGATGAGCGCGCTCGTTGTCATCCCCAAGGCCCACGTCCAGGATGATGCCCCTGGATTACTCTGCGTCAGGCACAAGGCGAATAGGGCCGCGAAGATTAGTGTGATCGCGGCGAGGACCAGCACGATGAATGCAGCCCGGCGCGTGACGGGGCGATCCACGAGAACAGCCCCGGCCGGCGAGCGTCTGGCCTCGAAAAATGCCATACGTTTCACACCATTGGCTAAAATTCTGCTATTCTTACCGGCTTGTTATCCCAGATCACGTCTTTGACAATTCCTTGTGCCAGAGCAATGCGTGAAGTGGCTCGACAACTCGACCGGTGATGAGAGCCGTCGCGGAACTAAAGACAGGGACCGCGGCGAGATCGGTTCGGGGCGGCACTATAACTCTAATTGAAGTATTACGCAAGACAATTAGAGTTATAGGCTCAGATGCCATTCGCGCAATCTTCCCGTCAGAGGGGGTAATTTCTGATGGGGAGTCGTAAGAGACCGCGCGCACTGCGCCTGCACGAGAAGCTGCGGCAAATCCGCGAGGCTTATAGTTTGTCTCAGGAAGAGATGGTAAGCCGTCTGGGCTTGTCGAATGAGTTGAAACAGTCGGATGTTAGTGCCTTCGAGCGCGAGCCAGATGACAAGTGGTCGAGAGAGCCAGCACTGCCACACCTACTGCGATACGCGAGGGTAGCGGGCGTGAGCGTCGAGGTGCTTATAGATGATGAATTAGAATTGCCAGACAGGCTCGCACCTGATCCGATGCACGGAGTGGTTAAACGCTCATCTCATCCCGGCGAGATCAAGCCCAACCGAAAGTCTCCGAAGAAAATTGCGGAAAAGCCAGCGAGAAGTGGAAAGCCACGAAAACGGTAGGGAAATTATCACGCTGTTTTTGAAAAAGGATGGCCTAATAGCCCTCAGCACATATCTCCGAGGATATACTGATCTTCTGTCCAATGGTTCATCGCGGCTAGTTGCGGCCAATAAGACTGTCCGCTCAAGTCCGTATAAAGTGATCTCCAGAGATAGTCCCGCTCCTCTTCCTCTTCGTCTGAAAAGACCATGTTGATAAACTCGTGCGCCAGCTCGCCGTTACCGGTATAGATAAGATTGATCGCGTACTCGGAAACTGAATCCGGCAGGCCATCCGTGTAGTACGACCCAAAATCCGGAATTTTGTAATCGCCGAGATCTTGCTTTGCCCGTTCGACCTGAGCCAAGAATTCACTTCTGGTTGGCGGCTCACGTCTCATCAGGTCGGACGCATAAACGAAGTTGCCATCTTTGTATTTTAAGATGACGTTGATGCTGGGGCCCGCCCACTTGTACCCCTGATCGCGAACCATTATGGGGAAGTCTGGACCGATCGCTTCATACACCCCATCATCGTCCACGTCCTCAAGTCCCCAAGCCCCCTCTCCCAACCAATCCTCCGTAGTGAATGTCTCTTTTACTTCCTCGCCGAGAGACAATAAGGTGTAAGTTGACGTACCTGCGCTACAACCGCAGTTTTCCACTATCATTACATCGGGTACTCTATCTCCCGTGATATCTTTAGTCTGAATCTCGCCTGCCCCTTCAACGAAGAAGCTTGGATACCCATCCTCGGCTTGATCCGAAAATGTGATGAAATCGGTGTAGTACCCACTATAAGAAAAAGCCCTCTGACCATTATGAAAAATCTCTAACCTCGTTTCTCGGTCTTCGGAACGAGCTCCTCGATAAGTCCACTCTCCGGGGCCTGGGTCGAGTTGCTCGAGTTTATGCTTAGCAATAAACCTTCGCTCCGGGAGCATGTTCTCGGCAAATTGTGGGGAGGTGTTTTTGTAGGTTTTCTGGAGAAAGGGGGGTATGAGCGCAATAGCAATCACGATCGCGGTCATGATCGCTACTCTTACGAGACGGGACGAGAATTGGGTCACAAATGCGATCCAATCTCTAGTCGCTACAATCCCGGCGCCTACTTGCTCTTTAATGTATTGCGCTACTCGAGTGAGCAGGCTCGCCGCAACTCGGGCTTGCTTGATGCCCCAATTCCATATCTCAATGGCTTTCAGATAAACGAGCTCAACGAGCCCATACCTGTATGTCGCCAGGCAATACCTATCCAAAGCAGCCGCAATGAGCGAGCAACCGATGCCTGTTATTATACCTTCAAGCGACATGCCTGTTATTTTCTGGCAGGCAACTCGCGAAGTCAATGGAATTGATTAGCCGTTATCTGTGCTTGGCCAAGAGTGCTTTCAAGCAAGCTTTCAGTGAACGATAAGGACATCCGTGAGGCGGGTCGTGTAATGCGGGGAACAGTATTCGAATTTCGTGTTCCAGTGCCCCTCCGGCTGCGCGACGGCAAAGCGCACCGTGTCTCGGCCATACTTCCTGTTGATCTTATCCACGGCTACCATCACCTGCCTGAATCTCTCCGACTTATCATCATCGAACATCCGAAGGGTGAGCTGATCTACGGGCGAGAAACTGTGAAGCATCACGCCGACCTTCCGGTACTCGAACCCTTCGCGGAAGATTCGCTCCAGGGCATCCAGGGCACAGCGGAGTAGTTCCTGCGTCGAATCTGACGGGTAGGCCAGCGTGTGAGTTCCGGCGTTGTAATACTGCGGCCCTTCTCTGAAGCGGTCGGTGTGGACGAAGACAGTGATCACGCTGGCCGCGAGCCGCCCGCGGCGCAGCTTTTCGGCCACTCGCGTGGTGTAAAGGGCAACCGCCTCGCGCAGGTCTGACAGCGCCGGGGTGGCCTTGCCAAATGTCCGTGAGCAGGTGAGCGACTTCTTCGGAGGTGGGCAAACTTCGAGCGGTAAACAGCTCACTCCACGCAATTCCATAACGATCCGCGCGCCGACCACGGTCATCGCTTTACGTGCCCATCGAGTGTCTACGTCTCGGAGCTGTAAGGCTGACAGAATACCCCTTTGCTTGAGAAGTTTCGAATACGCCGGGCCGACGCCCCATATCTCCTCCACGGGTGTGCGCCAGCGCTTCGTCCTTGTAAGGCGAATTCGTCAGGTCGAGCACGCCTCCGGCCTTCTGAGAGGTCTTTGCCAGTTGGTTGGCGAGCTTGGCTAGAGTCTTCGTCTCAGCGATGCCGATGGTTACTGGCACCCCGGTATCGCGCCGCACCTTCTCCCTGACTTCTTTGCCTAATGATCTCAACTCCTGCGGGGTCCCATAACGACATCCTCCGAGCAGCATGAAGGCCTCGTCGATGGAGTAGATTTCCACATCAGGTGTGAACCCCTGCAGCACGCCCATCACTCTCTGGCTCATGTCGCCATAGAGCGCGTAATTCGACGAATAGACTTTGACGCCGTGCGTCTCGACTAAATTCCTGATCTTAAAGAGCGGCGTCCCCATTGTGATGCCGAGCGCCTTCGCCTCCTGCGAGCGCGCCACCACGCACCCGTCGTTGTTCGACAGCACGACCACGGGCCTGCGCGTGAGCTTGGCATCAAATACTCGCTCACACGAGACGTAGAAATTGTTACAGTCAACCAGTGCGAAGGCCTGCGACATAACAACATCCTCAGTGGGACGAGATGGAGTAAAGCACTCGGCCCCAGACCTCGAAGTCCATCCCTTCCTTGATCTCAATAGGGCGGTATTGGTCGTTCTCGGATAGGAGCCAGATACGGCCGTCATCGCAGATAGAGAGCCGCTTGACGCACAGTTCGTCGTTGATGCGTGCTACTACGATATGCCCGTCGTTGGACTCAACAGCTCGATCCACGACCAGCAGAGCTCCGGGCATAATGCCAGCTCCGATCATCGAATTGCCGGAGACGCGGATGTAGAAGGTCGAGAGAGGATGTTTAATGAGATCCCGATTGAGATCGATCCTGCCCTCGACGTAATCTTCAGCAGGAGAAGGGAAGCCCGCCGAGACACGGCACAGAATCAGCGGGCGAGACCACCTGGTCTTGCGATCCGGCAGATAAACCCCTGCGACTGATTCGTCCATCGGAAAAACTCCAAAAATAAAAAGTGCTAAAGATGCAACAACGTATAACATACAGCACAAAAGATGGTCTATAATAATTTGTAGAAAGGGGGAGAGGATTATGTGTGGGAGATTCGCGCAGCGGAGTGATCCGAAGAGGCTCGCCAAAGAATTCAAAGTGTCGGAGGTGCCAGATATAGAAGCGCGTTACAACATCGCGCCGACGCAGGACATCCTCGCCGTCCGCGAATCTGAGGGAGGGCGGGAGATGACATTCCTCAAGTGGGGACTAATCCCTTCCTGGGCGAAGGATGCTTCCATTGGCGCGCGGCTCATCAACGCGCGCAGCGAGACCGTTGAGGAGAAGCCTTCGTTTCGCCAAGCGTTCAAACAGAGGCGCTGCATTATCCCGGCTGATGGCTTCTACGAATGGCAGAGGACAGGTGGTAAAAAGCAGCCCTTCTTCTTTCAGATGCGTGACGAGTTGCCCTTCGGCTTCGCGGGACTGTGGGAGCGGTGGGAAGGACAGGGAAGAGAAGCCATCAATTCCTGCACCATCCTGACGACCGAGGCCAACGAAGTCTTGCGGCCGGTGCATGACCGCATGCCGGTCATCTTGCACCCGGACGATTACGAGGTATGGCTCGGAGCTGATGCGCGGGAACTCGAACTTGTTAAAGAAGTGCTGCGGCCTTACCCGGCAGAGGAGATGATCGGCTATCCCGTAAGTTCGTCAATCAACAGTCCCCGCAATCAGGGCGCGGAGCTAGTGGAAAGAGCTACTGTCAATTCATAGCCCCGGCATATCATAGGGAGTATCTTTATTGTCAATGGAGGCTGAAGGGTAACGTTATGGGCAGGCGGGCACGCTCTAAGAAGAAAGGCTCGGCGCGCAAGAGGACTAAGGCGTCCGAGCGGGGAAAGCAGAGTACAGAGAAGGGTAGTCTGTTAGAGGATATCGTCGCCCGGATGCACAACTCTCCGCGGTTTGTGGTCGAACGTAACGCTAAACTTCCCCCGTTGAGTAAAAATAAAAGGCGGCCGCGCGACATAGATGTCCTCCTCTCCGGCCGCGTGGTGAGCCGGCCGGCGAAGCAGGCCATCGAGTGCAAGAATCTGAAAGGGAAGGTCGGCGTCGAAAAGATAGACGCCTTTGTAGGCAAGCTTTTAGACGTCGGCATCCCCCACGAGCACGGCGTATACATCTCCACCAGAGGGTATACGAGAGACGCCCTGGACCGGGCGCTCCCCGCTGGCATCAAACTTTTAACTCTGACTGGGCTTACGGATGACCACCTCGCCTCCGCCACCTCCGAGGCGTCGCAGTTCTCCGTCTTCTACCTGTGCCAAGTCACCGGTATAACTGTCACAAACAACGTGGAGAAGATTGCCAAGGGCGAAGAGTTGCTCACCTTCTTCGACGACGACGGGAAACCTTGCGGCTCCGTTGCCGACTTGGTCTGGAGCAAGTGGCAGGAGGGCGAACCGCGCTCGGGGGCGGGGGAGTACGAAATATCTCTTAACGTTCCGGCCGGGTGGCACCAGATCGTGAACGGAAAAAGGGAGCCCGTGCTCGGTATCCGGGTTCCGGTCCAAGTCTGGGCGCTGGCCCTGAAGCTCACGGGAGAGAGTACGCACCATGCCCTCGTCAACGCCTACGACGGGGTCGTCGAGAGGAGTCAGCTCAATATCACTTTCGACATACCTGTGGAGGACAAGACAGTCCACACTCTTCACGCCTTTAAGACGGAGGTGGAGTTAAAGGCTTTCATCAACGAGCCCGGCGGCGTCCGCCTGACCGCAAGAACGAGGCTGCCGCGAATTCAGTGGTCAGACGGGTTCTTCTACCCACTCAGCCGGCGGGTCGCCCAGCTCCTAAAGGAGCGCTCGAAGGAGTACTTATCCGAAGGCGCGGGGGCCGCCCCCCTGCCTAACATCGCTGACACTGAAGGGACAGATCTCAGTGCCATGTGGGAGCCTTTAATCGAGGGGTACCCCGGCAAGCTGATGCCGGTCGTCGTCTCTAACGAGAAGGGTGACGGGGCTATCGACGTCACAGCGTTACTGAAAGCTAAAAAGTATGGGGATGTAGTTGCTCTCCGCGGACGACTGGAGAAACACCCCAACCCCGCGCTGGCCGAGGTGATTCACGACGCGTACCTGGCGCTAGGCGGGGAGATGTTGGACAAGTCGGAGGAGAAGTCCGGGGCCAAAGCTTTGCGCCTTGCCAACCGCGCCAGGGAAAAAGTAGTGGCAGCGCTTCGGGTCAAACCGGACTCGGCCCGCGCCCACCATAACCTAGGCGTGGTATTAAAAAACATGAGGCGTTATCGGGAGGCCGTCGTATGTTTCGACCGGGCGCTGCTACTCAAGCTCGACAGCTTCCGGACGTGGACCAACCGCGCTCAGGCGCTCCTGCAACTCAAAGATTTTGACGAGGCGCTGACAAGCTATGATCGTGCCCTAGCCTTACGACCGGGGGACGCTGAAACGCTTTTCAACCGCAGCAGCCTGTTAATGGCACTCCGCCGCTACGAGGAAAGCGTCGCGTGTTATGCCCAAGTGCTCAACACAGTACCGGGGCACTTCGACTCATGGGACTACCACGGTCTCGGGCTGCACAGTTTGGCCCGCTACGAAGAAGCTCTGGCGAGTTTCGACAAGGCACTTGAAATCGAGCCGGAAAACGGCGAGGCGTGGGGGCACCGCGGGATGGCGCTTCACGACCTTGGTCGTTACGACGAGGCCCTCGGTGCTTACGACAAGGCGCTGTCCCTTAAACCCGGGATGACTGACGTGTTAATTAACCGCGGGAGTGCGCTTAACGCCCTCGGGCGCTACGAGGAGGCGGTGAAGAGCTTTGACCAGGGCTTAGCCCTTCACAAGGGCAGCACTGCGGCGTGGAACACCAGGGGGACTGCTCTCGGACATCTCGGCCGCCTTGAAGAGGCGCTTGAGAGTTATGAGAAGGCTCTTGAGTTCAGCCCCGACGACCGGATGGTGCTGACGAACCGTGGAATCACCCTCAGCGACCTCGGCCGCCACGAGGAAGCGATTGCCAGCTTTGACAGGGCGCTTGAGTCCGACCCACGACATGCTGTCACCCTACACTCCCGGGGGCTGGCGTTCTATAAGCTCGGCCGCGATGAGGAGGCGCTGGCCGACTACGACAGGGCGTTGGCCGTTGACGCCGACGCACCCGATACGTGGTGCAATAAGGGGCTCGCGCTCGCGGAACTCGAGAGGTGGGATGAGGCGCTCAAGGCCACGAATGAGGGACTTCGCCTCGCGTCGCAGGCCGACGGGCGGGTGATGCCGCTGTTAATACGCGCGAAAATTTACTACATGGCATCGCGCCATTCGGACGCCGCAGCGGATATTGTTTCCGCGTGGAAACTGGATCCCAAGCGTGTCCTCTCGATGGAAGAGTGCCGCGAGATGTTCTCTGAAATCTATGACTCTGTTAGGCCGTCTTCGGAAGAACAGGCGAGCCTGTACGCTCAAGTAATTTCGGCTCAGGAGGCCGTCACGTTGTCATAAAATATAAGAATGCCCTTTGATCCTGAAGATATCTCTCTTGTTCCTAGTGACTGGTTCTCTACCGACGTCTCGTACGAAGGCCGGGGCCGCGCGGAATTTCATGGCCCTCCCGGTACTGTGGAAGGCGAGGCGCGTATCCGAATCGAGGAGAGTGGTGCGTCGCGGATCGAACTGGCCGTCGAGCGGGTTGTGTCAGAGCGACCACTTAGGCTGGGGCTGATGGAGTTCTTCAGCGGCCAGAAGCCCGTCGAGGGGAGCGGTGCGATTATGCTGAGCGGAGGGGGCGAACCGCCTAATCCCTGCACGAAGGTGACGGTCACCACGCCGCAAGGTGAATTCTCAGCCACCGGAGATCTTGGCTACAGCTACGGCGTCAACCTTCCCGGCGGCAATACAGGGAGTGTAACTTTCGCCCCACTGCGCTCACAGTTTGATATAGCCGGGAAGGGCCGACCCCATTACTGGGTGATGCCGCTTTCGAATTTCCTCTCCAGATTGGTTACGCGCCACCCGCTGTTGGATCGTCACCCGCTGCGCATCTACCCTACCCCCGTTGTTCCCGACGGGCTATCGGAGGAGGACGACGCTTTTATTGCCGATCATAACGCCAACCTGAAGAACCGTCTAATAATCTTCGAGTTCATGGGCTCCCCCGGATTCATTGAAGCGCTGCCTGATTACGACCAGCGCGTAAGGAATCTGACGGAGGGGCGCGACCGCTACTTCGTCACCGCCGTGATGGTCGGCGAGGTTGATTCACAATCCATCGAGCAGGACGACTTGGGAATATGGTTTCCTGATGATTTACTTCGCCTGCTCAGCATCGTCACGGGCACGCCCGTCGGCGCCCCCTGGATAGAATTCAGAGACGCGCAGGGAGAGTTAGTCCGCCGGGTTCACGTTAAGCTGAATCTATCCCCCTTCTCGAAGGGGCACCGCCCTCTGGAAGAAGGCGCCCATTCCGGGACCGGATATTTGCTGACCAAGTATCTGTCTTCGCCTGATCGCGGAGAGCCGTACCTCAACGTGGTTCTAAAGCACCTCTCCCTGGCCGCCCGCTACGACCAGAGCATAGAAGATAAGTTCATCTACCTAGCCCGGGCGTTCGAGAATCTTTGCCAGCGCTACGGGCTCAAAGCGCGGGATTTGATCAAGAGTCTCGATCCGCATTATCAGGGCGTCGCCAAAGCTATTCTGGGCAAGGCGGCGGGGCAAATCCGAGACGCGGCGCAGGCGGCCGCCCGCGCGGGGCGGCTAGACCAGAGCCGAACGCTCGACAGCATAGCGGAAAGAACAGAGAGGACTCCGGGCGGGAAGGAGAACAGCTTCGGCCTCGCTGTCGCAGAGCTGTTCAAGGATTTTTCGCTGCCGGATGCCGACATTGTAGACGCTCACTACCTTGCGAACCCCCGGCCGGATGGCATCCCGACGTGGAGCGGCGTGCTCTCCAAATACCGAGGAGCCCCGGTGCACACAGGCTTCTTCAATATTTCGGGAAAGGAGCATGACGTCGACGACATCTGGACGATTGAGACTCATCTGCACGACGCCCTCCTTCGGATTATTTTTAAGATCATTAACTACGACGGCAGTTACCAGCCCCCTGTGAAAACGATGGCGTCGGCCACACCTACGGACTGGGTGGTGCCCAGCCTCCCCGCCCGAGAATTAGGCTATAAATGATGAAGGTTACAGGTCAGCTATCAGCTGATTCAGTTAAACGAAGAGGGGTATTCCGTCAACTACTTGATGTCAGAACCTAACTCTAAAGAAATTCCACCATTCCTAAACGCCAAGTATGATGAAGTCCATTTCATCGACGGCGGCGGGCATGGAAAGGTGTATCGGTGCGTTAAGGGCGATAGAATAACCGCGGTGAAGGTCCTTTACGAGCTAAATTGGGAGTCCCGTAACAGATTCAAAACTGAAATTTCGATCATGAAAGGTTTGAATCATGACAACATCGTCAAAGTCTATGACGCCGGCGAGACGGACGGTTTTTCGTGGTACGAATCCGAATTCGCCACGCAAGGTACTTTCGGCGAGTTATATAGCTACATAATCTACTCGGCGCTAGACGCGCGAGGGTTCTTCCTACAAATCTGCAAAGGCGTCAAATACCTACACGAGCAGGACCCGCCGATATACCACCGCGACTTAAAGCCGAGCAACATACTCATCTTCGGGGAGCCCAAAGACGAGCAGCCGCTGTTTAAGATCGGTGACTTCGGCATCGCCCTCATCGCCGGTAATGCCCCCCGCCTTACGAGGACTGGCGTCCCTATCGGCACGCCCGACTACATGGCGCCGGAACAGAAAAAGTTCCCCAGAATTAAAGACCCACGGACCGAAATTTATTCGCTCGGCATAACCTTCCTTGAGTCATTCGCTGGCGACCCCACGCCTAACCCCGAAAACCGGGAGGAGGTGCCGAAGGTTTTGAGACATATCATCGATAAAATGATTAGGCACAACCCGAACGAACGCTATCAGAATGTCAATGACGTGATTCAAGTTCTAACGGAGATCCCGATATCTTGGCTGTTGGCGGGTGAGGAGACTTCGGGCAATGAAGCTGGGAGGATGTATTTTCACGTCAATATCGGCAGGTTAATAGAAAATGCTCAAAACGCACTAATCCAAGCCACTCCCGAAAATGTCCTCGAACGATTAACGGAGTTTGAAAGGAAGTTGGAGCGGCTTGGCCCGGCCTGCAATGATCATAGGGCGAACGCCATATCTAATCTAAACAACGATGTTCTCAAATTGATCGACGCGGCAGACCCACATCGACTGTCCCATCTGGTTTCACGTCTCATTGATGCGGCCGAGCAGACTCGACCGGACAATTTTTTCACGCCCGAACCGCATATATGGTCGCGTTTCCTGTACGAGGCCTTCATCGCCTCATCTTACACAGGAACAAAGTTCCTTTGCTTAGAAGGTCTGATGAAATACTTTGTTGATTTCGGGACTGGAGAGAATCGGTATTACCTGTGGCTGGTAGCGCAGGGGATTGATGACCCCGACCTAATGGCTTACTTAGGAGAATGCTTACGAGGGGCAGGAGCTGAAGCCGTGGCCGTGCTGCTAGACGGTGTGCCGGAGGATCACCCGCTGGATGTCGAAGCTCTGAAGGTGGCATTATCCGGGCCACAAAAAGAATCCTCCCCACAATAAATAAGCACCGTTCCTGTTTTTAGGAAAACGCCCATTGAGGCATAAGAGCAATTCTCGGACTCTGGTTATAGATATCACGAATACCTTGACGGGAGTCCGATTTCGGCTCTATGAAGCGGCGTCCCTGCGTCAAGTATTTTCTTTCCTGCCCATGCAGACACACGTGTCCTCCAACTCAGCGAGGCTTGTCTCACCACTCTATTCGCGCTCCGCCATGGTGACTCATCGGTCACGGCGCATGATGGGGTTCGGTAGAATGGCGGCACCATTCAATTAACGACTCTCAAAAGAGGTCAGCCGAAATCTCGTGCTCGCCGTCCCTTCTGTTCAACCTGCTGAGTGAAGACCGCTATGTATCAAGCTGCCTATGCCGCGACCGCCGCCTGACTGCTATCGTGCCCGACGACCCGCGCGTCGAACTCAGTGCCGTCGCGCCACATCGCGTAGAGGATGCCGGCCAATTTCCTCGCCAACGCGACGCAGGCTCTTGCCCTCCCGCGCCGGGCAGCAATGCGCATCGCCCAATCATAGAGAGCTTTGTTCTTCTCCGTCCGCCATCGAAGCAGTGCCCATGCCGCCTCGACCAGTAATGTCCTGGCGCGGCTGCCTCCCGCCTTGCTGATGCGCCCTCGATGTTGCCGCTCTCCTGAGCTGTACTCGCGCGGAACAAGCCCGAGGTAGGAGCGCACCTGCTTTGCAGCGCCGAACCTCGATGCCTCATCAATGGTCGCGGCGAAGGTCGTGGCCGTCACCGGCCCGACACCAGGAGCTGTGCAGAGCCGCTTGACGACCTCATCTTCTTTGACAATCTTCTCCAGGAGAGCGTCGGCTTCATCAATCTGCCGGTTGAGCATCTTCAGGCTTTCAAAGAGCGGGGAGATGGCCGTCATTACGTGTGCTGGCAGGTGCACCGCCTCGACGCGAGCGATAAAGTTGTTCGAGCCACCAGAAGCAATGCGGCATCCTTCCCGGCGTGCCAGAGCTCCGATGAGCGAGATGTACTTGGAGCGGGTCCGCACGAGCGTCGATCTAATCAGTAGTTGCGCTCTGATCTTGCGCTGACGTTCCGAGGTGCGATGCGCCGGACGATAGGCTCCGAGCCGACAGGCTTCGCACAGCGCTCGGGCATCTCGCTTATCGGTCTTGATCTTCTTGTCACGCGTGGCGTACATGGGCGCGAAGTTCGGGTCGGCGACGATGACTTCGTGCCCGAGTTGTTCAAGATGAGATGCGACCCATTCGCTCTCGGTCGAGGCTTCGACGAGAATGCGTGCTTGAGGGCGTTGCGCAAACAGCTCATCGAAACACGCTCTGGTAGACTTGATGCGTCGTTCAGTTAACTCGCCGTCTTCGGAGAGAATGCAGACCTGGCTGGAAACCTTGTGTAGATCGATCCCGATGTGTTCCATGACTGGCCTCCCTCTTATGCGGATATAATCCGCGTGGTTCTAAGAGCAGGGCATTATGCCACCTGGTGACGGCCAGCCGCTTCATCCCATTCAATTATGTAAAAGCACAGGCTCAAGACGGTATCTAACGCCGTGGATAAACGGCGTGCAGACAACTTTGAGGATGAGAGGCCCGCTCCCGCGCGCCCGGTTCATCTCCGGCGTTAGGCAGGCGGAACCGCTCAAGACCGCTGACTACCACGCCGACACACGCCACATTCAACCCGCAAGGACTTAGTTTAGATCTGCGGATTTTTCATTCGGCTCTTGGCTACAGCCTGAATCGGATTCGAACAAAGTCTGCACCATCGTCTGCGGCACATTAGTCTCGCTCAGTATCTGACGAAGAATCCTAGCTGCGGGTGGGTGCCGGGAGGCGATGTCGGCAAGTCTCTCGAAATCCTGTTGCACGGAAAAGTTGGCCAGGTGCAATTCTCGCAACACCGGGTCGGAGGCAATCAATTGACGATCCAGTCCCAGCAACCCAACCCCCCGGCCCATCCTCGGATCGGGGTCTCCGGGGCCGCCGGGCCGAGGAATGTCGGGCAGTGATTTGGCATAGCGTTCGGCAAATTCGCGGAAGAAGCGGGCAGTGCGAGCGTGTGCCGCGAACTCCTCGTCGAAGAAGGATTGAGGCACATATGTCAGTTGCCCGATGACCGGGACGGGCACCATCGTGTGGAGCACGGCACCGCTTCCCAGCTTCTCCTCGACGACGACATAGACCACGTAGTTTCGGTCTTCGGGCCGGTTATTGCCAAGTGATACCGTCATCTTATCGGCCTGCCAGTGCAGGGTGTAATTCAAGTGAATCTCGCTCTCCTTCACTAGACGATGCTGGGCCTTGGCCGGCTCCTTCCCATCCTCCCAGCCGAACAAGTCCGAGAAACTCGGGGAGTCCTCGACGAGATCAATGTTTGCGAACTCTCGACGTGATGTTCCCCCACCCGCTGTTGGCAGCTCGGGCGGTGAGATCGTCTGGCCTCCCGCCTCCCAGCCCGCCGCCCGCAATAATGAGGCATGGCTCGCCGATAAATTGATCTTCGTCTCCAGACCTCTCAACGGCTTCACGGGTATCCACGAATCGAACGTGCTGGCCTTCAGCACTGCCGTCCCGGTCTCATCGCGTGCTTCTGGAATTGAGAAACCCTCAGATATTAACAACTGGCCCAGCGCTGTTCCGGTAGTAGTGAAGAGTTCCTGGAAACCGGGATGCGCAGGGTCGTTCGTATACCCGACCTGATGGAAAAGCCGGTACTCCTGCTCGGAGGGCAGAGTGCGGAGCCACACCCGGTAGTGCAATTTGCGATCACGACCGAGTGGTTGCGTCGTAAACCAGGTGGTGGCCTTGTATTGCTGCGGCTGTCTCTCAGCGGGAGAGGAGATCACACCGCCGCTGAACCGAATCGGCTGGCTCTCCACGACGACACCGACAGAGGTCCCAGGTTTGCGCCGTAGCCACGCCTCGGAACGGACGGTCTGGCTGCGGTCCGGATCCGTGGCTTCGTTTCGCAACGTTGCCACGAGATGGATCAAATTAAAATAGCCGCTGCTGTAAAGCAGGTCCGTATAATCCTGCTCCGCTTGGGCATTCGCGGCCTCCGCACACTCCTCCGGGTTAGTTATACGATAGCGGCGCCGCGTGGACGGATCCCCTCCCAAGGTTTGAACATACTCTTCGTATCGTTCGAGCTTCGCCGGCGGCATCCATCGAACGTTCAGCAGGCCCTGTTTGGCAAACTGCGGCCCGAGATGTTGGATGCTGCTAGCCGTAAATCCGGGCGTGAAATAGGCGTCGTTGTGACTCCGAAGGTCGAGCGCACCGACGGCGAAGCGTGTGTTCCCTTCGACGAGAAAAGGAGGCTGTCCGAAGATCGAGAGATCGATTACTTCTTCCGGCGCTAATCCCCAAGGGATTCCCCCGCCTGGTCCGCCCTGAAAATCAGCCGCCGTGTAGAGGGTGCGGGCCAATCCCTCCCGACGCATGTTTTCCGCCAATGTTTGCAGTAACTTTGCGAAGTCCCAGAGGTCTTCGCGATTCTGGCGCGTGGAACGGAACTCCGGCGCGGAGGCGCGGAGGACGGTCAGATAGGCGGTGACCCCGAAGATGGCCAGTGGAACCATCAGGCGATGATCGAAGACGTTTGCGCCTTGAGTGGGGAACAGCGCACGCTGCGGCGGGTCCGCCGTCGGGAATGTGAAGAGCCGATGGGCAATCCACGGCCACACCCATTTATGTTCCCCGCCGTCGAAGCTTACCAGCCAGGTGCTACTATCCAATAAGTTTCGCACCGCGATCCCGGCTTTTTCCACCTGGCCTCGCATCTCCTGACGGCGTAGCAACAGCGTCGCTTCATCCGGAGGTGTGTTCTTGAGTTCGACGACGTAATTGGCCAGTGCCGCGAGGGCACCTGAGAGCACACTGCGCTGGTTGCGCAGATCGCGCTGCTGAATCTGGATCTCGAGCGCTTTGATCTTCCGCTCCAATTCGTCAAAGCGGCGCGTGATCAACAATTCAAGGGGGGAGGGGCCTTCTTTGAAGAGTCCGAGCAGCAGGGTCAGGATTGCCAGGACTGCTCCGACGATGGGAACTACGCTTCCGATCACGCTGGCCACGGCACCGGCGGCTTGCAGAACCCCAATCAAATCCTCCTTGTCCTGGGCCGCCATCCCGATGCCGTCCAGAATCTTGTCGAATTTATCGCGACTCTTGGGATCGTCTTTGTCAGGCAACGCCTTCGCAATCCCTTTGAACACCTTCTCCAGCGTTTCGGGTTTGACCGGCAAGCCGCCGCCGGGCGTGGGATACAGCGGTTTTCCCGGCTCCGGTCCGTGTGACAATACGCCGTTGCTGTCCATGTAGAGACCGCCGCCCAAGTGGATACTGAATTCTACCTGACCCATATTCCTATCCTCCCCCACTGACTATCGCAGACCAGCGGTTCAGCCAAGCCCTTTTCCTGATCAGCATCTACAATGAGTTTGCCGTCATAGCGGGCGACATGAACCCTTCCTGACGTGAATAAAAATTCGCCGCCTATCTGAGATTTCGTGAGACGAAAAGAAGAGACATACCTGAGTAGTAAGTCTCTTGCCAACAGGAATCAAAAACATCGGCAATCTACTCTCACACTCATTCAGTGTCAATAAATTATCATAGTATCGCTTCTGGATTGATGTATCATAACGTCCTTTATGACACACCAATCCCTCGAGCCTGAGCTTTCTATTTTCCGTGAGTGACTTGCTAGAGTAAGGACGAAACAAATGGCACACGGCAGGCGATGGTTAATAAAATAGAAAGCCTATGTGGAACACAGCGGCGGTCCTATTCCACCTTACAATAAAATCTCATCGTCCGCGGTGGCATTAAGGGAGACAAATACAGCCTTATAAAGCCCCTGATAGAGCTGCGGTAGTGTTAGGCTTTTAGCGGCTATAGTGTTGTTGATGAAGAGTACGGATATTTATAAGAAGCATGTTGCTTACGTATGGACGAGGTTTCAATTCCACAAAATAACTCTTTTGTGGAATTTTGAACGGGAGACCCTACGTCAGAGTTGACTGGGCGGCGCGAAGGCACGCAACCGTACCGGATGAAAGAATCTTGAGAAAAGAACTATCCCCACTCCGATCAATGATATATCAGACCGCAGTAGAAGAGCACGAGTGGTGAGGCCGAGTCCCAACTTAACGAACTGTCTACCGTTCGCAGCGGGAAGTTGTAAAGGAATTCACTCTACCCTCCGCAGTACCGCTGGTGTTCGCCGCCATCGCTCGATAGAAATAAGTTGTATTCTCTTTAAGGTCAACGAGATTCTGATAGTACTCAGTGTTATCAGTGAATGGTTGCTTGATGGTCACATTCCCTAAATTGGGCGTCTCACCCCATTCGAACCACGCAAGTGTCACTTCGCAATTTGGCGTCACATCGCCGAAAATTTTCGCATTCTTGCATCCTACAACAGTGGTATGGTACGACTTGGCGCTATCCAGAGGGTCAGTTGGAGACGGCGGGCGCAGGATGTATGCGACAGCGGCGACAATTCCGGCGAAAATGACCCCGGCGATTACTTTGCTCCATACTTTGTTGTGCCACAGAGATCTCAGGCCAACGATTGGATGTGCAAACAGGTCGCGGGCGGGGGTTTCGGTCTTTTGTATCACTTGACTCGAACTTTTGCCTGCGAAGATGCCACGCTTTCCTATCGCCACTCGGACTCCAAGTATAGCTATAAGAAAAAAGGGGCAAGCTGCTAGTATAAATAAGCCGGTGTCATCCTCTGTTATAGAGTCATCTGAAATTATTTTTGGAATCATAATAACAACGCTTAATGAACTATATAGAAGCGACCCCAATAGAGCATGGCGGTAAGGGGAGGGGCATTTATAATTTGATAGTTTCCCTGCAACGTACCCACCGAAAAAGTATGATATAAATCCGCTAATCCATACCTCTATCAGAGTCGTAGTATCATCAAGTGAAGCTATAAATCCCTCCATACCATCAGGCAAGCATTTACCAAAGGATGGCCGAAAATGTTGCTCGGCTATAGCGATTAGTACACCACATATAACTTGTGCTAGGAAAATTGAAACAATAATCCAAAGTAAATTCCAATAATTGAAATTAGGAAGCTTTAATAGTTCTCGCCAATCAAACTTTTTCTTTACTCTAGCTCTATCCCACTTACCAACAAGGAACATACATATAGCCAAAAGCGGCGTAGTTATCGCACTTGCCAATAGTTTTCCTAGCAATGAAGTGAATATAGCCAAGAATATGGCATAAAGCAGGATCAGGATGCCTAATACGCGAATCAGGGAAGTATCAAGTAATCTGCCGACCTTATCCAGTGGAGGTGTTTTGTTTTTCCGTGAGGATTTCATGGAGGGGTCTATATTTTGAAATTAGATTGAGGTTAGTGACGATCACGCCGCGTCACCAAGAATAGCGAACAAAGAAAACGATGGGACGGTATTACCGCAGTACACTGTGTGTCAATAATTTTGTAACACGACAACCATAATCGCTGGTGGGCTAATTATCATTAATGGAACTGACTTTAGCGGTTATCAACGACAAAATTCAATCGCTATTTGAGAAATGATATAATTCCACAAAAAGGTTCTTTTGTAGAATTCCGATTCTTGCCTACCAAATTACATAGTTGCCTAACTCGGACGCGCTACGCTGCTCTAAGTTTAACTGCGGGCAATTAGCAAGAGGCCCGACACATAAAACTATGTGTCGGGCCTCTTGCTTGCCTATTATGATACGCCAAATTCTTTAACTTTGAGTGCTTGTATTTTAGGACAGTGCTGTTTCGGGCAGGAGATTTCACTGGGTCGAGACACTCATGTTCGACGGGACATTACAGCGCCATTTTGTGCTATGGGTAGAGGGCTAACTTCTAACTAGAAGCTAGCCTTTCACAACGCCCGCAGCATGAGTGTCAGTATTACCTTATGAATTGCCTTCAAAGTTCATAGCCAAAAAACTAGCGGATTCAAATGTTGTACTTCTCGGCTAATCGTTGGCGGAACGCTATCCATTTCGGTAGATAACCATATTCCTTTTGAATCTCTCTGGGTGTCATTGATTCCAGAATTGGTTTTGGAAGCAATGCACAGACTGGGACCACATGCGCTCGATATTCGGCCCTCATGGTTAAGTCACATAAGAAGCCCTCCGTGAAACGCATCATGTGGAAATCGGACGTGCTAGGTTTATGAAAAAAGTGGCCCAACTCATGAAGACCAGTAATCAGGAACTTTGTGCCGCGCAGGTTTCCATCGAGAATGATTACTTGATGCTTAACACCAGATTTATCGGTGATAGGTCCATACGCCCCGTGAAATGGTGTGTCGCAAATAGGCAGGCTGATTCCTTCTAAATTACCTTCAGTGAAATTGTAAGGGGAAAGTTTAAGGCGGCCTCTCGCTTCGGTGAAAAGGAAAA
The DNA here is from genome assembly GCA_963791265.1 of uncultured Acidobacteriota bacterium. Taxonomy (GTDB): domain Bacteria; phylum Acidobacteriota; class Blastocatellia; order Pyrinomonadales; family Pyrinomonadaceae; genus QHXM01. Next base: position 120,370 of record CAWBSB010000001.1, read on the forward strand.
CTTTGATCTCAAAATACTTGCAACATTCATCGAACTCATGACGCGTCCACACCTTCTGATTGAAGCCGAGTTCTTCACGGGCGTACGAGGGTATAAAATCCATAAAACACCTACTGTTCGGTTACTTTCCTATTCTAGTCGGTCAAGCTCACTCTTAACCATATCAAGAATTGCCTTAAACTTTTCTTTTCCCTTTTTGGAGAGCTTTTTGTGCTTATGAAAGAGAAACGCGAAGTCGCTCTCGTCGAACCCTACATCATCGAGTGCTTCTCTCGGCGGATCAAAACCAGCACGCTTATAAGTCTCCCCCAAGTCCGCATTCACAGCTTGGGCGATTTTGGGTATATTCTCGCGCCGAGTGCCGCTTAACCCTAGTTCAAGCCGCGTCCACTGTGTCCGGGACATACCGGCAAGTTTTCCTGCCTCTGTCTGATTAAGGTCAAGGCGGTTACGATGCTCTGCGAGCCATTCGCCTAATTCTCCGCGCCGCCGTTTCCTTTTCACAGTATCTTCTATAATTATCTTATTCATCGTCTCAGAAAAGGGTACATTAGTCAAGAGAACATTGCAAGAGACATTTGTGTCATTTATGTTGACATTCCCGTCGTCCCCTTCTATAGTGCATAGGCTGGAAGTTTCGAAGGAGGTCAGTCAATGACATCTACAAAGTGTGAATACGTAATTACTCCGTTTCCGTATATTCTCCAAGATGTCTCTCGAAGCTTGGCGGTTATATCGTATGCACCCGATAAGGTATATCCGCTTGATCAATTATTCGCGGAAATGCAGATCCTTGGCTATGCCCCAACGGAGATGGCATTCCATCTTCGAGAGGTAACTGGAGGGCTGATTACAAAGGGAATGATATGGTGCGCCCTCGCTTATCTTGATGAGCACTCGGAGTTAGATCAGCAAATTGCTAAAAGAAAAAGTCGCATGTGGCGCTGTGACGACATTTTTAACAGCGTATTAAGAGGATGCGATGAGAAGCTTCTAGGTGTTACATGATTGAAGTGAAGTGTCATGCGTCATTCGACGTTCTAACAGATTATCTGCACTGCAATTTGAGAGGGGTCTCCGGCTACCAGAGCAGCATCTCGCCATATCGCCAGTGGAAGACAACCAGATAAAGGAGAGTACCTATCATGCGAACAAAGACTAACCGTCGAGTTATCGGGAAAGTTATGGTCTTAGGGCTATTACTTTCATTAATGCCGATTACGAATCTCTTTCAAGAAACTACCAATGCTCAGATCAGCACACAGGTTGCTCAACCTGCACCTTCACCCACTCCGCATATTAGTGATCTAAAGGTTATGACATGGAACATCCTTGGGGGCCTTGGGTGTGAAGAGAACCGCCACATGGAGTACGTAGCGGATGAAGTCATGCGACACGACGACATTGACATAATTGCCCTCCAAGAAGTCTATCGTGAGCAGGCGGCGAAGCTTGCAGAACATCTAAGAGTGAGGGGATATGGCCGCTTCTTAGTACACTTTGTTAAGACAAAAGATTGTGGACGCCGGGGGAAAGATTTTGGTATCGCTCTCCTCAGCCGTCACGTGATTCTTTCGTATAGAGAAAAACCGCTCCCGCAAGCTCCTGAACACTCCCCCGACACGGGTAAGCGTTGCGACAAGGGTGAGAAACGCCATCTGGCAGGAATCACTATTTTCGTCCGCAACAAGTTTGTTGATGTATATACCACTCACTTGACATCGTGCGGCGGTCTTGAGGCACGGAAAGAACAGGCTAGGGCGGTAAGGCAAGAAATCAGTCGAGATGAGAAATTCTTCGAGAGGTTCAGTCCATTGATCTTCCGCCCTATTCTGATGGGGGACATGAATTCGCGCCCCTCGTCAGACGCGTATAATAAGATAACAGAGCGGTTCAGAGATGCGGGCGCTAGTGATCCACGTAGCACGTATCACACCCTTAATCCCCGCATACGCATCGACTATATCTTCTTCGGTAAAAGTGAATTCAAGTTGGATTTCGTCGGGGTGACTAGCAATCAGAAGATCTTCAGCATCTTCAAGGTCGCTAATCCAGAGAAGCTGGATGAAAAGAAAGATGCAGCAAACCTACCAATGCCTGACCACCTCCCGGTGACCGCTCACTTATCTTTTGATTAATTGACGGTCGTTAAAGTCTGCGGCTATCTCCCTAGAGGTGGCTGCGTATGAGCAACTAGAGACACAACGCATGCCTTCATGCGTTGTGTCTCTAGTCACGTATTTTAACAAGAAATTCTTACTGTTTTAGCGAGTGATGAATCATAAAGACATACTTATGCTACGTCAAACTGGGCACCTTTATCTAAATGAAGGTGATATTGTAGGTATTCATTTTGAGCTTGTTTATGGGATCACCTTGTAGCCCTCTTCGCGGAACCACTCTGATTTTGTAAGCGCTTCATACATAGCTGACTGCCAAGAGTTCTTTGCCGCTGCTTGTCGGCTCCTCGCCTGCTCCATCAGGTGAGCTCTAAGACCGTCAGTACCCCCATGCTGCGCAACCATCGTCAAGTTGTGGCGGATATTTAGCAGCTCTTCTGCCGCATGTGTCGTGTACAAATGCCCAAGATTGAAAGTTTGAAAGTGAGTTAGCACCCGCGCCCGCTTCACGTCGTCCCATCCGGAAGGTGGGTTGGCTGAGAACACCAAAGCAGGTGGAACGCTCTCTTTAACGCTGGCGGTCAGCCACACTCCGTCATCAACCTCATCAAAATAAGGATGCAAAGTCTGTTCTGAGGCGCTAGTCGGCTGCATGTCGAGCTTCACCTTGTTGCAGTCGGCACAAGAGGGGACGAGATTCACTGGCGTCACAGCAAGGGCAGGATGTCTGCTTTGGGCAAGATAATGGTCGAGTGTTGAAACCACCCGCTGCTCGCAGAGTGGGCAGATACCGTTCTTCGGCGCTGTCTTTATCTCATCATAAATGTAGCGAAGGTCGGAGCCTAAGCGGCTCAGGGTGCCTTTGTAGAGAGCCTTCATTTCTTCTAATTTAACACGGCTTGCTACCGTGTCTGCTTCCGCAATAGTGAAGAGTGAGGCCTTGGCACCTAGTTCTTTATATTGAGTTTCGGCATTTTCAATCTCACTCGCGACCGATAGCAGCCTTGTAGAGAGAGCTTTGTCGCGTAGATTTTTGGCACAAAGCTCGAAGGTTGAGCGAGCATTATGTGAGGGTAAGGGCAGTCTTCTCATCGTTAGACCTATTGCTTAGCCTCGCGATTGGCGATGAGTCCCCTCGCTATGGCGCGCGCTTCGGCCCCCAATTGCCCCTCGAAGCGGCTAAGGACGCCGTCGTAGTCTAGCCCGTCTGCTTCGACGGCTTGGCTAATCATACGATGGAAGCCTGCCGTAGTGACTTCAAGTCCGAATACCTCTCTTGTAAGAACACCTACGTTCTCACCGAACGTCTCAACCGTTGGCCTCTCGGCGATAGATATGTCTCCGGCTCGCCGGAGCATCCAGACGCAGGACTTTGGCACTTCTTGCAGTACGACTGGGGAATGAGTGGCAATGATGGCCACTCCGTTTCGTTTAATCAGGAGATCAACCAAACTACGTATGAATGCTGACAGAAGCGGGGGATGGAGATGCCCCTCAGGCTCATCGAAAAGTACGAGAGTTCTTTCATCGACGAGCTCGACCAAACGGGTAATCGTTAGTAGCACTATCGCGTGCCCGGAACTCAGTTTCCGAAACAGGTTTTCAGCGGCTGGTTGCCATTCATTATTGGATAGGTCAAGCAAGGCTGTGACATCGGCCTCAGCAAACAAAGGGTCATTCTCCAAGGTTTTGATGGCTGTTCGCCAGCGCTCGCGCCTTAGTCCCTCACGGCATAATTCAAAACTTTTGGTGAAGTCTGATGTGAGTTGTTCTGGCGTTTTGACAGTCGTAGTCTGATTCTCAGTCGTCGCTTCTCTCTGACGCAAACCAACCATATCCGAGCGCATTTCCGACTTCTCCATGTTGGGCACATCAAAATTATCGAAAGCACTGAAAGATATGAAGACGACACCAGCTAATGTCCAATCTGCCCGATTTTGCCCTATCTGGCGAAACTCGCCTGGCCTACCTTTATCGCCTGAGAGAGCGCTCACTATGTAATGCAGGGAGCGAGTCTTTCCAACTCCATTTCGTCCGATGATGACGTGTACATTTGTTGGTGGTCTGGAGTGAGGTTGGACATCGAATGTTAGAACGGGAGGCGTTTTATCTCCCATTTTCGGGAAGATATATTCGAATTTATACTCGGTTAGCTCTGCATCGCCGCTGGCTAAGCGGTGGAGTCGATTTCGTACGTTTTCTTCGCTCCTATCGCGAAGCAGCGAATGCTGCATCACCTCCTCATCGCGGGCTTTATCGAAAAGCTGAATATCCAGCGCACAATCTCTGAGACCTCGTAGAACAGCCAGTCGCAAATCATTCGGTAGTTCGTTAAGATTTTCGTAGTAGTTTTCGCCTCCGCCGAGCGAGAAGTAACTCTCATCTAAAGCGTCAAACTCTACTTCAAGCGCTGGAGAGCGAATTCCAGGAGCGCGCTCGCTACGCATGCCTGGCTGTAGCCCAAACTGTCCGATTTTCACATGCCCTGGGTCGAATTGCTTACCGTCGTGGCCAAAGACGACCAACTTGTACACTGTTTCAAATTTGCCCCAATCATCCCAACTGTCCGCAACCAAAAACGCTTGCCCGGTTGCTGCTGAAGGGACATCCCTAGGGTGTCCAACGACCGTAAAGAACATTTTGAATGCTCCTTCCCGCAATCCTGCACAATATTGAAGTGATACAAAAAGCTAGATTTTCTTCTCGCTACTGATAATAGCTGAAGATAATCAGTCTTATGGAAAGATAATCCTTCATCTCCACAGTCCCTCAAACCTCCCGGCAGCCGTGCGTGTGTACTTCACCGTGTGAGCAATGTTCCTGTGCCCGAGGTAATCCTGGATCAGCCTAGTGTCGAATCCCTTGTTGGCGAGATAGAATCCTGTCGAGTGGCGCAGCATGTGCGGGTGAACAGAGAAGGCAAGCCTCGCCCTTTCCCCAGCCTGAGAGACAATGTAGTTTACAGCCTGGCGGGTGAACGGCCCGCGCTCACTCAAGAAGAGGTAAGGGGAGCGTGCGTCCGATCTGAGCGAGCGTTCTCGCAGCCACGCCCTCAAAGCGCGCAGCTCGTCGCCTTCGATTGGCTGGTGAGTCGAGAGGCTACCTTTCTTACGGCGCACATAAAGTCGGGAGGTGTCGAGGTCAATATCCTTGAGCCTCAAGTCAATCAACTCTGAGACTCTCAGCCCGTGCCGGTAGGTCATTAGCAGTATGAGGTGATCACGCGCGCCGTACCTGCTGCCCTTCGCGGCATCGAGCAAGCGCTTCATCTCCCCCTCAGTCAGGAAGTCCTTGCCCTTCTTATCCACGGCCTGCGTTGTCTGCTTTTTAACCCTCTTGGTAGCCATTTCAATTGAACTCTTTACATTACGGAAGCTGGGGACATAGTTAAACGGGGCAGGGAAGCCCCGTCTTTACTGTACTCTACTTCCGCGACTCTTTACAAAAGGGCCAAATCGTAAAGAGTTGGTACTTGGCAATGGCGGCAGTGGCCAGGGCGATGTGTTTCGAAATGGACTAATGACTTGTATTGATGCGCCGACTGAGAAAACAGCGTAGTTTTAAGTAGTATCGTGGAATAAAATGCTGGTTCTTATGGCTTGTCATTTCATCTGGATCTCAATTTAATAGCGTTAAGAGGATTTAAGTGCAACCTGAAAATCTAACCTCAAAGCCCTATCGTTTCAGTGATACACAACAGGAACGTATTTATGATGGACTTCTTTTGGTGAGCCTTGGGGCTGCGTCTTTCTATCGAGACGCCTGCCGAATAATGGAGGCGGACCCTTCATTCGATTCCGCCACGCATTTAGTTGCGCACCTCATCCGGGAGATTGAAAGCTCGGTGCGTTGGGCCCTTGAGCCATATAAGGAACATCCGGAAAATCATGACATAGTGCTCAAGTATGAGGAAGCCTACAGTGTACTTGAAAAAGCAGGAATCGCTGATACAGACCCCATAGCAGTAGATTGGTTGAATTTTATCAGCACCTTAAGCCCGGGGCATAAGAATGATATTAGAGCTGTTCTAAAAGGATTAGAAATCCCGGAGACTGATGATATAGCCGTAACATGGCTTAATCTGGCAGGAACCTTTCAGCATCTTGCACATCGAGAGAACCTAGCACCGCCCCGTCCCCTGGACGATAAGTTTCGTCACTTATGGCAACAGATAAATGACATCCTCGATGGAGTGCTCGATAAACTCGCCGCGCGGTATCTTAAGGTGATTAACTTTCTTGACTACTTACTTGATAAGGAGTCCCCTACTAAAGCAGACGCTAAGAGGCTTAATCTAAACGTCCCTCATAATCCTGCTCTCTACCAATACTTTTTTCACCGGCTAAATAATCCCGCATGGCTAAAGCTGCTTAAGACAGAACATTTTTTCGCCCACCCTTTTAAGACAATTTACGAACCTACGGATACGGGATACTTGATTAGCTCCCCGATGTGGCCGCAATCACGCTACCTCGTGCGCATGGCAGCTTTGCCAGCGCCTGATGTTCAGCAGACAGTGCTCGAGATCACCCTCCGAATTGAAACAGAAAACAGTACCATCCACATGGATCTGGTAGATATTGCAAAGGCCCTCCCTGCTTCCAAAGCATCGCAAATTGCAATTAAGGAAGCAGCATGGCTTGAAAAGCAAACTCAACTCTTTAATCTACTCCCTGAAAAGGTAGGAGAGCTAATCTCGCACCTTGCTGTTCATGGAGAAGTGGATGCTGCACTGGATCTCGCGCGCAGCACTCTAGCCGTTCTACCTAACCCCCGTGCTGACGAAGATAAAGACAGTATTTTGAGCTTTAATAGTGACCCGGTCTCCCGCATGCCGGCGTGGGACTACAAGCAGGTTCTACGGATAAGTCTATCAACTCTCGTAAAGGCAGGTGGTAACCGCGCACTTGAAATGTTTTGTAATCTGCTGGAGACAGCGACCAACTACAGTCAACGTGCCTTACCAGAAGACACCGATGATTATTCTGACATTTCGCGGGCCAGCATTGAGCATGGGGATGACGATGATGTGAAAGACTTGCTCATTACAGCGGTCAGACAATCATCAGAACAACTTGCTACCGCTGATCCGGCGCAGGTGCCAGCTCTTGTTAATATTCTGGAGTCTCGACGGTGGCTTATCTTCAAGCGCATGGCACTATACCTGCTCCGTTTCGCGCCGAGTCATGCAGAAAATACTATCACTGAGCATCTTCTCAATCGCGAGAACTTCGATAAGCGAGGGCTGTGGGACGAGTACATAAAACTTGCGCGCGATCAGTTCAACAATCTCGCGGAGGATAACCAAAGCAAGATCCTTTCCTGGATTGATGAAGGACTTAGTATTGATTTCGTCAAACAGCAGTTCGAGAGATGGGATGAAGTGCTTCTGACTGACGAGGAAGCGGAGAAGAGAATAAAAGCACGAAAGTTGGAACTATTAGCACCGCTTCGTGATGTTCTTCCGGAGGATTGGAGAAAGCGCTATGACGACTGGGTCAAAGATACTGAAGAGCCAAAGTCTGCCGAATATATAGCGCAAGAACAATTTGATTTTGCAAATGTCACGAGCACTAATGTTCTGGGTTCAAAATCCATTAAGGAGATTATCGCTTTTCTGCAAGAAGGACACCTTAATGGATCTGCTATCAACTATTCGCCTGAAAGCATAGGAATTGAGCTTACTTCACTGGTTGCGTCAAACCCTGAACAATTCGCTAGGAGGGCAGGAAGTTTCAAATTAGTTAACCCGATCTATGTCCGGTCGTTTCTATCAGGCCTTCTAGATGCTGCCCAACAGCCGAAGGCGTTTCCTTGGCGACCAGTGATTACTCTTTGCCGCTGGGTAGTACAGCAATCTGAAGAAAGTAGCATACGCGAGGGTGAAGCCGAGGACCTAAACAAGCATTGGCTTGGAACACGATCAGTTATTGCTCGGTTACTTTCTACTGGGTTCCAGGAGGGCGCAACGGAAATACCTTTCGCCCTTCGAAGAGCAGCTTGGGCACTCCTGACGCCATTCACTGACGATCCACAGCCCACATCGGAAGATGAGGAAAGACAAGGCGGTGCCAGCATGAACGCAGCCGCCTACGCGATGAGTACCGTCCGCGGTGCTGCCATGCATACTGTGATGCGCTATGCCATGTGGGTTCAGCGGCACATTAAAAAAGAGTCCGAGGGTGAAGACCGAGCCTCACGCGGTTTCAGTGTGATGCCAGAGGTGCGGAAGTCACTCGAATATCACCTCAACCCGAAGCATGACCCCTCATTGGCCATCCGTGCGTTTTTTGGTCAATGGCTTCCCGCACTCACGAAGCTGGATCGGAATTGGGTAGGGTTGAACTTGACCAAAATTTTTCCGGTAGATGCAGACTCTCGTGATTTACTCAACGCTGCCTGGAGAACATACATTCGCTCTTGGATTGCTTACACAGATGTCTTCGAGGTGTTGCGTGATGAGTACGAGAGAGCCATCGACAGGATCGGAGAAGAGAAGGATAAGGTTGATCACTCATACACATCTGACCAGCGTCTTGCGCAGCATCTGATGAGATTATACAGTTTTGGCAAACTAGATCTTGATGACCCTGAAGGACTGCTCGCACGTTTTTATGCGAAGGCTTCAGATGATCTGTGCGGACATGCGTTGTGGTATATCGGGTATACCTTACGTGAAGCGAAAGAAGAAGTTCCCGCAGTCGTTCTGGAGCGCTTCCAAGCTCTTTGGCAGAAACGACTACATGTAGCACGTTCTGCCCCCGACTCACATACTGGGGAAATGATTGCGTTCGGCTATTTGTTCACTTCTCAGAAATTCGATGATGTTTGGGCAATCACGGGATTGAAGAACGCCCTTGAGCTATCCCTCCGGGCGGAGGTTGCATACTTAGTGGTTCAGCGTTTGGCCGCACTCGCAGGCGATTATCCCGGGGTCGCAATTAAGTGCCTCAGTTTTATGGTAAAGGGCGATAAAAAGGGCTGGGGTCTTAACTCATGGGGAATGTATATGAGAACGATAATAAAAGCTGCACGCTGGAGCGATGATGAAGTTGCCAGACAGGATGCTGTTGAGCTTGTGCATCGTCTGGCTGCGCGTGAACACACAGAATTCTATGAATTACGCTAATAAAACTTGGTGATTGACATACTTCACCCCATTACAAAAAGGACAGGTAACCAATATGTCTATGTCACAACCAATTGAAATAAAGAATAATCACGGCGATACCGTCGGCTACATCAATTTCAACGTAGAGCCTAATTACCTAAGCGCGACTCGAACCGCCGGAGGCTTTAGCCTATCAATACCGGCACAGCTTTCACTCTATCTTGTCCGTGAGAATGATCCCAAACCCCTGATCAGTAATATCTGGGGGCTATTATTCACGAGCGATGTCTCGGGTAAGAACGCAGAGGTCGGCCGGCTCCAGTACGACTCCTGGGAATCTGGTAGTTGGAGTAAAGAGCCCGGTAAAAGTGTCCCGAGAGACATCCGCCTGACATGGCGGGGCCCATTGGCCGAGTTGGCTGTCTTTGAGAAACTCCGGGAGGGTAGACCCCCACAAATCCAGATCCAACTCTGGGGTGAACTCTGCTATCTCATAGAGTCGCGCCACCCGCATCTCGAAGTGCGTACCCATCCGCAGAGGTTTCACGCAGATGTGACAGTCAAGTACCCGAAAGAGATCTGGGTGCAAAAACTTCAATCCTTGGGAGTGCTGGAGAATGTCCTGGTAGAGGTCCCGCTGCCAAAATCACCTCCTGCGCCCTGGGACGCTGTATGGGAGAGTCTGGTGGCTGCCAAGAATCATTTTGAGCAGGGTGGCACAACGGGCTGGGGTGGCACTGTCTTAGCGGTTCGTCAGGCCCTGGAGAAGTGGCGAGACATTGAGGCGACAAACACCGGACCTACAGATGCGACAAAACGGTCCAAGAGGGAGCGTCTTAATAACTTGCGTCTGGCTCTACACCAGTGCACGCATGTTTGGATTCATAACGATGAGGACTGCTCTCGGGATGACGCTTTATTGATGTTGTCTACGCTGTCGGCTCTGTTGGCCGAGAGGAAGCCATAGTTCGTTTTTGGGAGGCCCCACATGGCGTTGAATTTCAAGCAACTCGACGCAGTTACGGAAGCCGATTTGCAGAGCTTGGTGGACAATCAGATTGCCGAAGATCGGACTCTCGAATTCAAGCGAGAGTTGACTGGCAATCCAGAGTCCGCAAGGAAAGAGTTTCTTTATGACGTTTCCGCTTTCGCCAATGCCTCGGGTGGTCACATCATTTACGGCATTGAGGAGGCAGACGGCAAGGCTTCCCAACTCAAGGGCCTTCAGGACATCAATGTAGATGCAGAGATACGTCGGTTGGAAAGCCTTATACAATTCGGCATCGAGCCGAGAATACCGGGCCTCAGCATTTATCCAGTGACCCTTCAAGATAACGGAGTGGCCATCGTTATCCGTATCCCTAAGAGCTTTGCCCTGCCTCATGTGGTGAAACATGGAGGGACCTTCAAGTTCTACTCTCGTAATTCAGCGGGAAAGTATCAATTGGATGTGGCAGAACTGCGCGCTCTATTCGCGCTCTCTGAAACTACAGCGGAGCACATTAGAGATTTCCGTCTTGCACGACTGGGCAGGATTGTCGCCAGTGAATTACCTGTCCTGATGAATAACAATCCGAAGATTGTATTGCATATTGTGCCGGCAAGAGCTTTTGACCCGGCGGTGCGATTCGACGTTTCTCAGGTCGCTTATGACATCAGCCTGACAAAGCCTATTGGCGCCGGAGGCTGGAATAATAGATATAACTTCGACGGGTTCTTAACGTATGCGCAGTATCAGGGAGGCGTAGATTCATATACGCAGGTCTTTCATCACGGCAGTATTGAAGCTGTCCAGGCTTCTTATATCGAAGCTGGTAAACAAGAGCACGGGATTCGTGCTACTGCCATTGAGAGCGCGATAACAAAGCATGTGGAGCTGTATATGAAGGCTCAACAAATAATGGGAGTAGAGCCGCCTTTATTTATTATGCTGAGTTTGCTGGGAGTGGCAGGTTACAGACTCAGCGGGTCTGACTATATCCCTGGAAATAGTGATCCGATTGACCGGAACGATCTGATTGTGCCTGAAGTTATGGTGGAAGAATTTGGCCTTGACCCACACCGGGTGATGAAACCAATCTTCGATGCGATTTGGAATGCCGGAGGGTACGAGCGCGATCCAAATTACGATAGTGAGGGCAATTGGATTAAATCACGAGCATAAGTTCCATCCGACTAGCAGACAGGCCAGACTAGCATCCGTAGCAAGGTTCCATGGGTGATTACAAGAAACAACATTATGTTCCCCAAAGCTATTTGAAAGCGTGGACAGTGGACGGCCGCCAAATTTGGATGTTCGACAAAAATAGGGGTGAATACAATAAGGTCAGTATCAGGTCTGTTGCACAGGAGACGTATTTTAACGACGCCTTTCGCAGAATTCAAGGACAGGTAACTGATGGCAAACCACCTGGTCTAGTCGAACATCAGTTTCAGATTTGGGAGAACAAGTTCCTTACTATGCGGCAGGTTGCACTTGATGTGGCAGCGAACCGACGGGTGGGTTCTTTGGAAGATCGTAGGATGATGGCTACTTGTGCCGCAATCCAGTTGCTGAGGACGGCGAAAGCTCGACGTGCCCTCATCCGAGAAGCGGCTGAATATCGATTAGGGGCACATAACGGACTGATCGACTGGCTTGATGAACCCCTGCGAGAGCGAATGGTACATGTGCCAGGATTTGTCAGAGAACATATCTCGCTGATTCAATCGTGTCTTCTATGGAATACGGACATCATCCCTCACGTTGCCACAGAGCTGTACTATTACCTTTGGGTCATTGCTAAAAACTCGACATCGTTTCCTTTCTACACCTCAGATGCGCCTATCGCTACGCTGACTCACGGAGTCGAGGAGCCACCTTTCTATCCAACGCCGCGCACGTATTCCAAGGGACACAAAGGGTGGCCATTAGTAAAGCAGCTTTTTCTTGAGGATCCGCTTAAGGGTGGATTAGAACTTATCTTCCCGGTATCTCCGGAATGCGCAGTGCTTATGTTTCACCCCTTTGATTTCGAGAAAGAACTAGGAGATAAGCAAGGCAAGGTGCTCGTTGTTGGGGAGGAGACCGTTTTCATCCACAACATTGCAATTGCTGGAGCCGCTGTTCGCCAAGTACTCAGTTCAACTGATGATTTCAGAATGGCAGACGCAGCGCTTCGTCACGCCAAGGGCAAGACATATGAAGAGGGAAGGAATAATTCAGAATAAAGCGCCGACGGTTAGCGTTCGTAATAAGTCCCGATCTATAAATCTGTTTTTGAATTGCCTATTCGCCAGCTATATGGCATGTGGATGGTTGTGCTTACATTACGTGCCTCTCGCAGGATGGGTTAAGGATGATCTCGCGCTCAAGCGTGTATTAACGATAAGTGCTTCAGGAATTTTGGGTGCGAGATTCGTGGCGCTTACAATAATCAGAAATAAGATTAAGGTAAAAAAGAATGAGCGAGTTTCTTATGATAGCCAACTCGCTCATTTTCTTTCTGGCACATTAGGTGTTTAACACTCCTATAAAAGATAGTGAGTGTCAGAAACTGTCTTTATTGCCGCGAACGTAACTTTATTGCTTAAATCGCAACTTTATTGCGCGCTAGGCTACTTTATTGCGGTCGCACAGCTACTTTATTGCCTTCACATACGTAGTCTTCTGCCAGATACCGTCGTCCCAGATATTTGAGCACCGCCGAAACGTGCTTGCATTCGTAGCCGGGTTCGGCGTTGCCGCGAAAGGCGAAATCCGCGCAGGTGCAGGCCAGATGCCGCGTTCGCGGTTCGCAGAAGAGATGGTAATCCTGCTCTGTCCCTGATTCGGAGCGCGCCATCCAGCCGTAAGGCTCTGCTTCATTGACTTCAATGCGTTCGGCGCGCGCGGCGCGCTCTTCAGCGGGCGTGAATGATGAAATTTTCGCCGCTAGTTTCTTCTTCGTATTCATCTCAAAAATTCCCCTTGTCCGTTTGAAAATCGAGTCTTAAAAGACGCCTCAATGATACCTCAAATCAGCCGTTTCTTTGATGCGCGGCGGGGCCTTAAGTTTGGATTGCGGAATGCGGATTGGGAAGCAATAGAGTGCTATTCTTATACTGAACTACGGTAAAAAGTGAGGGCGAAACGAACCACGAAGTCACACGAAGAGACACGAAGAAAGTAGTCATAACATTTTCGTGTAGCTTCGTGTCTCTTCGTGGTTCGTCATGACCTTCTTTTAGGTTGGAACTTGGTATTAAATCCGCATTCCGCAATCGGCTATTCTGAGCCGCTCCGTTGCTCTTTCTCCGTTGCCTCTGAAGTTTCCTCCGCTATGGCTTGTTTCTCCTGCTCCTGCTCCTTGTTCTTCTGCTCATGCCTTCGGGCGATGGGCGCGATGAGCACCTCTTCGACCTGCTTGTCCAGCCTTCCGATGACAGACATTCTTTTCCGCTCCTTTCAAATCCTGTGGCCTGGCACTTTCGCCCGCCGCACGTTTGCGGCTATATTTACACCAACGCTCTTTCAGGAAGTTTACGTCCATGTCTAAAAATCCAGCAACTCGGAAAAGAACGAGAGCCGCTAACGCTATGCGACTCGCTCTCTCGCCTCTCCTGCTCGTCGCTCTCCTGAGCGCGTTGGCCCCCACCCGCGCACAACAAACGCCGCAGGATAAGCAACAGCGCCCACGCCGGGTCAGTGGAAGCGCCCCGCAAGAGCCGGGTGCGGCCTCCCCAAAGCCTTCGTCCACGCCAACCGCTATCGGCGATGAGGTTGACGAAGGAGATGTCGTGCGCGTTGAGACTCAACTGGTCTCAGTCCCGGCAGTCGTCACGGATAAAACAGGGCGGCCTCTGGCGAATCTGCGCGCAGACAATTTCGTCCTCTACGAAGACGGACGCCCACAGCAGATCAGCAACTTCGCCACCACCGAAGCGCCTTTTGAAGTCGCGCTGCTCCTGGACACTTCCGGCTCGACCCGCGCCGACATAGCCTTGATTCGCCGTGCGGCGCGCGCCTTCATTGATGCCTTGCGTCCCGGCGACCGCGTCGCCATCATCGCTTTCAATAATTCTGAGGACAGCACGCAGACTCTTGCGACGGTTGATCTCCTGACAGGTTTGACTGACGACCGCGAGGTGCTGCAAAAGGCGCTGGAGAATATCGGCGCAAGCAACGGCACGCCTTACTACGACGCTCTCGTGCGAATCAGCCAGGACATCTTTCGTGACCCGCCGAGCAAAGAGATGCGCGGGCGGCGAGCCGTCGTCGCGCTCACGGACGGCGTTGATTCGGCGAGCGATGCGGACTACGCGGAAGCCCGCGCCCGTCTTCAGCGCATCAATGTCGCCAGCTACTTCATACAGGTCAACACGGAAGACTTCGTCGAAGATCGCTTGCTGAGAGACTGTCAGGAGTTCGGAACCTTACGGCTTTCACGAACGCAGCTTCAGCGTTATCGTAGAATCTTCCTTCCGCGCGCAGACGCGACCAACTACGAGGAGTTCTGCAAGATGGGACAGTTTGAGCGGATGCAGATTAGCCGTAGTCTCTATGATCTGGCGCGGCGCGAGATGAACGATCTGGCGCGGGCTTTGGGTGGCAAGACTTTTCCCACCAGAGATCTGCGTGATGCGCGTGCAGCCTTCGCCGAGGTCGCCGCAGAGATCGGCACACAGTACAGTCTCGGTTATTACCCGACGAACAAAACCCGCGACGGTCGCTTTCGCGCCATTCGCGTCGAAGTTCGCGGCTCGAACGCTACGGGCGCACAGGTGCGTGCGCGCGAAGGCTACTACGCGCCGAAAAGTTAATTCGATTACTTAAGATTGGCAGGCTATTTGAAGTTAGCTAAACTGCACCGAAATAGGTCTGAGAGGATTTCAAGAAATGAGCAACGAAGAGTTCGAGAAGAAGATGGAGTTTATCCTTGAGCAGCAAGCGCAATTTGCTGCAAACATGCAGGAGCACGATGCGAGGTTCGCGCAGCTTGAGAACATTGTGAATCGCTTAGCTGCTGTTACTCTCGAAGGTTTCAAGGATGTCAATGCTAAGATTGATGCGCTCGTAGATTCACACATTCGGCTGGCCGAAGATCAAGCGCAGACGGCTGCGAATCTGGCGCGCACGGAAGAGAATCTCAGAAATCTAGTCGCCGTCGCTGATCGTTATTTTAGCGAACGTCGCAATGATGGGCAGGAAAAGTGATGACTCAGGACAAAACTTTTGACCGCATGATTCTAATCGTTCTTGATAGCGCGGGCATCGGCGAGATGCCGGATGCTGCTGACTGGGGCGACGCAGGCTCGGATACGCTCGGCCACATCTTAGCGTCGCGCGAAGTGCGGCTGCCGAATCTGCAATCTTACGGGCTGGGGAATATTCGTCCGCTCAAGCATCTTCCGCCAATCGAAAACCCGCGCGGCTCGTTTGGGCGCTGCGCCCTGCGCTCGAACGGCAAGGACACGACGACCGGCCACTGGGAGATGGCAGGCATCATTCTTGAGCGTGCCTTTCCGACATATCCGCAGGGTTTCCCGCCGGAGATTATTAACAGATTCATCACAGAGACGAACGTTCCCGGCATCCTCGGCAACGTTCCGGCTTCGGGAACGGAGATTATCAAGGACCTTGGCGAGGAACACGTTCGCACGGGCAAGCCCATCGTCTACACCTCAGCCGACTCCGTCTTTCAAATCGCCGCGCACGAAGAAGTAATTCCCATTCCGCGCCTTTACGAAATCTGCGAGACTGCGCGCCGTATCTTGAGCGGCGAAGACGAAGTAGGCCGCGTGATTGCGCGCCCGTTCTTAGGCTCGCCGGGCGCGTTTCGTCGCACAGAGAATCGCCATGATTACGCCGTGCCTCCGCCGCGCGAAAATCTTCTCGTCGCTCTCAATGAGGCAAATCTGGATGTCGTCTGCATCGGCAAAGTCGCTTCGATTTATGATTCGGCAGGCGTCACGCTTGACTTGACCGCCAAGAACAACAATCAATCAATTGACCAGACCATCAACGCGCTCAAGCAGGACACGCGCGGCCTCATCTTCTCAAACCTCGTAGACTTCGACATGCTCTACGGCCATCGCCGCGACACAGAAGGCTACGCCCGCGCGCTTGAGCATTTCGACACGCGCCTGCCGGAGATTGAAGCGGCGATGAATGAGAGAGACGTTTTCATCATCGCCGCAGATCACGGCAACGACCCGACCTTTCCCGGCACAGACCACACGCGCGAGTATTCGCCGCTGATAGTTTATGGAAAGAGCGCCCGCGCAGGCGTTGACCTCGGTATCCGCTCATCACTCGCAGACATTGGACAGACGATTGCCAATAACTTCGGATTGAAACTGACTGCGGGGGATAGCTTTTTAAGTGAGTTGATAAGTTAAGCCCCGGCAGGGGCGGAATACCAGTAGCCCATGACGTAAGTCATGGGAAGAGACATAAAATAAATGGATAAGCCCCGGAGGGACGACATACTATGCCGCCCCTCCGGGGCTTTGAATTTGTGATGGCTGTGAACCCATCACTAACGTGCTGGGCTACTGTTATGCCGCCCCTTCGGGACTGTGATTCGTCACCTATTACCTATCACTTATCACCCATCACTTTTTAAGGCTTCTGTAAATCAGCTCAATCCACTGATCTGTCTTAATAAACCCTGTGCCCCACGTCTTCCACGTTTCGGGCAAGCCACCGGCTTTAATCTGTTCGAGAGTTTTGCCTGCCGCTGCTTGTTTGCGAACAATGTCAATCGTCTCGTTGAGCATCCGGTGATAGAGCTTCAGATCGTCAACGGTTGAGAGCGGGCCGTGACCGGGAATGATTTTCACCCCAGCGGGCAGCCGCCCGATAATCTCTCCGACATTCTTCGCCAGGTTCACCACGTCGCCGCCGTTTTCGATGTCAACGAAGGGAAATCTTCCGGCAAAGAAATCATCGCCCATGTGGACGACGTTCGAGCCTGTGAAGAAGATGACGCTGTCGCCGTCCGTGTGCCCGTGTGGGAAGTGGATGGCGCGTATTTCTTCACCGTTGAAATGAACTGCCAGCGATTTATCAAAAGTGATGACGGGCAGCGCCTCTTTCGGCGAAGCCGGAACCTTTTCGTTGAAGATCGTCTGCTCGGTGGCTAATCGTTTACGCACGTTGTCGTGCGCGATGACGGAAGCCTCCGTCCCGAATTGAGCGTTGCCGCCCGTATGGTCGCCGTGCCAATGTGTGTTGAGCACAAACTTCAGTTTGCCTTCGCCGAGCGCCTTCAAGGCCGCGCGAATCTTATCCGCCAGCGGAGCAAACTGGTCGTCAACAATCAGGATGCCGTCCGCGCCGATTGAAACGCCGATGTTGCCGCCCGCGCCTTCAAGCATGTAGACGCTGCCTGCAACCTTCGTCGCTTTGATTTCAACTTTCGAGAAATCAGTTTGAGCCTGTGCGGAAACTCCGCAAAGGCAAACGGCGAGCAAGGCGCAAACGAACACTAATCTATTCATAGTTGTCTCCTCGATAACGGCAAGCGTTTTTCTTGTCATTTGTCACTCGTCACTTGTTACTGTATTTCCGGGTCTTTGAGAACCGCTATGTAAGGCAGGTTGCGGTAGCGTTCGGCGAAGTCCAGACCGTAGCCGACGACGAAGGCATCTGGAATCGGAAAGCCCAGATAGTCTATCGCCACCTCGCGCTCGCGGCGTTCGTGCTTATCCAGCAGCGCGGCGAGCTTAACGCTGGTTGCGCCGCGAGATTCGAGATTGGCGAGCAGATAGGAAAGCGTCAGCCCCGTGTCCACGATGTCTTCGACGACGAGAATGTCGCGTCCCTCAATCGGCACATCCAAATCTTTAACGATTCGCACCTCGCCTGACGTGCGTGTAGATGCGCCGTAGCTTGAGATCGCCATGAACTCTATGCCCACCTTGAGGTCAATGGCGCGCAACAAATCACTGATGAAGATGCACGCGCCTTTGAGCACGCCGATGAGCAGCGGATTCCTGCCCTCGTAGTCGCGGGCAATCTCCGCGCCCAGTTCCGTAATGCGCTTTTGAATCTGTTCGGCAGAGAAGAGCGTTTCAAGGTTCGGGTTGTTGAACTCTGAGTAAGCCTGTGCGGTGGAAGTAGACAAGATGGCCTCCATTGTTGAAAAATTGGTTTACCGGATAAATCGTCCTGGCGTTTGCGTGCGCGCCGCTTGGTGCGACATACTATTCAAGCTCTCTCCATAGGTCAATGTTGGAACAGTGGTCAGTGGTCAGTGGTCAGAAAAGACCAGGCGGCAAGCCGCGTTCATGCTTTTGCTTTTAACTGACCACCGACCACTGACCACTGACCACTGCCTTTAGAAAGGAACAAGAGTTGAGATACGCGACTAGATTCAATGGCGGTGCGGCTGCGGTTCTTTTCTGTTTGCTTGGAATCATCGCTCAGGCGCAGCAGGGAAGCGCGCCCGCTGTGCGTCCGTCTCAGCCGCCATCTTCAGCGCCCACCACCGCCCCGCTCGATTTGCGCGTCAAGGCATCGGAGCGAACAATTGACGCGAGCATCCCGAACGACCCGGCAGTAGATGCCATCCTCGCTCCTTACAGCGCAAAGGTGCACGAGCTTGATGCGCCGATTGGAAAGCTCGTGGGCGAGTTGAAAAAAGGCGGGATGGGCGCGGGCTCGCTCGGCAATTTCGTTGCCGATGCCCTGCGTGCGCGCGCGGAGGTCAAACTCGGCAAGCCGGTGCTTTTGGCCATCACCAACAGCGGCGGCCTGCGCAAGAACGAGTTTGCCGAGGGCAATCTGTCGTCCAACGACATTTACCAGCTTCTACCTTTCGAAAACGCGCTCGTCGCGCTCGATCTGACGGGCGAGCAGTTGCGACGTTTTCTCAATATCGTCGTCACTCATCGCGACGCGCAATCCGGCGCACGCATCACGTACCGGACGAATGAAAAGAAAGAGAGCGAAATCGTCGCCGTTAAACTTGGCAGCGGCGGCGCTCTGGAAAAAGAGATTGACCCGCAGGCGACCTACACCATCGTAACGATTGATTATCTGGTGAAGCGAGGCGGGGATTACAGCGTCTTGCAGGAAGCCAAAAATGTTCGCCCGCTCAACCTGACAATGCGTGATGCCGTGCTCGAATATGTGAAGGCTGAGACGGCTGCCGGGCGCGCGGTCAAGGCCACACTCGACGGGCGTTTTCGTTATGACAAGCCCGGAGGAGAAACGAAGAGGGAGGACGAGCCGTAATGTTTACGAGACGAAAATTCCTCGGAGCCTCGCTCGTCGGCGGCGCAACCTTCGCTCTGTCGGCTCAGCCGTTCTTCAGCTACGCAAGCTCTCTCCCTGAGTTTGCCGCCCCGCTTCTTCAGGCAGGCAAAGACGAGACGCTGATTACGATTCTGCATACAAACGATCAGCACTCGCAGATTGACCCGCTTCCGGCCAATGACCGCAACGCTGGCAAAGGCGGAGTCGCCCGCCGCGCCACACTCGTCAAGCGCCTCCGAGCCGAAAACCCGAACACGCTGCTTCTGGATGCGGGCGATTCGTTTCAGGGCACGCCGTATTTCAATCTCTATCGTGGTGTGGTCGAATACAAGGCGATGACGGCCATCGGCTACGACATCGTCACGCTCGGCAATCACGATTTCGACAACGGCGTAGAGGCGTTGGCTGAAGCGATGCAGCACGCGAAGTTTGAGTTTGTCTCGGCCAATTACGATGTGCGGGGCACGGCGATTGAGAAGCGCGTCAAGCCCTACGTCGTGCGCGAGCTGGGCGGCGTGCGCGTCGGCGTCTTCGGCCTCGGTATCAAGCTCGAAGGCTTGAACCCGCCTGAGAGTTTCAAAGGCGTCAAGTATTACGATCCCGTCAAGGTCGCGCATGGCGCTGTCCGCGTCCTCCGCGAGAAGGAGCGGTGCGCGATGGTCGTTTGCGCTTCGCATCTGGGCTACTACCCGAACCCGAAAGGTGACGAGATTGGTGATTCGCAGGTCGCAACACAGGTTGACGGCATAGATTTCATCGCGAGCGGGCACACGCACACTTTCATGCAGCAGCCCGCCATCGCCAAACAACCCGGAGGCGGCAACACGGTCATCTTTCAGGTCGGCAAGAGCGGTATCTATCTTGGTCGCGTAGATTTCACAGTCAGAGAGAATAAGGTGACGGCATATGCTGGCAGGCTGTTGGATTTGCGCGCCGCTTAAGAATTTGCGCGGCTCAGGTTGGATTGTTCCAATGATTCAACGTTACGGTGAATAATCAAGCAGAGAATCGTGATGAAACAATGCCCCACGTGTAATCGCACCTATGCCGATGACTCTATAACGTTTTGCCTGGCCGATGGTGCGTTGCTCTCAGCTCCTTATGACCCGGTTGCTACGCAGCGCATTCCTGCGCGACTGACTAATCCGCCGCCCACAGAAGTCTTCACGGCCCAGCCCGCGCCGACTGAAGTGATGCACCCCTACCTGCCGCAGCGGCAGCCGGTGCGCGCCAATAACAACTCGAAGTATTTGCTGGTAGCTTTGGTGTTGACACTCGTCGGCGGCGGTATTCTGGCAGTGGTACTGCTCAATAAGAAAACGCCCTCAGCCAGTTCCTCTATGTACTCTTCAAATACCTCTGGAAACACGAGCGCAAATGCGAACGCGAAGCCGACGGAGACCAGAGCACCCACTGACTATTTGCGCACGCCCTGGTTGGGGCTGGAGGTCTGGCAGGATGGGAAAGCCAACGGCCTGTTCAAAGGAGGGGATTCGTATAGCACCAGAGTGGCGATGAGCCGCGCGCCGTTCGAGATTAGAGTGCCGCGCGCTAAAGATGAAACGTCCGTTTTGGTGGCCGCCTCGACTAACAGAAGTATCTTCGACAAACTCAAAAAGGGCGAGAAGCTGGATATTGACGCGGAGTCATTCTTCAATCCCTACAAATCAATGGCTGATACCAGAGCAGGCTCGGCCACTCTCATGCTGAATGACGATGCGCATTATGTTTACGACGAGGAACGACTGAAACCCATCTCGGACAGCGTGAGCACCATCTTTGTCTCGTCTATCCTAACCGATGCGGATGCCGAGCAGAGCGTGACGAGTCAGAAAGATGATCTCTACCTGGTTATATTCAGAGATCTGGACAAAAACGAGACGGTTGATAATGGGGAGTATGAGTTTTTAATTTTGGATTTCTGATAGTAGGTGATAGGCCGTATGCCGGTTGATGACGAGACACGAGACCAGTGTGCGCGCCAACAAAGTTACTGACTACGCCGGAAGGCTTCTGGATTTACGCAACGCTTGAGCATAGTTCAAGACGCTTCTTGTAGAGAAATATGGGAGGAGCGGGATGGTTAAGAATTTAGAGAAAAGTAAAATTGCAGTCTTAAGCATAGGGCTGATTGCTGTGCTCGCTTTGGTTGTCAATCATCTGGCTACCGGAGCGCCTGCTGTTGCGCCGGACAACGAAGAGAAGCCTGTCGCCCGCAGTCAGGTCAAAGAAATTGAGGGCTACAGGAATTGGACGAAAGTTAATCCTGTGCCTCAATTGATGCCAAGACCGGTCGCCGCTGCCTGTACGATCTGGTTGTCGAACAATGGAATACGAATTGACGGTCAGGGCAATCCGCATCGTGATAAGTTTCTCACCGTCTACGTTAACGACATTGGGCGACGTGCTATGCTCAGCCAGAAGAAGCCCGACTTCCCGGAAGGCTCTGTGATAGTCAAAGAAAAGTTGGCTGCCAAAGATAGCCAGACGCCGGAATTGTTGACGGTGATGATAAAACAGAAGCAGGGCTTCAATCCGGCAAGCGGTGATTGGGAGTACATGGTGGTAGACGGGACGGGAGCAAAAGTGGAAGGGCGGGGCAATCTGCAAAACTGCCAATCATGTCACCTCGCCAATAAGAAGACCGATTACATATTTCGGACGTATCTGCCGTATGAAGTTGCAAGCAAGCTGAAATAGCCGCAGCTTCTCCGAGCGGTTAAATATTTATGGCAACCGATGATTCAACACGCGACCGTGTCCGCGCGCTCGTCCGCGACGTGCTGGCAAATACGCTCCCTGCCGAAGACGAAGCAGCGGGCAATGCCTCGTCTATTTCCGCCACGCCAGCCGCGCCTGCCGCAGCCGCTTCGTCAGTTCCGACTCGCTTCATCAACACCCTGCCGCCGGAGACTTCAAGCGTTGCGCCGCAGAAAGATTTCGAGCGCGACGAATCTTCCAAGATGGTGATTACAGAAGATGACGTGCGCGGTCTTGAAGAAGGCGCGCGGCTGCGCGTTGCCGAGGGCGCTCGCCTGACGCCGCTCGCCGCAGACATCGTGCGCGAGCGACGAATTGAGCTGGTGCGCCGCGTCCCCCGCCGGGGCGCACGCGAGAGCAAGATGGTTGCCGTCGGAGCGGATCACGGCGGCTACAAGATGAAGGAAGAATTGAAACTCCTGCTCGAATCACTCGGCCACCGCGTCCACGATTACGGCACGAACTCCGAAGAGGCGGTTGACTATCCTGACTTCGCTCATGCAGTCGCACGCGCCGTCGCGGACACTCATGCGGATGTCGGCATCATCATTGATGGCGCGGGTGTCGGCTCATGTATGACCGCCAACAAAGTTCCGGGCGTGCGCGCCGCCGCCTGCTACTCGGTCGCCATCGCGAAAAACTCGCGCGAGCATAACGACGCCAACGTCCTCACACTCGGCAGCAAAGCGATCACGAGCGCGGAGATGCGCGAGATCGTCACCGCATGGCTCGGCACTGAAATCAGCGAAGACCGCCACCGCAAGCGGGTTGATAAAATCAAGGCAATTGAGCGGCAGTACACACATTGAAATTAGAGACAGTCAAGAAATCAGAGACAGCCAGAACGCGTTGAGGTAAAAGCGAAAATGCCATATTCAAATAACGGCGACCTTGAACACCTCGTTGAGCAGATAACCGATGTCATCGTCGCGCGCTTAAACGGCGACCGCGAGGAGCAGGCTGCTTTGTGCGGCTGCACAAACGAGTGTTTCAATCGCTGCCCGGAGCGGATGCACAGGATTGTGGACGCGGGCGCGGCGCGCATCGGGCTGGTGCTTGGGGAAACGGCTTCGGCCAGAGATTGGGCGAGCTTGATCGACCACACTCTGCTGAAGCCGGAAGCGACCGAAGACGACATCAAGCGCTTGTGCGAAGAGGCCGCGCAGTTTCATTTCGCGTCCGTCTGCGTCAACCCAACGTGGGTCAGGGCTTCGGCCTGTCACCTGCGCGGCACGAATGTTCCGGTTTGCACCGTGATCGGTTTCCCGCTCGGCGCGACGCTCGCGGACGTGAAGGCTTACGAAGCCAGACGCGCAATCTTTGACGGGGCGCGCGAAGTTGACATGGTCATCAACATCGGCGCGCTCAAGAGTGGAGACGATTGCGCCGTCGAGCATGACATCCACGCGGTCGTAGAAGTCGCGCACGAGTATGACGTGATCTGCAAAGTGATTATCGAGACGGCGCTGTTGACGGATGAAGAGAAAGTGCGTGCTTCGCTTGCGGCCAAACGCGCGGGTGCGGATTTCGTCAAGACTTCCACAGGCTTTGCCAAGGGCGGCGCAACCGTCGCGGACATCGCGTTGATGCGGCAGGCCGTTGGCTCAGAGTTGGGCGTCAAGGCTTCCGGCGGCGTCAAAGGTTTAGAAGATGCGCGCAAGATGGTCGAAGCCGGAGCGACACGCATCGGCGCAAGCGTCGGCGTCAAAATCGCACAGGAAGCCGCAGGCGCAAAACCCACCGCCACCGCAGCAGCATACTGAAGAATTAAAAATTAAAAATGCAAAATGGAAGACGAAGAGCGAGCTTTTCATCTTCCATTTTGCATTTTTAATTTTTAATTTTGCATTATTCGTAGCCTATTGCCACGCCGTCGCCGTAAAGGGCGACGCCTGAGCCGAGTTGTTCTGAGAGGACGCCTTGTGCGATGAAGAGACGCGCCATGATGCGGGCTTCGTTGCGCTGAAACTTGTCTGCGGCGGCTTTCGTGCGTTCGAAGTTAAAGAACGCGAGCGCGGCAATTTCCTTGCCGAGTTGACGAAAGCGCAGGCTGACGTTCGAGTAGCCGGGCGGCAGCACCATCTCGCCTTTTTTGAAGACGCCGCTCGGCAGGAAGAAGCCGCTCAGCACGGAAACCGCCGACAGTAGCTCGTTAGCTTGATCAACTAACGTTTCGATCAGCTCGAATGCCTTAACTGGTTCGACGAGCGCGTAAACTCTCCCGACTTGCAGCAGCGTATAAAGCTCGTTGTCGCTCTTCGGTTTGAAATTAACGAGCGGGAGCGCTTCGTTCAAAAGCTCCAAAGCCAGCTTGCCGTTCTTTTTAGTCGCCGCGCCGAAGGCGAGTTGCACCAGGATGCCTGCGCGCTCCTCCTTTGACTTGATGCGCGCTAATTTCTGCCGGACTTCGTTCAGTTTATCTTTTCGCAGCGCGTCCCAGAGCGACATGCGGTCGAAACCTTCGAGGATGCGGTCGCGCCTTGACGCGTCGCGTATATGGTCGTTAACGATCTGCCGCGCACGCTCCGTCTCTCCCTTGTTCTGAGCCTTCCATGCAGCCTGTTCATACAGCATGTTGCGCGCTTTGTCAGGAGCTTTCGCCGCCGCTTCCAGCAGAGCTTCGATTGTCCCGCGTTGTGCCAGTTCCCCATACTCGACATACATCCTCTGCTCCGGGTCGAGCGTGCGCGTGGATTCCGCTATCCGGCGACGCAGGGGCGGCGCGCGTTCCGGCAATCGTTTCTCGATCTCAGGCATGAGCGAAGGAAGGAGACTAAAGAGCGACGGGTGCGGCGTGCCGCCGAGCGCAGCCGTTGTCACCATCTCCATCAGGTCGCGTATCTGGCGCTCATCCAGCTTGAACGGAGTCTTCCCGCCACCCATCGAGCCAAAGCTCACGAAACTGCCGCTGCTGCCGTCTTCTTCCGGCTGAATGCCCATGCGTAGAAGCATGACAGCAATCCACACGGCCTCTGGATTTGTCGTCAGACTCTCTGATCGCAGCTTGCTGACGATGTCGCTGGCGAAACGTCCGGCAAGTTCCGCGTCCTTATCGTTGAGATGAGCGAGCAGGTTGAGCAGCTCGAAAGAGAGTCCTTTGGCGAGGCTGTCTTCGGCCATTTGAAGCGCGCGCTTCGGGTCGTTGGCGGCCACTTGAATGGCGATGCTCTGTTCGAGCCGCGTGTCTTCATCGGGCAGCTTAACGCCCATGCCTGCTGTGGTAATCGGGACAGTTGGCAAGCGTGAGGCGCGCAGCAACTCCAGAGCCATCTCAACATCGCGCCGGGCGATCATTTGCAGAATCTCTATGCGCTGCTGCACGTACATCTGGTACGACACGCGCTGCTCGTTCGACATCTTGGGGGTGAATCTAATCGCGGTCGAGTTGAGATTATTGAGCGCGTCTTTGAAGATTGCGCGAGCGCGTTTCTCATCACGCTTCCAGAGCAGATCGGCTGCGCTTGAGAGAACGAGCGCGCGATTCTCCGGGAGCTTCAATGTTGCGGCACTGCCGATGACTTCGTCGAGCAGCGCGAAGGTCTTTCGCTCAAGCTCCTTCTTCAGCTCAATCTCTTTTTGTACTTTCTGTTGCTGATCGAGCGGAGACCCGTCTTCCGGCGTCTGCGCTTGTGCGGGCACGAGCAGCAAAAGGGCGAGAGCGAAAGAGGAAAGAAGACGTTGCCGAATCATACCGACCTCCCGGCGAAACAATTGTGAACGTGGGGAGCGAAGCTGTTGGAGACAGAGTCTAGCACATCGAAGGGAATTTGGGCGGAAGGGATAGATAAGGAATAGACAGGATTAACAGGATTATCAAGATTAAGAAGACAAGATAAGTCAATGCAGTTTGATGCTTCTTCCTTTTATCCTGTCCATCTTGTTAATCCTGTCTATTCCTTATCGGTTTTCTTAATGACTTTAAGTTCTATTACGTTCCCGGTCGTTCAGAAGCGAAACCCGACGCCAGCCGAAAACTGAAAGTTATGCGTGGTGTCGCTGGGGATGGTGAAGGTGAACGGCGTGAATGTGCCGCCGGGCGTTAAGCCAAAAGTGGTGATGGTCGTCTGGCCGTAGCGAATAATGGTGTCGCCCACATCAATGCGTGTGAAGACACGGCGTGTTGGATAAAACTCCAGCACGCCGCCGATGTCTGCGGCGAAGTGAGTCAGACGTTCTATTCTTATCTGGAAGGGATCGGCTACCGTCCCCGTAGGAGTAAACTCGGCGCGTCCCTGACTGAAGCTGATAAATCCTGGACGGGCTTTCGCGAAGATGCCGAATCGTTTGTAACGCTTGCCAATCTTAACGCCGAACAGCCCTTCGATGGTGCGGCCTCCGGTTCTGAAAGCGATAAAGCGATCTTTCTTCGGAAAGAAATTCCCTTCAGCTTCAAGGGCGAAGTTGTCCGTCACGTTGTAGGTGAACCTGCCGCCGAAGCCCGGTTCGGTTCGCGTGTCACCTCCTTTGTCAATGCTGAGAGAAGAGAACTGCACGCCGACTTCAAACTTCTGAAGCTCGTCCGATTGGGCAATCGCCGCGTGATGGCCGCCAGCGAGAAGAATTATGATTGCGGTCGCCGCCGTTAAAATTCCGTTTCGTTTCATGAGAACTACCTCCAGCGTGATTTTTGTATCTACCGCGAGACAGAGGAATAGTGTGACGCCAGCCATACAGGCTCGCGCGCCAGACGCTTCCAGATTTGTCGCAGCTAGAGTTGACGTTCAGGCGCACCCGGCGGAGAGACGATCAATGAGATCGCCGGAAGCGCTGTTGATGAAAGAAATTTAGATTGGCGCGGCGTCCATAGGCTCAATCGCCGCCGCCGATTTTTCTTATGGCGTAATGTTTGGTCGGCTAAGACGAAAATCGCCCTTCCTGGTCGAGTCCACAAACTCGATTTGGATATTAGCGCCAAGCCCCGGTATGGTTTTGTAGACCCATTTTTCTCCTGACGAAATCGGCTCTACCTCGTCCGGCTTACCGTACATGATAAAGATGCGTCCGCGATCCGTTCTCCAGCCGGGAATCTCATTGAAGGAGAAAGTCTCGTTGGCGTGAGCGATGCGCGCGAAATAATCCCGGCGGTATTCATTCTCCTTTGTCGTCGGGTCTGTGTCGCGCCTTAGCCAGAATTGCTCGATGAAGTTCTCGCGCTGATCATCATTCACCAGCAGCTTGAAGGCGCGCGCCTCTTCAGGAGTAATGATGTAGACCACGTCTTCATAAAGCCACCTGCCGTAAACGCCTTTCAGACCGGGTTGAGCCAGGTGGCCGGTGTTGGCTGGCAGCAGATTCTCAACGCGGCTGGCCGCCCCGATGATGAGACGAGCGCCGGGAGCTTTATCCGGTTCACCTTCCTGTTTTCGCGACTCGGGCACTCTTCCAAAACCAATCGCCCCCGCGCTCTTTGGACGCCGTAGATTCCTTTCAATCTCATTCAAGCTGGAAGAAGATGCTGCCGTTTCACCCTTTACGGGGCCGTGAACTCCCAGAAAGAATGAATCGGGAACGTAGTTGGGATCGTAAAGCACATAAAGATTCCAGGGGCCGCCCGTGTCAACGACCGGCACGTCCGACACCCACTCGTACAATTCATTATTGAGCGTGAACTTCATGCGGTTACGCTCGATGGTGCCGAGCTTTTGAAAATCGTAGCCCTCGTGCGGCGTCAGGGAGAAGATGAAGCGCCCGCGCTCCTGTAGGTGAAACCAGATGACCGGGCCTGCCGCTGCGCCTGATCGTTTTCCGCCAGCGACCAGTTCACCGTTGATGTAGAGTTGATAGTTAATCATCTTCATCATTACGTCTTCGAGCGTGAAGTCGCGCGGTGCGCTGTCCACCGTCGAAGGTTCCCTGAGCCGGGCTTCGTTGACAGAGACGGTGACATAGTCTGTTACCTTATCTCCGGTTTTGGGATTGACGAGAACATCCAGGGCGAAGGTGTCGCCGTCCGCGATTGTTTGCGGAGCAGAGGAACGCGACAGCACGGCGGAGTTATAGTTTGGGTGCATCTGCCGCGTCTGGAATGATTTCCTCGCGCGCAACTCCCGCTCGTCTTCAGCGCTGAGCGGGCGCACGGAGACTCTGAACTGTTTGCCAGAGGGCAGAGGCTCGACCACGAGCGCATAGCCGAAATAGAGCAAGCCACCGCTGTCAACGAAAACGCGGCGGATGGTGTTCGACTCGAAATAGGCTTCGGCAGAAGTCATTGACCAACCATCTGCGCTCTTCGAGTCTGCGCCGGGGACGGTCGTGAAGGCGACAAAGAAGTCGCCCTTCATCGGCACGATGGTCTGTTCCTTCTTGCTTTCCTGGGCTGCGGCGCAGGCGAAGGCGGCGAGTAGTAAGATAATTGTCAGGCCGCAGCGGTTTAGTCCTTTAATTCTCATCTGGATTGTTCCTCTTGATAACTCTGATTGTCATCTCATCTGCCGGTTGAAAATCCGTCAGGTTAGCGCGAGTGAAAAAGCCGCCCTGCACGCTCTCTGCTTCAGCGCGACGCGCGGTCAAGGTGGGATTATTGCGTGGGGTGTTTGAATGTGGTCGTCGCGCTTCCGGTTTTTCACGCTCGACGTAGACTGTGCGCGTGATGATTTTCTCGCGGACGACCGGAACTTCAATAACTTCAGGCGGCGCTTGTACCACAACCGGCGGTTGCGCCGTCGCTGCCGCTTCTTTCGCTGACGGGCGAAGCGCCAGCACGGACGAAACCATCAAGGCCAGAAGAAGAGCAGCGGCAACGGGGACAGGCACATGCAGCCTTACGGCGAAGATGCGCTTCCAGAGCGGTTCGTGTCCCGGCGCGATGACGAAGGGCGCAACCTGTTCAAGATGCTCGCGCCGCATCGCTTGATGCTCAGGCCAGAAACTCTCGTCAGGCGTTGACGCTTTGACCGCCTCATCAAAGAAGAGCAGCACGCCGGTCATCGAGCGATACTCTTTGAGACAATCATCGCAAGCTTCGACTTCAGCCAGCAGATGCAGCTTTTCATCTGCTTCAAGCTCGCCAAAAACCAGATCAACCAACCTGCTTTCCATCGTGCGGCAATCGTGCATGATACTCACTCCTGAGATTTTTGAGTCACTGATAAAACCGATAACAATTAGACAGGATTAACAGGATTATCAAGATTAAGAAAACAAGGCAGGACAGACAAGCTTGATGCTTCTTCCCTTGATCCTGTCTATTCCTTAACTATTTTCTGCCTGCGCCGCATTGAGCGTACTCAAGCGGCGCAGGCTCGACGCCCAACTGCTGGCGCAAGTTTGTGACAGCGCGAAAGAGCGCCTTCTTAATCGTTCCGGTCGAGCAGTTGAACATCTTTGCGATTTCCTCGTAGGTCATTCCCTCGCGGTGCTTGAGCAGGAAGATCAATCTCTGTTGCGGCGTCAATTCACCGAGCGCCTGAAAAACTTTGTCAACCAAAATCCTTTGGTCATACTCTTCTTCGACGCGGTGCGCGCGCCCTTTGAGCAAGCCGTTCAAATCGCCTTCGGTTGCAGCCTCTCTGTCCGATTCAAGTGGCGTCGTGTGATCGCTCCGGCGCAGCCGCTCTCCGCGCCTGTGATTGAGAAACGTGTTGACCGTAATCTGGCGCAGCCAGGTGTAGAAGCTAGCTTCTCCTCTGAAAGTCGGAAGCGCCCTGTAAGCCTTCATCCAGACTTCCTGCGCGAGGTCTTCGGCGTCCGCCTGCTCGCGCGTGTAATAGAGCGCGAGCGTGTAGACGCGGCGTTCAAACCTTTGCGCCAGCGACGAGAAAGCTTCCCTGTTGCCCGCCTGCGCACTGAGGATTAATTGGTTTTCGCTGACACTCAAACGGTGTTTACCCTTGAACTTATTTCGGAAGGTCAATCATATAGACACCAACGGGTGATATTTGGTTGGCGTGAGACGTTAATCTTTTAGTTCTCGCAAGCGCAAGGAGACAACTCCAACTCGCTGGCAGATGTTCAGGTAGAAAAGAGTGAAGGGAGAGTAGAAGTTCACCACAGAGACACAGAGGGCACAGAGGGGGCACAGAGCAAGACAATCTCAGATAACAAATGTGAGATTTCAAATCTGCTCTCTGTAATTTCTTTTCTCTGTGCGTCCTCCGTGTTCTCTGTGTCTCTGTGGTGAATCGCACCTCAGCGCATACTCAATTTGAACTTGAACCACTACTAACTCGCTTTCAGCCTTGAAACGCACCCCGTTTGCGTCTATGCTCCGCACAAGTCCTAACATCTTCAAATGTTGACGGTCAAAGACAGCATGGCAACCAAACGCAACCTGCTGGCGGTGATTCTCGGCGGCGGCGCAGGCTCGCGCCTGTTTCCGCTGACACAGCAACGTTCAAAACCCGCCGTTCCGCTCGGCGGAAAATACCGCCTCGTTGATATTCCCATTTCAAACTGCATCAACTCGGATGTCATCAAAATCTTCGTCCTGACGCAGTACAACTCAGCCTCCCTGAATCGCCACGTCGCGCGCAGCTATCGCTTCTCGCAGTTTTCCGACGGCTTCGTTGAGATACTCGCCGCCGAGCAAACGCCGGAAAGCCCGCACTGGTTTCAGGGAACGGCGGACGCCGTGCGACAGGTCTTGCCGCACATCCGCGACTGGGGCATAGACACGCTTTTGATTCTTTCGGGCGACCATCTCTACACCATGGACTATCGCCAGTTTCTCGCGCGCCACTATGAATCGAACGCCGATGTGACGGTCTCGGTTATTCCCTGTTCGCCGAAAGAGGCGGAAGAGTTCGGGCTGCTCAAGACGGACACGAGCGGGCGCATCATCGAGTTTAAGGAGAAACCGAAGGGCGAGGCGCTGGAAGAGATGCGAGTTGACACGACCAGTCTAGGTCTCAGCACGGAGGAGGCTCAGGCGCGTCCCTTTCTGGCTTCGATGGGAATTTACGTTTTCAAGTATGACCTCCTGGAAACCCTGCTCGCGCAAGACCCGACGGCCTTCGACTTCGGGCGCAACATCATTCCTGCCGCCATCAACTCGCGCAACGTACAGGCGTTCATGTTCGACGGCTACTGGGAAGACATCGGAACGATCAGCGCTTTCTACGAGGCGAACATTGATCTCACGTCGCCGATGCCGAAGTTTAATCTGTTCAATGCGGACGCTCCCATCTACACGCGCTCGCGCTATCTTCCTCCGTCGAAGGTTCACAACTGCGAGGTACGCAATTCCATCATCAGCGAAGGCTGCATCATCAACAGCGCGAGCGTGCTGCGTTCGATTATAGGTTTACGCAGCCGTATCGAAGCTGGCACTCGCATTGAAGGCTCGATTCTGATGGGGTCGGATTATTACCAGACAATCGAGGACATGCGCTCTGAAATCAAAGCGGGCATCCCGCGCATCGGCGTCGGCGAGGAAACAATCATTCGCCGCGCCATCATAGACAAAAACGCGCGCATCGGCTCAAACGTGCGCCTCGTCAACGAGGCCGGAGTCGAGAACGCAGACGGCGACGGCAGCAACTACTTCATACGCGACCGCATCATCATCGTGCCGAAGAACGCTGTGATTCCAGATGGGACTGTGGTTTGAGAATAAAGGACAAAGAGGGAACGAATCATGGGTGTCAAAGAAAACTTTACGACGGAAGAATGGCGAGCCTTGCTCAAAGCGCCGATGTTGGTGAGCTATGCCGTCGCCGGGGCTGCTCCGAGCGATGAAGACGGCTACATACAGGAGATGTCTGCGGTGGCCGATGCCATCTCTGAAAGTGAAGAGCGTGCCGCAAAAGGTTCTTTGATTAGCGAGGTTGTCGCAAATATCATCGCCAACGCCGAAGACAGTGCGCGCGGTCAGACGGAAAAGATTTCAGTCAGCGATGTCAAAGAGAGGGCGCTGGCTAATTGCCGGGAGGTGGCAGCCCTGCTGCAAGCGAAGACGAGCGCAGAAGAAGCCGGTGATTATAAGCGGTGGCTGGTGGGTGTAGCTCAAAGGGTCGCATCGGCTGCCAAAGAAGGCGGCATCTTCGGCTTCGGCGGCTCGCAAGTCAGTAAAACGGAAGTCGCGACCATCAACGAAATCGCGGCGGCGCTCGGCGTTCAGGCTTGAACGAGTTGGTAGGAAGAGACAGCGATGAAAGGAATCCTACATAGGCTTGAAGAACTGTTGAGCGGTGGGGAAGAAGCACAGTCAATAATGATACCGACATGCCAGAATCCTGATCTTGTCTTCCGTCACCTGATAGATAATCCGATGCTCCTGATCAATTCGACGTGACCAGCAACCCTTGAACTCATGTTTCAATGGCTCAGGCTTACCGATGCCTTTGAATGGATCACGCTGCACCTCTTTTATCAGGTTGACGATACGCAACGCTTTATTGCGATCCTGCTCAATCCACCAGGCCAAATCTTCGAAAGCAGCAACATCAAATTCCAAGCTTCTCACGGGCTTCCTCAAAGGGGATTCCGTCTTGACGATCTTTAGCTTCCAGCAGGCGACGTTTCATGTTTTCGCTTTTCAATAGATACGCCGTCTCCTTTTCGGATTCAATCTCACGCCATAGCTCGATTGGCACGATCACGCCCACGGGATTGCCGCTTTCATCTGAAACATACTGTATCTCTGTCATGGCACATACCTCTAAAATCAAAGATTTCTTCGAGAATGTATCAAAGTAATCAATGCCATTCAATATGATTCGACGAACTTATCGCGTCCCCACAAGCTGGCGTTTTCGCAATTCCGGTTTGGATTGCTGCGGGTTGCCCTGCGCGGTCGTGGCTCCTGACTGTCCGCCTGTGATGTAGCTGTCGCGGGCGCGCACGACGAGGTCGGGTCGCATGACGCGTACCTTGATCTGGCGGCGTGTGCCTGCCTGTGCAGTCGTCTTCGGATAGTAGCCGATACTGTACTGGCGGCGCAGTTCTTCGGCGATGAACGCAAAGGATTGCGAGAGGTCGCGCGTGGTGTCGGCGCGAAAGAGACGCGCTCCGGTCTTGTAGGCGAGATCGTTCAGGTAAGCGTCTGCGCGCCTGTAGTCGTCCGGATTGCCGTTAGGATTCCCGCCGCCGAAGATGACAGGACCTCTGTTGCGGCCACCGCCGCCACCACGGCCACCATTGCCACCGCCGCCACGTCCTCCGCTCATGACGCCGCCCAGAATATCAGCCAGAATGTCCGTGGCAGAGCGCGGCCCGCGATTCTGCGGAGGCCACGATGTGCCGCCGCCACCACCGCCGCCAATGTTTCCGTCGTTGTAGGTGTCGTACTGAACGGGGTAGATCAGGGCGTCCAGTTCTTCTGCATCGCGGACGTTGCTTTGATAGCTCGCATGACGGCTCGCCGTGTCAACGCCGTCCGTGAAGAGAATGATCGCTTTGCGTCCCTGCTCGCGGTTGAGGCGCTGGTTGATGACCAGATCAACTGCGTCGTAGAGCTTTGTGCTGCCGCCTGTGCGCGTGCGGCGAATCGCGTCGCGCAGGATGTTGCGGTCGGTTGTCGCTTCGGCCAGCACCCGCACGTCTTCATCGAAGGAGACAACCATCACGCGGTCGTCCGGGCGCAGTTGATTGACGAAGGCGATGGCCGCGTCCTGAATCTCGTCCAGACGAAAGCGCGTCGAAGCGCTGGTGTCTAGGACGAGCGCGAGCGTGAAAGGTTTTTCGACTGAGGCAAAGTAGGCGACTTCGTGTTCGACGCCGTCCTCGTAGATGCGAAATTCCTGTTGGCGTAGATTGGGAATGAACCTGCCATTGCGATCCATGACGCTGACGGGGATGGTGACGAGCGTTGTATTGACGCGCACTACATCATTCTCGCCGACCTCTTCCGGGTCGGCACTCGTCGGCATCGAAGTCTGTGATGATGGCTGGGGCGCAGGAGGCCGGTTGCCGGACGATGTGGTCGTCCCGGTTTGCAGGACTGGTCGCTTCTGAGTTGACGGCGTGGGCTGGGGTTGCGGCGATGCCGTTGGTGGTGGTGTGCTATTGGTCTGCCCGACACGGCGCGGGCGCGTCTGCGCCTGTAAGCCTGGAACGTTGGCAAGCAAAAGGGAGAGGAGCAGGGAAACAACGGCAATCTTTCTCATAGCCTTTAAGCTCCTAAAAAGGTCTGAACTCCGGCGCGCGGGGTAATCGCGGCGCAACGTTTGATGCACTTGAGAACAAAAAGATGCTCGCACGAACGCGACAATGAAGGGAGAGAAACGAGCATAACTCCGAAGAAGGCAAAAGGGAAGGCGGAAGCTGATTTAACTTTTGGCAAATTTCGTTCGGATGAAGTACGGCTCTCAACCAGCCCCGGCAGGGGCGGCAGAATGTAGCCCCGGGCGCTAGCACGGGGTCACAGCACAAACATCATTATCGAGCCCCGAAGGGGCGACAGAAGCCCAAGAGGCGTTACAACGTGCCTTGGATTTCTGTCGCCCCTCCGGGGCTCTAATATTTATTGCTGGTTATTCCCCGGGCTTGCGCCCGGGGCTAATATCTTTCGCCCCTGCCGGGGCTAATCAATACCGCGCCACTTTCGAGTGGAATCCTTTCTGGTAATTGTTTCTTCCTGATTTTTGTCCTTTTACCTTTTCACTTATCTACAGAGTTATCGAGTTAAAGATGAAAGGAAACGTGCCCCACGTCTGTCCCCTGTGCTGCGGGCGGAAGCCGAAGAGGATGACGCGGCCACGCCCCAGCGAGACTTCCGCGAGCGCGACCTTGCCTTTGATTTTATCTTCGCCGAGCAGCCAGCCGGAGCGCAGCAGATTGTCCGAAGCGTAATGAGCTATGACACGAACGCGCTGCGGGTCTGTCACCTCGAAGGCCGCGCTGTTGATGAAGTAGGCGTTCACGTCGCGTTGCAGACCGCGCGCAATCGCGTGCTTTGTGTCAACCTCTAATCCCAGAATCGAGCCGGGACAGTAGAAGACGGATGACTTCAGGTTTTCCAAAACGTTGTGCAAGGGAAGATTGAGACGCTTGATTGCCAACTCCGTCGAAGCGCCAAAGCAGATGAGCGTCCCGCCTTCTTCGACGAAGCGTCGCAAGTTCTCGATGCCAGCCTCCGTGATGCCGCCCGTAAACTCCTGCGGGTAGCTGCGTGGCTCATTGCCTTCAATAATATCTTTCATGCGTTGCGACGGCAGGATAATCACGTCGAAACGTGCGCGTAAGCCTCCGCGCCTCACGTCCGCATCGCGCAAAGATTCGTAAGGCACGTTGAAGGTGTCGAAGACGTAGCGCGTCCAGCCCTCGTCCATGTTGCCCATCCAGCCGTTGTACACGGCGAGCTTACGGGAAGCTTTCAGCGGGTTAGGAATCGGGGACGTATTGCCCTGCCGCTGGGCTAGACCGAAATCGCGACGCACTTCCGCTTCATCACGAATAAGCGTCAGCCGCCTTTCGTTAACTGACTCGCGCAGCCGCGTGACGACTTTTGTTTCAATGCCCATCTGCACCGGCAGCGTCCAGCCCGCAACATCGTAGGGGCGTTCGGCTTCGCCCTGCGGCGTCAGGCGGTCTGGATAAATTTGCAGTTCGAACAAAGCCTTCACGTTTGCCTTGAACGGCTGGTTAAGGAAGACTACATAACTGCCCGCCGGAATCTCCTCTAGATGCGCCGACGGATTAACCAACTCGACGCGCCGCTTCCCGCCGGATGTTGCGAGCAATTGAGTCGCCATCGTTCCATGAAGTTCCTGTTCGAGCCTGTGAACTTCAACACCCTGCTCGACGAGCGCGCCTGTCATCTTCGCAATGGCTTCGTCGTTGCCCTGTCCCGCCGGAATCAGATAGGCGATTGGTTCTTCCTCCGCCCGCAATGACTCAACGCTCTGGCGATTCAGTTGGTAAAAATTCCGCAGATACTCGGCGCGATATTTACTCGCCATCGAAAGAACGGCGCGCGAGGCCGTCATCTCCATGTGCATAATGTCGCGTGGCCGCCACAAGCCGCCCGGCCAGGGGTCTGGAAAGTTCGTTGCGGACGTGAGCGCAGATGGCATCCCGCGTGAAGTCGCTCTCGTCAGTTGCTCGCGCGTGACGGTGGTGGGCGACATCAACCTTGCGCTCGCGGCTTCGGAGAGAATGCCGATGGAGTTGTGATAGTAGGGCGCGGTGCGAAAGCCGCCGTGCCACCATGTATCGTAAACCGCGTTGGTGATGACGCCTTTGACGTTGGCTGCCTGAAGGTCTGCCGCAATCTTGTGCCCTAACAGTCCAACCTGACGCAGCAGAAGCGGTGCGATGTTCGGATTCGGCGGATCGTAAAAAGGCGGGATGAAGAAGCGCGAGCCGTCCGTGCCCTGCTGGTGTATGTCGTAGACAATCTGCGGAAACCATTCCTTCCAGAAGAGGCGCGTAGCCAGCTTCGTTTCTTGCAGGTTCATCATGAACCAGTCGCGGTTGTCGTCGTGCCCGGCGTAATGATGATAGAGTGCGGGCGGGTCTGAACCTTCGTAAGCGGTGCCGAGAGTCTTGCGATACCAGTTGGCGACGATGTCTATGCCGTCCGGGTTGGGAGATGGAATGAGCAATAGAATGGTGTTCTGCAAAGTCTCGCGCGTCTCCGCATCGTCGGCGTTCGCCAGTTCATAGGCGAGCTGCATGGACATCTGCGAGGCGACGATCTCCGTAGAGTGAATCGAGCAGGAGATAACGACGACCGCTTTGCCCTCGCGGAGCAGGCGATCACGCTCTGCCTCCGTTTGGACAAGGCGCGGGTCGGCTAATTTTCGCTGAATCTCTTTGAGCTTCGCCAGATTGCGTATATTCTCAGGGGCGCTGATGAAGGCCACGATAAAAGGACGCTTGAGAGTCGTCTCGCCGAGAGTCAGAACCTGTACGCGGTCGCTCGCGCGGTCTAATTGCGCGAAGTAGTTGGAAATCTGTTTCCAGTCGGCAATCGTGCGATCATCGCCGGGCGTAAACCCCAGCACCGAGCGCGGGCTGGGAATCTCGGCGCGTGCAATGGCCGGATTGAAGATGAAGGCTAACAGGAAGACTAACCACAAAGACACAAAGACACCAGGAGAAAAATGTTTTTCATCTTCGTGTCTTTGTGCCTTTGTGGTTAATCTTAACGCAAACGGATGACGAAGCATTCCGAAAATCCTTCGAGCGAATTGATGGACGAGAGAAACGCGATTAAGACGGCGCGCGAAGCGGAGTCTAACACAAGCCACGCGCCGCGTCTCAAGTACAGGCTTCTCAACTGGTGGTCGCTGGCGGTCGCGGGCGCGATGCTGCTCATCGTTGGCACGCCAGCTATCCTGGTTTCATGGGCGGCGCGGCGTCGCCACTGGCTTTATCCTTCGGCGCGCTGGGGTGCGCGCAACTGGCTGCGCTTAAGCGGAATGAAAGTGCGGGTGAGCGGAAAAGAGAATCTAGACCCGGCGCAGCCTTACGTCTTCATTGCGAATCACAGGTCGTATCTGGACACGGCGACAGTCTTCAACTATCTCGATCGGCGCATCGGTCTGGTCGCCAAGAAAGAGTTGCTGCGCGTTCCGATTCTTGGCTACGGGATGGGCTACTGCAACATCCTGGCGATTGACCGCAGCAACAACGAGCGTGCGGTTCAGACGATGAAGGAAGCTACCGATAGGCTGCGTGGCGGAACATCATTTGCCGTCTTCGCAGAAGGCAAGCGCGCCGGGCGGGATGAATTGCTGCCGTTCAAAAAGGGTGGATTCTATATGGCTATGGAGGCCGGTGTGCCGATTGTGCCGCTGGCAATCAAGAACACGGACGTGTTGATGGGCAAGGGAACAGGCGAAGCGAGGCCGGGAACAATCGAGATGGTGATCCTGCCGCCAGTCGAAACAGCGGGACTATCAACCGACGAAGATATAGAGCGATTGATTGCCCGCGTTCATGCGAGCATTGCAGCGGAGTTAGGCGTCGAAAATCGCGCCTGACAGAGAAAAGGAAGAAGACAAACCATGAAATAGTACGAACCACGCGCATAACACGAAGCCGCACGAAAGAACCTATCTTCTTCGTGCGGCTTCGTGTTATGCGCGTGGTTTATTCTTTCCCGCTGTTCCGGCTCTACCCGCTCGTACTTTTCAAAACCTGTAAGTGAGCACGCCGTTAACCTTGATGCGCGCGCCGTGAAGGAGTACTGGCGCAAAGCGCGCCTTTTTTGCCGCCTCGACCGCAGCCTCGCGCAGTTCTTTGGGGCCGTCCGTCGCTTCAGCCGCAATCACTTCGCCGTCCTCGTTAATCGTCACCTCTACTTTAACAAGGCCGTGAATGCCCGCCTGTTTGGCTGCGTCCGGGTAATCGGGTTTCGGCATCTCGATAGCTTTGTCATTGAGCACGCCGCCCTTGATCTGTTCTCTAGACGGCGCACTTGACTGTGGAGGCGTCGAGTTGACTTCCGGCTGCTGCGGCGTGGATTTCTTCTGATCCGGCGCATTCGGCACTTCGACGCCGTCTTCAACGTCCGTGATCTTGATCTCCACTCTGCCCTTCACAAAATCCGTGTACTTGATGCGGATGCGTATATGCGTCACCGAGCCATCGCCGAAGACCAGTTCCTCGTCGGCATAGCTGTAGGTCGGAAACCAGTAGCGCCCGTCAATCTGCTCGCGGTAGGTCTCGACGTAGGGAAACTTGTTGACCTTGGTTTCGGGCACACCCTTGCCGCGCGACTTCACAATCTGCAAGTCGCGGTCGTCCACCCAGATGCGTCCCTGAAAGAGACGCAGCTTGGTCTTGGGGTCAGGCACCACCTTCGGCGTAATGTCAAAGATATAGAGATCAAGCTCGTCTATCCGCTCCTTGCCAACGTAGGTAAAGTTGTATTGACTTATGTTGCGAGCTTCGAGCGCAAACGGGTTGACGCCGCTCAAATCTTCTATATCTTCCGCTGTGACACCGGCATAAGTCGGCATTGGAAAGAAGACTATTTTCTCAAAGCGATTGCCGCTGTCGTCAAAGGTAAAGTGCGAGACGCGATGATACTCGCCCGCAATTTGCCCGCCCATGCCGATGACCTGAATAACGGCGTCCCGCTTGAAAGCATAAGAGTTGAGCGCCTGGCGAAACTGTGTCTCCTTGGCTGTAAATGCGGCGATGACTTTGCTCACATCCACCGGCGCGGGTTGAGCCGAGGAAGCGGTCACAGCTTGCGCGAAAGCGCGCTCTGCGGGCGAAAAGGCGGAGAAGAGAACGAGCGAAAAAAGCGCGAATGTGTAAATAAGGGAACGTTTCATAAGTTTGTTTCCATCTGGATAAATTATCGCTTTGAGGGGCTGCACCAACTGAGTTTATACCTACGGCGCACTGCAAGTCATTCAGATGCTCTGAGTTCGCCAGATGTTGCCACCCCTTGAATGATGAACAACAGACCTTTGTCCGTAAATACTAGCCTTTCTCACCCCTTTTTCGCTAGAATATTGGCACTCGTCCCCGCCGGGAATTATGCTATACTCCCGTTAGACCCAAGATGACACCCGGCCTCTTGTAGCTGTGAACGAAACTTCCGGCCTCGTAATTCGATGACGCAGATTGCAGTCAAACAGATAGCCCTTAAAGACCTTTTTGTCCGTGCTCAGGCTTACATGGCGCGCGGCGACCTCGCGAGCGCCGAAAAACTCCTGCTCGACCTGCTTGAAGGAAGCACTGACGAGACTTCAAGCGGGCAAATCGTGCAGGCGCGCGTGGCGCTGGCGGAAATTTACGAAGACATGGAGCGCCAGGCGGAAGCAGATGAAGCGCTCGCCCCTTACGACGCCTCCACGCTCGATTCTTTCCCGACAAACCTGCGCGGCCTGCTCCTCTTAGCTTTCGGCTCGCGCGCCTACTGGCGAAACGATTTCTCACGCTCCGTAGCTCTCTTAAACCGCGCACGCGAAATTCTGGAACCTCTTGGCGACGCCACTAATCTGGTGCGTGTCTATTTCTGCCTGGGACGCTCCTATCAGGAACTGGATGAGCAGCCGCTGGCGCGCGAGCATTATAAGATTGCCATCGAGTGGGGTCGTCGTGGACGACACTTCAACCATGTCGTCTTGCCGGGTGTGACCGGCCCGTTTCCCGGCATCATCGCCACCAGCTTCGCGATGCGCGATGTGATGACGAGGATGGAGCGGCTGAAGGATTCCGACGCCACCGTGCTCATCATGGGCGAAACCGGAACGGGCAAAGAATTGATTGCTCGTAACCTGCACGAAGAGGGGCAGCGGCGCGACAAGATTTTTCTGCCATTTAATTGCTCGGCTGCGCCGCGCGAGTTGCTCGAAAGTCAGTTGTTCGGGCATAAGCGCGGAACGTTCACAGGGGCTGTCAACGATCAGCGCGGCATCATTCGCGCCGCAGAAGGCGGCACGCTTTTCCTGGACGAGATCGGCGACCTCGCGCTTGAACTACAACCCAAGCTGCTGCGCTTTCTACAGGAAGGCGAAATCATGCCGCTGGGGGATGCGCCGCGCAAAGTTAATGTCCGCGTCATCGCCGCCACCAATCGCGACCTCGAACAGGACGTGCGCGAGGGACGCTTCCGCGAAGACCTTTTCTATCGCCTCAACACGTTCGTCATCAACGTGCCGCCGCTGCGTGTGCGCCCGGAGGATGTCCCGCCGCTCGTTTCTTACTATTTCGAGAAGATGTGCCGTCGCCATCACCGGCAACTGGCAGGCATCACTCCCGAAGCGGTCGGCTGTCTGACCAGATATTCGTGGCCGGGCAACGTTCGCCAGCTTCGCAACGAGCTTGAACGCAGCGTGGTCTTCGCCGAAGAAGGGCAGGCTATCGGAGCCGACTCGCTTTCGCCCGACATCTTGCAGTCCGCGACCCCCACATCGGCCGTGCGCGTCCAGCCGGATTTCACCAAGCCCGTTAATTTCAAAGAGATTATGCTCGACGTTGAGCGGCAGTTGATTCTCGAAGCGATGACACGGCATGGTGGCAACGTCACGCGAGCCGCCGAATTACTGGGACTGAGCCGCCAGACCTTTAATTACAAGCTGCGTAAATTCATCCTCAATCTTCCTGACCCCAGAGACGAATAAGGCGTAAAATTTTTTGCGCCCCTGCAAATAACTCTGCACGACGGTTAACTTCAAACATAACATGAGATAAGCCAGCCGACTGTTCGCCAGGGGCTTGCCTGCCCTGCAAAAAATCTGGCGGTGCATCTCTCCTCAGAATCTTTATCTCCAGGACAAAATAGCTTGATTTACAGGGCTGTGGAGCGATGTGCGCTCTTTTCAGCGGGTGGCACGGATGTTGTTAAGGAGTAAGACGCTAGGGACGCGCAGCGGACTTTAATCGGCCATCACCTCCTCCAGCTCAAGCGAGAGTGATTTTTGTTATCCGGGTCATGGCCCGTGCCGCAGGCGCAAGAGTAGGCTTCATCTTGATTGACCGGAGAAACGATCTTACAAAGTTAAAGTCCTCATATCGGCGGTTGGTGAGGGCGCATCTACCCGTGAATTTGTACAGCGCGCAAGCGCAAGTGCAACGTCGAGCGGCTTCGTTGCTGCACGGGATGGACGAGATGTCAGGCCTGTGGGAGGAGCTTGACGGGCTTCACCTTGCCGATGACGAGCGCGGCGACCGCACGTCGTTCCTTCTGGGCGGAACGGCGGGCGGCGTCGCGCTCCCACCCTTGCCCCGCTGCGGGTTATTCGCGGCGGCTGGCGCGGGCACGATTTTCCTCAAGAACATAGAAAAGCTGAGCGTAGCCGCACAGCACGTGCTTTGCCGGATTATTGAAACCGGACATTACACGCCTGTGGGCGACCCTTATCCGCGCACGGTTAATTGCCGGATCATCGTCGGGACAATGCGGCCTCTGATGGAAATGGCGCGCGGCCTGCTGGTCGAATGGAGATTAGCAGAGATGCTCGGTCATATTGCGCTCCGCGCCGAAGATGTCATTGACGCGGTGGAAGCCGAAGATTTTTATAGCAATCACCCCAGCCGTCTGGCAGCAGCGAGCTAAAAGCTTCGAGTGCTGCGAGAATAATATAGGTGATGATTGACTCTCACCGATAGCAATCGTTCCCAATAATTAAAACCTCACTGCAAAACCACGAAGACACCGAAGAAGCTTATTCTTTCTTCTTCAGTGTCTTCGCGGTTTTGCTTTACGCTTTCGAGTCGTCTCTGAGCTTTAATCTACGAAGTCAATTTTGACGCGATGTGGAATGATACCTCGCTCCACACCTTCGTCGAGCAGGCGGCGGACTGCTTCACGTCCGCGCTCTGTGTAGTCGAGCGTCAGTTCGTTGACCCACATCGCTACGAAACGGTCAGCCGTCTCCGTATCCATGTCGCGGGCAAACTGCATGGCATACTTAAGCGCGTCCTCTCGATGCTCCAGAGAATACCGGATGCTCTCGCGCAAATATTTCGAAACCTTGCTCATCATCTCTCTTCCAAGGTCGCGCCGGATGGCGTTTCCGCCCATCGGCAACGGCAGACCCGTCCGCTCGTGCCACCACTCGCCGAGGTCAATCACCTTGTGCAATCCCAGCTTCTCATAGAAAAGCTGGCCTTCGTGAATCAGTAGTCCGGCATCGCAGCGCCCTTGCTGGACAGCTTCGATGATTTTGTCGAAGGGCACGACCTCGTAGGCGAATTCCGAGTTGAAAATCCGCAGGGCCAGAAAGGCGCTCGTCATTTCTCCTGGAATGGCGATTTTCATCTTCGACAAATTGTCAGCCGACAAAGGCTCGCGCGAAACGACGATGGGGCCGTAGTTGTCGCCGATGCTCGCCCCGTGCGGCAAGAGCGCATATTTGTCCGCGATGTAGGCGTAAGCGTGAAAGCTGATAGCCGTGACATCGTAAACGCCGCGCATCGCCATCTCGTTTAAGCTCTGGATGTCTTTCAAGACATGCGTGAATTGAATGTCGCCCGTGTCCAGCTTGTTCGTAGCGAGCGCGTAGAACATGAACGCATCGTCGGAATCCGGCGAATGCGCGACGGTGATAGTGCGTGTTTCGGTTGTAGTTGCCATATTAGAAAAAATTTTAGGAGACGATTGCGTTGTGAAGCGATTCGGCTTTGCTACTCTATAATCGAATCTATATTCCCGGCGCATCTCGCTCGATGATTTCCGTAAAATTAGTCTCGCTTACGTTGTTACCGCTTCTTGCCCGACCTTATTGTAAAGAGTGTCACGCTCAATAGCTTCAAACCCTGCGTCTTCGATGAGCGCGATTATCTCCTGCTTGCTGATCTTGACTTCGTTGTTCGATTCGACCGAGTAGCTTTCCGAAAGCTCGCCGCCTTCGGTGATCGTGCCGTCGAGATCGTTTGCTCCGTAGTGGAGCGCGATCTGCGCCAGTTGCTTGCCGAGCATCACCCAGTAGGCTTTGATGTGGGCGAAGTTGTCGAGCATCAGGCGCGAGACGGCGATGGTCTTCAATGAATCCACGCCCGACGGCCCCGGCAGGTGCGAGAGCTGCGTACCCGTTGGATAAAAGGCGAGCGGGATGAAACACTGGAAGCCGCCCGATTTGTCCTGCTGCTCGCGCAGGCGCAGAAAATGGTCAACGCGATCTTCGATTGATTCGATGTGCCCATAGAGCATCGTCGCGTTTGATTTCAAGCCTGCGGCGTGGACTTTGCCGGAAAGCTCCAGCCAGCGTTCCGCGTTCGTCTTGTGAGCGCAGATCATAGAGCGCGTCGGCTCACGGAAAATCTCCGCACCGCCACCCGGACATGAATCCATTCCCGCTTCTTTCAAGCGCTCGATAACATCCTCGTCCGTCAGCTTGTAGAAATGCGCGAAGTGGTCAAGCTCGACCATCGTCCATGCCTTCAGGTGAAGCTGCGGATATTCACGCTTTAACGAAGAGAGCAGGTCTGTAAAATAGCTGAACGGCAGTTTGGTATTTAAGCCGCCGACGATATGAAGCTCGGTCGCACCTTCTTTGACGGCCTCGCCCGCGATGCGTAGCGAATCCTCTATGTTGTGTGTGTAAGCGTCTGGCTGGCGCGGCGTGCGGAAGAAGCCGCAGAACTTGCAGTCGGCATAGCAAACGTTGGTCGGATTG
The DNA here is from genome assembly GCA_963791265.1 of uncultured Acidobacteriota bacterium. GTDB lineage: Bacteria > Acidobacteriota > Blastocatellia > Pyrinomonadales > Pyrinomonadaceae > QHXM01. The sequence continues at coordinate 164,545 of CAWBSB010000001.1, forward strand.
AAATGACGATTGACGTTGAAGTAGGTCGTGCGCCCATGAAGACGGCGTCTGACAGTATCGGCCAGCTTCGCCAGCGCGGGCAGATCAGTGGTCGCGTAAAGATTCAATCCATCATCAAAAGTCAGGCGCTCCCCGCGCTCAACCTTTGTTGCAATGTCGTTAAGATTCGGGTCGTGTGAAAAGTTCATAAGTTTAAGGGTTAATCAAAATTCAGCTTAAATCACTTCCAGAGCGATTGTACGTCTAGCGTGAATCCGCGCAATAATGGCTCACCCGAAATGTTCGATGGATTATCCAAGACTTCGACAGCCACCTGCGGGCGATAGACATAAACTTTCTTCTTGAACGGGTCAATCAACCAGCCAAGCTGCGCCCCGTTTTCGATGTATTCCTGCATCTTATTCTGCAAAAACCTCAGTGAATCCGATTTTGAGCGCAACTCCACCACGAAATCCGGGCAGAGCGGTGGGAAACGTTCCTGCTCTTTCTCAGAAAGCTGATTCCAGCGCTCGTTACGCACCCACGAGAGGTCGGGAGAGCGTTTCGCACCGTTCGGCAGCGAGAACACGGTCGAAGAATCGAAGCCTTGGCCTGTCCCATCTTTTTCCGACCACGCTGCAAAGCTCGCGAGCAATTTGAAGTTACGGATTCCCGTCTTTCCTCCGGTTGGCGGCATGATGATGAGGTCTCCTGCGCTGGTGAGTTCAATGCGTAAGTCTTTATTGAGCATGCAGAATTCAAAGAACTCGTCTTCGCTGAGCTTCTTCATGAGAGGACTAAAATGAAGCACGAGCGCGTCGGAGCTTTGTTCAATCGGCGTGAGTGTAGTGCTCATATCTGAACCTTTTCTTTTCGGGGTGTGAACTCTCAAATCAACTTGAAGAGCACTGCCCCTCCGAAAGTCGCAAACAGAATGATGCTGACGAAAGCGTTGGTCGTAAAGAACGCGGCGTTCAATCGCCTGAGATCACTGGCGCGCACGAGCGTGTGCTGGTAAACGAGCAGCGCTCCGGTCAAGACGACGCCGACGAGCGCGAGCAGCCCTAAGTGCGTCACCAAGTATAGCGCAACGAGTGTGGCAAATGCTTGTGCGTGGAAGAGCCTCGAAATCCAGAGCGCGCGAGCGATGCCGAGTCTTCGCGGAATCGAATGCAGCCCCGCAGCGCGGTCGAAATCATAATCCTGGCAGGCATAGAGCACGTCGAATCCGGCTGTCCACAGCATGACGACGAGCGAGAGCAGAAACGGGACTGGGCTATCGAGCGCACCGCGCACGGCGATCCATGCGCCCGCCGGAGCAATAGCCAGACACCAACCTAAAACGAGATGCGACAACATCGTCCAGCGCTTCGTGTACGAGTAAAGCAGGATGCTCAGGAGCGCGAGCGGCGCGAGCACGAGCGTCAAACGATTGAGCATCGCGGCAGCTATGAAAAAGATCGCAGCCGAAAGAATCGTAAACGCCCAGACGAAACCGACGGAGAGTGCGCCCGCTGGAATTGCGCGCGACTGTGTGCGTGGGTTGCGCGCGTCAATCTCACGGTCTGCAATTCGATTGAAAGCCATCGCGCAGGAGCGTGCGCCGACCATCGCCAGTGTAATCCAGATCAGTTGCTGAATGGTTGGCAATCCTCCCGCCGCGAGCACTGCTCCGAGAAAAGCGAAAGGCAGCGCAAACAGCGTATGCTCGATCTTAATCATTTCGAGCGTCGTGCGAACGTTTTTGGTAGTAGCGGTTAACATCATCTTTTCAAGCTCACAGGCAATGCGACCCGGATGTCCTGGTCATTGTCTTTCGGTGAACTCCTCCCGCACCTCTCAAAAGCAAAGACGAGGCCACTCGAATTTCGCCGAAAACAGCGGTTTTTCTCATCAGCAGGCTTTGCAAACTGCCAAAAAGCAGTGGACAGTTGGCAATTCGCAGTGGACGAGAGTCAGTGGTCAGTAAAAAACAAGCGAGGGTCGGCATTCGTGCTTTTGCTTTTAACTGACCACTGACCACTGCCTACTGACCACTGCTTTCCCCCGTCCAGCGCGTCGCCTGCGAATGCGGCACGCCGAATTGATCCAGGATGCGGAAGACCAGATGATCCACCATCTCTTCGATTGTCTGCGGGCGATGATAGAAAGCCGGGCTGGCCGGAAGAATCTGCGCCCCGGCGTGCGCGAGCCTGAGCATGTTCTCCAGATGAATCGCATTGTAGGGCGTCTCGCGCGGCACAATCACGAGCTTGCGCCCTTCCTTCAAAGTCACGTCCGCCGCGCGGTGTATCAGGTTCGTGCCTGCGCCGCTGGCTATCGCGCCGAGCGTGCCCATCGAGCAGGGCACGATAATCATCCCGGCCTGCATGTGCGAACCCGAAGCGGGCGTCGCCGCCAGGTTGTCCAGACGATGAAGCCGGACGAGCTTTGAGTCCGGCGGCAAGGCGAGCCATTCGTTGATGCGCCTGCCATCGGCTTCCCGCAAATCAACGCCCAACTCGACCCGCGCGACCGTCTGCGCCGATTCAGACATAATCAGGTTGATGCGCTCAACCGCCCCGCTCGCCGCCAGATGAACGAGCGTGCGATGCGCGTAGATGGAGCCGGATGCTCCGGTGATGGCGACAGTCAGTTCCATAAAAACAGTGACGAGCGACAAGTGACGAGTGACAAGATAAAAACAGATTCTAACTTGTCACTTGTCGCTTGTCACTTGCCACTGTCTTTAATCGCAAGGCGGGTGCATTTCGAGCAGACTTAAGTTCGATGCTAGAATGCACGGGCTTGTTGGGCACGTCAGATTTAGGTCAATCAAATGGATTTGAGAGAAATCGAAAAGCTCCTGCGCGCTTACAGAGGCGGCGAGATGGAGGCGGGCGAGGCCGCGCGTCTCATCAATGATCTTCATTACGAAGACATCGGTTACGCGCGTGTGGATCATGCTCGCGCCACGCGGCAGGGTTTCCCTGAAGTCGTCTTCGGCGCGGGCAAGACTCGCGCGCAGGTCGTCGGTATCGTCGAGCGTCTCGTTAGGAAAGCGCCGAACGTGCTAGTGACGCGCACCGATGAAGGAACGTTCGGTGAAGTGCGTAATGTTGTGACGGATGCCGAATGGCATGAGACGGCGCGGCTCATCCGCATCCAGAGAGACAAGACGGAGCAGGGACTTGGCCCCATCGCCATCGTCACCGCAGGCACAAGCGACATCCCCGTAGCGGAAGAAGCGGCGTTGACGGCTGAAGCGATGGGCAATCGTGTTGAAAGAATCTGGGATGCGGGCGTGGCCGGTATTCATCGCATTCTCGCAGAGCGAGAGTTACTACAAGCGGCGCGCGTCGTCGTCGTCGCTGCCGGGATGGAAGGCGCGCTGCCTAGCGTCGTCGGTGGATTGGTGAGCGTTCCCGTCATCGCCATTCCGACGAGCGTTGGCTACGGTGCATCGTTTGGCGGGGTGGCGGCGCTGCTCGGTATGCTCAACTCCTGCGCGTCAAACGTGACGGTCGTCAATATTGATAACGGCTTCGGCGCAGGCTTCGTCGCCAGCCTGATTAATCGCAAGTGGAATGACAAAAAAGTGATGAGTGCTGAGTAGTGAGTTATGAGAAAAACTAAAACCCTGTATCTCATTACACATTACACATTACTCATTACTTTCTTTTTACCGCTATCGGGCTGCCTCAGCGCGCGGCGCAAGCCGAATCTCGAACGCATCTTCAGAGATGCGCGAGCGCTCACGGGCAAGCGACCGCTGATCGTCATTCCGGGTGTGCTAGGCTCGCAGCTTGTCAATTACGAGACAGGTGAGGTGGTCTGGCCTTCCGCGTTTCGTTCGTCGGATGACGGCCTGAGCTTACCTGTCACGCCCAACCTCGCGCGCAATGTTGATAATCTCGTCGCCAGAAAAATCGTTGACACCGCGCGGCTGGCCAAGCTCGCGCCGGAAGTTTACGTTTACCACGAAATGCTCGTCGCCCTGAAAGACTATGGGGGCTACAAAGAGGGTGACTGGAACAATCCCGGCGCGGATGGCGACCGGGACACGTTCTATGTTTTCCCTTACGACTGGCGGCGCGATAACGTCGAATCGGCGCGCGATCTCTTCGAGCGCATCGAAGCACTGAAGCGCAAATTGAATCGCCCGGACTTACGTTTCAATATTCTGGCGCATTCGATGGGCGGGCTGGTCGCCAGATACGCGGCCATGTACGGCGTCGCGGATTTGCTGCCTGAAGGTCGTCAGCCGAAACCTTCATGGGCAGGCGCAGCGCACATCAGCAAAATCATCATGTTCGGTACGCCGAACGAAGGCTCTGCGGACGCCTTCTCCACCTTGATCGAAGGCTACTCGGTCACGGAAGGCTTGCGTCGTCGCATCCCCTTACTCAACAAGCTTTCAAGCGAAGATATTTTCACAGCGCCTTCCGTCTTCCAGCTTCTGCCGCACCCGACCGCCGCGCGCTTTCTGGATGAAAACTTGCAGCCCGTCGAGATAGACCTTTACGACGCGGCCACATGGCGACGCTACGGCTGGTCGCCCGTGACCGACCCGGATTACCGAGAGCGTTTCGTCAAGGGTCGCACGCGCGGCGACAACGCGCCTTTTAAGGGCGGCTCGCTCGAAGACCTCGACGCCTATTTTGCTCTGGTACTGAATCGCGCCAAACGTTTTCACGAAGCCCTCGACGTGATGACGGAAGACGCGCCCGTGCAGCTTCTGGCCTTCGGCGGAGACTGTGAAGACACTCTTTCAGCGCCAGTCCTCCTCTACGATCAGAAGAAGCAGCGCTGGAGGACACTGACACGCCCGCGTGAATTCAGCACCACGACAGGCCGCCGCGTTTCCTTGAAAGAAGCGACCGCCGCGATGTCTGCTCCCGGCGACGGTCGCGTCACGCGCCGCTCATTGCTCGGTGAAGACCTGACGGGCGGCAATCGTGATAAATCGCTCTTCGGCACGTCGCTCCCCATCGCCTACGCAGTCTTCGCCTGCGACCTGCACGGCGAAGTGCAGAACAACAAGACGTTGTTGGATAACGCGCTGACGGCTCTCGTGAGTGAAGTGATGAAGTAGATAAGCAACAGCCCCGGAGGGGCGGCAGAGTGTAGCCCTGGGCTGGCGCCCGGGGCTACACTCTGCCGCCCCTCCGGGGCTGATGAGTTGCTTATTGTCCGCTTATGGGTTGATAACGTTGTAGAGCTTATCCGCTCTATCCGGGTCAATCGTCTTGAGGAGATTGTACTGCTCAAGGGCTGAGTCACGGTCGTTGAGTGAGAGATAGGCCAGCGCCAGATTATAGTAAGCTCGCCCGAAGTCCGGCTTCAGTCGAATCGCCTGCTTGAAAGCCTCTACTGCTTCCGCGCTCTGCTTCAATTTCAGATAGGCCACGCCCAGATTGTCGTAGGCCACGCCGTCGCCGGGTTTGAGTTGGACGATTGTCTTGTGCGTGGCGACCGCTTCCGCGAAACGGTTTAATTTGAAAAGCCCCTGCGCGAGCTTTTCATATGCTCCGACGAAATCCGGGCGGAGGCGAATCGCCTGCTTGTAAGATTGCACCTCATCTTCGGTGCGCCCCATCTTGCCGTAGGTGACGCCGAGGGCAAAATGCGTGTCCGCGTTTGTCGGGTCAAGACGGAGTGCCTGCCTGTAAGCGTCCGCAGATTCTTTGAACTGCCCGAGGTAGGCGAAGGCCGAGCCGATGTTGAGATAAGATTCGGGCGAATCCGGTTTCAGTCTTATCGCCTGCCGCGAAGCCTTGAGAGCTTCCGTGTGGCGTCCCAGCATCCCGTTGCAAAAACCCGTCTGCGCCCAGGCGTCCGCGTATTCCGGGTCGGCGTCCGTCGCCTTTTTGAAATAGGGCAGCGCCTTATCGCAATCATCGCGCGAGAGAAAACCCAAGCCCTGCATGTAGAATCTCTCAGCCGACGCGCGCTGGCTTCTTCGCGTCGCCACTACCAGTTCGCCGAGCGTTCTGGTCTGCCCGGCTTGAAGCTGGACGACACGATCCGAAGGCACTGCGAAGTTGAGACTCTGGCCGTCGGCGAGTTGCAGGGTGGCCACGCCGACGACCTCGCCGCGCATGTTGATGACGGGGCTGCCGCTTGAGCCGGGCGAGATAGGCGCTGTGATCTGAATGATGCGCCCGAAGTTTGGAATATCACGCACGGCTGAAACGATGCCGTTTGAGATGCTGCCTTCCAGGCCCAGAGGATTGCCGATGACGACGATTGACTCGCCTTCCTGCGGCGAGGTGCGAACGACTGTGAGCGGGCTTGCCACACTCGATGGAATATCAACCTGCAAGAGTGCGATGTCGCCTTCGCCGTCCACCGCCAGCACACCTTTGACGTTGTAGGCTAGATCGTTAACCGTGTGAACTTCCGCCTTGAACGCGCCTTCGAGGACGTGGCGGTTGGTTATCACGCGGTCGGAGGCTGTAAAGAATCCGCTTCCGCGCGACAACTTCTCGCCTTTAGCATCGTAGGTGACGATGGCCACGACGGATGGCTTGATTCGCCGGACAAGCTCCGGCAAAGCATCCTGCGCCACCGCGTGAGATGCGGTCAGGCAAAAGAGGCTGATGATGAGCAACAAGATAGTTTTCAAAACGGCTCTCAGCACACGCCTCCCCAAATAAATCCCATCACCTCTGATTCCCACAATCACGAAATCGGTGTCTCTCAGTAAGGCTCATAGTTATGCCTGCGTGAGTAGAAAAAGAGAAAAATCAGAACGACCCCGACGCCGACCAAAATCAGATACCAGAATTTCATGTTCGCCCATTGCTGCGGGGTGTAATCACTCCATCCGGTTGCACTACTGTACATTGCGCTCGGAATCACAGTGTAGAGAAAAAAGGCAAAGACGAGGAGTACGGCATAGGCAATCGAAATCAAGAGAGCATTCACCATCCAACGCGGAGACACTTTTTGGTGGCGAGGGTGATTCGCCCTCAACGCCTGCGCGTATTCCCCAATCAGCGGGCACTGGCAGCGTCTGCACACCACAGCAGATGAAAAGTTTGTCAGCCCGCAGGATGGACACTTAGAAGAAGAAGACAATGCCTGCCTCCAAACAAAAAGCTACTAGCCAGAGCGATAGAGAAGAATTATAGACAGGATTAACAAGATGGACAGGATAAAGGGAAGAACAATCAAGCTTGTCTGTCCTGCCTTCTTTTCTTAATCTTGAAAATCCTGTTAATCCTGTCTATTTCTTCTCCGTCTTGTTCGTGATTCTAACGTTTCTACAATCCGGCCAGCGCCAGCGCCTGCACGCGCTCGACCGCATCTTTGAGTTTCACGTCCTCCGTCTGCTTCGTGCGCCGGTCGAAGAGTTCGACGAAACCATCCGCCGCCTTCTTGCCGACGGTGATGCGGTAGGGAATGCCGATCATGTCCGCGTCTTTGAACTTGACGCCCGCGCGTTCTTCACGGTCGTCGAGCAGGACATCAAGCCCCGCGCGTTGCAGGTCGTGATAGAGTCGCTCGCCCGCCTCACGCAACTCTTCCTGCTTCATGTTCGTGATGGTGACGACGCAATCGAACGGCGCAATCGCTTTCGGCCAGATGATGCCGTCGGCGTCGTGATGAAGCTCGATGGCGGAAGCCATGATGCGCTCGACCCCTATGCCGTAGCTACCCATCACCATCGGCACTTCCTTGCCGTCCGGGTTGAGCACAGTCGCCCCCATTGATTGTGAATACTTCGTGCCGAGCTTGAAGATGTGCCCGATCTCAAGCGATTTTGCGACGACCAGTTCGCCCGTTTCACAATTGGGGCAGCCTTCACCCGAAGTGACGATGCGAAGATCAACCCACTTGTCCACAGGAATGTCGCGCGAGATGTTGACGCCGCGCAGGTGATGATCGTCCTTGTTCGCGCCCGTCGTCATGTTGCGGCGATTCTTCAAAGCGAGGTCGGCGAGAATGCGAATCTCTTTTCCAGATTCACGCGCTCGCGCTTTCGCGCCGACGCCGCCGAGACTGCCCGCGCCCGCGCCGAGCGCTTCAACTATCTCTTCCGGGCGCGCGGGTCTGACCTCATCGCTTGCGAGCGCGTCCGACAATTTCGTTTCGTGCAATTGATGGTCGCCGCGCAGGAGCGCGAGCACAAGTTGCGCTTCATCGTCTTTGATAGAGATATAGACCAGCGTCTTAATCTGGCGGTCTGCGTCCGCGCCGCCGGGAAACGTTATCAAATCTTCAATCGTGCGGACATTCGGCGTCGGAAACTCCACGGGCGCGTCCAGCCCGATGCCGTCTTTAATTTCCGGCAAACGCGACGTGGCCTTTTCGAGATTCGCGGCATAGCCGCAGCTCTCGCACGTTGCTATCAAGTCCTCGCCCGCGTCCGTCTTAACCATGAACTCGTTAGAAGCCGAGCCGCCCATCGCACCCGAAGAGGCTTCGACGATTGTATATTTCAATCCGCAACGGTCGAAGATGCGCTTGTACGCCTCGCGCTGATCCTCGAAAGACTTATCCAGCCCCGCCTGATCCACGTCGAACGAGTAGGCGTCCTTCATAATGAACTGGCGGACGCGCAGCACGCCCGACTTCGGACGCGCTTCGTCGCGAAACTTCGTCTGAATCTGATACCAGACCTGCGGCAATTGCTTGTAAGAGCGCAACTCGTTTCGCGCAATGGAGGTGAAGACCTCTTCGTGCGTCATACCCAGACACAAGTCAGCGCCTCTGCGATCTTTCAGGCGAAACATATTGTCGCCCATCACCGTCCAACGCCCGGATTCTTCCCAAATCTCTCGCGGGTTCAAAGCGGGCAGATAAAATTCCTGTCCGCCGATGCGGTTCATCTCTTCGCGCAGGATTTGCATGATTTTCAAAGTCACGCGCTGGGCGAGCGGCAACAGCGAATAGATTCCGGCGGCCAACTGGCGTACCAGCCCCGCGCGCAGCAAGAGCTTGTGCGAGATAACCTCGGCGTCAGCCGGGTCTTCACGAAGAGTGGGGATGAAATATTGTGACCAACGCATAAGAGTCTGGCGGCAAGTGCGCCTCTCCTCAAAGTAGAGATAACTTTAACGACTCTTCATTCTCGCAAAGCCTTAGCGGGTAAGGCAACCGGGCGACGAATCTTCGGTTGCGGGCGTTCGAGGCGTGATGTACCATCAAGCGCTCGCACGCCTTTTACAACAGACTAAGACCCGAGGCCATCGCTTATGAAAATTGCGCTCGCCAGCGACCACGCAGGCTATGCTGAGAAAGAACGCCTGAAGCCACTTTTTAGTGAACTCGGCCTTGAGGTTGAAGACCTCGGCACGGTTTCCGAAGATTCCGTTGACTACCCGGACTACGCGCGCAAGGTTGCCGAACGGGTCGCACAGGGCGAAGCCGAGCAGGGCGTGCTCGTCTGCGGCTCAGGCACGGGGATGGCGATTGCTGCCAACAAAGTCGCGGGCGTGCGCGCTGCCGTCGCCTGGTCTGAAGAGACCGCGCGCCTCGCGCGCCAGCACAACGACGCCAACGTCCTCGCTATCGGCGCACGGGTCACGCCCGAGGAAGAGATTCCGAAGATCGTGCGCGCATGGTTCAACGCAAACTTCGACGGCGGGCGCCACACTGCGCGCGTTGAAAAAATTATGGAGATCGAAAAAAGCTGTGGGGTCGAAGATGGTAACGAATTGCCGCTTGTAAATACTGATGAGGGCTAAAATGTCTAAGTCATTAACGCCAGTTGAAATTGAGAAACAGGGCTGGGTCATCAACATGACGCCGGAGATGGCTTGCTTGGCGAACGTTCCTGAGGGCTCTTACATTGTTTTCTATCTCTCAGATGGTGCGGTTTCCGCCGAAATTTTGCCTCCAACGTCGCCTGAGATAAAACAGATGGTACAGCAAATCTCAGAGCAGTTTCATGACGCATTCGCGGAGATGAAACGACTTGGTGACTAAAGATGTTGCCTACCTGACTTTCGCTGAAGCTGTGCTGTTCCACATTGAGTTAATGCGGTATTGGGGTGAAACACGCTACGGCGTTTCCAGCCGCTTGCTTATCGAATCTGCCTTAGCGCGTCCACAGCAGGCCGCCGCTTACGATAACGCAGACTTGATAAAGCAAGCCGCTACGCTTTGCTATGGCCTCATCAAAAATCACCCTTGGATCGGCGGAAATAAGCGGACCGCAACTGCCTTAGTTCAGGTCTTTTTGCTTCGGAATGGGATGAAACTGAACGCTTCTCCAACTGACTTGGTTACAATGGTGATGGCTGTCGAAGCCGATCAGTGGAATGTCGAAGAGATCGAAACATGGATGCGCCAGCGCACTACAGAAAATGCAGAGCAGGGCAATTGATCAATTGAAGAGAGATCGAGGAACCAAAGATGAGCGATAAATTTAATGCGCCCCTTGCGGAAGTTGATTCTTTTATCAGCGATGCGATTAACAACGAGGTCAGGCGGCAGGCCGAAGGGCTGGAGTTGATCGCCTCGGAAAACTTTGTCAGCGAGGCTGTGCTGGAAGCGATGGGTTCGGTCTTCACGAACAAGTATGCCGAAGGCTACCCGAAGAAGCGTTACTACGGCGGCTGCGAATGGACGGATGTGGTCGAGCAGGCGGCGATTGATCGCGCGAAAGAACTCTTCAAAGCAGAGCACGCCAACGTTCAGCCGCATTCGGGCGCGCAGGCGAATATGTCCGTTTATCTCGCGGCCATCGCTTACGGCGATCAGATTCTCGGCATGAATCTCTCGCACGGAGGCCATCTCACACACGGCCATCCGATGAATTTTTCGGGCATCAGCTACAAGGTCGCAGACTACGGCGTCTCGCGCGAAACGGAACAGATTGACTACGACGAACTGCAACGCATCGCCGAAGAACACAAACCTAAGCTCATCGTTTGCGGAGCCAGCGCCTATCCTCGAACCATCAACTTCGAGCGCATCGGCGAGATCGCAAGGAGCGTCGGCGCGCGCATGTTCGCGGACATCGCGCACATCGCAGGATTGATTGCCGCCGGTCTTCATCCTTCGCCCGTGCCGCACGCCGATTACGTCACCACCACCACCCACAAAACCCTGCGCGGCCCGCGCGGTGGCTTGATCCTCTGTCGTGAAGAACACGCGGCGGAAGTTAACCGAAAACTCTTTCCAGGCGTGCAGGGCGGCCCGCTCGTTCACATCATCGCCGCGAAGGCAGTCGCCTTCGGCGAAGCCCTGCGCGATGATTTCAAGGAGTATCAGCAGAACGTGTTGAAGAACGCCAAGGCGCTCGCGACTGAACTACAGGAGCAGGGACTACGCATCGTCTCCGGCGGGACGGACAATCACCTGATGCTCGTCGATGTCTTCATGGAAGGCAAGGGCATCACGGGCAAGGATGCGGAGAAGGCTCTGGAAGCCGCGCACATCACCGTCAACAAGAACACCATTCCTTTCGATACCAACAAGCCCTTCGTCACCTCCGGCATACGCATCGGCACACCCGCCCTGACCACGCGCGGCATGGGCGAAGAGGAGATGCGCTCCGTCGGACGCCTCATCGCCGAAGTCCTACACGACCCGCAATCCGAAGACGTGCGCCGCAAAGTTCAGCAGGGAGTCTCCGAACTCGCCGCGCGCTTTCCGCTTTACCCGAACCGTTTGAAGCAGCAAGCGCCGCCGCCGGAAGCGATGGGCGCGGATTGAAGGTAAAAATGAGTGGGTATTGTTTCTTTGTAATAAGCGAAATTCTCGCGTGGCGTTGGTATAATTATTCCCATGAAAATCAAAGTTGTAGTCCATGAAGCAGAAGAGGGCGGCTATTGGGCTGAAGTTCCTTCTATTCCGGGCTGCGCCACACAGGGCGAAACGTTCGAGGAGTTGTTACAGAATCTGTACGAAGCAATCGAAGGCTGCCTGTCCGTTGACGTGACGCCCTCACAGATTTCCGAACGCGATCGCGTGCTGGAAATCGCCGTATGAAATCTGTCTCCGGCAAAGACTTTGCCAAAGTGATTGAACGACATGGTTGGTCATTGCTGCGTGTACAGGCTAGCCACCATATTTATGGTAAGACTGGAACCGATGTCCGTCTCTCCGTGCCCATTCACGGAAATCAAGCACTCAAGATTAGTTTGCTCAAGCACCTGATGAAGATGGCGGGTCTATCAGAAGATGATGTATGAAGTCAGACGAATTTTAAGATTGAGCTTATGGAAGAGATTTTCGGCCCAGACGGATTGATCGCGCGGGCGCATCCTGAATACGAATATCGTCCCGGCCAGATCGAGATGGCCGAGGCTGTGCTGCGTGCGTTCGAGGAGAAGCGCCACCTGATTGTCGAGGCGGGCACGGGCACGGGCAAGACGCTTGCGTATTTAGTTCCGGCAATTGCGGCGGCGACCGCGCGGGGAGCGCGCATCATCATCTCGACGGGTACGAAGAATCTGCAAGAACAGTTGATGGAGAAAGACATTCCGTTTCTCCAAAAGGTGCTGCCGCGTAAATTCACAGCCGCGTACATGAAGGGACGCTCGAACTACGCCTGCCTGCAACGCATCAAGCGCGCGGAGAATTCGCCCGTGCTGGAAGGCTTGGACGAACTGGACTACTTCGATGAGGTGCGACAGTGGGCGAGGGAATCGCAGACGGGCGACCGCGCGGAACTCGTGAGCCTTCCCGAAAATCTCCCCTTCTGGCGTCACATAGACGCGCGGTCGGAAATCTGCGTCGGGCAGAAGTGTCCTGAGTATGACCCCTGTTTCATCACGCGGATGCGGCAGCGCGCCATGGATGCGGACATCGTCATCGTCAATCATCATCTCTTCTTCGCAGATCTCGCGCTCCGCAATAGCGAATACGGGCAGGTCTTACCGGATTATTCGGCGGTGATTTTCGATGAGGCGCACCAGATAGAAGACGTGGCGGCGGAGTATTTCGGCGCGCAGGTCTCAAGCTATCAGATGGAAGACCTCGTGCGCGATCTCGCGCAGCTTCCCTTGACGAATGTTGACGTGAACAAGGAGTTGACGCGCATTGCCGCTCGCCTGACGCGCTTTGCCGATAACTTCTGGATGGGTTTTCGTGAGGGACGCGGCGAAGAGGGCAGAGCGCCGATTTTGCCGGGCACGTTTGCGCGCAAGCGAACCGACGGCGAGATTGAAGCGACGCCGCTGGGTGAAGCGTATTTGAGTTTGGACGGCGCGCTTGAGAGGATGGAGACGACGCTCGATGCGCTCTCCGATCAACCGCTCGAAGTCGAAAATCTATTGCGGCGCATCCGGCAAGTTCGTTTCGATTTGCAATTCATCGTGGCGGGCGATGACAAGCATTTCGTTTACTGGATGGAACGTCGCGGGCGCGGACTTTTCCTGCGCGCTTCACCGATTGATGTCTCAGGGTTGCTGCAAGACAAGCTATTCGAGCGTGTCGAAACCGTCGTCCTGACTTCCGCGACACTGGCGAGCGCGGGCAATTTCAACTTCATACGCGAGCGACTCGGACTGGCGGAAGCAGACGATCTCATCGCGCCTTCGAGCTACGATTATGAGAGCCAAGCGGTGCTCTATCTTCCGCCGCGTTTGCCAGACCCACGCTCCGTTGAATTCGCAGACGCCGCTGCCGCTGAAGTCATCAACATTCTGAACGCGACGGACGGACGCGCCTTCGTGCTTTCGACAAGCTTCGCCGGAATGAACGCGCTTTATGAAAGAGTCGCGGGCGAAGTTGATTTCCCCTGCTTCCTGCAAGGCACGGCATCGAAAGCCGGGCTGCTCGAAAAATTCCGCGAGA
>CAWBSB010000002.1:0-301367 GCA_963791265.1 uncultured Acidobacteriota bacterium
CGCCGAACGCCGTCTTGTTTGCCACATCGAGTTTCTGGCAGGGCGTTGACGTGCGCGGGCAACAACTCTCGTGCGTCATCATAGACAAGCTGCCGTTTGCCGTTCCCTCCGATCCGGTCGTCGCCGCCCGCCAGCGTTACATAGACGATCAGGGCGGTTCGAGCTTTTATGAATACAGCGTGCCGCAGGCGATTATCAGTTTGAAACAAGGATTGGGCCGATTGATTCGCGCGACGACCGACCGGGGCGTGCTCGCCGTCCTCGACCCGCGTCTCAGAACAAAAGCCTACGGGCGACTCTTCTTGGAAAGCCTGCCGCCGTGCCGCGTGACTTCAGATGTTCAGGAGCTTGCGTGTATCTTTGATGATGAGTCCAAAGTCGGGATGGCTCGATGAGACTCTTGGAAGCGGGTTGAAAAGTCCCTGACGGGACAGAGAGAGCCTGTAACTTCTGAAACAACTTCTTAAATTCTGTCTCATCACTTGCGACTTTGGGCTTTGGACTTTAGACTTCCGCTTATGTTTGAAGTGATGATCGAACGCAACTTCTCCAGCGCGCATCAACTGCGCGGCTACAAGGGGAAGTGCGAAAACCTGCACGGGCACAATTATAAAATTGAAATTTATGCTCGCGGGCGTGAGCTTGATAACATCGGCCTGCTCGTAGATTTTGGCGAGTTGAAAGACGCTGCTGACGAGGTCGTGCAGTATCTGGATCATCGCAACATCAATGAGCTTCCGCCGTTTGATGTCGAACTAAACCCGTCCGCCGAAAACCTCGCGCGCTACATCCTTGAGCGCGTCGCCTCTCGCGTCGGCGACGAACGTGTGAAGATTTACAAGGTGCGCTGCTTCGAGACGCCGACGAGCGTCGCGACGTATCAAACAGACTAAAGAATGCAAAATTAAAAATGTAAAAGGAAGGCGGAAACCCATTTCATCAAATTGGCTTCCGCCTTCCTTTTACATTTTTAATTTTGCATTTTTAACTTGCGACGAGGTTCGCCACGTCTATCCGGTATTTCCTGATCTTGCTGTAGAGACGCGGGCGGTAGATGCCGAGCAGATTGGCCGCCGCCTGTTTGTTGCCCCCTGTGCGTTGGAGCGTCTTTTCGATGACGAGTTTTTCGATGTCTTCGAGCGTCATGTTGGGTGGCACGTCCCACTCTGCGCCGAGCGTTGCGCCTTCCGGTAACGACCCGTTATCGAATGGCAAATCAACCGGCTCGATCTTGCTGCTTTTGGCGAGCAGCACGGCTCGCTCGATGACGTTTTGTAGCTCGCGGACGTTGCCGGGCCAGCTATGCGAAAACAGTCTTTGATAGGCAGCCTGCGAGACGCCAGTGATTGGCCGGTCGTACTTTTGAGAATAAATCTTCAAAAAGTGCTCGGTCAGGAGTTGCGTGTCTTCGGCTCTTTCGCGCAGGGGCGGAACGTGAATCGTGATGGTCGAGATGCGATAGAAGAGGTCGTCGCGCAGGAGGCCATCGCGGATAGCGTCTGCCGGAAGACGGTTTGTCGAGCAGATGAGACGGAAATCTACGGCGTAAGTTTTCTCCGAGCCGATCTTGCGATAGCTGCGCTCTTGCAGCACGCGCAGAAGCTTGGGCTGCAATTCGACCGGCATCTCCGCAATCTCGTCCAACATGAGCGAGCCGCCAGCGGCGTGTTGAACTAAGCCTTCCTTGTCGGCGTGCGCGCCCGTGAAAGCGCCTTTCGTGTGGCCGAAGAGTTCGGATTCGATCAGTTCCTTGGGGAGCGCGGCGCAGTTGACCTTGATGAAAGGTTTTTTGGAGCGCAGGCTGTTGTAATGAATGGCGTTGGCGATTAATTCTTTGCCCGTGCCGGATTCGCCGACGATCAGGACATTGGCGTCGGATTTGGCGACGGATTCGATGGTCTCGTAGATGGTCTGCATCTGCTTGGACGCGCCGATGATGTTGAAATATTCGGCGCGCGTGGCGAAGCGGTCGCGCAAGCCCTTAGCTTCCTCGCGCAACTCGCGGCTTTCCAGCGCGCGTTCGACCAGTGGCTGCATCTGCTCGAAGTCGAAAGGCTTTTCGACGAAGTAGAAAGCACCGGCTTTCGTCGCTTCGACGGCGCGAGTCACCGTGCCGTAGCCCGTGACGACGATTACTTCTGTTTCGGGGCGCACGTCTTTCATGTGGCGTAAGACCGCCAGCCCATCCATGTCGGGAAGTTGCAAATCGCAGATGGCAAGGTGATGCGCGCCGCGATCAAACAACTCGATGGCTTCAGCCCCGGTTGCGGCTGTATCAACCGTATATCCCTCTTCGACCAGATTCTGCCGCAGCGAATCGGCCATGATCGGCTCGTCGTCAATTACCAGAATGCGTGACTCTTTACGTTCCACCTTTTTCTCCCTTTTAATTCGGACGATTGCTGATGGGAAAGCGTGTTCTTATCGTCCATCGTCTATCGTCTATTGTCTGCTGATTGGCAGCCGGGCGCGCAGTGTGTCTGCGTCATAGTTGGCTTCTCCGCCGTGCGCTTCGATGATTTTAGCGGCGAGCGACATCCGCAAGCCTTCGCTTCCGGCGAAGGAATGGAAGGGGTCGTCGCCGTTGTTTGTTTTCACGCCGCGCCACTCGATAATCGCTCCCCGCCCATCTTCGTCAGGTCGAAGGCGAATGCTCAAGCCTGCGTTGTCACCACTGGGGCGCAGACTGAGAGCGTTTGACGTAATGGTCTTGAAAGCTTCCGTGAGAGCCGCTACGTCAAAGTCGCCAGCGAATTCACCTGCCCCGGCTTCGATTTTGATGTCTTCATCGTTTCCCATGTTTGACAGGATTTTGCCGAGGTCTGTTTGCGGCTGGAGACGAAGCTCAAGCGGGCGCCCCACGCGGACAAGCGTGGTCATATCGGCGGCTGCGCGCTCCAATCCTGCGATCAGTTTGACTATCGTTTCATGCTCGTCCGCCGGTCGCTCGGCCTTCTCCATGCGCTTACGCAGAAACGTGGCATAGAGTTTGAGACCGTTTAGCTGGTTTTTCAGGTCGTGGACTATCTGGACGGACGCGCGCCCAATCTCCTGAAGCGTTTCTTTGTCCTGTGTCTCCGATTTTAACGGCTTCATATGGCTCAAAGGCTTCGCCGACCAAGTGCTCCGCAAGCGCACTGAGTGGCTCTGAGGAGCAGACTGCGTGTACGAATAAAACCCAAATAGCGTTGTTTGTTGTGTTGCGTTTCGATGCGGCATCTTAACAAAAAAAGCCAGCGTATGCTAGTCATGCAGCAGGCGAGATGGCAAATGAGTTGTGAAAACTCGTCATTTTGGCTCTACAATGGAGTGAATGTTAATGGATAGTCAAAATGGCAGCGGGCCGCCGCCGTTAGTAATGGTGGTCGAGGATTTCGAGGATAACCGTTTCATGATGAGGCGCTTGCTGGAAATGAGCGGTTATCGCGTGCTGGAAGCCATCAACGGCGAAGAGGCTGTCGAATTGGCGCACCGCGAGCGGCCTCAACTGATTTTGATGGATTTGAGCCTGCCGCAACTCGACGGGTTGGCCGCCACGCGCCGCATACGCCAGCACGCAGACCTGCGCGATGTCCCGATTGTGGCCGTCTCCGCCCACGACACGGCAGACTTTCACGCCGACGCCCTGGCCGCAGGCTGCAACGATTACGTCACCAAACCCATTGACTTTGACCAGTTGGAGGCTCTCTTAAACCGCTTACTACCCAAGGATAGTGGTCAGTAGTCAGTGACCGGTGGTCAGTTAAAAGCAAAAGCTCAAAACTGCATCCCGCGCTTGTTCTTAACTGACCACTGACCACTGACCACCGACCACTGACCGATGCCTCAACAATTCTCCATACTCATCAGGAAGCAGGAAGAAGCGATTATCCGCGCGTGGGTGGATGAAATGTATGCGGAGCGGCGGACGGAGCTTCCGGCGACACTCTCTTACGGGCATCTTGTGGACCACTTCCCGGAGATGCTGCAAGAACTCGCACTGCTGCTCGACCAGTTGGCGACCGATGCAGAGATTATAGAAATCACACGGCGTTTGCGCGCACACGCGCAGGTTCGCTTTCATCAAGGGGCGTTGATTGATGAAGTGGCACGCGAGTTGATGATTTTTCGGAAGGTCTTTAGTGATTTTCTGTGGCGCGAGGGAATCAGCGCCACCGAAGGAGACTTCTGGGAATTGCGCGATGCGCTCAGGCGCGCTGACCGCTTCGTAGACGAACTCATCGTTCAAGCCATCGTCGTCTACGCTGCGAGCCTTCGCCCGCCCGTCGAAACGCGCACTTCCGTCTGGCCGCCGCCGCGCCGTCGCCGGACCGATTTCCCGGAGAACAGGCAGCGATGACGAGGTCAGAAAGCACATTGCCCATCTTGCGGAGCGTGCGAGCCAAGCTTCTTTTAGTGCTCGCCGTGCTATCTCTTCCTCTGCTCGTCGTCAGCCTGATTCAATTCAACAACTATCGCAGAGACCTAGACGAGCAGGCTTCGACCATCGCGCGCATCGAAACGACTGCCGCCGCAGGCTCACTCTTCTCCTGGCTCGAAGATCATCCGTCCTACACCACGCGAGCCGAAACGATTCCAACAGCCGAAGCGCAGGCTCTCTATGCGCGATTGCATCGTGATACGGCGGCCTCCGAAGCAGAGACGACAATCGCAATCTTCGACGCTCAGGGACAGCCCGTTAAGAATCCTGCCGCGCAGACGCCTGTCCCGGCGTCTTTGAACTTCCCGGCTCATGCCGGACGGATACAGTGGAACGATCAGGTGACGCGCATGACAGCCATGAAGCGCGTTGAGCAATTTGGCTGGAGCGTCGCCATCGGTGTGCCCGTCGCGGAAAACACGACGGCTGGCCGCTCAACCTTCATGTTAACGGCGACGTGGGCGCTCGTGCTGCTGGCCTCAATTCTGCTCGGCGTGTGGGCTGCCGGTCGGTTCACCAAGCCTTTGCGGAAACTCGCGGCGACCGCTTCGACGCTCGGCGAAGGGCAATTGCAGGAGCGCGTGGCGGTCGAGACAGATGATGAAGTCGGCGCTCTGGCGCAGAATTTCAACGTCATGGCGTCGCAGTTGGAAACGAAGTTCACAGAGTTGCAGACGCAGGGAGCGTTCATCGAAGAGATGCTGGATGGTTTACCGCTTGGGCTAGCGGTTCTGGACGAACGCTTGATTGTTCGCCGCGCTAATTCAACTTTCGCGAGTTTCGTCAATCGTGACACGAGTGCTCTCGCCGGGCGCGGGCTTTACGAGGCGGCGGCAGGAATGGCCGTCCTGAGCGACATCGTTGAAGACGTGCGCCGCTCGCGCAAGCCTTTCGTTACCTACGGCCTGCCTTTGAACCTCGTCGCGCGAAACAGGGAAGACGGGAGCGAGAGTGCGGCGGGCAGCTTCTGGGATGTGATGATCTGGCCGACGAGCGCACGCAGCGCCGGGCGCGGCGATCTGATCTTGATTCTCTCGGAAGTCTCAAAGCGCGTGCGAGCCGAAAAACTCGCCACCTCCGCTTTCGCTTCCGAGCGCACGCGCGCCGCAGAGCTTGAAGGCATCATCAACCAGATGAACGAAGGCGTCATCATCATCAACCGGCAGGGACGTTATCGCGTCAATCCTGCGGGCGTGAAGATCATCGGGCGCGCACCTGCTGAATTCCGCGACGGCACAGAAGCCCTGATTGCGGATATGTCATTCCGTGACCTCAATGGTCGGAATCTATCTGCCGAGGAACACCCGCTCTGGCGTGCGCTCGAACGGCGCGAGCATCTCTCAGGCGAGCAGCTTGAGATTGTTCAGGCCGACGGAGAAAAGCGCGTGGTCGCCATGTCGGCCACCCCGCTCATGGGCGAAGATGGAAGACCCGAAGGCGCGGTCGCAGTCTTTCGTGACATCACGGAAGAGGTCAAACAGCACGGCGAACTGGTCGCGGCTTATGATCGCCTGCGCGAGCACGACCGTTTGAAGTCGGCTTTCGTCTCCAACATCTCGCACGAACTGAGAACGCCCCTGAACGTCATCATCGGCCTGTGCCAGTTGCTCGAACGCGACCGCCAGTCGCCGCTCGCGCCGCTTCAAAACGAAGCCGTCACGCGTATGCAGCGCAACGCGCGCTCGTTGCTTGAACTCGTCAACGACCTGCTCGATTACTCAAGGCTCGAAGCCGGACGCGCGGCGCTTCATCTGGACAGCGTTGACGTGGGCGAAATCGTCGCTGGCGTTGTCGCGGACTATCTGGATGAGGCGAAGGATAAGCGCGTGGAGTTGCGCGCAGAGATTTCGCCGGAGCTCGGTCAGGTGTGGACGGACAAGCATAAACTTCAACAGGTGCTTTCCAACCTGATCGGCAACGCCGTCAAGTTCACCACCGCCGGAAGCGTCACCGTCAGCGCCGCGCCGATTGATAAGGATAGGTGGTGTCTGGAAGTGAGCGACACAGGCATCGGGATTTCAAGCGAGGCATTGACCTATATCTTCGACGAGTTCAGGCAGGTTGACGACCGGCTGGCGCGCACTTATGGTGGAACGGGGTTAGGATTAGCCATTACGCGCAAGATTGTCGAGCTACTCGAAGGAGAGATCAGCGTCGAGAGCGAGCCTCAATCGGGCAGCCGCTTCCGCATCATCTGGCCGCGCAGCATCCGGCAGCGCACCGGAACCGGCTCACTCGTCGGCAAGAACGTGCCCGCGCCGAACGAGGCCAACGAATTCGAGCGCGCACGCAACCGGGCTAACGGAAAGTGAAGCTCGCCCGAAGGGATTCAGTTGGAACATTCTTGCCGGGCGGGAGTCTAAATGAAAAGCAGAAGATAGAATTCAGGACTCAGAAGGATAAGGCGGAAACCGCTGTTGTTTTTATTCTGTCTCCTGACTCCTGTCTTCTAACTCCTGCTCTTGAGGATTAGTTATGTCAATCACAGAAGAGAAATTGAATCAACGAGACGACTCTGATCGCTCGCGGCGTGCGGTCTTCATGGTTGCGGGTCTCGTCGCGCTGCTTTTAGTCGCCGGGTTGATCGTTTTTTTGAAGACGCGTCCGGAGCCGAAGCCTGCGAGCGGCCCCGCGAATCAGACGCTCGAAAATGGTCTGCGCGCCGGGTCCGGGGAATTTGAAAAGTACAGTGAGCTAATCAAGCTGGATGAGCCGGAGGCGGTGAGTCAGGGCAACGTCGCGGGCGGGCTGGAGATGGTGTTGGCGACGACCGTCCGAAATTTCACGGGACGCACCCTCAGCGGAGTGGAGATGAAGGGAACTGTGACAGACCTCGATGACAAGCCGATCAAGGAGCGCACGATGATCGTGATTCCATCGGCGGGCTTGACGGAGTTGGAAAACAACAAAACCGCCAGAGTGAAGATTACGATTCCCGGCTTTACCAAACAGGAAGACAAGGATCGGATTGATTCGGGTCAGGCGAAGATTAAGATGGAAGTGACGGCGGTCAGTTTTAAGTAAACTTTGACCCTGAAAGGGTCACATGTAATAGCCGGGGGCAAAGCGTTAGCGCCGCCCCCGGTTTGTCATTAGAAAAGAACCCGACCCTGAAGGGGGCGTATATGCAACCTTGAATATACGCCCCCTTCAGGGTCGGAACATGTATGGTTGCGTGTGACCGGGGTGATGCCCCCGGCTATTTTATATATCCCCTTTGGGGATAAAAACTTGCTGACGGGTCTTTGTAATCAAAGAATCAAAGATGAGTTTTCACCAGCGCAGGTCATATCTAATCCGGCCAGCGCGCCAGCAACCTTCGCCCAGCACGGGGATTGAGCCGTCCAGAAAGAGCGGAGAATCGGGCGGGCGGCGCACGCGGTAGGTATGGCCTGACGCAGAGCCAACCGACAGGGTAATGCCTTCGAGAGAGACGGCGGCCACCGTCGCGTCGCGCCAGTCTTTGCGACAGCGCAGGATGAGACGCGCTCCGACGGGCAAAGAGCCAAGCGTCAAAACATTTTCCGCGTTCTCAGAAACATCAAGGCCGCCATGCGTTGTCTCTGCCAGAGCAGCTACAGCACCGGGCGGCCTCTCAATTTTTGCGCTCAAGTTTAGTCCTAAACTCCCATCGGCTCTTCAAAAGGCAAATCCTGCTGGTTGGCTTTTTGCGCGCGGCAGTTGGCGTAGGAGCGCATCGCCAGCGACAGAATGACGAAGGCCAGGCCAATCCACATCACCGACCAGAAGATTGCCGGGATGCCCGTCGCGCTTGCCATGTTCCCTGCGTCCGAGTGCGAGCCGGGCACGAACGAATAGAAGAAGAGCGTCTTGAGATCGAGCAGGGCGTTCAAGACCGATTGCACGGCGAGGAAGCTGACGAAGAATGTCGTCACGCGCGGCGGAGCGTAGGTGGCTATCGCGATGAGTCCAGCCGCGATGCCGACGCCCGCAATGATCGTGAACAGGTTGCCAAGTCCGAAAACAATCGTCAGCGCGAGAATGAACGCGCCTGAGCCGATGAGCACGTAACGAGCTGCGATGGCGCGGCGAATCAGGAAGAGAAGCAGCGCGCCGTAGGCCATCGCGCCAAGATACCCGGCGCTTGAAACGAAAATCTGCGAGAAGATGCCGCCCGTCGTCGTGTAAGTCAGGCCGCTCGCATCCGTCGCCACGCTGAGGCTGGCAACGGAGTTGCCCGTCAACAGCGCAGCCAGAGCGTGCCCGCCTTCGTGTATGAACGTGACGAAGAGGTTGAAGGGATAGCTCAGGACGGAGAGAAAGGGGATGTACCAGAGCGCGATGGTAATCGCGGCGGCGATAAGCAGCGTGCGAACCTGCGGGCGCGCATCTGCGGAAATGTTTGTCAGTCTCATCTTGAAAACTCCGCTTCGGAAAAACTTTCGGCCAATCGGGTCAATCTGCCCTTGCATTGTACGACGAAGAGGACACAGGAAACAACGCCCTCTCGTCTTCAATTGCTATCAACGCGGTTCTGTCCCTGTTTGTTCCGTCCGCCTGTAGTCGCCGGATTTTCCTCCCGTCTTCTCTTCCAGCCGAACATCCGTAATCGTCATGGCCTTGTCCACAGCCTTGCACATATCGTAGACGGTGAGCGCGGCAACTGTTGCGGCGGTGAGCGCTTCCATTTCAACGCCGGTCTGCGCTTGCGTGGCGGCTTCGGCTTCGATGAGGACGCCCGTGTCCTGAATTTCGACCCGGACATCAACGTGCGTGAGCGGCAGCGGATGACAGAGCGGGATTAGCTCGGCTGTCCGCTTGGCTGCCATGATTCCGGCCAGCCGCGCTGTCTCCATCGGGTCGCCCTTCGGCGTGCGATGCTCACGAACAGCCACAATTGTTTCCGGCGACATCAGGACACGCGCCGTTGCGACGGCACGCCGCGCCGTGACAGCTTTCGCGCTGGTGTCAACCATCTTCACGCGTCCCTGCTCGTCTATGTGCGAAAGACGTTTCATAGCGGGAGAGTAAACATGAAATGAAGGGAAAAGTAAAAGGGGTAAGACAGGAAAAGAATTAGACAGGATTTACAGGATTAACGGGATAGAGAAGAATCACCAAGCTGCCTTGACGCTTTTTGTTTTCTTAATCCTGCTAATCCTGTTAATCCTGTCTAACTCTACTTTGCGTATCCTAATGATTCGGTTTTGTTATGGGTTCTTAGTCTTTGAAAGAAGGGAATCTTCAATAAGCCTCTCCACAAATAGCTGCCTGCGCGAGAGAGCGCGACGGCCACAAGGACGAACAGAAAATAATGGATAGCCAGCACGTAGCGATACTCCGTGTGCAGTGCCGATTGAACGCAGAGGTAATAAGCGGGAACGACGAGCAAGAGGACAAGCGTGCTGCGCCTGTGTGAGCGAATCAGCAGGATGAGGCCGAAGATGGCAAGCGGAAGCATTATCGCCGTCACGAAAAGTTTCTGAATGAGATGAAGCACCGCGCGCGGGATTCTCGTCCAGGTGAAAGAGGCCGGGCCGAGCGCGTAAAGCTCGGCCTGCCCGATTTGTAGAATCGGAGCGACGCCTTTTGCTCCGGCATTGGTAATTACTATCGTTGCCTGATCGTTGTTGCTGCTGACGAAAGGAATCTCGATTATCTGCAAGGGCTGTTCTGCCGGTGTTTTCCAATCCTGTATCTCGACAATCGCCGAAGCATATTGATAATGGTTAGCCTGTTGATGATCGTTGCCCGCGCTAGCCACATTGATCATCACTCGTCCCTGCTCAATCCTGACCGGTAGTTTCAGAACATAATCCGTCTTCTCACCGATTGGAATGGGGGCTGAGATTAACAAATACGGCGATGGCACCCACTTAATATGCAGCATCTGGCCGTCGGGCGAGAGCGAACCTTCATTCCACTTTTGAACGCTGCCAAGCAATTCCTGCGGAGATTTTACCCACGCGGGCGGCGTCTCGTTTGTCACGACGAGTGAATGCGTCACAGGAGGGTCAGCAGAAATAAGACGAACACGCTCAAGCCTGAGCATCGCACCGGCGCGACGCGCCATGACGCCGAAAAACCAGAAGGGATGCGAGCGAATCACGGCGAGTCCTTGGGCCAACCGCAGCCGCTCGCGCTTGACGCCGTCGGGATTGAACAGCGTGCCGTAGTAGTCAGGCCGCTTGTAGAATTCGGCCTCCCATTTCATCAGCCCCATATCGGTATTGGGGATGCCGAGGCTTCTTTCCTCGTCGTAGTCCGAGATGCCTTCCAACAAGGTCTGCCCTGCGCCCAGTGAAACGGGAATGAAATGATCGTAGACGATAAAGTTTCTAATCGTCAGCGGCACGATGATGAGCATTGCGCCCCCGACAAGCACGAGCGCAAAGCGCATTCGCCTGCCGCGCTCAAACAGCAGCGGAATTGCGGCGGCTATGAAAGGAGCAAGCAGCAAAGCATTTGCTCTCAGCCAGCATGACAGGCCGACGAGCGCACCCGTTATCGCAAAGTTTACGAGGCGCGGATGTTTGTACGCTCGTGCGAGAAAGTAAATGGCGAGCAGGATGGGCAGCACGGAGAGCGAGTCTGGTAAAAGCATCACCGAGTTGTAGGTGAATTGCGGAGCGAGCGCGATGAGCAATCCTGCGATGGTCGCTATTGTCGAATTGAGTAGAGCAAGAGCAATGAGAAAGACGACAACTGCCGCCGCCGCGTCTGCGAAGATTTGGATAAGCTGAAGCGCGGCGTCAGATTCGCCGGAGAGACTGAAGATTGCAGCTATCAGGATTGAGTAGCCGGGCGGATGTCCCAGATGATTCGGATCGCTGAGCGGGGAGTTTCGGCTGAAGAAGGAAGAGACGCCGCCCTCTTGTAAGAGTCTCCCCGTATGCTTGTAGCCTTCCGTGACGGCGGTTTGAACTTTCCGCGCCTCAAAGCGGTTGTCCTGCCATGAGAGCAACCGGCAGCCTGTAGCGACAAGAAAGATAACCACGCAGCTAACAAGTATGCGCCGGTTTCTTGAAAAGTAATTGCCCCTCGCAGCAGCCGAAGCTGTCTGCCCGCTCTCTTCCTCCGCGTCGAAAGCCTGCTCCTCTTCCGTTGATTGTTTCTCTGAATTCATCAAGAGTGCTTTTAGTTTAAGAAAATATAATAGACAGGGTTAACAAGATCGGCAGGATGAAGGGAAGAACCATCAAGCTTATCTGCCCTGCCTGGTTTTCTTAATCTTGCTAATCCTGTTAATCCTGTCTATTTCTTCGTTTCGAATAAACGAACTAGCCCGGAAGACGAACAAAGCGCACCTTCGCCCCGGTGTCCAGGCGAGGTGCGCCTTCGGGCACGATGACGAGCGCTGTGGCGCGGGCAAACGCGACGAAGTCGGACGAGCCGCCCCACTTCAAAGGCTCTGCGAGAAGCCTTCCGTCTTCGTCTGAACGCAATTGCGCCGGAAGATAGCTCGCGCGCTCCATCGACCCCTTAACCCCGCGCGCCAGCCTCGCCCATTCTTCAAGCATCGCCGCATCCCTGCACCCCTGCATGGCGCGCAGCGCCGTTCGCGCAAATAAATTGAAGGTCACGGAGACTGAAACGGGATTGCCGGGAAGTCCGAAGACGAGTGCTCGACCAAGCCGTGCGAAGACCGTCGGCTTGCCCGGACGCAAGCTCACGCGCTCGAAAAACACTTCCGCATCGAGCGCATGAAGCGCCGCTTTCGTGAAATCGTAGACGCCCATCGAAACGCCGCCCGACAGGATGAGCGCATCGGAGCGCGCGGCTGCCTCGCTAATCTCGCGCTTGAGCAGTTCGGGATCATCCTCCGCGAGTGGCAGGCGTTCGACCAACGCGCCTGCGAGTTGCGCGTAAGCGCCCAGCGAATAACTGTTGGAATCACGAATCTGATCCGCGCCCGGTTTCTCGTTGACTGCTACCAGCTCCGTCCCGGTTGCCAGCACGGCGACGCGCGGACGCTTTCCTACCTTAACCGACGCGTAGCCGAACGAAGCAAGCGCAGCCATCCGCGCCGCATTAATCTCCTCGCCCGCCTGCAAGACAGTCTCGCCTGCTTTAATCTCGCTCGCCCGGTTGACGATGAATTGTCCGGGCTGTGTCGCCTCTGCAATCTCGACGAGGCCATCCTGTTCCGTCGTCACTTCAACTTTCTGCACGCTGTCTGCGCCTGCGGGCACGGGCGCACCCGTCATAATCCGCACGGCTTCGCCCGCCTTCATCTCATGGTTCCACCCGCGCCCAGCCGCCGATTCGCCCACCACTCGCAGTCGCCCGCTCTCTTTGATCGTATCAGCCGAGCGCACCGCGTAGCCGTCCATCTGCGCGCGATTAAACGGCGGCAAATCGGAATCCGCCACAACATCTTCGGCCAGGACACGCCCCAGGGCGTCCGCGAGCGCGACTGATTCGACGGGCAGACGCTGGGTCTGCTCTTCAACGATACGAATGGCCTCAGCGACAGAAATCATCAGAGCCATACTAAGCCCTCGCCGCACTCGCATTCAATCAATCCGGAGTAATTAAGAGTTTTATCGTGGCCAGTCGTTCTTCGCTCGCTTGGAAGTCATTGAGCAATGGTTTGGCGTTGGTTGTTGTGGAAGTAAATAATTCCACTGTACTGATAATTCTCAGACCAATTCAGGGCGTTTAGATAATGAAGGGAATGAAATATCTATCGCGGATGCGTTTCTACCCGCTGTGAAGCTTTCGATGAATTCACCTTTGGAGAGTATCTGCTGACAGCGCACGCGAAGACTTCGGAACAAAGGGAAATGAGCGAATCCTCCGCGCTGTGAACAGCGTGGCTTCTTTCAACTTTAATCAGGAGATGATTATGTTACCAAAAATTCCGGCAGGTTTAGACCAGATCAACAAGACGTTTGGCAGCCTGGACACTCCCAAATTCGAGGTGAAGAATATTGTCTCGTTCACGCCGCCCTACCCCATCAGGTACGATGGCAAGGTGGTGAAAACGATGCGCTGTCATCGTCTGGCGGTAGACCACTTCATGGCAGCCTTTGAGGAGATCAAGCGCAACGGGCTGACTCAATACGCTAACGACTATTCAGGCATCTACAACCAGCGCCCGATCCGAGGTCGCTCCAGCCACCCTTCGACGCACTCCTGGGGCATAGCGATAGACCTGGAGGCGGTGGACTTTCCCCTCGGCTCGAAGAAGCGCATCAACCAGGGCGTGATCGACGCCTTCCAAAAATACGGGTTCTTTTACGGAGGGGATTTTGTCTCGCGTAAAGACCCCATGCACTTTCAACTTGCGACTCATTATTAGAGGTCGTCTCATGGAAAGCCATCAAGCGTTCAGAGTTCATACTTTGGTGTGGTTTACTCTCAAAACATCAAATTGAAATTTGAACTCTGAACATTGATGAAAGCATTTCTACTACTAACAATGGCGCTGGAAAGCGCTCCTCCAAAGAGTTGCGCCGAGACTTCAGATTAAAGGAGATTCCCATGAAATCAAGACGTTTGCCCTCTCTCCAAAGATTTGGCCGCGCTGTGTGCCTCATCTCTCTCTTATTGATTTCGGTTCTCTATAGTGTTGGCCGAACTGATGCCCATAGGTCTGCGCCTTACGTCCCGCCTGCCGCGTCACGCGCGCGTTTGGGCAGCATCCCTCTTGATCGAGCCACGCCCGTCCCGAATCATCTGGCGGGAGCTAAGGCGGTCTTGAAGCTGCCGGACGGCCAGCTTTTTATTGACGCCGATATGGACATAGACGCCGACGGCTCTCCTCGTGCAAGACGAATAGACCCTTGCTGCGGTCAACTGCAAACCAGCCTGACTTACGCGGGCATTACGGGTCAGGCCAGATTCGTTAATTCTGAGGAAGTGCCGTACATAGTGCTTCCCGGAGGATTCTTCGCTCAGTTCGGAATCAAACTGGGTGACGTGGCGGCGGTCATTTTCAAAGATAAGGTGGTCTACGCGCTCTTCGCCGACACTGGCCCGCGAACCAAGGCCGGAGAAGGGTCAATCAAGCTGGCTCAATTGCTGGGGCATGATCCATTCATCACTCGAAGAAACGGAACAAGAATCATCGCGAGAAGTATTCCGCGAGATGTCCTCTACATCGTCTTCCCCGGCTCAAGAAATTCTGACATTACACCTCAAAACGTGGTAGAAAGAACGCGCGAAAAAGCGAAAGACTTGTTCACCGCTCTGGGCGGAGTTCCTGAATAACGTCAGGGATACGTCTTACCTTCCCTGCTAGCCTCACCCTTCTTCGGGCTGAGCTTCTGAGAGAATACCCCAAATCTTAGGAGAAAGATTATGCAACGCATAGCCCATGGCTCAATTCTGCCGTCTGAGCCGACAGACGCTCCCGCAGTGCTTGAAGCCGTAGAGATAAGCCCTAGCTTAGACTCCTCCGCTTCATCCGATGCTTCTCCAGACCCCACAACACGCTGCGCTTATCTCTTTGACGAGCTACAGGACGATCCTGCCCACCGATTGCCTGAGTCGCCTGCGACGGTTCAGCAATTAATAGAGCTTGGCGAAACCATGTTCGACCCGGACAATGATCCGGCAATCGTTTCGAATATCCCCTCGGCGTACACTTATTTCGGCCAGTTCGTGGATCATGACATCACCTTGATAAGTATGCCGAGGCTGACTCTCCGGCCAGAACCCACCTGTGATTTCACCGCCACGCCGCTCGCGCCTTTGCCGTTAAAGGTTGTCCTTGATAAGGTCAGGAATAAACGCTCGCCCATCCTAGAACTCGATGTTATCTACAAATGCCCCGCGCCACGCGACGGCGAGCGCATGCACCTGGGTCAGGTGAGCAAGAGCGGTTTACCGCTAATTCAAATGAAAGACATGAATGATGAGAAGATAGACAAGGACGAAAATAACGATCTGCCTCGACAATCGCTGTCGTCAAACAAGAAGTTTGATCGCGCCGCGTTGATAGGCGACCCGAGGAACGACCAGAACCTGATTGCCTCGCAGTTGCACGTCGCCTTTCTCCGGGCGCACAACGCCATCGTGGATCGAGGCAACTCGTTTGAAAAAGCGCAGACGCTTCTTCGGCAGCACTATCAATGGATTTTGATAGATGATTTCCTGAAGACCATCGCCGACCCGGCAATTGTGGACGACATTCTGACCCGTCCCGACCCGCTTTATAATCCCCTCGCAGGTGGATTCTTTATGCCACTTGAATTCACGGTGGCGGCCTATCGGTTCGGCCACAGCATGGTTCGCTCCGTCTATTACTTCAATCAGTGGTTCCTGGGGATAGGCTTCGACTTGCTCTTTACACTCAAGATGCTGGGAACGCATCCCACTCTCCCGGACAGCGGGGTTATTCAGTGGGAACATTTCGTCAAGGGCGGCGGGCTGGGCAATTTGAATCTGGCTCGTCCAATGGACACGCAAATGACCGAGCCTCTCTTCAAGCTACTCAACGAAGTCGGCGATCCGATGCCGTGTGAACGCCGACTAGCCGTCCTGAGCCTTTTGCGCGGCTACATTCTGAGGATGCCGACCGGACAGGCGGTCGCGCGAGCGCTCATGAAGCGAGGGCGTAACGTTCCCGTCATGACTGCACAGGAGATCGAAGACAAGGCAGCCAACAAGAAGCAAAGAGATTTGCTGAAAACCTCCCGCTTCTCCAAATGCACGCCGCTCTGGTTTTACATTCTTGCCGAAGCAGCCCACTTCGGCGGGGGGAACAGGCTTGGCCCGGTCGGCAGTACGCTCGTGGCTGAGGTGTTAATCGGGTTGGTGCGTAGAAGCTCCGACCCCATCTTGGGCGAACCCGGTACTAGCCCGACCTGGTCTCCAACGCTGGGGACGACAACAGGTAAATTTGATCTGCGAGACCTTCTGCGTCTGGCGAAGGTTTTATAAGACCAGGGACTTGAGAAAAAACAAAAGCAAGCTGAGAAGGAGGAAATGATGACGAACATTCTGGCCAATATTTTGCTGCGAAAGCAACAGATTCATGATGAACGAGTAGCCTCAGGTGGGACTGTCTCGGAAACTTCCAATAGATTGAAGCTTAAGGGGCTTAGTGCAATCAGAGGAGGGCCTGCCGAGTGGGCAATCTACATGAAAGAGTTTGCTAATACGCCGGAGGAACTTGCACGGCTCATCCCCACCGACGGCTCTCATGTTCGAGGGGACATGAACGACGCCAGAGCGTATCTCGTCGCTAATGGCCCTTGCGGCACGGGCACGTACAACAGACTCGAAGTCGGTATCTCGGCACTTCTGGATCAGGTCATATAGTTTTGAGGTTGACGCCTCTTTGAAAGTAATGTCATGCACCAACATAGAGGCTTTTCCGGGTCAGCTTGAACTTGCATCGAAGTTCAAGCTGACCCGCACTCAAAAGCGCCTTCTTACTCTGACACTCGTGTAGGATGCGTGCGCTGTTGACCAGTCGTGAGAATTAAACCGATAGAGTTCTACCATCTCAAGTGCCCTTATTTAATCCCACTCAACAATGGCAGCCAATCTTAACTCTGACTTCAACTCTCCCCAGCCTCTGGCCAAATCACTTAATAACAGGTGGCAAGAGCTTTGTGCCCGCTATCTTCGGATTGCGCAGGAGAACTCGATCTGGAGATACAGCCGCGACAAGACTCTTCTAGACCCGGAGCAGGGCTGGAAACTGCACATCTCCGCAACCGTGCTGACAGCCAACAAAGTTTTAGAAAACGTTGGGCCGTTTCTGCGCAGCAGCGGAACTCTGTTCAAAGGCCCTTGCTCGCTCGATGAACTGGACAAGCTCAATTGCGGGTTGTATTACGGCTATACCCAGGTCGGCAAATGCTTCACCGTTTATCCGAAAAACGCGGCGGAGGCCGTTCATTTAGCTGAAAAGCTGCACGAGCTAACCAGCGGATTGTCTGCCCCTGCCGTGCCTTTTGACCAGAGATTCAGATCGAGTAGCTGTGTCTTCTACCGTTACGGCGCGTTCAATCATCTGGAAATCGAGAACGAAGACGGCACAAACCAGCTCGCCCTGCGCAGCCCGGAGGGAAATCTTGTCCCGGACGTGCGGGAATCCCTGACATCAAAACCTGATTGGGTTTCAGACCCTTTTCTTACCCGGCGGCCACATGCTGTGGACGGCCATGCGGTCGAGAGTCCGCTCAAGACAACTTTCCTTGTGTTTCGAGCCTTAACGCAGAGGGGAAAAGGAGGCGTCTATCAGGCCATTGACCTCAGCGAGCAGCCACCTCAGCTTTGCATTCTGAAAGAAGGACGCCGCAACGGTGAGCATAGCTGGGATGGACGCGACGGATACTGGAGGGCGAAGAACGAAGAGCAGGTTCTAGGCTCTCTGCTAGCTCTCGGTTTGGATGTGCCGCGCGTCCGTGCGTCGTTTGAGGTAGACGGAAACTATTATCTCGTGACGGAGTTTATCGAAGGCGATAGCCTCCAGACGTTATTGAACAGAAGACAGCGCAGATTGCCAATCACGCGCGCGCTTCAATACGGTCTACAGCTTTCCAGCCTCATCTCTCAAATACATGCCGCCGGTTGGGTGTGGCGCGACTGTAAGCCTTCCAATCTTCTCATTACAAAGGAAGGAGTTTTAAGGTCAATTGATTTTGAGGGCGCGTGTCAGGTCGATCAGCACGACCTGATGCCCTGGAGCACGCGCACTTTCTATCCACCTGAATCAGCCGGAGAACTTCGCGGGCATGCGAGTGCGACCGAGGACGTTTACGCTCTCGGCGTAATTATCTATTACCTGTTAGAGGGAAGTTTTCCGTCCACTTCCAGCCCCATCCCGTTGGAGAAGTTGAGACGGAATGTTCCTGAGGCGGCACGCCGGGTTGTGTCGGAATTGCTGAACCCTGATCCGCGCCAAAGGCCACTGCCGCAGTCTGTGACGCTAAGATTGAAAGCTGCTCTACTGGAGGTTGATTCTCCGGGCAAGGTCGGCAAACCTCGCATCTGAGCGGAGGCTATCGAAGACGGGATCGCTTGTTAAATAGATAAGCGGCGCGAAGTGTTCCTCAAAGGATTTCTCCAGCCACGAAAAGGCCTGGTCTTTATCGTCAAGACCCATATAGATAATCGCACGCTCCTGCGCCGGGACATATTTATTCTTTGAGTGCTCTTCGATGACACGCAGGATTTCCAGTGCCTCCGCTTTCCTGCCTGCTCTGGCGTAAGCGTAGCCGAGCGGGGCTGCCCCAATCATTTGATCATTAGCGTAAATCTTTTCGAATATTTCGATAGCCTCTTTAGACATGCCCTTCTGCTGGTAGGCGTAGCCGAGCACGTACAAAGCGCTCGCATTCTTCGGGTCATCAACCAGCGTTCTCTTGAGGTACTCGATAGCCCTGTCGTAATCGCGCGCGCGATAAAGCGAGCGCCCCATATTCATATTGACGGGCGGGGAGAGCGGGTCAATCCCTCTGGCTATTTCGCTTTCAGCTATGGCTTCTTGAAAGCGACCCGTCACGGTGAGAAGCTCCGTGTACCAGAAGTGGGCCGACGCGTTATCCGGGTTGAGTTCGATAGCCCGCTTAAATTCTCTCTCGGCCTCCTGCCAGTTCCAATCAGACTTTAATTTAATCACTCCCATCGAGATATGAGCCTCGCAGAGTGTCTCATCTATTTCGAGCGCCCTCCTGGCGGCGGCCTTAGCCTTGGACATCGCATCTTTGGTCGGCATTGTGCCGTAAGCGACCGTCGGAAGCATGGTGTAGGAATCTGCCAATCCAGTCCAAGCCAGTGCGTAGAGCGGGTCTGCGTCGGTAGCTTCAGTGAAATAGTCAATGGCTTTTTGAATGTTTTCCTTGCTTCTCTTGCTCCAGTAGTGTCGCCCCTGCAAATATAGCTCAAAGGCTTTTGAGTTTTCGGTTCGACCTTTAGCCACAAGCCTTCTCTCATCTCCGCTCACGCTCAGATGTAGGATCGAGATTATCTTTTCAAAAATTTCGTTTTGAAGCCGTGCAAGCTCTGCTATGGGGACGGTATATTCTTCCTGCCACAAAGACGAGCCGTCTGCCGTATTCACTAAATTGATTTGCAGCACCACCGCCTCTCCACTCTGTTTAATCTTTCGGACAAGCAACGTGTCAACATTGAGCAGCAGCCCCAGCTTTTTCAGACCCATGCTCTCGGCCTGATAGCCGTTGGGAAAGGATGGAGCTTTGACCCGCAGGCTCGACAGGCGGGAGAGTTGATTGACGAGGCTCGCGGTCAGGCCAGCACTCAGATATTCGTTATTGGAGTCGGGGCTTTCATTAATCAGGGGAAGCACCGCCAGGGTCTGAACTCGCGTGAGGCGAACGTAGGCTAAAGATAGTCCGACGGCGAGCAGGAGCAGCAGTGCAAACGCTGCGACCGCCCGCCTGCTTAAATGAAATCGCCTGCGCGACGTGCTCTTAAACGTGTTGAGGGCAGAGCGCAAATCATTGGCCGATTGATAGCGCCGTTCTTTCCCTTTCTCCAGGCATTTGTGAACTAGCGCGTTCAGCGTTGGCGGGATTCTGGTCGCGGGATGCGCGAGCGGCGGCGGGCAGCTTGTCAAGGTCGCCGAGATGGTTTCGGCCTGGCTGGTCTGCTTGTTCGGCTTGTACGGGTTTTTCCCGCTAATCAACTCGTAAAGCAGAATCCCGACGCTGAAAATGTCGCTCCGAAAATCCAGTTCTTCAGCCCGCAACTGCTCTGGCGACATGTAGGCCACAGTCCCTACTATCAGGCCGGTTTGCGAAAGCTGGCTCTGGTCTTCAACCGCGCGCTCCATGTTCTGTTTCTGCTGAACAACCTTGGCCAGCCCGAAATCCAGCACTTTGATCTGCCCGTCCGCCGTGACCATGATGTTCTGCGGCTTGATGTCGCGGTGGATGATGCCGTGAGAGTGCGCTGCCGCCAGCGCGCTGATGATCTGGTCGCCGAGGTCTAGAATCCTGTTTAGCTCAAGCGTCCCCTTTGCCATCAGCGAATCGAGCGTTTCGCCTTCGATATACTGCATGACGATGAAATCGTAGCCGTCCGCTTGCTCGATTCCGTGAATGGCGCAGATGTTCGGATGCTCCAGGCTGGCCACCGCTCTGGCCTCTTTCGTCAGTTGCCTGCGCATCCACACGTCGTCCGTGTGATGGCTGGTGAAGAACTTGAGCGCTACGTTGCGATTCAGCTTCTGATCTTCGGCGAGATAAACTTCGCCCATCCCGCCGCGCCCCAACTGCCGCACGATTTTGTATGAGCCAATGGTTTTACCGCTCAACTCTTCCACCGGGTCGTCCGACAAAACCTTCATGCCGAGACTCATGACCGGTTGCTCCATGAAGCTGTGCTCTTGCTCGAAAGCCCCAAGCAGCGACTCGACCTCCAGGCGCAGCGCTTCATCACCATTGCAGGCTGCCAGGACATAAGCAGACCTCTGCGCGGCCTCGACGTTCAAAGCCTCGTGGAACAAGTCTTCGATCTGTTGCCAGTCTTCAGTCTTCATGGTCGGAGTTCGCGTGCCAGCCATGCTTTTGCCATGTTCCAGTGACGGATGACGGTGACGGGAGCGACATTTAACACTTCCGCTGTCTCCTCCACGCTCAGCCCGCCGAAATACCGCAACTCGACGACGCGGGCTTTGCGTTCGTCAATCCCGGCCAGCCTCTCCAGCGCCTCGTCGAGCGCAATCAGTTCGGAAGATTTCTCTGCGGACATGACGGCGACTTCGGAGAGCGACACCTGAACGGCGTGGCCTCCCCTTTTGACGCGATGCCGGTCGCGTGCGTAGTTCAGCAGGATTCGCCGCATGATCTGCGCCGCGATGCCGAAGAAATGCGCGCGATTCTGCCAGCGAACGTTTTTCTGATCTACCAGACGAAGATAGGCTTCATTGACGAGCGCGGTGGTTTGCAGTGTGTGGCCGGGGGATTCCCGGCGCATGTAGTGCCTGGCAATCCTGTGTAGCTCTCTTTCGACCAGAGGCATGAGGCTTCCAAGTGCCTTTGCGTCGCCTTCGCACCATGCGATCAGGAGTTGTGTGATGTCTAAAGAGGGTGACACGGGTGATTTGTCCCCTTAGCGTCTTGAGCTGCTACAGGGTTGGGGCCTACTCAGTTTGATTACAACTTTGTCTTGCTATCGGCCCGAGCTTTCGGTCCGAGCAAATTTTCAACAGGAATGATAGTTCTCGGGTCGATCTGGTGCGTTATACGGTGAACGGAAATTCTAAGTTCCGGTAGCTGGTCGAATATGAGCGAAGCCTGGTGCTCACCTCGCTCGTCGGATGCTTGAGTACTTATAAAGCGTTTGCCGTGCAATTTGCAATGTTCAATCCGACTGCCCGGTCAGGAGAAGGTTATGACGACAGTTCGCGAGTTTGCCCAGAACAGTGCCAGCAGCGGGAGTTGCAATACTGGCGGGCTGCGAAGACTCAACAATCAGATTGTGTCGTTGCTGCTCGAAGCCTTGCCCGATGCTCTCGTCCCGTGTGAGGACATCGTCACGGTATCAGGTGCCAGCACCATCGCTTTATTACAGCCTGCGGCCAAAGAGGCATTGAGGCTGGCGAGCGAGGAAAAAGGTCAAAAGCCGAGACTGGTACACGCCTACCGGACAGTGGCGCAGCAGTTCGTGTTGCGTCAATGGTTCCTCAAAGGAAAGTGCAGCATCACGAGCGCCCGGAATCCAGGCCACAGCGATCACGAGAAGGGAACTGCGATTGACATTCAAAACAACGAGCAGTGGAGAACCGTGCTTCGTAATCACGACTGGGTGTGGGCCGGGCCGGGCGACCCCGGTCACTTCAGATACGCCGGAGGAAACGTTACTTCGAGTGTGTTGAAGGAAAGCATCAAGGCGTTTCAGCGTTTGTGGAATCGGCACAACCCGGACGACCAAATCGATGAAGACGGAGTCTTCGGAGACGAAGAGACCGGCCCGCGCCTGTTGCTCTCCCCCATCGAAGGCTTTTAGCAACGCTCGTTCAATGACGTGCCTTCTGATTTCGAGCATTGAAACGTTTTCCCAAAAAACCTCATATGTAGATAGCAAAAGGAAAATGAGATGTCTGACCCAACTATAAATCCCCCCGAAAATCCCTCTGGAAATCCCCTGTAATTTCCTCCCTCACGCCTGGCACGGGCGGTGTACCACCTCAGCCCCCATCTGGTACACCGCCCATCGCCCCTGATGATGCGGGCGGTGATGTCACTAATCTACCTAAAGACCCCAGGTGGTTCTGGTTGTCGCTCGGACAGTATGTGATCTTGAGCATCGCCGGTAAAAACTTCCTTCCCTGAAAATCTCTTCGATTGCTAATCAGTTCTTTAGATTGTATTATCCAGAAATGGCACAACGCGTTCCTCTAAAACCAACCAGGACCTAAAAACTTAACTACAGGAGAAATAATGCGGTTTCAAAAGAATTTCAAGAATGTCAGTCTGCTCGCAGTTGCGCTCGTTTTCATGAGCTTTGCTGTCAGCTATGCTCACGCTTTCAAGGCGTCCACGCCCGAGTACACCTACAAGGTGCATAACAAAAGCAAGAGCACCATCACTGCGCTCTTAGCCTCGGAAGATGGCAAAACATACGGCGAGTTTGATATTGGCAAGGGCATCCCGGCGGGTCAGACCGTCACGCTTGTCTGGGACAAATCAACGGATGAAGGCAACTGTGAGCAGTGGATTAAAGCGAAGTTTGCCGACGGCGGAGTCTCCCCGGCTGCGAAGTTCGACTTTTGCGAAGAAGACCTCGTGCTGGAGTTTGAGTAATCGTCCGATTTATTAAGACTCGAACAGCAGTTATCTGAAAAGCCCTCCAACTCGGAGGGCTTTTTCTTTGAACGGCTGCAAATTCGCGCTCAAATAAACACGCCTGCGTCTAAAGCTTGTAAAGTTAGGTCATTTGGCTTAAATATGCAGGGCTGTAAAACTCGTTAACAGGAGGCAGCGAATGAGCAAGATACTGGAAACGAAGATTAAGAGCATCATCCGAAACGAAACCGGCATGGGTAACGAGTATATCGGTTCCACTAAGATTTACGACAAGCTCACATCCGCAGGGGTAGAGGTATCAGAATTAGAGGTCACGGAAGTTCTATTACAACTGGAAAAGGAAAAGCTCATAACGGCTGCCCTCCAAGGGAATCAGGAAGACCGGGAGAAGCATGGCGAATACCTGATTACGTGGATCAGCAACAAACTCTAGCAACAAGGAACGGGTTGTTACCTTGAGAATGTTTCCCGAACGTCTTACGCTCGATTGGTTATATAGCGAGGGAGAAAAAGAATAATGGCCGCTGGCCTGTCAAAGACCAAGTGGAACAGTAACGGGAACGGAAATCATCATCCTAAAGATACCCCTAGCTCTAATCTTGACGTAACTCTTACCTATGAAGGCAAAAAAGTAGAGAAGGATATTTTAGCTACCGAGCCCGCAAAGGTTCAGTTGCTATGGGGCAAAGAAAATCCTAACAGACTCTACTACGGCGATAACCTTTCAATCCTTGCTTCGCTCATTCCCCGCTATAAAGGCAAAGTCCGACTAATCTACATTGATCCGCCATACGCTACCAGGAGCGTTTTCCAATCACGTTCACAGAACGACGCCTACGCAGACCTGTTAGCGGGCGCGCATTATATTGAGTTTATCCGAGAACGACTGATTCTCATGCGCGAGCTACTGGCAAAAGACGGCTCCGTTTACATCCACCTTGACGAGAACATGGCTTTCCATATCAAGGTGATAATGGATGAAGTTTTTGGCCCGAAGAATTTTAGAAACTGGATTACGCGCAAAAAATGCAACCCCAAAAACTACACCCGGAAAACCTACGGAGACGTTTCCGATTACATCCTTTTTTATACGAAATCAGATGAATATGTTTGGAACCGCTCTATTGAGAAATGGACTGACGAGCGAGCGAAGAAAGAATACACATACGCTGAAGAGGGAACAGGCAGGCGATACAAGAAGGTTCCCGTACATGCTCCCGGATTAAGGAACGGAGAAACTGGTAAACCCTGGAAAGGCATGATGCCGCCACCGGGGAAACATTGGCAATACACGCCCAAGACGCTCGATGAAATGGATGCACGAGGGGAAATATTCTGGTCCTCTAACGGCAATCCCAGAAGGGAAATTTATCTCGATAACACCGAAGGCGTACCCGTTCAGGATATATGGCTGGATTTCAAAGATGCCCATAATCAGAACATCAAGATAACGGGTTATCCAACAGAAAAGAATCCCGACCTGATAAAGAGAATTATTGAAGCTTCTTCTAATCCGGGCGACATTGTTCTTGATTGCTTTGCAGGATCAGGAACAACTTTGGACGTAGCTTCGCAATTAAGCCGTAAGTGGATTGGAATTGATAACAGTCCCGAAGCTATTGCAACGACCCTTAAAAGATTCCACAAGGGAACCGAAGCAATGGGAGACTTTGTAAGTGAGAGAAACGGTAAAAAGGCAAAAAAGAATATTAGACATCTTAACGACCGAGAGCGCATCACCCGATTTTCTTTATATGCTGCCGAGTCGCAAGTCGCTGACTTAACACACATAGTTACTGAGTGGAATAGCTGGCAATAAATGAGCAAGGTACTGGAAACGAAGATTAAGAGCATCATCCGAAACGAAACCGGTAGGGGTAACGAGCATATCGGCATAACCGGCTAGAAGTACTGAAAAAGCAAGGCAAGCGTGGGAGTCTTAAACGGCCTTTCCGCACAGCCTGCTTCTTCCACTGGAACAGGCGTGCGATTGAGAGCGCGTCTACCCTTGCCGCGCCCCCTTCTCAAACTTTTTATCTATGGCTCTTGTGAGGCCATGTTATGATGCGCCCGTTTTTGACAACAACGGCCAATGCGTAGCTCAACCCTCAACCTCAAAACTGAGTAGATGAGCATCGCCGTTGAGTATGAGAGGTTCTCACTCACGGCGAATCGGTTGGACGAAGACAGTATATCCCTATTTTGTAATAAAAGCAAATCAATTCCATCGGGAGGTAACTTCTGATGGGAAGAAAGGCGCGTATAAGACAAGAATATTTACCCGAAAAGCTGTTACAGATTCGGAATGCGCTCGGTCTTTCTCAGACAGAAATGCTCTACCGGCTCGGCATTGAAGACCTCATGGGTTATCACCAGATTTCACGATTTGAAACGGGAGAGCGTGAACCGCCCTTACACGTCCTTTTGGAATATGCACGAGTCGCAGGTGTGTGTACGGATGTTTTGATTAATGATGAACTGGATTTGCCTGCGAAGCTGCCGGGTAAGCCGAAGCATCATTAACTGTTCAGCTATAGAGTCATCAAACACTGAGAGCCGCCCCAAAGGACGGCTCTCGGTGTTTGATCTGTCAGATTGAATCTTGCGCTTCATGGAGTAGGCGTGGTTTTCTTGGATTTCGGGCGTTTGCGTTCGCTTGCGCGTGTGCCTCCGGCTTGTTCGTACTGCGTCGAGTCAGGGCCGTAAGTGGCGCGGAATCCACTGCGCGCACGCGTGATGATGGTTGCCATCTCATTCGTCTGCTCGTTCAGTTCGTTAGTGAGAGCCGTCAACTGCGTGCGCAAGGTCTCCGCCTGGTCGCGCTTTTGTCGCAAGCTGGTGATCTTACTTTGAAGATTTGCGAGTGTGACATCTCCCATCGAGAAGGTCGGGTTATCCGTCCAGACACGCGCAATCTGCTCGCTGTCGGTGATGACAGAGTTAAAGGTGTATTTGCTCGGCATGAGGATTTTTCTCCAATCTCAGAAAAAGGTTTAGAAGGAAAGCTCAAAACTCTAGAGTGAGGGTTAAAAAGAGTAGGAAACCCGCTAGAATTATGAGCGACTCAGCTAAAAGAATTAACCGGGGAGATTACAGGTTTAGCGCATCGCCTAAAATGTTTAGGAGGCTTCCTAAAATATCTAGCCCAACTCCTAAACACTCTAGGAAGCCTCCTAGAAATTCCATCCAACCGCCTAAAACTTCCAGCCCGCCTCCTAAAATCTCGGAACCCGATTGACCAATTCAAGCTAATCAACTTTCTCGTCAGCAATGGACGAGAAAGAACGGCGCATTATGCCATTAACCGATTATGTTTGGGCAAAAAATCTCTGCTTGGGATGTGGAAATTTCTTGCCACCGAAATATCTTAATTAAATGATTTGATAAAGCGTTCATTTATTTTGTCTTCTCAATTATCAATTCCCTGAGAAGCAAAGCCTTGTGCCGCGCTTCTTTTTGCTATATATACCGGCTATGAATAACCATTATGATAAAGATGGTAAAATGGCGGAAGCCAATAAACTACTCGATGAAGCTAAGACATTTTTGTATATAGGTAAAGTTAGAGAAGCAAGAAAAATCTGGGATAAAGAACCCTTGCGAGATGACCGTGTATATCACGAAACTTTTTGGAAGAAGATTTACGAGGATTGCTACAAGCAAGGCTATAAACAAACTTCATGGTGGAAACGAATTTTAGGAAGGTTGTCCCGTAAATAACGTCAGCTCGACGCAAGCGGGACAACGTTTCAGCCCCATGAGGGGCGGCAGATTGTAGCCCCTCATGGGGCTGTTGAAAGTAATTCCTTATGTCGAACTCACGTTAAATAAGAAGACCCGACCGTTGAACTGATTGCTGGACAGCTTACCGATGAGTTGCGGGGTACAAAATGGGGCACGCCCTCCAAAAACACGAACACCCCTCTAAAACCGAAGGGTGTAAGTGTGCCATTATTGAATTTAATGGCGGAGCCGACGGGACTCGAACCCGCGACCTCCAAGCAGCCTGACTGAAGCTATATCTTCAAATATCATCAGTTTTAAACCTTAATATAACTATGAATAGCTGCTATAGGTCAGCCATCTTTCATAGAATCTATGCCTACCTCGATTTCTTCATCTGAAATCTCCAGCGAAATAAACTTGAGTTTTTCGGGAGGCGCGCATTCGATAACATGAGACGCTCCGCGCGGAATTACGACCACATCTCCCGAAGAAATGGTTATTTGGACAGGTTCTTCTTCTGCTTTATTCGGGATTAGTAAATGCCCTGTACCGCTAACGACCAGCGCTAGCAGATGCGTCGAATGATGGTGAAACAACTCGCCAGAGTCGCCTGTTACTGACACAAAGCTGACGGCGGCTTTGACACTGTTGGATAGATTGAATATTCGCAAGATCTCTATAGGAGGATATGAGGTCGCTGTAGAGTTGCGAGTAGACCACACAACGCCAGATTTCTCGAAAACTACGCAATCACCGCGCCTTATTGCTTCCACGATGCACTCAGACAAGGCATCCTTATGATTTGAAATCATTATGTCCATAATTTTGGCCTCACTACTCTGTCAGGTTTATCCTTAGCCAGGGGAACTAAGTAGTAATTTACTTAACTGCCTGGACGGTAGATAAAAATCGTCGAGTCAACTCATTCTCGGGGCGGTCAATCACTTCACGCGATGGGCCGTCTTCAGTTATTCGACCGCCAATGAGCACAACGGTTCTATCAGTCGCACGCTTTACAAAATTCAAATGATGGGAAACGAAGATAAACGTGCGCTGTCCGTCTTTTAGCGACTCGAACAGGCGCAACAACCTATCCGTCGTTTCAACGTCTAAAGCACTCGTCACCTCGTCCAACATCAGGAGCGCCGGTTCCATAATTAACGCCCGTGCGAGCGCGACCCTCTGTTTCTGTCCCCCACTCAGTTCGTGCGGGAATCGTTCCCGTATATCATAAATATTAAATCGTCGCAGCCATTCCCCTGCTAATTCAGTCGCCTCTTTCCGACTCATGCCGACCACGTACCGTGGCGCTTCAGTTACATTGCTGATGACTGTTTTGTTAGGCCACAGGTTCCACTCCTGATGTACCAATCCAACCTTTCTCCGAAACTCATCTACATTCACAAACATGCTGCCGCCTGCCGCGACCCGCTCGCCCCGAAAATGGATCTCCCCGGAAGAGAGCGGCTGGATAAGATTCATGCATTTAAGCAGCGTCGATTTTCCCCCCGCACTCGGCCCTATTATTGCCACAAACTCGCCACTTCGGACATTCATAGAAACATCCGATAGGACTGGACCGTTACCGTAGGTCGCGCTAACAGAGCGTAATGACATCTCTGATCCGTCGCCAGTTAATGTTTCAATTACCCGTGAGGTTGCTTCAGTAACGCTCATTGTTCGGTCTTACCCTTTTCTGTAAATCTTCGAGCGGACAAAAGAAGTCGTGTACGTTACCATCTGGCCCCTCGAAGTGAATTAGAAAACTTCCGTCTATCTCTGCTGGTCCATA
Source organism: uncultured Acidobacteriota bacterium (assembly GCA_963791265.1). Taxonomy (GTDB): domain Bacteria; phylum Acidobacteriota; class Blastocatellia; order Pyrinomonadales; family Pyrinomonadaceae; genus QHXM01. The sequence continues at coordinate 28,631 of CAWBSB010000002.1, forward strand.
AACGATCTTCCACCGCAGATCGTTTACAATATCGCCCAACCGACAAACAGTCTCTACATCATTCGCCATCCAGCCTACATGGTCAACATTGGGTGCCTGATTGCTCTCGCGAATCGTGACATAAAACCAAGGCGGGCTGAAAAGGTGGGCATCATGTACAAAGCTGCCCGAGACAGGTTCCCACGCCTTATCACGGGCGAGCACAACGCTTGGACCTAACATCCGCTCGTACCACAGCCTTTCTTGGTCCAGATTCTTCACGTTGACTGAGACGTGGTTCATGCGCAAGGTGAATTTCTCCAGCGACATAATCTTGGCACGTTCTATTGTCTTAAACCGTACAGGGATTCCAGCGGGCGACATAACGTCTGTTATACGCCCTTCTAGGGGCAGGTCAGAATCAATCGGACCTGCCGCAAGTGCAGATAGCGTACCAGCCTTATTTGACGTAAATCCGATAAGAGGTTGTCCATGACGTAATGTGGCGAGGTTCACAGTCGTCCACCCGTCAGTCCACACATTCCTCCCTGTCGGAAACCAATTCGGGAGTCTCTCGAAAAGGCATGACCATGAATAATCAAGTTGAAACCAGTTGAGTGCAATTCCCATTAAGACGACCTCCTGCGGAATAAATTCGTCGCCTCTAAGCGGCGAGCAATCGCCGACAGCGGCACGATGACCACGACGAAGAGAATACATACCGCCAAGTAAGCCTCAAGCGGCTTGTACGTGCGTTGGATGATTGCGTCAGCCGAATGCAGGACTTCATAGACTGCAACGACTGCGCAGAGCGTTGACATCTTAAAGATGGTGATGTAGAGCAGGGTCACTCCTGGAAGTATCTCGCGCAATACCTCTGGAAGAATGATGTGCCGCCAGACGAGCCAACTGTTCATCCCAAGCGATCTTCCGGCCAGTATGCTCCCTCTGGAGACACCCGCCACCGCGCCCCGAACTAAGTCGGCAAGAAACGCCGAAAGATTGATGGATAGCGCGATGACGGATGTCTGGAAAGGGCTCACTTTCCAAGTGGCAATCGTCGGTAGACCGTAATACGCGATCAGAATCAGCAGCAAGAGCGGGATAGCACGGATCACATCTATGTAAGCGATTGCGACCCAACGGACAACACTCAACGCTTGGCGACCGAGCGTGTTAAGTGGACGCGACGACCGCCCCATCCCTTCGAATAGCTGCCCGCGCTTCACCCCTAAACTGGCCAGCGTGCCGATCAAGATCCCTAGGGGGGTGCCAGCAAGCAGGCTGTAGAAGGTGAGCAGGATCGTCAGCCAGAAACCCGAGAGCAGCGTTCTGAGATATTCAGGCTGAAGCAGGACAGAAAAGTCCCAATCGTAATTCATCTCTGTTCTCGTGCCCGCCCCTCAATTATTTGCGGGTTGACGCTAGTTCGTAGCTCTTGGACACCTCTTCGATAGTGCCGCTCGACTCAAGCCAATCGATAGAGGTGTTCAGGAACAATAAGAGGTCTTGCTCACCTTGTCTGACGAACCAACCGGCCCCCACGCGGTTGAAGGGTTTGTCTGCGAAAAGGTCTTTGACCTGCCCCTCGTGCGCCCGTGTGAAGAGTTTGGCCGTCCAAGAGTCACAGATGCCAACGTCGGTCCGGCCTTCTATCACGTCTACTAGCGCCAGTGAGATGTCGCCGGACTTATGGACGTTGAGCTTGGCATTGGGTAGCCGCCTTGTCGCAAACTCGTGGCCCACCTCACCTTGAGTGACGGCTATAGTCACATCATTACGGTTGAAGTCAGATGGCTCCTTGAACCGCTGATCGTTAACGCGTACTACTGCGCTCAGCCCGAAGTAGTCTATGGAGCGTGTGAACGCAACTTCTTCGGCGCGCGGGATCGTTCGGAAAACGGGGGCGGCCATGACCTGAAAACGTCCGCTCTTCAGGTCCGCAATCATGTTAGGCCAGGTCGTCTCTACCCACGTGACCTCGATCCCTGCTTCCTTCGCCATGCGGTTGAAGAGTTCAATGTAGAAGCCCTCGGGCTGTTTGGTCTGGAGGTTCATAGACGCGTACGGGGCGTAGGGAGCCCATCCAGCCACGATCTTCTTGTTCTTGATGGCCGTCTCGAACTCGGACGTTCGGGTAGAGATCTGCCCGGGGTTATTACCGCAGGATAGCGAGGATGCTGCAACGAGTGCTACGAACACGATCAGGATTAGCTTTATTCTGCTTTTCATTTCCACTTACCTTCCTTTCTTCTTTTGCGGCGGCTTGGCGTCATCAGTCTCGGACGGTTTTCCTGGATTGGACAATTGTTTCGCCCGACTTATGATCTCGGTCCAGGGACCAGCAACCTCATTGTTTGGCCCTTCCTTAAGGCCAAGCCATATTTTCCCCAACTCCTTGCCCTTCACCTGAGACACCCCTAGAAAATAACGTTCAATATCATTGTGCAGTTCGTCATAACGCCCGGCTACCAGCTCTGCGTTAGAATCAAGAAAAATTTCAAAGGCTTCCTCTAAATATTCAATCCATTTACGGTGACTCCGGTTGACGGCGAAGCCGAGCCGATAGCGTGGCATCCAAGCTCCTTTGTCTTGTTGGTAGTTGTCCTCTACATTGAAAACCAAATCTGGTTGTCCCTCCTGATTCCTCTTCCTCGGAGAAGAGGCCATCCCCGTGTCAAGATGTTCGATGACACGCAGGCACATTAATTCATCCGCTACGACGACCGGGACGGGGCCGCCGCCGCTGGGGCTTCTCTGCTCGTTCAACTCGACCAGCGCATCGGCATAGCTTTCGACCTCATACTTGACTGCCCTATATGTGTTCCGCTCAATGTTCAGATAATTTTTCACATGCAGTCCGCCAACCTCTTTCTCGTTAATGATCGGATAAATAGTGCGGTCAGGTTTAGTCTCCTTTATCTTTTTGCTGAGGGCGTCTCTGACCTCTTCAAGGCTGGCGCGCTCCCGCCCGCTCTTCAGCATTACGGCGTTGACGGGGATTCTGATGGGGGACTTGAAGAAGCGCATGCGCAAGGCGCGATCCGGTGTTCGTAAGACGCCTATCGCCACATCGAGAGTGCCATCAATCAACCTTTGTTGTGCCTCGTCGAGATTCACTATGTCCGGGAAGACCCTGCGCTCCGAAAGGTTGGCGAAGGCCACGAAGCGGTCGAACACATAGTTGAAGAAATCGGAATCTTTGCCGCTGAAGGGCTCATACTCGATAATGCCGACGGTGAGCTTCCGCATCCCGTTGACCAGGCTTTCGAGCGGGTCGGGGAGCGCCTGATCCGGTTTGGCTGCTACTGCAAGTTTGATCTCATTCTCCAACCTTTTCCGCTCATCGCCGCCCTCACGAAAAAAATTAACGAGAGTCTCGATGTTCTTGTTTTTGGGCAATCGCTCTCCGCGCAACCAGCTGTGTAATGCGCTCGGCGACTTCATCCTCATCTGGATGGCAGCTTCGCGCAGCGAAATTCTGCCGTTGCGCAGGCGATAATCATCCCACTCTCGTTCCAGTACACGCTTCAACTCTGGATACTTTTTGACGTCAGTTGTCATTTGAATGTTCTCACAAATTGTTTCTATTAGCGTACGCGAACAGAAAGCGCCTGGCTGATTATTCCCCAGCTTATAAGATTTCCACTTTTTAGTCTATAGCCAAATCATACGCATCATCAGATTACATCAGCCGTAAATTTGGTTGCCAGTTTAGTTTTGTCCACATGAACTGCACATAACACACACTTCTACTACAAAAAAGAATTGTGATTTTTCTTGACACGTCAAATTAGTGCATGTATATTGCGCGTGTTGACTCCTCGCGCAGATGATCTTTCAAGAGGAGGTTGCAGTGTGATGAAGTTCAAAAGACGCAGACATGCTTTCGACCAGGTACTGACGATAGTGGATTCAAATCTGCACAAGTTCGCCAAAGGCGGACATGGGAAAATCGAGATTTTCGTCAACCGACGCAATGCAAAAGAATTGTCCGTGACCGTCACAGCCGCCCCGATCTTGAAGTTCGATGCCCCGGCGACGGACGATCCTGTCAGTGAGGACGCTCCGGTGTTCGTTGAACGGATTGAAGTCAAGCAGGTCGAAGACAATTAGGCGTAACGGTTAGACCTGCTCCATACGCCTGATTGTGGAGTAGAAGGCTATTGCTGCCGAATGGTGCGGTTCGTACTTTGCCGAACAAGGCGGGACATCCGCAGCAATCATGATACGCCCGATACGGGGCGATCATTTAACAAGAGAGGCGACTCGGAGAACGACGTGGGTCAGCCACGCGGGCCGAGTAGGTGAATCGAAAGACGATTCGCCTGCTCGGCTTTTTTTAATGCAGTTTGAGTCGGCGGGCCAACAGCCGCGCGCACGATGCGTGCGAGGGTGGAACCCGACCCGATATTTGGACGGGAGGTCATATGGTACTTGCAGCGCTTAAAACTACAGTGCCGCGCGTTGACCGTCTGACGGACACACGCGTGGCTACGCTAGCGTCCGATGTGGTGAGCGTCGGATACGGGCGATCAATCGCCCATCACGGAGAAGTCGTTCAAGGTCAGTTTGAAGAGGCCAATGGTCTGCACCGGGCGTTGGTCACTGTCCCCTGCGAGAAGTTTTACTCGGAGGCGACCATCTACCTCGCTGATGATTGGAGCGAGGGGAAGGTAGAGCCGAAACACAAGCTCAAGTCGAAGCGATCCGCCGAACTAACCCTCGACGAGTTCGGAGATTCGCGCGGCTTCCGCCTCCTGATGCAAGACAATATTCCGGAAGGCTGGGGCCTCGGGTCTTCGACCAGCAACTGCATCTCGGGCTGCCGGGCGGCAGCCGATGCCAATGGCACGCAACTGCGACCGGAGGTCATCGCGGAGATCGTCGTCAAGGCTGAGACCGCTTCAGATTCCATCATGTACGGCAATCGCGCCGTCCTCTTCGAGCACAGGGCGGGCGTCGTCCTCGAAGACTTCGCCGGCAAGCTACCGAACTTCTTCGTTCTCGGCTTCAATACAGACGAGCGAGGCGTGGATACTCTGGACTTGAAACCTGCCGAGTACAACCGGGACGAGATAGATGAATTCTGCGAGCTACGCGGCCTCCTGCGTAAAGCTGTCAAAGACCAGTCAGCCGAGTTGATCGGCGCCGTCGCGACGGCCAGCGCCCGCATCAATCAGCGCCATCTGCCGAAACCTTACTTCAACGAATACCTGGCTATGGTCGGAGATGCCGGAGGCACGGGCTTGCAGGTCGCGCATAGCGGTACCGTCATCGGCTTCATTTTTGACCCGAAAAAAGAGGACATGCCTGAGCGTATCTACCGTGCCGAGGGGCTGTTGACTGAGTTCGGCGTCGCGGAAACCTGGCTCTTTGAGGTGGGGCATGAACGCAGGGAGGTCAGATAATCATGATACGTCAAGCTTACAAATCAGTCTCGGAAGCATTCATGCTTCCGAGACTTGTTCAACTCGGAGAAAACTTTTACGGCGCCAGTTTCTTTCTGATGAAGCTGCTGGTTGCCAAGTACATCCTTGATCGCGCTCGTGATGAGGGCCGAATCAGAGAAGGCTCGATCATCATCGAGACGACCTCCGGCACTTTCGGGCACGCCCTCGCCATCGTCTGCGCGGAGCGTTCTTACAAACTAACCCTCGTGAGTGACAACGCCATAGACGAGCCATTCAAACGCCGGTTGGAAGACCTCGGGGCCAGGGTGGAGATAGTTAGCCAACCTTCCCCCGTCGGCGGTTTTCAACGCGCAAGGCTGGACCGTATGGCTGAGCTTCAGAAGCAGCACCCCGACCATTTCTGGCCGTCGCAGTACGACAATCCGCATAACCCGAAGGCGTATGCCCCGCTCGTGGAGCTGCTTACTGAAAGCATTGGCCGAATAGATTGTCTGATCGGCGCAGTCGGCTCAGGCGGCTCAATGAGCGGCACCGGTAACTATCTGCGCCGCTTCTTTCCAGGGCTCTATGCCATCGGCGTTGACACTTACGGAAGCGTACTGTTCGGACAGCCGGACGCGAAGCGTCTGCTGCGCGGCCTCGGCAATAGTCTGATGCCGCGCAATCTTGACCACTCGATCTTTGATGAAATCCACTGGGTTAGCGCCGCCGCTGCATTCAAGGCGACTAGGGAGTTACATCAAAAGCGCGCCCTCTTCGTCGGGGGAACAAGCGGGGCGTCCTTCCTGGCCGCGCAGTGGTGGGCAGCACGCCATCCAGAGGCGAAGGCGGTGGCCCTTTTTGCTGACGAGGGGCATCGATACATCAATACCATTTATAAGGATGAGTGGCTTGTAGCCAACGGCGCGGGCCTCTCGGCACTCCCCGTGGAGCCTCAGACTGTCGAGCACCCTTGCGAGGCCAGGCCGGAGTGGTCGCGTTTTAATTGGAACCGCCGCACGTACGAGGAAGTGATGGGAGCGCCGTTTCGCGGGGAGGTGCCAAGTGAGTAACCGGCTGATGATATTTATCGAAAGCAACACGAGCGGCACGGGCCCTCGCTTTATCAACGCCGCACGTGAGGAAGGTTTGCGCCCCGTGATGCTGACCGCCGACTCATCACGATACGACTACGCTCTTGAGGAAGAACTGACGGTATGCGAAACCGATACGTCGGATGAGGAAGCTCTTTTCGAGACCTGCCACCTGCTGTCCCGCAATGGCAGGATTGCTGGAATCTTGTCAAGTTCAGAGTACTACGTCAGCGCCGCCGCTGCTCTTGCGGCACGGTTCGGCCTATCGTGCCCGTCTGCAATGGCGGTTTCCAGATGCCGTGACAAGGAGGAACAGCGCAAGCGGCTGCTGGCCGCCGGAGTCCCCGTGCCGGCGTTCCGCGCAGCCGACTCGGCAGGTGCCGCGGTTGAGGCCGCAACTGAAATCGGATTGCCGGTGGTGCTTAAGCCTGTGGTTGGCTCAGGTAGTGTCGGCGTCATGCTCTGCGAGAACCTGGATGAAGTATCCGTACATGCACGCAGGCTGCTGGACACAAAGATAAATGAGCGCGGTCTCCGCATACCGGGCAGGATTCTGGTCGAGGAACTGGCGTGTGGGCCGGAGTTCTCTGTGGAGACGTTTGGCAGTGAAGTCATAGGCGTCACGAAGAAATACCTGACACCGCTGCCAAGATTCATCGAAACCGGCCACGACTTCCGCGCCCAGCTAACGCCTGAGGTGGAGAAGGTCGTCGGAGAGACAGCCCTACGCGCTCTCCAAGCTTTGAAACTCGAATGGGGGCCAGCGCATATAGAAATCAGGCTCTCATTAGACGGTCCGAATGTAATCGAGGTGAATCCGAGGCTGGCCGGCGGGCACATCCCGGAGTTGGTGCGTCTCTCTTCGGGAATAGACCTTATCTCGGCCACGATCAAACTCGCTATAGGCAAACGAGCTTCTTTGAAGCCGAATGTAAATTTCTACTCCTCTATTCGCTTCATTCTTCCCAACAGCGAGGGGAGGCTGATGAGCATAGAGGGGCTGGAGAAAGCTGCCCGGACGCCGGGTGTGGTTGAGGTGAAACCTTATCGGCAGGTCGGCGCCGAGCTGCGTCTGCACGGAGATTTTCGTGATCGTATCGGGCACGTGATAGCGCGTGGCGCGTCTCCTGATGACGCACGCGAGTCTGCCGAGCGCGCGCATAGCGCCGTCAAGCTCGTCATAGAGTCTGAAATCTGTGCACAGGAGGATGTTTTCGATGGGTGACACCGGACGAATCTCGCGCCCTCTTAAGCCGCTCGCGCGCAGCATCGTCTTCGGCGAAACCGCCGAGCGTTGCGTTGAAGAAGAGATGCCATTCGCCACAGTAGTGGATGAGGCTCACGTCATCATGCTCGCCGAGAGGAATCTGATTCAAAAGAGTAGCGCGGCGATGCTGCTGCGTGAGATCTGCGCGATGCGCGCGGACGACTTCGCGCCATTACGGGGGCAGCAGGCCGAACGCGGTTGCTATCTGCTGTATGAACGCTATCTCATCGACAAGCTGGGCCAGGAGGTGGGAGGCATCCTGCAAACCGCGCGCTCGCGCAATGACCTTAACGCCACAGTCATCCGGCTGCGTGCGCGCCGGCCCTACACCGTCATGCTTAGAGAGGTCTTACGTCTACAGGTCGTCCTCATTCGTCGGGCGCGCAGGTACGCCGATGTTGTGATGCCTGCTTACACACATTATCAGGCGGCGGTTCCCGTAACCCTCGGTCATTACTTCGCAGGCTTAGCCTCCGCCCTCCAGCGTGATACAGCCGCTCTGCTTGAACTTGGCGCTCAACTGAACCAGTCTCCACTGGGTGCAGGCTCAATCGGCGGCACGTCGCTCCCGATAGACCCGGCGCGAACTGCGCGGCTGCTAGGTTTCGAGTCCTCGCTGCTGAATTCCTTTGACTCTGTAGCCTCGCGTGACCTGGTGCTGCGCCTTCTCGCCGCCGCCGCCATCCTCGGCGTCACGCTCAGTCGTCTCTGCGCCGACCTGCTTTTATGGACGACGGCAGAATTCGGCTTTCTCTCGCTGCCGGACCACTTGGTGGGGTCGAGCAGCATGATGCCCCAGAAGCGAAACCCCTTCTTAATCGAGCAGGCTCAGGGTCGTAGTGCCGCCGCATTAGGTGCCCTCGTCGCGGCCTCCGCTGCGATGCACGGGACACCGTTCTCAAATTCGGTCGCGGTCGGCACGGAGGCGATCTCCCACCTGTGGCAGCCGTTGAGGCAGACGGCGGAAGCAACGACGCTGCTCCGCCTGATAGTCGCTGACGCTGCGCCACAGCGAGAGCGAATGCTTTCGAGGGCACAGCATGGTTACACGGCAGCGACAGAGCTAGCTAACCGGCTGGCCATCGGTGGGGGCAGATCGTTTCGCGCTGCACACAGAGAAGTCGGGACTCTTGTCAACGCGGCAATTAAGGAAGGGGTTTCAATCGAAACTGCGGCCCAGCGCTTACAGGCTTCGGCTCATGGGGCCGTCTCATTCACCGGCTTAGACCCTGCTTCGGTCGCCGCGTCCTCGGAATACGGAGGAGGCCCAGGGCCTGACTCGCTGCAAGCCTGTTTGAGCGACCTCGCCGCGCAGTGGGCGGCACAATCCGGGCGCTTGGGTCGGATGTGCCGCGCTTGGAGCGACGCTGCCGAGATTCTGCACCGCACAGTTGAACAGTTCTGTGCAGAGAATTATCAACCTTCATAAACCGTACGTCAGCCGCGAGCGTGCGGGGACAAGACGGTAAGGAGAGGAGTTTAATCAATGATTGAGTCAACCAAAAAGGCTGTCTATTTTTTCTGTTGCGATACGTCGATTGATCCGGTTGCGCTGAGAGTCTTCGAGGCTTCAACACGGCTGTTTAATCTGACTGACCTGCCGCTTACAACTGACGACTACTCCATCAAGATGTTCGAAGACACTCGCGGGCACCAATACTTTTACGTGCGTACGCGCCAGGTCGTGAGTCATGACTACCAGAACTATTTGCCGATGATGAACGAGCATTTCGCCTCGTTCGATTTTGCCGGAGTAGTTAACTGGCATGAGGGGCAACACGCGCCCGACCGCATTCTGACTGTGCATACTACGGGCGATATAGTCTCTGGTTTCTTCGGCCCGGCCCATCCTCTCTACACGCGTAACATGATGCTCGCGCTGGAGACGAACCGGAGCGCGCTGGGGCTTCATGATTTCTCCGTCACGACCGAAGCCACTCACTGGTCTGGCATCGTCTACGGGGGAGACCCTGGTCTAATCCCTCTTTATCCTGTTCCGCTCGTTGATGTAGAGATCGGCAGCAGCCCCGAAAGTTGGTCAAACGAGATTGCGGTCGAGGTGGTTGCTCGATCACTTACCGAAGTCTTCGACGGTGACGGCGACGGCTTGCGTTCGCTCCTCTGCTTGGGAGGCGTTCACCTTGAGCCTAGTTTCGCCTCGGCTGTTTTGAACTTTAGACCCGGGTATCCGCTCGCCGTCTCACACATTCTCGCCAATCACTGGATTGTGGCCGGAAATTACGGTTATGAATCCGGGCTCGACAAGCTTGAAAAGAGCGTGGCGACAATCCACGGCGGACAAATTGACGGCATCGTCTATCACGACAGCATCAAGTCGGTATTTAAGCAGCAGGCGCGGCGCTTAGGAGAGAAGTTGAATGTGCCTGTATTCAAGCATCGTGCGCTGGCACGCGCGGAAGAGTTACCGATCTGGTAAGTGCGGGCAGTCAGATTGAAACCCCCGACCCTCTCTCTGGAGAAGATATATAGGTACCCGAAAAGGAGTAAGAATCATGAACGAGGAATACCGAGACGATTTAGAGTTTGCGCACGGCCCTGAGTCATTCAGGTCAGCGCGTGAATATGAGGTCTATTGCTTGAGGCATTCAACCTCACACATCATGGCTGCTGCCATTCAGTGCATCTTTCCCGATGCAAAATTCGGCATTGGCCCGCCGGTCAAAGACCGATTCTATTACGATATAGAGTTGCCGCGCGCACTCTCTCCAGCAGATCTAGAGGAGGTCGAAAGAGAGATGAAAAAGATCATCGCGGCAGACCAAAACTTCGCGCAAGAGTTATGGGACAAGGAACGGGCGCTCGACTTCTTCAACTCCCAACAGCAGCCTTTCAAAGTTGAATTGATCAAGGGCATACCTGGAGATACTGTCTCCATCTATCGCACCGGTGACTTCGTTGACCTGTGTGCTGGCCCACACGTCAAGCACACAGGCCAATGCCGGTTTTTCAAGCTCATGTCTGTGTCAGGCGCTTATTGGCGCGGCCTTGAGGGAAATCCTATGCTCCAACGCGTCTACGGAACTGTGTGGCCAACCCGCGCCGAACTAGACGAATACCTGCACAATGTAGAGGAAGCTAAACGACGTGACCACCGAAAACTGGGTCGTGAGTTGGAACTCTTCATGACTCATGAATGGGCGCCGGGCGGGATCTTCTGGCTCCCCAAAGGCACTATTGTTTACCAGACGCTTCAAGCCAAGATGCGCCGCCTTTTGACCAGGAACGGCTACCTTGAGGTCAAAGCGCCGATTTTGGCTAACGCGAAGCTGTTCAAGCGTTCAGGTCATTTGGAGCATTACAAGGAGAACATGTTTACTCTTCTAGACGGAGATGACCTGTACGGACTCAAGCCTATGAATTGTCCTTGGCACATGCTGATTTTCGGCGCAAAAAAGCGAAGCTACCGTGAACTACCCATGCGGCTTGCCGAGCAGACCATTCTGCACCGCAACGAGCGGAGGGGTGTCCTGACAGGATTGACGCGAGTCAGACAGTTCCAACAGGACGATTCTCACATCTTCATCACTGAAGACCAGATTGGTGACGAGGTGACGAGGATCCTGAAGCTAATAGAGCGAATCTACAAGCCCCTGAACATGCCCTATCGCTTTGTACTAAGCACCCGCCATGAAACGAACTACATGGGCGACTTGCGTCTCTGGGACAAGGCAGAGACGGCGCTCCGGAACGCGCTTGAGTTTAATCACCTGTCCTACGAAGTTAAGAAAGGCGACGCGGCTTTTTATGGGCCCAAGATTGACCAACTGGTCCAAGACTCACTCAAGCGGGAACATCAGCTAGCCACCATACAGGCTGATTTTCAACTCCCGCGCAAGTTCGACTTGACCTACGTCAATCAACACGGGAGTGAGGACGTGCCGGTGGTTATCCACAGGGCATTGTACGGATCACTAGAGCGTTTCATAGGCATCCTGATCGAACACTACGCTGGCGCGTTTCCCATGTGGTTATCGCCAATTCAAATGAGTGTTCTTCCAATTTCGGACAAGACTTCCGATTACGCTCACTTTGTGTACGAACGGCTACTGGCCGAGGACATACGCGTCCGAATCAACACCGGTGACGGGAAGATAGGAGCCAGAATACGCGACGCTGAGATTGAAAAGATTCCGTATATGCTGATCGTCGGGCAGAAAGAGTCTGCGACAAATTCTGTTGCTGTCCGCTCTAGGGTACAAGGAGATGAGGGAGTATCGGGGCTAGAAGAGTTTATCTGCCGGATTAAGCAACAGGCGACCTTCGAGTTTTAGTGGGTCGGTAATAATGGTTGATTGCCGATTCCCGCTGCCAGTCCCGACAGGTGTTTCAAATCCAGCTTAATCCTTGGCAGGTTGGAAACGCTGAGCCCTCTAAAAGCGACAAGTAAAGACGAAGGCTGGTGAGAGGTGCCCCTCTCATCAGTCTCGCCCTTTAGCGCGGGTCGTTGGGCCCGCGCTCCAACCCCATCTTGGCCTTCAGGGAGCGTCCCCGCCGTCTGTGAGTGTCAGTCCTGACAGTTTGGATTTCGGGGATCAGGTGGTCGGAAGAAGAAGCAAAGCAAAAGGATTACCGTCACGAACACAGGCGGAAAGCCCCTGTCCATAGACAGTGTCACCGGTGACGGGGATAACTGGAGCGACTTCTCAATCGCCAGAGACTACATGAACGGGAGCTACCGTTGCCACGGACAGGGCTTGCCTCGTTGACGTTACTTTCGCCCCTTCGGAAACGGACGAGCGTGAGGAACCAGAATCAATATGCTTTCGGCGTGCAATTGCCTTACAAGCGCCATCTCTTGCTGGACGTTTACTTACTGCCTTCTGCCCTGCATCGACTTTCAAGTCTCTTACCTGCGAATGCCGCCGAAACTGGCTGTACTAACAACGGGCCTGGTCGGCGTCGCGGCGCTCATGCTGGTCGGGTTTGTAGTGGCGGGTGCCCTCAGCAGGATGGTGTAGAACTTGGGCTTACCAAGAGCAATTAAACCGCCTCATAGAGCGACTTGCGCACGCAGTTCCACTTGAACGGATAGGTGTGAAACCGAACCCTGAGACCGGGCGTCAGTTCCAGATGTCGGGTGGAGTCATCGCAGGGTTTCTCTCACTGGCCCTGGTTGAAATCTCCAACCTGATTTCACAGGGCACGCTGGTTGTGAGTTTAAGCAGCAGGTTGGGCAGATCATGCTACAAAATGCGGTGGGAGCTAAGTGACGCGCGCCGTCCAACAGGTCATTCTCGCGAGGCGCGAGGCGGGCGTGCTTCTCATCGTCAGGCTTAGATGGTTTCGGCGTTGCGTGTGCGGCGGCTCACTTCCAGCGTGACGTGCTTTGCTGCCTTTCATACTTTTATGAAAATTCGCTTACGGTACAGGATAGCCGCCACGCCAAGCCAGAGCAGCACAATGCAGATGGCGAACAGGAGTGAGGCCCTCTTGGGAGATGTCCATGAGGCGAACATGTTTTCGTAGACGAAGGTCTGTAAATCCACTGCGCTGCCGTCGGCGCGCGTGAGCGTGACGATGGAGATGACCCGCGAGAAAAGTTCCGAGAGAAAGTAGATGGCGAGCGCATTAGTGCCGAAGATGAGGAAGGGCTTCGCCCATCGCCTGATGCCCTTAATGTCAACGAGCCAGAAACAGATGGCTAGTAGTTGAAGGGCCAGGCCAGCGGTCAAGAGGACATAAGAACTTGTCCACAGCGCTTTGTTGATGGGGAACCAAAAGCCCCACGTCCAGCCAACAACGACGAGGGCTGCGCCCGCGACAAACATCCCCGCGACTTTCTCAAACTCCGATTGGCGAAGTCGCAGCCAGTGGCCCGTGAGTACGCCCGCGAGCGTCGTCGCAATCGCGGGAAGCGTGCTCAGTATTCCTTCCGGGTCGTAGAAGGGTTTCCAGGTGTGCCGCCCGAGTAGCGCCCGGTCAACGTAGGCTGCGAGGTTCCCCTCCATGCTGAGATCACCCGTGCCTAAACCCGGAACAGGAATCAAAATCATCACTGCCCAGTAAAGCAGGAGGAGCAAAGCCGCTATCAGCCCTTGCATCCGCCACTTCGTTTTTAAGAAAAGGATTGAGGCGATGAGATAGCAGACCGCTATGCGCTGAAGGACGCCGGGGATACGCAGGGTTGAAAGGTCATAGCGGGGAAAGCCCGCGAGGATGAGTCCGAGTCCGAAGATGATGAGAGAGCGTCGAATAATCTTCAGGTAGAGATCGCGCTTTGAGCCTTCGCTTTCAACGCGCCGCGAGAGCGCGAGCGTGATGGAGACGCCGACGATGAAGAGGAAGAAGGGAAAGACGAGGTCTGTGGGTGTCCACCCGTGCCAGGCGGCGTGCTCCAGCGGCGAATAAATCGCCTCCCACGAGCCGGGGTTGTTGACGAGGATCATCCCGGCAATTGTTAACCCGCGAAAAACGTCGAGCGAGGCCATGCGGCCCGCCGTCCGTGTTGCTTCTCGCTCCTCGCTCAACTCATCCATCCCTTGACCTCGACTGATTGCTTCTGTCCGTTAAAAGTTCACGCCTTCAATCGTCCAGGCAGGCGCGCACGCGACCCTTCACGTCTTCGATCATACCTAGTGCTCTTTGCTGGTCTTCGGCCTCAGCGACAATGCGGATAATGGGTTCGGTGTTCGAGCCGCGCACGAGCAGCCAGCCGTCGGGCGTCGTCACCTTAACGCCGTCGCGCAAATCCATAGGCCACTCCGCGTACTCATCCCTGACCATTCTCAACACGGCGCGAATTTTATCCGAGCGGCAGCTTAACTTCTCCTTAATCATGTAGGAGTGCGGCAACTCGGCGACCAACTCCGAAACCGTCAGTTTCGTCTCGGCGAGCAGGTGTAGGACGAGCGCCATGCCGACCAGACTATCGCGCGCAAAGTTGATGCGAGGGTAGATGACGCCGCCGTTCCCCTCGCCGCCGATGACTGCGCCGCGCCGCAACATCTCCTCAGCCACGTTGGCCTCGCCAATCTTCGAGCGATAGATAGGGCAATCAAAGGCGCGTGCGACCGCGTCGAGCGCGCTCGTGGTCGAAAGGTTCGCCACGACAGCCCCGCGTTCGCGTCCCAAGACGTATCGCGCCGCGAGCACCAGCGTGTACTCCTCGCCTATCGCAAGCCCGCGCTCCGAGACGATTGCTAATCGGTCGGCATCCATGTCCTGCGCGAAGCCTACGTCGCATCCATGCGCTCTGACGGCATCGCACAACGCGCCGAGATTCTCCTCGACCGGCTCCGCGCCGCGTGGGAAGAGGCCGTCCGGGGTTACGTTCAACGGTACGACCTCGACGCCGAGCGCTTCAAGTAGACGCGGCGCGACGACTGACCCTGCCCCGTTGCATGAGTCAACCGCCACCCGAAGCCTGCGCTTGCCCTGCATCTCAGAAGGTAATGCGCCGAGCGCGCCCAGAATGGCCTTGATGTGCAGATCAATCGCGCCAGCCAAAGGCTCACAAGAGCGCATCTCGCGGCCTGCGACCTTCCTGTATTCGCCCTGATGATAGATGTCCAGGAGTTGTCTGGCCTGAGCGTCCGCGAGGAAGAGTCCGGCGGAATTGATGAATTTCAAGGCGTTCCACTCTGCCGGATTGTGGCTGGCCGTAATACAGATGCCGCCCCGCGCTCGCCGCTCGCGTACCATGAGTTGCACAGTCGGGACGGGGCAGATGTCCAGATCAACCACGCGGCAACCGCTCGACAGCAAGCCCGCCACGACCGCCTGCCGCACCATCTCGCCGGACGTGCGAGTGTCGCGACCGATGACGATAGCGCCCGGCCCCGTGTAGGTTCCGAATGCCTGCGCGAAACGTACCAGCAGCGTCGGCGTCAACGACTCGCCGACGACGCCACGCACGCCAGAGATGCTGATCTTGAGAGTCGGTATCGCTCGCATAAAAATGGTAACGAGGTGATGGGTGATGGGTGATAGGTGATAAGAGAAAACGCTCTTACCTATCACCTATCACCTATCACCTATCACCTATCACTTATCACCTCCTCAGAATCTTGAGCCCCTTCACACCCTTCAGGTCGAGGCGAAAGAGTCCGCCCTTGCTGGTCTTCTCGTCGCCGAGCGCGCCTGTGACGTAGAGTTGATCCAATTGAGGGCCGCCGAAGGCCACGTTGCTTGTGGTGAGATTTCCCGCAGCGTATCTACGGAGCAGTTTCCCTCGTGGGCTTAAGACCTGCACCTGCCGCATCCCGTAGTGCGCGATGTAGAGGTTGCCTTCACGGTCCAGGCAGATACCATCAGGCTCGTTCGCAATCTGCTCACCCTCCTTCGTGGGGAGGTTAGCGAAGACGCGCCTCCGTCCCAGCTTGCCGGGCTTGATGATGTCGTAGCTCAGGATGCGGTTGTGGTGGCTCTCGCCGACAAGCAGCGTCCGCCCGTCGGGCCTGAGAACTATGCCGTTCGGGAACGCCAACCCCTCGTCCACAAGGTGAGTCTTGCCCCGGGCGTCCACGTAGTGAACCGTGCCGATAGGATTCTGCATGTTCGAGCCGCCGGGGTCTGTAAAGTAGAACCCGCCAAAAGCGTCGAGCGTCAGGTCGTTGGGCGCGCGCAGAGGCTTACCGTCGCACTCGGAAGATGCTTTGCCCAGCATCTTGCCTGCGGCGTCGAGGCGCAGGACGGCGTGCTGGCTGCCGTCGCAAACGAGGTGTGTGCTGTCTGCCAGAATCTTGTGGCCGTTGGGCATGCCCGTCTTCGCCCACGCGCGCGCCTCGCCGTCCGCTCCAACGCGATAGATAACCCCGTTGTAAACATCTGAGAGATAGACCGCGCCATCTGCGTCGACGACAACTCCCTCGCTGTACCCCGGCACCTCCACAACCTTCACGGCACGGACTTCACTCTCCGGTGGTAGTCCCGCCTTCGTGAATATGGCAGGAATCAAGACAAGCGCAAAAAGAAGGTTCTTCATCACAATGTCGGTCACTCCGTTGTCAATTCAGTGGATGAACTTTGTGTCGTCAGACATCTGCCCGAAGTTAGCCGCCAATCAATTCACCAGGCGGTCGCGCGCCCAGTCGAGCAGTTCCTGCGCGCGCGATACGGTTTCTGCTTCCGTGATGATGCGGATCATGGATTCCGTGTTCGAGACGCGCACGTGTGCCCAACCGTCCGGCCAAGAAACCTTGAGCCCGTCGGTTTCGTCGTAGTCGAGTTTTTCCCGCTCCAGCTCGTCGCGCATCCGCTGCAAGAGCGAGTGGATTCTGTCTGGCTCAACCGCCAGATTGTGTTTGAGCATCTGGAAGCGCGGCAACGCGGCTGCCAACTCCGATATGGCCTCGCCCGTCTGCGCCATGTGTTCGAGAATGAGGCCGACCGCCGCCGCGCTGTCGTGGGTCCACTGCACGCGCGGGACAATCACGCCTCCGCTTCCTTCGCCGCCGATTACGGCCTCCGCCTCGACCATCGCCTCAGAGACATAAGCCTGCCCGACCGGGGTGCGAATGAGCGTGCCGCCGTGCCGCCCGGCGATGTGCTCTACGCCCCGGCTGGTCGAGATATTCGTGACGACCGCCCCAGCCTTCTGCCGCAACTGAATCTCCGCCGCAATGCAGAGTGTCGCCTCCTCGGACAGCATCTCGCCTGTCTCTGTGACGATCCCCAGCCGCTCGCCGTCCGCGTCATGAGCAAAGCCGACAGCGGCGCGTCCGGCAAGGACTACGGCGCGGAGTTGAGCCATCATCTGCGTCCCGGGTTCGGGCGCATGCGGGAAGGGCGACGCGGGATCGTCATTGACGGCCAGCACGTCGCAGCCGAGTGCAGCGAGCCAGCGCGGGGATAAAAGCGAGCAGGAACTGTTGCAGCAATCCACCGCAACTCTCAATCGGCGTGCCTTGATTGATTCAATGTCGAAGGCACGGGAGAGAATTTCAAGATGATGGGAGACTGCGTCAGCTCGCTCAACTCGGCTTTGGATGCGTTCCCATGTGGCCTTGGCAAACTCTCCCTGATGGTAGATGTCCAGCAACTCGTCGGCCTGCATCGCATTCAGGTAGAGGCCGTCTGCGCGGACGAACTTCAGCGCGTTCCAGGGCTCCGGGTTATGGCCAGCCGTGATTGAGATGCCGCCCTCTGCCCCGAGCCAGGGAACGGCGAGTTGAAGGCTCGGCGTCGGGCATACGTTCAGGTCAATGACCTCGCAACCGGCGGCGAGCAGCCCTGAGAGCACCGCCGCGTGAACCATCGGCCCTGAAGAGCGCGTGTCGCGGCAGACAAGGATGCGTCCTGAGTCCTGGTAGGTGCCGAAGGCTTGCGCGAGCGCCACCGCCAGTTCCGGCGTGAAGGTCTCCCCCACCACCCCGCGCACTCCGCTGATGCCGATCTTGAGCGAGTTCACACCTGTTTCTTCAGATAATAACGTCAGTCCGACAAGACGTTGGTTCGATGTCCGGGAGCGTGGGCGACGGGCGGCGCACGTCCGTGGGTTATAGGCTCGATTTTCGGTCTACTTTGAACCGTGCCGACTGGTTATGTTAGCTTTTACAGGTGTTGATTCAGTAACCTCAAGTATGACACCGTAAGTTACGCCGCATGAGCAATTTCATGGGCGAAACTCTCAATCTTTCTACGGCCATGCAAACCCGGATTGGCTGACCCCTATTACTTTGAGGAACACATGAGAGCGAGAACGTATCTTCCGGTTATTCTATCCCTTATCTGTGCCACGGGCGCTTCCGCCCAGGTCACGGGCGGGGCCGACGGGGTCGCCACCCGGCACCAACTGATGCCTGTGCCCGCCTCTGTGCGTTTTGATCCCGGCAGGCTCCCCGTCAACAAATCTTTCAACGTCGCTATCAACGGTCACAGGGACGCGCGCCTTCAGGCCGGAATAGACCGCTTCCTGCGGCGCATAGAAGGTCGCACAGTCATGGAACTGCCGCGCGGGCTGGCAACGGACTCTCCTTCCGCAACTATGCTGATTGAAGCAACGGGGCCGGGCAAGGCCGTAGCTTCAGTAGAAGAGGAAGAATCCTACTCGCTTGAAGTGACGGACAGGCAGGCGCGGCTTAAGGCCCCGACAGTCGTAGGGGTCTTGCGCGGACTGGAAACCTTCCTGCAACTGCTCGACAGCGACCGCGAAGGCTACTTCATCCCCGCAGTCAAGATAGAGGATCGCCCGCGCTTCCCCTGGCGCGGCCTGCTGATTGATGTCGCGCGCCACTACCAGCCGATGGAGGTCTTGAAGCGCAATCTGGATGCGATGGCTGCCGTCAAGCTCAACGTCCTGCACTGGCATCTGACCGAAGATCAGGGCTTCCGCATCGAGAGTAAAAAATTCCCGCGTCTTCACCAGATGGGCTCCGATGGGCAATTCTACACGCAGGACGAGGCGCGGGAGATTATCGCTTACGCGCGCGAGCGGGGCATACGGGTCGTCCCGGAGTTCGACATGCCGGGTCATGCCACGAGCTGGCTCATCGGCCATCCCGAACTGGGTAGTGCGCCCGGACCATACACGCTTGAGCGCAAGGCCGGAATCTTCGAACCCGCGCTCGACCCGACGCGCGAGGAAGTCTACAAATTCCTTGACACGTTCCTCGGCGAGATGGCCGCGCTCTTCCCCGACGCATACCTGCACATCGGCGGCGACGAAAACGAGGGCAAGCAGTGGGACAGAAATCCGAAGATTCAAGCCTTCATGAAGGAGAAGGGAATCAAGGACAACCACGCGCTCCAAACACACTTCAACAAGCGCCTGCTGCAAATCCTCAAAAAGCACGGCAAGATCATGATGGGCTGGGACGAGATTTTTCAGCCAGACCTGCCACAGGGGGTCGTCATACATTCATGGCGCGGCCCCGCCGCACTCGCAGAGGCCGCGCGCAAGGGCTACAAGGGCGTTCTCTCCGCCGGTTACTACATAGACCTTATCTTTCCCACCTCGCAGCACTACGCCACCGACCCCATCCCCGCCGACACGACGCTCACAGCCGCCGAGTCGGCTCGCATCCTCGGCGGCGAGGCGACGATGTGGAGTGAGTGGGTCAGCCCCGACACGATAGACTCGCGTATCTGGCCGCGCACCGCCGCCATCGCCGAAAGATTATGGTCTCCGCGAGAGGTCAATAATGTCGAAGACATGTACCGGCGGCTCAGCGTTGTGAGCGTGCGACTCGAAGAGTTAGGGCTGACGCATGAGAAGAATCAAATGATGATGCTCAGGCGGTTGGCCGGAGGGCGTGAGACTGCGCCGCTCCAGACACTGGTTTCAATCATCGAGCCGGTCAAAGAATACAGGCGTTACCAGCAGCGCCCGCAGACCATGCTCAGCCCGCTCACCGGTTTGATTGATGCCACGCGCCCCGACAGCGAGGCTGCCCGCCGCTTCAATGCGGCGATTGACGCTTTGCTCGCGGACGCCCCGCGCTTCGAGGCACACGCAGAACAGGCACGCGACATCCTGACCAGGTGGCGCAACGCCAGCCCCGAGTTAGAGGTGTTGATGGACAGGTCTCCGGCTTTGCATGAGGCGAAGCCGCTGGCGAAAGAGTTATCCGAGTTGGGAACAACAGGGCTGGAAGCTCTTTCCTATCTCTCGCGTGGGGTCTCGCCTCCCGCCGGATGGCGCGACGCCAAACTTGCCGCTCTTGAGAACGCCGCCAAGCCAAAGGCTGCGCTTGAGTTCGTAGTCATCCCCAGCCTCCGGCAATTGGTTATCGCCGCCTCCGAACTACCGCGACTCAAAGAGGTAACTGCCGCCGAGTGGAGAACCCATGTGAGGACTATGGCCGCACCGCCTGCGAAGCAGCCCGGCAAATAGAAGTGATGAGTGATGAGTAAAAGAAAGAGTTCGACCGCTTCGCTAGAATAGACTATCTATTGGCTGCTCTGGGACACCAGACGACGCGGGTTGTTTGGTAAGATGCGAACGGCAGTTGATTTTGAGAACTATAATCCGATTACGTTATTTAGAAAATCAATTGATTTGTCTAAAGATATGTTTGTAGGAGTTTTGTCTGTAAATAGTTCTTTGATTCTTTTACCGTTGAGTTGAGAAACGCCTCTCGAATTTCTCCCTGCCCAATGCTTAATCAAAATTGTGTTAGCTAAAATCTTATCATGGAACATTGAAACTAAAACAGGATCGAGAACTTTATCGAAATCAATGCCGACAAAGTAAAACATAAACACCGAATGTTTGCTCGATAGGAATGAAAGCATTTTGTCTAAATTGTATGCTTTAGGATTTGAGTTGAGAATCATTATTTTGGTTTTAATATCTGTTGCCGTGTGATAGACATCACCAAAAACCTTCACATAATCACCTAACTCATTATCGGTTTTGAATGGCGGAACGTCGGTTTTATTCTGAAGCGAGGCAATCAAGTTCTGCCTCAAAGTGTCATCCTTTCCGGCAATCAAATATTCGATGATGTTTCCTCTGATCTTTACGTTTTCGATCAACGAGGCGATTAGTATCTCGTTCTGAAATTTACTAACCAATCCATCCAATTCATCTTTTAACTGCTTAAATTCCGCCGACTCTGAAAAGTTTTTAGCTCTTAACGGCGCATCCAGAATAGAGATCTTGCTTTCTTCCGATACATCAAACCTTTTGCCCGTCGGCGCGATCCCGTTGGTTGCCTCAACCAGTCTGACAAGATTTTCTTCAAATGGAATTTGTTTGTGAACCTCGAATAGTTCATCAAAATTTTCGGGAGAATTGCGAACTTCATTAAACTCCCTCAAAATATCTGAACCGTTAAAACTGCCCCTAATGTTATCCACTCTTAAAGATTGTGAAGAGTGACTAATTTTTTTGAGGAAGGTAGAGTTTGTGAGCAATAAAACATTCTCATCCTTTAGAACAAGACATACGATGAAAGGTCTGTCATCGTATTTTTGCAAAGCCGACAATCCCAAGACCGTATTGCCGAAATTAGCTGAATTCGCTTTGCTAAAGCGTATCGCAAAGTGTGAGTTATAAAATACTGACCTATCTTTGACGAGCGAGAATTGTTCTTTGACGAGTGTAGCAAGCCTGTTTTTATCGTTGACTGTTTTATTGCTTTGGATAAACTCCGAAAGATTTTCAAGCATATCAGTTTAGTTAAATAGCCCTTCTTGAAAAGTATTTTCGGCTTTCGTCGGCTGCTCCCTTTTTTGCATTGCCAGAGTATTCCGCTCCCAGAAAAACCCGCCTGAATAGCCTTGAATTGTTTTATCATGCTCTGCCATTTCCAATCTTTTTTCAGCTAGGCAAGCATATTCATTATTTAGTTCGACGCCCAAATATCTTCGCCCAAGTTTCTTAGCGACGACCGAAGTTGTTCCTGAGCCAAGAAAAGGGTCAAATACAACATCGTCGGGCATGGAACTAGCCAAAATCAATTTAGCTATCAATTTCTCAGGCTTTTGAGTTGGATGGTCAGTATTTTCAGACATTGACCAAAACGGAATGCTTATATCTGTCCAAAGATTTGATGGAGAAGTTAAGCGGAAGTTCCCGTTTTCTTCTTCATCCCAATCTTTCGGTTTACCATTCTCTTTATAAGGCGCAATTACCTTCCGTTTTAGTTTTACAGCCTCAGCATTAAAAAAATAGTCATTATTACGAGTGCAAAACCAAATATCTTCCGAGCAGTTTTTCCAGTTTGATTTTGCGCCGCGCCCTTTTTCACGCTCCCAAGTTATACGATTTCTTACTGTAAAGAATTCGCTTACAACTTTGTAAATTGAAAGCGATGTTTCCCAGTCAGAGCAAACGTAAATTGTCGAGCTTGGTTTTAGAGTATGAACGATTTCGGATAACCATTTGCGCGTGTAATCCTCGTATTCATCGAAGCCCTTTTTTTTGAAGTCATTTCCGTTGAAGGTTTTGTTCAAATTATAGGGGGGGTCAGCTATTAACAAATCAACAAAATTGGACGGTAAGAATGATGCGGCTGTACGCAGGTCTTGGTTTATAGTTATATCTAGTACATCACCAGTTTTTGTCTTTTGAGATAGAGCAATGGCGGTGGTTGAATACTTCTCTCTGTCCTCTTCCGTCAAAACTAATGTCCTATTTCTTGGGGCTTTTTCCTTCATAAGTCTTTATCCCTACGAGATTTTAGTTGATCGGATTATAGTCAAAATTTCCCCGGACAGCCATAACTGTCTTTACGAAAATTGGATTATTTACCAACGCGCTGTCGAACAGGTCATTCAAGCGGACTACCCGCCAGTTTGCCTCTCATCAACGTCGTGCGGTTTCTTTGATGTCGTGTGTTGCGTGCGGGCAGCCACTCAATTCGAGCGTTCTTAACACATTACTCCTCACTTTTTAACCACGCCCTGTCCCTCGACCACCTTAATGTAAGTATTAACCGGCAAGTTCGACAGTTTATCTACCACGCCGCTTGGCCAGCGAATCTCGACGGCGTCAACCTTCGCCGCCGAACCTAAGCCCATCACCTCGCGCGGGTCGTGCGACGCGAGGTAGCTCCCGCCCGCTGTCTTCAAACGGCTCCGCCTGACCCCGCCTGCTTGCCAGGTAATAGTTGCGCCGACCGCCGCCGGGTTACTCCGTGTGGAGATAAGCTGGAGGCCGAGCCAGTTGTTGCGATTGCCGCCCTCGTTGCGGAGCAAGAGCGGAACCTCACCGTTGTTCGAGATGAGCACGTCCGCATCGCCGTCGTTATCAATGTCTCCGACCGCCATCCCGCGCGCAGGGAAGTTTCTACTGAAGACGGAACCCGATTGCTGACTCACGTTTCTGTAACCCTTCCCCGTGTTCTCGAACAAGAGAAGCGGCTCTTTGTATTTCACGCGCGCGGATTTCGTCTCGACCATGTCGTCCGGGTGGCCGTTGGCGAGAAAGATGTCAGGATCACCGTCCAGGTCGTAATCAAAAAATTTCAGCCCCCAGCCGCTCAGCAGTTGAGTCACGGGCGCGATCTCGCCCGGCTCGTCCGTGAAGGTCAAATCCTTCTGGTTGCGGTAGAGGCTGAAGAATTCCTGATCTATGTTGGCGACGAAGAGGTCTTGCCAGCCGTCACCGTCAAAGTCGCCAGCGTCCACTCCCATCCCGGAGCGCGGCGTCCCTGCTTCGCCGTAGGCCACCCCCGCTCCCAACCCCACCTCTTCAAACTTTCCCTTGCCACGGTTGACGAAGAGAAAGTTCGGCATCGTGTCATTAGCGACGAAGAGATCAAGCAGTCCATCGTTGTTGATGTCGGTTGCGACCGCGCCGAAGGATTTACCCGGCGATGCCGCGATGCCGGACAGGGCACTAACGTCTGTGAACGTGCCGTTACCGTTGTTTCGGAAAAGATGGCTCGGCCTCGGCTTGAAGATGCGCGGGATGCAGTAGTAGTTCTGCGTCGCGTTCCTGTCAACACAGAGGCGGTGCTGCGACTTATCGAAATGGACGAAGCTGGAGACAAAGAGGTCTAGGCGACCATCCGAGTCGTAGTCGAACCAGACGGCGCAGGTTGACCATCCTCCGACAATCACGCCAGCTTTCTCAGTCAAATCCGTGAACGTGCCGTTGCCGTTGTTGCGATACAGGATGTCAGTCCCATAGTTGGTCACGTAAAGGTCAGTGTGCCCATCGCCGTCGTAGTCTCCGGCGGCCACACCCATCCCGAAGCGGCCTCCGGCCACCCCTGCTTTGTCGGTCACGTCTGTGAAAGTGCCGTCGCGATTGTTGCGGTAAAGAGCATTCTTGAGCGGGGAGGCGGGCGTGTAGAAATCCGACGAGCCGCTGTTGACCAAGTAGATGTCCATCCATCCGTCTGAGTCGTAGTCGAAGAAAGCGCACCCGGCCCCAACCGTCTCCGGCAGGAAGCGCTCCGGCGAATGCGCGTTATTGTGAACCCAAACGATACCGCTGGCCTTAGAAGATACTTCCGCAAAAACGATGGCTGCCTTGCCGCTGGCCGTCGTCTGTTGGGCGCGGTAGTCAAGCGGCATGATAAGAATGAGAACCACCATTAAAGAGAGGATGACAATCTTATCTTTCACAATCGTTGTCCGCGTTGAGTGCTCCTAGCGCTGCGGTCGCGTGGGCGCGAGAATGTCGCTTTCATCTGCCTGCGCCTTGCCTTCCGATTTCAATTTTTCGACGACGCGCATCTCTTCCTGCGCCCGCGCCGGGTTATTCAGACGGGCATAAAGTATGGCGAGGTTGTAGTGCGCTTTCGAATCTTCGGGACTCAACTTCACCCCTGCTTCGAGCGCCTGTTGGGCGCGCGGGTAATCCTTCAGCTTCAAGTAGGTCGAGCCCAAAGCTATATGGGCATGCGCGAACGCAGGCGCGAGTTGGATTGCCTTCTCGAATAACTCTATCGCACGCGCGTCCTCGTTCTGCCCTTGCGCGATGAGTCCCAGATAATAGAAGGCTTCGGGCGTGCCGGAGCCTTTTTGTATGCTTCGCTCCAGCAGTTCGCGAGACTCCGCATACTGCTTTTGTTTGAGCAGCACGTAGCCGAGATGCAGTTGCCCCTGAGCGTCTTCGGGGCGCAGCTTGAGGAACTGGCGGAAAGACTGTTCGGCCTCCTGAAGGTCTGCTGGATGCTTGAGCCACGCCGCGCCCAAAGCGAAATAGTATGCAGGATAATTAGGATCAAGTTCGGCGGCCTTTTTAAGTGCCGAGACGCCCGCGCCCCTTTCGTCTTTTCGCAAGTACGCATCGCCGAGCACGCCCAGCAAGGGGGCTGAAACTGCCGGTGTCGCCTTCATCTTCTCGGCAAAACTGATGCACTCGTCAATGCGTCCCTGCGAGAGTAGTAACCATGCGAGCCTGTAAGCGGCTTCCGCGTTCGTTGGCTCCAGTCGCAGCACTTCCTTGAGTTCTGAAGCCGTCTTTTCAGGCACTCGCTTGAGCAGATAGAGGTAGGCCAGATTCATGTGTGCGCCCGTCAATTTGTTGTCACTGCGGACAGCGCGCGAGAAGAGACTTTCGGCCTCGTCCAACTTCCCCTGCTTGGCGCGGATCGCTCCGAGCAGGTTGAGCGCCGTGGCCTCTTCCGGCGCTAGCTTAAGGACTTCATCTAGCTGCTGCTCCGCCAACGCGAGTTGGTTGGCAGCAATCAACCCCGCCGCGCGTTCCAATTGTTGAGCGCGATTATTCTCTTGCGCCGTCACGCTCGCCGGGGCGAGAAGAACGCAGAGGAGCGCGAAGATAATCGTCAAACGGCAGACAGTAACTTTCAGTGGATAGATATACACGGCCTTAATTGTAGAGCGGATGAGCTAACGCTTGAGAGCTTATTCAACGCCGACGATTTTTGGTCTTCTCTTTGCGCCTTCGCGTGAGACATCTTCAGCCAGAGAATACGCGCCCGAATAGTGGTTCAATTTCAAATCGGACGCGCGCCAAGAGGCGATTCACCACAGAGACACAGAGGACACGGAGGACGCACGGAGGCTTGAATCAACTCTCTGTGCCCCCTCTGTGCTCTCTGTGTCTCTGTGGTGAACCTCAACTTTCCCTACACTCTTTTCAATCTGAACCACTACCCGCGCCCGCGAAAGATATGAAACCTATCGCCGGGAGGCTATCTTGAAATCTTTTTGTTCGATGACGCCCTGACCTTCTTTAATTGTAATCAACTTGTTCGCCTTCGCATTGGTGATCTTATCAATCGCGCCGCTCGGCCAGCGAATCTCGATTAAGTCTACTTTCGTTCGCCTCTCCAGCCCGAAATGTAGCCTGAAATCGCTCTGCGAGATGTAGCTATCGCCGCTGCGGACTTCATCCTTCTGTACAAGATCGCCGGAGACGACTTTCACGCGTGCGCCGATGCCGTCACGGTTACTACGCACGCCCACCGTCTTTATCAGCACTGCATTGTTGGCATTTCCGCCATCGTTGCGCAAGACTTGCGCTTCGCCACCCAGATTGCTGATGACAATATCCACGTCGCCGTCATTATCCACGTCGCCGAAGGCAGCGCCGCGCGCCGCGTGCTTCAATGCGAAAGGAGCGCCGAGTTGTTCGGCCATCTCCGTGAATGTCCCGTCGCGATTGTTGCGGTGTACGAAGTTGCGCTGGTGAAAGTTGTTTATCTGCGGGTAGACGTGGCCGTTGGCGACGAACAGATCAACCCAGCCATCCGAATCGTAGTCGAAAAACCTGGTTCCCCACCCGACGTATGGAAGGCTCACCGCAGCGACCCTGGCTGAATAGGAAGCATCCGTAAAAGAGTTCTGTCCGTCGTTACGATAAAGAACATTGTAGTCGTCGTCGAAGTTGGTGATGAAGAGATCGAGCCTGCTGTCGTGATTATAATCAGCCACCGTCACGCCCATGCACCCCTGTGCCGCTCCGTTCTCGTTGAGCGCCGTGCCCGAAATAAAACCGATCTCCTTGAACGTGCCGTCGCCGTTATTGTGGTAGAGGAAGTTCGGCGTCGAGTCGTTGGCGACGAAGATGTCTATCAGACCGTCCTCGTCAAAGTCGCTGCTGATGACGCCCATCCCGTAATAGCCGTTCGGGTCAGAGACCCCTGCCTTTTTAGTCACGTCCGTGAACGTGCCGTCGCCGTTGTTGCGATAGAGCGAGTCGCCGTCGCCGCGCATTCCTCTAGGGCCGCATTGCACCGCAACGCCCTTGAACTGACAGGTCTTGTCTTTGCCAAATTCGGGCAGGTTATTGAAGTCGAAGGAGACGTAGTTGGCGACGAATAAATCGAGGAGGCCGTCCCGGTCGTAATCTACGAAGGACGCGCCCGCCGACCAGCGCGGGTCGCCCACTTGAGCCTTCTCGGTCACATCCGTGAATGTCCCGTCGCCATTGTTCTTGAAGAGGTGATTCGGCCCGACACAGGTGACATAGAGGTCTGCGAATCCATCGTTGTTATAATCGCCGACCGCTGCGCCCATCCCCCAGCCGATGTCGCCGACACCCGCTTTTTCAGTCACGTCCATAAACGTGCCATCGCCCCGGTTGCGATACAGCACGCTTTTCGTCTTCCCCTTAGATTTCACCAGGTCAACAGTCAGCGAGTTGACAAAGTAGATGTCCAGATAGCCGTCCGCGTCATAGTCAAAGAGCGCCACGCCGCCGCTCATGGATTCGACGATGTAACGCTTCTCAGGCGTAGAGACATGCTTAAAGCGCACATTCGCTTGCTCCGTGACATCCGTGAAGCGAACGCCCGCCGGTTGATTGGCCGTTGAACCACCGGGCGAGAAAAGCGACAAGATGATTAACGCTGCGAGCAGACCTGAAGAATTTTTGATTCTTGATTTTTGATTTTTGATTGGACGATGAAAGCGTCGGCCTGTCCTTTCAATCGCAAATCGCAAATCAAGAATCAAAAATTTCTTCATTGGTTAGCCTGGCGCAACGCCTTGTCCTTTAGTTGCTGGGCGATTTCGAGCTGTTTCTCGCCTTCCGTCTTTCGTCCTGCGGCGATGTAGGCACGACCGAGTTGATAATGAATATGTGCCTGACCAGGTGAGAGCCTGGCGGCCATCTCAAGACTCTCGACCGCGCCGTGTGTGTCGCCCTGCTTGAGCAAGGCGTTACCCAACTCAAAATGCGCGTTGGCGAAATCGGGACGATCACGGATGACCTCTCGCATCAAGCGTAGCCCGCGCTCAGTCTCCTGCCGTGCCAGCGCGACATAGCCGAGGTGATACCTGGCTTGAATGTCGGAAGGGTTCAGCGCCAGTTCTGCTTCAAACTCGCGTGCGGCCTCATCCAGCTTTCCCGCCTTCACGTAAATCAGACCGGAGTAGAAGTGTGCGAGGCGCACTTTGGAGTCGAGCGAGAGCGCCGTTCGCAATTCTTCGAGTGCTTTGGCTGTCTCGTTCTGCTCGTAATACGCCTGCCCAAGAAGAATATGAACCTGCGGGCTGTTGCCGCCCATCGCCACCATCTGCCGCGTGATTCGATTGGCGGCTTCCGTCTTTCCCTGCTTGCTAAGCGAGAGGGCGAGCGGATAATAGAGTGCCGCTTCGTTCGGCTTGGCGGCTACAACTTCGGTCAAGAGCGCCGACGCTCTGGCATAGTTCTCCGTCATGAAATAGCTGAGACCTAATAATTGTTTGGCCTGTAGATTGGCCGGGCGAGCTTTCGCTTCCGATTCGAGGGGCGCGATTGCTTCCTTGTAAGACTCAGTCTTGAAATAGGCCAGACCCAGATTGTAATTAA
This sequence comes from uncultured Acidobacteriota bacterium, assembly GCA_963791265.1. Classification (GTDB taxonomy): domain Bacteria; phylum Acidobacteriota; class Blastocatellia; order Pyrinomonadales; family Pyrinomonadaceae; genus QHXM01. The sequence continues at coordinate 57,482 of CAWBSB010000002.1, forward strand.
GCCCCGCATGCTGTGGATTCCATTTCGCGGCGGAGTTGAAGTGTTCTGCTGCCGCGCGAAAGTCTGCGCGTTCCGCCCGTAGTAGCCCGATATTATTATGAGCCGCAGCAATGACCTTCTCGTAAAAGGTCGCATCCGTTTTTAGCGCCGCACTCGCGTTCGGAGTGTTGGACGTATTCGCCATGTTCGGCTCGACGACCACACCTTGCGCCGAGACCAGTTCCGGGAATTTATTCTTCTCATCTGCATTGGCAGCGTTGAGAAAGGCGTCCAACTTCGCCTCGTCCCGCTTGAAGGCTTTGGACTTGAGGTCGGCTGCCGTTTGCAACTCACGCTCGCCCTCCGCGCTGCGGCCTGCCTTCATCAATGATTGCCCGAGCCGGTAGTGCGCGTTCGTCACCTGATAATCGTTATGTCCCAGGCCGGGGTTGAGGGCAATCGCTTTCCTGAAAGCCTCGATTGCCTGGGTATACTTTCCCAAACTCTGATATGCCTGACCGAGGAAGAAGTAAGGGTCTGGATTATCAGGCTGAAGACGCGAGGCTTTCTCTAAGAGGTTAAGAGATGTCTCCCATTTCCCATCGCTGGTATAGATTACGCCCAGATAATAGTTGGCGAAGAAGTCATCCGGATGGGCAGCCAGCTCTGTCTGCAACTCCTTGACCGAGTCCGCGAGTCTGGATGCGCCGTCCTTGAGTAGATACGTGAGACCCAGATGATAATGGACGCGCGGGAAGCGAGGATCGAGAGCGATGGCCTTTTTGAATTCCTCTATTGCCTCAGCTAGAAAGCCCGTTTCTCTGTACGCGCGGCCTATGAGCACTCGAAGCTGCGGACGGTCGCCGAGTTGCGAAACCATGCGATCATAAATCTGTTTGGCTTGAGGGAGCTGACGTTGCTTGAGGTAGGCCAGCGAAAGCGTATACGCGACATCGTAATCATCCGGCACGAGTTCAAGCGCCGCTTCGAGTTCGCGCGCGGCCTTCTCAAATTCGCCCGTCATGAAATGGGTCTTGCCCAGCATGTGGTGCGCGGGCGCGCTTCGAGGGTCATGTGCGAGGGCGCGGCCTAAAGGCTCTGCGGCCTTCTGGTACTGCCCTGTGTAGAAGTATGCGATTGCCAGTTCGACCAACACTTCCGTCGTGCCGGGCTGTTGCACGGCTGCTGCCTCCAAAGCCGCGACCGCTCCGCGATAATTCGCCTGCGCGATATAAACTCTTCCGAGCGCCGGGTAGGCTATGGTCAGAATTGCCTTGAACTCAGCCTCCGCCGCAACCAGATTACCGGCACGCCGGTGTGCCTCCGCCGCCTCATAATGTTTCCGAAATAAATCGCCTTGACCCTGGAAATGGGTGGATAGGAGCAGGAGCAATGGGAGGAAGGCTAAACGGAGATACATCGCTACCTTGATAACTTGGGTTGGACTCAGCGAAAAAACCGAGACGGAGGGCTGAGTTAACTCATCCACCCCTCCGTCTGGATTCAGCCTGTGGCCGTACTATATCAGAAGCTGAGTTTCAGGCCGAACTGAATTTCACGCGGCCCGCGCGTGGAGTTGGCCCGCCCGAAGCCTCCGTTGTTGAAGTTGTTCTCAATGCCGCCCCCGGCGACGCTGAGGTTATGTCCTCTGAAGTTGACGGTGTTGAAGACATTGAACATCTCCGCGCGGAACTGAAGGCCGACGCGCTCTCGCAGCTTCCAGTTCTTTGCCACGGAGAAGTCAATGTTCTTGATACCGGGCGCACGGATGGAGCCGCGTCCCAGATTGCCGAATCTTCCCTGAGCGGGGAATCTGAAGGCCGCCGGGTTGAGTATCTGAAGCGGGTCGCTGCCGTTAGCATAAATGTCAACGCCGGGCACAAGGTCAGGACGCTGGCTGCTCGCGCCGCCGAGTCCGGCAGTGTCCACGCCGGAAAAGATGTTGAGTGGCGTGCCGCTGTAGAAAGAGGCGATAGTGTTGAGCTGCCAGTCTCCCAGGATATTGCTTCCCACAGAGCCCAGATTCTTGAACTGGGGCAGGACGTACACCGCGTTGAAGACAAGCGAGTGCCGTCGGTCAAGGTCGGAGTCGCCCCTGTCCAGATCGTAGTTGAAGACATCGGTCGTCTGGCTGATGTAGGACTGCGTCGGGACGTTGCTGATGGTGTGCGCCCACGTATAGGCAGTCTGGAACGCCAACCTGTTTGAGAAGCGCCGGTCTATCCAAACCTGAAGCGCGTGGTAGTTGGAATCGCCCGTTGATTCGTCCCTCGTCACGGCGTTGGCGAAACCGAACCTGCGCGAAGAATCAGCCGTCCTTGTCCCGGCGGCGACAGCAGACCGGAACTGCGGCAGTACCTGATTGTAGTTGCCGTTAATGAGTCGCCAGATGTGCAGACCGTGGTTGCCGACGTAAGAGACCTCGGCTACCGTGTTCTTCATGATCTCGCGAGAGACGGTCAGGTTCCACTGCCAGCTCTCGGGCGGCTTGAAGTTGGGGTCGGTCGAATTGATGCCGCCGAGACCCGCCGCCGCATTTGCCAGCGCGGGATTAATGGTGTCGAGGCTTCGGCAGGACGGGCAGTCGGCAAGCGTTACGGCGGCGGGGTTCCAACCTGAATCAACCACGGTATTCCAGGGCGGGTTGTTCGCCAGCCGCAGCAAGTGTGCGATGACGTTCGAGCGGCTGATGTAGCGCCCGAAGCCTAGGCGCAGGGCAGTCTTGCCATCGCCATTGATGTCCCAGGCCAATCCTACGCGAGGCTGGAAGCCGCCCTTGTAGGTGTTCACCAAAGCGCGTGGCAGCCCGGCAGCGTCAGACTGGTCGGCACGAACAAAGCCGCTGCTCAGGTTGACGCCGTCGTAGCGTTCAGGAATCCAGTTGGTGATGCGATTGTCGTCCGTGAAGGCTGGCGGGAAGAGTGAATATCGCAGCCCGAACGTAAGCGTCAGGTTGGAACGCATCTTCCAGGTGTCGGTTCCGTAAAATTCAAAGTCACGCCAGCGGCCCAGCGTGGTGTCCTGACGCTGGTACTCTGTGTATTCAAGAAGCGGCAGGTCTCTGAGCAACAGTTCTGCAATAGCATTACCCGTGCGCCCGCCCGTAGACTGAATGGTGTAGAGGCCGCTCCCGCCGTTCGGCTGCTCGTTCTTGATGTTATGACTGACGAGCACGCCGAATTTGGTGGTGTGGGAACCGATCACCTTGGAGAAGTCGTCCTTCCAGATGAAGAGGTCCTGGTGATTAGACCACGGCGCCTGGTGCCATAGTGTCGGGTAGCCACCGTCCCCCCAGCCGACGGTGGGAAGCCCTGTGCCCTCCACACGCGGAAAGACTGTGGGAAACACGGAAGCAATCTGTTGATTAAGCGTATCACCCGCCGGATTCGTCGTGACGAAGATGTCATTGCCCGCGCGCGAGAACTGAAACTCGTTGACGGCTGTCGAAGAGAGCGTGTTCGTCAGTTTGACGGCGAAACTCCGGCTGGGCTGTTCCCAATCCGAGGACAGGGTCGGGAATGGTGTGTCTCCCCAGAAGTTGCCAGCCGCCTCACCGTGAACCCATTTCTCATTGATGTAGCGCACCATCACGTTCATCTTATCGGTGATGGTAATGTCACCGCGAATGAGGTCCTGGCGCGTGTCAACCGGTTGCAGGGGAGTCGAAATCCAGTTCGTGCCGGTCGGGTCTGCCGGATTGTTGGGGAGCGGGTAAATGCCCATCAGCGCGAGCCCAGCCGGGCTGAGCCGGTTTTGCGGAATGCGGTTTCCGGGGAACGGTTGACAGGTGGCGGCACTAAACACGCGATTGCCGTTGCCGTCCAAAGTGCAGGTGGTCGGGTCCCACGGCACATTACCGGTGCGGATTGCACCGCTGAAATCCCCGATTCTCTCCTGCGCGGTGGGGACGCGCGCCGTGAGCGGCCCCGTACCACGCCGCTCTCGCCGCCATTCCTCAGACCAGAAGAAGAAGACCCTGTTCTTGACAATGGGGCCGTTGAAGTTACCGCCGTAGTTGCCGTAGCGCAGCGGTGCGCGAGGTAGCCTCGGCTCCCCGGCTGCGCCGCCCGGATCGTTCGGGCCGAAGTTACCGGCACGGTTGGAGAACCAATCGTTGGCGTTCAACACGTCGTTGCGGATGAAGCCGAAGAGGCTGCCGTGAAATTCGTTGCCGCCGCCCTTGGTGACGAGGTTGATGACAGCGCCCTGCGCCTGACCATACTCCGCGCTGAAGCTGTTGCGCTCGACGCGAAACTCGGCGATTGAGTCAATGGAGGGGAAGACCAAAAGTGTAGCGTTCGAGCCAACGTCCATGTTATTGACGCCGTCAACCGTCCACATGTTCGCATTCGACTGGTTGCCGTTGACCGATACGTCCACGTGAGAGTCCAGCCCGGTGCCGCGTGTGCCAAAGGCTCCGCCCTCGTTCGGGGCTGACAGGCCGGGCACCAGCGTCACCAGCGCGGCATAATTGCGCCCGTTCAGCGGAAGCTCCGTCACCTGCTTCTCGGAGACGAGGCTCGACACCTTGCCGCTTTCCGTCTCGACGAGTTGCGCCGCGTCGTTGATCGTCACCGTCTCTGTCACCTGCCCGACTTCGAGGTTGAGGTCAACGACCACCCTGTCGCTGACGTGTACTTCGACCCCGGTGGCGACCGTTTTCTTAAACCCTTGTGGGGCGACCGTCACGCTATACCGGCCTACCGGGAGACTCTGGGCTGAGTACTCGCCGTCATCATCGGTTCTCACGGTGCGCGTTTGCCCGGTCGTCTCCTCTGCGATGACGACCTCAGCCCCCGGGATGGCGGCACCCTGCGGGTCACGCACTGTGCCGCTGATACTGCCGACCGTGCTCGTCTGAGCGTGAACACCGCTCAGGAGGCCGACTCCCAGCAGGATCAGTACGACGTAAAGAGCTAAATTCTTTTTCATGATTTGTCTCTCCTGGCGTATTTCGTCCGCTCGTCCAACGAACCGAAATGGTCTGTGACAGTCAACCCAAGGTAATGATGCTCAAAACGAACCCCGCCCGGCGGCTTCTGGAAGTCTTTCTGGCTTCGGTGCGCTCCTCAAAATCAGGAGCTATGATTGCAGTAGCAAGTAAAGATAAAGATGACTTAAAAGGTAAGGCTCTGCTAACTTTAGTCCAGTCTGACGGGTAAGCGGCGATCTATCCAGAGTTCGCTGGCCTCGATTAAATTTCCAATCGTGAGTACCACGGCTCGCCTATCCAGACCCGGCCAGGGGCTCAACACACAAATGTATAAGAACTCAAATTCCGGCTTGATGCCAGGTAGACTAGGACTTGAATATACTCTATACCTGTCACTCGCCATCTAAAAGTTACTGTCAGTAAGATACGGTAATACTTATCGGTTCAGGCCGCATATTTCTTGAGAATGCCGCGTGTTACACGGCGGATGTAACCTTGTTACATCAACAAAGCCCTGATTATTTGCTGGTTCGCACTCGTCCTGACCCTTGCGTGTTGTTGAATAGCGGCAAGTGGGCTTATAATTCGGGCCGCTGTCACTTGGGATATTCCAGCCTTCGTTGGGACAACGAACAATTATTGCAACTCGCACTTGTTCAGAAACGACGCCTCGCCGTGTCGTCTGAAATCTTTGGTAGGACGTTTCTCCGGATTCGTGGTCGAGACTATGAAATTAGGCAAGGAACAGAAGCTCGAGCAGCTTGAGAAGGTTCTTCACAGCCGCACGCTCCAAAATTCGGAAAGCCTCAAGGCGTTCCTCCGCTTCGTTGTGGAAAAGACCGTGGACGACGAGGATGTGCTACTCAAGGAGTACACAATCGCTACGGAGGTCTTCGGGCGCAACAGCGAATACGACCCGCGCATTGACTCGGTTGTGCGTGTTCAGGCAGGGCGTCTGCGGACGAAGCTGCATGAATATTACACCACAGAGGGGAAAGGCGATCAGATTGTCATTGACCTCCCCAAGGGACACTATCATCCGGTCTTCAACTGTCCTGACACGGGGTCGTTGCATGAGACTTCTCCCGGCTCGACTCATAAGACGGAGGGAACTGATTCGGGCGGGCAAGCCCCGACCGCAGGAGCGGACGGCCACTCGCCAGTCGAAAGCATTCCACGACCGCGCAAAGGCAGAGCGGTCTTGCTTCTACTGTGCGGGCTTGTCGTCCTGCTAGGTGCCGCCGTCCTGATGCTCTACTTTTCGAACCGGGAACTGCGGCGGCAGGCGACCGGAAGCGCCGACCCCTCGCTTAACACCGAAGAGTTCAAAGCTGTCTGGAGTCCGTTCATAAACGATCCCGAAGCACCCCTGCTCGTCCTCAGCAATCCGCCTCTCTTCCGTTTCCTGAACGAGGCCGACCCAGGCTCCCTGGCACAGCGAGCCATTCCTTTAACTCCCGAGCAAACGCGGTCATTGGTGGAATCGCCGGAATTTAAGGGGCAATGGACAGGAGGCAATACGCCCCGGCTCGTCCCATCTCTGGGGATGTATACGGGGATGGGCGAAGCCATCGGCGTCTATCGCCTGACAGACCTCTTGCGCGCCTCGAACAAAACAATCCTGCTCAGGCAGAGCCGTCATGTGAGCGCCGCCGATCTGAAGTACCGCAATGTGATTCTGCTCGGCAGCATCTACGTCAACGAGTGGTCGCGCCGTCTCCCTTCGGTCGAGAACTTTGTCTACACCTTCAACGCGACCATTGAGAACCACGACCCGCTCCCCGGCGAAGCGCGCGAGTACAAGCCGCAGTTTAATGAGCAGACGGGACAGTTGGCGGTTGATTACGCGCTTATCACCGTCAAGCCAAACGTTTCGGGCGAGCACGCGGTGATGACGCTCGCAGGCATCTTCAGCGAAGGGACGGAGGCGGCAGCGGAATTCATCACGACGCGCAATCACCTGGCAGTTCTCGGCCAGCGCCTGCGGCAACTCGGCGGGCAGAACGCGCCACCCAAGTATTACCAGGCACTCCTCAAGGTCGAGGTCCAGAATGGCACGCCGACCACCATCACGCTCCTCTCTTTGCGCGCACTGCCCGAAGCGGGACAGTAGGAATGCAAAATTAAAAATGAAGAATGAAAAATTAATGCTGAAACCACTTTTAATTAAATGTGGTTCTCCGCCTCACTTTTGCATTTTGCATTTTTAATTTTGCATTCTTACTGAGTGAGCGTGAATTTCTCCGTCAGTCCTCCGATCAGTAGTTCGAAGTCTCCAGGCTCGGCCACGGGGCGATTGTTCTGGCCGATAAAGGTCAGGTCATCGCGGTCAAGCTCGAAGGCGAGCGTTCGGCTCTGGCCGGGTTCCAGGCGAATCTTGGCGAACCGCTTGAGTCTCTTATCAGGCGGAGTAATGGAGGCCACGAGGTCGCGCACATAAAGTTGCACGACTTCGCTTCCTGCCCTTCGCCCTGTGTTCGTTACCGTGATGTTGACGATCAGCTTGTCCTTCTCACTCAAACGCTTCCGGCTGAGGCTCAGGCGGTCGTACTTGAAGGTCGTATAGCTCAGTCCGTGACCGAAAGGGAACTGCGGGTTGAAGGGCGTCAGACCGAAAGTTGTGTTCTGGTTTTCATAACCCTTGTGGTCATAGTTCAGGAGCGCGTTCGGATTGCGCGGATAGGTGATGGGCAGACGGCCCGACGGGTTGTAATCTCCGAAGAGCACATCTGCGATTGCCTGCCCACCCTCGTTGCCGGGGTTATAGGCCATGAGGATTGCGCCCGCGCCGTCGGCGATGCGACTAATAATACGAGGTCGGCCTTCGACGAGCACAACGACAACTGGCTTGCCTGTAGCAGCGACCGCCGCAGCGAGTTTCAGTTGTGGTTCGGGCAGCGTCAGGTCTGTGATGTTGCCGGGAGTCTCCGTGTAAGAACCCTCGCCGAGACAGAGCACGACCACGTCCGCGTCACGAGCGGCGCGGGCAGCCGTCGCTATGTCAACCTCCTCATCAATGTCGGTGGGCGTGGTGTTTGATGGGCCTGTGGTCGCGCGTGTGATGCGCGTACCGGGAACGTAAGTCGTGTTAGCTTTCCCTACCTTCGTCTCGACTGCCTGTCGAATCGTCGGGCGATCTTTCGGATAGAGCGATTCTTCTGAACCCTGCCAGACGTAAGTCCAGCCATTGTTGAGCGAGACGAGCGAATCGGCGGTTGGGCCAGTGACGAGTACCTTGCGATTCTTACCTAGCGGTAGAAGGTCGTTCGTGTTCTTCAGGAGTGTCACGGCCTCGCGCGCAGCTTCCAGACTCAAACGGCGCGACTCAGGCGTGGCGAACTTCGCCTTCAGCGATGCGTTCGGCATCGGGTCATCAAATAGGCCAAGTTCGAACTTGAGCGTCAGGATGCGCCGCACGGCCTCGTCAATGCGCGACTGCGGAACCGCGCCCTCTTTCGCGAGCGCGAGCAGATGATCGGCGAAGCTGAAGTCGCTCGGCACCATGCTCATATCAATTCCGGCCATGACGGCCATGCGCGTGGCCTCCTTCTCGTCGGCGGCGACGCGATGAATGGTCACTAGCTTCTTGATGTCCTCCCAGTCGGAGACGGCGACGCCCTTGAATCCCAGCTCCTTTCGCAGGATGTCCGTCAGGATAAAGTGGCTGACATGGACCGGCACGCCGTTGATTTCGCCGGAGTTGACCATCACGGTGCGCGCGCCCGCATCAACTGCCGCCTTGAAGGGGGGAAGCACGTACTCGCGCAGGTAAATCTCCGGAATCCAGGCGGGCGTCCTGTCTCTGCCGCTCAAGGGCAGCCCGTAGCCCATGTAGTGCTTCAGACACGCGGCGACACGCTCAGGCGAGGAGAGGTCTACGCCCTCGTAACCTCGCACGGATGCGACTCCCATGACTGTCGCAAGGTACGGGTCTTCGCCGGAAGTCTCCCAGAGGCGTGGCCAGAGCGGCTGGCGTCCGATGTCGAGGACGGGCGAGAACGTCCAGGGGATTCCTGCGGCGCGCGTCTCGATGGCCGCGACCTCAGAAGCGCGCATCATTAATTCAGGATTCCACGTTGCGGCCATCGCGAGCGGCTGTGGGAAGAGGGTCGCGCCCTGCACGTAATTCGCGCCGTGAATCGTGTCAATACCATAAAGGACAGGGATTTTGAGGCGAGTCCTTCTGGCCGCGTCCTGAATCTGCCGGATGGTCTCGTGCCAGCGGTCCAGCGTGAGCGCCTGATCCGCGACGTTGAGGATGGAGCCGACGCCGTACTTGACGACGGCCTTTTCCAGCTTGGCGGGGTCTATTCTGATCTCCTGATTCCTGCCCGTGGAGACCATGCTAATCTCAAGCTGTGTCATCTGACCGACCTTCTCTTCGAGCGTCATCTTCGCCAACATCTCATCGGCTTTGCGCGCCGCTTCCACGTTCGGCGCGGGAGCACGGAGCAAGCGCCGGAAGACCGAGTGGCTGTCCGACACCTCGACGGCAGTCGAATTTCCGGCGCGGGTGTCTTGTTGCTGTGCGATGCCCGCAGGGGGCTGGATGGTGTGCAGAAATAGTGCTGCTAAGGAGAAGGTCGCTATCATTCTTTTCATGGTAGGGTCGTCTCTTGTTCTCTCTGGAGATTGATTCGGCGCTGAGTTTGGTGTAGAGCAGTGTCGTCGAAGATGACTTCTATAATGCGGGCGGGGTGAAACGTAAGTTACAAACCGTTAAGCATACCGGGGGATACTTCACAAAGAAGCGGTTCTGACAGTTATCATTAAGGAATGACAGGGTGAGCTGTCCTACGAGCGCCTCAGTTCTTGTGCATCTTGTTGAGCCTTTCGGCTGTTTTCCTGATGCCCTCGCTGAGCAGGATGATGTGTCGCAGGTCGCGATTGGCCTTCGCCGATTGTTGCACGTCAACAACGTCAGGGACTTTGAAGACGGGGTTCTCTGTAAAGCTGTCGATCCGCTTGAACATCGTCACAATCGCGTCTCGCATTTGGGCTTCAGCGATCTCGACCTGTTTCCCCTGTCCCGGTTTTTCATCATCGGTGACTTCGCGCAAAAGATGCGCCTTCAGCCGGTTGGCGCGTTTGTTAATCTGTTCGGTCTCAGTAGCGATGAATTTGTAGTCGAACGGCTTATTGGATAAGAGGTGGCGCGCGAGTTTGTTGCGCAGAAGCTGGATGTTTTTGAAATCCTCCCTCATCTGTTCGGCTGCGGCCTCGGCAGCCCGCCGATCCAGTTTCTTCACGCCTCCCACCATCTCGGCGTTGCGGAGTTGCACTTCGCGCTGCTGCCTCTCACGCACTTCCGCGAATGGGTCGCGGTTGCCCGGAGGCGGCGGGCCGGTCTGCTGAGCCTGGGCAGAGTTTATCGCAAGCATGAAGACACAAACGGCAAACATAAAGCTTACCGCAACTATGGACGAAGGCCCTCGGTGGGTTTCCATTACAGCCTCCTTCTTCTACATTGAGAGCGGGGCCAGTATAGTCCAGCGATTACCGTCAGACAATATCCAGCGAGACGCATTTCATTGAGAATAGCGGAACAACTGAAGTCCTTCGACGAAGCGAGTCGGATTGAACTCGGGTTCCCGTATGATCTATACAACCAGGAGATGATTCGTGCCGCTGCGTCTGGCGGAATGCGGGATCGCCTCATACTCTAGTGGCATAAGCGGCGTCAGGGAGATGTTATGAAGGTAATCCTCTTCGGAGGTACAGGGATGGTTGGGCAGGGCGTCCTGCGCGAGTGCCTGCGCGACGACGGCGTCGAGGGCGTACTCGCGGTTGGCCGCAGCACAACCGGTCAGGCGCACCCAAAGCTGCGCGAGCTGGTTCGCAAGGACATGTTCGACTTCAGCGTGGACGGCGCAGACCTGCAAGGCTACGACGCCTGCTTCTTCTGTCTAGGCGTTTCGTCGGCTGGTATGAACGAGGCCGACTACACCCGCCTGACATACGACCTGACCCTCGGCTGGGCGCAGGTGCTGGCAAAGCTCAACCCCAGGATGACGTTCATCTACGTCTCTGGCGCTGGCACAGGTAGCAAAGCGATGTGGGCGCAGGTGAAGGGGCGCACAGAGGAGGCGCTGCTCGCCCTGTTCCCGAACGCATATATGTTCCGTCTGGCCATGCTGCGGCCTATGCACAGCGAGGTCTCGAAGACGCGCTGGACGCGGATTGCTTACGCTGTCTTTCGACCGCTCCTGCCGCTGGTGCGACTGATCGCGCCGGGGGCGGTCATCACCACCGAGGAGCTGGGTCGCGCGATGATCCGCGCCGCGCGTGAGGGTGCGCCCAGGCGTGTGCTGGAGAACCGCGACCTGCGCGCGCTCGGGGCGCCATGATCGAAACGGGCGTTGGTCTCCTACTATGTGCAAAGAGGGGGCTGCGACCTGAACAGTAATTGTTGATAGCCGGAGTCCGATCATCTAAAAGAATTACTTATTTAGGGCAACTTCAGCGAAGGATACGATACTCCTGTGGTGTCTCAGGCCAGCAACTCGAAGGCGGCAATTATGAATTCCTGCAACAATCCAATGAAGATTAATATCAGAATCGCTATCACGCTTTCACTACTTTCCGTTAGCTGGCTGCTGAGCGATCAGGCGAAGGTGGCGCAAGCTCAAGCGGATTCACCGCCGCGACCTTTTCTGAGTCCCTGCCGGAACCTGGAACTCAAGTCAAAGGCTTGGTGTGGCAAGTATGAGGTTTTCGAAGACCGGGCTTCAAAACGCGGGCGCAAGATCGCGCTCAACATGGTAATTCTACCAGCCTTGGCTGAGAAGCCTGCGCCCGACCCCGTCTTCTTCTTTGCGGGTGGGCCTGGACAAAGCGCTGCGAGCCTTGTCGGTTATCTCGGGGAAGGGCCACTGTCGAACATCAGGCAGGGGCGCGACCTCGTCTTCATAGATCAGAGGGGGACGGGGGCTTCGAACCCTTTAACCTGTAATCTCTTCACAGATGATAACGACCTGCGTGGCTACTTCGAGGACATGTTTCCCGTTCAGGAGATACGCGCCTGTCGTGAGCGGTTGGAGAAGATTGCAGACCTGAAACAATATACGACGAGCATCGCTATCGAAGACTTAGACGATGTCCGCCGTGCTTTAGGCTATGAGAAGATTAACCTCTACGGCGGCTCCTACGGGACGACCGTGGCACTGGCCTACTTGCGCCGATACCGGGAAAGCGTCCGCAGTGTTGTCCTGGCAGGGGTCGCGCCGACGAACCTCAAACTACCGCTCCCGTTTGCTAAGGGCGCGCAGTACGCGCTTGATCATCTAATAGATGATTGTGCAGCGGACAGCGCCTGCCACGCGGCGTTCCCGAATCTGCGGGAGGAGTTTCGGTCGGTGCTTAATCGGCTGGGGAAGGGGCCGGTGGTTGTTGAGTTAATTAATCCACTCACGAAGAAGGCGCAACGAGTCAGCCTCGGTCGCGGCGTGTTCGCCGAGCGATTACGCATGATGCTCTATGATCGAGGACCGGCGAGTAGCATCCCCTTGCTCATTCACCGGGCATATCAGGGCGATTTCAGTCCCTTTCTCCTGGCCGCCCTCCCACAAGCGCGCGGCATCTATCAATCACTTTCGCTGGGCATGTACTTTTCTGTGACCTGTTCGGAAAGCGTTCCGTTCATTACTGAAGAGGATATTAAGAAAGAGACCAATGGTACTTTCCTGGGGGACTATCGCGTGAGGGTGCACGTCAACGCATGCCGGGAGTGGGCGCAGCCGCCCGCGCCACGCAGTTTCACAGACGCGGTTAAGGCGGACGCCCCAGTGTTAATGCTCTCCGGCGAAGTGGACCCTGCCTCTCCTCACTGGCTCGGCGCGGAGGTGGCGCGCTACCTTCCGAATGGTCGCCAAGTAACCATTCCCTACGGAGGGCACGGCTATTTCTCCGCCTGCCTCAGTGGGATTACTGCGGAGTTCATTTCGAAAGGGACAGTTCAGGGACTAAATACCTCCTGCCTGGATGGTGTCAGGCGGCCACCATTCATTACGATTTTGCCTGAAGCGCTATCATCGCCGGAGTAAGTGTAATCCTCTCGGAAGAGCTTCTTAAAAAGAGGTTATGCCCTCAATTTGGCGATTGAGTTTTGTTGCCCTGATCGGTAAAAGTCAGTCCTGAGATCTGTGAAGCCGCTGTCGGTAATTTCGACTAAAGGCGACAGCGGCCCAATTAGCGTTAGGCGCAAGACTCTGTGGGATGGAGGTACTCCTTGAGCAAGCACAAATGGGTAGTAGGTTTATTTTAGTTGGCACAAATAATCATGAGTGCGAAAAAGAAGAGCCTCAATTATCTAATCTTGATGATCTTCGCGCCCGTGTTGATTCTCGCAGGCGCCGCCGGATTTCTGTTGCCCGGTGACAAGGGGCTGACCAGTGGAGCGGTGCCATACAACATCTTCCATATCATCTCCGGTAGCATCGGCCTCGCTCTTGTGTTGATGCGACGCGAGGGGTGGGTAATCGGTTTCAATATCGTCTTCGGGCTGATTGATCTTTATCAAGCCTTCGCCAGCTACACTCATCTTTTCCCGGAGCAATACTTCCGCTGGACTAGGGCGGATGATGTCTTGCACATCATTCTTGGATTGATACTGGTCGGCATAGGCTGTTATGGAGCGTTCAAGCGTCGTCAAAGCGACGCGTGACAGTTCATTCGAGCTTGTCTGTCGGGTATCATCCCTTTCGAGTATCATGCTCTGCGAATTGATTTGAGCGGTTCGTGCGGGCGAAGGTTTCGATTTCAACATGAGACGATTATGGGAGGAGTAGAAATGAGAGTCAGGGTGAAACAATCCATGCGGGCGAAGTCCCGAATCAAAGTATTTGCAATAATATTCGTCGCAGGTGTTCTGCTGTTCAGCTTCAGTCTATTCGTGAGTACAAAAACTACTGCCCGCGCACAGGAGGCCTCAACGCAGGCGGTGAAGCCGAAACGCATCTCTCCTGGCGAACTGGCAAAGCTGCGCTGGATAGAAGGAACGTGGCGGGGCACGGGTGATGTCGAGACGCCTTTCTACGAGCGCTACCATTTTGAAGGCGAAGCCACTCTCGTCGTCGAGGGCTTAGCTGACGAGACGTTGAGCAAGGTGGCAGACGTGACCCGTTTTGAACTCAAGGACGGAGCGTTCGGCAACGCGGGTGAGGGCGCACGCTGGGTAGCAACGCAACTTGAAGACAAGTCAGTAACCTTCGAGCCGGTTGCGAAAGCCAGAAACACTTTTCGCTGGCAGCAGGAGTCAAAGGACGTGTGGAAGGCAATTCTCAATTGGCCTGCGACCGGGGATAAGCCCGCTCGACAGCGCGTCTATCTCATGGAGCGATTGCCTGCGGGCAAGCACTGATGGTTCTGCCTTCGGTCTCTTGACATGAGAAACGGTGAATGTTTCAATACCTGACTGTACAAACGTGGTGAGTTAAGGCAACTTGCGGCCACGTAAAATAAACTGCTAAACAGCTCGGCGAGTCTTTCCCGTAAAGACCAATCGAATAGGCTTTGAGACGGAAAGCCCCGCGTTGTTTCAGCGCGGGGCTTCAAATTTGATTGGGGCAAGAGCGCGCGAGCGAAAGACTTGAGACCGGAAGGGATGAACAACAAATCTGATGAGTGACTTTCTTGACGCATTGAAAGAGCGCATCGTCGTCTTCGACGGCGCGATGGGCACGAACATCCAGTTGCAGAATTTGACGGCTGATGATTTCGGCGGGGCGCAGCTTGAAGGCTGCAATGAGTATCTGCTCATCAGTAAGCCGGAAGCGATTGAAAAGGTTCACTCCGCGTTTTTTGACGTGGGCTGTGATGTGGTTGAAACAAATTCGTTCGGCTCGACAGGGATTGTCTTAGCCGAATACAACATCGCGCATCTGGCCTACGAGTTGAACTTCAAAGCCGCCGAGCTTGCCCGCCGTGTGGCCTCAGATTATTCGACCAAAGAGAAACCACGCTGGGTCGCAGGCTCTATGGGGCCGGGAACGAAACTGCCCACCCTGGGCCACATCATGTTCAAAGACCTCAAGGCCGCTTACAGTGAACAGGTGCGAGGGCTCTTCGATGGCGGTGTTGATCTCTTCATCGTTGAAACCTGCCAGGACTTGTTGCAGACGAAAGCTGCGCTCTCGGCCATCTTCGAGCAGTTTGAGCAAGCCGGGCGGCGCATCCCAGTCATCGCTCAGGTGACTATCGAAATCTTCGGCACGATGCTCAACGGCACGGAGATAGGCGCGGCGCTGACGGCGCTTGAGCCTTTCCCGATTGATGTCGTCGGCATGAACTGCGGCACGGGGCCGCGTCACATGACCGAAAGCATTCGCTATCTCTGCGAGAACGCACCGCTGCCTGTCTCTGTGCTGCCGAACGCAGGCTTGCCCGAAGTCAAAGACGGCGCGCAGCATTACAACGAGACGCCCGAAACTTTCACAGAGCAGATTGTACACTTCGCCAGAGACTTCGGCGTCAACATCGTCGGCGGCTGCTGCGGCACAATGCCTTCGCACTTGAAAGCAGTGGTCGAAGCAATGCAGAGCGTGACGCCGAAGGAGCGCAACGCAACGCTTGTCCCGTCTGCCTCGTCCATCTATTTTCAGCAGCCTTACGTTCAGGATGCTTCGTTCCTGATCGTCGGCGAGCGCGTCAACGCCAGTGGCTCGAAAAAGATGCGCGACCTCCTGAACGCAGAGGATTGGGACGGCCTTGTTTCTCTGGCGCGCGAGCAGGAGCGCGAAGGCGCACACGTTTTGGATGTCAACGTGGACTTCGTCGGGCGTGACGGCGAGAAAGATATGCACGAACTTGCGGCGCGATTGGTGACGAACGTCAAAATCCCGCTCATGTTCGACTCGACCGAGTGGCAGAAGATGGAAGCAGGTCTTCAGCACGCGGGCGGCAAGTGCATTCTGAACTCGACCAACTATGAAGACGGCGAGCCGCGCTTCGCTAAAGTTCTGGAACTGTGCAAACGCTACGGCGCGAGTGTCGTCATCGGCACGATTGATGAGCAGGGCATGGCGCGCACCGCCGAAGGAAAGTTCGAGATTGCGAAGCGCGCGTATGAGCAGGCGACTGAGAAGTACGGCATTCCGGCGCACGACATCTTTTTCGATCCGCTCGCGCTGCCGATTTCTACGGGCATCGAGGAAGACCGGCGCAACGCGGCGGAGACAATCGAAGGCATCCGGCGCATTAAAGCTGAGCTGCCCGGTTGCTTCACCATCCTCGGCGTCTCGAACGTTTCGTTCGGGTTGAATCCGGCGTCGCGCATCGCGCTCAACTCCGTCTTCCTGCATGAAGCGGTCGAAGCCGGACTGGATGCGGCGATTGTCAACGCCAGCAAGATTCTTCCGCTCAACCGCATTGGGGAACGCGAGAGCGAGGTGGCGCTCGATCTGATCTACGACCGCAGAAAGTTTGACGGCGACATCTGCACGTATGACCCGCTCGGCGAATTTACGAAACTCTTTGAGGGCGTTTCCACCAAGACCACGAAGAAAGACATGGGCAACCTGCCCGTCGAAGAACGCCTCAAGCGCCACATCATTGACGGTGAAAAGATCGGCCTTGAAGATAATCTCAAGCTCGCTCTTGAAAATTATTCTGCGCTCGACATCGTCAACAACATCCTCCTTGATGGGATGAAAGTGGTGGGCGATCTCTTCGGCAGCGGGCAGATGCAGTTGCCCTTCGTTCTGCAATCGGCGGAAGTGATGAAGACAGCTGTGCGCTTTCTTGAGCCGTTCATGGAGAAGAAGGGCGGGGCGACGACGAAGGGGACGATGGTGCTGGCGACCGTCAAGGGCGACGTGCATGACATCGGCAAGAATCTGGTTGACATCATCCTGACCAATAACGGTTACAAGGTCATCAACCTCGGCATCAAGCAGGCGATTGACGACATCCTGCGCGCGCACGAGGAACACCAGGCGGACGCCATCGGCATGAGCGGGCTGCTCGTCAAATCCACGCTCATCATGCGCGACAATCTGGAGTTGATGAACGAACGCGCCATCAACGTGCCTGTGGTGTTGGGCGGCGCAGCCCTGACGCGTCGTTACGTCGAAGATGATTTGAAATCTCTTTACAAAGGCCGACTCTTCTACGCCAAAGATGCTTTCGACGGCCTTCATACGATGGATACTTTGACCGGCGGCAGAGGGGAAGCGAAGGCAGCAGGCAGCCTCGCGAAAGCAGCCGTCGCCGTCGCCGGTGATGACGGTCAGCCTGCCGATGATGCGGAAGATTTGGTCGGCGAAGATGCCAAGCTCGGCATTCGTAAACCGGCGAGGCCGCGCGGCGTCACAAAAGTTTCAGGCGACACGACGCATACGTTGCGTTCCGACGTTAATTCGAATACTTCAATCCCGCGCGCTCCCTTCTACGGCTCGCGCGTCGTCGAAGACATCCCGCTCGATGACGTGTTCGCGTTTGTCAACGAGACGGCGTTGTTCAAAGGCCAGTGGCAATTCAAGCAGGGCAAGCAGAGCGCAGACGTTTATCGCAAGCTGGTCGCGGATCATGTCCGCCCGACTTACGATGCCTTGAAAGAACGTTCAAAGCGCGAGCAGTTGCTCACGCCGCGCGTCGTCTACGGATATTTCCCGGCGCAATCTTCTGGCAACGACCTCATCATCTATCACGATGATGAGAAGACCGAGCATGTGCGGTTCACTTTCCCGCGCCAGCCTGAGGGAAAGCATTTGTGTTTGGCAGACTATTTCGCCTCTGTGGATTCTGGACGCATGGACGTGGCGGCATTTCATCTCGTGACGATGGGGCGACGTGCGAGCGAATATGCTCAGGAGCTTTTCAAGGCGGACAACTACACAGACTATCTCTTCTTTCATGGCCTGAGTGTGGAATCGGCGGAAGCTCTCGCCGAACTCTGGCACAAGCGCATCCGTGAAGAGTTAGGCATTGCTGAGCGCGACCACAAAGAGTTGAACAAGCTCTTTCACCAATCTTATCAGGGCTCGCGCTTCAGTTTCGGCTATCCGGCTTGCCCGAGTCTGGAAGATCAAACGAAACTGTTTGAGCTATTAGACCCTTCGCGCATTGATGTGGAGTTGACGGAGGAGTTCCAACTCGACCCGGAACAATCAACCTCCGCGATTATCGTGCATCACGAAGAAGCGAAATATTTTTCCATTGATTAGAAGCTAAGCCCGATGTCTCAAGTCACGAGTCCTAAGTCTGAGGTAGCCAGTCAAAAGTCTGAAGTTGACTTGACGCCTGAGAGTTCGGAATCAGAACAATCAATTGATCCGAAGCCTGAGGAACTCGCCGTCCTCTCAAGGATGGAGCGGTTCATCTTCCTTCAGGCGCACGAGATGAATCAGGGACGCTGGAAGCGTTTCTGGACGTGGTGTCAACGTCACATCGGCTCGCTCTGGATTTATCTGGCGACTTACAATCTGATGAAGGTCTACGGCCTCGAACATTTTGAGGCCGCGAGCGCCGAACGCCCGCTCCTGCTCGTCGCCAATCATCGCTCGTTCTTCGATATGTACGCCGTCTCAAGCGTTCTCTTTCGTCGCACGCGACGGCCAATGCAACTCTTCTTTCCCGTGCGCGCCAAGTTCTTTTACGACTCGCTCGTGGGCATGCTGGTCAACTTTCTGGCCGGGTGGTGGTCTATGTACCCGCCGATCTACGGGCAGAACGAGAAGCGCACTTTCGATAAATATTCGATGCGTCGCCTGACGGAGCTTTGTCGAAGCGGCGCAGCCCACGTCGTCGGCTTTCACCCGGAGGGCGGGCGCAATCTTAATTCAGACCCCTACTCGTACCTGCGCGCTCAACCCGGTGTGGGCAAGCTCATCAAGGACGCCGCGCCGCAGGTCATTCCCGTCTTCATCGCCGGACTCGGCAACAAAGTCCTGCGGCAGATCAACGCCAACTGGAACGGGGGCGAGCCCGTCCGCATACACTTCGGCCCGCCCCTCGATCTCTCTGAATTTCTCGCGAAGAAAGATCACGTGCGGACTTACAAAGAAATCTCCGATTTCGTCATGACCAAAATCGCAGAGCTTGGCGAAAAAGACCGCTCAATGTTTGCCAGGTAGGACAGACATTCCTGTCTGTCTAAGCGTGCGAACAGCACGCTCTTGATGTTCGCTAACAGAATATTCGCGCTATCGCGCTCAACGACAGGCAGGAATGCTTGTCCCACTAATGACAGACAAGAATGTCTGTCCTACAACAGGCAGGAATGCCTGTCCTACTTCGATGTCACTTTTGCCTCTTGTCATTATTAATCCGGCTTCCGGCGGTAACTCGACGCGTGGGGCGTGGCCTGCGATGGCGAGTGAGTTGGCGGCGCATTTCGGGGCGTTCAACTGCGCGTTTACGCAGATGCAGGGCGAGGGGCGCGTGCTGGCGGCGCGCGGAGCGAGAGAGGGCAGGCGCTTGATTATCGCTTGCGGTGGCGACGGGACTATCTCGGAGGTCGCCAACGGGATTCTGGAATCAGGCTGCGTTGATGAGGTCGAGTTAGGCGTTCTGCCGAGCGGCACGGGCGGCGATTTTCGGCGCTCGCTGGGTATCCCGACGCGCACGGCAGACGCTGCGCGCTTGCTTCGCACAGGCCGCACAAGGCGCATGGACGTTGGCCTCGCCACTTATCGCAATCACAAAGGCGTTGAAGAGTCCAGATACTTTCTCGGCGTCGCGTCGTTAGGCATGAGCACAGACATCATCGGACGCGTGAAGGGGAAAGCTTCGCGCTCTTTGCCGTCGGCGCGCTCCAATTGGCTGGGCGGTAAAATCTCTTTCGCCGCTGCAACCATTCAGTCAACTTTCTCTTCACCCGGAACAAGCGTCATCGTGCAATTGGACGAGGCAGTGGAACGTCGGCTCACGGTGAGCAATCTGTGCATCGCCAACGCTCGCTATTTCGGGGGCGGGATGAAGGTCGCGCCAATGGCTCTGCTGGATGACGGGCGATTGGACGTAATCGCCATCGGTGATCTCGGCGCGCTGAAGATTCTCGCCAACGCGCATAAGCTCTACAGGGGAACGCACCTTGAACTGGAACAGGTTCACCACGCTCACGCTCGCGTCGTCACGGCGCGGCCTGCCCGAAAAGATGAGGAAGTAGCAATTGAGATTGACGGAGAGTTGCCGGGTCGTCTGCCCGCCAGATTTGAAATCCTACCACGGCGCTTGCATGTCAGGTGTTAGCCGTAAAGAGAAACGATCTAACCACGAAGGCACACGAAACAACACGAAGAGATACTGCCGGATGTTTCGTGTCGTTTCGTGTGCCTTCGTGGTCAGTCTAGCTCGTGTGCCTTCTTTTGCCATGCAAACCAGTATCACTTAACTTTCTGGAGATTCATCTCAAGAAACTTCCGCCAGTTCTTTCCGTCCTGAGAAAATTCGCCGATTTCGAACCACTCGCCCTTGTCTGTCAGCTTGAAGGTGAACCGGACGCCGCCCTGCGGGTACTGGATACTCCATTGCCATCCGCCTTCGATTAAATTTAAGACGTAATCCCCGACTGCGCCGTTGGCCAGGTACGTGCGGAAGCTGTAGCTCTTCGTCTTCTCGTCGTAAGAGAGGACGGCGAGGGTTTCATGGGCGACTACTCCCTCTTTATTTTTGAAATTCCCTTCGAAGAGCAGGGCAAGGCCATTCAGTTTTGTCTGCACAGTCTCCGTCCCGGCAAAAGTCTCCCGCCCGCCCTGGCGCTCCATCCAGCCTGTCCCCTTCCACTGGCCGACCATGTAGTCCAGTTTCTTCATTTCATTCAGTCGAGTTGTGAGCGCAGGGGCTGTCTGTGCCGAGAGCGGAAGCGAGAGGGTTAGGAGCAGCAACAACGAATAGAAGAATTTCATCGGGAACCTCCGGGGGTTATTAAAAGCAAGAGATGCTTTCTGTCCTGTAAGGACAATTGAAAATAGCCCAGCCATTCATGGCTGGGAATAGATTCGGTACATAAGAACTGAGTCCCGGAGGGACGGTTGAACCAGAGAGCCGCGCATATTTCAGTCGTCCCTACGGGACTCTGAACTTCTCCTGGCATTCTTCCCCAGCGATAAATCGCTGGGCTATTGTCACGTTGTCCCTACGGGACAGAAGGCCGATATAACTTTTCAGGCGGCTTCTATACGCCAGCGAGGAAATTTTCACGAAGATACTTAACCGTATCGAGCAAGGTCTCGCCGGGGTCGCGCGGCGAAAAATTCAATTCTCGCGCGGCCTTGGATGAATCCAGATACCAGAAATATTCCGCCATCTCGACGGCGGCGGGTTCGACTGGCGGAGCTTTGTCCCATTGCTTGTAGAAGGCATGAATAAGCTGCGAGCCTGCGACCGCGAGCCTTGAGGGAAAGGAGAAGCGCGGCGCGCGTACCTGTGTCAGCCGCTCAAGGCGACTGAAGAATTTCTCGAACGTCCAGTTGGCGCTTCCCAGGAGATAACGCTCATTCGGCCTGCCGTCTTTCATCGCCGTGCGGAGCGTGGTCGCCACATCGCGCACGTCAACAAAGCTGAGGCCGCCCGTTGGCGTCGCGCTGATCTTACGCGCGAGAAAATCCAGCACGACTTTTGTAGAACTAAGCCGCTCGTCTCCGGGGCCGAGCAGGAGACTTGGGTTGAGGATGACCAGACGCTGACCTGCGCCGCTGAAGCGTTCGAGCGCGACGCGCTCCTGGTAGAGCTTGCTGGCGTAGTAAGGCCAGCGCGAGATGATGTCAACGGGCTGCGCTCCCTTTTCGTCAGGGATGCCTTCATTCTTTTCTCTGACCGCAATCGTGCCGCTCGTCGAAGCCATCACGATTGTTTTCACGCCCGCGTGAACCGCCGCCTCACACAAAAGGCGCGTCCCGTCAACGTGAATGGAATACATCTCACGCGCATCCTCGTCATCGCGCGAGACGCGCCCCGCCAAATGATAAATCTCCGACACTCCTTCAACCGCACGAGCTACGTCTTCCGCCTTCGTGATCGAGCCTGTGACTGTTTCAACTCCGAGTTCCGCGAGCCACGCGGGATTGGACGTCGCCATCACGCGCAAATTCTTCGCGCCCGCTTCCACAAGCTGACGCACCAGATGGGAGCCTAAAAAGCCAGTGCCGCCCGTGATGAGCGTGATGGCTCGCGGCCTTCTGGTCAGCGCTGTACTCTTCTTCACTACAGCTTTCGCCGCGGACTTTGCCGAAGATTTGCGCGGAGCGCGGTTTTTAGTTTTCGTCGTGGCCATGATGAAAAGTGATAAGTGATGGGTGATAGGTGATAGGAAAGAACGGCGTGTTTTCTCTTATCACCCATCACCCATCACCTATCACTGCTTTTAGTCTCCGATTGCCGTTACTTCCGCTGCCTGCTCATCTGCTTCGGCGTTGCCGCTACGTGCTGCGCGGCGTTCGTCCTTCCAGCGTTTACGCAAAGCTCTGGCGTCGAAGGCGTGGCGCGTGCCGTCGCGTAAGTTTTCGACGGAATGTTGTGTGAGCGCGGCGATAAGACGATAGGCTTCAGAGCGCGACATGCCTTTCGTCAAATCTTCCAGTTCTTCGATTGAAAGATAGCGACCGATGCGCGCGCCGATGTCGCGGCTTCTGATGAGAGTGGAGCCTTTGGGCATCGCCTCGTAAGTTCCGTAAACGTAAACCGGCAGGATGCCGACACGGCAGGCGAGCGCAAGATAACCGATCACTGGCTTGAACTCTATGATCTGGCCTGTCATGGAGCGCCCGCCTTCGGGGAAAATCAGCGCGTTGTAGCCACGATCAAGGAACGAGCGCGCGTGACGGAGCGATTGACGGAGGCTTCCGCTGCGCTCAATCGGAACGGTGTTGGTGAAATTCTCCATGTAGGCGCGCTTGTACTTGTTGTCGAAAAAATAGTCAGCCGCCGCGAGCGCGATCATATCTTTCCCGGCATCTCCGAGCGACATCTTGACTAGGCCCATGTCCAGATGCGACGTGTGATTCGACGTGACGATGAAGTTGGTGTGAACGGGAATATTCACGCGGCCTTCGTATTTCGTGTGGAGAAACTTGTCGTAGAAGACGCGCTGCAAAGCATCCAGCCCGCGATTCCCCACGTCGCGGACAAAAGCCGGAATGTGAATCTCGTCCTCGCGCTCTGCTTCGGCACGCGTCTCGGCAGAGGTTTTACGCGTCGCAGGCGGTGCGTGACGCGTGACTACGCTGGCGAGTTCGCGCAGGTCATGCACCTCGGTCAGCGTGTTGGGAGATTTGAGCGCGCCTCCGGCATTCTCGATGGCCGTGGCAAGCTCTACGTACATCAGGCTGTCGAAGCCCAGATCATTCAAGCGCGAATCGAGCCTGATTTCGGAACGTGGACGGCTGGAAACTGCCGAGACGATATTAATCAACCACGTCGCATCGCCCTCTTTTTCATCAGGCGAAGCAACGCGCGAGGTCGCCTTCGCGCTCGCTTCCAAAACCTGAAGCGTATCGAGCACCTCGCTGCGCTTGACCTTGCGTGTGGCCGTGCGCGGCAAGTCTTTGTCCCAGAAATGATGAACCTTGACGCGCTTGTAGAAGGGAAGCGTGGAGGAAACATCGCGGAAGTGTTCTTCAATGCGCTTGCGAACTTCTTCGCGCGTTAGGCTAGCGTCATGCTCGTATTTGGGCACGATCATGCAGGCGACCTTTTCGCCCAGGCCATCGGGCAGGCCGACGACGCTTAGTTCCTTGATGAAAGGCGAGGTATCGTAAGCCTCTTCGACTTCGTCTGGGTAAACGTTCTTGCCGCTCGTATCAATGATGATCTCTTTCGAGCGACCGACGAGATAGAGGTTGCCTTCGTCGTCGAGCTTGCCGATGTCGCCCGTGTGCAGCCAGCGATTGATGAGCGTGCGCCTGGTCGCGTCTTCGTTCTCGAAGTAGCCGACCATGACGTTTGGGCCACGCGCGATTACTTCGCCGATGCCGAGAGCGTTGGCGTCGAGGATTTTTACTTCCACACCCGGCAGGGGCTTGCCGACAGTTCCGGTCGAGAGCTTGTTCTGCGGGCGCGTGACGGTCAGGACGGGCGAGGCTTCCGTCAAGCCGTAGCCTTCCAGGATAGTGAAGCCGAGTCCGTGGAAATCTTTCTGAACCTGCTCGCTCAAAGCGGAGCCGCCGCTAATCAGGTAACGGATGCGCCCGCCCATACCCTGATGAATCGGATAAAAGACGAGTTGGCCTAGATTGAGCGGCGTGTTGTCGCGCAGCCACGAGTTGACACGCATCAGGAGGTCTGCCGCGTTCCCGATCAGTTTGCTTCGCTCGTTGAACTTGGTCTTGATGCGACGATGCAGCAGTTCCCAGACGGCGGGCACGCCGACCATCCCCGTGACGTGACCGTTCTTGATGGCGCGCGTCAGGGCGTCAGACGTGAGTTCTTCCATGTATGTAATCTGCGCGCCGCGACTCAAGGGGGCGAGGAAGCCAGCAGAGAACTCGAACGTGTGATGAAGCGGTAAGACCGACAGCACGCCGTCGCGCGTCGTCATGTCGAAGATGGATGAAAGCATCGAAGTCATGCTCGTCAAATTTCGATGCGAGAGCATGACCGCTTTCGGTTGACCCGTTGTGCCCGAAGTGAAGATGAGCGAAGCGACACTTTGCGCCTGCACGCGCGAAGGCAAAAGCGCGATGCGCTGGTCTTCCGTCTGCTCGTCCGGCATGGCGAAGACTTCTTCAAAGCGCCAGATGCGTAGCGGCTCAACTCCGGCTTCCTTTAACTTTTCGGCAAGGTCGGAGTGCTTCGCAAACATCTCCTCGCTGACGACTATCCCCGCCGCATCTCCGGCACGCGCGAAGCTGACCACTTTTTCGGTAGAGACATCAGGGTCAACCGGGATGCAGGTCGCTCCGGCTTTCAGAACGCCGAAATAGGTCATGCCCCATTCGGGCGCGTTATGGCTCAAGAGCATGACGCGCTCGCCGGGGCGGATTCCTTCACTGACAAAGAATGCTGCGGCGCGCGTGGCCAGTTCACGCAGGTTGGCGTAGGTGTACTGCTCCTTGCGCCCGTCGCGCTCGATTCGCATGGCGACGCGCGTGGCGTGGCGCTTGGTTGAAGTCT
The DNA here is from genome assembly GCA_963791265.1 of uncultured Acidobacteriota bacterium. Lineage (GTDB taxonomy): Bacteria > Acidobacteriota > Blastocatellia > Pyrinomonadales > Pyrinomonadaceae > QHXM01. The sequence goes on from CAWBSB010000002.1 coordinate 82,440, forward strand.
CGAAGAGTTCGAGCAAATCGCGGTAGGTGTAGACGCGCTTGGGCTGGGCGCGCATGTCTTCTTCGAGTTTCGGGAAGACCCATTTCTTGAGACCCGGAAAATGGGTGTTCATCCAGTAGTCGTACCAGTCGTACTTCTCAGGATGCCAGGGAAGAAAGTTTTGCTCGTCCTTACGAATGCGCGACATCAAAGAGCGCACGTTGTCGGCGCGAAAGATGTAAGCGTTCTCGACCGTAAAGGGTCGAAACATCTCAAAGGCTTCCTGCGTCTCGTGCGTCAATTCTTCAAAGCGATCAACCGACTGCCTGACGCGATCAATGACTTCGGCGACACGCCCTCCGCCCCAGCGCGGGCGCACGCGGTCAAGCAGGGTAGAGACTTTCTTAGCCGCCGCGTTAATCATCGGCGTCGAAGTTCTGTCAAAGTGCGCCGGGGTGACGGGCTTCGTCTCCATCCGGGCGGCAATCTGGTTGACGAGCTTGAAGCCTGTATCCTTCTCGACGAAATACTTTCTCTTGTAGAGACCGAGCAAGCCGACGATACGGCGCATGTCGTTCGGGTTTGAATCTCCGGTCGCGGCCTGATGCACGAGTCGCGGTTCTTCGACGCACGCCTGAGCGGCGACCGCCAGCATGACGGCGGCCACCTGATCCACCGGCGTAATGTCGAGAATCAATTTTTCATTAACGGGAATCAGCGATTGGCCTTTAAGCGCGATGAAGATGAGCGGCGCGGTCGTCGTAAAGCCTTCGTTCCAGCCGGGGAACGGGTACGACATAGCGGATTCGACAATTGACGGGCGGACGATTGAGCGAACAATTCCATCTTCGGCGGCGACGAGTTGTTCACCGAGACTTTTTGTATACGTGTAAATATTCGGCCAGCCCCACCACGCGGCACGCTCAATTCCGAGGTCGGTCAATCGCGTTCGAGTCCAGACCTTTCGCTCGCGGGCGACGGCCAATCCCATCGCGTCCAGATCATCAGGGTCGCGGCCTTCTTCAATCAGGCGCTTGCGTGCCAGTTCACGGAAGCGCGCGGCCATCAACGCGTCTCGCGCTTCGTCACGCACGCGGTCGGCGAGCCGCGCGCAATCCCTGATCTCATGCTCGACGGAGAACTCCACGCCCTGCATGTCGTCTTCGTCGCGGCGCGGGAAATAGCCTATGACGGGGTCTGACTCCCAGACCGGGCCAGAGCGATTGCCCGCGACAAAGCAAGTCGAGACGTGGACGAGCGCAGGCCGTTTCATCCGCTTCGTAAACTTGATGACATTCTCTGTCCCGACGACATTGGTGCGAAGCGCGCTTTCCAGCGTCGGGTTAAACGTGACGTTGCCCGCGCTGTTGAGCACGACATCCACATCGTCGGCAATCGCCTGCGCCTCTTCTTCCGTGTAACCGATGTTGGCTTCGCCGATGTCGCCGCCGACGACTACGACCTTATCGTGGATGAAACCTTCGAAAGCGTCGCCGTAACGCTCACGCAAGGGGTCGAACGGCGGAGCAGTGATGACGTTGTTCCAGAATCGCGTCTCGGATTCTTCCTGCGAGCGTGCGCGCACAGTCACGTAGATGCGCCCGATGTTCGGAAAGCGATGCAGCAGCATCGAGAGCGTGACTTTGCCTAGAAAGCCGGTCGCGCCGATGATGAAGACGTTTCTGCCGTTATAAATTTCGGTTGGAGATAGTTTCATCTTTCCCTATTCCATATCAGCGATCCCGATCATCGGTTGATGCAGCATCGTGATTTCCGCAGAGCGTCCCATGTGGCTGCGCGCCATCGCGATTGCTTCGGTCAGATTGTCTGCGCGATCCCAGCCGAGCATGGCTGGGACGTGCGCGTTCTCTGCGCCCGCAGCTATCACCTTGCCGACGTGCTGGCGTCCATTCTCGCCCCAGTACCACATGAAGAACGGGTGCGCGCCGTGATAGGCGTTGCCGCGCCGGTACATCTCGACGTAAGAGGGATTATTGGCAAACTCGCGCTCGTACTTCTCGCGCAGGATGAAGGGGTCGCGCGTTTCCGGCAGCAGGCGATTGAAGAACTCTATGTAGCTCGGATGAAAGTTATGGTCAAACTCGTCGTAGCACGGGTGATGAAGAATCAGCACGCCGCCTTTCTTCAAGAGCGGCTTGCCGCGATAGAAGTTGAAGTGATAGCCGAGCGCCATCACCTGCACGAGCAAAGGGTTCAAAATCGAGTAGACGTTGTAAGGCGAAATGTCCGGGATGCCCGTGATGAGAATGTCGCACTGTCCCTTAATCGGAATCGCGTACTGGTCGAAACCCTTTTCGATAATCTTCTCGTGAACAGGCTCAGTGCGCCCCGCATGACAGGCGATTAACTCATACTGGGCGGGCATCGCGTGCAGCATCTTGCGGCGGGCGGCGCGCGGCAGTTTGCTCATCGTCCGCCGGATGGTTTCGAATTTCAGGCGGTCGAACGCCGTGAAATCGTCTTCATTCTTGAAGAGGAAATCGAGCGCGCCCGTGTACATACGATTGTTGATCGCCGTCTCGATGTGGAAGACGTTCATGTGCTCGTCAACCAGTTTACCGAGACGCACGACCTTGTGGTTCAACTCGGAGCGCGCCGGGTCCATGTAGCTGTCGGAATCGCGGATGGTCTGCGGTTCGTGATGCGCGCGCAAAGATTCGTAATCGCAAAGACCGACGGCGACGGATTTGTGCCCGCCATCCATCGGGACGAGATTGATGTTGACGTAGATGACTAGATCGGATTCCGCGCAACGACGATTAATCCGAAGCGGCTCTTTGTGCTTCGTGTGGCCGAGCGTGATTAAGCCTTCAGGCCATTCGGCGTCGTGGTTGTAGTAGCGGTCCGGGTAAAAGTCGTCAAAAATCTTCGTGCCGACCATTCGCTTCATCTCCCACTCGGTCATCTTGCGATGCAGGGAATTGGCGATGATGATATGCACGTCGTCCACGCCATGACCGGCCAGCATCTCGGCTAAAATCTCTATGACCGTTTGACGAATGTCGGGCGTCGCCATCGGCGGCAATGGCAAGCTGATGTCGTCCACCGCAATCGTGACTTTCATCCCCGGATAAAGCTGCGCGAACAGCGGATCGCAATCGTGCGGGTGATTGAGCGCGTAGCGAATCGCGGCCTCGCGGTTGGGCAATCCCTTAATCGGCGGCTTCGGATAAATCACGCGCGTCCCGATGGGCAAATCTTCCAGAATAAAATCCTCGCCCGACGGCATCACGCGCGGCGCGCTGTCCGTGTCAATGTAGACGACGGATTCGTGTGTTTTTCTTCTTAGCTGTAGAGACATAAGTGATAGGTGATAGGTGATGGGTGATAGGTGATAAGAGAAAACAGGTTCTTTCTTATTACCTATCACCCATCACCTATCACCTGTTCTCCATTGTATCTTTACGTTTTAGATGTTGTGATAGTCCCACAATCATGCGCGCAATAGTATTCAATTCGCTGTGCATTTCTTTGTAGGTATCTATCCTAAGATAACCAAGACGCTCCGCGATGAGCAACTCCGTTTCAAGCTCACTTGCTGAGCCTTGTGCAATAGCCAGGAAGTGAGAAAATTCTTTCGAAGATTGCCGTGCTGCACCTTCAGCTATATTAGCTGGAACGGACACAGCCGCACGACGGATTTGCGATGTCAACCCGAACTTCTCCTCCTTAGGGAACTCAGATGTTCCCTTATACACAGTAACCACAAACTCGACTGCCCTGTTACATACTTCTAGCTTTTCGTGAGGACGCATAGAAATATCCTTTCTTATCACCTATCACCTATCACCCATCACTTCAAATTCAGTATCGGCCAATCGTGATGCAGCGCCGTCTGTTTCAAACGCATGTCGGGGTTGACGGCTGCCGGGTGGCCTACGACGGAGAGCATGGGAAGGTCTGACATGCTGTCGGTATAGGCGTATGAATCGCTGAGGCTCAAGCCCTCGCGCTCGGCGAAAGTTCTAATCCAGGATGCTTTCGTCGCGGCGGCCAGCACGGGCGGAAGCAATCGCCCCGTCGCTACGCCGTTGACGAATTCCAGACGGTTCGCCACGTAGTCTTCGATTCCGAGATATTTCATCAGGGGCGTGACGGAAAGATCGAGCGCGCCCGTAACGACGACCTGCCTGAGCCCCAGGCTGCGTGATTTTTCAATCAGCTCGAACGTGCCGGGAAAAATCGCAGGCTTCAAAACGTCTTCAAAAAGTTCTTCGGCGAAGAAACGCAGGCGGTCTTCCGATTCGCCCTTGTAGCGTTTGAAAAAGAGGTCGTTGAAGACCTTCCGGCTATATTGATCCGTGACGGCAAAAATCGGGATGCTCAAAAGCGTCGAAGCGCTTTTCTTGAAAGTGCGAAACAGTCCCTGCTGGTTCTTCGCGTAAAAGCCGAGCGTATGAACCAGATTAGTGCTGACCAGAGTTCCTTCAAGATCGTAGAATGCAGCCGCTGCCACTCGCTATCCTCCAAAAGCGTCCCGCGCTCAAAAATTTAGAATGGCTTAACAGCGCCGGAGATTCGTCTCGTTCGTTGATGTTGAGCCGAAATCTTACCCTAATTCCCCGATTTTAGGTAAGCTATCAGCCGCAGGAAAAGCTCATCTGTGTGAGAGGGCAGGGTTTAACCTCAAAAAAGCGATGAAAAATAGCAGCGGATTCAAAAGATTTTGCTTCATCCTGATTGTCGGATTGGCGAGCCTGGCACTCCTTTCCTGCTCGTCGCGCTCGGAAGTTCAGGAAGCGGCGCAGGAGAAGCAGGACAAAGCGGCGACGGCTGAGCTAATCGCGCAGGCCGATAAACTTTATCCGGAGCGCGCAGACCTCCAGCGGACGCGAGAGGGCATCGTCTTGCTGGCGCGCGCGCTCGGAACGGATTCCGGGAGCTATGACGCGGCTTGGCGGCTGGCCCGGCTCAACTATTTTCTGGGCGCGCACACGAGCAACAAAACGGAGCGAGAGTTGGCTTACGCCAAAGGTGTGGAGGCCGCGAGACATGCCGTCAAACTTCAGGACGGGAAGCCGGAAGGCCATTTCTGGCTCGGCGCAAATCTGGGCGGAAAGGCGCAACAGAGCGCGCTCAGCGGCATGACCTCCATTGACGAAATTCGCAGCGAGATGGAAAAGGTGATTAAGCTGGACGAAAAGTTTCAGGCGGGAAGCGCCTACATGGCGCTCGGCCAGGTTGATCTCGAAGCGCCCAGAATGCTTGGCGGCAATTCAAAGCGTGCGGTTGAAATCCTGGAAAAGAATCTACGCTTCGGCGAGGACAACGTGCTCTATCGCCTGCGCCTTGCTCAAGCCTACCTGGCAGTCAATCGCAAAGAAGATGCGCGCCGGGAACTGACTGCGATTCCGAACATGACGCCCAACCCGGATTACCTTCCTGAATATAACGACGCCGTCAGTGAAGCGCGCAAACTGCTCGATCAATTGAAGTGAAAAGGTAAAAGGCAAAAGTTAGGCGGAGATCACTATAGGTTGAATGAAATAGGTGCTGAAATTAGCCGCGTAGCGGCAGGATGAATTTAGCCCGGCCTTTCAAGGCCGGGACAAGGTGTGCCATTGAATAACGGCGTCGCGTCAGCGACGGTTGAGCCTAATGAATTCAACCGTCGCTGACGCGACGCCGCTTTATTACCACGCTCTCACCCGGCGTTAAAACGCCGGGCTAAATTCATCCTGCCGCTACGCGGCAGATTTCATACTCGCTTCAGCTTAAACAGGCTTCCCCCACTTTTTACTTCTCAAAGTCCTGCTTGCAGGTAATGAAAGGGAATGTGCTCGGCGTCGCGCCCTGCGTCGTGGAGGAGGTCGAGCATTCGCTGTGCGCCCGTGTAGTTGAGCGAGTGGACGACGATGAGTGCGTTGCGGTGGCGGTCTGGGTGGGCGGCGAGCCAGGCGGCGACGGCGTAGCCGGTGCGCTCGTCGTCCGTGGAGTCCGAGAAGTAATGTTCTTCCCTGAGGTCGTGGTCAAGCAGAATCGTCGCGTACTCGCGCTCCGTTAGCCAGCGGGCGGCCTGCTCGACATCGCACGTTATATCCAGAACATGCGGGGCGAACTTTTGCCGAAACCAGGCGCAACGTGTCTCGTCATCTTCGACCAGGAGAACACGCGGCAAAGGTTTTATGCTCATTTGGGTTTTGAATCTTTCAGCGAAGTTCCGTTAGGGACGCCCTGATAATAGCGAGAGCGATTTATCGCTGGACGAGGTTGCCGATATTAAGTTCAGAAGTCCCGTAGGGACGACTGGAAAGAGAGGCTCGCTTCCATTCAGTCGTCCCTACGGGACTCAATCATGTTTACCACTTTGCTCCCAGCCATAAATGGCTGGGCTATTGTCAAACGTCCCTGACGGGACGACCATAGCTTTATGGCCTGCCCGTAGCTCTCTTCAATTCTTCCAGCGTTCGTTTGAGGGATTCCAGTTTCTGACCGGCTTCGCCGAGTTTGCCTTCGGCGCTCAAGCGTTGGTAGTCGGCCATGTCAGCCGCCGCGCGGTCAATGAGTTGCTGCGTGTTTGCGGGCAAAGGCTGTGCCTGCTGTGGCCCGCCCGGTTGCGGACTTGCAGAGGGTTTCGGTTGCGGTTGTGGCTGTTCGCCGGGCTTCGGTTGTTCACCGGGTTTCGGTTGTTCACCGGGTTTGGCCGCATCGCCAAAGAGCTTCGTCATCGCTTCCTGAAAATTCGCGCCGAAGACCAGACGCTCCTGCGTGGCGAGGACGACGAGTCGCAACTCAGGCATCGGGCTGCGTTCGGCTTGAAGATAGATCGGCTCGACGTAGAGGAGCGATTTTCCAATCGGAATGACGAGCAAATTGCCGCGACGCACGCGCGAGCCTTGCTGGCTCCAGAGCGTAAATTGTCCTGAAAGCTGTGGGTCTTGGTCTATGCGCGCTTCGATCTGCATCGGGCCGTCAACGAGTCTTGATCTCGGAAAGTTGTAGACGAGCAGGGAGCCGTAGGCGTCGCCGTCGCTGCGGCCCGCCATCCAGCCGATCATGTTGTTGCGGTTATTCGGCGTGAACGGAACGATCTCGACAAACTCGTTCTGCACTTCCTCGCCCGGCAGTTGCATCAGCACGAAATACGGCTCAAGCGATTCAGCCTGTTGCTGCTGCTTCTCCTTGCTCAAACTGATTTGCCTGGCCATGCTCCAGACATCTTCGCGCTGGAAGAAGACTGTAGGGTTAGTCGTGTGATAGAGGCCGAAGACTTCGCCCTGCGTTTTGATTAAGGTCTCAGGATAGCGAACGTGAGCGCGCAAATCCGGGGGCATCTGGCTTGCATCTTTGAAGAGGACGGGGAAGGTCGCGCGGTAGGCGCTAATCAAAGGGTCTTCCGCGTCGAAGACGTAGAAATCAACCGCGCCGTTGTAAGCGTCAATCGTCACCTTGACGCTGTTGCGCATGTAATTGACGGTCTTATCTCCGGCTTGATAGTGGCGCGAGTATGGATAGCTCTCCGATTCCGTAAAGGCGTCCATCATCCAGAAGAGACGGCCATCCTGTGTGACGACGATGTAGGGATCGTTGTCATAAACAAGATACGGGGCGAGGGCTTCGACACGCTCTTTGATGTTGCGACGCATCAGGACGCGACTCTCCGAGGTGACATCATCGGAGAAGGGGAGCTTTGATAAATCGCCAAGAGACCAGGCGAGCAGCGTCCGGCGAAAGAAGCCGCCGAGTGGGATTCCGCCCGTTCCTTCATAGACATTCGAGCTGGCGGTTTCGCCCTGCGGGAAGTTGAACTCCTGCTGCTTTGTCTTGACGTAAACATCTGTCGTCGTCTTCTGTCCGAAATAGATTTCCGGGCGCGTCAGTTTAATCTCGTCGGGCGCACTCGATTCGACCGGCATGTTCGAGAGAGTGAAACGCGGCAAGCCTTCGGGCGTAAACTCGTTGGCCGTGTTCATCGTCACGCCGTAGCCGTGCGTGTAGATCAGTCTTTCGTTAATCCATGTGCGTGATTGTTCGGGGAGCTTGCTGACATCAAGCTCGCGCGTGGCGAGCATCATCTGGCGCGTTTGGCCGCCGATTTTGTAGCGGTCAACGTCCACGTCTCCGAAATCGTAGTAGGTGCGAATCTCCTGAATCTGGCGCAGCGTGTCGCGCAAGGCAGACCAATCCCAGAGGCGTATGTTATCGAGCGTCGGGCGATTGTTCTCAATATTCAGCCCCGCAATCGAAGGCTCTGCTTCAAAGTCGCGCATCTCTATGCGGTCGAGTCCGAAACCTTTGCGCGTCCAGTTGATGTTGTGCTCGATGTAAGGCGTCTCGCGTCCAAGCTCGTTCGGTTTGACGACGAAGCTCTGCACGTAAGCGGGAACCAGCATTCCTGCGACGACGTAAACGAGAACGGGAAGAACGAGCGCGCCCACGATAAAACGCAGCTTCCGTTTGGTGAGCGCGTTGACGATGATGATGACGGCGGCGACGATAATGGTGATGGCGACAATCGTTAAGCCCGGCAGATAATAGTTGGCTTCCGTGTAGGTGACGCCGGAGAACGATTGATGATCCTGCCAGAGATATGGATAGCGCGTGAGATAGACACGCCATGCCAGCAGTATCAGAAAAGCTGCGAGCGAAATAGAAGCAGCCGCATAGCCCGTCCGGCGCATCGCTTCGGTGGCGGCTTTGGTCGCTTGTTTCTGCGTGCTGGAGAGAACGGCAAAGAGAATCGTCGCGATGAGAATGACGAGCGTGAGCATAATCAGCCAGCGGCTCAGCATCTGGTGGACGGGCAGCGAGAAAAGATAAAAGCCGAGCGGCTTGTTGAAAATCGGATCGGGAGTCGTGACCGCCGGTTGGTTCAGATAAAGAGCGAGTTCGCGCCAGCCGTCTTTCATGCTCAGTCCAAAGATTAGACCAGCGAGAATCGCCACCACCCACGCCACAGGGCGAAACAGCCGACCCGGATTGATGGTCACGGATTGATTGTTGACGATGATGGTGCGGCGTTCGAGAGCGCTGGCCGAGAAGGTGCGTTCGATTAACCAGAAAGCTCCGCGCAGAATCAGGATGGTCAGGACGGCGAAGATCAGAAAGACGAACAGCTTGGTACGGAAAATGTACCAGTAGACGGAAGAATAGCCGAGCGAGTCGAACCAGAGCGCGGAGATGTAGACTGAGGCCGAGCGCAGCAGGATAAAGATGAGCACGACCGCAGCCACGATGATCCAGATTAGTTTACGGCGGCGCTTAGGCTTCGAGGGGCTAATATCAATAACGCGGTCGTCGTCGTCATCCATGTCAATGGGGGTTGATGTGCTCATGGCGCATAGCATACGCTGAACGGGGCGCACACTCAATCTCTGTTTGCTTTCGGATGGAGGGTGAGGGCAGAATCAGATGCGGTTCAGTTGATTGTAAGGTTAGTTGAGGTTCACCACCGCAGACACAGAGAACGCAGAGGGGGCACAGAGAAAAGCAATCTCAAATTCGGAATCTGAAATCTCAAATCGAAATCAAATTGAAAGAGGGCGGGTTTCATTGAAAGCGCGACGAGGCATTCGCGGTGCTGCGTCTTTCGCTCTTTGTCTGATTGCTGTTGCCATCAGCCTGACGCTGTCCTGCACGCGCGCGCCCAGCCCGCGCCTGCCGTTCGTCGCCGTTCGCACGATGGCCGGGATGGAGGTCGGAAGTGACAGCCCTAAATCGTTCGGCGAACCATTCGGGATTGCCGTCGCCGTTGACGGGGCAATTTATGTCTCCGACGGAGAATGGGAACGCATTTATCAGGTTGCCCCCGGCGGCGGGTTGATGAAAACCGTCGCGGAAAATCTCAACGTGCCTTCTGCCCTCGCGCTCGCCCCGGACGGCACGCTCGTCTTCGCAGAAACAGGTTCGCACACCATCAAGCGCATCGAATTACAGAGCGGGCGCGTGACACTCATCGCAGGCACGGAGAATCAATCGGGATTCGCTGACGGAAGCGGTGCGGCAGCACTCTTCAATGCGCCGGTTGGAGTGGCGGTAGCATCTGACGGCACAATCTTCGTCGCGGACACCTACAATGATCGAATCCGCGCGATTGACGCGGGAGGTCAGGTACGAACAATCGCGGGCGGAGACGAGCCGGGATACAGGGATGCCGCGACGGGCGAAGGGGCACGCTTCGATACGCCCTGCGGCCTCGCCGTTGATCTGGATGGAACGCTCGTGGTGGCGGATACGGGCAATCGTCGTCTGCGCCGCGTGCTCGTCGGTGGAGAGGTGACGACCATCGCCGGTAGCGGCGCGCAGGATGTTTTCGATGGAACTCCTCGTGAAGCCTCGTTCAACGAACCCACGAGCATCGCCGTTGATTCGGACGGCACTGTTTACGTCGCGGACGCCGGAGGCTCTGCCGTGCGCGTTTGCAGTTTCGGCTTCTGGCCGCAGGTTTCGACGCTCGCGGGCGACAGAGGCGCTGGCCTTCTTGATGGAGCGCTCGACCACGCGCGCTTGAGCCGTCCGACGGGCGTGGGGGTATCGCCTGCGGGGGCGCTCATCATCGCAGACTCCGGCAACCAACTCGTCCGCGCCCTTGTGAGAGAAGGTAATGCGCCGGGCCTGGAGTTGACGCGAGAGAATATTGAATCTCTCCGCCTGAAGGCTTCGGAGTTTCGCGCGCAAGGTGAGCCGCGTTGGCCTTACAATCCGCCGGACAGCCCGCGCGAGGTCGCCGCGACGTTTGGCGAGATTCGCGGCGAAATCAAAGAAGGGGAGGATGCCTGGTTTCATAACGGGCTTGATATTCCCGGCGCGTATGGAGAGACGGCACGCATCGTTCGTTCGGAGAAAATCCTGCGCCCGCTCGCGGTCGAAGGCGTCGGCGGAGCCAGAGAGCGCATACGATTCCCCACGCTCGGCTATATACACCTGCGCATCGGGCGCGATAAGGATGATCGCGCTTTCGAGGACGACCGCTTTCATCTCTTACGCGATGATGAAGGGAAAGTGACGAGAGTTCGTGTGCGTCGCGGAGCGCAGTTCAAGGCGGGTGATGCGGTAGGAACGCTCAACAATCAGAATCACGTTCACCTGATCGCGGGGCGCACCGGCTCGGAGTTCAACGCTCTGGCCGCGCTCGAATTGCCGGGCGTGAAAGACACCGTTGCGCCTGTGATTGAGAAGGACGGCGTGCGTCTTTTCGACCGCGAAGGGAAAGAGCTTAATGCTGGTGTAGTCTCCGCAGCTAAAAACAGCCAGCCGGAAAAGGCGACGAACAACAAGCAGACCGTAGGTAAGCCCGTCACTGTGAGCGGCGATGTGCGAATCGTGGTGCGCGCCTACGACCAGATGGATGGGAATGCTGCGCGGCGGCGTCTGGGACTCTACAAGATCGGTTATCAGGTGCTCGGAACGGATGGCAGCCCCGCGCCCGGATTCTCTGAGCCGCTTGTGACCATCTCGTTTGAGAGCTTGCCGGATGATGGCAGGTCTGTCCCCTTCGCCTACGCCGGAGGAAGCAAGTCGGGAGCGACGGGCGAAACCATCTTCGCTTACATCGTCACCAACCGCGTGCGCGACCGCGAGGCGACGGCAGACTACTGGCACACTTCCCAATTGCCGGAAGGAGATTACATCCTGCGCGTCTTCGTCGCAGATTTTTTCGGCAACCGAACGACGCGTGACGTACCTGTGCGAATCGTTGCTTCGGATAGCAATTTATCTCAGAAATAGTCTCCACATATGTGATGCGGCTGTGCCGCAGGTCTGTGCGGAAAGCCTGTGGCTTTTCGGCCTGCATTGGTCTTAATCTTCAGCGAGGCTACGCCTCGCAAACGGCAAGGCGCAGCCTTGCCAGAGATAAAAGGGCGCTTTACGGAAAGGCAGAGCCTTTCCACACAAACAAGCGGCACAGCCGCAAAAACAAAACCTACGAAGGTAAGTTTCTCAAATTCTGAAAGAAGCGTTATATTAACCTACGCAAACAAGCCGGACAGTCTTTAAGCTTGCGCTCCCTGCCGCAAATTCAAAAAAAAGCTCTCGAAGGAGTCAAAGTCGTGAACATCTTCCGCACACATCGCCAACTCGTAGCCGTCCTTGCTCTCGTCTCTCTGCTTGCCGCCGTGACCTTTTCGTCGTCGTCGGCCTCAACAGGTGGCGATAAAGAGAAAGCCTCTCCGGTGATTCGCGTCGCTCCGCCCGCGCCGGTCTTTAATCAAGCTGAGCGGCTGGCAGAACTTGCCACACGTCGCCAGCGCGTCGCGGAGAAGATCGGCGCAGGCGGAATGCTCGTCCTCTTCAGCACCGAGCCGCGCGTTTATACAAACGATGTGGATTATCATTACAGGCAGGAGAACAATCTTTACTACCTGACGAATTTGAATCAGAAAGGCGCGACGCTCGTCCTGATGCCGGGCAATCCGCAGGCGCGCGAAATCCTATTCCTGCCGAGGCGCGACCCGGCAGCCGAGACGTGGACGGGGCATATGTACAGCCCGGAAGAAGCTCAACAGCTTTCCGGCATCCGCGAGATTTGGGAAGCCAAAGAGTTTGAGCCGTTCATGCGCTCTCTTAGAAACCGGCAAGCGTATCGTCCAAAAAGCGAAGCTCTCCTGATGACTGCCGCCATGCAGCCGGTCGTTCCGCCCGTTCCGCAAACGTCGCAAATGACCGTCGCGGGCACTCCCGTGCAGCCAACAGCGACGACTGCCGCGACCGGCACGAACGTCACGACGACGAACACATCGTCAAGCGCTCAGCCCGTAGCTCAGCCTGTCTCTGCCTCTGTGAATGCAACGACGACCACGGCTCCAACCGGGTACGAAACCCTGTTTGCGGCGATGGCGAAAGACGAAGCCACGCTTTACCTGTTGCTGCCGCGCGAGGATGACAGCCGCGAGTTCAGGCCGGAGCAGACTTTCGCAACGCAGTGGGCGAAGACCGCGAGCGGCTTCAACGTGCGGAATGTCGCGCCCGTCTTTACGCAACTACGCCTCAGAAAATCTCCGATGGAGTTGAAGCTCTTGCAGCACGCCATTGACATCACGACCGAAGCCATTGGCCGCTCGATGGCGATGGCCGGACGCTCGCAGTGGGAATACGAGATTGACGCCGAAGTCCTCTACACCTTCAAGCGCAGGAACGCAGACCACTGGGGCTATCCTTCCATCGTCGGCTGCGGGCCAAACGCGACCACCCTGCATTACGTCGAATCGCAGGGAGGCATCAAGCCAACCGATTTGCTTTTGATGGATGTCGGCGCTGAGTACGGGCACTACACTGCGGACGTGACGCGCACTTTCCCCGTCGGCGGCAAGTTCACGCCCGCGCAGGCGGAGATTTATCAGATTGTTTACGACGCGCAGGAAGCGACAGCGCGCGCCACACGTCCCGGCGCAATCTTCCCGAATGACGTGCATAACGCTTCGGTCGAGAAGGTCAAAGACGGGCTTCTCAAGCTCGGTCTCATCACCGACCGCGAAGGTTTGATTACGATTAACAAGAATCTGCCGCCGCAGCCGCAGTATCGCCTCTGGTTCATGCACGGCACGTCTCACTGGCTGGGGATGAACGTCCACGATGTCGGCGGGCGCGCAGTCCCGCTTGAGCCGGGAATGGTTTTTACCAACGAACCCGGAATCTACATCCGCGAGGACGCGCTCGACGTGCTGCCGAAGACGCCGGAGAACGAAAAGTTCATCGCCGCCATTCGCTCGGCCTTCGACAAATACAAGAACATCGGCGTCCGTATCGAAGACGATTTGCTGGTGACGGCAAACGGCGCGGAGTGGATGACAAAAGCCCTGCCGCGTTCCATCAGTGACATCGAAGCCTTCATGGCGCGCGCGCCAAAGGAGATGCGTATTAGTTGGTTTGATATGTTCTGGCGGGAAAAGGAACTGTCACCTGTGGCGGTCGCGGCGTTGAATAATCGCAAGGCTTCGTTCGTGAGTCAGCATTCGCATTGAAGACGAGGGGGATTTCAGATTGCCGCGACAAACTCGTCAACCGTCAGGTTGGCGGAGCGAATCAAGCTTCTTAGCGTACCTTTTGCGACTTCTTTGTGATTAGGAATGGAGAGGGTGATGATTTCACCCTCTTTAATCATGATGATGTGGCTACCGCGCTGACGCGCTATGCTCCATCCGAAGGACTCGAATACTTGCACAACCTCTTTCCCGCTTAGAGCAGGGAGGGAAGCCATTACGCTGCGACCTCGATTTGTCGTGTCTCAATCGTCAGTGGTAGCCCTTGCTCTGCACGAACTTCAAGGCAAAGCGCAATAGCCTCTTTGATGTTTTCCAACGCCTCTTCTTTGGTGTTTCCCTGACTGACACAGCCGGGAATTGCCGGACATTCGACAACCCATATCCCATCTTCGTCACGATCAATAGTCACGTTAAATCTCATCTTACGCCTCCGTGCCTTTATGATTACATGAGGTGAATCAGCGCGCAAGACCTCGAATAACTCCTTATTCGTAGCCCAACGCTTCGACCGCGTCCTGCCTCGCCGCCCTTAGCGCCGGGTAGAGCGCGCCGATTGTCCCGCCCAGAAGTCCGACGCCGAAGGCGACGGCAATCCAGAACGGCTCAATCTCGACCACAAGCGAGGTCGTTCGCATGACGGCGAAGCGCACGAGGAGCGTCAGGAGGATTCCGGTCAACACTCCGAGCAGGCTCACCACAATCGCTTCCTTCTCAATCACCCACGCGATGGCCGCTTTCGACATGCCGAGAGCTTTGAGAATCCCTATCTGGCGCGTCCTTTCGGTCACGGTCGTGTACATCGCGAGCAGGATGACGAGCATGCTGATGGCGGAAGCGATGGCGACAACCACCTTGATGAAGACATTGAGCGCAGGCACGCTCGCGGCGTAAAGCTCCGGCAAGTCGCGCGTGAAGATGATTTGATCCGTGGCAAACTGCTGGCGGATTCGCGCCGCCACCGTTTCCTGTTCAGCCGGGTTAGCGCAGGCGACGAGAATGGCCGTGCAGTTGTCTTCGCCCCCAAGCTGTTCCTGCATGGTCGAGAGTGGAATCTTGATGCGTCCGCCGCCCGGTGGCTCGTAAATCCCGACGATGCGAAACGGTCGCTCGTAAAGTAGCACCGTGTCGCCAACCTGTACCTTACGATCATTCTGCCAGACTGTGTCAACGATGGCCTGATCTCCGCATTCGGGCGGAGCGTCCGGTGAGCAGGGTGTAAACGCCGTTCCTTCCTTGATCGTCAACCCTGTCAGCGTCGCATACTCGTCAAACGGGATGCCGTCAACGAGACGGCTGCCGAAGCCTCTATCGCTCGACAGAATATTCTGGCCGATGGGGACGGCGGCGCGCACGCCCTCCACTTTCATCAACTCCCCGGCGCGCGAGACGGGCAATCTAAAAGGCTCTGTCCCGCTCATCGAGAAAGTCCCGGAGGCGCGCACCATAATCTCTGCGCCGATGTTGGCTTCGCGGCGCGCACGCTCGCGCAGTACGCCGTGCGCCAAGCCCACTGTGAAGACGATCAGCAGCACGCCGACGCCTATCCCGAAGATGCTGACGAGGGTGCGCGCGGGCCTGTGCGACATATTTGAGAGAACCAGGCTGTCCATAAGCTTCCTAAAGCGCGGGCTTCTGTCCATCAGGCGGCGCGTCGCGTTGGGCACGGTGCGCCACGCCAGAATGACAAGCCCGATCACAGTCCAGAAAAGCGTTCCGGCCTTGCGAACCAGCGCGAGCGTCACGCCCGTCGCGGCGGCAAAGCCGAGCGTTTGCAGGATGATTTCCGTTCCGCCTTCATAAACGCCGATGGTCGCGGGCACAAACCCGAAGGCGAAGTTGATGACCTTCGTTAAAGATTCAATCACGTAAGCCGCGTGGACGAAAGGCGAGTAGCCGAGCATCCTGAGCGTGATGTAGACCTCGAAGACGCTCGACGCATGCGCCAGCAGGTTATAACCAATCATGGCGAAGAACGAGCCGGGACGATGCGAGTAGAAATCGTAGACGTGCGATTCGAGATCTGAGATGTGATTGCGCCGCGAGGTCAGCGCCTTTGGATGAATCCCTAAGCGTCCGAGCGTGTCTATAATCCACGTCAGCAGCATGACGCGGCGACGTGCCGCCCAGACCGCAATCCCTATCCCAAGCGTCGAAGTCGCCGCGATGCCGTAGAGCACGATGCGTATGACTGTCGGCAGGTCATAAGAGAGCAGCATGACCACCGCGCCGCTCAGGATGAAAAGCGCGACCGAGAGATTGTAAAGCAGATTGTCAACGACCAGCGCCGAGACACCGTAGACGAGCGGAACGCGTTTGCGTAGCAGCGCGACTTTCGTCGCTTCGCCGAGGATTGGGCCGGTGAAGGTGAGAAAGCTGATGGCTTCGCCGCCGAGACGCACGGCGAAAGCGTGGCGAAAGTTGAAGCGGCGATGTTCCGGGTGAACGGCGGCGCGCATGGCGAGCGTTCTGAGGGCGTGTCGCCCGCCGCTGAGTCCTAAGAGAATAAAGAAGCCGAAGCCTATCTTAAGGAGCGCATCGAAGATCGGCTGGACGCCGACGCGATTGATAACATAGACGAGCAGCCCCAGACCTAGAAGGAAAGCGACGCCCTGAAGCCAGAAGATTTTGCGACGAAAACTACTTGAGCCGGATTGTTCCGACTCGCCCGCTTCATCCAGCATCCCCACATCGTCAAGCCGGTAATCCTCTGGTTGCTCTTCTATCGTCTTCAAGGCGCGGTCGCCACTCCTTCAGCTACGGGCGAGGCTCTGCGGTTTCGCTCCGTGTCGCCTAAAACTTCTTTGATGATCCTTCCGGGAAGTCGGCGGAAGCCGCGCTCCCACAGAACGGAGACGGGAACTTGCCCGTCGTTCAATTGCCCTGTCAGCGCCAGCACCGTCGGCATGAAGCTCAAACTGTCATACGGCTCTTCGACCACCGCAGCGCGCGGAATATTGGTGCGCTCGCCGCCCCAGAGCATCAAGGTCGAATGCGTCGAGATGCGGAAGAACGAGCCGTGATTGCCGCCGGGATTAAAGCCACGCACGTCGAAGTTCCAGTGGTTGTTCGCCAGCACCAGAAGATCTGCTTCGACCATCTCGCGCTGCTTGCGGCGAAAGCGTCTGAGCAATTGCTCATCTTCCGTCAGCCCCGGCACATCCGTCCTGAATGCGTCGTTCTCATGGCGTGCAAGCTGTTCGTGCAGTCCGATGAGTCCGTTAGAGTATTCGGTTTTGTGCAGCGCGCGCAACCATTCGAGGTCTGTGTGCCACTCGTTCAACCACAGGCCGCGCGCGCCTTCGGCCACGTTAAGCTGCGGGTCTTCCCAGATTTTCAGGGGCAATCCTTCACGCCACTCTGTGCGCTCGAAGCTGATTTTGCCCCGTGCGTCCTCAGCCAGATTAGAGATGGGAAGGTAACGCAAGCTCAAGCGCCCCGCCGCATCCTGACGGGAAAGAATCAACGCTTGATTCTTCTCGCCGTCGTAAATCCAGAAGCAATCGCTGTTGGGACGTAAATCCGCTTCGAGCAGGGGCGCGAGCATTTCGCGCGGCAGGCGCACGGCGACGAAATCTACGGGATGTGAATCAATCCCTTGCTGGACGTTGTTGCGCATGGAGACATCATGCAGGAGCGCGAAATAGTTTACTCGCTGGAAACTCTTCTGCACGTCGAGCGAACCATCGGCAGACAAAACAATCCCGCCGGGAGCAATCCCCATGACGTAGTTTTGCAGGGCATGGATACTATTGTGGCTGCCCATCGCGCCCTGGGCAATCACGTCTTCGATTTTCAATTGACGCGGCTTGAAATTCTCTCTGTTGAGCGCCAAAAGGTTCGCGAGCGTGCGAGCATATTCGGTGTACTTGCGCTCGTCCGTTTCGGCTGAATCAAGGCGAGCGAACTGGCGAAGCTTCGCATCACCACGAAGCAACTCAGCTTCCGTTTCCGCTTCCGGCTGCGCTTGCCCTTTCTTCTCTTTCTCCTTCTTCTTTTGCGCTTCCAGTTTCTTCTGCTCGTCTAAAATCCCGCGCTGTTTGACGTTCGCGCGATGCAGCGCCGCCAACTCTTCGTTCATCTGCGACAACTCCAACTGCCATTCCTCGCGTCGCCCGTCGAGCGTCTTGAAGAAGGCATCCGTCATCGCGCTCTCCAGCGCAGGCGAGAGGTTTTTGCCTTGAAGCTGCTGCAAGAGCATGTGCAGCAGGTTGAGGTCGCTATCGCGCAGGTGAATCGAAGCGCGCTCGTTGCCGTCGAAATCTAAGAGCGCCGTTGGATAAGTGGTGCTTTGCCCCTTCAGGTAATAAGTGTCGGGCGTCGTCGTCGTAATCAGCGGGACGAGCGGGTAAAAGCCCTTGATGGAATAATCCAGCATCAGGCGGCGCTTGGTGATGACGTGGTGTCCGCCGCCCGCGCGACTGCCCAATAGTTTGACCAGATTGTAGCCCTGGCTGTAAATGCGCTCGTCCGTGTTGATGCCGTGATCGGAGACCATGATGAGCGCTGTGTCCGCCGCCTGCGGAGTTTTCTGAATCGCCGTCCAGACACGCCCGATGATTCCGTCCAACGCTTGCAGCGCGTAGAGGTGTGATTGCCGGTCGCGGTTGTGATGCGCCGCATGGTCGAAGTCCGAAACGTACAGGTCAAGGTAACGAAAACGCGGGTTGCCCAATCTCTCGATCAACTCGCGCTCAAGCTGATCGAAGATGGTGTTACGTGTTTCAAAGCCCATCGTCCACTCGTCAAGGAGTTCGCGCGGGTTTTTGAGAAAGCGATTCTGCGCGCCGTGTTGCAGGGTGCGCCAGCGCATCCCCCGCTGGTAAAGCTGAAAGCTGATGTAGCGTTCGTCCTGCGCGTAGGCGTCCAAAAGAAGCGGCAGCCCGACCTCGTCCAGCGTCTCCGCGCCCGGCATGTCCACGCGACGCTGGCCGATGTTGCTGATGTAGAAGGGCAAAAAATTCAGATAGTCGTAGGTGTGCAGCGTGAGCCGGTCATACTCGACGTTGCCCTTAATCTGCAAATGCTGTCCCGTGTCCAGCATTGACCACGAAGGCCCCGACAGGCTCATCCCGCGCACGTAAAAGTTCTGTAAGCGCACGCCTCTTCCGTAGAAGACATGCTCAATCCAGGGAAGGCGGCTTTTGCCCGTTCGCTCGTCGCGCTCGCGCACGAAACTATCAACGATGTCCGGCTGCAACCCGTCAACCTTGAGAATCACCACCCGCTTCGCCTGCGCGAACGCAGCGGTGTGTGCGAGCAAGAGGAAAAGAAAAGTGGTCAGCAGTCGATGACCAGTGACCAGTGAGCGTATGACCGCCCGCCATCTACTGACCCCTGACCCCTGACCCCTGACCCCTGAGTGTTTACTGATTCTCATTAACCACGCTCAAAATTGCTTTGGCATCTGCGGGAGCGATGCGTTGCTCCTCTTTGATGGCGAGACGAAGATATTCTACGCTCTGAGTGCGCCAGCGCGCTTCGAGTTTCTGGTCGCGGTAGATGCGCAGCAACTCATTCTTGGCCGTCTCGTTGTTGATGCGGTAGAGACCGTTGAGACACAGACTGCGCGCCTCTTCATCCTGCGTGCGCGAGAAGATGTGCGCCGCTACAGAGGCGACCTTGCGATTGGCCGAAGCGCCGTTCTCCGCGATGAAGCGCAAACTACGGCGCACGTCTTCGATGTTCCAGACAACTTCGACCTGCGGGCTGGACTTCGCCACCTGACGCAGAAAACGTTCATGGAAAGCGAGCTGCCGCTTGATGTCCAGTTGCGTCTGAAGCTGAGGCGTGGCTTTCTCCCGGTGCGTGTAGAGGCCGAAGCTCAGGACGTTACCGAGACGGAAGAGAACCTGCTCGGCTCGCCCGTGCTTGAGCGGCATCATCTCTGCGCGGCGGTCGCGGTCAAGACGCGCGGGCAAGCCGTCGGGACGTTTGGCGTAAGCGATTAATGCCGCGTACTGGTCGCGCGCCAGTTGTGCTTCAGCTTCCATCCCGTTCTCAAGCGGGTTGAGCGAGACGCGCTCCAGACGGCGGCTAATCTCGTCGCGCAGTTCGGGGTCGAGCGAGGCGCTCAATGAGAGCAGCAGTTTTAATTGAGAGTAGGTTCTGAGCCGCGACGGTTGATTCATGTCCATCCCGCGCTTGCTCGTGACGAAATCGTAAACGGTGCGACCGAGAAAATAAGGGATGTTGGCAAACGATGAGAGCGAAAGCAGATTGCCCGCGACATCTTCGAGCACGCGGCGCGACATCTCGCGCTTCTTCGGATTCGACGCGTCGCGAAAGTCAACCAGCAGAATCGGAATCTTGGGGAAGTCTAACCCGTAGAGCGCCAGCGGAATCATCTCGACAGCACGCGCGCCTTCCGTGCCTGCTTCCACAGGGTGATTGTCGGCGTCGAAATATCTGGTTTCGGTGTAGCCCTTCCAGTTTTGCAGCCGCGCGTCGGTCCAGGGATTCTTGAAATTGAGGAAGCGCCCGTCAAAGCGCCGCGCCTGATTCTTCGCAATGTCAGGGCGCGCGACCCAGAGGAGCGCGTGCGTGGCGCTGCCGTCCGGCATCTGAAGCGGCTCGAAGTAGAGTGCCTCGGCTTCGGCACGCTGGCGCAGGAGTTCCCAGTTGTGCCCGCGCAAATCGCGCATCAGCGTCGTCTGTTTCTCGTAGACACGCTGCAAATAGATGTCGTCAACGATTCCGCCGAAAGTCTTTTCGGAAAGCAAGAGGCGCGATTGGATGTCCGACATCTCAGTCGGAGTGAAAGCAGAGGGTGCGCCCGTCTCGGCTTCGTAGAGCGAGAGGATGGCAAGCGCGCGAACGATGTGCGCCTTTCGATAGTCGTTCAGGTTGCGGCGGAAGGTGCGCGAAGCAGCCTTCAACGGCATGGCATAAGGATCGAGCAGGATGTTTTGCAGCGCCGTCCAGAGGAATCTTTCCCAGACCTCGCGGTCCGCTGCCGCCAAGTCCATAATCGGAGGCGGCGCGTCCTTTCCGGCGTGCTTCTTGTTGCCGACGCGGCTGTAGAGAAAGGGAACTGCCGAAGCCACGCGCTGCCCGAAGGTGGGCTTCGTGTACGTCAGCATCCAGACGTAGCGCAGGCGATCATTGTCCGTATTCTCGTCGCCCAATGTGTCGCGCAGGACGCTGACGAGCGGAACCTCCGCCGATTCTTTACCCTCACGCGGCAAGCCATCCAACTGCCCGAAGATGGTCAACAACTCTGCGCCGCCAGAAACAGGGAGGCGTTCCAGACGAAATCCGGGTTGTGTTGCCTGATTTGGTTCGGAGCGAGTCTCGGCTTGAGGCGCAGGAGAAGAAAGCGTCTGCGCCCGTGAGACGAATTGTGCGACGGGCGAGAAGGCCAGAAGGAGAGTGAAAAAGACGCAGGCAATTCGTCGCGCGCTTGGTAATGGGGGAACGATTTTCATCTTTGAAGGATGTTCAATACCCTCACAAAAATTTCACGTGGAGCAAAAACTCTGCGCTTTACTGCCCAAAACCGCAGCATCTCAAGGACGCTTCAGCGAAAAGTTACGTTAACCGAAACATCACTTGGCAATCACCATGCCGCACGCCGCGATTCTACCATCTCTTCATCCGATTTCGGATTTCGGATTGGGGAATGCGGATTGAAAAAGAGAACCGCAAGCCTCGTATCATCCGCAATCCGCAATCCGAAATCCGAAATTGTGTGGCACTTCATCAACTGTCACAGCTTCAAACTGCCGTTCGGTCTCCGATGCAAACCGGGCGAAAAATAGTTGCCGTTCAATTTGCTTCACCTGAGCGTTTCTGAAACGGCGGCAAGCGAACTCTCGTCGAGAATATAAATTCGGATGGCGGGCGTTTCGCCAAGCGAAATGGTCGCAACAGGCTCGCCCGCTTCCTGTAGACGAGCGACGTAGGCTTCGTTGCTGAAGTAGCGCCGCCCGCGCGCCACGATGATGACATCTCCCACCTCAAACTGCTTCATCGCTTCCTTGTCGGAAAGCGAGAGCGAGATGAAATCGTTTCGCCCGGCAAGTTGCCCGTAATAAGTCGCAACCGCCGGGGTCTCGCTGGCGACGCGTGCAGCGGGGCGTGCGCGCGTCGCGATTTCGCTCATGGCTTCGCGCAGACGCGCATCATAAAATTCATCGTGCGGGAAATAGTCTCCGGCCCGTGCCTGGCCTCCGCCAAGCGCGTTCGTGTAAAGGCGGTAATAAGGAGAGACGCTGGCCGCCGCGATGAGCGGAAACACCAGCACGAGCGAGGCCACGCAGGCGCGCACCATCGCTTTCGCGTAAGTACTCTGCGCCAAATTGCCGACGCGCTCGGCTACGAGGCGCGCGACAAAATGTATGCCGATGGCTGACGTGATGAGCACGACCGGGAGCGCCATCGTGAAATAGCGCGTGAATTTTCCGCCCAGCACGGTGAACGGCATGAACCAGTACATCATCCAGAAGAGAATAAAGAATCTTCCGTCGCCCAGGCTCTTGCGAAACAGGAGCGGCAGCCCGATGAGAAAGCCTATGATGACGGGCAATGACATCTTGACGCCCATGAAGACGTAATAGAAATACCAGGGCGACCCCTTGAGCCAGAGCGTCATCTGGTTACGATAGAGCGACCCCATGAATTCATAAGAGTCGTGGCCGATGCGTTTCTCGCCCGCGAAAATCTTCATCTCGTGCCACGTGCCGGGCAGCAAAATGGTCGGGTTAAAAAGCAGGAATGAAACGCCCACGATGGCAAAGAAGATCAGCCACTTCTTTTTCCCCATCCGCCAGCGCGTCGCCGGGATGCCCTGAAAAATGTAGTAGTAGCTGCCGCTGATGGCCATAAAGTGCGGCAGATATTTCGAGGCCAGCATCGCTCCGAACGCGACGGCTGTCGCCCAGTAGTAACGCTTGAAATCGCCCTCGCCGGATTCCGCGACGCGCTGCCCTTTCAGCCAGAAGACATTCGCCAGCAGAAAGAAGAAGAGATAGAACGTGTCTTCTTTGGCAATGCGATTGAAACCTATCCCGCTCGGATCGAGCGCCCATAATGCTGCGGCGATGAGCGCAACCTCGATGCCGAAGAGTTCTGAGACGACGAGAAAGATGAGGAGCGACGTGAGCGCGCCGAAGATAGCTCCGGGCAGGCGCAGCGCAGCCTCCGTAGAGATGTGAAGCGACGGGTAGCTAGCAACAATCGAGCTTGTGTTCCAGTATTCTGCGACGACGACGCTGGCGGTCAGCAGTGCTTTCATCAACATCGGATGCTCGCCGTTGGCCGCCGTCAAACCGTGCGCGCGGTAATCTTCGACCGCGTGCAGCTTATTCAGCTCATCCTCGCTCAACCCTTCCGCCCCCAGATTGACGGCGCGGAAGCCGAAGCCGACGAGAATAATCAACGCCAGAGCCGAGACAATCAGCGTGCGACTGACCGAGCGTACACCTCTATCAACGAAAAGCTCAGGTCTGATTTTTGCCGTGACGACTGTTCCTGCTGTTTCTGCCGATGCGGACACGAGTTTGATGAATGCTCCAGAACGTAAAAATTAGCGCGCCCGGACGCGAGGCTTAAATCAAGCGCAACGCCGGGAGCAACAAAAGGCGCAAGGTTATACTGACTCAAAGGCTTCTGTCAAAAACGTCCGTAGCCCCAGCGCGTTGAAATATAAATTAGGAGAGGGGAGTTTTTACGACTCTCGCGCTCTAACGATCCGGGCGCGACGAGTTCGTTGCCGCGCTATTGCGCGGGTTCGTCTGGTTTGCGTTCTCGTTGGCGTTCGCGTTTGCTTCCACCGGCACGTCGGGCGACACCCATCCGGCACGCTCAAGCAGCGTCGAAGCGTAACGAATCGGCACGGCGAAATTCGATGCCGTGTTTTCGGTGAAGATGGCGAAGTTGACCCCGATGACGCGACCCGACTGTCCGAACAGCGGAGCGCCGGAGCCACCTTCAGCGGTGCGCGCGTCATACACAACGCGATGCTCGTCTAAATCTGTGATATTCCCCTGCGTGGTCAACGGCTGAATACGATTTTTATCCGAGAGGCAGCCCAGGAGCGACCCCAACGACCCGCCGCAACGCGCGCGAATCATGTAGGCTTCGGCGTCGTCTCTCAGCGCGAGCAACCGGTCAGGGCCATTCGGATAACCCATCAGCACCACCGTTCTTCCGACCGCCACGGCGTCGGAATCTTTTTTGTCCAGCGGCAAGACAGGCAAATCAGTGGGCGCGTCTTTAGTGTCAAAGATGCAGACAGCCAGATCGTCACGCTGCGCGGCTGCCTTAAACTTGAGCGTCACGGGCTGCTGATGATCCGGGAAGTAAGCCAGCAACTTTTTCAAGCGTGGCTGTCCCCGCACGGAACTGGTCAGAATCTGGGCGCGCTCATCTGCCAGCCAGGGATGTGCGACGTGCCGGTTCGTGAGCACGTAACCCGCGCCGACGTAGAAGCCTGAGCCGACAGACTCAAACTCGGCGATAGCGCCTTTGCCTTCAGGCGTCAGTTGCATCTGCTCGTCGCCGTTCTGGATAACCGTGCCGTCTTCGTTCGTCTGCACTTCGGGATAGCGCAGGGGACGGCCAGTGCCCGTCTCTACAAAATCGTAACTGGCCAGAACCATGCAGACGCCGCCGCCATAGTCGCTCCGCAACTTGGGTGCGAGCGAGAGACTGCCGAGAATGTTCTGATTCGACTTGTCCAGGTCTCCGAGCAAATCCTTGGTGTCGGCGATCTGCTTCTGGGCAGCGCCGAGCTGGTCGCGCAAATCTGCACTGGCGCGGCGGCTGCGCTTCAACTCGTTGTAAAGTCCGAAGCCCAGGTAAAGGATGCCGCCGACGAGCGCGAGAGCGATGGCGAGCGTGATGATCTTGGTGGTCGGCTTAATCTCACGGACAAGCTCTCGTGTAAACTCGCGCAGGAAAACTTTGGCGTCGTCGCGTCGCGCAGTCGCGGCAGACTCCATCGCGGCGGTTTCGATAAACGGCGCAACCTGCGTCTGCTGACGATTGCCGATGAGCGCCGGAAGATCGCTGACCGGAAAGAAAGAGAGCGCCAGACTCACCGGCTCGCAGCGCACTTCGTCGCCGTCTTTAATCTTGGAATTAAGCGAGAGCGCTTTGCCGTTGTGCGTGAGGTCTAGAGACGAGTCGAAATCCTTGATGCGGTAATGGCCGTTGGTGCGCGCCAGTTCCAGCACGACACCGCCTGCACTCGCATCAGCCGGAAGAGAGGAAGCGCGCAGGCGCAAATCGCAATCCTCGCCTGCGCCGATGCGGATACGCTCTTGCGAAAGAACTTCGGTGTGCTTATCTTCACCCGCCGCTATATGTATGACTAAACTACTTGCCATAAAACAAACATCAAAAGCCAAACAACTTCCGGGCACTAATCAGGCGACCGCTGTATGACCGCTCATTGCTACACTTCACGGTCGTGACAATCGGTCGCCCCTCAATGAGCCATCTTACAATAAGATTCACGGCGCGAGCAAAGTAATTAACGAAACTGACGCGGCTTAAAAATCCCGCGATTTCCTCGAAAAATCGGTTCGTGTTAGCATGTTGACACGAGACACTCCCACCGAAGCCGGGGGCGAAAGTCAATAAAGCTAATGAGCGAAATTTCATTCATCGAAAATAAAGATAAAGTCTGCGCGCTGGCTCCCGTGGCCTATGCGCCGATTCGTCATCATGTGTTTGTCTGCAACGGAACGTCCTGCTCGGCTGTGGGCAGCGCCGAAGTCAAAGCGGCGTTCGAGCGCGAACTGTTGGAGCGCGGGATACTCTTCGGCAAAGAAAAGAAAGGCAAGAATCCGAAAGGCAGCATCGTCCTGACCGATTGCAGTTCCGTCGGCTTCTGCGCCGTCGGCGCGGCAGTGCTGGTTTACCCCGACGGCATCTGGTACGCGCAAGTCAGAGCCAGAGACGTGCCGGAGATAATCGAAGAACACCTCTTAAACGGGCGCGTAGTGGAAAGACTTGCGCTGTTACGAGTGCCAGCAGGGAAATAAGAATAGGTCAAAAGTAATCAAAATGAGTCCCGTCAGGGACGGTTGATAATAGCCCAGCGATTTATCGCTGGGAATAGAAACAGGAAATAAAACCTGAGTCCCGTAGGGACGACTGAAGAGAGGCTCGCGTCTGTTCAGTCGTCCCTACGGGACTCAATCATGTTTACCAATCTGTTTCCCAGCAATAAATTGCTGGGCTATTGTCAGTCGCCCCTAGCAGGGCTGAAAAATTGCTTGCGTGGTAATTAACTGGCTTCGCCTTCTTTTTGCATTTTGCATTTTTAATTTTGCATTCTTATGCGGCGCTGGCTGCTTCCTTCGGTTTCCAGCGAAGCACGGGTTTGCGCGCGGCAGCCGCTTCGTCCAGGCGACCGATGCGCGTGGTGTGCGGGGCGTTGATGACGGTGTCAGGGTCTTCGACGGCTTCGCGTGCGATTGAGCGCATGGCTTCGATGAATTGGTCTAGTTCCGCGCGTCCGACGGATTCGGTCGGCTCAATCAGCATCGCTCCCT
Organism: uncultured Acidobacteriota bacterium; assembly: GCA_963791265.1. Classification (GTDB taxonomy): domain Bacteria; phylum Acidobacteriota; class Blastocatellia; order Pyrinomonadales; family Pyrinomonadaceae; genus QHXM01. The sequence goes on from CAWBSB010000002.1 coordinate 108,862, forward strand.
GAACTATCAGCGGAAAGTAGATCGTCATGGGATGGAAGCCGTAATCAATCAGCCGCTTGGCGATGTCGAGCGTGTGAACGCCCTTGCGCGATTGTCGCTTGTCAGTAAAGACGACCTCGTGCATGGGTGCGGCCTCAAACGGTTTGTCGTAATCCGTTGTGAGACCGTGCGCGATGTAGCGCGCATTCAGCACCGCAGCTTCCGTCGCTTCGCGCAGTCCATCGTTGCCGTGTGTCTGGATGTAGGCGAGCGCACGCACCATCATTCCGAAGTTTCCATGAAAAGCTTTGACCCGACCGATGGATTGCGGGCGGTCGAAGTCCAGACGGAAATTCTCGCCGTCTTTAACGACACGCGGGACGGGCAAAAACGGCTCAAGCTCTTTCGTGCAGCAGCAAGGGCCGCAGCCGGGGCCGCCGCCGCCGTGAGGTGTCGAAAAGGTTTTGTGCAGGTTCAGGTGAATCACGTCTACGCCCATGTCGCCGGGACGCGCCACGCCGACGAGCGCGTTCATGTTCGCGCCGTCCATGTAAACCAGCCCGCCCGCGTCATGCACGATCCGGCAGATTTCCGTGATGTTCTTCTCAAACAGACCGAGCGTGTTCGGGTTCGTCAACATTAGCCCCGCGACATCGCCGTGCGCGCAAAGCTCGCGCAGGTGGTCGAGGTCTGTGAAGCCCTCACTGGTCGAGCGAATCGTTTTTACCGTGAAGCCGGAGAGATTCGCGGAGGCCGGATTCGTGCCGTGAGCCGAATCGGGAATCAACATGGTGCGCCGTGTGGCCGATGCACCCGCGCCATCTCGCGCGTCAATGAAAGCGCGAATAATCATCACGCCTGTCATCTCGCCGTGCGCGCCCGCCGCCGGTTGAAGAGAAATGCCCGCGAGTCCGGTAATCTCCGAAAGACTCTGCTGCAATTCGTAGATTAGTTGAAGTGCGCCCTGCGAATCTTCTTCCGGCGCGAGCGGGTGCAGATTAGCAAAGCCTGGGATGCGCGCGACCTTTTCGTTCAGGCGCGAGTTGTATTTCATGGTGCATGAGCCGAGCGGGTACATGCCGAGATCAATCGAGTAGTTCCACGTCGAGATGCGTGTGAAGTGGCGGACGACATCCACCTCGCTCACTTCCGGCATACCTTCTAGATCATCGTCACGACGAAGCGCCGCCGGGACGATTTCATCCAGCGGCGTTTCATCAACATCGAGCGGCGGCAGGCGATAACCCTTGCGCCCGGTCTGCGAGCGCTCGAAGATGAGAGCTTCATTCTGGCTGAGATGCGGCGTGACTTTGGTGATGTTAGTTGATTGACTCATTAAGTTTATTCGTTAACTTGTTAAATCCTTCAATCCTTCGACGAGCGCATCAATTTCCTGCCGCGAATTGGTCTCCGTCACACAGACGAGGAAATCATTGGGGCTGTCTTTGTAGTAACGCGAGAGAGCGAGACCGCCCGTGATGTTCTTCTCCGAAGCGAGGCGCGAGAGAAGCCCTTTCGCCTCCTGGGGGGCGCGGACGACGAACTCGTTGAATCGCGGCGCGGAGTAGGGAAGCGAGAAGCCTTCCAGTTCACTGATGCGGCGCGCACAGTATGCAGCCTTTTGCGCGCACTGCACGGCAACTTCCTGTAGCCCGCTCTTGCCCATCGTCTCCATGTAGATGGTCGCGGCGAGCGCAATCAAGCCTTCGTTCGTGCAGATGTTGGAGGTGGCTTTCTCGCGGCGGATATGCTGCTCGCGCGTGGCGAGCGTCAACACGAAGCCTCGCCTTCCCTGCTTATCAACTGCTTCACCAACGAGGCGACCGGGAATCTGTCGTGCGTACTTGTCGCGCGTGGCGAACAACCCGACGAGCGGCCCGCCGAAAGAGATTGGTACGCCGAAAGATTGCCCTTCGGCGACGACGATGTCTGCGCCGCATGCTCCCGGCGAGCGCAGGAAGCCAAGCGAGATACTCTCCGTGATGGCGACAATCAAGAGCGCTCCGACGGCGTGCGCGCGTTCGGCCAGTGCGCGGACATCCTCGACGCAGCCGAAGAAGTTTGGAGATTGAACGACGAGCGCGGCAGTTTGATCGTCCAGAGAGTTTAAGCCTTCAGCCGAAATCAGCCCGGTCTGCTCGTCCGTGTCAACACGGTGAAAGTCCACGCCGTAATGCTGGACGTAGGTGTCCACGACTTCCAGATATTCCGGATGGACGGCTGACGAAGTAATCACCTTCTTGCGGCGTGTGACGCGCTCGGCCATCAGGACGGCTTCGGCCAGTGCGGTTGAGCCGTCGTACATGGAGGCGTTGGCAACGTCCATGCCGGTCAACTGGCAGACGAGAGTTTGAAATTCGAAGATAGCTTGCAGCGTGCCCTGCGAAATCTCAGGTTGATAGGGCGTGTAGGCCGTGAAAAATTCAGAGCGCGAGATGAGATGGTCAACGATGGTCGGGGAATAGTGCGAATAAGCTCCCGCGCCGAGAAAGCTGGGGCGGCTTGCCGCAGTGTTGCGAGCAGCCATCGCTTCGGAGCTTGCCAGAAGCTCCATCTCGGAAATTGCGGCGGGCGTTTTCAGTGGCTCGCGCAAAAGTAGGTCAGCCGGGATTGACTCAAAAAGTTCTTCCGCCGAATTGAGGCCGACCACTTTGAGCATCTCGGCGCGTTCTTCCGGCGAGTTTGGGATGTAGCGCAACTTTTATTCTGTCTCCTCGGCTTTCGTAAAGTCTTCGTATTCGACGGCGTTCAGGAGGCTATCAACCTCGCCCGGATTGCTCATGCGGACGCGAATCATCCAGCCCTCATTGTAAGGGTCTGTGTTGACCTTCTCCGGCTCATCCTGCAAAGATTCGTTGACTTCGGTGATCTCACCGCCGACGGGCGTGAAAATCTCCGAGACGGCCTTAACGGATTCTACAGAGCCGAACGACTCGTGGGCTGAGAAACTCTCTCCGACTTTCGGCAACTCGACATAGACCACATCGCCAAGCGAGTTCTGCGCGTGATCCGTGATGCCGATGGTGCCCACGTCGCCCTCGACCCTGATCCACTCGTGATCCTTGCTGTAATGTAAATCCTCTGGAACATTCGCCATTAGCTTCTCCTCGTTGTGAGTGATAGGTGGTAGGTGATGGGTGATAGGAAAGAACAGGTTTTCTCCTATCACCCATCACCTATCACTCATCACTTCTTCTCCCGTTTGTAAAAAGGCGTCTTAACAATTGATGCGCCGACGGCGCGGCCACGAACGTCTATCTGAATCTGCTGGCCTTCGTTTGCGAATTCGACTGGGACATAGGCCATGCCGATGTTCTTCTTCAAATAGGGTGCGGGGCTGCCGGACGTGACGCGCCCCACGCGTTCATTGTTAATCAAGACTTCCTGGTCGTCGCGCGCAATCCCGCGCTCGGTCATCTCAAACCCGACGAGACGCCGACGGACTCCCTCTTCCTTCTGTTTCGCTAACGCCTCGCGCCCGGTGAAATCACCTTTGTTCAGCTTACAAATCCAACCCAGGTTGGCTTCGAGCAGTGTGGTTTCTTCCGTAATCTCATGGCCGTAGAGCGCCATCGCGGATTCGAGCCGGAGCGTGTTGCGCGCGGCCAGACCGCAGGGCAGGACGCCTTCAGGCGTGCCGTGATTACCGGCATCGAGAATCCTGTCCCACAGATGTTCGGCACGGTCGGCGGCGGCGTAAACTTCAAAGCCATCTTCGCCCGTGTAGCCCGTGCGCGAGATAATGGCATGCTCACCGTCAACGAGCCCCACGCGGAAATGGTAGTACTTAATCTCTTCGAGCGGCGTTTCTGTGAGCGTCTGCATGATGCGGAGCGCGTCCGGCCCCTGCAAGGCAAGCTGGCAATAGTTTGCGCTGACGTTTTGCAGCTCAACCTGTTCGCTCCCTTGATGAGACTTTATCCAGTCCCAATCCTTCTCGGTAGTCGAAGCATTGACGACGAGCAACAGATGATCTTCCGCGAAGCGATAGACGAGTAGATCGTCAATCACTGTGCCTTCGGGCGTGGTCAGCGCGGAATACTGCGCCTGACCGTCAACGAGCTTCGCCGCGTCGTTCGAGACTAAACGGTTGACGAAAGGAATGGCGTCCGCTCCCTTAACGTCAATCTCGCCCATGTGCGAGACATCGAAGAGTCCGGCGTGTGTGCGGGTGCGTAGGTGTTCCTCGATTGTTCCGGCCACGTATTGAACGGGCATGTCCCACCCGCCGAAATCAACCATCCGTCCACCCATTTTGCGGTGAAGGGCGTTTAAGGGCGTCTGTCTCAGAGCGGGCGCTTGCTGCAAAGCGTGTCTCCTACACACCTCTCGGCGAGAGAGCGAGTAAAATTCAGAACATAGCGTGAATGAAACGGCAAACTAGCACGCTCGTAAGGGAAGCGTCAAGCAGGAGACAGTGGGCAGAAAAAAGTGGTCAGTGGTCGGTGGTCAGTGGTCAGTTAAGAACAGGCGATGGGCAGCGTTGGGCTTTTGTTTTTAACTGGCCACCGACCACTGACTACTGACCACTTTTCAAAAATTGCGCTCAGGTACGTCCACCTTTTGGACGACGAAGACGACGCGCATGGTTTCGGGGCGGCGGTCGTAATAGGCCGGGACGAAAGCGGCGTTCTTCCTGAGAGCAACTTGAAAATCGTCAAGCATGCGGCGGTCGCGCGGCGGTTGCACGACATCGGCGAGCGATGCTCTGCCGTTGCTGAAGACATCTGCGACGACGATCATGTCGTCCTCGCCTTCCGGCCCGCGAGTTTGCGAACGGGTCAGGGCGGCCAGCGCGCCGCGCGGGTTGAGGCTCGGCGACTCGCCATTGAAGGGCGTGCGTTGGGCGGCAAAAAGTTCAGGCGTAATCGGCTCGTAAATGCTTGGGCCTTCCGTGCCCACGAAGATGATTTTATAGGAGGCTGCGTCCGCCTCGCGCGCTGCGAGGGCGGCTTCGGACAAGGCTCTCATGTGCGGGCGCAAGGCATTGAACATCACGCCGAAGAGCAGCAGGGAAGCAAGCGAGCCGACCGTGTACGGCATCAGGCGCGGGCGTAGCCAGCGAGCGAGCCGGACACCGAGAGGCAGGACGGGCTGACGCTTGCGCGCGGCGGCTTCGATTGCAAGCGCATCGTTGATGGAAGAAGCCAGATCAGGCGGAGACTGTGGGCGGGCGAGCGTCGCCAGCCCGCGACTGATGGCACGCATCTCCGCCAACTCAGTACGGCACACAGGGCACTGGCGCAAATGCTCATCGCACGCGACGCGCACGGGTAGCTCCAGTTGATCATCAACGTAGAGCGAGAGCGATTGTTGTGTCTCCTGACAAGACATAAAAGCAGTGGTCGGTGGTCAGTGGTCGGTGGTCAGTAAGAATCAGTTTTTAACTGACTACTGACCACCGGCTACTGACTACTGTGGTTTTGCGAATGGCTGGCCGACCCCGGCTGCTCCCTTTGTTCAAGGAAGCAACTGGCGATCTCCTCAAGCGAGCAACTCCATCTTTGGTCTGTCATGCGAGCAACCGAGTTTCAACGGGTGTTGCTGGCCACGTTTTCAATCAACGCTCGCAATCAAAGACCTCAAATGGTTCTCCCCACTTTAAGTAGACCGTCTTCGTCACTTTGACCCATTTGGCACCGAGTTTTTTGTGAAGCCGGGGTGGGTCAACCATTCGCTTTAGCAGTGGTCAGTGGTCGGTGATCAGTGGTCAGTTAAAGAAAACGCTAGTCGTTTGTTTTAACTGACCACTGACCACCGACCACTGTCTACTAATTTACAAAGAGCTTCCAATCTTGCGGCGCAGTTCCTGCCGACCGCGTGATAATCTTGACTTCACCGTGCCGATGCTGATTTCCAGCGTGGCGGCGACCTCTTCGTAGCTTAACCCTTCCACGTCGCGCAGGATGACCACTTCGCGATAGGAGCGGCCAAGCGTGCGGAGCGCGTTGCGTAAGGCCATCTCGCGCTCGCGCATGAGCGTCTCCTCTTCGGGATCAATGCCGCTATCCCTTAAACGTGCGCTGAGCGGCTGCTCGTCGTGCGTGCCTTCGGCATCGAGCGAGACGGTCACGTCGCGGCGGCGTCTGCGCCACCAGCGCCAGCGATTGCGCGCCTGATTGATCGCAATCCGGTAAATCCAGGTTTTCAAATCCGCATCGCCGCGAAAGCGGTCAATGCTCTGGAAGATACGCAGGAACGTCTCCTGCGTCAGGTCGCGCGCCTCTTCCGCATCTTCCGTCATGCGGTAGAGCAAGGCGTAAACGTCGCTTGAGCGTTCCTGCACCAGCCGGTCAAAGGCCGCCGCTTCGCCCGCGCGTAATCTTTCAATGAACTGTGCCTCGCCATTTGCACGCGCCTCGCTGGAGGTTGCCGCAGCAACCTGCTCCAACTCTTGCCCACGGAGGGCGATTGGCTCTCCGAAGCTCACGCGTGTCCTCCAGCGGCGGGAAGCGTCCCTGAAGAACGTGGTCGCTTCTCGGACAGTCGAACCATTAGACACCCTCTAAATGCTCTTTGTTCCAAAATATTCCCAAGTAGGACAGGCATTCCTGCCTGTCTAAGCGTGCGCCAGCACGCTAATGGTGTCCGCTAATACAGTATTCGCGCTTGCGCGCTCAACGACAGACAAGAATGTCTGTCCTACGACAGGCAGGAATGCCTGTCCTACGCGTCTCTTTGGCGCGAGCGTAACACGCAGCATAATCACCGTCAAACTGCTTTCCAGAGGCTTGCTTGACAAGCTCTCGTGGCGACCGCTAGAGTGTTTCTTTCGGTTTAACCACCACTAAATGAACGCATCTCACTGTGTGTTCTTGCGAGAGGAAGAGAAGTGGCAAAGTATAAAAAGAAGCGTGCGCGCGAGCTACAGCACGACAAGTTTCGTGATACTACGATGGGGCTGGTTGACCGCGCCGCCCACCGGATGGAAGGCAAAGGACAGAAGGTTCTTTACGGTATCGGGGCGCTGATTGCGATTGGCCTGATTATTTGGGGTGTGACTGTCTGGCGGGGAAGCAAAACGGACAAGGCGCGGACAGCGCTTGGTCGCGCCATCAAGATTGCCGAAACTCCCGTCGTCGCTACACCCGTGCCCGGCTCGACCACACCCAGTTTCCGCACGGAGAAAGAACGCGCGCAAAAAGCCGTCGAAGAGTTTCAGAAAGTGGCCGCAACCTATGGCGGCTCGACCAGCGAGCACGCGCGCTATTTCGCTGCCGCCAATCAACTCAGTCTGGACCGCGCCAAAGGCATGGCCGAACTCGACGCGCTCACCAAGAGCGGCGATGCGGAAGTCTCCACTCTCGCCAAATTCGCTCTCGCGCAGGCCAAAGAGGGCGACGCCAAATATGACGAGGCCGCCGCTCTCTACGCTGATTTAGCCAAGCAGGGCAGCACGCTGATTACCCCTGACACGGCTAACCTGCGCCTGGGGATTGTCTACGAAAAGCAAGGCAAGAATCAGGAGGCCGCCGACGTTCTTTTCAAGATGGTCGAGGCCGCACGCAAGGCCAAAGGTAAGGACGACAAGCCCGTCACCGAATCAGGTGCCGTCCGCAAAGCCGCAGAGGAACTGGAAAGGATCGATCCCGCGCGTTATGCCAAATTGCCAACGCCGCCCCTGCCGGGAAATCTAGCAATGTAACAGCAGAGGTCAGAGGTCAGGGGTCAGAGGTCAGTAAAAGCTGATTTCCTAATCTCTGACCTCTAACCTCTGACCTCTGCTCTCCAATGGACAATCTGACGCACTCGCTGGTTGGTCTTGCTGCTGCTAAAGCCGGACTTGATCGGCTGTCGCCGGGAGCCACGGTCGCCTGCGTACTGGCGGCAAACGCGCCCGACCTCGATATTCTAGCGGTGCTCGGCGGCAAGTGGTTTTACGTCCACCATCATCGCGGTATCACACACTCCTTCGTCGGCACTCTCGCCTTAGCACTGCTCATCCCCTGTCTCTTCTACGCGGTTGATTTGCTCATCGCGCGAATTCGCAAGCGCCCGCCGCGCGTGCGATTTCTTGGACTGCTGATCGCTTCTTTAATCGTCAGCGCGAGCCATCCGTTGATGGATTGGACGAACAACTATGGCGTGCGCCCGTTCCTGCCCTGGAACTCAGGTTGGTACTACGGCGATCTGGTTTTCATCATCGACCCCTGGCTGTTGCTCACAATCGGCGGCGCGGCCTTCCTGCTGACATCAAAGCGAACGTGGCAAACTGTTTCCTGGACAGTCCTCGCGCTCGTCCTGACCGGACTCTTTCTCTTCGTGCGCCTCGAAAACTGGGGATTGCTGCACCCGAATCTTTTCCGCGCGATGTGGATTGCGGGAATCATCGGGCTTGTGGCCATTCGTCTCACACGAATCTTGCAGCCGTGGGGCAGCCGCGTTGCGCTCGTCGCGCTCGCTCTGGTCGTAGTTTACTGGGGCGCACTCGCCATCGCGCATCGTTCGGCGCTCTCGCAAGCTCAAACCATCGCCCAAAAACTATCTGCACAGCGGGGCGAAACGCCTGGACGCGTGGCGGCGATGCCCGTGCTGGCAGACCCCTTCCGCTGGCTCTGCGTTGTGGATACCGACCGCGCAACCTATCGTTTCCTGCTTTCCATAACCCAAAGCAATGACGAGTTGGCGGGCGAGATAGCGCGTTTTGAAAAACCGCAGGGCAGCGATGCCGTTGCGCTTGAGCGTGCCTCAAAGGATGAGCGGGCGCAAATTTTCCTCGACTTCGCGCGTTTTCCGGCCTCACGCGTTGAAGGAGATTGCCTGAGCGAATTGCTCGTACAATTTGCCGACATACGCTACACTGAACCGGGGGCGTCGCGTCGCGGAACTTTCTCTCTGGAAGTGCCCGTCAACTGCGATGCCGAAATGGAAATCAAGAAGTGAGCGACCACACACAATCGGCAATCCCCGGCGCAGTCGTAGAAGCTGCTCAAGAACGTATTGCCCAGCCTGAGCGCCGCACGCGACTCGCCAGCGTGCGCGTCTCGCCCGGAGGCTATCTGGCCGTTTCGTGCATCCTGACGTTTGCCGCCGCCCTGCTCGTGCGCGCTCAATATGACTGGGCGGCGTTCATTACAGTCGCTCTCGCCTGGATTGTCACGCCTCTACTGGCCTTGACCGACCGCATCAGTTTTGACGGGCACACCCTCTCGCGCAGAGGGCTTGTTCCGCTCCTGACCAGATTCATCAAGGGGCGCGAGCTGCGTTTGGGGATTGAGGAGATCGAGCGAGTGGAGACGAGCGCGGTGCGGACGATTCGTCGAAACGGGCGCGTGCGTTATCGCTACCGCAGCGAAGTCTCAGGCCGTGGCAGCAGTTTCATCTTCGCTTCCGGCGGCAATGCCTATCGCCAGATGGTGCGGACTCTGTTTCCGTTGCTGGGCTATGACAAGGTTGACGCGCGCTCAAGCGAGCTGCGCGATTACCTGACGGATTCGCACACCCTGCGGCTCAACCTGGAATTGCTACGCATCGCCCCGCCGGATGTGTTGGCAGGCGCGACTTCCACACTTGAGCATGGCGCGAAGAAAGAGATACGTCATAGGCGCGTCGAAGGCGTGACGCCTTCCACCATGGATGTTGAGCGCGGGCGTCTGCTACGGCTGGCCGCCAACGAACTGCGCGCCGCCGGGCGTCTGCGTGAATCGGCAGAAGCCTTCCGTCGTGCGCTGCTGGTCATTCCGCAGGACGGCTGGTTGGTCTACGAGTTCGCGCGCTTCCTCCGCTCGCAGGCTGGCACAGCGCGCGATGCTCGCTTGCTTCAACGCTCGCGCGCCTGCCTGCGCCTTGCCGCCAGACGTGCAGGTGATGACGCCCCGCTTCTTTCACGCATCGGCGAGAGCTTTTACGAGTACGGCGAGTTGTCGCAGGCGACACGCGCCTTCGGTCGCGCGTTGGAGTTAAATTCACGCGCCTTTCGCGCAGAGATTGGACTGGCCGAGGTCGCGCTCAGAAACGGTAAGCTGGCGCACGTCATTCATCACTACGACGCGGCAGCGCGCATCGCGCCTGACGAAGCCTTAGCGCGCCATGCACGGCGCGAAGCGGAATACTACGCACGACTCAACGATGATGATGATTACCTGGGGGCGGAACTGCGGCGCATCGGCTGGCTACAGAACTTGCAGCGCGCCCGTCGTCTGGCCGCGCGGATGATGCTCGCCAGCCTCCTGCTCGCGCTCACGGGGCCATCCTTTGACGAGTCAATCGAAAGCATCGGCTGGTCGCTCGCTTCCTCTTCGCTCATCGCCTGGCTCGGCGTCGCGCTGCTCTCACGCTACCTCGCGCCGAGACGAAAGCCGCGAACGGAATAAGGCAAAAGTAAAAAGGTAAAAGGAGTGCCGTTAGGGACGATTGACAATAGCCCAGCAATTTATTGCTGGGAATAGAGCCGGAAAATAAAACTGAGTCCCGTAGGGACGACTGAAAGGAAGCGCGCCTTTGTTCAGTCGTCCCTACGGGACTCAATCATGTTTACCGCTTTGTTCCCCAGCAATAAATTGCTGGGCTATTATCAACCGCCCCTAACGGGGCTTAAATCCCGGTCACGGCATTTATCACTTTTCGCCTATTCCGTTTATTTCTTCGCGCGCGGAGTCGCGGCTTTCTTCGTCTTGGTTTCGCCGTTCTCTTTCTTCGCGCCCTTCGTCGTCTTGGCTTTCGGAGGGACGACCGATTCGACGATCTCGGAAACGGCGGAGGCCGCATCCGTTATCATTTCTCCAACGCCTGACACGATAGCTCCGGCTGTTGCGGCGGCTGCGCGCAATGGTTGATTTGACGAATCGGGGTTCAACATCGCATCCCAGCGATAGCGTGGCTGCTCGCGCGGTTGTTCAAGGCGCTTGAAGACCATCTCCGTGACGGCGTTCGTCACCCAGTTGTGATAGAACTCGCCGACAGAGATTAGCTCCGCATCCGGCGCAGGATTCATAAAATCAATCGCGTAAGGCACGCCGTCCTTAATCGCAAACTCGACCGTGTTGATGTCGTAGCCCAGAGCGCGGCAGATCGTCCGCACATCGTTGGTGATGCGCTCGGCCAACTCCGTCGTCAGGTAGTTCGGATTATTGATGTACTGCTCGCCCGACAGGTAAGACTTCGTCGGGTCATACGGCATAATCATCACCTCTTCCTGCCCGATGCAGTAGCAGCGCACGAACTGGTCGAAGTGGATGAACTCCTGCAAGGTCATGCAGAGCGTGCCCGTCTGGTCATACTCGAACCAGAGTTCTTCGAGCGTATTGACGCGCGAGACATTCTTCCAGCCACCGCCGTCAAAAGGCTTGAGAATCGCGGGCAGCCCCGTGTAATCAACGATGCCCTGCCAGTCGAGCGGGAATTCCAGATTCCTCAAGCTCTCTGTGACGATGCCTGGGATGTAATCTTTCTGCGGCAGCAAGACCGTCTTGGGAATGGCGACGCCGAGCTTTTTGGCCAGCGCGAAGTTGAAGAACTTGTCATCAGCCGACCACCAGAAGGGGTTGTTGATGACGAGCGTTCCTTCGAGCGCGGCACGCTTCAGCATGGCGCGATAAAAGGGTACTTCGTGCGAGATGCGATCAATAATGATGTCGTACTCGCGCCCCTCGTCGTAGCGCACGCCGCCCACAGTGATATATTCGGCGACCACCTCGCCCTTGCCCCGTTCGTTGATGCTGCGAATCAACGCATCCGGAAACGTCTTCTCGCGGCCAACCAGAATTCCTACTTTCTTCATGTCAGAAGTTCCTTTCAAATAAAGAGCGCGACCGGTGGCGGGCAGAAAAAGAGAGCTAAATTATGTCCGCCTGCCACTGTTCACTAAATTGCCCATGTGGAAAACCGTGCACTCTACAAGCCTGCGCGGGTAGTTGTCAAATCTATGAGGGCCATGCCTGTTTCCCTTAAGAGTAAAAAGCCAGCAGACTTTTCGTCCTATAGCCTCTTTATAATAGAATGATGCAGCGAGATGGACTTCGAGATTGTCAGTGAGATTACAGAGGTTGAAGCCATTGCCGTTGGCATGGGTGTTCGGGATCGTGTTCGCCTGTGGAAGCAGTATGGTAGAGGAAGATGGCGCAAGCTGAAAGGCGTTGCCAAAGTCCGACTCCTTAATGGTAGGATACGCTTAGCTGAGGTTCATTGGTATGAGGCCCACGGTAGCGGTAAGAAAGAGTTTAAGCTGAAATTGCCGTTCTTGGATTAGCGATGGGAAGAGAAAGCCAAACAGCGCATTTTGCGGTGTGCCTCAACAATGAAGGCTACAAAGCCTCACTTGAGGTCGGAAAGCTATATCGGGTTATTCCGGACAAGGAAGCGGAAAGTAATGATCTGATCCGCGTGGTAGACGAGAGCGGAGAAGATTATGCTTTTTCAGCAAGCCGCTTCCACGAAATCAAGCTCCCTTCAAACGTAGAGAAAGCATTATTGGCAGCGTCTCGCATATAATTAATTCCGCAGAAAGGCGAGTCAAAATGTTAAAGCGCATCCGTGGTAGAACTACCTGATAACTCGACGGCGACGACTTCCAAAAACTTATTGCCCCTTACAGGCGAGGGAGTGGTGATAGACATCGGGACGGGAGACGGTCTCTTTGTGTACCAGTCTGCCCGCCGCAACCCGCAGAAGTTTTATATAGGGGTGGACGCCAACCCGCGCCCGCTGGAGAAGGTGTCCGAGAAAGTTCACAGGAAACCGGCTAAAGGCGGCCTCGCCAACGTGCTGTTTATACAGGCGGCGGTCGAAGACCTCCCAACTGAATTGGACGGCGTGGCCAATGAAGTCCACGTGCATTTCCCCTGGGGCAGCCTGCTCCGCGTGGTCGCTGCCGGTGAAAGGGAAGGATTGCGGAATCTCCGGCGCATTTGCGCGGAGGATGCCCTGCTGGAAGTTGTCATCGGGTTCGATCCTGAGCGCGACAGTTCCGAGATAGCGCGTCTGGAACTTCCGCCCCTGACACTTCAGCATATAGATTCCGTCCTCGCTCCTGAATACCGCAGCGCAGGATTTGAGATATTTGAGAGAGGCGTCATCGCTGCGTCCGAATGGCCTGAATTCCAGACCTCCTGGGCAAAGCGGCTGAAGGGGAATACGAGCCGTGCTTTGATATACTTAATCGCGCGCGCCTGTTGAGGAAGTGATTTTAGAGTCAAGAACAAAGCCGAGAAGAAATAGACAGGATTTACAGGATTAACATGATGGAAAGAACAAGCACTCAACCTGCTTGTCTTGTCTTCCTAATCTTGCTAATCCTGTTAATCCTGTCTATTTCTTCCTTGCCAATTGCCGGGCATCCGCGCTCATACACTTGTGCATCCATATCATTTGTCACGCAGGCTGCGCCCCGGCGCGACGTACTTTTCAACAGGCTGTGTTAGAATTGGCTTTACCGGATGGCCTGACTTTCCCCGATAGTAGCCGTTCCCAGATTCCCGATTAACTCGAAGGAGAAGTGATTTTCAGTGTTGCGACGCATCACAAACCTTGCCCTCATCCTGACGCTGCTCGCCGGAGTCGTCGTTATCAATACGACCGTCGTCCGCGCGCAGGATAAGAATTACACCGCCGAGCAGATTGTCGAGACTGTCATCGCCATTCACGGTTCGCGCCCAGCCCTCGCCCAGATACGGCGCAACGGCTGGGAACGCGGCAAAATAACGAGCGTCACCGACGACGGGCGCACCGAAGAGAGTACGTATGAACGCCGCTTTGTTCGAGGCGAGACCTTCGATAAGGACAAAATCCGTGTGGATCAAAAGACGCCGACTCAGGAGTACTCTCTGGTCTACACCGACGGCAAGACCTTCGGGCTAATTAAAGATTCTTCCTTCACGCCGCGCGAAGATGCCGCAGCCAACTTTCTCTCGCTGATGTGGCATGGGATTGACGCCCTGCTGCGCTACAAAGAGAACGGCGCGACCATCTCCCTCTTCGGCAAGGACAAGCAGCAGAACATAGATCTCTACGTGATTGATCTGGTGGACAAGGAGAAACGCCGGACGCGTTACTACATCAGCCAGAAATCTTTTCGCGTGCTGTGGCTTGAATACGAAGAGCCTGGGGCTGGCGGTACTCCGGTTAAGTACATGCGGAAGTTTTACGACTACCAGTACATTCAAAGCACGCTTCTTCCCAAGCGCACGGTCTTTTTCGAGGACGGCAAGCAGAAGCAGGAAGTCAGAGTGCTGAGTGTGACCTACGGCATCAAGATGGATGATACGCTGTTCAAGAACCCCGAAGCGCAGACCTCTTCCACCCGACCTTAGAAGCTGATTGAAAAAGTCCCGACAGGGACGATTGATAATAGCCCAGCGATTTATCGCTGGGAAACAATGCGGTAAGAATGATTGAGTCCCGTAGGGACGACTGAACGGAAGCGAGACTCTCTTCAGTCGTCCCTACGGGACTCACATTTATTCCCTGATTCTATTCCCAGCAATTTATTGCTGGGCTATTATCAAATGTCCCTGGCGGGACAGGAAGAGTCTATAATTTTTCAAACAGCTTCTGAGCGCAATTCCCCATTCACTCCGAAATAATCGCTCGATTTTCAGGAACTCTGCCGGGACACGAGCGTGTATCTCAAGCGACGGGCGGTTCTCCACAGAGGGTGTATAATCTGAGGGCGGAGAGACCGACCCGGCGCTTAACACGAAAAAGCGATTCTCGGAACAGGTTCTCGATATAGTGAACGCTCAGAGCTTTCCTGCCTTAATGAGCACGGTGACTTCAATTGATGATCTGCGTTTCGGCACGGCTGTGCCGCAAACAGTCGTGGCCGAAGAACCATTATCAGATCACGCTCTCTTAGAAGCCACCCGCGCTGGCGACGAGGCGGCGTTTGCGGAAATCGTCCGCCGCTATCGCAACCAGATTACGAGTTACATCTACCGCATGCTGAACGATTACGACGGCGCGGTGGACATCGCTCAGGAAACTTTCGTCCGCGTCTACCAGGCAGCCGAGCGCTACCAGACGAGTTATGCGTTTTCGACCTACATCTACCGGATTGCGACCAATCTGGCGATTAGCGAGTTGCGTAAACGAAAGCGCCGTCGGCTGGTTTCGTTGACGGGATTTTTCCAGCAGACCGAAGGCGGGGAGGCGCGCGAGTTTAATCCGCCCGACGTGAATCCCTTGCAAGACGTGGTGATGGTTGACACGGAGCGACGCACGGCTGTGGCCAGAGCAATCAGCACGCTGCCTGAAAAATATCGCGCGCCGCTGGTCTTGCGCGATGTCGAGGGCAAGAGCTACGACGAGATCGCGCACATTTTGGAGACGAGCGAGGGAACGGTCAAATCGCGCATCAGTCGCGCGCGTGGATTCTTGCGCGACAAGCTGAGCGCCTATTTGTAAGTTGGAGTCTGAGAAACAATGAACTGCCAAACATGCCGGATTGAGATTGAAGAGTTGGAGACGACTGAGCGCCTGAGCGATGTCGCGCGAGCGCATCTCTCCGTCTGCGCGCTGTGCCGCGCCTTCCACGATGAGCGCCAATCACTCAAACGATTAATCGGAGGTCTGGGGACTGTCAGCGCCCCGCCGGATTTCGACTTTCGCCTGCGCGCACGCATCAGCGCAGCCAAAGGAGCGGGCAATCATCATTCCTCCTGGCGATCTTTTCTGGCGAGCGCCCCGGCCATCGGTCTGGCGGCGTCCTTCGCCCTGCTCGTCGCGGGAGTTCTCCTTTACAATCAAACTAAATCCAAATCTCCCATCACCGAAAATACAGTCGCAGCTTCCGACAAGTTGCCTGAGCAGAAACCCGTCCAAGCGAGAGCTACTCCTGCTCCTCCGGTCATAGCTCCTGAAACCGCGCCGCGAGTCCCTGATGTCGTTGGGAAAGACAATGGCGCACCTGTGAAAGTGGCTGTTAATCCACGTTCGCGCGGAACTGTAAACAATAGAAACGTCGCTCGTCCTGAAGCCTCTCAGCCGGGCGCAAATGACGCTCCCGTATTTTCAAACGACACAGCCGTTCGTTCCGCGCAGCAGATTGTTCCCAACGGCGCTGCTCCTTTCAATGCCGGGATGAATCCGGTTATCGAGTTGCCTGTGCGCTCGGCCTCGCGTCCCGTCAGGATTTTCGTTGACGACAAGAGTGGGGCGAAGCGCACGCTGACGCTTGAGCCGGTCATCTTCGGCTCGCAGGATTTGATGGGGCGCAACACGCCGCGCGCGGCTGCGTCTCAAGGCATCTGGTAAACCCAAAGTCGGGGCGCGCTTCACGGAAGAGGAGTTAGGATTATCTTGCTGTACAGAAGTTTTCAAAAACCGGTTCTCGCCCTCGTCCTCGCTGGCGGCGCACTCATGTGCGCTCAGGCGCAGACTCCAAAGCCGTCTCAGCCACCTCAGCCACCGCCTGACAGGTTGATGGTGAAGTCCGCGCGTCGCCAGACTCCGCAGGTCGTCACCATTGTGCATCGTGTCAACGGCATCAAGGCCGTGGTCTTGATGCGGCGCAGCGGCGAGATGGTCGCCACCGTTGACGACAAACTCGTCACTTCCGGCGATGCTGTGACGAGCATTACCGCCGGATTCGTCCTCGGCGACGGAGAGAGCGTCGTCGCGCGTCTTTCACAGGCCGAGGCCGAAGCCGAAGCTCAGGGTTTCTCTCAGGCATCTTCGTTTGCCTGGTCGTATCAGACCCCGCCCTCGCCGAAAATCTGGGACGTTCGCCTGCCGCCCGCAGCGCGTGCAGAGTTCGTGGTTGTCGAAGCGAGCGGAAAACAGCTTGCTGCCAGGTATGTCGGCCTCGACGGTGGCTCCGGCCTCTCGCTTCTGAAAATCCCCGGCCTCAATGCGATGCTCTCGCGCGACGCCAGCGAAGAGAGGCTCGCTATCGGGCAAAGGGTGCGACTCTTCGCGCCTGTGCGAATCGGCGCGGCGGTGAACAAAGAACCGGGCACTGTCTCTGTCAGCGTCGGCGAGATCGAAGGAAAGATTACAGAGATTACTCGCACCTCGGCGGGCAAGATTACTAATCTCACCATCACAGCGCAGAACCTTTCGCCGATGATTGTTGGCGGTGTTGCGCTCAATGATGCGGGTGAGACGATTGGAATCGTCGAGACGAGTGATGCGGCCAAAGCTCGTTTGATTCCTGCGGCATCTGTGCGGCGCGCTGCCGGGCGTGTGCTCTCAAAGCAGGCGAGCGTTCCGCGTCCCTGGCTCGGCGTGCGCGGTGAGGCGGTGGCGGCGACTTCTCAGGAAAGATTCTTTTCCAGCGGCTGGACTGAGCAGGAAGTGGCGAAGCTCAAGGAACAATATCAGGGATTGCTTTTGACTGCGGTTGCGCCCGGAACACCTGCGGCGCTCGCAGACTTGCGCCCCGGCGACGTGATCGTGCGCGTCAACGACCGCGACGTGAAAAGCGCCGAAGACTTTTCTTTCTTCCTCAATGAAGCCGGTGGCGGCGCGACCGTCAACTTCACCTTCTTTCGCGGGCAAACGCCACAGCCCAACACTCTCTTTACTCCGGCCATGCCAGCGCCGATGGCGGTGCCTGCTCCTCCTTCCGCACGGGCGCCCAAAGCGTTTCCGGCGCTCAAGCCGCTCGAAGTCTCCGTCAAGATGGGCGAGGCTCTGAATCCCGCCAGATCAATGCGGCTGGCCGAGAGCTACGGGATGGGAGTCGCGGCGCTGAAGCAGCTTCCGCCAATCACTCACGGCTTGGAAACGGTCGCGCTCTCGCCAAAAGCCGCCGCTCACCTTGGCGCGCGCGGAGGCGTCCTGGTGGTCTTCGTTGATCCTGAGAGCGCCGCTGCCCGCGCCGGGGTACGTGTCTTCGATGTCATCGAATCGGTGGAAGGGAAGCCCCTGGGCCGGACTTCATGGACGGCTTCGCTTCCGGCAGGTGATCCGCAGAGGCTCGTGCTCGGCATCGTCCGCGAGCGTGAGAAAGTCGAGATTAAGATTGAGCAGGCGAACGCCCCGAAAAGGTAGACTATGAGCGGGGCGTTTGTCCCTGTTCGTCAAACATGGCAATATCGAGTAACAGCCCCGAAGGGGCGGAAGAATGTAGCCCCGGGCGTCAGCCCGGGGAATAATCAGCAACAAATGTTCGAGCCCCGAAGGGGCGACAGAAGCTCAAGAGGCGTTGCCATGAATCTTGAGTTTCTGTCGCCCCTTCGGGGCTTAATACTTCTGTTTGCGCTGTGACCCCGGGCTTGCGCCCGGGGCTACATTCTTCCGCCCCTTCGGGGCTGTTGCTCGATGGCTTCTTCTGTCTGCTGCCTTCCGTCCACTGCTTTCTGCCTTCTGCCTTCTTCCCTCTCTATCGCCGTGCGCGCCAATCTGTGCTAATCTAGTCTCCATCCGAAAGCTCGTTTATCTCTTACTCCCGGCAGGAAGATTGCGCCTGAATCTATGCTGCACGATGCCGTCACGCTTTACCATGATCTGTTGACGAAGGATGATCTCGCTCAATCTTCGCGCTCCATGCTCGACGAGGGTTTAGAGCGTTCGCGGCTCATCTTCGGAGGCCGCCGACTGTCACCCTACCTGCGCCCGCACTTCGTCACCGAAACGGATTTTGCCCGTATCACGCGCATCTGCGAAACCATCTGGGGCGCAATCCAAAAAGTCAAAGACGCGGCAGTCAAAGACGAATCCCTGCTCGATGAGCTGGGAATCACGGAGACGGAAAAAGAACTTGTCGCTATTGATCCGGGCTATGCGGAAGTTTCCCCGACCGCGCGCCTCGATTCATTTCTCACTGACGAGGCTTACAGCTTCGTTGAACTGAACGGTGAAAGCCCCGCCGGAATCGCTTACGTTGACGCGGCTTTCGACATCTTCTCCGAGCTTCCCGTCATGCGCCGCTTTGCCGAGACCTACAACGTGCGCCCGCTCTACGGTCGGCGCATGATGCTCGACGTGCTGCTTCGCGCCCATCAGGAATATTTAGGGCGTAAGCCAGACAGCGTGCCGCGCATCGCCATCGTTGATCTCAAAGACAGGCCGACGCAGAAAGAGTTTGAGCTTTTCAAAGACTTCTTTGAAGGGGAAGGCTATCCGGCAGTCATCTGCTCGCCGGATGAGCTTGAGTTTAAGAATAATCGTCTGCGCGCAGGTGATTTCGAGATTGACATCGTTTATAAGCGGCTGCTGGTCAACGAATATCTGCCGGTGATGAAAGAAAGCCCGGCGCTGCTGGACGCTTACCGCGCGGGCGCAATCTGCATGGTCAATAGCTTCCGTTCCAAGCTGGTTCACAAGAAAGCCCTGTTCGCTATTCTGACCGACGAGCGTCACGCGCGATTGTTCACAGACGAAGAGCGCGAAGCTATCCGCTTGCACGTTCCCTGGACGCGCCGCGTGCGCGCAGAAAAGAGCGAGCACTATGGCAAACAAATTGACCTGCTCGACTTCATCACCGGAACGCGCGATAGGCTGGTGCTGAAGCCGAACGACGATTACGGCGGGCACGGAATTCACATTGGCTGGAACACGGATGAAATTTCATGGGAAGAAGGACTGCGGAGCGCGCTCGCCAACGGCGATTATCTAGTTCAGGAGCGCGTGCCGACCGCGCGTGAAGTTTTCCCTGCGCTTCTGGATGACGGCTCTGTCGAGTTTAGCGAGCAACTGGTTGACCTCGACCCTTTGCTCTTCTACGGCAAAGTCGGCTCGGCCTTTACCCGGCTTTCGTCTTCAGAGCTTGCCAACGTCTCTTCCGGCGGCGGCATGGTCCCGACATTTATAATCAGTGATAAGTGATGGGTGATAGGTGATAAGTAAGCACATGGCATTTCTCTTATCACCTATCACCCATCACCTATCACTTAGAAATCGGTTACAATAAGCGTGCTCGAACAGTTTCGAGGAGAGGCGAGGGAATCAACGGCGTGGTTGACGAATTTGGCGATAGAGAGCAGCGACAGCAGGATGAGCGGCGTCTGCATGACCGTTCGCGGCTGATTGTTGATGTCTTTTTCAACGGCGCGGACGCGACCGGCGTGGCGAGCACGAAAGACATCGGCCTCGGCGGTCTCTACATGAACACGCAGACGATTATCCCCGAAGGCTCTCTGCTCACGTTGCGTATTCCTTTGAGCAATGATCAGCAGGTCGTGGTCAACGCCGAAGTCATCTACAGCAACCCGGGCTTGGGCGTCGGCGTGCGCTTTCACGGGCTGTCGGACAAAGACCGCGCTTTGATGGAGAATGATCTGCCCAAGCCATGACGCAGGCTGAGCCTTTGCAAGAGCGCGCGCTTCAGTGGAACAAGCTCCCCGAAACTATCCGTGCGGCGCTGGCGCGCAAGCTCGAAGGCTTATACGGTGAGGCGAGGGATGAAACGATTTTCGATGCGTTGGCCGTTGATAAGCAGCAGGCGCTTTTGATTCTCGCGCGGCGGTTTCTCGCCCTTCGATTGTGGGACGCCGTGCGGCGCATCGAGAATCTCTACGGCGAGGGCGGCGTCGGGATGAACTTTCTGGCATGGCCGTCCCTGAAGTCCAGGCTTGAAGGTCGCGCTCAGTTTACAACGTGGTTCGCCCGTCACCACCACACGACCAGAGGCTTTATCGAGCGCGGGACGCGGCGTGCAGCGCTTCACCTTCTTTATAGTGATAACGCGGCGACGAGAATCTGGGAAGCGCACTTTGATCTTTATAATCCCTGGACTTCGCCCCTGAACGCCTGGCGGCATCTGGTGCATGAAAAGATTCGCCGGGAAACACCCGACTGGCGCGTCATCGGCGCTTCGCTCGGATACTTTTGAAATGTAGGGGCAGGGCTTTTGTCCCTGCCCGGATGCTTAAGATAAAGCGGGCAGGGACAAGCCCTGCCCCTACAGCTAAAAGGAAACCAAGCCGCCATGTTCGATCAATTCACACTCGGCATTGAAGAAGAATTCCAGATTGTTGACCCGGAGACGCGTGAGCTTCGTTCGCACGTCACCGAATTTCTGGATGAAGGCAAGATGATTCTGGGCGAACAGATCAAGCCCGAGATGATTCAATCCATGATTGAGGTCGGCACAGGCATCTGCGCTAATATTCAGGAAGCGCGTGCGGACATTTCACGCCTGCGCGGGATTATCTCGATGCTCGCGCGCTCGAAAGGATTGGAGATCGTCGCCGCCTCCACGCATCCCATCTCGCGCTGGCAGGATCAGAAGATATTCGAGGACGAGCGTTACGAGGTGCTCGTGCAGGAGCTTCAATCCGTCGCTCGCTCGCTGCTCATCTTCGGTCTTCACGTTCACGTCGGCATGGCTGACCGCGAGCGCGGTATCCACATTATGAACGCGGCTCGTTATTTTCTGCCGCACATGCTGGCGCTGACGACTTCTTCGCCATTCTGGATGGGGTTGAACACGGGGCTGAAATCATATCGCTCGGAAGTCTTCAAGCAATTTCCGCGCACGGACATCCCCGACCATTTCGATTCCTATAGCTCGTTTGAGCGCTACGTTCAGCTACTGGTCAAAACCAAGTGTATTGATGACGGCAAGAAAATCTGGTGGGACGTGCGCCCGCACCCGTACTTCCCGACGCTGGAGTTTCGCGTCTGCGACATTCCGACGCGGGTTGACGACACCATCGCCATCGCCGCGCTCTTTCAGGCCATCGTCGCCAAGCTCAACAAGTTGATTGACAAGAATCTGGGCTTTCGTCTGTACCGCCGGATACTGCTTCAGGAGAACAAGTGGCGCGCGGTGCGCTGGGGACTCGACGGCAAGATGATAGATTTCGGCAAGCAGAAGGAAGTGCCCGTGCGCGACCTGATTATGGAATTGCTGGAGTTCGTTGACGATGTCCTCGACGACTTAGGCTCGCGTAAAGAGGTCGAACACATTCACACCATTCTTGAGCGCGGCACCTCCGCCGACGAGCAGTTGCAAATTTACCGCGAGACCAACGATCTCAAGGCCGTCGTGGATCGTCTGATAGAGAGAACAATGGAGAACGTCCCGCGCGATGTGGATTTAAGCGTGCCGCCATTGATGCCCGCCACGCAAGGTACTGTGACGAAGTAAAATGGCAACCAGCCCCGGCAGGGGCGGAAGATACTAGCCCCGGGCGCAAGCCCGGGGAATATCCAGCAATAAATGTTTGAGCCCCGGAGGGGCGACAGAAGCTCAAGGTACGTTGAAACGCCTCTTGAGCTTCTGTCGCCCCTCCGGGGCTTAATAATTATGTTGGTGCTGTGACCCCGGGCGTCAGCCCGAGGTTACATTCTATCGCCCCTGCCGGGACTAATCGAATTTACTCTTGCCTTGCCTTGAGAGATTCGCGCAGGAAGTTCTCGAAGATAATCCGCCCGTCGCGGGATTCGTTGGGGTGTTCCCAGCGGGTGGCGCGGCGTTTGTCCCAATCCTCGAAGGATTTTTCGAGATGGAATTGCACCGTGTAGATGAGTTGCCCGTCGGAGCGCTTGACCATCATCTGGTTGCGGCAGAGATATGCGGTGGCGATTAGTTTGAAGCCTTCAGGAATTCTATCCAGTTGCAATCCGTGATTCTGCCAGACGCGCAGGATGTTGGCCTCGGTCGTGTAATCCTGCCAGACGCCTGATTCCTCATCCTGCACGCCCTTGAAGATCGGATCGTCCGGGTCTGTGATGCGGATGAAGCGGTATTGATATTCGAAGGGGCGTCCCTCGCGGCGTTCGTGCTGCTCGAAGTTATCCAGCGTGATAATTCGCGCGCCGAAACTCATCCCGACCAGTTGATGCCCACCACAGATGCCTAGGACGGGTGTGCGCGTCGAGCGAACGAATTCGCCGAACTTCTCCAGGTGATTCGGATTGTAGTAGTCGAAATCGCGCAGCGTCCCGCTCAACACGATTGCGTCGGGGCGAAACTCCTGTTCCGCTCCGGCAATCTCGGAGAAATGTACCGTGAGCATATCCGGTCGCTTGACGAGGCGGGCGACGTTGTTCCGAATGTTGTCCATCGCCAGCACTGCGATTTCGCGCTCGCGCTGAAGATTCGACTTAACATAGCGACCCCATTCCTTCACGGCGACTTCCGAGATGTCGCCCTCGTTGCGCAAGAGATCGTCTACGACCAGCACGCGCGCCTCTTCAATGCGCTTCTCGATAGGTTCGTAGCGACAGAATCTGCGCTGGTTGAAAGGGAATGGGAGTGGTTCCGGCTTGTCTATCGGAATATTTTCGTTAACAAGTAAGTTTTCGTTAAGCAATATGTCTTCCACCATGTTCAAAATTAATAAGACGCGAGTTGTCCTTTACACTCAAGCCCCTCGCTGCCTGGTGTTCTGATTAAACTGGGGGATAGCTGTTCCTGCGCCCGCCTCCATAATCTCGCGGCGAGCATCCTTGATGAGCAGATTGCGCAGGCGCGAGCGAAAACCCGGTGCGCGCCGCCCGGCAACGTGCTCGACTAATAATAGCATGCGATGCCACGATGATTCGAGTTCATCGGCGAGTCTGGAAATCCGGCTGATGTCGTAGGGCACGGCGACCTCCGTGCAGCCTGCGCGCGCAAACACCGCCAGATAGCGTGCGGTCGCCAAATCCGGACACGACAGGCGATGCCGCCCGACTTTCAGTTCAACTCCGAGCAACGTGTGCTGAATCTCAACGTCCGCCTTTTTCGTCGCCGCGTGCAATTGGTGAGAGCGCGTCCGCATCGGCAGAATACGCTCACGATAAATTCGCGGCAGCCACAATTCACCGAGCGATGCTTTAATCTCTTCAACTGACTGTGCGATGGAATCCATTCGTAGGACAGGCATTCTCGGCCTGTCGTAGGACAGACATTCCTGTCTGTCGTTGAGCGCACAAGCGCGAATACTCTTTTAGCGAACACTATTAGCGTGCTAACGCACGCTTTGACAGACAGGAATGTCTGTCCTACTTAGCGCATTTGCGCCGCTACAGGTTTTTTCTGAAAGGCGTCAATCACGCCGTTGGGAAACAGTCCCAGGTAGAACACGCCCGCAACTGCGATGACGATAGCCAGCGCAACGCTCGCGGGCACGCGCGGCGTCGCCCATTCCGTCGTGCGTTCGCGGAAGAACATCACGATAATCAGCCGCAGGTAATAGTAGGCGGAAATGGCCGTATTGAGTACGGCGATGATGACAAGAACGTAAAAGCCCTGATTGAGCGCTGCGCGAAAGACCATGACCTTGCCCATGAACCCGGCTGTCAGCGGCAGCCCCAGCAGGCTCAGGAGAAAGAGCGAGAGCGTAAAGGCCAGAGCAGGCGCGCGGAATCCGATGCCGTTGTAGTCCTCGACCTCCGTGCGGCGGTCATTGTTGCGGGAAATCAAGGTGACGATTGAGAACGCGCCCAGATTCATCACCGCGTAGGTCAGCATGTAGAAGGCGACCGACGCCAGCGCATTGTCTCTATCCGCGCCAGTGGTCGCGCCTGCGGCGATGAATCCCACCAGAGCGTAGCCCGCGTGCGCGATTGAAGAATAGGCGAGCATCCGCTTGACGTTGTTCTGGACGATAGCAACGATGTTGCCGACCGTCATCGTGATAATCGCCATCACCACGAGCGCGCCTACCCACGCCGAGTTAACCTGCGCGGCGTATTTCGTTCCGGCGGCGACGAACGGAAACCCGAAGATGAAGACGCGCAGGAAGGAAGCGAACCCTGCGGCCTTTGGCCCGGCGGCCATAAAAGCCGTGACGGGCGTGGGTGCTCCTTCGTAAACATCCGGCGTCCAGATGTGGAAAGGCGCGGTGGCAACCTTGAAGCCGAAGCCGACGATCATCAATGCCGCGCCCGCGAAAACCAGCGCCGGGTAGCGAACGGTAGAATCCTGTGACAGCAGCGTTGCTATCTGCGTGATGTTGGTTGAGCCGACACCGCCGTAAACCAGTGCGATGCCGTAGAGCAGAAACGCGGAAGAGAACGAGCCGAGAATAAAATATTTGAGGGAGGATTCGTTCGAGCGTAAATCCGTGCGGCGGAATCCGGCCAGCACGTAAGTTGCGATGGAGAGAATTTCCAGGCCGAGAAAGATGATGACCAGATCGTTGCCCGAAGCCATCAACATCATCCCGGCGGTGGCAAAGAGCAGCAGGGCGTGAAACTCGCCCGCCGGAAGTTTCTCATTATCCACCCAGACCATAGAGATCAGGATGGTCAGCGCGGAGACGAGCAGGAAGATGAGCGTGAAGCTCAGGCGCAACTCGTCCAAAACGATCATGCCGTTGAAAGCGTTGGTTGATGCGCCCGTCCAGTTCATCCACATCATGACGGAGGCGACGGCTGCCGCTGCTAATCCGGCGAGCGAAAGGCCGCCGGTTATCCAGCGCTGGCTGGGACGCGTGAAAGCGTCCAGCAGCATGACCGCTACCGCGACGACGCAGATGATCAACTCCGGCATAATCAAGCCGAAGTTAATGTCCGGTGAAGGAATTTGAAAAGCGAGTGTGAAATCCATCATACCCTATCTGGAAAGTTTCAATTGCCTACCTGGCGTGGGCGCGTCGCGGCTTCCGTCTTCAATATCTTGTCGAGCCGCTCGCGCATCTTCGCCATGTAAACCGGGATGGCCGCCATTCCGACGTGATTCGGGAGGACGAGTTTTCCCTCACGGTCAAAGAAGAGAATCGTCGGCAGACGCAATCGCTGCGAAAAGCGAGCGAAGGTTCTCTTGTCGGGATCGCGCAGGACGGGAAACGAGAGCTTGAGTTGCTTGGCGTAGCTACGCAACCCGCCGTCGGAGACTTCCTCCTCGCTCTCAATACTAATCCAGAGGAACTTGACCGGCCTGTCGCTGTATTCCTTCTTCAACTGCTCAAGCGCCTTCAACTCTTCCTTGCACGGCTGACACCACGTCGCGCCGAACGAAACCAGCACGACCTGCCCGCGCATACTCGCAATATCGTAATCCTTGCCGTCCATGCCCCTGAGTTGAATGGTCAGAGGCTCTTCGGGCAGATTGGCTGCCGTCGAATCCTGAGCGTGCGCTTGTGTTAGCATCGAGCAGAAAATAGAAGCGCACAGAAATGTAAATAAGAAAAATTTCTTCATTGCTAGTAAATCGTAAATCGAAAACTCATCAATCGTGAATCGTGAAAGCGAAGACCATTTTATCTATTCACGATTGACGATTCGCGTTCTTCTTTCGTCTCCACAATCGTGCCGCCGCTCTGTGGACGGACGACGCGATCACGAACCTCCACGACGCTCTGGCGCGAGCGATCAAGAAACGGGCGCGGGAAAACGCCCATCAAGAGCATCAAAATAAGGAGCGGGATCAGCAACCCGACCTCGCGCGCATTGAGGTCTTTGAGACGCGCGTTCTCAGGATGGTGGATGCGCCCGAAGACCACGCGCTGCAACATCCAGAGCATGTACACGGCAGCCCAGATGACGCCCGTCCCGGCGAGCATCGTCGCAATCCAGGGCCACGTCACGGCAGTTGATGTCCACATCCCGATCATAATCAGAAATTCGCCGACAAACCCGTTCAAGAGCGGCAGGCCGATGCTTGAGAGCGACGCGATGACGAACAGCGCGGAGAACCAAGGCATCGGAGTGGCCAGTCCCCCGAAGTCGGAAATCTGGCGTGTGTGCCGCCGCTCGTAAATCATCCCGACGAAAAGAAAGAGCGCGCCCGTCGAAACGCCGTGATTGAGCATCTGGTAGAGAGCACCCTGCATGCCCATCTCCGTGAAAGAGAAGAGGCCGAGCACGACAAATCCCATGTGGCTGACAGACGAATAGGCGACGAGTCGCTTCACGTCCGGCTGCACCATCGCCACCAGCGCGCCGTAGATGATACCGATGACGGCGAGCGTGATGATGACCGGCGCAAAGTTTTTCGAGGCAGTCGGAAAGAGCGCGAGGTTGAAGCGCAGCAATCCGTAAGTGCCCATTTTGAGCATCACGCCAGCCAGAATTACGCTTCCTGCCGTCGGCGCTTCCGTATGCGCGTCCGGCAACCATGTGTGAAACGGAAAGAGCGGGACTTTGATACAGAACGCCAAAGCGAACGCCAGAAAGATCAGCGCCTCTGCCTGACTGCCGGGCGCTAGCTTCGTCGTTCCGGCCTTCAACGCATTTAAGATCGTGACGTAATCAAAGGATGAGCCTGCCAGATAATAGAGCCCGATAATCGCGGCCAGCATCAGGAGACTGCCGACCGCCGTGTAGATGAAAAACTTGGTCGCCGCGTAAATCCGCTCTTTGCCGCCCCAGATGCCTATGAGGAAGAACATAGGAACGAGCGACGCCTCGAAGAAGAGATAGAAGACGAGCAGGTCGAGCGAGACGAAGACGCCGATCATCGCGCTTTCGAGCACGAGCAGGAAGACGTAATAACTGAGTTGTCGTTTGGTGACGGAAGTCCAACTCGACAGAATCGAGATTGGCACAAGCAACGTCGTCAGAAGCACGAGCCAGAGACTAATGCCGTCAACGCCGACGTGATAGCGCGCGCCGATGGAGCTAATCCACGGCATGTTCTGTTCAAAGCGAAAGCCGCCGCCTGTGGTATCGCCCGTTAAGAGCACGAGCGAGAGCGCGAACGTCGCCACCGAAAAGGCGAGCGCGATCCATTTGTAATGAGCTTCGCTCTTCTTATAGACAAAGCCGTGCCCGATGGTCGCGATGGCGCCGACGACCGGGAGTAGAATCAAGATGGTGAGCAAGTATTGCTGCATGCTTCTCGGCTCAACGACTGAAAATGACGAACGTGAAATAGCCTATGATGGCGAGCGCGCCGAGCAGGATAATCGCGGCGTAGCTACGCACAAACCCGACCTGAAGATGGCGCACGACGCGGCCAATCTCCACGATGCTACGCCCCATTCCATTGACGAGTCCGTCAATCACGCCGACATCGAATATCTTCCATAAACCCTCGCGCGAGCCAACCTTGATCGGGTTAATCAACGCCGCATCGTAAACTTCGTCCACGTAATATTTGTTTTCCAAAAGGCGCGGCATCTCGCGCAGCGGTCGCTTCCTGAACATAGCCCAGCCCACGCCAATGCCAGCGAGCGCAATCAGCACGGAGATGCCCGAAAAGAGTCTTTCCTGACTGACCTCTTCGGCGGAATGAGCGCCCTCTGCTGCCGGTGCATGCTGCGCGCCTTCGCCGACTGATTCCGGCGACGCTCCGCCGCCGTGCGGCTCGGCCTCTCTCATTGTCGGCTGCGTCTTTTCAGCTTCGCCTTCCGCGTGCGCGGCTTGGCCACCACTCTCCGGCGCATGAGCGATGACAGGCTCAAGCGTCTCCTCGAAATAGTTGGGGATAGCTCCGCCGCTTAAAGCGTAAGGGACACCGATTAGCCCGCCGAGCGTCGAAAGAATAGCCAGCACGACGAGCGGCACTGTCATCGTCCACGGGGATTCGTGCGGCTTAAATGGGCCGTGCCCGTGAGCGTCGTGGCCACTTCCGGCATGAGCGTCGTGGTGCTCGTCGTGGGCTTCATCCACGTGCTCGCCCGGCTCGTGGTGCGGGCGGTCGCCTGCGCTTGCTAACTGCGCGTCGTGCGGCTTCTCGTCTTCGTCAAAAGCGTGCGCGTGCGCTTCGTCGGCCTGCCCGCCTGCGTGAACTTCCGCGAATCTCTCTTTGCCCCAGAAGGTCATGACCATCAGGCGCGTCATGTAGACGGCGGTCAAGAGTGCCGTGATTGCTCCGACGACCCACAGGATTTTGCCAGCGTTTGGCCCAAGACCTCCTGCGCTCCAGGTCTTCCACAGAATTTCGTCTTTCGAGAAGAAGCCCGCAAAGATGGGAATGCCGCTGATGGCGAGCCACCCCGTCAGCATCGTGGCGAACGTAATCGGCATGTACTTCTTCAATCCGCCCATTCGTCGCATATCCTGCTCATGGTGCATCCCGTGAATCACCGAGCCTGAGCCGAGGAAGAGCAGCGCTTTGAAGAAGGCGTGCGTCATCACGTGAAAGATTGCGGCGACGAACGCGCCGACGCCGCAGGCCAGCATCATGTAGCCGAGTTGCGAGACGGTCGAATAGGCAAGCACCTTCTTGATGTCATTCTGCGCGATGCCGATGGTGGCCGCGAAGATGGCGGTCGCCGCCCCGACGATGGCGATGATGAACATGGCGGTCGGCGCATGTGTGTAGATTGCGGAGCAGCGCACGATCATATACACGCCAGCCGTGACCATCGTCGCCGCGTGAATCAAGGCGGAGACGGGCGTCGGCCCGGCCATCGCATCCGGCAGCCAGACGAACAAAGGAATCTGCGCGGACTTGCCCGTCGCGCCGATGAAGAGAAGTATCGCGGCGGACGTGATGCCTCCGGCGAAGAGCGTGCTCCACCCGAAGGACTCGAACGGCATGCCAGCGATTGTCTGAAGCGCGCTCGTGACGCCCTGAGCCTCCTTGGTGAAGAAGCTGATCGAACCTTTTCCAACCGCAGCCGTCAAAAAGAAGACGAGCATAATGCCCAGCACCACGCCCCAGTCGCCGATGCGGTTGGCGATGAAAGCTTTCTTCGCCGCGTCGCCAGCCTCCTTGCGGTCAACGTAGTAGCCAATCAATAAATAAGAGCAGAGGCCGACGCCTTCCCAGCCGACGAACATCAACAGCAGATTGTCCGCGAGAATCAACGTCAGCATCGAGAACATGAAGAGATTCAGGTACGCGAAGAAACGATAGAAGCCCGGATCGCCGTGCATGTAGCCCGTAGCGAAGATGTGAATCAAGAGGCCGACGAAGGTGACGAAGAGGACGTAGATTCCGCTCAGGCGATCCATCGCAAAGCTGAAGTCTGCGCGAAAGCCCCCGACATCGAGCCACGTCCACAGGTGATCCATGACGGGCGCAACACCCGGCGCAGCGTCAGCCCTGAGCGCCCCGCCGCTCTTGAAGGCCAGATAAAACGCCACGACCGTCGAAACCCCGACCGCCAGACACGCGACCAGCCCGATAAAAGATTCCTTACGCACACGCCGACCGACAAACCAGTTAATGGCAGCCCCAACCAGCGGCGCAAAGATGATGTAGCGAATCATAAGAACAGTGATGAGTGATAAGTGATGGGTGATGGGTGATAGGAAAAAGCTTTTACTTATTACCTATCACTCATCACTTATCACTAGAGTTTCAATATATTCGCGTCGTCCACGTCCAGGGACTCGCGGTTGCGGAAGATGGCAATGATGATGCCAAGTCCGACCGCCGCTTCTGCCGCCGCGACCGTCATGACGATGAAGACGAAAAGCTGTCCGGACACGTCGCGGAAGTAACTCGAAAAAGCAACGAACGTCAGATTCACGGCGTTGAGCATCAGCTCAATGCACATGAACATCGAAATCACGTTGCGCTTGATAATGACGCCAACCACGCCAATCGTGAACAGCACGGCGGAGAGCGCCAGATACCATGAGAGATGCGGAACAGCGTCCATAATGTTTAATTCGGGTGATAAGTGATAGGTGATAGGTGATAGGTGATAGGAAAGACTGTTTTTACTCTTATCACCTATCACCTATCACCTATCACTTATCACTTATCCCCTATTCCCAAAATCCGCTCGGCCTCTGCCGTTGAATGCGCTATCACGGGGGTGGCGTCGCCCACAGCGCGCGGGTCAATCGTGCTTCTGGTCAAAACCTGTGAGCCGGGGACGACCACTGCGTTCGGCGGAACGTTCGTCGCGCGCCGCGCCAGCGTCATTGCCCCGACAATCGCCATCAGGAGCAGAATGGACGTAATCTCAAACGGCAACAGGTACGTGGTGAATAATCCTGTGCCGATTGAAGCGGTCAGCCCGACCTCCGAGGTGCTGGGGTCCAGGGGCTGCGGCTGCGCCGTCTGCACAAAGTAGATGACGAATGCAGCCTCGGCAATCAACACGCCCGCGAGCAGGATAGCCGTCGGAACAAGAAAGCGCAGGCGAAGTCTTCGGCGCTCTTCTTCTTCCACGTTCAAGAGCATGATGACGAAGACGACCAGCACCATAATCGCGCCCGCATAGACGATCACCTGCACGGCGGCGATAAAGGGCGCGGCCAGGCTGACGTAGAGCGCCGCGAGCGAGATGAAGACGCCGATTAAAGAAATCGCGCTATAGAGCGGGTTGCGCTGCACCACCATCGAAAGGGCGCAGCCAATTGCGAGTCCCGCGAAGAGAATAAAAAGAAGTGCAGTCATCAATCAGGTGACAGGCATGAACCGTATGTCACGCCCTGTCTCTTCCTCAACCAAATAAATTGAAGTAAGCCATCGTCGCCGTGAAAATAATGTTCAGGATGGCGACGGGCAGCAAAAACTTCCAGCCGAAGTTCATCAACTGGTCGAAGCGAAAGCGCGGCAGCGTGCCCCTCAGCCAGATATAGAGGAACAGGAAAAAGATGACCTTGCCCAGGAAATAAAAGACGCCGAGGAGGGGGAACGCGGTGACGCCGGGGCCGTTCCAGCCGCCGAGAAAAAGCGTCGTCGCCAGCATCGAGACCGTCAGCATGTTGACGTACTCGGCCATGAAGAAGAGCGCGAACTTCATCGCAGAGTATTCCGTGTGGAATCCGGCGACGAGTTCCGTTTCGGCTTCGGGCAAATCAAACGGCACGCGATTGGTTTCCGCGATGGCCGAAATTAAGTAGATCAGAAATCCGAAGAATTGAAATCTATCGGGTCGCCAGATGTTCCACTGTAGCCCGTTCCAGCCCGATTGCTGCTCGACGATGGCGTAGAGATCGAGCGTCCCGCTCAACAGAATGACGCCGATGAGCGAGAGCCCCAAACTCAGTTCGTAGGAGATGAGCTGCGATGCCGCGCGGAGTCCGCCCATCAGGCTGTACTTGTTGTTTGAAGACCAGCCAGCAAGCGCGATGCCGTAAACGCCGACCGAAGTGATGCCGAGCACGTAAAGCAGCGCGACATCGAAGCGGGCGATGACTAAAGGAAAGTTCGATAAATATACGTCAACGAATTCTCTGAGATACTGGCCTGCCCAGGGAATCCAGCCGACCAGTGGGCCGAGAAAAGAGAGCGAGATGTTCGGCCCGAACGGATAGACGATCATCGTCATCAAGGCCGTCACAATCGCTACGATAGGCGCGAGGAAATAGACGAACCGCGTTGACTTATCCGGGACGATGTCTTCCTTGAGGATAAACTTGAGCAGGTCTGCGAAAGGCTGAAGGATTCCCCCGTAACCGACGCGGTTTGGCCCCAGCCTTCCCTGAATGAGCGCCAGCACACGCCGCTCGGCCAGCACCGTGTAAGCGACAATCAGCAGAATGCCGATAAAGGCAACGGTGATCGCTATCAGCTTCGCAATGATTTGGACAATAGGACTATCCATGATGAATTATTTTTGATTTGCGATTTTTGATTGGATAAGGATAAGAATTTATTAAATCTGAAATCTGTAATTTGAAATCTCAGATTTCATCCTCTGCCAATCGCAAATCTAAAATCAAAAATCTAAAATTCCCTAATCTCCCGTCGCTGCTTCGACACGCCGCAGTTGGTCGTCAATCGTGATCTGGTAGAGCGGCGAAATCAGCACTGATGGCGGCTCAGGATTACCAGCGGCGAGCAGCGGAAACTGTGGGACTTTGCCCGTCAACGTTCCCGGCTTGAATAGCTCGTGGCCGACTTCCGGCGTGCCCATAATCTTCTCCGCCGTCTCGCTCATTCCTTCGACGCCGAGGCGCAAGCCTTCGGCCTCTTTCAAGAGATCGCCCCGCTCCATCACCTTGTGCTTGACCTGCACGGGCTTCGTCTCATCTTTCAGAAGCGGGTAGCGCAAGCCTTCGTAAGCGGGAATCTTCGCGGCAATCTCCTTGAAGACGTTGCTCGCGGACATCTGAAAACCGAAATCCACGTCGAGCGCCTTGGCCAGTTGCGCCGTAATCATCCAGTCCTGCTTCGCTTGATGAACGGGCGAAATGGATTGGCGCACGCGCTGCACGAACCCGTCGTTGTTCGTAAACGTCCCGTCAGTTTCCGCAAACGATGCGGCGGGGAAGACTACGTCCGCGTATTGGGTTGTCTCCGTCTCGAAGAGTTCCTGAACGACGAGGAAGTCCAGTTTCGAGAGCGCGTCTTCGCGCGTGTGCAGGTGTTCGGGAAGAAAGCTGCCCGCGATGTACATTGCGCGCACGCTCTCACCCGCCGCGTCGAGAATCTGACCGGCGTTCTGTTTCCCGCCCATTAGTCCCATGTCGTGTACGCCGACGCTGTTGTTGTAGAGCGGCAAAGGATGCAGAAGCATGCGCCGTCCTTCGGCTGCGAAAGCGTAGGGAAGCTGCGCGACGATTGCCTGCCCCGCCTGGCTCAACTCGCCGCCGAACACGACGACGATGTCGCCATGCGTCTCGTTCAAAGTCTGGCGCAACGTTTCAAGCTCTTTTGCTTCGACGCCCAGCTTGCTCGCCGCGAGTTTATCCTGCGCCGAATCGGCGAGCGCCAACAGCACGGCGTCTTCCGCGCCCGGTCGAATGTGTACGAACTGCGACGCCTGCTGCTTCAATCTAATCTCGCGGCTATTGACGATGATGAGCTTGGCATTGCCGTTACGAACGGCCTGCCGCATTTGCCTGCCCGTCAGGGGCTGCAACTCTTCCGGCTCGCCGCCGATGAGCAGAATGGTTTTCGCGTGGCGAATGTCGCGGTGCGTGGCGAGTTGGCCGCCGAGGTTATCGAAGAAGGGCGCGAGGCTGAAGGCATCCGTCGCCGTGTAGCTCTCCGTGCCGACGACTTCCGTGGCGAATTTGTAGAGCGCGTAGTTAGCTTCATTCGTGAGGCGCGGGCTGCCCAAGACGGCGATTGACGACGCGCCATGAGCGTTCGCAATCTCTTCGAGCTTCGAGACGGTGAACTTGATCGCATCATCCCACGTCGCCGGAATCAACTTGCCGCCCTTGCGATAGCGAATCATCGGCGTCTTCAAACGCTCTTCGTGATTGACGAAGGGATGGCCGAAACGACCCTTGATGCAGAGGAATTCTCCGTTAATGCCGTTAACGTAGCGGTCGCGCGCTACGGAGCGCATCAAGACGCCGCCACGCGACCCCAGAGACATCTGGCAACCATCGGAGCAGAACGAGCAGGTCGAGACCGTTTGATCTAATTCCCAGGGACGAGCCTGATGGCGATAGGTCGCATCAAGAAGAGTTCCCGTCGGGCAGACTTCGATGCAGTTGCCGCACTGCGAGCAGTTGAGCCAGCCACCGTAAGTTCCGATGACGGTGTTTGCGCCGCGCCCGCCCGCTTCGATAGCGTCTTCGCCCATCCATTCATCGCAAACGCGCGTACAGCGCTTGCACAGGATGCAACGCTGCGGGTCGTTGGCGACAATCGGCGAGAGATACTTCTCCGGCATGGCGTTCTTGCGCTCTGAAAAACGCTCTTCCAGTCCGCCCCAATCAAACGCCATCTCCTGCAACTCGCACTCGCCGCCGCGATCACAGACAGGGCAATCCAAAGGGTGATTGGCGAGCAGGAATTCGACCATCGCGCGCTGAGCTTTCTCAATCTCATCGCTCTCGGTGGTCACGACCATGCCGTCCGTGCAGGTAATCGTGCAGGACGTTTGCAGCTTCGGCATCTTCTCGATTCGCACCAGACACATGCGACAAGAAGCCTGAAGCGCGAGGTCGGCGTAATAGCAGAAGGATGGAATGTTGAAAGCGTTTTCGCGACAAACATCAATCAGGCGCGCGCCCTTCGCCACCTGAAAGTCCTGTCCGTTGATAGTTACTTTGATTAGTTCTGCTGACATTTTTCGACTCAGTAATACCTTAATTGAAGACTGCGTATAAATCGCCGCGTAGCGGCGAGATGAATTTAGCCCGGCGTTTCAACGCCGGGGAAAGTGCATCTCGCTCGCCTTACGTCGCGCGAGCGACGTGTGAACCTATCAGGCGTCGCTCACGCGACGCACGGGATCGGGCTTGCACCTGACCCGGCTCTAAAGAGCCGGGCTAAATTCATTCCGCCGCTCGCGCGGCGCAATTGTGCGCGCTTCGACAATCCTTATCATCATTCTTAGTCGGCTGCGACGCCTTCTTCCGCGTGCGCGGCCATCGGCAAAAGATGTCGCTTGAAATCCTCTGGAAACTTCTTAATCGCCGATTGAATCGGCCATGCGGCGGCGTCGCCCAAAGGGCAGAAGGATTTCCCTTCGATGTTGTCGCATAAATCCAAGATTAACTGCGCGTCTTCCGGCCTTCCTTCGCCGCGCGCGATGCGCTTGAAGATTTTGACGAGCCAGTCCGTGCCTTCTCTGCACGGCGTACACCAGCCGCAGGATTCGTGCTTGTAAAACTCCGTCAGATTCTTCGTTGATTCAAAAACATCAACCGTCTCATCCATCACGATGAAGCCGCCGGAGCCGACCATCGAGCCGCCCGCCACCAAGCCTTCGTAATCCATCAGCACGCTTTTGCCGATAATATCTTCGGCGGGCATGATGTAGACACTCGACCCGCCGGGAATTACGGCCTTCAACTTCTTCCCGTCTCTGATCCCACCGCAATCTTCCATGATGAACTTTTCCATGTCCTTGTAGCCCATCGGAAGTTCATACACGCCCGGAAGATTAACGTGCCCCGAAACAGACCAGAGCTTTGTGCCGCCGCTCTTCTCCGTGCCCAGGGCTTTGTAAGCCTCGCCGCCCATAGTGATAATCGGCGGGACGGCTGAGAGCGTCTCGACGTTATTGACCACAGTCGGTGATTGATAAAGACCAGCGACGGCAGGGAAGGGAGGCTTCATGCGTGGATGCCCGCGCAAGCCTTCAAGCGAGTTCAAAAGCGCCGTCTCTTCGCCGCAGATGTACGCGCCCGCGCCCGTGTGCGTGTAGACTTCGCAGGAAAAGTCCGAGCCTAAGATTTTATCCCCGACGAATCCGGCCTCGCGCGCTTCCTCAATCGCCCGATCCATAATGTCTATCAGGTAGCGATATTCGCCGCGCGTGTAGATGTACGCCGCTTTGGAGCCGAGCGCGTAGGCCGCAATCAACATGCCTTCGATCAGCATGTGCGGGTCGCGCTCCATCAAATAGCGATCTTTGAATGTCCCCGGCTCTGATTCGTCAGCATTGCAGACGACGTACTTGGGCTTCGGTGAATCCTTCGGCACGAAGCTCCACTTCATGCCCGTCGGAAAGCCCGCACCGCCGCGCCCGCGCAGGGCGGATTTCTTCACCTCGTCAATGACCTGTTCGGGCGTCATCGAGTCGAGGACTTTTTTCAGCGCATCGTAAGCGCCATATCCACGCGCGACTTCGAGCGTGTGCGAGTTTTCCGATTTGAAGCGAGCTAAAAGTAGCGGCTCGCATCCGATGGCTTCAATCCGCATAAGGAATCAAGGTTTCTTGTCGTCAGTCTTTTCCGGCCTGACCACAGTCGTATGGCTGTTGACGAAATATTTTACCCGCAAATAGAAGGTGCATTGCACGCGCGGCTCCAGCCCGATAGGAGTCAGCACCAGATCGAATCTCCCCGGAGGGAGCGGGTCGAAGTAAAAGGTGCTGTTTTTGCGCCGTTCGACCACGCGGTAATTATCATCTACTGTGCCCGACTCGTAAGCCTTGTAAGAGTTGTACGCCTCAAAGGGCTGAAAGGCGTCGAAGTTCTCCGCCGACACCGAGACGGGCTGGAGCTTGATACCGAGTTTGGCGTAGTCCGCCTCTTTTTGTTTGAGGATTCTCTGCGCCTCTGCCGTCATCTGTGCGCGTACTGCGCTTAAATCTCCCGTGATGTAATCCACTTTGACCAGATCGAAAATGCCTGCCTGCGCCGCGAGCGGCACTATTTGATCCAGCAGCTTATGGTTTGTGTAGCGCACCGCTAAGTTTTCCTTAATCTGAAAACCAGACACTTTCTCGCGCGCCGTCGTCCCCCTCACCACATAATCGTAAACGCGATTCTGGGTGATAAAGTCCAGATATGTATCTTCGGGGCGAATTCCCAGACCGCTCAGACTCGTTTGGAAAGCCGCGATTTGAGTTTGCAGCTTTTTATTGGCTGCCTGCAACGTCTCGGCTTCCTGCGCTAACCCGAAAACAGCGACGTACTCTTTCGTTTCAAGGCTCGTCAGAATCTTCACATCCAGGAACTGATAAGTCGTGACGAGCAGGTTCTCCGGTTCGTTGACCACCGTGTCCGTCGAGGTCGTCGGGTAATTGGGGTAACGCCGGTTTATATCCCCGCCTTGCTGCGCTCCCTGATTGCCGTAGACGCGATTGCCCGCTTCCTGCGCTAAAGCTGAGAACGAGCAGAGGGAGATCAGAAGGGATAAGCAGAGAATCTTTTTCATGGTCAGGCTCCTTTAGCAGATTTGGTGGGGGTTTCAGTTGTAATTTTCAGAGCTGATAAATACTGACTCCGAAAGTCAAACTGAACCAGCAGGGAGTTGGCTGCTATGATGCCCCCTCAGACTCATCCCGTTGTTCTCAAAGAGCGTGTTACGGTAAAGCATCCAGAATCTCGTCCACTTTTTCTGTCGTCAGGTTCTCGTGATAATCAAACCCGATCTGAAACATCGGCGCAGTCCCGCACGACCCCAAGCATTCGACCAGCGAAACCGTGAAGCGCCCATCTTCGGTCGTCTCGCCCGGCTTAATCCCCAGCTTGCTGCAAACGTGCTCGGTAATAACGGGCTCGCCCATAATCTTGCACGAAAGCGTCTTGCAAATCTGGATGTGATGACGACCGACCGGCTCCGTATTAATCATCGAGTAGAAGGTCGCGACTTCCCAGATGTCCGTTATTCGCACGCCTAAGCGGTCGGCCAGGTACGCCACGCCCGGCGGGTCTAGATAACCTTCGCGCTCACGCTGCACGATGAACATCAAAGGCAGAATAGCCGAACGCTTCACCGGATACTTCGCCAGATGACGGTCAATCTCCGCCTCAACCTCCGGCGAGAACGTGGCCATCTCCTCCGGCACTTTCGCCCCTTGCGGCAGCGGATTATCGGGTGTGAATTGCTGACTCATAAACTTAGTGATAGGTGATAAGTGATAGGTGATAGATAAAAGCAGTTTCTTATTACCTATCACCTATCACTTATCACTTCTTCATCTATCTATTTCTCCGAGCACGATGTCGAGCGAGCCGATGATGGCGACGACGTCGGCGACCATCTCTCCTTCGGCCATGTGGGGGAGGGCCGAGAGGTTGACGAAGCTTGGGCCGCGAAAATGCACGCGCGCTGGCTTTGGCCCGCCGTTGGATTTCATGTAAACGCCAAGCTCGCCCTTCGAGGCTTCAATCGCGTGATAGACCTCGCCTGCGGGAACGTCGAAGCCTTCGGCCACAATCAGGAAATGATGTATCAGCGCGTCCATGTGCGTCTTCATCGCTTCGCGGTCTGGCAACACGACCTTCGGCGCGTCAGCCTTGACGGGGCCTGGACGCAGACGTGAAAGCGCCTGAACGACGATCTTGTGCGACTCTTTCATCTCGCGCATCCGTACCATGTAGCGCGCCCAGACATCGCAATCCTGCTCAATAGGAACTTCAAAGTCGTACTTCTCATAACCCGTGTACGGGTTGGTGCGGCGAATATCAACATCAATCCCGCTGCCGCGAAGACATGGCCCTGAAAGTCCCCAGTCAATCGCGTCTTCGGCGGAGATATAGCCGATGCCTTGCGTGCGTTTCTGGAAAATCTTATTGCCTGTGAGCAGCGTATGAAATTCATCAACCGCATGGATGAAATTATCCGTAAACTGTTTGACGCGCCGCTCAAAGCCTGAAGGCAAATCCATCATCAGGCCGCCGATGCGAAAGTAAGACGGCGTCAGGCGTCCGCCCGAGGCGGCTTCGATTAAGTTCAGAATCTTTTCACGCTCGCGGAAGCAGTAGAAGAAGACCGTCATCGCGCCAAGGTCGAGCGCGTGCGTTCCCAGCCAGACAAGGTGTGAGCCGATGCGCTGCAACTCGCACATCAGCACACGAATGGTTTGCGCGCGTTCGGGAATCTCCAGTTGCAGCAATTTCTCCGCCGCCATCACGTAAGCCAGATTGTTTCCCAAAGGGTTCAGGTAATCCATCCGGTCTGTGATGACTATGCCCTGCTGGTACTTCTTATACTCAAAGAGCTTTTCCATCCCCGTATGGAGATAGCCGATGTCGGGCGTGGCCTTGACGACCATTTCGCCATCCAGCACCAACTCAAGACGCAGCACACCATGCGTACTGGGATGCTGCGGCCCCATAG
Organism: uncultured Acidobacteriota bacterium; assembly: GCA_963791265.1. Classification (GTDB taxonomy): domain Bacteria; phylum Acidobacteriota; class Blastocatellia; order Pyrinomonadales; family Pyrinomonadaceae; genus QHXM01. The sequence continues at coordinate 147,920 of CAWBSB010000002.1, forward strand.
AGATCGTCATCTGCGTATCCAGCGGACGATCAACTATTTCGAATTGTGGCGGAAGCGTTACACTCATATTTAAGTGATAAGTGATAAGTGATAAGTGATAAGTGATAGGTGATGGGTGATAGGATGAAAGAAATCTCTCATCACCCATCACTTATCACTTATCACTACGTCAAGCTGTACGGCTCATAGCCGCGCAGCGGAAAATCTTTACGAAGCGCGTGGCCTTCCCAATCGTCTGGCAACAGGATGCGACGCAAATCCGGGTGGCCGTCGAAAAGGATGCCCATCAAATCGAAGGTTTCGCGCTCGTGCCAGTTGGCTGTTCGCCAGACACCCGTGACGGTCGGCACATGCGTGTCGTCGTCGTTCAACAGAACTTTCAGGCGGAGGCGATGATGCTTCGTCGTCGAGAACAGATGATAATTGACCTCGAAGCGCGGCTCCTCTTCAGGGCCGCGATCTGCGCCGCAGATGTCCGAGAGAAAATTAAACTCAAGTCCGGGCGAACTCTTGAGAAACGAGCAAATCTCCGCGATCTTTTCGCGCGGTACAATCACGGTAATCTCGCCAAAGGCTTCGATGACTTCGCCGACCAACTCAGGATTCACATGCTGCAACGCCGCCACCAGCGGCGACGGCGTTCCACTATTACCCGGCGTTATTTCTGCCTGAGCGGCGTCCGCGTGCCCCTCTTGCTTGATTTCGTTCGACATTTTCTAACTTTGTACTCAGCTCCTGACCCGAATTTGTCGCCGAATAGCTTCGATTTCTTCAAGTTTGCTTTAGGAAGAGCGACGGCGCTCGTGACGCGACGGAATTGTGTAGGGGCGCGACCATTCCTTCTCCTGCTCCCCCTGCGCGGCTGCTTCGTTTAAGGCCGAGACTCCCGAAGCGGGAAGCGTTCCCGGCGGCACGGCCTCGCGCGCCTCTTCGACCAGCACGTCCTTCCGGTCACGCACAGATTCTTTGCTGATTTTCTGCTGCAACATCATCACGGCGTGAATCAGCATTTCAGGACGCGGCGGGCAGCCCGGAATGTAAACATCCACCGGCACGACCTTGTCCACACCCTGCACGATAGCGTAGTTGTCAAAGACGCCGCCCGACGTGGCGCACGCGCCCATCGAGATGACCCACTTCGGCTCAGGCATCTGATCGTAGATGCGGCGGAGTACGGGAGCCATCTTGCGCGAGACTCTTCCTGAGACGATCATCACGTCTGCCTGTCGCGGGCTGGCGCGAAAAACTTCTGAGCCGAAACGCGCCAGATCGTTGCGCGAAGAGGTGGCGTTCATCATCTCGATGGCGCAACAGGCGAGGCCGAACGTCGCTGGCCACAGGCTTGATTTACGCGCCCAGTTAATCAAAGAGTCGAGTTGCGTAGTTAAAACTTCCGGTAATGCTTCGGCAATCTTTTGTTCGAGTCCCATTAATTGATAAATCCTTTCGACTCGCTCTATCTCAGGCAGCACGCCTTGCGGTGTCTGCTCGTTCGCGCTTCTCAGCCACTCTGAGCGCGCGTGCCTCTGCTTCCGCTTCGGTTCGGGCACGCTCGCCCCAATCGAATGCGCCCTTCTTCACCACGTAGATGTAGCCGACGAGCAGCAGCACGACGAACACCATCATCTCGACATAAATCAGCAGGCGCATATCGCTACCCGCAGCCGCGAACGGTTTGAAGACCACCGCCCACGGAATCAGGAAGATGACTTCAATGTCGAAGAGGATGAAGATCATGGCGATCAAGTAGAACTTGACCGAGAACCGCTCGCGCGCGCTCCCCACGGGGTCTTTGCCGCACTCATAGGGCATCAGCTTCGTGCGCGTCGCCTTGCGTTGACCGACGAACTGCGAGAGCAGCACGTTGCCGACGGCAAAGCCCGCCGCGACGACGAACATCAGCAGAATCGGTAAGTAATCTTTGAGATTAAACCCGTTCATCCGCGCCCTCGCTTGGGAAACTTACACCTCACGCTTTCGAGTAGCCCCGGCACTTTAGAAAGCAGGCGGCAACGCGTCAGGGTAGAGATTGAGAATCATGGTACAAAGTCATCGTAGTTCATGCGGGGAAACGTGTCAAGCATGCTTTTGAAGAGGAAAGGCGCCCTTTCGATGACGAGATTGACCGCCTGAAAATTCCTGTGCTACTGTTCAATCTCGCCCCGCTTCAAACTCGATTTTGCGAGCTTTCGTCAAACACTTTTGGGCTACAGAAGACATTGATTACCGGCTTCAATACTGATGTCGAGCATGACGGCGTGGTCTATCATGTCCAGACCGAAGATAAGGGCTTGAAGTCGCCGCTCATCCTCTCGCTGGTCTACGTCGGGGGAACAATCCTCGCCAGCAAGCGCACGCCCTACGACGATCTGATTGCCAGCGGGTTTGACGAAGATAAGCTCGCCGAACGGCTTCAACGACAGCACAAACTGATTTGCGCCGCCATTCACACCGGACGCATCGAAGACCTCAAGCAACAGACCGGACGTGAAGCCAGCTCGCGCGCCAAACAGCCAGCGCCGGAGCCAAAGATTGAGCCGCCACCACCGCAGGCCGCCCCCGTAGAGGCCGCCCCGGAAGAGGCTGCACCGCAAAAGGCTGCACCGCCGGACGAGTCGGATATTTTCGAAATTGGCAGCATCGCAGATTTCATGCCGCCGTCGGTTTTCCAGTCTCCGCCTGCTGTCAGGAACGAGCCAGTCGCGCCCGCAGAGACAGAAGAAGTAAATCCTATTCCGCCATACGTCGAGCATGTGGATTACAGTCGGGTGGTTGATTACGACAGCGTTGTCGGGCAGGTTGACGAGTTGCAGCTCAGCCTGTTGGATGAGAAAAAATTCGTGGCGGGCGAGTTCGTAAAGATCAACGTCTACGTCGCTGGCGGAGCGGATGGCCGCGAGATCGTGACGGACGCGATTGTGACGCTGAAGGTCTTAGGGTCCAGCTTCAGGCCCATGATCTTTTCCGGGAAGACTGGGGCGGACGGGATTGCTACCTTCTACGCGATGCTGCCCTACTTCACTTCCGGACGCGCAGCCATTCTCATCAACGCCACCCACAGAGGGCACAGGGCAGAGCTCCGCCGCGTTATTCATCAAGCCTGACGTTTGAAAGGAAGCCCACAACTTGCTGGTCGAGATCAACGGCGAATCGCGCGACGTGGCCGCTTCAATCACACTGGCCGAACTAATCCTTCATCTCGCGCTTGCGCCCGAACGCCTCGCAATTGAGCTGAACCAGAGCGTCGTCCGCCGCGCCGACTGGCCACAAACCCCCATCAAGGAAGGCGACCGCATCGAGATTGTTCACTTCGTGGGCGGGGGACTGAAAGCAGTGATAGGTGATGGGTGATGGGTGATAAGAGAAATGCTCTTTCCTATCACCCATCACTTATCACTTATCACTGTTTTGTTGTAAAGTTCGTCTGTTAAATCAAAAGAAAGCCAGAGACGCATCCGGTTATGTCAACAGCAGTTCAATCGCAGGGTGAGAAGCTAATTATCGCGGGGCGTGAGTTTACGTCGCGGCTGATTATCGGCACGGGAAAGTATCGCACGTTTGATGAGATGAAGGCGGCGCACCTGGCGTCTGGGGCCGAGATGGTGACGGTCGCCGTTCGTCGCGTGCCGCTTGACCGCAGTTCGGAATCTTTCCTCGATCATCTCAATCCGCAGCTCGCCATTCTGCCGAACACGGCTGGCTGCTACACCGCTGACGAAGCCATCCGCACGGCGCGTCTCGCACGCGAAGCTCTCTCGACAGACCTCATCAAGCTGGAAGTCATCGGCGATCAAACCACGCTCTTCCCCGACAACGAGCAGACCCTGGAAGCCGCGCGCGTGCTTGTCGGCGAAGGCTTCGTTGTCCTGCCTTACTTCACGGACGATCTGATTATGGCGAAGAAGCTCCTGGACGCAGGCTGCGCGGCTGTCATGCCGCTGGCCGCACCCATCGGCTCAGGACTCGGCATTCAAAACCCCGCCAACCTCCGCATCATGCGCGAGCAACTGCCCGACGCCACCATCATCGTTGACGCCGGAGTCGGCACAGCCTCAGACGCCGCGATTGCGATGGAACTCGGCGCAGACGCCGTCCTGATGAACACCGCGATTGCCGAAGCTCAAAATTCCGCACAAATGGCCACCGCCATGCGCCTCGCCATCCAAGCCGGACGCCTCGCCTACCTCGCCGGACGTATGCCCAAACGCCTCTACGCGAGCGCCTCAAGTCCTTTAACGGGCGTGGTGCGTTAATAGCTGCCTGAGAATAAATTTCTGCCCGCCGTAATTCACATTATGAATTACGGCGGGCTTTATTTGTTCCTTTGACCTCTAATGTGCCGACTGGAGGCTTCGACGTTACTTAAGGACAGGGGGTAGGCGCTGCGCTTGAATTCTTTGGAACTGGACTCGATGTGTTCACCGTTGTGACAGTAAAGTCCAACGAGTTGTTACCTGTATCAGTACAGCCTCCACTATTTCTTACTGCAACCTTGGTTGCGCTCAGTACAGCGGTCGCAGTTGTTTCTGCGCAGTTTGCAGAACCGTAACCAAGTAAATCAACGACGGTAACACCAGTTGGACAGCCTAATGTAGTCGTGGCCGCTGCTGTGCCAAGGACTAAAGCAACTTTTCCATCCGTTGCGCTCATATTTATACCTGTAGCGGTTACATCAGCCGTAAAAGTAGTGCCTACGGTGGGAGTGACAGGGGCAAGTTTAATAAGAAAATATTGACCCGGAGCTATTGTTCCACTTGTCAGGGGGACTGTATTTGCGGCGCTAAAGGTCCCTGCCGCTGAGGCATATTGTACGGAGTAATTCGTAGCGGAAAAGTCAACGGTGGTAGTACCTCTATTGAATATCTGGACGAAATCACTTGCGTAAGCAGCACCCGCATTGCTGCCGCCACCATAGACCTGGCTGATGACGAGCAGGGGCTGTTTGACGGTGGTCATCTGCGTAGCCGAATTATTAAGGCCGTTGGAATCGGCAGTGCTTGAGCTAACGGAGGCCGTGTTAGATATAATTGTGCCATCCGTCGCCGTCGTATTAACTCTCACAACCAGAGTAAAGATTGACGATCCGGCAGCGAAACTCGGATTCGTACAGCTAATAGAACCTGTTGCTCCAACTGCCGGAACAGTTCCACAAGTCCAACCCGCCGGAGTGGTGATTGATCTGAATGTCGTATTGGTCGGCACGGTATCTGACAAAACCGCGCTGCTCGCCGCATCAGGCCCGCCGTTGGTGACGGTAATGGTGTAGGTGATGTCATTGCCTATCGCCACAGGGTCGGGTGAATCCGCCTTCGTCACGGAGAGGTCAGCGGACGTTGCCGCTGCGTCATCATTGGTGATTGTGCCCACGCCTTGATTGTCCCCGATGGTCGCGTTCGTCGGGGTGCTCAAGTTGACGAAGAAGGTTTCGTTGCCTTCGACATCCGTGTCCCCGTTGACCTGAACCGTCACCTGCTTACTGGTCTCGCCCGGCGCGAAGCTCAGTTGTGTCGTGGCTATGGCCGTGTAATCGCCGGGAGCTGTCGCCGTGCCATCGGCAGTCGCGTAAAAGACGGTCACGGTCTGCGTGCTGGGGGGCGAGAGCGTGACTGTGAAAGTGAAATCCGTAGTCCCTGAGTTGCCTTCGTTCAGCGTAACGTCCGTGATACTGATGGACGGGGTAACGTCGTCGTTCTGGATTGTTCCCTGTCCCTGACCGTCCAGAATGGTCGCGTTGGCAGCGTTGGTTAGATTGACGACGAAGGTCTCATCAGGCTCGACCGTTGTGTCGCCGTTGATAGTGACTGAAATAGTCTTTGTAGTGTCGCCCGGATTGAAGGTGAGCGTCCCCGACGCTGCTTGATAATCCGTCCCGGTGTTGGCCGTGCCGTCGGCGGTCGCGTAGTCAACAGTTACAGTCTGCCCGCTCGCAGCCGAGAGCGTGACCGTCAAGTCCAGCGTCTTCGTCCCGCTATCGCCTTCCGAGACCGATGCGTCGTTGATTGAGAGCGTCGGCGTAGGATCGTTATCATTGATCGTGCCCTGACCCTGATTATCCACAATCAGGCCGTTCGAGGCGTTCGAGAGATTGACGAAGTAACTCTCGTTTGCTTCGTCCAGCGTGTCGTTGATGATTGGAACGTCAATCGTCTTCGTCGTCTCGCCCGGTGCGAAGGTCAGCGTGCCGCTCACGGCAGTATAGTCCGCGCCAGCCGTCGCCGTGCCGTTGGCCGTGGAGTAATCAACTGTCACGGTCTGCGTGCTCGTCATCGAGAGCGTGACAGTAAAGTTAGCGGGAGAAGTGCTCTCCGAGAGCGCGCGGTCGTTGATGATGATGTCCGGCCTGAGACCGCCGCTGCAATCGTTCAAAGGCGAAGCGGTGTTACGAGGGAAAGGCGAGGCGAGGAAGAAGTCCGTCCCGTTTTGGTCTGTGTCCAGACAGCCGCCAGACTTTCTGAAGTCTGCGGTCGTCGCGCTCGGCGCAGGGGCAGCGGCGCTGCCTTCAAAGCAATTTGCGTTGCCGTATCCAACGAAATCAACGACGCTTGCGCCGGGAATCGGACACGTAGTCGTTCCCAGATTGGTCGTACTATTAACCAGCGCAACCTTTCCACCAGTAGCGCCAAGATCGATAGTCCCGGCAATGTCTTCTGTTATCTCTGTTGTTCCGCCACCTCCCGCTGCTTCTTGAACCAGATAGTATTGGCCAGGCTGGAGCAGACAGGTTCCGGCAATGGTCGAGCTACAGAGATTAGTGACAGACCAGTTTCCTGTCGTGCCAGTCGGAGACCTGTACTGAACCGACCACGCGGAAATGTCAACAATAGTGGTCCCGCGATTAAAGATTTCAATAAAGTCGTTCTTATAAGTTGCTCCTGCGTTGCCGCCGCCGCCATAGACCTGGCTAATGACGAGGTTGGCTGCGTCGTCGTTGTTGATTGTGCCAATGCCTTGCGGGTCGGAGATGGTGGCGTTGATTGCTCCGCTCAAATTGACGAAGAAGGTTTCGTCCGGTTCGACCAGCGTGTCGCCGTTGACAGTGACATCGAATGTATAGGTTTGGCTTCCTTCGGGAATCGTCTGCGAGGTGAGACTCTTTGCGACGTAATCGTTGTCGCTGATGGTAGCCGGATTGCCGTCATCAACGGTGGCCGTGTTGTCCTGCGTCGCAATGTTGAAAGTGACGCCGCCAGCCGGAGCAGGGACAGACAGGCTGACGGTGAACTGGAATATCTTTGTCCCCGCGTTGCCTTCGCTCAGTGTGACATCGTTGATGGAAAGCGACGGGCTGTCATCGTTCTGGATTGTTCCTTGTCCCTGCGCGTCCGTGGGGGTTGCGCCTGAGACGTTGGTGACGTTGACGAAGAAAGTCTCGCTCGGCTCGATGTTCGTATCACCATTGACCGTAACATCAAACGTGTAGTCCTGACTGCCAGCCGGAATCGTCTGGGTGGTCAGACTCTTTGCGACATAATCATTATCTTCAGTCGGGGGAGTGTCATCCTGAGCCGTTCCATCGGCAGTGGCAATGTCGAACGTGACGTTTGCCGGAGCAGGGGACGACAGGTGGACGGTGAAGCTGAACGTGGATGTTCCGGCGTTGCCTTCGCTCTGCGTGACATCATTGATGGAGAGCGCCGGAAGATCGTCGTTTTGAATTGTCCCTGTGCCCTGACCATCCGTCACGTTTGCGCCTGCGACGTTGGTTACGTTAACGAAGAATGTCTCGTCAGGCTCGACGGCTGTGTCGCCGTTGACTGTGACGGTGAAGGTATAGGTTTGCTGTCCGGCGGGAATTATCTGATTGGTCAGACTCCTGGCTACATAGTCGCTGCCGGAGAGAGCCGTGTTGTTTTGGGTGGCGATGTCGAAGGTTACGTCCGTGCCGTTCGCGGGCGCTGACAGTTGGACGGTGAAGGTTGCCGTGACGGTTCCGCTGTTGCCTTCCGTGACCGTCGCGTCGGTGATGGTCAGGTTTGGAGTGATGCCTGCACTACAGTTATTCACAGGAGACGCGGAGTTGCGCGGGTTAGGTGCGAAGACGAAGAAGTCGGCGGCGTTGTCGTTGGTGTCCGTGCAGCCGCCAGCCTTTCTGAAATCTGCCGTCGTATTACTTGGCGCAGGCGCAGGATTCGCTCCCTCGTAACAGCTCACGCTGCCGTAGCCTATAAAGTCGGCGATTGTGCCATCGTTTGGATTGAACGGAGCCGTGCCGTCATCGCCGGGACAAATCGCGGCAGGCAAAGATGCCGTGCCTGCTACAAGAGCGACCTTGCCGCTGGTGTTGCCCATTGCGATTGTTCCGGTGGCATCCGGCGTGGGCAAGGGTGCGCCATTGGTTGTGCCGCCTGCTTCCTGAATCAGGAAGTAGTGGCCGGGGGCAATCGTGCCGGAAGTTAAGTCAGTCTTGCTTGAGCCGAAATTGGCTCCCGCGCTGGCATATTGCACCGAATAGTTGGTCACGGAGAAGTCAACGGTGGTCGTGCCGCGATTGAAGATTTCGATGAAGTCGCGCTGATAAAGCGCGCCGGAATTATTGCCGCCGCCGTAGACCTGGCTGATAACCAGATTGGCTGTGTCGTCGTTGGTGATCGTGCCCTGTCCCTGACCGTCCGTGATGATGGCGTTGACAGCACCTGAGAGATCAACGAAGAAGGTTTCGTCGGGTTCGACCGTTGTGTCGCCGTTGATGGTGACGGTGACGGGCTTCGTGGTTTCGCCCGGATTGAAGGTGAGCGTGCCGCTCGTTGCTTGATAATCCGTGTTGGCGGTGGCCGTCGCAGGGCTGGCTGAAGAAGTAGCGTAGCCGACTGTGACAGTCTGCGTGCTTGAAGCCGAGAGCGTAACTGTAAAATCAACTGTCTTCGTTCCACTGTCGCCTTCCGTGACTGTGACATCGTTGATGGAAACGGTTGGCAGCGGCGCTTGCACGCTCGTGGTCGCGGTGGCGGAGTTGTTGCCAGTGTTTGGGTCGGGCGTGGTTGAACTGACGGTCGCCGTATTGGTGATGGTCGTTCCAGCCGCGCCGTTCACGGTCGCTACGAGTGTAATGGTTTCAATTGCTCCGCCCGGAAGCGATGAGAATGTGATCGTGCGGTTGTTGCCAGTCCCATTGCAGACGCCGCTGCCCGTTGAGGCGCAGGAGACGAAGCTGACTGAAGCGGGCAGGTCGTCTGTGACGACGACCGCTTGAGCCGTGCCAGCCCCGTTGTTTGTGACGGTGATGGTATAGGTTACGTCAGAGCCTGTCGTCACAGGGTCGGGCGCATCGGTTTTAGTAATGCCCAGATCGGCTGTCATCACGTCGAGGCAGCCCGAAGATAGATTCTGCGGATTGCTGCTCGCCGCATTCATGAGAAAGTCGCTGGCGTTGTTATTCGTGTCAGTGCCGTTGCCGAACGCGCCTCCGGGCTTCCTTTCATAGCTTTGTTCGACGTTTGCCGAAAGGGGCGTGAGCGGAGTGCCTTCCTTATAGGCGGAGCCGTTGCTCATGCCCACCTGATCGAGGACGGTTGTGCCATCGGCGCGTGTAATCGCTATGCCGCCGTCGTCCGCTATGCCAGTGCCATAGGTCTGATTCGGCGTCACAGAGCCGCTGTAAGAAGTGTTGGCCACCAGATAATGGCAACCCGGCCCAAGCGTTGCCCCGGCAGTAATCGTCACGCGGTCGCTCGTCGTGCCGCTCGCGTTAGAAGCGCGAATCTTCAGTCCGCCAATGGGTACTGTGGAGGCGGTCGGGTTATAGAGTTCGGCAAATTCGTCTGATGCTCCCGCAGCCCCGCGAGTGCGGAACTCGCTGATGAGCACCTCGCCAGCGTTGACCAGATGCGCGACCGTGACGGTGGCGGGAGTGCTGGTGACGGTGGTCGTGCCATCGGTGGCCGTCGCCCTAATCTCAGCCGAGCCGTTGGCGCGTCCCGTCACGGTTGCCGTGGCCGAGCCGGTGCTTGAAGTCGGGCTGACGGAATCAACTGTGGCGACCGTTGTATTGTTCGACGCGAAAGTGATTGTGACGCCGCCGATGGGCTGGCCAAACTGATCCAGCGCCTGCCCGGTGAACTGCTGCGTCTGTCCTATGTCAACGGTTGCGGACGGCGGAGAGATCGTGACCGTTGTTAAAACAGGAGTCGGCGAATTGACCGTCAGCGTGGCCGGGCTGCTCGTGATGGTCGTCGTGCCGTCTGAAGCCTGTGCTGTGATGTGCGCTGTGCCCGGACTGTTTCCCTTGACGGTCGCTGTGGCGATGCCTGTGTTGGAATCAGTCGTGACTGATTCAATGGTGGCGACAGTCGTGTTGTCTGATGCAAAGGTGATCGTCGCGCCGGTGATGGGATTGCCGAACTGGTCGAAAGCCTGCGCGGTGAACTGTGTTGTCTGCCCCGTAGTAATACTGCTTGACGGTGGCGAGATAGTGACGCTCGTCAGGCGAGGAGGACAACTGCCGAAAGGCGTGCCGTTAACCCTGGCTCCGGGCGAGAACCTTCTGCCCCCTGCTCCGCTGGCTGTCATGTGCAGCGTGAAGCCGCCCGTGATGTCGGGCGAGCGCGTCAATGATTGATTGTTATCCCCATTCAAGCCGGTCGAGCCGCCGTAGGTAAATTGCGCAACCGTGTTGCCAGCGGAATCCCTGACGATGATGGTCAGCCCGGAATTCGTCAGCGATAGCCCGCTGGCCGAAGAAGCCGTCACGACCTGCGCGCAGGCGAAGATGCCGTTGGACGGGGCCGGGGTTCCGCCGCCGAAGACGACGATTGCTTCGCCCGCCGGAAGCGTCGTGTTCGCGATAAACGTATGACGCACCGTTTCAGTCCCGCCAGCCGTCGCGCGCGTGCGAATTGTCCAGCCGGAGATGTTGATACCGCCGGTTGTGGAATTGACCAACTCGACAAACTCATCATCGCCTGAGTCTCTGACGCCATCGTGGTTCGCGTCTCCCGCGAGGCCGTCGGGCGGGTCTGCCAGCACTTCGTTGATGACGATGGTCGGCGGCGTCACGTTGAGCGTGGCCGTCCCCGAAACACCCTGCGACGTAGCCCTGATCGTCGTCTGTCCCTGGCTGACTCCGGTCGCCAGACCCGTCGCCGGGTCAATGGTCGCAACAATCGTGTTCGTAGATTCCCAGGTGAACGTCAGCCCCACAATCTCGTTGCCGAACTGATCCAGTCCGCGCGCCGTGAACTGCTGCGTGCCGCCCACAGGAGTCGTTGCCGAAGAGGGCGTGACCTCCACAGTCGTCAATACGCGCACCACCTCCCGCACCGTCAGGATAGCGGGCGCAGATTGAACGCCGCGAGCGGACGCTCTAATCTCGGTTGTCCCCGGTGAAAGAGATGTCGCCAGTCCCGCCTGGTCAATCGTCGCAACCGACATGTTGCTCGATTGCCAGAAGAAGATGACGCCCGGAATCGGGTTGTTGTTGGCATCGTATGCGGTGGCAGTGAACTGCTGCTTCGCGCCGTTATCAATCGCGGCTGTCGCTGGCAGGACTTCGATGCGCGCGATGGCAGTTGCGGTAAAAGGCGTGCCGTTAACGCGCGTGCCCGGACTGAACAGCCGCCCACCACTGTTCGGCGCTGTCGAGTGGAGCCTGAAGCTCTCGCAAGTGGAATTGACCTCGGCATCGGGCGAGCGCGTCAGGGATTGATTGGCGTCGGCGTTCAAGCCCGTCGAGCCGCCGTAGGAAAAGATGTTGACGATGGCTTGCGATGGCTGGCGCAAGGTGATGACGCCGCCGCTGTTCGTCAGCGACAGGCCGCCCGAAGATGCTTTGAGAACCAGTGCGCCGCCGAATGCGGGATCGCTTGGGTTGGGATTGCCGCCGCCGAAAATGACGATGGCCGTGCCGGAAGTAAAAATCGTGCCCGCCGCGAAAGTGTGACGCACGGTGTCTGTGGAAGAAGATGTGCTGCGTGCCGTCAGTTGATAACCGCTGATGTCTATGTCGTGGTCTGTCCTGTTGATGAGTTCGACAAACTCGTCGTCGCCTGAATCACGCACGCCGTCGCGGTTGGCATCTCCCGCCAGGCCGTCGGGCGGGTCTGCCAGGACTTCGTTGATAACGATCTCGCCGCAGGGGCCTGTGAAGACGACTGTGACGGGGTTGCTGTCGCGGCCATCCGCGCGAATCATCAAATCAACCATTCCCGCGCCGCGCAAATCCGCCGGGACGAGGACGCGAACTTCGTCCATGCCGGGCATAGTGGGCGTTTCCATCACGGACTCGACCGTCAAAGCCCGCCCGCCTGCCGTCGCCGTCACCTGCGAAGCCTTACGCACGCCGGTCGAGAAGATGACGAGACGCAAGTTGCCGCCCGACGGATCAAACGGGCCGGGCTGAAGCGTGTCGGCATTCAGGATCATGCCTTCGCCCAGGCCATCGCCGCTAATGGTGAAGATGCCGGGAGCGGCGCGCAGGACTTGTATCGTCCCGCGCGATTGGAAGCCTTCGCTGTTGGTGACGACGACTTCGGCTATGCCGAGTTCGGTTTCTGCCGGAACATGGAAGTTGACCTGTTCGGGCGAGACGTAAAAGATTTGTGCGGAGCGACCGTTGACGGTGACGGTTGTGCCGCCAGCCGTTCTTGGGAAAGTTCCGTCTGCTTGCCTCTGCGTCCGCTCGGTTGTAAACGAAAGCGCACCGCCGCGAGCGACGGCGATGCTGTCAGGCGCGACGGCCTCTGTGGTCGCAGGCTCGTGGCCGAACGACGCGCCGTTTAAGATTGTCAACGGCCCCGTGCTCGGGCGTACCGCAGTTCCCGTCACATAAATCTCGGAGTTGTTATCAAACTCCGTCTCCACGTCGTCAATCAGCGAGCGCGGGAAATTGAACGCGATGATTGAGCCATCGTCCGAGAGAGACGAGACGACCTCGGCGGCACGGTTGCTGCCGTCAAAGCCGTCGGCGACCGAGGGCGCGTCCGTCACGCGTGCAAACTGTCCGGTCGGAATATCGTAAGTGAAAAGGTCTATGCTGTTGTCGGAGTCAGTATCAACGACGGGCATGGGTCGGCGCGTTGCAAAAGCAATGCGCCTGCCGTCGCCGCTGATGGTCGGATGAAGCGGCACTTCCGTTTCGCGCACGCCGAGCGTTGTAACTTGTCGCGTCGCGTTGGTGGTGCGGCCATCGAAGAGAAAGACCTGACTGCTGTTGGGGGCTGTGTCGCCTGAATAAACTACACGCAACCCGTCGTCGCTGATCGCGCGCCCGTAGGTGAAAGCAAGATTGGTGACGTTAGCGGCGAGGATGCGTGTTGCGCTGCTCACACGTTCCTGAAGCACCAGGTCGCGTTGCGTTGCGGGCGAAGCGCTGGTGTCGCGTATGTAAGCGACGCGCGTTCCATCGCCGCTAATTTTGGCGTCTTGCGCTCCCGTTGCGCCCGTCGTATTCGTCAGTTGAATGAACGTGCTGGAAGACGTATCGAAGATGAAGATTTCAAGATTGCCGTCGGCGTTTTGATTAGCGAGATTGCGATTTGAAGAGAAGGCGATGAAGCGCCCGTCGTCGGTGAGAGACGGTTGAAAGTTTCCCTGTCGCGTGCGCTCCTGCGGGCTGCTCGGCGTCGTGTTGGTAATCTGCCGGAGCGTCGTGCCCGCGTAGAGAAAGATTTCCGAGTTGCCGTCCGCGTTTGTGCCGAGCGGGTCGTCCTTCGAGGCGAAAGCGATGATTGAGCCGTCCTGCGAGATGCCAGCGGCGGGCGCGCGTGTGACGCCCATCTGGATGAACGTCGCCGGGTCGCTCGAAATATCTGCGCGCAGAGCGTGAAAGCCATTGCCGCCCGCGCCCGCTAAATCTTTAGTTGACTCGAAACTGATGCGGCGTCCGTCGCCGCTCAGGGATGGATTGACGTTGACCCCGTCCCTAGTCGTGTTCGTCACACGCCTGAACGCGCCCGTCTGCGAGCGCACGCTCCACAGCCCCAGCAGGCAGAGCGCAAGCACCAGGCTCAGAAGAACGGCTAGAGGTCTCAGTCGAAGCACAAGAGGTCTTGCTCCGTATGCGCGAGCTAAAGTTAGAAACTTCGGCGACCGGAAAGTTCAGTTGGCCGCGCCAATAAAAGTTGGACTGAAAAAGTTAGCGAGCGGGAGACGTGCATCACAAAAACCCAAAGCTTGGAAGCGAACAACCAAAGGGGGCAGCAGGTTTAAGTTTCGGCAAGGGCATTCTACATTTTTCGGTGCGAAAGACAAGGAAGAGCAATCACAGATGGCGAGGCCGCAGTGGATAAAGTCTCCATAATTAGGAGCGCCTGAGAAAACTACTGTGGAGAAGCAATAGACAGGATTAACAAGATGGACAGGATATAAGAAGAATAAAGCAGCATTGCTTTATCTGTCTTTCTTAATCTTGCTAATCCTGTTAATCCTGTCTATTTCTTCCTGGGTTTGTTAGTGACTCTGAGCCTTTAAGGCCAGAACAAATTCTATAGACTTTCAGGATGAGCAGGGGATACGCAGGTTGCTATTCTGAAATGCGATAAATTCGATTACTCCTATTAACGGAGAATGGCTCAATGAAGATTCTTGTCACAGGATCAACCGGGCTGGTTGGCTCAAGGCTCGTCCCCTCACTCAAGGCCAAAGGCCACGAGGTGATTCGACTCGTCCGCTCCGCGCCGCAAGATAGCGCGACGCCAATTTACTGGAATCCGGCGAAGGGAACTTTAAGCGCAGACGCCCTGGAAGGTCTCGACGGTGTGGTTCATCTCGCGGGAGATAATCTGGCCGAAGGAAGATGGACGGATGAGAAGAAAAGGAGCATCCGCGAGAGCCGCGTTAAGGGGACGACGCTGCTCAGCGAAACTCTGGCGAAGCTGGAGCACAAGCCCGAAGTGCTGGTCTCCGCTTCGGCTATCGGATTTTACGGCAGCCGTGGCGACGAACTCTTGAACGAGGAGAGCGCGTCGGGTGCGGATTTTCTAGCGGAAGTCTGCCGCGAGTGGGAGTTGTCAACGCAGGCTGCGGCGCAAAGCGGAGTGCGCGTCGTCCATTTGCGCTTCGGCGTGATTCTGAGCGGCGAGGGCGGCGCGCTCAAAAAGATGCTCTTTCCATTTCGGATGGGCGTGGGTGGAAAATTAGGAGACGGCAAGCAGTATATGAGTTGGATTGCGATTGACGATGCCGTCGGCGCTATTGAACATGCGCTCGTCAACGACTCGCTGCGCGGCGCGGTCAACACGGTCGCGCCTGAGCCTGTGACAAATCACGAGTTCACGAAAGCGATGGGGCGCGTGCTCTCTCGCCCGACAATCTTTCCCGTGCCCGCGTTCGCCGCCCGCCTCGCCTTCGGCGAGATGGCCGATGCGACGGTGCTTGCGAGCCAGCGCGTCGAGCCTGCGCGGTTGAAAGAAACTGGATTCGTTTTCAAGTACCCTAAACTTGAAGACGCGCTCCGGCATGTCTTAGAAGCTGTTTGAAAAGCCCCAAAGGGGCGACGATGTAAGAGCCTGGGGCTTCGCCCCAGGTATACGGCCACCATCATTATCGCAAGCCCTGCAAGGGCGCAATACTCTATTGCGCCCTTGCAGGGCTTAATCAATACATTGAAATCTCTTCTCCTGTGGCGTTGCCACAGGCTCTTACATTTCGCTCCTTCGGAGCTTTCATAGATTTTTCAAACAGTTTCTTAGCGTAGGGGCAGGGCTTGTCCCTACAAAATTACGCGGTCACTTTAATTTCCTTGCGCGCCGAAAACTCTTCGAGCGCGTCGAAAACTTCCAGCGCGTAGCGGACGTTGCCGAAGGGGGCGGAGACCTGCACGCCCTGAATCAAATCTCTCACTTCGATCAGAGACTCGCGCGCAATCTGCAAGCCTTCATCGCGCGCCGCTTCCTTGCTCTTCTCGGATGCAATGCGCATCCGCTCCATAATCGAAGGCGTGACGCGCACGCCCGGCACTTCGTTGTGCAGAAACTCCGCGTTGCGATAAGAGACGAGCGGCCAGATGCCCGCGACGATGGGCACGCGGACGTGCTCGATTCTCTTCAAAAACTCGCGCAGTTGCTCCGTATCGAAGACCGGCTGCGTGATGGCATACTGCGCCCCGGCCTCGACCTTGTACTCAAACCGCTTAATCTCCTCATCCATATTAATCGCGCCGGGATTACAGCCCACCCCGATGCAGAAGGCCGTCGGCTGGCCGATTGTATTGTTGCCGAGATCAAGGCCGTGATTCAGCTTATTGACCATGTTGGTCAAGCCGATGGAGTCAATATCAAAGACGGCTGTAGCATCAGGGTACGGCCCCATCTTCGGCGGGTCGCCGGTAATCAAGAGCAGATTGCGAAGCCCGAGCGCAGCCGCTCCCAAAAGATCGGACATCATGCCGAGCAGATTCCTATCGCGGCAGCAGTAGTGCAGCACGGCTTCGATTCCGATTTCGCGTTCGACTAAAACGGCTGTGGCCTGAGCAGACATGCGCGTCTGTGCGCGCGGCCCATCAGGGATGTTCACGCCGTCGACGCCCGCATCCTTCAAGAGACGAATCGAATCGAGCGTCTTTTCCGGCGCGCAGCCTTTCGGCGGCAAGACTTCGACCGAAGTGACGAACTCGCCGTTGGTAATCTTGCGTGACCATTTGGAGCGCTCTTCGGGCGGAATGACTTTGATGTCAGCGGGCGTCAGTTCATCAACCCGCGCGGCTGCGGCTTGATTGACGATGACGTGTTGCTTGCGCGGGCTGGCGGCGCGCACGGCGTCAGAGATGAGCTTGATGTGCGAGGGCGTTGTCCCGCAGCAGCCGCCGATGAATTTCGCGCCCGCCTGGATCAGGCGCTTGGCAAACTTCGCCATGTACTCCGGCGAGCACATATAGAATTGCCGCCCCTGAACATCACGCGGCAATCCTGCGTTGGGCTGCGCCGCCAGTTTCTTGTGCGTGACGGAGCGCATCTTCTCAAGCCCTGTAAGGACGATGGCCGGGCCGACGCCGCAGTTCAGACCGATGACATCCGCGCCCCATTCGTCGAGCCTTGAAGTGAAGACTTCCGGCGTTGTGCCAAACGTCGTGTTACCGTCGGGCAGGATGGTCATTTGCGTGACGATGGGCAGATCGCACAACTCGCGCACGGCGCGCATGGCTTGCCGCATCTCTGAGATGTCGGAGAAGGTTTCGAGGACGAAGAGATCAACGCCGCCGTCGAGGAGTGCTGCGACCTGCTCCTTGAACATATCCTTTGCTTCGTCAAAAGAGGTCGGGCCATAAGGCTCGATGCGTAGACCCAATGGCCCGACCGCGCCTGCCACAAAGACGCGATCCCCAGCGGCTTCACGTGCGATGCGGGCAGCGGCGATATTGATGAGACGAAGGCTTCCTTCCAACCCGTACTGCTGAAGTTTGTGAGCCGTCGCGCCGAACGTGTTGGTTTCGATAATGTCTGCTCCGGCGCGGATGTACTCTTCGTGAACCTCGCGCACGAGATCGGCGTTCGTCAGGTTCAGCTCATCGTAAGAGCGATTGATGTAGACGCCTTTGGCGTAGAGCATCGTGCCCATCGCGCCATCGAAGACCGTCACATCATCGCGCTCTAAAAGATTTCGGAAGTTTTCCATATGCCAATCAAAAATAATAAAAGTCCCGCGCTAAACAACGCGGGACTTCAAAATTCTTGAAGTTTGCCGAGGTCGCCCTTATTTGGGACTGGCCGAGCTGTTTAGCGGGTTATTTTACGTGGCCGCAAGTCGCCTTAACTCACCACGTTTTCCAGCTTGCTTATACGCCGCTTGCCGGTAGGTGTCAAGCAGTAAAAACAATTAGATCAGTGCCTTAATCTGGAATTATAATTAGTCCTTTTAACAATTATTGAAACAATCCATAGTAAGAGTCGGCCAGGTTATTTCAACTTGATAGGGAGAAGTAAAGTCAGGCTTCTTTTCAGGCACAACATAGGACTCCCCATGAAATATAAAGGTCAGCCTAACTACATAAGTACTGCTGCTTGCCGTGAAGGGCCTGAAGCGCCACTCTAAGGCAGCTTTTTTAGCAACATCACGTAATAATTCATGCCCTGTTACAGGAGTTGCTTCTATCACTTTACCTTCTGCATTTACTCGCACATCAACTAATACAGCACCGCTTATTTTTTTCGACAGCGCCATGGCCGGATAGGGTGGGCGCGGGGCGCTGATTGGGATAGGACCCTCAGTTATTTGTGATCTGCTGGCAGAAGACGGAACCGCTATGCTTCCAGCGCAGAGTAAGGTAAGAACCAATAGTCTAACGTACCGCATAGCGCCTCCCTTCATGGTTTTCTGTCCCGCTAAAATAGCCCATAATTCTCATATTAGAAATATCTTCATTGTGATTATATTGAGTCAACGTCTCTGGCAGCGCGGGCAGAAGAAGGTCGAGCGCCCTGCATGAGAGATGCGACGGATGCTCGCTTTACACGTCGGACATGGCTCGCCTTCGCGGTCATAGACGCGCCAGTGGCCTTCGTAACTGCCGCCGTAATAGCTGCCGTCTATGTTCTCAGGGTCAACGTTCATCGTCGAGCCGTGAGAGAGCGATTCCGAGAGTATATCTAAGATAGCGCGGTGAAGACGCGGCACGCGTCTCTTCGCTAACTCGGCGGCGATGGTGAAGGGATTGATGCGCGCCGTGAACAGAGCTTCCGCCGCGTAGATATTCCCCAGACCCAGCACTCGCGTTTGATCGAGCAGCGTTTCTTTCAACGTGCGGCGCGAGCGTGACAGCGCCGCGTGAAGATAATCGGGCGTGAACTCTTCTGAGAAAGGCTCTGGAGCAAGTGAGCGTAGCTCTTTTGTTTCGTAAAGCTCAGCGCCGGGCACAATTTTCATCAGCCCGAAATGGCGCTGGTCTGTGAAGGCGAGCCGCCGCTCATTGTCCAGATAAAAGAGAGCGTGGGTGTGCTTCGGCAGAGGCGCTTCGACGGGCAGGTAGAGAAATCTTCCGGTCATGCGGAGATGCGTAATCAGCACGCGCGCATTATCTAGATGAATCAGAATGTGTTTGCCGCGTCGCCCGACTGATTCGACACGCGCGCCGCGCAAGAGGCGTGAGAATTGTCTCGGAGGCGTAACAGGCGCGAGACGCGCACGGAGCAACTCGGCGGCGACGATACGACGATCCACTATGATGCGCCCAAGGGCGCGCGCCACCAATTCGACTTCGGGTAGTTCGGGCAAAGGGGTAAAAGCAGGAGACCGAAATTCAGGAATCAGGAGACAGGAGAAAAGTATATCTGTGACAGTGTTTTCAGCCTTAGCCTTCTGACCTCTGTCTTCTGACTCCTGACTCCTGCTCTTTAGATTTTTTTCAAGAGAACCAGTATCAGAACGATAAGAAGAATTGTTCCCAACATGCCGCTCGGACGATAGCCCCAACCTCGGCTGTAAGGCCACGCCGGAGCGCTGCCCAAAAGCAGCACGATCAGGATGATGATTAAAATCAGTCCCAGACTCATGGTCGAATCCCTCCTTAATGGCTTTCGGTTAACTCACTCTCGCTCGATCTGCGCCAGCAAGTCCGCTCGCACATCGTCGGAAAACTCGGGCAATCCGAGTCCAATCAGCTCTTCCAGGGAAGAGTTGGCGAACGTGAACTGACCTGGCCCAGTCACCCGGATATACGCCGCGATTATGAAGTCCTGCGTGCGATACGTCTTCTGGTAGAACGGGTCGGTGAACGTGGTGTTATCTTTGACGTGGGAGCGCAACGCCGTTCGCACGACCGCGACATCGCGTGTACGAGGAAGATACCCCTTATAGCCAACCCGGCCGAGCAGGTATGCGGCGGTCGCGCGGAGCGCATCGTCGGCTAGGAGTTGAATCAGGGCGGCATCGACTGTCGCATCCGTCCGCTTGCCGAGCACGTGAAGCACCGCGAGCCGGTACGCGGTATCGCCTGTGCCGCTGGCCTCCGCGAGCAACCGCCTCGTTACAGCGGGATCGTCGCTGTTCATGAGCGACTGCGCGCCGTTGGGCTCGTAGGGGAGATACGCCTTCAGGCCGAATCCGACCGACTCTACCGGGTCATCACGAATGGCGGCGAGTTCGGTCTCAAGCGCTTCGGGCAGGGTGGGTTTCATCTCATCTGCCTTCCTGAAATCTCTGGCGGCAGTCTTTCCGGCCAACTCACTGGCCAGGGTTAATAGACGTGTCGGGGTTGCAGGCTGGCGGGATGCAGCCGATGATGACAACCGTTGCTATCAGGTATGCGCGCACGCTTCACCTCACCCACACCTGGACGCGACGGTTTTTGCCTTCACTTGTTCCCTTCGTCGTTTCGACTCTGGCCCAATCGGAGCCGTAGCTTTCGATCTCGATTCGCGCCACGGCGATTCCTTTACTGACCAGATAGTCTCGCGCCGCCTCAGCGCGTTTGAGCGAGACGTCGGCCTCCTTCAGGTCGGACGCCCCACCGAGTTGTGCTTTCAGAGCCGCGTTGGCCTTCATCCTGGTTACGACGCCGTCGAGTTTGGTGTTGTGGTCCGGCTTCAAATCGAACTTGGCGCTATCGAAGTTATCCAGGATGGTATCGAACCTGGACTCGTAGAACTTATCCATCGCCTTGCCCCACTCGGCCGACGGCGCATCGACGCAATCAGCGTCTTGCGCCCCCGTGAGTTCGAGCGGCGCGTCCGCCCTGTCCTGAATTTTCGTTCCCCATTTCAGTGAGCCAAGCAGTTCTCGAGTCTCAGAGACAAGAGCTACTGTTTCAAACTCTTTGATGACATCGCCTTTGCCTTCGCGTGCCACAACGTTTGTAGGCGAGTCGCTCATCGTTGCCGAGGTCGACGATGTGCCCTTCGTGGAACTGCCTATCGCGGAGCCCGGCGTCGTCTCCTTCACCCACTTCTTCTTCGCCTGGTCCCACTGCGCGCCGTAGTACGGATCGTTTTCCGTGCCCGGGTGGAAGTCTATGCGTGTGTGTTTGGTAGACTCTTCAAACGGCTCATAGGTACTCTTTTTCTTGGCTGGATCGGCGAGAGTCCCTCCCGCGTACATTCGCGTTCCACCGATCTGGTTGAGCACTGTCTGCCCAAAGCTTACGGCCTTGGCTTCTACCTTAGTATGATCTGGTTTGAAATCGGCGTCGAGCTTTGCAGACTCGGTTGACAAAGGTGTTAGGCTCCACTTGTATTGGCCCTTGGTCAACTTCTTATTACCAGTTCTGGCTGGAGGAAGCGTTGCCCCTGCTCCGGTACCCGCTTTTTCTTTTTCCAGCTTATCGCTATTTTCTGCCAAGTTGTTTGCTATGCTTGCGGTCCCGCCCTTCGGAAACGTCTGGGCAAGCAAGCTGTTTAGTTGAGAATTATCGTTGCCCATCGCGAAGAATGCCTGAATAGCCACGCCCAGCGACGGGTCAGCGGCCAGCGCCGCCCGGAGTGCCTCGGGGGTCTGCGCCCGTTGCATCAACTCCTCGACACGCAAATCGGGAGAGCTTGTATTTCCCGCTGCCTGTGTTAGCAGTTGACCAATCGCGTGATTACCTATCGTACTTTGCAACTGCAACATATCTTGTGGTGCCAACGAATGCGGGTCCACTGCGGCTCTCTGGATAATCGCATCTGCGTCAATTTGATGAGCGGATGATCCGAAATTCCGGGTAGTTTGTTGCGCTGACCGTTGCTTCAGGCTGGCGTTCACATTCTCTTTTTTTTCTATGCTTAAGGACATCACGAGCTCCTTGAACTAAGTCGAATACTTTATACACTCTTAATAAGAATTATTCCATATTTGCGGAATTCCATACACCGCGTCTAACAGAGCGCCAGTTGTTCGCCTTCCGCTAGTAGCGCATTCATTTTATCAACGGATGTCGCTTCTGAATAGATACGCAGCGCAGGCTCAGTTCCCGATTGGCGAAACAGCAACCACGATTCATCTTCAAAGAGCAGCTTCGTCCCGTCCATAGTTTCCACACCGCCGACCGCGTGGCCTGCCACCGCGCCGGGAGGCTCAGAGGAGAGTTTCAGCACAAGGTCTTGCCCGCGCCTGACTTCGACGTGCAGGTCGCGCCGCCCGAAATAAAACTCGCCGAACTCGCGGTGCATCTCCTTCACAAGCGCGGACGGAGTCTTGCCCGAAGTCACGACGGCTTCGAGCAGGAGCAGGCAGTTGAGGATGCCGTCGCGTTCTGGAATGTGGCCTTTGACGCCGATGCCGCCAGACTCTTCCGCGCCGATCAGGATGTCCTCTTTGAGCATCAAGTCCGCGATGTACTTGAAACCGATGGGCGTGTCGTGAAGTTTGAGATTGTGCGCTTGAGCAATCCGCTTCGTTAGGACAGATTGTGAAAATGTGCGGACGACGCCGCCCGTCATCTTTCGCTCGCGCGCCAGATGCAGCAGGATGAGCGGCACGACTTCGTGCATCGTCATCGTCTCGCCACGTTCGTTGACAGCGCCCACGCGGTCTGCATCGCCATCGGTCGCCAGCCCCAGGCCAGCGTTTGTTTCTTTAACGCGCGACATCAGCGCCGCGAGGTTGCGCTCAATCGGCTCAGGGTTGACGCCGCCGAAGAGCGGGTCGCGGTCGGCGCGAATCGTCTCTGTTTGCAGCGTGCCGCCTTGCAGAAAGCTCTCGACCCAGCGCCCGCCAGCGCCGTGCATCGGGTCAACGACCACGCTCATCTGTGCGCTCTTCAAGTGTTCGAGATCAATGCATGAAGCAACCTGCGCGCGATAGCTCTTGATAGATGCTTCGAGCATTTCGCGCTCATCCGAGGCTGCGATGCTTTGACGACGCGGGGTTTGAGCGTCAACCAGGGATTCGACAGTGGAAGTGATTTCGGGCGAAGCGCTGCCGCCCCAGGGAGCTTTAATCTTGAAGCCGTTAAAATCGGCAGGGTTGTGCGAGGCCGTGATGACGACTCCGCCCGCCGCATTGTTCAGCTTCACCGCCCACGAGACGACGGGCGTTGGCACGGCTTCGTCGAAAAGGGCGATTCGCAATTCGTTTCCGGCGAGGACTTCCGCCGCACGCTGCGCGAATTGTTCAGAGAGAAAGCGCCTGTCATAACCGACGATGACAAGCGGAGGACGGGGGACAGCAGGCGTCTCTTCATTCCTGTTTTGCCTAAGATAGTCCGCGTAGGCTTGCGCGACGCGTTCAAGATTGGCGAAGGTGAAATCTTCGGCGATGACGGCACGCCATCCGTCAGTGCCGAAGCGGATGGGCGCGAGTGCCGCTTCCTTGCCGCTCACAACGCAACGCCTCCGGTCTGCGAATAGTCGGTCAGCGAAGTCTTATCGCCCAGCACCGCGCCAGCCGTGACGCTGACCGCGCGACCGATGTGGCAGCCCCGCCCGACAATCGCCTCCACAATCTGTGCGCCTGCGCCGACGCGCGTGTGTGCCCAGACGATTGCATTCTCCACACGCGCTTTCTCTTCGATGTAGCAGCCAGGGCCAAGCACCGAGTTGATAATCTGCGCGCCGGGCTTGATAACGCAGTCGTCGCCGATCATCGAAAGCTCGTCAATCTCAGCAATCGTCGCCTCATCAAAATTGCCGCGCCGGTCTTTGATGTGAATCCGCCCGACGCGATCTGCGAGCAGGTCTTGATGGGCTTGGAGGTAGCGCGCGGGCGTGCCGATGTCTATCCAGTAAGTGCGCTGGGGGACGTGCGCGTAAAACTCTTCGCCGCGTTCGAGCAGGTTGGGGAAGAGGCCGTACTCGAAGGAATGATTCTCGCCAGCCGGGATGTAATCGAGCACCTGCGGCTCAAGGATGTATGTCCCGGCGTTGATGTTGTTGGTTGTAATCTCGTCCGGTTTCGGCTTTTCCAGAAAGCGCGCCACGCGTCCGTCAGGCTTGGTTTCCACCAGACCGTAGGCGCTCGGATTCTCGACCGGATTCAGCACAATCGTCGCCGTCGCTTTGCGCGCGGTGTGCTCGCGTATGACCGCTTTGAGATCAAGGTCTGTGAGAATGTCGCCGTTGAAGACGACCGTCGGTTCGCGGATTAACTCTTCGGCATACTTATAAGCTCCGGCTGTGCCCATCGGCTGCGGCTCGACCGTATACTTGAGATTGACGCCGAAGTCCGAGCCGTCGCCGAGTTGCTGCTCGATCTTTTGCGGCTGGTAAGAGAGCGAGAGCGTGATGTCCTTGATGCCTGCGCGACGGAGCGTGTCAATCTGGTAAAGCAGAAACGGGCGATTGCAGATGGGAACGATTGGCTTCGGAGTGTAAACCGTCAGCGGTCTGAGCCTTGTTCCTTTGCCGCCCGCGAGAATGAGTGCTTGCATGGTTGTTAAGTGATAAGTGATGAGTGATAGGTGATAAGTAAAGAAGAACGTCCACCACTCGGGCTAATTAATGAAACAACGTCGCTCTTGAGTCTAACACTCGCCAGCGAGCGTTATCAAATCACTGTTTTTAGCGCGGGATGTTTGCTTGACACCTTGTAGTGAATGGTAAATAGTTACTTGTAAATCGCAAATAGTAAATCGTGTAATAGCTGAACCGTTTTTATCTGGCTACGATTTATCATTGACGATTGAGGATTCAAGTTTTATTGAGGTGTGAACATGCCGGAGAGAAGAGAAGCTGTCATTATCAGCGCCGTGCGGACGCCGACGGGAAAGTTTCAGGGCGCGTTGAAAGGTTTTTCCGCGACGGAGCTTGGCGCAATGGTCGTGCGCGAGAGCGTCAGGCGCGCTGGTGTTAAGCCGGAAGACGTTGACGAAGTTATCATGGGCTGCGTGATTCAAGCGGGCTTGGGACAGAACCCTGCGCGGCAGGCTGCGCTGCATGGCGGCATCCCGTTCGGCGTCTCCGCCGTGACGATTAATAAGGTCTGCGGCTCAGGACTCAAATCCGTGATGATGGCGGCACAGGGGATTCAGCTTGAAGATTCTGAAATCGTCGTCGCAGGCGGGATGGAATCCATGACGAACGCGCCGTACCTGATTCCGAAAGCGCGTGAAGGCTATCGCCTTGGCAACGGTGTCCTGGTTGACGCGATGATTAACGATGGTTTGTGGTGCGCCTTTGAGAATTATCATATGGGCAACACGGGCGAGGTCGTAGCCTCCCGCTACCACGTCACGCGCGAGGAGCAGGACGAATATGCGCTGAACTCTCATCGCAAGGCGGCGGCAGCAATTCATGCGGGAAAGTTCAAGGACGAGATTTTAGCCATAGAGATTCCGCAGAAGAAGGGCGCTCCTGTCTTGTTGGACACGGATGAGTCTGTGCGTGAGGACACGTCGCTCGAAGCCTTAGCGAAGCTCAAGCCTGCTTTCAAGAAGGAAGGCGGGTCGGTGACTGCCGGAAACGCGCCCGGTGTCAACGATGGAGCGTCGGCTCTCGTCGTCACTTCAATGGAACGCGCACGCGCGCTCGGTGTCGAGCCGATGGGGCGCATCGCGGCGCAGGCGACTTCAGGCATCGAGCCGGAGTTAGTGATGATGGCTCCGGTCGAAGCGATAAGAAAGGTCTTGAAGAAGGCCGGATGGTCGCTCAGCGAAGTTGATTTGATCGAGTTGAATGAAGCCTTCGCGGTGCAGGCCGTCGCCATCATCAAGGAACTCGATTTAGACCCGAACAAGGTTAACGTCAACGGCGGCGCAGTCGCGCTCGGCCACGCCATCGGTCAATCAGGCTCGCGCCTGCTGACGACCATGCTCTACGAGATGAAGCGGCGCGACGTGCACAGGGGCTTGGCCGCGCTCTGTCTCGGCGGCGGCAACGCTGTGGCGATGGCTGTTGAGCGGTAACAAGAGGAAGGGAATAGACAGGATTTACAAGATTAACAGGAGAAGAGAAAAATCATTCAACATCCCTGACCTGCCTCGTCTTCTTAATCTTGATAATCTTGTTAATCCTGTTTATTTCTTATCGGATTATCGGGGAATCGTAAGTTAATGGAGAATACGTTTTCAATCGAAACAATCGGTGTCATCGGCGCGGGCGCGATGGGAAGCGGCATCGCGCAGGTGGCGGCGCGTGCCGGATACAAGGTTATCCTGCGCGATGTCAAAGACGAATTCTTGCAGCGCGGGATGGCCGCCGTTGATAAGAGTTTGCAGCGCGACGTTGATAAGGAGCGACTGAAGGAAGAAGAGAAGCGCGCGATCATGGAGCGCATTCGCACGGCGACTGCGATGGAGGCTCTCAGCGAAGCCGATCTGGTGGTCGAAGCCGTCACGGAAGACGTGAACGTCAAAACGGATGTCTTTCGCCAGCTTGATGAATTAACGAAGCCCGAAGCGATTCTCGCCTCGAACACTTCGTCAATCTCGATTACAAAACTGGGTGCTGCGACGAAGCGCCCCGGTCAGGTTATCGGGATGCACTTTATGAATCCCGTGCCCGTGATGAAACTGGTCGAGATTATTCGCGGCATCGCCACCTCGGATGAGACTCACCAAATAGTTCACGACCTGACGCTCAAGCTCGGCAAGACGCCGCTCGAATGCAACGACATGCCCGGTTTTGTTTCCAACCGCGTGCTGATGCCGATGATTAACGAAGCCATCTTCGCGCTCTATGAAGGTGTGGCCACGCGCGAGAGCATTGACGGGATTATGAAACTCGGCATGAATCATCCGATGGGGCCGCTCACGCTGGCGGATTTTATTGGCCTCGATGTGTGCCTCGCCATCCTGAACGTTTTGCACGACGGCTTGGGCGACCCGAAATATAGAGCCTGCCCGCTCCTCAAACGCTACGTTGATGCGGGCTGGTTGGGTAGGAAAACGGGGCGCGGATTTTATGAGTATTAGTAACAAGTGATAAGTGATAGGTGATAGGTGATAAGAAAGAACAAGGTTTTCTCTTATCACCTATCACCTATCACCTATCACCCATCACCTTATGCGAAGCGTCCAACACTATTGCCAGAAATGCTTAGCGGGGAATCCGCTGGGGCAGGAGTTGTGTGGGCGGTGCGGGACGCGCTTGATGCTGGTGGTCGAGCCTCCGGCGGCGCGTTATGAAGATGGCGGGATGATGCCGACGCACGAGGAGCATCTGTTGGAGCGCGTCTCGGCGCTGGAGAACAGGCTCCTGCGCATGACGGAGAAGCTCGAACAGACGCTCGACCTGATGCTGCGGCAGGCGAAAAACTCTTATCACGATCATGCCTTGATTGACACGATCATCACGGTGCTTGCCGAGTCGGGCGTGCTTGATGCGGGCAGGCTCAACAAGCTGTGGCGTGAACGCTGCCAGCAAGATAATGCGGAGCAGGAAACGGCGGCTCGTCACAAGCAGTTGCGAACGAAAATCATCTCGGCTTACAGGGGCGCTGAGCAGGCGACGTTTGAGCAGAGCATCAACGAAGGATTCAATCTACTGGGCGAGAAAGAGATGGCGCGAGGTTTTGTCGCACTGGAGCGCGCCGCTGCCCTTCATCCCGGTAATGCGCCGCTACATGCCTTCATCGGCGAGCACTTTTTTGAGACCGGCAAGAACGCTTTAGCCCGTGATTATCTGGAACGCGCGTTGACCGCCGACTCGAAAAATGAGAAGGCTCGTTTATCGCTTGGACTGGTGTGCGGCGACGTGGGCGAAGTCGAACTGGCGAAGAAATTGCTGAAAGCTTCTCTCCAATCGACAGGCCGCTCCTTCGCCGCTCATTACGGGCTGGGCAGGCTGCTCATCGCTGAAGGGAAATGGGAAGAGGCGCTCAAAGAGTTTAAGAGCGCTCTCTCGGCGCGGCCTTCGCCGGAAGCCCATTATGCGCTCGGCTGCGTTTACTACCAGCTTGATCGGCTACGCGTGGCCGCGCGCCACCTGCGTAAAGGGATTGACGAAGACCGAAATTATACAGAGGCTTTTTATGTGCTCGGTCTTGTGCTCTCGCGTTTAGGCGAAAGGGACGCGGCGCGCGCAGCCTTTCAGGTTGTCAGCGAAGCAGAGACCGATGAGCCTCATTATCGTTCATCCTCACGACGCATCCTGCGGACGGGGGAACTGCCCGCCAGGCCAAAGATTTTCGGGCTTAACGGGACTGCCACGAAAGCTCTGATAACGGGCGGCGACAAGCGGCTGGCGCGAGTCCTGCGCGAAGCTGCGCTCGGCGCGTTTGCAGCCGAAAGCGGTTCAAGCTAAAAGGGAAAGAAATAGACAGGATTTACAGGATTAACAGGAGAAAAAAGAAATTCAAGTCTCCTTGTCTTGTCTTTTTAATCTTGATAATCCTGTAAATCCTGTCTATGTATTATCGGTTTTCAAGTCATCGCGCGTTGACTCTCGCCCGCTAACGGTTATAATAACGCCTTTTGCGCGCTCGTGGCAGAATGCGCTGTGTGTCAACAGGGTGGGTAAGTGATGCGAATTGAGCTTGATAAGCTGGAAAAGACGGGCAACGGGTTCACACACCGTTACGAGCCTGAAGAGATTGTGCTTGACGAAGAGCACGCCCGTTTGACGAAGCAACCGGAGATTACAGGGCGCGTTAGCCGCAGCGGACATGAAGTCCGCTTGCGAGGAAAAATCAGCGCGAGCGCCGAAATTGATTGCGACCGCTGCCTGAAAACAGTCGCTGTGCCCGTCGAGACGGAGTTCGATGTGACCTACGTTCCGGCGGAAGATTACAAACAGAGCGACGTGGCGGAATTGCAGGAAGAAGATTTGAGTCTCTCCGTCTTTGACGGGGAAACAATTGATTTGGATGAGTTGGTTCGTGAACAAGTGTTGCTGGCTCTGCCTGCGCGCGCCCTGTGCGGCGATGACTGCAAAGGCTTATGCCCGGTTTGCGGCGCTGACAGAAACACGAACCCCTGCCAATGTGAAAGTCGCGAAATTGATCCCCGCTGGGCGGGATTAAAAGCGGTGATGGGTGATAAGTGATAGGTGATAAGAGAAATCTTCTTACCTATTACCCATCACCTATCACCTATTACTTATTACCGGAGTTATTATGCCTAATCCAAAACGTCGTCATTCTAAGGCTCGGACGCGCAAGCGCCGGGCGCATGATGCTCTGCGCCAGCCGCAGACTTCCGTTTGTCCGAATTGCCAGGAGCCGCGCATGCCTCATCGCGTGTGCCCGAAGTGTGGTTTCTACAAAGGCCGTGAAGTAGTGCAAGTCGAAGAGTCGGAGTAAAGCGGTGATAGGTGATAGGTGATAGGTGATAAGAGAAAAACTTTGTTCTTTCTTATCACCTATCACCCATCACCTATCACCTATCACTGCTCTTAATGAAGCACGGGCATCACCAATTGACCGGCAAAGTCGTCGTGGACGCGATGGGTAGTGACCATGCGCCGCACGCGGAGATTGACGGTGCGCTCGCCGCCACGCGCGATTTAGGAATCGGCGTCATTCTTGTCGGGCAGCCGGACAAGGTCGAGCCGGAGTTGCGTCGCTGCGGCTGGCGCAAGCAGGGTGATCGCGGCATCGAGTTTGTCGAAGCGGAAGAAGTCATCAGCATGGACGAAGCGGTCGCGACCGCCGTCCGGCGCAAGAAGAAAAGCTCTTTGAGAGTTGGCACGAAGCTCGTGACCGAAGGACGCGCCGACGGTTTCGTCTCCGCTGGCAATACGGGCGCGGCGATGGCGACCGCCAAGATGGTCATCGGCATGCTGCCCGGTGTGGACAGACCCGCGCTCGCCGCCATGATTCCGACCAAGGGACAGAAGCCGACCTTGCTCCTTGATGTCGGGGCGAACGCCGAGTGCAAGGCGTTTCATCTGGCTCAGTTCGCCATCATGGGCGATGCCTACTGCCGCGCTGTGCTGGGAACGGTGAAGCCGAGCGTGGGGCTAATGAGCATTGGCGAAGAGGAAGCCAAGGGAAACGATTTAACGAAAGAGGCGTTTCCGTTGCTCAGGGATTTGGGGAGTTTGAATTTCGTCGGCAACGTCGAGGGGCGCGACCTTTTCACGGGCGCGGTGGATGTGATCGTCACCGACGGCTTTACGGGCAACGTGATGCTCAAGCTGGCCGAAGGGCTGACTGAAGCCTTGCTCTCGATGATTAAGCGCGAGTTGATCGCCTCCGCCATGACAAGGGCGGGCGCGATGCTGGCTAAGCCCGCTTTTCGCAATATCAAGAAGCGGCTGGATTACGCGGAATATGGCGGAGCGCCGCTCCTGGGCATCCGGCAGATCGTGCTGATCGGGCATGGCAGTTCCAACGCCCGCGCGATTCGCAACGCCATCCGCAGCGTCAAAGAGTTCTCCGAGCAACGCGCCAGTGAGCAGATCGAACGCGGCATCCATGAGACGAATGCGCGCGAGTACGCAGACGCGGTGAACAGTAAATAGTTCAACAGTTAATGGTGAATGGACGAATAGCTTTTGTCTTTTCACCATTTTCTATTTACTATTGGCCATTCACCTGAGGAAAGAAATGGCAAAAATAAATGCTGGCATCCTGGGAACGGGGCACGCTTACCCGGAAGGCATTCTGACGAATGCCGATCTGGAGAAGATGGTCGAGACTTCCGACGACTGGATTACCTCGCGCACAGGCATCAAGCAACGTCGCAAAGCTGCGCCGGGAGAGTACACCTCGCTCTTCGCCGTCAAAGCTGCGCGTCAGGCGATTGAGCGTGCGCGTATTGACCCGGCGGAAATTGATACCCTGATTTGCGCGACCGTCACGCCCGACCAGATTCTTCCCTCGACAGGCTGCCTGATTCAGGCAGAGCTTGGCGCAAACAATGCCGCCGCTTTTGATATTGCCGCCGCCTGTTCCGGCTTCCTCTACGGGTTGACGATGGCGAACGGTCTGATTCGCACAGGCCAGTCGAAGCGCGCGCTCGTCATCGGCGCAGAAGTCTTGACGCAGTATGTTGATTACACAGACCGCTCGACGTGCGTTATCTTCGGCGACGGGTCGGGCGCAGCCGTGCTTGGCCCCGTAGAAGGCGAGCGAGGAATTCTGGCCGCGCGAATCAGGTCGGACGGGAGATTCGCGGAGCATCTGTACGCGCCGGGCGGTGGAACTCGTCGCGGCTCGACGGCAGAGACCATCGCCGCCGGAGAGCATTTCTTCAAGATGAAGGGCAACGAATTATTCAAGGTCGCCGTGCGCTCGATGGCGGACATTTCCCGCGAGGTGTTGGGAGAGGCTGGGAAGACCGCCTCGGACGTTGACCTCTTCATTCCGCATCAGGCGAATCAGCGCATCACGGATGCGGTCGCCCGTCAGTTGGACGTTAATCTGGAGCGTGTTTACTCGAACATCTCGATGCACGGCAATACTTCGTCGGCTTCGATTCCGATTGCGCTGGACGAGTGTGTCGAGGCGGGACGCGTCAACGATGGCGATCTGGTCTTGCTGGCTTCATTCGGCGGCGGCGTCACGTGGGGCGGAGTTTTGATTCGCTGGTAATATAAGCCCAAGTTGCCAGTTGCCGAATCAATTGCGGCTCTGCCGCAGGGTTTGTGCGGAAAGGCTGTGCCTTTCCGAAAAAATTTGCTCTTTATACATTCCGCGAGGCTGAGCCTCGCAGGGTATTCAGAAGGATTCGTGCCGGAAAGCCGGAGGCTTTCCGCACAGCAGACGGCAGAGCCGTTACTACCGGCGACCCGGTTTAATTTAAGATGAGAGCAACACATTTTATTCCCCTTGTGCTGGCACTGCTTCTTTGCGGCAGCTTTAGTCTTGCCCAGAACAGCAGCGAGAAGTGGTTACTGGTCGAAGTGACAGACGCGAGCGGTGAGCCTTTGAAACGCGCCTGCGTCACCGTCGTCCCGAAAGAGGGCGAGATCGTTTTTCGTAATGCTGACTCTCGCGGGCGGGTTAAATTGAAGAAGCCAACGGCGGGGAAATACAGGGTCGTCGTCAAGGTTGACGGCTACGAGGCGCAGAAAAGAGAAGTGACAATCGGGTCAACGAGTGAGACGGTAGCTTTCACCTTGCAGGCGCGCGAAAACAGATGACAGAGAATCGTCTCGCATACATTTTCCCCGGACAAGGCTCGCAGTATGCCGGGATGGGAAGCGAGCTGGCGGAAAAATACCCTGCTTCCCGGCAGGTCTTTGAAGAAGCCGACGACGCGCTCGGGTTTTCCATCTCGCAATTGTGCTTCAGCGGTACGGCTGAAGAGTTGCAACTGACGGAGAACACGCAGCCAGCGATTCTGACGACCTCGATTGCCATCCTGAGGGCGGTGGAAGCTGAAGGAATCCAGGCGCCTGATTATGTTGCCGGTCACAGCCTCGGCGAATACTCGGCACTCGTCGCCGCCGGAGCGCTGTCGCTCTCCGATGCTGTGCGAACAGTTCGCCTGCGCGGGCGCTTCATGCAGGAAGCCGTCCCCGTCGGCACGGGCGCGATGGCTGCCGTGATGGGCGCGGATGTGGAGACGGTCACGGAAGCCTGCGGTGAAGCGCAACAGGGCGAGGTTTGCTCGCCCGCGAACATCAATTCGCCGAATCAGATTGTGATCGCTGGACACGCGGCGGCGGTTGACAGGGCAATCGCGCTGCTCAAGGAGCGTTGGGGAAAGCGCGCTATCAAGTTGAACGTGAGCGCCCCTTTCCACTCTGCCTTGATGATGCCCGCGCAGGAAAGGCTCGCGGCTGAGCTTGAAAAACTGGAGTTCCATGATTTACGTTTACCGCTCGTCACCAACGTTGATGCAGCGATAATCACAAAGGGCGAGGACGCGCGCCGCTCGCTCGTCAGGCAAGTCTCTTCGCCTGTGCGCTGGCTGGAGTCCGTGCAGTTGCTAATTAAAGAAGGCGTCCAGACATTCATCGAGGTCGGACCCGGCAAAGTTTTATGCGGGCTGGTGCGGCAGATCGAGCGCAGCGCCAATTGTTTGAATGTTGGAGATGCTGAAAGTTTGGGAAAAGCGGTGATGGGTGATAAGTGATAGGTGATAAGAGCAACGCTCTTTCCCATCACTTATCACCTATCACTCATCACTGTTTTTATACTAATCACAGAGGAGCACATCGGTTATGCCCGATAATCAAGAGATTGAAACTAAAGTGAAGCAGATCATCGTTGACGAACTCGGCGTGGACGAAAACGAAGTCACCCCGAACGCCCGGTTCATTGACGATCTCGGCGCAGACTCGCTCGACACCGTCGAACTCGTCATGCGTTTTGAAGAAGAGTTCGGGATTGAAATCCCCGACGAAGACGCGGAGAAAATTCAGAGCGTGCGCGATGCCTACAACTACATCGGGCAGCACAAGGAAAAGTAAGAGCGGTGATAAGTGATAGGAAAGAGCAGTGATAGGTAATGGGTGATAGGTGATAAGAGACAAGCTTCGTTCTTGCCTATCACTTATCATCTATCACCCTATTACTTCTTTCTCATCACCCATCACTAAAGGAGATTTAATCTTGAAACGTCGCGTCGTGGTTACGGGTCTCGGTCTGATTACGCCGGTGGGGAATTCCGTCGAGTCCACCTGGTCTGCGCTGATGCAGGGTCGCAGCGGCGTGGACTACATCAAGAAGTTCGATGTCGAGAAGTTTTCGGTCAAGTTCGCCGCCGAAGTTAAAGATTTCGATCCGCTCGATTACGTCGAGAAGAAAGAGGCGCGCAAGATGGGCGCCTTTATTCATTACGCCATCGCCGCCTCGGACGAAGCGCTCAAGGATAGCGGGCTAAAAATCACGGACGAGAACGCCGAACAGGTCGGGACTTACATCAGCAGCGGCATCGGCGACTTCTGGGCAATCGAGCGCGAGCATTCAAAGCTTCTTGACGAAGGGCCGCATCGCGTCTCGCCCTTCTTCATCCCGTCGGCCATCGTCAATCTCGCTGCCGGTCAGGTCTCGATTCGTCACGGAGCCAAGGGGCCAAACTCTGCGACCGCGACCGCGTGCGCGGCGGGCGCACACGCCATCGGCGACAGTTTCAGGATTATCGAGCGCGGCGATGCCGACGTGATGATCTGCGGCGGTGCAGAATCAGCTATCACGCCGATGTCCGTCGCGGGCTTCGCCGCGATGCGCGCTCTTTCGACGCGCAACGATGACCCCGTCCACGCGTCACGTCCTTTCGAGCGCGACCGCAACGGCTTCGTCATCGGCGAAGGCGCTGGATTGGTTATCCTCGAAGAGTTGGAGTTTGCGCGGCGGCGCGGCGCGCGCATCTACGCGGAGTTGGTTGGCTACGGAATGACCGCGGACGCTTTTCACATCACGATGCCGGACGAGACTGGTTCGGGCGCAATTCGCGTCATGCAGAAAGCCCTGAAGGACGCCGGAGTCGAACCCGGCGTGGTGGATTACATCAACGCGCACGGAACGTCCACGCCCTACAACGACAAGTTCGAGACCGCCGCGATTAAGCAGGCTTTCGGCGAGCATGCTTACAAGCTCGCGGTGAGTTCCACGAAATCCATGACCGGGCATCTGCTCGGAGCGGCGGGCGGCATCGAAGGCGTCTTCTCCGTGCTGGCGATTCATCACAAGATCGTGCCGCCGACGATCAACTATGTGAACCCTGACCCGGACTGCGACCTAGATTACGTGCCCAACGAGCCGCGCGAGCTGGAAGTGAATTATGCGCTCTCCAACAGCTTCGGCTTCGGCGGCACAAACGCGGCGCTACTTTTCAAGAAATTTGAAGAATAGTGGTCAGTGGTCAGTGGTCAGTGGTCAGTTAAAAACAAGCAACGTGCTGTTTTGGCTGTTCACTGGCCACTGGCCACTGACCACTGGCCACTGATTATGAAAACAATCGTACTGATGAAGCAGGTCGCCAACAAGGATGCGATCCTACGAATTAACAAGGACGCGACGTGGATTGAAGAGGGCGATCTTTCCTACGAGGTCAACGAATCGGACGGCTATGCGCTGGAAGAAGCCCTGCGTTTGAAAGAGAAGCTGGGCGGCGAAGTCGTCGTTTGCTCGATGGGGCCGCAGCGCGTCAAGACTGTTATTAAGGATGCGCTAGCACGCGGCGCTGACCGCGCGATTCATGTGGTCGGAGACAATTTGCAGCATCTCTCGCCCTTTGCGGCGGCGAGTATTCTGGCCGATGCGGTGCGTGAGGAGCAGGCCGATCTGGTGTTGACGGGTTTGCAGTCGGATGATTATGGCTACGCGCAGACGGGCGTCATCATGGCGGAGATTTTAGGGATGCCGCACGCGACGATTGTGATTGAGGTGGATGCTTCCGCTGAGCAGTTGAGAGTCAAGCGCGAGCTTGAGAGCGGCTGGTATCAGTGGTATGAGATGCCTAGGCCAGCGCTCCTGACGATTCAATCGGGTATCAGCCAGATTCGCTACGCCACCTTGAAAGGAATCATGGCGGCGAAGAAGAAGGAGATTAAAGAGGTCACGCCCGACGCGGAAGCCACTTCACGTCCTTCGCATCAACGCATCGAAAAGATTTACTTCCCACAGAAAACAAAACAGACGCAATTCCTCGGCGGCGGCGACGCGAAAAAAGGCGCAGCCGAGTTGGCAGAGAAATTGCGAACGGAAGCAAGAGTGATTTAAGAGCAGTGATGGGTGATGGGTGATAGGTGATAAGTAAAGAACTGTTGTTTTCTCTTATCACCTATCACCCATCACCTATCACTTATTACCGAGGTTCACATGAGTAACGGCATTTTAGTTTTCGCAGAGCATCGCGCGAGTGCGATGAATAAAACTTCGTTTGAGGCCATTGCCGCCGCGCAGGCGTTGGGCGCGGAGTTGCAGCAGCCTGTGACGGCTGTTCTGCTTGGCTCAGGCGCAGGCAGTCTTGCCGAGGAGATCGCGGCTTATGACGTGAGCAAGGTCGTTTATGCTGACAATGAGAAGCTCATTGATTACACGCCGGATGGCTACACAGACGCGATGGAGCGCGTCGTGCGCTCCGTTGATCCGCAGTATGTGATTTTGCCGCACACGTATCTCGTGCGCGATTTCGCCCCGAAGCTTGCGGCGCGATTCGGCAAGGGACTCATCAGCGATTGCATCCGCGCGCAGGTGTCAGATGGCAAGGTGACGTTTTCGCGGCGCATCTTTCTCGGCAAGATTGACGCTGATGTGGTGTCGGACGGCGAGCCGCCCGTGTTCGCTACTTTCCAGTCGGGAGCGTACAGGGGAGATCAGGCGACGAAGGGAAGCGGCGCGCAGGTTGAAACGATGAGCGTCGAGGTCGGCGAAGTTCGCATGAAGCCCGAAGCTCCGTTTCAGGAAGTGAAACAAGCCGTTGACCTGACGAAGACGGACGTGATCGTCGCCATCGGGCGCGGCATCAAGAGCAAAGAGAATATCGCACTCGCCGAAAAACTGGCCGAAGCCCTCGGCGGTGACATCGCCGCGTCGCGCCCCATCTGCGACGCCGAATGGCTGCCGATTGATCGCCAGATAGGATCAAGTGGGCAGACGGTTGCGCCGAAGCTCTACATCGCGCTCGGCATCTCAGGCGCAATCCAGCATCTCGTCGGCATGAAGAACTCGGGCACCATCGTGGCCATCAACAAAGACCCGGAAGCGCCCATCTTTGACATCGCAGATTATGGAATTGTTGGTGATCTATTTGAGGCTGTGCCGGTCTTGACCGAAGAGGTTAAGAAGCTGAAGGGATAAGAGTACAGGGCAAAGTGGATTCGACGTTACAGATGTTTGGAGTACCCAAGCCCCGGACGGGCGACACACCTTGTCGCCTCTCCGGGGTTTGAATTTAAGCTGCTCTCGAAGGAGATAGGTTTATGAAACACCTTTTGCTTTTGGCCGTTATGTTCATGCTTGTCTTAGGTTCTTCTGCCGCTCCAACGGAGACGCGCTTCGTCGGTGACTCCGGCGTGAGCGCAAATCCAGAGGATATAGAAGGCGCAACTATAGAACGCCAACGAAGTGCGCTTCTCAAACCCGGCTATGCTTTCAGGCGCGAGAGTAGAAGTTCCCTGGCAGTAGTGAAAACCACCAATAATTCCGCTTTGCAAACGGGGACGCTGACTTGTATCAGGCCGGATAAGCGAGCTTGCACCGCTGAGTTTGGCGGTGACAGGGCGAAATGTAGCAGCGGCTGCTACTTCGTGGGTGTTCGCGGGGGGACGATGGCGAGATAAAACTTGATTTGAGGCACATATATTTATGCCTTAGAGCGGTTTGCAAATGAATGTACGGCGCTGAATCAAACTGTAGGGGCAGGGCTTGTCCCTGCCCGTGCCGGATTCATGGAATTTAACGTTGAGTTATCGTGTCAATTGAGCGGGCAGGGACAAGCCCTGCCCCTACAATGATGCCCGCGCCTTTCGTTCAATCGAAAACCGCTCTAGTTAGGCGTAGATTTGACTCGGAAGGTAAATTCTATGGAGTTCAAAGATTTGCTCAGCTTGTATTTCGAACGGTCAAATGCGATGCAAATGTACTGGAACTTCTACATTACGATTATATTGGCGTTGATGGCTTTCTTCGGTACCATCAAGGTAACGTCGAGAATCAAGTATCTCATAGGTATCTTGATTTTAGCCTTTATCGCCTTCGCTATCGTCAATCTCGACGCTTTGCGAGAAGTTAACCAACAACGTATTGGTGCGAAGGCGCTAATTGAACAAGGTGCTTTCAAAAAAGACGACGCCCTGGATCAAGCTACTGTGAGGCAATTGTTAATAAATATGAACCCGCCAAGCATAGCTGGTGTCACTACGTTACACATTATCGGTGATTTATTCACCCTCCTCTCAATTTTGACTCTTGTTTTGACGAAAAATAAACAAACATAAGTGTGGAGTGGTTTCGACGCACCCGCGCCTGACAACGGCATGCACCCGACCGCGAAATAGCATGGCTCTCATCCTCAAAGTCCTGGCGCGGCGGGTGATGCCAAGTGATATGATCTATTGCTAGCGCTTCTCAACCAGAGTGCGAATGTCTGCCAACACCTCCGACGGTTTCCACTCGTTGCCGGAATAAAGTTTGACCAGCTTTCCGTCAGGCGAGATGAGCGCGGTCTGGAGCGAATGGACGAACTCACCTTTTTCGGGGAGATAAGTTAGGCCGAAAAACTGCGCGAGCCTTTTCACCTCTCCCGCTTCTCCCGTTACAAACTCCCAGTGACTGAACGTCTCTTTGTCGTAGTTGCCGGTTTGTGACGCGCCGTAGCTACGCAGGACTTTCGGCGTGTCATACGCGGGGTCGAAGCTGACGCTGACGAGATGCGTCTTCTTGTAAAGCGCCTCCTCCTTCTGTAACTCACGCTCAATCTCCGCGAAGTTGCTGCTCATCAGGGCGCAGTATTCCGGCACGGGGCAGCGCGTGTAGATGAAGGTCAAAACGAGCGCGCGGCCTTTGTATTGTGCGAGGCGAACCGGTTTGTTGTCCTGATTGACGAGACGAAAATCCGGCACAGCGTCGCCCGGTTTCGGCATTGCGGAACTTTCGGGCGTCGCTGCGGGCTGCGCCGCGCTCCTTTGAATCACCACCACATCTTCAAGCCATGCTGAATCGTCCGTGACGACGAGCGTGGCCTGCACCCCGTCGCCGGGCTTCATGACATCCAGCGGCCAGGCGTCTTTCAGCTTGAAGGGCATTGTCATGGCGTCCATGAAATCTTTAACCTCTTCATGGGAGATGGTCGCGCTCTGGTTGGCTTTGTCAACGGAGACGATTGTGCCTTTGAACTCGTAACGCTTGCCCTGCACTGCTGCCGGTTTTGACTGGCAAGCCGTCAGCAGGGCGCAAAGAAGCAAGATAAAGAAGCTAAGACCTCGTTTCAAACTGTGCGGCGCGGGGAATATTTGTAGGGGCAGGGCTTGTCCCTGCCCGTGCCTGATAAAAGTTGAGCGGGCAGGGACAAGCCCTGCCCCTACAGTTTTGAAACGGACTCTGAATATGTTTCTTTTCATTGCGGTGAGATGTTAATCAGCGGCGCTTGAGTCGTTCGGTGTAGAGCATCTGGTAGACCCAGTAGTTAGGCAGAACCTTGTAAACGTAATCCTTCGATTGAGTGAATCCGATTTCCAGCACGTAGCGGTCAGGGTCGTTCGAGCGGGCGCGAGCCGCCCAGCGCGCGACGTTGTCTTCGCCTCCGTTGTAGGAAGCGGCGACGGCCTGCGGCATATCCGGGAATTGCCGGAAGAGATTTCCCATGTACTGTGAGCCGAAGAGGACGGCCATGCGCGGATTGTAAAGATCGTCCTGCCGGAAATCCCGTAGGCTCAACTGCTCTGCCATCTGGTTGGCCGTCGAGGGAATGAATTGCAGCAGACCGCGCGCCGCAGCGATAGACTTGGCTTCCGGGCGAAAGCGAGATTCCTGTCGCATAATCGAAAGCACAAAGCGCGGGTCAACGCTGCGCTGAGGGGCGTATTCGATGAGCGCCTTCGCGTAGGGCGCAGGGTATAGCAACTCGACCATCTCGCGCGGGGCGAGTTCCAGGAGATAATCCGCAGGGACTCTCTTCCAGAGCGGCTCGGCGTAGCGCACGGCGTGATTGGCATTGTCGCCGCGCTTGTAAAGCACGGCGAGCGTGTATGCTTCATCGCGCGAGAGTGAAGCAGACGGAGCTGGCGCGGCGGGTTGTTTCTCAGGCGAATTCTCTTTTCCGGTGACGGGCGCATCCTGTGCCGGATTCTTTTCGGCAACTGCCATCTCCGGCACGCCTTCGTCGTAAAGTCCGAGAAAAAGAAGCTCGTCTGCCAACGCCTGATGTGTTGGCGAAGCGTTCGGGTTAGCCTCGCCCCTGGCGAGAACGTTTTGTCTCCCGACCACGAGCAGGCGCGGCGTTGGAATATTGCTGTATGCGGGAAGCGAATCGTAAGCTCGTCGTGCAATCTCCAGTAATTCATTTCTGAGCGCTTCGTCGTCAGTCAACCGGAGCGCACTCTGCGCCGCTCGTCTCGCTTCGTCAAATTGCCTGCTGCTGATTGCCTTCTGTGCCTCGGCGCGCAGGGCTTCGGCGCGTGCAACGACGCTGCTGCGCGATTTCGCATCCGCCGCCAGAGCGCGCAGACGGCGCGTCGCCCGCCCGCCGTAATACTCATTGCGACCATCGGGAATCGTCAGATAAGCATTGATGGCATCATCTGTGCGCCCCAGTTGTTCGAGCAAGTAGGCGCGCATGAAAGCTACTTCCGTTTGATTGGTGCTGCCGGGAACGCTCGCGCTGCCGAGATTCGATTCCGCGCGAAGCGCATCGAAATCCGCGAGCGCCTTGTCCCACGCTCCTTCAGCCAGATGAATCCGTGCCCGCGAGAAGAGAGCGAGCGTGGCCGTCAGTTGTCCCTTGAATTGTGCGCGCGCCTTCTCGACCCACGAAAGGGCGTCCGCGTCGCGGCCTGCGTCGCGCAGCGTGTCAATGATGTTTAGATAAGCACGCTCAAGCGTCGTGCCCGTGCCGTAGCGGTCGATGATGCTCTGGTAGGCGGCGAGGGATTCGTCAAAACGTTTCAAGCGCGCCAGCGAAGCAGCGTAGTAGCCCAAGGCATCGCGGGCGTTGGCGCTCTCAGGATATTCCTTGAAGACGCGCTGGAAATAGGGAAGCGCGTCCGTGAAATTTCTCTCCTGATAGAAACCGCGCGCGATCATGTAGAGAGCTTCGGGCACGCTCGCGCTTTTGTCGTAACGCTCGACGATTGCCGCGTAGTGCCGACGCGCGCCTGAGAAGTCTCGATTGAAGTTGTAGATTTGAGCGCGTCTGAGGTGTTCGCTCTCCGCAAGCTGCGGCGCATTCTTGAGCGCGGCGTCTTCGCTGCCACTATCGAGTATGTCGAGGCCGCGCACGCCCGCCAGAGCAAAATCGTCCGGCTGCGACGGGTTGGGCAACTGCGAGACCAGATTACTAAAAGCCTCGCGCGCGGCCTCCTTTTGATTGCTTTCGAGGTAGGCTTCGCCGATGAGAGCCTGTGCTTCGCGTGCAGACGCATTGCCTGTGGCGGAACCGCGCGGGCGAAGCACCTGGATTGCGGACGTGTAATCGCGGCTCTCAAAAAAGCTCTCGCCGAGTCGTGCGGTGGCGGCATCGCGCAGCAAGCTTGTCGGCGCAACCGCCATGAGCTGGCGCAGCTTCTCGCGCTCAAGCGGAAGATTTCCGGTTGCTCGCGCCAATTGAGCCAGATGCCAGAGGGCGTATTGCGAAAGCGAGGAGCCTCGCGCGACGACCTGTTGATAGTGGGCTTGCGCTGCCGTCGAGTTTCCGAGGCGTTCGGAGAGACGGGCGAGCAGGTAATCGTAGTTGTTCAGCGCGAAGCCTGCCGGATCGGCGGCGCGCAACGATTGAAGCTCCCTGACAGCCGAAAAATAATCGCCGCTATCGAGGCTTGCGCGGAGGCTCTCGTGGCGTTCGCGCGCCTGTTGAGCGTAAACAAGATGACCGGAGAGAAGCAAAAAGAGAGAGACTACGACGAGGCGGCTGGGCTTGTACTGTTTCGGCATGGGGGAATTATCGTTTAGTCTGGTTGAATAACTCAAGTATGCTAGGATGCGAACCGGCAAAATGAACTCCATGACAACGAAAAGCGAAAAGCAGCGAGCCGAAGTGCTGGACGGGGCGCGCGTCGCCGAAGAGATTAAGCGCGAGGTCGCGTTGGAAGTCTCCCGGCTCAAACGCGAGCATAACGTCGTTCCATGCCTGGCAGTCGTGCGGGTGGGCGAAGACCCGGCATCGCTTGTCTACGTGCGAAGCAAGGTGCAAACGTCCGAAGCTCTGGGATTGCGCTCGGAACATCATGCGCTGCCTGCGGAGACCAGCGCCGGGCAGTTGCTTAAGCTGGTCGAAAGCCTCAATGCGCGCGACGACGTGGATGGGATTCTCGTGCAGTTGCCGCTGCCGCGCGGCGTTGACGAGCGGCGCGTCATCGAGGCGATTTATCCGGCGAAGGATGTTGACGGGTTTCATCCCATCAACATCGGTCGCCTCTCGCTGGGACAGAAGGCGCTTGCGCCCTGCACTCCCGTCGGCATCATCGAATTGCTTGAGCGCAACTCTATCCCCGTGAGCGGCGCTCATGCAGTCATCGTCGGGCGCAGCCAGATCGTCGGGCGACCGCTCGCGCAGCTTCTCCTGCAACGCGACGCGACCGTCACCATTTGCCATTCGCAGACACGCGACCTGCCATCAATCACCAGTCAGGCGGACATCCTGATCGCGGCCATCGGGCGTGCTGGCTTCATTCGAGGCGAGCATATCAAGCCGGGCGCAACCGTGATTGACGTTGGCATCAACAAGGTGACTGATGAAGCAATGGCGCGGGAGCTATTCGGCGAGGAGGCGGAGAAGCGTCTGAAGATTATAGCTGAGCGCGGCTACACGCTGGTCGGGGATGTGCATCCGGCGGAGGCGGACGCGCGCGCCGGAAGGCGGACGCCCGTTCCCGGTGGCGTAGGGCTTTTGACCGTTGCGGTCTTGATGCGTAACGCGTTGCTGGCGGCTCGCTGGCGTCGGGCAATAAAAGAATGACCGGCAAACCTGTAGGGGCAGGGCTTGTCCCTGCCCGCGTGTTAACGAAACCGAGCGGGCAGGGACAAGCCCTGCCCCTATAATATGGGCAATGTTGAGAGTTGGTCTGACAGGTTCGATTGGCGTCGGCAAGTCTTTCGTGACATCCGTTTTCGCGGAGTTAGGTTGTCGGGTGCTGGATGCTGACCGGACGGCGCGCGAGGCAGTGGCTGTCGGGTCGCCCGGTTTGCAGGCGGTGGTCGAAGCCTTCGGCGTAGAAATCCTGCAACCGGATGGAACGCTCGACCGGGCGCGGCTGGGTGCGTTGGTCTTTGCTGACGAGGGAAAGCGGCTGCTCTTAAATTCCATTCTCCATCCGTTTATAATCGCGGCGCAGGACGAACAGTTGCGGAAATGGGAGGAGCTGGAGGCCGGTGGAATCGCAATTGTTGATGCGGCGTTGATGATCGAATCCGGCGGGTACAAGCGTTTTGATGAATTGATTGTGGTGCATTGCAGGCCGGAGATTCAGCTTGAAAGATTGATGGCGCGCAACGCCATCTCGCAGGAAGAGGCCGTAAGGCGCATCACCTCGCAGATGCCGCAGGATGAGAAGAAACGCTACGCAGACTTTTTGATTGATAGCTCCTTCGGCTTTGATGATACGAGGCGGCTCACGGAGGAAGTTTACAGGCAATTGCGGGAGCTTGCCGCGTAGAATGAGAATAAATAGTCATTGGTGACATTTAGAAATACGAAACTCCTTGTCGGAAGCAAT
This sequence comes from uncultured Acidobacteriota bacterium, assembly GCA_963791265.1. GTDB lineage: Bacteria > Acidobacteriota > Blastocatellia > Pyrinomonadales > Pyrinomonadaceae > QHXM01. The sequence goes on from CAWBSB010000002.1 coordinate 190,900, forward strand.
TCAGCGAGTCCCGGAGGGACGGCGGAAGGTAGCCAGAGGCAAGCTCTCGCAGAGAGCGCAGCCTCTGGAACAGATTTATAAAAGATTCCGTAGCCCCGTAAGGGGCGGCAGACCGCTCCCCGCGTCCCTTCAGGACGCGAGCCATCTTCTCTACTCTTTTCCAGTGGCTGCGCCTGCGGCTGGCCACTGGCTATCTTCCGTCGTCCCTCCGGGACTCATTGCGTCGCTTTCGAGATGCCGCTTTAATTGCCCGCTGCCCGAAATGTCGTGATAAGATAACATTCATTCGTATACGTTATGGCGAGCAGGAAGAAACACAGGCTGAGCAGAAAGATTGACAGGTGGCGAACGAGCGTCGCCGCGTCGCTCCTTGTCGTGATGTCTCTGACGGGCGGGTGTTTTCTGGATCACGAAGTCGAGCCATATTATGGACGGACGCCCACGCCTCGCGCGCAGGAGTTTCGTTGGAGCGATGGCGGCTTGCCGCAGGTCTTCGACCCGGCGCTGGCGGCTGTTCCACCCGATACGGATGCTGTGCGTGCTTTGTATGAAGGCTTGACCGAGTACGATCCAAAGACGCTCGCACCGGTGCCGGGAGTGGCCGCGCGCTGGGAATCTTCACCGGACGCGCGCGAATGGACTTTTCATCTGCGCCGGGATGCGCGCTGGTCGAATGGCGAAGCGGTGACGGCGCAGGATTTCGTGCGCTCCTGGCAGCGCACAGTCCAGCTTGGCGAGCGTGCGCCTCATGTCAGGCTCCTGAAGAATATTCAGGGCGTTGCGCCTGCGGTGGTGGTTAATCCGACCCCGACGCCTGCGCCTTCCATTGAGCAGGCACAAACGCCGCGCGACTCGAACAAGAAGGAAGAGGCGAAGAAGGAGACGAAGATTGACGCTCCCAAGCCGCAGCCTTTCGGCGTGGAAGCGATTGATGATTACACCTTGCGTGTGCGTTTGCAGCGTTCCGATGCAGGCTTTCCCGCGCTGGTCTCGCATCCGGTTTTCCGACCCGTTTACAAACTCGACACTCTTTTCACAGATCAAAGCGCGGGCGCTGGAAACTCGCGCCCGGTCTCTAACGGCGCTTTCCAGTTAGCGAAAATCGAAAATGAGGGCGTGGTGCTTGAACGCGCGAAGAATTACTGGGATGTGCAATCGGTTGCGCTTCAGCGTGTGCAGTTTGTCCCGGCAAAGGATGCAGAGGCCGCGCTCGCAGCCTATCGCGCGGGCGAAGTTGATGCAGTCACCAACGCCGGATTCGAGCCGCTGGCTTTGAAACTGCTCGCGCCTTACAAAGATTTTCGGCGCGAGACCTTCGGCGCTTTGACCTACTACAGCTTCAACACCTCTCGCCCGCCGTTTGATGATGTGCGCGTGCGCGAGGCGCTCAGTATTGCGATTGACCGCGACCGCATCAGCCAGGATCAGTTGGGCGGCGCAACCGAACCGGCGAAGAAGTTTCTGCCCACACAAGGGGCGCAGGTCGCAGACACGGCTCATGCCCAAACTCCGCTCATCGGGCACGACGTTGCGCGTGCGCGTCAACTAATGACAGATGCCGGTTATCCGCCGGAGGCAGGCAAGTTCCCGAAGGTCAGGCTGCTCGTCAATCGTAACGCGCAGCAGCGGCAGGTTGCCGAGATGATTGCCGCGATGTGGCGGAGCGCGCTGGGTGTTGAGACGGAGATTGTTCTGAAGGATTGGGGAGAATACGAGATTGCGTATGCCGCTGGCGATTACGACGTAGCCCGCCGCAGTTACGTGATGCAGACGGCTGACGACACCAGCACTTTGCGCGAGATGTTCGAGCCGGAAGCTGCGCCCGTTGCACTCACCGCGCAAGCGACTGAGCAGACGGCAGAGAAGAAGACGGAAGACGCGAAAAACGGGGTCGTTGATGCAGTGAAGGAGAATGGTGAGAAGCCGCCCAATCCTCTCAGCCCCGCGCCAATCCTTTCGGAAGCGCAGGCGCTCAGGGAATTGCCCGCGATGCCAATCTATTTCGCTTCGTCTTACGCTCTGGTCAAACCGTATGTCGTCGGCTTCGACACAAACCTGCTTGACGCCCCGTCGCTCAAGCGCGTGCGGATAGATACTTCGTGGCAGCAGCCGAAGCAGACCAGTTTGATCTGGTTCAAGTCTGGCGAATGAGACGTAAGAGGGAAAGAATTAGACAGGATTAACAAGATGGACAGGATGAAAGGAAGAAGAAGCAAGCCACCTTGTTCTGTCTTTTTTCTTAATCTTGCTAATCCTGTTAATCCTGTCTAAATTTTCTTCTCATATTCCGGCAACTCAATTCCTAAGAAAGTGAGCGACAGAGCAACGCGCCGCTCCTTTTCTCGCATCGGTAAATTGTCTTGGGGAAGCGTCACGCCTGTCTTGCTTGCGCGAGCGTGCGCGTGATAACGTGACGCTCACCCAAACGCTGTGCCCGGACAATTAAAGTAAAGCTCTCCCTTGTTCCGAATCGTTACTTGAAAGCGCATGCGAAGAGTCTCTAGAGCGCTCGTCGTGCTCCAGGCCGCCTTCGCTCACTGAGGAGTTACTCTCATGTTGTTCTTTCGCTCCGCTCAAATTCGTCTCACCGTTGCGCTCATCGCGCTTTCACTTCTGGCAATCGGATGTTCCGTCGCTGCGAGCAACGAGGTCTACTTCGGCAGAGTCGTCCCACCGCAGGGACAGGTGATGCGCTATGTCACCGGCTCCGAGATTGAATCGCTCGACCCGCAGGTGGGCACCGGCCAGCCCGACGCGCGCGTTTATTCAGCGCTTTATGAAGGGCTGGTCGAATACGGTCCCAAGAACACGCTGCCGATTCCGGCAATCGCCGAGCGCTGGGAGATCAACTCGGATTCGTCTGAACTCGTCTTTCATTTGAGGGAGAACGCTCGCTGGTCAAACGGCGAACCCATCACGGCTAAGGATTTCGTCTACACTCTTTATCGCGGGCTTTCGCCAAAACTGGCCTCGCGTAACGCCTATCTCGCTTATTACATCAAGAACAGCCAGGGCTATAACACGGGCGGCTCTTTTGTGCGCGATCCCAAAACGGGTGAGTTCGTGCTTGAGAAGGATGTGATTGAGGAAGCGGCCAAAGCAGCAGCGTCTGCCTCAGCCACCGCTCCAACGATAGAGGATTCAAAGCCCGACACGCCGTTTCACCGGTACATGCACGAGCCTAACCGTCTCGTGCTCTCAGGGGATGAGACCGAGCGCGAAGGGCAGTTAGCCGCGAATCCTAAGATCAAAGACGCGATCAAGGATAAAGAGCTGGTTCCCGTTGAAGCCAAAGACCTCGGCTTAGAGGCAATCGACGATCACACTTTACGCATCACGCTGCGCCAGTCCGCGCCTTTCTTCCTCGGATTGCTCGCGCACCAGTTCTTTCGCGTCATCCCGCAAAAGACCATTGACACCTATGGCGATGCGTGGACGCAGGCGGGCAAAATAGTCTCAAGCGGCCCGTTCAAGCTCAAAGAGTGGATTCCGTATGATCGAATCGTCGTCGAGAAAGACCCCAATTACTGGGACGCTTCCGCTGTTCGACTCAATCAGATAATTTTCTACCCGGTCAAAGACAGCACGACGATCATGAATCTCTACAAGGCCGGAGAGATTGATGCTTTCCTCAACCACACCGTTCCACACGGGTGGATGGATGTCATCCGTCCCAAGCGCGACTACATGGACGCGGTTGAGAACGGAAACGACTATTACGATTTCAACGTCCGTCGCGGCCCGTTCACGAATAAGAAACTGCGTAAGGCTTTCAACTTCGCCATTGATAAAGAGGCTTTCGCCAAATGGCGAAAGACCGTCAAGCCCTTGACGGGATTTGTTCCCACGGGCATTTTCCCCGGCTACCCGAATCCGAAAGGCGACACGTTCAATCCTGAGCGCGCCCGTCAGTTGATGGCCGAAGCCGGTTATCCTGTGGAGAAGGGCGCGGACGGAAAATTCGTCTGCAAGAATTTCCCGATTGATGAGGTAGAGATTAACTACAACCCGGACGGGATGAATGTGCCGATTGTCGAATTCCTGCAAGCGCAGTGGAAGCAGAATCTGGGCGTCACGCTGCCCTTGAAGTCTATGGAGTTTCGCACCTTCCTGAACGTGCGCGCCAAAGGCGACTACAAGGGGATTGCGCGCGACGCCTGGGGCGGCGATTACATGGACCCGTTCACGTTTCTCAACCTCTTTTACGCGGGCGCGGAGAACGGCTCAGGCTGGCACGACCCCAAATACGACGCGATGCTAGACGAAGCCAACCGCACGTCCGACTCGCAGAAGCGCTTCGAGCTTTTCGCTAAAGCCGAAGCCTACATGCTCGAAGAGCAACCCGTCATCCCGCTCGACACGCCGACCGTCAACTGGATGAAGAAGCCTTACGTCAAAGGGATGTACCCGAATCCGCTGACCTTGCATGCCTGGAAGTTTGTCTACATCGAATCCGATCAGGCGAAATGGGATCAGGGCACGCCGAGCATGGCAGAGTAAAAGAGGAGAGCAACAGAGGCATGCTTCGCTTCATCATTCGCCGACTTCTCATCACGATTCCGACGGTGCTCATCATCGTCACGCTGACGTGGGGCTTGATTCGTCTTGCGCCCGGCAGCTTCTACACGGGCGAGAAGCGCATCCCTCCGGCGATTGAGAAGAACATCCGGGAGAAGTACGGGCTGGATAAACCCTGGTATGTGCAATACGGGCGCGTGATGGCCGGTGTCTTCGGCTTTCAATATGGAACGGTCGTTGATGAGAACGGCAAAGAGAAGGCCGGGGATGACGGCCAACCAGTCAAGAAGTATCAGTGGCATCCTTACCCTTACTTCGGCGAATCGCTGACCTATCCGGGGCAATCGGTCAACCAGATTCTGAGGCGCTCTCTGCCCGTCTCGGCGACACTCGGAATACTGGCTTATCTCCTGGCTCTCATCGTGGGCTTAACTGCCGGGACACTGGCTGCGCTCAAGCAGAACTCAAAAACCGATTACGCTTCGATGGCGCTGGCGATGCTCGGCATCTCCGTGCCGAACTTCGTGCTTGGGCCTCTGCTGATTCTTCTCTTTTCGCTCACGTTCTACTGGTTGCCGCCCGCGCGCTGGGGCGGTTTCCCAAGCTGGAATCTGGTCATGCCGGTCTTGACGCTCTCGGCGCTCTACATGGCCTACATCGCGCGCCTGACCCGTTCGGGAATGCTGGAAGTCCTGCGCGCCGATTATGTCAGGACGGCGCGGGCTAAGGGCTTGAGCGAAAAACAGGTGGTTTTCCGCCACGTCATGCGCGGAGGGCTTCTGCCGGTTATCTCGTTCAGCGGCCCGGCGCTCGCTTATCTCATCACGGGAACTGTCGTGGTCGAGCAAATCTTTGCGCTCCCCGGTTTGGGCAACTACTTTTTGAATGCCAACTTTGCGCGCGACGAGCCTTTGATCATCGGTATCGTGGCGTTTCTGGCGATTCTGATTCTGGTCTTTAATCTTCTGGTTGACATCGCCTATGCCGTCATTGACCCACGCATTCGTTATTGAAGAAAGATGAAGGACGAACAACCCGACAATCAATCCGAGCGGGAGAAGAGAGGCGAGCCTGCGCTGACTCCTTTGGGGACGAAGCCTGAGCCGCCTATTCGTTCGCGTGAGGGTGACATCATTAACACCTCGCCGGAACTGATAGTCGGCGAGGGAGACGTGCGAACAGCCGAAAGAGGCGTGCAGGAGCCCCTCGCGGGAACTTCGCTCTGGAAAGACGCCTGGCGCAGGTTGTTGAAAAACAAGCTGGCGGTCTTCGGGATGATCGTTGTCGGCATCGTCCTTTTAGCTTCGCTCGTCGGGCCGTTCATCGTCGAGCGTGCGACGGGCTTTAGCTACGACACCATTCCGCAGAACATGGAAATAACCCGCGCAATGCCGCCGTTTCGCGACCTACAGGGTAATTTCTCCGCGCTGCACCCGATGGGAACGGATACTTCAGGACGCGACCTGCTGGCGCGCGTGTTAATCGGCGGGCGAATCTCCCTGATGGTCGGCATCATCTCCACGCTCGTTTCGCTTCTCATCGGAGTCACCTTCGGGGCGACCTCCGGCTACTTAGGCGGGCGCGTTGACACCGTGATGATGAGAATCGTAGACATTCTCTACGCGCTTCCATACATGATGATCGTCATCGTGCTGCTGGCCTTCTTCGGCGGCAAGTCTGCGCTTAGCCAACTCTTTCTGCTCTTCGTTGCGCTCGGCGCTGTCTCGTGGCTGACGATGGCCAGAATCGTTCGCGGGCAGGTGATTTCGCTCAAGAATCAGGAGTTTGTGCTGGCTGCGCGGGCGACCGGAGTTTCAACGGCGAAGATTATTTTCCGCCATCTCGTCCCCAACACGCTGGGGCCTGTAATCGTCTACGCGACGCTGACCATCCCGCAGGTGATGCTTCAGGAAGCGTTTCTCTCCTTCCTGGGTCTGGGCGTGCAAGCCCCGCTCGCATCCTGGGGAAGCCTGGCGTCTGAGGGCATCCAGAACATCGCCATCTTTCCCTGGCAACTAATCTTCCCCGGCGTGACGATGGCATTGACGCTCTTCTCCCTGAATTTCTTAGGCGACGGCCTGCGCGACGCCCTCGACCCGCAGATGAGGAAAACGTAAAAGCGGTGATAAGTGATAGGTGATGGGTGATAAGTAAAAACCTTTATCCCATCACCTATTACCTATCACCTATCACCAAATTATGGATGGCAACGGACACATACTTTCAGTCAAAGACCTGAAAACATATTTCGAGACTGAGGACGGGACGGTCAAGGCCGTTGACGGGATTAGTTTCGAGTTGGAGCGCGGCGAGACCCTGGGGATAGTTGGCGAGTCGGGTTCGGGGAAGTCTGTGACGAATCTGTCCATCATCCGCCTGATTCCTGAGCCGCCGGGCAAAATCGTTTCGGGCGAGATAATTTTCAACGGCGAAGACATCCGTGCGCTCTCCATCGAAGAGTTGCGACGGATTCGCGGCAAACGGATTGCGATGATTTTTCAAGACCCCATGACCTCGCTCAATCCGTTCATGCGAATCTCGAAGCAGTTGATGGAGATGACCGAGCTTCACTTAGGCTACACGAAAGATCAGGCTTACGAGCACGCCGTCAAGATGCTCGAAACTGTCGGCATTCCTGACGCGCGCTCGCGCGTTGACAGCTACCCGCACGAGTTTTCGGGCGGCATGCGCCAGCGCGTGATGATCGCGATGGCCTTGTCGTGCGAGCCGGAACTCTTGATTGCGGATGAACCGACGACCGCGCTCGACGTGACGATTCAAGCGCAGATTCTTGAGTTGATTAAGACCTTGAAGCAGAAGACGGGCACGAGCGTCATTCTCATCACACATGATCTGGGTGTCGTGGCCGGGATGACGGATCACATCATAGTGATGTACGCGGGCAAGGTGTTTGAGCAAGCGCCGACGCGCGAGCTTTTCAAATTCCCCGGCAACCCGTATACGAAAGGCTTGCTGCGCTCGGTTCCAGACCCGGCGCACGAAGAGGGACAGGCTCTCTACCAGATTCCGGGACTCCCGCCCGATGTCGCGCATCTTCCGCCCGGTTGCCCTTTCGCGCCGCGCTGCGAGCGTGCCGAAGAAATCTGTCACAAGGAGTTTCCGCCTTTCGTCCAAATCAATGCAGAGCATTTCTCGCTCTGCCACTTCGCCGAAGAGGTGTATGCCGATTCGTGTCGTGAGAGAGACGCGCGCACTCAGCAGAAGTAAACAGCCTGAGTCGAGATCGATGAGATTGGAACACGAGGAGAACGGCTAAACATTTCGCCAGAGAGATGCCAGAGATGAGTACTGAAGAGAGACTACTACGATTGGAAAATGCTATCAGCTTACTTGTGGATCTGGCGCGCACGCAAAGCGAGCGGATGGACGAATACGAGCGCCGCTCCGAGGAACTTGCAGAGGCGCAGAGACAGACAGAAGCGCATCTCTCGGTACTTGCTGAGGTAATGTCCGAGTTAGGGCGTGCCCAAACTCGGACGGAAGTAGCTTTAACTCGTACAGAAGCAGCTTTAACAAGTCTCACGGAAAGGTTCGAGCAGTACATCACCAGCAGGCCATAGAGATTTACAGGCAGGAGCAGAAACGGAAAAATAGTAGATGAATGAGCAGCCAACCAGCCTCCCGCACGCTCCCTTGATGCCGCCGCCCCTTGAGCGCGGGAAGGGCCGTGAGCTGATCGCCATCCGCGACCTTAAAGTTCATTTCGATCTCGGCGGCGGCGGGTTTTTGGATAAGATCATCAGCAGCAATTCCGTCAAGCGCGTTGTCAAGGCGGTTGACGGAGTGACGATAGACATTTATCCCGGCGAAACCTTGGGGCTGGTCGGCGAATCCGGCTGCGGCAAATCAACTCTGGGTCGTGCCCTATTGCGTCTGACAGAGCCGACGGGCGGGCAGGTGCTGTTTCGCGGTGAAGACCTCGCCAGCCTCTCGCAAAGAGAGATGCGCGAGCATCGCAAGTACCTTCAGATGATTTTTCAAGACCCTTATGCTTCATTGAACCCGCGCATGACGGTCGGGCAAATTATCGGCGAGCCGATTGAGACTTTCCGTCTCGCCGTAGGGCAGGAAGCTCAGAAGCGCGTGCGGGAGTTGATGGAGACCGTTGGGTTGAGCCCGCGGTTCATCAAACGTTTCCCGCACGAGTTTTCCGGCGGGCAGCGACAGCGCATCGGCATCGCGCGTGCGCTGGCGGTTGACCCCGACTTCATCGTGGCAGACGAGCCGATCTCTGCCCTGGATGTTTCCATTCAGGCGCAGATTATGAACCTGATGGAGCGGCTGCAAAGAGAGAAGAACTTAACCTATCTGTTCATCTCGCACGATTTGCGCGCCATCCGCCACGTCTCAGACCGTGTGGCCGTCATGTATCTTGGCAAACTCGTCGAGATTGCGGATGCGAAAGTCATCTATGACGAGCCTTTGATGCCTTATACGAAGGCGTTGATTTCCGCCGTCCCCGTTCCAGACCCTGAGATTGAAGCCACACGCCAGCGCATCGTGCTGGAAGGCGACGTGCCCTCTCCGATTAATCCTCCACAGGGTTGCCGCTTCCACACGCGCTGCCCCTATGCTATTCAGGCTTGCAAGGAAGTCGTTCCCCCTCTGGCGGAAATCAAGCCCAATCACTTCGCCGCCTGCATCCGCATCAGCCCCGAACAGCCTGATATTGAGCAGGTTGCGCCGGGCGATGCGCCGGGTTTGCGGGATGCACAGCGCGTCATCGCAACTTGAAAAAGGGCGTTTATTCGACGTTTACTTGAGGGGAGAGCTGATTCTCGCGTTAGTGACTGTTCGCTTTTGGGGCGATTTCCAGCAGAAATTGCTTGTCTCCGGGGCGCGCGGTCACTTATACTTTTAGTCGGACGGTAGCCACACACACAGCCGCCGTCCCATCTCGATTGTGAGCCGCGCGTCAGAAGCGCCCCGACTCTGCGCGCGAGCCTCAGCCCTCCAACATCACTTCGGACGTAAACTTAAAGTGACCCTGCGGACAATGGATGAATCTGTCGCGCCCGTACGTGACAAAGCCCAGACCCGGAATAATCAGAAGCCCGACGGCTGGGCTGACGCACAGGAGTCTATCGCGGCAGCCTCCGGTCTTTCACTTCTCCTGGTCGAAGGCCATCAGCCCCCCGCAATCTTTGTTTCCAACAACAATTCCATCTGCCGCGCATTTCAATCTTCCCCCGATTACGTCCACCTCTGCGACCCCTTCTGCGGCGGCGCCTTTGAGCGAGCCGTTCAAGCCCGAGGCGTCATCCATTATCGCTGCCATGCTGGTCTGCACTGCGTCGCCATGCCTGTCGAGTTGGAGGCGAATCGCCAACTGACCGTTATCGGCGGGCGTGCCTTTCTCACGAGCGCGGACTATCGTGCGCTCGCTGAGCGGTTTCGCACGGGTGATCTTCAGGATTTACTCTCCGGCGAGATTTTTCAAAACGTCATCTTCGCCGCGCGTCAAGACCTGGATGACCTCGCCCGTCGCATTGAAGAAACAGCCAGGGAACTCGGCGCGGTGAAACGCACGGGCGAGGATGTCTCATCATCTCCTGTTGCGCAGCGGGAAGCTTCGCCGGATACCCGGCCAGAGGAATCGCCCGCGAAGACGAGCGATGAGAAAGCGGCAAGAGATTCAGTTATCGAGGAACAAACCGTCAGGCAGAATGCCGACACCCGTAGCGCCGCTTTACACAACCGTTATTTTCAGGCCGAGAGCGATTTCAAGGAAGCCTGCAATTCCGCTCTTGAAGCGATTGCCGGAAAACACAAGCTCGTCTCCCTCGCCTTGCTCCTGCGCGAGCGAGGCACATTTGTGCCAGCTTGTTCCAAAGGACGCTTCAAAGAGATTCCCGTTCACATCGAAATCGGTTTGAAGGACGCAAGGCTTTTCGCCACAGCCAAAGCCGCCACGTCGCTCGTCTTGCGCGAAACCCCGGAAGGCTTCAAGCCAGCGGGAACAATCCGCAAGCAGATGGCCGAAAGTTCTGAGAAGACGGCGGAGCTTTTCCCGCTCATCGTCGGAGACGAGGTGAAAGCCGCGCTGCTCGTCGCAGATTCCGAGTTGACGGATGAGAAGCGACGCGCCATCTCCGGTTACTGCCGCGAAATTGCTTTGCCGCTGGAAGTTCTCAGGTTGCGCCAGGAGCTTGAGCAGCGCGCACGCTTTGCCGAGCACCTGCAAAGCTTCGGCGAGCGCCTCAACACGGCGGGCGCTGGCGACCCCTACGACGCCATCCTGCATATGTCTGTTGATTTGCTGCACGCCGAGCGTGGTTCGCTCCTGCTTTTCGATGAAGCCTCAAACGAGTTGGCGGTTAAGGCGGCGGTCGGCCCGCGCGCGGAAGTCGCCCGTGAAACGCGCGTGCGAATGGGCGAGGGCATCGCGGGCACGGTTCTGTTTGAAGGTCGCCCGCTCGTCGTGCGCGACGTTGAAGCAGGGGAGCATACGCCTGCCTCATCGGAGCGCAGCTACAAGACCAAATCTTTCATCAGCTATCCCATCTCCGTTGGCGAACGAAAGGTCGGCGTCCTCAACGTCACGGATAAAGCGGGCGGCGGCTCATACGACGACATTGATTTGAGCCTGATTGAGTCCATCGCTCCGCAGATGGCGATGGCGCTTGATCGCGCCGAGTGGCAGGAGAAGGCCAACCAGTTTCAGTTGATGTCAATCACAGACCCGCTGACAGGGATGCTCAATCGCCGTTATCTCATCGAGCGTCTGGCCGAAGAGTTGAAACGCTCGAAGCGGCAGGAATACCCGATGAGTTTTATGATGATTGATATTGACGACTTCAAGCACTACAACGACCGCAATCTTCATCAGGCGGGCGACCTCGCGCTTGAGATGACGGCGCAATGTTTAAAGTCGGCGCTACGCGGGGCTGATGTCGCTTCTCGCTACGGCGGAGAAGAGTTCTGCATCCTGCTGCCGCAAACTTCGCTCGCCGAAGGCCTCGCTATTGCCGAACGCATCAGGCGACGCATCACGCGCGTCCGCTTTCCACATGGCAAGTCGCAGCCTTTGGGCAGCGTGACTGTCAGCATCGGAGTTTCATCATTCAGTCCGGGGCTTGAGACGCCCGAAACAATCATAGAGGCCGCCGACCGCGCCCTGTATCTTGCCAAGAGCCGGGGCAAGAATCGCGTGGAAGCTTTTGAATCGTCTGCCGAGGAGAGCAATGCCGCCGAAGAAGCCAGATAAGAGTGGGCACGGGCGGCCAATCCTGGGTCGCATTGAGCCGGAAGAGTTCGTCGGGCGCGAGCGGGCGCTCGAACAGGTCTTGCGCCTCTCGTCGCAAGGCCAGAATGAGCGCGGCCTGCTCTTGCTTGCTGCTCCGTCAATCGGCGTCTCAGAGTTTTTGCGTCAGGCTTACGACGAGCTTTTCCGCCGTCATGATGAGGCCATCCCAATCTATTTCGCGCTGACGCGCAACGACAAAACAGCCGTCGGCGCAGCCCGCCATTTTCTACAGACATTTCTCCAACAACTCGTCGCCTATCGTCGCCATGATCCATCGCTCAGTAGTGCCGCGCTCTCCATCAACGATTTGATGGAGATGGTCGCGCCGGGTGATTATGAATGGGTTGAGCGGCTGGTGACGGCGACCGAGCGTGTGCGCGCGCCGGAAGATGCACAGGCTCTGGTTCGGCTTTGCCTGTCTGCTCCGCAACGCGCTGCATCGAGCGGTGCGCGCCCCTTCATCCTGCTTGACGGCCTCGAACTGGCGGGGCAGTTAAACGGTGTCGAAGTGCCGCTCGAAACCGAGATCGCGCGCGCCCTCATGTATTCGGGCGGGCCTTATGTTCTCGCTGGCCTGCGCCGCCACCTGCTCGGCGTCGTGCACAACGCGCGAAACGGAAGCGACGTTGCAGGCGCGCTGCATCTTGAGCGTTTGAGCGACGAAGACGCACGCGCGATGGTTGAGCGTCTCGCGCATCGTTATGAAGTGACGATTAACGACCAGACGCGCGACCTCATCGTTCAACAGACGAAGGGCAACCCGCTTTTCATTACTTCGATTATGCGCGCCGCCCGCGAGAAGCAGATCGCGTTGACCAGCTTTCGCAACTGCCAGCAGCTTTACGTTGACGAGTTGATGGGCGGACGCATCCACCGGCACTTTGCTTCCATCCTCGAAGAGATTGCGCCCGTCGTCGCCACGCGTCGCGCTCTGGTTCGTGTGCTTTATGAATCCATGCAGAACGAGCAGGGCAGAGCGCCGGTTGACATCTGGCGCAAGCGCTTGAATCTTGAGCCAGCGGAATTCCAATCTATCGTTCAGCAACTACATGTGCATGAACTGGCGAGCCTGAACGCAAACTTCATAGAAGCGGGAAGCGATTCGCTCGTCTGGTCGGATTATTTGCGTGCGCGCTATCGCCTGGAAGTCGCAGCCGAACCCCGCGCCCTCGTCGTCGCCGAATCCTTAAGCGAGACGTTGAAACGTGCGCCGCAGACGATGGCGCGTCATTACCGTCGCGTAGCCGCGCTCGGTTTGCGCGAACTGCTCGAACGTTTCAACTGCCAGCGCATGCCTGCCAGTCTTTTCCACTACGACCGCTTCAATCGCACGCACAAGGGGCTGGAAGCTGACGAACTGGTTGCCGCCCTCGATGCCGAGACTGATCTGGTGCGGCTGCCGCAGGTCGTCCATGCCGCGAGTTGTTTATCTTTCTATCCGCCCATTCAGCAGATTTGCGATGAAGAGCGTTGCGCTGTGGCGCACGGCTTCGACGCCGGACAGTATGCGGACGCCAGCGAAATCGTCTGGCTCGCGGCGGAAATCGAATCCAAGCTCGAAGCGGGTCGCGGCATCACGGAAGTCTGGTGCGACCGCCTGATGCAGGTGGCGCGCGTTTGCGGCTTCAACCGCGTGCGCCTGTGGCTGGTCGCGCCCGAAGGCTTTTCGGCAGAAGCCATCGCGCTGCTTAATGAGCGCGAGGCTTACGGGTCAAGCCGCCAGCAGTTGGAGCTTTTGACGGAACGCATCAACGCGGCGTCCGCCGCGATGGCGCGGGCAGAGGTTGCGCCGGATGAATTCGAGATGGTGATTCCGATGGGAGACGATACGGAGTTGATTGCCGCGCACACGGTCGAGCAGATTGCACGCCGCATCTCGTTCCAGCCCGAAGCCATCAACCAGATAAAAACCGCGCTCATCGAAGCCTGCATCAACGCCGCAGAGCATAGTCTCAGCCCCGACCGAAAAATTTATCAGCGTTTTCGCGTAGAAAGTGATAGATTAGTCGTCACTGTTTCCAGTCGGGGGGTCGTCCCGCCCGGTATCAACGGCCAGAATGGCGATAGCAACAACGGCGTCGAGGCTGCTGAAAGCAAGGGACGACGTGGCTGGGGACTCAAACTGATTCGCAGTCTGATGGACGAAGTAGAATTCGAGCGCGTTGATGACGGTACGCGCCTGCGAATGACAAAGTATCTGCACAAGGGCTAATTCTTGCAGCTTCTTTGTCGTTTCATTACTAACTAAACACAATTCACGATTCAGGGTTGATTGCCTTTATAAGTAGGTAAGGGGGGAACTTACTGAAGATGGCTGAATCATCAACCATTTCTCCTGTGCGCTCACGTAGCCATGGAGATTTGGCAATAATTTATGCGGGCGACTATCTGAACAAGCTGAGCGGCGAGCGCATCGAGCGTGAGTGTCGGCGACAGTTGGATGGCGGTTGCCGTGCCTTGATAATCAATTTCCGCGAGACGGAGCTGGTCAACAGCATCGGCGTCTCCATTCTTTTGAGCGTCATTGACGCCGTCTCAAACACCGGCGCGCAACTCATCTTCTCCGACGTTAATCATCAAACAGTCCAGCTTTTCGAGATGCTCGGCCTGACGCGCCACGTCGCGCTGGCTAAAGACGAAGACGAAGCTCTCGCCACGCTGACGGAATTTGCTGCGGCACCGAAGGCCGCCGGACATTGATAAAGCGGTGATGGAACAGCAAGCGCCACTTCAAAGACTAATACATGCCTTCGCTGCTCTGGCCGATCTCAGCGAGGAGATAGTCGGCACTCCTGACTTTCAGGAAAAGATGCGAACCGCTTTGCACCTCGTGCAAGGCTCGCTCGGCATCATGCGCGGCGCGCTCGCAGAGTTCGATAAGGAAAATCAATCGTTGAAGTTTATCGCGGCGCATGGCATGGGTGCTGAGCCTCCGGCTGACCTTGCTCTCTCTTCACGAGAAGTCTCCGAGCTTGCCAGCCTCGGCATCTGTGGATTGACGAGAGATAACGAGACTCCCGCCATCAAGCGTTTCGTCGCTCAGCATCAAGCGCAGCTTGATTCCCTGCGAGTCGATCTCATCGTGCCGCTCGTCGTGCGTGAAGCCCTGGTCGGGATGATCCTACTCGGTGGTAAAGCGACCGGCGAGAGTTTCAGCACCGAAGACCGTGATGTGATTTGCGCGATGGCGCGTCACATCGGCGTCGGCATTCAGGAGCACCGCCTGTTCATAGAGCTTTCGCAACGCGCCGCAGAGAACCGCCAACTCTATGACGAGATGCGCGTGATTTATCGCGACACGGTGCGCGCCTTTGCCGCCGCGATTGATTGCAAGGACAAATATACTCAGGGGCACTCGGAACGCGTCGGCAAATACAGCGAGGTTATCGCGCGTGAGATGGGATGGAGCGACGACGAGGTTGAAGGCATCGCTGTTGCGGGCTATCTGCACGACATCGGCAAACTGGTCGTCGAGCGCGACATCATCAACGCGCCTTACAAAATCGACGCCAAGCAATCAAGCGAGTTGAATCGTCATCCGCGTGCTGGCTACGATATTCTTTCGCCGATTAATCATCCTTACGCGGACATTCCGTTGACGGCTCGCTATCATCACGAGCGAATTGACGGGCGCGGCTACCCGGAAGGCTTGACCGGCGATCAGATTCCGCTCGTCGCCAAGATCGTCAGCCTCGCGGATTCCTTCGACGCGATGACGACCGACCGGCCTTACAAGAAGCGGCGCGGGATGGAAGAGGTAGTTGAGGATTTTCGTCGCAACACGGGCAAGCAGTTTGCGCCGGAAGTCGTCGCTTCATTCTGCCGCGCGCTGCTCAAGGAAGTGAACGGCGAGACGAAGAACAAAAGGATTACCAAGCTGCTCGGCAAAGATTACGTGGAGAGTGAGCGGGAGCGGGTCGTGCCGATGCTCCAAACACTGATCGAAGAACTGGAATCCGGCACCTTCGTCACCGCCGCCGCCGGTAACGCATAAAATCTGCATCTTACGGATTCAGGCGATTGTATGCGGCGATGAACTCCCCGGTGACATCAAGGGCGGCAGTGGCTTCTTTATCACAGCCCACCACGCAAGCTGTTTTGCTGGTGTCGAGCAGCAGCGTTATCCCGCGAGACCTGGCGAACGACTCAAGACTGTTGCGAATATCCAGAGACACAGGAGCCGTGGCTTCTTTGAGACGCTTGCTGTAATCGAGTCGCAAATCTGCTTCGCGACGCTCGATTGTGCGCTGCATCGTGTCAGCCGTTTCCTTCAACTCTTTCCTTCGCTCAGGTGTCATTGGCCGAGGGTCTGTCGGAATCGGGCCTGCAAAAGAATACTTCTCCAGTTCCTTCTGAAGCCGCGCATACATCCCGGCTATCTCAGTCCAACGGGGCACGAACTCCTGCTCCACACTCTCCATTACCCTGATCAGGCGGGCGATACCCGTCTGCGGGTAAGCGAAAGCGTTCGTGTCAACGAGAGCGATTTTCTCGGACTGCGCGAAGACCGGGATGGTCAATATCAGGAGGGCAAGCGTGAGATTGAGGAGTCGTTTAGCTTTCATAACAAGCACAATCCTCTCGTTGTAGTTGTGTATGAGGCAGTTTTAGGAAATCCCTAGGATTCCACCGCCGCTCTGAGCCTCTTTACCTTCGGCCTTCGCCCTTGCTCTGTTATCGGCGTAGAGCAATGTCCGGCCACATTGAGGGCAGACCCAGAAGTCAAAATAGTCGAAGACCGCGCCTGCCGCCGGGAGCGTCATCTTAATCCCGCCAGCCTTCGCTCCGCCCACAAGGTCAGAGAGTAGAACCAATTTGAGAACTGTCTGGCATTCAGGACACTGCCTGCCTTCTTTCGCCATAGTTACCTCACTTCTTCAACACAATCTCAACCCGGCTGGATTCGCAAAATAAAACTGCAAATCTCAATCTTGTTGTCGGGCGTGACCTGTGTCGGCTGCTCTCTGGGAAGTTCCTGACCGTTAAGCAGAGTCAGATTCCTGCCTTTCGGCGTGAGCCAGTATTGCCCC
The DNA here is from genome assembly GCA_963791265.1 of uncultured Acidobacteriota bacterium. Classification (GTDB taxonomy): domain Bacteria; phylum Acidobacteriota; class Blastocatellia; order Pyrinomonadales; family Pyrinomonadaceae; genus QHXM01. The sequence continues at coordinate 207,715 of CAWBSB010000002.1, forward strand.
TGCTCATCGCGCGCGAGCACGGCGTGGATGCGGCTCACTTCCGGGTCGCCTTTGAGCGGCAGATCAACTGAGACTGAGCGCGAGCCGCGACCGATGGTGATCTCTGGTTTGGAGATGGGCACGACCGCTTGACGCACGCCTGCGCGCCAGACTTCGACGTTGAAGAGAATAACCACGCGCGGGCGCACCATCGTCGAATCGTCTTCCGGCTGCTCGGTCGTGGCGCCAGAGGTGTCAGGCGCAACACCCGGCATGGAGGTTTTCATCAATTGCTCGTTCGGGCGGGCAGTCACCATCGTGTGGCCGCTTTCGGTTTCGTCCCAGACGGGCTGGACGCGAAACTCGCCCTTGTTGAGCGTGCCGTCAACGCGCAGTTCGACGGCGAAAGATTTGGTGGCAAGCTGCGTGACGCCGCTTAGCTCGCGGGCGCGTTCCGAAAGAACGTGGAAGAGTCCCTGCTCAAGCCCGCGCCGCTTCTCGCCCTGCCATTCACGGTCGTCGTCGTTGCTCAAATAAACGATGTACTCGCGCGGGATGAAGGTCGGGCCGCCGGGCGGTGTGAACATCTCGCGCTGCATCGCGGCTTCGACTTCGCGCGCCACCTTGACCAGGAATTCTTCCCAGACGCGGCGCGGTCGCGCCTGCTCGTCTGCCGTCATCAAAGGGTCGTCTGCGCCCTCGCCGTCAATCCATCGTCTAATGGATTCAATTAGCCCCACAGTTGCTGCTCTCCTCTCGAAGACTAATCCAAATCTAGAGTGCTCTTTCCCATCCAGCCGCGCGTGATGGCGTCTTGCTCGCCACCTTCCTGGGTTAAGACCTCAACTTCGTACCAGTTATTAGTATCATTAACGCTCAAAATTCGCACGCGCGCACCCTTCTGAACAGTCCGCAGCGGCGGGTTGCTGCCTGAGCTGGGTTGGCGGCGCAGGTTCGCGTTTCGCGTGACGGCGACTTCCCGCCCGACTTCAGGGGCGGAAGTGCTGCCCGACGGCGCGATGCTCACCGCTCTTTGCCTGCTCACGTAAAAATGCGTGGCCAGCAGGATTCCGGCAAAGACCAGAATAATCAGTAGCGCAACGAGCGCACGCATGCCGCGCTTACCAGTTTGAGGCTGCTCGACGGGAACAAACTTGACTTCAGGCCGGGCGTGCTGCGCGGGCAGGGAAAGAGCCGCTTCATGGAATTGCTGGCGCGCGACCGGCGGCTGCGCGGGAAGATTCAGGTTGTGATTCGCGTTGGCGATGGGCACGACGATTCGCGGGCGAGTATTGCCGTTTCCGCGCACTTGAGATTGTTTGATGACATTGCGCGAATCGAAACGCGGGCGCGGCGGCGCTTCGACAATCGTCTCCGTTTTGCTCGACAGTTGTTTGGAAACGGGGCGCTCGCGCGCTTCACCGTCTTCCCGCTTGAGCGGCTGCGTCGGCGGCAGAGAGGCGTCAGACAACTCCTCCCAGAATTCCTGAACGGTTTGATAACGATCTTCCGGCTTGTCTTCAGTCGCGCGGCGGAGTACGCGCAGCACGTCCTTACTCCAGGTCTTAACAGCAATCGACTCCGGCAAGTCCATGATCTGGTGATGCGAGAAACGGCGCGGCGCTTCGCCAGCCAGCAGCGTATAGGTGGTCTTGGCGAGCGAATAGATGTCTGCGGCGGGCGTCAGGTGCGGTTGAGCCGCGAGCGACGCCGTATCGAGCGGGCCGGTCTGAACCAGCGGATTATGCTCCGGCGCGGCATAGACGTTCGTCCCGACACGCGTGATTGCGCCTTCGGTCGCTTCGATTTTAGCGACACCGAAGTCCGCTATCTTGACCGTCTCCCCGTCCGCCGTCAGCAGCAGATTCTGCGGCTTGATGTCGCGATGAATGACGCCGCACTTGTGCGCGTAAGCCAGACCCGAACAGACCTGTTCGAGATAAAAGAGTGCGCGTTCGAGCGAGAAAGGATGCTGGCGAACACGCGCGCCCAGTTCGCCGCCCGCCAGATATTCAAGCACGATGTAATGAAAGGTTGTTCCGACGAGGTCAATGGCTGTGCCGTGCCCCAGTCGGCTAATGATGTGTGGATGGCGCACGCGGTCGAGCGCGACCGCTTCGTTCTGAAAGTTTTCGAGTAAGGTGCGTTCGAGGTCTAGGTCGGGCACGCCTTGCAGGAGAACGTTGAGAACCTTGATGACGACTGTTTGCGGATCACCTTCAGCCGCGCTCAAATCGCGCGCGACGTAGATTTCGGCATAGCTGCCGCGACCGAGACAATCCAGTACCTCGTAGCGACCATCGAGCAAGGACTGTTGAAGTTTGAGTTCCGTCATTCCTCTGCGCCTATCAGATGAGCTTCACGCTCGCCCCCCGATTAGATGCCGCTTGGGGGGTGATTGGTACGAAGCGCAGGGGAGGGCAATTTCGTCAGACTTTTATGCGGGGCAAGCATTTTTGAGTCTCCTTCGAAAGTGTCAATCAGCGCTCACTGGGGCGACTCAATCGGCGTAGCAGCGCCTTTATTAATCAGTTCATCGAAAGCGCGAATCGCCCTCTGCTCCGCATCGGGCTGCAATCTCCTGAGCCTGAGAGCGACCGCCTGAAGTGCCACTCTTGCTTCCACTCTCAGTTTCTCGTGAAGGGGTGACGTTGTTCCATTAAGCTGTGTGATGGCACGCTCAAAGACCGGCATCGCGTTCTGGTTGTCGCCCATCAGCATCAAAGCACGCCCGTACAGATAAAGAAATTCCGGGTCGGTCGAATCGAGCGGGTTCTGAACGCCTTTCGCCGCTGCCTCATCGCGCAGGGTCTTCGCCATGTTGGCAGCGTCTCTGTCCACCTGTTGCCGCTTCGTCTCAAATTCTCTGAGCGTGTCAACGGGCGTCGGCTGAGGCGTCGGCGTCGCGGCGGCGGCGGGCGCGCTTTCCGCTCGCTGGCGCTGATAGTACATGCCGCCGTAGAAAGCTCCTGCGCCGATGGCGGCAATGAGCAGCAACAACAAAAACGCGCGCCCGCCTCCGCCCTTGCGCTTGTCCGACTTGGCCTGTTCTTCGAGAGCCAGCACAGGATTCGTCGCGTGCGCGTTGTTCTCGCCGACGGGCGGCGGAGGCAACGCGGTGGAAGCAGCGGGCGAAACGGTCGGCGCTTGAGAGCTAACCGGAACAACTTGCGCCGGAGCGTCTGCGGCAATAGCGGCAACGTCCATCCCGGGAGCCGTCGTCGCCAGCGCAGGGTTTACCGTCGCAATCGTGCGTTCATCCTCAGCATCAAACGTCGGGGCAGGCACAAACGACCCGACGCGCACGATGACCGCCGTCAGATTGTCTTCCGCGCCGCGCTCATAACAGCGTCTCTTCATTTCAGCGCAGATGCTTTCAACGTCGGGCGTGCTGACGAGCAGATCGCGGATTTCGCTGTCTGGAATATGGCGCGTGATGCCGTCGGAGCAGAGCAGGAACGCCGTGCCGTCTTCAACCTCTATGGTCTTCATGTCAACTTCGACGCCGGATTCTGCGCCGAGCGCGCGGCTGATGACGTTGCGGCTCGGATGATGCGCCGCCTGTTCGGGCGTCATCCGTCCGGCGCGCACTTCTTCCTCGACGACCGAATGGTCTGCGGTTTCACGGTGGAGGCTCGTGTCAGGACTGACGCGATAAAGGCGCGAGTCTCCGACGTGGCCGATGGTCGCAATGTGTCCGTCCAGATGAAGCGCGACAACGGTCGTGGCCATCGCCGAGAGCTTCGGGTGATCGTGCGCCATCTGGAAGATTGAGGAGTTGGCGCGCTGAATCGCAATCTCCATCAGGTCTTCGATGTCCGCGCCGTCAACCTGATGACGAAACGCTTCATCCAGAACTTCAACGGCTGTCTGCGAGGCGACTTCACCGGCCTGCGCGCCGCCGACACCGTCTGCGACGACGAAGATGCAACGTTTCAGGTCGGAGAGAAATGAATCTTCGTTGAGCGGTCGCTTCTCGCTCAAGCCGCGATCTGTGATTGACGCCGCCTCGATAGGGACGTTATTCGAGTCACTCATTGAACTGCCTCCGGAATAGAGGGATCGTTGATACTACGTCTACCCTTTCGCACGGTGGCGGAGCGTGCGTCGCGCGCGTTACGATGCGAAAAGGCCATCAACATTCCGAGCATGGCAAAGCTGGTAATCAGACTAAAACCTCCGTGACTGACAAAGGGCAGCGTGATTCCCGTCATCGGCAAAGCGCGCGTCACGCCGCCGATATTGACGAGCGCCTGAAAGCCTATAAAGGCTGTCAGCCCGGCGGAGCAGAGCTTGGTAAACATATCACGCGCATCAATCGAAGTGCGAACGCCCGCCCAGACGAAAATGATGAGTGCGAGAATGACAATTGCTCCACCCGCCAGTCCCATCTCTTCGCCGATGGCCGCGTAGATGTAATCGGAATCCGCGACCGGGATGACTTCGGCAAAGCCAAGCCCCAAGCCACGCCCCGTGATTCCTCCGGCGGCGACTCCGAACGTCGCCTGTGCGGGCTGAAAGGCTGCGCGGTCAAACCACACGTCCACGTTGACGGTCTTCTGCATCGCCGCGCTCTGCTCGGCCAATTCACGCATCTTTTGATCTTTACTGAGCGCGTCGTCGTAATCCTTCTTCCACCATTTGATTTCCGGCGAAGGCGGATTGAAGCCGTCGAGCCAGAGATGGAAACGCTGCTGGATACGATCAGGCAGCGCCGCTTTCACTGGACGCGCGATTGCCGGGAGGAAGGGAACTTTCTCCTGCACATCAAGCGGCAGCGCTCCGACTACAAGCACGCTGACCACCAGCAGCACAGAGCCGACGAAGAGCAGCATCTGCGGCCAGCGCCGAACAGCCACCAGATAAAGTGTCGCGTATGCGCCGCTGAAGACGAGCATCTGACCGAAGTCTTTCAGCACGAAGAACGGGATAAAGGGCATGACCGCCATCGCGAGCAGAGGCACGACATCACGCGCACGCGGAATGCCCCAGTAGGTCCGCGCCAAATCCTTGTAGCGGGCGGTCAGGATTCCGGCGAAGCCCAAAAGGAAAGGAATCTTCGACGGCTCCCACGGCGTCATGTTGCCTCCCGCTTTGCCAAAACGAGAGGTGGCGACCGCCACGCCGAGCGGAATCAAGGTCAGCACCACGATCATGAAGCTGTGCCGCTGAACCCATTGCAGGAAATTATCTCGAATGCAGAAGGTGAAGGCGACGACAAAGGCAATGAACGCCATGATCGGAATCCACGTCGAGCCGGAAGTGAGCGCATTGCTGAGCGTGTAGCTGGCTTTGACCGTCGGCGCATCGTCCAGATCGGTAGGCTTCGGCGGCGTGTCGGGCAAGCCCATCATCTTCTTCTTCGGCGCGTCGTAGTTCTCGTTGATGTAACGCATCCTGAGCGTGTCTGTCTTCTGCGCGCGCGCCTCCGCCTTGTTGCGCGCGTTATATTCCGGGTCTGAGTAGAGGCGATACTGCACGAGCATCCCGACGGAGAAGAGCAGGATAGCGGTCGTGTAGAGCGTCCAGTTGCCCGCGTACTTCTTCGCGCGCGTCAGCCAGAAAACGATGAAGACGATGGGGACGAACATCAAGAGGTCGCGCATGCCGCTGACCCAGGATGTCTCGTAGCCGCGAATCAGGGCGGCGCGATGGACGCCGTAATAGCCGACGACCTCGAAGCCGATAATCAGGAGCAATGCGAGCAGGTGTGACGATGCGCGATTTTTCATAGAAAGTTTTAAGAGTCGGGTGTCAACGGCTACTGCATCATTTTATGCTTCAGACTTCCCGTTGCGGCCTTCGCTGAAATAACGATCAACGACGGCAATCAGGTTTCTGAGAGCCTCATCCGTCTTCTTCATGTTCTCTTCGGTTTCTATCTGGGAATTCACAAGCGCCGCAATCCTCTCGTCAACATCATCAATCCTTTTATCCGTAGCTTCAAAACGATTGAGCGTCGCCCTTGCCAGTTGCGTGACAATATCCTTCAACTCTCCGATGTCAGAGGAGAACTGTGCTTGTTGGTTGAGGATAAATTCTACTTTCTTTTCAAATTCTTCGTCGGACATTTCTCATATCTCCTGAAAATTCGATACGGCTTAGCCCTCTACTGTCTCGCTGTTTGTGCCGCCGGTTTCGGGGGCTGGCGCTTCTTGTTCGGCGGGGCGGCTTCGTTCGGTTTGTTCGGTGGCCCGCCGAGCAGCCCGAGGGCTTTGGCCTTCAGTACCATCTGCGCCGCAATCGGCGCGGCAGAGCGCGAGCCGTAGCCGCCGCCTTCGACGATGACCGCCATCGCAATCTGCGGGCGCTCAAGCGGCGCGATGCAGAGAAACCAGCCGTCTATGCGCGGCTTGTCGGCCATTACCAGCGTTTCGTACTCGCGTATGATATTGCCCTTCGGGTCTTTCTCGAATTTCTTCCTCCTCAGCGGCTCGCCCGTTTTGGGATCGTAAACCGGCACGTCCTTCTGCGCCGTTCCGGTCTTGCCGCCCGACGTGATGCCAGCGGCTTTCACAGGGCCGAACACTCCGCGCGCCGTGCCCTCTGGCCCCTGCGTGACAAGGCTCATAATCTCTCTGAGGCGGGCGGCGATTTGCGGGTTCGTAATCTGATTGAACACTTCGTCCGGGCGATTCATCTCAATCCGGGCCTTCATCAACTTGCCGTCCATGTTGCCGATGCTCGCCGCAAACAGCGCCATTTGAAACGGCGTCATCTGTCCCGCGTAGCCCTGCCCGTAGCCTTCGAGCGCGAGATCGAACTTGTTGAATTTCCGACCGAGCGGCCCGGCCACCAGTTTCGACTCGCGCGGCGCAAGAGCTTTCTTGACAGCATCGGAACTGGCGTTCCAGATTTCGGGCAACATGCGCGCTCTCGCGATTAACTCCTCCGGCGTGTCGTAAGCTCCGACGCCGAGCAGCTTGGCCGTCTCCTTGATTCTTTCAGGGCCGAGCTTCACAGCCATCTGCGCGAAATACTGGTTGCATGAGACTTCATACGCCCTGTCAATCGCAATCATCCCGTGAACTTCGCCCGGACCGCCGTCGTCGAAGATCGGCTTTGCTCCCGGCAAGGCGTAATAACCGCCGCCGCTGCAAAGAAATTCACTGTCCTGAATCCCGGCGCGGTGCGCGGCGATCATCATGAAGGTTTTGAAGGTCGAGCCAGGAATGTAGTAAGAGCCCAGAGCGCGATTGACGAGCGGCTTGTCGCGCTGGTCTGCATCAAGCTGAATCCAGCGTGCCTCGTCCTGAACTTCTTTCAGGCTGTAGGAAGGATTGCTGTACATCGCCAGCACTTCGCCCGTTTGAGGATTGAGCACGACGACCGCACCGTGCTTGCCCTTGAGTTGATCAACGGCTGTCTGCTGCAACTCGTGATGAATGGTGAGCTGAACATCCTTGGTCGCGCGCTGCTGAATGTTTTCGCCCATCACGACCTGCAAGGCTTCCGGGACTTCGCCGCTCTGAATGCCGAAGAGCGAGCGTTCCAATCCGGGGTCGCCCCTATCTGAGCCGAGCAGATGCGCGAACTGCGAATCCATCTGGTAATCGCGGACGATTGAGCCGCTCGCGTCGCGGCGATAAAGAGCCAGCGCATTTTCGAGCTTCCCTGTACGGTCCAGAATCCAACCGCGCAAGGTGGATTCACTAATGCGGCGGTTACGCAAATCTTTATAACTGAGTTGTTGAAAACGCTCGTTGCTCCCGGAAGCATAACGCGCCCAGTAGACGTGAAAGCCGAAGACCGCGAGAGCCAGCACGATGTAGAAGACGCGCAGGAAGCGCAAGCCCCTGTTGGTTGAAGTCGAACCCAATCGCTGGCGCACCTCATCCGGCAAATCTTCCGGCGCGACCGCCGCGAGAGCCGAACGCTGGCGGCGAAAGCGGATGAGCGCGACGATCAGCCAGATTATCATCAGGGCGAGGCCGCCCATATAAATCAGGCTCAGGAGCGCCGGTCTCTTTTCGAGTGAAGGAGTGGCCGCCGCCGTGTTGGCTGCGGTATTCGCGGCGTTGTTGGCAGCAGCTTGTAAAAGCAGTATGAATGACATATCGGGAATCAGGCTTTACGGAAACGAACTTCGATGTCGCCGAAACCGACGACATCGCCATCTTCAATTTGACGAGCCTCACCATAGGCTATGCGCCGACCGTTGATGAAAGTTCCGTTGGTCGAGCCTGTGTCGGCGACGAGCAGCGTTCCTTCACGGTTCATCACCAGCGAGGCGTGGATTTTCGAGACGCTGCGGTCGTTCAGGTAAAGATCGTTATCCGTGCCACGTCCCACCGCCATGCGCCTCCCACCCGGTGTGAACGTCAAAGGCGTCTCGCGCGTTCCATCCGGCAGCGTCGCGCGCGCAATCATGTGCACGTCCGGCGTCTTCGAGTGCGGAATATTGGGAGAGCCGAATTCTGCCACGCGTTGTTTGGCTTCGTCTTCCTCTTTTAATTGCTGCTCAAATTCTCCGAAGGTCGGGTCAACGGAGACGCCTGAAGTGAAAATGTCAATTTCGGTTTCGATCTTGACGGGCGCAAGCGTGCTGTAGCGATTGTCGTTGATGTAGTCAATCGCGGCGGCCAGGACTTCGTGCTCAAGTTCGTGGATGATTTCCGGCGGCGCTTCCGAATGCGTGCCCCATTCCACTTTGAGCTTCAAAAGATGCGGCACGATCCGTTGACCTTGCCCTTCGTCGCGCACACGCTCGTCAATCAGGCGTTTCATACGCTCGATGAGCGCAGTGGTCGTCAGTCCGCTTTGCGAGGTCGTCGCGCCGCGACCTAAGCCCCGGTCAACGGCTGCGCCCATGCCTTCGAGCATCCGGCGCAACAGGCGCTCCGGCAAGGCTTCCTCGCGTTTATGCTCAGGTTTCTTCTTCGGCTCTTTTTTCATAGAAAGCGATAGTGAACTTGTGTCGCCGCACGCACAGTGTGAAATTGCTCTCACGGCGTCCTCAGACATCTCGCACGCCGAACCATAGCTCATTGGGGAGGGAAGCGAATTGTATTAATTAACTCTCCGCTATTCTAGCAGAAACAGTGGTCAGTGGTCAGTAGTCAGTGGTCAGAAAAAAGTGGTCAGTGGTCGGTGGTCGGTGGTCAGTTAAAAGCAAAAGCTCAAATGCTGCTGCCCTTCGCTTGTTCTAACTGACCACCGACCACTGACCACTGACCGCTGCTCTTTGCCTTGCTGCCTCGTAAAGCACGATTGCTGCGGCGACCGCGACGTTGAGGCTTTCGACCGGAGAGCGCATAGGGATTCTCAGGGCTTCGTCGGCAATGGCCATCTCTTCGGTGGTCAGTCCCGTGCTTTCCGCGCCGACGATTAGCGCTGCGGCTCGTGTCCAATCAATCTCCGTGTGTGTGCGCCCGGCGCGTGAATCGGCGCAGATTGTCTTGATGCCCTGTTCTTTACACCACGCGAGGGCTTCATGAAAGGAAGCATTAGCCCAGAGCGGCAGGCGAAAGCTCGACCCCATTGCGCCGCGCAGCGCCTTCGGTGAAAAGATGTCGGTCGTGCCTTCCGTCAGGATAGCACCGTCTGCGCCCGCCGCCTCCGCCGTCCTGAGCATCGCCCCGGCGTTCGATGGATTATTAATGCGATGAAGGATAACGAGCAGCGGAGCTTCAACTGTTCTCTCAAGCAGCGCCTCTTTGTCCGAGGCAGGCCGTCGGGCCAGCGCGACGATCCCCTGCGGCGTCTTCGTGTCCGAGATGGAAGCGAAGACGAATTCGCTGACAAGGGTGATTGACTTGCCCGCCTCGCTGAAAGCGCTCAACAGCCGCGCGCCGCGCTCGTCGCTTGCGATTTTCTCCGTGCAAATGACATCTTGAATGGCGAGAGAAGCGCCCAACGCTTCTTCGCAGAGCCGCACGCCCTCGACGAAGATTAATTCAGATGCGCGGCCATCGCGGACGGCGCGAGCGTGTTTGACGAGCGCGTTATCGCGGCTGGTGATGATCTGTTCACTCATGCTTCGGTTGCTGGTTTCGCCCTTTGGGATTTATCTTTACGCGAAACGGCGCGTCAATGCAAAGGCGACCCGCGCCCCCGGTGAAGTGTCATGGAAAGAGAAGTGCTGATGAAAAGGTTTGTGATTGCCGCCGTAGACGATATGTTCTTCGCCTCGAAGATACGCGCCGTCGCCGAGCATTTAGGATTGAAGGTGCGTTTCGTGCGGAGCGCGGACGAGGCTCTGGAGGCAGCGCGGGCTGACGAGCCATCGCTCATCATCGCAGACCTGCACGCGCAGAAGTGTGATCCGTTTGGTCTGGCCGAGCAACTAAAAATGGACGAAACCTTGCGCGCCGTGCCGCTCCTCGGCTTCTTCTCTCACGTGCAAACGGAGTTGCAGCAGCGGGCGCAGCAGGCAGGCTACGACCGAATCATGCCGCGCTCGGCGTTTAGTAAAAATTTGCATGAGATTTTAGGAGATGCGGGGAGCGACTCTGGATAGGTTAGCGCCGCGTGTAGGTTTTCGCCCCGTCGGGGCGGATGAAAATAGCCCAGCAATTTATTGCTGGGGAATAGAGCCATAAAGATTGATTGAGTCCCGTAGGGACGACTGAAAAGAGGTGAACCTTTCGTCAATCGTCCCTACGGGACTCAACATTTATTTGCTGATTCTATTCCCAGCCATAAATGGCTGGGCTATTGTCACGTCGTCCCTGACGGGACTTCTTATTGTCACGATGCCGCAAGAACTTCTTTATGCTTCGCATCAACGAGATTGATGTTGAACCAATGAGGATAGAGCGTCGTCGGGGCAGTCATCGCGTCGAGTTCAGTCACCTCAGCCTCGCTCAGTTTCACTTCCACCGCCTGCAAATTATCTTCGAGTTGATGGAGCTTGCTCGCGCCGACGATGATGCTTGAGACGATTGATTTACTGAGCAGCCACGCGAGCGCCACCTGCGCGACGCTGGCCTGATGCTCAAGAGCCATCTCGCGCAAGCGTTCGACAACCTTAAAGCCCGACTCATTATCAATCGGCAGAAAATCAAGACCTGAGAGCCGGTTGCTCTCGTCTTTCTTCAAATTGTCCGGCGTGTACTTGCCGCTTAAAAAACCTCCGGCGAGCGGACTCCAGACGTTCATGCTCAAACCCGCCGAACGCATGAACGGCACTACGTCATGCTCCACGTCGCGCCCGACAAGCGAGTAGTACATCTGCCCGCTCGTGAACTCTGCCCAACCCCGCGCTTTCTGCATCTGAACGGCGGTCGCAGCCTTCCACGCTGCCCAGTTCGAGAAGCCCAGGTACCTGACCTTGCCCGCGCGCACCAGATCATTCAACGTCAAGAGCGTCTCTTCGAGCGGTGTGAAAGGGTCTTCCTTATGCAATATGTACAAATCAATGTAGTCGGTGTTGAGCCGCTTCAAACTCGCATCGCACGAAGCGAGAATGTGTCGTCTGGAAAGACCGGCCTGCGTGATCGCCTCGCCGTTACGAAAACCGACCTTCGTGGCCAGCACCACATCTTTTCGACGCTCGCCCAGCAATTCGCCCAGCATCGTCTCCGACTGCCCGCTCGCGTAGCCGTCCGCCGTGTCAAAGAAATTGACGCCCGCCTCAAGCGATTTATCAACCATCGCTCGTGCATTCTCCTGCGAGACTTTGTAAATGTTCGGCATCGAAGGATCGCTGCCGAAAGTCATTGTGCCGAAGGCTAAACGGGAAACCACGAGACCGGTGTTGCCAAGCCGAGCGTATTGCATGAAAGACTCCTTCGTCTGAGTTTAGAGAATTATTTCAGAATGAATCACAGGCCAAGCGCATCCATTTTAGGTTTCTCATAATCGCCGTCCTCGCCCGGATAGCGCAGCAGGTTTTCGAACTTTCCGCTCTCTTTCGCCAGTGCCCAGATGAGGCTTTCTCCGGCGGGCGCTATTCGCGGCTCGGAAGAAAAGACCGGATCGGTGAAGGCTTCTTCCGCGTCAATGAGTTTCCAGCCTTTGTTCTTGAACATTTGCAGCACGTCGCCGAGAAACAGGCCGTTCAAAACATTGTGATGAATGAGCAGCGTGTGCCTGACGCTGCGCCCTAAGACTTTGCGCGATAGCTCGTCGTAATACGTCGCACGCTCCCAGAGATGATTCAAATAAAAATCTCTGTAAGGCTTAGTATCCGCCTTGGCGTCGTCCTTCAATCTTTTCCGTAATCGCTCATCCACGTACCAGTCGGAGGCATCAATCGTGACGTGGCCGTTACGATAGCCGCGCTCTTTCAAAAAGGCGCGCATCAGGTCTCTCTGCTCGGCGGTCTTACCTTCTTTCAAAAAGGGGAAACGAAAAAATCGCCGGTAACGTGGAAGCTCTTTCAGCAGCGTCTCGTTGCGTAGAATGTCCTGAGTGTATTCTTCAAACTCGATGTTGGGGTAATAGCGATGCGAGTAAGTGTGGTTGCCGATTAAGTGCTTTTGCAGATTCCACGCGCGCAGGAGCGGCATGTTCTTCTCATTATCAACATATTTTCCGGCGACGAACATCGCCGCTCTCAGCTTGAATTGACTGAGCGAATCAAGGATGGCCTGATTGCGTGCCGCACCCGACAACACGGGAGCGTCGAACACATTAAAGTCATCCATCGTGATACTGATTTGCGGCTTCTTGGCGAGAGACGACGAAAAAGCTGTTCCGCTCATCTTCAGCATCGCCAGACTCAATCCGAGTCCTTTAACAAATTGTCTTCTGTTCATGATGCGCTCGTTCCTAACAGGGATTGAATCAATAATTAACCTGAGTTGCTATTGATAACGGCTGTGCCGTCTGCTGTGCGGAAAGGCTCTGCCTTTCCGTGAACTCCTCTTTTTATCACTGGCAAGGCTATGCCTTGCCAATCGCGAGGCGCAGCCTCGCTAGATGATTTGAGTAATGCAGGCCGGAAAGCCACAGGCTTTCCGCACAGACCTGCGGCAGAGCCGCAATTGATTCAATTAGCCTTAACCTTCACCCCGGCTCGACAATCAGCTTACCGCGCATCATGCTCATGCCGCACATGAAGGTGAATTCCCCAGCGCGGTCGGGCGTGAACTCAATCGAAGTCGTTTTGAACGGCGGCAAGTGTTTGCTGATTCCGAAATCGTTGAAGATAACCTGCTCGCTGCACGACGCGGTTTCGTCACGGTAGAAATTGAGCCGCACGGGAACATGCTCGCGCACGACGATTGTATCCGGCGAGTAGCCGCCTTTGACGGTGATCTGGATTTCCTGCACGCCCTCTGCGCCAACATTAGCGGCTGTCCGCTCGCGCTCGCCGAAAAAGTACCAGAGGACGAAACTGATTGCGACTACTCCGCCGATGATGACGGCAATCTCGGTTGAATCCATCTCAAATGCTCCTCGAAACAGGTGAGCGAAAACGACGCAGGCGCAGGCTGTTCGTCACGACAGACACGCTCGACAGAGACATCGCTGCGCTGGCGATGATGGGCGAGAGCAGCCAGCCCGTCAGCGGGTAAAGCAGTCCGGCGGCAATGGGGATGCCGACGACGTTGTAGATGAAAGCCCAGAACAGATTTTGTTTGATGGTGCGAATCGTCGCGTGTGAGAGCGCAATCGCCGTCACCACGCCGCGCAAATCGCTCTTGATGAGCGTAATGTCCGAAGCCTCTATGGCAACATCCGTGCCCGTTCCGATACTGATGCCGACATCGGCTTGAGCAAGCGCCGGGGCATCGTTGATTCCGTCTCCGACCATGCCGACAATTTTCTTTTCAGCTTGAAGCCGCCTGACCTCGCGTGCTTTGCCTTCCGGCAAGACTTCGGCCAGCACGCGGCGGATTCCGACCTGACGAGCGACCGCTTCGGCTGTCGGGCGATTGTCTCCCGTCATCATCAAGACTTCCAATCCCATGCGCTGCATCGCTGCGACAGCCTCTTTTGACTCAGGCTTAACACGGTCGGCGACGGCCAGGATTCCGGCGAGACGCCCGTCAATCGCCACATACATCGGCGTCTTGCCATCAGCCGCGAGAGCGTTGGCGCGCTCCGTAAATTCATCTACAACGACGCTGCTTTCAAGCATCAGCTTGAGATTGCCCAGCAGCAAATGATGTCCGCTCACCTCAGCTTCAACACCATGACCGGCAACAGCCTTGAAACTCGACGCCTCGCTGAGGCCGAGTCCCCGCTCTTCAGCCGCGCGCACAATCGCTTCTCCGAGCGGATGCTCGCTCCCACGCTCGGCGGACGCAGCGAGACGCAGCAACTCTTCGTCGGAAGCCTCGCCTGTCGTGATGACATCAGTCAACGCAGGCTCGCCGCGCGTAATCGTTCCCGTCTTATCCAGCACGATTGTTTGCAGTTTGTGCGCCGTCTCCAGCGATTCACCACCTTTGATGAGCACGCCGTTCTCAGCGCCCTTGCCCGTCCCAACCATAATCGCCGTCGGCGTCGCCAGCCCCAGCGCGCAAGGGCAGGCGATTATCAACACGGAGACCGCATTGACGAGCGCCATCGTGAAACGAGTTTCGACAGGCGCTAAGGTGAACCAGACGACAAAAGTGACGATGGCGATGCAGATGACGACGGGAGTGAAGATGCCGCTGATGACATCAGCCGTGCGCGCAATCGGCGCTTTCGAGCCTTGTGCTTCCGAGACGAGTTTGACGATCTGCTGAAGCGCCGTGTCACGGCCTACCTTAGTTGCTCTGAACCTGAATGCGCCCGTCTTGTTCAGCGTCGCGCCGAAGACCTCATCGCCCCGCGTCTTCTCAACCGGCAAGCTCTCGCCCGTCAACATCGCTTCGTCAACAGCCGACGCACCGTCTTCGACCACGCCATCAACCGGAATCTTCTCGCCCGGCCTGACGACGATCACATCACCCGGAACGACTTCCTCGACCGCGATGTCAATCTCTTTTCCATCGCGCACGACTCGCGCCGTCTTCGGTTGCAACCCGATCAAGCGCCGTATCGCATCGCCCGTTCTTCCTTTCGCGCGCGATTCGAGCAATCGTCCAAGCAGGATGAGCGCAATAATGACGCTCGCCGCCTCGAAATAGACGGGTGTCATCGAAGCCGCGCCCATCCCGCTCATTCCTGCCATCTCGTCCGCGCCTTCTTGACCTGAAAAGAATTTCGGCGCAATCGTCGCCGCGATTGAGTAGAGATAAGCCGCGCCCGTGCCGACGGCAATCAAGGTGTTCATGTCCGCCGCGCGATGGCGAAACGCAGCCCAGGCTCCTCGATAGAATTGCCAGCCGGAATAGAAGACGACGGGAGTTGTCAGCGCAAGCTGTAGCCAGTTGACGCCCGCGAAATCAAGAAAGCTGATGCGGCCATGCGACATCGCAATGACCAGCACGGGAAGAGAGAGCAGGGCAGCAACCAAGAACTTACGACGCAACTCTTTGTATTCAGCCTCGCGCGCCGCTCGTTCGGAATCTTCCGCCTCCTCGCTGCCGCTTCCAGACACTTCACGCACCTTGTAGCCAAACTCTTCAATCGCGTGTCTTACTTTTCGGACTTCGGTTGCTCCGGGCAAATACTCGACGCGCACCTCCATCGTGGCGAGATTAAAAGAAGCGCTGGCCACGCCCCCCTGCCGCATCAAGTGTTTTTCCAACTGGCTGCCTGACCCTGAAGGCCGAGCCGAATCATCAACGATGAAAGAAGCGCTCGCCGTGCCAGCCGTCCCATAGCCAATCTCTTTAACCGCTTCAATCAACTGCTGAACGCCCGCAGCCTTCGGGTCATACTCAACCGTTGCGCGCGAGGTGGCGAAATTCACGCCCGCGCGATTGACGCCCGGAGTCTTGTTGAGCTTGCGCTCAATCCGCCGCGCGCACGCCGCACACGTCATCCCCGTAATCGGCAGATCAACGCGCTCCCCCGCGCCGTCCGGCGTCGAACGGGTATGCTGGCCATTCATTTCATCAACCTGTAACTCTGTCTTAGTGCCTGTCATCGCTGTCTAACGTTCTTCTAAATCGAAACTGACAAGATTGGAATACGGAGAAACATAGACAGGATTAACAAGATGGACAGGATGAAGGGAAGAAGAAGCAAGCTTATCTGTCCTACTCTTGTCTTCCTAATCTTGATAATCCTGTTAATCCTGTCTATTTTCCTTTTTATCTTCTCACAAATGGAAAGGGAAGGCATCGAGCGCGACGCCTTCCCGTGAATTGTTCTAAGCTGAGATGGATTAAGCCGATGAGCCGGAACGCCCGTCTGAATCCATAACAGCTTCATGCACTCTGCGCCGCTGCGTTGCCTTCTTCGGCCAGCAGGCTTCTCAGCATCCAAGCGGTCTTTTCATGCACCTGCATTCTCTCGGTCAGGAGATCGGCTGTCGGCGCGTCCGACGCTTCTTCCGCGACCGTGAAGGCTGTGCGCGCCGTGCGCGCGGCAGTCTCATGGCCCTCGACCAGCAGACGAATCATGTCGGTCGCCGCCGGGATACCGTTCTCTTCTTTGATTGACGCCAGCCGCTCGAACTCTTTGTACGTGGCGGGCGCGAAAACACCGAGCGCACGGATACGTTCGGCGAGCAGATCAACCGCCGTCCACAGTTCGTTGTACTGCTCCTCGAACATTACGTGGAGCGTGCGAAACATCGGCCCCGTGACGTTCCAGTGAAAGTTGTGCGTCTTCAGATAAAGCGTGAAGGTGTCCGCGAGAAGCCCTGATAAACCTTTAGCTATCTGTGCGCGATCCTTCTCTTCGATACCGATATTGATGGGCATCGCCGTCACTTCAGTTCCTGTATTGTTTGCCATCCTCTTCCTTTTCCCCCTCTGCTAATATTTCCAAATAAAAGTTCTAACGCCGTTGACATGCGACGCAAACGCCACGCATCACGATCTCGTAATTTTCAATTTTGTGCCCGCGCTCCAGTTTCTGAGTGGGCAACTCGCCCACTTCTTCAAACGGCACATCTTCGAGTTTGTCGCACAGGCGGCAGACGAAGTGATGATGCTGGTCTAGATTGGCGTCAAAGCGAGCCACCGCATCGTCCAGGTAAACTTCGTGGACAAGCCCGGCATCGCGCAGGGCATTCAAGGTGTTGTAAATAGTCGCCCGCGAAGCGCGCGGAAAACGACGATTAAGCGCCGCGCTGATCTTATCTGCGGTCGGATGCTCGCGGCTACGCACCAGAAAATCGAGTATGGCGAAACGCTGCGGCGTCAACTTCAACCCCACCGCGCGCACGCGCTCCTCGATTTGCGTTCGAATATTCGTTGTCACGATGTGCTTAGAATAAGTCTAAATTAGGAATCTGTCAAGCGACGAGGATGTCTGAAAAGTTAAGCGCCCTTTGACCCTGGAAGGGTCACATAAAATAGCCGGGGGCAGAGCGATAGCGCCGCCCCCGGTTTGATGTTAGAAAAGAATCCGACCCTGAAGGGGTCGTATATTCAACGTTGAATATACGACCCCTTCAGGGTCGGAATGTGTGTGGTTGCGTGTGACCGGGGGCGCTGCCCCCGGCTATTGCATGTGACCCTTTCAGGGTCAGAGAAAGCGTGACGCTGTTAGCCCACAGCGGCGGGCGTAATCACTTCATGGATGGCGCGCACTTCCTGCACGAGTTGGTCGTATTGTTCGAGGTTGAGCGCCTGAGCGCCGTCTGAAAGCGCGCGGTCAGGTTGATCGTGGACTTCGACGATCAGGCCGTCAGAGCCGACGGCGACTCCGGCTCGCGCCAGCGCCGTGACCATGTAGTTCTTGCCCGTGCCGTGCGAAGGGTCAACGACGACCGGAAGATGCGAGATGCGACGCACCGCCGGAATCACTGCGAGGTCGAGCGTGTTGCGCGTGTGCTGGGCAAAGGTGCGGATGCCGCGCTCGCACAGGACGACGTTATAGTTGCCTTCGGCCATGATGTACTCAGCCGCCAGCAGCCATTCGTCGAGCGTTGCAGCCAAGCCCCGTTTGAGCAGGATGGGAAGCTTTGAACGGCCAGCGCGACGCAGCAAACTGAAGTTCTGCATGTTGCGCGCGCCGATCTGAATCATATCGCCGTAGCGTTCGACCATGTCAACGCCTGCTTCGTCCAGAGCCTCCGTGACGATTTTCAAACCGTAGGCTTCGCGTACTTCCGCCAGGATTTTCAAGCCTTCTTCGCCAAGTCCCTGAAAAGCGTAGGGCGAGGTGCGCGGCTTGAATGCGCCGCCGCGAAAGAATTTGACGCCGCTTCGCTGCACGGCTTCGGCAATACTGAAAGCCTGCGCGTGGCTCTCAATCGCGCACGGCCCGGCGATGATCGCCAGTTCGTCGCCGCCAATCGTCGCATCGCCGACGCGCACGATTGTTTTCTCAGGTCTGAGGTCTAGGGAGATGAGCTTGTAGGGTTTGCTGACGCGAATGGCTTCGGCCACGCCGGGCAAACTCTCGAAACGAGCCACGTCAACCGCGCCCTGATTGCCTGTGATGCCGATGGCCGTGCGAGTCGCGCCCGGCATCGGGTGCGCGCGAAAGCCAAGTTCATTGACGATCTGGACGACGCGCTCGATGTCGCGCTCGGTCGCATCCGTCTTCATAACGATGAGCATGTGTTTCTCCGAAGTGATAAGTGATAGGTGATAGGTGATGGGTAATAGGAAAGAACTTGTTTTCTCTTATCACCCATCACCTATCACCTATCACTTTTCAAAAGTATAGCAAAGCTACATCCGTTCAGGCACGCTGATGCCGAGCGTCGCTAGCGCGGATGTCAATTGCCGCCGCGCGATGTCGGCGACTGCGACGAGCATGGCACGTTTTGTCGCGTTCTCTTCCGCGATAATCCGGTGGCGGTGATAGAAGAGATTGAATGCGCGAGCGAGGTTGAAAGTGTACCGCGCGACGATTGATGGCTCTGCTGCCGAAACAGCCTGCGCGATGGCCTCGTCCAGTCTTGCTGCTAGCGTGACGAGCGACCAGATTTCGTCGCCGCTTTCCCCTTCGAAAATACGCGCCATCTCGTCACGGATTGTCGCGTCTCCGCCTCCGGCCCGTCTGATTTTCTCTAGTGCTTCGGTCTGGGCTGTTGCGTCCAGTTTGCGAAAGATAGAGTTAGCGCGCACGGCTGAATACTGGCAGTAAGGCCCGGTCTCACCCTCGAACGACAGCGCCTCTTTGAAATCGAAAGCGATGATGGAATTACGCGTGAATTTTAAGAGAAAGTAGCGCAACGCGCCGACGGCGATGATATGCGCTGTCTCTCGTTTCTCTTCATCGGAAAGGTCTGGATGACGCGTTTCGACTTCGCGCAGGGCGTCCGCGTCGAGACGGTTGATGAGATCGTCTGCCTTGACGCCGAGACCTTTGCGCCCGCTCATCTCGACAAAAGGACGAGCGCGGTCTTCATCGCGCAGCTTGATGCCTAGCTCATCGCAGGCGGCAATCGAGAGCGCCACCATTTCATAGCCTAGATGCACGCTCGCTTCCTCGCCGACTTCCGGCGCGACCGCCGCCACGCCGCGCCGCACGATGTCCTGCGTGTACGACTGGCGCGTATCAATCACGTTGTAAACCGTCGAGCCTTCGCCAAAGTGCGGCAGCACATTCTCTCCCGGCTCGCACGTCTCGATTGCCTGCGGCTCGCTCGTCGTTATCCAGGTGAGAAAGTTGTCCGGGTAACTGCGAAACGGCTTGTAATAAAAATTGAGTCCAAGCTGGCCGAGTTTCCAGAGTTGATAAGCAATGTCCTTGCCCGTGTAAGTCACCGTGCCGTTGGAGCGAACGATGATTTTGTCAGCCTCGTGCTCGTCCGTTCCCGTGTGCGATTCAAAGGGCATCACCCAGCAGCCCTTGTTTCGCCCTTCGGTCTCGAAGTGAATCACGCCCGTCTGCTTCATGCGCTCAAAGGCGTGATCCCAGAATTTCAGGCGCAGGATTTCCGATTCGCGCGGCAGCACGTCGTAACGTATCTGAAGGCGTTCCATCGTATCGAGAATACATTCGACGTTGCGCGTGGCGACGTAATCAGCCAATTCAGCAATCGGGTTGTCGCCCGCTTCGATTTGATGAAGCGTTTCGGCGCGCAGCTTCAAACGCTCAGGATTTAATTCTCCATTCGCATCATCGTTGCGATAGAAGAGGCCGACGCGCGTGTACAAATCCCAGCAGTAATAATCGAACGGTCGGTCGGCTGGCAAAGACTGATCCAGAGCTTTGATGTCTTCGAGCGTCATCCGCTCAATGTGGATGAAGCCGACCACCACATCTGCGACCTGCACACCCGTGTTGTCTATGTAGTTCTGCACCTCGACGCGCTCACCCGCCGCGCGCAAAATGCGAACGAAGGTATCGCCAAGCACTGAGTTCCGAACGTGGCCGATGTGCGCGGCCTTATTCGGATTGATACTCGTATGCTCGACCATCCGCTTCGGGCGCGCGTCCGGCGTCGAATCAATTTGCTTCGCCACGTTGCTCTCTGCCGAGAAGGTGGAAAGCAGAGATGCGCGATCAAAAAAGACGTTCAGATAGCCAGCGCCTGCGACTTCGACCCGCGCCACACCTTCCGCCTCTTCAAGCGCTTTTGCAATCTGCTCCGCGATTGCACGCGGCGCACGCTTCTCCCCCGTCGCCTGCTTGATGCGCTTCGCCAACTCGAACGCCACCGGAAACGCCAGATCACCCAACTCCGTCCTCGGCGGCACTTCCGCCGCGACCTGTTCAAGCGCCACGCCAAACAATTCCTCCGCCGCCCCACGCACGCGGTCGCGCAAAGTCTTCTGCAAATTAACCAGGCTCAGTTCCGCCATAATCCTCACGTCTACAGTCATAAAATCTCACTCACAACGAAGCAGGCAGTATAGCCCACCGCGCGTGCGCCTTGCCAATCAACATTAAAGTTGAAGAATGTCAGAGACTTCAGTATATCATTCAAACCGGAAGCCGGAGTCAGCCAGCCACCACTGCTCCGGCAGCAAGCGAACGCCAAGAGCCTTTTGCGATTCCGTGAGCCTCATTCTCAATTGACAGCCAACGAGCGGAAGGATTGGATACGGTCATGTCAAATCAGAAACCAGATGGACAGCTTGGTGAGCGCCAAGAGCGGGGACTACGACGGGGCGTAAAGCTACTTCACATACTGCACGAGCGAGCACTACCACATGGCGTAAAGCTGCTTCGCACACTGGAAGAGCACGTGGGTGTTGTCTTGAGCGTCGCATTCGACTCGGCTGGACAAACGCTGATCAGCGGGAGCGGTGATGGCCTGGTGAGTTTGTGGGATGTAGCCAGCGGCAAGCTGCTTCGCAACCTTGAAGGTCACGCGAGTCCAGTCTATGGCGTATCATTTGATCCTGTAGGCAGAACACTAGCCAGCGGAGGCTTTGAGCAAACAGTGAAGCTGTGGGACGTGGCCAGCGGCAAGCTGCTCCGCACCCTCGAAGGCCACGCGAGTTCGGTCTTCAGCGTCACGTTCGATCCATTAGGTCAAACGCTAGCCAGCGGAGGCTTTGATCAAACAGTGAAGCTGTGGGACATGGCCAGCGGCAAGCTGCTCCGCACCCTCGAAGGCCACGCGAGTCCGGTCTTCAGCGTCACGTTCAACCCGTCGGGTCGGACGCTGGCTAGTGGAGACGGTGCCGGTACGGTGAGGCATTGGGATGTGGTCAGCGGCAAGTTGCTCCGCACCCTCGAAGGCCACGCGAGTTCGGTCTTCAGCGTCACGTTCGATCCATTAGGTCAAACGCTAGCCAGCGGGAGCAGCGACAATACGGTCAAGCTGTGGGAGATGGTCAGCGGCAAGTTGCTCCGCACCCTCGAAGGTCACACCAGAAGCATGGATGTTGTTGCCTTCTCTGTGGACGGGCGACTCTTGGCTTCTAAAAGTAATGATGGAACCGTGCGCCTCTGGAGTTGCGAGACATGGGAGACGGTCGCTGTCATACTGGAACCGACACAGCCTAATTATTGGAATGCAGGCCTCGCTTTTCATCCCACCTTACCGCTATTGGCTTCAGTTGGCTCAGAGCCAAGCACGTCAGTGGACGAGCGAGCCAAGCTGATTCACCTCTGGGATCTGGACTTCGACGTGCTGTTAGGCAAAGCGTCGGGAGCGAAGCCAGCGAAGAAGGCGGTGCATCACACGACAGCTAAGGTGGTGTTAGTGGGCGATCACAGCGTTGGCAAATCGGGGTTGGGCTGGCGGCTGGCGCATGGGGAATTCAAGGAGCAGTACTCCACGCACGGACAACAGTTCTGGGTATTGCCGCAACTGGGAACGCTACGCGACGATGGCACGGAGTGTGAGGCCATCCTCTGGGATTTGGCGGGACAGCCGGATTACAGGCTGATCCATGCACTGTTCCTCGACGACGTTGACCTGGCGCTCGTCTTGTTCGACTCTTCCAATATCAGCGACCCTCTGCACGGCGTCGAGTTCTGGCTCAAGCAGCTTAAAGTAGGCCAAGCGCCGAGCACGCCTGAATCAGGAAGCAGGCGAGCCGGTTGTTCTACCATTCTGGTTGGCGCGCAGGCGGATCGCGGCACGCCCACGTTGACGATTGAAGACTTGGAGGTATTTTGCCGTCAGCGCGGCATCAGCGGCTATCTGAGCACAAGCGCTCGAACAGGCTTGGGGATGGAGGAACTGACGCGGCGCATGAAAGATTTGGTCGCGTGGGATGACAAGCCAGCCACCGTCACCACCGTCACCTTTAAGCGGATCAAGGACTACGTGCTGAAGCTCAAGGAGAATCTGGAGGGGCAGCCCGTCATCGTTAACCCGTCGGAACTGCGGAGGCAGCTTGAGCAGACGGACGAGGGCTGGCAATTTACGGACGATGAGATGATGACGGCGGTCGGCCACTTGGAGAATTACGGCTACGTGAAACGGCTCCGCACGTCGAAGGGAGAAGAGCGCATCCTGCTCGCGCCGGAGATACTTAACAATCTGGCGGCGTCGTTCATCCTTGAAGCGCGGCGCAATCCGAGGGGGCTGGGTTCGCTGGAAGAGAAGCGGCTGATGGACGGTGGGTATTCCTTTCAGGAATTGGAGAAGCTCTCGCAGGACGAGCGCGACATTCTGCTCGACTCAGCGTCGTTGCTGTTCCTCGAACACAATATCTGTTTCCGCGAGACTGACCCGCTGAACCAGCATTCATATTTGGTCTTCCCGGAATTGATTAATCTGAAAAAGCCCGCCTCGGAAGACGAGCAGCAGACGGAAGACGGCGCGGCTTACACGGTTAGCGGCTCAGTCGAGAACGTGTATGCGTCTTTGGTGGTACTGCTCGGTTACACGCAGACGTTCACGCGCACGGATCAGTGGCGCAACCAGGCGCGCTACGAGGTGGGAGACGGTTTGATCTGTGGCTTCCGTCAGGACGACGAACGCGACGGCGAATTGAATTTCGTTCTCTATTTCGGCTCGAATGTCATTGAGCCAGTGCGGACGTTATTTCAAGGCTTGTTCGAAAATTTCCTGGGTCGCCGGAATCTGACGGTGTTCCGCTACGAGCCTCTGCTCTGCGCAGAGTGCGGAGAGCCGCTTGATCGTTCCGTAGTGCGGACGAAGTTGCGCGAGGGCAAAGCGTTCACGTTCTGCAACGACTGTGGCGGAAAGCTCATGTTGCCGAAGGCTCACGAGCCGATTCAGTTGACGCAGCAGCAGCGGGCGGAAGTGGAGACGCAACGCCGCGTCGCAGACCTTCGCACGCTGTTCGAACAGGTTATCTTCCGCGTCAACGCTTACGTGAAGGAGCAAGGAATCAATGTGCCGGAATGCTTCATCAGTTACGCCTGGGGCGATAGGAAGCAGGAGCGCTGGGTTGAGAAGAGCCTTGCCACGGATTTGCAGAAAGCGGGACTCAAGGTGCTTCTGGATAAATGGGAGAATAGCCGCATCGGGTCGAACATCATGCGATTCGTCGAGCGGATTGAGGAATGCGATCATATAATCGTGGTCGGGACGCCGCAATACAGGCAGAAAGCGAAGAACGTGGCTTCAGAAAAGGGCAGCGTGGTGGCCGCAGAATGGGATCTTGCAGGGATACGTATGCTCACAACCGAGGCGCACAAGCAAACCGTGCTGCCCGTCCTCCTCGCAGGTGACGAAGCGGAGGCGTTCCCGGCGTTACTGCGCGGGCGAGTCTACGCCGACTTTCGGGATGAGCGGGCATATTTCGTCACGGCCTTTGACCTCATCCTGGACATCTACGGAATCGCTCCCAGTGATACTGCCGTGGCTGACCTTCGAGAATCGCTTCGTGAGCCGAAGATGCGGTAAGCCGCCGTAATCTTAAACGGGAAGGCGTCGAAGGTCAGACTATCTACGTCGCGGGCAGTGATGCTTGACACGTTTCCCGTGCGCTCTGTTACCATCCCTTTTACAAATGATGACGAATCAAGTGTTGACTATCTCCGCAGAGTTGCGGAAGCGCTTTGCGGAGGCGCGTCGTGTGTTGGTGCTGACGGGCGCGGGCGTGTCTGCGGAATCGGGTGTGCCAACGTTTCGGGGTGGCGGACAGAGTGCTGTGTGGAAGGGGATGCCGTTTGACAAGATTTCGTCCGCCGGGATGCTTGAGCGCAATCTGGCGGAGGTGTGGGAGTGGTTCAATTATCGCCGGGACGCGATTGAAAAAATCGCGCCGAACGCGGCGCATCATGCGTTGGCGAGCTGGCAAAATCGCTTTCCTGATTTCACTCTCATCACGCAGAATGTTGACGGGTTGCATCAGGCTGCTGGGTCGCGCGATGTCTTAGAGCTTCATGGCAATTTGTGGCGCGCGCGCTGCACGACGTGTTCGACCCGGTACGATCTGCGCGATAAGGAGGGGGAAGCGAGCCGGACGTTTACCTGCACGGATTGCGGAAACTACCTGCGGCCTGACGTTGTGCTGTTTGGCGAATTGCTGCCAGCCGGAGCGTTTGAGCGTGCGGTGGTGAAGGCGCGAAACTGCGAGCTATGTTTTGTGGTCGGAACTTCGGCGCTGGTTTATCCGGCGGCGAGCTTGCCGGAGATTGCGAAGGCGGCGGGCGCGTATACGGTCGAGGTCAATCCAGAGCCGACGCCTCTTTCGGATTCGTGCGATGAGGTAATTCAGGGCAAGGCCGGGGAAGTTCTCCCGCTCTTTGAGTCGAATTCATGAAAACTTTGTACTTCGACTGCTTCGCCGGGGCGAGCGGCGACATGATTCTCGGCGCTCTGGTCGGCGTCGGAGTTGATTCGCGCGCTCTGACTGAAAGCTTAGCTTTGCTCGGTGTCTCCGGTTACGAAGTAAGCTTCGAGATGGTTGATCGTTCGGGCATCAGCGCGACTTACGCGAAGGTTCGCACGGCGCATGAGCACGCGCATCGTCATCTTGGCGACATCCTGAAAATCATTTACGAATCCGGTTTAAGCGACGGCGTGAAGGATCGCGCCGCGAGAATCTTCTCAAGGCTGGCAGAAGCGGAAGCGCACATTCACAATGTCGCGGTCGAGAAGATACATTTCCATGAAGTCGGCGCGCTCGATGCGATTATTGATGTGGTGGGCGCGTGCATCGGCTTTGAGTTGCTTGGCGTCGAGCGTTTCGCTTGTTCAGAGTTACACGTCGGGAGTGGGATGGTCGAGATGGCGCACGGGCGTTTCCCCGTTCCTCCGCCAGCCGTCGCCGAACTTTTGAAGGACGCGCCCGTCTATTCCTCAGACATCAAGGGCGAACTCGTGACGCCGACCGGAGCAGCCATTATCAGCACGGTCTGTCGTGACTTTGGGGCACTGCCGAAGATGAAGATCGCGCGGACGGGTTATGGAGCGGGAACGCGCGAGTACGAACGATTCCCGAACGTGCTGCGGTTGATGCTCGGAGAGGACACGCAGAGCGACGAGGCAAGCGATGAGCGTTTGATTGTGGTCGAGACGAATATTGACGATATGTCGCCGCAGATTTACGGGTATGTGCTGGACGAGGCTTTGAAGCGAGGCGCGCTCGATTGCTATTTCACGCCCGTGCAGATGAAGAAGAATCGTCCCGGCGTCGTCATCTCCATTCTGTGCAGACCATCGGAGCGGGATGCGATGTGTGAGCTTCTGCTCGCGGAGACGACGACGCTCGGCGTGCGCTTCTACGAAGTTTTGCGGCGTGCTTTGGAGCGCGAGACGGTGAGTGTCGAAACTGAATTCGGAGCAATTGATGTTAAAGTGGCACGCCTCGACGGGCGCATCGTCAAAGAGATGCCCGAATATGAGCAATGCCGCGCCGCCGCCGAGAAGGCGAATGTTCCTTTACAGCAGGTTGAGCGGGCTGCGCGTATCTCTTTTTTTAAGTTGCAGGGCGAGATATAAATGACGCGTCCCGGAGGGACGGTTGATAATAGCCCAGCGATTTATCGCTGGGAATCAAACGTGGATTTACAAGTTGAGTCCCGTAGGGACGATTGAAATTTCAGCCGTCCCTACGGGACTCGATAAAATATCTTGCTATCTCTCCCAGCAATAAATTGCTGGGCTATTTTCAGTCGCTCCTAACGGAGCTAAAGACTTGCACTTCGGTTTTCTTGTTGCTGGAGTAAAACATGAGCACAAAGTTGCCAGATGCCGAAGATCTGTCGAAAGAATTGTCGAATCAGGAACGCCCTATGGTTGACCTTGAGTTAATCGCGCGCGGTGTGCGTTTGATTCTCGAAGGAATCGGCGAAGACCCTTTACGCCCCGGACTGCAAAGCACGCCGCAGCGCGTGGCGGAGATGTACGCGGAGTTGACCGCCGGGATGCGCGAAGATCCGCAACAGCACGTCGTCCCTTTGCCGGGCGATAAGCACGACGAGATGGTGATCGTCAAAGACATCAACATCGCTTCAATCTGCGAGCATCATCTTGCGCCGTTTGTCGGGCGCTGCCACATCGCGTACATTCCGAAGAACGGGCGCATCGTCGGACTCTCAAAGCTGGCACGCCTCGCCGAAGTCTTCGCGCGCCGCTTACAGGTGCAGGAGCGCCTGACTTCCGAGATTGCCAACACGTTGTACGAAGGACTGAAGCCGCTCGGCGTGATGGTGGTGATTGAAGCCGAGCATACCTGCATGACGCTGAGAGGTGTTAAAAAGCCCGGAGCCATAACCATTACGTCAACCGTGCTCGGCGGCTTCCGCAAAGACCCGCGCACACGCGCCGAAGCGATGGCGTTGATAAAAGGAAAATGAGAGTTCCCTGAAATCTGAATCGTCAGGGGAACAAAGAGAATTATTGACAGGATTAACAGGATGGACAGGATAAAAAGAGAACTGAAATCAATGCCGCCGGTCTTCTTTATGCAAATCCTGTTAATCCTGTCTATGTTGATTTCGGCGCTTCGATGGTGTGGTGCTTCAAAATATCGGACAGGTGGAATGATGATGAGAAGAAGATTAAATTCCTTGCTTGCCGCTTTGCTTATTACTGCGTTCTTTAGCGACGGCGTGTTGGCGCAGAGACGACCAGTTGCTTCCAGCCCGATTAACGAACAATTCCTACGGGCGCATATCAAGTATCTCTCCGACGATCAGTTGGAAGGACGCGGGACGGGTGCGCCGGGCGGCGAGCTTGCCGCCAAGTATATCGCCGCGCAGTTGGAGGCGATGGGCTTGAAAGGCGCAGGCAAGGACGGCAGCTTCTTTCAGCCCGTCTCACTCGTCGGCGTCAAGGCCGACCCGAAGACTGCCCTGACCGTCAGCGCTGGCGCGAAAAGCGAAACTTTCAAATTCGCGGACGAGTTTGTCGCTTTCACCGGAGCGCAGGCGCCCGAAGTTGATGTCAACGCGGAGATGGTTTTCGTCGGCTACGGGATTGATGCGCCGGAGCAGCGTTGGAGCGATTACAAAGGCGACGCGAAAGATTATCGCGGCAAGATTCTGGTGATACTGGTCAACGACCCGCCAGCAACAAGCGATGAGCCGAATCTCTTTGGCGGACGTGCGCTCACTTACTACGGGCGCTGGACGTACAAGTATGAAGAGGCGGCGCGGCGCGGCGCGGCGGGCGTTATCCTGCTGCACACGGATGAATCGGCGGGCTACCCGTGGAGCGTGGTGCGAACCTCGAACGGCTCATGGCGTTTCGATATTGCGCGCGGCGACAACGACTCGACCGGCTATCTCAAAATGCGTTCGTGGATGACGGATGCGGCGGCGCGACGGATGATGCAGCTTGCGGGAAAGAATCTTGACGACCTGAGAAAGCAGGCCGCCTCTCGTGACTTTCAGCCCATCAAGCTGGGTCTGACAACTTCCATCAACATCAGGAGCGAATTGAAGCGCGTCAAAGCGCCGAACGTGGTGGCCATCCTGCCGGGGCGCGACCCACGATTGCGTGACGAGTACGTAGTTTATTCCGCTCACTGGGATCATTTAGGGATCGGCGAGCCGAACAAGAAGGGCGACAACATCTATAACGGCGCGGTGGACAATGCGTCGGGCGTTGCTTCGGTGCTGGCGATTGCCGAAGCCTTAACGCGGCTCTCGGCGAATGAAAAGCCGCGACGCTCAAGCCTCTTCCTGTTTCCGACAGCGGAAGAACAGGGCTTGTTCGGCGCAGAGTGGTACGCACGGAATCCGCTTGTGCCGCTAAGCAAAACAGCCGCGAACGTCAACCTGGATTCCATGAACATTCTCGGTCAAACTCGCGACTTTGTTCCTCTCGGCGCGGAACGCTCAACCCTGCGCGCCGTCGTTGAAGCCGTTGCGCGTGAGCGCGGGCTGACGATCACTCCAGACCCGCGTCCAGAGCAAGGCTCGTTCTATCGCTCGGACCATTTCCCGTTTGCGAAGGTGGGCGTGCCTTCGATCAGCCTGAAGGAAGGGAAGGATTTCGTCGGGCGTTCGAAGAACTGGGGCGAGGAGCAGTTCAAAGCCTACAACACGGCGAACTATCATCAGCCTTCGGACGAATACAGCGACTCGTGGAATCTCAAAGGCATGATTCAATCGGCAGAGATTGCGCTCGCCATTGGCCGCCGCGCCGCAGACATTCAGGAGATGCCGCGCTTCAACCCGGATGACGAATTTGCGAAGGCGCAGCAGAACAGGAAATAGTGATAAGTGATGGGTGATAGGTGATGAGTTAAACGGCGGCGGGCTTCTTGTGTTAGGATTATTTAGAGATTATGTCTGTGACTTTCTCCATCGAATATGAGCAAGAGGAAGACGGGCGCTGGCTTGCAGAGGTGCTTGAGCTTCCGGGCGTACTGGCTTACGGGCAAACGACCGAAGAAGCTCTCGCCAAAGCTCAGGCTCTAGCCTTACGCGTACTGGCAGACCGTCTCGAACATGGGGAAGGCACTCCTGAATTTATGAACATCACCTTCGCTGCGGCATGAGCCAGTGGTCATCGGCAAAAGCCAGGCGTGTTCTCGCGGCGCTACTTCGTCTTGGATGGAGCATCAAGCGAGAGTCAAGTTCCCACAAAATCCTTTCTCGCCCAGGCTGGCCTGACGTGGTATTCGCCTTCCACGATAAAGAAGAAGTCGGCCCCAGGATGTTGGCTCGTATCGCAAAAAATACCGGACTTAAACCGGAAGATTTGTAGGTTAATCGCTACGCGCGGACGGGAAAGCATCGTCTGGATGCAGGTGGCTGCGCCGGTTGAAAGAAACAAGGTTCGTAATTACAATGTAGCCATGAAAGCTCGTATCGTCAAAATCGGTAACTCGCAAGGTGTCCGCATCCCGAAGCTGCTTTTAGAGCGCAGTAATCTTGCTGAAGAGGTGGAACTGGAGGCGCAGGATAATCAGCTCATCATTCGTTCGGCAAGGCAGCCACGCCAAGATTGGGAAAGCGCGTTTCGCGCGATGGCTGAGCGTGGCGATGACGAGTTGCTTGATAAGGATTTGCTCGCTCAAACTCGTTGGGATGAGGATGAGTGGCAATGGTAGTCAAGCGGTTCGATGTCTATTTGATTGACCTCAACCCGACAGTCGGCAGTGAGATACAGAAAACCCGACCTTGCCTTATTATCTCGCCGGATGAAATGAATCGCTTTATCAGGACAGTCATCGTCGCGCCGATGACCACGAAGGGCATTGCTTATCCCACAAGAGTGGCCTGCAAATTTCAGGGGAAAAAGGGACAGGTTGTCCTCGATCAGATTCGCACCGTAGATAAAGCGCGATTAGTTAGCAGACTGGGCAGAATAGATAAACAAACTCAAGCCGAAGTTTTATCAGTTTTAGGAGAAATGTTTGCTCCTTAGTCGTTATTGAACATGAACACTTTCTACGTCACAACTCCTATCTTTTACGCCAACAGCTTTCCGCATCTGGGCAGTCTCTACCCGACTATCGTTGCCGATTGTCTGCGCCGCCACTTCCGGCAGCGCGGGTTTGAGACATATTTCCTGACGGGCACGGACGAGCACGGCATCAATATTCAACGCCTCGCCGAGCGCACCGGGGTAACGCCGAAAGACTATGCGGATAATATCGTCGCTCATTTCAAAAAGACGTTCGGTGAGTTTGGCCTCGATGCGGAGCATGGTGGCTATGACATCTTCATGCGTACCACCGAAGCCTTTCATTACGAAGGTGTGAGCGAACTGTGGCGGCGCGTGGCGCGCACAAAGACGCCGAAGGGGCGCGAGGCCATTTACAAGGGGCACTACGAAGGCTGGTTCTGCGCCTCGTGCGCGGCCTACAAATCCGAAGAGGAATACGCGAAGCCTGAGCGCGAAGGCGACCCGCCCACCTGTCTCGAACATCTGAGACCGCTCGACCACGTTGCCGAAGAGAGTTATTTCTTTCGCCTCTCGGATTACGCGGAAACGCTGCTCGCGCTCTACGAGGCGCAACCTGAGTTCGTTCGTCCCGAAACGCGGCGCAACGAAGTCACGAGCTTCGTGCGAGGCGGCCTTCAGGATTTGTCCATCAGTCGGCAGAAGAGTTCGGTCAGTTGGGGCATTCCAGTGCCGGATGACCCGACGCACACTATCTACGTCTGGTTTGACGCTTTGACGAACTACATCACGGCCATCGGCTTCGGCAATGAAGAACGCGAGCGCGCGGTCGGCCTTGAGAAGTTCTGGCCTGCCGTGCATCTGGTCGGCAAAGACATCCTGCGCTTTCACGCCGTCTACTGGCCTGCGTTTCTGCTCGCGGTTGATGTCGAGATACCGCGCACGGTCTTTGCTCACGGCATGTGGCTCGACCCGACGGGTCGCAGAATGTCCAAGACGCTCGGCAACGCGATTGACCTGGACATCGTGCATAAGCATTTCTCAAATGACATGGTGCGCTACTACTGCCTGCGCGAGATGGTCTTCGGGCAGGACGGAAAGTTCGGTTACGAGACCCTGATTGATCGCACGAACAGCGATCTGGCGAGCGGGCTTGGCAATCTTTCGAGCCGCACGCTGACGATGATTCATCGTTACTGTGATGGCATCGTTCCCAGCCCGCGAATCGGTGAAGAGAAATATTTGGCGGCCAAGCGCGCCGGAGTTGACCCGGACGCGATGTCGCTGGCTTCAACGCTTGAGCATGCGAGAGACCAGTTCGTGCAGCACATGGAAGACTACGCCGTGAGCCGCGCGCTGGAAGTCGCGTGGAGCATCATCGCGCGCGTAGACAAGATGCTGTCTGATGCGAAGCCCTGGGAGCTTGTCAAAGATGAAGGGCAGCGCGAGACGCTGAACGCAGTTCTGTACAGGGCGGCAGAGACCTTGCGGTGGCTCTCTGTGCTGCTTCATCCCGTGATGCCGGAAGCGACACAGAAGATTTACGAACAACTCGGATTGACGGATAAGCTGGAAACCACCGACCCCACGAAACTGGAATGGGGAACTTTGCAGGAAGGAACGCGCGTTGGCGAGGTCAAGCCTCTCTTCCCGCGCATAGATAAAGCGAAAACAATGGCTGAGATAGAAAAAGAGAGCGCGCCTTCGGGCACACACGCGACCGAGGCCGACGCGGTTGCGGGCGCTCCCGGTAATGAAGCAACGAAACCCGCTCCGCCAATGCAGGGCGCAACCGAAGCCGATGCGGTCGCGGGCGGACACACGGAGGCGCAAGTTGAGGCAAGTTTTATAGAGATCGGGGATTTTGCCAAAGTCGAGATGCGCGTCGGAGAAATTCTGACCGCCGAGCGCGTGCCGAAATCAGACAAGCTGCTGCGCTTCACGGTTGATGTGGGCGAAGACGAGCCACGCCAGATTCTCGCGGGTATCGCAGAATATTACGAACCGGAAAAGATGATCGGGCGCAAGGTGGCCGTCGTCTCCAATCTCAAGCCGCGCAAGCTTCGCGGCTTTGAATCGCAGGGCATGATCCTGGCCGCCTCCGTCGGCGACGAAGGCAAGCCCGTCATCGCTACCTTTGCGGAAGATGTACCGAACGGAGCAAGGCTCAAGTAAAGCAGTGGTCAGTGGTCAGTAAGAACAGGCGATACGCAACGTTCGTGCTTTTACATTTAACTGACCACCGGCCACTGACCACTGACCACTGCTCTTCATTATGTTTGTTGATTCCCACGCCCACATTGATGGTGAAGAGTACGACGCTGACCGCGATGAGGTGATTGAGCGGGCGCGAGAGGCGGGAGTTTGCGCGATTTTGAATGTGGGGACGGGCGATCCGCACAGTGGTTCGTTGGAGCGTGCGGTCGAGGTGGCCGAGCGGTACGAGGATGTCTATGCGGCGGTCGGTGTGCATCCGCATGACGCGCGCCTTTTCGATGAAGAGGCGGCGCGGCGTATTCAAGCGTTGGTGAAGGGAAGTTCGCGCGTCGTCGCGTGGGGAGAGATTGGGCTCGATTATCATTACGATAATTCGCCGCGCGAGGTGCAGCGCGAGGTCCTCACGCGGCAATTGAGGCTGGCGCGTGAAGCGAATCTTCCGGTCGTGATTCATTCGCGTGAGGCGGATGAGGATACGGTCAACATCCTGCGAGCCGAATTGAGCGGGTCTGAGCGTAGTGGTGTGATGCACTGTTTCGGCGGCGGCCTGCGGATGATGGAAGAGGTCGTCGAACTCGGTTTTATGGTTTCGTTTGCCGGGAATGTCACGTTCAAGAAGGCTGAAGATTTGCGGGAAGTGGCGCGACACGTTCCGCGCGAACGCCTGCTCGTGGAAACCGATTGTCCGTTTCTCACGCCCGTGCCGTTTCGCGGGCGGCGCAACGAACCGGCGCTCGTCGTTGAGACCGCACGATTCCTGGCAGAGCTTCACGAGATGACGACGGAAGAGATGGGACGCCTGACGACAAGTAACTTCGCGCGCTTTTTCGGGCTGCAACTTCAAGAGGTTGATTATGGGACAAAGGAAGAATAGACAGGATTTACAGGATTAACAGGGAAAAGAGAAACAGCCTCAAGCTTAATTTAACTTATCTGCATCCCTTAATCTTGATAATCCTGTTAATCCTGTCAATTCTCTTTCCCACTGCTAAAGAAAGTTGGCCGGAGAACTTTCGCCGCGCAGAGATTTGATGTTATGCTCACGCGCGTGTTCCGAGGCGATTCGTTTCAGCCGGTGAACCTGTAACCTTTATGGCTCAGCAAAATTCATTCGACATCGTTTCCAAAGTTGACCGGGCTGAAATCACCAACGCCATCAATCAAACTTCAAAAGAAGTCAGCCAGCGATTCGATTTCAAAGGCAGCAAGGCCAACGTCACCCTCGAAGAGAAGGAACTTGTGCTCGCGGCGGAAGACGAAACACGCCTGCGCAACATGAACGACATCCTTCAGCAGAAGCTCGTCAGGCGCGGCGTTCCCCTGAAAGCCTTAAGCTACGGCACAGTCGAGCCTGCGGCGGGCGGAACCGTTCGCCAGCATGTGGCCATTCAGCAGGGCATTCCTCAGGAGAAAGCCAAAGAGATCGTCAAGTTTATCAAGGACAGCAAGGCCAAAGTGCAGGCCGCGATTCAGGGCGATGTCGTCCGCATCACGGGCAAAGATCGCGACACCTTGCAAGACATCATCGCTAAGCTCAAAGCCAACGACTTCGGCATTGACATGCAGTTTACAAACTATCGAACGAACTGAAAGCAGTGATAAGTGATAGGTGATAAGAGAAAGCAGTTTCCTATCACCTATCACCCATCACCTATCACCTAGACACTTATGCAAACGTCCGGCCCACTTGCCGCTATTGAAGACCCGCAGCTTTCGGCGCGGCGCATCTTCAGTCTCATCGCTTCCGAGATGGTCGAGGTGGAAGCCGAGTTTGAGCGGCAGGCGCAGTCCAACATTCAGGTCATAGCGTATATCAGCGACTACCTGCGAGCATCGGGTGGCAAGCGCGTGCGTCCCGCGCTGACGATTCTCTCTAACTACGCGGTGGGCGGCGACGGCGCGCGCCCTAATTCCATTCGGATGGCCACCGTGATGGAGTTTCTGCACACGGCCACGCTCGTTCACGACGACATCATTGATAATGCTGAGACGCGCCGTAATCGCCCCTCCATCAATTCGCGCTTCGGCAATCAAACCGCCGTGCTGATGGGCGACTGGCTCTACATGTCCGCCTTTGAAACCAGCCTCGCCGAACGCTCCCTGCCTATCCTGGACATCCTGACGGCTGCCACGCGGAAGATGACCGAAGGCGAGTTGTTGCAGTTGACCCTGCTCGGTCGCACGGACATCACGGAAGAAGAGTATCTCGTCATCTTGCAGCACAAGACGGCTTATCTCTTTAGCGCCTGCTGCGAGATCGGGGCAATCCTGGGTGGTGCGGATGCTGCGGGGCAGGCGGCGCTCAGAGAGTACGGGATGAATCTGGGAACGGCTTTCCAACTCGTTGACGACTTGCTGGACTTCACGGCTTCGGACGAAATCTTAGGCAAGCCCGCCGGAGTTGATCTGCTTGAAGGAAAACTGACGCTGCCTTTAATCTATCTGCTTGAGCGCGACGGTGAAGCGCGGGCTGCTGTGCAGACGGTGATGCGCGAAGGAAGCTATCAAAAGGCAACGCGCGAATCCCTGCTTGAAAGGGTCGAGCGCACGGGCGCGTTGGATCGTGCGCGCGAGCGTGCCTCCCATTATGCCGAGGCTGCGCGCGATGCTCTCGCCGTGCTGCCTTCGTCAAATTATGCTGATGCTTTACACTCGATTCCGAGTTATATTATTGAACGGGACAGATGAGGTGCGAATAAAGAAGACAGGAGACAGAAGCCAGAATGGAAAGGGCGGCGACCGCGTTCACATATTTTGTTTTTCTTCTGACTCCTGACTCCTGAATTCTGACTCCTGCTTTTACCGATGCCTAGCGATAACCTGATTTCGACGCTTGAGCAAAGCCTGCGGCAGACGCGGGCTGCGCGGACGCGTCTGGCTGCGCGGCTCGCGGAGTTGGAGGCCGAGGCTGAGACGGTGCGCGCTGAACTTGCGGAAATGGACACGCTGACCAGCCAGACCGAAGCGGCGGTTGTTCGCCTCTTGTCGTCGGTGCTGACGGCGCAAAGCGCACCCGTCAACTCTCCGTCTGACGCGGAGATTGAAGCGGCGATGCGCCGGGATGCTTCGGCCAGTGGCTTTACGCCGCGAACGACCATTCCGCGTCATCACATTCCGCCTGTGCCGCCGGAAATCGAAGTTAAGAGCGACAGGTTTTTTGATCGAACGATTCCGCAGGCCACGACCATGATTTTACGCGAGGCGGGCGAGCCGCTTCACGTCAACGAGATTTATACACGCCTGCTCGAAGGCAGCTTCAATTTCACAGGCCACAACCCCACCATCAGCATCGCCGTCTCTCTCAATCGCAACGGACGTTTCCGCAAAGTCGCCCCCGGTACATTCGATCTCGTGATGCGCGATGCTTCGCAAGCCTCTTAGCGCAAGACAGGGAATTAACCACAGAGACCGGAGAGGCACGAAGAAAACAATTTCAAATTCTGAATTTGAAATCTCAAATCTGCCATTTAAGCTTTCAGGTTCTCTCTGTGCCCCTGTGCCTTTGTGGTTATAGTTCTCTTATTCGGTTCAAAGCAAAATGCGCGCAATGATTCTAGCTGCCGGGTATGGTACGCGGCTCTGGCCGTTGACTGTTGACCGGACTAAGCCAGCGATTCCATTTCTGGGTAAGCCGCTCGTCGGCTATGTCGCGGAATACCTGGGCGGCTTCGGTTGCCGCGAGGTGGTGGTCAATCTGCATCACCAGCCTGAGTCCGTGCGGGCGGCGCTGGGCGATGGCAGCCGGTTCGGAGTTCACCTCGAATACGTCGAAGAGGAAACAATCCTCGGCACGAGTGGCGCGGTTGATAACGCGCGACACCTGCTCGAAGGAGAAACATTTTTCGTCGTCAACGGTAAGATAGTCACAGACATCAATCTGACAGAGGCTCTGGAAACACACCGGCGCAATAACGCTCTAGCGACACTCGTGCTGCTGCCCAACGCGAGGCGCGAACGCTTCAGCATGGTCGAGACGCGCGAAGGCTTAATCACACGCTTCGGCGGTATGCCCGTTCCCGTCTCCGTCGTCGAACACGAGCAGGAAGATGAAAAGAACGTGCCTTTGATGTTCACCGGGATTCAGATTTTCGAGCCGCGCATCTTCGATTACATCCCGCGCGGCGTCTTCTCGCATTCGGTGATAGACGTGTTCCCGCAGGCCATCGCACAGGGCGAAAGAATCGTCGCGCACGTAGCGACGGGGCGTTGGTACGAGCTTTCGACCATCCCGCGTTACCTTGAGATCAGCCTCGCTTTGCTCAAAGACGAGGGGCGCGATGTGTTGATGGGCGCGGGCTGCGTTGTTTCTCCCACTGCCGAGGTATGCGAGTCCGTGTTGTGGGATAACGTTCGCGTTGAAGAGGGCGCGCGTGTGCGGCGTGTTGTGCTGGGAGACGGCGTGCGGATTGGCTCCGGCGAGACGATAGAGAACGCTGCGGTTGTCAGGGCGGAACTTGTGCGCGACGCCACGCCTCCGCCGAAGGCTCTCAAGGGAGAGTTTCGTGGGAGCAACTTTGTCGTGCCCCTCTCTCAGTGATACAATCCTCAAATTCTGAGAACAAGGAAACGCCGGGACTCTTTCGAGCTTTTAATTCTGACATGCTCGATTCGATAAATAATCCCACGCAGCGCGTCTCTTCAGTGCATGAGTCAATCTCCAGCCACGACGAACACCTTTGATTCCTCCGCGCGTGAAAGACTGCTGCGCTTTCTCGCCGCGCATGGCAAAGTAAATGAGACGGACGTTCATGCCCTCACGCCGGATGCTTCAACGCGCGAGTATTTCCGTTTTTCCTGGAAGCGAAAGACGGCCATCGCCGCCGTTTATCCTGAGCCGTTCGATCCCAATTTTCATCCCTACCTTGATATTACGCGGCTGTTTCTGGACTCCGAGTTGCCCGTGCCGGAAATTCTGGAGGTAGACGCGAGCGTAGGCATTATCGTGCAGGAAGATTTGGGTGATAGCCAGCTACGGCTCGTTTACGAATCCGCGTCCGAAGAAGATTGCGAAGCCTACAAAGATCAGGCCATCAGCCTGATTGCACAGATTCAGGCTGCGACCGGTAGGGCTTACGAGCGCAACTCAATCGCCAGCCGCCTCGCGTTTGATGAAGCGAAGCTCGCGTGGGAGTTGGGTTTCTTCTTCGAGCATTATTTCGGGAGTTTGCGCGGCGAGAAGCTGTCGCACGGCGAGGCTGCGGAGCTGAAGGCAGAGATGAACGACATCGCCGCCGAACTCTCCGCGCGCCCGCGCGTTCTTTGTCACAGGGATTATCATACGTTCAATCTGATGATTGACAAAAAAAACAGACTGCGAGTTCTGGATCATCAGGATGCGCGGATGGGGCCTGCGAGCTATGATCTGGTGACGCTGCTTTTAGACCGCCAACTCGCGCCCCCTTCACTCGCGGAAGTGCGCGCACACCGTCTCTTTCTGCTGGAAGAAAGACGGCGGCGCGGGCTGGACGCTATAGACCCTGACGATTTCGCGCGCGAGTTTCGTTTGATGAGCGTGCAGCGGGGCTTGAAAGCCGTCGGGACGTTTTCGTGTCAAACCGCCGTCTTCGGGCGCGGCGCGACCTACGCCCAATTCATCAAACCGACTTTCGAGATAGTTCTTCAGGCAGCGGAATGGCTCGGACGTTTCCCGGCTCTGAGAAAAGCGATTACGGAAAGAATCGAAGAAAGTGATAGGTGATAGGTGATAGGTGATAAGAAGACCTTGTTCTCTCTTATCACCCATCACCCATCACCTATCACCTATCACTTTTATGCAGACATACATTAATCAACTATCGGCGCATGTTGGCGAGGAGGTCACGCTCAAGGGGTGGCTTTATAATCTACGTTCGAGTGGCAAACTGCTTTTCCCGCAGCTTCGAGATGGGACGGGCGTGGTGCAGTGCGTGGTTTTCAAGAAGGCCGTTTCGGAAGAAATCTGGGACGCTCTCAAAGGCTTGGGGCAGGAATCTGCGCTCGTGGTGCGGGGCACAGTGCGGGCAGATGAGCGCGCACCCGGAGGCTTTGAGCTGGATGTCGTGGGGGCGGAGGTTGTCCAACCGGCGCATGATTATCCGATTACGCCGAAAGAGCATGGCACGGAATTTTTGATGGATCATCGCCATCTGTGGCTGCGTTCGCGCCGCCAGCACGCGATCTTGAAAGTGCGCCACACGGTCGTTAAAGCCGTCCGCGATTTTCTGGATGCGGATAATTTTACGCTCTGTGATGCTCCCATCTTCACGCCAGCCGCGTGCGAGGGCACGACCACGCTCTTTGAAGTTGACTACTTTGACGACCAGAAAGCCTATCTCACGCAATCCGGCCAGCTTTACAATGAAGCGACAGCCGCCGCCTTCGGCAAAGTCTATTGCTTCGGCCCGACGTTCCGCGCCGAGAAATCCAAGACGCGCCGCCACCTGACGGAGTTCTGGATGGTCGAGCCTGAGATGGCTTACGCGCATCTCGACGATGTGATGAATCTGTGCGAGCGATTTCTCTCATACATCGCCGCGCGCGTGCTCGAAAGTAGAGCCGAAGAGTTGAAGGTACTTGAGCGCGACACTTCAAAGCTCGAAGCCATTATTGCGCCCTTTCCGCGTCTGCACTATGACGATGCCGTCAAGCTGTTGCACGAAGGCCATGAGCAAGGTTTGATGGAGAAGCGCTTTGAGTGGGGCGGAGATTTCGGCGCACCGGACGAGGCATACATTTCGAGCAAGTATGAGAAGCCAGTGATGGTTCATCACTACCCGGCGGTGGTCAAAGCCTTTTACATGGCGCGCGATGCGGAGCGGCCAGAACTGGCGCTCGGTGTTGACGTGCTCGCACCGGAAGGCTACGGCGAAGTCATCGGCGGAGGCGAGCGCGCGACCTCGCTCGATTTCTTACGCGAGCAAATTGTGTTGCATCAACTGCCCGAAGCGGCGTTTGACTGGTATCTGGACTTGCGACGTTACGGCTCAGTGCCGCACGCCGGATTCGGGATGGGGATAGAGCGCTGCACGGCCTGGATGTGCGGCATCGAGCATATCCGCGAAACGATCCCGTTCCCGCGCATGA
Organism: uncultured Acidobacteriota bacterium; assembly: GCA_963791265.1. Taxonomy (GTDB): domain Bacteria; phylum Acidobacteriota; class Blastocatellia; order Pyrinomonadales; family Pyrinomonadaceae; genus QHXM01. Next base: position 247,046 of record CAWBSB010000002.1, read on the forward strand.
TCTACCGCCTCAAGCCGTGAAATAGTTTTGTAGGGGCAGGGCTTGTCCCTGCCCGCTCGGTTCCGATGGCACGCGGGCAGGGACAAGCCCTGCCCCTACAGATAGGCAATTATGACCGACACTCACGAACGCATTGTTACCATCTTTGGCGGGTCGCGCTGCGACGACTCGTGTATCGAGTACGGGCAGGCGCATCGTGCTGGCGAGTTGCTGGCCGAAGCCGGGTACACGATCTGCACGGGCGGGTACCTGGGCGTGATGGAAGCGGCGAGTCGCGGCGCGCGGGAGAAGGGCGGGCGCGTGCTGGGCATCGTGATGAACCAGTTCAAGGCCGAACCGAACCGCTACCTGACGGACAAGGTTGCGACCTCGCACTTTTACGAACGCCTGCAACATCTCATCATGCGCTCTGTCGGCTTCATCGCGTTACGCGGCGGGATGGGCACGGTGACGGAAGTCTCGCTCGTCTGGAACAAGCTGCAAACGGGCGTGATTGAGCCACGCCCGCTCGTTCTGCTGGGTGAGTGCTGGCCGCCGATTGTCGAAGCATGGCGTCAGCATCTGGTCGTCAGCGAAACCGATGTCAGTGTGCTCGACTTTGCTCAGACGCCGGAGCAGGCAGTTTCCATCATCAATGAAAAAGCAAAAGGGGTTATCTTATGAGTTGCCCTCAATGCGGCGCAAACCTGATACCGGGCGCGAAATTTTGCAGCGCGTGCGGCGCTCGCTTCAATGCACCTTCGTCTCCGCCGAATTACCAGCCGGGCGGATTTGCGGCTGGCAACCCGCCACCACCACCGCCACCGCCTGCGCCGCCTCCCGATTTTAGTTATCCAGTAGCCGGACAGCCGCCGCAGGGTTATCCCGGAGGAGGCGTCCCTTACGGTTATCCGCCGCCGCCGCTAATGCCAGCACCATCGCCATCGCCACAGGGGCAGGGCATTCATCTGGACGCGGATGCGCGTGGGCAGGGTCGTGGCTACAGTTACGAAATTCAATACCAGCCTTCATTCTCGCTCGTCATCATTCAGCTTCAGCCCGAACAGGCGATTCTGGCTGAGGCCGGAGCAATGGTTTCGATGTCCGCCAACGTGGAGTTGCAATCGGAGATGAAGGGCGGCTTCTTCGGGGCGATTAAACGCGCGGCGGGCGGAGAATCGGCTTTCGTCTCGACTTTCACGGCGCGCGGTGGAGCGGGCGAGGTCTGCTTAGCGCCGGGAGCGCCCGGCGACATCGCCGGTCTTGAATTGAACAACCAGACGTTCTTCGTGCAATCAAGCTCGTACCTCGCGGGTGATGCCAGCTTGACGGTGGATACGAAGTGGGGTGGCGCGAAGAATTTCTTCGGCGGCGAAGGTCTATTCGTTTTGCAGGTGAGTGGCAGCGGCCTTTTGCTGCTCTCTTCCTTCGGCGCGATTCATCGCAAGCGACTGCAACCAGGCGAGCGCTACGTCGTTGACACAGGCCATCTGGTCGCGTGGGAAGGAACGACGCAGTATTCTCTACGCAAAGCCACCGCAGGTTTTTTTCGCAGCATGATGAGCGGTGAAGGCATCGTCTCAGAATTCATCGGGCCGGGAGAGATTCTCATCCAGACTCGCAACCTCGCGGCATTCGCCGGATTGATGAAGCCTTTCTTCCCAAGCCAAACGAATTAACGATTCGATTGCTTTCAAAAGGGAGTGTATGGCGAATTGGGGATTCACCACCGCAGACACAGAGAACACGGAGGATGCACAGAGCTAAAAATTAGAAATGGCAGATTTGAAATTTCAGATTAAGAATTTGAAATCTCAAATCTGTAATTTGAGATTGCATTTCTCTGTGCCCCCTCTGCGTCTGCGGTGGTGAATATCTCTCTCTCCAGACATTCAAGTATAATCTGATTTATTAACACAGGGTTTTATGAGCGAAGTCTTAACCACGCAGCAATCGCAAACTCTTTCTTCGGATCGTCCGGGCACGGGGCGGCGGGTGAGCATTCTCGGCGTTCCGCTCGGTTTCGGGTCAAGCCTGGCGGGGGTGGACATCGGGCCAGCCGCCTTGCGTGTGGCGCGTCTTAATCAACGCATCGCACAGCTTGGCTACGAGGTGCGCGATCTCGGCGACATGCGGATTACGCGACCGCAAAGTGCGTCTGAGCCAGTTGGAAAGGTGAAATACTTGCCGGAGATTAGCGCGGTGTGCGAGGAACTGGCGTTGGAAGTTCGTAATATCCTGGCCGGTGGAGAACTCCCGCTCGTGCTGGGCGGCGATCATTCAATCGCCATCGGCTCGATTGCCGGGGCCGCTTCTTTCTACCGCGAGAGAAATCAAACGCTCGGCCTGATCTGGTTCGACGCTCACGCCGACATGAATACGCCTGAGACTTCTCCCTCAGGCAACATTCACGGCATGCCTTTGTCGGCGTTGCTGGGCTTTGGTGCGCCGGAGTTGACGCACGTCTCAGGCTTTGCGCCGAAACTCGACCCGCGCTTCTGCGCGCACATCGGCGCTCGCGATTTAGATCAGGGCGAACGCGACTTGATCCGTCAACTGGGCATGCGCTTCTTCACGATGCGCGAACTGGACGAGCGCGGGATGAGCAGTTGCATTGACGAAGCAATCGCAATCGCCTCGCGCGCGTCCGCCGGTTACAGCGTGACGTTTGACATTGACGCCTTAGACCCCGGCGACGCTCCCGGCTCCGGCACACTCGTGCGCGGCGGCTTAACCTACCGCGAGTCGCACCTGGCGCTGGAGAAGATCGCCGAAACGGGCGGCATGCGCTCACTCGAACTCGTCGAGATCAACACGGCGCTCGACAGCAACAACCGGACGGCGGAAATCGGCGTCGAGCTGATTCTCTCGGCTTTAGGAAAAACGATTCTTTAATACAGTGATAAGTGATAGGTGATGGGTGATAGGAAAGAACAAGGTTTTCTCTTATCACCTATCACTTATCACCTATCACTTTTTTAGGAGTGCTGCTTGGTAAAGAAACTTCGTGTCGGGGTGATCTTCGGGGGGCGTTCGGGCGAGCATGAGGTAAGCGTGCGCTCTGCGCGTGCGGTGATTGACGTGCTTGATCCGCGCAAGTACGAGGTCGTGCCGATTGGCATCACGAAGGAAGGGAAGTGGCTCTCGTCCGCCGAAGCGTCACGCCTTCTGCCCGCGGAAACAAAGCGGCTGCTGACCGACGAAGTGATTGCCGAAGAGCGTCAGCCTTCAGCTCTCATTGGCGATCCTTCCAGCAACAGTCTCGTCGCTGAGAGCAGGGATGACGAGCGCAATCAAGCGCAGCCGCTCGATGTCGTTTTCCCGGTGCTGCACGGGACATACGGCGAAGACGGGACGATTCAGGGATGGCTTGAAATGGTTGGCATGCCTTACGTCGGCTGCGGTGTCCTGGCCTCTTCCTGCGGGATGGACAAGGTGACGATGAAAGCGCTCTTCAAGGAAGCAGGGCTGCCGATTTGTCGCCACATCTGGTTTCTGCGAAAGACCTGGGAGAATGATCGCCAGTCTATCTTGCGCCGGACGGTGCGCGAACTCGGTTTTCCATGCTTCGTCAAGCCCGCCAATCTAGGCTCGTCCGTCGGCGTCTCCAGGGCGACAGATAAAGCTTCTCTTGAACGGGCGATTGAGTTGGCAGCGCGTTACGACCGCAAAGTGATTATTGAAGAAGGACTGAATGCGCGAGAGATTGAGTGTGCCGTGATGGGCAATGAAGCGCCGGAGGCGAGCTTGCCCGGCGAGTACGTGGTGCGCGACAAGGCAGCGGCCTTTCTCGATTACACGGAGAAGTATTCGAATACCGGCCACGTCGAATTCGTCGTTCCCGCTCCGCTTTCAAAAGCTGTGATACGACGCATCCAGCAAATGGCGACGCGCGCCTTTCAAGCTGTTGACGGCACGGGACTGGCGCGCGTGGATTTCTTCCTGCGCCGCGACACAAATGAACTGCTCATCAACGAACTGAACACCATGCCCGGCCTCACGGATGTCTCAGGCTATCCCAAGATGTGGGCTGCCTCCGGCATTCCTTTCCCACAAGTCATTGACCGCCTCATCCAACTCGCCCTTGAATATCATCAGGAAAAGTCGCGGAACGAAACAAGTATATAAAGCAGAGGTCAGAGGTCAGAGACCAGCAAAGGCAGAGGATTTTATCTAACGTGAGTTCGACATAAGGAATTACAATGTGCCGCCCCTGACGGGGCTGAAACGTTGTCCCTCTTACGTCGAGCTGACGTTATCTAACCTCTAACCTCTAGCCTCTGACCTCTAGAGCGGTTTTCGATTGAACGAAAGGCGCGGGCATCATTGTAGGGGCAGGGCTTGTCCCTGCCCGCTCAATTGACACGATAACTCAACGTTAAATTCCATGAATCCGGCACGGGCAGGGACAAGCCCTGCCCCTACAGTTTGATTCAGCGCCGTACATTCATTTGCAAACCGCTCTAATTCTTGGGTGCGCGGTAGCCCTTGCGTGTTCGGGCGAGGAGTTCGGCGCGGGAGAGCTTGACTTCGATTTCGCGGAAGCGACCGTCGCGGGCGCGGTTTGATGGCTGGTAGGCGAGCGTGTACTGGTTGCCGAGTTCTTCAAGGATGCTGTTGAAGGCTTCGCGCATGGCTTGCCCGCCGGGTGTTGAGATATATCGTCCGCCGCTTTTGTTTGCGAAACTTCGCAGTGTCCCCGCAGCTTGCGCCCTCGCTTGAGCAGATGAAGTCTCAGGCGAAGACATATCCACAGTGTAAATAGTGACTCCGGCGTTGAAGGCGACAGCCAGAGCTTTCTCCATCGAGGCAGAGCTTTTCGTATCGAAACCGTCGGACAGCACTATAATCGCGCGCCGTTTCTCAGGACGACGCGAAAGATCATCCGCCGCGCGCAGGATTGCATCGTTGAGCACCGTCATACCCTTGGCGCGCATCCCGAAAGCGAGCGGGGCGAGATCGCGGCTCGGCGAATAATCCTGTAGCTGCTCAATCTCGGAATCGAACTTATAAACAGCCGCGACATCTTCCTCACGCAAGCCGTCCAGAAAACGAATCGCCGCCGAGCGAGCCATCGAGACGCGTTTCTCCATGCTGCCGGAAAAGTCCAGTAGCACGGCTGCGGCGAAAGGCGTCTCTTCCGCTCCGAAGCTGGAAATCTTCTGCTCTCGTCCATCCTCAAACAGTTTGAAGTCGGCACGACGCAAGCCCCGCGCATACTTCCCCACGCCGTCAGTCACCGTGACATTGACGACTACCAGATCGGTATTGACACGCACGACCTCATCATCTTCGTCCTGAGACTGTTGAGCAGAGGCGGCAGGGAAGGAAAATAAGATTGTCAGCAGGGCGACAAGTCCGTAAAGAGAATGTCTGAGGGTTGTGAGCTTTCGCCGGTAAGTTGACATCTTTGGGGAATCCGGGTCAGCGTGTGAAGGTGCGTAGGTAATGAATGATTTCGAGCAGCTCGTTGGCACGCTCGATGACAGAGGCAGAAACTACCTGGCGCGGCGTTTTCTCCACCACCTTCCGCATCTTCTCGGAAATATCGGCGATGCGCGAGAGCGCAGGCTCAATCTGCGTGGGCACGTCTTCTATCGTGACCTCTCCGTCTGAGCCTCCGGCTTCGCTGCGAATCTTGCGCGTAATCTTCTCCAGCCGTTCCAGCTTTTTCTGCTCAATGCGGCCAAAAGCCTTGTTGTGCAGGTAAGCATCACGAATTTCCGTGCTGAGCTGTGCGGCCTCGCGTGCGCGCTCAAGATTCTCCTCGTGATCTTTTTCGGCAGCCCTGACATCCTGACGCGCCAGCATCTCCTCTTCGGGCGAACCCACCATGATTTTGGAATCAGGGCCGGGCGCGGCTTTTTCCGCGCTGATCGAGGCATTGGGATTTCGCAGGGGACGAGCCGGTTTTCGACTTTGAGCCTGCGCCACAACGCTCATGCCGGTGACGAGCGCCAGGAGAAGCAGTGTCCGAAATAGCATCAGGTTTACCTTATAAAGAGTCTGTTTCAGTAAAGTCTTGCTTGGTGCGCGGATTGTAGCGGAAACCTTCTCCTCACATCAAGCATGTCGTTTGAAGCAACTCTGGGACGATTGATAAGGAATGAAGGGTTGTCCGGCAGGCGCTTTCATTTCTTAAAATTCAAGGCAGACCGTCTCCTCTTCGATTGCAATGCGAGACAGTTAACGATAACTATTTTTCAGCTTAGCTCGTGCGACTCAAAGAATAACTTGAAGCATGTCGTCATGCCGACTCCTCATTCATCGCATTAAGCCGGACGCGGCCAAAGGTTTGAAGATGGCTCAAACGAGAAACCTGCAAAATGCCTGTCTCAAGCCTCAGGGAATCCTCGCGGGGTTGTCAGGAGTATTGATGAACTCTTCGCCCTGCTTCGGCGTTGACGGTCGGTTGACGATGATGGTCTTTCCCTCCGGCGGGCGTTCCACAGGGCGTGGAATGCCGGGAGCTTTCTTAAAACCTATCTCGGTAGCATTAGTGCCGGATTTGATACTCAGTATCTTGATGCTGCTGTAGTCGCCCGTCAGCGTTAGCTGATAGCGCCCCTTCTGATCCGGGGCAAGCTCTCCTGGCTCAACCTCCATCGAGCGCACCTCTGTACTTGCGTCTTTACGCCGGGTTAGCTCGACTTCAAGCGCTATATTTGAAAGGGATTCATTGGAAATATTGTGAACCGTGCCGCTAATCTGGGCTTGCTGGCCTTTGCGGACTGCTTCATCCATGTAGACCTGCACCTTGGTCGGAAGCATTGGGCGGGCGGTTTTTGCTTGCGGCTGCGCTTCAACGCCGACTCTCTCTTCGTGGCGCTTTCGCCAGACCAGGAAACCGATGAGCAGCGTGGCGGTGACTGCCACCGCCAGAACAATCGAGACGATTTTTATTAAGGATGAGCGACCCCGCTTTGTCCCGGTATCGTCTGTCTCTGTGAAATTATCACTAATGCTGTCTGGAGTAATCATCTTAAAACGTCCTCGCCGGGTTGAGGTATATGGTGAGGGCTGGGGAGGTAAAGGTTGCAATAAAAAGCATTGCTCTAAAAATAAATGTCACGAATTGAGAGAGAAGCGTTCCTTTCGATTATTGTGATGGAGCGCGTCCCGGCGGCGGCGCACCCGTCAGATTTTCGATGAGCGGCGTCAGAAATTCTTCTTCGGCTACGCCTGTGCTTTTCAGCGTCACCCACTCCGGGCCGGAAGCGCCGTCGCTCCGACCTTCGAGTTTGACGTTGACCGAAAGGTTAGTGTTGTTGCCGTCAATCGGCTGAACTTCGATAATCAGGATGTAGCGACCACGCGTCCACCCGCGCGAGTTGAGGTCTGTGATTTCGGCGTAACGGCCTAGTTCCGAAGTCGCGACGACAGCTCCCTTCGTGAACACGTATGGCTGGCTAATCAGGATTCCTTCGTCAGGTCTGGACGCCGCCGTATCGAGGACAAATTTACGGTCACGCATCAACTCCTCGGCTGCCTTGATGATGGTGTCGCGCCGGATTGAAAATCTGTAGGGGTTAGGAATTGGCGGCGGAGCATGCGTGCGGCCTTTGCCAAAATCAATTCCTCTACCCGCTCCGGTATCCTGCTTCGCGCCGTTGTTGGCAGGAGCGCGGCTATTTCCCTGATCGCGTATGCCCTGGTTTTGGTTATCAACGCCCTTTTCCGGCCCTTGAGCAAAGACGCTTATCGAAGCGAGCGCTAGCACGAAAATGACCGAGATTATTCTTTTCACTTTTTACCGCCTTTGATTGCGAACAGACACGCTGGAAAACTTTCAATGCTGATTAACGAGAGACGCTTCCGAGCATAAATCAAAGCCACACGCAATTCAAGCAATCTGTGAAAGACACGACGAGCCTCAAACGATTTATTGACCGCTTTCGTTTCCACTCGCACCGGCGCGCGCATCCCGCTCGCGTTCCCAGTTTCTCAAAGCCTGCACCCCGCGCTCGAAGTCCGCCGAGTTGTTATAAAAATTGTGTGCCCCGTCGTTCCGCGCAGGCTCTCGAACGTAGTAGAGATAATCCGTCTGCGAAGGATTAAGCGCGGCCTGCAATGAACTGAGACTCGGCGAGGCGATAGGGCCGGGCGGCAATCCCGCGTTCAGCCGCGTGTTGTAAGGCGACTGCCGATCCAGATCGCTTTTATAAACCTTCCCGTCGTTCTTCCATTTTCCCGCCAGCTTAGAGGCGTAGATGACGGATGAGTCAACGCCGAGCGCCATATTCTTTTTCACGCGATTATAAATGACAGACGCGATGATGGGTCTTTCTTCAGGCAATTTTGCTTCAGTCTCGATCAGGGATGCGACCGTCACGATCTGGCGCGGCGACATCCCTAGAGAGCGAGCCTTTTCCGTCCATTCGGGTTTCCATTGCTGTCGAAAGCGCTTCACCATCGCGGCGATCATAGAGGAGGCAGTCGCGTCGGGCGGAAAGTTATATGTATCCGCATAGAGATAGCCTTCGAGATTGGTGGCTTCCGGGTCGAGGTCACGAATGGCGCTTGCGTCATTCATCAGCGCCAGCGCTTGATCGGTGCTTTCTAATTTCAGTTCAGGAGTGCGCGCCAGCGCGGCTGCAATCTCAAAGCGCGACCAGCCCTCGATGATGGTAAAGCGACTCAAACGCTCCTGCCCCTCTTCGAGTTTCCTGAGCGCGTCGAGCGGCGAGATAGGAGAAGGAAAGCGATACTCGCCTGCTTTGAGGCGTGCGCCCGCGCCCGTCAACTTCATGTAGGCCAGGAGCGGCCACTCACGTTTGATAATGCCTTCGGAGGCGAGCTTACCCACGATCTGTGATGGCGACAGGCCGCGAGCAATCTCTATGTACTTATCAGCCTTGTCATGCGCGACGGGCGCGCGAAGCTCCCGGTACGTCCAGAAAAGAAAGCCGCCAACGGCGACACAGAAGAGCAGAAGACTGAGCGCGATAAATTTATGTTTACGTTTCATCAGAGCGTTATTAAAACAGAAATCCGCCCCGTCTGTTAAGTTCAGGGAGGGATAAAAACAAAGACGGCTAAATGGGCGTCTTTACCGGCTGCTGTTAGTACGTCTATCATGCGTTATACGGCTATTGCCCGTGCATAGGTGGGATTAAATGCAGGGTCCGGTTAATTCTGCCGTTATGCTTCTACCTTCTGGTATCGTTCAGACGAAAGAGAAAAATACATGAGTGAGCACGCTTTCGCACTTTCCGGTGGTGACGCCCCTGGCACGAGACGCCCTCGCGCTCTTGACACGATTCTTTATGGTGGTTTGGTCGTCGGAATATTGGACGGGCTGTTTGCTCTCATCTTTTACGGTCTAATTTTGGGCGCACAGCCGCTGCGAATTTTCCAATCCGTCGCTTCGGGATTGCTCGGCAAGGCGTCGTTTGAAGGCGGAGTCCAGACTTTTCTGCTCGGTATTCTGCTGCATTTTGTGGTGGCGACATGTATCGCCGCAGTTTATTACGTAGCCAGTCTGAAATTGCCGGTCTTGATTGATCACGCCGTTGTTGGTGGATTAATTTACGGGATGATTGCTTATCTGGTGATGAATTATGTCGTCATCCCGCTTTCAGCCGCCAGGTCTGGACAGTTTTCCCTACGCACCTTTCTGCCTGCATTTATTGGACACGCTCTCTTGGTCGGATTACCGATTGCACTGCTGGCGCGGCGATCTGCTAAAGCGAATCAGAGAGATTATCGAAGCCAGGCTGCCTAACGGCGAAGACGGAGACTCGCAACCCATCTGAGGGCGACGAGTCAAGCCGAACATCTGCCTGACGCCCGATGATTGGCCGCATAATTGAGTAAGGAAGAGCCTTTCTGGCGCAGTCCCTCCAGATACTTCACCTCATCATAGGGTGTCCTCGTCTGCCAGCATCTGTAGATGATCCTGATCCACTTGAAGGCTAAGGCTCGCACCGCCGCCTGATGGCTCTTGCCGCGCGCTCGCTGCTCATCGTAGTAAGTCCTGGCCCAGAACGAATGCCTCACCGATTCGCCCGCGTACTCGTGGAAGCTCTGGCGCAGGAACTTCGGACAGAAGTAGCGCCATCTCACCCGGCAACTCTGCCCGCTGCGCTCAATCACAGGAGCGATGCCGGAGAGTCGCGCCAACTCGTCGGCTGACTGCCACCGCCCCCTGTCCGAACCCAGCGCCACCGTCAGCCTCGCGGCGTAGTTCTGGCCAGCACCCGGCAATGACTGCATGAGCGCGAAGTCTTCGTTGACGGCGCATAAGGCTGCGATCTCCGAGTCGAACTCTTTGATGGCTTCGAGCGTCGTCTTCATTTGCGCAGCGAGCGCTCTCATCATCACTACCGAAGAGGCGATCACGGCCCGGTCTGTCACCAGCGGCACGGCCTCTTTGATCGCCTCCACTCGCTTCTCGATGGCCTCACGTCTGACCGAGTTGTGAGAGCGCAAGAAGCCAATGAGCGTCCCACGCCTGACCCGCCGCAGCGCGTCTAGCGAAGGCCATCTGAGCAGGAAGTCGCAGACCAGAGTGGTGCGGATGTCTGGAAACCACTCCAGAATCTGCGGAAAATAGCACTTCAAGAGCGAGGTCATCCGATTGCTAATGCGGGTGCGGTCATCAACCAGGCGGCGGCGATGCTCGACCAGGTAGCCAAGCGTGCGCGTCTGCTGTGAGTCCGGGTGCCAGGCGCGCAGATGGTCGCGGTGGAAGAAGAGCAGTTCGGCGAGGTAGGCGGCATCCGCTGGGTCATCTTTGTGGTGCGACGGCGAGAAGGCTTTGCGGTAACGAGCAAGAGTGGACGGGTTGACGGGGTAGAGAGTCAGAAAGTCGTACTTCATCAAGGAATAGATCAGTGGGCCTCTGGACTGCTCCAGGCAGACAGCGAGTTGGCGTCCGCCGAAGCGCGATCTCAGAGCTGTCGCCCACTCGTCAATGGTCTTTGGCGAATGGCCGAGGATAGAAGCCTCACGCCCGCCTGTCGTCGGGTCAAGGAGACAGATGTCGTGTTTGCGATCAGCCCAGTCAATGCCGATGAGCGCGGCGTAATCAGCCATGAGAGTCCTCCACCCAAGAGAGTCAGGTCTGGTTCGGAGAACATGCTTGGCAGTAGCTCTGCGAAATAGTTATAGTGAGCCGCTCGGCGCGCATCATCTGAGAGTTCGTTGTCGAGCTAAAGCGCGGGGCTGGCGTGCGAACAGGTTGTTAGAGGCGTCCAAAGCGCCTTTCATTCAAGATTCGTCACGCCCGCCCGGCATGTTCTTCCTTCACTCTAACTCTGATGAATCAGAGATGAAGAATGAACCTCGTCAACCTATAACTCATTCAACCGGCGTTCGGCCTCAGGGGTTGCGAAGAAAACCAACCTGCTATTTAGTGTGAGACATGATTCCCTTACAAACTCAGGATGCAGACTACGAGAGACGTGTCCGCCAGAGCTTTGCGCGCCAACACGTGATGCAGTTGATCGGCGCAACGCTTGGGCGCGTCGAAGCGGGCGCGGTTAACATCGTGCTCCCGTTCCGCGAGGACCTGACGCAGCAGAACGGGTACATTCATGCAGGCATCATTACCACGGTGGCTGATAGCGCCTGCGGATATGCTGCTTACACGCTGATGCCTGCCGACTCTGAAGTGCTGAGCGTGGAGTTCAAGGTGAACCTCTTGCGACCGGCAGGCGGAGAGATATTCGTGGCGGAGGGGAGAGTTCTCAAGGCCGGAAAGACGTTGACGGTGACGAGGTGCGATGTGTACGGCAGGACGGGTGAGGAGGCGAAGTTAGTTGCCACGATGCTGGCAACGATGATTCGCCGGTAGAAAGTCTCTCGCTTACCCGGAGGAGCAGCCGACGCGCAAGTAACAGGTCTGTCATCTTCGAGGACGCGCTGAAGTCGGGCGTGAGGCGGCTATGAGAAAGGTTTAGCGAACATGCAGAAAAAGATTTGTCTGGTAATCAGTCTCATTCTCTTATCTTCAATCTCTTGTACACAGACGAGGCGCGAAGAGATTAAGGTTGAGGAGATCAAAGCTAGAGCCGAAGAGAGCCTCAATGCGTTCAGCAACGGCGACTATCAAAAATTAGTTGACTCATCTTACCCAAAGCTGGTGGATTTAATGGGCGGGAAAGCGAAGATGGCCTCGGCGGTTGAGCGACAGATGAAGGAGATGAAGGGGCAAGGCATCGAGATCGTTTCCACGACCGTTGATGTCCCGAAGGAGGTCGTGCCCGTTGACTCTCAACTTTTCGCTATCGTCCCTTACACCCTGAAGTTGAAAAGTCCCGAAGGCGTCTTGAAGCAGCAATCTTACCTGCTTGCAATCTCAGACAAGGATAGTATCAAGTGGACTTTTATCGATATTACCCAGATTGATGAATCAAAACTGAAGATGGTGGTTCCGAGTGCCGTCGGCAAATTGACGTTCCCGGAGAAGCAATCGCCTGTCTTTGAACAGAACCCTTGATTCAGCTCCGAGATCGCAAGGCTACCGTTCGCCCGGGACTCGCCATGTCCTGATTTACAACCTTCTTATCTCAACGCCAGACGAATATGGGCGCATCTTTTAGGGTTGCCTCGCTATAAAAGTTATGGCACCCTTGCGCGCATTCAAGGCGGAGACCCCCAAACCAAATTAAGGAGCACAACATGTACGCAAGTCTGCACTGCTACAAGACGAGTTCCACCGAGAGAGTTTCATCGCGAGTTAAGAGAAGTTTTTTTAGCTGCTTTTGTCTTTTAATGTTAATGGTGTCCGTCGGCGCTCTCCAACAAGCCGGGGCTAAGGTCGGTGATCGGACACGCCTTGGCCAGGCTGGTGAATGGAAGGATACGATTGGCGCGGTCGTCTCGAATAATCGTCTCTATACTATCGAGACGAGCGGTGCCCTTTACGTGACCGATCTATCCAACGGCAAATGGAGCCAGATCGGAAAGGCGGAGTTTGCCAACACCAGATTCCTCTTTGCCGTTGATGCAAATCTTTACACGATTGAGAGGGATGGCAGCCTCTATCGTGTCAACCAGATGAACGGCGCGTGGAATCGCGTAGGTCAGGCCGGTGAGTGGGGGAACACGATTGCGGGTACTATCCTGAACGGGCGGCTATACACAGTTGAGAGCAGCGGTATCTTGTATGAAACCAATCCGGCAACAGGCGTCTGGAAGCAGATTGGCAAGCCGGAATTTGCCAAAACACGTCACATGTTCGGTGCAGATGGTTCGCTCTATACAATTGAAGACGATGGCCTCTATCGGGTGAACCCGGCAAACGGAAGCTGGGGATTGGTCGGCAAAGCTGAAGACTGGAGAGGCACCCGTGCAGTGGCAGTTATGGCTGGTCGGCTCTACAGCATAAACAGGGGCGGCGGGCTTTATGAGAGCCAACTGACGAGCGGGGCGTGGATTGAAATGGGCAAGCCGGTGTTCGGCAATACTGTTCACATGTTTGAGAGCGGGTACAAGCTCTACACGATTGATGGTGACGGGAGTTTGTATGTGGTCGAGACAGCACCCTTAGCGGGGTGACGGAATTTTAGATAAATAATAGCCGGGATGCGCGAAGGAATTTCTCGCGCATCCCGGCTGCTGATTTTTACTTGCATGCTTAGCGGACTCTGACGCGGCTTATCAGCCTGGTTGTTGTCCTGCCGTTCGGCAAGTACCTGATCTGATAAGTTTCGCGGAAGAGTTGCCTGCCGTAGCGCACAAGGCGCGTTTGCGTCGTAACGTGAGCACGCCGGTTATTGCGCCTGTTCCATCTGCCTTGACCTTGATTTCCCCACTGCGGCTCAGGCGCATTGGCCGTGATAGTGGTGGCCGAAGCCGTGGATGTTTTCGCAGTCTTTGCCTCTGCGGACGAAGCGACCAAACCAATTGAAGCCAGTGACAATGTCAGTGCCAGTAATTTTTTCATCTTCTTTTCCCCTTTAACAAACAAAATAAGCCAAGCTCATCCCCGGCGGATTCGCGTCCAGCGGGAGAGCTTGACTCAATATATAAGACGCCTATCAAGGGGGAAGGGTTACAACTAATAACTCTCCAAAGCTTCCTGTTATCCGGTTGTGGCAGACTACTTGCAATACACACGGTGAACGCACTGAGATGATACGAAAACCGTACAGCTCAGTGCGTCAAATCGAGATTATCCGAAACATTAATCTCAAAAACGAACAACTGGAGGGATATAGATTATGGCAGAGACAACAGGTGCGTCCACGGGACGTTCACGCATGGTGACTGGATTGTTCAGGGATCGGGAGAGCGCGGAACGCGCCTACGGCTCACTGACGGGTCGTGGCTATACTAAAGATGATGTCAATCTGGTGATGTCTGACGACACACGCAAGAAACATTTTTCTGATGATAATGATACCGAGCTTGACACCAAAGCCTGGGAAGGCGCTGGCAAGGGTGCGGCTATCGGCGGCACGGTCGGCGCAACACTGGCCGCCATCGCAGCCATCGGCACATCAATAGCGCTGCCCGGCATCGGGTTGCTCATCGCAGGGCCGCTCGCAGCAGGTATCGCTGGCGCTGGCGCTGGCGGACTGACCGGCGGATTGATCGGCGCGCTGATCGGCTCCGGCATTCCTGAGGATCGTGCCAAGGAATACGAGAAGGGCGTCAACGAAGGCGGCATCTTGATGGGCGTCAACACCCGTACAGATGAGGACGCTGAATACTTCGAGAACGATTGGAGAACCAATCGAGGCGAGAACGTCTACCGCTAAGCCGCGATTTCTTACAGAGGGAGGATCCATGCGACGAACATTAGCTTCCTTGTGCCTGCTCGCCCTGATCGGCATCGGTGCCGGTTGCAGTAGTGATACTGCAAACACCGGAAATACCGGCAGCAGCACAAACAGTAGCAGTAGCAGCAATGCTACACGCGACGGCGTGGTTGAGACGAACGCCAACGTTAGTAAAAAACCGGAAATGAATCCGTCTAACACGGCGACCGTCGTCAATAACAACGGTAATAAGAACACTGCCGGTGTTTCTACGACCAACAGCAACACTCGTGGAAACATGAATAATCACTAAGATGTGTTGATTGGATTGAGCTACGGGTTGGTTATCAGGAGTTAGAGAGCCGCAACTCTTTAACTCCTGTCAAAACCATTCACCGAATAGAGGCCGCTGCGCTTGCTGGATTGCGCAGCGGCCTTCTTTTTCTGATAGCTTATTTATTCTGAGCAAGCGATAATCCTCCGCAATTTCGGAAAAGGAGATGGATAGTATTGAAACGGCCCTTAGTTATCTTAGCCTTCTGTTTGTTGTTCTCCTCATCAGATGCCATTGCACAATCGCGTACTACCCGTAATAAAAGTCTGTCTACCTCATCAGGTGAACAAGCCATCATTGATATTCGGCAGATAGATTTCAAGAACTTTGCCTATACGTTGGGGGCGAAGACCTACAAGCTCAGAGATGGTTATTATGCGGAAACAATCGCTGCTGCCGGGACGCAATGGGAGTTGGGCATGATTGACGGCCCTTACTACGGCGACCTGACTGGGGACGGCAAAGATGAAGTCGCCTTCGTTTTGAGTTATGGCGCGGCGCAATCTCCCAACGCTGCCGAAGCTCGTGTGTACACCTTGCAAAATGGACGCCCGCTATTACTTGCGACTTTTGTGGTGGCGGATTCGATTAGATGCCGGTTAGATCATTACCTGGAAGTTTATAACGGCCTGATCGGCGTTGAGCGCATCTATGGAAACGAGTCGCGCTGTGACCACAATGAGGTTATTCAATATCGTTGGAGCGGAGGCCGTTTTATGCCTGTCGGGGCGGCAAAGAGAATGAATTGCCGCTGTATGTGAGTTGAAATTAAGAGTCGCTAAGAAAACTGATTCAGCAGGGATGGACAGGATAAACAGGATAGAAAAGAAAAAGCGCAGCACTACTGATTTCATATCTGTTCTTCATCCTGTTTATCCTGTCTATCCCTGTTAATTCCTTCTAAGTAGTTTCCGCCGTAATTTTGCGCGTCTTGTTTTGGAATAAATATTAGCTGTCTCTCTGGTCGGGCATGTTGGAAAAGGATGTGATCGTCATTGGCGCAGGGGCGGCAGGTCTCTTGTGCGCGATTGAGGCGGGGAAGCGCGGGCGCAGCGTTCTCGTTTTAGAGCATGCCGAGCGCGTTGGTAAAAAGATAGGCATCTCCGGCGGCGGGCGCTGCAACTTCACAAATATTTACACGTCCCCGGAAAACTACATCTCTGCAAATCCGCACTTCTGCAAATCTGCGCTGGCTCGTTACACGCCCTCAGATTTCATCTCACTCGTAGAAAAACATAACATCGCGTATCACGAAAAGAAACTCGGACAGCTTTTCTGTGATGGAAGCTCCCGGCAGATTATAGAGATGCTGCTTGATGAGTGTGAGAGCGCGGGCGTAGAGATTCGTTGTAGTTGTCAGGTGTTGAGCGTGAAGAAGGAGACGGTGTTCAGTGTAGAGACGAGCCAGGGAAGTTTCCGTTCATCTTCGCTTGTCGTCGCTACCGGCGGGTTGTCCATCCCGACTCTGGGCGCGACAGACTTTGGCTATTCCTTAGCTCGACAATTCGGTTTAAGAATTGAAGAACCCAGACCGGCGCTGGTGCCTCTCACCTTGACCTCACAAACACCGCTTACGGAGCTGAGCGGCATCTCGCTGGATGCGATTGTGGATTGTCTCGGCACGGAGTTTCGTGAAAACATCCTGATTACTCATCGCGGCCTGAGCGGCCCAGCGATTCTGCAAATCTCTTCTTACTGGAAACCGGGCGCTACCCTCTCAATCAATCTCTTACCGGAAGAAGATGCCCTCGATATTCTGCAACAGAGCCGGGATTCGGAGATCGAGCTGGTTAATCTTCTGGCTCAACACTGGCCGAGACGCTTTGCGCTGGTCTGGTGTCAACTATACGCAGCCTCCAAACCCGTCAGGCAATACGCGGACAGAGAGCTTTCCGGCATCGCGCAAAAAATTCATCGCCTGCAACTTATGCCTGCGGGGACAGAAGGCTTCAGGAAAGCCGAAGTGACGGCGGGAGGCGTTGCCACGAGCGAGCTTTCTTCTCAAACGATGGAAGCGAGGCGCGTGGCCGGTCTCTATTTCATTGGCGAAGTAGTGGATGTCACAGGACACCTGGGCGGTTACAATTTTCAATGGGCGTGGGCTTCCGGTTACGTCGCGGGTCAATATGTATGAAGCTTTATCTTCTGGTAGCGCAGGCAACATTTCATATTCATCCGGCCTTCTAAAAGAGAATTCAACAAGGAAGGGTAATGAATCTCTACATGCGAAATCTATTATTTTCACTCCTGATGGGAGGAGTGACCGCGTTTACTTCGCCTGTCTATGCTGACGGGCAAACTTCGGGGCTGCTGACGCGCACCGTTCAGTTAGGCAATAACTCTTACAGCTATCAGGTGTACGTTCCGGCAAAACTTCAGGGCAAAGAGAAGCTGCCGGTTATTCTGTTTCTTCATGGAATCGGGCAGCGTGGAGAGGGCGGGTTTGTCCCGAATAAAGGCGCGGCGGGCACGTTCGCGCGCGGATATTTAGAGCAAGTTCCGGCAATCATTTTGCTCCCGCAGTGTCGCAAAGGAAGTTACTGGTCTGACCCGGAGATGGAGCGAATGGTGATGGCGTCGCTGAATCAGACCGTCAAGGAGTTTGGCGCTGATGAAAGGCGACTGTACTTGACGGGAGTATCAATGGGAGGCTTCGGCGTCTGGGACATGGCGGCAGAGAACCCAGGCAAGTTTGCCGCGCTTGTTTCTATTTGCGGCGGAAGTTCGCTGCGAAGCGGGGATCGCTTTGCGCCTATCGCAGAGCGCGTGGGGAGCACTCCCGCGTGGGTCTTTCACGGGGAAGATGACAGGATCGTGCCCGTCAGCGAGTCGCGCCAGATGGTTGAAGCCTTAAAAGCCTTGAAGGGTAATCGAGTTCGCTATAACGAGTATAAAGGCGTGGGACATAACGTGTGGCTTAACGTGCTCAGGGAAGCTGAATTAATGCCCTGGATTTTAGCGCAGCATTTAGATTAGGTTTCCCCACGCCGTGATTAGGGGCTAAAGCATAAAGAGTCCCGCTAGGGACGACGTGAAAATAGCCCAGCAATTTATTGCTGGGCTATTATCATTCGCCCTTGACGGGGCTTAAAACTCGTGCGAGGTGTTTTCTAAATTGGATCGTCTTGTCTTGGTGGCCGGTAATTCAGCGCTGCAATCCTGACGGCGTGCCGGGCGCAGGCGCGACTAACGGAAGATACGGTAGCGGGCTGGTCGGTTCCCCATTGATGCGAACTTCGTAATGCAGGTGCGGCCCCGTGGAGCGTCCCGTCGAGCCGACCAGTCCGAGATGATCGCCGCGCTTGAGAGTTTGGCCGACCACGACATCTATTCGCGAAAGATGACCGTAGCGCGTAGTGATTCCGTTGCCGTGATCAACGTAAATTCCATTCCCATAACCTTTCACCCATCCGGCTATAACGACGACGCCATCGGCTGTCACGTTGATGGGCGTTCCGGTCGGAGCGGCAATGTCCTGTCCTTTATGAAACTCTATGGACGAGCCGCCAAACGGGTTGTTGCGTATGCCGACGCCGCTGCGCAGGACTCCCGCCACCGGCCAGATCGAGGGAATGTTCGAAGACCCAGCGCCTGCTTTCAAAGTACTCAGCTTGCGAAGGGGAGCGGTCTCCTCCGCGCGTGAAATGATTACGATGTCGTTAGTCAGCGCCGGACCTTCTACGCTCTTGTTGCCGGTTCGCGGAGAATAGGTCATCGCAGTCTTCCTGACATGAGGCTGCGCCGTCTCATTCACCTCAACAATTTTGCTGGGTTCTTTAACGCCTGCCTTTTCTTGATCTTCAACGCGGCGCGAACGTTCCTCAGGCTTGGCGCTGGCGCGCTTGGGTCGCGTCTGCGCTGAAGCCGAAGAGCTGCTCAGGACCAAACAGAGAAGAGTGAATACGAAACTGATTGAAATCCCCGGCCTCCGGAAGAAGCTGAGAGATGAAAGAGAGAAGCGCGAACGCAGATTGCTAAAGGGGGTTGGGGAACAAGCACTCAAATTTTTATTCATTAACTCTTTTCCAGCAAACGCTCGACGCAAAAGTATTACCAGGGGATCGCATCGAGCCGTGCGCAAAAGCATATTCACCGGGGGACTGGGGAAGATGCTTAATGTACTTTTCTGATTATTGCCCTAAGGCTTGCCGGAAGGATGCAAGCCCGTAACCTTGAGTGTAACCAATCAGGCACACTCTTTCAACCAGCAATTTGACCGCAAGTGTCCGACTCTGAGACGTATTGCCAGCAACATAGCAAAAATCCCTCCACTCTTAGTCCAGTCTGCGGGATTCGGAAGTCTATCAAAGGGGAAGTGAAAACCACTCGTGTTCCTTAAAACAACCAGACGTTTTCTAGCTGTGAATCTGCTCTTTCTGGTGCTGTCCTTATTCGTGGCTGCACCACCCACCCTGGCCCAGAAGCGGGATTGGGAGCCGCAAAGAACGTGGGTCTTCGTGGTCGGGACGTTGCGTTGGAAGCACGCCGAGATGTTCGCGTCGTTTCCGCAAGAGAGCCGCCGCGATGCCGAATTGGTCGCCTTCTTCAGTCAACAGGGCGTGCCCTCAGCGCAAATTGTTTACTTACGCGACAAAGAGGCTACCGCGAAACGGATTCAGCATGACTTCGCCGCGCTCCTCGCCCGTGCAGGGAAAGGAGATTTGCTCTTCCTGTATTACACGGGGCATGGCTACAAGTCCGACGAAGGCGATACCTATCTGGCCAGCTACGATGCTGGCGATGAGGACGTTCCCGGCTGGCCTGTCAACTCGATTCCCGTCAGCATAGAGCGTTTCTTCAAGGGTTCGCGGGCGTTCCTGACTCTTGATAATTGTTACTCCGGCGCGCTGGTCGAAGCGTTGACAAAACGCGCGACGCGCGTCTCTTACGCTGCCCTGACCTCTTCATCCGCGGATCAATCTTCCACAGGCGAATGGACGTTTACCGAAAGCCTGCTCGCGGCGCTTCGCGGCAAAGCCTACGAGGATACGAACAGCGACGGGCAGATCACGCTGGCAGAGCTAGCCAATCAGGTTAAAGAAGACATGTCCTTCGCCGAGCAGCAACGCGCCGTGTTCACGACGACCGGCGACTTCAGCCCGCTAACGGTCTTGAGCAAGGCAGACGTGAAACGCGACCCACGCGTCGGCGAGCGCGTCATGGTCAAATCCGAAGGCGACTGGTACAAGGGGCAGATCATTGATGCTGACCGGGCAAAATCACAATACCTGATTCATTATTACGGCTGGGATGATTCTTACGATGAATGGGTGGGCAGCAGAAGGATTCGCCCGCTTAGAATAAAGCGATATGCGTCTAGCCGAAATGTAAATGTTAAGTGGGCAGGTCACAGGCATTTCATCCTCAATCGCTTTGCTCTCTTGTAATAATCATTTACACAAAGCTTTTGACACGCGCGCCTCCGTTCGTTTGGTTAACTACATCGCCTCAAAACTCTTGACAGTGCAGCGTCACAAGGAATAGAGTCTCGCCTGCTTTCACGACCAGTGTGGCTCTCACTGCATTCTTTTATAGACTAGCACTTATCTTCACAGGCCTGAGACAGTCAATCGACTCCGCCGGCTCGTTGTTAGTAGAATCACACCATACATCCTCTCAATGGGGGAGATAGGTTTTCTTTACATGCAGACACTATTGAAAGAATCCTCTCATGCTCGAACCCTACCTGGCGCTTCTTGCTGTCTGTTGACTACTTGTGTCCAACCCTGCGAGAGGTCAACTTCATAAAACCATCCTGATACCAACAGCAACCTCGATGTACCAGGAAAATCAATTCTCATCTCAAAGCTAGATCAGCGAAATGGAGGAGTATAAAGATTGTCATGGAATAGGTAAGTACTCAAGATGCTACGGGAACTGAAGAAAAGGCATCGTCAAGGGCTGCTCTTAGTGTGGTAAATCAGCTAATCAACAGGATCGTGGATTCATGTCTTAAAAAGAACGACGTCGCCCTGAGGTTGTAGGCCAGTTGAGATAATGTGGAGGCACGTTGGATGGCTAATGTAATCAAGAGGTTTTTCTGGGCCTGTTCCGGAGCGACCGTTTCTTTATTAGAAAAGTGCGAGACAGAGCACAACAAGTATGTCGGAATAGGTGCCACCGTGCTTATGACCGGCATCCTGGCCGGAATCTCAGCGGGCTATGCCCTCTACACGGTCTTCTGGTCAGTCAGTTGGTCTGTAGCCTTCGGTGTGTTGTGGGGGTTGATGATCTTCAATCTCGACCGCTTCATCATTCTGAGTATCAAGAAAAAAGAGATGGATCCTTCGTGGGACTGGGTAAGGAAGGCGAAGGAAAAGGGAATCGAAATATTAGCGGTGCTGCCTCGCGTCGCTTTGGCTGTGCTTCTGGCTTTCGTTATCACCAAGCCTTTGGAGTTGAAGCTGTTCGAGAAAGAGATCGAAATTGAGATCGACACAATGAAGAGGGAAGAGGAAGAGGCTGTGCTGAATTCTCTGAACTCGTCGGTCGGGCAATCGCAGTCGGCACAGATCCCCACGCGCATTCAAGCGTTGAATAGCGAAATCACCTCTTTGCGAAATTTGATTGAAGCTAAAAGGCAGCAGTGGGATGCTGCTGAAAGGGAAGCCAATTGCGAATGTTATGGAACGTGCGGGTCGGGCAAGCCCGGCGTCGGCATCAATTGTAAAAGGGAGCGCGACGAAGCCGAGGTGCTGAAAAAAAATTACGAAGAAATAAGTAAGCCGGACAGCGAAGTCAGCAAGCAGATTGAGGGAAAGGCAAAACAGATTGCAGACCTCGAAACGTTGCGCACGAATCTTGCCAACGATGCCCGCCAGGTAAGAAACCAGGCGAATGGATTGGCGAAGAGGCTGTCGGCCTTTGACCGTTTGACCTCGCGGGACAAAGTTTACGGCGCGGCCAATCTGGTCATCATGCTGATCTTCATCCTGCTGGAAACAGCGCCGATTCTGGCGAAAGTTTTTTCATCATACGGGCCTTACGACAAACTCGTGGAGACGATGGAACTGCAAACGTCCGTCTCCCAGATGAAGGAACAGCTCGCTTTGGTGGACGGAGCCATCAATGCGCAGGAGGCCAGCGGCAAGCGCCGCAAAGCGATGTCGGCGATGCAGGACGCTATGGTCAAAGAGGTCGAGGCCGAAGTTGGGAAATCGCGCGAAGCCTCTGCGCAAGTGCAAGCGGAGTGGAATCAGGCCAAGCGTGAACTCGTGCGTCAGGCCATCACGACGTTGCGGAGGGATGGCGGCACGTCGAGTAACGGAGGGAAGAAGTCAGACGATTGAGCTTTCCCCTGCCGGTGGCAGACGCCGTCTCCGCTAGAGAGTATAATTTCGGTAAGAAACGTTAAGAGCAAGTCTCGGAGTGATTGTAAGGTCTGCCCGAAGTCGCTGCGCCGGAACTTTTCTATCCGCCAGAGCGTCCTCTTACTGCGGTGGAATAAAATTCAATCGGGACCTTTAACCTTGAACCCTTTACCTTCAAGGAGAATGATAGATGCGATATCAGTTTCGCTGCCCCCTATGCCTGAAGAAACTAGGCGCTGGCCATAGCCTCATCGCGTTCAAAATTGAAGAATCCACCAGCGGCAATCCTCCCCTGAGCTTGGAAGTCGACTGCGGCCAAGAGGACTTCTTCGAAGAGATCATCCGATTCGGCGGGAACTCAATCTACACCCCGACCACTGAGGATGCCGTCTACCTTTCACACTTGCAGTGCGACGCGGTCAACCCCTTCTGGGAAGAGGCGACGGAGCCGCCCGAGGACGGCCAGCCGGGTAGCGTGTCAAAGGTGAGCATTCCCGGGAGGTCTGCCGACGGCAGAAAAATCACATGGCCGTTCATGGACGAGAAGACGGGGACCGCATTACAGAAGGAGATGCAGCACCAAATCGTCGAGATGTTACGCTGCACGATTCAGTTCAGCGAGAGGCACCGCCCGATGTGGTTCCCCTTCGGTCTGCTGCGCTCGACGGCAACGGTCGAGGGGGAAAATTTACGGCGGCCCTTCGGAAGTCTGGTCGAGATGGCGAGCGCGCCTGGGGTCGGCAAAACAATCCTCACTTTGCAACTGCTGAATAAAAAATTGTACGCGGGTCACAGGGACCGGGGGATAGAAATCGCGGATTATTTTTTCACGCGAAGGGAAGTACAACAGGACGGTGTCCAGCCCAAAGACGCTTTCATGCGCGAGCTCTTTTTCCACTCAAGCTGGGGTGATCGTCCCGAGTTCCGTCCGCCAGCGACAACCGACTTAACCCCGGGCGACCTGAGAGCTATTTTCATCAGGCCCGCGGGCGAGTCCCACCCCGCGACCGCCCCGCCGCCGACCGGCGCGCAGTTGCTCAAAAAAGAAGGGCGCTTGCTGGGCCGCGTGTGGCGTAACGGGGTGAACTTTTTCCGTTACTTCTGGACGGAAACCAGGGACGCGCCGGAGACTGAACCTAAAATTAACCTGACCCGTGAGCTGGGCAAAGCTGATTACTGGCACTCGATACTTTTTTACGACACGGCAGGGGAAACACAAAAGAACTTCGGCGAGGTCACTAGGGCGGTGCGCCGCCTGACCAACAAGCTGGCTATTTGCATCGACGCCCAGGAAATCTTCGTCAAGGACGGCGAGAACCTGAGCATCAGCCAGGCCTGCGAGCGCATCAGGACCATGATCCAGCAGCGCGACAGGAAAAGCTGTTGCCTGATCATCACCAAACTGGATTTGATTTCGCAGTACGAGTCGGAAAAAGAGAACATGAGAAAGGTCGCGGACGACCTGCAAGTCAACGATGGGGAAGCGCGGCGGATGCTCGTCAAGTGGCTTGAGGACAACGCCGACGCCGACAAGGATTACCTGCGGCAGTACCTCTTGGAGTACGACAGCCACATCGAGCAGGTTTTTTTCGTGTGGACCGAAGGCCTCCCGAAAATGGCTGGCATCAGGTCTTACCCCATCGCCAGCTTCGAGCCGCGGCACGGGGAGGCTGGCACGGAAGTTACCATCCACGCGGCCTCCGGGTATGATTTCAAGGAGGCCAAAAGTATTTCCTTCAACGGCAAGGAGGCCAACTTCACCGCCGAATCCGGCGACGTGATTAAGGCCAAAATTCCCGAAGGGGCGACGACCGGCTTCATCGAGATTAGGCTGGAGGCGGGCACCAAAAAGGATGAAGGGACAAGCGAGCAGTACTTCGTGGTCGGCCAGCAGTATCGGTACGTGCAGTTCTCCAGGCCGCAGTCACACGGGTTGATTAAATTCCTGGCCTGGTGCCTGGACAGGCCGCCGAGAGAGTTGATCAAAGAACTCAAGTCGGGTGGTCCGGCGGTGGTAGATTCAAACCGAAACGGCGAAATGTAGGTCACGGAGGCGGAGCGTGCGTTTACTGGTTTACGGCGGTAATCTCTACGAAGTGCGGCGGCGCATAGGCGTCTGGCCAAAGCTCATCACCGACGAGATTTTACAGGAACGATACGCCCTCTCCGAGCGCAAACCGGCCTTCGGCGTCGGACTCCTGGACGACTCGCCCTTCCTTATCTTCCGTAAAATCCAACCGCACAAAGACCGCAGCTATCCGTTAACAATCTTGCTTGATCCTGGAACTGCCGCTTGGGAATTATACGAGTGGAACGGGGCGCATCTGCTTCAGGCGCTCTTCATTGAAGGTGATTCGCCGGGGCAGAAACTTTTACATGAAGCAGAGACGTTCCAGTCTGAGCAAGACCTCGAAAGGCTTCTTCAGGAATTAGGTCGCATGGAGTTGCCCGCCGTGTCGCCCTCCGAGGACGAAGAAAAAGTTTGGCAGTGGTGGTTCGCCTCGCTAGCCTCGGAAGAACCTGTGATCGCTTCGCCGGACGGCAAGGTCATCGGTTTGAATGCGCGCCCGCTCGTAGCCAGCATGGCGCAGCTAATGACGAGAGTCCCGCCCCTTTGGCGCAGCGGCAAGGGCTGGTTAATCGGCGGCCATCGTGGACAGGTTAAATCCTTCGGCGTGCATTTCGTGTTCGACGACGGCAAAGTAGTGGAGGACAGGGCCGAAGCCAGAGAGCAGACCCTACAAGTTCTGCGACAGAGCGAAGAGCAGTTCACGGCCTGCGAAGCCGCGCGCGCTCAGAATTCCGACGATCTGGCAGACTTCTTCAAACATCCTTTGTGGCAGTCGGAAAAGCAACAAAGCGACCACACGACAGGAGAGCTTTTCTCAGACCTCAAGTTTCTGAAAAGCCTCTCATCCGCATCGCTTGATCTGCCCGAAGAGCGTTTAGACGTGGTGTTAAACTCTGTCGTCGAGCGGCTGGAAAAAGGTATCGGCCCACTTCGCGCACCCATCGGCGTGGCGGCCTCAAAGCTGGCGCAGGCCGGGACGGGATTGCGGACACCGGGGCAAACTCGTTTCCTTCTCTTCGACGCTTACGAAAATAAAAAGGGCATCGCCGGAGACTTCGCTGAACGGCTCGATCCGGACGCGGCAATCGAGTTTTTCGTTGAAAGAAAACTCTATCCTACGGCAGCCAAAGACCTGATGCCTGCGGGTTTTCGTATCGAAGTTTGCCAGAAATTGATGGAGAAGGAACTCCACCCGGATAAAATCCCGAACATCCTCAGTCGTGAGATAGAAGTTCTATCTCAAACAGCGTCACCTCAGTCCCTGGAAAAATTAGTTGACTCCGCCGTCCTGCTATCTATTGAGTCAGCTTCCAGTCTCAAGGCGCTGTGGCAGAGTTCAGCAAACAACTCGCAGCTTAGCTCCTTGCTCGAAAAACCTCTGAAGGATGCCGCGCGCTATGGGGCAGAGAGTGCATTAAGAAATACCGAAGCGGATTCCGCCGAGATGACGGCGGCGGGAGTAAATCTGCCGTGGTTGGAAGATTACTTTCTCTTTGGCCAGGACAGCGGTGGTGGCTGGCTGGCCGAGAAAGATTTCGATAGTGAGTCTGCCTCTCGCCTCGTGAATTTAATCGCTGAAGCCGCAGCGTCTCGAAGGTCTCCCGGTTATCCAAAACTCGCACAAACTTGGTTGAGCGACCTCGCTCTTACGGACTTTCGCTCATTGGTTCCGGTTAAAGCAAAGTACCGGATCATCGAAACCTTCCTGGGCACTAAAGAGCAGGGAGGGCCGGGACAGCGGTGGGTCCCCTTTAACGCCCTTAAAAGAATCATTGAGGGTGATGCCACAAACCCTGGACCAGTGTTGTTGAAGACGGTCAGAGAGCATCCAGACGAGCAACTGCATCTCTTAAGCGAGCTGCGCGAATTTGCCGACCTCGTATTGCAAGCGCGTCAGGAAGAAGGGTCGTCTTATCCACCCCCGAACACCCTTAGCCTATCGCGACTCTTCAGCAAAGAACATCTCCCCGAAGTTGCGGGCGTAATGCTCCGGTTGCGTCCAGACCTCACGAAGCAGGGCGCGACGGCGTGGCTGGAAGGGTGGCTCGAATTCGGGAAGGTGGAAGATGAGGAAGCGGCGAGCAGGAGTTGGGAGAAGTATCAAGAGGAGTGGATTCGGTTTCTCCTGGAATCCAATCCCGACATCCCGATAGCGGACGACGCAGCGCTTTCGTCTAAAGAGTTGTTGGCCAACTTTGCACAGGACAGACTCGCCGGGATGCTTGACGAACTGCTCTTCGGCGGAGGGACGAACGAAGATAAAAACTACTCCACGCGTTTCGCCGAGTTTCTCAACATCGGTGGCAAAATCCCGGTGATTCGACAGCTCTTGCAAGACTCGTTCGAGCGCTCCGCGGATGGACCGAGGGTCGAAGTGTTATTGCGCCGCCACGCGAAGGCCGTTAAGAAACTGGAAAAGATTTTGACAGCCGAGCAGGTAGAGCAGTTGACAGAGGCTACGCGGCTCTACAAGGAGAAAGAGGTACAGGTTTATCAGAAAAAAGTGCGCGACTATTTCCTCGAGGTGCATATGAGGGATTTCGTGCCGGAGTTTCCGCTGCTCAAAAGCAGCACGGAGCGAGACATCTTCGTGAGAGCGGTCGGCGAAGCCTTCCTCAAGATCAACGAAAATCCACAGGATCAAAGTCGCTTCCTGCGACGCTTCGCTCTTGATAAGAAGGCGCGCAAACTGGTGAGTGAAAATTTGCCGTCTGATTCCTTGAGAGAAACCTTCGATCTTTTGATTCTCGAAGAGCAACAGAGACAACTGCGCAAGGAACTGGAGAATTATCTTTATGATGGGGAACCGGAAGATGACGATGTCTACCGCGAGACTCTGGAAACACGCTTGAAAAAGAAGGCCAAGGAAGAGGACGAAATTAAAGGGATCATCAAAAGTGTAGTAGGTGAAAACATCAACGACCCGGCACGACAGGCTGTTTTCAAGCGACGCTTCATGTACATGAAACAGTCTCAGTCGTACCGCTACAAAACGGCGGAGTTGAACGTAGTCTCATTAATCTTTAGCTGCCTCGAATGGGAAACCCAGAAGGCAATCCTGATATTCCTTTACGAAGCCGACAAAGAGCTTTTCACGGACATGACGAAAAACGTCTTCCTCTATCTTGAGAAGAACCAGGTCAGTTTCTTTCATTATGCGCTATTGCAATTTATTAAGACTAACCATCGGATTGCCGTCTTACTCAAGCATCAACTGGAAGCCCATCAGGATGGCAAGCTAAAGGTGAAGGAAATCCTCGGCAGGGTTTCAGACCCGCAGCCGGATGAGACCTCTTTTGAGAAGCAGTCGTCCGTCGGGATGGAAAAGGGTGAGAAGCCGCCAGCACGCAAGCGCGGCTTTTTCAAGAAGATGTTTTCATTTTTGGGGGAAGAGGATGAATAGCGATGGCATGGTCATGGATAGGACTTCTCTTAGGCTTCGTGTTCCCGCTGCTCGCTTATATCGCCAGCAATTTTATCGTCCGTCGTTACGATTTCCCACATAAAAAAAAGCTCCCCGCCTTAATAGCCATTGCTGCCGCGCTCTGTTCTTCCGCGACGGTTATCCTGCTGATTTTCTCTTCGCCTTACTGGCGCGACGGGACACGCATCGTCTGGACGGGGATGCAATCGCATAACGAGCCGCTGTTAATTGGCGGCAAGCCGGAAGAGACTGCGATAGGCTGGCCTAACGGAGCCCCATTCCCGAAACTCAAGGTCACGCCCCGCCAGGGATCGGCTCTCGCCGCGTTGGAAATCTCCGGCGGCGGGGCTTTCATTTTCGACGAAGAGAAGAAACGCTTTCTGAACGGCAAGCCCGTAGCGGTCGGCAGCACGGAGCGGTTCGGGGATTATCAAATCCGCGTTAACCGCTTGGGCGTGAGTCTGAAATTTTGGCGCTGGTTCAGCTCAGAGCTGGAAATCCTGGATGCTGGCGGACAAAAGCTGGCCGGGTTTGCCCTGCGCGCGGAGGATCGCACGCGCCCGCTCGGATATATGTTGGCGGGCACTATCGTTGAGCCTTTAACTCGACTGGAAAAAATCGCCGATAGAGAAAAGCTCGAAGATTGGGCTAGCGGGATTTGGCTCATCAGGAAAGACAGCGAGAAGGTTTATGTCCTGACGAGCGGCGATTCGGAAACAAGCGAGTCCGAGTTGCCCGCTAATTTAACAGTCAAGTGGGCTAACCTGACGCTGCCCGTATCAATCAGCTCAAGCTCGAATAACACCACGCTGGACTTTGTTCCGCCCTGGCGACTCTCCTCCCCACTGCCGCCGCGCAGCATCGAAGGATGCCCCGAATCCGAGAAGGCAAACAATGGCAACCTAAATTTAGTTGTGACAGGGCGACCGAGCCCCTGTGAGATTGCGTTGGTCTTGCCTGTTGGCCGTCTCGCAGGCAACCTACAGCAAGCCGTGACGATTGATGCGGCAAGTCAGAAATTCAATTCGCCGGGAGCGATTGACAGCGCCGCAGCAATTAATTGTCCTCCGGGCGTGAAGTGTGAGGTCAGGCGTGTCGGTACCTCAGAGGTCAACGTGCAGGGTAATGGAGCCTTCACGTTTTACTTGACGACAGTTCACGATTTGCCAAGCCGCAAAGGCATCTTTTTCTTAATTTTTCTCGCCTTCATTCTGTTTGCCGCCGGAATCGTGCTCGCCTACCCGCGAATGCCTGAAACGAACCGCTGGGTGATATACGGCATCGTCACGAGCGTCTGGCTGTTTTTGTCGTTTCGCCTGCTCCTGGCTTTTCGTTACGCGCTCGACCCGGTTTCACTCGATAAGTTATCTGTCAATGGCGTCACACGCTCCTTCTTTGGCTTGATGATCGTGCCGGGATTGTTGTTGCTGTGGACGCGATTGCGTTGTGACCGCGACGAGCGCCTTGCGGAAGAGGATTTATCCAGGCGCGCGATGCGATTTGCTTTGTATTACCTGCTGGCGTTGTTCTCAGCGGCGCTGTTCGCGCAGTACTTTCCTTCCAGACTCTGGTCAGGTTTGCCGCGAAGCTATCACTTCTCGATTGGCGACCTCGCCAGTTTGAGCGGCCTGGGCTTCATTGGCCTGCTCGCGCTGGTCGCGCTATTGCTGGCCTTACACATCAGGTTCCTATACCGTCCAGACTCAAAAGGTCTGCTGGTTAAGGTCTTTGTCAAACCGTGGTATCTGGCCGAAACCCACGCCGCCCGTAGTAAAGGGTTTTGGGCTAAGCACCTCAACAAGACGCCCGGCCAGATGGTTAAGTACTTTTTGAGCGGGCTGTTCGTGCTCGTCGTTTTTTCAGTGCTCTTCTGGCTGCTGACACGAGTTGTTCGTGTGCTGCCCGGAGATAAAACAGCGCAAGAGTTAGTCGTGCCACTGATCTTTTACTGGATAGCCATCCTCTGGATAGGTTTGAAACTGCATCTGCAATCTAACAAAGGCGTGCCGTGGTCACGGCGGCAGACCTTCTGGCTAATTGTCTCCGCGATCTTAATGATCTCTTTCCCGGCGATTGCAATCCCGATAGCGATTATGGATTTCGGCAGCGTCCTCTCGGTGCTGGCTATTTTGTTGCCGTTGATTGCAGTGCTGTTAGTGGGACGCTCTTTGAAAACCGGACTAATTTTCATCGGTAGCGCTTTGGTCTTGTTTCTCGCAGGATTATTTTTGCCCTGGCTGGCGTTGCTGGGGTTGTTGATAGCGGGCTTGCTGTTCGGCGTCCTGCGGGCAAAAAGCTCTTTGAAAGCCGGGTTAGCCGTGGCGTTCGGCGTCGTCTTGCTCTTCGGCCTCGGAGGCTTGTTTTATCAAAATCTTGAGGGAATGATTCTACCAAACGCCAAGTATATTCCCTTCGTGGGCGGACAAGGGCGCGTGTTCGCCAGATTGCTCAACTACAAGAAAGGCTCGCTCGCGCAGCAGTACGCGATTCTGGCCAACAGTGTCGCGGGCGGTGAAGGTTTACCGTATCAGGAGTTGCTCAACGGCAACCAGCATACATGGGAGAACAAGGCTATCGCGCACGAGGGCGGTTGGTTGGGACTTGGCTTCGGCGCAGCCCCTGTCCAACGTTCGCAGGTGCGGCGCGATACTTTGCAATATGACAGCGTCTTCAGCTTTTTCATCGTTAGCGAATATGGCTGGATAGGCAGCCTGTTGCTGCTGTTGATGTGCGCCTGCCCGCTCTTCATTATTTTTGTTGGTGGGCGCGACCGTTTGGACGCAGGATATGCTCTGGCGCTCATTGTTGCGGGCGCTTTCCTGATCGAAAGCCTTTATCACGCCGGGATGAATTTGGGCGCGTTCCCGATGTCGGGGCGCAATCTGCCGCTCCTGAGTGTCAATTCCCCTTCGGACTTGCTCCGCTGGACCTTGTTGTGGGGCTTCGCCCTGCAAACTATTTTCTGGCGTTACGAAGGACGGCGAATTAAGGATGAAGCCACGTCGCTGACTGCCGCCGCTTCTTCGGATGAACCAAAGCGCGAGCCACTCGTTGCATACGCTCCGGCCATTTGGATTATTCCAGCGTTGACGGCTCTGGCCGTTTTGATTAACGGCTGGGGAGTATTGCGTGAAGAAAAGGAGTTCGAGAAGTTTAATTACGACATCATTCTTAATAACGTTAAATGGTACCTGGCAAATGGGGTGATAGATTTTGATCAGGTCAAGCGCAAACTCGATCTGAAGGAAGAACGCCTCACCGATCCCGACGCCGAAGACTTCATTCAACAGGAAGTCGAACGCTTTAATGCCAGAACAGAAAGAGAAAGGCTGGAAGAGCTTCGAGAGCAGCGTGAACAGGAGTTTGAAGATAAGTTAACAAAGGTTAATTCGGTACAGGAGTACCAGCGCTTAATAAAAGAGACCAGCGAGTGGCGGCAGCCGGAACTGAGACGCAGCATTTTCCGCTTGCTTCCTGTTCACAACGAGAGCGGGCGAATCGAAACTTACAAAGTCACAACCAACTCGGATTTCAACGTCAGCTACAGTTTCAAGGTCGGGCTGACTGCCAATGATCTGCCCAGAGTGACTTACGGCGACGAGCTTCTGCTCGGTCCCGCCTGGACGGCAGGACACTTCGAGACAGCCATCGACCCGCGCGCGCCGCTGCCGTGGGTATCTTATATGCGGGACGCTCTCGAAGTTGAATGGTTACGCTTAAAAAAAGAACGCTCAAAAGCTGCCATCGAGCAGTACGGCACATTGACGCTCAACAAATCGCTCCACGAATCAGCCTTGAAATTTATCTCTGCCAAGGGAATGGAGGCGCACGCCTCTTCGCTCAGGCGTTATCAAGGCAGCAACGATTACAAGGATAAATTGCCGCCTCGTGTTGCGCTCTCAGTAATCAGCTTGCCGGAGGGCAGGACGCTGGCTTTAAGCGGGTGGCCGCGCATGACTTCTGCACGAGACGACTGGGAATTGGAACGAGTCGTAGTCGGCGGGGAAACACAGGGGTACTGGCTCCCCTCTGCGAGATGGCTTGAGCGCGAGGCTTCGCAAAGCATCAGCACACGTTACCGGGGAGACCGAAATTTCGACCGCTCGCTGGTGATGGGGTCAAGCACTAAACCTCTCTGGGCGGCGGCTGTGCTTAAAGTTCATCCGAAAGTGGCAGACTTTCTGCAAGTGGCTGTTGCCGGAGGCGAGGAGTCCGATGTCTTCGGTTTGCGAATCGAAGGGAAGCCCTGGGATTTGAACGGGCGCGGCGGGGATTGGGTGGGCTTTCGCACTTACCTCAAACAGTCCGATAATCGCTATCACATCAGATTAGGCTTTTTAGGATTGGCGGAAAAGGACGGGGCGGGTATCAAAGCGTCGGGCGCGTCACCTTCGCGTAACGAGTCGCTGAGCCGTGACAAGCGACCGTGGGGACGCTATCCACAGTTTCTCCCAAGCATCAAGGTTGATGAAAGCAATCAGCGCGTGATGCTGACGCTCGGTCCCGATTCCAGGCAGTCGAACACGGGGCTGGCTAGTTCCGAGCTGGCCGAAGCTCTGCGCGGTATGTTCTCCATCGGGGTGAAAGGAGTACAGACACCAACGGGCGAGATAAGAGAAATCTCTTTCCGGCGGTCGTTCTGGACTAGAAATGAGAATGACGATCTTAACGTTCCCGTCTCTCCGTCCACCGGTCTACTCAATCAAATCGCCCCTGAAGCTCCTGACTTTGCTTTCGATAGACTCTACAAGCCCCGTGACTACGTCACGATGCTGCTGGGCAGCGGAACCAACCTTTGGGCCAATGTGGATTTAGCGGCGGCCTTTGGCTCCTGCATAACGGGGAAACCCGTCGTCGCGCACATCGTTCGAGGCACTGGCGACGTCCAAACGCTCGAAGGCCGTAAACTGCTCGACCCGGAGATTGCTCTCCAACTGCGTCCGGGTCTGAAGGACGTTGTCGATAGCTCGGAAGGCACGGCCTTTAGGGCGCTGGCACCCAGCAAAGCCCTGGGCAAGCTCCGGGGCTTCAGCTTCTACGCGAAGACCGGGACGCTTAAAACTGAAGAAGACCAGCTCGCTACCTCACGCATTATCCTCGCCGTCGTTAAATGGAAGAATGAAAAAAAAGGCGAAGTCGCGGCAGGGTTAGTCTTTTCCATCTTCGTGGAACAAGGTGGAACGGGAACCGCTGCCAGTTGGTTGAATGAGTTCATCGTAGCGAATGAAGATTTGATCGCCACCTTATTAAAAGAGCAGCAGTGAGATCGGAGACGAGCGTTTAAGGTAAATAAATTCAAAACCTCAAACGAATCCACCTCGGGACTTTCCCCATTTTCAGTTTGGGTTAGTGCCACTTTGTTTTAGGAAACCGGGCGTGAAATGAGGCGGCGGTTAGGCTGGAATAAAAACAGATGCGCCCAAACGGGCGTCTTTGAAGGCGGAAAATAGTACGCCTAATATGCGTTGGGCTGCTAATTATCACTCTGATTAAGGACAAATCTTGAAAAAGACTAAAGCTACAAAAAAGAGGTGTTATGTCTCAATGCCATTTGGGATTAAGGATAATCCCCAAACCGGTAATCGAGTGGATTTTGACATTATTTATTCCAAATTACTGAAGCCTGCTGTGGAAAGAACTGGGCTTGAGTGCACAAGGGGCGATGATACTGAGTTGGGTGGCGTCATCCATAAGAGTTTATTGTCACTCGTAATGCACAGCGACGTCATGATTGCTGATGTCACAACTTTGAACGCTAATGTCTTATACGAACTAGGCATTAGACACGCAACTCGGCCAAGCGGCACGCTTCTGTTGTTTGGCGAAGGGCGGCTCCCTTTTTACCTTAACATCGTTCCAACTAAACGATATCAATTTGTTAATGGCGTGCTGCCCGATGATGTAGAAAGGGATATTGGAATCATAGCAGCAGCAGTAAAAAAAGCTGTCGAGCAGCCGCAAATCGTTAGCCCGATCTATGATCTATTTCCAAGTATGCGCGTTGAACTCCCAAAAGAGCCTTGTGTCTTTATCGGGCACGGTCGAAACAGGCTCTGGTTAAGCGTGCAAAAATTCTTAGAGCATGATCTTGGCGTTAAAACTGTGAGCTATGAGTCCGAATCGAGGATTGGCAAGCCAATAGTAATGATCCTTGAGGAGATGTTGGGGAAATCTACCTTTGCCGTGCTTGTGTTAACCGCTGAAGATGAGACTAGCGAAGGACATAGCAGGGCCCGACAAAATGTTGTTCATGAGGTCGGGCTTTTTCAGGGTACGCTAGGGTTTCATAAAACAGTCCTGATGCGCCAAGATAATGTTGAGGAGTTTTCGAACATAGCTGGTTTGCAAGACATACGCTTTCATGACAATGAAATTGAGAAGTCCTTCTACGAACTACAACGGGTCTTAAAGAGGGAAAAAGTAATTTCTTGAAGTCAGGGCACAAGTACACTATTGCTGCGTGTGAAGCAGCCCAACAACCCATCTGAGGGCGACGAGTCAAGCCGAACATCTGCCTGACGCCCGATGATTGGCCGCATAATTGAGTAAGGAAGAGCCTTTCTGGCGCAGTCCCTCCAGATACTTCACCTCATCATAGGGTGTCCTCGTCTGCCAGCATCTGTAGATGATCCTGATCCACTTGAAGGCTAAGGCTCGCACCGCCGCCTGATGGCTCTTGCCGCGCGCTCGCTGCTCATCGTAGTAAGTCCTGGCCCAGAACGAATGCCTCACCGATTCGCCCGCGTACTCGTGGAAGCTCTGGCGCAGGAACTTCGGACAGAAGTAGCGCCATCTCACCCGGCAACTCTGCCCGCTGCGCTCAATCACAGGAGCGATGCCGGAGAGTCGCGCCAACTCGTCGGCTGACTGCCACCGCCCCCTGTCCGAACCCAGCGCCACCGTCAGCCTCGCGGCGTAGTTCTGGCCAGCACCCGGCAATGACTGCATGAGCGCGAAGTCTTCGTTGACGGCGCATAAGGCTGCGATCTCCGAGTCGAACTCTTTGATGGCTTCGAGCGTCGTCTTCATTTGCGCAGCGAGCGCTCTCATCATCACTACCGAAGAGGCGATCACGGCCCGGTCTGTCACCAGCGGCACGGCCTCTTTGATCGCCTCCACTCGCTTCTCGATGGCCTCACGTCTGACCGAGTTGTGAGAGCGCAAGAAGCCAATGAGCGTCCCACGCCTGACCCGCCGCAGCGCGTCTAGCGAAGGCCATCTGAGCAGGAAGTCGCAGACCAGAGTGGTGCGGATGTCTGGAAACCACTCCAGAATCTGCGGAAAATAGCACTTCAAGAGCGAGGTCATCCGATTGCTAATGCGGGTGCGGTCATCAACCAGGCGGCGGCGATGCTCGACCAGGTAGCCAAGCGTGCGCGTCTGCTGTGAGTCCGGGTGCCAGGCGCGCAGATGGTCGCGGTGGAAGAAGAGCAGTTCGGCGAGGTAGGCGGCATCCGCTGGGTCATCTTTGTGGTGCGACGGCGAGAAGGCTTTGCGGTAACGAGCAAGAGTGGACGGGTTGACGGGGTAGAGAGTCAGAAAGTCGTACTTCATCAAGGAATAGATCAGTGGGCCTCTGGACTGCTCCAGGCAGACAGCGAGTTGGCGTCCGCCGAAGCGCGATCTCAGAGCTGTCGCCCACTCGTCAATGGTCTTTGGCGAATGGCCGAGGATAGAAGCCTCACGC
Source organism: uncultured Acidobacteriota bacterium (assembly GCA_963791265.1). Lineage (GTDB taxonomy): Bacteria > Acidobacteriota > Blastocatellia > Pyrinomonadales > Pyrinomonadaceae > QHXM01. The sequence goes on from CAWBSB010000002.1 coordinate 282,559, forward strand.
CCGCCTGTCGTCGGGTCAAGGAGACAGATGTCGTGTTTGCGATCAGCCCAGTCAATGCCGATGAGCGCGGCGTAATCAGCCATGAGAGTCCTCCACCCAAGAGAGTCAGGTCTGGTTCGGAGAACATGCTTGGCAGTAGCTCTGCGAAATAGTTATAGTGAGCCGCTCGGCGCGCATCATCTGAGAGTTCGTTGTCGAGCTAAAGCGCGGGGCTGGCGTGCGAACAGGTTGTTAGAGGCGTCCAAAGCGCCTTTCATTCAAGATTCGTCACGCCCGCCCGGCATGTTCTTCCTTCACTCTAACTCTGATGAATCAGAGATGAAGAATGAACCTCGTCAACCTATAACTCATTTAACCCGACCTCCCTCAGAATTGTCTTTCATTAACCTTGCCTCCTGCGCTCAGGTTGTGTGTAATCGTCGGGCGGTGGGTTAGATTCAGGCGTTAAATGCTTATGCAAAATAATGGGAAGCTAATATTGGATTTGATATGACGACTATCGGAACTATAGAAAGTTTATGGCGTTATCCGGTTAAAAGTATGCGCGGCGAAGAAATGCCCGAAGTTTTTATGGGATTTTCGGGCATCTATGGCGACCGCTGCTACGCCTTCAAAAATTCCGCCGCCCGCAAAGGCTTTCCTTATTTGAACGCCAATGTGCAGCAACAAATGCTGCTGTATTGTCCGCAATTCCGTTACCCGGAACGAGCTTCAAAGCCGCCGAATTTGACCGAAGCGGCGAGCATCGCGCCCGGCGTTACCCCTGCGAACGGTGACGCGGAAGATATGATTTTAGACATCGTTACTCCATCAGGCGAAATCGTTTCCCTTGATGACCCGGCACTTCTAAAACTACTTGGCGAAGGAATCAGCGAAAAGAATCAACTGAAACTCGTGCGGTCAGACCGCGCTTTAACTGATTGCCGCCCGGTTTCGTTAATCAGCTTACAAACCATTCGACAGATTGAATCGGAATTGAGCCTGCCGCTTGATAAACGGCGGTTTCGAGCAAACATCTATTTCAATTTCGCCTCTGAGAGCTGCGGATTTGCCGAGGATAATTTTGTCGGTCGCCGTCTGCGTATCGGTCCAAAGGCGACAATTATGGTTCTTGAACGCGACCCGCGCTGTAAGATGATTTCGCTTGATCCAGACACAAGTGAACATAACCCTGAAGTTTTACGGAAGGTCGCCCAAGTGCATGGTAACTTTGCCGGTATTTATTGTGCGGTATTGGTCGAAGGCTTATTGAAAAAAGGCGATTTAATCGAACTGATAGTAGATTGATTTTCTAATTTATCGTTGGTAGCTTTCTTTTGCCGGTATTTGAATGTATCCAAAGGAAGAGAACATAGGAGGAAATTATGGAACTGGGAGCTTTCTCTGTGAGCCTGGCTGTCAAAGATATTGAGGCGTCGAAGCAATTTTACGAAAAGCTGGGTTTTACGGTTTTCATGGGAGATCAATCGCAGGGTTGGTTGATTATGAAGAATGGCGACCACGCCATCGGGCTGTTTCAAGGCATGTTCGATAAGAACATTCTCACCTTCAATCCTGGCTGGAATAGTGAGGCACAGCCACTCGAAGAATTCACGGACGTTCGAGAGTTGCAGCGCCAGCTCAAAGCGAGTGGCGTCAACATGATTACAGAAGCAGACGAAAGCTCTACTGGCCCGGCCAGCTTTATGATTGTTGATCCGGATGGAAACACGATTCTGGTAGACCAACACGTCTAGGCTGGTCTGGCAGTTGGAGTTTCTGTTTGCCGACAGCGACGCATAACAAGCGCTTGCAGCCGACGGCGCAAGCGCATGCTTCATGAAACCACCTTACCTCTGCACTATTATCGCAGCTCTCGCTTCGCTGCTCTTGATTGGCGGTGAAACGCTCGCTCAAGGCGATGCTCCCCGCTTCGAGATTGGTGGTCAGTTCTCCTTGCTTACCCGCAACAAGCCTTCTTCACAAGGCGACGAGTTTGTTTCTGGGCAAGTAACTAACCCCGGGTTCGGCGCTAGATTTACTTACAATGTGACAAATGAAATTGCTCTTGAGGCGGAAGGTAACTTCTTTCCGGAACGAAATTTTGATTCGGAAGGTAGCTTCTTTCCGCGACTAAATGATGACGACGTTGGCGCTCCGGGTGGGCATATCTATCAGGGTCAGTTCGGCGTCAAGGTCGGCAAGCGTTTCAAGAAGGTCGGCCTCTTTGGCAAAATCCGACCGGGTTTCGTCAGCTTCACTAAGGCAAGCCAGTTCACCGGATTCAGGACACTCACCGTTATTCATCCATCACTGAATCGAGAGGTGCAGATTGAGAATGCCGAGTTTCGTCTCGGGCAAGCGACGTATCTCTCAGCGGACGTGGGCGGCGTAGTAGAGTTCTATCCGTCGCGACGGATTGTGACACGTCTTGATATAGGGGATACCATCATCCGTTATGGTGTCTATCGGGAGCAGGCAGGCCTTGTCTGCGTGCTTTCCGCTCCTTGTCCCGCTCAGGTATTCGAGCGGCCTGCTGAAACGAGGCACAATCTACAATTTAGCGCAGGCATCGGCATCAGATTTTGAGTGACACTAACCTGCGCCTAACAACACAGTCAACCGGATGCGCGATAAGCGAGTCTCTTATCATTTATCTTGATTACGCGTCGGTTAGCTGGGGTGTTGGGCGCTCCCTTGTACTCGCTCGCTTTGAGCAACAAAATAGGCAAGCCGACATTTTGATAGAAGTTGGAGGAAGGCGATGCTTGAAGTCAGGGAGTTGAAGAAAACTTACGCTGGCGGAGTTCAGGCACTGAAAGGAATTAATCTGGAAGTTTCTGCTGGAGTGTTTGGGCTGCTCGGTCCGAATGGCGCGGGCAAGACGACGTTGATGAAAATTCTCGCTACTTTGCTCGAACCCGACTCCGGCGAAATTGCGGTTAATAACGTTGACTTTATCAACCAAAAAATGGCGGCGCGCAGAATGCTTGGATACTTGCCACAGGAATTCGGGCTGTATCCGACTCTGACGGCAGAGCAGACGCTCTCCTATTTCGCAAGGCTGAAAGGTGTCATGGATGGGAAGGAACGCGCCCGGTTAATTGATGCTCTGCTTGAGAGGGTCAATCTTTCGCCTGAGCGACGACAGCCGGTCGGGGGCTTTTCCGGCGGGATGCGGCAGCGTTTGGGAATCGCGCAGGCGCTCATCGGACAACCCCGACTGATTATTGTTGACGAGCCGACCGCCGGATTAGACCCCGAAGAGCGCAACCGCTTTCATAATCTGCTTTCCGAAATTGCAGGCCAGGAGACGGTCGTGCTGCTTTCGACGCACATCGTCTCGGATGTCTCCACTCTTTGCGGCGCAATGGCCATCCTTCGACATGGCGAAATCATCGCGTTCTGCACTCCGCAAGCGGCTCTGGCGCAAATTGCGAACCTCGTTTGGGAAGCCGCAGTGCCACGCGAAATCGTCTCAATTCTCAAATCGCGCTTGAAGGTGATTTCAACACAGATGTTTGAAGGGCGGATGCGTGTCAGAGTGTTGTCGCCGGATGGCAGACCGGGTGAAGAATTCAGCCCCGTGCTCCCAACTCTGGAAGACTACTACTTCAGCCTTGTCAGTCAACCGGAGAGTGTTAATTGAGAAGCACCGTTTCGACTCCGTTCGTCGCGGTTCTTCAGACCGAAATGCTGTTCAATCTGAAGCGCGTCGCACCTTATGCGCTGATGATTATCTTCAGCGTGAATGCCATCCTGTGGTGGGGCGGTGGGGCTGCCGTTGCGAGTGGCTGGGCGACGAACAGCGATTTTTACATTATCAGGAACTTCCAGGGATTCTGTTTTATCACGGGGCTGCCCCTCTTCATCGCCTTGATGATGGGAGACCCCGTGATCAGAGATTTTCGCATCGGAGTTGACCCGCTCATTTTTTCAAAGCCCGTCAGCCGCGCCGGGTATCTTTTAGGAAAATTTTTCGGCAACTTCTTCGTGCTGGTCTGCTGTCAGGCTTGTTTCGCCTTGACGCTACTGCTGCTTCAGGTTTTCAGCACACAGGGCATGATTGTCCTGCCGCTGCGAGTGCTGCCCTTTGTCCAACACTTCTTCTTTTTCGTCGTCGGGTCGAGTCTGGCAATTGCGGCGGTTTGTTTTACCGTCGGCACGCTCACGCGCAACGTCAAAATCGTTTACGGGTTGGTGTTCTCCTGTTACTTCCTCTACATCGCGTGGCAGTTGACGATTAAAGACCTGCCGCTGGGCTGGCGAGTAGTTCTCGACCCGTTGCTGGTCAATAGTGGCGATTACTACAAAGGACAGAGCGCCGATTGGCTGAACCAAATCACGGTCAGCTATGACGGCTACATGATAGCTAACCGCGTGCTGATGATTGCCGTCTCACTTGTTTGTTTAGCAATCCTCTACGCGCGTTTTTCGACAACCGAACGAGCCGGGAAGAACGACGAGCAGCATCAGACTTCGATTCTTAATCTCACGACAGGAACGGAGGGACTTTATAACGACGCTGAAAGTTTCGGCGTAGCGCAATCCGTTCGAGCCGTTGAAGCCGTCGCCGTGAAACAGATTGCGATTCCGCAGGTCAACATCGTCACTCAAGGTTGGCGCGCGGGCTTTGGACAGTTTATGGCGGCTTTAGGCGTGGAGTTTCGCCTGCTTCGCGCCGAGCGCAGTCTGGTCGTCGTCGCGCCACTAATCATCTTGATGTGCGGCCTGGAATTAGCCGCTTACCAGGTCGTTCCAGAAGTCTCATACTCTGCGACCTATGCGAGCAGGACGGCGAACGCGCTGCTCTTATTTCTCTTCAGCATCGCCGTCTTCTACGTGGGCGAGACGATGCACCGCGACCGCGAGTTGAGAGTCGAGCCTGTCGTATGGAGCACGCCAGCGCCTAACTTTGTGTTGCTGCTCTCGAAGTTCTCAGCCACGCTGCTCCTTTCAATTTCCCTGATGCTGCTGGTCGCTTTGACCGCAACGGGCTTGCAGCTTTACAAAGGACACGCGCCGCTTGAACTGCCAATCTATCTCACGACCTACGCGGTGATTTTAGTTCCGAGCGTAGTTTTTATGATTGCCGCGTCCGTCGCCTTGAATGTTCTGTTGCGCGATAAATATCTGACTTATGCCGTCAGCCTCACCATCGGCGGCGCATTTTATTACCTGACCGGCCTAGGCTATAACCACTGGCTTTATAATCCTGTCCTCTATCGGCTGTGGACGCCTGCTGATTTGGTGAATGGCGGAAATCCTCTGACACGAATCCTGGTTCACAGGATTTACTGTCTCGCCCTTTCGGCCTTACTTCTTGCGCTGGCGTTTCTCTGTTTTGAGCGCAAGTCAACAATAGGGTTGAAGACGCAGGGTCGTCTGAGCGGTGCGGGATGGTCAATTCTGGTAGTGATAGCTTCTGTCTTGATAGCCGTAGTCACAGGTTTAATGGTCAGTCATGCCGGGTAGCTATGATTAGCACCATCTTAGCTGTTGGCTGTGCCGCGCCCCACAAATCATTCAACCCGACCGCGAGTTAGCGTACCTCCCATCGAGCCCTGTGTTGGTTTCGGCGTTGTGCGCGCGGCGGGTTAGAGTAGGACGCCAGGCCGCAGAATTGTTACCTGACCGGAAGATTGGAAACAGACTATGGTGATACGCAAGCTACTCGACCTTTTCCGACGCCCGGCAAAGGCCGAACACATTATGGAAGATGAACTCCTCGGCAATTTAACGTGGAGTGAAAAGTATAGCGGGTGGCGCGGAATAATGACTCTGGCAAACGGGAAAACCGCTACGTTCACAATTGATGGTGTTGAAACAGAGGAGTCGATCACCGAAGCAGCCCGGAATACTTTTAGATTCCTGATAGCGAACGAACCACTAATTCGTGACAAAATCGCGGTTTCAATGAGCGAGCTTTATAACGGGACGTGGGGCGACGGCGACACTATTACTCCTGAGGAGCTTGTGCAAAGGATTTCTCTCACCGACGTTTCTTTTTATGAAGAAGGCGACGGAGAGCTTTACTATAAAGCTGATGATGACCTTTTTACGGATCACACAATTTGCGCTTCCATTGATGCGAATGGTGAAATCGGTGAACCGGACTTGGCGGGGTAAGAGTGTTGTCGAAGAAGCTCTTGTAAATTACGGCAACACCCGCTACATTTTCTATGTCACTTTTCTATTAGGCCTGGCTAAACTCATCTTCACGCGGTTTTCTTTTCCAATCTCGGTAACTTCGTCTTTCTCCCTTTGCAGTGCGTTATACACTCTGTTCAGAAGGTACTCGGATGATAGTTTGCGAAACTCACTATCTCTCATTAGTCGAGCGAAGATGTCCTCGTTTCCCTCCATCCGGTCGATAATGAGTCCCTCGAATGCTTTCTCGAAGACATACCGGAAGTCTTCCTTCGAGTTCGCCGCTGCCGCCTTCTTGAGGGTTTCGTTTTCAACGGCCTCTTCCTGAATCTGGTCGAAGAAAAGCTGGTCGGCTTGGGTGAAGTCGGTGCCAAACCGCTCATTCAGGATGTCAATGAGTTCCGAGAGACGGATTGTTTCATCTTCCTGGCCAGTGCCCACATCGCCGGGCCCTTTAAGGGGATAGCTTTCGCCGCTCTTGAGGTCTATCTGACCTTCGCTTATTTTTTGCAGCCGGTAGTATTGCAGTTCAATCTCATCTTCCAGGTGATAATCCGGGCCTGATTCTCGCTTGGGCAGCTTGGTGAGCAGGAAGCGCAAATAGGTGTAGAGCTGTTCGAGGTCGGAGTCCTGATACGGGATGACTTGAGAGAGAAATCCGTACATGTTTCGGAAGTTGACGAGTAGCGTCTTCACTTCCTCGCGCTTATCCACAGAGAATTCGTTGAAGCGATCCACCGCCTGATCAAGTATGCCGTTCATGCGTGCGTGATCGTGGATGGTTTCCTTGCGGCGCGGCTTGAAATATATGGCGCAGAACGCCTTCACCTCTTCATCGAAGACGAGTTCGGATTCCTCTATCTGGTGTTGCAGCCGGTAGAGATGCTGCGCGTCCGTCAGCGGCTCCGTCGGTGTGTCCTCGTAATAGGGTTTGAAGGCTTTGTAGATTTCTTCCGGCTTGTTGCGAAAGTCCAGAATGAAGGTATCTTCCTTACCGGCGATGGTTCGATTGAGGCGCGAAAGCGTTTGCACAGCATGTAAGCCGGTCAGCTTTTTATCCACGTACATCGTGTGAAGGAGCGGCTGATCGTAGCCGGTCTGATACTTGTCAGCTACCAGTAGGACTTGATATTCGTGGCTGTCGAACTTCTCCGGCAGTTCGCTCTCTTTAATACCGCCGTTCATGGAAACTTCCGTCCAGGTCTTGCCGGGGAAATCAGGGTCTTCGACGATGCCGGAGAATGCTACCAGCGACTTGATGTCTGTGTAGCCTTTCTCGGCGATGTATTTATCGAAGGACTGTTTATAGCGAACCGCGTGCAGGCGTGAATCGGTCACGACCATCGCTTTGGCACGCCCACCGATCTTGTGCTTTACGTGGGTGCGAAAATGCTCCACCATCACTTCTGTTTTAGAAGCAAGGTTGTGCGGGTGCAGGGTCAGGATGCGAGCCAGCGCGCGTGCCGCCTTTTTCCTTTCGACATGAACGTCGCCCTCGGTTGCTTTCACGATGCGGAAATAGGCTTCGTAGTTGATGTAGTTTTTCAACACGTCGAGGATGAATTTCTCTTCGATTGCCTGACGCATGGTGTAGAGATGAAACGGCGCTTCGCCGGTCGGCCCAGGCTCGTCGAAGACCTTCTTCGTTTTGTATTTCGGAGTTGCGGTAAAAGCGAAGAAACTGAGGTTCGGTTGCTTCCCGCGCTTCATCATCTCTCTCACTACGCCCGCCAGATGATCCGCCTCGTCGTCTTCATCTAACCCCTGCTCCGCCGCATAAGTGGATGCTTCCTCTTGAATCCGGTCAGCATTCAGCACGCCCTTGAGTTCCATAGCGCTTTCACCGGATTGTGAGCTGTGCGCCTCGTCCACGATCACGGCAAACTGTTTGTCCTTCGTGGAAATTGAAATGCCGGGGTGGTCTTCTTCGCGCAGCTTCTCTAATGTCTCCGTGATGAAGGGAAACTTTTGCAGGGTGGTGATGATGATCGGCGTGCCGTTGGCGAGAGACTGGACAAGCTGGCGCGTGTCCTCGTCAATCTTTTGCACTACTCCCTGCTTGTGCTCGAACTGGTAAATGGTGTTCTGAAGCTGCTGATCGAGTATGCGACGATCTGTCACGACGATGACTGAATCGAAAATCTTCTTGTCGGAGGCGTCGTGCAGGGAAGAGAGGCGATGCGCCAGCCACGCGATGGAATTGGATTTACCCGAACCGGCGGAATGTTGTACGAGATAGTTTTTGCCGGGGCCGTTGGCTTGCGCGTGGTTGACCAGTTTGCGAACGGAATCAAGCTGGTGATAGCGCGGGAAGATCATCGTCTCTTTCGTGATCTTCTTGATCCCTTCGTCGGTCAGGATGCGCTTCTCCTCAATCTGTAGGTGCATGAAGCGGCCCAGAATGTCCAGAAGGCTGTCGCGCTGCCAGACCTCGCGCCACAGGTAAGCTGTGCGATAGCCGCCGTCTTCCGCCCGAGGGTTTCCGGCGTGGCCATCGCCGCCGAGGTTGAAAGGCAGGAAGTGCGTCTTGTCGCCGCTGAGGCGCGTGGCCATGAAAACCTGATCCTGATCCACTGCGAAATGCACCAGCGCGCGTTTCTTGAACTCGAAGAGCGGTTCGCGTTGGTCGCGGTCTTTCTTGTACTGCCGCTTGGCGTCTTCCGCCGTCTGCCCGGAGAGAGGGTTCTTCAGTTCTGCCGTGGCGATGGGCAGTCCGTTGAGGAAGAGCACCAGATCAATAGATTTGGAGTTTGCCTCGCTGTAATAAAGCTGGCGGGTCACGCTCAGGACGTTCTGTTCGTAGAGCGCGAGCGTGTCGGGGTTCATGCGGTTGCTCGGCGCGAAGAGTGCCACGCGCAGTTTCTTGCCGTAGCATTTGAAGCCCTGCCGTAAGACCTTGAGTATCCCCTTGGTCTCTATCTCCTTCCCAAGATGATCGAGCACAATCTTGCTCGTCTCTACTCCGTGAATCGCTTCCAGACTCTTCCAGACTTTCTCCTGTGTGGCCTGAATGAAGCCGAGCACGAGCGCAGGGTCGAGAGCACGTTGTTTGTCATAACGGCCTGCCGCCTCGCCCTTGTTGTAATCAACGAAGAGATAACCACCGCGGCTGGTGAGGTCGTCAACAATGGCGACTTCGAGGCGGGCTTCGACGTGCTTTTTCATGGCGGTTCGGCTCCGGTAAAGTTACTCAGCTTCATCAAGTTTGACGCCGCGCACGTCAATCTTGCCGGTGGTGGCGGCGGTGATGAGCGCGGTGCGGTATTCAGTAAGCTTGTTGATTGCTTGGTTAATTACTGAAACAAGCTGATCTATTCTGTCCGTTTTGCTAATGGTGACTTTGAGAATTCGCTGCTGTTCTCCTTGAGATGGTGGATGACAGAAAACTATTTCTTTTATGTCATTCAGATTAAGTTGAATTTTTGTTCCACCATATCCAGCGGTGAGTAATTGGCTTTTCCCTGAGTGCGAAAACACTGAAAGAGCAAGCCACTCAGACATGAGCGTGTTAGTTTCTGGACGGACCAAAGCCAAATGTTGACTTACATAAGCTGGTTCAAGTTTTGAGGGGATGATTGCCACTGAACCGAGATCGGCAGTGATTGAGATAAGCAGATCCCCGTGCTGCGTTAAGGTGCGCGCTCCTTCTGCACCATCAGGAGGATCAACTCTTTCTACATCATCGAGTCGAAGCGAGATGGATTCCCGATTGAGATTAGTAATTCTCAGAAAAAGACTGCCAGAATCAGAAAAATATTTCGCCCAGCCTCTGGACCCACTTGTAACTAATTCAACACAGTAACGCAATCGCCTGATTTCCCAATGCTCTGGAACTTGACCGAGCCAGTCCACGCCGGAATAGCGCATTGCCGCGTTGGTATCAAGTCCCTTTGTGACGGCTTGTGTGATGACCGCGATGCGCTGCTCCTTGAGCTTTTCAATCAGCTCCTTCTTCTTGGCAATCAGCGCATCAATCTTCGCCGTCTTGAAGTCGAGAAAATCGGCGATTTGTTTTTGCTCTTCCAATGGGGGCAAAGCAACGATTTCATCAAAATAGAGCGTTGAATCTAGATTCTGAATGCCCGTTGTCTGTTTAATTGATCTGTAATTTACTTTGCTCGCGTAGAGGTGAAAATGAAGATACGTTAAGAACCGTGAAGAGAATCCCTCACTGGGTTTCATAGCAGCAATAAAATTCGAGGTTATAGCGGAAAATTCCTTAGTGAATTGAACAACTGCGCCTACTAACTGCTTTTCGCCACCGCCAGATTTCTCTATTAGCAAATCACCAAAAGAAAGAAGCCGTCCGTTCCTCTCCCTTTGGTCAACAGACCTGAGAGTTAAGGAATCTTCGCTTACTTTCAATGATGTTCGATCAAAGTCCGCAACCCTTAGCACGACGATGTCATTTAAGCCATCGGGCTCCGCTCCCCAGACTCCGTTTTTGAGGTGATCAATAGTCCACTTTAATCTTCTTACATTCCAGTGCGAGGGATATTGCTTAAACCAATCAATGCCCGAATCGCTATAACTGTCATACATGGCATATCTCATCACACTACCTCTTTCAGCATCGCCATGATTTCTTTCTCCAATCCCTCAATGTCCGCCTCGATTTCGTCCAGCGGACGCGGAGGCTCGTACTGGTAGAAGTGGCGGTTAAAGGGGATTTCATATCCCACCTTGGTCTTGGCGTGATCTATCCAGGCATCCGGGCGATAGGGCAGGACTTCGGCCCTGAGATAGGCTTCGCAATGCTCCCGCACCAGTTCGAGCAATGCGCTGTTGTCCACTTTGCCCTTGTTCTTCTTGCCTTCGTAATCCAGCGGCAGCGGTAACGTGATGTCTTGCGGCAACGGCACGTTTTCAGTATCACGCAGTTCAGGGTCAGGCTCCGGCCTGCCTTTCGCGTCCGTGCAGATTTCCGCCGTCGGGTCTCTTTCGCCAAGACTGACGGGGGCGAGCAACGCCGACTTGAGCGGGCTGTCAAGCGTAATCCCTGCCTCCTTGAAAGCATCGGATAGCTCCTCCTGAAAAACCGCGCGGTCTTTAACCTGCTCGCCGCTGTCGTAGGCGGGCTTCATGCTTTCAAGCACTTCGAGGATAGCTTCCTGAGCTTTCTCACCGAAGAGGGTTTCCTCCAAAATCTCCTTCTTGTTCTTGCGCTTCTTCGAGATGGCAAGATTGATGAAGACGTTGGTCTGCTTGAAGCGTTCGATGCGCTCGTCCGTGACGGCGAAGTTCAGGCGCAGCGGGCGCTCCACTGTGATCTTGAGATAGCCGAACTCACGATTGTCGAAAATCTTGCTGACGAAAACCTCCTTGGATTGATCGCGCTTGAGGTCAACGTTGGTCTCTATCTCGCCGACGGTCATGGAAACGTTATCCCTGAAATCGCCGTAGAGCTTCGTCAGCACTTCGATGTGATTCGGCGTGCCGTCAGTGCCGTCGCCGATGCGCTTGCGCTTGTCGCCGAGGCTCTTCTTCATCTTCCACGCGAAATCCGTCGCGTTGATAAGCTGCACCTTGCCCGCGCGCTTAGGCTGTTTGCGGTTCGTCACGATCCAGACGTAAGTAAAGATGCCCGTGTTGTAGAAGAGCTGGTCAGGCATACCGATGACAGCTTCGAGCATGTCGTTTTCGATGACCCAACGGCGGATATTGCTTTCACCGCCTCCCGCGTCTCCGGTGAAGAGAGGCGAGCCGTTGAAGACGATGCCGATGCGCGAGCCTTCGCCGCCCTGTTCGGGCGCGGCACGCATCTTGAAGATCATGTGCAACAGAAAGAGCAGCGCGCCGTCATTGATGCGCGGTAGACCGGGGCCGAAACGCCCGCTGAAGCCGAACTCGTTATGCTCTCTCGTAACGTGGTCTTTCTCCGGCTTCCATTCCACGCCGAAAGGCGGATTGGCAAGCATGTAGTGAAACTGCTCGTCGGGATGGCCGTCGCCATCTACAAAACCCTCCTTTGCCTTGCCAGTTCCGAGTGTGTTGCCATAGACGATGTTAGCCACGTCCTTGCCTTTAATCATCAGGTCGGAGCCACAGATAGCGTAGGACTCGGGATTGTATTCCTGTCCGTAGAGTTCAAGGTTGGCGCTGGGGTTGAGACCGGTTTCAGGGTCTTTAATCAGCTTCTCAGATTCGGAAAGCATTCCGCCCGTCCCGGCAGTCGGGTCGTAAATCCTGATGACCTTGCCTTCCTTGTAAACGAGGTCGTCATAGATGAAGAGGATGTTAACGATGAGCTTGATTACCTCACGCGGCGTGAAGTGGTCTCCGGCCTCCTCATTTGCCTGCTCATTGAAACGGCGCACGAGGTCCTCGAAGATGTAGCCCATCGCAATATTAGGTATCTTGTCTGGATGTAGATCAACGGCTGCGACTTCCTTCACGACCTCAAAGAGACGGTTCGCTTCATCGAGCTTTTCGATCTCCTCCTCGAATTTGAATTTCTCAATAATCTTGCGTGCACGCGTGGAAAAGCCAGTGATGAAGTTGCCGAGATTCGTGGCGAGTTTGTCCGGGTCGCCGAGCAGCTTGGCAAACGTGAATTCGCTGGTATTGTGAAAGTTTAGTTTGAACTTCTGATTGATAATCTTCTCAATCGTCTCGGCGTCGTGTTTATTCTCTGCTTTGAGCAGCTTATACCGCGTAATGACCCCATCCTTCGTGTCTTCCAGTACACAATCAAGGCGGCGGAGCACTGTTAGCGGAATCATGACCCGTCGATATTGAGGGGGGCGATACGGGCCACGCAAAAGGTTGGCGATAGCCCAAATGATGTCGCCTTTTTGCTTATACTTATCATTGTTCTTCATAGGAGTAGAGAGTTGATAATGTTGATTTGAGCTATTGCCTGTTTGTTGAAGCCAGTAAACTAAAATTTGCAGAACCTGAAAATATAGTCTAAGGGCGCGTCGGCTTAAGGTAATGCCCGTATCGGGACATTAAACGAATTGGCACCATCCACAACGGAACAAAAAAAACAAGCGATGTCTATTAGGACACGCACGACTTTGCTTTGCATGAATTTAGGAAAGAAGCTGATGTGACTGTAGCTACCTCTCGCTCCGATCATCCTGGGGATTTTGAAAGAGCCTTAGCTGAGGAATAGTTTCCGATTCTTGTGTGGCAATAGGTCTCCAGAAGAAAAGGGAGTAAGGACGTAGTTTCTGTCATCAACGTCTATAATATGGCTCAAAGCGTTCCCACAATTTCCCCACAGCACACTTTTATCCTGTCTGCAATAGCTTCCCCAAGAGATGCCAGGTTGAGAAAATAAATAAGTTGATGGAGGCGGCGATCGGAATCGAACCGATGAATAAAGGTTTTGCAGACCTCTGCCTTACCACTTGGCTACGCCGCCCGGAAGAGAAGGAGAAAGTCGAAAGGCGAAGGGCGAAAGTTTGAGAGAGGGTTTCTCCTTTCGCCCTTCGCCTTTCGACTTGATATTTGGAGCGGGAGACGAGATTTGAACTCGCGACTTCGACCTTGGCAAGGTCGCACTCTACCACTGAGTTACTCCCGCTTGCGGAAAATAGATTCTACAGATTCAAGTTTCCTTGTCAAGCGGGTCTCTCTCGCTGTGCCCCAAAAGGCTCTTCAATAAGCCTCCCGCTCACTAGCCCCGCGCCGCCCAGCGAAACTTCTCATCCGTCCAGAAGTTTCGCAGAACTTCGAGGCGCGGGCGTAGCTGGGCTTTGCCGTGCTCATCCGAGGGCGGCAGGATGACGCTGACTACGTCATAACGATAAGACGCGTCAGTTAAATCGAACAAGCGGCGGTAGGCGCGGGCGGCGCGTGAGATTTGTCTTTGCTTGCGTAGGTCAACGTTGGCTTCGGGCGCGGCGAACCAGTCTGAGGCGCGTGTCTTGACTTCGATGAAACAGAGCGTTTGGCCTTCGTAAGCGATGAGGTCAATTTCGGCCCGGATGAGAGCGCCGCGCAGATTGCGCCCGACGGGAAGCGTGAAGTTTGAGGCGACGAGCGCGTAGCCGAGTTGTTCCAGATGCGCTGCCGCGAGACGCTCGCCGCGCTGCCCGATCAGGAGATGCGGAGCGATCTCCGCCGGAGTCTGTTCAAGAGCGGTCTGTGTCTCATCGCTCTCCGGCGCTTTTGTCAGTAATCTTTTCAGTCTTTGAGGATTGAAGTTCGGCCAACGCATGAGGGTTGTCCTTATCTAGTGAGCCATCCTTTTGTCGAAAGAGATTAGCGAGGCTGCGGTTGAGGTAATCTCTCTCGACATAGATTATCTTCGCCGCACTCCGGACGCAAGCCCTTTGATTCTCGATTAGTTAGGTAATTCGGGAATCGAGAGTGATGACAGTTGTGTTGAACATCACGCTGATTGTCACTCAATTCCCAGAGTAAGCTCATTACCTTTTCTCATAAATCCTTGCGAGTGATTCCAGTCGCGCGTTACACTTTGAAGTGCGCCCCGTAAAGCTTTGCCAATCTCTTTTTCCCTCGACCAGCGTCGTCCGATAGACAGTGAAGATTTCTATGCAGCCTGAAGATGTCGAACCAGCCGAAGTTACGTCCGGTACGAGTGTCGGTGAGACGAACGCGCCTGAGCTTTCCACGACCGTGAGCGTCGCTCTGCCGCTCGTCGCTATCGTCGGACGCCCGAACGTCGGCAAGTCCACGCTCTTTAATCGCGTCATAGCCGAGCGCCGCGCGATCACAGGCGACGAGCCGGGCATCACGCGCGACCGCATCTACGGCGAGTCGGAGTGGGGTGGGCGGCGCTTCTCGATTGTGGACACAGGAGGCATCGTGCCGGACGACGATGCTGTGATTCCGGCCAACATCCTGAAGCAGGCGGGCGCGGCGATTGAAGAGGCGCGGGTGCTCGTCTGGGTCGTGGATACTCGCAAAGGTATCACGCCGCTCGACGAAGAACTGGCGCGGCTGCTGCGAACGACAGGTAAACCCGTGCTGGTTGCGGCGAACAAGGCCGATGCCTTGCGATTGGAAGCGGAGGCGGGCGAGTTTTATCACTTCGGCTTTGAGGACGTTGTCCCGGTTTCGGCAGAGCAGGGTGACGGGGTGGGAGATTTGCTGGACGCAATTGTCAAAAACTTCCCATCAAGAGAAACAGGAGAAGGTGAAGGGAAGGATACCAGGTCGCGTGAGTTGCGATTGGCAATTATCGGAAGGCCGAACGTCGGAAAGTCGTCGCTGTTGAATCGCCTGCTCGGCGAAGAGCGCGTCATCGTCTCGCCCATTGCGGGCACGACGCGTGACGCGGTTGATACGCTGCTCGAAGTCGAAGGCCAGCCGTTTCGCATCATTGATACGGCGGGCATCCGTCGCAAGGGCAAGACCGGAGAGATGGCCGAGAAGCTATCTGTGATGATGGCGCGCCGGAGTCTCGAACGCGCGGACGTGGCCATCGTCGTCATTGATGCTGCGGAGGGCGTGGCGGCGCTCGACGCGAATATTGCAGGTTACGCGCACGACGCGGGCTGCTCGATTATCATCGCCGTCAACAAGTGGGACGCCGTGCCGGATAAGGAGACGGGAACTCCTGCGGCGTTTGAGCGAGGTTTGCGCGACAAGATGAAGTTTCTGGATTGGGCACCTGTGGTGACAATCTCCGCGCTCACGGGGCAGCGACTTGAGAGGCTTCTGCCGCTCGCTTTGCGTGCGAACGAGGCGCGCAATCGTCGCGTTCCGACTTCGCAGTTGAACGACTTTTTCGAGCGTGCCGTTTCGCAGCCTCGCGGCGGCAGCGCGCCTGCCCCGGTCAAAGGCGGCGTCTCGCGCCTGCACGTTAAATACATGACGCAGGTCGGCGTGCGCCCGCCTGCCTTCGTCGTTTTCACTGGGGGAGGCAAACCCGGCCTGCACTTCTCCTACGAGCGCTACTTGCAGAATCGCCTGCGCGAAGAGTTCGACTTCTTCGCCACACCACTCAGGATTATTGAAAGGCATCGGAAGGTGAAAAGATAGGGATCAGGGGTCAGGGGTCGGGGATCAGTTAAAAACTGATTCTGACTGACCCCCGACCCCTGACCCCCGACCCCTGACTTTATGACAGAGTTCGCAGAGCTGTTCGGACATATCAGCGACCCGGCCATCGTGATTGACGAGAGCGGGGCGCGTGTTCATGCCTGCAACAAAGCTTTCGCGGCGCTCAGTGTGCAATCGTGCGCGGCTGTGGTCGGGATGGATGTCTCTGCGCTGTTGCAGTTTGAAGATGGTGATGAAAAGAGTGCTGACGGTCATGAGCGCGCGGTTGTGCTGGTGAACGGCGAGCACCCTTTGCGCGTGCGCGTTGAGCGCATTGATTGCCACTGGCAGGAGCAGCCCGCGACGCTCTGTCTCTTCAAGCAACCGGAAATCAAACATCACGCGGGCGAAGAACGCGATGCGATGGTGACGAGCGATGAGATGAGCGCGCTCTTCGATTACCTGCGCGAAGCCACAGAGCAGCTCGAAGTCGTTAATCGCGTGGTCGCCGCCGTTAATTCCAGTCACACGATTGACGAAGTGTTCAGCCTCGCAAGCGAACAGATGCGCGCGTTGATTCCTTTCGACCGCGCCTCAATCGCGCTCTGCGAAGAAGACGGAGAGACCCTTCGTGTCTTCGCTCTTTCGGGAGATTACGCAGGCTCGCTCTCTATCGGGGCGACTGCCGCCATGCGTGGCTCGGTCACGGAGAGCGCGCTTGAGCAGCATGAGATGATCGTCATTCCTGAACTGAGCGAGGAAAAGCGTTTCAACATTTACGCCGATCTGAAACGCGAGGGTTTTCGTTCCTCAGTCTGCTGCCCGCTCTTCTCCAACCGCCGCGCTATCGGCAGTCTCAACCTGACATCGAGGACGCCAGCCGCTTACGGGCGCAAGCACCTGCTCGCGCTCGAACGCCTAGCCCCGCCGCTCGCCATCGCCATTGAAAAAGTCTTGCTGCTCGAACAGGCGGAGAAGCGTTCGCAGGAACTGGAAGCGACGGCGCGGCGTGAAGAGTTGGCCGGACGCCTCGGGCGCAAGCTCTCCGGCTCGCTTGATCCTTCGGCGGTCTTGCAGGAAACGGTGGACGCGCTCGGCGCGGCGCTGAAAGCGGATCGCTGCCACGTCACGCTGCTCGACGGCGAGGAAGACTACGCTCTCGTCGGTTACGAATACCTGGCGCGGCGCGACATCGCCAGCCTGCGCGGGCATCGCATTCCGCTGCGCTCAAGCGCCTACGCTCAGCGCGTGATTGCAGCGGAGCAGCCGACCTCTAATAACGACATTCGCTTAATCGAGCAGGACGAGCTAATCAAGCTCTACGTGCGGCTCAACGTCTGCGCTGTGCTGGCCGCGCCTGTCATCGTGCATGGGCTTCATAAGGGGCTGCTTGAGCTGCACATGAATTGCGACCCGCGAGAGTGGACGGAGGATGATGGGAAGCTTTTGGGAGCGGTCGCGGCGCAGGTCTCTGTCGCGCTGACGAACGCGCGGCTTTATGAAGCCAGCCGTCGCCGCAGCCAGGAACTCGAAGGGCTCTATAAAATCTCTCGCACCTTCTCGACCCTGACCGACACTTCAGAGATTTATGGACGCCTGACGAGCGCGATTGCCGAACTCGTCGGCGGCGAGAAATGCCTGCTGGCGACTTACGACCGGCGGCAGGGAATAGTGCGCGCCGAAGCGCCCGGCTACAACACGCCGCCGGAGATGATTCGGGAGTATCGCTTCACGCTCAATTCGGAGGGCGCGAGCGAGTACGTTTATCGCACGGGCAAGAACGATTACGCTTACCACACGGGCGAGCCTTTCTTCTCAAACGACCCCGTGAAGGACGAGCGATTCAATCAGGAGTTCATCGCCCGCCACGAGGTGCGCTCTGCTCTGATTGTGCCGCTGATGATTAAGCGCGAGCTAATCGGCTTCGTGTATGTGGCGAATCGTCCGGGAGGCTTTCGCCGCCGCGACGTGCAACTTCTTGAAATCTTTGCGGGTCAGGCTGCGGAGACGATTGCCAACGCGCGACTCTTCACCACGATTCAGGCGCAGGCCGAGCGTGAGGCGGTGGTCAATCGCCTCGTGCTGGCTCTGCAACAGGCCACCGAGTCGAAGCGCGGCGTCGAGGTGGTGGTCGAGCGCGTCGGGCGTGTGTTGGAGCTTGATCGCTGCATCGCTGTGATGTTTTCGGAGAACGAGCAGTCGGATATTTATGGTGAATGGTGCGCCGAAGGAGTCGCGCCTGTGAGTGATGACCCGGAAGTTCTGGAGCGTTCGCCCGTGCAGCAATGGTTGAAAGATCACCGGCAACCGCTCGTCGTCGCAGATGTGTACGAGCACAGGCTCGCAGCCGGAATTGAAGACTTGCTTGAGAAGACGGAGTTGCAATCAATCGCGGTCGTTCCCATCATGCACCAGGGGCGCGTCATCGGTTCCTTGAGCGGCCATCAGACCATGCGGCAGAGACGCTGGGCGGAAGACGACGTTGATTTGCTGACGGCGGTCGCCACACAGATTGGCTCGACGCTGGAGAACGCGCGATTGATCTCCGAACTGCGCGAGGCCAATCGTTTGAAAGATGAATTTCTCGCCACGCTCTCGCACGAACTCAGAACGCCCTTGACGGCCATCAAGGGATGGGTTGATCTCCTGAGCGAAAACGACGCGCTTCAGTTTGACGAAGAACTCGCCGACGGCATAGAAGTGATACGCAACTCCGCGTCGTC
>CAWBSB010000003.1:0-719914 GCA_963791265.1 uncultured Acidobacteriota bacterium
GACGGGTTCGCGCGCCGTCGCAGACGCATCCTCGACCGCCGCCATGTACGCGCGCTTGACGGCGTTTGACTTCGGCGCGTGCGCCAGATAAATGGTCGCCTGCGAAAGCGGGTACAGGGCTTCCGGCAAACCGATCAGTCGTGTGATGTCGGCTGCCGCTGCCGCCTGAACCATCGCGTGCGGGTCTGCGAGGCCGATGTCTTCAGAAGCCAGAATGCAAAGACGCCTGGCGATGAACACCGGGTCAGCCCCGCCCTCGATGAGACGTGCGAGCCAGTAGAGCGCAGCATTGACATCGGAGTTACGCAAGGATTTGATGAGCGCCGAGGCCAGGTTGTAATGCTCCTCGCCGCCTTTGTCATAAGCATAGTGCGCGCGTCCCAGGGCTTCGATGACAGTTTCGAGCGTGACGCGGCGCACGCCGTCCTCTTCGGGTTCGGTTGACTCGATGGCCGCTTCAAGCGCGGCGAGAGCTACACGCGCGTCACCATGAGCGGAATGAGCCAGCCGACTGATCGCCTCGTCTGAGATTTCCGGCTTGAGCGTAGCCATCCCACGCTCTCCGTCCTGGGCGGCACGGCGCAGGATCGTCTCTATGTCGGCATCCGTCAGGGGATTGAGAACCAGCACGCGGCTGCGCGAGAGCAGAGCACCCGTTACCTCAAATGAAGGATTCTCGGTGGTCGCTCCGATGAGCGTGATAGTTCCATCTTCGACCGCAGGCAGGAGCGCGTCCTGCTGCGCTTTGTTGAAGCGATGAATCTCATCTATGAAAAGCACGGTTCGCACGCCGTGCTTCCTGTCCTCGCGTGCGTCCGTAATCGCGGCGCGAGCTTCCTTGACGCCGGAGAAGACCGCCGAGAGCGCGACGAATTCAGCGCCGCTTTTTTCCGCTAAGAGCCTTCCCAGTGTCGTCTTGCCCGTGCCGGGTGCGCCCCACAGGATGAGAGACGGCAGAGCGCCTGCGCCTTCGATCAGGCGGCGCAGGATGCGCCCTTCGCCGACCAGGTGATTTTGTCCGACAAACTCTGCGAGGGAACGCGGGCGCATTCTCTCGGCTAACGGCGCGGTTAAGCCATCCGGCTTAATCGCCGGTTCGGTTTCAGTAAAAAGATTCATAGCTGCGCGACGCGGCATAGATTTATTTCCAGACCCCCTTGCTCGAAAAATTCCTGACAGGCGGGCTATTCAGCCGACCCATGTTAGGAGAATTCAGGAGAATTTAAGCGTGTTCCATTGGTGAAGCTTAGCACAAACTTTTGTGATGAGGGATATGGGAAGCGTGATAGAATGACGAAAAATCTTCGATGGAACGCCGGTCGCAACTTCGTCGTATAATCTGGCAAGCGCGCCACCGGTATGATAAAAATCATCGAACGCGCGCTCCTAAAGTTTGGGAACATTTAGAGGTATGAAAATGAACAACGCAAAAAATCCAATTAGAGTGGTCGGAATCGTTCTGCTCGGCCTTTTCGTGCTGGTCGTCGGTGTGCCGCTCGTTCTGGCTGCTGCCGGAATTACACTCAGTATCTTCGCTGGCTTAGCTATTGGCCTCATCAAGGTAGCAGTCATGCTCGCCATCGGCTATCTGGTACTCGTCGGCATCCGCACCCTGCTTCGTTAATAACAATTCGGACAAGACAGCTTCTTAGGGGCGAACACTCACTCGCCCTTTGCCTTCCACCTCCAAGCAATCATATTCATGTGTAAGTTTTAAGCCCCGTCAGGGGCGGTTGACAATAGCCCAGCAATTTATTGCTGGGAATAGAACGATTGAATAAGCCCTGAGCCCCGTAGGGACGACTGAAAAGAAGCGAGCCTCTCTTCAGTCGTCCCTACGGGACTCAATCACTTTTACCATTCTGTTTCCCAGCGATAAATCGCTGGGCTATTGTCAATCGTCCCTGACGGGACTCCTTATTCAGGTCACCTGCGCCATATACATCACCCGCGTCGTCTAGTGCGGCGCACACGCCGACGAGTGCGACTCGGACTCGGCTTCGGCTTTACTGTCGGACTGTCAGGAGTGGTGACTGTCGGCGTTGTCGGATTGTATGAACTTGGCATCGCGCTTTGACGATAGGCTGCGGCCTCTGCGGTGGCGATGGCCGTTTCGAGCCGGGCGCGGCTCTGAATCACTTGATCCAACTGCGCCCGGACATTTGTCTTTTCGTTTTCAAGCTGGCGGCGGCGCTGCTCGCGCAACTCTTCTGGCCGCGTTGAGCCGTTGAGGGCAAAAACCTTCTCGATGTTTTCAGGCTTCATGTCCTCGTCTATCTGCTTAACGCGTGCCTGAAGCTCTTCTTCCTTCTTTTGCGCGTCACTTAATTGAGAGCGCAAAGTCTCCACCGTCGAGCTTTGAGCGAGAGCTATTGTAAAGGACGAAAGAATCAGAATGATGAGTAAGGTGATTCGCCTGAGTCTCGCTTTGTTCATTGCTTTTCCCTCCCGTTTGTCCTTGCCGTCTGCGCTTTCTCTCATCCTTCTTTATCGCCGTCTACATCTTCCCGGCCTTCAAGTCGGCCACACGCTTCTCGAACCTGCTGGTGTCCACCTTATCGGCTTTGCCACGTTGGATAGCCTGCTCGGCGACGGTGAAGGCTTCGTCTTTTCGACCCGCCTCGAACAGCAGTTGCGCTTTGGCCGCGAGGTTCTGAAAAGTCTCTTTGATCTTGATGGATTGGTCAGCCCATTTCAGCGCCTCGTCCCACTTGTCATCATTGGCGTACTGGTTGGCCACCATCATGGGAATTCTCCAATCGGTAGGGTTAGCGGCTACGGCTGCGTCAATCTTGCCGCGCATGAGCGCCTCCATGTTCGGCACTTCGACCGTGAAGGGCACGCGCAAGCGTTCCCATCGAATATTGACTCGCGCAGATGTCGGCCCGACTTCGGGAATCTCGTAGGCGAGCCACTCCTGATTATCCGTCGCCATCTGCGGTTTAGCTTTGACGCGCAGCGTATCCTTCTTCTCATCGTAACTGAAGCTACCCCACTGCCCGGCGTCGCTATTGAAGATGATCGTCCACTCGTCCTTGCCCGGAATGGTGTGCAGGCTGTACGTTCCGGCAGCGAGCTTCTGGCCGTTAATCAACACGTCGTCGGTGACTGTGAAAGTCGTTGCTTCGTTAGCGCCCGCGCGCCAGACGTGACCGTAAGGCACGATGGGAGCATCTTTGGCGCGCGCGCGTGCATCGTCCAGCGTCGCCGTGCCGGATGCGGCGGTCGCCGGAGGGTCGCCCCAGATTTTCCGTCCCTTCACGCCGGGGCGGCTGTAGGTGATGGTGATGTCCGTGACGCCGACGGTCTGCATGATGCTGGCCTTCTGGCTCGGGCGTGGCAGACGCAACGCCGGGTTGTTCTGCGCCGGAGCGTTTGACGCCGCGCACAGCACAAGGAACAACAGGGCGAAGGTAGAAGTGTAGAAACGTTTCAGGGAAATCATTCTCGGTCTCTCCTCGTAGTTCTTCAGATTATCTACATTGCCGGGCGTACAGGGAAGGTTTTGTTCTCGACGCGCGCTTTATGTCATCAGGCTAATACTGATCTTCACACGCGCTTCGATTCCAGACTGTCCCGGTACACCATTGATTACGATATAACTCACCGCTTGTTGCTTCTTTTCTTTGTCGAACTCTTCCGGGTTGCTTTAGCTGAACGAGTACTGGCTTTCGCTGCCGACTTTTCCTTCGCCGCCTTTTTTACAACAGGCGTTTCGCTTTTGACATTCCGAAAACTATTAACCCGGCAATGATGCCAACAATGCCTGTGTACATAAATAGATTACCTGTTTGTGTGGAAACATTACCGCTGAGCTTGATCAGGATATAAATAATCCCGCAAAGAACACCCGCAGTCAGCAAAATAAGTCCCGCGTCTCGACGTCGCATCTTCAAACCCCTTCGTTTGAAATTAATTTGGATGATGGTAGCCCGAACCATCATAACCGAGCAATCTCTTCTCAGCCAGTGATACTGCCCCTCGAATAGCGTGCGGCAATTGACTTTCCCTTACGGGAGGCATATTGTCGGCTTGTTCAATCAGATGGCTGACTTCTCACGAGCCTGCAATATTTATATGCCCTTGCTAAATAATTAGTTTCCCTGAATCAAAACTCCGCGCCTGCGATCAATCTCGCACGATGATTTCGGCGTAGAGCCTTCACCGAAGAGGGACACCTCTTATGCCCGACGCCACGGTTAGAAATCCCGGCAACAGACTCATCCGGATCAAGAAAGCCCGATACCGGGCGGCTGTTCGATGTAATTCCGTTGGTCTATTCGCTATGCCGGAAGATAAGTCGAGAACTGAATGCGGCAATCATTCCATCGGTTAAACCTGGCGCGCGTTACCACGTGCGTCATTTGAAATGGAGGCCCTATCATGTCAGCAAGGATGCCAGAATATCTTAATCCGCCGCCCGTTCCCATCAATATCCTGATGGTGACTGATAGGAACGGCTGCTTCCGACAGGTCACTCACACTGCCGACCAGGAGCGCAGTCTGCACGCCCTCATCGAGTCGCTCGCCGGACTCTCCGGCTGGGTCAACCTCTCTATCAAAAAAGCCCACCGGGAGCCGTTCAGCACAGGGATGTACAACGCCTTCGCCATGACAGCTGACGAAGGATTTCAAAGATTCCAATTTCGATATTCGGGGGCGGCTGAGCGCTCGCTCGAAAACTTCGACGAGCTGTGGCTCTTCGGCATTCAGGCGAACACGTTAGTCGGCTCTGATCCAACGATGCTTTCGAGGGATGAAGTCAACGCGGTTGACCAATTCATGAGCGCTCGTCGCGGCGTGCTGGCGATGGGCGACCATGAGACCTTCGGTACCCCTCTGTGCGGAGGCATCCCGCGCGTGCGGCTGATGCGCCACTGGGCGATGGGTGATACGCCTTCGGCCTTAGGAAACGCGCGCCATGACACGCGCATCAAGATTCCTGAATCTTTCGACCAGGCTGAGTTCGACCGTCAGCTAGGCAATGAATTCGAGAGGGATGCGGTTCCTCAGCGGATTCGTCCGGTACTCTACGGCGGCGGCGGGGGCTCCGCCACGGTTATCAATTTCTCCGGCTACCCGCATCCGCTTTTATGTGGCCCGCGCGGAGCGATCACGGTTCTCCCGGATCATATGCACGAGGGCGATTGCTATGTGCCTGACGACCTGGGCGAGTTTCATGATATTGCCCCTGAAGTGATTGCTTACGGGACTAACCGGGCGGGTATGCCGCGCAATCGCACCTTCGGCCTGATTAGTACCTATGATGGAGACGACGCGGGTCTCGGACGGATTGTCGTGCAATCTACGTGGCATCACTTTGTTTACTTAAATGTCAGAGGCTTCGTCGCTGCTACAGACCCTGTGGGGATGCAACACTGGGCGGACATTCAGGCTTATTTCCGAAATCTCGTTCTGTGGCTTGCGCCGCCGGAGAAACGTCGTCGCCTCCTGGAGAACGCGACGTGGTATGCGCGCTGGCACGAGCGTCTGGATGAGGAACTGGGGAGCGTTGCGACCGCGAACCCCTCCAATTTGGCGTACCTCGGAAGAGTTGGGATGGACGTGCTCGGGCGGTTGACCTCGCGTTGCTGGATGACCGAATCGCTGATTGATTTAATCAACTTTGTTTCGCCAAACTTAGACGCGCGACAGCTGTTGAGTCCGTGGTGGAAAGGTAAAGGTAAAGGCAAAGGTAAAGAGAGTAAACAGCAAGAGCTTCTACCGCTGCTCGACGTGGGATTGATTTACGAGAGCGTGCTGGGTGGAATCTTACGCAGCATCTACCAGAAATTCCCGTCGCCGTCGGTCAAGCCCGAGGAGATCAAGGCACTGGATAAGACCCTGCCAGCACTCGTACAGGAAGGGGCGCGAGACGGGCTGAAGGCCATCGACAGCCTTCTTCAATCGTCGGCCTCGGAACTGGGTAAATTTCAGAAGAAGTTGCAGGACTGCCTCAAAAGTAAGCGTCGTCAATAAGTAGTCACGAGGGCACGCTTGCGGCGCATCCTTGCTTCTTTCAAAAGTGATAAGCGGTCAGGTTGGAAAATCATTGACTACCGCGTGAGTTGGGTGCATTATCGCGACCTGTTCATTAAGTTTCCAGGCTGGCCCCCAGAGCCTGCGCTTCTCTCGCACTCCTCCTGACCAGCCTATTGGTAATTAACTGCGCTTCCATCTTGACGGAAGTGTGCTCATCAAAGAGGAACTCTCCCATGTTTACCCTGCATAATTCCAGGCATCGCACTCATCATCTGATAGAGCAAGCGCTGGCGAAGTTGACGACGCTTGCCGTCGTGCTGCTGTTCACGGCTACGCTTTCTGTCATGGCGCAGCAACCGGGGCGCAATGAGCCTGTGCGTGGAATGGGATTATCGTCCACCAGCACGGAAAAGCGCGTGGCCTTAGTCATAGGCAACAGCCGTTATGAAAGCGCCCCGCTGCGTAATCCGGTCAACGACGCCAATCTGATGGCTTCCACGCTCCGCGAGATAGGCTTCGACGTCATCGCTCGCACTGATGCCAATTTGCGTGAGATGCAGTTGGCTATCCGCGAGTTCAGCCGCAAGATTCAGAACGGCTCGGTCGGCCTCTTTTACTACGCCGGTCACGGCATGCAGTCCGCAGGCCGCAACTTCCTGATTCCCATCGGCGCGTCAATTGAAGTCGAAGGCGATGTGGTTTTGGAAGGACTGGATTTGAACTCGGTTCTGGAACAGATGGGCATGGCGCAGAATCGGCTCAACATAGTGATACTTGATGCCTGCCGCAATAATCCATTCACGCGCAGTTTCCGCAGCGGCTCGCAAGGGCTGGCGCAAGTCAACGCGCCTGCCGGGACATTCATCGCTTACGCCACTGCGCCCGGTCAGACGGCTAGCGACGGGAAAGGCCAAAACGGACTCTACACGCAGGAGTTGATGGCGAACCTTCGCTCGCCCGGCTTGCCGATTGAGGAAGTCTTCAAGCGTGTGCGCGTGCAGGTCAAACAAAAGAGTAACGGCGTGCAGATTCCCTGGGACGCCTCTTCGCTCGAAGGAGCGTTCTATTTCGTTGACGGCACGCCTACGGCTACGGCTGCTACAGCGCCGCCACCCGTCACGACCCAGCCGCCCGTCTCCTATCAACCCACGACTACCGCGCCGCCCGCTTCGACCCCCACACGTTCCAGCGGCCCTAGCCTTGAGTTGATTGAAAGTAACTTCCAGAGCAACTTGATAAATGAAGTCATCAAAGACGGCGAAAGTTTTCTGTCGAGCCAGCCGGATCACCCGCGCGTCAATCTGCGTGTCGGCCAGGCATACTTTCTCAAGAGCCAGTATCAGGAAGCGATGCGCTACATGGAAAAAGCCTTTCTGGCCGGGGAATCAATCACTCTGCCCCTCAAGCGACATCGCAAGGCGATGGGACTCTTCGATGCTCTGGAAAACGGCGCCATCAATGTCACTGCAACAGGGCTTCAAATGCAGTTCGGTGGTGACACCTACCAACTCCCGTTCGCGCAGATCGAAAGACTGGAAGCGCAAGCCGACCCGGTGCGAGGAGTGTTGATCTACTTGAAAGGCGGGGTCATCAACAAAAAAGGCAAGACCGAAAATAAGGATTTCAAACTCTTCGCTCCGAGCGCAGTGATTGTCCAGTCGCGTGATGCCGCCGGAAACCAGATTCCGGTGGCTGTGTGTCAAGGGTGCGAATCGTGGACGACGGAGGTCGTCAAGTTCATCAATCGCAGCAAGACCGCTGGCCGGTAAGATGAACTATTCAACTCGAATGTGCGCCTAAAGGCGATTCACCACAGAGACACAGAGAGCACAGAGGGGGCACGGAGATAAGAAATTACAGAGAGCAGATTTGAAATCTCAAATTTGTTATCTGAGATTGTCTTGCTCTGTGCCCCCTCTGTGCTCTCTGTGTCTCTGTGGTGAACCTTAATATCCCTTACACACTTTTCACCCTAAACCCCTGCCGAAATTAAACAGTGCTGGCAATTAATCCCAAATTTCTTTAGAATAACCTCATCCACCCCCGAAGCTCTCAGCCCCATGAAGAGTGACAATATTTTGGCGCTGCCTATGTCGCACAATTTGTGCTGACAGCAGTCGAGACTTATCCGCATGGGTTGAAAGTTATGAAATTATTTGTAGATGCTTCGGAACAAACGGGTCGCATGAGAGTCAACCGGAAACAGAGCCACAGTATTCAATCTCTCTGTCTTGTCCTTCTGCTCGTTGTCCTGTCTCCGCCTTCTCTGAAAGCCGCGACGCTTCCTGCCGGGTTTGCTGAAACGCTGGTCACAAATGGTCTCAGCAATCCGACCGCGATGGCTTTCGCGCCCGACGGCAGATTGTTTGTCTGTCAACAGACTGGCCAGCTTCGCGTCATCAAGAACGGGGCATTGCTGGCAACGCCGTTCGTCTCCCTGGCGGTTGACTCTGCGGGCGAACGAGGTCTGCTGGGCATAGCCTTCGATCCGAACTTTGCGACCAACCAGTTCGTCTACCTTTATTACACGGCCACGACTCCGGCCACACATAACCGCGTCAGTCGCTTTACGGCCAACGGCGATACGGTCGTCCCCGGAAGCGAAGTCATCATTCTCGATTTGAATAATCTCAGCGGCGCGACCAATCACAATGGCGGCGCGATGCACTTCGGCGCGGACGGCAAGCTCTACATCGCCGTTGGCGAGAACGCCTCTCCGTTGAACTCGCAGACGCTCAATAATCTGCTCGGCAAAATATTGCGTATCAACGCCGACGGCACAATCCCGACCGACAATCCTTTCTTCAACACGGCGGCGGGCGTCAACCGTTCGATCTGGGCGTTAGGGCTGCGGAATCCCTACACCTTCGCTTTCCAGAATGGCACGGGCAGAATGTTTATCAACGACGTAGGGCAGAACGCCTGGGAAGAGATCAACGACGGAATCGCTGGCTCGAATTACGGCTGGCCGAACGCGGAAGGCCCATCCAATAATCCCAACTATCGCACACCGCTCTTTTCTTACGCGCACGGAGGGCCGGTTGCGACGACGGGCTGTGCGATTACGGGCGGGGCTTTTTATAACCCGCCGATTAATCAGTATCCGAGCGATTACGTCGGCAAGTATTTCTTCGCAGATTTTTGCAACGGCTGGATCAGGCGTCTTGATCCGTCGAACAATACAGCCTCCGACTTTGCCTCCGGCATTCCTTCGCCGGTTGATTTACAGATCGGCCCCGACGGTTATCTTTACTATCTGGCCAGAGGAAACGGCTCGGTCTTCAAGATAGTTTTCACAGCCAATCAAGCTCCGTCTATCGGCACACACCCTGCCAGCCAGACAGTTTCCGTCGGGCAGCCTGCCACCTTCAGCGTCATCGCTTCCGGTACTGCGCCGCTCAGTTATCAATGGCAGCGAAACGGCAGCAACATTACCGGCGCGAATTCGTCGAGCTACACGCTGCCCGCCGCAACGGTAGCGGATAACGGAGCAAAGTTCCGCGTCGTCGTCTCAAACGCTTTCGGAAGCGTGACGAGCAACGAAGCGACTTTGACCGTCCAACAGCAAACTTTGCAATTCAGCTCAGCGACCTATAACACAAACGAGGGAGCAGGAGGTCTGGCCATCACGGTGACGCGCTCGTTCGGCACTGCGGGCGAAGTCTCAGTTGACTACACGGCAAACGGCGGGACGGCCACCGAACGCAGCGACTACACCACCTTCGTCGGCACGCTTCGTTTCCAGAGCGGTGAGACGAGTAAGACACTGACGCTCCTCCTGACCGAAGACGCTTTCCTGGACGGCACTAAGACTGTCAATCTCTCGCTCAGCAATCCACAGGGAGCCATCCTCGGCTCGCCCGGCATCTCTACCGTCACTATCACAGACAACGACACGACACCATCGTCTGCCAATCCCATTGACCAGGTACCAATCTTCGTTCGTCAGCATTACCACGATTTCCTCAATCGCCAGCCAGAGCCGACGGGTTTTCAAGCCTGGCAGGACATCCTCAACAACTGCCCGCCTTCGGGCAAAGATGTCAATGGAAACTTCTGCGACCGCATCGAAGTCTCCTCGGATTTCTTCCGTAGCCCGGAGTTTCAGCAGCGAGGCTTTTTCGTCTATCGCTTCTACTCGGCCAGTTACGGGAGGATTCCGCGCTATGTGGAGTTCATCCCGGACATGGCGCGTGTCAGCGGCTTTCAGAGCGCGCAGGAGGAGGAAGCCAGCAAGGTTGCTTTCATCAATGCGTTTATGGCGAGAACAGAATTTCGGAATCGCTACGATAGTGTGACTGATCCCAGGAATTATGTCGGGGCCTTGGAGACGGCGGCAGGCGTAGTGTTGGCGAACAGGGAAGCGCTCATCGCTGATTTGATAGCGGGGAGGAAGACTAGAGCGGAAGTGTTGAGGGCGGTGGCGGAGAGTGTGGAGGTGGTGCAGAAGTATTTCAACCAGGCATTCGTGGTGATGCAGTATTTCGGTTATCTGCGGCGTGACCCGGATGTGCTGTATTTGAACTGGATTGATACTTTGAATCAGACGGGTGATTATCGCATCATGGTCAATGGCTTTCTCAACTCGGCTGAGTACAGGTCGAGATTCGCTCAATAGTGAAGCACGAGTCGCAACTAAGGAGTAAAAACTGTATGCAGAAAATCACACCTTTTTGTGGTTCGACAATTTCTCTCTATCCCTAACGGGACTTTTCAATCAGCTTCTTAGATAAAAAAAGAGGGGGGTTAAGCCTGAAGACTTAACCCCCCTCTACCATCTCTTGCTTTCGATGCTATGGTTTCTGGCCTGTCGATGCCGGAGTCCCGGCAGTCTTATCGAGGCCGATGATTGCGAACTTCCCGCCCATGTTGACGCTAGAGAGCATCACATTACCTGAGCCGTCGCTAACAGTCTTGTACTTTGTCGAGTATTTAGACGTGCTTTTCTGCTCTTCTAAGCTCGCCTGGGCTTTGGCAATGACCTTTTTACCAGCGAGGATCGTCAACTCGTTGGTGCTGTCATCAAATTTAACTTTGTAATCGCCCTTTTTGACGAGGGTGTCTCCTACCTTCACATCTACTGCAAAGGTCACATCCTTGGTTTTGACCTCGGCTAACGCCACCGGGCTAAGCAGCCCGCACACTATGAGCGTCAGAGCAATGGTATATAATCTCTTTTTCATTTCATCCACTTCCTTTTCCTTACAGTTTGGGGTTAAGTCTCTCCATCCTCGTCGCAATCGGGGAGAACTGTTGTTCCAGGCTCATATACGCCCGAACCAGAGAATGGTTCCGAGAAAAATTATCGTGGTGGAGTTTATTCTGCTCTGGGGGATGCAGTCTGAGGAACGTCAGGGAAGAGAATCCGAAAATATAGACTTTAGACATTGAATCGGAAATTTACTATATCGCCTTCCTGCATCACATACTCTTTGCCTTCCAATCTCAATAGTCCCTGTTCGCGCGCCGCAGCAATGGAGCCTGCGCGCATCAGTTGGTCATAGCTGACGGTTTCGGCGCGGATGAAGCCGCGCTCGATGTCCGAGTGAATGACACCGGCGGCCTGCGGAGCGCGTGTGCCTTGAGGAATCGTCCACGCGCGCACCTCTTTTTCTCCCGCCGTCAGAAACGACATCAGGCCGAGCAGGCGATAGGCGCTCTTGATGAGACGATCAACGCCGCTGCCCTCGACGCCGAGAGCTTCCATGTAGTCTTTGCGCTCATCGGGCGGCAACTCGACCAACTCCGCTTCAAGCTGCGCGCAGATGATGACGAATTCGGCAGACTCGCTCTGCGCAATCTCTCGTACAGCGCGGACGTGCGGATTCTCTTCCGCGTTCTCGGCGAGCGTCGCTTCGTCAACGTTGGCGGCATAAATGGTCGGCTTCATCGTCAGCAGAAAGAAGCCGCGGGCTACTGCTTGCTCGTCGTCTGTGAGCGTGGCGGTTCGAGCAGGCTTGCCATCTTCGAGGACGGGCTGGATTTTGTCTAAGACATCGAGTTCGGCGCGAGCCGTCTTGTCGCCACTCTTAACGGACTTCTGAGCTTTTTCACGACGGCGCTCGACCGCAGCCAGGTCAGAGAGCGCCAGCTCAATCTGAATCGTCTCGATGTCTCGCTGTGGATTGACTGTGCCTTCGACGTGGACGATGCCTTCATCTTCAAAGCAGCGCACGACCTGCACAACCGTGTCCGTCTCCCGGATGTTGGCGAGGAATTGATTCCCCAATCCTTCGCCCTTTGACGCACCACGCACCAGCCCGGCGATGTCCAGAAACTCGACGGTTGCCGGAACGATGACGCTTGTCTTGACCAGCTTCGCCAGCGGTTCGAGCCGCTCGTCGGGGACGGCGACGACGCCTATGTTCGGCTCAATCGTCGCGAACGGATAGTTGGCCGCGAGCGCCGCCGTCTGCGACGTGAGCGCGTTAAAGAGTGTGGACTTGCCGACGTTGGGCAGCCCGACGATACCTGCGCGAAGCATGAAGATAACCCTCTCAGAATGGAACAGCGCGTTGAAATGAAACTTATTTTTTACACTGTGGAGCGGGGTATGTCCAGCCGGGGTTATTGGAAGCTGATTGAAAAAGTCCCGTCAGGGACGACTGACAATAGCCCAGCGATTTATCGCTGGGCTGTTTTCACTACGTCCATGACGGGACGGAAAATCTGTAGCTATTCAACCTGATTCTTGGGTCGAACTCTCGTCACTCTGGGGGCTTTCAGGAAACATCATCGAGAATATCTCGTTGTTAGGCTTTCCCATCGTCCCAACATCATCCGTCGTGATGTTCCAGTGTGAGAGATTGGCCAGCAAGTTGACTTGCGGTGGATCAAGGTCGCCGAAGAGTTTCCACGTCAGCGGATTCCAGATGACCACGTCGTCGAAGGCCGTGCTGTAGTTGGGAAAATTTTTGAGCGGGCCGTGCGGAATGTCTCCCTGACCTTCCGCGAGATATTCCTGAATCACCGGGTCGGGTATCTGCGTTTGCCACGAGTCCACGCGGTTGTTGTAGACCCAGAGGATGTTCACCGTCTCGCCGCCGTAATCAATGCCGAAGAAGTTGGGAGTCTCAATCTCGTAGTTCTGCCGGTACATGACGGTCTTGCCCTGCTGGTAGGCTGCGTAGAGATTGTTGACGAGGGTGGAGAAGTCTTCGGACTTGAAGACCTTGAGATTCTTCAAAGGGTTATTTGATTCCGCAGGGTACAGCCGGTAGGGATGAAAATCGCTGAACGGCTCGTAGCCGAAAAGCGGCGGCAGCATATCGTCAACGCGAATGTGGTTGAAATGCCACTCCTTCCAGATGGGCGTCTCGCAGTTGACGAAGACGATGATGTTTTGGACGCGACGCGCGAGCAGCGCGAGGATGCCTGTATTGTCCAGCACGCCGCCATCACCGAAGGTGTAATTTTCCGTCTGCGCATCTTCCTGACCAACACCCACGACCGGCCAGTAGTTAAACTGCGGAATCCATTCCTGCTCGTCCACGTCATCAACCGCCGCCGCGAAGAACGCGGAGCTTGTCCCGGAGATGTCCGAAAGATTGAACGGCTGTTGGGGAGCCTCAACTATCACGCGGTCCTGTTGGCCGGAGCTTTGAGCCGTCAACATCGTGTTGAAAGCGAAGCTCTCGACGTAGCCGCCGCCAATCGTGCGTGTTTCGTTGCGGGTGGAGATTTCGTAGGTGTTGGGGATGCCGCTATAGAGCGGGGTGAATTCAATCGGAATCCTGTTTTCATGTCCCAGAAAACTCGGCGGCCAAATCCACGTCCCGTTGACGATGAGAAAGGGGCGATGATCCGCACGGTCTTGGTTTTCGACCGTGTAGAAGTTTAATGCCAGTCCCGGATTGTTATTGATAATCTCCTGCCGCGTCTCGTCATCCCACGTAAAGAACCAGTTGATATTGTTCAGCCCATTCGGATTGGTGTCCGTCTTGCCGAAGGGTTTGAGGAAGAGATAGCCGACCGTGCGTAGCCACCGCTCATCTTTCGGCACAGCGATTTTCTTCATGTACTCAAGCGCCTCCCACAGGCTGTGCGTGGCGGCGTTGCCCAAACAAACCGGCGGGAAGTAACCCAGCTCGCTCCAGTTGATTTGATTCGGCTCGATGTTCTTTCCCAAAAAATCATCGTCAGAGATAAAGCTGGGAAGATACGTGTAAGTGGCCGAAGCCCAGGAGCCGCCGGAGACGCTGGAGATGTAGCGTGCCTTGCTCAGGAGACCGAGCGCGCGCAGGCCGCGCATCTGTCCCATCGCGGCTGAGAGCGCACGACTCCCGCCGCCGGAAAAGCAGATGCCGGTGTCGGTCGAGTTGTATGGCCAGCCGGGAAGCTCTTCTTCAGGGAATTGCGATTGGGCGGGCGGGCTCATCGGCCAGATGCGCGCATTGTAGGATGACGGCTTAACAGTAATGTTGAGTTCGTCCTTCATCGTTTCATCCTTTTGGGGAATTTAGAATAGCTGACAAAACTACTGAAGCGCGATGTTCAACGGAAAAGAATTTAGACAGGATTAACAAGATGGACAGGATAAGACAGAATAAGAGAAGAAACATCAAGCTGCCTTGTCCTGTCTTGCCTTCTTAATCTTGATAATCTTGTTAATCCTGTCTATTCCTTCTCCCGCTCCAGCGACGCGCGATCCCACTTCGCCAGATTTGCGCCCGCTTCGTAGGTGCTTTGCAGAAAGTCCATCAACGTTTCGTCGGGCGAGGCTGCCTGTCGCACATCATCATAGAGCAAAATGAATCCACCCGTTTCAGGATTGTAGAATGCGCTGTCGGGGCGAATCTTCGCTTGCGGCAAGCCCGGCGGCTCCGGCGCGGTGTAAGAGTAGAAGGCTGCCTGTTGAATGTTTCCGCTGCCAGGCCAGAATCCATGACTGATTACTTCGTGCGAGTAAGCCTCGCGGGTGATAGAGTCTGCGCCCTCGCGTTCAGGCGCGCGGCGACCGGAAAAGCGCGTCACCGCCAGATCGAAGCTGCCCCAGAAGAAATGTACGGGACTGCATTTCCCTATAAAGCGCGAGCGAAACTCTTCAAAGATTCTGTCTGACTGAACCAGAATGCGCCAGAAGCGATTGGCGTATTCCGGGTCGTAAGCAGCATGAACTTTATCTTCGGCAAAGGGAATCGGGTCTGGAACTTCGTCCGGTTTGGCTCTGATTTCAACTTCGATTTCAAGCGAGCGCAGAGTCGCCATCAACTCCTGATAAAAATCCGCGACCGCGCGCGGCGCGAGAGCTATCGTTTTTTTGCTTCCGTCACTCGTCCTGATGAGCAATCGGTGGTCAATGAAATCGAAATCAATCTCGAAGGTTCGCTCTTTGTATGGAATCGTTGAAGTCGTCAGACCGCGAGCAGAGACGTAGAGCGGAACCTGCCACCAGTGATTGACCTGTGGGCTTTGCACGAGCCGAATCTTCCCGACGATCTGCGTCCACATATGAAGCGTCGCATAGGTCTCTTTCCATTCTTCAAGGGGCAAACTCGGCCAGGCTTCCATTTGATTGCTCCCGGCATGGGGACTTGTCATCTGTTGTCTCCGTTTAATGCTTGAGGTTAAAAGCAACTAACAAAACTCACCACAAAGGCACAAAGTCACTAAGGGTTTTAAGATTTCCCCTTCCTGTCTTTCGTGCCTTTGTGGTGATTGATAGACATTCTAAGTCTGTCGTCTGCTATTTCCGCAGTTGATTAAGAAGTCTCCGCACGGCGTCTGCGTCGGGCGCATCCGGCGCGAGCGTGAGATAGGCTTCGAGGTGGCGGATAGCCTCTTGCCGCATTCCTCTCATGTGCGCCAGCCGCGCCAGCGAGAGATGCGCTTGCGCCGCCTTTCGTTCGTCCAATTCGAGGGCGCGCGTAAAATGTCTCTCGGCTTCGGCCCTTTCGTCTTTGAGCAAAGCCCAGCCGAGGTGCAGGTGCGTCACCCAGTTTGCCTCTTCCAACTCAAGCGCCTTGCGTAATTCATTTGCGGCCTCTTTCGAGCGTCCCAGTGCGAGTAGAACAATCGCGTACTCAATCCGCGATTCAGCGCGTCTGGGAGCAATCTCCCCCAACGGCCTGAGCATTTCTTCCGCTTCGTCAAAACGCTTCTGAGCGCGCAACTCCCGCCCCAGTTCAAGCCGCGCCGTGTAGAATTTCGGATAGGCTTCGATAGCCGTCTTCAACTCTTTGACCGCATCAGCCGTCTTGCCCATACGCAGGGCTTCCGCTCCTTTACGAAAGTGTTTGACGGCAGCTTCCGGAACATGAAGATCCACATCAGCCATGACCACGCCGGGAGGCGGGAGGCCGGACAATTTTCGAGGCGGAAGGTCAATTCTGGCGTTGACGTGTGTGGGTCTGGGCTTTCTGAAATCAATGGGAATAATCGTGACCCTCGTGGCCGTCGCCTCGAACCTCTCATTCTCACTGGTCTCGACGATGTATTCGCCCGGCATCAGGTTGACGAACTTGAGTTGTCCCTCCCGACCGCTGAATGTGTCGGCGATTGCCAGCATTCTGGATTGGTTCACCAGGCGGACGCGGACACCGCTAACCTGCTCACCTCTGGCGCGCAACTGCACTTCCAACTCGTGTATCGCATCGGACTCGGAAGAGGTTTGCGCGAGCGATGAGCCGGTGAAGAGAAGCCCGCACAAGCAGGCGATGAAAAACGTCACTGGTCGAGATTGCCTTTCAAGCATAAAGGTCTCACCTCTCAGTCTCTTGTCCATTCTCCAATCGTGAGTTCGATTTCATTAGAAATTATATCTCCATGAGAGAACTGGATTCGATATGTTCCGGCTCTCATCCCTTTGGGGAGAGCAGGGCATCTACATCCCGCAAGTAGACGAGTCAGATCAACCAATCGTGAATATTCTTCGCCGGGTTTCAGCGAGATGCGGTCTTTCTTGTTCTCCTTGTAAGTACCAGACCACGACACCCAGGTTGTCCACCAGCCGTCTTCAAGAGTGTCATTCCGGGTCAAGAGCGTTCCTTGAGCATTACGAACTCTCGCCCAGATGAATCCCGGCGGGTCCTCTTCGTTATCGGGCAGAACAAAACTGGCGGGCTTCTTCCCTGTATTTTTGAAGACGAGTTTTATAGGAATCGGTTCATCTTCAAGACGGTTCGGCAAATGCAGCGAGATGGTCAGCGACACCATTGCGTCGGCACGGCTCTTTGATTGGGCGAAAGACGCCGCCGGAGTCAACGCGAGGAGTAAGATTGAAACGATCAAGTGCTTCATAAAATTCTCCTGGGGCTGCGGTGGGATTCGGCTGCGCTGTCTAACGCTGGAATATTACTATAATCCACGAATAAGATTTAGGCGAGATCGTCTCGATGGAACAGGATGAGAGTCCTGCTACCGGGCGCTTTGCCGGAATGCTTTGGCCGGTGCGGGATTAATCTGAATGGAAGCTATGTTCGAGGGATGTCTTCGTAAATCCCACACGACTCCCAGCCACGAGAGCACTCGGAGAGTGTAGTGAGAAACATCAATCTCCCACCAGTAGATGCCCTGGCGCTCGGACGAAGGATAGTAATGGTGATTGTTATGCCATCCTTCGCCGAGCGTGATTAGCGCCACGAATAAATTGTTCCGGCTGTTATCTTCGGTCGCGAAACGGCGTTTCCCAAAGATATGAGCGATGGAATTCACCGTGAAAGTGCCGTGATAGAGCAGTACCGTACTGATGAAGAATCCCCAGATCAGCATTTGCCAACCCGAAGTGCCCAGACCGGGGGCGTAGTGTTGCAGCATCGTCCCCAATAAAAACATAGCCGCTGCCAGCAGAACCGGCGGGACATGGTAGTAACGATCCAGCCAGCGCAAATCGCGGTACTTGATTAGATTGGAAACAAGTGTTCTATCGGTCGCTCCACTGGCGCGCGACAGAAACCACCCGACATGTGAACGCCACAGGGTATGTGCGAGCGGCGAGTGAAGATCCGTCGCGGTGTCTGCGTGAAGGTGATGCCAGCGGTGATGGGCAGCCCACCAGAGCGGCCCTTTCTGATAAGAGGCCGTGCCGACGAATGCCAGCAGGAACTGGAAGACTCTGCCGGTTCTGTATGAGCGATGCGCGAAGAGACGATGAAACCCGGCAGTAATCGCAAACATACGCACGACGTACAACGCCAGACAGATCGCGACGGCTACCACGCTGACGCCCGTCCAGATAACGAGCAGACAAGCCACGTGCATGAAGAGAAACTGAACGCAAACAGAATAATCCAGGCTGTCTTGATTATTACCGCGAGACTTCCTGCTGAAGGATTCGAACATTAACCCACCTTGCATAGATAAAATAATTAAAGAGTGTGCATCCTCGCCGCTACGGCGACGGATTGATGTGCAGCCTTCAAATAATTAAGCCCTGAAAGGGCGGAGTACTCTATTCCGCCCTTTCAGGGCTTCACGAATAAACTGGACTTTACTCCTGTGGCGTTGCCACAGGCTCTTACATTTCGCTCCTTCGGAGCTTTTCAAGCAGCTTCTTAGTCGTAAGCTGTTATCCACTATAAAGTGTATTCCCCGTAATGCAACTTCAGATCAACGCCTGAACGCACTATGGACTCTACCCGGCTGTCCGCTTCGCCTGACCAACGCGATGGACAAGAATTTCTTCATCGAGGATTTCCTTTCCTGTTCGACTACAACCGGGGGTTGAGACGCCTAGCGCCCTTGCGGCTGAACGGGCGTATTGTGGAACGCGGCGATGCTCCATTTGCCGCTATCCTTCGTCATAACCATCGTGTTTATGGCCTGAGCTTTTTTCTTCTCGCCGCCCATGCTGAATTCCAGATTCCATTCGACGTGGACTACCGCCACGTCGGGGCGCAGAAAGCGGACGCTCTTGACTGTGCCGACGTTGTGGCTGTCTTTATAGATGGTTGTGAAGATCTGCGTATGACCTTTCTCAATGTCCTCTCTCCCCTTTATCTTCATGCCGTTGACCACCACGTAATCTGCATCTGTGGCGAACGGGGCGGCGAACGCCTTTCCGTCGTGCGCGTTCCATGCGTCCTGAACCTGCTGGACGATTTGTCTGAGGGCGGCTTCGTCCGCGTTTGAGTTTTGCGGCGTTTGCGCGTTGCTTGCGAGAGCGCCGAAGGACGGGAAAGCAAAGACGAGCAGGGCAAGTGATTTAAGGCATCGAGACATCGGATGATTCTCCTTTTCTCTCATGTGGTAATGGTGAGACTAAGAGCGAGTGCGAGTTTAGCAATCCTGCGCCGGGAAAAGCCAGATTTGATTTGCAACAATCCGCTATAGTTCGCGTATAATCCAGTCGTCCCGGTTCTATCTCGTTCTATTCCATTCGCACCGCTATCCAACTTCGGAGACCAGAAGATGAAAGATTTGGCCGATGTCGCCTTGAATGTCGCCAGGCAGCGAGGCGCGTCCTATGCTGATATACGCTTTGTTCGCACGCTCAATAACTTCGTCACCACGCGCGAGAAGCGCGTCGAGAATGTGACGAATACGGAATCCTATGGCTTCGGCGTGCGCGTGTTGGTTGACGGCACATGGGGATTCGCCGCGTCGAGCGATGTGAAGAAGGAAGAGATTGCGCTCGTGGCGGAGCGTGCCGTCTCAATCGCCAAGGCGAACAAGAGCATCCAGCGCAGCCGCGTCACACTCGTGCCGGTCGAAAAATACCCGGACGCGAAATACACCACACCCGTGCAGCGCGACCCGTTCACCGTTCCTCTGTCGGAGAAGGCTGACTACTTGCTCAAGGTCAATGCCGAAGCGATGAAGCTCAAAGGGCCGGGGCCGATCTTCGTCAATTCGATTATGTTCTTCACGAAGGAAGAGAAGTATTTCGCCTCGACCGACGGCTCATACATCGAGCAGACTTTGATTCGCTCGTGGCCTAGTTTCACCGTCACTTCCGTTGATACCAAAACTGGGCGCTTTGAGCAGCGAAACAGTTTGGGCACGCCCGCCGGGAAAGGCTATGAAGTCGTCGCCGAATACGATTTGCTGGGCGAAGTCCCGCGCGCGGCGGAGCAGGCCATTCAGAAGCACACGGCCAAGCCGGTCGAGCCGGGACGCAAAGACCTAGTGCTTCATCCGACGCATCTCTGGCTGACGATTCACGAATCCATCGGACACCCGACGGAGCTTGACCGCGTCCTCGGCTACGAAGCGAACTTCGCCGGGACATCTTTTGCCACGCGCGAGAAGCTCGGAAAATTTCAATACGGCTCGAATTTCGTCAACATCAAGGGCGATAAAGTTCAAGCCGGTGGATTGGCCTCCTGCGGCTGGGACGACGACGGAGTGAAGACCACCGAGTGGGACATCATCAAGGACGGTGTGCTCATCAGTTATCAAACCGTGCGCGACAATGCGGCCATCATCGGCCTGAAGCATTCGCACGGCGCGGCCTATGCAGACTCGTGGGGTTCGGTCGCGTTTCAGAGAATGCCGAACGTCAGCCTACAGCCTGCGACGGGCGCGACCAGCATCAGCGCCGACGATCTAATCGCAGACGTGAAGGACGGAATTTATATTGAGGG
Source organism: uncultured Acidobacteriota bacterium (assembly GCA_963791265.1). Lineage (GTDB taxonomy): Bacteria > Acidobacteriota > Blastocatellia > Pyrinomonadales > Pyrinomonadaceae > QHXM01. The sequence goes on from CAWBSB010000003.1 coordinate 20,505, forward strand.
CGACGGGTCGTTCTCGATTGACCAGCAGCGCTACAACTTCCAGTTCGGCGGGCAGGTCTTCTGGGAGATTAAGAATGGAAAGAAAGTGGGCTTGCTGCGCGATGTCGCCTATCAATCGCGCACGCCCGATTTCTGGAACAGTTGTGACGGCGTCGGGTCACGCGATCATTACCGTCTCGGCGGTTCGTACTTTGATGGCAAGGGCGAACCCGGACAGGTCAACGCCGTCTCGCACGGCTGTCCCCCGGCACGCTTCCGCCGCATCAACGTCATCAATACCGGTAGAAAGATTTAGAGACACTAAGAAAACCGATAAGAGAATAGACCGAGATTAACAAGATGGACAGGATGAAAAAAGACAGCTTCAAGATAATTCAACCTGTCTTGTCTTCTTAATCTTGCTAATCCTGTTAATCTCGGTCTATTTCTTCTCTGTAGTACTAACGAGAGCGAAAGGAATAAGCTGATGAGAAAGCTCATACTTTTAGTCCTGACAGGATTGCTGCTTGTCCCTGCCGGTTATGCGTTTAGCTTGCGGAGTTCCCAGCCAAATTTTACGAGCGTTTACACTGACCTCAACAAGCAATGCAAGGCGGCATTTAAGAAGGTGGGCGAGGGACAGGACATGCCGCTCAACTGTAAGGGTTACGGCGGCTATAAAATTTATATCAGCTATAGCGCCATGTACGCCAATCTGAGCGCTGACACGCTTGACGGCAAGAATTCCATACCCCTCGGGATGGCATCCATTAATTACGATCAGGAGAAAGGCAGAAAAATCGAATGGCGGATGGCGAATGGTAAACCCTTTGCCGTGATCCTCAGAATTGAAGATAAATTGTACGTCAAAGGATTGCGAGGCTACGAGACAATTGATTACGACGTAGACGCGAAGGCAACGAATGCCAACCAGCAGGCCAGAGATATGGCCGACAAAGCTTACGCACCATAACAGCAGACAGTCTAGGCGGCGCGTTCCCCGATGAGCCAGCGCCGTCTATTGATTTCCCGAAGAGGAGACTTATGGCGATTCTTTCCAGCAGCGAGGCTGAAGCTATCCTCAAAAAAGTTTTGAGCTTCTCAAAGGCAGACGAGTTGGAAGCGACTTTGCAGGGCGGGCGTACCGCTTACACGCGCTTCGGCGTCAACACGGTCTCGACGAGCGGCGACACGGACAATATCGCGCTCGTCGTCAACGCGCACTTCGGCCAGAAAAGCGGCGTGGCGACGACCAATACGCTCGACGATCAGTCTTTGGAACGGGTCGTGCGCGCGGCGGAAGAGATTGCGCGCCTCAGACCTGAAGACCCGGAGCAGCAGCCTTTCCTTGAGAAGCAGGCATACTCCCCGTTTGATGCTGCCTTTGATGATGCAACCTACAACGCCGACGCGCAGACGAGAGCGCGCGCCGTCGCCACGTCAATTGACCCGGCTAAGGCCAAAAACCTCGTCGCCGCAGGCATCATTGACCACGCGGGCAACTTCTCGGCACGTGCGAATACGAAAGGAAACTTCGGCTACTTCAAGAGAACGAATGCTTCCTACACGACGACCGTGCGCTCTCTGGACGAACTCGGCAAGACCGGCTCAGGCTGGGCGACGGCGATCTCGCATCGCATCGGCGACATCAACGCGAAAGCCGTCAGCACACGCGCCATCGAAAAGGCTGAACTCTCGCGCAATCCCGTCCTGCTTGAGCCGGGCAACTACACGGTCATTCTTGAGCCAAACGCCGTCGGCGATCTGGTCACGTTTATGATGGGCTTCTTCGGCGCGCGACAGGCGGATGAGGGACGTTCCTTTCTTTCAAAGAAGGGCGGGGGCAACCGTCTCGGCGAGAAGCTCTACGGCGAGGGTGTCAACATCTACAGCGACCCGATGCTGGGCATTGCGCCGGGTGCGCCCTACGACGGCCAGGGCTTGCCGACGAAGCGTCTGGATTATGTGCGCGCAGGCGTGGTGAGCAATCTGAACTATGGCCGCTACTGGGCTAAGAAGATGAACAAAGAGCCTACGCCCGGCGCTTCCAATATGATTATGGACGGAGGCAAAACGTCCATCGAAGAGATGATCAAGGGAACGGAGCGCGGCATTCTCGTGACGCGCTTCTGGTACATTCGCCTCGTGGACCCGCAGACCGTGCTGCTGACGGGCTTGACGCGCGACGGCACGTTTCTCATCGAGCAGGGACGGCTCAAGAGTGCGATCAAGAACTTCCGCTTTAACGAGACGCCCGTCAAGATGCTCAACAACATCGAAGCGATGTCGCCATCGGAGCGCATCACAGGCTCCGAGCGCTTCGGCGCGGGCAGCCCCGTGCTTGCGCCCGCTCTCAAGGTACGCGATTTCTCATTCACCAGTCTGTCCGATGCAGTATAAAGCGGTGATAGGTGATGGGTGATAGGTGATAAGAGAAAAGCCTGTTCTTTCTTTCTTATCACCTATCACCTATCACCTATCACTTTTTCACTATGTTCTTCGCTCTCGCGTTGGCGTTAGTTGCGATTGCGGGCGGCGCGGCTCTTACTTATCTGTTTGATGAGGACGCGCCGCTCGTTGCGCGCTTGTGCATGGGTGTGTGCATAGGCTTTGCCGCGCTTGGATTGTTTGGATTCATCCTCGCCTCTTTCTTCGGCTTCACTTCTTTTGCTTTAATCTTGACTGCCGCTGTGGTTGCTTCGCCGCTTGTGCTGGTGGCGAAGGGGCAGCGCCGCGCTTCGTTGAGCGCGGATTTTCACGAGGCGGCGCGTGGGTTTCATCGTGCGATGCTGCATCCGGGGCGGCGAACGACCTCTTACGCGGTCTTCTATGTGTTCGTTGTGCTTGTGCTGTGGCTGGTCTTTGATCGTGCGATGATTGAGTTGCCCGACGGGATTTACACAGGCGTGCAGAACAACTACGGCGATTTACCTTTTCACCTGAGCATCATCACGAGCTTTGCTGACGGCGCAAACTTTCCGCCCGAAGACCCGACGTTCGCGGGCGCGCGCTTTACCTATCCTTTCGTCGCGGATTTCGTCGCCGCCTGTTTCGTTCGCGCCGGAGCGACTCTCAGACAGGCGATGCTGCTGGAAAATTTCCTGCTCGCCCTTTCGTTCGTCGGGCTACTGCATCGCTTCACTTTGAAACTGACGCGCGATTGGATCGCCGGATTGATTGCTCCCGTGCTGGTGCTCTTTAGCGGGGGCCTGGGCTGGTGGAATTTGCTGGGCCATGCGCGCATCAGTGGGCAGGGATTCTTCGGCATCTTGATGAAGCTGCAACAGCAGTACACGATCACGCCGGACACAGGCTATCGCTGGGGCAATTCTTTAACGACGCTGCTCATCCCGCAACGCGGCATCCTGCTCGGATTTCCTCTGGCCGTGATTGTCTTCACAGTTTGGTGGCGGATGATGGGAGAAGCGGACGCGGGGACGCCGGGGAGCGGGGAAGCAGCAGGAGGCGATGATGAGAAGAAGAATCGCAAGCGTGGTAAAAAGAAGATGCGGCAGGGCGTTGCGCCTCTTCGCGTCCACGCCTCTCCGCGTCTCCCCATCTCTAACATGCAGCGCATGGCGCTGGCTGGCGCAATCGCCGGGCTGTTGCCGCTCGTCCACGCACACAGCTTCGTGGTGGTGATGGTCGTCGGCGCGGGTGTGGCGCTGTTGACCGGGCTGAAGGAGTGGCGCGCGTGGGCGGCGTTCTTTATCGTCGCGGTAGTTATCGCCGCGCCGCAGATGTGGTGGGCGACGCACGGCAGCTCCGTGCAGGCGGGTGATTTCTTCGGGTGGAATTTCGGGTGGGACAAGGGCGCGGAAAATTTCTTCGTTTTCTGGTTAAAGAATACGGGACTGCTGATTCCGCTCATCTGCGCGGCGCTCTTTTGGCGCGAGCGTCGTCAGTCGGGTGAGCTAAAAAATCTCGTCTCACGCCGCCTGCTGCTCTTTTATCTGCCGTTCACGCTTTGTTTCATCATCCCGAATGTGATTAAACTTGCGCCGTGGGTGTGGGACAATATCAAGGTTATCTTTTACTGGTTCATCGCATCCGTGCCGCTCGTCGCTCTTTTCCTCGCGCGACTCATGCGAGGAAGATGGCCTTTGCGTGCGGTGTCAGTCGTATTGCTTCTGACCTTGACGCTGGCAGGAGCGCTGGATGTCTGGAGCGTGATGTCGAAGGCGGCGGAGTTTAGAATCTTTGACGCCGATGGGGTGAGATTCGCAGAAGTCGTCAAGGCGCAGACCGAGCCGCGCAGCACTATTCTGCATGAGCCGACGTTCGATACGCCGATTTTTCTGACGGGCAGGCGCTCCGTCATGGGTTATCCGGGGCACATCGGCTCGCATGGGATTAATTACGAAGAACGCCTGCGTGAGATCAGGCGAATTTACGCGGGCGGCGCGGACGCTGGGCGTCTGCTGGCGAAGTACGGCGTCGAGTACGTGGTAACGGGGCCGCACGAGCAGCGCGAGAGGCCAGTCAACGAAGCCTTCTTTGCGCGTTATCAATTGGTGGGAGAAACGGGTGAGTACAGGCTCTACAAAATCGCGCGACCGTAAAGCGGCTGGCGGTGGCGCGCGAAATACCGCGCAGGCTTCCACGCCTACGCCGCCAGTTCAACCGGACGCGCCGGAAATCTCGCCACGCGTCTGGTGGATTGCGAGCCTCAGCATTCTTGCTGTGGCCGCGTTTGTACGCCTCTACGCGCTCGACCTGAAGCCGCTGCATCACGACGAAGGCGTCAACGGCTTCTTTCTGACGACTCTCTATCGAGACGGTGTTTACCATTACGACCCGACGAACTATCACGGCCCGACGCTCTACTACTTCGCGCTGGCTACCACGAAGCTGAAAGCACTTCTTTTCGGTGAATCGGGCTTGAGCACCGTTGCCGTGCGACTCGTCCCGGCCTTCTTCGGGATTGCGACCGTGTGGCTGGCGCTTCAGTTGCGCCGCCACATCGGAGTAATCGGCGCACTCGCCGCCGCCGCGCTCATCGCTCTCTCGCCGGGAAATGTTTATGTCTCGCGCTATTTCATACACGAAGCGCAGTTCGTCTTCTTCACGTTGGGGATGGTCGTCGCCGCTCTGCGCTACTGGGAAACGGCTGACGCTATTTACCTGATGCTCGCGTCACTTTCGGCGGCGCTGCTCTTCGCCACGAAAGAGACGGCGATTATCTCCGTCGCCGTGCTCGGCCTCGCCTGGATTGTCGCTGCCGTTTACATGAGGCTCGTTAAAGGAAGAACGAGCGTGCCTTGGGAGAAGCAGAGCGCGACGCAACGTAAAGCCAAGAAGCGTCGTGCCGTCTATGCGGCACAAGAGAGCAGGTTTGAAAGATTCGGCGGCTCCGCACACGTCGCGTTAATGGCGAGCGTAGCGCTGCTGCTCTTCGTCTTCGTCAACATTCTGTTCTACTCGTCTTTCTTCACGTACCGGAAGGGAATCGGAGGCGCGATTGAGTCTCTCAAAGTCTGGGCGGCCACGGGCACGAAAGAGCACGGGCACGATTGGTACACGTATCTCTGGTGGCTCTTGCAGGAAGAAGCGCCGCTGCTGTTTCTGGGTGCGGCGGGGGCAGTCCTCGCTTTAATCCGCCGCGTGAATCGCTTCGCTATCTTTGCCGGGGCATGGGCTTTCGGCATCCTCGCGGCCTATTCGCTCATACCCTATAAAACCCCCTGGCTGATGCTCAGTTTCATAGTTCCGCTGGCGATTATCGGCGGCTACTGTGTCAACGAAATTTACCATTGGGGCAAAGATTTCTCTTCACGCGCACTGGCTCTGGCGTTAGCTCTCGCCGCCCTTGTTGTCTGCGGCACACAGACCATCAAGCTCAACTTTTTTCATTACGACGATGACAAGTATCCTTATGTCTATGCTCACACCTATCGGGAGTTTCTTCCGCTGATGAATAAGATTGACGAATTGGCGGAGCGCGCCAAGACCGGCAGGCAGACGGGCATCACGATTACAGCGCGCGAATACTGGCCGCTGCCCTGGTATCTGCGAGACTACCCGCGCGCAGGGTTTCTCGGGCGCATGGCCGTGACGAATGAGCCAATTATCATCGGCTCAGTTGAGCAGGAGCAGCAACTTAACGCCGCGCTCGGCGACCGCTACCAGCGTCTGGACGCCTACCCGCTTCGCCCCGGCGTTACGCTCCTGCTTTACGCGCGGCGAGATATTATGCAGAAGTAAAGAGCGGCTTAAAGCTGCCGCTTGCAACAGTAAAACCTCTTGGCCTGAAGCATTGGTTGACATTCCGGCAAAGTCCAACATATAGTGTGCCTCTCGCTTGTCGCGCTCTAGGTACTGCGCTTATGCTATAAAATCTTCTGGAGCAGGCAATCAAATATAAGAGCGCATGTTTAAACTTCAACGCCTAGAAATCACCGGCTTCAAATCCTTCGCGGATCACACAGAAATTGTCTTTACCGGCGACGGCATCACCGCTGTCGTTGGCCCGAACGGCTGCGGAAAGTCCAACGTCGCGGACGCCATCGCCTGGGTCCTGGGCGAGCAGCGCATCAAGCACCTGCGCGGAGCCGAAATGAAAGATGTCATCTTTCAAGGCTCGCGCAACCGTGCGCCGAGCGGGATGGCCGAAGTTGTCCTCCACCTGGTGCGCGATGAGACAATCGAACACGAGCCGGATATAGAAGACATAGATTCCACGCTCGAAGAGATAGACGATCAGGCCGTCAACATCGAAGAACTGAGCGCCCAGCCTGTAGTCGAAGAAACAACCGCTACAGCACTCGCACAGCCTCCCGCTACAACCGACGAATCCGGCGAGCTTGGCAATCCTGGCGTTCAGGTTGCCGAAGTAGCGGAGAACATCGAGGGATCGCCGCAAGCCGCTGCCGGAATTGAGACGGCTGCGAGCACTTCGCTGGCTCTTCCTGCCGAGACGAGTGCGCCGAAAGTTCATCACAAGCGGCACTGGCGACCGAGCCGTCAGGCGCTGGAGTTTGCGCCGGGCGAATCCGTCTCCGTCACGCGTCGTCTCTATCGTTCGGGCGAGAGCGAGTATCTGCTGAACAATCGCACCTGTCGCCTGCGCGACATACAGGATTTGTTCTCCGGCACGGGATTGTCCGGCGCACATTACGCCATCATCGAGCAGGGACGCATCGGGCAGATTCTTTCGGCCAAGCCGATGGATCGCCGCACGTTGATTGAAGAGGCCGCCGGTATCACTAAGTTCCGCGTTCGCCAGCGCGCGGCTGAAGCCCGCCTTGATTCGGCGCGCGGCAATCTTTCGCGCATCTCCGACATCATCTCCGAGATAGATCGCCAGGTGAACAGCCTGCGTCGTCAGGCTGCCAAGGCTCGCCGCTACCGCATCCTGCGTGAAGAGTTGCGGGACCTTCTACGCAGCACATACGTTGCGGAAGACCGCTCGCTGACCGCGCTGCTTGAAGAGACGCGCATCCGGCTCGAAGAGGCCGCGACAGAAGAGCGTGCTTTGGTCGAAGAATTGGCCGCGCGTGAAGAGGACGCACGGCGTGCGACGCAGGAAGCTCGCACCGTTGAAGAAGAGTTAGCCGAAGCTCGTGCGGCGGCAGCCGAAGCCGAGTTGCAGCGCGACCGGCGATTGCGTGAACAGAGTTATCAACAAGAACAGGTCTTAGCGCTTGAGAAGCGTCGCGGCGAAGTTGGGCAAGAGATTGAGACGGTGCGCGCGCGTCTGACGAGTGTTGAAGAAGAGTGTGAGCGTTTGCGCGTGCAGGATGCAGAGCAGCGCGCGGCGAGTGAAGAGCATACGCTCGTGCTTCAATCGGCGGAGACCTCTTACGGGCAGCGCGTCGTCGAAGTCTCCGAAGCTGAAGCATTGATTGAGAGTGCGCGCGCCGAGCTGCTGACGCACACGGCTGTCGCCGAAAGGTTGATGGAGATTGGCCGCCAGCTCGAGGCTGCGCTCGAACGCCTCGCTCTTCAGGCCGAAGGGTTGATGCGTGAAGGCGAGCGCGCTCAAAGCGTTCACACAGAGCGCGTGGCGGAAGCCGAGAAACTGAATCAGGAGATTGCTCAGACTCGTGACAACCGGGCGAAGCTCGTCGCCGAACGCGAAGCAGCCGTGCATACGGTCGTTCAGGGACACGAGCGAGTCTCCGAGACGGATGCGGAATTGACGCGTGCGCGTGAAGAGTATTCGCGTGTGCGCCATCGCCTCGACACGTTGATGGAGCTGGATGCGAAGCGCGCCCATTATTCTCCGGCGGTTCAAAAGCTCTTTGCGACGGGCGATGCGCCGGAAGAGTTTCACTTCATGGGCACGCTCGCCGATATGTTCAACGTCGAGCCGCGATGGGAACGAGCCGTCGAAGGCGTGTTCGGCTCATCGTTACAGGCCGTTATCGTTCCGACGCCGGAAGACGCGGCGCGCGCCGCCATGTGGCTCAGAGAAAACGGGGCGGGACGTGCGAGCTTCCTCGTCGCGGGGCTTCATGGGGCGAGCGATGAGACGGACACCGTCGCAGCCTACAGGATGGAAGCTGCCGCGAGCGGAGATTCATCACCCGGCGTTGAAGTTTCGGGCGACGTTCGCATTCGCGATCTGCTGGGAGCGCCGCGCGAGTTGCTGGCGGTTCTCAGCCGCACGCTTCCGCAACGCATGAATGCGCGCGTCACGACGAATCTTGAGCAGGCGATGACGACGAGTCTGGCGACGGGTGAGATGTGTGTGACGACCGAAGGTGATTGGGTGGCAGGCGGTCAACTCGTCAACGCCGGAGACAGTCGTGCGCTCGAAGAAGGCGCAGGACTCCTCTCTTTCAAACGCGAATTACGCGAGCTTGAAGGGCGCGCGCCTGCGCTGCAAATGGAAGTTGCTTCCGCCGAGCAGGCAATGAGCGAAGCGCGAGCGCGCATGGTCGAACTGGAAGACGCCGTTGTCTTGCTCAACGAAGCCATCGGGCGCGAGGAGCGTGATGCGATGGCGCGGGAGTTAAACGCGACTCAACTTACGCAGGAGATAGAGCGAGCCGAGCGTCACCTGCGCGTGATTGCCGATGATACGGCGCGTCTTGCACAGGAACGCCTCGAACTCGAAGAACGGCGCAGAACGGCGCTCAGCGAAGCCGAGACAGCCGAGGCAGCGCGCCTTGCAGCTTCGGAGGGGATTACGCAGGCGGCAACTGTGCTGGCCGTCGCACGACGCGCAGCCGAAACCGAGAGCGAAAGCCTGGGTGAAGAACGCGCCGCAGCCGCAGCCGCAGCCGAGCGACGCCGTGCTACTGCCGCCGAACTCCGGCGCATGGAAGCCGAGCGCAGCGATCTTGAAGCGAGGCTTGAGCGACATGAACACGAGGTGGCGGATGCGGGCGAGCGTCTTGAAGAGTTGCGCCGCTCGATTAGCGAAATAGAGCAGGGCGCCAGTGTGGTCGGAGAAGAGCGCACGCGTGAAGAGCAGTTGATTGCAACGCACACGGCGCGGTTAACTTCTGCGCGAGAGCGTGCCGATGCGCTTTCGACCGAGCTGGCTGAATTGAACCGGCGCGCGGCCTCTGCGCGTGATGCGCGGGCGGAGCTTGAAATTCAGCGTGCCGAAAGCGCTGCGCGCCTGACCTACGTGCGCGAAGCCTGCATGTCCGAGCTGAACCAGTCGCTCGAAGAGCTATCGCATGAGCGCCCGCTTGAGGAAGAGTTTGATCTGGAAGCCGGAAAGGCGCGGGTTGAAGAGTTACGCGTAAGAGTCGAAGGCTTCGGCGCAGTCAACATGATGGCGCTCGAAGAATTGAGCGAAGCCGAAGAGCGCTTACAATTTCTCACAGGCCAGCGGCAGGACATCACGGAAGGCATCGCTTCGACGGAAGAGGCGCTGCGTGAAATCAAGCGCCGCTCGCGCGAGCGTTTCCGCCAAGCCTTTGAGCAGATTAATCGCAACTTTGGGCAGTTCTTCCAGGAACTCTTTGGCGGCGGACGCGGCGAGATGAGCTTGATAGACGCGGACGACGTGCTGGAATCGGGCATAGACATCATCGCGCAGCCGCCGGGAAAACGTCTTCAGAATGTGCTGCTCCTGTCGGGTGGCGAAAAGGCTATGGCGGCGCTGGCGCTCGTGCTCGGCATCTTCCATTATCGCCCCAGCCCGTTCTGCCTGCTGGACGAAGTGGATGCGCCGCTCGATGAAGCCAACGTCGGACGCTTCGTGGATAAGGTCAGCGAGATGTCCGCCGGGACGCAGTTTATCGTTATCACGCACAACAAGCGGACGATGGAAATGGCGCGTGCGCTTTACGGTGTGACAATGGAAGATGCGGGTGTGTCGAAGCTCGTCTCTGTGAAGTTTGAGTGAGTAAACGAAGAGCAAGTCTCCACGCAATGATTGCCGCGCTCGTAATGATGGGCGCGGCGATTTGCGCTGTGGGGCAAACGGGCAGCGGCGCGGTGAAGCAGAACACGCGCGAGGTGGACGTGACAAAGGGGGCGGCGGTAAGCCCTCTCAAGAGCGCGCCCGCCGAAGATGTCAGCTATTTTTATGAATTTGAGAAATCGGATTTTACAATTCGGCACATCGTCATCAAGCACGACGGCGAAGGGCACGGTGAAATCTCTTTCGAGCGGCAGGGCGATCTTGAACCGATTGTCGAGCCTTTGGATTTGTCCGAAAGCGCGCGCACACGCATCCTTGCCCTCTGGAATAATCTGCGCTTTCTGGATTCAACCGTAAGTTATCAAGCCGACCGGCAGTTTCCTCAACTCGGCACAATGCGCCTGCGGATGACGCGCGGCTCGCGCGAGCGCATCGTGGAGTTTAACTGGACAAACGATGCCGACGCCAAAGCTCTCGCAGATGAATACAGGCGAGCCTCCAACCAGGCGATCTTCATCTTCGACATCTCGGTCGCGCGCCAGAATCAGCCGCTCGATTCACCGAAAATCCTTGATCGTCTCGACGGCTATCTCAAGCGAGGCGAGCTATCCGACCCAAAACAGCTCATCCCGCTTCTTCGTGATATAAACACGGACGAGCGTTTCCCACTGATGGCGCGCAATCATGCCGCGCGTATCTTAAAGAAGCTGGAAAAATAATAGACAGGATTAACAGGATTAGCAGGATTAAGAAAACAAGGCGAGATAATCGAGCTTCATGCTTCTTCCCTTTATCCTGTTAATCTTGTAAATCCTGTCTATTTTTCAATACGACAAGCAGCAATTCGAAAAAACCTTCTCTTTCTTGAGCAAAATCTATTGATGCCTGTCGTCAACACAGGCGTGAGCGGTAGTCCACTGAAATACCTTCTGACCCGCTCGCTAGAACAAGAAAATTCGCTCTCCTCTACTCGAAGCGCAAGCTCGCGCTATGCGCCGGGAGCGCTTTATTCTATTTACGAGCGGCAGGATAAGGCTGGGTTGGGCTTTAATTGCGGCCAAAGTTCTTTGGAAATCGAAAGCAGGATGCGAAACCGTGACGTTTCCTCTATAATCGCCCGTTAAGTGATTGATACATTTCTAGCAAAACTTGAGGGCGTGATTACGGAATGCGCCGCCGATATTGATGCGCTCCACGCGGCCTGCGCGGAGGTTGTGCCCAATTACGGCATCAGTCCCGAAACCTTCCGCGTGGCGATCAGGGCGGCGATTGATAAGTATCTGGTGGATCAACCGAACGGCAACGCGCCGACGCCTCAGGAAGTGCGCCAGTTCATCTCTGAGCTTCAAATCAACGATCTCTATCTGGCCTTAGCCTGCGCGCAGGGAAGCGAGCACGCCTGGTGGGAGTTCGACCAGGGCTATCGCCGCTATATTGAACGCGTCGCGCGTCATCTGGCGAGCGCCGAGACGGACGCCGAAGAGGTCATTGATTCGGTTTACGTCGAATTGTACGGCACGCGCGTCGTCAACGATGTGCGGCAATCGAAGTTTGCCACCTACACCGGACGCGGGACGCTGAAGGGCTGGTTGCGGACGGTCGTCTGGCACGCTGTGATTGATATGCACCGTGCGCGGCGCGACGAGGTTTCGATTGACGATTGGACTGAGGGCGGCGGCGAGATGCACGACCGTCCGGGCTGGCGAGCGGAAGCGCGCGGCGGCGAAAGCGCGATGGTTGATCGCGTCATGCGCGAACGTTATCGCGCCGCGACTCTGGCAGCGCTCGACACGTCGCTTGGCATGCTCGATGATCATGAAAAGCTCCTGCTGCTTTATTATCACGTCGAAGGTTTGAAGCTGCGCGAGATCGCGCGCCTTGTCGAAGAGCCTGCTTCGCCGCTGCGTCGCTGGTTTCAGCGCCAATCGAAACGGCGCACAGATGTTCCTGAAAGCCGCGTCCACGAATCAACGGTGATGCGCTGGCTGGAGAAAGTTTACGGCAAAGTTCTTGAACGTTTCCGGTCAGAGTTGAGAGAGAAGAGCGAATTGAGCGACGCGGAGATTGAAACGTGCGTCGAGATGGCGACCGAAGACCTTGCGCCGGAAGATGTCCGTCGCCACCTGACGAGCGCCACCACAGATAACTAAAGCAAAGGACGAAAGGAAAGAGCGTCCCACGAGTTGGAAGGAGATAACCGAAAGAAGATGCCACGACCGAAGAGCAACAAAGAGAGCGAACACGTTCGACGCATGGTGCATCAGCATCTGCGCCGTCGCGCGTCGCTCTTTTCTACGTCTCCGGCTGGCGCGCATCTGGACGAAGACAAGCTTTCTGCTTTTGTCGAGGGGCGTCTCAGCGATCTGGAATCTGCCCCGGTCACGAGGCATCTGGTCAGCTGCGATTCGTGTCGCAACATCACCGCGCAACTCGTTCGGCTTGATATGGAACTCTCCGGTGCTGAGATGAACACGCCCGTGCATTCGGAGCAACGGGAAGAGCCGGGACGCATCCGGCGTCTTCTCTCAGACCTGGCCTCGCGCGTGCTGCCTTCATCCGATGGCGACGTTGTCTTTGGCTATCATGCTCCGGCTGACGATTTCGAGAAGAAAGACGAAGCGAAAGAGCAGAGTGAAGCTCAAGGCGAAGAGGATGAGCACAAGCGGGAAGAGAATTGACGGGATAGATATTAAAGCGGGGCACACACCGCAAATCTCTCACCAATCGCTATACAATGTCCCTTCAGATGATTTTGCCGTAGATGCGCTGTGAACATCTGCGATGCCTTTCTTATTTTTGTTGTCTGGGTCAGTGCCTATAGTAACCTTCCAGTCCTTACGCTCAGTCATCGGGTCATCAGGAATCTCGCGAAAATATCCAGCCTTAGCTAAATCATCGAGCGATTGCGGCAGGGCATCATGGTCCGCCGTGTAAAGGTCTATGCTCTTGCGTAGCTGATACAAGTTGTCGCGTAAAATTGTCTCGCGTGCTTGGAGAACGCTTGCATCGTATTCTGACTTACCGGCGCGACAAGACGCGGTGCAGACAGCAGCGGTGATTAGAAGAATCGCGACGATGCGGTGTCGAAGCATTGCTTGCCAAACTTAATGAGCGTGAGGAATTTGCTGCTCTTGAACGAGTTTGCAGAATTCGACGACTCGGTTCTCCATCCAGAAGCGGTCTTCGCCCTTTGTGTCTGCGGCGATAAAGCCGACGTGTCCGCCGTGTTCCGGCGCGAGAAGAATCAGGTAGGGATTCTCGGCGATGGAAGGATGACGAAAAGGATGGAAGGGGACGAACGGGTCGTCCTGCGCGTGAATCATCAGCGTGGGCGTCTCAATGTGGCGGATGACGTGCATGGCACTGGCCCGCTCGTAGTATTCGTCTGCACTGTTAAAGCCAGCGCCTGCGCTCGTGTAGCGCTCGTCAAAGTCTCTTAACCTGCGAATATTGCTGAGACCTGTGATGTTGTAAAGCTCCGGGAATAACTTTTGTTTCCGGCGGATGCGATTCTTCATGCTGCGGAGGAAGCTGTATTTGTAGAGCCGGTTTGAGCGCCATTCGATGGCGTCAACGCAGGAGCTTAAATCAATTGTCGGCGAGACGGCGCAAACGCCAGCCAATTCACTCGGCAAATCGCCGGTCTCCTCGCCTGCGAGCATCAAAGACATATTGCCGCCCATCGAAAAGCCGATGATGAAGATGTCTGAAAGACCGTCTTGCTCAATCAACTCTCGCAGAATTGCGCGGAGGTCGCCGCTCATTCCGGCGTGATAGAGCGTGGGTGTCATGTGCTCTGTGTCCCCGCAGTTACGCAGGTTCAGTCGCACGACGTTGAAGCCAGCGCGATAGGCTTTCTCAGCCGTGCCGAGCATATAGATGGAAGTGTTCGAGCCTTCCAGACCATGTATGAGGATCATGGTGGGGTGCGAGCGCCGACTTTTCTGCCAACGGCAATGCGCGAGCATCCTTACGCCCGGCTCGACCTCGAAGATGCGCGGTTCGTCCAAGCGGTGAGCGCGCTTCATAAAGCCGCGAAGCCAGTAGTAAGCCGCGAACGTCTGGGCGTGGCCGCTCCTGAACCTAGGATGCGGTGTGAAAGGCTTTGCCTGAAGCTCGAGCGCAACGCTTTCCAGAAAAGTCAGCCGCGCGGCGGGCTGTGTGAGAGGCACGCGCCTTTCCTGCCGAGTTAAATACTCTGCTACGCCTTGCTCTGTAATCTTAGTCTCCGTGCTCATCGTCCGGCTTGTTCCAGTTTATTAAATTGAAGAGGCTTGATTCATATTTTCGCACACGCCTATTGCTCGTTCATCTGCGTCTGCAACGATTGACTGAATTACTCCGGGCTATTTGAGACGCTCTCTCAGGATAGCGATTGCGGAAGGTCTGAGCTTCTGGGCTACACCTCTGCTTCGGTCGGCTTGAGAGCTGTTCGCTTACTGGTAAAGGTCGCGGGCGTCAGTATCCCTGTTCCTCTCCAATACCGGAGCAGGTCTATTGTAAAGGCAAAAGTAAAAAGGTAAAAGGCAAAAGATAGCGGCGAAACACTTTTAATATAATGCGGTTTCAGCCTCACTTTGCCTTTTACCTTTTTACTTATTTTGCCGTGAGCGCGGGCGCTTTATGGGGCGTGCGCCGCGCGCTCAACTGGCTTGTGAGTAAACGCGTCTGGAAAGTTTTGGGGACATTCCGGCGCGAAGACGGCTTTCAAAAGGAAGGTTTGCCGTCTATGACCACATGCTTGACGGATGAACGCGCGGGCTTTGCGAAAGTTGCACGGGCTGCCTTACATCAGGCGCGTCGGCTCGCCCGACGGCGGGTCGCCCGCTGGCGTCGGCGAATCAGGCTCGCGCACGGGCGCAGCCGGAGACGGCTCAGCATCGGGCGGCAGCGGCAGCGGCTCAGGCTGCGAAGGGTCTGGAACAATCGGATCATCCGGGGTCGTCGTCGGCAACTCCGGCTCACCCGGCTGTGGCAAAGGGTCGCCGGGCTGCGGCGGGTCTGTATTCGGATTATGACTCATGCGAGGTCTCCTTGATCTGAGATTTGGATAATACAAAACAGAACTTACCACGAAGGTAAAGAGACAGGAAGCAACTAAGTCTTGAAAATTCGCGCCGCTGTCTGTGCGGCTGTGCTTCGCGGCTGGCAAGGCGTAGCCTTGCCAAAGATAAAAGTAGAGGCTCACGGAAAGGCAGAGCCTTTCCGCACAAACCTGCGGCACAGCCGCAGACAAGCGGGCGAACTTTCCAGAGCTTGCTTAGAGTTTGGTTTGAGCACTTATTGATTGCTCTGCTCGGCGCGCTGCACGTCAGCAACGACGAAGCGGATCATGCGGTAGTTGATGTGGGGCGGGGTCTCGTCACGCAAGGGTCTGAGAAGCTGTGTGCCGAGTTTATCAATGGCGCTTTCGATCAACGCGCGGTCGGCGTCTGAGACGTGGCGCGAGAGGTCGAAGGGGCGACCCTGCATGATGCACTCGGCGAGATGCTTTTCGATTGTCATCTCCGTCAGCCCGCGCCGTTCGCAAATCTCTTCGATAGACAAGCCTTCGTTGTAGAGAGCGTAAGTTTCGTCAACGGTGCTGGCAGCTTTCGCTTTGGAAGTTTTGGCAGAAGCCGCCGAAGAACTGAACGTTGTCGTTGAAAGTGCGCTCAAAGATGTCTCCGGGAGAGCAAGCTCGACGCTGGCGCGCTCGCGCATTACGTCGCCGCCGAGCGCCGCCAGCGAAACGGTGGGGTACGCGCCGCCCGTCACCTTGAGGCATCCGGCGGCAACGAGCGCGTCAATGTAGGTCATCAACTCTTCCTGTGTCATGTCGTCCAGAATTCCGTAGGTGGTGAGCCTGTCAAGACCAGCCTGTAGCACGTTGCGGGCGCGCGAGCCTCTGAGTGTGGAAGCAATCATCCCCTTGCCGAAGCGTCCCTGCATGCGCGCCACACACGCGAGGATTTTACGAACCAGCAAGCTCTCTTCGTCGGTCAGGGCACGCGCCTGCGTGACGCTAATCCCGCGCGCTTCCGAGATTGCTGCCGCGTCCTCGGCGTCCTCGCTGGCCCGCCGCATGCGCGAGCGTTCGTCAAGCTCACGTTCCAGATCGAGCGCGACGGGCACATGCTCTCTGACGAAATCATCCATCGCGTTTGGCTCGTCCATCGGCGCGGTGATTCTTGAGCCATGAGCGGTTGCCGTTCCTTTGGGCGTCGTGCAGTTGCCGCATGTGCCGCAGTTGGGTGCGTGATGCGGGTCGCCGAAATAATCCAGGATGAAGGCGCGATAGCAACTCTCCGTGTAGCAGAAGCTAATCATTTCGCGGAGCTTGCGTTGTTCGAGGGCGGCGCGGCGCGCGACTTCGTGCGGGCGAATACGCAGGCTCGTGGCGGGACGTTCATCCAACATCAGCACGCCGCGCGTGCGCCGCGCAGGATTGTAAGCAATGATGCCGGACGCGCTGAGTTGTGAAAGCGCGCGCCTAACGGTCGCTACCTCAAGGCCGATGCTTTCCCCAAATTCCGTCACGTCGAGTTCGATGTCTGTGCGCTCGTTAAGGTCATAGCCGCCGAGTAAGCCGAAAAGCACCTGCCTGGTTTTCGTGTCACGCGCCCCGACGCTCTCACGCGCCTCGTGCGGCTTCGCCAGCAAGCGCAGCGCAGCGCGGTTCTCGCTCGATGAGCCGCGTTCTATGTGCCCGGCTTTTTCGAGGATGATGAGCGCAGATTGGACGGACATCTCATTGCGGATTCCGGCGCGCGTGGCAATCTCGCTGACGGAAAGCTCTATCCGCTGCTGGCTAGTGGCGACGAGGGCTTGATAAACGCGCGCAACTGTTTCGGGCGGAGGGTAAGAGCCTTCGATGAAGTAGTCCTGCGTGCGCTTGTCCGCATAGTTGAAGAGCAGTACGCACGTCGAGGGCTGCCCGTCGCGCCCGGCACGCCCGATCTCCTGATAGTAAGCCTCAATCGAGCCGGGCAGGTGGTGATGTACGACAAAGCGTATGTCCGGCTTGTCAATGCCCATGCCGAAAGCGTTGGTCGCCACGATCATCTGCACGCGCCCCGACATGAAGTTGTCCTGTGCCTCAGAGCGCGCGGCTTCGTCCATCCCGGCGTGATAGCCGATGACGTTCAAGCCTGCGCCCTGAAGTCTTCCAGTCACCTGTTCGACGGCCTTGCGCGTCGAAGTGTAGATGATGCCGGAGCCTCCACTTGAGGCGAGCGCCTTGATGTGCGTGATCTTCTCGCGCTCCTTCTGCGTGTGGACGACCGCGATGGAAAGATTGGGACGGTCGAAGCCGCTGACGAAGGCGCGTGGTTCGTTTAATTTAAGCTGCTCGATGATGTCGGAGCGGACGTAGGGGGTGGCGGTCGCAGTCAGCGCGGCGATCTGCGGGCGTCCGATGTCTTCGATTGACTGGCGCAGGCGCAGGTAGTCGGGTCGAAAATCGTGCCCCCATTGCGAGATGCAATGCGCTTCGTCCACCGCGAAGAGCGAGATGTCAATCGAGCGCAGGGTCTCGACGAAGTGCGCGCTGCGAAAGCGTTCGGGCGCAACGTAGACGAGTTTATATAGCCCGCGCCTGACGCCGCTGATGCGCGCTTTCTGTTCCTCGAAAGTTATAGAGCTATTGATGAACGTCGCCGGGAGATTGCGTGCGGCGAGCGCATCCACCTGATCTTTCATCAACGCGATGAGCGGCGAGACGACGATGGTTGCGCCCGGCTTCATCAGGGCGGGCAATTGATAGCAGAGCGATTTCCCGCCGCCCGTCGGCATCACGACGACCGTATCGCGGCCTTCAAGAATTGCGGTGATGACCTCGCGTTGGCCTTCACGGAAATCCTCGAAGCCGAAATGTTTATGGAGCGCAGAGAGCGCCTCTTCGATAACCGCCATACGAAGAAGTCTAAAGTCCAACGTCCAAAGTCTCAAGTCGCGCCTCGAATATTCAGAGTCATTAAGAAGAAATTGACAGGATTAACAGGATTATCAAGATTAGGAAGTGACGTTGGGGAGTTAATGAAGTCGGCGCGTTGAGAGTCGCAGCGTTGCAGGAATCGTTCAACGAGTCCCGGAGGGACGGCAGACCGCTCCCCGCGTCCCTTCAGGACGCGCACTATGTTGTTGCTTTTATCCAGAGGCTGCGCGCTGCACTTCGTTTGGCGCTGGCCACTGGCTACCTTCCATCGTCCCTCCGGGACTCGTTGAATGATGCTTCTTCTCTTATCCTGTCCATCTTGTTAATCCTGTCTAATCTTATTTGACTTTAGACTTTAGACGTTGGACATTGGGCTTATGGAAAAGCATGAGTGGAAGTCGCGCACCAAACTCGATTTGATGATCGAGGTCTGGGAGCATCTGGATTGCGAGTCGGTGGGCGCGGCGGAACTGGAAACAATTGAATCGGTCGTGCGCGAGCGGTTCGGCGACGGTGCGGTAGAGAGTCCGGCGGTGGTTGCGCGCCTGCTGGCGGACGAAGGCGCGGAATTGCGCCACGCCGAAGTGTTGGAGTTAGACGCCCGCTACCGCAGCACAGACCCTTATGAAGCCATGTTTCGCAACGTCTTGAAATTTTCCACTTTCGCGCAAGCCGCAGCGTCAATCAAAAGTCTGGACAACTTGCGGCGACAGTTCAAGCGTAAAAAAGATCAGGAGGGATTGCGCCGCGTGCATGAGACGGTGTTGAAGGGCAAGCAGCGAGCGCAGATGATTGCGCGCAACCGCAACGTGGATGAAAAGAAGCGCGCGGAAAAGGCTGAGATTGCGGAGTGGTTCGCGGTCTGGCTCAGGCAGCCGGAGATTTTTCAGGACTGGCTGGAACTGCGCCAACGCTCAAGAGACTTCCGAGAGCAATTCGGGGATAAGTGATAGGTGATGGGTGATGGGTGATAAGAGAAAACGCTGTTCTTACCTATCACCTATCACCCATCACCTATCACCGCTCTTAGCTTCCTTCGTTCAGCCACTCCTGCCATGCTTTGAAGCTGAAGGGACGGTTGAGGAAGGTTTCGACCAGTTTGCTGGCGGGTTTTGCGCCGCCGGGGGCGAGGACTGCATCGCGGTAGCGTTTGGCTACGCCGGGTGCGAGCAGGTTGGCTTTGTCGAACTGGCTGAACATATCTTTGGCGATGACGAGCGACCACATGTAGGTGTAGTAGACCGCCGAGTAGCCGTCGAGGTGTCCGAAGGAGGTTTGCCAGTGCGTGTCTTCGACGAAGGGATAGGGCTGATACTGCTCCGTAATGCCCTTAATCATCGCGTTCGTGTTGACCTCCGCAGGCTTGCGGTCGTAGATGGAGAGCGAGAGTTTCGCGTAGACCATCTGGCGACGAACGACCAGGCCCTTGCCAAACTCGCTGGCACGCTTCATCTGCTTGACCAACTCCGCCGGAATCGGCTCGTTAGTCTGATGATGTTTGGCGAATGACTGAAGCGTCGGTACGTCCCACGTCCACTCTTCGAGCAACTGCGAGGGGGCTTCAACGAAGTCCTGCTCGGTGCGCGTTCCCGCAAGTCCTACCCAGTTGTGGCGGCCAGCGAAAAGCTCGTGCAGCAGGTGGCCAAACTCGTGGAAGAAAGTCTGCACGTCGTCGTGTTCCATCAGTCCGGGGTCGTTCGCCTCGCCGCCGGGGAAGTTGCAGACCAGCACGGCTTCTGGAATCTGACGGCCTGCGACGCCCGCGCGCACGGAAAACTCAGCCGCGTGATTGAACTTGCCCTTGCGCGGGTGCATGTCCAGATAGAAACGCCCGACGAGCTTTCCGTTCTCCAGCATCTCGTAGGCTTCGACGGAAGAATCCCACACGGGCGCATCTTTGATTGGACGATAGGTCACGCCGAAGAGCTTGCTCGTCACATCGAACACGCCTTGCTTTACGCGGTCGTAGGGGAAATATGGACGCACCGATTGCGAGTCGAAATCATAGCTGGCTTTCCGCACGAGTTCCGAATAGTAAGTGTTCTCCCACGCGTTGATGCCTTTGGCGTCCGGCACGTCCTGCTGTTTGCGTTTAACCAAAGTCTGAAACTCGCTCGCGGCCTTCGTGCCCGAAGCTGCGACGATGCGGTCAATGAACTCGGAGGCGTTCTTGCCTGAGCCGACCATCTTGTCTGCTGTGATGTAGTCAGCCCAGTTCGGGAAGCCGAGCAGCGTGGCCAGCTCGTAACGCTTGGCGATCATCTTGTCCAGCACGGCCATGTTGTCTGGAAAGGCGCGGTTGTTGTATGCGAGGAACATGCGCTTACGCAGTCCCTCATTTTTGGCGTAGGAGAAGATGGGAAGAGAATCCGGGTAATCAATCGTCAGCGTAATCTTGCCGTCCGCGCCGGGCTTGTGGCGCGCGATGTAGTCAGCGGGCAAGCCTTCAAGCTCGCTCACGTCGTTGGCGACAACTGTCCGCTTGTCGTCGCGTATGTTGCGCGCGAACTCCTGACCGATGAGGACCAGCTCGTCGCGCAGCGCCTTGATGCGTTTGCGAGTCGCTTCATCCTTGTCTACGCCTGAGAGACGGAAATCTCTGAGGGTCTTCTCGACGTAGAAGCGCGTCTCGGCGTCCATTCCCTTCAAATCCAAAGAAGAGAGCGCGTCATAAACGGCGCGATTCAAAGACAGGTCTGTGTAGAACGCCTGAACCTTCTGCGACTCTTTCTCGGCTGCGTTACGCACGGCCTCGTCCGGGTGGACTTCCTGAATCAAGCCCGCCTGAGAGCCTGCCGCGTCTAGGTGAATCAACACCTCGTCATACAGCTTGAGCGTGTTGGCGACGGTGCGCTTGCCCTTGACGGCGAGCATCTGGTTGAGCGTCTCCTGCGCTTTGGCAATCCGCTCGTCCTGAAGTTTGGTGAACGTGGCCGCGTCTGGCTTACCAGTCCAGAAGGGGGCATCATCCGGTTTACTGGCAGCGCTGCCAATCACCGCAGCAAGCAGAGCGATTACGAGAATTTGGAAAACATACGAGATTCTAAACATTAATTTGATTGTCCTTTTGAGAATTGATGGCCGGTCGAGAGCGTCTTACGTTTTAACCGCCGCAACGGTTCGATGATTTCGGTCGAAACACGGTTGGATGAGTTTTTTGTTAAGTAACGTGAGTTCGACATAAGAAGCTGATTGAAAAGCCCCGAAGGGGCGACGATGTGAGAGCCCAGGGCACAGCCCTGGGTCTAGATATAGATTACATGATGAAGCCCTGAAAGGGCGGAATAAAGTCACCCTTATTCCGCCCCTTCAGGGCTTGATGAATAAACTGGAATCTATTTTCCTGTGGCGTTGCCACAGGCTCTTACATTTCGCTCCTTCGGAGCTTTCATAGACTCTTCTTATCTCGAACTCACGTTAAGTAAATTCAAACAGGGATGGGCAGGATAGGCAGGATAAAAAGATAAGAAAGCGACGACTCCTTCTTGCCTTTATCCTGTTCATCCTGTCCATCCCTGCTAATTTCTTCCTTCACTGAACGGATAGAGACAAGCTCTGCACCTACAGTTTGTTGGCGATCTGCCTTACGGATTTGCACAACTCGACTTTAGTTACGCGCAACTTTGCCTGAGTTGCGCGCAACTCTGCTTTAGTTACGCGCAACTCTGCTTTGGTTGTGTACAACTTTGCTTCAGTTATGCACAACTTTGCCTGAGTTGCGTGCAACCGGGCTTTAGTTATGGGCAACGGGGCTTTAGTTGCGCGTTACAGAGCTTGAAAATTGCTCGACGAATTGCGAAAATCGCATTACGTAGCGCGAAAACCTCATTTTAAGCCAGGATTTAGCGATTTTCATCAGCGAAAGTCGCTCTTTCGGCAAACTGCCGAAAGCACATCGCGCCGCGTAACTTCAAGCAGCATTCAAAGTGCCTCACGAGCACTTCACACTCAACCCTAGAGACGTGCGCCCACCGCGCACAGAGAGGAATCCAGACCAATGCCTACAGGCCCAAAAAAGAACGAACTCAAGATGCAGCGGATACTCAATGCGTGGGAGACGCTTGCTCCCGCCAAATCCTTCGGCGGAATGACGCTCGCGCAGTTTCAGGCGGCAGCGCAACCCGCACAGGCCGCGCGCCAGCAGATAGAAGACCTCGAAGACCAACTCAGGCAAGCCATCACCAACCGCGAAAACGCCGACAACGCCTTTCTCGCCAAAGCCCAACTCGTCGTCAACGGCGTTCTGGCCGACCCGACCGAAGGCGCAGACAGCGCCCTCTACGAAGCGTTTGGTTACACACGCAAGAGCGAACGCCGGAGTGGCTTAACGCGCCGGAGTAGTAAGAAATCGTCTACACCGTCGTAACGCCTCAAACCACGACGCGTTTGCCCCTTAAGCTCAAGCATGATGGGCAAACGCGTCATCTTCAAAACGGGCATCTTTACTGGCGGCTGTTAGCACGTCTACGATGCGTTCGGCAGCTTTCGCTAAAGATGGTTGTTAATTTTCTCATGGAACGAGATGATCGATGTCGCTCGGTTGATTAGAGCGATTTGCATTTGAGTGTGGCTGAGAGGGATTAGCTACATAGGCACAGAGGCACAGCTATTAGTATTAGCTGTGCCTCTTATGCTCAAGCGAGCCACTATAGATATGTTGAGAGGGCGAAGGGAAGAAGTGTCAGGTTATACCCCTCGCCTCTCATGTTTTTTAGATTCAACCGCCGCCATTAGAAGTCACAGGCTGCGACAAGCCGCTGCTCACACTCGACTCGACGCGACCGGGACGTTCAATCTCCCAGAAGCGGCTTCCCGACCTTGTTCTCTATTTCGGCCCTGACCTTTTCGTCTAGCTTAGGAAGCACTCGGGCATACTCCTTATAGATTGCCGTCCGGTCTCGGTCTTCTTTGTTAATGACCCTCTGCCTGAGCGTTTCGATGGCGCGCTTGTCGCTGTGGTTATTAATCTTGGCAGAGATTGAGGCAAGATCTCTGGCGAAAGTGCTGCTCTCCCTTTTCGTCAGATTCGCGGGCAGAGCCGCAAGGCGCTGTTCGGCAAACTTATCCTTCACCTCTCTCAGACTGTCTTCAGTAGCGGCGTTCCTCTGCCCCAGATTAGCGACATTCTGTTTCAGTTCGGCAATTTCGGCGGCTGACTTTTCGAGTCTGGCATTCGACTGTTCCCCCCTGGCGTTCGCCTGTTCCAGCTTAGCCATCAAGGTTTCGTTTGTAGCCATGACCTTATCGATGACAGCCGTCAGACGCTCCTGCGACATGTTCCACTGCCGTTGCTGTGAAAAGGTGAAGATGAGCGCGAGGCCGATGACGCTGAGCGCCGTTAAAACGTTGCCGATGATGATCGCCATAGACAGCGTTCGGAAGGAGCGATAATACGCTGCGTCGCCAGCGAGAGGGCTGGGCGAGGACGGCGACCCGGTATCCTCTTTGGCACGTCGTGTTGTGTCCTGCGCTGGCACTGGGTCTTTAACCCCCTCCGCACTGAGTGATGCCTCAACCGTGCGAGCACCGCCCTCCGTGGCGTGTAAAGGCTTAACTTGACGCGGTTTTGAGGAGAAAAACTCGTCCATGTGAGAAGTTACGTTAGAGGCGGACGATTCGCTCGTCGCCTCGTGCTTATCAGCCGACTCTTTTGCGAAGTTCTTTAGGGAAGCTTTACTCGGCTCTCCGCATCGCGGGCAAAAATTTAACTCCGCATTGTACTCGTGTCGGCATTGGGGGCATTGATGTTTCACTGGCTTCTCCTTTTCTGAGCATCGGAAGAGGTTTCCTGAGCTTTCGTGTGCAAGGTTGTAGCGTTGAGAGCAGCGTGTTGCGAAGGGTAGCCTAGAGGAAATTATAGGCAAAATACGCTAGCTCTAAGTCGGCCTGTGTTGGCAAAGTTTCTACAATAAGCAATTGTCATTCCCTGTGCTATGAGGGGAGCGTAAAAGCTTGTAAAGAATCAACTAGAGTACGTCCACGCCAACGGGAGATTCATTTTTTCGTATGCTCTTCTCCATTTTTCTGCAAATCGCTGTTTGCAGTCGGTTATGGCTCAGGGCTTTAACCACACAATCACAAAGACCATGAATGAGGCGTTATATTTTCTGAGAAGAATTATCAAAGAGAATCAACCTATCTCTAATCCCCAAAATGATGCCTAACAACACAGTCAACCCGACGGTAGTGTCCTAATTTGAAATCGGACGTATGAAAAATCTCAATGAGGTATCGCCGAACATAGCTATTATGACGCCCTGACACGGAAGTAAAGGGACACATCATCATCACCTTGGCAGCTATCCCATGTTAAAGAAAAACTCTTTCCTGCATTTAGGGCAGGTCACACGTTGAAGGTGCTCAAGAGGTTTCGCTAAAGCCCAAGGTTTAGAACAATTGGGGCAAATTGCTGCAAGGGTCTTACACGACTTGCATTCATATTGCGGATAGATCTCAGGAATGCCGTCAATATAGCGGGTTTTGATTTTGATAAAGATCCGAAACAAAAGCCAAGGATGCGTGATCTCGTTAAGCATCTCTTTCGCGCCATTAAGAAAGAGACGGTATCCAACAAGATCACCCTCTTTGCAGGTCGGGCATTTAGTATTCAAAGGGTTCTCCCAACTAAGAGGAACGTAAGAATGACCCCTTGTATCATTTCAGCAATGAGGAATGCAAAGAATCGCGGTATCGTTAAACCGTGTGCCAAAGATAATTCAAATTAGGACACTACTAACCCGACCGCTCAATAGCCCCTCTTTCATGGTT
This sequence comes from uncultured Acidobacteriota bacterium, assembly GCA_963791265.1. Classification (GTDB taxonomy): domain Bacteria; phylum Acidobacteriota; class Blastocatellia; order Pyrinomonadales; family Pyrinomonadaceae; genus QHXM01. The sequence continues at coordinate 45,491 of CAWBSB010000003.1, forward strand.
GTATGATAGATTGCGGCTGGTGCGCTGCTCGCTCAGCGCGGTTTAGATTCAAGTGTTCGGCGCTTACTATTGCTTCATCCAATGAAGTGCAGAAGATGAGGAGGATGAGAAATGAACTGGCGTGAGATTTTCAAGCGTAGCGGATATGTTTTAATTGTAGCTTTTATCCTAGGCTTAGGGTCGTGGCTTGGTCTGTTAGAAGGCCGTAGCTTACCGCGTTGGCTCACATTACCAGAGCACAGTATCTGGAAATCTTGGTGGCATACATTCTCTGCTATTACTGTCGTATTAGGGCTTAACATAATCAGCATGGTTGACCGCGTATTCATCGGTTACTATTTCAGACATGTACGTTGGGTTATATTCCTTTGCTGGTTGGCTGCTCTTCCAATGGCTCTATATCTCTATCGGGTTCCGTTTGTAGAATATCTCAACTTCTCCATTCAGGTATCACTCTTAGTATATGCCGGAGCTTTTATTGTCTGGATTTGGCAGCGAAGGGAGCTATCGCGTGGCGAGATCGCTTCATATTTAACTCCGGAACAGGTGGTTGAACATTTAGGCAAGCCGACTGAGACCATCGTTTCTGAATCTGGAACAATGTATCATTATGCAAATAGGAAACTGAAAATCCTCGCTACCCCTGGGCAAGTCAAAGTTGTGGAGAAGATCCCGCCACCACTTCCTGACAGTATTCTTGGGCATTCTCCCGAGCAAATCGTCAATACTTTGGGATGGCCTAAGAGTGTCATCAATCTGGATTCAAAAGTTATATATTTTTACAACTACATGAAAGTTATCTTCATTAACGGTCAGGTTGCTGACGTTCAATAAACATTGCGTGAATTGAATTATTCAATTTACGCCGCGCCGAACAACTCATTCAACCAGACTGCTCGATAGCAATTCTTTCATCATTGAATCCTGCGATTTGGTGGAATGCTGCTCGCTCGCGGCGGGTTAGCTCAAGCGTTATACGGCTTCGCTTAAGTGTCTTATGAAATATTTATCATGGAAATCCCTTTGCTGCGTCATCAGCTTAGGCGTGCTTCTTAGTCTCGCAGGTGTGGCGAAGGCTCAGGATACACAAGAACCGACTCCCGGCATTTTTGATCCATTTGATCGGTGGTTCGGAACTCTCTCTTTGGAAAGGGAGAGAATGAGCCTCGATAATTTTTCGATTGCACTCTTACAAAATCCTGATTGGATTGGCCACATCGTCGTTTATGCCGGGAAGAATTCCTGCCGGGGTGAGGCGCAAAGGCAAGCCAATCGGATGAAGAGATATGTGGTTGAGTATCGCAACATTGCATGGAATAGAGTGATTGCCAAAGATGGAGGGTATTTTGAAGAGCCAATGGTTATTCTCCAGCCCATTCCTCGGAATCAGCCTCGGCTTTCCAGAATGTTTAGCTATAGGCCCGCAACTAAGGAGCATGTTGTCAAGACATGTATGAGGAGGAAATCAAATCGAAAGGTGCAATCTCGACCGTAGCGCGCCGCATGACAACCCATCTGAGGGCGACGAGTCAAGCCGAACATCTGCCTGACGCCCGATGATTGGCCGCATAATTGAGTAAGGAAGAGCCTTTCTGGCGCAGTCCCTCCAGATACTTCACCTCATCATAGGGTGTCCTCGTCTGCCAGCATCTGTAGATGATCCTGATCCACTTGAAGGCTAAGGCTCGCACCGCCGCCTGATGGCTCTTGCCGCGCGCTCGCTGCTCATCGTAGTAAGTCCTGGCCCAGAACGAATGCCTCACCGATTCGCCCGCGTACTCGTGGAAGCTCTGGCGCAGGAACTTCGGACAGAAGTAGCGCCATCTCACCCGGCAACTCTGCCCGCTGCGCTCAATCACAGGAGCGATGCCGGAGAGTCGCGCCAACTCGTCGGCTGACTGCCACCGCCCCCTGTCCGAACCCAGCGCCACCGTCAGCCTCGCGGCGTAGTTCTGGCCAGCACCCGGCAATGACTGCATGAGCGCGAAGTCTTCGTTGACGGCGCATAAGGCTGCGATCTCCGAGTCGAACTCTTTGATGGCTTCGAGCGTCGTCTTCATTTGCGCAGCGAGCGCTCTCATCATCACTACCGAAGAGGCGATCACGGCCCGGTCTGTCACCAGCGGCACGGCCTCTTTGATCGCCTCCACTCGCTTCTCGATGGCCTCACGTCTGACCGAGTTGTGAGAGCGCAAGAAGCCAATGAGCGTCCCACGCCTGACCCGCCGCAGCGCGTCTAGCGAAGGCCATCTGAGCAGGAAGTCGCAGACCAGAGTGGTGCGGATGTCTGGAAACCACTCCAGAATCTGCGGAAAATAGCACTTCAAGAGCGAGGTCATCCGATTGCTAATGCGGGTGCGGTCATCAACCAGGCGGCGGCGATGCTCGACCAGGTAGCCAAGCGTGCGCGTCTGCTGTGAGTCCGGGTGCCAGGCGCGCAGATGGTCGCGGTGGAAGAAGAGCAGTTCGGCGAGGTAGGCGGCATCCGCTGGGTCATCTTTGTGGTGCGACGGCGAGAAGGCTTTGCGGTAACGAGCAAGAGTGGACGGGTTGACGGGGTAGAGAGTCAGAAAGTCGTACTTCATCAAGGAATAGATCAGTGGGCCTCTGGACTGCTCCAGGCAGACAGCGAGTTGGCGTCCGCCGAAGCGCGATCTCAGAGCTGTCGCCCACTCGTCAATGGTCTTTGGCGAATGGCCGAGGATAGAAGCCTCACGCCCGCCTGTCGTCGGGTCAAGGAGACAGATGTCGTGTTTGCGATCAGCCCAGTCAATGCCGATGAGCGCGGCGTAATCAGCCATGAGAGTCCTCCACCCAAGAGAGTCAGGTCTGGTTCGGAGAACATGCTTGGCAGTAGCTCTGCGAAATAGTTATAGTGAGCCGCTCGGCGCGCATCATCTGAGAGTTCGTTGTCGAGCTAAAGCGCGGGGCTGGCGTGCGAACAGGTTGTTAGAGGCGTCCAAAGCGCCTTTCATTCAAGATTCGTCACGCCCGCCCGGCATGTTCTTCCTTCACTCTAACTCTGATGAATCAGAGATGAAGAATGAACCTCGTCAACCTATAACTCATTCAACCGGAGCGCGAATAGCATTGCTTCCATGCACAAGACTTGCCGCTTATGATGTTGTGTGCGCGTCCGGTTAGATTCGGGCGTTAGGTTTTGCAACCTTATAGGAGAGATTCTCGTGAATACACTAAAGTTATCTTGAGGGAAACCCATGAACGCGATTGTATTCACAAAATACGGAACACCTGATGTGCTTGAATTAAAAGAGGTAGATAAACCCACTCCCAAAGACGATGAAGTCTTGATAAAAGTATATGCGGTATCAATCAATGATTGGGACTGGGGCCTTCTTCAAGGTGACTCCATAAATCGCCTGATGTATGGTCTGCTAAAACCGAAGAAACGAATACTCGGCTCCGACATAGCAGGGCGAATTGAAGCAGTCGGCAAAAACGTAGCGCAGTTTCAGCCGGGGGATGAAGTGTTCGGGGACTTGAGCGGCGAATGGGGCGGCTTCGCCGAGTATGTCTGCGCTCGTGAAAATGCTTTGGCGTTGAAAGCGCCCGGCATGACCTTCGAGGAAGCAGCGGCGATACCTCAAGCGGCAATGCTGGCTGTCCAGGGCCTTCGTGATAAAGGGCAAATTCAGCAAGGACAAAAGCTTTTAATTAACGGTGCGGGCGGAGGCGTCGGTACTTTTGCAATCCAGCTTGCCAAACTATACGGGGTTGAAGTGACTGGTGTTGACAGCTCAGGGAAATTAGACATGCTGCGCTCGATGGGCTTTGACCATGTCATTGATTACACACAGGAAGATTTCACTAAAAATGGGCGGCGTTATGACCTGATTCTCGATGTTAAGACGAATCGTTCGATCTTCGATTACCTGCGCGCACTAAGTCCGAATGGAATTTACGTCACCGTCGGAGGTTCCATGCTTCGACTTTTCCAGGCACTGTTATTGTGGCCGTTGATTTCGATAATCAGTAAAAAGAAGATACGTATCGTTGCCCTGAAACTAAACAAGGATTTAGCTTATATGAAGGAGCTTTTTGAGGCTGGCAAAATCAAACCTGTGATAGATGGGCCTTACAAGTTAAGTGAAGTACCTGAAGCGATGCGGTATTTTGGAGAAGGAAAACATCAAGGTAAAGTAGTCATAACTTTGGAACACGACAACAAAACCTGACAAAGCGCTGTCGCGGATGACAATTCCGCTGCGCTCGATTGCCGCCGGTGAGTTTGGCCGTTAGGCTGCTTCCCATTGCCTTCTACTACTTTGAGGCTTCCAAACAGAGTTACGGTTATCTTTGGTGGGTCATCGAATATCCATACAAGGGGCGAAACATTCGCGCCTTCTTCGCAGACGGGAACGGTGGTCAGGTCGTCATGGCCATCCCTGAGCTTGATTTGGTCATGGCGTTTTACGCCGGTAATTACAACGATGTCGGAGGCCGGACAGCCAAGAGTCTGTATGTCCCCCAATACATCCTGCCCGCAATTAATAACTAGCCCGCCGCCCAACCAGAGTTCGAGATAAGAAGGATGGACTTCTTAGCCCCGTGAGGGGCGGCAGCGCATAAACATAACTATCAAGCCCCGAAGGGGCGATAGAAGGTCAAGATGCGTCGCAACGCGCCTTGAATTTCTGTCGCCCCTTCGGGGCTGGTTGATGCTGTTTCTCTTATGTCAAACTCACGTTATACTGATGGCAGGCGTGACCTCGCGCCGGAATAATGACATGAAAAAATCTCGTCCTTCATCATTCAATGATCGCCGTAAATACCCGCGCATTAAGTACGCTCTTGAGGTTGATTGGGGGGAGACGCCCGCCTGCATCAATCAGGGTCAGGTCACGACGCTCAGCGTCGGTGGTTGCTTCGTCCAGACTCCGCTGGAGGTTGCTAAAGGCAAGCCGATCTTCATCCGGCTTTTATTAGCTCCTGAGAGCGAGCGCGTCATGGAAGGCATTGTCTGGGGGCGCGTCGCGTATCATTTGCCGGGGGTGGGGCTAGGAGTCGAGTTTAAGCAGTTACCGCCAGAGTATGCAAAGCACATCGAAGACATAGTGGAGTTTAATCTGGGGAGTGGCGAGGAGAGCTGAAGACAGCGCAGATTGTACCTCGCTAACTTCATGCACGCATCGAACAGTTCATTCAACCCGACGCCTCTATAGCATTCCTTTCATCACTGATTTATCCTTTCCTCGTTGAATATTTGCGCCTGGCGCGGGTTACTTCGAGCTTGGGCATATCTTTTGTCACGAAAATCTTTATGTGAGGGAGATGGACGATGAGCACAATTAATCCTGAGATGGAATCTTTGAAAACCCGGCTCAAAGGTATGTGGATGTCCGGCAATTTCGGTGAGGTCGCTAAGCATATTGAAACGGGTGCGGAAGAGTTTATCGCCCGCCTTGCGCTCAAGCCGGGCACGCGCGTGCTCGACGTGGCTTGCGGCAGCGGTAATCTGGCAATCCCGGCGGCGCGTGCGGGAGCCATCGTCACCGGCGTTGACATCGCCACGAATTTACTTGAACAGGCGCGGGCTCGTGCCGAATCCGAGAGTTTGACAATTCAGTTTGACGAAGGCGACGTGGAGAATCTGCCATACGCGGACGCGACCTTTGAGACGGTCGTGAGTATGTTCGGCGCGATGTTCGCGCCAAGACCCGAACTGGTGGCGGCTGAACTGGTGCGCGTCTGCCGACCCGGCGGACGGATTGCGATGGCGAATTGGACACCCGATGGATTCGTCGGTCAGATGTTCAAGATCACCGCCAAGCATGTGCCGCCACCGCCCAATATGCCTTCGCCCGTCAAGTGGGGCGACGAGGAAACCGTGCGCGAACGACTCCGTGATGGAATTGCAGATTTACAATTGACTCGGCGGATGTGTCCGTTCAAATATCCTTTCCCGCCTGCCGAGGTTGTCGAGACCTTCCGCATGTATTACGGCCCGACGCGCCGAGCATTTGAGGCGCTCGACACAGACGGGCAGGCTCTCTTACGAAATGACCTGGAGCGCCTGTGGGCGGAGCATAACCAAGCAACAGACGGCACAACGTATGGTGAAGGTGAGTATCTAGAAGTTATAGCGACAAGAAACTAAATGTCGCTAACATTCTCCGGGTCAGTCGTTGCTCAAGTGTGCATCCACTTTACAATAAGGTTCGCTATGAAGAAGCTGCTGTCTTTAACCTGGAGGCTTGATTTGTTGTAGTGCCGCCCGGTAAATTCAAGCGTTAGACTGCTACCGGAAATCAGGGGGAATCTATGTTCAGGCAATTCTGCTTTCTCACCTTGCTATTATTTATCTGCTGTTTTGATGTGGCCCTATCCCAGGATGACTCCAAAGGTGCTATCGACCGGGCGAATTCGCAGCGTACAGGCGTCTACATCTCAAAGGGCGTTCTTCAACCTGACGACAAAGGTTGGGAATCAGAGAAGCTGTTTATCATGAAAAGGGCGGGGATGGCAGTAGGGCAAGGATGGGATTATAGTACCGGGCCTCCTCCGTTCACCCTGTCACCGCAAATCTACTTAAACTCCTACGGCTTTTATTATTCGGCTCCTGTAGTTTTCGACGGAACCATCTACTTCACTCTATTTATTGGCGACGGCTACCTGTTTGCCGTAGATGCCAGCACGGGGAAGCTCAAATGGAAGACTATTAAAAAATATGACCGATTCTCTTATCCATCAATCGCCGGGGATTATTTGTACGTTGGGGCGGGCACGAACTTACATGCCATAGACCTGAAGATGCAGCGTGAGATTTGGAAGTATGAAACAGGAAATATAATAAGCCCTCATCTTTCCCCGGCCGTTGTGGGCGGGGTCGTCTATTTCGGTAGCTCCAACGGGGATTTCTATGCCCTTGATGCAATGACCGGACAAGTGAAATGGAGCTATAACACCCGCAAAAGAACTTATTGGGTCTCACCTGCCTTGAGGGGGGAAACGGTGTATTGCGCCAGCTCGCAGGGAGAGATTCTCGCCTTGAATGCAAAGACAGGGCAGGAGCAATGGAAGTTCCAGAGCCTTAAAGGGGTCACGTCTCTGGCAGTAGATGGCGATGTCCTTTACTTCGTCGATCATGAAGGCTTCATCAACGCTCTGGATGCTCGCGACGCAAAGCCTAAGACTGATTTTCGGCGGCGAAACAAAGCGGGGACGGAGCTTGCTCTTTACGATGGGAAGATCTATTTCGGCGGATGGCGCGCTGGCAGCATCTATGCTGTGGATGCCAGTACGGGCGAAGGCGTTTGGAAATACAATATGGTAGAGCCGTGCAGTTCTCCGGTGATTGCTGAGGGGATGGTCAACTTAACTTGCTCGGATCAGAAGTTGTATGCGTTGGACGCTAAAACAGGCAAGAAGAAATGGGCTATCACTACGAAGCAACAGATTATGTCTGCCCCGACAGTCGCCGAAGGTGTGATTTACTATATAAGCGATAGTGGAAAGCTGCGCGCAATAAAATAACTCTAAGAAGCAGTTTGAAAAGCTACAGATTCTCTCTGTCCCGTCAGGGACAATTGAAAATAGCCCAGCCATTGATGGCTGGGAATAAATTCGGGATATAAGAACTGAGTCCCGGAGGGACGACTGAAAGAAAGCGAACCCCTCTTCAGTCGTCCCTCCGGGACTCAATCATTTTAATGGCGCTGTTTCCCAGCCATGAATGGCTGGGCTATTGTCAGGTCGTCCCTAACGGGACTTTTTCAATCAGCTTCTAAACATCAGGTCAGTCATCTCTATAGAATCGCGCCTCATCAACAAGTTTCACTTGCCGGTGATTTTTGAAGGGCGGGCATCTTCTCATCAGATGCCCGCCCTTCAAATCTGTTCAAATTATTCATCTGCTATGGGGCCGCGCCATCAGTAATAGTAAATTTAATGTCATCACCGCTTTCGGATAGCTTCTGATCTGCACTATTGTAAGCATCAAGTTGCCAGCGGTAAGTGCCCTTTTGCAGGGGCTTGTCGAGAGCGAAGGAAGTGGCTTCGACGCGTTCGTTGATGTATGGCGAGGTGATGCTCATGTCTTCTGGGTAAATACTGAACTTGTAATATGCAGCCTCCGGGTAGGTCTCCCACTTGAGTTCCAGATTCTGAACGCTGACCTTAGCCCCCGCTTTAGGGTTGAGCACCTTTAGGTCGCCCTTGAAGAGATTGGTTGGCTTGATGAACAGGGTCTTGTCCGCAGACACCTCGTATTTAGTTGAACTGAGTCCGCCGATACCGGAAGCCGCGAAAACATAGGAATCGGTCTCAAACACACGCGCTAACAAGCCTTCATATACCTTCGGTTCCGCGTTAGTGATAACGTACTCACCATTTTCATCCGTCCGCGCCGTATAGCTTTTCCCGCTACAACCGCCGATGTACCGGCTAAATTTTTCGCATAACTTGACCTCAATGTTCCCGACAGGTTTGCCGTTGTACAAGACTTTCCCCTGCACATTGCCTGTTCCGGGCGCGGGCTTGACCTTCTCCACTCCTGCCTCGCCGCTGCTGCCGACTGTCACAGGAGATGACGACGTGACGGTTGCCGGTGGAGAATTCTTGTTACCGTCTTTGCAACTCGTCAATGAGATTGCTGTCATTAAGCAGCAGCAAGCAATCAGCCATTTACTAACTCTTAGATCAGCCGTGATCCGGCGTTTTGCTAATCGGCGCGACATGGTTATTACTCTTCCTCTTCCGCCCTGATTCTACCTTCCGCCCGCGCCTGCTCCACAATCTTCTGCGCGATCTGTCCGGGCACTTGATCGTAATGTGAGAACTGCATGTGATAGGAACCGCGCGCGGCGGTGATGGAATTCAGGGTTGATTGATAGTTGAGCATCTCGGCCATCGGGACCTGCGCTTTAATCATCTGCTGGTTGCCGCTGCTGGCCTCCATGCCCTGCACGCGCCCGCGACGCGAGTTGAGATCGCCCATGATGTCGCCGCTGTACTCCTGCGGCGCCACGACTTCGACATCCATCACAGGCTCAAGCAGCGTCGGCTTGACCTTCTCGATGGCGGCGCGGAAAGCCTTGCGCCCCGCCGCACGGAAGCTGTGCTCGTCGGAGTCAACCGGGTGATATGAGCCGTCAACCAGTACGGCCTTGAAATCAACGAGTGGATAGCCTGCGACTGCGCCCGTCGAAGCCGCCTCCACGATGCCTTTCTCAATGGCCGGACGGAAATTCTGTGGGACAGAGCCGCCGAAAATCTTATCCTCGAAGATGAAACCTTCGCCGCGCGGCAGCGGCTCGAAGATTACTTTGCAATCGCCGAACTGCCCACGCCCGCCAGTCTGTTTCTTATGACGACCCTGCACCTCTGCGCGCTGCGTGATCGTCTCCTTGTAGGGAACTTTCGGCGGATGCAGCGTGACCTCTACACCGTAGCGCTTCTTCAGTTTGTCAATCACCGTCTCGACGTGTATCTGACCGGAACCTGCCAGCAGAAACTCTTTCGTTTGCGCGTCACGGTCGAAGTGCAGCGCCGGGTCTTCTTCCAGAATCTTGTGCAGCGCGACGCTGATCTTCTCTTCGTCCTGCCGCGACTTCGGCTCGATGGCGAAAGCGATGGCGGCTTCGGGATATTCCACACCGTCGTAAACAATCGGCGCGGCCTTATCCGCGAGCGTGTCGCCTGTCTGCGTGTCTTTCAGCTTGACGCAGGCGATGATGTCTCCGGCGTGCGCTTCGTCAATCTTGTCCAGTTGCTTGCCCTGCACGGAGTGAAGTGCGCCGAGGCGTTCCTGTGTGCTGCGTTTGGAGTTGAAGACGTGTGCGTCGGTTGTGATTTTGCCGCTGATGATTCGCATGACGTTGATGCGCCCGGCGAACGGGTCTGCGATGGTGCGGAAGACGTAGGCTGAAAATGGCTCGCTGTCTTCGTACTTACGCGAAACGGGATCGCTGCCGTCGCCGTCCACGGAAGCGCGTCCGTGTTCTGCTTCGTGCGCCGCAGGGTTCGGGACATATTCAACGATGGCGTCGAGCAGCGTGCTCATGCCGACGAGCGTGGCGCTGGAGACGGCGAAGACCGGGCAGAGCTTGCTGCGCTCAATCGCTTTCTTGATTCCCGGAATCACGTCTTCATCGGGCAGCGTGCCCTCTTCAAAATATTTCTCCATCAAGGCGTCGTCGGATTCGGCTACAAGCTCGATCAATCTTTCGCGCGTCTTATCGAGCACGTCGCGTCCTTCGGTCGGCAGGTCAACTTCTTTGGCTTTGCCGGAAGCGTCAAACTCGTAAGCCTTCATGTGGACGACATCAACGACGCCGCGAAAGTCTTTCTCTTTCCCGATGGGCAGCGTAAAGGGAATGATAGCGCGGCTAAAGACGTTCTGCGCGCTTTCCAGGGCTGCGCCGAAATCCGAGCGTTCTTTGTCGAGCTTGGTGATGACCATGATGCGCGGCAGCATGAACTCGTTGGCGAAAGCCCAGGTTTTTTCCGTCTGCACTTCGACGCCGTTGACGCCGTCAACGACGACGAGCGCGCAATCGGCGACGCGCAAAGCGGGACGCGCATGAGCGATGAAAGCAGCGTAGCCGGGCGTGTCTATAAAATTGATCTTGGTGTCGCGGTGTTCGAGGTGGGCAAGCGCCGTATTGAGTGTAATCTTTCGATTGATGGAATCTTCGTCGTAATCGGTGATGGTTGTGCCTTCGTCAACTTTGCCCCAGCGCGGGGTCGCTCCGGCGGAGTACAGAAGGGAACTGACGAGTTGGGTTTTACCTGCGTCGCCGTGCCCGATAACGGCAAGGTTGCGGATTAAGTCTGTCGGATAAGGTTTCATGGCTGTAAAAAGAGTTTCCTTTCAGAGATTCATCTTTGGAGAGGGATAGCCACCCCCGGTCTGGTTTTTGCGCCGAAAGATTCAGGCGGGATGCGCTCCTTGTGTGAGACGGTAATTTATCCGAGCAGGGCGGGGAAGGCAAGCGTGCAAGCCGCCAGGGTTTATTCATTCTCAGCAAAGGAAAGAACGAACCACGAAGTCACACGAAGAGACACGAATCAGGCGACCGGAATTTCGTGTCTCTTCGTGTGACTTCGTGGTTCGCCTTTTTACTCGTCGTGACAAGTTTATTACTGTATTGTTCAATTGAATTGACTTCACCAACAGGTCGAAAGGATGTTGCGGAGACTGGCGATGAGCGGGACAGCGCAATTAGAAGTTTACACGGACGGGCAGTGCCCGCTGTGCCGTTGGATGCGCGAGAAGGTTGAGCGGCGCGACCGCTTTCACCACGTCAAGTGGCTCGATTACCGCGACCCTGAAGTTCAAGCCCTCACGCCCTACAGTTTTCAGGAGATGGACGCGGAGATGCACGCTCGAAGGATTGTGGGCGGCAACTGGTCTGCCGGATACCTCGCCTGGCTCGAAGTGATGAGAGTGCTGCCGCGCTGGCGCTACCTCGTCCCCCTGCTCTCCATCTGGCCTTTCACCGCGCTCGGACGCCTCTTCTACCGCTGGCTCGCCACACGCCGCTACAAACTCTTCGGCGTTCCCCCACCCTGCGACGCAAACGGCGTCTGCTCACTGCACAAGGGCAGTGGTCAGTAGCCAGTGGTCAGTGGTCAGAATCCAGAATCCAGAAGACAGGAGTCAGAAGTCGGAAGAAGCCATTGAGCAACAGCCCCTTCGGGTCTGCTTTTGAGGCCACCTTTATTCTCTTCATCGCATCTCAGCTCACGTAAAAGTTCCTGTTGGAACGGCGGTCGGAGATGGCGCGCAGGGGATAGAAAGTTGAAAGCGTTTGTGCGTTTTTCTGCGGTCGGATAGGCCGGGGCAGGAGTTTTCGGGCTTTATTTAGAAAGGGAGTAATCAGAACAATGTTAGGAAGAAAAGTTTTTTCAGTTTTCGCGGCCTTAGTGCTATTAGTTGCCGTATCTTTGGGTGTGTCGGCCATGAGCGCCGCAGGAGCGCCGGACAAGGGCGCTGAAAAGGTGCGTGTGGAAGCGCCTCTGAATCTGGCGATTCTCGTTCAGGATGATCTCGTTTCGCGCGTCGGAAGCGAGCTAGATGTCACGCGTGACTTCATCCGCTCGTTGCCCGCAGGCTCGCGCGTGATGGTCGCTTACGTCAGGGTCGGGTCTTTGCAGGTTCGACAGGTTTTCACAGACGATCTCGAAAAAGCTGCGAAGGCACTGCGTGCGCCTGTCGGCAGCGAGTCGGTTTCACCTTTCAATCCTTACGTGGAAGTCATAGAGGCTTTGCGTAAGTTTGAAGAGGGCGGTCAGAATCGCAACGCGCTGCTCCTGATTTCGGATGGTCTGGACACGTCGCGCGGCTTTGATACAGACTCGGCGGCCAATACGATTGACCTGCTTCGCTCAATCAAAGAGGCGCAGAAGCGTAATGTTGCCGTCTATTCTTTCTATGCGCCGACCGTCGGCTTGACGAGTTGGAATCACAAGGCGATTGGCTACGGCCAAAGCTCGCTCAATCGTCTCTCAAACGAGACGGGCGGACGAGCCTTCTTTCAGGGCACAAGCTTCGTGACTTTCGATTCATACTTCGACCGTTTGCGCCAGACGCTCAACGACCAGTATGCGAAAGCCTACTAAGGAATTTCATAGGCAAGCTAATTCAAGAGCAGCCGGAGATAAGATTCTCTGGCTGCTTTTGTCTTTGGGAGTTTCCATTTCCCGTTTTGGTGGTAAACTCTGCCCGGCGAGTTCCCTCAAAGCCCTAAGGAATTAGCAGGGATGGACAGGATGAACAGGATAAAGAACAAATATAAAATCAGTGCCGCTCTTTTTCTTTTTTTATCCTGTCTATCCTGTCCATCCCTGCTGAATCCGGTTAGCGATGATACCTCTGGCGCTACAAAGCTGACGATGTTAAATTACGCCTTCTCGGCTCCAACTAATTGGCTTGAATAATTCACGAAGGCCGCCAAAGGCTTTCGCCGCATGCCATGAAGACGAATAAAGGACTCGAATACTGTCTCATCGTTGAGGGTGCATACCTGACGGAATCAGAAGCCGAACATGCCTTGCGCGACCCCTTCATTGAAGACTGGGTTGAGCAAACCGGGCGCTTTCGCATACACAACATGGGCGACATAGAGGTCGCGCCGGGCGTCGCGCTCGGCTCGCTTGGCGTCGTCATGCTCGACGACAGAGTGTTTGAGATAGCCAGCGTTGACCCGGAGCACCCACTCACAGAGCATAAAGCGAAAGGCGTCGCCGAAGCCCTCAAACGAATGGACATGTTTGACGAAATCTCGGTCGAACCGAGAGAAGAAAGTGATGAGTGATAGGTGATGGGTGATAGGTGATAAGAGAAAACACGACCTTTCTTATCACCTATCACCCATCACCTATCACTGCTTTTATGGAAAGTTTTCTCGATGGCCGGGTTCGCGTGTTTGTGGGCGACATCACGCGTGAGAGTGTGGATGCGATAGTTAATGCTGCGAACTCGACGTTGATGGGTGGGGGCGGAGTTGATGGGGCGATTCATCGCGGGGGCGGCGCGCAGATTTTAGAAGAATGTCGTGAAATCCGGCGCACACGATTGCCTGATGGTTTGCCAACGGGGGAAGCCGTCATCACCAGCGGAGGGCTGCTCGCGGCACGCTTCGTGATTCATACGGTCGGCCCCATTTACGGGCATCATCATGGAAACGAAGCGCAATTGCTCGCGCGTTGCTACGAAAACTCGCTCAGGCTTGCAGCCCAAAACAATCTGGCTTCGATTGCTTTTCCGTCAATCTCGACAGGGGCTTTCGGCTATCCCAGAGCAGAGGCGGCGGCGGTTGCTTCCGGTGCGGTTGCGGCTTTCCTGAAAGATGAAACTTCTGTGAAGGAAGTGCGCCTGATATTTTTTCTGCCGGACGATTTGAAAACGTTTTTAAGGAATCACAAATTTGATGATGAAGAACAGGGGAAGGTGAATGCTTCAGGTGGATGAAGAGATTGAGCGCAGGCTTGCTCCCAGAGAGCGTGCGTTGCCGGAGCCGTTGCGCGCTCTGGGGCAACTGGCCTGGAATTACTGGTGGAGTTGGGCGGCGGATGGCGCGGCTGTCTTTCGTGATTTAGACCCGGCGGTCTGGGAAGAGTGTGAGCATAACCCGCGTCGCTTGCTCGCGGAGGTCTCCGAGTTTCGCCTGATGCAGATGGCGACCGACCCTGTTTATAACGAGCGCGTGCGCCGATTGACCGCGCACTTCGATGAGTACATGGCCGACGGGCGAACGTGGGATGGTCAGGCTGACAAAAAGATTAGCCGTGAACGCCCTGTCGCTTATTTTTGTGCCGAATACGGCATACACAATTCTTTGCCGCTCTATTCGGGCGGGTTGGGAATGCTCGCGGGCGATCATCTGAAATCAGCAAGCGATCTGCGCCTGCCGCTCGTCGCCGTCGGCCTGCTTTATCGTCATGGCTACTTTCGCCAACGCTTGAGACGCGACGGCTGGCAGGAAGAACATTACGGCGAGACTCATCCGTCGGTGCTACCGATTCAGCAGGTGAAGGATAAATCGGGCGAGCCTGTGATGATCGAAGTCCTGATGCGCGGGCGCAACGTGCGCGCTCAGGCGTGGCGCGTGGATGTTGGCCGCATCCCGCTTTATCTGCTCGATACGAACATCGCGGAGAATGAAGAGACGGATCGCTGGGTGACGGGACATCTCTACGGCGGCGACCGCGAGACGCGCATCGTGCAGGAGATGATGCTCGGCATTGGCGGCGTGCGCCTGCTTCGTCGTTTGAAAATCGAGCCGCACGTCTTTCATCTCAACGAAGGCCACTCGGCTTTTCTCACACTGGAACTGGCGCGCGAGGTCAGGGAAGCGGAAAGCGTCCCGTTCGATGAAGCCGCGCGGCGAGTTCGTGATCGTTGCGTCTTCACGACGCACACGCCGGTTGCTGCCGGTAATGATGAATTTATCGTCCCGCTCGTCGAAAGAGCCTTCGGCTCGTCTTACGAGGAAGCGCTCGGACTCGCGCACGAAGAGTTCATCAATCTGGGGCGCATCACGCCGGATAACGAAGATGAGCTTTATGGATTGACGCCGCTGGCTATCAAGATGTGTCGCTCGACCAACGGCGTCAGCCGCAAGCACGGCGAAGTCTCACGCGCTCTCTGGCAGAAGATGTGGCCGGAGCGAACTATAGATGAAGTCCCGATCACGTCCGTCACCAACGGCGTCCACGCGCCGACGTGGGTTGCACCGCTAATCCGTGCGCTTTATGAAAAGCACGTCGGACAAAACTGGGATGAGATTGCGCTTGAGCCCAATGAATGGAAGAAGGGCGTCGAAAAAATCTCCGATGAAGAGTTGTGGCGTGCTCACCTGTTGCTCAAACAAAGGCTCGTCGCTTTCGTCCGGCATCGTTCGTTTCATGCGCGGCTCAACAATAACGAGAGCATGGATTACACGGAATCCGCGCGGACGATGTTTGACCCGGATGCCTTGACCATAGGCTTTGCGCGCCGCGTGGCCGCGTACAAGCGTTGGAGTTTGCTTTTGACAGACCCGCATCGTCTTCTTCGTTTAATCAATAATGAAGAGCGTCCAGTGCAGTTTGTCTTCGCGGGCAAGGCGCACCCGCAGGATCAGGGCGCGAAGTTTATTCTGCAACAACTGGCGCGTTGGAAGTATGACCCGCTGGTTCGCCATCGCGCGGTCTTTCTACAGGATTACGATCAGGAGATTGCGCGCCAGCTCGTGCAATCCGTAGATGTCTGGATGAACGTCCCGCGCCGCCCGCTCGAAGCCTCCGGGACAAGCGGCGAGAAGGTAGCGATGAACGGCGGCCTGAATCTTTCGGTGCTGGACGGCTGGTGGATTGAAGGCTACGACGGCAAGAACGGTTTTGCCATCGGCGACGAGGTTGAAGGCAGCGAGGCGGCGGAGGTTGACGAAGCGGACGCTCAATCGCTTTATCGCACGCTGGAAGAAAAGGTCGTGCCGACCTACTATGAGCGCGACGCCGAGGGGATTCCGCGCCGCTGGGTCGCCATGATGAAGCATTCGCTTGAGACGCTCGTGCCCGCTTTCAACAGCGACCGGATGGTCGAAGAGTACGCGCGAAAGATTTATTTGTAATACTGAATTGCAGTAAAAAGTTAGGGCGAAACGAACCACGAAGTCACACGAAGAAACACGAAATACGATGACTGCTTTCTTCGTGTTAATTCGTGTGACTTCGTGGTTCGTTATTTCCTTCTGTCGGGCTTCTACTTGTTATAAGAAGTGGCCTCTCATTTACGCTGCTTCTTCACGAACTTCATCGCCACACCATTCATGCAATAGCGCAGGCCGGTTGGTTTCGGGCCATCATCAAAGACGTGTCCCAGGTGCGCGTCACAGCGGTTGCACAAAACCTCTGTCCGCGTCGTGCCCAGACTGTTATCAACTTCCTCTCGCACATTATCTTTGGCGATGGGAGCCCAGAAGCTCGGCCATCCCGTGTGCGAGTCAAACTTGGTGCTTGAGCTGAACAGGGGCAGGGAACACGAGACACACGCGAAGGTGCCCTTTTCGTGAATGTTATTCAGCGGGCTGGTGTAGGGAGCCTCAGTTCCTTTCTGCCGCGTTATATAATATTGCTCAGGCGTGAGAATGCTTTTCCATTCGGCATCCGTCTTGACGATCTTTTCAAATGGCAGCCGAGCGGTCTTTCGCTTGATTAACTCATTCTGAGTTAAAGCCTGTGCGAGTGATATTCTGGAAAGACCGGCAACGGCTCCCAGCGTCATGGCGGATTTAAGAAAGAAACGTCTATTCATCTTCAAAGCTCTCCAATTTAGAATCTTCAAACGAATATACGCGCTCTGTCAAAGACTCGGATTTTGATTCCCCTGATTGATGATCTATTTTCCACCGCTTTTACGCGTTAATTAGAGAATGGGGAAAAATTGCTTTCTCCCGGACGAAAGAGGTTGGAGACGATGATTTTAGTTTATGCCACAGGGGAACCGGGCTTTCTGGAATTTGCTACGGCGAGCAATCATCACTCGCTTCCCTCCGGGGCAACGATTCTAGCCGTCGCAGACGGCGGGCACGCAACAGAACTCCTCGATGAGCATACTTTTACCCGGATGACGGACGAGGAGTATTACGAGTTGCAGGGGATGATTAACCAGGTGCGACAGGCTGATTAGTGTTTTCAGCGCTCCCGTTACTATTTCGGGCAGCCTCCCCCCAATTTGGGGGAAGCACCTCCTAAATTGGGGGACGGCTTCCCTAAATTATAGGAGGTCTCCTATAAATTAAGGGAGACTTCCCCTAAATTAAGGGAGGCTTCCTATAAATTAGGGACAGCTTCCCTGATTTAGGAGAGGCTTCCCTAATATTTCGGGGGAGCTTCCCCTGAATTATAGGAGACCTCCTACAAACTTTAGGAGGCTTCCTAATCAATCTTTCGCCCCTCCGAAGCAGGGAAGGCCGCCTTTCTTATTACCAAACTCACGTTATTTTAACTCTGGAATGCGCGCGAGCGCGTTGTAGTCAATCGGCTTGAGCGAGAGCTTTTGCCTGAGCCAGTCGGCGCGGTCGCGGCGGGCTGCCGCGTCGAGCGCGTGGCCTGCGTCGTAGAAACTGATCCTCTTCGGCTCGGCGAACAGTTCGTGATAGCGTCTTGCCATCTTTTCGGTGATCGGCTTGTCCTGCCGCCCGAACTGTAGGAAGACGGCTGCGGGCGCGCTGTGGCCGATGAAGTTGATGGGGTCGTCCCAGGCGTACTTTTGAAAGTAGGCGCGGATGGCTTCATCCCCGACGCGCTGGCGCAGCTTCACCATGTCGGCGTTATCCGGGTCAAAGACGTACTCCTCGTCAGCAAAACCCCCGGCCATCAGCACGAAAGAGTTGATGCGCTTCTCCACAGCGGAGAGGATGCCGCCGACGTGCGCGTCGTAGCTGTGGCCGACGTAGGCGATTGCGTTCTTCCTGATACCGGGGCTGACCATCAGGAGGTCTATGCCGCGACGGAAATCTATCACCTGTTGGCGCGAGGTTTCCGAAGATTGAGCCGCCGCGCGCATCTCGTCTTTCTCAAGGACGAAACCGGGACGGACGAGCGGCGCGTCAATCAGGAGCGAGGCTGCGCCGGAGCGTGCCATCACGACCGCCTCTTCGAGAAACTCGCGGCGGCTTTTGAGCGGCGAGCCGGGCATCATCCAGTGGCCGTAGAGGATGGAAGGAAATGGGCCGCGCCCTTTGGGCAAGACCAGATAGGCCGGGACGCGCCCACCGAGCGTGCTGGCATAGGTGAGGTCAATAATAGTCACACCATCGCGGCGCTCGCGCCCAACCTCGCGCACATCCAGCGGTAATTTGCTGTCATAATCGAACTGGCGCGCGAGGTCTTCGATGCGCGGCCTCTGCGTTTGGCCGGAAGCCGTGATTACGGTTAGAGCTAATAGCAATGATAATAGCCAAGCTGGTCTCACCGTTTTTCTCCTGAAGAACTTTGACGCTCGAAATCTAAAACTTTGATTCAGCTATTTGCCTAGAGCCACTACTATGAGGCTGACTGCTATCGTTTTTACAATGCTTTCAGGCTGGCTTGCCGCCCCGCCCCAGCTCAACTTCACTTTCAATTGAATCTCTTTGCTATCAGGCAAGTTGGGTATACCGCGCAGGATGATTTCGTGCATACAATAGCTCTTTGCGCCAACTATATTTTGAGTATAATAAGATGCTTTCCACTCTGGAAGATTTATCACCTCAATTTTCTCAATGGATATATACCCATCAGCATCACCTGAATTCGAGAGCAAGAGCCTTACTAGAGCGGCATTTTGAGCCTCCGCTGTAGAATACCGTGGAAACTTATTTCTAATGTAAATGGGGAACATAGAAAAAGGTACTACTCGTGCTGGTTGATAAAGACTCTCATTATTTAAGAGGCTGATGTTGGGTACTTTTCTCTTGAATGACTGCTTCCAGGTATTTAGCACGAGAGCTGTAGCTGAACAGAAACCAGCGACGGCTGACCCTGTTGCTGCGATTGCGAGCCATGTTTGAGCATCCATAATTCTCATTATCCTTTCAGCTATCAGCCTAACTTATTGTACGTCAAAAGTGACGCGTAGGTGGGCAAGGGCGTTATTATAATGCAGTATCGAGTTTTCTCCTTTTAGCTCTCGCTAATGCAAACGGTTCGCCTCTGCGAATCGAATTTCGCTTGCCGTCTGTGATAGACTGTTTGTCCTGTCCGATAGCTCCTCTTGAGATGGCGAATCGTCTCAAACTTCGGCGTCAGCGGGCGCGCGTTTTGTAAGCAGTGACGGTAAACTAAAAATCCCCTATGAAGTATTGTCCTACTTGTAACACGAAATACGAAGACGG
This sequence comes from uncultured Acidobacteriota bacterium, assembly GCA_963791265.1. GTDB lineage: Bacteria > Acidobacteriota > Blastocatellia > Pyrinomonadales > Pyrinomonadaceae > QHXM01. The sequence goes on from CAWBSB010000003.1 coordinate 64,813, forward strand.
CATCAGCTTCTGCGCCAACGACGGCGAGGTGTTGGAAGACGACGCCACCGCCATCGTTAATTCCACTCTCGACGGTCAGTACCACATCGAATCCCTGTTGGGCAAAGGCGGCATGGGTGCGGTTTATCGCGCACGCCATATTCTGCTCGGCGACAAGGTGGCGATTAAGGTTCTGCCGCCGCAGATGCGTAACAACGCCGAGTGGCTGCGCCGCTTTCGCCGCGAGGGTCAGGCCGCGCGTCGCTTCCGTCATCCGAACGCCGTCACCGTCTACGATCTACGCACGACGAGCGATGGTCTCATCTACATGGTGATGGAGTTTGTCGAAGGCCACACGCTCGACGTGGAGTTGAAAAGGCAGGGGCAGCTTACTCCGTTGCAAGCCTTCAACATTCTTGAGCCGATTATGAGCGTGCTCAACGCAGCGCACGCTATGGGCGTCGTCCACCGCGACCTCAAGCCGGAAAACATCATGCTCGGCAAGCCGGGCGAAGACGGGCAGCCCGTGACGAAGCTGCTTGATCTCGGCATCGCCAAGATGCGCGAAGTCGCGGGCACGGAGGCCAGCGGCACAACCGCGCTGACGATTGCCGGGCAGGTCCTGGGCACACCCTTCTACATGTCGCCCGAACAGTGGGGCGAAGTGCCCAACGACGGCAACGTGGAGATTGACGGGCGTGCTGACATTTACAGTCTGGGCGTGGTCTTCTACGAATTGGTGGCAGGGCGCAGGCCGTTCGTCGGCTTAACTCTACAGGAACTCAGGCGCGAGCACGTCAACGTCAAGGCGCGGCCACTGCACGAGGTGAAGCAGGGCGTGCCCGAAGCTTTCAGCCGCGCCATCGAGCGCGCGATGTCGAAAGATCGCAATGATAGGCAGGCGACCGCCGGGGAACTCGTCGCCGAGATGCGCTCTGCGCTTGGCTTGCCCGCGCTCGCAGGCTCCAGCCCAAGCCTTAATGTGAGCAGCGGCACACACAGTTCCGCTCCGTCATCGCAAACAAGCGTGGGCGACGCCGGACAGACTACCAACGAGAACGTAGAGGGGCGCAGCACCCATGCCGAAGTAATTTCTCCGACCATCGTGACGGTTGATTCGCCGCCGCGACCGCCGCAATCTGATAGCCCCTCGCATCGTCTTGCGCCGACATCGCTCGCGCAACCGATGCCTCCTGACCTTTCTTCTTCGCAAGCGCCCGCGCACAGTCTCTCTTCAAGCGACGCGAGCTATCAGCAGACGCCGCAGTTTCCGACTATCGCCACCAGTCCTTCTGCCTCTGGCTCAGCCTACGGCACTCAATCGTCTGCCTATGCGCCCGCTACCGAAGCGCCGAAGTCGTCGTCCAAGATGCCGCTGATTATCGCGGCGGTGGCTGTCCTGCTCATCGGTGGCGGCGTCGGCGGCTGGTTCCTGCTCAGCAATCGCAATGGCGCAGGCACCGCGAACGCCAATAACTCGAACACTGGAGCGGGCAAGAATTCAAACTCGACGAATACGGGTGGGACGACCGCCGGGACAGAGGAGAGCTTGACCTACTGGCTGGAGGTTGCAGAAGCCGGACCGAACGGCGATTCGGCTCGTGTCGCGCCCGTCGTCGCTTTCAAATCAGGTCAATCGTTCAAGTTTCATTTCACGCCGCGCCGGGATGGCTTCCTGTACATCATCGGCTCAGGTGAAGGCGGCAAGCCCACAACCTTCCTGACGGCAAAGCCGGTTGAGGAGTCGGGCGTGGAGACGAACGAGGTCGAAGATGGAGTTGACTTCGCTTTCCCGCAGGATGTGGAAGACGATGAAGAGATTCATGCCAACTGGGTGACGCTCGACAAAAAGGCAGGAACCGAAAGCTACACTGTCATCTATTCGCCGACGCTCCTGACCGCCCCGGCCTTTCTCAATGAGGAAGCGGGGCACGAATTAACGGCGGCTGAACAGAAGGAGCTTGAGGATTTTCGGGCAAAATATAAGGCAAATGCGCCCACGACGGACGTCATCAATGGCGGTGGAACTGATCCGTTAGTCTCTGTCAAAGTGCCACAGGCTGCACAGAGCGAGCCTGTCATCTTCGAGGTTCGCATCGAGCACAAATAAAGCAGAATCCAGAAGTCCGCAAGTCAGAAGAAAAGCAGCTAGCTTTTAGTGATCCTAAGTCGCACGGTTTTCCGCGTTAACCTTTGAACGATGAAAACAGTTCTTCAATTGGCTGGAATCCCAAATCAACCATTCCAAGCCGTCCAGGAGTAATTATGCGTTTCAAGATTATCATCTCTTTTCTTGGCCTCGCGCTCATCATCAGCGCCGCCACCAGCGCCCATGCACAGGATGAAGAAGAGGCAGTGCGCGGTTCGTTCTTAACGACGCGCGTGACAGCCTCAGGCTCAGGCAACTCCGCGAGCGCAGCCATCGCAGCCAGCGCGAATCAGGCTGCCGGAACTTCCAGCACCGGCAAGACCGGCAAGAGCACAAAAAAACCGACGGGCAAAACAACCAAGCGCGTCACCTCTAGCGGGAAGACGACCACCACCGTTAAAGGTAATGCTTCCGTTAGTACCAATGCCCCTCTGCTGACGGCGTATTCGCCGACCGCGATTGGGCTGGGCTATACGCTCTACATGCGCGACGAAAACGGCAGCCCGATGCGCGTTGACCCTTCGCGCGAGTTTCGCGCAGGCGACCGCATCCGCCTTTCTATGGAGACGAACACGGACGGCTATCTCTACATCTTCCACACGGAGAACAACGGCGAGCCCCAGATGCTCTACCCGGACGTGCGTCTGGAACAGGGCGATAACCGAATCGAGGCGCACGTGCCATACGAAATTCCCTGGAACGAGCCGGGCGTGGAAAACTGGTTCAAGTTTGACGCCAACCCCGCGAACGAGCGTCTCTATATCATCGTGACCAGACAACCGCTGCCGGGCATTCCGACTGATACGGCGCTGGTCAACTATTGCGGCCAGAATCGCTGCCCGTGGCGGCCTCCCGTCGGAGTCTGGGCGCAGGTCAAAGCGAACGTGCAGGCGAAGGTCGGCGTGGTGAAGGGCACAAGCTACGGTCAGAAGCAGACTCAGACCGAGCAGGTAGCGGTCACGCGCGGGCTTGGCCTCGACCAGAGCGCGCCCGAACCTTCCGTCATTCGCATGAACGTCTCCTCAAACGCGCCGATTCTCGTCACGGCAGTTGATCTGATTCACAGATAAGGCAGAAACGAAAAGCAGAACACAGAAGACAGGAGTCAGAAGTCAGAATGAAGAAGCTGAGAACCGTTGTTACAGATGTTCCTTCTTCTGACTTCTGACTCTTGTCTTTATGATTCCTGCATTCCCCGGAGCATCCAATGAAGCACAAATCAAAAACCCTTGTTTACCTTCTTTCCCTCGCTTTAATCTCGACCATCATTCCCGGTAGTGCCGTTGCATCGTTTGCCGGGAGTGGCCGGGATTCAAAGATGAATCGTTCCTCCGTCGAACCTGCGCCGCAGGGAGGCGCGGCTCAAGCTCTCAAGCAGGGCAGGATTCTTTTGAAGCGCGGCAAAGCCGACCTCGCGCTGGTGCAATTGCAGAATGCTCTCAGCCAGTTTAAGCAGAGCGGCAGCCCCAAGGGTGTAGCTGCCGCCAACGACGCGCTCGGCGATCTCTACATGCGCCAGGGGCAGTACGCGGTCGCCGTCAAGTTTTATCAGGACGCGCATGATGCTTTTCGTGAGGCCGTGGGCAGTCAGGGCGCAGTGGAAACCACCATCGGGATGCCCGATAACGAATTCAACGCTAACTTGATGCTCGCCAAAATCGGCGACACCTATTACCGCATGGGCAATGTCTCGGAATCGTCTTCCGCTTATGGCCGGATGCAGGTGGTTAAGCCCGACCCGTCGAAACTCACGGGCGGCGTGGTGAAAAAGCCCAGCATCGGCGGACTCCTCAGCGGCGGCGGTCTTCGGGGCAGCTTGCCGAGCGGCGGTGCCGACACTGCGATGGCCGTTGCCGGAGCTGTCAAAGGAGCCGTGGAGCTTTACCGGCAGAATATCATCTACTCGACTCACGAAATTGGAGTCGGGCGCATAGACTATTTCAATAACAACATGGACGGTTCAAGAAAGCATTTTGAGGAAGCGCTTTCGACCGCCGGAATGCCGATCATCGGTAAGTTCGGGCAATCGCGCCGCGTTCGCGCCGTCGCCCGCACCAGCCTCGGCGACATTGCGCTGCGCCAGAACCGCGCCAAAGATGCAGTTAAATTCTACGCCGATGCCGTCAAGGGAGCGCGCGACGATAAGCGACTCGATTTGATGTGGCCTGCACAACGGGGCTTGGGAAAAGCACGCTGGATGCAGGCCGTGCTGGATAAAGACCCGAAGAGGTCTTTGAAGGGAAGAGAAGAAGCCATCGCGTCTTACCGCGAAGCTCTGGCGACCATCGAGACGATTCGCGCCGGAAGTCTCCGTGCGGACGAATCGCGCACGACCTTTCTTGGCACGACGAAAGATGTTTACGACGAGACTTCGAGCAACCTGGCGGAGATGGCGCTTCTGGTTGCGCCAACGGCGGGTGCTCCCCTCGACGGGCAGGCGCTCACCTATGCCGCCGAAGCTTTCAAGATTGTGGAGCAGGGACGCGCCCGCTCTCTTCTGGACATGCTCGGCGAGGCCGGTGCGGACATCACCGCAGGCGTGCCCGCAGACTTGCTCAAGCGCAAGCAGGATAATCTTGATCGCCAGCAGGAGATCGCGCAGGATTTAACGGGTGTTGCGGTCGCCGAAGGCGATGCGAAGCCGGATACAAATAAACTCGAAGCCGAGCTTGAAACGCTCTCGGTTGAATACGACAACATCGAAAATCAGATTCGCGCCGCGAGTCCAAAGTATGCCGCGCTGACCGCACCGCAGCCTTTGACGCTGGCCGAAGTCCAGCAAAAAGTTCTGGACGATCAGACGGCGCTGCTCGAATACAGTCTGGGAGAGCAGAGTTCCTATCTCTGGGCTGTCACGCCGACCAGCGTTGCTCTCTTCAAACTTCCCGCGCGCTCTGAGATTGACGGTCAGGCGCAGGCATTGCGCGCGCAACTCATTCCGCCCAAGCTTCAGCGCCGCATCGCAGGCATTGACGTGGCGGAAGCGACGCGCGGCCTGAGTTTGACCAGTGATCCGACCAATGCAGGCCCTGCGGCTGCGTTCGCCACAGCTTCCAACACGCTCTACAAAACGGCTGTCGAGCCTGCCGCCAAGATTGTTGGCGAGAAGCGCCTGCTCGTCGTCCCTGACGGCGCGCTCAACTACGTTCCCTTTGAGTCGTTCGTGACCGCAACAGGCCCGACCGATTACCCGAGTTTGGCCTATCTCATCAAGACCAACGAAGTCGTCTACGCGCCTTCGGCCTCAGTTGTCGCGGTCATCCGGCAAGCGGCGAAGCCCGCCCCCGGAAAGAATCTTCTGATTGTTGCCGACCCGGTCTTCAACGGAAGCGACCCGCGAGCGAAAGGTGCGGCAGGCGCGTCGGCTCAAGCTTCAGCCGACACGCGCGGCCTCAGTCTTTCGAGCGCGGTGACGGACGTGGCAGCGCCTACGGGCGCGACTGCGCCTGCCGGTGGCCTGCAACTCGCGCGGCTTAACGGAACGCGCGTAGAGGCACAGCAGATTGCACAGTTGACGCGTGCTGGCGGCGGGCAGGCCGACGTGTGGCTTGATTTGGAAGCAAACGAAGCGAAGGTGACGACGACCGACATTAAGAAGTATCGCGTCGTGCACATTGCCACGCACGGGCTGCTTAACGCCGAGCGCCCGCAGTTCACTGGCATTGTCCTTTCGCTCGTGGGCAACAAGAGCGGCGACGGCTTCATGCGAACGGATGAGATATTCAATCTCAATCTAGGCTCACCGCTCGTCATGCTCTCCGCGTGCGAAACGGGCTTGGGCAAAGAGAAACGCGGTGAAGGCGTCATCGGTCTGACGCGTGCTTTCATGTACGCAGGTGCGCCGACCGTCGGAGTCTCGCTCTGGTCTGTCGCCGATAACTCGACCGCCCAGTTGATGACGGATTTCTACAAGCGCCTGTTAGCTTCGCCGACCGCTTCGCCGACCACTTCGATGCGTGCCGCGCAAATCGGCTTGATAACCGGCAAGAAATACGCCGCGCCGTTTTACTGGGCACCGTTTGTCCTCGTCGGCGAGTGGAAGTGAGAAGAACGAAAGAGAATAGACAGGATTAACAGGATTAGACAGGATTAAGAAAGAAGCAGCAGGTCAGGACTGATTGATGCTTTTCTCTTATCTTGTTTATCTTGTTAATCCTGTCTATTCTTTCTGCTTCCCGGCTTGTCAGTTTCGATTTGGGTGGACAGCCTATCGGGTCAATTCAATTGATGATAAGGAGAATCGAAAATGCGTATTCGTAGATGGTCTCTCATCGCGGGCGCGGTGCTGATGCTTGCCGTCGCTTCCGCCTGTAGTTTTACGACCGCCAACATCAGCAGCTTAAAGCTCACTAAGGAAAAGGGTGGTACTTCTGAGGTAAGCAGTTTCGCGCCCGGCGACACGATCTACGCCAGGGCTACAGTTTCAAACGTGCCCAGTAAAGTCACCTTAAAACTCCGATTCATTACAGAGGATGTTGAAGGCCAACCGAAAAATGCCCCCGTCGAGTCGTTCGATAAGTCTTTTGAACTGCCGAGTGATGGCTTCGTGGATTACTATGTGAGTCCTCCCCCGGAAGGCTGGCCCGCAGGGAAATACAGAATCGAAACCACCATGCACATCGAAAGCGGGGAGCAGAAAGATCAGGAGTCCGCCACTTTCACCGTCTCCCAGTAGCGAGCCGTGATTTCCGCCGCCGTTAATTCTCATTTGCTACGTAAAAGAAATTAGACAGGATTAACAAGATTATCAAGATTAGGAAGAGAAGGCAGGTCAGGGAAATCTCCTCCTCTTATCTTGTCCATCCTGTTAATCCTGTCTACTTCCTCCTTCGCCTCTCCTCAAGATTCGATTTTGCTGGCGACTCCAAAGGTTTGTCGTAAAGCTCTCCGGTAGGCTAATATCAATTCCGTCCCCTTCGGCTAAAATTTTCATAACTTTCACAGGTGGTTTTCATGGGAGATCGGTTTACTAAAATCCTGGACGCGGAAGCGTTGGAGCAGGCTCTGGCGCGCTCAAACGATGCGCCCGTCGTTTTGTTCAAGCACAGCACTACGTGCCCGATTAGCAGCGCGGCTTACGAGCAGATGTCTAAGGTCACAAGGGATGTGGCGCTCGTCGTCGTGCAGCGGGCGCGCGACGTTTCTCAGGAGATAGCGTCTCGCACGGGCATTCAGCATGAATCGCCGCAGGCCATCGTGCTGAGAAATGGTCAGGCCGTCTGGTCAGCTTCGCATTTCGATATTACGGCGAAGGCGGTTGAGAAAGCGGTGAGCGAGCATGAATAGCGCGAGGTCTTTCTCCAGACTGTTTGGAGATATGCTGACTGGTTGATGCTCTCTGATGAGTAACGTGATGGAAAGACGCGGGCCTGCGGTCGAGCCGCGCGAGATTATGCAGGAGGGAGATGCGGGGCTTCGCATCACCTGGGCTGACGGGCGCGAGTGTCATTTCAATGCTCCCGATTTGCGCCGCAACTGCCCGTGCGCGCAGTGCGTCAACGAATGGACTGGGCAGAGAGTTTTGCAGCCCGAAGCTATCTCGGATGAGCTTTCAATCGGCGATATTTCGATAGTCGGTCGCTACGCGCTCAGTTTCCGCTGGAGCGACGGCCACGAAACCGGCATCTACAGCTTTCGCTACCTGCGAGAACTCTGCGAAGGGAACAGTGGTCAGTAGTTAGTGGTCGGTGGTCAGTTAAAAGCAAAAGCTCAAAACTGCATCCCGCGCTCGGTCATTACTGACCCCTGATCACCGACCACTGGCCACTGTCTTATGAAGACCATCTTAGTCATCGAGGACGACGAAGTCGCGCGCCAGTTGATGCGAATGGCGCTGGAGCGACGCGGCTATCAAGTTATGGTGGCTGAAGATGGGATACAGGGTTATGACAAAGCGGTCAGCGTGCGCCCCGACCTGATAATCACGGACATCAAGATGCCTGCGGCTGATGGCATTCATCTGGTGAGGCGCGTGCGCGATACACCTGAGTTGGCCGCGACACCCATTCTCGTGACGACGGGCTTTGGCAGCGGCAGCGCCACTTTTGCGCTCGGACAGGGAGCGACCGCCTACGAGCCGAAACCAATTAACCCGGAAAGTTTTCTGACGACCGTCAAGCGATTGATCGAAGAGGGATGAATAAAACGGAACTGGTTGGGTGGGTCAGCTCCTTCATTCTGGTGCTGACCATCAGTAAGCAGATTTACAAGCAGTGGCAGGAGGGACGAAGCGAAAACGTCTCGAAGTGGCTTTTCATCGGACAGATGGCCGCGTCCTTAGGGTTCACGATCTATAGCTGGCTCGTCGCCAACTGGGTTTTCGTCGTCACTAATATATTGATGCTGATTAACGGCCTGATCGGTCTCGGCATCGTGCTTCACCACAGGAAACAAGAGCGGAGGACATGAACGCAGGAGACAGAAGTCAGGAGTCAGAATTCAGAATGAATGGGCGGAAACCGCTTCTGTGTTTATTCTGACTCCCGACTTCTGTCTCCTGTCTCCTGCATTACCATTATGAACGAGAGAGATTACTTCAACGAAAAGCAGGAAACGAAGCGTGCGAGTTTCAGTTGCCCACACTGTCGCGAGCGCGCAGACTATGACGTGCGTTGGCTGACGCGGACGAAGAAAAGCGCTCCGCCGAGGGGTGCGAATGAGCAGGATCGCGCACGCTTTGCCAAATCGCGCGACTACATGGTGAGGATTGACGATCAACTCGCCTGTCGAAACTGCCGCAAGCGTTTCGACATCCCTAACTCGCAATCAGTCGTTTTTATCTGAGGCGGCCTCGCGTCGTGCAGAGTCTTACGGAAAGCTGAAAGGAGAATCGAGATTATGGAAGAATTGGTGAAAAGGGTTTCGGAGCGAACAGGGCTATCGGAAGACAAGGCCAAGACGGCGATTGACACGGTCGTCGGATTCCTGAAAGAACGACTGCCGGGGCCGATTGCAGGTCAGGTGGACAACGCGCTCACGCACGCCGGAGGCACAATCGTAGATAAAGCCAGCGACCTCATCGGGGGCTTGGGCGGCATGTTCAATAAGTAAAAAGGTAAAAGGGAAGACCGGAGCGCGCGGGTTGCTCTTTGTCTTCCCTTTTTAACGCAGTAGGGTTCAGTCTCTTCAAATCCGCAATCCGAAATCCGCCGCTCCGCAATCGTATTGAGCAACCTTTATTCGTGCTGTACAATCCCACGCACACAAGGGGAGCAGTCGCCCTCGCAAGGCTTCGGCGCGCTTCCCGTTTCGCAAATCCGTAGCGCGAATGAACAGCCAATCAGTCAAACGCTTTACCTTCCCCCTGGCAATGGCTCTCTGCCTGTTGCTGGCTGCGCCCACGCGCGCCGCTGAGAAAGAGGAAGGGTGGACGAGCGTTCAATCCAGAAACTTTCTGCTCGTCGGCAACGCCCGCGAGCGCGACATACGCAAGGTCGCGGCGCGGCTCGAACAGTTTCGTGAAGTCTTCCTGCGCCTTCTTCCCGTAGAGCATTTCGATTCATCCGTGCCTTTGACCGTTATCGTTTTCAAAGACGATGCTGCTTACACGCCGTTTGAACCCATCTTTAGCGGGCAGCCCGCCGGAGTCGCAGGCTTCTTTCAATCCAGTCCGGACGTTGATTACATCACGCTCTCCGTTGATCGTAAGCATGTGCGTCGGCCAGACACGCTGGCCTTTCACGAATACGTGCATCTGCTCGTCCGCAATAGTTTCGGCAACGCGCCTCTCTGGTTCAACGAAGGATTGGCCGAATACTACAGCACGTTTGAAATCTCGGACGGCAACAAAAGGGTGACTCTCGGCAGTCCCGCAGGCAATCGCGTCCAGACCTTGCGCGAGCGCGAGCTTCTGCCTCTTGAGCAGCTTTTCAACGTGGATGATAGCTCCCCATACTATAAAGAGCCGGACAAACGAAAAATCTTTTACGCGCAGTCGTGGGCGCTAGTGCATTACCTGTTAAGCGGGCAGCGTCGCCTACAGCTTTCAACCTATCTCGAACTGCTGGCCAAGGGGATGACCGTCGAGAATGCTTTCCGGCAGGCTTTCCAGACAGACTTTGCGTCTCTCGAAACTGAGTTGCGCTCCTACATCCGCTTGAACAACTATCCGCGCCAGATAATTACTTTCGAGAAGCGTCTGGAGTTTGACCCGTTCGTGCGAAGCACGCCGCTCAGGGAAGCCGAAGCGCAGTTCTATCTGGGCGATCTGCTGCTGCACACCAACCAGCTCGACGAGGCCGCCGGTTATCTCCAAAGAGCCGTCGCGCTCGACCCAAACCTGGCGACGGCGCACGCCTCGCTCGGTGTGCTGCACATGCGGCAAAATCGTTTTGATGAGGCGAAGAAGCATCTGGAACTCGCCAGCCGGAAGTCTGAAAACTATCTGGTGCATTACTATTACGCCTACGTGCTGAGCCGTGAAGGGATGGCGTTGGACAATTTCGTCGAGGGTTATTACAAGACAGAAGATGCTGAGCGGATGCGCGCGGAGTTGAAAAAGGCGATTGAACTGGCCCCGAAATTTACCGAAGCCTATCGCCTGCTGGCTTTCATCAATCTGGTGAGAGACGAGCAGTTGGACGAGTCAATCGCCTTGCTCAAGCAAGCCATCAGCCTTTCGCCACGCAGGCAGGAGTACGCGCTATTGCTGTCTCAGATTTACCTCAGACGCGAGGAGTTCGACGTTGCGCGCAACATTCTTAATCCACTCATCCTCAGCAGCACCAGCGCGCAGATACGCTCTCAGGCGCAGCAACTTCTCGCGTCGGTTGCAGCCCGCGAGGAATATCTCGCCCGCGTCAAAGCCATGACCGAGAAGATTGCCGAGAAGGCTGCCAGAGAAGAGACCCCGCCAGGAGTTCTTCAACCATGCGACGCGCCGCAGCCGGGGCCGCAGTTGAAGAAGCTGAGGTTTTCCGGCCAGCAGGTGTGCGGCTTGCTCGTCCGCGTCGAATGCGAGGACGAGGGCGTCGTGCTGATTATCGAAAGTAATGCGCGCCTGCTCCGGTTTCGCAACGACTCGCTCAATAACATCAGGTTTGTCACCTACACGGCAGATGTCAGGGGGCAGGTGACGTGCGGCCCGCGCACACAGGCCACCCCGGTTCTTTTGACCTACCGTCCGGCGAAGAACACCGTCGGGCAGACGGACGGCGAGGTAATCGCCGTCGAGTTCATCCCGAAGGAATGGAATGCCAACCATTGAAAGGCAGAGGTTAGAGGTTGGAGGTCAGGGGCCAGAATAAAAACAGCAGCCGTTCTGCGCCCTTTCCTTCTGGCTTCTGGATTCTGACTCCTAACCTCTGACCTCTGATCTCTGACCTCTGCTTTTGGAGATAACTTATGGCTTCGGAAAAATCCCTCTTGCGTGCGTTGGATTTGTTGACCGTCGCTCCCCACGTCGAACTCGCGGCGCTCTCTATGAGCGGAGACGATCATACGCACAGTCTCAGGCGCATCGTTAACTCGAAGAACGTGGTCGCCGTCGGCATCAGCGAAAAGGAATCGTATGGCAAGTGGACTGGCCAGTTGGCTCTGACTTTTTATGTGGAGAAGAAAGTGCCGCTCAATAAGCTGCACGCAGACGAGGCCGTGCCCGCGACTCTCCCTGAATCTGTCAGCGGCCCGCATGCGATTACGACGGATGTCAAAGTCATCGGTCGCCCGCGCCCCGAACTGCATGTGGTTCGCAATCCCGTCCAGCCGGGCAACAGCGTCGGCCACATCAGGTCGCTCGGCGGCACGCTCGGAGCTTTCGTCAAACGCGGCACGCAACTCATGATGCTCAGCAACAGCCACGTTCTGTCTCTGAGTGGCAAGGCGAAAAAAGGCGACGATATTGTTTATCCGGGAAAACTCGACGGCGGCAAGAAGCCCGCAGATTTAGTCGGGAAGCTGGCGGACTTCATCGAGTTTAAGCTCGGCGGCGAATTCGTCAACCGGGTGGATTGCGCGATTGCCGCGCCCCTTGAGAGTCGGATGGCGGACATCAAAACGGCGATTAAGGTACTCGGTCTGCCGAAGGGTGTAATCAAGGCGAAGCGTGGGATGAAGATCACGAAATTTGGCCGCACGTCCGGGAGGACGAGCGGAGAAGTGTTGGACGTAAACTTCCGCACCACGCTCACCTATCAAGGCGTCGGCGTTGTCGGATTCATAGACCAGGTGCTCTGCACGCGCTACACAGAGCCGGGCGATTCAGGCTCGCTTGTGATTGATAAGGCATCGGGCAAGGCTGTCGGCCTGCACTTCTCCGGCTCTGCCGCCGCAGGCGAGAGTAGCGGCAGCAGTATCTTCAACCCGATTGGCGCGGTGCTGAGCGCTTTGGGCATCAAGCTCGTCACCAGATGACGAACACGGGCGGAAAGGTGATTGCCTTGGCCAGCGAAAAAGAAGCGAACTTAGCACGCCAGCAGCACTCCGATTTTCTCAGACTACTCGGCGCGCACTCCATCGGCGTGGACAGGCTCAAAGGCAAAGGCGCAGCAGGCTTCGCCGTCATAGCCTTCTTCGAGCGTCAACCCTCAAAGACAATCCCTCAAACCCTGGAAACCAAAAGCGAGCAAAGAACGATTGCCGTACCGCTCGTCGTGGAACTCATGAAGAAGCCTTCGCCGGAAAAGCTTTAGAAGCAGTTTGGAAAGCCCCGCAGGGGCGAAATGTAAAAGCCTGTGGCAACGCCACAGGAGCAGATCCCCGTTTATTCATAAAGCCCTGAAAGGGCGGAATAAAAGCGACAAATTTATTCCGCCCTTTCAGGGCTTTATCACTTTATCTATGGTCTAGACCCAGGGCTGCGCCCTGGGCTATCGCATGACGCCCCTTCGGGGCTTTCATAAACTAGCGTCTCTTCATTTCCGCCTTCCTGCCTCATCTCCGCTTTTCAAACCGCGTCATAGCGTTTGAGCTTGCGATAAAGCGTCGAGAGGTCTATGCCGAGGATGTTGGCGGCGCGGGCTTTGTCTTGATTGACGGAGGCCATCGTCTCGAAGATGTGGCGGCGCTCGATCTCTTCGAGGGTGGGGCGGAGGCCGTCGGGGTCGCGCATGGGCGCGGGGCTGGCGGCGTCGCGCACGCGCGGGGGCAGGCTGTCGAGGTCAATCTCGTCATTGCTCAGGGTGAAGGCGCGTTCTATAGCGTTTTGTAGCTCGCGGATGTTGCCGGGCCAGGGGTAGTTAATCAGGGCGGACATCGCGGCGGGTTCGATTGGTTTCTCGTCGCGCTGCTGTTCGCGCGCGGTGCGTGTGATGAAACTGCGGGCGAGGAGCGGGATGTCTTCGCGACGCTCGCGCAGAGGCGGCAGGTAAATCTCTATGACGTTGAGACGATAGAACAGGTCCTCACGAAAGCGTCCTTCCGAGACTTCCTTTTCCAGATCACGATTGGTCGCGCAGATGATGCGCGCGTCAAACGAGACGGCAGTGGATGAGCCGAGGGGCACGACTTCATGTTCCTGCAAGGCGCGGAGCAAGCGCACCTGCATCGCAGCGGAAATCTCGCCGACTTCATCGAGGAAGACTGTGCCGCCTTCGGCTGAGCGAAAGAGGCCGAGCTTGTTTGTGACAGCGCCTGTGAACGCGCCCTTCGTGTGGCCGAAGAGTTCGCTTTCGAGCAGTGTTTCGGGAATCGCGCCGCAGTTGACGGCGACGAAGGGACGCTCGGCACGCGGGCTGTTGTGATGAATGGCGCGGGCGATTAACTCCTTGCCCGTGCCGCTCTCGCCCTGAATGAGAATGCTGGTGGAGGTGGCGGCGACTTTTTCGACCAGGCGGAAGACCGATTGCAGGGCAGGGGATGTGCCGATGATTTCGGAAAAACTGTAGCGACGGTCAAGCTCGCGACGCAAACTGCGGTTCTCGCGGAAAAGCTCGCGCTGACGCAGGGCGTTCTTGACGGATTGCAGCAGGTCTTCGTTGACGAAAGGCTTCGTGATGTAGTCGTAAGCGCCTTTGCGAAGCGCGGCGACAGCCGAATCAACGGAGGAGTAAGCGGTCATCACAATGACCAGCGCTTCTGCGTCAATACTCTTGATGTGATCCAGGAAGGCGAGACCGTCCATGCCCGTCATGCGAATGTCCGTCAGGGTGACGGCGATGTCTTCGGCGGCGAAACGCTCCAGGGCTTCTTCGGCGTTGGCCGTGGCGACGACACGGTAGCCAGCTTCTTCCAGAAGGCGCGTCAGGATGGCGCGCATCAGGTCTTCGTCTTCGGCGATTAGGATGGAGGGTGATGTTTTCATGCGAAGTCAGATTGTATCAAAAGAAAGTTTCACGCCGGAGGCGCAAAGGAAAGGCGTCAGGTGCAAAATAAGCTCCTCCTGCTCGCAGGAAGCAAATCTCCCGTCATTATGCCATTCCGGTGAGGCGGAACGACGTTCCGATGCACCGGAACGCCGTTCCCGCCAGTGGAAACGACGTTCCGACGCATCGGAACGATGTTACGTCGCAGCGGAACGCCATTACGTCGCAGCGGAACGCCATTACGTCGCAGCGTAACGTCATTACGTCGCAACGTAACGTCGTTCCGCCTCACCGTAATGGCGTTACCAGCCGTGCGAACGTCGTTGCGGGACGTGGAAACGACGTTGCGATGGGCGGCAATGGCGTTGCGTCCCGTCACAACGACGTTGCGCTCGGCTGCAATGACATTGCACCGCGCTGCAACGTCGATGAGCGGCTCTGCCGCCTTGCTGTGCGGAAAGGCTCTGCCTTTCCGATAGTCGCCCCTTTTATCTCCGGCAAGGCTACGCCTTGCCACTCGCGAGGCATAGCCTCGCTGGATATTTGAAATAATGCGGCCCGGAAAGCCACAGGCTTTCCGCACATCGCGGCGGCAAAGCCGCTTAGCTCAGACTCACGTTCAGTATCCTTGCGCCTTACGTCACCCTTGCGCCGCCAGCATGAATCGCTGGCTTAACGGGGAGCACGACGCGGACGCATGTGCCGCGCCCGGCGTTCGGCATAATCTCAATACGTCCGCCATGCGCTGTGATGATGCCGTAGCAGACGGCCAATCCAAGCCCTGTGCCTGTGCCAGCGGGCTTGGTCGTGAAGAACGGGTCGAAGAGGTGCTTGCGATGTTCGGGCGCAATGCCAGTGCCCGTGTCCCTGACCTCGACGATGATTTCGTCCGTGAGCGGGTCGTAGCGAGTCAGGACGTTAATCTCGCCGCCGTCGGGCATGGCGTCGCGCGCGTTGAGCAGGAGATTGAGAAAGACCTGCTGAAGTTGATCCCGGTCGGCGTTGATGAGGGGCGCGTCCGCGTCCATTGAAGTCGTCAGGCGCAGGCGTTGGAAATTTTTGTCGAAGCTGGCGAGGCGCAGGCAGGCTTCGACTATCTGGTTGAGGTCGAGCGGCGTGCGTTCGGGCTGACGTGTTCGAGCGAAGTCCATCATGTCGCGCAAGACCTGCGTGATGCGGGCAATCTGCGCGGAGATGAGACGCAGCATCTCGCTTGTCTCAGTGTCTGAACTGTGGCGCGTTTGCAGAATCTGGATGAGCGAGGAGATGGAAGCCAAAGGGTTGTTGACTTCGTGCGCGACTCCGGCGGCGAGTGTTCCGGCGGCGGCGAGCTTTTCCGTGCGGATTAAATGCTCGTTAAGCTCGCGCAGTTGCTCTATGTCTACGGCCATCTTGCGGCTCATCTCGTTAAAAGATGCGGCGAGCAAGCCCATCTCGTCGTTGCTCTCGATGGCTACCTCCGTGCCGTAAGCTCCGCCCGCGACTTCGACCGCCGCTTCCGTCAGGCGACGAACGGGGCGCGAGATCGTGCGGATAATCAGCGCGACCAAAATCAGATTAGGCACGAGAGCCGTGACGACGCTGAAGACCAGATAGCGTCGCCACGCTTCAACGGTTTGCCCGTCGCTGAAGCTCCACCAGACAATCGGGATTTGCAGAAGCAGAAAGCTCAGGATAGCGACTGCCGCAATCGAGAGCGCGACTTTATAAGCAACGGGAAAGAGTCTGAACTGGTCAAGCGCGGTAGAGAGCGAGAAGAGCTTGAAATTCGAGATGGCGTAGGCGAAGACCAGCACGCCGGGGACGACGAAGATTGAGCCGACCTTCAAAAACGAGTAGACGGAAAAGAGCGGGAGCAGATTATTAGCGAGCGTGTTGAGCGAGACCGTGATGACGAGCGCCCACAGGATTGCGCCCGTTTGTTTGCCCCAGAGTTGGCCGCGATAGCGTCGGTATTTCGTGTAAAGCAGGTAGAAGCCGTAGCCCATCACGCCGTAAGCGTACAGGCCGAAGGCGTAGGCGAGCGGCGTCAGCTTAATCTTAAACTCTGAGCCGACAAATCCTACGTCTTCCCACATCCACCCGGCCAGCACCGCCGGAATCAGCACCGCGCCGGGAGCGAAGATGACGAGCGCGCGCTTCCACGGCACGGGCTTGTCTTCGGGAAAGACCCAGGCGAAGACGACGAGCGTGTATTGCAGAAAGAGCGAAAGGATGAAACTCGCGCTCGCCCACCAGTTGGCCGACCCCTCGCGCGCATAAAAGCCCCACAACACGATGTCCTTGATCGTCCACAGTGCGAGGCAGGCGACAAACGCCGCAAACGTCTGGTGCGTGCGGCTGCGCGGCGCGGCCACGAAGACGTAGAAGCCGAGCATCACGATCAGGAAAAGCGAGAGCAGGAGAAGAGCGAGAAGCATAAATGCAGGAGTCAGAATTCAGGAGTCAGGAGTCAGAACGAAAACAACAACAACAGTTCTTCGGCCTCAGTCCCTACCGGAACGGCGCAGATTGTTTCATAGATTGCTCTAATCCCGAAAGCCGGATGGGCTGCGTCTGTGTTGGGCAGCGTTCTTCCCGTCCTGTCTGGCTTTCTTTCCGGCTGAGAGCTTCCAGACGACGCAGGCGCGCACATTCTGCGTCGAGCAGGCGAGCAATGATGATGGCCGCGCTTTCGTCTTCCAGCAGCGAGAGCAGATCAAAGGCGCAGGCGTAAAATCTCAATGTCTCAACGCTCAGATGACGCGCCGCGACGACGTTTGTGCTCGCAGTTACCCCGTTGACTACCTCTCTGATTTCGGCCAGAGCGTGCAATAGCTCTGTGCGGGCGCGTGCCTGGTGCGCGACGAGACGCGCGGCGTTGCGCCTGTGGATGCAGCGCCCCGCGAGCAGGAGGTCGTCGCCCTTGCGTCCGGCAATGCGGAAAAGCTCCAGCTCGCGCCCGGTTGGTGGAGCGTCCGCGTTAGCCACAGCCGCAACCATCGTCAGCTCGACATACTTCTCGACAGTTTCACGAACTGTGCGAGACGCGCTTTCCATCTTCTCGCGCTCGCCGCCTGATGAAAGGTTCAGTAATTCAAACAATCTGTAGAGAGACGCCAGCAGCTTGCGTTTAGCTTGCCCGATCCTCTCGACGAACTGCGCGCTCGCTTGGTCGTTAATCGTCCCGGCGGCTCTGCCTTCGTTGGGGCGTTGACGTGGACGGAGAATTTTTGCCGCCGCGAGAGGCCAGAGAATCGCCGCGCGTGCAGCGCGCACAAAAGTGTGAAAGCGGCTCGCGGGATTTTGTTCGCGTAGAAAGTTGTAAACGCCGAAGGATGCACCGGCGGCGAGGTAAATCGTGATGGCTTCGCTCAATTTCATCGTAGCAGGCGTTAGGGCAACGCATATGCCAGCGTTGAAGCAAGGCGAGTCGCTTCGGATGGGAACGATACTTTCCACGGCAACTATGAGTTTTGTTGAGCTTGCGCGGCTTTGAGGTAAGTTGGCGAGAGGTCTCGCCGCACGGGTCGGCTTGGCAAAGCGCGGGAACGAGGCGAGCGCTTTGGCGTTCTGCAAAGTTTTGGGCCTGAGGTTGGAAGCGAGATGGGGCAATCAACCCGGTTGTCCGAAATCAGACAAGTACACAAATGGTAATGTACGCAATAAAGCCACAGTCAGGCCGTCAGCCGTTGTCGTCGCGCTTCGCCCTACTATTAAAAATATCCATCCATATTGCGCGCACTGGCGTCTAATGTAGTGTTTGAAGCAAACGTGACCGCTTGAGCGGTAGTCTTAAAAATTATGGCCTCGCGTTTGCAAGAAAGACGGCAGCCAGACGTTCAATCGAATAATAATTGAACTCTGAGACACGAAATTCGTTAAAGAGAACAAGCAAAAACAGAAGTACAGAAAGAAAGTAAAGGTCAGCATGACTAAGAAAACCCCGATAAAGATAATCAAGCGCGAAGATCGCAATCGCCAGCAAGTTGAGAGCGAAAAGCCTCAAAACGCGAGGAAAACAGCGCAGGAGACCGCACGTGAAATGGTCGGCACAGTGACAAACTGGGTGAACGAGTTTCAGCAGAAGCGTCGCACGGAGACTTCACGCGCTATCCAGAACATCCAAAACCTCTTTCCGGAGCCAGCAGCGCAACCGAACGAGGCGTAAAACTTTTCCCACAATCGGAGCCAGCACGCTGCACCATTTGGCTCGGACATTGACGAAAAAACGCAATAAGCGAAACTTCAGGGGCGACCTTTCATGGTCGCCCTTCTGCTTTTGAGAAATTCCTGACAAAGTTTCCGCCCACCGGGAAACCAAAGATCAAAGAACTTTCCCACCTTTTTCATCTGGAAGCACTTTGATAAATAAAACGTGTAAAGAACGAAACCACGCTAAAATTGATTCGCGCTGTTCCGTGCTATTTCGCGGTTTCGCGTTATTTCGTGGTTCACGTCCTTAGCAGTTCAAAGAACGCGCCGCCGGGACGTTGACACAGACGCGTCTCAGAACTTAGCATCCAAAACGTCACAATGACTCCAGCCATGAACGACGTTGCCCAAACATTCATCACGCAAGCAAGGAGCTATCTGAGCGGAGACTATCTGCCGAAGATTGAGCGTTGCCTTGAAAAGTTGAGCGACGAAGAGGTCTGGTGGCGCGCGAACGCCGAATCCAACAGCATCGGGAATCTGCTCCTGCATCTGGCGGGAAACGTGCGGCAGTGGATTGTCAGCGGCCTCAGCGACAAACCGGACGCGCGCGTGCGCCAGCAGGAGTTTGACGAGCGAACAATCATTCCGCGAGCGGAGTTGCTGGCGCTGCTCAAGGGGGCGCTCTCCGACGTTGACGCTACACTCGCCTCCCTTGATCCTTCGCTCTTGCTTGAACAGCGCAAGATTCAGGGCTGTGACGTCGTGGTGCTGGAAGCCATCTTTCACGTCGTTGAACATTTTTCCATGCACACCGGGCAGATAATTCTGCTGACCAAGATGTTCAAGAGCGCTGACCTGGAGTTTTACGACTTCACCGACGACAAGCCGCAGCCCGCTTGGAAAGAAAGCAAATAGAGGTCAGAGGCTAGAGGTCAGAGGCCAGAGAAGATAGGTTATAAACAGCGTCGAGCTTTTGCCTTTAACTAATCTCTAACCTCTAGTCTCTGACCTCTATTTTTACCTTTTCAATCTCGCGCGTTCATGCTTAATATAGGCGCGGATTTATGCTGGAGAACCTGGCCGGAGGAGATAAATTTTATGGTCTATGTTGTCGCGGAGCCTTGTGTGAATTGTCGTTACACAGACTGCGCTCTGGTGTGCCCCGTAGAGGCGTTTCATCTGGATGACGATATGCTGGTGATTCATCCGGAGACGTGCATTGACTGCGATGCGTGCGTGCCGGAATGCCCCGTCGAAGCGATTTTCCCGGAAGATAAAGTGCCGGAGGAGTGGAAGCAGTACACGGAGATTAATGCTGAGCGGGCAATGAGCGGGCTGCCGACCATCAGCGTCAAGCTCGACCCGCTCTGCTAGGGCAATAAAGCAAAGCGCACATGGCGCAAGCAGAGGCGCGTGAGCCTGTGCAAATTTTAAGGCCGCTTTCCATCAAGGAAAGCGGCCTTAGTTTTCTTATCCTGAACCTCTCGCCTCACCACTCGTAAGTATGCCCGGTCTCCATAATCTCAAGCTTGGGAATGCCGAGCGCCTTTAATTCCTGCACTACCTTCTCGCGGTACGCGGGCTTGAGATGAACTGTGAGAATGTCTATGCCGTTATGATCGAGCTTGCGTAGCTCACGCTGGAGCGATTCGGGCGTGAAGTGGCGCGAGTCTTCGGCAAGTTTCGCCATCGAATTTGGAAACGAGGCTTCGATTAAGAGTGCGTCAAGGTGCGGCGTGCTGTTGACGAGTTTCCAGAAATCTTCCGTCTCCGCCGTGTCGGAACTAAAAGCGATGGTCTTCTCGCCGTCCGTCACAATCATGCCGACGGTCGGGACGATGTGATTGACGTTGACGGCTGTGACACGCAGGTGCGCGACCTCGAACTCGACGCCCACACGGAATGGCACATACTCCATCACAGGCCCGTGCTGGTTTCTGAGTTCCGAGAAACGCGGATAAACCGTCCAGTTGAAGATGTCGCGCTCCAGGAGTTCGATGACTTCTTCTGTGGCGTGGATGCGAATCGGAGTTTTGAGAAAGCCGAAGAGGTCGTCAATATAAATCGGGAGCGACGCGATGTGATCCATGTGCGGGTGCGTCACGATGATGTTACGCACATTCTTGCGCTGCTCGTCGGAGACAGACAGTCCGAGGCTCCCGGCGTCAATCGCCACGCTATCGTCAATCAGATAGCATGTCAGGCGCTGCTCCTGTCTGGCGCGACCCTGGTCGTCGAACGTGCTGGGTAAGAGTTGAATTTTCACGTAATCGGTGCGGTTGACGTGTCTCTGCTCCAAGAACCGCCTCAGTATAAGCCATTCCGCGCAAAGCGCGCGAGCAAGTTTTGCTTAATCTTTAGCCAAATTTTTAGAACGCGCCAAGTCGACGGCGCAGTTCTGCGAGGTGTTGCACGAAAGCCATCTCGCGTTCATAAGCCGTCGCGGGGTCTGTGAGCATCCCTCGATGAACGCGGCTGCGATGAAAAGCCAGCTCGCTTGCCATCTGATTAAATCTCATCCGCGCACGCCACAACTGAAAGCCGCCGCTCGTCAAAGCTCTGAAAGATGCGCCCATCCGCCCGCGCACGCTGCACAAACGGTAATACTCTTCAGGCGTAAACAACCCGCGCTGGCAATCATTCCAGAGATGATAACTCACGATGCGCCCCTCGCGGCGCAGGGCGAAGATGATGGCAATGATTGCCCCGGCGAAGATCGGAACCATCACGAGGCCGTAGACTATAAAGAAAGCCGCCGCGCCGGAGAGCGCCGAGCGATTCCAGAAAAAGTGCAGCAGCATTGCCGTCAAGAGTCCCAGCACGGGCATGATAGCTTTAATCGTCTTGCTGTGCGTTTGACAAGCCCAGCCCAGCCCGATGCCCGTCATGCCTGTGAAGAGCGGATGAGCAAAGGGCGAGATTGCGCCGCGCAGGATGAAAAGCCCCGTCAGGCGGTCGCCGCCCATCATGGCCGCTTCGCCGTAGTATTTGAAGTTCTCCATCATGGCGAACCCCAGTCCAACCATTCCTGCGTAGACGATGCCGTCGAGAATGCCGTCAAACTCATCCTTCTTCCAGACGAAGAGAGCGAAGAGCACAATGCCCTTCGAGAACTCTTCGACGATAGGAGCGGAGACGACCAACGCATAAAATCTGCCGGTGTATGGGCCGTAAGCATCTGAGATTAGTTTGGCGGCCAGCGAGTTGATGACAATTGCTATAAAGGCGGCAAACGTCACTCCCCAGAAGAAAGCCGTCGCCAGCATCCACAACGGCTCGGATTCAAAGCGATCAATCCAGAGAATTAACAGGATATAGATGGGAACGGGCAGCGTGGCAAAGAGGATGCCGATCATGAGCGCGGCTGGCTCGGTGGCGAAGCCGATGACGTGGAGCGTGAGGAATCCCGCCAGTAGAGCAAAGACAATCCCGGTCGTGACCAGTGTCCATTTGATGGCCTGGCTGTTGGCTCTTGGCCTGAGCAAATAGCCCGCCGGGGGATACGCGCCGCCGTAGTCGCTCATACGTTATAAAGTCCGCCTCAAATTACCTTAAAAACCAGGAGAAGAACGACAACCAGAACCAGGATAGAAACCACGCTGATAATGAGAGCGAGGCTACTTTTATTTTTCGCAGGCGGCGCAACGTAAGGAGCGGCCTGCGGCGCGCTATAGCTGACAGCCGGTGTCGCTACGGGAGCGGGTTCGGGCGCAGGCGGGGGCGCTTCTGCTGCCGCAGCACCGGCAGCCTTCTTCTTCTTCAGCATGTCCAGCAACTCGCGGTACTGCTCCGGGTCGTCGCGCATGGTTGCCATCATGTCGGTGCTGGCCGAAGCGGCGCGATTGGGCGCTTCTTCCGGTTCTATAGGCTCGCTGCAATTCGGACAAAAAGCCTTCTCCACAGGGACGAAGGCGCCGCAGTGCCGACATTGGTTCATTTCACTCAAGGCGCGCAAAACTCCTTTACCTGATGCTCGTTGTGAAAGCCGCGTCAGTATAGCCAGATTCGCGCTCTCACTTCTAGCTTAATCTGCCGGAACGAATCATCTCGCGCATGTTTGCGCCCGCCCGCCGTCAATTGAATAAGTCGCTCCGGTAATCCATGAGGCACGCTCTGAGGCCAGATATAAAATCAGTTCCGCGACTTCGTAGGCTTGGCCGACCCGCCCAATCGGGTGTGTCTCTTCCGAATGTTCAAGAAATGCCTTGTACTCCTTCTGGCTCATTCCGCCGCGCCTGTGAATTTCCGTGACGACGACGCCGGGATTGACGGCGTTGACGCGCACGCCTTTCGGCGCAAGCTCAAGCGCGGCGCACCTCGTCAGTTGATCCAGCCCGGCTTTCGAGACGCAGTAGGCTAGAACACCCGGAAAGGCGCGCAGTCCAGTGACGCTTGATACGTTGACGACGTTGCCTTTGCGCTCCACCAGATGCGGTACGACCTGCTGCATCAGATTGAAAACGGCGCGCAGGTTGACGTTAATCATCGCATCCCACGTCGCCAGCGTTGTATCTTCGATTGTCCCGGAGACGAGATGCCCCGCCGCGTTGACCAGCACGTCCAGCCCGCCGAATTGCTCGACTGTCTGCGCGACGATGCGCCGGGCGATGGGCTGAACCGTCACGTCCGCGCGAATCGCCAGGGCTTCACTTCCCGCGACCTGAATCTCACCGGCCACCACGTTGAGAGCCTGCGCGTTGCGTCCGACGATGGCGACGCGCGCGCCTGCTTCCGCGAAACGCAGCGCCGTCGCGCGTCCAATCCCGGATGTCGCCCCCGTCACGATGGCGACTTTCCCCTCCAACTCTTTCTCCATCTTGACTCCTTCTGGATTCTTTCCACATTCTACGGTCGAACTTCCTGTTTCCCCATGCTACTACATCAGGGTTTAAGAGAGGGACTATTCATTCTTTGATTCGGTTGTCAGCCGGGCGCGACGAGCGAAAAAGCGAACCACGAAAGCACACGAAATGACACGAAGTAAGACGAACCCGGCGACCGGAACTTCGTGTTGTTTCGTGTGCTTTCGTGGTTCGCTCTCTTCTTTGTTGAGAATGAATAAGCCCTGTGCTTGAGAGACACTATATTGACAGATGTAGCCGAAAAGTCCGACTATGATGTTCCATTCATCTTTGTTTTGTCCCCGGTTATTGTGGAGAAGAGTAGTTTGCGAAGCAATTCAGCCAATCAGGCTTTTGCCGGAAGAGCGCGCTCGCGCCTGAGGACGAACGTCTCCTCTCAGGCGTCGCAGCGTACGCAGCGCGCAAGAATGCCTTCGGCGTCCGGCTACATGTTGGCTTCGGGCGCGACAGCCGCCGCGCTCTTTTTCATCCTGTGGTGGATGCTCAACAGCAGCGGGGACGAATCGCCCTGGGTTCCGGCTGGGCTGGCGGCGAGTGTGGTGATGCTGGTCGCCGTCGCCGCGCGCGAAGTCGTGATGCGAAGAGCCTGGTCGCGCTACATCCTCGAACACGACCGGCGCGAGCAGTCAGGGGGCGAGGGAACACAGCACAGCAGCGGCAACAGCCGTAGGAATCGGTCTGTAGATTCTTACTCGACAAGGCTTCGCGCGCTTCAACAGCAGAGTGCGGAGGCGAATACTCCGGGGTCTCTGCCCGAAGCGCACATGGATGCCTACCTCGCATGTCAGGAATATCTGGAGGGCGCAGACGACCGCTTACGAAATGTGGCAGTTGGAAATGAAGGCCGTGTGGCTGTGCGCGCCGGACAGGAGCGTGCGCGTTCGCTCGCTCGCCACCATCTGTTAAACTGGGCGCGCGGCGCGTCTCGCTCGTTGACGCATGAAGCTCAGCAGCGAGTCCGCGTCTCGGATAAAGTAGAGACGGCGATGCGCGCTCTGGACGTGATAGAATCGGCACTCAAGCTCTATCCTGAAGAAGCGGAGTTGCATGAGTCGGAGTTGGCCGTGCGCGAGTTTATCGCTTCAGTGAAGGTTTCTCACTGGGTAGAATTGGCCGAGCGCGCGGCTTTCAAAGGACATTACGCCCGCGCCATTGATCGTTATCGCGACGCGCTTTTCTATCTTTCACGCGAGAACATGAAGGAAGAAACGCGCATGGAATCGGCGGAGCGCATCGGGCGCGAGATTGAGATGTTGCGCGCACGGCTAAAAACAAGCAAAATGACAGTTACCCCGACACCCCCTGAACCTAAAAAACGCTCTCGCAAGGGGAAAACATGATCGGGCAACGCTGTCCCAAATGTAAAAGCTCGCGGATTCGACGCGGCTATAAGCCAACGCCACTCCTGCTCCGAATGTTTGGCATCTACAATCTTTTGTGCGATAGTTGCAACCTGCTTTTCAGGGGGTTTGCCATCCCCGGTACAGTGCCCAAGCACGGCAGCAGGAAAAAGAAACAACAGGTTTCAGGCGAAGCTGAGAAGAGCCAGAGATAGGGCTAGCGGCGCACTGACTGAGGGCAAGACCGGGTGTTTCCGAAGGCAGCCTTTCGCAGGTCGCGCGCATCTCGAACTTTGCAGCCTTCACCGGCCATTTCGCTAATGCAGGAAATTTTCTGAGGACATAAATATGAAAGCCAGAATATACATTCTCCTACTCACAGCCTTCTGTCTTATTGCTCCGTCGGCGCTTCGGGCGCAGGAGGGAGGCAGCAGCAGCAGCGGAGGTGGGTCAACAACGCAGGGCGCGTCTATCATGCAGGCTTCCTCTGTTGATGCTCAGGGCATCAAGAAATACCTGCTGGGCCCCGGCGACACGCTGGATGTGAGAGTCTTCGGTCAGCCGGATTTGAACTGGGTTGGAGAGGTTGATGCCGAAGGCAAGCTGTCCGCTCTGCCTTTCATTGAGAAGCCCATCAGCGTCCAGTGTCGCACAGAGAAGGACGTGCAGAAAGAGATCACCGCCGCCTATTCCAAGTTTTTCAAAAATCCGCAAATCAGCGTGCGTATCACGGGGCGCAACAGCCGACCTCCGGCAACTGTCCTGGGCGCGGTTCTCGCTCCGACGCGAGTTCAAATGCAGCGCCGCGTGCGGCTCAACGAGTTGATTGCAGCTTCTGGAGGCCCAACCGAACGCGCCAACGGCGACATTCAGGTTCTGCACACCGAGCCTGTGATGTGCCCTGAGCCGGATGAAGTGGTCGAACCGCTGTACACAGCCGATAACCTGGGCGTAAACACCATCAAACTTTATAAACTCAATGACCTCCTGCAAGGCAAGCCCGAATCCAATCCGGTCATTCGTCCGGGCGACATCGTCAACGTGATGGACGCGAAACCTGTGTACATCACGGGCTATGTGGGCGCTCCGCAGGCGGTGCTGCTGCGCGAGGGGATGACGTTGAGCGTGGCTGTGGCAATGGTCGGCGGAGTCAGACCGGAAGGCAGGTCTAACGACGTTCGCATCCTCAGGAAAAAGCCAGGCGTTGAGCAACCGGAAATTATGCGAGTTGATCTCGGCTTAATCAAAAAGAATAAAGCAGAGGATGTGGCACTGCTGCCCTACGACGTGATCGAAGTACCGAAAGATTCTGATTTCAGTCTGAAGAGTCTTTTGAGACTCGTGACGAGCACTGCGACCGGCAGTCTCGGCGGTCTGATGGCCGCCCCGATTCAAGCGTTCAATTACAGGGTCATTTACTAAACAGGCAGGTAGAGAGTCAGGAGAAGAGGTTGGCCGTTTCTGCCAACCTCTTTTTAGTTTGAGGTTGGAGACTGCTCGCCCCTCGTGCCTCTTCGCCCTCTGACGCTCCCGTGTGGTAAATTATCGGGCATCTTATACGTGAAATATACGTGAAATAATCTTTAATTTAGAAGAAGGTAAAAATGAGTCAACGAATGACAAGGGCAGATGCGAAGCGCAGGAAGAGAACCAGTCGTCTGATTACGCTTGGATGGATTGTTGGAGTATCAGCTCTCGTTATCATCCTGCTTTACAAAGAGAGGGCTGATTGGCTTTACGTGCTGGCGACCTTAGGGTTGACGGCGCTCTTGGTCATCGTCGCATTTGCAGATTTGGGCGGCGGGCGTCCGGGCGTTGACGAGGCTTCGCTTGGCGACGACTCGGCCTCCATCGGCAGCGGCCTCCCGGCAACCGTGGCGTCTTCCACTCAGGCTGCTCCCTCTGATTGGCGTGGGGCGAAGAGAAGTCCGAGGGCTGGAAGAAAGTAGAGCGCCGCTCCTGGGCGGCAATCCTTAGCGGTCTCGCTCCGTTAAAAGAGAAACATCGGAGAGAAGGAAAGTGCTCGCAGGCTACTTGAGCGACAGGCGCTCATGCTGGCCTGTGATTCCTTTCACCTCCTGTTTGATCTCTTCCACGTCTTCGGCCACCTCGTCGAGTTTCCCGCTGGTGCGCTTCACCTCCTTGTGGACAGCTTCCACTTCGTCCGTAATATCTTCGACATCATTGCCGAGCTTCCTTGTTTTCTTACTGCCATCCTTAACTGTTTCTTCGATGACTTGCAGCACTTCCTGAGGCTCGGGCGAGACTTTGAGCGCCTTGACTTCAGGGTCGGGCTTAAAGTTAAAGCGGCTGCCCACCTGATCCAGTTGTTCCGTTATCTGGTCAAGCATCTCCAAAACTTTCGTCGCCTTCTGCTCGGCCAGCAGGTTGACTTGCAAATCAAGTTCGGCGCGTTTCTCGCTCGCGCAGGCCAGCCGGTTCTGTGAGATCAGCACGAAGGTCGAAAGAAAGATCGCTTCCAGCGAGACAACCATCGTCAGCAATTGGAAGGGGAATGGATCAAACTCGCTGATGCGAGGAATGTGTATCAGGCCGACGTTGAGCAGAATCCACACCGCGAACCAGACGACGTGAACATAGACGAAGATCATCGAGCCTGTGAAGTCGGTGATACCATCTGCGATGCGACCTCCGATGGTGCGCGCTTCCGTTATCTTGCGCTGCATCTCGGCGATGGCGGCGGTGTTCTTCCTGACTATCTCGCTTTGCGAAAGGGCTTCACTACTCATCTTTAGAATCGAACCTCCAAAACATAAATCCTAGCCAACTAATCAATCGGCATACCGTTAAAAATCGAGCTAAACAGGCTGTCAACGTGTGCGTTCCCGTACCTGTTTGATGCAGCCCGACCATTTTTCGGGACGGAATTAGACGAATGTATGGTATCTTCGGTTGCTTCCCGGAAGAATTATCCGGGCAGGCACAGGACTCGTTACGGTCAATCAAAGACAAACGATTCCAAGGCATTGTTGCCAGCAAACCCGGTTCACTGTTTCTTTCTCCCCCAAACCCTCTGAGACTTTCATGCGCCGTTCGGCTACTGCTCTCTTCCTCTTAGCGACAGTTATGCTGTCAGCGGTACACGTGCGCTCTTACACGCTCCAGTTTACAGACGCCTCCACTTCTACTCAGGTCAGGTGGCCCAACAACACGATCACGATTGCTCTCTCGTCTTCGCTCTCTGCGCCGCAGCAGAACATCAAGACGGGCAGCGATGTCATGGGTGCGGTGCGCCGTGCGCTCAATCACTGGCGAGAAGCTGCCAACATTCGTTTCCAGTTGATTTCATCCGACGTGCAATCTATCAGCGCGCCGGGAACACGCGGTGATGGCGTGAGTTTGATTACTGTCGCGCATACGGCGGAGAATGCCGCGCCCTTCGGCGGCGCAGGCGTGGAGATGCCTGGGCGCACACGCATCTTCTCGACCGTCGGAGGCAGCATTGCCGAAGCGGACGTCGTTTTGAATCCCGGTCAATTTTTCTCCTCCGATGGGACTCCCGGCACATACGATCTGGAAGCGACTTTCACGCACGAGATCGGCCACCTGCTCGGCCTTGAACACTCGGCGGTCTTGGGCGCGACCATGCAGCCGCGACAGGGCAAGAATGGAATTTACAACCTGTCTTCTATCTCGCAGCGCAGTTTGTCGGAAGACGACCGGGCGGGCGCGCGCGCTATCTACGGGGCGCGTCTGGGGTCGGGTGTGCGCGGCGCGATTGCCGGAATAATCAATTTCAGCAGCGGTGCGCCGGTCTTCGGCGCGAACGTCTGGGCGGAAGAAATTAAGACAGGCCGTGTCAGCGCCAGCAATATTACTCTGGCCAACGGCTCGTATCGCATCGAAGGCTTGCTGCCGGGAAACTATCGCGTCTTTGCTCAGCCCCTCGGCGGTGCTGTCTTCGCCTCCGAGATTGCCTCGCAGCGCGGCGCATACGTCGGGCTGGCTCTCAACCAGCAACTTTCGTTCAGCACGGAAGAGATCGGGAGCGCGCGTGTCGCGGCAGGCGCAACTCGCCAACTCAACGCACATCTTTCCGGTTCATCTGCTCTGCTTAATCCATCCTTTGTCGGAATCAACCGCCAGCTTTCGACCATCGCCGTCCCGCTCGCGCCCGCAGGCGTCTATCGAATCTTCATCGCGGGCGAAGGCATTAGCCTCAGCCAGCTCTCAAAAAACGGGATTACCACCACCTCTCCTTTCATCGTAGTTGACCCGGCAAGCGTGGCTGATGTGGATTTCGGCAACAAACTTTCCGTCATCAGTTTCGATATTTCGGTCAGCGCCGATGCTAAGCCTGGAGACTACAGCCTGCGCCTGCAAGCGCTCTCCGGCGAAGTCTCCTACGTCGTTGGCGGGCTGACAATTGATGCTCTGGAGACGAGCGCCGAAGCGGAATTTGATATGCTTATAGGCCCCATTGATTCGGCTGATATGAGTGTCAATAGTGTCTCAGCAGGTGGTTGAAACTTCTTTCTGAGTTGTGCATAATCTTGTTGCGCCCGACTCCCCGTTGGGCGTAGTGGTCGCGTGGGGTGAGGACACGTGGCCTTAGGGCGGGGGTTGTGGGAGATCCCCGCCCGCTTATTTTTTCAGGTCAAAATTAATTCACGAAAATCCTGTGTTTGTGCTCCCGAAGAGCTTAAATGTGCTTGACGGTAGAGACGATGGGCGTACAATGCGATGCGGCACGCCTGACATTATTCATGCTGGAGAAGCGCAGGCGCGTGATGCAATAATATCTTTGTTCTTCAAGCTGAAAATTCGTTCGACCCGCTCATTCCGTCAGGGACTTTGAGCGGTGTGCTGCGCATTCCGGTGAACTTCTAGCCCCCATGTCGTGAAGGTTGGCGCTCCCTTGCGCCTCGCCGCAGCAATTGCGAGTAGTCGCCATGACAATTTTGAAAAAAAGTTCAAAGAGACGATTCAAGCTCTGGTTATTCAAGGGCGTTAAAGAACCCGAAGGGCCTCACGAGCAGGAAGGGCAGCATCATCAACATCCCTGGTGGAAGGTGATGTGTCTGACCGGCGTTGATTACTTCTCAACGCTTGGTTATCAACCCGGCATCGCAATTGTCGCCGCAGGCGCTCTCTCTCCAATCGCCACCTTGATTCTGGTGCTGTTGACCCTGTTCGGCGCGTTGCCGATGTACAACCGTGTCGCCGCCGAAAGCCCTCACGGCGATGGCTCGATCTCAATGCTCGAAAAATTCCTCTCGCGCTGGAAGGGCAAGCTGTTTGTGCTGTGCCTGCTCGGATTCGCCGCGACCAGCTTTATTATCACCATCACGCTTTCGGCTGCCGACGCCGCAGTTCACATCGCCGACAATCCCTTCGCTCCCAGCTTCCTTCACCATCGTATCGCCGTCAGCCTGTTTTTGATTGCAGCTCTCGGCGCAGTCTTTCTCAAAGGCTTCAAAGAGGCCATCGGCATCGCGGTCTTTCTCGTCATCGTCTACATCGCGTTGAATCTCATCGTTATCTGCGTTGGCATTTATCAGATAGCAATCAACCCGCAAAAGATAACGGATTGGAAGAACACGCTGTTTCAACAGGGCTACAGCAATCCGTTGATGATGATTGGCGCGGCGCTGATTGTCTTTCCAAAGCTGGCGCTCGGCCTCTCAGGATTCGAGACCGGGGTGGTCGTGATGCCGCTCGTGAAAGGCGACAGGTCTTTGACGGATGAAGAGCTGGAATCCATTCACGAAACTCGCAGCACGCACCACCGCAAACCCAAGCCCAGCGCGGAAGCCCTGTTGGAAGGACGCATCCGCAACACGCGTAAGCTGCTCAAGACAGCCGCGCTGATTATGTGCGTGCTGCTCATCTCCAGCAGCATTGTGACCACGCTTTTGATTCCGGCGGAAGAGTTTCGACCGGAAACGGGGACACAAGAGGCGGGTGAAGCAAGCGGGCGTGCCCTTGCCTATCTGGCGCATCATTACCTCGGCGATGTGTTCGGAACGATTTACGACTTGAGTACCATCTCTATCCTCTGGTTTGCAGGCTCGTCGGCGCTGGCGGGTCTGCTGAACATCATTCCGCGCTACTTGCCACGCTACGGCATGGCTCCCGATTGGGCACGGGCTGTCCGTCCGTTGACGCTTGTTCTCACCCTCGTTTGCTTCGCCGTCACGATCCTCTTCAAAGCCGATGTCGAGGCGCAAGGGGGTGCGTATGCGACCGGCGTGCTGGCCCTGATGAGTTCGGCGGCCATTGCGGTCACGCTCTCGGCCTGGCGACAAAAAGAAAAAATCCGGTGGGGCTTTTTGCTGATCTCGCTGGTTTTCATCTACACAACCATCACCAATATCATCGAGCAGCCGGAAGGAATTAAGATCGCCTCGTTCTTTATCGGCATCATCGTCTTCGCCTCTCTTGTCTCAAGGGTGTGGCGCACGACCGAGTTGCGCGTTGACAAGGTCGAGTTAGACGAAGCTGCGCAAAAGATTATCAACGAAGCGAGCAAGGGCACGATTCGCATCATCGCCAATCGTTGTGATCGCGGCGATGCCAGCGAGTATGAGTGGAAAGAGAAAGAGAAACGCGAGGATAACCACATCCCGTCGGGCGAGCCGATCATCTTCTTCGAGGTCAGCCCCAGCGACGCTTCGGAGTTCGCGGGCGTCTTGCGTGTGATGGGCGACCACGTTAACGGCTATCGCGTGCTGCGCGCGGAAAGCCCGGCAGTGCCGAATGCGATTGCTGCTTTTCTGCTGCACCTGCGTAATAAGACGGGCAAGCTGCCGCACATCTACTTCGGTTGGAGCGAAGGCAATCCGCTTGCGTACCTCTTCAAGTACGTCGCTTTCGGCGAAGGTGACACCGCTCCAACTACGCACGAGGTCTTGCGTCAGGCGGAGAAAGACCCGGAGAGGCGACCCACCGTCCACGTCGGCGGTTGAAAGAAGCCGGGGCTTTCTACTTACTTCGGAAGCCGCCTCCTTCAAGTTGATTTGTAGAATGCAGAGGCGTAGTATCGCGACGTTGAAAATCTGTCTGCCGAAGTTACTCGCCACGGTGAAAAATCTGTCTGGACGGGTAGCGCGGGGGAACCAACGTCCTGTTTGAAGAGCAGGACATGGGGCGCATTATGAGACCGCTCGTTTGATTGCGGTTTTCATTTAGGACACTTCCAGTCCAAGCCCGTCAGCTAACCTCGCAGGCTTCATGGAAGGGCCAAGCCACCGCGAGCTGTTTTTCCAAGGGCGTGGAGCTTTGTGCTCCACGCCCTTTGTCGTGCGCGTGGCAAAACAGTTGAAGGCGATTGCTCCTATGGGGGATTCACAAAAAAGACCACAAAGTCGCTTCAAGCGATGGATGTTTGGAACTGTTCAGGAAACTGAAGGGCCGCACGAGGGCGAGGGGCAGCATCACCAGCATCCCTGGTGGAAGGTGATGTGCCTGACGGGTGTTGATTACTTCTCAACTCTCGGTTATCAACCCGGCATTGCTTTCATCGCGGCGGGCGCTCTCTCTCCAATTGCCACACTGGTTCTGGTCTTGTTAACGCTCTTTGGGGCGCTTCCTATCTACAGGCAGGTGGCCGCCGAAAGCCCGCACGGCGAGGGCTCCATCTCGATGCTCGCCAACCTGCTCTCGCGTTGGAAGGGCAAGCTCTTCGTCCTCGTCCTGCTCGGCTTCGTGGCGACGGACTTCATCATCACCATCACACTCTCGGCAGCCGACGCCACAGCCCACGTTATCGAAAATCCGTTTGTCGAGCAGCACTTGCCCTTCCTCAATCATCCCGTTTGGGTCACGCTCGGCTTAATCGCTACGCTCGGCGCTATCTTCCTGAAAGGCTTTAAGGAAGCCATTGGAATTGCCGTCATCCTCGTCGGAGTTTACCTGCTGCTGAACCTGATCGTGATTGGTCTTGGCGTGTTTCATCTGGCGACTCAGCCGGGGCATTTCGCCGAATGGAAGAATGCGTTGACGCTTGATACGCGGGTGCATGGCAATCCGCTGCTGATGATCGGCGTGGCGCTGCTGCTGTTTCCGAAGCTGGCGTTGGGCTTGTCCGGGTTTGAAACCGGCGTGGCGGTGATGCCGCTCGTGAAAGGGGACAGGGCGTTGACTGAAGCGGATTTGGACTCCATTCACTCGACGCGCACAGGCTGGAGAACTCCGCCGCCGAGCGCGCAGGCTCTACTGGAAGGCCGGATACGCAACACGCGCAAACTGCTCCGCACGGCTGCATTGATTATGAGCGTGCTCTTGATTGCCAGTAGCTTCGTGACAGCGATTCTCATTGAGCCTGACAAGTTCAAAGAGGGCGGGGAAGCGAGCGGTCGCGCGCTTTCTTACCTGGCGCACTTCTATCTGGGTGATTACTTCGGTACGGCTTATGACTTGAGCACGATTCTAATCCTCTGGTTTGCGGGCGCGTCTGCGATGGCCGGACTCCTGAACATCGTTCCGCGCTATTTGCCGCGTTACGGGATGGCTCCTGACTGGGCGAAAGCGACGCGCCCGCTCGTCATCGTTTTCACGCTCATCGCCTTTGCCGTCACCATCATCTTCAAGGCAAACGTCGAGGCGCAGGGCGGCGCATACGCGACCGGCGTGCTGGTCTTGATGAGTTCGGCGGCTGTGGCCGTCACCATCTCTGCGTGGCGCAAAGGCAAGAAGTGGTGGGCATATCTCTTAATCGCGCTGGTCTTCGGTTACACGACCGTTCTCAACATCATCGAGCGACCAGAGGGCATCAAGATTGCTTCGTTCTTCATCGGCGCGATTGTTCTGACCTCGCTCGTTTCGAGAGTGTGGCGCACGACCGAGTTGCGCGTTGAAAAGGTCGAGCTGGACGCAACTGCACAAATGATAATCAACGAGGCGAGCAAGGGCACGATTCGCATCATCGCCAATCGTTGTGACCGTGGTGACGCTGACGAGTATCGCCAGAAGGAGCGGGAGAAGCGCGAGGATAATCATATTCCGCCAGCCGAGCCGATTATCTTTTTCGAGGTCAGTCTCGGCGACGCTTCGGAGTTTGCAGGCGTCTTGCGTATCACGGGCGACCACGTTGATGGCTATCGTGTGCTGCGCGCGGAAAGCCCTGTCGTGCCAAACGCCATCGCCGCTTTTCTGCTGCATCTGCGCGATCAGACAGGCAAGCTGCCGCACATCTACTTCGGTTGGAGCGAAGGCAATCCGCTTGCATATCTTCTCAAGTACGTAGCCTTCGGCGAGGGCGACACTGCTCCTGTGACCCACGAGGTGCTGCGACAGGCCGAGGATGATCCGACGCAGCGCCCGACCGTCCACGTTGGCGGATGAGTGCGGCTCTGTCGCTGCCGAAGTGTATTAAATGATGAACGAAAAGCGGCGCATTCTTGTCGTTGATGACGAACCGCAGATTACGCGCGTGTTGCGCCGGGGCTTGATAACGCATGGCTACGATGTTCACGTCGCAGCCGATGGCGAATCCGCGCTTGAAACCTTCAATGATTGGACTCCCGATTTAGTTGTCACCGATCTCTCGATGCCGAATATGGACGGGCTGGAGTTGTGCCGCAAGCTGCGCTTGATCTCACAAGTCCCGATCATCGTTCTTTCCGTCAGGGGCGAGGAGAGAATCAAAGTCGAAGCGCTTGACGCCGGTGCTGACGACTACGTGATGAAGCCGTTCGGCATGGATGAACTGCTGGCACGCATCCGTGCGGCGCTCAGGCGCGCGCCTGAGCCGCAAG
This sequence comes from uncultured Acidobacteriota bacterium, assembly GCA_963791265.1. Lineage (GTDB taxonomy): Bacteria > Acidobacteriota > Blastocatellia > Pyrinomonadales > Pyrinomonadaceae > QHXM01. The sequence continues at coordinate 99,238 of CAWBSB010000003.1, forward strand.
GTGATAATGACGCTTTAACCATTCTGGAAGTCGGCGATTTCAGTATTAACCTTGAAAGTCGCAGCGTCACCGTGAGTGGCCGGGAAGTACATCTGACTCCGAAGGAATACGATCTGCTGCTTTATCTCCTCCGCCATCCCGGAAAAGTTCTGACACACCGTACCTTGCTCGCCGCCATCTGGGGTGGCGAGTCTGTCGAACAGACGGAATACCTGCGTGTCTTCATCGGTCAATTACGAAAGAAGATTGAGCCGGGCACAGCTTCGCCACGCTACATTCTCACAGAACCCTGGATAGGCTATCGCTTCGATCCGGGGGCGTAATCTGATGCGCGCCACCTCGCGCCCTCTTTTCTTCGGACGCGCTCTCTTTCAACCGCTTACGTGACTGAAGAAATTCTACTCGTGCTGTCAGTTGCTAGTGACAAGTGACAAGTAACAAACGACGAGTGGCAGGTGACGAGTTAAAAACCGCTTTTGCTCGTCACTTGTCACTCGTCACTTGCCACTGCTTTTAAGCTGTGGCGCTTTCCTGGCTGTGGCCTGCGAGGAAGCAGGAGCGGCAGTAGACGGGACGGCCTTGCGAGGGATAAAAGGGCACTGTGGTCTGTTGGCCGCATTGCGCGCATTGAACGGAGACTTCAATCCGCTGGCGAACGCCGGAGGCTTGCGCGGCGGCAATCGCTGCGAGCCGTTCGTTCTTGGCCTGCTTGCACGGTTTGCATCGCTTGGGCTCGTTCTTCAGACCTTTGTCGTGAAAGAAGACCTGCTCGCCAGCCGTCCAGATGAAATCATCTCCGCAGTCAACACACTTGATCGGGCGGTCTTCGAATTCTGTCTCCGAATGACTCCACTTCCCGTTTGAACTATCTGTGATCTGAGCTTGTGACATGACGTGTAACCCCCAGTGATGTGCGTCTGCCAGTCGAGCGGAACGGGGAAGGAGAGCGCCCGACGAGCGACCAGCTTGTTGAAGCACGCTAGCGAGGAAGCAGCGAATTTTAAGAACTAATAGCCGTTACAGTCGCGCTCTCGTTTGAGCGCACAACTCAATACTACGAGTCGCCGGGTTTCAGATAGCAGGTTGGCTCATCTTGCACCCCGGACGATCTCTTCAAGTCGGACGAGGCATTTCAAATCCCGGAGGGGCGCGTTCGACAGATTCGATCTTGAGCAAGCAAGCATCTGCCGCAATCTGGCTTCTTATCAGGCGGTTGCTTTGCCGTCGGGAACTGCAAGCGATGCCCGCGATGAATGCAAGGTATAACTATCACAAAATTGTGTCAAGGGCTGGGCGTCATTGTGCTATGGTCTGAGGAAGAATCCGGGTTGTCTGTCCCAGCAGCATCTTGATAGTATCAACGCGCCGTGCCAGCATCCCGCACGTTCCGTTCACCCGAACTTTGAAGAACAGCTAAGAGAAACCACATAGATGAAGATCCTCGTTATCGGTTCTGGCGGACGCGAGCATGCGCTCCTGTGGGCGCTTCAGAAAAGCGCGAGCCGCAATCTCACTCTTTTCTGTGCGCCCGGCAACGCAGGTATCGCCCAACTCGCCGAACGCATAGACATCAGCGCCACAGACGTTTCATCACTGGCCAGATTCGCGGAAGAGAAGAAGATTGACCTGACTATCGTCGGCAGCGAAGCGCCGCTCGCCGTCGGGGTTGTTGACGAATTTGAGCGACGTGGACTGGCAATCGCGGGGGCGAGCCGCGCCGCTGCGCGTCTGGAATCGAGCAAGGCTTTCGCTAAAGATTTCATGGCGAAATACCGCGTGCCGACTGCGCGTTACAGAATCGCAACTTCGGTCTCGGAGGCGCAGCGAATTCTGGATAGCGGCGAATTCGGCGGCGAAGCTGCTTCGACTGTCATCAAGGCCGACGGCCTCGCCGCAGGTAAAGGCGTCATCGTCGCACGCTCACGCTCCGAAGCCTCCAGTGCGGTCAACGTGTTGATGGAAGGTCGGCTGGTCGAAGCCGCCGCCGCCAAGCGCATTGTGATTGAAGAAGCTCTCGAAGGGCGCGAAGCCTCGCTGCTGCTTTTCGCTGATGGGCGCGACTACGCTTTGATGCCAGCCGCGCGCGATCATAAGCGCGTCGGTGAGAATGATACGGGGCCGAACACCGGCGGGATGGGAGCTATTACAGATGCTTCTGTGCTGGATGAAGAGACGCTCCATCGCGTCGTGCGTGAAGTGGTCGAGCCGACGCTGGAAGGAGCGCGAGCCGATGGTTTCCCCTTTCGCGGGATTCTCTTCATCGGATTGATGCTGACGGCAGATGGCCCGCGCGTGCTCGAATACAACGTTCGCTTCGGCGACCCCGAAGCTCAAGCCATCCTCGTTCGATTGCAGACGGATTTGATTGACGTGTTCGAGGCTGTTATTCGTGGCGGGCTGGGCAGGCTGCCTGTCCGTTGGTCAAACGAATCTTCCGCCTGCGTGGTTCTGGCGTCGCGTGGCTACCCTTCGAGACCCGAAGCCGGGGCGCGCATCGAAGGTCTTGAGCGTGCCGCGCAGCACGAAGGCGTCAGACTCTTCCACGCCGGAACGTCGCGTTCCGCCTCGGGCGATTGGCTCACCTCCGGCGGGCGCGTGCTTGGCGTGACAGCCGCCGCCGACAGCTTAGACAGCGCACTTCAGCGCTGCTACGGCGCGGTCAACGATATTCACTGGGACGGCATGAATTACCGGCGCGATATAGGGAGGTTCAGTGGACAGTAGTCAGTAGTCAGTAGTCAGCTAAGACCCAGGAGCGACAATCAGTATTGAGCTTTGGCTTTTAACTGACCACAGACCACCGACCACTGCCTACTCTGGCGGCGCGTGCGCGACTCCTGCTATACTCCGTTGCAGAAACTTGAGAAAATGCAACCGTGTCAGGCGAATGGTCGTACAATCAGGGGCGTCCAACTCGGAGGACAGCCCGGGGCGCATATTTGAAGCTCTAACAGACACGCTCAACTTGAAGAGCTGGAGGTGTTGAGGAAAGATGGGACTCTGGATGAGATTTAAGCGCTCACTGCGCGCGATGTTCGGCGGAATCGTCGAGAAGACGGAAGACCCCGAACGTATCCTTCAGCAAACGATCCGCGATATGCGCGACCGCGTGCCGGAACTAAACAATTCTGTCGCACAGGTGATGGCGACCGAAAAGCTTCTGGCCAAGAATCGAGAGCGGCTCGAATCGCAGGTCGTCGAGCTTGACTCAAAGATTAAAGCCTCCGTCAAAATGGGGCGCGACGACATCGCCACAGCCTACATCGGCCAGCTTCAGCAGGCGCAGGTTGACCTGACGAAAACCTCGCAGCAACTCGAACACGCCACGCTGGCATCGAAGCAGGCGGTCAAGGCGCGCGACAACTACGTGCTCCAGATGCAGAAACGCTCGGCTGAAGCGATGCAGTTGATTAACCAGTCGAAGCAGGCGAAACTGCAAGAGCAGTTGGCGCAGACGATGGAGACGTTCAATCTCGGCGACGATGCTTCGACCTTCAACGAGATGCGCGAAAGAATTGATCGCCGCGCCGCTTCCGCCGAAGCGAAGATGCAGCTTGGCGCAGCCAGCGTTGATTCACAGATGCAGGAGATTGAGCGCGAAGCGATGGACATGCAGCTACAGGACAAGCTGCTCGATTACAAGCGTGAGATGGGCTTGCTGCCGAGCGGAACGTCGCAGCCAGGAGCTTTACCGGCCCAGGGCGAAACCGGCACGGGCGTTAATAGCGACGCGGTGCTTCGAGAAGGTGCCGGGAGTAAAGAATAAAAAGGGCAGCCCCGTATGCTCGCAAAACGAAAACGCGCCGGGCGTCATCGTGGGGCAGACATTATTTGCATTAATCAATGGTCATGGCAGATTTATCGAAGATCAATCTTCAGTACTTGAAAGAAGCTCTCAAAGAGCCTGTTAATTTCTGGGGGATGGCCGGGTTTGCTGTCGCAGCCGCTTACACAGGCTCAATCATTCCCCTTGGTGCAGCCCTTGGCGCAGAAGGACTTTATTTAATTACCGTGCCTGCCAGCTCACTCTATCGCCGTTTAGTTGATAAGCGCCGGAAAGATCAACAGCGCAAGCTGCGCGAGCGGCAGCGCGAAGATTTTATCAAAGGCTTTGACCCGCGCGAGCGTGAGGCCGTCGAGTACCTGCGCTGGATGAAGAACACCATCTATTCGAACTACCGGAAATTCACCGGCTCGAAAGAGATTCCTTCCAACATCCTGAGTCTGGATCAACGCTGGGAAGATTTCGTTGATCTGCTCGACATTTATCGCCGCCGCAAGAGCCACCTGCGCTCGATCAACCGGCAGGCCGTCCAGAATCAACTGACGCAGGCCGAGCGTTCTGTCGAGAGTTCACCCGACGAGCGCTCCAAGCGTGTTCAGCAGGCCAACGTCGAAATCCTGAAACGCCGCATCGCCGCTTTCAATGATCTGGAACGCTCCGTCAAGCTGGTCGAAGGGCAGTTGCAATCCATCGAAAACTTCTTCGGCCTGGTCAACGATCAGGTCGTCACGCTCCCGACGCCCGAAAGAGTCTCCGCGCTCGACTTCGAGCAACTTAGCGATTCAATCGCGATGACGAGGCAAATGCTCGAAGAGACTTCCGTCACCTTCGGCGCTCTCGATAGCCACAACCGCGACCTCGGCAACTACGACCTCCTGCTGTCCGACACACCGTCAACGAAATGAAGTGATAAGTGATGGGTGATAGGTGATAAGAGAAAACAAGTTCCTTCTTATTACCTATCACCCATCACCTATCACTTTCATTAACTCCGCTTCATCCAGTCTGTATGTCTCGTTGCAGAAATGACAGGTCATCACTGCGCCCCGGTCTTCACGCAGCATGGATTCCAATTCAGCGCGACCAATAGACGAGATCATCGAGACCGCACGCTCGTAAGAGCAAGGGCAGTTGAAGCTCACTGGCTTTTCATCCAGCACCTCAAGCTCCAGGTCTCCAAGTGCGGCGCGCAGCAAATCAATGGGGCGCGCGCCTTCGCGGATCATCGTCGTCGCCTGTGGCATTTGGTTGACGGATGCTTCGATAATATTGATTGTGTTCTCGTCTGCGCCCGGCATCATCTGAATCATCAGTCCACCCGCCGCCGAGACATACGGGACATCCGGTAGCAGGTGAACACCGAGCATGACGGCTGAGGGAATCTGCTCGGACTTCGTCAGGTAAAAAGCTAAGTCTTCCGCAATCTCTCCTGAGACGAGCGGCACTGAGCCACGATACGGCTCACGATAAAGCCCAACGTCGTATCCTGATTCGCGCATCACGTAGAACATCCCTTTGCCGACAACCGCACTGACATCAAACTTGCCATGCTCGTTGTACGGCGCATGGGCTTCTGGATTTCGCACGTACCCGCGCACCTGCCCGTGCGCGTTGGCTTCCGCCGTGATGCCGCCGATTGGCCCATCGCTGACAATCTGTAAAGTCAAACGATCAAGTTCCTTCAGGCTCGACGCCAAAAGGAGCGTGCCCGTCAACGTGCGACCGAGCGCTGCCGCGACGGTAGGCCACAGGTCATGTCTTCGCGCAGCCTCTGCCACGAGATTTGTTGTGACCGCTGCCATACAGCGAACAGTTCCATCAGCCGCTGTTCCGTGAACGAGTGTATCCTGTACTTCTTTTCCGTTTTCCAATCTCTCCTGCTCGACTTTCTTTTCGCTCAAAGGCGAATCTTAAAATCCAAACTTTACAAACATGAGACGGTAATTATTTTGCCTTTCGTGCCGCGTCTTAGACAAGTCCGCGTCGTTTCCTGCTCCGCGCGCCCAAAAGGGCTGGTCGGGCAAAATGCAAACTTGCCCCAAGCCGTTTGAGGCGCTATTTTGATGCCGAAAAAGGGCTTTTGGATGTTGAGGTAACTTCTCAGCTTACACACTCTATTGCACTGAAAAAAAAGATAGCCACAATATATTGACATCGCCTGGATAAAAATGTATAGTCCGCTCCGCTTGGGTCGGGGAGGGTAAAAAGTGGAGCGACGGAGGGTCCTGCAACCTCGCTCTACAGGGATTTTTATCGCTCCGAATTAGGCCAACCGCAGTATCCGCACTACAATATTAGCAAGCGGCACGCCAGTATTTCCCCGTGCCGAATCTTTTTTGAACAAGAGCCTCGCGCACTTTTGGCGCGGGAAAGGCATAGCAGATGAGCACGGTAATTGACCCGAACACCCCCGATCAGAATCTAGCTTCCACGGCCACAGCCCCAGCGAAACAGCGTCCACGTCATCCCCTCGGGTTGAACGCGGGGCGCGTCGTCAGTAAGCGCTACTCACTTAAAGATGCACAGGCGGAGCCCATAGAAGAATGGCCGGATATTGTGAGGCGGGTCGTCGGGCACGTCTCGGTTGCCGAGACGGACCCACAGCAACGTGATGAGTTCTATTCTGCTATGACGCGGATTATGCTCGACCGCGAGTTTATCCCCAACACGCCGTGCCTGGTTAATGCGGGCAAGTCAACCGGGCAACTCGCCGCATGCTTCGTGCTCAAAGTGCCCGACTCGATTTCGGGAATCATGGAGCATGCGAAGGCCGCCGCGACGATTCATCAAACCGGCGGCGGAACGGGGATGACCTATGAGTTTCTGCGGCCAGCCGGAGCGATGGTCAGCACGACGCGCGGAGTTGCATCTGGGCCGGTCTCCTTCATGAACATTGTCAATCAGGTGACGGATGTGGTGAAGCAGGGTGGCGTCAGGCGCGGCGCAAACATGGGAATGATGCGTGTCACTCATCCTGATGTCTTGCGCTTCATTCACGCGAAGAACGATCAGCACAGCCTGACGAACTTCAACATCTCCGTCAACGTGACGGACAAATTTCTTGAAGCTGTAGAAAACAACGATTGGTTCCAGCTTGAGTTCGACGCCGAATCCTGGACTGACCCGATTTACGATCCCGTTGTCGGCGGAGACTATGCTGTTTATCGCCGTCCTGATGGCTCGACCGTGACCTTCCGTGACAAAGCGACCTATGAATCTGCCGATCTTTCAAACTGCGTCAGGGAAGAGCCGCCGCGTCCCGGTATGATTTACGCGCCGGACATCTGGAATCGCATCGTTGCTTCGGCTCACAAGTATGCCGAGCCGGGTGTGGCCTTTATTGATGAAGTGAATCGGCACAACCACATGATGAAATCAATGGGGCCGATCTATTCGTGCAATCCGTGCGGCGAGCAGTTTCTGCACTTCTCCAATTCGTGCAACCTCGGCTCGATTGATCTGGCGAAGTTCTACGACCCGGAGAATCGCGTTGATTGGGATCGTCTGCGTGAGGCAACGCACCTGAGCACCAGATTCCTCGACAACGTGATTGACACCTGCACATGGCCGCTGCCGGAGATTGACGACACGGTGAAGCGGACGCGTCCCGTCGGTCTTGGCATCATGGGCTTTGCAGACCTTTGTCTGAGTCTTAAAGTCACTTACGGCTCGCCGCAATCCATTGATTTGATGGACGAGGTGATGGGCTTTGTGCGTCGTGAAGCGTGGATGGAATCTCTGCGGCTCGGAGCAGAACGCGGAGTCTTTCCGGAGCTTGAGCCGAACAGGGAAGCCTATGCAGACTTTATTTACAACCAACTCGGTATTCCACAGGACATCCCGCTCACTCCGCGCAACTACGAAGTGACGACCATAGCGCCAACCGGCACAATCTCGCTCGTTGCGGAAACATCAAGCGGTGTCGAGCCTAACTTCTCCTGGGCTTATGTGCGACAGGACACACTGGGAACGCGTACCTACGTTCACACGCTCGCCGCCCGCGTCCTCGGAATCGAGGTTGACCAGACAGATCAGGATTCAATCAACGAGGCAGCCGCTTATGTTACGGAGCATGAGCATGAGCTTCCTTCTTATTTCATCTCCGCGATGGCGATCAGCGCGCAGCAGCATGTGCATGTTCTTGCCGCAGCGCAGCGCAATGTTGATAATTCGGTCTCGAAGACCTGCAACGGCGCGGTCAACGATACTGTGGAATCGGTAGATGAGTTATATCGCCTGGCGCGACAACTCGGATGCAAGGCCGTCAGCTATTACCGGGACGGCTCGCGCGAGAATCAGGTTCTGACTTCGATGAAGCAGGAAGATAAAAGCGAGTTGGCCTGCAACCCGGAAGCGATGGCGGAAATTTTGGACGAACCACCGGCGAGCCATGCCGACGCCGCGCACATCGCTCCGATCAGTACGGCGAAAGAAACGGGTGTCAAGGCCGTTCGCGTTGAGCGCCCACGCGAGCTTCGCGGCGCGACGTGGCAGATACCGTTTGACGGGCAGAACCTTTATGTCACGGTCAATCACGACGATTCGATGATTCAGGAAGTGTTTGCGACAGGGCCGATCTCAGGCGGCGTTGGATTGCTTGCTTCAAAGATGCTGCGTGGCGGCTTTGATGCCGCTGAAGTCTCTCATAGCTTGAACAAGGTCACGGGCACACACTCCGTCTGGTTCAACGAGCGCCTGTTGACTTCACCGGAACAGGCTGTGGCCGAGTGCATCATGTTAATCAATCGTCGCCTGCAAGGGCAGCCCGATTCGGCGCGCGCCGCCGGTAAGGCTCAAGCCGCCAGCCTGGGCGCGAGCGGCAGCATGATGTCCAGCCTGATCGGCACTTGTCCCGAATGTCACGGTCAGTTGGAACACGCCTCCGGCTGCGATTTCTGCCGCGACTGCGGCTATTCGAAGTGCCGTTAGAGGCTTTGCGATTTTGTATCCCTTGTAGGGCGTAAGCACCTGCAGTTAGACAGATTAACCAGCACAGAGGGTATACATTAGGCTTGAGACCATTTAAATGGTCTCAAGCCTAAGTTTCTTTATAGCACAATATATCTTTCTGAAAAGAAAACATACTGCCAGAATTATCATCCAAGGTGATGTTGCAAGTGAGTCTGTCGCCGTAATGTGTTGGAAATAAAAGCCTTGACATCTCAAAGGCAATGTTGATAATGCCTGCTCAGCGCACCAAGATAGCTTTTCGATAAGTGAAAACTCGTAAGTTTTCTGGTGAACCATCTGAGCAACATTTGATGGCAAGTTCAATACATGTAGCACGCACATACTGCCCCTTCTGGCAAAGAATTGTGTATGAACTATGGGATGACCTTTTCCCGATAGTACCTGCAAACAATTATCTTCACTCCAATCTAGCACTCAGTGACCGCACACTGGCTGATAAAGCCTATTCGCTAGTTTTATTCTTCCGGTTTCTGCAGCGTAACTCCCTCGACTTTTTTAACCTCAACTCGCGAAAATTAAAGCTGTTCATCCTTCAATTCAGGAATGAGTTACTTTTCCGTGTACGTGCCGGAAAAGATGTGCATAAGCAAAAAAGGGCTGAGATAAGTTTGCAAGCGATCGGCTACTCCCGTGCGCAATCTGTTTTGGAAGAGGCTGGCCGGCTCTGTGACTGGTGGGGGATAATTGAGACAAGACCTTCGCAAAGGATAGCCAGTTACAGAAAGAATTATTCGTCAAATCCTCGGCAAGTACCCAAGTTAGTACTCCCAGATTATTTTCGATTAAATATTCCTAGATACAGAAAAAGCGTCCAAGAGAATCATGTTCTTGAGCCCGCTGAGGTCGATGCTATCTGGGATTATCTCACCTCTGAAGCACGACCGACTCGGCCAGACCTGCTAGTCAAATATCCTTCTGGGCCAAAATCTGGCTGGTCGCCACACCATATCTTAGCCTGGAAGAAGGCCCAACAGCAATATAAAGAACGCCTCGCTTGGTTTCATCGCCAGCAGATGCTTTGGGCATTGTTCATTGGGTCAGCGATGCGCCGTAGCGAGGTACCACTTTTAACCCTGAGTGACATTCAGTTATACGGGGCAGACCTCTGGGTTACATTGCGGTTGCGAAAAACCACAGAAAATCTTGGATATGCAAAGAGCGGAGCGCGAACAATTTTCATCGGTTGGGACCCTAGAATAATCTCTGCCTGGCAGAACTGGATTCGCAGTCGCCAAGTGTTGATTGATCTATGGATGGCAAAAACTGGCAGGCCGGACCACGGGATGTTTTTAACCAATCGTGACGGTGGGCCACTTACAATCGAAGGCGTAACCAGTCTTTTTAAGATGCTGAACTCAAGATTTCATGTTTTTGGCGGCGAATTCCTCGAAGACAAATTCAGGTTACATCCACATGCAATCCGTCATACAGTAGAGGCTCTCTTCAAAGAATGGGGTATACCTCATGAAACTCGGCAGCGGCATCTTGGACATAAAAAGCCCGAAACGACCGATCTTTATGGAAAAGTTTATCGGAAGAGTTACGTAGCTTTTCTTTCACGAATGGACGCTCGCAATACACAGTAAAAACACCTTCATATATGACAAAGCCCATTATGTTCTTTTCTAGTGATCTGGCAGAAGTTGAAGTCAACCTGGCTGACTGCACTCTGAAAACCACAAGGCTCATAGCAAACCGTACCTATGCTCACAATTTCGACCTGATTGGCCACCCTCTTTCTAGGGTCGTATGTGAGTATTTAGTTGAACGTGGGCCTAATCTGCCATCCTCAACCTTGGCGGTTTACTGCTATGCGTTCCTGCGTTTATTAAGCTTCTTTCAAGATGCAGGATACCAAAGTCTCAACGCTGAGTCGTATGCAGGATTTATAGAATGGATGAAAACAGCTCAGCTCCAGCAAAGATCGAATGCTCTTGCAGAGGGGACTCGACGCGTTTTTTCTAGCATGATTCTTAAATTCATGGAGTGGCTTGGTTATAGAGGTCTCATCAATGAGAATGAAGTAGACTTTGCACGAGTCCGCTATCGAAGAGCTTGGCGGGGCTTCTCTGCAAGACAGCTTGAACGAATGCGACTAAAGGCTGTTTCTCCAGAAGACTACATCCGCTTAATCAGGGCGATTCGATTAGAGTACGAGGAGTGCAAGCAGTTACTGGAGAAATCTTGCCACGAACAGGACGAATATGACACCACGTTTCCTCTACTCCCTTTTTCTATGTTATTAGGAGCGGAATTGGCTGTTCGCTCTGTGGAGTTGAATCACCTTAAGGTGCGGGATTTGAGAGGTGATCGATTGCTCCTGAATCCTCCTAATAAGCTAGCTTCTGAAGTATGGTTGCCGCCGAGCCTAATGGCTTCACTAGCTTTAGCGCAGAATTGGATGTCACGATATCGCACGACTTCTACTCTGGATGATCCGCTTCTGGTTTGCCCGCTGAAGAAAGGCCCTCGATCAAATCAACTCGTACAATTTGACACAATGCTGATACATAGCTCGTTGACTAGATTTTACAGAAAATATTTCGATTTGATCGCTCCCGATGGCCTGCCATACCTCTACAGCATTGCTCCAGAGGATGAGTCGGAGCTTATCCCATTCTCATTGTCCTTCTCAGATTTCCGAAGCGCAGCAATTACAGAGGCCGCACGCCATGAGCGCAATCCCGCAGTAGTGATGCGTTTCGCGCGCCATCGGAGCTTCGCTACCACCCTAAAATACTATATCCGGGAAATCCATCGGCAGTGGGTAAGCAATGTAGCAACCTTTCTAGCACCCTCTGCTCAGCTTGTACGAATTTCACTAGAGAACAAGATTGCAAGCTCAGAGGAAGAAGCGAAAGCTGAAGCATCAGATGCGGCAGTTCCGGGTGGACATTGTGAACCGGCTCTTTCAGGAGACCACTCATGCATACGAGCGTCTGACTGTCGCCTCTGCCCCTTCTTCCGCATACATGTCTCAAAAAGGGAATTCTTTGTCAAAGAGATGGAAGACACCCTAGAACAATCTGAGCGTCTTCAATCTGAGCATGGCCTTATACGCGATGCGCAGAATTTGCGGGAATTCGCAGCGTTAAATCAAGCGATAATCAATCGTATTGATGAACACTTGGCCGGACAATAACAAGATAATGAACATGTTAATACTCAAATATGAGAGCAGCATCCGCAAAACTAAATAAAGCTCCCGAGACATCAGCATCGGATTTCATTCACGGCAAGGATTACGTGCATGATACCGGCGAGGTTGTTAATTTCACTGAGATGTCATGGTGCATCTCTCCTACACGAGGGAAACAGCTTACGGTTTATTTCAGAGATTTGCCACGATGGCTCAAACAACCAGCCAAGCTGGTACTGGCGCACGGCTGGCTGACGGAAGGAAGATCAAAAAGCTGGCTTAACACGCGAATGGTGTCTTTCCGGCGCCTCGCTGGGTGGCTGGAAGATTTCGAAGGCGCCTCCCTTGCCGAGCTTATCTACGAACACAAGATGATCCTGCAGGATCGTCTTACCGACGAACTTATGCGTTACAACGATGCGCTTGAGGCCGCGAATTTGGAATTGGGAAGACTATTAAGTTTCCGGGAGAGCAGGCGGATTTGCAGGGAATCAAGGCTTCTGGGTCCAAAAAGTATCGATAGTTTGGTCTCAACTTTTAACTATGCTGCTAGGCTTCTTGAGGAGATTGACGGTCTAGTCGTCAGTGTTCGCTTGCAAAACCCGCGAATAATGAATTACGTCGGAGCCGAAAGGGAGGTCGGCTCGGCAGACCCTAACAAGGTGTTAGCGCCGCAGCAAATCGCGGAACTTGAGTGGGCGCTTGGGCGAGATCTCCGACGCTACCAGAAAGCACGCGCTTTGATAGAGAGGGTACTCGGTGATCTTGACCTGAACAGTATAGAGCCACATAGACCCAATCCGGTTTTTGATCTGGAGCGCTATTTCGGACTAAACGGCTTTAGAGAGCATACCTCCTCCGAGATTGCAGCTCTAAGAGGTTTATCGCCCTCCGGACACACGAATGTTCCTCAGCTTATAAAGAGATTTCTCTCCAAGAAAACAGGCGCAAGTCTGGCTGATAAAGTGATGAAGCTTCGTAGTCAGTTTGGCACTCTTCGAGCGCAAAAAAGGTTCGAAGAAGTAACTGCCGCGAGAGAATACATACTCGGCGTCCTTGCAAATGCAGACCTGTCTTTTCGCGAACCTAAAGCTTTCTGTCTTGAAAGGTATTTTGGCCTTCACGGCCATCGCGCACATTCTTTATCAGCAATCGCTAAACAGCTTGGCGTTACAACATTCCGTCCCGTTTTTTATCATGTGCGTGAAGGCCTATTTTCACTTATCGGTGAAAGAAATGGAAAACGCCTTTTGGCTGTACGTGAGCGGCTCCAGTATTACCTCACCCGGGCAATAAAGGCACAGGCGTTGCGTCTGCAACTAGGTGTGGCTAGGCGTATCAGTGCTGTTCTCGAAATACCCGTCAAGCCGAAAATTAAGGTTCAAACGGTGGAGGCGCGTCGGATTGTAGAAATTGAGTTCCGGGCAGGAAAAACCTGGGGAGACGAAGGGTTTCAGGAATGAACGTCGCTCTGAAGTTAATCCCACAGTGGACGAAAAGGGTGGTTTTCGAAGCAGGTGGTCGTGATCCGCTTGGCCTCGACAAGTGGTCGGACCTACTCAAAGGCCAGCTCCTGTCCGGGATCGTAACCAATAACAATCGGGCGCGTTACTATTCTTACTTCTGCTGGGCTATGTGGCAAATCCAGGAGGAAGAGCCCACGAAAAGGTACAGGGACTTCGTCGAGAAGTGGCGCCGTCGGGAAGCTGCGCTCGCCCTGTCCACGCTCTCTCACGATGCGCAGACCTCCCCTATTGGGATTGAGATGACGGCACCTATTTTGGCGAAAGGTAAAGCAAAGGGAGAGGTCAATGCCGACTTTTTGGTACTGAAGTCCAACATACTCGGAGTGTTCGGGCAGCATTTCCGCGGGTCTCTTCACGAATTGGGCCTTACTCATCGTACCGACGACGGGGTCTATCATGTGACGCCGGAGGGGAAGACACTAGCTAAGACTGTACACGCCACGCTCGGTAAGACACCGTACGTCAAGAAGCGACTGTACGAAGCGCCAATAATCGCGCTAGGCGACCTGAAGAAGTCACAGAGCCTCCTCACGCTCGACGCTGTCCGAGAGCCGGTGGCGGCCCACGAGCGAGAGGAACTGATAGAGGCTTTCTTTAAATTTCGTGGAAAAAAAGTTACTAAACACGACGAGTGGCGCAGGCACACACTGGCACTCATTCTTCACACCGTTTCCGAGTACGAGAAGCACGGTGCCCCGGCGGTACTGGGGTATATCGACGACCACATAGTCTATCCGGTGTATTACTACGACATACTCTGGCTGCGCGACCGAAAAGTTGTCCCATACAAGTGCCCCGAGTTGCTCCGTCGAGCACACTCGCTATGGAAGCAATTCTGCCTTCACCATTACTTCACTCAGGCGATAGAGAATCTGCTGCATTGCCTCTTGAGAACTGTGGGAGCTGACACATCAGGGCTGAGGGTGGATGAGATCATCAACCGACTTATCGGCAAAGGCTTCCACGAGATTCTCAAAGGAATCACAGGCGTTCATTGTAAAGCCCCGCGCGACCTGTTCAGGACGTTCAGAATAACAGGCGTGCCTGACAAGCAGTTGTCGGCATTGCTTCGAAAGGAGGTCGGGCTACTCGCCCCCAACAGCGAATTCAATCTTAATTTGGATAAACAACGGTCTTCGCCTCAGGAGATAGCGGCTCAGGCTTTTACAACACTCGCTTTACTGTACGGCAAATGGCGTGGCGCAGTCGGCGATTCAAGTTTCAATAATGTCTCCCGGCAGGCCGGCGCTGGGTTCTGGTTAGGGGTTGTCTTCCCACATTTCGACCAATGGGTTTCTGCTAATGTAGAGTGGCGGGACGTCATGCGCTCTCTTCTTGTCGATCTAGTCCTCAGTCAACACTATAGAGTACTGCGCGAGAGACGTAAGCCTGACAGCGTCTGGGTACGTCTCAATGAGGGCCGCATCATCAAGGAGCACGATTACCAAGCGACCTCCCGAACAACGCGCTATCCGATTGCTATTAATATCTTGCTTGACCTGTTATTACTCCGGTCAGGCAGCAATGGCAGTCTCGGGATCACAAAGGCGGGCAGATGCGTTCTCAAGGAGGTGATCAGTTGACCGGGCGTGGGCGCTCAGCGGCCGACCGTTTAAACATGTACGAGTTGCTGCGCGCCTCTTACGACCACGGTGTGATCTGCACATTCGAGTTCGACTCGACATTCTTTGAAGAGGACTGTTTGGATAGACTCAGGGCGCTCAGCCATAACGGCAACCTGTCAGTGCTGATTGACCAAGGCATTTACGATGAGATCGTTAGGCTGAGTGGGTCGGGGAGGCCAACGCAGGCTAACCTCCGGTATCTTTTACATCCGGTAGTCGCACGCGGATTCTTTCATCCAAAAATATTCCTCTTCGTCAGCAGAAGCAAGGGAAGGCTGATATTCGGTAGCGCGAACTTTACCCGTGCCGGTCTCTACAACAACGCGGAGTTAGTGGGTTGCTATGACTACGAGTCCGACGAGGATGAGAGCCTCCAGCCACTTTTTCAGTCTGTCTTCGATTTCCTGATGAAAGTCGGCAACAGATCGCGAGGCGAGGCTCTCGCCCTAAACCTGAGAAAGATGGCCGCTGAGGCTAAATGGCTGATATCGAATGATCCCGCTGGGGGGGACGGCGAGATCGACTTTGAGTTCTTGCATAACCTTGATGTGCCTCTATGGGATCAGATTACCTCCCGTGTGTCCGGCTCTGTCGAAACAGTGTCTATCGTTTCTCGGTACTTTGATAAGTCGCCCTCGATTCTGGATCGCGTCTACAATGACTTGGACCCCAAGAAGATTAAGATCTATACGCAGAACTACACAACCACTTTGACCACAGACTATCTCAGTCACCCTTTAGTGCATAGCGGTGTCGTTGAAATCCTAGTCTGCGATTACGAGGACGAAGGTACACCTCAACGGCTTCATGCGAAGGCTATTGCCATAGAAGCCGGAGGTGAAACCTTACTCGCTTACGGCAGCGCTAACTTCACCAGCCCTGGTCTGATACGCAAAGCCACTGAAGGTAACGTCGAAGCGATGTTGCTTCTGCTCGGATTGCCGAAGAAACGGTTCAAGGCCGAGCGCTTGTTCGACCCTGAAGGGACAGCGAAACTCCTAACTGATGTGGCAACGCTGCACAGGGACGAAAATAAGCGGGAGCCCTTTGCTGAGCCCACCCCTATCAGGCTCTACGAGGCGAATCTAAACGAGAATCGCATCCGGCTCGCTGTACAGATGCCGGAAAACTTTTCGCTCAATGACCTTACCGCCGTCTTCATTCTGCAAGACGATTCCGAGATAAAGCTCCCTTTGGACGTCTTACGCGATGGGGTATTCATAGGGACGGTGACGGAAGACCTTTATCGGCGACTCACTGAAGCTGCCACCGTTGTAAGGGTAGAAGCTTTAGATGGTGATGATCACGTTGGGGCAAGCAACGTAGTATTCGTTACCTGTCTCAGAGATCCGAAGACCGGGCGCAGCTTGTGGCGCGAGCGCCTGCTTGAGGAGGCACGACAGAGCCCTGGACGTTTTGTGGAAGTGTTCAGCAGCATCCTTGATGAGGAGGATGAAGAGGCGGCAAAGAACTTCCTCGACAGCTTCAATATCCACATCACCGACGTTCCTATCCCAGAGATATTCCGCGCCGTCGCGCCCGTGTGGGAGCGCGAGATAGCTATGATGGTAATTAGGGGGAGGGGCTGGAGAACTTCCGAATCAATGTACGCGTCGGTGATGAATTTCTTCGAGCGGCATTACAAACGACTACAGAAACACGTGAGGAGTCTGGATATTGAAGGGATCCCGAATTTTGTGCATATCATGCTGACTACGGCGGCGGTGCTGGAGGCGCAGATCGCGCGCACGGTGGGCACCCTTTCTGCAAGGGCGGAAAACCCTATGCGCCCGGAAGAGTGGTCGAGGTGCCGGGACAGCCTCGCCTCTCACTTCAGGCGGTACCGGGAGTTGTTAAATTGCCTCGCCC
Organism: uncultured Acidobacteriota bacterium; assembly: GCA_963791265.1. Classification (GTDB taxonomy): domain Bacteria; phylum Acidobacteriota; class Blastocatellia; order Pyrinomonadales; family Pyrinomonadaceae; genus QHXM01. The sequence goes on from CAWBSB010000003.1 coordinate 116,152, forward strand.
TAGAATACCTGTCGCCCATGCTAAGAAAAGGCCAGAAAGCGAAAATTAAAGAACGCTTAATGCCAGAGATTGATTCACTTCTTACTCACTATGCAAGGATGATCGCACACCGCGCCCAGATTGAGGAACTCCGGGTGGAAAAGCTTCGCGTGATTCGGTCTACTAGTGGCGAATATGTTGAGCCACCTCTCTTCACCTCTCTATTTAGCGTGCTGGAATGGCTTAAATATGAACGAGATTTAGATGCAATAATGAAAATAATTCAGGGTGCCGTGCTCTAGCCTGATATTGAATGCCGCGTCCCCCCTGTGGCTACGCTTGTCTTTGGGATAATCTCCGTAGGTGATTTAGATTTCAAAAGTAGCGGTTAAATTTCTTGATTGAGGCATTAATTAAACGCCGAGCATGGAAAGATGGATACGACGGGGAGATGGTTGAGTCAAGACCATAGTGATATGACTCCCGAAATAGCACAAGCCTTAATGCAAGAAACCATGGATTGTTAAAACCTGCTTGCAGTGTATAGAAGAATTTGCTATTGCCACTTTCTTTTGAGCACCTTCTCAGACGTAGATCGAAGTACATCACTCATTCTCCAGTCCCGCGTGTAGCAGATGCCTAGCAGATAAACGATAATATCTCCAACCGCATCTTTGAGTCTTTCTTCGTCGAATTCATCGGCCCGCATTCCCCGATGTAATTTGAGCACGCATTGAGCCAGTTCTCCAGCCTCTTCACAAACACCTAAAGCAAGTTCCCATTCTTTACACTCTGGGAAATTAGTAACCTGCCATGCTTGAATTTCATTTTGTAAGATTTCCAGCCCCTCCCATCCACTATTATTCTGATCCTTTGTATCGTTATTAGATGGCATGAGCTTCTATCTCTTCTTTTCTTTCAATCCAACCGAGTTGGCACATAATATAAGCTGATGCCTGTTCAACGACATCTCTTTTAGACATGAAAGTAGTATCTACGACTACAGATTCTATACTCTTATGATCCCAACATTTCATAGGCTCGGACCGATCTAATGAATAATCCGTCGGGAGGGTAGGTATATCCTTTGATAATTGAGAAATTTTACGTTCCATTCGTTTTTCCTTCCCTGCCTGTAAAACAATCTTAAGACGGGCGTCTGGGAAGATAGTAGCTCCGACCTCTCTTCCTACTACAATCGAGGGTCTATACCCTATAAGGCGATGCGCAAGCTTCTCTGACATAGCAAAATACTTCAGGAGAGTCCGCCATCTCTCGGATTAAAGAATCGAGTTTGATGTTCCACAATTCTTCTTCAAGTTCACCCCCCTTTACCTCAATGCGGCTAGCCGTCTTCCGACCTCCAACATCAAGTCGGACGCGAATCCATTCAGTATTAATCGCTAGACTGAGTACCTCACAAGCGCTTGCTGGACCAGCCGCGAAGTTTTGATCAACGAGCCATGCTAGCAGGCGAAAGATAGGCCCAATATCTAAAACCTCACAGCCAAACTTTTTTCTTAGGCTACTCGCCAGTCCGCTTTTCCCTGTCCCCCGAAGGCCATCAATCGTCACAACTTGAAGACGCCTTGTCATAAGAAAACTCTCCTCTTTCATGTTAGAGCTTGGAACTAATACGCTATCAGAACTACTTTCCCGGAGAACTTTTATTAAGCCAGCTAAGGATAGTTGGCGTAATAAGATTAATAAATAAGGGGAGCACTACGCTGCCTATAATCACGAAAATAAATTTTGAAGAAGCTCCGTATAGCCAGAGCCCCAAAACACCCAACCCTATTATAATACCGGAAATAACTCTGGCCGGAGTAATTCTCAACTCGTCCCTTAAAAACCACAACGGTACGTAGAGCCAGGCTCGTTTCTTGATTGTATTAAGAGCATTATAGATTTTCAACGCAGCTTCGTGATAATAGATTGCGTTAACCGTTCCATTATAATCGCCATTCTGATGAGGAAGAAGCCCAATGTTCATATCGGCGTCTCGCTTGTTACTTTGCTCTATCCACCTACGCAATAGCGGGCGTAAACGGGGTCTGAACAACCAACTAGGTTTATATCTAGAGACAAGATCGAGTAAGACCGGGACAACTGGTATTACAAAATGATCATTTATATCTATATATTTCTCGCTGACGTTGCGATCTTGAAAGATTACTTGATAAGAAGAATGAACATCGCTTAACCCTACTTCGCTATGTAAGATACTCTCTGCAGTCCCCCCTATCTCCTTAGCGAGCCAGTTACACTCGTCGCTACTGAAAGCCAATTGTCTTGGTATGCCCGCCTCATCACTTGTTGTTGCGGGTGCACTCCCGCTTAGACCGCGATACCTGTTGCAATTCAAGTGGTCTAATGCCCATAGCGCATAGAGGCGGTATGGCGCGTCACCGTATATCTCGTGATCTGAGAGAACTCGCACTAAATGAGAAATGTCGCTGGGAGCACAAATTTCGTAAACTTGATTTTCGTTCAGTGCCCCTTGCTTGTATGCACGAACCAAGGCAACAATTACTGCGCTCCATATGAATAGCCACTCTCTGTGGTTTTTAGTGATTCCCTTTGCCCTACACGCGAACCGGAACGTTATTGCATCTGCGTCCGTACCAACACCTCCGAGTATATTGGTAGAAACTGTTCTAGCTTCCAATAGTCTCTTTTGGAGAATTGTCCCGATTTCCTTTATAGCCTCTTCCGAAAAGTTATTGCCAAGGTCATTACCAATGTCAACACACTCTGCTTTAATACGCTTTTGTGTATCGGCAAAATCGCTGAGCCGTTGGGACGCAGCCGCAATTCCTCGAAGCAGGTTGCAGACCCTCAGAGTATTTCGACTCTGGTCCCAGAACTTTGTATTTTCAGTCTCTGCTAGTTTGTGAACAGCAAGGTCAGCAAAATTCCATGTTTTTAGGAATTCTCTAGCCCAAGTCTTAGCCGAAGAGGGAATGCGATCCGAAGGTATAGCTCGGAAAGATAGGGCAGAGCCATGCAGCGATAGCAGTTCGAGTGCGGCGGCAGTTCCATACATACCGAATTGAGCCTCTTCTTCGTTCTCTTGCATTCTGGATAGAAACTGTCCGAAAGCCAAGCATCTCTGTAATCGATCTGCATTCCCTGGATACTCTCCGGCTATTCTATTTGGGCTGCGACCGCAGAACATGATCTCCTCAGTCAAGATATCCGCACACTTCTGGAAACTGTTGGCAACTGCCTCCCACTTTTGGGATGACAAGTTGAAGCCCGGCGTGTGGAGAGTGCTTTGTAATTCTCCAGCACGGGCAGGTAGAAAATGTGTGGGTCGAGTGCGAAATAGACTCATAGCAATAAAAAGCTGAGATCAGGATTAAACCTCAAACGCAAGGCAGTAAGAATCAAATCAGCCTCTGCGTCCGGTAAGAGATCGTCTATCGAAAAGTGGAAATCATCCCATTGAGGCATGACAGGTTGGGTGTTCACCGGAGAGCACATCCGCTGGATATCCACAGCACTTTCTAAAGGAAGAGATGGTAGCTCGTCAATTCGTTGGTGATTTAAAAGAAAGACGCGCAGAAGAGGGATTCTCAAGTTCTTCAATGGAGAGCGCGAGATGACGACGGTCGATTTTAGCTTTAAAATTGCAGTTAAGATTGAATCTATTCCTTCATCTATTCCGGCTCGAACTAATTCACTTTTATCAATCGATTCCAGGTATGTGTTCAGTTGGGGGTCGAATAGTTGATGATCCCAGATGTTGTTATTAACGCGTAACCGTGACACTCCTACTGAGTTCTCTGATGGAGGCTCGAACGAAGCCTCCCCGCTTTGGAATGCATTTACTAACAGGTCAAGCGCAGACAATAAGTCTTGTTTATTGAAGAGCTTGGTAATAATCGCCACCGCCCTGTAAATTAATTCAATATCAACAACAACCCATCCAAGATTAGCTCCGATCCTCTTTGCGGCCTCACATATCGATGGTCGCATTTCGCTTATCAACTCAACGCCTCTGAAATCGGCGGACGGTTTAGGAATTAAAAAGTCTGCCGTCTTATCAACCGCCTCATCATGTTCATCAGGTTGTGAAGTTAATGGAATCCAATCACGGCCTCGCTCACTTAAGACATTTTGTAATTCTGCCCTCACAAAATGTCTTTGTACGGGCAGACTTCCGGTCGCCCATGTCTCCATCGGTACATTACCTATCTCCTGATAGAGATATCGGTCATCTTCTCTTATAAGTTCATTCGAGGGGATGTGGCTCCATTTTTGCTCATATCCTGATCTACCAATCAGATCGAACGAGACGGGAAGCACGTGAAGATGTGCATGAACATGACCTCGATTTGCCTGATGAAACCGGCAAAGTACAGATCGGCCGTGTTCATAAACTCCAACTTCGCCGCAAGCTAATTGCACTCTGCTGGCTATCTCCTGCTGCAATCCCCTAAGTTGAGAATACGCAGGCTCATCAAGGTCAAAAACGGAAGGCACATGTTCCCTAGATGTAATAAGAACATGTCCGGCTAACGCAGGGCGGGCATCACAAATAGCCCTAGCGTAAGGCGTCTCCAAAACCACTACGTCCTCAGAGGATGGAAAACAGAATGGACAATTCGGTTCTAGGTTCATTAGAGGCATCAGAGCACATGTTCTATTCGTGCTAGTGAGGTTGGATAGAGTAGCGATCAACCAACTCTCTAACGGCCTTAGCTGCATCTACAGGGCGCGGCCCGAAAGCTGTTTCGTACGAAAGCATTGCCCCATGAGCTCCCACACTTATCCAGTGCGCTAAGTCACAGATCTCGGCACGTGTTGGGAAAACAAATCTCTCCAATCCCTCTACTAGCTGTGTAGCTATTATCCACGGGGTGCCATGTTTTTTTGCGGAGTTAGAAATAGCTAATACCGCAGAATATAACTCAACCCATGGCATAGTTAGAGCAAGATCGCCGCGAGCAGCTATTAAAGCATCTGCAACCTCTGCAATAGAGTCAATATTTTTTATGCCAAGTTGTGTCTCAATTTTTGCAATGATAGGGAGCTTCTTCTGAGCGTTCGCCTGCACCTCCTGCGCTTCACGAATATCACCAGCCTCACTAACAAATGAGATTGCAACTGCATCGAACATTCCCGAATTAGCAGCAGCAATAAGGTCGGACCTATCCTTCTGTGTCATGGGTTCAGGCCGGAAGCTTGGTTTCTGAACAATGACGCCCCTCGTTGGGTGAAGCACACCATCAGCGTCTGGGACGCAGAGTACACCGTCTGGCCTCTTTTCCAAAACTTCGATTAATAGTGCGCCGTCACCTTCTACAAGAACATCTCCGACATCTAGCCTATCAATATAGGCAGGAATCTGAAGCGGAATTTTCTGGGGTTTACCAAATGGGTCTACTTCTGCCTTCGTAAGTAGAAATGGTGATGATCTGCGAACCATAATCTCATCAACGTCGTCAATTTTAGAAAGCCGACACTTTTCCCCATGAAGATCCGCAACGATAAAGATATTTCTAGATAAACCGTTGGCAATCTTGCGGAGTTGTCGGGCACGTTCCACCTGTAATTCCGGAGTGCCATATGAAAAGGTGAGCCGTGCCCCTGTTATACCTACCTCGAAGAGCCGTAGGATCACTTCATCGTCTTTTGTTTGAGGCCCATAGGTGAACCATACATGTGGGTAATTTGCACTTAACATATAGATGCCCTCACAACTTTGTTATTGGCAATCTGATTAATTTGCCTTCGACCATTTTAGAACTGAGGAAGCAAAGTGCCTATTGAATTGCAGGTTAACGCTACCTAACATTACTTTCAGATAGGACTGTTGAAATATTCCTTACACTGCCACTAAAGATATTTAAAAATGAAAAGCCGTTGGCAGTGAAGTAGAGGAACCTGCCATCTCTTCTGGTAATTATTTGGCGGAGAATAGTTCCAAATGGTTATCATGTCAACAAATCGCGCAAATAATGTCAGTAGCACATTAGATATTTGGTTTAGGGTGTTAGAATGACCGCCGATGTAAATGTCTACCTGAACCTCACTGCTCTTGAATTCACGTAGATCGTTGAGGTTCTCTTTCATCTGCTTATCGAGCTGCAAATAGGCTGAATAGCTTAACGCTCTTCCGCCTAGTGCCTTTGCTGCTGGGCTGTAGAACATCAAAGAAGGAGTCGAAATCTATCTACTCGACTTACGTGCTGCATTGATATTTCTCGTATCGTAGCAGTGCTTTGAGGTCCTAGTTCTTGGCATCAACGGTGCTTTATGGATTTGGCTCAAAGGGAAATATGCTTGGTGGCGCCATAGAAAACATGGCACGCGCGGTTTAAGATGAGCGGAATTTTCAGCGTTGAGAAATGCTTGCACCATGGAAATCCCTTCATATTTCAATAGCTTTCTCGCAAAGATTAGGCCCCAAGAAGATCACCGTAATGCTCTTAAGGGGGCACACAAAGAAGTGCGCAGGCGCCTGAAGAATGACAAGAAAATGTCTGACTTAATCGTTAACACATTCTTGCAGGGCAGCTATCGCCGCAGCACAGCAATTCGACTACATGAAGGAAAGCGCGTGGACATCGATGTGGTCATCGTCACGAAGATCCACGAGAGCACTGCGCCCGAACAGGCAATGGCAGCTTTTAAGCCATTCCTCGACAAACATTACCCAGCAGACTGGAAAACGAAGGATCGTTGCATTCGGATCGCTATCGGCTCTGTTGATGTGGACTTAGTTATAACTTCGGCTCCCTCGGAGTCGAACCAAGAGACATTGAAATCTGCCAGCGGCAGTGACGATAATGAACTTAAAGAATCATCGGAGCGTCGTCTCGCACCTGCGCGGGTGGGGCCCTCGCAAGGGCGCGGTTGTAGGCTTATGGTTGGCATGTTGAAGCGGGCGCAGGCGGAAGATCGGTGGAGGCTTGAACCACTGAAGATACCAGATTGTGACGCTGAGAAGTGGGAGGATACCAATCCTCTGGAACAGATCAAATGGACGCGGCATAAGAATGCAATCTGCAATGGGCAATACATTAATGTGGTGAAAGCTATTAAATGGTGGCACCGGATAAACAATAACGTCCCGAAATATCCCAAGGGGTACTCCTTAGAACATCTCGTCGGTGTCTGTTGCCCCGACGGGATCGAGTATGTTGCCACAGGCGTGACCTTGACGCTTGAGAATATTGTTAGAAACCTTGCGGGTCATTACGCTGAGGGAACAGTTCCCAAGTTCAAGCATTACGGAGCGCCAGATAGCAACGTCTGGCACCGAGTCACACCAGAACATTTCAGATCATTTTATGGTGAGGTTAAGGAGGCTGCTGCGATTGCCCGCCGCGCTTTTGACGCGCATAGCATGAGGGAAAGTGCTATCATTTGGGCAGAGTTGTTCGGCTCGTCCTTCCCGTCGCCTCCCGAAGACTATGGAAACTCGGGTGACAGTGGGCCTTAATCCGATGCAGAAAAAGTTCTTTTTCCTGACCATCGTCACCCACCGTCAACAAGCTGCCGCGCTAAAGTTCGCATCAGTTCCAAGCCCGTAGAACCAAATGGAAAAACCAATATCACGTATAAGCATGACCTGAATATTACGGAGACTAAATTAGTTTCAAATTATATTGGAGAGGTCTTACAATGCATGAATCCACAAAACAAGTTACATGTCCATTCTGCTACCTTGTAGCAAAAGGGCAGAACTACAGCTTGCCTAAGGATGGAAGCGGCGTAATCTATCAAGGGAATAAATTTGTTATTGTCCCTGATATAGCTCCGCTCGCTTTGCATCACTTACTCATAATAAGCTGCGAACATATTTATGCTCTCGCAACGTTGCCCCAGAAAGAGCGTGAAGAGATTAATCAGCTAAAAAGGAGAATCCGAAGGTTCCATCAGCAGGTGAGTAAGTTGAATACCCTCTTTTTTGAACACGGCAGTTGTTCAGGATATAGCGGCACTGCTTGTATCGCACACGCACATCTACATGCTGTGCCTCTCTCTCTTCAGCATCTAACCAAAATTCTTCAAGAGAGTTTGAGTTTGTTAGGGGAGCCTGGTAAGTCTTCCATAAAGTCAGACTATTTGTATGCAGAATTCGCAGAGGACAGTGAACTATATTGGGAAGATAATTTAAAAAAAAGACAGTTCTTCAGGATTTTGACAGCCAACGCCTTAGGCAATTTGAATCGAGCAAAATGGCAAAATTGCCGACAGGGTCATGAGTTATCGATAAGTCGTGAATTAGTTGGTGCATGTGTTAAGTCCTGGAACACATTTTCCGTCCATTGAAGAGTCCTATTTCAGACTAGAGGATTCCAGACAATGACGATAGACAGAGAAGAGGGGGCCGTCGAATACAATTCACTGGGCATTCCTATAAAACTGCCATTAATTGAATATCTTAAAGATCGCCTGGATATAACTAATAGAAAGCCACTTAAGAATTGTATCTTTGTTGGTATTCAGCACTTGACGGGCGTAGTTGTTCCACTGATACATGCCATAGCAGATGCGGGTATCCCGTACAGTAGGATTTTCCTGATTGGGAAGGCATATTCAACTCATCCAAAAGTTCAAGCATATCTCCAAAGCTTGGGGTGCTACATAGGGAATAAGAAGTTGATGCATTCGGCTATTAATCCCTATGAAACGGAGATTGAGGCGGAGATTGATGACTTATTAGCTATGGTGATGGCCCAACTGGACGAATCCGTAGCTTCATCCGTCTTACTTTTCGATGAGGGCGGTAAAGCCATTCGCCTCATACACGAGAAGTACATCGAATATGCAGAACGCTTTTATTGCGTTGAGCAAACAACTCGTGGGATACGCGAGGTCGCTTCCCTATCATTACGTTGTCCTATTGTTGATGTAGCGCTCAGCCCTACAAAGAAAGAGATTGAAGGCCCCATCATCGCTCGATCAATGGTAACTAGCTTTGAGGAAGCTCTTAAGCGTTGGGGGAATGTCTTTCGATTGTCTGAGAAGAAGGTTCTAATTATTGGGTATGGAGTTGTTGGGCGCAATCTGGTCAGAGAACTCGGAAAAAACGGATACGAAATCGTAGTTTATGAAACTCACCAAGCGGCCATTCAGGAACTTGCTTCAGATCACCTCCCATTGACTGCGTCCCTTCGCACAGCCCTAGCTAAGTTTCCGGTCATCATGGGATGTACAGGCAGTGTGTGTTTGAGCGAGCGCGATATTCATGATTTGAAGGATCAGGTATTGTTGGTTAATTGTGCTTCGTCAGATATAGAGTTCTCGGCCTGGAAATATCGTGGGCGGGCTACGTTATTGTATAAGAAACCTGGCCTTAAAGAAGCGGAGAGTTATCGTCGTCCGTGGGAGAATCTCTACAGTGTGTCCAATGGTGAAAAACTGTTTTACTTGGCTAATGGGGGATTCCCTATTAATTTTTCGGGGAAATTGGACCCTATACCTCCCGAACAGTTTCAGATCACTAGGGCTTTAATGTATGCGGCTGGTTTGCAAGCTATAACTGCGGATATTGCTGGTCTCATCCCCCTAAATTCAGAAGTTCAGGAAATGATAAAAACAGACTTCTTGCATTGTGTCCAGAGGGCGTTATGACTGATAAAGATGAACAACGCGTTTTGAGAATCGTGGTTGCCTCACCGGGAGATGTAAAAGCTGAACGTGATGCTCTGTCAACCGTTGTCGAGGAGATCAATAATAATGTTGCGGCAGACCGTGGTCTATATCTTAAACTCGCCCGCTGGGAAACAGATTCATATCCAGGGTTTCACGCGGATGGGCCACAAGGCTTGATTGATCCAATCCTGCGTATTGAAGAGAGCGATGTTCTGATCGGAATATTTTGGAAGCGCTTCGGCACTCCTACTGGGGACGCGCAAGGCGGCACTGAACATGAATTTAGACTTGCCTATGGGAGCTGGGAGAAGAAGCAACGTCCTCAAATCATGGTTTACTTCAACCAGAAATCTTACACACCAAAGTCCAGAGAAGAAACTGACCAATGGAGCCTTGTACTGAAGTTTCGCGATGAGTTTCCAAAACAGGGACTGTGGTGGCCATATAACGGAGTAAGTGAATTTGAGAGGCTTGTCCGTAGGCATCTTAGCAATTACCTACGAGAAAAATATCCTCTTCATCCAGAAGCTCGGAGAAACGCAGAGAGACAAATAATCAGAGATGCTAAGCTGAAAGATTTTTCCGATGATGTCTTGCAGGAAGATTGGGGCGATGAAGTAGATGTCTCTATTTTCTATGGTCGTAGACAACAATTAGAGCAACTTAGGAAAATGATAGTAGATGATCATTGTAGGGTGGTCACAATCTTGGGCATGGGGGGGATTGGCAAGACGGCTCTGTCAATAAAGATGGCCCAGCAGGTCAAACATGAGTTCAAGTACCTGTTTAGACAGGAATTGAAGAATGCCCCCAGCGTGAAAGAAGTGCTAGTGAATTGTGTCAAATTTCTATCCGGCCATACCTCTACTAACTTACCGATTGATTTAGATAAATTGATTGACCTGCTAATAAAGTCCCTCAAGCAGTTCCCATGTCTTATCATTCTCGATAACGCAGAAGAGATTCTAAAAGCCGGGGAGCATACGGGAAGATACAGAGAAGGCTATGAGGGATACGGTGTTCTTCTGCGGCGTGTCGGGGAGACTGCCCACCAAAGTTGTCTGGTGCTGACGAGCCGGGAAAAACCACAGCAAGTGGCTATCCTTGAGGGTAAGACCTCCCCAGTTCGGTCTTTGATATTAGATGGATTGGAAGTAAAAGACGGGGTCAATATCCTTAAAGATAAGGGCATCAAGGGCACGCGAAAAGAGTACCAGAAGCTGGTCGAATTGTATAAAGGCAACGCTCTGGCATTGAAAATCGTTCCCGATTACATACGAGAAGCATTCGATGGTGATATCTCTGCGTTCTTAAAAGCGGAGGTGATGGTTGTCGGTGATATACGTTATTTACTCGACAAGCAGATAAAACGGCTGACTGAGATAGAGAGAGGGATTATGTACTGGCTCGCGATTAACCGTGAGCCGGTGGGGCGCGACGAACTGCAGGATGATTTTGCCTATTCGGTAAAAAGTACAGATTTAATCGAAGCGATTACGTCCCTATCACGGCGTTCGCTAATTGAAAAAAGCGCCGAAAAATTTATGCTTCAGCCTGCCGTCATGGAATACGTCACGGAGTTGTTTGTAGAACGAGCGAGTGAATGGGTGGCTTCCCAGGATACGCATTTCCTAGATCAATACACTTTTATCAAAGCCCAAGCCAAAGATTATGTTCGGAGCAGCCAGATAAGACTTATCCTCGGACCTATAGGGAAACGACTGTTGTCGTGCATGGGACGCCAAGAGCTAAGAAAGAATGTTCATGAGACGTTGGATGAATTACGAAGCGACGAGCTTCCCGGCTATGCTGCCAGTAATATTCTAAGCCTCCTTATTCAACTCCGAGAGAGCGTGCGGGATTATGACTTCTCAAGTTTGGTTCTCAAGCAAGCCTACCTTCAGGGGGTTGATTTACGGGACACACAGTTCGCCCACTCCCGCTTTGAGAAAGCAGTGTTTACTAACATTTTCGGCAGCGTGACGTCTGTGAGGTTTAGCCCTGAGGGCAATATTTTGGCGGTAGGCTGCGGGGATGGAACAGTTCGCTACTGGCGAATAGAAGACGCCATGCAGCTACACGTTATCCACGGCCACCCCGATTGGGTGCGGGCGGTCGCGTTTCACCCTCACGGAAACATATTGGCTAGCGGGAGCGATGATAAGACTATAAAGTTTTGGGACGTGGAAACGGGAAAGAACATCAAGGAATTGAAGGGACATGCGAGTCGAATCTTCTCAGTTGCGTTTGCGCCCGACGGAGAGTTGATCGCGTCGTGTGATGGGGACGGAATCGTTAAGGTTTGGAACACGCGGACGGGCCATGTGGTCGTAACTTTGGACGGGCATCCAAAGTCGGTTTTGTCAGTCGCATTCAGCCCTGACGGTACGAAACTCGCTAGCGCTGGCGAGGATAAAACCGTCAGGGTTTGGGACGTTTTAAGTTGGAAGTGTCTATTCGCCTATGAAGAACATACTGACCATGTGTACTCAATTTCTTTTAGTAACGATAATCAATTTATAGCTAGCGCTGGGCGCGACCGAGTAATCAGGGTCTGGAGTGTGGAAACAGGATTGACCTTTAGAGAATTGAAGGGGCATTTACACACGGTCCTTGCAGTTGCTTTCTCTCCGACAAGCTTACATCTTGCTAGCGGAAGTATAGACCAGACGGTCCGCATCTGGGATGTTGAAAGGGCTAGGATACAAAAGAGCGTAGAGGGCCATGATAACTGGGTAAACGATGTGACGTATGACCCGGACGGAGCCACCGTGGCAACAGGTAGCGCGGACCAGACAGTCCGGTTGTGGGATGCAAGATCGGGAAGCCAATTGAGGACTATGCAGGGTTACACTAGCCCCGTCTGGTCTGTCGCCCTCAATCCCTGTGGGAAAAATCTCGCAAGCGGGCACGGCGACGATGTCATCCGACTCTGGGACCTCGAAGCAGGAGCCTGTTTTCGAATTCTTCGCGGACATACAGACTGGGTTTGGGCAGTGGCTTTCTATGATGACGAGATACTGGCAAGTGGAAGCGGAGATCGAACAATCTGTCTATGGAATACACGAACAGGGGAACCTATCAAGCAGTTTCGAGGACACGAGGGTGGTGTGCGAGGTCTAGCTTTTTCACCTGATAGAAAAATTCTCGCCAGTTCAAGCATGGATAATACTATCCGCATATGGGATATAGAAACGGGGCAATGTCTCAGGTCGCTTGAGGGGCATACTAATCTTGTAGAATCTGTCACGTTTAGATCTGATGGCTGTGTGCTAGCCAGTTGCTCTGCTGATCAATCATTGCGCTTATGGAATGCTCAAACGGGAGAGCAAATAAATTTGTTGGGTGAGAACTTGGGAAGGGTTCGCTTCACAAAATTCAACTCTGATGGCAGCCTGCTCGCAGCATCTAGTGATGATTGCAGTATAAAAATCTGGGATATGAATAGCGGAGAATGTATACGTGTTCTTCAAGATCATACTGATCGAGTTACCGCGTTTGATTTTGGTCCTGATAATTCTCTCGTAAGCTGTAGTGTTGATAAAACTATTCGCCTATGGAACGTTGCAACCGGTAAATGCATAAAAATATTAACCGGCCACAACAGCCAAATACGAACAGTAATTTTCGATAGTGGGGCAGAGTCAATTATCAGTGGGGGACTCGATGAAACAATTAAAATCTGGGATGCTCAAAGTGGTCTAATCCTTAGAACCCTCCAAAGTGAGCGACCCTACCAACGTATGAATATTACAGGCGTGGTAGGATTGAGCCATGCCCAGATTATGATCTTAAGGGGGCTAGGCGCTATATCGTCCACGTAAGATATTCATCTATTCAAACTATAACATTGAACATGCCCGCTCAATAGTTTGTCCAAGAATTGTCGGTACTGATAAGTGAAGAGATAAGCAAATTCATTGTGCCAATTAATTCTCGTATGGGCCTCAAAGTCTGCTGAATATTCAATGAAAAATCTTATGAATCCTATGACTTTCAACGAGAGAGAAGCTCATCAAAAGGATAAGAAAGCAGGGCCCGGTAAAATTCGATGCTTTATATTCGACCTTGATGGCACATTACTAAACCTACCCCCAAGCTTACCTCTGGAAGCGGATATAGAAGCATTGAAATTGCTTTGTACGGAAAACTATGACCTGAATGAAGTGCTTATATTGATGAGGCAGGTATCCTCTAAATTCGTAGACGGGAAGGGTATTTTAGCCTCTAAAACCAGACAATTTGAATTACTCTTAAATGTATTAGGAATTGAACATGGCTCTTTGGCCGGCATGCTTTTTGAAAAATATATAGATTACTATATATCAAAGACGAGTTTATACTCTGATGTAATCAATACATTGAAAGCCATTTCAACTCAAGACATACGATTAGGTTTGATCACGAATAGCCCCGATGATATCGTCGTCGGTTTATTAACGCACTTCGGGATCTATAAATACTTTGAGTTCATAGTTGCAGCTTCACTGGTTAACTATTCTAAGCCATCTGCCGGGTTCAGCGATTTTCTAGTTAAAAAGCTTGCTCTGAGCCTGGGGCGATAGTAATCGTGGGAGATGGAGATGAAGATAAGGTTACAGCGGAGATAATTGGAGCTAGATTTTATAGAGTGAGGAGGGATCCAGAAGGGGCAATATCTGACGCTGATTCTTGCAGGGTGATAATCAACTTAAGCGAAATCTTGAATATTATCGAATGATAAATAGCCGGAATATTTGCGTGAGAACTCATCACAAGATTTTTGCACGCGCGAGCAACAGGAAAGTAAAATTCTCTAGAGGCTGAAAGACACACTACACAGTCTTGATATTAACGGAGTTGTGGACCAGCACATGCAAGGCAGACTAAGGGGTGAGAACGAATCACTATCGAAGGAACTATCCGAAATTTTTCTTCTCGTCGTATCGGAACGAGGGCTGGTAGATCTTCAACTTCTCGCGCACCTTTAATGGTCAGGGGTGATTGCCTTCAGTTCTTCAAAAAAGGCCAATAGCCCAATGTGCAGGCTTGAATGAGAAGCTCCCCAAGACTGGGCCAGGAAGACAGTGTTGCTAGATAAGGATGGGACAGTCATCGCTTCGATAACGTTCAGAATATAACTTGGCGGTGAGACTCTAAGTGCCGAGTTATGGAACATAAACTACTTTTTGGACGGTTTTTGACTTTTCGGACGGGTTTTAAGGGGTCGGTAAGGAAAGCATGTGCGTAAATCGCACTTCATCAATAAGTTAGCGTTCAATGTATATGGGATGCGTTTTTGGATATTGCCCACTGTTACGTTGCAAGTGATTAGGGCGTCGCGCATTAGGTTAAAGAACGACCCGCACAGTTTCCATTTAGAAGGCACCTTGCAGAGATGGCCGCGAGTTTTGAATTGAACTCACGGCCATCAGTTTTTTGAGAAACCTTTCTATTCAACTCAGGCATAGAGCCTCAGCCACTAAGCCTCGCCGACTAAGACCCTCTTTCTCCTTTAGCGCAGTGGTGCTCTCCCGGCGCTTCTGTTCGGCATGGTATTTATGAGGCGTTGCTGTTGGTTGGCTGGCGCTTGTTCGGGGATGCGCTCGCCAGCGGTCGGGGCACTGTTACTTCCCGTCAAACTTTGAGGGGGAATGGGGCTGAAGGCCGGGATAGGAGCGCCGGTCTCGTGTCTTGTCGGTAAACCGGGACACGTCTCGGCGTAGGTTTTATGACTCGTATACTGTGCCCACTCGTCTTTGTTCATGTTAGCCGAGACGCGAGTGCAGAACATCGAGAGCAGTTCGGGAAGCGAGTCGGGCAGCTTGTTTTGCTCCGAGCTGATGTCCCACAAGCGCACAGTCATATCTTTGCCCGCAGTCAAGAGGGATTCACCATCAGGGCTGAAAACCACGCTGGCTACGCTGTCGCTGTGCCCGCGCAAGGAAAATAGCGTTACGCCGTCACTGAGGTTAACAAGTGCTACAGTGTTCGCTCTTGGCATAGCCATCAGCTTGCTGTTGGGGCTTATGACCGGCGTGCGATAGGTGTTAGGGTCTAGCTGTAGGTCGTAGAGATGCTGTTTCCAATTGCTCGTCTCCCAAACTCTCGTATGGAATTGAGCGATGCTGCCGGTAGCCTCGCGTAATACGTAATAAGAAGTGACCAGATACTTGCCGTCGGGACTGAATTTGACTTGACTAACGAGGCCCGGATAATCTTTCAAATCCTGAACCAAACGCCCTGTCCCCGTCTCCCAGACCTTAACCGTTTTATCCGCACCCGCTGTAGCAACGAGCTTACCATCAGCACTAAAGGCGATGTTGAGAACCATACCTTTATGCCCACGCAGAGAAATTAAAGATTTGCCTGATAGCGTTTCCCAAAGCTGCGCTAAACCGTTGGAGCCAACTGTTGCTATCAATTTCCCGTCGGGACTGAATGTGGAGTTGGATACGCTACCGTCATCGCTGCTCCCGAAGGGTTTGTCATATACCGGCATCCCTGAGGAAGCATTCCACAAGGTCAACTTGAAAAAGGACGCTATCAAAATAAATTCGCCATCAGGACTGAAGGAATAAGATCGCGGCAGCGAGTCCATCCGGAAGCTTGTCGTCGACTTACCAGAAGTTGCTTCAAAGAGTCGTGCTTCATATGACGAAATGAAACCTGATGGCTCTATGTTTCTGGTGAGAACAAGCACTTGTTTAGCATCGGGACTGAACAACACATCGTAAAACTCATTATTCTCACGAATCTCACTAACAAGCGTCCTCGAATTGCTATCCCAAATGTTTGCGACTCCATTTGTGCTTCCCCCGAGAATCAACTTGCCGTCAAAGCTGAAAATAGCACTCAGGGGGCGGCGGCTCGACGTTGAAGAAGATGCTTGAGGCGGCGAGACTGCTAAGTCAAAGGTAGCGCGCAGGCGTGATTCGGAGAGTGCGTGCTTCAAGGCTGCTCTAGCTTCGTCAGTATCGCGCACTCTTGCGGCTTCAGCGGCAAGCAGGACGCTCAGTTCGGGGTCTTTGTTTAGCTGCGCGTTGGCGGCGGCGGCCAGTTGGCGAGAGTGCAGGATGGAGCGCTCCCGGCTCTGAATCCAGCTTATGATGAGCCAGGCGAGAAGGGTCAGAACAAGAACCGCGAGGAGAACCCCGACAGCTTGAAAGATAGTCTTCTTCTTGAAGGCAGCACTAGCCTCAATGTATTCGCGTTCGGGGTCGCTGAGATCGTCGCCTCGTGTTTCGAGCCAGCGTTGCGCCTCGCGAAGCGAAGCGCCGTCGAGCAGCGCGCCGCTGTCTTTATCGGTCAACACCCACTCGTCAATCGCAGACTGCAATCGTTGTCGCCAGGAGAGAAAACCACGATCCACTTCAAGCCACAGCTTCAGGCTTCCCCAGTTGTTCAGCAAATCGCCGTACGCTAACTCGACTGTTTCATTGCCTTCTTCGCTGCCGGTGACAACAATGCGCGCATCGGCCAGCGCGTTGACAGCGGCGCGTGCCTTCTCCTGATCCTTGCTGAGTTCGGCGAAGGTGAGGCGGCGATGCGGCGTGTAGCTATGGCTTCTTGATGCGGGGGCGAGCCGCATTAGGATGCGCCGCGCGATCTTCTGTTTCTCAGACGAGAGATTGTTATATGCCGCTTCGACATGGCGCACGAAACAGCCTTGAACGCCGCCTATTTCGCTATAGGCCGCATTTGTCAGCGTTTCTTGCTGGCGGCGACCCCACATCTCGTTCAACGTGAGGGCGAGGAGCGGCAGATTGCCCGGCTCGTTGCCGAGGTCGTTGTGAATGCGTTCTGGGAGGCCGTGCTCAAACTCGACGTTGCGTTTACGCGCAGGCTCAATCATGGCGCTCAACAGTTCTTCGCGCGTCATCGGGTTAAGCTCTAAGGTCGAGCCTCTGAGAAACTCCGCGAGGGGCTCGTGCTTGAGCGCGGCAACATAGGCATCTGAGCGGAGCGTCAGCACGACGCTCACGCTGCCGCTGTCAATGAGGGAGATCAACTCTTTGAGAAATCGCTCGCGCAGAGCCTCGTCCTTGCAAAGTCTGAAGAAATCTTCAAGCTGATCTATGACGAGAAGGACGCGGGTCGGCGGCGGCTCTCTGTTAATAACTTTGGAGATGGCTAACATGGGATTACCCGAACTGAGATTGTTCGGATCGTCCAGCTTGATAAGGCCATCAGTAATTGCGCTCGCCTCATCCAGGCCGCTCAAAAAGGGCAGCAGAGCGTGTGCCAGCGCCTTAAAGGGTTTATCAGCCGGTTTGAAATTGGCGATGAGCCAACGCTCACTGCCGCTGATCGCGCCTTCGTGGAGTCTGGGAATCAGACCTGCATTGACGACAGATGTCTTGCCGCACCCTGACTTGCCGACCACGGCGACGAGGGGACTACCGCGCAAAGACTCAATCATCCTCTCGACAAACTTTTCACGACCAAAAAAGAGTTGCGCGTGCTCTTCGTAATAGGGCGAGAACCCGCGAAAGGGAGAAGCCTCGTCTATGAAGCTGGTGGTCTGCTTGGGTTCAAACGTCCCGCCGCGTATCCCGCGCATAAGCTGGCGAAGCGCTTGCGGATCATCCAGGGCTGATTCGAAGATGACGGCAACGCGTCTTAAAAGGGTGGGCGGCAGATGACCTGGCTCCGCGCCGGGCAGCAAGATTGGAAAAACCCGTACCTCGCCTTTATCAAGTCGCTCCTCCAAATAAGTCAACTGCTGAAGTTGAAACCGCGAGAGACCGTCCTTCCCGACGATGAAGGCGCAAATGTGCGATTGATCGAGCACGGAGTTCAGTTCGTCAATCCAATCATGGCCTGCTACAAGCTCGTCATGTGAGACGTAAGGATTGATTCCTTCGTCTTTAAGCTTTTTGGCCAGAAACTGGATGCTCTGTAGGTCAGGGGTCGCGTAGCTCAGATAAACATCGAACTGCCGCTTTTTCTGTTTGATGAGTTGATTGATTTTTGAACTCGGCGGGGCTAGCTCGGCCATCCGTTGCGCCAAAGAATCAAAGGCGCGCACCATGTCCTCCGAGCCTGCTTTGCCTTTTTTTTCGCGCACCGCGACAATCTCGTTAAAGGCAAAAAAGGGAACGTGCGGAATCTTGAGTTTCCAGAAGATTTCCCCATCTTTTTCGCTCTCACCGGAATCACCACCCTGTGCAAGGCTCTCAAATACCTTCGCGTATCTTTCGAACTTATCTATAAAACTGCTCTTGAATTGATCGAGGCTAATGGCCTCGGCGCGGTCTTCGACTCTGGACGGGACGATTACCACTCGCAGCGGGCGCTCAGGGCGCAGCGCTGTGACCTTATCACTCGTAAAGTTGGTGGCCATCTCGGAAGTGCCCGTGATGTTCTGCTGGTTCGGAGCGCAGAACATCACGACCGCATCCGCCAGGTGATAGGTGCAGACGCCGCCCATCTCCGTGACACCCGTGCGGCTGTCGAGTAAGACGACGTTGAATTTGCAGACATCTAGAAGCTGTTCACGAAACCAGTCAAAGAAGAGTTCGCCGTCCCAGTTGCGATAAAAATCCTGCCAATCAAATGTCCGCACGGTGTCCGCATAAAGTGCGAAGTTCTCTCCGTCGCGCCGCCCGGCGGTCATTAAGGAGAGTTTGCCTTTGCTCCCGGCTGCTGCCGGAAGATCAAAGATATATTTGCGAATCTCCGGGAGCGCTGGGGCGAATTCAGGGCCGACCTCAAGTGTTGAAGAGTCGGTGTCAATAGGGAGGGGTGCGTCATCGGCGGCGCGTAATTCGCTTGCCAGCGAAGCTTCATCATGTTGCAGCGCGGCAGCAGCGGCGACCGATTCCTCCTGCTTTGCCTTCGCAAATAAAACGTTGGAATGTACAAGTTCCGGATCAGGCGGCTGCGCCATGCTGTGTTTGTATGAGAGCAGCATGTCCATCAAGCCTTCGTGCGCGAGAGCTTCTTTGATGGGAATGGGAAAGTAGCGTTCCAGCCCCGGCGCTTCCAGATCCCAGTCGATGATCAACACGCTGAGTCCCTTTTTACACAAGAGCTCAGCCATGTTGGCGACGGCCATCGAGCGCCCCACCCCGCCTTTGTAGGAGTAAAACGTGTAAATCATCTTCAGCAGCCTCTTAAAATTCTATTAGAAAAGGCTCTCCATGCCCTTCGGGGGATTGCCTTGCTGCGCCCGCCATGCCTGGCGGCGCAACGGATTCACCTTCATGTGCTGCGCGACTTTGATGGCTTCGGGGAGCGTCCAGTAGAGCCAGCGATTGAGCGCACGCACGTTGCCGACCCCAAATTCGCAAAACAGATCAAGCTCGCAATCAAAGCGATAAAAAGCCCGCCTGAGCCTCTCGCCGATGTCGCGCTCAATAATGTTATTGATGGTCGGCGGGTCGTCGCCGCGCAGAGGCGAAAGCACGACGAGCGAAACATTATCAAGCACGCTGAACCCTGAGTCGGTTAAGCTCTTGCGTAAATCAGGGTGGCACAATGAGAAGACATCCACGATGAGAATGCAGCCTTGATCCTTGAGCTGATTCCATGTTCTATCTCGCCATGTGGGATCGCCCGTCAGGAAGTCTGTAGAGAAGAATTTGGGGCGAACCAGCGGCTCGCTTGGTGTCGAGCGAGAGTTATCGTTGATGCGCTTGATAACCGCTTCTATGCTGTGGCGAATGGTAATAGGCGAAGGAGAGGCCTGCTCGATTCTCTGCTCTCCGTTTTGGCCAGCGACAGCGGCGGGTAAGGGTAGATGTAGCGGGTTAGCCAGAGGAGGCCGCCAGTCATCCCTCGTCGCCCCGTAAAAATTGGGGAGATCAGCCTCAGCATATTCCACTGCCTGAACTAAGCTTTTGTACAAATTCCGATCCGCCTTGTATGTCCAGTCACTTTCTTCAAAAGCTTCACCTGAGACGAGCTTCCTGGCCTCCTCGTCCGTCATAGCGTAGATGACGAAAGGCACACCGATACTCGTCGCACCCTGCGTAGGCAGATCCGCCTTGAGAGCGTCTACGATCTGAGTTCCGATCTCCTCAAGATCGTCAAGCGACGCCAGGTTGCGATTGCGAAAGTCCAGGCGATGGGTAGGGGTCAGCACCACCGGAATGTCCGCGTCCGTGATGCCAGGAAGCAGCACCAGTATCAGGCCGAATGTTTTGTCATTGGCCATCTGTACCATTCTGCTATGCCACTCCGTCCTGACCCAGTAAGAGTTGAGCGAAGCCTTTGTCAGAAAGAGAACGACCACCTGGCTCGTTCGTAATCCCTCCTCGATTTCGCTGATAAAGGGGTCGCCAGCCCTTATATCCGAAGGAGCAAAGAAGAACGAGATCTTCTCCCGCACGAACCTCTCTTTGATCTTCTGGATGACCTCATTATCGACGCTACTGTAACTGATAAAGGCATCTTTTAAGAGCACTTGCTTACCCAGCATTGGAAATACCTCCTGGTGATTAACTGTGGGGCTAACTCATCTCTTGAGAGAGAGAGGGGCTGGGGCCTCCGCTATCCGGATGAAGATAGAGATTGATGGCGTAGCCAGCCTGTGCGAAGCTATAAGCTGTCAAGACCGTGAAACTTATTGCTGCGGTTTCACTCTAAAAGGAAAATCACACGATATGTGCGCGTGTACACCCGATTCGACCTGGGCTTGAAATGGCGAGGCCTGGAGACTCGCACCGGATCAGAACTCAAATCAGAGAGAGCGCGCCAAGGGTTGTGAGACACTCGCGGGCTTGAATTTACCCGAAGACAAAAGAACTTGACAACGCCGCCATTATACAGCAATCGCTCAAACTTGTGCGATGAACTTTAGCGAGTGCCTCTTCTCCCCGGCGCTGAAATTTAAGTTGCGGCGGCAGCGGGAACTTCTCCCTTGCGTGCCGTAGCTCGCGAAGTGTACTATGCGCGCGCATTCGCCTGAAAGATTAAGAACTCAAATAGACAAGGGGGCAGACGATGCTCGTTGAATGCTTGCCGCGCCCGGAACTCAAAAAGCCTGTCCTCGAATTAATCCGCAGGGTTTCAACCGAGCACAAGGGCGGGAAGTTTACAATCCCGATGGTTGAGATGTTTGAGGCTTTCGGGTTATCTATGGAAAAATCCGAGTGGAAGAAGTTGGGCGGACGCGGCGACGTTAAATTCGCGCCGCGCGGCGTAGCGCAGGGAGACTTTTCCAACAAGGGACGAAAGCAGGAACTTTCGACCGGCGAGGGCTTAACGCTGGTTGTTCCTGAGACGCTCGCCGGGACTTACGTCTCGACCCCGACCTCTTTGACCTTAAAGTTCGCGGAAGGCTCCGCGCTCCGGGGCTGCAAGCGCGTGTTCGTCCTGATCTGTCAGGACATCATCAAGATTGATGCCGACGAGCATAAGCTGTATATAGATTTGCCCGGCGAAAAGTATGATCTCTGCTTCATCTTTTGATAGCCCTCGTGCTGCGACCTATGCGGCAGATGGTGAAGGAAAGCGATGCGGAAGTACACCAGATTCGATGAGCGTTATTCGCTGCCGCTCGAAGTACACTGGGAGAGCCTGTCGGGAAAACATGAAGCGCGTATCAGCGACATCGGTCTCGGTGGATGCTACATGGAGTCGCTCGCGCCGGTCGCTATCGGCGAAGAGGTTCGTTTTGAGATTCAATTACCGACCGGAGGCCGAATGCCTCTGCGCGGCGAAGTCGTTCATCACCAGCCGAACCTGGGTTTCGGCTTGCGCTTCGCCGGTTTGTCCGTGATGGAGCGAAACGTGCTCACGCATGTGATTAAAGAGTTGCGTAAAGGCTAGGCGCTTCAGAAACTCTCATCCTCGCTACAGGTAATATGTCTTCCGATTGGGAATTACATGAGACCAGTACTCACCAGGATCATGTCATCGCGCACGTCATCGGGACAACCGTGCTGGGCTATTTCGAGTTTGACGAGTCGGCGCACCTGCTCCTGGACATAGGCTTTATCTGGACGATCTTTTTAGACGGCGAGATGGGACTCGTCCCGCAGACGATGGCGATCAACGAGCTTGAGTTGGACGAAGACTCCAAAGCAGACTTGCGCGCCGATGTACAGGCGCTGCATGATAATGGCTCTGATGCAGAGAATCTCGCGCGCCTCACCCTTGCGCCTCACGGGTGTTTGATTGTTGAAGTCAGCTTCTACGCGAGCGAGAGCAGCCGCCGTCTGGTGATTCAAGGTGAAGAGGCAAGCCTCGCAATCGTTACCTCGATGTTGACAGGCGAAATTCACGTCGCCCCCATGTGAAAAGGGCAAGCGACCTCACACGAGTCTCTTTTCTTTCAGGCGTCCTTTACAGAACACGAACCAAGAGGAGTAAGAAATAATGCTTCAGCCTAAGCAGGGTTATTCATTTTTCAGAGGGAACTATGGCTTCATGCTTACGCCACACCGAAGGTTAGAAGTTGCTTCATCAGAAGAAGCTAACGAGCCGGATGATGCAGATGCTTCGCTCGATGATGCTGCTCAAAGCGAGCGAGAGTATGTGCGGGAGCGTTTGCGCGAAGAGTTGAAGCGCGAGCCGACCGAATCGGAGCTGGACGAATGGCTACGCCAGCACACGGAAGGATATTGAGAGCAAGGAACAAATAAAGGAGAAAACGGTTCGCGCCAGGGGAATCCAACCGCTTTATCTACTGAAGGAGGTTGTACAATGGCAAAGAAAGAACCGACTGAATACCGGGCCAGACTGGCAAATGATGCGGGTGTCATTCGCGGCAAAATTCCATCGCCGCTGGTCAGAGAAATGGGTGGGCGTCCGGGCGATTACATGGTCTTTCGTTGTGACGCAGGGAGAGTCACGGTCACGGTTTCGCGCTCAAAAGGTGGAGCAAAGAAATCCGGCAAAAGCTCTCCACGCAAAGCGAAAAAGTCCGGCAGGTAGATTCCGATCTCAGATGCTTTTATCCAGACGCACGCCTGAAGACTCGCGGAAAAGAAAGAACGCGCCCGCGTGTCTTGCGAGGCGGGCGCGTCCCTTTTGCTTCTGAGTGAGAACGTGCGGTGTAAGATTTCAGCCGCCGGACACGATAATCTGACTGTCAACGGCTCTCACACCTTTGACGGCTTTGACCAGCCTCTCGACCTGGTTCTTTAGAGCCTGTGTGTCTACAGTTCCGATCAAAGTGGCTTTGCCGTTACTCACCGTGACGGTGACGCCGACCGTTGAGAGCGTGGCATCCTCGGCCATCTTTTTATCAATCGCCGATTGAACCGCTGCATCGTCATTACCGCTCGTCGTCGTCGCGGGCGCTGCGGTTGCAGGTGCGGGCTGTTCGATAATAATCGGAGGCTGTGTTGTGGTCGTCGTCGCCGGTTGTTGAATGATGATTGGCGTCTGTGGTAATGGTGTGGCCTGCTGAATAATCACGGGTTGCTGCGGAAGTGGCGTCGCCGCGGTTTGCACGTTGGCGTTGACTTCCGTGCCAGTGTTTTGCCTGTTCAAAATAAACAGGAAGAGTATTGTTACCAGAGCCACAGCGCCGATGACGAGCGCGGCCACGACGCCGGTTGAGACTCCGCGTCTCTCAGGCGCGCGAGCCGTCACCGTTTGCACCACCTCGCGGCGCGCGGTCGGCGTCTCAATCACCACGCGGCTTCTTTTATGTTGTTCTTCATCGTAGGACATTTATTCGTCTCCTGAATCTCAAAAAATTTGTTATCAATCCGCGAGGTTTGATCTTAGCGAACTTCTCCACCTCTGCTATTTAGCAAATGGTATTCCGCGCACAGCCAAAGACTGAAACGAAGGCCGGAACAAGGAAAACCGCCGTTTTCCTGCACTTTCGTCATTACCTCACTAAAGGCAACCGCATCATCTTGACTTCCGACCGTATGCAATGGAAACAGGAGACAGAAGTCAGGAGACAGAATGAAAACAAGGTGGCTGCTGCATCATCCTTCCAGCTTTAGAGAGAAAAAGATAAACCACTAAATGACACGAAGCAGCACGAAGAAAGAATCCTTCGTGTTGCTTAGTGTTAATTCGTGGTTTCTCTTCTTCCTCTCTTTTGTTCTGCCATTCGGCATTAGATTCTGGATTCTGCTTTACCCCCTGTTGACCTGTTTGCCTGTGGCCTCGCATAATCCTCTTTATGACGACGGCAATTATTCATCATCCGATTTACAAAGAGCATGAGACGGGCGAGGGTCATCCTGAAAGACCTGAGCGCTACACGGTCGTGATGGAGGCTTTGCGTGGAGACGAGAAGCTGTGGCCGGAGCTTCTGGAGCTACAATCGAGCGCCGCACCGCGCGGGCTGGTGCAGTCCTGTCACACGCCGCAGCATTACAAAGCAATCGAGCGTGCGGTGAGCGAAGGCACGGGCTATTTGGATTCGGATACTGTGGTCTCGATGCGTTCGATGGATGCGGCGCTCAATGCTGCCGGGGGCGTGTGCCGGGCTGTAGATGCGTTGATGCAGGGGGAAGCTGCGAACGCTTTTCTCCCCGTGCGCCCGCCCGGACATCACGCGACGGCAGAGCGCGCGATGGGCTTCTGTCTCTTCAACAACGTCGCCATCGGCGCGCGTTACGCGCAAGGTAGTTATCCTGAGATCGAGCGCGTTGCCGTCGTTGACTGGGACGTGCATCACGGCAACGGCACGCAAGGGATTTTCTACGATGATCCTTCCGTCTTCTTCTTCTCAATGCACCAGTATCCCTGGTATCCGGGAAGCGGAGCGCGCGGCGAGACCGGCATTGGGCGCGGGCGCGGCTATACCTTGAATGTTCCCGTGCGCGCCGCCACCCGCGCGTCGGAGCAGAGAAACATGTTAGACGCGGCGCTCGAAGAGATAGGCACGAAATTCAAGCCCGACCTCATCTTCATCTCGGCTGGCTTCGACGCGCATGAAGCCGACCCGCTGGGGCAATTATTGTTGACCGATGAAGACTTCATACAGATGACACGCACGGTTAAGCAGTGGGCTGCCGATGCCTGCAAAGGGCGCGTCATCTCCTGTCTCGAAGGTGGCTATAATCTAGGTACACTTGGCGGAACTGTCCGCGCTCATGTCAGTGAATTAATGAAAGAATAGCTGAAACTTCATTTCACACCGCATTCACCAACATCTGAAGATCATAAGCCTTTGGGAGATTCGGGCGGGAAGTCCTGCTCAGCCTCCGAACGATCACTGAGGGCTATTGGGCTTTACCGCTCGTCTTCAATTTCCTCCCGTTTATCTATTCTTTTCACCTGCCTGTCGGTTTAATGCACACCGGCTGCTCCTCATCCTGTAAGCTTCAGTGGGTCTAAGTACCAACGGACGGCTGTAGTGACCCTACGTCATTGAGGTGAATGAAATGAAGCGAATGATTCTCCTGCTCGTTGTCTGTCAGGTAGTCGTGTTAGGCCAATCGGCAGCTACGAAACAATCGTCAAATGAAAGTTCGGAAGTCGTCGCCGCGCGCAAAGCCAGAGATCATGCTTCCGTTGAAGACCTTCAGCGCATAGTCGCCAAAGCTCAGAAGGAGGCGACAGATAAAAACAGTTTCGAGGCTTATTTGCGCCTCGCACAATTTGAGGTTTGGATGTGTGAGGCGGCTGAAACGCGCGAGAACAGCAAGTTGTTCAAACAGGCGGCGGAGGCTGGTGTCGCCGCTGCCGAAAAGGCTGTCGCGCTTAATCCAAAATCCTCGGACGCTCATCAGTTGCTGGGGGATTTGTTGAGCCAGTTGATTCCACACGTTTATGGCGGCGGAATGCGTTACGGCCAGCGCTCAACAGATG
Organism: uncultured Acidobacteriota bacterium; assembly: GCA_963791265.1. Classification (GTDB taxonomy): domain Bacteria; phylum Acidobacteriota; class Blastocatellia; order Pyrinomonadales; family Pyrinomonadaceae; genus QHXM01. The sequence goes on from CAWBSB010000003.1 coordinate 142,453, forward strand.
AAATGGATAAGGCCATTGAACTCGACCCGAAAAACATTAATGCCTACGTCTCGCGTGCGATCAGTTATTACTACACGCCGGACTCTTTCGGTGGAAGCAAATCGAAGGCGTTTGAGATGTTGAAGAAGGCGGTCGAGCTTGATTCGCTCTCCGACTCGCCCCACATCTGGTTAGCAATCTTCCACCTTGATGCGGGGCGAAGGGATGAAGCCTTGAGGGAGATCAATCTGGCGCTCGGTGCTAACCCGAACAGAGTCTTTACCAGGCATGTCCAAAGCCAGATTATCAAGGTTCAGAAATCCGGGACGCAGAAATAGCGCGGCACACACATTATCTTCCTGAAAGTCACAAAAAGAGGTGCATGATGAAACTGCCTTTTGCCCAACATCTCCGGTCAATCAAATGTTTTTTCGTCATCATCGCGTGCGGACTCTATGCCGCGACTTCTTCTCAATCTTTCAACCGGTCGGCTTTCATCTCTGTGCGCGCCGAATCTTCCCGGACTCAGGAAGGCGGCACGCCAAAAGCCGCGCCGCGCTTCGATGCGCTTGTGCGCGATGATTTCTTCGCGGGCATGATGGGTGATACCGCACGCCTTGAGCGGGGGATGAAATTCACCGAAGAGATTTTAGCCACCAACCCAAAACATGCCGATGCTCTTGTCTGGCACGGCGGCGGACTCCTCGCGCGCGCCGCTCAATCTTACGCGAAAGGGGACGCAAGCGCGGGCGATAGTCTCTGGAATCGTGGGTTGAAAGAGATGAACGACGCGGTCGCCTTTGAACCCAACAACATGGGTGTGAAGATCGGACGCTCTGCCACCCTGATCGGCCTCGCGCAATCCGGCTGGGATCCGTCAGATGCCGAGGGGCGCGCTTTACTTCTGAGCGCACTCAACGATTACGAGAAAGTTTATCAATGGCAGAAACCTTTTTTCCGGAAAATGAGTATGCACAGCCGGGGCGAATTGCTGTTTGGCCTCGCGAGCGGCTGGAGCATTTTGGGCGAGCGGGAAAAAGCGCTGAAATATCTACGACTGATTATCGAAGAAGGCAAAGGCACAAAGTACGAACGCGAAGCGCAACGCTGGTTAGACATCACGCCGCTTCCCGTCGTGCAGCATGATTGCACCGGCTGCCACATCAGTCGCTCCTGATGTTCCCAGGCTGGAGAACTGCATTGGCTAGAGAATGAGTGCGCGGACTAAAACCATATCATTAAGCACACGGCTGCTCCGCCTGATCGGGCTGAATATCTTTGTCGGGCTGGCGATGGGCTTGATATTGTTCTGGTCGGAGCCTCAAAGCAATCAACAAACGCTGCGCGCTCAACTCACCACCTCACTCATTCACTCCACTGTCTACGGGCTGTTGTTTGGTCTGATGATGCCAGCGGTCGCGGAAAGATTGACGGCGATTCGGCCACCCTGGAATTGGACGGGCATACTCAGCGCTCTCGGATTGATCGCCGCCGTGTCTTCACTCATAGTACAACTCTGCCTGCTCGGTTCCGGCTTCGTGAGTCGCGAGAGATTCTGGCCGGAGTTCGGGTATAAGACCGCAGGCGTTTTTGTCATCGCGCTGGTTATCGGTTTGAGCATTCATACATACGAGAAGATTCGAGACCGGATGCAGGCCACGACTCTGCAACTGCGTACACAGGAGTTGGAGAAAGAGCGCGCACTCAAGCTGGCCACCGAAGCGCGTCTAGCGTCACTCGAATCAAGACTGCACCCGCACTTCCTTTTTAACACCCTGAACTCGATTTCCGCGCTGATCCTGGAAGACCCGTTGCTCGCCGAGCAGATGGTTCAACGATTGGCCGCCCTGCTGCGAACATCACTCGATGCCTGCGAGCAAAGCCATGTGCCGTTGCGGGAAGAGCTCAAACTTGTTACCGATTATCTCGAAATCGAGCGCGCACGCTTCCGCGAAAGATTGTCTTACGTGATTGAGGTCAAGCCGGGTCTCGACGCTCTGCCCGTGCCGCCTTTAACGCTTCAACCGCTGGTTGAGAACAGCGTCAAGTTTGCCATCTCGCCCAGGACGGCGGGCGGCGTGATCAGAATTTCAGCACGCCTTCTGAAAACCACTCTGGCCCTCGAAGTGTGGGACGATGGGCCGGGCTTCAACGGCGAGACGATTCCTTACGGGCATGGGATTGATAACCTGCGGGCGCGTCTGCTGACGCTGCTCGGCGATGAGACAAAGCTCTCTGTCGGTTCCACCAATGAGGGCACTAGCGTCACGGTTTATCTTCCACTAACTGGCTCACAAATAGCCTGAAACGATGAATGTTATGGGCGCAACCTGGCGTGCCTTTCTGGTTGATGACGAGATGCTGGCGCTCAAGCGTCTGCGACGCTTGCTTCAGGCGACCGGACGCATCGAGATTGTCGGCAGCACTACGGAGCCTTCAACGGCGCTGAAGTTTCTTCTCAACGAACCTGTTGATCTGCTCTTTTTAGATATTCAGATGCCCGGCATGAATGGCTTTGAGCTGCTGGCGAAGCTGGCGACGCAGCCGACAGTTATATTCACGACGGCTTATGACAAATATGCGCTCCGGGCTTTTGAGGTGAACTCAATCGCCTATCTTTTGAAGCCGGTCGATCCTGAGCAACTCGAACGCGCGCTAAAGAAACTCGACCTCTTGCAGGGTACGGGAAAATCGCTTGAGCTACGAACGCAGCTTCAGTCATTGATGACGCAGTTGGCCGCCGGGTTTTCTTCCGCCCCACGTGTCTCTACTGATCGCATCTGCTCACGCGTCGGCGACCGGATCATGTTTATCGAGCTGGATCAAATCACGCACTTCTTTTCAGAAGATAAGCTGACCTACGCTGCAACGGAAATCAAAAACTACATCGTGGATCACACCATTTCCGAGCTTGAGCAAAAGCTCGACTCAAGAGGGTTCGTCCGCGTTCATAGAGCTACGTTGATTAACCTGTCCTTCGTGGATGAGCTACATCGCTGGTTTAGTGGACGCATGTTGATCCGCATGAAAGATAAGAATCGTACCGAACTCACTGTCTCAAGAGATCACGTCAAAAGCTTAAAAGAAAGATTGGACTTGCATTAGTTATCCGTCATAGCCTGCTTAAATACTCCAGAGCCTATTCCATCTTCAATTATTTAGTAGTTAAATGAGGGCTGTGCATAAATCCTATCTGCGCCTGGCCGCCGCGTGAGCGGCTGCTTGAATTTAGCCGTGCGTTTCAACGCACGGGAAATAGACGGTGATGATTCTACATCGCGTCAGCGACGGTTGAAAACTCACGATGTGTTGTTTCAACCGTCGCTGACGCGACGCGTGGTGGTGCTGACGCATGTTCCCGGCGTTTCAACGCCGGGCTAAACTCAATGCGCCGCTACGCGGCGATTTACGCACAGTCTTCAGTTAAATAATGCGCGAAGTCAGGGTGCGTTTTGTTCATGCAATTATTTCTGTACACTACGGCAGCCCTTGCGGTAAACTCCGTGGTGCTTAAAAGGCTTCGGGATGTGAAGTGTCGTGTCGGAGCATTGCGAGAGCAAATAGCTGCTTGATCGTCCGCGCTCGATGGCGGTCACAGTCAAGAAACGGATTCCAACGGACGAGCGCCAGGCCCTTAGACAAAGAGGAAAGCCTCAAATCCTCGCGCACGGCTTTCCACAGGGAGAAGCTAACATGCCAGACGTAGAGATCACTTGCGCCGAGTGCGGCACACAGTTCCCATTCACCGAACGTGAGCAGGAGTATTACACGGAGAGAAACCTGAGCCAGCCGAAGCGTTGTAAGGCTTGCCGCGATAGCCGCCGCGCCAATTTCGGTGGCGGAGGACGAGGCGCAGGGGGCGGCGAACGCCAGCGCTTTGAAATCACCTGCGACCAGTGCGGCAAAACCGATAACGTGCCCTTCAAGCCTTCGAGCGGAAGACCCGTGCTGTGCGGCGAATGCTTTGCTGCCAGCCGCGCGCAATAAGTAAGAGTAAAGAGAGCGCGAACAAACACGGCGTTTCTTCCGTATAGGCTAATGTCGCAGACATCTTGAGCAAGCCGCGAGGCTTTTTCTTCAATCATTACACGAAGCAAAATCGGCCTCGCTTGCTCAAATAATTTAAGACTGTAGTTTGAATTAAGCTGATGCTTTCCGGCAGGTAAATTGGCTTGCCCGGCGTCAAATTAGCGTTTGAAGATGAGTTACGAAACCGTCCAACTGGAGATGCGTGACGCGACAGCTGTCATCACGCTCAATCGCCCGGCAGCGCTCAATGCGTTGACGGTCGCGATGGGGCATGAGTTTCGTAGCGCGATGAATGAAGCGCGCGAAGGTGGCGCGCGGGCAATTGTCCTAACCGGGGCGGGGCGCGCTTTCTGTGCGGGCGGCGATCTGCGCGAGATGCGCGAGATGGCGGAGAAAGAAGGACGGCTTCAAGCCTTCTTCGATGAGCCGCTCACGTTGATACATGATTGCGTCCGGCTGATTAGAGAAACGCCCGTGCCTGTTATCGCCGCCGTCAACGGTGTGGCGACCGGAGGCGGCTGCAACTTCGCTCTGGCGTGCGACCTCGTCCTGGCTGCCGAGAGCGCGCAGTTCAATCAGGCGTTTATCAGGATTGGCTTGACGCCTGACTGCGGCGGAACATTCATTCTGCCGCGCCTCGTCGGATGGAAGCGCGCAACAGAGCTTTTGATGACGGGCGACATGGTTGATGCGAGGCGGGCTGAATCGTTGGGGATGATTAACCGGGTTGTCGCCGACGGGGAGTTGATGGCGGAGGCGCTCAATCTCGCCAGTCGTCTCGCCAGCGCCCCGACCGCAGCGCTCGCGCGAATCAAGAGCTTGCTGGAGCAAAGCGCCACAAACGATTACAACGCGCAGCTTGAGCTTGAGCACAAGGCACAGATCGAGTCAGGGCAAACAAAAGATTTCAGTGAAGGCGTCGCAGCCTTTATAGAGAAACGGCCACCGAAGTTCACAGGTGGATGAAACGTTTCCTCAAAGTTGTTCAGAAGGCTGCGAGCCGCTTGGATGAGAATCCGGCGGCTCATTTCTTTGAGGAGACAGAAGTCAGAAGTCAGGAGACAGGAGAAAGGAGAACGGTTTCAGCCATTCATTCTGACTTCTGTTTTCTGACTCCTGAATTCTGGGTTAGTTATGGCTACCTTAACTTACATGCAATTACTGCGGGGCAATCGCTCGTTCAGGCGGTTGTGGTCTGGGCAGGTCGTGTCCGAACTCGGCAACTGGTTCAACTTCATCGCCGGGCTGGGATTGGTGCGCGCTGTTTCCGTGGCCGCGCCGGACGCGACGGCCATCATGCTTGTTGCCCGGTTTGCGCCGTTCGCGGTGTTTGCGCCGTTCGCGGGAGCGTTCGCTGATCGTTGGTCGCGGCGCACTGTGATGATCTTGTCGGACGTGGCGCGCGGAATCGTCGCGCTCGGCTTCCTGCTGGTAGACGGGCCGGAGGATTTGTGGATCGCCTACGTTTGTTCGGTGGCGGCCTCGCTCCTGACAGCCTTCTTCGAGGCTGCCAAGAACGGGGCGCTGCCGAACATCGCGGGCGGGCAGGGCTTGTTGGCCGGAAATGCCTTGATGTTCTCCTCGCGCTTTTTGTTGATGTCGCTCGGCGCGGCGCTGGGCGGGTGGGCTTCCGCTCGCTTCGGCTACCAGACCGCTTTCATCATCAACGCGGTTTCCTTCTTCATCTCGGCCTACTCCATCTGGCTCATCCCTGAAAAAGAGATGAGGGAAGAGAGCGTTGACGAACCTGACAAGCGTGAGGCTGAAGCTGGTGAGAGGAAGAAACGTCCGCGCTTCTGGACTGACTTGCAGGATGGCTGGAAGTACATCGCGCGCTATCCTCTGGTTGCTGCCATCATCGGCGTCAACGTGTTGTGGGCGACGGGTGGCGGCGCTTGCAACCTGATTTACGACCGGCTGGGCGGCGTGGTCTTCGCCGGGCAGGGCGGCCTCGAAGGGGATGCAGGCGTCGCGGCGCTCTATGCGACTGTCGGCGCTGGCGTGTTCGTCGGGATGCTGTGCGCCCGGCGCGTTGGTACGCACGTCGAGATGCACGGCATAACGTCCAAATTCATCGGGTGGATGTTGTTCGCGCACGGCGTCATCTTCGCCGTCGCCGGACTGATGCCGACGCTCTGGCTGGCAGGCTTGATGATGTTCCTGTCGCGCCTCATCATCGGCATGGAGTACGCGGTGCAGGAGACATTGTTGATGCGTCTGATACCTGACAATTTGCGCGGGCGCGTTATCACGACAGACCGCGCGGCGGAAATCCTCGTGATGAGTATCTCGACGATCTTCGCCGCCTGGTCGCTGCACGCGATCAGCGCACGCACGCTGACAATTATCTCAGGATTGCTGTCGGCAACGCCGGGTCTCCTGTGGCTGGGGCTTTTTGCCTTCGGCAAATTGCGTATGCCTGCGGAGATGGAACAAGCGGAGGAGCAGCAGGATGATGAGAAGAAAGTCCTGCTGGCTTCCGCCGGATGAAACAGGCGCGCTTCTTCTTTCATAATGAAGGAGCGCGCGTCTGTGGATGCGAGCGGAGTGGTCGCTTGGCATTGAATGTCGGTAGAAGAGCGTTCACCACAGAGACACAGAGAACACGGAGGTGGCACAGAGAAAAGTAATCTCAAATTAGGAATCTGAGATTTCAAATCTCTGTGCAATCTCTGCGCTCTCTGTGTCTCTGTGGTGAAATGCCGCTTGAGATGCAATTCAAGATTCTCTGTCAGAGAAGCCTAGCCAGTCCGTTTTATGAAAAGAGACCAACTCGCAGAGATTGACTTCTAACACTGAACCTTTCATCTTTACTCGCTGATTTCGATTCGGTTGATTTGTAAACTTGAGCAACCATGCAGAAGCAGATTGAGGGAGAGCGCAGCAGGGGCAGGCAGAGATGGACGCGTGTGCAATTGTGGCTGCGGCGCGTGATGCCGCCTGTGGCGATTGTCTCAAGCGTGCTGCTCGTCGTCTGGCTGCTCTTCGGTGACTCTCAGGCTTTCCGGCAAAGTTTCCCCGGCTCATTCTTCGGCCACCTCACTTTCTGGGCGGTCTGTCTGACGGGCCTCTATTACGGCGTGAAGGCGCTCCGCTGGTTGAAGAGAAAACTTCTCTGGCGCGTTCGTCGTCGTCTGGTAATTACCTATCTTTTCGTCGGGCTGACGCCGATTATTCTGTTGACGCTGCTCGGCCTCGTTTCAGCTTTCGGCGGGTCGGGGCAGGGAATGGCGCGCATCATCACCGCGCAGGTCAATGCGACTGAACGTCAGACTCAAGCAAGCGCACACAGTCTCGCAGAAGCCTTCGCTCGCCTGCCGCCGGGCGCAGACGACCGCAGCATTCAGTCATGGCTTGACGAGCGGGCGTCGCTGCTGCGCGGGTCGCTGCCGGGAGCGCGCGTAGCCTTGTGGCGTGGGGCGGCGGGTGAGGACGCGGCCTCAGTCGGACACAAAGGCTCTGCGTCATTCATCAGCATGCTTGATGATGAGAGCACGCGCGGCGTCGGGGAAGATTCGCCGTCGGTGGGCTATCGCTTGCCGGAGTGGTTGCGCGGGCGCGCAGAGTGGAGCGGGTTGGCTTTCAACGCGCCGACAAAACCGGAGGAGAATTTCGGCTCTCCGTCTATGCGCTCTCTGACTCGCGGCGTTGCGGGCAATAGGCCGTTCGCCTTGCTGCTGGCTGTGCCGGTGAGTCGCGCGCTTGTCGATCAATACCGCGAAACGACGGGCATTTACGTTCGCCCATTCTTCGTTTACAGAGCATTGAATACGGAAAGCAGCCGGATGGATTCAAGGTTGGGTTATGGAAACCAACCAAACGATGACCCCGATGGCGGACAGAATAGCGAAGACCCTGCGCGCGAACGCAATGTCGAAAATATGTTTCGCCGGGATCAGTTTGGCGAACAAGTGGGCGAGTCGTTTTATGTCGTCATGCTGCCGTCAACTAACTGGGCGAGCGGGGAAACGAGCGAGCACTTGAGTTTTGTGTTCGATTGGTCTTGGGCGTTGGCGAGCAAGCAGTTTTGGGGACATGGCGAGCCGGGCGAACTCTGGCGCTGGGCTTTGTGGTACACGAGCATAGCTTTCCTCGTGCTGGAATTGCTGGCGCTGATTGCCGCTATCTGGATGACGCGCGCCGTCACCGGCACGGTGCATAAACTCTATCGCGCCGTCGAGTTTATCAAGCAGGGCGACTTCTCTCATCGCGTGCGTGTTCGCTCGCAGGATCAACTCGGAGAACTCGCCGTAGCCTTCAATGATATGTCTGCCAACATCGAAGTGCTGTTGGAGGAACGTGTCGAGCGCGAGCGACTGGAACGCGAGGTCGAAATCGCAGCCGAAGTGCAGGCACAGCTTTTCCCGCGCAGTGTTCCTCCGCTTTCGACGGTTGAGATTTCCGCCGAATGTCGCGCGGCTCGTGGCGTCGCAGGCGACTACTACGATTACATCGAAGTTGCGCCCGGTCTCGTCGTGCTTGCGCTCGGCGACGTGTCCGGCAAAGGCGTCTCGGCCTCGCTCGTGATGTCGAACCTGCAAGCCTCCCTGCGCGCGCAGACCACCATCACCGCCGAACGAATGGAGGTGGCGGAGCGCGCCGTCACAGCATCTGCCGAAGCGGGCGCTGACGGTGGCGGGCAATTGCTCACGCACGTCGTCGCGGCGGCTGAGATTAACGGCGCGGTTTCGCGCAAGATGACTAACATCAATCGCCAACTCTGCCTCAGCACAGAATCCAACCGCTTCGCCACTTTGTTCCTCGCCCTCTATGAAGATCGCACGCGGCAATTCCGCTACAGTAACGCCGGGCACAATGCGCCGATTCTCGTCCGCACGGATGGAACGGTTGAGCGTCTGACGACGGGCGGGATGATGGTCGGAGCGTTTGAGTGGGCGAAGTATGAAGAGGCTGGCGCAGCGCTCGCACCGGGTGATGTATTGCTCATCTTCTCAGACGGCATCAGCGAAACCGAAAACGAGATTGGAGAGGAATACGGCGAAGAGCGCCTCGCGCGATTTGCCGTCGAGCACCGCCAACTATCAGCCCACGAATTGCGCGACGCTATTTTCGCAGAAGTAGACGCCTGGTCGGGCGCACGCGAAAGAGACGACGATCAAACGCTGGTGATAGTGAAGGGGAAGGAGTAGGAAACAGTTTTCAGCTTCCGGTTTTCAGTTTTCAGTTTTTTTAGCTCCACTAGGAGCGACTGAAAATTGCTCGGCGATAATGGTCTTTGGCAGCTCAATTGGGTGATCGGCGCGCTTTCTTTGATCCTGAAAGGGGCACATAAAATAGCCGGGGGCGTCGCAAACGAAGTTTGCGACGCCCCCGGAATGACATGATAAATAGTTCCGACCCTGAAGGTGTCGTATATGCAATGTTGGATATACGACACCTTCAGGGTCGGAACGCGTTGCGGCGCGTGTTACCGGGGGCGTTGCCCCCGGCTATTGTATGTATCCCCTTCGGGGATAAAACCTGATGACAGAATTGAGCTGAAACTGAAAACTGTTAGGCTGTAATGATGGTCGCGCGTAAGCCCGTCAACTCGGAAAAATCTTTCGAGTAGACTGTCTCTACCTTGCGGACGCGGTTGATGGTTTCGACCAGATCGCCGGTGGGGATGAAGCCGTCTTCCGTGTGAGCGATGGCCCATGCGGGAAGGTGCAGGGCTACCTGAAGCAAATCTTCCACAAAGCGCAGGTATTGCTGCTTGGTGACGACGCTCGTGCCCAGTCTTCCGCTTTTGGTCTTCTCAAATTCAGCCCAGAATTCGTCCCCGCCGCGCAGCCATTCTTCGCGCCACGCAGAAAACGTATTCCGGCGCTGCTCGTTCAAGCTTCTCGGGCGCGGCAATCGAAGATAGAGAAGATTCGTGTGCTGCTCGGCGATAAAGTCGCGCGCCTCGCGGTTGTCGCTCGTGTTGCGTTGCGAGTTGTTGACGGGCGGGAGTTGCGATTGCCAGACGCGGCGAAATACCTGCGAGAGCGGCTGGCGAAACTCGCGCGTCTCTTCATCAAAAGAGAGCGCGTAGTCGCCGACCGTCATGCCGCAGGCGAGCGCCAGCGCGCGTTCGGTCGGGGATTCGAGCTTTTCGATATTCCGGCGCACATTGTCAAACCACCATGCGTCGGTTTCGTTGAGCCATTTCCGCAGCGCCGGATTGTCCAGCTTGTGTCGGGGAACGTAAGCATCTTCGAGGATGAGCGAGACATCTTCTTCCGATAATTGCTCCGTGTTGTTTTCGACAAAAGCGGCGGCTTTCGTCGCCGACCACTGCGCCAGATCGTTTGTCGCCACGCGCGCCCCCCAGCGTTTGAGATAGACGCCCAGGTCAGGCTCGCCCGTGAAGGCCATGCTGATTGATTTGAACTTGAGGCGACGCAGCACGCCCAACTCGAAAGCGAGCCACCCGTTCGGAATTGTGCTCATAAAGGTCTGGAGTCTAGAGTCTGGAGTCTGAAGTCAAAATCGGAGAGTTTATCTCCGACTTCAGATTCAGGACTTCAACGTCCAGAGTTCCTTTCGCATAGGATTTGAGTTCGGGAATCGTTGGAAGCGAGAGAAAGGCGCGCACGACGCGCGGGTCGAATTCAAGACCCGCCCACTCTGTCAGATACCTGCGCGCTTCTTCCTCTGTATGAGCGGGACGAAAGGGGCGCTCATCTGTGAGCGCGGCGTAAGAGTCTGCGACGCGTAGAATGCGCGCTCCCAACGGAATCTGCTCATGGCGCAGAGCGTCCGGGTAGCCTCCGCCGTTCCACCATTCCTGATGCCAGCGCACGAGTAGCTGCGCGCCGCGATCCGCGCCTGCGCGAGCCGCCTCCTGCTCGCCGATGACGGGATGACGCGCCAGATCAAGCCGCTCGTCTTCCGTCAACGCATCCTTGCGCCTGATGTAATCACGCTCCATTGCGACTTCGCCCAAATCGTGAGCGAGCGCCGCCAGCTTGAGCGAAGCGCGATCCTGCTGCGCCAGGTGAAACTGCTTTGCCAGCGCATCGGCCAGCCTCGCAATCCTCGACGCATGCGGCTGAGCATATCCTTCAAACTCATCCGCAGCCGCCGCCAGACGCATAAACGCCTCGCCCGTGATGCGCTCGTTCTCTGAAAAATCAAGGTTAATGGACATAAGTAGCTGGCAATGGTCGGTAGTCAGTGGTCGGTGGTCAGTAAGAACAAAAGCAGTTTTGTCGCTTGGTTTTTAACTGACCACTGACCACTGACCACTAGCTTTTCCCTTTCAGTTTGCCGCTCAAGCGGCGCGCGGCGTCGTTTTGTGGATCAATCGAGAGCGCGCGATCCAGTTCAGTTTGCGCTCGCCGAATCAAGCCCAGGTCACTGTAAAGCTCTGCGAGCATCACGCGATAAGAAGCATTGTTGGCGTCGAGCGTGATGGCCGCTTTGAGTTCAGCTTCCGCGCTGCGGCGCAAGCGTTGCTCGCTTATCATGGCATGGCCAAAGTGCGCGCGATAACGCGGCTCGGTCGGAGCAAGGCGCGCGGCTTCGCCGAGTGCCGCGATTGCCGATGCCCGATTGCCCTGCTGCAAGGCAGACAATCCATGCCGAAATGCCTCTTCGGCCTGTTGCGCCGTCGGCGTCATGTTAGCAGGAGTCGAAGCCTTGCTGCCTGCTGACCGTGCGCCCTCCTTGAAATTTATCTCAGCCTGTTCAGCCACCGCCGTTGCTCTCGTCGTGCGCTCGGCTTCCTCCTGCTTGAGCAGCTTGAGATCATAAGGCGCGCGCGACTGATTGCTCTTGAGTGTGTCGTAAGCCTGGGCAATCTGCGCGAAAGCCGATTCGATGCGCGCAAGCTGTGCTGTGTCAGCATCCCTGCGAAAACGATCAGGATGAAAGCGCTTGGCGAGCGCATAATAGGCGCGCTTGATGTCGCCGGTATTCGCGCTCCGGCGAACGCCGAGCGTCTGGTAGTAATCCGTCGTACTGCGAATCTTAGCAAACAGCGCCTCAATCTCACTCTGCGCGTCGCGCTGCTCTTCGGCCTCACTGGTCGCCTGCGGCACCATCGGACTCTTTGGCTCGCTCTTCGATTCCGCTTCGACAGGTGCAGCCTGTTTTGCCGGAGCATCTTTTGCCGGAGTAGCTTTGACGGCGCGCGCCCTCGCCAACTCTTGAGCAGAGAGCGCCTGCGGCCAGCTTTCACGGCGCAGGAATCCTCCGAGCGCGAGCGTGTAAATGATGTGCAACGTTTCGGCTTCCGGGAGACCGCCGACGGTCAGTAATTCATTGATACTCAGCGCCGTGTCAACGCGGGTCAAGACGAAAGCTTCGGTCGGTAGAAGGTTAAGCTCGTCCGCCGCTTGAGATTCAGGAAAGAGTTTCTCGCTCTTATTCGTAAATCTTCCCGCAACGAATTCGACTGGCAGGCGGCGCGCGCTCTCAATCAGGAGTTTCTCCGGTTTAATCGTCACGCGAACGTCTTCGGCGAGCCGCACGCGCGGGTCGAACTCCCAATCGCCCTCCGTCCACAGCAGCAAATGACAAAGCAGTTCAGACACCTGCCGCGACATCAACGCATCGAGCTTTTCCCGGTTCAATGCTCCCGTCTCAACGAGCGCCGCGCCGACCTCCAGATCAGAAGTCTTCTCTTGAACGCCCGCAAGCTGATGCTCACTCAAAATGTTCCAGCGGCGCACGGATTCGTTCAGACGAAAGGCGCGCAGGTTGGAGGCTGCGTAAATGATTTCGCCCGCGTCGAAATAAATAACCGTTTTGGCTTGTTCACGCGTCAGCCGCAATGCGCCTGAAAGCCCGGCGGCGGAGATTTCGCGTACAAGTTCTGTCAGTGGGTGTCTCTGTAGTTGGCCAGCCATGCGCTCAAGTTCTGAAACGAGCAGCCGCGCCTCAATCTTCCCCAAGCAAATCAAGCAGCGAGGCGCTCGATTCATCCCAACGGCATCATAACGCACGCGCACGGCAAAAGAACAGTGGGGAGAAAACAGTGGTCAGTGGTCAGTGGTCGGTGGTCAGTAGAAGCCATAGAGCAACAGCCCCGGAGGGGCGGAAGATATTAGCCCCGGGCGCAAGCCCGGGGAATAGCCAGCAATAAATGTTCGAGCCCCGAAGGGGCGACAGAAATCCAAGATGCGTTGCCATGACTCTTGAAGTTCTGCCGCCCCTCCGGGGCTTAAAATCTTTGGGATGGGGATTAACCCCGGGCTTGCGCCCGGGGCTACACTCTCTCGCCCCTTCGGGGCTGTTGCTCTATGGCTTCTTCCGGCTTCTCTTTTCTGTCTCCTGACTCCTGCATACTTTTCCCCTTTGACACTCTAATAAGCTGCGCTTATAGTTAGAGCTAACAAAGAATCAGAGGAATCTCGCTGTCTCCTTCGCTTGCCCGACAAGCGCGGGCGCTCCATTTTTTTTACGGATATGAGCGAATTAATTACTGAAAATGTGTCTACAGCTATAGCCGCAGAGGAGAATAATCCGATTGACGCACGGCTCAGAGAGTTTCATTCTCTGAGCGCGGAGATTGTTGACCTCTTCTACACGCAGACCCTCTCGCCGGACATCATCAACACTCCGGCAGGGGTTTGCGAAGCCTTCTCAAACATGATCCTGCGCCACTGGGATTTGTGCTGCATCGGCATCTACCTGCGCGACGAGGACGGCCACCTGCGCGAAAGCGCCATCCATTCGCACGAACATTTTGACGAAGCGAAGGCGCGCGCCGTCGGTGAGAAATTTGCCGCTGCCGTTGAGCGAAAGGGAGACGAGCTACAGGCCGGGATGAACGAAAATGGCGACGAAGCGGGAAGCGAGAACGAGCGGGATTTGCGTCGCACACTCGAAGAGACAGGCTTGCATGCGGGTGTGGCCGTGCCGATTCATGCGCGCGGAATGCTGGTTGGCGCGCTCGTCGCCGTCACAGTCTTTCCCGAACGTCTGCGGTCGGCTCTCAATGGTCTTCGCTTCATCGCCGCGCCGGTCGTCATCGGTATCGGCAACGCACGTCGCGCCGTAGCTTTGCGCGAGCAGAATCAACGCATCGAGCACCTCGTCGAAGAGTTGCGGCAGCATAGTCATGCGATAGAAGAAGCCAACCGCGAGTTGCGGCACGTCGCTCATTATCGTTCGCTCTTTATGTCGCGCATGACGCACGAACTCAGAACGCCTTTGACTTCGATGCTCGGCTTCGCAGAGATTATGCTCGACCATGAAGCCTTAACGGATGACCAGCGCCACTTCTGCGAAAAGATTCAGGTTTCAGGGCTGCAACTGAAAGCACGCCTGACGCAGTTGGTAGACCTCTCCCGCCTTGAAGCTGGGCAATCAGAGCTTTTCCTGCACGACTTTTCACTGCGCGAGACGTTGCGCGAATCGTGCGCGGCGGTCGGTCGGCTGGCTCAGAAACAGGGCGTCACGATTGACTGCGATGCGGAAGCGAACCTGCCTTCAATCGTCTCCGATGAAGGGAAGCTGCGGCAGGTGCTCTACAATTTCTTCGCCTATGCCATCAGCCGTAGTCCCGAAGGAGAAGCTGTCCGCGTCTATGCCGAAAGCCGCACCCCGTCTCAATTTCAAATCATCATCGAGGACAAAGGCGAGAACATTCAGGATATGTCCAGCATTTTCGAGCCGGTAGACATTGACGCGCCGAGCGAGAACGCCACCAACCTGAACGAACTCGGCCTCGCCATTTCGCGCCGCCTGATAGACGTGCTGGGCGGAACGGTGAAACTGGAAAGCCCTGCCGGGCAGGGTCTCAGAGTGGTCATTGAACTCCCTATCAGGCCAACGGAAGAAAGATAAAACTCTCATAAATCGTGAATCGTGAATCGTGAATGGATGAAAACGGTCTTTCTCTATTTACGATTTACGCTTCACGATTTACGATGCTTCTATGTCAGAGCAAAAAACAGCTCAAGCCGAAGACTCGCGGGACGCAATTGAAATCCGCGATTGCGCGACGTTTGCAGAGTACGATCAGTGTATTCAGCTTCAACGCGAAGCCTTTGCGCTGCCCGACATGGAAATCTCGCCGCGCCGCCACCTGATCGTCACACGACGCGCGGGCGGGTGGACGCTTGGGGCTTTCGCTGGTGATGAGATGGTTGGTTTCGTTCATCACATGATCGCCGTGCTCGGCGAGAACGAGATCATCGGCTATTCGCACATGATGGCGGTCGCTAAGGATTATCAGAACAAAGGTGTCGGCGCAAAGTTGAAGTGGGCGCAGCGTGCGCGTGCGCTCTCCGAAGGAAGAAACCTTATCAAGTGGACGTGGGACCCAATGCAGGCGCGCAACGCCCATTTCAACCTCAATCGCCTCGGCGTCACCGTGCGCTCCTACGGAGTGAACTTCTACGGCACGGACTACATCACGATGCGGCACGAGACAGAGGGGAGCGTCCACCTCGACAGCGACCGCCTCTTCGCCGACTGGCAACTCGATTCAAGCAGAGTCGAACTGCTGGCCGATGGTCTTGCTCCCGGCACAGACGCCGCTCCCGCCGCGACCATCGAAATTCCCTCGGACTGGTCTTCGCTCATCAGCCGTGACGCAGCCGCCGCGCGCCGCGAGCAACTACGCGTTCGCGCCGAATTTGAAGAAGCCTTCGCCGCCGGATTAATCTGCGCCGGTTTCGCGCGCGATAAAGCGCACCCACGTTATTTACTTTACAGAGGTGATAAGTGATAAGTGATAGGTGACAGGTAAAAGCGTTTCTCTTATCACCCATCACCCATCACCCATCACTGTTTTTACGATGCCTTTCACTCGTTTCGATCGGTACGTTGAGCGCCATGCGCGCGCCTTCACGGAGCGCCTGCAAACAATTTGCAGGATGCCTTCGGTGGCGGCGCGCGGGACGGGGATGCGCGCGATGGCCGAGGCCATCGAAAAGTTGATGCAACGCTCAGGCGCGGGCACGCGCGTCTTCAAGCTCGGCAGCGGCTATCCCATCATCTTTGGCGAGTGCGGAGCGGGGCAGCATTGCTACCTGGTCTACGGTCATTACGATGTCGCGCCCGTCGGTCAATTAACAAGCTGGTCGTCGGGGCCGTTTGCCGCGACCATTTCTGACGGCAAGCTCTACTCGCGCGGCGCGGCCAACAGCAAGGGCGATCTGGTCGCGCGTCTCGCCGCGGTCGAAGCCTACCAGAAGACTTTCGGCAAGCTGCCCGTCTGCCTGCGCTTTGTCGTCGAGGGCGAAGCAGGCATCGGCAGCCCCAGTCTCTATCGCTTCGCCAGCGAGAACCGTGAACTGCTCGAAGCGGAAGGCTGCATCTGGGAAGAAGGCAACAAGGACACGCAGGAGCGCTTCGTCATCAGTCTGGGTTTCAAGGGCATCACTTTTATAGAGCTTCGCGTTCACGGTGCGCGGACAGAGTTGCATTCAAAGTGGGGCGCGATTGTGCCCAACCCCGCGTGGCGGCTCGTGCAGGCGCTTTCGACCATCACCTCGCCGAAAGGCGTCATCACGATTGACGGTTTTTCGTCGCACGTTGCGCCCATCGCGCCGGAAGATGCTGAAGCCCTGAAAGAGATTCAACTGGACGAAGCCGGACTCAAACAGGAGTTTCGCATCAGCCACTGGGTGCGCGGGATGCGCGGCGGCTCGCTCGTCAAAGAACACATCTTCGGGCCGACCTGTACCATCTGCGGAATTCAAACAGGCCACACCGATGCGGGGGCGAAGACTGTGCTGCCGAGCCACGCAATGGCGCGGCTGGATTTCCGCCTCGTCCCGGACCTGACGCCCGAATTGGTTGTAGGGCTGCTGCGCGAGCATCTGGACGTGCGCGGCTTCAAGGATGTGGAGATCATCGAACTCGGCAGCGCGCCCGTCATCAAATCATCATCACAGTCAGCCGTCTCTCTCGCCGCGATTGAAGCTGCGGTGGAAGTTTACGGAGAGCCGCCGGTCGTCTACCCGCTGAATCCGGCGAGCGGCCCTGTGGGAGCAATCTGCGGCGCAAGCGATCCTCCCATACCGGTCGTCTCCTTCGGCACGAGCTACGCCGGATCGAACCCGCACGGCCCGGACGAAAACATACGCCTCGAAGATTTCCTGCAAAGCGTTAAGTTCTTCGGGCGCGTCATTCATCATCTGGGTCAGCAGGCCAGACACTCCAAGAATAGCAGCCATAAAAGCTCAACGGCGCTCGTCCTCTCCAGAAGCTAATCTAAAAGTCCGAAGCTTCCTTGCGGAGCTATCGGTCATGCTGCGGCTTGATGTTGATACAAATACTTCTGAAAGCCTACGAAGACACTACCGATCTCTTCCGGCCTGCCCAAATCGGCTACCGCGTCGGCGATGGCGTTGTGGTATTTGAGCTTGAGTAGCGGCGTTAGCTTTTCCTGGTCGAGTTCCTCCACGCCGACGCTTACGTAGTGCGAAAGCACGAAGTCGAGGAAGGCCTGCTGCTTGCTGTTGAATCGCGTGCTGATTTCCACTTTCGCCTTTGCGGCGCGCTCTTCGCGGGTGAGCGGCGGCAGCGCGTAGGCGACGTGAGCCAGCACGTCGAAGAGGTCGCTCTTCTCGGCGTCGATGATCTTCTGCATCTCGGCCAGCTGCTCCGCGCCGAAGCCCTTCTCGGCCAGCCCCTCAAGGAGCTTGCGCGCGTGTCCGGGGCGCTCCAGAGGGCGCGCAGTTCCGCTTCGTCCTTGAAGAACTCCGGCAGCTTGCCGAACAGCATCTCCATGAACTGCTGGGCGGACATCGGCGTGCCGTCGGGGTGCCAGAAGGTCGTGACCATCATGTGCTGGATGGTGCGCTCCTTGCCGTCGGCGAGTTTCACCTTGATCTTCTGCCGTGGCGGTGGCGTCGGTTTCGTCCCCGGCGACAGGAATGAGCGGTGGGCGGAGGTGTCGGGCTCGGCTGCGGCTCCAGGCTCGATCGGCTCGCCGTCCCATTCGGGGTCGTTGAAGTGCTGATGCGCCTTCACGAAGTCGTAGATCGTGAAGTAGTCCTTGCCGTCGTAGAGCCGCGTGCCGCGCCCGATGATCTGCTTGAACTCGATCATCGAGTTGATCGGGCGCATCAGCACGATGTTGCGGATGTTGCGCGCGTCCACGCCGGTCGAGAGCTTTTGCGAGGTCGTCAGGATCGTCGGGATGCGTCTTCTCGTTGTCCTGGAAGTCGCGCAGGTGCTGCTCGCCGAGCGCGCCGTCGTTGGCCGTGACGCGGTGCGCAGTAGTTCGGGTCGCGTGCTGGTCTTCATCTGGTTGATGAGGTCGCGCACAGCGAGCGCGTGCTCCTGCGTGGCGCAGAAGACCAGCGTCTTCTCGTGCTGGTTGATCTGCTCCATGAAGAGCTTCACGCGGTGCGCCTCGCGCTCCTTGATCTCGATGATCTGGTTGAAGTCGCTTTCGGTGTAGCGCTTGCCGGTCTCGACCTCGCCTTCGACCAGCTTGTCGTCGGGCGTGTAGACGTACTCGTCGAGCGTGGTGGAAATCTGCTTCACCTTGAACGGCGTCAGGAAGCCGTCGTTGATGCCCTCCTTGAGCGAGTAGATGTAGACCGGCTCGCCGAAGTAGGCGTAGGTGTCGACGTTGTCCTTGCGCTTGGGCGTGGCGGTCAGGCCGAGCTGCACGGCGGGCGCGAAGTATTCGAGGATGCCGCGCCAGTTGCTCTCGTCGTTCGCGCCGCCGCGATGGCACTCGTCGATGACGATGAAGTCGAAGAAGTCCGGCGGGTAGTCGCCGAAGTAAGGCGAGGGCTGGCCGTCCTTCGGCGGGCCGCTCATGAAGGTCTGGAAGATGGTGAAGAACAGGCTGCCGTTCTTCGGCACCTTGCCCTTCTTGCGGATGTCGTCCGGCTCGATCCGCACCAGCGCGTCTTCGGGAAAAGCGGAGAAGGCGTTGTAGGCCTGATTGGCGAGGATGTTGCGGTCGGCGAGGAAGAGGATGCGCGGGCGGCGCGTCGGTTCGCGGCTCAGGTTCCAGCGGCTGTGAAACAGCTTCCACGCGATCTGAAAGGCGATGAAGGTCTTGCCCGTGCCGGTGGCGAGCGTGAGCAGGATGCGCGTGCCGTTCGTCGGCGATGGCTTCCAGCACGCGCTCGATGGCGATGTCCTGGTAGTAGCGCGGCTGGAAGTAGCCGCCCCTGTCCTCGAACGGCACGGCGGCGAAGCGGTCGCGCCAGGCGTTCGGCTCGGCGAAGGTCAGCTCCCAGAGTTCGTCGGGCGTCGGATAGCGCGGCCGCGTCGCCTTCCTTGCCGGTCTGCATGTCGATGCGCGTAGATGCCCTGGCCGTTGGTGGCGTAGGCGAAGCGGACTGCCAGCTTGCCGGCGTAGTTCTTCGCCTGCGCCGACGCCTTCGGTGAGCGGCTTGTCCCACGCCTTGGCCTCGACGACGGCGAGCTTGTGGTTGCGATAGACGAGCACGTAGTCGGCGGTGAGCGCCTTGCCGCGCCGCCCGTGGCCTTCGATGCGGCCCGGCGTGATCGGATACTCGCGGCGGATGCGGCTCCCGTCGACGACGCCCCAGCCCGCCGCCCTCAGCGCGGGGTCGATGTGCTCGGCTCGGGTTTCGGCTTCGTTCACTCAACTTCCCCGACACTTCGCAGCCGTTCCAATGCGAGTTCAAGGAGGCGATCACTGAATAACCCTTCTTTCCGCTGCGCGTGAGCCGCCCCGGCAGGCCAATTACGAATCCCGTGGCGAATGCCTGCGAGTGTTGCCTCTGCGCCCTCGCGAACAATTAACCAATCAACCGTAGCCAACGCTTCCATTCCGAGCGGAGATTGAAACCCGTCGATCAAATCGTCCGTTGCTTCGAGCGCGGGCAGATATACACTTGCTTCCCTGCTTTTCAGGTAAAGTGCGACCCTCTCCCGCTTGGTTTCCTCGAACCAAATTGTGTCGAACGCCCCAGCATCTGCGAGCCGCTTTTCGCAGTGTAGATAGCTGCCATCAAGCCCATTGAGCAGGTGCGTCAGCCGGTCAGCATAGGGTCCGTATCGGTTCGCCACGAATTGAAGATCAAGTGGATCCTTCAAACCCATCCGCTTGATCGTACGCTCTAGAAACCAGGCCAGCTTCTGCGTTTCCAGCAGCGTGCATTCTATTCCCAACACCCAGTAGCGTCTCACCATCTCGGCAATCAAGGCGCGCGCCGGCGTTAGTTTCTCGACACCCTGTTTTTTGGCTACGTTTTGATACTGCGCTGTAGGCTCATAAACGATGATCTCCACGTCCTCCAGATCGCCTAATGTCTCCTCGATCAGCGGGCGCACCACGTCCCAGTCCAACCCGCCGTTTCCGCAACCGAGGGGCGGAATTGCGATAGAACGAATTTGCTTCTCCCGGATGACATCCCTCAGCGCCACCAATCCTTCACGCACCCATTCCAGCTTGGTGGGCGGGCGCCAGTGCTTCTTCGTTGGGAAATTGATGACCCAGCGCGGGCCATCCAATTCGTCAACGGGCGAGACAAACATCTTGCCGATTTGCACTTCTCTGGCTTTGCACGCTGCGGCGTATGCCTTGTAGTTTTTGGGGAAGCGCTCCTTGAACATCAGGGCAATACCTTTGCCCATCACGCCGACCGTGTTCACCGTGTTCACAACGGCCTCCACGTCTGCCTCAAGCAAGTTGCCTGTAGTGAATCGCATCATATTAAAAATACCAATTTGGGGTAGTCCTGACAGCAGTTTTAGCGTCGCGTTTCTCCAGCAATGTTTCGATGCTGTGCTTGACGGTGTCGTTGTAACAGCCGACCCCGATCACCGCTTCCAGCGGAACGTGTCGATGAACTAGCGCCTCCGCCTGATACCGCGACTGTTTCCCAGGGTCTGCATCGTCAGTCTTGAAATCGCGCCGTTGCAGCAATGCCCAGTCAATCTGCTCTAAATCGTTGGAGCCGTCATAAAACTCCGTGTCTATCGTATAGGCATGCTGGTTAGTATAGATGAAAGGTATTCCGAGTTCACGCAGACGGTGAACGGAAGAAACAAGCATCACGATGTCGCGGTTGTCGCGCCGGGTGATGCCTCCGTAGCCCGTCTTGATGTTATACATCATTATCGAAAATGGCGTGAAATAAAAAGGCACGTAGTCGCTCAGGGTACCGCCCGGCGAAATGGGAACCTGTCGCCGCGCACGCTTGTCAATAAGCGAGGCGTTTCCAATATTCACGTAATCGGGGTCTTGTGCCGTGGAGTTCTGGCAGTGCAGTCCGCCGTGATCCAGAATCCACGGCACATTCGCCACATGCGTGATGCGGAAGATTAACCCCTTCGCTGGATTGATGTCCGACATAGTTTTAGAGTAGGCCGTTGAAGGCTTGATGCAGCAGCGACTTTTTCAATTCGTCCAGCGCGGCGAGCTTTTGCCGGTAGATGGCTTCGAGGCGTTGGGTTTCTCTCTTGAGGGCGTCGAGCTTGGCGACAATCTCTCTCTGTTCGAGCAGCGAGGGCAGCGAGAGTTGGAGATTCTTCGAGTCAGGAACTCGCATGTGCTGAACGGTTGAGCCGGAAGCCAGGGCATGAATCTGACTTTGCAGGTCTCCAGACTGAAAAGCGTAAAGCAGAAACCGGTTATCCAGCTTTTTTGGATGAGCACGATATGAAACGAGGCGCTGACCCAGGAAAACTTTGTCATCGCTAAGGAGCATTCCAACCTCGCCCATAGGGGCTTCCCGCGTCAATATCACATCACCTCGCTTCGGAACTTGACGGCGCGTCCAAATGCGATAGACATCCTCCGTAACATAATTTACGGAATCAAGATTCACGCGACCGTTTCTAACATTGGTAGTACGTATCATCTTGAAGGGGGTTGGTCTATCAACCTTTGGTGCGGTCTTATTCACGCAATCCATGATGGACTCGCACGCTTCTTCGATTCTTACTCGCTTCCAACACCCACCGCGCTGGGTGAATGCGGCTTGCAGGTGGCTTTCAAACAGAGCGCGGGCGTTTTGGAGATTCTTTTCGACGTTGGCTTTGGCGATGGCGATGCTGTCAAATGCTTTGTCGAGGATGTTGACGATGCACTGCTGGTCTGAGAGCGGTGGAATCGGAATCTCCACTCCTTCAACCAAACCGATATTAAGGTTTCTGACGGTGCTTCCTGCGGCCAATCGGTCGAACTGACGAAAGACTAGATCAGAACCCAAGACATGATAAAGATAATCCTGATTCACATTCGGTTTCCGCAATACGAGCCAGCCGTCATGGATGCAGCCGCTAGTCTTCATGATATAAGGCCGCCCAAAGCTCATTGAGTTAGACAGGATGAAGTCGCCTTCATAAACCATTCGCGACCGTTTAGCGCCTTCGGGTCTTATTTTCTCCTTGGTCTTAGTGATGTATTTCGTGATGTTCTTAGTGTCGCCGATTTTGATCCAATTGATGCCGTCAGGTGCATCCGTAAGGAAGTCGTCAATCGGACGCGGCGAACCCCCGCGTTCAATTTCACAAATTTCGCTTAGCTTCTTTGTGACCCATCCCGTTTTCATAGCAGCCCTCTGATTGTTTGCAGCACCTGCGCGCTCTCGGTGTCCAGCGCGGCGATTTCTTCCATAATCTTAAACGGACTGCGGTGCGCCGCTTCTTCGACGCCGTTCGGATTCTTTACGGAGAGGTCGAAGGTCTTCGGGTCAATGCTCGCAACGTCCACACTCCAGGACTTCGGCGAGTCGGCGAAGGTCTTTTGCAGCGCGACAAACTCTTTGAGGTCTGCATCGTTGAGCGGGTTGGTCTTGCCCATGTTGCGACCGGGGTCGAGATGGTAGTACCAAACTTTATGCGTGGGCGCTCCCTTATCGAAAAATAGCACCACCGTTTTCACGCCCGCCCCCTGAAACGTCCCGCCGGGGCAATCGAGCACGGTGTGCAGCATGCAACTCTCCAGCAGCAGCTTCCTCAAGCTTACCGAGGCGTTGTCCGTGTTCGACAGAAACGTATTCTTGATGACCACGCCGCCGCGCCCGCCCGCCTTCAATATCTTGATAAAGTGCTGTAGGAAAAGAAACGCCGTCTCGCCCGTGCGGATGGGAAAGTTCTGCTGCACCTCCTTGCGCTCCTTGCTGCCGAAGGGCGGGTTCGCCAGCACCACGTCAAAGCGGTCTTTGTCCTGAATATCCGCGAGGTTCTCGGAGAGCGTGTTGGTGTGGACGATGTTCGGCGTCTCTAGCCCATGCAGGATCATGTTCATGATCGCAATCACGTAGGCGAGCGATTTCTTCTCCTTCCCGTATAAGGTGCGCGTCTGGAGCGTGTCGAACTCTTTGACGGTTAGATTGGGCTTGGCCTTCATGTAATCATACGACTCGCAGAGAAAGCCCGCCGAGCCGACCGCGCCATCGTAGATGCGCTCGCCGATGCGCGGCTTCACCACCTGCACGATGGCGCGGATGAGCGGGCGCGGGGTGTAATACTCGCCGCCGTTGCGTCCAGCGTTGCCCATGTTCCTGATCTTCGCTTCGTAGAGGTGCGACAGTTCGTGCTTCTCCGTCTGCGAGCGGAAGCGCAACTCGTCTATGTGGTCAATGATCTCGCGCAGGTTGTAGCCGCTGGAAATCTTATTCTTTATTTCCCCGAAGATTTCCCCAATCTTGTATTCGAGGGTGTTTGGCCCCGTCGCTTTCTGCTTGAAGCCGTGCAGGTAAGGGAAGAGCTTGTCGTTGACGAAATCGCGCAGGTCATCGCCGGTCTTGGCGGCGTTGTGGTCGAGCTTGCCGTCCTTACCCTTCGGCGCAGCCCAACTCTCCCAGCGATAAGGCGCGTCTAGAATAAAATTGTATTTCTTACCCTCCAGCCCGGCCTCCATCGCCTTGTCCTGCTCCAACCCGTCGAGGTATTTCAGGAAGAGGAGCCACGAGGTCTGCTCGGTGTAGTCAAGCTCGGTCGTGCAACCGGCCTCTTTCCGGAGAACGTCGTCTATATTTTTGAAGGCTTGTTCAAACATGAAAGCTATTTATTCTGTGCGGTCAGGCTCTGACTTTTACAAGTAAATATAATGCCGTTATGATGAAAACGCTAATCTTCAACTAAATTCTAAAAGGTGAGAGGGAAGTTGCCGACCAACGTCCAAACAACGGAGCGCGAAATTCAGGATTTGCGGGATGAGCTTCGTCGTCACGAAGAGCTTTACTACATTCACGCTAACCCGGAAATCTCCGACGCCGAATACGACGCTCTGCTGGTTCGCCTACAGCAACTTGAAGCTGAGCATCCGGAACTCGTCACGCCGGATAGCCCGACGCAGCGCGTGGGCGGTCGCCCGGCGGAAGGTTTTAGCGAATACGTGCATCGTCACCCGATGCTCTCGCTAGACAACAGCTACAACATAGACGACCTGCGCGCCTTTGATGAACGCTGCCAGCGCCTCAGTGATGGGCGCAAGTTTGAATACGTCGCGGAGTTAAAGATAGACGGGCTTTCGATCTCTCTTCACTACGAGGACGGGGTGCTGGTGCGCGGTGTGACGCGCGGCGATGGGCGCGTCGGCGAAGACGTGACGCAGAACGCGCGCACGATTCGCAGCATCCCGCTCAGACTGAAAGCTGTAGATAAAAAGATTGGGGCTGAAATTGAAGTGCGCGGCGAGGCTTATTTGTCCAGAAGCGTCTTTGAAAAGATCAACGCCGAGCGCGAAGAAGAAAATCTGGCGCGCTTTGCCAATCCGCGCAATGCTGCCGCCGGAACGATTCGCCAGCTTGACCCGAAGATCGTCTCCGCCCGCCGCCTCGAAATGTTCGCCTACGACGTAATCGCGGGCGAGCGCAAGCCTTTCAGTACACACTGGGACGCGCTCGACTGGCTCGAAAGCATGGGCTTTCGCGTCAACGAAAATCGTGAGCTGTGCCCTTCGATTGATAAGGTGATCGAGTTTTGTAACCGGATGGAGTTGAAGCGGGACGAACTGGGCTACGAGATTGACGGCGTGGTGGTGAAAGTCAATTCGACGGCGCTTCAGGAAGAGTTCGGTGCGACGACGAAAGCGCCGCGCTGGGCTATCGCCTATAAGTATCCGGCGCGACAGGCGACGACTCAGGTTCTTTCCATCGTCGTCCAGGTCGGGCGCACGGGCGCGCTCACACCTGTTGCCAATCTTGAGCCGGTGCAGCTTGCGGGCACGACGGTTGCCCGCGCGACGCTGCATAACGAGGATGAGATCAAGCGGCTGGACGTGCGCGAAGGCGACTGGGTGTTGATTGAGAAGAGCGGCGAGATCATCCCGAAGGTTTTGAAAGTGATTGAGTCGCGGCGCACAGGCGGCGAGAAGCGGTTTCGGATGCCGAAGAAGTGCCCTGTCTGCAATGGAGTGATTTCGCGGCCAGAGGGCGAGGTCGTCTCACGTTGCGTGGCTGCCGATTGCCCCGCGCAGCTTAAAGCAAGGCTGCTGCATTTCGCTTCGCGCCGCGCGATGCGGATTGAAGGTTTGGGCGAGCAGCTTGTCGAGCAGCTTGTCGAAAAGAAGATGATCGGTGACGTGGGCGACCTTTACAGGCTTCAGCTTGAAGAGGTGGCGGCGCTTGAGCGGATGGCGGAAAAGTCTGCGGCGAATTTGATGGCGCAGATTGAGGCGAGCAAGTCGCGCGATCTGCCGCAGTTGGTTTACGGTCTGGGGATTCGACACGTCGGCGAGCGCACGGCAGGGATTCTCGCGCGCCATTTTCGCTCGCTCGAACGATTGAGCAAGGCGACCACGGAAGAGTTAGACGACATTCACGAGATCGGCATGACCGTTGCGCAGAGCGTGCGCGATTGGTTTGACGACGCGGGCAACGTGTACCTCTGCGAGCGGTTGCGCGCGGCGGGCGTGCGGACGGAGATTGAGGGCAGCGCGGGCGGCACGCATGATGAAACGTTTGCTGGCAAGCAATTTGTCTTGACGGGAAAACTCGCCAGCCTGACGCGCGACGAAGCGCGCGCCATGATCGAAGCGCGCGGCGGTCGCGTCACGTCCACCGTGAGCAAGAAGACGGATTACGTCGTCGCAGGCGAAGACGCCGGGTCGAAGCTGGACAAGGCGCAGGAATTGGGGCTGCGTGTGATAGATGAATCAGGACTGAAAGAGATGATAGGCTAATACCAAGTTGCAAACTGGGAGAAGGAGATAACGAACCACGAATTAACACTAAGCAGCACGAAACTTTTTGAATCTTCTTCGTGTACTTTCGTGGTTCGTTTCCCCAGCACCTTTTACTGCAATTCAGTATCAGAAAATTCAAGGGGCAGCAAAAAGCAGAATTCAGAAGTCGGAAGGTTAAAGCTCAAAGCCGCTTCAGCAGAGCTTTGGAGGATAATGATTATAATGGTAGAAGAAAAAAAAGAACTCGCGCTTGTTTACACGCTCTTTTGCGATGACGTGCGATTGGAAGTCGGGAACAAGCTCTCTCTGATGGGTGTGTTTCAGAACATCATGGTGCAGCAGGTGCCCGTGTCTTTGATTAAGTTCGCGGTTGTTAACCACTGGAAGGGTGAGGGCAAGCATCTGTCGGAGGTGAGAATCCTGACGCCGGACAGGCAGCGCCCCGTTGTCGTTTCGCAGCCTTCGCCGTTCGAGATTGCGCCGGGCGGCTTCGCCGACAACATCAGTTTCTTCGTCAACGTAACTTTTCCCGTTGCCGGTCAATACTGGGTGCAGACGCTCGTCAATTCGACGCTCTTTGACGAACAGCCGCTGATCGTCGCCGACTCGCACGAGGCGAAATCAACCGAGAACTTTTCCGATGCTGTGAATTGAGCTTAAAAGCTGTTAGAGATTATAAAGTTTGACCTTGTAATTGAGAGTGTTGGGCTTGACCCCGAGCATCCGCGCAGCCCTTGCCTGGTTGCCGCCCGTGATGATGAGCGCTTGCCGGATAATACTCGATTCATATTGACGCACCGCGTCGTCGAGCTTAATGCCGCTCTCAATGTCCATCCGGCGAACGCCTTGCGGCAACACCAGTTCCGACATCAACACGTCGCCCTCCAGGGCCTGTGCTTCTTTCAGCAAAGTCAGCACTAAATCTTTTAGCCCCTGGACTCTGGTTGTGAGTTGGGCTTGATCGGGTTTGAAGCCTGCGCGTGGCGTGACAGAGCGCAAGCGTCTCACTTGCCTGCTCGGTGCGGAAGGTTTTAAGGCTGTCGCATTCCTGCTCATGGATGGCTCCCTTTGAAATGAAAACACCGCGAAACTAATCGTTGTGGCAATTATTTATTCGTTTGCCAGAGGAAAAAGTTCCGTAAAAAAAACGCGCACGATTAAAAAAACTTCTGGCCCTGCTTGCGATGGATTTCCAACTGGGCCTTCCCCGTGTTCTTTAAACGAATTCAGCCGCTCGCTTCTTACAGGTTAAGACGTAAAAAGAGGCGAGTTGGTTACACAACTCGCCTCTCAGGTAAAAATTTAAGGAAGATTTCATGCGGATGAGTGGATTTGAACCACCACGGTATCGCTACCACAGGCTTCTGAGACCTGCGCGTCTGCCAGTTTCGCCACATCCGCTCATTAACTGGTACGATTTGAATATTACGGACTGAGGTGGAAACGTGTCAAGCAAGCCTCCCAAAAGCTTTGGCGCATCCTCAAACGTTCTCTGGAATTCCGTCTCCGATTGGCCGCCGGAGTGAGTTGCGATTGTGCTTGAACTTCTGGCAGTGGTTCAGTTTGAAAAGAATGCAGGGGAAGTGGAGGTTCACCACCGCAGACACAGAGAACACGGAGGATGCACGGAGGCTTGTCTTTCTCTGTGCCCCCTCTGTGCTCTCTGTGTCTCTGTGGTGAATCGCCTCTCGGCGCACTTTCGATTTGAAATTGAACCATTACTGAACTTCTAACGCGGTTGCGGCCAGGCTCATGGGATTGTTATAGTTGGCCTCTCTTTAGTTGCCGGAAAATAATGGACGAACGAGCTGCTCCCGCTTCTGATGAATTGCGTGAACGTTTGGCGGAAGTGCGCCGCCGGATTGACGAGAGTGCCCGCGGCTGCGCGCGTGATGCGGCGGAAATCAAGTTGATTGCCGTCAGCAAGACGCATCCGCCCGAAGTCGTGCGGCGCGCAATAGAGGCAGGCGCGAGCGACCTGGGCGAAAACCGTGTGCAGGAAGCGGACGAGAAGATGGGTGAGCTTAAGGGTACGAGCGCACGCTGGCATCTGATAGGGCATCTTCAGGCAAATAAAGCTCGCCGGGCTGTTGCGCTCTTTGACTTGATACATTCTCTGGATTCAGCTTCGCTCGCTCGTCGGCTAGACCGTTTGTGCGAGGAGGCTGGACGCGAAGTGTTGCCGGTGCTGATTCAGATTGATCTGGGGAGTGAGGCGACCAAGTCGGGCGTGAGCGAAAAGGAGTTGCCGCAACTAATCGAGACGGTCGGCGCGTGTCGGCGGCTGCGTTTGGAGGGATTAATGACGCTTCCTCCGTTTTTCGAAGACACGGAGCTTGTCCGACCCTTTTTTCGTCGCCTGCGTGAAATGCGTGATGCTTTGGGGGCGCGCGAAGTTTTCGGAGCGGGGCGGGGCGAGCTTTCGATGGGCATGAGCCATGATTACGAGGTGGCAATTGAAGAAGGCGCGACATATGTCCGGATCGGAACGGCCATCTTCGGGGAGAGAGGGAAGCCGATGACGTAACGCTCGCCGAGTTTATCAATAGCATTGCGGCTCGCTTTAAGAGTTACCCCGATTGATTCGCAGCTTGATATGCCTATTTTCTTCGAGATTTATAATTTTTTCTGGTATGTGGTGGCGAGCATCATCGTCTTGCTGGTCGTGTTGTTGCTGCTTCGCACCTTTGTCAATTACGCCGATCTAAATCCGTTTAGCTGGTTTGCTCGAAACATCGGACGCTTAACCGACCCGTTCGTCAATCCGGTGAGGCGCGGCCTGGCGAGGGCTGGCCTCGATCCGAAGCTCGCGCCGCTGTTGACCATCTTAATCGCAGCCCTGCTCGGTTATTTTGCCGTGCAGTTAGTCTGGGCTGTAATGTTTACTTTATCGGGTATCGTCTCAAGTTTGCAGCGAGGAGCCATCATCTCGCTGGTCGGTTATTCGCTCTTCGGAGTGCTTGCTGTCTACTCGTTGCTCATCTTTATGCGGATAGTTTTTTCGTGGGGCGTTAGCTCCGTTAACCGCGTGCTTCGTTTTCTAATCAG
Organism: uncultured Acidobacteriota bacterium; assembly: GCA_963791265.1. Lineage (GTDB taxonomy): Bacteria > Acidobacteriota > Blastocatellia > Pyrinomonadales > Pyrinomonadaceae > QHXM01. The sequence continues at coordinate 171,524 of CAWBSB010000003.1, forward strand.
AGTAACAGAGCCTGTGCTGGGGCCTTTTCGTCGCCTCATTCCGCCGCTGGGGATGTTCGACATTTCGCCTATCGTCGTCCTGTTGCTCATACAGCTATTTCAACAAGCCATTTTAGGAACGCTCGTTCGTTAAGCGGTCTTCGCCAACTGAGATTGAAAGTGTAGTCGTGTGATTCAATGTTCCGAGCAGGGCGGCGCGCTTCTGTTTACGGTGCGTGTTGTGCCCCGCTCCTCGCGCAGTTCTGTGGTGGGAGAGCATGACGGGAGTTTGCGCGTCCGCGTCGCTGCGCCGCCCGTTGACGGAGCGGCTAACGAAGAACTGGTGCGCGTTCTGGCACGCGCCCTCGATGTTCCGGCACGCGACGTGGAGATTACGAGCGGCCACACCTCGAAGGTCAAACAAATTCGCGCCAGAGGCGCAGCGCGTAAACAGTTGGAAAATCTCGCACGCGGGGAAGAAAAGAGCGGTGGTAAGTGATAAGTGATGGGTGATCGGTGATAAGAAAAGCCCTTATTCTTTCCTATCACCTATCACCCATCACCTATTACTCTCAAACGATGGAACTCAGCCGCTGCTGCCGACGTAGAGGAATATGTAGCGAAATTGCGCGGCACTATCCTCTTTCACGTTGCGGACTTGTCTTTCGTCAAACTCGAAAATCAGAGTTTCCAAAAGCCGCAGCGCCTGAGGGACGGAAGCGACCGGGCGTTTTCCTGTGTCCGAAGATTTTCACGCCATTAACACATTAACTTGTGGTTTTAAGTTGGGCTGCTGGCCCCTGGTCAAAGAGGCAGGGACTTTCCCCTCTGCTTTATCAACATGCTACGGAGGTTCTATGAAGATTCACTTTCGCCGGTTAGTTTCACTGACACTGGGCGTCTTGCTCGCGCTCTCCGCATTCCAGCAGGCATTTGCCTCGACACCGGAGAGTTTCAGCGTCCCTGTCACTTACTTCAAACTCCCGAACGGTTTGAAAGTTGTGCTTTCGCCCGACCCGACCGCGCCAACCGTGGCGGTCGCCGTTTACTACAAAATCGGTTTTCGCATCGAGCCGAAAGACCGCACAGGCTTTGCACACCTCTTCGAGCACATGATGTTTCAAGGCTCGCAGAATCTGGGCAAAATGGAATTCATCAAGATGGTGCAGAAGAACGGCGGTGTCATGAACGGCTCGACACGTTTTGACTTCACCAACTACTTCGAGATTATGCCCTCGCACAAACTTGAGATGGCGCTCTGGGCTGAAGCCGACCGCATGCGCGGCCTCGCCATCACGCAGGAGAATCTGACGAACCAGCAGGGCGTGGTCAGCAACGAGGTCAAGGTCAATGTCATTAACCAGCCCTATGGCGGCTTTCCCTGGTTAGACATGCCGCAGTACGCCAACACCAACTGGTACAACGCGCACAACTTTTACGGCGAGCTAAAAGACCTGGATGCCGCGACGCTCAAGGATGTGCAGGATTTCTTCAGCACCTACTACGCGCCGAATAACGCAGTGCTGACGGTGGTCGGTGATTTCGATGTCGCCGAAGCCCGCAAGATGATCGAAAAGTATTTCACAGGAATTCCGTCGGTCAAGCAGCCCCCGACGCCCAACCTCGTCGAGCCGAAGCAGGAGCAGGAAAAGCGAGCGACCAAGAAAGACCCGCTCGCCAAGCGTCCGGCGCTCGCCTTCGCTTATCACATGCCGGAGCGCAATACGCCCGAATATTACGCGATGGGACTCCTTGACCAGATTCTGCTACAGGGCGAGGACAGCCTGCTCTATCAGGAGTTGGTCAAGAAGCGCGGCTTTGCTGCGGGCGTTCCCGGCGGAATCAATCTGCTCGGCAACATGTACAACTACAACGGCCCGATGCTCTGGATGGGTTATCTCTTCCACGACAACGGCAAGACGGCGGACGAGATTCTGGCAGCCGTTGACAGCGTAGTCGAAGGCGTCCAGACGAAACCCCTCGATCAGAAGATGCTGGATCGCGCGCTCGTTAAATTACGCTCCAGCTTCTACGACTCATTGGCGACCTTCAACGGCTTCGGTCGCGCAGACCTGCTATCGAGCTTTGCATTGTTCGACGATAAGCCGGAACGCATCAACACGCTCGAAGCGGAGTTTCGCAAGGTCACGCCCGAATTGATGCAACGAACGGCGCGCGAATATCTGCGTAAGACCAATCGCACCGTTCTCACGATTGAGCCTGCTGCCGCCAACTAGCCGAGGCCGTTTTTCTCTTTTGGTAGAGATGGAGAATTCAAGATGAAGAAAAAATTGATAGCTGTCATCGTCCTCGTCGCGGGGCTCTTGAGTGCGCCCGCAACCTTGCTCGCTCAGGAGCAGCAGAAACAGAAACCGCCCGAAGGCGGAGCGCCGAAGGCTTTTACGCTTCCGCAAAAGCAGACCTTCACGCTGAAGAACGGGATGCGCGTCACACTCGTGCCCTACGGCACTATTCCGAAAGTGACGGTCAGCGCCGTCGTTCGCGCCGGAAACATCAACGAAAGCGCAGAGCAAATCTGGCTGGCGAACATCACCGGCACCATGTTGAAAGAGGGAACTACCACGCGCAGCGGCGAACAACTCGCGCAGGAAGCTGCCCGCATGGGCGGCCAACTCAACATCGGCGTCGGTGCGGATCAAACGACCGTGAACGGCGATGTCCTTTCAGAGTTTGGCCCTGAACTGGTCGGGCTAATCGCTGACGTACTTCAGCGCCCGCTCCTGCCGTCATCGGAACTGGCGCGTATGAAGACTGATCGCCTGCGACAGCTCACGATTTCCAGAACGCAGCCCGGCCCCGTCGCCAACGAGCGTTTCCGCCAGTTGCTCTATCCGAATCATCCTTATGGCCGCGTCTTCCCGACCGAAGAGATGGTTAATCGCTACACGATTGAAGACGTGCAGAAATTTTACAAGGATAACTTCGGCGCGGCGCGCACGAATCTCTACGTCGCCGGGCGTTTCGACGCCGCCGCGATGAAGAAGTCCATCACGCAGGCGTTCGATGGATGGATGAGCGGAGGAGCGCCCGTCGAAAATATTCCGAAGCCTGTGGCGGCGCGCAACATCAACCTGATAGATCGTCCGGGCGCGGCGCAGTCAACCATCTATCTCGGCCTGCCCGTCGTCTATCCGGGAAATCCAGATTACGTCGCGCTGCAAGTCACCAACGCTCTGCTCGGAGGCTCGTTTGCTTCACGCATCACCTCGAACATACGCGAGGCCAAGGGCTATACCTACTCGCCCAACAGCTCGGTTTCGACGCGCTTTCGTGATGCCTACTGGTTGCAGGTGGCCGACGTGACAACTGCCGTCACGGGGCCGTCGCTCAAGGAAATCTTCTACGAAATCGAGCGCCTGCAAAAAGAGCCGCCGACCGAAGAAGAGTTGCTGGGAATCAAAAATTACCTGGCGGGGATTTTCGTCCTGCAAAACTCTTCGCGGCAGGGTGTGATTGGCCAACTCGCGTTCGTTGATCTTCACGGGCTGGATGACAAGTACCTGACCACCTACGTGCAGAAGGTCTTCGCCACTACGCCCAAGGACATTCAGCGCATCGCGCAAACTTACCTGCTCGGCGACAAGATGACGCTCGTCGTCGTCGGCGACAAGAGCAAGGTCGCGGAACAACTCACGCCTTACGGCCAGGTGAATTAAAAGGAGTGATGGGTGATGGGTGATAGGTGATAAGAAAGAGCACGATTTTTTCTTATCACCTATCACCCATCATCTATCACTTATCTCCTGTCACTTGTTCTTTCACCTCGTTTCTCATATATTTCGTTTCCGCAAATCATAAAATCTCATACTGAAGGAATCTGGCTCGATGTCTGGACACTCTAAGTGGCATACCATTAAGCACAAGAAAGGCGCGCTCGATGCCAAGCGCGGCAAACTTTTCACGAAGCTGATTAAAGAAATTCAGGTCTCGGCGCGCACGGGCGGCGGCGACGTGGACGCCAACGCGCGCCTGCGTAAAGCCGTCTCCGACGCTAAGGGCGCGAATATGCCCAACGATACGATTGACCGCGCCATCCGCCGGGGCACGGGCGCGGAAGAGGGCGTCACATACGACGAGATAACTTACGAGGGCTATGGGCCGGGCGGCGTGGCCGTGATGGTGGAGTCGATGACGGACAATCGCAACCGCACGGTCGCGGAGATTCGTCATATCTTCTCAAAAAACGGCGGCAACCTCGCGGCGGCTGGCGCAGTCGGCTGGATATTTGAGAAGAAGGGTTACATCGTCGTCGGCAAACAGGCAAAATCGGAAGATGAGTTGTTCGAGATCGTAACGGACGCTGGCGCAGAAGACTTGCGCGATGACGAAGAGAATTTCGAGATCATCACCGCGCCCGGCGATTTCGACACCGTGCTCGAAGCTGTCAAAAAAGCTGGCCTTGAACCGGAGGTCGCCGAAGTCGAGATGGTTCCGAAAGAGTACAAGAAACTTGAAGGCAACGAAGCCAGGCAGATGCTCAAGCTGATGGAGGCTCTGGAAGATAACGATGACGTGCAGAAAGTCTCGGCCAACTTCGACATCAGCGAAGAGGATATGGCGGGGGCGTAAAAAGCAGGAGACAGAAATCAGGAGTCGGGGAACAGAAGAAAAGAGATTCTGTGAATTCTGTGAATGCGGCTGCCGCTCTTTCTATTTTGATTCCTGACTCCTGACTCCTGACTCCTGACTCCTGACTTCTGTCTCCTAATCCCTGCTTTTCCTCCTGAAAGGATTCTCCACATGTTTTTTGTCACCTTTCATCAAACAATCAGCAATGTCTATGCCTACGATGACGACGGCAATCTGCTCAATCCTAAGAATCCGAATGTCCTCAATAAAGATGGAGACGAACTGCGCGGCATCTATCTGGAATCGAGTACGGGATACCTCTACGTGGTGGATGGCGGTAAAAAGAAAAGCAGGGTCTGTTGTTATCAGGGGTCGGGCACAAGCTACAAGAAGTTGAGCAACTTCATCACGCCGACGGACGCGAATTCCATTGACCACCCGTTCGCGCTCGCGTTCGGCGATCAGGGAAACTGCTACATATCTAACCAGAATACAAACGTCGTCGCCACGTTCCTTGTCTCTTCAGATAGTCAGAGCGCCAGCGCAGAGGCGGTCGCCTCCTATCTAACGGCTCTCTATCCGTCAGGCACATTCTTACAGGCAACGCTGGTGGCTTCATCCAATAGCGACTTGCCGAATGCGCCGCAGACCAAGAATGTTCAGAAAGTGGCGAAGGAGTTGGGCGGCCTCAGTGTTGAGATAGACACCAAGAGTAACAAGGTGCAGAACTCTGTGCGCGATGTGGCCCTTTATAATCTCACTTATAACAACGAAACCATTCCGCTGCTCTTCGTCGCGGACGAGCCAGCCGGTCTGGTTCGCCTCTACGACCCACGCACGGGGCAGCTTCTCAGAAGCAGCAATCCATTGAATTCTCCGGTTCACTTGTTGATAAACAATGGGACAATCTATGTCGGCGCAGGCGATCAGGTGTTGTCGAGTCCCGTACCCAATCCCTATGATCCGAATGCGCCGATCTGGGTGTTCACTCCGTTGGAGTTCTCTCCGGCTTTGCCCGCAGGCAAGTCGGTTTCAGGGATGGCCTTTGATAGTCAAGGCACCTTCCACGTCGCCATCCGAACAAAGAATCTGGTCATGAAATACGACTCCAACTTCACTAATGGAGTCAACTGGGTTTCTACCCCCATGCCTGACAACCCAGAGTTCCTGCTCTACATTCCTGATTAGTGAAGCTGTCAACTCGCTTGATAATCTGCTCTGTTCTGAAAAACTCTCCGAAAAACTATTGACACACAAACCAATTTGGTTATAGGTTGTGTCCCTCGGTCTTGGTGAAAGATGGAATTTGAGAAGAGCCTCCGCCTCATAGCATCCAGCTTTTCTTAAACTCACATTCAATTCATTCGACGTGGTAGTCACAAAAGCTCTTTAAGAGGAGCTTCACCCTTGTCACTCATGAAGTCTTGTAGGTTGCTCTCACGCCTGGCATCGACATTAAGGGGATTGGACACCCTTCTTTTTCTCGCGATTTTTCTTTCCGTCTCCATCTCCCCGGCGCTCGCCCAGGAGTCTGCCTCCGACCGCGTGGGGGCTTTGCGCGGGCACCTTTCCGATGTCCAGACCGCTTACTCGGATGCTATTAATAAACCCGGCGGCGAGGCCGTCTCCGCGAGAATCGAGCGACTCCGCCTCGATTTACGCGAAAAGCACGCAGACCTGATTAAGAAGGCGACCTCAAGCGAAGCAACGCTCGCGGTCTACCGCGCTGATGTCGAGGCCACGCTCGACGCAGTGCACGCTTATGAGAATGCCCTCGCCGCTGGCCCCGGCGAGCAGACCACATTCTGGAATGTCCACTCACGGGCCGAACTCGAAAAGATGCGCGGCCTCACAAGCAAGCATCTCGAATCCCTCAAGGCCGAACGCCTGAACATACCGCCCGAGCATATACCGTCATCGCTGGAGTTTCGCATACGCGAAGTGGAGGGCTGGCTAGGCGGCCTGGATACGGAGATTGCACGGCGGGGAAGCATCAATCAGGTGCAATTGAAGCCCATCCGTGGCGACCTCTCGGCGGATGCTGCCCGTGTGAGATACGCAGAGATCGGCAGCGCGGACGGGCCGGTCGGCAGAGGGCAGCATTTTCAACGTAAGCTCGCCCTACAGGTCAGGGTGAGGCTGCACAATGCCCCGGACGATGCGTCGCTTGCTGTCTTGCGAGATACGCTGCCTAAAGTTACGCCTCCGTCCGTTTCCTCTCCTGCTATCCGAGGCCCGCCAGATTCAGCAGGAATTGCCCGGAATCAACTTCAAACCGCGCACCTTGATGAGTTAAGCGCGACCATGCGGCGCGATCCTGTTGCTATCGCCCAATCACGCGCGAGGGCCGCCACATCACGCAAGTGGCTTAACGCGGCCTTCAAGGATCGACTCGTCGCCGACAAATTCGGGTTCTCTGAAACTTCTACCGAACACCTCCTGAACGTCCGAGACGGATGGCAAAACTGGCATGACCGTTTAGTCGTCGAGAAGCAAGCCCTCTCACCCTCCGCCGCTGTCGATTTGCAACTCAAAGAGGCGCAAGGCCGTATCCGCGACATCGACGTGATACTGGAGCACCGGCATCTGCCCCGGCCTCCTGACGCTGGCGGTTCGAGTCTTAGTTCTGTGCCGGACGGTCCAACGCCTCCGACGGGGCCGGAGGCGCGCGCCTTCGCGCGAACCTGGAACCAGCAGATCGCGCACAACGAACTGAGCGAGTTGGCCGAGATTGCGAATCACTATCGGGCAATCAACAACGTCGAAATCGGGGAGTCGGCAACAAAGGCGTTTCAAGCTCGCGTCAGCGCGGAGGCTCAGTCCATTCGCGCTGCTTACGATGAGACTCTGCGGCTTCAGCGGAACCTTCTTATCTCTGGCAGGGGCGCGGAAGCGACAGAGTCTGGAAAGCAACTTCAACAAGCCCGCAAACTCATCCGGTCGGCAGCCCACGAACTACGCACCTCTTTAGCAGATCCCCGGTTCGGCGCTGACCCGGTGGTGAGGGCAGCGACGACTTCTTTGGCAGACATCCCGCGACCGACCGGCCCGCCCGAAGCCGACGGATTGGGGCGGGGACTGACTTCGCTCGAACGCGCCCGCGACACCATCGGGACCTCAGCTCGTCCCCCCGACATGCAAATCCACTCGCTCGCGAATGGGGAAGCTGCTCCCGGTCCTGCCCACCGCATCCGCCTCGCGGGGACGCCTCCAGAGGGAAGCGGTAGTCTCGTAATTAAACCGCCCGCTGATTACACAAACCTGTATCCGAAGAACAGTCGCCCTCAGACGCTCCCTGATTTACTTAAGGACCCGAAGCGGGCGCCCGGTGGCGTGATTGTCGATGCCGTACTCCCGTTGGAGTTGTCGCGTCGCCTTAACGGTTTAGAGGTGGACGTTAATAACGGCGCTGTCAAAGTCTCCCTGGATGGCTCCTGGCGAACGGTGAAGATGCGTCCCGACCCCCTGCTGTTACGCACCGCCTGGGCTTTCGTCCTGGATGGCCGGAACGCGGTTATAGACTTGCGGCCTCTAAAAAATTCTGAGGCCATGTGGCTTTTGCTTCAGTATGGCGACAGCCGCCTCCCGCAGGGTGAACAAAAAGAAGTGTTGCAGCAGTTGGCGGGTCTCACCAGTGTCAATGTCAACGACGCCCTGCGCGATACCCCGCTGGTGCTGCGTCTCGTCGCCGCCGACCAACTCATGTTCGACCTCCTGCCGCGCAGCCCGGTCGCCATCGAAGGGGAGGATTCGCGATACGGCCTTTCGCTGAAGGAACTCCGGCGGGCGTTCCGGGAAGACGCCGGGGCCGAATTGAACAAGCAGAACTGGCAGGATGTCCTGTTCAATAAATCAATTCTGGCAGTCAGTCAGGTCAGCTATGAGGACGGAGCGGAACTGGTCATCTCGCCCCGGTTCTCGTTTAACCTTTTCGGTGTGCTGGCGAAAGGCAATGACATTCTGAGGCTCACGGCCTCGGAGCGTTGGTTCACCGATCACGAGCGGGAGCTTTCGCAACTCCCGCAGTTATCGCAACTCGTAGACTTCGCCGCGCTGGTGACGCTATTTCGCGCCGCCCACGAGCGGAATATCCCTCACAATCTGGACGACCTGATTGAGGTCAACATGCCAGCGTCCGACGCGCCCCGGTTCATCTTGCGCAGAGACCGGGTCAGTCCTGATAGTTGGCGGCGTTTGCAGGATTCGCTATCCGGTAAGGAGAGTCAATAGTGAAGAAACTTTTAGCCCTCACCCTCATCCTCGTTTTCAGCACCGCTCACGCCCAAACGCCGCGCGCGCGGAGGCCGCGTCCCCGTCCCAACCGCCCGGCGAGTAGCGCAGTGCCAGCCCCAGGCGGCACGAGGACGGCCACACCGGCCATCCAGACGCCGGTCTTCTTGACCCGGAGCGGGGCCGCGACCATCAGAGAGATGATGATTCAACCGCCCGCCTTCAGCTACGGTAGCTCAATCAACGTGTGGCTCTTGAAAGACCGCCTCGGACGCACGCGAGAGATCGCCGTGACGGGGCATGGCGATTCTGCGACATGTCGCCGCGTCTCAGGCCAGGTCATGACCATGTTTCTGGAGAAGAACAAGGAGCCGGAAGACCTCTTCGTGGCCGGGGCGGCGCACCTCGTTGACCGGGGCGACTCCGCAAAGAGAAAACTCCTTCAGGAGAAGGCGAGCGTTAAAAACTTTATAGAGGCTCAAAGACAACTCTGGTTGACCCAAATGCTCGTCAACCTGCGCGAGGACGCTCCAGGCGAAGAGACGGACGAGCAAACGTCGCTCGGTAGCGCGCGGGCCGAATTGTTAGCGTTGGAGCAACGCGTCGAGGGGCTTCGCGCAGACCCGTTAGTTCAGGAGTACCTCCGCGAGAGTCGTAGCGCCGACGCTATCTCTGAGTTCGTCAAGGAGGTGAAAAGGTTCAGCCGCGAGAACGGCCTCGTCATCGTGCGCGAAATCCCGCTGGAGCCGGTCGAGGAGGCACGCACGCGTATTGCCGCCGCCGCCACGTCAGCGTCCGCCGGAGTGATTTCGTTCAACGACTTGCTGGACGACCCCGACGCGCCGGAGGCCGCAATGTTCACCCCTGTGTTGACCATCCCCGGCGGTCGTCCTCTGGAGTTGCGGATTCCGCTCGCAAGTCTGAACGTCTCCACGTTCCAGGAGGCGCGGCGTAATAACCGCGACGACGTGGAGCAAGCCATCATCGGGAACGCCCGGCAGCGGCTCGCGATTTTCAACGAATCAAAACAGGTCGCGTTAAGAGCGCAAGCCCGATGCGAAAAGCTATCGCCTGCGGAGTTGCGTGAGATAGTTATACTTAATGAGGTGACGACTGCCGAGGGGGTGAAGACAATAGCGGACAAGCCAGTGAAGATGACGAGGGAGGAATACTGCAAGATACAAGTTCCTCTTAACCTGAGCATCATAAACGAATGGATCGGCCGCACCAAACAACTGGTGAAGTCCGTTGATGCGGACGCCAGGCGTCAAGACGGCTCGCGCATTGTGGAGTTTAACGACACGACCCTCGTTGATTCGATGTTGAGAGACTGGCGTCTACCCGTCGCGCGTTCGCAGGCCATCTTCGACGCCTGGCGCGGAGCCGCCCGTGGCCCTGTCTGGAACCTCCTTGTCGCGCAGTTGAGCCGCATGGGCGTCGCGACGGATATCCTGAGCGGAGAACAGATGGTCTTCTCCATCCGCGTGGCTGGTCCCGAACTCGTGATTCGCCCCCTGCACGTTATTGATATGGCACGCTCGGTGGTCGTCGTTGATCCAGCGGCGGGAGCGACGCGCGTAGTAGACGCATGGTCGTTGCGTTCGATGACCTCCCCGGCGGCCACGTCTCCCGCCGGGGATGCGACCGGCGTCCGCGAACTGGTGAGGGACGCGGTGAATCAGCTCGCTGCGGGCGACCGGGAGAAGGCTAGCGCGCAACTCGCGGCTGCATTTTCGCGCGACCCCGGCCTGGCTTTCAGGGAGGTTGAGCGCGAGTGGCTCGGCCAATTCCCAGACACGCGCCAACGCCTGTTAGAGATGCAGCGCGAGCTACGGCCAATCATTGAGGCGATTGAGTGGCGGGAGGGGTTTGAAAACATGAAGGGCAGCCCCACCGCCAAGGAAGACCTGCGCGAGGAAATCATGTCCTTCATGACCTTCCTCGAATCCTATCCGAAGGCGCCCGTCGATCTTCACTTGATCTTTGCCATAAAACTCGCCAGTAACATCGCGGCTTTTCAAAACGAGTTGGACAAGCAGCGTCCGTCCGCTCTGGCCGCACAGCCCGCCCAAGTCACCACATGGGAGGTGATAGAAGCCCACAGTCAGCCTGAGGCGGGCGTGGGCATCGGTGGGAATGGCCTTGGCTGGTCAAGCCAACGCAGCAAGGCGCTCGCTGCGGCGCGGCTGAAGAGGCGTCAGCAGATAGAAGCATACTTGCGCAAGAGGCGTTACGAGGGGGCTCGTCTGACAAAGGCGTTGAACCTTTGGATGAACATCGAAAGCTCGGAATACAGCCCGTCGTCAGCGGGTCCGAGCAGGTACATCGAGTCGCGAAAGATATTGAGTTCGATATTGCTCGCCGATCCCGCGCCGATACTTCGTAAGACTTTGCAGCTCGTCAAAGAGCGCGACCCGGCCTATTGGGCGGAAGCCCGCAAGGCGGCGGACCTCCCGAAAGAGCGGTCGACGGTGTGGGAGGCCGCCGAACGCGCGACCCAAAGAGAGTTAACGCTGTTCGAGGCGCAGGCTCAAGTGCTTGCGCGGGGTGAGGAAGGACTGCGTAAAAGCCGCTGGGGCGCAGAAGCGGCTGATTATCTCTGGTCAACACGTAACCCAAATCTCAGGAGCTTACTGTCCGTCATAGATGCGGCTGTCGGCGACGGCGGCACGGGTTCAAGTTCGGCTTACGTCGGACCTCAACAGACAGTGAAGCTGTTTCTCGGCCAGGGTAAGGGAATGGACACGCTGACGCGCGCACAGAACGCTGCCTCGCTACAGATCGGCAGCGAGACTTTGCTCAGCATTGCCCGCTCAAGAATCTCCCGCGACGACATCCCTGAGCCTTTCCGTGACGCCATCCCCTTGCGGGCGCGGATCTGGTTCGAGTCCGGCGATTATCTGAAGGCGCTTGAGACTATGCTCGCGAAGGCTGTTCCCATCGCGCTTTACAGCCCCGGCATGTCCTGGGAGAGCCTGCCCGGCGACGCCACCCAGAGGCCGCTTGCCGTTAAAGCACGCCAGGAGGGTCGGCGCATAGTTTTCGAGGCTACTTTCAAAGGAGACAAGAAGGCAGATGTTTTGGCGCTCAACGACCTGTCGGCGGCGGACGCCGAAGCGCTCCTGAAGGAGTTCTCGAAGACTTCCGAACAAAGTTGGTCGGAATACGGCAAGGTGTCAGACCAAATTCTGCTTACACCTATAGCCATCCGCCCCGCCCTGTCGAAGCTGCGCGAACTACTGCTCGACCCGCAACTGCGACTGCTCCTTATGAAATCCATGGTTTACGGTCGGAGTGCTCCTGGCGATGAGATCGTGCGACTTCCTCAGGGCGCGACAGCACTTGACCGCACAGTGGCAATTCTTGATCAGGTTAAGGGGGATCAAGGGCGCGACTACAGAGTCCCAAGCCTTGACGAAGTCAAGCAGGCGGCAGCAAACAAAATTCGGCGAAAGGACTAGGATGGCCGCCTTCGGTTTGCACACACTCAATCGGGCGCAATTACGTGCGGCGTTGTTGGATGCCTCGAAGAAACTAACCTTCGTCCGCGAGACGATCCAAAATATACCAGAGGCTCACATTCCTTTCCCGAGACTCCAGGAAATTTCGTTCCTGGAGCAGCGCGTAAGCGAGTACCAGGTGGAACTCGCTCGCCGTTGGACGCCGCAAGCCCCCGTGCGTATTTTTTACTCCTACTCACGGAGCGACTCGTCGCTGCTGGTCGAACTTGACGAACAGCTTTCGGGGCTGAAGAGCGAGGTGCCGATTGAGGTCTTTTGGGATCGGGACTTAGAACCGGGTATCGAATGGCATTCGGAGATCAGGGATGAGTTGAGGGATGCCGATGTCGTTTTATTACTGGTCAGCTCTGAGTTCCTGGCTTCGCGCTACTGCCGGAAGGTGGAACTTCCAGCCGCGTTCGAGCTACACGACTGCGGTCTTGCGAGTGCGATCCCGGTCATCCTCAGCCCGTGCGCCTGGCAGGAGACGGCGCTCAGTCGTTTGCAGGCGACCCCCCAGGGCGGCAAACCTGTAGTCGAATGGACGGAACGTGAGGCTGCGTGGGCCGAGGCGGCGCGAGATATTTCTTCGGTGGTTAATCGCATCCGTCAAGGGGAGTGAACTCGCCGTAATACAAATCAGTACCTACGTTGCCGCAGTCGCCTCTATGAAACTCATCCTTGCCGCGCTTCACGTCTTGTTTGGGAAATAGATCTGCTAAAGGGAAGTTCATCCGGGTAAGGTGTAGAAACCCAAGCGATTACTTCATGCCTTCCTTCGTGAGATGCTTCTACTTGAAGCGAGCCACGTCCTTAAAACATTAAATTCGATTTCGTTGTGAGGTGTGGTAAAGTGACTTTAATTACTTTTTGTTTAGTACGACCCAACGGGGTCGTTCACGATATGCTTAGGGCAAATGATCGCGACCCTAAGCTATTGACACTTGTTCTACAATGATAAGTCGCTACTTCCTGCTCTATATAAGAACTTTATTGTTGGGGAACGTCTGGCGAAGGAATAGATAAAATTTCGTGCGCGTTTTAGGAATTGATCCGGGTAGTGAGACGACGGGCTGGGGCGTTGTCGAGGGTGAGGCTCGCCGCTATCGTCTGGTCGAATACGGCACAATCAAAGCTCCGCCGCGCGAGCGTTTTTCAGCGCGACTATTGAAAATCAGTGATGGCGTTGAGGCGTTGATCGCGCGGCACAAGCCGGATGTTTGTTCTGTGGAAGAAGCTTTTTACGCGACGAACGTCAAGGTCGCGCTCAAACTCGGACAGGTACGCGGCGTCGTGTTGCTGGCAGCCGAGCGTGCCGGGCTGGAGATTGGTGAATATAGCCCGCGACTCATCAAGCAAACGGTAGTTGGCTACGGCAACGCCGAAAAACATCAGGTTCAGGAGATGGTGCGCGTGCTGCTTTCGCTCAAAAGCGTTCCGGAGCCTCACGACGCAGCCGACGCGCTCGCCATCGCCATCTGTCATTTTCATCACGCGGGCGTGAAAAGTAGAATCCTCGCCGCTGAAGCCCGCGTGAAACTATCATCCACGTTACCTGCGACTCGTCGCCGCGTGCTTCGCTAAACTTCATAAACGGAGCGCAACGGCCAAACGAGTATGTCGCCTACATCAACCTCACCTTGCTGAAAGGAGACAAAAGGAGTGTGTCTTCATTCCTCACACATCAACAGAACTTTCACCTCGGCAGCGTTTATCCTCTGCCTCATCTTTTTGACTATACCAACCAGAGCGCAGTCGCGACGTGCGCCCGAAGGCGGGCAGCGAGCGGTCGTCGTTGACGAAAGGCTCGCGGTGTTGCGAGATGCGCCGGATTTTTCGGCGACCCTGTTGCAGAGAATGGGTCGTGGACGCATGGTCGCAATTCGCGGAGTCAAGCGCACGCCCGATGGGGTGACGTTTTATCGTGTCGGGGTGACGCGAAGAACCGTTGGCTGGATACAGAGCGAGGCCGTCGTCTCAACGGTACGAAAGAGCGATGACGAGCGCCTGTTGCGGTTGATTCAAACTTCGGAGGATTTCGACCGCATCGTTCGCGCGCGCATCTTTCTGGATATGTTTCAGAGATCGCCTCTGCGCCCGACCGTTCTGATGCTTTATGGAGAGGCTGCGGAGCGGGCTGCCGGAAGATTATCGCGCGATGCCGTCAGGCGGCTGGACGAAAAAGAGATGGCGGCGGGCGGCGCTCCAGTCTTCAGTTACTTCCTCAATTACAACGGGCTTGACCGCTACAGAAGGCAGGACATTACTTTCATCTTCGACCGGACGGCAAAGCAGTTTCATTACGATGGGACTAGCTGGCGAGAGATTATTCGTCGCTATCCGCGCAGCCCCGAAGCGGCGGAAGCACAGAAACGACTAGAGGCTCTCTCTGCATTTGCTGCGCGGTAAGGTCTGAAACGAACTCGCGGTCATTCACGCTCCGGCATCATGCGCCGGGCAGCCGGAAGTGTGCCATCTTGCTACCAAAGGCACGGTAGTCAAACTGACGACGCATGGCTTACGTGTGTTACCATAGGAGCAGAAATGAGCGACAAAGAGCCTGAAAATAATAATCTCATTAACTTCATCGCCACCACGGTCGAGACTATGCGTGACCAGATGGCGACAAAGAGCGACCTCGCTCAGCTTGAGGATCGGCTTTCGACCAAGCTGGAAGTTGAGATTACTGCTGTGCGCGGCGATATTGAGCAGATACATCTGCGGCTTGACTCTATTGAGCGGGCGCTGCGGGCGCGGCTCGATCAGCTTGAAACTGAAATGAGCCGATTACGCAGCGTGCTTTATCTATTAGTTAAAGACAGGCCGGATATGCTGCGTTTGCTGGGACAACCGCCTTCTATGGGTGACTAGGGCCGTCCTTAATTCAGCGCAATATCTATTCATCACTTTTTAACTGAATCCTGCGCGCGTTTGAATTCCAACTCCTTAAAATCGAAGTCCGGGTTCGGCACGTCAATCTTCATCTCGTCTACCTGACCACGAGCGTTGAGGGTGAAGGTGACGAATCCTTTGGGGAAGGGGTAGACGATTGACGAGCGCCATTTGACGCGGAAGGTGTCGTATTGCCAGTGCTCAAGGTCGCCGACGAAGTTTGGCGAAGGGATGAGCCGGAGAACCAGCTTGCCGTTCTCCTCCGTAATCTTCGCCTCGCCATACATCTCTCCCGCGTAGCTCCCGGCGTATCTTGCCAGCGCAAGCGAAGGCTGAGTGTTCTTAGCCCTCGCATCTTCGAGTTTCTTCTCGTCATCTTTCCTGGCTTCCTTTGCCGCATTCCTTTGCGCCAGAAATTCTGCGCTCCAGTCGCGAAGCGGCACGCCTAGAAAGAGATCGAAGACTCTATTGACAAGGCTGGATGGCAGCACGGTTTCGCTGTTACTCAAGACCACTACGCCCAGATTCTCTTCGGGAATCAAGCCAACCTGAGAGACCATGCCGTCAAGACCTCCGCCGTGAGAGGCCACTTTGCGTCCGTGATAGTCGTACAAAAACCAGCCGAGGCCGTAGGCGTAGAAATGGCGCGTCGGAAGAAACTTCTCACTCTCCTCGCTGATGGGAAAGCTGAGGTGCGGCGTCCACATCTCGCGTGAGACAGCCTTGCTGAAGACTTGCTTGCCGTTATGCTTTCCCCTTCCAAGTTGGAGTCTGAGCCACTCGGCCATCTCGACAACGTTGGAATTGATGCCCCCAGCCGGGGCTACGCTGTCAATCAAGTGGTAGTTGATGACGCGAGTCTTGCCGTCCATCTCGTTATGCGGGGTCGCCACATTGTCTACGGGTTTGAAGGCTCTGATGCTGGTCACGGTTGAAGTCATGCCCAGCGGGTTGAAGAAACGCTCCCTGACAAATTCATCCCAGCTTTTGCCCGTCACGGCGGAGACCACCTCTCCGGCAGCGGCAAACAGGATGTTCTGATAACCGAACCGGCTTCTGAAACTCGAAGTCGGCTTGAGATAGCGTATGCGACGCAAGAGTTCTTTGCGGTCGTAGGTGCTTTCGTACCAGAGCAAGTCGCCGCTGAAGGTGGCAAGGCCGCTGCGATGGCTGAGCAGATCACGTATCGTCAGCTCGCGCGTGACGTATGGATCGGAGAGTTGAAACTCCGGCAGGTACTTCGTCACGGGGTCGTCCCATTTGAGCTTTCCCTCGTCAACGAGAATCCCGAGCGAGGCGGCTGTGAAGGCTTTTGAATTGGAAGCGATGGCGAAAAGCGTGCGCTCGTCAACGGGCGCGGGCTTGCCTAGTTCCCGCACGCCGTAGCCTTTGGCGAAGATCACCTTGTCGTCTTTGACAACCGCTATCGCGAAGCCCGGAACGCTCCAATCCCGCATGGCCTTCCGCGCATATTCGTCAATCGCTTTGAGACGGGCGTCCGCTTCCTGTCCATAAGCAAATTGCGAGAGGGGCGCGACGAGGAGAAGGGCAAATACCAAACTAAGACGTGATGATTGCCGAAACATAGTCAGTGCCTTTCGCTGAAGGTTTCCAAACATTGGCCTCCGGTAGTAGCATAAAGCCCGATTTTGTACAATACATAAAGCCATTATGACTCCAACCACTGTTGCTATCAGCGGCTTCTCTTCGGATGCCGGAAAGACAACGCTCCTGTGCGAGTTGTTGCGGGCTTTCCCCGGATGGGAGGCCATCAAGATAACGCGCGGGCACTATCGTTCGTGCGGCAAAGACCCGCACGCCTGCTGTGTCAGCCATCTGCTGAGCAATGAGCCTATCATTCGTTCGGGTCGCACAGAGACTTACGCGCCCGGCAAAGATACAGGGCGCTACTGGGATGCTGGAGCTTCCAACGTTCACTGGTTGATTGTGACCGACGGGCAGGTTGAAGAGGGAATCAAGCGCACTCTCGATTGCGTGCAGGCCGAAGGCGTCTTCATAGAGGGTACGAGCTTCCTGAAATACCTGGACGTGGATTATGCCTTGATGGCTGCGCGCTCAGTCGGCGGCAAGATGAAGCCTTCGGCGCGGCGTGCGCTGGCGAAAACCTCTGCCATCTATTTGTTTGACGACCAATCGGGTGACGCTGCAACGGCGCGCGAGCGGTTTGCGTCCTGGTCTCAGACCTCCGCCGAAAGCGACCGCCTGAGTAATTTACCCGTTTGCACCTCACAGGAACTTCCACAAATAATCGCCCGCATCCGAGCCATTCATACGGCGATTGCGGCTTAAATAAGGCCGAAAGCTGCATCGTTTTCCGCTGCTGGCTTTCGGCCTGCGGCCTGCTGTCTTTCTGTGTACGATTCCGGTCTTTCAGGTGAATTTTGTGTTGTCGGCTCTTGCCTGAAAAAGATTGTTGCAAAATCCGCCGTGCGCGGTTAGATTGTCGGCGGCTCAACTACAAAAAGCATGTGGAGGTTTCCCCACCGAAAGGGTCTACCTCTACGTCATCATCAACACAAAGGGAGAAATAAAGTGCCGACCGGAACATGCCCCGAATGCGATGCGGACGTCCACGTTGATACGGACGCGGAAAAAGACGATGTAGTCGCGTGCGAAGAGTGCGGGACTGAACTGCAAGTCGTCGGACTCGATCCTGTCGAGTTGGACATCGTCGAAGAAGACGATCTGGGTGACGACGACGACGACGACGAAGATTTCTAAAAGCAGTGATAGGTGATGGGTGATAGGTGATAAGAGGAAGCATTATTCTTATCACCTATCACCCATCACCCATCACTTATCACTGCTCTTATATCCCGGACGGCTCTGGCGAACGGTGAGGCCGCGCGGCGCTTCTATGCGAATGTTGTGGAAGCGCCCGTCGCGGCGTTTTTCTTCCGGCGGATAGAAAGCCAGCACGTAAGCCGAGGTGACATCTTCGGCCAGAGCGCGAAAGAGCGGCCCGAAATCCCTTTCGGTCGCATAGACGTTCGACCCTCCGGTCTTTTCTGCCAGACCGCTGACATCCAGCGGCGTCGGCAGCGGTTGACGCTCAGTCGAAACCAGCATCCTTGAGAATGAAGGCAGCGTGACGGTGTAAACGCTCACGTCCGCAGCGTTGGCGCGTTCGATGACCGTGCGCGCCGAGACCGTATCGCCGACGGGAAAACCGTCCGTCACGACGACGACCGCGCGCTTCATCAAACGGCGCTCGCGCGTGCGTGGAGCTTGACGAACGAGCAGGCGAACGGCATCGTCAACCGCGTCGTAAGTGTGTGTCGAAAGTCCGTTCGGCTCGTTGGGCAGGCGCGCGAAAGCGCGTTCGAGCTTCTGCTGGTCGCTCGTGAAACTCTGAAGCGTCTTGACGTTCATCCCGAAAGTCATCACGGCAAAGAGCGAGGAGCGATCAGCCGCCAGCCGTTTGGAAAAAAGGTTCATCGCGCTTTGCAGCCGTTCCATCTCCTCGACGGTCATGCTGCCTGAGACATCCAGCGCAAAGACTATGGCGACGGGGCGCTGCTGGCCGCTCCGCTTCTCGACATTGTAGAAAGCGATGGGGCGCTCCGTCTCGTCTTCATAGAGCTTGAAATCTTCGACGCGCAGATTTTTGACGGGCAGCCCCGCAGCGTCTGTCACCGTCACGTCAACAGTCACCAGGTCGGTATCAATCCGCAAGACTTCTTCGGGGTCGTCCTGCTCCGGCGGGGGAAGTGCGCGGCGCGGGCGCTGCTGTTCCTGCGTTGGAACGTTCTGTGCGATGCAGGGCGACGACGTGAGCACCCCGCTGACGAGTAGCAGACAACAAAGAACGATTCGCGCCGAGCGTAGCTGGCTACCGGGGGTAATTGTCAGCGATGCGCTTGAAGGGAACATAAACGCCGGAAAACCGAATTGAAGTTGATGAGACGAGCAAGCATCGTTTACGGCAACTCGTCTTGAGCCGGATTGTAACATCATGGCCGCTCGTAAGACACGAAGAGAATGGACAGGATTGACAGGATTATCAAGATTAGGAAGCGACGTTATTAAGAAGTGACGTTAAGCGGCAATGAAGTTGTTGCGTTGAAAGTCGCGGCGTTGGAAGAATCGGTCAACCAGTCCCGGAGGGACGACAGAATGTAGAAGCCGTAGGCGCAGCCCCTGGAACAGATTCAATAAATATTTCGTAGCCCCGAAGGGGCGGCAGCCCTTTCCCCGCGTCCCTTCAGGACGCGAATCATTGTGTTGCTCTTATCCAGAGGCTGCGCGCTGCACTTCGTTTCGCGCTGGCCACTGGCTACCTTCCGCCGTCCCTTCGGGACTCGTTGAGTGGTTCTGCGTAACATGAGCTAATCGGATGATGCAGGTTGCAGGCTCTTAATGTTGTCTTTCTTATCCTGTCTATCCTGTTAATCCTGTCCATTTCTTCCTTTCCTTAATCGGGCAACAGAACGCACAATATCGCGCATCAATCAAACTGCTTCAGGCAGGAATGGCTGGCGCGCAGCTTCCCCGGCACATGCTATAATGCGCGCCACAGCCCGACGCGCGCTTGCAAGAAAATCATTGCTAATATTGAAAAGAGAAGTTATGAGTAGATTGAAAACGATTGCTGCTTTCCTCGCCGCCATTTTTCTGACTGCGGGCGCAGCGTTCGCGCAGGATAACGGCACGGGCGGCATCAAGGGTAAAGTCAGGGTTAAAGGCGAAGGGCCGTCTGCGAATGTCGCCGTCACCGTGCGGCAGAATGAGCGCGAAGTGGCGCACACCGTCACGGACAGCAAAGGCGAATTTCAAGTCACAGGGCTCGCTCCCGGTTTCTACGGATTGACGTTTCGCAAAGCAGGCTTGAGCGCTGGCGCTCTCGAAGATATTCAAGTCAAAGCCGGAAAGACGAAATCGCTTCCGGATCGTTTAATTCTGACCACCAACGATGCTTCGATTGCCAAGCTCTGGAGTAGCGTCTTCGACGAAAGCGGCTTGAGCATTCCCGGCGTTCGCGTTGAACTGGCGCGGCTCGATTCAGGCGGAACGCCGAAAAAGATTGACGGGCGGCTGACCAATGAAAGCGGGCAGGCCGTTTTTCGACTCTCGCCTGACAGGGCTATGTATCGCCTCACAGTCAGGCGCGAGGGCGCAGAAGCACAATCGAAAGATGTGGAAATTGACGGCGCGATGAGCTACCGCGTCGCTTTCACGATTCAGCGTCCGCCGAAATAGAAGCGGGCGCGGGGTGATTTTCGATGGACGATGCTACACCCCCATCCCACAAGTCGCGCGAAGAGTTTTTGACTGCGCGGCAACTCGCCGCCATCCTACAGGTGAGCGAGACAACCGTGCGCCGTCTCGCGCACAAGGGGCGCATTCCCTCAGTCCGCATCACGCCCCACATCATCCGCTTTCATCTTAAAGCTGTGCGCGCCGCGCTCGATGGCGCAAAGCACTCCCGGCGTAATGTCGAAGATGTGGAAGTCGATAGCGCACAGCTTTCGTTTGCGGATTTGCTTTCAAACTAGCCACGAAGAATTGGACAGGATTTACAGGATTAGCAGGATGAAGAAAAGAAGCATCAAGCTCTCTTGAAGATTCTTATTTTCTTAATCTTGATAATCCTGTCTATTGCTTGTTTGTTTCGTTAGTGGTTCTAATTCGCTCGTCGCTGCGATGCTGCCTTCAATGTGCTGGATAAATCTATCCAGCGACCATCACGCTTGACGTAGACGCGCGGGTCTCTGATGGGAAATCTTTTAGCAAAGCCAGGGTTCGTCGCCAGGAAACGCCTGACGGTCGCGCGGTCGCCCGTCGCCACGCGCCACCTGCCTTCTTCACGAACCAGGTATTGCTGCGCCACGATCTTTCCTTCAGCCTGAATGGGGCGCTCGACGCTGCCATACATCACTGT
Source organism: uncultured Acidobacteriota bacterium (assembly GCA_963791265.1). GTDB lineage: Bacteria > Acidobacteriota > Blastocatellia > Pyrinomonadales > Pyrinomonadaceae > QHXM01. The sequence goes on from CAWBSB010000003.1 coordinate 192,617, forward strand.
ATCAACTACCGCGATGTCTCCTGAGACGCGCACCGCGCCGATCTCCATGCGGTCGAGTCTGTACGTGCCGCCCGAACGACGCAGCATGTCAACGAAACGCTCGCGCGAGATGCGCGATCTGGAAGCGGCAGGCAGCACATCGTAAAGCTCACCGTAGCGTCCCGCCTTCAGTTGCTCAAAAACCGCCTGCGCCACGCCGCGAACTTCCGTTTCATCAGACGGCGAGGCGGGCAAAGCACGCGCAGGCAGCAATGCGACAAGCAGAAGCGCACTGGCCGCGAGCAGGATTGAAAATCTCTTATTCTTCATCTTCATATTCATCAGAAGCATCCCGCTCATCTTCGGTTGTCTCTGTCTCTTCGTTGATCGTTTTACGAATCTGCGAGCGGTAGTTGAGAAACCACGAGACTGCTCCAAGCACTGCCAGGACAAACGCCGCGTCGAAATTCCTACGATGTAAAAAAAGCCCGGCCACAATCAGGCAAACGACCGAAGCGATTGTCCAGATTCCCATCGGCGGCATAGTTTATTTAACCGTCACCGGGATCGAAGTCTCAATCGTGCGCGGCGGGTAACAAGCCTCTTCATCGCACGCTTGAATCCGCAGCTTGCCTTTGAGTGTCTGCGCTCCTTTTGGCGCGTCGGCTGCTGCGCTCAAAGGAAGTTTGATCTCCGTCTCGCCTTCGTAGACCGCGAGCGGGTCTTTGGAGAAAGCGAATTTTCTGGTGACGGAAGCCGGATAAACGGGCTTGCCCGGCGTGATGCCTCCGCTCGGCTCGACATTCAACTCCGTCGCCTTCAGGTAAGAGAATGACGGCGGGTTGGCGTTGATGTGATAGCCGCTGGCAATCGTTAGCTTGATGGACGCCTCGGCTGAAGCCCCGGCTTTTATCTCGACGCTCGCTGGCTGAGCGCGCACAACATCGGCGGGCACAGCTTTGGTGCTTGTCTCGCCGGGAGTTGAATTGTTTGCAGCGGCGGGAGTATTGGCCGAGGTTGTCCCCGTGTTCGAGGGCTCTGTTTGCGAACAGGCGGAAAGAAAAAGAGCGAGCAGGCAGCAGATAATGAGTAAGTGTTTTTGAGTCATAATCAGATTAGTTACGTGAAATTTCGGCCAGCGGGCGTCCTCGAAAGAAATTGCGCGCCGCCGTCAACATACGCCGCAAGCGTCGCAAGACCTTCGGGAGAATCCATACGAGCAGCAGCAGGAAAATCAAGATCACCACGAGCATCACAACGGGGTGGAGCACAGCCAGCGCCGCCGCGCCGATGGTGACGCCATCTTCGAGAATCGAAAGCGTCCAGTTCGAGAAAGGCTCAGGGCTGGTATTAACCGCAGCCCGCGCCGTCGCTTTCGTTCCGTGCGTCGAAAGCGCCAGACCGCCGCCCAACAGTAAAGCGACAACCTGCACCGTCGGGTTCAAATCCGACGTTGCCGCCCCCGCGACGATTGCTCCCGCCGGAACGCGTATGAACGTATGCACGGCGTCCCACAGGGTATCAACGAGCGGAATCTTATCGGCGACAAACTCGACCGCATACATAAAGAGCGCCACGCCGATGATGATCCAATTATCCAGAACATGCAGCCCGCCCGGCAATTGCGCCCACTGATAATGCTGCATCAACCCGAGCGCCGCAACCGTCGCATACAGATTGATGCCGGACGACCACGCCGCACCGAATGCCAGTCCAAGAATAGAAAGCAGGGACATAAAAAGCAGAATCCAGAAGTCAGGAGACAGGAGTCAGAATGAAGACAGCGCGAGATGTTGATGAAAACGTAGCGCCGTTCAATCTGGCCGCGTAGCGGCCATCTGAATTTAGCCCGGCATTTCAACGCCGGGTTGGAATGTCGAGGTTGACCCGTCGTCGCGTCAGCGACGGTTGAATCAGCGCCTGATAGAGTTCAACCGTCGCTGACGCGACGCGTGAACCGTGATGCTCATGTTCTCCGTGCGTTGCGCACGGCTAAATTCAAACGCCGCTACGCGGCAAAGGAGCAGGGGCAGCATTGTATTTTCATCATGACCGGGGCGGCGACCGCTGCGACAGATTTTCTTCTGTCTCCTGCCTCCTGTCTTCTGACTCCTGTTTTACCCTTCCTCTTCCTCTTTGCCTTGCGCGTCGCCCTTTTTGATGCCGAATTTTTCGAGACGGTATTGGAGCGTGCGGAAAGTCAGGCCGAGAAGTTTGGCAGACTTGGTGATGTTGTAATCCGTCTGCTCCATCGCCTGAATAATCAAGCTGCGCTCGACATCCTCGAACGAGATACCTTCGGCGGGCAGCTTGAAAGCTCCCTCGGCTGCGGGACGCGCTTCCTGCCTGACTTCGAGCGGCAAATCTTCGACCGTGATAAGGTCGCCCTCGCAGAGCAAAATCGCGCGCTCGATGGCCGATTCCAGTTGGCGCACGTTGCCCGGCCAACTGTAATCCAGCATCAAACGCTTGGTCTCAGGCGTCAGCCCGCGCACCAGCCGCGAGGTGTTGCGCGTATGCTTCTTCAAAAAGTAGTCAATCAAAACGGGGATGTCGTCGCGCCGCTCGCGCAAGGGCGGCACGTCAACCGACAGCACGTTGATTCGATAATAGAGATCGTCTCTGAATCTTCCGTCGGCGACCATCGCGCGCAGGTCACGATTCGTGGCAGCGACGACGCGCACGTCCACCTTCATCGTGCGTGTTCCACCGACACGACGAATCTCGCGCTCCTGAAGTGCGCGCAGGAGCTTGGCCTGCATGCCGATGTCGAGTTCGCCGATCTCGTCCAGAAAGAGTGTGCCGCGATCCGCGACCTCGAAGAGACCTTTCTTCTCGGCGTGCGCGCCCGTGAACGAGCCCTTCTCATGCCCGAAGAGTTCCGATTCGAGCAGGTTCTCATTGATGGCCGCACAGTTGACGGCCTGAAACATTTCGGCTGCGCGCGGAGATTGATTGTGAATCGAGCGGGCGATCAATTCCTTACCCGTGCCGGACTCGCCGCGTATCAACACGGGCGAGCTTGAGCGCGCGACTTTCAGAATCATCTTCTTGACGGCTTCCATCTCCGGTGAAGCCGAGACGATTTCAACGTCCAACGCGTCGAGGCGTTTGAGCGCCCGTCGAATGGTCGCAAGCAGCGTGTCGCGGTCGTAAGGCTTTTGCAGGTAGTCGAACGCGCCGCGACGGAGTGCGTCTTTCGCGGAATCAATCGAGCCGTGCGCTGTGAGCAAGATGACGATGATGCTTGAATCCTGCGCGAGCAGGTGCTGCAACAGCTCTATGCCGTCCATGCCAGTCATCTTCAGATCGGTCAGCGCCAGATCGAAGCGACGTTCTTTGGCAAACTTGAGCGCCGCCTCGCCGCTTGAGGCGGTCGTCACGTCGTAGCCCTCGCTCGACAGAATCATTTCCAGGATTTCGCGTTGCGACTTTTCGTCATCAACGACAAGTATGGTCTTCCGCGCCATTCACATCTCCTCATCACTTAGCTGGTTGGTAATAGTTAACAGAATAAATGCTCGTCCCCGACTTGTCACTCGTCACCTGTTACTTTGTTATTCGCACTTGCTTCTGCTGTCGGTAGAGTAATCGTAAACGTCGTCCCCGTGCCTTGTTTCGATTTAACGGAAATCGTGCCGCCGTGATCGTCTATGGCTTTTTTGACGATGGCGAGGCCGAGTCCCGTGCCCGTGTCTTTGGTCGAAAAATACGGCTCGAAAACTTTAGAGATGTCTTCGGGAGCGATGCCATGTCCAGTGTCGCTTATCTCTATATGGGCGCTGTGCCCGGAGTTTTCCGATGAAATCCTGATGGTCAGCCTGCCTCCGTCGCCGTCAATCGCCTGCATGCCGTTGATGATGAGATTGGTGAAGACCGAGCGCAAGGCTTCGGCGTCGCCGATCACGGGCGGCACCTCATTGGTTTGCTCGACGCGCGTTTCAATACCGCTTTCGGCGGCTTTCACTTCGACCATCCGCAGCGCGTCTTCTGCCTCCGCGCGCAAATCGAGCGGGCGCAATTCCAGAGGGGAAGGACGCGAGTAGTTCAAAAACTCCGAGATGCGCGTATTGATGCGAGCGACTTCCACCTTGAGTTGCTGCGCCAGGCGCTCAAAGGTTTCGCGCTTCTTTTCATCTTCCGGCGCGAACTTCGTGCGGAGATGGTCGAGCGTCAGGTTGATATAGTTAAGCGGGTTTCTGATTTCATGCGCGATAGCCGAAGCCAGTCGCCCGACGACGGCAGATTGCTCGGCTTGATTGAGTTGCGCCTCAAGCTCGCGCGTGTGGCTGAGACGGGAAATCATCTCGTTAAAGCGCGAGGCCAGTTGTCCCATCTCGTCCGCGCGATCTGCCGCCGGAACGCGGAAATCAAAATCACCAGCCGCGACTCGCCGCGCAGCGTTTGATAAATCTGTAATCGGGCGCGTAAAGCGCCAGACCAGAAACATGACGCCGAGTATCGCCACCAGTAAGACGGGCAGCGTGTAAACGAGCGGGCGAACCGCCTGATTACTCCAGAAGCTCAAGGGGTCTCTAAACGACTTGAGCACGACGATGACGTACCAGCGGCCTTTCTCAGTCTCGACGGAAACAGCATGTGATTCTGCGGGAGCGCCTGCGGGTTGATTCGCTGCGCTGCTTGGGAATCGCGTCCGATCCTCCTGCGGCAAATATTTGAGATTCATCAAAGGCGGCAGCGTTGTTACATCTTGCAGCTTGCGCTTCGCGTATTCTCCGTTGACCTTCAGGAGTTCCAGATCAAGGCTGTCCACAATAACCCACTCGTTGTTCACAAGAATGACATTGACGACACGGCTCGTTTGCGGATCGAGAATCGGACCGTTTGGAGAATCATTTAATTCGACGAGACGGGATTCGGATGTCAGACCTTTAACGCCGAGCGAAACTCCGGCGATTAATGCTTGCTCCTGCATCTCTCGCATCAGTCTGCCATTTCTCGCGGCGCGCAAATTCAAGAAGTACTGTGTGCCAAGCGTCAGGACTAGCAACCCGGCCAGCACCAGCAGCAGCCGCAAGCGAAAACTTGAAGTGAACCGTAGAGCTTTCATACTTTTCCGTCAGTCGAACAATGGCGCGCAGATTAACGTTTGCGGCGGCCTCTTCATCGGCTTACTCGTGGGAGACATCACCTGCCATTATAGACCATATCAGCGCGCTTTATTTTTGTTGCCCTCAACTACTTCAGATGTTATAGTTCGTGGCGGTCTCAACGCAAACTCCCCAGAGGCCGCTCAAAAAGGGAATTCTCCCACCTCATCCGTAAAGTGCGAAGGTCGCAAGAACCTAAAGACTGTTGAAGGAGCGTTTTGAAGATGCTCGACACTTCAAAATTTATCTTTAACTTGACGCCGGACGCGAGAGATTGCCCACGCCAGACGCGACCGGAGAAAATTTAAGTAACGTCAACGTTAGGCATTCGTTCGTGTTCGCGTTCGAGACCCTAACTCGCGAGGTTAACCCCTAGAGATTTTTTTAACTGCGAGGACCAGTCAATGACCCAAACCCAGCGTACCCTGTCCCCCGCGCGTTTTGCGCTCAGCTTTCTCCTCTTCGTCACACTTATTTCCACCGGCACTTCCTGGGCTAAAGATAAACGCCCTGCTAAATCCGCCAAAGACAAACGTTCGGCTGCAAAAGCCCAAACCACGCGCAACGACAAGAAGTCGCGCGAATCAGCGCGCACCTCTAAAGGTCGGGACAAAAACGCCCGTGCCGATAAGAGTCGCGGTCGGTTGACGGCCAAAGAGGCACGCGTTGACAAGCGACGCGATAGCCGTAGCTCTGCCCGTGAACTGCGCGCCGCGAAGAAGGAAAAAGAGACAGACAGGCGTAGCGGGCGCGCTCTTTCAAAGCGCGAGCGGATACTGGAAGCTCGCCGCTACGCAGAGCAGCGTCGCCGCGAACTCGCTGAGGCTAGAAGGCGAGCGGCGATTGCGCGTCAGTTGGCAATCGCCCGCGCCCGCGCGCTTGAAGAGGAGCGACGCAACGAGGCCATGGCGAACATTGCCAAGGACGACACGACGGGCGAAGACCTGGAGGTGCGCCGCGCAGCCGTCGCTGCTCTCGGACACCGCGCGGGCACGGTCGTCGTCATGGACCCGAAGTCGGGGCGCGTCTACACGGTCGTCAATCAGGAATGGGCGCTCAGGAAAGGGTTCAAACCCTGTTCGACGATTAAGCTGATGACGGGTCTGGCTGGTTTGACGGAGAAGGTGATTGACCCGGTGCAGGAAGTCGCGGTTTCAGACAGGCGTTACTCCATTGACCTGACGGACGCGATGGCCTATTCCAACAACGGCTACTTCCAGAATGTCGGAGGACGCGTCGGGTTCGAACGCCTCATCACTTACGCGCGCGAGTTGGGCTTGGGCGAGCGGACGGGCATCAACCACGCCAACGAGTCGCCGGGACGTGTGCCGCTTTTCAAGTCCGGCTACGCCGTGAATCACATGTGCTCGCACGGCGATGATTTCGAGGTCACACCGATTCAGCTTGCAACGCTCGTCTCGGCCATCGGCAACGGCGGCAACCTGCTTGTCCCGCACTTGCCGCGCACGCCGCAGGAAGATGCTCAGTTCAAGAGAGTCGTTCGCCGCAAGCTAAATATTCCGCAGGAAGCTTTGCAGAGGCTCGTGCCCGGCATGATCGGGTCGGTCAACTATGGTTCCGGCAAGAAAGCTTTTGATCCGCTCCAGACGATTGCCGGAAAGACCGGGACGTGCATTGGCTCAGATAGATCGTGGCTCGGCCTGTTCACTTCATATGCTCCCGTCCAGAATCCTCAACTCGCCGTCGTCGTCATAGCCAAAGGCTCGGATGGACGCGGCCACACTCCGGCCTACGTCGCCGGGCAGATTTACAAATCGCTTAGGCATCGGTTCGGCCCCGGCAAGGACGCTACGCCCTACGCCAGCGCGCCGCTTGTGCCGCGTCCGAAGATTAACCCGAATGCGGCAGCCGCGCTCAGCGACGAGGACAGGGAAGAAGAGGCTGCGGAAATAGGTGAGGACGGCTTAGCGACCGAAGGTGCCGCTGGAGCGCCCACAAACAGCAACGGCGTCAAGAGCGTGATTATGACCGTGCCGCAGTCTAAGCCAGCGGAAGTTACGACACAGCCCGGCACGACCGGCAGCGGGCAAACATCAGGCCAGCAGGACAAACAGAGGCCGCGCCGGGTGCATCCGACCAGGCCATAAAAATAAGGCAAAAGTATAAAGGTCAAAGGTCAAAGGAAGGTGGAAGCCAGTTTATATTAAATAATGGCTTCCACCTTCGTTTGACCTTTTGGCTTTTGTCTTTTGCCTTGACAGGTAGCGGATTGTTGCAGGATGATTATGTATCGCATTTAGTTTCGCCTGACACGGATGCGCCCAGGTTTCTCTCCTTTCGGATGGGTGCGTGTGCCGCTTGAGTTCGGCAACCGAATGCTATAAAACACGCATCTGAAAGAGCGCGACGCCATTCCGAAGGCACGCTCTCACCCCCTAAGATTTGAAAAGACTTGCAGACGAACATTGCTTGGAGGATTGCGACCAATGAAAAAGCTGATTCGATTGTTAGTATTTGCTGCGCTCGTGGCGACGCTCGCGTTACCGGCGTTGGCACAGACTACACCGGCAACCGCAACACCGGCGGCTTCGCAGGAGGATACCGAAGCGAAAAATGCCGCCTACAAAAAGTTCACCGATAACGTTCCGACAAAGTCATCGGCAGGCAATCCCGCTGTCGCATACGAAGCTGGAAAAGAATATCTGGCGAAATACGAGGCCACAGACGGTCCTGACGATCAGTATGTTAAATACATCAAGCGCTGGGTCGACTCATACGAGAAGATCTCGCGCCGGAATCAGCTTCTTCAAAACATCAAAGACAAGAAAACTAATGAGGCTTTTGCCATAGCCCGCCAGGTTTTGACGGATTCGCCCGACGACCTGCCTATTCTTTTCGAGTTATCACAGGCGGGCTTGATCGCTGCGACCGGCGGAAACGAAGCTAACAATGCCGACACCATCAACTACGCCAAGAAGACGATCCAGTTGATTCAGGCAGGCAAGACCTTCGAGAAGGACAAGCCGATTGCGAACAAGGATGTCATCCTGGGCGGTCTCAATTATTCGCTCGGCTTTCTCATGAGAAATTCGCCTGCGGAAGCCATGCCCTATTTCATCAATGCGGCACAGTTTGAAGGGCCTTCGAAGAAGGATCCGCAAACGTATATCTTCCTGGCCGATGCCTATGAAAACAGTGAGTACAAGAACTTAGCGACGCAATTCAACAACAATTGCAAAACTGAGGAGCAGGCTAAGACTCAGGCATGTATTGATCTCAAGGGAAAGGCCGACCAGGTCTTAGATCACATGATTGATGCTCTGGCACGCGCCATCGCCTATAGCAAGGCTACCACCAATCCGGCGCAGTATGACAAGGCAAGAGCTGCCTGGATGGAGACGTTGACGAACTATTACAAGTACAGGACCGGTTCCGACGCTGGCCTTAACGAATTGATCGCGGGTATCACGGCCAAGCCGCTGCCGAAGCCGGGCGAGCCTATCGCGCCGATGGCGCCGACGACAACGCCGTCTTCGACCACCGCGCCCACGCAGCCGAGCGGCACGTCGAGCACGCCGCCGGGCACGACCTCAAATACAGCCGCGAAGCCGGGCGGCGCTTCGACGACGACACAGCCGAACGGCAAAGCTCCGGCGACTACGCAGCCGACCGCTGGCAAAACTTCCAGCACGAAGACAACGCCAAAGCGCGCACACAGCAGCCGCAAGCGAGGCTAAGCCCTTCGCACGTTTCTCTCCTTCAAGCAAGTCAGTCAAAAGCCGGGCGCAAAGTCAATTTCGACGTTGCGCCCGGCTTTTGATAGAATCGCCCTCATCGTGAAGAAACCCAAAGCCAACGCTCCAGACCTCGACGAGCTTGAAAAAATTCTCGCCTACAGTTTCACCGACCGCGCTTTTCTTGAACGCGCCGTCACACATCGTTCGTGGGCGCACGAGCAGGTTGCGCCCGGCAACGAGGAAGAGGCACGGCGCTTACACAACGAGGCGTTTGAGTTCGTCGGCGATTCCGTGCTCGGATTGGTCGTCGCCGACTACCTCTTTCAATCTTACCCGGACGTGACCGAAGGCGAGTTGTCGCGCATGAAGCATCGCCTGGTCAGCGCGCCAACGCTCGCCAAGGCTTCAGAGCGTTTGGGCATCGGGCAATTCATGCGCGTCGGGGTCGGCGAAGAGAAGAGCGGCGGGCGGCGCAAGCGCGCTCTGCTGGCAGATGCTTTTGAAGCCGTGCTGGCGGCGATTTTTCTGGACGGTGGACTCACCCCGGCAACGGATTTTATTCATCACGCGCTGGGCGATGAACTGGAGCGAGTAGACCCGGAGGAGGCCGCCGCCGCCGATTTCAAGACGATGTTGCAGGAACGGCTTCAGGCTGAGCAGCATACCGCCCCGCAGTACAATGTCATCGAAGCAAAGGGGCCGCCCCATCGTCGCATGTTTCATGTCGAGCTGAGTTGGGACGGAGGCTCTGTCCGCGCCGAAGGGCGCACCATCAAAGCCGCCGAGACAGTCGCCGCCCGCCTCGCTCTGGAGAAACTCAGTAGTCAGTAGTCAGTGGCCGGTGGGCAGAAACAGTGGCCAGTGGTCAGTGGTCAGTAAAGAACAGGCGATGAGCAGCGTTCTTGCTTATGTTTTTAACTGACCACCGGCCACTGACCACTGATCACTGTTTCCCGCTTGACCGTCGTGGACAGCTTCTTTAGGATGTTTTTATGAACGATGATTTGACGAACACAGGGATTGCCGAGCCGGTCGCAGAGCCGAGAGTCGAGCCGCGCGTGTATGCTCAAGTGCCGCGTGCGGGCGGTAATGGTTTTGAGCAAAAGCCCATCGAGGTCGAGCGCAAAACGCAGGGGCCGCCCAAGACCGTCTGGCGCGAGTATTTTGAATCGGCTGTCGTCACAGTCATCATGGCGCTTTTCGGGATGACGTTTATCGTCCAGGCCGTCAAAGTTCCGACCGGCTCGATGCAGAACACCATCACCATCGGCGATCACCTGCTCGTCAACAAATTCATGTTCGCTCCCGGCACACCGCTTCCATTTCTGCCGCAGCGTGAGATTAAGCGCGGCGACATCGTCGTCTTCAAATATCCCGGCGACCCGAAAAATCCTGAAGGCGATAGAAGACCTGACAATCTTCCCTTCAAGACCAACTACGTCAAGCGCGTCATCGGTCTGCCCGGCGATCACGTCAAGGTGGAGGGAGATCGCGTCTTCATCAACGATAAGGAGTTGCCGGAGCATCGCATCGTGGCAAAGGATCACGAAGATGAGCGCTTTACGCCTGAGTTTGAGAACAATAAACCGCTCGAAGTTGATCCAAATGCGCCGCCGAAAAAAGAGAGCGAGTTGTATTCGGTCTATTACAGCACTAATCGAACGCTCGAAACCGGTTTCGATGAGGTCGTTCCCAAAGACCACTACTTCGTGATGGGCGACAACCGGAACAACAGCGCAGACAGTCGTATCTGGGGCTTCGTGCCGCGCGAGTTTGTCGTGGGACGTGCCATGTTCGTCTACTGGTCTTACGACGAAAGCGCACCGACGAGCGGAAACTTCTTCCTGGACTTCTTCAGAAATACACGCTGGGACAGAACCGGCACGATGATTAAGTAGGGCTGAAGAAAAGCATAATTCAGGAATCAGAATAAAGAAGCCAGAATGAAAGGCTGAAACCCGCTTTCAGTTTTTATTCTGGCTTCTGACTTTTGACTTCTGGATTCTGCCGTTCATCCCTCATTCCTGCTTTTCTGCCCATTCGCGCGTCACGCCGTGGCGATAATCGAAGAGGCGTTGCAGGCGGGGAATGATCAGCAGCGGCGCGGCGAGTCGCCCGATGAACCACAGTGGTGGCTCGTACTCAATCTCATCACGCAGCACGGCTCCTCGCTCATGCGGCTTGACGATGTGGCGATGACGCCACAGGCGAAACGGGCCGCTCGTCTGCACATCTTCAAACATCCTCGGCGGATCGTAAGCCGTGTGCTTCGCCACCCAGCGCGTTGGGATGAAGCCGAGGATGCGCGTCTCGATAATCGCGGTTGAGCCGACGCGCAAATCCGGCGGAGATTGAATCACACGCGCCGACTCCCACGGCGGAGTCAGGCGCGCGAGCGCATCCGGCAACTCGTGAAATGCAAAGACGCGCTCCGGCTCAGCTTCGATCAAGCTTTCCTTAACGAAATTCATCCCTCGTAAATATACACAGGCTGTTTCATTCGCCTCATCCAAACATAACTTTTCTGTTTCCTGCTGAAAGCTTTACTCTGATACCAACCACGCGCGTCACACGAAATAACACGAAGAAAGCAGGCATAACATTTTCGTGTCTCTTCGTGTGCCTTCGTGGTTCGTTTCGCCCGCACCTATTACTGCAATTCGGTATCACATTTTGCTCCCTGAGAGCTTTTCAATCGGCTTCCAAGCAGGTATTTTGAGAAGTAAGAAGGAGAATGCGTCATGGCCAGAGGATGGGAGAGCAAAGCGGTCGCCGACCAGATAGAAGAGGCGGATGAGCGCGCGCTCAGGCAAGCGTCGCTCGATAACTTGTCGCCCGAAGACCGCGCCCGCCGCGAGCGGCTTGAATCACTCAGGCTGTCACGCGCACGCACCCTCACACAACTCGAAGGAGCGATTCGCCCCGCACATCGCCAGATGCTGCAACGAACTTTGCGTGCGCTTGAGGCAGAGATGGAACAGCTAATAGTCGCTAACAACACAGATAAGAAATAGACAGGATTAACAAGATGGACAGGATAAAGGGAAGAACCATCAAGCTTATCTGTCCTGTCTTGTTTTCCTAATCTTGATAATCCTGTTAATCCTGTCTATTCCTTCTCTATCTTAGTTTTATTAGGCGCTCTAATCTCACGAGCTTTACTTAATCATCGTGCCGGTTCTGCCCCAGCGCGTGTTCTTGAAAAAGTTTATCAGGAAATTGTTGTAGGGTTGGCTCTCGTCTTTAGACCAGAAGACGAAGAGCGCGCGCCCGATGACGAGATCGGCCTGGACCGTTCCCCAGGCGCGGCTGTCGGCGCTGTCGTCGCGGTTATCGCCCATCACAAAATAGTTGTTGGGCGGAATAACGTAGGGCTTCTCGACGCCGTAGTGAAAGATGTCGGGCGGCCTTTCGGGATTGTTCGGTGAAACCGCGAGCGTCTTCTCGCTGTAGTAAACAGTGTAAGGCAGCTCGCTGCTCTGGCGCGGCGGGTCTTCAAGGATGTTGAGAGGCGCTTTGCCGTTGATTCCCGATTCGGCCTTGACGCGATGTTCGGGGAGCGGCTGATTATTAATCAGGACGGTAGCGCCGCGTATCTCGATGGTTTCACCCGGCAGGCCAATGACGCGCTTGATGAAATAATCCACGTAGGGAGTGACCCCGCTGGCTGCGTCGCGCCCCGGATTGTCGTGGTCGCCCGGATACTTGAAGACGATGATGTCGCCCCGCCGGATGTCGCGTTGAGGCAGGAAGAAGGGATGCGATCCCGGCGCGAAGGTGAACTTGTTAATCAGGAAATGGTCGCCGATGTTAATGGTGTTCTGCATCGAGCCGGTCGGCACGCCCACCGTTCGCCCGATGAAGGTGATGAAGAAGACGAACATCATGGCGGTATAGATGGCGGACTCGAAGTATTCACGCCAGACGGTTTTGGGCGGCCCCATCCGTGGCTTTTCCGAAGTCGTTTCTTTGGCAGATTGCGCGTCAGCCGCTTTAGATTCTTTTCGAGCCATGCCCAGCATCGTAAAAGGCAAAAGTAAAAAAGACAAGGAAAGTCCAAAGTCCAAAGTCAGAGATACGCTTTTGACTTTGGATTTTAGACTTTGGACTCCCTTCTTCTGCCTTACCTCTGCTCGATTTTCATCCTGATGCCGTTGCGCGGGCGCAGTGACATTGCCGGTTGGAGTTCCACAGGATGTTTGGTGACGAGGCTGAGGCGGAATTTCTGCGCGATGGTCGCCATCAATAGCACGATTTCCATCATCGCAAAAGTATTGCCGATGCAGACGCGCGGGCCGCCGCCGAAAGGGAAGTAGGCATACTTCGGCAGATTGTTAATGAACTCAGGCGTCCAGCGCTCAGGCTTGAATTGATCAGGCTCTTCAAAGAAGCGCGGATCACGATGCACCACCCACGTTGGCATGAAGACCTGCGTGCGCGGCGGGACAAGGTAGCCGCCGATTTCACATTCTTCGACGGCTTCGCGGCCAACGACGTAAGCGGGCGGGTAGAGCCGCATGGATTCCTTCGCAATCATCTCTGTGAATTTTAACTGAGGCACGTCCGATGCTTCGGGCGCGCGCCCTTGCAGAACTTCATCGAGTTCCTGCCAGAATTTTGTTTCGACTTCCGGGTGCTGCGCGAGCAGATACCATGCCCAGACGAGCGTCAGCGCCGTCGTCTCCTGTCCAGCCAGAAACAGCGTGATGACTTCATCGCGCAGTTGTTTGTCGGTCATCTGGCTGCCGTCTTCGTCGTGCGCCTGGAGCAGCATGGAGAGCAAATCGCCCTGATCCTGACCATTGCCCGCACGACGTTGGCCGATGATGCGATAGACGACTTCGTCCAACTGCGCCGCCACTTTATGAAAGCGACGATTGGTCGGCGTTGGCAGGCGGTTATCCAGAATCCACTTGAGCGTGGCCTGAGAACTGAAAGGCTCGACGAGAATAGCGAGCGCCCGCGCTACCTTGTCCGCGTCGTCCGAGACGTTGGCATTGAAGAGAGTGTGCGTCACGACTTCCATCGTCAGGCGCATCATGTCGCGGTGCGTGTCGCGTATCTCGCCGTCGCGCCAGGTGGCGAGCATCTCTTCTGTGTCTCTGACCATGATGCGCGCGTAGGCGTTGATGCGCTCGCGGTGGAAGGCTGGCTGAGCCAGACGGCGCTGGCGTCGCCAGAATTCACCCTCGCTCGTCAGCAACCCGTTGCCGACCAGCCGGTTGAAAAAAGGAGTGCGAAAAGAGAGCGGCTTGATGAAATTGCGGCTATTGGTTGCCAGCACGTATTCGATGTGGTCTGGATGATAGAGAAAATACGCGGGGACGTAAAAAAACCGCGTGCGAACAACGTCTCCATAATCGCGGGCTAATCTTTCGAGAAAGGCCAGCGAATCCCGATTAAACTCCGGCATCACGCCGAGCAGAAAATTTCCTTTAGGGCCGTGCGGGACAAGTGCTGCCGCCATCTTTGATACTCCTCTCAATCCTACGAGTTCTTTCCTTTTCCTGTAGCTTTCTTGGCGGGCTTCTTCGCCGCTTTCTTCGTGTCTTTCTTCGCTGACTTCTTCTCGGCATTAGTTAGCTTCGGCGGTGCGGATTCTGCGATTGCTTTGATAATCGCTCTGATCCAGATTCCCTCGTTGGCCTGATACGTTCCCGTCCCGTCGAGCTTCTGCATGACCGTGTCTCCGCTGTGATGAAGAGCGATCAAATCCCAGTTTCGATTAAAGACTGGACTGCCGGAACTCCCGCCGACGGTCGGGGTTCGATAGTGAACTTTGCCGGGCGGGTCTTTATGGGCGAGCAGCGCGTTGTCCTGAAGCGAGAACGAAAGAGTTCCGCCCGCCGGATGCCCGATGATGTAGACGCGCGCCGAGGGTTCGATAATCGGCAGAGCTTGAGCCAGCGGATAGATGTCCGGTTTGTCCACAGCTTGATCCATCTGTAGCACGGTGGCATCAAACTCGTGCGGCGGGGAAGTCCACAGCAGTTTTATCGCCTTATACTTTTTCGTGCCGAGCGCCTCGAATGTTATCACCGCTTCGTGCGGTTGAAGCGAGCCGTATTGCGCGATGACCTTTGGGTCGTCGCTCACGACATGCGCGTTGGTCAGCAACACCAGATCGCTGCCGAAATTCTTGTGTAACTCCGAGCCTTTAATCAAAAAGCCTGTGCCATGCCCCTGTGAAGCAACTCGCCCGATTCGCGCGACCGCGCGGCATCTGGCCTGCCCAAGTGTGTACCACTCGTAAGTTTGAAAAGAATCAGCGCCAAACACCTTCTCATAATTTTGCTTGTCGGGAGTTTGCTCCTGATTTTTCGGGCGCAAGTCCTGGACGCTCAGTTCTAACTCGCCTCCTTCGCGTTTCAATAACTCCGCGCGCAGAGGCGTCAGGATGAGCTTGCCAAGCTCTGAGGTTATTTCTACTTGCCAGACTTCTTCAAATTGTCTGAGCGTGCTGGCCAACTCGAAAGCGTCCGCGTAATTTGCCTTGATGTATTTGCCGAGCCAGCCCACAGCCTCTTCCGTCCGGTTGAGCGCGATTGAGGCTTCGCAGGCAGTAGCGAAATCCCAGTATTCGGCTTTCGAGTTCTCATCCTTCTTCTCGATGACCGTCAGAATGTCCTGAGCCAATTTTTCAGGCGCGGGGAAACCTTCGAGTGTTAAGCCATCACGACGGGCGCGGAGCAGCAGCGCGACGACGTTGATGCCATGCCAGAAATGCTCTTCCGGGGAGGATTCGTAAACCTCAAAATAGGAGCGCACGGCGCGTTCCAGATTCAGTTTGTTGCGCGCATTATTGGAACCCTTCGCACTGACGTAGAGCTGTTTATACAGGCGACCCTTCAGCCCACGCGCTTCCGCATTCTCAAAGGGATTGTTTTCAGTATCCCTGATGAGGCCATCGAGGACGCCGAGGGCAGCTGTCATGTTTCCCAGATCTATCAAGCCCTGGGCATACAGGCGGCGCACTTCCGGCGCGTCCTGCCCGGACATAATCAGCGCGTCCGCCACCGTTTGCAGCAACTCGAACATGCGCTTTTTGCGCAGGAGCTTGAGAATGCGCCCGGCTTCATCGGCTGGATAAGGAGCGACGCTCTGCGAAATGTGTGTGATAAGCTTCTCGCAGAGCGCAGCCGCGCCTTCTTTGTCGAACGCTTCTACTTTTTGAGTCAGGTCTTTTTTAAACTGTACAGCGTCCCAATCCATGATGTCCTCTCTTTCGCTATCAGTCGGTTCGCACAAAAGTGAGCACTGTGCAATGCCGACCGGGTGAAGATATATGGTGACTCGGATACAGCCCGTGTGCGCAAGCCCGATAGTGAGGCTGCCTCTTTTGATCTGACGGAATTGAAACCCGTTTTCCCTGAGCGTGTCGGTGCTTAAATTACACCTCTCTTGCGTAAGCTGCAACGGGTCT
This sequence comes from uncultured Acidobacteriota bacterium, assembly GCA_963791265.1. Lineage (GTDB taxonomy): Bacteria > Acidobacteriota > Blastocatellia > Pyrinomonadales > Pyrinomonadaceae > QHXM01. The sequence continues at coordinate 208,828 of CAWBSB010000003.1, forward strand.
TTCCTGTTCAGGAGGATTTCATTAAATCTCAAGGTCTATTCAATCTCTGATTTGATGGTCAACGTGCCCTGACGAGCGACAAAGCGAACCACGAAGGCACACGAAACGACACGAAATTCTGGTCGCCTGATTCGTGTTATTTCGTGTGTCTTGGTGGTTCGTTCTTCTCCCTCTTGAGAATGAATAGACCCTGCCTCAACTCTTGAATATGGTGCGGGTGGTGAAATGCTCTATGGTATTATCCGGTTTCATTTGCCGGACAATGACGAAATCCCGGCATCTTCCTTGAAGGAGCCTGAATGTACAGAGCAACGTTACCCCTCGCAGCCCTGACTCTAATCTTTGTCGCAGCCAGCGTGTCATGGCCCTCCGGCGTCAGGCAGGAACAGCATACGCTCTCCGGCGAATTTCGCACGCACAAGAGTTTCCACTCGAAATTCCTGCCGACTGATCGAGACGTGCTCGTTTATCTTCCGCCGGGTTATGAGAAGAACAAGAAGCAGCGTTACCCTGTTTTCTATCTACACGACGGGCAGAACTTGTTTGACGGTGCGACCTCGTTCATCAAGGGCGCGGAGTGGCAGGTTGACGAAACGGCGCAGACATTAATCAAGGCGAGGGCGATTGCGCCTGTCATCATCGTCGGCATCTACAACACTGGCAAAGAGCGCGTGGATGAGTACACTCCGACGCGCGACGCCGCGCACGACATGGGCGGCAAGGCAGACCTTTACGGTCAGATGCTCGTCGAGGAGCTCAAGCCGTTCATAGACGCCGAGTATCGCACGCTCTCCGACGCGAAAAACACCGGCCTTGGCGGCTCGTCTCTCGGCGGTCTGGTCTCGCTCCATCTGGCGCTCAAATACCCGGAGACGTTTGGCCGGGTGGCGGTCGTCTCGCCCTCCGTGTGGTGGGACAACAAGATGATTTTGCGTGAGGTGGAAGCTCTGACCAAAGCGCCCTCTTTACGCATCTGGCTCGACATCGGAACCAAAGAAGGCGGCAATCAGGCGTCGAACGAAGTGACGACGAAAGACGCGCGGGCGCTGCGCGATGCGTTCCTCGCCAAAGGATGGAAGCAGGGCGTGAACTTGAAATACTTCGAGGCCGAGGGCGCGGAGCATAACGAGCGCGCCTGGGCTGCGAGAGTTGGGCCGATGCTGAAATTCCTTTTTCCGATTAAGAGAAGATAAAAGAACAGTGGCCAACTGTTATGAAAGGCTGGTGAGCCGTTGCCGTCGCGCAACGGGCTACCTGCTTCATAACAGTCTGGTTGACATCTCTTCAAGGTTAATTCAGTCTCACCAATCGAAGGAGATCGTTTTTCATGGCTAAAGCAAAGAAAGCGGCAAAGACAACTCAAGGGCTTCATAACTCGGCGACGAAAGATGGCCTGACCGTTAAAGTATATCGCGGCGTCGGCTCGGCTATGCTGGCCTTCAATGTGGATAAAGGGAAGACAAAAAACCTGGCAGGTTTCGCGATCAAACGCACTGCGCCGGATGGCAAGTCCATCTACCTTCCGAACAGGCTCGGTTTTGCCAGCACCGTGACATCTGACACGAAGTCGGAGGAGATGGAAGGGTATCCTTCCAGCGAAGCTCCTTTCCAAAAGTTTCGCTGGATTGACATCCCGGAAGAGATGCAGCCCGGAGATTTCCGCTACGACGTGACCGCGATGTATTTTGACAAGGGCGACAAGCTAACGCCCGGGCCAACCGTTGACGTTTCTCTTGAGATTGAGCCGCGTAAAGTCGGGGCATTCGAGTTCGGCTACACGCGCGGCTATCTTTCGTCGCAGGCTTACACAGACCTCTTCAAAAACAAACCCATCCGACCCGCGAAGAAAGCGCTGGATTACGATACGAAGCCATATTGCCAGCAATATGAATGGCTGGGATCTCACGCGCGCAAGCTGGTCTTCGATTTCGTCAATGAGTGTCTCACGGACAAGAGCATTACAGTAGACCTCTTCGCCTATGATCTGGACGAGCCGGATTTTGTGCGTGCCATGCAGAAGCTGGGCATTCGCCTGCGCGCCTTTCTGGACAACGCGCCGCTGCACACGAAGAAGGGCGCGCTGGAGATTGACGCGCACAAACTGCTCGTCAAATCTGCCGGAGCAAATAACGTCAGGCAGGGACACTTTCAACGCTTCGCGCACAACAAGGTGATGATTCAGAAGAAGAACGGAAAGGCCGTCAAGGTCTTGACCGGCTCGGCAAACTTCTCCGTGCGCGGGCTGTACGTTCAGGCAAACAACATCCTCGTCTTTGACGACCCGACAACGGCGGAGCTTTACGCGCAGGCTTTCGAGCAATCGTTCACGGATGCGGCGAAGTTCAAAAGCTCGGACATCGCGAAAGACTGGCACGACGTATCTGTCAGCGGGCTTCCCAAATTCTCCGTCTGCTTTTCTCCGCACAAGACCGGGAATGTTTCTCTGGATAGGGTGGCCGACGCGATTCAGAAAGCTAAAAGCTCGGTCGTCTTTGCTGTGATGCAGCTTGGCGGCGGTGGCGGCGTCATGGACGATCTCAAGGCGCTTCCGGGGAAGAAGATTTTCTCCTACGGGATGACGCAGACGAGCGGCGGCATCAAGGTTTATCGGCCTGGACAGTCGGACGGCCTCATCGTCCCGTTCAGCTACTTGAAGGGTAAAGTCCCGCCGCCGTTTCAGGACGAGTACAGCGGAGGCTCCGGCATTGTGATTCACGATAAGTTCGTCGTCGTGGATTTTAACGGCGACAATCCGGCGGTCTTCACAGGCTCTTCAAATCTCGCGTCCGGCGGCGAGATGCAAAACGGCGACAACTTGCTGGCGATTTACGACGCCGAAGTCGCTTCAGCTTACGGGATTGAGGCCATACGGCTGGTGGATCACTATCACTTTCGCGCGAACATGAAAGGAGCGACCTCTTCAAGTCCGCTCTGCCTTCAGGGCAGCGACGCGAAAGTTAAGTGGTGGCAGCCAGCCTACGATCCGAAAAATATTATCTGTAAGGAGCGAGTGCTCTTTAGCAGTTAGGGTCGCAAAGAAAACCGGGAAGAAATAGACAGGATTAACAAGATGGAGAGGCTAAGACAGAATAAGAGAAGAAACATCAAGCTGCCTTGTTCTGTCTTGTCTGCTTAATCTTGCTAATCCTGTTAATCCTGTCTATTTCTTCTCTGACGCTTTTTCAGGATAAATATGCAAACGTTGCTGCTGGGCTTGGTGATTGTCGGAGCGAGTGTGCTGCTGGCTCATGTGGGTCTGCATCTGGTGCGGCGCAGAGTTCCATTGCCGGTTCTCGAAACACAACATGAAGTCGCAGGTTTCATCATCGGGGTGCTGGGCGCGATCTATGCCGTCCTGCTGGCGTTTGTCGTGGTTGTCGTGTGGGGTCAATTCGGGGATGCCAAGACCAACATCCAGACGGAAGCGAATCAAGTGAACGATCTCTCGCGGATGGCGCAGGGATTCTCCAATCCGGCTCAGCAACGTATGCTGGAAGGTCTTAAAGGCTACGCCAGATCGGTGATTGATGATGAGTGGGACACGATGTCGCGGGGCCTTGCGAGCCCGAAAACGCAGGCGGCGATAGATAACTTGTGGCAGATTTACAGAGAGGTTGATCCGCAGACTAACCGCGAGAACGCTCTCTATGCCGAGTCGCTGGATAGTTTGAACGAGATGAGCGATGGCCGCAGACTTCGCGTGCATGCCAGCGCAGACGACATCCCGGCGGTCATACAGGTTCTGCTGTGGGGCGGCGGGCTAATCATGATCGCCTTCACCTATTTCTTCGGCGTCAAGAGCATCAGGTCGCAAGCCTTGATGACAGCGGCGCTGGCGGGCGAGATTGCCTTCATCCTCTTTCTCATCGTCGCGCTCGACAATCCATTTCACGGCTACGTTCGTCTGCCCCCGGAGCAATTTCAGCAGGTGCTCGAAAGAATTGAAGCTATGCCCACTAAGTAAATGCCGTCGATTCGGTTCTGGCCTCTCCGCCTTCAGGGCCGTAGAAAATCACCCACACGATGAGGTCATCCGTAAAGTTTATAAACCGGTGCTCGACTCCCGCCGGAACAAACAGGAAATCTCCCGGCGTGAAGGCTTCGCGGTTCTCGCCGTTGATAAACTCACCGCTGCCCTGTACGACGATATACGCTTCGTCACGAGTATGCGGCTGCTGTGGGTCTGTGCCGCGCGGAGCATAAATCTCAACCGTCAAGCTGCCATGCTCCAAAACCGTGGCAAAGCGTTTGCCCTCCGGCCCCGGCAGACGAGCCATCGCTTCCTCAACCGTCACTCTCCGTTGCGTATCGTTGTTAGTCGCCATCAGGTTTATTCAGGTTTTTAGCTACGAAACATCTTCAGGACACGGCACATAAGGACACCTGTTACTTGTTCAGCTTATCTGTTTCGACGCTGGCTGGCGCTGCTTGTTTAGAGGCCGCGTCGTATGTTCGGTGACGCTCGGTGGAGTAGATAGCATGGGAGTGGCCGACGTGTCAGGGAGCATTCTTTGCTCGCTGGACGATAACGATTGAGTTGTTGAAGCAGGAGTCGCGCTAGCTGTTTGCCCTAACTGACGCCGCAGGAATCTGGACTCCGCAAGAGCGCCGATGCCTGAGACCAGCGAGATAAACCCCCAGCACGCCATCCATCCGGCAAGCGCCGCCCAGATGATTATCCAGTCCGGTGCGTTACTGAACAGACCCAGCGCGACGCCTATCAAGAGCGACGCTCCCATCAACCCTGTGCCCTTGACTATACCGTCCATCCCTTCGCGCCGCTTTTCCAGCCAGCTCTTTTCAGTCTCCGGTTCCTCGTCTGTGTCTTGGGTCAGTGTGGCGGGATGATGTTGGGAGGAAAGTGCCAGGGCGACAGTCTCAAGGTTTGTGCCGCAAGCGCGACAAAATTTTACGTCGTCAAGATTTTGGGCTGCGCACCGGGGACAGTACATCGCGGCCACCTCCTATTTGACGCTTATACGAGCGGACACAATCGCAGTGTTTCAGAAACAAGTTACTCCCTGATGGATGCCTACCGCTCTAATTCGAAATCACATGCTCTATGATACGTGAAAGGTCGTCCTCCTCTATCCCGACGGCAGCGACGACATCCACCCCTTGATCCGTGGGAGGATAGGCTATACACAATCCCGCGGCGCTGGCTATATCCTGATCGTTAAACCCTTCGCCCACGAACACGCTCTCGTCAAGGCTGACTCCGTTTAGCCCACAGATCAATTGAAGGGCTTTTGCTTTACCGGCAAAATCATAGTCGGTTGTGATAACTCCGCTCAGGCGACCATGATCGTCAAATGTCAATTTGTTGATAAAGATATAATCAAACCATTTATCGGCATCCGGGATTTTCTCTTCGATGAATGTGTCAACTCCACCGGAAATTATCGCCAGGATAAGTCCTTCTCTCTTCAAGATTCTCAGCGTGTCATAGAAGTTTTTTGTCAGGCTCACCTGTTTGGTTATTTGCTGAAAATCTTCTCTTTTAAGATTCTTATCTATAAAAAGTTTGCATGCCCATTCACACCACTCCCGATAGGTGGTTTCGCCCGAGCGATAGCGTTGCATTCCCGTTTTTTGCAACTTCTTTGAATATCCCAGGTGATTCCAGACGAGCGTCCATGAAAATGTATAGCCCTTGAGCAACGTACCATCTAAATCAAAGGCAACGAGTTTGTAGCGCAACAAATCAGGGGGCTTAATCCGAGCCTTTTGTAGTCCCCCCGTTTGCGGGGCTGGCAGGATCGGGGCTGCCTCCACGGGGCTCGTTTTAGCTTGAGCCTGTTCAAATGGCTTGTTTCTGGATAAGCGTTGCAAGAGGCTTCCGGCTATCTCTCCTGCATTGCTCTCCCAGGGTAAAAAGAGCTTGTCATTGAGTAAGGGAAATTTTTGCAGGATGCCCTTTTTCTCTTCAGTGGTTCCAACCAGCAGCGGCAGCACTTTTACTTCTCCAAAGGATGCCTCGATATTCAGCATGGAATTCAACTCGCGCTGCGGCCAATGCTTGGAGAGAAAAGCAGGGCTGAGGATGACAAGCGCATAGCTGGATTTGCTTAATCCCTCGTTTACCTTTTGGGTAATGCTGTCACCCCACTTAATTTCATCATCGAGCCAGAAAGAGATTTTAGCCAGTCTAAAGGCTTCGACAAGGGGTTCTACGACCAGTTGCTTATCTTCGCTCGCATGACAAATAAAGACATCTCTTAAATCTTCAGCCACGGTTATCTCCTCTGCCAGCCGCCACTATTCAATCTCGTCAGCCTGTCAATGTAGTCTACAGCGAAAACGCGGTGCAAGTATTTTTTACCGCGAAGATTGAGTTGCGTGGACAATCTCTTTGAAGCTGAGGTTGAGAATGGGATACTCTCGCCAGTCTTTGTAATCATAGTGCCACCATTCCGGCTCGTAGACAGCGAAGCCTTCGGCTTCCATCGCGGCTCTCAAGATGTCGCGCAGGCGTCGCGCTTCCGGCGTGGCGCATTGATAGTTGATGTGCGAGCGTTCGGTCATCTCGTCATATTCGCTCGGCATCGTGACCTGCTTGCCCGTGTTGAGGTCGAACATCGTCAAGTCCACAGCGCAGCCGCGATTGTGGCGCGAACCCTTGCTCGGATCGGCGACGAACTCACGCTTATCTACGGGTGTCGAGTCCCAGAATGTTTTGGTCACAGCCCAGGGACGGTAGCCGTCGAAGATGACCAGCCCGTAGCCTTGCCGCCTGAGCGCTGCACTGACGCGCACGAGCGCTTCAGCCGCCGGACGTTGAAGAAAGGCGCGTGCCTGCTTGTAGACCGAACGACCCAGAAAGTTATTTTTGGTGGCGTAGCGAATGTCGAGACGGATGGTCGGGTCGAGTCCGATAATCTCTGTAAGATCGGGCTGACGAAATGGCCCAGCCTCTTTAGGCGGCCCTTGCTGCGCTTGTAGAAGGGCGGAAAGGATTGCCAGAAGAATCAGAACTGCTAAACTGCGCCGCGTGCTTTTCAAATTCGTTTCCTCTCAGTGAAAATAGCCGATCTTCTTTGTAGCCCCGGAGGGGCGGGATAACAGTAGCCCAGCACGTCAGTGCTGGGTTCACAACATCATAAATTATCGAAGCCCCGGAGGGGCGACATAATATGCCGCCCCTCCGGGGCTTGTCGAATTAAATTGTCGTCTCTTCCCATGACTGACGTCATGGGCTACTGTTATTCCGCCCCTGCCGGGGCTGATACAGAGGATTTAGATGATGAATGGATACATACTGGCGATTGACCAGGGAACGACGGGCACGAAAGTTCTCATCTTCGACCACGACGTGAACATCAAAGCCCTTGCCTATTCGGAGTTCACACAGTATTACCCGAAGCCCGGATGGGTTGAGCATGATGTGGAGGAAATCTGGACGATCAGCAGCAAGCTCGTCTCCGAAGCGCTCTCGAAGGCAAATATTCAGGCGTCAGAAATCAAAGCCATCGGAATCACTAACCAGCGTGAGACGAGCGTGCTGTGGGATAGAAAGACCGGGGAGGCTATCGGCAGAGCAATCGTCTGGCAGGATCGCCGCACGGCTGGAATCTGCGACGACCTGAAAGCGCAGGGGCTTGAAGACCTTTTCAGACAAAAGACCGGCCTAGTCGTTGACGCTTATTTCTCTGGAACGAAAGTGAAATGGCTACTGGAAAACACTGACGGATTAAAGCAGCGCGCGGAAAATGGCGAGATTGCTTTCGGGACGATTGATTCCTGGCTTGTCTGGAAGCTGACCGGAGGACGAGCGCACGTCACGGACTACTCGAACGCCTCGCGCACGTTGATGTACAACATTCAAGACCTCTGCTGGGACAAAGAGTTGCTGGAAATTCTGGGCGTGCCGGAAGCAATCCTGCCGGACGTTAAGCCCTCCGCTGATGTTTACGGCTACACAGACCCCGGGGCTTTCTTCGGAGAAAGTGTCGCGGTCGCCGGAATCGCGGGCGACCAGCAGGCGGCGCTCTTCGGGCAGGCTTGTTACGGCGAAGGCCTGGCGAAGAATACTTACGGCACAGGCTCTTTCATTCTGCTGAACACGGGACGCGAGGCCGTTGCGAGCAGGGAAGGACTGCTGACGACGATTGCCTGGGGCATCGGGGACGAGCCAGTCGAGTATGCTTTAGAGGGCGCAGTCTTCATCACGGGTGCTGCCGTGCAGTGGCTGCGCGACGGTTTGCAAATTATCAAGGCTGCCGGTGAGACAGAGGTGCTGGCGAAGTCCGTGGAGTCGAACGGCGGGGTTTATTTCGTTCCGGCTCTGGTCGGATTGGGAGCGCCGCACTGGGATGCTTACGCTCGCGGCACGATTACCGGCATCACGCGCGGGACGACGCGGGCGCATCTGGCGCGCGCCGCACTTGAGAGTATGTGCTACCAGACGCGCGATGTCGTGGAGGCGATGGAGCAAGCTTCGGGGATTAGCTTGAAAGAGATTAGAGCCGACGGCGGCGCGGTCACGAACAGTTTTCTGATGCAGTTTCAGTCGGACATTCTCAACGTCCCCGTCGAAGTGCCACAGATTACAGAGACTACCTCTCTCGGCGCGGCTTACCTCGCGGGGCTGGCTGTCGGATTCTGGGAGAGCAGGGAAGAGTTGGACGCGAAATGGAAAGCCGCACGACGCTATGAGCCGCAGATGAAGGAAGAAGAGAGGGAGCGCCTGTACGGTCGTTGGCTCAAGGCGGTTGAGCGAGCTAAAGATTGGGAAGAGCATTGAAATAGCTTCAAGCCATTTTGCAGTTGAGCGTAAATGAGTTGATGTTTTAACTCGGAGGACGCGGAGGAGCGCAGAGAAAGAGAAGTGAGCTGACAGCCCATGAAATGGGCGGCAGAGTAAAGCCCCGCGCGAAGCCGCAGGCGAGCGTGGGGGAACAGCCCCACATTGAAGATGACAGCCCGCGTGAGCGGGCGACAGACCGTTGTTGAATACGCATCTGTCGCCCGCTCACGCGGGCTCCAAATATAATTACGGCCTGAACCCCGCGCTCGCCTGCGGCTTCGCACGGGGCTTTACTCTGCCGCCGTCTTCGACGGCTTAAACCCAAGAGGAAGCGAATCAGGTCAGTTCGAAATATGAAAAGTGCCCTTTCAAATTCTTATCTTTCTTCTGCGATCCTCTGCGGCCTCCGCGTTGAATCGCTTCATACCTTTCACTCAAGAATCCTTAACAGTGCAACGCAACCTACTTGAGATAGAAAACCAGACCTTCGACGTGATCGTCATCGGCGCGGGCATCAACGGCGCAGGCATAGCCCGCGACGCGGCGATGCGCGGCCTGAAAGTTCTCCTGATGGATAAGGGAGACCTCGCCTCTGGAACGACGAGCTGGTCAACGCGGCTGATTCACGGCGGGCTGCGTTATCTTGAGCACGGCGAGCTTGGGCTGGTTCGTGAGTCTCTCAGAGAGCGTGAGCGGCTGCTGCGAATCGCGCCGCATCTCGTCAAGCCCCTGCCAATGTTGATTCCAATTTACGAGAAGGCAAGGCGGGGAAAACTCGTCATCAGGGCGGGCATGATCGCTTACGACCTCCTCTCCTTCGACAAATCTCTCGCGCATCATCGCATGCTCTCGCGCGCAGAAGCGCTCACACGCTCGCTCGGTCTCAACCCGGAAGGCTTACGCGGCGCAGCCGTTTACTACGACGCCCAGATCGAATATGCCGAACGGCTCGTCTTTGAGAACGCACTTTCTGCCTCTCAGCACGGGGCTGCGATTCTGACTTACGCGCGCGTGAACAAGTTTATTGTCGAGAATGGAGAGGTGCGCGGCGTGGAGTTTACGGATGTTCTAGGTGACACCGTTCATGTTGCGCGCGCGCACGTCACAGTGAATGTCTCCGGCCCCTGGGTAGATGAAGTGCTGGCGGGCACGAATCATCGCACCGACCAGTTGATCTGCGGAACGAAGGGCAGCCATCTGGTCGTTGACGAATTTCCCGGCGCACCAGCCGATGCTGTGTATGTCGAAGCGCAAGTTGACGGGCGGCCATTCTTCATCATTCCCTGGAACGGCGCATATTTAATCGGGACTACAGATTTGCCTTACGGCGGAAACCTGGATGAGGTCAAGGCGGATGAAGCGGAGATTGAGTACCTGCTCAACGAAACGAACCGCGTGATTCCGCAGGCTCGTCTGAATCGTGACGCCATCCGCTACACCTACTCAGGCGTCAGGCCGCTGCCGTGCCGCACTGCCAGTGATCCGTCGAGCATCACCCGCAGACATTTTATACGCGACCATGCTCCGTCACTTCGCGGCTTCGCCTCAATCGTCGGCGGGAAGCTGACCACCTACCGGAATCTTTCAGAGCAAACCGTAGACTTGATTTTCAAAAAGCTCGGAAGAAAGCAGCCTGTGTGTAGAACGGCAGACGACGTTTTGCCTGGCGCGTCGGCTGAAGACATGGCTTCGTTCGGTGAGCAGCTCAAAGCTGAAAGCAATTTACCGGAAGCCGTCGTTGAACATCTCCTGCGTCTCTACGGCACGCGGGCAAAGGATGTGTTGGAGCTTGCGGCCAGCGATGCTGAGCTATTGAAACCACTCAATTCGCAGACCGGAGCGATTGGCGCAGAAGTCCTCTTTTCATTTCGTCAGGAAATGGCGCAGACCCTCACCGATTGCCTCATGCGGCGCACGCTGGTCGGGATGAACGCGGCGGCAGGATTGGATGCGGTCGAAGCTGCCGCAAGGTTAGCTCAAAAATATCTCGGCTGGGACGATGACCGGGCTGCGCTTGAGATTGCGGATTATCGAAAATACGTCCAACGCTTTCATCCGCGCGCGATGCTCATCTAATTTATTCATCCTTTGGTAATTCCAAAGCGTAAGCAATCGCCTGTTCCAGATTCATCTCACGCCCCTGCGCCCACATGTCTGTGAAAGTTTCTTCATCCAGCCCGGCGCGTGCGGCCTCACGCCAGCGCTCATAGTCGGGGCGCTCGACGATGGGGAGGGGTGCGCCAATCGCTTCGCGTAGGGCTTCGGCTGCGCCGAACAATTGCGCGGCGCGTTCGAAAGCGTTCTGTGTGCAGGCGACTTCGGCCAGACCTTCCAGGCAGAAGGTGACGCCGCGCTTGTCGCCTATCTCGCGGCAGAGCGCGAGGCTTTCTTCATAAAGCTGTGCGGCGCGTTTGTAGTCTCCCTGACCACGCGCGATGTCTCCCAGATTCGCCAGCGAAAACATGATGCCGCGTTTATCTCCCACCTCTCGTTTGAGCGCGAGGCTTTCGTGCTGTAGCTCTGCGGCTCGCTCGTAGTCGCCCTTGTACTGCGCGACCTCGCCTAGATTAAAGAGCGAAGTTGCAAGCGCGCGTTTGTCGCCTAAGCTGCGGAAGAGGGCGAGCGCTTCTTCGTGAATTTCAGACGCGCGCTCATAATCACCCTGATCTCTCATTATATTTCCGAGATTATTGAGCACGTAAGAGACAGCCAGTTGATTGTCCAATTCTTTGAAAAGAACTAGCGCCTCTTCATAGCGCGCCGTCGCCTCTTCATAATTGCCCTGCTGGTGCGCCATATCGCCGAGGCCGTTAAGCGTGGCGGCAACGCCCCATTTGTCGTCCAGTTCCCGATAGAGCGCCAGCCCGTTTTGAAAGAGCAGCAGCGCCTGCTCGTAATTACCCTGATCTCGCTCAAGCCCGCCCGCTCGCAGGAATGCCCTGGCGCGCACCGGATTGGAAGCATTGTCACTATCTTTGAGCAACTGGACGAGCCAATCGCATCCCTCGCTTTGATAACCGCGTACTTCCCAGAATCTGTACATCGCTGCGGCCATACGCAAGCCTATCTCTTTTTCTCCACACGCCTCCGCCCAGCTTCTCCACACGCCTCCGCCCAGCGCAAGCTGGCGCGCAAATTGTTGTGCTCGCTCTCAAGGCGTTCGAGCCAGACGACCTGCTCCGGCCCGGTCAGGAGCGGCTCTGCGCGCTCCACCAGATCGAGGAAGAAAAGAGCGTGCCGTCGCTGTATGGCTTCCGTCTCTCCGCTTGCCAGCAGTTGCTCATGTCCAAACTCTCTGATGGTCTCAAACATCTTGAAACGCTTCTCGGTTTTCGATTGCTCCTTTTGTCTGAGCATGCTCTTATCAACCAACGAGGCGAGTCCGTCCAGCACGTCAATTCCGGGCTCGTCGCCGCAGATTGCTTCGACAGCAGTGAGCGTGCAGCCGCCGACAAAGACGGAGAGCCTGCGAAACAGCTTCTTCTCGCTTCTGCTAAGCATGTCGTAGCTCCAACTGATTGTCTTGCGCATCGTTTGCTGCCGCTTCGGCAAATCTTTTGCGCCTCCGGTCAGAAGTGCCAGACGATGCTCAAGCCGAGTTAATATCTCGGCAGGCGAAAGCAGCTTGAGCCGCGCGGCCACCAACTCGATGGCTAAAGGCAGACCGTCAAGACGAATGCACACCTCTGCCACCGCGCGTGCATTCTCGTTCGTCAAAGTAAATTCGGGTTGGATAGCAGTGGCGCGTTCAATGAAGAGCGCGATAGCCGCGTACTGCGAGAGGGCTTCGACAGACGTTGATTCGGCTAAATCCGGAAGCCCGAGCGGCGGCACTTCAAACTGGCGCTCCCCGCGCAGGTGCAGAGGCTCGCGGCTTGTCACCAGAATCTTGAGTTCAGGGCAGGTCGCCAGTAGTTCAGCCACGAGCCGTGCGGCGGCTAAGACCTGCTCGAAGTTATCCATTAGCAGCAGCAGACGCCTGGCGCGTAAAGTTTGCTTGAGCGCTTCGATGAGCGGAACTGTCCCGCTTTGCTTGATGCCGAATGCTTGCGCGATGGCAGAGGCGACGAGTTCGGGCGCGCTGATCGAAGCGAGCGCGACGAAGATCACGCCGTCGGGAAATTCTTCGAGCAAGCTGCTCGCCGCCTCAACTCCGAGACGGGTCTTGCCTGCGCCGCCCGGCCCGGTCAGTGTCAGCAGGCGCACGTCATTGCGACGAAGCAGTTGTTGAAGCAGGGCGATCTCTTCTTCGCGCCCGATGAGCGGTGTCGGCTGAACGGGAATATTGTTTTTAACTTCGAGCGAAGCGCTGCCCGGCTGGAAGCTGATGCTTTGCGCTTGAGCCGAATCTGAGGATTGAGCGGCGCGCGTTGAAGAACTCTCATTGCTGCTGTCGCTTCGTTGCGATGCGCTCTTGAGCTTGGCCTTGAATTCAAGCTCCTGCCGGAGCGCGCGTAGGTCTTGCGTCATCTCACGGACGCTCTGGTAACGCTGCGCGCGGCCTTTCGCCAACGCACGGCTGACGATCTGCTCAAGCTCTGTGGGCACAAAGGGCGCGTACCGGGACAATGGCTGCGGCTCGCTCTTTAAGATGGAAGCGATAATCTCGCCGCTGTCGCGACCTTTGAAGGCCACGCGCCCGGCGAGCATTTCATAGAGCACCGCGCCAAAGCTGAAAATGTCCGTCCGCGCGTCAACCTTATAACCTCTGGCCTGCTCGGGCGACATGTAGCGGGCCGTGCCGATCAGCATGCCCGATTCGGTGTTGCCGCGAAAAATCGTCGGCGCTTCGTCGCTGTTGCGTTTTTGATTAATCGGGCTTGCTTCAAACGGAGCGTCAGCGGGGCGGCTTGAAGAGTCTTGAGCATCCTGCCGGGCATCCTGGTTCAGATTGAGCTTCTCGGTCAGCTTGGCGATGCCAAAGTCCAGCACTTTCACGTAGCCATCCGGCCTGAGCATGATGTTCTCCGGCTTGATGTCGCGATGAACAATTCCTGCGGCGTGGGCAGCCGTGAGCGCGGCGGCTACCTGCAAAGCGACATCCAGCGCCTCTACCGGCGACATCCTTCCGCGCACGACGTGCTCGCGCAGGGTGATGCCGTCAATAAACTCTGTGGCGATGAAATGTACTGAGTCAGCCTGCCCGACTTCGTGAACGGTGAGAATGTTTGGATGATTGAGCGCCGAGGTAGTCTTGGCCTCCTGAACGAAGCGGCGCATCCTTTGCGGGTCAGACGCGACCTCGTTGTGCAGCACCTTCAAGGCGACCGTGCGTTCCAGTTGCCTGTCTTCGGCCAGGTAAACTTCGCCCATCCCACCTTCGCCCAGAAGCGAGTGGATTTCGTAGCGGCCTAGTCGGGTTCCGGCTGCGAGCGACATGGTTCGCGTCGAACTGCCTTCGGTTTGCGCGCCTTCCGAAGTTTGCGCTTGACGAAGCAACTCCGGTATCAGCCATTCTATGTTGCGCCGGGCGGCGGGCGCTAGAATATCACTTTCCATAGCAAATATACGGACGCCAGCCCGATTCAGAGTCGTCAGACTTGAAGAAATTTAACGCGAGTTCGAGGCCAGCGGCTGTGCCGCCCATTTGTATGGAAAGGCTCTGCCTTTCCGTGAAACAGCTCATTTTATCTGCGGCAAGGCTGCGCCTTGCCATCTGCGAGGCGCAGCCTCGCTGGAAGTTAGAGAAAAGCGACAGAAAGCCGTAGGCTTTCCGCACAGACCTGCGGCACAGCCGCTTACATCGCACGGAAAGTTTTCCTAACTGGGCAAAGTCGTTGTAAAGTAGGCGCACGCTTTCGTTATGCGGGAAAACAAACCAAGCTGGAGGAAAGTTCTTTTGATACCCCACCTGATTCTTTCAATCGCTTTAAGTCTTCTGCTGTGCGGCTCAAACAGTAAGTCTGAGCAATACTTCTCTCAATCATTCGCGCCGTCTGAAATTAATCGAACCATCGCCACGCCATCTTTTATCAATCAACGCGTCACGTATCGAACCTACTCGAACGCTCGCTATGGATTCTCCATCGCTTACCCGGTCGGACTGCTCGTCCCGCAGGGCGAATCCGACAACGGCGACGGGCAAAAATTCGTTTCCAGAGACGGCAGCGCAAGCCTGACGACGTTCGGCTCAAACCGCCTGGATCGAAGTCTTCAGGATGAGTTTCAATCCGCTCAGGAGAATCGCTCGGTGACGTACAAGGTTTTGAAGCGCAATATGTTTGTCGTCTCTGGAATTCAGAGCGGAAAAATCTTCTACCAGAAAACGCTCTTGAGAGGCGATGTCTTCAAGACGTTCATTATCGAGTATGACGAACAGGAGCGAGCCACGTTTGATCCGATCACGTCGCGCATCGCCAGCTCTTTTGTCGGCTAAAGAACGGAAAAAGTCAGATGCAACTCGTCGGGCAGCCCGTGCCACGCAAAGAAGGCCGCGATAAAGTTACAGGACAATCGCGCTACATAGACGATCTACACTTTCCGGAGATGCTCTACGGTGCGACCGTTCGCAGCCCGGTCGCGCGTGGCCGCATCAAGAATATTACGTTTGAAGGCGACATCCCCTGGGACGAATTCGTCGTCGTCACGGCCAAAGACATTCCGGGAGAAAACTGTGTCGCGCTTATCCTGATGGATCAGCCTTATCTTGCCGCAGAGTTCGTCAATCATCCGGAAGAGCCTGTCGTCCTGCTTGCTCACCCGGATAAATACCTCCTCGAAGAAGCGCGCCGCAATGTTCGTCTGGAAATCGAAGAGCTTCCCTCCATCTTCTCGCTCCAAGATTCCGTCAACCGGAAAGAGATCATCTGGGGCGAGGATAACGTCTTCAAGTCTTACCATGTTGAGAAGGGTAACGTTGACGACATCTGGGCGAGCGCCGATTCCATCATCGAAGGCGAGTACGAGACAGGCGCGCAGGAGCAACTTTACATCGAGAACAACGGAGTGATTGCGATTGCTGCACCTGAAGATGGCGTGACCGTCTGGGGTTCGATGCAGTGCCCGTATTATGTTCACAAAGCGCTGCTGAAGTTGTTTGGTCTCCCGGAAGACAAGATTCGCGTCGTGCAGGTCGAGACTGGCGGCGGCTTCGGCGGCAAGGAAGAGTATCCTTCGATGATCGCCGGTCACGCAGCCTTGCTCGCGTGGAAATCCGGGCGACCCGTCAAGATTGTTTACGACCGCGCGGAAGATATGTCCGCGACGACCAAGCGCCATCCTTCATGGACGAAGCATCGCACGGCTGTCTCGCGCGAAGGAAAACTGCTCGGCATGGAGATAGATTTCGTCGTTGACGGCGGAGCTTATGCCACACTCTCTGCCGTCGTCCTCTCGCGCGGAACGATTCACGCCGCCGGGCCGTACTTTTGCCCGAACGTTCGCATCAAGAGCCGCGCTGTGGCAACGAACATGCCACCGCATGGAGCGTTCCGGGGTTTTGGCGCACCGCAAAGCATCTTCGCGCTCGAACGTCACCTGAACAAAGTCGCGCAAACCATAGGTCTCAGCCCGGAAGAGTTTCGCCGCCGCAACTTCATCCATGAAGGCGAGACGACGGCGACCAGCCAGGTCATTCACGAAAAAGTTGATCTGGAAGGATTGCTGAATCGCGCCTTCGAGTTGACCGATTATCAGAAAAAACAGAAGCAGTTCGCGGAGTCGAACAAAGATTCGCGGCAGAAGAAGGGAATCGGCTTCGCTACGTTCATGCACGGCGCGGGCTTCACAGGCTCCGGCGAGAAATACCTGGAATCCGTCGTCGGCGCGGAAGCAACGAGCGAAGGGCGCGTGCGAATCCTCGCGGCCAGCACGGAGATTGGGCAGGGCACGAACACAGTCTTCGCACAGATTGCCGCCGAAGCTCTCCATCTCGACTACGATTCAATCGAAGTCGCCAAGCCAGACACGGGCAACGTTCCCAACAGCGGCCCGACCGTCGCCTCGCGCACCACGATGATCGTCGGCAAACTCGTCGAATCAGCCGTGCTCGGTTTGAAGCAGACGCTCACAAGCACCGGACTACTTAAGGAGAATTACACGCAGGAAGATTTTCAAGAGGCTTGCCGGAAATATATCGAACAGCACGGTGCGCTCAAATCCTTCAGCAAGTATAAAGCGCCGCCCGGCATCAACTGGGATGATGAGAAGTATGAGGGCGACGCTTACGGCGCTTATGCCTGGGCTGTCTATGTCGCCGAAGTGACGGTTGACACCGTGACCTACGAAGCGCGCGTTGATGATTTCGTAGCCTTGCAGGAAGTGGGGCGTGTGATTCACCCCGTGCTGGCCGCAGGGCAGATCGAAGGCGGTGTGGCGCAGGGCATTGGCTATACGCTGTTTGAAAAGGTCGTCTGGCAGGATGGCCGCATGATTAATAATCAGATGACCAACTACATCATGCCGACTGCGGCAGACATTCCTCCCATCCGCGTCTTCTTTGAAGAGAACCCTTACGCTTTCGGCCCCGCCGGAGCCAAGGGCATCGGCGAGCTTCCGATGGACGGGCCAGCGCCCGCCATCCTGAACGCCATCGAACATGCAACAGGAATCAGTATCAATCACATTCCGCTCATGCCTGAATCGCTAATTGACGCTCTGGGAGGTGAACGTGGCTGACGCTTCCCGCAAAGTAGAAATCAGTTGCACCGTGAACGGCGAGCGCCGGACTGTCAATGCTTACCCGATGGCGCGGCTGCTCGACGTGCTGCGTGAAGAGTTGCGCTTGACGGGCACGAAGGAAGGCTGCGGCGAAGGCGAGTGCGGAGCTTGTTCCGTGTTGATTGATGGTCTCCTGGTCAACAGTTGTCTCGTGCCTGTCCTGCAAATCGAAGGAGCGGAGATCAAGACCATCGAAGGCATCGCCAGCGGCGAACAGTTGCACGCCGTGCAGGAAGCCTTCATCGCTTGCGGCGGCGCACAATGCGGCATCTGCACGCCGGGGATGGTCATCGCTGCCGTCAATCTTCTGGAACGAACGCCCAATCCGAATGAAGCCGAGATTCGCACCGGACTCGCTGGCAATCTCTGCCGCTGCACGGGCTATATGAAAATCTTTGAAGCAGTAGTGCGTGCCTGCCAGAGCACGGAAGCAAAATCATGAGAGCTTATCTTCCAGGCTATGAGTTAAAAACGCCGCGAGATTTAACAAATGCTCTCGCGCTTCTACGGGACGAGCCGGGCGTCTGGCGACCTTTCGCGGGCGGAACGGATTTGATGGTCTTGTTTGAGGCGGGCAAGCTACAACATCGAAAGTTTTTCAGCCTCTGGCATCTGGGCGAACTGCGCGGCATTGAGGTGACGGACGAGCATGTCTCGCTCGGCGCGCTCACGACCTATACGGAAGTGCAGGCACACGAAGTTCTGCAACAGGAATTCCCGATGCTCTGCCAGGCGGCGAGCGAGACGGGCGGGCTGGCGATTCAAAATCGTGGCACGCTCGGCGGCAACATCGCCAACGCTTCGCCTGCGGGAGATTCGCCTCCCGCCCTGCTCGTCTACGATGCTCAACTCGAACTCGTTTCAGCGCAGGGTTCACGCTTGCTTCCTTACGACGGCTTTCACACCGGCTACAAACAGATGTTGATGCGTCCCGATGAATTGATTAAAAGCATACGGCTTCCGCGCACACGCGAGCCCCGGCAGCAATATTATCGCAAGGTCGGCACGCGCAAAGCTCAGGCCATCTCTAAAATCTGCTTCGCTGGTCTCGCGCAGATGGACGCGGATGTAATCAAAGACATTCGCCTCGCTTTGGGAAGTGTTGCGCCGACTGTTGTCAGGTGCTCAGGGACGGAAGATGTTTTAAGAAATCAAAAGGTGGATGCCGAGCTTGTGAGCGCCGCCCGCGCCGCACTCGCCCGCGAGATTTCACCAATTGACGACATCCGCTCGACCTCAAATTATCGTCTTCAAGTCGCTTTGAATGTATTAGAAGATTTTTTAATGGGATTGTAGGGGCAGGGCTTGTCCCTGCCCGTGTGTTTGGTAAATGAGCGGGCAGGGACAAGCCCTGCCCCTACAAATAAGCGCTATGTCTTCGCCTGATTTCATCATACGTGGTCACAGAGTAGTCACGCCTGATGCTATTGCTGCGGCGTCTATTCACATCCGTGATGGCGTCATCAGCGAGGTCGGCGCTTACGATGAGATTTCATCTGAGTGCGAGGTGATAGACGTTGATGAAAAGTCAGTCATCATGCCCGGACTCGTGGACACGCACGTCCACATCAACGAGCCGGGGCGGACGGAGTGGGAAGGTTTCGCGTCGGCTACGATGGCGGCAGCGGCGGGCGGCGTCACAACGGTTGTCGAGATGCCGCTCAATAGCATTCCGCCGACGACTACGCTGGAGAACTTTCAAGAGAAGCTCGCGGCGGCTGATGGGCAATGCTCTGTGGATGTCGGCTTCTGGGGTGGAGTCGTGCCGGGGAACACAGGCGAACTCTCGCGCCTTCATGATGCAGGCGTGCTTGGCTTCAAATGCTTCCTGATTCATTCCGGCGTTGACGAGTTTCCGAATGTTACCGAGAGCGACCTTCGGGAAGCAATGCCCGAACTGGCAAGGTTGGGCGATGTTCTCATCGTTCATGCGGAAGTTCCTGAGGCGATTGATGAGGCTCTCAAGGAAGAGAGCGAGATTCAATCCGAACCGCGCAAGTATTCGACGTTTCTCAAGTCGCGTCCACGCGAAGCTGAGAACGAGGCCGTCGCGTTGATGATTCGCTTGAGCCGCGAGACGGGCGCGCGTGTTCACATCGTTCATCATTCCTCGTCGGATGCGCTGCCCGCGCTCAGGCAGGCGCGTGCCGAGGGCATACCCCTCACGATTGAGACGTGCCCGCATTACCTCTGCTTCGCCGCCGAAGACATCCCGGACGGCGCGACGGAGTTCAAGTGTTGCCCGCCCGTGCGTGAGCGTGAGAATCGAGAAGAGCTTTGGGGTGCGCTCGACGAAGGGTTAATCGAGATGGTCGTGTCAGACCACAGCCCTTGCCCGCCCGGAATGAAATGTCTCGGCACGGGGGATTTTATGGAGGCTTGGGGCGGAATCTCTTCGTTGCAGTTAAGGCTGCCGGTGATGTGGACACTGGCGCGCGAGCGCGGCTATTCAATCAACCATCTTGCAGAATGGTTGTGTCGTGCGCCCGCAAAACTCGTCGGCTTGGACAAGCGCAAGGGAGCGATTGCCGCAGGCTACGACGCAGACCTTGCGATCTGGAATCCGCAAGCGACGTTTCGCGTCGAGCCTGCGATGCTCCATCACAAGCACAAGCTGACGCCCTACGCGGGGCAAACTTTGAGCGGTGTGGTCGAGCGGACGTACCTGCGAGGCTTGAAGATTTATGAGCGTGGGAAGTTTTCGGAAAAACCTGCGGGCGTAATGTTAAAGCGAGGGTTTGCATGAACGATTACACGGAGTTGATTGATCTGGCGAGCGAGCGACTGGGCGGCGCGGTGCTTTACGCAAACGACGACTTTTTTGCGGAGAAAGAGAATCTGCTGAAGCCGAGCGCGCCCGTCTTCATCGAAGGCAAGTACACAGACCGTGGGAAATGGATGGACGGCTGGGAGTCGCGCCGTCGTCGCACGCCCGGCTTCGACTGGTGCATCATCCGGCTCGGTTTGCCGGGAATCATCAGGGGCGTCGTCGTTGACACGAGTTTCTTCAGGGGTAACTATCCTGAGCAATGTTCTCTGGAAGCCTGTACGGTTGACGGCCAGCCGGATGTCGAGCAACTAATGGGCGAGGCGACCGAATGGACGGAGATTCTGCCCGTCTCTCAGCTTCAGGGAGATTCGCAGAATCCGTTTGCCATTTCCGGCGAGCGTCGTGTCACGCACCTGCGTTTCAGAATTTTCCCGGATGGCGGCGTGGCGCGGCTCAGAGTTTATGGAGAAGTCGTGCCCGATTGGGAAAGCCTTGCGCGCCGGGGCGAGGTTGATCTGGCGGCTGCCGAAAACGGGGCGCTCGTCCTGGCGTGCAGCGATATGTTCTTCGGCCATCGCCATAATCTGATTATGCCCGGACGCGGCGTTGATATGGGCGACGGCTGGGAAACGAAGCGGCGGCGCGGCCCCGGTTACGACTGGGCGGTAATCAAGCTGGCGAAGAGGGGGGTGATTCGGAGAGTCGAAGTTGATACGGCGCACTTCAAAGGCAATTACCCGGACACCTGTTCGCTCGAAGTAGCTGATGCTCAGGATAAAGCTGTGGACGAAGGAGCTATCTCGTCTCTAATGTGGAGAGAGATTTTGCCGCGCACGAAGCTGCAAGCGCACACGCGTCACTTCTACGAAGAGGAGCTTGCAAGGGCGGGTGCGGCCACGCACGTTCGCTTCAACATCTACCCGGACGGTGGCGTCAGTCGTCTGCGACTTTACGGGATTATCGGCGAGGGCTGAAGCTTGGAAGAAGACCTGGAGCGGCTGAACACTCTTTCATCGGAAGAGGCTGAAAGTGAACTCTTGAAATGCTGCGGCTCAACGTTGTGGGCGCGTCGCATGGTGTTGGAGCGCCCCTTTCATGATCTTCAAGAGTTATTGACGAAGGCTGATGCCGTCTGGTGGTCGCTCGACGCTGAAGACTGGCTGGAAGCCTTCAGTCGTCATCCGAAGATTGGCGAAAAAGAGTCCGCACGCAAGCAGGCACATGATGCGCAGTGTTGGTCTGAGCAGGAACAGGCCGGAACAAGCTCGGCAGATGAAGAGACAAGGCTTGCTCTCGCGGCAGCGAACCGTGAGTATGAGAGAAAGTTCGGTCACATCTATATCATCTGCGCGACCGGCAAGACCGCCGACGAGATGCTCTCGATTCTCAGGGAGCGTTTGCAGAACGACAGCGAGAAAGAACTACGCCTGGCCGCCGAAGAGCAGCGCAAGATAGCACACCTAAGATTAGGGAAGCTTTTGTAGGACAGACATCCCTGTCC
The DNA here is from genome assembly GCA_963791265.1 of uncultured Acidobacteriota bacterium. GTDB lineage: Bacteria > Acidobacteriota > Blastocatellia > Pyrinomonadales > Pyrinomonadaceae > QHXM01. Next base: position 230,503 of record CAWBSB010000003.1, read on the forward strand.
GTCCTAAGTGGGACAGACATTCTTGTCTGTCGTTGAGCGCGATAGCGCGAATACTTGTTAGCTAATCTCAAGGAGCGTGCTGTTCGCACGCTACGACAGGCAGGAATGCCTGTCCTACGACGACGATGATCACGACACACATCTTGGACACATCGCAAGGGCGTCCGGCGCAGGGAGTGCCCGTGCGTCTGGAAATACAGGGGGCGGATGGAAGTTGGCTCGCGCTCGGCAAGGGCGCGACGGATATGGATGGTCGCCTCAGAGATTTGTTGCCGGACGATTTCAATTTGCAGCCGGGCGTCTATCGTTTGAGTTTCGACACGAACGTCTATTTCGAGACTCAAAGCTTGAGAAGTTTCTACCCGCATGTCGTCGTGGTGTTTCTCGTCGAGAATACGCAGCAGCATTATCACGTTCCGCTTCTTCTCAGTCCGTTCGGCTATTCTACTTATCGCGGGAGCTAATTGATGGAAATCAATCCTGAGTTGAATACCTGGCTCAACATCATCTTGCGCTGGATTCATATCTTCGCGGCCATCATGTGGGTCGGCTCGACCTACTACTTCACTTGGCTGGACGGTCGCATGACCGAAGAGGAGCGGGAAAGCAAAGAAGGTAAAGCTAAGGTCTGGATGGTTCATAGCGGGGGCTTCTACGTTGTCGAGAAGCAGAAAAAGCCTGGGACAGAAAATCTACACTGGTTTCGTTGGGAAGCGGCGACGACCTGGTTGAGCGGTTTTCTCCTGCTCACGTTGATGGTTTATCTGGGCGGCGGCACGGGAATGGTAGACCCGGACGTGCTGGACATCTCGGGAACAACAACCATCATGATCGGAGTCGGCACTCTCATCGTTGGTTGGCTCGTCTATGATTTGCTGGTGCAATCGCCGCTTGGCAAGAATGAAATGCTCTTCGCCTTGATTGCTTATGCTCTCGTGGTCGCGGCAGCTTATGGTCTGACTCACGTCTTGAGCGGGCGCTGGGCATATCTTCACATGGGCGCGATGTTCGGCACGATTATGGCCGCCAACGTCTGGATGCGTATCCTGCCCGGGCAGCGCAAGATGATTGCCGCAGTCAAAGAAGGGCGCGAACCCGATGCGAACCTCGCGGCACGCGCCAAACTCCGTTCCAAGCACAACACCTTCATCGTCGTCCCCACAGTTTTCATGATGATCAGCAACCACTACGACGCGACCTACGGCAGTCGTTATAATTGGATCATCCTGTCGGTGCTGATTCTGCTGGGCTGGGGAGCTGCGAAATTTATTCGACGCGCGTAGGACAGGCATTCCTGCCTGTCGTGGGACAGACATTCTTGTCTGTCATAGCGTGCGCCAGCACGCTCATCAATATTTGCTAACAAGTATTCGCGCTTGCGCGCTCAATGACAGGCAGGAATGCCTGTCCTACGACAGCATGTAACCATGAGTTACTACAAAAGGCATCTACCTCACTGGTTGCCTGAAAGGGCGACTCTCTTTGTTACCTGGAGACTGCATGGCTCTCTGCCATCCAGAGCAGTATTTAGACCGGAAGGCGTAAGTGCAGGCCAGGCTTTTCGTGCATTCGACCGAGAGTTGGACAAAGCTGCGACCGGGCCACAGTGGCTAAAAGACCCTCGAATCGCTCAGTGCGTTGTCAATGCGCTGCATTTCGGTGATGAGCAACTCAATCTCTATCAGTTGATCTCTTACGTCGTGATGTCAAATCACGTTCATATCCTCATCCGTCCACAGTCTCCGCTTAACAGAATTACGAGAACTATCAAAGGATTCACCGCCCATGAAGTCAATAGACTCTTAAAGCGAACGGGGCACGCCTTTTGGCAAGATGAGTCTTACGATCATTGGGTTCGCGATGAAACGGAGTTTGGACGCATCGTTAGATACATTGAGCGAAACCCGGTGGCCGCAGGGCTTGTAGATAAAGCCGAAGACTGGCCTTGGTCTAGCGCAACTAAGTAGGACAGGCATTCCTGCTTGTCATTAGTGGGACAGATATTCCTGTCTGTCTATGAGCGCGTGAGCGCGAATACTGAGTAGCCAATATTGATAAGCGTGCTGTTCGCACGCTACGACAGGCAGGAATGCCTGTCCTACTTCGTTCGATTTTTCAGAATCTTGACGAATGAGCCTGAGCGCAGTTCCTGCAAGGTCAGGCTTGATAATTGTAATGCTTCTTGTTCCGTGATGGCTCCGCAGTTGATGGCGCGCAGGAAATAGTTGAGTAGTCCCTGCCCGGTGGCCGCGTCGTCAAAGACATCCCCGACGAGCGTTGCTTTAGCGGCTTTCTCGACGAAATTGCTTAACCGTTCAGACGCAGCTTCGAGGCTATCGAGGAAGAAGGCATAGACGGCTGCGTAGCGTGTCGGAAGCTGTGCGGGATGTAAATCCCAGCCCTGATAGTAGGCGTTGATAAGCGAATGCTGGATGTGGTCGTAGTGTAGCTTCCAGGCGCGGTGGACAATTGCCAGGTTCTCTTCAATTTGTTCGGGCGTGAGCGGTGCGCCGCCCTCAGTGGCGCGGTGCGGGGCAACGGGCATGATGTTGGTTGCGCCGTCGGAGAGCCAGACTCCGGTGCCGCCGAAAGCGACCTGCATCATGTGGCGCGCGAAATCGCAGGCCGGATGCGTCATGTGCTGGTGCGCGGCGGTGATGTTGCAGCTTGCCGTATAGTCGTAAGTTCCGAAGTGCGCCGCCGTGCAGCGCCCGCGCGCAGCTTCGAGCATAGGCGGCAGGTTAGATTGGCCGCGCTCGTTGATGATGGCCTGTGTGGTCTCAATCATGATCTCCATTTTGAGGGAATCAGGGGCGAGACCTAATGACGGCTCAAGCAAATCGAAGATGTCAGCGAGCGCCGTGACCTGTTCGGGCATAACGACTTTGGGAAGCGTGACGACGAAGTTGTCGGGCAGACGCCCGCCGCTTTTCTCAACGAGCGTGGTCAGAAAGATGTCTAATGTTCGCAGGCTGCGCTCGCGCAGTTCTTCCGTCAGAGGCTTGATGCGAATCCCTATAAAGGGCGAGAGCGTTTTGTTGCTCATCCCTGTGGCAACTTCGGTGGCGGCTGAAGCGGCGTGGCCGTCTTCTTCATCGTCGGGGCGATTGCCGTAGCCGTCCTCGAAATCAATCCGAAAATCTTCGATCGGCTCACGGCGCAGTTTATCCGTGACGCGATTGTAGATGGTGTGAGCCAGCCAGATGGGTTTATTCTCGCGGCGGGCTTCGTTCGGATTGGCGTAGAGGAGAGCTATCAGGGCGGAGGAATGGTCGATTGAGTCGGGCAGCGTGTCTGCGCCGGGAAGATTGATTGCTTTGGCGAAGGTCAGGAAATCCGGCGCGAATTGTTCGAGCGCGCGTCGTGCCAGCCCGCCGAGGCGTGGAGCGGAATCGGATTTGAAAAGATGCGCGCCGCCGTAAACGGTATGCACGGGCTGGCGCTTGCCTGTCTCGCCGGGATAGCGTTTGGCGAAAGCCTGGTTGGACTCTTGCAGCTTGTTTGAAATCTCGCGGGTTGAATCTGGTGATAGTGATGTTTTCATGGGGTTCCTCGTGCGCTTATTAAATTGGCTTGAGCTTAATCTAGCAGCAATTCACCACAGAGGCACAGAGGACGCAGAGGGGGCACAGAGAAATACAAATCTCAGATAACAAATTTGAGATTTCAAATCTGCTCTCTGTGATTTCTGTTCTCTGTGCATCCTCCGTTTGCTTTGTGTCTGCGATGGTGAATATTAGTCTCCGGCACAGTCAAGTAAATTTCTTTCACTTCGAGATAGCAAAATCCAGCACAATCGCGTCGTGGTCTGAGAGTTTCCCGGCTTCATCGTCCAGATTGTAAATGACTCGCGGGCGATTCTCTGAATCGGGGGTGATACCTTTCCCGGCAAACCAGTCGAGCTTGAGCGAGCAGCGCCCGCCGTGCGGCTCAAGCGCGCGAGTGAGAAACCAGAAACACCACTTCGGAATCCAATCGCCCATGTTCGTGTTGACCGCCAAATCCTTCACGTCGTAGGGGAATGTGCCCGCTCCCGGCTCGTTCAGATTTCGATAATCGTAGCCGCGCTTCTCCAGTTCGTTGAAAAGCCCGCGCTCGAACCATCGCTCAGGATGAACGTAGTGGTTTCTGATGACGTTGCCGACGCCCATCAAGACGCGGCGGAAGAAGCCCATGATGGTATAGACGGCGCGGCGCGAGTTATAGGTCGAAGTGTTCCAGTCACCACCGATCAAGACAGGAAGCTGCGGGCGCAAAGTTTCCAGGTGCTCCAGGACGAGCTTCATCTGCCGATGACGATGACGCTGTGTCGAGTGCGCGTCCAGATGCAGGCTCACTAAGCGAATTGTTCCCGAAGGATGCAACACGTCGGCGATTGCTGCGGTCTGCGAGCCGAGACGTTTCTCGTTATCCCTCATCTTGTCTTTGCCGTTCGGCAGCGCCAGCAGATGCGCTCTCGTGAGCGGATAGCGCGAGAAGACTGCGTTGCCGTGAAGCGCCTGCGTGTTCTCGCCCGTCGTGTGAACTTCAAGGCCGCTGCCTTTGTTCATGTTGATGTAGCACGGCGAGAAGACGTAGTTGAGTTTCAACGTTTCGGCAATCTCGCGCGCGACGAAGCGGTTATCCGTACGAGCCATCCCGTAATCAAGCTCCGTGAGCAGAAGTATGTCGCTACTGCTAATGACCGGATGCTCCTGAAAGACGCGCATGATGCTCTCAAATCGCATCCCGCGTTCGATGTTCCACGCGGTCGCTCGAATGGGTGGACTGCTTGAAGATTTGGCGGGCACACCGGGCGCAAAGCTTTCCTGCGCGACGGTGGTCAAAACTCTTTCGATTTCGGGTTGCAGCTTCGCGTAGAGCGGCGACGCTTTCAGGGCTTTGGTCGAGTTAAACTGCGCCAGCTCTGAAAAGTATGGCTGTAGCTCGTGGTCTAGGACAGATTGCCCCTGCTCATTTTCGTAAGTAATCACGGTATTCAAAACGCGCATGACGGTAACATTCCGCGCGCTATTATTTCAACCGTAGTGCGTGAGATTATCCTGCCACTTGCAATGACGGATTGATTGAGGCAAGGTATGCTTTCAAGATGATGATGACAAATACCAGCACAACATCCCACCCAACTGTCGCAACACAGCAGGTCGCGTTGCGTTGCGTCGGATTGGTCAAACGCTACCCGGATGTGACGGCGGTTGACGGTATTGACTTAGAAGTTCGCGCGGGCGAGTGCTTTGGATTGCTGGGGCCGAACGGGGCGGGGAAGACGACGACCGTGGAGATATTCGAGGGCTTGACGGAGCCTGACGGCGGAACGGTCGAAGTGCTGGGCACGCACTGGGGCAAGGGACAAGATCGCACCTTGCGTAATCGCTTCGGCGTCCAGTTGCAGGAAACGCAGTTGACGGAAAAGCTCACGGTCAGGGAAACGGTGACGCTCTTTCGCAGCTTCTACTCGCGCGGGCGCGATGTCGAAAGCATCATCAGCCTTGTCGAGTTGGAAGAGAAACGCGATGCGCGCGTCGGGAAACTGTCGGGCGGGCAGAAGCAGAGATTAGCGATTGCCTGTGCGCTGGCTGGCGATCCAGAGTTGCTGTTTCTGGACGAGCCGACGACGGGGCTTGACCCGCAGGCACGCCTGAAACTGTGGGACATCGTAGAGCAGTTTCGCGCTCGCGGCGGCTCAATCGTGCTGACGACACATTACATGGAAGAGGCCGCGCGTTTGTGCGACCGTCTGGCCATTATGGATCATGGCCGCGTCATCGCGCTCGACACACCGACGAAGTTGATTGAGTCTCTCGGCGCAGAGCAGATTGTGGAGTTCAGCGTCAAGGGCGAGTTGGATGAAAAGGGATTGGAGCATCTGGCGGGAGTGAGGAGCGTGCGCGACGCAAAGGATGGCTACGCCCTGACTGTTACAGACATCGGCACGGCGTTGCCCGCGCTGCTGGCGGAGATTGAGCGCCAGCGCGCCGAGATGCTGTCGCTGACCACACACCAGGCGACGCTTGAGGATGTCTTTGTGAGTTTGACCGGAAGAATGTTGCGCGATGGCTGAAACTAAAGAAGAACTCATCGAGAGCGCGGGAGTTGAAACACCGATTCAGCCCGCGAGCGAAAACGCGCCGGAGACGCTCGGCGGAGGCTCACGCACGGGGAATCGTGAGCCGAAGCAGGAGCGCACGTTTCATCCGCTCGTCGAATTAACGCTGGTGCGCATACGCGAGTTTTTACGCGAGCCGGAAGTTATCTTCTGGGTCTTCGCTTTTCCGATCCTGCTCGTCTGCGCGCTCGGCATAGCCTTTCGCAACGCCGGGCCGGAAAAGATTCACATCGCAGTCGAGAGAACCGGGACGGATGACGCAGCTTCCAAAGCGCTTTTTGACGCGCTGTCTCGCTCCGCCGACGTAGAGCCTCTGCTGCTTTCGTCCACGGAAGCGACACAGGCGCTCAGAAGCGGCAAGGTCGCTCTCGTCGTTCAGCCGAAGTCTGGAAACGCCGGAGCAGAGGCGGGCAATTCAGGACAGCCGAACAGCATTCTTTCAAACTTCGATTATCGTTTTGACCCGACACGGCCTGAGAGCCGTCAGGCGCGTCTGGTTGCGGACGATGCTTTGCAGCGTGCGGCGGGGCGCGGCGATGTTGTGCGTGCGGGCGAACAGACATTCACGGAGCCGGGCGCGCGCTACATAGATTTTCTGATTCCCGGTCTGCTGGGAATGAACATGATGGGAAGCGGCATGTGGGGCATAGGCTTTGCGGTAGTCAACGCGCGGACGCGAAAACTCCTCAAGCGTTTCGCCGCCACGCCCATGAGACGCTCGCATTATCTGCTCTCGTTCGTCTTCTCGCGTCTGATCTTTCTAGTGCTGGAAGTCATCGTCGTGATCGCGTTCGCCTGGTACGCGTTTGGCTTTACGGTGCGCGGCTCATTCCTTGAAATGTCTTTGCTGTTGCTGCTGGGCGCGATGACGTTTGCAGGAATCGGATTGCTCGTCGCCGCGCGTCCCAAGACGATTGAAGGCGTGTCGGGCTTGATGAATCTGGTCATGATGCCGATGTGGTTGCTCTCAGGCACGTTCTTTTCGTCGGCGCGCTTCCCGGAGTTTATTCAGCCGTTTATTAAGGCGCTGCCGCTGACGGCGCTCAACGACAGCTTGCGCGGAGTGATGAACGACGGCGCGTCCCTTGCGTCCCACTGGGCAGCTATCGGGGTGCTGCTGGCGTGGTGCGTGATCAGTTTCTTCCTGGCACTTAGCACCTTCCGCTGGCAGTAGAGCGAAACCAGCAAAAGCAGTGATAGGTGATAAGTGATGGGTGATAGGAGAAATGCTCTTTCTTATAACCCATCACTTATCACCTATCACTGAATCTATGAATGTTGACGCTATTGGTTCACAATCCGACAATTCAGGACATCAATTATCTGCGTCGCGCAGTCGGCCTTGCTCTTGAAGCAGAGAGGTTGGGCAATCTGCCCATCGGAGCCGTCATCACATTGGATGACGAGGTAATTGCCGAAGCCGGAAACGCACTGTTAGTTCCTCATTATCATCCGGGGCGACATGCTGAAATCGAAGCTCTGCGGCGTGTCCCTGAGAACTGCTGGCCTCGCGCGCGCGAGATGACCTGCTACACCACACTTGAGCCTTGTGTGATGTGCATGGGCACACTATTGCTTCATGGCGTCGGTCGCGTGGTCTTCGGCGCGCAGGACAGGGAAGGCGGTGGGGGACAAATGCTCTCTCGCCTGCCCCGCTATTACGCTGGCGGCGATTGCACACCACAGTGGGTCGGGCCGCTTCTACCTGAGGTCTGCGACCCGCTCTACGAACGAGTGAACGCGCGCTTTGACTCCTTGCCCTGCGGCAAGAATTATCAACTTGATTCCTCCTCTCGTCATCAGGCGGGCGACGTTGAAGAAGAGCAGGGCCGCTAATGAATCTGGCTGCTTGAAAGTTACAAGCGGTCAGCCGGGCACGGCATTGACATGTGCTATGACCTGGCTTAAACCTAACCCGCATTTGTAATTCGCCCACTCAATGTGAGGAACCGTAAAACATGAATATCAAAATTCGTCTCCCAGGCAGGACGCGCACGACCGCCCCGCTCGCCCTCATGCTGGCGCTCTTCGCGCTGGCCGCCGGTTGCAACAAAGACTCGAACTCGGGCAACAGTCCCGAGAGCGCAAACTCAAACAACGCAGCCGCGAACGCGTCCCCGCCAGCGAACACACCTTCGACTGTGAACGCATCACCTTCGATTGCGAAACCGCCCGGCCTCTCTCCCACGGAGGCCATGAAAGGTTATTACGAGGCAGGGGTGAAGGGAGACATCGCGGGCGTCAAGAGATTTCTTTCGCGCGCGTCGCTGCAACTGATGGAAGACATTGCGAAACGTCAGGGCAAGCCTCTGGATCAGCTATTCACCGAGGCCGCCAATGTAGAGGCACGGAAGCCGATGCCTGTATTCAGTAACGAGAGGATCGCGGGCGATACCGCATTTGTGGACATCAAGATCGAGGGGGAACCTCCGCTGACGATGCCGCTGGTTAAAGAGGGAGGCGAATGGAAGCTGGCGTTTGGTAAGCCGAAGAGTGGCGCAATCAAACGATAGGGGCGGGGGGGAATGGTTCAGTTTCAAATCGAATGTGAGCAACGGGGTGATTCACCACAGAGACACAGAGGACGCAGAGATAGCACAGAGGCTTGAGTCAACTCTCTGTGCCCCTCCGTGTTCTCTGTGTCTGCGGTGGTGAACCTCAACTTTCCCTCCACTATGTTCAAACTGAACCATTACTCAGGATGGCGATTCATTGACAGAGAGAGCCTCGCCTAACTAAGATGTGCTGACTCGCCTGTATCAAATAAGGGCAACTATCCAAGGGACATTTATTACTCCTCGCGCGCAAAAGTTAAGCTCTATCTGGTTTTGGGAAAGACGAAAGCCGGGCAGCAGCAGCGCCGCATTCCTCTCTCTGCGCCCGCCGCCCGGCATCTGACGAATTGAAACTTTGGCCTCCAGACAAACCTGAACAGGAGAAATCATGCACAGTCGCTTACTTCCAGCAATCGCAGCTTGGATCAAGGGATTCTTTCTTTGTCTGTTCATCGCGGCGGCGGGAGCAGTTGCCGTGTCGGCTCAATCACAAATCACCAGCGGGGTCATTCAAGGGACGGTGACAGACACGGCGGGGGCTGTCGTGCCCGGCGCTAACGTCGAAGTAAAAAATCTGGAAACCGATATGACCAAGAATACGAGCACCGACGAGGACGGGCGTTTCTCCTTCCTGCAATTACCGTCGGGGCGCTACACGTTGACGGTCACAAAGCAGGGCTTCTCCAAGCTCATCCAGCAGGATTTCCCGCTGACGGTCGGCCAGACCATCTCGCTCAATCTTGATATGCAGGTTTCAGGGGTCGAGGGGGTTGTGACGATCACGTCCATCCCGACCATCGATACGGTCAAAACCGAATCCAGCACAACCCTGAACGAAAAGGCTGTGAGCAATCTTCCCGTCCTCGGACGAAAATTTGAAGACCTCCTGACCCTGACACCGAACGTCTCAATCGTGCAGGGGCCGGACGGCGACGAGATTAACTTCGCTGGGCAGCGCGGCATCTTCAACAACGTCAGCCTCGATGGTGGAGATTACAACAACGGCTTCTTCGGTGAGCAGGCCGGAGGCCAGCGCGCGGCCATAGACATCCCGCTCGACTCCATCAAGGAATTTCAGGTAATCGCCACAGGCGCTTCTGCCGAGTTCGGGCGCACGGCGGGCGGTATCGTCAACGTCATCACCAAGTCGGGCACTAACGAGTTTCACGGAAGCCTTTTCTACTTCCAGCGCCTCGAAGCTCTGACGGCCAACACCTCCGACGGCAAGCCCCTGACGGACTTCCACCGCGAGCAGTTCGGCGGCAACGTCGGCGGCCCGATTAAGAAGAACAAGGCGTTCTTCTTCGTCTCCTTCGAGCAGATTTTTGAGAACCTGACGCGGGCGAATTTGAGCGAGCCAATCGGCGCAACCCCTTGCCCCGTCCAAGCCCCGACCATCCTGGCCAACGAAGCGCTCATCAACGGCAACACGGATTGCCAGCGCCTCGCCCTGCTGAGTTTCATTCGCACGACGCGCGGGCAGGAAGAGGGCTTGCCCATTGACCGCTCCATCAGAAACTCTGCCATTCTTGGCAAGGTGGACTGGGATTTGACGCCGAACAACCGGCTCACCATCTCGCACAATTTCGATTACTCCAGAAACGAGAACCAGACGTTTGACGTTGCGACCTACGGCAACTCGGCCAACGGCACCGAAGGGCCATCAAAGATCAACGCCTTCAACGCCAACCTCTTCTCAACGCTTTCGCCGACGAAGGTCAACGAGTTTCACTTCACCTACGGGCGCGAGGAAAGGCCGCGCGCCGCCGTCCCGTCGAACGTTCCCGCCGATACTGCGATGGGATTTGCCACCACGTTCCGCTTCGGCAATCCCTTCTTCATCGCGCCCAATGTTGACGAGACGTTCTGGCGTACACAGATTAAGGACAACTTCTCTATCGTCGCGGGTCGCCACACGGTGAAGTTCGGCGGCGAGTGGGTTCACAGTCTCAATACGCAAATCTTCAGAGGCTTCTTCGAGGGGCGCTACATCTTCGATAGCGTGACGGGCTTTCTGCGCTACGCTTCGCCCGCAGCCGCCGGTGGCTTCGGCCCGAACACCGTTGGCTGCTCAAACGGTACATTCGTGACTGCTCCGGCCACCTGCCCCGGCGGTGCGACGAGTGGCGGCCCGCTCCTGCTTTATCTACAGGGCGCTGGCCTGACAGGACCTGCGACGGACGCTGCCGGGTTCTCTGAAATATCAAACGAAGACATAGCGTTCTTTGCACAGGACAGGTGGCAGATCAGGCCAAACTTCACGCTCAACTACGGTCTGCGCTGGGAAGCGCAAATCTTCCCCGAACCCGTCGTGCCGCCGTCAGAGACCGCCTACGGAATATTCCTGGGCGACCCGCGCTTTCCATCCGACGGCACGTTGCACAGCCAGAAGAAGATGTTCCAGCCACGCTTCGGCTTCGCCTGGGACATCACTGGCAAGGGCAAGTCAGTCTTGCGCGCCAGTTACGGGATTTACAACGCGCGGCAGAACATGCTGACGCAGGTCGGCTCAATCACGACCAACGGCGTGCAGCAGCAGACCATCTTCCTGAACACGCCGATTATCTCAAGCGGCGTTCCCGGCCCGGTCTGGCCCAACGTGGTTACGCCGCCCTCGACCGTGACACCTTGCACGTCGGGCGGGCGAACCAACCCGTTCCCGTGCGGCTCCGGCGTGCGCGTCTTCAGCCGCGACTACGCCAACCCGCGCATCTACACGACGAACGTTGGCTTTGAGCAGGAACTCGCCACGAACCTGTCGCTCTATCTTGATTTCACACACGCGAAGGGCGTTCACCTGACGCGCTTTCTGGACTACGCGCGCACAGGCTTCTTTGCTCCGTTTCTCGGCGAGACGATGGTCGCGAGCGCTAACGGCAAATCGCTCTATCGCGCCTTCACGGTCGGGCTGCGTAAACGCTACAGTCGAGGCTTCCAGTTAGAGGCGAACTACACGTTCTCGAAAGATCAGGACGACGACTCCAACGAGCGCGACCCGTTCACCGACCGTGCCTTCGACTTCAACAATCTACAGCTTGACTACGCGCTCTCAGACCGCGACATACGCCACCGGTTCAACTTCTACTCAAACTTTGATCTGCCCTGGGGCTTCGATCTCAACGCGCGCATTCAGGCGCGCACGGCGCAACCCGCGACGCCCGCGTGCGCCACAGCCCCGCGTTGCCCCGCCCGCAACACGCTGCGTAAGAATAACGAGTACTTCTCGTTCGACTGGCGCTTGCAGCGACCCATCAGCTTTGGCGAGCGCATCCGTCTTATCCCGATTTTCGAGATGTTCAATACCTTCAACACAGAGAACAACATCAACCCGCTCGTCACGCCCGGTCTCTTCAACTTCGACGGTTTTCTGCGCCAGGGCGTCGGCGACCCGCTCCAACTTCAGCTAGGAATCAAGCTCACCTTCTGACGCCGACGCCTCGGCTGCGAGTGCGGGCGGGAGAGCCTCACGGGATTCAATCCCGTGAGGCTCTCCTCATGCGAGACGACGAGATAATCAAATGGACGACATCAAAAGAGAGATTGAAGAGATTGTCAACCGGGAGACCAGAGCCTGGGACACGCAGGACGCAGAGCTCCTGATAAGCGTCTTTCACCCGGACATGGTCTGGCCCTGGCCGCGAACACCCCAATCGCATGATCCCCTCGATTGGGTCTTCGTGCTAGGCCGCTATGACTATGAAAGATGGAAAAGAAGCTGGCAGGAACTATTCGACACGCACCGCCTCGCACATAACCGGAGGATCATCAGGAAAATCGAGATTTCAAAAGAAGGCGACGGGGCATTCGCCGTTCTGGATATAGACACTCTCTGGATTGACCGCGAAGGCCGCGAAAATCACTGGAAAGGCCGCGTCTGTAAAGTCTATTCAAAAGTCGGAAATGACTGGAAGATGACCATGCACACAGGCGTCCTGGAATATACGTAGGACAAACATTCTGTCGTAGGACAGACATTCCTGTCTGTCATTGAGCGCGCCAGCGCGAATACTTATTACCGAAAACTATAGAGCGTGCTGGCGCACGCTAGACAGACAAGAATGTCTGTCCTACGTGGAGAGTCAACGCCAGTGCTTTGCGTCGCCCCAGTGTTGCGGGTCGAAAAGCTTATCGTCCAACGAAACGCCGCCGCGAATTTCTGAGTATTCTTCGGAGACGACCGTTTTGCCATTGACCATGAAGATTACTTCCGGCGCGATCCAGCCGCCGCCCTTCACGCGCTCATACTTGTTGAATTGTGTTTCCTGCGTGATGGACGCATCCCTCGTGGTAGGCTCAAGCAAGCGCACGAAGTAGAGGTTCTTCTTGTCCACCCAGAACTGGCGCGACTTTAAGTCTCCAGCCTTCGCGCCGACCACGTACACGGGTCGCCCCTGCCACACGTCTTCGCGCAGCACCGAGAGGTCGTACTTCAGGTCTTTGAGCTTGGCAATGGTTTCTTCGATGGGCAGAAAGTAAACATCGAAGCCCAGGAGAAGGAGCGGGTGTACGAAGGGGCGAGAGTTGGCTTGCTTGCCGTCTTTGAAGCTATAGAGCGTGTAGTTGGCAAAGAGTATCCCGTTGCCGTCTTTGACGGGGTCGAAATCAATCCTAAGTTTGCCGGGGGCAGAAAAAGCCTCGTACCACGTCGTCACTTTGCTCGTGCCGTCCTCGTGAAACTCCGTCGTCTTCTGCACGAACGTCAGGGTTTTGTACCAGGACTTGGCATATTTTTTCTGCATCTCTCGAATCAAGTCTTCAGATGTCTTGACCTTGTCGGCTCGCGCCGTAGCGGTGGTCATGGTCAGCAAGGCACAAATTAAGAGGAAGTAGCGCATCAAGAAATGTTCTCCAATCTTCTATGAGTTTGATAACCGGATCGAGCTTTACAGAGGATTACCCGACGAATCGGTTTATCATACGACAGAAGTGAGTGAAAAGTTGTGCGCCGGGAAGGCAAGGCTGCGGGAGGAAAAGAAAGAAATTAGACAGGATTAACAGGATTAGCAAGATTAAGAAAACAAGACAGGAAGAAGTCGATGGATGCTTCTTCCCTTGATCCTGTTCATCTTGTTAATCCTGTCTATACTTTCCTCGTTCTAATTCTTGACACAGGCGACGGAGGGCGTTAGATTCCGGCTATCCTGTGCTTGATTTCTGCTCTTCGCGGGCAGCCCACTGAATGCCGACTCGTTTGATTTGGAGAAAAATATGAAGACGATTTATACGTGTGCCATAAAGATGCTTTTCCTGGCTGCGCTTTGTGCGCTTGCGCCCGCTGCCCTGGCGCAGTTGCCGCCCCCCGACCCGTCACTTGAAATCAGCCCAGCCATGTCTGAGGCCGAGGTCGGGCAGAAAAAGAGTTTCACTGTGATGACAAAGGACGCGGCGGGCAAGAAAAGCGAAGCCAAGGCATCCGTCTGGGTCGCTCTGCCGCCTGATGCCGCTTTCGCCGACGAATCCGGGACGGTGACATTCTTTCAACCCGGAGAGATCAAGATCATCGCCATCGTCGGTGGCAAGCCAGCCTTTGCGATGGTCAAGGTCAAGCCCCCGCGCCTCGCGCGAATAGAGATTGACCCGGTTTCCATGCCTGTGATGGCCGGGGGAAGTCTCAAGCTCAACGCGACGCCGCGTTCATCAAACGGCGACCCGCGCAATGATGTCGCCGTCACATGGACTTCCGAGACGCCTTCAATCGCCATTGTGGATGCGGCGGGCTTCGTCGTCGGCGTAGCTCCCGGCAAAGCGACCCTCCGAGCCAGCGCCGAGGGTGTGAACAATACTGTGTCTGTCGAAGTAGTTCCAAATAACATCCGCAGTCTTTCAATCGAGCCTAAAACGTCGAACGTGCGAACGGGTGATGTGATTCGTTTCACCGCGCAGGGCGTGGATAATGGCGGCGGCCAGATGCGGAATCCTTCAGTCCGCTGGGCTGTCAGCGGCGACGGCGCGATGATAGAGCCTGACGGGGGCTTTGTTGCCGAGCGTCCCGGCTCTTACGTCGTCACGGCGACGAGCGGCAACAGTATAGCGGTCGCAACCATCGTCGCCACGCCGCGAAGCGTCGAACGAGAGCTCAAGCTGGTCGGGCGCGCAGCGCTCAAACAGCAGGCCGCCGAGCAATGGATTTTCGGTAACTTCGCTTACGTCTCTACCATCTCCGATAATCTACTGGTTTACGACATCTCTGATCCGGCGAAGCCCAAGCTGACTGACACGCTCAAGTTTGACGCGCACACATTGAACGACATCAGCGTGAGCGCCGACGGTAAGGTAGGCGTCATCACGCGCGAGGGAGCTTCGAGCCGTAAGAACGGGATCGTCTTTCTGGACACGTCCGACCCGGCGCATCCGAAAGTCGTCTCGGAGTACACGGAGACCGTGACCGGCGGCGTCCACAGCGCCTTTATTGACGGGCACTACGTTTATCTGACTGACGATGCGACAGGCTCCTTGCGCGTGATTGATTTCCGCGACGTGAAAGCGCCGAAGGAGGTCGCACGTTGGCAGGTCGAAAATCCAATCGTCGCCGCCGGAGGCATACAGGGCGGGCGCTACGTCCACGACGTGCAGGTTAAAGACGGGCTGGCTTACCTGGCTTACTGGCGAGACGGCCTTGTGATTTTGGACGTAGGGAGCGGCATTAAGGGCGGCAGCCCTGAGAAACCTCAGTTCGTGAGCCAGCTTCGCTTCAACTATCACGAGCTTTACGGCAGCGGCTGGCTTTCAGGCGCGCACGCCGTCTTCCGTTACAAAAACTACGTCTTCGTCGGCGACGAAGTCTTCCCGGAAATCTTCGACATCGGCGGCAAAAGACGCATCCCTGTGCGCGGGGTGCTGCACGTCGTAGATGTTTCGGACATCAATCATCCGCGTAAGGTTGCCGAATACGGCGTGCCCGAAGCAGGGTCACATAACGTCTGGGTAGAAAACGACATCCTGTACATGGGTTATTACAACGGCGGTGCGCGCGTGCTGGACGTTTCCGGCGAACTGCGCGGCGACCTCTACCGGCAGGGAAGAGAAATCGCCCGCTACTGGACGGGAGCAGAAGACGGCTTTCGCGTCAACTCGCCCTTCGCCTGGGGCGCTCAGCCGCACAACGGCCTCGTCTTCTTCAACGACATCAACAGCGGCTTGTGGATTATGAAACTCGGAGAGCCGAGAACGGACACAGGCTCGACGACAGAACCGGGAAGGTGAAGCAGGAGACAGAAGACAGGAGTCAGAAGTCAGAAGTCAGAAGAAGCCATCAATCAACAGCCCCGGAGGGGCGATAGAGTGTAGCCCCGGGCGCAAGCCCGGGGAATATCCAGCAATTAAATGTTCGAGCCCCGAAGGGGCGACAGAAGCCCAAGACGTATGACAATCAATCTTACGCTTCTGTCGCCCCTTCGGGGCTTTCAATCTTTGGGTGACGGTTAACCCCGGTGCTAGCGCGCGGGGCTACGCTCTGCCGCCCCTCACGGGGCTGTTGCTCGATGGCTTTTACTGTCCACTGCCCGCTGCCTAATGCTTTCCGCCTCCCGCTTTCTCTATCCTGAGAAAATCTATTCCTGCGGCCTGTGGGTCAACGTCAACGGTGGCGACGGTTTTCAGCGTTTGCAGGTCAATGACTTCGATTGTTCCCGGCTCTGCGCCGATGCCTTCGACGGAAACGAAGGCGTAACGGTTGTCGGACGAAACCGTGACGCCGTGTAGCACTTTTCTTTTGGTCGGAATCCGCGCCAACTCTCGCCCCGTCTTCACGTCGAAAACGGAGACCGATTGATCGCGTTTGTTCGTCGCTACAAGCCGCCCGTTTTTGGTCACGGCCAGATTGTAGATGCCAGCCCCGGCGGGGATGCGACGCACAGCTTTCCAGTTCGCTGCATCAATCTCGACAATCTCGCTGGACTTGTTGCAGGCTACGAAGACGGAAGAACCGTCGGCAGATGGCTGCGCCCAGGTCGGCGAGCAGGTAACGTCTCCGGGCTTCGGCATATCCATTCCGTGCCCGCCCGTGTCCATGCCCGGCATCCCCTGATGAACGTTGCGCGCAGGGGGCGCTCCCGTCATGCCCATCTCCTTACCTTTGGTCAGCAGAAAATGGCGCGAGACTTTCAGTGTGCGCGTGTCAATCTCGACCAGCATATCGTCCATCATGCACGCAGAGTAATGCTTCGTTCCCTGCGGGTTGAACCTTGACCCGTGCGGCATCGTGCAGGTGTTGATGCGCGCGACTTCCAGCATCGGGCGCGTTGCCACGACCGACACCGAAGAGGGAATCATGTCGCCGTGCAAATTGAAATTGACGGCATAGAGAAACTCGCCATCCGGCGAAACGTCCATCGTCGCCGGGAAAAGCCCCAGCGTGACCTTGCCGACGACCGTGTCATCCTTCGTCGAATATTTCCAGACGGAGCCGAAAGGTCTCCCATGACCGAGAGAGACATAATAGAACTGCTTATCCGGCGAGATGGCCACCCCGTGCGGCCCGTCAACATCGGTCGGCATCACTCCCGTCCCAAAATTACGTTCGACGCTCGCGCCTTTCGGCCCGAAGCGCACGACGCTCACCTTGTCCGCCGATTCCGAGACGACGTAGACGAGATAATCCTGAGCAGGTGATGCAACCTGCGCGGGCGCAAGCGTCGGGAGCAGCGCCATGACGACACAACATAAAGCCAGCTTGAAAATATGATTAAGTAGTCGAGCTTGTCTTTCCATGTTCAATCCTCCGGCAGGAAACGATTGGCCGTTCCCCGCAATAAAACGGGTGATTGAAGATTATCTTAACTCGATGACCTTAGGCAAAGCGCCACTTTGAGGAAAACCCATCAACCAGTCCCTGCGGGACTTATTGAATCTGCCCACATCCTGTATATTCGCAAACGGGCAAACAATCATAGCCCGGAGCAATATGAAAGCTATCATCGTCTTAACCTTTTGTCTCATCGTTTCTCTAACGACCGCCTGTCAGGAAGGCTCAACGAAGGCAAGTCGCAGTGAGCCACCAACCGAAACAGGCGAGGTCTCCAAAGTCTACGGGTCGCCAGTTCATCTGGGCGAGCTGGAAGACAAGGCGTTAGACGAAAGCAGCGGCATCGTCGCTTCACGTCGCAGCTCCAATCTTTTCTGGACACACAACGATTCCGGCGATGGGCCGTTTCTCTACGCCTTCGACCGCACGGGAGGGAAGCGCGGCACATGGCGCGTGACGGGAGCCGACGCCTTTGATTGGGAGGACATCGCCGCAGGGCCGGGGCCGCAGGCAGGGCAGCCTTACCTCTATGTGGGCGACATCGGAGATAACGGCAAAGATCGGCGGGAGATTATCATCTATCGCGTTGCCGAGCCGGTGGTCACGGCTGAGGACGCAGATTCAAATCGGATCGAGCCTCATCAAACAGAGCCAGCGGAAGCGATTCATCTCAGGTATCCTGACGGCAGGCACGATGCCGAAGCGCTCGCCATTCATCCGGCGACAGGTGATTTGTACGTCATTACCAAAACAAGAAACACGACTGCCGCCGCGTCTGTTTATAAACTCGCCGCGCCCTTTTCCACCTCAACCATCAATAGGCTCGAAAAAGTCGGCGACATACGCGTTCCCAGTTTGCTGCCGGGAATGATTACGGGAGGCGATATTTCTCCCGACGGAACTAGACTAATTTTGTGCGATTATTTCAATGCTTACGAGGTGAGCTTGCCAGAAAATTCGCGCGGCGGGTTCGACCAAATCTGGAAGCAATCCCCGGCTATTGTCAGACTCGGTGAACGCCAGCAGGGTGAGGCCATCTGTTATCGTCTCGACGGGCGAGCGATCCTCGCTATCAGCGAGGGGCGTCATTCTGATCTCATAGAGGTTGAGCGCCTCAAGCCCTGAGCCGAGGCGCTGATTGAGACCCGGTTTAATATTGAATTGGTATGAAAAGTGAGAATGAAACGAACCACGAAATCACACGAAGCAACACGAAACTGATTGCCTCTTCTTCGTGTTGCTTCGTGTGATTTCGTGGTTCGTTCTCTCCTTCTTTTGTCTGCTACTTAGTATAGGTCGCCATCTCTCATATTCTGCTATGAGCGCTTCAGTTCTTTAAGAGCCGGAGTCTCTGCCAGCTCTCTGGCGAACCTGTCAGTGCCGCCTCGCTTATCAAATTTCTCGCCTATCTCACGCGCACGGCTCTCGAACCATTCCTTCATTTGCGAGGTCTCATAATGGTGGTTCTGACTAAACTGATACAGCGGGAACGAGTCGGTCAGGCGCAGCTTGATAGTACGTTCGCGTGAATCGGACATGAGTTCGAGTAAAAGCCACGCCGCGCGATAGAAGGTGTATCTATCGTACTGGTTCTTATTTTTAGTCGTCCAGTGAAAGTGTCTCTCCAGCAGCAGCGCGGCATTTGCAAAGTCGCCGTCCAGGGCGAGGAAGAGAAGATGATCGCTCACGTAGTCAAGATAAAGCATGTTGCTCGAGATCATGGAGTAGCCGCGCGCGTGATAGTTGCGCGCCTCGTCCCAACGTCCCAGCCGGACGAGAGGCAGCAGGACATTTGCCAGCGTCCTGTGCGGCACAGACCTGCACCTGTGCAGGCCTGAAAAAATCGGCTCGGCAAGACTAAGCGCAAGCTCGTTCTCACCGCAGTAGGCTTGAAAAGTGACCCGCTCATCTATCTCGCAGGCGGCGCAATCGCTCAGGTCGTCTCTTGAGAGTTCCTGCGCATGACGAAAGTGCCTGAGCGCCTCGGCTTTGTTGCCGAAAAACTTTTCGGTGCGATAGCGGTAATAATAAACCACGCGCAGCCCGTAGCCTGCCTTGAGGTAGCGCTGCTCCATCTCGTCGAGCATTTCGTAGATTTGCTCTTTGGTTATCTGCGGGTAGTTGACTACGACGTTGACAATCCACTTGTACCTCCAGAGGAGCAGCCACTCGGAGAATTTCTCAGGATAATTATCAAACTGCGCCAGACACCATGAATACGCGACCAGCGCTTTTTCCGTCTCGCCGCCCCAGAACGCGGCCTCGATCAAATCCTCGCGCGCCTGATACTGAAGCTTAACGTCGTGCCCTGTGTCTGCGAGGCGAACAGCCTCTTCGAGCGTCATAATCTTCTCGACGCCGTCTCCGAGACGCGACGCCCGGTGAATCAATTCTCGCACGCTTGAGACAATCTCGTATTCGTTAATCTCGTTCATTGAATGCCATCCACAATCAGGTCGGCACCCCACGCGACGAGTCCCATCAAGCCTTCGTTGAACAGCTTCATCTCTTTCGAGTTGAGTGGCCGATGGCCGAGCATCAACGCCTGCACGTAAAGCACCTGAATGGAGAATTGAAGGAGCGTTTCGTCGTCCATCCGGCAGACTTTGTTGATGACAGGATTCCGGTAGTTGAAGCAGAGCCGCCCGTCCGCATCGTCCGTCAATGCTTCGTCCAGATTATCCAGCACAGAAGACCAGAAAGTATCCGTCACCTCTCTGGTTCTTTCAATCGTCCGGCGAAAACTCGCTTCCTCGCTCGCGGTGTAAAGCGCGGGCAAATCTTCGGGCGAGAACTTACGCACTTCCACCAGACAGTTATAGGGGCGCAAGGTGCTTTCGGCGAAGGCGACGAACCTTGCTATCTCATCCTGCTCGTCCAGCGTCAGGTGCTCGAAGGTGTATGAAAGACTGTTGACGTCAACCTCGCGAAAGCGCACGTCAGGGAAGACTTCACGAAGTTTCAAGAGCAGTTGCAGATCATAAGTGTAGGCGGCGTTTATCACGCACAGCGATTGAGACGCGGCGACGCGCGACACCTGCCTGAACTGATCCAGCCCCGGAGCGTAGTGGATTGTCTCATTCTCCTGCCGGTACTCGGTCACCGTCATCGTGCCCATGTTCGTCTCAAACGGCAGCCAGTTAACAAAGATGCGGAAGAACTCTTCATCTTCAGCCGCCAGCGCCTTAATCGAGAGATAGTGCAACTGGATGAGCTTCTTCAAACGCTTCGAGTCTTTCTCCGCCAACTCCACCAGATAATTGCGAAGGCAGCGCCCAAGCGAATCGCGCGTCTGGGCAAGCGCTTCATCTTCGTAGAACGACTCGCGCGAGGCTGTGGGTCTGAGGTCATTGGCGTTGACAACACACTTCACGAAAAATGCCCAGTCCGGCAACAAGCCTTCGGCGTCTTCCGAGAGCAGCATGTTTTTGAGATAAACGCGGTGGGTTCTTCTCGCCGCCAGACTCATCGGATAAGGCAGGACAAAGGCCGCGCCGCGAACATCACCAACGGACGATTGAAGCGGGATGTAATCCAGAAAATCCGTCTCGAACGTTCTGCGCCCGTATTCAAGATACGCGTCGTGCTCAAGTTGAACGGTGGAGAACTCCTGCTTCCAGGGCGGCTCTTCATCGTTAATGAGAGATGAGCCGAAAGCCTCAGTCAACTGAATCGGATAAGGCAGCAAACTCCCGTAATGATGCGCGAGCCTGCGCACCGTCTCCGGCTCGAAATACTCCTCGCTTCCGGCCTTGCAGCGCAGCGACACTTCAGTGCCAGGCTCCATTTCGCGCTCAAGAACCTTTATTGAATATGTCCCATCAGCATGGCCGCGCCACTCAACCGCTGTGCTTCCAACTTTAGCGGAGCGCGTCACGACCGTAATCTCTTCGCTGACCACGAAGCACGAAAGCAGCCCAATACCGAACTGCCCTATGAAATCGCTGCGCTGCTCGGCCAAATCTCCGCGCTTCGAGGTCTGGCCGATGGTAGCTAGAAAGAGATGAATCTCCTCTTCGGTCAAGCCCACGCCGTTATCGCGGAAGACTAGAACGGGACGAGCATCACTGCCACCTTCGGGCAGTTCGATATAAACCTCTCCGCGATGACTCAACTCTATGTGGAGGCGCGCGGTGATAGCATCAACCGCATTCTGTAGAAGCTCACGAATGAAGACCTGCGGGCTGCTATAAATATGCTGAGAAAGGAGATCAATAATCCCGCCGAGGTTGACTTGAAATCTGTAATCCATAACGACAGAGAAGCCCTCTCCTTTACCGAATAGACTGGAGCGAAGATGATGCAGAAAAATCGGTATCTTTAGTCAGAGAGTTTTATGTAGGGCTGGAGGGGAGGGCTTGAATTCGCTTCCATCCTTTTGCCCGCTTGACTGGGCACTCTTCGCTCTCTATACGTTGCTAAGACAACAAAGCAAACATAACACGACTACAATATCAAAAGAGCCTGTTCGTTTCCAACTATAGTCAGGGTGATTACAAACAAAGATCCGACTGCATAGCTTAGGTCTCTTTTTATTGACATGCTGCCTTGAAATGTGGAAACTGTGCCGCGCCAAGGCACTATTGCCTTCCGGTCTTTGAATAAGCGTTAAGAAAGGAACCCATAATAGTTATGATTAAAGTAATATATTTTTGCGAGTGTGGTTCGCGGGTTATAGAACCAAAGACTCATATTTGCTATTTCAAAAAGGATCATACGAATGACCCTATTAAGCCGGAAATAACTTATCGAATGAGTAATAAGAGGCCCGGAGATCTTTGCAATTGCGGAGGGAATCAGGACTGTAGGAAATGTGGAGGCTCCGGCCTGATTACATAACCGAATAAATAACTGATTAACAAAAAAGCTCTCCTTAACCGGAGAGCTTTTTTGTTATACTCACACCCAACAACTATTACAACAAGAGATATAGGTTATGAGCCGAGCAGGACTCGAACCTGCGACCCACTGGTTAAAAGAACGATGCAGGTCTGTTCAACTGAGATTACTACGGTGAATTAAGTTGACTACACTGCATTTAGTTGAGCTTTTTACTCAACCTAGCCTCACTGAGTTGAGTATGATGAACAATCCTGATTGATTTGTCTACCAAGTTGTCTACCTACGAACTCTATTGCTGTACGAGGGCAGGTGTCGAAGCTGCACGGCAAGTTAACATACTTGACGGGTGCTCCCAATGAATAATCACCTTTCTCGATTATGGCTTTAGTTCTCAGAACTGACAACCTTACGCTAAAGCTAATTAATCCAAGTTGCTAGTTATAAGAGGTTGCAAGCCGCCGGGCTATTGAGAACTTAGAAAGGCTCCCCGGCAACACCTTCAGATGATGACTCAGCCGGAACGCCAAGTGCCTTATATATATATACTCATTGCATATATACTTAACCCACTTGGACGGTCGTTTGGCTTCTCGGACTGTCGCGTCTCTCCTGTTGCAGAGGAAAACTATCTCCGAGCCTACGACCCATAATATTATGGCTAAGCACACTGAAACGGCGTGGCCGCCCCTTGAATCTGGTTACACGGATGAATTCGGATGGATCGATTCGGAGGTATACCGGACGGCGGGAGAGCTTTGGCCTTTTGCCGAGAATCTAGCGCGCTCCAGACTGCATGACAGCGCCGCCGGTCAGAGATTATTGTTGAAAGCTGCGACCCATGTTTCAAGAGTGCTTGTCGAGCGCCGTGTACCCATCAGAAATCTAAAAGCCTATTTGTTCGTTACTTATAAGCGCCTGATCCTTGAAGAGCTTGAGAAATCAAGAAGAATTGACATGTTTGATACGGCAGAGGAGATGCAGAGGATCAAGGAAAAGCGTTCTGCTGTCGTCGAGGACATGGAGCGGAAGATTCTGGTGCAAGAACTCGTTCAGCGCATGGACGACGATATGAAACATGTTTTCGAGTCTCTCATCCTCGGTTACACATTTGAAGAGGTCGCGGCGGAGCAGCAGACTCCCTCTAATGTCTTGAGAAGCAATTACCACAGAATGCTCAAGCGATTGGTCAAACAGATCAAAGAGGAGAGCTAGAGCCGGGGTGCTGTAGGGCGCGCTCCGCCGCTCAGGTGTTGAACCCGATTCCTCACAACAGTTATCGGTTTTGTTGTTTTTTCAGAAATTCTTTTTCAAACGGTTGCGTTTTGGCCGTCTCAACCGTCTATATAGTAGGAGGGGCGGTGTACTTTGGTATCGCACCGCTATTACGCTTATGTTATGTGAAAGATTTGCTCCCCGCAAAGGAGAAGTGAATGATAGACGCGACTCACAAAGAGTTTCATTTTTTCAAGCCAAAGGAGCTTTTAACAAAAGCCATTGCGGAACAAAATCAGAGATTACTGTTGGAATCTCTGCAAAGAGTCTCCCCTGAAGAAGAATTGTCCCGAGAAGCCTTTGAGGGCGACGAGCCAGAGCATGAGTCCTTGATGGAATCCTACTTCGGTAGGTTCTCGCGGCGCGTGCGCAGGAATTCTGAAGAGCAACAGGTAAGACAGCTTCAGAGGCTAATGGGCGAGCGGCTCTACCACTACTTGGCTACACTAGCCGAGAGTCCTTATGCGCGGGGCGGCGGAAAATTCGATATACGTGAATACATACCGCAAGGTATGGCGAGCTTGCTAGGACTCGCCGCAGCCTTTGACAGTCATGAGCCGCAATCGGAACATGTCATGTATACCCGCCATCTCCTTGAGAAATTCACCGATGAATTCAGGGATTGGCTGGTGGGCGAGCAGCAAAGATTTTACGTCTGTGCATGGGGCGAAATATATCTGGACGAGGATGATAAACTTATGCTACAAGCATATTCCCTCGACGGGACTCAGTCGGAGAAGGAGAGTGCGCGGGAGGTTGGCGTCGGATGATCCCACGGTCAGTCATCTCTCGCAACCCCTGCTTCAAGCTCTCGGAATTGCGTCATGCTCGTCTGACTTCACAGGAAGGAATTATGTCCTCCTCACATGGCCCCAATTCGCATCCTTCATGCTTCTGACCTGCACATAGCGCAAACTCCGTCACTCATTTCACCAATTGACGAAATATCTCCCGGGACGTTTGTCGAGGCAATTACCAGTCGAACGCTTGCTTCCTCGTTTGACCCGTCCGTTCTTGAACGTTTTACCGGTTTCGCTCATAACAAGATGGGCGGGCAAATCGATGCCATTTTGCTGACCGGCGACATTGCCACCACAGGACTACCTCACGATCTCGAAGTCGCACGTCGGTTCATCGAAGGGCCGCCACATCCGCTTGTGCCCGCGCTCAATACGCGTATGGAACCTACGCTAGCCGGACTCGGAACGCCGGTTTGGCTGCTCCCGGGGAATCATGACCGCTATATCCGAACAAAACTTCTCGACTACTCACCGGGGGGAAGCTTTTCGATCATGTTTTCGGCGCACACTGGAAGGGTAATGTGCAGTCGTTTCCCCTCATCAGCCATACGGACATTTACGCGGCGATCATCGCCGCCGACTTCAATCTGAAATCGAAAAAAGACAGCAAAGGGCTGTTTGGTAAGTACGCCCAAGGGAGAGTTTATCCGGCGATCTTAAATCAGCCATCGACCTTAGATCAGCTAGAGCAGGCGACGACCAGCATTAAGAACAACCACGCGCAGCACCATACAGAAGCCTTAGCTATCATTTGGGCACTTCACTTCCCGCCCAAATACCCCGGAATCTCCCGTGCCATGCAACTCATCAATAGCCGTGAATTGATTGACCGAGCCAATCAATGCGGAGTCCACGCGCTTTTGGCAGGGCACACACACGAGCCTGCTATGTACCGCACGCCTGACATGAGATTCGACGTTTTCTGTGCCGGTACAACATCGCAACACTATGCTCCGCATGGTAACCATTTCCAGATTATTAATGTGGATCTGAATGACCAAGGGAAAATCCTCATCAGTTCAGAGAATTACCGGTTCAAAAACATCCCCACGTCCCGGTTCGTCAAGCTATAATTTCGATAGTTTGATACATCTTAAGAATACTCCGATAATAGGGTCTTTTAGCCGTCCGTTTTTGTTTAATAATGATTTTCGGATTACTATATTCGCCCTATGAAATCGCCTCATATATTTCTTGATGCCAATGTATTCATTGGTCAAGGCTACCAGTATGGCTCAACTGCTTTTAGACAATTAATCACGCTGGCTCAGGCTCAGGAGATTTTTGTTTGTCTGACTGATATTACTATCCGTGAAGTAGAAGCAAACATAACGAAAGATGTGAACAAAGCACATGAAGCATTTGAAGGACATAGAAACAGGGCCGATTTAAGAATCCTGAAAAACGTTATAGAAGCTCCGTTGCACGGACTATTTAATGGTTTCGATGCAGAACAAACAAAGGAGGTGCTAATAACCCAATTCAGAAAATGCTTAGAGGATATGCGGGTACGAGTTCTTTATGTTTCAGAAGTCTCGATAGATGACATTTTCAGTAAGTATTTTGCTAAAACTCCCCCATTTGGAGAGGGAGATAAAAAGGCTGAGTTTCCTGATGCATTCGCTTTAGCAGCACTAGAAGCATGGTGCAAAGAATACTCTGAAAGAATGTATGTGATTAGTGCCGATGGCGACATGATTTCTGCGTGTTTAGAAAGCCAAACGCTCCGGTCAGTTCCGTCATTGTCAGAGTTCTTGGACCTGCTTACTAAAGGGGAAGAATTAGCCGAGATAGCCAACCAAGTATTTGAAACCCATAGACAGAAAATCGCGCAACATATCCAATCGGCGGCTCAGTATATACATCCATACTACGAGCCATACGGAGAAGTTCAATACACCTATATCAATGGTGTGGAGATTTTAAAACATTACTTACTTGAAGTTGAAGACACAAAGGCTGTGTTTGAAATCATGGTTAATATTAGCTATTCAGCACAGGTTCGCTACCGCAATTATGCTATGGGCATGATGATGGGAGGAATGGGTGTACGGGAAGAACTTGAGCATAGAAACACTACTGTAAAAGCCGAAGTCAGCATAGTTTTTAATAAGGAGAATCCAGAAGAATTCAGTGTTGAATATGCAAATGTCAGAAACCAAGACATACTTATCTTCCCTCATGAAGACCCGGAAGATTTCATCCGTAAATCTAATAGAGCACAAGAATCATTTCAGGAACATGCCCCTTGGATTGTTGAAATGTTGGGTGGCGTGGATTGGGTAATAAATAGTACCCCAGAGGCGATTATAAAACAGTTCGATACAGTTAAAGAATCTGTACCTACTTACATGATGCTAGACCTACAAACGCTTCAGCGTCTTAATTCATATAACTCAGGGTTGAACTATCAAGGAGCCATGACAATTAAATCTCACGCAGAAGCCATTAAACGCTCAGAAAATAAAAGCCCTCCGGTTAAGGAGAGCTTTTAGATGATTATTTGTTAAGCGACAGGGTAGAGCCATGCAAAGTTTGCTATTTTTTTTATCACTTTAAAATCTCCATTTATCGAAGTGGTAGGTGATGAGCATGTCCCTACCACCCTTGCCGTAATTAATTTACCAAGGCCAATTATACTGCTTCCTTCTGAGAAGGTTGCTGTACTACTCCCACAGGCTCCTTTTGCTTGTACTGGTACTGAATCCACCCAAATAGACATGGAAGTATTTTGGCAATTAGTACTCATTAAATTTAGGCTAATAACAAATTCTTGGTCTGTCTTAAATGAAGCTATGAGAATGTCTTTCTGAATTTGCGGAAAACCATTCCAGAGAATTTTTTCTGCCGCTAATTCAGGCTGTTGAATGACTTTCCTTGTTCCTTTAAAAAACTTTCCTGCGTTTAGCTGCTGAATGACTATGTTTTTCCCTTCAACGATTACATAACTACCTTCAAAAAAAGTTGCAGGAATAGTAACGCCATCAACAATGATGTTGAATTGCACTACATCCGCATCTAGAAATGTAGTGCACTCAATTCGATATACTTTTGGAGTTAAATATTGCTTCCCGTAATCGTCGTCAGTCTCGATGCATTTGACGTACTCAATCCCTCAGCATAAAAATCATTTTGGGCATTAACCGATATGCTGAAAATTAATAGAAAGGAGAGGAAGAGGATAGTTTTCATTAGTTTTTCCTGATTGAGGATTTATTTGGGAAATGCAATAGCACGTTAGGGTAAGTTTAGATAGGTGTCAACGATTTCCTTCCGCTGACCTTTGATAATTCCTCCTACCTAAAAAGTATTCCTTCTACACTCATGTCTTCTTCTGCATGAATCACCGGCAGAGCTTCCGTCTCAGTCCCCGCAGGCTCGTCCAAGATCGGGTAATAAGAAAGCCGCCCATGTTAGGCGGCTTCTTTAATTCCGTTTTGACAATAAGCTCGGAGGTGAGAAGGAGCGTTCGTAATCTTTTCCGCAGCCGCAAGCGTTAATGCAAGCACAATTAAGAGTTTTATAACTACCGACGCTTTTGCCTTAATACTAACTTTCAGCCTGTCAACCTTCGTTATAACCGCCTGCTTATTCTTCATCCTTTTTTCCTTTCTAGTCACTTTGCGCGACTTGTCAAGAGAAGCTTTGAATTCAAAGCTTGCGTTAACGTTTGCTGACAACGGGGCCGACTGCTTGGCTCTAATCATCTCAGTGGGCTTCCCACTTCCCAACCTACTGTCAAGGATCATCTCATTACGAGCTAAAAAGCAGTTTACCACAGTCTTGTGTGATTGTCAAGATTCTGTTGCATGGATGAAACGCGACTAGAATAGGCGTTTTTATTGGCTTTTTATTCAGCATAATTTCGCGGTTTATTATGCTAGTCATAAATTCAATGATGTGGTATTTACTAGCCACCATTGATTGAAGCTTCCCACTAAACGAAACCAAAAAGAAAACTGATTGACGGATACCGAAGGATAATAATGTCTTTTATGCTGAGGTGTGCCTATGTCCAAGAAGAGAGCAGATGAAGACCCGTTTCATAAGATCAAGCGATTTATCGTAGAAATGTTGTTGCTGATCGTATTTCTCTATGAGGTCGGTAATTTTGGATGTGCTAAAACTTCCAAGCATCTGGCCTGACGCGAAGTCTTATATTGAATCTCAGCGGGTACATTCCTCGCAAGCTTGCTGCGCTATACTGGCGCAGTGAGCAAATTTATTCATAAGAGGCACAATGTCTCAGTTCTTCTGTACCATATCGTCTGCCCAGCCAAATATCGAAGAGTGGTCTTTTCTTCCGATGTGGATAAACAGCTCAAGGAAACTTGTCTGGAAATCAGCAAACGCTACGAGATCACGTTTCTTGAGATTGGCACAGATCAAGACCATGTGCATTTCCTCGTTCAATCAGTACCGCTCTACAGCCCGAAAAGAATTGTGCAGATCATCAAAAGCATCACGGCCAGGGAAGTCTTCCGCGCTTGTCCAGAGGTCAGGAAGCAACTCTGGGGCGGACAGTTCTGGTCGGCTGGATATTTCATCAGCACAGTTGGACAGCATGGTAATGAAACAAGCATCAAGCAGTACATTCAAAATCAAGGTGCGGAATACATTCAACTGCACAAGGAACAACTCAAGCTATTCTGATACTTCGCAGCTTGCTGCGGCGTAGTTCATTAAATTTTACTTTTGGGCAGCAAACAAAACAAGGCCACTGTGTCCGAGACTGACGATCTTGAATCCCCCTAGCGCCTGCCTTCTCACATCTGAGAAGGCGTTGACGGTCTTACCTGTATATCTTCAAAGGTAGTGAATTTGGGGTGGTGTTCAGGATAAAGGGTATTGATTTCTAGCCAGCTTTATGATAAAAAGCTACAGCAGAGCGAAAACAGAGGGAAACGCAGAGCAGAAATCATGAAAAAGGAACTCAATGCTAAATTAAATGGCGTAATTAGTGACCTTGAGCGTACTCGTGAGACTTTGTTTGAGTGCAGTCACCAGCATGTGGCTTTAGATGAAAATAGTGAATGGCACACAGCAGAGTCGCTTTTTAGATTGGCGAAGAGTGCAGACATATTACGCCGACAGGTCATAAGCATACTTAATGGAACACCTCCGCTCAGTATGGCGACGGATACTTTTACATCTGAGAAAAGGCTTACCTCAAACGAGAAAAAAACAACTCACAAATCCAGCAAGAAGCGAAAAGAGGATTACCCTAAATACCTTGTTCGAAACGATTCCTTGATGAAAATTGGATTGGGGCGCGACAGACGGACAGAATATGAGCAAGTGGTTCCAAAATCAGAATTTGACAAAATAATTGCTCGCTTGAATGCGATTACAGACAATAGTGAGTTCACCGCCGAGGATGTCCAGCAAGAGTTGGAGTGCCCAATGTATCAAACTTACATTGTGCTTGCGCTCCTTCGTCAGATGGAATTGATTGAGTTACCAAGGCGAGGAGTGTACCGCTTCCGCTCCGCCGATACATTCACGGCAAACGCCCACTCAATTTGGAACCAATTGCAACAAGCACAGTAGAGGAATAGGCCATTGCTGACAGAACATGATGTTCAAAAGTTTGACCCTAAAATTTACACCGGAATCGCTCTGAACGATCTGGTGACGTATGCGGTTTATTTTCTATCCCAATCGGGCAAAGAGATTATCGAGGAAGACATCGTGGCATCGTGCTTTCTGATGTTCCCAAAGAGATTTGAACTGCGTGGGTATCCTCAATGGCCTGACTCAAACGTGGTTGCCAAGCGTTGGATAGACTGTAGAGGGAAGGGATACATTACAGGGAGTACCAAAGATGGATTTTCATTAACCCCCAAGGGACTAAAGTTGGCAGAGAAAGTTGGTAAAATTCTCGGAGGGCAACGGTCTCCTGTCTCACGTCTAGGAGAAGGTAAAGTCCGCACAGAGAAGCGCACCCGCGCAGGGAGATTTGTTCGTGCCCTTGAGGAATCGACTGCCTATAAACTCTTTGAGCAAGATGGAGAGAACGCTGTAATCAGTGAGTTCGACTTTCGCGGTATGCTTCTCTGCACCATGGAAAGTTCCCCAAGCACATTGCGGAATAATCTTGAGCAATTTAAGCAGCATGTCGCTCTCTACAACCGCAATGACTTATTGAACTTTTTGGAACTCTGTGAAAAGAATTTTGCGAACCTTTTAACTGAAGCTTCGCAAAATGCAGAACAGTATCGGGGCGGTATGCTACGCAAAAAAATAAAGTAATCAGGAGGCTGAAATGTCAAACCGTGTTTCCAGACGAATGGAATATGCCGACCGCTTTGCACGTCAACAAGCAGATCAAGCAATCCGCAAGGATGTTACTCGTGCCCTCGTGGAGTTGATAACAAACAGCAATGATAGCTATCACCGCTTGGAGGATTTGGGGCAAGAACATACTGGTCTGATCATCATTGAGATGCAACGCCGCTTCAACAACTCTGTTCTGCGCGTGCGGGACTTTGCTGAGGGGATGAGCAGTGACGATATGGATCGAAAGGTTGGTGAGTACGCCGGAGCAACAAGCGGCTTTAAGGAAGGCCGATCTGTTCGCGGGCTATGGGGTCGCGGCCTAAAAGATTCGATCTATGGATTGGGTCACGGGCAAGTCCAGTCGTTCTACGAAAACACTTTCAATAGCTGTTCGCTTTTTATTAAAGGTGAGATTCCTATGTATGAACGGGAGGCATCTAGACGTGCTAACCGTGCTATACGTAAACAGTTCAACATACTCTCAGGTAATGGCACCTCTATCGAAATTACCTTGTCACGTGAAGGTGTGCGTACTCCCTTATTTGACAATCTTCGGCGCATGCTGGAACACCATTTCGAACTTAGAACAATAATGAGTAACCCGCAACGCCGAATTGTTTTACGGCATTTAGATGCGCGCGGAAAAGTAAAACAGGAAGTCCAACTAAGCTATAAGCTGCCGATTGGGAAACAAGTACTTGACGAGTTTGTTGATATTCCGGGCACTCTCGTCAAAGCTCGTCTTGAAGTATTTCGCTCTGATGAACCATTGTCTACACCGGGGGAGGCTGCCGAATACGCAGATGGCGGCTTCCTGATAATAAGTAAGCGAGTAGTGTTTGGCTTAACACTATTCAAATTCGAGAACAACGAACATGCAGCAAGATTCTATGGACGCATCACTTGTGATCATCTCCATGAACTGCTCAATAAAGATGAGCCTGTACTAACGGCAACTCGTGATGGGGTCAACTGGAGGCACTCCTTTGCAAAGACTCTTAAAGAGGCTATTGAGAAAAAGCTAGAACCATTGGTTGAAGAAGAACGTCGCCGTGCTCAGGCCGAAGAACGAAGCGCCGTAAATAAGAAGCTGCGGGAAAAGCTGGACTCCGCACTTAAAGAGTTGAATTCAATCGCCAACCTCGAATTGGGCAAAGTGGGAAGTGGTAAGGGAGGCAATGGGGATGATATAGATAAAACGCCCTCAGTGCCTTTAAGCGGCTTTGGCTTCGTACCTGTATATGCCTATGTCCAAACAGGTAAACCTGCCGGGCTAACATTACGCGCCACCATCCCGGATAAAGTCGCTGATGGCAGTCTTGTCACAATCGAATCAGACAATTCTGAAGTAACAATTTTAACGCCGCAGGTTGTGATCGAAGGACGGGAAGATTATCCGAACATTGGACAGGCGCGGGTAGAGATAGAAGGAAGGCAGGTAGGAGCAGAAGCAGTTATTACCGCCCACGTTGATGGCGTGCTGGATGTATTAAAGGCAGAAGCGTTGGTAAAAGTTGTCTCGAAAAGGGAAATCAAGCACCAGACGCCGCCTGAACAACGCACGGGCGGCTTATTCAAAGGGTATCGATTCGACCCAACGGCAGAGCCAAGGCAGCGCGTCCGCTTTGACCGTGCTACATCCTATATTGTCATTGCCACGAATGCCCCTTCTGTTGCTGCTTACCTCGATGAGACGGGCAAAGGGATTGAGAACCCACAAGGGCAAGTTATGTTGGCAGAACTGATCACTGAAGCGGTCTGTCGTGAGATTGCTAGGCAAGGTGTTGAAAAGGGGAAATATCTTGCCCCTTTAGGTGGAGAATCCGATGCTATTCAACGAAAGTACATTGAATTGCAAAATCAGTATGCCCACAGTATTCACGCTTTCTTCGTAGATTCTAATTACCGGAGAAGTAGTGATGTGCCTCAGAGAAAAGGGCGTCTATCACGTGAGGAACAATTAGCGAAAGCCGTCACAGCCGTGGGTTAAAGTCATGATGCTATAGAGACATCGGAGAGTATCATCCATTTTGTGTAAATGATTTAGTTTCGAGCCCACCCATCGGGACTCTCCCTTCAAACAGAATGGCGAACTGATTCATCGCGCTGCTCCACTCGCGGATTGGCATCGTCCATCTCTGGCTAATATTCCTCAATGCGAGATACAGTAGTTTGAAGACTGCCTCATCACTTGGGAACAGTGGACGGTTCTTGATGATTTTGCGCAGCGTCATGTTCAGCGACTCTATTGTGTTCGTCGTGTAGATAGCTCGTCGCACTTCCGCCGGATAGCCGAACATCGGAGTCACCCTGTGCCAGTTCGCCCGCCATGATCTGGCGATCACCGGGTAACGTTCATCCCACTTCTCCGCAAACTCTACGAGATGGCGCTCTGCCTCTTCCATCGTGGCTGCATGATAGATGTTCTTCAGGTCTGTCGCCACATCTTTTCTATCTTTGTGCGAGACGTAGCTCAGTGAGTGCCGAACCAGATGCACCATGCAAGTCTGCACCTGAGTCATTGGGAAGACCGCTTCAATAGCCTCTGGAAAGCCCCTCAGCCCATCCACGCAGGCGATGAAGATGTCCTGCACGCCTCGATTCTTTAGTTCCGTGGCTACTTGCATCCAGAACTTAGCTCCCTCAGCTTCGGCGGCCCACATGCCGAGCACTTCTTTCAGCCCGGAGAGATTCACGCCAAAAGCCAAGTAAATCGCTTTGTTTATTACCCTCCCTTGCGATTTAACTTTGACTTGTAAGGCATCCAAGTACAGGATCGGGTAGACGGCATCCAGAGGCCGGTTCTGCCATTCGCGAACTTCATCGATCACTGCATCGGTGACGGTCGAGATGAGGCTTGGCGAGACTTCGACACCATAGACCTCTTGCAGATGCCCTTGAATCTCGCGGGTGGTCATGCCGCGTGAGTATAGCGAAATGATCTTGTCGTCAAGGCCGTCGAAGCGAGTCTGCCCTTTCTTAACGATCTGCGGCTCGAACTCCGAGTTGCGGTCACGCGGGACTTCAATCTCAACTTGACCGCGCTTGCCTTTGATGGTCTTCGATGACTTACCGTTCCGGGAGTTGCCGGTGTTTTTGCCTTCTGTCGAGTGCTTCTCGTAGCCGAGGTGATGAGTCATCTCACCCTGAAGGGCACGTTCGACCAAAGCTTTCGTTAGTTGCTGAAGCAGACCGTCTTGGCCGAGCAGGTCTTCGGAGGTCTGGCAGTCCTTCAGCAGTTCGTCAACAAGTTGGGGTGTAATAGCCATGAATTCTCCTCTCTCAAGGGAAGATATGATTGTTCAGGCCATTTACACAAAATTATCTATACGCTCAACTGCCCGGCTTTAGAGTTTTCGGACAAAACCCATGCCATATTAAGCTCTACCCAACACGCCGATAGGACACTACCGAGAGATGAAAGTTCTCCGGCGTCGACGAAAGACTAGGTTCTGTTTACATTTCAGGTTAAGCTCTTTGAATGCTACCCCTGACTTTATCTGATGAACAATGGCAGAAAATGCTGCCTATCCTACGCGCTCATCCAAACGCCTATGTCGGGCAAGAGGACGAATGCCGCCGCTTTCTCTCAGCCGTACTCTGGATGGCACGCTCAGGAGCACAATGGCGACTGCTTCCTAAAGAGTACGGCTACTGGAACACCATCTACCGACGCTTTGGGCGCTGGAGCGAGCAAGGCATCTTCGAGCAATTACATCAAGAACTGGCTGATGATGCCGACCTGGAGCATTTGCTCATTGACTCAACCATTATCCGTGCTCACCCCTGTGCGGCAGGAGCGACAAAAAAAGTGGCGGCCAAGAGAGCCAAGCCTTAGGGAGAAGTCGCGGCGGCTTTTCCACCAAGATTCACATCGCCGTGGACGCACTCGGTAATCCGTTGCGCTTGCTCTTAACGGCGGGTCAGTGCCATGACAGCCCGCACGCAGCGCGATTGATCGAAGACTTTGAGCCGCAAGTCTTGATTGCCGATAAAGGCTATGACTCAGACCCGTTGATTGAATCAATCACGGCCAAAGGCATCCTCGCAGTGATTCCGCCGAAAAAGAATCGACTGGTGCAGCGCGAGTATGACCAGCACCTTTATCGTGAGAGACATTTGATTGAATGCTTCATCAACAAGATCAAGCAATATCGCCGAGTCTTCTCACGATTTGAGAAGCTCTCAAAGAACTACTTGGGGTTCTTGAGTTTCGTCAGCGCACTTATTTGGTTACGCTGAAATGTCATTTGGTTACGCTGAAATGTCAACAGAACCTAATGAAAGGATGACAAAGCGGTGTCGGGTGTTTCACCCGATCAACTGGAAGGACTAGCAAAAGATTGCAAACGGATATTCAAATTATCTGAAAAAATCCTTCGGAAAACTCAAAATCTACTGAGTTGAGTATGATGAATAATCAGGAATGATTTGCCTGCGGGTTGTCTATTTACGACCCCCTCTGGCTCTCTTCTTGATTGCCTTCGGAAAGATCATACTCGACAGCTTTCCGTCAGCCTCCTGATGCATCTCCTCGACGATTTTGACATAGGTATCGAGCGTGAAAGCTACTTTCTCATGCCCAAGGTCACGAGAGATCTTCTTCTCTCCGACACCCGCCGCGAGGCTGAGCGTCGCAAATGTATGTCTGAGGCCGTATAGACAAAACGGATGATTGATCTTCGCTGCTTCGACCACAGGTTTGAAGTGGCGGCGGTGGACATTGGTGGGATAAAGCGGCTCGCCCGTCGGCGTGCAAAAAACAAGATTATTATTCTTATATCTCTGGCCTGCTTGGAGTCGTTCCAGAAGTTGCTTCTTTCTCCATTCCTGAAGGATGGCGATGATCGGAGGCTCAAGACGAAGTGTGCGGCGGCCCGCCGCCGTCTTCGGATAGTCGCGCATTCTCCAGCCGCCGCCCTTCCGATTCCACTTGAGCACGCGAAAGATTTTCACGCGACCTTTCTCTAAATCTACTTCAGACCATTGGAGTCCATAACACTCTTCGGGTCGCGGACCATTCGTCAGCATGAAGGCAAAGAGTGGCCCCAAGCGGTCCTTTTTCGCGGCCTCTAAAAACTTCGGGGCCTCATCGGGCTGTAAAATTTCAATTTCCGGGCGTACGATGCTAGGCCGCTTAGTCCGTTTGGCCGGATTCGTGGCGATTAGCTCCCACCATTCGGCCATCTCCAGCGCCTGCCAGACTACGTTATGCAGGTTGCCGACAGAGCGTGCCGAAAGCCCCCGCGCTAGCATGTCATCGTAAACTTGCTGAATATCAAACGACTTGATTGAGGTGAGCGCGCGATCACCCAAACTAGCAGAGTCAGGCGGCTGTTTCGGCTTGAAGTGGCGGATGTAACGCTCAAGATTCCATTCGTAGTCGAAATAAGTATTAGGATCAAGATGCGACTTCTTGTGATCCAGCCACCTCTCCAAGTACATATTCAATGTATAAACTGCTTCGGTACTATTTTTATGTAGGGTGCCCTTAAAATGCTTAGTCTCGATGTCGCGGAGAAAGTCGTCTCTCTTTTTGGTATTCTCGAAGCTATGGGTTTTGTCGTAGCAGTAGAGCTTCTTGCCATTTTCATCCCTCCGACAAAATTGCCGGATGCGATATTTCTTGCCGCCTCTGTGGTACCACTCCCCCATGGGGATTTCTCCTTCACTAATTATGGCCGCGAGCAATACTGAAATAATCTAGTGCTACAATCTGGCCGTTATTCCGGTTGACGAAACATTCGGAATCAATTGATGAACCCCGCCCGAAGCGAGCTTCTGTTTTACTTTCTCTAGGTCGAATTTGATCCGCCTTTTACTGATGCGCACGGAAGGGAGAACACCGGTGCGCACTTGGTGATAAATCTTCTGCTTGGCTGCATCCTTGCTTTTAGGCGTCGAGAGGTCATATCCCATCAACTCGGCTACCGCGAGGGCGTCGACCAAGGGGCCGACCTGCGGCTGCGGCGTTATCCCGTTCAGAATCAACTCACGAAACGGCTCTAACTTCCTCTCAACCGTGTCGTCGATGATCCGTTTGAACCTGTCCTTGAGGTCATCGAAGAATTTATCAATCTCAGTGTCACTCATCATTTCGGCCCCCTAACGGTTGAATGAGAGGATGCCGCATCTTCTGGCTCACATACTGCTGCGAGTGACATTAGGGCTTGACAGATCGCGCCGGTCAGGTGCAATCCGCTCATGCTCAATTGCCGCTCCATTGCAGCAGCGATTCGAGCGGGAAACTTTAATGAATGGCCGCATCAAAGGCTCTTCACGGCGGTTCCCCTCATTCAACGGGACCAAGCATTGGAAATGGAACGTACTCTGTCAAGATTTATTTCCAACCCTCTTTTCGCATCTAATCCTCAAAGTCAGACACTAAAAAATATTGAAAATAAAGGGTTTCATGAACGAACAACCCTAAAGGGCGCTCGTCTGTAGATTGAAGAAAATCTATTTTTTCCTCTTAAACTCCTCCTTGCCTAATCCGAAATTGCCGGATATGCGATCACTCTTCGGGTCGTAGAAAAACTTCATCTGCGCCCCGTCGAGGTGGATGACGTTGTCCTTGAAGCGGGCGGCAAACTTCTGGTTCAAATCGGGCATTTGGGAGTTCTTCAGTTCGAGAATGTAAGTCTCGCCAGTCTTGGTAATCACCATCGTCTGCGCCTTGAAACCAGCGTTGACCCACTCCCCGACTATCGGATCAGGGGTTGGCTTGGGGGCAGTAGTCGTCGTGTTGCCTGATTTACTGCCACAGGAAACGGCCAGCAGAATCACTGCCACGATAAAAGCCAAAACTTTAAGATGTTTCATCTGAGCGGCAAAGAGACCCACGACTCTTCTCCCCCTTCGATTGCAAGTAGAATTCGCGTCTGACCGCTCAAACTGGCATCCGCCTTGAAAATGATCTGGTCTATGCCGGGGAAGTCGGCGGTCGGCCCGACATACTCTACGGGAAGCGTCACCCGTCTTCCGTCCTCAAGCTGTGCGATTAATCGAGTGTTGGCACTGTTACGATTAGCGCCTAAGCCGGAAGCGAACAGCACGACACGCGTTTCGGCACCGACCGGGACGCGCCGAGCTTCGGAGAAAGCCATGAAGGTTGGGGAATCGAGCGCCAGAGCAGCCGGCTGTGTTTGACCAGCTACGGTCTGCCCCCACAAGATTGGTTCTCGCTCCAACAACTCTGCGGAGGAAGACCACTGCGCGCCTGACGGTGTGTGGCGCACCGATAGAGCCGCGCGTGCTCCAGTCGTAACAACGACCTGCGAAGAGACGGCGAAATCTACGATGTAGGTGCTGCCGGAGTGCCTGACAGCGAGGATCGTTGAAGGCTGGTTTCCGACGAGCACCTCAAAGCCGGAAAGTACCTTCGGCCACTCTCCCAGAGCGTTCGGACGCGCGTCAGCAGCGGCGGCGTTGACGTTTGGCATCTGAAAAGTTGCGCGGGGCCAGCCCGTTCGGCGCTAGAGTTCGCGCGAGAGGGGAAGAGGACGCTCGTAGCGGCAGACTGAGAACCTCGCCCTCCTGCGGCGCGTATGCCAACAGAATCTCGTAGTCGCCTTCGCCGGATACGGAGTTGACATCTAGTTGCCATGGGCCTGAGCCGCTGAGCGTGAACATGCGCAGCGTCGGCTCATTCGCGCTCATCCCGAAGAGGAAGGGCGCGGTAATCGTCCCTTCGAGCCTGATACTGACGAAGCCCGTCCAGTTACCCGCAGGCTGACGCAGCCTGATCAGCAGCGTGCCCGAAGCATTGAAGCGATAGCTCTCCGTCTCTCCTGATCGTAAGTGACCGGTGAGCCGAGCGGATAAGGTAAAGATTGCCGTGCTCGCCGTTCGACTGACTTCGTCAATGAAGCCATTGCAATCGTTATCCTTTCCGTCAATCGCCTCCATCGCTCCGGGATAGACTGATTGATCATGATCGTCCAGATCACCGCGCGCCGGACTCCAGCCATCACTGTCCGCGTCTTGTGTATTGGGATTAGCCGCCGGATAGGTCTGCCTTAGCTTATCGCGCGTCGCTTGCGATAAAGGCCAGTACCAAATATCGAGTTCGCTGCTGATGTCGGCGTTCGCCCCATAAGCCAAAGCCTCTACAAAGAGATCGTTTTTCTGCTCTGGAGTGAAGTTGAATATCTCGTTAGGGTCATGAGTCGCTTTGTAGTTTTTATAGAACTCGAAGACTCTTCGGAGAGAGTCCTGACCGTGAAGCCGTGCGTAGCGCAGAAGCAGTCCGGCTGAGGCGCGGTTGGCCGAAACACCCTCACACCCCGCACCTGTCTTCACGCACTGCTCCCAAGAGGACGCACTCGCTCTTTTGTCCCAACTGTTATTGAGACCGAAAACCTTCTCCTGAAGTGCGATCTCCGGCATGGAGCGATACTCGCCGAAGCGTAAGAGATATTGTGAGTAGGCGATCCAGAACTCAGTCCACGAGTGTGATGAATCAAGGTAATAACTTAAATAATTACGGTAGAGATCGAAGGTGTGAGCCACCTCGTGAAGGATGGTCTCCGATAATGTGCCCTGAGCTAGAGCGGTCTTCGTCGCTGATAGTTGCCCGGATGCGATCTCGCATCGTTTGACGCCGAGGAGGGCGCTGCCCTGAACGCCCCCCTCGCCCGCGAGCGGCACGACGGCGATTGTCATCAAGCCGTCTCCTCGCGGCTCCCCATTCAGTAACTCCGTTAGCTGGCCGTAAAGGGAATCTGTTCGATCAATCAATGTCACGAGTTCAGTGGGGCTAAGGCCCTGCGCGCCAGAAGGGTCAATCCAACTATCAGGAAGCGCGTAGCGGACGTGGCGTCCACTGAAAGCTCGTAAGGTCAAAGTATTCCCGTCGAGGTCTTGGTAAGTAATAGTTTCAGAAGGCGGATAACTTTGCTGAGCAAATGCGGGGGTGAAGATGCCGAGGCAGACTGCAAGCCAGAGCAGCCGGAATAGCGAGGCGTATTTGAAATTCATGATAAAGCTCGACATTCGGCTTAAGGACTAAGCCGTGATGAGGGTGGAGAAGCCGCGTGTAGAAACTTCTTTACAAATGGTCTAGTCTCGTGCGAAATGGAAACAGTATCTGTCACACGCCGGATAGACTTTGACCACTAAGTTTTTTGAAATCGCGGGAGTTAACGCCAAATGATGCGCAAAACGGCTCGACCACGGAGGTAGATGATAGGGAGCGAGAGTTCTCACCGCCTGAGATCTCGACCGGCTCCCACTAAGTGCGATGACAAGCTAAGTATAAATATATTTAGTTGTCAAGCCCGGTGCGTTCCATTTCTTTCATGCGGAGGTGCTCCGCATGGGTAAACAGGCGCGACCGAAGCCCGCCCGGCTCGCGGAAAAACTGCTCACGATCAGAAGACAGTTGGGACTCAGCCAGAACGGGATGATCCGAAAGCTTGGACTCGATGATGTGCTTGACCAGCAATACATCTCGAAATATGAGCGAGCGGCGCTGGAGCCACCGCTCTATGTGCTTTGCGCCTACGCGGACGTTACAAACGTCACTCTGGACTGCTTGGCCCGCGATACGCTGGACCTTCCGGCAAAGATTCCGTCCCCGACTAAGAGTTCTGGCGTCCCGCGAGCCAAGGATAAAAAGACATAGTGAAGGCTGCTTGAGTCAGGTTTGACTGTCCATCACGCATGTGTGACAATTCCGAACCTGTTAAGGCTGCGGAACGTTGATGAAATCAGGTCTCAATCAAATTTCGAGCACTAAGAAACACGGGCACATGGCGCGCTCGCTAGCCCTGTTCTTTCTGCTCTTCACCGGCGCTGACCTTTTCCTGCCGCAGTATTTTTGCGGGGGCGAAGAGGTCGCCGGCATTCCGGTCAACGGCCAGAGGATTTCTTCCACCAGCAAAGCGGACACGTCTTTCATTGCCACAGCTTTCCAGTCAGATAACTCTCGACCGGATCAACCCCAAGACCAAGAGCACCACGAAGAAGATTGCTTCTGCTGCTGCGCGCACGTTCTGCCGGGCGTGGGCTTTGGAAGCCTTGTAGTCTTGGATTTAATGTCGCTGCCGTCTCCACCGTCATTGGACTCACTTTTATCGCCTCCACTTCGAGGCACATACCACCCTCCACGCTTCGCCTAAACCTTTCATCTAGCTGAAGGTCAATCGCAGGATTTTCAGCACGCGGATTCGTGTCTCTGCGGCTCGTCACCTGAATTGCGTGACGGCTCTTGGCGGGGGCGCGGACACACATCCATTTGCAGTCAGAAAGGTAGCGGTGATGCTATTTCGTTTAAGCGGTGGGCGCTCGCGTGCTCACCTGCTGGCGCTGTTCCTTCCCCTTCTCATCATTGGGGTCGGGGCTTCGCGTGAAGCTCTCGGCCAAAGCCTTCCGGATGAGGGCGCGTTGGCGCGCAAGGAGAGCGCGTCAGGCCCCGTCGTCTCCGGTAGTGTGAATAACGATTCATCTGAGAGCCGAACGGTCAGTCCGAGGATCGCTCTTTACTTCCACCAGTCACAAGGAGCCTCGTCTGATGACCTGTCTCGCCGGGCGCTCTCTTCGAACGGTGAATTGGCAGCCGCGCGCCTCGAAATCGAAAGGGCGCGTGCGCGCCTCCGGCAAGCGGGACTTAGACCCAACCCGACCATTGATTTCGAGCAGACGACCGGAAGACTCACAGGCTCTGCGGGCGAAAGCGAAACAAGCGTCGGCATCTCTTTGCCGATAGAACTCGGCGGCAAGAGAAGGCGACGCATTGAACTCGCGCGGGTTGAGCTTGAAGCCGTTGAAGCGGAAGTCGCGGAACGCGAAAGAAGACTCGCGGGTGAAGTGCTCACAGCATACGCCGAAGCACTGGCCGCGCTCAGGGAGCTTGAGATCACGGAAGGCTTAACCAACCTCGATATTAAAACAGTGGTCGTCGTTCAAGCGCGCGTCAGCGAAGGCGACACCCCACCGCTGGAGTTGAATATGCTGCGCGCCGAAGTCGACCGTTTGCGGTCGCGCCGGGCGCTCGTCGAAGGACGCCTGCGCATATCACTCATTAGGTTGAAGGCCCTCGCAGGTATCCCGCCG
Source organism: uncultured Acidobacteriota bacterium (assembly GCA_963791265.1). GTDB lineage: Bacteria > Acidobacteriota > Blastocatellia > Pyrinomonadales > Pyrinomonadaceae > QHXM01. The sequence goes on from CAWBSB010000003.1 coordinate 272,155, forward strand.
GATGAACCCTTACGCTTACGTGAAGACATTCAGACGCCCATCTTGTCGCAGCCGCCAGCCTCGATGGAAGCAGCAGTCGATATCGCGCTCCGCACACGCCCCGACCTGCGACTGGCCCGATTGACGGAAGAAGTAGCGGAGGCTGGCTTTCGCCTCGCGCGTGCGCAGAGCGGGCCGGACGTTACAGCCTTCACCAGATACACGATCAGCCGCTCAAGCTTTCGACGACACGCCGGTCGGCGTGCTGAACGACAGAGATAGACTGCTCACTTTCGGGGTCTCCGTCGGCATCCCCGTTTTCAACCGCAATCAGGGCGCGAAAGAAGAGGCGAGGATCACGATCTCCCAAGCGCGCACACGACGCGAGTTCACTGAAAGGATCGTGCGCAGCGAGGTCGAGAGCGCCTACGCGCGCTACGAGGCGGCGAAGGCGGCCACCTTCACCTTCGAGCAGGGCGTGATCGCGCGTTCCACTGAAAACATCCGGGTCATCCGCGCGGTCTACGAGTTGGGCGAGTTCCGCATCACCGACCTGATAGCCGAGCAGCGCAGGCTCATTGATTCGCAGAAGGATTTTACGGAGGCGCTTCTGGAACGCTACCGCGCGCTCGCAGACCTTCAACTTGCTATTGGCGTCCCTGTCATTCCGGGCAGTCCGAATAAGGAATAATCCTATGTCTGATGAACAAGTAGAAAAAGAAGAAGTAAAAACAGTTGAAGTGGTGCGCGCTAACGAAGACCGGGAACACCCCGGCGGCGAACACACTCGAATCGAAGTAGAGACCGCTACGACCATCGCTAACCCGCCTTCACGCAATCGTAATCTATTGATTATCGGTGCCGTGGCAGTGGTCGCCCTCATCGTCATTCTCGCTCTCGTCTTGTCGAGGCGCGGGGAAGCTCCGAAGCCGACGGATGTGAAAGTGGCTGTGGAAGCGGACGAGCACGGGGAAGGTGAAGGCAAGGAGGTCGAGCTATCTCCTGAAGCTCTTAAAGCAGCGGGGTTAGAAATCGAAGGCGTCACAGAGCGACCAGCCGTCGCGTTGCTCCGCGTGACCGGCACCGTTGAAACCAACCAGCAGCAGACGCAACAGGCGACCCCACTCGTCGGTGGCCGTATCGAGCGAGTTTCCGCCGCGCCCGGCGATATGGTGCGAGCCGGACAGGTGCTCGCCACAATCGCCAGTCCGCAGGTCGCGCAGATGCACGGCAAGCTTCACGAAGCGGAGACCGCGCTGGCACTTGCAGAGCGTAATTACCAGCGCGTCATGCGCGCGGAGAATCGGGTCGCCGTCCTTTCCGCCAAAGCACGCCTCGACGAAGCCGATGCGATTCTCAAAAGGACTCGAAGATTGATTGAACTAGGGGCGGGCGCGGGCAAAGACCTCATCAGTGCTGAGACCGCGTACAAGACTGCCAAAGCAGAATACGAGTTCCAAAACAATATCTCGCTCAACAAGGAAGTGCAGGAGGCGCGCGCTGCTGTCGAGACGGCGCGCGTCGACGTTAATCACATCCGCGACGAGATGCGTGCTTTCGGAGCGCCCGTGCCCGCCGAAGGAGAGCGGGATACTCACAGCCGCAACACTTCACTACTGGCACTGCGTGCGCCCGTCTCAGGAAGAGTCACTGAGCGCCACGTCAACGCGGGCGCTGGCATTGAAGCGGGACAGGCGCTCTTCACGATTGCGAATCTCTCGACCGTGTGGGTCATCGCCAACGTGCCGGAAGCGAACATCGGCAGCGTGCGGATAGGCACTCCCGCAGAGATACGCTCCAGTGCGCTAGGGGATAATGCGATCTCCGGAGCAGTGAGTTACATCAACCCGCAGCTTAACGAGGAGACCAGAACCGCGCAGGTACGGATCGAGGTGGCGAACGCGGGCGAGCGTCTGAAGGCCGGGATGTTCGTCGAAGTCGGCTTTCAGGCCGCGACGGGCACGGCCACGGGAGAAGAATTGATGGTGCGCTCCGAAGCCGTCCAGAGGATAGGGGAGCGCAGCGTGGTCTTCATCCCGAAAACGGACGAGCCGGGACACTTCGAGGTGCGCGACGTGGAGCTAGGCGGTGAACATGACGGCTACCGGAAGGTTCTGAGCGGCCTTTCATTAGGCGAGCGCGTTGTCACTAAGGGGAGCTTCACGCTCAAGACCCAAATGATGAAAGGCGAAATGGGAGAGGAGCACGGACACTGATGATCAACGCGCTCATTCGATTTTCAGTCCGGCAACGCCTGCTCGTGATGCTGATGGTCGCCATTCTCATCGGAGCGGGTTGGTATAGCCTCCAGCGACTTCCCATTGACGCCGTGCCGGACGTGACCAACGTGCAGGTGCAGATACTGACCGCCGCACCTTCCTTAGCTCCATTAGAGATCGAACGACAAATCACTTTCCCGGTCGAGGTCGCGATGTCGGGGCTGCCTGATGTCGAGGAGATTCGCTCCGTCTCGAAGTTCGGCCTCTCTGCCGTGACGGTCGTCTTCGATGATTCGGTGGACACTTATTTCGCGCGGCAACTCGTGCTCGAACGTCTCTCACAGGCGCGTGAGCAGATACCCGAATCAATCGGTTCCCCGGAGATGGGACCGATCTCGACAGGATTAGGGGAGATTTACCAGTACGAACTGAAAGCAGCGCCTAATAGCGGATATGACGCCACATCACTGCGCACGATTCAGGATTGGAACGTCCGGCGGCAACTCTTGGGCGTAACCGGCGTAACCGAAGTCAATAGCTTCGGCGGGCTGGAAAAGCAGTATCAGGTCAGACTCGACCCTGCCAGATTGCAGTCTTACGGTCTCTCTTTGCGTGATGTCTTAGAGGCTGTGGGGCGGAATAATCAGAATGTCGGGGGAGCATACATCGAACACGGCTCAGAGCAGTACCTGCTGCGCGGCATTGGCCTCGTAGAGTCTGCCGAGGACATCAGCAACATCGTCGTCAAGACAGGGAAGGAAGGCGTGCCCGTCTACGTGCGCGACTTAGGCGTTGTGGTCACGGGCGCAACCGTCCGTCAGGGAGCGGTGACGGCTGATGGCGAGGGTGAGATCGTCGCCGGCATCGCCATGATGCTCAAGGGCGAGAACTCACGCACTGTAGTAGAAAGAGTGAAAGAGCGCGTCGAGCAGGTCAAGAAGACTTTGCCGAAAGGCGTGGAACTCATTCCATTCTACGACCGCACTGAGCTTGTGGACCGCACTATCTGGACTGTCGCCAAGAACCTCATTGAAGGCGCGATCCTCGTCATCATCGTCCTCATACTGCTGCTCGGCAATTGGCGCGGGAGCCTTCTGGTCGCGACCATTATCCCACTCTCAATGCTTTTTGCGGCCATCCTGATGCGTCTCTTCAATGTGTCAGGAAATTTAATGTCTCTCGGCGCGCTCGACTTCGGTCTGATCGTGGACGGGGCTGTAGTGATGGTCGAGAACGCCGTACGCCGCCGCGCGGAAGCACAACATGAGAAAGCAGGTGAAGCGCCCGAAAAGACCATCCTCGAAGCCTGCGTGGAGGTGGGTCGTCCGGTCGTCTTCGCCGTCGCCATCATCATGATCGTCTACCTTCCGATCCTTTCCTTAACAGGCATCGAGGGCAAGATGTTCAAGCCGATGGCGCTGACGGTCGTGTTCGCGCTTCTCGGCTCACTCATCCTCTCTCTGACATACGTCCCGGCAGCGATGACCTTCATCCTGCGCGGGCACGTTTCGGAAAAAGAGAGCTTCATCATCCGTTACGCGAAGAGGTTGTATCGCCCTGCGCTCGCCTTCATGACGCGGGCGCGCGCGCAAGTTCTGGCCGTCGCCACGGCGCTTGTGCTCGTGAGCTTCGCCCTCTTTCCGCTCCTCGGCTCTGAGTTCATCCCGCGCCTCGATGAAGGGGCGCTGGCTGTGCAGATCCAGCAACTGCCGAGCGTGTCATTAACGCAAAGCATCCGCACCGTCACCGAGGCCGAGCGAGTGCTCAAGAGTTTCCCGGAGGTGACGAAGGTGGTCTCGAAGACGGGCCGCGCAGAAGTCGCCACCGACCCGATGGGTGTCGAGACTACAGACGTTTACGTAGCCTTGAAGCCTCATTCAGAGTGGACGAGCGCACTGACGCGCGAACAGTTGATCGAGAAGATGTCGAAGGCGCTTGAAGATAATGTGCCGAACGGGGCTTTCAGTTTCTCGCAGCCGATTGAGCTTCGCGTGGCAGAGCTAATCGCGGGGGTGCGTTCCGACGTAGCGATCAAGCTCTTTGGGGATGACCTCGATACGCTCAAGGAAACGGCGGAAAAGATCGGGCGCGTCGTCACAAAGGTCCGTGGGGCCGAGGACGTGAAAGTAGAGCAGGTATCTGGCCTCCCACAGCTTCAGATCAAGCCCGACCGCGCTGTGATCGCCCGCTACGGGATAAACGTCGAGGACGTGAATGATCTGGTGGAGACAATAGTCGCTGGCAAAGACGCCGGCGTCGTTTACGAGGGCGAGCAGAGATTCAACATGGTCGTCAGGCTAGGAGAAGAGGCCGCCCGCGACATAGAAACAATCAAGAATCTATCCGTCACCTCGCCGACGGGCGTGCGCGTCCCGCTCTCGCAACTGGCCGACGTGGCGTTAGTCGAAGGCCCCGCGCAGATCTCGCGCGAGGACACGCGCCGCAGGATCGGCGTCGAACTCAACGTGCGCGGACGCGATGTCGGCAGCTTCGTCAAAGAGGCGCAAAGCGAGATCGAAAAGCAAGTGAAGCTTCCACCCGGATATTACCTGACGTGGGGTGGGACGTTCGAGAACCTCCAGCGCGCATCGTCGCGTCTTCTCATTGTCGTCCCTCTGGCGCTCTTTCTGATCTTCATTCTGCTTTTCTCCACGTTCGGCTCCGTCAAGCAGGCACTACTCATTTACACAGGCATTCCCTTCGCGATTGTCGGCGGCATCGTCGCGCTCTTCCTGCGGGGAATGCCGTTCTCCATCTCGGCGGGAGTCGGCTTCATCGCTCTCTTCGGCGTCGCAGTTTTGAACGGCGTCGTTATGGTCAGCTACATCAACCGGCTCAGGGAAGAAGGGAAGTCGATAGCGGATGCAGTCAGCGAAGGGGCGGAGACGCGGCTGCGGCCTGTCCTGATGACGGCTTTGGTCGCCAGCCTCGGCTTTATCCCGATGGCGCTTGCGACTTCAGCAGGCGCTGAAGTGCAGCGGCCTCTCGCCACTGTCGTCATCGGCGGCCTCATTACATCAACGCTCTTGACGTTGCTTATTCTGCCGACGCTCTACGGGTGGTTCGAGCGGGAGCGGGTGAAGAAATAACGCATGGCGGCTCGGTTGAAGAGACATTATTGCGTACTGGCTGGCTTGCTCTTCCTATGTGGAGTGCAGCAGGAGTCACAAGCGCAGGTCGTCTCGGCCAGCGCCGGTCTAGTCACTCGCGCGGAGGGGGAAGTCTCATATCAGCCGCGCGGCGAGAAGGAGCCACGACCACTCCGAATCGGCGTGAAGCTCAGCGTAGGTGACGCCGTTGTTACGACCGGGAAGGGAAAAGCCGAATGGTCGCTGACTCCCAACTCGTTTTTGCAGGTCGGCGCTGACTCTTCCGTGCGGGTTTACGAGTTGAGTTCCGGGCAGATGCACTTTGACGTTGAGCGGGGCGAGGTCTACGTCATCGCTCGCTCTGTTCGAAAAGGCGAATCCTTAATTGTTCACGCTCCGCCCGGACTACTCACAGTTTACAAGCCGGGCCGCTACCGGGTGCGCGTTGACGCACACGGCGACACGGATGCTGCGGTAGCTAAGGGTGAGTTGAGGTATGTGGACGCCAAAGGAAATCTGATCAGGGTGGGGAAACGCAAGGAAGTTCACTTCTACACTGGAGAGAAAAGAATAGTCCATGGGCCATGACCACACGCACACAGCCGCCGGGCGGAATAAACGGCGTCTCGCCATCGTCCTCGGACTGACCACGTCTTACTTGGTCGCCGAAGTTGTCGGAGGTTTGCTGACAGGGAGTCTCGCGCTCCTTGCAGACGCGGGACACATGTTGACGGACGTAGCAGGGCTGGCACTAGCGCTTCTAGCCATCCGGTTCGCCGAGCGCCCCGCGACGCCGGAGCGCACCTACGGCTTTTACCGGGTTGAGATTCTTGCGGCTCTAACTAATGCCGTCGTGCTAATTGGAATCTCGCTCTACATCCTTTATGAGGCTTATGAACGCTTCCGCAACCCGCCGGAAGTGCAAAGCACCGTGATGCTGGCCGTTGCCTCCATAGGTCTCGCTATCAATATCGCCAGCATCTTCATCCTGCGTGCTGGATCCAAAGAGAGTCTCAACATGAAGGGCGCTTACTTTGAAGTCCTCTCCGACATGCTGACCTCCGTCGGCGTGATTATCGCGAGTGTGGTCATGCTCACGACCGGATGGTATTACGCCGACCCACTCATCTCCGCAGGCATCGGCCTCTTCATCTTGCCGCGCACGTGGTCACTTCTGAGAGAAGCGGTGGGCGTGCTGCTCGAAGGCACGCCGTCGGATGTGAACCTCGCCGCCGTGCGTGAAGGGATCGATAGTGTTCCCGGCGTCGCCGGTGTTCATGATCTCCACGTTTGGACGCTGACTTCGGGTGTCAACGCGATGAGCGTGCATGTGGTCTTGGAAGACGGCGCAACTCATGACGAGGTATTGGCCGCCGTTCAGGGCCACGTCACTTCAGCTTTCAAGATCTCGCACGCAACCGTGCAGGTCGAGGGGAAAGGATGCGCGGCCTTCGAGACACATCTCTGAGAAAACAGCAAAAAGGAGAGCGGGGGGATTCGGTACACGCTTTCGTCTTAATTGTAACTTCTTTGGTCGAATAGACGTTTTTATGTATAGGTTTATGAAGCAATTAAAGGCCGATTTGCCGTCGTTTAGCTGGCACTTAGGTTGCCTAAGAAATCATGGGGCGTCGCTATGCGGCTTATGCGCCCGCTTCGGAGAATATGATGACAAACACTCAGGCATTACAGCTTCCGTGGTCAATCAGCAGGGGCAAAGCTATGGTTGAAACCAAGACTTTGCCGAAATCAGATTACCAGTTGGCGCAGAGTGCGGCGGCGGGCGATATGGCTGCCTCCGAGGAGCTTTACGAGCGCCACAACCGGAGAGTCTATTCATTGTGTCTCCGCATGACGCAGAACGTCTCGGAAGCCGAAGACCTCATGCAGGAGGCCTTCATTCAACTTTTCCGCAAGATCGGAAGTTTTCGCGGAGACTCCGCTTTCACCACTTGGCTCCATCGCTTGACGGTCAATCAGGTCTTGATGCACTTTCGCAAGCGCAGCGTAAAACTTGAGAAGACTACCGCAGAGGGTGAGACCCCGGAGCAGACGGTGGTGGGCACAGGGAACCCTAATCAGATGCCGGTGATTGACCGCATCGCGCTCGATAAGGCAATTGCGCAACTGCCGCCGGGTTATCGCTCCGTTTTTGTGCTCCACGATGTAGAGGGGCACGAGCACGAGGAGATTGCACGGATGCTCGGTGTTGCCGTCGGGACATCGAAATCACAACTCCATAAAGCGCGGATGAAGCTACGCGGCTTACTGAAACAGCAGCACCCCACACCCCTCGCAGCTTAGACCTTCCGGGGCGGTCCCTCCATCCGTCCGGTAATCCCACATCCCGGAGACCTTGACTGTTAAGACATGAAAGTATAGTCTGTGTTCTTATATGAACGGCTGTTCATACGTTCATAGATTCTCCAATGTCTAAACGAGCCACACAAGTTGTCGCGGATGCCTGTGAAATCCAATACGTGGACGAGCGCAAAGTTAAGCGCGTCCAGCGGGCAATGAAATCCCCGGAGGCCGTCTTAGCACTTGCCGAAACCTTTAAGCTCTTGGGCGACCCGACCAGAATCAGGATCGCCTTCGCTCTTTCCAAGGAAGAACTGTGCGTCTGCGACCTCGCCAACCTCTTAAACGTGTCGCAGTCAGCCGTCTCGCACTCTTTGCGGGCGCTGAGACAGATGAAACTCGTCGCGTTTCGCAAAGAGGGCAAGATCGCCTATTACAGGCTGGACGACGACCACATCGCGCACCTCCTTGAAGAAGGATTCGGGCACATCGAAGAACTGCTGTGAAACTAAACCGCATCGAGAAAGCGTTGATGAATAACCCCGTGCGCTCGGCTCTCCAGCGCCTGTACGAGGCGCGGCTTTTTGAGCGTCTAGGCGGGAGAACTGAAGGCATGCGCGTGCTGGAAGTGGGTTGCGGTCGCGGAGTAGGAACTGAGATCATCTTCCGTAGGTTCGGAGCGCGGGAGGTTCACGCTTTTGACCTCGACCCGGAGATGGTCGAGCAGGCGCGTCGTCGTCTCTCAAACTATTCGTCGGATCAATTGAGACTTGAGGTCGGGGATGCCACTGCCGTCGTGGCCGAGGACGAATCATTTGATGCCGTCTTCGATTTCGGGATCATGCACCACGTGCCGAACTGGCAGAAAGCGGTGTCGGAGATCCGCCGTGTGCTTCGACCCGGCGGGCGCTTCTTCTTTATGGAAGTGACCAGTCAGGCGCTCAATCGTCGTTTATACCGGAAGCTGTTCGCCTACCCGACTGAGAATCGCTTCAGCAAGGAAAGCCTCGTCCGGGAGCTTGAGGTGCAGGGAATCATTGTCGGCGATAACACGGTGGAGCGATTCTTCGGCGAGTTCATCTACGGCGTTGGAGCTAAAGCGGTTTGACCCAACAGCCGGATACGCCGGCGGGCGTTTGAGAGACCAATAAATGAATCAACAGGTTATACAAATAGATGGCATGAGCCGCGCTTCGTTGGTCAGGCGCGGGCGCAGGCTGGAATATTTCACTATCGCGTACAACAGTCTCGAAGGGGTGATCGCCATCGTGGCAGGTCTCTTTGCCGGGAGCATTGCACTGGTCGGCTTCGGGGTTGATAGTGTGATCGAGGTCACTTCGGGGGCGGCGCTGCTCTGGCGGCTTAACCGGGACGTAGATGAAGCAGGGCGCGAGCGCGTCGAGGCGATCACTCTCAAGATAGTGGGCGTTTGTTTTCTCGCTCTTGCGGCCTACGTGAGCTACGACTCCGTTACATCGCTTATCCGCCGAGAGCCCCCGGAAGAGAGCATACCGGGCATCATGCTGGCCGTCGCCTCCTTGATCGTCATGCCGCTGCTGGTGCGCGCCAAGCGTCGAGTCGCGCGCGGCATCAACAGTCGCGCGATGACGGCAGACGCGAAACAGACGGAGCTTTGCACCTACCTCTCGGCGATTCTGCTCGGAGGGTTACTCTTAAACGCGCTTATGGGCTGGTGGTGGGCTGACCCTGTAGCCGCGTTGGTGATGGTGCCGATCATAGCTCGTGAGGGCGTTGAGGCATTGCGCGGTGAGACTTGCTGTGATGAAGGAGTATGCCACTGATGCTGACGCCGGAGATTACCTACATAGCATTGCTCGTTGTACAGGCACTTCATCTATTTCATCACCGCGTCGCAAAGCGCCATATCAGTTTTGCAGAGGTCATCTCAGCGATTGTGCTCTGCATTCCTCCGTGGTCTCCAATTCCCGCGTGGCTACTGATGAGCGCACACCTTATCCTGATACTTATACAGATCATCGGTAGCTTATGGATTAAGAAACTTTCGCCGAATTGGCCGAAGTAAAACGGTGCTACGATATAAGGCTTGATGGAGCAATTTCGGAATGACTTCAAAGCAGATTCAATTCGGCTCTCAGCAATTCATCGACTACTTCGCACTCTCTTACCACCGTGAAATGGCGAAGCATTTGCGCGAGCGCCCCCAAGCCGTCACCAACCATGCCCGACTGACCCTCTCACGGTGGCGTCAGACCGGCGCGCCCGGCACTGAGACTTACAGGGAATGGGATGCCATTTTAGACGATTACAGCGTTGAGCAGCTTATCGTTCTCATTACAGAAGATTCGGAAGAGGCAAAGCGCCTGCGCACGGCATCGCCTTTCGTCGGTGTCCTATCACCGGAGCGAAGATCAGGGATATTAGCCGAGTGTGAGGAAAAGTATCCTGAAAGTGATTCTGCTACTGCCGCTTAAGCTGTCGAATCCGATTCTCTATTCTTGCGGCTTCGAGGGGACGTTTCATCACACGAAGCAACTTTGCGTATTCTTCCAATGGTTCGATCAAACTCGAATCACGCGGCCCGTAAAACTTCTCAATCGTCGTCACGATGAATTTATAATTTTTCTCCGCCTCGACGTATCTCTTTCTTTCAATATCAATGAGAGCGAGGTTTCTCGCGGCTCGCAAAAAGACGAAGACGTCGCTCTTCATTAGCTCGGAATTTTCTAACGCCTCTCCCAAGATACTCAGCGCCCTTCGGCTCATCACCTCGGCCTCGGATAATTTGCCCTGTTTCAAATAGAGATTACCTAAATTGATGAGGCTCGTCGCCACGCTCTTGTGTGACGCCCCATATACCCTCTCACGATACGCAAGCGCATTTCGATAAACTTCTTCGGCCTCCTCGCGCTTGTTTTGTTCGGTCAAGATAAAGCCGAGACTCTCAAGGGACATCGGATAGTTGGTGGAGTATTCAGGGTAGTCTTGGCTCCTCACTCTCTCAAGCAACTCGATCTCTTCTCGCTTTACCTTCTCCGCTTCCGGATAATTCTTTAATTCGATCAAACCGCCGCTCTGAAGATTCAGACCTCTGATCATTTGTCTCTCTGCCACTTTCGGATTAGACGCCCTTAGCTTTTCGGCCTCCGCTATACCCAACATCGCAAACCGCACGGCGTCGTGATAATTGCTCTTATCAAGAGCTTCAATAGCGGCCTGATAATAACTCTCGGATAATGCCTCCTGAGCAATAACAGGAAGAAGGCTAGTGAGAAAAATAAGAGTCAAGGACAGTGCTCTGAATTTGATTTGTGCCTTCATGTGAATCCCCTTTAGGTGAAGAGAGGTTTCTGAAACTTAATCACGCCTAAGCGATAATGCCGTCCGCTGGCTGAGAATTACCCTTTCAGCTTTGAAATGCCAAAGCGGCATTTCCTGATCCGGTATATAACAGCGTGTAAACCATCACTGATAATCCAGAAGGCGAAAAGAGTTGAAAAATCGCGGCAGGATGCTGGCGTTGGGTCCCGTTAAATTCTGTGTGGAGCTAGAGACAAAGTACACCCGCCGATTCGTCACATAGACCCGCACAAGAGATCGCACCGGAACATTATTGAGTCTACCTTCCAGTTCGAACTCCGCCGCCTCGCCGGGTAGCTCCCTGCGGCTAAGAAACCTCCAGCCGTCATTTCTCGCATTCCTGATGTAATTATTGGCCTCTTCTCGAACCTCTCTCGAAAGATCGTCACGTGCGGAGATATTAAGGCGATCACGGTAAACAACGCCCACCTGATTCTCCCCGAAGGTGGCTACGTATTGATAGTAGGGGTCGCCCCTTGGAGGCGAAAGGTTCGACCGGTTGAGAGGCGTCGAGGGAAATTCGATTGAAAAATCCCCGTCGGGACTGCGGAATGTTTGCCAGTTCACTCCCATAGCCCTAGATACACTTTCCCTGCGCGAGCGCCCGCCTCGCGGGGACGAGCTATTTAAGGGGCCGGTGCGCGCTCCAGCCGGAATCCTGAGACTGAACGAAGAAAAGAATGAGCGGGCTACCGCCTCGTCGTATCTTTCGCGGTCAAAAGAGCCGTAAGACAGTGTGTACATCTTCCCCCGAAAGATATGGATTTGCGTCCGCATATAGAGCCGGCCAGTGTTGGTGTCCTGCACCGTATCGAATTGTCTCGCAATGGGCGACAGCTTAACGTTCCTGATCAGAGTGGAGCCGCTGCTGTTATAAAGGGTCGCCGCGCCGGTCAAGACGTTACTGATCTCTTGTTGCGAGCGGAGCGGGGGGCTCATGTGGCCGGTAATAATTTGAAGAACGTCGCCGTTATAATTGAAGAGGTAGACTTCCTGCCTCTCACCCGTTACGGGGTTAGGCCCCTCCTGATACTGCGGCGCGCCCGGAAAAGTGATGGTGAAGCCGCTCTCCTTATCCACAATACGATAGCCTGCCGTCTGTGCGCCGGCTATGAAACAGTGGATGAGGATGATTGCGGTGAGGGGCAATATGCGAATCATATCTTTCCTTTCTTGGGTCTCTTGTCACTAACACGATTCAACTCTTCTTCTTTGCTTTCTGTTATGGCTTTGGCGATAAATGCCACTATCGCCACGAGGAGGCTGAGTATGTAGAGGAGAGCAACGAGCCTATCTGCTGGTAAAGGCTTTCTTGAAACGAGCGCCGCCTGCTCAGCGCCGGGAAGCTGGCTCTCTTGGTAGAGATTTAACACACAAGCCGCGCTCGCAACGAGAAATATAATCAGCGCCCCCCACGAAAGCTTCTTGGCGACTCTTTTAACTTTCGATGGGGATTGGCTCAAATGGATTTTTCTATACTGCCACATGCCCAATTAAACCATCTCATGCGCTCGCTGTCGCCATTCGGACATACTCATCAATGATCGGGGCTTTGCTAAAGGATAACGAGAGCGGATGTTCAATGAGCGAATCGTACTCTACAACATCAATAATTTGCTGCTTAAGCTGTGCAGAGCGCGTAACGCCTGCGTCATCCCTAAACGTGACTTGATCAACTCCGCAAAAGCTGCGGACTTTAGCCAATAAATGTTCTAAAACCGCCTCTTCATCTCTGGCTTCAACTGGTAGGTCACTGATGGCCTCGTCACATAGCCTCCTGAAGACGGCCTCGTTAAATTGTTCGTGCGATTTATGAGCCATGTCGTTTTCTCTTTCTTTGACTGAGTTCCACGATCCAAGATTGATAAGGGGAGGCGTGGATCAGTTGGAATGACAGCCGGGCGCGGGCGTTGAGAGGAATCTTTGCCCACACTGTTTAATGCTCACCCTCATGAGGCCGGAAAAGATACCTTGCCTGCGTCGGGTATTTTGTCTCTCCATTTGCCATCGTATTCTGCGGTCGTCGACCAAGTAAATGACGGAGCCAGATTCGGCAACTGCCTGAGAGGAAAACTCGCGACCAGTTTTTTACCGCTCGCCGAAGGGTTCTGAACGTATTCGTTGGTGTATGTTTTGAGATTAAAGATGAAGACATACCATTTAGACTCAACGAGCTTTACGCCGAGGTAGTAACCTTGGGATTTATCACTGCTCCACGCTTCAACCTGCCAGAGTACGGATTGACCTGCGGGAATACTCGTCGGAATGGGGTCATTAGCTTCAAACGTCACTTTTAGATCGGAATCAGTCATTTCAAGCTGCACATCGACCAAATCCGCTCCATTCAACTTCGTCGGAGGTTTACGGCCATTTCCGTCCGTCACATCATTAATCCCATCTCTCTGAGAAGCAGTCATTGAGATCGCACCGGGAGAGGGCGAGGGCGATGATTTGTTAACCGGTGCGGGATTGTTCAGATTAGATTCGTTTTTGACATCGGGTGATGTAGTGCAATTAGATGTAATCAGAAAAACTACTGTAAGAACTATATAGAACTGACGAGCGTTCATAATTGCTAGAGCCCTTCTGGCATTGATTCTTAAACTACTAACACTTCCTCCGGAGTGTCAGGTGGCTAAGACAATAGGGATTTTAGAGCGTCTGTTCTCGCAACTTCCCACTCCGGGTAGTTAGCGGGGTCGGAGTGAAATTGCTCCCAAGCTTCTAACATCAATGATGGCAGGTTGTGTTCCTCTTTCGGTTGATCGAAGTAGGGAATGAGATCGATCTCGCGACACTCTTTGATCACTTGCCGGGCGAGCCGCTGGAGAATATCGTAGGGGTAACAGAAATGATATTCACCATCAGGTTTGTCTATGACTATAGATGTGAAATCCTTCCATTTATTCTTTATCACCTGCGCCGAAGTATCGTCGCCCATCTCTTCCAAGGTGGCGAGGATGATGCGCATGCGCGCTTCGTCCGCCGGGTGCGTTTGGGCTTCACCGAAGCTAGGGTGATACAGTTCTGATTGAGAAGAAATGACGAGGCGCAGGTGAGACCATCCATAGGCCGGGCCCACTAAATACGTGGCGAACACGTCACAGAAAAACTCCACGACGTAACGCTGCGTCCAGACCTGCTCCAATAGATCGAATTTGTCCTGATACACCGTCGAAGAGGCTTGGTTGGCGACCTTCACCTTTTGATCTGCGATGTACTGCTGAAGATACAGCTTAAACTCCGCGATAAACTTTCTCCAAAGATGCGCGTAAACGATATGTCCCAACTCGTGAACGAAGTCCGGGAGGGCTAGAAGGTGCCTGTCTTCACATAAGGGAACGCTCACTATATTGGTCGGGGGCAGGGAAGAGAAATACTCGTTGCTGTGCGCGTTCATCAATGGCGGCTGGTAAGGGTACTGAATCTGCCCGCAGAATAGTTTGGCGAGGCGGTAAAAGTAGAGGTCACGCTCATTGTAATGATCAAGCAGCGCCAGCGGGTGCCACTCGAAGGTGTTGACCAGTTCGGAGAACCGTTTATAGATGTCGAACTGATTTACAAGAAGTGGGGCAGCCCCGAAGTCGGGGTCGTTTATCAGCTTCTCGATTGCTGATGCTATTTGGTTCAGCTTGGTGTCGAGTTCTTTAGCATACGGATGCAGTTCGGCGGGAAGATTCTGAATGGAGTTCAGACGCTCAATCATCGTGTGGCAGCGTCTGAGCAGCAGACGAACCTGCCCGGAGAAAAACTCTGCTGGCATCTGTTATTTCCTCCACAGCCTTCGATGAATCGCTGTGGTCTCGGCGTCTAGCTGCCCGCACAACTCGTCAAGGTAGGTGATCAAGTCAACAGTCAGAGGCCGCCCTTCTTCGAGAGCTTGCAGTAACGCTCGAAGGTCCTTCAGATACCATTGCATCTCCCCTGAGTGGCGCTCTTGAAGGCGCTTGATGAAGAAAGGGGGGACTTGTAAGGAGGTGGCCTCTGTAGCTGCCGCTGTCACTAGCGCGGAGGTTTCGTTTTCTAGTTCTTCGATGAGTTGACGCAGTAGGTCTGTGAGCAGTTTTCTTGCTTCAGACAAATCTTCATTGGTGACTTGCGCCGCCCCGGTAAGATTGAAATGTTTCTTCTTCAGCACAATCACCGACTGGTTGATCGCCCGGAAAAGTTCAGCCGTGTTCTCGTACTCCTGAGAGATGATACCTGTTTCGCTCATGGCGTTTTACCTCGCTTTTGCGCTCGTAGCTAATACCTCCTCCAATTCAGTGTTCTCGTCTTCCTCGGCTGTCTCATCCTCATCGCCGTAGCGGGCGGCCTCCTCGTCGGCTGCGCTGGCAATCGGGCGAAGGAACATGTCGCCGAGCTTAGTCGTGATGGGATGGCGCGAGGCTTTGTCGGGAGCCGTCCAAGCCAGTTGAGACAGGGCAAAAATGTCGGCGAGCACCTTCTCGATCTCCAAGTTCCCGTCGGCAATCGTGACCATAAGCGGCTTCACCGTTCCGGGGAAGCTGAAAGGGAATCCGGTGTTGCAGACGATGCCTTGATGTTCGTTGAGAGCGAAGTAGGAACCGATCCTCGGATGCGTGATCTCCCCGTTCTGCTCTTCATAAAGGCGCAGGTGTGACGTGCTGGATTTGTGAATCTTAGTTGTTCCGACGATGATTCCCTCGTCCAGCACCCCTTCGCTCTGCAAGCGGCGCACGGCCTCGGCCATGCCTTCAATCTCCTCCGCGTGGGTGTTGCCATCGCGGTGTTGGATGATTGCTTTGGGCTTAAGCCCCAACCGTGGGACGTCCCGGCGCAAGTCGTTGTAAAGCATTTTCAGCACTTGGCCCTTGGAGAGTTTCTCACCCTGAGTAGACCGGCTGTGCCTGAAATAACAGTCCTTCCCACCGTTATAAGCGTAAGTGAATCCAGCCATCGAGTTGAGCACGTCAATGCCGTAAGGCAAGTCGTAATTGAGCGGCGTCTTTAGCGCAAAGGGCCACTTGTGGTTGACGAGCAGCAGCCCGATGGCAGTGTTCCGGACGTAAGAGAGGTACTTGCCAGTCATTTCAGATTTGACCTCGTAGGCGTCACCATCCCTGCGAAAATACCTCTTCAAAGAAGTGGCTTGGGCGCACTGAAAATGCAACGTCTCGAACAACTCTCGCTTGATGAAGTTGTGCAGATCACGATTCGCATTTTCGGGGAGAATCAAAAGGGCCGCGCCCCGGTCAATACGATTGTCCTCGACCGCCTTCTTAATGGCCGCGACCTGCTGGCTCAAGTTCCTCGCAGAGCGGTCGTCATACACGATGATTTTGATCGTGTAGCCGTGCGAACAAAACTTCTCTATCTGAGCGACGAAATCGTCCTTGAACTCCTTCACGATGCTGCGGTGCAAGGATAAGGGGACGAACATGTACTGCATCTGGAAAGAATCCTGAACCAGCAGCCCTCCAATCTGTTTTTGGAGGTACTCCATACGTTTTTTACCGTACTCTCTAAGAGAGATTCCTTCCTCACCATTCCTTCGCACATGCAAGACCTTATCCTTGGCGTAAAGAAGGTCGGGCGGGTCGAAATACTCAGCAGCTTTCGTCAACGGACGGTCGGAGATCGTGAAGGTGCCGCCAGCGCCGAAGCGGATGTCATGGAAATACTTCCCGACTATATTCTTGCTCCATTGAAGCCTCTCTCCGGGAGGCATCAGCGAAAGCGAATGCAGCGCGCGCACCTCCGGGTCTTCCGGATGGTACGTTTTGAAGCAGAGCGCGGCGGCCCCGCTAAACGACTTGCCGCCCTGCGGGTAGCGGTAAAGGATGGCTGGCGAGTTAGGATCCAAATGCTCGATGATGTCGAGACTTGGGCCTCGGAATGACTGCTTTATCCAGTCGAAGACGTTGTAGGTTTGGTTATCATTCTGATGGACGAACAACTGTTTGGAGATGGGGTTGTCCGCCATCGCCATCAGTTGCACTCGATACCGCTGATGCCCGTTACGGTAAACGAAGTGCTGAAACTTAAAGTCATCGATATTCTCGCCGTTCTTCAGACGGTCTGCGAGGGAGAGATGATCCATGTACTTGACGGTGGGGTCAACCGCCACGTAAATCTTTCCGTCCGGCAGATAATGAAGACTGAAGAAGAAGCCGTCTAGGACGTCCACCTCGCCGCTCGTGCCTTGGAGGTCTGCCGCCACCCTTTTGTAGAAGGAGTTCGCGTTGTCATTCCACAAGTCCGGTTTGCGCGTCAAGGCCGTGCGGATGTCGTAGCGCAAAAGGTTGAGGGCGAGGTCAACCTGCTCCGGCGAGAGGTGGTTATAATTGAGACGATGCACCTTCTCCAGCGGCTTCAACACAGCCACGTGGGGAATCAGACGCCATTGAGATTTAAGGCGCTCGGTCGTCGCGGTGGTTGCGAGAAAGGTTTGACCCCCGCTCTTGTAGAGGCTGACCGGCTTGCGCGTATCCTTGCTGACCATCGTCGCCAGCCGCTGAAGGTTCTCGGCGTACTGAGTGTCCTTCGGCAGGTTGGAAACTTCGAGCAGCCGGTACTCACAACTCAAACCAGCTAAATTTTCCACTGGAAACAGATTCAAGATATGGTTTGTCATAGTGCAACCTCACACACAACCTTTCGAACTTACAGAACTGACACGAAAGAGGGCTTCTGGCGTAGCCGTAGTCTTCCAAATTTTGGTCTTCGTAACTTCTGCCGTTGGTGAGCGCCTTGATCTCTGAAAGACTACGGTAGATGAAATCTTCTACCTTGAGCACTTCATCTTTATCGAATTTATGCTTAATAATCTTGCCTTGCAGCAGGTTCACTTCGACCAGCGTTATATCTTCCGCCCTGTACCTCGGCCACTTCTGGAGCGCCGCGTAAGCATAAAGGCGCAACTGAATGGAGTAGTCGCTGGTTAAGCTCTCGCCGATCTTCCAGTCGATAATGCAGAGCTTGGAATTTCCGTACCCCACGACTAAATCCAACCGGGCAACGACCGGAACCCCGTCCACATGGAAGATCAGCATCGGCTCGGTGCTGTGCCAATTTCCGCTTTGGAGAAAACTCAAAAGCTTTTCGTTCGAATAAAGATAGTCATAACACTTCTCTATTTTTCCAATGACGGCGTTGAACTCGGCCTCGCCTACAGGGATGCCATACTCGTGCTCTCTCAAGGCAAGGAACTTTCCGTCCGAGTCCGTCTTAGTGACGCCGTCTTTCTTATAATCGCCTCTTTCTGAAAACCGCCACTGCTCACGCGCCAAGGCTAAGGTCTCCATCATCAGTTCGCCACGGGAAAGGAGTACCCCGCGCTGAAGGGCGGGGACGAAATATTTCTCAATGGCGAGATGCACTAAATGTCCCTGCCACTCCTCCAGCCCTCGTAGCTGGCTGAGTAAATACGCTTCACGGCGGTCCGGGTCCTTAGCGTTGTGCCAAGCCATAAGGTTCTTGAAGAGGAACTGGCGCTGGCAACGCCGGATACAATTATGTGCTGAGATAGACCACTGTTTCATGACAGATCGAACCCTAACTAACCGTGGCGTCGGTTGACTCTTTATCTCCCCCTGTTTTTTCCTCCAAGAACGCTATCAACTCTTCCCAATCCTCCGGGCTCTTGAGCTTAGAAGCCTGCCGTAGAAAACGTATGCCCTGTTCGGTGTGAGCGATGTTGCCCATACCGGTCGGCAGTTTTTGGGCAAGTTGCAATAATTCCAATTCGTCTACTTGAAGCTCCCTCGCTAGTTTCTTGAGCGTCTTCGTCGAAGGTGGATAGGGAATCGTGCCACTCTCAATTTTGCTGAGGTATGTGAAATCTATGCCCACAGCCTCGGCCAGCCGTCTCTGCGTAAAGCCACGGGCCTTCCTCAACTCCTTAATGCGCGCTCCAACACTTTGATCCATGCTCTGGATTCTATGCCCCCTTGATGTTGAAGTCAAGTGCAACTTTTGGAGAGCTATTTTCGGTCAAAGAGTGGTGTTTGGAGTTAAATGGCTGAAAACAGGTATGAAAGCACTTGGCTCTCTCGCGCTATAAATTGAATAAAGAGGGAAAGTATCAGGCTGAGTATCCCGCCGGGGATTGATTCGGCGAAGCCTTCATAACTTATTTCCGATCCCACTGAGCAATGCCCTGTTGTATCCAAGGCGGGCGGGGCTGGAGGGAAGGTTCTCTATAGTGACCAATCATCGTCACTTCCAGCGGCGCTGAAGACACGTTTTGAGATTCCCGTTTTCATATAAGATAATCTGCCCACCTGCCTCACAATCGGTATTATTAACCGTGATGCGGTGGTCAAGCGTGCATAGCTCTAAAGTTCCCTTTTCGTATAATCTGATCACAGCCGAGGCAAGGCAAGGGATGTTTCCTATGCTTGTCCTTTGCGAGGGGACGCATTGCTCCAATTTGCCACTCTCGTACAAGAGAACATATGCACCCCGAAGACACTGTACTTCCTGTATTCTGAAGTCCCTATCCAATAAGCATGACTTGAGCTTTCCACTTGCATGATTTTCAATCGTGCCGCGAGAACATGGCACATAAGATACGCTCGCTCGGTTTTCTACCGACATTGAGCCGACTATACACAACGCGATTCCGGTCGCAATGAGTAGTGTTTTCATGAGGACTCTCCTAATTGCGCTCAGCAACTTCCATGTAGAGTCTAGTAGATTCAGACCGTTAATACACTCTTAGACGAAAACTAAGACCGTCAGACGGATGGTTTAACCCAATTTGGTAAGATTATCAACTTCTGTCTAGGGGTGAATCAAGATTAGAGTCGCCCCAAATACTATTAGCATGGATTTTATGCTTATGTGGTGCAGTGGATAATAGATGCTTTATGCTCGGTATGATCTAATTAGAGCGTTAGATGGCTGCTTTCAGTGTTTGGCAATTATCTTTATGAGATAATCTTCAGCAGGTCTTCTGTAGTACATCTTAAATTCTCACGAGGCATACATGAAATACGATATTGGAATAGCTTATCAAGACGATATGCCCGAACAGTTAGTTCTGGATTTGGCGAAAGAGTTACGAGAAGCAAATGCAGAAGTAGAAACAGAGAAGAGACCGAATGAACCGTTCATGGGGTTGGAATGGGCAATTCCCGCTGCTATCGTTGTTTATCTTGCAAAACCTTACATTGATAGCTTCCTTAAAGAGGCTGGAAAAGACCACTACTTAATAGTTAAAGAGAAACTCAGTAAATTTGCTAAGAAGGTCTTGAAAATAAGACGGCAGACGATTGTTTCATCACAATCTCCCAATAAGGTGCGGAAGGATAATCCGGTGTCTAGCTCGTTTGCTATATGGTCACAAACAATAGATGGTCGTCCTCTGAAATTCCTATTCTTTGGTGACAAAGATGATGATTATTATGAGTATTGTACCAATGAAATATTCAACGCTCTCATGAATCACGCCGAAGAATTTCCTAATGACTATATCTCAAATCAGGCTGATAGATTATCGCGAAGGTCAAGGGAAATATATTTGTTGTTCGATGAGTCAGCAAAAAAGTGGAAAGCAGTAGATATTGTTACAGGGATTATAGACGATGGTAGCGACGCCATTTAGTAACTCATTTAACCGGAACGCGAGTTAGCTGATCTTATATCGAGAACTTGTATGGTTGTGAGCGCGGCGGCTCAATTCCCGCGTTAGGCACTATACTTATTCAGCTATGTCGGAGTTGTTCTATGTCAATCATCGAAGCCCTTCACTTCGACTCTGCATTTAGGAAGCCTCTCCTTCACATAAGCATGCTGCATGACATGGGGGCTGAAGACGCACAAGAAATATTAAAATCGAGGGAATTTACTCCTTTCCGCAATTATAGAGAAATCTGCCCATATTGCGGATCGGACGTGAAGAATATCTATGCTGAAATTGCTTGGCATGAATATTGGGAGGAATTGTGGGGATGGTACGGATATGAATGTACGGGCTGTGGTTGGTGGTGGAATTATGAGGAATCAGGTAATTGGGGCTCGGCCAGCCCGGCAGTACATGTAGGATCTCTTTACAAAACTCAAGAACCCCCAATTGAGCTACTTGCGGCGATTAAGGCTGTAGATGCAGATTTAAGAATTCTTTATAAGATGAATCCAACCAAGTTTGAGCAATTCGTCGGCGGGATTCTAAAAGAATTTTACGACTGTGAAGTATTGCATGTCGGAAAAAGCCATGATGGAGGAATTGATCTGATACTTTTAGATTCTAGTGGAGGTAAGGTGCCGGTTCAAGTAAAACGGCGCACAAGCAGGTCTAAAACTGAATCCGTAAGCCTCATAAGAGAATTCCGGGGAGCAATGTTGCTTCACGGGTATAACAGCGGCATGATTCTTACCACGGCTGATCACTTCTCGAAGGAAGCAATTGAAGCGAGTCAGCCAAAACCACATCATTCCCTTCAGCAGTGTGTTGATCTTATAGATGCGAGACGGCTTTTAGATATAATGGGCCTTATCGGAAAGCAGCCAGTCACACGTAATAGTATTGAATTACGATTCGGCGTAGTCCCACATGACAAAGTATTAACCTCTATTTTGGCTTGCATTAATAGATGACTTAAACGCGTAAATGGTAATTACTCATTAAACAATTCATTCAACCGAGCACCCTCA
Source organism: uncultured Acidobacteriota bacterium (assembly GCA_963791265.1). Classification (GTDB taxonomy): domain Bacteria; phylum Acidobacteriota; class Blastocatellia; order Pyrinomonadales; family Pyrinomonadaceae; genus QHXM01. Next base: position 293,702 of record CAWBSB010000003.1, read on the forward strand.
GCTTGCCTTTCATCAATATTGAGTCCTGCGACGTAGATTGTTTGGAGTAATCGGGCGGTAGGTAAATTTGGCGTTAGACATGTATCTGAAATCCACGGAGGAAATGACTGAACAAGCGAAAATGAGCGTATGAGTCTTAACAGGACACGCGAGCGGTTTGAGACGGGTTACATTGAATTAGAAGCTGTTACAAACCTCACATAGAGGTTCACGCTCCTGCGTTGAAAATCTGTATGACAAAAATATGTATTCCTTGTGAGACCGAGGAGGCAGATGGATTTAGCTAGTCACATTGAGGCAATTGGGCGCGATATGGTGCGATGTAATATCCATTGTCGCGGAATTGCCTTGAATCATCCTGAAGGCATTTTGCCTCGCTGTTTAATCTTGGAAACTGAAGGCCGTGCCATTGGAAAGGGATCCGTCATAGTCGGTATAAATCCCGGACGCTCAAAGCCAAGTGAGCGGGAATTTTACCGCTCAAATGGGCAAACTTATGAACAAGAATTAATCTATTGGCAAAAATATATCTTCAATCACCCTTACTATAAAAGGCTCCGTCATTTTGTTAGTGAGCTTGGTTTTCATGGAGCTATTTTATGGACGGAACTTGTTAAATGCGAAAACGCATCTGCCGAGTCCGGCTTGCCCCCGTTGCAGACTTTTCGCACTTGTACTGAGACTTACTTGCAGAAAGAATTACAGACGGTTCCGAATAATTGGCCGTTGATAGGTGTCGGCACAGAGTCTTACAAAGCTCTTGCTTATATGTTCGCGAGGCGGATAGTTATAGGAGTTCCGCATCCCACAGGTTCTTACGGGCAATTTCCGAGGCTGTTTGACACGGAGAAGCGGCTATTAAAAGAAGTCAAAGCCCAAGTTGAAGGCATTTCCAAGGGCGTGCGTGGAGAAGCAGCTTGGCTGTCAATTAGGTAAACACGTGAGGAATATCATGAAAAGCTTTCCCTTATCTTTAATTCTTTGGGTGATTAGTCTGTGCATCATGACATAAAGAAGTCATGCTCAGGGCTTTGCACAAATATTCGGGTAGACTGAATAAATACGCATTAATCATACAATCAATCTGAAAAAAATTGCAAAGACATCCGTCGCTGCAAGAAACAATGTCACAACCCAACTCCCACTTGTCCCTGAAGATTTTTATCAGCTACCGCCGCGACGATAGCGCGGGGTACGCGCTCCATTTATTCGACAATCTCAGTGCCCACTTTGGCAAAGACCAAATCTTCATGGACATTGAGCGGATCGAACCGGGCGCGGACTTCGGCCAAGTCATCGAGGATGCCGTTGGCTCGTGCGACGTTCTGGTCGCATTGATCGGCCAACACTGGCTTACGGCTTCTGACGGTACTTCTCGTCGGATAGATGACCCGAATGATTTCGTTCGGCTGGAAATTGTTTCTGCGCTTAACCGGAATGTGCGTGTGATCCCGGTCTTAGTGCAGGGGGCAACTATGCCGGAGCCGCAAGACTTACCGGACGAACTGGCAAGTTTGGCCCGACGTAACGCCTTTGATCTTAGTGACCGCCGTTGGAAGCATGATGTCGATCAGCTAATCGTCGCGTTGGAAAAAATTCTTGTCCAGCGCCGCGAAGCAGAAGCGCGGCGACAGACGGAAGAGAGCGAGCGGCAACGCACTGACGAGATTGCGCCTATCGCAGTAGGGGGAGGGACATCAACCGCTCGTCCTGATGTGTCACCTTCGAGTATCGAAACGGCGACGCAGCCCGCCGTAATGATGGGTGGCAGAACTGAGCAGTCGAAGAAATCTAAGCCAGCACTGATCATTGCCAGCGTGGCGTTATTAATCTTAATCGGCATTGTGTTCTTCATATGGCTGGCACGTGGGCCGATGCGCGAGAAAACAGAGCCAAGTGTGAGTCAAAAGCAGTCGGAGCAACAGACAGAAAGCAGGGCGCAGCGCATAGAACTTGTGTGGATTCCGGCTGGTAGCTTCCTGATGGGGTCGAAGAACGGCCACGACGATGAGAAGCCAGTTCAACGTGTGACTATCAGCCAAGGGTTTTACATAGGCAGGTATGAGGTCACGCAGGCGCAATGGCAAGCGGTAATGGGGAATAATCCGAGCAACTTCAAACGCTGCGATCAGTGTCCTGTGGAGATGGTGTCATGGGATGACGCGCAGGAGTTTATCCGTAAGTTGAATACGATGAATGATGGCTACACATATCGGCTGCCGAGTGAAGCTGAGTGGGAGTATGCGGCGCGGGCCGGGACGACGGGCGATTACGCTGGCGACCTTAATGCAATGGCGTGGTACGGGAACAACTCGGGGCGCAAGCGGCTGGATGCGGCAGAGATTTTCCGAACTAACCCACAGAATTATTACAGGCGCATCACCGATAATGGTGGGCAAACACACCCGGTCGGGAGTAAGCTGCCCAACGCCTTCGGGTTATTTGACATGCATGGGAACGTGTGGGAGTGGTGTCAGGATTGGTATCACGAATCTTACGTAGGTGCGCCTTTGGACGGGAGCGCGTGGTTGAGTGGTGGGAGGCAGGAGCGGGTGTTGCGCGGTGGGTCGTGGTACTTCGGTGCGGACTTCTGCCGCTCCGCCAACCGTAACAGGAACTCGCCGGACTCTCACTACGACAGTAATGGCATCCGCGTCGCGGCGGTCGCCCGGAAGTAGCCTTTACACTTTGGGCTGCATTACAATAATTATCGGCATTGTCTTTGCACATTACATCGAACGTCTTCTGGTCAGAATTTATATACTAAAAAGGGATTTACCAATGGCAAGCTGATGCCGAGCCAGCGTGTGTTCACTAGCTCCATCCGCTTAGCGATCATCAATCACGTTGAGCAACTCGTCTTTTGTAATTCTTGCGTACTGCATCGAGTAGATCGCGTTCCTGTGGCCTAGTTGACGCTGAACGGCGGCGACGTTCCCCGTCTTCTCGATAATATGCTTGCCCATCGCGTGGCGGGCCGAGTGCGGTGTCTTTCCTTCAACGCCTCCGGCTTTACAAACCTCATCCCAAATCACGTTGACGGAGCGAACGCTCAGGCGAGCGCCCGCGCGAGGGTTCATGGAAGGAGTGAGGAAAAGAGCCGGTGATTTCCAATGCCCGGCGTCAAGTGGCCGCTCACGTTCGATATAATCTTTAATGGAATCAATTCCTTCTTTGCTGATGCTGTAGGAATGGGTCACTCCGCCTTTCTCCTCGACGTTGAGATTCCTTTTCTTCCAATCCACGTCGGCTAAGTTGAGATTGGTAATGGCCGCGCGGCGCATCCCCGTTTCAATCAGCGTATAGACGATAGCCCGGTTCCGGTATGGCCGATAGCTTTTGTGAATGGGTCTCTTGGCAGTCCGATAACGGTTACGATCTTTCGAACGCCCTCCTACCTCCAACAATCGATCCGCAGCGTCGAGTATCTTGCGCCTCTCGGAAGGCGTCAACGCCCGCTCAATGTCGAGTCCCCGACACGACTCCATCAGGAGTGTCAGGCGTGGTACGACCTGATGACACCCCCGATTGAGCCGGAAGGGAAGTTGCGGAGAAACGGTCGGTGGTACGTGGACCCCGAAACCGGCAAGTGTCCTACCAACGATAGAATCCATCAGTCTCTCGCAGGATTCTTCGGCTACTTGATTCTTCCCGTTGAGGGAAAACAGTTCCCTATCTATAAAAGGGAAAAAGATGAGAGGAAAATAGACAGTCACAGCGTACTTGTGGGTGAAGGTTACAGTAACAACAAGCTCACGCTCGCGCTCTTTGGTGTCGTTACTCTAGTTAGAGCTTATATTGAGTTTCTGCGGAAACGGTCAGGATCTTACAACGAAGAAACCCTGCACCTAATTAACCTCGGCTGTATGTTACTGCGCGAGGAAACCGGCTTCATCAGGCAGCAATCCGAGTACGGCGAGAGGCTATCACCGCAGGTACCGGCGGACAAGTGGGACGAGTGGTGTGAAGACGCCCGTCATGAGCTAAGGAAACTACGGCGTGACATAATAAAAAGCGATTGCTTCCAGCAGTCGCGCAACGTGTTGGAACCTATCGATTTTATTATCGACGACAAACACCCGATGCGGTATTTGTTCGAGCTTACCGCCCGGATGGAAGCCGACCTGCCCCCCGCCGCATTCGCAAAAATAGAGAGAGCCATAGCTTACCGCGACATGTTTCTGGCGAGGTTGATGACCGGCAACCCCCTGCGCATTAAGCAATTCGCCGAGATGACGTGGCATTCAAACAATACGGGTAATTTGTACAAAGACCAGAAGGGCAATTGGCGGTTGCGCTTCCCTAAAGAGGCTTTCAAGAATAGGAAAACTCTCAGAAAAAGGGATAGGGCCAAGAACTATGACGCTCCTGTGGCCCCATCTCTCAAGCCTTACATTGAGGAATACCTTTTAAGGCAAAGGCCGCTGCTCATAGGCTCTGACAAATGTCACTACGTTTTTAGACCCGGACCAAGTGGCGGGATATTCAAACATAAAACCGGCGACAACAAGGCCATGCAGCCCGCCTCGCTATCCAAGATTTTATTGAAGGCAGCAAGAAAATACCTTCGCTGCATGGGCTTCGGCGCGCATGCCTATCGCCACATACTTGCCACCGACTATATCAAGAACAACAAAAACGGCCTCATGGTAGCCGCCGCCATCTTACATGACGCCCCGGAGACGGTCCTCAAATATTACGGTCATTATCAGAACGCCGACTTCTATGAACACTGGATCGATTATCACGAGCGCGAGTTCGAGTTGAGCAGGAAGAGACCGTTGAGGGAGGCGGCCTGACAATGCAGCGCAACGCCTTCAACCTCATGCACGAGCCTGCCGCCTCGCTTCTCGGCAGGCTCGGCATCAAGTACCGCATGCATCATGACGGCGAGTTCGTCTGGTACAACATGCATAAATGCCCCTCCTGCGGCCACGAGGGGTACCAGTGCGGCATCTTCGAGAAGGTAGGCCCCAACGGGCAGCTTTATCACGGCGTCAAGTGCTGGCACGTGGCCGACAACGGCCACGGCACTGACACCCCGAAGTACGAAGACTTCCTCGTCCAGATCGGGGAGATGACCTTAGAGGAAGTCTCTCAGGTCAAGACGCTGGCGCGGCTCCACTTCCCACAGAGAAATAATGGACGCGGGCAGCCGCAACCGGGTGGGAAGGTGCGTCCGATCAACGCGGAGTTCCTCGCGGTGCTCAAGAAGCGGCTGCGCGAGCACATGGCCGCCCTCACTTACCTCACCTCGCGCGGCCTCACGATGGCGACTATTGAGCACTTCGACCTCGGCCTCTCCACGCCCTACAAAAACAAGGCGGGCATGGTGCAGGAGAACGCTCTCGTCTACCCGATGCGGATAGCCGACGGGCGACTCACCGGCAAGTACGGCTATTACAACATCCCCAACGTCACTCAAAATCCGACCGACAAGAACGGCTGGATGAACGGCACTCCTCGCCTCTACTACGGGAATGAGATCAGCGAGGACGGGGGACAGAGCCTCTTTGTTTGCGAAGGGGCGAAGGATGTTTGGCGGCACTGGCAGGCGCTTCAAGGATCGAAGTTCGCAGGCGAGCTAGTCCTCATTACTTCGACGCATGGCTCAGCGTTCCCTGCATTGTGGAGGGGGACTAATATCGGGACGCATCTGTGGTCGAGATGGAAATCCGTCTACTTGGCTTTCGACAACGACGAGGCCGGGAACTTCATGGCGACCAAGCTGGCTTCCATTATTCCCCGTGAGACACACCGCGTGGCAGTCCCTAAGTGGTACGGTAAGGATTGGACAGATTTCTGGCAGGCGGGGGGCACGGTTGATGAATTCGAGGGGCTGCTCGGAGAAGCCCCGCTCGTCTCGCAGCCCGTGCTATCAGATGACGAACAAACCCCGGACGCCCCCGGCAGATACGCTTACGCGCCCATTGACATCAACGGCGCTTACCACAACGGCCATCTCTACTACACGGCGCAGACTCTCAAGCGTGAGGTGGAACTCGCTAAAGACGAGTTTGGACAAGAGGTCATCGCCGTCTTCGAGGAACTGGAGACGGTCGTCATCCGCAGCGACCGCACCGTCCACACAACAGTCTGGTCGAAATCCCGTAAAAGCACCAGACAGCAGAATCAGGTGCTGAGACTCAGCGACGGCACTCTGATCGACAAGGAGCCGCAGCCAAACAAATATGGCACGTGGTCTTGGGACTCAATCAGTTCCTACTTGGAAGGGAAGTCCGAGAAGAGGCGGCTCAAGGAGATTCTCCGGGAGATAGAAGAGTATTTGAGAGCAAGCGTATGGCTGCCTTACGAAGAAGATTACGCGATTCTCATTCTCACAGTCCCAGTCACGTATACACAGGCGATCTTCGACTCCGTACCACTCATCTTCTTGAACGGCCCCGCCGGCTCCGGTAAGAGCCAGATGGGCAGGGCGATGGCGAGAGTTTGCGCCAACGCTTACGTGTGCGGCCAATCTTCGGCTGCCTCCATCGCCCGCTTCATCGATGAGTCACGCGGCTTCATCGTCCTAGATGATTTGGAAGCCATCGGCAATCGTGGCGGCGAGTTCAGCGAGTTGGTGCAGGCGCTTAAGTTGAGCTACAACAAGGCGACCGCCGTCAAACTGTGGACTGACGTGAAGACGATGCGCACGGAGAAACTGAACTTCTTCGGCGTGAAGATGATTAACAACACTCAAGGGGCCGACCAGATCTTGGGCAGCCGCATGCTGCGCATCCAGACCAAGATGATTCCCGATCTCGTGAAGCCGGCTTTTCAGGACGCGCGCCCAATTGAGGATTGGAAACTGAACGGGCTTCGCAGCCAGCTTCACACGTGGGCTTTCACGAACGTGAAGAATGTGGCCGACACCTACAGGATTATTTACCCGAAAAACTCCGACCGGGCCGAGGAGATCGCCGCGCCTTTACAAGTCATGGTCGAATTGGCCGGGAACGCCGAGTTGAAGTCGCAATTAGAGATCGCGCTGACGAGGCAGAAGCACCGTGGCTCGGAGCCGGAAGACCCGATTCAGGTAATGGTTGAGGCGCTCCGGAATCTGGTGGCACAAGGCTATGAGATGATTTCCATTACTCATCTGGTACTGGAGATGCGGAGCCTCATCCACGAGAACTACGGGAAAGGTTTTACCACTGAAATTCCCGAATGGGCGCGACCCGATTGGGTGGGCAGAATGCTCCGCACGCACGACCTCATCGAGGTTGACCCGAAGAGGCAGGAGCGCCGGCGGTTATTCGGAATGCACCTGCGCTTTTACCCGATCCGCCGCAGTTACATCGAAGAGATCAAGGAGAGCTTCAGTGCGCAGGGCGTGGAGATACGAGTCGGGGTGACCGAGCCAACGGCCTTCTGCAAAGGCTGCGAAGGCTGCGTCTATAGTCTTCATAACTGCGAGATCATGCCGAAGAGATTACGTGTGGAAGGTCGAGAGAACCCATCGCGCATGAGGTTTGAATACGCTGTTTAATCAAAGGAAGGGCGTCCAAAATAGCTCAGACAAGCGTCTCAAAACTCAAACGAAAGATTGAAGCGGAAAAAAAGTCTACCAAATTGTCTACCGAAAGAGTTACGGGCAGCCGGTGGGCTGCCCGTAACTTATTGAATCTAAAGATGAGCCGAGCAGGACTCGAACCTGCGACCCACTGGTTAAAAGCCAGTTGCTCTACCGACTGAGCTATCGGCCCACATACAGCTTGGTGGAAGGCATTTTACATGCGCTCTGCGAGAGTCGCAAGCGGAGTGCTTTGAATCTTCGATTCATTGATTAAAAGTCGGTTGCACTAACGTCTGGCAGTTAAGCTCCCAGCCATTGTGCAAGCGTTGAACCTTCGCAGGTAATAGTTTGCCCGCGCTCCGGTCCGGTTGAGATGAGGCCGATTTCGACGCCGATTGAGCGTGAGAGGAATTCGACGTAGTTGCGGGCCGCTGCGGGAAGATTGTCAATCTCCGTGATGCCTTCGGTCGAGGTCTTCCAGCCGGGCAGGGTCTCGTAGACGGGTTCGATGCGGCGCAGGTCTTGAGAGACTGCAGGGAATGAATCAATCTCCTGCCCGTCGAGGCGATAGCCGGTGCAGACTTTGATTTCGTCGAGCGCGTCCAGCACGTCGAGCTTGGTCAGCGCAACCGAAGTGAAGCCGTTGATGTCCGCCGCATAGCGTGTGGCAAAAGCGTCGAACCAGCCGCAGCGACGCGGACGCTTTGTGACTGCGCCATATTCGCGCCCGCGTTCGCGGATTAGTTGGCCCAGTTCCTCTTCACCCTTGAGCATCTCGGTCGGGAATGGCCCTTCGCCGACGCGTGTCGTGTAGGTGCGGACGATGCCGAGGACGCCTGTGATGCGATGCGGTGCCAGCCCCGTGCCGATTGATGCGCCGCCAGCGGTTGTGCTTGAAGAGGTGACGAAAGGATATGTGCCGTGGTCTACGTCGAGCAGCGTGGCCTGTGCGCCTTCAATCAGAATCGCACGATTCTCGCGCGCCGCCTTGTTCATGAAATGAGTCGTGTCTGTGATGAACGGGGCGAGACGTTCGGCATAGCGCGAAGTCTCGTCGAAGATTTGATCGGGGTCTAGTGCTTCGCCGCCGTAAGCGACGATAATGCGATTGGCGTCTTCCAGATTGCGCTCGATGCGAGAGCGTAGCACATCCGGCACAAGAGCGTCCGCAACACGAATGCCGCGCCGCCCGGTCTTGTCTTCATAAGCCGGGCCAATGCCGCGTAGTGTCGTCCCGACGCGCTCGTTGCCGAGGCGTTCTTCGCTCGTATGATCGAGCGCTCGATGATAGGGAAGGATGAGATGAGCGCGGGAGCTGACGAGCACACGCTCTGGCGAGACTTCGACGCCCTGTTCGGCCAATTGGTCGGCCTCTTCAAAAAACGCTTTCGGGTCGATCACCATCCCGTTGCCGAGTACACAGATTTTACCCGGATGGACGATGCCGGATGGCAGCAGGCGCAAGACAAACGCACGCTCTCCGACGTAGACGGAGTGTCCTGCATTGTGCCCGCCCTGATAACGCGCCACAACCTCGAAATGCTCGGCCAAAAGGTCAACGATCTTCCCTTTGCCCTCATCACCCCACTGCGCGCCGATAACGACAATAATCATAAGAACCGTGATAAGTGATAGGTGATAAGTAATAGGTAAGAGCGTGTCTCTTATCACCCATCACCTATCACTTATCACTGTTTTCTCAGCTTGCTCTCTCTAATTTGACTGGCTTCTCTATGAAATAGAAGCTACAGCTTCCGCGCACTTCTTCCAGATCGCGCTTTTCGATGGGGAAGAGGCGGCATTGATTGGGGCGGTCTTCATAGACGCCGCAGGTGGTCGTGCCATCGCTGTGCTTTTTCAGGAAAGGACATTTGAAAAGTATCTCGCAGCAAGCCCCGCAGCGATTGCATTCGCCGCGACGAAGCGCGAGGGAAGCGATGACCTCATCTTTACGGAAGTTGGCGCTGACGAAGCGACGAACCTTGCCCTGCGCCTGGCGGGCGCGAAACTTGGCATCCTCGACGGCGCGCGAACGACGTGCTGCGGCAAGACGTTCTTCCAACGTGCGGTGTCGCGGGGGGCGACTCTGACGCGTAGTTTTCATAAAGTCAGATGTTAGATGCCAGATGCTAGATGTCAGCTCTTACTAACCTCTGACCTCCCAGCCTCCAACCTCTGGTTTTAGAACTGCGTGTTTCCCTGGGATAAAGAAGTGGCGCGATGGGCGGCTTGTCTTTCGGGGAAAGCCGCTCGCGCCACAGGTGCGCTTTTTGCTTCAGGCGGCGGCGCTGACGTGCTTGTCAATCATGCGTGAGATGGCTTCTTTGCTGGTTGCGCCGACCACACGCTCTTCTTCCTTGCCACCCTTGAAGAGAATCAGTGTCGGGATGCCCTTGATACCATAGCGTTGCGAGACCGACGGGTTCTCGTCAACGTTGAGCTTGACGACGAGTGCCGTGCTTGAATACTTCTCGGCCACCGCATCGACCGTCGGGGCAAGCATACGGCAGGGCGCGCACCATGCAGCCCAGAAATCTACCAGGACAGGTTTGTCTGCTTGAAGAACGTCTTTTTCAAAAGTGCTATCGCTCACTTCGCTCACATTTTCACTCATACCCATTTCTCCTTAATTTCTACCTTGACGAAAACAATGTACAGCAGATGTTGGATGTCAGATGTTAGGTGTTGGTCTCAGTTTCCATTGACATCTAATATCCAGCATCTGACATCTGCTTTATCACATTTGAGTCATGGCGCGATATAGCTGTATGTACTTTTGCGCGGCGACTCGCCATGAATTATCAACGCTCATCCCGTTTCTTTGAATCTTGCGCCAGAGATCAGGCTCAGCGTAACAGTAGAGCGCTTCGTAGATTTTATCAAGCATCGCGGCAGCCGTGTAATGCCCAAACTTGAAGCCGTTGCCGGAGCCGCTGACCCGGTCGAAATCCTGAACCGTATCGTCCAGGCCGCCGGTCGCCCGCACAATCGGCACAGTGCCGTAGCGCGTGCTGTACATTTGATTCAACCCGCACGGCTCAAAGAGCGACGGCATCAGGAACATATCTGCGCCTGCTTCGATCCGGTGCGCGAGCGGTTCATTGAAACCTTTGAAGACGCCCACCCGATGGGGAGCGTGATCGCGCATCGCTTGCAGGAAATCTTCGTACTCGCTCGCTCCTGAGCCGAGCGCAACGAAGTATGCGCCCGTGTCGAGGATTGCCCCGCCCGCTTCTTTAATCAGATCATAACCCTTCTGCGAAGTCAGGCGCGAAATGTTCGCAATGATGGGGCGATCCAAATCCTCCGGCAATCCGAATCCGCGCAGAAGCTCCAGCTTGCAGGCGCGTTTGCCTTCCAGATTGTCCGCATTGAAATGCGCTGGCAAGTTAGGGTCTGTCGCCGGATTCCAGACATCGTAATCAACACCGTTCGTGATGCCGACGAGCCGGTCGCGGCGCGCGCGCAGAATCCATTCAAGACCGTGCCCGTGCTCTGGCTGCTGAATCTCAAGCGAATAGCGATGACTAACGGTCGAGAGCGCATCGCTTGTCAGCAATCCTGCTTTCAAGGCGGACGCTGCGCCGTCGGCCATAAACGCCTCGCGCTCTCTATCACCAAAGCCCAGAATCCAGAGCTGATTGGCATCGAACGCGCCCTGATAAGCGAGATTATGAATCGAGAAGAGCGTTCGCGTCCTGGCGTAAAACGAATCATAGGCGCGGCGCGAGCGAAGCTCTGCGGCGGCGAAACCGCCGGGCCAATCGTTAACGTGAACGATGTCGGGCGGCGTGCCCAGGCGCTTAAAGAGTGCGAGAGACGCGCGACAGAAAAAAGCGAATCGCTCGTGGTCGTCGCGGAATCCGTAGATAGAATTTCTGGCAAAATACTCCGGCGCGTCTATCAGAAACGCAGGCGCACCCGCCGCATCAGAATACCAAACGCGAGCGCGATAGCTGCGCCCACGCCAATCCACATCCAGATTGTCAATGATCAGTTCTCGAAGCTGCTGCCGCTTAATCTGCTCATAGAGCGGCATGACGAGCGAAGCATCTTCGCCCCACTCGCGCAAAGCCTTCGGAAGAGCGCCCGCAACATCTGCCAGCCCGCCCGTTTTGGCGAAAGGCACGGCCTCAGAAGAAAGTATCGCAACGCGCAAAACTCTTCACACTGCGCCCGACTGGTGGGCGTACAAAAAAGAACAAATTAGCAGAGCGTTAGGATTGATACTATGCGAAGCCCGCGCCCGTTTGTCAAGAATCAGTGGTCAGTGGTCGGTGGTCAGTAGTCAGTTAAAAACAAGCAACGAACTGCTTTTGCTCTAACTGACCGCCGACCACTGACTACTAGCTTTGCATTGAGGCCAGGAATTCGGCGTTGGACTTGGATTTCTCCAATCGCTCAAGGACGACTTCCATCTGCTCGACAGGCGAGAGCGGATTCAGGACTCTCCGCATCACCCAGACGCGGTTCAGGTCTTCCTTGCTGAGCAGCAGTTCTTCCTTGCGCGTGCCCGAACGTTGCAGGTCAATGGCGGGGAAGAGACGCTTATCCGACAGGCGGCGGTCGAGATGGATTTCGCAGTTGCCGGTGCCTTTGAACTCTTCAAAGATGACATCGTCCATGCGCGAGCCTGTGTCAATCAACGCGGTGGCGATGATGGTTAAGCTGCCGCCCTCTTCGATGTTGCGCGCCGCGCCGAAGAAACGCTTCGGACGCTGAAGCGCGTTTGAGTCAATACCGCCGGAGAGAATCTTTCCTGAAGGCGGAACGACCGCGTTGTGCGCTCGCGCCAGTCGCGTGATGGAATCGAGCAGGATGACGACATCGCGCTTGTGCTCGACCAGTCGCTTGGCTTTTTCAATCACCATGTCTGCGACCTGCACGTGGCGCGTCGGCGGCTCGTCAAACGTCGAAGAGATGACTTCGCCGTTGACCGAGCGCTGCATGTCCGTGACTTCTTCCGGGCGCTCGTCAATCAGGAGGACGATGAGCGTCACTTCCGGATGATTCTGCGTAATGGAATTGGCGATGGTCTGCAAGAGCATGGTCTTGCCGGTGCGCGGCGGCGCGACGATCAATCCGCGCTGGCCTTTGCCGATGGGTGTGACGAGATCTATCACACGCGCTGCGAGGTTTTCCTGCAACGTCTCCATTCTTAATTGCTCGTCCGGGTAGAGCGGCGTCAGGTTGTCGAAAAAGACCTTGTCGCGCGACTCGCCGGGCGACTCGAAATTGATCGCCTCGACCTTGATGAGCGCGAAATATCGCTCGCCTTCTTTGGGTGGGCGAATCTGCCCCGAGACGGTGTCCCCGGTGCGTAAGTCGAATTTGCGAATCTGCGACGGGCTGACATAAATGTCATCCGGGCCGGGAAGATAGTTGTATTCCGGTGCGCGCAGGAAACCGAACCCGTCGGGTAAAGTTTCAAGGACGCCTTCGGAGAAGATGAGGCCGCTTTTCTCCGTCTGCGCGGCCAGAATCTTGAAGACAAGCTCCTGTTTGCGCATGCCGGTTGCGCCGGGCACGTCCATCGTCTTGGCAATCTGCGTGAGCTTGGAGATGGACATCTCCTTTAAGTCAGACAGATTGAAGATGTCTTCGCCCTTGGCTTCGCCTCTTCCTTCTTTGGCCGGAGCCTTGGTTTCTTCGGGCGCTTCGGCTGTGGCAGTGGTTGTCGCTGCGGTGCCGTCATCACTGTTGGCGTTGTTGTTGGTGCTGGCGCTGCTTGCGCGCGTGCGTGGTGTACGTTGTGACATTTCAGTTCTTCTCTATGCGGTCTACATTTTTATGACCGCTCATTTGTGCTTCTCTCTTGACGGCTCAAAATGGCCGCGATGGTGTGGTTGTCAATTGATTAGTGCCGTTATGGTTGATTCGGGAATGAACTCTCTAAGGTTTTGTGCGAACCAGGTTGGCAGGCGCGTGTGGGGCTACCCTCTTCTCTGCGAAGGCGAGGCGGATGAAGGTGCAACTCTGCCCAACTGTCTCACTCGTGTCGGAAAATCGGTCAACTGTTCAAGAAATTATTATGGCCTCGATATGATGCCTGACGCGCACGCCGCGTGGCCTCAAACGATTGTAGATTTCTGATTAGGGGTTTAACGGATTTAAGAATAACTCAAACACTTGGTAATCCGCAATCTGAAATCCGCCGCTTGCGCTAGCTTTTGATAGCTTCTTCGATAGCTCGCCAAACTTCTTCGCGTCCCCGCCCGGTCGTCGCGGAATAGGCTATGACCCGCTCGGCGTCGAGCGTTCTTTTGACTCTCTCGAAATTCTTTCGTAACTCGTTATTAGAGAGCTTGTCGGATTTCGTGGCAACTACAATACGAGGCTTCGCATGAGCAGCAAGCCACTCGTTGAGTTGCAAATCCAATGTCGTGGGTTCGTGACGCGAATCTACGATCTGAATTGATAGCATAAGCTGACTGCGCTTGGCAAGGTAGTTCGTCGCCATCTCTCCCCACGAAGCTCTGATTAATTTGGGAACGCGCGCATAGCCATAGCCCGGCAGGTCAACGAAACGGAAACGATTATTTAGCAGAAAGAAATTTAAGCTCTGCGTCCTTCCTGGTGTAGAAGAAGTGCGCGCCAACCCCTTCACGCCCAGCAGGGAATTAATCAGGCTCGATTTACCCACATTCGAGCGCCCCAGAAAAGCGACCTCCGGCCTCTCATCATGCGGCCAATGCTCCTCTTCAAACGCGCTTTTGACGAATTCAGCGCTAACAACTTTCATAAAGTGATAGGTGATAGGTGATGGGTGATGGGTAAAAGCGTTTTCTCTTATCACCCATCACCCATCACCTATCATTGCTTTTATCCTGCTTGAGCTGTCTTCGCCGCTGCCTCACGCATTGCCTTGAATTGAGCAAAACGCTCACGCATCTTGGCGAGTGTTTCCTCACCATTCGGTGCGTTTTTCACGCAGGTTTCAACCTGCATGAAGTAGTCAGCCATATTAAAAGCCTGTCGAAGCTGAGGCAAAAACGGTTCGAGCTTAAGATAGATACCTATGTGCTCGCCGTTGGCATCGCTGAACATCTTCTCGTCAATCACTCCATTGTTGACGAAGGAGCAGGCCATCTCCCAGTAGGTCGTGACCATACGATAGTAGGCGGAATGCTCTCCCATCATTACAGTCTTAAAATCCTCTAGGCTCTCAGGATTGAAATCTGCGAAAAACCAGGTCCGCGCTTTACGCATAACTTCCTCACGCCGGAGGTCGTAAAGTTTGAGAATCAGCTTGGCATCTTCATGCTTACTCATGATCGCATCTCCATTTGAAGTAGACGTGCAACATCAGGCGTTGCCGTCAGGTTGTTAATTCAACTCAATCCGCTTGATAAGGAATTTCGCTGCCGGAATTCAGCAGCAGGTGCGAGGCGAGGATGGAATGTAACACGAGGGGCGCGAATTAGCTGGAAATCTGCGCCCCTCGTGGCTAACCTTTACTACTCAGCAATCGTTTGCGCACCTTGAGTCGGCTGATCCGTTGACCAGAGCGGAGGCGTCTTTGCTTCGTCAACCGCCCCGGCATCAGTCGGGCACGCATCTTCGAGCGCGAAGCTCAGCACCTCGTCAATCGTCTCGACGAGATTGATGTTCAGCACGTCGCGCACTTCTTCCGGGACTTCGATTAAATCTTTCTCGTTGTCCTTAGGCAAGATGAGCGTCGTGATGCCGAAGCGATGCGCCGCCATCAATTTCTCTTTGACGCCGCCGATGGGCAGCACTTTCCCGCGCAACGTGATCTCGCCCGTCATCGCCACGTTCTTGCGAACCGGCACGCGCGCGAGAGCCGACGCCATCGCCGTCGCCAAAGTGATTCCGGCAGATGGCCCATCCTTCGGAATCGCGCCCTCAGGAATGTGTATGTGCAAATCGCGTTTGCGGATAAAATCCAGGCTCATGCCGAGTCGTTCGGCGCGCGCCTTGATGCAGGTCAACGCAGCCTGTGCAGATTCCTGCATCACATCGCCGAGTTTCCCTGTCAACCTGACGCCGCCGCGACCCTTGACGAGCGTCGCTTCGATTTGCAGGACTTCGCCGCCAACTTCCGTCCACGCCAACCCGGTCGCCAGTCCGATTTCGCTCTCGGCAGCAATCCCTTGCTGGCGAAACTTGATTGGCCCCAGCATCTCGCGCACGCGTTCCGCCGTCACGACATCCTTGAAGTCTTCGCCCGCATTTTCCGAAACGAGCTTGCGCGCAACTTTACGCATGCAGGAGCCGATCTCGCGCTCCGTATTGCGAACACCGGCTTCACGCGTGTAATGGCGGATAATCTCTAGCAAGCCTTCTTCCGTAAACTCGACCTGCTCAGGCTTGAGTCCGTTGGTCTCTGCCTGTTTCGGCACGAGATGGCGCTTGGCGATTTCCAATTTCTCGCGCTCTGTGTAACCGGAGAGACGAATTATCTCAAGGCGATCCTGCAAGGGCGGCGGAATCGTGTGCAGCACGTTTGCCGTCGCAATGAAGAAGACGCGCGAGAGGTCGTATTCGACATCCAGATAGTGATCCTGAAAAGTGTTGTTTTGCTCAGGGTCTAAGACTTCCAGCAGCGCCGACGACGGGTCGCCGCGAAAGTCCGCGCCGAGCTTGTCAACTTCGTCGAGCAGGATGAGCGGGTTGACCGTCCCGGCCTTCTTCAGCATCTGGATGATCTGGCCCGGAAGCGCACCGATATAAGTGCGACGATGCCCGCGAATCTCCGCCTCGTCGCGCACGCCCCCCAGTGAGAGGCGAACGAACTTTCTATTGGTCGCGCGAGCAATAGACTTGCCTAAGCTGGTCTTGCCGACTCCCGGCGGGCCGACGAAGCAGAGAATAGAGCCTTTCGGATTCTTCACAAGCTGGCGCACGGCCAGATATTCGAGAATGCGATCCTTAATTTTTTCCAGCCCGTAGTGGTCTTCGTTTAAGACCTCTTCCGCTTTCGTCAGGTCTTTAATCTCTTTCGATTTCTGTTTCCAAGGCACGCTGACGAGCCAGTCAATGTAGGTGCGCGAGACAGTGCCTTCGGCGGACATCGGCGGCATGGCTTCAAGCCGATGCAGTTCCTGCATGGCCTTCTCCTTAGCCTCTTCCGACATTCCGGCCTCTTCGATTTTCTTCTTTAGCTCTTCAAGCTCGGCCTTTTCATCTTTTCGTCCGAGTTCTTTATGAATCGCCTTGATCTGCTCGTTGAGGTAATACTCTTTCTGCGCCTTCTCCATCTGTCGTTTGACGCGCGTCTGAATCGTGCGGTCAAGCTGGCGCTTATCGAGTTCCGTTTCCAGCAACTCGACGAGCCGCTGAAGGCGCGCATGTGTGGAGAAGATTTCCAGCAGCCCCTGCTTGTCCTCTACGGAGATGCGGAGTTGCGAAGCGAGGGCATCGGCGAGATGCGAGGGGTCTTGATTGCGGAGCGCGGTCTGTAGTGCATCCGTTTGCGCATCTGGCGCAAGACGCAGATGCTGCTCGATCAATTGATTAATCTTTTGCACGAGAGCTTCGACGCGCTGGCCTTCTTCGTTGACGAGAGGCGCGCGACGAATCAGAGCCGTGAAAGCTCCTTCGTTATTCTCAATGCGTACGGTCGTGGCTCGCTCGCGGCCTTCGACGACGACCTTGATCTGCCCGTTGTCCTGCTTCTGCGATTGCAGGATACGCCCCAGTGTACCCACACCGTAAATCTGCTCAGGCGTCGGCTCGTCCACGCTGGCGTCGTGCTGCGTGGCGAGGAAGATTGTGCGGTCTCCAGCGAGCGCTTCTTCGAGCGCGCGGACAGAACCGGGGCGACCGATCTTGAAGGCAACTTTGGTAAAAGGAAAAATGACGACGTCGCGAATCGGCACCATCGGGTAACGCGCGAGGTCTGAAGGTGTGCGGTCTGAATATTCTTCCATAACTCTTTTTAACTCTTTACCTGAAACGTTTCGAGCCTGTGAAGAAGGGCGAGCCGATTGACGCCGTCTCGCCCTTTCTGTTAACCAACCTAATTGTAGACCTTAGAAAGGTAAAAGTAAAAAGGTAAAAGGAAAAGTGAGATTGCTTATGGCGCTCTCACTTTCCGTTACGACCTTTCCGGTCTTCCCGAATAATGTCAATCAACGCATCCAGACGTTTGCCCGTATGCGCCTGCGTTTCTGTCAGATTTCCTTGTGCCTCTGCCAATCGCGTATGCGCGTCTTCCAAGCGTGTATGTGCTTCTTCCAAACGCGTATGTGAATCTGCTAAACGCGCCAGCGATTCTTCTGTGTGAATCTGAGCCGCAGCCAACGCTTCAACTTTAGCGGATAGTGTTTCCTCAATGCGAATTTGAGCATCTACCAGAGCTTCAACTTTCACTGTGAGATTGTTAAGGGAGGCGTCGAAATCACCCATGCGATCATCTACGCTATCTATGCGCTCATCAGCTCTGAGCGCCATCTGCGTTAGTAGCTGAACAGCTTCTTCAACTGTTTTCACCCGTAGCTTGATTTTGTCGTAATCCCTGCTCATTTCTCATTGACCTTCTTTCTATCAAGTTGTCCTTACGGGTGGAAGCACAATATACAGTTTTCGTCTTCAAAATAAAATGAGGGATGAAGGAAATCCCTTCACCCCTCAACGTCTCTACCTTTACCGTTAGATCTTATGCTGCTGCGCCGTCAACGCCCGTCAAGCCTTCGCCGGGAATGGCTCGACGGCGTTCGACCATCTCAGATGTGATGACGAACTCCTTGATGCGCTTCTGCGAGGGCAAGGTGTACATAGCATCGAGCAGCAACTCTTCGAGGATCATCATCAGGCCGCGCGCTCCGACTTTGCGCTCGACCGCCTGACGCGCGACCGACTTGAGCGCGTCGTCCGTGAATTTGAGCTTGACGTTGTCGAAGTCGAATTTCTTTTGATACTGCTTGACGAGCGCGTTCTTCGGCTCGGTCAGAATCTTGATGAGCGCACCTTCGTCCAACTCATGCAGTACGCCGCAGACGGGAAGCCGCCCGACAAACTCAGGTATCAATCCGTAGCGCACGAGGTCTTCGGGTTTCACGGCGGCGAACGCCTCTGCGTGACGGTTGCCGCCGGATTTGACTTCGGCGTGAAAGCCCAGCGATTTGTTACGCAGGCGACGTTCGACAACCTTTTCCAATCCGACGAACGCGCCGCCGCAGATGAAGAGAATATTCGTCGTGTCAACCGGGAAGAATTCCTGGTGCGGATGCTTGCGCCCGCCCTGCGGCGGAACGTTGGCGACCGTGCCTTCGAGAATTTTCAGAAGCGCCTGCTGCACGCCTTCGCCCGACACGTCGCGCGTGATCGAAGGGTTCTCGTCCTTGCGGCAAATCTTGTCAACTTCGTCAATGTAGATGATGCCCTGCTGCGCCCGCTCGACATCTCCATTGGCGGCCTGCAAGAGTTTCAGGATGATGTTCTCAACGTCTTCGCCGACATAGCCTGCTTCCGTCAACGTTGTTGCATCAACGATGGTGAAGGGAACTGAGAGCAGGCGCGCGAGCGTCTGCGCCAGCAGGGTTTTGCCCGTACCCGTCGGACCAATGAGCAGGATGTTGGATTTCTGAATCTCGACATCCGCACGGCGACGCGCCATCTCGATTCGCTTGTAGTGCTGGTAGACGGCGACGGCCAATCGCTTTTTTGTCTCTTCCTGACCGATGACGTATTCATCCAGAAAGCTCTTGATCTCGCCGGGCTTTGGCAGCGGCGGGCGTGTCGCGACGGATTCCGCCTGCTGATCGTCGGTGATGATCTCGTTGCAGATGTCTATACATTCATTGCAAATGTAGACAGTCGGCCCGGCGATGAGCTTCTTGACTTCGTTCTGCGATTTGCCGCAGAAGGAACAGCGCAGCGTGTCATCGGTTCGTCGTACCATAGGCGTCAGGGAACTCCGTTTGAATTCGGTCGAGCTTTCGGGTTATTTGGGAGAAGACGCGGGCGCGGTCGTGCTTTCTAAGCCCGCAATGATTCGGTTGCAACGCATCACGCATTCGTCGCAGATGAACGCGCTCTTTCCAACCATCCGGCGCGGCACGCCATGAGAAGCCTGCGGCGCACCGGCGACAATCTGTCCGACCTCGCCCTGCGATCTCCCGCAAAACGAGCAGCGATACTTGCGTGCTTTCATTTTCGCAATCATCGCGGAAATCAGTGATGGGTGATAAGTGATAGGTGATAAGAAAGAATAGTTGCTTTCTCTTATCACCTATCACCCATCACTCCTTTACTCTCTGTGTGCGATCACTTCGTCAATCAAGCCGTATTCTTTCGCCTGCATGGCTGACATGATACGGTCGCGCTCGACATCGCGCTCGACATTCTCAAAAGATTGTCCGCTGTGCTTGGCGATGATTTGCGAGGTCAGTTCGCGCATACGAATGATCTCTTCGGCCTGAATGCGAATGTCTGTGGCCTGACCCTGTGTTCCGCCCGAAGGCTGGTGGATGAGGATGCGCGAGTTCGGGAGGGCAAAGCGTTTGCCTTTCGCGCCCGCAGTCAACAGAAGCGCCGCCATCGAAGCGCACTGCCCGACGCAGATGGTTGTCACATCAGGCCGGATGAACTGCATCGTGTCGTAGATTGCCATTCCGGCTGTGATCGACCCGCCGGGGCTGTTGACGTACAGGTTGATGTCTTTCTCTGGGTCTTCGGCTTCGAGAAAGAGAAGCTGGGCGACGATCAAATTGGCGACCATGTCGTCAATCGGCGTGCCCAAAAAGATGATGTTGTCTTTCAAGAGGCGCGAGTAAATGTCAAAGGCGCGCTCGCCACGCGACGTTTGCTCGACGACCATCGGGACTAGCATATTGTAAGACTCCGAATCCTTTTAAGTGTGACAGGTGACAAGTAACAACTGAGAAGAGAGGCGCAGTCTCTCAGGCTTCCGGCGAAGAAGATTGAGCTTTCGTCTCATCACTTTCTTCTTCTTTACTTTCCTGTTCCGTTGGCTGCGGGGTTGCCTCGTTCACTTCCGTAGAGCTCGCTTCATCTTCAGGAATTTCTTCGCGCCACTCTTCGTCCGTTACTCGCGCATTTTCAACAAGCAGGTCAATCGCTTTGCGGTTGCGCAACCTATCGGCGATGCTAGTAGTGCCTCCCTGCTTTGTCAAGGCAGCACGCACTTGCTCTGGCGTTTGACGCGACGCTTCGGCAATCGAGTTAATCTCAGCTTCGATTTCTTCTTCGCTGGCTTCTATCTTCTCATGGTCCGCGATCATCTCCAGCAGCATCGAGCCGCGCACATCAAACTCCGCCTGAGCCTTCAATTGAGCGCGCACGCCGTCCCAGTTAATCTCCTGGCCGCGCGGATCAATCCCGCGCGCCATCATATCGCGCACAGCCGATTCAAGCCGGTTGTTGGCCTGATGCTCGCTCAAAGTCTGCGGCACTTCAAACGGATGCGCCTCGACGAGTTTCCTCATCACCTCGCTCCGCAAGCGATTGTCGGATTCCACGCCCGCGCGCTTCACTAAATCCTCGCGCACTCTCTCGCGCAAGTTGTCAAGCGACTCAAACTCTTCACCTAAACTCTTCGCCCATTCATCGTCCAGCGTGGGGAGTTCCTTGCGACGCACAGCCGTCACGGTCGCGGTATAATCAACCTTCTTCCCGGCCAGGCCCTTCGACGTGAAATCCGCCGGGTAATCGACAGTGAAAGTCTTCGCCTCATCCGCCTTCACGCCGAGCAGATTATCCGTAAACTCCTGCTGCACACCTGCGCCGCCGAGTTCTACGTCAACGTCTTCGACATTGATGTCCTCTTCGTCGGGCGTCTCGACAAACTTCCCATGAAAGTTCACCGTGACGGTGTCGCCAAGCTCCGCCCCGCGATCTTCGACGGGCTGTAGAGACGCAGAGTTATCAAGCAAACCTGAGATGACGCGTTCAACATCTTCGTCGGCGACGGGACGAACGCGCCGCGCGGCTTCCAGTCCCTTATACTCTCCAAGCGTGATGTCGGGCAGCACCTCTACATGCACATGCAGCGAGATCGGCTCAGTGCCCATCTTGCCCAGACCTTCGGAATTATCCAGATGCAAGTCCGGCTCGCCGATGGCGTTGAGCGAATGTTCGGAAATCGCTTCCTGAACAGCCTGCGGCACTAGCTCCTGCAAGACCTCGCTGCGAATCTGATCTTTATAACGCGAGCGAACGACCGAGCGCGGCGCATGGCCAGGACGAAATCCCGGCACGGTCGCCTGCTGCGCGTAGCGATCACTGATGCGGTCATAAGCGTTACGCACGGTGTCGGCTTCAATCTCAATCTTGATCTCCTTGCGTGTCGGAGAAACGTCAATCACTTCAGTCTTCATAAAATTTGAAGCCCGCTCCGGCTCTGCGGAAATGAGCCGGGCGGGCATCCTTCCTCTGGTCGAAAATTACTTGAACAATTGATTTGTCATTAAAACTGTTGGTGCCGAGGGCGGGACTCGAACCCGCACGCCTTGCGGCACAGGCTTCTAAGACCTGCGTGGCTGCCAATTACACCACCTCGGCAATTCTCTTCAATTAACCCTGCTAAACTTTCTGCAAAGTCAGCTCCTGCGAACTTGAGAGATTAAAAGATTGCTTTTATGTTGTCTAGCGATGAGAGAAAACTATTCATCCTTCTTAAAGGGTCTCGATTCAACCTCACGTTTGAATGACCGTATCCTCTTCGTCAATTCCTGCATCTCGCTTTCTGGAAATTCTCGCCTCCATTGACGATCAAACTCATCCTGCGCGATGCGTCTGTGTAAACCGCGCAACTCTTTCCAGAAAGGTAAGCACGCCTCCAGCTTGAGAGCGCGAAATGAAAAGACCGTGCTGGAAGCTGCACTCAGCCTGCGATGGTCTGGATAGTGAATAATGTCAAGCTGGATGGAATCACCATTCGCCGCCAGCCTGAAATCATACTCTTCAGGCTCGCCGTTCCATTTAACGATTGCCTCGCCGTCGCCCGCCAGCGCACCCGACAGCGCCTCAATTAAATCACGCAGCGAGTCATAAGGCGCGTGGGAAACGACCGCGACGAAACTCTCCTTCCCACTGCTCAAGCGAAGCGACATAAAACCGTGCTGCGGACTTTCCAAACTGACTCGGAGTTTTTGATTCATATAATCAAACCAGAGAAGGAGTAGACAGGATTAACAGGATTATCAAGATTAAGCAGAAGAGACAAGACAAGAGAGCTTGATGATTCTTCCTTTTATCCTGTCCATCTTGTTAATCCTGTCTATTCCCTCGTTTCCCCACCCACCTGAGCAGCAGGAAGACCGGATAGCTTGCCGCCAACAGGACGAGCGCATAGACGCTGTTTTCGTAGACGCCGTTTTCTATATCGCTGATGACCGCTCCGATGAGAAACGCGATTGAGCCGATGAGCGCCAGCCCGGTTGTCCAGGGATAGCCCCACGCGCGGTACGGGCGCTTTGTCTCCGGCTCTCTGAAGCGCAGCACAAAGACCGAGAGAAATGAAATCGAATAGTTAATCACGAAGAAGAAGGCGAGCACGGCCAGCACCTTGTCGAATGTGCCGCTCAGGATAAAGAGCGCGGCGGCTAGTGCGCTGAGAAACAGGGTGATGGTTGGTGTCCCGCCTTCGTTGACACGGTCTGCCCGCCCGGAGATGAGTTTATCGCGGCTCATGGCGAGCAGGATGCGCGGCGCAGTCAAGTGATATGCGTTAATCGTACTCAGCATCGAGACGATTGCCAGCACACGCATGATGGTATCGCCACGCGCGCCGAACAACTCTTGCGCCGCCGCGCCGGTGGCGAGCTTTGTCCCGGCCAACTCCGAGAGCGGGAGAACATAAAGCAGCGCGAGATTGACGAGCACGTAAATCAGGATGACGGACAGCACGCCTCCGATCATCGAACGCGGAACATCACGGTCAGGGTTACGCACCTCTTCGCCAAAGTAGATGACGCTGTACCAGCCGTCGTAAGTGTACAGCACTCCTTGCAGCGCCTTGACCATCAGGGCTAGCAAAGGCAAACCCAACAGCACCGGCTGCGAGGTGGACTCACGCGCGCCCCTGCCTCCGAGCATGAAGCAGGCTGCAATCAGGACGATGAAGACGACCGCCTTGAGCAAACTGGTCAGATTCTGCGTGTAGCTTCCCCGGCGAATCCCTTTCCATTGAAGAAAGGTGAAGAAGCAGACGGTAGAGAGCGCGACCGCCTTGTCCTGACCGGCCAGCGCCGGAACGAGTTTGCCCGCATATTCGCCTATGACCATCGCGATGACGGCAAGCGTTCCACACGTCGAGAGCCAATCGCTCCAACCGACGACGAAGCCCGCGTAATCGCCGAGCGCGCGATGAGCGAAAACATAGAAACCGCCGGAGCGCGGAATCATCGTACCCAGTTCCGCCACGGAGATCGTGCCGAGCAGCGCGTAGATTCCGCCCACGACCCACACACCGATGAAGAGCCAGGCGTTCGGCAAGTAGCCTGCGATCTCCCCGGGCGTGCGAAAGATGCCCATCCCGATTGTCCCACCAATCGTCACCGCGAGGCCAAAGCCGACGCCAAGAATCCGCAATAAATGTCCGCGACTCTTATCCGGCGATAAAGAAGCAACTGCTTTGGATTGCATAAGGGAAACGTCCCTGCGGTTAGAGCGTGCGCGTTACTTTCGACAAAGAGCGTGGCGCGTCCGGGTCCAGTCCTTTGGCGTTGGCCAGCAGCGCTGCGAAAAGCTGCCCCGGAATGATGTAGGGAATGGGAGCTAGAAACTCGTCTATCTCTCCCGGCATGACGATAGCGCGCGAACAAGCACGGGCTGCTTCATCATCTGCGGTGATGACCAGTGTATCGGCACGAAGTTCTTTCAGGCGTTCGAGCAATTCTTTAACGCCCGGAAGCATTGCGCCCGGCGGAGCGAAGAGGATGACAGGAAAGTGTCGCTCGACCATCGCCAGCGGGCCATGGAGAAAGTCTGCGGACGAAAAACGCTCGGCCACAACGTAGCAGGTCTCCATCAACTTGAGCGCCAGTTCGTAAGCGTTGGCGTAAATTAAGCCGCGCCCGACGACGACGCAGTTTTCCATGAAGACGTAACGCTCGACGAGTTCGGTGATCGCGGTCTGTTGTTCGAGTGCGCGCTCTGCATATTCAGGGATAGCTTCATAAGCGGGAGCAGTATTGCCATCGGAGAGCGCAGCCGCGAGCATGTAGAAGAGAAGCATCTGTCCCGTGTAAGTCTTCGTGGCCGCGACGGAACGCTCACGCCCGCCGTGCATCAGGAGCGTTTCGTCAACCACCTTAGTCATTGACGAGGCCGCTTCGTTCGTAATCCCGACGGTGCAAGCCCCGCTGTCGCGCGCGTTTTCCAGCACGCGGTTGATGTCTTCGCCTTCGCCCGACTGGGAGACGCCGATGACGAGCGCGCGTTTGAGTTTCAGCTTGGCGTTGTAGATAGTGTGGACGGATGGGGCAGCCAAAGAGACGGGAATCCCGGTGGTCACTTCGAGCAGGTAGCGACCGAAGAGGGCGGCGTTGTCGGAACTGCCGCGCGCCACGAGAACTATCAGTTCAACGTCGCGCTCCTTCAGGAATGCGCCGAGCCGTTCGACCTTGCTTCTCTCTTCCTGAATGGTTTTCGCCAGCGCCGCCGGTTGCTCGGCGATCTCCTGAAGCATTAAAGACAAGGTGTGATCCTTTGAGGGCAATTGTAGTTGAGCGTAGCTAAAGATACATTCACCGCAGAGACGCAGAGAGCGCAGAGATAGCGCAGAGGCTTGAGTCAACTCTCTGCGCCCCCTCTGTGTCCTCTGCGTCTCTGCGGTGAACTACTTTTCGTTTTACACTCAAGAGCAGTCCCATCTTATTTTTCAGTTAAAGGAAAATAAAGGAAAATTCGTTGACATCGAAATTGCCGCCGTGATAGTTGTCCCCCGGCGCTCAACACAATAATGAAAAGGGACGGCGAGCGCAAATTGTTTCATTCCGGGCTAACCAAGATGGAAGCAGCTTCCGAAGTTAACAAGAACAGCTCATCCGGGCGGATGTTGTCGCTCGACGTGTTTCGTGGGTTAACCATCGCAGGCATGGTGCTGGTCAATAATCCTGGGACGTGGAGCGCAATCTACAGTCCTTTGAAACATGCTGAGTGGCACGGCTGGACGCCGACGGATTTAATCTTTCCGTTCTTTCTCTTCATCGTCGGCATCTCGATTACGCTGGCGTTCGCCCGCCGCGTCGAAACGGGCGACGACCAGTATGATTTACTGAAGAAGGTTTTCAAGCGCTCGGCCATCATCTTCGGCCTCGGCCTCTTTCTCAACGGCTTTCCGTATTTCGATCTCACGGAGATTCGCATTCCCGGCGTGCTTCAACGCATCGCCGTTTGTTATCTCATCGCATCCCTCATCTTCCTGAAATCAAGCTGGCGCACGCAGGCTATCATCGCGGCTGCGCTCCTTTTGCTCTACTGGATTTTGATGACGCTCGTGCCCGTGCCCGGATTCGGCGCAGGCGATCTCGGCAAGGAAGGGAATCTAGCGGCCTACATTGATCGCGCACTTCTGGGGCGTCATATCTGGAAAGGCGGCGTGGTTTTCGACCCGGAAGGATTGTTGAGCACGATGCCTGCGATTGCGACAACCCTTGCGGGTGTTTTGACCGGACACTGGCTGCGCTCAACACGCACGCAACTGGAAAAGGTCGGAGGTCTGTTCTTCGCCGGAGCGTGCGCGGTGGCGATTGGTTGGGCGTGGCACTTCTGGTTTCCGATCAACAAATCTCTGTGGACAAGCTCTTATGTAGTCTTCACGGCGGGAATGGCCTTGCAACTACTCGCCATCTGCTACTGGCTGGTGGACATTAAAGATTACAGGCGCTGGGCCAAGCCTTTCATCATCTTCGGCGTCAACGCGCTTGCGCTCTTCGTCTTCTCAGGTTTGCTCGGAAGACTGATGGGTGTAATCAAAGTGCCGCGCGGCGACGGCTCATCCGTCGCGCTCCAACCCTTCATCTTCCGCAACCTCTTCGCTTCATGGGCCTCGCCCATCAACGCCTCGCTCCTTTACGCCATCATCTACATCTTTTTCTGGCTGCTCCTGATGTGGCTGCTCTACCGCAAACGAATTTTCATCAAGGTGTAGGACAGGCATTCCTGTAGTAGGACAGACATTCTTGTCTGTCGTTGAGCGCGAAAGCGCGAATACTTATTAGCGAATATTCATTAGCGTGCTGGCGCATGCTTAGACAGGCAGGAATGCCTGTCCTACGGTTTATAGCCTGGCCCGCGCAGCACGCGGCCTGCGAGTGTTTTGGTGCGTTGTCCGTTGTCAACGCTGAGTTGGCCGTTGATGATGACGAAGGGAATGCCTTCCGGGTAAGCGTTCGGCTCTTCAAATGTCGAGCGGTCGCGCACCGTCTGCGGGTCGAAGATGGTGATGTCGGCAAAGGAGCCTTCGCGCAGCACGCCCCGATCTTTCAGGCCGACGCGGGCGGCGGGCATCCCGGTCATCTTGCGCACGGCTTCTTCGAGCGTCAACAGATGCTCGTCGCGCACGTAGCGCGAGAGGATGCGCGGGTATGATCCCCAGCCGCGCGGGTGTCCTTTGGCGGACGAGAGTGGGCCATCGCTCGCGCGTGCGCCGCTGTCTGTGCAGATGGAAACGAAGGGAGCACGCAGCGCGGCGCGTAGATCGTCTTCGGACATCATGAAATAGATGGCGCTGGTCTGCCCGTGGTCCGCGAGAATCAGATCAAAGAGCGCGTCGGCGTCGTCTTTCTTCTGCTCGGCGGCAATCTCCGCCAGGCGCTTGCCCTGAAGATTTTCAAGCTCGCGGTTGACCACCGAACTGATGAGCACGCCGTTTGCTCCTCCGCTGCCGAGATAGATGTTTTCCCACTCGCTCGTATCGGTCGCAATCTCGCGTTTCAATCGCTCGCGGGTCTTGTTATCCCGAAGGCGCTCAAGCATGCGCTCCGTGCCGCCCTCCAAAGCCCAGGGCGGAAGACAGGCGGTGAGCGCGGTGCTCGCAGCCGTGTAAGGATAAACGTCCGCGCTGATTTCCAGCCCACGCGCACGCGCCGCTTCGATGCGCTTCAAGACTTCGGGCATTCGTCCCCAGTTCTTTTTGTAAGCTGTTTTGAGATGCCAGATTTCTACGGGAATATGGGCGCGGCGTCCGATCTCGAAAACTTCTTCGAGCGAGCTATCAATGGCGTTGGCTTCGCTGCGTTGATGGGTCGCGTAAATGCCGCCGTACCTTTGCGCGGCCATCGCCAGTTCGACAAGCTCGTTTGTTCTGGCAAAGCGCGCAGGCACGTATTGCAGCGAGGTCGAGAGACCGAGCGCGCCGTCCTCCATCGCACCCGCGACCTGGCGGCGCATCTGAATCAACTCATCTGCGGTGGGTGGGCGATTGTCGAAGCCGATCACAAATGCGCGCACCTGCGTTGCGCCGACGAACGTGCCCAGGTTAACGCCGATGCCCTGTCTTTCGAGACGGCTGAAATATTCGCGGAGCGTGCGCCAGTCAACCGTGATGTTGTAGCGGCGGTAGTACTCGCCCTCTTCGGCAATCAAACGCTCGTTGATCGGCGCAACCGAACTGCCCTCGCCCGTGATTTCCGTCGTGACCCCCTGCATGACCTTGCTCATCGCGCGCGGGTCAATGAGCAGGTTGATCTCGGATTGACCGAGCAAGTCTATGAAGCCGGGCGCGACGACAAGACCGCGCGCATCAATCACACGACGAGCGCGGGCGTTCTTGAGCTTTCCGATACGAGCGATGCGGTCGCCTTTAATCGCAACGTCTGCCATGTAACCGCCCCGCCCCGTACCGTCAATCACGCGCCCGTTCCTGATGAGCAGATCGTATTGCGGCGGCGGAGAAGCTTCACCATGCGGGAGCGCTGAAGAGAGCAAGGCTGCGATGCTCAAGACTGTGCTGATAGCAATAGTTGATTTCATGAAAGCTCCAAAGAAACAGAAGCACGAGGTTGGTTGATTGACCGGGCAGCATTCTGCCTGCATCATCTCAAGCTGGCAAGAGATTTGTAGGGGTAGGGACAAGCCCCGCCCCTACGGACTATAATCGCCATGCCTGCGGGCGAAAGCGAAAATTTGATTGGACGGTAAAAACGATTGGTTGAAACGACGAAACAAAGACGGCGCGTCACGCTCAGCGAAGTGGCGCAAGCGGTGAACGGGAAGTTGACCGGGGATGAGAGCAGGGAAGTTCTGGATGTGACGCATGATTCCAGACAGGCGCGCGAAGGCAGCCTGTTCGTCGCCGTGCGTGGGGCGGAAGTGGACGCGCATCGTTTTGTAGAGCAGGTGATGAAGCAGGGCGCTCTCGGCGTTATCTCAGAACTCGAAGCCCCTGCGGGCTTCAGCGGCGCGTGGATTGAAGTCGCCGAAGCACGGCGCGCGATGGCGCTCGCCTCTGCCAGCGTTCACGATCACCCGTCGCGCGAGCTTCAACTCGTCGGCATTACGGGGACGAACGGCAAGACGACGACCACCTATCTCGTCGCCGCAATCGCGGAAAGCGCGAATGAGCCGGTGGCGATGACGACGACGGTTGAGTACAGGATTGATAGAGAGCGCTGGAAGGCCGAGCGAACGACGCCCGAAGCGACGGACATGCAGCGCATTTTGCGTCGCGCTGTAGACGCGGGATGCCGCATGGCCGTGATGGAGAGTTCATCGCAGGCGATTGATTTGCATCGCTGCGACGCTCTCCAGTACAGCGTGGTCGTCTTCACCAACCTGACGCGCGATCATCTGGATTATCACGGCACGATGGATAATTACTTCGCGGCCAAGCGCAGGCTCTTTGACGGCAGCCTCGGCGGAACTCCGAAAACCTCCGTCATCAACATTGACGACGAGCGCGGGGCGCAGCTTGCTAACGAACTTGAAGCCAGCGGGGCGAAGGTCATCCGTTATGCGCTGAGCAATGATGCGGATGTCACGGCGACAGGCGTGGAGCATTCGCTTGAAGGGATGCGCTTCACGCTTCGCACACCAATGGGCGTGCGCGAGCTTCACTCGCCGCTCGTCGGACGACCGCACATCTACAACATCCTGGCGGCGACGGCTTCAGGGCTGGCGCTCGGTTATGAGTTGGATGTGATTGCCCGTGCCATAGAGATCTGCACGGGCGCTCCGGGTCGCTTCGAGCGTGTGCCGCATCAGGGGGATTTCGCTGTCGTGGTGGATTACGCGCACACGGACGACGCGCTCGTCAATGTGCTGCGGACGGCGCGCGACGTGACGCGCGGGAGAGTCATCACGGTCTTCGGCTGCGGCGGCGACCGCGACCACTCGAAGCGCGCGCCGATGGGCGAAGCGGCTGCGAGTTTGTCGGATGTCGTGATCCTGACTTCGGACAATCCGCGAACGGAAGACCCTTTGAAAATTCTGGCGGACGTTGAAACGGGGATGCGTGAGACTGCAAAGCCCTATGAGAAGATTGCAGACCGCCGCGAAGCCATCCAACGCGCCATCATGGAAGCTCGAACAGGGGATTTGGTCATCATCGCAGGCAAAGGCCATGAGGATTACCAGATCATAGGCCGCGAGATTTTTCACTTTGATGACAAGGAAGTAGCGCGCGAAGCGTTGGCCTCGCGCGTTTAAGAAGGTGTTTGATAATAGCAGAGTCTCTTTCGTCCCGTTAGGGACGACATGAAAATAGCCCAGCAATTTATTGCTGGGAATAAAGCCGGGAAATTAGAATTGAGTCCCGTAGGGACGGCTGAATAGAAGCTAACCTCTGTTCAGTCGTCCCTACGGGACTCGGATTTTATTTCCTCGTTCTATTCCCAGCGATAAATCGCTGGGCTATTTTCGCGCTGTCCCTGACGGGACTTTTCAAACACCCTCTATGAAATAGTTTTACCAATCAATCGTTGATTTCTATTTGTCCGATTCCTCGACCAGCCGGACGTGTGCCCGGCGCAGCACGCGCGGCCCGATGGCGAAACCGGGGCTGATGGTTTCGGCGATTAAAGCATTTACAGTGGCCTCGACGCTGATTGCGTTTTTGGGTTTATGGCGGCGCGGATCGAAGTTGGAATCCGACGCGATGGTTTCCACGCCTGCGCGTTCGAGAATCTCTTGCAGGCGCGAGTTGATGTGCTCGGCCAGTTCGCGTGACGAATCATCGAAGCTCTCTTTGTGTCTCTCAAATTCGTCGAACAATTCAACGCACTCTTCAACCAGACTCACCCACTGCCTGTTATCAAGCGAGTTGGAACTGGTGGCTTCATGCGGAGGTGGCGGAATCGAAGCGAGAGTCGCGGGGCCTGGTGACGCATATTGGACTGGAGGAGAAACGGCCAGCGCAGGCGTGGTGAAGCGTAACGCACTCACGATGACGCAAGCTGCCACCATCAGCACAGTTATCGCGGCGGTGATGATTAGCCATATGATTTCAATATCAAGATGTAGAAGTAAAAGGGTCGCACCGCTAAAGATGAGCGCGAGCAGGGAGGTCGCGAGAGATGCGCGCGTGATGGTTGTGTTTTGCATATTATTCACTAAGTCTAGACAGGATTAACAAGATGGACAGGATAAAAGGAAGAAGCAGCAAGCATACTTGTTCTGTCTTGTTTTCTTAATCTTGATAATCCTGTTAATCCTGTCTATTCCTTCTCTGCTTAAAATCTCGGTTGAGAGTTACGTTCTCATCGTTCACAAATATCCCGCCTTCTCATTCTGGTTGAGCTTGCTCAAGATAAGGCCGTAGCGTGTGTAGGCGCAGTTGGCCAGCGTGCGATAGATGCTGCCGTGCGGCGCGTCGAATTCAACCTGTCGCCATGCGAGTTGCCGCTCGCGCACGTAATCCGGGTGGACGGGTTGCCCGCGCAGCCTTTCCTTGACCTCCATTCCGTTTAAGCCGAGCAGATGTTGTAGCTCGTCGAGTTCTGCGGGAGTGAACTTGTCCGCGTGGTCTTCCAACTGCTGAAGCGCGGCGTAGTCAGCATTATATTCTTCAAGCTCATGGAAGAGATCGCTCAAAGACTCGTCCATCTCCGTTAATAGACTGTGGAGCGAGCCTGTCTGCGAAGCCATATCAAGATGAGCACGCAGAAACTCTTCGAGTTCGAGCGCAACGGTGACATCGCCGCCAGTCTCCCAGATAAAGCGGCGGAAACGATCAAGCTGCCCCTGCTTCTCGCGCTGGCTGTGGCGGATTTGCGGAAAATGTGTGTACTGAATCTTGCTCAAAACCTTGCGCGCTTCGTTGACGATGCGATAGCAGCGCAGCAGATGCCCGCGTTGGAAGAAATGTTTCTCTAGAAGTTTCTTGAGCGGCTCGAAGCCGGAAATGTCTTTGAGTTGCTCGGCCATCTCGGACGTGGAAGCATTCGGGTCAGCGGCGAGGCGCGCGATGGTCGTAAACACAGACCACTTGATGTCGCCGAGCAGTTGTCGGCGCTCCTCGCGGCTCAGCGGGCAATCATCGAAATCAAAATCCAGAAATATCTCGTCGCTGTCGAGCATCTTCAGCAATCTTTTGGGAGGGATGCGCCGCAATTCTTCGCTGAGTCGCTTGAGACCTGCGTGGTTATTTTCAAGAAGCGCGTCGAGGTTGCGGCGCAGTTCCGCCGAAACGGGAACGACCGTGTTGAGGCTGTCTTTCAGTTGCAGCGAAATTTTTTCCGCAAGCTCCTCGCGGCGCGTGATGACTTCCGGCTGTAGATCAATCTTGGCGATGACGCCGATAGCATTGATGGCGTGGGATCGCCCGCCCGTCGCCTGCGCGAACTCTTCAAGGAATGCCTGGTCGGTGGCACGCGCCACAGGGCCGATGAGATAGATGACGGCATCGGCAGAGCTTCCGATTCTTTCAGTCTCTTGATGATGGCGCTCGCGCAGTTGCCTTGAAAGCTGCATAAACTCGGCGGTCACGTTCTGGTGTTCGTCAACCACTGCGCCTGTGCCGGGCGTGTCCACGAGCGTGGCCTGTTCCAGATGGGGATTGGGGAGAAAGTATTCTAGATAAGCGATTGATTCGGAGCGGCGCAGGGTTTCAGCATCGTTGCCCTGCAAGCTGTTCAGAAAATCTTTGTCTTTGTCGGCGTAGCCTCCGCCGCGCCAGTGGCAGCGGACGGGACGTGCTGCGTCGTCGGGCGTCCCGTAGCGAAAGTATGTGATGGTGGCCGTGGTTTCGGTTGTCCCGACACGGGCTGCGTCCGTCTCACCCAGGAAGGTATTAATAAAGGTACTCTTGCCAGCTTTGACACGCCCGACGATGGCGACGACGCAGGGGTCTTTCACCTGCGCGGCGAGGCGTTCGATTTCGACGGAGACTTCGCCGGGTAAAACCGATTGACGAAGACGCGCGGCAATATCAAGCAGCACGCGCTCAGTTCTTTGTTTCAGGTCGTCCATACAGGGGACTAATGGAGAGCGTGCTTCTCTTTGTAGCCCTTTATCATGAGATAAAGGCCGATTGGGAAAATCAGAAACCCGATGATAAGTAGCATCAGCGGCAATCCGATAATCATTAAGAAGAGACCGAGCTTGAACTTTTTATCCGGCGTGAGTGCGCTGCTCGTTGCAGGTTGAAAGCTGGGGTTGAATCTCGCCCGCGCGTTGCCGACGAGTTGGACAGTGGCATCTTTCGCCAGCATGCTCGACTCGGCAACAAAGCTCACTCCTTGTTTGCCAGCTTCGACGGATTTACCGGCTGCGTCCTTGACCAGCTCCGCAGTTTTCGACGCAACTTTCCTGACCGTCCCTTCCTGATCTCCGGCGGGGGGCGGCGCATACGGAGGTATGGACGGTTGTTGCGCCGGAGGGCCATAGCTCGGCGGGGGCGCGTATGGTTGAGAATATGGCGGCTGCCACTGCTGAGTTTGATATGGCTGTTGATATGGCTGTTGATAATACGGCGGATACTGCGGCGGATACTGAAGCGGCTGCTGAGGCGGCGGAGCGAGTCGCGGTTGTTCTACATGCGCCTGCGGCTGCGGGGTTGTGTTCCATAGTTGATGGGCGTAATAAGCTGCGCCGAGTGCGACTGCCACATCGCGGTGCTGCCACTTTCGTGCAGTGATTCCCAAAGCTGCCTGCAAGCGACTTTGCACCAGCGGAATGTATGAAGAGCCGCCGATTAAGACGACGGTGTCAACCGCGTGGCCTTGCGCTGCGGCTTCCTGCGCCATCTGCGAGGCTTTGCGAATCGTGCTCTCGATGCGGTCGCCGATTAATTGCTCAAAAACCGTGCGCGTGATCTTCGGCTTGAAAAATTCTCCGCCCGGCAGGCGCGAACTGAAAGCGCAGTCCTCTTTGCGCGAGAGATTCTCTTTTCTGAGTCGGCATTCGCGCAGGAACTGGCGGTTGACGGATGCCTCGTTAGGATTGACGCTCTTGCCCAGTTCCTGCTGTGCCTGCGTGTTCCAGTAGTTGTAAAGAATCTGGTCGAAGTCGTCGCCGCCGCAGCGCGGGTCGCCGCCCGGCTCGACCGCCACGCGAAATGTGTTGTCGGGTTCGCGCACTATTACAACCAGATCGAAAGTTCCGCCGCCGAGGTCGTAAACAAGAATTGATTTGCCGACCTGCTGCCCGGTCAGCATGTAGGCGAGCGCCGCCGCTACGGGTTCGCACAATAATTCACCACTCAGCCCGGCCAGGGTGGCAGCTTCTGCAAGCTTTTTACGTTCAGTCGCATCAAATCTCGCCGGATAGGTAATGACGGCGCGATTGATTTCGCTGTAAAACTGACCCTCTTCGGCATCCTGTTTTAGTTTACGGATAATGGCCGCAGCCGCTTCGACAGGGCGAACATCCTGATTGCCGGGAATCGGGATGACCGGGGGCGAGATGAGACTTCGTTTGATGCTCGCGATGGTGCGCGCCAGCGTCTCTTTGCGCCGCTCGTCGTTGTCGTCGTCGGCGACTTCTGCGAGCAATTCCTCGACGGCCTTGCCGACCAGCATCCTGTCCTTGCCGTAATAAACGAGCGACGGCGTTTTGTCTTCGCCCTCAGAGTTTTTGATGACCTCGGCCTGATTCGTCTTCGGGTTAAACCAGGCCATACTGCTATTGGTCGTGCCGAAGTCGATGCCGATGAAAGGCGGGAATGACATCTTAATCTCCTGATCACTGTGCCGGGGCGGACAGTGATGCTGCTTCAAAATGTAAGCTGTCTCTTCACTAATGATAAAGACTAGCGGCTGAATAGATTTTTCAACTCTGCCAGAACTTTTAACAAATCAGTATGAAAGTTATCCCTCATATGCGCGACGGTAAGTGTTTTTGCTATCTGGTTAGCTTTGAAAAGGGTCATCTGCCACGTTCTCAAGGTGATTTGCCATTTTGGTAAATCGGTGTAAAGAATGCTGAAAGATTTGCCGAAAAAACGATAATGAAAGCCCTTCATATCGAACAGAAGAATATGACTGTATAAGGCCAGCACATCTTCACTGGGCGGTAGCTTCCCAATTGTCGCAGCTTTTTGACGCACAGCCGAGGGAATATTCGGATAGACATAATACCCATCGCGCTTAACGGTATTTAGAATACGTAAGATTCTAATCCTGTCTTCATCAGCCTTCCGGGTCGAATCAGCCTTTTTGGCCGGATGCTTAATTGTGCTGACAGGCGAAGAAGGGCTAACTGAAACTACGGGTCTGCCGGGTCGCGCCTGCCATTTATCACCGCTTCTTTCCAGAGTGGCTGAGGGCACTTCTCTTTTCGGTCTCACAGGGTTTGTCGCTGGCTCACTCTTCTTCTCGCTCAAACTGGTCTCTGTGCTCGGTGCCGTTTTCGCCTTTGTTGCTTCTTTTGAATCACCCCAAATCTTCTGCGCGGAGTAAGCCGCACCGAGCGCGACCGCGATGTCTTTCTGCATCCAGGTGCGCGGCTCGATCTGCAACGATTCTTTGAGCATCTCCTGAACCAGTGGCAGACGTGAAGAACCGCCAATCAAGACAACATCATCAACCTTGAGTCCTTCGTCCTTTGCACGTTTCATCATTGCGGACGTTTTACGCACGGTCTTCTCAACGCGCTCTCTAATCAATTGGTTGAATGTGGCGCGATCAATCTTAGGCTCAAATCGCTTGCTGCTGCCGGGTAGCAGGGAACTGAACGAAGCCTGTTCTCTGACCGATAGATTCTCCTTCCGGCGGCGGCATTGTTTGAGGAAGGGTTGGTCAATCGCGCCTGCGGTTGGGCTGATGGAGCGGCCAAGCTCTCTTTGAGCCTGTTTGTCCCAGTAGTCGTAAAGCGACTGGTCAAAGTCATCACCGCCGCAGGCAGGGTCGCCGTCTGTCTCAAACGCCACGCGGAACACATCGTCTTCATCGCGCACGACCAGCGCGAGGTCGAACGTGCCGCCGCCCAGATCGTAGACCAGCACGCCCTTGCGTATATTTTGATCCGCCTTCGCAAACGCAATGGCAGCCGCCACAGGCTCTGCGGTCATTTCAACCTCATGGAAGCCTGCCAGCTTCGCTGCTTCCACAATCCTTTTTCGTTGCGTCGCGTCGAAGACCGCCGGGTAGGTAATGACCGCCCGCCTGACCTCTTCGTTGAAATGTCCCTTTTCGGCGTCGCGCTTGAGCTTACGCAGGATTTCGGCGACGACTTCGACGGGGCGAACATCGCCGCCACCGGGGATGGGAATGCTCGGCGGACTGATGAGGTTCCGCTTGATACTTGGGACGATGCGTAGCATCTCATCGCGCCGCTCTTCCGCATCCCGATCTTTCAGGTCATCCAGAATGAACTC
This sequence comes from uncultured Acidobacteriota bacterium, assembly GCA_963791265.1. Taxonomy (GTDB): domain Bacteria; phylum Acidobacteriota; class Blastocatellia; order Pyrinomonadales; family Pyrinomonadaceae; genus QHXM01. The sequence continues at coordinate 329,905 of CAWBSB010000003.1, forward strand.
GACCTGCGAGCCGACGATGACGCCGCCATCGCCGTAATAAACAAGCGAAGGGATTTTCTGTTCGCCCTCCTCGCTCAAAATTATTTCCGCCTGATTGGTCTTCGGGTTGAACCAGGCCATGCTGCTGTTGGTTGTCCCGAAGTCAATGCCGAGGTAAGGAGGATCACCGCTCATGTGGATACCCTGAAGATAAGAGCGACTAACTAAACTATGATAGAGAAGAAATAGACAGGATTAACAAGATGGACAGGATAAAATAAAGAGGGGTCATGACTAGATAAGAGCCATCGAAATGGCGTTAAACTAAGTCATGACAGTCAGTTCTAATCAATTTGTTCGCGCACGTATTTCTCGTGCTAAATTTCGGCAGCTTCTTCGGCTCTTTTCGCTTGATTTGACCGCCACTCAGATCGCTAAACTGAGTTGCTTGAATCGCAACACAGTCAATCGTTATTTGAAACTTATCCGCCAAGCCATCGCTCAACATTGCCAGAGAGAGTCGCCTTTCTCTGGTGATGTTGAACTCGATGAATCGTACTTCGGCGCGCGCCGTGTGCGTGGCAAGCGAGGGCGCGGAGCACGAGGCAAGATCATTGTCTTCGGCATCTATAAACGTAATGGCCGGGTCTATACAGAAATCATCCCGAACTGCAAAAAGGCCAGTATTCAGGTCATTATTCGCGGCAAAGTTGATTTGGCTTCGACCATTCATACAGACGGCTTTCGTTCTTATGACGGCATCGTGCACATGGGTTATCGGAAGCATTATCGAGTCCAGCATGGCCAGGACGAGTTTGTCCGAGGCACAGCGCATATCAATGGTATCGAAGGCTTCTGGGGCCTGGCTAAAACACGACTCGTCAAGTTCAAAGGGATGAGTCGGTCAACTTTCTATTTGCACTTGAAGGAGTGTGAGTTCAGGTTCAATCATCGAGATGAAGACCTCTACCAACTCCTTCTGAAAATTACTAGATTGGCTATCCCTATCTAGTCATGACCCATAAAGAGATTCAAGCTTCACTGTCCTGCCTCTTCTTCTTAATCTTGATAATCCTGTTAATCCCGGTCTATTCCCTGTGCGACTGCTCCAGTTGCTTGAGTTGCAACATGAGTCCTTTAATCGTCGCGCCGATTTTATCCCATTCGGCTATCTGTTGCCTGTTTTTCTCGATCTGCTCGGTGCGATGCTTGCCGTCCATCTCCGCCAGCTCGATTAATCGCCGCGCCTCTTTCTTCGCTTCTTTGGACTTCTCCTCTGTGAGTTGCTGAATCTGGTCGAAGAGATTGCGCTCCATCCGGTCGAAGTAATCGTCAACGCGGCTCAGGCGCGCAGTTGAAATATCAACGTCAAAGAAGTATTGCCGCACCTGCTGCAAGACCACTATGAGATGCGAGCGTAGTTTCGGCTTCGCCATCTCGACCTCTCGCTGTTTACTTTCGCTCCACCCGGTTTTCGCTCCCCAGAGAGCCGCGACAGCCGCCACTACCAGAAAGGGAGGAAAAGCTACGGAGAAAAGATAGCTAGCCCCGGAGCCGATGGCCGTCACCAGTCCCGAAGCCACCATCGCGTCCGTGCGCGCGCCCTTCGCGCTCTTCCACAACATGCCCTCGAAATCAACCAACGCTCTATCCCTGACCGCGATGTTCGAGATGCTTACTTCTTCAATTGTCGTCAGTGCTTCCGCCGCATTGAGCAGGGGGGCGATTCTCTCCATACATCGCGCCTGAGCCTCGCGACAGATGCGTTGCCATTGCTCTGTGGCGGCGCTGATGACTTCGCCGGAGATGGCCAGCCCACGCTGTTGCACGGCTTCGAGCGTCGTCAGGGCTTCGATTTTCTCTAGCTGCTGAAGGTCAACGAGGCCGTGCGAGGCGAGCATCTGCATGAAATTTTTCTTGGCGACGCCGGAGATATTGCGTATCTCGCCGAGCAGCCGCTGGCGCTTTTGTCCTTTCTCTCCCCAGTCAACCTCAAACTCCTGTTTCTGCTCTGTGACTTTCCGGTGAAGCTCTGCGCGCTTTTGTTTCGTCTCTTCAACGAGCGCACCCTGTCGCGTGGCGAGCAACTGGCGTGAATGCGCTTGGAAATGGCCTGCGACGATAACGGCTTCGGCGGCGCGTGCCCATCCGGCAACGCGAAAAAGAAATGCGCGCAGGGCCAAAGCGAGTTCTTTGTGGCGGCTGACCATCAGGTGCGTTTCAGCGTCTTCATTGTCGGGGTCGGCAGCCTTGCGAAGATTGGTGCTGGAAATAGGCCAGACGCGCGTGTCCGTCAATCTGTCTTTGAAATGCTCGTTGAGAATCTCCTCGTTGCGCCTCTGTATCTCCTGCCAGTGATCGCGCCCGTGCTGGTCAATTTTAGTCTGAATGAAAAAGATGTTTGAGGTTGCGCCTAAGATAGTTTCGATGAAATTTATTTCTTCCTGCACGATGGGCTGCCCGGAATCGAGGACGAAAATAACGGCATCGGCGTGCGGCACAAAACGCTGTGTAATCTGCGCGTGCGCGCTGTAGAGCGCACCAAGACCGGGCGTGTCCAGAAGACGGACGCCCCTGGGAAGAAAAGTTATCGGCCCTTCGACTTCGATCCAGCGAAGCACTTTACCGAGCGGCTGGATGCCTTCTTTGTCAACGGTAGCCTGCGAGCCGTAGCGTGTTAGCTCGTCAAGCGTAATCTCCTGCGTCGAGTCGTCCTCGAAACGCAGGCGATAGGCCGGTTGCTCAGCCTGGCTGATGTGGAAGACCTGGCTCGTGGCGATGTCAACGTCTGTCGGCAGGATGTCGCGACCGATGAGGGCGTTGACGAAAGTACTCTTGCCGCGCTTGGCTTCGCCGACGACGAGGACATTGAAGAAGTTATCGGAAAGTTTCTGCCGGTAGCGGGCGAGCGCCTCCGGCGGCTGCGGAAGATCAAACTCAGCGGCCTTTTCAGCGACAATTTCAAGAAGAGCAATTGTCTCGCGCCGGACGTTTTCGTTGCGCGCGGTCGTGTCGTTTGCAGCGCTCATCTTCGGTTGGCCTTATGGGAGAAGCGAACCCCTAATCGTCGTAAGGATTCGTGAAGCTCTTAGGATCGAGCGATGAATCAAGCTCAGCTTTGAAAGCCTCGCGTTCTATCTCGTCCAACTCGGCCTGGAAGCCTGCGTCATCCAGCGACTGATGCCCTGACGCATCTGCCGTGTCGGGAAGACGGTTGTTATTCATGTCTGCGTAGGGCGTGCCGGGGGCGGTTTCAGGAGTTTCATCGGTCGGGGAAGTAAACAAATCGTTCTTGAATATGTCCTCCCAGGCTTCCGGCTCCTCTTCGAAAGTTTGAAATTCTTCCCACGTCATCCCGGTGACTTCCGGGATGTGGCCAGCGTCATAATCGAAGTTGACCATTTCGGGGAGGTTGCTCGGTGCAGGCTCTTGCGTGGAAACCATATTGAAATTGCTCTCTTCCCACGCATCCAGAAATTGAGCGACCGGATAAGACCCCAGCGCCTCACCCGTGCCCGGATCGCTGACGAGGACATGTGGGCTGGCCGGGTCGGTCGTGTCAATCCCGGAGACGACGACGGCGTGATCTGCCTTGTCCAGGCCGAACCAATCCTGAATCGCCTCCATGACGGGGTTGTCATTCCACAGCTCGCCGGAATCAATGCCGATGATTACTTTGTGTCCCTGCCCAAGCTCTGAGGCGAGATGAAAGATGTTGGCATGCTCGAAGCGATTGACGGGGACGCCGTTGAGTTCGAGCAGATTGCCGATGTCTTCTATGGGCGTACCCTGACCGGGCGTATACCAGCCATGATCTAAAGCCTGCTGGATTAACTGCTCCTCTGGAATATCCTGATTGGTGTAAAGCTCCAGCACAAACTCCTGGCAGCGAATGGCGCAGGTGTCCGTATAGCTCTGCACGCCGGGAAAATGCGCGGCATCTTCTTCAGGCGTTCCAATCATCTGCGGGGCAGCCTGAGACTCGTCCGGCGCATCCGCCTGTCCATCTGCCGTGGATGGCGTCGTCGCTAATTCCTCAAAGGGTGATATCCACTGGGTTGATTCCGTCTCTGCCGGTGGTACTGGAGATGTCGTGTCGTCTTTATCAATCATCGGATATTCCTTAAGCATTAAAGAGAAAGATCGGTGGGCTGGCTGCGGAGCATTCCGGTTGCAGGGAGCAACCGGAATTTCAGGGGGACGATTGTCTTCAGGTGTAATTCATTGGCGGTGGCGGATTCTGGTTCCAGTCCGGGCCGTTCATGGAAGACTTGTTTTTCAGCGCCCCGGCGACGATGAGCAGAATCGCGCCTATGGCGATGATGTACATGCCCCACCCCGGTTGAATAAACATTCCTGCCAGTTCGTCTAATTGCCCGGATTCAGTTGACGTTGCTCCCAGCGTGCCAGTCCCCATTCGCCCCGCAGGTGATAAACCCGCGAGCGCTTTTTTGTACGTGATGAAATCAAAGATGAGGATGACCAGCGCCAGAATGCCTGTGCCGATGAGCGGTTTGAAATTATTCTTCAGAGCGAGGAAAAGAGAAAGTCCGCCGAGGGCGAAAATGACAAGTCCTGTGCTGAACCGCGCGGAGAGTCTCAGCAAATCGAAGTAACTAAAGTTAAGCAAGCCTAAAAAGCTGATGGCGGGCAGAAAGAAACCGAGCAGCAGCATGGACGCGCCGATAATAGCGAGGGTGCGTTGATTTGATGCCATCCGAAGAGTCCTCTGGTCGTGAACGGAAATTTACAGGCTTAACGCAGGCCAAAGCGCGAGCGCCCCTGATTGAAAGGGCGCTCACGCCTGAAGGTCTTTGTCGGCAATCTATCGTCCCGGGGTATAAGGCGGCGGAGGCGGCGGCGCTCCCCAGTTTCCGGCGGGCGCGGGAATATTTTTACCCATCGCACCGGCGGCGAGAAGTGCGAGCGCGCCGAGGATAAGAACAATCCAGCCCCACTTCATCGAGACGGCATTTTCAAGCTCCGTGCTTCTAGACCCTGCCATGCTCATCATTTCAGACATCTTTGATTTGAAACTGAAATAATCATAAGCAATTATGGCAAGGGCCAGAATTCCGGGGACGAGCAGGAGTTTATATTTCCTCAAGACGGCGAGAGCAATCCCGGCGATTCCGAGAAGGATCATCAAGAGTCCCTCCCAGCTTGTACCCTGACCGCTGCCGATGTAGCTGACAGTCATGCTCTGCCCCAAAAAGTCCACGCCGACGAGCGGGCAAAAGACACCGATGAGAAGTAAAACTCCGCCGACAATTCCAAGAATACGACTATCCATCTGGGGGCGCTCCTTTTAAGCTAAGTTAGATTTTGGGATTAGAGTGGCCCTGCGAACAGCCACTCCGCTTCAAATTGTGCAGTTAGACCACAGTGCTTCTAAGCCAACTCTGCGGCCAAGTCAAGAATAATTTTGCAATCCGCTTCAGACGCAGAAAAGAAATGGCCTCGCCGGGAGCGTGCAACCGCTATCTTATGCGCTCAGCTTTCGACGAGCGGAATCAATCAGGCGTTGAAGAAATAGCTCTTCTTTCTTGCCGAGATTGGTGAAGCGCAAAGCAAAACCGATCTCTTCCGTCGAGTAAACTGCTTCGCCGGGAAGCGTCATGATTTTCCCCTGCGGCAATTGAATCCCGATCCTGACGGGTTCAGACGCGGCAACCTCAGGTGAAGTCAAAATAAAGCAGCCGCTCGTGCTGATGTCGCTGATAGTTCCTTTGCGTTGCCCAGAAGAGCCTTCCCACCGAATATCAAGATTGACATGGAAACGCTCTGCACGCCTTCTTTCTTCGCTCATCGTCTCGCTTCAAGTCCTCTCAAAGCTGGTTTCAGAATTAACCCTTTGACTCCGCGCCTCATGCTCGACTCTGTTTGTCTGTCGCCGACTTACTTTTCGTCGTCCTGAACATTCTCTTGAGGTGGCTGCTCGTCTTCGCCAGCGGGTGTTCCTTCATATGCCACACGGTTGCGGCGCGACAGATACCAGTAGACGGGAAGTCCGAGGGCGATCAGTCCGAGACCGATGAGCGCGTTGGGATTTATTCCCTTCAACCCAGCCGCCGGATCAGGCAGCAGCGTCGTAAAGAGAAGGAATCCTGTGACGAGCAGGAAGAGCACTGGCACTACCGGGTAGCCCCATGCCTTGTACGGGCGCTCGGCGTTCGGCATCTTTCGACGGAAGATGAAGACGGAGGCGGTCGTCAACCCGTAGAAAATCCACGAGCCGAAGATGACGTAATCCGTCAAAGTATCGAACGACCCGGAGAGCGTCAGGATGCCCGCCCAGATGCCCTGAACGACGAGCGCTCCGATGGGCACATGCGTGCGCGGAGACAATTGCGCGAGTCTTGGGAAGAAGAGGCGGTCGCGCGACATGGCATACGGCACACGCGCGCCCGTCAAAATCGAAGTGTGCAGCGTGCCGATTGAAGAGGCCATCAAGGAAGCCGCGATGAGAGCGATGGCCGCCGGGCCTAGAAAGCTTTTAGCTACCGCAGCCGCCACCGAAGAGGCTTTCGGGACACTGGCAATCTCGGTCGGCGTGAGCACGTAGAAGTAAGCGAGATTGACGAAGACGTAAAGCAGAATAATCAGCACCATCCCGCCGATGAGCGCGCGCGGGATATTACGCTGCGGGTCTTTCACTTCTCCCGCCACCAGCGTGAGATTGTTCCAGCCGTCATAGCCCCAGAGCGCTCCCAGCATTGCTGCGCTGAATCCCGCGACGCCGAACATCGTGCCCGGATTCACGTCCTCACAAATCCCGCCCATGTTCGCCAGCGAGAAATGGCTCCAATCACCACTCGCCAGCACGAAAGCGCCAATCCCGATTCCCAGCACCAGTGCGATTTTCACTCCTGTCAGGACGGTTGCGATCCACCCGCTGACCACCACAGTGGCGCAATTGACCAGCGTGAAAATGGCGATTAAAGAGAGCGCAATGACTTGCAGGTAGCCGAAATCAAACGCCTTCCCGAAAAGATTGACCGTAAAGAAAGGGACACTGAGCGCGTTGCCCGTCAGGTTATTGAGGAAGATGGCGAAGGCGACGGCGACCGAAGCCTGCGAGCCGGTCTTGGCGATGAAGATTTGCATCCAGCCATAGAGAAAACCCCAGCGTGGGCCGTAAGCCTCGCGCATAAACACGTACTCGCCGCCAGCGCGAGGCATCATCGCGGCCAGTTCGGCATACGTCAGCGCGCCCGCCAGGCTGAGAATTCCCGCGACAACCCACACGGTAATGACCATGCCAGGCGTCCCGACGTTGCACGTCATCACGCGCGCTTTGAGAAACACGCCCGTGCCGATGACGTTGCCGATCACGATGGAAGCCGCCGCGACGAGAGTCAGGCCGCGAATCAGAGTGACGTTGCTGGGCGCGAGTTTTGACATAAGTTTCAAGCTGAGAGCTAAACAGAAGCTGATAGGATCAGAACATTAAGAAATTAGACAGGATTAACAAGATGAACAGGATAAGCGAAGAAACATCAAGCTAAATTAACTTATCTGCTTTTCTTAATCTTGAAAATCCTGAAAATCCTGAAAATCCTGAAAATCCTGTCTATTCCTTCTTTGGTTTAGTCCTGTAGATACTGGGAAATTATTCCCAAACATCATGCGTAATCAAATCGTCATACGTATCGCGGCGGCGAATCAAATCAACTTTACCTTCTTCGCGCACCATCACGGCGGCGGGCAACGGGCGGCCATTGTAATGGAACATCTGTGCGAGCGAGTATGCGCCGCTGTTGAGCAGGGCGAGCACTTCGCCGGGTTGGACGTGCGCGGGCAGGCAGCGATAGTCAGGCAGGCGTCCTTCGCGCTCGATGTCGAAATAAACGTCGCCCGAATCGCAGAGCGGCCCGGCGACTTTGTAATCCGTCTCGGACGTGTCGGCGGCGCGCGAAGCTGAGATCAGGTGGTAGTACCACTTGTAATTGTTCATCGAGAGCAGCAGGTTATATCCCGCGTCGGTCAGCAGCCAAACGTCGTTCGTCTCAGGTCTACGCTTGATGTTGCGAACGGTCGTTAAGACCAAACCCGCGTCGGCGATAATGCTGCGCCCCGGCTCAAGTAGAATGGTGATGCGCTCAAGCAGGTGTTCTGCGTTGGCCTCGCGCGCCGATTCGCGTGCGACCTTGAGCGCCGCCGAGAGCATTTCTGCGGGTTCGAGGTCAGCGCCGAGCATGTCGCGCTCGTGTTCGGGCAGTTGATCGGCAAGCGAGCGGTCGCGCAGGTAGTTGACGGGAATTCCGCCGCCGAGATTGATGTGTTCGAGCGTGTGCCCCGTCTCGCGATGAAGCGTGAGGAGATGCTCCCACATGGTTTTGAAAGCGGCGGCGAAAGGCTCTATGTCCGGGGTTTGCGAGCCGACGTGGATGTGTATGCCGCAGACGTTGACGAGTTCTGGATGAAGCAGCCCACGCCGGAAGGCTTCGAGGACTTCGGAATAAGAGATGCCGAACTTCGAGGTCAGCAATGCGGTCTGTAAGCCGAGGTGCGAGCGCGTGCCGATCTCAGGCGTCAGGCGCAGGGCAATGTTGGCGCGTTTGCCAATTCTTTGAGCGGCCTTTTCGACAAGCTCGATTTCGTAAATCGAATCAACGTTGATGGCATAGATTCCCGCGCTGACAGCTTCATCCAATTCCGCGTCCGTCTTGCTCGTGCCGTTGAAGATGATCTGTTCCGGACGGAAGCCGACGCGCAAGGCTTTGAAAAGCTCTCCGCCGCTGTTGACTTCGAGGTCAATCCCCGAATCGCGCACGGTCTTGAGGATGGCCATATTGGAGTTGGCTTTCGAGGCGTAGCAGAAACGAATCGGATGCGAGACCTGTTGGGCAGCGCTCTTCAGGCGTTCGATGTTCGAGCGGATGCGCGGTTCGGAAAAGACATAGAGCGGCGAATCATAATCGCGCACCAAAGAAAGCGCGTCCACGCCATTGATGGTCAGATGATTTTCGCGCGTTTCAAGGTAGCCAGGAATCGTCCAGGCAGGGCTTTGAACCGCAAGTTGTGATGACATTACAAACTCCGCAAGAATCAATTTAGGAGAAGAGACGCAAGCGAAGATAGTTCGACTGCGGACGAGCGTCAAGTCCGTGGCGGCTGAACATGATAGACGCACGACAGCTTGATTGGCGCTTGCCCCGCAGAAATTATCCAGGTGGGAGGTAACGGCGGGGCGGTCAATTGGCCGACCCGCCGGGGTTGGGTTCCTAACCTTGTGCAGCTTGGCTGTCCGTGAGTCCGAACAATTCCTTCGTTGGCAGGATTCTCTTGCGGGCACCTCGCTTCTCCACCTGCCTGACCATGTCCTTCGTGCCGCCCGGCCCGTCGGCAGTCTCTTTGTCCCAGAGAGCGATGAGGACGAGGTTTGTGCCGCCGCCTGCGGTGTCGAGCGCGAGGGCGTTTGAGAGCGTCCAGATGTTGTTGCGCTCCCAGATGGTATATTTCTTTCCTTTCTCGCGCAGCCACGCCGGGAGGTCTTCCGACCAAGACTGCTCACGCTTATTCTGGTTCTGCTTGTACAGAGTGTTGAAACGCTCGAGCCACTCATCGCCTGCGGGCTGGACGGATGCGCGGACGTAGTCTTCGCGCGGGAGCGCTAGATAGAGGTAAGTCGGGATGTTCAGCTCCGCGCAGGCTTCGTGGAAGAGGATGTCGCCCCCGCTCGCGCCGCCCGCGATGCCGATTGCTTTCCCCTTCGCCTTCGCCAATTCTTCCGAGAGCGCCGCCTTGATGGCTTCCTTCGCAACGTCCACTTTTTCCTTGGGAAAGCGCTTTGGCTCACGACCCTCTTCGTCAACCCTGTGCCCTGTAAAAAGGATGACGAGCGGCTGCTCCTCTGGTTTCTCCTCAGGTGGCGACGGGCCGATGCTTTCAAGCGCTGAGGCGACGTTATCGCCAAACAGCCCGAGTTCTCCGTAGAGCCTGACTTGCCTGCCGACTGAGTCGCGCGAGAAGATGTCCACATCTTTCAGGCACTTGCGGTACTCGCTCTTCACCTTTTCCGACTTCTTCGCGGTCAGAAAGCAGTGGTCGGCCTGACTGATTTTCGCCCACAGCAATTTATTCAGTTTATCCTTCCGCTTTGTTACATCCTTCTCCGTGTTCGCCTGGTGCTGGAGGCGGTCAATCCCGGCCTTGATGGATAACTCGACACTTGAGGCTAAGCCGGTGAGCTTTTTCTTCAACTCGGCGAGTTTCAGTGCGGCCTGCGCTTCATCATCGAATTCATCTTCCCACACGTCCGGCATTTCCTCCGCCAACTCGGTCCTGACGGCCAGCATCGCCATAGCGTTGAGGCCGGAGTAAAAGTGGTTGAGGTCTTCGTTGAATCCTTTGGCACAAGCCTCGTAGGCTGCTTCAAGGTATGCTGAGCGCAGCGCCTGCTCGCGGCGCTCATCTTCCGGGTACTTTCTCCATTCCTGTATCCAGCGCGTCTTGGCGTTGCGACCTTGCAGGGCGTAAGCCTCGGCGTTCTCTTCGGCGGTGGCCTCCGGGTGAGCAATGACGCGATCCAGCGCCTGATCGGAGAGGATAAAAAGTTCTTCGGAGCGTCCCACGTCGGTGGCCTTTTCGCCGAGCCGCTGATAAACGGTGCCAAGCATCGTGTTCGCGTCCTTATCATCCGGGTACACCTTCAGAATCTGCTCCCAAGTCTGCCGGGCACCTTCGAAGTCTTTGAGTTTGACCTGCCCGGTGCCGACGACTCTCAGCCCTCCAGCCCACCATTCAAAGCCGCGCGTTTCGAGTCCCAGCATGGCGAGGTCGCCGCGATGCTTCGCTGCCTGCGCCAACTCAACCTCTTCGGTAAACTTTGGCGGCACGGGCTGAAAGTGCGAGCGTTCCTGCTCCTTGAGAGCGGGCAGGTTGCGAAAGACGGGACTGTCCTGGTCGGGCGTGTCGAGCGTCGCCCGCAAGCCCTCAACCAACGCTTCGAGCGAAGCCGCTGGGTCGTCGCGGTCATATTTCAGGTAGCGGAGTCCCTGAATGTCGAATGGGGCTTTGTCATTCTTGTTGCCGTCCTTGTCCTCGCCACGGAGCATGAAGGTGCGGTGCCGACGCAGGGCATGGCGAATGCCGAGTTCGTAGAAGACGTTGGCGTTGTGGATCGAGACTTCGGCGACGACAATGTCGGCGGTCAGCAGCAATTGGAACATGTCTGCATGAATGCTCCCGGCACGGATGACCTCGCCGGTCGTCCCCCCTCCGAGACCAAGACGCTCAAGCGCCGGTTCGATGAGAGTCGTGCGGACGAGGTCAAAGTCAATCTCGTTGCCCTTCGCGTCCTTCTTCTTCTCAAACGGGGTGACGATGAAGGCACGCATATTCGCGTAGGCTTGTGGTGGTGGTGGCATTGAGGTCTCTCCTTATCAAATGAATGAGGCGAATTTGTTGATGTCAACCTCCTCGGCGACCTTCTGCCCGATTCGGCGAAGATCGGCGATGTGGTCGGTGGAGTCCAGCTTGCCGACCACTGCCGGGTCAAGTTTGCCGAAGCCATTTTCCTGGAACCAGCCTTTGCTGAGTTCGGCGTTGTAGCGTGCGTAGAGGAACGCGCGCTGGGGGTCGCCCGGAGACGGCGTGAATTTCGGCCCCTCGTCCTTGCTCGCGGCGGGGGGGATCATGTCGCCCAACTCCCTGTCTATCGGCGCACCGTGGACGCACCGCCCCGTCATCCGGCAGTTAATATCCTGATCCACCAGCGCTCCATACATCAGCGCGTTCGGCACGAGGCTGGCATTACTGAGAAGGAAAGTCGCGCCGAGGTTACTGTTGAGGCGCGGCGCTGCGCCAGTCCCGACCGAGACGAGCAGGAGTTTGTCCTCGCCCTTCTCCCAGGCGAGGTTGTAGGCGGAGACGGTCGCCATGCGGTAGAGCAGGAAGGCCGGGTTGTTGTAGGGCGTCACCCCGCCGTCCTCGAACTTGAAAGTTTTGACGCTTGATTTGCTGCGGACTTCGATCTTTTGCGGTGCGAAAAAAGTGGGGGCGGCGGTGCTGCCGCGCACCAACTGGTAGAGGGGAACGTAAAGGTTGCTGTTCTTGTTTCCGTAATCCGCCCCATCGCCGAGGTTATAGCGAGCGAACGGGTTGTTGCTAATCGGCCAGAACGAGTCCGTCGAGACGTTCCGCAAGACAAGGAGCAGCAGGCAGCGGAGTTTTCCAGAGCCGAGCTTTAAATCGTCGCCATCCTCGTCCTTGCCGAAAATATCTTTGAGCTGGCCCTCCAGCGGGTTCGACAGGTATTTGTACCAGAGCCATTTGAGAGGGTTCTTCGGCTTCTTAAACATCTCCTGCCCAAGCTGGTCGTAGAGTTCAATAATCTTCTTCACCGGAAACCCGTAGGCGAGACAAGCGGCGATGATCGCGCCCGTGCTCGTGCCGCCGATGTAGTCGAAGTAGTCGCCGAGGCAAAAGTCTTCGCCGCCTCCAGCCTTCTCCTTCAACTGCCGCTCCAACTCGGCCAGCACTTGCAGCGTAATGACGCCGCGAATGCCGCCGCCGTCGAGCGAGAGCAGTTTTTTTCGCTGTCCCGGCTCACTGTACTTTGGTGCCAGCCGTTCGTAACGAGGGTGTTGTTTCGCCAGTTCGACCCAGTCGGCCATGAGGATTCCTCTCTTTCAAGACGACCTTTTTGCGGTCGCTTCATTTTCCGGTGGATATATTTGTCAAGGCTTGCGTGAGCGATTGCAGAAGGAGCGTTACCGCCTTCATGGCGGGCAGAGGTAGAAGTGCTCGTGGAGAAAAATTAAGTTCGTTGCACCTGCGGTACTGCTGTGAGTACGTAAGCGGCTATTATCGTGTCGGCGACAAGCATCGTTGCGCTAAAACACCGCGTGCTCCGGGCAAAGGACTATCGGCAATCGGCGGGGATTATTCCTGATTCTTTCGTAGTTGTAAAGAATAAAGTCAGGAAAGGGCAAGCCCTACATCTGCTTACCTCTTTTCAGTTGACCGATACGGAAGTGGCCCTCAGCTTTGCAACTGCATCATCACTTCCGCCGGGTTCCAGTAAGCCCGGATGGTTTGAATCAGACCTGCTTCGTTAAGCTCGAAAATATCAATTCCTTCAAACCGCACCTCGCGTCCATTCCTGCCCTTGCCTTGCCCAGTCCACTTGACGGCGGCTCCGTTGCCCGCGATGAAGATTTGGTCTTCCGTCAGCCCGACCTTTTCGAATGCGCCGACTATTGCCCCGAAGAACTGGCGCAGGGCATCGTGTCCGGCGGTCGGCGGCGCTCCCACAGGATCGTAAGTAACGGCGTCGGGCGCAAACGTGGCGACCCATGCTTCCACATCCATCGCGCGGGTGGCGGCAAAGTATGCTCTGATTGCTCTGGTAATAATCTCAGGTGACATTAACTCGATTTCCTTTCTCGTTCACGTTGAACTAACACACGGCGCAGGATTTTGCCCGAAGGCGATTTCGGAATCTGTTCGATAAATTCTATCCGGCGAATCTTTTTGTACGGCGCGACCTGTTCGGCGACGAAAGCCTTGATCTCCTCTTCGCTCGCTTCGCCTTTGAGGACGATGAAGGCTTTCGGTATTTCTCCGGCTTCTTCATCGGGCACGGGGATGACCGCAGCATCTGCAATCGCCGGATGCGAAAGCAGGATGGCTTCAAGCTCTGCGGGCGCAACCTGAAAACCTTTGTACTTGATGAGTTCTTTGGCGCGGTCAACGATGAAGAAGTGGCCTTCCTCGTCAGCGTAGCCGATGTCGCCCGTATGCAGCCAGCCTTCGGCGTCAACTGTCTGCGCTGTGGCTTCCGGGCGATTGAGGTAGCCTTTCATAATCTGCGGGCCGCGCGCCCAGATTTCACCTTCCTGCCTCGGCTCAGCCTCAGCGCCGGTTTCAAGATTGACAATCTTGCATTCGGTGTTCGGAATACACTGGCCGACCGAGCCGTACTTAATCTCTGCGGGAACTTCGGAGCACATATGCGTGACCGGGCTGGATTCGGTCAGGCCGTAGCCCTGCTTGAGGACGCACTTGAGACGCTCGCAACAGGCGTTCGTCAAACTCTCGCTCAGCGGCGCAGCGCCCGACATGATGATTTCTAGATTCGAGAGATCGAAACCCTCAACGATTGGTTGTTTCGACAGCGCGAGGATGATCGGTGGAACGAGATGGGCGCGCGTCACCTTGTAAGTTTGCATCGCGTTCAGAAATTGCTCCATCTCGAAACGCGGCATGGTGACGATGGTCGCGCCGTTGAAAAGGCCAACGTTCATAATGACGTTCATGCCGTAGATGTGAAAGAAAGGTAGAACGGCAATCAGCGTGTCCCGCTCGGAGGTGAGATCATGCTCTTCGAGTTGGTGCAGGTTGGCGACCATGTTGTAGTGCGTCAGCATCACGCCCTTGGCCACGCCGGTCGTGCCGCTCGAATAGGGAAGCGCGACGATGTCTTCGCGCGGGTTGATTTCAACCGACGGCACCTCGCCCTCGCTCTCCAGCAGCCTGCTGAAAGAAGTTGCGCCGGGCGCTTCGCCGAAGACGAAAATCTCTTGCACCTTCGAGTCACCGCTCGCCTCGACTGCCTTTTCCATCAACTGCGGAACGGTCAACAAGTATTTCGCGTTGGCGTCGCTTAATTGATGAGCTAATTCGTCGGCGGTGTACATCGGGTTGATAGTCGTGACGATTCCGCCGAGGGTGGCGACGGCGTGAAAGGCGACGGCGTATTCCGGCAGGTTGGGACTGTAGAGCGCGAAGACATCGCCTTTGCGAAACCCGCGCTCGGCCAACCCCGCCGCCACTCGCCGCACAGCATCATTCAACTGCCGGTAGGTGAGCGTGCGATTTGTCGTGCCGTCAATCAACGCTGGCTTGTCGCCCAGTTCTTCTGCACGGCGCAGGACGGCTTGCGTCAAAGGAATTTCAGGAATCGTGACGGTGGTATAGGGGCTACGGAAGATCATAGGAGTAGGTATTTAGAAGTTAGAAGTAAAAAAGCTTCAGGCTTTTGAAAAGCTGAATGAAAAGCTCCGAAGGAGCGAAATGTAAGAGCCTGTGGCGTTGCCACAGGCTGTCACATGACGCCCCTGTGGGGCTTTCTGAGACTTTCCAAACATCTCTGAATGTTGCTCGCCCGCGAGGTCTTCGGACAATGTACGAGCGAAGACTGATGGTTAGATTCCCTGTGCGAGACGGAAAGGCTCTCCGCTCACGTCCGGCACGTTCGCCTCTCGATCTTCGGCGCGTGTCGTTGTACGACCCTTGATGTCCTGTGTTATATACGACCAACTAAACCCAGCGCAATACCGGCGACGCCTCGACACACGCGCCGGTACTCATCAGCCAGCGCTTGAGATCAAAGAAAGGAAGACCGCGATGATGGACGAGGAGACCACCGATTCGAAAGATAACTCGCCTGCCAGAGACGAAGGCGACGATTCTTATCAGGAGCCGACGCGCGACGAAGAGCGTGGCGAAGCGAGCGAGCCGGACGCGCCGACCAGCGGGGAAGAGAACAGCGGGATGAGCACTATCTTAGATGGCGGCGTGGGAACGGGCGTTCAGGACGATGTTGACGACGAATAATGAAGCGGAGGCTTTATGACTGAAGCAATCTCGCGCTCTCCAACTTTCGTTTGTCTGGCGAGCTATTTCAAAGGCGTGGAGTTCATGCGCGAGTGCAAGCGGCTGGGCGCGCGCGTCATCCTTGTGACGAAGGAGAAGGTTCTCCAGGAAGACTGGCCGCGCGAGAGTCTGGACGACATCATCGCTCTCCCGAACGATGCCGGGCCGGAGCTTTTCATCTACGTCGTCAGCCAGCTCGGACGCCCGCAACAGATTGACCGCATCATCGCCCTCGAAGAGTTCGATGTCATCACCGCCGGGCTGGTTCGCGAGCATCTCTGCATGGATGGAATGACGAGCGCTCAGACGCGCGTCTTCCGCGACAAGCTGTCAATGCGCGCCCACGCGAGCCGGGCGGGGATTCCCGTGCCAGAGTTTGTTCACGTCCTCAATTACGACGCCTTGCGCGATTACATGGCGCGTGTGCCTGCGCCGTGGGTCTTGAAACCGCGCTCGGACGTGTCTGCCTTCGGAATCAAAAAGCTGGAAGAGTCCGAACAGGTCTGGCGTGCGATTGATGCTCTCGACGCGCGCGAGAATTTGAATGAGCGCTCGCCCTACTACTTGCTCGAACGGTTTGTCGCGGGCGACGTTTTTCATGTTGATTCACTCGTCAAAGACGGCAAGGTGATCTTCGCCGGGACGAGCGCCTACGGGCGGCCTCCGCTGGATGTGACGCATCAGGGCGGCGTCTTCATCTCACGCACCGTCAAGTATGGTTCCGAAGATGAAAGGAAGCTGCTCAGGCTCAACCGCAAATTAGTTGCCGCGCTCGGTCTAATGCACGGTGCGGCGCACGCCGAATTCATCAAGAGCGCCGAGACCGGTGAGTTCTACTTTCTGGAGATTGCGGCGCGCGTCGGCGGCGCATACATCGCGGAGAGCCTGGAAGCGGCGAGCGGGATTAACATCTGGCGCGAGTGGGCGGGCATAGAGGTTGCGCGGGATAGCGGCTCTTACAAGCTGCCAGCACAGCGTAAGGAATACGGCGGCATCGTGCTCTCTCTGGCGCGGCAGGAATACCCGGACACCAGCGCATATACCGATGAAGAGATCGTCTATCGCGTCAAAAAACGCCACCACGTCGGCCTCGTCGTTCGCTCGACGAAGTTGGAGCGTGTGGACGAACTGCTCAACAGCTATGCGCGCCGCTTCAGTGAAGAATTTACGGCCATCGCGCCGCCGCCTGATAGGGCTGAAAGCGTCTAACGAAATCTTGCTCAGGAAAGAGATAAACCACGCGCGTCACACGAAACCACACGAATCAGATTGCTCCTCTCTTTTCGTGTGGTTTCGTGTGACGCGCGTGGTAACAGGTCTTTAGTTACTCTTGGCTTCGCAAGCTAAAACACGACTTCTGAGGTTTCAGGGATGAAAAACCTTTTCTCATCGCTCATTTCAATCGTGCTTGTCCTGAGCGTCTTCAACACAAACCAGGCTAATGCCGGGGCGAAAGCGGGCACAAGTGTGCTGTCAATGCAGCGCGGCAAAGTTGCCGTCAGCTTTGCACCCAGACAGATCAGAGAAGCTAATAAAAAACTGAGATACACCATCAAGGCCAGGTATCCGCAGGCTGTTGGCGCTGGACGTAACTCCCGGTTGACGAAACTGAATCAGGAATTGAGACAGTTTATTGATAAAGAGGTCGGCGGCTTTAAGAAAGATTTCAGTGCGCCCGAAGAACAAACGTTCGGCGGGGAGAGTACCTTTGATTCAAGGTATCAGGTTGAGTTCGCAACCAATAATCTGGTGAGCATCGGTTTCATCATCAACACTTACTTCGAGGGGGCTGCTCATGGGAATTACAACGTCATCGTCTTCAATTACGACCTCAATCAGGGACGTAGCCTGAGCCTCGCAGACCTCTTCAAGCCAAACTCGAATTACTTGAGCCCCATCTCTGACTACGCCGTCAAAGCTCTCAGGAAACAATTATCGCCGGACCCCGACCTCGATTGGATAAAGAGCGGTGCAGGCCCGGAAGAGAAGAACTATCAAAGCTGGAATATCACCCTTAAAGGGTTGGAAGTGACTTTCAATCCGTATCAGGTGGCTTCATACGCCGAAGGCCCGCACGTAGTAGTTATCCCTTACAGCGTCTTGAAAAATATCATTGACCCGAATGGGCCGCTGAACGGGATTGCGGGTAAGCCGTAGTGTGATTATTCAGAATTCTGAAGAATGTGAGGATGCGAATGAAAAAGAATTGGCGGGTCGTGGTAATCATCGCCGCGCTCAACATCATTCCAGGCGCTATGTCCGGTGTCCTGGCACAACAAGTCCCTATCGCGGGCGGTTATGCGGAAACTTCTAACAATGACCCCGAAGTAGTGTCTGCGGCCAGATTCGCCATCAGAGCGGAGGGGCGCAAAGTTGGCGCTTCGATAACACTGCTTTCAATCGAGCGTGCTGAAGTGCAAGTGGTCGCGGGACTCAACTACATGCTTCGTCTGAAGGTCAGGGTTAATAACAAGACTCAGGATGTAACTGCGGTAGTTTACAGGAATCTCAAACAAACATATTCGCTCTCCAGTTGGGATGTGGCCGGTAATCACGCGGGCCGTAGCGTTGCTCTTTCCACCTCCACCATTAATCAACTTGAGAAAGCGTTGGCCGAGGCTTACACGGCGAAAGACTTAGGAAGGCTTGATGCTCAGCGTCCTTACTTCGGGAAAGTGAGAATCGTGGTTGAGCATTCCCTGGTGGAGGATGGCGCAAAGGATCAATTTGAGATCAAAGCATTCAGGACACTGGCGCAGGGCGAGAAGTGGCTCAGAAGCCGGGAGACAGATGGCTTCCCCGCCAGACATCTCAGACCGCTGCTGCGATGCCTGAAAGGTCAGTGTACTTACGATTTCAACGGCGGCATTAATCACAATACCCTGTATCTACAAAAAATCGCCTACGGCTTGAGGAACGGGCGTCCTTACATCAAGACAATCTTCTTGCTTGATGGCGATTAAAAGGAAGGACGCGGTTCTTCTTACCTCAAACTTCTTCCAGCGGCCAGATGTCCACGCTGATCTCCTCCGCATAATTCAGCAAAGGCTCATCTTTCGGTGTCGGCAAGCCGTGCGATTCGATCATCGTCGAGTCAAAGGATGAAAGCGTAGCTTTCTGCAAGGGCCAGGGCTCGTGAAAGATTCGGCAGCGGTAGAGCTTCTGTTTGTGGGATGTGTAGAGGCAATAGCGCTCTGTCAGGAAAAACTCAAGCGAGCCAGGATGAGAATATGGAATCATCTCGCCCGTCTTCCACGTGGCGTCAAACTTCGCGGGCGGTACGTCGTCGCCTTCCTTCCGTCTTGAAGAATAGATGATGGTCTCGCCCTGCTGCTCGAGCTCCATCTCGGCGTTGAGGTAGGGTAGATGAAAGAATGTTCGCGCGGTCAGCACGGCGATGGAACTGTTGGCGTCGAGCGAGAAGAACCAGACGCCCGGCACACCATCCAGAT
Source organism: uncultured Acidobacteriota bacterium (assembly GCA_963791265.1). Taxonomy (GTDB): domain Bacteria; phylum Acidobacteriota; class Blastocatellia; order Pyrinomonadales; family Pyrinomonadaceae; genus QHXM01. The sequence continues at coordinate 348,939 of CAWBSB010000003.1, forward strand.
GAACATATGTGCGGACGTTCAATTCGTGCATGCTGCTCAAGCCGGGAACTGGCGGCAACAGCGGAGGGAAAGCGCGAATGTCCCACATCGTAAACGGCGTGACCGCAATCCACGCAGAGCCGTCGAAAGTATCAATCGTCACTCGCTCAGGAATCAACGGGCGGAGCTTCTTCTCATCCATGCGCCAGTGCATGAACAGCAGCTTGCCCCACTCCTGGTGCATGATCGGCCTGCCATCAGGGCGCACGCGGATTGCCAGCCGTTCGAGGTCTGTCTTCATATGTAGGACAGGCATTCCTGCCTGTCGTAGCGTGCGAACAGCACGCTGATAGTTTTCGCTAATCAGTATTCGCGCTCTTCGCGCTCAATGACAGACAGGAATGTCTGTCCTACGACAGGCAGGAATGCCTGTCCTACTTATTGTTTGACGAGGACATTGTTTGTATTTCCGGCGTCGTCTATGGCTGTGTTTGGATTGTCGGGGTCGAGCACCCAGTTGCCGTCAACGATAAATTTGTAGGTGTGATAGCCCGGCTCAAGATCGACGCGGCAGACCCATTCATCATTCTCCCGACCGCAGACGAGCTGCGATTGATCCCAGTTGTTGAAACTGCCTGCCAGCGTGACGATGCTCGCGTCGCCGTTTCCCTTCAAACGGAAAGTCGTGTTCCCCTTGAGGCTCGGCGGGGGCAGGACGACTCTCTCCGCCGTATATGAGCTTCCTTCGTATTCAAAAGTCAGCGTTGAATAATTGCCCTCATTGTCCGTGTTGAATTTGTATTTCGTGCCTTCGATCTCATCAAGAAACACAGACTTCGATTTCTGGACGAGCCTACGCTTTTTGACGACCGAAGGCTTGACCCATAACGCTTCATTTTCCAGCGTCACGTCGAGTGTGGAGATGGGAATGATGCCGACTTCAAGAGTGTATCTGCCGACGTATTTTTTCAAGGCTTCAAGCTTGATCCTGGGGGCAGGTTTGTTGCCGGGCTTAACCTGAGAGGCGGCTGGCGGCGTGGATTGGGATTGGGCTATGCAGACTTCCGTTTGCCGGGCATGAAAGCTCAGCATAATGACGAATCCGATGACGACCGATAGCCGATTCATTATTCGTAAGTTGGCCGTTTCTTTTGCCACGTAGCGGCAGCTTGAGTTTAGCCGTGCGTTTCAACGCACGGGAAATAGGCGATGATGATTCTACGTCGCGTCAGCGACGGTTGAAGACTCACGATGTGTTGTTTCAACCGTCGCTCGCGCGGCGCATTGTTGCGCGCTCTTCAAATTAATTCTAATACTGCCAGTTCACGTTCACGGACCCAACCCCGCTCGCTGGCACGGTGTAGCTGTGGTTGGCTCCGGCTTCCCATGTGACTGTGCCGTTGGCCGCGATCTTGATGAACTTGAATTGAATTGTCTGCCCGGCGGGCACGCTCGCGTTGAGAAACCAGTTCGGGTAGTTAGGCGTGAGCATCGGCCCCGTCGCTCCATCCCAGGTCGTGCTCCAGTTGCCGAGTTCGACTGTGTTGCCGGTCAGGAAGATGTAGTCGCCCGTGACGGTCGGCGACGCATTGTAAACCGTGAAGGTCACTGGAATCATTTTGGCCGTCAGCACGGTGTACTGGATGCCGTTGGAGACCTGGCTCGATGAATTCGTGACGGTGACGTTATAGCTGCCGTTTGTCACAGCGGGTGTCGTGGCGACGATCTTGGTCGGAGACCATGAGACGATACTGGCGGTCGTCGTGCCGAACTTGACCGTGCCCGTCGTCGAGCCGAAATCCTTACCGGCGATGGTGACTTTCACCCCGGATTGACCGAGCGTCGGCCCAATCGAACCAACTTTCGGCGTGCCCGCCCCTTCAACATACTGCCAGACGGCGACGGTGTGCGCGGGCAGCGTAAAATTAGTGACCGGATTGTTGCCGCCTGAGCCGGACGTGACCGTGATGCTTGAGCCGCCAAGCAAGCCCGTCAGGTTGTCCGAATAGCTGCCTGCGGGCAAGGAGGTGTTGAGTCCCGTGATGTTGTAGGAAGAGGTCTCGTTTTTGTTGATGGCGACGAGGACGACGCTATTGAAGAACTTTCGTTCGTAGATGTAGACATCATTGTTCATCCAGCGTTGGGTCGTAGAGCCGTAGCCGATGGCCGGATTGTTGCGCCGGAGCGTGGAGAGTTTGTTGGTCAGTTGATACGCGGTCGTGGAAGTGGAAAAGCCCGGCATCATCGGTCGGTTGTAGGGGTCTGTGCCACCACTCGTGTCGTTGTGCAGATACTGCTCCGTGCCGTAGTAGATGCAGGGGATGCCGCGCGCCGTCAGCACAAAGGCCATCGCCTGATGCAGCCGGTTGTTGTTGTTGTTGACGGAAAGAAAACGCGCCATGTCGTGATTATCTATGAAGGTGACGAGGTCTTCTTTCCATGTAAAATTGCTGTTCTCCTGCGTCAGCACCGTATCAATGTCAGAGAAGTTCGCGTTTGAGCCGAAGACGCTGCGAATCGCTGTGTTGAGCGGGAAGTCCAGCAAAGAGATGCCGCTCTTGTTGGCGAACTTGTACGAGTCGTGATAGAGCGGGTCGTTGGTATTGCCCTGATACCACTCGCCGAAAAGAAAGCTGTCGCCGTAGGTGTAGATGGAATTCGCCAGGCTGTACTGCCAGCCCCAGCCAAAATGCTTGACGGCATCTATGCGAAAGCCGTCCGCGCCATGCTGCTGGAAAAGCTGCGCCGCAGCTTTCATGTAGGCATCCATCGTAGAGTTTTCCTGATTGACATCGGAGAGGCCGAAGAGCGTGTAGTACTGAGCCTGATAACGGTCGTCCCAGCCGCCGCCGGAAATGTCCGCGTTGTGATGGAAGTAGCCGTTGGTGTCGCTGGTGTAGTTGCCGAGCAGTGTGCCGTTGTCGTAGAGCGCTCCGTATTCGCCCGCGTTGTTTTGTGTCGAATGATTCGGCGCGAAATCCACGATCACTTTGATGCCGACGGCGTGTGCGGCTGTGACCAGATTGTCAAAGGCCGTCCATGAATTACTCGCATCGCCGAAATGCTCTTCGATGCGCTTGAAGTCGCGTCCCTGATAGCCGTGATAAGAGGCTGTCGGGTTGCCGCTCCCGTCCGGGATGTTGGTGTTCAAATTATCAACCGGCGGCGAAATCCAGATCGCGGTCACGCCCATTCCAGACAGATAAGACATCTTCGCTTGAATCCCCTGAAGGTCGCCGCCCCAATAGGCACGCCAGTTTGCTTTCGTCGAATCGTAGAGGCCGGAACTCTGCGCCGGATTGTTGTTGGTTGCGTTACCGTCAAAGAAACGGTCTGTGATGATCTGATAGATGACTTCGCGTTTGAAGTCTGCCGCTAGCCCCGTCAGCGGCGCAAAGCAGAATGTGAAAGTTAAGAATAGAGTGGTGAAAATTTTGTGCGCCAGTTTTTTCATGAGGTCAGTCTCCGGGTGGAAAAGATCGAGCACGGCTTCCAGACACAGGCAGGCCGTACCCGATAAACAAATATCAGGGCGAGGATTTTTGTGGAGCGACCCTCTGGCATGCGGCGCTTCGGAGAGGGAAGCGAGTTAAATCATCCGCACGCAGGCGCTCACGCTCTCAACAATTTTTCCGGGCAAGAATGGCAACATATCACGAGTGAGGGTGCGAGTAAATATCAAACCTGTTATCTCAGATTTGAGAAAGTCGGGGCTATTCATTGACTGAAACAAATTGTAAGGCGTCAAAATTAAAAGAGTAGAGCCGCAGCAGAAAAGTTGTTGACAAGGATTCAACTCTGCATTATCGTGCGCGTCATCTCGCAGTCTTAATGCGCAGCGGGTCTCACTTCTATTCTTTCCTGCGCACTCTTTCACAGCCGCTTGCGACATTGCTCACCGGGAGCGGACGTTAAGTTGAATCCGCTATGGCTGTCACACGGAGAAGGTGCTCATGATTAGCATTCTTTCATCCATCTCAGGACAATTCAGTAAATCTCTTATCCTGGGCACACTCTTGCCCGTCGTGACGTTTCTCCTTCTCGGGATGATTTTCGTCATGCCATTTTTCCCATACGATTGGCATTTCCTCAAGCAGCTCGTCGCGCTTGAGCCTCAGACTGTCCTGGTTTTCACCTTTATCACAATTGTCATAAGTGGATTACTGTATAGCTTCAACGCCGCGATCATGCGCTTCTATGAAGGCTATCCCTGGCAAGACACATGGATTGGGCGGTGGCGAATCCGTCACTATCAGGCTGAATTGCAGGCGGCTAATAGCCTGATGTCACGTACTCTGATTTTACGCAACGAATTGAGTCGGCGTGATGGTAATAGATATAGGAAGCTGATAGACAAGATCGAGGACGAGCGGACCAAGATTGGGCAGAAGATCAGCAACGATTTTCCGAGTAATCCTTACCCCGTACTCCCAACGCGATTGGGCAACACCATGCGGGGTTTTGAAAGCTATCCCTGGCAGCAGTACAACATGGCGGGGGTTGTGCTCTGGCCACGCTGGCGAGCCAAGCTTGACAAAGAATATGCAGTGGGGATAGACGACGCCAAAACCCCGCTGGATTTTATCATCAACATCTCTTTTTTGAGCGCCGTGCTCGCTTTAGCTGTCCTGATAGTTGGATTGCTATATCCGATACCGCTGGCCTCGCGCAGCGTTGGGGTCTGGTGGGGACTGGAAATCCTCGCGTTTGCATTCCTGTCTTACCTCTCATACCTGTTAGCCATCAGCCAGACCAGGGGATGGGGTGAGATGTTTAAGGGCGCGTTCGACCTGTATCGCTGGGAGATGCTCAAGCAGCTAGGCTACAAACGAATCCCTACCAGCTTGACTGAGGAGCGCGCTCTGTGGAGCAGCATTTCTCGCCAGATTGTCTATGGCGACCCGCCCGGAACCCGGCTGGCTGAGTACGCAACTGTCAACACTTTTGTCTATGGATACCTGCATAATGAGCCGTATATGATGGGCTTGCAAACCGGGCGGGGGGTGAGTAAGGCAGAGACAGATGGAGTGAGCGAAATTACCCTGCGCGTCAGGAATGAAGAGGGGCAAAAGCGACAAATAAAGAATGTGGTTGTCAGGGACATTCTGCCGGACGGCTTCGATTATGTCTGGGGCTCGGCTGAAATCTCAGGAGTGAAGGCCACCGTCTCAGGTTCAAACCCATATTACTTTGAAATCAAAGACCTGAGCTACAACGAGGAGAAACTCTTGGTATATTCAATGGTAGCACGTAAGAAATCGTAATTTGATAGACGAGCTGTTTCAAACGTCCGTTTATCGCATGAACAACTCGGCGCAGTAATCAACACCGCCGAAAAGTAATTTACCTCAACCAAAACTAACAAAGGAGAAGCCCCATGATGACACAAGAAGATCCACTAGGCGACCCACCACCGCCGGGAGAAGGCGGAGAAGGTGCACCGGCCTCTCAACCGGGCGATCCGCCCCCACCGGGCGGAGGCGCGTATGAGAGCGTAGATGTGCCGGAGCAGGGCGACCCACCACCGCCGGGCGAGCAAGGCGATCCGCCTGCGCCGGGCGGTGACGAGAGTATAAGAGGTTGGTAAGAGATCCCTTTCAGTGGCTCGACAGAGAGCTAACTTTAATGAAGTAGCATTAACCTTAATCACAGGTAAGGAGCGACCCACATGGCAACTAAGAAAGCTAAGGCCGCCAAAAGTAAAAAGTCCGCCAGGAAAGGCTCTGCCGGGAAAGGCAAGCAGAGCCGCAAAGGCGCAACTAAAGGTAGCGGTAAGAAAGGTAAAGTCAAGTCACGATTACCGCCGCCATCACCCTCAACAGAATATGAAGCGCCGATTGACGTCCCTGGTAATGAAGGGATGAGAGGCTGGTAACGGAACTTTGATGAGCGCATCGGGGACAACTGATTCAAGCATGGAGGAAAGTTATGGCTGACATTAGTGACCTCGAAGGAATCAATTCCGATGAGGTGGGCAAACTCTGCCACGCTAATATTAAAACGGTTGAGGCGTTCATGGCTCAGCTTGAAACGCAATTCAATGACGGGATCACTTATCTTTCCAACAAGACAAGCATTAAACCTGACCGCCTGGTTGAATTTGTGCCGCCAGAACGTTTGCCCGCTAATATCCTGCCGGATGCGTGGCTGGAGGGCGTGACGAACAGGGTGCTGCGGGAAGCCAAGCCAGATGCTATTTGGCTTAAACGGTGCCATTACGGCCTGCAAAGATTTGCGAGTGGTCTCAAAGGAAACTGGCTTGGGTGGCGAAAGAATCTGCCGTTGATGGCAGTGATAGCCGGGCTGCTGCTGGTGATGGTGTTGACAGTGCGCGCGGCAGGCGGGCTTCACTGGTTGCCTTCACCATTGGGATTACGTGACCATGCGCTCATTGCCGCAGATGACATGGAGAAGGACAGGATACTTAAATCCGGCGATTTGTATCCGTCGTTAATGCCGCTTCAGAGCGATTATTTTAAGCCCGACGCCAAACTGGAAGGATTGATTCTGGCACAAGAGATAACAGGCCAAACGCCTCTGCGCTTTAGCGACGTTTTACGTCTACAAGTCGTCGCTACGGCTGACATCCAAGCCGAGGTAATTATCAAGTCAGAGCAAATCAAGCTGGATTGGAAGCCATATCAACCCGGTGCTGCGCTGATGCTTGAAGAGGTCTCCGGGCGTAAGGCGAGCCAGGCTTTCCGTAAAGATGGGGTTATCCTTTCCGCTTTCGTCAAACCGGCGGAGTAAGCCTCCACCGGTTTGACCTTCCGCTAATTCGCGTCCTACGAGTTCGGTTTCAGATACTTCTCAAACCAGCCGAGTACGTTCGTGTACCAGAACTCGGAGTTCTGCGGCTTCAAGACCCAGTGGCCTTCGTCCGGGAAGATGAGTATCTTCGAGTCAACGTTGCGACGTTGCAGCGCCGTGAAAAGCTGCAAGCCTTCGCCGATGGGGACGCGGTAATCAAGCTCGCCGTGAATAATCAGCATCGGCGTCTTGAAATTCTTGACGTGATTATGCGGCGACCACTTCTCGTACATCTGCGGATTGTCCCAGGGCGTGCCCTTGAACTCCCAATCGGTGAACCACAATTCCTCTGTCGCGCCGTACATGCTGGTCAGGTTATAGACGCCGTCGTGTGAAGCCAGGGTTTTGAACTGGAATCGCTTGTCGTCATTGTGGCCCTCAATCCAGTTAATCATGTAGCCGCCGTAGGAAGCGCCCGCCGCGCCGATTCGATTCCTGTCTATGAAATCGTTAGTGGAAATAACCTGTGCGACGCCGTTCATGATGTCTACGTAAGCCTTGCCGCCCCAGTCGCCGGAGATTTCATCAACGAACTTCTGCCCATAGCCGGTCGAGCCGCGCGGATTCGGCATGAAGACGACGTAGCCAGCCGAAGCGAAGACCTGCGGATTCCAGCGATAGCCCCAGTTATCGTTCCAGGCAGATTGCGGCCCGCCATGAATCAATACGAGCAGCGGCCATTTCTTCGACGGGTCGAAATTCGCTGGCTTCGCGATGAAACCGTGAACGGAAGTTCCACCCGCGCCCTTCCATGTGACGGATTCAATTGGTTTGAGATTGAAGCCAGAGAGTTGAGCTTCATTGCTGCGGGTGATTTGAGTAACACCGCTTCCATCCGCGTTGGCGCGGAAAATCTCTGTCGGCATAACGGAACTACTGCGCGTGAAGATGATAGTTTTGCCGTCCGAAGAAATCTGCACGCTGTCGTTTGAGCCTTCGGCAATAATTTTGGTCATCTGGCCGTCGTTGATTGACATCGAGTAGACGGGCGCAAGGCCGCGCTCGCCAGCCGTGAAGTAAATCTTCTGGCTGTCGGGCGAGAAGGTGAAGCTGTCAACCTGAAAATCGTACTTGTCGCCGAGCACGCGTGTCTTGCCGGACTCGCGGTCGTAGAGCATCAGTTTCCAGATGTCTGCCTCAAAGCCTGCGCGGGCTTGCGAGCGATAGGCCATGTAGCGCCCGTCTGGCGAGAAGGCTGGGGAGGAATCCGCGCCCATATTGCTGCCCGTGATGCGCGTCGGCTCGCCGCCCGTGACGTTGACGACGAAGACATCGTTGTTGGTCGAGGTGGCTTCGACCTTATCAGTGTTGCGAACGAAAGCGAGTTTTTTTGAATCGGGCGTAAAGGCGTAATCCGTCGGCCCGCCGAGGCTGAAAGGCGGCGCGTCCCAGTCGCCCGGCGTCAAATCCGTCGTGTTGCCGTTATCAACAGCGACGACGAAGACGTGTGTGCGCTTGTTATCCTTCCAGGCGTTCCAGTGGCGGAAAAGCAGCCGCTCGGCGACCTTCGCTTTAACCTTGCTTTCTTCGGCTTGTTGATCGCGCTGGCGATTGCAATCGTCCGTCGTACAATCAGGGTAAATATCAGAGACGAAGGCGAGCATCTTCCCATCGGGCGACCAGACGGGATCGCCTGCGCCGGTCGAGATGCCTGTAATCTTCTTCGTCTCGCCGCTGGCCACATCAATCGTCCAGATTTGACCGCCGCTTAAGTAAGCAATCTTTTTGCCGTCGGGCGACCAACGGGGCGAGTTTGAGCGCAGACCGCTGCCGAGTAGTTTCGGCTCGCCGCCCGCGATGGGCACTAGATAGATTTGACTGATTCCACGATTGGCCGTCTTGTCTATGTCGGTAATCATGAAAGCGATCATCCGGCCATCAGGCGAAAGCTGCAGGTCGCCGACGCGCCGCACCTTCAGCAAATCGTTGATCGTGAATTGTCGAAATGTCTGGCCTGCCACACCGCAGGCGAGCGCCAGCACCAGCAGCAACACTCGAATAGCGTAGCGTTTCATAGAGTCCTCTTTCCGATAAGGTTATTGGAGGGCGACATCATACATCACGAAACCGGATTGACGCGATAGCGGAAGATGAAGCGGAAAAGATTGAGGCCGAGAAGGGAATAGCCAGGATCGAGTTGAAGGAAGGACTTTAGACAGGATTAATTAGGATTAGCAAGATTGGGAAGTATATGCAGCCTGACTAACCACGCGTCTACTTACCCGGGGGCATTAGTGTGTTCATCGTTTCATTTCACCGAACAAAAACAATATGGCTCCGAGCGGCAGTGCAACAATGCCTGCATAAAACAGGACGCCGCCCCACTGAACATTAATTGGAGCCGGTCCACGCAGGATGAGCAGCATGTAAATAATGAAACAAACCACACCCCCGGCCATGATTGATCTACCCATACCCCTCGTTTTCATCTTTACATCCTTTAGCCGGTTTGCTCTCTATTCCCGGCGCTTTTCTCAGAGCGTTTGGCGGATTTCTTCTCGCCTCTTTTCCTGTTGGCCTGCTCTCGCATGAACTGCTTTTTCTCTTCCTGCCAGTCCTCTGCCATGCGCTCCAGAGAAGGTTTGTACCTCTCGAAATCAGGTCGCACTAAATCCGCCGTAGCCTGGGTCACAAGAAAAGCAGGCTGCTGCTCAAGGTCGGCGTTGAGTTCGGGCATCTCGAACAGCCCATCAATGCTGTTATCAATTATGACCGGGACATTACACCAGTTGAGAGTCTTTGAATCGTCAGCACCGTTATTGTCTTTCACATCGGTTTCAGCGCAATGTAACGCAACGACAGCCGACGGGGCGATGCCAGCTCTGTCAGCGATGTCTACAGCCTCCTGGACGAGCCGACGTGCGATATTCAGCGCTTCTTCCTTGCTCATTGCTTTTTTCAGTTTAGCTGTCATCGGATATAAGATTTGAATCCCACCTTGATGTCTGACGATAACCGCCGACGCCTGCATAACCGGTCTGTCCTGTCAATACTGCCGATCTATACGGGAAGCGGCTGCCATTTTTGTACTCTTCATGGCAGCCGCCGTATTGCCGGTAAACCTAAATTTTGCTCAGGCAAAACATTTAGCTTTGCGGAACGTTGAGGACATCACCCGGATGAATAACAGTGTGCGGTGAATTCTTCATTTTGTCGCGGTTGGCATAGAAGATTTCCATGTAACGTTTGCCGTCGCCGAGTTGATTCTGCGCGATTCTCCACAGCGAGTCACCAGCTTTGACCGTATAGGTCTGTCCGCCCGTCGTGCCACCGACGGCTGCTGCTGCGGCGCGGCTTGTATCAACAGTGATGTCAGCAGTGATGTCGTCTTGGGTCGGGCTGACGAGCTTGATCTGATCCCAGAATTTGTTCTTCGCTTCTTCCGACGGCGCAACTGCTCTGATGAAAAGCTTGTTGTCCTGCACGTGTAGATTTTGAAATTGAAGATGCTGCTGGTCTCCGGTCGTGAGGACCGTCTGGTACTTCTGCTTCAACTCATTGAAGCGTGTCTCCGCATCGGGTTGTTGCTGTGCTTTTTCTGCCTCATGGCCAAACATCTTGTCAAATAGTCCCATTCGTTTCGTCTCCTAAGGAAGTGTAAGCTGTGGACTTCAGATAATCCGGATTGATTCCAGAGGAGCTGAGAAGGGAGTAAGCCAGGCTCGGTTCCCAACAACCTTACGCCAGGCAGATGGTATATGTCAAATGCAGGATATATTTTACATCCGGCATATATCGGATGTAGGGGTTGACTTGCTTGATGTTCCTGCTAATCCTTTTCTGACGCTTTACTCGACCACGAAGTTGCTGCGTTGCGTGACGCTTGTTCCGGCTACCCGGTCAGTCGCCGTCAACTGCAAGACGTAGCGGCCAGCGGGCAATTGTTCGAGTCCAATCTCGGCCCAGTAGGGAAGCCGCGTCGCATCGGGCGAAGCGTCGGTGGGTACTTTGCTTGCAGGCAGGGCGACAATCTGACGATCATCGCGCAGCACCTGAGCCTGAATCCAGACATCAGGCGTAGATGCTCCGTGCGCCGCGTTGTAGACATAGGTCTGGAAGCGCAGCACCGAAGTTCGCGGGAAACGATGATCCACATCTACCGTGATTGCCTGCGGCGCATTCGTGCCACTGACCGCTACCATTTCTTCACGCTTCCGCTCGCCGAAAAAAAGACTGCTCAGAAAAAATCGCCCGCGCGAGAGGTCTGGAATCTCTATCCATTGAAGCGCGCTTCCCGTTCGACCCGTCGCCCGCTCGCGCACGGCGACTCGGACTTGATAGAGGCCGGGCGGAATCGGCAATTGCTGATTCCAGATAACGGGAATGTTTTGTCTCTGCGCCAGCAGGTCCGGTGTGACGGTCACGAGTTGCTTGAACGTCTTGATGATTCCGCGATCATCAATGGCCGTACCGATAACATCAACTTCCACCTTTTGCCCCGTCTCGTCCGGGTCAAACCTGAACTCATCGCGCTCGATCTGCATGGAGACCTTCAAAGTCATCCCCGTTGCAGGCGCGTTGACATAGCCGGTCGAAACATAAACGGGCAGTTGCTTTTGCGGGTAGAGCGAACCGAGCGCGGCGAGCAGGTCAACTTCTGCCCCGCGCGATGAAGAAGCGGAAGCAGTCTTTGAATCAGAAGCTGTCTTTGGTGCGGACGTGGTCTTCGCTGAATCTTCTTTTCCCTCGCCTTTATTAGTTCCTTTTCCGGCAGTCGAAAGAGGCGGCTCGTAATAACTATTACGCAGGCGCACGCGCAGGTCTGGACGATTTTTGACGCTGACCTTGAGACGTGATTTCCCGCTGCGCCCGTTCTCGTTGTCTGGTCGCCACGCGAGCAGGTAATAATCGGAGGTCTCCGCGATGGCTTGCCGGATGCCGTCGTCAATCGAGTTGGAGTTGAGGATTGCGCGCCCGCCGGTTTCGTCTGCGATGATCCTCAGCGGCTCTTGCGTGGCCGTTACTTCGCCCATCGCGACTCCCACTCTGCGGGCAGACGGGTCAATGTATTCGTTCGTGCTTGCGTCCACGCCCGATCCCAGATTGAATAAAGTGCCGCGCAAGTCCATCGTGTAGATGACCGCCCCGGAGCGTGCCGCCGCCTGCGTGACGCGACGGAGCGAATCCACTGCGCCCGATTTGCGGTCGTTGAGGATGAAACCGTCTGAGAGAAAGAAGACGACTTTTCGTCCCGGCAAATTGGCGGATGAAAATATCAAGCCTTCGAGCGCTCCGAGCGTATCGGCGGTCGTCATTCGTCCCTGCGTGTTGACCTGTCGCAAGCGATTCCTGAGCAGGGGCGCGGCGGAGTAGCTGCTGGCCAGTCTGTGATCTCCGTGGCGGTTGCCTGGGCCAGACTGCTGCTCCACTTTGATGGATTCAAGAAGGTAGGCGTACAACTCCCTGTTGCCGTTATCCAAAACCTGACTGGCCGCGTACTCGCTGATTCGCGTCTTTCCCGTATAGGCTTCCGGGTTCATCTTGTAGTTGAGCCGGTTGATGGCCGTATGCAGAACCGTGCGGTTGTCCGTCAACTGTTGCAGGAATCCAATCTGTCCGCTGGTCGAAACTATTGCTACCTGATCGTTTTGGCTCATCTGGTGGTCAACGTAATTGACGAGCGCCTTGCGCGCCCGGATGAGGCTCGCGCCGCTCAGGTGCAAGTCGTCCAGAAAGAAGAAGATTAAGCGACCACGATCTGGAGCGTCCGCGCTTACGGCTTTGTTCTCCGAGCCTTTCCTGACAGACGTGCTGCCGCGCGCCGCCGCCAGTTGCGCCGCTTCCTTAGGGCTTCCAGCCGCCACGCGCTCGAAGAAAGAGATGGTTTGAGTTGTACCATCCAGACTCAACTCAAACTGTTCGGGTTGCAAGCCGTCAACAAAGCGTCCCTGACGGTCAAAGACCATGACATCCGTTTGCACCAGTTCCGTGTTGATGCGGATTACATCATCCGTCTGGTTCGCGGGCTGTTGATTGGATTGCTGTTGCTGCCCACGAAGCGGGGAGACGAGAAGGCAGAACGTTGCTGCCAGCGTCAAAATTCGCCTGTTGCTTGATGACATTATGCTTAACCTCAGCGGGGGAATTGCGTCATAGCCGTAGCTGTTCGCCCGAAAGTGTACTCCTGCGGGTTGATTCCTCAAAACAAAAAAAACGTGGCGGTTACTCTTCTTCATACAGCGGAATCGTCAGCTCACGCCGAACGTAAGAGCCTGCCGCGCCGACGAAAGTGACCGTCATGAATTGCGTCTCGCGTTTCTCTGCTGGTTGAGGCGCGTTGTCCTTTGGCTCAACGATAGAAAGAGGGCTACGCACTTTCAGCGTGTAGGTGTGTCCGGCAAGACCTTCGAGTGTGAGATGCAGGGCATCTTCGCCCGCCTCCGATGAGAGTATTCGCAAGCCCTGATTGCTCGCGCCGGGCAGAAGAGTTTCCGGCTCCACGTAAACGTCCGTGCCTTCGTCATAGGTGAGAATGATCTCGTTGGATGCGAGCGCATTATTGACGACCAACTCGACGAATTGCCTGTCGCCCATCTCCTTCGTCGTGAAGTTGACCGCGCGCCCGTTGATTGTCGCTTTGCGAATGTGCGCGTCGAGCGGGAAGGCAGGCGCGAACTTTATTTGAATGACGCGTTTCCGCGCGCCGTTCGATTGCTTTTCAAGCTCGCGTCGCGCGATGGTGATAGTTTGTCGCCCTTCGGTTCGCTTGAGCGTCAGATCAAAGGAGCTTGCGCCCGCGCGGACATTGCGTACGGCGACGTTGTTCCAGTCAGCCGGAAGCTGTGGAGCGAAGCGCAGCACGCCGCCTCCTTCCGTCACTTCGATTCCGAGCAGCCCGCGCAAGAGCGGTGTGACCACCATCGCTTCCGACCAGATTTGATGATGAGAGGAACGCCCGAAGGGGGTGTTGAAGTCGCCGGAGAGAAGCTCCGTTACGTAGCCGAGCGCACTCGTGAAAGTGAGCAACGCGTTTGCCCTGAGCGCCTGATAGCCGACGTGCGGACGCCCGTAGCGGTAAGCGCCGACAGAAACCCAGCCGGTGAAGAGCGGCCAGACAGAGCCGCTGTGATACGAGAGCGGGTCGTAAAGCTGGCTCTTATCCGAGATGATGCGTGCGCCCCAATCGGTCGCTATCGCTCCGCTGCCGAGATGGTCAATCTCGCTTTGCGCACGTTCATCTTCCAGCACGCGCCACCAGAGCGGGATGGCAGGCATCACCGTATCTTCGTCAATCAATCTTCCTTTGGCGAGTTCGTTCATTCTCGCCGTGCGCCGTTCGCGATTTGGGCCGGGGTCTGCTTCCTCCACTTCTTCTCGCGGCTGCGAGGTGCTGAAAGCATAAAAGCCGCGCTCATCACTTAACCAGTAAGTTTTCTCGATTGACTCGCGCGTGCGCTCCGCGCCGTCACGAGCTTCACCGGCGAGCTTTTCGTTGTTCATCACGAGGCTCATCTCCGCCATGCTGCGCGAGGCTTCAACCCACAGCCCCTGCATGTAAATCTCTTCGTGCGGCGGGTAGAGCGAGCCGCCTTCAACCCAGCCGTGGCCGAACTTCGTGTTTTCGATCAATGCGTTGTTGTCAGTATCGGTCGCGGCGGTGAAGCGATAGGCTTTCAAGATAGAATCCCAGTTCGCTTTGAGGAAATCCGTGTCGCCGCTTGCGCGCCAGTAATCCGCGTGCGCGATGATGTAGAGCGGTGTAGCATCTGCGCTCGCAAAAGGGTAAGGATAGTCGGTGAACCAGGGAATCAGGGATGCGCTCTGCGAAATCTCGTGAGGAATCTTGCCGTCCTCGCGTTGAAACTTTTTCAGGAATTCGAGAGCCGTGCGCGTGGTCGCAAAGTCGCCGTAAGCGTTCAACGCAAACGAAGTCCACAAAGCATCACGCCCGAAGAACCAGGCGAAGCCGGGGCGCTCGCTCTCGCCCGAAGTGCGAAAGCCCGCGAGTAGTCCTGTGCCGAGCAGAGGATTCGTCGCAACACCTTTATCAATTCCGATTTTCGCCCACTTGAAAGCCGTGTTGAGCCGCTCGTCAGGCGTCTCTACCTGGACGGTCTCCTTTTGCAGCCGCTCGTAATAAGCGACGTTCTTTTCATAAAGAGCGCGGGAACTCGCGAGCAGTTTGTCATACGTCTCCCTTGCCTTTTCGCGCCCTTCGACGCTGCCCGCGATGACGATAGGGACGAACTGCGATTTCATCGCTTCGGGGGCTACGTCCATCACAAACTGCATAGGCACGTCGCGCGGCTCTTCCTGGTAAGGCATGACTGAAGCATCACGCGCCGAGGGCGAGCCGACAACGCCGACGAAGCGGCGCGTTTCTTCGGTGATGAAATAACGATGCGTCTTAGCGTCCCAACTGAGATTGCCTGTCATCAACCCGGCAGGCCACATCAATTTCAGGCGCGGGCGGAAACTCGCCGTGATGGAAATGGGCAACACGCTCTCAACGTCGAGCAGCATGACGATTCCGGGTTCTTCGAGCGGCGCGAAGATAATCTGGCGGATGGTGAACGCCGCGTGCGTATAGGTGAAGATGGTAGCTTCGGGGCGCGCATTGACGCTCGTCATAACTTCCGCGCCCTGAATGTCGAGTGGATAACCCTGAAGACGAAACGAGAGCTTGAAATCATCCAGAACTTTTAGCGGATAGACCCACGCTTCCAATGAGCGATTCTCGTAACCGGCGATGGCAGACCTGCGGCCTACGACATCGAAGAACGTTCCGGCCTGCGTGCGACGCTCAAGCTCAAGGCCGCTTCTGGTTAGATTAAATTTCGAGGTAGCGGCGGCGCTCATTTGAGCTTTAACTCCACCAGCAAGAGAAAGAATTAAGAGTAAGCACCAAATTAGACGAATGTACATCGGGCTTCTCTGCAACGCGGCCTCCTGAGAGATTCAGATCAAATCAGGATTGTATATTCTTGAATGGGTTTTGGAGAAGAATTCACCGCAGAGACGCAGAGAACACAGAGGGGGCGCAGAGGGTTGAGAATTATTCATCGAAGCCTATCACTTTGCGGCGAATGCCCTGTTTAAGTACCGGAACGTTAAAATTAATCAACAATCCGACCTGCCATCCACCAAGCCGCAGGTATGTTAATAGCTGAGCTTCATGGACGGGTGCGAGGGCTTCAACGGATTTCACCTCAACGACAACTGAGCTTGCCACTAATAAATCAAGACGATACCCGCACTCCAAACGTATGCCTTTATATTCCAATGGCAACGGGCGTTGCCGCTCAAAGGGGATATTGCGAATCGTCAACTCTCGGCACAAGCATTCCTGATAAGCCGATTCCAACAAACCGGGACCTAGTGCGCGATGTACCTCCATCGCCGCGCCGTCACAGCCTGCGTAATCTGATTGAGATGCGCACCCATGCTTAACTCTCTGCGCCCCCTCTGCGTTCTCTGCGTCTCTGCGGTGAACGCCCCTGCCCGCAATAGTAAATTGTCTATTGTTGAGCCGGTGTCGGTGAAGGCGATGGCTGCGGCGACGGCTGGACGAAAATAATAGGCGCGGCGTTGATGATGCCTTTGCCTTCCTGAACGGCGATTGCCTGATTGGGCTTCACGTCGGGGATAATGTCCACTTGGCCGCTCGGCCACGCAATCTCCAGCGCAACGCCTTTCGTCGGGTCGGATTTGCCGAGACCGAACGTGAGCGGCAGCTCGCTCTGCGAGCAGTAGCTTGAGCCGGTCTTGACCACGCTCATAAGACGCCCGCCCGCCGCGGTCTTCAACGTCACCTTAGCGCCGATGCCGTCGCGGTTCGAGCGCGAGCCGACGGTTCTGACGCGCAGCAGATCATTCTGGTTGCCGTTGTCGTTTCTCAGGAGCCGCGCCGCGCCGTTGTTGGCTGTGATGAGCAGGTCAAGGTCGCCGTCGTTATCTATATCGCCGTAGGCCGCGCCGCGTCCGACGATGGCACGCTGCATTGCTTTGCCCAGTCTCGCCGTCACTTCTTCAAACTTTTTCTTGCCCTTGTTGCGGAAGAGATGCGGGGGCTGAGCATACTTGACGTTTGGCTGCACGACCGAGATGTCGTCGGAGACGTGGCCGTTGGCGGCGAAGATGTCTGGCAGGCCGTCTAGATCGTAGTCGAAGAAGAAGGTAGCGAAGGTCAGAGATTGCGAGGACATCTTGCCGATGCCGGACGCTCCGGCTTCATCCGTGAAGAGTCCCGTGCCGTCGTTGCGATAAAGCGCCATGCTCTCGTTAGTAAAATTGCCGATGACGATACCCTGACGCCCTGACCCGTCGTAGTCGGCTGTGTCCACGCCCATCCCTGCGCGCGGCGTGCCCGCCTCAGAGAAGGCGACGCCCGCCGTCAGAGCTTCGTCGGTGAACGTGCCGTTGCCGTTATTTTTGTAGAGCTTGTTCGGCTCTGTATCATTGGCGACGAAGAGATCAGGCCAGCCGTCGTTGTTGTAGTCAAAGACGGCGACGCCGAGAGATTTGCTGGTCGGGTCATTCAATCCTGCGCGCTGCGTGACGTTCTCGAATGTACCATTCCCGCGATTTTTGTAGAGCGTCGCGCTCTGGCCTTTGTAGGATTGCGGCGTGCAATAAGACTTGTTCTTGCCGTCGAGCGTGCAGGTCTGATCCTTCTCGACAGACCATTCGACGTAGTTGCAGACGAAGAGGTCAAGCTTTCCATCCTTGTCATAATCAAACCACGCGGCGCTCGTCGAAAAACCCGGATCACCAGTGCCCGACTTGGCTGTCACGTCCGCAAACTTGCCGTTGCCGAGATTGCGGAAAAGATGATCGGGGCCGACTGCTGTGATGTAAATGTCTACAAAGCCGTCGTTGTCATAGTCGGCGACGGCTGTCCCCAGTCCGTACATCTCAACTGCCAGCCCCGCCGCGCCCGTCACATCCGTAAACGTGCCGTTCTGGTTGTTGTGATAAAGCACAGGGAAAGTTTTACCGCCCTTCTTCTCAGGCCAGTTAGTGGAATTGATAAGCAGGATGTCCTGCCAGCCGTCCGAGTCGTAGTCTAGAAAGGCGCAGCCGGGGCCGAGCGTTTCGGGAAGGTATTTTTTACCGAACGCGCCGGAGTTATGTTTGAAACGAATCCCGGCCTGCGCCGTCACGTCCGCAAACTCGATTGGGCCGGAGGGGCGTGGGGCTTCGGCAAGGGCGGGCGCTTGTTGTCCTGCTTCCTGAGTCGTCACTTGTTCAGGAGCGGTGGCGTTGGTGGTTGAATCCTGCGTCGCATCCTTCTTGCAGGCTAACAGAAGCAAAGAGATGAACAACAAGAGGACGCAGATAATTCGAGGGAATCGCATCTGTGCTTACCGATTCAGTTCTTGAGCTATGGATGGGAAACTGCCGGGATGTTAGAACGCCTAACACGACGAGCGCGGCGACGGAGAAGAATATAGACAGGATTAACAAGATGCACAGGATAAGAAAGATAAAATCAATCTGGATTGACCTGTCTTTTCTTCTTAATCTTGATAATCTTGTTAATCCTGTCTATTCCTTATCGCTATTTCGCCATAATCTTTTCCTGATTGGCGAGAATCTGTCGTTGATTCTCTTGTATGCTTTCCTGATTAGCGAGAATTTGATCGAGTTTGGCCTGATTCGATTTAATCTCTTCCTGGTTTCTCTTGATCTCTTCCTGATTCGCCTTAATCTGTTCCTGATTGGCGATGACCTGATCGTTGTCTGCCATGACACTTACTCCGGGGTCAGATATTTGTAGAGCTTGAGCCTCTTTATTCGTCTGTAGGCTGTGCGCGCATGTTATGAGGCAAGCGGCTGAGATGTCAAACTGACGAAATTCTATTCGTGTCGTTTCGTGTGATTTCGTGGCTTAATCTATGCGGGCTTCGGTTCGACGGCCTTGCGCTGGCGCGAAGTCAGGCTGATTTCAATCAAATTGGCCGTCGGCCCGACGAGAAAGAGCGCGTAGTAGGGAGCGTGTACGACCTCGAACAACCTGAGAACCATCTCGACGAAAGCGACCCCGACTGCCACCGCGCACTGTCCACGCTTTGAATGCACGGTCGTCTTCGGGTCAGTAATCATGAAGAAGACGAAGAGCTGGTACATAGGGCCGGTGATGGGCGCAATCTCGGCCTGGAAAGCGTGGCCCGTAATAAAACTTCTCACTAATCCGAAGAGGAGGAAGGCGGCAACGTAAGTCGCGCTGATGTGAAAGCGTTTGAGCCGGTAAATAATGAGCGAGCCGAGCACCCAGATGACGATCATCGGCGTGAGACTATTACCCCACTGCACGCTCAAGGTCGCGCCTGTGAAAGAGGCCAGAAAGAGCATCGCGCTGATGCCGAAGTTCGATGGATTCCAGATGTGACGACCTTTAACGCGCAGCACGTACTTCGACATAATCGAAACGACGCTGCACCAGATGTAAGGCCAGACGGCGGGCGAGCGCACGAGGATGCCAACGCTGATGCCAGTGATGTATGCGCTCGCCAGATGCGGCCACTTGCCCGTGAAGAGGCGGCCCAGGATGATTTCCGTTGCGATTGCCGACGCGATGGCGAGCAGCGTCTTCTCGTAGCTCTCAAGGATGCCGCCGACAAGCTGACCGACGAGCAGAATGAAGGTGATGAAGACGGGCGCGAGAAAGCGATTGTCGAAGCTAAACTTTGCGCCGCGCCGTTTCTCAGGCGTTTCGACAGATGCGGGTGTTGAGCTGGCGGGGGCTGTTAGCTCCGGGTTCAAATCAGAGGCTCCTTCACCTTGTTAAGCTTGCCGACTTCGACTGCATCGAGGATTTGCATTTTACCCGAAGGCCAGCGAATCTCAACCCGCTCGACGCGCGCTGTTTTGCCCAGACCGAAATGAAGCCGCCGCTGGTTCTGCGCGCAGAAGCCGCTGCCGCCTGAAACCTCCTGCACCTGTTGCTGGCTGTTCCAGAAGACGCGCACCTGCGCGCCGATGGCGCTCTTGTTGCTCGCCGTTCCTTCCAACTCAAACTCGATCCACTGATTTTCAGGCGCAACCGTATTCTTATAAAGCAGGAGCGGCCCGCGCTGGTTGGCGACGACGACATCCAGCACGCCGCGATTCCAGAGATCAACCTGCGCGATTGAGCGCCCGTCGAATGTATCCGTCGCGCCGACGACTTGCGCGACTTCTGTGAAACGCCCCGCGCCGTCGTTAATCCAAACCTTTTTCTGTTGATAACCGGACAGGCTGCGGCCCTGCATCGGCGGCCAGTGCGCGGCATCACTGATGATGGTGCTGTTGCCGCCGGAAATTTTGGAAAAATCGTACCAGTAGTTAGAACCCTTTTCGCCGGAGACGTAGCCGTTGGTTAAATAGAGGTCGAGTGTGCCGTCGTTGTTCAAATCACCAAACTGCGCGCCGAAGCTCCAGCCGCCAAGCTCCACGCCCATGTCGGGCGCGAGATTGTCATACCGCACGTCGCCCGCAGCCGTTCCCTCGCGCTGCACCCAGAGATTGTTGCCCTGAAGCAAGACTCCCTCTTCCGAGATGTTCGTCACGTAGATGGCAAACTTGCCTTGATTCAGAATGTCGCCGAACGCGACGTTCATCCCGCTCTTGGGCGCAAAGCCGACGCCGCTCGTTTCGCCCACGTCATCAAACTTCTTTCCATCCTGATTGAGGAAAAGCTCCGCGACGCCGTAGTCGTTGGCGATGAAAAGGTCTGGATAACCCGTGCCGCGCAAATCGGCGGCAGCGGCAGCGAGCGCCCAACGGCGGGTATCAATTCCGAGTTGAGCGCTTTGTTCTTCAAAACGCCCGTCGCCTAAATTATGAAAGAGAAACTTGCGCCCGCCATTTCGCGCGTACTCGAAGCTTTCAGGCATCATCCGGGTCGTCGCGAGATGCCAGAGGTCAATCGTCTCCGGATAGTAGCCGCCAAGAAAAAGGTCTAGGCGACCGTCGCGGTCATAGTCGAACCAGATGGCTGTGTTGGCGTTGACCCACCGGGGCAGCCCCGCGCCTTCGGTGGCTCGTGTGAAGCCGCGACCGGCGTCGTTATGAAAAAGTTCGGGGCGACCCCACTTGTAAAGAAAGAGGTCTTCGTAGCCGTCGTTATCGTAATCACCCCAGACCGCGCCCATCGAAACGCCCGTGCCTTCCGTGTTCACGTCCGCAATGCTCATCGCGGGCGCGACATCCTTGAATGTTCCATCGCCCTGATTGCGATAGAGACTGTTCTTGCTTCCTTCGCCGCTGTTCGTCACGTAGAGGTCTTGCCAATTGTCGCGGTCGAAATCAACGACGGAGACAGCCGCGCCCATCGAGGCGACTTGCGGCATGATGTGATTGAGCTTCGGGTCGAGCGTCGGGGCTTGATGTTTGAAATCAATGCCGGAGGCGTGGGCTACTTCTTCCAGCCGGAAACCGTAGCGAGCCATCACCGCCTGCTTGTCTGCGGAAGCGGCAGACGAGCGCGATTGCTGCTGCCATCGCTTGACGACGAGCGGAGTGGCGAGCAGCCCCAGAAAGAGCAGGGCGAGCAGCAATCTGGCAAGACGACCGGGTTTCATTTCTGTCTAAGGGGTCTCAATGCGTTCTGGAAAATCTCCGGCGTGATGTAGCGCGTGTGGTACGTCTGCCAGTCTTGCGGATAACGGCGATAGACCCATTCATCCTCAAGTCTGCCGGGAGGCGTAGTGTATGCCTGCTCATCATGGTGTGGCAAGGGAAGAACCGTTTTGGAATGACCGGAGTTGTAATCGCCGTCTTTGATCCAGCCGTCGCCGACGATGAGGAAGTCGCGCACCCAGCCTTCGGGCGGCGGCGGCTGAGCAGGAAAACGAAACGTCAACTCGTCGCCCGCGTTCATAATCACGTAGCGGTCGTCTGCCGTCGTGAGCAACTCGCGCACGTCGCCGAAGCGCGTGTAATAACCGACGAGGTCGCGCCAGATTTGTTTTGACGCTGCGAGGCGGTTGTAGTCCGGCACTTCGGGCGAAGAAGTGTTGGGCTGATTAATGACGGAATAACCGCGATAGTGGAGGTCTGCAACGTCAGGGTTCAGCTTCGTTGTTCGCAGTTCTGCACCGGGCGACGTTTGCGCCCATTCCAGCTTGTCCCAGAAGATTTCCAGATTCGTCCGCAGGCGCAGGCGGCGCGGCGTGTTGGGACGAAAGACATCCGTCAGATCGAACAGAGATATTTTCTTGCGCCCCGCCGGAAAGCCTAGGTTTGGACGAGCCACGACCCAGCCGCCGCGTCCGTCCGGCACTTCGAGGCTCAAGGGCGTGGGCTTTGAGTTTTGTCCCTGACTGATGGCGACGTTGATGGAAGAATCGGTCGGGTGCATCCATCCATGAGCGATTAAGAATAGCGGGCCACTTTGCGGCGCATCATCGCCGAGATCAATCTCGACATAATGATCACGCGTCACTCCCTGATACTGCCCGCGCCCGAAGGTGTCCAGATACTTTTCGTCTAATGCGCTCACTACCTCTGTCACGTCCTGCCCGTTGTCATCCACCGCGCGGGCGATCTTGCGAGGCGTCGAGACAGTCGTGATGGCGAGTTTCGCCGGAGGGATGACGAAACGTTCGTCAACGAAGATTTCCGTTCCCAACGGATGGTCAACGGTCACGAGCGCCAGTTGATCGTAGTAGTAGGTCTCCCACAACTCAGCCGTAATTCGTAAATCATAATAGCCATCGCGCGGGACGAGTTGGTCACGCCCGATCTTGTACCATTCTTCGGTCGCTTCCACCCGCGCCGTGCCCAGCGTGTTGATGCGAAGGCCAATCGCGGAACTCCACGGCACAGCGTCTTTGACAAACTTCATCTCATGGCCGTCGTAGGCGAAGAGAAACGGGCAAGAGCCTTTCAATCTTTGCTCAGCCAGAATCGTCTCATCAGCCTTCAAATCAAACTCGGCGCGCACAGAGCCGTTCGGCCAGACGATGCGAACAACGTCCGCGTTTGTCTGCTCGCCTAATCCGAAGTGAACGAGCGGCCCCGTGATGAGTTGTTTCTGCACGAGCAGGCCGGAGCGAATCTCCATCTCGCCGCCGATGCCGAAAGAGTTGATGCGTTGGTCGCCTGTAGCTTCTTTAGCGCGCGGGCGCACAGCCTGCCAGTGATAATTCTTTGAGCTGCGGTTTGTCAGGCGGACTGGCTGCCATTCGGCTGAAAGACCAAGCAAATCGAGCTTGCCGTCACCATTAAGATCGGCGATAGAAAGCACGCGCGAGCCTTCCGACGACTTAACCCGTTTGAAGTTGCCGTTCGCATCGCTCAGCCAAACGAGATTCTCTGTCGAGCCTCCAACCGTGTCAGGCGAGGGATGTAGAGAAAGAATCAGATCAAGACTGCCGTTGTTATCAAGGTCGGCGGAGAATAGTTGATAAATACTATCGGGGGTAATCGGAAAATCGGAGACGCGGGCGATCTCTGCCACCTCCCAGTCCTGACCTTCGGCTTTGTCGGAAAGGCGTCGGATGATTCCGTCGGAATATAGAAAGAGCAGGTCTAGACGACTGTCATTATTTACGTCGGCTACGCTAATCGCCCTGACCGTACTGTCTTCCTCCGGCTTCGCGCGAGTTTCCGGCGGCATGGTGCTAGGGCGAAACTGTCCTCCGCGCTCATTTGCGAAAACCTGAATGCCCCACGCTCCGAAGGTCGCGGCGTCGGCGTCCCCGTCAGCGTCAAAATCAGCCCAGACAAAATCCCGCAGCTCCGTATGCTCACCGAACGGGCGTGCTTCCGTGAACGTGCCGTCCCCGTTGTTCCGTAGCTCAACAGCTTCTCCGTTCGTCGCTGCGATGATGTCCATGTCACCATCCGCATCAAGGTCTGCTGCCCACGCGCCACTGTAGGAGGAGTCTTTCAACGAAGCGGGCAACTTCGTTTGCGCGGTCACGTCAACGAAAGAAGCGGGGCTTTCCTGTCGGAAAAAGCGCAGCCCGCCACCTCCCGCTAGCACGAGGTCTATCTTGAAGTCGTAGTTGAAATCAATGGGCAGAACCCCATTCGGTCCGGGCGAATAAGCCTGCACGTTTCCCGGAAAGGGAAGCACTGCGCCGGTTGAGAGACGCACCTCGCGCCCGTTAGCGACCATGATTGTCGGCGAACTTTGGCCATCAAGAGAGATTGCTCCGACCCACTCGGACTTGGCCTGTTGTAATTCAGGGATTGGTTCGGCGTTGAAGGTGAGAGCTTCGTCGGGCGGCGCTGGCGTGAAGACCGGGCTTTCGAGACGAAGAAATTGCGTGAAAGGCTCTGCGTCTTCGCCGGGTGACATCTTGACGGAGGCTAAGCTGCTGCGATATTCGGGAACGCGCACCAAGACGTTTCGCAGGAACGCGACGCGCGTGGCGGCTGCGCGCGTATCGCCGCCCGCCGCCGTCTCCTGCAAAGCCTTGAACTGCTGTTGAACTTCGGGAGGCCACGCGCCCGCGCGTTCATTAATGCGCGCCACTAGAGTTTTGAGAGTTTCAGCATCGTTGCGCTTGGCTGCGATGCGCGTCGTCTCAAGTTGGATGGCGAGGTTGTCTGGCTGAAGCTCAAGAATCTTCGAGAAAAGCTTTTGAGCTTCGCTCACGCTCGCTTCGTCACCTTGTCGCTCGGTCTCCTCGGCCAGCATGTAGAGCGCTTTCAAATTCTTCGGATCAAGCTCGATGGCTTTGCGAAGATTCGTGATTGCTTCGGCCAGCCTCCCGCGATTGCTTTCGAGGATGGCGAGCAGGACGTGAATCCGCGAGTTGTCAGGAGCAAGCGTGCGCGCCTTCTCCAATCTCTCGGCAGCCTTGTCCAAATTGCGCTGGCGCAAATTGAGCAAGCCCAGGTTAGCCCACGACGCAGGCTCGTCCGGCGCTAAGGTCGTTGCCTTCGTCAATTCGCTTTCCGCCCGCACATCGTCGCCGACCTGAAGCGCTGCCAACCCAACGTAGAAGGCGCGCACCGTGTCGTTATATTCTTTGGCGGATTTCGCCGGAAGGTTGGGCGTGCTTTTGCATCCGGCAAGGCCAAGAACCAGAAGCAGGAAGAGAAAGGACGGGAGACGGACGTGGCGATTGACGACGAAACAAAGACGCATGAATAGAAGTTGCTTTCGGGGATGCGGATGAAGGCGCGTCGCGGCGTGCCCGAAGGGAGCGTGTGCGACGTGCGGCCTCGCTTCTTTCTTAACAGGCTCATGTTATAACATACCGAAGCAAAGATTGTCAGAAGGCTTGCCAGCCTGAGTTGAGCATTGAGAGATTGAATGTGAATTTAGAGTTCCTAACAAAGCCGGTAAGAAATTAGACAGGATTAACAAGATGGACAGGATAAGACAGAATAAGAGAAGAAACATCAAGCTTCCTCGTCCTGTCTTGTTTTCTTAATCTTGAAAATCCTGTTAATCCTGTCTATTCCTTCTCTAAAAGTAGTTAGGCGCTCGTAATAATCTGAGATTTAATGAAGGAAGAGAAACTACCCTCGAAGACACGCCGTCTTCTTCCCATCTTAGTTCTGATTCTGTTTGTCGCCCTGTGGTGGGCGCTCTCTGCGCTGCACGTCTACCCGGAATCGGCGTTTCCGTCTCCGCAATTGGTCGTCAAAGGATTCGGTGAAGAGATTCGGGCGGGGCGGCTGTTTGACGACCTCGTTGCTTCGCTCTTTCGCGTCCTGACGGGTTTTGCACTGGCCGTCGCTCTCGGCATCCCGCTCGGCCTTGTGTTGGGGCAACGTGCGCGTGCGCGTGCGGCGCTTCTGCCGACCGTCAACTTCTTTCGCAATCTCTCGCCGCTCGCGTGGATTCCGTTTGCGATTCTCTGGTTCGGCATCGGCGATAAGCCCGCCATCTTTCTCATCTTCATGGCCTCGTTTTTCCCGATGGTGCTGGCGACGATTGCGGCGGTGGCGAGCATCCCCGCGGTCTACTTTCGCGTCGCACAAAACTACGGCTATCGCGGCGCGGAACTCCTGAAGCAGGTAACGCTGCCCGCGATTGTGCCGCAGGTCATCACGTCTTTACGCATCACTGCGGGGCTGGCGTGGGTGGTCGTCGTGGCAGCGGAGATGATCGCCGGACAGGACGGATTAGGGTTTGCCATCTGGGATTCGCGCAACGGGCTGCGTATTGATCTGCTCGTCGTCAATATGATCGTTATCGGGATTATCGGCGTTGTGATTGATCGCCTGCTGTTGTTGTTGACGAGTATTCCGAGTATTCGCTGGGGCTATGAACGATAAACCGCTGATTGTTGATTCAATCTCCCGCTCGTTTGGCGAGGTAGAAGTCCTGCGCGACTTTTCGCTGGACATCTCGCGTGGCGAGTTCGTGGCGGTCGTCGGGCCGTCCGGCTGCGGCAAGACGACGCTGCTCAATCTGCTGGCAGGTTTTGACAAGCCGACGGCGGGACGCGTGACCAGCACGGGGCGCGTGCGAATGGTTTATCAGCAGGATGGGTTGTTTCCCTGGCGAACGGTGGCGGAAAATATCCAGATGGGTTTGCGCCACTTCAAAGACGAAGCGGCACGAATGCGCGAATTGAAAGAGATGCTCGCGCTCATCGGTCTGGAAGGGTTCGAGGATTCCTACCCGCACCAGCTTTCGGGTGGGATGCGCCAGCGCGTCGAGTTGGCGCGTGCGCTCGCGGGTGATACGGATACGCTGCTGCTCGACGAGCCGTTTTCGTCGCTCGACTATCTGAAGAGGCTTCGTCTCCGGCGCGAGTTAGCACGCCTCTTGCGCGAGCGTCCACGCACGGTGGTACTCGTCACGCATGACATCGAAGAGGCGGCGCAGCTTGCAGATCGCGTGGTCGTGCTGTCGGAGCGTCCCGCGCGGATTCGCTGCGAGTTGAATCTTGAGTTGGATCGCCCACGCGACCCGACGCACCCGGTGGTAGTCGAGGCCGTGCATCGCATTTTGACAGTGCTGGGTTTGGAAGACGAGACAAGGGAGTCTGGCGAGTCTGCCGAGTCCATCGAGTCTATCGAGTCCGTTTGACTGGCTGGACTTGGCAGGCTTTTATCTAAAGAGTGATCATCATCGCCGCGCGAGCGGCGGATTGATGCACAGGCTTCAACTTATCTTCAGAGGTTAATTAGAGATGAAAAGATTTCGTTTAGTCCTGACACTGGTATTTCTCTTTCCCCTCCTGGCTGCGGGCGTCGCGGCTCAAAATCAAAAAACCGGAGCGCCCGTGCGCGACTTTTTCCCTTTGCGCGTCGGCGATTCATGGACGTATCGCCAGGAGGAAAGCGATGCTGAATACACTGTCAAAGTCCTCAGTGCGGAGAAACAGGCGGACGGAAGTATGCGATACATGTTGGAGAAGCAGGCGGGCGTGCAAATCCAGTCGTGGTACTCCAGAATTAACGGGTGGGTGCTCATGCACGGCGAAGCCTACGTGGGGCAGGAACTGAAATCCACGTATGAGCCTGCGCGACAGTTCCTGAAGAATCCGCTCGTCGCGGGCGAGAAATGGAATTGGAAGGGCAAGGCCGTCACCAATATGGACTACACAGAGTTTAATGAAGTCATCGGCCCTGAGACGGTGAAAGTTCCTGCGGGCACGTTTCGGGCGATGAAGATCGTGAGCAAGGTTGATGATGGGGGAGCCGCCATGACGAAGACCTACTGGTACGCCGATGGTGTCGGGTTAGTTAAAACGACTTCCGAAGGCAGGGAGATAAAGTACGGCTGGGAGCTGAAGGACTACAGTTTCAAAAAGACTGGTCAGAGTCGGGCTAAATAAACTGTAGACGCGCGAGCTTTGAGACCCGCTTGACAAGAGTTATTTTCAACATGATAGTCGCTTAACGTCTCCCACGAAGCGCCTGACAAAACTGCTATGAATAAGGATCTGGACAGGACTAACAGGATTAGCAGGATTAAGAAAACAAGGCGAGATAATCGAGCTTCATGCTTCTTCCCTTTATCATGTTAATCCTGTAAATCCTGTCTATTTCTTGTTCGCGCCCGTCGCTATGCAAATCTTCCGTCGTCTTCTGTTGTTCACAGTAATCGCCGCTGCTCTCTGTCTCCTTACTTTGCGTGGGCGGACGCAAACCGCACCGCCCGCCGCACCAAAGGCTGCCGCCACGCGCGAAGATGCTTACCGCGCAAACAATCTGGGCGTCGCGCTCCTTGAACAATACAAGTACAAAGAGGGCGCGGAAGCCTTCACGCGCGCCTTGAAGCTTGAGCCGAGCTTGCAATTAGCGCGCATCAATCTGAGCATCGCGCTCTTTAACGTGCCCGATCTAGTGGGCGCGCAGCGCGAGGCGGAAAAAGCCGCAGCTTCAAATCCGAACGCGCCGCAGCCCGCTTACATTCTCGGCTTGATAGCCAAGTCGCAGAACCGCACCGAAGACGCCATCGCAGCTTTTCAGAGAGTCCTGAAAATTGACGCGCGCGATACGGGAGCGAATGTCAATCTGGGACAACTCTACGCGCAGCAGAAAAAATACGCGGAAGCAATCGCGGTCTTTCGCACGGCCATAGCCGTCGAGCCGTATAACATGACGGCGCTTTATAATCTGGGATTGGCCTTGACGCGCAATAACGAACAGGCTGAAGGCAAGCAGATGATCGCGCGCTTCCAGCAACTGCGCCAGACCGGAGCGGGCACGACCATCGGGCAAAACTATCTTGAGCAGGGTCGCTACAGCGAGGCTGTTGCTTCGACCGGAGCCGAATCGGAGTTGGTCGAGCGTGCCGTGCCCGCTGTGAAATACACAGACGCGACCGAGAGCATGTTGCCGAAAGGTGGTACGCAAGGCGACACAGCCCCGGCAGCGCGCGCTTTGACCATACTCGGCGCGAACGCAACGTTATTCGATTATGACGTGGACGGCGATCTTGATCTCTTATCGTTAGCAACCTCGGAGCCTCGCCTGTATCGCAACGACAATGGAAAGTTTATAGATGTCACGGACAAGTCCGGTGCATTAAAAACCAAGTCCGAGAGCTTCGCTGCCAGCGCAGTGGCGGGCGACTACGATAACGATGGAAAGCCGGACCTTTTCATTATGCGGAACAGCGGAGTCTCGCTTTATCACAACGACGGCGACGGAAAGTTTTCGGATGTAACAAGCGCCGCAGGAATTCCGGCGTACCCGTATCTTTCTATCTCCGCTGCATTCGTTGACGTGGATCACGATGGCGATCTGGACATCTTCATCGCCGGTTTCGCAGATTTATCGAAGGGAAGAGTCAGCACAGCGCTCATTATCCCTGACGACCTGGCGGGCGCGCAGAACTTACTGCTCAGAAATGACGGCACGGGGAAGTTCACGGATGTTACCGCGACGGCGAAAGTCGGCGGTTCATCGAATCGCGCGGTGGCGATTGTTCCGACCGATTATGACAATCGCCGTGATGTTGATTTGCTGGTCGTCAATTACAACGCGGCGCTTGAGCTTTACAGTAATCAACGCGACGGCTCATTCCGCAATGTCGCGCGCGAGGTTGGGTTGGAGGCGCAGGGACGGTGGCTAAGCGTCGCGGCTGGCGATGTCAACAAAGACGGCTTCACCGATTTCTTCTTTGGCCGTGCAGACGGGCCGGGCTTGTTTGCCATCAGCGACGGGCAGGGCAGATTCAAAACAACTCAAGCGCCTGCGAGCTCTGAGTCGGCACGCGCCGCGCAGTTTCTGGATTACGACAACGACGGGCTGCTCGATTGCGTGATGCTGACAGGCGCGGGATTACGCGTGTTGCGTAACGTCGGAACGGAATGGATGAACGTGACAGAGAGCGCGGTGGCGCGCGAACTGGTGGCCGAATCCGCTGCTAAAAATACTACCCTGAGCGCCGTGTTTGTCTCAGGCGACGTGGACGGCGATGGAGACACAGACCTCGTTGTGCGCTCCGCTGCGGGAGATTTGAGAATCGCGCGCAACGATGGCGGCAACACGAATCATAGTTTGCGCGTCAACTTGTTTGGCAAGGTCAGCAATCGAAGCGGCATCGGCGCGAAAGTTGAAGCGCGTGCCGGGAGTCTCGTGCAGAAGCTCGAAACCTATTCGGCCACTCCTGCGCCTGCTCCCGCAGATGTCATCTTCGGTCTGGGTAATCGAACCGGGGCGGACGCCGTGCGCGTGCTCTGGCCTGCCGGAATCGTGCAGGCTGAGACGGAGGTCGCGGGGACGCGTGGCGCTGACCCGAAGAAGACGGCGGCGACGTTGCCCGTCACAGAGCTTGACCGCAAGCCTTCCTCCTGCCCGTATCTTTACACCTGGAATGGCGAGCGCTTTGAGTTCATCACGGATTTTATGGGCGGCGGCGAGATGGGCTACTGGGAAGCGCCCGGCCATTACAACACGCCTGACCCTGATGAGTACGTCCGCATTCGCAATGAGCAGTTGAAGGAGCGTGACGGGCGCTTTGAGCTTCGCGTCACCAACGAGCTTGAGGAAGTCCTCTACGTTGATCGCCTGCAACTAATCGCGGTCGCGCACCCCGTTGGCGTCGAGGTCTATCCGAACGAAGGAATGACCACGCCGCCGCGTCCTTTCAAACTCTATACAACAAAAATGGCACGCCCGCCGCTCACCGCGACAGACGATCACGGTCACGATGTGCTGGCACGCATCGCTAAAATGGATCGCCAGTACCCGGATGATTTCCCGCTTGAGCGCATACGCGGCTACGCGGGCGAACACAGTCTGACGATGAAGCTGGACGATGAAAAGAAGCCCGGTGGGCGCACGCTCCTGTTGCTGACGGGTTGGACGGATTACGCGTTTTCGAGCGACAACGTCGCTGCTTCGCATGCCGGACTTGGGATGAAACTGCCCGCGCTGCAAGTCAAAGATGCTCAGGGACAGTGGCGCACGGTCATCGAAGATATAGGCATCCCGGTCGGGCGACCGCAGACCGTGACAGTTGATTTGACCGGCAAGTTCCTCTCATCGAGCCGCGAGGTTCGCATAGTCACGAGTATGCGAATCTACTGGGATCAGATTCTCGTTGACACCTCGAGCGGCAACTCGCGGGTAGAACTGACGCGGCTTGAGCCTGTGACGGCGAGTTTGCGCTGGCGCGGCTATTCAAGCGAAGTCACGCCGGACGGGCGCGAGCCTTTCGGCTATGATTACGAGCAGGTTTCTTTCACTTCACCCTGGAAAGTAGTGCCGGGTCGTTACACGCGCGAGGGCGACGTGAGCGAGTTGTTGTCAAAGACAGACGACATCTTCGTTATCTCGCGCACGGGCGATGAGCTGAGTCTTTCATTCGACGCCACTAAGTTGCAGAAGCTGCCCGCTGGTTGGACGCGAACCTTCCTGCTTTACTCCGATGGCTTCAGCAAAGAGATGGACATCAACTCGGCCAGCCCAGATCAAATCACGCCGCTTCCTTTTCACGGCATGACGCGCTACCCGTACAAAGCGCCCGAAGCCTACCCGATGACCGCCGCGCGCCGCGCTTACCATGAGAAGTACAACACGCGTATTGTCGCCGCGCCTGTGCCGTTGATTGAGACGACATTCGCTGGCGCAATCAATAGCCATAGATGAGCGTGCATGAAAACAGGCAAGTTGAAAAACTGAATCTGAGGGCAAGGGAATTTTAATTGCTTAAGGTGAGAATCAGAGTCGCAAAGTTAGCTCGCTTCTGGTCGGCGCTTCGTCGCCTGTGCCTGCTTGCGCTACTCGCTGCGGTTCCCCATGTTGCCCAGAGCCAGGAGGCGCTCGCGCCGGGAAAAACGGAAGAGGTTGAGCTGCGATTATCTGCTCAATCATGCCGCACTCGCTTACGATCTGGTGAGAACGAAGGAAGGTCTCTGGTTCTTCAGGTTCGGACGCATCAACGGCGCACAATTTTCAGAGCTGTTCCCCAGGTTGAAAGCGGATTTCTCGATTGAACAATTTGATTACATTAATTTCAGAGTCGAAGTGGAGAATAGCCAAATTCAGACCCCTGAAAAATAATCGCGGAAGCTCACCCTGCTGATTTACGAATTATATGGAACACATCAGATATTCAGTCGCGGCCTGTCAGACGGATTTGCCGAATCCGGTTGAGCGACGCGGGATGCGCGCCAACACGGATCGCATGCTCTCGATGATCGATTCGGCGGTTGCGGGTGCTGCGCCGTTTCTCCCCGTGAGGCTCGTAGTCTTTCCAGAGTTCGCTCATGCTGCGCCGGTTTTCCCGACCGTAGCGGAGTTAATCGAAAAGCTCGCGGTGCGAATCCCAAACGAGCATACCGAGCGGCTCGAACAAAAAGCGCGCGAGCACGACATCTACATCCAGAGCGGCACGATGCTCGAAGTTGACCCGCGTTGGCCGAACGTGGTTTTCAACACAACCTGCCTCGTCGGGCCAGAAGGGATTTTGTATAAATACCGGAAGGTCAATACGTGGATTCCGTATGAAGTTCACAGCAGCCCGCACGACCTTGAAGGTTACGACGAGCCAATGTTTCCGGTGGCCGCAACAAAGATTGGGCGCATCGGGTGCGCCATCTGTTACGACTGGCTGTTCCCGGAAGCGATTCGCCAACTGGCGGCCAACGGCGCGGAGATTCTCGTGAGGGTTTCGGCCTACATGGACCCGTGGGGCGCGACCGAACCGATGGACTGGTGGACTGTCGTCAACCGCTGCCGCGCGCTGGAGAACACGGCTTACGTCGTCGCGGCCAATCAGGGCGCGAGCCTCAAGCATTATCCGCCGTACTCTTGGCCGGGCGGCAGTCAGGTCGTTGATTACGATGGCCGCCTGCTCGCGCAGGCCAGCCCTGGGCCGGGCGAGAGAATCGTCGTCGCGCCCGTTGACATCTCAGCCCTGCGGCACGAGCGCGAGTCCAGGCGCGGCCATCACATGCTCGCGCATCTTCGCACCGAAGCCTATCCGGTTTACGGCGCGCACAGGTATCCGCCGAAACTCGATGAGAGCGGTGCTGAACCGGCAGAGCTTTCGTATGAGCGGAACAATCAGTTGATAGACGAATCGAAGCGGCGATTGAATGAGGAAATTTCGGGGGCGAAATATCAAGTTGAGGATTAAACGCAGAGGACACAGAGGGTCGCAGAGGAAAGGCATAGATTTGAGAAAGCAGCTTTTGGATTTCAAATTTGAGATTCAGAATTTCAGATTTAAGAAATTTCCTCAGCGACCCTCCGCGCCCTCTGCGTTGAAATTCCCAACTTCATTTGCCATTGCGTTACTTTTGATTGCTCCCTGTTCAATCTTCGCGCAGCAGCCGACGCCCACTCCTTCGCCACAGCGCACGGGGCGCTCCTACAACGGGGGCGAGACGATGAAGAAGCCTCCACCGCCGGGGCCGCAAGGCTCGTCGCCAGTGACCTTCACGGACATCACCGCGCAAACCAAAATTGATTTCAAGCAAGCGGCTTCCGTAACGTCGCAAAAGTATCTGCTGGAATCAATGGGCGGAGGCGTGGGCGTCTTCGACTATGACAACGATGGCCGTCTTGATCTCTACTTCACCAACGGAGCGCAACTCTCCGACCCGATGCCTAAAGGGGCAATACCCGACAAGCGCGATGCGAAATACTGGAATCGTCTTTATCATCAGAAGCGCGACGGCACGTTTGAGGATGTGACCTCAAGCGCCGGAGTGAAAGGCGAGGGTTACTCGATGGGTGTTGCTGTGGGTGACTACGATAACGACGGCTTCGTTGATCTGTATGTCACGGCGTATGGCTCAAACATCCTTTATCGCAATCGCGGTGATGGAACGTTTGAGGATGTGACGAAGCGTGTGGGTGTCGCAGGGCTGGGGTGGAGCACGAGCGCAGGCTGGGTTGATTACGACCGCGATGGACGCCTTGATCTCTTCGTCGCGCGTTATGCCGATTGGGATTTCGAGAAGGGATCGCTCTATTGCGGCGACACGCGCCCCGGCTACCGCGCCTACTGCCACCCGGACAATTTCAAGGGCGCGTCGAATATCCTCTTTCACCAAAAAGCGAATGGCACGTTTGAAGATGTCTCAGCCTCAGCGAAAATCGCAGACCCGAATGGCAAAGGGTTGGGCGTCGCTTTCGCAGACTTTGATAATGATGGATGGATGGACATCCTCGTTGCCAACGATAGCGTCCGCCAGCAGCTTTATCGCAACAAAGGTGATGGGACTTTTGAAGATATGGCTTTGATGGCCGGGGTCGGGTATGACGAGAATGGCAAGACGTTTGCCGGGATGGGCGTTGACGCGCGCGATTACGATAACGACGGCCTGGCAGACATCCTGATTACCGCGCTCTCAAATGAAACCTATCCGCTCTATCACAACAACGGCGACAATTCGTTCACCTACACCACCAACACGACGGGCGTCGGCCAGATTACGTTACTCTATTCGGGGTGGGGCACGCGCTTCGTGGATGCGGACAACGACGGCTGGCTCGACATCTTCGTTGCGCAGGGGCATGTGCTGGATACGATTGATAAGACCTCTGCTTATCTGAAGTACAGGCAGACGCCGCTCCTGATGCGAAACACTGGCAAGGGCTTCGTGAATGTCTCGACGAGCGCCGGGCAGGCTTTCAATAATCCGGTGGCGGCTCGCGGCGCGGCGTTCGGTGATCTGGACAACGACGGCGACACGGACATCGTCATCGGCGTCAATGACGGCTCGCCCGTCATCCTCAGAAACGACGGGACGCGTAATCACTGGCTCGGCATTTCGCTCACGGGCGCGAAGTCGAACCGCGACGGGCTTGGCGCAAGAATCACTTTGATTGACAGCAACGGGCGGCAGCTTGTCCACGAGGTGACGAAGGCAGGCAGTTATCTTTCATCAAACGATTCGCGCGTCATCTTCGGATTGGGAGCGGTGACAAGCGTTAAGTCTGTAGAGATTCGCTGGCCGGGAAACCGCACGCAGAAGATTATGAATCCGAGCATTGATCGTTACCACACAATCAGCGAGCAGGAGGCGAAGTAAAAATAGAATTCAGGAGTCAGGAGTCAGGAGCCAGAAGTTGCACAACCCAGGTTGCCCGTTGCCTAATCAATTGCAGCTCTGCCGCAGGTCTGTGCGGAAAGCCTGTGGCTTTCCGTCTCCCGCCTCTATTAATTATCGCGAGGCTGCGCCTCGCGGGTGGCAAGGCGTAGCCTTGCCGGAGATATAATTAGCAACTCACGGAAAGGCACAGCCTTTCCGCACGGCAGACGGCACAGCCGTTATCACTGGCAATTTGGATTAAATATCAGAATGAGCATGGCTAAACGAAGTTTTATTAATCACGTAATCTTTCTGTTCGGCGTTTTCATATTTGCTGGCGCGTCTCCGGCTATCGTCGCGCAACAGCCGACCCCTACGCCTACTTCGACGCCGACGCAGCAGATGGGCGGCGTCTCGACGGGCGCAGCCATCAATTACACTTCGCGGCGCACGGTCGGCGCCATTGATCCGAATGCTCCGGTCGTCTTTGAAGACATTACGGCGCAAACCGGCTTGCAGGCTTTCATCCATCGCTCCGGCGGCACGGCGAAGGATTATATCGTCGAGACGCCTTCGGGCGGAGTCGCCATCTTCGATTACGACGCGGACGGGCGTCCTGATGTTTACCTGCTCAATGGCTCGACCTTCGCCGCGATGCAGGGTAAAGAGAAGCCGCCGCGCGCCGCGCTCTTTCGCAACAAGGGCAACTGGCAGTTTGAAGATGTGACGGAGAAGGCGGGCGTCGCCAATGAGCGTTGGGGATTCGGCGTCGCCGTCGGTGATTACGACAACGATGGCCGCCCGGATATGTACGTCGGCAATTACGGTGTCTCGCGTCTCTATCACAACAACGGCGACGGCACGTTTACAGACGTGGCGGAGAAACTCGGCGTGGCGCGCAAAGGTTGGAGCACGGGCGCGACGTTCGGAGATTATGACAATGACGGCAGACTGGATTTGTTCGTTCCCGGCTACCTGGAATTTGATTTGAATAAGTTGCCGCCCAACCCGAGTGAAGCGGGCAAGCCCGGCAGCCTCGGGCAAAACTTCTGCCAGTTTCGCGGCACGCCCGTGATGTGCGGGCCGCGCGGATTGAAAGGCGAGGGCGACACGCTCTATCACCAGAAGGCGGACGGCACGTTTGAAGATGTCAGCCTGAAGGCGGGTGTTGACGATCCTGGAAAATTCTATGGCTTCACTTCCGCTTTCATTCATGCGGACGATGATGCGCTGCTTGATTTGATCGTCGTCAACGACTCGACTCCGAAATTGCTCTATTTCAACAAAGGCGACGGCACGTTTGAAGAGGTCGGCTACCCGGCGGGCGTAGCTTTGAATGAGAACGGGCGCGAGCAGGCCGGGATGGGACTCGGCGTCGGTGATTACGATAACGATGGCCGCGTTGATTTCTACGTCACAAACTTTTCGGATGATTCAAACACGCTCTATCGCAACGAGGGCAGCGGCAACTTCACGGATGTGACTTTTCAGGCTGGACATGGCGAGACGACGATTCCTTTCCTCGGCTGGGGAACAAGCTTCATTGATTATGACAACGATGGCTGGAAAGATGTCCTGGTGGCAAACGGCCACGTTTACCCGGCGGTAGACAAATATCAATGGGGGACAAGCTTCGCGCAGCAGATGGTGCTGTTCCGCAATCTTGGAACAGGAAGATTCGGGCGCGTCGGCGCTGCACCTAAAAGCGGTCTTGCCATCAGCATTCCGGCGCGTGGCATGGCCGTCGGCGATCTGGATGGTGATGGCCGTCTTGAGGCGGTCGTCAACAACATAGATACACGACCGACCGTGCTCAGAAACGTCACAAAACAATCAGGCCACTGGTTCATGCTTCGATTAATCGGCGATGTGGAGAAGAAGAGTCCGAGGGATGCGACGGGCGCGGTTTGTTATGTGACTACGGGCAAACTGCGCCAGCGTCAGGATGTCGTCAGCGGCGCGGGCTACGCTTCGCAGAACGACCCACGCCTGCATTTCGGTCTGGGTACTGCGACCAAAATTGATAAGCTTGAAATTGTCTGGCCGAACGGGACGACCGAAGTGGTTAACGTTCCAGGCGTAGACCGCGTCTTGACCATCGTTCAGGGCAAAGGCGTTTCCAATAGACAGGATTAACAGGATTATCAAGATTAAGAAGGCAAGACAGAACAAGGCAGCTTGATGTTTCTTCTCTTATTCTGTCTTATCCTGTCCATCTTGTTAATCCTGTCTATTTCTTCTCGCTTTTGTTGGCGACTTTTAACATTCTCCTCGCGCCCGCGCAGAAAAGTTGTATGATGCCTTCCCCTCGCTGATATTCGGAATGAGCCAGCGGCCAGATTCTTTTCTCTTTTCTTCTTTCTGAATTATGTTGTCTGGCAGCATTTCCTGGCGGACGAAGACTACCGCCTGTTCGGAGTTATGACACTGTGCGTCGAATTGATCTGACACGAGCGCAAGCCGCACGCGCCAACACGATCCGCGACATCAATCGGCAGATCGTGCTCAACTACGTGCGCGAAAAAGAGCCTATCTCTCGCGCAGACATTGCGCGCGAAAGTGCGCTGCAACGTTCCACCGTCTCGACCATCGTTGATGCTCTGCTGATGGATGGCCTGATTGAAGAAGTCGGCTCAGGCGAGTCAACCGGCGGGCGTCGCCCCACGCTGCTCAGAATTCGCACCAGTGGCGTGATGGCCATCGGCGTGGACATCGCGCCTTCGCAAACCATCATCGCTACGAGCAACCTTGCCGGACGCGTGCTTGAACAGGAGACGTTTCCCACCAATCCGCAATTTGAAAAGACGATCACGCGCGTCGTTGATTGTGTTCAGGCGATGGCGCGCAAATACAGCGGCTCGATAGAGGGCGTCGGAATCAGCTTGCCCGGTCTGGTGGACACAGCCATGAGCCGCGTCCTGTACGTTCCATATTTCAAGTGGCGCGATATAAATATTGCGGAGATGGTTTCAAAAGCCACCGGGCTGGACGTGACGGTTGAAAATGACGCCAACGCGGCTGCGCTCGCGGAGTTGTGGTTTGGTCGCCCGGAGGTCAGCCAGGTTAGAGACTTCATCATGGTGCTGGTTTCCGAAGGCATCGGAACCGGCATTGCTTTCGACGGTCAGATTTATAAAGGCCAGCACAGCGCGGCTGGCGAGTTCGGTCACATGATTATCGGGCAGGATGCTCCCGTCGCGTGCTCCTGCGGCAACTACGATTGCTGGGAAGCTTTTTCATCGGAGCGTGCAGCGCTTTCCCGCTACAAGAAGATAGGGAATTATTATCCATGCACGTTCAGCTTCTCGGAATTGCTCGCGCGTGCTCTCGCGGGCGAGCGAGCGGCGGAAGAGGCGCTGCTTGAGACGGCACATTATATCGGCATCGGCATCTCTAATCTGATCGTCGGCTTCAGTCCGGAAGTGGTCATCGTCGGGGGACGCATCACGCGCGCCTGGCCGTTGGTGGCCGAAGCCATCAGCGAAACCGTCGAGCGAAGCATCCGGCGCGGCCTGCCTTCGGCGCGTATTCTGGCCTCTACCCTGGGCGACCCGCCGACGCTGATGGGCGCTTTGAGCCTCGTTCTCGCCAACAAATTCGCCTCCGCCTCCGCCGCCTGACGCGACAATCAAGGCGAACTCTTTTTCACCCCGCAGCCAGAAAAGTATTGACAGTTCGTAGCAAACTGTATTAATTATTACTTCGTTCGGTAAGGCAACAAACTTCAAAAGTCGTTCTAGATAGTTAATTCGTCAAAATAAGGGAAGCCTGGGCGCGGTGTATTCCGCCTCTGGCTCTCAATCTATTATCGAGCGCGCGACACGAATACTTTCTCCCCTCGTTAGAAGGTGAAAGTGCAACCGTCAACTTTTCTGCTCGCACACGAGGTTCAGCCATGACGACACACCGGAGAGTCACACGTCTTCTCCAAGGATTCGGCGCATTGGTCATTCTGCTCGCCGCTTTCGCGCTTCCAGCTTCTGCCCAGTCGAACAAAGCCTCTATCACCGGAACAGTCACAGACCAGAATGGAGGCACAGTCTCCGGCGCGATCGTCACCGCTATCAATACAGGGACGAACGCTTCGCGCGAGGTCAAGACCAACGACGAAGGCTATTATGAAATCCCGGCGCTGGACGTTGGACAATATCGTGTGGAGATCACGGCTCCCAATTTCCAAAAAACGATTCAGGAGAATGTGACCCTACAGATTGGCGACCGCCTGCCGGTAGACATTGTGCTGACAGCGGGAGCAGTGGACGCCACGGTGACAATTGAGGCTGCCCCTCAACTGGTGGAAAGCGAGACGAGTGATCGTGGCAGTGTCGTGACGGGGCGCGAGGTGACGGAACTACCGATCTCTGGCCGCAACTTCTCAAAGCTTGCGACGCTCACGCCCGGAGTTGCCAGTGCCGTCGTCGGCACGCTCTCTGACCCCGGCGCTTTCAACAACGGCGACCCGAATGCAGGGAACCAGGGGCCGGGCGGTAACAACGCCAACGGCAACACGGAGTCGGCACGCTTCGCTCGCTCAGGCGGCTCAAACCTGACGGTCAACGGACAGCGCCCGACGAACAACAACTTCTCGCTCGACGGTGTTGATAATAACGAGCCGCAGTTTGGAACCATCGGTGTATATCCGAACCCGGATGCTATCGCAGAGTTTAAGGTGACGACCAGTGTGCCTCCCGCAGAGATCGGTCGTGCCGGTGGCGCGGTCATCAACGTCACGATTAAGCCGGGCACGAATGAGTTTCATGGCTCGCTCTATTACTACGGACAAAACTCCGCGCTTAATGCTTATCACACGATTCTCAAGCGCAATCGCGCTGAAGCACAATCGCGCGGCGATCTGGTTCTGCCGACCAAAGCCCGTCTACAGATTCACGAGTTTGGCGGCACACTCGGCGGGCCAATCATCAAAGACCACACGTTCTTCTTCTTCGACTTTCTGGGACAGCGCAACAACCTGCCGATTCCATTCAACACGGACGTGCCGACTGCTGGCTCGCGCAACGGCGACTTCAGCCAGTTTGATAAGATCGTGCGCGACCCGCGCACCGGACTGCCTTTCCCCGGCAACGTCATTCCGGCAGGTCGAATCATTTCTCAGGGACGCAACTACCTGAATTCTTATCCAAACCCAACGGTCAACATCCGAAATCCCGGTATGTTCTGCGACCCGTGTAGCGGCGCAAACTTCTTCGGGACGCGCGACAATCAAGAGACGATCAATAACTTCGGCATCAAGATTGACCACAGAATCTCGGATAACAATTCGCTGTCCGGGCGCTTCAATTTTCAAGACACCGAGCGCATCCGCGCCAACTATTTCCCCAACACGGCGACGGCAGGCTTCGGCGCTGGCGAAGAGTTTGGTAATTCGCGTCAATTTACCGTCAGCGACACGCACACCTTCAGCCCGAGCGTGCTCAACGAGTTTCGCTTCGGCTACACCAAGATTGACATCAAGATTTTCAACTGCGGCGTCGGCGGCGGCTGCGGCGTCAGCCCGACCTACGCTTCCGACCTCGGCATCCCCAACGTGAACGACGGCTCAATTGAGAGATCGGGCGGCGCGCTCATCGGCAATACCGGCGCAGGCTTCCTTGAGTTCACCGGCGATGGCGGCCTCTTCACCGTCACGAGTAAGAATCCCTACTTTGCGGATACCGTGACCATCGTTCACGGCAAGCACGTCACCAAGTTCGGCGGCGAGTTGAGGCTGCGTTATCTGGATTCATACGACGGCGGGCGTAACGGCGGCGTCAAGGGACAGTTCCAGTACAACGACACCGACCCGGTTAACAACCCGATTCTGCCCGGACAGGTTTGCCCGCCTGAGTCTATTGCTCCGGGTGGCAGATGCTATGTTGATCCGAGCGGTTTCCCCTACGGTGGTTCGGGCAACTCGCAGGCCAACATCCTGCTCGGCGTCGGCGCAAACTTCGTCTCCAACGCCAACATCCCCGGCGGCACTTTCCACCTCCGCTCGCAGGAGTACGGAGTGTTCGTGCAGGATGATTGGAAAGTCACAGACCGCCTGACCTTGAATCTGGGCTTGCGCTACGACCTCTTCCCGAGCTTTACGGAGAGAGATGGTCGTCAGGGCAACTTTGATCTCGCCGCACGACAGGTCGTGGTGGCTTCCGGCAGCGGCGACCGCCTTGTCTCGACCGACAAGAACAACTTCGGCCCGCGCGTCGGCTTCGCTTACGCGATGGGGGCAGAGAAGAAGTTCGTGATTCGCGGCGGCTTCGGCTTGCTCTACACGCTCGACGGTGTGGACGATCCGCCGTTGATTCGCAATCCGCCTTTCAGCAACCAGATCAGCATCGGCAGCAACGCCTTTGACGCTGGCGGTCGCACGACAACCTTCAACTTAGCGACCGGGCCGCCGACCGTGCCGGTCATTAACCCGGCCAACATTCCGACTAACGTGGTCGTCTATTACCAGCAACCCGACCAGAAGACCGCGAGCGTTTATCAATTCCAACTGAGCTTCCAGTATCAGTTAGGAAAGGATTATTCAATTGATGTCGGCTACGTGGGAAACCGCTCGCGTCATCTGTTGGCGACGCGCGACCTCGGCGCAGGCGGCACGGCACAGGCGCGTAATGCTGCGGGTCAGTTTATAGATGCGCTCGTCGCTTATGAGCCGCGCGCTTCATCGCAATACGACGGCATGCAGGTGCAGTTGCAGAAGCGTCTCTCGAACAACATTCAAGGACAGGTCTCTTACACCTGGAGTCACACGATTGACGATTCGACCGGCGTCTTTAACGGAATCGGCGACGCGCGCGGCTCACGCGGCGGCCCGGCCAATCCGTTCAACTTCCGTCTGGATCGTGGCAACTCGTCGCTCGACATCAGGCACTTGCTTTCGGCCAACGCGATTATTGATTTGCCGTTTGGCAAGGGTCAGCGTTTCCTGAATCAGGGCGGCTACGTTGATAAGATTTTCGGCGGCTTCCAGTTGAACTTGATTACAACGGCGCGTTCCGGCTTCCCGTTCACCGTCAATGCCAACGGTGATGTCGGCGGCCCCGGCGGCGGCGCCACTGTTCGTGCGACGCAGATCGGCGACCCGTTCGCCAACGTGCCTTCGGGTCGTTACATCAATGTAGCTGCGTTCAGCACAGCCAGTTCATGTGTGACGAATGCTGCGGGACGAAGCATCTGCTCAGGCTCTATCGGGCGCAACACGTTCAGAGGCCCGTCCATCTTCAATACGGATGCGTCGCTCTTTAAGAACACGAAGCTGACTGAGAAGCTGGAGATGCAGATCGGCATCGAAGCGTTCAATCTCTTCAACCACGCGAACTACACCGTGCCGAACAATAACGCCTCCGATGCAGGAGCTTTCGGGCGCTTCGACGCCGCCTATCCGGGACGCGTCGTGCAGTATCGCTTTAAGCTCAAGTTCTGAGGCGGCGCACCTCTTGCGGATAACCCCGCAATCTGGTGGCCGAGTATTTCTGGAGCGAGCGGGCGGTTGACGCTCGCTCCATGTTCTCCACGCAGAGACGACCGCGCGACCCCGGCGTGCACGGTCGTTTTTTTGCTAGAATCGAAGCTGAGAAGAATAAGATACGGAGGGAATAGACAGGATTTACAGGATTATCAAGATTAAGAAAACAAAGCAAGACAAGGCAGCTTGAATCTTTGTCTTTTTATCCTGTCCATCTTGTTAATCCTGTCTATTCCTTCTCCAGTCCGATTTAGAATCGCTCCTTTCCACGTTTGATGTTCTCCCCCGCGAGCCTTATGAAATTTCGCGTCATTAATCTCACGGCGGTTGTTCTCCTAAGCGCGGCTGTCATCTACGGGCAAACATCGCCAG
Organism: uncultured Acidobacteriota bacterium; assembly: GCA_963791265.1. Taxonomy (GTDB): domain Bacteria; phylum Acidobacteriota; class Blastocatellia; order Pyrinomonadales; family Pyrinomonadaceae; genus QHXM01. The sequence goes on from CAWBSB010000003.1 coordinate 391,407, forward strand.
CGCCTGTCCGCTCACACGTCGAGCGTTTCAGTTCACCCGAAACCCGCGCCGGACTCGCCGAAGCTGAAGCGACCAACAAACTGAATGCCAATCCGAATGATGCCGAAGCCTTAAATGCTCGCGCTCTGGCGCGCATGCGTTTTGGTCGCTACAAGGAAGCCGCCGAAGACCTCAGCCGCGCCGCCGCGCTCAAACCTGCTTCGGCTGACTATCAGGCGAATCTAGGCTACGTGCTGTGGAAACTGGGGCGACCTCTTGAGGCCGTGAATGCCGAGCGCGCCGCGCTGAAACTCGATGAAAAGAGTTTCACGGCTCATTATCAGCTTGGCAGGTTTCTGTTGCGCATGGGTGAGGAGCAACAGGTCAGGGAAGCCGCAACGCATCTGCGCCGCGCTCTGGAGATTGAGCCGCGCTCATACGAAGTGCGCTTTGAACTGCTGGCCGCCCATCGCGCGCTGGGCGATCAGGCACAGGCGCTGGCGCAATTGAATCTGCTTCAGGATGCTCGTCCCTCTGATGCGCGCGTGACCTACATTCGCGGCCTGCTGGCATCCGACCGGGGCGATCTGAAAGCCGCCACCAATGATTTCCGCGAGGCGCTCCGGCTTGACCCGACGCTCATCGGCGCATGGCAAGACCTCGGCGTCGCGTATCTCAAGCAGCAACGCTGGCCGGAGGCTGTCGAGACCTTTACCGAAATAACGCGCCGCCAGCCTGACTCCGCCGAAGCCGCATACTTTCATGCGCTCTCGCTCTTCAATGCCCGCCGCGATGCGGAGGCCGAAACGGAAGTGCGGCGCACCCTTCGTCTTGAGGCGAGCGCGGCAGCGGCTCATACCCTGCTCGGCATTATTCTCTTCACACGCAGCGGCCCCGTACCCGAAGCGCGCGATGCTTTAGCGCAAGCCGTCGCCCTCGATTCCAGCAGCTTCGATGCCTTTTACTATCTGGGTCGCGTGCAGGGAGACATGAAAGATTATGCCGGAGCTATCGAGAGCTTGCGCCGGGCTGTCCAGTTGAATCAGAAGCATCAATTCGCGCGTTTCCTGCTTGGCTACGCGCTGGAAGTTACGGGGCAGTTGGACGCGGCGCTCTCCGAATACAAAGCGCTGGTAGAAATTGATTCGGCCTCGGCTGTAGGGCAAATGGGATTGGGCGCAATCTCTTTGAAGCAGGGCAGAATTGACGAGGCCATCTCAGCGCTTGGGCGCGCGGTTAATCTCAACCCGACGCTCTTTGAAGCGCAGTGGGCTTTGGGGCTGGCTCTGGCTCGCGTCAAGCGCGACGCGGAAGCTATCGAAGCCTTCAGGAAAGCGACAGCCCTCGCGCCGGGTCGCCCCGATGGTCATTATCAACTGGGGCTGGCGCTTCAGCGCGCCGGGCGTAAAGAGGAAGCCGCGCGCGCGTTCGAGATAGCGAAGCAGATTACAACCGCCTTCCGGACGGGCGGTGCGCCGTAGCGATAAACTAACGAGTTACTAACAAAGACGGTAAGAAATTAGACAGGATTAACAAGATGAACAGGATGAAGAGAAAAAAACTCAAGCTGCCTTATCCTGTCTTGTCTTCTTAATCTTGATAATCCTGTTAATCCTGTCTATTTCTTCTCTTCAGTAATTTCCACGGGCGCTCTATAGAGCCGATTTCAATAGTGAGCGAAGCGAGCGTAACAAAAGGTTGGTGGCAATCGTTGCTGTTATTCATACTGGCAACGGCATTTTGTCTTGTCTCCGGCTCAATCTGGTCTGCCTTAGCGCAGCGCCAGAATTCTCAACGCACGCCGAGCGTGAAAGCGGGCGCGAGTGTCGGAGATAATCTGAGCGACGTTGCGCGTGCCGCCCTCGATGTGGCGGTCGCGGCCTTGCAGAAAAATGATCTGGTAGAAGCCGAGCGCGCCGCGCGTTCGGCGGTTGCCGCCGCTCCACGTTCCGCCATCACTCATAACATCCTCGGCGTCGTGCTTGATCGCAGCAAACGCAGCGATATGGCCTTCATCGAATTCAATACTGCCATCGGGCTTGATCCGAACTTCGTCAGCGCCCGTAACAACCTGGGTCGCTTGATGGCGCAGCGCGGAAAGACTACGGAAGCGATTGCCGAATTTGAGCGGGTCTTAAAGATTGACGCGAGCCACGTGCAGGCTCATTACAACCTCGGCGCGCTGTATGGCGATGCCGGAGATTTTGTAAAGTCCGCAGAGCATTTCGCACGCGCCCGCATGGATGCTCCGGACGACCCGCAACTGGCGCTCGCTTTTCTCAACGTGGCCTATCGCGCCAATCGAGTGGCGGAAGCCGACGCCGCCGCCGAACTGGTCGAACGCAGTGTCGCCTCAGACCCGCGCGCCCTGTTCACACTGGCGACAGCCCTTGCCCAAAACAAACAATACGAGCGCGCCGTTCGTCTCTTCACGCGCGTCAATGAAGCCATCCCGCATACCTTCGAGGTGCTTTATAATCTGGGCATCGCGCTTTACAACCTTGAACGCAATGCGGAAGCGACGCGCTATCTGGCTGAAGCCGCCGACCTCAACGCGGCTCCGGCAGAAACGCATTTCCGGCTGGCGCTGATTGCCAGTGCACGCAATGATTCCAGCAACGCGATTGAAGAGTTCAAGCACGCCGTCGAGCGCGATCAAAAGAACGCGACCTATCATTACCTCCTGGGACGTGAATACTTCCGCGCAGGCTACTGGGAAGGCGCAATCAACGAATACAGCCGGGCTGTGGAGCTTGAGCCGAAGCAGGCTGCCTTCGTGCTGGCGCGTGCCAACGCCAACATTCGCAAAGGCGAGGGGCTGGCCGCCGCCGCAGACTTTGATCTCGCCGCCGCGCTTGATCCCAAAATCGAGAACATCGAATACCTGCGCGGCTACGCTCACCGCGCCGCCGGAAATTTCGACCGCGCGCGTGAGTTGCTGGAAAAGTTTCTCTCGACGCATCCGGATCACGTTGATGCGCTGGCCAGCCTCGGCTACATCGCTATCGAACAGGGCAGATTCGAAGATGCTGAAGCTCCGCTCAAGCATGCGCTTGCAATTGCGCCGAATGAAGTGCCGGTGCTTTATGACTACGCGCGGCTGGCCTTAAAGCGGCGCGACTATCAGGAAGCGAGCCTCAGGCTTCAGCGCGTGATTGAAAAACAGCCGTCGCACACGCAGGCGCACTATCAACTCTTCCTGGCCTTTTCGCGGCTCAAGCAGACAGACAAGGCGCAAGCCGAGTTGGTCGAGTTCAAACGCCTCGAAGCTCTCGAAAAGCGTGTGAAAGAGGAACGCATGCTCGACGAGAAATTACGCACGCAGCAAATGCTCGGCCAATCGCCCTAAGTTAAGTCAGCGATGATGGGCGCTACACAGCGCGCGAGTTGGGGTACGCCGTCCTGCGGCTATCAATCAGAGAAAACCGGCGATTCCAATGAAGAAATATCTTCCCGCATCTTACCTCGCAACGCTCACGATGCTCCTTTGCCTGGGACGTTTCGTCGCGGCGCAGAATGTCTGGGACAAGCCTTTCACGCAGTGGACGAAAAGCGAGGTGGAGAAAATCTTTACCGATTCGCCCTGGGCAAAGACACAGGAAGAACGCGTGGGCGGCATCGGGAGCGAGCCCTTGTCATATAAAGTCACCGTCCGCTTGCGTTCGGCGTTGCCCATCAGACAGGCACTTGTGCGCTACAACCAGATTAATTCCAGGTATGAAAAGCTGAGCGACGCTGAAAAAGCAGCCTTCGATGCCAAAACGAAAGGGCTGCTGGAATGTCCGGCCTGCGCCAATAATTACGTCGTTACACTGAACTCCCCGATTACGCGCGGCCCCGGCGATGATGTCGTAGCCAGACTGAAAAATGAATCTCTAACCTCGCTCAAGCCATACGTCTATATCGCCAACGAAAAGGGCGAACGGCGCGAGCTTGTTCATTTCGTCGCGCCCAAAGTTATGGGTGATGAAGCGGTCTTATTCTTTCCACGATTGGATGAGAAGGGCAATCCCTTAATCAGCGCGGGCAATAAAAGGCTGATCATTTCTTTAGAATCAAGACTTTTCGAAAATAATTTTCCGCTCAACAAAATGGAGTTTGATGTCTCCAAATTGATATTCAAAGGTGAGCTAGCTTTTTAGTTGGAACCTTGTTTGTCCCGGAGGGACAGTTGAAAATAGCCCAGCAATTTATTGCTGGGAATTGAGAGGGAAAAATCGTTGAGTCCCGTAGGGACGATTGAAATCTTCAGTCGTCCCTACGGGACTCAAATATCATTCGCGTTTTATTCCCAGCGATAAATTGCTGGGCTATTGTCAGACGCCCCTAGCGGGGCTGATAAAATCCATTTGAATAAACCACACTTCAAATCCCGCACGCTCATCTTTGCGCTACTCGCTCTCGCATGTGCCGCAACCAACGCCAGCGCGAGCGTTCAATCCGCGCCGACAGTTTCAAAAGTTGAGCCGCCTTCATGGTGGGCAGGGCACACCATCAATCCTGTCCGCCTGCTCGTGCGCGGCACGAACCTGCACGGCGCGCGCGTCACGGCCACGCGGCCTGAGACTTCCACTTCAGCCGTCGTCATCAATCCGGCTGGCACATATCTCTTCGTCAGCGTCCAGATTAACGCGGCAGCACAGCCCGGCAATTATCCCTTGCAGCTTGAAACTTCAGCAGGCAAGACCGTCATTCCGTTTCGCCTCAACGCTCCGCTCGATGCGGCGACAAATTTTCAGGGCATCACGAATGACGATGTGATCTATCTCATCATGCCCGACCGCTTCAGCAACGGAGACATGTCAAACGACGCACCCGCAGGCTCTCCACGGGAAGCCAATGACCGCAGGAATTCGCGCGCCTTTCACGGCGGCGACCTGCGCGGCATCATCAACCGCCTGCCTTACCTGAAAGAGTTGGGCGTGACCGCGCTCTGGCTTAATCCCTGGTATGACAACCCGAATGACGTGACCCGGTGCGATAAGCCCTGGTGTCCGAACACTAACTATCACGGCTATCACGCCATTGATTACTACGCGGTCGAAGACCACTTCGGAGACCTTCAAACTCTCCGCGAGTTGGTCGAGAAAGCGCATCGTCTCGGAATCAAGGTGATTCAGGATCAGGTGGCGAATCACGTTGGCATCCAGCACGCGTGGTCAACGGATGCGCCGCTCGACAATTGGTATCACGGCACGCCCGCGCGTCACACGCAAACGCCTTTTCGTGGAGATTTGCTACTCTCGCCGAATGCTGCTGCCAGCGAGCGCCAATTGACGCTCGACGGTTGGTTCAACGACCTTCTGCCGGACATGAATCAGGAAGAGCCGGAAGTCGCACGCTACGAGATTCAGAACGCGCTCTGGTGGATAGGCATAACGGGACTCGACGGCATCCGTCAGGATACGATTCAGTACATGCCTCGTTCCTTCATCCGCGATCTCTCGCGGGCGCTTCACCGTGAGTATCCGAAGATGTGGATGGTCGGCGAAGTCTTCGACCGCGACCCGGCGCACACAGCCTTCTTCATGGGCGGGCGCACGGGCTGGGACGGCATTGATACGGAGCTTGATTCTGTTTTCGACTTCGCGCTCTGGCAAGCGTCCTTAGACGTGTTCAGCGGCAAGAAACCCGTGCGCCATTTGCGCGACACGTTGAAGTACGACGCGGGCTACCCGAACGCCGCGCGCCTGACCACGATGCTCAACAACCATGATGTTAAGCGCACCGTTTCAATCGAAGGCATGACGCTCGAAGGCGCGATGTTGCACACGGCGTTTCTCTTGAGCGTGCGCGGCATCCCGCAGCTTTACTATGGTGATGAGATTGCTATGCCGGGCGACGACGACCCGGACAACCGGCGCGACTTTCCCGGCGGCTTTCCCAATGATCCGCGCAACGCTTTCAGCAAAGCGGGTCGTAGCGCCAGCGAGCAGCGCATGTACGAATGGACGCGCGACTGGATAACCCTGCGCCGCGAGCATCCGGCGATTCGTCACGGCCACACGATTGACCTTGTTTACACGGACGACGTTTACGCCTTCGCGCGTCGCAACAGAGATGAAACAGTCATCGTCATCATCAATCGCGCAGCGACTCCGCAGAAGACGACAATCGCCCTTGCGCTGCTCGATGCGGCTGATACGTCGCAATTGATTCCGTTGTCGGGAGCGCGAGACCGCATCCGCACATCCGGTCAGGCTTTTACCCTTGAGGTTCCGCCCCGGACAGCCATCGCTTACAAGTTAAGCGGCGCGGAATAACTGTGTCGGGTTCAACAGTATTTAGGTTATACTGGCACTCAAAGTCTTTAGCCAAAATTCATAAAGTTTCGAGGAGGGGGCGGTGAGCTTCCCAAGATCGAGCGGTATCCTTCTGCATCCGACAAGCTTGCCGGGCAGATTCGGCGTCGGAGATTTGGGCGACGAAGCTTATCGCTTCGTGGATTTTCTGGCGGCGAGCGGTCAGAGCCTCTGGCAGGTCTTGCCGCTTGGCCCAACGGGCTTCGGCGATTCTCCCTATCAATGCTTCTCCGCGTTCGCTGGCAACACGCTGCTCGTCAGCCCTGAACGACTTGTTCAAGACGGATTGCTCACCGGGGAAGACCTGGCACACATGCCCGTCTTACCGTCCGACGCGGTTGATTTCGGCAACGTCATCAACTTCAAGAACGCGCTTCTCCGTCAAGCCTTCGAGCGTTTCAAGCAGGCCGCTGCTCAAGCCTTGCGCGTTGAGTTTGAGCAGTTCTCTCATCAAGCTGCTTCATGGCTGGACGACTACGCGCTCTACCGCGCCTTGAAAAACGCGCATGATGGCAGGCCATGGAACGAGTGGGAGCCGGAATTTACTCGACGCGACACCACCGCGCTGGTTAACGCACAGGAGCACCTGAGCGAAGAAATTGACGCGCAGAAGTTCTACCAGTTTCTTTTCTTCCGACAGTGGGGGGCGCTCAAATCTTATTGCCATGAACGCGGCATCAAGCTCGTCGGCGACATTCCTATCTTCGTCGCGCGCGATTCCGCCGATGTCTGGATGAACCCCGATCAATTCAAGCTGGACGAGGCGGGCAATCCGCTCGTCGTCGCGGGTGTTCCGCCCGACTACTTTAGCTCGACCGGGCAATACTGGGGCAATCCGATTTACAACTGGGACAGGATGCTCGCAGACGGTTTCCGCTGGTGGATTGAGCGCGTGCGCGCGACTCTGGAAATTTACGACATCGTCCGCGTAGATCACTTTCGCGGCTTCGCAGCCAGTTGGGAGATTCCCGGCCATGATAAGACCGCAGAGCGCGGGCTTTGGGTCAACGTACCGGGCAGGGAATTATTCACCGCCATCAAGCACGCGCTCGGCGATTTGCCGATCATCGCGGAAGATTTAGGCGTCATCACTCCGGATGTTGAAGCCTTGCGTGATGATTTCGGATTGCCCGGCATGCGAATACTTCAATTCGCTTTCGGCGGCGACACACTGAACCATGATCTCCCGCACAACTACATCAAAAACAGCGTGGTCTACACGGGCACACACGACAACGACACCACCGTCGGCTGGTTCACGAGCGTCGCGGGCGAAGGTTCGACACGCAACAGTGAGCAGATAGAACGCGAGCGCAAGTTTTGTCTCAACTATCTCAACACGGACGGCCACGAAATTCACTGGGCTTTCATCCGCGCCGTGCTCGCTTCGGTCGCAGACACGGCGATCATCCCGCTACAAGACCTGCTCGGGCTGGGCAATGAAGCGCGCATGAACCTCCCGAACAGCACGTCGGGCAACTGGTCGTGGCGATACAAAGCGGGTGCGCTGACCCCTGAACTCGGAGAGCGTTTGAAACAGTTGACGCAAGTTTACGGGCGTGAGCACAAAGGTGATGAAAAGAAATAGAAGTTTGTCGGTTTCAGAACGGTATGAACAAGAGTCTTCTCAACACATTCACGCGCTCGGTGGCGCTGATTGCTCTGGTGCTCACTGTCGTCCCTCTATGTGCGGCGCAAAGCGCTCCGGCAGTTCTCAAAGTTGAGCCGCCGAACTGGTGGGCTGGCCATTCGATTAATCCCGTGCGTGTCCTGATTCGCGGTCGCAATCTTGCTGGCGCGCGGGTCGAGGCCGTAGGCGCAGGGTTGAAGACCGGGTTGACGCGCATCAACGCGGCGGGCACTTATCTTTTCGTGGATGTCGTGATTGACCCGCAGGCAAAGCCGGGCGGTCGCGCGCTTCGCATCACGACCGGCAGCGGCGTGACGGATGCGCCTTTTGAAATCTCTCCACAGCTTAGCCGCGCCGGAAGATTCCAGGGCTTCTCGACCGACGACGTGATTTACCTGCTCATGCCTGACCGCTTCAGCGATGGCGACGTTTCCAACAACGACCCAACGCAATCGCGCGGACTCTTTGATCGCTCAAACAAATTTCGTTATCACGGCGGCGATCTTCAAGGCGTCATCAATCGCCTGCCTTACCTGAAAGATTTGGGCGTCACGGCCATCTGGCTCACGCCATGGTACGACAACGTCAATCACCCGGACGAGATTGAGAAGAAAGAAGGAGGCACGACCACAGGTTTTCACGGCTACGGCGCGATAGATTTTTACGGCGTCGAGGAGCATTTCGGAACGCACAACAAACTGCGCGAGTTGGTGGAAGAGGCGCACAAACTGGGAATCAAGATTATTCAGGACGAGGTGGCGAATCACACAGGGCCTTATCATCCCTGGGTGGACGATTCGCCTACGCCCACATGGTACAACGGTACACGCGCCCTGCATCTCAAAAACGTTTTCCAAACGTGGGTGCTTCACGACCCGCGCGCCGAAGAGAAGAGCAAGCGCGAGACGATGGAAGGCTGGTTTCTGGATTTTCTTCCAGACCTCAATCAGCACGATGAAGAAGTCGAGCGTTATTTGATTCAGAACACGCTCTGGTGGATTGGCACGACCGGGCTTGACGGAATCCGGCAGGACACGTGGCAATACGTTCCGAATAGTTTCTGGCGAGAATGGACGGCAGCGATTAAGCGCGAGTACCCGGACTTTCGTGTGGTCGGAGAGGTCAAGGACGGCGACCCCGTTCACGTCTCATTCTTTCAGGGCGGGCGCGTGCGCTTTGACGGCGTAGATTCCGGTCTTGATACGCTGCTGGATTTTCCGCTCTTCTATCCTATCCGCCACGCCTTCGCTGAAGGAAAGAATCTGGATGAAGTGCCGAAGATGCTGGCGAAGGATTATATCTACACGAACCCGGACGCTCTGGTGACATTGCTTGGCGATCACGACGACAAGCGTTTCATGTCTGAGCCGGGAGCGAACATCACCGGATTAAAGCTCGCCCATACGTTTCTGTTGACGACGCGCGGCATCCCGCAGCTTTACTACGGCGACGAGATTGCGATGACGGGCGCAGACGAGCCGACCACGCGGCAGGATTTCCCCGGCGGCTTTCCCGGCGACCGCCGCAACGCTTTCACTAAGGCCGGGCGCACCCCTGAAGAGCAAGACCTCTTCGAGCATGTGCGAAAGCTCTTGCGCCTGCGCGCAGAGCTTGAACCGCTCAGGCGCGGCACGCTCATTAATCTACACGTCGCGGCGCAGCAGTATGCTTATGCGCGCGTGACAGACCGGGATGCGGCCATCGTCGTCATTAATAACGACATGAAACCCGCGACCTTCGATTTCAATACTGCTCAGACGAAGGTTGAAGACGGCACAAGGCTCAGTGACAGGCTCGGTGTCTCACAGGACGTGCGCGTGACGAATGGAAGTTTCAGGACGACTCTGCCCGCGCGTTCGGCGAGCGTCTTCACGGTGAAGTAAGTGAAAACGAAATCTCTCAACGAACAGGTTGCAGTCATCACGGGCGGCGGCACAGGCATCGGGCGCGCGTTTAGCGAAGCATTGGCCGGGGCGGGCGCACGTGTCGTCATCGCTTCGCGTCGTGAAGAGACGCTCAGGCAGACTGCCGAGGAGTTGAACTCTAAGGTTGATGCCGAGCGCGTCTTCCCGTATGCGTTCGACGTGCGTGATCGCGCGCAGACAGATGCGCTCGTCCGCTACACGTTGGAGCGCTTCGGCTCAATTGATGTGCTCGTCAACAATGCCGGTCTCGCCGTGCCGGAAACTGTCACAGAGATTACGGACGAAGGCTGGGACACTGTGATGGATACGAACCTGCGCGGCGCGATGTGGCTGGTGCGCGCGGCGTTGCCGCACATGATAGCCGCAGGCTTCGGTGACGTGGTGAACGTCTCATCGCAGGCCGGAAAGAACGGCTACGCGGACGTGCCATCTTACTGCGCCTCGAAGTTTGGCCTGCTGGGATTCGCCGAAGCCCTGCGCGACGATGTTCGCAAGTCGGGCGCTAACATCCGCATCTTTAATTTCTGTCCCGGCCTCGTTGACGTAGATCACACAGGTGAACGGGATGTGCCGCGCGCTGGCGCAATCCATGTGCGGAACATGGCGCGCACGCTCATGTTCGCGCTCTCATTAGACCGCGACGTGGTGCTTGAAGACATTAATATTTACGGACGATAGACGATGGACGATAACAGCCAGAGCGTTATGCCTGGCCATCGTCCATCGTCCATCGTCCATCGTCTATCGTCTGCGACTCTGAGAGGAGCGATTATGCAGCAGAAACCGCGTTTGAGCTTCTGGCAAATCTGGAACATGAGCTTCGGCTTTATGGGCATCCAGTTCGGCTGGGGATTGCAGCTCGCCAACATGAGCGGCATTTATACCTACCTTGGCGCAAACCCCGATGATATTCCGATTCTGTGGTTGGCCGGGCCTGTGACGGGTTTGTTGGTGCAACCCCTCATCGGCTCGATGTCGGATCGGACGTGGAATCGTCTGGGGCGCCGCCGCCCATATTTTCTGGTCGGGGCGATTCTCGCCAGCATCGCTCTCTTCTTCATGCCTGATTCGCCTGTGCTCTGGATGGCTGCGGGGCTGCTCTGGATTCTAGATGCCAGCATCAACGTCTCGATGGAGCCGTTTCGCGCCTTCGTCGCCGACAAGCTCAACACTGACCAGCGCACCGCAGGCTTCGTCATGCAGAGTTTCTTCATCGGCATCGGCGCCACACTCGCTAACGTGCTTCCGTACATCTTCCGGCGGCAGGGCGTGGATATAGAGTATCAGCGGCTCGCGAACGCGGCGAAGGCCGCCGGGCAAACCTTCAGGGACATCCCGCCGAGCGTCGTCTACTCCTTCAAGATTGGTGCCGCCGCCTTTCTTCTCTGCGTGCTGTGGACGGTGTTTACGACTAAGGAATACCCGCCCGACGACATGCAGGAATTCGAGCGCAAGCGGCGCGAGCATAAGGGGCTGGCCGCAGCGCTGCGCGAGGTTTCCGCAGCTATCCGCGAAATGCCGCAGACGATGAAGCAACTGGCCATCGTCCAGTTTTTCACGTGGCTGGGTCTGTTCTGCATGTGGATGTTCTACGGGCTGATGACTTCGTATCACGTCTTCGGGGCTTCCAATTCCGATGACCAGCTTTTCAAGGACGGGCAGGCGTGGGGCGGAATCGCCTTCGCCGTTTACTCGATCACATGCTTCGCCATCGCTTTCCTGCTGCCGCCGCTCGCGCGCAAGACGAGCCGCAAAACCGTTCACATCATCTCACTCGTCTGCGGCGCGGTGGGGCTGCTCTCCGCCTACTTCATACAGGATAAGAATATCCTGCTGTTGACGATGGTCGGCGTTGGCATCGCGTGGGCTTCGATTCTGTCCATGCCATACGCCATCCTGGCGGGCGCTCTGCCGCCTGAGCGCATGGGCGTTTACATGGGTATCTTTAACTTTTTCATCGTCATCCCTGAGATCGTCGCTTCATTTAGCTTCGGGCCGGTGATCCGCGCGCTCTTCGGGCGCGACAATCCGCAAGCGCCGCTGTATGTCGTCATGGCGGGCGGAGTTTTTCTTTTAATTGCCGCCGCGTGCGTTTCGTTGGTGCGTGATGATTCGGATAAAGTCCCGGTCGGAAAGGTCATCAAGGGCGATGCGCATGAGCCTCTGATACCGCCAATCACGGCGCAGCCTGTGCCGAGTACCGGGCTGATTGACGAGAAGTAGAAACTCTCTACGTGAGAATAAAAAGGATGAATACAATCTCTGCTTCGGTGCGTTCAGTTGTTCATCGGTGGGTTGCTGGCTTACCTGGCGCAATCCTGTGCGCCACGATTGTCGTCAGTTCCTTCTTCATCTACAGCGTTCGGGCGACAGCACTGCAACTCACTACGGCGCGAGATTTTTCAAAGGAAGTTGCACGAACGAGTCGCCCCTGGGTGCGCGACGGTGTGGTTTATGAAATCTTCCCGCGCGCCTTCTCCGAGCGCGGAGATTTCAACGGCATCACGGCGCGGCTCGACGCATTGAAAGATGTGGGCGTGACTATCTTGTGGCTGATGCCGATTCATCCAATCGGGCAGGAGAAGAAGAAGGGCAGCATCGGCAGCCCCTACGCCGTGCGCGACTATTATGCGATTAATCCTGATTACGGCACGAAGGAAGATTTGAAGCGACTGGTGACGGAAGCTCACAGGCGCGGGATGAAAGTCATCATAGATATCGTGGCGAATCACACGTCGTGGGACAGCGTGTTGATGAAGCAGCCGGATTTTTATACGCACGATGCGAGCGGCAAGATTATTCCCCCTGTGCCGGATTGGGCGGACGTGGCCGATCTCAATTATGAAAATCCGCGCCTGCGCGACTACATAATCGAGATGCTGAAATTCTGGCTGAAGGAATTTAACCTCGACGGTTTTCGCTGCGATGTGGCCGGGTTCGTGCCGACGGATTTCTGGGAGCGTGCGCGGACGGAGCTTGAAAAAGTTAACCCTGACATCGTCATGCTCGCCGAATGGGACAGCCCTGATTTGCTTGTTAAAGCCTTCGACTTTGATTATGCGTGGCCGATGCACAGCACGATGACGGAAGTCCTGATGGGAATGAAGCCCGCGAGTGCGTTTCATCAGGTGTGGGAGGAAGAGCGCCGGAAGTTTCCACGCGGGGCGCTCCACATGCGTTTCTCGGACAACCACGACGAGCGCAGAGCAATCGCGCGCTTTGGCGAACGCGCGGCGCTTTCGGCCTCTGCCCTCATGTTCACGCTCGATGGCGTGCCGCTGCTTTATAACGGGATGGAGGTTGGCGACACGGCTGAGTCGGGTGCGCCCGCGCTCTTCGAGAAGCTGCCCATCCTGTGGCAGATTGCGGAGCGCCGTCCGGAGTTTCCGCGCTTCTACAAACAGATGATCGCTTTGAGAAAATCGAGCGAAGCCATCAGGCGCGGCGAGATGCAATGGCTACGCAACTCGGACGAGGCACGCGTCGTTACGTTCTCGCGTCGTTCCGCTGATGAAGAAATTCTGGTGGCGATCAACTTCTCAAACCAGCCGTTTGTCGGCACGGTCGAAGTCGGCGGCGCGAGCTTCGCGGACGTGACGCCGGACGTTCAGCCGCCGCTTCCGCCCGATGCGCCTGCGCCGCAACGCATGGCGAGAACGCGCACAACGGGACTGCCCGCGCTTGCGCTCGATTCGTGGGGCTTCCGCATCTTTCGCCGTGCGTTGAAGTGAAATGCTAAAGACTAAAGCAATAGACAGGATTTACAGGATTATCAAGATTAAGAAAAGAAGGCGGGTTGAGAAGGTTGAATGCTTTTCTTTTTATCTTGTCCATCTTGTTAATCCTGTCTATTCTCTTCGTATTCCCCTACAGCTTTTTTATCGCTTCCAGCCGGATTCACATCAAGGAGGTCTGAGATGAAGCGTGCGAGATTAACTGTCCTGTTCATCCTCTTCGCGCTGTTCGCCGCGACGATGAACGTCGCTTCGCAGCGTCGCGCTGTTTCAAGGCGTCCGCAAGCCGGGATTGAGCAAAAGATTAATGCTTTGCTGGCGCGCATGACGCTGGAAGAAAAGCTCGGACAGCTTCAACAACTCGACGGCCATGCTGATGGAAACTTCCGCCCGGAGCATCTGGACCTCGTGCGAAAAGGGCAACTCGGTTCTTTCCTCAATGTGCGCGGCGTCAAAAACACCAACGCTGTTCAGCGAGTCGCGGTCGAAGAATCGCGCTTGAAGATTCCCGCGCTCTTTGGCTTTGACGTGATTCACGGCTATCGCACCGTCTTCCCGATTCCTTTGGGCGAAGCGAGCAGTTGGGACACGCGCGCGATGGAACGCTCGGCGAGCATCGCGGCGAAGGAATCATCCGCCGCCGGAGTGCGCTGGACATTTGCGCCGATGCTTGACATCGCACGCGACCCGCGCTGGGGACGCATTGCCGAAGGCGCAGGCGAAGACCCGTTCCTGGGCGCAGCGATAGCGCGTGCGCGCGTGCGGGGATTTCAAGGCGCGGACTACAGTGCGCCGGATAAAATTCTCGCGTGCGCCAAGCACTGGGTAGCTTACGGCGCGGCGGAAGCGGGGCGCGATTACAACACGACCGATATGTCTGAGACGACATTGCGCGAAGTTTACTTTCCGCCGTTTAAGGCTGCGGTTGATGCGGGCGTCGGAACTTTCATGTCTGCCTTCAACGACCTCAACGGCGTTCCCACCTCTGCTAATCCATTCACGTTGACACAGGTTTTGCGCCGCGAATGGAAGTTTGATGGCTTCGTCGTCAGCGACTATGAATCGGTGAAGGAATTGATGAATCACGGGCTGGCAGCGACGGAAGCAGACGCCGCACGCGCCGGGATAAATGCAGGCGTGGATATGGAAATGGTCAGCCGCCTGTACAACAAGCACGGCGCGCAGCTTATCAGGGAAGGCAAAGTCTCGCAGGCGACCGTTGATGAAGCTGTGCGACGCGTGCTGAGAATCAAGTTTCGCCTTGGGCTATTCGAGAAGCCATACGCCGACGAAGCGCGTGAGCGCGCGGAGATTATGAGCGCCGAGCATCTCGCAGCCGCGCGCGAGATCGCCGGGCGCTCGATGGTGCTTTTGAGAAACGAGCGCGAAACGTTGCCGTTAGCCAAATCTCTGAAAGCAATCGCGGTGATTGGCCCGCTGGCGGATGATCAGAAGAATTTGATCGGCTCCTGGACGGGCGACGGGAAAGCCGAGGATGCCGTCACGTTGCTCGCCGGAATCAAGGCAAAGGTTTCTCCGCAGACGAAAGTTGCTTACGCGAAAGGTTGTGAGCTTGTCTGCGACAACGCGGACGGCTTTGCCGGGGCTGTGCGGATCGCCAAAGACTCTGACGTGGCGATTGTCGTGGTGGGCGAATCGGCAGAGATGAGCGGTGAAGCAGCCTCGCGCAGTTCGCTCGATTTACCCGGTCGCCAGTTGGATTTAATCAAAGCGATTCACGCAACAGGGAAGCCTTACGTTGTCGTGTTGATGAACGGGCGACCGTTGACGATTAACTGGATTGCGGAGAACTCGCCCGCCCTGTTGGAAACATGGTTCGCGGGCACGCAGGCTGGAAACGCCATCAGTGATGTGCTCTTTGGCGACGTGAATCCCGGCGGCAAACTGCCCATCACGTTTCCGCGCAATGTCGGCCAGATTCCGATTTACTATAACCACAAGAGCACAGGCCGCCCGCCGGATGTGAACAACAAATATACGTCGAAGTATCTGGACGTGCCCGTCACTCCGCTCTTTCCGTTCGGGTTTGGATTGAGCTACACGCAGTTTCGCCTGACCAATCTTCAACTGAGCGCGCCGAAGCTACGTGTGGATGGGCGATTGTCCGTGAGCGTCGAGGTGGAAAATACCGGGAAGCGCGCGGGTGATGAAGTCGTGCAGCTTTATGTCAGGGACATGGCGGCGAGCCGGACGCGACCCGTCAGAGAATTGAAGGGCTTTGAGCGCATCACGCTCAATGCCGGAGAGAAGCGACGCCTCAACTTCACGCTCACGCCGGAGCATTTGGGTTTCTACAACCGCGAGATGCGCTTCATCGTCGAACCGGGCGAGTTCAAACTTTTCATCGGGAATAGCTCGGTAGGCGGCCTTGAAGCGAGTTTCCAGGTTACTGAGTAGGACAGACATTCTCGGTCTGTCATGTAGGACAGGCATTCCTGCCTGTCATTGAGCGCGGAGAGCGCGAATACTGTTAGCCGATACTCAGGAGCGTGCTGTTCGCACGCTTAGACAGGCAGGAATGCCTGTCCTACATAGCACATGTCACGTCGCAACTTGAACGCGCTTTATCTCTTCCTGCTTGCCTGCGCGTGCTTCGTCAATCTCAATGTAACCGTCGTCGCTCAACGCGGAAGCAGGCGGTCTGCTGTCACAACGGCGTCCACGCGTCTCTCCGCGCGCGATGAAGCTTTTCTTGAAGACTTGTCCCGCCGCGCTTTTCGTTACTTTCAGGATCATGCCGATCCCAACACGGGGCTTGTGCTCGACCGCGCGAGAACCGATGGCGCGGCGCATGACGCGAAGCATCCCAGCCACAATATCACCAGCAGCGCGGCCACCGGCTTCGGCCTGACAGCGCTGTGCATCGCTGCCGAGCGAGGTTGGATTTCACGCGCGGAAGCGAGAGAGCACGTGCGCCGGACGTTACGATTCTTCGCGGAGCGCGCGCCGCAAGCACATGGCTGGTTTCTTCACTGGATGGATAAATCTACCGGCGAAAGGCGATGGCAGAGCGAGTATTCTTCCATTGATACGGCGCTGCTGCTCGGCGGCGTTCTAACGGCGCGGCAATATTTCCGAAGCGATGCAGAGATCAAGCGGCTGGCAACGCTGATTTACGAGCGCGTGGATTTCCAGTGGATGCTGGCGGGGCATCCGGGTCTTCTTTCTCATGGCTGGAGACCGGAGACGGGTTTTCTCAAGCCGCGTTGGGACACGTACAGCGAGCACTTGATGCTCGATCTGCTCGCCATCGGTTCACCCACTCACCCTGTGCGCCCGCTTTCGTGGCGCGCGTGGCGACGCCAGCGCATCAGTTACGCAGGCTACACGTACATCACAGGCGGGCCGCTCTTCATACACCAGTACTCGCACGCATGGGTTGATTTTCGCAACTGGCGCGAAAGCTGGTCGCCCCACACGGATTATTTCAATAACTCCGTCGCGGCGACGCGCGCTCATAGAGAGTTCTGTCTCAGTCTGGCAAGCGAGTTTCCGGGTTACTCCGAGAATCTGTGGGGCATCACCGCCAGCGACAGCGCGAAAGGCTATGTGGCGTGGGGCGGGCCGCCGCGTGACCCGGCCATTGACGGCACAATCGTGCCATGCGCGGCGGGAGGCTCTTTGATGTTCACGCCCGACCTCTCCCTTAAGGCTTTGCGCGCCATGCGGGAGAAATTCGGCGAGCGCATTTACGGTCGTTATGGTTTTACGGATGCTTTCAACCCGAACACCGGATGGATTGGGCCGGACGTGATCGGGATAGATGTCGGCATCATCCTGCTCAGCGCCGAGAATCTACGTTCGGGAAACGTCTGGCGCTGGTTCATGCGTAATCAAGAGATTCCAGGAGCCATGCGATTGGTCGGCCTCCGTCGTGCCGGTGAGCGCGCACGGACAAGCAGAAGAGAAGTCGTCAGCGTAAAGGCAGGCTTGAAAGCGCAGGCAGGAAGATAATGATTTTCATTTGGATTCCCCGGCGAGCGATGAGAAGAAGCGCCTATTCATTTCCTTGCGTGACGATCAGCCTCATCTCTCTGTGCCTGTTCACTACATTAACGCCGCTTCAAATTGCTGCACAGCGGTCTCGCCCGACCGCAACTCGTGAGACTGCCGCTTCACAGGACAGCGATATATCCGCGCTGGGCGAAGCTGTTGCGTTATTGCAGGCAGGGAAACTCGCCGAGGCAGAACCGATTGTTCGTCGTGTTGTAGCACGGTCGCCGCAGAACCCGGACGCGCATAATTTGCTCGGAACTATTTTGGATCAGCGCGGGCAAGTTCAAGAGGCTGAGCGCGAGTATCGCATGGCATTGCGGCTGAGTCCGAAGAACGTTTCAGCGCTCTCCAACCTCGGCGTGCTGCTGGCGAAAACAAAGCGTTCTGATGAGGCCGCTCAGCTTTTTGAGGCAGTGCTGAGGGAAGTCCCGCTTCACCCGCCAGCAACGCTCAATCTGGGATTGCTTTATGCCGAGAGCGGCGATTACCTCCGCGCTGTCCCGCTGCTTGAGCGAGCGAATGCTCAGCATCCAAACACGTTCAGTATTCTTTACAATCTCGGCAACGCTCTTTATCAATTCAAGCGGTTCGATGACGCGGCCAGTGCGCTCGAATCCGCAATCAGGCTCGCGCCGAATGATCCGGGCACTCTTTACTCTCTGGGGTTGGTCGCCGACGCGCGCGGGCAGAGCGAGACGGCGGCGGAGCTCTGGGAAAAAGCATTGAGCTTGCGACCCAACTTCGCGGAAGCCAGCTTCATGCTCGGCGAAGCCTTGAGAAAACATAATCGCGCAGAAGGCGCCAGGGAGTTTTACGAACGCGCGCTAGCTCAGGACTCGTCGAAGATTGTTTACTATGTCCGGCTCGGCGGCGTGTATATGATGCTCAGTCTTTACGGGCAGGCACTCGAAGTCTTCCAACGTGCTGCGAAACGCTTTCCTGATGTGGCCGAGTCGCATTACTTCGTCGGAATCGCGGCTCGTGCGACCGCGGCATATGACGTGGCGGAAGCGGCGCTTCGTCGCTCGCTTGCGCTCAAGCCTGAGAATCCAGACGCGCTGGCACAACTCGGTTTCATCGTCGGCGAACTCGGTCGCTTTAGTGAAGCAGAAGAGTTGCTGCGGCGCGCGATTACGTTCGGTGATAAACATTTCTATGCCAGCTATGATCTCGGTCGCCTGCTGGTGAAAACCAGGCGATACGAGGAGGCCATACCTATTCTTCAACGTGGGGCAACCTTAAAGCCAAACAATCCCGGCGTCCATTATCAATTGTTTATGGCTCTCTCGCGGCTGAAGCGAAAAGAGGAAGCGGAGCGTGAGTTGGCGCTCTTCAAGCAGTTTGAGGAGGAGCGTAAGAAACGCGGGCGCGACGAGGAAGAGATACAGAATGTGAGCGCTGATGCTCCACCCATTGATGCGCCTGCGCCGAAAATTCCTTGATGCTTTGTAATCCCGAATTGCAGTAAAAGGTGAGGGCGAAACGAACCACGCGCGTTACACGAAGAGACACGAAAATGATATGACTGCTTTCTTCGTGTTATTTCGTGTCTCTTCGTGGTTCGTCATTTCCTTAGAAGCTAAATCGCCCCTGAAACTCGATCACGCGGCCAGAGAGCGCACGCTCTGCGCGGCCAAAGTTGGGATTCTGAATCTGGGTGCTGCTGGTATTGAACCCGAACGGTTGAAGATTCAGAATATTGAAGACGTTGAAGAAGTTGGCTTTGAATTCAAAGGAAGC
Source organism: uncultured Acidobacteriota bacterium (assembly GCA_963791265.1). Taxonomy (GTDB): domain Bacteria; phylum Acidobacteriota; class Blastocatellia; order Pyrinomonadales; family Pyrinomonadaceae; genus QHXM01. The sequence goes on from CAWBSB010000003.1 coordinate 410,734, forward strand.
TCCTTCACCGAGAAAGCCCGGCATCCCGAACCGCTTGCTCAGGCTCACGTCAATATCACGGTAGTTCGGGCCGCGAAATGAGTTGCGCCCAACGCCCGGCAGCCGGAATCCCGGATCAGCGGTGCTGAAGTATCTGGCTCCCCCACCAGCGAAATTGCTCCCCGTGATAAAGGCATCATTCGATGTTGAAGTGCCCGCCCCGCCAAAATACGCTATGGGTCGCGCCGGGCAGATGGATGGCCCCAGTGTGCTGGCGCAAGCGCCGACCACAGGCGTCCAGGGAAAGCCCGTATGGAAAGTTCCGATGCCGCTCAGTTGCCAGCCGCCGAGCAATGCGCCGACAGCGCCTTTGCTCTTCCTGAAGATAGGCAAATCCCAGAGAGCAGAGACGATCAGGTTGTGCCGGACATCATAGTCTGAAGGGCCGCGTTCCTGGCTGATGTCGAGCGGATAGGTCGGGTTTGTCGGAGCGCCAACCTCTTCACTGGAGACGATGTCAATACTCTTGGCCCATCTGTAGTTGATGTCGAACTGGAAGCCCTGAGCGAAGCGGCGAGAAAGCGTTGCGATCATCGCGTTGTAGTTCGCGTTTGTGTCCGGCGTCGGGAAGAAAACGTTCGTGGCGAAGTAGTCCGTGTTCGGATAGATGAACCTCTCGTTGACGATTCGCACGAGCTTGTGGCTTGAGCTGCCCTGATAGCCGAGCGTGGCCGTCATATTGCCGGGAAGACTGTACTGCCCTTCGAGCGAGTAGGAGTAAGCATAAGGGGTCGGCACTTCGGCGGGTGCGCCCCAAATCTCCAGTTGCCCGCCAGCCGGGTTGTTCGTCGGTATGCCTGATGAATTGAAGGTTAATCTCAGGGCGGGATTGACGGGATAGCTGAACGGCGTGTTGTTCGCGCCCAGCGCGTAAAGAATCCGCCCGTCGGCAAACGGAGTGCTGAACTCGTTGTTCGTGCCGCAGCAGATTCCGTAGCGCGCAAAGAACGGCGGATTGCCGCGCGAGTTGGCAAAGAGCACAGTCGGGATGCGGTTATAGGCGATAGAGCCGCCGCCGCGAATGACGAGTTTATTCTCAGTCTCAAGACCGAGAAGCTTATTCGGACTCCATGCAAAGCCCAGTCGCGGCCCGAAGTTATTCTTGTCGGACGGATACAACTGATCCGAGACGACGATACGCGCATCCGTCAATCCGTTTGGTCCGAGTACGAGGTTGCTGATGCGTCCTTCCTTCTCCTTCAACGGCCCGAAGTATTCCCAACGCAGTCCAAGATTGAGCGTAAAGGTCGGCTTCACCTTCCAATCATCCTGCGTGAAGAAAGCATAATTGTCGTTGCGGAAATAACGTTGCGCTACGGGCGGGCCGCCTGTGCGCGGGTCTGCGTTTATCTGATAGAAGAGGGGCGTGCTGTTGGCGAAGTTAAAGAGTCCGCCGAAAGTATAGAGCGGGCGAGCGCCTCCGATCAGGTTGTTGTTGTCCTGCTCTTTGCGTATCTCAGCACCGAAGCTCAAGCCGTGGCTGCCCGCAGACTTTCTCACGATGTCGCGGAACTCGAACGTGTTTTCGGCAAAAACGCCGGGCGTGGTCTCCGACCAGGGAGGGCCGAACTTGATACGCGAAAATGGCAAACTCTCGATCTCGATTCGTGGGATGCCGAAGTTTGTACTGCTGGAGGATTCGATCTCGTTAAAGGCGAAGCGCGTGAAGTTGATGCGCGCTTCGTTAATCAGTGTCGAAGAAATGACGCGCGTATAAGTCACCATCGCAAAGTAGTTGTTTGGCTTTGTCTCCACGTCGGCCATCGGGCGTGCTCCTCCGCCACTGTCCCCATCGCTTTGCACGGCATGGAAGCGCGAAAAGTAGCTGCTGATTGCCAGCGTGTCTTTGGATGTCAGGTTAAGGTCTATGCGTGGATTGTACTGACGGCCTTGACTTGAATTGGGCGTGGCAATCTGCGCGAACAGTACATCGGGAACGTTATCGAATCCATTGCCCGCTGATCCCACGTTTAGATACTGTCCCGTAGCTCCGGCAGGCGAGCCGATGTCCAGCCCACCTGTCACCTGTCGGCAATTACCGGCATTAAACCCGGCGGCGGTGCAGGTGGTAGGAATGACGCTGATGATGCGCGGCTCAATGCCCGGCGAGCCGAGTATCTGCGCCGTCACGCTACCCGCACGTGCAGCGGTGACGAGTTGTCTGAATTGTGGCGTCTCCACAAAGCCGTTGAAGCTGCCGACGGTGTTATTACGCAGAGCTTCGAAGGAGAAGAAGAAAAAGGCTTTGTCTTTTGCCAGCTTGAAAGCCGGAGGTGCGCCTTCGCCAAAACGCGGAAGAGGCAAGGGACCACCGAGGCTGCCGCCGTATTGATTGTAGTGCTGAACATTCTTGACGCCGAGAAGGCTGCTGCCGTTTACGCCGGGGCCGCCATACTTGTTAAAGGCATTCAGTCCAGGGCTATTGTTCTTGAGGAAGAGACTGCCGTGAAACTGGTTAGTTCCATTTTGCGAGACGGCGAGAACCTGTGCGCCGGTGTTGCGCCCGTACTCCGCCGAATAGTTGTTGGCGATAACGCGCAGTTCTTTGACGGATTCCTGATTAGGCGTGACGACCGCGCCTCCTCCATGTGTCTGGCTATTCACGCTCGTGCCGTCGATCTGATAATTGTTGGCGGAGACGCGCTGACCATTGGCGGAGATTTGAGGGACATTCTCCGTCTGGAAAATGAGCCTGTCGCCAGCCGTGCCACCGGGGCCAGTCATGTTGGGGAAGTTAACGGCACCGCCACCACCGCCGCGTGCGAAATCGGCGAAGACGCCGCGAGTAAGGCGTGCCAACTCATAAGGGTCACGTCCTGTCTGCGGCAACTGGCGAACTTCCTGCGTCGTGATCGCCTTACCGATATTGGCATTTTCGGTTTCCAGTGCGGGAGATAAAGAGTCGGAAATAACCACGGCTGCAACCACCCCGGCAGCCTCAAGCGTAATGTTTACGCCCGCAGTTGCCTCGGCGTTAATGACGACATCTTCATACGTCTTTGTATTAAAGCCTCCCTGCTCGACAATGATCGTAAAGGAGCCGGGCGGCAGCCCCGTGAAGCGGTAGAATCCTTCGTCGCTGGTCGTCGTTTGCTGGGTCTTATTGGTCTCATTGTTCTTGAGAGTGACGGTTGCGCCGACAATGGCTCCTCCTTGCGTGTCCGTCACGGAGCCTTGAACCCCGGCTCTGAACTGTGCGCTGGCCGTCACGGAAAGCAAGAGCACAAACGAGCAACACAAAATTATGCGGAGAGAAATCAGGGTATGACGCATTACTAAACCTCCCAGGGTGTGTTCGGCGCGTCGCAGTTCTCGTCAGTTGATACGAAGATCATGGGATGCGCGGAGTTGTTCGAAGCGAAAGCCTCATAGGGCTGAAGGGGCCGCACGAGGACACATATGGCTATTTAGGTCAGAGGAACTATAAGAGTATCCGAAAACATCTCTTTAAGTAACTTTGGGCCGGGGGTTTTGACTGCAAGCAAAATAACACCTGCATCTGAAAATTTCAATGGAAATTACTGGCGTGGCTCTGTTAAGCTAAGCGCCTCGATGAGACAGTTTATTTTCTGCTGATCCCCCTTTAGGAATCGAGCGGGCTTGAGGCTTGTGTCCAGAAGCTTGATCCGAGCTTGCCGGGCTATCCGAAGCGCTTGCATCCGCCTTCGCGTGATTCTTCGCCCGGCGCATTCGTATTCGCGCAGTCTTGCTCTTCGTCTTTCGCTCTGCGCAGGTTATCCAAAAATTGATTAACCGGAAGGAAGGAACTTATGCGAACCATTCGAACATCTCTGGCATTCCTCTTATTCAGCGCATTATTGATTTCGGGTTGCGTTAGCGGCAATCAGAATCAGGGAGGTGGCGGGACGCCGCCCAAAGCGACGGGCACGGTCCGCATCGGATTTTTGATGGACACCTTGAAAGAGGAACGCTGGCAGCGCGACAAGGATTTATTCGAAGCCTACGCCAAATCAAAAGGCGCCGAAGTCACCACGCTCGTTTCCAACGGCAGCGATGCCGAGCAGCAGAAGCAGGCCGAGAACTTGTTGACGAAGGGCGTTGACGTGCTCGTCGTCGTTCCGCATAACGCCGAAGCAGCGGCCTCGATTGTCGAAGCCGGGAAACGCGCGGGCAAGCCCGTCATCAGCTATGACCGTTTGATTAAAGATAGCGACGTTGATCTTTACGTCTCTCATCAGGTGAAGAAGATCGGCCAGATGCAGGCGCAGTATCTGGTGGATAAGCAGCCGAAAGGCAACTACGTGTTAATCGGCGGCGCACCCACAGACAACAACGCGATTCTCTTGCGCGAAGGTCAGATGGAAGTCTTAAAGCCTTACGTTGATCGCGGCGACATCAAGATCATCGCCGACCCCTTCGCCAAAGAGTGGCAGCCGAACGAAGCGATGAAGCACACGGAGAACGCGCTGACTCAATCGAACAACAAGGTGGATGCCGTCGTCGCTTCAAATGACGGAACGGCGGGCGGCGTCATTCAGGCGCTCGAAGCGCAGGGACTGGCCGGTAAAGTTTTCGTCTCCGGTCAGGATGCAGACCTCGCGGCCTTGCAGCGCATTGCCGAAGGCAAGCAGACGATGACGATCTACAAGCCGATTAAGCCGCTCGCCGAGAGCGCGGTTGACGCGGCGATCAAACTCGCGCGCGGCGAGAAAATAGAGACCACGACCACCATCAACAACGGCAAGAAAGACGTTCCGGCAATTCTTCAGGAACCGATAGCCGTCGGCAAAGATGACATCATGAAGACAGTCGTCAAAGACGGCTACCTCAAGATGGAAGACATCTACAAGAATGTCCCGAAAGATCAATGGCCTAAGGCTTAGAGCTAAAAAACCGTAGGGGCAGGGCTTGTCCCTGCCCGTCTGTGTTTGATGACAAGCGGGCAGGGACAAGCCCTGCCCCTACAAAAAGATTATGGCGGACAAAAATGTGTCTCCTCTCTTGGAGATGCGAGAGATTACAAAGACTTTTCCGGGCGTGCGTGCGCTCGACGGCGTGACGTTTGATCTCTATGCGGGGGAGATTCATGCGCTCGTCGGGGAGAATGGCGCGGGCAAGTCAACTTTGATGAAGATTCTCGGCGGCGTGTATCCGCACCCGCAGTATGGCGGCGAGATTCTCATCGAGGGCGAGGTGCGCCGCTTCGGGGGCGTGCGTGAAGCGGAGGCCGCTGGCATTGCCGTCATCTTTCAGGAACTCTCGCTCGTCAAAGAGATGACCATTGGCGAGAATATTTTTCTGGGACGTGAGCCGCACCGTCTGGGAGTCATTCGCTGGGATGAAATCTATAGCCGTGCCGGAAAATTGCTCACCGACCTTCACCTCAATCTAGACCCGCGCACTCCCGTCGGACATTTGGGCATAGGACAGCAGCAGATGGTGGAGATCGCCAAGTCTCTCTCTCAGGAAGCGCGCATCCTCGTGCTGGATGAACCGACCGCCGCGCTGACGGACACGGAAGTCGAATCTCTCTTCCATATTCTCAACCAGCTTCGCTCGCAAGGTGTCGCGATGGTTTATATCTCGCACAAGTTGGACGAAGTATTTCAGATGTCTGATCGCATCACGGTCTTGCGCGACGGGCGCACGGTCGGAACTGAAGACACCTCTGCTCTGACGGAAGCGCGCGTGATTGCGCGCATGGTCGGGCGCGAAGTGGGCGACATTTTTCCCGTTGCGAATCACGAGCATGGAGAGGTTGCGCTCGAAATCAGGAACCTGAGCGTCGAAGACCCTAACCTCGCGGGCAAAATGCTGGTGGACGACATTAGTTTCCAGGTACGTCGCGGCGAAGTCTTAGGGGTTGCGGGATTGATGGGCGCGGGCAGAAGCGATCTTTTGATGGCTGTCTTCGGGGCGCACGCGGGACGCACGACGGGAAGCGTGCTTGTCGAAGGAAAGCCTGTCCGCATCACTCGGCCATCGGATGCGATTCGTCACGGCATCGGGTTCGTCACAGAAGATCGTAAGCGGTTCGGGTTGATTCTGGATCAAACCATTCTGAACAACATGACGCTGGCGGGACTCAAACGTCTTTCGGGTCGCTTTGTCACGGACACGGACGCGGAAGCGGCTGCGGGCGCACGCTCAATGCAGGAACTGCGCGTCAAGGCAAATTCCGTGTTTACGATTGCGGGCACACTCTCCGGCGGCAACCAGCAAAAGGTCGTGCTCGCCAAGTGGCTTTTGACCAATCCGCGCGTGCTCTTTCTGGACGAACCAACGCGCGGCATAGATGTCGGCGCGAAGCAGGAGATTTACGCGCAGATTAACGAACTGGCGCGCGCGGGACTGGCCATCGTCCTCGTCTCTTCCGAACTGCCGGAAGTGCTCGGCCTCTCCGACCGCGTTATCGTCCTTCATGAAGGCCGTATCACAGGCGAGTTCACACGCGCACAGGCAACACCCGAAGCGGTGATGGCCTGCGCCACAGGAAGCACGAAACACGCAGCATAGACGGGATTAACAAGATGAACAGGATGAAAAAAGCATTCAGCCTTCCTGACTTACCTCGTCTTCTTAATCTTGATAATCTTGTTAACCCTGTCTATCTCTAATTTGTAAACCGGAGTCTCCACATGAATGAGACAGCCAACGAACCTGCGATTGATCGTCCGCCTGTGAATGCCGATGTTGCGCCGCAGACGCGAATCGGTGGGTTCAAAGTTCCGACCGAACAGTTGCGCGCGTACACCATGCTCTTTGCGCTCGCGGCTATCTGGGCCTACTTTCATTACGCGACGAGCGGAATCTTTCTGACGCCGCGCAATATGTCCATCCTGCTTCAGCAGATGGCCGTGACGGGTGTGCTGGCGGTCGGGATGCTGATGGTCATCGTGGCCGGGCAGATTGATCTCTCGGTGGGCTCGGTGGTTGGTTTGACGGGCGGCGTCGCGGCGATGCTTCTGGTGTGGCAGGAATGGGGACTCGTGCCGGCGCTCCTTGCCGCTATCCTGCTTGGCGTCGCTATCGGCGCGGTGCAGGGCGCGTTGATAGCTTACGTGAATATCCCGGCCTTCATCGTCACACTCGGCGGGCTGCTCGCATGGCGCGGCGTCATCAAAGGCATCAGCGAGGGCAGCACGGTTCGCGTCAACATTCCGGCGTTCAAAGCCATCGGCGGCAACTACGTTGGGCCGCTCATCGGAAACATCATCGCGGCTGTGGCCGTCGCCTTCATCGTGTGGATGACTTTGCGCCGCAACCGTGCGCGCGTGCGTCACGGTCAGCCTCCCGCCAGTCTTCTCAGCACTATCTTGAGAATCGTGCTGCCAGCCATTGTCATCGTCGGATTCATCATGGTGATGAATGCTTACGAGCTTGCGCCGGGTGTCTATGCGGGTCTGCCGATTTCCGTGCTGATCTTTCTGGCGGTCGCTTTGTTGGGAGCGTTTCTGACGCAGAACACGACGTTCGGGCGTTATCTTTTCGCCATCGGCGGCAACCCGGACGCGGCGCGTCTCTCCGGCATCAGCATACGCAAGCATATCCTGATGGTCTTTTGTGTGATGGGTGCGCTGACGGGCGTGGCAGCGATTATCCTCACGTCCAGGCTGGCGAGTGGAGCGCCGGACGCGGGAGTGTTGCTGGAACTGGATGCGATTGCGGCGTGCGTGATTGGAGGAACGAGCCTGATGGGAGGGCGGGGAACTATCTTCGGGGCGTGCCTCGGCGCGATCATCATGGCGAGCCTCGATAACGGCATGGGACTTTTGGGTGTACAGGATTATAAGAAGGACATCATCAAGGGCGCGATTCTCGTCGCGGCTGTTGGGCTGGATATGCTCGGAAGAAAGCGTGGATGAAGAGGGCGAGGAGGACGCAGGGAGATTTGAGATTTGAGATTCCCAATTTGAGAAATGAGATTTCGACTTTGAGGTTGCTTTCCCTCTTCTTCGTCACCATCTTTTTCTCAGCAGCTTTGTTTGCTCAGACGACAAACAATGTCGCGCCCGGCGCTCCGGGCAAAGACGCGCAGTGGGAGAGCGCGGGCAAGGAAGGCGTCGGAACATCTGCGACGCTTGAATCGAAGGTCTGGTTCACGCTGGGCGGTGGGGCGCTGACGGAGGTTTATTACCCGACAGTTGATACGGCGAACATTCAAAAATTAGAGCTGATTATTGTTCATGCTCAAACAGGGAGAGTGGAAACGGAAACGAGAGATACCATCTCGCAGGTTGTCCCCGCTAAAGATTCGCTCTCCTTCACCCAGATAAACACGGCGAGAAGCGGCGAATATAAAATCATCAAGCGTTACACAACGGACCCTCAAAGGAATGTCGTCCTGATTCGCATACAATTTCAGGGACACTTTAAGCGGCGCGAGAATGATTACCAGCTTTATGTCTATTATGATCCGTCACTCAATAATAGCGGGATGCACGACGCGGCCTGGACGGAAGGGAGGGCTTTACTTGCTTCTGATGGTGATAAAGCCTCTGCGTTGGTTGCGCAGATAAGCCTGTATGAAGACGAGTCTTCCGGCTTCATGCGAACCAACCCTAACTTTAATGTCACGACAAATGGTTTCTCAGGTGTTAATGACGGTCTGACTCAATTACAAAAAGAGCCGCACAAAGCTTTTCGAAGAGAAATCATAGAATACGAGCGCGCTCAAAACGGCAATGTAGTTCAGGTCGCAGAATTGGCAAGACCGGCTATCGAAGAAGAGTATTGCTGTCAGCCTTACACCCTGGCTTTGGGTTTTGGCCGCACGCCAGGCGAAGCATTAAACGCCGCGCAGGATTCGCTTATGAAAGGGTTTGAAACTTGCGAAGCTGAATATAAGAAGGGTTGGGGGAATTATCTCAAAACGATTCGTAAGGTAGGGCTAAAATATCAGGCGCAGTTCAACATGGCCGCGATGATTTTGAAGGCGCACGAGGATAAGACTTACAGGGGCGCTAATGTAGCTTCGCTCTCCGTCCCGTGGGGCGGCGGCGACAACGCCAACGAGCCGAACGTCGGCGGTTATCACACGGTCTGGGCGCGCGATCTTTATCAGGTGGCAACAGCCTTCGACGCGATGGGCGACCGGGCGGCTGCGAAACGCGCTCTCAATTATCTCTTCACCGTCCAGCAAAAGTCGGACGGCAGCTTTCCGCAGAACTCCTGGCTCGACGGGCGGCCAGCCGGAGGCGGCTTGCAGTTGGACGAGGTGGCTTATCCGCTCATCCTCGCTTATCAACTGGGACGCACGGACAAGGAAACCTGGCTCAAGCACGTCAAGCCTGCTGCGGATTTTATTATTAGCAAAGGCCCGGCCACGCCGCAGGAGCGTTGGGAGGAGGAAGCGGGTTATTCGCCTTCGACCATCGCCGCAGAGATCGCAGGCTTAGTCTGCGCGGCGGAGATTGCGCGCCGCAACTCTGATGAAGCGTCCGCCAAAACTTATCTGGCAACTGCCGACGAATGGGCGCGCAAAGTTGACGGCTGGACGGCGACGACGAACGGCGCGTATGGAGATAAAAACTACTACATACGCATCTCCGACGACGATGATCCGAACGATGGCGCGCAGCTTGAGATTAACAGTAACGGCGGAACATACGACGAGCGCGAGATAGTTGACGCGGGCTTCCTTGAACTGGTCAGGCTCGGCATTAAACGCGCACACGATCCGCTCGTAGTCAAATCTCTCGCCATCGTGGATAAAGTGATTCAGGTTAAAACGCAGAACGGCGCGGCGTGGTATCGTTACAATCACAACGCCTACGGTGAAAGAGATGACGGCGGGCGCTATGATGCGAGAGCGGGGCGGGGAAGACTCTGGACGCTGCTCACGGGCGAGCGCGGCCAATATGAACTGGCGCGAGGGCTGAAAGTTTTAGCCCGCCAGCGGCTCGACGCGATGATGAATTTCGCCAACGATGGGCTGATGATACCTGAGCAAATCTGGGACAGGCGCGAAAGCTCTTCGCACGGATTTCGCTTCGGCGAAGGCGCAGGCTCGGCCACGCCGCTCTGCTGGTCTATGGCTCAATTCATACGCCTCGCCGTCAATCTTCAGGAGGGACGAAATCTCGATACCCCAGACATCGTCGCGGCTCGCTACACGAGGCGCATCAGGCCACAATGAGTTATTGCGGAAATGAATATGACAGCATCCGATCAGCATCAAGCCGATAGCCGTCCAGAAGGCGAGCTTGTTATCGCTGCCGATCTCGGCGGAACGAATCTGCGCGCGGCCACAGTTGACCGTCAAGGGCGGATTCACGAGCGCATCAAACAGCAGACGCCGAAAACTGAAAAGGCCAGTGAGATTGTGCGCGCCATCGTCACGGCGGCGCGCGAGTGTGAGCGTCGCAGTCTTGAGCGAGGCGAGCGGATTCGTGCCGTCTCGGTCGTCGTTCCCGGCACGGTGCAGGTGGAAAACGGAGTCGTGATGAAAGCGCCGAACGTTCCCTCTCTTGACGGGTTTCGTCTCGGCGCAGCCTTGCAGAGCGAATTGCAGTGGCCTGCCGTGCTTGAGAATGATGCGAACGCGGCGGCTGTCGGCGAGATGTGGAAGGGCGCAGGCGCGGGGCGCAGCAGCCTCATCTGCATAACGCTGGGGACGGGTGTTGGCGGCGGCATCATCCTTGATGGAAAATTGTGGCGCGGTGTTGACGGGTCGGCGGGCGAACTCGGTCACGTCGGGGTTGAGCCTTTTGGCGGCGTAGCCTGCACGTGCGGCAGTCGCGGTTGTCTGGAAGTCTTCGCTTCGGCGACTGCGATTGTGCGTATGACGCGCGAGGCGCGGCCACGTTATCCGAATTCGCCGCTGCATACGAGCGAGGAATTAACTGCCAAGAACGTTTACGAAAGCGGACTCGAAGGCGACGAACTGGCGCTCGAAGTCTTTCGCCGGATGGGAATTTATCTGGGCGTCGGATTGGCGGGTCTTATCAATATCTTTAACCCGGAAATGATCGTCATCGGTGGAGGCGTCGCGGACGGCTGGGATTTGTTCATCGCACACGTGCGCGAGCAAATCACGGAACGTGCCTTTCCCATCCCTGCGCGCCGCGCAGAGATAGTTCGTGCCGCCTGCGGCGACGACGCAGGGTTGCTGGGTGCGGCGCACATTGCTTTTAATTAGAGTAACGAACAAAGCCGATAAGAGGTAGACAGGATTAACAGGATTATCAAGATTAAGAAGACAAGACAGAACAAGGCAGCTTGATGTTTCTTCTCTTATTCTGTCTTATCCTGTCCATCTTGTTAATCCTGTCTAATTTCTTCTCCATGTATTTTGCCAAATATTCTTAATCACAAACCAAACTGCTCGCCATGAACAAATCTCTTCTATCACTTTGCTGTTTAGCCATCGTTCTCTGCGCCGCCAGCGTTGAAGCGCAGGACATCGTTAATGGTCTCGAACCAATCGGCCCGGTCAGCAGTTTTACCAAGAGCGACACCGTCGTCACCTTCAAATGTCAGGACAAATCAGAGGTGCGTGTGTCCGTCATAGCTTCCGATCTCATTCGCGTGCGGGCTTCGTTCAAAAAGCCGTTGCCTGCGCGCGACCATTCATGGGCGATTGCTAAATCTGACTGGGACGCTGTCCGTTGGAGTCTGAAAGAAACGGCGGAGAGCATCGTTATCTCGACGGACGAACTGGATGTCATCGTTCGCCGCTCGCCTTTGCTCGTTGAGTTCAGAGATGCGAAGACGCAAGCCGTCATCAACGCGGACGAGCGCCCGATGATGTTTGACGCTAAAGGGGCAATGGCCGGGATGATGTTCGACCCGAAAGCCGGGACGTTCATCTCGGTTGCAAAGAAGCTCGGATTCGACGAACACTTTTACGGTCTCGGCGAGAAGGCCGCGCGCCTCGATAAGCGGCGCAGTTTCTTCACCAACTGGAACGCGGACACGCCCGGCTACACCGAAGGCAAAGACCCGATTTATCAGACCATTCCTTTTTACATCGGCCTCCAACGGGGTATTGCTTACGGCATCTTCTTCGACAACAGCTATCGCAGCTATTTCGATTTTGGCCGAAACTCGCAACGCTACGCGGCCTTCGGCGCTGAAGGCGGCGAGATGAATTACTATTTCTTCTACGGGCCGCCGATCAAAAAGATTCTGAGTCGTTACACGGAATTGACTGGCCGGATGCCGCTTCCGCCGATGTGGGCGCTCGGCAATCAGCAGAGCCGCTGGAGCTATTACCCGGACACGATGGCCGAAGAGGTCGTGCGCCAGTATCGAGAGAGAGATTTGCCGCTCGACGTGCTTCATCTGGACATTGATTACATGCAGGCCTACAGGGTTTTTACCTGGAACACGGATCGCTTCCCGAATCCGAAAGCGTTAACGGATAAGCTCAAGCAGCAGGGCGTCAAGGTCGTCACCATCGTTGATCCGGGTGTGAAGTGGCAGCCCGTCGTGAATGGCGCGAAAATTCCGAGCGTCACTTCCGGCAATCCCGAACTCAAGTCGCAGGACACGAGCTATTACGTTTTCGATCAGGGCGTGGATAAAGGCTATTTTCAGAAACGGAAGGATGGGCAGCTTTTCATCCCCAGAGTCTGGCCGGGCGAGAGCGTCTTTGTTGATTTCACTCTGCCGGATGCGCGCAAGTGGTGGGGCGACCTTCATCGCGCATACACCGATAACGGAGTCGCCGGAATCTGGAACGACATGAACGAGCCATCGGATTTCGTTGACCAGACGGGCAAGAACCAGCTTGATGTCGTCAGCCGCGACGAAGGCGAAAATTCCACACATGCGAAGAATCGCAACGTCTTCGCGCTGTTGATGGCGCGTGCGACCTACGAAGGCTTGGAAAGGTTGCAACCGGACAAGCGTCCATACGTCATCACGCGCGCCGCCTACGCTGGCATCCAGCGCTACTCGACGATGTGGACTGGCGACACGAACAGCACCTGGGACGCGCTGGCCTTGAGCATCCCCATGTTTCAGACGCTGGGGCTTTCGGGCGAGGCATTTGTCGGCAGCGACGTTGGCGGCTTCATCGGGCGTGGCAATGGCGAGCTGCTCGTGCGTTCTTATCAAGTCAGTTTCCTCGCGCCCTTTTGCCGGAATCACAAAGTGATTGACGGCTACGATAACGAACCCTGGCGCTATGGAAAATTCTACGAAGATATTATTCGCAAATACCTCAAGCTTCGTTATCGCCTGCTGCCGTTTCTCTACACCACACTTTCTGAGGCGAATCGAACGGGCATGCCGCTCTTTCGCCCGCTCGTGCTGAATTACCAGTCGGATTCCAACACGCTCAATTTGGACGATGAATTCATCATCGGCGAAGACCTGCTCGTCGCGCCCATTCTGCAACCGAACCAGACGAGCCGCATGGTCTATTTGCCGGAAGGCGTCTGGTACGATTACTGGACGGGCAGGAAGCAGCAGGGCGGAACGATGATTCGCGTGGACGCGCCGCTCGAAGTTGTCCCGATGTTCATCCGCGGCGGCTCGATCATCCCGGAAGGGCCGGAGATGAATTTTGTGGGAGAAAAGCCATTCGACCCCATCACTTTCTACATTCACCCGGATGATAAAGGGCACGCGGCCACGACTCTCTACGAAGACGATGGCAACAGTCCTGCTTATAAACGAGGGGTCTATCGTCGCACGCGCGTTGAAGTCTCATCAGCCGACAAAGGTTTTGAGATTGTCATCGGCGCACCGGAGGGCAGCTATCAGCCAGGGAAGCGAAAGCTGCTCTTCATCGCCCCGTTTGCCGGGAATATTCGAGAGGTGACGCTCGACGGTAAAAGACTTGGAACGGGCAGCTATCACAGCGGGAAAAGTACGGTCGGAATAGAGATTGAGGATGATGGTAAGTCTCATCGAATCCTTGTCAAATAGTAGGGCAGACATTCCTGTCTGTCATTAGTGGGACAGGCATTCCTGCCTGTCGTAGCGTGCGTTAGCACGCTCTTGAGATTAGCTAAAAGAATATTCGCGCTCTTCGCGCTCAATGACAGGCAAGAATGCCTGTCCTACATTTATGAAACGTATTGGAGTTCTAACGGGGGGCGGTGATGCGCCGGGGTTGAATCCGGCGATCAAGGGGTTGGTTTATCGAGCCTCTGAGCATGGGATTGAAGTCGTCGGCCTCTATGATGGTTGGCGAAGTCTGCTCGATCCGTTGAATGAAACCTTGCCGCTTGACCGCGCGAAGGTGCGGCGCTGGGATCGTGACGGTGGGACGAATCTAGGCTCGTCGCGCACCAACCCATTCAAGACGGTGAACTCGAACGGCGAGCGAGTTGATCGTTCAAGCGAAGTTGTCGCCAATATCGAGAAGCTCAAACTCGACGCCCTCGTTGTTTGCGGTGGTGAAGATACGCTCGGAGTCGCTGCTCGTTTGTCGGAACAAGGTGTTGCGGTCGTCGGCATCCCGAAGACGATTGACAAGGACCTGGCAGGCACGGACTACACGCTTGGCTTCGACACGGCGCTACGGAACGTCACGGAAGTTATTGAACGCTCGCGCACGCCCGCAGGCTCGCACGGTTGGGTGCAGGTCATCGAAGTGATGGGACGCCACGCGGGGCATCTGGCGCTCTGGTCTGGTGTGGCAGGACAGGCCGATTTAATCCTCATCCCGGAGCATCCGTTTCGCTACGAGAAGATTTATCAACACCTGAAAGAGCGTCTGGGAGACACGACGGGTTATCCACGCGATTCCGAGCGCCCGCGTTATTCCGTCATCGTCGTCGCCGAAGGCGCTGCGGCAGAAGACGGAGAGCTGATTACGGTTGATGATCGCCACGATGCTTTCGGTCATGCGCGCCTCGGCGGTATCGGCGAAGTCTTAGCAAGGAGAATCATGAGCGAGACGCCTTATGATGCGCGCTCGGCCATGCTCGGTCATCCGCAGCGCGGCGGAACGCCCTCGCCGATTGATCGCATCATGGGACTCATGTTTGGCTCTTACGCGGCTGACGCGGTGGCCGCTAGTGATTTCGGTAAAATGGTCTCGGTGCGAGGCATCGCTCCCGCGTGCGACCTGTCATTGGTCGCTATCTCCTCCGTGCTCGGACAAATAAACACGGTGGATGTCGAGCACCTCTACGACACGGAACGCTATCATCTGAAGGGAATCGGGATGTGAAAGGGAGGAGTCAGAAGACAGGAGACAGAAGTCAGAATAAAGAGGCGGAGAACAGCTTCAACAGATTTTTCTTTTCTTCTCTCCTGACTCCTGACTCCTGTTTTCTGACTTCTAATATTTATGCTTGATTGGGCACAGGTCAGGCTTGATTTTCCGGTGCTGGAGGATACGGCGTATTTGAACAGCGCGGCGGCTGGGCCGGTCGTGCGTCCGGCGATGGAGGCGGCGACCAACTTTTACCGGGAGATGATGGAAGAGGGCGATGCGCGTTGGGATGAGTGGCTTGAACGGCGCGAGCTTGTCAGGCGGCGCATCGCCGAGTTTATCAATGCCGAGCCGGACGAGATTGCTTTGACGACGAACACGTCGTCGGGCATGAACCTCATCGTAGATGCGCTCGAAGGGCGCGGCGACGTTATCTCCTCAGAGTTGGAGTTTCCTGTCTCGACAATCACGTGGCTGCATCGCGGCGTTCGCGTTAATCCAATCGAAGCAGTTGAGAGCGAACTCCGCCTCGAAGACGTGCGGCGGGCGATGAATGAGCGCACCGCGATTATCTGCCTGAGCCACGTTCAATACTCAAACGGATTTCGTTCCAGTCTCGAAGAGTTGGGAAGCAGCAAGAAGGATCACGCGTTCGTCGTCAATGCCAGCCAATCGGCAGGGGCTTTCCGGATTGATGTCAAACGGATGCAGATTGATGCGCTCTGCGCGACGGGACATAAATGGATGCTCTCCGGCTATGGCTCAGGCTTCGTCTATCTCAGCCGCAAACTGCTTGACGAAACACACGCGCGGGCTATCGGCTGGCTCAGCGTCGAAGAGCCTTTCGCAGATCGCAACCGCGAGTTCCGCGTTCGCGACGACGCGGCGGCGCGAATAGAATGGGGCTGCCCACACTTCGCTGGAATCTTCGCGCTCGGCGCTTCGGTTGATTATCTGATGAAGCTCGGCACAGAGAATATAGAGCAGCGCGTGCTGGTGCTCAATCGTCATTTAACAGAGCGACTGTCAGGCGAAGGCTGGCGAGTTCTTTCTCCACTCCGTGACGAAAACTCGCGCTCAGGCGAAACGCTCGTCGCCACGGAACGACCAAAACGAGTCGTCGCGCATCTGGCAAGACGCAACATCGCCGTGACGGAAAAACCAGAGGGCATACGTATCAGTACACACTTCTTCAATAACGAAGCGGACATAGAGCGTTTGATAGCAGCGTTAAATGAAATTCGGATGTGATTCGATCAACGTAGGGGCAGGGCTTGTCCCTGCCCACATGCTCGCCCAAGTCAGGCCGGGCAGGGACAAGCCCTGCCCCTACATTAGCGAGCGTGAGCGGCTCGTCTGCTTTTCTCTGCTAAAGGTTTTGTTTTCTGTAGCGGCTTTGCTTTCTGTAGCGGTACGACTTTCTGCGTTTGCGAGTCGAAATATTTTCTGCACAGGCGCGCGAAGGTCTGACTGATCGGAGAATCATAGTCTCCTGCCAGCTTCGCTAATCCTAGTTCCCAGTTGATCTGCGCGCCTTCTATCCACCACGCCACCAGTCGGCCTTCGGCAATTTCTTCCTGTGCAGAGCGCAAAGGAATGATGCCGACGCCCATGTCTTCTTCAACCATCCGCTTGATCGCCGCCAGCCGACTCAGCTCCATCGCCACAGTGGGCGGCACTCCTGCTTCTTCAAATAAGCCGTCAATCAAGCGACGCGTGTTGCCGCCGCGCTCGCCTAAGATGAGTTTCTCACCTGCCAGCGCAAACACGCTGATGACGCGCTGCTTTGCCAGTTGATGACGCGGGCTGACGACGGCAACCAACTCGTCGCGGCTCAAGCATTCAGTCTGAATGCCGCGCGCCTCTACGGGCAGAGAGACGAACGCCATGTCCAGATCGCCCGCGAGGATTTGCCGGACGAGCGCCTCGCTTGTTCCGGAAACGATTGAAACCTCTGCGCGCGGGTGTCGCTCGCGCAGTTCTTTCAAAATCTGCGGTAAAGGGTCTGCGCTGACCATCGCCGACGCGCTCCCCACGCGCAAACGCCCGCGCTCCGCTCCGGCTAACTCCGCAATCTCAGCCAGGGCCACATCGTGCTCGCGCAGGATTCTTCGCGCGCGTTCGAGCAAGGCTTCTCCGGCTTCCGTCAGAATCACCCTGCGCGGCGCACGAACAAAAAGGGTCGTGCCCAACTCCAGCTCCAATTGCCGAATCTGCATGCTGACCGCTGCCTGCGTGATATGCACACGCTGCGCTCCGGCGGTGAACGTTCCCGTCTCGACAATCGCCGTGAAAGCTCTCAGTTGTCTGATTTCCATTGTCACCCAGTCTATCAGAAATGGTTATTGCGTGGATAAAATCTTTTAGTTTCTATTATGAGATAACAATGACTATAATCGAGACTGGAGTTTGTGGCAACGATTTGTTTTGCCACCTGTGATTACCAAAGCTTTTCATCAGTAATGAAGACGAAGTTTAAGATAGCGAATTTTATGTCTCCCCGACAAACACATGGCCGCGAGCTTGTGCTGGGAGTTGACGGCGGAGGCACGAAGACGCGTGCCATTATAACAGACGCGAGACAACGTGTATTGGGCGAAGGCATGGCTGGGCCAGCGAATCCCTTGCGGGTTGGGATAGGAAATGCGGCTTCGGCTGTTCGTGAGGCGATTGATAATGCCTGCGCGGCAGCCGGTGTGCAGCGTGCTGATATTGTCGCTGCTGAAATCGGGTTGGCAGGCGTCAGGCGCGGAGATTTGCGACTGCGTATGCGCGAGGCTTTGAGCGGGCTGGGCATTCATTCAATTGAAGTGGTCACAGACGCAGACATCGCTTTATTCGGTGCAACGGAAGGCGAGCCGGGACTGGTCATCATCGCCGGGACTGGGTCTGTCTGTTGCGGCCTCAACGCGCAGGGCAAGCACGTCTGCGCGGGCGGCTGGGGACCGCTCGCGGGCGACGAGGGCAGCGGTTCATGGATTGCGCGCAGGGCTTTGCAGGCGATGGCGCGTGGGTCGGATGGGCGCGGCGCGGAAACGGTGCTGGGCACAGCGGCCTGTTCTTACTTCAATGTGGCGACGACCGACGATCTGCTCATAGCTATCTATTCGCCGGGCATGACGAACGACCGCATCGCGGGTTTCGGCAAATCTGTTATCGAAGCTGCGCAGAGCAGCGATGAAGTGGCGCGTGAGATTGTCCGTGATGCCGGGCGCGAACTCGGAATCGCCGCCAATGCCGTTATCCGCAAGCTGCGATTGGGACGCGAGCGATTTCAGATCGCCTATGTCGGCGGCGTCTTCGCCGCAGGCGACCTCCTACTTGATCCGCTCCGCGCTGAGATAGCCCGCGCTGCTCCACAGGCATATCTAGCTCAACCGCATCTTCCGCCAGCCATCGCCGCCGCACGCATGGCGCGCGAGCAATTGCACAGATTGCCAGTTGCGGTGTGAAGATAGTGATAAGTGATGGGTGATAGGTGATAAGAGAAAGCGCTCTTTCCTATCACCCATCACCTATCACCTATCACTTCTTTATGAATCTTCCGTTGACGGAACAGGAGAATCCGCGCACGGCGCAGATCGGCGAGTTGCCGACGCTTGAGGTCGTGCGTTTGATGAACGAGGAAGATGCGCGCGTGGCTGAAGCTGTCGGGCGCGTGTTGCCGGAGGTTTCGCGGGCGGTTGATGGAATTGTCGAGCGGCTCAGGGCGGGCGGGCGTCTCTTCTACACGGGGACGGGAACTTCGGGCAGGCTCGGCGTGCTGGACGCTGCGGAGTGTCCTCCGACCTTTGGCGTCTCGCCGGAACTTGTGCAGGGAATCATCGCGGGTGGTTACGATGCTACTTATCGCGCGGTGGAAGCGTCCGAAGATGACAGGAGTGCGGGCGGGCGGGATTTGGACGCGCGCGGCGTCAGGAGCATAGATGCTGTGGTCGGCATCGCGGCTTCCGGGCGCACGCCTTACACTGTTGGCGCAGTTGATTACGCGCGTTCAAAGGGAGTCTTCACCGTCGCCTTAACTTGCGCGCCGGATTCGGAAATTACGCGCGTGGCCGAAGTGAGCATCGTCGCGGTCGTCGGCCCCGAAGTGATTGCCGGGTCAACACGCCTCAAGGCGGGCACGGCGCAGAAGATGGTTCTCAACATGCTCTCGACCGCGACGATGATCCGTCTCGGCTACGTCACAGGCAATCGCATGACGAACATGCTGACGCGCAACACGAAACTGCGCGCGCGCGCTGTACGAATCCTGACGGCGGAGGCCGGACTGGATGAGGCCAACGCTGCGGCGGCGCTGGAAAATGCAGGTGGAGATTTGCGTCTGGCTCTCGTTATGAATAAAACAGCATGCTCGCGCGCGGAAGCCGAAAGCGCGCTCGCGAATGCGGGCAATGTTGTCCAAAAGGCTGTCGAATCCCTTCTTCCCACGAGGGGCGCACACGGCTGAACAACTCAATGTTACGTGACCAATCGCTCTTATAAACACCAGATTGACATCCCTTGTTCATAAGAGTACTGTGCCCCCGTTAAGCCTATTATTTCCCCGCTAACGATAGTCTTGTCATCGTTGGCCTCACTTCAGCTTTCTTAATTAGTCACTGTCCAGATTGACTAATTCCGAATTTACTTTCAACCATGCTCCTGACATCTTGCTAATAAAAAGGGTGATAGAATCTTGCCGACGCGAAAAAAGTTCAAGTGGCATGTTTTCGTCAGCCACAATGAAAAACAGAAGCCCTGGGTTCGCGAAATTGTTGATCAGTGGAAGGGGTTGGGATTAGAAGTATTTTTTGATGAGGACAGTATTGAGCTGGGGGGTAATATAATCGATAGTATCGAGCAAGGTATACAAAACAGCCAGTACATAGTTCTGATAATCACTCCTTCATCTGTAGCTGCTCCCTGGGTAGCGCTTGAAACTGCCATCGCCATCTATAGAGACCCCAGTGCCCGAGCCAAAAAGATAATCCCTGTCCTCCTGGAAAAGACTGATCCAGAGAGCATCAAACTGTCTATCCGAATATTAAGACGAGCCGACTTGACTGACCCTGACCAGCGGAGGAAAAACTACCATCGGTTGCTTAGGGCATTAGGGGTGACTCGCCGTGTCTTGCCCGACCCGCCCGCCTGGCCTGACAACCAGCTATCCAGAAGCTTCCAGCTTGCCAAAGGCGGAAAGGCTTTCGCCATCGGCGCCCATTGGGATGATATTCTCCTGGGATGTTTCGGAACTCTGCTGAAGCTGAAGCATTTGTATAATTACGAGGTGACTTTGTTTATAGTGTGTACGAGTTACGGTAAGAAGTATTATGGAGTCGAACAGCCCGGGCTGGATCAAAAGGTTGAGTCAATCATCAAAACTATCTGCAAACGGTCCGGTTTTGAATGTCACTTCACCCCGGAGGTAATAACCCAAAAAATCGAAGATCGAAGGTTTCGTGATAGCTCGACAGAGCTACATGTGCTGATGAGAGACCTGGCACATAAGTATGAAGACCATAATTTGATTTTCACTCCTCCCATAGATGATGGGCATGAAGATCACTCCTTCACGGGACAGCTAACGTTTTCTTACTTTCGACGAACATATCAAACGATTTTAGAGTATGAGGTGAAGAAGTATACCGAGCGTTGGTTCGTCCCGAATATCTTTGTTAGTCTTGATGAGCAAGTGCGAGACAGCTCTGGCAAGAATGCCCGCATTGCTGATATAAAAACCAATCTGCTGTCGGAAGTTGTCGTGAAGTCGAAACATAAAATAGTCGGCTCGGAATTTCTTTTTGGCGGCGAATCTTTGAAAGCAAAGCTGATCACAAAGGCATTGAATTACAGCGGTAACAAGTCAATTAAGTATGGCGAGGTTTTTAGAGGGAGGATTTCGATATGAAGAGCAACGCTCCCTTCTGGCGAGATAAAACCTGTCTGGTGACAGGTGGTGTGGGATTTATCGGGTCTCATCTATGCAGACGCTTGCATGAGTTAGGGGCACGGCTATTCGTTATAGATAGAGAAGAGGGTCATTCCAAAACTCTCTTCTCAATCCTGAATGGCGGCTCTGAGATAACCACGATCAAGAGCGATTTATCCAATCCCGCTGCCGTTGAATTGGTTAAGGATATTCGTCCTGAATACATCTTCCATTTAGCTGCGCTGCCCTATGCTCCATATACTACGTCGCATCCACGAGAGGCTTACGCGTCGAACGTAGTTTCAACTGTTAACATGCTTGAAGGGGCGCGGCGGTCTCACGCCAAAAAATTTATTTTGGCGTCAAGCGCGTGTGTCTTCGGCGCGGCGCAGCACTCGCCTTTACGTCCTACCGACCCGGCTTATACTCCCGAGCATTATTATTCGATTACGAAGCAGGATGCTGAGAGACAAGTGGCCGCTTTTCATCAGTGGTACGGCATTAAAGCTGCCGTGTGCAGATTGGGTAACGTCTACGGCCCTGGAGACAGACATTTCGGACGGATTGTTCCTCAAATTTGTTATCAGCTTATCAAAGAAGAGCGAAACGAATTACAGTTAAAGAGGAGCCGGGGGGATAGTGTCTTTGAGTTCCTTCACGTGGATGATGCCGTCAGCGCATTTCTCGTCGCCGGGGAGAGGCAAGTCGCCCAGGCCGAGACGTTTCAATTTAGTTCCGGGGAAAAATCCAGGGTTTCGATTACTACTCTGGCGGAAAAAATCTCTGACAAATTCGATCAGAAGCGTAGGGAAATTATATTCAATAGTGCCAATCCTGAGAAAAGGGTCGAGAAGTACCTGGATACTACGGCCACAGAGACCCTCCTGGCGTGGAAGGCCAGCCGGGATTTAGAAAGCGGTTTAGATGAAACGGTTCTCTGGTACAAGCGATACATCGATTCCGTCAGCTCCATAGAGCCAGTCGAATAAACTCCCGGCAACTTTGCTCAACTCGCTTAACCGCTCCGGTGAGAACGACTCTCTACGCGATAGCGCGCTCAGCGAATTGACACCGGATGTCAGATGCTGGATGCTAGGCGCTGGTCGCTGACATCTGACATCCAAAATCTGACATCTACCTTGAGAGCGCTCGATCTTGCCATCATCTTCGGCTACCTGATCGGCGTCGTCCTGATCGGCACCTGGTTTGCCCGCAAGCAGGAGACGACGCGCGACTATTTTCTGGGCGACCGGACAGTGCCCTGGTGGGCGATTGCCGCCTCCATCGTCGCCACCGAAACCTCTACTATCACGTTCATCTCCGTTCCCGGCATCGCCTTTGCTCGCGGCGGCAATTTTCAATTCCTCCAACTCGTCTTCGGCTACATGCTGGGGCGCATCGTTATCTCGCTCCTCTTCATTCCGTCATACTTTCGCGGTGAACTGCTGACGGTTTACCAACTCCTCGAACGACGCTTCGGAGGCCGCATCAAGATGCTGGCGGCGTCCCTTTTCGTCGTGATGCGAAACATCGCCGACGGCATCCGGCTATTGCTGACGGCGTTCGTGCTTGCTGCTGTTTACGTGGCCTTTCAGCCGGGCACGGATCAAGGCACGTTGATTGTTTTGTCCGTCATCTTAATCGGCGTCGTGATGATCGTCTTCACATACTTCGGTGGGATGGAGGCCGTCATCTGGATTGAGGTTGTGCAGCTTGGCATCTACATCGTCGGCGCAATCGCGGCGGCTGTGGTGATTATCAACTCAACGCCGGGAGGATTGAGCGCGGCGATGGATGCGGGTGGTCAGTTCGGTAAGCTCAGCCTTTTTGATTTCACGCTCGATTTTACGAAGACGTTTACTTTCTGGGCGGGTCTCATCGGCGGATGCTTTCTGACGATGAGCACGCATGGGACGGATCAATATCTGGTGCAGCGTTATCTCTGCACGGATCGCCCGCGCCGTGCGGCGGCGGCTCTTCTCACGAGCGGTGCTATCGTGCTGGCGCAATTCATAGGTTTTCTTTTCATCGGCGTGCTGCTGTTCGCGTTCTATCACCCATACACTGATGCTGCTTATACGACTGCGGCCACGAACGCGAACTTTCCATTTGCCGGAGGTGATCAGGTTTTCCCGAACTTCATCACGCAGCATCTTCCGTCGGGACTTTCAGGGCTGGTTGTCGCAGCAATTTTCGCTGCCGCCATGTCTTCGTCTTTGAACTCGATTGCTGCGACGGCTGTCAACGATCTCTACAAACCTTTCAGGCCAAACGAAAGTGACAAGCATTATTTCAAAGTCTCGCACTGGCTGACGCTCGCTTGGGGCGTGGTGCAGATTGGCGTGGCGCTCCTGATGCGCCGTCAGAATCGCTCGGCGCTTGATCTGGCTCTCTCGGTTGCGGCGCTCATCAATGGCCCGGTGCTGGGCGTCTTTCTCGTCGGCACATTCCTGAGGCGCGTCAGCGAACCGCCCGCGCTCATCGGCATGGTTGCCAGCATCTCCGTGATGCTCTACGTTTATCTTGGAACGAAGATAGCGTGGACGTGGTACGGGGTAATCGGAAGCGGCGTGACGTTTCTGGTAGCGTGGGCTGTGAGTTATCTTTTCGCGCCCGCGCCGAAAGAGCGCCGGGACGAACTTGCTCCGGGCGGCGCAATCGAAGAACTCTTGCCCGAAGGTGAAGCATGAAGATGAAACAAACCCGCGCCCTTGCTCTTCTCATTACTTTGACGCTCTTGCTCGTGCCACTGAGAACAGTGATCAGTGGTCAGTGGCCGGTGGTCAGTAAGCAGAGCGCGATAAGCAGCACAGGGTCTTTGCTTTTAACTGACCACCGGCCACTGACCACTGACCACTTCCCCCGACGCCCGTCAAAGGATGCTTTGAAGTGGGCGGACGCGGAGTTGAAGAAGATGTCTCTGGATGAAAAGCTTGGGCAGCTTATCTCCATCGGCGTCAACGCGACCTTTCTCAATCGTGAGAGCGATGCTTACAAGGCTCTGCGGCGTCAGGTGGAAGAGAATCATATCGGCGGCATCATTCTGTTTGGCAGTCCCGTTTATGAATCGGCCATCCTCGTTAATCGAATGCAGGGCCTCGCGCGCCGACCACTGCTCATCTCGGCTGATCTTGAGCGGGGCGCAGGGATGCGTTTTTACGATACGTCGGACTTCGGATGGGTGATGGCGACGGGCGCGACCGGCAATCCGGATTACGCGCGGCGGATGGGCGAGATTACCGCAATGGAAGCTCGCGCGCTCGGCATTCAACAAATCCTCGCTCCCGTCGCTGACGTTAATAACAACGCCGCCAATCCTGTCATCAACGTTCGTTCATACGGCGAAGATCCTGCGGAGGTCGGACGCTACGTCGCCGCGTTTGTCAGGGGGGCGCAGGACAAAGGTGTTATCGCTACGGCCAAGCATTTTCCGGGACATGGCAACACCGCTGTTGATTCTCATCGTGGTTTACCCGCGCTCGATTTCTCGCTTGCGGAACTCAAGAACACGGAACTCGTTCCGTTTCGCGCTTCCGTTGATGCGGGCATCGGCTCGGTGATGGTCGCACACATCGGAGTTCCGAAGATTGATTCGACGCAGATTACGCCGCTGCCAAAAAAAGAGAACAGCAGCAAGCCAAGCTATGCCGACAAGGAAGTCATTGTCGAGAACGCGACAACCCCCGCGACGCTCTCTCCGGCGCTGACAGGTTTGCTCCGAAGCGAACTCGGGTTCGATGGCTTAATCGTCACCGACGCGATGGATATGAGCGGGCTGACCATCTACTTCAAACAGGATGAAGCCGCCGTGCGCGCCATCCTTGCCGGTGCGGATATGTTGCTCAAGCCCGAAGGGGCTGATGCGACGTTGCCCATACGCGGTTTGCGCGAGGCCGTGCGCAGCGGGAGAATCACGGAGAAGAGAATTGACGAATCTGCACGGCGCATTCTCGCCGCCAAGTATGATCTGGGACTTGTCAAACAGCGTCTCACTCCGATTGATGAGATAGACCGCGCCGTCAACACGCGCGAAGCAACGCAACTGGCGCGTGAGATTGCCGAGCATGCCATCACGCTCGTCCGCAACGATGCGCGGCTCCTGCCGCTGAACAGTCTACGCCCGGATGCGCGCATCTTTAACCTCGTCATCACCAACGGCGATGATCGTTTAGTCGTTGCTAATCATTTCGTCGCGGCGATGGCGCGCGGGGGACGGCGTTTCGAGACAGTTGTGCTGGACGAGCGTTCATCCGAGGCGGACGTGCAGAAGGCGCTCGAACGCGCGCAGGGCGCTGACCTCGTTCTCGCTTCGCTCTACGGGCGCGTGCGGACAGGACAATCCAGCAGCATAGGATTGCCCGACTCCGGCGTTCGCGCGCTCAATGCGCTGCTCAGCCGCGATGCTCCCGTCGTCGGCATCAGCTTTGGAAATCCGTATCTCCTGCAAAACTTTCCCACGATGAAGACGTATGTCGTTGCCTACGGAGATATGCCCGCTCTGCAACAGGCGACGGCGCGTGCCCTGCTCGGCGAAGCAGACATCACCGGAAGATTGCCGATTACGCTGCCTTCGCTCTACGCGCGCGGAACGGGCATCCAGATGAAAGCGGTTGAGAAGCGAACGGCGGAACTTAACAATAAATGATGGCGGCCACTTCAATTTGCCGAGCGCCCGGAAAAACAAAATGATGAACTGTTTTTGGCGGCTCTGCCGCTTGGTTGTGCGGAAAGACTCTGCCTTTCCGTTTGGCATTTCACAGCTTTCAGACAAGGCTGCGCCTTGTCTACGAGGCGCAGCCTCGCAGAAAGTTAGAGGAATCCTGTCCCGGAAAGCCGGAGGCTTTCCGCACATCCGGGCGGCAAAGCCGCAACCGAAAAACACGTTCAGGTTTTCTACTCTCTTATTACTTCTCGTTCTCACTGTTCAGGCTCTCGCCGTTAACTTACCTGTCGCTGCGCCCGCAACCGTCGGGATGTCTGCCAAAAATCTCTCGCACATTGACCGCGCTGTGGCAGATTCAATTGCGAAACGCGAGTTGCCGGGTGGAGTCGTTCTGGTCGCGCGTCGCGGGCGCGTCGTCTGGCGCAAGGCTTACGGCTCGCGCGCCGTCTTACCGTTGCGCGAGGCTATGACCACCGACACAATCTTTGATCTGGCGAGCTTGACGAAAGTCGTTGCGACGACGACGAGCGTGATGATTCTCGTCGAGCGCGGTCAATTGCGCTTGAGCGATCCGGTGTCGCTGTATCTCCCGGAGTTGAAAGGGGAGTCCAGAGAAACCATCACCATCGAGCAGTTGATGACGCATCGCGCGGGCTACGCGCCGGATTTTGATTTGCGCGAGAAGTGGAGCGGATACGACGAGGCGATGAAGCGATTGGCGGAAGAGCCGCTGCGAAACGCGCCTGACACGCGCTTCGTCTATAGCGACATCGGCTATATCGCGCTTGGTGAAGTGGTGAAGCGCGTCAGTGGAATGACGCTGGACAAGTTTGCTTACAAAAATATCTTCGCGCCGTTGAAAATGCGCGACACGGATTTTCGCAGGACCGGAGTGATTGACTCTCTGCCTCAACGCCTCCAGCGCAACGACTCTCCCTTCATTCAGCGCATCGCGCCCACAGAGACGCGGCACGCGGCTGGTAGTTATCTGGGAGGAGTCGGAGACAAGACCGCATCAGGCGCAGAATGGCTGCGCGGCGCGGTGCATGATCCGACCGCCTTTCGCATGGGAGGCATCGCGGGTCATGCCGGACTGTTTTCGACCGTAGACGATCTGGCTATCTTCTGCCAGATGATTATGAACGGCGGCGAGTACGCGGGCGTTCGCATCCTGAGTCCGATGAGTGTGGCGATGATGACGAGGCCGCGCACGGTGACGGACGCTGGCGCGGCACGCGGGCTTGGCTGGGATATTGCCAGCAGCTTTTCGACCAATCGCGGCGATCTGTTCCCGCTCGGCTCGTTCGGCCACACGGGCTTCACTGGCACCTCGCTCTGGCTTGACCCGGCGAGCCAAACTTTCGTCGTCTTCCTGAGTAATCGTGTCCACCCGGACGGCAAAGGCGATGTCGCTAGTTTGCGCGGTCGCGTTGCTTCAATCGTCGCCGCTTCAATTCTTGACACGAAGGTTGACGAAGCGCGTGCTGAATCCGCGCGCTTCGCTTCGGAAATGTTGACCGGAGTCGCGCGCCTTTCGACTAGAGCGAATATGACGACGAGTTTAGACCCGCCCGCGGATGCGGAAGTTCTGACGGGGATTGACGTGCTTGAGCGTGACAATTTCAAGCAACTCGCGGGAATGCGCGTCGGGTTGGTGACGAATCACACGGGGCGCAATCGCGCAGGCCGCCAGACCATCGACGTGCTGCATAAGGCTCAGGGTGTGAAACTCGTCGCGCTCTTTTCGCCTGAGCATGGAATCCGTGGACTGGTGGACGATAAAGTCTCGGACTCGAAAGATGAGCAGACGGGACTTCCCGTTTATTCGCTCTACGGCGAGACGCGCCGCCCGAAGCCTGAGCAGTTGAAAGACCTCGATGCGTTGGTCTTCGACATTCAAGATGTGGGCGCGCGCTTCTATACTTACATCTCAACGCTCGGTTACGTGATGGAAGAAGCCGCGCGAGCCCGCCTGCCCGTGTTTGTCCTAGACCGCCCGAATCCAATCGGCGGCGTTGAGGTGGAAGGCCCGGTCGCGGATGCTGACAAGCTTTCCTTCATCGCTTATCACACAATCCCTGTGCGTCACGGCATGACCATCGGCGAACTGGCGCGACTCTTCAACGAAGATCGAAAGATTAACTGCGACCTGCGCGTCGTCAAGATGGAAAACTGGCGACGTGGAATGTGGCTCGACGCGACGAATCTCACGTGGGTGAATCCTTCGCCCAACATGCGTAGTCTCGTGGAAGCCACGCTCTATCCGGGCATCGGCCTGCTTGAGACGACGAATCTTTCCGTCGGACGCGGGACGGACACTCCCTTTGAGGTTATCGGCGCTCCGTGGCTCGACGGCCAGCGTCTCGCAAGTTTTCTGAATAACCGAAAAATCGCGGGCGTGCGTTTTGTCCCGGTTCGTTTTACGCCTAAAGCTTCTGTCTTCAAGAATGAAGAGTGCGGCGGCGTCAATTTTATCGTCACGGATCGCTCGCGCTTTCGCCCCCTTCAGGCCGGTTTGGAAATCGCCCTCGCGCTCAGAAAGCTTTATCCGGCGCAATGGGAAGTAGAAAAATATGCGCGGCTGCTCGTTAACGCTGAGACTCTCGAAGCCGTGAAGCGTATGGACGAGCCTGAGGCCATCGCGCGCCTGTGGATGGAAAAGCTCACAGAGTTTCGGCGCGTCCGCGCCCGCGCATTGCTTTACAGGTAGTCTCCGAACAGTTGTATAATCCGCCCGCACGACGCGAAACCCTGCCGCTTCCGCACCCTTTGAAGCGCGCCAAAACAGATTCTTCTAAACGCCCTTTGCGTTCTCGCCGCAAACTCTCAAGGAGAAAACTTATGCGTAAAGGATTAATGGGTCTAACTCTCATCGTGGCACTGCTGGCTTCACAAAGCGCAGCCTTGGCCTGGGATGACACAGGCCATATGGTTGTGGCATACATCGCTTACAGCCGATTGACGCCTGCCGCCAAAGCGCGCGTTGATAAGTTATTAATCCCGCCACCATTCCCGCCCGGCGTTAAGTATCCTTATCGCGGGTTTGTCTTTTATTGTGATCGAAACTACGACCCCGTGATGATCGCCAACTGGATGGATGACCTCAGAGACAATTCACTGAGCGACCCGCTCAAGCCCTGGCACTTCATTAACTATAATCCGCTCTTCGACGGGATTCCGAAAAAGATAATTAAGCCGGACGCTGAAAACGTCTTGAAGCGGGTTGACTGGAGTCTGGCAATGTTAGAGGCTGGGAAAAACTTCGAGAAAACTTCCACCAAAGACGATGACAAGGCGAGCGCTGAATATCTTGGCTACCTGATACACCTTGTCGGCGATATGCACCAGCCATTGCATTGCACGACGCGCTATTCGAAGTCGCACCCGAACGGAGACGCGGGCGGCAATCTCTTCCCGATTGACGCGCCCCACGCTAAGAATCTCCATTCGTTTTGGGACGCCGCAGGCGGTTTGTTTGACTTTGATAAGGTCAAGCGCCCGCCCGAAGGAGAGCTTGCAGACCAGAAGAAGAAGATCAGGGAATACGCAACTCTGGTGATGGAAGCATTCCCGGCGGACGACAACCCGGGCTGGAAGAAGGTGATGCTCCCCAGTTGGTGGGTCAAAGAAAGCAACGACGCCGCCAGGGCTTTTGGTTTCGGCGGCATCACAGAAGGCGCGAAGCCTTCCAAGCCTTACATCACCAAAGCGCAGGAAGTAGCCAGCAGGCGGTTGGCCTTTGCCGGTTACAGGCTCGCCGAATTAATGAACAGGCTTTACGGTAAGCCATGACATGAAATCAGAGATGACGTATCAAACAGTGTAGAGGTATTAAGAGGCGCTAACAAAACCAATAAGAAATTAGACAGGATTAACAAGATGGACAGGATGAAAGAACAAGCATTCAACATGCTTGACCTACCTTGTTTTCTTAATCCTGATAATCCTGTAAATCCTGTCTATTTCTTCTCCATGTAGTTTTGTTAGGCGCTCTAAAGAAGAAAGGCTTCGTGGATGGAGCCTTTCTTCTTTATGTAGAAGAGTCGGCTTGAAATGAGATGCAAAGTGTTCCTGAGACAAAAAAGAGAGCCGTGATGCCGACAGTTCGCGAAATACCCCTTTCGGCGGATGACGTTCTACGCGCTCTGCTCTCCCTGTCTCCGCACCGCCGGTTGAGTCTGCTCGATAGCTGCGGCGCGCGTGCGCCATCCGGGCGTTTTCTTATCGCAGGTTTTGACCCTTTTGAAATTATTGAAGCGCGCGGGACTGAGATGCGGCGCGAGTTGCGCGATGAGAACGATGTGCGGGTCACGAATAGTGATGCGCTTGAAGCGTTGGATGTGCGCCTTGCCGAGTGCCGCGTTCGGTATCGGCTGCCGGAACATCTGCCTGTTGCCGGGGCGTGTATCGCAACCTTCTCCTACGAGTTTGTTCATCATCTTGAGCGGCTGCATCTGAAGTCCGCGCCGCGCATCTCGGATGAGCCTGATGTGGTTCTGGCTTTCTACGATACGCTTGTCATTCACGATTACCGGAGCGGAAAAACTCAGGTTGTGACGGTCGGAGACCCGCGAAGATTAATTGAAACCTCTGAGGCTCTCACTGACGCGCTCGCTTCCGCCGGAGGGAAGCATGACGCGCCGCTATCTTCCGTCTATGGCGTGTCCTCTAATCTAACGCGTGATGAATATCTCGCGGCGGTTGGTGAGATTAAAGAGCGCATCGCTGCCGGAGATATTTATCAAGCGAATCTCACACAGCAACTGACTTGCACTCTCTCACCTGAATCGAGGCCGGAGGATGTCTTCCTGCGTCTGCGCCGCGACCATCCGGCTTCGTTCGCCGCCTTCATCCGCCGCCGTGAGGATGTCGTCGTCAGCGCTTCGCCTGAAAGATTCCTGCGCGTGGCAGCACGCGACGATGCGCGCTCAATTGAAGCCTGGCCGATTAAGGGCACGCGCCCGCGTGGGCGCAACTCCGAAGAAGATATGAAACTGCGCGCAGAGTTGTTGACGAGCGAGAAGGATAGAGCGGAGAACATCATGATTGTTGATCTGCTCAGAAACGATCTGGGGCGCGTCTGCCGCTATGGCTCAGTCGAAGTCGCAGAGCTTTGCGCGCTCGAAGAGCATCCGACGCTCTTTCATCTCGTCTCGAAGGTGCAAGGGATTCTGCGCGATGAGGTGACAGCGGGCGATCTCCTGCGCGCAGCTTTCCCGTGCGGCTCTATCACCGGCGCCCCGAAGATTCGCGCGATGGAGATTATCTGTGAGATTGAGACATGCCCACGCGGACTCTCTATGGGAGCTATCGGCTATTTTTCTTTTGACGGCTCGCTCGATCTTAACGTCGCCATTCGCACGATGGTGATACGCGACCGGATAGCACGCTTCAACGTCGGCGGGGGCATCGTCGCCGATAGTTGCCCCTCGCTTGAGTATGAAGAATCGCTCACAAAAGCGCGTGCGCTGCTGCGCGCGCTCGGAGTTGAAAATTAAATTGCGATTTGTTGAGAGGCCGTGGAAAAAGGCGCTACAGGCTTTTCCAAAGATAGAAAATGATATTAACAATGCTTATTTCTGTGATAAAATCTTTTAGCTTTCATTATTGGCCGTGAAGAATCTAGAATAGTCCTGAAATTCGCAGAAAAGCTTTAATCCAGTTCCTTAGTCGTCATTACCACTAAAACTTATCCCGGGGCAAAACTTCGATCTTTGTGCTGTGGTCTTTCAAGCAGGAAGACGATTGCGTGCATTGATATTTCCCTCTACAGATAAAAAGAGGCAACCGGATAAATCTGACTGCTCTCTCTGCGGAGAGCTTTATTCCGTGGTGTCCAGGGCCACAATCGAAAACAGGAGCGAGAACATGAAACGTACCCTACCGTCGCAAGTCGCTTTAACCCTCATCATTTTGCTGCTGACTGCCGGAATTGCTTTAGGGCAGGGAACGACCTCGCGCGTGACCGGCGTCGTCACAGACCAGTCTGGCGCGCTCGTGGCTGGCGCAATCGTGACCCTCATCAACGAGGGAACGAATAACCCATTGACTCAGCAGACTACGTCGAGCGGGAGTTACGTTTTTGATTCCGTGCAGCCCGGTATCTACACCGTCTCGGTTGAGATGCAGGGATTCAAGAAGTTCGTTTCGACCAACAATCAAGTCACCGTCAACCAGCCCGCGACCGTAGACGTGGCGCTTGAGGTTGGCGACATCGCTAACGTGGTCACAGTGCAGGCGACGGCTGAACTTGTGCAGACGAGCACTTCGGGCAATCTTGGAAGCACGATTGAACAAAAGACATTGGAAGCCCTTCCGATTGTCGGAACGCGCGGCAGAAACCCGCTCGATCTGCTGAACTTTCAACCCGGCGTTGTCTTCGGTGGAAACACCGGCGGCGCAGTTAATGTGAACGGCTCGCGTGACCGCGCTTTTAATTTTACGCTGGATGGAATTGACATCAACGAATCAACTGCGGGCGGTTCAAACTTCACCCCGCTTCGCCCGAATCCAGACTCGGTTCAGGAATTCCAGGTCGTCACCAGCAACTTTACGGCAGAGCTTGGACGCAGCAGCGGCGCTCAGGTGACTCTGGTCACGCGCTCTGGAACGAATGATTTTCACGGCAATCTGTTCGAGTATTATCGTACCCCTAGATTAGACGCTAAGAGCTACCCGGTTACTATCGCCGGATTGGCTAAAGACCAGTTTGTCCAGCACATCTTTGGCGGGAGCATCGGCGGCCCGCTTTTTAATCCCGGTTTTGGCGAAGGAACGAAAGCCGGATGGTTGAAAGACAAGGCATTTTTCTTTACCAACCTGCAATTGCTTCGGGCTTACGATACGGCTTTGGTCTCACGAACGGTCTACACGCAGGCGGCGCGGCAAGGTCTGTTTCGTTATGTCGTAGGCCGTGCCAATTCTCCGGCGGGAACGGGATCGGCGTCGGTTAATGCTGGCGGTGCGCCAACTCTTCCGGCTTGCATCGGTAGTCCGGCCACAAATGCGCCGTGCATTGCTACGTATAATATTGCAACGAATCCGGCGGGAATAAGTCTTGACCCGGTCCTGACGGGTGTTCTTAATTCGATGCCGCTCCCTAATAATTTTTCCGGAGCTACAGGTTGCACACCCGACGGCCTCAACACCGCCTGTTTCAATTTCGCTTCTCCGCAGCATGAGAAGCAGTACGATTTTTCCACGAAGTTCGATTTCAACCTCCGCGAAAACAGTCAGCTTTACGTCCGGTACGCTCAGGGAAGCCAGACCAGTTTAGGCGATTCGGCAAACGGCGGTCGTCCGATTTTCCCGGGTTTTCCAAATCTGGTCGATACGCTTCGCACGCCAAAGAATCTGGCAATCAACTGGCGTGTCTCGCCGACCCCGACTTTGACCAATGAGTTTATTTTCGGGGTAAGTAAGTTTTTCTTCACGTTCGGGACGCCTGAGCCAGACCCTTCGTTCCTGTATAGCATTTTCCCCACAGAGTCCGGGACTACCGGAGTCTTAGCCCCAAACATAAACTTTTCGTACAACGCGCGCGGCGTGCGAACCCTTCAGTTCATTGATAACTTAACGCACGTGCGAGGCTCACACACGCTCAAGGGCGGAATTAATTTCCGTCTCAATCGTCATACTGATGATCGGTCGAACGTGGGTGGAACACAGATTGAGCCTTTTGTGACGCTCAATCAAACGCAAGGGTTCGGGCCATTTAATTTGCCCGCAGCTGGCAACGCAGGCATTAACGCGACCGACCTGACGCGGCTGCAAAACACGGTCAACAACCTGCTCGGTAGAGTTAATACTGTTTCGCAGGCGTTTGTTTCCGACCCGGCCAACCCGAATGCTTTTGCTCCGGCAGGAACAAGGTGGATTAACGTCGCCAACTATACTGAGCTGGATTTTTACTTTCAGGATAATTGGCGAGTCCGACCAAACCTGGTCTTTGATCTCGGAGTGCGTTGGGAAGCTAAGTTAAAGCCGTCTGTTGATGGCCGACCGATTCTGGTTCCGAATCAACCTGTCAAATTAGGGGCTGCGCCGTCAAACACCTTGAGATGGGTCGAAGGAGATTTATTTGAGAGCGCCAACGTGATTATGCCTTCCGTCGGATTTGCCTGGGACCCGTTCAAGAGCGGAAAAACTTCGGTTCGTGGAAACTACCGGATTGCGTCCGATAGAATCGCGACGTTTTTGTTCGGCTCTTCGATTTTCCAAAGTACGCCGGGAAATAATACCGGCCCGACGAATTCCACCTTCGGACAAGCAGGCGGCCTCTATCGAAATCTTGGGCCTGTGATTGCTTCCTTAACGCCGACGCAAACGCCGGACAGCCTGCGTCAGCCGCTACCTTTCGGCACAGGCTCCATCAGTGTTGTTGACCCGGATTTGCAGTTTCCGCAGGTTCACGAATGGTCATTAAGTTTTCAGAGAGAGATTCGGAACAATGTCGTTGAAGTGAACTACATCGGAAAGCATGCCGTTCATCTTCTCGGCGGATACAACGTCAACCAGGTAAATATATTTGCTTCGGTTCCGGGCGTTACCGAAAGTAATTTTCTGGATGCTTTCAACCGGATCAGAGCCAGCACAACCTACAACAGCCCGCTCATTAATCTGTTGATGACGGGCAATGCGGCAAACAATAACGGCACGGCCAGATTCCGCGCCCTCAACACGACAGCTATCCCGCAGGGGGGCGCAGCGTCGGCGGCTTTGACCCTTTCACAGCGAACCTGCCAGGCAGCCGATGTGACGGCGGGAGTTTGCACCAACGCACAACTCAATCAGCGGTTAGTTGATGCGAGCGGCTTTCCTTTTCTGTTACAGCCGTATCCGCAGTTCACAGGTGGTTTGAATGTTTTCGATAGCAGCGATTATTCAAACTATCACGGCCTGCAATTAATCTTTAAGCGCCGGATAAGCGCTGGCCTTGGTTTCCAGTTTGGTTATACGTTCTCCAAGTCGCTGGATAATCGCTCCTGGGACCCGTCGCTCAGTACTGTTTCAACCGGCTCTGTTCAATCCGCATCAAGCACGCCGTTTGACCTCAGAGATCGCAGCTTGAATTACACCTGGTCAGACTTTGACCGCCGACATGTTTTTCAGGGAACTTACACCTATGAATTGCCCTTCGGGAAAGGGAAAATGTTTGGCTCCGACATGCCGAAGGTTATTAATTACCTCATCAGCGGATGGCAGACCTCTGGAACTGTGATTTGGATGAAGGGAAGACCTTTCACGGTTTATTCCGGCATCAATACCGTCAGCAATGTGGTGCAATCAACGGCTGATTGCGCTGGCTGTTCGAGGAATCAGGGTAGTCTGGTCCTGGAAACCGGAAGAAACTTCTGGTTTGACGCGGGTGATCGCGCTCTGTTCACGCCGCCAGCCCCCGGCTCAATCGGAAACACTGGACGCAATTTCTTCCTGGCGCCGAACTATTTTCAATGGGATGCCTCGCTTTCAAGGAAATTCGCCATCACCGAGAGGGTCGCCTTCGATCTGCGAGTTGATGCGAGAAACGTCCTGAATAATCCCTCGTTTGATAACCCGACGGCGGTTATCAACAATTCACTTTTCGGGCGAATTAACGACACCGTGACCAACAACGCGCGAAGGATACAGCTCTCGGGCAAGATTAGCTTCTAAGTGCCCATTGTTTGAATTGAAAGCAAAGTAAGCGAGATAAACATTGACCCTCTCTCTCTGCGAAAAGCAGGGCGAGAGGGTCAACCATCTTTTGAGATTGTTCTCGTGGTATGAAAACTCTTCCCCTGCTTCATCGAACTGCGTCTGCTCTCCTGATGGTACTCCTGTCCTCCGGCTCCATTGCTCCGCTTCATGCGCGGCGAAGCGCAGAGCCTGTTTATGATCTTGTCATCATCAATGGGCGAATCGTTGACGGAACGGGTAATCCCTGGTTTCGCGCCGACGTTGCCGTTAAGGATGGACGCATCGCACGCATTGGCCACGTCGAAGCGGGTCAGGCAAAGCAGGTGATAGATGCGCGCGGGCAAATCGTCGCCCCCGGCTTTATAGATGTGCACACGCACGTCGAGTCAATCTACAAACAGCCTGAAGCCGAAAACTTCGTGCGGATGGGTGTGACCTCACTGGTCACGGGCAACTGCGGCTCGTCTGCAACGGACGTTAAAGAATTCTTAGGGCGCATTAAAGAGCAGCCTCTCGCCGTCAATCTCGCTACGCTCATCGCTCACGGCTCTGTGCGAAGCAAGGTGATGGGCTTGAATGACCGCGCGCCCACCACCATTGAGTTGCAGCAGATGGAAGCACTCGTCGAGCAGGGAATGAAAGACGGAGCGGTCGGTCTCTCGACGGGGCTCATCTACCTGCCGGGTCTTTACGCGAAGACCGACGAGGTCGTTGCGCTCGCGCGTGTTGCCGCCCGCTACAACGGGCTTTACGCGACGCACATGCGTAATGAAGGCACGGAGGTCGTCGCAGCCATCCGCGAAAGCATTGAGATTGGCGAGCAGGCGCGGCTGCCCGTTGAAATTTCTCACTTCAAGATTTCGGCTCGAAAACTCTGGGGCAAGAGCGACGTGACGCTCGGCCTTGTGCGTGAAGCTCGCAAGCGCGGAATCAATGTGACCGTTGACCAGTACGCTTACACAGCCTCTTCTACTTCGCTCGACATACGCCTTCCCGATTGGCTGCTCGACGGAGGACGCGAGGAGGGTAAAAAGCGTCTCGCGGACAAAGCGACACGCGAGCGCGTCATACGCGAGATGAAGGAAGGTTTGAAAAGAACGGGCTTCAAGGACTACGACTATGCTGTCGTCGCTTCCTATTCGCCCAACCCTTCGTTCAATGGGAAATCCATCAAAGCGATTGCGAAAGAGGCACGTGGTAAAAGCGACCTCAACAATCAGATCGAGCAAATTCTGGAGATGTACGCGGCTGGCGGGGCGGGCATGGTCTATCACGGCATGAGCGAAGATGATGTCAAAGAGATTATGCGCGAGCGGTTCACCATGATCGCTTCGGATAGCGGCGTGCGTCGGCTGGGCGAGGGAATGCCGCACCCGCGCGGCTACGGTAACAACGCGCGTGTGCTTGGGCACTATGTGCGCGAGTTGCGCCTGCTCTCGCTTGAGGATGCCGTGCGGAAAATGACCAGCCTCCCCGCACAAACTTTCAACCTGCGTGATCGCGGCCTCCTGCGCGAAGGCTTCG
This sequence comes from uncultured Acidobacteriota bacterium, assembly GCA_963791265.1. GTDB lineage: Bacteria > Acidobacteriota > Blastocatellia > Pyrinomonadales > Pyrinomonadaceae > QHXM01. Next base: position 447,625 of record CAWBSB010000003.1, read on the forward strand.
CGGCAGACCTCGTTATCTTCGACGAGGCAACCATCGGTGATCGCGCCACCTTTGAGCAACCGCACCAGTATGCTGTCGGAATCAGCTCTGTTTTCGTCAATGGCGTGCCGGTGCTCGAAAACGGACGGATGACGAGCCAGCGCCCGGGGACAGCGCTCCGACTTCATTGAGAGAGAGAAAGGATATGGCTATGCCAGACGCAACCAGACGTTTATCGAGAGTTCTGATCGTTACCACCGGGCTTATCGTTGCCATCTTTGCGCTGTCTATTCAAATTGGCGCGCAGACCGTAACGGGTACGCTGCAAGGCACCATCAGCGACACCAACGGAGCAGTCGTCCCGAACGCGACCGTCACCGTTCGCAACACGGAGACGGGTTTGGAGCGAACGCTTCAAACCAACAGCGAAGGATTTTTCAATTCCTACAACCTCCCGCTCGGCAGGTATAACATCAGCGCCACCTCGCAGGGCTTCGGGACATCCGTCCGCGAAGGAGTGGAAATCCTCCTTAACCAGACCTTCGTCGTTGAGATGACGCTCAACCCGTCCGTTGACGGGACTGTGACAATCGTGGCTACTGAAGAGCCGATCAACACGACGAACGGCCAGATCGCGGGGCGATTTACCGCGCAGGAAATTCTAGATAAGCCGACGCTCAACCAGACGAACTTCCTGACGCTGGCCGAGACTTTCACAGGTTATCAGGAGAACCCCACAGGGGGACAAAACAATCCGACTGCCTCTTCCGGTTCATCCATCAACTTCAATGGAACGGGCACGCGCGGCGCGACCTTCCAGATTAACGGCGTCAACAACGACGACTCCTCCGAGAACCAGAACCGTCAGGGCGCATCGCTCTCGACTATCAAAGAGTTTCAGGTTATCACCAACAACTTCACAGCCGAGTTCGGTCGCGGCTACGGCGCGGTCGTCCTCGTGCAGACCAAGTCCGGCACGAACGACTGGCACGGCGACGCTTACTGGTATCACAACGACAGCGCGCTCAACGCCAAGAGTTATTTCGCTCACGGCAAAAAACCCGTCAACCGCCGCAACCAGTTCGGCTTTACTTCCGGTTTCCCTATCTTAAAAAACAATCTGTTTGCCTTCCTGAGCGCCGACCACACGGAGAACACGGGCGCAAACACCTACACGCGTGATGTCTTTTTGCCGAGCGAGCGCAACCCTGCCAACTGGTTCACCATCTCGCCAGCCAATAACACGCTAGCCAACCGCGCTTTCATCCAGTCAGTGCTAGATCGCTTTCCGGCGACTCTTATTCCGAACGACTCGCGCAGCGCGCGCACTTTTGCCGGGCAGCAGGGCTTTGACTTTCCGGCGCGCGACTATTCAGGGCGTCTTGATTGGAATCCGCGCTCGGAGGACAACTTGTTTGCGCGCTGGCAGTACACGCGCCAGCGTTTCGACGCCGAAGACATTATCATCGGTGAACGCGCCGACCAGAACAACAAGCAGCAGAACTTTGGCCTGACGTGGACGCACCTCTTCACGGCGAACACGGTCGGCGAGTTTCGCTACGGACTGGGCTTGCGTACCACGCTCGTCAATATCGCTGCGGGTAACGACACGCCCGTTATACGCTTTTTCAATCCGATTGCTATCTCCGGTTCGATTATCGGCAACGCCGGTGGTTTCCCCATCCAGCGTTACCAGACAGACAATCAGTTTGTCTATAACCTCTCAACGCTGCTTGGCGGCAATCACTACTTGAAGGCAGGCACGGACATTCGCCGCCAGCAACTAGACGACTTCGCCGATAACTTCTCGCGCGGTTTCTACAATTTCAACGCGGCGACCTGCAACGGTGTCACATATGGAAGTGGTTTCACTGCCTTCCTCAATGGATGCGTCAACAATTATCAGGATGCCTTCGGGCCGTTCTTCCTCGAAAACCGCATCAACGAGTCGAATCTCTACGTTGAGGACAATTGGAAAGTCTCGCCGACGCTGACGCTGAATCTGGGCTTGCGCTACGAGTACGTTTCCGCGCCGAAAGAGGCCGCTGACCGCATCAACTACGGCTTCGGCGCTGACAAGGACAACTGGGAACCGCGTTTCGGCTTCGCCTGGAGTCCGAACTTTAGAGGCGGAATTCTGAACTCGCTCTTTGGCGAGCAAGGCGACTCTTCAATCCGTGGCGGTTACGGCATCTATCATGGGCGACTCTTCCAGTCCGTCTTCTCGCAATCGGGCGCGACCGTGCGCTTCAATCCGCCGAACGCTCTTTTCTATAACCAGTCCAGCCCTGCTACGGCGCTCTTTAACCCGACGAATTTTGCCGATCCCACCAACGGCTTCGTCTTCACGCCCGGCCCGCAGACGGCGCGGCACGCTGAGGCTCTCATTGATCCGAGCCTGGAGATGCCTTACACCCAACAGTGGAACCTGAGCTTCGAGCGCGAGATGCCTTTCAGTTCCAAGCTCCGTGCGAGCTACACAGGCAATCGTGGCATTGGTCTGCTGCGCTTCGCGCTCGACAACCTGCCGAGCATAGATCCGAACGGCGTGCTCGTCGCCAATCATCCGAACAATGCGCCCGCAGTTCTCTACACGGCGGCCAACCGCCCGCCGGGCGACCCGCGCGCTGTAGACGTGCGCGGCCAAATCCTGCGCCCCGCCGCCAACATCCTTTGCGCTGGCACGGGGCTGGCTGGTGTCGCCGTCACCACGCAATGTCCTGTGGCCGTTCCGCTCGGCGCGTTGGAGTACAGCTTCCGCGTTCCGCGCACGAACGAACGCCGCCCGTTGGGACTGTTCACGACCAACACCGCCGTCAGCAACGGTGCGTGGAGCTACTATCACGGCCTGCAACTCGAATGGACGAAGCGTCTGAGTCATAACTTGAACTTCCAGGCTTCCTACACCTGGAGCAAGTCTATTGATACTACTTCCGAGGCAACGGCGGTCGGCGCAGGCGACACGAACCAGACGGGCAACAACGCGCGGACGGCGCGCGCCCTCTCGCGTTTTCACACGCCGCACCGTTTGACCTTCTATGGCACGTATCGTCTGCCGTGGTTCCAGAAGGAGCGCGGCATCGTCGGACAATTTCTCGGCGGCTGGCAAGTCTCGACCGTCGTCAAGCTGTCGAAGGGAACGCCCTTCACAGTCTTTACAACCGCGCTTGACCTGAACCTTGACTCGTTCGGCGAGAGCCGCCCCGTGCTGCTCGACCCGTCGGTTCTGGGGCGCAGCATCAACAACCCTGCGACTTCGCAGCAGCAATTGCCGCGCACGGCCTTCCGCACGCTGACCACCTCGGACTTCAACACTTCTACTCTCGGACGCAACACGTTCTTTACAGATGGTGTGCAGAACGTTGATCTCGCGCTCTACAAGAGTTTCAATATGCCCTGGGAAAATCACCGCTTCACGTTGCGGGCAGACTTCTTCAACGCCTTCAATCATGTGCAATATGGTTTCCCCGCCACAGACATCACGGCTGCCAACTTCGGCGCTATTACAGGGACGGCGACGCAGTACGTGCCGCGCACGGTTCAGGTTTCGATGCGCTACGCTTTCTGAAAAAGATCATTCACATTTACGGGGGTAGAACTTAAAACCTTCTGCCCTTCTTTCTCTCAGACCGGATGAATCGCTAAGACATGCTTCCAATAACCTCTGTCGGACGTGCGACGACCTTTGCCCGTCTCGCCGCGTCATCAACGATTCTTGCCGCCTGTCTGCTAATGCTTTTGTCGCCGCTTGTAGCTAACGCGCAGGATGCCGCAAAGATCGCCGCGCCGGTTAAGTCGCCGCCCAATGAGGTGCGCGCTCTCTGGGTAGTGCGGACGACCCTCACCTCTAAAGAAAAGATTAAGACGATGGTGGAGAGCGCCGCGTCCGCAGGCTTCAACACGCTGATCGTTCAGGTACGCGGGCGGGGCGATGCTTATTACCGCTCACAGTGGGAGCCGCGAGCCGCCGCGCTCAAGGATCAGCCAGCCGATTTCGACCCGCTCGCCGTGACACTCGCGGAAGCCAAACGCAAGGGACTGAAAGTCCACGCCTGGATTAACACGAATCTTCTGGCGAATCTCGATGAGTTGCCGACAGCTCCCGAACACATTTACAACGCCCGACCTGAATGGTTGGCTGTGCCTCGCGCCGTCGCCGCAAGTCTCTACAACATGGCGCCGTCTGACCCACGTTTCCGCGCGGCGGTGGTCGAGTGGTCGAAGGCCAATCGCGGGGAACTGGAAGGCGTCTACGTCAGCCCCGCGCACCCCGCTGTCCGCGAGCACATCTATTCGATCTGGATAGACATCCTGAGCCGCTATGATGTTGACGGACTCCACTTCGACTACGTTCGCTTCGCTAGCCCCGACTTTGATTACAGCCGCGCTTCGCTTGAACGCTTCCGTGCGTGGTTGGAGCCCCGGTTGAGCATGCCTGAGCGACGACTGCTCGAAACGGCGCTGAAGACAGACCCGCTCGCGGCTGCTGCTTCATACAGCGAGCAGTTTGCGGACTTTCAACGCGAGCAGGTGACTTCGCTCGTCGAGCGGATTTATCACGGCGTCAAAAAGCGCAAACCCGGATTGACGGTTTCAGCCGCCGTCTTCGCCAACGACGAGAATGCCCACACGCGCCGGTTTCAAGACTGGCGGCGCTGGCTCTCGATGGGCGTGCTCGATGTCGCTTGCCCGATGGCTTACACCACCGATACGGAGACGTTCCGAAAACAGATAGAGGTCGCGGTTGCGGCGGCGAAGCCTTCGGGCAGGCGCGTCTGGGCGGGCATCGGGGCTTATCGCGTCCCGGCAGAGTCGGCAATCGAGAAGATAAACGCCGCGCGCGCAGCGGGCGCGGACGGGATAATTCTATTCTCCTACGACTTCACGATTAACAAAGGGGCGCTGAATCCGGAAGGGGATTATCTCCAGCGCGTGCGGCGAGGCGCTTTCGACGAGGCGTCGCCACCGGCGCAGTGAACTGTTTTCTGACAAAGCCCGGAACTTTGCGTTCCGTAATCGCCTCCGGGCGATAAAAATCTTGCCGTGCGCGTCGGCCTCGGTGTATAACTTGCGCGCAATCGTAAATCGGAGCAGATACCACTGCAAGCGATAGCTGCTCTAAACAGCTTCCGGTTCGTTTCCAAATCTGTACTTTTATCTAATCACTTCGAGCCCCTTTGGGTATCCGTGCAGGTTTTGATGCGATTCGGCTTTCCATTCTATTACCTGAGTAAAGAGGAACCACGCTATGAGACACCATCTGAAAAATGGGCTACTTGGTCTGCTTATTATCTTCGCCCTTGCTTTGACCGGCGGCGTTTACGCACAGGAAACGACCGGCAGCATTGTTGGCACCGTCAAGGACGTTAACGAGGGCACTGTCCCCGGGGCCACTGTCACTATTACTGATAGCGACAAAAACGTTGTCGTCCGCACCGTCACCACTAACGAGGACGGGCAATTTTCTGTACCGAACTTGCCGAGCGGCAATTATGACGTGAGCGTGGAAGCGCCCAGCTTCAAAAAATATGTGCAGAGCAAGGTGAAGATTGACGTGGGTCAGCGCCGCCCTGTAGATGCTGTTTTGGAGGCCGGTAACATCACCGAAGTTGTCACTGTTGAAGCCGACCCGTTATCGGTTGAGCTGGCAACACCGTCAGTATCGAGCGTCATCAACGGCGATCAGGTGCGCGAGCTGTCAATTAATAACCGCAACTTTGTTTCGCTGGTCACGCTTGCTCCGGGTGTTTCTAACGACCTCGACGATCTGGTCTTTACCGGCACAAACAATCCAGAAACTCAGGTGGTCAACAGAACCCTTATTTCGGTCAACGGCGCAAGAACTACCCAGAACACTTTCACTGTTGACGGCGCGGACATCACCGACCGTGGCTCAAATCTCACCATTCAGGCTTATCCGAGCGTTGACTCGATTAGCGAGTTTAAGGTCTTACGCAGCCTGTTTCCGGCGGAGTCCGGGCGTAGCGGCGGCGGGCAGATCAATGTGGTCACTCGCTCAGGCGGAGATGGATTTCATGGCAGCGCGTTCGAGTTTATTCGCAATGAAGCTTTCAATGCGAATGACTTTGCTACCAACAGAACCCCGGCGTTGAGAACTACGCTCGGCGTAGACGATAACGGCAAGGTCAAACGCAGGCCGTTTCGCTATAACAACTACGGCTTTACCTTTGGCGGCCCTGTTTACGTCCTCAACTTTGGCGAAGGCACGGGCGGCATGACCCGCAAATTGGAAAGAACGTTTTTCTTCTTCTCTGAAGAGCAGCGCCGGGATACTCGCTACCCAACCATTTCAACACGTAACAGTAATCCGGGCGCAGCCCCGACCGCGCAGATGAAGTTGGGAATCTTCCCTGTAGACATCTGCCTGAGCGCTTCTTCGGCCACTAATTGTACGAACGTCCTCCCTGCCGGAACGCCGATAACCTCAAGGGTTCCTGTCAGCAATGTGGCTCAGCAGTATGTCAATCAAATCTGGAACAGGGTTCCAAACCCGACCGACCCCGCGAACCTCCAACTCGATTTCCCGACTTTGAACATTGCCAAGTTCCGTCAGGAGATACTCAAGATAGATCACGGCTTCACAGACAACTGGACTGCCTTCTACCGTTTTCAGAACGACAAGATTCCCACACTCGATGCCGACGGCTCGATTGGTGGGCGCTCTAATCTTCCTTTCGTCAACCGCATGGAATCCAATTCTCCCGGTAAAACGCACACCTTCCAGACCAACTACATCGTCAGTCCTAATGTAGTTATCGAAGGCCAGTACGCCTATGGCTACGGGGCAATTTTCACGAAGACGCTTGGCTTGATAGCTAAGGAAGTTTCGGCAATTAACGTCCCTCTGCCATACGAAAGCGTCCGCGACGTAGTCCCGTCCGTCAGCATCCTGGGCTTTAGCCCTCTGACCGGCTTCAGTAACTACGACAACTTCTCCTGGAAAAAGAACTACAGTGGGAGCGTGGCCTGGATACGCGGCGGCCACACCATGAAATTCGGTGCGGTCTATTCGCGTTACCGCAAAAACGAGAACGCGCTGTCGGGAACGAATCAGGGAGCGTATAGCGCCTTCAATAACACCATTCCGTCGGTTGCAACTGCGGCCAGCGTTCGTGCGCCGGGCGTTGCCAACACGGCTGTGAACAACCTTTACCAGAGTTGGGCTAACTTCCTACAGGGCAATAACGTCACGTTCACGCAATCGAAGCTCGATGTGAAGGTTGATCTTCGCCAGCAAAACCTCGAATGGTTTGCCCAGGATGAATGGAAAGCCCGCAAGAACCTGACCTTGTATTACGGGGTTCGCTATTCCTACTTCGGTCCGGCATACGACAAGAACGGACTGCTCTCGAACTTCGTTCCAGAATTCTGGAATCGCGCGCAGGCTCCGCAGGTGACGGGTGCTGGAAACCGCGTTGCCGGGACAGGCAATTTCTGCAACGGCTTAATCGTCAATGCTCAAAACTATCAGACGGGTCCGGCAATATTTAACTGCACCCCGCTTGCTTCGCCCTTCGGTAAGTATGTTTATGAGGTCTCGAAAAATGATTATGCCCCGCGCGTCGGTCTGGCCTGGGATCCTTTCGGAAAAGGAACAACGGCTGTCCGCACCGGATACGGCATCTATCATGAACAGACTCCGGTCAGCACCATCGAGCTGCTGGCAAACAATCCGCCGTTTCAGGAAACCAAAACAGCGACCATTACAACTATGGACTCGCCGGTTCCCCCGTCACAGAGTGTGGTGGCTTCGGCAGTAGCGCCGGTGCTGGCGCGTAGTATCCAATCGGACTTCAAGACGCCTTACATGCAGCACTGGTCATTGGATATTCAGCACCAGTTCGGCAGCAAGACGGTTGTGACCGTTGGTTACTATGGCTCTAAGGGGACGCACCTGATCGGCTTTGCCGAAGAGAACGATCTGCCGCCGGGGCTGGCTACCAGAACCCAATGCGCGTCAGGCGCTCAGACGCTTCAGACGCCGGGAGTTGTCACGACCCTTTGTATGACGCCCGGCACGGCGTTCACGGCAACGCCTGCTATTCTTGACCAGATTCGTCCGTTCCGTGGTTATCGTGGAGTTAACATCCTTGAGACCCGGTATAATTCGAATTATCACAGCATGCAGGTCTTCGCCCAGCACCGCTTTGCCGAAGCGTCTCAAGTCAATCTGGCATATACGTGGTCGAAAAACCTGACGGACAATCAAACGTCCACCGTCAGCACAGCGCCGCAGGACATCAACAACATCAGGGCGGAATACGGCAGAGCGCTCCTCGACCGTCGCCACGTCCTGAGCATCAACTACATCTACGAACTGCCTTTCAGGAAAGAGCAGAAAGATTTCGTCGGCAAGGTTCTGGGAGGTTGGCAGGCTTCGGGAATTGTCAGCTACTTCACCGGCTTGCCGATGACCGTCACCAGCGCCACTTACGATCCTGCGGGCATAGGTTTTATCCCCGTCTCGATTGCGGGCGGAAGACCGCTTCTTCTTTGTGACCCGAATGCAGGTGCGCCGAATACAGTTGACCAGTGGTTCAACGCGGCTTGCTTTGCTCCTCAGAACGCCACGGGCGTACAGAATATACCCGGAGACGCACCGCGTGGAGCGGTCAACGGACCGCCGACGACCCGGTTTGACTTTACGATGTCCAAGAACCTTCGGTTCAGCGAAAACGTTAGAGTTCAACTTCGCGCCGAGGCCTTCAACGTGTTCAATCACACGAACTTTAGAGGTCTCAGCACGGCACGTAACTCTGCCACGTTCGGTCAGGTGATAAGCTTCCGCGACCCGCGTATCATGCAGTTCGGCTTGAAGTTTATTTTCTGAGCGTTAGACCATCCGAATACCGAAAGGGTGTGCCCGCAATGTTTGAAAGAGCATTGCGGGCACACGCGTTTCGCTTCATTTTGTGATTAAATGACGACATGAAACATGGTCTGGAGATTGATGGAAAGTTGTTGCTGCTCAAAGATGCGCGTTTAGTTCTGCCGCACAAGGTTGCCGAACGCGCCAGCCTGCTCATCAATGGAGACCGCATCACGCGCATTTGGGAGCGCGGGGCGATGGACGATGTTCGCTCCTGTGACACACTGTCGCTTGGCGGCGCGACCGTCCTTCCCGGCTTCATAGACATTCACCTGCATGGCGCAGTCGGTGTTGATACGATGGATTCGGACGCGGAAGACCTTCATCGGGTCGCGCGTTTTCTCGCGCAGAACGGTGTGACCACATGGCTGCCGACGCTTGTGCCCGCGCCCGTTGAAGATTACAGGCGCGCGGCTCACGCCATCGAAACATTAATGAGCGAGCAGGATGGGCGTCCCGCTGCCGCTCGTGCGCTCGGCCTGCATTACGAAGGCCCTTTCATCAACAGCGCACAGTGCGGCGCTCTGCGCCCCGCACACTTCCGCACGTTCACAGATGCGTTGGACATTGACGCGCTCGCCTTGCCTGAAAACACAGCAGCAATACGCATGATAACCGTCGCGCCGGAGATTGAAGGCGGAATCGAGTTGATTGCTGAACTGGTCAGGCGCGGCTGGATTGTTTCCCTCGGCCACACACGCGCGGGACTCCGTGTGCTTGACGATGCTTGCAATGCGGGCGCGCGTCACATGACGCACTTTATGAACGCGATGTCACCGCTTCATCATCGTGCGCCGGGGCCAATCGGCTGGGGACTTCTCAAGGACGAGGTTAGCTGTGACGTGATTGCCGACGGCGTTCACGTTGATCCGTTGATGCTGAAACTGGTGCTGCGTGCGAAGACGCCCGCGCGCGTCGTGCTGATTAGCGACGCGGTCGCGCCCGCAGGGTTAGGCGATGGCGAGTACAACATTTGGGGCGAAACCATCAGCGTCATACAGGGACGCACGCAGAACACGCGCGGGAGCATCGCAGGCTCTGTCATTACGATGCGGGAGGCCGTCCGAACAATGCTCTCGCTCGACATTCCAATTGAAGACGTAGCGCGGATGGCCTCAAGCAACCCGGCGCGCTTGCTCGGCGTGGATCAGGATTACGGCTCGATTGAAGAAGGAAAGCGCGCAGACCTCGTGGCTCTGGACAGGGAAGGGAACGTGCGATTAACGCTCATCGGCGGACGCGTCGCGTTTGAAAATACAGGAGTGATAGGTGATGGGTGATAGGTGATAAGAGAAAACTAAGGTCTTTCCTATCACCTATCACCCATCACCTATCACTTGTTTGTAAATTCCTGCGCGGGCGTATGACTCGTCCAGTAGTTCGACGGGATGGCATATACGCAGGTGTTCCATTCCATTGAGCCGCGCGCCCGCACCGATCTGCATGTGGCAGCCGGGATTGCTGGTCGCCAGAGTTTGCGCGCCCGACTCTTTAATATGCGCGAGCTTTTCGTTCAGGATGCGCGCAGACATCTCCGGTTCAAGCAGATTATAAACGCCCGCGCCGCCGCAGCACACCTCGCTTCCTTCCAATGGCACGAAGCGCAAGCCCGGAATCTTTCGCAACATCTCAAGCGGCTCGACGCTCGCGTGCTGCCCGTGTAGCAAGTGACACGAAGCATCATACGTCGTTACGCCACCCTCAAGCTCTGCGCCCTGCCGGATGCCCGTGGTCTCAAGCTGCTGGCTGATGTCGAGCACGCGTGCGCTGAAATCTCTTGCGCGCTCAGCATACTCAGCGTCATCAGAGAGCAGATGAACGTAGGATGCGAGCAGCGCGCCGCACCCGCCTGCGTTGGTGATAATCTTCGTCTCGGCATCTCCGTTGAAAGCATCAATATTGCGGCGCGCAAGTTGGCGTGCGCCCTCCAAATCGCCCGCATGGGCGTGAAGCGCGCCGCAGCAGACCTGATCATCGGGAACACGCACCGCGCAATCATTAACCTCAAACACGCGCGCGGTCGCACGATTGACGCGCGCAAAGAGTCCTTCCATCACGCAGCCTTTGAAGAGCAATGCCTGAGCTTTAGCCTGCCCGGAATCTGGCTGTGCGCTCCTCTCATCTTCGCTCCGTCTTGTCGAGAGAGAGCTATCGAGAAGAGCCAGGGCAAATTCCAATCGCGGCGAGACGAGACGCGCGAGGCGAGATTTAATCAGCAAACGAGGCAGCCGCATGTTCCTAAGCATGCGCGCAAGTGCGAAAACAAAGCGCAGGCGCGCAGGATGAACCCAGATGCGGCGAAGCGTGAAGCGCAAGAGGCGAGCGCGCAAGCTGCGCCGTCCGACAGGTGTTTGTTCCAAGTCAGCGCGAGCAGCTTCCAGAAGCTGTCCGTATTCAACACCCGCCGGGCAAACAGACTCGCACGCGCGGCAACCCAGACAGCGATTGATATGCTGGCGGAACGCATTTGAATCTAGCGCCAGCCGCCCCTCTTCAACCGCCCTCATCAGGTAAATGCGTCCACGCGGGCTATCGTTCTCATCGCCCGTCAGAACATACGTCGGACACGCCTCAAGACACAGGCCGCAATGAACACAAGCCAGCAACTTGTCTTCCTCACCCACTAGCGCACTCGTTAATAAAGACGGAGGTTGAAGCATAAGCGTAAAGCATGAGTCAGAATGAAGAAACAGCCGACCAATCTTGCCGCGTAGCGGCATTTTGAGTTTAGCCCGGCGTTTCAACGCCGGGTTGGAATGTCTGAAGTTGACCCGTCGTCGCGTCAGCGACGGTTGAATCATCACGCGGCTGTCATTCAACCGTCGCTAACGCGACGCGAGAGCTGTTATGCCCATGTTCTCCGTGCGTTGAAACGCACGGCTAAACTCAAAATGCCGCTACGCGGCAAATCGTTAATGTCAGCCTTGCGCTCTTATCAAAACCGAGGCGTCGCCCGCTTTAATAGATTTTCTTTCCTTCTCACTCCTGCTCTTAGTATCCCAGCGGCACGCCGTCGTTGCGCGGGTCGCTTGCGCCGAGACGCATGCCGGTGCCTTCTTCGATCATCACGCCTTCGGCGCTGGCGATGTTGCGGGGGGTGGTGGCTTCTTCCAATTTATGCCCACGCGATTCGAGCGCACGCAGCGTGTCTGCCGAAAGACCGTAAGGCTCAAAGCGAACCCGGTCGGGAAACCATTGATGGTGGATGCGCGGCGCGTCAATGGCCTGCTGAATGTTCATGCCGTGATCTACGACGTTGATGACGACTTGCAGCACGGCATTGATTATTCTCGCGCCGCCGCGTGCTCCGACCGCGAACCAGACTGTGCCGTCTTTTCTCAGCACAATCGTCGGCGTCATCGAAGAGAGCGGGCGTTTTCCGGGCATGATACTGTTGCGCTCGCCCTGAATCACTCCCCAGAGATTCGGCGTCCCCGGCTTTGAAGTAAAATCATCCATCTCATCATTGAAAAGAATGCCCGTGCCTTTGGCCGTCACGCCCGAACCGTAAAGATCATTAATCGTGTACGTGTTCGCCACCACGTTGCCTGCCGGGTCAACAATCGAGAAATGCGTGGTCTGGCTGGTTTGATTCTCTTCAGGATGGCCGCCGCGAATCTCTTCGCTCGTCGAAGCGCGATCCAATTTGATGGTACTTCTCTGTCGCGCCGCGTAACTCTTACTAATCATGCTCATGAATGGTATCTTCCCGAAATCAGGGTCGCCCATATACTCCGCGCGATCAGCATACGCGCGCCGCATGGCTTCGATCACCAGATGATATTTCTCCGACGACATGGGGTTCATCGCAGGTATATCGTAGCCTTCCAGAATGTTGAGCATCTCCATCAGCACCGCCCCGCCCGAAGATGGTGGCGGCATAGAGATAATCTCGTGGCCGCGATAGGTGCTGCGAAGCGGCGTGCGCTCCTTCGCCGTGTAACGGCGTAAATCTTCAAGCGTGATGAGACCATTGTGGCGGCGCATGTCTTCCGCTATCAGGCGCGCGGTCAAGCCTCTGTAAAACTCGTTTGCGCCGCCGCGTTGCAGCCGTTGAAGCGTCGCTGCGAGTTCGGGCTGGCGCAGCACGTCTCCTTCTTTGAATTGGTTCCCGCCATTAAGAAAAATCTTGCGGCTGTCTTCGTATTGCGAGAGCTTCCGCTCGTTGTCTTTCAGCGTTTGTGCGATGCGATAACTCAATGTGAAGCCTTGCACCGCCAGCTTTCGTGCAGGCTCGATTAGTTGTCTCCAGGTGAATTTGCCGGAGCCATATTTCTTGAGCGCCAGTTCCATCCCGGCGACAGTTCCGGGCACGCCGGGAGCGCGGTAGCCGACGGTTGACGAGCCTTCGCCCTTGATTACTTCGCCGCGCGCATCCAGATACATATCGCGCGTCGCAGCCAGCGGCGCAACTTCGCGATAATCAATGGCAAGCGTCTTGCCGTCGCGAAAACGAATCAACATAAACCCGCCGCCGCCAAGATTGCCCGCTTCCGGGTAGACTACGGCGAGAGCAAAAGCCACAGCGATTGCCGCATCGACCGCATTGCCGCCGCGCTTCATCACCTCCACCCCGATTTGCGAGGCGAGGCGGCTGGTCGAAGCGACCATCGCATGCGGCGCACGCACAGGCTCGCGCCATCCGGGAACCGTGGCGCGCGTCACGCTCGCTTGTGAAAACGAAGCGCCGGGTGCGCTGAGCAGCGCAAGCAAAAGAAGTGCGAGTGGGAATCGTTTCATCATCGCTTTGATTATTCTCATTTGTGCTGTTCGAGTTGATCTGGTTTTAGAAGCAATTTGAAAAGTCCCGTCAGGGACGATTGATAATAGCCCAGCAATTTATTGCTGGGAATGGAATCGGAAAACGAACTCAAATCTCCGAGAATCTACCCGGACTGAGCATGTTGTTTGAGTCAAGCTCCTTCTTCACGCGGCGCATCAGAGATAGATTTGCCTCAGCCGCGCCCCACGCGTCAATAGAATTCTTGATTTCCGGCGAAGCCTTTTCGATGACGAGTGCGCCGCCCGTCGTGCGTGCGCTGGCGCGTAAGCTTTCGAGGGAGGCTGCACAAGCATCCGCACCTTCGCTTGAAGTATTCATCACACGCAATCTTCCATCGGCGAGGCCAGCATGCCAGAGCGATGATGAAGAGAACGCTGTCCCGCCATCTTTCGTCGCTCGCTCAAGGAATATCCCCAACTCGCTCGGCAACAGGCTTGCGCGCCAGACCAACTCGTGAGCTTCTTTCAGAGGAAGAGCCGACAGCCCGCGCCAACAGCTTGCGTCCTCTTCGAAGACGGAGCAACCGGCAACCGCCGGATCGTTGCGAAGCAAGTTGAGGGTTTGCCTGGTTTGATAAGCCACCGTCTCAGGCATTCCGGCGTAGCGGATGAGCAGCGACGGATGCGCGCCATCGCTGGCAACGGCAAGCCGTTCGGCTACGCCGGGCGAGAGCAACTCGACGGCGACGGGCAACAGCCGCGCGTCGAGCGTTGCGCGGGCAGAGCGTAGCAGGGAAGCAAGCGGCGCGCGCGCTACAACAGTTGCGGTCTGTGCGGGTCTTGGCCGCAGCTTGAAGGTTAGTTCCAGAATCAGGCAGAGCGTGCCGTAGCTGCCTGTGAACAGTTTGCAGAGATCGTAGCCCGCGACGTTCTTTACCACACGCCCGCCCGCCTTGATGATTCTTCCATCGGCGAGAGCCACGCGCATCCCTATGACAGAGCCGCGTGGAGCGCCAAAGCCGTAGCTCTGCGCGCCGCTCATGCCGGTGGCGACGGCTCCACCGATGGTTGCCCTGCCATCATCCGGTGGGTCGAGCGCCAGCCATTGTCCCGCGCGATTAAGCTCTGCGTTGAGTGCATCAAGCGTCACACCAGCTTCGGCTGTGGCCACGAGGTCGGCGGGTTCATGCTCGATAATGCGCTGCATCCGCCTGGTGCTGATGACGACATCAGCGCGGCGCAACGAGTTTCCAGCATCGAGCCATGTCAATGCACCTGCCGGAACAACTGCCCAGCCACGACTTGCCGCAAGACGCAGCACTTCACACGCTTCATCGGCAGAAGCGGGAGCAACTACGAGGCGCGGGGATGAAGTCATATTCGCTTCGCCTACGATCTGAGAGAGCAGACGCTCCGCATCAACAGTATCAGTAGTCAGTGGTCGGTGGTCAGTAGTCAGTGATTGAGTGTCGGAGGTCTTGACTCTTAAAGGTAAAGAGTCAGGAGTCTGCGCTAAGGTTTTAACTGACCCCTGACCCCTGACCCCTGACCACTGTTTCCCCGCTTCACTACAGGTGCGTGGCGTCGGAATAATCTTGCCGGGATTGCAGAGTCCTGTGGGATCGAAGGCAGCGCGCACGCGAAGCATAATATCCATGTCGTCTGCGTTGAAGATGAGCGGCAGGTAGTCGCTTTTATCCAACCCGACGCCGTGCTCGCCCGTGATCGTTCCGCCTGCGCGAACGCACGTCTCCATAATCTCGCGCCCGGCCTCTTTGACGCGCATGACCTCATCGGGCTGGCGCGAGTCGAAGCAGATGACCGGGTGCAGATTGCCGTCGCCTGCGTGGAAGAGATTGGCAAGACGCAGCTTGTATTTCGCTCCGATGCTGTAAATATCTGCGAGCACTTGCGGAAGACGCGAGCGGGGAACGACGGCGTCCTGCAACATCAAATCGGGCGAGATGCGACCCATCGCGCCGAACGCCCCTTTGCGTGCCGCCCAGAACTTCTTGCGCTCCGTTTCATCTTTGGCCAGACGCACGTTGCGCGCGCCGTATTGGCGGCAGAGGCTTTCAGCCCGAGCGGCTTCTTCGTCTAAACCGGCTTCCAATCCATCAAGCTCGATCAAAAGCGCTGCCTCTGCATCCAACGGCAGGCCAGCCGCAAACACACTCGCTTCGACCGCGCGAATCGTCGCGCCGTCAACCATCTCCAGCGCCGCCGGAATCAACCCGGCAGCGATGATGGCCGAGACAGCACGACTCGCATCATCAACATTCGAGAAGTCCGCCAGCAGCGTTCTGATGGCCGGTGGAAGCGGAACAAGACGCAGGGTCGCTTCGGTGGCGATGCCGAATGTTCCTTCAGAGCCGACGAAGACGCCGCGCAAATCGTAGCCAATCGCGTCAGTCCCTGTGCCGCCAAGCTCAATAATCTCGCCTCCGGCCAGCACGACGCGAACTGAAAGTACGTGGTCAATTGTCGTCCCGTACTTGAGGCAATGAATGCCGCCCGCGTTTTCGGCAATATTGCCGCCGATGGTGCAGGTCATCTGGCTCGAAGGGTCTGGGACGTAATGCAGGCCGAAGGGAGCGGCTGCGCGCGACAGGTGAGCGTTGACCATGCCGGTTTCAACGCGCGCGAGACAATTCTCAGCATCGAGCTTGAGCAGGCGGCGCATGCGCGCCAGTTCAACGACAACACCTCGATTGACTGCCAGCGCGCCGCCTGATAATCCTGTGCCTGCGCCGCGCGGAGCAAACGCAACGCCCTCGCTTTCAAGCACGCGCAGAATCTCCGCGACCTCTTCCGTTGAACCAGGAAAGACGACTGCGCGCGGTGGATGCTTGTGCTGCGGCAGCCCGTCGCACTCGAAGACAAGCAACTCGTCAGGCTCGGTCAGCACAGCCTCGCGCCCAATCGCCGCGCGCAGGTTTTCAATTAATGTATCCAAAGTTTGCTGAATCGAAATGCAGAAGAATTAGACAGGATTAACAAGATGGACAGGATGGAAAGAACAAGCCTTCGACATTCCTGACCAGCCTTGTTTTCTTAATCTTGATAATCCTGTTAATCCTGTCTAATTATTACTGAGAAATAATCTGCAAGTTTATATCCAGACGTTATCTTCCGCCGTCAACACACCACCGGCCTCGCCCGTGTTAATCGTGCCAGCAGGTTCGACGAGCATTACTTTGCACTCACTCTCAGCGACCGGCTTATGCTCGACGCCCTTTGGCACGACAAACATCTCTCCGGCTTTGAGATCAACTCGACCGTCGCGGAATTCAATCGTCATTTTTCCATCAAGAACGATGAAGACCTCATCCGTGTCCGCGTGGCTGTGCCAGACAAATTCGCCCTGAAATTTGGCCAGCTTGAAATGATAATCATTCATCCCGGCGATAATCTTCGGCGACCAGTGCTCTGAAAATCCGGCGAGTTTTTCGTTAAGATTGAGGGCGTTATATTCCATCACATCCCTTTCTTAAGGCTTGCTGCAAGTAAGCATCATTATAATGTACGGGAGATTATCATGTCGCGCGACATCTTCCAGCATGAGCGGTTAGAGAGACTGAGTTCGCCTCGTGACACCGGGTACGGGAAAGATGAGTCATCTATTCGTCTGGTGGCTTTTGAACTGAGCGTCGTCGGCTCAGCTTGTAAGCGAAATAGACCAACAGTCCGAGAGCCGCAGCGATTCCCGCATCACGCGCCTGGGGCAAGGTGCTATTCGAGAGCAGCCATCCGGCCAGCAAGAGCGCGGCAATCGAAACAATCATGCCCGCAGGAGCTTTGAATCTGGCTGGTGGAGCGTTTCCGGAATAACGAAACTTCGGCAGGGCAGCGCAGGTCGCCGCGTAAGTCAACAGTCTGGCAATCGCGCTAATCGCCAGTGAGTAAATAAATGGTGCTGAGAGCGCCAGCGCCAGCATCACGGCAGCCGAAAGCAAGATTGCGAAATGTGGGGTGTGAAATCTCCTGTGCGTGGAAGCGAGAAGGCGCGGAAGCTGCTTTTGTTCAGCCATCGCAAAGGGAATCCGCGAGCCAGCGAGAATCAGCAAACTCAGATTCCCGATAATTGAAATCATAGCTCCGGTTAAGATAACAAAAGCGCCCGTTGTTCCCATGAAATTATTGCTCGCGTCAACCAGCGGCCTTTTAGAGGCAGCCAGACCGGGCAATGTCCCGATAGACACGAACTGAATCAGGATGTAGAGCGCAGCTATCAAGCCGATTGCGGTCAGGAGCGCGAACGGAATATTGCGCTGCGGATTCTGCACTTCGCCCGCCGGGATGACGGCCATCTCAAAACCGGTGAAGGCGTAGATTAAGAGCAGGACTGATGTCGAGAAATTGCTGTAGCTTGGCTGAGCGGCAAATGAGAAGTTTCCTGAG
Organism: uncultured Acidobacteriota bacterium; assembly: GCA_963791265.1. Lineage (GTDB taxonomy): Bacteria > Acidobacteriota > Blastocatellia > Pyrinomonadales > Pyrinomonadaceae > QHXM01. The sequence goes on from CAWBSB010000003.1 coordinate 465,617, forward strand.
TTGATGAAAAATAGCCCGACCGCGATGAAGAGAACCAGCGGAATCAGCTTGCCAATGGTGAAGAGATTCCCGAAAACTGTCGCCTTGCGAACGCCGACGATATTGACAATGGTGAGCGAGACGACGACCGCCGTGATGATTAGCGAGCGCCACGGCTCAGCGCCTGCCGCAGGCCAGAAGAAACCCAGATACCCGACGAGCAGATTGATGTTGGCTGCAAAGGCCGTGATGCGCGCCAGCCATTGCAGCCATCCAACTTCGAATCCGACAAGCGGGCCGAAGGCTTCGCGCGCGTAAAGATATGGGCCGCCCGTCGCGTCGAAACGGCTGCCCACTTCGGCAAAGCACAAAATGATGAGCATGACGATGAGCGCGCAGACCGCAAAAGCGATCAGGCTGTAGCTACCTATCTTGTCGAAGACCTCTGACGGCAAACCGAAGATGCCCGCGCCGATGATGCCGTTGATGACGACGGCCACCAAATCCCACCTGCGTATCCCTCTGACCAGACCTTCACGCGTTGGTTGCTCCATACCATGCCTTATAATCTAAAACAGGAAGCGTGACAATGAAGATTCGTGATAATCCGTAGTTTCTTCATGGGCCAGCCCGCGGGTCTTGATAGATTTCTCAAATGCGCTCATTATTGGAAGCGCTTCTCCAGTCATTAAGATTCCTGAAAATCAGCGGAAAGGATCAACCCGGTATGACCCTTAAATCTTTCGGCCTGACTCTTCTCATCTGTCTATCGTTATCGCCAGCCTCAACCTCCCTGGCACAGAATGGAGCTCTAACGCTGACTCCTGACCCGGCCTTGCAGGAATTGGTCAACGAAGCTGCGCGGGCGACGCTTGAGAAGTACAAAGATAAAAAGCTTGAGGAGAGCAATCTGGCAATCACGCTGATTGATCTCACCGACCCGCAGCGCCCTCTTCAGGCCAGCTTTCGCGGCGCAGAGCCGATCTATCCGGCGAGCGTGGTCAAGATGTTTTACCTCGCGATGGCGCATCGTCTGCTCGAAGACGGGAAAATAAAGGAGACGGATGAACTCAAACGCGCGCTCAAAGATATGATCGTTGATTCCTCAAATGATGCGACGAGCTTTGTGCTGGACGTTGTCACGGGTACGACGAGCGGGCCGGAGTTGAAAGGAGCGGAATTGAAGAAGTGGGCGGAGAAGAGAAACGCCGTCAATCGCTACTTCGCGGGGCTTGGCTACACGAAAATCAACGTCAATCAGAAAACCTATTGCGAAGGCCCGTATGGTCGTGAGCAATTGTTTCGTGGCACGAAGGGCGAGAATCGCAATAAGCTGACGACCGATGCGACGGCACGCCTGCTCGCGGAGATTGCGACCGCGCGCACGGTGACACCTGCGCGCAGCACGGCGATGATGGAGTTGATGAAACGCGATTATTCAGGAAAGAGCAATGATACGGACGACCAGGCGCACGGCTTTACGGCGATAGCGCTCTCTCCCGGCGCGCGTCTCTGGTCGAAAGCCGGATGGACGAGCACCACGCGGCACGACGCTGCGTACATCGAGATGCCTAATGGGGCGCGTTTCGTCCTCGTCACATTCACCACAGACCATTCAAGCGAGCGAGAGATTATCCCGACAGTCGCGCGCATCATCATCGAGCGAATGAACAAGCGATGACTGTCCAGAGGTGTTGCCCTTCTTCAAGGTGATTCATTTGCGGTTATAGTCGCGGAACTTTTCCAGTCGCTGAGAGTCTAATTAAACCAACAAGCTGAATAGCTGAGGATTGCCGGTAAAGGCTTGATGCTGGCAGGCCGAGGTCTGTCTGCTCGGTCTGTTTGAGCAAAGGATGAAAACAAGAGAGGTGATGACTATGAGCGCAGAGAAGCTAATGAAGAAAGCAGTGCCTTACATCAACGTCACGCCGCTGATAGATGTCCTGCTGGTGTTGCTCATCATTTTCATGGTGGTGACGCCGACGAAGCCGAGCCGCTTCAAAGCGCTCATCCCTGAGCCTCCCCGGCCAACACAAGGCCCGCCGCCCGAAGGCGATGAATTGACGCTTGTCGTCACGATTAAACAGGACGGCGTGCTTGAGTTAAATAAAACCGGCGATGTGGGGTCGGTCAATGATACTGGGAAGTTGAGCGCAAAGTTGTCCGAGCTTTTTCAAAGACGATTAGAGAGCCATACGTACAGATACGACCTCAAGGATCGGGTTGATTTGCCGGAAGAGAAACGAATCCAGCGCACGGTCTTCATCAAAGCGCCGAGGTCAATCGCGTATGGCGAAGTCGCCAAAGTGATAGACGGAATCCGTGGCGCGGGAGCCGAGCCTGTCGGGCTCCAAGTTGACGAATTGGATTGAAGAGGGAAGCGCTCCTCACCTGTAGCCGCCCGGTGGTGGCCCGCCATATCCCGGCGGAGGCGGTGGCATGCTGGTGTGATAGCCCTTACGTTTTTCAAACATCGGCACACCGACAAGCCCGCCGATGATCGAAAAGCCAAAAATCATCACTGCTCCTGCCAGACCGGATAAAGCAAAAAATGCCCCGGCGCTGATTTTCTCAGGCTGCTGGTTAGCCACCATCTGAATATAGTCGCCGTGAATGGAGTAAGCGATGGGCGTATCCAAGACCAGATAGATAAGCGCGCCGATTGCTCCGGCTATCACGCCCATGACTGCGCCCTCGCCCGTCCTGACAGGAACGGGAGAGCGCTTGATATATAAATTCGACGCCACAGCGCCTCCGATAAAAGCCCACAGCACGCAAAAGAAGCTGAAGATGATAAAGACTTCCGGTGACAGAAAGCCCGCGATGAGAGAGAGGATTCCTGCGATTACGCCGCCGATAAGTCCCGGAACGAATTTGCCGGGGCGCGTTCCTCCTGCCTGCTGGCCATAATTCATCTGGGGCGGCGAGCCGTAGGCGGGGGGAGAAGTTAAGCGCGCAGGGGGTTGCCAGCCTGTCTGCGGCGGCTGCGGTGGGGTCTTCGCGGATGGAGGCTGCGCTGTCTGAGCGCTGCCGGGCGGAATAATCATCGTCGCCTGCGGGTCATAAGGTTTTTCGGCGACGAGAGGCGTCCCGTCATTCGTGCAATATGTCTGCGAGTCGTCCAGGTTCAGGCCGCATGTCGGACAGCGTTTCATTTCGGGTCTCCGGTCTTAACTGTTCAAAAGCGATCTTCCGTACAGATTATGCTACGGCGATGCAAAGTACAATATAGCTATGACTGTTGACAAGGGTCGCCTGAAAAACTAACTGGGGCAAAAGGAAAGCGGCGAAGCCTTTGGAAGCCTCGCCGCTTTCTTTTCTCACATTTAAGGAGACGTGCCAGATGCCTCACTTCATCCGGCACTTAAACGGACACATTCAGCATCCGCCAATTGAGGCGGATTTTAAGTCGCGCCGAACCTCGCGTCAATCCAAATTATTTTGCTATTTTAGCTGCACTGAAACGAAATGGAATACGGAAGAAATAGACAGGATTTACAGGATTTACAAGACACGAGAAACAGCATCGAGCTTTCTTGACTGATTTGCTTTTCTTAATCTTGATAATCCTGTTAATCCTGTCTATTTCTTTCTGTCTTTGATTGCGTCTCAGCGATTTCCTCGCCAGCGATGAAAGGTGAGCGCCCAGGACATCAGCATGTAATAGAGCGGAAACGACAGGGAGAGGACAATCAGCCATCTGGAATCAGCAGGCCAACGCGCCAGAATCATCAGCAGGGCTGCTACCCAGGCGGCTGCCAGCAGATTCGTCAAACGGCTGTAAGGCGTGCGCTGCGACGGGTAGAGATAGCGCCAGGGAACGAAGGTCAGCAATGACAGCGTGATGATGAGAGCCAGCGAAACCAGGGCTGGCGGTCGCAGCAGGTAAAGATAAAAGGCGACGATGTTCCAGTATGAAGGAAAGCCGAGGAAGAAACCGTCGTCGGTTTTGGCGTTGACCTGCGAAAACCCGTAAGCGCTGGCGACGAGCGGCAGCAGCAGCCACCAACTTTGCGCGCCCGTCAGAATCTCCGCTCGCCAGATGAGCAGCAAGGGAAGAGAGGTGTAGGTTTGAAAATCAATCAGGTCGTCGAGCCTGCGTCCATCGAAGCTCGGCGCGTACTCTTTGACGCGGGCGCGGCGGGCCAGCCAGCCATCAGTCGAGTCAATCAGCGTTGCCAACAGCATCAGGCCGAGCGCCGCGCGAAACGACGCTTCTCCGCCACGTACGATGAGGACGGCGATGCCTGCGGCTGCTACCAGCCCGAGCGCCGTGTACAAGTGAACGCACCATGCAAGAATCTTTCTGAACATCGTGGCCGCCTCACGCTTTGAGCCGAAAGTATAAGAGTCCGAAATGGCCCAAGGCCGAAACTTTCGGGCGAATGTCTATCTGTGCGGATAGACAAGCTATCTCATCGGATAGAAATTCGCTACCTCGACAGAGAAAGTCCTGACAGGTGATGCCCTCCTTCATCGGAAGTTAAGTCAAAGGCTTGCAGTAGTTTCTCCCGCTGGCTGACCATCTCGCCGCAATCTCAAACCTTCTGGCACAGCGTTAGCTCTATGTGAGAACTGTCCAGCGGTTCTACTGGACATGAATCATCGGATAGCAAACATAAAGAGTCAGCGGCGAGCGATTAATTAAGAGAGAGCACGCGCGCACTGAAGAAAAATAATCCGGCAGCCGGTCAACAGAGCGACCGCCGCCCAACAGAGGATACAAAAAGGAGTTCATGATGAAAAAGAAAATTAATAGCACGTTCGCAATGCTGAGCCTCTCACTTTTGGTAGCGGTCGTCTCCGTTCAGGCACAATCGAGGGGCAAGCTTGAAGTCAACATTCCGTTCGAGTTTCAAATCGGAAGCCAGACGCTTCCGGCTGGCGAGTACAGCGTTAAGCGCCTGACGCAGAATTCCGTGCTCGTCCGCAGCCGGGACGGCAAGCTGAGTGCGATTACTCAAACGCCCAGAGCGATCACGGAAGACAAAAACGGGAAACAGGAAAAGCTGGTCTTCAATCAATACGGCAACCAGTATTTCCTCTCGCAGGTCTGGATGGTCAGGGGCAGCGACGGGCGCGAGCTTTATAAATCGGACGCAGAGCAGCAGGCGGCCAGAGAGCAAACGGTGGCGAATGGCGGCGCAAAGCCTCAAAAGATAGAAGTCGCAGCCAGAGCGCGGTAAACAAAAAGTCTCCCACGATGCCCGGCTATCCACAAACCCACGACCCTTACCGAACATAAAGGTCGAGCCGGGCACGTAGCGAAATCGGCAGCCTTGATAATCTCAGGGCTGCCGATTTTGCTTTTCCGAAACCCTCTTCCGGCATTCGTCAATCAGCAATAATTATCTATAATCTCAGCATCAACCAACATTCAGCTTAGTCAAGCAAAGGGGGGAAGTAGTATGAGCGTGCAACTCAAGAAACTGGGCGAGCAAGCAATCGTCATTACGGGCGCTTCAAGCGGGATCGGTTTGGTGACGGCAAGAATGGCCGCGCAGCAGGGAGCAAAGCTCGTCCTCGCTGCGCGGAGTGAAGATGCGCTTCGCCAGCTTAGGGATGAGATTGTTGCAGCGGGCGGCGAGGCCGTCTACGTCGTAGCGGATGTCGGGCAGGAGCAGGATGTCCGGCGCATCAGTGACGCCGCCATTCAGAATTTCGGGGGATTCGATACGTGGGTCAACAATGCGGGCGTTTCCATCTACGGGCGCGTGCTGGATGTTTCGATGGACGATCATCGCCAGCTTTTTGAGACGAACTACTGGGGATTGGTTCACGGCTCGCGCGTCGCCGCCGAACATCTCAGGACGCGCGGCGGCGCAATCGTTAACGTCGGAAGCTCTCTGTCAGATCGCGCCATCCCGTTACAGGGAACTTACTGCGCCTCGAAGCACGCGGTCAAAGGCTACACGGATGCGCTCAGGATGGAACTGGAAGAGGAAGGCGCTCCCATCTCCGTCACGCTCATCAAGCCGAGCGCGATTGACACGCCTTACAAGGATCACGCCAAAAACTATCTATCGGTCGAGCCGCAGAATCCGCCGCCGGTTTATGCGCCGGAGACTGTGGCCGAGGCGATTCTCTACAGCGCGGAGCATCCTGAGCGCGATGTCTTCGTCGGCGCGGGCGGCAAGGCTATTTCCCTCAGCGGCAAATACGCGCCGCGACTGACGGACAGGGTGATGGAAGCAGCGCTCTTTGACATACAGCAGACTGAAGAGCCATCGCCCGAAGGTCGGAAAGACGGCCTGTATGATGCGTCCGAGGATTTAAGAGAGCGTGGCGGCTATGACGGCCACGTCGCAGAGAGCAGCCTCTACACGAAGGCCACGCTGCATCCGCTCATCACGGGAGCGCTTCTGCTTGGCTCAGGGCTTGCGCTCGCCGCGTGGTGGCGCACGAATGGCGGAAGCAATGGTCAGGCGCAGGATTAGCGCCGGAGTTGGATGGGTGCATTGAAAAGTGAATCAAGGTTCGTCGTACAGGAGCATCATGCCAGTCATCTGCACTGGGATTTCCGTTTGGAGATGGGCGGCGTGTTAAAGAGTTGGGCTATTCCGAAAGGGCCGTCGCTCGATCCGGGCATGAAGCGGCTGGCGGTGGAGGTGGGAGATCATGCGGTCTCCTACCTCACGTTCACAGGCGAAATCAACGAGGGGCATTACGGCGCTGGACAGGTTTATCGCTGGGACATCGGGACGTTTGAAATGACGGAAGGCACTCCCGTTGAAAGTTGGGAGAACGGCTCTCTGCGATTTCGTTTGTCTGGCGAGCGATTGAAGGGCGAGTGGCGGCTATTCAAGATGAAAGGGCGCGCGGAGAAGGGGAAGCCTCTGTGGCTGTTGCAGAAGATGAAAGATGAGTTCGCCGTGACAGGCCACACGGCGGAGATGGCTGGAGAAAGCGCGTCCAGGAAGCCGAGAAAAAAGCCAACCTCTAAAGGATCATCGAAAAGATATGGCGATTCTCAATTTTTATACCCGAAGGGGATACATAAAATAAACGATACCGACCCTGAAAGGGTCAGAGAAAGCACGCCGATTAACCATTTGAATTGCATGATCGAACGGCACTATCTTTGCTGGTTAACCCGGCGGATTTCTTTGTGATATAAAAGTGAGTCATAAGCGAACATTCGAGTGTGTTTGGATGTACCGAACGTTAGAAACCCGAACGTCGAAGCGAGTGTGCACTTGATAACGTTGGGCGAAGAAGATGACGACCCGGAAGAGTTCAGCCGATAAGGCGATTCCTGCCAGCACAGCTTTCAAATCGAAAGAATTGAGCGGCGACGTTGCCGTCAAAGTCGGAAGCAGCGTCGTCTCGCTCACGAATCTGGATAAAGTTTACTGGCCGGACGAAGGCTTCACGAAAGGCGACCTCATTAAATACTACTTCGAGGTGGCCGGATACATCCTGCCTTATCTGAAAGATCGCCCGCTGATTATGAAGCGTTATCCGAACGGGATTACGGGCAGCTACTTTCACCAGCACGACGTCAACGAAGCGCCCGATTACGTTCGCACAGAGACGCTTGAGGTTGAAGGCCATACGGTTGATTACATCATCGGAGGCGACGTGGCGTCTCTGCTCTACATGGCTAATCTGGGCGCGATTGAGCGGCATCCCTGGCATTCGCGCGTGCGAAATATTAATCGCCCGGACTGGTTCGTCTTCGACCTCGACCCGCAGGGTGTGGAGTGGCGTGTGATTTGTGACGTTGCCATTAGCTGCAAAGAAATTCTCGACGGCTTCGGACTTGATTCATACGCCAAGACCTCCGGCTCAAGAGGCATACACGTTTACGTTCCCATCAAGCCGGTTTACGCTTACGAGCAGGTCGCAGACTTTGCGGAGCATGTCGCCATGATAATCGAGCGAGAGAACAGGGAGATTGCCACGCTTGAACGTTCATTGAAGAAGCGTCAGAAGTCGCGCATCTATCTTGACCACATGCAGAACGCGCGGGGCAAGTCTGTCGTCGCGCCTTATTCTGTGCGGCCAAAACCGGGCGCGACCGTTTCCGCTCCGCTTGAATGGAGCGAAGTCAAAGGCAAAACAGTCACTATTTCTGATTTCACGATCAAGACTATGCCAGAGCGCCTGAAGCAGCGTGGCGATCTCTTCAATCCAGTGCTCGGCAACGGGCAGAGTCTTGACGCGGCGTTTAAGAAATTGGAGGGCTTGAGTGACAAGCCGAAAATGAGACGCGCCGAAGCATGAAGGGCGGCGCCTTAACGAACCACCAGTGCGACCGGAAGAACAAACAGGTCGCACTACAGTATTCAACAGAAAGCAGGAGCAAGCCATGAGCGCAACAGCAAAACAAAAGGAGAAGGGAACAGATTCAGAGCGGCGTCGCCATCGAGTCTCACGGAAAGATCAAATCATCGCGCTTTATCTTTCAGGGATGAACGAGATTGAAGACCTCGCCATCATCACGGGCGCGCGTCCAAGTTACGTCGGGTCTGTGCTTCAAGAGTCGGGGTTGGTAAAAGGTTATTTTGACCTCTACACCTCGACGGCTCATCCGATGAACGTCTATTCAAAGTTCTTCGCCAACAAACTCGGCTTCAAGGATGAGGAGACTGCTCACGAGAGCGTTGAGTTGATTGACCTGCTTTACCGGCAGTTCGAGTACGCGCAGGATCGTGCAGGTCAGCACCACGCTCTTTCGATGGCGCTTGTCATGTTCGACCGCGCACGCTGGACGGGCAAAGGACGAGAGGCGGACATCTTTCGGCAATGGATGCTCGCCCGACTCAACGAGGCTGAGCTGACAAGCGAAGAAGTCACGGAAGACGAGGATGAAGAAGCGTTGGAAGGTTCTTGAGATTTTGAATTCGAGCAGATGGGGGAATATGAGAAGCGATGGCAAATGCCGTAAAGCGAAAAACTGCGAAGAGTAGTCAACAAAAGAAGGGCAGCGGGGCGAAGAAATCGGCGGCGAAAAGCGTTAAGGGTGCGGGCGCAGGTAAAAGGAGCGCCGAAGCCCTTACACAGCAGCACCCGAAGTCGCCGATGCCGCCACAGCATCAGGCTAAACCGGGGATAGAGTCGAAGATTAGGCCGAGGCCGGAATACGAAGCGCCGCTTTACAAGGGCTCAGGCAAGCTGCTGGGTAAGGTCGCGCTGATTACGGGCGGCGATTCCGGCATCGGTCGCGCTGTCGCAGTGCTCTACGCGCGCGAGGGCGCCGACGTGGCGATTGTCTACCTGAAGGTAGAGCAATCGGACTCCGTTGAGACACAGCAGGCCGTCGAAGCTGAAGGCAGGCGTGCTCTGCTGATTCCCGGAGATGTCAGAAAGGCTGCGTTTTGTCGCCAGGCAGTCAATCGAACCGTTCGTGAGTTTGGCAAGTTGGATATTCTGGTGAACAACGCGGCCTTCCAGCAGGGGCAGAAATCGCTCGAAGATGTTTCAGATGAGCAGTGGGACAGAACTTTCAAGACGAACATCTACGGCTATTTCTACATGGCGAAGGCGGCGCTTGAGCATTTGAAGAAGGGAAGCTCAATCGTCAACACCGGCTCGATTACCGGGCTTGAAGGCCATAAGGAACTGCTCGACTATTCCGCGACGAAGGGCGCGATTCACGCCTTCACCAAATCTCTGGCGCAGAATCTCGTGGAGAAGGGCATTCGCGTCAACTGCGTCGCCCCCGGCCCGGTCTGGACGCCGCTTAACCCGTCGGACAAGCCAGCCAAAGAGGTCGCCAAGTTCGGCGCAGATACACCTATGAAGCGCCCCGCGCAACCAGAAGAGATCGCGCCAGCCTTCGTCTTCTTCGCATCCGAAGCAGATTCAAGTTACGTGACGGGCGAGGTGCTCACGCTGCTTGGCGGGGACACGACTGCCGGATGAGATTTACATCTACAGGTTATAGTGAGAAAAGAAGTCAGGCGAACTGCGAGAGAACGCGAAGCAAAACGAGAGAGCCTGTTGTCAATTGTCTTTCACCAGCACACTCGACAGGCTTGCTGCCAAGGCACGCAGCTCACTGATTTCGACCGGCTTGGCCACGTGCATCTGGTACCCAGCGGTGAGGGCCTTCATCCGATCCTCAATGCGCGCCAACGCGGTCAGTGCAATCGCCGGTATCCTTCCCCCTGTTTGCACCTCACCTGCCCGGATGCGCTGAATTAATTGATAGCCATCCATCTCAGGCATACTAATGTCGGCGACCAGCACCTCCGGCAGCCACGTTTCCATTTGTGCCAGCGCTCCAGCGGCAGAAGTATCAATCTTGACTATTGCGCCACAAAGCTCGAAGGCTGCTTTGATCATCTCACACGTATCGAGCTCATCGTCCACTACCAAAATCTTCAACCCGGCAAGCTCCGGCGGGCATTCGAAGGCTGTGTCACTGTGTGTCGCTCTTTCGTTCAGTTCTGCGCTACCCGCATCATTTTTCACTCGCGCGCTGGGAAGTGAGAGGGTAAATGTCGAGCCTTGATCATCGCCGGGACTTTCTACTCGAATCGTGCCGCCGTGCAACTCGACGATGGATTTGGCGATGGCCAGTCCCATCCCCAGCCCGCCGAAGGCGCGCGTGATGGAACTGTCCGCCTGCGTGAAGCGATCAAAAACACGAGACAGGAACTCCGGCTTGATTCCTTGGCCGTTATCACTCACCCTCACTTCCACATTGGAATCAACCTGCTCAAGCTGCACTTGCACACGCCCGCCCGCAGGCGTGAACTTGACGGCGTTCGAGAGTAGATTCCAGACGACCTGCTGGATCCGCTCGTAGTCACCGTTGATCGGGCTGACGCTCGGATCAGTAATTATCTGGAGGCGAATATTCTTGGCTTGGGCTGCCAGCCTGATCGCCTCAACGGCGCTATTGATAACGGAGGAGGCGTCTAACAGCCTAACCTTCAAGTGCATTTTACCGCTGATGATCTTGGAGACGTCGAGGAGGTCTTCGACAAGTTGCGCCTGAGATTGCGCGTTGCGCTCGATTGTCTCCATCGCTTTGCCAATGGCTGCCTTGTCAAGCATCCCTTCGCGCAGCATCCGTAGCCAGCCAATGATGGCCGTCAGAGGCGTGCGTAGCTCATGCGAGATGGTCGCCAGAAATTCATCCTTGCGGCGGTTTGCCTCTTCGGCCTCGCTTTTGGCCTCCTGTGCCTCCTGGAGTGCCTCCTGTAATCGGATGTCAGCCCTCTTCCGTTCGGTAATATCGCGCGCGATCTTAGAAGCTCCGATGATGTGGCCGTCGCTCTGCCTAATAGGCGAGACGGTTAGGGAGATATTAATCTGCTCACCGTCCTTTCTGACTCGCACGGTCTCGTAGTGCTCCATCCGCTCACCCTTCCTGAGACGCGCGAGGATGGCAGGCTCTTCGTCCTGATGATCCGGCGGAATCAACAGCGAAACCGGCTTGCCGACCATTTCTTCCGCCGTGTAGCCGAAGATGCGTTCCGCCCCTTTGTTCCAACTGGTGATAATGCCATTAAGTGTCTTGCTGATGATGGCGTCGTCTGCCGACTCGATGATGGCGGCCAGCCAGTACTGGGCGATCTCGGGTTTCTGAAATTGTTTGTCCCACTCCAGGGCGATTTTATTGTCAGACATTGATAGGCATGGGTGAACTGTGATAGACGGAGCCAAGCAGGGGGCAACTTTCGGGGGATGGTACAACCAGATGAATTATATAGCGTCAACTCAAAATATTACCACCAATTTCTCATACATTGTCTCGAAGCCTCGCGTTTTCTCTATCTACAAAACTGTCAAACAATGGATACACTAAAAAGAAAGGGCATCCAAAATTGGAAGGGTGAAGTTTATTAGGCATTAAGCGTTAAAATCATTTTGCGATAGCCGAATTGTTTAGCGGTTTTAATACGATGGCAGTTACAGCACCGAACCTCGCATTTTTGTATCTCAGCATGAATTGTTGCCCAGCTACAGCCATGGCTAACCATATTGCAAATTGAGTCATGTTTGTTTCCCTTTACATGATCGAATTCCAAAACCACTGGATTATCCTCTCCACAATCAACACAAGGATATTGGCGTAAGTAAGAAATAATCAAACTGATTATACGTGTCTCTTCTGCTCTGCGGCGTAGGGCAACATTTTCCACATGACGGGTTTTATTTTTGTGATACCAGTTACGCTGCATGTCTCGTTTACACGTGCGGCATTGTGCTTGTAAGCCATCATAACGGGATTGATGCCGTCCAAACTCACTGACACTTTTCTCAATTGAGCATGAATGACAGCGTTTGGTTTGTTCCATTTTGAAGCCTATTAAAAGTAAAAAGGGCATCCCCATGGATGCCCCTAGTTAAATTGAAATGAGCCGGACTGGGCTCGAACCAGTGACCCGCTGATTACCTACCACCTCGGCTTTCGCCGCCCCTGTTGAGTTCGTGGTCTGGACTATCCCTTCACCATATCCCTTACAGGATTTAGGTGGGCACCGTCTAGTCTCTACACCTTCTCTGGCGAGCCAGAGCTTGGCTCGGGATTACCATAGCCCGAAGGCGGAAGGGTTCCCCGATTTTGATGCCTGTTCACCCGCCTGTTTCCAGACGAGGCTCCCATACTAAGAGTCAGCTGCTCTACCAACTGAGCTACCGGCCCGTGTAGCGGGGGAAATTATACGTGGCTTAAATGAAGTGTCAAGCGCCGCCGACCCGTAACGGTCATTAACAATCATAATGATTGCAGTAAAGCTGCGCGCATGGCTTCGGCAGAAGGCCAGCGCTGAGCGGCGTCTTTGGCGAGAGCACGCTCAATGACCTGCGCGACCACGTCCGGGATTTCAGGGACGCGGTGGCGAATGGGGATGATGGGTTTCTCGAAAATTGATTTGACGGTTTCGGCGACGTTGGCGCGCGGTGAAAGGTCAAGCGCGATTGCGCCCGTTAGCAGGCTATAGGCCGTCATGCCCATCGCGTAGATGTCTGAAGAGGGGCGCACGTTGCGAAAGTCCCTGATCTGTTCGGGCGGCATGTAGGCGAACGTGCCCGCCACGTCGCCTGCCATCGTCACACCGCTCATGCCCGTTTGCGTAAAACTCTTGGCGAGGCCGAAGTCCGTGAGCTTGCTGGTGAAGTTAGGCCACGTGCCGGAGACGAGAATATTTTGATCCTTGATGTCGCGGTGAATGTAGCCCTTGGTGTGCGCGAACTGGAGCGCATCAAGCGACTGCGCGATGATCTTGACAGCTTCCTGATAGGGAAGCCGCCCACCGCGCGCGTCCGCGAGTCGCGCAGCATCAGCCCCTTCGACAAATTCGGTGATTAGATAGACGACGCCCTTATTCGTGCCGCGATCTATGAAGCGAACGATGTGCGGGTGCTGCAAGGCGGCGGCGACATCTATCTCGCGCATGAAGCGACGCAACGCCTGATCGCTGACGGCCACTTCCGGCAGCAGTGTTTTTATCGCAACGGCCTCGCCCGTCTGCTGGTTGCGCGCGAGCATGACGCAGCCCATCCCGCCGCGTCCAAGTACCTTCACCATTTCATAGCCGGGAATCGGCTGCGGTTGACGGCGCAACTCTGTGCGGCAGTCTTCGCAGAGAAAAGACATACGTTCGTCGGGCGAAGCGGCCTCGGCCTGATCTCGCGCGCCGCAGTTGAGACATTCGACGATCACGATGGCGGGCTGTGTTGGCGGCAATTCAGGGTGTGCCGGGAACTGGTCGGCGCTGACTTCGACGGCCAGGACAGTTTGGCCTCCCTGAATCCTGTCACCATTTCGCAGGTAAGCTTCCTGCACCTCCTGCCCGTTAACGTAGGTTCCGTTGAGCGAACCGAGGTCGCGCAGGAAGCAGCGCGGGGGAGCGATTTCGAGAATGCAGTGATTACGAGAAAAATACCTGTCATCGGGCAGACAGAGGTGCGCCGTATCGCTTCGTCCGATCAGAAACGTGTCGTGCTGCTCGAAGACAAAGCTGCGCCCGGCGTGCGGGCCTGATAATACTCGTAAAGTAACTTGCATCTTGGTAAAGAAGTCAGAAGACAGGAGTCAGAAGTCAGTAGAAAAGAAAGTCTGTTGAAGCGGTCGCCGCCTTATCTTTCTGACTCCTGTCTTCTGACTTCTGACTCCTGCTTTTAATTGTTCGCCGTCTCCCTGTCAATTTCCATATCGTCAAAGGCGACTTCGTTTGTTTCACTGGTGTAGAGGCCAGCGTAGCCGTCTGTGTAGTTGGCTGCGTCCGTGATGCTCTTGAGAAACTGCCCGTTGACGTACATGCTGAGTTGCGACCCCTTGGTGCGAACCTCGATTTGATTGGAATTCGTTCCCGTGCGAATCAAGGTTGACGGAGTCCAGTTGACTACAGTTGTAGGCTTACCGTCAACGAAGTGGACGATTTCATACTTGGGGTTCGCGCCTGTGTAAATCAGAAACCCGTAGCCTTCGAGATTGCCTGTCCCGCTGAGCTTGCCATGAGCGATTAATCCATAACCATACTCCGGCGACTTGCCGTCAACATTGCGCGCCGTCACCTTCACGGTCGCGTCCCTGGTAGTATAGTTGAGGAGATTGTTCGCCGAGTTGTTAAGCGGAAACATGAATACGTAGAGCTTCGGCCTGCCCTTCATGTGATACTCGCCGTCCTGATAGAAACTACCGTAGGCTTGATCCCCAACCGGCCAATTCTGCGCTGAGAAATCATCCTTCAAGACGGTCGAAGGCGCGGAGGCCGTGCTGCGGTTCGCGTTTGTAGTCGTAGCGGAATTGCCGTTTCTGTTATTCGAGTTAATAGCGACCGCGCGGTTCGTGCTCTTGTTCTTATTATCCTCAGAGTCTCTGCCGATGATTGAGAGCAGCACGACGATTCCTATGCCGAGGACGACTACGCCGATGATTGCGCCGATAATCCAGGGTCTGGCGTTGGGCTTGTGGGCTGGTTGGGCCTGGGGCGTGTACGGCGTGGGGCTCCATGCCGGAGATGCCGGAGGCGTCTGTGCCTGCGGCGCTTGAGGATAGAAATTCTCAGGCGGCGGATTGGTGTCGCGCGTCGGGTTGTAGGCGAGCGTGGCGTTCGGATCGAATGATGAAGGGGAACTGCTGCCGCTGAAGCTGGCCGATATTAATTGCGCGCCGTCTTCAAGACAGAAGAGCTGTGCATCGTCTGTATAAGTGCGATTGCAGGCAGGGCATTGTTTCATTTGTAATCTCGTCTAAAAATCTTCGATCCTCTCAAGTCCTGATAACAATCCCGCACCGCCCGCAAAACTTTGTGCCCGCAGGATAGGCTGTATGGCAATTGTGGCAGAAGACCTGATTCGGGCGCGGGGAGGCATGAACCGCAGTCGCGCTCTGAATGGGAATACCGCAGCGCCCGCAGAATTTTGTGCCCGCCGAATAGTTTGTTCCACAACGCGAGCATTGAACGCCGCCCGTGCCGTGGAAGGCTGGAGGACGAACGCCGCTGCCGAAACTGCCCGGTGCACTCGCATCACGAGCACCGCCCTGATTCGCTTGACCGCCATCGCTCACCGGAAGGAAGACGCGGCCTCCGCAGCGACCGCAGAACTTAACGCCCGCCGCAAAGCGCGAGCCGCACTGGGCGCACATCACCACACCCGGCAAACTGCTGGCAGGGCCACTCATGCTGCCGCCAATGCTCCCGCCGCGCGAAGGAGAAATCTGCCCGCCCGAAGGAGAGGGACGCAGGACGGCCTGTATAATCTGCTCGGATGAGTCCGGGCGAATCTCTATCACGCGCTCGTCGTCCACCTCGCCCGCGCGCGAGACGCGTAGCACGTGGCGACCCGGCGCAATGGACTTGAGAATGACGCGGCCAGAGCGTCCGATGCTCCCGTGCCTTTCATCATCAACGTAAACTTCCGCGCCCACTGGAGCCATGACGACCACGCGAGAGTCGCCCTCTTTCTCGCCATCATCATCGTCTTCATCACCGGCGGCTCTCTCCAGTTCTTCAAACCATTCGGCGACTGTGGCTGGACGCTTCTCCGCCTCTTTTTCGAGCGCGTGCATCACGGCGTGCTCGACTTCTTTCGGAATATCCGAGCGCAGGCTACTCAGGGGCGGCGGCTGGTTCATGATTTTCTGCATCACGAGTTGCGTCAGGTCGCCTGAGAACGGCGGACGCCCGCCCAGCATGTGATAGGCAATGACGCCGAGCGCATACACGTCTGCGCGAGCGTCGAGCTTCGTGTCCATCTGCATCTGTTCGGGAGCCATGTATTCAGGCGTGCCGATGATGCCGCGCGAGGCTGGGCCGCTGCCAGAGATGCCGCTCGAATCGGCAATCGCCTGATTAACGATCTTCGCCAGGCCGAAGTCGCCGACCTTGACGACGCCGTCTTCTAAAGTCGCCGCGCTCTTCTTGCGCGGCTGCATGATGAAGATGTTGGCGGGTTTCAAATCTCGATGCAGGATGCCTTCGTCGTGCGCCGCTTCGACTCCCGCCGCCACCTGCCGGAGCAGGTTGAGCGTGCGGTAGACGCTGAGAGTTCCTTCGCGTCGCAGCAGATGATGAAGGGTCTCGCCCTGAACATACTCCATGACGAGATAAAAGACGCCTTCGGGGCTCTTGCCGAAGTCTGTCACGTCAACGACGTTCGTGTGGCGGATGGAAGCGGCTGTGCGTGCCTCGCGCTCAAAACGGGCGATAGCCTCGCCCTCCTGCATGTCTTCGTCCGTGAGAATGTCCGGTCGAACCGTCTTGATAGCAACGTCGCGTACCGCCAGATTCTGATCGCGTGCGAGGTATACCTGTCCCATCGCTCCGCGCCCCAGACGCTTTTTCAGCAGGTAACGCCCGGCCATCAGCGGAGCGCCCGGCAGCGTCAACCTGGTGTTCGCGCCTTCTTCCGGGCAGACGAGCACCTCGTCGTCATAGCAGCGTTCACACCGAGGGCATTCGCGCATAGATAGGGGATTCTCCGGCTACGCTTCTAAACTTCTCGCTCTAATCGCTATTTGCACAGGGTGCAGCCGCCGATAGATTGAGAAACAAATCGAGGGCGCACTTTTTATGTGCAGGACTAGAACGCACAGCTTAGATAAAATTTGCACAAATTACAGAGGCACGCGCTTCACGCTCTCAGCGCCGCTCTTTGCGATTAGCTGTGAAACATGGCGGCGATGAAGTCTGGACACTGGCTGGAATTTAAGAGTTCAACAGCCCCGCTGGTCGCGTGTTCGACAAGCAAAGAATAAGGTGTCGCAGGAGTCTGCGTCAATTCGACTGCGCCTCCTGCGACACCTTCTGTTTTCGGCTGGGATAAATTGAAGTTAGCTGGCTGCTAGAGCCTTCTTCTGCTCCTGCTTGGCCGCTTCCAGGCGCGTGCCCAATTCTTCGATCTGCTCCTGGCTTAAAACCTTTCGCGCGTCCTTGAACATGTCGCCTTCTTCTTCCTCGACGTGATGCTCAACATTTTCTTTAAGCACGGTCAGCTTTGCGCCCCAGGTCTCATCGTCCTTCGGCAGCGCTTCAAGCTCGGAGAGAAGCTGCTTGACGACATGATGCTCCTGATAAGCCTCAAGTGTGATGTCTTTCGTCTCCTTGAATTCCTTGAGCGCCGGATAAAGGATTTCCTCTTCGATTCGAGCATGTACGTCCAGTTCCTGCTTGAGCTGCGTGAACAACTCTTCGCGGGTTTTGACGCCGCGCTCGGTGGTCGGCTCCAGTTTCTCAAAGATGCCTGAAACCTTTTTGTGATCTTCCTTCAACAATGCAAATGCGTCCATGAATCGTTCTCCTCCCCCTCTGTTTGACCATCTTGAAATACAATAATGCACGTTATTGATACGTGCGGCAGTATTCCTGACTACTACCGGCAAGTTGAGTGCCAGCAGGCGATGGGGAACTCAACACAAAGTCACAAAAGAGAGAAGCCTTTAACTTTCTTAGTGACTTTGTGCCTTTGTGTTGAAAGGCTGTTTATGCTGCCTGCAAATCCACGCAGCATTCGGCGCAGCGTGTGGCTTTCAGGGGAATAGTGGACAGGCAATGCGGGCAGTCCTTGCTCGTCACTTCGCCCGTCTCCTGTTTGCTCTTTAGCTTGTTGACCTTCCGCACAATCAGGAAGACGACAAAGGCGACGATCAGGAAAGTGATAACGTCGTTGATGAACTGGCCATAAGCGATCACGGGGACGCCCAGCGCTTTGGCTTCCGTTAAGGAAGTCGGGTCGCCCTTCGTTTTGTCCAGCACGAAAAAGAGGCTGGAGAAATCAACATTGCCGAGAAGCTGACCGATGGGCGGCATGATAACGCCATCCACGAGCGTCGTCACAATTTTGCCGAAAGCAGCGGCGAGGATGACCGCGACCGCAAGGTCCATCACGTTTCCGCGTTTGATAAACTCGCTGAACTCTTTGAACATTCTCATCGCTCCTTTTCAGGTAAAAGCAGAAGACAGGAGACAGAATTCAGGAGTCAGGGGGCAGAATGGATAAGGCTGAAACCGCATTCACAGATTTGTTTTTCTTCTGTCTCCTGTCTTCTTGACTCCTGCTTTTCATGGTTGCGCTTCTTCTTTCGCGGCTTGCCGCTTGTCGAGCAATTCCTTCGCAGCTTTGTCAACGATCTTGATGCTGGGGCTTTCTCCGACCGGGATGACGGCGACCGTGAAGTCAGAGCAGTCAAGCAGGCGTGTGCGAAATTTCGAGCGCCACGAGTTAGAAAGTTTGAGGGCCGTTGTTATCCCTGTCACATACTCGTCAATCGTCTGCCACTTGAAAGATTTATCGTAACCAATCCAGACCGAGAAGACGCGGCCATCGAGCACGTTAAGTGAAATTGATCGCACCCCCTCGAAGGCCGTTTTATCAATCCCCGACTCGTAATCGGGAAAGATGTTAAAGGACGTAACGCCAAACTCGTCGGCAGGTCTGACCTGTAATTTCGGCAGGCGCAGCTTGACCTGTTCGACGGTCATCCCGACGCGAAAGCCGCGCAACTCCGGGGCTGAAGGTAGTTCGGCAAATTTGACGGCGCATTTGGCCTCTTGCCCAATCGCCACATACGCGCAGGCGAGAATCAGCGTTAAAGTGAAAGCGAGTTCTTTGAGATTCATGCTTACCGGCATTAGTGGCGCATCCCGAGTTAAGTTAGAAAGCGTATGGGAAGAAGTAAGGAGACCAATGAAAAGACAGAGTAAAGCAAGCGGGAGAATCCGTAAAGCGAGAATTTGAGCTGGTTAATTTATCCCAACGTAGTCAGCTTATCCTGCCGGGTCTGTGTGAATCTGGACGCGAGCGCGCGGAATCTCTGCCTCAATTGCACGGAGGACGCGTACCGATACGTCGTGCGCGTCCTGAAGACTCATGTCACGCTCGACTTCCAGGTGAAGATCAATGAATTTTTGTGAGCCTGAGCGGCGTGTTCGCAAATCGTGAAAACCGAGTACGCCTTGATTTCTATGGCTGCTGACCACCACCGCGACTTGTTCATCCACGTCGAGCGGCAATCGGCGATCCATCAGCACGTCAATTGATTCACGCCCAACCATCACGGCAGACCAGAGAATATAGAAAGCAATTCCGATGGAGATAATCGGGTCTGCCATCTGCCATGGCGTCAGCCCGACAATCACGAGCGCAAGCAGCGCGCCGAGGTTAGTGAAGATGTCCGTCACGTAATGAGTGGCGTCTGCCTGAAGCGCGGGCGATTCTGTCTCGCGGGCAACTCGCTTGAGGCGCGCGACGAGAGCGATGCTGACTACGACGGCAATCAGCATCGTCAACACACCGAGCCATTCCGAGGTTGTCTGATTCGGGCTGATGATTCGCCGGATGGATTCGCGTATCAGGAAAACCCCGGAAGCAGCGATGACGATAGATTGAAAAAGCCCCGCGAGCGACTCTGCTTTGCCGTGACCGTAAGTGTGATCTTCGTCTGCCGGGCGAGAGGCGGCGCGGACTGCGAAATAGTTGATGATTGAGGCGAAAATGTCCATCGTCGAATCCAGCAGCGATGCCCAGACGCTGATTGATCCTGTGATGAAGCCGGTCGCTAACTTGAGCGTAATCAGAAACGCCGCCGCCAGGATAGAGAGCCGCGCAACGGAAGTCTTCGCCGCTTCTTCGGCCTCCAGCATCGAAGCATTGTTTATTGCTGAAGTCGCTACATCGCTTTTCACAGGAGATATATTACACAGTATTCGCTAAATCGAAACTGACGTAGTTCGACAGGAACGGAATAGACAGGGTGAACAAGATGGACAGGATCAAGGGAAGAATCATCAACCTACTTCTTCCTGTCTTGTTTTCTTAATCTTGATAATCTTGTTAATCCTGTCTCTTGCACGTTAGCGTGCTTTCGCACGCTTAGACAGACAGGAATGTCTGTCCTACGTTTAATGGCTGAGAGCTTCGGGGTGTTCGGCGACTTCTTCGATGGCGTGGCTGCGCGCGCGCCATGTGACGACGGCGACGCCGGAGAAGATGAGGGCGGAGGCGAGCCATGTTCGTGAGTTCCATGTCTCGTTGAGAATGAATGGCGCAAGGGCGAAGGCGATGAGGGGTTGAAGATATATGTAAATGGCGACGGTGCTGGGCTCGACGCGAGCGAGCGCCCAGGCGTTCAGGTAGTAAGCCCCGACCGTCGGGACGAGAATGATGTAGATGATGGCAAACCAGATGCCCGCTCCGACTTGATTCAACGGCGTGCCCGCAAGCGCATAGCCGCCGATTGGAAGTGTCATCAGGCTACCGAAGATAAAAATCCAAGTAATCACCGTCAACGCGCCGTAACGCCTGAGCATATCTTTCGAGATCGCGAGGTATGCGCCATATGAGATTGAGTTGAGCACGATTAAGAAATTGCCGAAGGCCGTATCGCTCGAAAAATTTCGTTCGGGGTAGAGTAGATAGATCACTCCGGCGGCGGCCAGCGAGATGCCCAGCGCCTTGCGAAACGTCAGGCGGTCGTAACCAAGTGTGAGACTGACGAGCAAGGTGAAGACGGGGATGGTTGTCCCCAGTAGTGTGGCGTTGATGTATGTTGTGAGCGACAGACCTTTGACGAAGAGAAACTGATTGATCACCACACCGAGAAGGGCATAGAGGGCGAAACGCGCGTAATCAGCTTTGCGTATCTTCGGCGGACGGCCAATCGTGTACAGCAGGATGAGGAAGGCGATGGCCGCTCCCCCGACACGAAATGCGACGATCCCTGTGACCGGCAAAGCCGTCAAAGCGATCTTGCCGAAAATCGGCCATGTGCCGAACATGAGCTGAACAGCGATGAGTGCGAGATGCGGCGCAGCGCTGCCGCTTTTGATTGTCGCAGTCGGTTTCAAACAATCATCAGGAGCGGGTTCTCAAGCGTTCGCTTGAAGGTCTGGAGAAAACGCGCTCCGGTTGCGCCGTCAATGACGCGATGATCGCAGGACATTGTGACGCGCATCATCTGTCGTACAACCACCTGCTCGTCGCGCACAACGGGTTTCGGTGTGACTGCGCCGACGGCGAGAATCGCCGCTTCGGGCGGATTGATGACGGCAGTGAACTCGTCAATGCCAAGCATGCCGAGGTTGCTGATGGAGAAGGTCGCGCCCGTGTACTCTTCAGGTAACAGTTTGCGCGAGCGCGCACGCCCGGCCAACTCTCTGACTTCGCTGGCAATCTGGCTCAGAGACTTTTGATCTGCCGCACGAACGATGGGCGTTATCAATCCATCCTCAATGGCGACGGCGACACCGATGTCTGCACGCTCGTAGTAGCGTATGTTTCTATCCTGAAACGAGGCGTTGACTTGCGGATGCTGAATCAGGGCGGCGGCTGCGACCTTGATAATCACGTCGTTGATGCTGATTTTAAGCTCCGCATCAAGCTCATTGACAGCGCGCCGCATCTCTACGACCCTGTCCATTTCAATCTCTGTGGTCAGGAAGAAATGTGGCACAGGCCCGATGGACGTGACCAGACGGCGCGCGATTGTCTGGCGCATGACCGATGTCGGCTCATCGCGATAAGGCGAGGCGCCTTCGACCGGAGGCTGTTGAGCGGGCTGCGTGCCGGGTTGGACGGCGCGCAAATGACGTTGGGGCGATTGCGGCGCTCCTCCTGCGTCTGCTGGTTGTTGACCGGCGCTCATTGCTTCTTCGATGTCGCGTTTGACGATGCGCCCGCCGGGGCCACTGCCCTTGAGCGAGCGCAACTCGATGCCCGCTTCTGCCGCCATCCTTGCGGCCAATGGAGAGACGATGAGACGTTCGCTTCCCTGAGCGCCACCCGCCGCGCCCTGTGCGCCATTGCCTGACGGGGCTGCTGGCTTTGCCGCGCCTTCCGAGGATTTCTGTTCGGTTGGAATCTCCGCTTGCTCTTCTTTGGCGGCTGGCGCGGGCGACGCTGCTTGAGCTTGTGCGCCGGATGCGGCTTGTCCGAGCAATGCGGAGATGTCCTCGTCCGGCTCGCCGATGACGGCGATAATCTGGCCGAGCGGTGCGCTCTCGCCGTCTTTGATTAAAATCTTTCGCAGCACGCCGGAACTGAGCGCCTGCATCTCCATCGTGGCTTTGTCGGTATCAATCTCCGCGAGCGGTTCGCCCATCGAGACCTTGTCGCCCTCGTTCTTGAGCCACCTTGAAATCTGTCCCTCTTCCATCGTCGGAGAGAGCTTGGGCATTACGACCTGTGTAGCCATTCGTAAATCCTTATGAGTGATAGGTGATAAGTGATGGGTGATAGGTGATAAGAAAGAATGAAGGTTTTCTCTTATAACCTATCACCCATCACCTATCACTCAGTCCATGTATGCCACTTCGCGCACGGCTTTTACTATCGCGTCAACGCCGGGGATTGCCAGTTTTTCCAGATTCTTGGCGTAGGGCATGGGCACATCTTCGCCGGAGATGCGACGGACGGGCGCATCCAGATAATCGAAGGCGCGCTCGGTTATCTGTGCGCTGATTTCCGCGCCGACTCCGCAGAAGGGATGCGATTCTTCCGCCACGACAACGCGATTGGTCTTCTTGACGGAATTGATGATCGTCTCGATGTCGAGCGGGCGAATCGTGCGCGGGTCAATCACCTCGCAAGAGACGCCTTGCTTCTCCAACTCTTCGGCGGCCTTGAGCGCGACCGGAACCATCAGGGAGCGCGCGACGATGGTCGCGTCTTTGCCTTCGCGTTTAATGTCTGCGACTCCGAGCGGAATCGTGAAATCTTCATCGTCGGGAACTTCGCCCTTGTTGCCGTACATTCTTTCCTGCTCAAGAAAGATGACCGGATCGTCGTCGCGAATGGAGCTCTTCAAAAGACCTTTGGCGTCAGCCGGGGTGGAAGGCATAACGACTTTGACGCCGGGAAAGTAGGCGAACCATGATTCCATAGCCTGTGAGTGTTGCGATGAGACTTGAAAGGCAGAGCCGTTCGGGCCGCGAAAGACAATCGGAACCTTGAATTGACCGCCGGACATGTAGAGCATCTTCGCGGCTGAGTTGATAATCTGGTCTGTGGCGAGAATGGAAAAGTTGAAGGTCATAAATTCGACGATGGGACGCAGGCCAACCATCGCCGCGCCGACGCCTAAGCCCGCAAAGCCAAGCTCCGTAATCGGCGTATCAATCACGCGCTTGTCGCCAAACTCTTCCAGCAGACCTTTGGTAACTTTGTATGCTCCCTGATAAGCGGCGACCTCTTCGCCCATCAGAAAGACATTCTCATCGCGGTGCAACTCCTCGCGTAAAGCCTGATTGAGCGCCTCGCGCATTGTGATGACAGCCATTCGTAAACCTCTGTGATAAGTGATAGGTGATGGGTGATGGGTGATAGGAAAAATGCTTTTACTTATTACCTATCACTTATCACTTATCACCGGATTCGCATAGACATCTGTGTAGAGTTCCGCCGGGTCTGGCTCCGGACTCTCATCGGCGAAGCGAGCGGCGTGTTCGACCTGCTCGCGCACTTCTTTCTCGATGGCGGCAAGGCGGTCGTCGTCTGTCAGGATGCTTTTCTCTTTCAGGCTGGCCGTGAAGAGCTTAATCGGGTCTCGCTCCTGATGCTTTTCAATTTCAGTGCGCGTGCGATAGTTGCCGGGGTCGGACATCGAATGTCCCATGAAACGATAGGTGCGAACTTCCAGCAGCGTCGGCAGGTAATCTCGCCGCGCTCGTTCGACAGCCCGCTCGACAGCTTCGCGCACGGCAAGCACGTCCATTCCGTCAACAAACTCCGAAGCCATTTCGTAAGCGTTTGCTTTCTTCGAAACGTCGTGAAGCGACATCGCGCGCTGAAGCGATGTGCCCATTCCATACTGATTGTTCTCGCAGATATAGATGCAGGGAAGTTTCCAGAGCTGCGCCATGTTCAGCGATTCGTGAAACGCGCCTTGATTGACAGCCGCTTCGCCGAAGAAGCAGAGCGTCACCTGATCCGTCCCCTTATACTTGGACGCAAACGCTACTCCCGTTCCGAGCGGAATCTGCCCACCGACGATGCCATGCCCGCCCAGGAAATTCACTCCGGCGTCGAAAAGGTGCATCGAGCCGCCTTTGCCAGCCGAACAGCCTCCGGCTTTACCGTAAAGCTCGGCCATGATTTCGTCGGGCGAGATTCCTTTGACAAGGGCGTGGCCGTGATCGCGGTAGCTCGTCAGCACGTAATCGTCAGGACGAAGCGCAGAGAGAGCGCCGACGGCGACTGCCTCCTGGCCAATGTACAAATGGCAGAAGCCGCCAATCTTGCCCAGGCTGTAAGCTTCGGCGCATTTCTCCTCCAGACGGCGAATGAGAATCATTTGATTGAGCATCTTGAGCAGCGTCTCGCCGTCAAGCTCCTCAATTCGATCCTTCTGCTCCGCTTTGCGCGCCTCGTGATCTTCGCTCACCTGCGTCGCGTTGTCCGGCTCCGCTGCTCCAGTATCAATTACACCGGTGGCGCTCGTCTCCTCAGCACCGGCGCGTGAGTTTGTGTGTGTGGCTTGTTTGGTCATGGAATAAGGTCTCTCGCTAAAGAGCGCAAAACGCCGACCGACCATGTGGTCAAAGAGAAAGTGCGACGCATCTTGCGCTTCGCGCGCTTCGTCATCTTAAAGCCCGATTGCGATTGGGGGATTATACGCGAGATGCGCGCTCGTGAGCAAAAGCAGCGCATAAAGAAAAAGGCGCACGCTCTTCGATGGAAGCAACGTGCGCCGTGAAATGATGTTGTTGGAAGTTTACCTGAAGTTGTCTATCTGCGCGGCATTCAACGTCTCGGTAAGAGCAGGCACCAGTTTGCGAGCGTGCTTGTCATGCTGCATGTTGCGAGCGGCGGCAGCGAAAAGCTGTTCTGTCGTCTCGCCATCGGTAGGGAAACAGGCGACGCCGATGCTGATGCCGATCTCAACAGTCTTTCCTGTGCGAACGGAATATCTCTGCGCTTCGACGGCTGACCTGACGCGCTCGGTAATCACGTTGGCCATCATGGTTGACGCCATAGGCATGATGGCGACAAACTCGTCGCCCGCATAGCGTGCGAGAATGTCCATCTGTCTCATCTCTTTTTTGATGACCTTGGCAATGACGGCCAACACCCGATCACCGACCGCATGACCGTAGGCGTCATTCACTTTCTTGAAGTCGTCTACGTCCATTGAGATGACGGCCAGCGATTCTTTGTTCAGCCGTTGACCTTCGGCGATACGCTGCTCAAGCATCATGTAGAACGCTCGCGCGTTCGGCAGCTCCGTCAGCGGGTCGGTCATCGCGCTTTCTTTGGTCTTCTCAAAGGTCAACGCATTGTTGAGCGCCGAGGAAGCATGCTGAGAAACGGATTCAAGCAGGCGCACATGTTCGGTCGTATAGGATATGCGGCTCTTGGAATACAGCGTGATGGCTCCGAACGCGCCGTCTTCACGAATCAGCGGCGAGACGAGCACGCCACGGATACTCTTCGTAATCTCTTCCGGCACACCGACCAGATCAAGCTCCGGCGATGCGTTACACATCGAACGCCCGTTGGCGATGACCCAGCCGGTGATACCATCGCCAATACTGACGCGCCGTTTGGCAAAGGCTTCAGGATTCTCGCCCGCAACATGCGCCGGGGCAGCTTTCCCTGACTTCTCATCAACCAGATAGATGATGCAGGTGTCGAAGGGAACAATTGCGCGCAGCTTGCTTGAGACGAGCGCAACGGTGTCCTGTAGATTGAGGGATGAACCGATTGTCTGCGCGATTTCATGAAGCGCGAAGACTTCGCGCTGCGCTTCGGTGATTGAGCGAAAACCGAGGGCATTGTCGGGCGTGCCGAGTGTTTCGGACGCGAGACCGGCATCAGGACGAGCGGCGTTTTCAGCTTCTTCGGCTGCGGCGTCGGCAGCAACCTGCTCTTGAATATCCTGCGCGGCAATCAGGCGGTCGAACTCTTCGACGTGTTCAATAAAAACTTCGACCACGCGCGGATCGAAAGACGAGCCTGCCATCTTTTTGAGCAGCGTCAGGGAATCTTCGCGCGTCATGCCTTTGCGATACGGGCGGTCGCAGCGCGTCGCATCATAGAAATCAACTACAGAAATGATTCGCGCGACAAGCGGAATCCCCTGGGCCTTCAAACCTTTTGGATAACCCGTCCCATCCCACTTCTCGTGATGATAACGAACGATGTCCTCGACCGGGTAAGGGAATTTCACACGCTTCAGGATGTCGCCGCCCACCGTCGGATGAATCTTCATTTTGGCAAACTCGGATTCGGTCAGCTTGCCGGGCTTATTCAGGATGTATTCAGGGACAGCGAGCTTTCC
This sequence comes from uncultured Acidobacteriota bacterium, assembly GCA_963791265.1. Classification (GTDB taxonomy): domain Bacteria; phylum Acidobacteriota; class Blastocatellia; order Pyrinomonadales; family Pyrinomonadaceae; genus QHXM01. The sequence goes on from CAWBSB010000003.1 coordinate 492,273, forward strand.
AATATCGTGCAGCAGCGCGCCCGCGATTAAAGCCTGAATCTCAGGCTCGCTGACGCTGAGAAGCCTGCCCATCTCAGTCGCATAAATCTGTGTCCGGCGAACGTGGCCGTGCGTGGTCTGATCCTTAGCATCAATCGCGATGGCGAGCGATTCGATGGTATTCATGTGCAGGTCTGCCATCTCCTGAAGGTGACGCGCCTTCTCCTTTTCAGAGCGCCTGACTTCGGAGACGCGCTGCTCGTCGAAACGATACAACAGATGAACCAGTCCGATAATCAAGAGACCGACGAAGATGAAAGGAATGCTGCCGCTGTGTAGTGCGGAGTAAAACAATGCCGCGGACGCCGCGCTGCCGACTTCGGTGATGGAAGTCCAGACCAGGCTTTCGCGCGAGAGCGTCAGGCGAGTCTTCCCGGCATCGAAGGCGATGAAGGCTGATGTAGCAATAGTGCTCAGAAAATACTGTACGAGCGCCAGCGCGCAGAGGGGTAAGATTAAAGGCTCAAGCGGTAAACTCTGCGCGGCGCTATTCGATCCTTTGAAAAAGGTGTGTACCAGCCACGCATAGAGCGAGACGGCTGCGTAAGTGGAGATGATGGACGCGCCTGTGGTGAAAACCGTAATGCGGCGATCAGAACATTTCCAGGAAGAGATGAAACCCACGATTGCGGCGAGCATGACGGCAGGCCCGACTGCTTGGGCAGGCTCGGAGGCGTACATCATCGCCGCCAGGAAGATGAAAGCCTCGGCAATGGATTTCTCACTCTGGCTAACGCCATCTCCACTGGTCACGGAGACTGTGAAGCGACTCGCGGCCAGAGTCAAAACTAATAGCCCGGCCAATGGCGGCAGCCCGGCCCAGCCCGTCAGCGGCAAGCCAGTAATTGAGATCAGGGAAAGAATCAGCAGCGCAGAGGCCAGCGTAGCCACACAGCCTAGAAGTGCGAGAGTTTTCCAGTTACCTTCCGGCATAGCGAATGTGATTTCCTCTCAGAAAGTGAAGGGAAGTTTGTTTGATCAACCTTGCTTGAGGATGGCTTAACTCAAAGATAGACAGGAAGTTTTCCTGCTTTGGGTTAGAGGAGCGTATGTAAAAATCAGACGTATGCCAAACGTCGTTGGCATGTGATTAACAATACTTAATTAAAGGGACTCCGTCAAGGCTTTTCTCAGGTGCTGAGGGCTTAAAGTGCGGCGAATTGTCCGGGAAATTCAATTTTTTCGTTTATTTCCGGAGGTTCTAATGCTACACTGCGCGCGCCGTAATTTTAGTCGCGCCATTTCGCCTGAGCCGTTTGCCGAAACGAGCGCGAGTTTTTAAGATTATGGGGTGTCGTTAAAGACCCCCGGTAAAACTTTGCCCGCCAAACGAAAGAAACTAAGGCGGACATCAATGGTTGTGAATAATTAACTTGCCCTGTGCGTTTGTTCTCCGGCACACCTCCCGGTTGCGGAGAACCGATCTCATGCGGCTCAAACACTTGACCGAGCTGAAGCGGAAGCATTCCAGCGGACACCGAGATGAGACTTCGGCCCAGCTCCCTAACAATCTGACCCCTCTGGGTTACAGGAGACAACTCGATGCGTAGAACCTTAGTTCTTCTTACCTTGCTTGCAGTCGCCGCTTTAGGCATCGGCTGTGGAAGTGAAACCGCGAACAACTCGAACTCGACGACAGGCAACACCACTAATATGGCCACGCCGATGAGCACGGCCACGCCGATGAGCACGGCCACGCCAGCCATGAACAGTAACTCGACAGGCGGCGGCAACATGAATAGCGGCGGCGGCAACATGAATAAACCCGCTAATGGCAACATGAGCGGTGGCGGCAACATGAACATGACCAAGCCGACCAACAAGAATATGTAGTTTGTTGCCTTGAGGCTGAAATGAAGAAGGCGCGTTGAGATTTCAGCGCGCCTTCCTTTTTTAGATAGAATTAACCGTCGAGCATTTAACTCTTGATAGTTTATTACCGGACGTGATTGACCCTGCCTCATCAACCTTCCCAGCCTTTCGCTTCATCACCGATAACAATGAAGCGCAGCAGACGCTTAAGCGGCTTCAACTCGAAACCATCATTGGCCTCGACACCGAAACCTGCTGGAACGTGGCGGCCAGCAAATCGCACGTTTCGCTCGTGCAGCTTGCCCCACGCGTCGGTGAAGTGCTTGTCCTTGATCTCTTGACGGTTGATGTGGAGCTGCTTCGTCCCTTGATCGAATCTCCTGATCTCACGATGACGGCGCACAATGCCCGCTTTGATGAAGGGATGCTGATTGGTGCGGGGCTGCGCCCGGCGGCTTTCGTTGACACCTTGCGGCTGGCGCGCGCCGCTTTGCGCTTACCTTCTTATAGTCTTGCGGGAGTAGTCGCGCATCTTTTCGGCATCGAGTTAGACAAGAGCTACCAGAAGTCGAACTGGAAACGACGCCCACTGACGCGCGCTCAACTCGAATATGCCGCACTGGACGCCCACATCACGCTGCGCGTCTACGATGAGCTAAGACGTATCCTGACAGAGCAGGGAAGTTTTGACGCGGCTCTAAGCGCGGCCACGCTGACGCCGCCCGGCACTGAAACTCGCACGGCGCGCAAGCGACAGGCTCCGCAGCCACCACCAAGACCTTTAACTGATGAGGAGCGTCAGGCAGTTGCCTCACTGAAAAAGTGGAGACTTAGGAAATCATCTGAGGCGAATGTCCCGGCGTACATGATCTGCCCCGATAGAACGCTCGAACATCTGGTACTGGACAGACCTTCAACGCTTGAAGCCTTAAGTTCCATACATGGATTAGGCGCATCGAAAATCGCGCGCTTTGGGGCTGAGCTTTTGGAAGCGCTCAAGGTTGCTTTCAGCGCTTAGGGTGCGCTGGCTCCACCCGAAGCACCGTGAGTCGTCCCGGCGGAAAGTTGCCGGGCAAGCTCTGCCGCCGAAGACACAGGTTGTTGACAGGTGTAGTGCTCACAAACATAGGCGATCGCGCGCCCGTCAATCATTGTACGGTCGCGAAGAAGCGGCACAACTTCAACTGCGCGCTCGTCGTCTCCGGCAGTCTGCGCCACGATTTTATTTGGCAGGTATCGAGTCCAGACTTCGCGCAGGAGAGCGTGAGTCTCCTGCGCCTCACTCTCGCCGATAATCGCAATCTCTTTCGGAGTGGAGAGATAGAAATCCAGCGCGCCGAGCAGTCGCCCGAATGCGGACGCGTAGCGCGTGAGCGGGTCGCGCAAGAGTCGAAAGATGGTCACGGCCTTGCGCGCGTAGTCTTCGTTCGCGGTCAAGGAGGCAAGGTGCAGAAGCACTTCGGCGGCAACTGAATTACCGGAAGGCGTCGCATTATCGAAATAATCTTTCGAGCGCACGATCAACTCTTCGTGGCTCTTGCCCGTGTAGAAAAACCCTCCATCTTCATTGTCCCAGAATTCTTCAATCATTTGATCGGAGAGCGTGCGAGCTTCCTCCAGCCAGCGCAGCCTCCCCGTCGCCTGATAGAGCGCGACAAGTCCGTCAATATAGAAAGCGTAATCATCCAGATACCCGTTGAGCTTTGATTGATTGTCTTTATAGGTGCGTAGTAACAGCCCCTCGCGTCTCAAGTTTTCAAGCACGAACTGAGCATTCTTCTCAGCCGCATCTCTGTAATCTTTTCTTTCGAGAATTGCCGCTGCCTCCGCAAAGCTTGCCAACATCAGTCCGTTCCATGCGGTCAGGACTTTCTCATCCCGGTCAGGTTTGATTCTCCGCTCACGCGCTTCGAAAAGCTCGCGTCGCCCGCGCGTCAGAGCTTCCTGCAAACGCTCCACTGTTACCTTTGTTTCCTTTGCCACTTCTTCAAGCGAGCGTGAGACGTGCAGAATATTCTTACCCTCGAAATTTCCACCTTCTGTCACATCGTAATAAGCGCAGAAAAGCGCGCCGTCTTCCTCGCCCAGAATCTCTTTTACTTCATCAACCGTCCAGACGAAGAACTTGCCTTCGTGCCCTTCCGAATCCGCGTCCTGTGTGGAATAGAACCCGCCACGTTCGTCCGTCATCTCTCGCAGCACATAGTCGAGCGTCTCTTCGGCGATTCGTCTGTAGAACTCGTCTTTCGTCTGTTGATAGACATGCAGGTAGAGGCGCGAGAGCAGCGCATTATCATAGAGCATCTTTTCAAAGTGCGGGGCGAGCCAGCGGGCGTCAGTGGAGTAGCGATGAAATCCGCCTCCGAGTTGATCGTACATCCCGCCTTCGGCCATCTTCCGGCAGGTGTGCTCAATCATCGAAAGAGTCTCGCTGCGACCGGTTCGATAATACTGGCGCAAGAGAAATTCCAGATTCATCGCCGCAGGAAACTTCGGCGCGTTGCCGAAGCCGCCGTAAACGGGATCGTAACTACGCGCGATTCTGCGCTCAGCCTCGTCCAGAATCTCCGTGTTGAGCGTTTCGTTTGATTCGCTCGCCTGTCCCATGTTCCGCAACTCTGCGAGGATGGAGACAGCCGTTTCCGTCACTTCGTCCGGGCGCGAACGGTAGGTTTCCGCAACGCCCAGCAGCACGCGCGGAAAGCCCGGCATGTTGTAGCGATCTTCGGGCGGGAAATACGTGCCGCCATAAAAGGGAACTCCCTCAGGCGTCAGGAACACAGTCATCGGCCAGCCGCCGTGCCGGGTCATCATCTGCACGGCGTTCATGTAAATCTGATCCAGGTCAGGGCGCTCCTCTCGATCAACTTTGATGTTGACGAAGTTATCGTTCATCAACTTCGCAATCTCTTCGTTCTCGAACGACTCATGCTCCATGACGTGACACCAATGACAGGCCGAATATCCTATGCTCAACAGCACCGGCTTATCTTCTTGTCGAGCACGCTCGAAAGCCTCTTCGCCCCACGCGTACCAGTCCACGGGGTTGTGCGCGTGTTGTAATAAATAGGGGCTGGTTTCTTGAACCAGCCGGTTGGTGTGCTTATGTTCCCGGCTCTGTGCGGTGTGTTCGGTTTCCTGGCTACCCATTATGCTGCCTCCGTGTTCAAACTTGATTGCGTCTGCGCTGGCTGCTTATCAAGCGATGCGTGTGCGTGAGCTGCAATTGTACAAGCGGAGTAACGCAGAGGTGAAATGCACAGGGACGTTTGTAGATAAGTTAAAAGGGCGTTACCTTAGCTGTCACTTTTAAGAAGCATGGAGTTTTGCTGAACTCTTGTTTCGCTTACCCAGCGCCGCACCATCGGCACGGCGAATTCTCCGGCCTCGTTGAGCACGTCGTTTTCACGTAGCCAGACGCGCGCCGCAGGATAATCGGGCGGCGTCTCATTTCTGGCAATCGCTGTCAGAATGTCCTGCCCCTCTTCTCGTGCGTCAGTCCAGACATTGTGGAAATACGCGCTGCCGCTGACGAGTGCATGGGCGATAGCTGCTTCCACATCTTCGGGCGTGGCTTCTTTGCGGTGCTGCTCGTTGAGGTGCTGCACAAGCTCGAAAGCAACCGCCTGTGTCAGAAAAGGCTGCCCGTTCGTGATGTGGATGATGGTGTCTAACGCTCCGTCCCGGTAGGTCAGGTCGAATTCGGGAATCGGCTTAGTCAGGAGCACTTCCAAATCCTCGCGCTCAAGAAAGCTGACACGCATACGCCGCGCGCTGATGAAGCGATCCGTCCACGTCGGGCCGAGTTCTTCAAACGCATGTGCGCCCGTGAACATCAGGACGAGCTGCGGGTGATGCTGTATCCAGTTTCGCAGCGTGTCCAGAAAGCCGTGCCCCCATCCGGCATCGAGCGTTTCCTGAAGACGTTCGTACTCGTCAAAGCACAGCAGTACCCGCAAACCTTGCGGCCAGACTCGCTCAACATCTTCCAGCCAGTCTTTGAAAACAGAGAACGGCTCGTGCGTCAGTTCTTGTCTTGTTAGCGGATTGGCCTTCACACGCCTGCGCTGCAAACCTGCACAGATGGCAAGAGAGAGATAGCGTAGTGTTGTGGCTTTGCTTTCTGTGAAAGCGGCTTCTTGGCAGTCTATCAGCACAGGCGCGATGTCCGCGCCGAGCATGTGCGGGAGTTGGTAGAGGATACTTGTTTTACCCATACGTCTTGCGCCATGCAGCAGCAGCGTCGGCGTTTGCTTTGTGCCGAGGATGCAGTCTTCAATCTTGCGAACTATGTCTTGCCGTCCGACGAATGGATTATTTTTAATCTCACTCAGCGCATTACCGAAAGCGAACGGATTAGGTATTTCTCGCATCTCGGTCAATTTCGCGCCAAAGGTTTTTTGCTCTGTTTCGAGCAGCGCGCGCCACTCGTTGGCTGTTTTCAGAAGCCGGGGAGCCAGACGCCCGCGTGCGGCGATCAGACTTTTTTGCAGCCCTGCTAATTCGGCGAGCGCCTGTTTCAACGCTTCTCCTTTGCGGTGGTCGCTGTGAAGCATCAAGTACTGACCCGCGTGCTGGGCTGTTCTTTCAAAACGTGGGAAAGCAGAAGCTAAAACCTCCGGCAACTTTTCGGGCGTGTCAATCGTCCATTCCAGCTTTTGGGGAACGTCTGCCAACCGATTGGTAGATGTTGCTTGCAGGTCATTGATCGCTATTTCCTCCAATGCCTGCAACGCCACACGCTTTTGCAGCCTTCGCTCTGCCGCGACAAAAGCAATTTGCCGGAAGCCTTCTTCCCGGTCTTGCATGGTCAGCGTTGTTAGTATCTTTGCGGCAAAGGGTAAAGGCAGCCAGATAACTTCATTCCATGTAACCGGGCATAATCGCCAAGCTCGTTTGATAAGCTGCGGGCGTCGTTTCCCATTCAAATAAGCAACTAAAGATAAAGCGACGTTGAGCGGATAGCTAAAAAGACGAAAATAAGATAACCAAGACGATACAACGAACACTATGCCGACCCCTAAGCCAAACGTTATACTGAACACCACGCCGCCTATCAGACCGCTTATCACGCCGACCGCCACGCCGAACAGTACATTGAGGTCTATGCTAATAGGCACCCTGAACGCACTACCGCAAGCCAGTCCGAACAGCACGTCACGCACCACGCCACTCGCTATTCCTAGGGTAACGCCGCCCAACACGCCGAGCGCTAAGCTACCAGATAAGCTGTATGCGACACCAAATGGCAATCCGAACGCCCCGCCGACCGCAATGCCAATCGCAACTCCGTTCCATGAACTTTCCCACCGATAAATTATCCCGAACCTCTCACAGATAAATCCAATGGCAAGGTTAGCGAAAACGCTGATAAGAACAACCCACGGCAGTATTTTCAGCATGTAACCAGCTCTTTCTTTGAGCCGAAGCCGGGGCCCTCCCAAATGCTCACCTTCAACTTCGCGGCTAAACCGTGTCGGCCAAAAGTAGAGCAGGTAGAGTTGTCGAAGCGACCATCGCAGGTAGTTTTTCATGGCAACATCTCACCAACCTTGCGGCAGCATAGCTCTTATTTCCATAGCCGCCTTACTGAGCGCATCAGAAATGCTCTCGCGGTTTTTCGCTTCAAGCACGTAGTCGCAGAGTACCTGTAAAGCAAGCGGGTGGTGTTTGGCGTTTATCAGAATCTTCTGCTTCTCATCCGGCGTGAAGGGTGTAACACCGGGGTGATAGGTGTTGACGAAATCCTCGGCCTCTTTAGTCGTAAAGACGCCGAGCGGCAAGAGCGGAAAGGTATTGAAAAATGCGGAGCTAACATCTTGTGGGTCGGTCAACTCGTGAAGCGGCTTTTTCGATGCGGTGAGAATCGCCAGCCCTTTTTGCCCGCAGGCACGCAGCGCCACGAAGAAGTCGTGTGTGAACTCTGCGGGACGCGCCCTCATTTCCTCAAACTCGTCCATGCACAGCACCGGGCGAAGATTACGCGCCAGCATCTCGTCCACTTGCTCGGAGAATTCGGCGAGGTCGGAAACGGCAGCGTCCCAATGCCACTTCCTGCCGACGTATTTCATCCAGCCTTGACGAGTGAAACAACTGGCGTCTTGCTGGTCAACGTAGGCCACGACTGCTGCCGCTTCCCATTCAGCGGCCTTATTTTCGATTTGACGGAGCAATGAGGTTTTACCGATCCGGCGCGGTCCGACGATCTGGCAGTTTTGCCGCCCACGCAGCAGATCGCGTAGACGACGCAATTCACTTTCACGCCCGAAAAAGTCTTCGCCCCTGGTTATACCGTCGCGCCAGATGAACGGGTTGGGCGATGATTCAATCGGGAGAAGCCAGGCTTTCAAATGATAGATGCGGACTTTTCCTTTGACACCTTTGAGCGGCAGGCTTCCAACCAATTCGATGTTGAATTCGCGTGGGTTTAATTCCTTTCCTACTTTTTCAGTGAAGTAGACTTCACCTTCCGGCCCTTTGGCGCTGACGCGCGCTGCCATGTTCGCGGCGTTAGCCCGCAGGTCGCCATTGTCCAGCACGACGGCTTCGCCGAAATCAATCCCAACGTGAAGCTCAAACTTCAAGCGCTGATTGCTTTGTGACTGGTTACGTTCTTTGACGTACTGTTGGATGAGATAGCCACAGCGAGCCGCATCCGAGCAGGCGTCAAACTCGATCATGTGGCCGTCGCCCGTGTCTTTGAGAATCCTTCCATGACAGCGGCTGACGGCTTCAGCCGTGAGGTTGTTCTGCTCACGAGTAACAGTTCTGATTTCGTCAGGCGTGCGCTCAGCCATGTGCGCGGTGGAGTTCACCTGATCTGTGAACATGACGATTTTGAGTTGGATGGCCAAGTCCGCCTCCAGCGATTTTGAGGATGAGGTAACATGACTCAATGATATGTCACGCCCAAAGGTTTAGTGTTATTACATTCTCTTGTCAATCTAAATATGCAGACGGAGAAAGACGGATATGCTTGCGCTCTGGATTTAATCACCCTTCGCCTTAGCGCCTGTCTTTGCTATACTCGTTGACTGAATGGCCATTCATTTTTAAGTCGCCCTCTAAGGCAAAGGGCAGGCGTTTATTAGACGAACAGGAGTGGATGATTTGGAACGAGAAACACTAGAGATGGATGTGGTGTTCGTCGGCGCAGGCCCGGCGAACTTGAGCGGGGCGCTGCATCTGGCGAGGCTTGTTAAAGAGCACGATGAGATGGTTTCGAGCGGCAAGCGGGAAGGCACGCCGCTCGGCGAAATAGAAATCGGGGTGATTGAGAAAGGCGCTTACGTCGGCGCGCATCTTCTTTCAGGGGCGGTGATGGACCCGCGCGCGTTGAAGGAATTGCTGCCGGATTTCGTCGAGCAGGGAGCGCCGCTCGAATCTCCAGTCAATGAAGATTATTTCCTGTACCTGACGAAAACACGCTCGATTCGTTCGCCCATCACGCCGCCTCCGCTCAAGAATCATGGCTATTACATCGTTTCTCTGAATCGTTTGACCGCATGGCTGGGCGAAAAATGTGAAGAGGCGGGCGTCAATATCTTCCCGGAGTTTCCGGGCGCTGAGATGCTCTACGACGAAGAAGATCGTGTCGTCGGTGTTCGCACGGGCGACAAGGGAATTGATAAGGAAGGGAAGCCGAAAGCCAACTTCGAGCCGGGCGTCGATCTTCGAGCGAAAGTGACCGTGCTCGGCGAAGGCCCGCGCGGCTCTTTGACGAAGCAGCTCACGCAGCGACTGAATTTGAACGACGGGCGCGAGCCGCAGGTTTACAGCCTCGGCGTTAAGGAACTGTGGGAGTTGCCGGATGATCGTTATCCGGCGGGGCGCGTGACGCACACGCTTGGCTATCCTTCGGACGCGAAGACCTACGGCGGCGGCTGGATTTACGGAATGCAGAATCGCATTCTCAACGTCGGCTACGTCACGGGTCTTGATTACCGCGACCCCTTGCTCGACCCGCACGCGGAGTTTCAACGTTTCAAGCAGCACCCGTTCCTGGCGCGTCTGCTGGAAGGCGGCAAGCTGATTCGCTATGGAGCGAAGACGATTGCCGCAGGTGGCCCGCACGCGATGCCGCAGATTTATGCAGACGGCGTGCTACTCGTCGGCGACTGCGCGGGCTTCCTCAACTCGCAGCGCTTGAAAGGCATTCACACAGCGATCAAGAGCGGCATGCTCGCCGCCGAAGCTATCTTCGAGTCGCTGCTGGCGAAAGATTTCTCCGCCAAACAACTACAGCGATACGAGCAACTCATCAACGATAGTTGGATAATGAAAGAGCTGCGTAAGGTCAGAAACTTTCACGCGGGCTTTCGTCATGGTCGCTGGCTGGGACTGGCGAACGCCGGGTTACAATTCATCACGGGCGGGCGCTCATGGGGAATCTTTGACCGCGCCAGAAGTGAAGCCGGACATGAGGCGATGGAGAAGCTCTCGGCTTACGGTTATCAAGGCGACCAGCTTGAGCAGCGTTATGACGGGTTACGCTTTGACGGAAAACTCACCTTCAACAAGCTGACGGACGTTTATCACGCGGCGGTCGGCCACGATGAAGACCAGCCCGTGCATCTACACGTGCTCGATACCAATATCTGCTCGACCCGGTGCGCCGAAGAATACGGCAACCCCTGTCAGCGTTTCTGCCCGGCTGCCGTTTACGAGATGGTTGACAGCGGCGAAGACGGCAAGCGCCGCTTGCAGATCAACTTTTCAAACTGCGTTCACTGCAAGACCTGCGACATTATGGACCCTTACCAGATCATCAACTGGGTCACGCCCGAAGGCGGCGGCGGGCCGGATTATAAAGGGATGTAGGAAAGTGATAAGTGATAGGTGATGGGTGATAGGAAAGAGCAACGTGCTTTCTCTTATCACCTATCACTTATCACCCATCACTGCTCGCTGGTCTTCTTAATCCTCTTTGGTGATTTCAAAGTTGACTTTGCCCTGCTGCACTTCCTCCAGCGCAATCCGCGTGAATTTATGCTTCTGTGGGTCAATGTCTATGCGTGGGCGCGCGCCGCGTTGTAGTTGCTTGCTTCTTTTGGCGGCGACAATGATCAAACGATATTTGGAATCCATTTCCTGTTGACTACTCTCCTCATCTGCGATGTTCAAATCTTCGTCCTCTTTTTTAGCCATATTGCTTCCGACCTCCATGTCGGTTCCGCGTGTGAAAACTCAGAGCGTCTAAGAAAACTACGATAGAAAAGAATATAGACAGGATTAACAAGATGAACATGATAAAGGGAAGAAGCATCAGGAAGCATTCCCTTATCTGATTTTCTTCATCTTGCTAATCCTGTTAATCCTGTCTATTTCCTTGTTCCTCTGCTGCGCGTTTGAAACTGGCCAGCACACGTTCGGCAACCTCATCCTGTCTCTCGCGCCGCGCTCGTTCGGCATAGATGATTGCTGCCAGCAGCCCCGCCGCCTGTTCGGCATCGTCGTTGATGATGACGTACTGAAAATCTCTGTAATGCTCCACCTCACTGCGAGAATTCTTGAGTCGCAGGGCGAGATCATCGGGTCGTTCCGAGCCTCTGCCGACGAGGCGGTCGCGTAAAACTTCGAATGAGGGTGGCAGGATAAAAACGCTGACAGCGTCCCGTGCCAGCCTGCGAACGCTCTCTGCGCCCTGCACGTCTATTTCTAAAATGATGTCGTGCCCGGCGAGCCTCTCGCCTTCAACCTGCGCGTGCGATGTCCCGTAGAGATTGCCATGTACGAACGCCCACTCCAGAAAGCCATTCGCTTCAATCATCGCCTTGAACTTTTCATTTGAAACGAAAAAGTAGTCGCGCCCGTTAACTTCGCCTTCGCGCGGTGTGCGCGTCGTAAACGAGATAGAATAACCGAGATTCGGCACCGTTCCCAAAGCGCGACGAATCAATGTGCCCTTGCCGCCGCCTGAAGGGGAACTGACGACGACGAGCATCCCACGCCCTGCCGTGACTTCGGAGAGCGTCGAACTCACCTGTTTCTCTTTCAGCTCACTCGACATTCTGCACTTGCTCGCGCAGTTTTTCGACCGCGCCTTTGATGGCGAGCGCCGCATCTTTGATTAAAAGATCGGTTGACTTGGAAAGCACCGTGTTGGCCTCGCGGTTCAATTCCTGCAAGAGAAAGTCCAGGCGTTTGCCAGTTTCGCCTGCATCCCCCAACGCTTCACGAAATTGTACGAGGTGGCTTTTCAGGCGCGCAATCTCTTCGCTGATGTCGCTGCGGTCGGCGAGATATGCGACCTCCTGCGCGAGGCGTCCCGGATCAACCTCCACTCCCTGCGCGTCGCGTGCCAGGAGTTCCCCGATCTTTTTCTGCAAGCGTGCGCGGTAGTTATCCGCCAATCCGCCTGCGGCGGCTTCGATGATGGGAACTTGCTGCGAAATCTCGTCGAGCCGCGAGTGCATCTCCACGGCCAGCGCCTCGCCTTCCCGCTCGCGCATCTGTTCCAACTCTTCCAGCGCCTCGTCAATCGCCTGCTCGACCCCGGCCACCATCTTTTCATCAATCCCATCGCGCACGGGCTGCATCGCTCCCGGCAGACGTGCGAGGACATTGATGTCAGGGTCGCCCGCAATCTCAAATTCCTGCTGCATGGCACGAAGCGCGCTGATGTAGCCCGCGATTAACGGACGATTCAATTCATAAGCCACTTCACCCGTTCGTTCCAGGGTGATGCTCACGTCAACTCGCCCGCGCGCGAGCCGCGTGCTGATGCGACGCTTGACCTGCACTTCCAGCGCCGAAAGCTCCGTGCCCAATCGCAGATGAATATCCAGAAACCTGTTGTTGACAGTCTTGAGGTCAACTCCGACAGAGAAGTTTTCTCCCGTCGCCGCCCCGCGCCCGAATCCGGTCATTGATTTCATAAAAGCAGTGGTCAGTGGCCAGTGGTCAGGGGTCAGTAAGAATCAGTTTTTTAACTGACTACTGGCTACTGACCACTGACTACTGGCATGTCCTCCTCTTCATCTGCGAACTGTAGCTCGTATAAATGTCTGTAGAGACCTCCGCGAGCGAGTAGCTCAGCGTGGTTGCCGAGTTCGGCGATGCGCCCGCGCTCCATCACGACGATCTTGTCCGCACGGCGGACTGTCGAGAGCCGGTGAGCGATGACGATGGTCGTGCGGTCGCGAATCAGGTTGGCGAGCGCGCGTTGAACCAATCGCTCCGATTCCGCATCGAGCGCCGAGGTCGCTTCGTCTAAAATCAGCACGGGCGCATCTGCCAGCACAGCCCGCGCGATGGCCAGACGCTGGCGCTGGCCGCCCGAAAGAAAGATGCCGCGCTCGCCGACTATTGTTTCGTAGCCGTTTGGCAACTCCAGGATGAAGTCGTGCGCGAAGGCGACGCGCGCGGCTTCTTCAATTTCCGCGTCAGAGGCGTCGAGCCTTCCGTAAGCGATGTTATGACGCACGGTGTCGTTAAAGAGCACCGTTTCCTGTGTGACGAGCGCAATCTGCTTGCGGAGACTATTGGTGCGCGCATCGCGTAAGTCCGTTCCGTCCCAGAGTACAGCTCCGGTCGTCGGGTCATGAAAGCGTGACAGTAGTTTCGTCAGGGTTGATTTACCGCCACCGGATTCGCCGACGAGCGCGACCATCTGGCCTGCCGGGATTCGCAAGCTCACGTCGCGCAGCACAGATTTAGTTTCGTTCCCATAACCGAAGGAGACATTGCGCAATTCGATCTCGCGGCTGAGCGGCGCAAGATCAGATGCGTTCGGCTTTTCGGGAATATGCGCGTGCTCGTCCATCACTTCCCAGACGTGGCGCGCGGCGGCGAGCGCCTGCTCCATGCTGTTTGAGAGCCGCGAGAGCTTACGCATCGGGTCGTAGCTGCGAAAGAGGAAGAAGAGAAAGGTCAGAAACTGCGCCGAGTTCATTCTTCCGGCCATGATTTCGCGCTGCCCGAAAAAGAGAAGCACGGCGACAGCGATTACGCCAATCATCTCGATGGTCGGGGGCGACAGCGCAGCGATCTTCGCCGAGCGCAAGTTAGCGCGCACGATCTCGCGTGCGACCGCCGAGAAACGACGATGCTCATGCTCTTCGGCGCGATAGGCTTTGACGATGGTTTGATTGGCGAGCGCTTCCTGCGCTGTATCGGTCAAGCGCTTATTACCCTCGAAAGATTCTCGCGCCAGATTGCGGAGCGAACGCCCGAAGCGCGCCGTCAGAAAGGCTATCACCGGGGCAATGGCGAGCGATCCCAAAGTTAAGCGCCAGTTGTAATAAAAAGATGCCGAAAGAAAAAAGATTAAAGTGAAACTCTCGCGCAGCATGTCGCGCAAGGTCGCTGTGAAGGCGACTTCGATTGCTGCCGCGCTCGTCACCAGCCGCGACACTAGATAGTTTGTCCGGTGGCGCTCGAAAAAGTTTGCGCTTTGTCCAAGCACGTGGCCGTAGAGGTCTTGCCTGAGGCGTAGAACGGCAGCCTGGCCGACGCGCGCCATCAGGAAAGAAGACAAATATTCCGCAATGCCCTTGACGAGTGTGAAAATCAGCAGCAGGATGGCGATGGTGCGCCAGGCGGCGAGACCAGATGCCGGGATATAATCTTGCAGGCCGAAAAGTGTGGGCGTGCGCTGCCCCGCCTCTCCGGCGAAAGCCTGATCGAAGATGGGAACGATGAGCGCGCCCGTTGCCGTCTCCAGCAGCCCGACCACAACCATGCAGACGGTGGCGAGTGAGAACGTTCCCCAGTGCGGCTTGAGATACTTTAGTAGTCGCTCGAATTCCTGCATCGCAAGTCCTGCGCGAGTTCCCGTGATACGCTCTGCTTGAAGGGTGGGTAGAACCGACGCCCGAAATCGGTAAATAGAGAATATACTTACCCTTAAACGTTTGCGTCAAGGCTGTGGGGAGCGTGCGTCATGCGGCTGCATTTGAGTGAATATTTATGGATCGGCTGATTCAGGTTATTCTGGTTATTGCCATTATCACCGTGATAGCTATTCCTCTTGGGATTTGGCAGGCAAGGGCAAAAAGAAAGCAGATTGAGAAAGCTTTGCCAATCGTCAGCCGCTCGATGAGCGCGCGTTTTATGAAAGATATTTTGAGTCTCGCGGGGTTCCGTTCTTCGTTGTCAGTCGAGTGAGGAAAATCCTTGAAGATGAGCTGGATGCTGATTTATCCCGCCTCTCGGTCGAAGATGATTTCTCCCAAAACCTGAGCTTCTTCTGGGCTTATGATTCGATGGCTGACGTTGAAATCGTCACACGGCTTGAAGAAGAGTTCAGGATTAAAATTACTGACGCTGAAGCCGGGCGAACCCATACTGTCGAAGATATAGTCAATTTGGTGTGGAACAAGTTAAGCCCGGCATCAACGCCAGATTCATAGAGATGAGCATTTTGAGAGTCAGTTAAATTCAACCCGTAAGGGGTACGAGAGAACTGTGTCCATGCCTGTTCGGATTGTTTGAGCATTGACCGCCCAAGTGCGCTATAATCAGCCACGATAATTCAGCCTGACTTCGGCGCAGGAAAAAAAGTGGAACAAAGAGAAACTAAGACGGGTACAGGTCGGCGCTTGTTAATAGTGGACGACGACGCAGACTTGCGTATGCTGCTGGCGGCCTATTTCCGCCGCATCGGTTACGAGGTGGAAGATAAAGACAGCGGCGCTGCCGCCATTGAGCCTGCCACTACAGGAAGTTTTGATTGCTTCATTTTCGACGTGTCAATGCCGGGCATGACGGGCATTGACCTGCTGCGGCGGGTGCGTGATCGTGGTGTCAACACGCCGACGATGTTTCTGACGGCGCACGACAGCACCGACGACAAGGTGGCCGGATTCAAGGCTGGCGCGGATGATTACCTGGGCAAGCCTTTCGATCCGATGGAGCTTGAAGTCAGGGTCGAAGCCTTGCTCAGACGTTCGCAGGGCGCGCAGCCCACAACGGACGGCGAGCGCATCAGTATCGGCGATCTCGTGATTGATAAACGACGCCACGAAGTCTCGCTCAGCGGTGCGCGCGTGGAGTTGACGCCGCTTGAGTTTCAGATTCTCGAACTGCTGGCCTCGGAGCCGGGACGCGCGTGGTCGCGCAACGCCTTGCTCGATCAGGTCTGGAGTACGGAATACGAAGGCTACCAGCGCAACATAGACCCGCACATCAACCGGCTGCGGAAAAAATTGGAAGCCGACCCGAAGAACCCGCACTACGTTCTGACGGTGCGCGGCGTCGGCTACAAGCTCAATGAAACCCCTTAACAAAATTCACCCGGCAGGCAAGCGCTGCTTATCGAGCCGGTTTGCCTGCCTCTACAACATGATGAATCCTATGCCCCACAAGTCGCGCCTGATGCTTCGTTTCATCATCATTCTTACTTTCGTTTTTGCCGCGATGCCTGCGTCAAACGCGCTCGCGCAGAACACACAACCGTCCGCGCCCGCCAAAACGTCTGTTTACCTGCGCTGGCCCGGTCAGCAGGGAGTCTTGCGCTACAGGCTGCAACTCGCGCGTGACGACAAGTTCAATGACATAGTTTTCGACCGCGCCGTTTTCGGGACAGAGTATGCCGTGACGGAGCTTGGGCCGGGACGATACTTCTGGCGCGTTGCTCCCGCAGTTAAAGAGACCGGAACATTCTCAGCGCCACGCGCCGTCGAGATAACAGATGATGCGAAGACGAGTTCGGGCGGGGATGCCGTTCCTGCGTTGCTGCCGACGAGCAATGCCGGATGGCGGACGACGACCGGCTCAATCGCGCAGCCACTCGTCGCGCACCTTCGTTCGGCAACCAGCTCTGATGTGGTTGGCGTGAATGCTGACGGCATGGCTTACGGGCTGGATGGCTCAAACGGCGTTGCTTTGTGGGCAGCGCGTTTCCGTCCCAACGCGAAGCGCGGCGAGCCGACGGGGAATAATGGTGCGCCTACGTTCACGCCCGTACTGATTGACGGGCGCAATAATCTCACCAACGTCGTCGTAGGGATTGAAGGAGGCGTGCGCGCTCTGGAAGGCACGACGGGACGCGAGCTATGGCGCGTTGCGCTCAAGACTCGTCCGGTCTGCGGCGCGCTGGCCGCTCCTGAAGGCGGCGGCGCAAAGACCCTGCTCATTGCTACTGACGGCTCACCGGCTTTGACAGTCATTAACCCGGAGAACGGGCAGATTGTTTCTGAGACGAAACTCGATGGGGCTGTGATTGCTGCGCCTGCTTCGTTTCCCCTGGGTAGTGGAAACGCGGTTGTGCTGGCGCTCGAAGGTGGCGTGCTGGATGTGCGTAGCAGCACAGGCGAGCGCGTGCGCTTCGTCAAGATGGATACGGTTATCACCACACCGCCGCTCGTCGTCGCCGCTCCACGCGGTACGCTCGTTCTGGTCGGAAGTGAAAGCGGGCTGATTTCTTTGAACGCTGCCGACCTGAAACCAATCGGGCGCATTGCGACCGAAGGCGATGCGCCAGCCGGAACGCTCTCCACGGTAGACCTCGATAATGACAGTTCACCCGAAGTTCTGATGCTGACCCGCCGGGGACGCCTCGTTGCGGTCGGGACGACGGACGGTAAGATTAAGTGGTACACCTCCGGCGCGACGGACGCGGCATCAACGGCTTTCGCAGATTTGAACAACGACGGCGTGCTGGACGTGCTGGTGGCCGCCAGACAGGATTTCGCGCGCGGATATTCAGGACGCGACGGCTCTTTACTGTGGAAGGCTGAAGCGGACGCTAAGGAACCTACTGCGGAAGGCGCTGTGACTCAAACACGCGCGCTGGTGACAGGAAATTTTGGCGACGGCTCAAGAGCCTTTGTCGTCGGCACGGACACTTCGGGAACGGGCTTGCGCGCCGTCGGCCTCCCGAAAGATTCCGTGAAGGCGGCGAAGGAATAAATCTCTACAGTAGAGCTAGAGGAGACGAGGCATGTGGGTCTGGATGATTGCGGTGTTGCTGGTTTTGGGTTGGGCTGTGGGGATGGTCTTGCATAAATCCGGCTTCATACACATTCTGCTACTCTGCGCCATCGCCATCATCGTCGTTCAATTAGTCGCGGGACGGCGCGCGGTTTGAATGAGGGGCGTTCAATCTTTTTGACCCTGAAAGGGTCACATAAAATAGCCGGGGGCAGAGCGACAGCGCCGCCCCCGGTTTGATGTTAAAGAAGAATCCGACCCCGAAGGGGTCGCACCTCAACCTTGAATGTGCGACCCCTTCAGGGTCGAAATCATTTATCGCGCGCTTCCGGGGGCGGCGCTGTCGCTTCGGCCCCCGGCTATTACATACGACCCTTTCAGGGTCAGAGAACGGCGCATGCTTGATTCTCCGCACTCGCTTCGGCAACAATGAGCGTGCCGGGCGCATCAATATTGCGGAAGATTCATGCTCGCGCGCTCGAAAAGCCGAAAAACGGTGCGCTCATTCAATCAAAAGGAGTAATCGTCATATGAAGTACCCTGCCTCTCCTTTACGTCTATTGCCTCTCCTGGTTCTAGCCCTTTTAATCGCAGCCCCGCCCGCCCATGCTCAAAGCGATCTGGCACGCCAGACTGTGGCGATTACCTATCCGCTCGATCAGGCCATCACGGTTAAGTTTCGCGGAACGACGCTCCTGCCACGCTTGAAGGGTGAAGCGAAAGTAAGACGCGCCGGGCGGCGCGGAACGCGCGTCGAGTTGAGCGTCGAAGATTTGCCGCGAGCCAACGAACTGGGCGGCGTTTATACGACCTACGTGTTGTGGGCGATTTCGCCCGAAGGCCGCGTAGACAATCTGGGCGAGATCAAGAGGGGCGGCAGCTTTCTCGTCAACTCCAAGCTCGACGTGACCACGCCATTTCAGACCTTCGCGCTCATCGTCACAGCCGAGCCGCACTTTCTCGTGCGGGGCCCCAGCCGCATGGTCGTCCTTGAAAATCTGCCGCCGCAGAAACCCGGCGACGCAGAGATAGCAACCGTCAACGTGCAATACCTGGGCAACACCAGCGACTACTTCAACGATGCGCGCGTGCCGGACGTGGCCGATGATCAATATCGCAAGACGCCCGTATCGTTGCTCGGCGCGCGACAGGCAATCAATCTCGCACGCTATGCCGGAGCGCCGCGTGATGCGACGGATGAATTGAGGGAAGCGCAGGACGCGCTTGAGCAGGCGGAGAACGCCTGGCGTTTGCGGCAATCGGAAGCGGAGGTGGACGCGGCTGCGCGGCGTGCTATCAGTCTCGGCGTGCGCGCCGAAGAGGTGACTGAAACGAAAAAGGCTGCCCGCCAGCGTCGTGAAGAGATTGCGCGCCGCGATCAGGCCGTTCGCAACGCGGAAGAGAATGCCGCCACCTCTAACCAGCAAATTGCGGATTTGCGTGCGGCTTTGGAGCGAGAGCAGCGCGCACGCGAGTTGGCCGAGCGCGACGCGGTCAACGCCACTCAACAGGTGCGTGATCTGAGAACCGAAGTTGCGCGGCTGCGCGACGAGATGCAAACAGTTCGCTCCGAAGGCGAGGACGCCAAAATCAAGCTGGCGCGAATCGAAGGCGAGCGGGCGGCGGAAGCAGCACGTCAGGCCAACGTGCAGAGAATCGAGCAGCAGCGCACCAACGCTTCGACGCTCAAACAGATGCTTGCTCGCTACGGCACAGTGCGTGAAACCAATCGCGGCCTCGTGCTCACGCTTCCCGAAACTCTCTGGACAAGCGCGCGAGCCAGCGACCTCTCTGCGGCGGCTGCGGCCAAGCTCGAACCCCTTGCCGCGCTCTTCGCCAACAACCCGGACTACCAGATCGTGATCGAAGCCTACACGGACAATCGCGGCGACGAAACGCTGCTACAGCAACTCACGCAGGATCGCGCACGCATCCTCGCCGAGCGTTTCATCAGCGCCGGAGTTGACGGCGCACGCATCCAGGCCAACGGAATGGGCGCAAGCAATCCCATTGCCTCCAACTCCAAGCCAGCCAACCGTCCGCGCAACCGTCGCATAGAGATAACTCTCATGCCCTCGGGTGCACCGACGAGCGCCGCAAATTGAAATCAAGTGATAAGTGATAGGTGATAGGTGATAAGAGAAAGACTTTTTCCTATCACCTATCACTTATCACCTATCACTTGAGTCATGTCTCCTCTCGAAGTCTTACAATTCATCGGCTACAGCACCGGGGCAGCGTTGCACCTGTGGATGGGAGCGTTGCTGTTAAAGCGGCGTCGGGGGTTGGGGAGTGTCGAGCGTGTGCTGTTGCTGTTGGCCTTCGCGATGGGCGTGTGGCACGCGAGCAATCTGATTGTGGCGCTGCACGGATTGCTCGGACTTGAGCGCGAGCAATGGGCGCTTGCCTTGCGTTTTGTAGACACTCTGGCGGTCACGAGCATCACGCTCTCCTACTCTTTTCTACTACACGTTCACCTGCATCTCTGGGCGACTGCGCGTAACCGCCCTCTGACGCTCACCGAAAAAGCAAGGGTTTACCTCTCATACGCTCCGGCGCTTTTTCTCGTCACCGCCGTCCCGCACCTCTGGACGGGAACTTACGAGCCGATGCTCGAAAAGTTCGCGCATACCTTCGTGCCGTTTTCGACCGGAGTTACCTACTCACTCGCTTTCGCTGTCTGGGCTGGATACGTGCTTGGTTTCGTGGCCGTCACAGATGCCCTGATTGCGCGCCTTTCATCAAGCATTGGCGAACGGCGCTCACTGCGGACGCTGGCCGCATCCCTGATCGCCATCGCGTTATTGATTCTCGCCGTCTACGGATTCGGCATTGGCGAGGGAACAAAGCTTGGGCTGTACCTGAAGACGCTCTCCAATCTTGGGTCGCTGCTGCCGTCGGCGCTGATTGCTTACTACATCTATCGCTATCGCTACCTTGAGTTGATTATCAAGGAGAGCCTGATTGCCGCCACGTTCGCCGTGCTGGTGCTGGGTGTTTATCTTTTAGTGATACGCACGTTCAGCGAATGGTTGACGGCTGGGTTCGGCTTACGCGCCGGAGCGGTCGAAGCCCTCTTGATTCTCGCGCTAGCCCTGGTTGCCGCGCCATTGCGGGGCTGGTTGGAGCGTCGTTTTCATAAGCTCTTCGAGCGTGAGGCGGCGCTTTACCGCGAGACGGTCGCGCGCATCGGCTCGCACGCAGGCCAATATCGAAAGCTGCCGGAACTGCTTCGCTTCGTCGAAGAACGAACCGCTCAATCGCTGGGCTTGCGCCGCGTCCAGCTCATCGTGCGCTATCAGAAACAGAACGAAGCAGGCTCAGGGTTTGAAGAGAGCAACGGCGACGAGCGGGGCGTTGATGGCTTGAAGGAATCAGGTGAGTGGGTGGATCAGGTTCTGGATGTTTTGAGAGAGCGTGAATGGACGGCTCTTGAAGGTGGACGCGCCTTGCACGAGCGCGGGTATGAGTTGGCTTACGCCCTGCGCCGTGAAGAACGAACGGTCGGCCTGATGCTGGTGGATGCGGCGGGAGATGCGCTGACGCCTGATGCTCGCACTGTTCTTGAAGTACTGGCCGGGCAGGTGGCGATTGCTATCGAAGATAGCCGGTTGGTTGAAGAGAACGTCCGGTTGGAGCGGCGGCTGGCACAGGGCGAGCGTCTGGCGGCGCTTGGCCAAATGGCTGCGACTATCGCGCACGAAGTTAAGAATCCGCTCTCGGCGATAAAATCCATCGCGCAGGTGATGCGTGAAGACGAAGGCTTGAATCGAGAGTATGCGCGTGATCTCAATTTGATCGTCGGAGAGACGGATCGTTTGAACCGGAGCGTGACGCAGCTTTTGAGCTTCGCCCGCCACGCGCCCTCATCTATTTCACCGAGCCGCGCAGACGAACTCATCCACACAGTCGTCGAACTCTTCCGCGCGGAAGCCAGCGGGCGCGGCGTCAAGATAGAGTGTCGCGCGCAAATTCAAGCAGAGCTGGATGGAGCATCTGCCTCGGCTCTGCGCGATGCGCTCTCGAACCTCTTAATCAACGCGATTCAGGCCACACCTCTGGGCGGGAGCACCGTCGTTGAAGCGAAGATGGAAAGCGACGAACTGCTGGTGACTGTCTCCGATAGCGGCAAAGGCATCCCTGTAGAAATCCGAGAGCGCATCTGGGAGCCTTTCTTTACGACCAAGCAGCGCGGGACAGGCTTAGGGCTGGCAATCGTGCGGAAACGTATGGAAGAGGCTGGCGGCTCGGCGCAATTGCGGCCAGCGCAGGAAGGTGAAGGCTCCTGCTTTGAATTGCGTGTGCCGCGCACGTCTGAAAATATTTCATAACGTACCTGCCGACAAATTAGAAGTCATACAATCTGAAACGACAGGTGTCCCAGCCTGCGAAGCAGGCGAGAGAATGTAGCCCCTGATGGAGCCGAAGGCGGAATCTGGGGATAAGCGGCAGAAAAAATTATAAGCCTGCGTGAGCAGGCGGCAGAGGTTCCCCAACGGAGACGAAGATGTCCTACACCAATCTTCTCTATCATCTGGTCTATGCCACAAAAGAACGCGCCCCGCTTATTACCACTGCCTTACGTCCCAGACTCCATGAATATCTAGGTGGAACTGTACGGGGCTTGGGCGGTGCGGCTTTAGAGATTAACGGGGTAGCCGATCACGTTCACTTGCTAGTTAAAGTGCCGCCGACCATCGCTCTTTCCGACTTCTTGAGAGAGTTGAAAGCGAATTCTTCCATCTGGGCGAAGAAGCAAACCGCGGGACTGTTCGCGTGGCAAAGCAGGTATGGAGCCTTCACGGTCAGCGAGTCACAGGTTGAGCGGGTGCGTCGTTACATTGCCCATCAAGAGGAGCATCATAGGCGCGTAAATTTCGAGGAAGAGTTCAAAGCCCTGTTGCGAGCGCACCGGATAGATTTCAAAGAAGGGTATGTGTGGGCATGAGTATCTGTCGCCTGCTCACGCAGGCTCATGTTTTTATCTGCTGATTATCCCCAGATTCCGCCTTCGGCTTCATCAGGGGCTATATTCTGTTGCCTGCTTTGCAGGCAAGACCCTTTGCCATTCACGAATCATGATTCATGAATCATGATTCACGATTCACAATTCACAATTCATGATTCACGATTCACGATTCACGATTTACGAGCCTTTGTCTTGAGAAGCTTTTCAATCTCGTCGGCTGCGGTGTGCGCGCCGTCCTCGCTTTGCACAATGCGTCCGAGTGTGGCGGCCTTTTCCGCATAGCTTTTATCCGCCAATAATCTATCCAGTTCTCTGGCTGCGGTGGCGGCTGTGTATTTGGTGCGGGAGATGGTGCGCCCGACGCCGAGGCGCGCGATGCGAAAGGCATTGTCGGGTTGATCGTGATTGAAGGGAATGATTAAAGCGGGCACGCCTGCGCGCAGGGTCTGCCCGGTTGTGCCGACTCCGCCTTGGTGAACGACCGCCGCCGCGCGAGGCAGAATCTGCCCGTAAGGCGCATAATCGAAAGCGGCGATGCCAGCGGGCAAAGGTTCTTTCGGCAGGTTGCGCGCATCGCCAATCAGCAGTACCGCGCGGCGATTGAGAAGATGCGCGGCGGCGATGCTCTCGCGGTAAAAATCTTCTGCGACGAAGATGGCTGTCGAGCCGAGTGTGAAGACAATCGGTGGTGGGCCATCGTCAAGAAACTTTTCCAACTCAGGCGAGATGTGCGCCTCGTCTTTCTGGTCGTAGAAGGGAAAGCCTGTGACAATCGTTTGTGAAGGCCAATCGGGTTGCGGCTCTGCTATGACTTTTGAGAAGAGTGCTAAAACGAGCGAGGGCGAGTGTTGACCTTCAAACATGGGATGCTCACCCTTTGAAAGTCCGAGCTCAGCGCGCAACTTGTAAACCGGCTCGACCCACCTATCGGAAATTCGTTTGGTGATGCGCATGAACGGGCGAGCGACAAGCGGACTGAGGCGAAGCAGCTTACTTATGGCGGGGAGTTGAGGCGGCACGAAAGGATCATGGACAGAGAAGAACGATGTCGGAGCAAGCACGGTGGAAATCCAGGGAATGCCTGTCTTCTCCGCGAGCGCAGGGCCAGCAAAGGTCAGCATGTGCGTCACGAGCAGGTCGGCGTCGCTCGTCACATCGCGCAAATCTTCGTAGCTCTCACGGACGTAGGGCGAGAACAACTCCTTGATGATGAACTCGCCGCCCTTCATCACGTCCATAGCCTTGAGGATCGTTTCGAGATTTTCTTCGGGAGGTGCGATGTCCGGGCGGATGGCGTGAAAGCCCAGTCCGGTGGCTTCGATCTTTTCCTGGTAGGCAGGGCTGGTGGCAATGATAGCCTTATGCCCGCGCGCCTGTAGCTCAAGACCGACGGCCATGTATGGATGAATGTCGCCGAAAGAGCCAAAGGTGGTTAAGACGATGCGCTTGCCAGAAAGGTTTGCGCCGTCGCCTGTGGGGGAGCGTTCGCCCGCAAATTTAGTGGGCGTTTCGGGTTGATTAATCTCTGTCATGGTGTCAACCTTTTACCACAAGTTGAAGGGACAATCATGCCGATTTGTGGCACGGCGAGTGCTAATGAATGGCGCGTGTTTGAGAATTATTATTTGGAGATAGCTTAAGAAGATGGTTGAAAAGACGAAGGAAGCCGGATTGCGGCTGCTGATTGTTGACGACGAAGAGGCGGCGCGCTATGGAATGCGCCGCTCGCTCGGCGGCTTCGGCTACGAGATTGAGGAAGCCGATAGCGTCGAGGCTGCGCGCCAGTTAATGAAAGAGTGGCGACCGGATTTGATGCTGCTCGACGTGAATTTGCCGGGTGCCAGCGGGCTGGAGTTTTTGAATGAATTGAAAGAGGCGAACGGCGATGCGCCGCTCGTGATTCTCATCACGGCGCACGGCTCTGAAAGGATGGCGGTCGAAGCCATCAAATCCGGCGCGCACGATTATCTCTCAAAACCGTTTGAGCTGGACGACCTGCGCCTCGCTATCAAGAACGCTTTTGAGACCGTTCAACTGCGACGTGAAAATCGCTCGCTTCGTCGGCGCATAGAGATTGAAGGCACGTCGCGCGGAGCGTTGATCGGAGCATCCGAAGCGATGCACCGCGTGCGCGCCATGATCGAGAAGGTCGCGGAAACGGATGCGACCGTGCTGGTGCGTGGCGAATCCGGCACGGGCAAGGAACTCGTCGCGCGCGAGATTCACGAGCGCAGCATGTCCCGTCGCAGCGGCGCTTTCGTCGCGGTCAACTGCGCCGCGCTTCCTTCTGAATTAATCGAATCGGAACTTTTCGGCCACGAAAAAGGCGCATTTACGGGGGCGGCAGCGCGCAGGCGGGGGAAGTTTGAGCAGGCCGACGGGGGAACACTCTTCCTTGACGAGATCGGCGACATGAGCGCGAATGTTCAGGCCAAGCTGCTGCGCGCGCTCGAAGAGCGGCACATCGAACGGCTCGGCGGCAACGAATCAATTCCGGTTGATGTCAGAATCGTCAGCGCTACGCATCGCCCGCTTGAGCAGGAGATAACGAACGGAAATTTCCGGGCTGATCTCTTCTATCGCCTGCGCGTCGTCACGGTTGAAATCGCACCATTGCGCGAGCGCCGCGAAGATATTCCCGTCCTCGCCGAATCGTTCGCGCGGGCTGCGGCTGAGCGCTACAACCTGCCCGTCCGTCTGATTGGACAGAGCGCCCTGCGACGCCTGATTGAATACGACTGGCCGGGCAACGTGCGCGAGTTGCGAAACACAATCGAGCGGGCGGCGATTATGGCCGAGGGTGATGAATTGACAGCGCGCGATTTGCCGGAAGAAATCAAGAAGAGTGCCTCCGGCAGCGTGGACGGCGGCAGCGGCAATAACAGCGTGCTGATGGATTCAGAAGTGGACGGCTCGCTCGCCGTCCCTTTCACAGCGGATTTTCGTTCAGACCGAAGGGAGTTTGAGCGGCGCTACATTGCGCGTTGCCTGGAGGATTCCGGCGGGAATGTCACCCGCGCCGCCGGGATTTTAGGCATGCACCGCCAGTCGCTTCAGCACAAGCTGCGCGAACTGGGCTTGGCTCGCCGCTACGTCTCCGTCTCATCCGAAGCGCAGGAGAAATCCGACAACTGACGGATTAATAAGCCCCCTCAGATTGCGTAGGCTCATCTCTTACGAGTAGACTTTCTGCCTGTTCGTCTAAATCAAGCGAAACATAGGAAGCATCCATATGAAAGCACGTCTTGACGCCATCATTCGTCGTGAGCAGGCGGAGTATCTCGAACGTCTTTTGCCAGCCAGCACCGGAATCGTCGCGGAAATGGAGGCGGATGCCGAGAAGAACCGTGTGCCGATTGCCGACCGCGAAGTAGCGCTCTTTCTGGAGATTACTGCGCGTGCGATGAATGCCAAGCGCGTTCTGGAAATCGGCATGGCCATCGGTTATGCGGTCGTTCATCTGGCGCAAGCGATTGGCGATGGCGGTTTGATCGTCACCATCGAGCCGAATGATGAAATGATTCGTCGCTCTGAAGACTATCTGACGCGCGCCGGAGTTCGTGAGCGCGTTCGCATAGAGCGCGGTAAGGCTCTCGAAGTTATTCCGCGTCTCGAAGAGACGTTCGATCTGATTTATCTGGATGCGTTGAAGGAAGAGTATTCGGATTATCTAGAGCAGAGCTTGCCGCTGCTGCGCGTCGGGGGAGTGGTTATTGCCGACAACGTTTTGTGGGGCGGACAGGTGGCGGGAGAAATTCGCTCTCCCGATCAGCAGGAATCAACGGAGGCGCTGCGCGAGTTTAACAAGCATCTTGTGAATCACCCGCAACTGCGCGCAGAGGTTCTCTCGTTCGGAGATGGCATCGGCTACGGAGTCAAGATTAAGTAGACGCTAGCGGCTATGCCGCAGGTTTGTGCGGAAAGCCTGTGGCTTTCCGGCCTGCTTTCTTTCAATCGTCCTGTGAGGCTACGCCTCACGATTGGCAAGGCGCAGCCTTGCCGGAGATAAAATGAGCAGCTTAGCGGAAAGGCAGAGCCTTTCCGCACAATCAAGCGGCACAGCCGCTGACGTAGAACTCCCGTTGATTTAATAAAACTAGACTTAGTCAATGGTTCGCCAGGCTAATTGTAAAAGTGGGTTTGAATTCAATTCAAGACGGTGAAGAGGCTCGCGAACGCGCGGCGCAGGTCATAGCCGCAGGCGGCGTCATAGCTTTTCGCACAGACACGTTCTATGGCCTCGGCGCAGACCCTTTCAATCGAGAGGCGCTCAGCCGTGTGAATAGTTTGAAAGGTAGAGATGGAGGCAAGCCTATCCTTGTCGTCATCAGCAATGCGGACGAAGCCGAGCGTTTCGTCAACAGGTCGCCGCGCTTCAATACAGTCTCAAATCGTCACTGGCCGGGAGCTTTGACGATTGTGGCGCAGGCAAAGCCGGAAGTGCCGGATGAGTTGACTGCGGGTAGCCGCACTGTGGGATTGAGATTGCCGGATGACGAAACAGTGCGTTCATTCATACGCGCCTGCGGCGGTGCGCTGACGGCGACGAGCGCAAATCTCGCGGGTGAGCCGCCCGCAAGAAGCGCCGAAGAAGTCGCACAAGCTTTCCCGGCAGATTTGGATTTGATTGTTGACGGCGGTGCAGCGCGCGGTGATAAGCCGTCTACCGTCCTCGACCTGAGCGGACAGCACATTCGTCTGATTCGTGAAGGCGCGGTCTCGCGCACAGTGTTGCAGGAAACCCTGAGAGAACTCGGCGAAGAAATTTAAGTCCAGTGTCCGTCTTGCCGCTCTAAGTTTAGCTACGCCGCCGCAACTGGTAATCCAAGCTCCAGATTCCGCCACCGGCCACAGCCAGGTAAAGAAACGCGAAACAGTAGAGCACGGCAAGCTCTCCACCGTTTTGCGTTGGCCAGAATGCGTCTGGCGTAAAGTGACCCTTAAAGTAGGCGACCGCCATCTCTCCCGACACTATGAAGGCAACGGGGCGGGTGAAGAGTCCCAGCATGATGAGCAGCCCTCCGACCAACTCTAAAGCTCCGGCGAAACCGGGCCAGGAAAAAAGCGGAAACGGGAAACCCATCTCTGCCGGGCCGGGCGGATAGTTGAGTAGCTTCTGGGTTCCGTGCAGCATGAAGAGCAATCCAAAGACGATTCTGAAGACGCTGAGGATGCGCGGCGACCACGTAGCTAAGAATGAATTTGAATCAGTCATAATGGTCTCCCTTTGTTTTGTGTCTGCAAGGTTCAATCCTACTTGCTCACCGTCAAAGCTCGCACAAAGCTCCAATCGCCGCTGCCGTCAATTTGGATGTTCCCGACTGTTTTATTCGCCACCACCATGTTGGCCGGATACCAGAGCGGGAGCATCGGCAGATCGCGGCTGATGATCTCCTGCGCCTGACGATAGAGATCGAGTGCCGTATTGCGCTCAGGTGTGTTGACGGCTTTGTCCAGAATTTTATCAAGCACATCGTTTCTGTAGCGGCTGCGGTTGCGGCTGGCGCGTTGCTGCGAAGGAATCTCGGATGAATGGAAGAGGTCTTTCAGGAAAATCGGGTCTTGATTGCCGCCGATCCAGCGCGAGGTCGTCATCTGAAAGTCTCCAAGACGCAGCCGCTCAAGCAGCGTGTTGGTTTCCATCGTCTCAATCTCGACCGGAATGCCGACCTTCTTCAAATAATCGCGGATGACATCAACATACTGGCGTGTGGCTACGCTGGACGAAGAGATTGCGAATTTGATTGGCTGCTGAAATCTCATCTGCGGGCCGTCTCCGTCAGGGTCACGAAAGCCCGCTTCGTCCAGCAGTTGTTTGGCTCGCGCCGGATCGAAAGCATATTTCTCTCCCGCAGAATAAGCCCACGACTCTTCCGGCAAAATCGAGTGCGCGACTTTCGCCTGTCCGAGCAGGAGGTCACGGATGATCGTTTCGCGGTCAATGGCGTAAGCGATGGCCTGACGAAGCTTGACGTTATCAAGCGGCGCGTTCTGCACGTTGAAGCCTAAGTAGACGATGTTTGCGCCGGTGAACGGTTTCACCTGTAGCTTTGAATCCTGCTCAAGCGATTTGATGGCGTCGGGCGTGAGGTTTGTCGGCAGCGGAGCAATCGTGACGCTTCCGCTTCTGAGTTCAGCCTGCAACGCGTTCCCGTCTTCGATGACACGCACGCGCAAAGCGCCGATTGTCGGCGCTCCGTCCCAATAATTAGGATTCGCTTCCAGCGAAATCGTCTGCTGCGCCGTGTCGTAGCTGACAAACTTGAAAGGACCGGAGCCGAGCGGATGTGTCTTTTGCGAATCGGCGCTGTCTTTCGGGACGATGCCGATGGGGACGAGGTTTGAAAGAAGACCGAGCCAGGGTCTACTGAGACGGATGATGACAGTGCGCGGGTCGGGGGCTTCAACCGCAGTCACCAATCCCTTTTTGCTTTCGCCTGCGCCCTCAAAAAAACCTGCGGCTTTACCGGAGGCCGAAGCCAGCACGGCGTCTATCGTGTATTTAACGTCGGATGAGGTCAGCGGCTTGCCATCATGGAAGGTCACTCCATCGTGGAGCGTGAACGTATAGCTCAAGCCATCGTCGTCGCGTTTGATGTCCGTGGCCAGATCGGGAACGTAGTCAAAATTCTTATCTTTCTTCACCAGCGAGTTGAAAATCAGGACGCGGATACGTTCGCTCGCCACATCAACCGTCGGCGAGCCGATGGGGTCGAGCGTGGAAATCTTATCCGAGAGTGCGATCACGAAAGTCTCGCTGCGATTGCGGCAGCCCGGCAGAAGCAGGAGCGCCCCAATAATCAGGATGAGAAGTGTGGTGACACGTTTTTGAGCGCGCATCAGAGCGTTCCTCCGTAAGTGTAGTTGAGTTTGGCGTTCAAGGCTGAAATCTCATCCGATAGTTGTTGAAAGCGCGCCGGGTCGAAGGGAATCGGCGGCTGCATGAGAGCTTTGAATGCCGCGATGCGCTTGAGCGATGCGTTGATGCGCTCCTGTTTGATGAGGCCGTCACGCGCGGCCTGCAATAACCCGTTATAGCCGCGCAGGGCGATGTCCGAATGCGAGCAGATCAGGAACATATCCTGCCCAGCCTTGAACGCCAACTGCACGGCTTTCTCTATCTCGTAGTGCTTGGAAATCGCGCCCATCTCAAGGTCGTCCGTCACGACCAGATGCTTGTAGCCGAGTTCCTGTCTCAGCAGTTTGGTTGTGATGGCGTAGCTGAGTGAAGCTGGTTCGAGTCGGCCTCCGGCGAAGCCTTTCAGAATATCCACATTCGGAAAGCCTCCGTGACTCACCATCACGGCGCGCACGCGGTCGTCTTTGCGCTGGAATAGCTCAATGTAGGGCGCAAGGTCCTGCGCGATTAAATCGTCGTGCGAGAGATGAACGACGGCCATCTCGTCGTGCGTGTCAACCTCGCCCGCGCCGATGCCCGGAAAATGCTTGAGGCAGCCAAGGCAGCCCGTGGCTTGCAGTCCGCGCATGTAAACGGTCGTGTAGCCGAGGACTTCGCCGGGAGAGCGCCCGAAGGAACGCGAGTAAAGGCCGTTGGAGAGCAGGTCGCGCTCGTCCGTCATAATGGACATGACGGGCGCGAAGTTCATGTTGATGCCGAGCAGTTGCAGCACCTCGCCCGTGATGCGACCGAGAGCGCGTGCGCCCGCGAGATCGCCGTGCTGCCGGATGGTGCGCGCCGAAGGCATGGGCGTGCAGATGCGTCGCAGGCGATCAACGAGCCCGCCTTCCTGATCTATGCCGCGAAGTGGCTCAACGGGCAGCAGCTCTCGCACGCCGTCAAGCAGGGAGCGCAATTGCTCAGCGCCCGCGACGTTGCGCCCGAAGACAATCACGCCGCCGGGCTGAATGTGATTGACGAGCGAGCGTGTCTCTTCGTCAAGCTCCGTGCCCGGCAGCCCGATGAAGAAAAGTTGTCCGATCTGTTGTTCGAGGGGAAGAGAAGTCAGCATGGAGATGGCCGATGGCCGATGGCTGATGGCCGATGGACGGTGAACAGCTTGGTTTTTATCGTCCATCGTCTATGGTCTATCGTCCGTCATGCGCGAGTTCAAACGATGCGCTTGCGTATGTCCCGTAAAATATCAAGCGCGTCTTCCGGCTTCAGCGTTTCTACATCAACGCTGCGTACCTCGTCAAGGATGCTCTGGTTGGTGGCATCAAAGAGTGTAGCCTGCATGGCGATGCGTTGCTGGCGTGCGCGGCGTGCGGCGCTTTTCAATCCTGCTTCGCCCTGTGCCCATGTCTCCCAATCATTCGCCGCCTGGTGGGGCGCTTGTTCCTGTTTCTCTTCGTCTGTGAAGACATCCAGTTCGTAGCGCTCAAGCCTTGCCAGCACGTCACGGGCGCGCGTCAGTACGTCAGGCGGCAGACCCGCGAGGCGTGCTACCTCGATGCCATAAGACTTGGAAGCGCGACCCTTTTCCAGACGATGTAAAAAGACGACTTCGCCATCGCGTTCAGCCGCAGTAATCTGGTAGTTACGCGCTCCGGGCAATCGCTCCGCAAGCTCCGTTAGCTCGTGATAGTGAGTTGCAAAGAGCGTCTTAGCGGCGTGTTCTGCCGAATCGTGCAGGTATTCAGCGACAGCCCAGGCGATTGACAGCCCGTCGAAGGTTGCTGTGCCGCGCCCGATTTCGTCCAGCAGGACAAGCGAGCGCGGGCTGGCGTTATGCAGGATGGCCGCCGTCTCCGTCATCTCGACCATGAAGGTCGAGCGCCCGCGCGCCAGATCATCGGATGCGCCGACGCGCGTCCAGATGCGATCAAGCAAAGGCAGCCGCGCTCTCTCGGCGGGCACGAACGAACCCATTTGCGCGAGCAGGCTGATGAGCGCGGCCTGCCTTAGAACGGTGGACTTGCCTCCCATGTTCGGGCCGGTGATGATGAGCAGCCGGTCTGTGGAGTTGTTCATGTAGAGATCGTTTGGGATGAACGGCTCTTGACTGGCGACCTCAATCACCGGGTGACGACCCTGCACAATCTCTATCTCGTCGCCGTCGTGCATGATGGGTCGCACGTAACGGCGACGACGGGCAGTTTCAGCGAGGGCGGCCAGAGCGTCGAGCGCGGCGAGCGCGCGGGCAGTCGCCTGTATGCGCTTTGTCTCGGTGGCGATTTTTGAACAGAGTTGGCTGAAGATTTCAGCTTCAAGCGGCGCGATGCTGCTTTCCGCGCCGAGTACCTTCGCTTCCCAGGATTTCAACTCAGGGGTGGTGTACCTCTCTGCATTGGCGAGCGTCTGCCGCCGTTCGTAATCGGCGGGCACGCGCGCAGCATTGGCTTTCGAGACTTCTATGTAATAACCGAAGACGTTGTTATAACGAATCCTGAGCGTTGCTATGTGAGATCGTGCGCGCTCGCGCGATTCGAGCGAGGCGATGGTTTGCTTGGCATTGCGGCTGATGCTGCGTAGCTCGTCCAGTTCGCTCGAAAACCCGTCACGAATCGCGCCGCCGTCGCTGAGTTTGGCTGGCGGGTCGTCCGCAATTGCTTCCGCGATGAGCGCGCGCGTCTCCTGCATCTCGTCCATGCTCTCATTGAGAATTTGCATGAGCGATGCTTGAGAGTCCGATAACGTCTGGCGAATCAAGGGAACTTGATTGAGCGAGCGTTCGAGCGCATGAAGGTCGCGAGGCGAAGCGGAATTCATGTTGAGGCGACCAATGAGACGTTCCAGGTCGGCAACCTCTTTGAGCAGAGCGCGCAAACGGTCTCGCTTGATTTGCGAGTTGTAAAGCTCTTCGACGCCGCCGTGCCGCGCTTCAATCTCGCCCCGGCGGACTGATGGACGCAGCAGCCACGCGCGCAGGAGTCGCGCACCCATTCCGCTGACCGTTTCATCAATCACCTTGATGAGCGGATGCGTGCGATTTCCGCCGCCTTGCGATTCGATTAGCTCCAGATTGCGGACGGTGACTTGATCCAGTATGAGATGATCCTGCGGCTCGAAGTAATGAATGTCGGTGATATGCGCGGCGGCAGCACGCTGCGTCTCCTGAGCGTAGCGCAGGCACGCTCCGGCGGCGCGCACAGCCTCCGGCTTTCCATCCAGCCCGTAGCCTTCGAGCGAGCGCACGCCAAACTGTTCACAAAGCTGTGCGACGCAAGCGTCACCTTGCCATTGCCACTCGTCAACTGGCGTTAAGGTCGCTCCTGCAAATGCCCCATCTCTATTCGTTGAAGAATTAGTCAGAGATGCGTTTGCGTCCGAATCAGGCGAAGTTGCTCCGGCGTTTTCCGTCTGCCGCAAAGGCAGCGGTGCGGTGTGTTCGCTCCGGTCGCGCGTGCTTTTGATGAGGGGGCTGAGCGAGCTGGGGAAGAGGATTTCGCGCGGGGCGTAAGATTCAATATCTGCCCGGATGCGCGTCCAGGCATCGCGCCCGCTCGCTTCGGTCGCGCGGAATTCCCCGGTTGATAAATCCAGAAACGCCGCCGCCATCCGCTCGCCAGTGCCACAGACGGAAGCCAGGTAGACTGTCTCGCGCGCTTCGACAAGCTGCGGGTCAATGGCTGTGCCCGGCGTGATAACTCGCACCACTTCGCGGCGCACGAGTTTCTTGGTTTGTGAAGCCTCTTCCGTCTGCTCGCAGATGGCGACGCGGTAGCCTTTGCGGACGAGTCTGGCGATGTGATTTGAAGCCGCATGATGCGGGACACCGCACATGGGAATGGGATCGCCGCGCTCCTTGTGCCGTGCCGTCAGCGTAATCTCAAGCTCACGCGAGCCTGTCACGGCGTCATCGAAAAAGAGCTCGTAGAAATCGCCCAGACGAAAAAAGAGCAGCGTGCCGGGATGCTGTTGCTTCAGTTCCTGATACTGCCGCAGCATCGGCGTCAATGTAGTCATAGTTGTTCAATTCTTGAGAGGTCTAAAGAATACCACGAGCAGCAAGTCGTCAAGAATTCAAAGCCGAAGCCTACACGCAGGTGGGAGCGCAAGGCAAGTGTCATGAACATCTTCTTCTTCGATACGATGCGGCTTAATACTACAATACTGCGTGTTATACTGCACGTTGCGGCTTAATGAGTAGTTATTATGTTGCCTTCCATCTGCCATCTATAAACGCAGGCAGGATTCGCACTCATGGCTATAATGCTCGGGCTGATTCTTGGCGCCGCCCTCTCGCTTGTCCTCGTCCGCTTGGCGCGCGCGTACCCACCGGGGGGCGAGAGGCGCGTCTACGCTGTCGGCCTGGTGGTGACGGCTCTCGTCTACGTTGTCTTTGGGGTGGCTGGCGGAGCGAGCCCGCGCTGGCTGGCGCTTGAAAGTCTGGGCGTCGTCATCTACGGTGCCGCGGCATGGGCGGGCCTCAGGGGCCGGCACTCGTTGCTCGCGGCGGGCTGGGCTGCACATGTCGCCTGGGATGTGGCGTTACATCTGAGAGGCGGAGGGGCCGAGTATACGCCACCTTGGTATCCGTGGAGTTGTGTCAGCTTTGATCTCGTCATAGCCTGGGCGGTACTGGCGTTGAGGAAGCGCGCGACCGCAGACTTACGTGGCGCAGCATAATAACGGCATGCACCCAACCGCCGACACGCCGCCTGTCAAATTCCAATAATGGCTCGGGGCGGCGGGTGATGCGGGGCGTTAGCCGCTCTTCCTTAGAGATGGCACTAAAAATCTTGGAACAAACTCAGGCTTACAAGGTTTACAACAGTTAGGGTTAATTCTATTTGTAGGCCGAGGACAGTTGGGTGAAGACTAATTGGTGCCTATCTATTTTACTCACGCTTATTATTGGCTTTTTGGTGTTCGCTAGTCCCGCCTCCGTCCAGGTCAAAACTCAAACGATTGCTTTTATAAACGTAAATATTGTTCCGATGGATGCGGAGCGAATTATAAAGGAGCAGACAGTAATCATCCGGGATGGGCGAGTCGCGGAGATAGGCCCGGCATCGAAAATAAAAGTGCCTAAGGGTGTGTTTCGGATTGACGGTCGTGGCAAATATCTAATGCCTGGATTGGTGGATATGCACGCACACATCACCGATGATGTGGCCGAAGGTACTCCCTTAGCATCCGAAACCGGCGAACTCCTCCTGTATATCGCCAACGGCGTGACGACCGTGCGTAACATGAAAGGCCAGCCGAAGCACCTCCAATGGCGCAAAGCTGTCGCTAACGGCGAGATACTTGGCCCGACTCTTTACACATGCGGCCCAAAGGTTTTGGGGTTGCAAGACCCTGAAGAAGCAAGACGAATTGTGACTGAACAAGCTAAGGCCGGGTACGATTGCATCAAGGTCTATAGACCTCCCGACTGGTCAAAGGAAGCCTATGAGGCGCTGATTGCGAAGGCGAAAGAGCTTAAAATTCCGGCAGTTGGTCATTTCCCAAGAAACCTTTCACTGGAAGTGGCATTGACAACCGGTCAGGCATCCGTGGATCACGCGGAGGAGTTCCTCTACACTTACTTCTTCAAGCAAAAGGGGCACGAGTTTGACGAGGCGCTGATTGCCCCGACGGCGAAAGCAGCCCACGACGCCGGTATTTCCGTAACAACAACCCTTACATTTTATGGCTACTTCGGTTTACAGGTAGGCGATGATACTTTTCAAAATTTGCTCAAGCGGCCTGAGCTGAAATACGTCCCGCGATCAATTCGCGAGCGCGGAGAGTCGGCCACAGAAAACAGCTATCGGAAACAGATTCCCCCCGATAAATTTAGAACTATCAGATACATTTTCGCCTTCCAGAAGAAGCTCGTGAAAGCCCTACATGACGCAGGAGTAAGAATTATGTTAGGGACTGACGCATCCTGGAATCTGCATTTTGTGATCGCAGGTTTCTCCGTCCATGAGGAACTGCGCCATTTTGTTGATGCAGGCTTAACCCCTTATCAAGCACTTCGGGCAGCTACAATTAACCCGGCTGAGTTTTTGCAGGCGACAAACGAATTCGGGACTGTCTCCGTTGGGAAACGGGCTGATTTGATTTTAGTAAAAGCTAATCCATTAGAGGATGTTACTAATGCGTCCCGACGTATCGGTGTGATGGTTCGTGGCCGCTGGCTGCCTGAAGCCGAGTTGCAAGGGAAGCTTCAAGAGCTTGCCGCAGCCTATGCGAAAAAATAATCTGAAACCTCACTCTCGTCTAACGACCCATCTGAGGGCGACGAGTCAAGCCGAACATCTGCCTGACGCCCGATGATTGGCCGCATAATTGAGTAAGGAAGAGCCTTTCTGGCGCAGTCCCTCCAGATACTTCACCTCATCATAGGGTGTCCTCGTCTGCCAGCATCTGTAGATGATCCTGATCCACTTGAAGGCTAAGGCTCGCACCGCCGCCTGATGGCTCTTGCCGCGCGCTCGCTGCTCATCGTAGTAAGTCCTGGCCCAGAACGAATGCCTCACCGATTCGCCCGCGTACTCGTGGAAGCTCTGGCGCAGGAACTTCGGACAGAAGTAGCGCCATCTCACCCGGCAACTCTGCCCGCTGCGCTCAATCACAGGAGCGATGCCGGAGAGTCGCGCCAACTCGTCGGCTGACTGCCACCGCCCCCTGTCCGAACCCAGCGCCACCGTCAGCCTCGCGGCGTAGTTCTGGCCAGCACCCGGCAATGACTGCATGAGCGCGAAGTCTTCGTTGACGGCGCATAAGGCTGCGATCTCCGAGTCGAACTCTTTGATGGCTTCGAGCGTCGTCTTCATTTGCGCAGCGAGCGCTCTCATCATCACTACCGAAGAGGCGATCACGGCCCGGTCTGTCACCAGCGGCACGGCCTCTTTGATCGCCTCCACTCGCTTCTCGATGGCCTCACGTCTGACCGAGTTGTGAGAGCGCAAGAAGCCAATGAGCGTCCCACGCCTGACCCGCCGCAGCGCGTCTAGCGAAGGCCATCTGAGCAGGAAGTCGCAGACCAGAGTGGTGCGGATGTCTGGAAACCACTCCAGAATCTGCGGAAAATAGCACTTCAAGAGCGAGGTCATCCGATTGCTAATGCGGGTGCGGTCATCAACCAGGCGGCGGCGATGCTCGACCAGGTAGCCAAGCGTGCGCGTCTGCTGTGAGTCCGGGTGCCAGGCGCGCAGATGGTCGCGGTGGAAGAAGAGCAGTTCGGCGAGGTAGGCGGCATCCGCTGGGTCATCTTTGTGGTGCGACGGCGAGAAGGCTTTGCGGTAACGAGCAAGAGTGGACGGGTTGACGGGGTAGAGAGTCAGAAAGTCGTACTTCATCAAGGAATAGATCAGTGGGCCTCTGGACTGCTCCAGGCAGACAGCGAGTTGGCGTCCGCCGAAGCGCGATCTCAGAGCTGTCGCCCACTCGTCAATGGTCTTTGGCGAATGGCCGAGGATAGAAGCCTCACGCCCGCCTGTCGTCGGGTCAAGGAGACAGATGTCGTGTTTGCGATCAGCCCAGTCAATGCCGATGAGCGCGGCGTAATCAGCCATGAGAGTCCTCCACCCAAGAGAGTCAGGTCTGGTTCGGAGAACATGCTTGGCAGTAGCTCTGCGAAATAGTTATAGTGAGCCGCTCGGCGCGCATCATCTGAGAGTTCGTTGTCGAGCTAAAGCGCGGGGCTGGCGTGCGAACAGGTTGTTAGAGGCGTCCAAAGCGCCTTTCATTCAAGATTCGTCACGCCCGCCCGGCATGTTCTTCCTTCACTCTAACTCTGATGAATCAGAGATGAAGAATGAACCTCGTCAACCTATAACTCATTCAACCCGAGCACGCGATAGCGTGGCTTTCATGTTCCTTCCTGCGGTGATATTGAAGGCTGCTCGCGCAGGGCGAGTTAGATTCGGGCGCCAGGCGCTGGTCTTTAGGTAAGCTGAAAGTATGAAATCTATTCTGACAACCGCGCTTTGTTTATTAGTTGCCAGTAACGCTTTAGCTGATGTCTTCCGTAAGTTTGACGAGTATGCTGATCTCCCATTTTCAGAAGAAAGGGCACGGCTCGAACAACTTAGGTATTCAATTGCAGCGTGAGCCTGAGTTGGTCGCCTGGTATATCATTTTTGCAGGGACAAAATCGTGTGCGGGTGAAGTTCGTCGGCGCGCTATCAGAGCTAAGAATTATATTGTGAAGAGGTACGGCATTCAGGCTGATCGAGTTATTTGGGCAGATGAAGGCTATCGCGACGACTTACTGGTTGAGATTTGGGTCATGCCGCGAAGTGTAGGTAAGCCTTATCCATCTAATGTCAGCATCTATAGTAAGGATGCGCTGGTTCTTAGAAATTGCAAATCGAATTATCATAGACATCGGAGGCGGAAGAAACTATAAGGCGCATCTAACAACTCACTCGACCGGAGCGGAATCAGCCCGGCTTTAATCAGGAGGACATCCATGGAAACCTCAACGAATACTCCCGCTAAAGTAGACGATTCCATAAAAGCGGAGGCTCCTATAGTTGACCTTAAGACCTTGTATGGCTGGTACGCTGACGAAAATCACAAGTACAACACTTTGATCTGGCAGTTTCCCGCCGCCATCGTAGCCCTCAATATACTGGCGGTGGATAAACTCGGTTTCGGCCCTCTCCTCCTTCTGATTTTATGGGCGCTGAATAATGTTCTCCTGGTGTGCGTCGCTAAACATGTCTATCATCAGTATTGCTTCACTTCTGCTCTTAAGAAGATAAATAATAAATTAATCAATAGTCATTCGGGCCTGGATGTGGTGTGCTTCCCCAAGCACGGGTGGTTTTTCATTTTTATTATACCGGCTGGTTGGTTTTTAGTCGGCTCTTTGGTTCTCTTTAACCAGACCTACGCAGTTGTGGCTGTGTGGAAACTGCTGCACTAGAGGCTTAATATCTAACGAGTAGGATGACAGCGTATATAACGATACCTGCCCATCCGTTTTTGATATGGAGATTATTTATGGAAACTAAACTTGAAAAAGATGTACGCTTCTTAAAAATTTACGCTGTTGGCAGCACACTGCTCCTGGCAGTATTTTTTCTTTCCGCCTTTGCGTTGGAAAACAAAAAGATGAAATTTGAGGAAATAGACGTTGAGCGCATCAACGTCGTCGAAAAAGACGGCAGATTAAGAATGGTCATCTCCAACAAAGAACGCCAGCACCCCGGTATGGTGGAGGGAAAACTTCATAACAGAAAACGTGATATAGCCGGAATGCTCTTCTTTAACGAAAAGGGAGACGAAGCTGGCGGCTTACTTGTTTCCAACGGCGAAGGCAAATCACAGTATCTTTCGCTGACCTTTGATAAGTTCAGGCAAGACCAAACAATGGGATTTCAGCATTTGGAAAGCGACAACGGCGCATATTTTGCCGGATTGAAAATTTGGGACAGACCGGATATTACTTTCGAAGAGCAACAGAGTAAAAGAGAAGCCATCAAGAACATCCC
Source organism: uncultured Acidobacteriota bacterium (assembly GCA_963791265.1). Taxonomy (GTDB): domain Bacteria; phylum Acidobacteriota; class Blastocatellia; order Pyrinomonadales; family Pyrinomonadaceae; genus QHXM01. Next base: position 531,304 of record CAWBSB010000003.1, read on the forward strand.
GGACGAAGCGGCGAGAAAAGCAGCGCTCAAAGAGTTAGCCGAGAGCGGCGCTTTTGGAACTGAGCGATTAGTGCTTGGACGAGGACGAAGCAAGTCTTCGTTTATCGAGCTATTGGATAAGAGGGGTAAAACTCGGCTTGAGATTTCAGTCAGCGAGGCAGGCACGCCGAAAATCAACTTCTTGGACGAAAACGGCAAGGTTGTTTACAGCCTGCCTGAGGAAAGAAAAAAGTAACGGCGGGCGTTATCTTCAACGCCACACTGAACAAATCATTCGACCGGACGCGCCGATAGAATGCTTTTCATCATTCCTTCTCGCGGTGAAGGTCGATTGCTTCATGCGTCTATTTGAATTGACGCACCTTGACCCAACTCTCACATTAAATATACCCTTCATTGCTCTTCAAGGTCATGTCTACCGGCAATAATGTTAGCTCTAACTGGAGGAAAATGAGAATCAAAATCGTTCTACTGACCGCGCTCATTCCGGCGCTCGGTCTGACCGTGTTTGCCCAGTCGAAAACAACTTCTGATGCGGGAGCTGCCGCGCAGTCGCGCGCTCACCTGTCACCTCAAAAGCAAACCATCCAGGAACTCGCCAACGCCGTAGCCACGGCTTGGGGCGAAGGGAAATTAGGCAGCCTTGATGCAGGTCGCCCCTATGTGGGGTCGGTGAAGGTCGTCGTAGAGTTCCAGGCCGGTGAGCCACCCGTGATCGAGCGCAAGACCTTCAGGACGCTCGCGCAGGTTGACAGGTGGTTTAAGAGCCGTGAGAGGGCAGATGGCCCTGGGAGGAATACGGGGCAGCTCAAGCAGTGCAGCAAGGGCGTCTGCACCTTCGAGCAGGAGGGGATGCTGCACAATAATCTGTACCTGAAAAAGATCACCTACGGTATGAGCAAGGGGAAGCCCTACATCAAGGCGATCTACGTAGATGACGGCGCTTAAGTCTGCCCACTGTCTCAGCCGGATTATTACTGCCCCGCGCGGCGCGTACCAGTAATTCAAATTCCCAACGGAGGTCTCGTATGTTCAGAAAACTTTTCTCTCTGGCTCTCGTCGCGTTGCTGCTAAATTCAGTCGGAATGCGGCTGGCTTATGCCGACTCGAAAGAAGAAAAGCAAGCTCGCTTTGCCGAGAAGGTGAAGGTGAATGTTCAGAAACTCGGCACCGGAGAGACCGCGCGCGTCAAGGTCAAGCTGCGGGATAAGACGAAGCTTGAAGGCTACATCAGCGCGATTCGCGAAGAAGATTTCACGGTTACGGATCGAAAGACCGGCGCGGCTACGACGATAGCTTACCCGCAGGTCAAGAGTGTCAAAGGCAATAATCTCTCGACGGGCGCTAAAATCGCAATCGGAGCTGGGATCGCGGCTGCCGTAATCTTACTTATCTTCTGGAAAGTCGTTGTTGATGAGGACTGAGATAGAGAAGTTTATCTCCCTGCAACTCAGACTTTAGGAACTGCTGCTTATCTGCCTGCGGAGGATCGCTATTCTTCGGGGAATAGATGTAGCTGTCGCGCGCCACTACCACTAGGTTCGGCTGACTGACACGAACCTTGAGCTGCCGCCGCTGTCCCGCCTGCCCCGCATGCTTCGGGTAATAACCCAGGCTGTACTGGCGGCGCAATTCATCGGCGATCTGGACGAACGCCTGGGAGATGCCCAGCAGAGAGCCGCCGTTATAGAGTCGCCCGCCCGTTCTCCGCGCCAGTTCAAAGAGATACATCCTGGCTCTCTGGGTATCGGCGGGATTCGTACCGCCACCACCACCACCCGGCACGGGGCTGCGCGGGAAAGGGCTGCCGAGAATGACGCCGCCGCGACCGCCCGGCAGAGGAATCTGCTGCGGACCACCGCCGCCCCAACGCCCGTTATTCTTACTGTCATATGCGACCGGATAGATAAGCGCGTCCAATTCCTCGGCATCTCGGAGCGTGCTGTCGTGTGAAGCCTGCCGACTCGTCGTGTCAACCCCGTCGGTGAAGAGAACCATCGCCTTGCGCCCGTTGATTTGTTTCAATTGCTTCTTGATGACCAACTCCACCGCATCATACAGGCGCGTGCCGCCTCCCGTGCGGGTACGCCGGATGGCCTTGATCATCTCGCTGCGGTCACTGGTCGGTTTAGTCAGGACGTTGATCTGGTCGTCGAATGAAATGACTATCACGCGGTCTTCAGGTTTTAGCTGGTTCACAAAAGCAATCGCCGCTTCCTGAATGTCTTCAAGGCGAAAGTCCGTCGAGCCGCTGGTGTCTATGACGAGCGCGACCGTGAACGGCTGGTCAACAGTCGCAAAGTATGCGACCCGTTGTTCGATGCCTTCATCAAAGATTTTGAAATCTTCTCGACCGAGGTCAGGAATATATTTGCCGTTGCGATCCATCACGCTGACGGGGACGGTGACGAGCGCGGTATTGACCCTCAGCACGTCGCCTTCAACTATCTCGCCCTGCCCTGTGCCCTGATTAATCATTCCTTCTTCATCGGAAGGATTATTCGTCGTTGAAGTAGATGGCGGCGGAGTCCTGCCATTGATACCTGTGCTGCCGGAGCCTTTATCGCTCTGCCTTCGTCCCGATTGGGCGCGCAGCGTACACGGAGCACAGATAAAGAGGAGTAGCAAAATGACAGTGAGCCGTTTCATATAACTCTTATTCCTTAGCCGTAAATTGGAAATCCTTTGAGTTCCCGATACACATTGCCAGAGGATGCCGAAAATCGAGTTACTGCTCTGATGAGGTTTCGAGCACGGAGGATGTAAAGAATTTGTCAGCGGAGCGTAAAGTTTTGTCAGTCGCGCGCCTGATTTACTGACAATTCTTTACAGGGAGGAAGGGAGAATTAAGATAGAATGGCTCGTTCGCACAAATCCTGACGATTAACGACGGCGGAAGAAACCAGCGGCTTGCAGAAACAGGCGTCAGCTTGCTGCACGCATTGATGAGAATCTTTAATGGAAGCGATTAAAGTTGCATTGTTGCAGATGACGGGCTGCGGGCATGATCGGAGCGCCGCCTTGAGCAAGGGAGACCTCTTCTGTCGCCGCGCTCGCGCGCTGGGAGCGGACATTGCCCTGTTCCCGGAGATGTGGAGCATCGGCATGACATTCTTCAATCCGAAGCAAGATGGCGCGCGTGAGCTGTGGCAAGCGCAGGCCATCAGCCGGGACGATCCCTTTATTCAACACTTCCAAAATCTTGCAAGGGAATTGAAGATGGCGATTGCGCTGACCTATCTTGAGAAGTGGCCGGGAGCGCCGCGTAATTCTGTGTCCTTGATTGACCGGCACGGAGAGATCGTGCTGACCTACGCGAAAGTCCATACCTGCGAGTTTGATGTGGAAGCTGCGCTCACACCCGGCGACAGTTTTCCCGTCTGCGCGCTGGATACGGAGCAGGGCGACGTGAAGGTAGGATTTATGATCTGCTACGACCGCGAGTTTCCAGAGAGCGCGAGGATTCTGATGCTCGAAGGCGCTGAGATCATCTTGACGCCGAACGCTTGCAGTTTGGAATCACACCGTCTCGACCAGTTCAAGACCCGCGCCTATGAGAATATGGTCGGGGTGGCGATGACCAACTACGCTGCTCCACAAAACAACGGCCATTCCATAGCCTTTGATGCCGTCGCCTTCGCCGCAGGCGAGCATCCTAAGGAAGATGGAGAACCGCGCGAGACGCTGATTATCGAAGCCGGGGAACATGAAGACGTGTATCTCGCAGCGTTCGATATGGACAGCATCCGTGCCTACCGTGAGCGCGAGGCATGGGGCAATGCTTATCGCAGGCCGCGCCTTTACGGGATGCTCACCGATACGGAAGTCAGCCCGCCCTTTGTTCGCCGGGATGCGAAACGTTAGCTCCCGATTGGGCTGAGCAAAGGCTGATAGCCTCTCAACCTGCCTTTTTGCTTCCACGCCGCTGTCCAATTCTCGCATCCATCGCTTGCTAGCCTCTCGACGGAAGATATTCCTGAGTTAATTCCTAAAAAATTCCAACTTTATTGGTAGCAAGCGCGTCATAAGACAGGTAGGGGAAACTTCCTCGCACGCGTTTCTTATCCCCTAACACCAGCGGGTTTATGTTCCTGAAAACCAGACTTTTACTAATTCTCTCAGTGGTCGTCATTTCCTCACTGACGGCTAATGCTCGACCGTTCGCAGCGACGACAACTAATCATACTATCAAGAGCGTAAGCGTAAGTACGGAAGAGCACACTGTCAGCCTTCAGGATTTCGGTGCTGTCGGAGACGGCGTTGCAGACGATGGCCCGGCATTGCAGGCCGCTTTGGACGCGCTCGCTGCCGCTGGCGGAGGCACTCTGATTGTCCCTTCCGGTCGCTACGCTATCATCACTCCTGTCGAGAAGGATTTCTCCGGCGTTTCCAACCTCGTTATCATTGGAGCAGAGCCAGCACCGGATGACGAGTCGGGAGGTTATGGCAGGGGGTTAGGCTTATCTTCGGAGTTCCTGGTTCAAGTAGGCGAGACAAACACTGCGCTCAGCGTCACAGGGGTCAGGAATTTTCTGATTCAGGACATCACCTTCATCGGCGACCCGAATGTCATCAGAGATTGTAAAACCACGCTCTCACTCTCAGGGATAGACAGCGCGATTGTCCGGCATTGCGAGTTTTATGGCCTCGGTGCAATCGTTAATGAGGGCGCTATTGTTTATGCTTATCAGAGCAATTTGACAGTTGAAGCCTCGGCCTTTCTAGGATGCGCGACGGCCACCAGCAGTCACTCTTCAGCGATTCAAAACATCTCCTGGCGGGGCATCACCGTCACCGGCACTCGCTTTATAGATTATGGAACTCGCCCCGATTTCTTTTCCAAGACGCCTCTCTCGCCGCCCTATTCATGGATCAATATCGGCAACGCGGCGGCGGCGGATGCAACCTCTTCGCGTCGTGAAGTAGTGCTGCGAGACCTTTTTCTGGACGAAGGCGTCTTCAACGGAATCACCTGCTTCCCGTCATTTTTCAGCCCGGTGGAAACACCTATCAATCTCGTCTTCATCTCCGGGATACAGATGAACGTCAACAATCTGGAGTCGGTCGGGATAGTCCTCAGTTCGGTTGAGCGGGTGTTCATCGAGAAGTCTTATCTGGGATGGAGTCATAACGCGGACGCGGCGATCTCTCTGTACGCTGTGGACGAAGCTATCATAGATCAAGTGGAATGCGCTGCCCACGCTTACAGGATTCGCGCAGACGCCAACACAAACAGGCTCACGGTTGTCAATTCGATCTACCAATACCTTGACTCCTTCGCGCAGACCACCGAGGTTGTTAACACGGAGGGCCTCGACGCCGATCCCGTCCAATATGTGCGCCAGCAATATCTGGACACGCTTGGGCGTGAGCCTGATCCTTCCGGCTATTACTACTGGGCAAGCCGACTCCTGCGTTGCGGGCAGGATGCGGATTGCGCTAATCAAACCCGCAGTGCGCTGGCGGATTATCTGAGCGGCAACCCTTCTCCAACCTTCACGCTCTCCGGTCAGGTCGCGGAAAGCGATGGCCGCACGGTTTCCGGTGCGACGGTGACGTTGAGCGGGTCGGCGGGGTGGAGCACGCAGACCGATGGTAATGGCAATTATTCATTCCCGAATCTACCAACCGGGGGAAGCTATACGCTAACAGTCGCCCGCAGTAATTACATCTTTGACGTGCCTAGCCAGATCATCACCGCGCCGGTTGGAAATAGTACCGCCGACTTTTTAGGAAGGATGTTCACTTATTCCATTACCGGGCGGGCGGCCAGCGCCAACGGCCAGGGCATCGCGGGCGCTGTAATAGTTTTAGAAGGCTCTCAGAGCGCGACTGCGACCACCGATAGCAACGGTGATTACCGCCTTGATGACGTTCGCGCGGAAGGCGAATACGGCATTACAATTCAGCGCGAAAATTATGACTTCGATCCGCAGGACAAAACTATAAATGGCCTGACCGCGAATCTCGCTGTCAACTTTACCGGAACAGTCCACAGGTACACGATTAGTGGCGACATCAACATGAGCGATGTTGACGTGACGTTGAGCGGCGGGACAAGCGCGAGTATGCGGACAGGCTCAGACGGCACGTATTCCTTCACGGTTGACGCCGAAGGCGACTACACGATCAGCGCCAGCAAAACACATTATACTTTCGCTCCCGACAGCTACACTTTCACTAATCTCGTCGGCCATAAAACGCTGAACTTCGAGCCGACTCTCAACACTCATTCGATTAGCGGTTCGACTGGCCTACCGGGCGTGAGTGTCACACTGAGCGGAGACGCTGACGAAGCGATGACGACGGGCGCTGATGGAGAATATTCTTTCACTGTCAACGCAGGCGGCAATTATATCGTGACGCCTGGTAAGGCTAACTATACGTTTGCTCCCCTCAGCCGGAGTTTTACCAATCTCAGCGGCAATCAGACGGCAGATTTCAGTGACACGCTCAATAAGTATGTCATCAGCGGAAGCTGCGACCTTCAGGGCGTCGAAGTGACGCTGCAAGGCGATTCCAGCGAAGTCGCGACGACCGGAGCTGACGGAAAGTACACATTTACTGTCAACGGCAATGGCAGTTATACGGTGACAGTTTCAAAGGCGCACTATACCTTTGCAACTCCGAGCTTTTCCTTTACCGGGTTGAGCGACAACGAAACGGCGGACTTCGAGCCGCAGATAAATACTTACACCATCAGCGGCTCAACAGGTCTTGAAGGGGTCAAGGTGATGCTGAGCGGAGATGCCACGGGCAGCGTGACGACGAGCGCGAACGGCCTCTTTAGCTTCACGATAAATGCTCTGGGCAATTACACAATCACGGCAGACAGGTCTGACTACGTCTTTGCTCCACCCAGCTATAGTTTTACAAGTCTTGGCTCTAATCAAACGGCAACCTTTGCGGGCACTTTGAAGCCTGTCCTGCTCACGGAAAAGAACTCTGACCTGGCCGTTGCTCTCACGACGGTAAACCTTGTGCGCGACCCGTTTTCGGTAGTCAATCACCTCAACTTCAGTCCCGACCTGCGAACGCGCATCATGCTCTTCGCCTTTAACGCGACGTTGCAGCCCAACGAGACCGCTTCGGTCATCACGGCGCAGGCCGAAGATTCGCAGCATAGAATTTATCCGCTGGTGGTGGAATATGTCAGCGGGGTTGATAGCGTCACACACTTAACTCAGATCAATATCAAGCTCGCGGATGAAATTTATAATGTCGGAGACGTTTGGGTGAGTATCAAGGTGCGCGGGATTATGAGCAATAAAGCGCGTATCAGGATTGTGCCGTTTGGTAGCGGTGCGCCCTGACAGACTGTGCTGGAAGTAAGTTCGCTTTGGACGGTGGTTATAAAAAAGGAATGAGCCCGCAAGGGCTCATTCCTTTTTGCCTGCTGCTCCTGCCTGAGCGAGGAAAGCTCCCACCTCATCAGTGTAGGGCTTGGTGAAGGTGGACGGCCAGTTAGCCTGATCTGCATAGAGCTTAGTGAGGCTTTCCCTGATAGCCGGATTGCCTCCTGTAAATGCTTCAATCAGGCTAGACCATCTGGCGGCCAGTTCCTGAGCCTTCTCGCTCTGCGGATCAACGCCTTCGGCCACCGCTGCGTCGACTTCCTTGAGAAGCTGTGCCCAATCGCGTTGCCCACGCTCAAGCACTTCGGGTGTCCCGCGCTCGGCGAGTTCGGCGAGTTGCTCTTCCGTGTAATACTTCTTCATCCATTCCATATCGTTCTGCATATTAATCACCTCGATAATCTGTTTGAATGTTTCCCAATCAGGCTCGTTGCTCGCCCGCATTGCTTGCTCGGCGCGCTCGATGGCCTGAATAACCGTGTCCAGATGTCGCCGCCTCGCCTCGACCACCTCGCGTTGGAGGCGGAGAGTCATCTGTAGATCAAGCTCTCTACTATTGAGAAGCTCCTTGATCTCTTTGAGAGATAAGCCGATGAATTTCAACATCACGATCTGCTGAAGCCGCGCGAAGTCGCGCTCACCGTAAAGACGATAACCGGCTTCGGTGTAGCGGCTGGGCTTCAACAGCCCCAGGCGGTCGTAATGATGCAGCGTCCGCACTGTGACGCCCGCCAGCTCTGCGAATTCGCGCGCCTGGAAAAGAGTCGTGGCCGTGATTGTCATCAGCTAATCTCCTTTCATGATCATAGTAAAGTCTGACGTTACGTCAGGCTCAAGCGTTTTTTTTGAAGAGGTGAAAATTTTATCGGGAGCATACCTAATGCCCCGTCAGGGGCGTGTGACAATAGCCCAGCCATTTATGGCTGGGAATAGAATCAGGGAATAAATGCTGAGTCCCGTAGGGACGACTGAAGAGCGGCTCGCTTCTTTTCAATCGTCCCTACGGGACTCAATCATGTTTAGCGTTCTGTCTCCCAGCCATGAATGGCTGGGCTATTATCAATCGTCCCTGACGGGACTCCTCTGGCTTTATCGCTTTCTTCTAAAGTAGAACCGCTCTGCCCCAACTATCAAAGCCAGTAGCAGCGTGACTGCGGCGGAGAGCAGGCAAAACTGGCAAAAGGCATGAAGCACGAATGCCTGCAAGATGAACAGGTAGACGGACACGACGAGCATCAGCGCAACCACGTAGAGCAGTAAATTCCCCGCCGGACGATTGCCGAAAGCCGCCAGCACCGCCGCGCTGAAAACGACGAAGTAAGCCAGAGCGCCGACTCCTGCGAGCGGCACGCCGCCGATGGCTGCGTAGGAGCTCGTGAGCACTTCTTCGCAGCCGCTCGTAATCGTGCATTGAACGGCACGCCCCGCCAGATGCTCGATTGTCAGATAGATCGAATCGGCCAGCCCGATGAGCGAGACCAGCGCGGCGGCTGCGTAAAGATAGATGCTCTGTCGCGGCGCGGCACGCGGAGTCGAGCTGACAGCCCCGGCCTCTGTGGGAAAGGTTTCGGGTTTGCGAAGGCTCATCTATTTCCTCTTGCCGAGCATATAGTCTAGAGCCATGCGGAGACCCTCGGGCGTGAATGCGTTGGGATTCATCTGCCGTCCATTAATAAAGAGGGAGGGCGTGCCAGTCACACCAAGCGCGCTCCCGCGATCATAGTCCGCCGTCACACGCGCCGCGACCGCCGGGCTGTCCATATCGCGCGTAAAGCGATCAACGTCCAGTTTGAGGTCACGCGCGTATTGAATAAAGAGCGGGCGAGCGTCTTCAGTTGGAGTCCAGTTCAACTGGTTCTGGTAGATGAGGTCGTGCATCTCCCAGAAATGGCCTTGCAGTGCGGCAGCTTCGGCTGCGTGAGCGGCTGTGCGCGCATGCTTGTGCCCTTGAAGCGGGTAGTGACGGAAGACGAAACGCATCTGGTCGCCGTATTCCTTCTCAAGCTTCTTCAATTCGGGGAAGAGCGCTCCGCAGGGCGGGCATTGATAATCACCGTACTCCTCCAGCATGACCTTTGCGTTCGGATTCCCGCGCGCGTGCACGTCGTCAGCTCCCGCAGTGTTTGGCTGAGAGACAGGAATCTGATTGGCAGGCTTAACAGGGCCGATGGGCTGAGAAGGTGTGACGGTCGGGGTAGCTTCAAGCAGCACGCCGGAAGGCTGAGAGGGTTGCTTCGCCGAGCGCCACAGCGTCATCCCGGCTCCGAGTGCGACCGCCAAAACTCCGACGATAATGATGATGGGTAAGTAGCGTTTCATCCGTATATCTTCTTTGAGAACTCCTGACAGATTTCAGAACAGTATATTTATATCAAGAATCGAGCGATTGATAAAACGTCAGACTGCGTTTTAATATTTTGATAATTATTTCGCCGCCTCGCGCGTGAGGCTTCCTTTGGGTACAACATGGCTCTCTTCATTCAGCTTCAATTTGAAGATAGCCGATGCGACGGGTAAAGTGTGTCCGGCAGCGAAAGCCCCGAAGGGGCGTCATGTACTAGCCCAGGGCGCAGCCCTGGGTCAAAGCATAGATAATAATGATTAAGCCCTGACAGGGCGAAATCAATATTCCGCCCTTGCAGGGCTTAACAAAGAAACTGGAATCTCTCCCTGTGGCGTTGCCACAGGCTCTTACATTTCGCTCCTTCGGAGCTTTTCAAACTGCTTTTTAGAAACGAAATGACCAAGCGAGCTCTCATCACTGGAATCACCGGGCAGGATGGCTCATATCTGGCCGAGCTGCTGCTGGAGAAAGGTTATGAAGTCTTTGGACTCGTGCGACGCTCCAGCTCTGTCAGCAGATCGCGCATAGACCATCTGACGCGGACACCTGAAGCGGAGTCCGGCAAACATCTGCATCTTCTTTACGGCGACATGAACGATGGAATTTCGCTCAATCGCATTGTGCGCGAGGTCGAGCCTGATGAAGTCTATAATCTGGCGGGGCAAAGCCATGTGCGCGTGAGCTTCGAGATGCCGGAGCATACGGCGGACATTGATGCGGTCGGCACTCTGCGCCTGCTCGAAGCCATTCGTGAAGCCCGTCCGGGCGCGAGGTTTTACCAGGCATCCTCTTCCGAGTTGTTCGGCAACACGGACATCTCCCCGCAGAACGAAGAGACGCCGTTTCGTCCCCGCTCGCCCTATGCCGTATCCAAGCTGTTCGGCTACTGGATGACCGTCAATTACCGCGAAGCCTACGGTGCGTATGCGCTCAACGGAATTTTGTTCAACCACGAATCCCCGCGTCGTGGGGAAACTTTCGTCACGCGCAAAATCACGCTCGGCGCAGCGCGCATCAAACTCGGCCTACAACAGAATCTGACGCTCGGCAATTTAGACGCACGGCGCGATTGGGGCTTTGCGCGCGATTACATGGAGGCCGCCTGGTTGATGTTGCAGCAGCCCGAACCGGATGATTATGTCGTCGCCACCGGCGAGGCTCATTCTGTTCGGGAGCTTCTTGAAGAGGCTTTCGGCTACCTTGAGCTTGACTGGCATCATTATGTCGAAACAGATGAAAAGTATCTGCGCCCATCGGAAGTAAATTCGGTTGTCGGCGATGCGAGCAAAGCACGGCGCGTGCTAGGATGGAAGCCACAGACGACATTTCAGGAATTGGTGCGGATGATGGTGGATGCGGATTTGGCCATTGCTAAATCCGAAAAGGAATCAGCAGGGATGGACAGGATAGATAGGATAAAAGAAGGAATATGAAATCAGCGCTGCTCCTCTTTCTTCATTCTCTTCATCCTGCCCATCCCTGCTTGAATCCGGTTTTATTAGCGACTCTGAGATTGGGGAGAGCATGAGGATACTCGTCACTGGCGGCGCAGGTTTTATCGGCTCGCATCTTTGCGAGCGATTGCTGCTGGACGGGCATGAGGTGATCTGCCTCGATAACTTTTTCACGGGACGGCGCGAAAACGTCTTTCATCTCCTGGGCAACCCGCGCTTCGAGTTGCTGCGCCACGATGTCATCGAGCCTATCCTGCTTGAAGTTGACCAGATTTATAATCTCGCTTGTCCGGCCTCGCCGATTCATTACCAGTACAATGCTGTTAAGACGGTCAAGACCTCTGTCATGGGCATGATCAACATGCTGGGACTGGCCAAGCGCGTTCACGCGCGGATTCTTCAAGCCTCCACCTCCGAAGTTTATGGCGACCCGGAAGTTCATCCGCAGCCGGAGAGCTACTGGGGAAATGTCAATCCAATCGGGATTCGCAGTTGTTATGACGAGGGCAAGCGCATTGCCGAAACTTTGATGATGGATTATCACCGTCAAAACAAGGTGGACATACGCATCGCGCGCATCTTCAACACCTATGGCACGAGGATGCACGAATCGGACGGTCGCGTGGTCTCAAACTTCATCATGCAGGCTTTGCGCGGCGAGCCGCTGACGATTTACGGGACGGGAGAGCAGACGCGTTCCTTCTGCTACGTTGACGATCTCATCGAAGGAATGATTCGTTTGATGAATACGGATGAGCTTTACGATCCGGTCAACCTGGGCAATCCGAGCGAGTTTACAATCAGGGAACTGGCCGAAGAGGTGAAACGAATCTGCGGCTCTGATGTCGAGATTAAATACCTTCCGCTGCCGCAGGATGATCCGCGCCAGCGCCAGCCGGACATTACACGCGCGCGGCAGTTGCTCTCGTGGGAGCCGTTGATTCCTTTGCGCGAGGGTTTGGAGAAGACTGTAGCGTATTTCGCGGAGCGAATAAATAGTCGCGTTTCAGACCAAAGCCATCAAACGGCAGCCTTTTAGCTTTCTCGAACAATTGTGAATACACCAGTCGGCAGTTCTCCAGATAAAGCCACGCCAATTGATCTGCCCGGCTCAGCGCGGGAAAAGATTGTCGCCTCACGCGCGTCTGCCATCCTCGAACGAATCATCTTTTACAGTCTGCTGGTTTTGATCCTGTTGGTGGCCACGCCATACGGAATTGTCGCCCCCTGGCGGGGAGCGGTTGAGACTATCTTTGAATGCGGAGTCTTTGTTCTCGGAATCTTATGGATGATCGAAGGAATGCTGAGCGGAGGATGGATTTCCCGGCAGCATCTCCTGCTTCTCCCTTTGCTGCTGCTTGCCGTCTTCGCCTACACGCAAACGCTTCCTCTGGGAAGTTCGCCGAGCATGACGGGAATCAGCGTTCCAGTCTGGCAGGCAATCAGCTACGACCCATATGAAACGCGGCTGATGGTTTTGAAGCTACTCGCTTACGCGCTGACGCTTGGGCTTCTTCTGCGTTACACGTCCAGCCCCGGACGCCTGCGCGTTCTCGTTCTCTTCATCATCGGCCTTAGTATCGCAAGCGCTCTGTTTGCTCTCTTGCGGCAAACCACGCAGGGCAGCGCACCGAATTTCCTTTTTCCTTTTGTCCGGCTCGACAGGGGCTACGGGCAATTCGTCAACGCCAACCACTTCGCCTATCTGATGGAGATGGCGCTGGGGCTGGCGCTGGGTTTGTTAGCTGGCGGCGGTGTGAGGCGTGATCGTGTGTTGCTCTACCTCGCGGCGGCAATTCCAATCTGGGTGGCACTGGTGCTTTCACGCTCGCGTGGAGGCATTTTGAGCATGCTGTGCCAGTTGCTTTTGCTGGCTTTGATGTTTAGCTCTGTGAGGAGTTCGAAGAGGTCGGACGCGAGGAAGCATCGTGCCTCCTCTGGTCTGGCTCGAATCGGGAGTTCAATTGTTGTTCGACTCACGCTCGGCGCGTTTCTGTTAGCCGCAACCTTGATTGGCATCCTCTGGGTGGGGGGCGAACAAGTCGCCAATCGCTTTGAGGCCATACAGGATGAAGTCGCAGTCGAAGTTCAGGAATCCAATTCCGGTGCGCGCCGCAAAGAGATTTGGAGCGCGACGTGGCAGATGATTAAAGCTCATCCACTGGCGGGAGTCGGCATCGGGGGATACTGGACAGCCATACCGCAGTATCATAATGCTTCGGGGAAGATGACGCCGCAGCAGGCGCATAATGATTATCTGGAGTTGGTGGCGAGCGGTGGCGTGATCGGCGTCTTGCTTGGAGTCTGGTTTGTTTTCTTACTCGTCAAATTCGCGTGGGCTACCTTAAGCTCGCTTGATCCTTTCCGGCGCGCGGCCTGTTTCGGAGCGCTCGCAGGGCTTTTCGGAATCAGTATTCATAGCCTGGTTGATTTCGGGCTACACATTCCGATCAACGCGCTCATCTGCCTGATGCTTGTGACCATCGCCACTGTCAACGTGTGGACGAAGGAAGGGAAGTCAGGAGACAGAAACGATTCACCGCTTCGAGGAAAAGAGAGAGTCCGATAACGTCTTGAAGAATTACTTTTATAAATTAAGACTGGGGTTAGCAGTCGTCGTGATCGTCGTCTGCGTCTGGGGAATTCTGGGTGCGGCGCGAATCGGGGAATCCCGCTGGCTGACCATGCGTCTTAAAGAGCCGCGCTCGCAGTCTCCAACAGAGGTCGGGGCGCAACTTCTTTCTGAGACCCAACGCACCATTAACACGACGCCGGACGACCCGGAGGCTCATTCAGGCCGCGCGCTCGTCCTGCTTAACACGCAGGGGTTGGCCGCCGCGCTAACTGAATATGAGCGCGCCGTCGCGCTTCGCCCGAATGATTATTTTCTGTGGCTTGAGCTTGGGCGCGCGCGTGATATGGCAGACGATGAGCAGGGCGCAATCGCTGCTTTAGAACAGTCGGTCAAGCTCGCGCCTTTCTATGCTCAACCCCGCTGGCAATTAGGCAATGTGTTATTCAGGGCAGGGCGCGTTGAAGAATCTTACAGAGAGTTGCGGCTCGCAGCTTTGAGCGACGTGGCTCTTCTTCCTAATTTGATTGATCTGGTTTGGGGCGCTACGGACGGCGACCCGGGTGCTGTCGAGCGGATAGTCCAACCGGAAAAAGCTTCATGGCATACCGCTCTGGCAAAAATCTTTATCAAACGCGGGAAGATTGCGGAGGCGCTCGCACAATTTCGCGCCGCAGGAGGTCTCAACGAGAAAGACAGGCAAGCTCTTCTCAATGAGTTGCTGGCTGCGAAGCGTTATCATGAAGCCCGTGAGGTTTGGATTATTGATTCCGGCGAGAGCAAAGGGATCGCTCTTGTCAACGACGGCGGCTTTGAGAGCAAGATAAGCCGTGATACTTCGGGCTTTGGCTGGCAACTGCCGCGCGACGCGCCGACTTTGCGTCTCTCGCTCGACCGTAATAATCCACATTCGGGAGCGCAAAGCCTGCGCGTAGATTTCAACGGCGACGCAAATCCCGCTCAATCTACCCTCGCGCAATTAATTCCGGTCGAGCCGAACATGCGCTATCGCCTGCGATTCAATGCGCGGACAGAAGATGTGGTAACGGGAGGCTTACCGCTCGTTAGCGTGAGCGATGCTGATAGTAAAGATAACTTCGCCCTCGCGTCGTCCCCACAGCTTCCGCAAAGCTCCGACGGGTGGCATGAGTATTCAATTGATTTCACCACTTCAAAGACGACGAGCGCCGTACTCATCTCTGTTCACCGTCAAAACTGTAGCTCCGGCCCATGCCCTGTCTTCGGGCGCATGTGGCTGGATGATTTCGTAATTGAGAAGAATTCATTTAATTAAACTGATCGGATGTGCGCGAGTGTGAGAGCAGCGATTAATAACCGGATTACAGATTTAATGAGAGCGGCCTCGAAAGGCGACATGGAGAGCGTGTCGGCGCTGGTGGCTTCGGGCGCTGATGTGAATGGACAGGATGTCTTCGGCCACACTGCTTTGATGTTTGCCGCAGGCGAGGGTCATCTTGAGATTGTGCAGATACTGCTCAGCGAGGGCGCAGAGGTGAATGCCAGCAATCAGATTGGCGCCACCGCCTTCAGTCGAGCCGCAGCCAAAGGCCATACAGAGATTGTCCGGCTGCTGAGAAGCGCCGGAGCCATTGATCAAGCCGACACCGAAGGACGATTCGCCCGTGAAGAGCAACTCAATCAATCTCTGCTACACGCTGCGCGCGACGGCGACATTGCGAGGATCAAAAATTTAATCGAGGCTGGCTGTGATGTGAATGCCAGAACCGGCGATGGCTGGACTGCTCTGATGATTGCCGCCGTGAAAGGGCATACGGAGGTCTTGCGTCTACTTCTGGATAATAGTGCGGAGATAGATGCGAAGAATAATAACGGCTGGACGGCCTTGAAACTTGCGACTTCGCTTGACGATCTTC
The DNA here is from genome assembly GCA_963791265.1 of uncultured Acidobacteriota bacterium. Lineage (GTDB taxonomy): Bacteria > Acidobacteriota > Blastocatellia > Pyrinomonadales > Pyrinomonadaceae > QHXM01. The sequence goes on from CAWBSB010000003.1 coordinate 546,924, forward strand.
GGTTGATGACAATCCTGCTGGCGAGAGGCGCAAACGTCAACGAGCAGGACTTTGATGGGGCATCGCCGCTCATGCAGGCCGCAGGCGAGGGAAGCACCGACAGCCTGGAACTACTTCTGGATTATCAGGCAGACACAGGCGCGAGAAATAAAAACGACGAAACAGCCCTGATGATTGCCCGGCGCAGAGATCGCAATGATGCCGCTCGGCTACTCATCCGGGCTGGCGCAAGAGAATAGTCGTTGAAGAGTCAACGGATTTTGCTGGACAATATTATTTCAGCAGGTCAGACTGGGTTGAGAATCGATGAAGTCAAAAGCGAACACGGAGGCATACGATGTCTGAAAATCTCGGCAATAAAGCTGATTCGGGTGAAACAAAGACGGGCGACCTACTCGAACAAGAGAAAAATGAAGCTCTCAGAGTCCTACTTAAAGAATCGGTTAACTTTGTCCAACTGGATAATAGAATTAATGGATTGTTTGAGGAAGCTCTGAGCATTGCTGTCGCGCAATTCAAAAAAGACCCCGGCGGTTCCTCGTCTGGTAGAGGCGACATCGAAGCATTGGTCAGTGCGCTAAAGGCGAGGACGGAAGGCGGCACTGGGGTCTCAGGCGGCGACATTGTTGGCGGCGCACCATTAGATGATGTCATCGACCTTATAAAGGCGTTGGTGGAGGTTCTAAAGGGAGAGAAAGAATTCTTTATGCAAATCATCCGACTGATTTTCTGTGGTTGCAAAGGATAAGAGTACCCTCTTTCTGCAAATTCACCCTTCGGCGCGTGTGCCAGCGCGTCGAAGGGTTCGAGGCGGTCCAGGTCTTCTCATATCGAGAGCGGTCAGAGGTCTTTGACCGCTCCATTGACATCTCGTCCATGCCGGGAAATGTACCTTCTTCCCATCAATCAGGTTGAGCGGCTTCTGACGCACGTCAGGACAACGTTCCCGCGAGAAGCCTCCGGTCTTTTAATCCGGCGAGAGCTCAAACGGTTTACAATTTTATCTGTTGAAGGCACGTCGAGCGAAGAGAACACGCTGCTCTCATTTCGGATTAGAGATGAAGCTATAGATAAGATTGCGGAGTCGCTGAAAGATTCCGGTGCGAGAGTCTGCGGCTGCTTTCATTCTCATGTTGTGGGCGCGGCGCGTCCGTCTCGCTACGACCGCGCCACGACGAAAGAGCCCGGCGATCTGTGGCTAATCTACTCAATGCGATTTCGTGATCTAAACCTTTACAGGTGGGATGGACTGATGTTCCAAAAAGAGCGTTTTCTATTTGAGAAAGCCGGTATGATTTTTTGAGCGGCTAAGGAATCATGCGTTCAAGTTCTCAACTGTCCGGTTCAACCTTTGCTCTTAACCTCAAATAGCTTTTACCAGCGAACCGAATCGTCATCAATCACCTCTGGCCACGCTTCTTCATCCTCTTCCTCCTGTTGCTGCTCGATCAGCGTTTCCGCGTTTCGCAGGCTCTCCGATATTCTGGCGTTCTCACGCTCTAATTCATCAACTCGCCGCTTGAGTAAGCGATTTTTGGTTTCGAGCGTCATTAAAGTGACGAACTCCATTCCTGCGATGCAGGCAAGTGCTAGTGCGAAAATGAATGCCAGATAGATCATTATAGATTGATTAAAACAGGGCGCAGAAACAGTCTGCTCGATTTATATATCTTCTCTTTACCGATTCTTCCTGCTCGATTGTGCTTTGCGTTTAGACCTTTTCGCAACGCTTTTCTTTTGTTGAGAGCGTTTCACTCCTTCTTCAATGAGTCTGGCTGCTTTGATGGGGCCAAAGCGACCGAGCGGCTTGAAAGTTCTTCCCTTAATCTGATTATAAGAGATGAAGAAATGTTCGATCTCGTCTAAAAGAGCGCTGCTGATGTCGGCGAGTGAGCGAACCTTCTGATGTGTATGGGAGTCTGCGGCGACCGCAATCAATCTATCGTTACGCGTGGTTTTACCATCGCGCTCAGTTTGGTCAGCTTCAATCACGGCGACGAGACGCGACGGCACAAGACAGCCGGGAAACGCAGGCTCGTCCATCAAAAGAAGCACGTCCAGCGGATCACCGTCGCCGCCCAGAGTCGAAGGAATGAAACCGAAATCGAAAGGGAAGACTGCGCCCGCCGGCAGCACGCCTCCCAGCTTGAAAAGATGCTGCTCTTCATCGTAATTGAATTTATTGCGGCTGCTTTTGGGCGTTTCGATAATGACCTGCAACTCATTTGAATCGGAGGCGTAGACGCTGAGCGATGTGAGGCCGCCATGTGATAAGGTTTTTCCGGACATTGTTTCCCCTGATTTCCCCTGGTTATTGTGACAGTAAGAGTCAGAGCCGCTAAATTATCAGGACTGAGCTGCCTCGATAGTTCCAACGTAGAGTCACGCTCAGGGTAAAACTACCTGGCAATGCGAATAACTTCCACGTCGCGCTCGCTCACTATCTTCCATCCCGTATCCATCTTTTGCCAGCGCAATTCCTGTATGACCTCACCGCTCTCTGGCTTGTTCCCGCTAAAGTTCCAACTCTTATGAAAACGCATCGTCGCCGTCTGTCTATCCGCGCCAAGCTGTATCTCCGGCTCGCTCGCACGCACGTCAATAGTATTGGCCTGTAATGACAGGCGAGTCTTTTCAGCACGCACGGCGGCTTGCGTCGTATTGCGCTTCGTGTAAAAGGCAAGCAAAGTCGGCGCGTAAAACGTCATCTGTTTGTTGATGTCCCGACTGTTGGTCGCCATAATCCACTGGCTGAGTGCCGTCCTCAGTTCGACTCGCGCGTCGCCGGGCGGCTCTTTGGGAGCATCGTTGCCATTAGAGCTATTAACAATTGCTGGAGTCTCCGACGCGCGCGGGTTGGTAATGGTTGTCGTCTCATTGTTCGCTCGCGATGACCCGCTTTCGCGGACGGACGAGGAATTCCCGTCAAGTGCTTCCTGCGGCGAACGGCTCAGCGCAAACCAGATTGCGACGCCAATGAAGCCCAGCGCGAAGACCGCGACAGAAATGATGAGCAGAGACCTTCGAGAGTCAGGGCTGCGGGATTCATGTGCGTTATCTCTTTTGGCCTTAGCCTTCAGGGGTAATCTATCTGCTGGCGTGTTTATCGGCTCGCCTTCTAACGTCTTATCGTCCTGCGTGCTCGGCGATGCAATTTCCGTCGCCACCCCGGTCGGGGCTTCGACCATTCCGATATAGCCCTGAACAGACGGATCATCCTGCTCCTCTGAGGAGGAATGTTCCCGCGTCGGCTCGCCTGCGCGCTTTGTTGTTTCGGCCTGTGATGAAAAAGCATTCGTCTCACGCCCGATAGTTGATTTGCCTGCCTCGGTAAGAATCTCTCGCTGTGTAGGCGATTCGTTTATTGAAATTTCGGCGACGGTTGAAGCTCTCGTTACGTCGCTTAACTCCTTCGCAAAATCGGCGGCGGATTGTGGCCGCTTCTCCGGGTCTTTATCAAGAACCTGCCGGAGAAACTGGTCAAGCTCGAAGGGAGCATCCGGGCGAAACTCTTTCAGCGAAGGTGGAGGCTGTTGGATATGTTTGATGGCAATGGCCGTCGCCGATGGCGCATCGAACGGAGGTTTGCCCGCAAGCATTTCAAAAAGAATCACGCCCATGCTGTAGATGTCTGAGCGAGCATCGGTCGTGTGCCCGGAGCATTGTTCAGGTGACATGTAGCGTGGTGTGCCGATGAGCGAGCCGGACGCCGTTAGCCCACCGCCGGTTGTCGAATATTCCTTCAGCTTCGCAACGCCGAAGTCAACAACCTTGGCTTGCAGTTGCTCCTGGTGGTCACGCGTCAGAATGATGTTCGACGGCTTCAGGTCACGATGGACGATACCACTGCGGTGCGCGGCGTCAACTCCATTGGCTACTTGTCGTCCAATATCCGCAGCTTCGGCGATAGGTACATCACTGGCAGCATCCATGTACTCTCGCAGAGTCTGGCCTTCAACCAGTTCCATGACGATGTAAGCTCCGCCGTCCGGCAGCACGCCGTAGTCGTAGGTGTCTGCGACGTTCGGATGATTGAGACGCGCCGCCGCGCGAGCTTCCCTGCGAAAACGCTCAAGTGCATCAGCGTCGGATGTGAAGTCAGACAGGAGGAGCTTGATCGCGCATGGCCGATCAAGATCAACATGGGTCCCGGCATAAACTGCTCCCATGCCGCCGCGACCGAGCAAGCGGTCAAGACGATATTTGTCGGTAATCATCCGTGTGCCGAGACGTGAAGCAACGAGCGCGGTCTGATCGTTCAGACACGAGCTGTCTGTGTCCTCGTAGCAGCGGTGGCAGATGGGGCAAAGCTTCATTTGAAAGGATAACCTGCCCTTGACTTCAATGCTCGCCAACGACCGGCACGTGAAGAAATAAAGCCAAAGACTACGCGAAGGGGCTTAAATGAAATCTCTGATTTATCCGAAGAATACTTCGGCCACCTTGTAAATCTCTTCATCCAGACTTTTGAGATCGCTGACGGCTTCTTCTAAAGGGACGCTGCGGATTTTATTACCGTGGAGAGCGGCCATCCGTCCCCACTCTTCAGCCTCGACCATCTCATATGCTTTAACGCCCATGCGGGTCGCCAGCACACGGTCAAACGGGGTGGGGGAGCCGCCGCGCTGGACATAGCCGAGCTTGGTGACACGCGTTTCGATGCCGGTGCAACGCTCAATCTCATGCGCCAGCACGTTGCCGATGCCGCCGAGCTTGTCATGGCGATAAAGCTCCGCGCTTAATTCACCACCAAGAAAATCTTCATCAGGATGAGGGTGCGCGTCTTCGGCGACGACCACTATGGAAAAGGCTCTGCCCTGTTCCTCACGATGTCTGAGCAACTCACAGACGCGCGAAAGTTTGAAAGGATGTTCGGGGACAAGCACCACATCCGCGCCGCCGCCGATGCCGCCAAAAGCAGCAATCCATCCGGTATGACGCCCCATCACCTCGACGACCATCACGCGATGATGCGACTCGGCGGTCGAGTGCAGTCTATCAACGGCATCCGTCACGACGCCGACTGCCGTATCAAATCCGAAAGTAAAATCGGTGCCGCGAATATCGTTGTCAATGGTTTTGGGAATGCCGACAATCGGAAGCTGATGGTCGCGCCAGAGGTCTAGCGCTGCGGAAAGCGTTCCGTCTCCACCGACCACAATCAAAGCACTCAGCCCGAACTTTTCCCAGTTCTGCTTCAAACGCTCAAGTGTCTCGGGGCTTTCCAGCGGGTTGAGCCTTGAAGTGCCGAGGATGGTGCCACCGCGCGGGAGGATGCCTGTCACGGAAGAACGCGTCAGAGGCTCTACGTCGCCTTCAACCAGACCGCGCCAGCCATTCTTAATCCCTAGTATCTCGCCATCGTCTAATACCGCCCGGCGCACCACCGCGCGGATAACAGCATTAAGACCGGGGCAATCGCCGCCTGCTGTGAGTATCCCTATGAGTTTTTTCATTATCGCCAAAAAGGTGAACGTCCCCTTCAAGCAGCCTGGAACAAAAGTCCTGTTAAGAGTCGGGTCGGTCTGCCCACTCGCTTACCCGGACTGCTTGAGTTGAAAAATCTATTGATTGCGTTCAGGGGAAATCACATCCTATAATCGCGCGGCAAGATGCAGCCTGTCAAATAAGTCGTCGGAAGAAACATCATCCTGATGAAGTTATCAGGTTGAGCTGGAAAATTGTGCTATCAAACGAGACGCCTCTGATCTTAAGCCTGGAAACGGCGACCCGCGCGGGCAGCATTGCCATCTCACGCGGCGAGACTATGCTGGCAGCACAGGCAGGGGATGCTTCAACCTCTCATTCGGCGCACCTGCTTGAGTCTGTCAGGCATGTGCTTGAAGAATCAAATGTGACGCTTAAAGACGTTGACATCTTCGCCGCGTCAATAGGGCCTGGCAGTTTTACAGGCTTGCGAATCGGGCTGGCAACAGTGAAAGCATTTGCGGCAACAATGAGGCGTTTATGCGTCGGAGTGCCAACTCTTTATGCTATAGCTCACGCGGCTGGCGAATCGAAACGCACTCTGGCGCTGCTTCCGGCGGGGCGCGGAGAGGTGTTCGCTCAACTGCTGTCGGTTGAGCGGAGCGGAGACGTGCAGCCTCTAGATTCTCCGACTCATATCGCGCCGCATAAGCTCCTGGAGAAAGTTAAATCAGAGCCGAGCCTGAAGTGGGCAGGCGAGGGCGCACAGATGCACGCCGAGGCTATAAAGGCACAGGCGCTTGCTCAAGGGTTTTTGCTTTGGAATGAATCTCAAGAAGTTCATGCTGAGCCGGGCAGGGAAGGGCTGTGGACAATTGCGCCTTCACAAGAAGTTTTAGCAGCAGATGTCTGCCGGTTGGCTCTACTACGTGCTCGCTCCGGGGAGGTGGTTGCTCCTGAGCAGTTGCACGCTATCTATGTGCGTCCGTCAGACGCAGAGCTTAACGCATAATATAGAGAACAGAGATGGTCAGTACCATTAAGGAAACAGAGGAATTCTATATCTCTCGGATGACAGAGCACGATCTGGTGGATGTTGTCGAGATTGAAGAAACCTGCGGGCTGAGTCGCTGGGGCTGGGAGGCTTATCATGCGGAACTGGCGCAGCGGAGACGCTCCGTGATGCTCGTGGCGCGATTTCAAAACGAAAAAGATTTTTCAGCCGAACAAAGAATCAAAGGATTCATCGCTGCCCGTCTGGTCGCGGACGAATTGCACATTAATAATGTCGCGGTGCGGCAGGAATATCGTCGCCTGGGGATGGCGAAAAAGCTGCTAGATGCTGTCCTTGATGAAGCGGCGCGCATGGGCGCACGGACGGCTTTTCTTGAAGTGCGCGCCGGTAATGCTCCAGCTCAGGCGCTCTATGCTCGATGCGGATTCAGAATTGCCGGGCGTCGTCCGGGTTATTATACCCAGCCCGTTGAAGATGCGCTTGTGATGAGTCTCGCAATGAGGAGTTCGGCTTGATATGTTCGCACATTTTGAGCTAACATTTTCGCACTGATTCGCACTGAAAGCGCCGATGCTGCTAGATTCAAAATGCCGTCGGCACACGTCAACTACCGACCAACGCACCACAAAGGAGGACTTCCCTAAATGGAAATGACCAACACGGACAGCTTAAAAGAGCAACTGATAATGAGCGACCCTGAATTCCGCGATTTGGCGCGCGAACATGGCCGCTATGAAGAACGCTTGAGCGAGTTGTCCGCCCTTGCTTACCCCAGCACCGAAGAGCAGTTGGAGGAGATTACTTTAAAGAAGAAGAAATTAGCCATCAAAGATCAGATGCATTCGATCATGTTGCAACACCAACACGGGCAGGATTCAAGCCACTAAAGTCCGGGCAGCCCCAGATAAATATTACCCCGCACACGCGGCTCGAAAAGGCGGGGGCGCGAAGAATCGAAAGCGCCCCCGTTTTCTACAGCAATCGACTATCGATAGCGCTTGAGCTTGATTTTAACCGCAGCACATTTTTCAAAAACGATAAATTTATAATGGCACGTGAAGGTCTTCCATATATTTTAATTCCGCTTTTGTTGGCGATAATTCCGCTCTTCCTGGGATATTGGCCAATCGCTTTGATTTTGGTCGCTCTGGCTGGCTTCATGGCCTATTTCTTTCGCGACCCGCAGCGCATCTCTCCGGCTGAAGCAGGCGTTATCGTCTCGCCTGCGGACGGGCGCGTGACGCGAGTGCGCGCGGTTGTGCCGAACGATTCAAACTCGCCAATGGTCATCAGCATTTTTCTTTCTCCGCTTGACGTGCATATAAATCGCTCGCCGATAGCCGGTACGATTTCAGATGTGACATACACGCAGGGCAAGTTTTTGATGGCTACGAAAGAGGACTCAAGTTTGGTCAATGAACAGAATGCGCTGACGATTCGTGGCGAAGGGATGACTGTCGTGTGCAAACAGATCGCGGGCGTGCTGGCACGCCGGATCATTTGCTGGAAACGCGCGGGGGATAGTGTGGCGCTCGGCGAACGAATCGGCCTGATTAAATTCAGCTCACGCACAGACCTCGTCCTGCCGCCGAATGTTCAAATTGAGGTGACTGAAGGAATGCGTGTGCGTGGCGGAGCGACGGTTATCGGGAGGGTCACGTAATGTCAACTGCCTCCCCATCTCATTTAAGCGTTGAGCCGGAACCCAAGAATCCTGAGCGTCGCGGGATCAAGAAGGGACTGTATCTCATCCCCTCGGCATTTACGGCGGCCAATATCAGTATGGGTTTCTTCGCCGTCATGGCGGCATTGCGTGGTTTTCAACTATTAGCGGATGAAGGCAATGCGGCAGCCGTACAGCGCGCCGCCGAACATTTTGACAATGCGGCAAAGGCCATCTGTTGGGCTACGTTGTTTGATATGCTCGACGGGCGCATCGCGCGCATGACAAAGACGACGACAGAAATAGGCGTCCAGTTTGACTCGATAGCCGATGTCTTAACGTTTGGCATAGCTCCGGCTGTGCTTGCTTATGCCTGGGGATATGGATCGGCATTAACTGAGGGTAGTTGGGCGCACAAGCTCGGCTGGTTTCTTTCCTTCATGTATTTGATGTGCGGGGCGTTTCGCTTAGCCCGTTTCAATGTACAGGCCGCTCGCCCGCGTATCCTCGCAGCAGGAGTTGCTAAGGTTGATAAAAAGAATTTCATAGGGCTTCCCATTCCTCCCGCTGCCGCCCTCATCGCAGCAATTATACATTTCTCCCCGATGCCTTTAATGCAGTACGAGCCACGTTACTCTCACCTATACAGTGGTCTGATGATGACGCTGGTCGGTTTTCTTGGGTTTTTGATGGTCAGTACCCTTCGCTATTCCAGTTTCAAAACAGTCGGGACGAAAAGCCGGAGCACGCGTTTGGCGATCCTGCTGGTAGCTGCCATAGGAATGCTCATTTATCTCTTCTCGGAATATGTCCTGCTGATCCTTATTTCGATTTACGTCCTGCACGGTCTGCTTTTGCGTGTGGGCACGTTATTTCGCAGGCGTAGCGCCTGAGATTACAACTATCATCTGTATTCGATTAAAGGTCAGGTGCGATGCTTAACCGGGGCGCGAGAAGGCCAGAAGCCCATGCCGCGTAGTGACGAAGAGTATCTTGCCTGCGACAATCGGGGATGCCGCCATACTATTATCTTCGCCGATGGGAAGGCTGTTCAGTTGTTTCCCATCGCGCAAATCCAAAACCACTCCGGCTGAGCTGGAAAGCGGTGTGAAGAGGACGCCATCGGGCATGGTCAAAGGCTCGGCAGCTATCCTCCCTGCAAGTAGTCGTTTCCACAGGCTATCGCCGTTTCTAAAAGAGAGAAGATAAACGAAATTGTCCAGGGAGGCGACCAGCAGACCATTCTGGGCAAAGCTGACTGTTTGAACTCCTGCACCCGTTCGCCGTTTCCACCTGAGACGCCCGTCCGTCTCTCTCAAGGCATAGACGTAACCATCGGCTGACCCGAAATAAACAATCCCATTAACAACTACGGCCTGCCCGCGAATTGCGCCCCGCGTCCGATAACGCCAGTTTGTCTTCCCTGTACTCTGATTCAAGGAGAAGAGGTAGCCATCATTGCTGCCGATGTATAGGTTTGAACCAAAAATTACAGGGTGTGACGCAAATGAGGCGGAGTGTTGCATGACCCATGAAATATCACCTGTCTTCTTTCGTACTGCATAGACACGTCCATCAGTTGATCCTCCGAAGAGATTAACGTCATTGGCGACGAGAGAGCCACGAATCGGCATTGGAAGCGTTCGCATCCATTGCGTTATTCCTCCCTCACGTCCCAATGCACGTAAAGCTCCATTTGCACGCGGAGCGTCTCCCTGGTCTCTAATCGTTTCGGAGGCAATATAAATGCTACGTTCATCTGCTATTGGAGAAGAGGATATCTCCCCGCCTAGGTCTGCCTTCCAGAGAAGCTGTCCATCGGTTGCCCGAAGGGAAACAATTAGACCAGAAGCCAGAGGTAAATAAATGCGCTCGCCGTCAGTTGCCGGGGTCAGGTTGATGGTGAGGTCAGAGTCGTAGAGCCATTTTACAGTTAAAGGCTGAGAGAGTTCTATCTGGGTGTCTGCCTCTGTATCTATTTGAGCATAGATGTAGGAGAGGGGAAGATATATGATAGCTATCAATAAGATGATAACCTGAGTTCGTCGTTCAGTCCCTATGTTCCGCATCTGTTATCCTTTACCTTGCCATGCAATATCTTACACGCACTCATTTAGTCTGGCGAGAAGCCGTGTGCTTAGCGCCGGGTTGTTCCTAAAAAGATTCGCCCATATAATTCACCTGTAATCCTTAGCGGAATCCTGTCAGACGTTTTAATGTTTATGGAGGTTTACTTAATTGTTCGAGAAAAGGGAACATGAAACTGTTCTGATCTTAGATTTTGGCTCACAATATACGCAGCTTATCGCTCGCCGGGTGCGTGAGTCGGGAGTATATTGTGAAATTCTCCCGTTCAACGCTTCCGTCGAAACTATAGTTTCTAAGAATCCGCGCGGGATAATCCTCTCTGGCAGCCCTGCTTCTGTCTACAATCAGGATGCTCCACGACCCGACCCCCGCCTGTTAGATAGTCTGGAGTGCCCCGTTTTAGGAATTTGCTATGGGTTACAAATTCTCGCCTCTGATTTAGGAGGGGATGTACAGCCCTCGCAAAGCCGTGAATACGGCTATGCACGATTGAAAATATTGGATCGTTCCAGCCCTTTATTTTCCGGTTTACCCGATGAGATTGATGTTTGGATGAGCCACGGAGACCACGTCGTCGTGCCTCCTCCTGGCTTTAATGTAACTGCCCGCACCGATGATGCGCTTAATGCTTTAGAAAGTTTAAGCAGGCGCATATATGGGCTCCAGTTTCACCCGGAAGTTGCCCATACTCCCATGGGCGCGCAAGTGTTGCGGAACTTTTTGATACGAGTGTGCGGCTGTCGGGGCGACTGGTCGCCTCTGGCCGTTATTGAAGAGCAGGTCGAGAAGATTCAGCAGCAGGTAGGGGGGCACGGCACTGTTATTTGTGGGATTTCAGGTGGTGTGGACTCGGCAGTTGCGGCGGCTTTGGTAAATCGGGCGATTGGTGATCGCCAGGTCTGTGTTTTTATTAATAACGGACTCTTAAGAGAAGGCGAGTTCGAGCTGACAACCACGCTCTTGAAGCAAAATATGCAGTTGAACCTGCACCCTATAGAGGCAGAACAGCGGTTTATTGACGCTCTCAGAGGTGTAACTGACCCTGAACTGAAGCGTAAAATTATAGGGCGCGTGTTTATAGAAGTGTTTGAAGAGAAAGCGGCGGAACTGGACGATGCTCAATTTCTAGTTCAAGGAACACTTTATCCGGACGTGATCGAATCGGTTTCGGTGCGTGGACCCTCTGCCGTCATCAAAAGCCACCATAATGTTGGGGGGCTCCCCGAAAAAATGAAACTTCAACTGGTTGAGCCGTTGCGGGAACTTTTCAAGGATGAAGTCCGGATTATCGGGCGTGAGCTGGGAGTGCCGGAGGAGATTCTCAGCCGCCATCCATTCCCCGGTCCTGGCCTGGCTGTGCGGATATTAGGGGAGATCACGAGCGAGCGCCTTCTCCTGCTTCAGGCAGCAGATCGAATTCTGGATGAAGAGCTGCGTTTGGGAGATATGTATCATGCCGTCTGGCAAGCCTTTCCAGTCCTCCTGCCGATTTCAACGGTCGGCGTAATGGGGGATGAGCGAACGTATGAACGTGTGATTGCTATCCGTGCCGTCACCAGCATAGACGGAATGACTGCTGATTGGGCACGCCTACCGCATGACCTTCTCGCGCGCATTTCGACGCGTCTTGTCTCCGAAGTCAAAGGGATAAATCGCGTTGTTTATGATATTAGCTCAAAGCCGCCAAGCACTATTGAGTGGGAATAGTGCTGGATTTTACACGGCTGAGTTTCATGTGAAAGTTTTGAAGTATTTTGTAGCCATTTTCCACGAAAGTCTTTACAAGCAGCCGTCTTACCGGGTTTTAATCGCCTCCTGTTCAAGATATAGACACTTTTCATTCCCAATACACGTGATATAGTGTCCGGCGTTAGAGATGCCGCCGTACTTAAAGACCCTCTTTGTCCTAAAACGACTTCTTTGCAAAGGAAAGCATGAACGAGAAGAAATTTGTCCATCTACATCTGCATACGGATTACAGCCTTTTGGATGGTGCTATTCAAATTAAACCCTTGGCTCAGCGCGCGGTGGAGTTAGGGATGCAGGCCTGTGCTATGACTGATCATGGCAATATGTTCGGCGCGATCTCTTTTTACCAGGCAATGAAGTCTCAAGGCGTAAAACCTATTATCGGTTGTGAGGTCTATCTCGCTCGCGGAAGCCGTAAAGACCGCGCCGGAGCGTCTGCTCCCGGCGAAAAAGCAAATTATCATCTTATTCTTCTTGCGAAGGATTTAGAAGGCTATCAGAATTTGGTTAGATTGACATCGAAAGCTTATACAGAAGGATTCTATTATAAACCCCGCATCGATAGAGAATTGCTGGCCGAACATAGTAAAGGATTAATAGCCCTATCCGCCTGTATGTCCGGTATGCCGGCTGCAATGTTGGCGCGGGAGTGTTTTGAAGATGCGGCTTCAGCGGCTGTCGATTTTCAGGAAATTATGGGTAAAGGCAATTATTTCCTTGAAATTCAGGAACACGGCCTTGATGTTCAAAAGCGGATACGAAAACCGCTAGTCGAACTCTCCAAGAAGACTGGTATCCCTTTGGTTGCGACAAATGATGCACACTATTTAATGCCCGATGATGCGATAGCTCACGACGTTTTGCTTTGTATCGGCTCAGGCAAGACCGTCAAGGATCCGAATCGGTTACGCTACGGCCCACCTAATTTCTATGTACGCTCACCTGAAGAGATGTGGGGGATTTTTGGAAAGGAAATACCCGAGACCTTAACGCGCACCGTGGAAATTGCCGAGATGTGCGACCTTCACCTGCCGAGCGGGGTAAATTATTTGCCTAATTACCCTATTCCTCAATCAGACGCTGATTTATCGGTGGATGAGTATTTTGAAAAGGTGGTGAGGGAAGGGTATGAGCGACGCAGGCAACAGGTCTGGGAGCGTCAGCTTAGCAGAAATGTTTTGCGCCATTCTTTATCGGAATATCAAGAGCGTATTTCCCGTGAGATTACGATGATCAAGCGGATGGGCTTCCCTGGGTATTTTCTAATTGTTTGGGATTTTATTCGCTATGCTAAAGAGCATGACATTCCTGTTGGCCCTGGGCGCGGTTCAGCAGCCGGATCGCTGGTCGCTTATTGCCTGGACATTACGGATGTTGATCCATTGCAGTATGACCTGCTGTTTGAAAGATTCCTTAATCCCGAGCGTGTTTCCATGCCGGATATAGATATAGATTTTTGTGTGCGCGGGAGAGGCGATGTCATTAACCATGTAGCTGATCTATATGGTCGTGATTCGGTTTGTCAAATAATCACGTTTGGGACTATGGCTTCGAAAGCTGCGATTAAAGATGTCGGGCGAGCCTTGGATCTGCCGTATGCCGAAGTTGATCGGATTGCAAAGCTGATACCTCCCCCAGTACGTGGTCGAAACGTTAGCATTGGTAAGGCTTTAGAGCAGGTTCCGGAGCTAAGGAAAGCAGTCGAGAGTAATCAACAGGTAAGGGATTTAATCGATCTAGCGAGACGGCTCGAAGGGTGTGCTCGGCACTCCTCTGTACATGCGGCAGGTGTAGTTATCTCACCAACCCCGCTTCAGGAACTTATACCCATCGCGGTTTCCTCCAAAGACGAATTGACGACACAATATTCCATGTCTGATTTAGAAAAGACGGGAATGTTGAAGATGGATTTTCTCGCGCTCACAGCCTTGACTGTTATAAGCGACTGCTTAAAAAGTGTTAAGCAATTGCTTGGTGCCGATGTTGATTGGGCTGATGTTCCGCTTGATGATCAAAAGACAATGAGGCTTTTTGCCGAAGGGCAAACGGAGGCTGTTTTTCAATTTGAATCCTCAGGCATGCAGGAAATATGTCGGAAGCTGAAGCCTAAAGGGTTGGAAGACCTCGCTGCTCTCAATGCGCTTTACAGGCCAGGGCCCCTGGACGGAGGCATGGTAGATGATTTTATCGAGAGGCATCATGGCCATAAAGCGGTTCGCTATATCATTCCTGAAATGAAGGAAATTCTAAGTAATACTTATGGAATCCTGGTATATCAAGAACAAATTATGCAATTAGCCCAAAGACTTGCCGGGTACAGCCTAGGTGAGGCTGATTTGATGCGGCGTGCCATGGGTAAGAAAAAGCGGGAAGAGATGGCGATTCACGAGCAGAAATTCGTAGATGGAGCAGTTGAAAGGGGAATCAAACGGGAGAAAGCGCAGCAGATTTTCTCCCTGATGGCTCAGTTTGCCGATTATGGGTTTAATCGGAGCCATAGCGTGGCTTATGCCTATCTTGCCTTTCAAACGGCTTATCTCAAGGCGCATTTCCCTGAGCATTTCTATGCAGCAGTGCTTTCTAATGAAATCCAAGACGCCACCAAAGTATTTAAATACTCTAACGAATTAAGAGGGCAGGGAATACGTTTACTTCCTCCTGATGTTAATGAGAGTATGGCAGGCTTTACGCCGCTCAAGGGTGCGATCAGGTATGGTTTAGCGGCTATTAAGGGAATTGGACAATCAAGTGTAAATGCAATTATTGAAGCGCGCTCGAACGGGAGGTTCCGCTCTTTCTCTAATTTTGTGGAATGCGTTGGTCAAGGCGCTCTCAACAAGAGGGTCTTAGAGAGTTTGGTGTGTGCTGGCGCGTTAGACACTCTAATAAAAAATAGTCAATCTCTCCCTCAATGGCGGGCGGGACTGTGCGGGGCGATTGACTCCACCCTTGCCCTCGCCAGCCGTGCGCAGCGCAACAAAGCACGAGGGCAGAATGATCTTTTTGGGGATAGCCTCTCAAATTCTGCTATCGAATTAGCTGAAGATTCTTTTCCGAATACTCCAGCCTGGACTCATGCCGAGTTACTTGCTGCTGAGAAAAACGCTATTGGTTTCTATATTTCTGGACACCCGCTCGAAAATTTCCTGGAGATATTGACTGAATTACAAGCTGCGAAAACCAGCGAGCTGAATGACTTTCCAAGCGGCGCAAAGGTGCATGTGGGTGGCATTGCGACTAATGTGCAAATTAGAACGACAAAGACCGGTAGTCGCTTTGCTTTAATGCGATTAGAAGATCAGATCGGAGGCGTAAAATGTGTCTGCTGGCCTGAGGTGTTCAGTAAATGTGAGAAAAATCTGCAGGATGACACACCGGTTTTAATCACAGGCAAGGTTGAGGCTACGGACGAAGGGACTATTACTATTATCAGCGAGGAGGTCGCAAGGCTTGAGGATATTCTACAGCGAAAATCTAAGGGCGTGATTATTCATGTTCCTGCTAATATGATCGCCGATAATATGCTCGAAACGATTTTTGGTTTATTAGACAAACATCGCGGAGATTGTGAAGTTATGTTAGATATGGTTCTGCAGGATGGTGTGATGGTGCGTGTGCGTCCGCATGGCGCTCTCAGAGTGCAAGGAAGTTTAGATTTGGAGGGGGACCTGCGCCGCCATGGGTGTCAGGTCGAGTGGCTGAACGTTTCATTGTGAAGTCATAGCATCAGTGTCCAGATGTCGCCGGGGAAGCAATCTCCCACAGCGGTACGAATAAAATGAGGATAGTGAATGCCAGAAAAGATAGATCAAAATATTGAGAATCCCCCCTCCCCGGATTCAACTCGTTCCGATACGTCAAGCGACGCTTTCGAGCGTGTGCTGCTCGCTCGTCATGGCGAGAGACCCTATACTTTAGATTATATCGAAAAGCTTTTTAAGGATTTCACGGAGATTCACGGAGATCGTCGGTTTGCAGACGACCCTGCTATTATTTGCGGATTCGCCTCTTTTCATGATCTTCCAGTTGTCATAGTAGGACATCAAAAGGGTAGAGACACAAAGCAGCGCCAGCATCGAAATTTCGGAATGCCCAAACCTGAAGGATATCGAAAGGCTTTGCGTGCGATGAAGCTTGCCGAAAAATTCGGTCGCCCGGTACTCACATTTATTGATACTACGGGAGCGTATCCCGGAATCGATGCCGAAGAGCGCGGTCAAGCGGAAGCCATTGCATATAATTTACGTGAAATGGCTAAACTCCAGGTGCCTGTTTTGGTGACGGTCATTGGCGAGGGTGGCTCAGGAGGCGCGCTTGCTATTGGGGTCGGCGACCAGGTTTTAATGCTTGAGAATGCTGTCTATTCGGTAATTTCGCCGGAAGGGTGTGCTGCAATCTTATGGAAAGATTCGGCACAGGCGGATAGGGCTGCCGCTAGTTTGCGGCTAACTGCTGAAGACCTCCTTAAAGTAGGTTTAATTGATGTTATTGTTGCGGAGCCGCCGGGAGGGGCGCATGATGACCACGAGCTGGCGGCTGAGATATTGGATACAGCTCTCAAAGAGAGATTGGACAGTATAATGTCCATCTCGCACCGTCAGCGAATAGTTGAGCGCTATCGTAAATTACAAAGATATGGAAAGTGGGGGGATTTGGCCACTTAAGTCCAGCAAGTTTAAAATGTCAGACTTAAGTCAGCACGAAGATGTCGGCTATGTCGGCGTGCCGACATAGCCGACATCTTCATACTAGAAGGGGATGTCGTCATCTGAAACGTCGGCTTCAGATGATAATTGATCCGGCTGGTTTGATGGCCTGCTTCCTGTGGTTGTTCCCGCTTCGTCTGTGCGACCCCCACCGATAAACTGCATGTCTGTTGCGTGAACTTCAAGGGTGTATCGCTGTTTGCCGTCACGATCCGTCCATTCTTCAAGGCGAAGTCTCCCTTCAATATAAATAGGACGGCCTTTAGTTAGATATTGTGATGCGGTCTCTGCTTGTCTGCCCCAGAGCGTGACTCTAAACCAGGTGGTGAAGTCCTGCATCTCGCCAGCCTTGTCTTTACGCTTTTCATTGGTAGCGACTGTGAAACTGCACACCGGGGTGCCTTGAGGCGTGTAGCGTAGCTCCGGGTCGCGGCCCAGATTGCCGATCAGTATGATTTTATTAAAAGACATATATAGTTTCTCCCTTATTCAGCATAGAAAGACCAAAAACGCTGTGATACTACTAGTGTGTTGGTAGTGGGTCAAGCCTTAATTGTTTTGGTAATTGCCCGTAAGATTTAACCTTATACTTTAAAAGTAGATTCTTATGTGTGAAAACCCTTTATGCTAAAGTCCCTTATTATCTCTAATTTTGCTGTTATTGATCGCTTGCAGGTGGATTTTCCGCTCGGTCTCAATGTTTTGACCGGAGAGACCGGCTCCGGTAAGAGCATCATTGTTGATGCTCTAGGTTTGCTTTTAGGCAGTCGTAGTTCATCCGCGCAAATCCGTACAGGGGAGCTTCAGGCGTCCATTGAAGGGATTTTTAAGTTTTCCCGAGCGAAACAGCAGGGAATGCGAGAGGTCTTGGATGAAATCGGTCTTGAGGAAGGCCTCCGTCTTGTCATCCGACGTGAGATTTTTGCTACAGGTAAAAGCCGCATCTTTATCAACGAGAAGAGTGTAACAGTAGGATTTCTCAAGAAGCTACAGCCATTTGTCGCAGAGATCTATGGGCAAGGAGAACAGCGCTCGCTGCTTTCAGCACGATCTCATCGCGGGCTCTTAGATCACTTCGGCGGATGTATGTCTCTAAAGAATGAGGTTGGGCAAATTTTCCAGCGCCTTAAATCGGCTGAACGGGAATTAAAATTACTTGTTGGCCAGATGGTTGAGCGAGAACGCTCAAGCGATTTTATACAACATCAATTGGCTGAAATTGATGCTATTAGACCCAGAAGCGGAGAAGACGATCAATTACTATCTGAGAGAAGAATGCTGGCGCATTCAGAAAGGATCACGGAGTTAGGCTCAAACGCTTATCATAATTATATGAGAGCGACGAAAGCATCCTTGCCCGACTGACACTGATTCGACGGCAGCTTGACGAACTGGCTGGTTTTATTGGAAGCGCGGGAGTCGCCATGGAGTCCCTTTTGTCTGGTATCGCGTCTTTATCAGATGTAGCGGATGCCTTACGTCGTTATGGATCAGGCGTAGAATATTCACCCGCCAGGCTCGCTGAGGTGGAGTCCCGTCTGGCAGAGCTGGAAAAACTTAAGCGTAAATATGGTACGGATTTAGAAGGAATTCTTAAGGTTAGAGATGAGCTGGCTGAGCATCTCTCTGGTTCAAGCGACGCGGCAGAGCGGGTAGATGCTTTAAGAGGCGAATTGGAAGCTTTAAGGCTGCTCTACATTGAATACGCTGGACGTTTGACCTCTTGCAGACGTACCTCTGCACCTCTGCTTGAACAAAGCGTAATGGAGGGCTTGCGTCATGTTGCCATGGGGCAGGCGAAGTTTCTGGTTTCCATAGAGACATCTGCATTGGAAGATGACGAGCTAGAGGAGCAGGTAGACACAACGGAGATTGCAGACGAATCCACCAGCTCTACATTCTTTACGCAAGATGGAGCGGATTATGTAGAATTTTTACTATCTGCTAATCCTGGTGAAAGTCCCCGTCCATTATCATATGTTGCATCAGGAGGTGAGCTTTCCAGATTGATGCTAACTCTACGTACTATCAGCCAGGAAGATGAGATGTTTGAAACAATCGTGTTTGATGAGGTTGATGTTGGAATTGGAGGGCGTGTGGCCGAGTCTGTCGGGCAACGCTTAAATGCCCTTTCGGCTACACGCCAGGTTTTCTGTGTGACACACCAGGCACAAATTGCTAAGTTTGCCGACCATCATTTCGTCGTAACCAAGACGGTTGAGGGCGAGCGAACGACTACGAATATCCAAGAACTTGCGTCGGAGGAGCGTATAAACGAATTGTCTAGAATGATTGGAGGCGATGAGAAAGCCGAAACGACCCGCGTCGCTGCCCAATGGCTGCTCGATAATGCCAGGAGTTCCAGACGAACGCGTAGGAAAAAATCGAGTTAGACTCCGGTGTCTCCCTTCCGGGAAGAAGTCTCCCCAAAGAAGGGGATTTCTGCTACACTCTGCGCCTCAGAACAGACATTGAAAGTTAGATAAACATGAAAGCGAATGTTTACATAGAAACCCTGGGATGCCAGATGAACGTGGCAGACACGGAACGGGCGGCCACCAAGTTACGTGAAGCGGGCTATAGCCTCGCAGTCTCATCGGAATCAGCCGATGTCGTCATTTTCAATACTTGTTCGGTGCGCGCGCGTGCGGCTCAGAAAGTCTTTAATAGAATCGGTGAGGTTCAAAAGTCCAGGCGCGGACACGAACCCATGATCGGCGTCATGGGATGTGTGGCTCAGTTGGAAGGAGCCTCTCTCTTCGATCACTCGTCTGCGATCAATCTGGTGATTGGAACAGCGGCCACAGATCGACTTCCTTCGTTGATTGAGAGTGTGAGTAACGGCCATCAAAAAATCATGGATTTGGGGGAGCGAGGGGAAGGGGAGTTTTGGAATGTCTCTACAGTCGAGCGTCATTCGCCCTATGTCGCATTCGTGCCAATCGTTGAAGGCTGTAATAAGTTTTGCTCCTACTGCATTGTGCCTTTTTCGCGGGGCAGGGAGAAAAGTCGAAATGCCGCTGAGATAGTGTCTGAGGTGAACAGGCTGCGCGCAGAAGGTTATAAGGAAGTTCACTTAATTGGTCAGAATGTGAATAGCTATAGACCTCGAACACCATCCGGCCTGGAAGGATTTTCAGGTATGACTCCGTTTTCCAAGTTGCTGCGGGCCGTCGCTGCCACTGGAATGGAGAGGGTTAAGTTTACGACTTCTTTCCCGCGCGATTTTCACCCAGACATTGTTGCCGCTCTGGATGAGAATGAGAATCTTTGTGACTGGGTGCATCTCCCTGTGCAGTCCGGCAGCAATCGCGTGCTGCGGGCTATGCGTAGGGGCTATAAATCAGAAGATTATCTTGGTCGAGTGGAGGCTATTAAATCCGCTCGGCGCAGACTTGCGCTAACGAGCGATATCATCGTCGGATTCCTTGGGGAGACAGTGGAAGAGTTTGAGCAGACAATGGGCTTAGTCGAGCAATGTCAGTACGATGGGCTTTACATCTTCAAGTATTCTGAGAGACCTGGTACTCCAGCCTCAGCCCTCGCTGATAGCGTTCCCCTGAAGGAGAAGTCAGCTCGTTTTCTAGCTCTGGAACTTCTTCAGAAAAAAATTCAAAGCCGTATTTACGGGAACTATGTTGGTCGTGAGGTAAGCGTACTTGTGGAAGGTGAAAGTGCAAAATCTGAGTTTGATATGACCGGGCATTCTACATGTCATAAAGTCGTAAACTTCCCGGGTGATAAATCGCTGGCGGGAAGGGAGGTCAGAGTCCGAATCACTGAGGCAAAAGTGAATAGCTTGTATGGGTTATTAGTCTAGAGTTGAGGCAGCATTCCTTGATGTATTAGGTGAGGTGTCGACATGGAAATTGAAGTTAAGATTCGCGCTTTGATGATGGATCCGAATAGCGGTACGCCTATCATTATCCTCAAAGATATAAATAGCGAGACCATGCTGCCAATCTGGGTAGGCGCTTATGAAGCGAACGCCATCGCCCTGGAAATTGAGAAAATCGCGCCGCAACGCCCGATGACGCATGATTTATTGCGTAATTTGATCGTTGAGATGGGGGCACAGGTTGCGCGCGTGGTGGTTACGGCCTTGCGCGATAACACTTTTTTTGCCGTTATCGAGATGAACACAAATGATGGCACGAGTGTGATGCTGGATTCGCGCCCATCAGATGCAATTGCTCTGGCCTTGCGTGCTGATTGCCCGATCTTTGTCGATATGGATGTCATTCGCGCCTCGCGCAATAGCGTTGCTAGCGAGCAGGAAGACCTGGAGCAGGGCGGAGAAACATATGAGGAAGAGGAGTGGCCTGATGTGATTGGGGAGGCTGGCGACCTTCCAATGTAGCCTTTGTAGTTCTTTCTCCGTCTGATAACGCTTGAAGCTGTCCTCAATTAAAATCGCATGATTATTGCAATAGCGAACCAGAAAGGCGGGGTAGGAAAGACCACTACGGCTATCAATTTAGCCGCCGCCTTCGCGCGACGTGGGAAAAATGTTTTATTGCTTGATTTGGACCCTCAGGGTAATAGTTCAATCTCTTTTCTGGATCCCTTGACGGTGGACTTCTCCGCTTATGAGTTGATGGTGGATGGACTGGAGAGCACCAATCAGTCCGTTTATCACACCCCTGTCAAGGGGCTTGATATAATTCCTGCCCGCATAAATCTTGCAAAAATTGAATCTAAACTTGTCGGGGATTTTGACGCGCCCTTCAGGTTGAAGGATCGTCTGGAATCCTTGCGTGCGCTTTACGACGTGGTAGTCATAGACACTCCGCCAACATTGGGCTTAATTACGGTGAATGCGCTAGTGGCGGCCACGCATGTGCTCATCCCTATACAATCATCGTATTTCGCTCTGGAAGGGACAGACGACCTGCTAGAGACAATAGAAAAAGTTAAAGCGCGCCCTAATCCGAACCTACAGGTGTTGGGCGTGCTAGTGACGCTCCACGACAAGAGAACGACATTAGCGCGAGAGGTGTTTGAGCAGATTCGACGCGTCTTCGGCGCCAAAATGTTTGAGACGGTCATTACAAAAAGCGTGCGCCTTGAGGAATCTCCTGCTTACAAGGAGTCCATTTTCACGTTTGCCCCAAACTCTTCAGGCGCGATCGAGTATGCAAAACTTTGCGAAGAGGTGATCAGCCGTGTCTAAAAGAGGCCTTCCGTCGGGTTTACGCATGCGCCATGACGCGCATTATGTTGAGGAGTTGGCGCAGCATCGCCCGACCCCTGTCGGGCGCATGATTGCGTTGGATAAGCTCGACCCTAACCCGGATCAGCCTCGGGTTGAGATCGGTGATCTAACAGATCTGACAGCTTCCGTTATCGAGAAAGGGGTTTTAGAGCCTTTACTGGTTAAGCCTTCGAGATTGAGCGGGCGTTGGATGATAATTGCGGGTGAGCGTCGTTGGAGAGCTGCGCGCGAAGCTGGCATACGGGAAGTGCCCTGTATTGAGATGGATATAGATGACCGGGCGGTTGCTGAAATAGCTTTGATAGAGAATATGCAGCGAAAGGATTTGACTCCCTGGGAGGAAGCCGATGGTTTACGTGCCCTCTGCGAGCGTTTTGGGTATACACACGAAGAGGTCGCCCGCAAAGTAGGGAAGAGCCGAAGTACCGTAACCGAGGCGCTCTCGCTCTCGTCGCTTCCGGAGGATATCCGAGAGCGATGTCGGCGTGCCGACATCGCCACCAAAACCCTTCTTCTTGAGATTGTCAGGCAGCCTGATGAAGAATCCATGCGGCGGGCTACGGAGGAAATAGTCTCCAGAGGGATGACCAGGGATGAGGCGAGGGCTTCTCGGCGAGCAAGTGCCGGAGGAGGCCAGTCTGGCATCTCCCCTAAGCCCTTTACTTTTCGCTATGCGCCCCCCGGAAGAGAGTTCAGGCTTGAGTTGCGATTCCGTCGTTCAGAGGTTGATAGTCAGCGAATTGCCGCTGCTTTAAGAGAAGCTGCGGATAAAATTGAGCACAACGGGTGACGCTCTTGGGTCTGATAAGGTCTAGTCATGACAAGATTTCTGAATATTTGTGCAAATAAATTAAATAGACTGCTTTCTTTTTCTTTCCGCTGAGGCACGCTTTTGAAGTGATCGCCCCCATCTTTCAAGTGTAGGCTGAAAAGGCTTAAAGATACGTGAGCGAAGCGTATGTTGGCGCTCATGCCAGGCGCGTAAGTGTTTCTCTGTATAAGACCGCACTGCGGGCTCAATCTGGCCGCGTTTAATTGAGTGGCGCAATGTCAAATAGTAGTGTTGGCCTACCAAAGAGAAAACGATTGCAGCCAAGTTACCTCTAAAAGATAACCGGGGCATGATTCGTTTCGTCAGCGGTTTGGAGCGGGGGAGCAGCACTCCCGCAGCTATTTCGAGCCATGCTGCCTGTGCTCCTTGTTTGGGATGGTATAAGCCGGGTAAATCTGTTCGCTGTTGCAGGTTCTTGAGGCGCGGATCATTAATACTGTCAACAAGCCTTATTCTATCAACGCCCCGCAGATGTTCGCGAGGTAGACACTCCAGTATCTTCTCAATCTGGTTGTGCGTCTTCTTGGGGAGCCTTGCGGTCGTCTCGAATTCAATTTTAATAGCCACAATGAAGCGTCCTTATCTTTTTATGTCTAATGAGATTGATAAAAATACGGCAAAAACTCTAAAGAGTAAAGGACAGTGAATAATAGCCCCTGAGTCCGATAATATATATTACGCCCAGAGCGTGCCGACCCATGCTGTTAACGCATGCAGTTGCTACAATTGTCTGCGGGAACCTTGACACTCTCCGGTAGTGGCTGCTACAGTACGCGGTCTTTTGACTAACTGATCAGTTCCAATCCAAGCAAGGAGTTAATAAGGTTGAGCATCGAAGGAAGTTACTTATTCACCTCAGAATCCGTTACGGAGGGACACCCGGACAAAATCTCAGATCAAATCTCGGACGCCGTACTTGACGCGATCCTTGAGCAGGATCCGACCGGAAGAGTTGCCTGCGAGACACTCGTCACTACAGGATTAGTCGTGGTTGCAGGCGAGATCACCACCTCGGCGACCGTTGATTTCTCAAGAGTTGCACGTGAAACCATTAGAGAGATTGGCTATACACGAGCAAAATACGGCTTTGATTGTGACACTTGCAGCGTCTTATCAGCCGTCGGCACGCAGTCCCCGGACATCGCTATGGGGGTTGATACGGGCGGCGCGGGCGATCAGGGCTTAATGTTCGGGTTCGCTTGTAACGAAACGCCCGAATTAATGCCTATGCCCATACAGCTTGCGCACAGGCTCACCAAGCGTCTCTCAGAGGTACGTAAATCCAGTGACCTCCCCTACTTGCGTCCGGATGGTAAATCACAAGTCACAGTTGAGTATAAAGATGGCAGGCCTTTCAGGGTTGAGACGGTCGTCATCTCATCACAGCACGATGAGAAAGTCTCAAATGAGCAATTACGGGCTGAGGTTTTAGAGAAAGTGATTGAAACTACTATCTCCCCCGAGTTGTTGGATAAAAATACAAAGTACCATATCAACCCTACAGGCAGGTTCGTCACAGGTGGCCCACAGGGCGATGCTGGACTGACAGGCCGCAAAATCATAGTGGACACGTATGGGGGGTATGCTCCACACGGAGGAGGTGCTTTTTCCGGGAAAGACCCGACGAAAGTTGACCGATCCGCCGCCTATATGGCTCGCTACGCTGCTAAAAATGTCGTTGCAGCGGGTCTAGCCGAAAAATGCCTTGTCCAGCTAGCCTATGCCATAGGCGTCGCAGACCCCGTCTCCGTTCTGGTTGATACCGGCGGAACCGGTCGTTTGGGAGAAGCTGAGATAGCTTCCTTGATCCGCGACCATTTCCGCCTCACCCCACAAGGAATAATTGAAGATTTGCGCCTGCGACGCCCTATTTATAAAACGACCGCAGCTTACGGCCATTTTGGTCGTGAGGGCGAGGGCTTCACTTGGGAAGCAACGGATAAAGCTGAAGCATTACGTGAAGCCGCAGGTATATAGTCCACAGCACGTCAATCAGCAAAGGCACCTCCAAATCTTAACCATATACCTTAAAGAGGAAATGATAAATGACTGCAAATCGGTCGCTTGACTATGACGTCAAAAACATCGAACTAGCTGCTGACGGGAAGCGCAGGATTGAATGGGCTGAGCGAGAGATGCCTGTTCTGCGTTTGATCCGCGAGCGATTCTCTAAAGAGAAACCCCTGCAAGGCGTACGCTTGATTGCCTGCGCTCATGTTACTACTGAAACCGCCAACCTTGTTAGGGCTTTGCAAGCTGGCGGGGCGGAATCATTGCTAATCGCCTCCAATCCCCTCTCAACGCAGGATGATGTGGCCGCCTCTCTCGTTAGCGATTGGGGTATCCCTGTCTTCGCTATTAAAGGAGAGACGACTGAAACTTACAACAGGCATGTCCGCACGGCTCTGGACTTTCATCCTGAAATAATCATTGACGATGGCTCGGACGTAGTGGCAACCCTAATCAAAGAGCGTGAACAACAGGTGCGAGAGGTCATAGGCACAACGGAGGAAACCACCACCGGCATTGTGCGCCTGCGATCTATGGAAGCTTCCGGGGTGCTGGCGTTCCCCGCGATTGCCGTCAATAACGCTCAGACGAAACACTTCTTCGATAATCGCTATGGGACAGGGCAGTCCACACTCGATGGCATTATCCGGGCTACCAATATTCTGCTGGCCGGGCGAGCGCTGGTGGTGATTGGGTATGGGTGGTGTGGCAAGGGCGTGGCCTTAAGGGCGCGCGGGATGGGCGCGAATGTTATAGTTACCGAGATTGACCCGATCAAAGCCATTGAAGCCGTCATGGATGGCTTCCGCGTTATGCCAATCATGGAAGCCGCTGCTCTGGGCGATATCTTCGTCACAGTCACTGGCAACCGGCATGTCATAGACGGCCCACATTTCGACTTAATGAAAGACAGTGCCATTGTCTGCAACAGTGGGCATTTCGATCTGGAACTGAACTTGGTGGCCTTGAGGGAGATGTCAAGCGCACCAACCCTTCTCAGACCATTTGTGGAAGAATATGTCGTCAAGAGAACAGGTCGGCGTTTGATTGTGCTTGGCGAAGGGCGCTTGATAAATCTGGCCGCAGCCGAAGGCCATCCGGCCAGCGTGATGGATATGAGTTTTGCCAATCAGGCGCTTTCAGTGGAGTATTTGATCAGGAAGAAGGGCGAGTTAAAGCCCGGCGTACATCTGCTGCCGCAGGAAGTTGATACCGAGATAGCGAGTCTGAAATTGCGCGCTCTGGGAATTTCTATAGATACGATGACCTCAGAGCAACTGGAATACCTTTCAAGCTGGGAGATGGGTACTTAAAGTAAAGTGTGGAGACCAATTTCTCTCAGATGGCTTTGCCCTGCAGGTCAGGTTCGAGCACGGAATAATAGATAGAAGCCAGCGGCAGCGAAGATAACAATCGGCGACCAGGCAGCAACAATAGGCGGGAGAAGTCCGTATTCTCCCATCTGCTGAAATCCTCCGACTGCTGCCCAAAAGATTAGACCTAAAGCGATTGCCATACACAGTGCCACCATCGCGCTCTTGCGCCCAAATGAGAGCGCCAAGGGGATTCCGATCAGGGCCATCACCAAGACGCCAAAGGGCCCGGCGTACTTCTTTTGCAGCGCAATCTCAAAGGCGGACGCGCTGGCCCCACGCCTTTCGGTTGACTTTATACGCTCGCTTAAAACTTTTGCGCTTAAATGCGAAGGCTTATCTACGGTTGGCTTAAATGCCTCCTGCGGGTCTACAGTACCCAGCACCACCGTGCCCTGCCTGCCCCATCCCACATCAGGAGCCTGAAGGCCTAGCGACAAAACATCGCGAAGCTCAACATGATCGCTACCAGCGGGCCAGTGCGCCGACTGCCCTGCCATAATTCTCCCCAGATGGACGCCGCCCGAATCAAAATCATAAATTATAGGGTTTTTCAAAGCGCCGGATTCTTCGTATTCATAAGAATACAGTCGCTCGGTCTCTGCCGAAGCCAGCCATTGCCTGTCGTAACCGACGGTCGTCCGTGAGAGGCCTCCCCGAATTTGCGACCTCAAAGCATCCTGCCTGATATTTGCCTGGGGCATTAATCGCTCCTGCACGCCCCAGAGGCAGGCAGCAATAACTACCGCAAAGAGCAGCCCCGGCAGCATCAACCTGTAAACACTCTGTCCGCCCGACCACCAGGCGATAGCCTCATTACGCCTGGCAATCAAAGCATAAGTGGCCAACATTGCAATTAAGACGCTGGCCGGGAGGAGTTGAACGCTAACCAGGGGCAGAAGGAACAACAAATACTCCCCAACCGTTCCCAGCCCAACCCCCCTTGTAATGATAAATCGCCAGAGTTCAAAGAGCGTGAATATCAGAAAAATCGCTATCAGAGTGAAAAGTGCCACCGTAAAGCTCAACAGGATCGTTCGTAGCACGTCCACATCCATCAGGCTCGGAAAGCTCAGTAACCGCACCTTGACATCGCCGGACGGCAGCCCTTCCGGTTGACCAGCAATGATTACAGGACTTTTCTTTCGCCTGATATCTTTCGCCCTGCGTAGAAAGCCCCCGCGCCTTGCACCTATTAAAATAAAGCCACAAACCGCCGTCACGAGCGAGGCCAGCCAGGCTCCGACAAAGGGTGTGACTGTCCCTGCGCGCGCTAACTGCTCCCCCCCCAGCATAACCAGGTAGTAGAAAAGCATTGCCAGCACCGACAGGAGTACCCCAATTCCCCTCCCTCCCTTTCTGACACGCATCCCCAGCGCCGCTCCAAAAAAAGCAAACAGAAGCGGCGACAGAGAGAGAGCCAGACGCTTGTGCAGCATGATGCCCGCTTCACGATTCTCCGCACCGGCTTTTGAGGCAGCATAAACGGATAAAGCGTTCCATCCCATCTCAGTCAGCCTGACCTCCGTCGTTTCGTCATGGCGTAGGCTGTCGAGGAGTTCCTTACGTCCCGTCTCAAGAATGATGCGCCACTGCTCCAGCCGCTCCGTCGCATATTCGCCCTGTCCCCAGGCCTTAATCTCAGGCAGGGTAGTGAGCGCAACATCACTCAAGACCAACTCCGATTGCTCACCAGCCGAATCGATCCGGCCAGAACGAGCCGTCACAATTCTGATTGAGCCATCCTTCAACTGTGTGTGCAGGAACACTCTGCCCCATTGCCCACGTTGCCGATCTCCGTCACGGACGTAGATAACGTAGACGGGGGTCTCCGCCGCGCCAGAGTCTCGCGCGCCGATGACGCTGAACGAGCGAGGCTCAACCGGTGAATCCAGTTTATAGAGCGCAGCCCGTGTACCCACGTGACGTAGAGAGCGCGCAGCGTCCGGCGACATCTCCATATTGACGTAGAGTGAGGGAATGGTTAAGAGCGCTCCGATCAACAACACGGGCCATAGCATTTGCCACGTCCCGACGCCTGCCGAGCGCATCGCCACCAGTTCGCTGTCGCTGCCCATCCGGCTGAATCCAATCAGGATACCCGTGAGCAACGCCATCGGCAGAGTAAAAACAAGCACGTTCGGCAGCACTGATAGCGCCAGTTCGGCCACCATGCCGGGAGGAACACGCGCCTCTACCAGCAGGTCGCCAAAGCGGCCAGTTTGTTGCGCGAAAAGAATGGCGGTTAAAAGCAGTAGAGACAGCAACAGGTAGGGCAACACCGCCCAGATAATGTACCGCTCAATTAACCTGCC
This sequence comes from uncultured Acidobacteriota bacterium, assembly GCA_963791265.1. Taxonomy (GTDB): domain Bacteria; phylum Acidobacteriota; class Blastocatellia; order Pyrinomonadales; family Pyrinomonadaceae; genus QHXM01. Next base: position 575,317 of record CAWBSB010000003.1, read on the forward strand.
GCCGATTCGCATGAATTAATAGTCAGAGAAACCCTTGAAAGAGCCGGGGGGCCGAAGGAGGAAAGATGGTCAACGAAGACTCTTGCGACTGCGTGGCTGTCGCTCCAGGACGCGCCCGATTAAACCTTGAGATAGTTCGGCCAATTCATTCATCGTTCCGGCGCTGATGCTTAAATCTCTCGCCGATGCAGCGAACTCGGACGGAGAGAGCCGCTGTGCCGAGCGTAATTGTCTATGCCCGGACTGCGAGAGTTCCTTTCCAAGCCGATTGCTGCATGAACCGCAACGCGCCTTGAATTCGGCGTTAAGATAGACAGCGGAATCCTCTCCCAACCTCTTCGCGCACTCCGCGCATGAGCGCATGTCCGGGAGAAAGCCTGCCAGCCGCAGTGTCCAGATTTCAAAATAGCGCACAAGCGATGACAGGTCATCCGGGGCGCTGGCCAGAGCCTCTACGACTGCCCGAACCATCCTGAAAAGCCTCTCGTTCGGCTCGTGCGGCGGAGCAAACTCCATCACCAACTCGCTCATATAAGCCAGGGCGGCAACGGTCTCTGCGTTTCCCGCAAGGTCGAAAAAGGAGCGAATTATCTCGGCCTGCCGTAGAGAGACCAGTTCACGCCCTTCCTTCTCGTAGTAAGTCAGGGCGATAATCGTAAATGGCTCCAAGCCCGCGCCGAATCTGCTTTTCAGCCGTCGTGCCCCGCGCGCTACCGTTCGCACGACGCCAGCGTGGCGTGTCAGGCAAACCACGATCTTATCGGCCTCTGCTAAATTGTAAGAGCGTAGGACGATTCCCTCTGCCTCAACTAATCCCATTGATCTTCTGTCTGCTTTGCTAAATTGTGGCTGGTTAGTACAAGAACGTTATCGGACTCGCGCCGGGGGCTTCATCAGAGAGGGAGAAAATAAAGCAGCCATGCCAGGGCCAAACCTATCCCCACGAATTCTGCGAAAACCTTCAGCCCATAGAGAAGACTCTCGCGGCCTCTATCCCTAGCCACCACCCCGAAAACCGTCGCGACTATGGCTGCAAACAACAGCATGACCAGAAAATGTGTCAAGGCTTCCTCCCTGCTGCTATGTCGAAGGCATCCAGCATCGCCAGGTAGTTGAGCAGGCCAGCCGCCAGCAAAAACGTGTTGCCGTATTCAAACGTAGCTCGCTTCGCAAACTCCGCCGCATCCGAAAACCCCGTATTGCTCGCCCAGCACAGCAAATAGAGCAAGCCCGTCCCCAGATTGGCGATCATCGGCGGCACCTGCAAGAGACTGGAAGCCCCTTCCCCTCCGCCGTTCAAGCCAAATAAATGGCCGCCAAAAATCAGCCCCAGCAGGAACATGCCGCAAACCGCAGAGGCTACGATCAAGCCCTTCACCCATCTGCCTTGCAGGAAGTGCCCTGCCCCAGGCACAGCCCACGCCGCCACCCCCATCAACCAGGCATTCGCGGGCGTCTTAACATAAGCCTCCGCCACACCTCTACTCTCTTTAACCCCCAAAGGCTGCCTCCTCATCTCTCACCTGATGCCTTAACCCCGACCAGTATAGCCTTCCCTCGTCGCTACCTCATAGTCTCCGGGCAGTACCAGCACGCGTATGCGCCTGAATTCACCGGCGTTGGCGCGCGGCTTTGGCTGATATGTAATGATGTACTGTGTTCGCAACTCTTCCGCGATGGCGCTATAAGCTGGAGACAATTCCTCGTCTTTGACTGGCAGAAACATTCTTCCTCCGGTCTGCACGGCCAATCCTTCCAGGAGTTTTTCAGACCTGTCAATCAGAGCGAGATAGTAGGCGACTTCTCTCGGATCATAGCCGCTGAACATCCTGCGTATCTTCTTCGTTCCTACCTTCTCCTCAAGTTGCGCGCGCAAATACGCTGTCAGGCTCACCACGTAAACACTCGCATCAGCTTGCCGAACGGCGTTGAGCGCTTCCGCATAACTCGCTTTCTGCTTCTCCGCAGTGTCTAGACCATCTGTCAACAGGATGATAATGCGCCGACCTTCCACTTTGCTCAGTTGCTCATGGGCCGCCAGGTACAGGCCGTCATAGAAGGTCGTGCGAAGTCCCGGATGATAGCGCCAGTCAACCGATTTTTCCAATTTAGACAACTCAGTGGCCGGCGTCCAATCCTGCAACAGCTCCACTCGATCAGAGAACTGCACGACGCAGACTTTATCTTCACTAACTAAGCCTTGCATGAAACGCTTGGCAGCCTGGCGTATAAAACGCATCTGGCTGAAAACGCTGCTTGAAGCGTCCAACAGGAGGACTATGTTGGCCGGAACTCTACGACGATTAAAACTGGTGATCTGCTGCCGCACGCCGTTGTCGAAGACTACGAACTTTTCCTGGCTGAGATCGCCAACCGGAGCACCCGCATCGTTTCTTACTGAAACAGGCAGCAAGATTTCCTCTGTCTTAATGCGGAGCACATCCTCCTGCCCGTTGGAATCTACAGGAGAAGCAGGCTCGTCAGGTTTTCGACCACTCTGCCCATACACCCCAACACACAGCAAAGCAGACACACACAGAGCCAACACCAACACACCCAACGCACGGACGCTTCCTGTTCCCCTGCTTTTTATCATCTTCATCTCAGGATACGCAGGAGTCGTTATCGGACTCGCCGCCATAGCCCCACTGGTTTTAGCACCGTGATTCGTCATGTATTACATCGCACGCTTAGTTGCTGCTGAGGCTTTGAGTAGTTGGCCGGATGCTTACAACTCTGTAGACTTCAGATGGCTATAGTACCCGCCGACCGCGCAGGGACGACATAAAGGCTCGCCCTCTGTTCCCTTCATTTCTCGCCCGTCGTTGATTCCCTCGCCGCAGTTGGCGCAGGCGACGCGCGCACGCGGACGACCGGGCGCGTCCATTTCGCCATACAAGACCTGCACGCGCTCGACCTTGAACAACTCTGCGTCCAACGCTTCCCTGTACGCCAGAAACTGTCTTTCCTTCCTGTTCTCTACCTGGGGATAACGTTTATCTGCCAAGTCGCGAGACTCATCCAGCGCCACGATCCGCACGGCCTCATTCGTCTCCGTATTTAGAAATGTCGCAGCCACTTTTCCATAATCGAAGAATTTCAGGCTGCGCTTACCGAGCCTCACACCCGTCACTGCCCCGACAGCATCAGCCATGCACCTGTCTATCTCGACCCACACAATCAGCTTTTTGCGATCTTCCCCGCGCGGGTCATTCAATCCCGTCAAACGACAACCCAGCAGCGCCATACGCACGCCCAGCAACTGCCCCGCGCACAAATGCCCGTGCAAACGCCCGCATTCTTCCAGTAACTCATCCAACGATTCCCTCAAACTTTGACGACCTCCCGTCATCAATAAAGCAAAAATCGCTCGCGCACGCGCTTGAATTCTGCCAGATGATCAGCCCAAGATTCTTCTATACTCTCAATCGAATCACCGCGCTCGATTGCCGCCCGCAGCTTGTTCGTTCCGGCGATTACGTCAAAAGGATTTTTGTCGTAAACGTACTCGTAAGGCGGCTCTTTCCAACGAAAATGCTCCCTGTAAAGGTCGTATGCCGCCTTGACGATGGATACTCCGACGATGACAGGCTCAAACTCGCGCCGGTCTGTGACGTGAATTTGCACCCCGCCGCACGTCACCCCACCGTGCTTTTGAAACGTCGGCTGAAACCCGCAGCCACGGAAATAAACGCCGGGAAACCCTTGACCATTCAGATGCGCCGCATACTCTTCCGCTAAAATGTACGGAGCGCCGACCAGCTCGAATGGACGCGTCGTCCCTCTTCCTTCAGACAGGCGCGTTCCTTCAACGTGAACCGTGCCTGGGAAAACTGTCGCGGCATCAAGCGTCGGCATATTCGGCGAAGGCAGCACCCAGGGGGCGTCCGTCTCGTCCAGCCACTGCTCGCGCGACCAGCCTTCCATCAAGACCGTCTCCAACTCACAATTGATTTCAAAATGCTCGTTGAACATGCGCGCCAGCTCACAGACAGTCATCCCGTGCCGCGTCGCCATCGGAAACTGCCCGACAAACGAGGCATACTCCGGCTCAAGCACCGTTCCCGCCACCGTCTCCCCGTTAATCGGATTCGGGCGATCACAGGCGATAACACGCTTGCCGTACTTCTTAGCCGCCCGCATGCAGTTGGCCAGCGTGTAAACGAAGGTGTAGATACGGCAACCCACGTCCTGCATATCGAAGACGAGCGCGTCCACGTCCTTTAACATCTCTTCAGTCGGCTCGCGTGTCTCCGAGTAAAGCGAGTAGATCGGAATGCCGGTCGTGCGGTCTACAGCGTGCGCCGTCTCGACCATGTTGTCCTGCACATCGCCGCGGATCCCGTGCTGCGGCCCGAACAGCGCTGTCAGGTTTATCTCCTGATGCTCGTGAAACAAATCCGCCGCGTGTCTCAACCCGTGGTCAACTGACGACTGGTTGCAGATCAGCCCGACGCGCGCCCCACGCAGGGTGTTGGCTTCATCTCGCAGCAATTTTTCCAGCCCCAGCACCGTTCTCATCCCGGTCCTCCCCCTTGACGCTCCCTGCTCAATTGTCGCAGACGCAAGATTCATCATCCAGTCTCTCCTCTACCTTCGACTTAACCACACAGCACCGAGCCGCCGTTGACATTCAAAACTTCGCCCGTAATGTGCCGCGCCCAGTCCGTACAAAGAAAGACGATGGCGTGCGCGATGTCGTCTGCGCTCGCAATCCGTCCCAATGGAATCGTCTTCTCAATCTTTTGTCGGAAACTCTCGTCGGCGAAGACACCCGTGTTCATCTCCGTCTCGACCCAGCCGGGGGCGACCGAATTGACCGTAATCCCGTGCGCCGCCAACTCCGTCGCTAAGGATTTGGTGAAAGAAATTTGCCCACCCTTAGACGCAGCGTAATTCGAAACGTTGGCTTCCCCGCGCTGCCCTGCGGTCGAGCTGACGATGACGATGCGCCCGCTCCTTTGGCTCTTCATCGAAGGAACCGCCGCGCGGCACATCGTCCAGGTTCCTTTCAGGTTTATATCCAAAACCCTGTCCCAGAGTTCCTCTGAAATCTCCTCAACCGGCGCTCCCTCCCAGATTCCGGCGTTGCACACCAGAATATCCAGTCGCCCGAACTCTTCGAGCGTGGCGCTCACTACCCTTTCAGCCTCTTCCAGCCGACTTACGTCCGCCCGAACGGCCAGAGCCTTAACGCCCAACGCTTCAACTTCGCGCACGATTTCAGCCGCAGCCTGCTCGTCCCGCGAGTAATTGACCACCACGCTTGCGCCCAGTTCCGCCAGCCGCTGAACAGTCGCCCGGCCAATCCCCCTCGACCCTCCTGTCACCACAGCCACCCGCCCCTGCAAACTCAATCCTTCAGCATTCATCAATCGTCACCTTGATTCTCTCTTAAAGAACTTCGCTCGTTAGACTTTGCCTCGTAAGTCACTTTTGCCTCAATAGTTCACACGCTGCCTCAAAAATCTCATTAGCTTAGCATGCTAGGTAAGTGCCACTGACCTTTAACAACTGCTTGGATTAGCTGGCTCATAACCATCTTCAAGGTTTCCTTTGAGCCGGTTTTCAAGGCGCTGGTTATTTTCTGGCTAAATGGAGTAACCTCAGGCTTTTCTTGCAGAAGCTCTGGAACAGAGTCCAATATGGAAAGCCCCTTTCCTGTTAGCACCGCTAGGTCTATTTGATGCCCTTCATCGTCGCCGCCGCCAAAAGTCAAAAGATTCTCTTTACTGAGGAACTCAACGGTGTAGTAAAAGACCATCCGCGCTTCCTCGCTCGCTTCGTCAACATAGTCTCTAGCGTAAACCCTGATTGGGACAGGGAAACTCTCATCTAGCTTCTCTAGGACACTCGCCGCAATTCTGTTGAACTCATCTTTGTTTGACATTTCTTTGAAACTTCCAAAAACAGATTCATTTCTGAGGCAAATCCCGCCCGTTACACAAGACGTTATCGGACACAACCTACGCGCTCACTTTTGTTCATAGCTGACTTCATTCGCGCGATCACTGCGCCTTGCTATTGCATAATCGTGCGATGCCTTAACGAAGTTGCCAAAGATAGCCTGCGAAAATTCGTCTTCCTCCCAGGCGATTTCGGGATGCCATTGAACGGCCAGAGCGAAGCGATCCCCTCGCGGGTCTTCCAGAGCCTCTACCAGCCCGTCGGCAGTCCAAGCGGTTGCCACCAGTTCCCTGCCGACAGTTTCAATCGCCTGATGATGGTGACTATTGACGAGCGCGCCCTTATCTTCTCCTGCCAACTGCGCCAGCAGACTTCCTTCTAAAAGTCGCACACGATGCGAGCGGCGCTCACGCGGAGCGCCCTGCTGATGATTAATCGCTTCAGGCATCTCGGAAGGGATGTCCTGAATGAGAGTTCCCCCGCGCGAAACGTTCAGCACCTGCATTCCAAAACATATCGCCAGTAGTGGAATACCCAGGCGCTCCACGCTCTCCAGCACAGAGAGGTCTGTGGCATCTTTGAGCGGCTGCACACTGCCGAGCCTCGGATGAGGCTCGCGCCCGTAGCGCAAAGGGTCAACGTCAGAATCGCTCCCCGGCAGCAGGATTCCATCAAGCCCCGCCACCAGCGTTTCAAGATATTCCCTGCGCGGAATCAAACTGATATGCACGGGCACTCCACCCGCCGCCTCGACCGCCTCGCTGTAATAGCGCGACAAATAGAAACGATCAGTCTCCAACTCCAAACGCATAGTAATCCCTATGCGCGGTCCTTCACTTGCCATCACCCATGCCCTCTCAAGCTGATTCGATCAAGATACGCTCTGCGGCGTTTGCATGCTCACGGCCTCCATCATAACCCAAAACCTCCGCGTGAGCTTACTGTATCAGGCATCCGGCCCGAACAGCTTAAACGGCGAAGGCGCATTCGACGCAAGCGCCGCTTGACTTCCATTCGCGCGTCTTCCTATAGTGCTCTGCTTACAGCGATGAACAAAGAATCTTCAAAAGTTCGCAGCACAACTGTCCTGCATGTGCGCCGTGACGGTCACGTCGCGCTCGCGGGCGACGGCCAGGTAACATTAGGCGAAACCGTCATGAAATCCGGCGCGCGAAAGGTGCGCCGTCTTTATAACGACCGCATTCTCGCGGGCTTCGCGGGCGCGACCGCCGATGCCTTTTCGCTCCTGACGCGCTTTGAGGGCAAGCTCGAACAGTATCACGGGAATCTGGAGCGCGCGGCCATAGAGTTGAGCAAAGATTGGCGCACGGACAAAATCCTGCGCCACCTTGAAGCCTTGCTCGTTGTCGCCGACGAAAAGAGTTCATTTCTACTCTCCGGCAACGGCGACGTGATTGCGCCCGACGACGGCGTGCTGGCCATCGGCTCAGGAGGCTCATACGCCCTGGCCGCCGCGCGCGCCCTCGTCGCGCACACAGACATGTCCGCCAGCGACATCGCCGTCAGCGCCCTGCGCATCGCCGGAGAAATTTGCATCTACTCGAACACGAACATCATCGTCGAGGAATTATGAACAGCAGGGGTCGGGGGTCGGGGGGCGGAGGCCGGTAAAGGCTTACCAACCGACCCCCGACCCCCGACCCCCGACCCTTAAGCAAATGGTTATCTATCTACAAGGCGAAGTTGACGAAGAGACACGGCTCGATGATATGACGCCGCGTCAGATCGTTTCCGAACTTGATAAACATGTCGTCGGCCAGCGTAATGCCAAGCGCGCGGTCGCCATCGCTCTCAGGAACCGCGTCCGCCGCCAGAAGCTCGCGCCCGAAATGGCCGAAGACGTGATGCCCAAGAACATCATCATGATCGGCTCGACCGGCGTGGGCAAAACAGAGATTGCGCGCAGGCTGGCGCGTATGTCCAACTCGCCTTTTCTCAAAGTCGAAGCCTCCAAGTTTACGGAAGTTGGCTATGTGGGGCGCGATGTCGAAAGCATGATTCGTGACTTGACAGAGATCGCGGTCGAGATGACCCGTGAAGAAAAGAGCGAAGAAATTGCGGAGAAAGCGGAACTCAACGTCGAAGAGCGCATCCTTGACCTGCTTCTCCCGCCGCAAAAATCTACCTCTCCGACCTACTTTGATTTCGACGAAGCTCAAACCGAGGAAGAAAAACCCGCCACGACCGAAACGACTGAGCGAGATGACAACTTCCAGCGAACGCGTGAGAAACTGCGCGCGCAACTGCGCTCCGGCAAGCTTGACAATCGGCTGGTCGAGATGGAAGTCCGCGAAAAGAGCTTTCCGACGATTGAGCTGGCCGGGCCGCAGGGCATAGAAGAGATGGGCATCAACATGAAAGACATGCTCGGCAATCTCTTTCAAGGCAAGACCAAGCGACGGAAGATGCGCGTGGACGAGGCTATGGAATATCTCATGCAGGAAGAAGAAGAGCGTCTGATTGACATGGATCAGGTGGCGCGCGCCGCGCTTGAACGTGTCGAGTCTTCAGGAATTATCTTTCTGGACGAGATTGACAAGATCGCCGGTCGAGAGTCCGGCACAGGCCCGGACGTGTCGCGCGAAGGCGTGCAGCGCGACATTCTTCCCATCGTCGAAGGCACGACCGTCAACACGCGCTACGGCATGGTCAGAACAGACCACATCCTGTTCATCGCCGCCGGAGCATTCCACGTCTCCAAACCTTCAGACCTGATTCCGGAATTGCAGGGACGCTTTCCCATTCGCGTCGAACTCGAATCACTGACCATTGATGATTTCAAGCGAATCCTGACCGAGCCGAAGAACGCGCTCATTAAACAATACCAGGCGCTCATGGAGACCGAAGGCGTCGAGCTTGATTTCACGCAGGATGCCATCGAATCAATCGCTAACTTCGCCGCGCAGGTCAACGAACAGACGGAAAACATCGGGGCACGTCGCCTGCACACGATCATGGAGAAACTGCTCGACGAAATCAGCTTTGAAGGCCCTGACCTGGAGCCTAAGCAGCAGCGTCTGGATGCAGCTTACGTCTCGCGCATGCTCTCCGAAACGGTGAAAGATCAAGACCTCAGCCGGTACATTCTGTGAGCGCACAGTCAATGGAAAAACAGGCGCGTGGAGTGGATAACTTGTTGACGCGGCGAAAAAAACAGAAGCTACGCGTCAACGCCTCTTCACATCTCCCCGTCATACTCTTTCTCTTAGCTGCCTTCGTCTTTACCGCTGCATGTGGCAAGCGTCGCCCGCCCCTGCCGCCGGTCGAGCACATCCCGCAGCGAACGGAACTGCTTTCAGGCGCACAACGCGGCAATCAGGTCATCTTGAGCTGGCCTGCTCCCCGGCGTAACGCTGCTGATGAAAGCGTGCAGAGCATTCGCCGGATAGATGTTTATCGCTTGGCCGAAAGCCCGGCTGCGATTCTGCCTTTGACCGAAGACGAATTCGCCGCCCGCTCAACGCTGATCGGCTCGATCAATTATGAAACTATCAGCACGGCTACTGATACGCTCGTCTACGTAGATACGCTTGAACTGGCAGGCCAGCCGACCCGCCTGCGCTACAGTGTGCGCTACGTCAATGCCGCCGGACAGCGTGCAGCCTTCTCAAACTTTCTCCTGATCGAACCGGCAGCCAGGATTGCAGAGCCTCCGACCATCACAGGCTTTGAGCCGAGCGCCAGCGCCGTCACCATCACCTGGAATCCCCCTGCTGCCAATATTGATGGCTCGACGCCTGTGAATCTACTGGGCTACAACGTTTATCGAGTCGAAAAATCACAGATCGAGATTGGGCAAACCCCTATTAATTCCACACTCGTGCCCGGCACGCGCTACAGCGATCAGTCGTTTCGCTTCGGCGAGGAGTACAACTACGTCGTTCGCTCGGTTTCTCTGGGGACGGGCGGCTCACAGGTCGAAAGCCTGAATTCCAATGCTATCGCGGTCGCGCCTGTTGATACCTTTGCGCCGTCCGCGCCGGGCAGGATATCCATAGGAGCGCCAGCGCCCGGTCGCTTGGCTCTCTTCTTCCCGGCCAACCCGGAACGCGACGTGGTGGGCTATTACATCTACCGTTCAACCGACCCGGAATTGCCAAAAGATCGATGGACAAAGCTGACTCCGAATCTGCTGACACGCACGACGTTCCAGGACGAAGCGGTTGAATCCGGCAAAAGATACTATTATTACGTGGTCGCGGTTGACGCGGCTGGAAATCAGAGTCCGCCTTCAGAGGTCGAATCGGAGACTGCGCCTTAACCCATGAAACTCTGCCGCTTTACACGTCAAAACCTCGCAGAGCCATGCTACGGCATCATCGAAGAAGAGTCTGTCCGACCGCTCATAGATGCCGACGCTTTCGGCAGTCGTCCTCGCATACACACAGACCGAATCCCTCTCTCCGAGGTCAGGCTGCTGGCTCCCGTCACACCTTCCAAAATAGTCTGTGTTGGACGCAACTACACAGAGCACGCCGCAGAGTTGGGCAATGCAATGCCCTCCGAACCGTTGCTCTTCCTGAAAGCGCCATCAGCAATCATCGCCACAGGCGACACCATCAAGCTACCTCCCATCTCTGCTCAGGTTGAGCATGAAGGAGAGCTCGGAGTCGTTATCGGACGCACAACAGCCCACCTTTCCGCTGGGCAAGACCCGTTGGCTTATGTGCTCGGCTATACCTGCGTCAACGATGTCACCGCGCGTGACCTTCAACGTAAAGATGTGCAGTTCACCCGCGCCAAATCCTTCGACACGTTCTGCCCGGTCGGTCCCTTTATCACGACTGACATCAATCCGGCAGACGTTGCCGTCATGACGCGCGTCAATGGTGAGATAAAGCAGCAGGCGAGGACTTCTTCGATGGCCTTTTCTGTAGCTTACCTTCTGCGCTACATTTCCCACGTAATGACGTTGCTGCCTGGAGACCTGATCGCCACAGGCACGCCCGCCGGAGTCTCTCGTCTCAATGATGGCGATGAAGTGGAAGTTGAGGTAGAAGGCATCGGTGTTTTGAGAAATGATGTAGCCATACGGCAGGAGCCAGAAGCCACAAAATAAGCGGGTCTGACGACTCCCCACACTCCTAATTAACTGCTCCCGACGGAGGTTTAATATGAAATTCTTCATTGATACGGCGAATTTGAACGAAATCCGCGAGGCAGCCGAACTCGGCTTGATTGACGGAGTCACGACCAATCCTTCCCTGATTGCTAAAGAAGGCGGCGTTGACTTCAAGCAGCACATTGCGGCCATCTGCGAGATTGTGGCTGGCGATGTCTCCGCAGAAGTTACCAGTCTGGAGATGGAAGGCATGTTGCGCGAGGGACGCGAGTACGCACGAATTGCTCCGAACGTGGTCGTCAAATGCCCTTTAACCAGAGATGGGTTAAAGGCTACCAGAAGATTGACGGACGAAGGCACCAAGGTCAATGTCACGCTCTGTTTCTCCGCTGCGCAGGCCATCCTCGCGGCCAAAGCCGGGGCAGCTTACATCAGCCCTTTCCTCGGACGTCTGGACGATGTAGGGCAGAACGGCTTGGAACTTCTCGCCGAGATCGTGGAGATTTACGGTAACTACGACTGGAAGACAGAGGTGCTGGCGGCGAGCATACGACACCCGATACATGTTGTAGAGGCCGCCCGCATGGGAGCACACGTCGCCACGATGCCGCTCAAGGTGATTGATCAGCTTCTCAAACACCCTTTGACAGATAAGGGACTTGAGCAATTTCTCGCCGACTGGCAGAAGAGCGGGCGCTGATTCCTGAGGAATCACTTTAACTGTCGCCACGCCGACGTCTCAGGTAATACGTGAGACTTCCAACGAGCCAAACGCTCTTTGTGTTTGCGTGAAGGCATGCCCAATCAAGCCGGGGCCAGTGGCTCTTCAATCACAAAAGGCAGCTCCAGTATGACAGGCGAAATGGACTTATCCGCGAAGGCCATTACGGTTCGCACGTACAAATATGATGGGACAGAGCATCGCCAGTGGCGCGCGCAAATCTCCCTGCAACAGGATTCGCTGATTGTTCTCGACGCCAAATTTGAAGAAGAGATTCAACACCCGTTGCTCGGAACAATTTCCCCTGAAACCTTGAGCATTGAATATTACTGGCTGGATCGCTGGTACAATATCTTCCGCTTTGTTCAGCCCGCAGGCGAGCTTCGTAATTTCTACTGTAACGTCAACGTGCCGCCTGTTTTTGAGAACAACGTCCTCAGCTATATTGACCTGGACATAGATATTCTGGTCGCGCCCGATTTTTCCTACAGCATTCTGGATGAAGATGAGTTTGCCATCAATGCGGAGCGCTTCAATTACCCTGTAGAGGTTCGGCGGCGCTCGCTCGAAGCTCTTGAAGAATTGGTCAACTTGATAGAAAAGCGCTCCTTCCCCTTCAGCGAGTTCAAGTAAAACTTTAGCATCAGAGGAACGTCAACCTCGCAGGACAGAACGATTATGACCTCAAAGAAACAGCAACCTTTAGCTCCAACCAAGCTCGAACGCCTGAAGGCTCGTGTCAACAGAGCCGAAGAGGGCGGCGGAGCTGAACGTGTTGAGAAGCAGCACGCCGCCGGTAAGCTGACCGCACGCGAGCGAATCAACTTCCTGCTTGACGAAGGCACATTCGAGGAATTTGACAGGCTCGTCATACATCGCTCCAAGGATTTCGGCCTGGAGAAGCAACTGTATGATGGCGACGGCGTGGTCACAGGCTATGGTCTGATTGATGGGCGGCGAGTCTTCATCTTCGCGCAGGATTTTACTATCTTCGGAGGTTCCCTTTCTGAAACTCATGCCGAGAAAATCTGTAAAGTGATGGATCTGGCGCTAAAAGTTGGAGCGCCTGTCGTCGGCTTGAACGATTCGGGCGGCGCAAGGATTCAGGAAGGTGTTGTGAGCCTGGGCGGCTACGCAGATATTTTTCTACGCAATACCCTTGCGAGCGGGGTCGTTCCACAGATCAGTTGCATCATGGGACCTTGTGCGGGCGGCGCTGTTTATAGCCCGGCGATTACGGATTTCAACGTGATGGTGAAGGACACCTCCTATATGTTTATCACCGGGCCGGATATTATCAAGACCGTCACGCATGAAGATGTGACCAAAGAGGAACTGGGTGGAGCCATCACGCATAATCGCGTTTCCGGTGTTGCTCATTTCGTCGCTGATTCGGATGAGCATGCCCTGCTGATGGTGCGCGAACTGCTCTCTTTTCTTCCCTCAAATAATATGGACGACCCGCCTCTGGCCGCTGCGACAGATCCTCCCGACAGGACAGAGCCTAAGCTCAATTCAATCGTGCCGGAATCTAGCAACCAACCCTACGATATACGCGATGTAATCCATCCTGTTGTTGACGACGGTTATTTTTTTGAAGTTCACCAGCAATATGCCCCGAATATCGTCGTCGGCTTTGCGCGTCTGGGTGGTCGCTCAGTAGGCATCGTCGCTAATCAACCTGCGTACCTGGCCGGAGTGCTCGATATAGACGCTTCTGTTAAGGGTGCGCGGTTTGTGCGATTTTGCGACTGTTTCAATATTCCGCTCATCACGTTTGAAGATGTGCCCGGCTTTCTGCCCGGCGTGGCTCAGGAACATGGAGGCATTATCAGACACGGAGCGAAGCTGCTCTATGCTTTCGCTGAGGCCACTGTGCCGAAGATCACAGTCATTACCCGGAAGGCTTATGGCGGAGCATATTGCGTGATGGCCTCAAAGCATATACGCACGGATATCAATCTTGCCTGGCCGACGGCTGAGATTGCCGTGATGGGCGCTGAAGGAGCGGTTGGACTGCTCTACCGCCGCGAGATCAGCGAGGCTACGGAGCCGGAAGAGGCACGCAGGGCGCGTGTAGCCGAGTTTGAGGAAAAGTTTGCCAATCCATACGTGGCCGCCGAGCGCGGATTCATAGACGAAGTCATTGAGCCTGCGATAACACGCCCGAAGCTCATCCGAGCGTTAAGGCTACTTGAGAATAAACGCGACACGAACCCACCTAAAAAGCACGGTAACATCCCTTTGTAGCAACTGCCCTAAAGGATCACATGAAGTTTCGCCGAAGGATTTTAATTAAAGAAGAAGGCCGGGAAAGAAGCAGAATCTTTCCCGGCCTTCTGTACTATTAGGATATGGCTTGAGGCTTACGCAGCACGCTGCCCTGCCCCCGTCGCACCACGCAATAGTTCAAGAGCTTTCTTAAGCTGCGTATCCTCCTGCGGTTTCGCCGGAATAGTCTCAGGAGCGACCTCACGCTTGTCATTTGGCTGGTTTGGCTTGGCAACAGGGTCGTCGTCGTTGCCGGTCAAATCATCCGGGTCAATCGGCTCCAGAACCTCTGGCCGCTTGACTTCAACTGTCGGCGGAACGCCCGACCGCGTGCGGTCCTCGCCGAGAAATGGCTTGCCGCTGGCCGAAGCCCACTTGATGGTTGTCAACAACAGGCCATCGCCGTCGCGCAAAGTGAAGAGCTGCTGCTCGGCGCCCGCGCCGAAACTCTTTTCGCCGATCACTTCGCCACGCTTTCGCTCAATCAGGGCGGAGGCTACGACTTCGGCGGCTCCTGCCGTCCCCGCATCAATGAGAGCGACCACAGGGCCATTGAAAATTGTCTTCTTGGGATCGGCTGCGAAGGTTTTGAGTGTCTTGCTTTCACGCCCTATGGTTTGCGCCAGAACCCCTTCTTTAATGAAGAGCCGGGCAACTTCTACTGATTCGTCCAGCACTCCGCCAGCGACGTTTCTCAGGTCCAGCACAATCTTCTGCGCTCCCTGCTTCATTAACTCCTGTAATCTCGCGCGGACATCCGCCGCCTCGCCTTCGGCAAGGCTGTTAATACGCAGGATGCCTATCTTTCCTGCCTCCATGTGAGCTTCAGCCGCAGGCGCTTTGAATGTCCCGCGCTTGACGACCAGCGTCAGCGGTCGCGCGTTGGCGCGCAGAATGCGGAGTTTGACTTCCGTGCCCGCCACGCCGTCCAGCAGTTGCCGCGCATCATAAAGCGAAATATCGCGCGTGGCCTTATTATCAATGTACTCGATGATGTCGCCTGCGCGCACACCGGACTGATCCGCAGGCGATCCCTTGACGGGAGCGATCACGTAAAGATAGGAAGAAACCTGAGAAAGCTCGGCACCGATACCGACCTGGCTGCTTTTCACTTCGTCGCGATAATCGCGCACCTGGTCGGCAGTCAGATAGGTCGAATATGGATCAAGCCCGTAGGCCAGGCCACGCAGAGCGCCCGCGCGAACTTTCCCCATGTTAGGCTCATCCACATAGTCGCTCTGGATGTGCTGCAACACATTCTCGAAGATGCGTAGTTGCGCGCCCGGATCATTGGCGGGTTGCTGCGCGCGTGTCGAAAGCCATCCGCCGACGACGGCGTAGAGAGCGACAAAGGCCGAGAAGACAATCAAAGCGAATTTGGTGCGGAATGTCATTGATAAACCTCTTTAAGAAAACCATCGCAATTGAACGACGACGAAAGCGCGCGCCGATGGCCTTAGCTTTCACGCTCGCGTATCATAACAGTGGCCGAATAAAGCGCGCAAGCCACGCTCCCTGATAAGTTTGACTTCATTTAGCGCCGGATGCTTTGGACACCCTGCGCTCTACGGAAACGCGTTGCCGGACACCGAAACCAACGAGAATTCAAAGATGCTCCGTCTTCAAGGAAAACCTCAGAGGCGGCTGCTGGCGCTTGACCCTGGCGAGAAGCGCGTCGGTGTCGCCATCTCGGACGAACTATGGATTACCGTCCGTCCCCTTCCCTTCTTACGCCGGACAAACTGGAAACAACTCCTGGGCGCGGTGGCCGATTTGCTTCAGCACTATGACGCTCAAGCACTGGTGATTGGTTTGCCGCTCAATCTGGATGGGACGGAGGGCAATGCCGCCAAAGAAGCCAGGAGACTCGCTCGGAATTTTGAACTTTCGCTCAAAGTGCCGGTTTATTTACAGGACGAGCGGCTGACTTCCCGCGAAGCCGAAGAGTCATTACGCGCCGCAGGCCACTCAAGCAAAGATTTTCATCAATACGTGGACAGCGAATCGGCTGCAATTATTCTGCGAGATTTCATAGCCCAAACGCCCGACCGCTAATGACCTTCTCTGCTTCTCCAAGTTGATACGTTCTTCTTCAAACATACGTTTCTTCATTTTGAGAGATTGCCCACCATGAGCCGGAGAGTTAAGCTATCAGCACGAGAGGCGGACTATTCGAGACGAGGGTCAACCTCTGAAATCATAGATGATAGGATTGATGGCTGAAACCGAGATGGCAAACGAAAAGAAACGCGCATTGATCGTGGTTGATGTGCAAAATGATTTTTGTCCGGGCGGCGCGCTGGCAGTACCGCACGGCGACGAAGTGATTGGGCCGCTTAACGGCCTGATTGAGGAATTCCTCGCGCGCGATGAGCCGGTCTTCAAGAGCCGGGACTGGCATCCGCCAAAAACAAAACATTTCGAGGAGCAGGGCGGCACATGGCCTGTCCACTGTGTTCAGGAGACGCATGGCGCAGAATTCCACCCGGAGCTTTTAGACGACCCGCGCATCACCACCATCTCGAAGGGCACAGGCGATGAAGACAATTATTCTGCCTTTGATGGAACAGATTTAGCCGCGCGTCTCAGCGAGCAAGGAGTTGGAGAGGTCTGGGTCGGCGGGCTAGCCACAGATTATTGCGTCAAAAACACAGTCCTCGACGCGCTCCGCGAAGGCTACAAAGTCAAAGCCGTCGCCAACGCCATGCGCCCCGTAGAACTTAAACCCGGCGACGGCGAGCGCGCCATCGAAGAGATGCGACAACAGGGAGCGGAAATCATCTAAAACCAGTGATAGGTGATGAGTGATAGGTGATAAGAAAGAAAAGGGGTTCTCTTATCACCTATCACCCATCACCTATCACTTATCTTATATGGGCACACTAAATATTGATCGGTATCACGCTGCGATGGGCGACGCGTCTTACAAGGATGTGGCGCGGCTGCGCTTGAAGCGTTTGAGCGAGGCTGTGGCTACCTTTTATGTGACACAGCGAAAGCTGCCGTTCGCTCCTTGTCTCGGCCACGAGCGGCTGGTGCGCCTCCTGATTGACAGCCAGATTGATCGCCCGCGCGTGCGTTTTCTTGAACAGGATCGCGGCGGGTTAAAGCTCTTCGCGGACGCTATCGAAGACATGCACTTTGTCGGCGCGGTGCGTGCCGTGCGCCCCGGCACAATTGTTTTCGCCCAGGAGCCTTTCGCGGACATCACAGGGCCTTTCGGATTGACGCAGGCGCAGGAGATCAAGTTTGAGCACGCTTTTGATCTTCCAATGACGACTGCGAGTCTGGCGATGCAGTTTCGGATGGCTGCGGGAGAGCGTTGGCTCTCGGACTTTTCATTGAGGCGCAACGGCGACATCGAGCGGGCGGTCGAAGTCGCCACCTACGCTTTCATCGGCGGCTTCAATGATACTTCGAACATGGAAGCGGCGCATCGCCTGGATATTCCAGCGGTCGGAACAGAGGCGCACTACTGGCAGCAGTCCTATCTTGAATTCATGTATGAGCCGGAGATTGAGCCACGCACAGGCCAGCCCAAGCATTTTGAGCAGGTCGCATTCGAACGCTGGCTCGACGCGAATCCAAACGGGACAACACTGCTGCTCGACACGATTGATGTCTACATGGGCGCGGTTCACGCCGCCTTGGCCGCGACCTCAACTGAAGCGCGCCGCCGTGCCTTCAAAGGTTATCGCGTTGATTCAGGCGATCTGGCGAAACTCGGAGCGTGGTGTCAAGCCTTCTTTGAAGCGAACGGGTTGAATGGGCTGATGCCGATCCTGACGGGCGATCTGGACGTAGAGAAAGTGCGCCACATTGTCGAAAGCTTTCCGCAGGCCGCAGGCTTCGGCGTCGGCACAAAGCTATCGAGTGAGGTTTCAAAGATAGCGGGCGTCATCTTCAAAGAGTGCTTGATTGAAAATCGCCCGACGCTTAAAGCTTCAAACTCGCCGGACAAGACTACGCTACCCGGCTACCTGCAAATCTTTCGCGGCCTGGGCGCAGATGGAAACTACGTCGCAGACGTTATCGGACTCGACGAGGAAGCGATAGAGATTCCCGGTGCTGTGAGCGTCGAGCGTCTGCTCGTTCCCTTCTGGGAGAACGGTCGTCATGATGCCATTCCGTCCATCATCAAGCAGAAAGCTTTTGTCGAAGAGCAACGCGCTCGCTTCATAGATATTAATAACTATCCATGCACATTGAGCGAGCAGCTTCGGAAGCTACGTGATGAGCTGACGGCAAGGATGCGGGAAGATCAGTCGGGATGGCAGGACGTGTTGGAAGTCCCCAAGCAGCTTTCTCAGGAGCTTACTCAGAAGAAGTAACTTCACGCTCGACAGGCAAAGCTCAAAATGATTAACCAGTGGCCGCAGATGCTTCCTGCCGCGCAAGTAAGAATCGCGCGCCCGACCGCTCGCCTGGATGAAGTCGTCCGCTTTTACAGGGACGGACTGGGGCTGATTGTGATTGGCTCGTTTGAAGATCACGCAGGATATTCAGGCGTCATGCTGGGGCTTCCCGGCCATGAATACCATCTTGAATTTACCTCACAGACGGAAGGCAGCCCCTGCCCTGCCCCTTCAAAAGACAATCTTCTCGTCTTTTATATACCTGAACAGGAAGCAATCAATCGTCTGATTGAACATCTGAATAGCATGGGACACTTCGCGGTCGCTCCCGAGAATCCTTACTGGAAGGAAAAAGGAACTACCTTTGAAGACCCTGACGGATGGCGAGTCGTCCTGATGAATACGAGCGGAATTTAACTAAGAGGTGGAGAAAAGAAGAAAAGGACGAACCACGAAGATACACGAAGCTACACGAAACTGCTTGCCTCTTCTTCGTGTTGTTTCGTGTGGCTTCGTGGTTCGTTTCGCCCTCCCCTTGTACTGCAATTCAGCATAACCATCTCCAATCCCTTTTGCTCGTCGCTCTCTGCCTTTCGATTGTGTATAATAACCCGTCTCCATTCAATCCATCTCGATAAAGTTTCAGGAGTTTCCGACCATGAGATTACTGATAATCGTTACGCTCCTGTTGTGCCTGCCCTGCGTCGCGATTTCGCAGCGCAGACAGCCCGCACAACCTAAAGAGCAGAAGTTATTTCCGTACAAATACTCGACCGACGATCTGCCGAATGGACTGCGCTTGATTACAGTCCCGACGGATTACCCGAATCTCGTTGCGCTCTACATCGTCGTCCAGACGGGCTCGCGCAATGAAATTGAGGCGGGCAAAAGCGGTTACGCGCATTTCTTCGAGCACTTGATGTTTCGCGGCAGCGAGAATTTCACAGCCGATCAGCGAGAGGAAATCTTCAAGCGAGCGGGCGCGGACACCAACGCTTACACGTCCGACGACCGCACGGTTTATCACGCGGTGTTCTCGAAAGAAGACCTCGACAAGATTATGGAGATAGAGGCCGACCGCTTCCAGCGCCTCAAATACAGCCCCGAGCAATATAAGACGGAAGCCGGTGCGGTGCGCGGCGAGTACGACAAAAACAGCGCGAGTCCCTTCTCCCAGCTTTACGAGAAGCTACGCGAGACGGCTTTTAATAAACATACCTACGCACATACCACTATGGGCTATATCAAAGACATAGAGGATATGCCGAACCAGTACGATTACAGTTGGCAGTTCTACAATCGCTACTATCGACCGGAGTACACGACCATCGTGGTCGTCGGCGATGTGAAGCAGCCCGAAGTGATGGCAATGGTCAATAAATATTTCGGCTCGTGGAAGCGCGGCAACTACGTTCCGAAGATTCCATCCGAACCTGAGCAGACCGCGCCGCGCCAGGCTCACGTTGACTGGGCATCGCCGACGCTTCCCTACATGGCTATTGCTTATCGCGGCCCGGCTTATTCCGACGAGGCAAAGGATAAGGCCGCGCTTGATCTTCTGGCCTCCATCGCCTTCGGTGAAAACTCAGACATTTACCAGAAGCTCGTGCTCAAGGAACAGAAGGTGGATTTCATCAACCCTTCGTTTGACGATCAGGTAGATGGCGAGCTATTCGCCATCTTCTCGCGTATCAAAGACCAGAAGGATATTGATTATGTCCGCGACCAGATTCTGGCGACCTTCAAACGCTACACCACAGAGCTTGTGCCGCAGGCTAAGCTCGATGCGACGCGCTCGCGGACGCGCTACGGGCTGGCACTCGGAATGAATAGCTCGGAAGCCATCGCGAGCATCCTTGCTCCCTATATCTCACTGCGCCGGACGCCGGAGACGATGAACAAGCTGTTCTCGCTCTACAGCCAGCTTACTCCAGAAGATTTGCGCGCTGCCGCCGCCAGGTATTTCGTTGACCACAACCGCACCATCGTGACTCTCTCAACGAAGGGCAAAGGAGGAGCGGAATGATGAAACGACACTATTCTTCAGGAGCACGCATGGTTCTTCGTAGCCTGACAGGTCGCCGCGCTCTCGCGTCATTTCTTCTTTTCGTCTTCGCGCTTGGGCTTTCCGGGCAGATGAGTTTAGGGCAGAGCAGAGATGCAGGGGGAAAAATCAAACCGCCGACAGTGGCCGCCAAAAGCATGAGCCAGAAAACTGCTAAGACTGCACCCGGAGCGATTGCCACCGTGTTGCAAACCAATCGTTCGCCGCTCATCACCTTTCGTATTCTCTTCATGACAGGCTCTGCCTCCGACCCGGAAGGCAAAGAAGGTGTCGCCGCTTTGACGGCTGCGATGCTTGCCGAAGGCGGGTCGCGCCGGATGTCCATTGATCAGATCACGGATGCTTTCTACCCGATGGCGACCTCGTTCTCTTATCAGATTGATAAAGAGATGACGGTCTTTTCGGGCACGACGCACGCTGACAATCTTGACCGCTACTACTCAATCATCAGCCAGATGCTGCTCGATCCCGGCTTCCGTGAGGAAGATTTCACGCGGTTAAAGACGGACGCCATCAACTTCCTGAAGGTTTCGCTGCGCGAGGCCAATGATGAGGAGCTTGGCAAAGAGCAACTCTACAACATGATCTATGCAGGCCATCCTTATGGTCATCACAATGCGGGAAGCCTGAGCGCGCTAGAGCGTCTGACGCTTGACGATGTTCGCGCTTTCTATCGCCAGAACTATCGGCGCGGCAATCTGGTGCTGGGCATGGCAGGTGGCTATTCTCCGGCGTTCCTCAATAAAGTTAAGGCCGATTTCAATAAGCTGCCTGCGGGTTCGCACGGTCCGGTTGCCTGGAGTTCACCCAAAGTTGAGGCGGGGATGCGAATTGAACTCGTCAAGCGCGACACGCGCTCGACCGGTATCTCGCTCGGCTTTCCGATTGAGGTGACGCGCCGCGACCGCGACTGGCCTGCGCTTTCGGTTGTCGCCTCCTATTTCGGCCAGCACCGCTCCTCGAACAGTTATCTCTACCAGCGCATACGTGAGCTTCGAGGATTGAACTACGGCGACTATGCCTACATAGAATATTTTCCGCGCGGCATGTTTCAGTTTGCTCCCGACCCGAATTTGGGACGACGCCAGCAGATTTTCCAAATCTGGATTCGCCCGGTCGAGCCGCAGAACGGCCACTTCGCGCTGCGCGCCGCGCTCTATGAATATGAGAAGCTCGTGAGAGACGGGATGTCTAAGGAGGCGTTTGAAGGCGCGCGCGAGTTTCTGCTCAAGAACATCAACATCCTGACTTCGACGCAGGATGCGAATCTTGGCTACGCGCTCGACAGCCGCTACTACAACATTCCAGACTTCAACACCTACATGCGCGAACGTCTCTCAAGTCTGACGCTCGACGACGTGAACAACGCCATCCGGCGCTACCTGAAATCCGACCGGATGCGTATCGTGATGGTCACGAAGGATGCCGAAGGCTTGCGCGAAGCCATCATTAACAACACCCCTTCGCCCATCAAATACAACTCGCCGAAGCCCAACGAAATACTCGAAGAGGACAAGCTGATTCAGAGTTACCGGATCACCGTCAAGCCGGAAGACGTAGTCGTCGTTCCGGTAGAAAGAGTGTTTCAGTAAGACAGTGATAGGTAATGGGTGATAGGTGATAGGTGATAGGTGATAGGTGATAAGAAGGATGAACTTCTTAGCCCCGTGAGGGGCGGAAGAATGTAGCCCCGGGCGCAAGCCCGGGGTTACAGCTCAACCACAATTATTAAGCCCCGGAGGGGCGACAGAAGCTCAAGATTCGTGTCAACGTACCTTGAATTGCTGCCGCCCCTCCGGGGCTCGAACATTTATCGCGGGTTATTCCCCGGGCTGACGCCCGGGGCTCCATTCTGCCGCCCCTTCGGGGCTGGTTGAGGCAGTTTCTCTTTTGTCGAACTCACGTTAAAGAGCGTGTCTTCTCTTATCACCCATCACCTATCACCCATCACCCATCACTTCTTAAAAGCTTTTCCTGAAGAGATACGACATCTTGATGAAGAACGTCCGACCGTTGCGGCGGAAGCCTGGGACGATCTCGCGGCTAATCGAGTTAAAGCCATAATTCAGATCGTCATTGTAACCAGCGTAGAAGGCTGTGCCGGGGTTTGGCGTCCAGCCTAATAAGAACTGCCCACGCACGCGCTGGTTCAGCGTATTGTAATCAACGATGGCACGCGCGAAGGTGAAAGGCGTAAACTGGTAAGTTGAGCGCAGGGTGAAAATATTGGTATCAACCGCGAGAAGCCCGGTGTCTTTACGCACCAGACGATTCTTGATGTAATTCAGTTGCAGCTTCAGTTCATTCGTCGGCTGATAGGTGACGCTGCCGCTGAACTCGAAAAGATTTCCCGCCCCCGGATCAAGCGGAGCGTCCTCGCCCAGCAGCAACGCCGCCGGACTGACGCGCGGGAAACGACGCCCCCCGCCAAAGTCCAGATCAAGATGATTCAGACGCCAAACGGCGCGGCCATTGAATTGAATCTTCTTATTGAACTGCGAGCCGCCCGCGATGAAGAAGTGGTTCTTCTGAACCGAACGCTCGTTGTCCTCTCCGTAAAAAGCTCCCTGACGAGTCGCGCTGCGCCTCGGTCCAAACTCTTCTTCGAGAAGGCGCTCATAAGCAGGCTCCCACGAGAGGCTGAACCATGAATTGCGCTTGAGCCGCCATTCGACGTAAAACTCGCTTTCCCAATTCTGAATCCTTCCCTGAAAGTCATAGCCAATCCAACTAAAGTTGTGATAGTGCGTACTGATGATCTTTTTGGCCTTCGGCTTCGGATCTGTGTTGTAGCGCACATAGAAGCTATTAAAATTCGTATTGACGCGCCCGAAAAATCCTACGTCCGCGCGGTAATCCTCTGTGAAACCTTCGCCGTAAAGCTGCCAGCCCCAGTTGCGCCCCGAAACATCGTACTGCGTCGTGTAAGCGAAGGCGTTCCCCGTACGATAGCGAGTTTCATCCTTTTCGGGATCGTAGAAGAAATTCCGCGAAGTCGTGCCGAGAAGCTGTATGTCGAAGGTCGTCTGCTTGTTGATACGAAAGCGCCCGTCAAAGCCGCCCAATTGATTGTGCTTCTCTATGAAGTTGTACGTGGTGGCGAGCAGGCCGATAGTGCTCTCGCCTTTGCCAATATCGCGCTTCAGGCGCAGCACACCGATATAAGCATTCTTGTCAACGAAGCGTTCGTTGTTGCAGACGACCGCTGGATTAACGAGTCTGCGGTCGAAGCAATTGTTCAACGCCCCGCGATCATCAAGGCTCAGATTTCCCGGCCCGTTGTCGCTCGCCACCATAATCCCGTAAGTGTTTCGACCTTCCTTGCCCGAAAACTTGATGGCTATGTCCGGGTCAACGATGGTGCGCGTATGCACGGCCAGGATGGGCGTCTGGAAGATGTCTATCCCTTCAAGGAAGAACGGGCGTTTTTCCGGGAAGAAGATGGGAAAGCGTTGGTTGGTGGTGACGACGATTTGATCTGCCTCGACCTGCGCGAAATCAGGGTTCAAAGCAAGATCAAGCGTGGAGGTCGGCGAGATGCCGAACTTCGCCGTCAAGCCCGGCTCCAATTCAACAGGCTGGTTGACGATACGTCCCGGATCAGGCACACCGATTGGAGGATTAAGCGAACGGACGCTGCGGCCTGTCTGGGAAACCGTCAGGGAAGGGATCAACTCAAGCTGACGCTCGGTCGAGATGCCTTCAAAACCTGTCAGATGCCCGGCCTGATTCATGTTGCTCGAATTGCTGCGCGAGAATGGCATCCACGAATCAAGCTCATTGTTGTTGCGCTTGATGCGGCGGAAAAAATGCGCGCCCCAGAGCTTATCTTTGCCGACGGCGTAGCGCAGCGACTTGAACGGAATTGCGACCTCGACTATGTAACCTTCCTGGTTAACCAGTCCCTTTGATTCCATCACCCAGTCAACGCTGAAATCCTCGCCGCGCCCTTCGGTCAACACACCGTCAGCCTGAATGCCGAGTGGGTTGAAAAACGCCTCGAAGGCTTTGCGCTGGTCGTTGAAGGTGTCCAGGAAGAAGCCTACGTAATCGTCACTGAAGATGTTATCGCGCTTGGCAATTGTTGCGCGCACCTTATCCGGCTCATCAAAGCAGCGAAAGGCGATGTAGAAAAACTTCGCATCATAGCCGAGCAGGACTTCGGTCGGCTTGAGCGGCGGCGTGTTATCGCCCGGATCAATCTGGTAGAAATCTTTAAGGACGGTGGCGTTCTGCCAGACAGCATCATCCAGCTTACCGTCAATCACTGGCTTCTTATCAAATTTCGGAAGACGTACAGGGCTGGCTTTCTCCGGCGGAAGCGTGATGCCAGCCACCGTCGAGGCAGCGACGCCGGGAGCTTTGGCCGTCTGCGGCGAGGCAGCATTCGTAGCGGGAACGGTCGCGGCTGGCGTGCTTTCTGATGGAGACTTGGTTTCGGGAGCAACAGTCACAGGCGACGGAGAGGCAACCGGCGCAGGTGACGAAGAAGCGGCAGGCGCTGGTGTCGGCGTTGGAGTCGGAGTGGCTGAGGCCGTGCTGATCTGCGCTGCGCCTTCCTGCTGGCTCGCTGCGGCGAACAAAACTTCGAGCCGGTTGAAGCGTTGGCTCACGCGCGCCTGCGTTCCAGCTTCCAGACCAAACGAGAGCAAACAATCTTCGCCACGTCGTTCTATCTGCGCGTCTGTGAAGCCGCGACCGCGCCGGAGTTCGTTCTGCACTTTCGGCTCAACCACATAGGGAATCAGCACGTAGAACCGCCCGCCCTCGGCGTAAGCCTGATAATCGCTGAGCGTCGCATCCGACGTGACGATGACGCGCGAGCCTTCCGGCGCTTCGCCGGTGCGAATGGTGGCAAGGCGTCTGGGCTGCGGTCTGGTCGCGCTCGCCATGGCATTTGCTGCCGCAGCGACCACTTGCTGTGACGTGGTTTGCTGAGCGGACACAGTAATGATGCCTGCGAAGATGACAAGCGTGCTGAGAGCAATTCGCTTCATGTTGGACTCCCCCAATGGAAATAGTGATAAGTGATAGGTGATAAGTGATAGGTGATAAGAAAGAACGTATCTTCTCTTATCACCTATCACTTATCACCCATCACTTCTTAAAAGCTTTTTCTGAACAGATACGACATCTTGATAAAGAACGTCCGGCCATTGCGGCGGAAACCCGGTTCCAATTCCCCGTTGAATGGATTGAAAAAACTACGATTGAGATCGTCGTTGTAGCCTGCGTAAAAAGCTGTGCCAGGATTCGGCGTCCAGCCGAGGAGAAATTGCCCGCGAAAGTTTGAGATCAACGAATCGTAGTCTATGCGTGCGCGGACGAAGGTGAAGCGCGAGAACTGGTAGGTCGTGCGAAGGCTGACGATGTTCTCGTCGAAAGCCACGCGCCTCGTATCGCGCCGCGTCAGGCGACTCTTATCAAAACTGAGAGTCAGGTTGAGATCGTTCGTCGCCTTATAGGTGACGTTGCCGTTGGTATAAAACAGGTTGCCCGCGCCGGGATCGAGCGGCGCGTCCGGGTCAAGGAGCGCAGCAGGGCTGACGCGCGGGAAACGCGGCCCTGCGCCGAAATCGAAGTCATGCTCGCCCCAGCGATAAGCTATGAGATAGAAGAACGAGTATTTTTTCGAAGGGGTCGAGCCTGCATAAGCGAAAACATTTTTCGATCTGATGCTATCTTCGCTCCGGTTGCCTGCGAATGACTCGGAGGCAAACTCATAGGCGAAGACGCGCTCGTAGCCGAAGTTGTAGCCGACGCGGATAAAGGTCTGGCGCTGCAAGTTCGGTCCCGTCTGAAACTCGTCGTTCCAGTTCTGCATGCGCCCCTGCCAGTCGAAGTTGCCGCCCAGATAGTTGTAAATATTCCAATTGACGATGGTCGCTTTCGGCTTCGGCTCGGTGTCGTAATTGATGTTTGAGTTATGACTATTCGTGTTCAGGCGACGGGAAAAGCCCACGTCGGCGCGATACCCGGCGGTACGCCCGACGCCGTTGAAGTTGATGGAAAGATGCCGCTTGTTCTGGTTGAAGTTGTAGGCGTAGGCGAAGCCGTTGAGCGTCCGGCAAGTGTCATCCTCGCTCGTCTCGCCGAGCGAGCAGCGGCGGGCGTTTGTGCCGAGCACCTGAAAGTCGAGGCTGGTTTGCTTGTTGAATTTGAAGCGACCGTCGAAGCCGCCGACGTAGTTGTTGCGTGTCGGAAAGCTATAAGCAGTGCCGAGGAAACCGAGCGAGTTCTCTTTTCCAACGTCGCGCTTGAGGCGAAGAACGCCGATGGTCGCGTTCTTACCTACGATGCGGTCGCCTGCCGCCGGTAATAGTTCTGGGTCGAAACGCTGCTCGTTGGTGAAGTCGCCCGGCGCATTGTCGGAAGCGACGAGGAGGCCGAAGGTGTTGCGCCCGCGTTTGCCCGTTAGTTTCGCGGCGATGTCCGGGTCAATAATCGTGCGCGTGTGGACGGCGGAGATGACCGTGTTGAAGATGTCTTTGCCTTCGAGGAAGAAGGGTCGCTTCTCTTCAAAGAAAATGGGAAAACGCTGGTTCGCCGTGTTGACGGTTGCGTCCGCCTCGACCTGCGCGAAGTCCGGATTCAAAGCAAGGTCGAGCGTGACGGTTGGCGTGATGCCGAACTTGGCGGTCAGCCCCGGCTCCAGTCTGATGGGTTGATTGACGAACGTGCCTTGATCTATCAGGTTGAGGGTGCTCGCCTGTGCGCGGCTCATCGTGCGGACGCGCCTGCCTGTTTCGGAGATCGTCAAACTCGGAATCAACTCAAGCTGGCGCTCGGTCGAGATGCCTTCGAGACCCGTGATGTGCCCGGCCTGATTGAGCAGTCCGTCAATGTCGCGCGAGATGGGCATCCATGAGTCCTGCTCACCGTTGAACCGCTGGATGATACGAAAGACCTGTAAGCCCCAGAGCTTGCCCTTGCCAGCCTCGTAGCGCAGAGATTTGAACGGAATCGCCACTTCGACAACATAGCCATCTTCAGTCAGCGCCCCCTTGGATTCCATGACGATGTCTACGCTGAAGTCAACGCCCGACCCCTCTGTGCGGACGCCATCCTGCTGGACGCCGAACGGGTTGAAGACAAGCACGTAAGCCTTGCGCTGATCGTTGAAGGTATCGAGCAGCACGCGAATACTGTCCTCAGTATCGAGCACACCATCGCGCTTGGCGACTGTCGCGCGCACTTTGCCCGGTTCGTCGTAGCAATGGAATCCTAGGTAAAGAAACTTCGCGTCGTAGCCGATCATCGTCTCAGTCGGCTTCGAGGGCGCGATGTTGTCGCCGGGGCTGGTCTGGTAAAAATCTTTCAGCACAGCCGCGCTCTGCCAGATAGCATCATCGAGTTTGCCGTCAATCACGGGCGGCTTCTCAAATTTCGAGAGGCGGACAGGATTCGCTTTCTCCGGCGGAAGCGTGATGCGCGAGGAGGTAGCGGCTGGAGTGGTGGCAGCAGGTTGAGAAGTCGCAGGACTGGAGGCTGACGATGAAACGGCTGGCGTGGGTGTGGGCGTCGGCGTCGCGGTCGTAAAGATTGGTGCGTTACTGGCTGCAACGACTGCCCGTTGCGACACAGTTTGAGCCGACGCGGGAAGGAGACCCGCGAAGAAAACAAACGCACTGAGAGCAAATCGGTTCATGGGAGGACAGTCCAATTTCTGTTTCGAGTTGAGCTTTGGTACTGCTACTAACGGAAGACCTGAGCCGGTTAGAGATGAAAATCAAGCTACCGGGCCTTGACCTTCAACATCTGTCACTTGACCTAACTGAGTTAATGTCGCAAGCAGCGAAAAAGTTTCAAAAAAGTGATAGGTGATGGGTGATGGGTGATGGGTAATAAGAGAAACGCTCTTTCCTATCACTTATCACCCATCACCTATCACTGCTCTTAAAAGCTGCGCCGGAACAGGTAAGACATCTTGATAAAGAATGTCCGACCGCTGCGGCGGAAGCCCGGCTCAAGGCGACCTGTGAATGGGCCGTAGCCGTTGTAGTTCAAGTCGTCGTTGTAGCCGACGTAGAACGACGTGCCGGGGTTTGGAGCCCAGCCCATCAGGAATTGACCGCGCACGCTCGCCACCAGCGTATCGTAATCAATGCGCGCCCGCGCAAAGGTGAAGCGTGTGAATTGGTAAGTTCCGCGCAGCGTGAAAATGTTGTCGTCGTAAGCGACTTCGCCTGTGTCTTTGCGTACCAACCGATCCTTTGTGTAATCAAGCGTCAGCCGCAACTCATTGGTCGGCTGATAGGCGAAGCTGCCCTCAAAGCGGAACTGGTTGCCCTTGCCCGGGTCAAGCCCTGCATTGGCGCGATTAACAATGAAGGCGGGGCTGACGCGTGGGAATCTACGCCCTGCGCCAAAGTCGAAATCAAAGGCTCCCCAGTTATGAATCGTGAAGAACGAGAAGGAATATTTCTTGCTCGGAGTAAACCCGCCATAGCCGTAAATATTATTCCGCATGGTTTGGCGTTCGGAATCGTCTCCGGCGAAACCGCAGTGCAAACCCGGATTCTGTTGCAGTTGCTCAGCCGAGAAACAACGATTGGCCGAAACTTGACGTGTCGGGCCAAACTCTTCCTCGAAAATCCGCTCGTAGTTGAAGCTCACACCGAGTCCGGCGTAAGTCTGATTCTTGAAAGTCAGTTCCGTCTGAGTTTCATGTCCCCAACTCTGGATTCGTCCCTGCCAGTCGAAATTGATTTCCGGCAGGATGTGAAAATGTTTTCTGATGAGCGTCGCCTTCGGCTTCTGATCTGTGTTGTAGTACATGAAGACGCCGTGACGATTGGTGTTCGTGCGGCGGGTGAAACCGACGTTGGCGCGATAGTCTTTGGTGAAGCCGCGCCCGTCGTAGTTCCAGCCGAAGTTTCGTCCCTGCACATCGTAGCGGGCAAAGTAGGCGAAAGCGTTTCCCGTTCGGAAGATGTTCCTGCCTTCATCGGGCTCGAAGAAGAAGGTGCGTGTGTTTGTGCCCAGCACCTGAAAGCTGGCGACCGTTTTCTTATCGCGGCGAAAACGCCCGTCGAAGCCGAAGAGATGATTATGGTTTTCAATGAAGTTATAGGTCGTGGCGATCAGCCCTATGCTGTTCTCCTGGCCGACATCGCGCTTCAGACGCAGCACGCCGATGTAGGCATTTTTATCCAGCAGTTTTTCAAGCTCCGAGCGTTCACCCAAATCATTGCGGAAATCTCTAATGAAGTCTCTATCTTCATCATCGAGGTTGCCGGGAGCGTTGTCCGAAGCCAGCATGAGACCGAACGTGTTGCGCCCTCGCTTGCCGGAAAGCTTGACGGCTATGTCCGGGTCAACGATGGCGCGCGTATGCACAGGCGTCAGCGCCGTCTGGAAGATGTCTATACCTTCGAGAAAGAAAGGTCGCTTCTCGGCAAAGAAGATGGGGAACCGTTGATTGGCTGTAACGACCGTTTGATCTGCCTCGACCTGCGCGAAGTCCGGGTTCAAAGCGAGATCGAGTGTGACGGTCGGCGTGATGCCATATTTCAAGGTCAAGCCCGGATCAAACTCGATTGGCTTATTGATGAAGCGCGTGGGATCGGAAACGCGTGTCAGGTCGTTGACGCCTCCGAGAGGATCGGACTTGATACGCTTGCCGGTTTCGGAAATCGTCAAACTCGGAATCAACTCAAGCGTGCGCTCGGTCGAGATGTTTTCCAGACCCGTAATGTGCCCGGCCTGACTGAGCAAGCCTGAGACATCGCGCCTGATCGGCATCCATGAATCCGTCTCGTTGTTGAGGCGCTTAATCTGTCGCAGGAAGTGAACGCCCCAGAGCTTGCCTTTGCCAGCTTCGTATCGCAGCGACTTGAAGGGAATGGCGACCTCAACCGTGTAGCCGTCGTCAGTCATTATGCCCTTCGACTCCATCACGAGATCGAAGCTGTAGTCTTCCCCGTTGTCTTCCGTAAAGATTCCATCGGCCTGAACACCGAGCGGGTTGAAGAGCATGATGTAGGAGCGCCGCCGGTCGTTGAAGGTGTCCAGATACATTCCGACCGAGTCGTCATCGAAGATTTGATCGCGCTTGGGAACGGTCGCGCGCACCTTGCCCGCTTCGTCGTGCGCGCGAAACGCGATGTAGAGAGTTTTCGCGTCGTAGCCGATTAAGACTTCGGTCGGCTGCGAGGGAGCGATATTATCGCCGGGACGGAATTGATAAAAATCTTTGAGGACGGCGGCCTGCTGCCAGACAGCATCATCGAGCTTGCCGTCAATGACCGGCGCTTTGTCAAAGCGTGAGACGCCAATCGGCCTGGTCTTCTCAGGCGGCAAGACGATTTCCGATTTGCCGCCAGCCGTTGTCGCCGGAGTCGCAGCCGAAGTCTTGCCCGCGTCCTTAGCGACTTCATTTCCCTGCGCGCCTTCCTTCGCAGCGGGTGTCGGCTCAGGTGTCGGCTCTGGCGTAGGGTCAGGAGTTGGAGCGAAGGAAACTTTTTGGGCGATGGGAAGAGCCGCACTCTGAGTCGCCAATTCATTTGCCGGAGTTTGCGCCGATGAGAGAACAACCTGAGACGCCGTGTCGGCAATAATCGCCGTAGCGTCCGCAGGTGCGTTGAAGGTTACATCAAGGCGATTGAACTTCTGTGTGACTTTTGCCGTCGCGCCCGGCTGCAAGTTGAAGGACAGTTCAAGGTCAGCGCCGCGACGCTCAATTTGCAGACCTGTGAAGCCGCGCCCGCTCAGATTATTGATGGCGCTGGAGAGTTGGGCTTGTGGAATCAGAACATGAAAGCGATCAAGACTTCGATAAGCGGTGTAATCATCAAGCGAGGTATCGGAAGTAATCGTCACGCGCGAGCCTTCGGGCATATCCGTGCTCCGCAGCGGGGCGATACGCCGCACTTGCGGCGCTGGCGAGTTCTGGGCCTTTATTCCGATTCCTGTGAAGCAAAGGAGAGCAAGCGTTGCCAGAAGGATTGAGAAAGCGCGGCGAGCGCTAATGTTAGCCTGCGCTTTTGATGAAATGAAAGGTGACGATTGAAAGACTGCCCCTGGAAGGGCGACGGCACGAAGCAGTCCTGTTTTCATAAAAAGGCTCCCCGAATTTTGTGTAGTCTGAGTGCGTGGTTAACGTCTTGCTAGATGAAACGCGTGCGATTCGCCTGCGAACAGTTAGCTTAACGCCTACGAATGCCTGAATGTTTCGGCAAAGTTTGGAATCATCCCCGATTTTGCCGCTCCACAAAGCAGGCGCTTTCCGTTCGCAGGTAAGGACGCAAATCAACCCGCATTCGTTAACTTTCGACTACCCTTTACTGACCCGCGCGGCGCAGGAAGATCCGTCCTTCTCCCGTCCGCAGGGTAAGCACTTTTCCGCCCTGTCCTATCTTCCAGCGCTTTAGACGCTGAGAAGAGCTTGATTCTTCCGTTATATTCATACCTTGATTATCTACGGACTCCGCGTCCGTCTCGATTATCGCGTTGTAATCTGCGGGCACTGTCAGCAGGATAGAACCTGCGCCCGTGCGTACCGCCAGCGCGGCGAAGCGTCCATCAAGAATGATTCGACCATCGCCCGTGCGCGCATCAACGTCACCGTCAAAGTTTTCCACCTGAATCCGCCCATCGCCCGTTTTAGCAATCAGGCGACCTCGCGCATCGCGCACTTCGATTCGTCCGTCGCCAGTATTCAAATCCAGATTTCCATTGACGCCGTCCAACTCAAGACGGCCATCGCCTGAATTCAGACGCACCATTGAGCTGCGGGGAACGTAAAGTTCTAAATTGACGATGGCGTTCGGGTAAGAGACGTTCCCGTCGCGCCGTCCGAAAGATGGATCGAAAGAAGTGGAGATACTAATGTTCGAGTTGCTCTGATTTATGCTCAGGTTAATGCCGCGCATCTGCTGCTCGCTGGCCGCGCGTTTGTTGACCGTGAGTTGAACCTCCGGCTTGTCCCAGCCATGCACGGAGATGTAGCCATCGAAAGTTTGCACGTTGAGGTTCGGCGTGCCGCTGACCGTGAAAGTCTTTGACACGCGCTCGACAAGGCGCAGGCTGTTGGCGCTGTTGTCAACTTCAACCCTTGCCACGCGCGCCGCTTCACGCGCAACGCGCTGAACTTCAGTACGGATTCGCGCGGCTTCGACTCTCGTCACCACTTGAGCTTCCTGCGCGGCGCGGACGGCTTCAGCTTGCGCGCGTTGAGCTTCAACTTGTGCCTGACGCTGCATCTTTTGAGCTTCGAGCTGTGCTCGCCGCGCCTCCAGTTGGCCTTCGCGTGCAGCACGCTGTCCCTCAATCTGCGCGCGTTGCGCCTCGGCTCGCGCTTGCTGAGCCGCCCTTTGAGCTTCAACCGCGCCTTGCTGCCCTTCAGCCTGTGCCCGCTTAGCTTCGGCCTCTGCGCGTTGCGCTTCAATCACTGCTCGCTGGGCTTCGACCTGCGCCTGACGCTGCGCGCGTTGAGCTTCAATCTGCGCTCGCTGCGCTTCCAATTCCGCGCGGCGTGCTTCCACTTGCGCGCGTGCCGCTTCACGCGCGGCCTCTCTGGCTGCGCGACGCGCCTCTGACCTCGATTCGTCAACATCGTAATCGTTGTCGTAATCGTCGTCCTCATCGCCTTTATTTTTGATTTTCTCTGCGAGGAGACTGGTCGCGCGGCTCAGCGGGCGTCCGTCCGGGGCATGCTTAATCGTGATCGCGCCGTTGACGTTGCCGAGCTTGATGCGTGCGCCGCCCTGTCCGAGTTGCCCCGCGAGATCGCGTCCAACGTAGTCGCCACGACGGACAGGGAGACCGAAATCATTGCTGATGCTGCCATGCACAGTGCCCGCTTTGATCTCCGCATTTGAATCCGAGGGAATCGTCAACGCGACAGGGCCGTTGACAGAGCCAAGCGAGATGGCCTTCGCTTCGTTGAGCCGCCCGAACATCGCTTCGAGCTTTCCATTGATGGTCGAGAGTCTCACGTCGCCCATCAGTTCATGCGCCGACACGCGACCGTTAATTGACGAGCCTTTAACGTCTCCCGTGATTCCGTCAATGGTCAGATCGCCGTTAATCAACTCAATCGAGTCGATGCGCGCGCCGCGCGGGACGCTCAGCGTGTATTCGACTGTGGCCGGATTGTTGTAGCGGCCTTCGCCGTCAGTGAAGCTTTGTGACCGCTGCGGGTAAGCCGTCTCGACGTGAAAAGCATTCGCGTCAGAGCGCACGACAATCCTGGCTTCGTCCAGGCGATCACGACGGTAGGCCGACTTCACGGCGTCTACTTTGACTTCGTTGCGATCCCAGGCCGTGACGCGCACAGAGCCGTTGATGTTGTTCAGACTGATGCGCCCCTGCTCTGAGAGCGGGTATGTCTGGTGAAACTCTTCGCGCAGCAGCTCATTCTGTTGCTGCATCATGACGCTGCTGGCAGCCGTCAGCACGACGGCCAGGGAGAGCAGCGTGGTCAGTACAATTCTCTTCTTCAACATAATTTCCTCTATAACTGTCTTACTTCAAACTTAATAACTGCTACGAAGGAATTAGACAGGATTAACAAGATGGACAGGATAAAATAAAGAGATTCAAGCTTCACTGTCCTGCCTTCTCTTCTTAATCTTGCTAATCTTGTTAATCCTGTCTAATTCTCTTCCGTTTCACGACGCACGGCGCAAGCGTATGCTGCCGTTGACGGTCTTGAGAGAAAGCTCGCGCCCGCCGCCACTGCTGCCGATTGTGCCGTTCAGATGACGACGGCTGACGCGTCCCAGGATGGTCAGGGGGAAGTCCGTCGAGATGTCGCCGTTTAAGGTTTCGGCATTCACCTCTGCGCTCGTATCCGAGGGCAGGTCTAAAGTGATTGTGCCGTTGACGGTCTTGAAATCAAGTTCCCCGCTCCAGTCTGCGCGTCCCAGCGACGCGGTGATCGAGCCGTTCACAGTCTTGGCGCGCGCAATTCCGGCGGCGCTCACTTTAATACTGCCGTTGACTGTCCTGGCATCAACATCACCGCCGAGAGCGCCGGTTTCAATCCCACCGTTGACAGTGCGTCCACTAAAGCGCACGCCCTGCGGCACACGAACATTGAACATGACTGACACGTCGTTATCCTTGATATTCATGTGCCCGCCTTCGTCAGGCGCGCAAGTGTTGGCACGACCAGAATCCGCGCTCGGATAGACAGCGCAAATCGTGACGCCGCCCTCATGCTCGATCACGCGTATCTCAACCGTTTTGGGATCGCTGCGGCGTCCCGTCTTGGTTGCCGTGACTTCAACTTCATTTCCCTGGGAGGCTTCGGCGCGCACGTCGCCGTTGATACCTTTAATCTCGATAGTGCGGCCTGCGGCGACGCGCCCACTCCAGCGAAACTCATCCGATGAGGAAGCGGTCTGATAGAGAGGAACGTTGGCAGCGACCGCGACACTCGCGCCCCCTTCTTTCTCGCTCGCATGCGCGGTGACGATGCCGCTCAGGAAGGTGTTCCTCGTCCAACGCTCTGCAACGTACTGAAGGTTGCTCAACTGCTCAAGCGCCAGCGGCGCAGCCGCCAGCCCTAGCAGCATCACGACCACGATCTTCAACAACTTTGATTTCATCTCGTTCACCTTTGCTTTGAGAGGCCGCGCTTTTTACAATCGCGGTCGAGTTAAATGTCACGCTCTATCCGAAAACAAACGGCGCATCAGCCCATTCTCATACGCTCTGATATGAAAACACCGCGAAGTAATCCTTTGTGGCAAATATTTTAGGAAAAAGTGGGCAGTGAGCAGCGGGAAGGAGTCAGAAAACAAAGTCGGAAGAAGTCATCAAATAACAGCCCCGTCAGTCCCAGCCCCAACAGCCCCGAAGGGTCGAAAGATATTAGCCCCAGGCGCAAGCCCGGGGCTAATATCTTTCGACCCTTCGGGGCTAGGCTTGACTAATCTTTCCTTCTGACTTTGCTCCTCTTTTCTCTTTGCTGACCACTGACCACCGACCACTGACCACTGTTTTACTGCTTCCGCAGTCGAAGCGTGCCGCTGAAAGAGACGAGATTGATGGCCGCTTCGCCTGTGCCGTATGTTCCAAGCAGACGCCCTGCTTGCAGCAAGCTCAGCGGCGAGGCAGAGCCTTTATACTTGAGTGGAAACTCCGTGATGATCTCTCCGCCTTCGGAGATTTTAGCGTTCAGTTGGAAGGATGAATCAACGGGCAACATAATCGTCACGTCGCCCGTCGTCGTCGTGAAATTATAGACGCCGCCACGAGCCAGCGGCCCCAGCAGTCGCAATTCCCCGCCGATGGTACTCGCATCAACGCGCGCCGGGCCGATTCTATCAAGCAGGATGTCGCCGCTCGTCGTCTTGATTTTGACAAAGTCGCTTCCGTCCGACGAGCGCAAATCTCTGACTTCGATGACGCCGCTAAACGAATTAATTCGCACACGCCCGCTCGCATCTTCAAGAGCGATGTCATTGTTGACGCTTGCCGCTTCGGTCGCCTTTGAGATGCGGCGCGCTTCAATTCTCCCATCGGTCGTCTCAAGATGCGCCTCGGCTACATCATCAACTTCAATGTCGCCATTCGCTGTTTTCAAATAAACGGTTGCGCCGCGCGGCACATTCACCATCACATCCGTATCGGCTTCACAGGCGATGTCTTCCGTCTCGTTATCTTCTGAATCTTCGTAGACCAGAATTTCAAGCCGCATGGCGGGGTTGGCCGCATCCGTGCCGCCGGTTTTACGCATTTCTATCTTCGTATCGGCCTGCATCGTTTGTGCGCGCACTTCCTTGCGATCCCAGCCGCGCACAATGATTCTGCCTGAGCCGGTTGTGAGGCTCACGTTGACAGTCTCAGTCGTTGGCACCGTTGCTTCTTTAACCTGCGAAGTGCTTTCGCTTTCACCCTGCCCGATGCCCTGCCCTGTGCCTGTGCCTTTGCCCTCACCTCGCCCCGTGCCCATCCCCTTGCCTTTGTCTTTATCAATAGGCTTCTGAGCATGCACCACGGCTGCGCCGCTGTAGAGCAAGAAAGCGGAGAGCAAAAGAGCTGTAATGGAAAATTTATATTTCATCTCGAAACAATTAACTGCTGACTTTTACCTGATAGCGATGGTTGGCCGCACCTGTTCGGCAACGGCGCTGAGCAAGTCGAGCTTGCTCTGATAAGAAGAGTAAAGAAACTCCGAGGCGTCCGGATCGTTCGGGTTGCGTCGTGCGACGCGGCGCGTGGAATCAATCGCCTGGTCTACGATGGCCAGATTGCGCTCGTACTCGGCGCGCAATGAAGGCTTCATAGCCGTCTCGCCGCTCGCCTGAATCTCATAAGCCAGAGAATCAATCGCCTTCAAATAATTCTGCTCGCCGGGCAAAGGCTTTGCCGCCAAGTCGTCTTTCTGCAATTGCTCAGGCTCTGGAACTAAAACCGGCCTGACCTGCTTTTTCGGCGTGGTCTGTTTTTTCGGAGCAGCTTTATCATCTTTGTCCGGGTCAACGTCCGGGCTACCGGCCTTTGGCGGTGTCGGAGACGGACTGCCCTTCCCGCCAGTTGTCTTTGGATCATTAACTTCAGCTACTGTCTGCGGCGAGTTGTCGGTGGCTTCGGAGCGATTCAACCGAACAAGCGCGAAGATTGCGGCAAAAGCTACGATAGCTACGAGGCTGGCGAAGCCAAGAGCGCGTTGCGGCGAAACTTTGAATAGTCCGGCAAAGGATGCGAGCCAATCTCCCAAACGTCCGCTCTGTTTCCGCTCAAACAATTCCGCCGGGCGATTCATCTCTGCAATTGCCGCGTCAATTCGCTCACGCAACGTGACGGTCGGAATCTCCAGAGCATTCTCAGCCTCAAACGCGGAAGTGAATAAAGACATTTCGCCGGAGGCTACCGTTGCGGCCTCGGCGCACGTCGCGCAGGCGGAGAGGTGCGCGGCCACGCGCTCCATCGTTTCGGGGGAGAGTTCATCGTCAACGTAACCTTGTAAAATTCCCTCTTCAATGCACTCTCTCATCATCGCGTTCCTCCGATTTTGCCGTAATGCCTGACAAACTCTTTTCGTCCTCTGGCGACCAAGCTCCCGACGTTCGTTTCGTTCAACGAGAGCACGTTTGCTATCTCGCGGTATGACATTCCCTGCTGCTTCAATAAAAGAGCGCTCCGCATCGGCTCTTTAATCTTATCGAGCGCGCGGCGCGCTTCTTCAATCTCCGTGCGCCTCTCGTAATCCTCTTCCGGCGCTGCGGTCGTAAACCAGCCACTTGTCTCAGCCCTCTTCGCATACTCATCTTCGCGAGCGGTGGCGCGTGATTGGCCGCGCAGCGTGTTTCGTGCGACGTTCATCGTCACGCGCAACAGCCAAGCCCTGAGCAACTCCTCGCCCGGCGTCGAATCCATGTGGCTATAAAGCCTGAGAAAGACCTCCTGCGTCACGTCTTCGGCCAGTCCCGTGTCATGCACCAGCGCACGAGCCGTGCGGAAAACGGCGCGATGATGCAGCGTAAAGGCTTCATCGAAGCCGAGCGGCTGCGCTGTTGTCTCAATCGTGTCAGCCATTGAGTTCGTCAAGGCTCTCGCGCTTTCGCTCATAATCGCTGCTCTCACTATCAAAACACCGCGAAAGCGGGTTTCGTGGCACTTTTTTACTATTGTTTATCATTTTCTACGCCCCATCCAAAGCGCTGAGCGTTTTCGTCTCATTTGCCGGGCAAACCGTCATGGCTGCTACCGTTTACGCCCGCTGTTGTTGTAGTCTGGACGAACACTGGCGGAAAGACTTCAGCAGGCACTTCGCTTCGGCGCAATCGGAATCCTTAAACGACCGCGTGCGCCCGCCGGTTCAATCGGAAATCCCACGAAAGAGAAAGAGAGCAAAGGTTGAGCGAAGAAAAGAAAACCGGGACGCAAGAGGCGGCGCTTCACAATAGCCCGTTTATGCGGGCGTGTCGCCGCGAGCCTGTCCCGTACACACCAATCTGGCTGATGCGTCAGGCCGGACGTTACATGCGCGAGTACAGAGAAGTTCGCGCGCGCGTCGGATTCCTCGAACTCTGCAAAACGCCAGACCTGGCGGCGGAAGTGACCGTCACGGCAGCCGAGCGGCTGAACGTTGACGCGGCCATCATCTTCGCCGACATTCTTCTCATCCTCGAACCGATGGGCATTGACCTCGAATTTGCGAAGGGCGAAGGGCCGACGATTCACAACCCCGTGCGCGCCGCAAGCGATGTCGAGCGCCTTCGTGAAGTTGAAACGGTGGAATCGCTCGACTACGTTTTTGAAGCTATCCGACGAACGCGCCGCGCGCTCCGTCCAGATTTACCGCTGATAGGCTTTTCGGGCGCACCCTTCACGCTCGCCTCCTACATGATCGAAGGCGGCGGGTCACGAAACTACGTCCACACGAAATCTCTGATGTATGGAGACAGCGGCGCATGGCACGCGATGATGGCTCTCATCGCTCGCGCGCTTGGCCGCTATCTCAACGCGCAGATCGCGGCGGGCGCGCAGGCCGTACAGCTTTTCGATTCGTGGGTCGGCTGCCTCAGCCCCGAAGATTACCGCGAGTACGTGCTGCCGCACACGCGCGCCGTCATTGAGAGCATCACGCCGAACGTTCCCGTCATACACTTCGGCACAGGCACAGCCACGCTGCTTGAGTTGATGCGCGAAGCTGGCGGGGACGTTATCGGATTAGACTGGCGCGTGGATTTACGCGAGGCGTGGCAGAACCTTGGCGACGTGGGTGTGATGGGCAATCTTGATCCGGTCGCACTCTTCGCCAATCAGGATTTTATACGCGCGCAGGCTAAACGAATTCTCGAACAGGCTAACGGAAGGCCGGGACACATCTTCAACCTAGGTCACGGCATTCTTCCTGAAACCCCGGTTGAGAATGTGATTGCGCTGGTTGATGCTGTGCATGAAATGAGCCGGAAATAAGAATTGTTCACGTTACGTTAATTGAAAAGCGTGCATACTCGCCGCGTAGCGGCAGGCTGAATTTAGCCCGGCCTTTCAAGGCCGGGAAAGTTGCAGCCCATGATTAAACGTCGCGTTAGCGACGATTGAGAACTTCAACCATCGCTGACGCGACGCGGCGCAGGCGGTGAGGCTTCGGTCCCCGGCGTTGAAACGCCGGGCTAAATTCAATTCGCCGCTCTGCGGCTGATTTACGCACAGGCTTCAGGTTAATTAGACGAAAGGAAGTTCAGATGACGACGTCCTATCACAAATGTCCGAAATGCCAGCATGAAATGGAAGAAGGTTTTATTGCCGATAATACATACGGCGGTGTCGCCACCAGCACGTGGGTTGCGGGCGAGCCGGAAAAGAGTTTCTGGACTGGAATAAAAACAAGGGACAAGCGGCAGGTCGAGATTTTAACCGTCCGTTGTTCGAATTGCGGCTATCTGGAATCCTACGCGAAATGAATCAAACTTACGATGCTCTCCTGATAGTCTCTTTCGGCGGGCCGGAAGGAATGGATGAGGTGATGCCGTTTCTCGAAAATGTACTGCGCGGAAAGAACGTGCCGCCGGAGAGAATGCGCGCGGTCGCTCATCACTATGAATTGTTCGGCGGCGTCAGCCCCATCAACTCGCAGAATCGAACGCTGATTGCTGCTCTCGAAAAAGAGTTGGAAGCGCGTGGCCCGCAGCTTCCCATCTACTGGGGCAATCGCAACTGGCAGCCGATGTTATCGGACACACTTCGCCGGATGGCTGAAGATGGCATCAAACACGCGCTCGCCTTTTTCACTTCCGCTTACAGTTCATACTCCGGCTGCCGCCAGTATCGTGAAGACATCCTGCGCGCGCAGGATGCAGTTGGGGCGGGTGCGCCGCAGATTGAAAAGCTACGCGCCTTCTACAATCATCCGGGCTTCATCGAGCCGAACATCGAAAATGTTAGAGAGGCGCTCAACCAGATTCCGGAAGAGCGGCGCGCTCACGCGCAAATTGCTTTCACCGCCCACAGCATCCCGCTTTCGATGGCCATGAACTGCGCTTACGAAGCGCAGCTACAGGAAACTTGCCGCCTTATCAGTGAAGGCTTAGGCCACAAAAACTGGCGGCTCGTCTTTCAGAGCCGCAGCGGGCCGCCCTCTCAACCCTGGCTTGAGCCGGACATCTGCGATTACCTCACGGAACTTAAAGAAGCCGGGAAGGAAGATGTCGTCATTGCTCCCGTCGGTTTCATCTCGGATCATATGGAAGTGCTTTATGATCTGGATACGGAAGCCCGCGCGCTCTGTGAGAAGATTAATCTTAATATGTTTCGCGCCTCGACTGTCGGCGCGCATCCCGTCTTCATCAAGATGATCCGCGAGTTGATTCTTGAAAGGATGAGCCCTGAAACCACACGCCGTTTTCTCGGAACACGAGGCGTTAGCCACGACGTTTGCCCCGCCGACTGCTGTTTGATGAGCGCCCGCCCCGTCATCGCTTGAGCTATGGACGAGACACGACAACATCAAAGCCCACGACGTGTTGTCGTCATCGGCGGCGGCATCAGCGGCCTCGCCGCAGCGCATCGTCTCGTTGAACGAAGCGCGCAATCAGAGAATAACAAGCCGGAGATTTTACTGCTGGAAGCTTCATCGCGCCTGGGCGGCGTCATTCGCACTGAGCGGCGCGATGGCTTTCTGCTCGAAGCAGGCCCGGATTCCTTCATCTCCGAAAAACCTGAAGCAGTCGAACTGGCAAAGCGCATTGGCCTGGCCTCGCGCTTGATTGAAACGAATGAAGCGCATCGCAGGAGTTTCATTGCACGCAAGGGGCGACTGCACGCCGTCCCGGAAGGCTTTCAACTGCTTGCTCCTTCGCGCTTCTGGCCGTTTGCGACGACTTCGATTTTTAGTTTGACCGGCAAAGCGCGAATGGCGCTTGATCTTGTTTTGCCCAGGCGCTTGACCGTGAATGGCAGCGATGAGGAAAGCCTCGCACAGTTTGTCAGGCGCAGGCTCGGACGGGAAGCTCTTGAACGAATGGCACAGCCGATGGTCGGAGGCATCTACACGGCTGATCCTGAGAATCTATCGCTTCGCGCGACGATGCCGCGCTTTCTGGAGATGGAGCGCGAGCATCGCAGCCTGATTCGCGCAATGTGGAAACAGCGTCGCAAAGTGCTGGCTTCAGAATCGAAGGGAACAAGCGGCGCGCGCTAC
The DNA here is from genome assembly GCA_963791265.1 of uncultured Acidobacteriota bacterium. GTDB lineage: Bacteria > Acidobacteriota > Blastocatellia > Pyrinomonadales > Pyrinomonadaceae > QHXM01. The sequence goes on from CAWBSB010000003.1 coordinate 616,822, forward strand.
AGTCTCTTCCTCTCGTTTGACGAAGGAATGCAGACGCTGGTGGATGGAATCCTCGCGCGTTTGAATGATGTTTCAATTCGGCTGAATACGAGAGTCGAAGCTCTTGGTTTCGACGATGCGACGAAGCAATGGAAGATTGTCACCAACACAGGAGAAACGATTCTCGCCGATGCTGTTTGTCTAGCGCTTCCGGCTTACGCATCGGCGCAACTTCTACGCGAAGCGGACGCACAACTCTCCGACGAGCTTGAAGCGATTCCCTATGCTTCAACCGCGACCATCAATCTCGCCTATAAACGCGCAGACATTCCGCACGCGCTTGACGGCTTCGGTTTTGTCGTGCCGTTTATCGAGCACCGCTCAATTCTCGCCTGCACTTTCAGCAGCGTTAAGTTCGCGGGACGCGCGCCCGTCGGCCACGTGCTATTGAGAGCTTTCGTCGGCGGCGCACTGCAACCTGAGATGTTTGCGCTTGAGGAAGAAGCGATGATCGAGGCTGCGCGTCGTGACCTCCGGCAGCTTTTGGGAATCAGGCAGGAACCGATCTTCGCGCACGTCTTGAAGTGGCCACGCTCGATGGCGCAATATCAGCTAGGCCACATCGAGCGCGTCTGTAGAATCCGGCAGCGACTGAGCGCGCACCCGACTTTGAAACTCGCGGGCAATGCTTTCGACGGCGCAGGCATTCCGGACTGCATCCGCAGCGGCGAGACAGCCGCAGATGAAATACTCACGCTCAGGCAATAACGAGAGTTTGACAATAGCGGCTCTGCCGCCTGCTTGTGCGGAAAGGCTCTGCCTTTCCGATAAGCTGCTATTTTTATCGCTGGCAAGGCTGCGCCTTGCCGACCGCGAGGCATAGCCTCGCTGGATGATTAAGATTATGCAGGCCGGAAAGCCACAGGCTTTCCGCACAGCTAAGCGGCAGAGCCGCTGATGCCGAGCCTTTGTTAATAACTGGCTAAATTCCGTGCGTTGCGCGATTGTTGAGCGAGCTTTTCAATCCAGGCAGCGTTGGTCTCCATCAATGGCAGGAAGGCTTCACGTGGAGCGCGATTTTCGACGCGCATGTTGTCGTCCGTATTGATGACCGCGCCGTCAACAGCCGGAGCAAGCTGCGTCTCATCGCAGACAAACCACGTTTCAAGGTCAGCGGGCGAGTTGATCTTGATGCGGGATAGCTCCTTCGTGACGCGCTCGTTCTGCATCCGCTCTCCGATACGCTCAAGCGTCAACGGTTGGCGACTGCCGACGAGAATCAGGTCTTTGCCTTTCGCCGCGCCCTCGACGCGGAACACCAGCACATGCGGAAAGACGCTTTTGTAGGTTGCCAGCACGGAGCGCAGGCTCTCGGTTGAGAGTTGATAAATCTGCAACCACTGAACGAAGACTCCATCATCTTTCAGGCGGCTGCGTCCCAACTCGAAGAATTCCTGCGTGAAGAGATTGGCCACGCCCGGAACCCAGGGATGACTCGGCTCGCTGACGATCATGTCGTATTGCGTCGGGTTGACGCGCAGGTAGGTGCGCGCGTCGTCAATAATCACGCGCAGGCGCGGATCGCTGAGCGGTTGATTGTTGACGTGATTGAAATATTCTCCCGCTTCAATTGCCGTCGGCTCTAATTCGACACATTCGAGCGATTTGATGTCTGATTGCAGCATCGAGCCGACTGAGACGCCTGAGCCGTAGCCGACGATCAACCCCGTTTCGGCACGCGGCGCGACGAGGATGGGAAGCTGGCCGAGCATGACTTGCGTCGGCATATCGTCGCGGTCGGAAGCGTTGGTGCGCCCGTTGACGGCCATCGAGCGGATGCCCCAATCATCGCGCACGGAAACGGTCGCCGTCGGGCCTTCCCTGTACCAGAGCAGTCTGTGTATGTCCGGCCCCGGCTTCTTAATCTCGCCGACGCTGCCACGCGATTTGGCAAGTACACGAACGAGACCGTCATAAGCGCCGATGGAGAGATCGTCAAGCTTCATCTTCGGCGCAATGAATAAGAGCAGCACTATCGAAGCGGCGGTCACGCCGACGGTGAGGCTTCGTCGCAAGTCCGGGTCAACATCTTCGCGCGCGGGCTTATAAGCAAAGCCAGCGAGAATGATGCACAGCGTTGCGGCAAAGAGAATTGTCGAGCGCGTGCTGAGTTTCGGAATGAGGATGAAGCCTGTGCTGAACGCGCCCGCGATTGCGCCGAGCGTATTGACGGCATAGCTGCGTCCAACCTGCCGCACAGAAGCGTCGCCACCCGCCTTGCTCGCCCACACGAGCACGAGCGGCATTACCATCCCCATCAGGATGGCCGGAAACAGAATCAGCAAGGCCGCAATCAGCATCTGTAGCATCAGCAGTCCGAGCCACGAATTGATTTGCAGGCTCGTCCCCAGCTCAATCAAAAGATTCGGAGTCGCGTTCGTCATCCAGATGCTCAGAACCAGCGCCACAGCGGTCGCCAGTTCCACGTTCATAATCGAGCGCGGCAAATTCGTCGTCAGCTTTTTGCGGGCGACGAGGTATGCGCCGATGGAGAGACCGAGCAGGAACAGGGCGACGACGAGGCTGAAAGCGTAAGTGCTCGAACCGATAATCATCGTCAGCACACGAGTCCATGCGACCTGCGTGCTGATAGTGACGAAGCCGGAAACGGCAGCGCACAGCAACCAGAACTTCGTACTGCCTTCGAATTGTGTGGAGCGCGCGGGCGTTGGCGCATCATCAACCTGTTCGTCAGCTTCTTCGATCAACGCTGGCGGCTCGATTGCTTCATCCTGGGCCGGAGATTTTTCATCTTGGCGATCAATCAAGATGGCGGCCAGGCCCACAACCAGGTTGATGGCGGCGGCTGTGAAGATCGTCAGGCGAACGCCTAAGAATGGAAGCAGAAAGAAACCTGCGGCGACAGTTCCGAAGATCGCGCCAAGCAGATTGCAGGTGTAAAGGCGCGTCACCGCCGTCGGTTTGTGGTCTGGCGAGCGCAGTAGCGCGGCTGAGAGGATAGGCAGCGTGGCTCCCATCAACGTCGTCGGCACCAGCAGCACCAGACACGAAAGCACGAAGCGCCAGAGGCTGAAACTGTAGAAGCCCGGACGAAATTGCTCCCAGATGAAGGCGTAGAAGTAATCAATTAAACGGAACAGCAGCGGCACAGCGATGGCGTAAAGGGCAATCCCGATTTCGATGATGCCGTAGGCGCGAAGCGGCCTCTTGATTCGCGCGGCCAGTTTTCCAGCCCACGCGCTCCCCAACGCAAGACCGCCCATGAAGGCGGCCAGCACCGCGCTAATCGCAAACGTCGTCGCGCCGAAGACCAGACCGAGCATACGCGCCCAGAGGACTTCGTAGATGAGACCGGTCGCGCCTGAAAGCACGAAGCAAACGCCGATGAGCCAGAGGCTGGATTTTGAATAAGCGCGAAGTTGCGTAAGCGCGGGCGCAGGCGCGGAAACAGCAGCCATGAATTAAACGTGTCTCCCTATTGAGCACAGAATCGAACGAGGCGGGGCGTGAGATTTCAAATATAACACTTCTTCCCCGAAAAATTTCACTTACTTTTCATCACCCCGGTTTTAACTCGAACTGGCGACCGCTCCGAGAATCAGGAAGACGATGGAGATGAGCAGGTACATGCCGTTGAGCACGAGGGCGACGATGGCTATCGTCTTTGCGTTCTGCGCGCTCGTATCTTTACTGCTTTTTGAGACGGCGATGATTCCCAGCACAGCGCCCACCAGCGCAATGAACGCGCTGAAGATAAAGATTCCACCAATCAGGCTCGCCTCAACATCTGCCGCTCCTGCAATTATACAAAAACCCAGCAAGATGAAAGCGGCGATACCGCAGACCAAAGACGTGACGGCGATACCTCTTCCCTGCGCCGGAGCGACAACAGGTCTTTGCAGTGGCGCGGCTGGAGTCCATGCGGGAGACGGAGCAGGATAACTTTGGGGCGGCGTCGGCGTCGTGCGAGAAGTCTCCGGCTTTACCGGAGCGGTGACTCGCGGATCGGGGATAATCAGGGTCGCCGCCATATCGGATGCACCGGAACTGTCGCCGAACAGTTGCGAGCCATCTTCAAGGCAATAGCTCATGTCATCTCCGTACATGCGTTGACACGCGGGGCAACGTTTCATCTTGAATTAAGGTTTCCTTCTCAGCATGGAATCAATTTACATCTCTACAAGTAGATGACGTGCGACGTGCGCCAGATATTAGCAGGAATCGAACCCGGCGCGGCAGTCGTCAAGAGGATGACATAGTTATTATCACCCGCCTGAGGCGCGGCGTTAACCTCATTCCAGATGGCCGAAGGGTACGCGGCTGCTGCAATCTTATCGCCAGCGTCGGGCGCAGCCAGCGCCAGCCGCCGCAGGCAATTGTAGAGATGCTCGGAGCCAACACCGTATCGTCCCTGCTCACTACCAACCACTAAACGCACCTCGGCACGCTCCGTTATAAAGTGAGCGACGAGCGATGCCGCTTGCGTGACCCCACGCTCGAAACGCGCGTCTGAATCTTTCTCATCCAGCAGGTCGCTCATTCTCGTATCGAGCGCAATGATGACGCGGCGCTCGTCCTCCGCCGTAAACTGACGCACCATGAGGCGGCGCGCGCGCGCCGTCGCTTTCCAATCGATGTGGCGCAAATCATCCTGCGGCTGGTAGTCGCGCAAGCTGAAGAGGTCGTGCCCTGCGCCGCGCCTCGTGGAGAGGAGCCGCCCGGCGCTCATCGGCAGCAGATGCAACTCGTCGCCGAGAGTCTCAGGCTTCGGGTAGACGATGATGTCAACGTCGCGCGCGCGCAAGCGACGGCGACGACGAAAGAAGCCGAAGGGGAAACGCGTCGAAAGCTCGAAGCCTGTAATTAGCTCGTGGCCACGCTTCACGAAAAGCTGCTCGACAGTTTGTTCTGCCGCCGCGCGATGCGGGACGTACATGAAATAGGCTAGCGTGCGCTTGCCGAAACGCTGGCGCGCTTGTCGTCGTTTCTTCTTCTTCTTTTCATCTGCTTTGACAGCCACTGGGCCGCGCGCTTCGACCAGCACGGAGAATGAGGGCAAAAAACGTTTCCGGTTTCGGATAGTGACGATGACCGGCGCAGGCTCGCCCGCGTAGATGTGATCCGGGAAACGCGCCGACACAACAAGGTCGCGCAAACTAGCCCGCGACGCCGCCCACGAGACAAAGAGAGTCGCAGCCAGCAACGAGAAGACCATGAAGAGAAGATTGTTGCCCGTGTTCCACGCTGCGAAGGCGACGACGGCCAGAATGCCGATGAAGATGATGCCGCCCTTCGTCGTCTGAAGCGGCAAATCAAAACGCGAGACCTCCGCCCGCGCCGAACGCACGAGCGGCGGCACAACCAGAATGAGAATCAGCAGAACGATGATGAGCGCAATGACGGCGGCGATACCGGCCAACCGCAGATCGCCCTCGCGCCGCGCAATCAGGATGACGCCCGTCGTCCCCAGCCCCAACAGCACGAGCAGCGTGCCCAAGATTGCATTGCGCCATTTACGAAATGACATAGAGGTTAGAGGCTAGAGGTTAGAGGTCAGTAAAGGCAGAGGTTTTACCTAACCTCTAACCTCTAGCCTCTAACCTCTGCTTTACAGCGGTACGCTGACCGTCTTCATAATTTCGCTGAGAACGGCTTCGGCTTCTTCGCTGCGGCGCAAGGATGAAGAGAAGCGTGAGCTGACGAGCAGGCGATGGGCGAAGACGGGCAGCACGAGGCGCTTGATGTCGTCGGGGACACAGTAGGCGCGCTCTTCAGTCAACGCCAGTGCCTGTGCTGCGCGAAAGAGCGCGAGGGTTCCGCGCGGGCTGACGCCCAGATCGAGCATCTCCGTTTCGCGCGTCGCCGTCACGATTCTCATCAAGTAGTCTACGAGCGCATCGTCAACCGAGACTTCGGCGACCTGCTGTTGCAGTTCGAGAATGTCCTCGCCGGACATGACGGCTTGCAGGTTGTTGAGCGGATTGGTGCGCTCGCGGTCGCGCAGGATTGTTCTCTCGTCCTCCACGCCCGGATAACCGATTCGCAGACGCAGCATGAAGCGGTCGAGCTGAGATTCGGGCAAAGGATACGTGCCATGATGTTCAATCGGGTTCTGCGTGGCCACGACGATGAAAGGCGGGGGCAGTGGATGCGTCATGCCTTCGACCGTGACGTGGCCTTCGGCCATCGCTTCAAGGAGCGCGGATTGAGTCTTCGGCGTGGTGCGGTTAATCTCATCGGCCAGCACGACGTTGGCGAAGATTGGGCCGGGCTTCCAGTCGAAGACAGCTGTGTGCTGGTTGAACACCGAGAGACCGAGGACATCGGAAGGCAGCAGGTCGGAGGTAAACTGTATGCGCTGGAAGGTGCAATCGAGAGCGCGTGCCAGAGCTTGCGCGAGCGTGGTCTTGCCGACACCCGGCACGTCTTCGACCAGGAGATGCCCGCCCGCTATCAAGGTGACGATAGCGAGGCGCACCGCTTCCGCCTTTCCTTTGATGACTTGCTCAATCGCAGCTTGCAGTTCGTCTATTTTCTCGACCGCAGCCCGTGCCGTGCCGGGCGCTTCCCTGTCTGCCGCCTGCAATCTTCCCATAAAATCTTTCCCGCTCCGTTTGGTTTGCTCGAAAAGTCATTCTACATGCAGAAGCGCCCTGCCGCACGCGTAAAACTTTAACAAATAGTGAAACTCCGTCAGGCGCGCGTCGGGCAGCGCTTCGTTGAGGGCGGCTGCCCATGTGACGCATCAAGCCTTCATGTAGTAAAATTCCCCGGAACGCTGGAAACCAGAGTCGTCCCCGCAGTCATCAATTATTTGCGGAACTACAGGCTACTCAAGTCGTTAATTATAATCATGAGGTTAAGAGCAATTATGGAACACAATCGTAAACGCAATTTAATAGAGCGCGGCTTCTCGCTCATCGAATTGATGATCGTCATCGCCATCATAGGCATTCTGGTGGCCGTCGGCATCCCTGCCTACAAAGCTATCCAACGCGCCGGAAACGAAACCGCTGCCATCAAGACGCTCCAGAACATCGCCGTCAATCAGAGACTCTTTTACAAACAGAAGAACGGCGCTTCATTTGGCACGTTTGACCAATTAGTGACAGAGGTCAATCTGGACAAAAGATTTGCGGGCGATGCCCCGGTCGTGGCTGGCTACGTCTACACCATGAAAATCACGCCGAAGGCGAGCGGCCAACCGGCCTTTTACACCGTCAACGCCGACCCGCAACAAGGCGAAGGCTTGGGCGCGACCGGCAGGAATCATTACTATCTGGACGCCAATTCGGATACCGTCAAAGTCAACGAGCAACAACCCGCAGGGCCTGAGGACGCGCCTCTCTCCGAGTAATTCGCTCGCACAAGAGGCCGCGCCCCTACCCAGCTTGACGCTACAGAAGCCGTCTTGCTAGGATGCCGCGTCCCTAAAAAAAAGAGGATGCCCGCTTGGCTCAGTGGTAGAGCACTCGCTTCACACGCGAGGGGTCGTTGGTTCGAATCCATCAGCGGGCACCAAGCTATAAAATGTAACGGCCACCAGAGCGGTGGCCGTTTTCGTTGTCTGAAGTAATCTCAATCATTGAAGAATGGGATGCGAACCGCCTTTGCTGTGGTCTGCCGTTCTACCGTAGAGCGGGCGGTCGTTGTGATAGAGGATGAGATGCTCGCCTTCGTAGCGCACGACGTTGGAGACGCGCTGTAAATCCCTGTCATGCTCGGCGATAATAAAAACGCAGTGATTGAACTCCATCACCATCCCGGCGGCGTAAACGTAGCCGCCCTGATCGTACACGCTCCCCGCATACTGGTTCGCCGCGACGGCAATGTCCGGCGAGTAAGCGCCGCTGCTATCTTTCGTCCGGTCGGCGCGGGCAATGAAGATGGTGTAGTAAGAATGCCCCAGTCTGGCTCCATATCCATGACGGCGGGCGATATTGAATAGTTCTGTCAGGCCGTTATCAATGGCACGCAGCACATCCGGGCGTGGCGCTACTCGCGCAAAGACATTCGCGCCGCGCGGGGTCTTGACGTAAACAGGGAAAGCATCTCCGGTGATTTGCCGCGCGCGAGCGATGAGACGCTGATCTACACTGCCCTGCGCGTTGACCGCAGAAACAAAGCCTACTGGCAAAAGCAAGCTGGCGACGACGGCGGCTGTCAGAATCAGAGAAATAATTGCTCGACGAAAACGCATCATCTGTGTCTCCCGCTCCTTGGTTAAAGCGATGAAACCCGCGTCCACTGCATGGGGGACGCGGGTTTCATCAAGCCATTTACTCTTCAATAAAGTTGGCCGAGAAGCTTTGTAACAATCGGCTCAAGGTTTTTTTTTATCGTCCGTTTTCGGAGGTGGAGGATTCTTGTTCTCCTCGGCCTTGACCTTCGGCGGCGGCTCTTTCGGCGGCGGCGGCTTAGGGTCTTGCTTCTGCGCGAGTGCTCCGGCAGAAACAACACAGCACATCACCGCTGTTATCAAAAATCGTTTCAACTTATTCATAATTACTTCTGGCCTCCTCATGCCTCATTCACATGCGCGCGCATGGGAGGGAGAGAGAAGAAACGCGCCGTCCAGAACTACAGCAAGATGGGTGCCACGCACCGCACGGAGCGTTACGTCCGCTTTTACGTTCAATAGTTTAGCAGCTTTTCCTATTGGCCGCACGCTTTCCGACGAGCATCGCACGATACCGTGCAGGAGAAGGGAAAGGAAATCTGAAGCAGGAGCGCGGCCAGCTTTGATAGTGACCTGACGGCTCAATATGAGGTGAAATATGAAATTGGTTTCAGGAAGGCCGTCGCCGGGCATACTCTCCATCTGCGGGAGAGTATGCCCGGCTGTGCTTTTGCAGCAGGCGTCCGACGTGTGACGTCCGCGCGCGGGATCAAGGTCTGACGATGAGGTCTCCGGTCACTTCCGTTGTGCCGTCTTTCGACACGAAGTCAATTGATCGCCGACCCTTGGCCGCCGACATCTCCTTGGTAACGAGCAGTTCCATCGTCTTGCCGTCATCGGAGACGTTTTTCGTCTTCAGGACCGCGCCCTGAAATAACGCTTTCTCGACCGATCCAAGATTCTCGCCCGATACCTTGACGTACGCCTGATCGCCTACGTTCACCGCTTCGATGTCAGTGATCTTCGGTTTCGGCGTCGGCGGCGCTGGTGCCGTGACCGGAAGCAGGATGGGCGCGCCGCCCTGCATGAGCGTAATTTGCTTGATCGTTTTACCAAGCGCCGCTGGCATGCTCAGCGTCAGTAGCGTCGGGTCGTTAAACGTCAGAGCTGCGCCGTTGGCACCGGCCATCCCGCCGGGACTCAGTGTGACACCATCGACGTTGACCCTGACGGTCGCCGGGTTGAAGCCGCTCCCCGTGATGCCGAAGAGGTTGACGGCACCTGCGGTCAGGACAATCACCTTGTTCGTCGCGAAGGCGTCGCCCGCCGGTGGCGTGAAGTTGGCAGCGAGCCGCTCATCTGTGTAATCCCGACCGAAGAAGAGCAGCCGCGCGGTGAGCTTACTTGCTTCACGGATGGACTGCGTCGGCGCGACGAACTCCACCACCATGTTCCTGCCCCCACCAGCGGCGGGTGCGTTTATGACCTTAACAAGTGGCGCGTCGCCGAATCCGTATACCTTGCCGCCGAGAATTATGATGGGATTGAAATCAGCCGCAGCGGTGCATAACAGCCCGACTGTTACCTTCGAGTTCTGCGCGTCGAGCGGGGACGTGGCGACCAGCGTGATGGTGAGGTGGCGCGTGCCGGTGTCCGCCCGCGCCACCGGGTCGCGCAGCCTGATGGGTGGCCCGAAACGCCCGGCCATCAGCGCGTCGTCCAGGAGGGCGAGTCTTTGGCCTGACACGAGCCAGCGGAAGCTCTTGTCGCTTTGCAGGAGGAGTCCCTTCTCAGCGTTGTCGATAAGCAGGTTTCCGAGGATGATCCCCATGCCCGGCAGGTAATGCTGACCGCGGGAAGTGACCAGGATGTTTCCCTGCCCCGCGTCCATCCAGTCGAGGCTGACGGCCTCCGGCTGGAGCGGCTCGTTGCCCATCAGGAGCACGCCGGGAACTTCAAGGTTGTTGAGCTGCCGATAGGAGTCGGAGCCTTCGATGTAGTCGCCCACCGTCTTCTTCTTTGAGTCGTATTTGCGCCAGAACGTGCGCGCCTCGACCCTTCCGACATAGTCGTTAAAATCTGTGGCGGGCAGCGCGAGCACGGCGAAGACCTGGCGTGGGCCAGCCTTCACAACCTTCTGGCCGAGCACGGGTCTGAACTGCCAGCCGAAAGTGACTGAGCCAGGCGGTACGGCTGCCGCGTTCCACGGCTGGGCCCGTTCGAAGGCCACTGTGTCAGTATCCTGCACGAGGAAGAGCGTCTCCTTCTGCGTTTGCGAGGAGAGGCCGAGGCTGATCGGCTGCACGGCGACGCCGAAGCCGAACTGCCTCGCGTTCTTGGTGACGGTCGCCACGTTGAAATTGTTCTCCTTGGGCAGCACCGTGACGACGGACGGGGTCATCCCCGCCACCGGGAGTTGTGTGGTGACGGTAATCTCTACCTCGGCCACAGCGTTCTCATAGCGCTTCGGCGAGTCCAGGTTGATCTCGAACCCGACGACGGCGCGCGAACGCGCGCCGGTGAAGGTGGCGCCGGGTATTGCGCCCGGGATAGTTACTGGCCCGGTGATGATGCGGTCGGTGAGCGAGCCTTCGAGCATCAGTCGCAGGTTGTCCAGCGCGTGCGTCACCTCGATCTGCTGTGCCAGAAGCGTCTGGGGCGCGAGGCCGAACGCGCTCTGCGGCAGGAAGGGGATGGCCGAACTCTGCGGCGGAAGGGTCGCCGCCGCCGGGGTGACTGAGGGCTGTGTGACTACTTGACCGACTGTATTGGGTGTGACCACGTTGTTCGTCGTGGCGACGCCCGGGAGCGCGGGCGTTTGACCCGCAGGAGTGCTCGGTTGAGTGATCACTTCATTGAAGCTGGTAGTCGTGCCGGTATTAGTCGTAGTCTGAATTCCGGGCAGAGGTGTCGTCGTGACGTTGAATCCAAAAGAGGAAGTATCCACGCGCGCGCCCTGGAACTTGCCGATGGAGGCGCCGACGCCGCTCGGATCGAAAAAGTCTCGACCGACGAGCTTCGCCTGTAAAGAGTTAAACATCACCGCGAGCGAGCGCTCGTCATAGAGCTTCGTCTGGCCGACGAAGATGCCGTTGCCGGGCAGCGGCGGCGGCGGAGTCGCCTGCACATAGGGCACGAGCAGGTGGCTGGTCAGCAATACCGCCAGAACCAGGCAGTTCAGTCTTCTCAAACGTGTGTCGTGATACATCGCTTCCCCCTTAGGTGACAGAAATCATAAAGATGCAAGGTTGGCCGAAGATGTTCCCGGCATGGCCGCCGACGCTGATCGCAGCGCCCTCCTGTTTGCCGAGGACGAAGCGCAGGTGCGAGGCAGCGGCACCGATGTCGGACGGCGTGTAATTGCCGCTCGGCTTGAACATGATGAGCAGGCGGGTTTGCCCCGGCGCGATTAACACAGCGGCGACGCCAGAGTAATGGACAGTGCCGTTAAACTGTGCGGCATCAGCCATAGGGGTCGAGAGCGCAGCCCCCGACGCAGGGCCAACGCCAAAGACCAGCTTGTCAGCCGCAGCCGCAGCCGCTTGTTTGGAACTTGGCTTCTTCTTACCTTTTTTTGTTGCCATGTGAGTCTCCTGATAGTTTGGTAGTGAATCAATTTCAAACCTGACTACCTCGCCAGTTGATGCGCCCGGGATACGCGCCCGGTTAACAGATCTTAATTATCAAAAACGCCCGGAGCGATTCATTTTTCCTTCTCCATGATTAACGCCCCGTTTCTCCAACAAAACTATCAAGCCATCCCTGAACCTACTCCTGATAAATCCAGAGCCAGCCAAGGAGCTATGCCGGGGCGCTCTCCAAACAAGATGAGAAGGCGCTGTTGCTTGATTGTAAATTGAGAAGAGTAAAGTAATCTCAACAACATCATTGAGCAGGAAGGTGGACTCACTGAGTAGAGAGTGCGGGCAGGCTTAGGCTATCGCTCCCTTGTCACTGCTGAGAGAACGAGGCAAGGAGATTTATTTTAAGGCGAGCGAATTCTTCAAATGCAAATCAACGGACAGCAATCCCAAACAGGGACCGCTACCGAAGGCGGCGAGCGCTATCAATGAATGGGCTGCCCTTCAGGTTATGCAACGGGCGGCATTAAAATGGCTTCAGCCTCACTTTTGCATGTTTAATTTTTAACTTTGCATTTCTTATCGTCGCACGGTGACTCTGATACTGCCGACGTTTCCGCTCATATCGTAGGCGCGCAGAGAAACGGTGTGCTCGCCCGCTCCGGTGATTGGAAGATCGAGGGTATAGCGCTCACGAGGGCTGTCTGCGATACCATCTTCGGGGTAGGCCGAGCGCCACGCTGCCGCGTCAAAGCTGACATCGGCGCGTTTGACCATGCCCGTCACGTCCTCGACTTCAAAACTTACGCGAACGCTGTCAGTCGTCACCCGCGCCTCGCCGACCATACGCACAACAGGCGGCGTGTTATCCACATCAACCGGCTCACTCGTGCGCTCGCCCGTCAACGCTTGCCCGCCGGGATTGTCTGGCGCATCCGTGGCTACAACTCTGAAAATGTAACGACCGTCGGCCAGCGCCGCACCATCCACGGTGAAAAAGTTGTCGCGCAGTTTATCCTTCAACAAACGAAAGGCGCTTTCATTTAGCGAACGATAATAGATGGTGTATTCGAGTGTATCGCTGTTGCGATCTTCGGCCTGCCATTGCAGCGCCCGCGCCCCGCGTTGGTAGAGACGCCTGGGCGGAACTTGTGCCACTGCGCCAAAGACGCTCGGATCAAGACCGGACGATTCTATATTCGGATCGGCCTGAATCTGCATAATTGATTGCAAGCCCACGCCGACGGGCAGAGCCGTGATGCTGAGTATTTCCGGCGCGACGTTGCGCGGTAGATAGGCGAGGCTGACATCTTCCATGCGCGTCTCAATACTACCGCCCGCGCCTGTTCCAACCGGCCTTCGCAGGGTAGCACGCCACTGTATGAAACGCGCGCGAGGGCTGGTGATCTGTGCTCCGGCAGCGTCGCGATAAGGCGCACTCCATTCGCTCCACGTCGCGTCAGGCCGCTCGCTGTTGCCGGTTCGCGTCTGCAACTCGACGCCGCCGCTCCCGCGCCACCAGATGCGTCCCCAGGCAGCAACGAGTTTGGCATCGCGCACAGGCGATTCATACGTGCCTTCTTCAATCACCTCCGAGCCGAAGCGAAAGAGCTTGCCCTGATTGCTTGAAGCGGCGTACATCTCCCGTCCACGCGTGACGAATGTGGAGATTTGCCCTTCCGTTGATTGCAGGAACAAGGTATCGCGCCCGTCGTCTGTGACGGAATAGATGCGACCTTTGTCGGCTGTTCCGATTAGCACGCCGCCTTGCTGAGAGGCTGCAACGGAGAAAGCTGTAACAGACGGACTGCTCCACAACAAATCCGTTCCACCGTCCGGCAGAATGCGTAAGACTGCGCTGCGTGCGTTCGTCAATTCGTTGCGGCTGCGTCCTCCCTGCTGCGTTTGAACAGGCACGCCGCTCTCGTCAATCCCGGTGATGGTGACGGTCGCGCTTCCCTGCCCGCCGGAAGAATCCGTTGACGGGGTTGACGAAACGGAAGTGCCTGCGGCGCGCGTGGTCGAAGCCGCATCGCTGATGGCCAGCGCATAGATAGAGCCGTCGGCGGCAGGCGCGAGCGCATGAATCTCTCTGAGCGGCGCATCGTAGAGCGCAAAGGCTTTGCCGTCCGAAGAGATTCGGAGGACGAGTCCGCCAGGGTCTGTGCCCGCGATTAACTGTCCCTTCGCATCAACTGCCAGCGAGATGACGTGCGTCTCGTTGGTATCCACGAGCAGAGAGCTTTCCGGCTTGGCATTAGCCGCGCCGACGCGATAGAGCTTCCCGTTATCACCTGTCCCAATCGCCAGTTGCCCGTCAGGTAAAACGGCAAGCGACCAGATGTATTTGTCCGGCGGATCGAAATAGACTTCCGCCTTGCCGTCCATGCCGATGCGATAGACTTTTCCATCGGGCGACGTTCCGGCGTAAAGCGCCCCGTCGCGGCTGACCGCGAGCGCCGTCACGTCTAATTCCGTCGCGTCGTAAAGGAGCGAGCCGCGCCCGTCCGCGCCGACACGGTAGAGACGCCCGTCGTGCCCCGTGCCCAGATAGATATTGCCAGCGCCATCCGCCACGCTCGACCAGATGTAAGGCTGATCCGTATTGAACACTTGCGTGAAGCGCGGCGCGAGCATGAGAACACCCGTATCGGTGATGGAGACGCCGCGCGATTCGCCCCGCAAGAGTTCCGCCCTGGAATTCGTCTCCCAGATAATCGGCTCGCCGCCGAAAGTTGGAGCAGCGAAAACTATCGAAAGAAGGAGGAGCACAAGGGAGTTGACGAAGCGTTTGTTGAAAGTTTGTTTTGACATCGGGAAATTGTTTACCGGATTGGATTCAAGAATAGTTAAACTAACGGCTAATCAAGCGAGAGACGAATTGAATATAACCTGAAAAGCTCTGTGACGTGAAATAGCGGACGAATTGACCACAAAGTCACTAAGTCACTAAGAGCAATTATGCCTACCCTTTTGTGTCTTTGTGCCTTCGTGGTCAAACTTGCTCTCTTAATTGCCAATATACTTCGCATAGAGCGAGCGCGCCGTCGGCACATCATCCGTCCCGCGAATTATTGCGCGCGCATCCTGAAACACGGTCAATTCGTAATCCCCGGCGCGCAAGCGAAGCAGGTAAGGATTAAGCTGAACCTCGCCCGCCGCGCGTAATCGTTCGGCGAGAGCAGGCAAATCAACCTGCGCCGAACGATGAGGGCTAATCTGCACTGCATCTCGCCCGCATAACGAAGCGGCGAAATCACTCGCTTCGGCTTCGAGCATCTCGTAGCGCCCAAGCCCGCAAGTCCGGCAATCAGGCGTCGGCTCGTTCAGACTGATTCGCCGCCAGTCGTTGCGCCACACATCAAACTGCATCAGAGAGCGATGCAAGGCTTCCGTTTGTCCGGTGAGAAGTTTCAGAGCCTCGCTGACCTGCACGGCTGCCACCACAGAGATAATCGGCATGATGACGCCAGCCGTATCGCACGTCGGCGCGCTCGCCGCCGGAGGAGCTTCTTCAAAGATGCAGCGCAGGCACGGGCTGACGTGCGGTCGAATTGTCATCGTCACGCCGTAAGAACCGACTGCCGCGCCATAGACCCAGTTGATTTTATGTTTGACGCACGCATCGTTGATGAGATAGCGCGTCGCAAAATTATCCGTGCCGTCAATCACCACATCGCAGTCTTTGATGAGCCGCTCCACGTTTGAATGGTTCACGTCGGCGACTACACCTTCCGTCTTTATCTCCGAGTTAATCTCCGCCAGATGATTCACGCAGGCCACAGCTTTCGGCAGACGTTCACGCGCATCCTGTTCGGTGAACATCGTCTGCCGCTGCAAGTTGGAGGCTTCGACGAAATCCCTATCAACTATTCTTAGCTGTCCAACACCTGCTCGCGCCAGTGCCTCAGCCTGCGCCGTCCCCAACGCGCCACAACCAATGATGACAGCACGCGAATTGAGCAGCCGCCGCTGCCCCGCCTCACCGATACCGTCAAAGAGAATCTGCCTGCTATAACGCTCTATCATAAAATCTCAGATGTTAGATGTTAGATGCTGGATGCTGGATGTCGGTTCTTCTAACATCTAACATCTGCCCTTAGAGTTTTCGCAACACGGCTTTCTTCATCGCATCGAGCGGCGCGAGCTGTCCCGTCCACAATCTAAACTGTGCGGCGGCCTGCGCGATGAGCATCTGAAGTCCGTTGAGTTGCTCGCACCCGGCGGCGCGAGCTTCGCGTAGGAATCGAGTCTCCTGCGGATTATAAATAAGATCGTAGGCGAGACGCGCGCCTTGAAGCTGGCTTGCGAGTGCGGGCGTTTTGTCTTCGTTCGCGCCCCGTGTGCCGAGCGGGGTGGCATTGATGACAAGCTCAAGGCCGCTGAAAGATGCTTCCTCCAAATGCTCGCAACCGGCTCCGAACTTTTCTGCGACCAGCTTTGCCTTTTCCACATCACGCGCGAACAAAGTCACTCGCGCGCCTTCCTGCTGTAAAGCCCAGAGCGCGCTGCGGGCTGCACCGCCCGCGCCAATCACGGCACAACGCGCGTCGCGTAAGCTCAAGCCTCTTTCGTGCAGCGGTGCAATCAAACCCGCAGCATCCGTGTTGTAGCCGCGAAGCTGATCCTCTTCGACGACGATGGTGTTGACTGCGCCGATCTCGCGTGCCGACTCCTCAATCCAATCCAGATGCTCCATCACAGCCACCTTGTGGGGTATCGTGACGCTCAGACCGCGCAGCTTCCACTTCAACTCGCGCGTGCGCGGGTGCGCCATCCGGCGAAGGAAAGCGGCAGCATCTTTGACTTCAAACGGAATGTACACGGCGTTCATGCCCGACGCTTCAAACGCCGCGTTGTGAATATACTTTGAGAGCGAGTGTGAAACAGACGAAGCAACAAGACCCATAATCTCCGTCTGCTGATTCAGCTTTGGCACACGATAAAGCTCATGCAGCTCAACTGCGCTGACTTGTCCGGGCGCGCTTGCCGAAGCATCATCGAGCGAGCCATAGGTCAGAAACGCGCCGCGCGCCGGGGCAAGAATCCGGGTAGCGATTCCGGCCTGTCCCATCGCAACGGCGATCATCTCGCGTCCGTTGCTTCGTGCGTGTTCGAGCAGGTGAAAGATGGGAAGACAGTCGGTAATGTCGTCGGCTTGGACAGCGATTTTTAAGATGCGTGCGGGAGTGGCTGCCATCTGCTCGTAAATCTTCCAGAGATCGTCAGGCGTGCCCCTGAAATCATGGTGAGAGCAGATGACGCGATTCCAGTTGAATAGCTCTCTTCCCTCTTCCTTCTCTCTCTGCATGAAGAGAAGCGCGAGGTCCAGCTCGATGTCTGCGAAGTCAACGTGGGGTTTTCCGTAGAGAAAATGCTCGACCCAGAAGATTATCCGGGTCAGGTTATCCATCTCGCGCTGCCCGCCCTGTTCGGCTGGCCGCAGGGTGACAATCACAGGCCGCGTGCTGGCGCTAATCAGCGCTGGCAAATTACTCAAAGCCCTGAACAATTCGTCGCCCTGCAAATAGTCCAGACGAAGCTCGATGAGGTCTGCAACTTCGCCAGCGCGCGTCATGGCCTGACGCAGTTCAACGGCTCGGCTCTCACAAACGGGGACGCAAATGCGCGCGATGCTTGTCTCAACCATTGAACACAACTAAAGAGCAAGGATGAATTTGCAGGGACAGGGCTTGTCCCTGCCCGTGCAGCATCGGAAGAAATTAACAGGGATGGACAGAGATTGTCAGGATAAAATATTTGATTTTGTATCCTGTCAATCCTGTCTATCCCTGTTTGAATCTGCTTAAGGTTGAGGCGGGCAGAGGGCTTATCCCCGCCCCTACGTTTATTTCATCCTTCGCCTTCTACTGCGCCGCCACTTCAAATAGTTCGTGCGAGAGATAGCGCTCGCCGAAGTCGCAGATAATTGAGACGACACGCTTGCCTTCGCCTAACTCTTTGGCAACCTCCCGCGCAACCCACGTGATTGCGCCCGAAGAGATGCCGCAGAAGATTCCCTCTTCACGCGCGAGCCGACGCGACATCTCCAAAGAATCGTTGTAGTCGGCCTGCATGACCCGATCAACGACCGACGGATCATAGTTGCCCGGCACGAAGCCCGCGCCGATGCCCTGAATCTTGTTTGGCCCCGGCTCGCCGCCCGAAAGCACCGGCGACGAGGCAGGCTCGACGGCGATCACCTGAATTTGTTTACCGACGCGCTCCTTCAGGATTTGGCCGACGCCCGCAATCGTGCCGCCCGTGCCGACGCCTGCGACGAAAGCATCAATCTTCCCGTCGGTATCTTCCAGAATCTCTTCGGCGGTAGTGAGGCGATGAACTTCCGGGTTGGCAGGATTATCAAACTGGCTCGGCGTCCAACTGTGCGGCGTCGCTTCGGAAATCTCCGCCGCTTTCTTCATAGCGCCCTTCATGCCTTCCGTGCCCGGCGTCAGGACGACTTCTGCGCCAAGCGAGGTCAACACGCGACGACGCTCAACCGTGACAGTATCGGGCATCGTCACGATTAATTTATAGCCCATCACGGCGGCGGCGAACGCCAGCGCGATGCCTGTATTGCCGGAGGTCGGCTCGACCAGGATTGTCTCTCCCGGTTTGATTAACTGGTCGCGCTCGGCGGCTTTAATCATCGCCGCGCCGATGCGGTCTTTGACGGAATCCATAGGGTTCTGCGATTCGAGCTTGGCGATTAACTCCGCAGAGTTCGGATAGGGGATGCGATTCAAGCGCACCATCGGCGTGTAGCCGATCAATTCCAGCATGTCATTAGCAATCTTCGGTCGTTGCGGCATACAAACTTTCCTCCAAGGTCTAAAGGGTCATTAATAGTGTGCGAGATGATTTTTGAAGACTATACAGAGGCGCTGCGAGTTCGCGCAAGGAGCGAGCCTTGAAGCGATTTCGTTGAGCGTGAAGCCTGGCGATTAAACATCCTTCGCGGGCTTTTCGACGGGCATTCTGATGTGTCGCGTCGGCGCTTCCGGGCTTTGATCGAGATGCCTCGTCGTGCCTTCTGTCACGCTCGGAGGCTGAACTAATTCTGAGGTATTGCGCGGCGGCAACGCGCTCACACGCGCTGGCGGTGGCAACATGGCCGGTCTGGATCCCATGCCGGGCAGTTTGATCTCTTCGCCCTTGCTCTGCTTCACGCGCACGTATTCAGCCACTCCGCCGCCCAGCATCGTGAAGGCCGGAATCAACATCCAGAACCACCACATCCTGCCGCCCGGAGCAAACTTCATGACCGAGAAGGCGACCAGCAAAAAGGCGACTCCCATAAAAATATTCGTGATGGCTTTATCGAGCCTCGGCGCTTCTTTGTGTTTGCGAATGCGGCGCCCGGTCTCATCGTAGGGCTGGCCTGCCGCGTCATAACCGACGGCGCGTTTATCCGGCAGTTCTCCCGTCATTGCCTGCGAGACGAGGCCGATGTCAGCGCCGCACCCGCGACAGAACTTAGCGTCTTCAATGTTGTGCGCCCCGCATTTTGGACAATACATTTCTCGTCTCCAATCATCTAAATCGAAAGAGAGAAGAAATAGACAGGATTAACAAGATGGACAGGGTCAAGGGAAGAACCATCAAGCTTATCTGTCCTGTCTGGTCTTCTTAATCTTGATAATCCTGTTAATCCTGTCTATTTCTTTCCTACCGTTGCGTCCCTCTGTCTCACAGCTTCATAAAGCACGATGCCCGCCGCGACCGAAACATTCAATGATTCGATGCGCCCGCGTACCGGGATGCTGACCAGCGCATCGCAACGCTCCCGCACCAGACGATGTAGCCCTGCGCCTTCGCCGCCGAGAAAAAGCGCTGAAGGCTGCGTCCAGTCCCATGCCGTGTAAGCGAGCGGCGCATCTGCGCTCGTCCCGACTGTCCAGATGTTACGTTCTTTCAATGCCTCTATCAATCTGGCCAGATTCGCTGCGCGCGCCACCTTGATATGCTCCAAAGCTCCGGCGGCGGCTTTCGCCACCGTCTCCGTCAACCCGACCGCCCGGCGCTCCGGCACAAAGACGCCATGTACGCCCGCGCACTCTGCTGTTCGTAGAATCGCCCCCAGGTTTCGCGGGTCTTCCACGCCGTCGAGCACCACTGCGAGCGGAGGCTCAACCGTGCGAACGCGCAAGGCAAGCTCATCCAGCAACTCATCCGCATCCGTGTAGCGTGCCGCTGCGACCGTCGCAACCACGCCCTGATGATTTGCGCCTGCGCCAACCATCCGCGCCAGATCAGCGCGCGGCGCATAGCGCACGGGGACATTTGCGCGCCGTGCTGCCTCATTCAACTCGCGCAGCCGATCATGCCGCACACCTTCGGCAATCGTGATCCGCTCGATACTACGCTGCCCCGCGCGCAAAGCTTCAAGGATGGGAGCAACTCCGTAAAGATGAGCGTC
The DNA here is from genome assembly GCA_963791265.1 of uncultured Acidobacteriota bacterium. Taxonomy (GTDB): domain Bacteria; phylum Acidobacteriota; class Blastocatellia; order Pyrinomonadales; family Pyrinomonadaceae; genus QHXM01. Next base: position 636,944 of record CAWBSB010000003.1, read on the forward strand.
TTCTGTGCGCGTCGCAGTGACGACTGAAACTGACTCCTCAAAGTAAGTTGGTTTCTGCCGCGACCCGCGCTCACTCTGCGTTCCCGTTTGCTGGCGCGGCTGCTTGTGTTCACCGCGACGCTTCATCCGTTCAGTTCCGATTGATGTAGATGAAGGTGGTGGCGCAAGCGTGAATAACGTGTGAACTGAATTTCGTTGTCGCTCTTGGTGACGGCCTCCGTGCTGACGCGCCCCATGCCTGCGCGTCGCCAGCCGCGAGCTTCCGTCTCCTGCTCAAGCGGCCACACAATGGTGAGCGCTGAGCGCACGCGATTGTAAGAATCATCGTACAGCGCTTCCTTCGCTCGCACGCGCAGCAGTTCAATCAGCGTCGAAAAGTTCTGCGCGGCCACCCATTGTTTTTGCGCGCCGAGACAGGAGAAATCAAAGCTGCCCGCATTGATGCGCCAGACCAAGGTGCTCTGCGCCGCGTAAATGTCCAGCACAGATTCGTCAGAGCTCATTTCCCTTGCATCAACGAGAACTTTTTCCGCCCGGCGATTCCTGCGCTCTTGAACTTCGATTTCTCGAACGAAGATTCGCCCGACAATCAGCAGCGGGATTTCCGTCCAGGGAATGCGCCATGATTCAGGGCCACCAGCCGAGTATAGAACGAGCGCTTCTTCCGTCAGTTCAAGCGCACGCAGACGCTTCGTCGCCGTCTCTTCCTGTTCAAGGTCACGATCAGCTACGACGAGCACCTTCGCCCCCATCTCGTCCAGCCTGCGTTCGATCAGCGCGGCTTCATCAGGCGTCGTAGCGCGGGCGATGGGCAGCGGCTCTCGTGATTCGATAATGCGTCCCAACTCTTCTACGCTGAGGCGCAGCAGTTGAGCCACCTGCGGCAAAAGTTCTGCGGTCAAGCTCGCCGCTCTGCCTGGAACGAGAACCACGTTGAATCCCTGCTCCCACTTTTCCAATCGGCGCAGTGTGGGTTGTTGTAAAGCTGCGCTCTGTTCGGTAACGGGCAATTGAGCGGCACAGTAGAGGCAGCTTGTACGTGTCGGAGGATTGGCGCGCAGGCAGGCTTCGCATCTCACCATCTGATCGGGCGTGAAGCCTTGTGGCTCCGAGCGCAATGGCTCAGAGTCAGTGAACATCGGTTCATTTTCATCCTTGAAGGGCAATAGCTGGTCTCCTTCCGCAGATTATAGCTATTTTCATTCAGGCACGCGCAGAAACTTTCACGCGGGCGACGAAATTCTTACGCCGGGAAGCTCGCTCGTCCACTTCCCTGGCCTTTTCTCTACTCCAATCCGGTATAATCCCCACGCGTTTCGGAATTTCCCAACTTGCCCCCTGATTCGGTTTCGGGCGAACATACTCATGATGTATCGAATAAGACAACGCATGCGACAAGTTGCTTCCTGGCGCGTTGCGTTCTGCATGTTCATGATTTTAGGTTTGAGCGCCTGCGCTGCGACGCCTCCGCCGAACGCCACAGGGCCGCGCCCGAATGAGCCGCCGTATCCTGTGCTGCTGCTGGAGACAGTTGACCGGCGCGAGGCTGCGCTCACCGCCTGGACGAAATTCACAACCGAGCAAGGCATCACGGATGCCCCTGCGCCAGAACTTCAACCCGTCACAGCTACGATTCGCAGCTTGCCCGCCTTTACCGGCACACCCTTGTATCTACCGAAAGTCGGCGATACCCTGCCGATGAATGAAGACAATACGCGTGAATCCCTGCGACGCTTTATCGCGAGCGCTAGCCCCGTCATCGGCGCGCAGCCGCAACAACTCTCGCTCGTCAGGCGCATAGATGCGGCGGACGGGACACAGCGAGCTTTGTATGAACAGCGCCCCTTCCGCTATCCGCTGCGTAATGGTTACGGCAAGCTGGAAATCACCTTCACCCCGGATCGTCGCGTGCTGCAAATCAACAGCACCTGCATCACCGAAGTAGAACAACTACAACGCGCGGGCGCTGGCACACGCCCGCGCTGGGACGCCGAAAAAGTCGGCGCGCAGATTATAGATCGCACCCTGACATACAAGGATGCGGCTGGCACTTCCGAGACCCTGACGGTCGCCAAAGGCGAAGAAGTACTTGTCCGCGAATTGGTGATTTATCCGCTCCCCCGCACGAGCGATCCATCAATCCTCGAATTTCATCTCGCCTGGGAGATAACCGTCAAGCGTGCGTCCGGTTCGCTCAACATCTATCTTGATGCAGTGACCGATGAACTACTCGCAGTCAGTCCATTTTCCGAGTAAGTTTTGATAGAAACTCTCTTTGCACTTGACCTTCAAGAGTTAGCGCGGCATTCTAGCGACAGTTACTAACAGATATTTATCAATTTAACGGGGTACACTTTTGCATGAACTTCGATCCGACGAACAATATTTCGTGGCAGTTCGGGCATCGCGGCAGAGTGGCAGTATTTATTGACGGCAACAATCTTTTTCACGCAGCACGCTTTCACAACATAGACATTGATTACAACAAGCTCCTGCGTGTCCTGCTCGGCGATGGTCGTCTGCTCAGAGCCTTTTTCTATACGGGCGTGGATGTCGGCGCTGAACGCCAGCAAGGCTTCCTGCTCTGGATGCGTCGCAACGGCTTTCGCGTGGTGCATAAAGAACTGAAGACTTTCTACGACGGCACGCGCAAAGCAAATCTCGATGTCGAAATCGCCGTTGACATGCTGTCACTTGCCGGACGCTACGATACAGCCGTCCTCGTCTCCGGCGACGAAGATTTCGTCTACGCCGTCAACGCCGTCGCCTATAAAGGCTGCCGCGTCGAAGTCGCTGGCTTTCGCTCAAACACTGCGCCGAAGCTGATAGACGTAGCCGACTACTTCATAGACCTCGGCGAGATTGCCGATAAAGTCCGCAAAGAGATTTCGCACGGGACACACTATCACGAGCGCGAGTTGCATGAGGGAGCTTCCGCCTTCCTGAACAATCACCACACAGACCCGCACGACAACGGGCATCGTGATGAATTTCCCTCCACCGTCCCTCGCGTCGCCATTGAGCCACACGTAGATGAAGAACTGGAGACCTTTGAACCGTCCCCCGAATTCATCCGCGTGACCGATGAACATTAAAAGCAGAGATTAGAGGCCAGAGGTTAGGGGTCAGGAAAAGACCAAAACTAATCTCTGACCTCTAACCTCTGACCTCTTTCCTATGAAAGTTTTTAGCGTCGAAGAAGCGAATGCGCTGCTCCCGTCAGTGCGCGGCATCCTGTCGCACATTCAACGTACATATAAGCACGTTGTTTCATACAAGACTGACGCCAAGTATGCAGCCGAGGGCGCGGAACAGGGTGGCGGCGGGATGCCGGATGGCCCGCACTACATTTCTCTCCTCATCGAACTCTTCTCTCAAACCAGCGAGCTTGAAACCCTGGGAGTCCAACTCAAAGATCACGCTCGCGGCCTGATAGATTTTCCTTCCCTGCGCGATGGACGAGTCATCCTGCTCTGCTGGCAACTCGGCGAAGGCGACCAGATCGAATGGTGGCATGACGTTGAAGACGGCTTCGCCGGAAGACAACCGCTCTAAAAAATTAAAAATGCAAAATGTAAAAGGCAAAAATGAGGATGAAACCACATTAAATTAAACGTGGTTCTCCGCCTTCATTTTTAATTTTGAATTTTTCATTACTTTCGCTTCCCCTATCTTGTGGTTTCCCCGCTTTCAAATACAGTTGCTGGTATATTTTCTGGTTGACGACTTAAAGTAATCCTTGATAGTATCCGCTGCGACTCCGCAATGGGCTTGGGTTTATCAGCTTCGACCCTGCCCCAACTGATTCAACTTACTGTTCCTGACGGAGGCTCTTTTTCTATGCAGTGTCCCTCATGCCGCGCGGTTTACTCCAACGGTTTAGACGTTTGCCCAAGGTGTAAAACGCCAGCATCAAAATCTTCCACTGAGACAGCGACTGAGCCGATTATTAATCCACAGGAAAGCATTGCGTCTCCGGCTGGCGCTACCGCGTTAGAGGAAACGGACGCCGCTTCCCCGCAAGCAACTGTTCAAGCAAGCTCGACTTTGCTTGAGTTTCCGGGGGTTTCGCGCGCTTCGCGCCCGCAGTGGCGCAAGGACTTGTCTGAGCGCGTGCGTGAGATTCAGGAGCGCCGGTCGCGCGAGGCTGCAACTGAATTTGAAGAGGCAATCCAGAGTCAGGTCGCGCAAGTCGCTGACGGGGCTGTCGCCGCGCCGCAGTTAGGGTTAGTGCCTCAGCAAGACCCGCCAGCAATCAATCCGATTGTCGCCGCCGCACTAAAACGGCTTGAACGCGCCAGACAATCTTCTCCAACGATGCCCCGCGCCCGTGCCTCTATGGGCGGCGCAGCAGCGGCTGCAATCGCGCGCGTGACCGAAGAGCAATATCAAACTGAAGCGAATCCGACTACACTTCAAGCAGCTATCCCTGTCACAGTGCCTGCCGTGTCACCCTCTGAGCCGTCCAGAGACGAAATGATAAGCCAGGCGAAATCCACCGAAACAGTACGCGAACATTCCCTGGTTGTAGTTCCGGCGCAACCGGCCACGAAAATTGCTGAGCCTGCGCGCAAACCGCAGACTAAGCGTGTAACAGCGAAGGTTGTTGAGGAAACTCAAAGCGTAGATTCGGAAGATAATCTATCTGAGGCGGTCCCCAACGAAGAGCTTTACGATGATCGCGCGCCCGTTTTCTCGCGCATCGCCGGAAGCGCCATAGACTTGCTGGTCGTGGCGTTCGCGTCGTCTCCCTTTGCAGCAATCATTGAGTTGACCAATGGCAACTGGAACGACTGGCGCGTTGTCGCTTCGATGGGCGGTATTGTCTTGATCGTCATGTTTCTCTATCTGACGGCTTCGACCGCTCTGGCGGGTCGCACCTGGGGCATGTCACTCATCTCGTTGCGCGCGGTAGACGCTGATACCGGTTTGCCGCCGACCACCAAACAATCTGTCGGACGCGCACTTCTATACATCGCGTCTCTCATCACGCTGGGACTCGGCATCCTCTACGCTCTTTTCGACGCCGAAGGGCGCACTCTCCATGACCGTCTCTCCGGCACAGCCGTTGTGCGGGAATGAGAATGAAAAATTAAAAATGTAAAATGCAAAAGTGAAGACGAAGAGCGAGGCTTTCATCTTCACTTTTGCATTTTTAATTTTGCATTTTTCATTCGTCCATGAATGATCAAACCATCAAAGCGATTGTCGAAGAGATAGCGCCCGTGCTGGCGGGGCGCATGATGGGCAAGGTGTTTCAGCTATCGCGCGTCGCTCTCGCCATTGATTTCCGTCCCGGCGATGGCCGCTATCTCTTTATCAGCGTCCAGCCTGCACAGCCCGGCATCTACATGATCGAGCGGCGCGTTCGTGATCTTGAAAAGCAAACTCTCGCCTCTCATTCTTTCGCACTCGTCCTACGCAAACAACTCGGCGGAGCAAAGCTCGTCTCGCTCAGGAAAGATGAAGCCGACCGCATCGTTCGTTTCTCATTCAATGCCAGTGATGAAATCGGCAACCGTTTTGAGCGGACGCTTATCGCACAATTAACCGGGAAGGCCGCGAACCTTCTGCTGTTGAATGAGCAAGGCTTCATCATTGACACATTGCGCCCGCCGCGCGGCGAGGGACAGGAGATAGGTAATCTTTATCGCCCGCCGCCACCTCATCAGAGCGACGCTCCGGCAAACATCCCTTTTGAACGAGGGAGTTTTAGCACGCTCTCAGACGCGGCAGATGATTATTATCGTTCATTGGAAGCAGCACGGCGGTTTGAGGCACGCGCTGCCGCCTCGCGCGCTCGACTACGAAAAGAGATCGCACAGCGCGAGAAACTACGCTCGCATCTCGCCAAAGACCTTGAAGCGCACGGAAACGCAGATGAGCATAAACGAACGGGCGATCTGCTGCTTGCCAATATCGGAAGCGCAAAGAGGAATGGAAGCAAAGTTACCCTGACGGATTACTATGCCGAAGACGCGCCGCTGATCGAGCTTGAGGTTGATGAAAATTCGACCTTGCAGGAAGAGGCTGCTCGCCGCTTCAGCAGGTATACCAAAGCCCGTCGAGCGGCAGCAGAGATTACGCAACGACGCGCCGCGCTGGAGAAGGAACTGGAGACGCTCCGCGCGCGCGAGTCAGAGCTTGAGAATATTATTAGCACGGGAGATGAAGCTGCGCTTGAAAGTTTTGGCGGAGAAGCGAAGCCTCAAACGCGTAGCACTAAAGGTCGTCAAAAATCTTCGAGCGATGTGCCGGGCGCTCGCCGTTATCGTTCCTCGGACGGCTACGAGATTCTGGTCGGGCGCGCGGCGCGCGACAACGATCATCTGACCTTCCGCATTGCCCGCCCCTACGACCTCTGGCTTCACGCTGCCGACTATCCAGGCTCGCACGTCATCGTCCGCAATCCCACGCGCGCAGACCTTCCGCATCGCACCATCATCGAAGCCGCGCAATTGGCCGCACAGTTTAGCCAAGCGCGACGTGACGCCAAAGTTGATGTGCATTACACGCAGCGCAAATTTCTCTCAAAGCCGAAGGGTGCTGCGCCCGGACTTGTTCGCATGTCCAGCTTTCGCTCCATCACGGTCGAGCCGGGCGAAGGCGTCGAGCGAATCTGAGCCGACGGTTAATTTTCGTTTGCCCGTAGCGAGTTGCAGAGAGAGGGCTTTTCAGTATAATCAACCCCGAACCATTAACTATCGCCCTCGTTTTTCTCACACCCGGCCAGGAATCCGGGGAGTAAAATTTTGTCAGTCTGTTTAGGAGGACTCAACATGGGACTTTTCGATCAAATGTTCGGCGCTGGAGCCGCCGCCGCCAAGACCAATGAAGATCAGTTCGGCCCGCTCAAGGATAAATATCATTCTGTGCTGGAGACGCTCGATAAAGAGGGCGGGCGCGTACAGAATCTTCACGTAGAGGATGGCAAGTTGGTAATTATCGCCGTCGCTCCATCAGAGGATGCTAAGAACAAAGCGTGGGATCAAATCAAGGCTGTTGACCCGAACTACGGAGATTTGTCTGTAGATATTACCGTTGACGATAGTCAGGGACAGGGAGAGACCGAGACCTACACAGTCAAGGCGGGCGACTCGCTCTGGCGAATTGCTGATAACCAGCTTGGCAACGGAAATCGCTACATGGAAATCTTCTACGCCAATCGCGACAAAATGGATACGCCTCAGTCCGTGATTCATCCGGGTGATGAGTTGAAAGTGCCGAAGGGCTAACGGGCGCGGAAAATAGAATTTAATTTGAGGAAGCGACTGCCGCGAACATAGAAAGCGTGGCAGTCGCTTCTTGCTTTCATTCTCAGATTGCGGTCACAATACTTTTATGACTTCACCACAGAAAGATGGCCAGGACGTTTCGGCTGAACTGTTCGCTCGCGCAGTCGAGTTGATTCCGGGGGGCGTCAATTCTCCCGTCCGCGCTTTTCGCGGTGTCGGCGGCACTCCACGATTTATCAAGAGCGCTAATGGCGCAATGCTGACGGACGTTGACGGGCGCGCATACATTGATTACGTCGGCTCCTGGGGACCGATGATTCTTGGCCATGCCGACGAAGAGGTTATCAACGCGCTTCACGAAGCCCTGGCGCGTGGCACAAGCTACGGCGCACCCACCGAACTCGAAATCGAGATGGCCGAAGAGATCATCGAGGCTGTTCCATCAATCGAGATGGTACGGATGGTCAACAGCGGCACAGAGGCCACGATGTCCGCGATTCGTCTGGCACGCGGCGTCACAGGTCGCAACAAGCTCGTTAAGTTTGAAGGCTGCTATCACGGGCACGGCGACAGTCTGCTTGTCAAAGCCGGGTCGGGAGTCGCCACGCTCGGCCTGCCCGATAGCCCCGGCGTGACGGCTTCCGTCGCACAAAATACCATCACGGTTCCCTTCAACGATGCGGCTGCGCTCGAACGCGCCTTCGACGAGCACGGCCCAGACATCGCTGCCGTCATCATCGAACCCGTCGTCGGCAACATGGGCTGCGTTCCGCCGCAGGAAGGCTACTTGCAGAAAGTGCGTGAGGTGACGACGAAGCATAGCGCGCTTCTCATCTTCGATGAGGTGATGACTGGTTTTCGCCTCGCACGCGGCGGCGCGCAAAGCATCTACAACGTCCGGCCTGACATCACGACGCTCGGCAAGATTATCGGCGGTGGCCTTCCCGTCGGCGCTTACGGCGCGAGCCGCGACATCATGCGACACATCGCGCCCGCCGGAAACATCTATCAAGCGGGCACGCTCTCCGGCAATCCCCTGGCGATGACGGCAGGACTCGTCACCTTGAAACGCCTGCGCGAGACGGCAGTCTACGAACAACTCGAACGCGCTGGTCGTCGTCTCTGTGATGGATTACGTGAGGCTGCGCGCGAGGCAGGGATTGAAACCGTCACCAATCGCGTCGGCTCGATGTGGACGACGTTTTTTACTAATGAGCCTGTCACGGACTGGACATCTGCGGCCAGGAGCAATCGCGAGCTTTACGGCAAGTTCTTTCATGCGATGCTCAATGAAGGCATCTATCTTGCGCCATCACAATTCGAAGCCGGGTTCATCGGTCTCACACATACGGATGAATTACTTGACAAGACTATTGAAGCAACCCGCAACGCATTGAGAATAGTAGCGAATGATATGTGACGAGGAAAGGTGCAACAGATAAATTATTCTGGCTACAAAGAAACGTCAATTATATTTACAACGCATCATTCACTTCCTGTGCCGCTCGATTCCCGGATTCAAAGGCTCCCTGCATCCAGCCGAACAACGATGAAGCATGCTCGCCCGCGAAATGGATTCGTCCTTCAGGTCGTGCCACATGCGGAAGCAACGCAGACATCTGCCCGGGCTTGTACCAGGCATACGCGCCACGCGCCCACACGTCTTCGTCCCAGCACTTCGTTGCGCCCACTTCAAAATTCTGCCGGATGCGAGGGTGAACTTTTTCCATCAGCCCAAGCACCAAACTCACCCGTGCGCCTTCCTGCATCGCCGTCACCTGTCGGGCTTGTGGTCCGGCCAAATAGGATTCCAGAATGCCGCGAGTTCCAGATTGGTTCGGAGCCCCGTCGAAAACCATCATGTTCGAGAGGTCTGTAGTGGCTGAGCCGCTAAGTCCTTCGTCAAGCCAAAACTTCTTTCTCGTTTGCAAAAAGGTGCGCGCCACAGAGGTATAAGGTAATTGCTCAATCGCCCTCTGTTTCTCCTCTGAAAATCCTGGGGATATTTCCATTCGCTTTAGAACGGAAAACGGCACGGTACAAACGAGACGATCAGCCGTAATGCGTGTGTGTGCGCCGGACTGCAAGTAGACGACGCGCACTTGCCTTGCATCGTGTTCGATTCTGACCACAGGCGCATCGTAGCGAATCTTATCCGCCAATCGCGCGGCGAAAGCTCGCGGAAGAAGATCGCTCCCGCCGCGAATAGTATAGTTCTGCTTCAAAGCAGACCTGTTCGCCACCTCACGGAGCAGGACGAGGGCAGACACACTCCGCACTCCATCACCCAACCCGCCAATCCCGCCGAGTCCCAGGAGCGAAGCCGCATCCGATGATGCGCCCTGCTTTCGTAGGAATTCAAAGAACGTCATCCGGTCGTATTTTTTCAGCGAGGCGGGCGGCCAACCCGGCGCGGTGTAATCGCCTATCTCTTTCAAGGCTGGCACGACATATTTCTCCCACATCCCTCTTCGACCAAGCGTCTTCTCTTCGGTCGTCAAGGCGAGAGGATACTCGACAATTTGTCCCGGCTTCGTCTCGACGCGTCGGCCTCGAAGGTAGAGGAGCGAAGCCAGTGTGGAAGGCATGACCGGATCGAGTGTGAGGTCGAAGAGCTTGCAATATTTCATCGTCCAGTGATGGCTGTCAAAGACATTCATCGCGCCCGCTTCGGTGTATAACCCATCGGAGAACGGTTCACGCAGTGTATAGACGCGCCCGCCCGGACGGGTACGAGCTTCAAGAATTGTGACATCGTGCCCCGCCTGTGTCAGTTCGTAAGCCGCCGAAAGACCTGCCAGCCCCGCGCCGACAATGACAACCTTCCTGGAAGCGCTTTTTCGCTCAAGCCTGCCCTGACTGGAAGCCGTCACGCTCCAAAGCGGAAAGGCGGCGGCAAGTGAGATTCGACTCAAGAACTCTCGACGCTTCATACAGTCTTTGCTCCTATTGATCTACGAAAAGACAGTTTCTTGCACGTCACTTGTCACTATTTTACCGGCAGGTCAACGATGAAGCTCGTGCCCTCGCCCGGAGAGGTTTTAACGGAGATTGCGCCGCCGTGCTGCTCGACGATCTGCTTGACGATTGCCAAGCCTAAACCTGTGCCGCGTTTCTTGGTGGTGAAGAACGGCTCGAAGATGCGCGCCTGAGTCCGCTCATCCATCCCGCTTCCCTTGTCTGTCACAGTGATGCGTGCGAAGGCGTTTGCTTTCCCTGCGCCGCGATTGCCATTTCCTTCCGAGGCTGTACTCTGCTCCGCCGCGACGCGCGTTGTCGTGATAATCAGCGGCGAGTTGTCCGCGCTCGCGTCTACCGCATTGGCTAACAAATTGACTAACACTTGCCGCAACTGGTCTGCATCCCAATCGCCGCGCAGCGGCTCACTGCTGAAATGCTTCTCGATGGGCGTATGTTTCTCCTGAATCAAGTCAGCGATGAGTTCGAGACTCGAATCAATCAGCGGGTGCAGGTCAACTATGGAAAGCTCCAGCGGCCTTTGACGCGAAAACTGCGTGACATCCATCACCAGTTTGTTCAAATGATGAATGCCGCGCTCGACCAGATCAATCGTGCTTTGCGATTCCTCGTCCTTGCTCGTGTCGCGCAACATCGAGACGCCCAAGCGGATGCTGCCCAGAGGGTTCCTGATTTCGTGCGCGACCTGCGCGACCGCCTGCCCCATCGCCGCCAGAGATTCGGTACGCCTGATGACGCTTTCGGCCTCTGCCGCCTCGGTCACATCAACGAGCGTCACAATCTGTCCCTGATCGCCATCAATGATGAGCGGCGAGGAATAAACATCAAAACTTCTGTTGGCGCAGTCGGGTGCGTCATCGCCGCAAACCCAGCGGCCACGATAAGTGGAATGCTCGACGCGTGAGGCGATGGCCGCTTCGAGCATCTTCATCGCATCGGGCGAAGAGAATTTGTAGTAGACGGAGGCTCCGATTTTGGCTTCAGGAAAGATTTTGAAGAAGGCACGGTTAGCGCTGCGGAGATGATCGTGCGCGTCAATGGCGGCAACGGCGCTGACCATACCTTTGAGCATCTGCGCGCTGAACTCTCTTTCACGCCGCGCCTCATCCATGCTCTCGCGCACCTGCTTTAAGCGCCGCCGCGCTTCTCGAATGGTGTAGGCTGCAACGAGCGCACCCATCAGCAGAGCAATCGCCGTCAGTAAATAAATCCGGCGTGCCGCCTCTTTCTTCAACTCTTCGCCACGATAAAAGATGTCTGCTTGCTCGCGGCGCGTTTCTTCAAGCAGGCTGTCGAGTTCCTTATCGGCTTCGCGGAATTTGACGAAACCTTCGCGCAGGTAAGCGTCCGGGTCATCGGTCGCCTGGGCGAAAGCGAAGAGGCGGTCGCGAAGGCTGCGCCATTTCTCATTCTCCGAGAAGAGCGGTGCTTCCATCCGACGCAGCAACTCTCTGACTCTATCGCGCGCCCTGTTCAAAGAGACGTTAAAGAACGGTCTTGTTTCTTCAGTCTCTGCGCCAAGTTTTCGTCCACGCGCGCGCGTTTCATATTCCAGAACGGTCGCGGCATTTCTAAGCTCAAGCGCAAAATCACGAATCGCCGCGTATCGTCTCTCGTCGTCAAGAATCTTCCCCCCGACCTGATCAGCCTTCCGCACACTCAGATAGCCAAGCAAGCCGACGAGCACCAGCAGCAACACAAACCCGACGACGATTATCTTCAGCGTCGGCGCAATCGGAGTCGCAGCCGACGATTTGGGACGCTTATCCCGCCTCTCCGGCGGAGACTCCGTATCATCCACACCCGGACTGATACGGCGATAAACAACCTCGCCATCCTCGTTATTCCGCTCAGGCATAAGTCAGGTGATGAGTGATAGGTGATGGGTGATAGGTAAGAGCATTTTCTCTTATCACCTATCACCCATCACCTATCACTGCCCTTTCGTTTCCATCCAGTTGTCGCCGATGCCGACCTCGACATTGAGGGGAACGTCGAGTTCGACGGCTGCCTCCATTTCGCGGCGCAGGAGAGAGGCTGCGCGCTCAGCCTCTTCCTCTGGGGCTTCGATCAATAGCTCGTCATGCACCTGCATCAGGAGGCGCGCTTTCAAGCCTTCACGCTTGATGGCTTCGTCAACATGCAGCATAGCGATTTTGACAATGTCACTCGCCGTGCCCTGTATGGGCATATTGATGGCTTCGCGTTCGGCGCGACCACGGACGTTGCCGTTGCGGTCGTTGATGCCGGGAATGGGGCGCAGGCGTCCGTAGATGGAACGCACATAACCAAGCTCGCGCGCCTTTTCCGGGACTTCCTCCATGAAACGATGCACGCCTTTGTAGGTTTCGTAATAATCGTCAATCACCTTCCTGGCTTCTTTACGCGAGATGCCGACGCGCTGCGAGAGGCCGAAAGGTTCGATGGCGTAAGCGATGGCGAAGTTGACAATCTTGGCTAAGCGCCGCGCATCCTTCAGTTCCTCTTTCGTCTTGGCTTTGAAGACGAGCCGCGCCGTGCGCTCATGTATGTCCTCGTTCTTTTGAAACGCATCGAGCATGACGGGATCGTGTGTGACATGTGCAAGCAGTCTCAGCTCAAGCTGCGAGTAATCGGCGGAGATTAGCTTGTTGCCTTTCTCTGCGACGAAGGCGCGGCGAATGCGGCGGCCAAGCTCTGTACGAATCGGAATATTTTGCAGGTTCGGCTCGGACGAAGACAATCTTCCCGTCGCCGCTACGGTTTGATTAAGCTGTCCGTGAATGCGCCCGTCTTCGGCGATCTGAGAGGGAAGCGAATCGGTGTAGACGGTCTTCAGCTTATCAAGCTCGCGGTACTCGATGATGAGACGCGGCAACTCAAACGACTGCGCCAACTCTTCCAGCACGGCCTTGCTGGTCGAAACTCTTCCGGTCGAAGTCTTGCGACCTGAACTGATATTGAGTTCTTCCAGCACATCGCCAACCTGCTTGGGCGAATTAATCTTAAATTCGCGCCCCGCCACTTTGTAGATTTTCTCCGTCAGCTTTTCCAATTCGCTGCCGAGATACGCCGAAAGCTCCGAGAGAACTTTCGTATCGACGTGCAAGCCTGCGCGCTCCATTCTGTATAGAAGCGGCGCGAGCGGTAGCTCAATCTCGTTATAGATTGCTTCGAGGCCGTTTTCCAGAAGTCGCCCGTGAAGCACGTGTGCGGTCTGCGCCGTCAGGTCTGCGGCTTCGGCTGCGCGCCATTGGGATTCCGTCCAACCGTCGGGCGGGTCGCCCGCGCCCTCCGTGCCGACAGCTTCACGCGCGAGATCAACTAATTCATACTTGCTGCGAATAGGGTCGAGCAGGTAAGCAGCCAATAAGGTATCGTCCGTGACACCTTCCGGCTCGATGCCGTGCGCTGCGAGCAGCGCGACTGCGCGCTTGAGATCGTGAACGGATTTTGAGAGCAAACCATTTGACAGCACATCGCGCAGCGGTTCTATCGCGGCTTCCGCTCCGTCCTCGAAATTTTCCAGATCAACGTAGGCAGACGCTCCGGCGGCGGTTGAGATAGCCACGCCGCTCGGCAGCCCCGTATCCCGTGCGCTTCCCTGTTGCCCGCCACCGACGGGAGACGAATCGGCAACCGCGAAGCTCCAATGCTCCGCCTCCCACAGCCCGCGCACGAGACCGTCAAGCTCGCTGCGCTTGCGTATGATGCGATAGCGGCGCGGCGCGCTCGTGGCTTCAACGTTTGAGGCCGCGTCGGAAAACTCGCGCGTCAACGACTGAAATTCAAGCTCGCGGAAAAGCTGGTAGGCGGCTGCGCGGTCAGGCGGGCGCGAGCGCAGCTTATCCAGGTCAAGCTCAATACTGACATCGGTTTTAATTGTTGCCAGTTCGCGTGATTGGCGGATGAGGTCGGCGTTGTCGCGCAGACTCTCACGATAGGTCTTGTGCTTGACCTCTTCCCAGTTTTTGAGCGCGTTCTCAATGGAGCCGAATTGTTTGACGAGTTGAACTGCGCCCTTCGCGCCGATGCCTGGAGCGCCCGGAATGTTATCCACGGCGTCGCCCATCAAGCCGAGCAAATCTATAATCTGTTTGGGCGGCACACCGAATTTATTCTCAACCCATGCTTCATCGCACCATTCAATCGGCGGCACAGGCTCCTTTCGCTTCACGTTCTGCGAGTTCTGCCGCATGCAGATAATCAAGGGATCGCGCACAAGCTGGCACATATCCTTATCGTTGGAGACGATGACGGACTGCAAGCCGCGCTCTGCCGCCTGCACGGCGAGCGTGCCGATGACATCATCTGCCTCGTAGCCCGGCGCATTCAGGATAGGAATATTGTAAGCCTCGCAGATGCGTATGATGTAGGGCAACTGCGAGATAAGGTCGTCCGGCATTTCCGCGCGGTTCGCTTTGTAGTCGCTGAAAGTTTCATGGCGGAAAGTTTTTTCGCCGGACTCGAAGACGGCAGCGATGTATTGCGGCTTCTCGTCCTGCAAGAGTTTCCGCACAATGTTGGTGAAGACGAAGGCTGCCTGCGTCACCTGTCCCTGCGAATTGGTCAAAGGATCGGTTCGCCCCGCCATCGGAGCGAAGTAAGCGCGAAAGATATGCGACATGGAGTCTATCAGGTAGACCCGTTCAGTCGGCGCTGCCGGAGTCGTCGAATTTGTGCTTGCCATTTGAAAATGATGATAAGGAAAGACGTGACGGGTGACAAGTGAGAGAACGCTGGCGTCTCTGCCTGTTCACGTCAACGAATGTAGACACCGGGCAGTAGCCGATGTGCGCTTCCGTAGACACTTATGTTGTTAACGAGGTGGAGGCATTACCAGAAGCCCCTGAAATTGGCCCTGATGAATGCTGGCACAGGTGTTGCCATGAGAAATAAGCATAGTTGAGCCTGACCCTAATAGGGCTGTCGCGCCCCATCACGCGACAGCCCACTTCCCTTGAGGAGAAAGGTAAACATCATGGCAAAATTAAACGTCGAATCAGTTTCCATTGCAGTCCCACCCCATGCTGCGGCGGGAAACAGAAAGCCCGCCTTCATTATCGCATCCATCACCGACTCTAGCGGCGCACCGGTCACAGGAATCCCGGCATCGGGCTTCAAGGTTAGCGCGCAAATCGTCGCCGCAGGAGGCGCGGAGATAGTCATCAGCACCGTCTTTGAGCCGCACGGTGGAACGACGCTGCCCGGCTACTATCGCGTCGAGGTCGTCCCATTCGGCACATTCAAATGGCTGAAGGGTCTCTACGTCGTCGCGCTCGCCGTCACCAAAGGGACGAACAAGGGACAGACCGTCAACACTCTGACGATCAACTGAAGCACGTTTGTTGTAATTCACCTCACGCAGCCTCGTCATCAGCCGGGCGCGTAACCGGGAAGAGGGGATGTCCCCGATGTTTGATTCACGTCGGGGAAAGTTACCCTTGTGGCTTCCGAACCACACGGGCGCAAAGCGTTGTCGCCGGTGTGCCACAAACCCTCCGGCAGGTGCGGGCTAAACCCTTTAAGGCGCAAGTTGAGACTGACGGCACAGGCATTGCCCTTAACTTCGCTGTTCTATTTAATCAGCGAGCGCCCCCTCGCCCGCACCCGGAAGGCTCTACGCCTCGATTTGATTAAACAAACTACTCTTGCCGCACCGGTTGAGACGCAGGGACTCGGATTGCATACTGCCGTGCCTGTCCACTTGCGCCTCAAACCCGCTCCACCTGACACGGGCTACGTTTTCATTCGCACAGACCTCGGCGGCTTCGAGATTCCCGCCAGCGTCGAGTGGGTCGCGCATTGCTCTTACGCAACGACCTTGATGCGGACGGGCGTGATGCTCTCGACCGTTGAGCATTTGCTGGCGGCGCTCAGGGGCGGGGGCGTGGATAACGTCTATATCGAAGTTGACAATCTTGAGATTCCGATTATGGACGGCTCGGCAGAAGCGTTCACGGACATGATCGAGCGCGCTGGCATTGTCGAGCAACCGCTCGCGCGCAAGGCTTTGAGGGTTCAGGAGAAGGTCTCAATCGAACAGGGCGACAGGCGCATCCAGATTGAGCCAGCCGATTCCTACGAGATAGATTGCCTGATTGATTTCAAGCATCCGCTAATTGGCACGCAGCATTTTCGAGTCAACCTCACGAATGGAAGCTTCGGGCGCGAGATCGCGGCGGCGCGCACGTTCGGTTTCACAGAAGAGATTGAAGCCTTGCGTCGCGCCAACTTGATTCAAGGCGGCTCGCTCGACAATGCAATTGTGCTCACGTCTAACGGGATGCTCAACGAAACTTCTCTCAGATTTACAGACGAGTTCGTGCGCCACAAGATTCTGGACATCATCGGCGACCTGGCGCTGCTCGGCATGCCGATCATGGGACGCGTGACCGCGCACAAGAGCGGCCACATCCTGCACGCGGCTCTGATGACGAAACTTCTACGCCAGCGCACTGCCTGGGAGATTGTAGATCAGGAGGCAGAAGACAGAAGTCAAGAGACAGAAGAAAAACGATTGCAGCCGCTTCATTCTGACTTCTGACTTCTGACTCCTGTCTCCTACTTTTAGTTTCCCGCCGTAAATTCGTAAAAAATATGTAGGCTCAAGGCTCCGGGTGTGACCTCCGGGCGGATTTCCGTTGCGCGCAGGCGGAGTGAGCCGCCCGAAACGGCGATTGGAACGAGAGGGGATATTTGTGCGGCCTGTAGAATCTCGACCGGATTGATGCGCCTGTCAATCGAACTCTGCACCAGCCCGACAATCGCGCCGCTGGCAAGCGACGGAATGTTGCTGAGATGAATATCCACGATTGTTACGCGGGCACTTAAGACCTGACGCTCTCTGTCGAAACTGAGAGTGATAACGGTGTCAGCCCAGCCCTGAAAGTTGATGCAGCCGATGAGCGCCACGCTGTAAGAGCCACTGAAGGCCAGCGGCGCAACTACCCTTCCATTTTCAAAGCGCACGGCTGTCTTCACTCCACCAACCTCGCGCTCAAGCACCACTACGCTGTCGCAAGCGCCCGGAGTCAGACTCGAATGTGAAAGACTGGCAGCGGGCTTTCGCCACGCAGCCCACGCGGGGCGATTCTTTTCCGGCCCGGCTTTAGTAATTGAAAGCGGGAATGATGGCGCTCTCAAACGTGTGAAGATGACATCCAGCAGAGAATTAAAAAACTGTTCATTGAGCGTGACGGTTACTTCCGCCGGATTTGTTCTGACTTCCCGCGCTCGTGAAGTCCCTTGCGCCTGAGCATAAACCGACGCATCGAAACTCTGTCTCGTGACAACGCCAATAAAGACAAAACTAAAAACGATAACAAGCACACGCTTGAACATTACGATTTATTCTCCTTCATCCCTCATCCCTTATCCCTGCTCTTCATAGTCCGCTACGCACGATGTCATGCAGGCGGAGCAGGCCGACGCATAATCGCTCTTTATCTACCACCGGCAGCACGGAGATTTGAGATGGCCTGTCTTCCATCAATCTCAGTGCGTCGTAAGCCAGCATCTCCGGGGTGGCGATGATGGGATTGCGCGTCATAATCGAGCCGCCCTGTAGACGCTCCAGCTCGCTGACATTTATTTTCTGAAGCGCACGCCGCAAATCTCCGTCCGTGATGATGCCCGCGAGTTGGCCTTCGGCGTCCAAGACGTTGACCGCTCCGAGTCCGCCGCGACTGATGGCCGCGATTACTTCCAGCCACGCGGCGTCCGTCTTGATAGTCGGGTTCTCCGACCCACTGTGCATCAGGTCTGCGACCCGCAGCGTCAGCCGCTTCCCCAGTTGTCCTGCGGGATGATTGAGAGCGAAATCATCCATCGTCAGCCCTTTGGCCTGCATCAGCGTCATCGCCAACGCATCGCCGACTGCGAGCGCAACAGTCGTGCTGGTAGTCGGCGCGAGATTGAGCGGGCAGGCTTCCTGATCCACCGAAGCATCAAGCACAACCTCCGCCGTGCGAGCCAGAGTTGAGCGAAGATTGCCGACGATGGCGATGATCGGAACTTGCCGGTGCTTCAGATAAGGCAGCATGGTAATAATCTCGTCAGTTTCACCGCTGTTGCTGAGAGCTATGATTACATCATCGGAGGTCAGGATGCCGAGGCCGCCGTGCAGGGCGTCCGATGGATGCAGGTAAACGGCGGCTGTCCCGGTGCTGGTCAAAGTCGCGGCGATCTTTTCTGCGATATTGCCGGATTTGCCAACGCCGACCATCACCACTTTACCCCGGCAATCGTGTAGCAATTCGATGGCTCGTTTGACCTGACCGCGCTTGAGCCTTGAGGCCGTCACACGGATGGCCTCGGCTTCCATTAACATCAGGTCAACGACCTTTGAGAAATGATTACTAATGGTCATCAGAAATGATTGCGATTTCTATTTTTCGCCTGCTGACAGCTTTGCTCCCTCGGTTCTGAGCATACGACGAAGCCACGAGCGGCGACAAGACGCGACAGACTCAATCCTTCAGTTTCAGCGCAGGTTCATCTTTTGTTTCACTCCTGTATAGACATCCTTCGGCGGTTCGACTATATTGCCTACTCTCTTACATCTCAATCCGCTTGGGAGTCGAACGTACTAGATGGCACGCTTCAGCTTTCTTCCCAAAGAGGAACAATACTTCTTTTTCTTCTCGCAGATGACCTCGTACATCTACGACGCGGCGCGCGTGCTGGTCGAGATGCTCAACGATAAAAACGGCGCTTATACGGATTATCTCAAGCGCATCAAGGACATCGAGCACCAGTGCGACGATTTGACGCACTCGATCTCGACGAAGTTGAACAAATCCTTCATCACGCCCTTTGACCGCGAAGATATTTACCTGCTGTCGGGGGCGCTCGACGACGTGGTGGATTTGATTGATGATGCGGCGCGAGCGATGGTGATGTACGACGTTCACGAAAGCACGGCGCATGCGCGCCACTTCGCGGATGTTATTCAACGCATGGCCGTGCAACTGCATGAGATTGTTTCCATGCTGGCCAAGCCGAACGGCATCAGTCCGCGCCTTGTCGAGCTACACCGTTTGGAGAATGAAGGCGATGAAATTTACCACTCGGCCATCGCCGAGCTATTCCACAATGCGACCGACCCGCTCAACGTGATTAAGTGGAAAGATATTTACGAGAAACTGGAAGCCGCAGTTGACCGCTGCGAAAACGTCGCCAACATCATCGAAAGCGTTATCATCAAGCATACATAGAACAGTGGTCAGTAGTCAGTGGTCAGTGGTCAGTTAAAAAACTGATTCTTACTGACCACTGACCACTGACTACTGACCACTAGCCTTTATGAGCGTCACATTCGGGTTCGTCATTTTAATCATCTTTGTCGCGCTTGTCTTTGACTACATCAACGGTTTTCATGATGCGGCCAATTCGATTGCGACTGTGGTCTCGACGCGCGTGCTCTCGCCGGGCATGGCCGTCATCTGGGCAGCATTTTTCAACTTCATAGCCTTTGCCGTCTTCGGGACGCGCGTCGCCAAAACCATTGGCGGCGATCTGGTCAATATCAATCTGATCGCTGCCGACATGCGTCTCTACGTTTTGCTGGCAGCGCTTCTCGGCGCAGTCATCTGGAATCTGATTACGTGGTGGCTGGGGTTGCCGACTTCCAGTTCACATGCGCTGGTCGGAGGCTACGCGGGCGCGGCCATCGCTTCTTACAAAGGCGTCGCTGGTCTATTAATAGCTGCGGGATGGATCAAGACGCTGGTGTTCATCGTCGCTTCTCCGCTCATCGGCATGTTGCTCGGCTATATCTTTATGGTGGCGGTCTACTGGATTTTCCGGCGCTCATCGCCAAGCAGCGTTGACAAGACTTTCCGAACCGGGCAGCTTTTCTCCGCAGCCGCTTTCTCCCTGGGGCATGGCGGCAACGACGCACAGAAGACGATGGGCATCATCACTGTGGCGCTCGTCGCGGGTAATCTGCTGGCGGCTGGGCCGGGCGGCAAACTTCCCGACATACCTTTGTGGGTCGTACTGACGGCGCATGCTGCGATTGGGCTTGGCACTCTTTCAGGCGGCTGGCGCATCGTTCACACGATGGGATCTAAGATAACGAAATTGAAGCCCGTCGGAGGATTTTGTGCGGAGACTGCGGGAGCAGCCACTCTGTTCGGCGCGACGCTGACGGGAATTCCCGTTTCCACCACGCACACTATCACGGGAGCAATCGTCGGCGTCGGCGCAACCCGCAGGCTCTCAGCCGTCAAGTGGGGCATAGCGGGTCGCATCGTGTGGGCCTGGGTCTTGACGATTCCCATTGCCGCCATCATCGCGGCCATCTCCTATTTCATCATCGAGCTGATTTATAATCTGGCCTCTCGTTAGCACTTCCCTGATCTTCCGAGGGTGACATAGCTGACTCACCAGGCAAATGCCTTCAGCCTTTGAATGCGAAGTATACTGCCCCCACTATCAACGTGTAAGAAACCACGTAATTCCATTTAATCGGCTCACGAAAGACTATCAAGGCAAAGAGCGTGAAGACCACCAGAGTGATACATTCCTGCATGATCTTCAATTGGGTGAGCGTGAATCGTCCATAGCCGAGCCGGTTAGCCGGAACCTGAAAGACATACTCGAAGAAGGCTACACCCCAACTCAAGAGGATGGCTATCACCAATGGACGGCTGTTATCTTTCAAGTGGCCATACCAGGCCACCGTCATGAAAACGTTAGAAACAATCAGTAAGCAAACGGTTTTCATCGGGTCTTCCTTGTTCTCAGTCGTTACGGATTATCCGGCAGCAGCAAAAAGCCCTCCGCCGTAGCTGTTTATGATTTAGGAATAGTTTTATACCAGTTGCAGACTAAAAGATGGTAATGACCAACCACGCGCGTCACACGAAGAACCACTAAACTGCGGCTGTGTTCGTGTTGTTTCCTTTTAATTCGTAATTCCTTTCGCCCTCACCTGATTGCATAAAAGCAAACTGACTGATAACTGTCACTCATCCTGACCGACTGACTGCCATCCCACGTCTATCACGCCCTCACCAAAATGGCTAAAACCCAATAAACACGGCCTTTTTGCGTCAATATAGCCAGCGGCATGGTCATTGCTAAATGTTGGGCACTCGCTATGTGCGTTCCCGGCGAGATTTGAAAACAACAGATAGCCCCAAAAGGTATCTCCTCGAGGTTAAGCATGAAAAAGATCAAGGGTTCTCCCGCAATAACGTTAGCCATTATCCTCTCGCTCCTGTTCTCAGTGGTCGCTGGCCCGCTGGCAGCGCCCCGCGCCAGAGCGGAATCGGAGAGTAAGGGTGCTGGCATCGATGCTGCTCCAAAATCAGAGCCGACAGCGCTCGCGCGATTTACGCGAGACCTGACGGCGCTGGCGCGCACTGGCAAACTCGAACCCGTGAATAATCACGACGCCGAGATTAACCAGACCATCCAGATTCTCTCGAACAGCCAGCAGAATAATCCTGTCCTCGTTGGTGAATCCGGCGCGGACACGGCGGCAGTTGTCGAGGGACTCGCGCAGCGAATCGCTGCGGGCGATGTGCCGGAGAATCTGCGCCAGAAACGTCTCTACAGCTTGAATCTGGATGCCCTGCTCGCTGGCATCAAGACCTCGGCAGAACTTGAGAGCCGCCTGAAGGCCGTGCTTGATGAAGTGTCGAGCGATGATAAGAACGCGATTCTCTTCGTAGATGAGTTTCACCAGTTTGTCGGCACGCGTGCAGCGCAAACAACCTCCGAGACATTAGCGGGAGCGGCGGTGCGCGGCGAACTGCTTTTGATGGGCGCGACCTCGCGTGGCTT
This sequence comes from uncultured Acidobacteriota bacterium, assembly GCA_963791265.1. Taxonomy (GTDB): domain Bacteria; phylum Acidobacteriota; class Blastocatellia; order Pyrinomonadales; family Pyrinomonadaceae; genus QHXM01. Next base: position 658,933 of record CAWBSB010000003.1, read on the forward strand.
TTTTGATGAGAACATCGCTTCAGACAAGATGCTTGCTGGTCTCTTCCAGGAAGTTAGTCTTGATAGCAACCTCAATTCTGGAGATGTGAGTTCAAGCGAAGAGCAGAACAAGCACAACGATGAGTTCGTAGGTGACAAAGTCTCTGCTGATCTACGCGAGTTGATGCAGAACGCCGGGTCAAAGGAAGAGCGTGCGCGGGTCATTCTTCAAACCGATGACACCAAAAACGCTGGATTGCGCGAACTGCTCCGCCAGAGCGGGGTGAAGATCATGGGCGAGATGCCCAACGTCGGCGCGCTCGACGTTGAATTGCCTGTGGGCGTCATCGAGCAAATCGCGGCTAACGACAAAGCGAAGCATCTCTCTTTGGATAGAAAAATGGCATTTCTCGGCCACATTGACACCACCACCGGAGCGTTCGCAGCCAGAGAAACCGGACTCGTCAGCAATCTGCTCGGCATTCTCACGAACACTACTCTCGACGGCACAGGCGTTACCATCGCCGTTCTCGATTCGAGCATTTTCACCAACCATCACTCGTTCATCGGTAAAGACGGCAACAGACGCATCAACGTGAATGTGGATTTCACCGGCACCGGCATGAACACCGATGACCCTTACGGTCATGGCACACACGTAGCGGGGCTGGCAGCGGGTAGCAGAGGCAAGCCAGGCGATGGTGAAGATGCCAAGTATTTGAGTAACTACGGCGGTGTAGCGCCGAACGCTAATGTTATTAACCTCCGCGTCCTCGACTCTAAGGGCCTGGGGTCATCCTCCGGGCTGTTGAAAGCCCTCGACTGGCTGCTTGTCAACCGCACTAAATACAACATCAAGGTTGTCAACATGAGCCTCGGCGCACCTGCCATCGAGTCTTACAAAAACGACCCACTGTGCCGTGCCACGCGTAAGCTGGTTGATGCGGGCGTGGTAGTGGTAGCCGCCGCCGGTAACAATGGCAAAAACGCTGCCGGTCAAAAACTCTATGGCCAGATTCATGCACCCGGCAATGAACCCTCAGTGATTACTGTCGGTGCTTCTAACACGCTGGGCACAGACGCCAGAAACGATGACATCATTGCTACTTTCAGTTCGCGCGGGCCGACGCGCAGCTACTGGACTGACGAGAGCGGTGTCAAGCACTACGATAATCTTATCAAGCCTGACCTCGTCGCTCCCGGCAACAAGCTGATCTCCGCACAAGGTAAAAATAATATGCTGGTGACAGCGAATAAAAGTCTCGATGTCCCGGCGACGGACAAGGACGACAAAGACTTGATGTACCTGAGCGGGACTTCGATGGCGGCTCCCGTCGTCGCAGGCGCGGTGGCGCTGATGCTTCAGGCTAATCCGAAGCTGACGCCGAATATGGTCAAGATGATCCTGATGTATACGTCGCAGCCGCTCAAAGGTTACAATATGCTTGAGCAGGGCACAGGCCAGCTCAACGTCGAAGGCGCAGTGCGACTGGCTAAACTCGTTCGCAAAGACCTGACGGCGAGCACCCCGCAAGGTACTCCCCTGTTGACCACCTCGAATCCGCCAACGCCCGAGACGACCATTGGCGGATACACCTTCACCTGGTCGCAGGGCATCATGCTTAACTACTCTTATGCGTCGGGCGTCGAGCTCATCACCAAGTATCAGGACATCTACAACCTCGGCGTGGTCATTGGCGACGCCGGTATTGCCGGTGATGGAGTAGTGATTGGAGATCATATTGTGATGAGCGATGGCGTCGTCATTGGCGACCAAATCATGACCAGCGACGGCGTTGTCGTCGGGGATGGCACCGTCTTTTGCGACTCGGATATTTTGCAGGGCAACGGGGTCGTCATCGGTGACTACACCGTGCTCGGCGACGGGGTTGTGATTGGCGATAACGTCGTCGTCGCCGATGGCGTCGTGGTGGGCGATAGCGTCGTCCAGGCGATGTCCGCGATGCTCGGTGGAGATGAGGGACCCGGAATGCAGTAACAAGGCTGCATCAACCTTAAATCTGTAGTTTCCCCTTGCGATTAACTGGCCGGTCAGCTTTAGAGCTATTCAGGAGCGGTGTCATGTCCCTTAACCTTGCAGAACCCGGAGCGGCAGCAGCGGCTACTAACTCCCAACTGCACTCGATGACTGTTTCTCCGTCAACCCGGCTACTCACCAGCGAAGATGAAGCAGAGGCGCTGGCCTTCCTCGCACAGCGCCCGCTTCACACCGTCTGCATGACGGGGCTTATTATTGAGAACGGCCTGGTCAGCCCCGCGAATCGCGGCGACTTCTACGCCCATTGTAATGAGGCGGGTCAAGTAGAAGGCGTCGCCTTGATTGGCCACGCAACCCTCATCGAAGCGCACTCCGAGACGGCGATTGAAGCTTTCGCCCACCTTGCCCAAACCAACTCGCGCGCCCACCTCATCAGGGGCGAGCAGGAAATGATCGAACGTTTCTTGAGTTTCTACATGCCAATCGGATGCGCACCCCGCGCAATCAGCCGCGAGATGCTGCTTGAGCAAAGACAACTCACACTGGCGTATGAGCCTGTGAATGGTTTACGCCCGGCGACGCTTGACGATCTTGAAGCGATAATCGCCGTCAATGCCGCGATGATTTATGAAGAATGCGGTGTCAACCCGCTTGAGGCCGACAATGCGGGCTTTCGTCAACGGACAGCCCGGCGCATCGAGCGAGGGCGCATCTGGGTGTGGATCGAGAACGGGCAATTGATCTTCAAAACCGAGGTCATGTCTGCTACGCCCGAAGTCATCTATCTTGAAGGCGTCTTCGTCAATCCGCTGGAGCGCGGCAAAGGCTACGGGCTGCGCTGCTTCTCTCAGTTGTGCCAGCACCTGCTGGAGCGCACGAAGTCTCTCTGCCTGCTCGTCAACGAGCACAATCAGACAGCGATAAATTTATACAAAAAGGCTGGCTACAAACTTCAAGGCTGCTACGACACCATCTACCTCGAACGTGATAGCACATAAGGCTTAACAATCTTTCCTGAATGTCATTCGTGCGGCTATGGGTAAAAAGAGGGACGAACAATATAGATGGATAATCACCGGAATCGGTGTGTTGGTCTGTCTCTTTTCAGCATTTCGCTTGCCCATTGAGCGGATTGACATGCGCTTTCTGCTGCTGACCTTTATCACGGTCATCATCAGCTCGCGGATTTCTGTCCAGATTCCCCGCTTCGATACCAACATCACTGTTTCTGACACGTTCATCTTTCTTGCCATTCTCCTCTACGGCGGCGAGGCAGGAATCTTCCTCGCTGGCGCAGAGGGTCTCTGCTCAGGCGTCCGCATCAGCAAGAAGAAGAAGCCCGTGACCATTCTCTTCAGCGGAGCGGTGATGGCCTTATCAACCTTCATCACCGTCTGGGTCACGCGGCTTGCCTTCGGGCCGAACGAAATACTTTATCGCCACACGCCTTCATTGCTGCTGACCGCACTCAGTGTGATGGCGCTTGTTCAATACATCAGCAACACCGGCCTGGTGGCCGTCGTCCTGGCTTCCAAGAACAATCAGCCGATCTGGCCTACGTGGAACAAGCACTATCTCTGGTCTTCGATCACGTACATCGTCGGCGCGGCTGCCGCCGGGGTGACTGTCCTGTTTGTCAACACCATAGGGTTTTACGCTCTACTGGTCACGCTGCCCATCATCTCAATTATCTATTTCACCTATCACAAATATCTCGAAGACATCAAAGCAACGTCGGCGCAGGCTGAGCAGGCCGAACGCGAGCGCGCCGAGCAGGCCGAACGCCACGTCGCAGAATTATCCGAGCACATCGCCGAGCAGGAGCGCATCAGCAGGGCGCTGCAAGAAAGTAAGGAACACTTCCGTCACGCAGCTTTTCACGATGCGCTGACGGGTCTACCGAACAGAGCCTTGCTCGCGGATCATCTGAAACTGGCGATTGAGCGCGCGAAACGCCGCGAAGATCATCTCTTCGCAGTTCTCTTTCTAGACCTTGATCGCTTCAAAAACATCAACGACAGTCTGGGCCACACCATTGGCGATCAATTGCTGATCGCCATTGCGCGTCGGGTCGAGGGTTGTCTGCGCCCGATGGATACGGTGGCGCGGCTGGGAGGCGACGAGTTCGCTATTCTGCTCGATGGCCTCGAAGATTTCAGTCATGCAATTCACGTTGCCGAGCGAGTGCAGGACGAGCTAATGCAGCCTTTCAATCTTAAAGGGCATGAAGTCTACACCACCGCGAGCATTGGCATCGCGCTCAGCACCACCGGATACGATCATCCTGAAAACATCCTGCGCGATGCGGACATAGCCATGTACCGCGCCAAGGATAACGGCAAAGCCCGTTATGAATTGTTCGATACGGTCATGCACACGCGCGCAGTCGCCTTGCTTAAGCTGGAAAACGATTTGCGCCGCGCCATCGAGCGACAGGAGTTTCGCGTTTTCTATCAACCGATTATTTCTCTCCACACGGATCAGATCGCTGGCTTCGAGGCGCTCGTGCGCTGGGAGCATCCTGAGCGCGGCTTTGTGTCGCCCGACGAGTTTATCCCTCTCTCGGAAGAGACCGGATTGATTATGGAGATCGGGCACTGGGTGCTGTATGAAGCTTGCCGCCAGATGCGTCAGTGGCAGTCATCGCTGCAAAGACCGTTGATGTTGAGCGTTAATCTTTCCGGCAAACAGTTTATCCAACCCAATCTCATCGGGCAGATCAAGAAGATTCTGGAAGAAACGGATTTCGATCCACGCTGGCTGAGGCTTGAGATAACCGAGAGTGTAGTGATGGAAAATGCCGAAGCGGCAACTTCCATGCTGCATCAACTGCGCGATCTTGGCGCTCACTTAAGCATTGACGATTTCGGCACGGGCTATTCGTCGCTCAGCTACCTGCACCGTTTCCCTGTGACCACGCTGAAGATTGACCGTTCCTTCATCGGCAGGATGGGCGAAGGCGATGAGAACTCCGAGATCGTCCGCACGATCATGACACTGGCGAACAATCTTGGCATGGAAGTGGTCGCCGAAGGCGTCGAAACCGAAGAGCAGTTGGCGCAACTCAGGGCGCTCAAGTGCGAGTACGGTCAGGGCTATCTCTTCTCCAGACCCGTTAACGCTGAGGCGGCTGAGATGTTGATTCTTGATAAATCACCGAAAGGAATCACCCAGCTCACCACGGATGAAAATATTCTTCACACGATTCCCAATACGCCATATATCAACTAAAGAAATGCAAAATTGAGGATGAAACCACATTTAATTAACCGTGGTTCTCCGCCTTCCTTTTGCATTTTTAATTTTTAATTTTTAATTTTGCATTCTGCTTTCTACGCCGCTTCCCCCGCGCGATGATCTTCGACGCTATAGGCAGGGCCACAAACGAGCAGGATTGTCATCGGCGCTTGTCCTGTGTTTTCCAGCGTGTGCGTGTGGCCGCGTGGAATGAAAACGGCATCGCCCGCTTCAACCTCCCGGACTTCGCTTCCGACAGTCATTTGTCCCGTTCCCTGTAGGATGTAGTAAATCTCTTCCGTCTCGACGTGATGATGCCGCCCGACCTTCGCGCCAACCGGCAGCACTTCTTCGGCGAGGCTGCATCGTTCGATATTTGAAGTTGTCCGGTCAATGAGCGGGCGAATCTCCGAGCCGTGCGGCGTGTTGATAATGGCGGCGCGTTGACGATTGACGACTATCATTTTGTGATGGCCTCCATTTAATTGACTGTCTATCTATCATTTCGTCATTATTCCCTCCATTAAGCTGTGTTGGAGGAAATGATGTACAAATATGAATATGGAAATTTGAGCGAAAGTATCGTACTTAGCGCCTACCTCCGCGAAGGCTTTACTGTCAGCCTCCCTTACGGGTCAGGCGCAAGCTACGATTTGGTTGTTGATACTGGCTCTCGCCTGCTCAAGATACAAGTTAAGACAGCTTGGATCAACAAGGGCTGCATTCAGTATAAAAGTCAGCGCAGACAGTCTGGGGCTGGTCTTACCCGCAGACCGTATAGGAATGGAGAGGCTGACTACTTTGTTGCGTTTTGTCCGGCGAACGGAAATCTTTACGTAGTGCCCGCCGAGAATCATGGCGTCCAAGGCAGACTCAGAATTAATTCAGTCAAGAACGGTCAGATGAAGTTGATACGGTGGGCGGTTGATTTCACATGGGAGCGCCACATTGCAGAGTTAAGAAAAGAGTGCGCCTGGCAAGACTCGAACTTGCGGCCCCCTGCTCCGGAGGCAGGTGCTCTATCCACTGAGCTACAGGCGCGTGAGGGAGATTATTGCATAGCGTCGAGCTGACGCGCAAAAAGTGCGCCCTTATTCCTCATCCGGTCTCTCAAAACAATCCCGCCCTTCGCAGCAGGCGTGCGGGTGAGCGTAGCCGTCGTCAGGGCCAGCCGTCTCCATCGTTCGCAGGCACCAGTAAACGGCGGTCGTGGAATTCCCCGTCTGCCAGGAATAGAGGCTGCCCGCGAACGTCCCGAACGCCGTCTTTGTTCTGAGAAACTGGCAGACGACTGGCGTCTCTCGCTCACTGCTTGTCTTAATTATCTCGCCTGCCTTGAGCGCTTCGTTCATCACGCCCCTCCTGACGCGGCGGAGAGGATGGCGCGTCGCACGATGGCCTCGAAGATCGGCAGCTTGTAAGCGTTTTCGGAAAGCGGCGCTGCCCCCTGAATGGCCGCTTGCGCGGCTTCACGCGCCGTCGCTTCATTAATAGCCTTGTCCGCCAGCACAGCCTCAGCCTTCAACGCACGCAAAGGAACGGGCGCGGCTGCGCCGAGAACAATTGACGCCTGCTCGCAACGACCTCCACGAGCGCAATTGAGGACGACTGCCACGTCCGCTATCGGCCAGTCGAAAGATTCCTTCTCTCCCTGTTTAAGATAAACAGAGCGCGCCTGTGCGGGAAGTTGAGGCACATGAATCTCTGTTATCAACTCATCTGCCCCGATAGAGTTTTCACGCTGCACATCTTCCTCCGGCTTGATGAAGAACTTTTCGAGCTCGACCTCGCGCCTTCCCTTCTTCCCCGTCAGCACTATCCGCGCATTGAACGCCACGAGCGCGGTGGAGAGCGCCGATGGATGAACAATCGCGCAAAGGCCGTTGCCGAAGATGGCATGATATTGATTCTCGCCTTCGATGGCGAAGCAGCGGTCGCCGCCTTTCTTTCGACAGTTAAACTCGGCTTGCCGGAAGTACCAGCAGCGCGGGCGTTGCAGGAGATTGCCGCCGATGGTGGCGACGTTGCGTATCTGCGGAGTGGCGGCATGACCCGCAGCATCTGCGAGCGCCCGGTAGCGACTACGGATGATTCTATTCGTGTCCAGTTCGGCGAGCGTGACAAGCGGCCCGATGCGTAGACCTTTCGTCGCGTCCTCGCTCACACCGTCCAGCCCTTTGATGGAAAGAATGTTGATGAGACGCGAGGGAGCGTCCAATCCTTCCTTGAGACGGTCAATCAAATCTATCCCGCCCGCTTTGATCGCTGCCGAGCCATTGAGTTGCGCGACGGCTTCGCTTATTGATCTGGCGTTCGTCCACTCGAATCTATTCATTGAGCAACGCCTTTCTTCGGTGGACTGGACAGCCCCGGCGCGAGCGTTACCCTCGAAAATGGGTTGAGCGCCCACAGCACGCGTGCCGGAGTCATCGGCATCTCGCGCATACGGACGCCCGTCGCGTTGTAGAAAGCGTTGGCGATGGCGGCGGCGGTCGGAATCGTCGCCGGTTCGCCAATGCCGCCCGCGTCGGTTGAGTTGCGCCCGATGTACTCTTCAATCAACACGGCCTCAATCTTCGGCGTCTCGCGCGAGCCTAGAATCTTGTACTGCTCAAGATTCGGATTGACCATCATCCCTGTGTTGCGGTCGAGGATGCGATCTTCGTAGAGCGCGTAGGAGATGCCCTGAAGCACGCCGCCGTTGATCTGGCTCTCGACGGCGAGTGGGTTGATGGGTCGCCCGCAGTCATGGACGGCGACGACACGCTCAACCTTGATAACTCCCGTTTCAGTATCAACAGCGACTTCGACAAATTGCACGCCGCCGTAGATGCCTATGCCGAAGCCGAAGTCCGGCCCGCCTTTGAAAGCGAAGCCGCCGTAATCGTCTGTACGGCTGGCGCGGGCGGCGATCTGCTCTGTCTTCAATCGTGCGGCTGCCTGTCGAAAAGTTAAGCTCTTAACAGGCGCTGAGCGAAAGCTGCGCCCCTCTCTGTCACCATCACTCCAACCCGGAGGCAAAGCGTAAACTAAGACCTTCCCGCCCTCCATGATGAGTTTATCCGCAGAAGTCGAGAGTGCAGATGCGACCTGCTCAAGCATCTGCTGCTTCACTTTCCACGCGGCGTTGCGCGCGGCTGGACTGAGAGAGCCTGTCGTCATGCTGCCGCCGGATGCAGGCCCGGCAGGGAAAGACGTGTCACCGATGCGGACTGTGATGTCCGCAGGGCGCAACCCCAATTCCTGAGCAACGACCTGCGCCAGCGCCGTGCGAATACCGCCGCCGATGTCCTGCACGCCTGACAGCAACTCGACCGAGCCGTCGCGCGTGATGCGGACTTCGCAGGATGAATCCAGATTGATGAGGCGATACCAGACAGCCTGAGCAACGCCGATGCCTCGCTTGACCGCGCCTTTGTCCGCGCCCGGCGCATGACGACGCGACCAATTGATTCTCTTTGCGCCAATGCGCCGCTCCTCGCGCCGTGCGGGACTTTCGTCAATCTTGTCACGCAACGCCAACGGGTCAATCTTTAATCGCTCGGCCAGTTCGTCAATCAGTTGTTCGAGCGCGAAGCAGCCCTGCGGGTGGCCGGGTGCGCGAAAGGCTGCCGCCGGGCCAGCGTGCGTGAAAATATCGGATTCTTCGGTCAGGATATTCGGACAAGTGTACATGTTCTGCGCCGGGCCGCCCGTGCCTGCGCCCGTGCCTGTGCCCGCCGTGCCGTAGCTTTCCAGATGAATCGCTGTCAACGTGCCGTCGCGCTTAGCGCCGATTTTCAATCGCTGAACGGAGTCTGGGCGATTGCCCGTCGAAAGATGCTCGTCTTTGCGATTGAGCATCAAACGCACCGGAGCATTCGTCTTCTTTGAGAGGTGCGCCGCAATCACGCCGACATTGCCAGCGCCGAACTTCGCGCCGAAGCCGCCGCCCATGAACTCCGTGATGACGCGCACCTGGCTCTTCTTCAACTTGAAGATGGCAGCAAACTCGTCGCGCACGCTCCCCGTTCCCTGCGTGGAGGCGTAGACAGTCAAGCCATCCGATTTCCAGTCTGCAACGACGCCGTGCGTTTCGAGCGCAGCGTGCGTCTGCACCTGCGTGCGGAATTCGCCTTCAACAGTTACGTCTGCCTCCTTGAAACCTTTCTTCACGTCGCCGAGCGGGCGACCTCTTGGGCCACCCTTGACCGGCCCGCGCACGTTTCCTTTTTGAGACACGCCCTGCGGCCCGCCGCCTCCACCGGCTGTTTCGGCTTGATCCGCCGCGCCGGGAAAAACCAGCGGTGCGTCCGGCTTATGCGCTTTGTCCGTGTCAACGACAAAAGGCAATGGCTCGTAGTCAACTTTAATCAGCTTCACGGCTTCGTCCGCATCGGCTTGAGTCACAGCAGCGACCGCCGCGATGGGCTGCCCGGCAAATCTGACGATAGGAAACTTGGCCGGAAGCTCTTTCGACTTGTCGCGCAACTCTGCGTTGCCGAGAATGCGGTCGAGGACGTGGACGGCGCGCACCATCGGATGACGTTCGGCGGCGCTCGTGTCAATGGAGCGAACGCGCGCGTGCGGATGAGGAGAGGTGACGACCTGAGCGAAGAGCATCCCCGGCAAGCGTATGTCCGCCGTATAGCGTGCCGCGCCTGTCACCTTGAGCCGCCCATCAATGCGCGGAGTGCGCTTTCCCACAATGTTGAGTTCTGCGTTGACGGGAAGCGGCGGCGGCTCGTCCAGCGGCACTTGTCGCTCAACCTCTGTCATCGTCGCGCCCACGATTCCCGATGGCAAACGCACAGCGTGCGTCGCAGCAACATCAGCTTTCGGCGCATCGCCCGGAGGATTTTTAGCGGCGTTCGGCACGGGCGTTTCGCCTGTCGGCGCGGCTGCCGGAGCGTTCGTCGCTTTCTTCTCCTGCGGCTCTTGTTGAAGTGCCATCGCGCTTACGCTCCTTTCTTCCGGTTGGTGGATTTAGCTGCCGAGAGCGTCGCTTCAAAAACTTTCGGATATGTTCCGCAGCGACAGAGATTGCCGCTCGTCGCGGTCTTCACATCGTCAAGCGTCGGATTGGAATTGCGCTTCAGGAGTGCGGCGCAACTCATCACCATTCCCGGTGTGCAAAAGCCGCACTGCGTCGCATCGTACTCGATGAAGGCTTCCTGCACAGGATGGAGCGTTTCACCCTCCGCCAATCCTTCGATGGTCGTGATGCTGCGCCCGGTGGCGTCGAGCGCGAGCGTCATGCAGGAGCAGACGGGCGTGTCGTCGAGCCAGACTGTGCAAGCCGAGCATGAGCCTCTATCGCACACGACCTTTGTGCCCGTCAGCCCCAGATCAAAGCGCAGGGCTTCGGCCAGCGTCGTGCGCGGCTCGATTTCCAGACGCTGGTTCGCACCGTTGATGCGGAGCGTAACCGGGACACGACCCGGCCCAATGACTGTTGGAGTAGAAGCGCCTGACGAGGCTTCGCTCACGCCGATTAACCCAGATTCAAGAATGGCTGCGCCAGCCGCCGTCAGACCCGCGCCCTTGAGAAAGCCGCGAAGTATGCCGCGCTGTTCCTTCTTCTCGTCTCTTTCGCTCTCATCTTGTTTCGACATCTGTGAACCCCAGTCTAATAACAAACCTGCATCATGCCGTCTTGATAGCCCTGATGCTCTGCGGCTTTTCAGATTCGGCGAGGTGGCGTAGTTCATAGAGTTTCGTCATGGCTTCGACCGGCGAGAGATTGTCCAGGTCAAGCTTGAGCAGGGCTGCCGTGATTGCTGCGGCGTGCGATTGCGTGCTGGTCGCTCCTGTTTCTTTGCTCGTCTTCTCTGCCCTGCCTCCCGCTTGATGCTCGTGCGCTTCGTAGTGGCTCAAAAGTTCTTCGGCGCGGCGAACGACGGGGCGCGGCAAGCCAGCGAGCTTCGCAGCATAAACGCCGTAACTTTTCTGTGCGGTTCCGGGGCTGACTTTGTATAGAAAGACAAGATCACTGCCCTCCTCGTCAATCTCTACGTAAAGATTCCTGAGACGCGGCAGAAGCTCGGACAGTTCGGTCAACTCGTGATAGTGCGTTGCAAAAAGCGTCTTGGAACGAATGCGCGGGTGATTGTGAATGTATTCGAGCACGGCGCGGGCAACAGCCAATCCGTCATAAGTCGAAGTTCCGCGCCCCAGCTCGTCCAGGAGAATCAGGGAACGAGGGCTGGCGTGGTGAAGTATCTGCGCTGTCTCAACCATCTCGGTCATAAAAGTTGACTCGCCGCTACCCAATCGGTCGTAGAGACCAATGCGTGTGAAGATGCGGTCGCAGAGCCCTACGGTCGCAGAGTCCGCCGGAACAAAACTGCCTATCTGAGCCATCAGGACGATAAGCGCAGTTTGTCTGAGATAGGTTGACTTGCCGGACATGTTCGGCCCGGTGATTAAAGCAATCTGCGCTTGCGTGTCTTCGCCAAGCTCTGTGTCGTTGGCGACGAAAGACTCGTCTCCGCTGATTCTTTCCAGCACGGGATGACGGCCCGCTTTGATCCTGAGTTCCGGCGAATCCACGATTGCCGGGCGAACATAGTTGAAGGCTTCGGCAACTTCGGCCAGAGATGCTGTGGCGTCGAGGTAGGCGATGCTTCCGGCGGCGGTCAGAATCTCTTCCCTGCTTTTCCCAATCTCCGCGCAGACGCGCCGGAAGAGGCTCGCTTCGAGCTCCGCGATTCGTTCCTGAGCGTTGACGACTAAGGATTCAAACTCCTTGAGTTCGAGCGTGACGAAGCGTTCGGCAGCGGCGAGCGTCTGCTTGCGCGTGTAGTCCGCCGGAACGAGATGCAGGTTCGGTCGCGTCACTTCGATGAAGTGGCCGAAGACTTTGTTGTAGCCGACGCGCAGGCTCTTGATTCCCGTGCGCGCACGCTCGCGCTGCTCCATCTCGGCTAGATAGGTCTTGCCGTCGCGCAGCATGTTCCGCAGTTGATCCAACTCTTCGGAGAAACCCTCGCGGATGATTCCTGTTTGCGTTGAGCGCCGCGAAAGCTCATCAGGGATAGCCCTGCGAATCAAACCAGCCGCCGCTTCGCATAATGGTAGATTGGCGAGCAGCGCACCGAAACGTTTTGAATCTCTCTGCAACACGGCGCGCACGCGCGGAATCGTCTCAAGCCCCTGACCGAGCGCCAGCAACTCATATGCCGACGCAAAACATGCGCGCACACGCGCCGACAAGCGCTCAAGGTCATGGACTAACTCAAAAGCTGCGAACAACTCTGCGCGCTCTTGACTGTGAACATGAAACCAAGCCACATGCTCCTGCCGACTCATAATCTCCGTCACATCCAGCAAGGGTTGTCGCAGCCAACGCCTGAGCAGCCTTCCGCCCATCGCCGTGCGCGTGCGATCAATCGCGGAGAGCAGTGACGGTGCGGCGGTGTTGTTTTCAAAGATTTCGAGGCTCCGCACGGTCTGAGCATCGAGCATCATGAAATTATCTGTGCGATAGCTGGAGAGTCTGGTCAACTGCTCCGCAACATTCATCTGAGTATCGCGCAGGTAGGTGATGAGCGCCCCGGCAGCAGAAGCAGCGAGCGGCCAATTCTTCAAGCCGAGCGGGGCGAGCGTGCGTGCGTGAAAGTGTTGGAGAAGCGTTCGACGCGCATTCTCAAACTCGAAGGCGTCTTCGCGATACGGCGTCGTGAATCCCGGCAGCGCATCGCTGTTTGCTTCAGGGCTGGTGCGCGGCAAAAGTATTTCAGCGGGTGCGATGCGTTGCAGTTCCGGTATCGCAGCCTGCTCGTCCAGTTCGGTGGCCGCAAACTCGCCTGTCGTCACGTCAGCATAAGCGATTCCGGCTCGCTTGCCCTGTTTCACATAAGCGGCCAGATAATTGTTGACCTTGTTATGCAGCAGCCCAGGCTCAAGCACCGTGCCTGGCGTCACGATTCGCACCACATCGCGCTCGATGAGATTGCCGCCTTTTTCGCCTTTGACGGGAGCATCAGTCAATTGCTCACAGATGGCAACGCGATGGCCGCGCGCGATCAAGCGCCTGAGATGACGCTCAAGGCTGTGGTGCGGAACGCCCGCTAAGGGAACGCGCACATTCTTCCCCATCGGTTTCGACGTGAGCACAATGCCAAGCTCGCGCGAGACGAGCCGCGCATCATCTTCAAAGGTTTCGTAGAAATCGCCGATGCGGAAAAGCAGGATGGCGTCTTTGTAACGCTGCTTGATCTCCTGATACTGCTTGTGGAGTGGGGTGGTGGCTGCTGTCATCGCTCTAAGATGTCCTTGAGGAGGTCTTCGACCGACGTGAGCGCGCGGTGAAGACGATTCAGTTGCTCAAAGCTCAGGATGACAGTTGCGCGCCCGATTTCGTGAAAAGCCCCGGTGCGCGCCTGGCTCATGTTTTTGTTGGCTCGATTCGTATCACGCTCGCTCGCCACGATGAGGAAAGGCTTTGAGCGTTGCGCTTCGTAGGCGCGTTTTAGCTTGGCCATCGCGGCGTCTATGTTGCCTTTGTGCTGGACTTCAAAGACGTGGCTCAGTCGCGGACTCGACTCGCTCGCGCGCCAGACGACATCGTAATAATCAAACTCGCTCTGGGCGTGATAGCCAAGCACGCGCCCGATGTCGAGGAGCATCTGCTGAATATCCCCGTGCGTTAGCTGCTCTGGCCGGACAGATTCATGCGTTTCAGTCAGAGAGAACGTCTGACCTTCATCCGCCACGCGCTTGCGTCCCGCCGCAGTAATCGTCCAACGGCCTTGCCGACGTTCGATTTGTCTCTGGTCTGCCAGCACGCGCCCGGCGCGCTGCACGAGCCTGCGCCATTGCGCTTGATGGCCATTCGTCAGCGCCTTGACATCCGTTTCATCCAGTTGTGGGAAATAGCCCGCGAGCCGGTTGTAGAGAAAGCGCACATCTTCGACGCCGCCCATCGCGGCGAGTTCCTGTAAGATCGGCAGTTCGATTCGTGCGACGCCCGGATATGCCATCGCTAAAATTGATGTGGGCTTTCCGAGATGTTGAAGATTGAAAGGAAGATTCGGTCTCCCATTTCGCCCACAAACTTATCAAAACTACAAGCAGAAGGCAAAAAGGCAGTGAGCAGAAGACAGTAGAAGCCATCGAGCAACAGCCCCGAAGGGGCGATAGAGTGTAGCACCGGGCGCCAGCCCGGGGTCAAGGCACAAACAAATTGTTTAAGCCCCGAAGGGGCGACAGAAATTCAAGGTACGTCATAGCGCATCTTGAGCTGCTGTCGCCCCTTCGGGGCTCGAACCTTTATTGCTGGCTATTCCCCGGGCTGACGCCCGGGGCTACACTCTGCCGCCCCTCACGGGGCTGTTGCTCGGTGGCTTCCTCCGACTTCTGACTCCTGTCTTCTGTCTTCTGTCTTCTGACCACTGGCCACTGGCCACTGATTATTACGCTGCCTGGGACGACACCATTATCCCGAAGGATTGCTGAATCTCGTCTGCTTCGAGCGTGTCACGCTCCATCAAGCCTTCGACGAGGCGTGCGATTGATTCACGCTCTTTATCAACGACCTCAAGGGCGCGTGTCATCTGCGTGTTGATGATGTCGCTGGTCGCATGCTCGACGCGGTCAAGCAGAGTCTGACTGCGCGGGTCTTCGGGTTTGCCCAGATGAATCGGCCCCAGCGGACTCATGCCAAACTCGGCGACCATCTTGCGCGCAATCTCTACGGCGCGCTCGATGTCGTTTGAAGCTCCGGCGGTCATCGTATCGAGGAGGAGTTGCTCTGCGGCGCGACCGCCCAGCAGCATCGCAATCTGATCTTCCAGATACTCGCGCTTTTTCATTAACCGATCTCGCTCCGGCAATGATTGCGTGACACCGAGAGCGCGACCGCGTGGAAGAATTGAAACCTTATGAATCGGGTCGCCGTTCTTCACGGCAAGGCCGACAGCGACGTGACCCGCTTCGTGGACTGCGGTCGCATAGCGCTCCTCTTCGTCCATCATAAAGCCCTGACGCTCCGCGCCCATCAGGATTTTGTCGCGCGCGTATTCGACGTGTGGGCGACCGATGGCTGCGGAATTGTCGCGCGTGGCGGCAATCGCGGCTTCGTTGAGCAGGTTGGCTAGATCAGCGCCGGAGAAACCGGGAGTGCCTCGCGCAATCCAGCGCAGATCAAGACCCTCTTCTAATTTAAGTCCCTGCGCGTGGACTTTCAGAATCTCTTCACGTCCATTTGCATCTGCGAGGTTGACGGCAACTTCACGGTCGAAGCGTCCGGGTCGGGTCAACGCGCTATCGAGAATGTCCGGGCGATTGGTTGAAGCGATGATGACCATTCCGCTGTGATGCTCAAAACCGTCCATCTCGACCAGCAGTTGATTGAGCGTCTGATCCTGATCGGCGGAAGCGGAATCATTGCTGCGCCCGCGCTGGCGTCCCAGAGCATCAATCTCGTCAATGAAGATGACGCAGGGCGAGAGCTTGCGGGCTTCCGCGAAGAGACGACGCACGCGCGCCGCGCCCATCCCTGCAAACTTTTCCTGAAAGCTCGAACCGGAAACTGAAAGGAACGGGACGCCAGCCTCGTTGGCCGCAGCGCGTGCCAGCAGGGTTTTACCGGTTCCCGGAGGGCCTGAGAGAAGAATGCCGCGCGGTGCGCGTCCGCCCAGTCTCCCGAACTTTAAGGGATCGCGCAGAAACTCAATTGTTTCGGAGAGCTCTGCTTTCGCTTCGTCCACGCCCGCGACATCCGCAAAGTTGACCAGTTGCTTACCGCTGGCGTCAGCCGGGTTGAAGTCGCCGCCGCGACCTCCCATCTGTGCGTAGACCCGCCAGACCACGAAGGCCAAAACAGCGGCTGTCATAAAAGGAATCAACCACGTCAGCGCAGTTGACCAACCGCTCGGCTTGAGCGAGCGAAACTCGACCGGCAGATTGTTTTTGACGAAGACGTTGATAATCTCGTTCTGTGTCGCGGCGTTGGTCACGATGGCCTGCGAGAGGGCGCCGTCATGTCCGGTCACGATCAACGTCTCGTCTTCAACCTTCAGCGAGGCAGCCGCCCCCGTTTCGCCAAGAGCGCGCAACTGCGTGGAATTAATCTCACGCACGACCGGCTGATTTCTCTGGTAAATGAAAAGGACGCTCGCCAGGACGAGCAGCAAGAGCAGCCCGATAGCGACAATGAGGCTGGACTTCTGGATACGGGGGATCAAACGGGGCAAAGGGGACGGCATAAAATTCTCCTAAGCGTCGCCGTCCGAAAAAGGGGAAGACAGCGAGCGGCTTTTCAGAAAGACAAAATTACAAAGAATCGGGGTTGAACGATGTCCGGCAACGGTAGGAGCAACCCGCACGCTGGTGTAGCGGAGAAATCCTGTTATGAGCGCGTTCGCCTGAGGCCGAATGCGAACGGCAGTAGTACTTTAGCAGCCCCTGCCCGTTTAAGTCCAGTCTTAGTTAAAAATTTCACCCGAAAATTAAAAACGAGTCGAGGTAGCGCTACAGACAGCTCGACCGCGTGAACTTTCCGATGAATGAAGCTCCGGTTCGGTTGCCGTTACATCAATGGGTTTGACCGATAACAGCCGAGTCGAACTAAATCGAAACACTATGATTCGGCGAGGTGTGCTGTATTTCAATACAAACGACCGGCTCTACTCCCGCTGATCTTCTCTTTCGCCGCTCTTAATTCAGTCCTAAACCCTTAAATTTCTGAGTTTACATCTAAACATCATCTTCACCGCGCGAGATGGCACGGACATTGCTCCCTGTGTCTGGCAAGCGGGTTCAATAGAACCGAAAAGATATTAATCAGCGACGCTCAAAAAAAGGAGAAGGCGACAATGTTGTGGACAATTCTGGTGGTTCTTTTGGTGTTGTGGTTGATCGGTGCTATCGGCGGAATCGGCGGTGGCCTGATTCACCTGCTGCTCGTAGTAGCACTCATCATTTTCGTAATCAATCTACTCACAGGCCGTCGCACAGTCTAGTGCAGGCCGCCTCGTAACAGCCCTGAGCGGTTGTTAGGCCAGGTTCTTGAGTAGAAAAATGGGGTCAAGCGAACAGACTTTAAGGGGACGCTTCAACAAAAGGAGAAGGCGATATGTTGTGGACAATCTTGGTAGTGCTTCTGGTCTTATGGTTAATCGGCGCGATTGGTGGAATCGGTGGCGGTTTGATTCACCTGCTGCTGGTGGTGGCGCTGGTGGTTCTGGTCATCAACTTGCTGACCGGACGACGCACGGTCTAACTTAAAACACAAAGCATGAAATCAGACGGAGCGGGCACGACCTATTTGGATCGCGCCCGCTTCTCTTTATTATCTGAAATCCGCTATAGCGTAGGACAGACATTCCTGTCTGTCTAGCGTGCGAACAGCACGCTCTTCAGATTCGCTAATAGCTATTCGCGCTGACGCGCTCAAGGACAGACAAGAATGTCTGTCCCACCAATGACAGGCAGGAATGCCTGTCCCACTAATGACAGACAGGAATGTCTGTCCTACATATGCCCTGTAATCTTGAGCGTTGTTTTGAGAGGCGCTGTGATGCGCCCGACCGGATAAAGATTCATCTGCTTATCCCAGTATGGCGAGCGTTCGTAGAAAAAATTCAGGCGGGCGCTGGCGCTGGCTGCAAACTTCGGATCGCTTGCCAGCTTCTGCTCAAATTCACGTCGTAGGTTCTCATCTTTCGCCAGCATCTCACGCGCCAGTTTCTCCAGCACGTAATCTTCGCCGTACTCTTTCTGCTCAAAGATAACGTTGAAGAATCCCCAACTGATGAACGAGTCCGGCCCGTCAGGCTCAAGCAGATGAACCGCGACGTTTCCGGCTGGCTGCGCTACCGGGACGACGATTGACCCGGCAGGATAAGTCCGACGCTCGCGCACTACTTCCTTTGTCAATTCGTTTGGAACGATGCGACCCTCGAACGGCGCGGGCGCAAATTTCACGTTGCCAAAACGATAGCTCTCAACTTCAATCGTCGCAGGCGAAGTGAGACGCTGTAAACGCAGGCCATGCGCGGCCAGCACACCGATGACTTCCTTCCACTGCGGCGGCACTATGTAATAAAGCGGGGGCGCTGCGGCAGCAGCAACCCGGCTCTCGTCGTAAAACGGAATGGTCATCTCCACTGGCTTCGTTCCGAAAATCACACGCACCTGTCCTGAAACATCGCTCTGCTCCGTGCGAGCTTCCAGGCCTTTGAACTTAAAGGGACTCGCCTTATCCGTCATCTGAATTTGCAGAGGATAACGCCGCGCGGCATCGTAGCTTCGTCCCATGTTGACTGTTTGCTCGTCCGCTTCCGCGACGGCGCGCAGCAGCTTTTCAGGACTCCGGTTCACTTCTTCAAGCGTGAATCTCAGCAGGTCGTATGTCCCGCGCACGCGATTGCGATAGTCCTTGAGCATGTGTGTTTCAATGGTGATGCCGGGGCGATTGCGAATCGTCGTATAGCCCGTTGAAAAGCGCGGCGGCATGACAAACCCGTCAATCCCTTTCGTCAGATCGCGGTTATCACGAAAGGTCATGTATTGAGCCAGCAAGTTGCCCGTGCTTTCGGTCGCCGGAAAGATTCTTTGATCGAAAGCATCGCGCATCCAGCCCAGCACAGGCGCGGGCGCATGCTCGTGATGCTCGTAGATGTAAGTAATGTTGTACTGAAAATCCGCGCCGTCTGTGACGTGGCAATCAATCAGCAAATCAGGATTCCACTCCGTCCAGAGCTTCAGCCAGGCGCGCGTCTCCGGCGCATCGGCTTTCATGTAATCACGATTGAGATTGAGATTGGCAGAGGTTGCGCGCCAACCCATCTCAGCCGGGCCATTCTGGTTGATACGATTGAATGCTCCGAATCGCTCGTGCCCGTCCGTGTTATAGATTGGGATGAAGAGAATAACGACCCGGTCGAGCAACCCCAGTCGCGTTTTAGTGATCGCAATATCACGCAGTAGAGCGAACCCGGCATCCTTGCCGTCGGATTCCCCGGCATGGATGCAGGCTTGAATCATGATTATTGCCTTGCCTGCTTTTCTTGCTGCTTGCGGCGTAAAGGTGTTGCCGCTCGCCGCGATGAGAAGCGGCAGGGCGCGCCCTTCCCCGCTCTGGCCGAAACTCTCGAAGCGAATCAGGGGCGAGGCCGAGGCGAGCTTTTGCGAATAGGCAATAGTCTCTTCATAGCGCGGCGTTTCACGATAATCCGTCTTTTCGGCGTGCGTCTGCCAGTCCGGCGGGACGGGCGGCGAGGTGCTTTGTGCCATCATCATCTGCTGAGCACCCAGAGCGAGGAGCAGTAATAAAAAGCGAATTGAGGAGGCAGCGAAACGGAGCATCCTATTTCTCCAATCATCTTTGACATGCGAAATTGCACAATCTCCCGAAGCGTTGATGAGAGGAATATACGATGCTTTGCCCCGAATTCAAATTATCATTAGCGAAGAGTCGTCAACCGGACGCAATTTTATAAACACTTCTTCGTCCAATACTGCCATCGCGCGTTGGAATCGTCGCGCGGCTTGGCTTCCTGCGCTACTGTGGGGCACAATCATGGCTCTCCTCGGAGATAGTTTAATTCTTCGTCCGTTTCAGGGAAGGCCGGAATGATCTTTCGCACCATCACTCGCCGTTCGCTCGCTGCCACGCTTGCTTTCATCTTTATTCTCTCGGCCGACGCCCCGGTGACACTTGCCCAGCGTCGGCGTGTAAAGCCGCGGGCATCCGTACCCGCGCGAAACTTGCCCGTCCATAGGCTTCCATCCTGGACAAAGCAAGAGAGGCCCGCGCGCACCTATGATGTCTTGCATTACACCATCAGTACGCGCTTTAACGTGCCGGGGAAAACTGTCGTGGGCGATGAAACAGTATCGCTCAAGCCGCTCGCCTCCGGCTTCAATTCCTTCGAGCTTGATGCTTCGAGCATGAAGATCGAAGCGGTGACGCTTGCCGAGAGCAACCAGATGCTCAAATGGACGCAGCCGCCAAATAAACTCGCTATCACTTTAGACCGCGCTTACGAACCATCCGAAACAATCGTCGTTCGCATCCGGTATCGCGCCACACCGCAACGCGGCCTCTATTTTATTCCTGAGAATCGCGTCGCCAGCAGCGCCGGATTGTCAAAGCCCGCGCAGATTTGGACGCAGGGCGAGCCGGAAGAAAACCATCACTGGTTTCCCTGCTACGATTTTCCCGACGACAAAGCGACGAGCGAGCAATACATCACAACCGGCGCGGATGAAATCGCCATCTCCAACGGGACGCTGCTTGAGACGAAGACCAATGCAGACGGCACGCGCACCTTCCACTGGAAGATGGAACAGCCGCACGCCAGCTATCTCACTTCAATCGTCGTCGGCAACTACGCAAGGCTGGATGACGCTTATAAAAGTGTTCCGCTCGAATACTACACCTATCGCGGAACGGAAGAGACGGCGCGGCGCGCGTTTATGAAGACGCCGGAGATGATGCGCCTCTTCAGTCAGAAGCTCAATTACGAGTATCCATACGACAGGTACGCGCAAACCATTGTCGCCAGTTTCATTTTCGGCGGGATGGAGAATATCACCGCCACCACACACGCCGATTCGGAAATTCTTTCCGGCAACACGAAGGAAGCGCAAGTCGCTACGGAAAATCTGATCTCGCACGAACTGGCGCACTCATGGTTTGGTAATCTGGTAACGTGTAAAGATTGGTCCGAGTTGTGGCTTAACGAAGGCTTCGCCACCTTCATGGAAGCGGTCTTCCGTGAGCATGAAGCGGGGCACGACGCTTATCTTGAGGAGATGCGCTCAAGCGCGTCGCTCTACTTTCTTGAAGACTTGTTGAAGTATCGCCGCCCCATCGTCTACGACCGCTACGGGTCGGCAATTGATATTTTCGATGCGACTGTCTACAAAAAGGGCGCACTGGTGCTGCACATGCTGCGCGAAACAGTTGGCGACGAAATGTTCTGGAAGGCGCTTCATCGTTATCTTGAAGAGTATAAATACAAGCCGGTCGGGACAAGGGATTTGCAGCGCGTGTTTGAAGAGACGACCGCCCAGCGGCTCGACTGGTTTTTCGATCAATGGGTCTACAAGGCAGGCTATCCTGAATTGCGCGTGCGCTCCTTTTATCATCAACCGACGGGCAAGCTCACGCTTGAAGTGACGCAAACGCAGACGGCAGAGGCGATGACGCCACTGGTCTTTCGCCTGCCCGTCGAGATCGAGCTGGCTACCTCGTCGGGTGAGCGCACCGAGCGCATCGAGATTACACAGCGTAGTCAGCGCTTCACTTTCAAGCTGGACGGAAAGCCCTTGATGATTCGCTTCGACAAAGGCGAGCGCATCTTGAAGAAAGTTGATTTCCCGCAACCGGCGGCGATGCTTAAATATCAACTGACGCACAGTTCTGATGCGATTGGTCGAATCGAGGCCGCCGAAGCTCTCACGCGGCTTGCTGCTCACGAGATTCTGGCTGGAATTTACGAAGCACGGGTCGCGGCGAAGAGCGTCCGCCGGAACGGGTAGAAGACAGGACTTGAGGGGAAAAGCGCAGCTAATTCTTCACGGTATCGCTCCATGAATGCCTCGCGCAGCTTTTCCGGCAATCGCTCGAAGTATGGCACGAGCGCAGTTCCCTCAGTCCACTGTGCCAGCGCATCCGAGTTGTCCAACAGGCTGGGATAGACTTTCTCGAAAACGGTCAGTTCATGCCCGCCGCTCTCATACAGCAGCTCTGCATACTCGCTGATATTGAGAACAGGCGACAGGCGATTCCAGCCATCAAGCGCCGAGTGAAACGGCTCTTCAGCGGCGATTTCCCTGATTAAAGTGTGCGTCGGATGTTCATGATTCGACGGAAGCTGCACGACGAGTTGACCATTGAGGCTGACAAGCGAGAGCAGGCGCGGGATGAGCGAGCGGTGATTATCTACCCATTGAATCGCAGCATGCGAGAAAACCAGGTCCCACTGACCTTCAACA
The DNA here is from genome assembly GCA_963791265.1 of uncultured Acidobacteriota bacterium. Lineage (GTDB taxonomy): Bacteria > Acidobacteriota > Blastocatellia > Pyrinomonadales > Pyrinomonadaceae > QHXM01. The sequence continues at coordinate 681,077 of CAWBSB010000003.1, forward strand.
TTCTCAATTGAACCCAGCTCAAAGCGCACACCATCGCGCGCCTGCTCGCGTGCGCGTCCCAGCATCTCAGGTGACGAATCAATCCCGACGACTTCACTTCCCGGTAACTTGTCCGCCAGCCTGCGAGTCAATTCTCCCGTGCCACAGCCCAGATCAACAACCTTTAGGCCATCCCGAATTTTCACCAGAGCCAGCAGGTCTTCAAAAGGCGCGAACCTTTCGTTTCGATACCGGTGATACCGCTCAGGATTCCAGGGCATAAGTAGGACAGGCATTCCTGCCTGTCATTGAGCGCGTCAGTGCGAATATTTAGTAACGAAAACCATCAGCGTGCTGTTCGCACGCTTAGACAGACAGGAATGTCTGTCCTACGCTATCTGATTTCCATATTGCAGGCGCGGCAGTTGGCGCGTCGCTTGGCGTTGAGCGTCCCGCAGTCGGCGCAACGGTTATACATCTTGCGCGCGAACCAGTTGGTGATAAGCGCGCTCACGACGAGGATGCCGCCGAGAACGGCTATAGCCAGCAGCGTATCCCTCAAGCCTTGTACTTCTCCCTCAAACTTCGCTGGTAATTCTGCCCGCGCTCATATCCGCGCCGGAATGACTCCGTTTCATAAGCGTCGCTGTAACGCTCGCGCAAACGCTCCGTCACTTCATCGTAAGTTTTGCCACGCAGGTGCGGATGCTGGGCTGCTTCAAAGCCGCGCCGGTAGATCGGCTCATCCTGTTTGAAATCCCCTCCCTGCCCTTTGTACTCTTCCTCTTCGGCATCGCGTAAACCAATCCACCAGTTTTCGCGCGCGGCGTCAATACTCTCGACGCCGGGTTGAGCTGCCACCACCCCACGCGCGGTTTCGGCCTGCGCGTCGTCGTCAGTCACGACGATGATGACGGATTTTCCCTGCCTGAGCGCGTCTTCATAAACAAACAACTCGTCATGCGGCAATCCTTCGATAGATTCTTCCATCTTGCCGCCCGCCGCCGCGCCCGCAACTGCGCCCCCTGCGCCGAGCAGGGCGGCTCCGATGATTCCTGCGGCGAGTACAGGGCCGACGCCGGGAACCAGCAGGCTGGCGAGAGCCGCGCCAATTGGCATGCCTCCGGCTGCACCCACGGCCCCGCCCACAACTCCGCCGAGAGCGCTGCCCATGCCCGGCTGTTCTGTGTCGCTTGTCGGCACAGCAGCTTCTAACTCTGCATCGGTTGCGCCCGGCATTAACAGGCTAATGTGGTCACTGGCAATGCCTGCCGTGCGTAAATTCTCTGCGGCGCGCTTAGCGTCTGCGCCAGATTTAACAAGTATGGCAAAGGTACTCATGCGAAGCCTCCCGTTTGGTTTTTAATAGTTTTATCCTTTTCGAGCGAGTCTTTCAAGCTCTCCTCGCAGCTTTGAAGCAAGAGCGTTGAGCAAACTCGCCCCGCCGTGCTAAAGTGAAGCCGCTCTCCTGAAACATTCAAAGGGGTTCGTGGATGATCTCGATAATCGAAAAACATTTTCCAATGTCAGAGGGCGACGGCAAAGCCACGCGCAAGAAGAAACCGAAAATCCTTGCCATCACCACAGACTGCTGCACGGGCTGCGCCGGCTCACCGGCCTGCATCGAATATTGCCCGATAGAAGCCTGCATGTTCTGGGTTCCTGACGAGGATCATCCTCCGTTCGGGCGCATCGAAGTTGACCCGAATCTCTGTATCGGCTGCCAGAAATGTATCAGCAAAGGGCCGGACGGCGCTTTTCTTGATGGCTGTCCCTGGGACGCAATCGAGATGGTTCCCACAGAAGACTGGGAGGCCGCACACGGTTTAGAATTAACGGATGCGCCCGTTGCTACGGCTTAACATCTGACGAGTCTTTATCCCTTAAGCGGCTGCGGATTGCTTTAACGGTCTGCGCCGCTTGTTGTTTGACCTGCTCCGTCATTTCTTCAACGCCTTTCTCATAACGCAAGACATCCGGCAAATCTTCCTCCGTGCCAACGAGGAAGAGTGCGCGCAACGCTTCATAAACGAAATCGGCATCGGGCGCGAGCGTCAACACCACATCGCCTGCGGCCACGCGCGCCCCTTCCTGCGCTATCACCTGTTTGAGCTTGCCCGGCAGAGGTGAGCGGACTTCCTGTGCCTCGTTCTGCGCATTTGTGATTCGCGCTACCAGGGAGTTTTCTCTGACATCTGCGCCCGGCTTCAAAACGCTGCTAATCGTTCCTTCAATCGGAGCAGTGAGATTGAAGGGCTGCAACATTGCTCGCAACTCCTCGCGCCCGCTCGCATCATTAAAGCGAACTAGCTGCACCGCCGCATTGCGACGCACCGCCGGATGCGAATCCTTAATCAGCGTCAAAAGCCCCGCGTGAAACTCTTCCGATTTATTATCCTGCCCCATCACCCACGCGACCGTTTTGCGAATCTCAACGACGCTGCTATTCGTGAGAGCAACGATCTGCGGATACCAGCGCCTGACGCTCGCGTCTCCCTTTTCGATTCGCTCTTCCACCTGCGTCAGCGCCTGCTGAACGTGCCGCACGTTCTTTTCATCGCTCAGATATTTTTCAATATCAGCATCAGACAGCGGACGACCGAACCATGTCAGATACCAAGTGAGAAACGGCACGACGACGAATAGTATGGCCAGGATGATGAGCGGGAGTGAAACGCGCCGACGCTCCGGCCTCGTGGCGGCTAAAGCCATCGCGGTCGCGGTTGGAGATGAGCCGTTTGAATTGTCATCAACCATCTTGAAAGCAGCATCTCTCGTGGTTACATCTCAGCGCGAAGGATAAAGCTGGTAGAGAAACAGGTAGACCGCGACGCCCGTGACTGAAACATAGAGCCAGACCGGAAATGTCCAGCGAGCGATTCGCCTGTGTTTCGCATCCTGGCGTCGTAAGCCTCGAAACAAGGTAATCAGGATGAAAGGAACGATTGCGACGGCAAGGATAGTGTGCGTAATCAGAATGACGAAATAGACTGGACGGATGAAGCCTTCACCTTTGAACTTCGTCGGGCCTTGTCCAAGATAGTAAGCCAGTAGGGAGTGGTACAGGACATAAGAGATTAAAAAAACTGTCGAGGCAACGAAAGCCGCGAGCATGCTGGCGCGGTGAGCCGTAATCCGGCGGCGGCGAATAAAGATGAAGCCTGCGATGAGGAAGAGGCCGCTCGTCGTGTTCAGGATGGCGTTAATGTGCGGGAGGGTGAAGATAAAATCCTTCATGCTGAAAGTGATATTTGTGCCCCTTTAATCAAACGTCTTGCAAGATAAAGACTTTTTGCTATTATTCGCTTATGGATTACAGCAAGATTATCACCATTGAGCCTGGTAAGCGTAGCGGGAAGCCGTGCATTCGCGGGATGCGGATGACTGTGACGGATGTTCTGGAGTATCTCGCAGGCGGCATGACGGAAGAGGAGATACTGGCAGAGTTCCCTGACCTAACCGCAGAAGATATTCGTGCATGTTTGGCGTTCGCGGCAGACCGTGAGCGTAAACTTGCTACTCTCCCGCAGTTTGATCGTCTCTACTGAATGACCGCGCAGCCTTTTTCCCTTCCTCTGTCAGTGCGTAGAAATCATTGCCGCGCTCTTCGAGCAAGCCTTCTTCGACGAGGCGCTCGACGGTGTAGAAAACTTCCTTGCGCGCTTCCATGTCGTTGCCGCCCGCTTCAAACAGTTCATGCAGGTCAAGCGTCTCTTTTCCGATCTGCTTGAACATGCCCAGCACGCGCTGCGTCATCTCGTCCATGACCACAAGGCTTTCCGTTCTACCTATCCTTCATCGTTTCGACCATTCGCGCCACGTCAGGCGGAATCGGTCTTCCTCTGGCATCAACCGTATCGGCGAAGCGCACAGGAGCGCGCTGTAGAGCGCCGACGGTCGTGCGCTTTGCCCCGGCGATTGCGCCCTGCCCGGCGGTCGCAGCCTCGCCTGCCGGAGCTTTTTTCGCTTTCCTGTCAGAGATAAAAGACGTGACCGGGACGAGCAGAAAGATGAGAGCCATCATCCCCGCGACCGACGAGAAGAAGAGATTATCAGTGCTGATAAAGTTGCCGGAGGAAAGGTAACTTAAACCCGCGAGTCCGAGAAATCCCAGCGCCATCACGATGCAGACGACGTTCAAGAGCAAGTTCTCACTCTTCATCAAACTTCCCTCCTTCTCAATTGTGTCGGTCATCGCTTTTTGCCTTCCGTCTCCTTCATCGCGCTAATCCCCGGTTCACCCGTGCTTGCCCTTCGGCTGTGGCTGCGGCTTGTCGGACATCTGCTCATAGCCGCATCTCTCGCACTGCCAGAGCGGGAACACCGCCGTCGGATTAGCTTTACTTTCGTAGATAGCACGGTCCGACGGAATAATCTTTCCGCCACACAGAGGGCACGCCCGCCCGCGAACGCTTCGTTTCTCAATCTCTAAAAGCAGCTCTTCGTTTTCTGACATCTCAGGCCGTTGCTCCGCCAGCTTCGCTTTCCGTTCCGCCTTTGCGTTTACGGCGCGAGCTTAATTTCGCAAACCAGTTGCGCCCGTCCCGATCATCATGCGACGACGGCTCGATCTCAGCGCCGCGTGCCTTGCGATACTTGTAGGCGAGAACGAACAGCCCACAGAAAATTAACACGGGCGGAATCAGCAGGACTAGCACCGCAGAATTCAAACTCTGTGAGAGCCTGCCCGCGTCGGGCGAGCCTGTCACGGCATTCTTGCACATCGCGCACTGAGCCATTGCAGGCAAGCTCATCAAGAGCAGGACAGCAATCAAGCCCGCCATCGTCAGAGCTATCTTGATTGTGCGAATACCTTTCGTCATTCCTCTGCTTTCTCAACGTGCGTGCTGGACTCGAATTTATACCTGTAATCTTTCGACCTGAAGCTGTCCGGGAAGAAAACCAGCAGCAGGCAGATACAGATGATGAGCATCGGCACAAGCGTCAGCACAAGGCTCAGCCGCTCAAATCGCAGGTGCATGAAATAGGCAACGATGAGCGCGGCTTTGATGATGGAGAGGCCAATCAGGATCGTCAGCATCAAACGAAAATCGAGATGGACGTATCCCAGAAAGACCTCCAGCCCGGTCAAGAGCAGCAGCCAGAACCAGACGGAGATGAAAAGCTTGTTGCTGCCCGCAAAGTGCTCGTGTTCCCCTTCAGCGTGTGTTGTCATCTTTTATGACTCCCAAGTCAAAGAAACGATACGGTATGAGCGATGAACGCGGAATAAGCAAGCTTCACGTTATCACTTCACGTTCATCGCTTCCGCGTTATCCCTTGAAGTCTACCGAGAGCAGGTAGATCATCGGGAAGACGAACATCCAGACCAGATCAACGAAGTGCCAGTAGAGGCCGCTGATCTCCACGTCTTCATGCTTCAGTTTCTTGGCGCGGGCGGCGACGACCGCCAGATAAATCAACCCGGTGAAGACGTGGAACATGTGCAGGCCCGTGATGGCGAAGAACGACGCCCCGAACAGAGGCGAAGCGCCCGGCCAATGCTTAACCCACTCTTCGGGAAGAGTAAAGGGGCTCAAGCCTTCATCAATCAGGTGCTTCCATTCAATCATGTGAAGCACGATGAAGGCTGCGCCAAAGAGGATGGTCAGCCCGATCCACTTCCTGATGGCCTTGAAGTCCCGGCGCGCAGATGCCTGAACGCCCATCACCATCGTCAACGACGACGACAGCAGGCACAGCGTCATCACCGACGAGAAAATGATGCTCGGATAAAAGGGGAAAGGTGTTGGCCAATTATCCGACGAAGCGCGCACGTAGCTGTAGCCGATCAGCAGCGCCGAAAAAGTCAGCGCGTCCGAAACGATAAAGAGCCACATGCCGAGCTTGCGATGGCCGATGCGATATGGATGCGTGCCGCCGCTCCATTCGTTTGCAATAAGCTGGTCTGCCTGAGCAGTCGTACTCAACTTTCACCTCCAAAGGAAAAGGAGTAAGAACAGGTAAATCCAGAGTACTCCCATGAAATGCCAGTAAAGCGCGACGGCGTTTGTTATCGCCTGCCGCTTTGCCACTCCATGTTCTTCGTAATGTTTGCGCCGCGAGCGCAGCAGCAAATAATCCAGAGCCAGCACGCCGCCCAAAAGATGCAGCCCGTGCGCGCCCGTCAAGACATAGAAAAATGAACTGTGTGGATTTGACTTAACGTAAATCCCCTGCCCGACGAGTTGCCGCCATGCCAGCAGTTGCGTTGCGAGAAAGCCCAACCCCAGCAACACCGTCAGCAACAGCCATCGTTGATAGGCGCTCGTGTTTCCGCTCTTCAGAGTTCTCCGGGCAATCTCGAAAGCAAAACTGCTCAGGAGAATCAGCGCGGTGCTCAACCAGAGCAAGCGCGGCGCAGCAATTGGCCGCCAGTCGTTCGAGGTACCGCCGCGAACAACGTAGGCGCTCGTCAGCGCCGTGAACAGCATCGCCACGCTTGCGAGCGCGACCCACATTCCAATGCGATACTTGGAGAGCGAGGAACCATCTGGATTATCCCCACTCTTCCCGTCATGCCCATTGCCGCGCGGCCCACCATTCGGGCCAACTTTGCGCGACCCGCTGCCCTTGCCTACTTTGGGCTGAATAACCTTCTCAGTGCTTGTGACCATCGTGCCCATTACCACCGCTTCCCTCTTGCGCTTTTATGCCCGGTTCGTCCGCCGCATCGGGCGTCGTCTGCATGGTGAAATCGCTGGGTGCACCCGGCACGGAATATTCATACGGGCCTCTGTGAACTACCGGAAGGATGCCCGCGAAATTATCGTGCGGCGGCGGAGACGTTGTCTCCCATTCGAGCGTGGTCGCCTCCCAGGGATTGTTGCCAGCCTTCTTACCTTTGAACAAACTCCAGAGGAGATTGAAGAGGAAGAGGAACTGCGTCAGAAACGTCACGATGGCTGCGACCGTGACGAACAGCACAAGCGGGTGCAGGGATTCGAGGAAGCCATAAATCTGCTGGCCGTTTTCGGCAAAGCGCGAATAGCGGCGCGGCATGCCGACGATTCCCATGATGTGCATCGGGATGAAGATCGAGTAGACGCCAGCGAACGTAATCCAGAAATGGATTCTGCCCAGCTTCTCGCTCATCATCCGGCCAAACATCTTCGGAAACCAGAAATAGATTCCGGCGAACATCCCGAAGATGGCCGCCACCCCCATCACTAAGTGAAAGTGTCCCAGCACAAAGTAGGTGTCGTGCATCGGCAGGTCGAGCGACGTTTGACCAAGCACGAGGCCGGTGATTCCGCCCGCGACGAAGAGCGAGACGAAGCCGATGGCAAAGAGCATCGGCGTCGTAAAACGAATCTTCCCGCCCCAGAGAGTTCCGAGCCAGTTGAAGGTTTTGACCGCCGAAGGCACGCCGATGGAAAGCGTCAAGACCGAAAACGCCATCGCCGAATAGGGACTCATGCCACTGATGAACATGTGATGTCCCCAGACGAAGAATCCCAAAAGCCCGATAGCGAAGATGGCAAAGACCATCGCGCGATAACCGAAGACGGGTTTCCGGGCGAACGTCGCCAGGACGTGCGAGGTCGCGCCCATGCCCGGCAGGATGGCGATATAAACTTCCGGGTGGCCGAAGAACCAGAAGAGGTGTTGCCAGAGAATCGGCGAGCCTCCGGCGTGCGGCTGCACCACGTCTTTGATGTACAACCCCGCCGGGATAAAGAAGCTCGTCCCTGCGTTTCTGTCCAGGTAAAGCAGCACACCAGCCGCGAGCAGCACCGGAAACGCCAGCAGCGCCAACACAGCCGTCGTAAACCATGCCCAGCAGGTGAGCGGCATACGCATCAGGGACATTCCCTTAGCGCGCATGTTCAAAAGCGTCGTGATGAAATTGAGCGCTCCCAGCAGTGAGCCGACGCAAAAGATAGCGATACTCAGAATCCAGAGGTTCATGCCCGCGCCCTGCCCCGGCCCGGCGCTGGGGATAGCGCTTAATGGCGGGTAAGCCGTCCAACCTCCGATGGGCGCACCCTCAGGCACAAAGAACGAGAAGACCAGAACGATGAAGCCGACGAACGTGACCCAGAAAGAGAGCATGTTGAGAACAGGAAAAGCCATGTCCTCTGCCCCGATCTGAATTGGCAGAAAGTAGTTGCCAAAGCCTCCCTGCGGCGCGGTCGTCAACACGAAGAAGACCATCATCGTGCCGTGAATCGTCAGCAGCGAAAGATAGGAATCGGGCTTGATTGCTCCGATAATCGGCCACGTCATGTCCGGCCATGTCAGGCTCAGGCGCATCAGCACTGACAGAATCATTCCGACGAAAACCGCTACGAGCGCAAGCGTCAGATATTGCACCCCGATCACCTTGTGATCGAGGCTGAAGATGTACTTGCGTATAAAACCTTTCGGCGGCTCGTGGCGATGCACTGCCTCGTGGCCTTCGTGAACAACGTTAGCGTCTGCCATCGCTCATCTCCTGTGCGGGAAAGGTGAACTAGTATGAATTGCCGATCTTCGTGCCGTTCGCGTCGTATATCACGCCAAGCTCATACGAGTCCTTCAACTCGTTGAGCTTCGTTTGAAAATCCGACTGCGGGAGCGCTATCAAATCACGATGCTGGGCTTCCGTCAGCACCAGCAGCGTTCCTTTCATGCTGAAGTGATTCATTCCGCAGAGCTCGGCGCAGGCGAGTTGAAACTGACCCGTCCTGTTCGGCGTGAAGTGAACGCGAATCATCATACCGGGCACGAGGTCCTGCTTGAAGCGCAACTGCGGAACCCAGAAGCTATGCGTCACATCCTTTGAACGAAGGATTAACTCAGCCGGACGGTTAACGGGCAGGACGAGCGTCGTCGTGGTCAAATCGTCTTTCGCGCTCGGGTCTTTTTCATCGAGACCGATGAAATTATTCTCGTCCTCTTTGATGAGCGCCGGGTCTGTGCGGCCCAGTTTGCCGTCTTTGCCCGCGTAGTGCATGTTCCACGCGAACTGCTGCGCGACAACCTCGACGGTGAAAGCCCCGGCGGGCGCTTCATTAAAACGGAGCTGCGCCCAGACCTGCTGTCCCATGATGCCGAGGCCGATAAAGACAACCGCCGTCACCACCGTCCAGATCATTTCCAGCCGATTGTTGCCGTGCGTATAGACGGCTCGCTCTCCCTCAACTTTGGAGTTGGCTCCATAACGCCAGACCACGTAGCCCAAACCGACCTGCGCCAGGACGAAGGCGATTCCGACGACAATCATCGTAATCATAAACTGACGATCAATGGCTGGCGCGTGTTCTGTGATGGAGACAGGAAACCACCATCCGCTAAAGAACAGCACCACCGAGGCGAGCGTCAAAAGCCAGATCAGGACACCTAGAGCGCGACCCATCGGTAAGTCTCCTTTGGTGAAAAGGTGGTGATAGGTGATGGGTGATAGGTGATAGGAGAAAACAACTGTTCTTTCTTATCACCTATTACCCATCACCTATCACTGATTCAAAACCATCAATCCAAACAGCAGCGGCAGATAAAGCACGGAGGCGAGCAGGAGTCGCCGCGCTTGCTGTCTTGTTTTCGAGAGTGCAGCCGAGATACTGCTTACCAGGAAAAGCGAGCCGAGCAAGATGGCTCCGTAGAAATAGACGCGGCCTGAAATCCCAAGCAGCGTCGGAAGCAAGCTCACGGGCAGAAGCATCAAGGTATAGACGACGATCTGCTGACCCGTGACGCGCCCTTCGGGTTCGACTACGGGGAGCATGCGGATTCCGGCACGCCCGTAGTCTTCCCTGTACATCCAGGCGATGGCGAGAAAGTGCGGAAACTGCCACAGGAACAGAATGGCAAACAGCACCCACGCCCCCGTGGTCACTTCATTACTCGCCGCCGTCCAGCCCATCAAGGGTGGCAGAGCGCCGGGAAACGCGCCGACCGCCGTTGAAAGCGTCGTCCTCGTTTTCAGCGGCGTATACATGAAAAGATAGCCCGCGATAACTGCCAGCCCGAATAGCGCCGTCAGCGGATTAACGAGCAGCGCCAGATAAACTTCCGCGATGATCGTCAGCCCGACGCCGAAGACGAGCGCTTCCATGGGTGCGAGTTTGCCGGAAGGCAGCGGCCTCGTCATCGTGCGCCGCATCAACGCGTCAAGCTCACGCTCCATGTACTGGTTGAGCGTCGCTATGCCTGATGAGAGCAACGCTATACCGAGCATCGCGTGTGTGAACTGTAGATAATCGAGGCGGCCTTTCGCGCCGAGACAGAATCCGGCGGCAGCCGTTAACACAATCAGAAAAGTGATGCGCGGCTTGGTCAAATCCAGATAAGCCAGCACACGATCACGCAAAGACAATCCGTCAATCCGCGCTTCTGTCATCACGCCCGGATTGAGGTCTAACGCCGAACTCTTGATTAAAATTTCAGATTTCACCTTGTAAGTTCCAAACTCCCTAAATCTTCAGTTCGTCTCAGCCCGAAGCTGGTACGCGCTGCTCGCGCTCGCTCTCTCGCCTTTGAGAACACGAAAGGCGCGCAAGGTCAGCACGATGGTCGTGGCGAAGACGAGCGCGCCGCAGGCGACGTGCGCAACCGTGATTCCGACCATCGGATTGCGCGGCTGCGGCGAATTGGGCGACGCGAGCCGGGTTAAATAGGCCGCAAGCCCCAGAGAAAGCTGAACGACCAGAAGCGCCGCAGCGATTTGTGCCGGACGTGTCAGATAAGTCTCGCCCCGGTGACGACGAAGCACCGTGACAACTGCGCTGCCCAGAACCAACACAACGGCGAGAGCACCGCCCAAGTGTGTGAGCAACAAACTCGTCGGCAGGTGCTGATCCCACGTCGCCGAGTGGCGCAGGGTTGCTCCCAGTACGAGTTGAATCAAAATGCTGATTGCCGCCGCGACCAGAAGATAGCGAAGCGATAAATTCCCCTTCTCCTCAAAGCTTGTACGCGGCTCGCTCCAACCCTGCGAAGTGAAGACCGACAGGCTCACCATCGTGCAGAAGAAGAGCTGCGCCAGCGTCGCGTGGGCTGAAGAGACGGCCAGCGGGAGCATCATCTTGACCGTCAGACCGCCGAGCAGTCCTTGCGCGATGACCGCGATGAGCGCAACGAGTCCCAGCCGACGAACCCACGCGCGCTTCTCGCTGCGCCAGAGCCAGATATTAAGAATGATGACGAGAATCCCGACTGTTGTGGCAACCATCCGGTGGCCGTGCTCCCAGAAAAGATTGCCGACCATTTCCGGGAATACCTGCCCGTTCGAGAGCGGCCAATCGTTAGTCGCCAGCCCCGCATCGTGGCTCGTGACGAGCGCCCCCGCCACAATCAGAAACAGCGTCGCGCCCGTCGTGAACAACGTGAAGCGATGTAAACCCCTGTTCATAAAGAAGTGATAGGAGATGTGTGATAGGTGATAGGAAAGAGCGTTTTGTCTTATCACCTATCACCCATCACTTATCACCGCCGCTTAGTGTCGCATCATCATTGGAAGCTCTAGTGCAGGCATGACCTGTAGAGAGCCGCCTTCGGTGGAGGCTGTCGCAGTTGAGTCAAAAGCGAAGTCGGAAGTGACCGAGCCTTTGGCGTCAATTTTGACCTGCGCGGTCTTTTCGCCGAACTTCTCGTGCCAGGCGACGACCGTGTAAGTTCCTGCGGGCACGCCCTTGATCTCGAACGTTCCGTCTTCCTTGCTGACGGCGTAGAACGGATGCTTGACGACGCCGACGTAAGCCTTCATCCAGGGATGCTGGTTGCACTTGACGGGCACCAGAATCTCAGAACGCTTGAAGGTCTTGATGATCGGCCCTGCGCCGCCCGGCTGCGACTCGTTCCACTCTTCGTTGCCGCTACCTGATTTCGGCAGCGCGTGGATGTTGTGGCCGGTCGGGTCACTATTGGTGACTTTCAGCTTCTGGTTGGGCTGCATGCCGATAACGTGCGGGACGTAGTGGCAACCGTTCTGGTCGAGCACGACTTCCGTCGTCGGCGTGTCAAAGCTGTAGTCTGCAATTTTCTTGCCGTCGGCAGTCGTTCCTTCTTTGACGTAGATGAAAACGTTCGCCAGCTTGCCATCTTTGGCGACGACCGTCTCGGTCAACGGGTCTTTGTTCTTCGCGGCGCAGTTGGCGTCCTGCCCCATATCAATCTTCTGCGGCGCGGGCGCTTCACCATTGAGGCTCACCTTGCCGGTGACTGTGCCTTCATTGCCGGTGGGCGCGTATTTCGTTCCGGTGGTCGTCGGGGTATCGCCGCTATTGGCTTCGCCACCCTCTTTCTTACCGCCGCAGGCAACACTGAGCGCGAGCAGCGAGACCGTAATTGAGATCGCAAGCCAGAAGCCTGCGCGATTCTTTAACATAATTGATTCCTCCAACTAAAGATGAATTCCAGAGTACCTAACGAAACAGAAAGTTTCCACCGCGCGAAGCTCAGGATGGTTGCGCCCGCGCCCGAAGAAGACGCGTGGCATGCGCTCTCGCCCGATTTGCCTTCAAGACACGCTTGCGTGCGGCATGGCTGTTCGCTCGCCTCGCGTTTTGTTTCACACGGCGCGCGTGCGCTGAAGTCGGCGGCGGTGGCGCTGCGGTCGGCGCAGGCGCAGAGCCGCCCGTTGCCGCAGGCGAGCCTGAAGAGATGCGTCGCTGCTCGTCCGGCGTCAGCAGGAACATGTAGCGCACCAGCAACTCCGCATGATCGCGGTGATAGTTATTGAAGGCTTCGGGCGTCTGGCCGTTGAAGACCATCCGGTCGCCTTCCTTCTTGAACAACCCGGAAGGCATCGCCGTTCCCGGACTGATTTGCTGCGGGTCTAGTAGCCAGCGATACGTCCACTTCGGTTTCAGACGCTCGCTCGCCAGCAGGAAGTTGGGAGCCGACGCGGTCTTGTCGTGCCCGGGGTCGCCTGTGATGTGACACTTCAGACAGGGCGCACCCTCGGACGTGAAGAGCGCACGCGCCAGCATCTTTTCATCTTCCTTCAGCGGCTCAATCGGCTCAGGTATGTACGGCTCCTGCTGCGACGAAACAGCCATAAAGAAACGCACGAGAGTCCTCAACTCGTTTGGCGAGAAATTGAACGTAGGCATTCGCGCACGCAAATAAGTTCGCACGCCGTTTCTGTCCGCGCCCGGCTGAGACCTGAATTGCTCCGACATCAGCGTGGCATCGCTTGCGCCGTTAGTCGCGCCGCCCGTTGCGCCGCCTGCGTTTTGATTTCCGCCCTGATTACCGTTCGCAGGCGTTGCCGCAGGTTTCGCCGCCTGATTATCAATCACGTTGCCGCTCGTCGGGGTAACGCCGACAGTCTTATCGCTGCGTCCCGGCTCGGCTTTTCCAGCCGCATCCGTGAGCGACGGGTCGTGCAGGAATCTTAACAACCAGTTCGGGTCAACGCGCGCGCCCTCGCTCGTCAAGTTCGGCGGCAGTTGATCTTTCCAGTCCGGATTCTGGTAGAGCGGCAAGTCCATCAGGACGCTGCGCTGCCCGACCTGAACGCTGTGGCAGCCCATGCAGTTATATTTCTTGATGACCCACCAGCCATCCTGCACAGCTTTGCGCGCGTCGTCCGGCCTGTAGAAAAGCGACGAGGGAACGTTCGCCCCTTCTGAACCAACGCTGCCCAGCAGAAACGTCGTCAAAGCGGTCTTCCATTCCGGCGTCAGGTACGGCTCAGGCATACGCAGGCGATCCTGCGGCTCTTTCTCTTTGCCCTTGTCGTATATCCAGGGCGTTTCCAGTTTATGCTCGAAGAAGCCTTTGTGGTTGTACCACTCCTCAGTCTCTTTGTCCGTCTCCGGGTCAATTCCCTTTTCGGCCTTCTTCGTCATCATCGCGAAGTCCAGGCGCTCAATCGGCGTCGAGCCTTCGGCGGTCAACTCCTTGCCGATGCGCTGCTCATCCTCAAAGCCCTTGATCTCATGGCATCCGGCGCAGCCGTACTGCTTGATTTTTTCGCGCCCCTTTTCTTTGAGCGCCGGGTCGTCCATGTATGACGACGCCGAGGCATCGCGGAAAGAAGAAGTGCCCTGAGTAAGCGAGAAGAGATAAGAGGCGATGTCGCGCGCTTCGTCCATGGTCAGACGGAAGTTGGGCATCACCGTCATGTTCTGCACCTGAAGCTCAGCGCCATCGTTCGGGCATTTGGAAAACTGTTCGGTGTCGAATAGAAATGCCTGACTCTTAGCCTTGTAGTCGTCGCGCGTCAGGTCACGCTTTTCTTTCGGGCAATAGGGAGCCCAGCGTTGGCGCGGGTTATAAATCCAGCGCACGATGTAATCGAAGTTGGCTTTTTCGCCGACGCGTTGAAGATTAGCAGCGAAGTTGCCACCCGTCGGGGATTCGCCTTCGCCGACTGAGTGGCACGCCATACAGCCGACCGTTTCGAAGAGTTGCTTGCCGTTGGCGGCATTCCCTCGCGCACGATCCTGCGTAGGCATACGCCCGTCCGTGCCCTCCTGCCAGAGATAAGCGGCGATAGCTTTCCTGTCATCGTCGGCGCGCGGGTCGTGCGCCATATCTGCATTTAAGCGCCAGAAGGTCGGCATCTTCGTTCCCGGTCGAAACGCTTGCGGGTCTCTGAGCCATTCTGGAATCCATTCTTTAGCGAGTTTCAGCCGAACGTCCTTGAGATTCGGCCCGACCTTCTTTTGATCCTGCATCAGGTAGCGTGCCTGAATGTTCAACTGGTCAATCTGAGCCGCGAGCAGGCTGTTGGTGACGACTAATGATTGCGAGCGTGCCGAGAGCATCTGCGCTTCGGCATCGTCGGCGGCGTTGGAGACACCGTCCTGTGCCTGACGCGCTTCGCGCTGGTTGGCTGTGATGTTCTCTTCGAGCTGGATAATCTGCTGGCGCGCAGTTGCCAGCGCGTCCGATTCACGGTCAAAGCCTTCGGAGCGATGGCAGCCGACGCAGCCGCGATTCTGGAAGAGGTCTTTGCCGAGCGTCAATTGCGGCGCACCTTGCAGCACGCGGTCGGTGGTGTGGCATTGCTGGCAGCCCGCCTCCATGTTCTCTTTCTCATACATCGGATGCAGCCAGAACCTGTGGCGACCATGCCCTTTCTCGATGCTCGTGGTCGCGCGCCCGTTTCCGCCGTGACAACTGGCGCAGCCAAAACGGTCTGGATTATGAATGGTGAGCAATTCTTTGTTGGGATGGCTGACGAATGCTCTAGCCCACTCGTCCGGTTTTTTTCCGGGGCCATCAGGCGCTAAATCCGAAGCCTTCAAATTGAGCGGCTCGCGCACGCCGAGGTGACAGGTTTCGCAGCGGTCAACGATATTGGAAGAGGTGACGTTGATTTGCTTGAGGCTGAAATCGAAGTTCTCGTACTTTCTGATGAGACTTTTAATCTGATCCGGGCCGAGACCGATCATGTGGTCTTTCAGATATTCGGAACGCTTCTTTTTAAGCTCGGTGGGTTCTTTGAGAAGCTCGCCGTTTTCCGACAGCAGCCTGGCCTTTTGACTCTTCAGGTCGTTGTAGTATTGCTCAAGCTCCGTGTAGTTGAATTCCTTCTTCTCTGTTTTGCCGGAGCCGTCGCCTGCGGGAAGATAAACGGTGCTCTTCTCTTTCTTCTTCTGATCGACCTTCTGGCGCAGACTGTTTTTGCTGGAGTCGCTCCCGGCGGTCTCAATCTGGTAATTGATAACCGTAATCTGCCCGCGCGCATTCTGGAAAGGGTCTGTGACGGCGGCAGTCTTTTCCTCTATGGCCTTGAGTTCTTTTTCAATCTCTTTCTGGCGCGGCCTGATTAACTCTTCGGCAGCTTTCGCTTCTTCGTCGAGTTGCTGATACTCGGCGCTCTCCATGACCTCTTTTTCGGTCTGTCCGGCCTTGCCCTGAATGCTCTTCAGATAACGCGTGTAGCGTTCGACGAACTGTTGCTGCGCGCCCTTCCAAGGACGCTGCCCGTAAGCCTCGTCATAGAGCGCCCAAGCCAGCGTGCCGATGAGCAGCAGCGTAGAGATGAGCATCGCGGCGCTCGTCGAGCGGCTCACGATAGGGTCGCGCTGAGGCGTTTCCGTTTCCTTTTTGACTATCGCGCCAGACTCTGGAGTGTCAGCCACCTTGCCTCGTCCCTCCGCTTAAACCGTTAGCTTCAGACATTAAACCAGGGAGTCACCCAAACGTACTTGATGTGAATCGGTAATAAACGCAAGATCAGTTTCACAGGCAACGCCAAGAGCACGCTGATGGCGAAAAACTGGAACGTCAGATACTGCAACAGGCTCGTGCGCTTCAGTATCTTCTTGTCAAACTCGGTGCGCGTCATCAGCCAGTGGAAGAACATTCCACCCAGCACGTAAAATGCCCCGACGACAATAGCCCCGAAGATAGCTTTCCCCCACATGCTCGTGATGCCGATGTATTCGTGCAAATCTACGTTTCTGTCATAGACGACCGCGTTGTGATCCCACGTCTGTCCCGGCCAGAACCAAATCCAACCCGGCCCCCGGATAAACGTCCCGATGATAATCAGGATAATCCACATGAAGAATCCCCACATGAACATCCCAATAGCAAACTTGCGCTGCTTCCAGGTGTAGTAACCGTTGCCGAGCGGGTTTGCGTCCACGTATGGGAAAGCCATCAAACCGACGACGAGAAGTCCCGGCATCACGACCCCCGCAATCCAGGGATCGAAGTAGACCAACATCTCCTGCAAGCCCAGAAAGTACCAGGGCGCTTTCGACGGGTTCATCGTCAGATTCGGGTTGGCGGGTTCTTCAAGTGGCGCGTTGAGCGTGATTGACCAGACGAACAGAATGATCGTGACAATCAACGCAGCCAGAAACTCTACGCGGACGAGATAAGGCCAGACGTGAATCTCACGCGCCCAGCCCGGACGCCACGGCAGCGCCTTGCGATGATGCGTCTTCGCAAGTTGCGGGTCTTTATCAAGCCGCTCGATAAGCTGGTCGTGGTCACGCGCCTGCTTGATGCCCAACCAGGTGAAAAAGACCACGAGCGGGATCATGCCAACGATGGGGATGTTATCTGGCGCTGACGAAATAATCCAAAGCTGATGCCAGTCTTCGACCATAAAAGCCGCAATCGCGATGAGCAATACAGTCGCGATCAGCGCTATCATGCCGATGCTGAATTTGAATCCGCGCTTTTCTACCTGTGCAACCATCTTCGTTTAGCTCACAAGAGTTTCTTATTCGTCACAGCTCGAAATCAAACGCCCACGCCCGCTCCTGGCGACTACTTCTTCTTCAGCGCCTTCATTTCGGATTCGAGCATCACGGGCGCAGGGCCGGAGATACCCCCGTCTTTGCGTATCCGCCAGAAATGAACAGCCATGAAGATTGAAATGACCAGCGGGATGCCGATGCAATGCCAGATGTAAGAACGGAGCAAGGCGTTAGCATCCACAATCGAGCCGCCGAGCAGACCGAAGCGCACGTCATTAAACGGCGTCATGCCAAGTTGCGGGCCAAACGGCCCCTCGCTCCCCAGCACAGGAGTCGCCCGCGCCATGTTCGTTCCAACCGTCACCGCCCAGAAGCCGAGCTGATCGTCCGGCAAAAGATAACCCGTAAAAGAGAGCAGCAGCGTCAGGACGAGCAGGACGATGCCGACGCACCAGTTGAACTCGCGCGGCTTCTTATAAGAACCCGTCAGGACGACGCGGAACATGTGCAGCCACGTCGTGATAATCATCAGGTGCGCCGCCCAGCGGTGCATGTTTCTCAGCAGCTTGCCGAACGGAACGTCGTGTTCTAAGTAGAGAATGTCCTGAAACGCCTGCCCCTTTGAAGGGTGGTAGTAGAACATCAAGAGTACGCCCGTGAAGGTCAGGACGATGAAAAGATAGAACGTGATGCCGCCCATGCCCCAGGTGAAACCGTAGCGCGTCGCGTCGCGGTTGACCTTCGCCGGATGAAGATGCAGGAAGACGTTTGAGAGAATGGCTAAGGAACGGTTGCGCGGGTCGGAGCGGTCGTGCGAGACGCGGAAGATGGATTTCCAAAGCTGCGTCTGCTGCGGGTCTTTGAGCGCCTTGGCCTCTTCAACGGCCTGCGCCTTCACCTCGCGCACCTTCTCCTTCAGACCAGTCTTCGGCTCTTCACTCTTGGCGAGCGTCTTGGTCTCCTGCGGATTGGGTTTTTCAGGCTCCATCTGGGATTCCTTCATTTTGACGATGGACGATGGACGATAAAAGCAAAGGCTTCCTCATCTATGGTCTATCGTTCATCGTCTGCTTTATCAGAGCGGAATATACGACCCGTCGTCATTAAATTCGTTCTTCTCGCCCTTCGGCCACCTGTAGAGCTTGCCGGTATCCACGACGATCTGCCCTTCGGCGTCCTTCTCGACGTAGGCGCGATCCATCGGGCGCGGGGCAGGCCCTTCGAAATTGACTCCTTCGCTATCGTAGCCGCTGCCGTGGCACGGACATTTGAACTTGTTCTCAGAGGCTTTCCAGTCGGGCGTACACCCAAGATGCGTGCAGCGCGCGTAGATGACGAAGATGCGGTCGGGAGTTTTGTCTACCCAGATACGATATTGCTGCTGCCATTTATCGCTGACGCCGATGTTGTAATCGTCCGGGAAGCCGATGCGGAATTTGGTTGCCGGTTCAAAGATGCTGCGCGGCAGAAAGAAGCGCACGAACATCAGGAAGCAGGTCGTCAAAAAGCCCACGACCGCAGCCCAGACGATGCGCCGCCGCATCTTGTTAACGGGCGGGTCTGGCATAGCTTCCAGCACAGCACCTGATTGTTTTGCGGCGACAGGTGTGGCCAGACCTTTGGCGACTGTCGGCGTCGGTGTCGAAGAGGCTATGGCCGCGCCTTCTGCGACGCGCGACGCAGGAGTGGTTCCGGCGGGAACTTCTCTCTGGTCGGGAGTATCGCTGGCGCTCCCGGCTGGAAGATTAGGATTTTGTTTGCTATCCACGCCGCAGACCTCCATCTGCTTTACGTGCCAAAAGCCCGTTGACCTGATGATAGACTGCTACTGTGAAGTTCGGACGCAGATTATACGACCGCCTTGACCGGATTTCGACCGCCTGCGCCCGGACTCAGGGAACTAAACGTTATCATGAAGAGCGCCGCGCCAGATGAATATAAAATTGGCTCGGTGGGCTATTTATACTATTTTCACAATTCTGTGGCAAGAGTAGAATTCAGAAGACAGAAGTCAGGAGACCGAAGAAACGAAAATCTGTTGAAGTCGTTCTCAGCCTCTTCATTCTGGCTGCTGACTCCTGTCTTCTGTTTTCTGCCTTTCACTGACTCCTGTATTCTGTCTCCTGCATATGAAAGCTCACGTCATTCTCTACACACGACCGGGCTGCCACCTGTGCGAGGAGGCAAAACAGGAGATGCTGGCGGCGGGTTGTGCGGGCGAATACACGCTCGAAGAGGTCAACATTGAAACCGATGCGGCTCTCAGGGAGCGCTACGGCTGGGAAATTCCCGTGATTGTCATCAACGGCATCAAGGCTTTCAAATACCGCCTGACCGCCGACGAATTCCGGCGCAAGCTCCGCCGCCTCACCCAATCTTGAAAGCCGTTTGGATAGTCCCGACAGGGACGGTTGATAATAGCCCGGCAATTTATTGCTGGGAAACAGCGCCGTTAAAATGATTGAGTCCCGTAGGGACGACTGAAGATAGATGGAGGTTTCCTTCAGTCGTCCCTACGGGACTCGGTTTTCATATTCCGGCCTTATTCCCAGCGATAAATCGCTGGGCTATTTTCGCTTGTCCCTATGGGACAGAATGAACCAATACCTATTCAAACCGCTTTTGAGCTTGCTTAAGGCACGAATCATTACTGGCCGAACCTCGACCTGTATTCGGCGGAGTTGATAAAGCCGTTGACCATGACGCGGTAGTCGCCTGTCCGGTTGAGCGTGTCTATCCAGTCCAGATAGAGAGAGTCGGGATCGCGCCTGAGATAGCCGAAGTACTGCATGACGACGAACGCCTGGTTGAAATACTTCTGATAAACTTCCTGGCTCTCGGCCACAGCCCGCAAGACCTCCGCTCTGGTTTTTCTTCCCGCCGTGAGATCGGCAATCAACGTTTCCCTGCTTGCCAGAACGACGCCCGCTGCCGTTTCCAATGCCCCGACATAATTCCTGGGGTCTGTCACAGCATCGTAGCGATTCTTAAATTCCTGCCGCGCCATGAAATCGTTAATGAAGGCGACCCGGCTGGCTTCCTCTTCGCCTGCTGTTTGAAAGCCGCTGACGCGTGCCATATCCGGCATGAACTCCGTGTAGCGCGGAATGCGCCCGTAGCTGGAGGAGTAGAAGCGATAGACGAAAAAACCGCGCTGCTGAAATTCCGGGGAGCGGAAGAAAGCGGACGAAACTTCGATGCGGTCGCAGAAGTTTCCATTAGCATCTTTCCCCGAAGGCGGGCAATTGTTCAGGATGCTCTGCCAACCCTGATAGCCCGCAGGCTCAGGAGCGCGATTGAGAAAATCGTGGTAATGCTGCTGCACGAAGACCGGCGTTTGGTTAATCGGATTGCTGGACGACGGCGTGGTGTCGTTGTCCGTGATCGTCACGGTTGAAATGCTCTGCCCGCCAAGAATCGCGCCCTTCGGATTACTGAGAATTAGATTCATAGTCTTGCTGCCGTCAACGAACCCGTCTTCGGTTAGGAGCAAGGTGAGCGTTTTGCTTGTTTCACCATTCTGAAAGCGGAGAGTGCCAACAAAGGTCGTGTAGTCGGTGCGCTCTGAGGCTGTGCCGCCGTTTACGGCGTAGTCAACCGACACCTCGCCGTTAGAGCCTTGAGCGCGTGTGATCGTAATGGCTAGACTTCCGCTTCCCTCTCCCGCGCTGTAGCTGGCTGCGCTGAATGAGAGCGTTTGCGGCTGGGTGGTGAAGGTCGCCGTGTAGATTGTATTCGAAGCCGGAGTCGAGATGTTATGCGTGGCCGCGCCTGCGTCTGACCAGGTTGAGAAGTGATAAGTGACGCCGCCGACTGTTTGCGGCGAGACGACGCCGAGCGTGCGCGTCAGTCCGACTACACTGACAACCTGAACGGGAGTGGTCACGGGCTGGCCGTCGAGCGTCAGTTGAAGACCGGCGGGATTAGTCTGGAGCGTGATGGTGGACGTGCGCGGCAGGATGTCCCTGAAGGACGTATGCGTCAATCCGGCGGAATCTCTGACCGTCAGATAAATGCGATACCAGACGTTGGCGGCGGTTTCGCCCGTCGTCGGAATGGTGAATGAACCGCTCGTCGCACCGCTCGTCGCGAGGATGAAGGGATGCGCGTGCGTGTCGTGGTGAAAATCAACCTGCCACGTAAAGGCGCTGGCCGGGAGGCTGCCGGTTTCGGGGTCTGTTCCCGTGCCGCTGTAATTGATTGTTTGTCCTGCGCTGTAGAGCGTGCCCGCGACGGGCGAAGTGATATTGCCTGTGGGCGGCTGATTCGCAGTCACAGTCAAAGTCGCTTCATTGCTCGTCGCCCCGCCGAAAGAGTTGGTCACGATAACTCTGAACCTCGCGCCGTTATCGGCGAGCGCAACAGATGCGATTGTGTAACTCGGCGAGTTTGTGTTGGAAATATTCACGCCGTTTCTCTGCCATTGATAGCTGAGCGGTGCAGTGCCGGACACGCCGACGCTGAAAGTTACGGGCTGCCCCTGCGCGATTGTTTGACTTACCGGGTGCGTGCCGATGGACGGAGCTTGATTCGCAGTGTAACTGATTCTGTAGACTCCGCCGCCGCTGTTGTCTCTGGCTAAATAGTAGAGACTGCCGTCGGAGCTGACCTGTAAATCAACTGGAAAAATGAGGCCGGTGGCGAAACTGCTGACAGTATTGTTTGACGGATCGAGACGCCTGATCCAGCCGCTGCAAAAATCTGCGAAGAAATACTTGCCGACGTAGACGGCGGGAAACTGGTTGACGGTCGGGTTATAAAAAGCTCCGCCGGTAATCGCGCAGCCTCCCGTTGGGCCGACGTTGTGATCATAAGCGAAGAGTGGGCTGCGGAAGTTTGGATTGCCGGTCACGCCTTCCGTGGTCGGCCAGCCGTAATTCGAGGCAGCGATGCCGTCATTGATCTCTTCCCAGGTACTCTGCCCCACATCGTTGATGAACATACGGCTTGACCCGGACTGGAAAGCGAAGGTGAAAGGATTTCGCAGCCCCCAGGCCCAGATCGCACGGTTATTGCCCGTCGTCGAGTTATAGAAAGGATTATCGGTCGGGATTGTTCCATTGCTGTTAATCCGCAGCATCTTTCCATGAACGGTAGCGAGCGACTGCGAATTGCCGGAATTGCCATTGTCGCCGACCGCGATGTAGAGCTTGCCGTCACTGCCAAAATGTATGGCTCCGCCGTTGTGAAACGCGGCGCTCAAATTATCCAACTCAAAAATAATGGATTCGCTACCGGGGACGACCGTATCGCCGTTGGCTGTAAAGCGGCTGACGCGGTTATGACGCGGCGTCGAAGTCACAGTGTAATAGACGTAAATAAATTGATTGGTCGCAAAGTTCGGGTCGAAGGCAACGCCGAGCAGACCGCGCTCGTCCGCTGTATCAGTGGTCACGGTCAGAAACGGTGTTGTCAGGAGTGTGCCGTTTTTGATGATGCGAAGCTGGCCGGTCTGTTGACTGACAAACAATCTGCCGTCGGGTGCGAAAGCCATCGCAGTCGGGTCGGTGATGCCGGTTGCGATCTGCGTTTCGGCAAACCCGGCGGGAAGCGTTGTGGCTTTCAGGGAAAGCGAAGACAGAAAAATAAGGAGAACGGCGAGAGCGAGCGATTGAATAATGGCGCGTCGTTGCCGATTAGCTTTAATGAAATCCACTTGTTTTGAACCACCTGCGAACAACTTCATAAACTTAATCTTATGCAGAGTAGCAGACTAAAAGAAGGAAATAACGAACCACGAAGTTACACGAAATAACACGAAGAAAGCAGTCATAACATTTTCGTGTCTCTTCGTGTGCCTTCGTGGTTCGTTTGACCCTCATTGTTTACTACATTTCAGTATCGGAATATAGACCGAGATTAGCAAGATGGACAGGAGAAGAGATAGAGATTCAAGCTTCACTGTCCTGTCTTGTATTCCAATACTTGATAATACTGCTAATCCGGCCTATCTCTTACCGCTTTTGTTAGCGACTCTAAATCTTTTTCACTCTTTCCGGGGCTGGGAGTTTCAAAAGGGGGAAGGATGGAGCGAGGCTATTCTCAGAGAAGCTTGAATTCAACCGCCAGCGCGTTCTGTTTGAAAGTTCAAGGCTTGCGCCGTCTCTTCAATCGTCGCAAACAAGCGTGCGCGCTCGCGTTCGTCAGTCGCCTGCCTGTAAGCCATCAACGATTCTTTGAGCGCGGCCAGGTCTTTGTATAAGCCTGCGCTCTCAATCGGCGGTGTTAGATAGGAGATCAACTCGGCGTAAGACCTGCGCTTGGCGATAGAGCCTTCGGATGGATTATTAACGCTGTAGATGTAAATGTTCGGCAGTTCGCCGATGAGGCGATCCGGCCAGCACTCATCTGATAAACCCACCTGCTTGCCCGGCATGAACTCCATCGCACCGTGCGTCCCAATGTGCATGACGGCATCCGCCTTGAAAACTTTTTCGAGATAAGTATAGAGCGCCATAAAGCCGTGATGCGGCGCACCGCTTCGCGCCATCAGGAGGCGCATCGGGTCGCCTTCGTAGCCGAAGGTCGGCTGCACGCCGAGAAAGACGTTGCCGAGTTGAATGCCCTGAATCAGAAGCTCATTGCCGAATGAATTAATCGCCCCCGGCGCTGCGCCCCACTCTTCTTCAATCTCTTCGACGTAAGGACACTGTCGCCTGTACTCGTCAACGCTCATCCGGTAGACCACGTTCGCCGTCGCCCCGAAGTTTTCCGAATTGCCTCCGAGCAGCATCTCACGCAATTCATCCGCGCTCGATGGTACTTCGACTTCGTAGCCATCACGCTTCAACGCTCTCAACATCTCCCATGCGCTGGGAAAGACATCGAGGTCGGCGGCAGTTCCGATATTCCCCTTGTTCGGCGGGAAACAAAAGACCATCATCGCCAGCCGAACGTCCGCGCGATTAGCGGTCTGCAAATGATTCCAACGCTTCAAGCGTCGCGCCAGACGCTTGCACCGATTGTCCAAAGGCAGCGGCTCACACGCCCCGGCGCGCACGCCGCCGTAAACAAAAGGCTCCGTCGCGCCGTCCAATTCAGGAATCGCAATCTGCATCCCCGCCTGCACAGGGTTCAAGCCCGTCAGGGATTCCTGCCATGCTTCGACACTCTGCATATCCAGACTGACGGCTGAACGAAACGGGCGGTTCAGTTCACCTAAGAACTTAGCAGCCGCCTCGCTATCATTCATCGCAGGCCCACCCACAAAGCTGAACCCCGTCAACGACACAATCTGGCTCACACGCGATTTGCTTTCAACTCCCAGCCCTCCGCCTGCCGCCTTCTCTTCACTGCCTGCTGCCTTTCGCCCATCGTCCACGAAAAACTTCCCGCATGCTTCGCGGTTATCCATCAAGGTCGAGATGACCGGCAGCACCGCCAGCTCTTCAGCTTCAATCGCTCGAATCAATCCGTCGTAAGCCTTCCGCGTGTTGCTCACAATCTGCGGGCGCATCAGGAGCAGGCCGATTGTCGCCTCCGCGCTGAGCGTGAGCTTTACCTTATTGCTGGCGCGTCGTTCATACCATTTCCTGTAAGCCGCAAACGATTCAAAGAGCGCGGGAGCGTCCGGGTGATAAATCGCCACCGCAGGCATTCGCTCAGGCGGTGGTAATTTGATTTCAGACTTTGCTACACGTTCATCCGGCACATACTGCTTGATCGCATAAAGCACCATCGAGCGAATATTAGCTGGCGTCGGCTGCAAGAAATAGCAGAAGAGTTGAAGATAATGCTTGATGTCACGCAAGCGCCCCGCGTTCGGAACGAAACGCAGGAGGCCGGGCAAGCGATCAACTAATTTTAGATACTGCGTATGGCTGCGCCTCTTCTTCCCACGATGCGCGCGGGCCTGCTCCCCCATCCATGCGCCGACTCTTCCAACTAAACTCTCTGCCCTCCGCGCCCCATCATTCTCTTTCGCCGCGTCCCCGCCATCCCGACTGCCCGCGTCCTTCCCATTCTTCGCGCTGCCAAACATCCGCCCGAAATCCAGCTTCCCCATCCGCGTCCGGCGCATCAAATCCGGCATGCAGTTGATGACGACGACCGCATGATGCCGCGCTTTATATTTCTCCAGAGCTGGCAACAATCGTGCAGCATTCTCGCCATCCATCACGTGAATCACGAAGACGACATCCGCAATGCTCAAATCCTCTTCAACCTCGCGCCACTCGCCTTCCGTCAAGCTCGCCCCGAAGTTGTACGCCGCAACTCTCAGGTCGAGCGCATACTCACGGTTAATCTCTCGCTCCGCCTGTCTGAGCGGCGCTAAGAGGCTTGATCCAACATAAAGGGTTGTTACATTCATCCGTGTAGTCAAAGAGAAATCGGCTGTATGCGCGGATTATTCGTCAGCGGCGAGGCGGCTTTGGTTTTTCATTTTCAGCCGGTGTTTCGCTCGGAAAAGTTCCTTCTGCCTGCATCCGTTGAATCACCTTAATGGCAATTTGCTCACCGTACTTACCTCCGGCGGCTGCCGACTCCGCCATGACTTGCGGCAGGCTGGAAACCATTTTCTTACCCAGCGGAGTTTCATAAAACGCGATCAAGCCCATGATCTCATCGTTAGTGAAATGCTTATCATAAATGGGGACGATTAAATCCATTAATTTGTCCGGGTCAACCTCTTTGAGCACTTCATCCCAGAATTTAGGAGGTATCTGGGGTAAAGTTTTTTTCACCCCGGTCATTTGAATTTCTACCGCGCGTTTGAAAGTGCCGCTGGCATCTATCAGGACTAAAAGTTTACGAATGTTCGCCTCTTTCGTCGTCGTAGAAGTGCTTTGCGCCATCAACGCAGGCGTTAAGCACATCAGCAACAGGAACGACATGGCAGCCAGGCAGTATTTTCTCATTGGTTTACATTCCCCTCTTCAGAAGATCAAACGACGCCCTCAAGCTGGTCTTCCAACCCGGCGAAAATCTCACGCACACGTTCAAGCACATGCTCCTCAGCCGCCCAGAAGCCGCGCCCGTGCGCTTCCAGCAGGCGACCGACCAGGGATCGCGCAGAATGCGGGTTGAGCTGGCGCAGGCGCTCCAGCATCTCTTCGTCGAGCACGAAGGTTTTGGCGACTTCCGTGTAGACCCAATCATCCACAGCGTCGGTCGTCGCACTCCAGCCGAAGGTATTGCTGATGTGGCTTTCGATTTCGGCGACGCCGCGAAAACCGTGCTTGAGCATTCCTTCGTACCATTTCGGGTTGAGCGTCTTGGCGCGCGTCTCAAGGCGCACGGTCTCTTCGATGGAGCGGATTTTGACTTCGCGCGAGAGCGTGTCGGAGAGATAGACGGCTGGCCGCTTCAACGCACGCTTCTCCACAGCCTTGGTCACGCCGCCCAGATATTCGAAATAGTGATCCACGTCCGTGATGCCGATTTCAAACGTGTCTATGTTCTGGTATGCAGCTTCGACGCGCGAAAGCGCCCTGTCCAAAGCCTGCCGCGCTTCTCGCCCCTCGACGGCGCGGCCTTCCCCATCGCGCCCGTAGGCGAAGCACTTGCGCGTGACGAAGAGATCGCCGAGTGTTGTGTCCTCGTCCCACTGCGAATCCATCACCATGAAGTTGACGTTTGTGCCGTAGTTGCCCGGCGCGTTTGAGAAGACGCGCAAAGCCGCATCGTCAAACTCACATCCGTCGGCGCTCATCTGTTCCACAATGCTCCGCCGCACATAATTCATCTCCAATGGCTCTTCAAGCACGGCGACGGCGCGCACGGCCTTATCAAGCAGATTCATCGTCGCGCCGAAGAGATCCCGGAAGATGCCTGAGACAGTCATCACGACATCAATGCGCGGGCGTCCCAAAGTTTCGAGCGGGATGACTTCAATTCGGGTCGCACGATTCATCGCATCGCGCAAGGGGCGCACGCCCAACAGCCAGAGCGCCTGCGCTACGCCTTCGCCCTGCGTCTTGATGTTGTCCAAACCCCAGAGCACCAGCGCCATCGCGCGCGGGTATTGGCCATGCTCCGAAAGGTGGCGTTCGAGCAAATTGTTCACGACCAGTTCGCCGCGCATGTAAGCGATTTCGGAAGGAACGATATATGGATTGATGGCGTGCGTGTTGCGGCCTGTCGGCAGGATGTCAGGATTCTGCACGATGTCCGCGCCCGGCCCCGGCTCTATGTATTCGCCACGTAGAGCGCGCAGCAAACTCTCAAGCTCGTGGTTGCTCGATAGCTGCTCGCAGATTCTGGAGAGCAAAGCGAAGACCGGGCGCGACACGTCCCTTTTCACATTGGCCATTTCTTCCAGCCAGAGACAAGCTGCTTCCGACCCACGGTTGATGAAAAGCTCAATCGCGGCATGGACTGTGTCGTCAACGCACTCTCTTTGGCGAAGACACGCTTCGTCATGCCGACTCGCTTCCAGGAGCTTCGTGTATCCGCGAAACCCTAAGCCTTCCGCGACCGCATCGGGCAACGCGCGAGCGTTCGCCTCCGGCCTGTCAAACGATGCCACCATCCGCAGCATGTCCGCACGCTCGTTTGATTCCGGAGCACGCCCGAAGACGTGCAGCCCCGTCGGAATCAGACGTTGCTCAATCTCCGACACCTGCTCATACAGCTCAAGCACGCGACGGTCGCGCTCTTCCGTTACTGAATCATTTTTGCGCTCTTCTATCTTCACTGCTGCCTCGCTTGACGAACGAGCGAATTGAATTGCTCAACGCTTGATGAGACGGGCGGAAGGTAAACGTAGCCTCCCTTTATCATCCCGGCCAGCTTTTGTCCCTCACCACCGGAGGTAAAACGATTCTGAGTGTCTACAACAATCGTCGTCACGTCCGCCTGCCGCAACGCCATGCCGAGCCCTTCAAGCTCGCTTTCAATCTCGCGCTGCCGCGTCGCTCGATTCAATCTTTCGTCAACTCTTAGCGAAACGTTGGCGCGTCCATCCGTGAACAGCAGCAGGACGATTCGCTCAAGGCTTTGCCGCCGTGTGAATCTGGCAATCTCAAGCGCGCTCGTCAGCCCCGCCGCGAGCGGCGTCGCACCTCCGATAGCCAGAGTATCGAGAAGGCGCCTGGCTCTGGCGGCGCTCCCGCTCGGCCTGAGCATCACGTCTGCCCCTCGCCCGCGAAAACAGATGAGCGCCACGCGGTCGCGCTTGATGTACGACTGTTGGAGAAGCCTGACCAGCGCTCCCTTCGCCTGCGCGATTCTGTTCAGAGCCATGCTCCCGGAAGTGTCAACAGCGAAGATGAAGAGCGTGCCCGCCTTTTGTTTGAAATGCTTGTAGCGCAGGACAGGGGTCGGAGAAGAAGAAGAACTGCCCCCCGGCCCCTGCCCCCTGACCCCTATCTTTACTACTGTTGCGCGCAAGGTCGCGTCGAGGGCGATCTTTGCTTCGTTTGTTCGAGTGGCACTTGCGCGCACGTAGCGCCCGCGCCGGGCGTTGTCTGAGTTCAGGCGCATCCCCGCACGACCGCGTGCGGACTCAGGCTTGTTGCCCTGCTTTCGTCCGGTGCGACGCGATGGGTCGAATGAGACTTCCGGCAATTGGGCATCCAGCGCAGGAGGCGCATCGCGTTGTACTTCATCACCCTGTGCGCCTTCTCTCTGTTTGCCTTCCGCTTTTTTATCAGTTCGCGTGCGGCCTCCCGCTCCGTTGCCGCCGTTGCCGTCTCGCGGTGAAGAAGGAGGCGGCTCATCGTCGTCATGCGCCTCTGCGGTCTGCTTCGTTTCTTCAGCATCGGCGTTCGGAGGAAGCAGCTTGTCGAGTTGCTGCTCGATACGCGCGCTGCTGCCGGTCTGTTCGAGGGGGTCGCGGCGCAGGCGGTGGCGCAGCGCCATCGTCGCCACTCGTCGCACATCTTCCGCCGAGACGACTTTACGCCCCTCGAATGCGGCGAGCGCGCGTGCGGCGCGTGTGATGCTCAACTCTCCCCTGTGGCCGTCAATCTTAAGTTGCTGGCAGAGATTGGCGATGTCGCGGAGCAACTCGCGCGGAAGTAAGACTTGATGAACGTTCTTGCGCGCCCGCGCAAGCCTCCGCCGCAAACTTTCCTGCTCGCCCTCTGCCTGCGCGCAGAAACGCTCGCGGTCGCGCTCAAACGCCTCTCGCCGCTCGACTATCGCTACGCGCTCGTCAAGCTCGGTCATCGTCTTCACTTCAACGTGCAGGCCGAAGCGATCCAGAAGCTGCGGGCGAAGCTCCCCTTCTTCAGGGTTGCCGGAGCCGACCAGACGAAAACGCGCCGGATGTTCTACAGAAATTCCCTCGCGCTCGACCACGTTGCGTCCCGTGACCGCCACATCGAGCAACAGATCAATCAGGTGATCTTCGAGCAAGTTCACTTCGTCAATGTACAGGAAACCGCGATTGGCGCGCGCCAGCAACCCCGGCTCAAAAGCCTTGACGCCTTCTTTGAGCGCGCGTTCGATGTTGACGGTTCCGCAAACGCGATCTTCGGTCGCGCCCAGGGGCAACTCTACGACGGGCACCGGCTTATCAGCGCGCGGCAACTTATCCCCGGAAGCTAGACGCGCGTGGCATTCATCACAGAGATTCATTTCGTCAACGGGATCGCAGCCGTAGAAACAATCGCGCACACTTTTGATTTTCGGCAGGAGGTCTGCGAGAGAGCGCACGGCGGTTGATTTCCCTGTCCCGCGATGACCCATAATCAGCACGCCGCCGATTGAAGCGTCTATCACGTTGAGCAGGAGCGCGAGTTTCATCTCCTCCTGCCCGACGATTGCGCTGAAAGGATAGACGGGCGGGCGAAGGCGCGGGCGCACGTTGGCTTTTTGCTTTGCAACCGGCGCGGGGCTCTTCATTTTTCGTCCCTCGCGGCAGAATCCTGATTGTTCTCTGAATGAAGATAGCGACGGTGAAGCAAGTGGCCGACGATGGCGAGCGTGGCAACGGCGGTCAGAGAGAGCATGGTTTTCGCGTTCAGCGCATCGAAGAGCGATTTCGCCCCGACAGTGTTATGCACCGCTACGGCGTACACGTAAGACTTGATAGAGAGCGCCAGCGTCGTCGCCAGCACGAAACGCGCGAAAGGCAGTCGTGCCAGCCCCGCTCCATAGTTGATGAAGCCGTGCGGGCTGGACGGCGTCAGGCGAATGGCAAACAGCACCATGAAACTGGAATGCCGCATCAGGAAGCGATGCACCCGCCCGTCGCGGAAGCGATCAACCCACGCTCCGCCGACGAAGCGCGCGACCGCGTAGCCGATTCCGCTGCCCAGCGCGCATCCGGCGGTGGTAATGAGCGCAGACCAGTGCGGAGCAAAAAGCAGCGGCGTAATGAAGAGGAAAATCGAAGCGGGCAAGGCGAACGCCCACGACGCAGCCATCGCGCAGATTATCAGGACGGGAGCCCAGACATTAACTCTCAGCTCCGCCAGATTCTCCGGCGTCATCATCCGGCTCAGCCCGCTCCACCAGTAGAGAAACAGCAGCAGCAAGACGAGGCTGACTCCGACGAGCGTGTGAAGCCACTTGTCTCGTTTCGTCTCGCTCTCCGGGTGCAAAGCTGTGCTGGCCTGTTGTGACATAAAGGAGGCGTCTCGAAAAATCTCGCCCCATTGAGAGGTCTCAGAAAGCCCCGCAGGGGCATCATGTGATAGCCCGGCGCAACGCGCCGGGTCACACATCACCTCTTAATGAGAAGCCCTGAAAGGGCGACATAAATATTTCCGCCCTTACAGGGCTTCATGAATCAACTGAAATTTATCCCTGTGGCGTTGCCACAGGCTCTTACATTTCGCCCCTGCGGGGCTTTTTCCAACAGCTTCTTAGATTTGCCCTATTAAATTCCTGTCGTCCTTCAGCGTTCTTATCAAGGCTCGATTGCCATTCTCAAAATGTTGCTCATCGGCTGCCTTTCAATCTTCCCGTCGGTAGTAACGACGACGATCTGCCCTCCCTGAACTGTCACGCGGCGCACGGTCGTCATGTATCGCTCGACTCTCATCCCATCTTTAGTCTCGATGATGAGACGCGGGCCGCTTGCAGGCTCGACCGTTGGAGTGGTCGCGGTTGGTTCGGCTGGCGTCGGAGTATTCCTTGCGGTCGTCGCGGGTCTCGAACGCGTGTTGCGCGAATTGCGCGACCGCCTGTTGCGTGGAGTTCTGGGCTTCGGCGGCTGAGGCGTTGCGGCCTCGGCTGTCGCCGGAGTCTCCGTCGGCGTCTCGACATTTGGCGACCCGCCTGGAGTCTCGACGGGTGTGGTGGTTTCCGTTCCCGGTTGGGGCGTTGCCGTTGCTACCGGCTCAGGCTCTTCAATTCGCGCGCCCGTAGCGGTGACACGTCTTCCTTTCGTTGCGCCGCTCGCGTCCGAAAGCGTCGGGATAACAGGCTCAGGGTCTGGAATGTCGCGGCTGATAGGCTCGAACGCTCCGCTGAAATTGACGCGAAAGCTCCCTTCATCATCGTTCGGCGTGCGCGCTTCGACGCGCAAGATAAGGGCTTCACGAGTTCTCAGGTAAATGGTATTCGTGCCGCCCGACCGAGAGCTTCCGGCGTAAAGATTGATTTTGGCGAGCGGGCGCAGCGTGCCTGCCGTGAAGACATCAACAGCGCCTTCCAGATTCCGGCTCTCCGCCATGATGATGAGGTCGCCGGGCGTGCCCGTAAACGAATAGAAATATCTCGTCAGGCGCGAGTCGCCCAAATCTCTGGGCGCGATTGTCCCGCTGATGTCGCCTGAGCGAACAGGCGTTGGATACTCGATGTCGGTTGACTGCGCGCCAGCGCCCGCAGCCATGATAAGCAGCAGGAGAAACGTGCTGAACAATTCAACCAACCGACGATGTTTGAGAGGAGCGTAGAGCGTCTTCATCAATGCTCCTTGATGGATGAAAATTCTTATTTCGGAAATTGGCAGCCGGTGACGCCCGGCGTACCGCCTCCAGATCAAAGGTGGCGGGCTAAGAGTATCAGATTCGACGGCAGAATCGAATCAGGCACTGGAATTTTAGAAACTGTTTGAAAAAGTCCCGTCAGGGACAACGGGATAATAGTCCGGCGATATAAGTGCACCTAACAAACCCCAGCCAAGCAAAGAGATAAACCACGAAGTCACACGAAGAGGCACGAAAATGATTCGTGTTGTTTCGTGTGACGCGCGTGGTTACAAGCACTGAAGGGGTCGCACATTCAACGTTGAGGTGCGACCCCTTCAGGGTCGGAATCTTTTCTAACATCAAACCGGGGGCGGCGCTGTCGCTTCGGCCCCCGGCTATTACATATGACCCTTTCAGGGTCAGAGAAAGCTCGCGATGTCACCAGCGAAACAGAAACAATTTATAACGCCTCGATCTGAAATTAACGAGCAGAGTCTTCATCTCCATCAGGCTCGCTACAGGTTTCTTCATCCCAGCTCTTGAGTTGATAATCTTTTTTGAGGCTCCTGAAAACCACTACTTTCACATCAACATCTTCGGCGTCATCGCCTTTCCCGACTCTCAGGCAAAGCCTGTAATTCATTCCCGCGACCACCTGTCTC
This sequence comes from uncultured Acidobacteriota bacterium, assembly GCA_963791265.1. Classification (GTDB taxonomy): domain Bacteria; phylum Acidobacteriota; class Blastocatellia; order Pyrinomonadales; family Pyrinomonadaceae; genus QHXM01. Next base: position 713,615 of record CAWBSB010000003.1, read on the forward strand.
TCTGCATGCTCGATGGAACGGAGCGTGATTGTAATGCTTTCTTTTTCCCCCTGCGCGCCAACAGCAAATTCTGCGGCACCCTTAACTTCCGGGTCATCTGTCGGGGTTTCTTTATAACCGCCCACGATAGGCCGGTTTTGTGCCAGGCCAACAATCACACTTCCAAAAGCAATGCTCAGCACGAAGAGAGCCGTCACGAGTCGTAAACTAGTTTTCATTTTGAACCTCGCATGAAGATAGAATCTCGAAGCACCGCCGACAAGATAGCATGGCCGCACCGGATTACACACCACGGACGCTGGCCCGGTGAACGGACGCTCAGGGTCAAACTCTTTGCCGTTCTTGACATAATTATAAGTTACGCATATTTAGTTGAGTAGCAATTCTCTCCCTGAACAATCTTTCAAAGAAGGCCGAGTGGCCATCAGGAGGGATTTAATGAAAAGCAGACTCTATTTCTATCTCGCACCCGTTTTAGCTTTCTTGGCCATCGCCCTGGCCAGTCAATCCAGCTATGGGCAAACAACCTCTCCCGCCGCTGCGCTTCGCTCCGGGCAATCAATGTACATTGTCGCTTTCAGCCGGGTACAGCCCTACACTTCTCTGGACCCCGTTAATGAAAACGCCACTCGCCCCGGATACTCTGAATTTAATCTGGATGCTGAAAGGAAGGTTAGAAAAAGGATCGAGGAGTGGGGGTATTTCAGGGTTGCTGATAAACCCAGCGACGCAGACTTTGTCTTTCTCGTTAATCTGGACGACGCTTCCATAGAAGGGCTGGCCATTCCCTTTGAAGCGTATCGTCAACACTTCAAGGAGAACTTCGACCTGGACTCTTTGCGCGATGCCGCTTACGCACGCTACCTGATCGGGCCATTGAAACTTGCGACCATTAGCCGCCTGAGCGACCGTCTCGTCAAGCAGTTCCGCGAGAGCATAGCAAAAGGCGGCAAGACCGCCAGATAAGCAAAAGAGCGACCGGCGTCCACTGACTGATAAAGGTCAGTGGACGCCGGTCGCTCGTTTGGTAGCGCCCCTTCTTTAGAAGGATTGCAGGTTGAGGATTTGTGACAGGATCGCGCCCAGGATGCTGTACGCACCATTGGAGCGGCGACCATACTGAGAGCGGCTGTAATAGCCATCCTCATAACCACGACGGAAGCCCTCACGGAAGTAGTACTGGTACTCGCTCACATTCACGTAGTAGCCGTCATATCCGTAGGTCGAATCCTGATAAGCATAAGAGTCTTGATAGTTGGCGTTCCAACCATCTTCCCTGTCCGCCTGCCCGGCGCGATAGCCTTCCTCATAGCCATAGTTAATGGCCTGCCGGAGTTGCTGCGCGCCATACTGGTTGGTCTCGTAGTATGAGCCGCCACGAGAGTAACGATAATTGGCCGAGCCGTAATCGTTGTAACGCCAGTTCTGAAGACGCAGTTGATCCTGCCGGAGACGCTCTACATATCGTTGCTGGTAGCGCCACTGCGCCAGACGCCGCTGCTGCTGAATCTGCTGTTGGCGCTGCTGCCAGATGCGCTGTTGCTGCGTCTGCTGACGATACTGCGCCGCGCGCTGTTCCTGCTGCCAACGCCAATTCTGCTGGCGCTGATCGTTGTTGCGTTGATCGTTGTTGCGCTGCCGCTCATATTGCTGCTGCCCGCGTTGCGGCTGTTGCTGCCAGCGACCCTGCTGCTCCCGTTGCCGCCGCTCGGCTTCCCCCTGTTGGCTGCGCTGCTGTTGAACGCGCTGCTGCTCAAGACGCTGCTGCTCAAGGCGTCGCTGCGCTTCCTGTTGCTGTTGTTGCTGCTGTTGCTGCTCTTGACGCCGCTGCTGCCAGCGCCCGTTTTCCTGCTGGCGCTGCTGCTGTTGCTGCTGCTGCGCCTGTCGCTGCTGACGCTCTTGTTCCCACTGTTGGCGTTGCTGCTGCTGTTGCGCCTCACGCTGTTGCTGTTGCTGAGCGTTACGCTGTTGTTGTTGTTGAGCATCACGCTGCTGTTGCTGGGCTTGACGCTGTTGGCGCTCCTGCTCCCAGTTGCGCTGTCGTTCCTGCCGACCCTGCTGTTGACTCTGGCGCTCCTGCGGTTGTGCCTGAGGTTGCGCCTGAGGCTGTTGCTCCGGCGCTTCTACCCGCTGCCTTTGTCTTTGCCCCCTGTCTTCTCGACGCTGTGAACGCTCCTGCTGGGCGTTAACCAGCCCGCTCGTCCCCAGTAATGCCACTATTGCGATGACCGCCGATATTCCCAATCGCTTGAAATAATTCACACTCATTGCCCTCTCCTTAAATCGAGACCGGAATCGAAATTGACCCCGCCAGACACTCGGCAAATACCATTCCACGTATCAATAATCGGCAAAGCGTGGGAATTTCCGGCGTCATGCGAGCAACAGGCAAATACCTTTTCGTCTATTCGTAGACTTTATAGGATAAATCGAGAGTGTTTAGCCTGACCTGCTTTATAATAGCCGCAGATTTTCGCCGGAATCGCAGGCGCTTTCAGACGGCCATTTGCATCTCTAGATGCTTTCAAAGGATGGTTTTCAAATATGACCGGATTCTTTGCTGCCCGATGCCTGAGTTGTAAAAAGGCTGCGGGGTTGTTCTCAAGCATTCTGTTAGCGCTCTTTTGCCTGAGCTTGACGGCACAGGCGCAAGCCCCATTGCCAAATGCTGCTCCACACGAAACACGGCGGGACAGCGCTCCTCTCACGAAGCCCGTCAAATTCGTTGTGCCCAAATTCGTGACCCTGGGAAAGACCGTGCGCGGGCGTGACATTACGGCCATGATCTATGGCACAGGCGCAAAGCGCGTGCTGGTCTTCGGCGGGATACATGGCGACGAGCAGCACACGACCGTGTTGGCTCGCGCACTGGCCGTCAACATTAACCAGGAAACGCTGCCGTCAAATCTGACGGTCGTCATCGTCCCTGACGTTAATCCAGATGGCTTAATGGTCGCTACACGAGTCAATGCCAACGGCGTGGACATCAATCGCAACTTCCCATCGAAGACATGGCGCTCCGACTATATCGAGCAGAGGCATTATCCGGGCGTGCAGCCTTCTTCCGAGCCTGAGACGCGCGCCGTGCTGAGCCTGCTCGAAAAATACCCGCCGCACATGGTCGTCACACTTCACGCCGCGCTCGGTTGCGTGAATTGGGATGGGCAGCAGGGCGCGGCGTTCGCCCAGCAGCTTGCTTCCGTCAACGGCTACCCGCTCTGCGCTACTCTCGGCTATGAAACTCCCGGCTCGCTCGGCATCCTGACCGGAATTGATAAGCAGATTCCGACCGTCACCATTGAACTGCGCGCGAAGAATGCCAGCGTACTTGTAGAGGAGAACCTGCGTGCCCTGCTCGCACTACTGAAGCATTTTGCTGCTCAGTGAGGCGTGCCTTAAACGAAGGAACGTTTAGCGGCGTGAAGCCCTGAAGAGAGAAACGGGCGGGAGCGGGGAGACATTGAGTCCCCGCTCCCGCCCGTTGATTTCTGTTAGCTCAACTAGCTGTTAGTAGCCAGCGTAGCCGTCAGCGTAGCCGTGCGAGAAGGCCTCGCGATAGTAACGCTGGTAGATGTAGCGATCACCAAGACGCGAGTTGTAATCCCTCGTAGCCTTCTGATAATCACTCTCGTCAGTGTAATCGTGGCGCTCGTTGCGGCTGCGATCACGACGACCTTCCTTAGCACCGTCAGCAAAGCCCGCATTCAAGGCAGTCTGCCGAAGCTGGTAAGAACCACCATAGTTGCCGTAACCGTCCGCATCGCGCCCACGACGATTGCGATCATTATAATCGTCATTATTGCGGTTACGACGCCTCTGATCACGCTCGTTGTTCCGGTCTCGACGCCACTGATCGTTTTGATACTGGGCCTGAGCCGTCACACTCGACGCGATACCGATCCCGAACAGCAAGAAGAGTGCGAAGAACGCTACTCCGATTTTCGTCATTAAGTAATTTGATTTCATCTCTAGCCTCCCGTTCCAAGAAGATAGCAACTTACATGCCGAATCGGGATGAAGAGGGAAAGCCTGCATTTGTGGGCTGTTTGTCGGCTAACGGCTCATAATTCATACCATATCGTGTTTTCTTAGACGACATAGGTATCTACATGTGCTTTGATATAATGCAGGATTGAAATAATTCAGGTCTCCGCCTGAAAGCTACTTCAGATTCTTCAAAACGCGGATGCTTTCAGGATAGAGATCGTCCATCGTGCCGTAGAGCGCGCTGCTAATCTTAACCGGCTTGAGCCGGGCAATCGGGTCACTTCCCGGATTTGTGAACTTCAAATCTCCGCTGCCAGCCTTGAAATTGAGTTTAGTCAGGAGCGAGGTTGAAGTCAGAAAATAAGCGTCGTCGCAGCTTTGGCCGTCTATACTGGGAATCTCTTTATAGAGAATGACTGGGAGGAAATCCAGAGACGTGATGTTCTCGCCTCCGACTTCAGCTTTCGCTTGCATAATCTCTCGCCCGTTGCGTATCACACGAGCGCGCACTTGGCCGTCAACCTCCGAGACCTCCGTCTGTCCCAGAACAGCAGGCCACCCTTGCCCCTCACGATAACAGGCGAGGCTCGCGTCCGTACTCGTGTAAAGATACGGGACGAACTGGCCCACGTAGTCACCATAGCGCACGGGAATGCAGGGCATGGCGAAGTTATGAGGCCCCATGCCCGTCACCTCCGGGCAGAGGAAGAAACACATCGCCACGGTGTTGCCGGGCATTGGCTCAAGCTCGCGTGGCAGGACTTCGCGGATTGCCGACTCCTCAGCTTCATACACGATCATGAGAACAACGTCATTAGTGTATTGGTATGGCGGCAGATCGTACAGCGGATTGAGAAACGGCAATCCTCGCGGCTTGTCCGCGCTGAGCAAAATATCACCGCCACGATAATCCCTGCTCACTTCATCCATATTGACCTCCTTTATTATCAATTGAGATCGCCGCTCGCCATCTCTGTACAATGGCTCAAAAACGCGTAACTGTGAAAGAGATGAGATGAAGCGGTCGGGCTGAATGAGTTATTAAGCGAGGTCGGATTGAATACTGACTTCTTTTCTAACTGGCAGAGACACCTGCCCTCTTCACGCGCCATGATTTGAACTGTTCCTTGACCATCAACCGGCGGCTGCTCAGCGTAGCCATGTGAAAGGGTACGACGCAGCCGCAGCGATCACAATCGGCATTATCACCCATCATGCACTTACCTTTCGGTTCGCCCGTCGGCCCCAGGGCGAAGGCTTTCAGACGAAACTCGCAATTATCCGTGACGCGCCTGGCGTTCTTCGACTTCATCAACTCCAACGTGGAATCCATCATATTGATGACTCCCGGATATTTCTTTTTCAAAACCAGTATCTGCTCAATCAACGCATCGCGCGTCGGCCAGTCGAGCCAGAGCGTCTCATCCAGATTCGTCACGGGAGTAAAGAAGTCAAAGATGATGCCGCCGCGTGCCAGCGGCCCCCATTCTTTAATCAAATCTTCGATGCAGTTGGCCGTGATGCTCGTCAACACACATGAGATTTGAATCTTCAAATCGGGATGATTGATGACATTCCGCTTTATCTTCTGATAAATGCCGGGAGCGCGCATCCTGTTGAAAGCTTCTTCGGTTCCATCAATAGAGATTACCCAAGTGCAGTTGTCCCAATCAGGCAGCTCGACCGTTCCATTAGTGACGATGGTGTTATTTTTGAAATAGTGCCGCCCGACTTCGATCAGCTTTTTACGCATCATCGGCTCGCCGCCGACCCACGTGCAGAGCATCATCGGATGACCAGCCGCTTTCATCTCTTCAAGCTTCTCCACCCATTTCTCGATGGAAAGCTCTTTCTCGTTATCATGATCTTCGGCGAAAAAATAACAGTGCTCACAGCGCAGGTTGCAACGATTCGTGACATCAATCGAGCCGATGGCGTTTTTAGGCAAGCCGAAGACGAACAAACGCGCAACATTTGTGAAGCGTCGAAGTTTTTTGGTCAAATTCATAATTTCAGATTCGTTATCAGGAGCAGTTAGAGCAGGGGTAAGTTATGCCTGTATGTGGCGGCTGTCAATCTAAGAAGCTGTTTGAAAAGCCCCGAAGGGGCGACGATGTGATAGCCCAGGGCGCAGCCCTGGGTCTAGACATGGATAAAATGATGAAGCCCTGAAGGGGCAGCAATATTGATGTCACCCTTATTCCGCCCCTTCAGGGCTTGATGAATCAACTGGAATCTCTTCCTGTGGCGTTGCCACAGGCTCTTACATTTCGCTCCTTCGGAGCTTTCATTGACTTTTCAAACAGCTTCTAT
>CAWBSB010000004.1:0-65886 GCA_963791265.1 uncultured Acidobacteriota bacterium
CGAAAGGGCCAAGCGCTACGATGAGAAAGACGAAGACTGAGAGCGCGACGCGCCCGACTTCGCGACGACCCCACGTCCACCCGCAACTGAGCGGCGCAGCAATCAACCAAGGAGCATAAAAGGCTACAGGCTCGCGCACGTTAACACCCGCACCGAGGATTGCCGCTCCCAGGAGCATCAACCACAAACGCTCTTTCCGAACCCCGCGCAGGTAAACGACCAGCGCGACGCCGACGAGCAGGAGCGACGGAATCTCTGTCATCACCTGCCCGCTATAGATAACGAAGAAAGGCGAGGTGGCAACGAGCAGCGCCGCGATGGTTGCCGTGTGGAGTGAATGAGAGACCTCGCGCGCCAACGTCCAGCAAGCGATAACTGCCAGCGGACTCTGCAAGACCACCATGTATTTGAAAAGTAGGTAAGCGTTTTCGATTGAGAGACTGAAAAGCGAATGGCTCACGCGCCACGCCGCGTGGTTAGTGAAGATGAAGAGAGAACGTCCCAGCGCCATCGAGGATGGACGCCCCTTCAGGGAAGCTAAAGTGTAATCCAGAGCGTCCCAGTCGCCGATGAAAGGGTCTATGAAGATGAGAGCCAGCGAGAGTGCTAAGACCGCAGGGATTATCCACCAGCGCCACGCGTGCAGAAGATTTTGAGACACGTCGTGCGTCTCGTGCGCCGCCACTTCTGTTTCAGCCTCACTTCGTTTTCTCAAACAGGTACATCTCCACGCCCGGAATAGTTATGTGCTCGGCGGTCAAGTACCAACGAGCCATCTGCTCAGGAATCAAGGGCGTCAGCGCATCCGGGTGCGAAAGCACGAGCCAGACGCGATCATGGCCTTCGATTGTCCCCTTGAGGTGTTCGGCCAGATTGTCCGCATTCGTTTTGGAGTTGTAATCAGGAAAAGGTTTTTCGACGAGATCATCTCGCCGGTAGTAGTAATCAAACGGCACGCGACCTGACTCTTCGTCGAAGAGAACCAGATCGTTCGGCTTCGTCAGGCCGTTGATTGCGACGACTGCTTCTCGCCACATATCTTTCTTGACCGTGCCGAAATAGCTTCTCAGGGTGACGAGCGAAAAGCAGATGAGCAGTAAAACCAGAAGCATTCGCAGTTGATGAAAGCGCAAACTCAAAAGCCCGCGCGCCGCGAGGATGACGAAAGCAGGCAAGGCCGCGATAGTATATTTAGGCAGAAAAATCGGCGACGAAAATTGCGAGACGATGTAGGGCAGCATGATGGGGCACAGCAGCCACAAGAGCAGCAGATAAAGTTTCAGCCTGCTCGCAAGCCTATTCTTTTTGCTTTCATCGGGTGACGATTCCGTGAGAGATGCTTCCTTCCATCCTCTCCAACCCGCAAAGATGGCCAGCGCAATCAGCACGGAGAGAATCAACGCGAGTTGATTAGAACCGGCGTGCATGACGAGCGTGTTGAGCAGCAGTCGCGGCGGCAGCTTCGGTATCCAGAAACCCTGCTGCACGCGGGAAAATTGCTGCAACTGCACGGAAAGCCAGGGAACAAACAGGACGGCCAGGATAACCTGCGCCAACAGCCAACGCTTCCACAATTGCTTGAAAGTGTCTCTCGAAGCAAAAAAGAGCGTTAGCCAGTAAAGATTCTGCGCGGCGATGATGAAGAAACTGTAGACGTGCGTGTACATCATCAAAGCACTCGTGACGATGTAGCCTGCAAGCGCGTAGCGGCTCTTGCCTTCAAGCAATTTCAGAAAGTAATAAATGGAGAGCAGGCTCAGCAGGCAGAGCAGCGAGTACATACGCGCTTCCTGCGAAAACTCTATGTGAAAGCGCGAGAGAGCAAGCAAGCCCGCCGCTAGCAGTCCTGTCGCCCTGTCAAACATGCGTGAGGCGAGCAGGTAAATGACGAAGATGGCTAGAATCCCGAAGAGCGCGGAGGGAAAGCGCGCGGACGTTTCGGAATCACCAAAAACCAGCATCCAGTAATGCAGCGCGAAATAGTAGAGCGGTGGGTGAACGTCCTTGGCCGTCTCTTCGATAATTCCGGCGGGCGCTTCCTGAGAAAATTTAATCGAGTAGGCTTCGTCAAGCCAGAGGCTATCGCCATCGAGCTTATAGACTCTCAAGGCTGCGCCGAGAGCGATGATGACTATGAGCGCAACCAGCAGGAGGCGCGCGAGTTTTATATCGTTGGCGGGTTGCGCGTGTGCGGGCATCGCGTGAGACGTTACCACATAATTCTGCCAATCTTCAGCATGGCAACGCAGCAACGAAGCGCAAGACATTTAGACAGGATTAACAGGATTATCAAGATTAAGAAGACAAGACAAGAAAGCTTGAGCTTATTTCTTTCATCCTGTCCATCTTGTTAATCCTGTCTATTTCTTCTGTTTTCGATTTAGCTTGATTGGGTGTGCTTTTGTTCGTCGGGCGTGAGGGCTTCGATTAGTTCCGAGTCGAGGGAATCTTCGGGGCGCTTGACCATCGTCAGGCGATTGCCGCGCTCGTTGTACTGAACCTCATCCATGATGTTGTAGATGAGCAGCACGCCGCGCCCGGAAGCTTTGAAGAGGTTGGCCGGGTCGCAGGGGTCTGGAATCTCCTGAACGTTGAAGCCGTCGCCTTCGTCTTCCACCGTGAAGCGTGCTTCTTTCGAGGAGAGTTCGGCGGTGATGCGGACGAGTTTTTGCGGATCGTTGCGGTTGCCGTGCTTGACTGCGTTGACGAAAGCTTCGTCGAGGGCGACGAAGAGGTTGGAGCGTTCGGGTTTGATGAGGCCGAGCTTGGAGACGCGCTCGATTAAGTATTGAAGGACGCCGTTCATCAGGGTGACATCACTCGGCAACTCGAAATCTATCTTCTCGCGGACGTAAGGCAGGATTTTCAGATCGTCCACGAAGCGAAGCTTGTAAGAGAGAGTTTTCTCGACAATGTCGCGGAGTTCTTCCTTGTTATAGGGCTGCCTGAGAAAATTGGCCGCGCCCATCTTGAAGGCTTTGACGACGCCGGGCTGTTGCGCTTCGTCTGATGAGACGACGACGGGAACCATCAGGCGTTTGCGCTTGATCTCGCTCAAAAGCTGCATGCCGGAATGTTCGTCTTCTGTGAGGTCGGAGATGATGAGGTCGAATTCGTCCAGGTCTTCACGCTCCAGAGCAGTAGCGCGATCACCCGTCGCCACGACTTCGTGGCCGAGTTCCTGCAAGACTTGCTCCAGCGTAGTGCGCAGGTCATCGCTGTTATCAACGATGAGGATTCGTCGTCTCTCCATGAACCTCTTTTCCGCCGGGCACTTGGTTTACGAGGAAGGGAAGAACCGATGGCGTCTCTCAACAAGTTGGCGCTCATCCGCCGCGCTATACGAAAAAGCGCCGCACGGCGTTTCAAATAATATCGCTAAAGAATGCAAAATTAAAAATTAAAAATGTAAAAGTGAGGCTGAGACCGTTGTTAATTAAATGGCTTCCGCCTTCCTTTTGCATTTTACATTTTTAATTTTGCATTCCTTTCATATACTCTTGCCTGTCAAATGCAGGCTTCAGCAGAACAGGAAAAAAAACAAAAGGGCGCGGAGCGTGGGGGCGGGCGGGCGATTGAGAGCGTCGAGCGCGCCTACAAATTCTCGGACCTGAAGGCATATCCCTGGAAGAAGCGCCTGTTGATTCGAGTGGCCGATCTGGCCTTTTACACGCTCATCAGTCTTTTGGGACGAGCGGCGCGCTTCGAGGTCGAAGGCTGGGAAAACCACGAGAAGGTCATAAACAAGGGCGGGCTGCCCATCTATACCTTCTGGCATGACCGCATCTTTCTGACGACGTACTGGTGGCGTCGGCGGCGAATCGTCGTCATGACTTCGCAGAGCTTTGACGGCGAGTATATCGCGCGTTTCATCCAGAGATTCGGCTACGGCGCGGCGCGCGGCTCTTCGACACGCGGCGGCGTCGGCGCAGTTGTCGAGATGGCCAGATTGATGCGCGCAGGCTGCACGACCGGCTTCACGATAGATGGGCCGAAGGGGCCGCCCTACGTGGCGAAGATGGGTGCGGTGCTGCTGGCTAAGAAATCCGGTCATCCGGTCCTGCCCGTCTCGATGGCCTTAGCGCGCTACTGGACACTGCCGAGTTGGGACAAGTTTCAAATTCCGAAGCCGTTCACACGAGCAAAAGTTTTCGTCAGCGAACCGATCTACGTCCCGGCTGATGCGGATGAAGCCATGCTTCAAGCCAGGCGCGACGAATTGCAACGCGTCCTTGACGACCTGACACGACGCGGCGACGAATGGCGCGCGGCGCAAACGTAGCGCGTGCCTGATGGCATGTAGTAGGATTGGGGAAAAGCAGACGTAAGTGATAAGTAATAGGTGATGGGTGATAGGCAAGAACTTGTCTTCTCTTATCACCTATCACCCATCACCTATCACTTTTTACCTATCACTTTTTCACGGAGGCTAAATGATTAATCAGGAGCGCATCAAGAATCTTCTACTCGAACTCGTCCAGATTGACAGCCACTCGCGGAAAGAACGCGATGTGGCCGAGCGCATCAAGAAGTATTGCGAAGAGATGGGCGCTGAAGTCGAGATTGACGACGCTGGAAGCAAAGTCGGCGGCAATTCCGGCAACGTCATAGCGCGGTTCAAGGGCACTATCCCTGATGCCGAGCCGATTATGATGTCTGCACACATGGACACGGTCGTCCCCGGCGAAGGTGTCAAGCCGATCATCGAAGGCGACATCATCCGCACCGACGGCACGACCGTTCTCGGCGGCGATGACAAGTCAGGCTGCGCCGTCATCATCGAGACCATCCGCTGTTTGCAGGAACAGAACATCCCGCACACGGACATCGAAGCCATCTTTTCCATTTGCGAAGAGGTCGGACTGCTTGGCGCAAAGAATGTGGATGTGTCACGTATCCGCTCGAAGTACGGCATCGTGTTCGATTCCGACGACCCCGGCTTTCTCTTCACCAAAGGCCCCTCGGCCAATCATCTGGAGTTCAAAGTCTACGGGCTGGAATCGCACGCGGGCGTTGCGCCCGAATACGGTATCTCTGCCATCAAGATTGCGGCGGAAGCTATCGCTAACATGAAACTCTTTCGCATAGACGAAGAGACCACCGCCAACATCGGCGTCATCGAAGGCGGCAAGGCGACCAACATCATCACCAACTTCGTCTATCTCAAAGGCGAGGCGCGCTCGCTCGATGAAGAGAAGCTCAAAGCGCAATGCGATCACATGGTCAAGTGTTTTGAGGAAGCGGCGGCGAAGTACGAAGTGACGGTCGAAGGGCGAACGACGAAGGGGCGCGTCGAGTCAATCGTCGAGCCGGAATATTTTGCGATGAACGTCCCAGACGATTCGCGCGTCGTGCAACTTGTCCTGGGAGCGGCCTCGCGCATGGGGCTAAAAGTGGAGACGATGGCTTCGGGCGGCGGCTGCGATGCCAACATCTTCAACCGTCGAGGCATCGAATGCGCCAACCTCGGCACAGGCATGCGCGCCATCCACACCGTCAACGAATGGCTCGACGTAAAAGACATGTACGCTTCCGCCGAGATGACGCTGGAAATCATGAAGCTCAACGGCGAGATGGCAATGAAGTAGGACAGACATTCTCGGCCCGTCGTAGGACAGACATTCCTGTCTGTCGTTGAGCGCGTCAGCGCGAATACTTATTAGCGAATCTCAAGAGCGTGCTGTTCGCACGCTTGGACAGACAGGAATGTCTGTCCCACGACAGGAGTGTCTGTCCTACATCAGCCTTTGAGGAAGGCTTCGATGTTGTCTATCAGTTGATCTGCCAGAGCCTGCATCGCTTCACGGCTTGCCCAGGCGATGTGGGGCGTGAGGATGAAGTTGGGGAGGTTTAGGTCAAGGAGGGGATTGCCGTCGCGTGGTGGCTCTTTGGTCAGAACGTCGAAGCCCGCGCCCGCAATCAGACCGGAGCGCAAGGCTTCTGCTAGCGCCTGTTCGTCCACGAGGCCGCCGCGCGCGGTGTTAATCAGGAGCGCATCGGAGCGCATCATCTCAAGCTCTATTCTTCCTATCAGTCCACGCGTCTCCTCGTTGAGCGGGCAATGAAGGCTGACGATGTCGCTGGCGCGCAGAGTCTCTTCAAAGCTGGTTCGCCCCGGTCGAATCGTCAGGGCATTCTTATGTTCAGAGATGACGACGCTCATTCCGAAACAAAGCGCGAGTTTTTCTACAGACTGTCCGAGCGCGCCGTAGCCGATGATGCCGAGCGTACTATTGTGCAGGTCGCGTATCGGATGAGTGAGCAGGCAGAATCCGCTCGCATCAGCCCAAGCGCCGCGCTCCACGTCTTCGCGGTAGCTGAGGAGATTGCGGCTAAGCGCGAGAATTAACATCAGGACGTGTTCGGGCACGGCGTGGCGCGCGTAGTTACGGACGTTAGCGACCGGAAGCCCACGCTTGCGGCAATAATCCAGATCAATGATGTCCACGCCGGTTGCCGCGACGGCGATGAATTTCAATTCAGGCAACTCAGATAACTCCGCCTCACGGAGCGGCACTTTGTTGGTGATGACGATGGTCGCACCCTTCAGCCTCTCAACTATCTCCGGGGGAGCCGTCATCACATACTCCGTCCATTCATGCTCGAAGGCGGGTCGCCTGACTTCGGCAATCAACGTGCTGCGGTCTAAAAAAACGATGCGTTCCATAGAGGCAAGTATGAAGGATGAGAGCGCAGTGAGGGAAGCCCCGGCAGCGAGAATGAAGCCTCAACAGACGAAGTTGAAACATGCTCGCGGATAAATCGTAGTAAACTGCTGAATGGAGAAACTCCGATGTTCTGTCCCCGATGCGCAACGGAGAATAAGAAGGAGCAGCGTTATTGCCGCCAGTGCGGGTTGTCGCTGCCCGCCATCAGGCTCGCGCTCGACGGGCAGGTGGACGAGGCGATTCAGAAGTATAAAAGGAGCGAGACCGCACTCGGCTGTGGCATCGTCATCCTCCTGATTGGCGGGGTGAATGCAGCCATTAACGGTTTCCTCGGTGCATGGCAGTCAGCCATCTTCAGCGCCGCGTTCGGCTTCTTGCTCAGCGCAATCTTCCTCATCGCAGGAATGTCGCGGGTGGGAAAGGCAAACAAACTTTTGAAGACGACGGAGAAGAAGGTCGAGCCGGAAACGCCCGCGCTCGATCAATCCGACTATGCTGCCGCCACCTTGCCGCCCGCCCCGATCACCGAAGAAATAAGACAGACGCCCGCGCCTCCACCCTCCGTCGTCGAGAACACGACAATCAAATTGAAGAGATAGCATTCGATTGCGGAATGCTGATGTCGGATTGGAAATGACGAGAGTTAGACCTTAGCGGCTGCGCCGCCTTTTGTGCTGAAAGGCTGAGCTTTTCCGTAGGCTTCGCTTTCATCTCTGGCAAGGCTGCGCCTTGCCTGCCAGCGAGGCGTAGCCTCTCAATCATTAATGGAGGCGGGAGACGGAAAGCCACAGGCTTTCCGCACAGACTTGCGGCACAGCCGCTTAGGTCAAGCTCTCGTCCAATTACTGACTCAAAGCCGCTTCAGCTTACGGGTGCTTATTTGATACTGACGAACACATCGCTACGGCTCAACGCTCCGCTCGCGGTCGTGACGACGACGGGCACAGTGCCGATCACGCCGTTGGGAATCTGGACGTTGATTTGATCCAGACCATTGAAGCCGCCGGACGCGCCCGCGTATTCCACCACAGCTTTTTGCCCACCGATGCTGACAGTCACCGGCAGAGAGTTACGCCAGCCCGTGCCCAAGAGCGCGATCACACTTGGCTGCCCGTTCGTCTTCGCATTGAAGGGAGCGCGCGTGTATTGCATGTCCGAAACGAGCAGCGCGACCGCTTCGCCCGCCCCGCTCTGTGTCGTGGTGAAGAGACCCGGATTATCGTTTGAGACCAGACAATCATCTGCGGCAATAACGCTGCCATTGACGTAAACGACCACCGAGCCGACGCCCGCGCCCGCTGCTTCAGGGATGTAGATGTTGATCTGCGAATCATCAAAGGAGAGAACGGGCACTGCGCGACCTTCGAGGGTCACGAACACGCCGCGCGCCGCCGCGTCCGCTTCGCTGCGGCCACTCGCGCCCCGCGTCAGACCCGTGCCCTGAATGGTCGCCAGCCCGGCTTTAGTTCCGTTTCCATGAAAGCTCGCGCTGTTGGTCATCGTCAGGTGTGCGACGGCAGGAAGCACCGTCTCGACACCGAAGGCGAGACCTGAGAGCGCCTGCGTGTTCGCGTTATTGGCTTCAGCGAAAAGCGCGCCGTCGCGCAGGAAGCCGTTGAGCGCGGGGTCTGGAAAAGCGTCTATCTGCGGCGTACCCAGATTGCCGCCATCCTGAGTTAGGTCGGCAGCGCCCGATGCGTTCTCGATGACGTAGACAGTTCCCTCGCGATCCGTCGTCAGCCCGTGAAAGATCAGGTTGTTGTCAATCGAGAGACCTTCGACGACCACTTCATCACGGTCTGCGTAACCGTTGTTGTTATCATCGTAGAGCGCGAGCATGATGGTATCGTTGCCGACGGAATGCGAGAAGACGACGCCGCGCGAGTTGGCGGCGATGTCCAGAGGCGAGTCGTCGGAGAAGCGATAGCTGTAAAAGGGAATCGGGTCGAGCCTGTCCGGAATGCCGTCCGCATCCGTATCGCGGACGATGCGTAGCTCGTTGGAATCGAAGTCAGCGATCAACAGATCGTTGTTCGGCAAGAGCGCGAGCGCGTTGGCGTTGTTCAGTTCGTTGCTGCCTGCGCGGACAAGCGAGCGCGAGCGTGAATCGTCAAAGCCACCCGTCGCCGTATCGCGCACGAGCAGGACGACGCCAGCCGAAGGCTCGTTGTCCGGGTCGGACGGATTATCAAAGTTGTAATAGCCGCTTGACGAGACGATGACGAACTCGCGCCCGGCGTTTGAACGGCCTGAGACGACTGAAACAGCAGAGGGAAGCCCGAAGTCGCGTTCGAGATCGAAGGTCGGCGTCGCGCCCTGTGCGTAGTCGTTGACGTAATTGCCATTTGTGTCGCGACCGACTGCGATTACCCCAACCGGGCGATTATTGAGCGTGCCGGAATAGACTTCATAACGCGCGCCGGAACGACCGACCGCGATGTCGAACGAGCCGCCGTCCGCATCGAAAGTCGTCCTTTCATCTGCGACCAGATCGCCTGAAGCGTCAACGTACTGCTCGTTCGTTCCATTTGAAGATGTCAGGCTCAGTTGCGACGTGTGCAAAATCCAACTGAGCGGCGTACCCGCGAGGATGCCCGGATACGAAGCCGCATCCTGTTTCGCAGCGCTCGTCTCAAAATTCTTACGGACAACGCGCGCCGGACGCCTCGCCGCTGTTCCAGCCCGCGCGTTGGTTTCATTCTGAGACTTCACGCGCGCCGGGCGCTGAGATAACGTCGCCTTGCTTCGCATGGGTGCGTAGCCGTCCTTGCGCTTACCCATGACGGATTCACGATTGCGTGTCCTGAGCGCGCGGCGCACGTCGGGCTTGACCTCAGTTCCGACGCGGCTCTGCGCGAAGCCAACCTGAACAAAGGGAGAGATGATGAGCAGGCAAGCGACAAACAGCGCGCTTGTGCGAGGGCGTAAACGTGTGGTGTACATCTGATAACCCCTTAATCAGTGGTCAGTGGTCAGTGGTCAGTAAGAACATACGGTAAGCAGCCTTGAGCTTTTGCTTTTACTGACCACTGACCACCGACCACTGACCACTGCTTTATTTCCTCTTGTCGTCTCTCTCCATCTTCTGCCGCAGATTCTTCGCCAGATGCTCGGCGGTGCTCTTCTTGCCGTTGAGGGCGTCCACCTTGTAGGAGCCGACGGCGTAAGAGACGACGCTGGTTTTGAGATTGACGATCTGTATGCTCGCTTCGGATTCGGGCAGACCGCTGCCGAAGATGATCTTTGCCCAGCCAGCTTTTTTGTGCTCGGCGTAGCCGGTAATCTCGAAGTCGGCCTGCGCGCGGTCAGTCACGACTAAGAGATCAACCTTCTTCTTCTTGAAAGCCGCGACCAGGTAGTTTTCAAAACCGTTCATGCCCTGAATGTAGTTGACGTAGACCTTCGACCCGTGCGGGATGTAGGACGGGTTAAGCGCCGCCGCCGTCGCCGCAGTAGTAGTGGCGGACAAACTGTGCGAGGCATCCACCATGCGCTCTCTATCCTGCGCGAACGAGAGCGCGGCGCATCCCATGAGCAGGGAAGCGAAGAGTGTGATTCGGATTAGTCGTCTCATAAATCTTCCTTTCGATTCTTTCAAGTTAGCCGCTCGGCAAATTACCGTGCGCGTGCCTCTCACGGTTCGCCTCGTCTGGACGGTCGCGGGGCGTCGTCGCTGCGCTCACGCTGCGGCGGCGGGTCTGGTTTCTCTTCGCGTGACGGCGGCGGCGATTCGCGCTGCGCTGGCGGATCCGGCCTAGATTCCTGTCTAGGCTCCGGACGAGACTCGGGCTGAGGCTCAGGTCTAGGCTCAGGTCTGGGTTCCGGCCTGGGTTCGGGTCTGGACTCAGGTCTGGACTCCGGCCTCGGCTCCGGGCGTGGTTCGGGACGTGGTTCGGGGCGTGGCTCAGGACGTGGCTCAGGACGATATTCCGGCCTTGGCTCTTCCCTCGGTTCGGGACGCGATTCGCGTCTTGGCTCCGGTCTGGTTTCCGGTTGAGGCTCAGGTCTTGGGTCAGGTCTGGACTCCGGCCTCGTTTCCGGTCTGCGGTCAGGACGCCGCTCAATCGCACCACCGCCATCGTTGTCGTCACGTCGCGGACGCACGCGGTCAGGCGCAGGCTCAGGTGCGGGCGCGGGCGCAGGTATAACTCCGGCATCACCGCCATCTGGTCGCGGCACGTTGGGCACTGGTGAGGTTGTTGATTGCCTGCGCTCCTCGCTCGGATTCACGCGCGCAGGCCGCGCCGGGCGCTCGTACCAGGGTACTGTGCCGGAGTTCCCATCATTCCCCTGAGTGCCGCGCTCGACGGGTGTGCGATCAGCGCCACGCGTGCGCGGAGGCCGCGCCACAGCGCCTGTGTTTCCGGGATCAACGACTACAGGATTGCTGCTGCCGCCACTTCCACCAACGTTGTTGCCGTTGTTTTCGCCCGCGTTAATGACAGCTCGCGGCTCGCGCCCGTTGTAGAGACGCGTGCGACGAAGCTCTCCGTCGAGCGGGACGCCGGGTGTGCGCGTCGCCGCTCCGGTCGGGCGATTCTGCAAGGCCGGGGCTGTTCCATTTGGCGTTGGCGGGCGCGCAATCATGGCGCGTCCTCCGCGCCTGTCAAGTTCGCCTGTGCCCTGGCCGCCGATGCTCTCAATTGGTGTGATGGGCAGACGCCCGCGCACAGGCTCACCCGTGATGGCGCGACGTGCGATCTCAGCCGACGCCGGTTGTGTCCGCGCCGCCTGTCGCCCGAACTCGCGCGCGGGCTGAGTCGTGATGGCGCGAAGGTAAGCGGGATTGTTGCGTTGTAATCGAGCCAGATCCCTTGAGTTTAGAGACTCAAGCCGACGGTAGTGACGCCCGCGCGGGTCGCGCTGGCCGTGTCTGAGTGGATACCAGCAGACCTGCTCGCCGTAAGAGGTCGGAATGTAAACGAATACGACGAGCGCTGGCCGCCACCATGCTCTGCGGTACGTGTAGCCGTAGCCGCGCGGAGCCCAGCACCAACTGTTGTTGTAATAGACCCAACGCCCGTAGTGATACGGAGCCCAGCCCCAGGGTTCATCGCCCACCCACGTCCAGCCGTAGGGCGGAACCCAGGCCCAATGCCCGTAGCGATACGGTGCCCAGTTGTTATAGTTATTGATGACGGTGACGTGCGGACGCCAGACCCAGCCGTACTCGTTGACGTATGTCCAGTCGCCGTAAGTATCCAACTCTTCAGCGCCCCACACGTCCGAGTCGTAGTAGCGCTCGCGCCCGTCATAGCGCAAACGAGCCGCTAGATAACGCTCACGGTCGTCAACCCATGTGTCCCACGAATCGAACGACGCTGCGCTGCTCAACTCCCAATCGCCCGCGTCCGCTGCGCCCGTGACGAGTTCGGCGCTGCGCCCGTCGCGCAAAGTGAAGCCGGAAGTTTCGGAATAGATGCGCGCCTGTCCACCGTCTCTAACCGTCAGGCGCACTCCCCGGCCTTCGCGCGAGACATCCAGACGATAGACGCCGCGCTTTTCAGCCGCGAGGGTTGTTCCCGGCGCATCAATCTCGAAATATTCTTTGTCGCGGTCGAAGCGCGCGAGCCTGAGTGTCGCCGTCCCTTCGGAGAGACTGAGCGCGATGCCTTCGTCGCGCAGAGTCACCACGCGCAGGATGGAATCGCCGCCGACGCGCACGAAGTTGCGCGCATCAATCTGAACTTCGAGGCGCGCGTCCTGCCCCGTTGTGGCGAGCACGTCACCTTCAACGAGCGGAAGATTGACGCGGGCGCGTTCCCACGTCTTGCTCCCGTTGCGCCGCAACTGGACATCGCCGCGAACCAAGCCGACGCGCGCGACGCGAGCGTTCTCCTCGTATTCGTCGCCGGTGGCGGTGTCGTCGTCTGCACGGACAACGGTGGTGAAGGCGAAGAGCAGTGTGAACAGTAGAAAGAGAGAGGTCGAGATAGTAGGCCGTGGGGCACGCATGGATTTACTCTCCTTTAATTTTGAAACGTCAAGAAAGGCCGCTCGCTCGCGGGTCGCGCACGGGGCAAAGCTTCGAGGAGAAAGCATGCGCGCCAGGGAGAGATAAAGCTATTGCGAGGGCTTCGTCTGCTGTCAAACGGCGAGAGCAAAGGCTGTGCCCGCGCGTTCAGGCTACAACCTTTTTCTTAGTTTTCTTGTATTTTGATTGCAGTCGCGGTGGGATAGAGAGGAACTTTATGCCAGATGGTATGCGCTCCGGCACTATATGGGGTGGGAAAAGCAGTGGTCAGTGGTCAGTGGTCAGTAGTCAGTAAGAACGAAAATCGGTTTTGTTTTAACTGACAACTGACCACCGACCACCGACCACTTCCCTTTACTCTCCGCAGTTAGCGGTGATTTTTTTCCTGATGATGGAAGGCTTGCTCTGCCCAAGCAGCCGTGCCTGGATGGTAGTGTCCTGACAGAGGGGGTTGGGAATCCAGGCGGTGACGTAATATTTACCGTTCTCATTGTATATCCCGACCATCGCGTTTCTGTTCAGGATCACTTTGTTTCCCTGACGGGCGGTGATCTCCACATTCCGGTCTGAATACTCTCCGGCCTTACCCGACACCTCCACTTTCACCAGGAGCGATGTGTCCAGGTCGTTGAAAAGAGAATGCTCTCCAACGGCTATATTATCGCCAAAAGTATCATTTCCCCCGTTATACGTAATGATTTTCATTTCAGATAAACGGGCGGGAGGCGAGGCCGGTGCTCCGCCTCTTCGTCTCTGTGCGTAAGCTGCCGTGGTGCAGATGGTGATGAGGATAAGCAGAGTAAGCCATTGTCTGGGCAATGATATTTTCATCTAGTTGTGACCTCTTTTTTTTTATGACGAGCGGCGAGGAGAATAACTTGCCCGCGAACTTGTCGTCCACTAATTTACAACGACTAAAAAATACAATAGAAAAGGAATAGACCAAGATTAACAAGATGGACAGGATAAAATAAAGAGATTCAAGCTTCACTGTCCTGCCTTGTTTTCTTAATCTTGATAATCCTTTTAATCCTGTCTATTTCTCCTCTGTTTTGTTCGTGACTCTTAATCGCGCCCGACGCCGAGCGCATCGGCCACGCGGTTGATGTAGTTGAACCATGAAGCGATGAGCGTGATTTGCAGGATTCCCTGATCGTCAAAGCCGACGCTTCGCAGACGCTCGTGATCCTCGCGCGAGATGCGCGTGGCGTCTTTGGTTAATTGCACGACGAAGTCCAGCATCGCGCGATCCTGCTCCGAGAGAGGCGCACTCGTGTAATCCTCTTGCAGGGCGCGAACGAAATCCTCGTCCAGTGTGACTCGACGCAGAAACTCTGCGTGGGATTCGATTCAATAATGACAACGGTTATTGACCGAAACAACCGTCGTAATCATCTCGTGCTGGCGGCGCGTCAGGGGCAAATCGGGCGACATCAACGCGCCGAACGTGCCGAAGGCATGATAGAGCGCGTCGGGAATCAAACTGTGTGACGCGACGATGCCGGAGGATTCGCCGTCCGGCGTCGGATGCACAGGCGTGGCATATTCAATCGGATACAACTCACGCTGCGCTTCCATCGCGTGCCTGAGCTTCTCGTCGGCTTCCTCAAAGGGAACGGTTTTAATCCAGGTCATAGCTCTCTCTTCCTTTTTGAAAGCAATCAATAATCGTAGTGCGCGAGTTTTTAAGCTCCGTTAGGAGCGACTGAAAATAGCCCAGCCATTTATGGCTGGGAATGACAACAAGAAATTTAATTCCAGTCCCGTAGGGACGGCTGAGTATTTCAATCGTCCCTACGGGACTCAAATGAAACTCCGCACCTGATACCCAGCCATAAATGGCTGGGCTATTTTCAATCGTCCCTCTGGGACGAATTGTCGACAACCAGATCTCTTACGCCAGCGCAGATTACCACAACTCGAAAATCATTTGCTGATTGCTGGTTGCTAATCGCTGGCAGCTTTTTTATGAAACAGCAGATGATAAACCGGCACGCCGAGCGCGACCACGCCGACGCCTAAGAATGCCTGCAATGGATTATTCGAGGCGAGCAGAAAGAGCAACGCGCCGATGATGAGCAGGAAAAAGAGTGGCGTCACGGGATAGCCGGGCGTGTGGTACGTCGTGGTGTTTCCACTCCGACGGCGAAGGACGAAAATGGCGGCGACCGTCAGCGCGATGAAGACAACCGTCACGAAGAAGAAATAGGCGATGATCGCATCGAACGTGCCGACGGCGACGAGCACGGACGCAAGCGCAGCCTGCAAAGCGATGGCTCGCGCAGGTGTGCCGAAACGCGGATGAATGGCGGCCACCTGTTTGATGAAAAGACCATCACGCGCCATCGCGTAATAGACGCGCGGCGCGGCCATGATGTAAGCGGCCAGGCTGCCGAGGGCGCTGATGACCACGATGCTTGAGAAAATCTGCCCGCCCGTTCGTCCGAAAAGCGCGAGGCCAACCTGCGCCGCAAAAGTCTGCGCCGATGTCTCGTCCGCCGGAACGCTTTCCAGTGGCACGAGGTAAAGAAAGGCTGCGCTCGTCAAAATGTAAACGATGGTGATGATGAGCAGTCCGAGGATGAGGGCGCGCGGCAGATTCTTTGCGGGCGAGCGCACTTCGCCTGCGAGCTTCGTTAAGTCCCACCATCCGGCGAATGAAAAGAAGCCCGCCACGCTCGCCCCGGCCAGCGCTGCAAAGAGCGCATCGGAGCCGGGTCTTTGCGCGACGAACGGGGTGAAGTTGCTCCAATTCCCCAGCCCAGACCCGAAGCCCCAGCAGACTATAAAGAGCAGCAGCCCGACTTTGAACAGCGTGAGCAAGAGCATCACGCGTGCGCCGAGGCGCAGTCCGACAATATTTACTCCGGCGAGGACGAGAATTGTCCCGATGCCCAGAAGCTTCATGGCCAGCGGTGATAAGGGGATGATGAAACTGCTGTAGCTCGCCAGCCCGACCGCGAGCGTCGCCGTCAATCCGGGGTCGAGGACGAGCAGAAGCATCCAGCCGTAAAGAAAAGCGATGCGAGGGCCGTAGGCTTCGCGCAGGTAGACGTAGCCGCCGCCAGCTTCCGGAAAGCGCGTGGCAAGCTCACCGTAACAGAGCGCACCGCAGAGCGCCGCAAGCCCCATCACGAGCCAGACGACGAGCAGCCACAGGGGAGAGCCGAGCGACTTCGCCATCCCCGCCGGATAAACGAAGATACCCAGCCCGATGACGCCACTGATGACCAGGGCAATCGCTGCGGTGAGTCCGAGTTGTCGCTTTAGTCCGACTTGTGCAGCCACTTTTAATTCTTTAGGAAATCATTTGTAGGGGCAGGGCTTGTCCCTGCCCGCTCAATTAACGAAATGCACTTGATTAATGAAATACACGGGCAGGGACAAGCCCTGCCCCTACAGTTTAGAACGTGAACCGACAGGTTAGAACGTGAATCGCGCTGCGAATTGAAATGCGCGCGGGCCGCCTGAGCCGAAGACGCCGCCTGCCGTCGTGATGGGCTGGCCGAAAGTTGACGTGCCGATCACATTACCGAAGCCTGAATAGTTGACGTTCGAGACGCCGAGTACGTTCGTCACATTGAAGAGGTTGAAGACCTCTATGATTGGCTCAAGTCCCATGCTTTCGGTGAAAGAGAATTTTCGTGAAAGCCGCAGGTCGAGCGAGTTGAAAGAATCGCTGAAGCGCGCATCGTCGCGGACGAGCGGCAAGGGAAAGGGAGCGCCCGCGCCCAGATTCCCATTATTGAGTTGCCGGAGGAAGGCGTTTAATTCCGCGCCCGTGTGAAAGAGTCGCCCGCCCGCGTTGCGTTGAAGCTGGGGGATACGTGAGGAGCCGTCGGGCAGCAGAATATCCATCGGCACGCCCGACGCTATTGTCCAGATCGGCGAGAGGCGGAGCTTTCCGGGCAAATCGAAGACGCCCGCGAAGACGAAGCGATGCCGCTGGTCGTTCGGCGTCGGGCCGTACTCCAATTGCAAATTCGTCGGGTCAACGGGGCCGTTCGAGAAAGGAATCTGATCGTCGTTCGCATAGTTGAAGCTGCGCGAGAGCGTGTAGGCCGCTCTGAGCTGAAAGCCATGCGAGTAACGCTTCTCGAAGCTCATGAGCAACCCGTCGTATTTCGTCTTGACGGAGGATTCCAGGTTCTTCACCAGGTCTGGGCCGCCGACCACCGGGTTGAAGACCGTGCCGATGGTACGCCCGATGATGAAGTGTGTGCCGAAGTTGTGCAGGTAATCGGCGCGCACGACGAAGTCTCTGAAAAACTCGCGCTGAATTCCTACGTTCATCTGCTGCACCATCGGGTTCTGAAGATTGTTGTCAATGATATTGATGCCGCCAGCGCCAGCGCCCGGCAGAATGAAGCCCGTGAACGGGTTCGAGATGGTCGGAGCGAAGGGCGGAAACTGGCCGGTGTTCGGATCAAGGAAGAAGACGTTGCCCGCGCGGACTTCAATCGGCAGCGCACGCCCGTCAAGTCCGCGTTCAAGCGACTGGATTTGGAGCGTCACGCGGTCGTAGTAGATACCGTAGCCGCCGTGAATGCTTGTGCGTCCATCGTCAGGCGAGTAGTTGAAGCCGAAGCGCGGGGCGAAGTTGTTGGTATCGCGTGAGCGTGTGCCGTTCAGGAAAGGCAGGATGAGCGGGTTAAGCTCATCCACACGGTTAAGGTTCTTTACGTCCGTGTCCAGTTCGTAGCGCAAGCCCAAATTGAGAGTGAGCTTAGGAGTGACACGCCAATCGTCCTGCGCGAAGAGAGCTAAATGCGTGTTGTCCGCGTCGGGGATAAGAAGCGCGCGGTCGGGCACGGCGCTCCGTAGGGTGACGGCGAAAAGAAGATCGTTATCGTTAATCTGGCCATCATTGTTGTGGTCGAAGTTTGCGAAGTCCTCAACCAGTTCGATGCGTCCCTGCTGGAACACGGCGAGGTCGAATCCGGCGTCAATTCTTTGAACCTCGCCGCCGAAGCGCAAGGTGTGCGCGCCTCTGATCCACGACAAGGCGTCGCCGAATTGCAGACGCCTCTGCTTCGTTTGCTGCGGGACGCGAAAAGACGCGCCGTCCTGTAGGCTGGGGAAAGTAAGTTGGGGGCCGGGCGTGACCGGCAGGGTGCGATTGAGAAAATCGCTGAAGCTGAAAGTGAAACTGTTGACGACTGTCGGCGAGAAGACGCGCGTCCAGTTGGTCAGGAATGAATGATAGTTGTTGCGCCCGGCCTGTCGTTGCGAAGCAGAGCCGATGGAGCGAATCAAGGTGCTGGCCGAGACATCATCTTCTCGTTGAAGCGAATAACGGAAGGAGAGCGAATCAACATCTGTGGGTCGCCAATCGCCGCGCAGATTCAACAGCAGATCGTTGAGCGGCGCTGGCGCAAAACTGCTCGTGATTGTGCGGCGCGCAACATCGCGCGCTCCGACCAACACCGCGCCGTCCTGATTACGATACTCGAACGAGCCGAAATACCATGCCCTGTCTCTCTTCAAAGGCCCGCCAATCGCAAAGGCGTATTGCTGGCGATCAAAGGGCTGTTCCTGCGCGGTGCTGCGATCAAGCGTCGCGGGCAATCCCTGTAACCGGCGATCACGAAAGAAGACGGAGGCCGTGCCATGAACCTCGTTCGTGCCCGCTTTGGTCACGATGTTAATGACGGAAGAGGCCGAGCGACCGAATTCGGCGGAGAAGCGATTGGTAGCAATCTGAAATTCCTGCACCGCTTCCTGCGAGATGTTCTGGAGCGGCCCGCCAACTACGTCGTCGTTATTGTCCGCGCCGTCAATGGTGATGTTGCCGCCGCGCCCCAATTGGCCTGCGGAAGAGATCGTGACTACGTTCGTCTTCGTCGGATCGAAGTTCGGCGCGGGAGAATTGCCGGGAACGAGGAGGGCGAGTTCGAGAAAGTTGCGACCATTAAGCGGGAGACTGGCAATCTCTCGCTCATTGACAACGCTATCAACTTTTGAGGAAAGGGTATCAACCAAAGGTATTTCGCTGATGAGATCAACGATCACGTTTTCCGATTTCGGGTCAATCTCAAGCCCCACATCAAGCGTCACGTTCTGGCCGACCTGAAGCACGACCGGCGCTTGCGAAACCTTCGTACTGAATCCGGTTGACTGAACTTTTATTTCATATTCACCGGGGGGCAGGTTTGTCAGCGAATAAAGCCCTTCGTCGTTGGTGGTAGTCTCGCGTCGAATCCCCGTTGACTTCTGCAATGCCGACACCTGTGCGCCTGGTATGACAGCGCCGCTCGGATCGGTAATGATTCCGCTCAGTGTCGCAGTGGCAGATTGCTGTGCGGGCGAAGCTACAGACAAGAGACAGACGAGCAGCAGGCAAGCGGCTGCGGTCGCAGTCGTTTTCATAGTTCGGGGGAACTCCTTTAGCAGAAAGAAAATTACAGCTTACTGGAAATAAGAAGGCCGGATTACGAACACCTGACAAAACCATGTAACCACGCGCATAACACGAAGAGACACAAAATTACTATAACTGCCTTCTTCGTGTTGTTTCGTGTCTCTTAGTAGTTACATGGTTTTGTTAGACGCTTTAAGTGCGTTGTGTCATCGTTCACTGGCCATTCATAGCATCAATGATCGCGCGGGCAAATTCATTGGTTTTCGATGTCCCGCCAATGTCGCGCGTTCTCACTTTGCCTTCCTCGAAGACTTTGAGCATCGCCGTCTCTATCTTCTCGGCAGCATCGCGCTCGCCGAGGTGGCGCAGCATCAGAATGCCGCTCATCAGCAGCGCTGTCGGGTTGGCGATGTTCTGTCCGGCGATGTCCGGCGCAGAGCCGTGAACGGCCTCGAAGACTGCGCCGAGTTCGCCGATGTTCGCGCCGGGCACAAGTCCTAACCCGCCGATGAGGCCAGCGCACAAATCGGACACGATGTCGCCGTAGAGATTTTCGAGCAGCATGATGTCGAACTGCTCTGGACGCATGACGAGCTGCATGCAGGCGTTGTCAACGATCTTGTCGTCGGCTTCGATCTCGGGATAGTCTTTGGAAACTGTGCGGAAGCAATCAAGAAACAGCCCGTCCGACAGTTTCATGATGTTCGCTTTGTGGATGGCCGTGACCTTCTTGCGATTTTCGCGGCGCGCGTAATCGAAGGCGAAGCGCGCGATGCGCGTCGAAGCCTTTTCGGTAATGATCTTGATGCTCTCGACCACACCGGGCACGACGACGTGCTCGATGCCTGAGTAGAGGTCTTCTGTGTTTTCGCGCACGACGATCAGATCAAGCTCAGGATAGCGCGAAGGCACGTTGGGCAAAGCGCGCACGGGACGCAGGTTGGCATAAAGGTCTAGGGCTTTACGCAAGCCGACGTTGACGGAGGTGAAGCCCTTACCAATCGGCGTCGTAATCGGCCCTTTGAGCGCGATCTTGTTGCGCTTGATTGATTCGAGGAGTTCTGCGGGCAGCGTGTCGCCGAACTTTTCCAGCGCCTGCGCGCCCGCGTAATGCGTCTCCCATTGGATGTCCGCGCCCGCCGCTTCGATGATTCGCACGACCGCCGAAGAGACTTCAGGGCCGATGCCGTCGCCAGGGATGAGTGTGATAGTATGTTTCATAATCAGGAGTCAGAAGTCAGAAGTCAGGAGACAGAAGAAAGACAGTAGCCGAGAGATTCTAGAATTGATAGAAAAGCGACCGCCGCTTCCCTTAATTCTGTATTCTGTCTCCTGACTTCTGACTCCTGCGTTGCGGCATCATACCAGCAAGTTTTAATCAATGCGACATCAGGGGACGTTGAAAAGTGTAGGGTCGGCGGATGTGGTCGTCATCGGGGGCGGCGTCATCGGCCTCGCGATTGCGCGTGCGCTCCTGTTGCGCGGCGCGGGGCAAGTGATGTTGATTGAGCGTGCGAGGCCGGGCGCTGAAGCCTCACATGCCGCCGCCGGGATGCTTGCGCCGCAGGCTGAGGCCGCGATAGCCGACGCCTTTTTTGAACTGGCGTGCGCGAGCCGCGATCTCTATCCGGCATTCGCCAGCGAGTTGCGCGAAGAGACGGGAACGGACATAGAGCTTGAAAGAACAGGGACGCTTTACCTCGCCTTCACGGAAAAGGACGAACAGGAGATAGAGCGTCGCTACAGTTGGCAACACCGCGCAGGATTATCCGTAGAACACTTGAGCGCGGACGAAGCAAGACGGCTTGAGCCGTGTGTCTCGCCCGCTGTGCGCGGCGCTTTGCGCTTTCCGCTCGACGTGCAGGTTGAGAACCGCCGTCTCATCGCGGCGCTCTCCACCTCAATTGAAAAACACGGCGTGCGTCTTTTGACGGAGACGCACGTTAAATCGCTCATCATGGAGCGCGGGCGCATCCTTGGCGTCGAAACTTCGCGGGGCGCGGTTCATGCGCCTGTGGTCGTCGTTGCAGCGGGCGCATGGACATCTTTTCTGACCTCGTCAGGCAATACGTTGCCGCTCGTCAGCATCGAACCTGTGCGCGGGCAGATGCTCTGTTTTGAGACCAACCCTCGGCTCGCTCGTCATGTGATTTACAGCCCGCGCGGATACCTCGTGCCCCGGCTCGACGGTCGCCTGTTGGCTGGGTCAACGACCGAGCATGCGGGTTTTGAAAAGCGCGTGACGGGCGCAGGCGTTCATGCCATCACGTCGCACGCGCTGGAGATTGCGCCCGCCGTAGGGAATTTGCCGCTCGTGGATTCGTGGGCGGGTTTGCGCCCGCGCGCTGAAGATGGGTGGCCGGTGATAGGCGCGTGCGCCGAGACGCAGGGTCTCTTTTACGCGACCGCCCATTATCGCAACGGCATCCTGCTTGCCCCCCTGACGGGCGACGTTGTGGCCGAACAAATCACGACGGGTAACGCCTCGCCTCTCATCAACGATTTTAGCCCGGAACGCTTTCAGTGCGTCGGCGTTAATTGATTTATGAAAGATATTCGTATGAGAAAGCTGATCGTTTTCGCGCTCTTCATCTGCACGCTCTCGCTCGCCTCCTTTCAAAGCTTCGCGCAGGCGCGTCGGATCACGAAGCCGCCGCCGGGGGCTACTCCGGCGAACACCCGCGCGGCGTCCGAGCTTTACGAAGAGGCTTCCGGCTATGCGGCGCGGAAGTTTCAGGAGTTTCAGAGCAAGCAGTTGCCGTTTGACCCGAAGCTGCTCGAAAAAACTGTGCAGGAGCAGAAAGAACTGGCCGCGCGCTATGCCGCCGAATTGATTACGCGCTCCGAGCTCTCCACTGATGACCTTTATTATACGGGGCTGCTCTATCATCTCTCGGCCAACGAAGAGCGCACCCTCGAATTGTTGAAACGCTTTCTGGACCGTGACAAGCAGGCTGCCGGGGAGCGCCCGCAGTTTGCACGTTACATCGTGGTGTTGCGTACCGCGCAGATGAACCGGCTTGAAGAATCTGAAGCGGCGCTTGGTGATTACCAACGCTTTGAGCCGCGAAAGATTAGCGAGCAGGTGACGATGCAAAATGCGCTCACCAGCGCTTATCACAAAGCAAAGCAGACGGAGCGCGCAGTCGCGCACGCCGAAGAAGCTTTCAAAGCAGCCAAGTCTTTGCAGGCAACTGCGAAGACCACCGCCGCTGATCGTCTGCTCTTTCTTTCGAGCAATGCTCTGGTAGACATTTATCAGGAGATGAAGAAGCCTGCGAGCGCGCTGCTCTCGGTGCTGGAAGAGGTGCGCCAACTGGCAATGAACGCGCCGTCTCCAAGACTGTACGTTGATGTCACAGAAAAGCTCGCGGATGTTCTCGTCGAGAGCAAGCGCAAAAGCGATGCCGTGAAGGCGGTCGAGGACGCCATCCTCTACGCGAAAACGAGCTTTGGGCAGGAGAGTCAGCGATTCGTGCTTCCATCATTGCAGCGCAAGCAAAAACATTTGCGTCTTCAGGGTGAGGTTGCGCCGGAGATTTCAATCGTCAAGTGGGTGGAACAAGCGCCGGTGCAAATCTCGGCCTTGCGTGGTCGTGTGGTGCTGCTGGATTTCTGGGCGACGTGGTGCGGCCCCTGTCTCGCAGCTTTCCCGCACCTCAGAGACTGGCATGAGAAGTATAAGGATCGCGGGCTGGTCATTCTCGGCATCACGAAATATTACGGGCACGGCAACCGGCAGGAGATGACGCCCGCAGAGGAGTTGGGCTTTATCGAACGCTTCAAGAAGCAGTACAACCTGCCATACGGCGTGGCCGTGACCGACACGGACAACAATCATCGCAACTACGGCGTCTCAGCCATCCCGACCGCCGTCCTGATAGACCGCCGGGGAATCATCCGCATGATTACCACCGGCACGGGCGGCGGCAACGAGGCTGAGATTTCAGCAGCAATTGAAAAATTGATAGAAGAACAGTGATAGGTGATAGGTGATGGGTGATAAGAGAAAAGCTCTTTCCTCTCACCTATCACTTATCACCCATCACTGTTTTTCTGAAACCTTTGCTATACTGAGCGCCGTATTTTAGTCATCGCGCTCGCGCCCGCTGAGGATTATGGAAGGCACGAATATCACCATCTGGGTCGCTTTTCTGGCTGGCCTGTTGTCGTTTCTCTCGCCGTGCGTTTTGCCGCTCGTGCCGGGATATGTTTCGCTCATCTCCGGCGTCAGCATTGACCATTTGAAAGACGGCAATGAGTCGCGCAAAAACGCGCGCCGCGCCATCATTCTCAATTCCGTCGCTTTCAACATCGGCCTTTCAATGATCTTCCTGTCGCTGGGAGTGCTGGCAGGCTTGCTGGGAAAAACCGTCACGGCGAATCCCTGGTTTCGGATTATCGGCGGCATCGTCATCATCGGCTTCGGATTTCAGTTGATGGGTTTTTTGAAGATTGGCGCGCTTTATAAAGACACGCGCTTCTTTTCGCAGCAGAAGCCGCGCGGCATGCTGGGTTCGATGACGCTGGGGATGGCTTTCGCCGCTGGTTGGACACCCTGCATCGGCCCAATTTTGGGCGGCATCATCGGCTTGGCCGCGACGAGCGGTAATTGGAAGACTGGGCTGTATCTCTCCTGCTTTTATGCTGCGGGTCTCTCCGTGCCGTTTCTGTTGACGGGCCTGGGCATCAACAAGTTTCTTGGCTTCTACTCGAAATTCCGCAAGCACCTGCACAAGGTCGAGGTCGTCTCAGGTGTCATGCTCATCTCCATCGGCCTGCTGATTGCGACCAACAAAGTTGCGGTGATTAACGCGTGGCTGGCTTCGTGGCTGCCCAACCCGGAAGCCGCCATCAAATTGGAGGGCTCCGGCGTAGAAACCCTGCCGCCGCTTGAAGCCGCCAGCGTCGTGCCTGCGCCTGAGATTGAATTGAAAGATACGGCAGGCGCTCCGATCCGACTCAGCGACTTGCGCGGGCGCGTCGTGTTCCTGAACTTCTGGGCGACGTGGTGTGTTCCCTGCCGAACCGAGATACCCGAACTTGCCGCCATGTATCGTGACCTTGAGACGCAGGGGTTCACGGTCGTCGGCGCGTCCTGGAACGATTCCGTTTCAGACATTCAGAAATTTCAACAGGAGATAAAAGTAGATTATCCAATCCTGCTCGACGCCGAAAGCATCGGCGATAAATTCGGCGGTATCCAGAGTTTTCCGACGACCTTTATCATTGATCGGACGGGACGGATTCGTTACAAAGTTTCGGGGCCGCGTAACCGTGCGACGTTTGAGGCCGCAGTCAAATTGCTGCTCAACGAAACGCAGGCGACAGCCGTTTCCAGATAATCCCGGTCTGAAGTGAGAACCTTCGCTTCGACCTTAAAAACCACTTCTCCCCACAAGCCCAGGCTTCAGCCCGGAGAAAGTAATCATGAAGAAACTTTTCATCCTCGTTGCTCTCATCTTCGCCTGCGCGCCCGCGATTGCCCGCGCGCAGAGTCACGAATACGCGCCGCTCGAAGAGAAGACGGTCAATTACAAAGACTGGACGTTCAATAGTCTGGCCGACGGCAAGCCCGTCAACCTGCGCTCGTTCGCGAAAGATAAGAAGCTCGTCCTCGTCGTCTACTTCGCTCCCTGGTGTGGCAACTGGAAACTGGAAGCTCCCATCGCGGCATCGCTTTATGAGAAATATAAAGCGCATGGTCTGGACGTAATTGCCGTCAGCGAATACGCCACGCGCGCAGATTCCCAAGCTTACTTCGGCGCGTCGGGGTCGCCCTACATGGTCGTCTCCGAGTCCGAATCGCGCGAAGAGCGGGACAAGACATCGCACTACGGCTACCGTCAGGCGACAGGCGATACGCGCCGCTGGGGGTCGCCCTACAATATTTTTCTGGAACCCGCGAAGCTGAACAAAACAGGCGACTTGCTGACGGAAAAAGCCTGGGTCGTCAACGGCGAATTGATCGAGGCCGATGTTGAAAAGTTTATCCGCGAGCGCCTCGGGTTGGATAAGCCGGAGAAGGATAAAAAGGCCGCAGATGACTTCAAGCCCGAAACTGGCAAGGACAAGTTGTTGAAAGCGACCGCCGCCTCGACCACAACGCAATGCACCCCTGAGAGCAGCAAAAGCACCACCGAGAGCAGCAAAAAGCAGTAAGGCCACAGGCGCGATTTAAGCCCCGTCAGGGGCGCATGAAAATAGACCGGCAATAATCAAGGGCAGTGAAACCTAAACCACGAAGTCACACGAAGCGACACGAAACAAGCTTTTCCTCTCTTTTCGTGTCGCTTCGTGTGATTTCGTGGTTAGTTTTTCTGTCCTACTTTTATTAACCGGATTAATTTGTCAAAGACCATCATAGCTCTCGCTATTGTCAATCGTACCTGACGGGACGCAGTTTGATTCCTTTCTCTCATTTCTCCTCCTCGCTTTCCCACCGGCACAAACTGCTGCTAAGATGGCGCGCTTTGCAATCATCCAAATTCATAACAAGAGCGCCAATCAATCATGAAACTTCGCATCCTTTATCACGGCCACTGTTTTGACGGCGTGGCTTCGGCCACCGTCTTCACGCGGTTTTATCAAGCGCGCGTTAATCAGGCTGCCGAGATTGACTACACCAGCCTGTTGCATCGCCCCGGCTCGCTCTTCGACGAAGAGATGTTCGACGGCGACGAGAACGCTATCGTTGATTTCAAATACTCGACCTCGGAGCGTTTGACCTGGTGGTTCGATCATCATCAATCCGCATTTCTCACGCCCGAAGATGAAGCGCACTTTCGCGCGGATCAATCCGGCAAAAAATTTCTGGACGCAACGCGGAAATCCTGCACGGAGTTTATCAATGATGTTGCCCGCTCCCGTTTCGGTTTCGAGGACGACTCGCTTGATTCGCTCGTCCACTGGGCGCACATCATAGACGGCGCGCTTTATGATTCGCCCGCGCAGTGCGTCGAGCTGGCTGCGCCCGCCTTGCAACTGATGCAGGTGATTGAGAGCGACCCCGAAGATCAATTCATCGAACAGATTATTCGCTGGCTCGTCCTGCGTCCGCTTGACGAAGTTGCAACGAGCGATGAGGTGCAACATCGCTTTCGTCCCATCCTCGCCCGTCACCGGGAGACGCTTGAGACGATCAGGCGCAAGGCGACGTATGCTAATGGCGTCGTTTCATTTGATCTGATAGACGATGGGCTGGAGGGCTTCAATAAGTTCATCCCTTACTATCTCTATCCGCAGACTACCTATTCGGTCGCGCTCACGCGCAGCCCGCAACGCACAAAAATCTCCGTCGGCTCGAACCCCTGGTCGCCGCGCCCGCGCACGCACAACATCGCTTCCATCTGCGAACGCTACGGCGGCGGCGGTCACGCGGTCGTCGGCGCAGTCTCGTTTGCGCCCGACGAGGTTGAAAAGGGGCGAGCGGCTGTGCGAGAAATTATCGCGGAGTTGTCAACAGACGGAAACCAATGATAGAGGCGAATCGTAATACTTTGAGATGACTCATGGAGGAAAATATGTTTCTTCTTATTGCGCCGCTGGTTCAGGCAATTCTGAACGTTGCCATCTTCGCGCTGGCAGGACTTTTGCTCTTCGCGCTCGCCTTCTTCGTGATGGGCAAGGCCACGCCCTTCTCAATCCGCAAAGAGATAGAAGAAGATCAGAACGTCGCGCTCGCCATCGTCATCGCGTCGGTCATCATCGGGATTGCGCTGATTATTGTGGCGGCCATCATCGGCTGAGGTAGTAGGCGGCCAAACGGAGCGCGGTTGACGCCGGGAATCACCGCTCGGGTTTTACATGCCTCAAATCTCTGCGAGAGCAGATTATCAAGACTACACGGATTTTGCGCGGGCGATTTACGAAACCGGCGTAATCTCAGACCCCTGGTTCGACGGCAACGAGCGCTTCCGTGTGCGCGGAGTTGTGTTGACGAAAGAGAAAGCGCGCCGGTTGATGGAAGCCGCCGAGCGCGTCACGTATCTTCATCAGGAGTTAATCGAAATCCTGCTCGATAACCCATCGCTTCTCGCGGAGTTTTATCACCTGACACCGTGCCAGCAAATGATGTGGGAGACTTCGGGCGGCCTCTGGCATGGCATGGCGCGAGCAGATCTTTTCATTTGCGAAGACGCCTCCATCAGGTGTTGCGAACTCAATAGCGATACGCCTTCGGGTCAACCGGAAGCGGTCATTCTTAACGAGATGCTACGCGAAGCGCACGGCGCGGTGAGTGATCCGAACGCGCGCCTGCGGGAGCGGTTCATCAAGATGCTCGCGGAGAGTCATGCCAAGCGCACAGACCAGGCGCTCAAGACAATCGGGATTATTTATCCGACGGAGTTGAGCGAAGATTTGGCGATGATTACGCTCTTTCAGCGCTGGCTGGAAGAGGCTGGCTGGCGCGTGGTCTGCGGCTCGCCCTTCAACGTGCGCGCGACTTCGAGCGGAATAGAAGTTTTGGGCGTCGCGGTTGATTTGATCGTGCGACACTACAAGACAGATTGGTGGGGTGAGCGTCTGCCCGTCTGGACGGACGCGCCCGCGTATCCAGACCCGTTGCCGCTCGATGGCCCGCTCAGCGCATTGCTCTCGGCGGAGATGGCAGGCGCAGTCACCGTCGTCAATCCTTTCGGCTCAGTGATTACTCAGAATAAATTGTCGCTGGCTTTCTTCTGGGAAGAGCAGGAGCGTTTTTCGGCTCGCGCGCAAGCGTGGATTCGTCGCTACATCCCTGAGACTCGCCGCCTGTCCGGCCTCTCTCTCTCGCAGCTAAGAGAGGAGCGCGAAGAGTGGGTGCTCAAGAGCGATTACGGCTGCGAGGGGCGCGAGACGGTGTGCGGAGCTTTCGTTAGCGAAGAAGACTGGAATAAAGCTCTCGATTGCGCGCTGCCCGAACACTTCGTCGCGCAACGTTTCTTCAAGGTGGCGGCGGACGAGTCGGGCAGACTGGCGAACTTCGGAGTTTATGTCCTGGGCGGCAGCGCCTGCGGATTTTTCACTCGCCTGTCGCATCAAAGCACAGAGTACACGGCATTGACCGTGCCGACATTCGTGGCATCTGGAAGTTGAGAGTGCATAACAAAACTATTGCAAAGGTAGGGAAGGAATAGACCGAGATTAACAAGATTATCAAGATTAAGGAAAGCAGATCAGGCAGGGTAGATTGAAGGCTTGTTCTTTCATCCTGTCCATCTTGTTAATCCTGTCTATTTTCTTCTCGGTTTTTATCAGTGACTCAGGGAATTGATTAGGTCTGATGAGCAATAAGAAGGTTCACAAAAGA
The DNA here is from genome assembly GCA_963791265.1 of uncultured Acidobacteriota bacterium. Classification (GTDB taxonomy): domain Bacteria; phylum Acidobacteriota; class Blastocatellia; order Pyrinomonadales; family Pyrinomonadaceae; genus QHXM01. Next base: position 28,296 of record CAWBSB010000004.1, read on the forward strand.
TTGACGAGCGCCGGGCGCATCAACCGGCGACGGCGGATAGATGAGAGCGAGTCGCAGCCCTGGTGGAAGATGTCCAGACGTACTTTCATCGTCGGCAGCGTCGTCACGGGCACGGCTGTACTGGCGGGCGGCGTCTGGCTGGCAACGCGCGACGATACGACGGAAGTGGACGACGACTCGCTTGAGTTGCAGCGCGCTCACGGGTGGAACATCGGCTCTGAAGACAAGCCGCTGGTTTTTCAGGGAGCGCAAACCACTGATTCGAGACAGAGCGACGGGTGGAAAAAATATCTGGGACAATCGGAGATGCTCAATGCCTTTCAGCCGAAATCTCAGAAGTGGATGCCGTACTTTGTCCCGACGCTCATCCAATCCTTGCAGTTTGAAACTCTACGCAACCAGTTGAAGCCGATTTTCCTCCCGGACATGCAGGAGGCTTACGGGCGCGGGCAAACAATCGCGAAAGATTTTCTAGTCAACGCGGAGAATCCATCGGAGACCGCCATCATTCTTGATTTGCCAGGGCGAGATAGTATCGCGCTCGGCGCAGGCTTGGCGGAAGCGGGGCATCTGATCACGACCTTCGATAATTTCCCGCACCCGCTGGGCGTCGCACCGTCGCACGAGACGCTGGCGGCGATGCTCTACTACGCTGGAGAGATCGAGGCCAAGCAAGCGACAGCGCGACAGGACGCGCCGCCGGTCTTCCTGCTCGATTCCAAGCGGCTCGAAAATTACGCCAGCGCGGATACGCAGTTTGACAATCGTTACCTCGCCAAAATCCCTTCCGCCGAGAAGCTACAGGAACTCGGCATCAAGTCCGTGCTTTACGTGACGCCCGACCGCGCGCGCCAGCAGGAACTGGACGATTTGAACGAAGACTTTGTGGAGTATCAAAGCAAAGGCATCAGCGTAGCAATATTCCCTTTGAGCGATTTGACACCCGTTGATGAATGGGTCGAGGGCAAAAAGGCTGACGGCAGCCCGCAAAGGGTTCAGGAAAGACATTACTATTACGGCGGCGGCGCTCTTCTTCATCCGCTCTTTTTCTATTCGTATCCTTTTTACAGACCCTACCCGGCCTATGTCAGCCGCTATCCCGAATACGGGCGTTACGCGAGCGGGCGCGCGCCCGCCGGAATTCCGCCGCCTGTCTCTCCGCCGAGATATGCGCCCGCGTCGCGCCCGACGATGTTCAGGGGAACGCGCGTCGGCACAAGTGCGCGCGGCGGCATCGGACGCAGCAAGCCAAGCGGCTTCGGGCGCAGCACCGTGCGTGTCTCGCCTCGCGGCACAGTGGTCGGGACACGCGCCGGAAGATCAGGCTACTACTCGCCGGGACGTTCAGGTTCTTTTGGTCGCGGCGGCGGATACAGCGGGTAAGAAAGAAATAGACAGGATTAACAGGATTATCAAGATTAAGGAAAGCAGATCAGGCAGGGTAGATTGAAGGCTTATTCTTTCATCCTGTCCATCTTGTTAATCCTGTCTAAATTTCCTTTTGGCTGGGGAGATAAATGACGATGACGACGCGCCGGTCATGGCTCAGGAACGCTTCGCAGATGTTCATCTACGATGAGCCGAAAGCTTATTTCTTCGGGCTGCAAATCCTTATCAGTGCTTTTGGCGAAGACACTTTGCGCGCTCGCTTCGCAGAAGTCATCAATGATCCTGACGGGACGCAGGGCGAAGAAGATGTTGAAGCAAAGCGGCGATACATCAAACGCGTGGTGGCCTTGTTGCTCGACCAGCAAGCCTACTGGAGCCAGGTCTTCTGGGACTACAAAACCGACCGCACGGAAGCCGAAAGTGAGTTTGAATCATGGGCAGCGGAGCTTTCCGCTGGAACCGCGACCGAACATGAAGAGATGGGAGAGGCGGTTGACGGCGCAGAGCGTCTGTCGAGCGATAAAGACTACGTCGCCGTCACGATCATCATGCTGCTGAACGAGCCATACCCGCCCGCCGAAATTGACGACGAAGCGCAATACTGGATAAGCAGCACCATAGACAAACTCGTGCGCGGCCTCTTGCTCCTCAACCCCGAAACGATTTATGCCGACGGCATCTTCGTCGTTCCCGGCAGCCCCGAAGACGGCCTCTCCGAAGAAGACTTGCTGACCGGCGGCTGGAGCTACCTGCGCGTTCTTACCTGATCGAATTTAGCTTTTATTGGGTCGGGTGAAGTTGAAAAGGGTGCGCGGCTGTGCGCGAGATTTTACGGAGTTATTCTTCAATATAGGTTGAGAACGAGAGATTGTCACTCGATGATGATTGTTCGACCATTTACGAGTAACCAAACATGATTGAACTCGGCTCTGTTGAACATTCGTTCTCCAATTAAAGGGTCAATCACAAAAACATTATCTCCAACAATCTTAATGACTACGACTGCATGGCAGTTCTGCGAACCTTGACCTAAAAGATCAAGGTAGACAATTGGATAGAGATTCCGAGATAACTCATCCTGAAGGTCTTCGAGTGTGAGATAATTCGTTCTCGTTTTTGTCAGATTAAAATGCTCTTTTATAGCCTTTTCAACTTTACTTGGTTCTACTCCGCTCTCATCCCACTCACAGATTTCACGAAGATAGTTTTCGGGAACAAAATGCCCGTAACACTCAAGCACCATTCTCACACAAGCGGGGACGCATGAGGTCAGAAGCGCCTGCTTATGAAAGCGAGGATTAGCTGGCACGAAGGGTTTCCGCCGCGACAGATTTACCTAAAGCCCGCAACTCTTCAACTGAAATTGGAGTTAAGATGATTCCAGTTTTGCGTTCAATAAAAACGTCCTGAACCCATCTACCTTGCCCTCGCGGAGCAGTCACCCAAACAGGAACTCGCCAGCGATTGTTTTCCAGCGATGGCTCCTGCGGCCAGAAACGGTCAGGAAACATATTGTATTGTAGCCAGCCAATAACTATTCTCCTTGCCTCATCAGCTGAAACCTCAGAAGCGAGCGGTTCATCCAGCAATGCGACCAACACTTCTGGCTCTTCTTTTAGAAGTCTCTTTTTGAATTGCTCTAATTTTCGCCGTCTCGCCTGGGGCGAGAGTGCCGCATATTTTTCAAAACGATGTCCAATCTGATGGTCGAAAACTATAAAGCGTATCTGAGGCACAGACTCACCCGCGCGTAGTTTATCCAGCAGCCGCGAATTGGCGACAACCGCGTGATTAAGATGAACTGATACTGGTCCGACAGCCAATAAGCGGTCGAAAATGGCTGCGTAGTTACTACTCCATTGCGTGAATGACCCTGGCTCGGTAAATGGATGGGCATTTAGCTCTTCAGTCGTGGCGGGAGCATAATTATAAAAAGTAATGCTATCTCCACGTACTGTAAACTCTCCTTCAGTAATACCGCGAAATACGATTTCGATCTGATACGCTTCGTCAGGGGAGATTTCAGTCGGCCAGCGAAACTGAGTACGATACACGCTCTCAATGAATTTCAATTTGCGAAATAGCTTCGCACGGTAGAGGAAAGACTTTTCTCCTTCTGAGGAAGCTCCCTGCATATTAAAATTAAACAGAACGCCACCTCCTTTTATTCTTAAAGAACACTTACTGGTATTAGCTAGAACAAAGAACAGGCGAGTGTACTCTATCTCCGCATCCGTCGTATCGCCTGTAGGACGCACATCGAATCTCAACACTTGGAAAGGCGAGTCCGGAGAAGAAGCGCCAAGCTCAATCTCTACACTCGGGGAGGAAAATACCGGGTGGTTTTTTACTATCAAGCTGGTCGCGGTCGGGCGGTAAATAGTGAAGTCTTGCATTGTAGGCGAAGGTGTCTGAAAACCTTCTACTTCTAACCATCCGCGAAATGTCCAGCCTGTTAGTTTGTGAGTGCGAGTACTGTCTTCATGTTCGGCGAGGATGTCTCGAACATTCAGTTCAGAAAAGTCTTCGAGCAAGGAGGCGCGAATTTGCGCCTCATATGGTTGAGACCTTGGCGATTGTGAACCTGCTTCAATCATAATCTTTTGCTAGTCGTATTGTATTGGTCTAATACCGACAATAGCAACGGTCTTTGCGATAACCGATTTCTATATTTGTTTTGTCATCGCGTTAGTTCACCTTGCCATCAACTCTTCAATCTCTTCGACTTGCTTCGGCGCTTTGCTTGAGAGGACGTGGTTGCCGTCCGCTGTCACCAATACGTCGTCTTCGATGCGCACGCCGATGCCCAGATATTTTTCGGGGATGTCTTTGGTGTCAGCCGCGATGTACAGCCCCGGCTCGACCGTCATCACCATGCCGGGTTCAAGGCGGCGCGCTTCGTCCTTGATGGAATAGCGGCCTACGTCGTGAACATCCAGGCCGAGAAAATGGCCGAGGCCGTGCATGTAGAATTGTTTGTACTTCTCTTCCTCGATAAGTTTTTTCGGCTCACCTTGTAGCAGTCCCAGTTGAACCATGCCTTCGGTCAAAAGTTCGATGGAGTAGCTCTTTAATTCGTCCACGCTTGCTCCGGGGCGCACACGCTCGACGCAGGCCACCTGGGTTTTGAGCACGAGGTCATAGATGTCTCGCTGCGCTGCGGTGAATCGCCCGTTGACGGGAAAGGTGCGCGTGATGTCCGAAGCATAGCCGCGATACTCCGCACCCGCGTCAATCAAAAGAAGGTCGCCATCGGCCAGTGTGCCGTCGTTGTTGATGTAGTGCAGCACGGTGGCGTTTGCGCCGCTGCCGACGATTGAAGTATAGGCGGGAGCTGAAGCGCCGTTCCTGCGAAAGACATATTCGACGAGGGCTTCAATCTCATACTCTTTCATGCCGGGGCGTGCCTGTTTCATCGCTTCGATGTGGCCATCGCTGGCGATGTCTGCGGCGCGCTGCATGAACTCAATCTCCTCTTCCGATTTGAAGAGGCGCAACTCGTGAATGATTGTGCCTGTATCTATAATCGCCTGCGGCGCGCTCATCCCGCGTCGTCCCATCGCGCGCAGGTGACGGATGCGTCCGACGATTGCTTCGTCCAATTCCGCATGACCGTTGCCGATGCGATAGTAGAGATTGGTTGCGCCGTTGATCAGCTCAATCAGCTTCTCGTTAAATTCGCTGATGGGAAAGGCCGCATCCGCGCCGTACTCAGATTTTGCTCCTTCGATTCCGGCGCGGCGTCCGTCCCAGATTTCTCTTTCGGGATCGCGCGGCCTGACAAAGAGCGTGAACTTGTGTTCCTTGTGCGAAGGCGCGATGACGGCGATGGCTTCGGGTTCGTCAAAACCTGTCAGGTAGAGAAAGTCTGAATCCTGACGATAGCGATACTGCGTATCGTTTGAGCGCGTGGCCTCGCGCGCGCTGGCAATGATGGCGACGGAATCCTGCTCCATGTGTTTCATAAATTCCGCCAGTTGGGGTCGTTGCATTGATAGCTCTCCTCTTCGGCTGCTGTCTTGATGAAAGAGCATTGTAACTGAGAGGCGCGGCGGGGAGGAAATGTATAAAAACAGTGTCGTCGTTATCAAAGCATCCACGAAGGGGATGAGCACAATCGCCGGGAGTAAGCGATAGCCCCGCCCCCGGTTTGATAAAAAAGATAGTTTCCGACCCTGAAAGGGTCGTATGTAATAGCCGGGGGCAACGCCCCCGGTCACACGCGCCGCAACGTGTCCCGTCCCTGAAGGGGTCTCACATTCAAGGTTGAGGTTCGACCCTCTCAGGGCCAAAGAATAGAATATCGTAGCCTTTTGGTGGTCTTGTGCATTTGTGTTCTCTGTTCTGTTTATCAAATTTGGCTTTCATCGTCGCTCGCTTTGGAGGATAATTCGCCGGACGGAGAAAAATTATGAGCGCACAAACTCTGGACATCGCGGTGGAACAAGCCACAGAGATCATCTCCTTTGATCCGGCGACGGGTGAAGAGGTGGGGCGGGCTGCGCTTGCCTCGGCTGCGGACGTTGCCGACGCGGTGAGTCGTGCGCGCTCGTCGCAAGCTGCCTGGGCAGAGCAGGGCTATGGTGCGCGCGGGAAAATCATCATGCGTACAAGGCGCATCGTGCTTGATGAAATGGAAGAGATCGCGCGGCTCGTTTCGAGAGAAACGGGCAAGCCGCTGGCGGAAGCGATTTCGATGGAGTTAGCCCCGACGCTCGATCTGATGCAGTTCTTCGCGCGCCGGACAAAGCATTTATTGCGCGCAGAGAAGATTAACATCGGGCAATACGGCCTGATGGGGCGCACGTCGCGCATCGTCTATAAACCGCTCGGAGTGGTAGGCATCATCTCGCCCTGGAACTTCCCATGGGCAATTCCGCTTGGCGAGGTCGTGATGGCCTTGATGGCGGGAAACGCGGTCGTCTTGAAGCCCAGCGAGTTGACACCACTGACGGGGCTGAAAATCGCAGACGTATTCAAGCGTGCGGGACTCGCTGACGGATTGCTTGAGGTGGTCACGGGCGATGGCATGACGGGCGCGGCTCTCGTCGAAGCCGACGTTGATAAAATTATGTTCACGGGAAGCGTGGCGACCGGAAAGCGTGTCGCGCAAAGTGCGGCCAAGACGTTGACACCCGTTGTGCTGGAGCTTGGCGGCAAAGACCCGATGATCGTCCTGAAAGACGCGGAGGTAGAGACTGCCGCATCTGCCGCCGTCTGGGGCGCGTTCAGCAATTCAGGGCAGGCGTGCGCTTCGGTCGAGCGTTGCTACGTGCATGAATCAATCGCGCCGCAGTTCATCGAAAGCGTGGTCGAGAAAACGCGCGCGCTGAGACAAGACGTTGGCACGACTGAGGACACGGACATCGGCTCGATGTCGAGCGAAAGGCAACTCGCCATCGTTGACGAGCATGTCGTTGATGCCGTGAAGCGCGGCGCGAATGTGCTGACGGGAGGCCAGCGCGCGGAGGCGCTCAAGGGAGCGTTCTACGAGCCGACAATCGTGACGCACGTTGATCACACGATGACGATTATGCGTGAAGAGACGTTCGGCCCCGTGCTGCCCGTGATGACTTTTAAGACGGAGGATGAAGCGATCAGGCTGGCGAACGATAGCATCTTCGGATTGACGGCGAGCGTGTGGACGCGGGATGCGCGGCGGGGCAGACGAATTGCGGAACGTCTCGAAGCGGGCACGGTAATGGTCAACGAAGTGCTCTACACGCACGGCATCGCGCAGACGCCCTGGGGTGGAATGAAGCAGAGCGGATTGGGGAGAACGCACGGGCGTCTGGGCTTGCTGGAACTCGTCGCCCCGCAGCACGTCCACGTCAACCGCCTCGCGCGCCTGCATGATTTCTGGTGGTTCAACTACACGCCGCGAGCCGGGCGTCTGTTTCGCGGCTTCGCCAGGAGATTCGCCACCGGCAACGTCCTGCAAACCTCGCTGCTTTTACCGCAGATGATTCGCCGCCTGTTCGAGCGGCGACGTTAGAATATCTCTCGGAATAGCCCGCGCGAATAATAAAAGGCTGCTCGCCTCTCCATGCCAACGGGCGGAGTATCGCGATATTGACGTTTCACCGCAGCCTGCGACACCACCGCCTTTTATTGGCCGAGCCTGAGCAGTGAAATACTTTCTCACAAAATGACATATTAGATTGAGTGAGCTGGGTTAGTAATATTTTTGTTGACACGGTCTGCCTATCTTTGTTAATTAGGGGGTCGCTACTCAATTAAGGTATTTTGGGCCTCTTGATCCTCCGATCTCTGGAACCCAAAACCATCAAATATAATCTGCGATCCCAGGTTGTGATAGGTTGCTACCAGCACCTTTAGGTGAAGCCTCTCATTCCCAAGCTTTTTTGTTTTTCGCCTCAAAATCGCAACGTCACACTTGAACTTTGGAACAACAGGAGGTTCCCGGATGAAACGCCTACTCTCTTCCCTGCTGCTGACAATCTGTTTTTGCTCAATCGCTTTTGCCCAGGATGATGCGAGCGAAAGGAACAGGAAAGCGCTCGCCGACGCTGCAAAAAAAGGAAATGGGTTGCAGACCCAAATTCCGGTCAACGGCAACGTGAACGCCCAGGCCGTGCTGATCCCCCGCGTCGATGCCCAACGAATTTTTGGCAAAGAGATTGCCAACAACTATGCGGTCGTCGAAGTAAATATCGGCAACAAGAGTCGGGACGCGGCACTGATTATTCATGGAATCTTTATCGACTACAGCCGTTGGCCATTGAGTGGCTCAACGCGGTCGGAATTAAACGCAAGCCAGAGCACTAACCGTTATCAGGCTTCGACGTTTCCAAGCCACGTGGCCAGCGAAGAGTATCGTATAGTGCGCGGCCAATTGCTCGACGCGCAGACCGATACTTTGAGAAACCGGTTCATGCGCTGGTTGACACTCGCGGGCAATCTGGCGGGAGCATTTACTTTCTCGCTTAGTGAGCAAGGAATTGTTAAGGGAATCGCCGCGGCTACTGGTGTCGGTATCCCCGGAGTCGCCACAGCCTGGCCCGACAAGACAATAGACCAACTGAACCGCGTCAGCGACTTCGGTTTTCGTTCCAACACAGTCGTTGGCAAAGAAGCGTCGGAGGTTATCGTCTGTTTCTTTCCTATCGATAGATTTTTAACTCGCGGTTTTCGCAAGCTTTTCCTGAAGTCTCCCGCGCTCTTCTTTGCGCCACTGCAAATGCTGGTGGATAAGTCAGTCAAAAGTGACTTCGACGCCGCCGTTGGAGATCTGCTGGAAGGCCAGGGGGTCAAGTCGATAATCTGAGAGAAGCGTTGCCCTGCTTCATGACAATTGCTCATCCGAAACCGAATGACCCTGCCTATCCTGTCTGCCTGAATAAATTCGGTCTTGAGAAAGACCCGACATCGACGCAAGACGCCCTCAGAGTGAAAGTTGATGCCAATGGTATTATCATTCCGACGGAGGAAACTAAATTCAAGAAATTCATGATTCTTGAGTTTATCGGCAATGTCAGTCTAAACAGGGTGACAGTCACAGTTGACGGCGTCATGTCTGTTGATGTCAAGATGATTGCAGCCAGACTTGACGGGATTGACATAGACAAGGTCGCCGACTGCGGCGACGCCGACGACCAGTGCACTTGGCGGAATGTCGCTGCCAATGGTGGCGTGCGAACAGGGGTTATTCGGGGAGCCTACCTCAGCGGTGGCAAAGTTGTCCTGGCCGAGTCTGCGCCTCAGCAAACGGCTCTTGGTATCGAGGACGTGAAAGTAATTGATGAAGCATCAAATGACAACGAGCTGCATTTCTCTTTCAAACTGACTAGGCCAGTGTCCACTCAAACCAAACTTCACTTCACCGTGGTGAAGGAAGACCCCAGCTCTGACACTGTGAATCCCAAGAAGCTGGAGAGCAATACATGGGAATATCTGGTGGATTACTCCCCATCTGCGACGGCAATAAGCTCGGTTGCGCTCGCCGGTACAACGCTGACGGTAAGGGGTAACGGTTTCACGTCGCCCGTGCAGGCAGCAGCGCCAGCACCATCACCCATGACCGTAACACTCCAATCAAAAGCACGAACCGGAGTGCCTGTTGCAGTTCCGGCGGCTGCGATCACCTTCACTACCCAAATGAATTTTCAATCGATCTTTCAACGTTGAACCTCACCGCTCGTTGCTGGTATGCCCAAGTGAAGGTAAACGGACTGACTTCGAACCGCTCTGACAACTTCCTCCCCGTCGCTCCTGCGCCGACGCTCGATTCCGCGAAGCATAATGGCAAATTCATCTTTCTGAAGGGAAATGATCTGGTGAATCTGTCAGACTGTGACGGGCCCAAGATAAGTTTCCAATTGACCCAGACAGGCGCTGCTTCCATCCCTCTTACAGTTGAGAACTGGAGCAATGGCGAGCCGATGTTGGTTCTGCCTGAAGCAGGTAAAACAGGTGCATGGAAGGTGGAGGTCTTAGTTGACGGAAGTTCGGTCACGCCAAACCCTGTCAATGCCGACCTGAAGGCAAATACCCCGTAGGCCGAACGGCTTGAGACTCGAGGGGCAACGCGTGTTTCCGCGTGTTGCCCCTCGACTCCATTTTGCGTGTTTGTTAAGGCAGGCTGGAATCAGAAGACCCATCGCGAAGCAATTAACTAATCAGAGCATTTCGCTCGACCAGTCGGGCTAGCGAATAAACGCAGGGAATTGCGACATTATTCAGAGCGACCTAATCGACGCTGATCATTCTTACCTTCATCTCCCGTCCGAACTCAGGTTAAGATAGTTCAATGGGGGAAAGCTAAAATGATGAAAAGTATTTTCAGGAAGCTATTGACGGTAATAATATTTCTGTGTGCGACATTTCTCTTAACATCGTCGGCTGGAGCGCAGGGGCGTATCAGGCCGCCGGACAGCATTAAGTGCGATCACAATCACCTCACTTCATTTACGGGAAAAATCCTTTCTTATCAAAGAAGGCCGGGGCGCGTTGTCATACGGATGCGAACCGATGAGGCGACGACGGAGAACTTCACGCTGAGCTTTCGGAAGACGGAAGACGCCGCCAAATGGTTTTTGCTGATGGGCGAGTCTTTCAAGCAAAGCGATTGGGCGTTGATTGAGCGCAGCCGTTATCATCTCCGCCCGAAGATGCGCGCGACCGTCTGGGTGTGCGACGACCGTTCGACCCCGATTGTTGACTGGCGACCGGGCGAGGGCAGGAATAATACAGTCTTTTGAGAACTCTTCCGCGCCCCACAATTACAATCATCCATCCTGAGAGAAATTGTTTAATGAACGAGCAAATACTTTGCCGCGTCTCACTGGTAATGATTCTCGTCCTCGCTCCTTTTGCTCTGACCGCGTGCAAAAGGAGCGGAAACATTCAACAGCGCACGCAGACAGGTGATGCACAGCCCACCAATTCGCCTGCGCTGCCAACGGATGGAGTGAGGCGCGTCACTATCCTTGAGTTAAGAGACGCTCTGGAAAAAGGTGAGGCCATAGTCCTCGATGTGCGCGGCGAAGTCGAATACAAGCTTGGACACATCAAGGGTGCGCGTTCCCTGCCACTGGGTTTAATCGAAGGGCAGTCTGGGGATTTGCCGCGAGACAAACTGATCGTTACCTACTGCGCTTGAACGCGCGAGCAGATTAGCGCCCGTGCGGTGCTTAAACTTAATGAGCTTGGAATCGAGCAGGCAGCCGCGTTACTCGGCGGCTGGGATGCGTGGGTCGTCGCAGGGCTTCCGACGGAAAGCGAGGAGTAAGAGAAAAGCAGAATCCAGAATGAAGTCTGAGAACCAGATCTGATTAAAGTGCCTTCTGACTTCTTTCGGATTCTGACTCCTTTTGATTTGACTTCTGCTGTTAATTACAGTCCGCGATATTGCAGCGTCAGAGCGTCTGCGCGTGTGCCCTGTCCTGCCGTGAACTTGAACATGCAGGAATCAATGGAGTAGTCCATGAAGTTCTCGATTGGATCGAGACCGGCTTTGTTCCTGCAAGTGTCGAGACCTGTCGGGCAGCCGCTGGCGGGTGAGCGTTCTGCCGGTGTGTCGCTGACAAAGTCGCCGTTGCCGTTACAGCCACCCTGGAAGGTGTGATACAGGCCGACCCAGTGTCCAACCTCGTGGGTCGCCGTGTCGCCCAGATTGTAAGGCGAAGCCGAGCCGCCCGGCAGGCTGGAATAGAGGCAAACCACGCCATCCATCACAGGATCGCTGGCATAGCTCCACGGGAAGGTCGCCCAGCCGAGAAGCCCGCCGCCCATGTTGTTCGTGTAAAGGTTCAGATCAGCCGCGCCGCCCCTGTGCAAGGCTGTCTTCATCTGCCGCTCGCAAGTGCCGCCCGTGCATGTGTACCATGAATTGTTCGCCGTGCGGTCGGTGGACACTCTGGTAAATCTGTAAATGGTGTTTGCGCCGCCGGTCGCTCCGCTGTAGGCATTGTTCAGGACTGCGATCTGATTTGCGATTGCCGTGTCAGAGACATTCCCTGCGCCTGAGGTATTGGTGATGACGTGAACATAAACGTTAACGTTGACTGTTCCTGTTCTTTCCGCCGCGCCGGTTTCGGCCCTGCGGTTGTTTTTGAACCGATCATTAGCTTCATCAATTAAGCGGGCAGTGACCTCGTCCGGGTGCTTGGTGCCGCATTTGAGGAAGGAAGCATTGGGATTAGCGCGCTCAAAAGCCTGGTCTGACTGCGCTGAAGTGCTGCGAGTGAGGCTGCCGATAACCAGCGCGAGGGCGAGCGTACCGACAGACAGTAGAGCTACAAACTTACGATTCATTCTAAATCCTCCGGTAGGTGGGTATATCCTTACATTCATAAGGATGGGTGTTGATTACTGCAAGGGCGACAAGGGCGCTCTCACATGCTAAAGCACGCACCAAGAGATGATGCCGGAACGATATAAATTAAAAATGCGCTCTTTTTGTGAAGGTATTGCTCACGCCGATAGTGGGGGGAAATATATCAGCATTTACAATTTGGGCGGCGACATCCTAAACCCGCAAACTCTTAAAGTCAATTTAATAATGCGTGAGGAAGGAAATAATTTAGGCGCAAAAAATTCGCCACCCCCTGAGCGCTACTTTATCCGGTTAACATCATTACGCTTTCGTTATATTTCCCCGCTGATTCTTCTTTTCTCCTCAACACGTGGGGCTTTTCGCTCAAATCCTTTAGCCTTCCGTCCTAATCAAAGCATTAACCACCAAGGCACAAAGCCACTAAGGAACTTATGCTTACCTTCTTAGTGGCTTTGTGCCTTGGTGGTGAGCTTTATTTAGTTTTTCTCAGCAGTCTCTTTGATTTTGCCGCCGCCAGCCCCTATCATCCGCATAGCTTTTAAGGATGCTTGTGAGGATACCGAAATTTTGCTTGGACGCTTGATGCACGCGCGTGAACGCCATTACGCAACACGCGACAAAAATAGAATCGTGCGCCCGTTTGAATGGGGCGCGCAGTTTATCAAAGAGCATGTCAACGGCGACGACCCGCGCCAGCTTTTCCGTCAGCACACGCAGGATGTCATGCGGCGAAGCGAAGAGTTCTATCAGCTCCCCGCGATTACGGACTACCGGCTGGCAGGTGAGCAACTAACCTGGACGAGCGCCGTTCACACGCTGACGCCAGAGAACAACACTGTCCGCGCGCGTTTCTTTCCCGCGCCTGAAAAGAAGGGAAAGGAAGCAACCGAGCATCGCCCGGCGGTCGTGCTGCTGCCGCAGTGGAACGCGCAGCCGGAAAGCCACATAGACTTGTGCCGCGTGCTTAATCGTCTCGGTATCTCTGCGCTCCGGTTGACGCTTCCCTATCACGAAGAGCGCCGCCCCCCGGAACTCGAACGCGCAGATTATCTCGTCAGCCCTAACGTCGGGCGCACGATTCAATCACTGCGTCAGGCTGTGCTCGACACGCGCGCTGCCGTTAGCTGGTTGATCGAGCATGAAGGCTACAACTCCATCGGCATCCTGGGCACAAGCATTGGTTCATGCACGGCGTTTCTGGCCTTCGCGCATGATGAGCGAATTGATGTCGGAGTCTTCAATCACGTCTCAGGCTATGTCGCGGATGTCGTCTGGCACGGGCTTTCGACAAGGCACGTGCGCGAAGGGTTCGGAGATGCGTTAACGCTTGAAGAGCTTCGCCAATACTGGCTACCGATTAGTCCGCTTCCCTTCATCCCGCGCTTGCTCAAGCTGCGCCAGCGCCCCATACGCTTCATCGCCGCGCGCTATGATCTGACTTTTCCTGTTGACCTCTCACGCGATGTGATCGCGGAAGCGAGAGGACACGGCATCCCGCTCGATGTCACGTGGCTTCCCTGCGGGCATTACACCCTCGGCGAGACGCCCTGGAAATATCTTGACGGCTGGAAAATCGCCGCGTTTCTCAGAAAACACTTGTAGGACAGGCATTCCTGCCTGTCGTGGGACAGAATTCCTGTCTGTCCTAGCGTGCGAACAGCACGCTCTTGATGTTCGGTAATAGTTATTCGCGCTGACGCGCTCAATGACAGACAGGAATGTCTGTCCTACTACAGGAGGAACTATGAAACGCTATCGCTTGTTGTCTCTTTGTCTTTGCTTGCTGGCGCTCTCCGCGACAGCCGCGCACGCCCAATCTTATCGGCTGAACAGCTTGTCCGAGCAACTCAGCACGCAGGCTAATGATTTGGCCGAGCGGAGCTACACGGACTACACCAACAACAGGTTCAGCAACAGAAGTAATATCGAGGCGCTTTTCCTCGCTCAACAGTTCAGCGCCTCGGCAAACGTCTTCCGCCGCATGGTGCGCGACTCGCGCCGCAACACTGAATTGAGGGACGCCGCGTCAATTCTGACTGATCTCTCACGGCGCGGTGGTGTTGGCGGCTACTCCTCCCGCAGCAGCCAGTGGCAGGATGTGCAGCGCACGCTCGACGACATCCTGCGCGAGTTGAACACCGGCGGCTCTCCCGGAGGAGGCGTCGGCGGCGGGCGCGGTGATGATGGACGCAATACGGGTCGCGTGCGCTGGCGCGGGACGGTGGACGATAATGTTCAACTCGTCATCAGGGATGACAACATCGAAGTCCGCACCATCGGCGGCAGCGAATACAGCGACGCGAGCTACAATTTCACCTCGCCGCTGCCGCGCCGCCGCATCACCGTCAGCGCCGTCAAGATCAGGGGGCGAGGCGAAGTGCGCGTCATCCAGCAACCTTCGCGCGACAACGATTACACGGCGGTTGTGCAGGTGCGCGACTCCGGCGGCGGGGCAAGGGAATACGAGCTTGATGTCAGTTGGTAGCGACGGGAAAGACAATAGACAGGATTAACAAGATGGACAAGATAAGACAGAATAAGAGAAGAAACATCAAGCTTCCTTGTCCTGCCTTGCCTTCTTAATCTTGATAATCCTGTTAATCCTGTCTATATCTCTTATCTGGTTTTTGTCAGGGACTCTAAACGGCAAAGGGCTGGGAGCAATCAACTCCCAGCCCTTTCGCTTAAACCACCCTGATACGTCTGCCTCGCGTTGACAGTTTACTAAAACGGGCTGCCAAGCTCCTGCATGGTTTTCACTTCTCTGTAGCCAGCCGGAATCTCGAACAGCGCGGCATCCAGCTTGGCGCTGGAGAGGTCTACGACTTCCTGTGTTGACGATGAAGCGGGGATTGCCGGGCCGTCTGCGCCGGTATTGAACTTAATCATCGTCGTCACCATCACCGGATGACCCGGTTTGACCGTGCCGACCGTCTTGTAGCGTATCTCGTCCACACAATCAGACTGGTTGAACGCATTCGCGGCTGACTCTTCCGTCAGGCAGCTAATTCCATCAGCGATGTCCGCATACCAGCCATCCGATTCCATCTCCATATTCATGGAGTTACACGCGCCTTCGCTGGCCGCGACCACAGTCTTTGATTTGAGGTGTCGCGTCGTCAGTCCCAGGATCGTTTTGCGCTCGCCCAGGTCGGTCGTGGTGGTGGTGTAGGTAATCACCCCGCCTCGTCGCGGCGTTGCGCCGTTGTGCGAGTTCGCGCCTGCTGCTCCGCTCTTTCCCCCAAGCGGCGTAATCATGTAGGTCCTGGTCTTATCGTTGATCTGAATCGTGCGCTTGAGGTCGCATTGATAGATGGTCGTGTAGCCCATGCCTTCGGTGCGCTGGCGCGCGCCCTTGATGTAGGTCGTGCTGGTGTAGCTCTGCCCGCCTGCCGTGCTCTTAGTTGTAATCTTGATGTCGGCCAGAACTACCGAAGCCGAACAAAGCAGCGCCAGCACCAGCGTCGTTGACTTCATAAATTTTTGTCCCCAGAAAGTTCGCTCCCACTGGGTGGCTGTGGTGTTCGCTCTCCGGGTTGATCTTTGGGCTGTCTCGCGCGGGCGGCGCTTGAAAGGAATAATGCCTCTGATATTCGAGAGCCTGAGTTTAAGATTGGTTTGGGGACTATCATTGCTGCTTGGCATGGGTTTCACCTTCGGCTTCGGGATAAAATGACTTCCTATTTACAAACGCGGAAAGTTTTGACGGAATGGATCAGTCTTTCAGAAATATTTTGAACGAGCGTTTAGACACTAGAAAACAGAGAAGAAATAACCAAAAATGGCAGAAATTCTATTTCTTCTAGGTTTTCCTGAAACTTAAAGGAGCAAAACGAGTGGAAACCCTGACGAAATATTTTGCGGTCGCGGTGGGCAGCGCCCTGGGCGGGATGCTGCGTTATTATCTGGGCGGTACAGCGCTGGCGCGTCTCGCCGGGTCGTTTCCGCTAGCGACGTTCGTCATCAACATCACAGGCTCGTTTATCATCGGCTTCTTTCTCACGCTCGTGGCGGAACGCATCTCGCTCAGTCAGCCCCTGCGGCTCGCCATCGCCGTCGGCTTCGTCGGCGCATACACGACCTTTTCAACCTTCGAATATGAAACGGCTCGGCTCGCCGAGGAGCGACATTTCATGCTCGCGCTGCTGTATGTTGTCTTGAGCGTCACTGTCGGCTTCGTCGCCGTGTGGGGCGGAATCATCGCGGCGCGGAAACTCCAGGGAGCGCCGACAATGGATAGCGCCGCCTATATGCAGTTTGAGCAACAGGCGGACATGAGCGACCCGCCACAAATGCCCGGCGCGGCGCGCGACATCCGCGACGCGACCATCGAAGCGAAAAGGAAGGCGTAAAAATATTGACTTCGCCGCGCCGTTAGCATAGAAGCTATACGCTCCATCGAAAACCATCTTCCGAAAAAAGACGCGTGCCATCCGACACAATCAACCGGCTTCTCGACCGCCTCGACGAACAAAAGCGCCGCTTTGACGAGCGCGGCGCGAGCGCTCGCACGCTGAAGATTCTCTCCACGCTTGAAAAGCGCCGCTTCCCCGAAGCAACTTCGCTCATCCGCTTTCACGAAATGCTGCTGTTCATGCGCGCCTATCCGCAGAGCGCGAGTGTCCTGCGGCGTGTGGAAAAGATTCTCCACACCTTCTCGCGGCGCGTCTCGCTGCTCGTTGACGCGGGCGCAGACCTTTCACCGCTGGAGTCTGTTGAAGTCTCAGGCATTGCCGGGACATTCGTCGAAGAGGCTTTCAGCTACCAGATAGCGCGCTGGCTCGTCCGTCGCTATCCGTCCCGTCTTTCAATTGATTGGGAGTTGCACGAAGACGAGTATCGGCTGGCCGCCACATGGCCCAGATTCCTGCCGCTGCTCGAAGAAGACGCGCTCGTCGAAGCAAACGTGCCTTATCCTGATTGGCTGCACGCGGCGAAAGGGCGCTCCGGGAGTGCTCTGAAGTGGTTGATTGAACGCTTTGAGCGATTGCCGCTTTCCGAGAAAGAGAAGGCGGAGCTGTACGAGTCTTTGAAAATTTACGTGCGGTGGGAACTCGGCGACTCACGCGCGACGCGCACGCTGATGAAACGCCCGGTGCGGAAAGTCTTCTATCATAGAGAACAACTCCTGCGTCGCAGCGACGTTTCGCTCGAAAGAGAATTCGCCAAGCCCGACATTCCGTTGAAAAAATTAACGCGCGCTCAAGGCACGACTATCCTTGATCTGGCGCGTGAGACTTCGGTTATTCGTTACCGTGAGCTTTACGGCTTCACGCACGGCGATGCGGCGCACGTCCTCAGGGCAGACATCGGGCGTGGGGTTGAAGTTTTTATCATGGGTGTGCCCCCCGAAAGTCGTCTGCCCCTGCGCGCCTATCATGCAGGCTTGATCTTCAAGAACGGCGTGCCGGTCTGTTACGTCGAGAGCCTGACGATTTTCGAGCGCATGGAGATCGGCTTCAACCTCTACTACACTTTCCGCGAAGGCGAATCCGCCTGGCTGTACGCGCGCGTGCTGAAAGTTCTCCGGCAGATGCTGGGCGTGACAGTCTTCTCCATAGACCCTTACCAGCTCGGCCACGAAAACGAAGAGGGCATCGCATCCGGCGCATTCTGGTTTTATCGCAAACTCGGCTTTCGCCCGACCGTAGACCTGACGGCGGAGATTCTGAAGATCGAAGAACGAAGGCTTGCGGCACGTCCCCTTTATCGCACGTCCCACACCACCTTGCGCACGCTCGCCGAAGGGCACATGCTTTTGGAGATTCCGCACGCGGAGAAACGCCGCTGGGATCGTTTTCGGATACGCAACGTCGGCCTCGCCGTTCAACGCCGGATGGCGAGACGCTTTGGAGGTGATGCTGCGAAGCTTCGTCATGCTTCCGCCCGTGAGGTCGCACGCGCGCTCAATGTTCGGGTGGAAGATTGGAAGGCACCGGAGCAGCGCGCGTTTGAAGACCTCGCACTCGTGATGGCGCTGATTCCCAATCTGGCGCGCTGGACGGAAGATGAGAAAAGAGATGCCGCGCGCATCATCCGCGCCAAAGCAGGCGCGGACGAATCGCGCTACGTGCAACTGCTTCAACGCCATTCAAAACTACGCGACGAGATAATCAAAATTGGTTCATGAATGTAGGACAGACATTCCTGTCGTAGGACAGACATTCTTGTCTGTCGTTGAGCGCGTCAGCGCGAATACTTCTTAGCGAAAACTATCAGCGTGCTGGCGCACGCTACGACAGACAGGAATGTCTGTCCCACGACAGGCAGGAATGCCTGTTTTACGACTATGCCCGACATGCTGGTTAATCTATTGAAGCTCGCGCCGCTTGAGCCTGTCCTCTTTGAGCTAAAACAGGCGGGTGTTATTGTGCGACGCGCGCAGCCGCATGAGATGACACCTGTGCGCGAGTTTGTGCTGGCAAACTTCGAGGCCGGTTGGGCTGACGAAATTTCTGTGGGCTATGCGAACAAGCCGGTGTCCGTCTATCTTGCGATTCGTGATGGGAGCGTTGTCGGCTTCGGGGCTTATGAATGCACGCGCCGCTCTTTCTTCGGCCCGACGGGAGTTGCCGAAAGGGAGCGCGGGAGCGGGATTGGCCGTGCACTGCTCCTGGCCTGTCTCTGGGGCTTGCGCGAGATGGGCTACGTTTACGGCATTATCGGCGGCGCAGGCCCGACGGAATTTTACGAGCGCATGGTCGGGGCAACCCTCATCCCCGACAGCGTGCCCGGCATCTACGCCGATCCGATCAAGAGGAAGGACGAAAAGCAGTAGTCAGTAGTCAGTAATCAGGAGTCAGAATAAAAAGGAACCACGAAGTCACACGAAGGAACACGAAATGGCTGCTGTTTTCGTGTTCCTTCGTGTGACTTCGTGGTTCGTCAGTACCTTCTTTTAGTCGGTAACTCGGTATAACTCCTGCTTGAGAAACTCCAGAACAATCTGCGCGAGTTCTTCGGGCGAGTGGTGATTGACGGCATGGGCCGCGCCTTCGATGACGACAAGCTGGCTTGTGGGCAGCAGCCGGTTCACTTCTTCAGCCCAGCGCAACGGGACAACCGGGTCATGTTGCCCGCGCACGACGAGGGCGGGCTGGCGCACATGTGGCAATCTCTCCTCAATCTCATCCTGAATCGCATAACCAAACGTCATCGCCGTTCGTCCCAACCCGGCTCTGAGGTAATCCAGCAGCGCGATGAAGCCCAGTGAGAATCGTTCACGCGGAACGTCCAGCAGCAGTCGCAGGAATGAACGAAAGGCCGTGCGCGCTTCTCTGTCAACAGTCGGGGAAACAAGCACGAGCCGTTCGACCATCTCAGGGCGACGCAGGGCGAGATCAACAATAATCTGGCAGCCGATTGAGTTGGCGAGCATGGCGGCGCGATCAATCGCGAGCAATTCCATCCAGCGTGCCAGCACATCGGATAGCTCCGTGAGGTTGAGCGCACGCGGCGGCCTGTGGCTTCGACCAAAGCCCGGAAGATCGGGCGCATAAACTGTTCGATGAGGGGCGAGCCTTTGGGCGGTCGGCATCATGTAGCGACTGGAGACGCCGAGTCCGTGAACAAGAATGACGGGAGGCAGATGCTTGTTTGAAGGATTGATTGAAGCCCTGTAATGAAGAAGGTGGTCTCCGACCTTCATCCAGCGGCTCTCTAAAGATTCGTTTTTCCTACCCACGCTCGTTTTTGTTTCTACACCGCTGATGTTTTTTTCACTCGCCGCTGATTGATTCCATCAAAGACACTTCGATGCGCGTCGTAATCTCACGGGCGCGTTCCAGCAGATCGCTTGCGCGCGAGCGATGCTCAAAAGCGAACTCTTCATCTTCGATGTCGGCGGTGTTCACCAGCACGTTGTAGCGCGCGGCGGTGGTGGCGGCGAGGATGAGTTGCGCGCCCGTTGCTGCGTCCGAGAGCGCGTTCGGGTTGCCGATCTCTGAGAGTGTTTCAAGGAGTTCCAGCACCTGAACGGCGACGCCCGCGACTTCCAGAGGGATGAGCGCCGCGCCCTTCAAAGCCTCTTCGAGACGATTGGCTCGCTCGCGTCTTTCATCTTCCTCCCCCTGCGGCAGGCGTCGCGCTTCCATGACCCGCTGAAAGCTCGCCGCATCTTCCGTCGCCGCCCGCGCCAATCTAGTGCGTAGCGGCGTCAGTTCCATTAGCACGTCGCGCACTTCCCGTTGCACGTCTTTGAATCTCTCGCGTCCTTCCGTCAGGTGCGCGATCATCTCGCCCAGTGCTGCGCCGAGCGAAGCCGCGTGTGCGGCCACCGCCCCGCCTCCCGGTGTGGGTTCGCCGCTGGCGACTTCCATTACGAAATCTTTGACAGTCTCGCGTTCGCCTTTGCCAGCGAAGGCCGCTTCGATTCGATTTTCAAGCACGAGTCCGGGCGCGAAGTTTTCGATTTTGAGAAAGTATTCCGCCGCCCGGTCAAGCGCCGCCTGCGGGACAAGGCCGACTATCTCGCTTCCCGCGACGCTCACGCCGTAGCGCTCGGCTTCGCGCCGCACGGCTTCAAAGGCATGATGAAGCTGGGTCTTCTCAAAATCCACCAGATTCATCGAAACCTGCGCGACGCCGCGCGATTCGAGCTTGAAGCCGAGAGCCTTCAGGTAGCGCAAGCCCCCATCGCGCCCGCGCACGGCGCGAGCAATTTTTCTGGCAACAGCGATGTCGTCTGTTTGCAAATTGACGTTGTAGGCTACGAGGAAGGGACGCGCGCCGACGACCACCGCGCCCGCGCTCTCATGCACGCGCGCTACGCCCACGTCGGGCACGCGATTCATCGTTGGGTCTTCAATCTGCGCGCGTAATTCCTCAAAGCCTCTGCGCCGCACGTCTTCAAGGTTCACGCGGTCTGCTCTCTTTGCAGCGCGCTCGTAGAAGTAAACAGGAATCGCAAGCTCGCTCCAGATTCTCTCGCCCGCCGCATGAGCGAGCGCAGCACAATCTTCCATTGTGACGCCGCGCACGGGAACAAACGGCAGCACGTCTGTTGCCCCGATGCGTGGGTGCTGTCCCGTGTGATGACGCAGGTCAATCAACTCTGCGGCCAGGCGGACGACGCGAAGGGCGGCTTCGACCACGACCTCTGCGTCAGCCACGAACGTGATGACGGAACGGTTATGGTCGGCGTCTATGTGCATGTCCAGCACGACCGCGCCCTCGACCAATTCGATAGCCTGCGCCAGCCGCTCAATCGTTTCCACCTTGCGGCCTTCGCTAAAGTTTGGCACACACTCGACGAGTCGTTCCATCACTGCCATTTGCATCCGTCTCCAAGACTATCTTACATTAAGAAGTAGCTCGGAGAGCATTATTATGACAGAACCCGCATACCCGGCTGCGCGAGCGGTCGCCGCAACCATCCAGTCGCACTTTGCGCGTCATCTCGCAGCCGCGCGCGAGAAGGGGGAGGATGGATTAGCGTCCCAGCCCGACACTCAAACTATCGAAGAGATTATTGATGCCGCGTTCTGGGCCAGCCTCCGCCGCGAGGAAGGTTATGCCCCGAAAATCTCGCTCGCTTTGCTTCCGCCGGAACAGGCCGGACAACCGCTCATGTTCGAGCAACGTCTTCCGCTTTACCCCGCAGCCCTCACCAGACTCGCGCCAGCGGTCGAGCGCCCCGGCATCCATCTGGGCGTCTGGCGCTACGGTGGACAACTGTCTGTGTGGGGAACTACGCGCACCATTCCCGGTGTCTCTTTCGTGCTGGAAGTCATCCAGCCCGGACTCCTGGTCATCAAGTCTCGTCGCGGTCAGGAGTCAGGCAAGTACGTCAACATCGCGGTTCTTGAAGGCGACCAGATCAAGGTGGTGGACGAGCAAGGCACGAGCCTGCCGGATTGTCCTGATCTGCTCAAATCCCTGCTCAGGTTTGATGCGGCTAACTCCAGGGGAGATTCCGTCAACGTGCTCGTTCAACTGGCGGTCTCCATGCGCGCGCACGGGCGAGGCGGACTCTTGCTTGTCGTTCCCGACGATGCAGAGGAGTGGCGTGAGTCAATCGTCCATCCAATTTTGTACTCCGTGTCTCCATCCTTCTCCGAACTCGCCGAACTCATGCGGCAAGAGTCGGCAGAGAGGAACAAGCGTCTATGGCGGGAAGCGCTCATTGATTCGGTAGACGCTATGGCGGGCTTGACTGCGGTTGACGGGGCAACTGTCATCAGCGATCAATACGAGTTACTCGCCTTCGGCGCGAAAATCGCCCGCCGAAAAGGCAGCCCACAAATCGAGCAGGTCGTCGTGACTGAGCCGACGATGGATTCTGTCGCCACCAACGCCAATCCCGCACAACTCGGCGGCACTCGTCATCTGTCTGCCGCTCAGTTCGTCCACGATCAACGCGGCTCCCTCGCGCTGGTGGCCTCGCAGGATGGACACTTCACGGTCTTTGCATGGTCGCCGTGCGAGGAGATGGTTCACGCCCATCGCGTCGAGGCGTTGCTGCTTTAAGTAATAGGGCGTGCATCTTCTAATACAAAAGAAGGAAGTAACGAACCACGAAGTAACACGAAATAACACGAAACTGCTTGAATCTTCTTCGTGTCTCTTTGTGTTACTTCGTGGTTCGTTTCGCCTTCACTTTTATTGTAATTCAGTATTAGATATGCCGGTCGGTAACTGATTCCGAGCTTTCATTCTGGCTTCTCACTTCGGGATTGCGGTATTCTTGCTTTCATGCAGCCACAAGAGCGATTCATCAAGGAACGTAAAACTGCCTGGCAGCGGCTGGAGCATCTGCTGGAACGGCTCGGTAGTTCTTCGCTCAAGCGTCTTCATCGCGAAGAGGTGAAAGAGCTGGGGCGGATTTATCGACGGACGGCGTCGGATTTGGCGATTGCTCGCGCCGAATCGCGCGACCCGCGCCTTGTTAATTATCTCAACAGCCTCGTGATTCGAGCGCATGGCCGCATCTATCGCGCCGACGCACAGGGCGGACGCCGCCTCAAAGATTTCTTCACGAAAGGTTTTCCCAGAACGTTTCGCCGGACGTGGCGCTATACGGCGCTGGCGTTTGCGACCTTCTGGATTTTCGCTTTCGTGGCTTTCGTGGGCACGTGGCGCGACCCTGAGTTTTCAGAGTTCGCAGGTATTGATCCGCTCTTTCGTTACGTCATCAATGCGCGCGTGCATTGGTGGGAACAACTGAGCCAGTTCAGTCAGGTCGGCTCAAGTTTCATCA
Organism: uncultured Acidobacteriota bacterium; assembly: GCA_963791265.1. Taxonomy (GTDB): domain Bacteria; phylum Acidobacteriota; class Blastocatellia; order Pyrinomonadales; family Pyrinomonadaceae; genus QHXM01. Next base: position 51,680 of record CAWBSB010000004.1, read on the forward strand.
TGGTCAATAACATCTATGTGATGTTTCAGGCTTTCGCCCTCGGCGCGCTGCTCGGCTTGGGGACGCTCTACGCGATGGCTTTCAACGGAGCGCTCATCGGGGCGGTGCTGGCCTTGACCTATCAAGCCGGATTCGGCTTCGATCTCGTCAGCTTCATGATCGGGCACGGCGTCGTCGAACTCTCCTGCATCTTTCTGGCTGGCGGCGCGGGGCTTTTAGTCGGGAGCGCCATCCTGCTGCCGGGCGATCTTTCGCGCGGCGATGCGTTGAAGAAGCGCGGCACGGAAGCCATCCGTTTGATTGCCGGGTGCGTGCCGCTGCTGGTCATCGCAGGCATCATCGAAGGCTTCATCTCGCCCGCGCCGATTAGCCCGATCATCAAGTTTGCCGTCGGCATCTCCACCGGCATCGCGCTCTATGCTTATCTTCTCTTGGCAGGACGCGGAAAAGATGAAGATGAAATGGGAAATCAAAGTTTAAGAGAAGTACGTAATCTAGTGTTGTAGTACCATCAAGCAGGGAAAAGAAAGGAGATAAGGAACCACGCGCATCACACGAAGAGGCACGAAGAAGAGGCACGCCCTTTCGTGTTGTTTCGTGTGTCTTCGTGGTTCAGTCCTTTCTCCTTTTTCACTACATTTCGATATAGGTTGAAAGTAAATTTCTGAGCAGCGTTTTTGAGAGAAAGGTTGTTGTGTTATGAAACCGCCCTTACCGGAAAACGAAAGAGCCAGACTTGAGACGTTGCGCCAGTATGAAATTCTCGATACAGACCCGGAGGAGAGTTTCAACGATCTGACGCGACTGGCTGCCTACATCTGCAACACGCCGATTGCGCTCATCTCACTGATTGACGAGAATCGGCAATGGTTCAAATCCAGAGTCGGCATCAGCGAGAAGGAGACGAGCCGCGACGTTTCATTCTGCGCGCACGCCATCTTGCAGGACGGCCCGTTCATCGTTCGGGATGCGCTCGACGACGAGCGATTCAGAACAAACCCGCTGGTGACGGCTGCTCCTCTGATACGGTTTTATGCAGGCTCACCGCTTCTCTCGCCTGAAGGTTTCAAAGTCGGAACGCTCTGCGTCATTGATCGCAAGCCACGCGAAATCACCCCGGAGCAGATCGCGGCTCTCAAGATTCTCGGCAATCAGGTCATCACACAGCTAGACCTGCGCCGCGAGAATCTTTTACTTCAACGCGCTCTCGACAAACGCAAAAAAAGTGATGGGTGATAGGGGATAGGTGATAAGAAAGCAACGGTTCTTTCCTAGCATCTATTACCACGTGAGTTCGAGATAAGAAGGTCGGCACTCTTAGCCCCTGCCGGGGCTATGACTTAATGCTTTTCTCCTATCACCTATCACCTATCACTTTTTAGAGCAATCCACGTTCTTTAACGCGCAAATAAGTCTCAAGCAGCGCGGGTGTGAGCGCGGCGGCTGTTACGTCCAGTGCCAGTCCGCCCTGTGCTTCGACCAGCCTGAGCGCAGCTTCGCGTTGATGGATAATCTCTTCAGCGACGGATTGTGTGAAGAGGTCGTGCGCGCTTACGGGCGCATCACGCACCACCGACTTGAGGTCGCGGTCTGCGATGGTGACGACGAGCGGGAGATGGCGCGGGCGCAGGAGTTTTAGCGAAGTGAGCAGTTCGCGTGAGCCTTCTTCGTCAACCAGATCGGTCAAGAGGACGACGAGCGCGCGTCGTTTTGTGTTGGCAGCGATGAACTGGAAAGCTCGCGCGTAAGACGGCTCGATCATTTCCGGCTCAAGGGCGTGAAGGGCTTCGAGTGTGGCGTCCAGATGCTCGACGCCGCGCTTCGGGGGAAGATAGGTTTTAATCTGGCGACCGAAGACGATGAGTCCGGCGTTGTCGCCGCCGCGCGCCGCCGCAGACATCAGCGCCAGCGCCGCATGCACCGCCAGATCGAGTTTCGTTTCATTCTCGATGCGCGCCGTCATCAGGCGTCCGGCGTCGAGCGCAATTAAAATCGTCTGGTCGCGCTCAATCTGATACTGCCGTGTGGTGAGCTTGCCGCGCCGCGCGGTCGCCGTCCACGAAACGTGCCTTAATTCATCCCCGCGCACGTAATCGCGCAGGGATTCAAACTCGCGCCCCTCGCCTCGCCACGAAGTCTTGCGATGCGAGGCGACCAGCGAGCGAGCGCCCAGCGCCTTCAACTCGGCTTCACGCGCCCGCCGCATGTTAGGATAAACTTTGACGCTCACAGGCTTCCCTGCGCGCGTCTGATTCCAGACCAGGCCCAGTCGTGAAAGATAGCGCGCAGCCGTCAGCCCGAACTCGAAGCGCCCTCGCTTGGGCGGCACGAGCGTATAGGCGAGCATGGCGGTCGTATGAGCCTCGACGCGCGCTCGTCCTTCGCGTGGATTGATGAGCTTCATCTCCGGCGGGTATTCGTCCTTTAAGATGAGCGTAACGGTGCGCGGCGACTTGTTCAAAATCTTCACGCGCACTTCCGTCTCCGCGCCGACCGCAAAGCGACCGTCGAAGGCACGCTCTAACGTGAGACCCGCGGGCAGACGACTCAGGCGGGAATCTATGAAGGCCGCGAGCAAGAGTGCTACGTTATAGGCGAGCGTTACATAGCGCAGGACGGGCCGCTGCCACGAAAGCGACAGCGGCACGAAGCCTGCGGCGAGCAGTACGTAAAAGAGCTTGGTGAAGACAAAGGGCATCGTGGGAAGAGTTTGGCCGATGCTTCAGGATTTCTTGCCTGAAGTTCTCACATCAAACTCCGAAGCATCAATATCACGATTGAAGTTGAACTGCGTCAGCGTGAAAACCCAATCCTGCAAAGCTCTCCGGTTCAGCGCCTCGATTGACAGTTGGATTTTGTAAGTGTGCGGCAGCATCAGCCCCTTCTCTTCCTTGAAATCAGAATAATCTTCGATCAGCTTGGTGATTGATTCGTTTTGCGACTGCGTCACGCCCGGCGCGCTCGGCATCTGCTGGGTGAGCCTCTGCTCATACTCCGTCCGCACGTGCCTGAAATTTTCCTCGTCGAAGAAAAGAGTAGTCTTCAATCCCGTATCATTTTTTGGCTTGTATTCAAGGACATGCACCTTCCGGCCATCTATCTTCTTTGTCCCGGCATACTTTAGTTTAGCCGTCATGCCAGCCGTATTCAGCAGCGGCCATGACGCCGACAAAGTTCCTCCCATCAGACCTTCCTTGAAAGGCATCTCGTGAGCCATGAAAAATTTCCCCAGGGTGGAGCGGATGCCGGGTTTTACCTCTCCAACTGTCAGGGTGCCGCCGTCATAGCCCATCTTCTCGTAAGGGTATTCCACGTTTCCATAAACAATCGCAATCAGGCTCTTGCCGCCCTGAGAAGCCATCACAGAGCCGCCCTCTGACGTGCCGGTGCCGCCGACGCGGAAGGTGGCGACGGCCGTTCCGAGAATGATGTGGCTCTTGGTCGCGGCGCGCGCTTCGGCAGTGCCGATAGATGCGAGATGCTTGGCGACGACTTCTTCAGCCGTCATCTTCTGCGGCGCTGGTGTGGCTGTCGTGGGGATTGAAGTCGCCAGCAAAAAAACCGCCAGGAGGCAGGCGACCGATAATTGACAAAGTGTGCGAAAACTAAACTTCACCATTGTAAATACTCCGATGCTTGTAGATTAATTGTTAGGGGGATGGCGGGGAGACGCCTGATCGAAAGCTCGACCGCGTAGTTTAGCAACAAATCTCCCAGCGCGCATCCCGCGCCAAAATCAGGTAGTGTCCTGATTTGAAATAAGGGCTGCAAAGTTACTCATTGAGCCCCTTTCTAAGATTTTCCATCATGCTAATACTAATTATAAAAATAATCGGGAGCGCAAGAACGATCCCCCATTTGAAGATGTAACGCTCGTCATGGCTGAAGTAGTCAACTGATGAGAGAAATACATATAGAATGAAGCCTAATGGGATAGCTATGAATATTGCACCAGTCCTACGTCTGGCGTCTCTTCCTTTCTCGTTTTCACGCCACGCTTTAGCTCCTATCAGTAGGTAGAGGATAAGGCCACCCACAAGATTAACTAACCCCAGGAGGCCACCAAATAAGCCGCCCATAAACACCTCCGATTTATTAGGACATTACCCAAAAGCATTATCTGGGCACTTCGGTAGCCTGCAAAATATCGCTGATTACGGCGTCGGGCGTCGCTCCGTCCAACTCGGCTTCGGCGCGCAAACTCAAGCGGTGGCGCAGCACAGGACGCGCGATGTCGCGCACATCATCGGGCGTGGTGAACTCTCGACCGCGCAGGGCGGCCAATGATTTGGAACAGAGCAGCAGCGCAACGGAAGCGCGCGGGCTGGCCCCGTACAAAACGGATGGGTGCAGGCGCGTGCGCCGCACGATGTCAACGACGTAGCGTTGCACACCCGGCTCGACCCGCGCGTTGCGTACCTCCATCCGGCAACGCATGACGGCGTCAGGCTCCGTGAGCGGGCGAATGTCCACCTGATCGAGACGACGCGAATTGAAGCCCGCGTCCCAGTTGGCGACGACCTGTAGCTCCGCATCCTGCGACGGATAGTCGAAGATAATCTTCAGCAGAAAACGATCAAGCTGCGCTTCCGGCAGCGGGTACGTGCCTTCATACTCAATCGGGTTTTCAGTCGCGAGCACCGTAAAGAGCGGCGAGAGATACTGCGCTTCGCCGTCAATCGTCACCTGCCTTTCTTCCATCGCTTCCAGGAGTGCTGCCTGCGTCTTCGGCGGCGTGCGGTTAATCTCATCTGCCAGCAGCATGTCCGTGAAGATCGGGCCTTTCCGCAGAGAGAAATCGGAGGTGGCGACGTTGAAGACGTTCGTGCCCGTGATGTCCGAAGGCATCAAATCGGGCGTGAACTGGATGCGGCCAAAATCTGCGCCGATAATCCGCGAGAGCGTCTTGACGGTCAAGGTCTTCGCCGTGCCCGGAACGCCTTCGATCAGCGCATGGCCTTCCGCGAACAGCGCGACCAGAATTTGCTCAATCGCATAATCCTGCCCGACGATTACTTTGCGAAGCTCCGTCAGAATATGTTCGACAGTGGTGGAGACGTATTGAAGCACGAGTTCGATGGGTGATAGGTGATGGGTGATAGGTGATAAGAAAAAACACGTTCTTCTTTCTTATCACCTATCACCCATCACCTATCACTTTTTCCCTTCCCCTGATTTACAAGAGCGTGTTTTGTTGCAAGCCTTCTGCGGCCTGACGGGTTTCGCGCGAGCGCATACGCAAGCCCAGGGTGCGTTCTACCTGGCGCAGGCGCGTGACCAGTTCGAGAGCTTTTCTTTCGTCAACAAGCTGAACGCCGTTAATCGCATCTTCGCACTCGTGCATGAGTTGTTCGAGTTTCGTCGGGTCGAGCTTTCCAGACGAGCGTGCGGCGACTTGCGCGGCAATCTTAGAGCGCTGGCTATTGTGACTAAGACCGGCGTAGCGCACAAGCACGCGGCGCAGTCTGCTGTAAATATTTTCGATGGCGAGGTCGTAGGCACGCGCACGTTGTTGCAACTCGGCCATCGAATCGACGAACTCAAGACTCGAACGCCTGTCCACAAAGGGAACGGGCAACGGGCGCGCGAAACGTCTTCCGCGCGTCCACAACAAGACCAGCACGACGAGCGCGCCCTGCGCGAGCATCCAGAGCACGGGCGTGCCCGCAAAGTAAGCGATTAAATGATTGCGCGCTCCCGCACGATCCTGATGATACTCGTCGAAGGCGATCATGCCACCTGCGCTGCCGAGGATGTTGAGCGCCAGTTGCAGATTGTCTGCCAGTCGAATGCCGCCGTTGGCAACCATGTAAGGCTCGCTCAGGACGACGATGCGCCCCGCGCCGTGAGGATAATCAACCAGGAGCGCGCCCCTGTAATTCTCAAGGTGCGCGACCGGAGCGGGCGAGGTCAACGTCTGTTTGTCGTAAGCAGAATAGTCAGGCTCTCTGCCATGTTCTTCGGGCAGGGACGGCGGAGGCTGCTCGTCGCTCTCTTCATATTCATCGTCATCGGCGACGACGGGCGGCGGCGGCGGATCTTCCTGAGCCGCCACCGGAACAGGGCTGTTCTCCGAGATGTTGATTGTTCCGGCGTAACGCGAGGGCAGCACTGATTCGACGTTGCGCGTCAACACGCTCGGCTGCGAAGCTCGCACCAGCGCCACTCCCGCCGTCATCTCTTCGGGCTTGCCGGGATTGACATCTGATCTCGGTAACTCCGGCGCTCCGGTCGAGACGCTCCAGTCGGCGGAAGAGGGCAAGAGACGCGCGTCCGGTCTGCGGTCAATGATGACGAGTCGCCCGCCGCGCTCGACCCACTTGAGGATGCTCCGGGCTTCCTCCTCTGCAATGGGAGAACGCGTCTTGCCAATGATGACAAACGTCGAGGGAGAAGAAGCGTCGCCTGCGTCGAGCAGCGCGTAAGGTTCTTTGCGCCAGCGCATCACCTGTCGCCCGGACTCTGACAGCAGATCGTAGAGGGCGCGTGTGCCCGTCGCGCCCGCGTTGTAAGTCGAGCGATCAGGATTGAACTCGGTATCGGGCAGGCGCGCTTCGCTTACGTAAGACGCCGTGTTGAGCAAGACGAGCAGCACCAGCACAACCGCGATGGTGATGATGATGGCGAGACGTTGACGCATAAGAGCAGTGATAGGTGATAGGTGATGGGTGATAAGTGATAAGAGGAACGCTCTTTCCTATCACCTATCACCCATCACTTATCACTTAATAGAGATGCTGTCTTCAAAGTCTGTTGATAGCCCAGGCGAAAGGTCGTCCAGTCGTTGGGGGTGGCGGGCACGAAGCCGTACCAGTGATTCTCGAAGCTCGCGGTCAGCTTCTGCATTTCGTTGAGCAGGGGACGCTTTTCGCGGACGGCGCGCAGGTAATCGTGATTGGTTTTGTGCTGTTCAAGCGTCAGCACTTTGCGCTCACCAAGTTCGCACAAAAGCGCGATGTAGCCTTTGCGAATCGCCGCTCGAACCTCGCCTTTGCGCGCCAGAGCTTCGGCCTCCCTGAGCAGGTCTGCCGGAGTCTGATCCGGCGCGAGCTGCTCGCCGAGCACGACGCGCGCCCGTGGTTTTTCGAGTTTGAGTCCCGCGTTCCTGCGTGCAAAGAAGGGCAGGAATTTCCAGATAACGTATGCCAGGACGCCCGCCGCCAGCCCGAAGATAACAAGCATTGCGATGAAGGAGAGCCAGCTTGATTGGCCTGGCTGAAGCGAATTTCGACTGGGGAACAAACTGTTCAGCCATTCCTTGAAACGCTCCCAGAGGCTCTTCTCAGGAGGCTTGTCACCGTACTCTGCGCGGCGAAGGATTGCTTCCAGTCGCGCCTTCTCCTCGTCTTTTGAGGTTGCTTTATTCTGCCTGTCCAATTCTTTCAGCCGATCCTCCAGCGCGAGTAATCTCTGGTTGATGCGCCAAAGCGAATTGCCCGCCAGCGTCTGCTCATAGTTCTTCAACTCTTCAATCAGCCAAGAATTGTTGACCCTGACTCGCCCGCCTTCCCATTCGATTGTTTCATCCAACGGCACAAGCTCTCTCACCTTCCTGAAGGCGACTTTCACTTGCGTTGCATATTGAGCTGTGGGCTCAACCTCTTCCTCCGCCCCTAGTTGTCCGAGTTCGAGCACGGCCTGACTAATGCGCGATTTGTATTCGTCAAGCGGCATGGCCGCGGCGCTTCCCACTCCGAGCAGAACTAGAAGCAGCGCAAGCGCACAATGCGTAACGCGCTTCATGCTTTGCCGTTGAGCCGGTCGCGCCGCGTATTCGCTCGTGCGCGGCACGGCGCGTCTGTCGCTGAAATCGGCGGAGAGTGAAAGAAAGAGAAGGCGCATGTTTCGTCTTCAACGAAGGCCAAGCATGGAGCCGGGCGAGTGAGATTGAGCTTGACCCGTCGCGTAGGCGGGCGATTGTGTAGCGACAGGTGCGGCGTATTGTGGAGCGGAGGTTGCGCCGTAAATGTTCGGCATGCCTCCCAACTGACGCGAGGCGATCAACTCTACGTCGTAGCCCTCCTGCCGCACGCGCTCGTCAACATACATGAGCGAGAGTCCGAGCATCCACACGGGCGCAAGCAGGATGGCGCTCGCCTGTGTAATCACACTGTAGCCGATGGCATACCACATCGGCCACGTGATGGCCTTGGTCGGTAAGACGTTGATGCCTTGTAACCAGCCATAAAAGGCAAGCGGGGTAATCAAGATCATCAGCGCCGACCAGGTGGCGAACGAGTGGAAGAGAAACATCGCCATCAGCCGTCGAAGGTTTCCGCGCGCCAGGGTGAAGCTGCGGCCAACCGAATCAAAAACTCCACGACCCTCAATCATCAACACCTGCGGCACGTAGGCTATAAACTTCACCATCAGAAAGAAGAGGAGAAGCGCCAGGAACGTCACCGCCACAATCCAGATAATTACTAAGGCCATAGCGATCCAGTTATTAACATACGCGCCCGAATATCTGCCGAAGATAAAAAGCTGAACGACGAGCGCCCAGACAAGTATGGCAAGGATGATGGCTATGAAAATCCAGATGGCGACGATAATTGATGCGCCGAGCAATCCCCAGAAACGTGCGCGAACATTGCGGTAGGTCGTGCGCGCCGAGAAAGGTTCGTTCCACAAAAGGTGCGTGATGAGATTGCGCGCCGCCCCTCCCATCACGATCACGTTGAGCAGCACGCCTCCTCCCCAGAGCACCAGCCCTAAGAAGGCCATCAGGACATCGCCTCCAGACAAACGCGCACGAGGCGAGCCATTGCTGATGGTCATCAACACCGAGCCGATGGCCGAGATAACGACGGGCGGCGCGGCGATGCGAATCAGAGTCATGAAGTGGCGACGGTAAAGACGCACCGCGCGATCAATGAGATCGCCCGCTCCCAGCGGGGCCAGAGATAGTTGATTGACTGCTAGAGGTGGCGTCGCCATAGGTTTCGGAAGTTAGACCCTGAGAGTAATGCTTGCTCAAGTAATGGTCGGATTCTATCACAGAAGATAACGGCTGGCAGCCAGAGCTCAGGCGCAAATGCTGATGCTCCTGCCCTGGTCGGATTCGAGTGTCACTCGGGCGTTTATTGTGCTATAAGTAGGAAAGCCAACCGGGTATTCTTGCTCATAAATAGGAGGATGATGAAGATGAAAGCGCTAGCTCTATTTATCTTTGTCTCGATGGCTGCGACTGGATTGGCGCAAGATTCCACTCAACCTCAAAAACCGGCTCAACCTCAAAGTTGCCCGGATGTGATGGTCAAAGACTTCGCCTGGGGCATGACGCAGCGAAGCGTCACCAGTGAAGACCCGCGATTTAAGGCCGACTCAAGTGGCCGACCTGTTAATAATAAGGATAATCCCATCAACTCGGTCGGTAGCCCCATTAACATGTCAGGCGTCGCGGTGGATGCTGCTCCGGTGCGCCCTCAGGGCACTCCTCGCGGATTCCAGATTCCGGTGGCGGAAAACAAAACATCAGACGCGGTGTTGACGATTGAAACGAGACGTGAGACCTATATGCTCGTCATGAACTCCGGCAGTAAGATCATCAGGAAGATTGACTGGGACTTTGTTTTCTTTAGCGATGCAGCCATGAAGCAGGAGTTGAAGCGCCATCAATTCCGCAGTAAGAAAAAGATTGCTCCCGGCGAGGTTAAATTTCTCAGCGAGTATGTTCTCAAACGCGCTCCTTCCAAGTATCAGAGGGTATACATCAGCCGGGTTGAGTTTAGCGATGGTTCAATCTGGCCAGGCCCATGAGACTCGTTCCGGGACTTTAGCCCGATTCGCTTGACGCATCATCCTTCCCGACGCGCGGTTAGTTTTTGGAGGTTTATCATGAGGATACGGCTGGCCTGCTCAATCCTGGCTCTACTTATATTTTCAGCTCTCAGTCCATGCCAGGCGCAGGATAATTCCGGGCTGACAATACTTGAGTTCAAGTGGAGTCGCTGGCATAGACCGTTGGACGCTGATGTTGATTTCGGTTCAGCCCCTACGCCTGCGCGCCCGCCGATGACCGATGAAGATAAAAAAGTTGTCGAAAGGCGCTACGGAGATTTAGTGAGAAGCGCAGAGTTGAGGAAGATTGAGCGCGACGCTGCGAACAGGGATATTCGGCCAGGTGAACTCTATAATTATAAAATCAAGGTGGAAAACTCGGGAACGAAAGCTATCAAGATTTTATACTGGGAGTATCAGGTCAGAGAGAAAGCCGACCCGGAAAATCTAAGTCAAAGGCAGTTTGTTTGCCTCGCTAAGGTCAAGGCCAATGAGCGAAAGGGCTTGGTCGGAATCAGCGCCTCTCCTCCGATAAGCGTCATCAGCGCAAAGACGTTAAGCAGTGATGCACCGAAACCGTTTGAAGAGAAGGCGGTCATTAATCGTATCGAGTATGCTGATGGCTCTAGCTGGCAAAGGGCGGATTGGACTCCTCCGAAAGAGAGAGAGCTTCCTCTGGGCAATGTGCCAGGAGGCATAGGCCGTTTAGATTGCCTTGGCCTTTAATTCGACAGAGGTCGCGTCTTCAACTGAAAGAAGAAGCCGCCGGACAATTCATTCAAATCAGACATCTCCAAGCTCCTGCCTGACCTAAATCCCGGCTCGCGCTTAGAGCGTTGATGTCTCAACTGCCGCTTAACATTTCAAAGCCAACCTCAGATACCGGCATGACGCGCCTCCTCAAAATCATCTTACTGCTCTGCTCTTTTTCTCTTTTGTCGGTCAGCCGCGCACAGGAGGCAACGCCGCCCGGTCAAACATCCGTGCAGGATGATGACGTTGTCCGCATCAATGTGAGTCTGGTGCAGACGGACTTTATGGTGTTTGACCGCGAGGGACGCTTTGTGGATAACCTGCAAGGTCAGCAGTTTGAACTCCGCCTCGATGGTCGGCCACAGACAATCTCATCTTTCGAACGTGTCACGAGCGGCAGCAGCCGCGAGGAAGCGCAACTGGCGTCGATGCGCGATGGCAAAGCCGTGCGTGCGGACGCTCCCACAGGCGCGAACGCCGACAAGATTGCTACAGATACTTCACGCGGGCGATTAGTCTTCTTCTTTATAGATGACCTGCACTTGAGCGCTGACAGTGTTGCCCGCACGCGCAAGCTGCTTCAACGTTTCATAGATAGTGAAATGGGAGAGAACGATCAAGTTGCGATTGTCTCGACCACAGGGCAAATCGGATTTCTCCAGCAGCTAACTGATGAGAAAGCGGTGCTGCATGCCGCCGCCATGCAGCTTAATTACCGCCCGCCGCACGGCAGATTGCAAGACCTTGAGCGACCACCCATGAGCGAGTTTGCCGCGCTCGCCATTGACCGCAACGACCCGGACACCGTTAATTATTTTATCGAGCTGACTCTCAAAGAGAATCCCGGCATACCGCGCACGGTTGCCGAAGAAACCGTCAGAACGCGGGCACGCCATATTCTTGAGCAAGCTGCGGTCACTACCGCGAGCACCTTCTCGACGCTGCAAAAACTCGTGCGCTCGTCGGCGCAGTTGGCGGGGCGCAAACTCGTCTTCTTCATCTCGGACGGTCTTTTTCTGGACACGCGCACGTCGAATACTCTTCAGAGATTAGAGAGCCTGACCGATACGGCAGCGCGCGCCGGGGTGATCGTCTACACGATGGACGCGCGCGGGTTGACGAGCGGCTTGCCTGATGCAGGCACTGACGTTCCTACAGACACGACCGGACGCTTAGCAAGAATCAATAGCAGCGAAGTTTCCGCTTCACAGGACGTGATGCACCGGCTGGCAGAAGATACGGGTGGACGCGCGCTCTTAAACACGAATGCTCTCGATAAAGCGTTGGCCAGAACTCTGAGCGAGACCTCCGTCTATTATCTTGTTTCCTGGCGGCCTGATCGTCCTGCGGAGAACGCTAACAACTTTCGTCGCATCGCGCTCAGCATCAAAGGGCACCCGGAACTCTCCGTGCAGGTGCGGCGCGGCTTCTACGCTACGCCGCCCGCAACGCCCGCCCCCAAGCCTTCCAAAACCGGAAGCAAGACGGCTGGCGTTTCCGCACCGAACGTGGAACTCAATACCGCGCTCGGCTCTCTTTACCCGCGCACGGCGCTGCCCACTTATCTTTCTCTCAGCTACGTCAATACGGCTAATGCAGAAACAACCTTGACGGCCTCAATCCAGCTCGATGCCGGAAGCTATGAGCCGCTGGCAGACGAAGCTGCGTCCGACTCTACCATTGACGTGCTCTGTGTTGTCTTTGACAGTAAGGGAAAGGCCGTCTCTTCTGTCAAAGATCAGATTAAACCCGCTTCAGACGCCGCCGCCACGCAGCAGAAGCCAAAGCAACAGAAGCCGGAGCAACAGCAGCCAGAACAGCCGCCGGAGCCGCCGCGCCGCGCTCTCTTCAGCCATCAGTTTCAACTCGCGCCCGGTCTTTACCAGATACGCGTCGCCGCTCACGATAACAAAACGGGGCGCACGGGCAGCGCTACGCAATGGATAGAGATACCGAACATCGCGGGCGGGATTTTCGCCCTCGGCAACTTACTGGTTGCCGAGCGCACCATCGAGAAAGCTCCGGCGCAAACAGGCACGCCCGCTCCCGAGATTATCCACGTCAGCGCAGATCACACTTTCGCACGCACTTCGCAGTTGCGCTTTGTGACCTTTATTTATAACGCCGTTGCGCCGCCCGATGTCTTGATTGAAGTAAAAATCCTGAAGGATCAGCAGCCAGTTATTGTTATGCCTTTCAAGCGAGTTGAGACGAAAGGAACAACTGATCTCGCTCGCTTGCCTTATGCGGCAGAGGTGACGCTCGGAGAGTTGTCGCCGGGGCGCTACGTCCTGCAAGTGACGGCTCGCGAGCGCGTCGGGAAAAAGAGTGCGACGCAAAAATTCAAATTCATAGTTCGTTGATCAGAGTTGCGCTTTGTCGCCAGAGGATGGTCACTTCATCACTGGCCTGATTTTCTGTATTATTGGCAACCTCTCTTGAAGACGAACGCGCACACCTATTCACCCTGGAGGAGAAGATGACAAACAACAGATTCAGACCGACACTGTTTTTTTCGATCACTCGGTTACTAAGCCTCAGCCTGATCTGGTCTTGCTTAACACTAACAGTTTCGGCCATGCAGAAGATGACCGCAGAAGAAGTAGTGCGCAAGCACCTTGAATCTATCGCCGCAACTGAAACGCGCGAGTCGATCAAGAGCCGCATCGCTATCGGGACCACTAAGTTTAGCTACCGCGTCACCAAAGGGGTAGGTAAGTCCGAAGGGACTGCCGTCATGGCTTCCGAAGGAGACAGGAGTTTAATCGGCATGAACTTTCCGGAAGCCGATTATCCGCACGAGCGATTAGGCTATGATGGGAAAAGCTTTACGACAGGTTTTATCAGAACAGGCATCCGCACAGTTCTGGGAGATTTCCTGTACAGCCACAACGACGTTTTCAAAGAGGGACTGGTTGGCGGGTCTTTGAGTCAAACCTGGGCGCTGCTGAACCTGGCAGAAAGAAAACCGAAGCTGGAATATGGAGGGACAAAAAAGATTAACGGCAAGGAGGCTTATGTGTTGAGCTACGGTCTTCGTAAGGGTTCGGACTTTGAAATCAGGCTCTACTTCGATACCTCTACTTTCCAGCATGTCCGGACTGAGTATACGCAAGTTATCGCCGCCATGATTGGACAGACGGTTGGCACCCTACAGGGGCGACCGACTGAAAACTCTTCACGCCAGCGGTCAACGCGCTATGAAATAGTTGAAGATTTTTCTGACTTCAAGACAGAAGGCGGATTAACCTTGCCGCATAACTACAAGCTTCGGCTGGTCATTGACAATCAAGGGGGCGCTCGTCAGTTCGATTGGGAATTGAGTCTGGTGCAATACAGTTTCAATCGACCGATTCCACCTGATTCGTTTAATGTCGAGGCATTTAAAGAACAATAGATAGCCGCCTTCTTTTAACATCAGTTAGACGTAAAAGGGGCAACGTTCTCAGCCCCGGCAGCGGTGAAAGATTCTTTTGCCACTGCCGGGGCTGACTATTTTATTCGATACTCAACAAAACTGTAGGGGCAGGGCTTGTCCCTGCCCGCGTGCGTTCTTCCGCCATCGAACGGGCAGGGACAAGCCTTGCCCCTACAACCATGCCGCGCCTTTCGTCCAAGCGAAAACCGCTCTGGAAACGCACCGGCTTCATCCCGTGCTCAGAGACTAACGTCCG
>CAWBSB010000005.1:0-442400 GCA_963791265.1 uncultured Acidobacteriota bacterium
GGCGTAACGATCTGGGAGCTGTCTTAACGAGAGACACAGCGAATTTGTAGTACCGGTGAAGATGCCGGTTTCCCGCATCTAGACGGAAAGACCCCGTGCACCTTTACTACAACTTGATAGTGGATGCGGGCAAACGATGCGCAGAATAGGTGGGAGGCTTTGAAGCCAGGCTCTTGGGCTTGGTGGAGCCACAATGTGAGATACCACCCTTCGTTTGTCTGCGTTCTAACCTACCGCCGTATATCCGGCGGAGGGACATTATCAGGCGGGTAGTTTGACTGGGGCGGTCGCCTCCTAAAGAGTAACGGAGGCGCTCGAAGGTTGGCTCAGGCTGTTTGGAAATCAGCCGTAGAGTGTAAACGCATAAGCCAGCTTGACTGTGAGACAGACAAGTCGAACAGGTACGAAAGTAGGAGTTAGTGATCCGGCGGTTCTGTATGGAAGGGCCGTCGCTCAACGGATAAAAGGTACGCCGGGGATAACAGGCTGATCCTGCCCAAGAGTTCACATCGACGGCAGGGTTTGGCACCTCGATGTCGGCTCATCTCATCCTGGGGCTGAAGAAGGTCCCAAGGGTTTGGCTGTTCGCCAATTAAAGAGGTACGTGAGCTGGGTTTAGAACGTCGCGAGACAGTTCGGTCCCTATCTGGTGTGGGCGTAGCAGAATTGATGGAATCTGACCTTAGTACGAGAGGACCGGGTTGGATCGACCTCTAGTGTACGAGTTATGGCGCCAGCCGTAGCGCTCGGTAGCTAAGTCGAGCATGGATAAACGCTGAATGCATCTAAGCGTGAAGCCAGACCAGAGATTAGTTCTGCCAGTGAGGCTCGTGGTAGACCACCACGTTGATAGGCTGGGTATGCAAGCGTTGAAAGGCGCTCAGTTGACCAGTACTAATTAGCCCCTAGGCTTGACCATAAAATTTACTGGCAAGCAACATGACAAATTTGCAGTGGTTGCACTGTAGATTACGATGATTGGCAACGTCACTATTCGATTCTCAAAGCCCTTTGCTTACAGGCTCATGATCTTTTAAGTTTTCCGGTGGTTTTGTCGAGAGGGTCACACCCGTTCCCATCCCGAACACGGAAGTTAAGCCTCTTGGAGCCGATGGTACTGCACTGGAAGCGGTGTGGGAGAGTAGGAAGCCGCCGGGATAATTTCTAGGAAAGCCCGCGAGAGTGTTAAGCTCTCGCGGGCTTTTCCATTTACGGCGAACAAAAGTTTAGCAGTTGGAGTCTAAAGTCTGGAGTCCTCAAGAAACGAAATTGACTTTAGACTCCAGAATCCGGACTCCAGACTTTTGTAGATGGCATTCAGTACTTTCTTTCGAGTCTCCTCCTACGCGATGGTCGCTTGCGGCGCGCTGGCTCTGGCCGTTTCCGAAGGCTTGAGCGTCCTGCTTGCCTCGGCGTTTGCGGTTGTGCTTGTCTTTGCGTGGAAGCTCGAAGGAACGAAATGGCAATTGCCGGAGCGCGTCGGTCTCATCACGGTGCTGCTCTCGCTGCCTCTCTTTTATCTGGATTGGAAGTTTCTGTCGGGCGGCTCGACCACTGATAAGGTCGGAGTCAGCGCGCTCGGTCATCTGATCTTATTTTTATCCGCCGTCAAATTACTTCAGGTCAAGGCCGACCGCGACTGGGTGTTTCTCTATCTAATCTCCTTCTTCGAGGTGATCCTGGCCGCCGGACTCAGTCTCAGCCCGCTCTTTCTGCTGACTCTCACGCTCTATTCGCTGTTTGCTTTATCAACCGTCTTAGCCTTTGAAATCAGGAAAGCCCGGCGCAGTGTGAAGGTGGTTGAGACGCGGCTTTTGGTCGCGCCTGATTCGACCCTTTTCAGGCGCTTGAGAAAAAGCCCCATCCACGCCCGCAGTGGTGAAGCAAGACGATTGCCGCTCGTCTCCTTTTCCCTGATGCTCTTTATCTTCGGGTTGGCGTTGCCGCTCTTTTTGATTATGCCGCGTACAGGAACAAGTGCGCTGTCGCGCGCAGGCGAGGGTATTCGTGGTTTTGTCGGCTTCTCCGATAGCGTCACCCTGGGTGATGTCGGGCGGTTGCAGCAAAGCGATCAATTGGTGATGCGCGTGCGCGTGGAAGACCCGCAGCCCGACGGCAACAGAAAATTGCGCTGGCGCGGCGTCGCCCTGGATTTTTACAACGGGCGTGGCTGGCAGAGAACCGGCGACCGATTTGTCCTGGAACGGGTAAACAACGAGCGGGGCATTTTTCAACTGGGCACGACAGAGGATTTGCAGCGCCTGACGACGCAAACTTTTTATGTCGAGCCGATTGATACGCCCATCTTGTTCGCCGCACCGCGAGCGGTCGCTCTACAAGGTGAGATTCCTTATCTCAGCCGTGATGCCGAAGGCGCACTCTCGACACGCCCTCATTATCAGGAGCGCATCTCCTACAGGGTTTATTCGGATACGGTAGAGCCTGACGAAGAGAGTCTAAGCCAAACGCTCCTGGGTAACGCACGATATTTCCCGGCGGCTATCGCCCGCCATCTGCAACTCCCCGGTAAGGTTGATCCACGTATCGCGCGACAGGCTAGCGAATGGATTACACAGGCGGGTGCGGTTAACCAGTATGCGGCTGCGCGAGCTATCGAAGCTCATTTGCAAAATGATTTCAGCTACAGTCTTGATATGAAAGCCGGTGGGGCTGACCCGCTCGCGGATTTTCTGTTCAACGTGCGCGCGGGTCATTGCGAATACTTCTCAACGGCGATGGCCGTGATGCTGCGCACGCAGGGGATTCCGGCGCGAGTCGTTAACGGCTTTCAGCGTGGCGACTATAACGAAGCGGCTGGCGTCTACACCGTCACGCAACGTGAAGCTCATTCGTGGGTCGAAGTTTATTTCCCGGAAGCGAATGTGTGGGCGACGTTTGATCCGACGCCGCTCCTGGGGCGACCTGCCAGCACGCGGACGGGCATCAAGGGCTGGTTCAGCAAGTATGCAGAAGCTATAGAGATGCTCTGGCTACAATATGTCGTCGGCTACGACAGCCAGGAGCAGCGTTCGCTGGCGAAATCGTTCAGCACTCGCTTCAACGATTTTCGGAGCTGGATTACAGACAAATTCAAGAGCCTCAAGGACATCCTTGCGGGCTGGTTTAGCTGGGTGCGGCTTGAGAACGAAGACGGCAGCATCTCTTACACGCGCCTTTTCCTGCTCGTTCTTGTTTCCGTGCTCACAATTTTTGGTCTCATGCGGCTGGTGAAAAGAATCCGGCGGCTCGGCTTCTGGCGGATTTTCAAGCGCCGTCAGGTGGAAGATGAGCGCGGCTCAACGGTAGAATTCTACGAGCGCATGATAAAGACGCTGGCTGCGCGCGGCCTCAATCGCTCTACAGGGGAAACTCCGCTGGAGTTTGCCAACATGACCAAAATGCCCGATGCGCTCAAGATCACACAAGCTTACAACCGCGTGCGCTTCGGCGACGAGAAATTATCAGCCAGCGAGCGCGCGCAAATCGAGGAATGGTTAAGAAGGATGGAAGGGAAAGACAGTGATAGGTGATGGGTGATAGGTGATAAGAGAAAACACGTCGTTCTTTCTTATCACCTATCACCCATCACCTATCACTTCATTGTTATGAAGAAAGTTGGATTTATCAGTCTGGGCTGCCCGAAGAATCTGGTGGATAGCGAAGTGATGATGGGGCAGCTTCGGCAGTCGGGTTTTGAGATTACGACGGATGCGAGCGAGGCTGACACGCTGGTTGTGAATACCTGTGGCTTCATCGAGTCGGCGAAGCAGGAATCCGTCGAGGCGATTCTCGAAGCGGCGCGTTTGAAGACCGAAGGGAAGGCACAGCGGCTGGTCGTCGCCGGTTGCCTTGTCGAGCGGTATCGTGATGAGTTGCGCGCGGAGATGCCGGAGGTGGATGCCTTCATCGGCACAAGCCAGATTAACGACATCTTAACGGTCTGCGATGAGAAGGTGAACACGCGTTTCCTTCCTGTCGTGCCGCTCGGCAATCAGAGCGCGACGTATCTTTATGACGAGTCTACGCCGCGCGTGCTGGCGACGCCGGGCTATACGGCTTTCGTCAAGATTGCCGAAGGGTGCGACCGCCCGTGCGGCTTCTGCTTCATCCCGCAGATGCGTGGCCATTTTCGCAGCCGTCGTTTCGGTTCCATCATCGTCGAAGCGCAGCAGTTGGCCGACGAAGGCGTCAAGGAACTCGTCCTCGTCGCACAGGATTCATCTCGCTACGGTGAAGACTTAGGACAGCCCGACGCGCTCGCGCATCTCTTGCGAGAACTGTCACACCTCGACGGCATCGAGTGGGTGCGCGTCATGTACACCTATCCGACGCACATCTCGGATGGGTTTCTAGACGTGCTGGCCGAGGAGCCAAAGGCCGTCAAGTATCTGGACATGCCTTTGCAGCATGCTTCGCGCAACGTCCTCAAACTGATGAAGCGTGGCGGCACGCGCGCCAGCCTTGAGAGATTGATTGAGCGTGTTCGAGGGCGTGTGCCGGATATTGCTATTCGCACGACTTTCATCACGGGATTTCCCGGCGAGACCGAGGAAGATTTCGAGGAGTTGCTGGCTTTCGTCCGCAATGTGGAGTTTGATCGCGTCGGTGTCTTCACTTATTCAGATGAAGAAGGAACGCCTGCGTTTGATTTGCCGAACAAGGTTGACGCACGCACGGCGAAGCGTCGGCGCACGCGTTTGATGAAAGAGCAGGCACGGATTTCCCGCAAGCGCAATCGAGCGCGCGTTGGCTCAACGGTGCGTGTGCTTTTTGAAGGCGAAGCAAAAGAGACAGACCTGCTCTGGCAGGGACGCATGGAGACGCAGGCCGCAGACATAGATGGCTGCGTGCTCATCAACGACGCGCCGGAAGGCTTTGAGCCTATCTCCGGCCAGTTCGTCAACGTCTTGATTACGGAAGCGCACGAGTACGATTTAGTGGGTCACATCGTTTGATAGATTAAAGAGTCTTGCCTATCATCAAAGAATCAAGCGACGAGCTTAATTCGCCAGTTGTCACGCGTGCAATGATTGCTCCTGCGCGGCGTAGGCGGACGCTCTCGGACTATTTTGCACTGACGTTTGCGACGTGGGGCGTCGGTTACATTCCCGGCGCACCGGGCACCTTTGGCTCGGCTGTCGGCGTCGGCATCTACCTGCTGGTGCAATCGGCGAGTGTGCGCGTTTTCGCGTTTGCGACGGCGCGCGGCTGGAGCGTTGAGCTACTTGAATCGTTCCGCACGGCGTTCATGCTGCTGCTCATCGCGTTAGTGACAGCCATCGGCGTCTGGGCTGCTTCGCGCACTGAGAAATTGCTCGGACGCAAAGACCCCGGCATAGTAGTCGTGGATGAAGTGGCCGGACAGTTGATCGCTTTCCTGTTCGTGCCTTTCAATTCGGCGTGGTGGGTTATCATTACAGGCTTCGCAGCGTTTCGCCTGTTCGACATCTGGAAGCCATACCCGATTCGCCGTCTTGAATCGCTCGAATCGGGATTGGGCATCATGGCGGACGATGTGCTGGCGGGAATCTACGCCGCAATCCTGATGTCGCTCGTGACATCAATTTACTTGTTGCTCTGAAAAATCAAGGAGGACTTTCAAGATGGAAACTAAAGACCCGAAATCGACCGAGAGCGCTGATGCGGAGAAGAACGTGGAGACCAAAGACCCGAAGTCGGACGCCACGAGCAGCGATACCTTGAGCGATGTGGAAGAGACTGAAGAAGTTTCGGAGACAAACGAGAGCGGGGCGCAGGAAGGCGAAAGCGCTCCTCTGCCATCACCCGATGGCGCGTTCGATGAAGGAGGCAGCAACGGAATAGAAGACGCGGGGCCAATGTGAGGGAAAAGCAGAAGACAGAATACAGGAGTCAGAAATCAGAATGATAAAGGCTGAGAACCCCATTCATGGATTTTCTTTTCTTCTGTCTCCTGACTTCTGTCTTCTGACTCCTGCTTTTAATTATGTCTGAACAACAAATAAAAATACTGGTCGCTGATGATGTCAGCGAGAGCGGGCTTGAGCCTTTGCGGGCGGCGGGCTTCGCGGTTGAGAAGAGAACCGGCCTCAACCTGGCCGAGTTAATCGAAGCCTTGCGCGATGTGGACGGCCTCGTGGTGCGAAGCGAGACGAAGGTGACGCCCGAATTGATGAGCGCGGCGAATCATTTGCGCGTGATTGGCCGTGCCGGTGTGGGCGTGGACAATATTGATGTCGCGGCAGCAACAGAGCGCGGCATCGTCGTCATGAACGCGCCCGACGGCAACACGATTACGACCGCAGAGCATACGCTTGCCTTGCTGGTCGCGCTGGCGCGGCGTGTGCCGCAGGCTAACCGTAGCCTTCGTGACGGTCGCTGGGAGCGCAAGCGTTTCATCGGCGTCGAGCTTCAAGGCAAGACTCTGGGCATCGTCGGTTTGGGCAGAATCGGGCGCGTCGTCGCCAGTCGCGCACGCGCCTTCGGCATGAGCATCGTGGCTTACGACCCGTTCGTCGCTCCGGATCAGGCGCGCGACCTCGAACTGGAAATCGCGCCGCTCGATGAAGTCTTCGCCCGCGCAGACTTTCTCACTGTCCACACTCCCTTGACCGCCGAGACGCGCGGCATCGTCGGCGCTTCGGCCTTCTCGAAGATGAAACGCGGCGTGCGCGTCATCAACTGCGCGCGCGGCGGACTCGTCGATGAGCGCGCGTTGCTCGCAGCCATCAAAGAGGGAATCGTCGCGGGCGCTGCGCTCGACGTTTTTGAAGAAGAGCCGCCGCCCGCAGATCATCCGTTGCTCGCGCTCGACGAAGTGATTGCGACGCCGCATCTCGGCGCGTCAACGACTGAGGCTCAAGAGGGTGTGGCCGTGACTGTGGCCGAACAGATGCGGGATTATCTTTTGACGGGTGCGCTGCGCGGAGCCGTGAATGTGCCTGCGCTCGGCGCGCAGGAGTTGAATGCGCTTCAGCCCTATATCGCGCTCGCCGAGAGCCTGGGCAGATTCCAGGCGCAGTTGGTAGACGAGGCTGTGCGCGAGGTGCGTCTTGAGTTTGCCGGTGAGGTGGCGGAATTGGATGCCGCGCCGGTAACGCGTGCCTTTCTTGCGGGCTTGCTGCGCGACGTGAGCGCCCGCGTCAACGTCGTCAACGCATTTTTGATTGCGGAGGAGCGCGGCATCGCCGTGACGGCTGCTTACAAACGCGCCGGAAGCGACTTTGATCCGGCCATTCGCACTCGCGTGGTGACGACCGGAGGCGAGCAGACGGTGGCGGGCACGTTGTTCAGGAGCGGCAGCAGTAGCGGGGGCGACGGGCGTATTACGGAGATCAACGGCTTTCGCATCGAGGCGATACCGCACGGGCACATGCTCGTCACGCGCAACCGGGACGTGCCCGGCGTCATCGGTCGCATCGGCTCAATTCTAGGCGAGCACAATGTCAACATCAGCCGCTTTCATCTGGGACGGCGCGAGCGCGGCGGCGAAGCGATGGCGGTCATTGAAACCGACGCGCCTCTGAAAAATGAAGCGCTTGATAAATTGCGTTCCTTCGAGCCTGTCATCTCGGCAAGACAGATAGAACTCTGAAGAAGGCAAAAGTAAAAAGGTAAAAGGCAAAAGGAAGGCGGAGAACCACTTTTAATTAACATTGTTCGGCATTAAAAGAATGGCCTCTCCAGCCCCGGAGGGGCGATAGAATGTAGTCCCGGGCGCAAGCCCGGGGTTAACCGCCACCCAAAAGATTGTAAGCCCCGAAGGGGCGGCAGAAGCTCAAGATGCGTTGCCACGTACCTTGGATTTATGTCGCCCCTCCGGGGCTTAATAACTCTGTCTATGCTGTGACCCCGGGCTGACGCCAGGGGCTACATTCTGCCGCCCCTGACGGGGCTAATCGAATTTACTTTTGCCTTCTTCAGCTCATTCGATGTCGAAAGTAATCTGCTGTGTGGCGTTTGTTTGTGCGGTGCGATCTGTGATTGTCACCTGTAGAACGTAGCGGCCTGCGGGTAGAGATTGAAGCGCGATGTCCGCACTGTAAGGAATGCGCGTGGGGTCTGCGCCGGGAGCCAGCGCCAGTTTACGTGTCGGGCTGGTGACGATTGATTGTCCGTCACGTGTAATCCTCACTTGAGTTTCAAGGTCGGCGACATCCTTAGTGCCGCGCATGGCGTTGTAGATGATGGTCAGAAAATTCAGATGGGAGCCGCGCTTGAAACGTCGCTCCACGCTGAACTGAACCTGCTCGGCTGCCGCACCTTCGTTTGTTTCCTGCTTTTGAGTTGAGCCGACAAACTGCGCGCCGATGAGAAGACTGCTCAAGGTCAGGCGTCGCGTCGCGAGGTCTGGAATCTCAATCCACTGGGCGGCGCTGCCCGTCTGCCCGCTCTCGTTGTCGCGCGCCGCCACGCGCACCTGATAAAGACCCGGCTTGAGCGGCAGCCTGTGATTGTAGATTACTCCGGCGCTCTCCTCTGCCTTCGCGTTTGAGGGAAGAGGATTAACGTTCAGGCGGGTCTTGAAATTGCCTGCCTGCTTGCCCTGATCGTTGAGAATGATTCCGGCAATATCAATTGCCACAGGCTGCCTGCCGTCCGCGCTGTAGTTCAACGCAGCGGTTTCCATCTGCATTGAAGCCGTCAAAACCGTCCCGGTGTTCGGCACATCTATGAAACTGGTGGAAAGCTGCGTCGGCAATCCCGTCCTCGCGGAAGGAGCGCCGAGCGCGGTGCGAAGCCCTGCCTCTGCTTCCTTAACGGGAGCAAGAGAAGTCTTACTGTCCGGCACTGGCGTCCCTTTTTCCGCACTCTTAGCGGAACTCTGCGACTGACCGGAAAGGAAGCCGCGCGGTAGACGCACCGTCACATCAGGGCGACCAGCGATGCTGACCTCTATGCGCTTGAACTTTCCCATCTTCTGCTCGTCCGTCGGCGGACGCCAGGCCAGCAGGTAATAGTTCGAGGTCTCGTCAAGCATCTGTGAAACCCATTTGTCGAAGTAGTTCTGGTTCTTTAGAAACCGTCCGCCCGTGTCGCCCGCAAGCGCGTTCAGTCCATCCTGCGAGAGCGTGGCTTCGCCGACGGACGAGCGGTCGAGCCGCCCCGAAGGGTCGAACGGCCTGTCGCCCGACGCGTCAGCAAAGGGAGAAAACAGACCGCGAGCGTCAATCGTGTAGATGACCGTGCCGGTGCGCGTCGCCGTGTTCGTGACGTGCTTGAGACGGTCGTTGGCCGCTGCGATGCCGTTCTTCGTATCCAGGTAGAAGCCGTCGGAAATGAAGAAGACGAGCTTGCGTCCCGGAATCTGGGCGGTCGTCTTCAAGAGATTTTCAAGCGAGCCGAGAGAGTTTGAGGTCACGTTTTCGAGGCCAGCGAGAATCTGCCCAGCGCGATTCTTGACCGTTTCATAGAGCGCTTCGCGGTTGATACCTTTGGTCTGCCTGAAGCTTCTTCTCAGCATCTCCTCCGCGTAAAAATCGCGGGCTTCCCTGTCCCCGTTCAGAATACGAATGGCGATGAACTCGGTCATCGGCGGCTGGTCGCGATCCAGCACGACATAAGGAACCGGGTTGAGGCGAGCCAGCGCCGCCCGCAGGACGGCCTTGTTGTCCGTGAGTTGTTGCAGAAAGCCTATCTGGCCGCTCGCCGAGACAAGGGCGACTTGATCGCGCGGCGTCATCTCCTGCTCGATGAAACGCGTGAACGCCCTGCGTGTGCGCCCCAAGCCTTCAAGGGAAAGATGCAGGTCGTCTATGAAAAAGATGATCGTCCGGCCACGATAAGAAGTTCCTGCCGGAAGGCTCGCTGGCGTGGTTGGCGCGTTTGCTCCCCCAGTTGCTGCCGCAACCTGTCTCTCCTCGCGTGCTGTCCAAGCTGTCACGCGGTCGAAAAAAGAGAACTGCACTGGCTTTCCATCAACGCGCAAATCGAATTGTTCCGCCTTCAAGCCTTCGACGAAGCGACCCTGTTTGTCGAGAACTGTCACGCCCGTTTGAATAAGCTCGGTGTTGATCCGCAGGACATCTTCCGTTTGAGCGTCGGGCGTCGGATTTTGCTGGCCGAAGGTGAGAAGCGTGAACGCCGTCAGACAAGCAAACGCGGCGCAGGCAAGACGCTTGAGAGAGATGATTGGAGATAACATGACGCTTAAGCCCCTGAACGGTTCATTGAATTTCAAAAGTAGTCTGCTGGGTGGCGCTCGTCTGCGCGGTGCGATCATTGATCGTCACCTGAAGGACGTAGCGGCCTGCGGGCATGGATTTCAGCCCGATGTCTGCTCCGTAAGGAATGCGCGCGGAGTCCGTACCGGGGTCAATTGCGAGTTTGCGTAGCGGGCTGGTGACGATTGTTTGCCCGTCGCGCGTAATCCGTATTTGAGCTTCGAGGTCTGGAGCGCCTCCACCGCTTGCGCCGCGTGCGGCGTTGTAAATGATGGTCAGGAAGTTGAGATGCGAGTCGGCTTTGAAACGACGGTCAACGCTGAACTGGACTTGCTCCTGAACACTTCCGCCCGTCGCCTGCTTTTGACTTGAGCCGATAAACTGTCCGCCGACCATCATGCTGCTGAGCGTCAAACGCCGTGACGCGAGGTCTGGAACCTCAACCCACTGCGCGGCGCTTCCCGTTCGACCGCTTTTATCGTCGCGTGCCGCCACGCGTACCTGATAAAGCCCCGGTTTGAGTGGCAGCTTGTGGCTATAAATCACGCCGGGGTTATCTACTGCCCGCCCTTCGGCCAGAGGATTGACATTGACGCGCGTCTTGAAACTCCCTGCCTGCTTGCCCTGATCGTTGAGGACGATGCCTGCCACATCAATGGCCGCCGCTTGCTTACCGTCTGCGCCGTAGCCCAGGACATCCGTCGCCATCTGCACCGAAGATGTTAAGACCGGGCCGGTGTTCGGCACGTCAACAAAGCTGACGGAGAGTTGTGTCGGCAATCCTTTTCTGGGAGCGGAAGCGGTCAAAGCTGCGCGGATGTCGGCTTCCGGCCCTTTGGCGGCTACTGCCGGTGCTTTGGCGTCGGACGGCGGAGACTTAGCTTCCGCGCTCTTCGCCGTGGCAACCGCCTGTCCAGCCATGAAACCACGCGGCAGGCGCACGCTCAGATCAGGACGACCGGCAATGCTCACCTCCATGCGCTTAAAATTCGCGTTCCTTTGCTCCTCTGCCGCCGGACGCCACGCGAGCAGGTAATAGTTTGAAGTCTCTTTGAGCGCGTTGGTGACGGCTGGCGTCAATGCTCCGGCGTTGAGCAGGGCGCGTCCGCCCGTGTCGGATGCGAGCGCCGTCAGCGGGTCTTGAGAAGCAGAGAGTTCGCCGATGTTCGCGCGTGACAGACGACCATTCGGGTCGGCGCGATTGCTGCTGGCGTCCGTCATGCTTACAAGGCCGCGCGCGTCTATCGTGTAAATGACGACGCCAGCGCGTGTCGCCGCATCCGTTATCTGCTTGAGCTTGTCGCCGTAACCTGTGTTGCGGTCGTTGAGATAAAATCCGTCGGAGATGAAGAAGACAAGTTTGCGTCCCGGTAGCTGGCTCGACGAGCGCATCAGGCTTTCCAGCGTTGACAGCGTATTAATCGTGACGGAGGCCGCCTGCTGGAGCAGCACCTGCGCGCGCTCCCTGACGACACGCGCCGCCGATTCGCGCGTCATTCCGCTGCTTTGTCCCTTTTCGGATTTTCCACCAAAGGGAGACGGGCTTCCGGGGCCGAGGGTTCCGCCCGGATTCTTGTAGTTGGTAGCTTTCAGCAATTCTTCGACGTAATGATCGCTGGCATCTTTATCACCCTGGTCAATCTTCAGCGCCGTGTACTCGGTCATGGTGATGTTCTCGGCATCGCGCACCGTGTACGGGCGATAGCTGAGCCGGGCGATGGCCGCACGCAGGACTGCTCTGAGGTCTGTGAACTGTTGAAGGAATCCGATCTGGCCGCTCGCCGACGCAATCGCCACCTGATCGGTCGGAGCCATCTGGTTCTCGACAAATTCAAGAATCGTTTTGCGCGTGCGGTCAACGCTGTCGGCTGAGAGATGCAAATCGTCAATGAAGAAGACGATAGTGCGACCGCGAACGGAAGTGCTGGTGGGAATTGACGAAGCTGTGGTTGAAGCCGTGCCTGCACGCGCGGCGGTGGCGATTAGTTTCTCTTCGCTGGCAGTCCCGGCCATGACGCGCTCAAAGAAAGAGAGTTGAACGGGCTTGCCGTCAACTTTCAACTCGAATTGCTCAGGCTTGAGACCTTCGACAAAGCGACCCTGTTTGTCGAAGACCATCACGCCGGTCTGCACCAACTCGGTGCTAATCCGCACAACATCGTCAGGTTCTTCCGTTTGTGCCGGGTTTTGCTGGCCGGAGACGCTTGACCCGAAAATCATTACGCACACTAATGCAGCGATGAAGAAACGTCTTACGAAAAGATTTGGAGTTGTCATGAGATTAAGCCCCGAAGGAGTTAGCGGACTCTGGGAGACGCCGCGGAGTATATCACAGAGCCGGTTGAATTTTGACAGTGCTCTCAGTGCTACTCTATCTCAAAACTCGCACGCTGCGTGACCGTAGTTTTGGCGATGCGATCAATGGCTGTTATTTGCAGCACGTAGTGACCGGGGAGCAGCGCTTCAAGAGGCATCTCTGCCGCATAGGGCAGGCGTGCCGGGTCTGATGAGTTGCCGGGTTCGATCTTACGCGAGGTGGTCGTCAGGACGGGCTGATCGTTACGCATCACCTGCACCTGAAGCGTAATGTCCGGCGGCGTGCTGCCGTTTGCGCCGCGCGCAGCATTGTAGATAAACATCATAAAGCGCAGATTCGATGATCTGGCCAGACGGCGGTCAACGGTTAATAAGGATTCGGCCACAGCCGTCGGGTCGCCTGCCTTCATCATCACAGCATCTTTCGTCGTCTCGCCGAGCAGCAGACTGCTCAAAGAGAGTTTGCGCGAAGCGAGGTCTGGAATCTCTATCCATTGCATGGCGCTTCCGGTTCGACCGCTCTTGTTGTCACGCGTGGCGACGCGCACCTGATAGAGTCCGGGCGTAAGCGGCGACTGGAAGTTATAAATAAGATCGCGGCGCGGCTGCCCGACGTACCTTGGAAAATAGACTGCCACGTCCAGATGGTCTTTGAAGCTCGCCACAGGTTTGCCGTTATCGTTTAGCACCACACCCGTCAGATCAATAATCGCTGTCTGCTTGTCTTCCGAGTGATTGAAGGTCATAAACTGGCGGGCAATCTGAATCGAAGCCGTCATCACCATACCTTTGTCCGGCGTGTCTACGTAGACAATGCCAAGCTGTGTGGGGAGCGCGTTCGTCGGGTACGGTGAGCCGATGGCTTCGCGCAGCGCAAGCTCTGCCGCAGTTTTCGCTTTCGCGCCCGCTTTCGGTGGAGCAGATGGCGCTTCCGCTTTCTCTGTCTTCGCCACTGTTTTCGGGGCGACATCGTAATAGCCGCGCCGCACCTGCACGCTTAACTCCGGGCGTCCTATGACCCTGACTTCTACTTGCCGGAATTTGTCTTTCTGCTGCGCTCCCGGCTCGGGACGCCACGCGAGCAGGTAGTAAGCGGAGGTCTCCTTAATAGCTTTGGCGAACCCGGCGTTAAGCGAGTTGGAATTGACGAAGGCTTTCCCTCCTGTGTTTGCCGCAATCATCCGCAGCGGTTCCTGCGTGCTGGCTGTAGATTTAGTCAGGTGGCGGGAGGCGATGCTCGGCATCTCACCTCGCCGGTCGTTCAGCCCCATGAGATTGCTGTCGGCATCGCTCATGCCGCCGACATTTAACCCGCGCCCGTCGAGCGAGTAGATAACGACGCCGTTCTTCGCCGACGCGTTCGTGATGTTACGAATCCGGGCCGCTATGTCAGACATGCTGGGGTTGAGCAGAAAACCGTCGGAGATGAAAAAGATCAACTTGCGACCGGGCAACTCGCCGGAAGTTCGCGCGAGGGTTTCCAGCGTGGAGAGCGTGACTTTCGTCAGAGAGTAAGACTGTTCGAGAATTCGCCGCGCGCGATTCCTGACAAGCGCCTCGGCGGATTGATATTCGATGCTGCTCTCATCTGGAATAGTATTTTCTCTGACAGCCTTCAACAGCGGAAGAACATAAAACTTGATAATCTCGCGGTCGCTAAAAGCCTCTATTGACTGAGCCATTGCTTCAGGCATCGGAGGCTGCATCCGATCATCTGTAGATTGGACAGAGAATTTCAAACGGGCGATGGCGGCGCGCAGCACCGTTTTGTTGTCGGTCAGTTGTTGAAGAAAACCGATCTGGCCGTTGGCCGACGTAATCGCTACCTGATCGTTCTGCTCCATCTCCGCCTCAACAAAGTGCAGGAGCGTTTTGCGAAGTCGGCTCAGACTATCGGCAGCCATGTGCAGGTCGTCAACGAAGAAGTAGATCGTCCGGCCGCGATCCTGCGGGCGAACAATCTCAGCCGCTCCCGGTGAGCTTGCCTGCCCGCGCGCAGCCGCCACCTGCGTTTCTTCGCTCGTGCTCCCGGCCTTCACTCGCTCGAAAAACGTCACCGGCTGAGGCTTGCCGTCAACCAGCAGCTCAAACTGTTCGGGGCGCAAGCCCTCAACGAAGCGCCCCTGCTTATCCAGCACCGTCACGTCCGTTTGAACCAGGTCGGTGCTGATCCTGATAACGTCGTCGGGTGGTTGCGTTGTCTGGGGCTGTCCCTTCTTTTGTGCGTCGGCTATCGAAGAGAGCAGGCCGAGACAGAGTAGGGAAGCAAAGACGAAGCGAGACAGAGAGAGAGTATGATTAGACATGGCTATTAACAGAAAGGAAAGTTAGTCTGGGGAGACCGCGACAGATAATATCACGTGTCGGGTGACAGTCGAGAGTTTTCGAGATAAACTTTCGCGCCGGGTAATCCGTATTAAGCCCGAACGCGACCCTTAAGAGAGCGCACCGCACTTTCAAAATGCGCCGACCTTGATCATCAACCGTTAGCGAGATTCCTATGAGCGAAGCCAACAGCACTTTGACCATCTCAGGCGTCACCAAGCGCTTTGACGAATTCACAGCCGTCGACAATCTCAGCCTGCGGGTGCGTCCCGGCAGGGTTTTCGGCCTCATCGGCCCGAACGGCGCAGGCAAGACCACGACCATCCGCATGATCGTCAACATCACCGCACCCGACGAAGGCACGATAGAACTCTTCGGCCAGCAGATGACCGTAGAAATGCAAGACCGCATCGGCTATCTGCCGGAAGAGCGCGGCCTCTACAAAAAGATGAAGGTCGTAGAGCAATTGCGCTTTTTCGGCGAACTGAAAAACGTTAAAGGTAAAAAGGCCGAAGAAGCGATTGATCGCTGGCTCGAAAGGGTCAAGCTGACAGAGTGGAAGACGAAGAAGGCTTCAGAGCTTTCCAAGGGCATGCAGCAAAAAATTCAGTTCATCGCTGCCGTCCTGCATGACCCCGACCTGATGATTCTGGACGAGCCTTTTTCGGGATTAGACCCTGTGGCTCAGGAGCTTTTGAAAGAGGTCGTGCTGGAGCTAAAGGCCGAAGGCAAGACCATCATCTTCTCGACTCACCAGATGGAGGTGGCTGAGAAGATTTGCGACGACATCTGCATGATTAATAAATCGCGGAAAGTTCTTGACGGCACGTTGCGGGAAATCAAGAGCAGCTTCGGGCGCAATTCCGTCGCGCTCAGAGTGGAGGGCGGCGACGGCGTGCTGGCCGACCCCGCTCTCGTGGCGAAGGTCGAGCGCCACAGCGACGAGATAGAAGCACTATTGGCCGAAGGCGCGGACGCGCAAAGTTTGCTTCAGCGTCTAATCGCATCGGGCGCGACCGTCAGCAAGTTTGAGTTGGTCGAGCCGAGCTTGAACGACATCTTTATCGCAAAGGTGGGTGAAACCGAATGACGAAATTCTGGGCCGTAGTCAAGCGCGAATACCTGACGCGTGTTCGCACCAAGATGTTCATCGTCTTCACCATCCTGGGGCCGGTGATGATCGGTCTCTTTACGGTCGTGCCCGCCTACATCGCCAGCATCAAGCCGAGCGCAACGCGCCTCGCCGTCGTTGACCAGACCGAAGGCGGAAAGATGTATGAGCGCGTTCGTAAGTCAATCCTCGGCATCAAAGGCGACGCTCCGGCGAGCGAAAATCAAAACGCGAACGCTGCGCCTGAACAGCCTGCCGGTAGTGCGCGCAACCAGCGCGGCGATAAGGAAGGCAGTTTCAGAATCGAGCCTGCGCCGCTTGGTAATCGTTCGCTCGAAGCGGTTAGCAATGAGCTTTCTGAAAGAGTGCGTAAAGACGAACTTGAAGGATATATCATCCTTCCGCCAGACGTTTTGCAGAACGGCGAAGTGCTGTACTACGGGCGCAACGTCGGTGACGATTTTACAAAGGAGCAGATCAGACGCAGCATCAGCAGCGCCGTCACCGAGCAAAGGATGGACGACGAGAATATCTCTGCTGAGTTGATTACCCGAATCAACACGCCCGTTCCGATGAAAGCCATCAACACAGAGAGCGGCAGGCAGGAATCCGGCGGCGGCTTCTTCTTCGTCTTCATCATCGGCTTTATGATTTACATCATGATCATCATGTATGGTCAGGTGATTCTCGGTGCGGTCGTCGAAGAGAAGGAGACTCGCATCGCCGAGATGTTGTTCTCTTCGGTGCGCTCTTTTACGTTGATGCTGGGGAAACTGATTGGCGTCTCGCTGGTTGCGCTGACGCAGTTTGCCGTTTGGGGGCTGGCCTTCGCTGCTTTCTCGCTCTACGGCGTTGGGATGCTCTCCCAGCGTGGTCTGAATCTACAGCTTCCGCCCGTGCCGCCGGTCTTCTTCCTGTATTTCTTCCTCTTCTTCATGCTCGGCTACTTCATCTATGCGACCGTCTATGCGCTCGTCGGCTCGGTAGTGACCACAACACAGGAAGGCGGCCAACTGGCTATGCCTATCCTGTTCCTGTTGATTATAGGATTCTACTTCGCGTTTCCAGTCATTCGCAGTCCGAATTCTCCCCTCGCTTTCTGGGTCTCTATGTTCCCGTTCTTTTCACCCATCACGATGATCGTCAGAATCGTGACGCAGACGCCGCCCCTCTGGCAAATCCTGCTCTCGCTCGCCATCGGCTATGCGACGGTCTTGCTGCTGATGTGGCTGACGGCGCGCATCTATCGCATCGGTATGCTGATGTACGGCAAACGACCGACGATTCCAGAAGTGATGCGTTGGATTAGACAGACATGAGTTGTGGATGCTTAAAAGCGGCAGAAAGGCAATACACAGGATTAACAAGATTATCAGGATTAAGAAGACAAGGCAGGACGAGGAAGCTTGCTTCTTCTTCCTTTCATCCTGTCCATCTTGTTAATCCTGTCTATTCCTTCTCGGCTTTATTACTGACTTTTGATTGATGGATGAATCCGCGCTAGGAGAATGCTTCTATGGGACGTGTCGCCATCATTGGTAACGCCGGGGGCGGGAAGACCACGCTCTCTTTGAAACTCGGCGCGCGGCAGGGGCTCAGTGTCTATCCGATAGATAAAATTCAGTGGAAACCGAACTGGCAGGCCGCGCCGCTCGGTGAGATTCAGAGGAAGCACGACGAGATTCTTTCCCGTGACAAGTGGATTATTGACGGCTGGGGCACATGGGATTTGATTACCAAGCGATTTGAGGCCGCCGATACAATCATCTTCATAGACTTTCCTCTCGCCCTTCATTACTGGTGGGTGTTCAAGCGACAGTTCAAATCCGTCTTTGTGCCGCGAACAGATTTGCCGGAGAACTGCCCGATGCTGCCGAAGACCTGGGAGCTTGTCAGGATGATGTGGATGATTCACCGGCAGATGCGCCCGCGTTTGAAGAGCATGGTTGAATCGTTCAGTAGCAGTAAGCGCGTGATTGAAATACGCTCACGCAATGAGCTGCGCCGCTTTGCGCGCGAATACTGTTGAGGCAGAGGTTTGAATGACCAAATTTCTGGCGGTCGTCAAGCGAGAATACCTCAAGCGGGTACGCACCAAATCTTTCATCGTCGCGACGATTCTCGGGCCGGTGCTGATGATTGCTTTCATGGTGTTGCCCGTGCTGATTGCCTTAATCGGGGCGGATGAGCCTGTGCGTCTGGGCGTGGTTGACCAGAGCGGTCGGATGTACGAGCGCGTGCGCGACTCCTTCTCACCTGAGGCTGCGGGGACGGGCAGCGTTGCGCGTGGGAGCGCACCATTCGACATCAGTAGGAGTCCGCAGGAGCGAGCGCGCGAAGCGGGTGCGGCGTTTTTAGGCAATTTCAAGCTTGAGCAGGTATCAGCCGCGAATCGTCAGCTTGAAGAGATCAAGCAGGAATTAAACGGGCGTGTGCTAAAAGATGAGTTGGACGGCTATCTCATTATTCCCGCTGACATCCTGACTAATCGCAAAGCGGAATACTACGGGCGCAACGTCAGTGATTTATTTACCAGAGCGCAACTGGAAGAAAAATTGAGCCGCTCCGTCAACGAGCAGCGCCTTGCCGACGAAGGGGTCGCCGCACCTCTCCTCCTTGAGATGTCCAAACAGGTCAACCTGAGCACGATCAAGGTGAGCGAAAAGGGGGAAGAGAAGAATTCCGATGCAGCCTTCTTCTTTGTGCTGGGCATCGGCTTCCTGATCTTCATCATGGTTTTGATGTACGGCGGAGTTATCCTTTCGGCGGTCGTGGAAGAGAAAGAGACTCGCGTTGCCGAGATGTTGTTCTCTTCGGTGCGCGCCTTTCCTCTGATGCTGGGCAAGCTGATTGGCGTCTCGCTTGTGGCGCTGACGCAGTTTGCCATCTGGGGAATGCTCATCGGGGCGTTCCTGCTCTTTGGAGTTTCGTTGCTGGCAGCACAGGGCATGAACATGGCGTTGCCGCAGGTTGGCGCATCTGTGGTCGTCTATTTCTTCCTCTTCTTCCTGCTCGGCTACTTCATCTACGCGACCATCTACGCGCTCATCGGTTCAATCGTGACTTCGCAGGAAGAGAGCCAGCAGTTTGTGTTGCTGGCGGTCTTCCCTTTGCTGACCGCTTTTTATCTGGTCTTCCCTGTGCTACGCAGCCCTGATTCGGGCGTGGCGTTCTGGGCGTCAATCATCCCTTTGACCTCTCCGGTCGTCATGCTCGTCCGCATCGTGACACAAACTCCTCCGTTCTGGCAGATTGCGCTCTCGCTCGTCATCGGCTTCGCCGCGGTCGTTCTGTTGATGTGGGTTGCGGCGCGCATCTATCGAATCGGTATGTTGATGTATGGCAAGCGCGCAACCATCCCGGAGATCATGCGCTGGATGAGGCAAGCATGAAAAAGCAGAGGTCAGAGGTTAGAGGTTAGAGGTCAGCCAAAATCTTCTAACCTCTGGCCTCTATCCTCTAACCTCTTTTTTCCAATGGCTATTGAAATCGAAAAGAAATATCGGTTGACTCGTGAACAGCGCGAGCGTTTGATGGTGCGGCTGCGTGAGAGCGGGGCGACGCCCGAAGGGGAGGAGTTTGAAGAGAACACGTTGTATGCGGGCGGCAATCTGGATGTCAGTAAGCAGGTGCTGCGCCTGCGGCGCGTCGGCGGTAAGGCGATTTTGACGTACAAGGAGCGCCACGCTTCCGAGTCGGCCATCAAGCAGCATCGGGAGGATGAGACGGGCATTGACGACGCCGACGCTCTCGTTGCGATTCTCGATGCGCTCGGATACAGACCGACACTTATTTACGAGAAGCGGCGCGCGACGTGGCAGTGGAAAGGCGCGGAGATTGTGGTTGACGAGTTACCGTTCGGCCTGTTCGTGGAGATTGAGGGGGAAGAGAACGTTATCACGGAAGTCGAACACTCGCTCGGCCTCAATGAAGCCGAAGCGGAGATGGCTACTTATCCTGACCTCACGCGACAACACGGCGAGAAGCGCGGAGATGTAGTTGAATCTCGTTTCCAGAGTAATATCCCGAAAATCTGAGCGCCTTAATTTGTAAGCGTCAAGACTTGACCATCCAGACAGCGAGCCGAGGACAAAAGGAGAGTCTAATTGCTGCCGACTTATTCCGTAGGACCGCGAGCCGTGTTGGAGTTATTCATTGAGAAAATTGTTCTGGCACTAGGAATCGTTCTTTGCTTTGCCTCTCTTGCCACGGCTCAGGCTACTGTTGAAGCCTCCGAAGCTTTGCTTGCGAAGCTGGCAAGCCCTGACCACCGTCTTCAGGATGTCGCCTTTTCGCCGGACGGCAAATTACTGGCGGCAGGTTACGGCTTCTATGACGACGGGGGCATAACAATCTGGAAGGTTGCGGATCGCTCGGTTGTTGCCACGTTGCTTAACGGAGCCTCGCGTAAGGCAGGCATCGAGCGCGTTGCATTCTCGGAAGACGGAAAGTTATTTGCCGCAGCCAGTGATCGCGGAGACGTGATGCTGTGGACGGTCGGTTCCTGGCGCTCGCACAAAACCGTGTTGGCGCATCGCGGTGACACAACCGATCTGAGTTTTTCTCCTGATAGCACCAAGCTCGCTTACTCATCCGAGGAAGCTGCGATTCTCTACGACCTTCGATCCGGCAAAGCAACTGTCATCGCGACCGGAAGCAGATTTGGTAAGGCCATAAACGGCATTTCATTCTCTCCCGATGGAAAATTTGTAATCGTTTGCAGGAATAACTCAATTCAAGTTTGGGATATGGAGAGTCAGAAGTTCACCAATGTTTGGAAGCCTACGCCTTTCGGCTTCTTCGGACGCTTATCTCCTGACGGCAGTCATGTCGTCGTGGGCGGCGGAGCCGTCTACGGGAAAAAGTCCGTCCAGATTTGGAATTATCCCGAAGGCCGGAAAGTTAATGAAGTCACCGATTTTAGAAACGGCCTTTTCGCTTTGGCGATTTCTCATTCGGGAAAACTCTTCGCCGTCGCTGGCGGGGATTACGGCGGAGAAGGCAGCTTGAGCCTTTGGAATCTTGACGACGCTTGTGAGCTTGGGTTTGCTTCGTCCGGCACATTTCCAATCCAGGGGCTTGCTTTTAGCCCGGACGATAGCCTTCTGGCTGCGGCGAGCGAGAATGGCTTTGTCCTGCTCTATGCGGTTGATCGCCTTCGTGGCCCGCATGTGAAAAAACAAGACTCCACAAGGCTCTTTCTCAAAAAGCAGTTACAAAATATATTTTATTGCCATATCCTATCCACTTGAGACTCATTTTCTTTTATCACAATCCGAAAGACATCTGGTGTCGTCAGATTCTGCCATTCTTCAAAACCATATTTTGAATCGAAGTGCTTTAAGATTAAAGTCAGTAATCGTCCGTGAGTAACCACCACTATCGGATCTGTCTCTAACAAAAGAGCGTCATTGATAGCAGCTATCGCCCGCGTCGTTGCGGCACGGCTTGACTCTCCTCCTTCAAAGGAGAGTTCAAAGTCTGAAAAAGTTCCTCGTAATTTATCAAGCCAGTCAGAATAATCAATTGTACTTAATGCTGCTTCAATCAATCGTTCATCTAATTTAATCTCAGTATTTAAGCGAATTGATAAGGGTTTGATTGATTGAAGAGCGCGAGCAAATGGACTGGACACAATCTGACCAATCCCAGCGCCTGACAAGAATTCTGCAAGAGCCTCCGCTTGAGCTATGCCTTCAGAGGTGAGCGGAGCATCAGCGGCTTGCCCCGTCGCCTGACCGTGTCTGACCAGATAGATTATTTTATTCATGATTACTGCTGATTATGAGAAGCTATTTCAACACGAAAGTGCCATCCGTGAAGTTTATCAAACCATTTTGAGATGGCTTCTCTAATAAAAAAGCGGCTTCGCTCTTTGTGGAACGAAGCCGCTTTTAGTTTCAAGCTCGGATGGGCTTGGATTACATACCCATGCCGCCGCCCATGCCGCCCATGCCGCCCATGCCGCCGGGCATTCCCGGAGCCTTGTCATCTTCGGGAAGCTCAGAAACCATCGCTTCCGTCGTGAGCATCAATCCTGCGATTGACGCGGCGTTCTGAAGAGCGGTGCGCGTGACCTTGGCAGGATCAATGACGCCCGCTTTGACTAGGTCTTCAAACTGCTCGGTTTGAGCGTTGAAGCCGACGTTCTCGCCCTTCTCGGAGCGAACGCGCTCGACTACAACCGCGCCTTCTTTGCCAGCGTTCTGGACGATCTGACGCAGCGGCTCTTCGAGAGCACGCTTGACGATGGTAACGCCAATCTGCTCGTCAGCGTCGCCGTCCTTCGTCACGTCAAACTTCTCCAGCGCTTTGGCTGCACGCACGAGTGTGACGCCGCCGCCGGGAACGATGCCTTCTTCAACGGCAGCGCGTGTGGCGTGCATAGCGTCTTCGACGCGAGCCTTCTTCTCTTTCATCTCAGTCTCGGTCGCCGCGCCGACTTTAATCACGGCCACGCCGCCGACGAGCTTCGCCAGACGCTCCTGCAACTTCTCGCGGTCGTAGTCCGAAGAAGTCTCTTCGATCTGCGCGCGCAGAGTCTTGACGCGTCCTTCGATGTCGCTGGTTTTGCCAGCGCCTTCGACGATGGTGGTGTTGTCCTTATCAATCGTGACCTTCTTGGCGCGTCCCAAATCTTCGAGCTTGACGTTCTCAAGCTTGATGCCGAGGTCTTCACTGATAACCTGGCCGCCGGTCAGGATGGCGATGTCTTCGAGCATCGCTTTGCGGCGATCACCGAAGCCGGGAGCTTTGACGGCTGCGATGTTCAAGGTTCCGCGCAGCTTGTTGACGACGAGCGTTGCGAGCGCTTCGCCTTCGACATCTTCGGCGATAATCAACATCGGCTTGCCCATCTTGGCAACCTGCTCAAGCAGCGGCAGCAGGTCTTTCATCGAGCTGATCTTCTTTTCGTTGATGAGAATCAGCGGATTGTCGAGCACTGCTTCCATGCGCTCAGGGTCTGTCACGAAGTAAGGCGAGAGGTAGCCGCGATCAAACTGCATACCTTCGACGACTTCCAGCGAAGTCTCCATCGTCTTCGATTCCTCGACCGTGATGACGCCGTCTTTGCCGACCTTGTTCATCGCTTCGGCAATGATGTTGCCGATGGTCGTGTCGCCGTTGGCCGAAACAGTTCCGACCTGCGCGATCATGTCGCCCTTGACGGGTTTCGATAAACGCTTAATCTCTTCGATAGCTTTCTCGACGGCTTTATCAATGCCGCGCTTGAGGGCCATCGGGTTTGCGCCCGCCGCGACAGTCTTCACGCCTTCGCGGAAGATAGCCTGCGCCAGCACAGTTGCGGTGGTCGTGCCGTCGCCCGCGACATCAGAGGTCTTCGAGGCAACTTCGCGCACCATCTGCGCGCCCATGTTTTCGAGCGCATCTTTCAACTCAATCTCTTTCGCCACCGTCACGCCGTCTTTGGTGATGGTGGGCGAGCCGAATTTCTTGTCAATGACGACGTTGCGCCCTTTGGGGCCGAGCGTGATCTTGACAGCATCGGCGAGCTGGTTGACGCCGCGCAGGATGGCCGCGCGCGATTCTTCGCCGTGAACTACTTGCTTTGCCATTTTCTCTTATCTCCTAACTCAAATTTGTGGGGAATTCCATCAATGAAAAAGCGGCTGAGTCTTAAACTTTAGACTACTTGCCGCCTTTTTTGCTGCTGCCCGACCCGGCTGCCGCTCCTGCGCGCTCGATGATGCCGAGAATCTCGTCCTCACGCATAATCAAAAGCTCTTCGCCGTCAAGCTTGATTTCGGAACCGCTGTATTTGCCGAAAAGCACGCGGTCGCCCTGCTTAACGTCGAGCGTCTGGCGCGTGCCGTCTTCCCTGTATTTGCCTTCGCCGACGGCGACGACCTCGCCCTCCTGCGGCTTTTCTTTGGCTGTGTCGGGGATGATGATCCCGCCGCGCACCTGTTCGCCCTCTTCAATTCGGCGCACAATCACACGATCTTGCAGGGGTCTGATGTTGGTTGCCATACTTCTTTCACTGCTCCTTCTTCTAAGATTTACCGGAAAAATAACGGTTTTACTGGATGAAAATAGCTTCTCGCCACCTGTTTCTAGCACTCTTTAATGACGAGTGCTAAAAGTATAACAGGCCGGAGGCGCTTGTCAACGTATCAATGGGGTTAAGGGAGGGCGGAAAGGGGGTTTAACTGCCGTAAATGGCTTATCTTCGTGTGCTGAAAGCCTATATTTTGTTGTTAATGTTGATTGACGCTCCGTATAAGCGACCTTTCGGGTTGTATAAGTCGTCTGCGCGGCTGTCTGAGTAAACTTTTACGCTGTATAAGTGAGCTTTGCAGTTGTATGAGTAAGGTGTGCGCCTGTATTAGTGACCTTTCACGCCGTATAAGTCATCTTTCACGCTGTATAAGTAACCTTTTACTCTGTATAAGTAGCCTTTCGCGCTGTAGAAGTTATCTTTTACTCTGTATAAGTATCCTTTCGACTGTAAAAGTGAGCTTTTACGGTGTATGAAGAGGCTGAAATACAGTCTAAGAAGCAGTTTGAAAAGTCTTAGAAGCTGATTGAAAAAGTCCCGTTAGGGACGACGTGATAATAGCCCAGCAATTTATTGCTGGGAAACAGCGCCGTTAAAATGATTGAGTCCCGTAGGGACGACTGAAAGGAAGCGCGCCTTTGTTCAGTCGTCCCTACGGGACTCAGTTCTTATATACCGAATCTATTCCCAGCAATAAATTGCTGGGCTATTATCAATTGTCCCTGACGGGACAGCGGGAAGCTGGCACTTTTCAAACAGCTTCTTAGAAGCTGTTAAAAGTCACTAAATACGCCTAACAAAACCGTGGCGTAAGCGGGCAAGGAAGCAGAATAGGAGTCATGGAGGACAGAGCCATGCTAAACTAGGGACATGACGATCAAGAGAATGGACCATGTCAGCGTCGTCGTCGACGACCTCCCAGCCGCTATCGCCTTTTTCACCGCGCTCGGCATGACGCGCGAAGGCGAGGCGGTCGTCGAGGGCGATTGGGTAGACCGCGTCAACGCGCTCGAAAGTGTCCAAGTCGACATCGTTATGATGCGGACCCCGGATGGGCACGGGCAGCTTGAGCTGACGAAGTTTCGCCATCCAAAACTGGTCGAGATCGAACCAGAGATCGCACCGCCGAACGCGCTGGGCCTGCGGAGCGTCATGTTTACAGTCGAAAGCGTCGATGACACTGTCGCTCGCATGCGCGCCGACGGCGCCGAACTCGTCGGCGAGGTGGCCCAGTACGAGGACAAGTACAGGCTCTGCTACATGCGAGGCCCTGCGGGAATCATCGTCGCGCTGGCCGAGGAACTCTTCTGACCGAGAGTATCCCCTGACATCAAGGAATAGAATTAACCGTTTGTTACCTACCAGTAGACTCGTGTTCTGAGAGTGGCACTTCACAGACGAAACACAACTAATGATAAAATGTTTTAGATATTAAACTTTGGAGGCTGTAGCTATGAGAAAAATAATCGTCTTATCATTTATTACATTAGACGGGGTCATGCAAGCACCTGGTGGACCCGACGAAGATACGTCAAGTGGCTTCAAATATGGTGGCTGGACTGCGCCGTATTTTTACGAAGCTGATGAAGCGGCTGGTGAGCTCATGGCAAAACAAATGAAGTCGGCAGATCTTCTTTTGGGCAGGAAAACATTCGAGATTTTTGCTGCCTACTGGCCTGAACATGCAGACTATTGGCCAGGCATCAATGATGTCACCAAATATGTGATGAGTAATACTATGGACAAGTCAGATTGGCAAAACTCAGTTTTTCTTAAAAGCGTCGATGACATAAAAAAACTTAAGGACTCAGAAGGTTCTGACATACAAGTCCACGGCAGCGGTAATCTGGCTCAGACACTACTCAAACATGATCTGGTCGATGAGCTGTGGCTCAAAACGTTCCCAGTCATGCTCGGTACGGGCAAGCGTTTGTTTGGTGAGGGTACCATTCCTGCGGCCTTTACATTAACAGACAGTTTGGTTACGCCAAATGGTGTGATTTTTGCCAATTACAAGCGAGCCGGAGAGGTTAAGACAGGTACTATCGGAGCTTAAGACGGCTACAAGCGTATTAGCTTATGACCCACAAACCCGACGAAGAAATCCGACTTTCTCGCCTGCTTGCGCCGCTGTTTTGTCAGGCGCACTAAAAGCCCCGCAGGGGCGAAATGTAAGAGCCTGTGGCAACGCCACAGAGAGTCGAGTTTATTGATGAAGCCCTGAAAGGGCGAGATAGAGTATCTCGCCCTTTCAGGGCTTTATCCTGTTCATCCTATCCATCCCTGCTGATTTCCTGTTCATGCCTTACGTCGTCGGAGGCGTCGAAGGCTCAGAGGGAGTAGAGGGTGTGCTAGGCGTTTCCTGTGTTTCCGTCGTAGCGCGTCGCGGTGAGCGTTGCGTATGGCTGGCGCTGAGCCATGCGGCGAGCGGCGCGTGATCGCTTGAGAGACGATTACGCATAATGGCGTCCAACTCACGCACGATGTTGATGCCGCGTTCGAGCGCAGCATCAATCGCGGCGGTCGCCGTCACCTGCGCTTCGCGTTTCCGAATCTTCTCGTTGATGGCCTGCTCAAACTCTTCTATGTCGGCGTTCAAGTCCTCTAAAAAATCATCCGGCAGGCCGCGCCGCGTGAACTCTGTTTTCAAAGGCAGGGCATCCGCTGCAAAAGCGCGTGCGGTGGCGAGCAACGCCTGATCTGAGACGCTGCGCGGAGCGCGAAACTTATCTTCGAGGCCAGGAATTGAGTTCGCCATCACACGCGCCGTGCGGCTGATGGCATCAAGGTCACGGCGCAGTTCATCGCGCGCCGCAGCCTTGCTCGTAGAGCTTTGAAGCACGGAACTGCGCCCCGAGGTTTGCGCCATTGTGTGCGTATTCATCTCGTCAATCACGGCGTTGAGTTGCGTAAGAAGCTCACCCGCCAAAGTGTTTGACGGAAACTGTGTGGAGCGGTCAGTCATAAATGCGCGTACGCGCAGAAACATCTCAAACCTGCGTCTTTCTGTGTCTGTCATAATGGGAAGTCTCCTTATTGTGGTGAAGGTCAAGGGACGTGTAGGCAGAAGGTGCGAGGAAGTCTGCCCGTGAGTTTTTTTTGAGATTTCAGGCCGACTGAGGAGCCGCCCTGCGACGCGGATTATACGCCACACAGCTTCGCCCTTGAAAACTTTTTCTAATCCGGCGCGATTTTTCCGGCAGTCCGAATCAAAATTCGCGGTGTAGAACTAAGCGGTGCGGCTGTCTAGAGAGGCGTTTTCAGGATTTTCGCCCGGTACGCTTGACCGGACGGCTGGCGTGTTCCTGTTTACGGTAGGTGGAGACGCGCTTGGAGAGCGTGTTGCGATGAATGCCCAGGATGGTAGCGGTGCGCGAGAGGTGTTCCTTATGCCGCGAGAGGGCTTTCTGGATATAGAGCTTCTCAAACTCGGCGAGGGCTTCGTCGAGCATAATCTGGCCGTCGAGCATTTCATCTATCAGGGCTTCAAGGCGGGCGCGCATCTGCATGGGACTCTCCAGCGGCGGAAGAAATTAGCAGGGATAGACAGGATAGATAGGATGAAGAAAGGAAAAGAGCAGCGATGATTTCACAATCATTTTCATTTCTGTTTTTATCCTGACTATCCTGTCTATCCCTGCTGAATCTGCATTGATTAGCGACTCTGACCATTAATTAAGTCCGAGTAGCCTTCATAAAAACGTGTTCGCATTTCCTGCGAAGTGAAGACGCCTAACAATTTTGCTCCCTGCGCCAGAATGGGAGCCGTGCGTGCCTCTGCGACCGAACTAATGCTGACCGGAAAAGCCGTCAGCGCGAGGTAGAGAATCGAGCACACAGCCCACCCGCGCAGCAGTCCGAACGCCCCTCCGAGAACACGATCAAACCATTCGAGGCGGACGTGCTTCAAGCCTCCTGACACAAGCCGACCGGCCAAAAACCCGCCGACCAGAGCGACGACCATAATCAGAATGAATCCGCCCGCATTGGCCGCCCCGTCTGTTTCAACCACATTAAGCCCGCGAAGAATTGCTCCGGCTGCTCCGTAACCTTGCGCGGCAATTAAAAGACCGACGATCAGCGCCGCTCCCGTCAACAACGCTCGCACGATCCCGCGCATAGCTCCCGAAACGACCGAAGACGCGATGAGCGCGAGCACTAGAAAATCAAAGAAAGTCATGGGCGGAATTTTTGATTTGCGATTTAAGATTTTTGATTGGGTAGGGACGAGATTTGAAATCTCATAGCTCAAATCTCAGATTTCAGGCTTAAAATCTTTAGTCCGCTTCCAATCAAAAATCGCAAATCAAAAATCGAAAATTCTATAGCTCGCTCCCCGCGAGCAATCGGTAAGCTTCCAGATAGCGTTCGGTGGTAGCCTGCGCGATTTCGGGTGGCAGCGGCGGCGCGGGCGGTTGCTTATTCCAGTTGAGAGTTTCGAGATAGTCTCGCACGAATTGTTTGTCGAAAGAGGGCTGTGATTTGCCCGGCTCGTACTTGTCCGCAGGCCAGAAGCGCGAAGAGTCGGGCGTCAACACTTCATCAATGATAATGATGCGCCCGTCTTTATCTCTCCCAAACTCAAACTTGGTATCGGCGATGATAATCCCGCAGGTTCGCGCGTACTCGCTCGCCTCTTTGTAAACCTGCAATGAAATGTCGCGCAGGCTTGCCGTTACCTCTTCGCCGAGTATCTCGCTCATGCGAGCTTCACTGATGTTTTCGTCGTGTCCCACTTCGGCTTTAGTCGAGGGTGTGAAGATAGGCTCAGGCAATTGCTCGGATTCGCTCAACCCGGCTGGCAATTTGTGGCCGCACACTTCGCCTGTGCGAAGATAATCCTTCCAGCCTGACCCTGTGATGTAGCCGCGCACGACGCACTCTATGGGAAAGACATCTGTTCGTCGCACCAGCATCGAGCGCCCGCGCAGAGTCTCTTCGTGCTGCCGGACAGCTTCGGGCATCTGCGCGATTTCCGTTGCAACCAGATGATGCGGGACGATGTGGCCGAGCTTTTCAAACCAGAAACGAGAAAGCGCGGTCAGCACTTCGCCTTTGCGCGCGATGGGTGTCGGCAGGACGCAGTCGAAAGCCGAGATGCGATCTGTGGCGACGATCAATAGATGATCGTCGTCAACTTCGTAAACGTCGCGCACCTTGCCGCGCCGCATCAATTTAAGGTCTGAAAAAGAGGTTTCCAGTACGGGTTGAGTCCCGGTCATAATATATTGACTCGAATCAATAAAGAATATTTGCAGAGCATGAGCCGTAAAAGCGAGTCGAGATAATGCTCGCGCCTTGCAGCTTTTGTCAAGGAATTTAGCAGGGATGGACAGGATGAACAGGATAAAGATAAGAAGGATGTATTGCTGTCTTATCTTTTTATCCTTTCTATCCTGTCCATCCCTGCTAAAGTTTACTTTCTACTGATTACCGATTACTTCCTTTAACCGGCGAATCTGCGCGGCGTGATTGTGGGCGTGGGCGGCGTAAATCTTGAGCCAGGTTTCTGCGCTGTAGAGTCCGCTTTCGGGATGCCAGCCTTCGCGTTTCCAGTCTTCGTCGGACATGCGTGTAAGCAGTTGCGCGGTCGTGGCGCGCGAGCTGCGGAGGGATTCGAGCGCGGGAGCCATGTCGCGTTCGTTGTATTTCAACCGCCGTGCATAATCGTCCTGATCGTAGGCGTGAATCACTGGCCGGTCTTCGGCGAGGAGCCGCCGCAGGCGGATAGCGGAATTCATCTCACTGTCTGCGAGGTGCTGGACGATTTCGCATGCACTCCATTTGCCGGGGAGGGGATTAGCTGTCAGCTTGTCGGCGGGGAAGCCATCAAGACTTTTGACTACCTCTTCATATCCCGCCTCGTACTGCGAAATCAACTCCTGTCTCTCTTCGGGGGTCATCCTGCTCTCTCCTTTCAAGTCAACGAAACTATATGCAACAATATCCTTTCATCAAACGTAAATCACAGTCTCTTCGTTTCGAGAAATCAGTGCGCCTGACAAAACCATTAAAAAGTTAGCAGGGATGGACAGGATAGACGGGATGAAGAAAGAAAAAGAGCAATACTGATTTCATCTCTATTCTTATCCTGACAATCTCTGTCCATCCCTGCTTGAATCCGTCTTACGCGGGCGCATACGGAAATTAAGCATCATTTACGAATTTTTGGAGAACGCAATGCAAACCCTGCGATCAAAATATCTCATCAGTAAACTCTTTTGCCTGATGCTCGCGCTCG
The DNA here is from genome assembly GCA_963791265.1 of uncultured Acidobacteriota bacterium. GTDB lineage: Bacteria > Acidobacteriota > Blastocatellia > Pyrinomonadales > Pyrinomonadaceae > QHXM01. The sequence continues at coordinate 30,156 of CAWBSB010000005.1, forward strand.
CCTTCTGTGCCACTCCGTTCGCCCTGGCGCAATCCGGGGCGCAGACCCAGCAGGCGCAGCCCAAGCTTCCGCCCAGACAGTACCTCCCGAATCGCAATTATGATACGCAGCACATCAAGCTCGATCTGCGCTTCGACTGGGAACGCGAGCAGGCGCTCGGCACGGCGACGATAACCTTCATGCCTTTGACCGCGAACCTTCAGAGCGTTGAGTTCGACGCCGCCAACATGACGTTCTCTTCCGTCAAGCTAGCCAACGGCACGCCGCTCAAGTTTGAAGCAGATGCGGCGAAAGAGAAGCTGCGCGTCACGATGGATCGCACCTATCAGCCGACTGACATGCTGACAATTGTGATTGCCTACCATACCAACGGCGTTTCCAAAGATACAGGCATCGGCGGATTCGGGCGCGGGCTGACTTTCATCAAGCCGATGCCGGACGACCCATCGAGGCCGAAACAAATCTGGTCGCAGGGCGAGACCGAATACAATCACTATTGGTTTCCTTGCTACGATCACCCGAACGATTTCGCCACGTCAGAAATGATCGCCACCGTCGAGAAGCCCATGATGGTCGTCTCCAACGGCAAGCTCCTTGAGACGAAGAACAACAAGGACAACACGCGCACCTTCCACTGGAAGATGGAGCAGCCGCACGCCAGCTATCTCACTTCAATCGTCGTCGGCGAGTATGCAGCCGTCGAAGGCAGCTATGCGGGCATTCCCGTCATCACTTACGTCTATCCGAACGAGCTTGAGGAAGGCAAAGTCACCGCCGAACGTTTGCCCGAAATGGTCAAGTTCTTTTCCGAGAAGACGGGCGTCAAATATCCTTACGCGAAGTACGCGCAGACGATGACGCGCGACTTCGGCGGCGGCATGGAGAACATCACCGCCACCACGCAGACCGACAACATGATTCACGACGCGCGCACCACGCTTGATCGTGATTGGGATGGGTTGCAGTCGCACGAACTCGCGCACCAGTGGTTCGGCGATTACGTCACGACGCGCTCGTGGTCGGACATCTGGCTTAACGAGAGTTTCGCCACCTACTTTCAGGCGATGTGGGACGAGCATCGCCTGGGGCGCGACGAGTTTCTCTACCGCGATGTGAAGAGCAATCAGGACGCCTACTTCGGAAGTTGGAGGCAAAATGTTCGTCGTCCCATCGTGACCGCAAATTACGCCGACAAAGATGCAATCTTCGATAACTATGCTTACCCGCGCGGCGGCGCTGTCCTGCACATGCTGCGTCGCTACCTAGGCGAAGATAACTGGTGGCGTTCGATTAATCACTACCTGACGAAGTACGCGCACCAGCCCGTGCAGACCGAACAGTTCCGCATTGCGATTGAAGAGACGACGGGTCAGCCGATGGATTGGTTCTTCGAACAGTGGCTCTACAAGATGGGGCATCCCGTCTTCAACGTCACTCGAAGCTACGATGCGGCGACGAAGCAACTCACGCTCAAGGTCAGGCAGGAGCAGAAACCCGACCCGGCTTCCGGTTATCCGCAAGTCGAATTCTTCCGCGCTCCCGTCGAAGTCGAGATTGAAACGGCAGGCAATAAACGCATCGAGCGCTTGATGGTTGAGCCGAAAGAGGAGCAGACCTTTAGCTTCACGGTTGATTCCGCTCCTTTGCTCGTCCACTTCGATTATGGCAGCACGTTGATTAAAGAACTCAAGTTCGATAAGCCAACGGATGAGTTGGTTTATCAACTGACACGCGACGAGGATGTGACGGGGCGTCTCTGGGCGCTCGGCCAGTTGACGAATCGCCTGAACGAAAAATCAATAGCCGCTGCCGACAAACAAAAAATCGCTGCGGCGCTCGGCGCATCTCTCGGTAACGATAGATTCTGGGGCGTGCGCGTAGACGTGGCGAACGCGATTGGCGGATTGCCCGACACGGAAGTTCGCGCGGCGCTGCTGGCGGCGACGAAGGACAAGGATGCGCGCGTGCGCGCGAGCGCCGTCACGTCGCTTGGGAAGAGCAAGGATGCTCAGCTTGCCAGCGTCTACCTGCCGCTTTTGAACGACCAGAGCTACGCCACGATTCGCGCCGCCGCGCTCGCACTCGGCGATGCCAAGGATAAAGCGGCTTACGACGCGCTGGTGAAATTGGTTGATACCCCGTCATGGCGCGACCAGATACGCACCTCCGCGCTCACGGGCCTGGCCAATCTCGGAGACAAACGCGCGCTCGAACTGGGGATTCGCTACGCCGGAGGCGGCCATTCACCGCAGGTTCGCGCCGCAGGCGTGACCCTGCTCGCCGCCGTCGGGCGTGACGACCCACGCGCTTTCCAGCTAATTTCCGATGCCTTCTCGACCGGCGTGGCGACGTTCAACTTCCAACTCGGCAACTCCGCAGGCGAGGCGCTAGTCAAACTGGGCGACCCGCGCGGCATAGATGTCATCGAGCAGGCCATCAAAAGGTCGAATAATCCGCAATTACAGGGCTTTATCAGGCAATTTCAAGATCGCCTGCGCCAGAGCATGCAGCCCGCAGCGCAGAAACCCGCCGGACAGTGAGCAGTGGTCAGTGGTCGGTGGTCAGTGATCAGTTAAAGGCAAAAGCACGAACGCGGCTTTCCGCTCGTTTTTGACTGACCACTGACCACCGACCACCGACCACTGTTTTCCGAACTTAATGCTTGAGTTTAGAAGCCTTTCCCTGCTATATTCTCTGTGTCTGAGGCGAGTCACGCCACCGACTCGCTGGCTTCAAACGTCCTGTCCCGTCATTCTTTGACGAAAATCACCGAATGCAAGCAGCCGTTGATAAAGATAAATCCGGAAGCAGGGAAGAGAATGCTTCGCCCGTCACAAGCGAGCGTAAGCCGACTCTGCTTGTCGTCGAAGACGACGAGAATATCTCTACGATGATTAATCTGCATTTTTCACGCGCAGGTTATATCGTGAAGACTGCTGAGGATGGGTTGGCTGGTATCCAGGCGGCCTTGACGGATCACCCGGACGTAGTCGTCCTCGATCTCATGCTGCCGAAGATGGACGGGCTGGCCGTTTGCCGCGAACTGCGGGAAAAAGCCCCGTACATTCCGATCCTGATGGTGACAGCCAAGGATGATGTGGTTGACAAAGTGCTCGGCCTCGAAATGGGCGCGGATGATTACATCACCAAGCCCTTCAGCTTGCGCGAGCTTGAAGCCCGCATCAAATCCGTGCTCAGGCGCGTCCGCACGGGCGCGAGCAAGGACGGCACGAATGAGGAAGCGCCGATTACGCGCGGGCGACTGCGGATTGATCCTTCAAAGCGCGAAGTGATGGTCGGCGAGCGGCTGGTCGAACTCACACCGAAAGAGTTTGATCTGCTGCGACTGTTTGCTTCCAATCCCGGACGCGTCTTTCCCAGAAAATATCTGCTTGAAAAAATCTGGGACTACTCCTACGAAGGCTACGACCGGACGATTGATTCACACATCAATCGCCTGCGAGCCAAGATCGAAGACAATCCAGAAAATCCCCAGATGGTGCTGACCGTGTGGGGCATCGGCTATAAGTTTTACGACGAATAGCCGGAAAGCTTGAGAGCATAAGGGTCTCCCACCGCTCGTTATCAAACAGGCGCTTCAGCGGAGCGCCGATTGACACCTTAAAGTTTTTCACCCCAACACGGGCTAACGCGCCAAACATTCTCCGGCGCAACGCCTGCTTCCCACACGGGCTTGTTCACAAGAGCCTGTTCCTGAAAGTAAAGCCATGAAGAACAATTCGTCTGCCAAAAATGCTGTCGTCAGGTGCGCCACGCTGAAGAGTCAATCGCAACCGAGCGCCGGAAGAACTCCGTCTTCGCGCAGGTGGAAGATTGCGCGCGCCTTCTCTGTGAGCGCGCTGCTGCTTGCGGTCGCGCTGATGCCGTCGGTTTCTCCTCTCGCGCAAAAGCGGAAGGAAGCGCCGTACAAAGTCACGGAGGTCACTTCGCGCAAGACGAATGAGGGCACAGTCGTGACGGTCTCTGCTGATGCGCCGCTCAACCGCACGCAGACGTGGCAGGACGAAGAGGGTTTTCACATGAGCTTGCCCGGCGCGAGTCAGGGCTCTATGAAGGGACTTCCGCGCGGAGTGATTGTTCGCAATCTGGGCAAAACTCTGGAGGTCGTCGTCGCCGTGAAACCCGGCACGGGCGTCACCGTTGACCCGCAAACCAATCGCCTCAATCTAATCGTCAAGGGCAACGTAGACGCGGCTCAGGGGGGAACGCAGCTTGAGCCTCCGGCTAGAGCAGCCAGCGCTCAGGAACGCTCTGGACAATCGCTTGATTTCGAGTCGCCCGCCGTTCAGCAGCAGCGAGGCCGCCGCCCAACGGCAGAAAAAAATAGTCCTTCAAGTGTCACTGCGAGTGGCGCGGCAAATGCTCTGACGCCGAATGCAACAGCGCCCGCCGAGACGGGAGCCCCGGCCACGCAAACGGACGCTGCGCCTTCCGCGAGTCCGGCGCAAACGCTTCCGGCAAGCGCGCCCGCCAATCCTGAGACGGCTGCCGCAATTGATCCCGCAGCTTCGGGCGAACAGTCTGAAGGCGGCATCTTTTCGTATCTCTTTTCGATCACAGGCATGATGGTCATGCTGTTGCTCGCCGTCGTGGCGTTTGTCATCGTGCGTAGTCGTCAGGCTTCACAGGGCTGGGTTGATGTGAGTGATGAGAAGGGCAATCTGAAAGAACAGGAAGACAAGGTTAGTTCTTCAGAATCGCTGGCTATCGTTCAGGCAACCCCGAAGAAGGAGCGTCGAAAGAGCGCGCGGCGACAGAGCGATCAGGCTCTGGTCAAAGCAAATGTCTCTAATAGTCAGGAAGCAATTCCGCTTCTGGATGGAGCGTTGGAGAAACGTGCGGTTGCGCCCGTCCAGCCAGCGCTCTACGGCGCATACCGCGTGGATCAGGAAGTAGGCAAGCTCATTTTGGGTCAGGCTCATCGGATGGATGTGCTCGCGTCGCGTGCGCCGGATGATCGCCGCGCGATAGAGACCTCCTTGCTCAAGGCCATGAACGCGCCGGAAGCCGGTGACGAAGGTCGCCGCCGTGCCAGAGAGGCGCTGGAAGAGTATGGCTTCGTGGCTCGCCAGTGCGCGTCTCTGCTCCTGGCTCATAACGCTTACGACCGTGCTTCGTCGGCTCGCGCTCTCGGCGCGGTCGGCTCGAAAGCGTCTCTGCCGTTTCTCCTAGAAGCTCTTTATGACACTGAACTGATTGTCCGAACGGAAGCGGTGACGAGTCTCGGCACGCTCAAGATACCTTCGGCCATCGGCGCACTGCTCGACATGGCGCGTCGTCACCCGGAGATGCCCGCCTCGCTTTTGAGCAATGCGCTCACCGCCTGCTCGGTCGAATGCTTCGACTTCTTTGACGCTCCCTCTTCAGATCGGATGCTGCTCGATGCAGGCGACGGAGACGCTTTCGGAGGCGAGATTACGCATCTCGATTCGGTGGCGGCGGTCGAGGAGTTGCCGGAATGGTTTGAGGACGAAGAGTTGTCGGAATCGCTCGCCCGGCTTCAGGACGCAGATGTCGAGGCGCGTGCGGCAGCCGCGCGGCGTCTCGCGCAATTTCACGTCCAGCGTGCTGTCGTCGCCCTGTCTTCGCTGGCCGATAACGACCCTGAGTCGGTGGTGCGCTCGGCAGCCGTGACGAGTCTCGGCGAAATCGAGCATGAATCGGTCTTTGCGCCGGTGTTGATGGCCTTCGCAGATGAAGCGCGCGAGGTGCGTGCGGCGGCTGCGCGTTCGCTCTCACGAATGAACTTTGGCCGCGCAGAAGGCTATGTTCGCTTGATTGAAACGGCGGACGAGGAAACCTTGCGTCGAGTGGCCAGCGCCTGCATTAAAGCCGGTATGGTTGGACAGGCGATTGATCGCGTGGTGAGCGAGGATCGGCGGCTGGCTTACGAAGCGTATTCGCTCCTTTCGCTGCTGGCGAAAGCAAACGAGACGGAGCCGCTGATGGACGCCATCAGCAATCATCTGGAAGAGAGCGTGCGCCTCGCGCTGGTTCGCCTCCTCGGCTCGACCGGCCAGCCCGAAGTTGCGACTCAGTTTCGTTACCTAGCGGTGCGCGATGGAATCCCGGAGAATATCAGCGCCGCGCTGATGGAAGTTGTTTACAAAATAGATCAGGCACAGCCCGTATGAGAAAAGTGGTCAGTGGTCGGTGGTCAGTGGTCAGTTAAGAGCGCTTGTTTTTACTGACCACTGACCACCGACCACTGACCACTGCTTTTAATTCTGGACTAAGACGCTTCTCGCGTAGCATAATGCGGCACGTTAACAGCCGCTTTTTGATTGGAAAACCTGCGATGTACACGATGCCCCGCTCATTCCCTCGAAGTAAAAAATGGATCGCTCCTGTTTCCGCCTTCGCGTTGCTGCTGCTCGTTTTCTTCGTGGGCGTTGACACCAGCGCGCAGAAGAAACGACCGGCAACCAAACCGAAGACGCAGCAACAGGGCGCTGCCGGAGCTAATGCCAACACCCAGACGGCGCAACAGAAGCCGCAGAAGAAGAACATCACGCCGCTCAAAAGCGGTGACACTTCTGACGGCTCACGCATCACCATTACGTCAGATGCGCCGCTCAACGATTATTCCGCCTATCGCAGCGGCGACCGTTATTACGTCGTCATCCCCGAAGCGAACGCTCCACGCGCGCAGGGAGGCTTGCGCGGGCGCGGCTTTGAAGATGTGCAGGTGCAGAAGCGCGGCAACGACGCAATCCTTTCCTTCAAGCTGCAACCGGGAACGAACGCGCGCGTCAGTCAAAGATTCAATCGTCTTGATGTGGAATTGACGGCTCCCGGCGGAACGACAGCCGCTGTTCCGACTTCGACTCCAAAGCCCGCGACAACTCCGACCCCTCAACCGACTCCGCAAACAATCGCGCGCCCGACGCCGCAGACCGCGACCACCGGAAACGCAAACCAGACGACTACCCAACCCGTTGCTCCGGGCGGGAACAATCCCGATTTGACTCAACCCGCGACCGGAGGCAATCCGGCAATCGTCTACGCTCCAACTCCTCCTGTGTCGGCCTCGCCGGGTGCCAGCCCGGAAGCAAACCCGGTCGCAACGCCGCCTACAGAGCAGATAGCACAGGCGCAGCCGCCTTCCACCTCGCAGCCCGCCACAACCTCTGCCCCGGCAACGACCGGCACAACGTTCGGCACAGTTCTACGCCAGAACTGGCTGGTGATTCTGATTGCCGCGGTGGTACTGCTGAGCCTCTTGATGATCGTCGCCGCCCGCTCTCGTGCGAGGAGTACAGCCGTCGCCGCGACTCCGGCGCGCAAGACCAGTCGCAAAGAGAGACGAGAGGCGCAGAAAGCGTCCGCCAGGTTGGCAGAAGCCGATTTAGCAGAGGCCGCGATTTCCTCCGAAGTCACCGCTCCGAAATATAAAACAGCGACTCTACCGAAAGCCGTGCCTGTGAAAAGCGTCCCGGCGGTCATCGCTGCTGCCGCTGTTGCAGGCGAAGCCATCGCGCCTGTCGTAGAAGAGACGAAAGAAATTGAAGTTGCCCCGGCGGCAGTTGATGTCGAATTAGCGGAGACGGAAGTCGGGAAAGTGCTGGCGGGCGGAAGCTACGACGAAACCGTCATTGGCTCAAGTGATGCCGGAACGCGCGCTCTTGTCGCCACAGGATTACTCGCGGCGCTCGCCGCGCGCAACGTCGAACATCGCGAGCGCGCACGCGAGGCTTTCATCAAGCACGATTATCTGGACGAAGCGACGCGCCAGCTACGCACAGCCGAAGCGCCAGCCGAACGTGCCGCTGCTGCTCGCTCGCTCGGCTATGTTCAGGACAAAGCGACGACGCTGCATCTCGTCGTTGCGCTCGAAGACGAAGCACCGGAAGTGCGCCGTGCGGCAGTGGAATCACTGGCCGAACTGCGCGACCCGGCTGCGCTTCAACCGCTCAAGTCCTTACTCAAGCGCGAGCGTGATCGAAAAGTTTCCAGAAGTCTAATCAAGCGCGCCATCGAAGCCAGCGCCGCCGTCGAGGAAGAAGAGACTACGACGCTCACCGCCGCTGCGCCCGCACCTGAGACGGAAACCGTGACGCTCGAAGCGCCGCCCGTCATTGGTCAGGCGGACGTAGCCTCCATCGCAGAAACTGAAACACCGACGCTCGAAGCGGAAGCACCGGCAATCGAAACCGAACAGCCGACCCCCGCCGCTCTCGCTGAAATTTCTCCGGCGCATATTGTGCCCGACACTGTTGCTCTCGTCGCGCCGCCGCTCGTCACGGAAGAAGTTGATACGGAGGCGGAAGAAGCAGCGCGTAGAGAAGCGGAAGAAGAGGCTGCAAGACAGCAGGCGGAAGAAGAGCGCCTCCGCGTTGAAGCGGAAGCACAGCGCCAGGCTGAAGAAGATGCGCGGTTAGCTGCTGAAGCTAAGGCTGAAGAAGAGCGTAGGCAGGCAGCGGAAGAAGAGGCACGAAAGCAAGCCGAAGAAGCTGCGCGCCTCAAAGCTGAAGAGGAAGCGAACAAGCGCGCGATAGAGGAAGAAGAACGGCGACAGGCCGAAGAAGCAGCACGTCTCAAGGCAGAGGAAGAACTCCGACTGGCCGCCGAAGCCGAAGCTGCGGAACGACGCAAGGTTGAAGAGGAAGCCGCCCGTCTTCGTGCGGAAGAGGAAGAGCGTCAGCGTGTGGCAGCCGAAGAGCGCAGGCAAGCCGATGAGGTTGCGGCTCGTCTGAAGTTGGAACAAGAGGCCGCTCGCCAGCGTGCTGAGGAAAAAGAGGCGCTTCGTCTTGAAGAAGAGCGTCGTGCCGAGGAAGAGCGCCTGCGTCTTGAAGAGGAGGCTCGCCAACGTGCAGTAGCTGAGCAGAAACGCGCGGAAGAAGAGGCCGCACGCCTTCGTGCAGCGGAAGAAGAGCGGCGTCAGCAGGAAGAAGCGGAAAAGGCGCGCAAGCTCGCTGCCGAAGCCGAAGCGCAGCGCAAAGCTGAAGAAGAGGCGCGGTTGGCCGCTGAAGCCGAAGAGCAACGCAGGGCTGAAGAGGAAAGAGCGCGCCAGGTTGCTGCGGAAGAAGCCGCCGCCGCCGCGACCTTAGAGACGTTGACGGCTGAAGAGTTGCCGGTTGTTAAGCCCGTTGACTACGTCATCGAACGCAATGACGAAACGACCAGCGGCTGGGTCGAGCTTGACATGAGCGACGCGGAGATTGTTCGCTATGATGAGCCGGTTACTGCCTCGCCTGTTGAAGAAACGACCGCGCAGTCCGGGCTACTTTTCGCCGAGCCTGTCGTTGAAGAATCAAAAGAGCTTGAGCCGTCCGGCTTAAGGCCGATTGAAGAGCCTGCCGCAAAACCCGTCAGCAAAGAGATAGATTTCGCCGTGACGGAAAAAGGCGTCGCGGAGTTTGACGAATTCTCCAGCGTTCCAGGAGCAATCCTCAAACGCCTCAGCAGCGAAAGCACGGAAGAGCGCGCCTCTGCCGTTGCAGACCTGGCGCGCGTCGGCAGCGACGACTCGTTCCGCGAAATCAGCGCAGCCTTTGACGACCCGGCGGTAGAGGTGCGTAACGCTGCGGCACGTTCCTTGTTTAGTCTCAACGCGGATCGCGCCGCCACCTTCACACGCGCCCTGCGCGAATCCCCTCCCGAACGCCGCCGCAAGATCGGCGCTGCGCTCGCTTCCTCAGGATTGGCCAGCGAAGCCATCGGCCAACTGATGGGCGAAAGCCGCGAGAAGACCTACGACGCTTTCTCGCTCCTCTTCCTGATGTCGAAAGCCGGAGAAGTTCAACCACTGATGCGCGCCATCGAAGAGCATCCCAACAACGAAGTACGCCTCGCCGTCGTCAAACTCTTGGCCTTGAGCGGCCAGCAGGAAATCCTCCCTGCCTTCCGTCGCCTCGCCGTGCGCGGGTCATTGCCGACAGAAGTTCGCTCAGCCGTCATGGAAGCCATCTACCAGATCAGCAGCCAGTCGCCAACGCCAGCCTAAAAGCCGTTGGCAGATATAGTTTTTCGGTTAAAAGCTCTAAGCGGCACGCAGCCAATTCTTACTGCTTAGTTTAGTCAAAGCGCAAAACTGTGCTCTAACTTTCAAAGCTGCTCCCTCTCTTGGGACAGCTTTGCCTCAGTGTTTGTCCCTCTTACCCGCCTCGCTGCATCAGCGTCCGGGCAAGGACAAGCAACGCCAAAGGTGAAGCATGGCTGACGACTTCAAATACGACGTATTCCTGAGCTACAGTTCGAAAGATAAGGCGGTCGTCCGCGCCCTCGCAGAGCGTCTGCGGGCCGACGGCCTACACGTCTGGCTCGACGACTGGGAACTCCATCCCGGCGACAGCATCCCTTCGAAGATCGAGGAAGGGCTGGAACACTCCCGCGTCCTCGTCCTCTGCATGTCCGCCCACGCCTTCGGCTCCGACTGGGCGCAGTTAGAAAGTTACACCTTCCGTTTCCGCGACCCGCTCAACAAGGAGCGCCGCTTCATTCCCATGCGCCTCGATGAGGCTCCCATCAAAGGCTCTCTCGCACAATTCCTTTACATCAATTGGCTGCCGGAGGACCGCGAGCAGGCGTATGCGAAACTCCTCGAATCCTGCCGCCCGCCAGCGAAGCAGCCGGAGGCTGAAGCTAAGGCAGCGTATGTGCAGACTGCAGAAAAGGCCTTCCAACTCGACTACAAGAACGCGCTGATCTATGCCTACGCATTCGGTCCTGATGGAAATCGTATCCTCTCCGCTTCTGATGACAATAGCTTGCGGCTGTGGGACGTGGAGACGGGGCGCTGCCTGCGTGTGTTCGAAGGCCACACAGGCGACGTCTGGAGCGTGGCTTGGAGCGCCGATGAGCGTCGCGCCCTTTCCGGCGCGGGTGATAAAACCGTGCGACTGTGGGACGTGGAGACAGGGCGCTGCCTGCATGTGTTCGAGGGGCATACGGACTGGGTCAGGAGGGTGGCGTGGAGCGCTGATGGACGCCTCGCCCTCTCCGGTGCAAATGACTATGCTGTAAGGCTGTGGGATGTGGAGACGGGGCGCTGCCTGCGCGTATTCGAAGGCCACACTAACAATGTTTGGAGCGTGACGTTGAGCACCAATCAACATCACGTTCTCTCCGGCTCCCTTGATAACACCGTGCGGCTATGGGACGTCAAGACGGGGCGCTGCTTGCGCGTGCTTGAAGGTCACAAGGGCTTGGTCAGGAGCGTGGCGTGGAGCACCGGTCAGCGGCTTGCTCTCTCTGGCGCTGATGATAGTACCGTGCGGCTGTGGGATGTGGAGACGGGGCGCTGCCTGCGCGTATTCGAGGGCCACACCGACAACGTTAGGAGCGTGGCATGGAGTACCGATGAACGCCTCGCCCTCTCTGGCTCCTTTGATAACACCGTGCGGCTATGGGACGTCAAGACGGGGCGCTGCTTGCGCGTACTTGAAGGCCACACGCACAATATCTGGACCGTGGTATGGAGCGGCGATCAACGTCGCGCTTTCTCCGGCGACGAAAAGGGTGGCATCCGGGTGTGGGATTTGTCAGAATTTGCTGCCGAGGCACGAGCCTCGGCAGCCCCCGCGCCAACCTCGCCGTCCGCTCTGGAGCAGGTTCAATACACGAACGCCAAAGTCCTCCTCGTTGGTGAGAGCGGCGCGGGCAAGACGGGACTTTCCAAGCGACTGGCTTTGAATGATTGGGAGCCAAGCGACTCGACGGTCGGCGCGTGGGCGACGCAGTGGAAGCTGCCCGTGTCTTCGGGCGATGGCGTCGAGCGGGAAATTTGGCTTTGGGATTTCGGCGGGCAGGCTGACCAGCGCCTTATCCACCAACTTTACATGGACGAGACCGCACTGGCGGTGCTGGTCTTTGACGGCCAGAAGGAAGACCTCTTCGAGACGCTGGGACAGTGGGACCGCGATCTCACGCGTGCCTCGCGCAACCCATTCTCCAAGCTGCTGGTCGCGGGACGCGTGGATGCCGGCGGCTTGCGCGTCAGCCGGACTCAGATAGAGGCTTTCAAAAATGAACGCGGCTATCTGCAACTGCTGGAAACCAGCGCCAAGACCAATCTCAACTGCGAGAAACTCAAGCAAGCCATCCTCGACGGCATTGAGTGGAAGAACATTCCGTGGCGCACCTCGCCGCTGCTCTTCAAGCAACTCAAGGAAGAGATCATCCGCCTCAAAGATGAGGGCCGGGTGCTGATGCGTTTCAACGAACTGCGGGAGACGCTGCAACTGCGCTTGTCCGGCAAAGTTGCGCGCTTCACCGACGAAGAACTGAAAGCGGTGGTGAGTCTGCTAGCTGGCCCCGGCGTGGTGTGGGAGTTAAAGTTCGGCCACTGGGTGCTGCTCCAACCGGAGCGCATCAATGCCTACGCTCAGGCCGTGATTCAGACAATGCGCGATGATGAACGCGAACGCGGCTGCTTACCTGAGGAACGTGTCCTGAAGGGCGATCTCAAGTATCACTCCTCAATGGCACGCCTCCAAGCAGACGAAGAACGGTTCGTCCTGTTGGCGATGCACCAAACGCTGGTGGAGCGTGGCCTCTGCCTGCGCGAACATACGGACGAGGGGGCGTTGCTAATCTTCCCCAGCTATTACCGGCGCGAGCGCCCGGAGCTGGTTGGGCATCCGGCGGTGCTGGTGAGCTATCGCTTCAATGGCTTTCTTGACGACATCTATGCCACGCTGGTGGTGCGGCTGCATCACACAAACACCTTCGACAAGGATGAACTGTGGCGATATGCGGCGGATTTCAGGACGACCACAGGTAAGAAGCTACAACTCGGCTTGAAACTCACCCGTTTGATGGAAGGCGCGGGCGAATTGGAAGTATATTTCGACCCGGTCATCACCACGGAGGAGAAAATCATCTTCAGCCGCTATGTTCATGAGCATTTGCTACAGAATGCCAAGGACGTGGTGCGCCTGCGGCATTATGTTTGCCCGCATTGCGGCACCCCCGTAGGCAATCGCGATGTCGCTATGAAGAAGCTGGCAGAAGGTAAGAAGGACATCCCCTGCGTGAATTGCGATGATCCGAAGAAACGAATTCCGCTTTGGGATCAATTGGAAGAGTTGTTTGCCAGTCCTGAAATGAAACAAGAGGTGCGAGTTTTGGAGGTACAGTCCGCCGTTGTGCTGGACAGCGAGAGCAAGGAACGCGTGCTGGTGGGCGAGGTGATTTCTACCGTATCACTTGCCGGACAAATCAGCCGGGAACTCACCGTGAGCGATCACGGGATAGATATGGAAATCGAGTTCAAGTCGGATGCAGGTAAAGCGACAGGGCAGAAGCTGTATCTGCAACTGAAGTCTGGCGACTCCTATCTCCAGAAGCGGAAAAGCGACGGCGCGGAAATCTTCAAAATTGATAAAGTGCGCCACGCCGACTACTGGAGAGAGCAAGTATTCCCCGTGCTATTGGTGATCCGCACCTCGGACGGTAAAGTGCGCTGGATGGAGATTCGAGAATATCTGAAGCGTGCCAGCGATGATGGCAGGAAACCCGTCAAGCAGATCGTCTTCGAGGGCCAGCGCCTTGATGTAATGAGCGTGCGGCGGTGGCGTGATAAGGTGTTATCCAATAAATAGCGCGCCGTAAGTAGCGTCAAGTGACAAGTGACGGGTGAAAAGTTAGAATCTAGGCTCTAACTTTTCACTCGTCATTTATCATTATGGGATTCAATCTTAAATCGGAATATCAGCCGCAGGGAGACCAGCAGCAGGCGATTGATACGCTCGTGCGGGGTCTGGACGAAGGTGCGAAGAATCAGGTGTTGCTGGGCATCACGGGCAGCGGGAAAACTTTTACCGTGGCCACCGTCATCCAGCAGACACAGCGCCCGACGCTCGTGCTCGCGCATAACAAGACGCTCGCGGCGCAGCTTTACCAGGAATTCAAAACCTTCTTTCCTGAAAACTCGGTCGAGTATTTCGTCTCGTATTACGATTACTATCAGCCGGAGGCCTACGTCCCGGCCTCCGACATGTATATCGAGAAAGAGGCGACGATCAATGAAGAGATTGACCGCCTGCGGATGTCTGCGACGCGTGCGTTGTTTGAGCGGCGAGACGTGATCGTCGTCGCCTCTGTCTCCTGCATCTACGGCCTGGGCGACCCTGACGCTTATTATGAGATGTTGCTTTTCGTCGAGCCGGGAATGAAGATGACGCGCGAGGCGCTGCTCCAGAAACTGGTCGAGTTGCAGTATGAACGCTCCGACGTTGAATTTGATCGCGGGAGTTTTCGCGTGCGCGGCGATGTCGTGGAGATTTATCCGAGCTATCAGGATCAAGCTTATCGCATCGAATTATGGGGCGACGAGATTGATTCCGTTTCGACGATTGATCCTCTCTTAGGCGAAGTCCTGCACAAGCACACAACGCGTCTGCCCGTCTATCCGAAATCGCACTACGTGATGTCGAAGCCGACGATCAAGCGCGCCATCAAGACGATTAAGCAGGAGCTTGAGGAATGGGAGCCGATGCTGATTCAGGAAGGCAAGCTCGTCGAAGCGCAGCGCCTGCACCAGCGTACGATGTACGACCTTGAGATGATTAAAGAGATGGGGTTTTGTCGTGGGATTGAAAATTATTCCAGACATCTCACGGGCAAAGCTCCGGGTGCGCCGCCGCCGACTCTTTTGGATTATCTTCCGCGCGACACCATCATGGTGATAGACGAATCTCATCAAACCATTCCGCAGATCGGCGGCATGTTCAAAGGCGACCAGTCCCGCAAGCGCACGCTCGTCGAGTACGGATTTCGTCTTCCATCAGCGCTGGATAATCGCCCGCTCAACTTCGAGGAGTTTGAGGCGCGCATCGGGCAGACGATTTATGTCTCGGCTACGCCGGGGCCCTATGAATTGACGAAGGCTGCGGGCGAAGTCGTCGAGCAGATTATTCGCCCGACGGGTCTGATGGACCCCATAGTCGAAGTCAGACCCGTCAAGGGACAGATTGATAATCTTCTGGAAGAGTGTCGCGTCAGGGCAGAGCGCAACGAACGCGTGCTGGTCACGACGTTGACGAAGAAGATGTCGGAAGATTTGACGGAATATTTCGCAGAGGTCGGCGTGCGCGTGCGCTATCTCCATTCGGATATTGAAACGCTGGAGAGAATCAAAATCCTGCGCGATCTGCGGCGCGGAGAGTTTGACGTGTTAGTCGGCATCAATCTCCTGCGCGAAGGGTTGGATTTGCCGGAAGTCTCGCTCGTCGCGATTCTGGATGCGGACAAGGAAGGATTCCTGCGCTCCGAGCGCTCTTTGATTCAGACCATCGGGCGCGCGGCGCGCCACGCGAGCGGTACGGCGATTCTCTACGCCGATAAGATTACGGATTCGATGCGCCGCGCAATGGACGAAACAGCGCGCCGCCGCGTGATTCAGGAAGCCTATAACCGCGAGCACAACATCACCCCGAAAACTATCGTCAAGCCTATCGAATCAACGCTCGTCACGGCCTACGAAGCGGACTATTTCAAAGTGCCGCTCAACCTGGATGAATATGCCGATTACACTCGCGCCAACATTAAAGAGACCATCGCGCGCATGGAAGCCGAGATGCGTGAGGCAGCCAAACGCTTCGAGTTCGAGCGCGCGGCGGAAGTGCGCGACCGCATCAAGTATCTACGCGAACGTGAACTTACGATGAGCTGACACAGTTCTCTAAGAAGTTGTTTGAAACGTCCCGTTAGGGACGGCGTGATAATAGCCCAGCGATTTATCGCTGGGAATAGAGCGAGTGAATAAAACCGGAGTCCCGTAGGGACGACTGAAAGGAAGCGAGCCCTTCTTCAGTCGTCCTTACGGGACTCCAGTTTTACTCATTGCTCTATTCCCAGCACTAAAGTGCTGGGCTATTATCATATCGTCCCTGACGGGGCGAAGAAACTCTACTTAATTGTTCAAAGAGCTTCTAAGATTCAACGATGCTGAAGAAACGCGCGAGTCTCTACGCTGCCATCTCTATCCTGCTCGCAATTCTCGCGCTCAATTTTGCTTGCGGCGGTGGAAAGATTGATGCGACCTCACAATTACCGAATAAAAGTCCGATTCCGCCGTTGAAGGCATTTGAATTTCAGACAGTGACGCTTGATGCAAAGGGAAAGGTGAACGACCGTCGTTCTGCTCAGGCAGAGACTTATGCGGAAGATTTGGGCGGCGGAGTCCGGCTTGAGATGGTGTTGATTCCTGCGGGGAGATTCCTGATGGGATCGCCGGAGAGCGAAAAGGGGCGATTGGAAACGGAAGGCCCACAGCATCAGGTCACAGTGCCGCAGTTTTACCTTGGCAGGTTTGAAGTGACGCAGGCGCAATGGCGTGCGGTCGCCAGCCTTCCGAAGATTGATCGAGAGTTGAATCGAGACCCTTCTTATTTCAAAGGCGATGATCTGCCCGTCGAGCAAGTCAGTTGGGATGATACGGTTGAATTCTGCAAACGTTTATCGAAGAAAACCCTGCGCGGGTATCGTTTGCCGAGTGAAGCGGAATGGGAATATGCCGCGCGTGCGGGAATGACAGGGCCGTTTGCCTTCGGCGAGACGATCACGACGGAGATTGTGAATTACAATGGCAGCTATCCATATGCGGGCGCAGCCAAGGGGATGAACCGGGGAAAGACTGTGGCGGTCGGATCGCTAGGCGTAGCGAATGCGTTTGGATTGTCTGACATGCACGGGAATGTCGAGGAATGGTGTTTAGACAACTGGCATGATAATTACGACGGCGCACCGACGGATGGCTCAGCATGGACGAGCGGAGGTGATCCCGAATATCAGGTGTTTCGTGGAGGGTCTTTGTACAGTAGTGCGAACTATTGCCGCTCCTCGCTACGCAGTTGGTTAGGAGAGCAATTCGGTTTTCGTAATGTCGGGTTTCGCGTGGTTGCCTCTGCGTAGGTTGATGAAGGAAAACCCTGAATGATGATTCGCTTTAAGCTCCGGGCGTTTTTGTTCTCTGTTGCGCTATTACTGGCGACGAGCGGGTATGTCTTGCCACAGCAACCCGCAGCCAGAGCGGAAGCTCAAGCGAAGGCCGAGAGTTATACTTTTGTCAGCCCGAACACGCGCGAAAATCTGACGCTGGCCGATGCCATCCGGCTGCTCAAATCAAAGGAAGAGCAAAGGTTCATTAACAACATTCACCGCCTGTCTCGCTGTTTGCGTCTGAAGCCGATGATCACAAAGACAATCGGGAGCTTTACGGATGGCGCGGAACACTCTGCTTTGTTTCGCGTCTTCACTGACAAGCGGACGCTGCGCTATGCGGATGCGCGGTTGGGAAAGCTTGGGAGGCAGAAGACCGTCCTCTACTTCAGGCAGGATAACGCAGGTGCGGCGAGGATGTACGTGCTGAGACTTTGGACGGGCAGGCGTACGCTGGCTTCGATTGCCGGGACGCTTGATAAAGACGGCGTCCCCTATCGCACGTTTGTTCCGGGGGCGCGCAGGCGAATGCTTATTTATGTGGTTGACCTCGACAATGAATTGCCGAATAACGTCGTTTCGGCGGCTCGCAATCTGGGCGCGCTGATGACCACGATCAGGGGCACTGGAGAATTCATCGGCGACGACACCGACCGCGACAAAGCTCAGCAAGTGTATGCCGGAATAATCAAGCAGTACGAGGACGAGAATCCTGAACGAACGCGCAGGTGTTCGCAGTAAGTAAGAGGAATTAACAAACCGATAAGAATTTAGACAGGATTTACAGGATTAACAGGATGGAAAGAACAAGCATTCAACATTCCTGACCGGCCTTGTTTTCTTAATCTTGATAATCCTGTTAATCCTGTCTAATTCTTCTCTTTGGTCAATAGGCTAATCTAAATGTTTCGTTTTACCACCGCCGGAGAATCACACGGACAGGGGCTCATCGCCATCCTCGAAGGCTTGCCCGCCGGGTTGCCCGTTGATGTCGAGCAGATCGACCGCGAGCTTGAAAGGCGACAGTGGGGCTACGGGCGCGGAGGCCGGATGAAGATTGAGCGCGACCGCATTGAAATTACGAGCGGTGTGCGTCACGGCCTGACCTTAGGCTCACCGCTGGCCCTGACGATTGAAAACAAGGATTGGGCAAACTGGACTGAGGTGATGTCGGTTGCTCCCGCTGATGTGCCGCCCGAAAAATCGCGCCGCGTGAAGCGTCCTCGCCCCGGACACGCAGACCTCGCCGGTGGGCAGAAGTTCGGTGCGCGGGATTTGCGAGACGTGCTGGAAAGGGCATCTGCCAGAGAAACTGCGGCGCGCGTTGCCTGCGGAGCGCTGGCGAAACAACTCCTCGCGGCTTTCGACGTTGAAATCATCAGCCATGTTATTCAACTCGGCAGCATCCCCGATGCTCCTTTGGAACTTGCATGGGATGCAATCGCAACTATCCCTGACGACGCACCGCTGCGCTGCGCTGATGTTGAAGCGCAGTCGCGCATGGTGGCGCTGATTGATGAGAAGCGTCGTGAAGGCGATACGCTCGGCGGCATCTTCGAGGTCGTTGCGCGCGGGCTTGTGCCGGGCTTAGGCTCACACACAGCCTGGGATTTGAAACTCGACGGGCGACTTGCTCAGGCAGTCATGTCTATTCCGGCTGTGAAAGCTGTCGCCATCGGCGCGGGCGCAGAGGCGAGCAGTCTTCCCGGCTCTGAAGTCCACGACGAGATTGCTTACAACGAAGAGAGCCGACAGTTCATACGTCAGACCAACCGCGCGGGCGGACTCGAAGGTGGCATCACCAACGGCGAGGAGTTGCGTGTGCGTGGCCATCTCAAACCCATCTCGACGCTGCGCCGCGCGCTTCGCTCAGTTGATATAGACACGAAAAAGGAAGAGTCGGCTTCATTCGAGCGTTCGGACATCACGGCTGTCCCGGCAGCGGGTGTCATCGGCGAAGCGATGGTCGCGCTCGCTCTCTGTGCTGCGATGCGCGAGAAGTTTGGCGGCGACTCTCTTGGCGAGATGCGGCGCAACTTCGACGGCTACAGGGAACAGTTGCGCGGGTATTGATCTTCGGCAAATGTGAGGAGATTCCCCCAGTGAGCCTTGCAATCAAAATCAGTCTGCTGGCTTCGGGTCTGTTCCTGCTGACGGGAATGCTGACCGGCGTTCTGAAATACCAGCGTATCATGGCGAGTCCCGAACACCGCGCGCCCGTTTACGTGGACATCGCCCACCGCGCAGCGTTCCTTTACAGCTTCGCCATGCTCGTTATCGCCAAGCTGCTTGAGTACAACCCTTACTCGATGAAGGTGCAGACGGGAGCGGTCGCAGGGGTTCTCGTCTTCCTCGTCATCACCATCCTCGGTTATCTGAGTCATGGCATCAGGAACGATACGGAAAATATCTTCAACAAACGAACCTTCACCACGACCTGGTATATGTATCTTTTGATCGTCGGCGAAATCGGCGGACTCTCCATCATCCTGTGGGGCTTCATTGAGACGCAGTTGATAGGCAGCTAACAGGTCTTCAGGCAATATCTTTTGAGGATTACAATAAGCCGCCGGTTGTTTGACAGAACTCCAACTTACTTGTAAATTCTGTCCTTTGCTGCTGTCCCCAGACCCGCTGGTGTAGTCACACTGCCTCAGCCTCATCTTAACTGGCTCATTAAGGTTGAACCCGATTGGCTCAAGGGCGAGTGTGTCGAAATATAGCTCGTTTGTCTTAAGTGAAGATGAAATTATTGTTCGCATTGAAGGCAAAGCGTTCGGCAGTGTTTTGGATGCTATTGCTTCTGACACAACTCCCCGTTTTCGCGCAGGATGCGGTGCGCGAGCACTCTGTTCCTCAGCAGAATAATCCGCTCGGTAGACTCGAAGTCCCAGATTCAGAAACGCAGCGCCGGTTCGTTAAAGAGCATTCATTCAACAATCCTGTATTTCGTCAACAGCAGAGCGAAAGAGCGAACACAGAAGTTGCGCCCTCCGCACAAGCTTCAAAACAGGTGCGGATGATTTACCTCGTGCCCTCTGACAAGAGCGTTCGCGCCGATTATCAAAACGCAATCGCCAGCGCCATTTCCGATTTACAGGGTTTCTACAGGAATCAGATGGGCGCCGGGTACGGTTTCTCGCTCCATGTGCCGATTGTTGAAGTCTATCAACTACCTCATACAGCCGCGTTCTACTCGACGGGTTACAACTCACGCCCCGGCGGCTTTTATGAAAACGTGTTAGATGATGGCTTCGCGCTAACCGGGGGCGGTTTTGATGATCCGAACAACCGTTGGATTTTCTATGTTGACGCCGACCTTATTTGTGGCCAGTACACCGGCGGCACTAACGGGATTGCGCTGCTTCCCGCCAACGATTTGCGCGGGTTGACGGGTCAAGCCATCGTGCCGACCTGCCCCGGCGACAACCCTGGAGATTATGGAGTCAATCGGTGGATCGGCGGTCTCGGCCATGAACTCGGCCACGCCTTCGGGCTTCCGCACCCGCCCGGCTGCGATAGCGGTCACTGCGCCGATGGGCTGTTCGCCTACAATTCCCTGATGTACGCTGGCTACGCATACTATCCCGGCACATACCTGATCGCTGAAAACAAGACAACACTTCTGGCGGGTGGATTTTTCAGCGCTTTGACCTATGACATCGGCGGACTCATCACGAACAGCGACCATACTCCGCTCGCAGGCGCGACCATCAGCATCAATGAAACGCAAAGCTCAGCCGCTTCAGGTGCGAACGGGAGTTTTAGTTTTACAGGCTTGCCTGCGGGTGGAAGCTACACGCTCAGCGTCGCTAAAGCAGGCTATCGTTTTACGCCGGTATCTGTGGTTTTCAATAATCTAGACCAAAGCCAGACCGTGAATTTCACAGGTTTGATTGATGCTCCCGCCTTTCAATTCAGCGCCGTGAGCTATCAGGTCAGCGAAGCCGACGGGCGCGTTGCCGTTTCCGTCACGCGCTCAGATTCAGCCGCAGCGGCTACTGTGGATTATGCCTCGTCAGACAACTCAGGACTGAACCTCTGTAGCAGCGTCACCGGCCTGGCCTCCTCGCGCTGCGATTACGCGACGACCGTTGGAACGCTCCAGTTTGCTGCCGGAGAAACTTCCAGGACAATCAATATTCCACTGGTTGACGACGCGCTGGCCGAAGGCGCAGAGAGCCTGACCATCATCCTGAGCAACCCTGCCGCCGCAGGCTCCGGCGCAATTACGACGGCTACGATTACCATCACAGACGATGATGCGGCTACCGGCGCTAATCCCATTGACCAGACGCCGTTTTTCATCCGCCAGCATTACATAGACTTTCTGGGTCGTGAGCCGGACTCGGCGGGCTTGCAGGGCTGGCAGGATGTGTTGAATAACTGTGGGAGAACTGTCGCAACGCCCTGCGACCGGATCGAAGTCTCTTCAGCCTTCTTCCGCTCGGAGGAATTTCAAACCAGAGCGAACTTCATCTATCGCTTCTACTCGGCTGTCGGCAGGATTCCGCTTTACGAAGAGTTCATCCCTGACTTTGCGAGGGTCAGCGGGGCTCTCTCGGCGCAGCAATTAGAGGCCAACAAGGCGGCCTTCGTCGAAGAGTTCATGGCGAGAAGCGAGTTCAGAAACCGCTATGACTCGACCAGCAATAATCCGAACGCTTATGTCGAAGCGTTGCTGCAAACTGTAGGGTTGCCGGTTCACCCGGCCAAAGATTTCTGGATCACAGAACTCGCGGCTCAAAGGATGACCAGAGCGCAGGTCTTGCGCTCGCTGACGGAAAGCGCGGAAGTCTATCAGAAGTATTACACAGAGGCGTTTGTGATTATGCAGTACTTCGGTTATCTCAGACGTTCTGCCGACGGGTCTTATGTAAACTGGATTCAGACGATGAATCAGACGGGCGGAGATTACCGAATGATGATTAACGGTTTCTTAAA
Source organism: uncultured Acidobacteriota bacterium (assembly GCA_963791265.1). Taxonomy (GTDB): domain Bacteria; phylum Acidobacteriota; class Blastocatellia; order Pyrinomonadales; family Pyrinomonadaceae; genus QHXM01. The sequence goes on from CAWBSB010000005.1 coordinate 52,005, forward strand.
CTCGGCTGAGTATCGCCAGCGATTCGGGAACTAAGATTAGAGCGCCCAAGAAATTACTAAAGAGAAGAAATAGACAGGATTAACAGGATTTTCAAGATTAAGAAAACAAGACAGGACGAGGAAGCTTGATGGTTCTTCCCTTGATCCTGTCCATCTTGTTAATCCTGTCTATTTCTTCTCGGTTTTGTTAGCGACTTTTAGTTAAGACTCGGCAATGCGGCGATAGCGTGCTTCGACGAGCATGTAGAAACCGTAGACGATGAGGCCGACGGCAACCACGCCCAAAGCCCACGCGCCATAATAGTTCTCGGCGAGAGTTTGTAGCGCTTCGTCTAATCCTTTGGCTTCGTCCGGATTGAAGTGCAACGCGGCCTGAATGACGAAGAAGCCGATGATGCAGAAGACCACGCCGCGCGCCGCGTAGCCGATGCGCCCGCTCCACGTCGCCCACGTATCTTTCGTCTCTCCCATTTTCCCCAACTTGAGCCGTTTGCGAAACTTGGCTTTCAACCCTTTGTAGATTTGGTAAAGGCCGAAGCCAATCACAAATCCGCCGGTAAGGATGACCAGCGTGCGCCCGAAAGGCATCGTCAGCACGCGCGCGATCCAGTTCTCCTGCGTCTTGCTGCTGCTTTCGTCCGGTTCGTCTACGTCAAACAATATCTTTGCCGCGCTGTAAGCCAGACCAGCGTAGACCGCACCGCTGAAAAAGTAGCCGATGCGCAGCGCAATACCTTTCAGCTTCGTTCCCTTGTGATCAGCATCAGCAAGCGCCTGCGCCCATCGCCAGAGAACATAGCCGATGAGACCGAAGGCGACTGTCGCGAGCGCGACCTTCCCGAAAGGTTTTCTCTCAATCTCAGAAAGCGCGCCGCGCACGTCCGTCGCCTCTCCGCCCAAACCGACAGCCGCGAGCGTCGCCAACCCTCCGACGACGATGTACACCACTCCCTTCGTCGCGTAGCCGAAACGCGCTATCCGCTCCATCCAGGGGCTGGCTGCCACGTCGTCAATGATGTCTTCCGCCTGGTTCTTTATGCGCTTAACCTTCGCGCTTGTTTCTGTCATCACCCCTTGCTCGCTTCCATTGACTGGATTTTAACTGCGGCCTTCATCATACCGGAACGAACGGAAAATAATAATCACCTCAATGTCACGTTTTCGCTCCATCCGTGATGCTGTGCGGGCAGCAGCAGTTTTACCTCAGACGAAATAATTTTATAGCGAGCTATGCAGCACTCATCTCTCCGGCAGCTTTGAAGAGACTCGTTTGCTTCACTGAACTCAACTGCGTTCCTCACAGCCACCGTGTCTAAGTTGAGCGGAACACCTCTTGCTGAACAGGCCGTCATGGAAACGAAAAGGAGATCATCATCATGGCGTTTGAAGTCAGGCTGTTGGGCAAGACCCGGTTCAGAGAATACAAGCATTGTCTTGAGTTGATTGTGGCGAACTCTCGCGTCGCTCCCCTGTGGGAACGCGTTTGCCTTGCGCTTTACATCAGCCTTGGGCCACCGCTCGCTAAGGTTTTCGGCGTTGACGCCTACTCGATGTGGAAGAAGGCTGACCAGATCATCGCGGACGTACTCGCCGTGACACAATCGGATGCGGAAGAGATTGCGCGCCTGCTTCGTCGCTACATCAGGCTGCGAAGAGAGCGAGACGATCATCTGCCGTTTGATGAAGCGTGCCGTGGAATTTACGACCAATCCTTTTATCCGGTCGTCACGCATTTCACCTACGCTTTGCAGCCATCGGCGACCGCGCGTCTGAACTTCGTCAAAGGGGTCGTCAAATCCATCAACGCCCGGCAAGCGAGCTTTGCGGATTTAGGCTGCGGGTCGGGCGTCATCTTAAGCGAGATTCTGATGATGAAACCGCTGTGGACGGGGCACGGTCTGGACATCAGCCGGGAAGCCATCACGTATGCCCGAAAGCTCGCCGCGCACAAGCAGGTTGCCGACCGCACGAGCTTTCGCGCGGGCAACGTCACACATCTGCCCTACGCGGACGAATCCCTGAATCTCATCATCGCTTCCGAGATTATTGAACACATGCCTGAGCCTGAGCGAGTCGTCGGCGAGATTGCGCGAGTGCTGAAACCGGGCGGGCAACTGGTTTTGACCATGCCGCTTGAAAGCCACACGCCCGGTCATATTCACACGCTGAGTAGCCGGGAAGATTTGCGTGTCCTTTGCGAGCGAGCCGGATTGACAGTTCGCCGCCTCGAACCCCGCTGGCACTTCGGTTTTGGCGACGACCGCAGGCACGTCTTTGCGCTCGCCGAAGCAGGAGGAGCAGGCCATAGCGTCAACACTAACGATTTCGTTACGCCCGACGCCGTTCACAGCTTTGCAGCGGCGTATCCAGAGCCGGAGGTAATTTAGACTGGGGGCAGTTAAATCACAGCCCCGAAGGGGCGATAGAATGTAGCCCCGGGCGCCAGCCCGGGGTCACAGCTAACATTATTATTAATTATTAAGCCCCGAAGGGGCGACAGAAGCTCAAGATGCGTTGTCATGAATCTTGAATTTCTGTCGCCCCTTCGGGGCTAGAACATGTATTGCTGGCTATTCCCCGGGCTGGCGCCCGGGGCTACACTCTTCCGCCCCTCCGGGGCTAGGGCAACGCGCCAGCCACATATTGCCTCCAAAGCTGTCTACTGGCGCGGCTACAAGTTTTGTCGTAAAATGAGGATGTGAAATTGATAGCTGGCTGCTCATTCGTCCAGCATCTAGAAGGAAAAGCGAGATGGCATTACTGGAAATTAAACATTACCCCGACCCCGTGCTTTTAACGCCGGGCGACCCCGTGACGGAGTTTGACGACAATCTCAAAAAGCTCGTTTCCGATATGTTCGAGACGATGTATGCCGCGCCGGGTGTGGGTTTGGCCGCGCCGCAGATCGGCGTCTCAAAGCGTCTCTTCGTGATGGATTGTTCGGGCGGCAAAGACCCCGCGCAACGCATCGCCATGATTAACCCGGAAGTCTTAAGGGTCGAAGGCCAGCAGAACGGCGAAGAGGGCTGCCTCTCGTTTCCCGGCATCTTCTTTGCGGTCGAACGCGAGTTTCGCGCGGTTGTTCGCGCGCACGATGTCAACGGCAATCTGTTCGAAGTTGATGGCATGGAACTGACTGCACGCTGCATGCTGCATGAGACGGATCATTGCGACGGCATCGTCTTCATAGATAAGACCACGCCGCTCAAGCGCGAGATGGTCAAGCGCAAGATTAAGAAGCTGCAAAAAGCCGGTCAGTGGTAGAGAGTCAGAAAAATTGAACGCGTCGGAACGCGGTCGTCCCCTCCAGCATCACGCGGGCGACCGCGTTTTTGTGCCTGAGTTGTGGTAACATTCCGGCATCCAAAAGCCTTAAAACATTCCTTCATTTCTAAGGAGCAAGTATGCAGACCGAATTTCGTAACGAACCGTTTACAGATTTCAGCAAAGAAGAGAACGCGGCATTGATGCGCGCGGCGATTGAGAAGGTCAAGGGAGAATTGGGGCGCGAGTATCCGCTGGTGATTAATGGTGAGCGAATCAAAACGGATGGAAAATTCGAGAGCCTCAATCCGGCGAAGAAGACTGAGGTCGTCGGGCGCTTTCAGAAAGCCACAACCGATTTAGCGCGCCGCGCCGTCGAAACGGCTAACGAGACGTTCAAGACCTGGCGTTTCACGCCCCCTGCGGAGCGAGCCGAGATACTGTTTCGCGCCACAGCCATTTTACGCGAGCGCAAGCACGAGATGTCCGCGTGGATGATTCATGAAGTCGGCAAGAGTTGGGCGGAAGCCGACGGCGACACGGCGGAGGCGATTGACTTCTGCGAGTTCTACGCGCGCGAGATGCTGCGCTACGCTGGCGAGCAGCCTTTGACCAAGATTGAAGGCGAAGACAACCGCCTCGAATATATCCCGCTTGGCGTCGGCACAATTATTCCTCCCTGGAATTTCCCTTTGGCGATTATGGCCGGGATGACGGTCGCTGCTGCCGTCACCGGCAATACGGTCGTACTGAAACCTTCTTCGGACGCGCCGACCATCTCTTACAAGTTCTTCGAGATTCTGGAAGAGGCCGGGATGCCTGCGGGCGTGGTCAACTTTATGACGGGTTCGGGCGCAGAAGTCGGTGACGTGATTGTTGACCACCCGTTGACACGCTTTATCGCTTTCACCGGCTCGAAAGAGATTGGCCTCAGGATTAACGAGCGCGCGGCGAAGGTTCACGATGGGCAAATCTGGATCAAGCGCGTCGTAGCGGAGATGGGCGGCAAGGACGCGATCATCGTTGATGCGGGCGTTGATCTGGACGACGCGGCGACCGGAGTTGTTCAATCCGCGTTCGGCTTTCAGGGACAGAAATGCTCCGCCTGCTCGCGGGCGATTATTCACACGGACGTTTACGATTCGATGCTCGATAAAATCGTCGAGCGGACAGAAAAGATAAAAGTAGGCGACCCGACAGATGTTGCGACAAATATGTCTGCCGTCATCAACCAGAAAGCGTTCAAGACGATTAACGAGTACATAGAGAAGGGCAAATCCGAAGGCGGGCGCGTCGTGGCTGGCGGCGGCGCTGACGGCGAGCAGGGCTTCTTCATCGAGCCGACCGTGATTGCCGATGTCAAAGCGGGCGCAACCATCGAGCAGGAGGAAATCTTCGGGCCTGTGCTGGCCGTCATTCGTGCTGAGAGTTTTGACGACGCGCTCAGGATTGCCAACGATACGCAATACGGTTTGACCGGAGCCGTCTACACGAACGACGAAGAGAAACTCGAACGCGCGCGGCGCGAGTTTCACGTCGGCAACCTGTACTTGAATCGTAAATGCACGGGCGCGCTCGTCGGCGTTCATCCATTCGGAGGCTTCAACATGTCTGGGACGGATTCAAAGGCTGGCGGGCGCGATTACCTAGCGCTCTTCATGCAGGCCAAACTCTCCTCCACCAAGATCGCCGCCCACGAAAGCCAGACGGCGGAAAAGCGCGCGGCTATTTAAAGTCAGTGACAAAACCGGGAAGGAATAGACAGGATTAACAAGATGGACAGGATAAAAGGAAGAACGAACAAGCTTATCTGTCCTGTCTTGTTTTCTTAATCTTGAAAATCCTGTTAATCCTGTCTATTCCTCTATGGCAGTTTATTAGGAGAAACCCCATGCGTTTTCAACGCACATCCCTCGTTTCAGTTTTGCTGGCAGCGCTGTTGCTGGCGTCTCTGTTTACCGGAAGCGAAGCCGCGACGCAGCCACTTCAGGAAAATTCAAAAGCGACGGTGCTCTTCGCTGTTTCCTCCATGCAACCTTCATCTGCGTCTATGGTTCCGTTCGTCATCATCGAGAATGGTCAATTCAAGCAGCCCGTCGCGGGCGACTCGGATGAAGCGGAGATGGCCAGCTTCGCCAGCACTTATTACTCCAAAGGCCATAAGTATCGAGTGCTTTTCGGAGGTGCAGAGGCAGGGTCTTTGACTGTCAAGGAGGCGAATAAAGATAAAGAGTGTTCCCGGTCGAGTGCGGACGTGACGTTGCGCTCCTCAGCCAGGCTCAACCGAAATGTGATGGCGCTGGCGACGAATTCCGATTCGCTCGGCGTGGCTAAAAGCACTCGCAGGTCGCCGACTCCTGCCGAACGCGCCGCCCTCATGCCTCTCGTTCGAGCAGCATATAAACAAAAGGGCGTCCCGGCAGCGCTGCTCGCTAACTTAATGACAATCAATCTCACCGCGCTCGATCTGGACAACGACGGCAAGTCGGAATTAATCGGCAGTTTCGTTGCCAGGAAGCAGACAGGCGGCGCGGCACGCTACGCGCTCTTCCTTTTTGCCGAGCCGAAGGGCACGAGTTATCAAACGACTGTCTTGCAGTACGACCGATACACGGAAAAAGACCTCATGTCCGGCGCGGAAATAACTGCCATCGAGAACGGCGTCTATCTGGAAAGGCTTGTGGATGCGCTGGACATAGATGGAGACGGCGCTTCGGAAGTCATCACGGAAAGGGACGGCTTTGAGGGAGATGGCTACACCATCTATAAGAAACAGGCCGGGAAGTGGAACAAGGTTTACGAGTTTTCCAACTACAGGTGCGCGTTCTAAAGACAGATATTCGCCGCGCTTGCCGTCGGCAGTAAAGGAGAAACCGCAATGCTGAAAAATCCAGCTTTGAAAATTTTAATGGCGGCGATTCTTTTTCTTTTCGGCTTGACCGCGTGTGCGCGCTCCGAAAAAAGCCTGGGCGAAACAAACAGCGCGAATAATGCGAGGCCGGAAAATACTGCTGCCCCATCCACTCCGACACCGGCTGCCGCGACAACTTTCACCAGCGTTTATACCGATATGAAAAACGATTGCAAGACGCTGGAAGATCCACCGGGCGCGGAGGAGGGCGGCGACCCGGCAGGCGAATGCAAAGGCTACGGCGGCTACCGGATTTTTATCAGCCACAGCGCTTCGGCGGCAAATTACTCGGTTGAGAATTTGAAAAACCCGGACGAGTCAATAGACATGGGAACGGATTATTCCGGCTACGGCGAGAAAGGCGAGAAGGTCGAGTGGCGCATGGCTAACGACAAACCGTTCGCCGTGATTATGCGTATCGGCAAGTACAAAGAATTAGACGACCCTGCGTACCAATACACGGACAAAAACCGCATCGGCAGTACGCTCGTCGTCAAGGGCTTGAAGGGCTGGGAGCACATTGATTTCAAAGTTGACGGCGCAACTCCGAACGCCAACGAGAAAGCCCGTGAAATGGCCGACCAAAATTATTCGAAAAAATAAAAGGAGTAAGTTCAGTATCCTTGTTGTTCTCTCATATTGCTTAAAGGAAGGTGCTGACAGATGTGGCGATGTTTCTTGTTTCTCTTCGTGTTGACCGCGTTCTCCCCAACGCTCTGCAATGCGAAGCCGGGCGTGTATGAAAGGGCGGCGCAGGGTGAGGTCAATGCTTCCTGGAAGTTTGATCTGACTATTGCCGAAGACTCGGACACCCCCAGAGGCAAAGTCTACCTGCTTGTCGGTAGCCGGAAGGTGCTGATCTTCTCCGATGCTATAGGGGTTTTCAATGTCATTGAGCGGGCAGAGTACAAATCGAAGGCTGTGCCTGCGACGGCTCTGACCGCTTGCTCCGGCTGGTGGGCTGGTCAGGGGCAAGACCTGTACGTGGTGCGTCGCGGGAAGCAGTTGATCGTTTACATCCGCTATCTTGACGAACAAGCTGCTATTCCGCCTTACAGGCGGTTGAAGGTCATCCCACTGCCGTGATGATTATGGCCTGCATCTGTGGCGGCATCACCAGTCCCGTCAATCTGCTTTTATGCGCTTGATTTTCATGGGCACGCCCGAAGCGGCTGTGCCGACGTTGCGGCGTTGTCTTGAGGACGGTCACGAGGTGGTTGCTGTCTGGACGCAGCCTGACCGTCCCGCCGGTCGCGGCAACAAACTCAGTCTCCCGCCGGTTAAAGAGTTCGCGCTCACACACGGCCTCACAGTTCATCAGCCAGCGAAAATCAGGAATGAAGAGGCACTGAATCTTTTCAGTTCTCATCAGGCGGACGCGGCGATAGTGGTGGCTTACGGGCGCATCCTGCCTGTGGGTTTTCTACGTGCGCCGCGCCTGGGTTGCTTCAACGTCCATTTCTCGCTGTTGCCGCAGTACAGGGGAGCTGCGCCCGTGAACTGGGCGATTGTGCGTGGCGAAAGCCGGACGGGTGTGACGACGATGCAGATAGACGAGGGCTTGGATACGGGCGCGATTCTACTGCAACGCGAGACTGCGATTGAAGAGACGTTGACTGCGCCGGAATTGATGGCGCGTCTCTCCATTCTGGGCGCGGAATTGTTGAGCGACACGCTCGCGCGTCTTGAAGAGATAGAGCCGCGCGAGCAGTTGGAAGAAAAGGCGACGTTTGCTCCCATCATCAGGCGGGAAGACGGGCTCGTTAATTGGGCGCTCGATGCCGCGCAGATTGAACGGCGCGTGCGCGGCTTTCAACCCTGGCCGAACGCTTTCACGACATATAAGTCGCAGCGCCTAGTCATCTGGCGCGCAAGCGTCCTAAAGGATGAAGGGGGGCAACATGATGAGGGCTTGATTCTGAAAGCGCACGGCGATGAGCTTGTCGTTTCGTGCGGCGACGAGAGTTTGCTTCGTCTGCAAGAAGTTCAGCCGGAAGGGAAGCGGCGGATGAGCGTGCGTGATTTTCTGAACGGCGCGCGGGTGCAGGCGGGCGAGAGATTAGGATGAGCGCAAGCGTGAGAAGCAAGGCAGAAGGCAGAGGACAGAAGGCGGAAGGCGTGAAAGGCGGGCGCGACGTTTCACCGGCGCGTCGCGCGGCGTTCAATATCCTGCGCCGTGTTGAAGAAGAGGGCGCGTATGCTTCCGTTTTGTTGGCGGCGAGCGAGACGGAGATGCGTGCTGAAGATCGTGCGCTCTGTTATGAACTCGTCCTCGGCACGTTGCGCTGGCAACTCTGGCTGGATGCTTTGATAGAGCATTACTCAAAACGACGCGCTGAAAGTCTGGATGCTCCTGTCAGGCGGGCTTTACGGCTCGGTCTCTACCAGTTGCGCTTTCTCTCGCGCATTCCGGCTTCGGCCATCGTCAACGAATCGGTCAACCTCGCTTATCTCTCGCGGCTGCGCTCGGCTGCTTCCTTTATCAACGCTGTGTTGCGCCGCGCCACGCGCGAAATGGATTACGACCCGGCGGCGAATGGTTCCTCGCCCATTGAACAATTGGCGATAGAGACCTCGCATCCCGTCTGGTTGCTTGAGCGATGGGTTGATGCCTTCGGCGTTGACGAGGCCGCAGCCTTCGCCCGCGCTAATAATGATGCGCCGCCAGTCGCTTTCCGTGTGATAGCGCAGGGTGCGAGCAGGCAAGAGGTGTTGGACGAATTGCGCGCAGCTGGGGGCACTATTTCTCCATCGCAGATTGCCCCGGACGCGTGGCGAATCGAGGGCGCGGGAGGAGTCTTGCGGAGGCTTGCGCGCGAAGGAAAGATTTATCTTCAGGACGAAGCTTCACAGTTGGTCGCGCACGTTCTGGACGCGGGGGCGGGTGAGCGTGTGCTGGATGTGTGCGCCGCGCCGGGCAGTAAGACGACGCATATCGCGACCATGACTCCTGGGCTTTCCTTAATCGTCGCGGGCGATGTGCATGAGCATCGTCTGCTGACTGTGCTGGAAGCGTGCGCGCGTCAGGAAATTAAAACCCTGCGCGCCGTCGTGCATGACGCCGAGATTGCTCTGCCCTTTGCCGAAAATTCTTTTGACCGTGTGCTGGTAGATGCGCCCTGCACGGGAACGGGCACGCTCAGGCGCAACCCGGAAATCCGCTGGCGCATCACAACCCGTGATATTTTCGATCTTTCAGGGCGGCAACAACGCATTCTCGGCCAATCAGCCATGATGGTGAAACGCGGCGGGCGTCTAGTTTATTCCACTTGTTCCGTCGAGCGTGAGGAGAACGAAGAGGTGGTCGCCCGCTTTCTGGACGAAAACGCTGATTTCAATCAAGTACCTTTGGCCATCCCCGCAAATCTTACTGTAGACAATGGCGCGGCGCGCATCTGGCCGCATAGACACGGCGCGGACGGCTTCTATATTGCTTCGTTTGAGCGGCGGAGTTGAACGAGGCGGCACGCCTTGCCGCCCGCACAATGCGGGTGTTAGACTTCGCGGTCGGTTTTTGCAGCCGGTTTACCAGTGGGCTTTTGACTGAGGAGAGGTGGTTCGCACTGTGAATTTCGGAAGGCGTGCGCTCGCGGCGCTGGGAAAAGTCGGGATCGTCCTGGCCGTTCTCGTCGCCTTTCTCTTCGGTTTGCTGGGCACGGTTTATCTCAGCCTGCACACTGGGGAAGTGAAAGTGCCGGACGTTCTGGGCAAGGATCGCCTCACGGCTGAGACGTTGCTTGGCGATGCCGGATTGAAGCTTCGCGTCCGAGGCGCAAGACCGACCGCCGATAAACCCGATACGGTTTTGAGCCAATTGCCCGAAGCAGGCGAGATCGTTAAGGTCGGCATTCCCATTGCAGTCGAAGTCAGCCGCGCGCCGAAAGAAGGCGAGAGCGTTCGCTCAAGCATGGAAGAGTCTAAGCAGGAGCCAGAGAAACCTGCGGAAAACAGTAACGCCAATCAATCCTCTTCGGCGACGAACCAGAACCAGAATCAAAATCAGAACAAGCCGCCGAAGAACAAGAATACAAACAAGAACGCGAACAATACGAATAACGCGAATAATAAGAACGCCAATAACAGCAACAACGCCAATCGCAATTCAAACGCGAATCGAAACGCGAATAACGGAAACGCAAACGCGACTCGCAATACCGGCAACCGAAACGCGAACACGACCCCGAACGCGAATCGCACCACAAACAACTCGAATACCAACAGGCGTCAGCCCCCGATTACCACGCCACCTTTTAATCCAGGCGCGAACAGGGGAACACCGTGACGGACGATAGACGATGGACGATGGACGATAAAAGAAAAGCCTTCCGCCGTCGCCTATGGTCTCTGGTCTATCGTCCAACGTCCGTATCTTAATGGTCGAAATAGCTCCTTCAATTCTGTCAGCCGATTTCACACGGTTGGGTGAAGAGATCGCCGCAATTGAGCGCGGTGGTGCAAGCGTCGTTCACGTTGACGTGATGGATGGCCATTTCGTGCCGAATATTACCATCGGATTACCCGTTGTTCGTGCCTTGAAACAGGCAACGCAACTGCCCCTGGACACGCATCTGATGATTACGGAGCCGGGCATTTACGCCGAGCAGTTTGTCGAAGCGGGCGCTTCAATGGTTTCAGTTCACGTAGAAGCTGACCCGCACCTGCACCGCACTTTGACGGGAATCAGGAAGAAAGGTGCGCTGGCAGGAGTGGCGATCAATCCGGCAACGCCGCTGGTCGCGCTCGAAGAGGCTTTGCCTTTTGCCGATTACGTTCTGCTGATGTCGGTTAATCCGGGCTTCGGTGGACAAAAATTTATCCAGACATCGCTCGATAAGGTGCGCCGCCTGCGGCGTATGATTGATGACAGAGGCTTGAAGACTCGCATCGAAATAGACGGCGGCATTGACCGCAATAACATCGCAGACGTAGTAGCCGCTGGCGCTGAGATTATCGTCGCCGGTTCGGCAGTTTTTAATGAATCAGACCCCGCGCAGGCCGTTCGCACACTCCGCGAAGCGACCGTGCAATGGGCTTGAAAACAGTGATGGGTAATAGGTGATGGGTGATAAGAGAAAACAGGTTCTTTCTTATCACCTATCACCCATCACTTATCACTGCTCTTGGAGGTTTTCTAAAATGTATTCTCGCAATATTGCAACGCTCATTCTGAGCGCGATTCTTATCTTTGGTTGTGGCGTGGCGGCACTGGCTCAGAACGCGGGTGAAGGCACGCCCGCGCAGCGCATGGAGGTGATGCGCTCGAAGTTGGAGTCAATGCGTCGTTCGCTTAATAGCGCGCTCGCTTCGATGAACTCGAAGGATGGCGGCGATAAAAAGGATGAAAAAGCGAACCCCGACGATCCGGGCATACGGCTGCGCGGGTTGGAGCAGGAAGTCAGTTCCGTGCTCTCGGAAGTCAACGACCTGCGCGCCAAGTATGATCGCGCCGAGCGCGTCGAGAGCGGCGATTTGACGAAGCTCGAAACCTCCGTCACTGATTTGAACACACGCGTTCAGTCAGGCTTGCAGGCGACCGCCAACGCGAGAAACTCAAGCGGCAATGTCGCCTCTCCAGACAAGAAGAAAAAGAAAGGAAAGTTCCTCGGTCTCTTCGGCGGCGGCGGCGGCGATGACAAGTATGCTGACTTGACCGAAGGGGTTGCGCCGGGACGTGACCGCGAGCTTTTTGAAGTGGCGGCCAAAGAGGTGCGTAAAGGAAACTATGACACGGGTCGTCTGCTCTTCAACACGATCATCACGACCTATCCTGACTCTCCGTTTCTGCCTTTGTCCAAACTCGCCATCGCCGATTCCTTCTATCTGGAAGGCACGACCTCTGCGCTCATCCAGGCGGCGCAGGCTTATCAGGACTGGCGAACGTTCTTTCCGACCGACCCGCTGTCGGATCGCGTGATGTTGAAAGAGGCCGAAGCCGAAATGCGCCAGATGGGTCTGGCTAACCGCGACGTGACGCGTGCGCGCAAAGCCGAGCAGCGTTTGAAGGCTGTCTTGCAGCAATTCCCCAACACGCCTTTGCGTGCTCAGATCGTTCAGCGCCTCAACGAAGTTCAGGAAAACCTAGGCATGCACAGTCTGCTGATCGCGCGTTTCTACAGGGACAGGTTTTATCGCGGCCTCACTAGTCCCAAGGGCGCGATCTCAAGGCTTCGCGAAATCGTCGAGAAGTATCCGAACTTCTCTTACATGGACGAAGTCCTCTTTATGATGGGCGACCTTTACATACAGGAAGAAGAGCCGGATGAAGCGGCAAAGTATTTCTCGATGGTCGCGCGCGATTACCCGAACGGCGATTACGCGGAGAAATCGCGCGATGAACTGAGCAAGATCGGCTCGCCCATTCCAGCGCCCGATGAGATTAAGGGCACGATGCCCAAGCCTGAGCGACCGGGGATGATGGCAAAGCTCTTGACCGAGGTCATCGGAACGGCTCACGTCACGGTCAACAACAACGGCGTGTTGATTAGCAAAGACGGCAAGAGCGGAGGCGATTTGATAGATGAAGCCATCGCCAATCAGGGACAGCTTCGCACGGTGACACCCGTCCCTGTCGAGCAACGTCGCCAGCCCGCGCGCACGTTCACGCAGGGAACTACCGGGACACCCGGCAAAGCTCCGGCCAAGCCGACGCTCCCTCCGTCAACAACACCACAGACGACGCCTGCGACGACACCACCCTCTGGTCCCGCGACGCAGACTGTCCCTAAACCGTAAAAGCTCCCGACTAAGAACCTGCCGCCAGTTTGAATCTCAATTGGCGGCATGACGATAAGGACTTTAATGACTGCGCCCCGTGCTTCATGCAAATGGACACGGGGCGCAGTTGCAAGAAGCGGGAGGCAGAAGCGTTCGTTTGCTAGTGATGAAAGGCGGGTGTTAGAATTTCGTTCATCCGAGCTTAGGGATTAATAAACTAACATGACGCAAAAAGCCGAAAGCATCCAGGTAGAGTTGGCGCATCGTCATCGCACGGCAGCGATGGTCGTCGGCGCGCTGCTTGGATTGACCATCGCGCTCATCATCATCGGTTTCGTCTCCTCAGAATCACTGCATCGCCCCGGCGACCCTTCGCTGGCAATGGCATTGTGGATTGCTATTCTAATCTTCGGACTCGGATCATTTGTCTTACGACGAACAAAATTTCAGACCATGCGTTTGCGCGACATAGCGGCTTTGCGCGGCATGTCGGGACTGCTGGCGGAATTGCAGGGAACGACCATGCAGGTCGCTTTCATCGGCGGCGCAATCGCGCTGATGGGCTTTGCGGTGATGATTATGACGGGCAATAAGTACGACATGCTCCGCGCCGGAGGCGTGGCGATAATCGTGCTTCTTTATGCTTATCCTCAGCGACCCGCCTGGCAGCGTCTCGTGCGGTCAATTGAGCAGTCGAATGATGCGGACGACTCGCCCGCGGAAGGAACGGTCGCGTGAAGTTTTTTGTTTCTCGCATTGCAAGGGCTTTGCTCCTCGTCTCTGTTTTAACTCTCTTTCACCAGACAGAGCAGAACGCGCACGGGCAGCCTTCCGCTCCTGCTCCTTCTACGTCATCAAAGCCAGCGCAGGATAAGAACGCTTCGTCGTCTTCTTCCGCAACGCAACAGCAGGGAGGCAGCGAACGCGAACGACGCGCACAGGCTTACGCCAAGCTGCTCGAAGGTCAACGCTACCTTTCCGAATTGAGACGCGCCGGGACAAGCGAGGTTTTGCGTCTGGCGAAAGAATCGTTTCAACAGGCCGCGACGCTCGACCCGAAGCTCGCCGAAGCGCATACGGCGTTGGCCGAAATTGCTTTCTATTATCCGCCACAGGATTTCGAGACGGCCACTCGTGAAGGCACGAACGCTACACGAATTGACCCTGACAACTTCGGCGCGCACCATATCCTCTCCCGCCTTTACACCATCCGAAGCGGCTTGCGCGAGGGCAACCTGAACCGCTCGTTTGCCGAGCAGGCAATCAAGGAATTGAAAGAGGTCGTGCGGCTTGATAGCAACAATGGTGAAGCGTGGGCTTTGCTGGGCGAGTTCTACCACCTGACCGGGAAAACGCAGGAGGCTTTGGACGCCTGGACAAAATGGGCTGCTGCGCCAGCTTCTTCGGAGGGACGCTTTTTCCAGTACATCACGAGCCGCGAGCTTTCATCCGATGCCGCCGCCGCGCGGCTGGGCGAAGCCTTGCTCGCCGCCGGACGCGCGCCTGAAGCTCTCGCCTCGATTCGCCGCGCCATCGCGCTCAACCCGGAGAACAAGGAGTATGCGGAGCTATTAGCTCAGGCTCTGGAAACGGGCGGCGTTGATGACAAGCTCGCTATTGCGGAGTTGCAGCGCATGGTTGCTGCCGATCCGACGAACATTGCGACCACGGAGCTACTGGCACGAGTTCTAGCGCGCGCAGGCCGCGTGGACGAAGCGGCTGCCACTTTGCGCGCAGCCATAGGTCGCCAGCCGAAAGGGGATCGTGAGCAGCAAATGCTGCGAACGTCTCTCGCGCAGCTTTACATGGACGCTCTGCGCTACACGGATGCGATTGCCGTTTACGAGGAGCAACTCAAAGACCTCGGCATAGGCGATGCACCGCTGACGACCGATGATGAAAAGTTGGTGGCGACGAGACTCCTGCAAAGAATCATCGAGGTCAACAAGCGAGCCGGGCGCGTTGCTGAGACAACCGCAACCATCGAGCGGATGCGCCGACTGCTCGGCAAAGACGATCCCACGCCGGACGCGCAGCAGATAGCTTTCCTGCGAGATCAGGGTAAGAAAAGCGAAGCTCTTCAGGCTATACGCGCAGCACGCCAGCGTTATCCGGAACAAACAGGCTTCCTGCGTCTGGAAGCTCAGACGCTTGCTGACCTGGGTCGTGTTGACGAGGGCGTAGCGCTCTTGCGGACGCTGCTCAAAGGCTCGGCTGATGATTTTGACGAGTATCTGGTGATTTCGGCTCTTTATCTTCAATCTACGCGCGCAGCCGATGCAGTTGTGGCGGCACGCAAGGCGCTTGAGCTTGCTCCGGCTGGAAGACCCGACATGACCGAAGCCGCGCTGATTACGCTCTCTTCAGCGCAGGAGCGCGCAGGCGACCTCAAAGGCTCGGAAGAGTCCTTACGCCGCATCCTCGCCGGAGACCCGAACAACGCGACCGCGCTGAATAATCTGGGCTATTTTCTGGTCGAGCGAAACGAGCGGCTCACGGAGGCTCTGGAGATGATTCAGCGTGCCGTGCGCTCCAACCCGACCAACTCTTCGTTTCTGGACAGTCTCGGCTGGGCTTATTTCAAACTCGGCAAGCTCGACGAAGCCGAACGCCATCTGAAAGAGGCCGCCCGCCGCAATGCTTCATCTGTCGCCATCCATGAGCATCTGGGCGACCTCTACCAGCGGCAAGGCAAACTCGAACTGGCGCGAGCCGCCTGGCAAAAAGCTCTGTCGTTGGTGATTGAACCAGTGGATGTGGCCAGACTCAGAGCTAAACTGGACGGCAAACCACAGGAATAACGGGCCGGAAGGCTATCCCATATCGTTTAGCTCGGGCTAATACCAGGTAACAGACAAAAAGAAGGCTATAACGAACCACGAATTTACACGAAGCAACACGAAGAAGAGGCAAGCAGTTCGTGTTAATTCGTGTGACTTCGTGGTTCGTTTTGCTCTCACCTTTTACTGCTATTCAGTATAATCTCCTCGCTTGAGAGATTTCTTACGGCTCTCCTCAGATGGATAAACTCTGCATTGATGCCATTTAACTTTTGAATGCCCCTCTCCGGGGTGAGCCTCAGCCCTTTTATCGCAATCGAAACGAAATAATGGTTGATTGAGTTAAACTCTGTTTGCTATTATCTGTGTGTCATTTGAAGGCCGCCAGCCCCAAGCGCGGTCAGGTTTAATAAGCTATCTCACGGCCAGAATGCGGAAGCGCCCCGGCGGGCGACTCCGAAGAAAGTTCCCCTGATGAGCCGTTACAATTTGTTCCCCCGAATTGCTGTGAGCAGGTCTGCCAGCCTGCTTTTCCTCTGTTCGCTCTCTTTAGCCTTTTTAGCCGCCACTACGGTTGAGGGTTTCGGTCAGTCGTCTTCCGGGCGACCCGTCGCGCGTCTTATTACAAGCTCGCGCTCGGCGGAGCCGCAGCAGACGCAGCATCGCATGGCGGTTCGTCCGGCTGCGGTGGTCGCCGCGTCGAGGGCGCCGGTTGCCGCCAACAGCCTTGAGCGTCAGGCTTTCAACTTAATCAATTCGGAGCGCGCTAAGAATGGCTTACAGCCGCTCGTCTGGGATGGAGAGTTGTGCCGTGTGGCGCGGCTTCATTCCGAGAATATGGGGCGGCGCAATTTCTTCGACCACGAAGGGCCGGACGGCAATTTGTTGGATCGCGTGACGGCGGGGGGCATCATGTGGAGGTCTCTGGGCGAAAACATCGCGTATAATCAGGGACACGATGATCCGGTTGGAGTAGCCGTAGATCAGTGGATGCACTCTTCGAAGCACCGTGCCAACATCCTGCGGGGGCTTTTTACGCATTCGGGGATTGGCGTCGCACGCACGGCGGATGGCCGCGTTTACTTGACACAGGTTTTCATCATGCGCTGAGCGTGCCCAAAGTCTTAAGATGAATCAAGGGCGGCTGGCGCTTCACATTTGAAAGGTCAGCCGCCCGAAGTGTCTCAGGACGCTTTTACTTTGCAATCGTTTGCCAAGATTAACTGGCGGCTGCGCGTGCTTGGTCGCCGCGCAGACGGCTTTCACGAGCTTCGCACCATCTTTCAAACCGTCACGCTCCACGATAATCTGACATTTACGGCGCGCGACGGTGACAAACTTTATCTCACCTCAGATTCACCAGACATCCCGGTTGATGAAAGCAATCTAATTTTACGCGCGGCTGTTGCTCTGCGAGACAGGTGCGGGATTCAAAAGGGAGCTTCGATTCATCTGGAAAAGGTGATTCCGGTGGAGGCCGGTCTCGGCGGAGGCTCATCAAACGCCGCCATTGCCCTCATCGGTCTGGCACATCTCTGGGAAATTGAGACAAATAAGCAGGAACTGACAGAGCTTGGCGCGGGTCTGGGTGCCGACGTGCCCTTCTTTTTGACTGGTGGAACTGCGCTTGGGACAGGTCTGGGAACTGAAGTTTCACCCATCAATGAAGTGGGCGCAGAGTACCTGTTGATTGTTAAGCCTGCGGCGAAAGTCTCGACCATTGAAGCATACAAAGCTCTCAACTCCCCCGCCTTGACAAAGGTTGAGAGCGACATTATTCTCTCTATTTCTCGTGCAGACGAGCAATTTACAGATTCTTATCCTATTGCACTGCACAATGACTTTGAGCCGGTCGTCTTCCCCCTGAACCCGGAAATCGAGCGCGCGAAGGATGCTCTGCTTAACCTGGGCGCACAGAGCTCCCTGCTCGCGGGAAGTGGCTCCAGCGTTTTTGGAGTCTTTGAAAATAGTGTTGCGCGAGAGCATGCGCTTGAGACGCTGAAGAAGGAAAGCGAGTGGCGCGTTTTTCCATGCGCGACGCTCACACGCCGCGCTTATCTCAGAGCACTCGGCGCGTGTGCCGCTTCTTTGAGCGAGCGTGATAACGATTAGATAGTTGATCTTGGGGCGTCGCCAAGTGGTAAGGCACCGGTCTTTGGATCCGGCATTCGTAGGTTCGAATCCTTCCGCCCCAGCCAGAAGAGCAGTCATAGGTGATAGGTGATGGGTGATAAGAGAAACGCTCTTATCCTATCACCCATCACCTATCACCTATCACTGAGTTTATGAGCACAACCGGCGGCATCAAAGTTTTCTCAGGCACGGCGAATCGCGTGCTGGCTGAAGAGATTTGCCATTATCTGAGTTGCGATCCGGGGCGCGCAATCGCGGAGCGTTTTTCTGATGGTGAATTTAACTTTCAGATTGACGAGAACGTGCGCGGCGGCGATGTCTTCATCGTGCAGCCGACGTGCCCGCCGACGGATTCGCACTTGATGGAATTGCTGGTGATGCTCGACGCTTTTCGTCGCTCATCGGCAGAGCGCGTGACGGCTGTGATTCCGTACTACGGCTATGCGCGCTCCGACAAGAAAGATCGCCCGCGCGTGCCGATTGCCGCCAAGATGGTGGCGAATCTGATTGCGACCGCAGGCGCACAGCGCGTCCTGACGATAGATTTGCACGCGGCGCAGATTCAAGGTTTCTTTGACATTCCGGTAGACCACCTGTACGCCGCTCCGGTGATGATCGGCCATTATCAGGATAATCCGCTGCCGAACCTGACAGTCGTTGCGCCCGATACCGGCGGCGCAGAACGCGCCCGCGCCTATGCGAAACGCTTAAACGCAGAGCTTGCCTTGTGCGACAAGCGGCGCGAGAAGGCAAACGTCGCGGAGGTGATGAACGTCGTCGGCGATGTGCGCGGGCGCAGTTGTTTGATTGTTGACGACATGTGCGACACGGGCGGTTCTTTGACGAAGGTGGCAACCGCTCTAAAAAAGAAGGGTGCTGAGCGCATTCACGCCTGTTTCACGCATCCGGTTTTGTCTGGAAACGCCTGCGAAAAATTGGCGGCTTCGGAAATCGAGCAGATTGTCGTGACGAATACCATCCCGCTGCACGACGGCGCATGTGAGATGGAAAACGTCACGGTTTTGAGTATCGCACCGCTCCTGGCGAAAGCGATCAAGTCGATCCATGAGGAGACAAGCGTCTCCTCGCTCTTCGTCTGAAGGGCAAACACTTATTTTCTAGAGAGCGAGTACAAAATTATTATGGCTGAAAGAAAAGAGATTACAGTGCGCGCGACCAAAAGAGATGGACGCGGCAAAAATGATTCACGACGCGCGAGGCACGAAGGCTTTGTTCCGGTCACGGTCTACGGCGGCGAGGGCGAACCTGTTTCGGCTATCGCTCCGCTTCGAGAGCTGGCGGCGATTCTTCGTTCGGACGCAGGGTACAACAGTATTTTCACGCTCGACGTTGAAGGCGTTGGCCCAAGCGAGGTGATGTTCCACGACCGGCAGATTGATCCTGTGAGCAGTCGCCTGGTTCACGCCGATTTGAAGAGGCTGGTCAAGGGACAGAAGATTGAAGTCACAGTGCCTCTGCACCTGGTCGGCGAGCCATACGGAGTTCGTGAAGAAGAGGGCGTCCTCGAACAACTCTTACGCGAGATCGAAATCCGCTGCGACCCGCGCAACATCCCGGATGCGATCAATCTGGATGTGACGAGTTTGCAAGCCCACGAGGTGCTGCACGTCTCGGATATTCCGGTTGACGAGAACATAGAGATTCTCAACGACCCGGAAACGGCGATTGCTACAGTCGGCATCATGCGCGAAGAGCCGGTTGAAGCGCCTGCCGCTGAAGAAGAGTCAGCCGAGCCTGAAGTAATCGGCAAGGGCAAGAAGGAAGGCGAAGAGGAAGAGGAAAGCAAGTAATAGACGCGTTAGCACGGCGACGTTGGAAAGCGGCGACTTGTGTTTATCTCTACGCGTTTACGAGTCTACGTGTCTTCGAATCGTCTTATCATCGGTCTTGGCAATCCGGGCGCGCAATATGAGCGGACGCGCCATAACCTGGGCTTCATGCTCATCGATTTGCTCGCGCGGGAAGCGGACGCGCAGGTGAAGCGCAAAGATTGCCGCGCACTCGTCGGGCGCGCAGGACTTGAAGGCACGCGTGTTGAACTCGTCAAGCCGCAGACGTACATGAATTTGAGTGGCGAAGCGGTGGCCTGTCTGCTTGCTAAGCAAGAAGATTCAAAGAGTGCGGCGCGGGAGATGATCGTCATCAGCGACGATCTGGCGTTGCCCTTCGGGGCAATCCGCCTGCGTAGACGCGGCTCGGCGGGCGGTCACAACGGCTTGAAATCAATTATCGCGGCGACGAAAACCGATGAGTTCATCCGCCTGCGAATTGGCATTCAATCGGAGCACGCAATCGGGGACACCAGGAATTTCGTCCTCGACGAGTTTTCAAAAACGGAGCGCGCGGAACTCGAAAAGATTTTAGAACGGAGCGCAATGGCGCTTCGCGCCGTCCTCAGAGACGGCATTGACAAAGCAATGGCACAATACAACGGTGAAAAGTGATGGGTGATAGGTGATAAGAGGAAGCACAGTCTTTCTTATCACCTATTACCTATCACCCATCACCGCTTTTACCCCTTCTTGCTTCATCTACATGGATGAGGCTAGACATCCAAGAGGAGGATGATTTTGGCAGCACAAAGAACCTACGAAGTGATGTTCATCGTGGACGCGAAGGCGTCTGATGAGGACATTACCCATCTGAACGAAAATCTAAAACAGATCATTACCGATCAGGGCGGCACTGTCACCAAAGAGGAGGACATGGGTCGCCGTCAGCTTGCCTACCAGATTGGCCGCCAGACCGAAGGCCACTACGTTTTGTTTGAAGTTGACGGGAGCGGGCGCGAGATCGCCGAGCTTGAACGCCGCATGCGTGTCAACGATCAGGTCATACGCTACATGACCGTGCGTGTTGACGAGGATCGCAAGCGTGCCGAAAAATTCAAAGCCAAGCGTGCTCGCAAGGCAAGCAAACGTCCCTTCTCCGGCACTCCGGCTCAGCGCAAAGAAGCGTCTCAAGCCGCTGCATCCGACGAGGGCTACGAATCATAAAGGTCAGGAGTCAGGAGTCAGAATCCGGAAGTCAGAATAAAAACAAGAGCGGTTCTCCGCCTGATTATTCTGGCTCCTGAATTCTGGATGCTGAATTCTGTTTTTACGAGAGGATAGAAGAAGATTATGTCGAGTAATTATGATGACCGTGATCGTGGTGGTTATGACCGCGACGACGATAGAGGTGACAGGGGAGATCGCGGCGGGCGCGGCGGTGGTGGCGGACGTGGCGGCGCTGGCGGGCGTAGGATGCACCGTCGCAAAATCTGCCGTTTCTGCATCGAGAAAGTTGACTTGATTGATTTCAAGGACGTGAAGCTCTTGCAGGGCTACATCCCGGAGCGCGGCAAGATTCTGCCTCGTCGCATTTCAGGAGCCTGCGCCACGCACCAGCGCATGTTGTCCGAAGCGATCAAGCGTGCGCGCAACATTGCGCTGCTTCCATACGCTACAGACTAATTGAAGGAGGAAAGTTAAAAAGATGGCACACACCAATGTCCTCCTGCGCGAAGATATAGAAGATTTGGGAGCGCGCGGCGAGATTGTTAAAGTCAAAGCGGGCTATGCGCGCAACTATTTGTTGCCGCGCAAGCTCGCAGTCCAGGCCACAGCCAGCAACGTCAAGCAGATCGAACAGGAGCGCGCCGCGCTTCTCAAGAAAGAGGCCAAGGAGAAGGGTACTGCCGAGGAGCAAGCCGCGAAGATGAAGTCCCTGCGCTTGAGTTTTACGCGCAAGGTCGGCGAGCACGGCATCCTCTACGGCTCTGTAACCTCTATGGACATCGCGGAGGCTCTGAAGGAACACGGCTACGAAGTTGACCGTCGCCGCATCACCCTGCGCGACGCGATCAAGGAGACGGGCGAGTTCACGGTTCCCGTGCGCCTGCACCGTGAGGTGACGGTCGAAGTTCCGGTTGAAGTGACAGCCGAAGGCGCGGCGAAAGTCGAAGGCAAAACCACTCAGGCAGCACCGCAGGCGGGGGAGCCGGGTGACGAAGCGACGACTGATGCAGGGGCGGAAACGACTGCGGAAGAGCCTGAAGCGACTGTGGAAGAGCCGGAAGCCTCAGCCGATAACAGCTAAAACAGGCGCTGGAGCGCGGCGCTACGGGCAACCGTTGTCGTGCTCCAACGTCGTGTAGTATAGTGCGCTGCAAGCGCGCGCATCCGCTCTTAATCGTAGCGGCGCTCAAACGGGCATGCGGACGCGCTTGCAGCCTTTTTGTCTTTATCCGCAAGCTTTCGTCGTCTTCAAAATTTAGTTTTCATACGTAATTCCTTAGATGGCAAACTTCGTCGCTGACACGACACGCGAGCAGATGCTGGAACGGCCATTGCCGAACAGCAGTGAAGCCGAGCGCGCTATCTTAGGCGCGATCATCCTCGACAACGCCATCATCAATCAGGCGATTGAGCTTTTGCGGCCTGAAGATTTTTACGTCCCCTCGCACCGCCGCATCTTCCTGGCAATGATTGCGCTTTCCGAGCACGGCTCCGAAATCAATCCGATTCTGATTAGCGAAGAACTCAAGCGCGATGGCTCTGTCGAATCGGTCGGCGGACTCTCCTTTATTTCTAATCTACATTACGGCCTGCCACGCTTCGCCAACATCGCGCACTACGCCAAGCTCGTGCGCGACAAATCCACGCTGCGACAACTCGTCAAGGTCTGCAACAAGGTGACGAGCGAAGCGCTGGAAGAGGAAGAAGACGCAGAGATCATCCTCGATCATGCCGAGCAAGCCATCTTCGCGCTCGCCGATGAACGAACGCGGCAGGGCTTCGCGCACGTCAAGCCAATCGCGGACGCCATGCTTGAGCACGTACAGGAGATGGCCGGACGCTCGGCGATGCTGACGGGTCTGACAACCGGCTTCAACGATCTCGACTCGATGCTCTCCGGCTTACAGGCTTCCGATCTGATTGTGGTTGCAGCTCGCCCGTCAATGGGTAAGTGCCTGGCTTTCGACAGCGAGATACTGTTGTCAGATGGAAGTCTCAGCACGATTGAGCAACTTTATCGTGATCGGTCAGGGCAGTTGCTCACATTAGGCGCTGATTACAAACTCCGACTCACCCGCCCGACTAATTATGTAGACGATGGGATAAAACCAGTCTACCGGGTGACGACGCGTTTAGGACGAGTTATTGAGACAACTCTTTCTCACCCATTTTTGACTATTGACGGATGGCAGCCGCTGCATCGTGTGAAAGTTGGCGAGCGCGTAGCTGTGCCGCGTCTCCTTAACGTCTTCGGAAATGCCGACATGCGCGAGTGTGAAGTTAAGTTGCTTGCGTATCTGATCGGAGATGGGTGCATTACCAAGTCCTCTCCACGATTTGTTGTTGGTAAGCCTGCATTGCGGGAGGATTTTGAGCAGGCGATAGCAGAATTTGGCGGCGTTGAAGCAGTGCCTGCGAATAGCTTGGACCGAACTTTGACCCTGCGCGTTCGTCGAGCGAAAGAAAACAAGCTTAATCCTCTAATCGTCTGGTTGAAGAAGTTGAATCTTTACGGCTGCAATAGCCACACAAAGTTCGTCCCGGCAGAAATCTTCAGACTGCGGCGTGAACTGGTTGCGTTATTCCTCAATCGCTTGTTCTCCACAGATGGCTGGGCGTCTCTTCTAGGCAGCGGGCAGTCACAGTTAGGTTACGCCTCAACTAGTGAAAGATTGATTCGTCAAGTCCAGCATTTACTGCTTCGTTTCGGAGTTATAGCGTCTCTCAAAAAACGCGCCGTCAAATATAAAGATGAAAGAAGAACTGCATGGCAGTTAGACATCACAGATGCGCGCTCAATTAAAACTTTTAATGACGAGATCGGCATTCACGGTAAAGAGGATGCCTTATCTATCATCTGTGATGCCTTAAACAGCCGACGGTATCAGACCAGTCGGGACCTGATTCCGGTGGGAATATGGAAACGAATTGCCGACCTGAAGGGAGCCGAGTCATGGGGAAGTCTAGCGCACAGAGCAGGCATTAAGGGGCACACCAATATTCATGTCGGCAAGCGCGCTCTCTCGCGGGAGCGTCTAGACGTGCTGGCTGCTGGCCTCAGCAGTGAATCGCTTCATCAGTTAGCTAACAGTGAAATTTACTGGGATGGAATAGTCTCTATTGAAAGCGCGGGCCTCAAGCAGGTATATGATCTGACAATCCCGGAGACTCATAATTTCGTAGCAAATGACATCTGCGTTCACAACACGGCCCTGTGCTTAACTCTGGCGCAGAATGCGGCGATTCAGGCTCAAGCGGTGGTCGGCATCTTCTCGCTGGAAATGTCTAAGGAATCTCTGGTGATGCGTATGCTCTCTTCGGAGGGACGGGTTGACGCGCATCGTTTTCGCAGCGGCTTTCTCTCACGCGAGGAATGGTCGCGGCTCGCGGGCGCTCTGGGTGCGCTGGCCGAGACTAAAATTTTCATTGACGATACGCCGGGCATTACGGTGCTGGAGATGCGTGCGAAGGCCAGACGGCTGGCGGCGGAGCAGAAGCGGCTTGATCTCATCATCGTCGATTACCTCCAACTGATGTCCGGCTCTTCGCGCCGCAGCGAGTCGCGCCAGCAGGAGGTCTCCCAAATCTCCCGCGAGTTGAAAGCGCTGGCCAAGGAACTGCACGTTCCCTTAATCGCGCTCTCGCAGTTGTCCCGCGCGCCTGAGAACCGCACAGACCACCGCCCGCAGCTTGCTGATTTACGCGAATCTGGAGCCATAGAGCAGGACGCCGACGTAGTCGCGTTCATCTATCGTGAGGAACAGTACAACCGCACGGAGGAGAACGCGGGCATTGCGGAGATTATCGTGGCCAAGCAGCGCAATGGGCCGACGGGGGTGGCGAAGCTGGCGTTCCTCAAAGAATTCACGCGCTTTGAAAATATGTGGCGCGAATAATGCGGACAGTCACCGGGCAATCCGACAAAAGCGGACGCCTTGTTTTCCGCACCTTCCATCTTTGCGCCGGTAACTCTAAACAATCTATCCTGTATTTGTGCTCGTAGCATTTAGACTGCTTCGAGCGGGTACGTGTGTGATTGGAAGTTGCCGGAGCAGCAAGGCTGATGTTGAGTTCAAAGACAACCGAAGATAGCTTGATGACAAATGAAGCGGGAGCAAGTGGCCAGCGTCCGACGTGGGCGGAGATAGACCTTGATGCTCTGGCCTCCAACTTTCGCCGGGTGCGTGAGCGTGTCGGCGTTGGCGTCAAGGTGATGGCGGTTGTTAAAGCCAATGCTTACGGGCATGGGGCGGTTCATTGCGCGCAGAGGCTCAGTGCAGAGGGCGCGGACTGGTTCGCTGTGGCGATGCCGGAAGAGGGAATCGAGTTAAGGCGCGCGAGGCTGATGCAGCCAATCCTGTCTCTCGGCGGCTTTTGGAAGGGTCAGGAGCAGCTTTGTCTTAAAGACTCAATTGTGCCTGTCGTTTACCGTCTTGACATGATTGAGGCGCTTGACCGCGCGGCTCGTGAGGCGCAGGTGGTGGCGGACGTGCATCTCAAAATTGATTCGGGCATGGGGCGTCTAGGCGTGCGTTATGACGAGATAGGTGATTTTGCTGATGCGCTCAGAGTATTCAATAACGTTCGCGTGGACGGTGTGATGACGCATTTCGCGGCAGCAGATAATCCAGACCTCAATGGCTTCACGGATCAACAGGTCGCTCGTTTCCGGCAAGCGGTCGAGACTTTGCGCGAGCGCGGGCACAGGCCGACCTACGAGGACATGGCGAATTCTGCGGGGACGTTCGCGCATCCTTCTTCATGGGGCAACCTGGTGCGACCCGGCGGCGTGCTGTACGGTTTGTGGCGCGACATTCTGCCTCCCGCAAATGAGTTGCCGCGTCTTCTGCCTGTTATGTCCCTGCGCTCGCGTATCACGCTTTTGAAACGTGTGCTGCCGGGAGAGACGCTCGGTTATGGCTGCACGTTTGAGGCTGCAAGAGAAATGATTGTCGCGACGCTGCCCATCGGATACAACGACGGCTACGTGAGAGCGTTGTCGAATCGCGGGCGGGTGATTGTGCGAGGCTGCTATGCGCCGGTGGTGGGGCGCATCTCGATGGACCTGACGTTGATTGATGTGACGGACGTGCCCGGCGTGGCGTTGAATGATCGTGTGACGCTGCTGGGTGAAGATGGCGGTCTCTCAATCACGGCGGAAGAGATCGCAAAGACTGCGGGCACGCTCTCCTACGAAATCACCTGCGGCATCAGCGCGCGAGTACCGCGTGACTACAAACCTATAGACGATGAAAAGCAGGAGTCAGGAGTCAGAATCCAGAAGTCAGAATGAAGCGGCGGAAACCGTCTTCTTCTGATTTTCTTTTCTTCTGACTTCTGACTCCTGTCTTCTGTCTCCTGCTTTATTGCATCACGAAGTTGTAGGTGATGACGCCGGAGACTTTGACTGGCTGTTGTGAAAGCATCGTCGGGGTGAAGCGTGCTTGATACGCAGCCTGAACGGATTCCCGCAGCAGGAGAGCGTTCCCGCTCACAGCACGGGCTGAAACCACCTTGCCGTGTTCATCAATCAAGACCTGCACAGTCACCATGCCTGCAACTCGCGCGGCCTTTGCGAGAGCCGAATAGACAGGCTTCGGCAGGTACGTTGCCATCCCGTTGACCACACCCATACTCCTCGTAACAGGCGGCTTGCTCTCCGTCTTTTTCATCACGGGCGGAGCCGTCTCGGCTACAAGCTCGCCGCCGTTTCCGGTATTCCCGCCACCGCCACCATTGCCGTCTCCGAAGATTTTACCGATGCCCGGCTTGCCTGTGCCGCCGCTGCCAAAATCTTCGTTTACATTACCGTGCCTGACGGGAAGCCCCGGTGTAATCGGTGGCACTGTTTCGGGCGTGACAGACGTTCCCTTTGGCACTTTGGTCGGGTCGGTCGTGGGCGCGATGAACTCGGTTCTCACCGACATCGGTGTTCTCTCGCGGCTATTTGCCGCTGGCCTCGCCGCCGCGCTTCTCGGAGCTGCCTGCAACTGTGGCGCTTCGACAGGGGTTATTAGCGAGACCAATTCCAGATTCTGATTTTCGATATGCGTGTTGTAGGCGTAGATGCTGCCGACGCCGATTGCCATAAAGATCAAAGCATAGACTGTGAGCGTGCCGAGAAAGAAACTGCCCCGGCGCGCATAGTCACCTTTGTGAGAGCTTGATTCAACCAGATTTCCAAACATTTTTTCGTTCCTCCCATGCCGGTGCCACGCGGGTCTCAGGGAGCCTCTGCTCACTACCTTTAGACTCCGGCGCGAGGCCGCTTGTTCCAGGAAAAATAGTGGTCAGTGGTCAGTGGTCGGTGGTCAGTTAAAAGCAAAACCACGAACGCTACGTATTGCTTGTTCTTTACTGACCACCGACCACTGACCACTGACCACTTTTCTGCTAGGATTGCAGTCGTCCGGCCAGCTTTTTCAAGGGAGATGAAACAATGGCAACCAGCGCCGAGTGGCATGAGAACTACGACCAGATGAGCGAACTGGCGCGCAACTTTTCACGCGCCGTTAAATCCGTGCAGGAAGAGTTGGAGGCAGTTGACTGGTACAACCAGCGCGCGCAGGCGACGGGTGATGAGCAACTGCGCCGCATCCTCGAACACAACCGCGACGAAGAGATCGAGCACGCGATGATGGGGCTTGAATATCTGCGCCGCATCAATCCTGTCTTCGACAAGCACATGCGTACCTACCTCTTCACCGAAGGCGATATAACAGAGATCGAAGAGCAGGCAGAAAAATAACGCTGAACTCTGAACGCGGAATGATGACCTGAAAAGCCCTTGTCTTTAGTTGCCGCGTTCAGCGTTCTCCCTTCATTCTTTTCTTGCGGAGGCTTGATTAGATGAGCGAACAGCAGGTGGCAGCAACTATGCCGGAAGAACTCAATCCATACGAGATTGCCAAGCAGCAGTTCGACCGCGCGGCGGATTATCTTGAGCTGGAAGACTCCATGCGGCGCGTTTTGAAGAACGCGAAGCGGCAACTGGTCGTCTCGATTCCGGTGAAGATGGATAACGGCGAGGTGCAGGTCTTCGAGGGTTATCGCGTTCAGCACAACATCGCGCGTGGGCCAGCCAAGGGCGGCATACGCTATCACCCGCAGGTGACGCTCGACGAAGTCAAAGCCCTGGCTTCGTGGATGACATGGAAGTGCGCGACCGTCGGTATCCCTTACGGCGGCGGCAAAGGCGGTGTCATCTGCGACACGAAGGTTCTCTCGCTCGGCGAGATTGAACGCCTGACACGTCGTTACGCTTTCGAGATCGCTCCGATTATCGGCCCGGACAGCGACATTCCAGCGCCGGACGTTTACACGGACGAGCAGACGATGGCCTGGATTATGGACACCATCTCGATGGTGCGCGGGCGCACGGAATTGGGCGTCGTCACAGGCAAGCCAATCTCGCTCGGCGGCTCGCAGGGACGCGGCGAAGCGACCGCGCGCGGTTGCCTGTATGCGTTGCGCGAAGCCTGTAGCGTCAAGGGCATGGAGTTGAAGGGTGCGCGTGTCGCCGTTCACGGCTTCGGCAACGCGGGCGCAAACATCGCACGGCTTGTCGCGGCAGACGGAGCCATCGTCGTCGCCATCTGCGATTCGCGCAGCGGCGTTCATGCCGAGGGCGGTATTGATGTCGAGGCCGCGCTCAGGCACAAGGCGCAGACGAAGGCCATTCTGGGCCTCCAGAACACGAAAGAGATTAGCTCTGAGGATGTGCTCGCGATTGATTGTGACATCCTGCTGCCGTCAGCGCTGGAGAACGCCATCACGCTCAGTAATGTCGGGCGCGTCAAAGCAAAGATTATCGCCGAACTCGCCAACGGGCCGACCACACCCGGCGCAGACCGCGTGCTGGCGGACGAGGGCGTCTTTCTCGTGCCCGATATTTTAGCCAACGCGGGCGGCGTCACCGTCAGCTATTACGAATGGGTGCAAGACCTCTATTCCTATTTCTGGTCGGAGAGCGAGATTAACAACCGGCTTGAGCAGACGATGCGGATGGCCTTTCACGCTGTCCACGAAGAGGCACAAAAATTCGATACGGACATGCGGACGGGCGCATACATTCTCGCCGTTGATCGCGTGGCGGAAGCGACGCGCATGCGCGGCATCTTTCCATAGAGAGGGAAACCTATGGCAGACAAGATTACAGTTTACGAGAAGCCGACTTGAACGAAGTGCCGCGAGCTTGACCGGCTGCTCCGTGAGAGCGGCATCGCATTTGAGAAAGTCAACTATTACATCGCGCCGCTTGATGAAAAGAAGCTGCGCGAGTTGCTGCGGAAAATGAAGTTCGCCCCGCGAGACATCCTTCGGAAGAGCGAATCTGTCTACCGTGAGCTTGGTTTGGGAAAAGACGAATTCTCCGACGACGAAATCATCGCGTTGATGCTCAAGCATCCCGATTTGATTCAACGTCCCATCGTCGAGCGCGGCGACAAGGCAGCCCTCGGTCGCCCGGTGGAGAACGTTCGGGCGTTGTTGTGAGCCTCTGAAAATGTGCTCGAAGGTTCAGAAGTCTTAGTCCAATTTTCTTGAGAGGAGCCTGGCATGATGGCCAAAAACACTTACGGTGTTTGGGGAGTTTACCCGGGCGATGACCCGACCTCGCTTGCCCTGCCAGACTATTTCTCCACCTACCTTGCCTACACGTTCGACACGACGCTCCACCCGAACACGCGCCTCCGCATCACTGGCGATTTCCCCTACGCACGCTACATGAGCTTTAACATCTACCCGACGAGGTCGGGCACATCGCTGGGCGGGATGACGGACTACCAGATCAGGGCAAATGCTCCCAACGTCAATCCTTTCATGGCAGGCAGCGATGAGCAGGCGCGAGCGCGCCGCTACGTCATCATCGTGGAGCCGGAGAGCGATGCACCCACCGGAGAGCAGTCGCCCCCCAGCTTCTCCGCCCTTGAGAATCTGCTCACGTATAACCCCAAAGCCCTGATAGTCTCAGAATTTCCCGAACAGCTACTGACGGTCATCATTCGGTATTACGTGCCGGTAGATAAGTACGGAGGCGTGGATCCCCCGGAGGTTGAAGTTTTGAGCATGGCGGACAACCAGCCTCTCGACCCCCAGCCGAAGCCCTACCCCACCTTTATGGAGGTGAACGAGCCTATCTTTCGTCACCGGCTCGCCCCCATCTTCGAGAGCGTCGGGGGCGACGCGCTACGCTTCTACCATTCTGTCGGGGGCGGGCAGTTCAACAACGCAGACAATCTCTATCTCATCAGCGCCGTCGCTGACGTAGACGGGGAGGACAACGTCGTCATCTTGCGAGTCATGCCGCCGACGTTCCCACGGACGAACGAGGATTTTGACGAGGTGGATGTGCGCTACTGGTCGGTCAATCAGGGCAACCCGAACACCTCCACGCCTATCGGCATGAGGGACGGCGAGTTCCGGCCAGCACTGGACGGCTTTGTCTACCTCGTCATGGGCGGCGAGCGCGTCAGGGTCAAAGCCCCTCAGGGCGGTTACAACTACATGCCCTGGCTGGCGGACAAGGAACAAGCCGTCATCCTCTACCGCAACATGCTGACTAACCCGCAGTATAGAGGCTCTATCCTGAGAGTGCCGGAGTTGCCCACAGCGCCCTGGAACGAAGCGCAGCTTGTCGCATTTGAGGCCAGCCGGTATCTGGGCGATTACGCGCCGGTAGGCCGGAAGGTAACAGCGCAGGAATTCAACGAATCTTACGGCGGCATGCCCTCGCCCGGTTTCGCGCCGCTCCCGCATTGATAATGGTATAAAGTAATAAGTGATGGGTGATAAGTGATAAGAGAAGAACAAGCTCTTTCCTATCACCTATCACCTATCACTCATCACTGTTCTTATGGCTAAAGCACCGGCAACAGTTTACATCTGCCAGAATTGCGGAAACCAATCGCGCAAGTGGTTGGGGAAGTGCCCCGACTGCGGCGCATGGAATTCTTTTGTCGAGGAACGCGCGCGTGTGGCGGCGAAGAAAGAGGGCGCGGCGATGCGCGGCGGCTTTCAGATGCGCGAGGTCAAGCCCGTTGCTTACAGCGAGATTGAATCGCAGGATGACGCGCGCGTCTCTTCCGGCATCGCGGAGTTTGATCGCGTGCTCGGCGGTGGAGTCGTGCCGGGTAGCCTCGTGTTAATCGGCGGCGATCCGGGGATAGGGAAGTCTACGCTGCTGGCTCAGGCGGCGGACAAGTTGAGCGGGCAGGGAATGACCGTGCTTTACGTGTCGGGTGAAGAGTCTGAGCGGCAGATTAAGATGCGCGGCGAGCGGCTGGGCCTGGAAGCCGCAAATCTGTTTCTCTTGCCGGAGACGAACCTGGAAAACATCTTCGGAGAGATCGAGAAGATGAAGCCGGATATTGTGATTGTGGATTCGATTCAGACAGTGTTTTCGTCAAGCATCGAATCTGCGCCCGGCTCCGTCTCGCAGGTTCGTGAAGTCGCGGGGCAGTTTCTCCTGCTCGCCAAGAATCGCGGGATTCCTGTCTTTCTCATCGGCCACGTGACGAAGGAAGGCTCTATCGCCGGGCCGAAGGCTCTGGAACACATCGTGGACACGGTGCTCTACTTTGAAGGCGAGCGCCATCATAATCATCGCATCGTGCGCGCGACGAAGAATCGTTTCGGGGCGGCAAACGAGGTCGGCGTTTTCGAGATGACGGGCGCGGGGCTGGTCGCGGTGGCGAACCCTTCGGAAATGTTCTTGCAGGAACGACCCCAGGGCGTCGCAGGCTCGGTTGTGACGGCGTGCATGGAGGGAACGCGCCCCGTGCTGGTCGAAATTCAAGCTCTGGTCTCAGGTTCGAAGTACGGAACCGGAAGGCGCATGACGCAGGGCGTGGATCAGAACCGAGTCGCGCTCCTGATTGCCATGCTGGAAAAGCGCGTCGGGTTTCATTTGATGGGAGATGATGTCTTCGTCAACATTGCCGGTGGGCTTGAGATAGATGAGCCTGCGGCTGATCTCGGCGTGGTCACAGCAATCGCGTCGAGTTTCAAAAACGTGCCGGTTGACGCGCTGACGGCTGTCTTCGGCGAAGTCGGATTGACGGGCGAAGTGCGCGGCGCGATGCAGGCGCAAGGAAGGGCGCGCGAGGCGCAAACGCTCGGCTTCAAACGCATCATCATGCCCGCCTCCAACACCACGGGACTCGAACGCCTGCTCGGCCTGCGCGTCGTCGGCGTGCGCTCGGTCGAAGAAGCGCTCGACGAGTTGTTCTAGAAAGCGGAAGTCAAAACCGCCAAAGCTACTTAGAGCGTCTAACAAAACCATGTAACCACGCGCGTCACACGAAACAACACGAATCATTTTCGTGCCCCTTCGTGTGACGCGCGTGGTTTATCTCTTTGCTTGGCTGGGTTTTGTTAGGCTCACTTAACTGCGCTCGAACTTCGCGCCTCCGGTGTGTCACTATCAGGGTCGGATCAGCAGTGTCACGACTCCCGTCACGCCGGGAACTTTCGCATACTTGAGGAGAGCCTTCTCAAGATCGGCAAGCTTTGTCGCAGCAATATGCACAATCCAATCGCCGCTTCCGGGCACTCTTCCCATCACTACTTGTTTGGCGTTCGATAGGGAAAACATTAGGGCTTCTTTGGTTAGGTCTTTTCCTTCGATCAACACCACGCTGGATACCATGTTGTTTCCTCCTGAGGATTAACGTTAGTAGTTGCGGACTGGCATCGAATTACTCGGCAACAGGCGTACCAGAGGCTATCATCCTTGAATGATGTCTGATATTTGGCAGCCCGGTCGAAATCAAAGCTCCGGGGTGTCTACCAGAGAGGACACGGCGTAGTCTGGTATGTGCAGGCATGTGGACAGTCTGGCGAGACTTCGCTTCCTGCGACCTATAAGTAAGAGTCACTAAGAAAGCCGATAAGAATTAGACAGGATTAACAAGATGGACAGGATAAAGGGAAGAAGCATCATTCAGGCTGCCTTGTCCTGCCTTGTTTTCTTAATCTTGATAATCCTGTTAATCCTCTCTATTCCTTCTCTATCGTAAATTTTGTTAGTCGCTGATTAATCCTCTCTATTCCTTCTCTATCGTAAATTTTGTTAGTCGCTGATAATCGCTTTCAGCCTTGAAAGCCGTCTTAACCTTTTATTCCGACTCCTGGGAATTCTATCTTCCGACTTCTGCCTTTCGTGCTAAGATGCTTCCATTATGCGGACGAACGTTATTCTCATTAGATTAGTTTTCACCGCCATCCTGGTTTGCTCCGGTTACGTTTTGCATCCTGTCTCCGGCGAGTGGCTCGCGTCCACCGGACTCGTTCCAGCCCTCTTAGCTTCCAAGATCACTTCAGCCCTCGCGGCGGCTTTCATCGCGCTGGCCATCATCTTTTTTGAGATACGCATCCGGCGCGCTTCGCTGAAGACGTTGATTGGAGCAGCCGTCGGCTCGATAATGGGCATCGTCGGGGCATATCTCATCGGGTCGCTGATTAGTCGGCAGGAATCCCTGGCCGTTGCGCCGGAGATGAAGACGTTTCTGACGTTGGCCTTGACGTTCTTTATGGCCTACGTCGGGTTGATGGTCGGAGCGGCGAAGGGTGATTATCTTGATCTGACCGCGCTCGGTGGAATCTTCAGCGACAAGACCACGCGGCGCGATTACAAGATTCTGGACACCTCCGTCATCATTGACGGGCGCATCGCTGACGTGGCTGAGACAGGATTCCTCGGCGGCACAATCGTCATCCCGCAGTTTATCCTGAGGGAATTGCAGCAGGTGGCCGATTCGCCGGATTCTTCCAAGCGCCAGCGCGGGCGGCGCGGGCTCGACATGCTCAACCGTCTTCAGAACAACAACGCGCTCGACATTCAGATTGTCGAGACGGATTTTCCGGCTGTGCGCGAAGTTGATTTGAAGCTGATTGAGCTTGGCAAGCAACTGGATGCCGTCATCGTCACCAACGATTTCAACCTGAACAAGGTTTCTCAACTGCGCGGCGTCAACGTGCTCAACATCAACGAACTCGCCAACGCCTTGAAGCCCGTCGTGCTGCCAGGCGAAGCTATGAAAGTCTTCATCCTGAAAGAAGGCAAGGAATACAATCAGGGCGTCGCTTATCTGGACGACGGCACGATGGTCGTGGTTGACAACGCGCGTAAGCTCATAGGCCGTAACGCTGAAATCGCCGTGACGAGTGTCCTGCAAACGACCGCCGGAAAAATGATCTTCGGCAGGCTGTGGGAAGAGGCAGACAACGGTGCGACCGAGCCGCGCGCCAACGGCGTGCGCCGTCAACAGCAGGTGCGCGATATACGCCCTGCGCCGACGCGCATCGGCGACGAAGTATAAGAGCAGTGGTCAGTGGTTGGTGGTCAGTGGTCAGTAAAAAACAGATTCGCTTTGCTTTTAACTGACCATCGACCACCGACCACTGACCACTGTTTATGAATATTGCCATCATCGCTGCTGCCGGGCAGGGCACGCGGTTGGGCGGGAAGCGCGCCAAGCAATTTCTCGAACTCGCGGGCGTCCCCGTCATCATTCACACGCTCAAAAAATTCGAGCAGTGCGCTGACATTCAGGAAATCGTCGTGGTCTTGCCAGCAGTGGATGCCGCAGGGTTTCTTCAGCTTGCAGGCAAGTACGAATTGCGAAAGCTCAATCGCGTTGTGCAGGGTGGAGAGACGCGCGCCGAATCTGTCTGGCGCGGATTGCAATCCGTGCGCGCCACCACCGCCGAGATAGTAGCCGTGCATGACGGCGTGCGCCCCTTCGTCACACCGGAGGAAATCACGCGCACTGTGCAGGCGGCGCAATTGAGCGGCGCGGCCATCCTCACCGCAGCGCCTGTAGATACAATTAAGGAAGTAGAAAACAATAAAATCGTGCGAACGCTTGAGCGCGCACGCCTTCGACACGCGCTCACGCCGCAGTGCTTTCGTTATGAACTGCTGCGCCGCGCCTTCGAGCAGTCGCCTGAGCTTATTAAAAACGCGACCGACGATAGCTCTCTCGTCGAATCGCTCGGCATGGCGGTCACAATCGTCGAAGGCGACGCGCGCAACATCAAGATCACGCGCCCGGAAGACCTTGCGTTTGGAGAAATGATTTTAAAACAGAATTCAGGAGTCAGAATCCATAAGCCAGAATAAGAGGCTGCAACCTCTTTCTGTTTTTATTCTGACTTCTGCCTCCTGAATTCTGGCTTCTGCTTTTATGTATCGTATCGGCATCGGACATGACACGCATCGCCTGGCTTTGGGGCGGCCTCTTATTTTGGGCGGCGTGCTGGTTGAGTCTGAGAGTGGTGCTGAGGGGCATTCGGATGCGGACACGCTCTCGCATGCCGTTGCCGATGCCATCTTAGGCGCGTTGTGCGAGGGCGATCTGGGAGTCCATTTCCCGGATCGTGATCCGCAGTGGAAGGATGCTGACAGTCTGGATTTGCTGGCGCGCGTGATGTGGTTGGCTAAGGAACGCGGTTGGCGCGTCGTCAATCTGGATGCGACGGTGATGTTGGAACGCCCGCGCCTGCGTCCCTTTGTTGAGGAGATGCGCGAGAAGCTGGCGCAGACGTTGAACGTCGAAGCCGCGTGCGTGAGCGTGAAGGCGAAGACGGGCGAAGGCTTGGACGCGGTGGGACGCGGCGAGGCCGTGACGGTGCAGTCCGTGATCTTGCTGGAATCTGTTTCGCCATGAATTAACCACAGAGGCACAGAGAAGAAATTTGATACCGCAGGATGTGATACGCAAAAAGAGAGATGGCGGCAGCCTCTCGCGCGAGGAGATCGCGTTTTTCGTTGACGGCGTGACGCAAGGTAGTCTGGCCGACTATCAGGCGTCGGCGCTCTTGATGGCGGTTTTCCTCAACGGCATGAACGCGGACGAGATGGCGATGCTGACGGATACGATGCTTCATTCGGGCGAGATACTGGATTTCTCGGACATCTCGAAGCCGAAGGTTGATAAGCATTCGACGGGCGGCGTCGGCGATAAAACTTCGCTCATCTTAGCCCCGCTCGTTGCCGCCTGCGGCGCGGCAGTCCCGATGATCTCAGGGCGAGGCTTAGGGCATACGGGCGGCACGCTCGACAAGCTCGAATCAATTCCAGGTTATCGCGTTCATCTCTCGCTCGCGGAGTTTCGTGTGATTCTCAACCGCATCGGTTTTGCCATGATGGGACAGACCGCCGAGATTGCGCCCGCTGACAAAAAGCTCTACGCCTTGCGCGACGCGACCGCGACCGTCGAAGCCATCCCGCTCATCGTCGCTTCCATCATGTCGAAGAAGTTGGCCGCAGGGCTGGGCGCGCTGGTGCTCGATGTGAAGACCGGCAGCGGGGCTTTCATGGCGAACGAGGATGATGCAAGGAAGCTGGCGCAGGCATTGGTGGCGACCGGCAATTCCTGCGGCGTTCGCACCGAAGCCCTGTTGACGGACATGAGCCAGCCATTGGGTCGCGGCGTCGGGCACGCTCTCGAAGTGCGCGAGTGCATAGAGATTTTGCGAAACGAAGGAAGCGGAGGCGCGCGACCCGTGATGGAGTTATCGCTGGAGTTGGCGGCGCGCATGCTTGCTCTCTCTGGTGTTGAGCCGCAGCTTGAGCGAGCGCGGGAGAAAATTCAGACGGCGCTTCAGACGGGCGCGGCGCTTGAGTGTTTTCGCCGGAACGTCGAAGAGCAGGGCGGCGACCCGGCTGTTTGTGATGAGCCTCAGCGACTTCTTCCTTTGACACCGCACGAGGTTAAGGTAGAATCCACGCGCACTGGATTTGTCACCAGGGTTGATACGGCTGAGATAGGGCACGCAATCGCCTCAATCGGCGGTGGTCGAACACGCATTGATGATGTGATTGACCCCGGCGTAGGCTACGCCGCCGAAACCAGAATCGGTGATGAGGTGAAAGCAGGCGAGGCTCTTGGGCTGCTCTACTGCCGCGAGCCTGAGCAGGCGCAAGCCACTTCAGACCGCATCCGGGCTGCGTACACCATCGGCGACAATTCCGTATCCGCTCCCACATTGATTAAGGAAGTTATTACAGCATGAAGTCATCGAGACTCCCGCTCTGTCTGGTAATTCTCTGCGTGCTCGCGCTCGTCGGAGGCCCTGCCTGCAACATGGGAGCGAGAAGCGAGGCGGACAAAGCAAAAGTCCACGTCGGGATTGTCTTCAACATCGGCGGTAAGGACGACCGCTCGTTCAATGCCTCCGCGTGGGAAGGTGTGAAGCGTGCAGCGAAAGATTTCCCGATTGTGTTGCGCGATGTAGAGCCGGGCGACCCGACATCGGTCGAGCCTGCGATTCGCGCTTTCGCCGAGCGCAATTACGATCTGGTCATCGGCGTCGGCTTTGAGCAGATGCCGGTCGTCGAGCGCGTCGCCAAAGATTATCCGAACGTTAACTTTGTCATCATTGATGGCGAGATTAAGCTACCCAATGTGACATCCCTGCTCTTCAGAGAGCATGAAGGCTCCTACCTTGTCGGGATGCTCGCCGCCATGAAGTCGCAGACCGGCACGGTCGGTTTTATCGGCGGCATGGACATTCCCTTGATTCACAGATTCGAGACCGGCTACGCAGAGGGCGCGCGCGCCGCTAACCCGAACGTCAATGTGATAGCGAATTATGTCGGGGTAACTCCTGCCGCGTGGAACAATCCGGGGCAGGGCAAGGAACTGGCGATAGCTCAGATAGGCAAAGGCGCGGATGTCATCTTCACAGCGGCGGGCAATTCCGGTCTCGGCGCGTTTGATGCCGCCGAGCAAAATAAAAAGTTCGTTATCGGCGTTGACTCGAATCAAAACTGGGTTAAGCCAGGCTACGTTCTGACCAGCATGATTAAGCGGATTGACAACGCCGTCTATCAAATCGTCAAAGATCGCGTGGAAGGTCAATTCAAAAACGGCATCCACGTTTACGGTCTTGAAAACGAGGGCGTGGGCTATGCCGTAGATCAGTATAACGAAAACCTTCTGACGCTCGAGATGCGGGAAAAGGTCGAAGAAGCCAAAAAGAAGATCATCAGCGGCGAGATTAAAGTGACCGACGCAATGGCGAAATAGTGATAGGTGATGGGTAATAGGTGATAAGAGAAAACAACTGTTCTTTCTTATCATCCATCACCTATCACCCATCACCTATCACCTATCACTGTTCTTATGCTTGAGCTAAGAAACATAACCAAGCGATTCGGCGCGGTGCTGGCGAATGACCATGTGAATATCAAGGTCAGGCCGGGGACGATTCATGCCATCGTGGGCGAGAACGGCGCGGGCAAATCAACCGTGATGCGAATCGCCTACGGCTTCTATACGGCGGACGAAGGCGAGATTGCGGTTGACGGCGAGGTGCGCCGGATTACGACGCCGCATGATGCCATCGCGCTTGGCATCGGTATGGTTCACCAGCATTTCATGTTGGTCGAGCCGATGACCGTCGCCGAAAACATAGTGCTCGGCGCAGAGCCGGGCGCGGCCACTTCGCTTGATCTACGCAAGGCCGCTACAGAGATTCGTGCGCTCTCAGGAGAGTTCGGGCTGGCGATTGATCCAAACGCGACCATCGAGAGCCTGTCGGTCGGGCAACAGCAGCGCGTTGAATTATTGAAGGCGCTTTATCGCCAGGCGCGGCTGTTGATTCTGGACGAGCCGACGGCAGTCTTGACGCCGCAGGAGGTCGAAGAGTTTTTCGGCATCCTGCGCCGGATGCGCGAGCAGGGCAAAACCGTCGTCATCATCACGCACAAGCTCGCCGAAGTTCTGGCAATCTCAGACGACGTGACCGTGATGCGCGATGGCCGCGTCGTCGGGAATGTTAAGACTGCGGAAACGAATGCCGCCGAACTGGCGCGCATGATGGTCGGGCGCGAGGTGTTGCTGCGAATCGAAAAAACGGCGGCGACGCCCGGCAAGACCGTCTTGAGCATTCGTGACCTGACGATGACGGCGAAAGATGGAGCGCGGCGGTTGGATGGCGTCTCGTTTGAGGTGCGCGCGGGCGAAATTGTCGGCATCGCGGGTGTTGAAGGCAATGGTCAGACGGAGTTGATCGAGGCATTGGCCGGATTGCTTCTGCCGCCAACCGTCTCTGGCGCAATTGAGTTTGAAGAGCACAGCATCACCAGAACCTCCGCGCGCAAACGTAAAGAGCTGGGCATCGCTCACATTCCCGAAGACCGGCACCGTCGTGGCCTGTTGCTGGATTTTGATTTGTCGGAAAATTCTATCCTCGGCGTTCATTATCGCCGCCCGGCAGTCTCTCATCTCGGCGTGTGGCTGGACTACGGAGCGATTCGCAAGCGCACCGAGCAGGTCATCGAAGATTTCGACGTGCGCCCCGCCAATCCTGATTTGCCTGCGCGTGCGCTGTCCGGCGGCAACCAGCAAAAGCTAATCATCGGGCGCGAGTTTAATCTTCAACCAAAACTGCTGCTCGTTTCGCAGCCGACTCGCGGCGTAGACATCGGCGCAATCGAGTTCATTCATCGCAAACTCGTCGCGCTGCGCGATGCGGGCTGCGCCGTGCTGCTCGTCTCCGCAGAGCTTGAAGAAGTGACGGCGCTCTCCGACCGCCTGCTGGTGATTCACAACGGTCGAATCGTCGGCGAAGTTGACCCACAGGGCACGAGTCCCGAAGAGATCGGATTGTTGATGACACGAGGACATTAGAAAGGCAGAATACAGGAGTGAGGAGACAGAAGACAGAATGAAAAGGCTACAACCGCCGTTGTTTTTATTCTGACTCTCTGACTCCTGACTTCTGACTCCTTGTTTATGAAGCTGCTCCGCGAAATCCTCTTTCCGCTCATTGCCGTTCTGGCGGCTTTCATCGTCGGTGGGATTATCGTGCTGCTGATCGGCGGCGATCCCATCGAGACTTACAAGCTGCTCATCGGAAGTGCACTCTCCTGGCCTGATGGAATCGGGTTCACGCTCTTTTACGCGACGCCGTTGATTTTCACGGGGCTGGCGGTGGCCGTTGCCTTTCGGTGCGGTCTGCTCAACATTGGCGCAGAAGGCCAACTCTACATCGCCGCTTTCGTGACGGCCTGGGTTGGGATTACGTTTGGGGAGCTTTCCGGCTGGCTGCTCATTCCGCTAGCGTGTCTGGCAGCAATCTTGAGCGGCGCAGTTTGGGGCGCAATCCCAGGCTTGTTGAAAGCAAAGTTCGGCTCGCACGAAGTCATCAACACCATCATGTTGAACTTCGTCGCCATCGCTCTCGCCAGCTACTTTACTCAGTACCACTTCAAAGCCAAGGGCGACCCCATCATGCAGACGTTTCCCATCGGGCGGCAAATAGTCCCGGAGGGAATGGAGGCTCTCAAAGGCGTCAACGCGCACATCCCGCGATTCGGCGATTTTATCCCCGGCTTTCCTTCATATATTCCTCTAAACGTCGCTTTCATCCTCGCGTTAGTCGTCTGCGTGCTGGTCTATATCTTTCTCTGGCGAACAAAGTGGGGCTATGCGATACGTGCGACGGGCGCGAATCCGACCGCCGCAGAATATGGCGGAATATCCGTGAAGAGGCAGATAGTGCTGGCGATGGCCGTCTCCGGAGGCTTAGCCGGAATGGTCGCCATCAATGAAGTCTTAGGCTATCGCTATCGCTACTACGAAGGCTTCTCGTCCGGCATCGGCTACGGGTTTACGGGAATCGCGGTCGCGCTCCTGGGGCGCAATCATCCGTTCGGCGTTGTCCTGGCGGCGCTGCTCTTCGGCGCTCTGACTCGTGGCGCGTTGTTCGTAGACATCTTTACCGGCAACGTCTCAAAAGATTTGGTTCAAGTGCTACAGGCTATTGTGATCCTCTTCGTGGCCGCCGAAGCGTTCTTTCGCGGCTCATTCTCCAGATGGAGCTTATTGAAACGGTCGAAACTGTGAAGAGTAGTGGTCAGTGGTCGGTGGCCAGTGGTCAGTAAAAAACTGATTCTTGCTGACCACTGACCACCGACCACTGACCACTGTTGTTATGAGAAACATATTCACCCTGGCGTTAATTGCTTCGACGATTCGTCTGGCGACGCCGTTGATTCTGGCTGCGCTGGGCGGTCTTTATTCGGAGCGTGCGGGCATTATCAACATCGCGCTCGAAGGATTGATGCTGGCGGGCGCGTTCACCGCCGCTGTGGTTACATATTATTCGCGCAATCCCTGGATCGGGCTGCTGGCGGCAATGGCTGCGGGCGTCGTCGTCGCGGGGATTCACGCTGTGGCCTGCATTAGATACAAGGCCGATCAGGTGGTCACGGGAACAGCCATTAACATTCTTTTCCTCGGAGTGCCCGCTTTATTGAGCGGCGCTCTGTTTGACTCAACCGGAGCCACGCCGCAGATTCCACAAGAGGACTTGCTTCAGGTTGCCCCGATAATTATCGCTCTCATCCTTGTGCCTCTAACCTGGTACGTACTCAATCGCACGCCGTTCGGGTTGCGTTTACGGGCGGTGGGAGAAAACCCGGAAGCGGCAGACACGGCGGGCGTCAATGTCGCGCGAATACGTTATACGGGCGTGCTGATTTCCGGCGCGCTGGCGGCAATGGGTGGAGCTTATCTTTCCATCGGCCAGTCGTCGCTGTTTACGCGCAACATGACAGCCGGACGTGGCTTTATCGCGCTGGCCGCTTTAATCTTCGGCAAGTGGCGACCCGTGCAGACGCTCTTTGCCTGCCTGTTCTTTGGGTTGGCTCAAGCCATAGCGATACAGATGCAGGGAGTTGCGAACATCCCTGTGCAGTTTATTGAAATTATCCCCTACGTGCTGACGATAATTGTCCTCGCGGGCTTCATCGGACTCTCGCGTGCGCCTCGCTCTCTGGGCATTCCGTACCAGAAAGAGCGATAAGGGGTTGGTCATTAATCTTTCAAGGATTGGCTTGTCTTAACAGTATGCCAGAAGATTCAACCTCGCTTCCGATTTACGAACGTGTGGAGCATGCGGCTCGCACTATTCGCGCGCGCTATGATGAAGAGATTCGCGTGGCGCTCGTCTTGGGCAGCGGGCTTGGCGCTTTCGCAGATGATCTCGAAGACGCGGTAGCAATTCCTTACGAGGAGATACCGGGATTCGCACGCCCGACTGTCGAGGGGCATGCGGGTCGAATGGTGTTGGGAAAAGTTGAAGGCGTCGCGGTCGCTGTGATGCAGGGGCGTTTTCATTACTACGAAGGCTACGCATTCGAGGAAGTCATTTTCCCGATTCGCACACTTGCCCTGCTCGGAGTAAAGTCGCTGGTGCTGACGAACGCAGCGGGCGGCATCAACGTGGCCTTCGATCAGGGCGCATTGATGATTATTTCCGATCACCTGAATTTGTTGGGCGCGAGTCCTCTGCGCGGAGCACACGACCCGCGCTTCGGCGAGCGTTTCCCGGATATGTCGGAAGTTTACTCGCGCGATTATCAGGAGATTGCCGTCGCGGAAGCGCATCTGATGGGTCTGGAACTCAGGCGCGGCATCTACGCTGCGCTCTCCGGCCCAAGCTACGAAACGCCCGCCGAGGTTCGTATGCTGAGAACGCTCGGCGCGGACGCCGTCGGGATGAGCACCGTCCCCGAAGCGATAGCCGCCAAGCAAATGGGCGTTAAAATTCTGGGAATCTCCTGCATCACCAACATGGCTGCGGGCGTCCTTGGCGAGCCGATTAACCATCAGGAAGTAATAGAAACTGGCGCACGCGTGCGGGACACCTTCAAGGAACTGCTGCGCCGCGTCATTCCAAGATTACAGTGATAGGTGATGGGTGATAGGTGATAAGAAAGAACCTGGTTTCCTCTTATCACCTATCACCCATCACCTATCACCCATCACTTTTTTATGATAATAGGCATTTGTGGCGGCACGGGGTCGGGCAAGACGACGGTCGCCAATAGCATTCTGGAATCCGTCAACGCGAGCGAAGTAGCGTTCATTCAACAGGATTCTTACTATCGCAATCTCAAAGACCTCCCGCTCGATTACCGGCAGGCGGTCAACTTCGATCACCCGGACGCGCTCGATAACGATCTGCTCGTTCACCATATCAGAAAACTAAAAGCGGGCGGGTCAATCGAACTTCCGGTTTATGATTTCAAGACCCACTCGCGCTTGAACGACACGGTTCTGATCGAGCCGAAACCGATTGTCATCGTCGAGGGGATTTTGATCTACGCCGATTCGCGCCTCCTTGAGCAGATGGACATCAAGGTCTTCGTTGACACTCCTGATGACATTCGTTTCATCCGCCGTCTCAGGCGCGACATCGCCGAGCGAGGCCGTACCGTTGATTCCGTCATCGAGCAATACCTCGCCACCGTGCGCCCGATGCACATGCAGTTTGTCGAGCCGTCGAAGCGTTATGCTGATGTAATAATCCCGGAAGGCGGGCACAACCTCGTCAGCATAGATTTAATCAGCGGGAAAATTCGTGAGCGCTTATCCGGCGCATTGACAACGAGCGGAGGGCAGGTTTGATCGAACCGGAAATTCAAAAACTCATTGACGCGGCAAGAATCGGGCGAGATTGCTCTTTGTCGCCCTTCTCGAATTTCTGCGTCGGCGCAGCCGTCGAAACGGAAGACGGGAAAATCTATACGGGCTGTAATATCGAGAGCGCGAGTTTCGGCCTGACGGTCTGCGCCGAGCGCGTCGCCATCTGGAAAGCCCTGTCCGAAGGCGAAAGGAAATTCAAGCGCATTGCGGTCGTCGCAGATACAGACCCACTGACGCCGCCCTGCGGGACGTGCCGCCAGATTATCTGGGAATGGTGTCGCAACACGCCGGTGATTCTCGCCAATTTGCATGGCGCTGTTGAAATCATCGAGATGCGTGAACTGTTGCCGCGCGCATTCGACGCCAGATTTTTGAAGGAAGTCGGCAGCGGTGAAAAGCGAGAGGGTGAAAGTGAGTGATCGTAAAGCTCAGAATGAGGTTGGTATTGGTGAAGAGCCGCCCATCGAGCGCGTCCTGAATCGGTATGGCGGGGATTTAATCCACCTCTTTCTCACTTTACTCGCGCTGGTCATCCTCGCCGCTGCGGCGGTCGCAGCCTTCGAGACCGTCGTCCGAGAGTTCCCGAAACTCTGGCAGCCGACGGATGAATACAAAGCGCTTCAGCATATCATC
Organism: uncultured Acidobacteriota bacterium; assembly: GCA_963791265.1. GTDB lineage: Bacteria > Acidobacteriota > Blastocatellia > Pyrinomonadales > Pyrinomonadaceae > QHXM01. Next base: position 95,902 of record CAWBSB010000005.1, read on the forward strand.
GAAAATATTTTGCTGGTCGCCATCGCCGCCGAACTTGGTCTGCTGCTTCTTTATCATCGAACGAGCGCCGCCGTCGAGGTGATTATTTTCGTCATCGCTCGCAAAATTGTCGCCCCGGACATCACTGCTGTCGAATTGTTGCTCAGCGTTGCTGCGCTCGCCGGGCTGCTTGTCGTGCGCTTTTACTTTCTACCCGGCAAGCCGAAATAGAGACGTTTGCCGTAGCTTAGATACTCGAACATGATGAAACTTACGCGATTCGCTATCACCTTCCTGCTTATGGCTTCTCTGACAACACCACCAAGCGCTTCAGCACAGCGAACAGGACGAGGTCGTGGAAAGAACGTTGAGCTTATTGAGCTCATCGTTCGCGGCGGAACTATCGTCACGATGGACGGCGCACGGCGCGTCATCGAAGACGGCTCAGTCGCCGTGCGGGGCGGGCGCATCCTGATGGTTGGCACGCGCGCAGAGATTGATGCCAAATACACTGCGCGCGAGACGATTGATGCGCGCGGGAAGGTCGTTATCCCCGGCCTCATCAATGGCCACACGCACGTGCCGATGACGCTCTTTCGCGGGCTGGCCGACGATCTGGACTTGAATGAATGGCTGACGAAATACATCTTCCCGGCTGAGGCCAAAAATGTAACGGAAGAGTTCGTCCGCGTCGGCGCACGTCTCGGACTCGCGGAGATGATTCGCGGCGGCACGACGACCTACTGCGATATGTACTACTTCGAGGACGCCATCGCAGACGAAACATCGAAGGCCGGTGTGCGCGGCGTGCTTGGCGAGACGGTGATAGATTTCCCGGTCGCGGACAATAAAACGTGGGCCGAGGCGATGGCCTACACCGAAAAGTTCATTAAGAAGTGGAAGGGAAATGCGCTGGTCGTCCCGGCGGTTGCGCCACACGCTCCCTACACAGTCTCGGAAGAGCATCTCAAAGATGTGAAGGCTTTGTCCGACCGAACCGGTGCTCCCATCGTGACGCACATCTCCGAGACTCGCAAAGAAGTTGAAGACCTTTTGAAGAGCAAGGGCGCGTCTCCCGTTGATTACCTCGCGCGGATAGGATTTTTGAACAACCGCGTCATCGCCGCCCACGTCGTTCATCCGAGTCCTGAAGAGATTACGGTCTTGAAGCGTCTCGGCGTCGGGGTGGTTCATAACCCCCAGTCGAATATGAAACTCGCCTCCGGCATTATGCCAGTGCCGCAGATGCTTAAGCTTGATCTTGATTTGGGACTGGGCACGGACGGCGCGGCCTCGAACAACGATCTCAATATGTGGGAGGAGGTTGATACGACGGCCAAGCTGCATAAAGTGTTCACGATGGACCCGAAGGTCGTCACGGCGCAGCAGGCTTTCGAGATGGCGACGATTCGCGGCGCACGCGCCCTGCACATGGAGCGTGAAATCGGCTCAATCGAGCGTGGCAAACGCGCCGATCTCGTCATCGTTGACCTCGACGATCTCAACCAGACGCCGCTTTACAACGTTTATTCGCATCTCGTCTACGCGACGAAAGCCGACGATGTGCGTTCAGTTATCATCGAAGGCCGCGTCGTCATGCGCGACCGGAGGTTGCTAACTTTGGACGAACAGGATATAAAGGCTCGCGCACGCATCTTCCGCGAGCAGATTCTTAAGAGCCTCGCGCCATAAACCAAGCACACAAGCGGGTGAAAATCCAACCGGAGGGCTTGCCCAAAGCCCCTCGAAGAGGCCATAATACGGGTCAACAAATGAAGTTTGTTGTACCCGGAAGCGAGCCTTGAGAAGCTCGCTTCAGTTTTTTTACGGAGTTTAAGAAGTGAAGGAAAAAAAAGCTGGTCATGCCCTCAATCTAATCGTCGGAACAATTCTTTGCCTCGCCTTGACGGCGACAAATCTGTTTGCCCAGGCCACGCCTGATGCAGACGCGGGGCAGAAGCGTCTCAAGCGTGCGCGCGCGCTGATTGCCGCGCACAAACTCGGCGCGGCGGCAGCCGAGCTTGATGCGATTCGCACCGCGACGACGGACGACGCGGTGCGCGATGTCGCGCGCATCATGCTGATGAGCGTTTATCTGGAAGAGGGCGACTACATGCGCGCGCAAACTCTGCTGGAAGAGACTTACAAGTTGCGCTCCGCCCAGAATGAAAATTCCACCCGGACATATTTCGCGCTGGTCGGGCAATCAGTCAACAGTGCGCGCGAGCATCTCAGTCGCTATCGCTCTTTCGGCATCAACATTGCGGACAAAGAGCTCCCGCCCGAGGCGGCAAACGATCTTGAGCACATGCGAATGCTGCTTGACCGCATCGCGGAACAGGCAAGGGAATTGTGCGGCCAGAACGAGAAGGGTTTTGATGCGCTGGGTTTGCTGGAAGAGGTCGCCACTGTGCGGGGCACGCTGGCGCGCACCAAGCAGGAGCGTCTCCAGTGGCAGCGGGAAATCGCGGAGGTGCGAGAGAAGCTGTCCGCTTCGGAAATGCGTATTGCCTCTGCCGGTAATTCGCCTCTCAATAATGTCTCTATAAATTCGTCGCCGAGCGCAAACAACGTTCCGGTAGCTTCTTCTCCAGCGGCTGCGCCGAACCATTCCACAGATACCAGCACGCGGAAGACGACTGCCTCTCCTGAAAATCGTAACGCTCCAACGGCAGTGAAGAGCAGCACCTCCGTCAATATTCCGGCAGGAAGCTCCACGCCAAACGAGCGGCCTGTTGAGGTCGGCTCGCTGATTGAGAAGGCTACGCAGAGAGTGAATCCCTCATACCCGCAAGCCGCCAGGACCACGCGGATAACGGGCATCGTCAAAGTCTATCTGGAGATAGACGAAACCGGCACAGTCGCATCAGTCCAGCGCTCAGACGGCCCTGCATTATTGCGACAGGCGGCGACAGAGGCGGCGCGGCGCTGGAAGTTTCGCCCCACAGTCATCGGCGGCCAGCCCGTTCGCGTGATGGGATTTATCAATTTTAACTTCACCCTTTAGGCTTCCTGCGCCCCCTGCTGGATAAATTTCAACCCGATGCAAGATAAAGCTCCTCACGGGGCTTTATCTTTTTAGTTTCAAGCACTTATTCAATCTTGACTTAAAAGTAAGGTATGCTACAATGCTCCCGAATCCTGAATCAGACAGAGGATGCCAGAAGGAGTTTGAAGAAGGTGAAAGTCTCGGCACAGGAAGAGTACGGATTGCGTTGTCTGGTGCAATTAGCCCACTTGAGAGAGGGCGAATCGCTGACGCTTTCCCAGATCGCCAGAAGCGAGGGGATTTCGGTGGCGAACGCGGGCAAACTGCTCTGGATTCTCAATAAGGCCGGGTTGGTGCTGTCTACCAGAGGCACTAAAGGCGGGTATCAACTGGCGCGTCCTGCTTCGGAGATTCGCTTGAGTGAGGTCATCAAAGTGCTGGATGCTGACGAAGTGACGGAGCATTGCAAGAGCTATACGGGCGTCCTGGACGTTTGTGTTCATACGAGCGACTGCGGCATCCGGCCAGTTATCTTAGGGCTGCACGAGATTGTGCAAAACGCGCTCTCGGAAGTCACGCTCGCGCAACTGGTCGGCACAGAGGCCAACGTGGATGCGACGCTGCACCAGATTCAGAGATTGCAGACGCGCCTCAGCACGACACATTGAAGCGCCCGAAAGCGATATACGAAACAGCAATTATCTATTTTTGAATTTTGAAAATTAACTTCGTGAGAGCGAAGTAGGAAAACCAAGATGAGCAGCATTGAGCTACTTGCCAATAAAGAATACAAGTACGGATTCGTCACCGACATCGAATCCGACATGATCCCCAGGGGGCTGAACGAGGAGACGGTCAGGCTGATCTCTGCGAAGAAGAATGAGCCGGAATGGATGTTGGAATTTCGTCTGAAAGCCTATCGCCACTGGCTGACGATGGAAGAGCCGCGCAACTGGCCGAACCTCAAGTACCCGGAAGTTGATTATCAGGACATCATCTATTACAGCGCGCCGAAGCAGAACGCCAAGAAGGCGAGCCTCGATGAAGTTGACCCTGAGCTGCTCCGAACTTTCGAGAAGCTGGGCATTCCTTTGCAGGAGCAGAAGCAGCTTGCGAACGTCGCCGTTGACGCTGTTTTCGATTCCGTCTCGGTGGCGACGACCTATAAAGAGAAGCTGAAAAAGGTTGGAGTCATTTTCTGCTCGTTCTCGGAAGCCGTGCAGGAACACCCTGAGCTGGTGCGGCAGTATCTAGGCTCGGTTGTGCCGACGAGTGACAATTATTTCGCGGCGCTCAACAGCGCGGTCTTCACGGATGGGTCGTTCGTCTTCATCCCGAAGGGCGTGCGCTGCCCGATGGATTTATCAACCTACTTCCGCATCAACAACTCCGAATCAGGACAGTTCGAGCGCACCCTGATCGTCGCCGAAGAGCGCGCGCATGTCTCTTACCTTGAAGGCTGCACCGCGCCCAAGTTTGACAAGAATCAGTTGCACGCTGCCGTGGTTGAGTTAATCGCTCTGGACGATGCGGAGATTAAGTATTCGACGGTGCAGAACTGGTACGCGGGAGACGAAGAAGGCAAGGGCGGAATTTATAATTTCGTGACGAAGCGCGGGAAATGCGCCGGGCGAAACTCCAAGATTTCGTGGACGCAGGTCGAGACCGGCTCGGCGATTACGTGGAAGTATCCGTCGTGCATCCTGCAAGGGGATAATTCTATCGGCGAGTTCTACTCGGTAGCCCTGACGAATCACGCGCAGCAGGCCGACACGGGCACAAAGATGATTCATCTCGGCAAGAACACACGCTCGACGATCATCTCGAAGGGCATCTCTGCCGGAAAATCAAATAATAGCTATCGCGGACTCGTCAAAGTCATGCCGAAGGCAGAGGGCGCGCGTAACTATACGCAGTGCGACTCGATGTTGATCGGTTCGAAGTGCGGGGCGAACACGTTCCCCTACATCGAGGTGATGAACAACACCTCGCGCGTGGAGCATGAAGCATCCACGTCGAAGATCAGCGAGGAACAGCTATTCTACTTGCAACAGCGCGGCATCTCGCAGGAAGACGCCGTTAGCTTAATCATCAACGGCTTCTGCAAGGACGTGTTCCTGCAACTGCCGATGGAATTTGCAGTCGAAGCAACGCGCCTGCTCGGATTGAAGTTGGAAGGCAGCGTGGGATAAAAAGCAGTGATAAGTGATGGGTGATAGGTGATAAGAGAAAACCAAATTCTTTCTTATCACCTATCACCCATCACTTATCACTTAATTTACGGAGTAAATTTACTGTGTTAGAGATTCGAGATTTACATGCAACGGTTGACGGCAATGAGATTCTGAAGGGAATCGACCTGACGATCAAGAAGGGCGAGGTTCACGCCATCATGGGGCCGAATGGGTCCGGGAAATCAACGCTGGCGAAAGTGCTGGCGGGGCATCCGGCTTACGTGGTGACGAAGGGCGAGGTGCTGTACGAGGGAAAGAATCTGCTGGAATTAGCGCCGGACGAGCGTGCGCGTGAAGGCGTCTTTCTGGCGTTTCAGTATCCGATTGAAGTTCCGGGTGTGTCGAACGCGCAGTTTCTCAGGCTCGCTTACAACGAGAAGCGCAAGCATCTCGGCGAGGAAGAATTAGACCCGCTTGAGTTCAAGGATTTGTTGAAAGAGCGCGCCGAGATTGTCGAGATGGAAGCGAGCTTCATGTCGCGCGCCGTCAACGAGGGCTTTTCGGGCGGCGAGAAGAAGCGCAACGAGATTTTGCAGATGGCTGTGCTTGAGCCGAAGCTCGCCGTGCTGGATGAAACCGATTCCGGTTTGGATATTGACGCCCTACGCATCGTCGCCGGAGGCGTCAACAAGCTGAAGAACGCGGAGAACGCCATCATCCTCGTCACACACTACCAGCGGTTGCTCAATTACATCGTGCCCGATTATGTTCACGTGCTTTCCGGCGGGCGCATCGTCCGTGAGGGCGGCAAAGAGTTGGCGCTGGAGCTTGAAGAGAAGGGTTACGATTGGATCAAAGCGCAGGCGGCAGGCAATGGTTCTGGCGCTACGGTGCAGCAGGTAAGTTAAAGTAATGGTATCTCAAATTCTGAAAGAAGAGAGCGCGTATTCGGAATCGTTTCGCGCGTTACAAGAACGAGCAGGCGCAGGCAGCGCGTCGTGGGTTGAGCGTTTGCGCGAGAGTGCGTTTGCCAGCTTCGAGCGACTGGGTTTTCCTACGACTCATCAGGAAGAGTGGAAGTACACGAACGTTGCGCCGATTGCGAAGGCGAGGTTTGCGACGGCTTTTGAGAGCGGGGAAGTATCTCCTCCGGCGCTCGACGCTGCCGGATTGCAGGCATTCACTTATGAAGAGGCGCGGCGCAGCCAATTAGTTTTCGTTAATGGAGTCTATCGCCCGGAGCTATCGTCTGTTGAAGCCTTGCCCGGCGGGGTCGCCGCAATGGACCTCGCCGCCGCATTGAAAGAAGAGAAGTACTCGGACGTTATTCGGGAACAACTTGCGCGCAGCGCAGATTTCAACGAGCACGCTTTCACGGCTTTGAATACGGCACATCTTGCGAGCGGGGCGTTTCTGCTCATTCCGCAGGGCGTGCAGGTTGAATCGCCCGTGCATCTGCTCTTTCTGGCAGATGGACGAAACGCGCCTGCGGCTTCTTTCCCGCGCGTGCTGATTGTCGCGGAGCGCGGCAGCACGGCGACTGTGATTGAGAGCTACGCTGGGCTGAGTGAAGATGCTTATTTCACCAATGCGGTCGTCGAAATAAGTCTGGGCGAAGGCGCGCGGCTGAATCACTACAGGGTGCAGCGCGAAAGCCTAGAGGCTTTTCATGTGGCGACGACGCAGGCGAGTCTGGGTCGCAACAGCAGTTATAACTCGACGGCTATCACGCTCGGCGCGCAGCTTTCGCGGCACAACATCAATGTGACGCTCGACCATGAAGGCGCAGAATGTTGGGTTGACGGGTTGTATCTAGTCGGAGCAGGCCAGCACACGGACACACATTCCTTGATAGATCACCGCCAGCCGCATTGCACGAGTCACCAGCTTTACAAAGGCATCCTCGACGGCAAGTCGCGCGCCGTCTTCAATGGCAAGGTTTTCGTGCGCGAAGGCGCACAGCAGACGGATGCTATGCAGACGAATAGGAATCTGTTGTTGTCCAATGAAGCGCGAGTTGATACAAAGCCGCAGTTGGAGATTTTTGCGGACGACGTGAAATGCGCGCACGGCGCAACCGTCGGGCAGCTCGAAGATGAAGAGTTGTTTTATCTATCGAGTCGCGGTCTTAACGCAGACCTTGCGCGGAATCTGTTGACTTACGGCTTCGCGGAAGAAGTAATCGAGAAAATCAAGATCGAATCAATCAAAGCGCAGTTGGATGAAACGGTGCTGAACCGGCTTCATGCCAATCTGGAAGCGTAAACGTTATGAGCGTCACGGAGAAAAGTTTGCTGGAAATACCGACACTGGAAGCTGCCACCGCCGCTGCGGGCTGGGATGTCGAGCGCGTGCGTGAGGATTTCCCTGTGCTGCGGCAAACGGTTAATGGCAAGCCGCTCGTCTATCTGGACAACGCTGCTTCGTCGCAGGTTCCGCAACTCGTCGTTGATCGCGGCAGCATCTATCTCGAACAGGAACACTCGAACATCCATAGGGGCGTGCATTACCTGAGCCAGCGTGCGACGACCGCTTACGAGGGTGCGCGCGAAAAGGTCAAACGGTTTATCAACGCGCGTGAGGCGCGTGAGTGCATCTTCGTGCGCGGCGCGACCGAAGGCATCAATCTGGTGATGCACGGCTACGGGCGCAAGTTTATCGGTGAAGGCGATGAAGTAATCATCTCCGCGATGGAGCATCACTCGAACATCGTCCCGTGGCAGATGCTCTGCGAAGAAAAGAATGCCACTTTGCGTGTTATCCCGATGAACGATGCGGGCGAGCTTCTCCTGGACGAATATGACGCGCTCCTTAGCGAGCGCACTAAAATCGTCGCTATCGCGCATATCTCGAACGCACTCGGCACAATCAATCCGGTTAAAGAGATGATTGCGCGAGCGCACAAGTACGGCGTGCCCGTTCTGCTCGATGGCGCACAGGGCGCTCCGCACTTGACCGTTGACGTGCAGGATTTGGATTGCGATTTCTACGCCTTGTCGGGTCACAAGATGTTTGCGCCGACGGGCAGCGGCATCGTCTACGGCAAGGCTGAATGGCTTGAGAAGATGAATCCGTTTCAGGGCGGCGGCAGTATGATTCGCACCGTCAGTTTTGAAAAGACGACGTATGCGGGGCTGCCGGATAAGTTTGAAGCGGGAACACCGGCCATCGCTTCACAGATTGGTCTCGGCGCAGCGATTGACTATCTGAACAGTATCGGGCGCGAGCAGGCGGTCGCTTACGAGCATGAGCTTTTAGCTTATGCCACTGAAAAGATTAGTGCCATCGAGGGCGTTCGCATCATCGGCACGGCGCGAGAAAAGGCGAGCGTGCTCTCCTTCGTCGTTGACGAGGTGCATCCGCACGACATCGGCACGATTCTGGATCAGGAGGGAATCGCCGTGCGTGCCGGACATCACTGCGCCCAGCCCGTGATGAAACGTTTCAACGTCCCGGCAACAGCCCGCGCCTCGTTCGCCTTCTACAACACGAAGCAGGAAGTTGACACGCTTGTACGCGCAATTGAAAAAGTTATAGAGGTCTTTAGCTAGTGATAGGTAATAAGTGATGGGTGATAGGAAAGAATATGTTTTCTCTTATCACCCATCACCCATCACCCATCACCTATCACCTATCACTCATTATCCCTATGTCAGAACTAAGTGAGCTTTACCAGCAAGTCATTCTCGATCACAACAAGAAGCCGCGTAACTTTCGCAAACTGGAAGCGGCTAACCGGAGCGCCGAGGGATACAATCCTCTGTGCGGCGATCAGTTGACGGTTTACATGCAGCTCGAAGATGAAGTCGTCAGTGACATCAGCTTCGAAGGCTCAGGCTGCGCCATCTCGAAGGCGGCGGCGAGCATGATGACGCAGGCCGTCAAGGGAAAGACCAAACAGGACGCCGAAACTCTCTTCGATGAGTTTCACAGGATGGTGACGGGCGAGTTGGACGCGGAAGCAGCGCCCAATCATCTGGGACGCCTGACGATCTTTGCCGGTGTGCGCGACTTTCCGGCGCGCGTCAAATGCGCGAGCCTTTCGTGGCACACGATGCACGCGGCGCTCAATAATCAGGAGGCGACTTCGACGGAAGGTGCGCTCGACCCCGCCTCATCCGTTGGCGGATAGTCTTTAATTCCACGCTTGGCAGTAAACTTTTTTCGAAGGCGGCTCGATTCGTGCCGCCTTTTCTTTTAGCGCTGCTGGCAAAGATGAATAACGCAAGGCATAATAGGTAATCTTTAGTCATCTTCAGGAGTCGGCAAAATTGCTTATCAACCAGGTCGAACTGCGCGAGATTCGTCTGCCGCTGGTACATTTTTTTGAGACGAGCTTCGGGCGCACGACGGAGCGGCGCATTGTGCTGGTGCGCGTGAGTGGCCAGGGAGGCGCGGAAGGGTGGGGCGAATGCACTGCGGGCGAAGGGCCTTTCTATTGCGAGGAGTGGACGGAGAGCGCCTGGAACACTCTGAAGACATACTTAGCGCCGATGGTTTTGGGGCGCGAGGTTGAGGGCGCGTCCAGTATCTTTTCGTTGATGAAAGCCGTGCGCGGCAATCGGATGGCGAAAGCTGCGCTGGAAACGGCGTGCTGGGATTTGGAAGCGAAGCGGGCTGGCGTCCCACTGTGGCAGCATCTCGGAGGCGTACAAAGGGAGATTGCCTGCGGAGTCTCTATCGGCATTCAAGACACGATTGAGGTCTTGCTGGAAAAGATTGCGTTGGAACTGGACGCCGGATACCAGCGCATTAAGATCAAAATTAAGCCGGGCTGGGATGCCAACGTTCTGGAAAAAGTGCGGGCGCGTTTTCCAGAGATACGTTTGATGGGCGATGCCAACTCCGCTTACAGTCTGGCGGACGCGCCGCTTTTCCGTGCGATGGACGAGTTTGAGTTGATGATGATCGAGCAGCCGCTCGCCTATGACGACATGCTCGACCATGCGGAGTTGCAAAAACAGGTGAAGACGCCCATCTGCCTTGACGAGTCAATCCGCACGCCAGCCGATGCCGTTCATGCGATTGAGCAAAAGGCCTGCCGGATTATCAACGTCAAGCTCGGTCGCGTCGGCGGGCACAGCGAAGCGCAAAGCGTGGAGCGCATCTGTCGGGAAAGAAATATTCCAATCTGGTGCGGCGGGATGCTGGAATCCGGCATCGGGCGCGCGCACAACATTGCGATGGCGACGCTCGCAGGCTTCACCTTGCCCGGCGATGTCTCGGCCAGCGCGCGTTACTGGGCAGAGGACATCATCGAGCCGCCCGTCACCGTGACACTGAACGGCACAATCACCGCGCCGGACGCGCCCGGAATAGGGTTTGAGATTAAACGCGAGCGCATAGAAAAGCTGACAGTCAGAAAAGAGGAGATTAAGTAGATTTTTGATTTGCGATTTTTGATTGGATGTTGGATGAAATCTGAGATTTCAATGTTCTGATTTCGAATTTGATAAATTTCTATCCGCTTCCAATCAAAAATCGCAAATCAAAAATTCCGAAAGCTCATGGAGCATGAATTCACAGAGGCAAACGCCCGCGAAGTGCTTGAATTCCTCGAAGCGCGGCGGAGCAGGATGCTGGCATTAACCCGCGCGCTCGTCGAGACGGAATCCCCGTCGGGCGACGTTGAAGGAAGTCGTGCTGTCGTTGAGTTGCTTATGGAAGCAGCGCGGCAGATTGAAGGCGTCACTTCAGTTAAGCGCATTGAGAGTCCAGACTACGGCGAGCATCTGCGCGTCTGCGCTTTTGGTGATGCGGGGGATGTCTCCGGCAATATCTTGCTGATGGGACATACGGACACGGTTCACCCACGCGGCTCGGTGAAGGAGCGACCCTGGCGGGAGCAGGACGGACGCATCTATGGGCCGGGCATCTATGATATGAAAGCGAATTGCGCGCTCGCTCTGGCGGCGATTAGCGCTTGTGCCGCGCTCGATCTTGTGCCGCGTCGTCCGATTGTTCTCCTGCTGACGTGTGATGAAGAGACGGGCAGCATGACCGGGCGCGCACTGGTTGAAGAGGAAGCGCGAAAAGCGCAGAGCGTGCTGGTGCTTGAGCCGTCTGCTGCGGGCGGGCGCGTCAAGACGGCGCGCAAAGGGACTGGAATCTTTACAATGGAAGCGCACGGGATTGCCGCGCACGCGGGGCTTGAGCCGGAGAAGGGCGCCAGCGCGATCCTGGAACTGGCGCGGCAGATTGAGTGGCTGCACGCTTTGAACGATGCGGCGCGCGGCGTTGCCGTCAACGTCGGCGTTGTTCAGGGTGGGACTCGCTCGAACGTCGTCCCGGCAGAAGCCAGCGCCGAGATTGATGTGCGCTTCAGCACGGCTGAGGACGCAAGGCAGCTTGAAGAAACAATATTCGGCGCAAAGCCTTTTGATGAACGAGTGAAACTTCACTTCAGCGGCGGCATCAATCGCCCGCCGCTTGAACGAACGGAGAAAGTCGCGGCGCTTTATGAGATGGCGCGCAAGGTAGCTGCCAAACTCGATTTCGAGTTAGGCGAAACCTCTGTCGGCGGAGCGTCGGACGGGAATTTTGTGTCTGCTCTGGACGTGGCAATTCTCGATGGCTTGGGCATAACCGGCGACGGCGCTCACGCCACGCACGAGCACATCATGGCAGACGATATTGCACGACGCGGCGCATTGCTCACAGGAATAATCGCATCGCTGTAAAAGCGTTGTTTCGAGTTACGAGTTACGGGTTTCGAGTTCAAGCTCTTAATTCGCAACCCGAAATCTGTAACCCGAAATTCGTAACTCGTAACTCGTAACTAATATGAAACTCGCTACGTGGAACGTCAATTCAATCACGGCGCGGCTGCCGCTGGTGACGCAGTGGCTTGAGACGGCACGCCCGGACGTACTTTGTCTTCAGGAATTGAAGTGCATGGATGAGAAGTTTCCGCTCGCGCACTTTGCCGAGCTGGGTTACACCTCGGAAGTCTTCGGGCAGCGAACTTACAATGGTGTGGCGATTCTTTCGCGCACAGCCTGCACGGACGTACAGCGCGGCTTTCCTGATGCAGAGGAAGGAGCGCAAGCGCGTCTGCTCGCGGCGACGATTGAGGGCGTGCGTGTCGTCAACGTCTACGTTCCGAACGGGCAGTTTGTCGGCTCTGACAAATATCGCTTCAAGCTGGAATGGATGCAGCGCCTGCGCCGTTTCTTCGATGACGATTACAAGCCAAGCGAAAAGGTTTTGCTCTGCGGCGATTTCAACGTCGCACCGGAAGAGCGCGATGTGCACGACCCGGCAGCCTGGGAAGGCCACGTTCTGTTCAGTAAGCATGAGCGCGCCGCGCTCGAAAAAATCAGGGACTGGGGATTTATAGATGCCTTTCGCCTGCACACGGAAGATGAGGGGCATTACTCCTGGTGGGATTATCGTCAGGGTTCATTTCGCCGCAACGCGGGCTTACGGATAGATCATATCTGGGTCTCCGAGCCGCTTGCCGAGCGTTGCAGGGAATCGTGGATAGACAAAGAGCCGCGCACGTGGGAGCGGCCATCGGATCATACGCCGGTCATAGGGGTTTTCGAGGGGGAACGGAATGAAGAAAAAGCAGCAGGATAAATTGATGTTGGCGCTGGCTGGCGCTGGCGTTCTGTGGGCGACGCGCGCGGTGGTGAGGCGATTGAGGGAATACGATCTGGGCGGGAAGACCGTGTTGATTACGGGTGGTTCGCGCGGGCTTGGCTTGGTGATGGCGCGGGAGTTTGCGCGCGAGGGGGCGCAGGTGGCGATTTGTGCTCGTGATGCGGAAGAGCTAGATAGGGCGCGGATGGATTTGGTCAGGCGCGGGGCGAGAGTGATTGCCGTGCCTTGCGACATCACGGACAGGGAGCAGGTTGATGAGATGGTTCGCGCCGTAGCTGAGCGCTTCGGGCGGATTGACGTGCTGGTCAACAATGCGGGCGTAATCGAGGTTGGGCCGATGGAAGTGATGACGCTCGAAGATTACGAGCAAGCGATGAAGACACACTTCTGGGGGCCGCTCTACACGACGCTTGCTGTGTTGCCTGAGATGCGTGAACGCGCAAGCGGGCGCATCGTCAACATCACTTCCATCGGCGGCAAGATCAGTGTCCCGCATCTGCTGCCTTACAGCGCCAGCAAGTTTGCGCTCGTCGGTTTCTCCGAAGGTTTGCGCGCGGAGTTGAAGAAAGATGGAGTGGTGGTGACGACCGTTTGTCCCGGACTGATGCGAACGGGCAGCCCGCGCAACGCCACGTTCAAGGGGCAGCATCGCGCCGAGTATGCGTGGTTCAGCATCAGCGATTCATTGCCGGTCTCTTCGATGTCAGCCTCTCGCGCGGCGAGGCAGATTGTCGAAGCCTGCAAGCGAGGCGATGCCGAAGTCGTCCTCTCGATTCAAGCTAAGGCGGCAGTCCTCTTTCACGGACTCTTTCCGGGTTTGACCGCAGACCTGCTCGGCCTCGTCAATAAACTGTTGCCCGCGCCCGGCGGCATCGGCGCTGCACGCGCCAAAGGCAAAGAGAGCGAGTCGGACTTATCACCCTCCTGGCTGACGACTCTGAGCGAGCACGCGGCTGCGAGAAACAACGAGATAAATTGAAGAAAGAAATTAGACAGGATTAACAGGATTTTCAAGATTAAGCAGACAAGACAAGTTAGTGAAGCTTGATGCTTCTTCCCTTGATCCTGTCCATCTTGTTAATCCTGTCTATTCCCTCTTTCTGGAGCTTAAAATGTCTGACGAGCAAAAATGGCCGGATGTGATGTGGATTGTGCGTCACGGTGAAAGCGCGGGCAATGTGGCGCGTGATAAGGCAGAGGCCGCCGGGCTTCCTGTGATAGATATTCTCATGCGCGACGTTGATGTACCGCTCTCGCCGCTTGGTGAGAGGCAGGCTGCTGCGCTTGGCCGCTGGTTCGCCAAACTGCCCACAGAGGAGCAGCCCACCGTGATCCTCTCGTCGCCTTACCTTCGCGCACGCGAAACCTCGCGGCTGGCGCTCGAAGCGGCGGGCATTAGTCATGAGGACATCACTTTCATCACGGATGAGAGATTGCGCGAAAAAGAGTTTGGCGTGCTGGATCGTCTGACGCGCGTCGGCATACAGGAAAAGTATCCTGAGCAGGCGGAAGCGCGCAGCGTCCTCGGCAAGTTCTATTTCAGGCCGCCGGGCGGCGAAAGTTGGTGCGATGTCATCCTGCGTCTGCGGAGCCTGATTGATACGATTACGCGCGACTATCGCCGCGAACGCGTCCTGATAGTCAGTCATCAGGTCGTCGTCAATTGTTTCCGCTATCTGCTCGAACGGATGAGCGAAGAGCAAATCCTTGAGCTGGATCGCACGAACGAGATAGCCAACTGCGCTGTCACCTCATACGAGTTCGCTCAGAAACTGGGACGGCGCGGCAAACTCGCGCTCAAGCTCTACAACTTCGTCGCGCCGCTGGAAGAAGCTGGCACGCCCATCACCACGAAACCAGATGCCCCGGTCGCACCGAAATAAAGATGGGGGACAGGGGTCGGGGGTCGGGGGACGGAGAAAGACGAGCAACTCCCGACCCCCGGCCTCCAATCCCCGACCTCTGCTCATTACTCCTGCGCTGTTACGTCGCTGGCCTTTGCCGCAGCCGGACGAAGGTGGTGATAAGGAGGAGCGCGGGCGTGTGCTGGTCGTCGGCGGCGCATCGGAGATGCCGGGCGCGGTCATTCTCGCGGCGACCGCTGCTTTGCGCGCAGGCGCAGGGAAGTTGCAGATTGCTACGTGCCGCAGCATCGCGCCGGTGGTCGCAGCCGCAGTGCCTGAAGCGCGCGTCTTTGCTCTGGCTGAAACCAGAGGGGGCGCAATCGCCGCTTCCGCAAGCAAGGAGATCATTGAGCGCGGCCAGGAAGTGCAATCCGTGCTGATTGGGCCGGGGATGATTGACGAGCGGGCGGTTGCGCGATTAGTGAAAAGTGTTCTGCCGCGCATCGGGCGGGCGACCGTCGTGCTTGATGCGGCGGCGCTCGCCTGCTTTGAGAAGTCGCCGCAGTGTCTGCATCAACTCGATTGTCGAGCCGTGCTCACGCCGCACGCAGGCGAGATGGCAAGCATGCTGAATGTTGATAAGTCACTCATCACACGCGAGCCGCTGGCGTTTGTGCGACGAGCGGCAACCGCGTTGCGCGCCGTCGTCGCGCTCAAGGGGGCGGAGACTTTCATTGCCACTCATGGCAATTCTAAATATTACTGCAACAGAACGGGCAACGTCGGCCTCGCCACGTCAGGCTCAGGCGACGTTCTCTCAGGCATCATTGCCGGACTCGTCGCGCGCGGCGCAGCGCCTCTGCAAGCCGCTGCCTGGGGAGTTTATCTGCACGCGCGCGCAGGCGACGTGCTGGCAAAGCGCATGGGACGCCTCGGCTATCTGGCGCGCGAACTTCCAGCGGAAGTGCCTGCGTTGATGTTCGAGCTATCTAAACGGAAAGATAGATGAGCGCTCTATTTTCGCTTCATCTGCGGCTACGGCTTCTGGCCAGCAGCCACCAGACGCCAAAAATCAGGGACGTCCAGATGAGAGTCGAAGCAAAGACGGGAAAGAGATAGCCGCCCAGAGCGTTGACGAGGGAATCAGGAAGGGCATCGCCGAGCCAGAATCCCGGCGCGAAGAAGTAGAGCATCAAGGTGAACGGCAGCAGGTAGGCAAGCACTGTCAGAATAACGCTGATGAGGGCGGAGAAGGCAAGGCGTGTCCTGTTGCCCATTTATTATCCTCAGAATTGATTGCCAGTTGAAACCCCTGCCGAGTTTGTGCGACTACTCCTGATTACGGGCGCGATTGACCTTTGCCTCACTGTCAGAGGAAATAAGCCACGCCCCTTTTGTATTGCCACGTAAGTCATTGTCTTCGATTGTACCGCCACCATCGTCATGAATATTAACAGCGTAAGCAGCATTTTTATTGATACGGTTGTACCGCAAAGTGGGATTACCATTCTCTTGGATCGTAATCCCTGAAATAGCATTGGCAAAGATGTCATTGTCTTCTAACATTCCTTGTCCGGCATTATTTACGAAAACACCGGATCTCCTCCCATCATAGATGCGGTTGTGGCGCAACGTGGGATTGCCGCTCGTCTTGATCTCTACGCCGGCATAAGCGTTACCAAATATGTCATTGTCCTCTAGCATGCCTTGTCCATTCTGATGAACGAAAATACCACCCCCTTTCCCATCATGGATGCGGTTGCGGCGCAACGTGGGATTGCCGCTCGTCTTGATCTCTACGCCGGCATAAGCGTTACCAAATATGTCATTGTCCTCTAGTGTCCCTTGCCCCTTCTCTTTAATGAAAACACCAACTTGCTTCCCATCATGGATGCGGTTGCGGCGCAACGTGGGATTGCTGCCCGTTTCGATTTCTACACCGGCAAGAATATTGCCAAATATGTCATTGTCCTCTATCGTCCCTTGTCCGTTTTCGTATACGTAAACACCACCCTGCTTGCAATCATGGATGTGGTTGCGACGTAAGCGCGGATCAGAGCCATCGTGAATAGCGACACCCGCCGAGCCCTGACTGATAATGTCGCACCCTTCTAATTCCAGTCGTCCCTGAGCAATATCTACACCATACCAGGTTCCGCCTCCCATCTGACGCAATGAAAGATTAGAGATTCTACCCATCGTCGTTTTAAAGAGCACGACATCTTCCCCGGTCGCCTGGATTACTATGTCACCAAGCTCACCATCACCGATAATCTCCAGTGGTTTGTCAATCACTAAACCTTCCCGGTAAAGACCGGGTCGGACAAGAATCTTATCACCTGCGTTGGCCTCCGTGATGGCTTCCGTAATCGTGGGAAAATCTCCCCGGTGAAATGGATCAACAATGATCTTTGGTGGTTCAGTTTTAACCGATGGGCGTTGTGCCGTGTCCCCCTTATCTCCCGACTCTGCAACTTGCGCCGAAGGACTGGCTTGTTCACTGGTAGCTTGGCCAGCTTTAGCACTTTTAGATTTTGAAGGCTGAGAGCGGTTTTTACTGACCTTTCGCTTGGCGGCTGTCTCTTTAGGTTGTTGGGCGTTCTCCAGCGCTTTACGGATTTGTACGGCAAGTTGGGCAAGCGTTTTGCCGACCTGCGGCGAAGTGAAGGGTTCAAACCGCAGGTCTCGCCAATCAGCAAACTGGTGTTTATCTATTTCCTGAGCAAGCTCGTCCTTCGCTCGCTTTGCCTCTTCGTCAAAAACCGGGCTGCTAACGTAATAAACTGGAAGGATGAGGTCGCTGCGGTTTAATTCCTTCTCCCGGGCGAGGAAGCGCTTCAACTCGTCGCGGCAGGCGGGGCTGTTGAAGAAGCTGGGAGTGATAATTGCTATCAGGAACGTGACCTCGTCAATCGAATCCTCGATGCGTTCCTTCCAGTTCTGTCCCCAGAGAATGTCGTTACGGTCCTGGAAAATCGAAAAGTCCACGCCCGTTTGCATTCGTATCTCGCCGCTCAGGCGGTTGCGAAATTCTGTCAAGCGACCGTTTTCATGCTGATCGTCGAAGCGTACATAACTCATGAAAGCCAGCGGGATTCGTTGTTCGTCAGCCATGCAATCTTCGCCTAATCGTGAGGTGATAAGTTAGCGAATGAGGAACTCAATAGCCGGGCACTGCCTCCGGCCAGGGAATCATCTCTTCGCGTGATGTCGGACAACAATCAGCTTAGTTGGAAGTAAGCTCTGCCGTCTTCTCTGTAATGCTCTTTTCCGCCCAGTCGTTGTCGCGGCTGGATTCGCCTCCCTTGTGGCGCTTGGCCTGCTTCATGCGCTCGACCAGATTCATGTGAGTCGAGAAATAGGGGATGCTCTTGCCGACGATGTCAGAAACGGTCTCAAATTTCTTGTCGGTCATAAACTTCGCTACGCCCTCTTTCAACTCGTCAATTATCTTGATGCCGTGCAGCATCACACCTGTGCAGAGTTGAACGGTGCTTGACCCGAGCAGCATGAATTCCAGAGCGTCGTGTGAATTCTCGATGCCGCCGATGCCGCTGATGGAAATACCTTCGGGGAGCGCCTGCGCGAGTTGGCTCACCATCCTGAGCGCAATCGGGCGCACGGCCTGCGAAGAATAGCCGCCGGGCACGGTGTAGCCCTCGACCGTCGGCATCGGCCTGAGCGTTTCGAGATCAACGCCGATGACGGAGAGAATCGTGTTGATGGCCGAGACACCCACCGCGCCACCGCGCACCGAGGCCATCGAAGGCTCTTTGATGTTCGTGATGTTGGGCGTCATCTTAGCCCAGACGGGAATCGTCGAAACCTCTGTCACCCAGCTAGTCACTTCCTGCGTGAGATCAGGATGCTCGCCCATCTCTGATCCCATCCTGCGTTCCGGCATCCCGTGCGGGCAGGAGAAGTTTAGCTCAAAGGCGTCAACGCCCGTGTCCTGCACCATCCGCGTCAGCTCCTGCCAGCGAGATTTCTCATACTCTTCCATGATCGAAGCAATCAGGATGTGGTCTGGATACTCCTTTTTAATCTCACGAAACTCCTGAAGCCAGACATCAATCGGGCGGTCGGAGATTAGTTCAATATTCTCGAAGCCTATGATTTCGCCCGTGTCGCGTGAGCGCAGTCGTCCATAGCGCGGGACGACGTTGATGACCTTCGCGCTTTCAAGGCTGACTGTCTTCGCCACGACGCCGCCCCACCCGGCGTCGAAAGATTTAGCGATGACACGCGCGTTCGTTCCCGGCGGGCCTGAGCCGAGCAGGAAGGGATTGGGGAACTTGATGCCGTTGACGGTAATTGAGAGATTCATAAATCAAACCTTTCTAAACTGTAGGGGCAGGGCTTGTCCCTGCCCGCGTTTCCCATAGATTCAATATTGCCTTCAATGAACATGACGGGCTAGGGACAAGCCCTGCCCCTACAATTAATCTGCGACGAGTTCGTCATACGTGTCTGGCCTGCGGTCGCGGAAGAATTGCCAGGTGTTGCGTACCTGTCGAATCATATCGAGGTCGAGGTCGGCGACGACGAGAGCATCCTCATCGCGCGGCGCTTCGGCGATGATTTGGCCGCGCGGGTTGCAGAAATAGCTTTGGCCGTAAAACTCGCCGATGTCCCAGGGCTGTTCGTGGCCGACGCGGTTGATTGCGCCGACGAAATAGCCGTTGGCGACGGCGTGCGCGGGCTGCTCCAACTTCCAGAGGTATTCGGAAAGACCTGCGACCGTCGCCGAAGGATTGAAGACGATCTCCGCGCCGTTAAGGCCGAGGGCGCGTGCGCCTTCCGGAAAATGGCGGTCGTAGCAGATGTAGACGCCGACTCGCGCAAAGGCCGTTTCAAAAGTAGGATAGCCTAGATTGCCCGGCTTGAAATAGAATTTTTCCCAGAAGCCGGGGGCGACGTGCGGGATGTGATTCTTGCGATACTTGCCCAAATATTTGCCGTCGGCGTCAATCACCGCCGCCGTGTTGTAGTAGATACCCGTAATCTCTTCTTCATAAATCGGCACGACGATGACCATGTCGTGCTGTTTCGCAACTTCCTGCATCAGTTGCGTGGTCGGGCCATCAGGGATTTTTTCGACCGCTTCGTACCAGCGCGTCTCCTGCTCGGCGCAAAAGTAAGGAGTGTTGAAGACTTCTTGCATGCAGAGAATCTGCACTCCCTGACGCGCGGCGTCGTCGATCATATCGATGTGCTTATCAATGTTGGCGCGCTTGATCTCTTCAATCGGCGCGTCTGTCGGTCCGGCGTGTGTGGCCTGTATGAGACCGCATTTGACTATTCGTGCCATAGATTTTTCCTTTTCGCGGAAATTTGTAGGGGCAGGGACAAGTCCGCTGCCCGTGTTTGATGAACATTGAGCGGGCAGGGACAAGCCCTGCCCCTACAAGTATATTATGCCTGTGCCTCCGCGATTGGTGCGAGTTGCGGCGGCGCTAACTTCATCAGAACCAGATAGGAGATGGCGGAGGTCGCGAAACCCACAAACCATGCGGCGTCGTAAAGTATCCTCAAGGATGGTACAAACAATCCTATCCAGGCGACAAGGCAACCGGTGAGCGTGGCCGCGACCGCGCGCCAGTTCCAGCCGCTCGCATAAGTGTAAACCCCTTGCTTGCGATACAGGTCTGGCAGCACGAGTCGCTTTCTGCGTATCACCCAGTAGTCAATAATCAAGACCCCTGCAATCGCGCTCATCCCGCCGGAATACCCGACCAGCCAGCCGTTGATATACTTCTCCGGGTCAGTCAGCAGATGCCAGGGCTGCATCAGGATTCCGATGATACCTGTAATCAAGCCGCCGGTTCTGAAAGAGATGTATTTCGGGAAAGCGTTGGCGAAATCGTTGGCGGGCGAGACGACGTTGGCCGCGATGTTGACGGCGAGTGTGGCCACGACGACCGTGAACATCGAAATGGCTATAACCCAAATCTGGCTGAACTGACCGACCAGCTTCATCGGGTCCCACAAATCCCCGGCGGCCATGCGCGGGTAGATGACTATCGCCGCCGAAGTAATCATGACGCTCATCGCGGCGAAGACTGTCATGGTTGAGGGGAGCGCGACCACTTGGCCGATGACCTGTTCGCGCTGGCTGCGCCCGAAGCGCGTGAAGTCTGGCATGTTGAGCGAGAGCGTCGCCCAGAATCCTACCATCGCGGTCAGCGACGGAATGAAGACGGGCAGGAAGTCTGACAGGCTGTTGAATTTTCCCGGCGCGGTCAGAAGCGTCCCGACCCCGCCTGCCTGCCACAACGCCCAACCGAGCAGCAGCGCCGTCATCACCAGCACAAACGGTGCTGCCCAGTTTTCCACCTTCCGCAGCAAATCCATCCCGCGATAAATAATATAGATGTTGAGTCCCCAGAAGAGCAGGAAAGAGAGCCAGCGTGTGATTGTGTAGCCGCCGATTGCGCCGCCAAGGAGCGTGTCCCAGCCCGGGATGAGCGCGCTGAAAAACACGTGCAGGGCTTCACCGCCGATCCAGGCGTTGATGCCGAACCAGCCACAGGCGACGAGCGCGCGCATCAGTGCCGGAAGATTTGACCCATATGTGCCGTAACTGGCGCGCGCAAAGACGGGGAAGGGGATGCCATATTTAGTGCCCGGATGGGAATTAAGAAGAATCGGAACAAGGACGATGGTGTTGCCGAGCAGAATGGTCAGCAACGCCTGCCACCAATTCATCCCGGCGCTGATGAGTCCCGAAGCGAGCATGTAGGTCGGGATACAGTGCGCCATGCTGATCCAGAGCGCCGCGTAGTTGTAGGTCGTCCAGTTACGCTTTTCAATTGGCACTGGCGCGAGGTCTTCGTTGTAAAGCGGGCTTCTGGAGATTTCCTGCAACACGCCCGGTCTTAACTCGACGCGCCCGTCCTCGTGTTGGATTGCTTCGCTCATAATTATTCAATCGCAGATTTACGCGGGCGGATGTGGATTAAAACACAATCTACTTGGCACTGGTGGGTTAACAGTCGCCCTTGTTTTTTATCCGGCTGGTTGCAACTCAATCACCGGAACAGCCACAAGATTGGTTTGTTGTTTTTCTTTCCGCATTTGGCTTTCCATTTCGCTAACCGACTGCGCTGGGAAATACCGCTCGCCGCAACGGGAGCAGACCCGCGCTGGAACGCGCTCGAAGATGAAATGTTGACCCCGCCGATGACGATAAACTATCACGAGTTTCTCCTCGTCCGGCAAAGTCGCGTTGCAATACTCGCAAAAAGCTTTTTCCATAGTTAAAGTGAAAAATAATAGTCTCTCATTTTCTTCGCCATCAATTTTCTTCTCATATCCAAAAATTCAGGATAATCATCAACGTCCATTTCCATGATTTCAGCAGGAATACAATTCGCTTTTAAGTTTTCAAGCAATTCGTCGGACGAAGAAATTCCGCTTAGTAAATTATCACCGCCCGCGATTTGGCTATTAATCATTTCAAAGTAATCTTTCGGCGGTTTGTTCCCAACCTTAATATTGATTTCCGACTGCATATAAACGTAGTTGGCGATTTGATTGTATTTACTTCTGTCCAAACTATTCTTTTTCAAATAATCTTTGGGAAATAAATGATGAATGTCGCCGCGCAACGAAATCAAATCGCCAACCGAAACATTTTTCGACAAAAAGCCTTTGTCGCTTGCCTTAACTTGTGCTGCTAGAAATACGTGAAAATATGGGCTGCTCGCAACTGAAGTGTCTAAACTTTGAGGCAATGAAGCATACCAGAAAGCGTCCGACAACTCCCCTTCTTCCTTTTCTTTCAAATAATCCGCGAACAGTTTTTGATCAATTTGTTTGATGTCAAAGTCGAAGGAAGATTCAGGTGAACCAGAGTATCTTCCCGTCAACATTGTATAAACCAGCCAACGCCGAACGTGGCTTTCGATTGACACTGAATTAACACCCAAATCTTTTAACTTGAGATAGAGAATATAAGCAAAATTCAAAACATTTTGCGAGCGAATCAGTTTGGGTGAGATGAATCCGGCAGATTTAATTATCATCAGAAAACGCTTAAAGTTAGTTTCATTGATAAAGTTATGTACGCCGTTTCTCAAAATCGCAAAAGACTTTTCAGCAATCGAATCTTCAAAAGTGCGCGTTTCAAAATTCCTGCCTGAAAGCAAACTGACCAAATCCGCCAATTTCCCTCGATTGAATTGCGAAGTGAAGGCGACGCGAATCAAATCCGTGTATTCCGGGTCATATAAATCCTCGTTTTCGGTTTTGAGCCATTGCATTTTCTGAAAGAAATCCGTCGCCGCAAATTCTTTGTCGTTATCAACAATATGCTTATAAAATTCCGGCGCAATCGCCAAATGGCAAAAATAATCAATCGCCTTTCTCAACTCGTTTCCTTTGTATTCAGTGTTCGTCGCAATTTTGCTCATCGCAAAATCAGCTTGGCTTAAAACCACGCCTTTCGAGTTGATGCGGATGAAAATTTCGGTGACGGTTTCGATGTCCAAATCGGGAGCGAGTTCAATCAACCCAATTTGTTTTTTCGGAATGTTTGTCAGATTAGTAAATGCCGCCCTGACTTGTCGTTTATCAACTTCGGGATTTTGTTCAAAGTAGTTTTCGACGACTTCAAATAAATCAATCCTTCCGTTAATGGCTTCCGCAATGTCGTGAAGCCATGTTTTGTCTTTTAAGATTGCGGGATTTTGGACTTCAAACTTTTCGGAGATTGGGTTAAAAGCAATTTTGATTTTGATGCGCTTGTATGTTTTATCAATCACATACTCGCCTAAAATCGCCGCTGTCAAAGCCGTAACTCTCTGCTGTCCGTCAATGAGGATTTTTTTTCCTTCGCTCAAACTGCCGTCTTTCAGGCGAATGTTCGGATTTCTCCAAGCGATGACGTAACCAACCGGATAACCTTGATACAAACTGTCCATCAAATCGCGCACTTTTGAACTGTCCCAAACAAACGGACGCTGGATTTCAGGAATAGCAATTTCGCCTGATTTCACCCAAGCCAGAAGCGTTTCGATTAGTTGCTGATTAACCGAGTATTTTTGCATGGTTTAGTTATCGAACATCAAGTGATTTTGTTTGAGTCAATGTGCAATTGAATCCCCTTAAATATTCATGTATGTCCCGCGCTTGAAAAAAAATTATCGTCTCCGGCTCTGCCTCTGTATTTGCCATTTTCAATCACGACTCGACCGTTGGCGTGTTGTATGACCTCTGCGTCATTACCCGATTGCATGTAGATAGCCTTTCCTGAATAAATTGGAGCTCATTACTTCAGTTCAAAACTGACGATGACACGCGCGGTAATGGGGATTTGACCGATGGCGATTGTCCCTTCCGCGTCGGAATAATCTCCGCTGGTGCTGCTGGTTGTATTTGCTGAGAAATTGTTTGACAGTCTACTGCCGCCGCCCACGCCTTCTTCAGTAATCGAATATGCCTTCCCGATGGTTTGCCCGATCTCTTTGGTCAGCGCGATGGCTTTCTCCTGTGCCGCCCTGATTGCCATCTGGCGAGCTTTGTCTTTGTGTTGGCGAATCTGTGTTGTGCGAAAATCAATACCTTCCACCCGATTGACCCCGGCTTTAATGACATCCGAGAGCAGGCTCTCAATGCGGTTCATGTCGCGCAAGGTCAGCACGATCTTCTTTGAGACTTCATAGCCGAGAAAAACTCTCGGCTTGCCCGCTTCATATTCGGAATACTGCGTGTCCACGCTGATGTAATTGGTCTGAACGTCTGCGGGGGCAATCCCGTAAGTCTTTGCCATGACAAGCGTCTTACTCACGCGTTCGTCGTTGAGGGCTTTCGCTCTGGCGAGGTCTTTATCAAGCGTCTCCACTCGCAAATTGAAGACAGCCATGTCGGGCGTGACGTTGATTTCGGCCTGCCCCGAAACTGTAATCAAAGGCTTATCGCTCTGTGCCAACACGCCAAGCGAAGAGAAGAGAAGCAGCATCAAGCTAAAGAGAATTCGTCGCATCTGTTTTTATCCCTGGCTTAATCGAAATCCGATAATACAACGCGCTACGTATTATCTGTGACTTCTAATTTAACCGAAACTGCGAGGTAAGATATGAAAAGAACGTTCGTCGTGATATTGATCGGCGTGGCCTCCCTGAGCCTGGCCGCATTAGCTGGCTGTGCTTCGGAGACTGCTTCAAATAGTTCAAATGCCACAGTAACAAATAGCCCCACTACTCAGACAAGCCCCGCCGCCAAAATGAGTCCCAGCCCGGAGATGAATTCTTCGGACAATCCAATGGTTGGCGGAGCGCCCATGCTGCGCACCAAAGACATTATTGACAATGCGGTTAATTCTAAAGATCACACCACGCTGGTCGCTGCCGTGAAAGCTGCCGGTCTGGTCGAGACGCTGAAAGGGCCTGGGCCATTTACAGTCTTCGCGCCGACAAATGCGGCCTTCGATAAACTGCCCAAGGGCACGGTTGACACCCTGCTCAAGCCTGAAAACAAAGAGAAACTGAAAAAGATTCTGACTTACCACGTGGTCGCCGGTAAAGAAGACGCCGCTTCAATCGTCAAGAAGATAGAAGACGGCAAAGGCAAGACCACATTCAAGACCGTCAGCGGCGGCACTCTAACGGCCAGCAAGAGCGGCGATGTCGTGACCCTGACCGACGAAAAAGGCGGCACGTCCCGCGTCTCCATCGCCGACGTTAATCAATCCAACGGCGTCATCCATGTGGTTGACACCGTTCTGATGCCCAAATAGTCTGCCTGTTCTACTGTCACCGTGAAGGCGTCTCCAACATTAATGGAGACGCGTTCCGGCTGTCAGGCTGTGACACACGTTCCACGTTTCAGGAATTGGCCATCACCGGGCTTACCTTTGTATTCGCCGTTTTCAACGACGACGCGCCCGCGAGAGAGTACCGTCTCGACCACACCCTTAATCGTCCGGCCTTCGTAAGCACTGTAGTCCACGTTCATATGGTGCGTCTTCGCGGAGATTGTTTGTTCCTTTTCGGGGTCGAAAATCACAATGTCTGCATCCGAGCCGACGGCGATTGTCCCTTTCTTCGGAAAGAGGCCGAACATCTTGGCGGCGGCGGTTGACGTGAGTTCGACGAAGCGGTTGAGCGAGAGACGATTCTCGACGACGCCGTTGTAGATGAGAGGCACGCGATGCTCGACGCCGGGTGCGCCGTTCGGAATCTTCGAGAAATCATCCCTGCCCAGCTCCTTCTGCTCCTTCATGCAGAACGGGCAGTGGTCTGTCGAGATGACTTGCAGGTCGTCCATCTTCAAGCCCTTCCACAACTCCGCCTGATTCCACTTTTCACGAAGCGGCGGCGTCATCACATATTTTGCGCCCTCGAAGTCTTCGCCGTAATCGTCAATGTCCAGGAAAAGATACTGCGGGCAGGTTTCAGCAAAGGCCGGAAGCCCGCGATCACGCGCCTCGCGCACCTGATTGAGCGCATCGGCGCAGGATAAGTGGACGATATAAACGGGCGCTTCGGCCATCTCCGCAATCGCAATCGCGCGATGCACGCCTTCGGCTTCGGCGCGCGTGGGCCGGGTCAGCGCGTGATACTTCGGCGCGGTTCTTCCTTGCGCGAGCGCGCGTTTGATAATCTCGTTGATGACGACGCCATTCTCGGCGTGCATGCAGATCAATCCGCCGCGCTGCCCGGCAGCCGACATCGCGCGAAAGATGGTCGCATCGTCAACTAGAAAGACGCCCGGATAGGCCATGAACATTTTAAAGCTCGTCACGCCCTCGTCCATCACCGTGTACATCTCTTCAATCTGGTTATCTTCGAGGTCGGTCGTGATGAGATGAAAGCCGTAATCAATCGCGGTCTTGCCTTCGGCTTTCTGATGCCAATTATCCACGCCTTCGATGAGCGACTGGCCTTTATACTGCACGGCGAAATCTATGATGGTCGTCGTCCCGCCATGCGCGGCGGCGATTGTCCCCGTGCGGAAATCATCAGAGGCTTCCGTGCCGCCGAAGGGAAGCTCCATGTGCGTGTGCGGGTCAATGCCGCCGGGGATGACGAGCTTCCCCGAAGCGTCAATCACAACGTCGGCTTCCATGTCGAGCTTCGCGCCGATGACGGAGACAATCTCGTCTTCAATCAGAATGTCGGCTTTGTAGTCATCAACGGCGGTGACAACGCGGCCATTACGGATTAGTGTTCTCATATGTTTTTAATTTGGCGACAGGGTTTACTCAAAAACGCTTGAACTCAAACATGCTGCTTCCTTTTCAGCTTGAATACGGCTCGTCCTCAAGCCTGCCGGAAATCGCTGCGGCCAGAGGTTGGCTAGCGCCGATGAGGATGATGCCGAAAATTATCATCAGCCCCGGCAGGAGAAACTGGATAAAGAAGACCGAGCCCAGACTGGACATTCTTGCCTCTGCGAACATGAGGTAGGTCGTCAGCAGGAAGGCAACCATGAGCACGCCGTAAAAAATAGACATCAAGCCCATGAGCCGGATGGCGACGGTGGTGAAAGACCTCAGCCTCATAAGAACTCCTTTCCGGCTCTTGACCGGGTTTACGGGTGTGAGTAATTACTAAACGCTTGCGAGGCCAGCGTCGAGAGCTTCGATTAACTCGTCCACAGTCTCTTTCGTCGAGTTGAGCATCAGCCCCGTGCGAATCACGTTGGCGTAGAGTCCGCCTTTGCCGATGAGGACGCCGCGTCGCTTGGTCTCCTCGAAAACTTTGAGGACGGATTGCGGGTCAGGCTCTTTGGTCTCACGGTCTTTGACGAGTTCGATGGCCTGCATCAGCCCCATGCCGCGCACGTCGCCGATGACAGGGTATTTCTCCTTGAGTCCTTCAAGGCGCTCGCGGAAATATCCGCCGACCTCCGCCGCGTTGCGTTTCAAATCTTCTTCTTCGATAACCTTGATAACCGCGAGCGCGGCAGCCATCGAGACAGGATTGCCGCCGAAGGTGGAAAACGTCAGCCCCGGATAAGCGTCTGCGACTTCCGGTGTCGTGGTCGTCATACCGATGGGGACACCATTGCCCATCCCCTTGGCGGAAGTGATGATGTCGGGCTCGACGTTCCAGTGCTCAATCCCGAACCACTTGTCGCCCGTGCGTCCCCAGCCGGTTTGAACTTCGTCTGCGATGAAGAGTCCGCCGTGATTTCTCGTAATCTGGACGGCACGCTCGAAGTAGCCCGGCGGAGGAACGATGAAGCCGCCGACTCCCAAGATGGGTTCGGCCATGAATGCGGCTATCTCGCCCGTCGTCGTCGTCATAATCAACTCTTCAAGATCGTTGGCGCAGGCCAGCCCGCATTCCGGGTAGGTGAGCTTGAACGGGCAGCGATAGCAATAGGGTGCACGCGCATGAACGATGCCAGCGATCTGCGGTGGCAGAGGCCGCCAGGTGGAATGGCCGACAGCCGTGAGCGCCGTTGCCGAACGCCCTGAATAGCTGTGACGCAGGACGACGATCTCATGGCGTCCCGTCGCCAGCTTCGCGGCGTGAATCGCCGTATCATCAGCCTCTGTGCCGCTGCTGGTGAAGAAAGATTTTTTCAATCGTCCGGGCGTGATTTGCGCGAGCTTCTCCGCCAGATCGCTCTGCGGCTTGTTGGCGTAGAGCGTCGAAGTGTGCGAGAGCGTTTTGACCTGCTCGATGATTGCCGCGTTGACTTGCGGATTCGCGTGCCCGACGCTGACGGTCAGCACACCTCCGAAGCAATCAAGATAACGATTGCCCGCGTCGTCCCAGACGTATTGCCCCTCGCCGCGCACGAGCGCGACCGGCTCTTGATAGTAGGTGGCGACCGCCGGGAAGAGAAATTCTTTGTGCTTGCGGATGGTTTCGGATTGCGCGGTTTGCGGTTCGGCAGTACTCATGCTTGTTCCTCTGTGATAATCGAAAATATGTTGGCTAATCAGATGTAGGCAATTTGTAGCAAGGCTTCGTGGCCGAACTGTCCGCGAGCCGTCTTGCTTCGACGTTGGCATTCGGGCCGGGGGCTATCGCTTCAACATAACAGATGCCTTGCGCCGTGATTTTACTGACGCTCAGGAACGAAGTTACCTTCGTAGAATCTGACGAGTCAGTTGAGACATCAAGGCGGATGATCAGGGCAATGGGAATGATTCTGCGTTTCTCCCTTTTGACGCGCCACTCGGCTTTGCCCCTCAGACCGGAAAAACCGCCGCCGCCTATAACTCCGAGGTCAAGCTCATGCTTTGAGCCGTCGGGTTTGACAACTACTATGGTTTGGCGGTCGTCTTGCGAGACCACCTGAAGCTTATAGCCTGCGACGCCCCGGCATTGTTCCAGCATGTATCCGGCGGATTCAGCGTCTTCTTCGAGCGTTTTACATGTCTTTCCGCTCAACTCTGTATAGACACTCTGGATGGCCTGCGCCGAAGCCGTGGCAGCAGAGGCGAGGACGATACAAATCAAAAACAAGGAACATGTCTTAAGCCTGATGCGTGGTTTCTTCCCGGATTGTTTCATTAGTATAGATTCCCCTCGCGCTTGCGCCCCGTGTAATCCACATAGACGACTTTCAAATCGGTGTAGAAATCGAGCGCAGTTGACCCTTGCTCGCGGTCGCCGATGCCTGTGCCCTTGATGCCGCCGAAGGGGATGTGTGCTTCGCCGCCTGTCGTCGGCGAGTTGATGTGCGTCATGCCGGTTTCAATCTCGTCCACGAAGCGGAAGATACGCACGGCGTCATTGGTGAAGATGGAAGAAGAGAGTCCATACTCGCTATCGTTCGCCACCTGCATCGCTTCGTCAAAATCCCTGACGCGCAGCACGGAAAGCACAGGGCCGAAAACTTCCTCGCGGGCGATACGCATGTCGGGCGTGACTCGATCAAAAACCGTTGGCCGGACGAAGTAGCCTTTATCAAGACCATCACCCTCGGCACGCTGGCCGCCGCATTTTAGTTCCGCCCCGTCCTCGCGCCCGATGTCTATGTAGCTCAGCACGGTTTTGAATTGACTCTCGTCAACGCTCGGCCCCATCTCCGTCTCAGGGTCACTACCCGCGCCGATTCGCATGGCTTCGGCTCGCTTGACCAACCTTGCGACAAATTCGTCGGCGATGTCATTGACTACGACAGCGCGGCTCGTCGCCGTGCATCGCTGCCCGCTTGAGCCGAATGCGCCTTGCGCCGTTGATTCGACCGCCAGTTCGAGATCGGCGTCCTCCAGCACGACGACCGGGTTCTTGCCGCCCATCTCGCACTGCACCTTCGCGCCGCGCCTCGACGCCTGCTCGTAGAGACGTATGCCGACTTCATTCGAGCCTGTGAAGGAGATGGCTTTGACCGCCCTGTGATTGATAATCTCGTCACCAGCATCCGAGCCTGAGCCGAGGATTAGATTGAGCACGCCTTTCGGTATCCCCGCTTCTTCGAATATTTCGACGATGCGAACGGCAGTCGCGGGCGTGAGCGATGCTGGCTTGAAGACGACCGTGTTGCCTGCGACGAGCGCTGGCGCGATCTTCCAGACCGGAATGGCGACAGGAAAATTCCAGGGCGTGACGCAGGCGACCACGCCGAGCGGTTGCTTGATCGTATAGGCAAAGTTTGACGGCAACTCCGATTGAATAGTCTCGCCATTTAATCGTCTGGCTTCGCCCGCACAAAACTCCGCGACGTTGATTGAGCGTTGAAGCTCGCCGCGCGACTCAGAGATAGTCTTGCCCTCTTCGCGTGTCAGAAGCTGCGCAAGTTCTTCCTTGTGATCTTCCATCAGACGCGCCGCGCGAGCGACGATGCGGCCACGCGTCGGGGCCGGAGTTGTGCGCCAGCCGCCGAATGCCTCGCTCGCAGCTTCGACAGCGCTTCGAGCTTCATCACGAGTGGCTTGCCTGATTGTGCCGAGCACGTCGTCTGTGTTTGCCGGGTTGATGTTCTCGACGGTGCGGGATGATTCGGATTCAACCCACTGGCCATTGATAAAATTGCGATAGATACCCATCTGCGTGTTTATTCTCCGCCGTTTCGTAAGAGATAAGTTTGAAAGCCGCAAGCTGCGACTTTACGATTTAGTTTATGGAAGACAAGCTTTGCGTGACCTTCAACGGGTGCGACTTTGCTCCGGACGTGATGACCTTAACGCCGCATAATATATCAAAAAGCACTATCCCGCACCCGATTTTCTCCGAAACGCTGTACTCTAGACCGCCATCGGGATTTTTCGCGATTTTCTCAACTGATTGGCGGTGGTTCAATTTCAACTTGAGTATGCCGGATATGGCTGTTCACCACAGAGGCACAGAGAGCGCAGAGGAGGCACAGAGAAATGCAATCTCAAATTCTTAATTTGAAATCTCAAATCTCCGTGCTCCTCCGTGTTCTCTGTGTCTGCGATGGTGAGAACCTCAACTTCCCCTGCGCTCTTTTCAAAAAGGAAGCTGACGATGAGCAGAAGAGTTGACCACGAAGACAAAACGAAGCCGCACGAAAAAGAGTTGCTCCCTTTCGTGCGGCTTCGCAGTTCACGCGCTTTCTATCAATTTATGAATAGACCCTGCCGACTGAGTAAATAAAAAAAAGGGACGAAGCTTTCACCTCGTCCCTTTGACTGACCTGTGGGAAGATTCTTACTGGTTGCCCAGCGCCGTCGCTGCATCAACCGCTGCTCTGTTAGCATAAGCGGTCGTGCCCGGGTTGCCCTTCATCACGCCATCTTCCGTGATACCGAAGGTGCGTGTGCCGGACTGCGAAGCACCGCTGTCAACAATCGGATCGGCTGTCGCGTGGAAAGAGGCCAGCGTGTTGGTGGCTGCCACGGCGTTGACCGGGACGACGTTGAAGTTGTAGCCGCTCTTCTGTTTGGTGCCCAGGACGGGATCAACCAATTTCTGTGAGACGAGGCTTTCCGTCACCGGAGCGACCGAATCAGCCGCCAGCATACCGGCGAAGTTACCGTTGCCGACTGTGGCCTGGAAGGTGGCTTCGGCACTGTGGACAGTACGCAATGAGGATTGAGCCGAGCCTTCGTTAGCGGCGCGACGTGAAGCGAGGAGGTTGGGGATAGCGATGGCGGCGATGATGCCGATGATCGCGACGACGATCAAGAGTTCGATCAGTGAGAAGCCGGTTTGGCCTTTGGTCTTTTGCATTTCTTTTCGAGTGCTCCTTGAGAGAGTTAGAAGATTAATATTGTTTCGCGCTATCGGCTTCCGTCTCAGGTCTCGTGCCATACGCGCGCGAGAGGTCTCTGCGTCTGTCAGCAAGCGCTGTGCCGGGAGAGACGTGTGGGCAGGAATAGTAGAAACCTGGCGGAAAAACGCTTTATATTAGCGGTTAAAGATTTGCCGAACGGTCCAGAGCAGCAGTAGTTTGAAAGGCTGACAAATTATGGCAATCATCAGGTGACGGTTTTTGGTAAGCCGGTTTTTTGCTGGACGCTTCATCGCGGCTTTCGTGCAAAGTGTGTGAGCCTTCTATATCATAAGAAGCAAGATGAGTGGCAAAATTGAACAAAGCCCTGTGCGGGCAGGCGACCTGAACAATATTCGTGAGTTGCTTGAGCGCCGCGCACAGGCCACACCCGATAAGCATTTTCTCTTCTCCGAAGCGGATGGCAGGCGCTACACCTACGCGGAATTCGACGCGGCGGCCAATCGCGTGGCGCGTATGCTCTCCGCACATGGTATCAAGAAGGGCGATGCCGTCAGCCTGTTGATGCCGAACGGGGTCGAGTACGTCATCGCGTACTTTGCCTGCTTCAAACTTGGAGCGCTCGCAGGCCCTGTCAACTCCCTGCTCAAATCCGAAGAGTTAACTTACGTCATTGCCAATTCCGAAGCCAGAGCCTTGCTGGTCAACTCGGAATTTCAACCAAGAGTTGAGAGCGTTCGCCATGACTTGCCTGACTTGCAGCATGTCATAGTCTTTGACGACGAGGCGCAGGCAACCGCCGCGTTCACGGAAGGTGAGCTGCCTGAGGCCACCATCGGCGAACAGGATGAAGCGATTATCATCTACACTTCGGGGACGACCGGAAAGCCCAAAGGATGTTTGTTGACGCACGGCAACGTGATTGCCAACGCGCGACAGATTACAGAGTGGCTCGATTTTACAGAGCGCGATTGTTTGCTGACTGTGATGCCGCTCTTTCACATGAACGCTGTGTCGGTGACGACGATGGCGCCGCTTTATGCCGGAGCTTCGACCGTCATCAGCCCGAAATTCTCAGCGTCGCGCTTCTGGCAGATTATCTCGGATTACGAAGTGACCTCGTTCGGCTCCGTCGCCACGATGCTCTCAATGCTCCTGAGCAATTATCCTGACGGCGTGCCCGCTGGCCTCAAAACAGATCAACTGCGCTTCGCCATGTGCGGCAGCGCGCCAGTGCCTGCCGAAGTGATGAAGAAATTTGAAGAGACTTTCAACTGTCTGGTCATAGAAGGCTATGGTCTGTCGGAATCAACCTGCCGCTCGTCTTTCAACCCACCGGATGAGCGCCGTCGTCCAGGCTCGTGCGGAATGGCGATTGGCAACGACATGAAAGTCTTTGACGATGATGACCGGGAAGTGACGGACGGAGAATTGGGAGAGATTGTCCTGCGCGGCGAAAATATTTTGAAGGGCTACTACAAGAACCCGGAAGCCACGGCGCAGGCTTTTCGCGGTGGCTGGTTTCATACGGGCGACATCGGATACAAGGATGCAGACGGTTTCTTCTACATCGTTGACCGCAAGTCGGACATGATTATAAGGGGCGGCGAAAACATCTACCCGCGAGAGATTGACGAAGTGCTATACAAGCACCCGGCAGTCGCCGCAGCCGCCAGCATCGGTGTACCCGATCCGCTCTACGGCGAAGAAGTGGCCGCCTTCATCGTCCTCAAAGAGGGCGCTCAAGCGTCTGAGGAGGAGATCATCGCTTTCTGCCGCGAACATCTGGCCGACTACAAGTGCCCCAAGTCCGTGCGCTTCGTTACGGACATTCCCAAAGGGCCAACGGGCAAGCTGCTCAAGCGCGAGCTTGCCCGGCAATACCAGGCTTCCTGAGCGAAATGAATCTGACAAATATTGCCCGGCTGGACCCGTTGAAAGGCGAAGCAGCCTGGCGTTTGAGCCCAACTATCAGTTATTACTTGACTGTCAGCTACATTTGCACTAGAGTGCGCGAACTTTGTAGATAGTAGCTTGCACACCACCGGATAGTGTGCGGACACCGGATGGTGGCGTGTGGTGTTTTAGAAGCTCAAAGCCCCCAGGAACATTGACCACCTGCCGCTTTATCGCTCCTACATCTACACCCGCAACTTTCTAATCTCTAAAGGCTCGACAAGGTGTTGAATTCGAAGCTCGTCCGTTAAATGTCGGATGTGTATAACGACCTCCCAATAATCCCCAATGTAAGGAGAGACCGATGAAATTTAAGAACCTGACCCTGTTCTCGGCTTTGGCCCTGACGTTGACACTAGCCCTGATGATGTTCGGCGGACAAAGAACCCATGCCGCCGGTCCCTGGTACGTTTCCACCACAGGGAACGATACCAATGATTGCCTTTCCCCCGCGACAGCATGTCTGACGCTTCAATCTGCCATTGACAGGGCGTCGCCGGGAGATACCGTCAACGTTGAGGCGGGAATCTACCCCTATGCCGGAGTAGTTAATGTCAACAAGACGCTTACTCTGAAGGGAGCGCAGGCCGGCGTTGACGCGTACTCGCGCTTTGAAGCGGAATCCATTCTGGAAAACAGCGGCGGACTCTACGTCACTGCTGACGATGTGATTGTTGATGGTTTCTTGGTGCAGAACAGTACGTCCGGGGCATTCACCGGATATGGAATAGCTCTGGGAGCCGGAACGTCCGGCGCTCACGTCATCAACAACATCATCCAGGACAACATCGTTGGCCTGGGGTTGGCGAATAAGCCGGGGGGCAATCAGGCCCTCGTTCAGCACAACGTGTTTCGCAATAACACACGACCCGGTCCGGCCAGTGGCCACGCTATCTACACGGATGAATACGTGGCTGGCTACGGTTTAGGCATGGACAACGTTTTGATCGACGACAATCAATTCGAGAACGATAACGGCGCGGTCACAGGTACGTGGGGCATCGGGATTAGCAATACTGGCCCGGTCGGGTTTACGAACATCCAGATACAGTACAACAACTTCGACGCTATCTCACCACTCTCGCGCGGCATGTATTTCTACAACACCGACTCATCTTCCATCAAAGCCAATAACATCAGGAACAAAACGAATTATGCTATTGGTTTCTTTGGTGGTAATGATGGAATAACCATTCAGTGCAATACCATCCTGGAATCCAACCGGGGCATCTACGTAGCCGATGCGTCTATCGGCCTGAACTCGAATATCACGGCCAATGACAATAACA
Organism: uncultured Acidobacteriota bacterium; assembly: GCA_963791265.1. Taxonomy (GTDB): domain Bacteria; phylum Acidobacteriota; class Blastocatellia; order Pyrinomonadales; family Pyrinomonadaceae; genus QHXM01. The sequence goes on from CAWBSB010000005.1 coordinate 130,838, forward strand.
TTGCCGGTAATGCAATAGCCGGTCTTGAAGTAGTTTCAGGCACGTATGCGGGCGGCTTTGGAAGTCTGAATGCCGAGAACAATTGGTGGGGCAGTTCCAGCGGGCCAGGCTTACCGGGCATTCCCCCAGACCCCCGAAACCCTGTAATTGATCCTGACGGCGTCGTAGACTATACACCGTTCCGAACGGCGGCGATTGATGACTCCGATGAAGACGGAATACTTGACCCATGCGACGTAGGTTGTCCGACTCCAAGCGTCTGCGGTTGTGGCATTCCTGAGACCGACGGTGACGGTGACGGCATTCCCGACTGCATAGACAACTGCCCCGCCTTTGCAAATCCCGCCCAGTTAGATACAGATGAGGATGGCGTCGGGGATGGCTGCGACAATTGCGTGAACCCAAATCCGGATCAGGCAGACACTGACGGCGACGGACTTGCAGACGGCTGCGATAATTGCCCGATGGTTGCTAATCCTAGTCAAGTCGACTTTGATTTAGACGGAATCGGCGATTCCTGCGATCCGGCGACCGGCCCACCCACAAACAAAGATCAATGTAAGAATAATGGGTGGAAGAGGTTTGATGTACCGCGCAAATTCAAGAACCAGGGCGACTGCATCCAGTACGTCAACACAGGGAAGTAACAGCAGGCGGTAGTATAACTTTCCAAACAGGCACGAAGACATAAAGCCTCCGAGCAATCGGGGGCTTTATGCTTGGTTATAATATAATCGCGCGCGCACCGGGGCGCGGGCGGCAATCCGCTATCTTAACTTCGCGGCTCTGGGCTAAAATACTCAGACCTCGCGTCGCTGATTAGTAGTTCTCGTTGCAACAACCTCGCAGTGTGTAAAGCTCATGTTCACGATTCAAGAGACTGAAGGATTAAAGCGGAAGTGGACGCTCTCTGAGGGCGGGCAGTTGACCATCGGTCGCGCGTATGACAACGACATTCGCATTGACGACCTGCGCGTCTCGCGCCATCACGCCGTCCTGCGCTCCATCATGAGCGATCAGGCCGTCATTAGAAACGTGAGCACCGGCAACGTGCTGCTCCTCAACGGGCAAAACGTTAGCAACGAGATGGGCGAGCGCGTTGTCAGGAGCGGCGACGAAATCAAAATCATCCCGGCCATCCTGACGATGACGTGGGAAGACGAAGGCGTGCTGGGTTATACGGACGAGCCTCTTTCCGTCAGCACCAGAATCGTTCCGGCGACGAGCGGCTTTTCCTCGCTCATCAACACGACCTTTACGGGACGCCTGTCAAAAGAGAAAGAGATCGAAGAGTTGAAGCGCAAGGCGGAGTTGCTGGCGCACCTCTGTGACATGAGCGCCTCGCTCGCCACAGTGTTTGATCCAAAGTCCATTCTGGATTACGCGACTGACGTGGTGATGCGGATGCTCAGCGCGGATTGCTGCGCCGCGCTGCTGGTCGAGCAGGGGCAAGACCCTGTGCCTGTCAGCATTCGGTTTCGCGACGCGCGAATGGAACGCGATCAAAACCGCTCGATCAGTCGCACGGCTGTCCGCACGGCCATCGAAAAGCGCTCGATGCTCTCTTCGCAGGATGTGCTTGACGACGCAGCCTTGCCGGTCGGGCGCGTCACTATCATGCAGGGTATACGCTCGCTCGCCTGCGCTCCGCTCGTCGGGCGCGAAGGCGTTTACGGCGCGCTCTACGTTGATCGTCGCGGCGTGCCCGAAGCGTTCACGGAGTTGGATACGCAACTTCTCGCGGCAGTGGCGGCACAGGCAGCGACCGCCGTCGAATCAGCACGCGCCCACGAACGCGTGAAGCGGGAAACGCTGGCTCACGCAGCCTTCGCGCGGTTCATGCCCGAGCACATCATCAAGGAACTCCTTGACTGTCCGGAAAAATTTAATCTCGGCGGAACGAACCGGCGTCTCACCGTGCTCTTCTGCGACGTGCGAGGCTTTGCGCGCATCGCGCACCGCGCGCCGCCTGAAACCATCGTTGATCTTCTCAACATCCTGTTCACGGAGATGGCGGCGGAGATTTTCGAGCATCAGGGGACGCTCAATAAATATCTTGGCGACGGGTTGATGGCTCTCTTCGGTGCGCCCGTCGGAGGTGATACGGATGCCGTTAATGCTGTCGCAGCGGCTATCGGGATGCAGCGTCGTGTCACGCAGGTGAATTTGCAACTGGCGGCCAGGAACCTGCCGATGGTCACGCTCGGCATCGGCATCCACACCGGCGAGGCGACGGTCGGCTGCATTGGCGCTGAGCAGCGTTCGGAGTACACGGCCATCGGCGACACCGTCAACATCGCCTCACGCATCGAAGGCATTGCTCTTCCGGGGCAGATACTCGTGACGCGCGATACGGTCGGCGAACTCGGCGATCAATTTCCAGTCAGTGACCCCTGGACAGTCGAGGTCAAGCACATTGACGAACCTGTGCAGATTCATAGTGTGGAGTACGAAACGGAGGATGCGACGAGTCAGAGCCACGGAGGGGTGATGTAGCAATAGCCTGGGGCGTCAGCCCCGGCTAAGGTTCGGATAGAATCATTAAGCCCCGGCTGCGGCGGCGGATTATGTCGAACTCACGTTAAGTTTTTTCGTTATTTACTTTGCCTTGTGGCTTCAATTAGTATGTCGAGCATTCGGTTCGCAACCTCTAATGTGTGGAAGCCAACTCCCATTAGTCGTCTATCTATTGAAAACTTGTAATGGGAGATGCCACCGCATGATGGCTGCGAAGCTGGGCCATCTCGGGCGATTACTCCCCTCGCCGATCTGAAAATCGAAGGAGTATCATGCTTAAAAAGACCACCCTCTGCTTTGCCTCAATCCTGCTCGCGCTGTCAATCGCGGGCACTGCTCAGGCCGACCCACTTGTCATAACGGGTGGCAATTTCGGGGGAACTACTCAGGGCATTGACCGTCCATGGGCATTTAATATCAGTGCGGGCGCGAACTTCCAACTCATAGTTCTCGGCGAGAGATTCAGCCCCGCTGCCGGTTTCAATCTTCAACCCGGAACTAGCCTGACGATTCAAGGATCTACCGGCAGCGGTGAACTGACCAGGGGCACGCTCACTATTGATGGCGCTAGCTATACCAACTTGCATGTGGACCCCAGCCTCCTATTCTCGCCCACGACTCTCATCATCCCTGAAATAGCCCCCGGCGCGACGGTGACATTCAATGTGCCATTCTCCATGACGGGATCGGTAAGGCTCACCAATAGTACTGAAACTTTCCCCCGTTATATGGGCCAGACCTTTTTCGAATTCGTCGGCTCAGGGATAGGTACCTTCTCTTTGACGAGGGGTAGTACGGGAATCTTCATCTCTCGCGTCAGCTATAGATTTGACGATCCCGCCGCCGTGCCCGAACCGGCTACCCTCGTCTTGCTGAGCACGGGGCTAGCGGGCGCAATCGGCGCTGCGCGCAAACGGCGTCGCGACAAAAAACAAAGCTAAGAAGTTGTTTGAAAAGTCCCGTCAGGGACGATTGAAAGTAGCCCAGCAATTTATTGCTGGGATAAAGCCAGAGAATAAAGAGAGCGTCCCGTAGGGACGACTGAACAGAAGCGAACCTTTCTTCAGTCGTCCCTACGGGACTCAATCATGTTTAGCATTCTCTTTCCCAGCCATGAATGGCTGGGCTATTATCAATCGTCCCTGACGGGACGAAGTATCTCTGGTGGTGAATTTTGTTGGTCGCTCTCAGTCAGCTTAGTGGCAGTTAGCGGCGTGGAGTGGAGCGGGAGCGGCTGATTTCGACGAACACTGTTCTCGGTGTCGCAACCTTCGGCTTTTGCTCTGTGCCGCAGCTACCGCAGCCGGTCGCGCATGAAGCTTCACTGGCTCGCTTTGCTTGAAATGAGCGCAGGCGAGACCACGCCCGCCGCCCCGTGTAAACGAGAGCCGCCAGGATGATGAGCGCCACAGCGATTGTTTGCCAGTCAATCATCTTCAATCCTTAACTGAAGCCCAGCAGCCGCCCGCCCTGATACGTGATGAACGAGGCGATGTAGGCGAGCACGGTCATGTAAGCGACCATGAACAGAGGCCAGCGCCATGAGTTAGTCTCGCGCCGGACGATGGCGACCGTTGACATGCACTGCATCGCCAGCACGAAGAAGACCATCATCGAAAGCGCGACGAGCGGCGTCCATGCGGGCGTGCCGTCATCCTTCTTCGCCTCGCGCACTGCGCCCACAAGTGAATCCGGCGCAGAGTCTTCGCCGTCACCGACGTTGTAGATGATGCTCAGGGTCGAAACTAAGGTTTCTCGCGCGGCGAAAGACGAAATCAGCGCTACGCCCATCTTCCAATCGAAACCGAGCGGCTTGATAGCAGGCTCTAGAAAACGACCAGCACGCCCGGCATAGCTCTGGCGCAACTGCTCGCCGTGAACGTCCACCTCTCCCTGACCTTGCTGCTGCGCGCTCGCCTGCTCAACGGTTGAAGCAGCGGAGACCTGCGCCGTCGCGGGCGTCGTCTCATCAGGCTTTTCCATGCGCGGGAATGTTGCCAGCGCCCAGAGGATAATCGAAATGGCGAGGATGACGGTTCCGGCGCGTTTCAAAAAGAGCGACGCGCGCGAGAGCATCATCTGCAAGATCGTCAAAACGTTCGGTACGCGATAGGGCGGCATCTCCAGCACGAGCGGCGGCGTCGGGGCTTTTAGAATAGTTCGTTTCAAAACCCACGCGACGCCAATAGCAACGAAGATGCCTAAGAGATACATCGCCATAATCAGCAGCGCGCCGACTGAGAGAAAGCCGAAAACCATCTTCCCTGAAAAGAACGCCCCGATCATCAACGTGTAAACGGGTAGCCGCGCCGAACAACTCATAAACGGCGCGATCATAATCGTCGCTAAGCGGTCTTTCGGATTCTCTATGGTGCGCGTCGCCATGATGCCCGGAATCGCGCAGGCGAAGCTGCTCAGGAGCGGCATAAAAGCTTTGCCATGCAGGCCGACGCCGCGCATCAACCTGTCCATCAAAAACGCCGCCCGCGCCATGTAGCCAGTGTCTTCCAGAATGGCTATGAAGAAGAAGAGCAGGAGAATCTGCGGCAGAAAGACCAGCACGCCGCCCACGCCCGCGATGATGCCGTCTACCAGCAAGTCTCTCAGCAAGCCCGGCTGCATGAGATTGCCCACCGCTTCGCCCAGTTTGCCAAAACCTTTATCAATCAAATCCATCGGCAGCGATGCCCATGAAAAGATTGTCTGGAAGACCAGCAGCATGACGAGAATCAAAATGACTGGGCCGAAAAACTTGTGCGTGAGAATACGGTCAATGCGCTCGGTTGCCGTCAACCCCGGCGTCGCCTTGCTCTGAACAGACTTGGCCGCGACCTGCTCGATCCAGTCGTAGCGGGCGAGCAGCGGCTCCTGCCACCATTTCGGATTAGATTTCGAGAGGCGTTCACGCGCCTGCCGGGTCGCCTCCCTGCGTTCTACACTTTCTGGTAACTCTTCCGCGTAAAGGTCGCGCAAAGCCGTGTGCCGGTCAACGGACTTGCCGTTATTCCCGCTCAGCGCGGCCAACTCCTGCTCGGCCATCTCGGAGAGACGCCAGCCCGCGCCCGCCCCCACCATCTGCGAGGCTTTCAGCACGGCCTCAGCCAGCGCGTCGAAGCCAATGCGCTGCGTGACCACCACGGGCACGACTCCAGCACCGAGCGCTTCGGACAGCTTCTTTTCATCAATTTTCAGTTTGCGCTTCTCAGCCAGATCAACCATCGTCAGGGCGATTACGAGAGGACGCCCGTATTCCAGAAGCTGCGTGACGAGGTACAGATTGCGTTCGAGATTTGTAGCGTCAACGACCGCCACGATCACATCCGGCCTGGACAAATCTGGAATCCGTCCCGTAATCACGTCACGCGCGATCTGCTCGTCAATGGAAGCAGCGTCCAGACTGTAGAGGCCGGGCAAATCAATCAATCGTGCAGGCGGAAGGCCGGGCGCAAGCGTCCAGGCGCCTTCTTTGCGTTCCACCGTCACCCCCGGATAGTTGGCGACCTTCTGCCTCAAACCCGTCAACGCATTAAAGAGCGTCGTCTTCCCTGCGTTCGGATTGCCAGCCAGCACAATCGTCAGCGGACGCACCACCCCCGACGCGTCGTTACCGGACGGTGCAATGAGAGAAGGGGATTCGAGCGTAGAACTCATGAAAAGCCATGAGTGATAGGTGATAAGTGATGGGTGATAAGAGAAACGCTTTTTCCTATCACCTGTCACCTATCACTCATCACTTGTAGTCGCTACCGTAATCGTTTGGGCTTCTGTGCGGCGGAGAGCAAGGTGATAGCCGCGCACGCGGATTTCGAGTGGATCGCCGAGCGGGGCAGCCTTGATGACGCGAACGGGCGCTCCGGGCACGACGCCCATCTCCATCAAGCGGCGCGCAATGGCGCCTGAGCCGTTGACGGCGAGGACGCGCGCCTGCGCGCCGATGGGCAGCTTCGCCAGCGACAATTCATCCGTCGTGCTCAGATGTGATTTCAATGCCTGCATCGCTCTAGATGTGCCTGAAGCTCCTTCGAGCCTCGTTACCTTGCCCGGCAGTTTCGCTCAAGATGGTTTGACTGGCGATTAAGCCTTTCTCTCGCCAGCAGGCAGTATAGGCTAATTGAAAATAAATTTCAATTTCAGATAGGGTCGGTAATGGTTCAGTTTCAACTTGAATGTGCGCCGAGAGGGGATTCACCACAGAGGCACAGAGGACACAGAGGGGGCACAGAGAAATGGAAGCCTCCGTGCTTCCTCCGTGTTCTCTGTGTCTGCGGTGGTGAACCTCAACTCTTCCCACACTCTTTTCAAACTGCACCACTGCCCAGGGGTTGGCTTTGTAGAATAGACGCGGGCGGCTCGTTTACTGCTGGTCAACCGGAATGATGGCGAGGTCTGCGCGCACCTGGCCGAGTTGGGTGCTGGCCGTGATGCGTAAGGGCAGGCGGCGGCGATCCTCGCTGACCCACAAGCGCAGGGCATACTTGTCTGCTTCGGGGTCGTCGGTCGTGAGCGAAATCTGGACGGCGGGGACTCGCTGCCCGCCAAGCTGGATGGTCTCGCGCTTCAGCGAAGTGATAAAGAGCGTGCGCGGGCGGTTATTAACGAGGATGGTGACGGCGTTCCGCTTCGGCGGAGCCAGGTTAAAGGAGCGCAGGGCGTAAATGACAGAGATGAAATCATGCGTGCCGACGGGAATCTCTATGGCGACGCCTTTGTCTGTGACGGCGTTGCCGCGATCCTGGTCAATCGTCAGAATCTGGTTGGTGCGATTGCGTCCCTCTATCAAGTTCAACTCGGTGCGAAACGGAAGCAACGTGTTCGGGTCAACGTAGGAATTGATCTGGTCGTTGGCGAAAAAGATGCGCGAGGCCGCCGAAGAGGTCTGAGCTTTCAACGTCAGCAGGAGGCCGTCGCGGTTGAAATAACGGGCGCGCGCACGCACCTGATAGGAAGCCGTGCCGACCGCTTGCGTGGCCGTGCCCAGAAAGACGTTGAAGTTAAGTTGCTCTCCGGCTTTGAACGGAAGTTCGCGTGGAAGCGGCGCTCCCGGGACACCATTGCCGCCGCTGGGATTGATAATAGGAGGAGGGATGACAGGAGGCGTGTTGGTCGTCGGGTTTCCCGTTTGAGTTGGAGTGATGAACTCCGACCCGACAAGCTCCGCGCGGATGTCGCCAGAGCGCAGGCGTGCCGTTATCAGCACAGGCACGCGGCGTTCATCGTCGCTGAAATAGATTCGGATGCGATAATCGTTGGCGTCGTCATTATTGGCCACGTAGACCTGCGTGACGATGGTGTTGAAAGACCCGACGTTTGTTTTTATCAACTGACGCCCCGTGACCCTCAACTCGGCATTGTACTCGTCCATGTCGCTTCGCACGGTGAAGTAATATCTCCCGCCCGGCATGAGCGGCATCGCTCGCAGACGGTAGAGCACGGAAATGAAATCATAAGTGCCGGGAATTTCTCCAGACCGCAGCTTAGGCGGGATCGCCGTCGTTCCGACCGGCTGATTGTATTCGCTCGAAGTGTCGGACGTTCGCCCGCCCTCGCGGATGACCTGCTGGATGCGATAGGGAAGCCCGGACGAAGGGTCTATGTAAGACGTGTAATCGTTATTGATGGAGTAGAGCGCAGCGTTGACGACGCCCGTTGTTTCAACATGAGCGCGCAGTTGCAGGCCGTCGCGCGTAAAGAATGTGCCGCGCTCGGCCACGAGCATCTCGACGTGCGCCGCATCAACGAAGTTCGAGAAAGCGACGTTGTAGGTCAGCAGTTCGCCGACCTGATACGGAGTCTTGGAGAAAGGTGGCGCATCAACCGTCTCGTTCTGGCGTTGCGCGGCTACCTGCAACGCGGCAAGCGCGAGCGTCATCAACAAACAACTTGTAGTTATCAGATAACGTTTCAAAAGTGAGTCCCCTTTGGACGCGAAGTAAACGAAACCGGGGGCAAGCTATCTTGGAGAAAGCCCAAACGCGCCTTTTCTTACACGCGCTTCAAGCAATGCAGTTCCTCGTTCATCTCTTAATTGAATCAAATCTCGTCAAATTCCGCGAGCCAGTCGCGCACATGAACGCGGCTTGAAAGAAGCGCCATGTGACCTGTGCCCTCCAATAATTTGAGCCGCGAGCGCGGCAGCCCCGCCGCCATCACACGCGCCGCCGCTGTAGCATCCAGCAAGTTATCTTCTGTGCCCGCGACTATGAGCGCAGGAACTTTAATCTCCGGCAAGCGCGGGCGCAAATCCGTTCCCCTGATGATTCGCAGGCGCGCGAGATACCCTGCGGGCTGCACGTCGCGCGTATGCTCACGAAAAGCGCGCCTGTCTTCCTCTGCCACGTCTGCGCTAAAGAGCGTGTGCCGGGCGGTCTTCGTGCGATAAGCCTTCAGTAAAGAATACGGTAAAACGGAGTAGAGTGCGACTCCAAGGTTGATTTTAGCGCGGTGCGGGAAAGAGGCGAAGGAGTTGACGAGAATCATGCGCTCGAAATAGCCTGGATGCGCCAGCGCCGCCGCCAGCACCAGCGACCCGCCGAACGATTCGCCCAAAACTGTGACCCGCTCGAACCCGGCAGCGCGGATAACACAGATTAAATCATCAACCAACTCATTCATTCCGTAGCGACCCTGCGGGCGCAAGGGAAAATTAATGACCGTGTGATCGCGCGACAGATCAACCGCCTGTTTATAAAAATTCTTTCCCGTTCCCTCAATCCCCGAAACGTAAACGAAAGCCGGGCCGCTTCCTTGTTTGTGATATTCAATCATCGTCCGGTAATAAGCAGTAAGCAGTTTAGAGCGACTAACGAAAATACAGTAGACAAGAAATAGACAGGATTAACAGGATTAGCAAGATTAAGAAAACAAGACAGGACAGATAAGCTTGATGCTTCTTCTCTTATTCTGTCTTAGCCTGTCCATCTTGTTAATCCTGTCTATTCTCTTATCGCTTTTGTTAGCGACTCCTGGTCTCGCCGCTTATTGATAGCTTTCTTTCAGCTTTGTTTCAACCTGCTGCATCTCTTCAATAATTCGATGCGCCGCCAGAGCCGGGTCGGAGGCTTTAAGAATAGCTCGCCCGACGACCAGATAATCCGCTCCGGCGCGGACGGCTTCCGCTGGCGTCATCACGCGCCGCTGATCGTCGCTGGCTACACCAACGGTGCGCACGCCGGGTGTGACGACGACGAAATCCTGCCGCTCGACAGATTCCTTGACCAGTTTAACTTCATGAGGCGAGGCGACGACGCCGTCCAGGCCAGCGGCGTTTGCGAGTCGCGCCATGCGCTCGACTTGTTCGGTTGTGCCTGATGAAAAACCAGTTTCCGCAAGCGTCGAATCGTCTGCGCTTGTCAGCACCGTGATGCCAATGATGAGAGGCCGCGTGATTCCTTCACGCTCCGATGTCTCCGCGACCGCTTCCGCCGTGCACCGCATCATCTCGCTTCCTCCGCAGGCGTGAACGTCGAAGATGCTGACGCCCAGGCGCGCGGCTTCAACGCCTGCGGCTGCGACGGTGTTGGGGATGTCGTGAAATTTCAAATCAAGAAAGACGTGCCCGCCCGCAGTGACTATCTCACGCACTAGCCCTGGCCCTTCGCCTGTGAAAAGCTGCGAGCCGATCTTGAACATGCCCGCCACATCTTTCAGGGCAGAGAAAAGGTTGAGCGCCTCGCGTGCGGTCTCGACATCGAGCGCGACGATTAATTTGTTCTTCACGGCTTGTCTCATCTAATACAAAATAATGGTTCAAAGAGAAGGCGTAACCACGAAGTCACACGAAAGAACACGAAGACAGCAGTGATAGTTATTTCGTGTTGCTTCGTATGATGCGCGTGGTTCGTCATTACCGTCTTTCGGTCTGCTAACTTGGGATAATGTTTATTCATCATCACAGTTCATGAAAGTTTTATGCAGCAGCCAACCGCTTCGTCCAGCGTGCGGAAACCTTCCCGGCTTAATATCTCGGCCAGCCCGTCGTTGATGTCACGAGCTATCCCGATGCCTTGATAAATGAAGCCGGTGTAAAGCTGAATCAGGCTCGCTCCGGCGCTGATCTTCTCCCAGGCATCTTCGGCTGTAAAAACCCCGCCGACGCCGATGATCGTCATGCGCCCGCGCGTCAGACGATAGAGCGCGGCGATAATCTCTGTCGAGCGCGAGCGAAGCGGCGCACCGCTTAAGCCGCCTGCGCCGTAGGCTTCGACTTTACCTGGCGAGGTCCGTAGCCCCGCGCGATTCGTCGTCGTGTTCGTGGCTATGATGCCGGACAATCCGGCACCGAGCGCTATCTCGACGATTGATTCCAACTCCCTTTCATCCAGATCGGGCGCAATCTTAACAAGCAAGGGAACGGGTTGGCGACGTGGATGCTCTGTGGCCAACTCTTGATTCTGTTTTTGTAGTGCGTTGAGCAGGGCTGCGAGCGCTTCGGGGCGTTGAAGCTCGCGCAAGCCCGGCGTGTTGGGCGAACTGACATTGACTACTACATAATCCGCCAGCGCATGGACTAACTCGAAGCTCGCCAGATAATCACCGGTCGCATCTTCCAAAGCGACTGCGCGGCTCTTGCCGATATTGATGCCGAGCACGCAGTCCGGGCGATTGTTGGCCAGCCGCGCGGCGAGTGCCGCTGCTCCATGATTATTGAAACCCTGACGATTGATTAGGGCGCTGTCCAGCGGAAGACGAAACAGGCGCGGGGTGGGATTGCCCGGCTGCGCCTGATGCGTCACCGTGCCGACTTCTATAAAACCGAAACCGAGCGCAGCAAGATACGGTGCTGCCGTCCCGTTCTTATCAAAACCAGCCGCCAGACCGACCGCGTTGGGAAAGCTCAGTCCAAAGCGGCGCAACTCCCCGAACGGCGCACGGCTGAATCGTCTTGTGGCAAAGCGTCGTGCCCCATTCGTTCCGAGCATGAAAGCGAGCGCGTCCAACGCCACCGCATGCGCCCGCTCAGGCGGCAGGCGGAACAATAGCGGGCGCAGGATGGAGCGATAGAGCATCAGTGACGAGTGACGAAATGACAGGTGACGAGCAGGGGGATTCTAACTTGTCACCCAGCACTTGTCACTCGCCGTTTAATACAGAAAAGGGCAGTTTTGGTATTGACAGTTCCAATAACCGGTATTACTGTGCGTCATCAAATCCGGTTGGACCTGACGAAGGCTGCTCTCTCGTCACCATCCAGGCAGTTTGTTCGTCACAATTCAAAGGGAGACGAACCGGGGCCGACTTTCTCACGCCTCGAATGAAATCGAAACTTCCTCGTCGTCCGAGCTTTCTCACAAAAACCCAGCGGAGGATAAACCAGATGGCCTTCAACGCCCTCTTCAACGACGACATTTTTATTTCCTATTCACGAAGAGACGGCAGCGATTATGTCGTCGGTCTGGATAACGAACTCGCCAAGAAGGGTTTCTCCTGCTTCACGGATAACAAAGGAACTGACGCAGGGAAAGAACCCCCGGCAGATTTATACCGCCGGATCAGGGCTTCCAAGATGCTCATCTTTCTGGGGACGCCGGGGGCCGTTGCCAAATCCGAGTACGTTGCACGCGAGGTCGCCGAGTTTGCCGAGGCGAACGGCACTTTGCGGATTGTCCCCATCAGCTTTGACAGGGGCGAGGAAGAGATTACGAATTGGGATGGGACGCTTTGGTGGGAAAAGGTGCAAGGGAAAACACGTTTGCGCGAAAGCCCCGAGGCTTTGAAAACCGGAATCCCTTCGCCGGGAGTAATCAGCAGAATTATAGAAATGTCTGATTACACCAAGAACAAGGATCGCCTCCGCCGGTATCGAAACGTCGCGCTCGCTACCTTTCTATTCCTCATCGCAGGCAGCGTCGTAGCTGTCGGTCTCGGCATCAAGTGGGCGGCTGACGCAGCGGCTAAAGCAGAGCAGGCTGAGAAGGATGCTGGCGAGCGCATCAACAAGGCGCAGGCGCAGGTAGCGCAGGCTGAAGCTGAAGCAAAGACGAAGATAGAGCGAGCCGACGAGCGTGCCACGGCGGCGGATGTGAAGCGCCAGGACGCCGAAACCGCCGCCGGTAAAGCGCAGGAACAGGCCGGGAAAGCAGAGAAGGCGGCAAAGGCGGCTGGAGAGAAGCAACGCGTCGCCGAGGTGAAGACGCGGGAAGCCGAGTCGTTGCGGCAGAAGGCACAAGCCGATGCCGACCGCCAGCAGGCCATCGCCGATTCGCGTTCGTTTGCCACCCGCTCACAGACGCTCCTCCGCCAGCGCCCCTTAGAGGTGCCGCGCAGCCTCACGTTTGCCATGAACTCGATGGAGAAATCCTCTGCCATAGGTGCCCACATGGTCGAAGCCGACACGGCTCTGCGCGATAGCCTCGCCCTGTTCCCGCGCCTCCGGCGTAGCGACAAGTACGCCACCGGCTTCGTCGCCGCGCTCAGCCCCGACGGTCGTCACTTCGCCACGCTCTCGGACAAGCTGCGTATCTATGCGTCCGGCAATCAGACCCCGCTCAAGGAGCTTACCTGCGAGTGTTCGATGGTCGCCTTGAGCAGCGGGCTGGCTTACGTTGCGGCGCTGACCGAAGGGGGATTCAAAATTTTCGATCTGAAAGACGATGCCCGCAGCCACTTCGTCAAGTTCGAAGATGGTGTCGCCGCCGACATTATTGCGCTCAGTCCAGGCGGGCGCTATCTGGCGTTCTCCTCCGTCGAAGGCGAAGACATGGGACGCTATAGCAAGCTGACGGTAGTGGAAACCGCGAGCGGGAAGACGATCAAGACTTTCGACGATGAGCTCACCGCGCCGGTTGAAGAAGGCGACTCCAACGCGTCAACAAACAACCTCGCATCGGGGCCGAGCGTAAAACTCGACCTAGTAATTAATAATATCGCTTTCGGGCCGAGCGGCAACCTCGCGGTCGGCGGAAAATACACCACCCAGCAGGGAAGACTAATCAGGGGTCGGGTCATCTACTGGCCGCTGTTTCGAGTTCTGACAAACGAGTGGGCCGATCCTGAACTGACAGATGACTCCTTCTCCGCTCCTGAAATCATTACACAAGACTCGGTGGTTTTTGCCGTCGCCCCAGGCACCGATGACACCTACTTCGCCACGGACATGGGCATCTGGAAGAGGATGTCGGGCCAAACCAGATATGAACCCATCGCCCGCCTGCCCTATTCCAGACCCTACGAATCTGCTTCATCCATCGGGAAGATGGCCTTCAGCCCCCACGATGGGAGCTTCACGCTGATCAGGGACATAGAGGCTACAGGCGATGAACCCGACGGGAAGGATGAAGAAGTGTTTGAGGTGTGGGACGCGATTGGGCATAGAGATTTGGCTCAGGTGTTCCTCCCAAAAAAAATCGTCAATCTAGGCTTTAAGCCGGGCGGGCAGTTTGTCGCCACGATAACCGAGCAAGTCTCGGAAGATGAGCCGATTCGTGTGTTCCAGGCGGTCGGCGGGAAAGAGATTGAGAGCGCCACCGCCGCACTGGAAACGGAAGGCAGACAAGTGCTCTACAACAATCTCGATATTGGCTATCTTATCACCACGGGCGAGGACAGCGCGCAGGTGTGGAGCGCGTGGGGGAAACCAACGATGATGGCGCAGTTCGGCGACGCGCTGCAAAGCGTGGAGGTGGCGACGCTCAGCCCCGACGGCAAGTTCCTTGCGCTGTCCGGGCCAACCAAAGAAAGCGGGCAATTGATCGTGGTCTATCGCTTGGACGGCGGCTCGTACAAAGAGTGGAAAAGGCTGCCGCAGAATGCCACGCCTCTAAAGGTGCTCCTCTCCGCAGATGGTCAACGCCTCGCAGCGCTCTACGGCGACAGCGTTGATTTCGCGCGGATTTGGGATGTCAGTGGCGAACGCGGCGTGACGCCGGAAAGTCTCATGAACCTCACGAACATCAGCGTGATGGCATTCAGCCCCGGCGGGCGTTTCCTCGTGGTGGCGGTAAGAGACAATCGAACGCACCTGCTGGATTTATCTAAGGGACGGATGGTGGAGTTGCTCAACGATACGAGGATTGATGTCGCCGCCTTCAGCACGGACGAGCGCTACCTGGGACTCGGCTCGGGCGAAGGTGTCCTTCACGTCTTTGAGACGAATAAGCCCGAAGATGAGATCGCCCGCCTGCAACATACGGGCAGTGTCACGGCCATCGCCTTCAGCGATGATGACAGGTACGTAGCGACAGCGAGCAGCGATCCCCACGCCTACGCCGTCCAGGAGGAGGAGAGCTACCCGTTGCGCGTCTGGTTATTGCAGCCCAAAGATCTACTCGCCGAGGCGGCTGAGCGGCTCGCCGTTCTGTCCAGGCCCGAACGTTAGCGCACGCGCGCGAGCTTGCGCGACAACGCCGGGAGCGATTTGAGAGTTTTGCACCAGAAAACTTTTGGTAATAATCGCCTTGTCACTTGTCTCTCGTCACTGTTCTTGTTAGTATCCGCGCCAATGGATTTCATCGAGAAAGCACGCATCATGGACGGGGCGCGGATTAACCGGGCGCTCTCGCGTCTGGCCTCCGAGATTGTCGAAGAGAATCACGGCGCGGACGATCTTTATCTGGTCGGGATACGTCGCCGCGGTGTGCCGCTGGCCGAGCGCATGGCGGACAAGATCGCAGACCTCGAAGGCGCACGCCCGCTCGTCGGCATCCTCGACATCACGCTGTACCGCGATGATCTCTCAACGGTCGGGGCAAATCCAATTGTCAATCGCACGGAACTGCATAGCGACATAGATAATCGCAACATAGTGTTGATTGACGACGTGCTCTATACGGGACGAACGATTCGCGCGGCGCTCGACCAGTTGATAGACTTTGGCCGCCCGCGCCGTGTTCAACTCGCCGTCCTGATTGATCGCGGCAAAGAGCATCGGGAATTGCCGATTCAGGCGGACTACATCGGCAAGGTCGTGCCGACGAAAAAGAGCGAGATCATCAAAGTGATGCTCACGGATTTCGATGAGGAAGAGGGCGTCGCCATCGTTGAGCGACCCGCGAGCGATGCTTCTTGAAGGCGGCCAGCAATGGCCGCTTTTTTAATGTTCTAAATCGAAGGAGAAGAGAAGAATATAGACAGGATTAACAAGATGGACAGGATGAAAAGAAAAAGCATTCAGCATTATTGACCTATCTTGTTTTCTTAATCCTGATAATCCTGTAAATCCTGTCTATTTTTTCCGCTGTTCGATTTAGTATTTCGACTGATACTGATGAACGAGACTTTCAAGCGCAAAGATTTGCTCGGCATCCGCGAGCTTACGGCTTCGGAGATTACGCACATTCTGGATACGGCGGAATCCTTCCGCGACATCTCGCGGCGCGAGATTAAGAAAGTGCCGACCCTGCGCGGGCGCACCGTCATCAATCTTTTCTTCGAGCCTTCGACCCGCACGCGCACCTCCTTCGAGATTGCCGCCAAACGTCTCTCGGCGGACGCCATCAATGTCAGCGCTTCAACCTCAAGCGTGACCAAAGGCGAGACGCTGTTGGATACGGCGCGGAATCTCGAAGCGATGTCGCCCGATTGTATCGTGATTCGACACTCTTCTGCGGGAGCGCCGCATCAACTGGCGCGCATCTGTCGCGCCGGAATAATCAATGCCGGTGACGGCGCGCACGAACATCCGACGCAAGCTTTGCTTGATGCCTTAACCATCCGCGAGCGCAAAGGACGCATCGCTGGCTTGAGGGTCGCAATCATCGGCGACATCCTGCACTCGCGAGTGGCGCGCTCTAACCTTCATCTTCTGACGAGACTCGGAGCAACCGTGAGCCTCGCAGGGCCGGGCACACTCGTGCGTAGTGAATTCGGCGAGCTGGTGGAAGAGGGCGTCGTGGTCGAGCGTTCGATTGAAGATGCGATTGAAGGCGCGGACGTGGTGATGATCCTGCGTATTCAGCGCGAGCGGCAGGATGCAGCGTTTTTCCCTTCGATGCGCGAATACGCCGTGCATTATGGTCTCAATCTCAAGCGGCTTGAGCGCGCCGCAGCGGACGCCATCGTCATGCACCCGGGGCCGATGAATCGCGGCATCGAAATAGCTTCGGATGTCGCCGATGGAACGCGCTCGTTGATTCTGGATCAAGTCTCAAACGGTCTCGCGGTGCGAATGGCCGTGCTTTATCTGCTCGCGGGCGGCGCGCACACAATGGAAGGCCAGTGACGCTGGCTTAAAGGAACATCATAAAGAGTAAAGAGGGCAAGTAGACGGATGAGATTGCTGATTGCGAACGGTTATCTGGTTGACCCTTCACAGGGGCAGAACAGCGGCAGGAATTTGCTGATTGAAGATGGCCGCGTCGCAGGTCTTCTTGATCGCGGCGAGGGTGTGCCCGAAGGCGCAGAGGTCCTGGACGCAACTGGCCTCGTCGTCGCGCCCGGCTTCATAGATATGCACGTTCACCTGCGCGAGCCTGGGCAGGAATACAAGGAGACGATTGCGACAGGCGCGGAGGCGGCGGTGGCGGGCGGGTGGACGAGTGTTTGCGCGATGCCGAACACAGACCCCGCGAATGACAGCCCGGCGGTGACGCGTTTCATCATCGAACAGGCAAGGCGCGCAGGGCTGGCTAATGTCTTTCCCCTCGGTTCGATTACGAAAGAATCGAAAGGCGCAGAGCTGGCGGAGATGGGCGAGATGAAGGCGGCGGGCATTGTCGCCGTCTCGGATGATGGGCGGCCTGTGCCTTCGGCTGGCATGATGCGGCGCGCGATGGAGTATGCGCGCGGATTCGATTTGACGGTGGTTGACCATTGCGAAGACCGCTCGCTGGCGGCTGGCGGAGCGATGCACGAAGGGCGCTGGTCTTTGATGCTGGGTTTAAGGGGAATTCCCGCAGCCGCAGAAGAGATGGACGCCGTGCGCGACTGCACATTGGCCGAATTGACCGGAGCGCGCGTGCATCTCGCTCACGTCTCAACAACCGGCGCGCTCGAAGCCGTCCGTCGCGCCAAAGACGCAGGGCTTCCTCTGACGTGTGAAGTCGCGCCGCACCACTGGGCGCTCTCCGATGAGGCCGTCGAAGGCTATGACACCAACACCAAGATGAGTCCGCCTCTGCGCAGCCGCGATCACGTCGAAGCAATCCTGAATGGCTTAAGGGATGGAACGATTGATGCAATCGCCACAGACCACGCGCCGCATCACGCGGACGAAAAGGCGCTCGAATACGATCAAGCGCCCTTCGGCATCACAGGGCTGGAGACGGCCATCGGTCTCGCGCTCGACCGTCTGGTGCACGAAGGCACGATTAATCTTGAGCGGCTCGTGGAATTATGCTCGGTCAATCCGGCGCGAATCTTCAACCTGACGGAGCGCGGGACGCTGCGCCAGGGGGCCTGGGGAGATGTGACGATACTAGACCCTGAATTGCGCTGGACGTTCGATGCGTCGCGCTCGAAATCGAAAAGCCGCAACACGCCGTTCGATGGTTGGACGATGCGCGGCGCGGCGGTGGCGACAATCGTCGCCGGGCGCGTCGTTTATCGTCACCCGGAATTTGACCGCGTTAGAGCAGAGAAGCAGAGCGAAGTAACGATTAAATAGTTTCAGCGAACAAACATCTGTAGATAGATTCTCCCATCTGGTTAACAAGAGAGCGGCGCGTTTATTGAGAACGCGCCGCTTCGGTTTTGTCTTACTCGAACCCGCGCCGGGGTGGGTTAAGACAGTTCCTTGAGATTGAGACATCTACAGCTTGAGACAGCTGCGCACGCACGCCTGATAACGTGCGAAGCATTCTTTGAATTTGAGGGGGTTCTTCTTGAGGCAGTCGATGAAAGCTACGTGACACTTTCGCAGACATGCGATAGGTGGAGGAGGCGGAAGGATTTTCTTCGCTACCTTCTTCGTCGCTTTCTTCGCTGCCTTCTTTGTTCCTTTTGTGGCCATCTTCTCTTTACTCCTTTAGGTGAGCATGTGGGGCGCTGTCGTGAAGCTCGCAGCGCGGAGTGGCCAGAGTTTTGAGCGGGACGAGAACCGGGTAAGCTCGAACCCTCAAGCTCTGGCCGGAAACCCCTTGGATAGCAGCATGACAATACGCCTAAACCACCATATCGTCAATAACCTTCTTAAAGATGCACAACATTTTGTTGATAGAAACTTTCAGGCAGAATGCTTGCTCACTGGCTTCAGGGAAGAAATAGACCGAGATTAACAAGATAGGCAGGATGAAAGAATAAGCATTCAGCCTTCTTTACTGTCCTTGTCTGCTTAATCTTGCTAATCCTGTTAATCCTGTCTATCTCTTCTTGGTTTTGTTAGAGACTCTTTACTACAAAGAGAAACCCGCTGCGCTCTCCCCTTCGCAACGGGTCTCTCTTTGACGGTCGCTCGCTTACGTAGTGACAGGGGCGACCGATGTCGTTAGATTTTGTTGGAAGCCTGCCCGCGCTCTCCCCTTCGCAAACAGGCTTCCTTCGCACCGACAACCCAAAAGAGTTGCCGATACCTTTCAGAGGCTATCGAACGTTTGCCACGGGCAGTGCGACGCTCTGATTGAGCACGACGCCAAACTCCGTTCCGCGTTTGACTACAGCCTCTTTACCTTTTGAAAAGATCGCGCCTGCGACTCCGAGTCCTGCGCCAACGCCTGCTCCGATGCCTGCGCCCTTGCCGCCGCCAGCGATTGCGCCAATCAAAGCGCCTGTCGCTGCGCCGCCGCCGATGAAGACTACGTTGCGCTTGGTCGAAGATCTGCCGGACACCTGACCTTCGTTATCGCTGCTCACAGATTCGCCGGAGACATCCGTCAGCGAGCCGTTAATGGCTCTGGTCACGCCGTTCGGCAACTGCACAGAGACGAAGCCCACGCCCATCGACCCTGCCTTGCTCTTGCGTGAAGCGCGATTAACGGTCGTCACCCGACCCGTCACGATGCTGCCTGCCGGAATCACTTCAACACCGCGTGCGTAAACCGGGTCAACGACTGTCGTGGTGAAACGGTCGCCGATGCGCGCGTTGCCGGAGCTAATCTCTTCGTTCATGCGAACGCGAATGATCGTGTTAGCTGAAACCGTGTAATAGCTCGGCTGCGCCGGAGCGGGACGTGTGTACTTGCCCAGTCGCGGATTGCGACGGACTTTGCGCTGCTGACCAAAGGCCGGAAGAACGCTGCCAGCCATCAAAACTATAAGAACTAAAAAACTGAGGGCGCGACGCGCCGGATTGCTATTAACTTTAGTCATGATTTCAAAACCCTCCGAGTATAAGCTCGCCAACTTTGTCCCGTTCTTCATAGAGCATCGTGGCGAGACGTTGACAACTTGAGCAATGAGCGTGCCACTTCGGCAGCCAGCGAAGGCGAAGGCGTAAGACGAATTATTTTCTAAGTTAAGGGCGAAATTCGGAAACGGATTTTATGGCTCTCCGCGTCGGTTATAAACCATGTGCGCGAGCGTGCAACTGTCATGCACGATATGGGGTGAAATGGCGGGCGTGAAAAAGCGAGAGACGAAACCTGGTTTCCTTGTTTCGTCTCTCGCCAATGCTTTCAGAAATTTTGGTGCCGAGGGCGGGACTTGAACCCGCACGACCTTACGGTCAACGGATTTTCTTACCACTACGGCTTTCGCCGCTCCACTCAGCCAGCGGATTTGTGGTCTGGGCGATGCCTTCTCCATGCACCCGCACGGGATGTTTAGGAGGGAGCCGTCTCGTCTCTACACTTTGCTGGCCTTCTTCTCAGCCAGCCTTAGCTCGGCGTTGCCATCAGCGATTTTTAGCAAATCCTGTTAAGGTTTCACCGACTTTGACTCCATTCACGCTGGCGTTTCCTTCCAGCGTGCTCAAGTATCTAAGTCCGCAGCGTCTGCCATTCCGCCACCCCGGCACCGGGGCGCAAAGATAACACGCAGGACGCATTCTTTCCAACTTCTTCACAGTCTGCCCCGCGCGGTGCTAAAATGCTTTTGAACCGAAGCATCGACTTTTTCAATCAATTGCCGGAAAACTATGACTGAAGAACAAGAAGTATTTCTCAAGCACATCCAGAAGGCCGGGCTGAAGCGCACGGCGCAGCGAGAGTTGATTCTGGATGTCTTTCTGCGAACCGAAAAACATCTTTCGAGCGAAGACCTCTACCGGCTCGTGCAAGCGGAAGACCCCAGCATCGGCCAGACCACCGTCTATCGCACGCTCAAGCTGCTGACCGAAGCTGGACTGGCGCGCGAGGTGCGCTTTGGCGACGGGCGAACGCATTACGAGCACAATTACAAGCACCAGCATCACGACCACATGATCTGCATGGAGTGCGGCGAGGTGATCGAATTCTTTTCCGCCGAACTCGAAGCCATTCAGGATGCGATGGCCGCTAAGCACCGCTTCGAAATCAAACAACATCTCCTGCGAATCCTGGGCATCTGCGTCAACTGTCGCCGCGAAGCCCGTGAACGTAAAAAGGATGAGGCCGCAGTGCAGCCCAATATCAAAGTCGCAACGGTCGGAGAGTAAGAGAAAGGCAAAAGTAAAAAGGTAAAAGTAAAAAGTGAGGCGGAGAACCACTGTTAATTAAGAGCGTCTAACAAAACCATGTAACCACGCGCGTCACACGAAGCAACACAAAGAAAGACAAACGCGCTGGATGTTTCGTGTCCTTATCGTGTGACGCGCGTGGTTTATCTCTTTGCCTGGCCGGGTTTTGTTAGGCTCACTAAATGTGGTTTCCGCCTTCCTTTTGCCTTTTACCTTTTTACTTTTGCCTTCACTTTGTGTAATTTCCTTTCAGTCTTCCCCGATCATATATTGCCGACGCTGCCGCAAGACGTGCAGCATGGAATCTGTTTATGAGTGTAGAGATCAAGTTCGAGCCTGATGGACGATACGGGTTGGTTGCCGAAGGTACGTATCTATGGGATGCGGCGAAGCGTCTTGGTGTGCGTCTGCCAACCGAATGCGATGGGCGCGGTGAGTGTGATACGTGCGCCGTCGTAGTTGAGGAAGGAGCGACGCTGCTTTCGTCTTTGACGGAGGCCGAGCGCGTGCGTTTAAGTCCCGAACGCCTTGCCGCAGGCGAGCGTCTCGCCTGTCAGGCAAAGGTTGAGCACGGCGGCGAAGTTGTGCTGCGGCCTGTGCCCGTGACGGAGCGCGCAGAGACTTCGGACGAGGCAGCGAAAGATTTGCGTAAAGAATTTCGTGAGCTACCCTTTCAACGTAAGCTCACAACGCTCGTCGAGTTGGAAGCGGTCACGGTGTACCAGGCTCTGACCGCTCTCATCGAAGTTCCGTACACGATTGGCGGAAAGGTGATGGACTTGATGGCCGGGCGTGGACGTTCCCTGAGTGAGGGCAAGCGTGCCGCGCACAGACCGCAGGAGCATCAATCGGAAACGACAGCGAAAAGTTCGGAAGAATCAGCCCAGAGCTAATTCAGTTTTGTTTCGTGTGATGCCCGCGGTTTCGCTTTTAATGCCTTTTATTTTATGAGACCGCTTCTAATTGAGCTTGAGCGAACTTCCGCCGTTAATCAATGAACTCATCATCGAATAAAGGAACGAAAGCCTCGCCTGCGAAGAATGCGCGCAGGTGCTTTGTGCTTCTTCTCGTCCTGACGCTTCCACTCGCTTTTACAGCGTGTCCCGGCGGCGACTCCAAGCGAAGCAACAACGCTGGCACAGGGGCGACGCCTGCCGCTTCACCTTCGCAGACGAAAGCTTCGTCAGGATTGAAAATTGATGGAGAGCGCGCTTTCGAGCACGTTCGCAAGCAGATCGAGTTCGGCCCGCGCCCGGCGGGGTCAGCCGAGCTTGCCAGAACGCGTGAATATATCGTGGGCGAGTTAAAGTCTTACGGCCTGAACGTAACCGTTGATGAGTGGCAGGCGAAGACGCCCATCGGCGAGCGGAAAATGGCGAACGTGACCGCCGAGCTTCCCGGCGACTCAAGCGACGTGATTATTCTCAGCAGCCACTACGATACAAAACTCTTCAAAGAGTTTCGTTTCGTCGGCGCAAACGACGGCGCATCTTCTACGGGCGCGTTGATGGAAATGGCGCGCGTCATGGCGACGAGCGGCCAGAAACCGCGCATGACCTATCGCTTCGTTTTCTTCGACGGCGAAGAAGCCTTTTGTGAGAACTGGGATGATTGCAAGACACCGGACGGGGAACCGGACAACACTTACGGCAGCCATCGCTACGTTAAGCAACTGAAAGAGAAGAATGAAACGAAGCGCGTGCGTGCGATGATTCTGCTGGACATGATTGGCTATAAAAATCTTGAGCTTGGGCGCAACGAAATGCTGAGCACGGGCTGGCTGATTGATGCCGTCTGGAATACGGCAAAGGAACTCGGCTACGACAACTATTTCATTGACGGGGTTGAGGGCTGCGACGGCGACGATCACGTACCGTTCTTGAACGAAGGTATCGAAGCGCTGGACATCATCCAGCTCGGCACATACGAATACTGGCATGATCCGGAAGACACGCTCGATAAAATCTCTCCTCAGAGTTTGAAGATTGTCGGCGACGTTGTGCTGGCCAGCCTGCCACGCATCGAAGATCGTCTCCTGAGCAGACCGTCCTCTTAATCAATGTTTAGAATTGAGCACACGATGAGCCGTCAGAGATTGCTGCCGGGAGTATTTGCCGCAAGTCTGGTTGTTGCGGTCGCGTTGGTGTGCGGCGTCGCAGTCACACAGACCTTCGCGAAAGCAGACGAGCCGTTTGAAGTAGTCAAGACAGATGAGTATGAAGGCGTCATCATTCCGCGCGAGAAGGCCGGTGATTTTATGAAAGCCTTTTCCGGCATGACTGAAAAGGAAACGTGGACGCCCGATAAAAATGAGATTATTAAGCTGGAAGCGAGAATCAAATCGTATTTGAAAAAAGCTGCCGCGAAGCGTTCTCCGAATCTATGGTCGAAACTCGCGACGTACAAACGCCAGTACGTGGGAGTTGTGAGGAACGGGCGCAGGATGATTTTCATCAACTTCTTCTGTCAGTCTTTTGATATAGATTGGAAAACCACGCCTGTGGCTGTTGACGATGGCGGCGATTGTTACTTCACTGTGCTTTACGATTCCGCCTCAGCCACCTTTTCTGAGTTGCGAATCAACGGTGAGGCGTGAGTGCGGTTCGATTTGAAGAGTGGGAGCGGCACGGGAACCAGTTAGACATCTTTGAGGTTTTACATGGAGCCGTCGCTTAACCTTCAATCCATCCTGACCATTTTAGGAGCAGCGCAGGCGGTCTTGTTTGCGGGCGCGCTGCTCGGCACAAAGCGGGGTAACATCCATGCCAATCACATCCTTGCTGCGCTTCTCTTGTGCATCTCCGTACTGCTGACGTGGGGCATTCTTTCGCACACGCGCTACATGCTCCGCGTGCCGCAGCTTGCACAGCTCCACGTCCCTTTCCAGTTCCTCATCGGGCCGCTCGTTTTTTTCTATATCAGGGCGTTGCTGGAGAAGTGCTCCGGCCTGAGTCGGCGTGACCTCTGGCACTTTATCTCTTCGCTGGTTTGCCTGGTATACCTGACGCCTTTCTACTTCCAAAGCAGCGAATATAAACTCAACTACCTGCTCGCGGCTTACCGTAGCTACCCGACAGCGTGGCATGTGCGGACGATTCTGCTCATGGCGCAGGCGTTGGTTTATCTCATCATCATCGTTTCGATCCCGGTGCTCCGCGCGGGGAAGAAAGAAGCGAAGGCGGCGAACGTTGATCCGTCCGATTTATTCTGGGCGCGCGCGTGGGTGGGAATCTTCACAGTCATCTGGTTGGCCGGTGTGTTTCGCTACGCCTTCGATTACAGCGTCCAGACCAATCTCGTCGTGCCGCTCTTTTTTTCCGTCTTTATCTACGTCGCGGTTTATCAGAGGCTACGCAGACCCGAATCATTGATCAAACCAGAAGGCGGGGGCGAAGCTGCCGCCAACGCGCCTGCTGATAATACGACGACAAAGAAGTACGAGAAATCAACTCTCACAAAGGATAGAGCCGACCGGTATGTTCGCAGGCTATT
Source organism: uncultured Acidobacteriota bacterium (assembly GCA_963791265.1). GTDB lineage: Bacteria > Acidobacteriota > Blastocatellia > Pyrinomonadales > Pyrinomonadaceae > QHXM01. Next base: position 155,310 of record CAWBSB010000005.1, read on the forward strand.
GGAAACCATGGAGAAGGAGAAGCTGTATCTGGACAGCGACCTCACGCTGCAAAAGCTGGCACAGCGGCTTTCAATCCATCCGCATCATCTTTCGCAGATAATCAACGAGCGGCTGAACCAGAACTTTTTCGATTTCATCAATTCCTACCGCATTGAAGAAGCCAAAAAACGACTCATCGATCCGAGCGAGAAACATTTTTCCATTATCGCCATCGCCGGAGAAGTCGGCTTCAACTCTAAATCCGCCTTCAACTCGGTCTTCAAGAAGTACGTCAACATGACGCCTTCCGAGTGGAGAAAAACCTCCAGCAACGGGCATTAAAGGAATTGTGGAATGCGGATTGCGGATTGGAAAACGGTTGAGTTGTTCTTCAATCCGCAATCCGAAATCCGCATTCCGCAATTAAAAAGCGCCGGAATGATAAGTTCAAACGTCCAGACTTATCAAACGGGACGCATTTCCAAAGAATATCTCGTATCTTCACCCTGAACCCACACGGGGCTTCAAACCTCTACGGAAGGACTCAAGCAAGATGTTCAAATCTCTCGCAGCTTATAAAAGTTTCATCCTAACGCTTCTCGCAATAGTGTTGGCGGCGTTCCTTTATGCGCCCGGCGCGCTGGCGATACAGACAGGAACGGAAGTCAAATATGAGCCATTCACCTTCAAAACGAATGACGGAAGGAATCTCCCGGCAGAACTGGGAAGAATAAAAGTTCCTGAGAACCGGAGTCGCGCCGATGGCAAGACGATTGATCTGGCTTTCATGCGGCTCAAAAGCACCGCGAAGAATCCGGGGCCGCCGCTCGTTTTGCTTGCTGGAGGGCCGGGGGGCTCTGGCATTGCCGAGGCCAGAATCTTTTTCCATATCTTTGAGCCACTGCTTGAGTTCGGCGACATTATCGCCTTTGAGCAGCGAAGCGCGGGGCAGTCGCGGCCATATCTCGCCTGCACGATTAAAGGATTTGAGTTGGACTCGCTCGTGAGCGGCGAAAACATGTTGCGCTACACAGTGGAATATTTTCGCCCGTGTGCCGAATCATGGCGCGCTAAAGGAATAGATTTTTCGGCTTATAATATCAAAGAGAGCGCCGACGACGTTGATGATTTACGCAAAGCTCTCAGTGTTGAGAAAATTAATTTGTGGGGCTTCAGCTACGGGACGCAGCTTGGCTTCTCAGTCATTCGCCGCCACCAGCAAAACATCAACCGCGCTATCTTCGCGGGCGTCGAAGGCCCGAACGATACGCGGAAGCTGCCGAGCAAAATTCAGAAGCATTTTGAGGACATCAACCGGCTCGTCAAAGCAGACCCGGCGTGGAGCAAGCTCATTCCCGATTTCCTTGCCTTGATGAAGAGCGTGCATGAACAGTTGGACAGGCAGCCTGCCACCGTCGAAATTATGAACCGCCAGACGAAGCAGAAGAGTAAGGTCACGGTCGGGAAGTTCGCCTTGCAGGTGATGATCGGCATAGATGTCGGGGACACCAAAGACATCGCACGCTTCCCGGCACTTTACTACTCCATTTCGAAAGGGGACTACACGCTGCTCGCCAAGGAGACGCAGAGCTTGCAGGATCGCATTACTGCTCCCGCGCCCTGGGCGATGATCTTTTCGATGGATTGCGCTTCCGGTGCGACGAAAGAGCGCGACCGCAAGATCAAAAGCGAGGCGACGAAATCTCTACTCGGCGAGGCCATCAACTTCCCCTGGCCTCGGATTTGTGAAATCTGGGGCAGCCCGGATATCGGAGACGATTCTCGCACGCCTGTGAAATCCAAAGTCCCGACGCTCTTTATTAGCGGCAGCCTCGATGGCCGCACGCCGATTAGTAATTCTCAGGAGCTTCGCAAGGGCTTTCCGAACAGCGAACTCTTCATCGTCGATAATGCTGGTCACGAAGATGTCTTTACCCCACCGGCAACCCGGCAAGCCATCATCGAATTCCTCAGCGGCAAGCCTCTGACCCTCAAGCGAACTGCGCACACCCCGCTCAAGTTCATTTCACCGAACACGCTGGGGCAACGTTAGGTGAGGTTCACCACAGAGACACAGAGAACGCAGAGGGGGCGCAGAGGAAGACTATCTCAAATTACAGATTTGAGATTTCAAATTCATCATCTGAGATTTCAAAGCTGCTCTCTGCTATTTCTTTTCTCTGTGCATCCTCCGTGTTCTCTGTGTCTCTGTGGTGAATCGCCTCCCGTCTCACATTCGATATGAACTTGAACCACTATTTTGCCTTCTTTGGCTCTGGCATTTGTGATTTCTCCGTCAAGCGAAGTACGATTGCGCAATGATGACAAAGGGTAATGTGAAAAGAGTCGCCGTGATTCCGGGCGACGGAATCGGCCCGGAGGTTATTCGGGAAGCCGTGCGTCTGCTTGAAGGTTTGCGTGAGACGCATGGTGTCGAGCTTGAGTTGACGCCTTTCGATTGGGGCGCTGATAAATTCCTGAAAGAAGGTGTCAGCTTGCCGGAAGGCGCGCTTGAAATGCTCTCCAATGAATTTGACGCCATTCTCGCGGGAGCGTTTGGCGATCCGCGCGTTGCTTCAAACAAGCACGCCGAAGACATCCTGCTGGGAATGCGGCGGGGCTTAGACCTTTATATCAACCTGCGCCCCGTGCGCCTGCTCGACGCGCGTCTGACTCCCTTGCGTGAACGCGCGCCTGCCGACATTGATTTCGTCGTCTTTCGTGAAAACACCGAAGGCGCTTACTGCGGGGCGGGCGGCTTTCTCAAGAAGGGAACTGCGGAAGAGATTGCCACGCAGGAGGAATTGAACACGCGGCGCGGGGTGGAAAGAATCATCGTGGCGGCTTTCGAGTATGCGCGGAAACATGGGCGGCGTCGTGTGACGATGGCCGACAAATCGAACGTGCAGCGTTATGGCGGCGACCTCTGGCAGAGAGTCTTCAAAGAGGTGGCGGCGCGTTATGAGGGGATTGAAGCTAATCACCAGTATGTTGACGCGATGGCGATGTTCATGGTGCTGGACCCTTCGCAGTACGAAGTCATCGTCACGAACAATCTTTTCGGCGACATCCTGACCGATCTCGGCGCGGCGCTTCAGGGAGGTTTGGGCTTGGCGGCTTCGGGTAACATTCATCCGGGGCGCGTCTCTCTTTTCGAGCCGGTGCATGGCAGCGCCCCGCCTCTGGCCGGAAAAAATGTCGCCAATCCGGTTGGCTCTATTCTCACTGCGGCGATGATGCTAGAATATCTAGGGTTCGACGAAGCAAGCGACGCGGTTGAAAAGGCAGTCGGCCAGGCGATTGTCCAACAAGAGACGACACGCGATCTCGGCGGCACGCTCTCCACAGAGGAAGCGGGCGCGGCCATCAGGGAAAGAATCTGAAAAGCAGAATTCAGGAGCCAGAATCCAGAAGTCAGAATGGATAAGGCTCCGAGCGGCTTTCACAGATTTTGTTTTATTCTGACTTCTGACTCCTGACTTCTGACTTCTGTTTTTATGAATCACCAGAGCAGAGAAGCGGCGCAAAAGTTACTCGCCATCATTATCATCATTGCGATGCTCGGCGTTATGGGTATTCCGTTTTCAGTGATTATCTTCTTCGCCACCGTTACTTTTTTTATCTGGCGGGCTGTGCAGCACACAGAGCATCAGGAGAGTGGCCGCATTTTCGAGTTTTATATCGCCGCCAACGATGTCCTGCGTGATGAAGAGCGACACTGGTTCGGTTTCGAGATTGCCGAAGTCATAGAGCGTGGCGAGCGTCTCCTGCACTCGATGTCAGACCCGCCGCCGCTTGTCTACTTCGCCCTCGGCGCGCTCTATTACAAGGCCGGGGATCATGAAGCCGCCGCCGAACATCTCTCATACATTGTCGAGAATGATCTCTCGGACGAGCGCCACCGGCTTGCGCCTTCCACAGAGCTTCGCCGCTACGTTCAGATTCTGAGAAAACTGGAGCGTGAGCCTGCCGTTGCGCCGCAAACGATGGCGGCCATTCGCAGCCTGGACCGCGCGCGCCACAATCGCGCGGCCTTCATGCTGGCCGAAAGCCGCGAACGATTGAACCTCGTCACCTCGCTCAACTCGGCGTCAGCCTTTGATGATTCCTCCTATCAATCATCCAACGGCGGTGATCCGGCGATGAAGACAGAAACCTCACGTCGCCAGAGCACACACGCGCCTCCGCCGCCCATCGCGGAGGTCTTGCGCGACCTCTACGAAGAAGAGAAGAAAACAGCTTGAAAATGCAAAATTAAAAATTAAAAATGCAAAAGTAAGGCGGAGCACCACTCTTAATTAAATGTGGTTTCATCCTCAATTCTGCATTTTACATTTTTAATTTTGCATTTGGGTAAAGCTTTGGCTGCCGAAACGATCATCGGGAATTACCGGATTGAGGAACGCATCGGGCGCGGCGGGATGGGCATCGTCTATCGCGGCCACCACCTGAAACTGCCGCGCGAAGTCGCCATCAAGTCCATCAGCGCGAGCAGTACACGCGACCTCCGCCGTCTTCGCTCCCGCTTCGAGAAAGAAGCCTTCATCCAGTCGCAGCTAGATCATCCCGGCATCGTCAAAATCTACGACTACATCGTCGCTGCCCAGACTTACTACATCGTGATGGAGTTTGTCGAAGGCCGCTCGCTGGCTCAACTCATCGAGCGCGAGGTTAGCCCGCTGCCTATCGAACGCGCTCTAGACCTCTTCGAGCAAATGCTCACGGCTATTGCTTACGCGCAGGAGTTCGTCTACCAGGATCAGGACGGCTCATCGCACAAGGGGTTGATTCACCGCGACCTCAAGCCAGCCAATTTACTCATCACGCCGGACGACCGTGTGAAGATTACGGACTTCGGGATTGTCAAACTCGTCGGCTCGGAGAAGACGAACACGGGCGGAAACTACGGCTCGCCCGAATATGTTTCGCCCGAACAGGCCGAGGGCACGCCCGTTGACCCGCGCGCTGATATTTACAGCCTGGGCGTCATCCTTTACGAGATGCTGACGGGCGAGCCTCCCTTTCACGATCAGGGCGGCAAGCTTTCGCAACTCGAAATCGTCCGCGCGCACATCCATCAACAGCCGCCGCCCCCATCCAGAATCAATCCGCAACTGACGCCGGAACTGGAAGCCACCATCCTGCGCGCTCTGGAGAAGAAGCCGGAGAACCGCTTTGCTTCAGGGCTGGAATTTTTGCACGCCGTGCGTCATGTGCGAGGGCGCGAGACAAGCGACCATGCGCAGGGCGACAGTGCTACTACTACTGCGCGAACTCGCATCAAGGTTGGGACACAGGAGATTATTGCCCCGACCATCTCCGACGCCGGGCGCGAGAGCTATTTGACGCAGCCTATCAAGGCTCATACCTGCCCTTCGTGCAGTGCTGGCGTAGACGCGAGCGACACGCATTGTCGTCAATGCGGGCATGAACTCGGCGGCTCGCCTGCCACCGTCAAGCTCACCTATCAAGAGGCCGCCGAGTGGCGCAGGAAACGATCTTTCGGCTTATGGCTCGGAGTTGCGGCTGCTGCGCTCGCTCTCGTTGGCCTGATTGCCTTCTTCGCCAATCGCAGCAACACGCCGGAGAACAAACAGGCGGCGCAAGACTCTGCCACGCCCGCGCCGGAAGCTGCGCTCGTAGAAATAAAGCCCGCGCGCGTCGCTGTGGATTCGAGCTACGATGGTTATACACAGACGCCTTTGACTGATAATGAATGGGATGTACGGCGCATCAGTAAGATGAAATACAACGAGGGCAACTGGGCTTCCGACGAAACGCAAGCGCCGCACTGGATCGAGCTGAGTTTTGATAAACCCGTTCGTCTGGCCGCCGTCTATGTTTACTGGGGATTTGATCGAAATCGCTTCATGCCTTCGCGCCGCGCGGAGTTGCAGTTCATGGACGAACGCGGGCGCTGGGAGACAATCTCAAAGATGGAGCCTGACAAGGATTACGACCGGATGGCTTTTGAGTTTGCGCCCACAAGCGCAACGCGCGCCAGAATTTTCCAGCCCGCGCAGCAGGGGCCGACGGGCAGACCTTTCATCATGTGGGTGCGCGAGGTTAAAGTGTTCGGCATCAATAATGAGAGTTCAAGGTGAGTTAATGGAGCGCATCCAATCAACATCGTGAGCAAGTTATGTCCCGTAGGGACAATCGAGAATAGCCCAGCACTTCAGTGCTGGGTTAAGAGATTAGAAACCAAAGAGAGTCCCGTAGGGACGACTGAAAACAGATACTCGCTTCTATTCAGTCGTCCCTACGGGACTCAAACCTCATCTTCATGCTATTCCCAGCAATAAATTGCTGGGCTATTATCAACCGTCCCTAGCGGGACTTTTGATTCTCAGAAACTTATATGTTTGTTTGGCTAATCTATGCTAACTGCTGAAATCATCGCCATCGGCTCTGAACTCCTGACTTCCGAGCGCACGGACACCAACAGTCTCTGGTTGACGGAGAAGCTCAACGGCATCGGCATCGAAGTTAAGCTCAAGACCATCGTCGGCGACGACGACGCGCGGCTCGAAGAGACCATCAGGGATGCGATGAAGCGTTCGCGTGTCGTGATAATGACGGGAGGTCTCGGCCCGACCGAAGACGACATCACGCGCAAGATTGCTGCGCGGGCGCTCTCTCGCAGGCTCTTGCTCAATGAAAAAGTCCTTGAGGTCATTCGTCAAAAGTTTTTCGACATGGGACGCCAGATGCCTGAGATCAACTCGCGGCAGGCGATGGTGATTGAAGGCGCGGACGTTTTGGATAACCCCAATGGCAGCGCGCCCGGCATGTACCTTGAGCATGAAGGCCGCAGCATCGTTTTGCTGCCCGGCCCGCCGCGCGAGATGCGCCCGATGTTCGAGACGTTTGTGCTGCCGAAACTCGTTGCCAAAGCTGGCGACGTTCGTGTCGTGCGTCGCGTGTTGCGTGTCGCGGGAATGGGCGAATCGGCGATTGATGAGAAGATCGCTCCGGTCTACACGCAGTACAAAAATCCGCAGACGACGATTCTTTTCAATCGCAGCGAAGTCGAGATTCACCTGACGGCGCAGGCCAAGACTGAACAGGAAGCGGAGTTGTTGCTCGACGGTCTGGCCGGGCAGATTGAGGAACGTTTGGGACACTCCATCTTCGCTTTCCGGGGCGAGAAGATGGAGGAAGTCGTCGGCCTCCGGCTCGCTGTCGCCGGGTTCACTCTCGCCGTCGCCGAAAGCTGCACGGGCGGGCTTATCAGCCAGCGCCTGACGGAAGTCCCCGGCTCGTCCGTCTATTTCATGGAAGGCGTCGTCACCTACTCAAACGACGCGAAGACCCGTTCACTCGGCGTTGATGCTGAACTTATAGTGAAACACGGAGCGGTCAGCGCGGAAGTTGCCGAAGCAATGGCCGAAGGTGTGCGCCATCGCGCAGACACGGACTTCGGACTTGCCGTGACAGGCATCGCAGGCCCCGGCGGCGGCACGGAAGAAAAGCCCGTCGGCCTTGTCTACATCGCGCTCTCGGACGACGCGCACACGGAGCATCGCAAATTAATGATTCCCGGCGACCGCCACCTCATTCGCTGGCGAGCCTCGCAAGCCGCGCTTGACCTTTTGAGGCGGCGACTGATTTAGATTAGAGCACCTACCTGTGATGACGAATCCGACAATCCCTGAAGAATCCTCTAACGCTTCTCTTATTCACAGGGGATGAGAAATAAGCCGCATGATGTCGTCTAACGCGCTGATTTACGTTATTAAGCCGCACGCACGATGCGGCTTAATTAGAAGTTAGCCATCTTATTGATTGGGGAATTAGAAATGGCAGAAATTAACGAACTTGGAAATGTCATAACCCACTGTCCAGGATGCGATGGCGGACGTAGCACATTTGAGTATGTTGTGAATGGACGGATTCTAGGTGCAGTTATTCAAAGACGCCGCCCTTCTTTCTTTAGCCGTGATTATAGAGATTCCGAATTCCAGTATCGTTTGTTCAGATGTGCTGGTTGCGGCATGGGCGCGATAGGTGTAATCCAGATGTATGAGGCAGAGGCTTCATATCCTGACCGTGTGCAGGAGTTGCACTTATTCTGGCCGGAAGCCAAAGAAAGATTACCTCTGCCTGCGGATGTGCCAGAAGGAGTTCAAAATGAATTCCGAGAGGCTGAAATGTGTTTGGAAAATAGTTGTTACCGGGCGTCGGCTGCGATGTTTCGTTCTGTCTTAGATAAAACGATGAGAGCTAATGGGTACAAAACAAAAGGCGCAAATCTACAGCAACAAATTGATTCGGCTGCGAAAGATGGAGTTATCACTGAAGCAAGAAAACGTAGAGCACATGATGACATAAGAGTGTTGGGCAATGATGTCTTGCATGATGAGTGGCATGAAATATCAGAAGATGATGTTGAACCTGCCCATCGTTATACGCAAAGAGTCTTGGAAGATTTATATGATGACAGAGGCTCAGTATTAAAACTTCTAAGACAGGCGGGGCGCGTGCCTGATGAGGATCGCAATCAAAATCCATAGCAAGCGTCGAGCAGTAATCCATAGTCCGACGGCTAACAACCCATCTGAGGCCGTTATGCCGCATTAATACAGGCGCTCGACGTGGGTTATCTCTGCGCTGTTGCAGGAGCGTTTTGACCGAAATGATTAGCTTCCTGCCTCTAGCCAACCCTTAACCGCGACTTTATAATGCTGAAAAGGTTTTTCCACTCTAAACTCAAGGAGACTCACAATGGGACAGCATGCCGTTAATATCGTTTACCCAATTGACGGGGAGTCGTTTCCTAAAATTGATCCGGCTTGCAAGATCAAGTCGGCTTACTTCGCTGCTAGCTTTAGTGTGACTTGCGGCGGCGGCCCCGGCACTGTTAGTTGGGGGTTCGATAAAAGTACGCTGGGGAAGGCTTCCTTTTATGATGAATTCAGTTCGCAGTTCACCTGGAAGCTGGCAGCGGGGGCGCATACCTTCTGGGTAGAGTCTAGCTGCGGCAAGAACGCAGTGAAATTCAAAATCGGGTGACGCGGAAGCCGCAGCAGGTGAGCCGTTGGCTGGATTGAAGCTCATCTCGCTACGGAGCATACACTCCTGCGGCTGACTCACCGCCAGAGCGCGCCTCGCGTTTCATCTTATTTGAGTGGCAGCGCACGTCAGAGCCTCACATCAAGCAGATTCCTCGCAGCAGGTAAATGACAGACGGCTCTTTCCAATCGTGAAGCTGCCGATCATCGCCATGCAGCCGATGCAGGGAATGGGTCTGTGTCTCATCCGAGAGCCTGGCCAGCGCACAGTTGTGTGCGCGCAGCTAATCGCGCTCGACCTTCTCCGAAGACAATTGCTTTAAGGCGACGAACAGGATATAAGGTGGCGCTAGTTGCCTCGCTGCTTGCGTGTTCGACGTGTAACGAAGCGAAGAAGGCTTAAAAATTCGGTACGTTGGAGGCTCACCCACCTCATGACTCATGACGTATTCATTAGTTACGCGGGAGAAGACGGGAAAGTAGCCGAAGTCCTCCGGCGCACGTTGGAAGAAGAAGGGATAAAGTGCTGGATCGCCCCGCGCGACGTGCCCATCGGCACTAACTACGAAGATGCCATCATTGACGCGATTTGCGTCAGCCGCTTGATGATCCTCATCATCTCGGAGCATTCCAACAAATCGCCGCACGTCAAACGCGAAATTCAGAACGCCTGTCTTGAAGATTCACCCACGCAAATTCTGCCCTTGCGCGTAGACGCCATTCCGCTCAACAAGGCTTTGCGCTACTACCTCAGTTCTCTGCAATGGCTCGACGCTTCCAGTCCCCCAATTGAAGACCACCTTCCGGGACTCGTCGCCAACGTGCGCTCTCGCCTCTCTGCTCAAGGCAAAGAGGAGATTGAAAGCGAAAGTGTGCGAGCGGCGATAGAGAAGTTAGAAGGAGAAGCGAAGCCCGTTGCGCTGATGAAGGAAACAAGCCCACCGCCCGGTGACGGAAAGGGCGGCGGAATAATGCAGCAGAAGAAATTGTTGATGGCTATTGCGGCAGCGATTGTTATCTTAGCGGCGGCGGGCATCTTTTGGGCAGTCAAATCGAGAAAGCGAAATCAACCCATAGCCCAGCCTTCGCCACTTGTAAACGCATCACCTTCACCCTTAAATCGAGACGGTGGGCAGCGACCGGAGGCGACAAAGCCTTACAGGGAGATGGGCAAGTCCGAGAAAGAGAAGTTCATCGAAGAGCGGGCGCAGCAAATCATGGAGAAGTTAGGCGACAATCCACACAAGCTCAACGAGAAAGCTCTCTCCCTGATTAGAACAGAGGTTGATTTATACGACGAACAGGTGGGCAGCGGCATTCGTGCGCGATTTAAGACTGACCCGCGTTTTATCTTCGAGGAAGCGAGGAAGTCCGCGCCTTTCATCATCAAAGCTTTCAATGATAGAGACGTGCCGCCGATTATCGGTCTGTATTTGCCGGTGGTCGAGTCCGAGTATAAGAATCTCTGCACGCCGAAGGATCAGGGGAAGGGGATTTTTCAGATGTTGCCCGTGACGGCTCAGAAGTATGTCCCAAGCGCTGAAGAGCTTTGTAATGTTCGCAAGTCAGTTCAAGTCGCTGCCTATCATATGTCTGATCTGATAAAGGAATGGGGAAGGAATTCAGACGACGTGACGCTCGCTATCTTCTCCTTCAATCGTGACCCGGAAATGGTGAAACGTGATCTGAGCAAATTGTTAGATCGTCCTGACAGGGAGCGAAGTTTCTGGACTCTGGTGGAAGGACAGAACAAGTTGGACAGGGAAGCAAGGGAGGATCTGGACTATATTCCAATATTTTTCGCCGCCGCGATTGTCGGTGAAAACCCGCAGGCTTTTAACCTTCAGATTGAGCCACTCTCGACATACACCAGATAAACGGATACGAGAGCAGCGGGGGTATCTGATGCCTTAAGATTGAAACGCTTGACCGTAAAGCTTAATGCAACGTCGCCTCCCTCCGCCTTCATTCCTGCCCTTGTCGCTTCTTTCCCTTGCTTGTTATAGTCTCGGTTCGCCCTCAAGCCTAGAGGATTCTCTCATAGGGCGCGGAGTGCCCCCGTATGCGACCCGTGCTGGTTCTCATCATTGCCTATCTGCTGGGGTCGATTCCCTTCGGTTATTTGATTGTGCGCTTGACGGAAGGCGCGGATGTGCGCGAGTCGGGTTCGGGCGGAACGGGTGCGACGAACGTCTCGCGCCGTGCGGGAAAGCTCGCGGGTGTGGTGACGCTCCTGCTCGATGCTGTGAAGGGTGCGCTAGCCGTCCTGCTCGCGCGCTGGCTTTTGACTGATGATTTCGGGGTCAACTGGTGGGTGGCTGTTGCGGCGTTCCTGGCTGTCTTCGGCCACTGCTTTCCGGTCTGGCTGGGCTTTCGCGGAGGCAAGGGGGTGGCAACAGGAGTCGGCGTCTTTCTGAGTCTCTATCCGCTGGCGGTGGCGTGTGCGGCTGTAATCTTTATTTTCGTGGTCGCGCTCACACGCTACGTCTCGCTCGGCTCGATCCTCGCTACCGCCGCCTTTCCTTTGTTCGTCTGGCTGCTGAGCGCGTATTTCAAGCCGGTCGCAGACCTCGCGCCAGTTATCACAGCAGCTATCATTGCAGGCGCGCTCATCGTCCTGATGCACCACGCCAACATCGGGAGGCTGCTCCGGGGCACGGAGAGTAAGTTTAAGTGAAAGCCTGCGGGCTTTCAGACGATGGACGATAGACCATAGACGATGGGAGGACGAAGGAGCACGTAGTTCTTGTCCATCGTCCATCGTCCATCATCCATCGCCCATCGTCCAAAGATGAGTCGAATCGCAATTATCGGTGCGGGGAGTTGGGGAACGGCGCTGGGCCTCGTGGCCGGGCGCGCAGGGCATCGGGTGCGGCTCTGGTCGCGTAACGTTGAGGTCGTTGACAGCATCAATCAGCAGCACGTCAACAGCCGATACCTGGCGGCGCATGAAATACCGCCGGGCGTCGAAGCGACAAGCGAGCTTGATGAAGCGTTGAAGGATGCGGAGTTTGTCTTGCTCGCCGCTCCGTCGCATGTGACGCGCGAGTTACTGGTGCGGATGACGCCGCGCTTGCAACCTGAGATGATCTTTGTCAGCGCGACGAAGGGCATTGAGATTGAGACCGGCAAGCGCATCTCCGAAGTCGTGCGAGATGTGTTGAGCGAACATTTCGAGCCGCGCTTCGTTTGTCTTTCGGGGCCGTCTTTCGCGCAGGAAGTTGCCGCAGGCCATCCGACGGCTGTGGTGGCTGCGAGCGGCAAGCTCACGGATGCCAGATTGGTGCAGGAGCATTTGAGCTTTCAGAATCTACGCATCTACACGAACACGGATGTCGTGGGCACAGAGATCGGCGGCTCTGTGAAAAACGTCATGGCGGTGGCGGCTGGAATGGTCGCGGGGCTGGGCTTGGGAACAAATAGCATTGCGGCGTTGATTACGCGCGGCTTGGCGGAGATGGCACGCTTCGCGCTGGCTCAGGGCGCTCGGATGGAGACGATGATGGGTCTAGCCGGGATGGGCGATCTGGTTCTGACCTGCACGGGTGGGCTATCGCGCAATCGCTTCGTCGGGCAGGAGCTTGGAAAAGGTCGTGCTTTACAGGATATTGTGAGCGGCATGCACGAGGTCGCGGAGGGTGTGAAGACCACGCTCGCCGTTCACCGGCTGGCTCAAAAACTCAACGTCGAGATGCCGATTACCAGCGAAGTTCACGCCGTGCTCTATGAAGGTAAAAAGGCTGAAGATGCCGCGAGCGAGTTGATGATTAGACCTTTGCGCGGCGAGTTTGAAAGATGAATAGACACAGATTCGTAGTTAATTTGAAATCTCAAAGTTGAGAATCCAACTTTTTGTATGGCAGTAACAAACGAAGAGAAGCTTCTGGTAACGAACCGCGCGGCCTTTCACGAGTATCACATCTCGGATAAGTACGAGGCGGGCATCGCCTTGACCGGCACGGAGGTCAAGAGCGTGCTTGATGGTCGTGTGCAGTTGAAGGAATCGTATGTCGCGGTGCGTGATGGCGAGGCGTGGTTGTTCAATGCTCACATTTCGCCTTATTCTCATGGCAACCGCGCGAACCATGACCCGGTGAGAACGCGCAAACTGCTGCTTCATCGACGCGAGATTGATCGTCTGGAACAAGCATCAACGGTGCAGGGCATGACGCTCGTGGTGACGCGCGTGTACATGAAAAACGGAAGAGCTAAATTTGAGGTCGGCGTTGCTCGCGGTAAAAAGTTATACGATAAGCGAGAGACGGAATTACGCCGGACGGTGGAGCGCGAGACCCGCGCTCAATTGAAAGAACGTGGCCGCAGTCAGTAAGATGTTAATCACAGATTAGAGAGGAAGATTCTTTATGGAAGTGCAAATCAGTGCGGGGCGCTACCAGGAGCAGGACGTTCAAGCTCTGGCTGTCGCCGTCTTCAAAGATGAAAAGGCTGACGATGGCATCTTGAAAGAGTTAGACGAAGCTGCGGGCGGAGTCATCAAGTCTGTAATCGAATCAGAAGAGTTGAAAGGCAAAGAGGGCGAGACCGTCTATGTCCATCTGGCCGGGTCGGGCGGGCTTCGCGCGCGCAGGCTTCTGCTCGTCGGCGTCGGCGAGCGCGAGAGCTACACTCCGGCGCAGGTTTCGCAGATGGCGGGCAGCGTTGCGCGCTTTCTTCGCGGCAAGAACGTCAAGACCATCGGCCTCGTCGCACGCGCGGAGGGAGACGCCGAGAAATTGGTTGCGGCGGCGGCTGAAGGAGCGACTATCGGATTGTTTGAGCCGGACAAGTATCGCACGATTGATAAGGAAGAGCGCGCGATTGATAAATTGATCATCATCATTGAAGGAGCGGACGAAGAAGCCCTCAAGCGCGGCGCTGAGCGCGGGCGCATCATCGGCGACTCCGTCAACTTCACGCGTGATCTGGCGAACGAGCCGGGCGCATACATGACGCCGACAAATATGGCCGAGCGTGCGCGCGAGATTGCCGAAGAGTTTGGCTTGAACGTTGATGTGTTGGACGAGGCGCGGATGGAGCAGGAAGGCATGGGGGCTTTGCTCAGCGTCTCGCACGGCTCGGAAGAGGATGCGAAGTTAATCATCCTGAAATACACGCCGCGCGACGCCCCTGCTCAAGAGGAGGGCGAACTGCTGGCATTCGTCGGCAAGGGAATCACTTTTGATTCCGGCGGCATCTCGCTCAAGCCCGGCGAGAACATGGAACTGATGAAGTATGACATGACGGGCGGCGCAACTGTGATCGGTGCGATGCGCGCCATCGCGCAGTTAAAGCCTTCGATTCCAGTGCTGGGCGTCGTCCCGGCTTCCGAGAATTTGCCGTCGGGCAAAGCCACGAAGCCCGGCGATGTCGTCAGAGCCATGTCAGGCAAGACCATCGAAATCATTAACACGGATGCAGAGGGTCGTCTGGTACTCTCAGACGCCATCTGTTATGCCAAGAAACTCGGCGCAACGCGAATCGTTGACATGGCGACGCTCACGGGCGCTGTCTCCATCGCGCTCGGCGATGTCAACACAGCCATTCTGGGCACGGATCAGGAGTTGATTGACGAAGTCATCGCCGCTGGCAAAGAAGTAGGCGAGAAGTTCTGGCAACTGCCGCTCGACAAGGAATACACCAAGCAAATCAAGTCCGACATCGCGGACATCAAGAACGTCGGCGGGCGCAAGGCCGGAACAATCACCGCCGCAGCCTTTCTCAAAGAGTTTGCCGACGGAGTTGCATGGGCACATCTGGACATCGCCGGGACAGCCTGGGGCGACGATGCCAAGCCGTATCGCGCCAAGGGGCCGACCGGGGTTGCCGTTCGCACCATCATCGAGGTCGTCGAGCGTGCCGCTCGCACAAAATCCGGCGACCAAAGCACGGAAGCGCCGGTTGCGGCTGCCAGTTAAAACTGTTTCGAAAAGGATGGCGAGTGACTCGGAATGACTCGCCATCCTTTCCTCTAAGTCCCTTCAAGCTCTCCCTGAAAGCTCCCAGGATTCAATCCGAGTCTACATATGTACACACCGGTGTCTACATATGTACACACAAATCTCGCTCGACGCCGGACAAGATTCTATTTTCCCTATAATTTCTATTGATTTCTATAAAATTTATCAGTGGCATAAACATTGCTAATATCAAACAAGAAGCCAGGGTAGGGGATCACCACAAAAATGTCCTCGCCCCTCTCGGAGGCCGTCCGAGATATTAAGCATCACTCCCTGGTTTCAGCTGACGGGCCTCACCCCGTCGGTACTTATCCTCCGGTTGTCTAGCGTTGTTGATAGTTAAGTTCGTCTCGCCCGAAGTTAAAGTTTAACTTCGGGCGAGACGAATTTGCCTGCGCCGTGCTATAGTATGCGCGTCAAGGGCGACCCTCTCCTGCCCGCTCAAGCAGAGATTATCGGGCGTCCCATCGCTGTCTTTTGAAGGAGTTTTAAGAAAAGCGCGGTGGTTGATTACTACAAAATTTTAGGTGTCAAGGAGACGGCGACTGCCGCAGAAATCAAGTCTGCCTATCGCCGTCTGGCACGTCGCGCACACCCGGATGTCAACGGTGGGTCGGAACACGCGGCGCGTAAATTCGCGCTGCTCGCTTTGGCTTATCGTACGCTCAGCGACTCGCAGGAGCGCGCCGCCTACGATGCCAAGTGCGAAAAAGAGAGACAGCAGAAAAGCGGGTTCGTTCTTCATTCCAATAACATTCATGCGCGCCGGATGCGGATGGTCACGGTGCAGGCGCGTTGCGACCGGGTAGTTGATCTTTTGCTGGAAGCAGACCGCCGCGCCAACACCGAACGATCACAGGCAGTCTTCACCACCGTCACTCTCTTCTTCTCGACTTTTATTGTGGCCATGCTGAAGCCGAAGTTTTGGCAGATCGGCTACCTTGGCCGCACGATAGTGGTTGCGCTGTTCGTACTCGGCTTGTGGCATCTGGCTTCAAGGTTGCGCGAATATTTCGAGCGTTATACGTACAATCCCAAGCAGATTCACGCCTCGATTTTGACCGAAGAGGAGAGGTCTGAAAAACCTTTCACGCGGTTTTCTGCCTACGCCTTTCTGGTGGTCGGCTATATCTTCAGTATTGCTGCTGGCCTGCTCATCGCTGATCAGCTTCATTACATGATGAACGATTTGACCTTCATCTTCGACCAGAATGTTCGGCCAGACCTTGTTCTCTACCCACCGATAGCCGTGCTTATCGTGGACACGATGCACACCTTCGCCTCCAAAATTGATTCGTGATGAGCGTTCAGCCAACGCTCGTCGGCGTCATCTCCGACACACATGGCAAACTGGACGAGCAGGTCTTGGAACTGTTCGCCAATGTGAGCCACATCATCCATGCGGGAGACATCGGCGACGAGGAGTTGATCTGGCAACTTGAAAAGCTCGCGCCTGTGATCGCCGTGCGCGGCAACATTGATAATGACAGGATGTGTTTCCCAACAGAGCGTCTCGCTATCATTAAAGGACACACCTTCTTTATCCGCCACCAGTTTGCCACCGTCGAGAAGATGAACGCCGCGCAGCAGCGACTCATCGAACAGCGGATGCCCGATGTCGTCGTCTTCGGACATAGCCATCAAGCCTATTCAGGCCACTGGCGAGGCACGCTGCTCTTCAATCCGGGCGGCGCAGGCCCGAAGCGATTCAGCCTGCCTCGCACCGTCGGCCTGCTTGAACTCCACGAAGACAGTATCACCTCGCGCATCGTCACGCTGGAAAAGCAGTAGTCAGTGGTCAGTGGTCAGTGGTCAGTGGTAAGTAAAAATAAAAGCAGTTAGTTGCTTGTTTTTCACTGACCACTTTTTCTTGCTTGCTCTCCACGTCTCGTGTATATTGCGGGCGAAATCCCCCTACCAATGAAATGTTTTAGAGCGAGGCCATCTTAGAAGTTGGCCGCTATACAAAGTTCACAGGTATTGGAGACGCAACCTACGCTGGTGATAAATAAAAAGACGTGTCCCTCGCGCCGATACGTAATTCGCCGACGGCCTTCCGAACGTCGCTGCCTCAGTCTCTTGCCGGGCTGACCGCGCTCCCTGGCCGTCGCCTTTGCCGAAGCAAGGAGCAAACGTGATGGCTAAGCGGTTAACTGAACGCCAACGTCTCGCCCTCAAACTCGATTTGTTAAATGACTCAGAAGTCGTGGAAGTTTTAGACTACATCTCCATTATGGAGTCTATGCGACGCGCGTCTGCGCTGCCGGGAGGCTGGGAGGACGAGTTAATCTCGCATCTGGCAGACGCACGCGAGAACAAGCGCGCGCGTCAGGCTTTTGAATGGGAAGCCGTGCGCCGCCGCGCCGAACGCCGCGCGTCAAATCTGCCCGCACGCGCCTGAATCTTGATGAGAGTATCCAAAATTCAGTCAGCGCTCGCTGCTACTACTGCTGCGCGGTCAATCATTAGTTTGCAGTGTGCGCTGGTCGTCGTCTTACTTTTCGCCTGCGTGCCTGTCGTCGTTTCGGCACAGCAGGACAACGCTTCCGCCTCTTCGCAACTAACCCCCCTGCAACTCGAAATAGAAAAGCAGCAACGTCGGCTCAGTTTTTCCGAGACGGAAGAGCGGCGCGATGCCGTGATGCGGCTGGGCTGGATGAAACGCCCGGAGAGCTCTCGTGTTGCGGCAGCCGCCCTGCGCGACTCTGCGGCAATCGTTCGGGCGACCGCCGCGCGCGCCGTCCTGTCGCTCTCGCCAGGCGAAGCCGCGTCGCTCTTGCTTCCACTGCTTCAGGATCGCGAGGAGTTTGTCCGGCAGGAGACGGCTTACGCGCTGGGCGAAACTCGAAGCGTGACGGCGGTATCCGCGCTTGTCTTGGTTCTTGAGAAAGACAAAAAAGATAGCGTGCGCGGAGCGGCGGCGGTCGCTCTTGGGCAGATCGGCAATGACGCGGCGGTGATTCCCCTTGCTGAGTTGCTTGGGCGGCGCGTTCCCGCTTCAGGCATCCTCAACCGTGTGCGGCGCAGCAAAAGGGACGAGAACGAGTTTGTTCGACGCGCTGCCGCGCATTCGCTCGGTCAGATTCGCAGCCGCGCGGCAGTTCCCGCATTGAGTGCCGTTGTCACGGATGAGCGTGCGCCCGACGATGTGCGGCGCGAGGCTGCGAACTCGCTCGGTTTGATTGGCGACCCTTCAGCCATTCCGGCTCTGCGCGCTGTGCTGACCGCACGCGATCCATATCTTTCGCTCATCGCCACCGAAGCCCTGCGTAAAATCGCTTCGTCGGAAGCGTCGCGTCCCATCACGAGCGGCGCAAATCTTCGTTAGCCTGAGAGTGACAGTCGGGAAAGTTTGTGTTGAAAGAAAAAAGCACCGGACTTTTTGACTAAAGTCCGGTGCTTTCATTTTCATCTCTACCGCTGGCAACGATGAGATTGCCTTCAGTTTAGCTTTCCGATTTCTCGCCGCGTCCCTGACCTTTGCGCGCGGCCTTGCTTGTTTGAGGAATCGGCATTCCGACGCCGCCCGACTTCGTGGCAATGTCTTCAGGCTCATCTTCCATTTCAGGGATGTCTTGAATAAGCGCGCCGCCCGAACGTTTCGAGAAGACGAGCTTCGTGCCCGCATCGTTCAAATCCACGCTGACTAAATCGCCCAGGCCAACCTGATTGGTCGCCACCAGATTCGACAGCGGGTAAACGAGAAATCGCTCGATAGCTCGTTTCAGATGACGCGCTCCGTATTTGAAGTCTATGCCTTCTTTCAGGAGCATGTCTTTGGCCGCATCCGAGCACTGGAAGACAAACTTTGTTCCCGCACTGAGCATGACGCGATCCTGCACGGCCTGCAATTCAAGGTCTAGAATCTGCCGCAGGTGATGCTCTTTGAGTGAACGGAAAACCACGACCTTGTCTATCCGGTTCATAAACTCCGGCGAAAATTTACGACGCGCAGCCTCGACCGCCGTGCGATAGATCTTCTGGTCAACTTCCGTATCCGAAGGGTCTTTCGCGCCCTTGCCTGGAGCAAAGCCGATGCCGCCGGAAATCAGCTCCGACATCTCACGCGCGCCGAGGTTCGAAGTCATAATCACCATGGTCTTCGAGAAATCCACGCGCCGGTTGTCGCCGAGCGTCAGCGTCGCTTTGTCCAGAATGCCGAGCAGAAGCTGCCAGAGGCTATCGGAAGCCTTTTCGATTTCGTCGAAAAGGATGAGCGAGAGCTTCGTCTCTTCCGTGTGCATCCGGTCCAGGTTCTCTTGCGTCAACATCGGGCTGGTCTCGCGGTGGCCGAGGTATCCCGGAGGGCTACCGATCAGCTTGGCGATCTCGTGCGAGTGCTGAAACTCCGCGCAGTCAATCTTAACGACGGCGTTCGGATCATTAAAAAGCACTTCGGCGGCAGCTTCGATGACGCGGGTTTTGCCCGAACCTGTCGGCCCGAGGAACAGCATGGTGCCGACGGGACGGTTCGGCGGGTTCATGCCCGCCAGAAAAATCTGGTACAGACCGCTCATGCGGCGCACAGCGCGCTCCTGGCCGACGATGCGTGCCGACAGCTTCTCTTCAAAATCCTGTGCGCGCGGACTCTTTTGATCCGGGTCGAGGAAGACCGTTTCCATAATCTCTTTCTCTTTTTCCATTTCCATTGTTGCTGACATGGCCGTCCTCCAATTCATGAGCGGTAAAAATGTTTCCGCGCCTAGCCTGCTGAAAAGGTCTTGTGGAAACCGACCGCGAATGGTTCGGTTCCGGCCTCTCATGGCCGCGCCCATTAACGCTCATGCAAAGAACGAACCGCTGTCACGTTTGATGCGGGTGTGTGGCCGCCTGTTTGCTCATGGCCCAGCCTGTACGCACCGCACAATAATTAAACCAGACGCTATATATACGACTCGGCGCTGATTGTCACCACAAAATATCCCGAAAAATGCTATTCGGAAGAAATAATAACTCTTTTGTCAAACCTGGCGGGCTGTGACAATTCACGGCAGCGCGGAATTGACAATATGTGTCCGGCTACAAGATTTGTCACAAAGGAGCGGGAGACGCGATGCACCGAAACGTCGTTATCTTAACCAAAACGTCGTAATGGATTCTCATTACGTGTAGGCTAAAAGAGATGGGGCACATAATATAAATTACGTGCCCCATCTCCTTTTCGGATTAAATTATCAGCCCGTAGCTTAGTCGTAATACTCCAAACCGAGATGCGTGATTAAATCCTCGCCGCGCAGATGGCGCAGCGTGTTTTTGAGCTTCATCAATTGAATGAAGACGTCGTGTTCCGGGTAAAGTCCGGGCGCGGTTTGAGGCGATTTGAAGTAGAAGGAGAGCCATTCCTGCACGCCTTTCATTCCGGTGCGTTGCGCCAGATCGAGAAAGAGCGCGAGGTCAAGCACGATGGGCGCGGCCAGAATAGAATCGCGGCAGAGGAAATCTATCTTGATCTGCATCGGATAGCCGAGCCAGCCGAAGATGTCTATGCTATCCCAGCCCTCTTTATTGTCGCCGCGCGGCGGATAGTAGTTAATGCGGACGACGTGCGAAAAGTCCTTGTAAAGCTCAGGGTAGACTTCCGGCTGAAGGATGTATTCAAGCACAGAGAGCTTAGACTCTTCTTTCGTCTTGAAGGATTCAGGGTCATCTAAAACTTCGCCGTCGCGGTTGCCAAGAATGTTGGTCGAGTACCAGCCGTGAAGGCCGAGCATGCGCGCTTTCAAGCCGGGCGCGATGATGGTCTTCATCAACGTTTGCCCCGTCTTGAAATCTTTCCCGCAGACAGGCACGCGCATCTCGTCGGCGAGTTGCATGAGCGCCGGAATATCAACAGAAAGATTAGGTGCGCCGTTGGCGAAGGGAACGCCGGACTTGAGAGCGGCATAGGCGTAAATCATCGAAGGCGCGATGGCTTTATGGTTATCAAGCATTGCCTGCTCGAAGGATTTCAGTGTTTTATGAACGGCGTGGGTTTTGAGGAAGATTTCCGTCGAGGCAGCCCAGATAATCACCAGCCGCGAGCATTTGTTTTTGCGTTTGAACTCCGCAATATCTTCAATCAACTGCTCGGCCAACTTCATTTTGTTCGCGCCCTCTTTGACGTTAGTTCCATTGAGGCGCTTAACATAATGCTGATCGAAGACGGCGCGCATGGGCTTAATCTTCTGCAAGGGAGTTTTGATCTGCGTTAGTAACTCTTTTTCGAGCACGCCCGCGTGCATCGCCGCTTCATAAGCCGAATCGGTGAAGATGTCCCACGCGCCAAAGACCAGATCATCCAGACTGGCGAGCGGAATCAAATCTTTAATCAGGGGCACGCGGTTCTCCGTGCGCTTGCCCAGACGAATCGCGCCCATCTGTGTGAGACTCCCGACAGGCTCGGCGATGCCCCGTTTGATTGCTTCGACGCCCGCGATGAAAGTCGTGCTGACCGCGCCAAGACCGACGAGCAGCACGCCCAGCTTACCTTTTGCCGGAGCGATCTCCGCGCCTTTTTGAATAGCCATGAATAGATTCCTCCGTAGATTACTAAGCGTTGATGATACAGAAGGACTCCGGCGGGCGTCTCAGCTAATCTTGCTGAATATCATCGCTGGCTTGCGCTTTGATGCCCGACTTTCAAAAAGGAGGCTCTTAGGCGGTTATTTGGCGGGAATAAAAACAAATACGGCTAAAAGAGCGTCTTTACTGGCAGCTATTAGCACGTCTATTATGCGTTGGGCGGCAAGGGGTCCTCTAATCAGAAGAATTATTAAGGAGGAACAAGATAGGTGCATCCTGACACTAAGCAAGTCGCTGAACACATGAAAGATTTTGGACTCCATATTTTAGGCAGGGCGATTTATGATGCAACATTTAGTGAGACGATGCGCCCGTTTGCTCATGCCCTATCAGTCGTTCATGCAGCACACGGTGCTGAAATCCTTATAAAGGCGCGTATTGCTCAAGAACATCCGCTTCTAATATTTAGCACTTATCCTAAATCAAGAACAACTACCTCTATGCTTAGCGTAAAGGAACTTTTTGAGCATGGTCGAACGCTCGTGTATTCGGAACTACCAGAGGCTCTTTGGGCTGCTACAGGTTACAGAATTAAGAAGATTGATGAGTTCTTGAAATTCGGTACATTGAGAAATGGCTTGGTGCATTTTGCTGCTCTTGAATTTGATGCGGCGGCTGAAACACTAAGGTTCGCATTTGAAGTTATGGATCCAATTGTTCGTGATTTTTGGGGTGAAAGCTTTCTTGAATATGCTGAATATTGGGATGACGTAATAATTTCGGATGGATATTTGAGAGAGCAAATAGACCAGTCAAAAATACAGATTCATCCTGAAACGAGAAAAGAATTCGATAAAATCGAAAAGCAATACGGCTAACGCATTTGCTAAATCAATGTTGTTCGTATCGCTGCCGCCCAACAACTCCTTCAACCGGAGCGCGGGATAGCATGGCTCTCATCATTTAATCGTCCCATCCTTCTAGCGTCCTTGACTGGCGTTGTTGCTGGTCATGCGCTTGAGCGTGATGTCGAGCGTGCCCATTTCGTTATTAATCTTGGCGCGCACGGGGATGTGGCGGATGTCGTCTGTGAACCAGATACTCATCTTGCCTTTGCCGCGCAGGAGTCGCCCTTCACCAAAGATTTCAGCGTCAACTTTCAGCGTCTGAACTTTGCCCACCACAGTTTTCATCGTCTTCTTCTCCGCCACACTGATGGGAATGCGGTAGACCTGACCCGAATCGCTGATGAGAATCTCGAAATTCCTGCCGACGACAAGCTGCTGCGTGCGTAGATAGTAGAAGGCCGAAGCGATGTCCTGAACTGCGCCGCTCATCTGGTTCGTCACGATGCGCGGCTCGCGGTTGGGGTCTGCGGGATCGCGCTCGGTCCAGACGACTTTGCCTGCGAGATGATCGAAGACGGCTTCGCTCGTCCGCCTGCGCTTGCCCTGCTCGTCCAGTTTCGTGGTTTGCAGGACGCTGAAGGACTCAGGCTCGACCGTAGATTCGATGTGCTGACGGAAATTGAGTCCAAAGAGTTTGCGAAGTAAGCCCTTGGTGACAGCGTCAAGCGTAAAGCGTAAGGCTGCGGAAGTGTTTCCGTTGTCCGGTTGCGCGGTAGAGATTTGTATGCGGTTTGCCGTAAAGCGCAGTTCGGCGACATTCAAGCCGCGCAGGAGAGCGCGGGAGAACTCGCCTTCGTAAACCAGTTCTTCCGAGGGGTCGAAGGACGGCTTGGACGTATCCTTACGCTTGTTGTGGGAAGCAGGCACAGTGCCCAAAAGCAGTGACGAGAGCAGCAGGGCAATGGCAATAAAACGGTAGCGACGATCTTTCATAGCAAACTTCATTTAATGAACACGGCTTTCAGCGCCAGCAAGCCCCACGCTACAAGAAGTCCCAGAGCCGCTTGATATTCACGATAACGCAAGTACAAGCTCGCGTCGAATTTCGTCCCCAACGTCTTCTCATCTCTGTAGGGCTTGAGACGAGGAAGGAAGAGCGGAACAGCCCTTGAATAATTCTCATAATCTTCGCCAAACAACTTGGCCAAGTCCGCTGCTTCGACGCGCATTACCGGATAATAGATGCCCAGAAACAGCGCCGCAAACGGAAGCGCCAGCCACCATTGCCCCGATGCGATGGTGAACCCGACGCCGAGCAGAAAGCTGCCGAGGTAAAGCGGATTGCGCGTGTAGCTGTATGGGCCGGAGGTCGCAAGCTGACTGTTCTTTCTGATGTGCCCGGCAGACCACGCGCGCAGGGCCAGGCCGACGAGCGCGATGCCGCCGCCGATGAAGAGCGTCAGCCAACTGGGTCGCGCAAACCATAAGAAAAGCGCGCCACATAAAAAGCCCAGTGGCACGCGCCAGCGCTGCATCCACGTTCCGCCTCTACGCAACCGTCTTGCTCTCCGTTCTCTTCGTCAATTGACTCTGCCTCAGCCGCACGCCCGCGAAATGTAAGACCTGCTCGACAGAGATGTCCATGCAAATCCACTGCGAGCAAGCGCGGCGATGACAGTCCGTCCGGCAATCAATATCATTACGCTCGATGCAGATGTCTTCGGGACGGGGCGAGCCATTGCGCCACCATTCCGTCGGGCCAAAAAGTCCGGCGACGGGTGCGCCAGCCGCGACCGCCAGATGCGTCGGCCCCGTATCGCCCCCGACGTAAAGACTCGCCCGCTTCGCCAGCGCGTAAAAACCTTTCAGAGAAGGACTGACCGCACGCGCTTTTCCCGAACGGCTCGCGCTGAGCACGGTTTCGGCTAATTCACGTTCATTCGGCCCGTAAGTGACGAGCGACCGCAGGCCATGATGAGTCCATAATTCATCCGCCAGCGCCCCGAATCGCTCCGCGCTCCAAAGCTTCGTCGGCCAGCCGCCGCCCGGATTCAGGATAGCGAACCTCTCATCAACGCCCGCCGCAGCCTCGTCCGCTTCAGTTTCGTGCGCGGGCGTCGTCGCAATAGGGAACTCAAATTCCTCCGGAGCATTCGGGACAGGAATGCCGAGCGCGCCTTCGACGAGGGCTAGATTTTTGACGATGACGTGTGAGCGCAGCGGGACACGAACGGTTTTTGTGAGCAAAAAGCGACTCGGCGGCTCGCGCAGGGCTTCGCGGGCAAACCCGTAGATACGCTTCGCCCCGGACAGGCGCGCGATTGATGCTGATTTGAGTAACCCTTGAAAATCGATTGCGGAATCGAAGGCTGAGGCGCGTAGCCGACGTAACTGTTGGCGCGGTGCCAGCAGCGTCTCCCCAGACACCGGCCAGCGCCTCAAGGCCTTCGTGTCGACTTCGATGAGGCGATCCAGAATCGGGTTGTCTCTTAAAATTTCAGCCGCTCGCCGCTCGACCACCCACGAGATTTCCGCTCCCGGCAGCCCCCGGCGGATCGCCGCCAGAGACGGCAAAGTATGCACGATGTCGCCGATGCTGCCGAGTTTGACAATCAAAATACGCATAAGAGCGGTGATAGGTGATGGGTGATAGGTAATAGGAAACTGCTTTCTCTTATCACCTATCACCCATCACCTATCACTTTCCTAACCATTTCCGTGCTCGAATGATCCTTCGGGTCGCCGACGATCATCACGCGCCCGCCGAAGGATCGTACCACATCGCGTTCGGGGACGGAGTCTTCGGTGTAGTCCGTGCCTTTGGCGTGGATGTCGGGGCGGATGGAGAGCAAAAGCTGCTCGACGGTCGGCTCTGTGAAGATGGTTACAAAATCCACAGCCCGAATGGCGGCGATGATCTCGGCGCGCTCGCGTTCAGGCACCAGGGGGCGACCCACGCCTTTTTGCGTTCGCACCTGGTCGTCGGAATTGACCCCGACGACCAGCACGTCGCCGAGCTTTTTAGCGCCTTCGAGATAGCGTATGTGCCCGACATGCAGGATGTCGAAGCAGCCGTTAGCAAGGACGATTCGCGCTCCATGCTTACGGGCAATCGCCACGCGCGCAATCAGGCGATTAGGCTCCAGAATGCGCGACGCCGCGTCTGCTCTCAGTTGTTCGTCGGATAAGTAATTCATTACTGAGTCGGGGAAAACTGTAGGGGCAGGGCTTGTCCCTGCCCGCTCAATGTTAGTCCAGAGTCAACCGGCTAAAGGAACACGCGGGCAGGGACAAGCCCTGCCCCTACAAAATTACGTTTCGCCCCAGCGCAAGACCGACGAGAGAAGCTCCTGGCGATTGATGGTCGCCGTGCCGCGTTTCATCACGACGAGACCGCCCGCGTGATTCGCCAGATTTGCGGCGTCGGCGAAAGTCGCCTCGGAGGCGAGCGCCAGCGCGTAGGTCGCGATGACGGTATCACCTGCGCCGGTTACGTCAACTGCCTCACGCGCGCCGACGGCTTCGATGTGAAGCGGCTCCGCTCCATCTTCGAGCAGGAGCATCCCGCGACTGCTGCGCGTGATGAGCAGTGCGCGAAAATTCAACTGCTCGCGCATCGCTACACCCGCCGTTTCCAACTGCGCGGCATCTTCCAGCTTGCGCTCCAGCGCTTGCTCGACCTCGTCTTCGTTCGGAGTCGCGGAAGTGAAATTCGTAAACCGCGTCAGACCAAAGCGCGAGTCAACCAGCACGGGAATGCCGCGCTCGCGCGTCGCTTCACGAATCGCCTCTACCAGTTCCGTATCGGCCAGTCCATAATTGTAATCGGAGATGATGACGGCATCGGCAGTCGCCACCTCCGCCCTCATGCGCTCGCGCAATTGTTCGCGCAGAGACGCATCGGCGAGCGGCTTTCCTTCATAGTCAATCCTGATGACCTGCTGGCGCGTCGAATGAATCTGCCCGGCGAGCACTCGCACCTTCGTCGTCGTTCGCACGGAAGCGGATGTGACGATGCCGCCGCAATCAACATTCGCCGCACGAAGCTTGTCCACGAGCGCGCTTCCGGCCTCATCTTCACCGACGACGCCGATGATGACGGCTTTCGCGTCAAGCGCGGCCAGATTGGTCGCGCAGTTGGCAGCACCGCCCGGTGTCGTCTCCGTCTTCTCATAGCGCAAAATCAGCACGGGCGCTTCGCGCGAAACGCGGCTGATCTCACCGTACAGAAACTGGTCTGCGACCAGATCGCCGACCACCACCACCTTACGCTGCGGAAACCGCCGCACAATGGCCGTCAGACGCTCCTGCTGCGGCGTTCGCTCAAGACTCAATAGCTCAACCTCCAAAAGCGGTGATAGGTGATGGGTGATAGGTGATAAGAGAAAACACGTTGTTCTTTCTTATCACCTATCACCCATCACCTATCACTATTTTCCTCACTGCTTCAAGCAAATCTTCCGCCACCATGTCGGGCTCGTGCTTCCAGGCGGCGCGTTGATATTCCCATTCGCCGCGCCCGTAGCCGCTGAGGACGAAGGCTGAGCTGACTTGAGCGTTGCGGGCCAGCTCTATGTCGCTGTAGCGGTCGCCGATCATCCAGCTTTGCGCCGGGTCAATATCAAACTCTTTCGTCGCGCGCTCAATCAAACCGGGCTTGGGCTTGCGGCAGTTGCAATCAAAACGGTATGGCTCTTCGCCAACAGTCGGATGATGAGCGCAATAATAGATAGCATCAAGCCGCGCGCCCTGCTTTTCCAACTCCTCGTTGAGAATGCTATGCACCGCTCCGATGACATCTTCCGTGAAATAACCGCGCGCGACTCCTGCCTGATTCGTGACGAGGATGGCGAGCCAGCCAGCTTCATTCAACAGCCGCACGGCCTCTGCTGAATAGGGAAAGACTCGATAGCGCGAAGGATGATTAACGTAGCCGATCTCTTCGGAAATCGTCCCGTCTCTGTCCATGAAGACCGCTCGCCGCTTCATGTTTGAACCTCCGCTACCTCTTTTTTCAACATCCCGGCGGCTCGCGAGAAAACTTCGTCCGGCGAGATAATCGTCATGCAGCGATGGTCAATCGGGCAATCGCGCAGCATGCACGGCGCGCACTCCGGTGGATGACGAATGATTTCAGCGACGGACGAGAATGGCCGCGTCGTTCGCGGGTCTGTCGGGCCGAAGATGACGAGCGTCGGGCGATTCAAAGCCGCACTGATGTGCGCCGGGCCTGTGTCGTTGGTGATGAGCACATCCGCGAGGCTCAGGACGGCGACTGCCTGCGCCAGATCGGTGCGACCCGTGAGCATGATAGGGCGATGCTGCATTCGCTTCTCGACTTCGCGCGAGACCTCCAACTCGTCAGGCGAGCCGATAAGCAGCACGTTCGCGCCTGTCTCCGCGATGAAGCGGTCGGCGAGCGCTGCATACCGCTCAGCAGGCCAACGCTTCGCGCGGCTGTTGGTCGAGCCGGGACAGAGCGCGACGAGCGCACCGTTCATCATCACGCCCTCGGATGAGAGAAGCTCGCGTGCCTGAGCTTTCCTTTCATCTGAAATATTCAGAGCAAGCTGCGGCTCATGCTTTTCTATCTGAGACGCCCCATAGAGCATCTCTTCGAGTTCGGCGACGAGGTTTAGATAATAGAAGACCTCGTGGCGTTCTTCGCGCCAGCCGGGGAGGGGAAGCGCGTGCGTGAGCAAGGCGCGGCGTCCATCCGTCGCGTAGCCCATGCGTACAGGCACGCGCGCTGCCGCCGCGATCAGCGCCGCCTCGAAAGCGTTTTGAAACAGCAGCGCGAGATCGAAACGTCGCCTGCGCCATTCGCGAGTCTGACGTGCGACGGCACGGAAATCACGCGAGCGACGGTCGTAGATCAATAAATCGTCAATAAAATCCGCATCACTGAAGAGACCTTCAGCCCAGGAGCGCGTCGCCAGCGTGATGTGAGCATGCGGCAACACGCGCCGCAACTCGCGCAAGGCAGGCACGGTCATCACGGCATCGCCAACCCAGTTGACGCCGCGCACGACCACGCGCTCGATTTGCTCCGGCTGAATGTTTCTCATCGCTGTAGGACAGGCATTCCTGCCTGTCAAAGCGTGCGTTAGCACGCTCTTGATATTCGCTAACAGAATATTCGCGCTGACGCGCTCAACGACAGACAGGAATGTCTGTCCTACGACAGGCCGAGAATGCCTGTCCTACAATAAGCTGCGCAGTCCTTCTTCGATTCCAATCTCCGGTTGCCAGTTTAGCTGCGCCTCGATGCGCGTCAAATCGGAGATGTAGTTGAGGGGAACGGGAGCGGAAAGGCGCGCTTCACTGTCAATCACAGGCTCGCGTTCGATCATGCGCCCGACCAGTTCGACCATCTCGCGCAAGGTCGTGGCATTTTTGCGCCCGCCGCCGAGATTATACAGCCCCGAAGGAAGCGAGGAATCTATGAAGGCGCGGCAGGCGCGCGAGAAATCGTCAACGTGCAGGATGTCTCGCACGGGCTTGCCTTCGAGCGGCAACTTGATCGGCCAGCCGCGCTTGACCGATTCGACGTAGTGCGTGACAAATCCCGGCTCGTTGTCTTCCGAAGGCCGCGCGTAGACGGTCGAGAGGCGAAAGATGCAGCATCGAAGGTTGCGCGCTTCGGCGTAGTATTGCACGTATTTCTCGCCCATCAGCTTCGACCATTCGAGCGCGGATTGCCCGCAGTAAGCGGTCTGGCAACCCTCGCCAACTTCCGCGAACTGGTCTGCCCACGCGCCGTAAACATCTTTCGTCGAAGCGTAGATGAAGACGGAGTTCGGCTGCATCTGTCGCAGGAGGTTAGCGGTCCCTTCGGCGTTCGTCCGAAAACAACTCTCGGCGGCTTCCGGGTCTTTGTCCAGATGCGCCGCCAGGTGAATCACCACGTCGTAGTTGGCCGCGAGCGCCGCGTCATGCGGGTTCAGCACATCCAGATGCGAACGGCGCGAAAAATCGTCCGCATTGAAGAAACGGCGAACGTGAAGCCCCAGATAACCGCTGCCGCCTGTGACAAGAATTCTCAAGTTACTAATCCCGGTTTCGCTTTGTTAGGTTTATTCATGCTTGAATCTTGGTAACATGGCGATTCACCACAGAGACGCAGAGGACGCAGAGGGGGCACAGAGAGTTGATTCAAGCCTCCGTGCTATCTCCGTGTTCTCTGTGCCCCTGTGGTGAACTGCTATTTGCATTACGTTCTAGATTGAATAGACCCTTCTCTTAATGCAGAACCTGTTTCTTCATCACGCCGCCTCTCGCGTCCGTGATGCGATGAATGGCGATGAAGGCTGCTTCGTCTATTTCCTTGACCGTGTTTTTAACTTTCGATATCTCCAGCCGCGTCACCACACAGAACAGAATATCCTGCTCCTCGTTTGTCAACCCACCCTTGCCCTTGTAAACGGTGACGCCGCGCCCCAGATCGTTCAGGAGAGCGGCCCTTATCTCCTCGCTTTGGTGAGAGACAATCGTGACGCCGTTGTATTCCTCGATTCCGTGAATGAGGAAATCCATCGTCCTGGAGACTGAAAGGTAAGTAAGAACCGAATAAAGAGCAGGCTCAAGCCCGAGGAAAAATGCGGCGACTGAAAAGATAACGATATTCAGGAGGAGAATAATATCGCCGACGGTCGTTCCAATCTTTTTACTCAAGATCAGAGCCATCACTTCTGTACCGTCCAGCACACCGCCCGCCCTGATCGAAAGACCAATTCCTGCTCCTAGAAAAAATCCGCCGAAGACGGCTGCCAGCAGCTTGTCGTTGGTCGCCACCGGATACGGGATAAAGGCCAGACAGAGAGCCAGCCCGCCAATCGCCACCGCGCTTTTGAGCGCAAACATTTTGCCGATCTGGCGATAGCCGATGATGATAAACGGCGCATTGATAATTATAATCAAAAGCGGGAGAGAGACCTTTGTGAGCGCCGAGACGAGCATCGAGACACCCGTCACGCCTCCGTCAATAAAATGGAGCGGCAGCAGAAATCCCTTCAATCCCAGTCCGGCTGAAAGAACGCCTACAACGAGAAATAGCCCGTTGGTAATTTTTCGTAGAAAGTTTTTCATCTGAGTTAGGAACTGGATTGTTCCTTCATCCCGTGTGCCAGGTTGCTCATTCGCATGAGAGATTCGGCACGCCCGATGGCGATGAGAATATCGCCCGTATCAATGAGCGCATCGCCCGATGGGTTGAAAGTCATCTGACCGTTGCGGCGTCGGATGGCGACGATGATGACGTTTAGCTCTGAAAGAATATTCGTGTAGCGCAGCCTGTGCCCGGCGTAGGGCGAGGCGGGCGCGACCTCAACTTCCTCAAAACTCAAATCCAGATTCTCCGCCGTAATCGAATCCATGAAGTCCGCGACCGCCGGTCGCATCAGAGCCTGCGCCATGCGATGGCTGCCCGTAATCGTCGGCGCGACGACGCGGTTTGCGCCCGCCTTGATTAATTTCGGCTCGGCCTGCTCTTCAACCGCCCGCGCGACGATGTGAAGGTCATGGCTCAAATCACGCGCGATGAGCACGACGTAAACATTATCGGCGTCATCCGGCAAACAGGCGGCTAAGCCACGCGCCCGCTTTACGCCTACCTGTAACAGCGTTTCTTCGAGTGTGGCATCGCCGACAATCACGGGCGCTCCGCTTTCGATAAGATGGGCGACTTTCTGCTCGTCCTGTTCGATGACGGCAAAGGGGACATTCGCGCGTTGTAATTCACGAATCAGGCGCGAGCCGACGCGGCCTGCGCCACAGATAATGAAGTGGTCGTGTAGTTTGCTCATCTCACGTTGACGGCGACGCATCCCGAAAGTGGCAACCATTTCGGATTGCACGATTGTTTGCACGGTGGCAGTCAGGACGTAAAGCACAGCGCCGACCCCGACAAACATGTAGAGGCTGGCGAACAAGCGCCCGGCGGCAGTCGTCGGAGTTATATCGCCATACCCGACCGTTGTCAGCGTCTGAATCGTCGCATACAGGCTGTCCGCTATTGACCAGCGTTCAAGCAGGTGAAAGCCGAGCGTGCCAAGCGCCACGGCTGCCAGCACCGCATAGAGCGCGTACCGCAAACGAAAACGCGCCCCCCTGACCAACCGTGAGCTTCTTGATAACTTTAGACTCATTTGCCGATAGCTGCATCTAAACGCCGAAAACGAACCTGTCACGGTAGCGTAAATAAGTGACAAGTGACAAGCGGTAAAATCAGTGATGGGTGATAAGTGATAGGTGATAGGAGAAAACAGGTTCTCTCTTATCACCCATCACCCATCACCTATCACTTGTTTTTAAGGTGGACAGGTGGAGGTGAACGGTTTAATCTTTGGATGATGGGTGAGAGGTAATAAGAAGAACCCGTTCTTTCCTATCACCTATCACCCATCACTTATCACTGCTTTTATGCCTATTCGTCATCCTCCAGAAGACCGTGTCCCCCCGGTTGCTAAAAAGAGCGGCGGCAAGAAGAGCCGCCCGCGCATCGTCAAATACCAGCAGCCGCCCGTCGGGTTCTTTCGCCGCTGGACGAAGCGCATCTTTCGCCCTCCCGTAGTCATCGCCTTAGTCTTTCTCACGACCATCACCATCGGCGTCCTCGGCTATTACTGGTACGTTTTCTCCAAGCGCATAGACCTCCTCTTAAACGGCGAAATCTACACGCGCTCGGCTGGAATTTACGCCGCGCCGAAACAGTTGTTCACGGGCGAGAATCTTTCCGAAGAAGAGTTGGTCTCCTATTTGAAGCGCGTCGGCTACG
This sequence comes from uncultured Acidobacteriota bacterium, assembly GCA_963791265.1. Classification (GTDB taxonomy): domain Bacteria; phylum Acidobacteriota; class Blastocatellia; order Pyrinomonadales; family Pyrinomonadaceae; genus QHXM01. The sequence continues at coordinate 187,385 of CAWBSB010000005.1, forward strand.
TGGAGAAGGCGCAGCAGGCCGATAGCGCGCGCGGGCGTTACAATATCAAGGGCGAAACGGTCGAAGTCGAGCCAAGCGCGGAGATGACTGTGGACGGGCAGCGCCTTTTCCCGCAATTGAGCGTCCAGTTTGCGCGCGGCGGAAAACAAATCGCCGCCATCAACGATCTACAGGGCGGCGCGCGATATGACAAGGCGCTGCTTGAGCCTGAGTTGATTAGCTCCGTGACGGGGCAGGAGCGGGCCAAACGCAAGGTCGTCGGCTTCAAAGATTTGCCAAAGCATCTGATTGATGCTGTCACCACGACCGAAGACCGCTCCTTCTTTCAGCACTACGGCGTCAACTTTCGCGGCATCTTTCGCGCCCTCGTTCGTCGCTACAACGCAGACCCGAACTCGCCCATCGCACAGCAGGGCGGCTCAGGCATCACGCAACAACTCGTCAAAAATCTTCTGCTCTCGCCCGAACGCACCCTGAGGCGCAAGCTCTCCGAAGCCTACATGTCCATCATTCTGGAAACGAGGCTGACGAAGGAACAGATTTTCGAGTTGTACTGCAATCAGGTTTACCTGGGACAGCAGGCCGGGTTCTCTATCAACGGGATGGGCGAAGCCGCGAGCGCTTATTTCAATAAAGATGTCACGCAGCTCACGCTCGCCGAGGCTGCTTTCCTTGCGGGTTCCATTCGCAGCCCCAACCGCTACAATCCATACAAGGATGTTGAGACGGCCACCGCGCGGCGCAATCAGGTTTTGGATTCGATGGTCGAGTCCGGCGCGGTCAATCAGCAGCAGGCGGAAGCGGCCAAAGCCGAACCCTTGAAAGTTGCGCCGACGAAGGGGCGCGTTGATTCGCTGGACGCTCCCTACTTCATGGATTACGTGCAGAACCAACTGAGCGACGTGATCTCAGAGCAGGGCACGGCGCAGCATCTCAGAATCTACACGACGATTGATATGGACTTGCAGCGCGCCGCTTACACAGCCATCACCAAGCAACTGGCTGCGCTCGACAAGCTCTATGCCAAGAAAGTTCCGCCCGGAACTTTGCAGGCGGCGCTCGTGGCGATGAATCCGAAAACGGGCGAGGTCGTGGCGATGGTCGGCGGTCGGGATTACGCGAAGAGCCAGCTCAATCGCGTGACGGAAGCCAGGCGTCAGCCCGGCTCTGTCTTCAAGCCTTTCGTCTACGCGACCGCGCTCAACACGGCCTACGATCCCGTGCCGCGCATCATCACGCCCGCCACCGTCTACAAGGACGAGCCGAAGACCTTTACCGTCAGCAATCAGGAATATTCACCCGGCAACTTTGGCGACAAGTACACAAACGCGCCCGTCACCTTGCGCGATGCGCTGGTCAAAAGTTTGAACGTCGTGACGGTCGAGGTCGCACAGGAAGTAACCATTGGGCGTGTGATGAACTTGGCGGCGAAAGCCGGAATGCCGAAACCGCCGAAGCCTTACTTAGCAATGGCACTGGGGACAAACGAAGCGACGCCGCTTCAGGTCGCCTCCGCTTACACGGCCTTTGCTGCCAATGGCACACGCACCACCCCCATCGCTATTAATCGCGTCACGACCGGCAGCGGCACGACCATCGTACAGTTGACCGGAACTAAGAACGAAGTCTTAAGACCCCAGGTCTCATATGTCCTGACCTCCATGCTGAAGGATGTTGTTAATCGCGGGACGGCCTCGAAGCTCAATGCGCGAGGGCTGAAAAACGTGCCCGGCAAGATTGGCATTGCCGGAAAGACCGGCACGTCGCGCGACGGATGGTTTGCGGGCTACACTCCGAATCTGGTCTGCGTCGTCTGGGTCGGGTTCGACGACAACTCGCAATTGGGATTGACCGGCGCGGACTCTGCGCTTCCCATCTGGGCTGATTTTATGAACGCGGCGTTAGGTGCTCACCCGGAATGGGCTGGCGATTGGGAGATGCCAAGCGGCATCGAGCAGACAGAGATTGACCCGCGCACCGGACAGCTTGCCACAGCCGAAGACCCGGTTCGCCGGACGGAGCTTTTCTTAAACGGCACTGCTCCGAGCACTGAGACAGCCGCGCTCCCCGCAGAGGAAGATGTCCCTCTGGAAGATAAAGAGGGGCAGGGAGACGGCGGGTTTGACTACGAGCCTGCGCCGCTGCCTGAGAGCGCGCCCGAAGCGAATCCGCGAAAGCTGCCTCCGAAGCCTGATGTCAGAGATGGTGTCACGACCAGCGGGACGACCAGACTGCAAGGCACGATTACGCTCGACATTGATCCGACCACAGGATTAATCGCAGACCCTTCGGTCTGTCCCATCATCCGCTCCAAAACCTTCGTCATCGGGCAGGAGCCCCGAAAATATTGTGGCCCTGAGTATCACAACGGCAGAACCGTTCAGCCGTCCGCGACGCGCCCCCGCACGGTTTCTCCCCAGTAGAAAAATTTCTCTCCGAAGCTGACCTGAAAAGCGTTAAGATAGGAACACACCGAAGCTGTAGGATTTCAGGAGAAGATTAGATGAACGCCGAAGAGATGGAGCGCGCAATAGAGTTCTTGCTTAAACACCAGGCTAATTATGAGTCTCGGCAAGCAGGACTTGAGTCTCGGCAAGCAAAGCTAGAGACGCAATTAGAGAAAACCAGTAGCCAGATTGAAGAGACTAATAAGCGTCTGGAAATCCATGCCGAAACGCAGACGGAGTTTATAAAGATAGTCACGCAGCAAATCGAAGCACAGGGCGCGATCAACGCATCTTTACGTGCTTCGCTGGCGCGCATGGATGAGCGCATAAACCAAACGGATGAGCGTATAAACCAGGCGGACGAGCGTATAAATCAGACAGATGAGCGCATCAATCAAGCTGATGAGCGCCTAAACCGGACGGATGAACGTCAAAACCAGACGGACGCACGCCTTGATCGGCTGGCTGCGCTTGTCGAACAGCACATCGGGGGCGGCTGATTCTCTGCCCAATGTATAGGGAGAGCACGTAACCAAAACACTATCAATCAGCAATGAAGCTCGGATGTACTGTGAGGAAACTCTATGAAACGCTGCCCCGTTTGTAGCCGAACCTATTCTGATGACCAGAACTTTTGCTTTGACGACGGCACAAATCTGGTGGCCGCGCCCGTCCACCCCCCGGACATTTCAGAAGCGCCGACAGCTAATTATCCTTACAGAAGCGCCGCGCCTCCGACCAACATGATGCAGGGAACTCCGACCGCAGGTGGCCGTCCGTATGGCACGGCACCGCCTCCGGCGTTTATGATGCCTTACGCGCAGCCGAAGCGCAGTCCGCTGCCCTGGATTGTCGGCGGCCTGGTGGTCTTGATCGTCGGCATAGCCGCCATCGTCTTCATCTCCAAAAATAATTCGACCCCGCCTCCCATCAGCTCAGGCGGCACAACGCCCGGAGCCTCGCCGTCATATTCGCCCACAACTACACCGACTACTACTACTACTACTTCCTCTTCATCATGGGAGACCATCACCGAGGATGGCTTCACGCTCTCGATGCCGGGCAAGCCGTCAAAAAGCGATGACACCGTGCCGAGCGCCGCCGGGCCGCTCGCGCTTCGCATGTACACGCTAAGCGAGGGCTATGAGGGCTACATCACAGGCTACACAGAATACCCTGACATGGTTTTCACGGCAGCCGAGCCGGAAGACCTGATGGACGGCGCGCAGAATGGAGCTATCTCGAATGTTCAGGGAGAAGTGACGAGCCAACGCCAGATTACGGTTAACGGTCATCCCGGCAGAGAGATTATCGGAACATCGCCCTCCAAGAACATAGGCTTTACAGCCCGCGTTATTCTTGCCCGGCCAAGAATGTACATGCTGGTTTATACGCAGTATGACAAGAGCAAGCCGATGTCAGCAGATGGCAAGAGATTTATAGATTCTTTCCAGATTACGAAGTAGCCAACAGAGCGAGTGCTGCGCGCAACGTTTCAATACTGAGTGCTGCCGCGTGTTGCTTGCGCGCAGGCAGTCCGCCCGTGACGCGCGTTATTTCCTGCCGTGTCAGTCGCCCTGCCTCTTCAATCGTCATTCCTTCAAGCATCTCCGCCAGCACAGAGCCGCAAGCCAAGGTCGGCGCGCACCCGTAAGCGAGAAAACGCGCGGCTTCAATTCGTCCATCGCGCACACGCAAACTGAGACGCAGGCGATCACCGCACACAGGATTCGACTCTTCTGCGACGGCGGTCGCGTCCGGCAACTCGCCGACGTTTCGTGGATTGGCTAAATGGTCTGTGAAGGTGGCGGAATATGACAAGAGCGTGAGCCAATGCGCCGCGTGAGCGGCGTGTTGAGTTTAGCCCAGCCTTTCAAGGCCGGGAAATGCGCGCACAGGAGATTGGACAGCGTCGCGTCAGCGACGATTGAGAATAAGGCATCAGGTTCAACCGTCGCTGACGCGACGCACTTTAGCTACGGCTTCGTTCTCCCGGCGTTGAAACGCCGGGCTAAACTCAGACCGCCGCTAACGCGGCGTCTTTATTCGCACGCTTCGGTTTATATTTGGACAGCTTCAGTGTCGCAGGCACGCTCTGTAATTACTTTCTGATAAAGCGGCGAGAGGCGGCGCAGGTTTTCGACGGCGCGGGGCAAGACTTCGAGCACGTAATCAACGTCTTCCGCCGTGTTGTCTTTGCCGAAGCTGAAGCGGATTGAGCCGCGCGCCAGTTCGTCGTCGCGCCCGAGGGCGCGGATCACGGGCGAAGGCTCAAGCGACCCTGACGAGCAAGCCGAGCCTGTGGAGACGGCAACGCCCTGCAAATCAAGATTGATGAGCAATCCTTCGCCTTCGATATAACGGAAAGAGATATTCGACAGGTGCGGCAGCCTCTCTTCACGTTTACCGTTGAAGACAATCTCTTCAACACGCGCCTCGATTCCAGCCTCGAACTGATCGCGTAGCCGACGAAGATGAGCGGTGCGCTCATCCAACTCTTCCAGCGCCAGCCGCGCTGCCGTGCCGTAGGCGACAATGCTGGCGACGGATTCCGTGCCCGCGCGTCGCTCGCGTTCCTGGTGGCCTCCGACATTCTGCGTGACGAGGCGCACGCCTCGCCGGACAAAGAGCGCGCCGACACCTTTTGGCGCATAGAGCTTGTGCGCGGACATCGAAAGCAAATCGCAATTGAGCGTCTCAACATCGAGGGGCATTCGCCCGGCAGCCTGCACCGCGTCGGTGTGCAGCCACAGATGACGATTCCCGCCAGCGCGTTCCTCGCGCACGAGCGCACCCGTCTCTGCGATGGGCTGAATCGTTCCGATCTCGTTATTGGCGAGCATCACCGTAATGAGCACGGTGTCTGGTTTGAGCGCCGCGCGCACATCTTCGACGCGGACAATGCCATCCTCATAAACGGGCAACCGGGTAATCTCCCAGCCTCGCTTTTCCATCGCGTCGCAGATGCCGCGCACGCTTGAATGTTCTATCTGGGAAGTGATGATGTGACGACCTTGATGCTCGAAGGCTTCCGCCACGCCGCGAATGGCCAGATTGTTGGCCTCTGTTCCGCCGGAGAGAAAGACTATCTCGTTGGGGCGCGCGTTTACTAAAGCCGCCACTTCGCGCCGCGCCCTGTCCACAGCCGCGCGTGCTTCCTGCCCGAAGAAATGCACGCTCGAAGCGTTGCCGAACTTCTCGGTCAGAAAGGGAAGCATCGCTTCAACGACGCGCCGGTCAACGGGCGTCGTTGCGCTATTGTCCAGATAAACTCTGCGAAGCATCGCCATTAAATCCCGGTTTCTGCCAACCTATTGCGGCAAGTGCGGCATCAGAAGCCTTGTTGAAACTCCTCTTTGAGGAGTCTAGGTCGCAGGAGAGCGAGCGTCAAGTTAGACAAAGTTTGTTGCAGCTTGAACCCGACGTGATACCATTAACACCGTAGTCGTAGTTTTTATCTGGACGGGAGGCGGCAGAACGCAATCCGGCTTGATGTTAGGTTTTAAGAAAGGGAAGAAGTAATGAGAAATCCGACACGCATCCTGGCCGCGTCACTTGTTTTCGCGCTCACGCTTGTGCCCGCGCTCACAGTCGCAGCCACGCGGAGTTTTGTGAGCGGCCAGCAAGACATCCAGCAATCCGTCGGGGCATTAGAGCGCGGCTATCGCACGGGATATTCGGACGGCTATCAGGCCGGATACCGCGACACGGCGGATGGGGCGGCGCGCGATTACCGGAACAAGGATGAATACCTGCGCGCCGACCGTGCCTACGCTACGTCTTACGGCGCGCTCGAAGATTACCGCGACGGCTACCAGCAGGGCTTTGAGGCAGGCTACGGCGCGGGCTACGAACGGCGCGGCTTTAATTCGACCATCCCGGCAAATCTTTCAAGACGCACGGCGGTGAATACGCAAATCGACGTAGGCTCCACCTCTTCCCCGACCTACGACAACGGCAGCAGCAGTAGTAGCAGCAATAACGGTAGTATCAACAATAGCGGGAGCAGCAGCAGCAGCACCGGCCCAATCAGCACGGCCAACGTCAGCTATATCCCGTCGGATACGGTGTTGCGCGTCGAGCTTCTGACGAATCTTTCGACGGATGCGACGCAGCGGGGCGACCGCTTTGAGGCGCGCGTCGTCGAACCCCTTGACTATCAGGGCGCGATGCTCGAAGGCCACGTCACGCGCGTCAAGCGACCCGGAAAGATTAAAGGCAACGCCGAACTGCAACTCACCTTCGACAAGATCAGCCTGAACAATCGCTGGACGGATTTCAGGGCGCAGGTCATCGAGGTGGTTGATTCGGGCAGCGGCGACGGCGTTGGCGATGTTGACGAAGAAGGCGGCGTCAAGGGTAAAGACAAGACTAAGGATGATGTCGCAAAGGTCGGAGCCAGCGCGGGCGTCGGTGCGATCATCGGCGCGATTTTCGGCGGCGGCAAGGGCGCGGCCATCGGCGCAGCCATCGGCGGCGCTGTCGGCACAGGCGGCGTCCTGACCTCGCGCGGCAAAGACATCCAACTCGATCACGGCCAACACCTACGCATTCGCACATCGAGCGAAACGAGATTCTGAAAAGAAGTGATAGGTGATGGGTGATAGGTGATAAGAAAGAACCTGTTTTCTCTTATCACCTATCACCCATCACCTATCACCGCTCTTATGCTCATCACTCTTCTCACAGATTTCGGCACCGCAGATTATTTCGTAGCCGCGATGAAAGGCGTCATCCTGTCAATTGACGGGGAGGCGCGCATCGTTGACATCACGCATGAGATTCCGCCGCAGAATATTCAGGCGGGCGCGTTTACGCTGCTCGCGGCGTATCAGAGCTTCCCGGCTGAGACCGTTCATGTCGCGGTCGTTGATCCCGGCGTCGGCTCAAACCGTCGCCCGATTCTTGTTTCCGGCGGCGGGCACTTCTTCGTTGGCCCGGACAACGGGCTGTTCAGCTACATCTACGAGCGCCACGCGGAAGCAAGAGTTTTTCACCTGACGAGAGAAGAGTATTTTCGCCCAACCGTCAGCGCGACGTTTCACGGGCGCGACGTGTTTGCTCCAATCGCGGGCGCGCTTTCAAAGGGCATTCAGCCGGAACAACTCGGAGATGAAATCGCGGATTACATTCGCTTGCCTCAGCTCAAGCTGAAGCTCCTGGGCGGAAACATTGTCGAGGCTTCCATCATCCACGTAGACCGTTTCGGCAACTGCATCACGAACCTCACACCCGACGACATCACCGAAGCGATGATTGCGGCGGGCGTGAGTCTTTTAATTAACGGAAGGAAGATAACCTCTTTCCGCCGCTTCTTCGCCGAAGAGAAAGCTTCGCCCGGAGAGTTGTTCGCCATCTGGGGCAGCGCAGGCTATCTGGAAGTCGCAGCCTACAGGGCCTCCGCCGCACAACTGCTCGGCGTGGAACGCGGACAATCGGTAAAAGTGATAGGTGATGAGTGATAGGTGATAAGAGAAAAAGCCTGTTCTTTCCTATCACCCATCACCCATCACCTATCACTTATCCCCATCACTTGTCCTTTCCCACTGTCTTTGTTATCTTCGCTTTATCTTACAAATTGAGGGATTTCGATCATGGACAAAGCGAAAGAAGCTAGTGCGACGGCGAGCGCTGCTGCCGCCGGATTGCGAGGCGTCGTTGCCGCGAGTTCTTCCATCGGCGATGTGAACGGTGAGAAGGGCGAACTCATCTATCAGGGCATCAACATCCACGACCTCGCCAAGAATTCCACCTTTGAAGAAGTCATTTTTCTGCTCTGGAACGGGCATTTGCCGAAGCGCGCCGAACTGGACGAACTCAAGCGTAACATCGCAGCCAATCAGGAACTCTCGCCTGAGATTCTCGCCTTGATGCGACAGTTCCCGAAGGATGCTGAGCCGATGGACACGTTGCGCACAGCCGTCTCCGCGCTCGATTTCTATGACAAGGACGCGAAAGATACTTCGCGCGAAGGTAGTATGAAAACGGCAACGCGCCTGACGGCGCAGTTTCCCGTGGTCGTCGCCGCGCTCGACCGCCTGCGGAAAGGCTTAGAGCCGATTCCGGCCAAGCCGGAACTCGACATCGCGACCAACTTTCTCTACATGCTCAAAGGCGAGATGCCTTCGCCGGAAGACGCGCACGTCCTCGATGTCGCGCTCATTCTTCAGGCCGACCATGAATTGAATGCTTCGACGTTTACGGCGCGCGTCGTCGCGGGCACGCTCGCGGATATGTACAGTGCGGTGACGGCGGCAATCGGCGCTCTCTCCGGCCCTCTGCACGGCGGCGCGAACACGAACGTGATGAAGATGCTGCTTGAGATTGGCGAGGTTGATCGTGTCGAGCAATACATCAAAGATGCGCTCGCGGCGAAGAGAAAGCTGATGGGCTTCGGCCATGCCGTTTACAAGACGGAAGACCCGCGCGCCACGAACTTCCGCAGATTCTCGAAGGAGTTGGCCGAGCGGACGGGCGATATGAAGTGGTACGAGATGTCGCGCAAGGTTGAAGAAACGATCATGAAGGAGAAGGGCTTGTTCCCGAACGTGGATTTCTTCTCGGCTTCGACCTTCTACATGATGGGAATTCCGCTAGACCTCTACACGCCGATCTTCGCCATCAGCCGCATCAGCGGTTGGACTGGTCACATCCTCGAACAGTACGCAAACAACAAGCTGATTCGCCCGCGCGCCGAATACGTCGGGGCTAGAGATGTGCCTTACGTGCCGATTGATGAGAGGTAATTGAAAGGCTGGCAAACGGCCTAAAGAAAACGAACCACGAAATAACCCGAAGCCGCACGAAGAATAGCGTAATCTACTTCGTGCGGCTTCGGGTTATTTCGTGGTTTATGTTTTTTCGCTCTGTATCACCTGTTGACTGATATTCCAAGAATCTTCGGGTCGTTCAAAAAATCCCTGAGCTTCGTCGGGCTGAGTTTGACACGGGCCACTACGGCGTCGGTGCGGTCTATCGTCACGACCATGAGCTTGATGTTCTCGCCCGCTTCTCTGGCGTAGACGTAAACCTGCTCGCCGTCGCGCGAGCGAGTTCTGATGAGCGGTTGCCATTCGGGGCTGAGCGCACTGCGCATTACAGCACTCAGTTCCGTGTCCGTCTGTCCCTCCGAAAAATTCAAATTCTCGAAGATTGCCACCTTGAAGCTCTTGACTCCGGCAGGGCGCACTATACGGACGAAGAATCTGGCGAGACCCAGGAAGGGGATGCTGATGCGCTTGGCGTTGTAGTGCTGCTTGAGGTGTTTGGTGATGGCGTCGAATTCCGGGTCGTCGGCTCTGGCCGTTTGCGGGATGCTGATGACGAGTGTCGCCGTGATGATGAGAGCGACGAGCGTGTGGGTGATTGTGTTCCGGGGCTTCGTCATCTCGGCTTCACTCCTTTGGCTCTTTGGCGTTGATATGGACATCCACATCAATTGACGGGATGCCGAATTTGCCGCTTAGTTTGACGAGCTTTTCCAGATCAATCATCCCGACGATGTTGACGACCGTCAGTTGCTTCGGCTCTGTGGCGATGACGGCGATGCTGCCGATCTGCGAGCCTGTCATTCTCATGTAAACTTCGACGCTCTCGCCCTCTTTCTTGCTTTTCACTCCAGCCATTTTAGACCAGCCGGGCGCGCGTAGCTGTGTGCGGACGGGATCGAGATCGGCTGTCGAATATTCGCCCTCTTTGTCGAACCCGTAGACTCTGACGTAAACGCCTTTGAGTCCTCCGACCAAATCCTTAATCGCGGCCTCTCCGGGTTTCTTTGAGTCCAGGAACATAGTGGCCATGTTCAAGAGCTTCCCGTCAAGCGTCACGTCAACTGATTCCGCTGCTCTGGCTTCGAGCTTGTCCAGATTACCGAGTTGTAATTTCACCTCCTGAGCCTGAGCCGTCCAGGCGGCTGCGGCTGTGATGAGAAAGAGGAGGGAAAGCACCCTCAGCGCATTTGTCATAACTAATCTCATAACTGCTCCGTTCATGTTTGTCTTATCTTAATGACCGCAACTTTAAGTTCCGGGGTTAGTCTGTATCTTCCTCTGCACCGTGTTGAGCTTGTCGCTGGCGATGTGCAGCGCCATGATGAGCTGCGCTTTGGCCTGCTCTCCCTCGCGGGCAAGCTGCTCTCGACGAGGCGAAACATTCAACTCACGACGCCTGGCCGTCACCTCACGCGCGCCGGAGAAACGGCTCGGCAGATGTTTGCGCGGGACAACTTTGTCCGGCTGCACAGTGTCCGATTTGTTCTCACCGATCACAGCTCTGGGGTCGCCCGGATTCTCCGGCCAAATCGGAGGGCGTGGGCCTGAGACACCCGGCTCGGCTCGCTTCTCTTCCACTGGTGCTGTCCCGGTCGCGACTGTGTCCCGGCCTTCTTTGGGACTTGAGCGACGCAGGGAGAGCCAGACACCACCGGCCAAGAGGAGTATCAAGAGCGCGGCTGCGGCGGCGAGCGCAGGAGAATAGCTGAGCCGGAACGACCAGCGCGGCGTCGGCGACGCAGGCAAAGGAAGCGGCTCCGCCGGGCGCTTGAATCGCAGGCTTCCGAGCGTCTTTTCCAGTTGCTCGATTTCAGGATCGGGTTCGCCCGATTTGTCCCACAAGTAATCTTCGTTCATGGCTGTTTCTCCATCCCTAGCTTTTCACGAAGCTGCTTCATGCCGCGATGCAGGTTGACGCGCACGGAAGCGGGCGTCAGTCCCGTTCGCTCGGCTATCTCCGGCCCGGTCATGCCTTCGACCAGACGGAGGACGAGTGTTTCGCGGTAAGCCTCCGGCAAAGTGCGAATCAACGCGAGCGCCTCTGCCGCTTCCGGGTCAACCGAAACCTTTTGCGCGAGGTTTTCTGGCAACTCTTCTGTCTCGCGTTTGCGGCGATGAAAATCCACTGCGCGGTTGCGTGCGATCATCGCCAGCCAGCCGCCGAAAGCTCCGGCCTCGCGCAGCGTGTGAATCCTTTTGAAAGCGACGAGGAAAACGTCCTGTACCAGATCGTCAACTTCGCCCCAGGGCACACGCGCCAGCAAGATGCCATGCACCATCGGCGCGTAAAGATCGTAGAGCCGCCCGAAGGATTCGCGGTCGCCGCGCCGCACGGATTCCACGAGCAGGACATCACCTGATGGTTCAAGGGCAGGCTGCGCCGCAGTAGACGCGCCGCGCGCCCCTGTCATAAAGAGCAAATTGGTCGCCGCTTCCGTCTCGCTCATGCGAGCACCTCTCCGGCCTGTTCGTTCATCAGCCTGAAACCCTTGGGAATCCCGAAATTGTGGTGAATACTTGCGTTCGAGCGGGAAGAGCCTGAAATTTCTTCCGTTCAATTCATAAGACGCGAGGTTAAGAGGAAATGTTAACAGTTACTCAAAGCAGGGTCTAATCAAAGGAGGAGCGCCGCAACGATGAATGATGAGCCGAAAAGCTCTTATCTTTACTTCCGCGCTCATCGTTCCTCCTTCATCGTTTCTTCTGTTGAGTCGAACCCTTATCTGTGATAGCTTCCGCGCCCGGTTGAGCGTTTTTTCTTCTACAATATGTTATTGCAGTTCCGGGACTTAGTGATAGAATCAACGCCCCTTGCATGTGAGAAGTCCTGAATAAAACCTCATCTAGGAGAAAATCCAATGGACAATCTACAACAATCGTATCCACCGCCTAATCCTCAGCAACCCCAGCCTAAAAATAATAAAACGCTCATAATTGTCCTCAGTGCTGTTATTGGCGTTCTAGTCTTGCTGGGTAGCGTCGGTGTATATGTAGCTTATCTTAATGCGCAAAAGGAAGCAGAAGCAGCGAGAGTAGCGAAAGAAAAAGCGGAAGAAGAAAAGAGGGCGTTGCAAAGAAGTAAAGAAGAGGCTGAAAGAAGAGCAGAAGAAGAGAGGGCTGCGCGCCAGGCAGAAGAAGAGAAGGCTGCGCGTAAGGCAGAAGAAGAAAGGGTTGCGCGTGAAGAAGCAGAAAGAGCTTCGCTTCAAGAAGCAGAGAACAGTCAACCTGCAAACAAAGCAAGGGGGCAAGTAATTAGTGTTAATAAAAAGGCAGATTTTGAGTTTGTGAATGGTCAAACAGACGCTGGTTATTGGATAACTACCGTCGTAAAAAATGTCGGCGAATCTGGCGATATAGAGGTCGTAACGTTCCTCAGTTGTTCTGAAGGGGAATGGAGCCGCACTCAGCATCTATACTTTGGCGCAGGTGAGTCAATGACCTTGAGGTATTTCTTTCACGAACCTTCTTACCTTGTCACGAGCTGTCAGGCTAGGGCTGGCGCCTCGCCTTAGAAGTTAAACGGGCAAAGTGGCGTGAATAGGAACGGCGTGCTAAAGATAACAACACGCCAAACAACTCATTGAACCCGACGCCCCGATAGCATCCCTTTCATGCTGGTTACTCACGGCATGGATTGAATGGCTGCACACGGCGCGGGTTAATTCTGGCGTTCTATTCAACCTTTAATTGAAGAGGAATCTAATGAAACTTAAATCCCCCCTGCTTTTCGTCTTTTGCCTGCTGCTGGCAGCGGTCGCCTGCGGGACAAAGGAAGCGAATGTCACCAACAGCAACACTCCGGCCGGGAATGCTGCCACACCGACCGCGAGCGCCAACACGACAACACCTACCGATGCCCCCAAGTCTACGCTCAAACCGGGCGAGATTCCCTTTGCAGGTTTCCCGACAGTCGGCACCACCGCCAAGGCCGACGAGGTCGTGCTGTGCCCGTCCTTCAACTGGATTGAGGATGCCGCGACGAAAGGCCCGGACAAAGTTACTTTCATCTTCTATAGCCAGAAGATGATTGCGCCCGGCGACGTTGAATCAGAGGTCGAGTTTCTTTCCCCCGGCAAGCGCAAAGTTCCAAACGCATATGTTATTCCGATTCCGGCGGGGCAAACTGCCAAAGTGGGCGACATTGTACTGACGTGGTGGCAATCCGGCTCAGGGATGCAGCGCGCCATCGTCGTCGAGGCCAGCGACCCCGAAGAGCCTACGGTCAGATACCTCGACCTTGATTATGACAATCCGGCCAAGAGCCGTGATGGCAAGACCACAATCGGGCAGATGGATGAAAAATTGAAGCCCAACAGCTTTGTCAAAATCAACAATACGTGGGAACCCGGGACGGTGGTTGCGGTCAACGACGGCGCGAGCAAGAAGAAGGCTCAGATTATCCGCGTTGCAGGCGACAAAGTGCTGGCGATGGGTTTCGCGGGAAGCCTGAAGGCTTATGATAAATCTGCCTGCACGCCTGTGCCGGTGAAGCCCGGTGTGAAGGCTGGCGACAAAGTGAAAGCGCCGATTTACGGAAGCTTTCAAAATGTGACCGTGACCAAAGTTGACGGTAGAAACGGCAGAGTCTTCGTCAAGCCAGAGACCGGCGATGAGAAAGCCATCGCGTTTGGCGATGTGATGACGAATTAAGAAGGAATAGACAGGATTAACAGGATTTTCAAGATTAAGAAAACAAGACAGGGCAGATAAGCTTGATGCTTCTTCCCTTGATCCTGTCCATCTTGTTAATCCTGTCTATTCCTTATCGGCTGTGTTATTGGCTCTGAAAGATAGTTAGTCATAACTTCGGGTGGCTTCTGCGTGGGATTCTCCTGATCCGTCAGGCGCAGCATCTCTTCGGTTGGCGAGACGAGCCGCGTGCGCCAGATGAAGAGCGTCGAAGCGAGGAGCGCGATGGTGCAGGCTGCGCCGCCTTCGATGCCGTAAGAGCCGCCCGTCAGCCATGCCGGGCCTAGATCAACCCCACGCCAGAGCGGTTCGGGTGTCAGTCTTTCTATCCCGCTCACGGGCAGCCCCAGCACCGCGCCCATCGTCCAGTTCCATGCCCAGTGAATCCCAAGCGGAAACCACAGATTGCGCGTTTTGAGATAAGCAACCGCAAGCCACACGCCCGCTATCGCCGTGTTGGCGAACGTGAAGCCCGGAACAGCATTAGGGTTTCCCAGATGCCCGTATGAAAAGATGATGGAAGTGATGATGACGGCGACCCAAGCAAGCTGTGAGCGTGCCATCGTCTGAAGCGGGTAGCCGCGAAAGATAGCTTCTTCTCCGGCAGCAGCGAGGATGAAGATGGGCAAAGAGGTGAGCAGCGTCCGCCCGACGGTCTCGAACATCACGGGCGCATTGAGTGTGAATTTCAAGCCGCCGGGAATCGCTGCAATCATCGTTGCCAATAGCAACGACACTACGCCGATGAGTGAGCCTAAAAGTAAATCTTTGAGCCAGCCGCGCGTAAATCCCCAACCGAGCGCACGCGGCGGCAGGTCTTCCAGAAACTTGCCGCAAGCCCATCCGAGCAGAGTCGCCGGAACTAAAAAGGCGAAACCCTGAATGACGAAGCCCCAGTTGCTGGTCAGGAAAGAAACGGCAGAAGACCCCAGCAAAAGCAAAGACAAGTTTACAACCAATGTCTCGCTCAACTTAATGCTGAGTATAACGAGCAACGTATAGATGCCCAGCCGCCAGCCGCTCCGCAGCCGACCCGCGCGATTGAGAAAGATTTCCTGAAATTCCATTTTGTGTTGATGTGGTCGAGTTTGAAACTTACGCCGTCCATTCTAGCCGAAGCGATGAAAGTGCGACACCCTCCGGGCGTATGGTAAACTTGAGCGTAAGCATTCCGATGAGCAATCAAGAGCGAAAAGACGAGGACGAGAGAGCGGTGGAAAGAGCGCCGCGCAAGCGAGCAGCGCCCTGGCTCTGGGGCGGGCTGGTGTTGCTCCTGCTCTTCACGCTCGTTGCGCTGCAAGCCTTCGGACTATGGACGGTCGTGCCGCCCGACACGACTTCCGACACGCTCCTGATTTATGCGCTCTCGTCGCTCAATTTCGCAGCCTTCGTCGTCTTCTCCTTCATCTTCATTCGCAGCCTGCTGAAACTACGCCGCGAACGCCGCGAGCGACAACTGGGATCGAAGATCAAGACGCGGTTGGTCGTCTCTTTCATCTCCTTAAGCCTGCTGCCGATCACGGCGATGGCGCTCTTCTCGTATCTCTTCTTCAATCGAACGCTCGAAAAAGTGTTCTCACGCTTACCGGAAGAAGTCATCAGGGAAGCGATAGAGGTGGAACGCAAAGCTGTCATTAATCAGTCGCGCAATTTACATGAAACGGCGGCGATGCTCGCCGTCTTGATTGAGGAGCAGCCCGAAGCCGACCATGCGCGAACGCTACAGCGTCTCGTCGGCAGCGGAAATCTCTCAGCCGTGGAACTCGTGAGCGCAGATGGGCGGACGCTAATTCACGTCGAAGCTCAGATTCCTGCGTCAGAGAGCGCCGAACTGGATCATGCTATGAACACTGCGCGTACCTCAACTCGCGTGGATGAAAGCCTGATAGACGGCGAAGGCTTCGACGTGGTCTCCGTTACGTTAAGAGATAACCGGAAGCTCCTGGTCGCGCCGATGCGTTTGAGCAGTTCAATCCTCAACGAAACCATCACGGGATCGCAGAGCGAGTACAACAAGCTCGTCGCCAAGCAGCGTAAGGTGCGTCTGCTCGGACTCTCGACGCTGGGGCTGATGACACTCCTGCTCCTGTTCGCCGCGACGTGGATTGCGATTCACTTAGCGCGCGGCATCGCCAAGCCGATCAGGGCGCTTGCCGAAGCCTCGAACGAAGTGGCGCGCGGCAATCTCTCGCATCGCGTGGAAACGATTGCCGACGACGAACTCGCGCTCCTCGCAGATTCGTTTAACCAGATGACGGCGCAACTCGACGAGAATCGCCGGAAGATTGAAACCGGCGCGACAGAGTTGCGCGAGAAAAACCTTGCGCTTGAAGAGCGGCGAAATTACATCGAGACCGTGCTCGAATCGCTCTCGACGGGTGTCATCTCTCTTGACGAGAGCGACCGCGTCACGACCATCAATGCCGCCGCCGCCGAAATACTGAAGCTTGAGAGTGCGCCTCCCGCGAAAACAGAACTGGCGTTGATTGTCTCTGCCGATGATATGGCCGTGCTGGACAGGCTGCTGCGCCGCGCGCGTCGCACAGGGCACTCGGCAGAGCAGACCCAACTGGGACGCAATTCATCGCCGGACAACGCGAGTATTCCGGTTGCTTTGAAGGCCACAGCCCTGCGCTCCCTTTCCGGTGAAGGACGCGGCGTCGTTCTCGTCGTAGAGGATTTGTCGGAGCTTTTGACCGCGCAGCGTGCTGCCGCCTGGAGCGAGGTCGCCCGCCGCATGGCGCACGAGATCAAGAATCCTTTGACGCCGATTCAACTCTCAGCCGAGCGCATCGCGCGGAATTTCAATCGTGAGACGAACGGTGGAAATGGCGCGGGAAATGGTAACTCAAACGGTGATGCCGCACGGGAACGCGAGCGCGTCGCTCAGGTGGTTGACGAATGCACGCAGACGATTGCGCGCGAGGTGGCCGGGCTGAAGGCGATGGTTGACGAGTTCTCGCGTTTCGCGCGTCTCCCGCATGCGCGGCTGGAGTCGGCGGATTTGAACGATGTAGTGCTGCAATCCGTTGCGCTTTACGAAGACCGGCTGGAAGATGTGCGGCTGGACGTGCTGCTCGCGCAGCGCCTGCCTCCCACGATGCTTGACGGCGAACAGATGCGCCGCGTCTTCGTCAACCTGATTGAAAACGCTTTGGAGGCGCTCAATGAGTTGGACGGCGAGCGCCGCATCACGGTCGCTACGGCGCACGACCCTGCGCGTGGAGTTGTGATGGCGGAAGTGACGGACACGGGGCATGGCATCCCGCGCTCGGATATAGGGCGTCTCTTCCAGCCGAACTTCTCGACGCGCGAACGCGGCACAGGCTTAGGACTCGCCATCGTTCAACGCATCATCACAGAACACAGCGGGCGCATCCGCGTCGCCCCCAACCATCCACGCGGAGCGAAGTTTACGATTGAGCTACCAGCGGCGAATACATGAAGAAAGAGAAGTGGTCAGTGGTCAGTGGTCGGTGGCCAGTTAAAAACAAGCAACGAACTGCTTTTGTTTTAACTGACCACTGACCACTGACCACTGACCACTGACCACGATGCCTGAAGCAATTCTCATTGTTGATGACGAGCGGGGAATCCGCGACACGCTTAGAGCCGTGTTGGAGGATGAGGGGTTGACGGCTGATGCGGTCGCCTCTGGCGAAGAGTGTGTGAAGGCTTTCGAGCGGCGCACTTATGGCTGTGTGCTGCTGGACGTGTGGCTGCCCGGAATTGACGGGATGGAAACGCTTGAGCAATTGCGCGCGGCGGGCGTAGATGCGGCGGTCGTGATGATCTCCGGGCACGGCAACATCGAAACGGCGGTGCGGGCGACAAAGCTTGGCGCATTCGACTTTATCGAAAAGCCGCTCTCAATTGAGAAGACTGTCCTGACTGTGCGTAATGCGCTCAGGCAGCGAGGGCTTGAGCGCGTCAACGCGCAACTCCTTGGCGAATTGAACGAAGAATATGCGATGGTCGGAGAATCGGTTGCGATGCGCGCCCTGCGAAAGCAGATTGCGGTCGTCGCTCCGACAGATGGTCGCATCCTGCTCTACGGCGAGTCGGGCACGGGCAAAGAACTCGTCGCCCGCGCCATTCATTCTCAATCGCGCCGCGCCTCCGCCCCCTTCATCGAGGTCAACTCGGCGGCGATTCCCGAAGAGTTGATCGAATCCGAATTGTTCGGTCATGTGAAGGGCGCATTCACGGGAGCGACGAGCGGCAAGAAGGGAAAGTTTGAACTAGCAGACAGCGCGACCCTTTTTCTGGATGAGGTCGCGGACATGAGCGCCAAAGTTCAGGCGAAGGTCTTGCGCGTGCTTGAAGAACAACGGTTCGAGCCTGTCGGGAGCGGGACGAGCGTGCGCGTGGACGTGCGCGTGTTAGCTGCGACCAACAAACGGCTCGACGTTGAAATCGAGCAGGGAAATTTTCGTGCAGACCTTTTCTATCGTCTCAACGTCATCCCGTTTGAGTTGCCGCCCTTGCGCGAGCGTCTGGAAGACGTGCCGCTTTTGGTCGAGCATTTCAACCAGAAATTCTCGACGAGTTACGGAAAGAAACCCAAGCGGTTCGAGGCGGAAGCGGTGGATGCGCTTCAGAGCTATTCATGGCCGGGCAATGTGCGAGAACTCAGAAACACGGTCGAGCGCGTGGTCATTATGAACTCGAAGATCAAGGTGGGCGTCGCAGACCTCCCGCCGGTCGGTGGAGAAGAACCGCCCGCGGCGTCCTTCAGGTTTCCTTCGTTCAAAGAAGCGACCGACGCTTATCACCGCGAGTTTATCCAGAGAAAACTGGCGGAAGCCGAAGGCAACGTCAGTCGCGCGGCGGAGTTGATGGGAGTGGATAGAAGCCACCTGTACAGACGCATGCGCTCGCTCGGAATTCAGGGACGCGGCGAGCGCGGCTTGACCTGAGAGTGTGTCGGGTCGGGCATAAAGTGAAATTCGTCGGGCATAAAATGACATTTGTAGGGCATAAAATGAAATGTAAATTTAATCTGTTAACCACTTGGATGGCCCTGCGCTAAACCATCTTCAAAACGAAGTTCTAGCTGGATAAATTCTGACTGTTATAGATGTTCTATCAGCGAGGAAAACGGGGCACGCAATTGAAATTTAAAATCTTAATACAAGAGCCATTTATAAATCAGAATAGCTAGGTATTAGCTCCGGCATAAAGTGTCATTTCTCCGGCATACCCGTCAATGGCCTTCGGCTTTGGCGGCCTCCTTCGCGTCGGCGGCGGCCTTCGCGTCGGCGAAATACTTCGCGACCTGTTTTTCGCTCTTTTCGACGGCCAGCGCGACTAACGGCTTGAGGTCGTCTGACTTGAGGTCGAAGTCCAAAGTGCCGACCCCGTAACAATGAAGTGGGATGATATTTTCGTTGTCCTCGATACTTTCTATCTGCCCCTGATCCATACCGAACTGGAGGGAATTCAGTAAGCCGACCACGACGTTCACCTGTTTATTCCACGGGGTAAAGCCCCTCACCTCTCGCCGGTACTCTTCGATCAGTTCTTTACCTATTTTTATCCAAACCTCTCTTGACAAGTTCAGCAACTCCAGCGACTCGGCGTTTCTCGCATAAGCCTTTTTCAACTTCATTTTTTTGAAAAGCAGGGAGGCAAAGGCGTACTGCGCGATCTTATCCTTCACCACTCCGGCCCCTTCATTGATCTCCTTGAGTAAGCCCCGGCCCTCCTTATCATTCTTAAGTATGTTTCTGGCTTCGTTTCTCAGGTCCGTTGGAAATGAGTTATCCAGCTTAAGAGAGAGAACCTTCTTCTTAACCGTCAGGTCTTGAACCTCCTTCCCTTTTTTATCGGTGGTGAACGTAAAAACGCTCGACGGCAGGTTGTTGGTGACGCCCCCGTCTATCAGTAACCCTTTGAACGCCGCGTTATAAAAAAAGTGGCACATCTTTCGAGCTACGTCCTGGCTCCCGAACACCGAGATGGCGTGCTTGTCGTCAAACTTATTATCTTGAAGGAGGCGTGTCAGGTAGGGCAGAAAACTTCTGAAGCTTAAATTGCCGTTGGTGGAAATCTGTAGGCCTTTCGCGTCCTTCACATATTGTAAGACCTTGCCCAGATAGTAATCATAGCCGCCGACTTCCGACAGGTTGAACGTCTCTTTGTAAACCTGCGCGTTATCGCGGCTGGCGACGAAATCCACGAAAGAGGGCAGGGCGTTGGCGGCATTCAACAAGACGTTTGCCTCGTTGTAGGTCGGTTTAAATGCGATGGGGAAATTCATGGAAGCCCCGACGGCCTCTAAGACGGGAAAGTCCGGGGTGAAATAGTGTGAGAAATAGACGGGCTGGTTGGTCGTCGCGTTCGTCACGCAGACGGTGAGATTGACCTGTGTGATTTCGTGCAGCAGTTTGAAGGTCAGTATCTCCGGCAGCTTCCGTAACTTGTTCAATACTTTCTTTGCCGCGTCGTCCGACTCTACCTGAAACTTACCGTCGAATGTAATTTTCAACCCTTCGATTTCCTCTTTGGTGACGAGGCCTCTAAGAGCTTTTTCCTCTTCGGTGACGACACCTTCAGGAGCTTTATTTTTGCCAAGATATCTGACAAGCTCCCGGCGAAAATGAGTATCCTGTGAAATCGCCATCAACAGTATCTTGTAAAAAAAATCCCTCACCTCAAACCCCGCGTAAATCCCTCTGTCCCAGAGAATATTTCCCACCGCGGGGATCATGTGGTTTGTCGGAATCAGGTCGAAGGTTTTCCACTTGTTGGGCCGGAAAGGAATCTTTTTCAACTGGCTGACCCCGGTGTCGTGTCCCAGCGAAAACAGAAACTTCGCGAGATATTCGACCTGCGTGTCATTCAACAGTTGAAGGGACTTCAGAAAATCGGCCAGGTAATTCTTCGGAAAGTTGATGGCGAAGTCGGGGTTGTTAAGATATGTCTGGATTTTTTTGATAAAGCCGCTCACCACCTCGAACCTGTCCTTTAATCCGATTAAAATGATCTTGACGGCCTCCGAGAGGATGAAATTTCTCACCTTGCTCTTCACGAAACTACTCCCGACGTTAATGTTTGCCCCCGCGCTGAACTGGTATTGCTCGATCTTGTTCTCCCCTAATTTTTTGAGATGGTCTTCGGCGACCAGAATTTTGGCCTTACCCTCTCCGTCCATCCCGACCATTCGATATTTGCCTTCATGCAGCTTGTTGTTGGGCAGGAACTCTTCGCTGAATGGGTATGTCTTCAAGATGGTTTCGATGTTCGTCGAGGTCAGTCCGAGGGACAGTGGGAAGGCGGTGATGGACCCGGCGGACGAGCCTGAGATGCCTTTGATTTTCGGCGACTCGTCTTCCTTCCTGGCGTACTCCAAAATCGAAACGGGGTCGTTCTTCGTCTTTCCCGCCGCCGCCCCTGCAATATCCTTCGGGTCAGGTTTAACAAGCTCTCCATCCTTCATTTTCAGCAAGAGACCGTCTTGCCATGCCTTATCAAACATCTTCTCTAGGGCGACTATCGCGCCCTTATAGACGGCGCCTTTGCCGCCGCCGCCCTCCAGCGCAATGTATTCCAGGTCTTTGAATTCCATCATTACCTTAACGGCGATCCGTTCGCCGTCGCACGTCGGTTACAGTCCGTTAATTTAGTGCGTGAGGAAGAGGGCACAGCGCCGCCCGAAGGAGTCTTTTTCAAACGACCGGCGTCCGCACTTTAGAACCGAGCCGGTGGTTTTAAAGAACCTCTTCGTCCGCCGGGACAGACGTCACCGGCTCGTCGTCCGCCGGGATGGTCGTCGCGACAGGGCAACTGTCCGCGATGATGGCGGGCGAGTACTGTTTGGGAATCGGGTCAGGGCTGCCCTCCACTGCCGTCTGCGGGAAACCGATGGGCTTGACGCCGTTCTCGACGCCGCATTCGAGGATCACCAAGTCCGTGGGCACGGTGAAGATGCCTAAGTCAGTCTCGGTCGGGATGGCCACCGGCTCGCCGTTCAGTCCGGTAGTAAATTCGGTCGGCTTGCCGCTCTCCAACTCGTCCAACAAAGGCTTCATGGCCGCCGGCACGACCTGATAGTTGGCGATGGAGTTATAGAGAATGAAGTTGACGGCCGCCGTCTCTTTCTGCGTGTCCCTGTGGACGGGAATCCTGACCGTGGCGTAGGAGGCTTGCAGGAACGCTTCGAAGTGGGGGTCGTTGTCGGTCAGGTCTAACAGGTCGGTCCAGTTGCCTTTGTCCGCGTAGAGGTAGGGGTAAAGCTCGTAGGTGATGTTGTTCCAATCGAAGAGGGTCTCCAAAAAGCGGATTTTTTCTCCGTTCAGACTATCTTTACAACAGTCGGGGTCGTACACGTCTCCCACCTTGTAATTGTCGGTTATCCAAAAAGGGTTGCAGCGAAACATCTTGCTCAGCGCGCCCTTTTTCAGCTCGGTCTTTATCAACTCCCTTTTCCGCGTCGGGTTGAGTCCCGGCGCGTTCGGGTTGAACTCGCTCATCTTGTTCTCGGCCCCCGCCGCCAAACTCTCGTAGGCTTCGATGATGGCGTCGAAGCATTTGACCTGCCACGCCCTTCTCCCTTCATCCGTCAGGTCGCATTCAATCTCTATATTCAAGGCGTAACCCCACCCGAAGGGAGACGTGATTGAGATGGGTAAAAATTTAGTCTCCCGGTTTAAGTATTTATCGCTGAACTCGATGACAGTGGTGGGGTTTATCACGACCCAACTATAGGCGTCATTCCTTCCAATCAATACGCTAACGTACCCATACATGCGCCCCTGTTCGTTCGGTTTCCCGTTGAGTGCGCATTTCACGTATGCGTGAACTGCGCAGTAGCCGTCCGGGATGGTGTGGAGCGTCTTTTCGGAATTTTCGCCCCCTTTACCGCCGCTCACGTAGCTGGCGATTACTTTTTCTTCCGGCGGCGGCTCCAGCTTCGCGTGGTACAACCCGGCCCACGCCAAATAATTTTCACGAGTTATGCTCTCGGCGGTGAACATGGGCACGCCGTAAGCTTTTAATTCTCGCGGGTCGGGGGGAAGATTATTCGACGTCTTCTTTATCGCTCTGCTCAGGTAGTAGTGGGAGGGGTGTGCCACGTCTATTTGAAAGATCAGCCGCTTGCCGTAGTTCTTTAAAGTAGCCCTGCTCAATTTCGTCAGCCAGCGGTAGACGTAGGACTTGGGGCTGTCCCACTTCCTGTTGTCTATGACGTGCTTGACCGTCTCTTCAAACTCTTCCAGAGTCTTGAGGCTTCGCTCTTTTCTGACCTTATTGCTGACCCGGTCGATGACCCTTTGCACTATCTCTTTGGCGTAAGACTGCGCGGTGCTGTTCGCATTTTGGGACGATTGGCTGGCGCTGACGCCGGCGTCAACAGACATGGTCACCACGCCGTAGGTTCCGGAGGCGCTTGTGTTGACGTTGGCCGACATCTCTTCGGCATGAATCTCCGAAGCCGCTTTTTCTAAGGTGAACTTCTCCGTGGACTGGGTGTCGGTCTCCTTGAACGTCTCGTCTTCCGTGATTAAAGACTCGAAAGTCTCGACGCGCTTCAGCCTTCTCGTGATTTTTTCGTGCAGCTCGCCCTGCTGCGTATTATTGATGTGAGCGATCTCTGCCGGGAGGTAGCCGACGCTCTGCTGCTCGACCACTCTCAGGTCGGCCACCTGGAAGGGGAATTTCAAGTAACAGCCGTGGGAATAGACCATGATGGAGTCGCCTTCGATTTTCGGCGGGCGGGTCTCGTCGAACCCGCGGACGTTTACCCACCTCTCGCCGATGAGGGCGTACCTGGCTTCCGGAATTTGCCGGAACGCGCGGTTATTCAACTCCACCAATCTCGCGTTGATCTCCCTTTCTGATTCCCGAAGGCGCTGCGTCGTGGCGACCAGTTGATCTATCGCGGGGTTCGTGTCAACTCTTTTCGCGGCCGCCGGGGCCGGGGTTCCCGCAACCCGAGCGGCCTTACTCGGCGCTACGTCCATGTCAAAGTTCGGGGACGGGTTTTCCTCGGCTTGCAGGGCGGCAAGTTTCTGTCGCTCCGCGGAGATTTGCGCCTCATACTCGGCGATTGACTTTTGCAACTGTCGCTTCTGCTCGGTCAAATCCTGTATTTGAGCGAACAGGACGGCGCTCTCTTTCTCGGCCGGAGGTTTGGCGGCGGGAGGCGGCGCGGGAGGCGAAAAGGAGATGACCAATCTTTCGGGGAGGACGATTTTTATCTTCTGTACGTCCTCCCCGCCCGCCCTTTCCGTATGCAACCGTTGATGAAGAATCTTAATGCTATCCGTGAGCGCCTTGAAAACTTCGTTGGTGTTGCTCTTGGTGATCGTGCGAACGACGATGTTGTCGTAAAGGTTCTCGTACAGCTCATTCAAGCCGCCCGCGCGTTCGTCGCGCCCCCCCGCCACTTTAGGCTCCGGCTGTCGAGCGGGGGCCGGATTAACCGCGCCCGTCGCCTCGGCGACCTCGAATTTCGTCTTGAAGAAAGCTTTACTCTCGATGAACGCCTCAAGCTGCTGGTTGATTAAACTAATCTTCTCAGACTGTTTCTTATCGCTTTCGATGATCTCGATCAGAGCCTTCACGCGCTGGGTTGAGGGCTGAATTTGAAGCCCGGCAGGGCCGGTCGTCTCGTCGGTCGGGTTTCTAATGGAGACGAATTTGAAGATTGAGGTTGAGGTATTCATAGCCGGCGCCTTTCGACTGTTTGAGGTTTATTCGGGTGTCTAAAGCGCCCCGCTGGACACGGCGGGGCGGCCTTTCGACGCCTCGTCCGAACCGGGGCAACACGAAATTCGGAGGATTGCTCCGAGCACATCCGAACTGCAACGTCTCCGGCCTACACTAAGCAGAAGGCCGCCTGGTTGAACGTGGTGGTTCGCCCGACTCATCGAACTAATCTTGGCAGGTTTGAAAGTTAAGGACCCGGCGATAGAGTGAATGACAGGCCGAACCATGAGGATTCAAACAGCCGCTGACGAGTCGTTTCAGGATAGCTGTAAAAAACCGCCGCTATTCTATAGTTATTTTAGATGACGTCAAGACTTTTCGAGCCTGACTGTTTATCCCTTTTAAGGAAGAGATGAAGAACGGCTCACAGTCTGGAGCAGGAGTCGGCGCCAAATGCGGAGGGGGTAGGTGCGGGGAAGTTGCACGACATGCCGGAGAACTTCATATTTGGGCGTACAGTTAAATTCGCGAAGTGGATTCGCTTTTATGATAAACAAATTGGAAAGGGAGATAACACAAGCCATTTCCGAAAGGGCATTGAATATATTTTAGAGATTTGGAGAAAGTACGGATATTTTATATGGGTCATGACTAGATAGGGATAGCCAATCTAGTAATTTTCAGAAGGAGTTGGTAGAGGTCTTCATCTCGATGATTGAACCTGAACTCACACTCCTTCAAGTGCAAATAGAAAGTTGACCGACTCATCCCTTTGAACTTGACGAGTCGTGTTTTAGCCAGGCCCCAGAAGCCTTCGATACCATTGATATGCGCTGTGCCTCGGACAAACTCGTCCTGGCCATGCTGGACTCGATAATGCTTCCGATAACCCATGTGCACGATGCCGTCATAAGAACGAAAGCCGTCTGTATGAATGGTCGAAGCCAAATCAACTTTGCCGCGAATAATGACCTGAATACTGGCCTTTTTGCAGTTCGGGATGATTTCTGTATAGACCCGGCCATTACGTTTATAGATGCCGAAGACAATGATCTTGCCTCGTGCTCCGCGCCCTCGCTTGCCACGCACACGGCGCGCGCCGAAGTACGATTCATCGAGTTCAACATCACCAGAGAAAGGCGACTCTCTCTGGCAATGTTGAGCGATGGCTTGGCGGATAAGTTTCAAATAACGATTGACTGTGTTGCGATTCAAGCAACTCAGTTTAGCGATCTGAGTGGCGGTCAAATCAAGCGAAAAGAGCCGAAGAAGCTGCCGAAATTTAGCACGAGAAATACGTGCGCGAACAAATTGATTAGAACTGACTGTCATGACTTAGTTTAACGCCATTTCGATGGCTCTTATCTAGTCATGACCCTTTTATAAAGCGTGGAGTTGGGGTGAACATTGAAATCATAACCAGCCAGAAGGAAAATATCCGTGATGATGAAACTGAGCATGCAAAAAAATCTAAAAGGGATAGAAATAAAGAGGCCTATGAAAAAGTTGAGCGGGAGTTAATAGCACCACTTAAACGCAAATTCTCTTGGCCTATTACCTTAAAATTAAAAGAGGATCCAGAAGGGATTTTTCACCAACGTTTTCTAGAAGCTCAGGCTGCGATAATCTCTGTTGATAGAGGATTCGACCTTTTCAAGCCTGGAGGAAAACTCAAACGTAATACTATCAGCTTAGTCAATAGCGCTTATGAGCATCTTCGGGAATGTCGGAATCTAAAAGATGCTACCTTTTAATTATTCCTTTTGACTGTGCTTCTTATATCATCTCAAGAGATTATCCCTATAGAACATGATCTGACGCTCGTGGTCTATTCGACAGCCTGCGCACTGTTATTGTCTATGACGGTAGTCCCATAAATTCTCAAACATGGGAGTTTTAATTTTTTACGTGAACCGGCTTCCTGTGTAGGATCACGTATAAATGAAGTCCCTATAAATAAGTTTTAAAGCGCATTGGGAAATTCCATTATATGACCGATAAATAATGGATATTCTCATTATATGCACGACTGTTTTTTCATTATATGCACAACTCCCTTTTGGAAGTTGTTGATTCTTCACGATGGAAAATTTTACTTTATGCCCGACCCTATAGAGTCTTATCATGCCGGGTCGTCAGGAGACGGTCTTCTACTTAAAAGACCGTCTCCTGATTGTTTTGACGGAATCGTTACGGCCTAAGTGGCGGCAGCCGCGTTCAGACTGTTTAGAACGTCTAGGTTGAAATCGAGTACTTTACCGGTCGAGTCTTTCCCGCCATTCGGATAAGTCTGCTTGGTGATAAAGTGTAGCCCTTGACCGAAAGCAGCCTTAGACCATAGCCCCACCTTCTCCGCTGTTCTCTCCGGCCCGCCGCTCCCATCGTCGTTGATGATTAACGGAGTGACCCTGCCCTTGTATGCACGGGCACGCTCCTTAGCCTGCGCCAGGTTTTGCGACAACGCCGTGCCTGTCAGAGTGCTGTCCCATTGGCCTCGATGAAAGTCGAAGAAGCCGGGCTGAAAGACCTTCGGACAGGTCTGGAAAACGGCCTTCTCATTATTCAACGGGGTAGGGTCGGCGGCATATCCTCCGGTGCTCGTCCCAATGTTATTGGTAGGGCCGATTACCTGCCAGACCTGATTGCCCATGATATTCAGCCACTCGGTCAGTGGGCAGTGGTTCGCCACCTCACAACCCGCCGTAGCCAGGCGTAGCTCGTTGCCCACTTCGTACAGCACGTTGCTGTAGCCTGATAATCTTTCGGCGATGGTGTGAATCAGTTCTTTCTGGCGACCAAGTTGCTCCGGGTTCGACGGGGTAGGGTTAAAGAAATTTTTCAAACGGGCGCAGGCGTCATTGCCGGTCGGGACTAATGCCGCCGGTAACACT
Source organism: uncultured Acidobacteriota bacterium (assembly GCA_963791265.1). Taxonomy (GTDB): domain Bacteria; phylum Acidobacteriota; class Blastocatellia; order Pyrinomonadales; family Pyrinomonadaceae; genus QHXM01. The sequence continues at coordinate 214,835 of CAWBSB010000005.1, forward strand.
TCCGGAACTTCCGGGACATTGTCCGATCCCCCGTTCGGTGATGCAATCGCATGGTAGTGAAAGGTGCAGACTTCGACCCAGAAATTGCGCTGCGCCGCGCTCTCCACCAGTTTGCTCAGGTTGTCCAGAAACGCCGGATTGATAAGGACTCGTGAGCCCTGGTTAACGTAGAGAGGGATAGCACGGTCAGCAGGCAGACTCTCCTTTCGGGAATATCTGAAGCAGATTACTTTGACCAAATTAATCCGCCCGAAATTGTTGTTGCGGATGGTTGCGAAGAAGTCTGGCTCGGAGAAATTGGCGTTCTTCCGTCCGAGATATTTATCGAAGCACAAGTTGTAGGCGCCGTAGCCAGCTAATCGGTAAGGGATGGGCACTGCCATTGGTTTTTCCTCCTGATGTGGGTGTGAAGATTCATCTTGTGAAGACTTCGCGGAGGTCTGAAGAGATGTCCACGTTGTCAGGAATTAGCGAAAGTTGCAGGATTCGCTAAATTCTTATTCGGAATATTGACTGCGGTGCGCTGGAATTTTGCCAACCGAATTTTGTTTCGGCTCTACAGCCGAAGCGCTTGATGTCTCGCTCAATCTATTAACACGGCAACCGGGGCCGTTTGCCTTAATCGGATGATTAGCTCAAACAATTCTTCAGATAGTGTAGATTTGACAAGGTCAGTCAAATACCGTATCTGTATAAATTTGATTATTGTGAGAAAATCATCACAGTCTGCGCCCAACGTGCATCTAAGTTTGCGGGGGCAGGGGTCGTTCTAGAATAAAGATGGATTACACGACAAAAGAGCTTTTGAAACGTTACGCGCGCCTTGCGCTGGGCCAGCCGTTTTCACCCATTCTGCTGAACATTCTGGTGACTTCGGTCTGTGACATGCGCTGCACGCACTGCTTTTTCACAGATGAGCTGGATGATCGGCCTCGCAAGAAGCTACAGATGAAGACACACGAGATCGAGCGCATCTCGGAGACGTTGGGCGGCAACTTAGGTGTGTTGATTCTCGCCGGTGGAGAGCCGTTCACGCGCAAAGACCTGCCGGAAATTGCCCGCGCTTTCTACCAGAACAACAAGCTCGAATCAATCTACCTGATGTCGAACGGGCAGATTCAGAAGCGCATCATGCCGGATGTGACGCGCATTCTCGAAGAGTGTCCGAACTTGAATGTCACGGTCGCGCTCGGCATAGACGGCTTGAAAGCACAGCACGAGAAGATTCGCCAGAAGCCCGGCTCGTGGGACATCGCCGTTGACACGGCACGCCAGCTTCAGGCCATCAAGAAGGAATACCCGCGCCTGGACATCCAGACCTGCACCTGTTTTATGAGCTCGAATCAGGACACAATCTTCGAGTGGTATGAATTTCTCAAGCACGAATTGAAGGTTGATAAGGTCAACTTCAATTACATTCGCCCGCCATCAGCCGATCCCAAAGAGCTTGAGATTGACCATGCGCGTTACAGTCAACTCGCACAGTTGATTGACGACGATTCGCGCCACGCGGCCATCAAGAACAACTACGGTGGCGATGCCGGATACTTCAAGGCCGCGATTGATATTTACATGCACGGCCTGATTGCCAAGACGCAGGAAGAACAGAAAGCGCAGATGACCTGTTACGCCGGAACAGCGGGCGGCGTCATCTACGACGAGGGCACTGTTTCATCCTGCGAGAATCTTGAGCCGGTCGGAAATTTGCGCGATTTCGATTGGAACTTTCAAAAGCTGTGGCTTTCCCCGGCGATGAAAGCAAGACGAAAAAAGGCCGCCGACGGATGTTTCTGTACGCATGAATCGAATAGTTACTATCCGAGCTTGCCTTTTAATCCGAAGCACCTGATTCAGATCAAGAAGCTGGAACGCGAGATGAAGAAAGCGCGCAAAAGCGTTGACGAACCGCAGGCAGGCGGTGTCACGGTCAAGGCTTGAGCGCTGGCAGAGAGCGTTTGCGGGAGGGGATTTGTTTAGACACAGGGTTCCAAAAATCCTGATTATTTCGTCTGACACGGGCGGCGGCCATCGTTCGGCTGCGGCTGCTATCGTGGCTGGAGTGCAGAGATTTTTCAACGGCGAGTCTTACGCTGTGCGCGTCGTGCGCGCTATTGAAGAGTCTTACGGCGGGACGGAGAAATTAGTCCGTTTCTACAACTGGGTGCTGCGTCACAAACAGCACTGGATGAAATATGTCTACTGGGCTGTCAACCGCTTTCGTCCCGAAACCAGAGAGTTCTTCTACCGAAGAACGGTCGGCTACGTGCGCGACCTTTTCGACCGCTGGTGTCCGCACGTCGTCGTTAGCGTCCATCCTTTGACGCAGCACGCCATCGCGCGTGTGCTCAAAGAACTCGGCCTCGCGGATAAAATTCCTCTCATCACCGTCGTCACAGACCCCTGCTACGGCTTCTGGAAAGGCTGGGCTTGCAGCGATGTGCGGCTGTATCTGGTGGCGAGTGAAGAGGCGCGGCAACAGTTGATTGACTATGGTGTAGCGCCCGAACGCATCAAGATTTCCGGCATGCCGATTCATCCGAAGTTTCACGAGATGAACGAGCAGGCAGCCCGTGCTGCGCGCGCCGCGCTCGGTTTAGACCCACACAAGTTCACGGTTTTCGTCAATGCGGGTTGGGCTGGAGGCGGGAACATCCCGCAAATCTTCCGCGAATTCGCCAAGAGTGATCTGGACGTGCAGGGAATTTTCCTTGCCGGGCGCAATGAGGAATTGCGCGCCGAAGCCGAGAAGGTCGCCGCGAAATCAAAGTTCAAGATTAAAGTCATAGGCTATTCGGAGCACATAGAGCAGTTGATGACCGCCGCCAACGTGATGATCTCGAAACTCGGCGGGCTGACGACTTTTGAAGCATTTGCCTGTCGTGTCCCGATTATCGCCGATGCGACCACAGAGCCGATGCCGCAGGAAGCAGGCGCGGCGAGCCTGATTGTCAGGCGCGGCGCGGGAGTGCTGCTCACGCAGGCCGCCGACATCGTGCCGGTGATTCGTCGCATGTTGGATGACTCGAAGCATTACGCTACGATGCGTGCTGCGGCCTTCGCACTGTCAATTCCCAACGCCACACGAAACATAGTTGAGGAAATCACGTCCCTGATTCCACTGCCGGTGATGGCACATGAAGAGCCGATTCTGGTGGACGCACGAACCCTCTAGGCCGTCAGGTTTGTTTGACGTTCACGTCTGATTCGGGTTTAATCTACATATTGCGACAAACCCCTAAGATTTAATATCACAGCCCGCTTCCAGTTTAGTGAAGCGGGGTTTTTTTGGAGACCAGGAACAAGGTGAGTCTTTTGCTCGAAGGAAAACGTGCCTTCATTACAGGCGGCACACGCGGTATCGGCGCGGCTATGTGCGAAGTGTTCGCACGCGAAGGCGCCGACGTAGCTTTCAACTACAACGCGCGCGACGATCTGGCCGAAGGCATTCGGAGTAAAATCACTGCGTTTGGACGGCGCGCTCTCTCCTACAAGATTTCCGTGACCGACCGCGTGGGCTTGAAGAAAGTGACGCGCGAGTTGGTCGAAGCCTGGGGAGGCATAGATATTCTGGTCAATAACGCGGCCATCAATCGCAGCAACAACTTTGCCACCATGACCGACCGTGCCTGGGACGATGTCATCAACACCAACGTCAACGGGCTGTTCGGAGTAACGAAACCCATCTACAAACAGATGATTCGCCAGCAGAAGGGAACTATCCTCAACATCACTTCTATTGGCGCGATCAGGGCGCTGCCGACCGCCGTGCATTACGCGACCTCCAAGGCTGCTATGATCGGCTTCACCAAATGCCTGTCGCGCGAAGCCAGCAACTTCGGCGTCTCTGTTAATGCCATCGCCGCCGGAATCTTCGATACAGACCTCGCGCACACCCTGCCCGACCATCTCCTGGCGATGCACGATTCCTGGGTTCCGCACGGGCGTCTTGGTCGCCCTGAAGAACTGGCCGAGTTTGCAGCCTTCATGGTCTCTGAGCGCAACAGCTATATGAACGGGGAAGTCGTCATCGTGGACGGCGGCGCTGTCACGTAAAAAGTCTGGAGTCTAGAGTTTGGAGTCAAATGGGTTTGGATAAACTATAGTGGTCTCGAATGAAGCAATCTGCTAATCAAGAATCCAACCGCAGACGTTCCACACGCTTTAAAGCGCAACTGAAAGCGCGCCTTCTCTTCACCGTTGTCCTTTCGGGAGAAACCAAGACCGCTCGTTCGGGAAAGCTGCACCTTGTCGGTCACACCAAAGATATTAGCGAGATTGGAGTAGCTCTTGTCCTCCCGATTGCCGAGATTGATGAGCGCTATTTGACGGGTGAGAGAAGTAAGCTGCAAATCGAGCTATTTCTTCCAAAAGGGACAATCAAAATCACCGCGCGACCCGTCCATTACAAGCGGCTTGATGAGAATGCGGGGGAGAATGTTTTTACCGAAGGCTATTTGATCGGCGCAGAGATCACGAAGGTCAGCGATCATGACCTCTTCGTCGAGTATCTCAGTAGCTTGTCGGAAACCGGCTGATGTTCGGTGATGGAACTGAAATCGAATTTCAAAGTTAATTGTTGAAATATTTAAGTTTAGGGTTGACGGCGGAAGGCTCGGCGCGTATGATTCGCCCATGCTGGAGCAGGGCAAATCGAGATTTTTGGGGAGGCGACGATGGCGAGTCAGGAATTGATTGATAATTTGAACCGTGCTTTGAGTATGGAACTGGCGGCGGTCATACAGTACATGCAGCACAGTTTTCTTGTGACTGGGCCGGAACGGGAAGTGTATCGCTCGTACTTCCGCAAGCAGGGCGAAGAATCGCACGATCACGCAGAGACTCTGGGCGATAAGATCGTCGCGCTCGGCGGAGTGCCGACGGTGGAGCCTTCGATGATCCGGCAGTCGACAGATTTGACGGAGATGCTGCGACAGGATTTGGCGCTTGAGCGCGAGGCGATGGAGGCCTACATGGCTGCCTGGGAATCCTGCAAAGATAGCAATCGCCCGACACGCTTCCAGCTTGAGGAGCGCATCTATCAGGAACAGCTTCATATAGAAGAGCTGGAGAAGCTGACCTCAGAGCGCAAGGCGAACGTGACGACAGAAAAGATTACTCTCAGGCAGGTAAGCTGAAAGAGCAGTGGTCAGTAGTCAGTGGTCGGTGGTCAGTTAAAATAAAGAAGGCAGTAAAGACGCTTCATGTCTTTACTGCCTTTTGTCTTTGCTGCCCACTGACCACTGGCTACTGTTTCATGCTAGGGTCGGCAGTTGAATGACTTTGGCTGATTCTATTGTCTGGCCTGCTTCTGCGCGGTGGCGGTTGAGGCGATGGCGCGCGACTGTGATTGCGCGGTGCAGGTCGTCCAGATGCTCGCCGTCCAGCCGGATCGTCTTCTGGCCGCACCAGCCAAGCCCGTCCGTCCACGTCGAATAACGCAAAACAACCTCGTCGCCGTCCGCGCCGGACTCAATAGAGAGCTCGACTTTACGGTCTTCACAGGGAGACTCTTGCGGTTGAATTGCGGCTTGATTACTGCTGAACACTACCTACTCCTCAGGGAACTTCTATAGATTTTAGTCTTCTCTTTGTTGGGTCGGGGCGAAATTGAAAACCAATTTCAATTTGGGATTATGCCTGCTGAGGGCTTTTGTGTCAAGAGGTTTCGCCGGTTTCGGCGAGATTTTTTTCCAGGGCGGCAAGGCGGGTTTCGAGCAGGCGGACGGTGCGTTGCATCTCTCCGAGCCTGCGGAACGCGGCAGTCGAGCGCAGCCAATCTCGGTTATCGAAGGCCGGAATGCCGGAAATCATTTTGCCCGGCTCGACGTTATGGCTGGTCGCGCTCTTGGCCGTCAGCACTGCGTCGTCGCCAATGGTCAGATGGCCTGCGACGCCCGCCTGACCTGCAAGGATGACGCGCCGCCCGATGTGAGAGCTTCCGGCGAGGCCAACCTGGGCGCAGATCAGGGCGTCTTCGCCGACGGTGCAGGAATGGCCAATCTGTACCAGATTATCAATCTTAGCCCCGCGCGCGATGCGTGTCTCTCCGACGGAAGCGCAGTCAATCGTCGTGCCCGCGCCGATCTCCACATCGTCCTCAATAATAACAACCCCGGCCTGCGGAATCTTGAGCCAGCGTTTCTCTTCGTCTTTCGCATAGCCGAAGCCATCCGAGCCGATAACGACGTTGTTGTGAATAACGACGCGCTCTCCGAGTTGTGCGCCTTCGCGGATACTCACGTTTGAGTGGATGACCGAAGTTGAGCCGATGCTCACTTCGTCGTAGATAGTCGTGTTCGGATAGATGCGAACGCCATTGCTGAGACGGGCGTTGCGCCCGACGACTACGTGCGCGCCAATCCACACGCCTTCGCCAATCTGAGCGGAAGAATCAATCACCGCGGTGGGGTGAATGAACGGCTCGAAGGTCGGCTCCGGATGAAAAAGCCTGAGAGCGCGTGTGTAAGCCAGATAAGGATCGCGTGCGCGCAAGACGGCGACGTCTCTTCCGACTTCGACCGCTTCGGCCACAAAGATGGCCGAGGCGCGCGTCGTCTGAACGCGCGGCGTGTAGCGTGGATTCGAGAGAAACGTCACCTGGCCTGTGGTCGCTTCGTCCAGCCCGGCTGCGCCGCTAATCAACGCCTCCGGGTCTCCGCCTTCAAGCTGCGCGCCGGTTCGCTCTGCAAGTTCTCTCAATTTCATGGGCGAGAGTGTAGCGCAAGATGCTCAGGGGACGCACGCGTAAGCGAGTGTTTACATCAAGTTGATCGGGTCAATTTCGAGATTGACGGAGCGCAGGTCGCAGCCACGCGCGGCGGCGTTGGCAAATGCGATGTCAATCACTTCGCGAAGGCGCGGGCGGCTGCGCGACTTGATGAGAATTTGAATGCGATGCTCGCCGCGAAGTCGAGCCAAGGGTGCGGGCGCGGGGCCTAAGATTCGGCAGGCGCGGTCGGTGTTGGCTTCCTCCAGCGCCGCCTTGATTTCGGCGGCGGTCGCCTGCGCTCTGGTGAAATCTTCGCCATGAACTAGCAGGGAAGCCAGCGCGACGAAGGGCGGATAGTTGAGGCTCTTGCGATAGCGAATCTCTTCCTTGTAAAAGCCGTCGTAGTCCTGCGCGCAGGCGTGTTTCAAAGCGTAGTGATTAGGATGATAGGTTTGAATCAGCACGCGCCCGGCCAATGTCCCGCGTCCTGCGCGGCCAGCCACCTGCGTAATCAACTGAAAAGTTCTTTCGGCAGAACGAAAGTCCGGCAAAGCGAGTCCCGCGTCAACGGAAACCACGCCGACGAGCGTCACATTCGGAAAGTCGTGGCCTTTGGCGAGCATCTGTGTACCGACGAGCATATCAAGCTCGCCTGCGCCAAATTCCAGAATGGCTCGCTCGAAAAGCTTACGTCGTGAAGTTGTGTCGCGGTCGAGCCGTGCGATGCGAAGCGCTGGAAAACGCTTCTGCAACATCTCTTCCAACTGCTCCGTTCCTTCGCCGACGTAGTAGATATACTTGCCCGCGCACGCGGGGCAGCGCGACGGCGCAGGCTGCCGGTGATTACAGTAATGGCAGATGATGCCCATCTCGCTGCGATGATAGGTGAGCGTGACATCGCAGTTGGGGCAGTGTATGGACTCGCCGCATGAGCGGCACAGGACAAAGCTCGAATAGCCACGACGATTGAGCAGGATAATACTTTGCTCGCCGCGCGCATGTGTCTCTTCAATTGTCTTGAGGAGTTCTTCCGAAAAAACTTCGGGGCGGCCATGCCGTGCGAAGACTTCGCGCATGTCTATGATCTCGGCGCGTGCCATCGCGCGATTGGCGATGCGCTGCGCGAGTTGCAGGTAGCGATACTTGCCGCTTCGCGCGTTGTGAAAAGATTCGAGCGAAGGTGTGGCAGAGCCAAGCACGACGACCGCCTTTTCACGACTGGCGCGCACAATCGCCGTGTCGCGCCCGTTGTAGTAAGGCGATTCCTGCTGGCGATAAGAGGTCTCGTGTTCTTCGTCAATGACGACGAGGCCGAGGTTGGAGACGGGCGCAAATACTGCCGAGCGCGTGCCGATGACGACGCGCGCCTCGCCGCGTTTTAAGCGACTCCATTCATCAAAGCGTTCGCCCGTCGTCAAAGATGAATGGAAGATTGCCACCTGATCGCCGAAGTGAGCGCGCAGGCGGCGCGAGAAGACTGGCGTGAGCGCAATCTCAGGGACGAGCATCATCGCCGTGCGATTTTGCAGAAGCGCGGCGCGCATGGCGCGAATGTAGATTTCGGTTTTACCGCTACCCGTCACGCCGTGCAACAGAAAGGCCGCGTAACGATTCTCCGCGAGCGGCTTCTCAATTTCAAGGAGCGCGTCCGCCTGGGCTTGCGTCAATTCAAGCTCTTCAATTTCGGGCAGCTTGGCGGTTGCCAGTGGATCGCGTCGCACGTTGCGAACGAAGACTTCGAGGATACGCCGCTTCTCAAGCGTTTGAATCGTAGAGGCGCTCGCGTCCGCAGCTTCCAGCAAATCCGTAAAGCCCATCTCGCCGCCTTCGTCAATCAACGTCTCGATGATTCTTTGCTGGGCTTTGGAAAACGGTCGCGCGGGCTCAATCGCCACATGCTCTTCGACGGGCAACAGGCGCACGGCCTTGCGGCGTTTCGCTTTGGCCAGCACAGTCCGCGCCCGATGCGTGAGCTTCACCCACCCGGCGCGTTCCAGCTCGCGCGCGACTGCTCCGGCGCGAGTCTCGCCGATGTGTTTGGCGATGGTACGCAGAGGCAGCTCATCGTTATCGGCGACGAGGCGCAGGGCGCGCGCTTTCGCCGTCGCGGTTCGATTAATCGGCAGGCGCGCGAGTTCATCGCGTCCTTCAGTCGTGATGGTCAGTACCTGCTCGACCGTCGCATTCAATCCGGCGGGAAGCGCGGCCTTTAGGACTTCGCCCCAGGGCGCGGCGTAGTATTCGGCGACCCAGCGCGTAATCTCCAAAATCTCAGGCGTCAAGAGCGGCTCGGCGTCGAGCAGTTCCTCTGCACCCTTAATGTCTACGTCCGCGAGGTCAGCCGCCGGGTCGAGATTCTGTAGCAGCGCGACGATATAACCCGTCAGGCGTTTGCGCCCGAAGGGAACAAGGAGGCGCGACCCCAGACGCGCGTCCCGTTGAAGCGCAATCGGCAGCCGGTAAGTAAACGTCATGCTGACGTGCAGGGGAACGGCGACCTCCGCATACTGCGGCGACGACGACTCGGCCTGTCCACCGTTCACGTTCGGAAGGTCTTTGATTGCGAGAGGAGCTATGCGTTGCACGAGAAGGAAAGTTACCGCGAAGCGAGCAAAAGTGGAAGCGGTCAGCGACGAATCAAGCAAAGGCAGGATGACAGACCAAACCTACAGCCTGTTTTGTGTGTGTACCGGAGCAGGAAACAGCCGGGAAGCGTTGCCCCGCGCAACGCTTCCCGGCTGTCAGGTGACATGCGGATTTAATCCGCCACTTCAGTGAACCATTCTCAGAGGCTCAAAGAATATCTGGAAGAGGCAGAGTGAATTGGCGAGCGAGTCCAGATCGGCAGCTCGCCGTTGGAGGTCGTTGAAATGATGAATGGGCGCTCCGTCCGCTCTATCCGGGACATTAATGCCGGTGAGAAAGCCGGATAGCCCTGTCGGTGTCATGGTTGGGTCTACGTGTAGGAAGACTGTGCTCGTCTCTCCGGCATGACACCCGTTGCAGGTGTTCAAGGAAAAATGGAATCTGGCGTTCCGGTTAGGAATGGCCGGGCTGTTCCAGTGTGTAGAGGGGAAGGGAGTCGGAGCATTGCCACCCAGAAAGTGTGTCACGCCGGGGAACGTCAACGGAACGGTATGCTTGTCGTTGACAATCAGCGGGGCGTTAATATTCACCCAGTTCGCCATTGTCGGAGTCCCGTTAAGGCTTAAATCAGGAGTCTGCTTGACTGTCACTTCATCCAGTAGCTGACTCGCTTTGCCGATTGCGAATTCTCTCAACTCCCAGGGACTACTCAGCGCAATCTCGTTGGTTCTGAGTTGATTCAAGGCGCTGCGGTTTGGCTTGAGTGGATTGGCATTGGCTCTGGCAAACACTTCTGTGATGTTTTCCAGCGCAGCGTTATAGGCTGGCGAGCCGAGCGGTAAAGTGCCTAAGTTGACCCAGCGCTTGGCCCACGCCCGGATGGTCTTGCAGCCGCTCAGAGGAACTCCGTACTCGAAAATCACCGTGAACCGGAGCATCTGACAGTTCGGTGTCATAACTCCGAAGACGAATCTTCCTTCACCGGCGTTGCCGCCGCCATAGACCGTATTGGTGCGTAAATCAACACGGTTGACGATAGCCACCAGTTTGAAAGGAGCTTTGGCAAGGTCTAGAGGTTTGCCTGGGCCGCCACTCGCCGCCTGCCAGGGATTGATAATCTGATTTTGGATACTGAGACGCCGGGGCACATTCCAGCCGTTGACCGTTTGATCGGCCTCCCATTTGTTCAGCCATCTTCGGACAAACGTAGACGGATTAATTCCCGTCACAGGTTGATTGGCCATCTGCTGCATCAAGTAGCCGAATGTCCATTTACCCATTGGCGTTCCGACGTTCGTGCAGGGATTGTAGGTTCGGGTCGGGTCTTCAACGACCTTGGGATCGGTGATCATCAGCGACTTCGCCGAGTTAATCATCATGGGCAGTCCGAACGGCATGAGATTGATTTCCTGATTTGCGCGCAGCCTACGCACGTCCAGAGGCTGAACTCGTTCTTCGGCGACGCGTTCGCGTCCCTTGAAAATCGGTCTGACAAGACGTTCCTGCTTGTCCATTTCCTGTAGCCGCAGTTGTTGCTGTTCAAATTCCTGCACGTCGAAATTAATCACCGCCGAGAAGAGACCGTCACCGGCTTTCTCGTCGCCGCCGCTGCCGTCGTCTCGCAGGAGCACCTTGCCGCTCTCAAGGTCAAGCGGAACTGAGCGTCCCAGCCGCTCTTGCTCTCCCTTTACAAAGCGGACTTTAAGCAGGGCATTGCCTGCGGAGGTGGCTTTCTCAATCAGCCTGACAGTCGCAGATTCCACATCAGGCGGATCAACGCTCAAGTCTCTTAGGTAAGCTTCAGGGCGTTGCGGTTCTTGCTTTTGTGAATAACCGGAATTATTGAGCATCGTGACAGTGAAGAGGGTTCCGGCTAATCCAATCACTAGCAGCTTTGTTCGGTAGGAATATTTGTGTCTCATATAGCCTCCTCGGTCTGGATGACCGTCGGGTGAAGGGTGGAGTTAAAGAGCGGGCCACCATGAGAGTGAGAATAGTGGGGCGCATGCCCGGCAGCGCAGGGCAGCGCGAACAGAAGCGTTGACAATGGAGAGCGCGCGTCCGAAGCGAGGTGAGACGAGTTGCACACAGGGCGGAAGAGATGCCTTTTAAGGATCACAATGTGCGGTGGCTCGGATACGTGAGTGCGCTTCCTGAAACCGCTTGATCGAGGACAGGGCGAATCTACGCCGCGAGGCGAGCCTTGTCAAGATTTATCGGGAGCGATAGAACAGACAACAAGTCAGGCCGGTAAAGATAAAATTACGATGAAGCCACAATGCTCAGGTGCATTGAAGAATGCCTCGACCGTTGTCTACACAGTTATTACTGCAACACTGGCTGTCGCTTGTGCAAATAGCGCCACTGGCTCCACACGACGCTGTCTGGGCCGCCGTTGGTGCTGTGATGGACATGATGAAAGGCACAGTCACCGCCGCAGCAACGCCCAGGCGCTTCACGAGCGCGCGCCGTGACATCTGTCCCAACTGGGGCGGGGCTACAAATGGCTCCTCCAAAAGATGAGCTTTTCTTAGCTGCCCCAAAGCGAACCAGACAACCTCGTCACCGACCGATGTTTTCATCTCATCTTCCAGCAACTGAGCCATCTTTGCGACCGTCGTTCGTCCATCGCAATGGTTCCAAACCAGGGCGGCTGTCGGATTCAGACAATGCGCCTTGTCGTTGTTCAGGTCGTAGATAAGCACTTCGTCTTCTGCCTCTGTGATAATGAGTTGGCTCTTGCGAGCCTTTGGTAAGGTCTGATGAATCCTTTTCAACCGGGGTCTCCCTTGCTCTAAACGGCCATCTGATATTTAACGTGCAGTTTGCAAACCTGTCCGCCTGAGGCTTTGACCCCGGCAGCAAATTGAAAGGCGATAGCGCCTCGGCGTGCGATTTCTTTGTGGTTGCAACTGTAGGTCAGCTTATAATGTGATTGTTATGTCAGTCAATTCTGAGTATTGATAACTACGATCCGGGATCGCTTGTCGGGCATCTACTCATTTATTTGCCAGCTTAAGACGACGAAGCCAGAAGGTCGCGCACCTTTTTCATGTCCTCCCAGACTTCGCGTTTCTTCGAGGGGTCGCGCAAAAGATAGGCGGGGTTGAATGTCGGCATCAGTTTCATCCCTCGATAATCATGAAACTCGCCGCGCATTTTGGAGATCGGTTTTTTAGTGCTGAGCAGTGCCCGCGTCGGCGTGTTGCCGAAGGCGATGATGATTTGAGGGCGGACGATTGCGAGTTCGCGGTGAAGATAAGGCGTGAAGAAAGAGAGTATCTCGGGCGTCAACTCATCGCCGCTGGAAATGACCTTGGCTGTGTTGGTCAGATAGCACTCTTCGCGTTTCAGCCCGATGGCTTCGAGGATGCGATTGAGCATCTGTCCGGCAGGCCCCATGAAAGGCTTGCCCGAATCAATGTCCGGCGCTCCCGGCGATTCGCCGACCACCGCCACACGCATCCCCTTTCGCCCTTCGCCGAAGATGAAGATGCGATCCGCAAGCTGCGGCATCGCTACAGCACGCCGCAACAGCTCCGCGTTTATCTCAGTGAGCGTCTCGCTCGATTCCACAGGCGTCTCGTCAAAGAGTGAAGATTGCATAAAAGCGGTGATAGGTAATAGGTGATAGGTGATAGGTGATGGGTGATAGGGAAGAGCGTTTTCTCTTATCACCTATCACCCATTACCTATCACTTAGAGTTTGAGCTTTCCGTCCAGGTAATCGCGTACCATCTTCATGTCTTCCCACGTTTCGCGCTTCTTCGAAGGGTCGCGCAGGAGGTAGGCAGGGTGAAAGGTCGGCATGACCTTGATGCCTTTGTAGTCCAGGAACTTGCCGCGCATCTTCGTGATGCCTTCTTTCGTGTCGAGGAGATTTTTCATCGCGGTGTTGCCGAGCACGACGATCACTTCGGGCTGAGCGACGGCGATTTCGCGCAAGAGAAAAGGCTTGCAGGTCTTCGCTTCTTCGAGAGTTGGCGTGCGGTTCTGCGGCGGTCGGCAGCGATTGACGTTGCCGATGAGAATGTCTGCGCGCTTCATGCCGATGGCTTCGATGATCTTGTTGAGCAACTCTCCCGCTCGCCCGACGAAAGGACGCGCCTGCATGTCTTCATTCGCACCGGGAGCTTCGCCGACGAACATCAAGCGCGCTTTGCGATTGCCCTCTGTGTTGACGATATGCGTGCGCCCGGTGTGGAGCGGGCAGCGCACGCATTCGCCGATGTCGTTCCAGATGTCCTCGAATGTTTCGTCCGTGCGCGGCAAAGAAGCTTCATCTTTCGGCGTGATTTCGCCGAAGAGAGTAGCAATCGGTGGTGGAGTCTCAAGCTCTTTGGGTTTCTTTGGTGTTGTTCGTTTAGCCATGTCCGTTTGATCTGGTGAAGAGTGCGCGACGCTCGCCGGGGATGCTTCGAGAGGCGCGCTTGGAGGGGGCGAATCCGGTCTGGTGGATGCCTGTGCGTTACGTTGAAGCGCAGGGTTTTGAACTACCGCTTTTGGTTCGGGTCTGATTTTCTCCGGGCTCGAAACAACAGCCTGCGTTAGTAAAGCGATTGAAGAATCTTCAACGCTGTCGACGCCGAGTTCGCGCAAATATGAGAGATGCTCGCTCGTCTCTTGAACCAGCGAATGCAATTCATCCCGGAGGTCAGTTCTATTTCCCATCATGCTCGCGGCGCAGGCGCGCAATCTCGTCCAGAATGCGATGCGCGGCATCGAGTTTAGACATCAGCGGCAACTCAATGGGCGCATCGCTCGTGCGCGTGATGATCGTCACGATGTTTGTCTGGGTGTCGAAGCCCGCGCCATCGCGCGTGATGTCGTTGGCGACGATGGCGTCCAGATGCTTGCGTTCGAGCTTGCCGCGCGCGTGGTTGATTACGTCGTCGGTTTCGGCTGCGAAGCCGACGACAAGCAATCCATTCTGCCGCGCTTCCGCGACTTCGGCAAGAATATCTGGCGTCGGCTCAAGGCTGAGCGTCAGGCTCTCTGTAGATTTTTTCATCTTGCCGGTCGCGCGCGTCGTTGGACGATAATCAGCGACGGCGGCGGCGGCAATGAAGATGGTTGCGTCTGAGATTTCTTTCATCACTGCCTCGCGCATCTCTTCCGCCGAAGTAGCTCGCAGCAGTTCAACGTTGGCGGGCGGCTGGGCGCTCGTTGCGCCTGCCACGACGATGACTTCCGCTCCACGCGCGCGCGCTGCTTCCGCCAGAGCGAAGCCCATCCGACCGGAAGACCGATTCGAGAGGAAGCGCACGGGGTCAATCTCTTCCCGCGTCGCGCCAGCGGTTATCAAAACATGCTCGCCCGTTAAATCGCGCGGCGCATTGCTTTGGTTTCTGCTTAAAATTTCGAGAGCGGCTGCGACGATGCGTTCAGGCTCGCTCAAGCGTCCGGGGCCGATTGTGCCGCAGGCCATCTCGCCTGCGTCCGGCTCTACCACATGCACACCATCGGCGCGCAGTTGGCTGAGATTGCGCTGCGTCGCCGGATGATTCCACATCGTCGTGTTCATCGCGGGGGCGATGACGACGGGCGCGTTCGAAGCCAGATAAGTAGAGGTCAGAAAGTCGTCTGCGACGCCGTTAGCAAACTTGGCGATGATGTTGGCGGTCGCGGGCGCGATGAGCAGCAGGTCAACTGACTGGGAAAAAGTTATGTGCGCGATGGGGTCTGGATTGTCTGGAGCATAATCGTCAACGATGACGTGCGAGCCTGAGAGCGCGCGAAACGTCAGCGGCGTGATGAACTCGCAGGCGCGTTTTGTCATCGCCACGCGCACAACGCAGCCCGCGCGTTGCAGCCCGCGCAGGATTTCGGCGGCTTTGTAGGCAGCGATACCGCCGGAGACACCGAGCGCAACTCGTTTGCGCGTCAATTCCTGTCCTTGAAAATCATCGGCCATGAGCAGATAGCAGCTTTGTCGTCAGTTCTGGTTACAGGGAAAATGTAACACCGCCGGTGCTGAGGCGCAACGCGCTTTCAAGAAGGATTGTGATAAACTTTCGCCGGTAACAAACCCCCCTTCTGAAATATTTAGCTTGTGAGTTCTGGATTCCGGGAGCAATGAGAAGAAAACGGTATTGCTGGGTCTGGTTGTTAGTTCTGGTTTTCGCTACAGCGGCAGCAGAGAGCGCAAGGGCGCAGCGCCAGCAGGCGGACGATTCCGAATTTGGGCCGGTGGTGCGCGCTTATCTGGGTTATCTGAAAAACGAGCAGGAAGTCGTAGACGACCGCAACAGCCGACACGAGATTAAAAGGGCGTACTACATACGCAACTCGAATCGCATCCGCGCGCTGCGCCAGATGGCGATTCGCATTGCGCGCGAAAGCGATAACGATTACTTGCCGGAACTCGAAGCCGCCGCGCAAGACGAACTGGGGAATCTCTTCGAGCATCCGCCGAAGCCAGCGAGCCTGGCGGTCGGAGAGATTTACAACAACACTTTTAGATTCCTGGGCAGCGTGCGCTCCGGCGACATCTTTTACATCTTCGCGCGGCTTGATCCTTACGAGCAGGCGGAACTGATGGAGAAAGAGAAGGCAAAGCCTGCGGCGGCGGGAGCAAGTGCGCCCGACCCTGCTCCTCCTGCTGGCGGCGAGGCGACGAGCCGACCGCGAATAGTGGGGACGCCCTAACAACTCTCAAACCCGAAAGACGATGGTTGCTAAGAGATGCGCCAGTCAACATTTTTTGAGAAGCAAGGCGGCGAGCGTGCGATTGATCCTGAGCAGGTAGTGCTCTACGCGCTCGGCGATTTTCAAGCGCGCGGAAAAGTCCTGGCGCAAAGAGACCTGCCGCTGGATCGCCTGCGCGGTGCTCTCAGACGCGCCTCGGAAGCTCATGACATCGAAGAGTTGTCGGATGAAGATGCGGTGGCGGCGTTCAGAGCGCTTGGGGCCGAGGTGCGACAGGTTCCGTCGTTTGTCGCCAAGCATCCGTTCCGCATCATCGTCCCCGTCGAACTTGCCGAACGTTCCAGACTGGCTTACCAGGAAATCCTTGCTGCTCTAAAGCAAGCCTGAGCGCCTGAAGAATTCTATCTGCTACCGCTGCTCTCATAATCGTTGACGCGAGAAGGTTGACACTCCGATGAAACATGATGAAAGCCGTCGCCGGTTCATACTTGATGCCGTCAAGGGATTGAGCGCCGCAGCGCTTCTCCCTCAACTTCATTCTCTCGCGCCTGCGAAAAGTCCTGCCTCTCGCTTGTATCTTGCTCCGAGCCACCTTCAGTCGAAAATCAGATTTGTGATTCATGGCGGAGCGGGCACGATTCTCAAAAGCGAGATGAGCGCAGAGCGCGAGAGGGAATATCGCGCGAAGCTGACAGAGGCGGTGATGACCGGCTACAACATCCTGAAAAGAGGCGGAGCGGGGCTGGATGCGGTTGAGGCCACGATTAGAATGATGGAAGATTCTCCGCTCTTCAATGCCGGAAAGGGCGCTGTCTTTACCAACGCCGGAACCAACGAGCTTGATGCCTCTATCATGGATGGCAGAACGCTCAAAGCGGGCGCGGTCGCCTCGCTCAAGCACATCAAGAATCCGATAAGCCTGGCCCGGCTGGTGATGGAAAAATCCAAGCATGTGATGATGGTTGGCGAGGGCGCAGAGACGTTTGCCAGGCAGCAGGGAATCGAGTTAGTCCCGCAAAGTTATTTCTACACCGAGTCGCGCTGGAAAGCCTTGCAGCGCGAGAAGGCTCTGGAAGAGGAAAAGAATAAAACGCCGAAAGATAAAAAGCAGGAAAGGCAGCACGCAGCATTAGTTGATCACGCATACGGGACGGTGGGAGCAGTCGCCCTCGATGGGGATGGAAATATTGCTGCCGGGACTTCGACGGGTGGGATGACAAATAAGAAGTGGGGCAGGGTCGGCGATTCTCCGATTATCGGCGCGGGAACGTATGCCAATAACCAGACTTGCGGAGTCTCTGCCACTGGAGATGGAGAATATTTCATACGCCTGTCGGTCGCGCATGATCTCTCAACTTTGTTGGAATATAAAGGGTTATCGTTAAAAGAGGCCGCCGATGCCGTCATCGAAAAGGTTGGCAAACTGGGGGGCGGAGGCGGCCTGATAGCCATTGATAAAGGCGGCAATATCGCCATGTCCTTCAACACGTCTGGAATGTACAGAGGCTACGTCGGAGCGGATGGACAACCCGTCGTCGAAATTTATAAAGACTAGCCGGGTGAAATTCGCCGGGGACGAAGGATGAGGGGGCTGCCCTGTGCCCAAGCGCAAGTTCGCGTAAAATTATCTGGAAAAAGCGCTTGGAGTGTGCTAACTTACCTTCACCTTAACGCAAATGTTTGTTGACAGAGGGCTAGGATTCGTGTAAAAAGGCGGAGATATTGAAGCCCGCCAGGGCTATCATGCCTGCTTTTTTAAGGAATGTTTCGCGCGGTCGGCTTTGATAATGTCGAGGTGAGTCTAGCAAGAAGGACGAACTTCCACCTCCCGCGATGCCCTTTACGGGTTCGCGGCGCGCTCTAAAAACTTTTTTTCACTTTACGGGAGGAAGAATTAATGATCAGCAGAACTTGGAGCCGCAAGTCCGTTGCGTTCTGTCTGGCAGTAGCCGTCTTGAGCGTGTACTCGATGGTAGTGCTAGCGACGCCTGGACAGTTGGGCCAAACAGGAGTGTCGGGCGAGTTGTCGGTCTCCGGTCAGGTCACCGTTAACGGCCAGAGCGCAATTTCAGGTGCGACCGTTTTCTCAGACAGCACCGTTACGACGGCAAAAGGCAGCAGCGCCGTTGTGAGCCTCGGAAAACTCGGTCGCGTCGAACTCTTACCGGGCACGACCATGAAGCTCAGCTTCACAGAGACGAGCATTACCGGAATGCTTGATTCGGGACGCGTTCGCGTTTCAACCCCGTCGGGCGTTTCGGCAACCGTCAATACCAAAGACGGCTCGGTTATCGCCGACAACAGTCAAGCCACTGCTTTCATGGTTGACACCGAATGCGGCAACACAATCGTTGCTACTCAGGTTGGTCGCGTTGAGTTGCGCGCAGGTAGCTCTGTCAAGCAGATCGCTGCCGGTTCGCAGGACACAGCCGGTCAGGCTGCTCCGGGCACCCGTTGCACCCGTCTCAAGACGGAAGGCATGAAGGGTATCGGCGGCGGCGCGTTGGCAGCTTTGCTGCTGGCGGCGGGCGGTGCGATTGCAGCCGCAGTCCTTGCCGGTCGTAGCGAGAACAACGACCTTGAGTTCGGTGGTTCGACCACGATTATCAGCCCGACCAAGTAATCGAAGCGAACTCGTCAAATTAATCCCGTGCGGGCCTCAAAGCCTGTCCGGTCAGAACTAACTGCAACCTTGCGGGTCACGCGCATCAGATGCCGCGTGACCCGCAAGGTTTTGCATGTCGGCGGTTGGTGAATAGTAAATGGTTGTAACTAGCAGCTTGAAGCCTTTGTCTCTGCTTTGCCCCATCTACAATTCACCGTCTACCATTTACTGAAAGATTAGAATGCACGTTGCAGTAATCGGCTCAGGGTATGTGGGACTTGTTACCGGCGCTTGCTTTGCGGAATTCGGCGTGGACGTGACTTGCGTTGACGTTGACGGGGAAAAGATCGCGCGACTCTCCAACGGGATTATCCCCATCTACGAGCCGGGTCTCGAACAATTAGTCGTCAAGAACGCGCAGGCCGGACGCCTCCAGTTTACGACCGACCTGAAAGCGGCGGTTGAACGCTCGCTTGTTATCTTCCTCGCTGTCGGTACACCTCCGACGGAAGACGGCTCGGCTGACCTCAGCTATATAGAGGCTGCGGCTCGTTCCATTGCCGAGTGTATGAATGAGTACAAGGTGATCGTTACCAAATCAACAGTCCCGGTCGGCACGGGCGAGCGCCTGCGAAAACTCATCCGCGAGCATCAGAAGGGGCGCAACAATTTTGGGATCGTCTCGAATCCTGAGTTCCTGCGTGAAGGCGCGGCCATAGATGATTTCATGCGTCCCGACCGCGTGGTTATCGGCAGTTCCGACGAAGAAGCAATTGCGATTATGAAAGACCTCTATCGCCCGCTCTACCTGATAGAGACGCCTTTCGTCATCACCTCGCTCGAAGCCGCCGAGTTGACCAAATACGCCGCCAACGCTTTTCTCGCTACCAAGATTTCCTTCATCAACGAAATCGCCAATCTTTGCGACCTGATCGGTTGCGACGTGCATGATGTGGCGCGGGCGATGGGGATGGATGGTCGCATCGGGCGGAAGTTCCTGCATCCGGGGCCGGGCTTTGGCGGCTCATGTTTCCCGAAAGATACGCGGGCGCTCTCTTCCGTGGCGCGCGACTTTGGCGCTCAATCGTCGCTCGTTGACGCCGTCATCGAAGTCAACGAGCGCCAGCGTGCTGCGATGATTCCGAAGATTGAAAAGCTGGTGGGCGACCTCAAGGGCAAGCTGGTGGCCGTGCTCGGCCTTTCGTTCAAACCTGAAACCGACGATATGCGTGAAGCACCGTCTGTAGACATCATGCGCGGGCTGATCGAGCGCGGCGCGACTGTCAGGGCTTACGATCCCGTGGCGATTGAAGAGGCGCGAAAAATTCTTCCAGACATTTCATATGCGGACGACGAGTATGCTACGGTCGAAGGAGCGGACGTGCTTGTCTTCATGACCGAGTGGAATCAATTTCGCGCCCTTGACATGGAACGCATCCGCGGCCTGATGCGAGCGCCAAAAATCGCAGACCTGCGCAACATCTACGAACCCAGCGCCATGCGCGAACTGGGCTTTGATTACGTCGGAGTAGGTAGATAAAAGTGATGGGTGATGGGTCATAAGAGAAATCTTCTTACCTATCACCTATCACTCATCACTTTTCTTATGTCTCTCTCAGGAATCGTACTGGTAACAGGCGGCGCGGGGTTCATCGGGTCGCACATCGCTGAAGGCATGGTGGCGGCGGGCGCGCGTGTGCGCGTGATTGACGATCTTTCGACGGGGCATCGGGAGAATCTGGAAGAGATCGGCGGTGAGATTGATTTTCATCAGGGGAGTCTGGCTGATGAAAACGCTTTGCGCCGCGCTCTCGAAGATGTGGAGCTTGTCTTTCACGAAGCAGCGATTCCTTCTGTTCCGCGCTCCGTTAAGAATCCGGTTGAGACTCATGTGGCGTGCGTGGATGCGACCTTCTCGCTGCTTAACGCTGCGCGCTTGAGAGGCGTCAGGCGCATCGTCTATGCCGCTTCGAGTTCGGCCTACGGCGATCAGCCCACGCTGCCGAAGCAGGAAGAGATGCGCCCCGATCCTCTCTCTCCTTACGCTGTCGCCAAGCTCGTCGGCGAATACTACTGCCAGGTCTTCACGCGCGCCTACAATCTTGAGACCGTCTGCCTGCGCTACTTCAACGTCTTCGGCCCACGCCAAGACCCCAGCTCGGAATATTCGGGCGTCATCTCACGCTTCATCAGTGCGCTCCTCAGTCGTGAGCGTCCCGTCATCTACGGCGACGGCGAACAATCTCGCGACTTCACTTACGTGGCAAACGCCATTGACGCCAACTTGCGCGCCGCCGAAACGACCGCTGGCGTGGGTCAGGTCATTAACGTCGCAATGGGGACGCAGATTACACTCAACGAACTGCTCGGCGTGCTGAAGAAACTCACGGGACGAACTGACATTGATGCGGAATACGCTAATCCGCGCATGGGTGACATCCTGCACAGCTTCGCTGACATCTCACGCGCCCGCGAACTCTTAGGCTATGAGCCGCACGTCGGATTAGAGGAAGGATTGCGGCTGACGATGGAGTGGTGGCGGCAGAGCCGCTTCGCCAGAGGATGACGAACAGCGCGTAGCATGTTTAGAACAGTCAGGGCAGAAGCTCTTCCACTAATCTCCCTTCAACTTTCCGAGTACTTTCAGATAAAGCTCTCTTGCCTTGTGTCCGCCGAATCTCTCTTCTTGGCTGAGAGGGGGTGCATTCAATCCGAGCCATGCAAGAACATGTATTAAACCCGTGGGGACTATATTATCCAAGGGCGTTAAAAGCTTATTAGGGAGCGAATCAAAACCTATAACTACTACGTCGCCTTCCCAGGAATCTTTTCTGAACTCTACTTCTTCAGGAGTCACCTCAACGCCTAACAAAACGAGTTGAATGAATCCGGTTTTAGGCTCTCGCACCATCATCATCGGTATTCCCCCGCTCCTTTGAAAATGTAACTTTGCCTCTTCCTTCAATTCTCGTTGCGCTGTTTCAATCAAATCTACGTCTTCGTCAGGCTTGCACGCCCCGCCCATTGTATGGAGGCAGGAAGGATAAGTGCGCGAAACCGCTGCTCTACGATGTAGATATAATTCACGTTTCTGCGAACAAATAACAACTACGCTGGAGCTAAGTGTTTTGACAGGGGTTGTGTTGTTATTACTCAGGGAGCATATCCCAAAATAGTCCGTTGATTTGTATCTTAAGATTATTGGTTGATCTTCCCAAACAGGTTCTTCGCTTAGGACGGCATGGGAGTCGTTTACATAATAACGACCTTCCTCTCTCAAAGCCTGTTCAGTTTGTTCTCTAACGTTAGGTGCTAATTCAATTACTCCTACATTCCTTAGTTCAGGCACTTCCTTCACAAAACGAATAACTTCAACCTCACGAGAAAAGACGTGATTCCGTCTAATAGTTTCTTTCAATTCGCGGATGACTTCATCATCAGAAACAATTGACTGAGCAGGTGTTGAATGATGACCGATGTCTCGACGGAATTTGTAGATCTTTGACCCAACCTCTTCCGAATTTTTGTGAAAGTGGAATTTCCCGCTTAAATTATTAGGCAGTTGATTGAACACTCGCTCAGTGATCGTAACGTCGTCAACTATGCTTATCGCGCGCTCATTTTTGAAGAGCTTATTTATAAAATCACCGTGAATGTTCGCCGGATCAGAATCGTAAGAGACATTCCCGGCGTCGCAGGAAATGCGTATCGCAAAAGGTTGAATGACATTGGTCTGGAAGGCAATTTCATCATTGATAATGGGCAGGTGTCTTAGAATGGATGTGGCTGCAAAAACCATGTTGGCATATTCATCACCCTTCTGAATCCTAAACATGTACGCGCCGCCATCGCCCGCCCAGTTAAAGAGACGTCCATCGTAATCATCAACGATATTTTCGACGTGCCTGCGGAAAATTTCTTTCGATTTTTGTATCTCGAAAGCAGGGCCTGTCAGTTTACTATGGCCCGCAATATCAACTTGTATAATTCCTAACGTGACATTAGAGCCAGTGGTGAGGTCGCTCCATGCGTCCATTTTCGCCTCCGGATTTATGATTGATGAGAAACACTATCTCATTAAAGGATGACCTTTAAGCTGTGCGGATGATGATTCCTGCTAAGTAAATGTGACAGGAAAATCACCCCCCTTAATTTAGTGACTCACTTACTCATAGCAATTTTGGCCAAACTCTCTGTGTAAGGCTGCCGCGCCACACCTTTGTCCGTAATGATGGCGGCGATGAACTCATTAGGCGTGACATCGAAGGCGAAGTTTTGAACTTCTATGCCATCGGGCGCGAGCTGGTAGTCGCGCATGTGCGTGACTTCGCGCGTGTCGCGTTCCTCAATCGGAATCTCTTCGCCGGTCGAGAGCGTGAGGTCGAGCGTGGAGATGGGCGCGGCGACGTAGAAAGGGATGTCGTGCTGTTTTGCCAGCACGGCAACCATGTAAGTTCCTATCTTGTTCGCCGTGTCGCCATTGGCGGCGATACGATCCGCGCCGACGACGACAGCGTCAACCTTGCCCTGCTTCATTACGTGCCCGGCCATGTTGTCGGTAATCAAGGTAACGGGAATGCCGTCCTTGGCTAACTCCCAGGCCGTGAGCCGCGAGCCTTGCATGAAGGGGCGCGTTTCATCTGCGATGACGGCAATGCGCTTGCCCGCGTCGCGTGCGCCGCGAATCACGCCGAGCGCCGTGCCGTAGTCTCCGGCGGTGGCGAGCGCGCCCGCGTTGCAATGAGTCAGCACGGTCGAGCCATCCGGAATCAACTCACCGCCGAAGCGACCCAAACTCCGGTTAGCTTTTATATCTTCATCGAAAATTGAACGAGCTTCGGCGACGAGTCTTTCCTTGATCTCTTCGACATCGTCGTTCTCGGCCTTCGCGCGACGGAAGGCATCGCGCATCCGCTCTATTGCCCAGAAGAGATTGACGGCGGTCGGGCGGGTCTGGCTCATCACGTCGCACATGTAATCGAAATCGTATTCGAGATCGGCAACAGCAGTCCCGACAGATTGTTTTGCGCCGAGCGCCAGTCCCATCGCGGCGGAGACACCGATGGCCGGAGCGCCGCGCACGACCATCTTCTTGATGGCGTCCGCGACCTCTTCGTATGAGCGCAGCATCAGATACTTTTCTTCCATCGGCAGAATGCGCTGGTCGAGCATACGCACCCCTTCGTCTGTCCATTCCACAGTCTTAATCATTTACTGAGATTGCCCTCCGGTCAGGTTTGATGAAAGGGAATCTTACTCGACGCGTGAAGCGGAAGGCAAAAGTGCTGCGTGGAAGTCCCGCCAGGGACGATTGAAAATAGCGCGGCGATAATGGTCTGTGACAACTTAATCAGGCAATTGGCGAGGGCAGCGAAAACTAAACCACGAAATCACACGAAGCGACACGAAAAAGAGAGGAGCGGCCTGTTTCGAGAGGCTTCGTGTGATTTCGTGGTTAGCTTTTTTGTCTTGCCTTATGAATCATGTGATATAAATTGTCGCTGCTCACGCAATCTTCCGGGAGGTAAAGATGAAGATATTAAAAACATCGGTGCTGATGTTTATCCTGTTAATGATAGCTCCAATCTTGAATGCTCAAGCTCAGGCGCAGCAGAGCGGGGCGAAGAAAGAGATTCAAATTACCTGGCTCGGGCATGCCGCGTTTGAGATTGTATCTTCAGGCGGGACGAGGATTTTGATTGACCCGTTCCTCAAAGAGAATCCGGCAACCCCGGCGGAGTTCAAAGACCTGTCGCGCTATAAGCCGAATTTCATCCTTGTGACGCACTCTCACGGCGATCACATGGGCGACGCAATCGAGATCGCCAAAGCGAATAAAGCAAAGCTGGTCACTGTCAATTTCCCGACGCTCTTTGAGAAAGAAGGATTGCCGGAAGAGCTGATTCAGACGGTCAACGTCGGGGGCACTGTCGCGGTGGGTGATGTCATAGTCCACGCCGTGCCCGCGATGCACGGGAGCGAGCCGAGCGGTCGTCCGCTTGGGTTCGTGATTGATTTTCCAGACGGGCGCTCTGTTTATCATCAGGGCGATACGTGGATTTTCAATGACATGGCTTTGATACAGGAGTTCTATCACCCGAACATCATCCTGATGAATACGGGCGGCAAGGCTTACGGTCAAAGCCCGTCGGTCGCCCTGCTGGCAGTCAACAGATTTTTTAAGCCGCAGGTTATTATCCCGATGCACTACGCATCGCTGCCCGGAATGTCTACCGAGGCGGAGGTGCGCGCTGCGATTGGACAGGATAAGCGAGTGCAGTTTATGAAGCCGGGGCAAACGAAAAATTTCTGAGCAGGCGGGTTCAAACGAGAGCCGCTTTCCGATTAAGGTCAGGATTTCTGAGCCTTAAAGTAAGAACCTTGAGCCTGTAATCGTCGTATCATTTCAGGAAAGTATGACGGGAGCATCTTATGTATTGTCCTAAGTGTGGCGCTAATCAAAGTGATGAGGTGAAGTTCTGCAATCTGTGCGGAGCGAATCTAAATGCCGTGCGCCAGGTGGTTGATACGCGCGAGACGGGTGAGAGAGAAGAGAAGTTCGATTGGAGCAAAACGTGGGTGGCCGAGATGTTCATCTCCGAAGATGAGCGTAAAAGACGCAAACGCGAGCTGGAGCGTCAGCAAGGCATTACGCCGGAGGTGAAGCGCTCCAACGAAGTCAAGGGCGGCATCATCACGAGTTGTGCTGGCGTCGGATTGATGATCTTTCTTTATGTCTTCATGCAGGGCATTATTAAGAGCGGCGTAGTTCCAGAGCACGTCGCGGAGATTCTCAGCCGTGTCTGGGTTGCAGGAGTGTTTCCTTTCTTCGTCGGGATAGGATTGATGATTAGCGGTCTCACGGTCGGCAAAAGGCTTGGCAACGTTGAAGCGCGCGAACTACCGGCGAGACCGGACGCCCTGGAAAGCGACGCGGAACGCCCTTCTCTGCGCCCGGCAGACACGACCGAATTTATCACTCCCGGCTTCAGTGTCACGGAAGAGACGACGAAGCATCTCAGAAGTTCCGGCCAGAAGCGATAAGCTCCAACTTTCGGTCTCTCTGCGGCAGAGGTTCAGTTTGAAAAGAGTGAAGGGGAAGCTGGGGTTCACCACAGAGGCACAGAGGACACAGAGGGGGCACAGAGAAATGCAATCTCAAATTTGAAATCCCAAATCTCAAATCTGCTATTTCTAATCTTTATCTCTGTGCATCCTCCGTGTTCTCTGTGTCTCTGTGGTGAATCTTCCTCTCGCCGCAAATTTAATTTGAAATTGAACCGCTACTCTACCTCCTGCCTTTTGACTTTCTCCACACAGGCGTGATAACGTCCGCCCCGCAATCGGAAGGATGGTAATTGTTTCCTTTGTTCTTTTCAGAAAGAAGCGTCCAGGTGCCCCGTGCATAATAGAGCGGGGAGAATAGGGAAGCGGGTGTGAATCCCGCGCGGTCGCGCCACTGTGAAGAAGGCAAAAGGAAAAGGAAAAAGGAAAAAGTGAGGCTGAAACCACAATAAATTAAACGTGGTTCTCCGCCTTCCTTTTACCTTCTACCTTTTACCTTTTTACTTTCTAAGTCAGGAGACCTGCCTGTTGATGTTACTTTGCAGCCTTTTGAGCGCCTCGCGTAAGGGTGTTCAGGCCGCACGCCGGGTTTCTCTTTCTCCTTCAAGTAAGCAGTCCCGTCGCCAGCCTGTAAGCCTCATGTTGTGGCGCGCAGGAAAGCGACGGGACTCTTTTTGTCTAAACCAAACACACAAAACTTCGGGCTCATTCTGGCGCTGGCGTTATTCTTCGCCACCTTGGCTCTCTCCTGTTCAGCACCGCGCGAAAACTCCGCTCCGACAAGCGCGACTACGATGCGCGAGGTGACGGACGAAGCCGGAAAGCGCGTGCGCGTTCCCCTTCGCCCGCAGCGCATCATTACGCTCGCGCCGAATTTGACCGAGATAGTTTACGCCCTCGGCGCGGGCGCTACGTTGGTCGGCAATACGACCTTCTGCGATTACCCGGCTGAGGCGAAACAGGTCGCAAAGGTCGGCGACACGCTTCAGCCGAACATAGAGCGCATCATCGCGCTCAAGCCCGAAGTCATCTTCGTCTCCACAGCCTCGCAGCTCGAAACTTTTACGAAGCAACTGAACGAGCGCGGCATCGCCGTCTTCGTCACAGACCCGCACGACCTCGAAGGCGTCTTTCGTTCCATCAAAACGCTCGGCGAATTGTTAGGCCAGGAGGCGCAGGCCGAAAAACTCCTTAGCGACCTTCGCGCTCGCGCTGCGTCTGTTGAAGAGGCCACAAAGGGGCGCCCGCCTGTGACGGTCTTTTACCAGGTCTCGCCACAGCCTCTGTGGACGGCTGGGCGCAAATCGTGGATTACGGATTTGATTCGACGCGCGGGCGGAAAGTCTGTGACGGGCGAAGTCGAAGGCGAGTGGATGCGCTACAGCGACGAGGCGGCGCTGGCTTCGCGTCCTGAAGCGATCATCATGGCGACGAGCAGCGACAACAAGCTGGATGTAGCTGCGGCTTTGCAGAAATCTCCGGCGGTACTTAACAAGCGTGTCTACGGAATCAACGGCGACTATCTTTCACGTCCCGGCCCAAGACTCGTCGAGGGCTTAGAGCAGATAGCGCGCGTGCTTCACCCTGAAGCCTTCAAGCAGTAGCAGCATGACCACGATGACGATTGCAGCACAGCAAGCTTCTTTGCGCGGCGCGCGTTCGACTCTTCGCCGGACAATCATCATCTGCCTTGCGCTGCTGGCTCTGCTTTTCCTAGTCATCGTCGCGGCCTCAGTCATCGGCGCAGAGCGTTTGCCTATCGCGTCGTCCGTTTGTGCGTTATTTACGGGCGGCAGTTCGTCCTGCGGCCTGTCAGTGGAGCAGAGCGCGATTCTGTTTGACATACGATTGCCACGCATCCTGCTCGCGGCGAGCGTCGGCGCGTCTCTGGCGACTGCGGGCGCGGGCTACCAGGCATTGCTCAGAAACCCGCTCGCAGAGCCTTACCTGCTCGGCATCTCTAACGGCGCGGCGGTCGGGACGATGGTTGCCCTAGTCTTCTTCGGAGCCGGGGAAGAGGGAGGCGAATGGATGCGCCCTGTCATGGCTTTCGTGGGCGCATTAACTTCGACCTTCGTCGTGTATCGTCTGGCGCGCGGGCGCACGGGCGCGACCCCCGAAAAACTGATTCTTGCGGGCGTGATTGTCACGACGTTCCTTTCATCGGCCATAGTCTTCATCACGACCATGATGGATGCGACGCGCATCCGCTCTTTCACCTTCTGGCTGCTCGGCGATCTTTCGGGCGCGAGTTCCAGCCTGCTCATGGTAGCAATCATCGCTTCAATCGTCGGCGCAACCGTGCTCGCGCTTCATGCGCGTTCTTTGAATCTGCTGATGCTCGGCGAACGCGACGCCTTTGATCTGGGCGTCGAGACGGAGCGCGTGCGATTGATTGTCTTTCTGGCGGCAAGCCTGCTGGTCGGCGCATCGGTCGCATCCTCCGGTTCGGTCGGATACGTCGGACTCGTCGTCCCGCATCTCGTTCGACTCTCCCTCGGAAGCGACAACCGGACGACCGTTCCGGCGGCAGCGCTGGCGGGCGCGCTTTTCGTCATCGTTGCCGACACAGTTGCGCGCACCGTCATCGCGCCGCGTGAATTGCCCGTCGGCGCAATCACCGCGCTCATCGGCGCTCCGCTTTTCGTTTATCTTTTAAGAAAAGGTTGAGGATGCTCGAAGCAGTTGGAATCAGCGTGAACTATGGCGAGCGCGAGGCGGTTGCTGAGGTTTCTTTGCGCGCCGTGCCGGGCGAGATAACGGCGATCATCGGGCCGAACGGGGCGGGGAAGTCCACTTTGATGCGAGCCTTGAACGGTGCGCTTCCCATTTCGAGCGGCGAGATAAGGCTTGACGAAAAGCCTTTGCGTTCCTTTGCGCGGCGCGCAGTCGGGCGACGCATCGCGGTTGTGGCGCAGGAAGCGGAGTTGCGATTTCCCGTGACGGTGATGGAATTTGTGCTGGGCGGGCGCTACGCATGGGCGGGCATGGGCGCGTGGGGTTGGGAGACCGAGCGAGATGTGAGCGTCGCTCAAGAGGTCTTGCGCGAAACCGAGTTGGAAGATTTCAGCACGCGTTTGATGAGCGAACTTTCGGGAGGCGAGCGTCAGCGGGCGGTGCTGGCGCGTGCGCTGGCGACAGAAGCAGGCATCCTGTTGCTTGACGAGCCGACGGCTAACCTTGACTTGGCTCATCAAGCGACGCTGCTTCGCCTGGTGCGCGCGCGTTGCGATCACAGAAAGGCGGCGGCTGTCATCGTCACACACGACATTAATCTTGCGGCAGAGTTTGCCGACCGTGTTCTCCTGCTGCTGAATGGCCGGATGCTCGCCAGGGGTACGCCGCAGGAAGTTTTGACGCCGGAGCTTCTGCGAGAAGTTTTCGAGATACAGGTTTTAGTAGACGCGCATCCGGTGACGGGTGCGCCACGCATCACGCCGGTGCATGAAACGCGCCGGTAGAGGACGAACCACCGGGCGATTGGACAAGGGAAGGCGGTGTAAAGCCGCCGCTGCCCGCGCAACTGTAAGCGGTGACTGCGCTCCGAAATTTGCCACTGTGAAAAGAAGTGATAAGTGATAAGTGATAAGTGATAGGAAAGAACCAGTCTTCTCCTATCACCTATCACTTATCACCTATCACTCCTTCTATGGGAAGGCGCGGAGAGCAGGCGAGCCTTTTTTAAGGATCAGAACCGCGAGTCAGGAGACCTGTCCATTGCTCACTTTCAAGCTCGTACTGCGACGGGCAGGAGAAGCTAACATGAGATATTCAATCGAAGAGACAGGGCGACCTGTCGGGCTAACAAAACTTGTGAGCATTGCTACTGTTACGCTGCTCATCCTCCTTTTTTCACTCAACGTCTTTGCTCAAGGCGGCGCAAATGTTACAGGAAGCGTGAAGGATGAACGCGGGGCGAATGTTCCCGGCGCAGAGGTGCATTTGCGCTCACGCGCGGGCATACGCCTCTTCGCGCGAACCGATGAAGCGGGCGTTTATGCTTTTCAGGGGCTCGCTCCCGGCGAGTACATTCTGGAAGTTACGGCGCGCGGGTTTGCCGTGGCGACTTCCGAGGAGGTGCGCGTCGAGCGTGGGCAAAAAGCTGACCGTGATTTCGTGCTGTCAGTCGAAGCGATCAACGAAAGCGTGGTTGTCATCGCCACCGGAACGCCGCAACGCGCCGATGAAGTCTCAAAGGCCGTCACGCTGGTTGAAGATGAGCAGATTGAAGCGAAGCGTGAGTTGACGCTGGCTGAAGCCCTGCGCGGCACGCCCGGCTTGCGCGTTCAGCAGCAAGGCTCATACGGCACGATCACGAGTTTGCGGCTGCGCGGGCAGAGAAATTCCGATACGGCGATTCTTTTAGACGGCCTGCGAGTGCGCGATGCTGCGTCCCTTGACGGCTCGGCGCTGCCTTTCATCACGGACATTCTGCCAGCAGACCTTGAGCGCGTGGAAGTCCTGCGCGGCTCAGGCTCTTCGATTTACGGCACAAACGCCATCGGCGGTGTCGTCAATCTCGTTCCGAAGACGGGCGCTGGCGATGCCAGATTTGAAGCGGGCTTCGAGGGCGGCCAGTTAGCGCTCTTTCGTGAGCGCCTGAAAGGTTCGGGCGGCATTGGACGACGGGCGGGCTATAGCTTCGGCCTGGCGCGCGTAGACGTGCGGCGCGGCGTTGATGGTAACGACGAGTATGGCAACACGGCTGGCGGCGCGCGTTTCCAGTTTGACGCGACGCCTTCTGTCAGCATCAGCGCAAACTTTTACGGCACATTCTCCAACGCGCGCATCAATAGCGACCCGTTCCCGCTTCCCGCCGCATTCACGTCCGGCGAACTAAATCCGGTGGCTATCGAGGGCGTCACCTTTCAGCCTGATACGAACAATCCGGATCAGGGACGACGCAACAGCCTGCTTGTCGGAAGCCTTCGCCTCTCGCAGAGCGTCAACGAACTCTTCTCTTACTCGGTCGCTTACCAGCACGTTTCTTCGCGGCGTCGGAATTACAACGGCGCGGAAGTTGACCCGCGCTACGCGTCTTTCTTCCCGTTCGGAGATTTTGAGTTCAACAGCACCACGAACGGCTCGACCGACACTTTGGATGCCCGCGCCAATTTCCGTCTGGGACGCGCAAATCTCCTGACCGCCGGGATGGAGTACGAGCGCGAGACGCTCTTCCAACAATCAATTCCTTCATTCTCGCTGCTCAACAGCACGACCGACCGCCAACGCACCTTTGCCATCTTCGGGCAGGATCAAATCTTTCTGCTCGACGAGCGTTTGCAAATCTCTTTAGGCGTGCGCGGGCAATTTTACAGGATTAGCGCGGCGGATCGTCCGGGCACGCTGAGCAACATTGACGCGGAAAGCTCTGTCACGGGCGACGGCGCAATCGCTTACTTTATCCGTTCTACTGGAACGAAGCTGCGCGCTCACGTCGGCAATGGTTTCCGCGCGCCCTCTTTGTTCGAGCGCTTCGGTGAGGTGGTGATTGCGAACACGCCGCAAAGGGTTGGCGACCCGACGTTGCGCGCCGAACAATCCATCAGCGTTGATGGAGGCTTTGACCAGCGTCTCTACCGTGATCGTCTGCGCTTTGGCGCAACCTATTTCTATACGCGCCTGCAACGAGCCATTGCTTTCACAGGCTTCGCAGTTGACCCTTTGGGCCTGGGTCGTTTCAGTGCTTACCTCAATCGCCCGGGTGGGTTGGCGCGTGGAGTTGAGAGCTACATGGAGGCTGCGCCGTTTCGCGGCACTGACGTGCGCGCGTCGTACACCTACACAAACAGCGACCGCTTTGAACCCGGCTCAGGACTTCAGTCTGAATTCGTCATTCCGCGCCATCTCTTCGGGCTGACGCTCAATCAACGCTTCCGTGCCGTGTTGATTAGCTTCGATCTCAACCACACCGGGAGTTACATCGCACCCGTCTTTGAAAATAATTTTCCGTTCAGGCAGGTCAACTTCACCTTCAAGGGATACACGAAGGCCGACGCGCACCTGACTTACGAGCGCGCTCTATCGGAAGACGTGGTGCTGGTGCTGTTCGGCGGTGCGGATAATATCTTCGACCGGAACTACTTCGAGAACGGCTTCCGCGCCCCCGGCGTGGTGGGAAGGGGCGGAGCGAGTTTTCGATTCTAAAACGGAATACGGAAGGCGAGTGATTTTGTAGGGGCAGGGCTTGTCCCTGCCCGCGTGTTATCGAAACATAGCGGGCAGGGACAAGCCCTGCCCCTACAAAATTCGTAACTCTGCTCAGATAGCTTTAGTCCACTGCACGACCATCGGCCTTCGTCATCAACGCGCCAGCCAGGAAAACGATGCCGAGGAGGAGATGTACGGCGTGGTCAGCCGTGCCCAGTTCCAGTGTGCCCGGAATGACTTTCCACAGGCGGCCATCTTCCATCGTCATGCCAGCGATGGCGGAGGTGCCCGGAGCTCCCATGATGAAGCCGACTATGCCGAGCAGCAGATAGACGGCTCCGAAAGCGAGGGCGAAGCCACGCGCACCACTGAGCGTTCCGGCAAAGCCGAAGTAGAGCGCGACGATACCTGAAAGGATGTGCACGAGATTGTGCGCCATGCTCAGGTGCGTGCCGAGCAGGTCGGGCTTAACAAACCCGATGATTCCGACCAGCAGAAACACGACACCAAGAAGTTTGCAGATAGTTTTAGCCATAGGTCTTTTTTGTCTCTCCTTTTTGAGAAAAGTGTTTACAACCGTGAGCGGTCGCATCGGGTTTCTCAAAGGACGCTTCCGCGTGTTTTCAAACTGCGAGCGAAGGCTAGGATGGGCGGATTGTACACCATAGAGGCCGTTTGTGAGCAAGGATTTTCCACGCCCCAATCTCTCTGCTCATCGCCACAGTTTGAGCGCCAATTTCGGCGAGTGCTATACTCATTAACGAAAACAAAGCGATTTGCAATACAGCCAGGAGCAAACGGCGATGTACAGTGCGCTCAAAGGATATTTACGCGGCCTCAGCCGGAATGGATTCATCAAGCCCGTCGAGCGTCTGATCTGTGCCGCCATGCTCGCGCTCGTGTTGCCCGTTGTTGCCTGCGCTTATACGGTCGTCCTGCGAAGCGGGCGGCGCATCGAAATCCCTGCAAGTTTTACGGTGACGAAACTCACGCTGACGTATGAATCCGCGCCCGGCCTCAACATCACGCTCCTCATCTCCACGATTGACGTACAGGCCACAGAGCGCGCCAACAACGAGCCTGCGGGCGCTCTGCTCAAACGCGCGGAACAATTGGTGGTAATCAATACAGCATCGAGGCCCGCGCGAACGCCCCGCAGGGAGTTGACGAAAGAGGACATCGAACGAGGGCGACAGGCGCGTGCCAAAAGCGAGCAGGAGTATGAGCGGCGACGCATAGAGCTTGGCTTGCCGTCGCTGGAAGAGACTCGCCGCCGCACGGAAGAAGAAACGAAGCGTTTGAACGAAACGGCGCGTCAAAGCCAGATTGAAGAGTCGCAGGCGGAAAGTTACTGGCGAACGCGCTCAACTCAGTTACTAACCGGAATCGCCGCGCTCGATTCGCAGATAACTTATGTCCGTGCGCGGCTGGCGGAGATTCCTGATTATCCTGCTATCGGAGCTTACAGCTTCGTCACAGGCGTTGCTCCCGTCTTCCCCGCGCGACATCCCCGCGTGAGGTTTCCCGTCGTCACAGGGAATCCCGGTTTCATGCGAGGTAATAGTCCGAACATTCAAGGCGCGGGCTTCCTTGCCTTCGGCGGCTCGACGCAGGCTCAGATTCAGCTTAACTCCGGTCTGTCGCCAAGAGGTTTTGGACGGCGCGGCCATCTCGCGCCGGGAATAATTGTTCCGCCTGGCGCTTACTTCGGCACGCCCTATTCGAATTACGATTACTCATACGAGCGCTCCAATCTAGTCTCCCGCCTGCATGAGCTTGAAGCAGCGAGGGCAGGATTCCAGGCACGCTGGCGTCTGCTCGAAGAAGAAGCGCGTCGCGCAGGCGCACAACCCGGATGGTTGAGACCATAACGCAGTGGTCAGTGGTCAGTGGTCGGTGGTCAGTTAAAAACTGATTTCATCTGACCACCGACCACTGACCACTGACCACTGATTATTATGAAAAACGGTTGGGAAACTGTCATCGGACTTGAGATTCATGCTCAACTGAGCACTGAGTCGAAAATCTTTTGCGGGTGTTCGACACGGTTTGGCGATGAGCCGAACGCGAACACTTGTCCGGTCTGTCTTGGATTGCCGGGTGCGTTGCCCGTTTTGAACCGTCGCGCCATCGAACTCGGCGCGCGGGCGGCGCTCGCGCTTTCCTTGCACATCAACGAAAAATCAATCTTCGCGCGCAAGAACTATTTCTATCCAGACCTGCCGAAGGGCTACCAAATCTCGCAATACGATCAGCCTTTTTCGGAACGCGGCGAGCTTGAGATTATGACCGCCGAGCGCGACGAAGGCGGACATGCGCGCGAGTGGCGACCGATGAAAGTCCGCATCACGCGGCTGCATCTGGAAGAAGACGCGGGCAAGAACGTGCATGAAGGTCTGCCGGAAGTTGACCGCTACTCCTACATTGACCTCAACCGCGCCGGGACACCGCTCGCAGAGATAGTCACCGAGCCTGACTTTCGTTCGTCATGGCAGGCTTATGATTACGTCAATCATGTTCGTCAGGCTTTGCAATGGGTCGGCGCTTCGGATGCCGACATGGAGAAGGGAAATCTGCGCTGCGAGGCAAACGTCTCCGTGCGACGCATTGGCGAAGAGAAGTTCGGGACGAAGGTTGAGCTAAAGAATCTCAACTCCGTGCGCTTCATGCAGCGTGCTATCGAGTTTGAGATTGAGCGTCAGATCGAGTTGATTGAATCAGGCGGGCGCGTCACGCAGGAGACGCGGCTGTGGGATGACCGCGTTGGCGAAACACGCGTCATGCGGTCGAAGGAAGAGGCGCATGATTATCGTTATTTCCCTGAACCGGATTTGCCGCCGCTGGTCATCTCGAAAGAATTGATAGAGAGCGTGCGGCAAGCACTACCTGAATTACCGGACGTGCGGCGCAATCGCCTGATGAAAGAGTATAGCCTTTCCTACAACGATGCGGCGCAACTGGCGTCCAATCGCGCGCTCGCGGATTATTACGAGCAGGCGGCAAAGGCTGCTGGCGACCCGCGCGCCGCCGCCAACTGGATCAGGTCTGAGTTGTTGCGCGAGATGGAGACGGCAGGAATCACGGCAGACCATTGCCCCGTCTCGCCGGAAGAACTCGCCGCGCTCCTGCGCGTGATTGGCGAAGGCCAGATCAGCGGCAAGCAGGGCAAAGACGTGCTGACTGAAATGTTCGCGTCGGGCAAAACGGCAGCCGCCATCATCAGCGAGCGTGGACTGGTGCAGATGAGCGACACGGGCGAGATTGACGCCATCATCGCGGAGGTGATCGCCGCCAGCCCGCAGCAACTTGAGCAATACCGCGCAGGCAAAGAAACCCTCTTCGGCTTCTTCGTCGGCCAGGTGATGAAGGCTTCAAAAGGCAAAGCTAACCCGAAGGTCGTCAACGAACGTTTGCGAGAAAAACTCAATGGATGAGCGCTGTGCAATCTGCAACTGCCTCCTGCATCGAAGGGTAGGTACTTATGCACGTCCTACCCCCGAAGGTCGCGGTCACGCCACAAAGCATCATTTGGTTGCGGAACGCTTTTTTGGACGTTCATCCAATCGCCGAGGTACGCGTACAGAGGGAGTGTTTGAGTCATGTCCTTGGGGTCATGAGCGGAAAACTGACGTTTTCTGTTATGAGTGCCATGAGGAGTTGTTGCACAACCCTGTGCTTCTACCAGAAGACATTGAACATCTCTCCTATCTGGTAAAACAACGCGGCCTGAGTGAAGAGCAAAAGACCACAGACCGCTCAAAGCTCGGAGGCAGAATAAAGTTGCTGCATGAGGCGCTGGCTCGCGGTTTGCAGTCGCTTGCTCAAGAGCATAAAAAGCGTCGCAACTAACGCTCGGCACGAACACGGGCGATGAGAAGCTTTATAAAACGATCAAGCACGAGGGGTGAAATGAATCTAAACGGTAAAGTGGCAATCGTCACGGGAAGCACGAAGGGAATCGGGCGCGCGATTGCGGAGGCGCTGGTGCGTGAGGGAATGAGCGTCTGCATCAGCGCGAGACACGCAGATGAGGTTGAACAAGCAGTCAGCGAGCTTGGCGATGTGGGCGAAGGCGGTGTAACGGGCGCTGTGTGCGACGTGCGCGATTACGACGAGGTAAAGGCGCTTGTCGAGCATACCATCGAAGAGTTTGGCGGCGTGGACGTTTTAGTCAACAACGCGGGCATCGGTATTTTCGGGCGCGTCGAGGAAACCTCTCCGGAGGATTTTCGCGCGGTGCTGGAAACGAATCTTTTTGGCGTCTTCTATTGCTGCCGCGAGGTCATTCCGCAGATGAAGAAGCGCGGGGGCGGCTACATCATCAACATCTCTTCGCTTGCGGGCACAAACGCGCATCCGCAGATGACCGCTTACAATGCTTCGAAATTCGGTCTCAACGGTTTCAGCGAAGCCATGATGCAGGAAGTGCGGCACGACCGTATCAAGGTCAGCTACATCATGCCCGGTTCGGTCAACACCTATTTCGGGGATGAAGAGCCGGATGAGAGCAAAAGCTGGCAGTTGCAGCCAGCAGACATCGCCCGCGTCGTCCTCAACCTGCTTCACACGGACGAGCGCAGCCTGCCGAGCCGGATTGAAATCAGGCCGAGCCGCCCGCCAAAGAAATAATGCGAGCAGTATTACAGCGCGTGACGAGCGCGCGTGTCGTCGTTGATGGCGAAACGGTCGGCGAGATCGAAAGCGGTCTCGTCATTCTGCTGGGCATCGCGCACGATGATACAGAGCAGGACGTAAAATATTTAGTCGAGAAGATTGTGACCTTGCGCATCTTCGATGATGCTGATGGCCGGATGAACTTACCCGTCAGGGAGACGGGCGGTGCGCTGCTCGTAGTTTCGCAGTTCACCTTGTACGGCGACGTGCGGCGCGGGCGACGCCCTTCATGGAGCGAAGCGGCACAGCCTGAAGTGGCCGAGCCGCTTTACGAATCTTTCGTCACGGAAGCCCGCCGCAGCGTGGCGCAGGTCGAGACCGGCAGCTTTCGCGCCATGATGCAGGTGGAACTCGTCAACGACGGCCCAGTCACAATCATGCTTGATAGCCGCAAGTTGTTTTGAGGCATGGGAGAAGAGATTAGACAGGATTAACAGGATTTTCAGGATTAGAGAAAAAGCATTCAGCCTTCCCTACATTGCCTTGTCTTCTTAATCTTGATAATCCTGTTAATCCTGTCTATTTCTTCCTTTTGTTTCTCTGCGGTTTTGTAGTTATGCTAGGCGTTCTAAAATTTCACGGGAGGCAAATTTATAGTGAACAGGCGATTGTTGAGGCGGATGTTTGCGATTTTGTGCATGGGTATGGCGCTGCTCGCTTTGATGGCAGGTTGTGGGAACAAGACTACGTCAAAGGATTCCGATGCTAGTGTTCCTGCGAATATTAAGCGTGGCGTCAAGCCTGAGCCGGATGCGGAAGTCGCCGTGATTGAGATGGTGAATCCGGCTTATGGAAAGATAGTGATAGAGCTTTACCCGAACATCGCGCCGAAGATGGTTGAGCGCTTCAAGCAACTCATCAAGGAAGGCTTCTACAACGGGACGGCCTTTCATCGCATCAGCCCTCAACTCGGCATTATTCAAGGCGGCGACCCGCTCTCGAAAGACGACAACCCGGACAACGATGGAGGCGGAGATTCGCCTTACCCGAACGTGCCCGCAGAGTTCAGCGACATTCCATACGAGCGCGGCATCGTCGGCGCAGCGCGCAAGGGTGCAAATCCGCAGTTCGGCATAACCGAAGAGCAGGCGCGCGACACGGGCAATTGCCAGTTCTACATCACGCTCAAGCGCGTCCCCGGCTTCGACGAAAATTACACTGTGTTCGGGCGTGTGGTTGAGGGAATTAACAATGCGGATGTGATTGCGGGTGCTCCCGTCGAGCCTGCGAAACCCGGAAGACCGGAATCCTCACAGCCTTCGGAAAAGATCGTCGTTAAAAGTATTACTCTCCAGCCGAGAAAATAGTGAAAAGCAGTGATAGGTGATGGGTGATAGGTGATAAGAAAGAACCTGTTTTCTCTTATCACCTATCACCCATCACCTATCACTGCTTTATATCGTGTCGCCGTCCGTCTTTGATCTTTCGTCAAGCTCGAAGCGGTTGCGGTCGCGGCGTTCTATCTTGTCGAGCAGGTCAAGCTCTTCGTTGTCTTCATAGGTGACGCCGATGGCGGAAGCGTTCTCTTCGACGATTGACTGGTCGGGCGTGGGATTGTCGCCGGAGATTGTTTCCGTGCCGCTGCCGTCCACCTCTTCCCACGCTGCGTCTAAATCACCGCCCGCGTCGCTGGGTGAAGTCGCGGTGTTGTTGCGTAGGCGCTGGGCGAGGAGTTCGGGGTCTTTCGGCGCGCGCGAAATCTCCTCTTCCATGAACTCTTCGATCTCAGGGTCAGGCACGAAATCAGGATTGTTACTCAGGTACTCGAAATCTTCCGGCTTCTTGTTTGGCATCTTCCCTCTCCTTGACGAGTGTTCACTTCTTCGGCCAGTAGCCACAACGCACAAATGCGAGATCAGGCAGAGCGCGCGAAGAATACTCAAGCTGATGCGCTCTCTCAATTCGCTCTCAAGCGCAGGCTGCTATGAACGTTAACAATTGAAAATCAATGGAGTGCAATATAGCAAATGCGTCAGTGAACGGCCAATCGTAGGAGCCGGATTCGTGGTTGGCATCAATCGGATTTAAGAATGCCAGGTCGCACTCGGTTGATATTAGGTTTGCTGCTCTACCGGATTATCCATTGCCCGTGCTAAAGGAGCATTAAAAATTTCCTGAGTGCAGGCGAGGCACAAACAAAACGGCCTTTCTGGCCTCCGCTTGACGTACCCGCCGCGCATCTTTACACTGAAGTTTGCTCGAAAATAACTCCATTTCATCTAATCTTCACCGTGCGTTGTCCATCAAAGATGCGCCAGGTGATTTCGGGTCGTAGCCTGAATTCTTATGCCACATAATCTCTTCAACACACTACAGGATTTCAGCCCCGCAGAGGGACGCAAAGGCCAGTTCTACTCGCTGCCGCAGCTTGAAAAAGAGGGCGTCGGCCCCATCTCACGCCTGCCCGTCAGCATTCGCATCGTGCTGGAATCCGTCCTCAGAAACTATGACGGAAAGAAGATCAGGGAGCAGGACGTGCGTACACTCGCCAACTGGAAGGCGAATAGTGAACGCACCGAGGAGA
This sequence comes from uncultured Acidobacteriota bacterium, assembly GCA_963791265.1. Classification (GTDB taxonomy): domain Bacteria; phylum Acidobacteriota; class Blastocatellia; order Pyrinomonadales; family Pyrinomonadaceae; genus QHXM01. Next base: position 253,796 of record CAWBSB010000005.1, read on the forward strand.
TTCCTTTCATCGTGGCGCGCGTTCTCTTGCAGGATTTCACGGGCGTGCCGCTGCTCGTTGATTTGGCGGCGATGCGTTCGGCTGTTCAGCGCATGGGCAAGCAGACGGGCATCATCGAGCCGCTTGTGCCCGTCGATCTGGTGATTGACCATTCCGTTCAGGTGGATTTCTCAAGCACGCCTGATGCCTTCCAGAAGAATATGGAGATGGAGTTTAAGCGCAACAACTCTCGCTACCAGTTCTTGAAATGGGGCATGCAGGCGTTTGACGGCTTTCGCGTCGTGCCGCCGGGCATAGGCATCGTTCATCAGGTCAATCTCGAATACTTAGCGCGCGGTGTCTGGGAGAAAGATGGGGTTTATTACCCGGACACGCTCGTCGGCACAGATTCGCACACGACGATGATTAACGGACTCGGCATTGTTGCGTGGGGAGTGGGCGGAATCGAAGCCGAAGCGGGCATGCTCGGCCAGCCCGTTTATTTCCTGACGCCGGATGTCGTCGGCGTTCACGTCAGCGGCAGCTTGAACGAAGGCGTGACGGCGACAGACCTCGTGCTGCGCGTGACGGAGATGCTCCGGCAGGCCAAGGTCGTCGGCAAGTTCGTAGAGTTTCATGGTGAGGGCGCGGCGAGTTTGCCTGCGACGGACAGGGCGACGATTGCCAACATGGCTCCCGAATACGGCGCGACGATGGGCTTCTTCCCGACCGACGAAGAGACCTGCAAGTATCTTCAGGCGACGGGGCGGGCTACTGAGCAGGTGGATGCCGTCAGAAACTATTTTCAGGCACAGGGGTTGTTCGGCATTCCCCGCCAGGGTGAGTGTGATTACAGCACCTTGCTCGAATTGAATCTCTCCGAAATTCATCCGAGCGTCGCCGGGCCGAAACGACCGCAGGATCGCATAGAGCTTCCAGACCTGAAAGATAAGTTCCTCAATCTCTTCCAGAATCCCGTGACCGAAAACGGCTACGGCAAATCGAAAAAGGATTTGGAGAAGCGTTTCAATGTCAGCGTCGGGCGCAACGCTTTCAAGCAGGCGACTGCTCTGGTCGGCGGTGGTGAGCAGGCACAGGAAACGACTCCCGAAAGCGAGGACATACACACCAGCCAGATTGATACCAGCCCCTTGACCGAAATCGAGATGATGAATAACCGCCCGACGCCTGACCGCATCGCGGAGATTCCGCCGGGCGAGTTTCCCGAACGCTTCGACGATCTGGGACACGGCGACGTGGTGATTGCGGCCATCACCTCCTGCACCAACACTTCTAATCCGAGCGTGATGATTGCTGCGGGGCTGCTGGCAAAGAAGGCCGTCGAGCGTGGTTTGATTGTTGATCCGTCCGTGAAGACTTCGCTCGCGCCGGGTTCGCGCGTGGTGACGGAGTATCTGGAAAAGACCGGGCTGCAACCCTTTCTTAACCAACTCGGCTTCAACCTAGTCGGCTACGGCTGCACGACCTGCATCGGAAACTCAGGCCCACTCGACCCGCGCATCGAAGACGTGATTACGAAGAACGATTTGATTGCGGCGAGCGTACTTTCGGGAAATCGCAACTTCGAGGCGCGCGTTCACCAGAGCGTCAAGGCAAACTTCCTGATGTCGCCGCCGCTCGTCGTCGCCTTCGCGCTTGCAGGCCGCGTGAACATAGACATGAGCAGCGAGCCCCTGGGCAAAGATAGAAATGGAACTGACGTTTACCTGCGCGACATCTGGCCGACGCTCGAAGAGATCAGCGGCATGTTGAGCGCGGCGCTCGACCCTGAGACGTATCGCAATCTCTACAGCGATTTCGCCGAACAGAACCCGCTCTGGAACGAGATTCCGAGCAGCACCGGCGATGTTTACGAATGGGACACGCAGTCAACCTACATTCAAGAGCCGCCTTATTTTGAGAAGTTCAGCACGGTGGCTGAATCTTTCTGCGACATCAAGGGAGCGCGACCGCTCGCCATCTTCGGCGACTCCGTGACGACCGACCACATCTCGCCCGCCGGGGCGATTAAGCCTGACTCTCCCGCCGGAAAATACCTCAGATTGCGCGGCGTGAATGTCGAGGACTTCAATTCCTACGGCTCGCGACGCGGCAATCATCAGGTGATGGTGCGCGGCACGTTCGCCAACGTTCGCATCAAAAACCTGATGGTTCCCGGCACGGAAGGCGGCGTGACCTGCCTGCAACCCATCAACGAGCAGATGAGCATCTATGATGCTTCCGTTCATTATCAGGCGGCGGGCATTCCGCTCATCGTTTTCGCCGGGCAAGAGTACGGCACGGGAAGCTCGCGCGATTGGGCTGCGAAGGGCACAAAACTTCTGGGCGTGCGCGCCGTCATCGCGCAGAGCTTCGAGCGCATCCATCGCAGCAACCTTGTCGGCATGGGCGTGTTGCCCTGCCAGTTCAAGGAAGGCACAAACGCCGCGTCGCTCAAACTCGACGGCACGGAGGTCTTCGAAATCACCGGGCTGGAAAGGGAAGCAGTCAGACCCATGCAGGATGTCACGCTCGTCATTCGTCGCGCCAATGGCGAAACGGAAGAAGTGCCCGTCACGCTGCGGATTGATACCCCGATTGAAGTTGATTACTACCAGCACGGCGGCATCCTTCCTTATGTGCTCGGCCAATTGATTAAAGAGCAGTAATAGGTGATGGGTGATAGGTGATAGGAAATTGCTTTCTCTTATCACCTATCACTTATCACCTATCACTTTTAATGCAAACTGCTTTCTTCACCGTTCTGGGTCTGAGCGTTTTGGCGCTGGTCGTTTACGACGTTTATGCGACCATTCTTCACGCGCGGGGGCGTTCAGGGCCGATAGGCGAGACGCTGAATCGCAGCGTTTGGCGGGTGGTTCGCGCCATTGCTTTTAAGCTCTCGCGCACGCGTCGTCATCGCCTGCTCAACGTCGTCGGCCCGCTGCTTCAACCGCTTCTCATCATCCTCTTCATCGTTCTGCTGGCTCTGGGATTCGCGCTTGTTTATTACCCACGAATGCCCGCGAGCTTTACGGTTCATGCGGAGGCCGCAAGCTCGCCCTTTATGGCCGCGCTCTACTTCAGCGGGACAACGCTGACGACCGTGGGCTATGGCGACATCGCGCCGCACACTGCGGGGATGCGTGTGACGGCTCTCTTCGAGTCGGCCTCCGGGTTTGCGCTGATCTCCCTTGCCATCACTTACCTGATTACGGTTTACAGCGCTCTGGAGCGCAAGCGCGCCGTCGCCATCTCTTTTTATCATCAGGCTGAGGAAGGCGCGAACGTTGCGGCCTACATCGCACACCATTTTGTGGCGGGGCGTTTCTACAGCTTGGAAACAACGCTTCGCATCGCTACGCGCGACCTTCAAGAGCTTCTCGAATCGCACGTCGAGCATCCGGTCATACACTATTTTCATCCGATCGAAGTTTACAAAAGCCTGCCGCGCGTGCTCTTTCTCGCGCTTGAAACCTGCGCCGTCATTCGTTCCTGTCTTGATAATGAGGAATACGCGGAGACGTGCAATCACCCGGACGTGCGAACGCTCGAAGCCAGCTCGCGCCATGTGCTGAGGGAACTGCTGGCATCTCTGGAGCTGGAGCGACGCGTAGCGCGGCGCAAGGAAACATTATTCGAGGAATCGCGGCGATGGAAGCATCGCTTCGAGCAGACCCTACGACTTTTGAAGGAGGCGAACATCAAGACTCGTCCAGATGCTGCCGCCGCGTGGGAATTCTACCGGGCGCGGCGCGAAGAATGGGAAGCGCAACTGCACCGCTTCAGCAATCACCTCGGCTACGACTGGGACGAAATCACAGGCGACAGCGACCTGCGCTACGCCGCCGACGAAGAGATGAAAGAGCCGGGGGAAAACCAATAGGCAGTAGGCAGTGGGTCGTGGGCAGAAGAAACGGAACTCAAGTGAAGCCCCGGAGGGGCGGCAGAGTGTAGCCCCGGGCGCAAGCCCGGGGAATATCCAGCAATAAATGTTCGAGCCCCGAAGGGGCGACAGCAGCTCAAGATGCGTCATGCCGTGTCTCGAACTTCTGTCGCCCCTCCGGGGCTTTCAATCTTTGGGGCGGCATTTGACCCCAGGCTAGCGCCTGGGGCTACATTCTTTCGCCCCTCGCGGGGCTGTTGCTTGGTGACTTCTTCCGCCTTATGTTTTCTGTCTTTTGCCATGCCCACTGACCACTAACCACTGCTCTTTTACTTTCGCGCCGACGGGATGTTAAAGTATCGCTGAATCCAAACTTGATAAACTTTCCACATCATCCAAACCTAGAGGAGTAACCGCATGTCTTCTGCACAACCGTCAGCATCCAATACGCCCCGCAAATATCAGCTTTTCATAGACGGCAAATGGGTGGACGCCGAATCGGGCAAAACTTTCGAGACGCCTAATCCTGCGACCGGGCAGACGCTCGCCGAAGTCGCCGAAGCGGACAAGGCGGATATTGATAAGGCCGTCCAGGCTGCGCGCCGCGCCTACGAGGGGAAATGGTCGAAGATGAGCGCGCGTGATCGCGGGCGCTTGATGTACAAACTGGCGCAACTCATCGAAGAGCACAGCGCCGACCTCGCCGCGCTCGAAACAGCCGATAACGGCAAGCCGCTTCGTGAATCGGCCTACGTGGATTTGCCGCAGGTGGTTGAGAACTTCGAGTATTTCGCTGGCTGGGCTACCAAGATCGAAGGCGAGACTATCCCCGTGCCGGGGCAGATGTTCAACTACACTTTGCGCGAGCCGATTGGCGTTTGCGGGCAGATCATCCCCTGGAATTTTCCGCTCCTGATGGCCGCCTGGAAACTCGCTCCTGCGCTCGCCGCCGGAAACACCATTGTTCTCAAGCCTGCGGAGCAAACTCCCGTCAACGCGATGGAGCTAGGGCGTCTGATTCAGGAAGCAGGTTTTCCTGATGGCGTCGTTAACATCGTTCCCGGTTACGGCGAGACAGCGGGTGCGGCGCTCGCCACGCATCCCGGCATAGACAAGATTGCGTTCACCGGCTCAACCGAAGTCGGCAAAATCGTTGCGCACGCTGCCGCAGACAATCTCACCAAAGTCTCGCTCGAACTCGGCGGCAAAGCCCCCAACATCGTCTTCGCAGATGCGGACATCGAGCAGGCCGTCAACGGCGCGATGATGGGCATCTTCTTCAATCAGGGTCAGGTCTGTTGCGCCGGTTCGCGCCTCTTCCTGGACGAGAGTATCAAGGACGAATTTCTCGAACGCTTCAGCGAGAAAGCAAAGAAGGTTGTGGTGGGCGACCCGATGGACAAGGGCACGCACATGGGGCCGCAGGTTTCGATGGAGCAGCTAGACCGCATCAAGGGCTATGTCAACGTCGCGCGTGAAGAAGGTGCGACCATCCACACCGGCGGCGAATGTCCCACGCTCGAAGGCGATTTCCAGAAAGGCTTCTTCTTCCAGCCGACCATCTTCAGCGACGTGAAGAACGAGATGCGCATCGCACAGGAAGAGATTTTCGGCCCTGTCACCTCCGTCATCACCTTCAAGAATGAAGATGAGTTGATTAAACAGGCCAACGAAACCATCTATGGTCTTTCGGCTGGCATCTGGACGCGCGACATCGTGCGCGCTCACCGCTTCGCCAAAGAGGTTCACGCCGGAACGATCTGGATTAACACCTTCAACATGTTCAATGCCGCCTCGCCCTTCGGCGGTTTCAAACAATCAGGCTATGGCCGCGAGATGGGCAAGCACGCGCTCGAACTCTACACGCAAATCAAGAGCGTCTGGGTTGATCTATCAGGCAAGCCGATTGGCTGGTACGGAAAATAGTTAAAAACTAGAAATGTAAAATGCAAAATGGAAGATGAAAGGCTCGCCCCTATCTTCCATTTTGCATTTTTAATTTTTAACTTTGAATTGTATTATTGCTCCGCTCTCCCGCATGAGATTTACAGCTTAAAGGAGATGCAATGCGAACCAGTCATCGAATCAGTCTTCTCTCCCTTCTTCTCGTCGGAACGTTTCTCTTCACAGCCTGTCCCCAGCGCGAAACAATCTCGAAAGTTTTGGCCGACCCAGCCAGATACCACGATAAGGAAGTTGGTATCACGGGAACTGTGACGGACGCTTACGGTTTGCTCAACACGGGCGCTTACGAATTGGACGACGGGACAGGGAAGATATGGGTCGTGACACGTCGCGGCGTTCCTTCTCGCGGCGCAAAAGTCGGAGCGAAAGGCCGTGTATATACTGGCTTCAATCTGAGCGGGAGAAGTCTCGGAACAGTCCTTGAGGAATCCGACCGGCGCGCAAAGAATTAAGAGCGTATAACAGAATTGCTGGAACGACAGAGAAGGAATAGACAGGATTAACAGGATTTTCAAGATTAAGAAAAGCACGCAGGTGAACAATGCTGAGTGCTTTTTCTTTTATCCTGTCCATCCTGTTAATCCTGTCTAATTTCCCCGTGACTTATTGGCTCAATGAATAAATTAATCTCGTCTCTCGATGAACAGTTTGCTCATCTTCATGCGCGCTCAATCGCTTTGATCGAAGTCTTACCGGGAGAGAAGCTTTACTGGCAACCACGTGAATCGTCAGGCGCGTTTCCCGTTTATTCCTGCGGCGAGCATCTCCTGCGAAGCGCGGCGGCGGTCGAGCAGACTTTTGGCGGCATCACGACGAACCTCTGGGACGACCCGTTTGAGTGGACGCTGCCTGAAATGCTTTCGACGCCTGAGCGGGTGGCGGAATATTTGAACGAGGTCGAGACGACCCGGCAGCGCGGCTTCGCTCTCTTCAGAAGCGATGAGGATTTGCTCAAAGAGTTTGCCGCTCCGTCAGGCCAAATGCGTTTGCTCTGCGCGCTGCTGTTAGAGACGCTTGAGCGTGCCGCTCATCATCAGGGCCGCGCCTTTGCGACGTTCAGGCTCTTTTCGGATACTCGTCTGCCGCGAATCTGAGAAGAAGCTCAGGCGGGCACGTCTTTCTTCAACACAATTTATCGTTCTCCTTTAATCCCATGCGACAGAGCCGACAGGAATCATGAGCGCACGCGACGCGCAATCCGGCGCACAGACCCTCGCCGAACGCTTATGCGCGCGTATCCGTCGCGCAGGCGCAATCAGTTTCCGTGATTGGATGGAAGCCGCGCTCTATGACGAAACCGACGGCTACTACTTCCGGCGCGACCTCATACGCTGGGGACGCGCAGGCGATTATCGCACCGCACCTGAGCGCAGCCTGCTTTTCAGTGCAACCTTCGCCAGCTATTTCGCCAGACTCTATGAAGAACTCGGCGCACCTCATGACTGGACTATCTTTGAGGCAGGCGCAGGCGCTGGCGACTTCGCTCATGGCGTCCTCCAAACCTTGCAGCGCAATTACCCGCACATCTTCGCTGCCACTCGTTACGTGATCGACGAAGCGAGCGCAGATGCACGCGACCGCGCCGGTCAGAGACTAAGCGAGTTTGCTGATCGCATAGAGTTCCGGCGTCTCACTGAAACAAGCGAGGCCGTCAATGAAGGTATCGTTTTCTCAAATGAATTGCTCGACGCCTTTCCGGTTCATAGAGTGACGGTGCATGACGGTAAGCTGTTTGAGCTATTTGTTGACTTAGACGAAGCTGGCGGATTCGTCTGGACGAAACACGAGCCGAGCACTCCCCGGTTGGCAGACTATCTTGCCCGCTCAGGCATAGAACTTTCCGAAGGGCAAATCGCGGAGGTCAACCTCGAAGTCGAAAGCTGGATGCGCTGCGCTGCCTCCGTCTTCAAGCGTGGCTATCTCATCCTCGTGGACTATGGAGCGGAGGCAAGCGAGCTCTACTCCGCACCGCATCGCCACAAAGGTACTTTACGAGCCTTCCATCATCACAGCTTCGCGGAAGATGTACTGTCGCGCCCCGGCCAGCAGGACTTAACCACGACGATTGATTGGACAAACGTCAGCCGAATCGGCACAGAGCTAGGTCTGCAAACTGTGAGCTTCGAGCAGCAGGACAAATTCCTCCTGCACGCGGGACTGCTCGACCAGCTTGAGCGCATGACAGCGGAAGCGCCCAGCGAGGCAGACGCCCTAATCCTAAGCTCCACTGTGCGTGAACTGATTCTGCCTGGGGGGATGAGCGAGAGCTTTCAGGTTCTGGTTCAAGGAAAAAAGTGATGAGCTAAGAGCTTGTCTTTACTCCTTACTCATCACTTCTTCCTCGGTTAATCATCCATTGAGCCCTAACCGGGCAACCTGCTCAGCAACGTGTTAACCCTCTCTTTTATTCTTGGCCCGATAGATTCAACTTCTTGTGCGAATTTCTGAATCTCGGCGACGTAAGGTTTAAGCCGTGCTCTATTGATGTGACTGAGCACGACGAGAGTGTTGTAAATTCCGTCTTCATCGTCTGTCCGGGTGCGCGCAAAGGACAGAAGCTCCGGGACTAATGCCGAATCATTATTGTAAACTTTCATGATCGCCCGATACGCAGCGAGACGCGCGCCGGGTTGGTTGCTAAAGAGAGCGCTGATGAGTTCCTGCTGGCTACGACCGGGAACAGTTGCAATTTGTGAGACGGTTTTAACGTTGAGTTGTAACAACTGTGTGGTTGCCTCAGCCTGGGTGCTCATATTGTCTGAAACTTCCATGACTTTCTGGAAGTCTGCAATAGCCTTGCCCTCCTCACCCTTCTGAAGATAGGCGAGGCCGCGATACAGGTAAGCATCCCCGACGGACACTGAGCCGTTAAGGGGCATTTTAATGACCACATCATAATCGGCAATCGCCTTGTCAAAGTTGCCAATCTCACTATACGCGCGTCCCCGGCGATAAATAGCTTCCCCAATGTTGTTGTACTTCAAGTTAATCGCCTGACTAAAATCTGCGGCTGCTTGATAATAGTCTAGCTTAAGCCAATACCTGTCTGCGCGGTTAAAATAAGCGTCGGCGTAATCCGGCCTGAGTCTGATTACTTCAGTATAATCGGCGATAGCGGGGTCAGTTGTAAATAAATGCTCATAGGCAAGACCGCGTTCATAGTAAGCTTCGACCAGATCAGGGTTGCGTTTGATGGCTTCGTCAAATGCAGCAATGGCGGAGTGATAGTCATTGCTTTTTACATAATTCCGACCAGTCTCTAGAAAGTTACCCGCAGCTTCGACGTAAAGCTTGGCTTCCTGTTGCTTTCTTATGCTGATGTAGCTGATGAGGAATGCTGCTATCAGTAGTAAACCAACGCCTGCTGCAATGCCTAAACGGACTTTCTTTCGCCGCCTGTTTATGCTTTCTATACCTTCATTGATGAAAGCCTTCTCGGCTTCATTCAGCGCGCGTGGGCGTGCCTCCAGCCGTAGCCTTGCTTCTGATAGCGGCGACCCGACCAACAGGTTAGGCTTCTGCCGTCCGCCGCTCTTCCATTTATCGAGGTCTGCCTGCAAGGATTGTCGCCAGAGCAGGAACTCTCGATCTTCGTCGAGCCATATGCGCAGCCGCCTCCATTCGCGGATAAGAGACTCGGACGCAGGCTCGACACTCTTGTCAGAGCCTTTCTCGTCTTGCTGGATAACAACCAAACGCGGCTTTGACCATTCTTCCGCAACTGCCTGCTCTGCCTCAGACAAATCAGCAAACTTAACTCGTTTGCGTGTGTCCTCGCCTCCTTCCTCTGGGCGCGCGAGGCGAACGAGGCGTGTGAATAAGCGCCTCGTTGCCTCTTGTTGCTCCGCTGAAAGCCGAGCATAAGTAGCTTCGGCGCGTTTGAGTTGCTCGGTGACGGGTTCATCGTCGCTGATGACCTGCTGTTGATCCCACGGAACAGGATGATTGAGCAGCCAGTCAACCATCGTTTCAAAGCTTTGCGGTAACGACAATCGCCCACCGCTTTTTTCGTGCAGCACCGCGACCTTCTCGCCATAGGAATAGCTTGGCGCGTGTTGAATCTGCACCTCGTCGAAGTAATTATTCAAATCGCAATCAGGTAAATCGTAAACCTCTTTGAAGAGCTTTTCGAAAAGCGGTTGGAAACCGGGGATGTCCTCCTTCTGGTCTCCGAGCCGCCAGTGATCGCGAAGAGTTGGCTCGGTTGCTTCGATGCGCGATGGCAGCGGGAAGACCGCAAGCGGGCGCAGGTCATCGGATTGCCTGCGATACTTCGTCGCTCGCCGCACAAGTTCCTGCACGCCGAGCAAGCTCTGGCGATTGGGCGTAAACACGACAACGAGCTTTTCAGGTAAAAGCATCGTACAAATGCCGCTAATATCAGTTATACCCGTGCGCGAATCTATCAAGACATATTGATAACGCTCTGCCAGATAGTGTGCGAGCGAGCGGATTAGCCACGGCGAGCGGTTGTATAAAGCCTCCCACTGGAAGGTGCTGACGCGCGCCGCGTAACGGTCATCGAAGCGACCAGCTTTCATCATGTCAAGGGAAGGTACATCCGTCTTCAAAATGAACTGCTCGGGGTTGGCTTTTGCCATGATGGTTCGAGCCAGTTTCTCGTCATGCGGCTCGCTGTCATCTCCGCCCACTTCATCCGAATCGTTGTTGTCCACGTCACGCGTCGCCGCCTCCAGCTTGAGGAAAAGATCAATTAAGCCGGGATGCTGATCTAGCTTTTGGTCATAGTCTTCGGAAGGAGGGCGAAGGGCTTCTTCGTCGCCATCAATAGTGGTTCTAAATTTGTCGCGGAAATAGCGATGTAATCCCGGAGCCTCCAAGTCCCAGTCGATCATCAGGACGCCTTTGCTTCCGGCAAGAGATGTCCGTTGCGCGAGCAGGCAGGCAATGTTCGCCAACGCCATCGAGCGCCCTGTCCCACCCTTGTATGAGTAGAAGGTGATGACCTGACCTGACATCTCGCCTGACATTAGCGATCTCCTTCACGCAACACGAAAGGGGCAGCCGGGCTGCCGGGTTTCTTCCGCCAGGGCGTGATTTGCTGTTCATCGGGGAGCTGGAATTCATGACAGTCGGTGCAGATATCCAGCCCTACGGCCTCGAATTTTTTGTAGAGGTCGAAGATGTAGTATGCAATCTCATCTATCTTGCTGACGTAATCGAGATTGGTGCTGATGTCGGGGGTCGCGGTGGAAAATTTTGAGAAGTCACAGAAATGAATATGATTTCTGATTTTCTCCGGGATGTCCTCTTTCCTGCCGCGTAAAATGATGGGAATGATGAAGCCGCTCCCCCTCGGCGCATGCGGCCCCAGTAGTTTTAGCCGCTTTTCTTGAAGCATCTCCATCGCCGTGTATTCACGCAGGCAGTAAGCGTGGTTGTCATATTTAGGGATGTAGACGACGATCATGCAAACGCTACGACAAATAGCCTCAGCCAATCTCTCGTTAAAGTCGCTGCCTGGCGTCAGCCCCTCTTCATCAATATATAGCTTCTCATTGAAGTATGGTTCAAGACACGCAGCTAAAGCATTTTTGAGTTGCTTTAAGAACCCTTTGATTAATTCATGTTCGCCGTGAACATAGCTGATGAAGCATGAGTGAGTAAATGGCATGACGGCTAATCCTTCCCATTGAAGCTTCAACTAAAGTAACGATTAGAGCTGCAAGATGAGCGGCGAGGAATAGTTGCTTGGAGGTGCGGCGTTAATGAGGCGCGCGGACAAATCAAACCCGCAACATCCCCGCCTGCTCTAACTATCAGCACCCGTCGGATCGGGAGACCAGGGCAGTGGAGTTAACGTTAGAGCAGCAGGGAAAAACACTGTCCGAGGCTTGGGTATCCTGATGGCGCGTGAGATTGCCAATTTAATCGTCCTCCGACTCAATGGCCGCTGTTTCTAGAACAGTTCAAACTTGACGGTCAAATATTTCTTCGGATTCTGCCGGAAGTCGTAGATGAGTTTGACGGCTTCCGATGAGAGTTGGTTGACGTTGTTGTAGAGTTGATCGTCTGTGAGAAGTTTGCCGACGGTGCCTTCGCCGCGTTGGGCGGCGGAGACGACCGAGTCAACGCGCTCGGCTGTCGTGTTGAAGCGGGCGATGGCTGTGCGCGCATCGTTGTAGATACCTTCGTCTTGGAGGAGCTTGCCGACTGTGCCGCGTCCCTGCCGGATGTCTGCAATGATGCCGTTGATGTCGCTGACGGAAGCGTCCACGCGGCTGGCGATGTTGTTGATTCGGTTGTAGAGCGCTTCGTCGGTCAGAAGTTTGCCCGCCGTGCCGCGCCCTCTGCGGAGTCCTTCGGCAAGGTCGTTGAGACGAACGGCAAGGTCGTTGACGTTGTTATAAACCGCCGGGTCGTTGATGAACTTGCCTGCCGTGCCCTGTCCAGACTTGATCTGACGGATGACGGCCTGTGTGTCTATGACGGCGGCGTTCAGACTATCGTAGAGAGCTTCGTCGTTGAGGACGCGAGAGAGCGTGCCCGGCCCTTCGTTAATCTTGCGTGTAATCTCATTAAGGTTTTTAGTGATGCCCGTCATTTGATCCGAAACTTCCGGGCCAACCAGATTTGAAAGCGTGCTCTGATTCAATGAAGAGAGCGTCAACTCATAATTTTCCGTGACGGGTTGACCGACGGCTGAGCCCGCCGTGATGTTGACGAGCTTGTCATTGCCTAAAAGACTCGGCGAGCCGAGCGAGACGGTCGAGTCTGTGCGGATACGCTCCGACGCGGGTCTTCCATCAATCGTATTGTCAATGGCGAGTCGGGCTTCCACTTTGGGGTCGGCGGGATTACTCGTAGGCGGAAGAAGCTTGACCTCGTCCACCTTGCCGACGCGCACGCCCGCGAGCCTGACTTCCGAGCCGGGACGCAAGCCGTCTGCATTCGAAAAACGAGCGCGCAGGTGGAGTTTCCGCGCAAACGGGTTGATGTCGCCCGACGCATTCAGAATCAGAAAGATCAGGATGCCGATGGCAATCAAGACGAAAAGGCCAACGCGCAGCTCGCTCAAGCCGATGGTTTTCTTTGATGGAGGCATGATAATCAGGAGTCAGGAGTCAGGAGTCAGGAGTCAGAATGAAAGACGGGGAACTGTTCTTATTCTGACTCCTGACTCCTGACTCCTGACCTCTCCTTTCAGTGTCCGCGAAGGAACTTCTGTATATAAGGGTCTTCAGCCCTTTTCAGGGATTCGTCCGTGCCGTGAAAGATCGGTTTGCCGTCGCGTATCATCATCACTTTGGTGTTGGTCAGGCACAGCCGCTCGCCTTCTTTCTCGAAGACTACATCTCCGGCGTCGTTGACCACCGCGTATTCGGAGCAAAGATAATCCAGATTGTTCATCTCATGCGTGACGAAGATGGAGGAAACGTCTTCCAGATCGCGCAGCTTCATCGCAAGCTCGCAGATGGTGCGAGCCGTCGGCGGATCAAGCCCGGCGGTAGGCTCATCGAACATCACTATCTTCGGATCGCCGACGAGCGCGCGCGCGATGCCGACACGTCGTCGCATGCCGCCCGAAAGCTCAATCGGCATCTTGTCAATCGCGTCTTCGAGATTGACGAAGCGAAGCATCCTACGCACCTCCGGTTCGACTTCTTCTTCGGGTACGCCCTGTTCGTGAAGACGAAAGGCGACGTTATCGTAAACCGAGAGGGAATCAAACAGCGCGCCTTCCTGAAAGATCATGCCGATTTTCTTTCTGACTGTCATCATTTCGACTTCGTTGAAGTTCGTGATGTCCACGCCGTCAACGAGAACCTGACCGGAGTCGGGCTTGAGAAGTCCCAGCACCAGCTTGATAGTCGTTGACTTGCCGCTGCCCGAACCGCCCAGGATGATTTTTGTCTCGCCCTTCAGGACCTTGAAGCTCAACCCGTTGAGAATTTCGCGGTCGTCGAAAGACAGATGAACGTCACGAAACTCTATGGCTGGAATGATGCGGTCGCGATTATCCACTTCCGCGAAAGTGGATTCGGCGGCGTCATCGCTGACCTGGCCGTCGGGGTGCGGCGGCGGAGTGGATTGGTGAATCTCTGTGCTGGTTGAAGACATAAGACCCTTGAATCTTTATTTCGGCATGTCAAGTATATACTGCAATCCCCTGGCAAGGAAAAAATCTGTGACGATGACGACGATTGAAGCCGTCACCACCGAGCGCGTCGTACTGCGCCCGACGCCCACCGTTCCGCCTTCCGTTGTCAATCCCTTGTGGCAGGCAATCGTGCCGATAATCAATCCGAAAACAAGCGGCTTGATGACGCCGCCGAGAATATCGTCTGCCGTAATGCCGTCGCGCACGGAGTTGAAGAACATGGACGAGTCCATGCCGTAGAGTCCTGACGCGACCGTCCATCCGCCGATGATACCGACCACGTCGGCAAGCACAGTCAAAAGCGGCAGCGTGACTATCAATGCGATCAGGCGCGGCGCGACGAGCTTGCGAACGGGGTCTGTGCCGAGCGCGCGCATGGCGTCAATCTGCTGTGAGACGGACATCGAGCCGAGCTCGGCTGAGATGGCGGAGCCGACGCGGCCTGTCACCATCAGGGCTGTCAACACAGGGCCAAGCTCACGAACGAGCGAAAGCGCCACCAGATAACCGGTCGTGCCCTGCGCTCCATAATATTTTAGCGTGGGATAGGTTTGCAGCGTCAGCACACCGCCCGTGAAAAAGCCCGTCAGGATGATGATAGTCAAAGAGCCGACGCCGATGGCGTCCATCTGAGCGATGGTTTCGGGAATGTATCGCGGACGCTTGAGCAGCCCGCGAGCGGCGCGCGCCGCCAGCAACGTCGTCTCTTGCAGTTCGAGCAGAGCGCGCGTGGCAAAGTTCATTCGAGAGTCTACGGCGAAAACGCGACGTGCGAGCCGCGCTTGTTTTGATTTGCAGCCTGGCCGGAGATTTTCCTTAACGCCTGGGAAAACTCAAGCCGGAAGACGCGGGTGCGCCAAGATGTTTCGTTTGAAAACCTGGAGTGCGACCGCGCGAGTCTGAACGAGCGGACTATGATGCTCAAAATTGGCGCGATGCGTCAAGCTGTAAATTGTAACAGAAAGAGTTTGAGGCGGGTTGTGGTGAAGCAGACGCTCTCTGGCTGACAATGCCGGTCGCTGTCTGGATTGCCGTTTTGTTCTGCTTGCTGCAAACTTTATACAGTTAGGGACGAATTCTTTTAGGAAGGACATCACGACGCTGGCGTGGGCCAGGCACGGGATTAGGGCGTGGAGATGATAGATTGATACCGTTTTGAAGTCGCCGATTTCTGAGCGGCCTTTGCTGGTTATCATTCTCCATGCGGCGTTTTAATTGTCCTTCGCGGATACGCTCCTGGCGAATCATGCGGAATGTGCCGAGTTGCTGGGGCGTCAGCACGCGGCGAATCCCAAGTTCCGTTCTGGCGCGCAAGCGTACTTCAGCCGCCTGTGCTTCAGCCACTTCGCGCGTGCGTTGCTCGACTAGGGCTTCGCTTGCCTCGTCGGAGTAGATAGCCTCGTCCAGAGCGCGCTGGGCTCGATTCAAGCGTTGTTGGGCAGTTTGCCGTTCCAATCTGTTCTGCTGGCGAATCTCGCGGATTCTCGCCATCTGATCGGGCGTGAGGCCAAGAGCCGTGGCCCAGTTGGCGTCCTGATTGCCCTGTGCAGCGTCGGCTGGCGCGGCTTCGCTCGGCGTTTGTGCAAGCACCTGAGAGGCGGAGGCAGAGAGCAGAAACAGGAAAAACGTCAACGCAATTGCTGCGGTTTGTCTGGTGAATAGTTTCTTCATTCTTCGTGACCTCGTTGACCTCAGTCCGTTGCTTCGATTACGTTTCTGCTTTGAAAGTTCGCTCTGGAATAGCCTGCGCGCTCCATCAATCAGTTATCGTCATCTACCAGGTCGGTGAGACTGGGCAATTTCTCTTCATCCTTTGGGGCTGTAAACGGGAGAAAGTCGGTTGACGCAAGCTCCATTTTTGATGGACGGGCGACGGTGCGCGGAGTCACAACCTGCGGCCTTCGATTAGTCTTCGCAAACTGCGGAGCTACGGAAACGTTGCGCTTACTCTGTGTATTAACCTTGGGCTGCTCATTGCTCACTACCTTAACGCTCTCAGGCGAGGCAACGGGCGCATCTTTCACCTTCGCCTCGTTCTGCTTCCTGAGTGCGTCCGCAATCATTGCCTCAACTTCTTTCTGCGAATAACCTGACTTGCCCGGTTTTTCAACAACCTCGGTTTGAGGCTGCTGGACGAAGTAGGCGACCGCAATGGCAGCCAGAGCGCAGAAGACAAGGGCGGCAGCCGCTGTCGCGGCGCGCATCCACACGGGCGAGAGCGTAAAGAACTCACGCAGCGCGGCGAGCGCCGAGCGTCTTTGTGTGGGAGCAGCAAGAGGAGCGAAAGGACGCGCCGCCTCAGCTTCGGCGACAGGAGATATTAACGTGCCGAGCGCCTGTTGACGCCATTCGCCCACTGCTTCTCGCACGTCGCCGAAGGTCGCAAACTCCAGGCGGCATGAAGCGCAACGTTGCATGTGCTGCTCAAAATCTTTCGCTTCATCTCGGGTAGCTTCGCCGTAAAGATACGTGACCATATCTTCGGCGCGAGCGCATAAATTTGTGCCGGTTGAATCTTTCATCGTTTTATCCCACGCTTTTCTTTCTCAAGCGATCTCAGACGCCATGTTCTTGAGCCGCATCTGAAGTTGCCGCAGCGCTGTGTAGAGACGGCTTTTAACCGTGCTCAGGGGCAAGTCGAGCGCGACGGCAATTTCCTGAAACGTCAGTTCCTCAAACTCCTTCATCACGATTACCTGTCGCAATTCCGTCGGCAGAGCATTGACGGCGCGACGCACAATCACTGTCTTCTCACGACTCTCGGCGGCACGGGCAGGGGATTGGTGCGCCGGAGCAGAATATGATGCGCCATCAGCTTCCGTTTCATCTTCAAGCGCCGTTTCGCCTCGCACCTTCGCGCGACGCTGGCGCGTGATGCACTGGTTGACGGCAATCCGGTGCAGCCATGAAGAGACTTTGGCTTCGCCACGAAACCCGCGCAGATTGCGGAAAGCCGACAGAAAAGTCTCCTGTGTGGCGTCGCGCGCGTCCTCTTCGCGCCCGAGCATCCCGTAGGCGAGCGCGAAGATGCGTCGCTCCCAGCGATGTACAATCTCGCCGAAAGCCTCCGCATCGCCCGATAGTGCGCGCTCCACGATCTGCTCGTCGCTCGTAACCGTCACCATCCTCTCGTGGCCGTCCGCTCAGCTCGGCGCGAGCCGCCTCCCCCTGCCAGCTCCCGGCGCACCGTTACTACTCAATGCGCTCATGGGTTTAGACGCTCCTCGCCAAATATAAGTCTGTAAAAGTATCGCACAACTTCCCATTCGTCGCCCGAAAGAAGTTTTCAAAGCTCCCCGGCCATTCCAACGCGTGGCAACAGTTCCCAACAGCAATGGCTGCAAAACGCGATTCCGATTGCTCAAAGCCGGGTTTAGAGCCTTAAACACAACTAATTAAAAGTTGCAAAACTGTGTTGACAGGCTTCTTCGGGATGCGTACTATGCTTGAAGGGAGTACCCAAAACGGTATCCCCGCGTCTGGCAATCCTTCTTGCGACCCGCCCTGACGTAATTCGTACTCAACATCGGTTTCTTTAGTCGCTTTTCTCACCCTCTAATGTTTGACCGTATCGGGCGCATACGCCTTCTTTACATTGTCATGGGAATGCTGCTGGTGGTGGGCGTCGTGCCCTTATCGCTGGCTGGCTGGCTGCTGTCTGACCGGACGGCGGTTGAGCTGGGGTCTGTGGAAAGACGCTATCAGGCTCAGCTCGTGCAGGATAAAGCGCGGCAGATAGAGCTTTACGGGCAGCGTTACCGCGATATGGTGACGGGATTGGCGCAGGCTTTTGAGTTGTCGGGCGGCGTTCGCGTGCTGAACGAAGCAGGCTCGGATGCGCGTTTGCGGAAGGTTCTTCACAGCGACCCGAACCTGATTGCGCTCTTTATCAAGCCTGTGCAGGGTGCGCCGCACGGGGATTTTCAGCAAAACATCATTAAGGCGGAAGAAGTGGATGAGCGTGTCAGCGAGGTGCTGGCATTGATGAACGGGGCAGGGCTGGTCTTGAGCCGTCCAAAAATCATTCGCTCAGGCCAGGAGATGGCTATCACGATTGCCGCGCCCGTGATGGGCGGCCCTGACGGTAATCAGGTCGAGGCAGCTGTGGTGGCGATCATCTCTTTTCGTGAAGTCTTCAAAGCCGTCCAGCAGCAGTCCAGCATGAGCGAGCAGGATTTGCTCGATAAGGGCTTGCCCGTTGTCTTCGTGGTGGACAAGGATGGGTTGGTAGTCGCCCACCCGGATGCGTCGCTCGCGTTTTCCGAAAAACCTAAGACCGATTTGAAGGTCGTCCAAGACTGGCAGGAGACAGGCACGCAAGTGCAATCCGCGCTGTCCCCGTTTACGGTCGAGCGCGATGG
This sequence comes from uncultured Acidobacteriota bacterium, assembly GCA_963791265.1. Taxonomy (GTDB): domain Bacteria; phylum Acidobacteriota; class Blastocatellia; order Pyrinomonadales; family Pyrinomonadaceae; genus QHXM01. The sequence goes on from CAWBSB010000005.1 coordinate 272,109, forward strand.
CCGGACGATAGAGATGATCGGCTCTTATGCGACAGCCGAGTTGGACAGCAATTCTCGTCTGGGCGTGATTGCGATTCAGGATGAGCGTGCTGCGCTCGCCTCGGTCGCAGATATGCGTCGGCAAACATTCGGCATCAGTCTGGCGGCGGGTACTATCGCGCTCCTGATTGGATTCTTCTTCGCCAAGAAATTTACGCAGCCGATTCAGGAACTCGCCGCTGGCGCGCATCGCATTGCGGGCGGCGACTTCTCAAGGCGCATTACTGTGAGCAGCCGGACGGAGCTTGGAGAGCTTGGCGATTCCTTCAATCTGATGACCGATCAGGTCGAACGCTTCATACATGATCTTCAGCAGGCCGCAGATGAAAACCGCCAACTCTTTCTCGGCACGGTCAAGGGTCTCGCGGCAGCGATTGACGGCAAAGACCCGTACACGCGCGGCCATTCGGAACGCGTCGCGCGCTTTTCGGTTGCTATCGCGCAGGGGCTTGATTTGCCCGACGAGGAGATCGAGAAAATCAGGATCAGCGCACTCTTGCACGATGTCGGCAAGATTGGAATTGACGACAATATCTTGAAGAAGCCCGCCGCTTTGACCGACGAAGAGTTCGTCATCATGAAGCAGCACCCGCAGAAGGGCTACAAGATCATGTCGCAGATTCCTGCGATGAAAGAATTCCTGCCGGGCATGTACATGCACCACGAGATGGTTGACGGAAACGGTTATCCGCAGGGCTTGAAGGGCGACGAGATTCCCATGCAGGCGCGCATCGTTTCAGTCGCCGACACGTTCGACGCGATGACAACGGATCGTCCCTACCAACGCGCGATGAAGTTTGACGACGCGCTCTCAAGAATCAAGAGTTTCGTCGGCACGCGTTATGACGAGCGCGTGGTCGGGTCGCTCATTGCCGCCTGTGAGTCGGGGCAGGTTCGTCCCGGTTCCGTTCGATTGAAGCGTCCTCCTAAAGAAAGGATGGCAGTTCCCCCACCAGCAGAGCAACCACCGGCGCCTCACGTCCCGACATCGGTTGCATAATTTGAAGGAGAATTTCTCACATGAACAGTCTCAGATGCAGCAATTGTGACTTCCTTAATTTCGTTGCGGTCGGTGCTTGTAAACGTTGCGGGCTACCGTTTGAGGAATCAAACGGGGCAGAGGCCGGGACAAACTGGAATCACCAACCCACAGCTTCCCACGAAACATACCCGCAACCGAACGAGGGCGGGTCTTTCTTCTGGGATCAACCTCAACCTGCTTATCAGTCAAATTATTATCCTTCAGCGCCCGCGCCTGCCGGTTCAGGCAGCGCTAAGATAGTCAGAGTCTTGATTCTGGTGGCCATCCTCGTTACGGCCGGTGTGGTCGGAATTCCCAAGCTCCTAATGAGGGGTAAATCGGAATTTAGCAACCTCAGTTGGCATGAGTATCAATCACCGGATAAAAAATTCTCCGTTTCACTTCCTGTCACGCCGAAAACTTACGAGAGGACTATCCCGTCCCCCTTCGGCGACGCGAAGGCTCAGGCAGTAGAGGCAGCAATAGGTAAAGACGGTGGTTGTATGTTGATAGCAGCCGACTATCCCGCCGTGAATTCAAAGATGTCTGAAGAGGCCATCTACGATATGGCGATTAAGGGAGCGACGAGAACCAACAGAGTTTTAGGACTCGGCCAGCGGAAAGACATCCTGCTCTTTGGTCACAAAGGGGTTGAAGTGCAGTTGCTGTCGCAAGACCCGGAGCGCTCGTTTGTCGGCAGCGCTCGCATTTTCTGGGTGTCCCCGAGACTCTACGTCATGGCGACGGGTGGGCCTGATACAGCAGAATTTCGCGCCGTTCATACGAGATGTCTTGATTCATTCAGAATCCAATAGCAATTGAGAATAAAGCGCCAATCCGAATCAAAGGAGAAAGGCATGAATAGCAACAGATGCTTAAATTGCGGGTTTCTCAACTTCGCCTCAACCTCAACCTGCAAACGCTGTCGAGCGTCATTTCTTGATGAAACTCCTTCAGCCGAAGCCGTTCATCAATCAGCCGAAGCGGTTCAACAATCCGACCCTTATGCGACGAATTGGCAGGGAGGCTATGAAATGGCAGCGCCGTGGCCTCAGCCCGCATACCAGCCCGCTTATTTCCCCTCGCCCGTCGCGGCGCTTCCGTCCAGATCGAAGGGCGGCGGCGCGAATGCTCTCCTTTGGGTACTGCTCTTCGGAGCGATTGCCGTTGCCGCCGGAATCGGCTTTCTCTGGAAATTCAACAAGCCCGCTTCAGACAATTTTACCTGGCAGGAGGTGAAAGCGCCGGATAACTCCTTCACGGTGTCAATGCCGGTCAAGCCCATAGAGAGCAGTAATAGCGTGGGCGGTAATATCCAAATGCACTCTTGGACCGGCAACATGAACAAAGATGGATTTTACGCCGTCGCTTATGCTGATTATCCTGGTGCTGGATCCTCAAAAATCTCGTCCAATTTTTTATTAGACTCTGCCGCGCAGGGGGCGGCGAGTAATTCGGGCGCGCAGATCGTCAGTAAAAAGAACATCACGCTGAGCGGCTATCCGGGGCTTGAGACTGATATGGACGTGCCGACATCCGCAGTTCCGGGCGGCGGGAAAGTCGCCTGCCGAATCTTCTGGGTTACGCCGAGGATATATATCGTTTGCGCTGGCGGGCCTGAGTCATCGCCCGTTTACACAAGCCGGGTAAAATTCCTTGATTCATTCAGGTTCAATAAATAGATCGCTTGATGCCGCGCTCTGGTTCTTAAGCCCCGTCAGGGGCGAACGAAAATAGCCCAGCAATTTATTGCTGGGGAACAGAAACGCCAGAATGATTGAGTCCCGTAGGGACGACTGAAGAGAGATTCACTCATGTTCAGCCGTCCCTACGGGACTCAACTTTTATCTTTGCCTTTATCCCAGCGATAAATCGCTGGGCTATTGTCAATCGTCCCTGACGGGACTTTGTTTTCTTTAACTTCGCTTCAGGCGCACGAAAACAATCTGCGCCTGCTTTGTCGTCGTGTGGTAGTTGTGTCTATAATCCTTCGAATAATTTACCAATCTTGATTCGTAAGGGTATTAGACCAATTCATGGCTTTTTGGAGACGCACAAATAAAGATCGCTATATCACGCTCGGCCTCAACGAAGTATCGCCAGCCAAAGAGAAAGAGCAGCCCGCAGCGCCACCCGCTGTGGAAGCCCAGAAACTTGAGCCGCCAGCCGCTCCGCAATCACAAACGAACGTCACGCCGCCCGTTGCGCCGCTGCCCACGCTTGAGCCGGTCATCACAGGCGATAAGCCGACTCCGCCTCCGGCACGCGAAACACACTCGGTGACGGAGAGCACACGCCCGCCCGCGCCTTCCCCTGCGCCGCCAGCAAACGCCGCGAGCGAGCGCGAGCCTGTGAAGCCAGCTTCTCAGCAAAAGAGCGTGCCGTCGCGCTCGCCTTTCAGCACTTCCGTCCTCGGCCTCAATCTGACGATGGAAGAGTTGCAGGCGCAGGAGGCAGCGCTCGAACAGGAGTTCAGCGCGCGTTTCCGGCGTGCCATCTCCGCCACGCGCGAATCGCTTTCCGAGACGATTGATTCTGTCTTTCAGAACCGTAAGAAGATTGACGCCGAGCTGTTGGACGAACTTGAGGAGGCGCTCATCGCGGCGGACATCGGTGTGCCGACGACTCTGCACATCCTGGAAACCGTCAGGCGCGGAGTCGCGCGCAACCAGATCAACGACATTGATGCGCTCAAGCTGGCGATCAAAACGGAGCTTCTCAACATCCTTCAGGCTTCAGCGAACAACGGCGTAGATTCTGAGACGAGCGTCCCCGAAAATGTGTCGCCATATGTGATGATGATTGTCGGCGTCAACGGCGTCGGCAAGACCACGACCATCGGCAAGCTCGCGCAGCGTATCAAGGCAGAAGGCAACGACGTTTTAATCTGCGCGGCGGACACGTTTCGCGCGGCTGCTTCAGACCAACTCGCCATCTGGGCAGAGCGCACGGGCGTGCCTCTGATTCAACAGAAGCAGGGAACTGACCCGGCGGCTGTGCTCTTCGATTCGCTCAAAGCTGCGAAGGCTCGCAATTCTGACGTGCTCATCGTTGACACCGCCGGGCGGTTGCACAACAAATCCAACTTGATGGCCGAGCTTGAAAAGATGAAGCGCGTCGCCGGGCGCGAGGTCGAAGGCGCTCCGCACGAAACCCTGCTCGTCGTTGATGCCGTCACAGGGCAGAACGGACTTGAGCAGGCGCGTCAATTCCTGAAAGTCGCGGGCGTGACCGGCATCGTTTTGACCAAGCTCGACGGCACAGCCAAAGGCGGCATCGCCATTGCCATCGCCAAAGAACTGAATCTGCCGATTCGCTACGCGGGCATCGGCGAGAAGGTTGACGACCTGATAGTGTTCGATCCTGAGCAGTACATCAACGGACTTTTCGAGTAAGTCTATCAAGGCTATCGAGCAGGAACTCTCATTCTAACTCGCCGGACTCGCCGAACTCGATAGACTCGCCAGACTCGCCAGACTTTATGACTCTTGATTTCGACGAGCGCATGATGCGTCGCGCCCTTGAGCTTGCGGCAAGAGGCGTGGGACAGGTGAGTCCGAGTCCGCTGGTCGGTTGCGTGATTGTCGCCCGTAGCGGCGAGGTGGTTGGCGAAGGCTTCTACGTTTACGAACAACTCAGGCACGCCGAGACGATTGCTCTGGAACAGGCGGGAGAGCTTGCTCGCGGCGCAACCGCTTATGTCTCGCTTGAGCCGCACTCGCATCACGGGCGCACGCCGCCCTGCACCGAAGCACTCATCCGCGCCGGGATAGCTCGCGTCGTCGCCAGCATAGAAGACCCGAATCCACTGGTTTCAGGCAAAGGCTTCACAGACTTGCGCGCTGCTGGCGTGGAAGTCCAAACGGGTTTGCTTGAACGGGAAGCGACGCGACTCAATGAAGCGTACCTCCATTCGATACGCCACGCGCGACCCTTCGTTCATCTCAAGCTGGCCTGTTCGCTTGATGGAAGAATCGCCACCCGCACGGGCGACTCACGCTGGATTACGGGCGAAGACGCGCGCGCGCGTGTTCAAGAGTTGCGCCAACTTTACGATGCAATTCTCATCGGCGCAGGCACGGCCACTTCAGACGACCCGCTTCTGACGGATCGTTCCGGCAAGCCACGCAGGCGACCGCTCGTGCGCGTCGTGCTGGACGAACATCTACGCCTGTCGCCTGACTCGCAGCTTGCGAAGACGGCGCGAGAGTTTCCCACGCTGGTCTTCGCTTCGGAGAGCGCAAACGATTCTGTCGCCTCTGCTCTCGCAACGCTCGGCGTCGAGGTCTTGAGAGACACGAGCGGAGGGCGCGACTTGCAAAGCGTGTTGCGTGAACTGGGCAGCCGCTCAATCCAAAGCGTGCTCGTCGAAGGCGGCGCGCACGTCGCCGGGGCATTCCTCGACGCTGGCTTGATTGATAAAGCGAGCTTCTTCATCGCGCCCATCATCATCGGAGGCCGCGACGCTCCGGCAGCAATCCTCGGCAACGGGGCAGAGAAGATTGCCGACGCCATCAATCTTCAAGAGACGGAAGTCCTCCATCACGGGCGCGACATAGAGATGACAGGCTACGTTTCTAAAGGATAAGGGATAAGGGATGAGGGATGAAGAAAAGAAAAACCGCTCGTCTTTCATCCCTCATCCCTCATCCCTCATCCCTCCGAAGCGGCGTTTTGGTCAGAACTTTCTTACGGATGAACGCGTCATTGAGCGCATCGTCAGAGAAGTCAGCCCGCGCGAGGATGAAACGATTGTCGAGATCGGGCCGGGGCGCGGGGCGTTGACCTCAAGGCTGGTTGAATTGGCCGGACGCCTGTGTGCTGTCGAATTTGACCGTGACCTGATTCCTCTCTTGCACGAAAAACTCGGGAAGCGCGCAAACTTCACGTTAGTCGAAGGCGACGCTCTCGCCGTTGATTTATGCGCGATCATTGCGCCAGCCGCGCAGGCACGCGTCGTCGCCAATCTTCCTTACTACATCTCGACCGCCATCCTGCAACATCTCATCGAACAGCGAGCTTGCCTGACAGAGATGGTCTTGATGCTACAGCGCGAGGTGGTCGAGAGGATTACTGCGCCGCCAGCGTCTAGTGAACGCGGATACCTCTCTGTGCTAGTCGAAGCCTATTGCGAGACAGAAACGCTTTTCGATGTTCCGCCGACAGCCTTTCGTCCCGTCCCGAAAGTTTGGAGTACGGTTGTGCGCCTGCGCGTGCGCCCGCAGACGGGCATCATTGTCTCGGACGAAAATCTATTGTGGCGTATCGTCAGCACCGGATTCGCGCAACGCCGCAAGACTATCTTCAATAATCTACGCAGCGCCCCCGCCGATCTACGCTCGCTGATTGAGAAAGCTGGCGGTGCAGAGCACATTCTCGAAAGCGCAGGTATTGAGAAGCCTCGCCGCGCCGAAACGCTCACGCTTGAAGATTGGGGAAACCTTGCGCGCGTTCTCGAAACGTTGTGAGAGATTATGACCGGAGCCGTTTAAGTGGTGGCAGGCTCTTTGTCCCGTCAGGGACAATTGACAATAGCCCAGCCATTTATGGCTGGGAATAGAATCGGGGAACAAAGTCTGAGTCCCGTAGGGACGACTGAATGGAAGCGAGCCTCTTTCTTCAGTCGTCCCTACGGGACTCAATGATTTTTTACCGTGCTGTGTTCCCCAGCGATAAATCGCTGGGCTATTGTCACGTCGTCCCTGACGGGACTTCTTCAATCCGCATTCCGAAATCCGCAATCGAATGTCGCGTATGTTATACTGTCCGGCTAAATTTAATCCGGTGAAAGCAGCCTATAGAGGGCGTTCACTGGGTTCTCAAGGAGAGTAGAGTAAAGAATAAAGTGGGTAATGTATTAGAACTCATCCCGCTCGGCGGAGTCGGCGAGTTTGGGATGAATTGTATGGCTGTGCGGTATGATGACGAGATGATCGTCATTGACGCCGGAATGGGTTTTCCTGAAGAAAGTGTTTACGGCGTTGACGTTTGTGTCCCGGACTTTGATTTTCTGGAAGAGTACAGGGACAACATCACCGCCATCATCCTCACGCACGGGCATGAAGATCACCTGGGGGCGCTGCCTTACATCCTGAAAAAATTCAATGTCCCCGTCTATGCCTCGCATTTCACGGCGGGCCTCGCCGATAGAAAACTGGAAGAACACGATCTGCTTGACGATGTCTTGCTGCATCGCGTCGAGCCGCGTCAGGTCGTAGAGCTTGGCCCGTTCAAAATCGAGTTCATACGCGCTTCGCATTCATTGGTTGATTGCTTCTCGCTCGCTATCCGAACTCCTGTCGGAACGATTGTTCACACGGGCGATTACAAAGTTGACGAGACACCCGTCATCGGCGAACCGATTGATCTGAGAACGCTCAGAAGCTACGGGCAGGAAGGCGTTCTGGCCTTGCTCTCGGATTCGACCAACGCGACTGTTCCGGGGCGCACGCCATCGGAGCGCGCGGTGATTCCGGCGTTTGAGGAAATCTTCAATGAAGCAACCGGGCGCATCGTCGTCGCTGCTTTCGCTTCCTCGATTCATCGCCTACAGATCGTCCTGGATGTTGCTCATCAGTTTAATCGCAAGGTATGTGTGCTGGGACGCTCGATGCAGAAGAACGTGGAGATCGCGGACGAGCTTGGCTTTCTGGACATCCCGGATGGCTTGATGGTCAGCCTGAACGAGACGAAGCGTATGGCTGACGACGAGATCGTCTTTCTGGTGACAGGCTCACAGGGCGAGCCGCGCGCGGCGCTCTCGCAGATGGCGAATCAGTCTTACAAGGGATTGACCATCGAAGAAGGCGATACGGTCGTGCTGTCGGCGCGCATCATTCCGGGAAACGAGCGCGCCATCTCGCGGCTCATTGGTGCTATTTACAAGCGCGGCGCAAACATCATCGAAGAGAAACGGCGCTTGATTCACGTCAGCGGGCATGCTTCGCAGGAAGACATCAAGATTATGACGGAAGCCGTGCGCCCGAAATTCGTTGTGCCGATTCACGGCGAGTATCGAATGCTCTTTCGCCACAAGGAGTTCATCAAGAATCATCTCAACTACGACGAAGAGCATATTATCCTGATCGAGAACGGTGACGTGCTTGAGTTGGACGGCGAGCGAGCCGTCGTGGTAGATAAGCGCGAAGTCGGGCGCACGTTCATTGACGAATCAGGCTTTGAAGAGATTGACACCGGGACAGTGCGCGAACGTCGTCAGCTTGCCTATGATGGCGTCGTCACACTCGTCGTCACCATCAACGAAGAGACGGGAGAGCTGGAAACCCCGCCCGAAATCGTGACGCGCGGATTGCTTGGCGTTGATAGCTCAAACGGATTCATCAAAGACGCGCAACGCATCGTTACTAAAGCGGTCGAGAGCGCCCCGCAGTCCCAGCGTCAGGATACGACATTGCTGAAGGAACACATGCGGGTCGAACTCAAGCGTTTTATTCAGAAAAAGACCGGCGCAAAGCCCGTTATCCTGCCCATCGTGATTCAAGTTTGAAGACCGAACAAAGCCAGGCAAGCGTTGAAGATTTGTTGCGGCGAGCAAGGATAGAAGTCTCGCCGTCAACCTTTTATCTGATTGGCCTGCGCCATGAGGACTGGGCGCGATTGCTTGAGAATCCCGAACTATCCCCGCGCGCGAGTGCGCCTTTCATGCTCCTGCGCGATGAGCATGAAGTTACACTGCTACTCGATGAGACGGATTGGCGCACGATGCGCCACGCCGTGCGCGACGCGCGGATTGAAAGCGACTTCCGGCTTTTGACTTTCGACATCGAGTTGGACTGGAAGACGGTCGGATTTCTGGCACGCGTCACACAGATTCTCGCGGACGCAGGCATAAGCTGCGGCGCTCTCTCGGCCTTCTCGCGCGATCATTTGCTCATCAAGCAGGATGAACTCGGAAACGCTCTGCGTGTGCTGGGCAATTACGTTGCGGAGTTGTGCTAAAGCATTTCTGAGTTGGGCAGGAAATAGACAGGATTAACAAGATGGACAGGATAAAGATAAGAAGTCTCAAGCTGCTTTGATCTATCTTGTCTTCTTAATCTTGCTAATCCTGTTAATCCTGTCCATTTCTTCTCGGCTTTGCTAATAACTCTAAGTTTTTGGAGGCTGGCGAAAACAGTGACGGAGCTTCAAAAATTAGGGCAATCAGTTCTTGAGCGTCAGCCTTTCAGCCAACATCTCGGCGCTGAGTTAATTGAATTTGAGCGGGGACGCGCCGTGCTAGCTCTCGAAGTGCGTCCTGAATTTCTGCAACAGCACGGATTCGTTCATGGCGGCATCGTGAGCTATCTCATTGATAACGCCCTGACCTTCGCTGGCGGGTCGGTGCTGGGTGAGAAGGTCGTGACGGCAGAGTTTAAGGTGAACTACATCCGGCCTGCGCGCGGGCAGCGCCTTGTCGCTACGGCAACGGTCGAAGGCGCCGGGTCGCGTTTGGCGGTGTGTCGCTGCGAGGTAGTTGCGAAGGACGGCGAGAAAGAACGTCGTTGCGCTGTCGGTCAGGGTACAATTGCTTTGCTCGGTTGAGATGTCTTTCGACTGGTCTCAAAAAGTTGTCTTCATCACGGGTGCGTCAAGCGGCATCGGGCAGGCGCTTGCGGTCGAGCTTGGGCGAAAGGGCGCGACGCTCGGCTTGCTCGCGCGACGGGCTGAGACTCTTCGCGAGATTGTCAGCGAAGTTGAAGCCGCAGGCGGTCACGCGCTGGCGCTTCCGGCTGATGTCAAAGACGCTGCCGCCGTGCGTGCTGCTGCGGATCAAGTGCGTGAGAAGTTCGGTCGCATAGATGTACTTGTTGCTAATGCGGGCATCGGTGTGACGACTGACGCCAGAGATTTGAAACCCGATGAGGTGGCCAATGTTATCGGCGTCAATGTGCTCGGCGCGGTCAACAGCGTGGCGGCGGTGCTGCCTGAGATGGTCGAACGCAAGAGCGGCCAGTTGGTCGTGATTTCGAGCCTCGCCGCCTATCGTGGCCTGCCGAAATCCGCCGCTTACTGCGCGAGCAAGGCTGCGGTCTCTGCCTTTTTTGAAAGCCTGCGCGTGGATTTGCACGGCTCCGGCGTGGACGTGACGATCATTCATCCGGGCTTTATCAAGACGCCGCTGACGGCAGGAAGAGAAGCGCAGATGCCCTACCTGATGGAACTCGACGATGCTGTCAAAAAGATCACCCACGCCATCGAAGCGCGCAAGAAGTCTTACGCTTTCCCGTGGCAACTGGCTACAATCGTGCGCGCCGCGATGTTGTTCCCGGTTCCGCTCTACGACCGAATCATCACCAGGCGTTCTTATCGTGAGTGAAAGGAATCTTTAGATTTGCGGTTGGATAAGGAATAAAAATCTGAACTCTTCTAAACAACGACCGTCTCCTCTCTGCTCTAAAAAATCAACGTTGACACGCTACTGACAGCAACGTAAAGTTACCCGCAAAGAAGACTCTTATGCCGACTGCAACAGAGCATTTTTACATTATCACGGACGAGCAGATTCTCAGCGGCGAGCCGATCATTAAGGGAACGCGCACGCCCGTGAGGGCTATCGTCGAGTTCTGGCGACAAGGCGTTGCGCCGGAAGAAATTTCAAGTCACCTGCCGCATCTCACTTTGGCGCAGGTGTTCGATGCGTTGAGCTATTACAGTGACCATCAGGAAGAGATCAACGTGCATATCGAGCGTAATCGCATTCCAGACGAGCTGGTTGATCCACTGGTCAAAAGTCAGTGACTCGCCTCTTCATCGAACTCTACCTCGATGAGGACGTGAGCGTACTGGGGGCCGATCCGGTTCGTGCGCGCGGCTTCGTTGCCAGCACAACTCAGGAATCAAAGCAATTAGCCCGCAGTGATGCCGAGCAACTGGAGTATGCAACGAGCCAGCGGAAGACCTTGTTGACCCACAATCGCGCGGACTTTGAGGCATTGGCGCGGCAATATTTTCAACGTGGGCAAGCGCATTAGGGCATCATCATTGCCGTGCGACGCACGCCTTATGAGATTGTCCAACGTCTCCTGGCTATTCTTAATCAGGTGACGGCGGACGAGATGCAAAACCAATTACGCTACATCTAAATAAAAGACAACCCTAGTTTATGTCTATCCTACAAGCCATCATTCTCGGCATCGTTCAGGGGCTGACGGAGTTTATTCCGATTAGCTCAACCGCGCATCTGATTTTCGCCAGCCGCGCCATCGGGCTTTATGAAAATGAAGCGATGCGCGCCCAGATGACGACCGCCACGATTGCCGTTATTCAACTCGGAACCTTGCTCGCCGTGCTGATTTATTTCGCGCGCGACATCTGGAACATCTCATACGCTTTCATCAGCGATCACTACGCGCTCCTGAGAGGCAGGCGGAGCGAAGCGGCTCAGGCGACGGCGCGAGCGACGGGTCGGTCTGTGCGACTTTCAAAGGACGCCTGGCTCGGTTGGCTGGTGATTATCGGCTCCTTGCCCATCGGCATCGTCGGGCTTCTCTTCAAGAAGCAGATCGAAGGCGCGTTCACGAAAAACTTGTGGGTGATTGCGACCATGATGATCGTCGTCGCCATCTTTCTACTCATCGCCGAGATGGTGGGTAAGCGCGAGCGGGAGATAGAACATCTGGGTCTGAAGGACGCGCTCGCGGTCGGCGGCGCGCAGGTGCTATCCTTGATTCCCGGCGCGAGCCGTTCGGGTTCGACCATCATGGGCGGCCTCTTCGCAGGAGAGACACGCGAGACCGCCGCGCGCTTCTCCTTTCTGCTCTCTATTCCGGCCATCGCCGCCAGCGGCCTGCTTGAATTGAAAGAGGCTACCGCGCATCTGCCCGAAGGCAGCTCCGTTGCCCTCGCCGTTGCGACCATCGTTTCCGGCCTTGTCGGCTTCGCTTCGATCTACTTTTTGCTGCGCTATCTGCGGACACACTCGACGGGCATCTTCATCGGCTACCGTCTGATCGTCGGCGGCATTATCCTTGCGCTCCTCTTTACCAAAACAATTCTGCCAACATAAGAGCAGTTGCAGAAGTCGGGAGACAGAAAGCAGAAGCCGGAGGAAGCCACCGAGCAACAGCCCCGAAGGGGCGGAAGAATGTAGCCCCGGGCGTCAGCCCGGGGAATAGCAAGCAATACATGTTCGAGCCCCGACAGGGGCGACAGAATTTCAAGATCGATGGTCACACGTCTTGAGCTTCTGTCGCCCCTGTCGGGGCTTTCAATCTTTGGGGTGGCGCTTAACCCCGGGCTGACGCCCGTGGCTACGCTCTATCGCCCCTGCGGGGCTGGGCTTGACAAGGCTGGGGTTGATTATTCTTTTCTTCTGACTTTTGCTCCTGTTTTTCGCCTTCTGACTATGATTACTGACCACTGACCACTATTTCTGGTAAACTACTTCTGCCCCTCCTCCTCAAGCAGCAATAATTCGTTCCCCCCTTTAGGCGGACGAGAATCGAGAGGGCAAGACGACCCAGATGAATGAAGAATTGAAACGCGAAGCCACATTGCCTTCGCAACGCCCGCGCAGCCCGCGCGTCCCTGTTGATTTTGCCATCGTGCTCGAAGGGCAGACGCCTGACGGTGAGCCGTTTCACGCCGAAGCGGTCGCCGTCAAAGTCAGCCGAGGCGGCGCAACGCTCATCACAGACACAATCGTCGAAATCGGAGCCAGAGTCCGCCTCACGCCCCCCTACGGTCGAACCGTCGAGGCGGAAGTCAACGGCCTCTGGACGGATGCGACGGACGGTAAACAGCGCATCGGCGTCAAACTCCTCGACGCCAACGGCTGGTTCGCAGAATAAGAATGAAAGAGAGACACGGAGATACGGAGACGCGTGGACACGGCGAAACAGCAGCAACTTCTTTGTCGCCGCGCCCCCACGTCTCCCACTCTCCGCGTCTCTCTAAACACTGGATTGTGCGCGAGCCGGAGACCGAACGCGCAAGCGGCTTAGCGCGCTCGCTCGATGTTTCTCCAATTGTCGCCAGCCTCCTGATCGCGCGTGGCTACACGAACGAGCACTCCGCCCGAAAATTTCTGCGTCCTTCGCCAGACCAACTGCACGACCCTTCTTTGATGCTCGGCATGAAGGAAGCCGTCGCTCGCGTCCTGCGCGCGATTGATGCTGGCGAGAAGATTTTAGTCTACGGCGACTACGACGTTGACGGCACGACCGGCACAGTTGTTTTAAGACGCGCTCTCAAGTTGCTCGGCGCTCAGACAGGCTTTCACGTTCCGCATCGCTTCACGGAAGGCTACGGCATCCAGCAGCCCGCGCTGGAAAAGGCGCGACGGGAAGGCTACTCGCTCGTCATCAGCGTTGACTGCGGCATTCGCGCACATGAGCCGCTTCACTGGGCGCGCGGTAATGGCCTCGATGTCATCGTCACAGACCATCACCTGCCGGACGAAGGCGAGGGCGCTCCTCCGGCCTTCTGTGTTCTCAATCCGAATCAGCACGGGTGCAACTATCCTGACAAGAATCTAGCCGGGGTGGGCGTTGCTTTCAAGCTCGCCCATGCGCTCTTTCGTGAGCGCGGGCGCGAATCCCAGATTGCCGGATTCCTGAAGATGGTGGCCATCGGGACGGTGGCCGATGTCGCGCAGCTTGTCGGCGAGAATCGCACCATCGTTGCGCTCGGCCTCAAGGATTTGCCGAAGGCCACGAATCCGGGATTACGCGCCTTGATGGAAGTCGCGGGCTTGACTGCGGGGAGTGGGATGACGGCTTACGATCTGGGCTTTCGCATCGGCCCCCGCATCAATGCCGCTGGCAGGATGGATGCCGCGCGCGCCGTCGTCGAACTCTTTGAGGCGACTGATAAGGAAGAAGCAACGCGACTCGCATTACATCTGGACGCGCGCAATCGCGAGCGGCAGAGCGTGCAACAGGAGATCTTCAAGCGCGCGATTGAAGAGCTGGAATCTTCCGCCGACACGCAAACGCAAACGCACGTTGCCGTCATCGCTGGAGATGATTGGCACAGGGGCGTCATCGGCATCGCCGCCTCGAAGATAGCGGAACGAATCAATCGCCCATGCGTGGTTATCTCGCTCGAAGGCGACGACGGTCACGGCTCTGCGCGCAGCATCGAAGCCTATCATCTGCTCGACGGCTTAACCGCCTGCGTCGATCTCTTCGTCAAGTTCGGCGGACACTCGCACGCTGCTGGCCTGACCATCAAGCGAGCAAACATTGCGGAGTTGCGTCGTCGCTTAAACGAGCACGCCGCGTCACTTTTGACCGAGCAAGACCTCGTGCCCACGCTCAAGATTGATACGGAACTGCCCGCCGAAGCCCTCACGCTTTCGCTGGCCGAAGAGCTACAGGCGCTTGAGCCGTTTGGCGCGGGCAATCCGCGACCTCTCTTTTTGACGCGCGATTTGCGAATACTGGCCGAGCCGCGCATTATGAAAGAGAAGCATTTGAAACTTCGCGTGGCCGGGACACAAAACCGTCCACTCGAAGCCCTCTGGTGGAGCGGCGTAGAAGAACTCGACGGGCGAACTCTTACCACAGGCCAGCGCATCGAACTGGCCTATACCATCGAGCCGAACACCTGGAAAGGCGAGACGCGTTTGCAGTTGATTGTGAAAGACATGAGAGTGATGGGTGATGGGTGATAGGTGATAAGAGAAAACCCTGTTCTTTCTTATCACCTATCACCCATCACCTATCACCTTAGTTACTATGCAAGAGGTTAGACGAAAAAAAGCGATCTATGTTGGATGGCGTGCGCGGCTGCCGGTGGTGGCGCGGATGCTGGCGCTTGGGGTGCTGGTGTCGGGATTGGTCTACGTCGGCATCTCCTATTATCGCAATCGAAATAATGAGCCGTTCCGTATGCGCGGGGAAGCGCCGGAGCTATCGAAGCAGGTGACGAGCGTCATCGAGGGTTATGAGCGCCGCGTGATGGATGGAGAGCGCCTGCGTGTGCTGGTGCGCGCTGCGCGTGACATCACTTACTCGGACAATCATCACGAGCTTGAGCAAGTGCATCTGGAAGTCTTCCCGGAAAAGGGCGATAAGCCGGATCAGATTTCCGCCCATCGTGCAATTTACCTGCCCGATGAGCGCGACTCTCATAAAGCCCGCGTCTGGTTCACAGGCGATGTCAACATCGAGACGCGCGACGCTCTCGTGGCAAAGACCGAAAAGCTCGCTTACGATCAAGCAACGGACATTGCCGAGACCGACGCGCTCATCACGTTCACGCGCGAGAACGTTTCAGGCCATTCGACGGGCGCAGTGGTGAATGCGAAAAATAAGAAGCTGGACTTGCACAAGGATGTAGAGATTACGGTTCAGCCCAGCACTCAGGGAGCGCAGGCAGCAAAGCCCAGTCCGCGCTCGCGCCCTGTGACGATTCGCTCTGCCCGCGCCACGTTTGATCATGCGAGTATGCACCTCAGTTTTATGGGAGGCGCAATTGCCGAGCAGGAGCGCGACGTGATGAGCGGCCAGCAGTTATCAGCGACGCTCAACGAGCGCAAGCGTGTGCAGAAAATCGAAGCGCGCGGCACTTCCTACCTGCGTTCGATGACTGAAGGACGCGGTGCGGAAGTTCACGCCGCCGATATGGATTTTTTCTTCGACGCAGACCAGCGATTGCAGAAAGCCACAGCCACGCGCGAGGTGAGCGCCCGCAGCCTGGAGTCCGATTCGCAGATGGAATTGACGGGAGCAAGCTCGCTCGAAGTTGATTTCATAGCGCAGAGCGAGCAGAGCGTTTTGAAAGAGATGCGTACAGGGGGGCGTTCCGTGCTCTCTTTGAGCGCGCCGAAGTCGCGTGCCTCAGACCCGCGCGCCGCCAGCAAGCGCCTGACAGCCGATGCTGTCAAGCTCATCTGGCACACGACGGGCAGCGATCTTGAGCGAGCGGAGGCGACGGGCAACGCGGAACTCTTTGTTGACCCGGTCGTGAAGAATGCAACCGCTGATCGCAAGACGCTGACCGCGCCGCAGTTCGTTTGCGAGTTTTATGAAAAGGGAAATCTCGCGCGTGAGTTTGTTGCTTCGGGCGGCGAGTCCAAAGCCGTCATTGATCCTGTGCAGCCGACGGAAGATCGAGCGCAACGCATCATCACTTCGCAGAAGATGACGGCCACGTTCGTGCGTGAGACGCAGGACATCGAGCGGCTCGACGCGCAGGGCGACGCGAAATTCAATGAGAAGGATCGCAACGGGCGCGCGCAGAATGCTACCTACACGGCGGCGGACGAGACCGTGCGCCTGCGCGGCGGCGAACCGACCGTCTGGGATTCGCGCGCTCGCACCAAAGCTGTGGAGCTGGATTCAGATACGCGCACCGACATCTCTTACGGTCGCGGAAAGACCTCTACGACTTATTACAGTCAGGAACAGACAAACGGCGCGACGCCTTTTCAGAATATGAAAAGTCCCGTTTATATCGTTTCCGACCGCGCAGAGTTTCGTCACGTTACGGGTGTGGGCATTTACACGGGCAACGCGCGGGCGTGGCAGGATGATAACTTCGTCCGCGCGGATACGATCACCCTCTACCGCGACACCAAGCGCATGGAAGGCGATGGCCACGTCCAGAGCGCGCTCTATCAGGCAAGAAAAAAAGGAGCAAACGGTGCGAGCGCGGTTGTGCCTGCTTTCGCCACCTCCAATAGCATGTTCTACGCAGAAGACGGGCGCGTCCTGCACTACGAAGGCAATGTTGACATTAAGCAGGACACAGACAGGATTCGGAGTAATGTTGCCGATGTGTATTTGCTGAAAGAGAAAAACGAGGTCGAGAAGACAATCGCCGAGCGCGATGTCATCGTCACCCAACCGGGCAAGACGGGAACCGGAAACTGGGCGCAGTACACCGCCGCAGATGAAACGATAGTGCTCAAGGGCAACCCGGCACGCGTTGAAGACCCGGAGCAGGGCAGCACGGAAAGCGCGCGCTTGACTGTCTATTTGCGCGAGAATAGAGTTGTCGCGGATGACACTCGCGGAACACAAACGCCCGGTCGCGTGCGCTCAACGCACAAGGTCAGAAAGCAGTGATAAGTGATGGGTGATAGGTGATAAGAAAGAGCAGGTTTTCTCTTATCACCCATCACCCATCACCTATCACCCATCACTTGAATGAGTGGTACGCAAACAGAAGAAATCATCGTGGAGTCGGGCGAGGAATCGCCCGGGGCGTCTCGGCGGGAAGTCGAGGCGCGCTCTAGCGCTTCCAGAAAATCTCCATCGGAGACGGCTCTCACCGCCTCGAATCTACAGAAAACTTACGGCAAGCGGCGTGTGGTTGACGACGTGACGCTGCACGTCGAGCAGGGCGAAGTGGTCGGGTTGCTCGGCGCAAACGGCGCCGGGAAAACCACCACCTTCTACATGATTATCGGGCTGGAACGGCCTGATCGTGGCGCGATTCGCTTAGCTGATCGCGACATCACGAAGCTGCCCATGTACCTGCGCGCACGCCTCGGCCTCGGCTATCTGCCGCAGGAGCCGTCCATCTTTCGCAAGATGACAGCCGCGCAGAACATCCTCGCGGTGCTGGAAACGATGGGGCTCCGCAGGCGCGAGCGTTTCAAGCGGCTCGAAGAGCTTTTGGAAGAGTTTGGCATCGCGCACGTGCGGAACACGCGGGGCGATGCGCTGTCAGGTGGTGAACGCCGTCGCACGGAGATAGCTCGCGCGCTGGCCACAGAGCCGCAGTACATTCTGCTTGACGAGCCTTTCGCCGGGATTGACCCGAAGGCGATTGACGACATCCAGAGCGTTATTCTCTACCTGCGTGATCGCGGCATCGGCATCCTGATTACAGACCATAATGTGCGGGAAACCCTCGGCGTGACAGACCGCGCCTACATCATGAGCGAAGGGCGCATCTTCCGCTCCGGCCATCCGCAGGAACTCGTCGAGGATGCGGAAGTCCGCAGGCATTATCTCGGCGAAAGATTCAGCATGTGAAAAGCAGTGGTCAGTAGTCGGTGGTCAGTAATCAGTTAAAAACGAATGTTGCGTTTGTGTTCTATCTAAGGTCAAAACTCTCCGCCTCTACGCTCGCCCCAAAATTTTTTTTGTATAACTGACCACTGACCACTGACTACTGACCACTTTTTCAGTTATAATCTCCCCGCGTCCAAAAGCGTAAATATTCTAATTTTCAAATGAGTCTTAGAAAGCAATAGATCAAGCAAGGCATGTCCGTTAAGCTCACGACCAACCTTTCGCAACGTCTGGTGCTGACGCCACAACTGCGCCAGCGCATTGAGATGCTGCAAATGACCACGCTCGAATTGAGCGATCTGATTCAACAGCAGCTTCTCGAAAACCCCGTGCTCGAAGAAGTTCCTTCGCAGGAAGAGACGAACGAGCTGGCCGAAAAGATTCTAGACCAGTTGGCCAACGGCGACGCGGGCAGCAGCTTCGACCTCGCGCCAAACGAAGGCTCTGCGGCGGATTTCAACGGCTCGCCGGAAAACGGCGCGGGCGAAGTTGACATGGATGCCGTCAATCTCTATGCCGAGCCTGAAGGCGGAATCGCGACCGCGGATGATTCCGGCGGAGAAGCGGGTGAAGATGGGGGAACGGATGAAGCCAGCCGTGATGCGTTTGAAGAGATAGATTTCGGACGCGAGTTTCAGGACTATCTGGACCCCGGATATAAAACTCAGGAATTCGAGTACAAAGAAGATGCGCCGACGTTCGAGCAATTCCTGACGCGTGCGCCTTCGCTCTCCGAGCATCTTGAGTGGCAGTTGCACATGAATCCTGTCAGCGAAGAGATTTGTGATGTGGCGCTGTGCGTCATCGGCAATCTGGATGCGGACGGGCGGCTCACGGCGACCAACGAAGAGATCGCCGGGATGGGCAACGGTTGGTCTGAAGAGTTGGCCGAAGAGGCGCGACAGATCGTGATGCGGCTCGATCCGGTCGGCTGCGGGGCGCGTGATGCGCGCGAGTGTCTGCTCGCTCAACTCGAAACGCGAGGTGAACGCGACCGGCTGGCGGCGCGTCTCATCAATGAGCATCTGCTTGAATTGCAGCAGCACAAATTGCCGAATCTCTCGAAACAACTCGGCATCAACGTAGAGGCGTTGATCGAAGAGGTTCAATACATCCGCACGCTCGATCCCTTTCCGGGCAGGCGCTATTCATCCGATGAGCCTGTCCTGATTTCGCCGGAAATCTACATCGAAAAATTAGACGACGAGGCGGAAGATTGGGACGAGCTTGGCGGCTACGTCATCTATTTTGCTGATGACGGCAGCCCGCGCCTGCGGATCAGCCAGAACTACCAGAAGATGTTAGGGCAGCAGCAGACGACGAAAGAGACGCGCGATTTCATCCGCGACAAGATGCGCTCGGCGGTTGATCTGCTACGAAATATCGAGCACCGGCGACAGACTATCTACAAGGTCGTCGAGTCAATGGTCAAAAAGCAGAGGGAGTTTCTGGACAAGGGCGTGCAGTACATCAAGCCAATGATGCTCAAGGATATTGCCGAAGACATCGGGATGCACCTTTCGACCGTTTCGCGCGTCGTCAATCGCAAGTACGCGCACACGCCGCAGGGCGTCATCGAACTGCGCCGCTTCTTCACCGAGGGCATGATGAACGAAGAGGGCGAAGAAGTCTCGACCCGCATCATCAAGCTCAAAATCAAAAAGTTGATCGAAGAAGAGGATTCGCATAATCCGATTACGGACGACCAGATCGTCAAGATTTTAATCAAAGACGGCATCAAGCTGTCGCGTCGCACCGTCGCCAAGTACCGTGACCAGATGAATATTCCAGGCTCACGCGAGCGCCGCGCACCAGTTTAAGAGCAGTGATAGGTGATAGGTGATGGGTGATAGGAAAGAGCTTTACTCTTATTACCTATCACCCATCACCTATCACCTATCACTTTTTTATCTAGGAGGGAGTTTATGGAATTTGAGTACACAGGTCGTCATGTCGAGGTCACGCCTGCGTTGCGCGCGCACGTCGAAGAGCATTTTAAGAAGATAGATCATATTTTTAACGATACTACGGCGCGCGCTCACGTCATCATCGAGGTGGAGAAGAATCGCCAGATCGGTGAAGTGTTAGTTCACTGGCGAGATCATACGTTGACCGCCACTGATACCAACGCGGATATGTACATGGCGCTGACGCGCGCCATCGCCAAGATTGAAAAACAGGCGCTCAAGCTCAAGAAGAAGATTATTGACCGCAAGCAGGGAGCCAAGCGTATCTCGGCGGTCGCCCCGCAGCCTGACGGCCAGCAATTGGAAGCCAGCCCGCCCGCGCCGCGCATCATCAATGCCAGGCGTTACGCCGTGAAGCCGATGACGGCAGAAGAAGCGGCTATGCGTCTTTCCGGCGAGTCAGACCAATTTCTCGTGTTCCGCGATGCCGATACAGACCGCGTCGGCGTGCTCTACAAACGCAAGGATGGCAATTTCGGTTTAATAGAACCGTGAAAAGCAGGAGTCAGAAGTCAGAAGTCAGAAGTCAGAAGAAGAGAAAACAACAGCAGTTCTCAACCTTATCACTCTGACTCCTGACTCCTGTCTTCTGTATTCTGCTTATGAGCGACCATCCGGTAATCACCGTCAGCGAATTCCTGGCTCACGCTCCGGCGCAGCTTGAGTTGCGCGTCCTCGCAGGCGAAGCAGGCGCGGCCACCCGTGAACTGACGACGCCGCGCATTCAAAAACTGGGACTCGCGCTCGCCGGCTTCACCCATTACCTTCATTCAGGGCGCTTGCAGATTGTCGGCCAAACCGAAATCTCTTATCTGGATGAACTCAAATCCGAGCGGCGGAGCGAAGTGATTCGCAATCTCTTGCTGGAAAGAATCTCCTGTGTGCTCATTACGAAAGGTCTTCCGCCTCCGCCCGAACTAATCGCGGAGGCCGAAGAGTTTTCTTTGCCGCTTCTCTCGACTCCTGTCGTTAGCTCCATTGCGATCAACGTTGTCACGGATTACTTGCAGGAGATGCTCGCGCCGCGCGCCGTGCGGCATGGCGTGTTGTTGGACATTTACGGTCTGGGCGTATTACTCGAAGGAAGCTCAGGCATCGGCAAGTCAGAATGCGCGCTCGATCTGGTGGCGCACGGGCATCGGCTGGTTTCCGACGACGTGGTTGAAGTGAGACGCATCGGCGCGGAACGACTGCTCGGAACTGCGCCTGAGTTGTTGCGTGAGCATTTGGAGATACGTGGTCTGGGCATCATTAACATCCGCGACCTCTACGGCGTTTCTGCCATCAGCACATCCAAGAACATTGACCTTTCAATCAGGCTCGCACGCTGGGATGAAGCGGGCGAGGTTGATCGTCTCGGCATTGACGCGCAGGCGGTGGAGATTTTAGGCGTGAGCGTGCCGCAGGTTTTGATTCCGGTGAGTCCGGGGCGTAATCTTTCGACGCTGGTGGAAACAGCCGTGCGCGTGCAACTGCTGCGCCTGCGCGGTTATGATGCGGCACGGGCGTTTGTCACACGCCACTCGGAGATGCTGGAGGAACAGTAGTCAGTGGTCGGTGGTCAGTGGTCAGTTAAGAACAAGCGTTTTGGTTTTCACTGACCACTGACCACCGACCACTGACCACTTCTTTATGGTTACAAAAAAACAAGAGGTCGAAGGCGAGAGCGCGCCGGACATCGTGATTATTACGGGTCTGAGCGGTTCGGGGATGTCGTCGGCGACGAATGCTTTTGAAGACCTCGGCTATTTCTGCGTTGATAATCTGCCCCTGACGCTGCTGCCCACCTTCGCGCGCCTCGTTCAGCCGGAAGAAGACGGACAGGCGCGCATCGAACGTGCCGCGCTCGTCATCAACATCCGTGAAGGACAATTCCTCTCAGAATTTGAGCGTGCGCTGGGAGCTTTACGCGAGCAGGGCTTGCGCGTCTTCGTGCTCTTTCTTGAAGCGTCGGATGAAGCCCTGCAACGCCGTTTCAGTGAAACCCGGCGACCGCACCCGGCGGAGACGGGCGGAGGTCTCCTTGAAGCCATCCGCGACGAGCGCGCGGCGATGGCCAACATACGCTCGCTGGCAGATCACCTGATAGACACTTCGGAACACACGGTTCACACTCTGCGCCGCCTGCTGGTCGAACGGTTCAGCCCGAACATGGAAGGCACGCCCATGCGCGTGCAGGTCTTGAGCTTCGGGCACAAGTACGGCAGTCCGCCCGAAATGGAATTACTGTTCGATGTTCGCCATCTGCCGAATCCGTTCTTCGTGCCGACCTTGCGCGATCTTTCGGGACACGACAGGCGCGTGGTCGAGTACCTGACCTCAAAACCGGAAGTTGAAGAGACTGTGCGCCGCTTCAACGATCTGCTCGAATATCTTTTGCCGCTTTACAAACGCGAAGGAAAGTCTTATGTGACTGTCGGCATCGGTTGCACGGGCGGACGGCATCGCTCCGTGATGGTGGCAAACGCGCTCGCACGCCGCCTGCGCCGCACAGGCTACGAAGCACAGGCCATCCATCGTGACGTGCGAAAAGCGAAACGCCCTCGACGATGAATGGAGTACAAAAGTTCGATAAGGATTTTGCGGCTTTGCCGCATAGCTTGTGCGGAAAGCCTGTGGCTTTCCGAGACGCGTTCTCTAAATCTTTTGCGAGGCTACGCCTCGCGCTCGGCAAGCGTAGCCTTGCCGGAGGTAAAGTTGGCGCTTGACGGAAAGGCAGAGCCTTTCCGCACATCAGGGCGGCAGAGCCGCAAATAAAGGTGAGAAATACAAGATGACGGAGAATCCATCAAATACCGATGCGAAGCCGAATGTCGTAGGAAGAGTTGGCGGAGTGATTGTGACGCACGGCCAACTGGCGAGCGAATTTCTGGCGGCAGCCGAGATGATCGTCGGCGCGGTCAAGCACATCGCCGCCGTCTCTATCGGCTGGCACGATGACGTTGAATCTGCGCGCGAGGAAATCGAGCGTTGCATCAAGCGCGTCTCGGAAGGACGTGGCGTCCTGATTCTAACGGATATGTTCGGAGGCACGCCCACCAATATTACTTCCATGTTTCTCGCCGAAGGCGAGGTTGAAGTAGTGACGGGCGTCAATCTGCCGATGGTGATTAAGCTGGCGAGCCAGACCGAGCCGGAATCCCTCACCGAAGTCGCCCGGCGCGTGCGCGATCAGGGACGCGAAGGAATTTACCTGGCGGGCGATCTGCTCGCACCGCAGAAGAAGAGCTAGAACAGGATTAACAGGATTATAACGGGAAGAAAAATAGACCGAGATTAACAAGATTGACAGGCTAAGACAGAATAAGAGAAGAAACATCAAGCTGCCTTGTTCTGTCTTGTCTGCTTAATCTTGCTAATCCTGTTAATCCTGTCTATTTCTTCTCTCTTTCGATTTAGATGATTGAACATCAAGTCGTGATTACTAATCGTCTGGGGCTGCACGCGCGCGCGGCGGCTCTCCTGGTTCGGACTGCGAACACTTTTCAAAGCATCATCAGGCTTGAGCGCGTAGACGGAACGGCTGCCGCAGATGCCAAGTCTATCCTGAGCGTGTTGATGCTGGCGGCTTCGCGCGGCACAGAGTTGTTGATGACGGCTGAAGGGGTGGACGAAGAGCAAGCTATCATTGCGTTGAGCGAATTGTTCAGTAGTGGTTTTGGAGAAAACGAAGGTTGAGCAGACGGCGTAGAAGGGAAGAGCAGGAAGAGCGTTGGCGCGGTCGCGGCGTCTCGGAAGGAGTCGTCGTCGGGCGCGTCCTCCGTGTCTTCAGCGGAACGCGCCAGGTTTATCGCGCCACGCTCGACGAGAAGGATGTCGAGCGGGAGACTCGTCGCCTGCGCGCTGCCGTTCGCCTCGCGCGTCTACAACTTTTGGCGATTAAGGCGCGTGCCGAAAAAGAGCTTGGGGTGGAGCACGCTTACATATTCGACGCGCACCTCCTGATGCTCGAAGATCGCAAGCTGCTCGACGACGTTGAAAAATATATTGGCGAGGAGCGCGTCAACGCAGAATGGGCTGTCAAGGTGGCGGCTGATCGCATCCTCGCCGTCTACGCCGAGATTAAGGATGATTACCTGCGCGAGCGCGGTTCGGACATTGAAGATGTGACGCAGCGCATCCTCGTCGCGTTAAGCGGTGAGATGCCGGATCACCGCAGGCTCACGGAAGATGCCATTATCGTCGCAGAGGATTTGCTGCCATCGGCTGTGGCCGAGCTTGATTTCGAACATGCGCGAGCCATCGCCACGGACGCGGGCGGCTGGACATCGCACACGGCGATTATCGCGCGGGGCTTGGGAATCCCGGCAATCGTCGGCTTGCGTGACCTTCATCGTCGCGCTCGCACGGGCGACACCATCATCGTGGACGCACAGCAGGGCATCGTCATTCTCCATCCGTCTGAGACAACCATCGAAGAGTACAAGACAATCACTACGAGCGCGGCGGGCGTTCGCTATCCTGCGAGCGAAGAAGAGCGTGGGCCTGTGCGAACGCTGGACGGAAAAGAGATTGCCTTGCGCGCCAATGTCGAGTTGCCGGTGGAATATGAAGATGTCCGCAGGTTCGGCGCGCGCGGCATAGGGCTTTTTCGCTCCGAGTTTTTGTTGTCCCATAAGGGCGCGATGCTTTCCGAGGAAGAGCAGTGTGAGGCTTACGTGGAGGTTGCAAGGTTGGCGGGCGAAGACGGCGCGACCGTCAGGCTCTTTGATCTCGGCGGCGAAAAGTTTGGGAACGTGGCGACGGAAGCTGAGCGCAACCCTGCTCTGGGCTTGCGCGCGATTCGCTTCAGCCTCCGGCAGGAAGACATCTTTCGCACACAGGCGCGTGCCGTTCTGCGCGCGGCGGCGCACGGGCGGCTCGACATCGTGTTGCCGATGATTTCGGACGTGTCGGAAGTGCGACGCGCGCGTCGTCTGATTAATGAAGAACGGGCGCGGCTGGAAAGTGAAGGTAAGCAAACTGGTCGTGTCAGACTCGGCGCGATGATCGAAGTGCCGTCGGCTGTGATGACCGCCGACAAGATAGCGAGCGAGGTTGATTTCTTCAGTTTGGGGACAAACGATCTGGTGCAATACCTGCTGGCAGTAGATCGCGCGAATGAGGCGGTCGCAGACTGGTTTCGCTCGCTTCATCCGGCGGTGCTGCAAAGCATCAGGCGCACGCTCGATGCTGCGCGCAGAGCTTTTATCCCGGCGGTCGTCTGTGGCGAGATGGCTTCCACCCCGGCTTATGCCGTCGTTCTCATCGGTCTCGGCGCAACTGATTTGAGCATGACGCCCTCTTCGATTCCGCGCGTGCGGCGCACAATTGAAGGCATCAAATATGCGGACGCTCAGGAGATAGTTCTGGAATGCCTGGAATGCGATACGGCAGACGAGGTCGAGGAGCATGTCCGGGTGCGCTTCTCAAAGAATTGGCCGCACCTTTTTCCGCCAAAATCCTTGCCAGCGCCCAGAGATGAAGAGTAATATCACTGGACTGAATTAAGCTCCGTTTGCCCCGGAGTTTAGCCAGTAGCAAGCTGCCGTCAACCCGACATCAAGCGGAAGATTTTTCAAACTAACGATGCGCTTATTAAGAGCGCGTCGCCTGGCAAACAGAGGTTTCCCAAACATCCGGTGAAAAGATGATGCGAGACCGCTTACGTACCCTACGCGTGAGCCGGAAGAATAGACGCAACGCCAGCAGTTTTATCTCGCTGCTCGTAGTGCTTTCACTCACTCTTTCCGGTTTCTTATTGCTGCCAAATCTTACTGGAACGTCCGCCGCCGGGCCGATGCAGTTGGTGCGCCTTAGCGTCAGCGCCGATGCGGGGCTCGTGCGGATTGAGATAACTGCCGATGGCTCGTTTGACGAGACGAGCGTCGAGAATTATTCGCGTGGTCGCCAGACGGTGATTCGCATTCGCGGCGCACGCTCCCTGCTCAGGCAGAGCTACGAGATTAACGAGCAGCTAGCACGCGAGGTACGAACAGTTACAGGTGAGCGCAACGGCGAGCCTTACGTTGATGTGGTGATTAATCTCGGAGATGGCGCGACCGTCGCGCAGAAGAAGAGTTTCAATCGCTTAGTGATTGGCGTCGCTTCGGATTTTGCGCGCCTTCGCCGCCGCGCACCCGTGGCTTCGGACGTGGCGAAGTCGCGCCCGGCGGAAGCAACGGCAGCACCGCGTGCCTTCAATTCAACTCCGCTTCCAGCGGCGAGAGGCGCGCTTGCGTCTGCCGCGCCGGTTCCTGCCACTACAAATGTCTTCCCGGCAGTTAATTATTCTGCTGAGACATTCGATACAGCATCGCTTGGCCCTGTGCCTCTGCTGGCTTCTTCCGCGCCTCTGACCATCTTTCGCGGGCGCACAATCTGGAACAACTTCCCCGGCTCGTCATTCCAACTCTCGCGCTTCAGCACGGCAGGCTTTTTGCCGATGTTCTTTGTGCAGCAGAACGGCACGACGAACAATTCGCAGCCCACGTCCGCGGTCTTCATCCAGATGGCGCTTGAGCCGCCCGGCGCGCGGCGCGGTATGTGGGTTCCCGGCACGACTGCTTCGGAGAGAGATGAAGTCGGAGGCCGCGTGTTGGGCAATGGATATTTGCGTCCATCCGTTCAGCTTGGCGCGGCGTATGGTGATAACTATTTCTATCGTTCGGCAACCGGAAGAAATCTTGGCGTCTTCACAGTGGCTCCGCGAATCGAATATGAGCTTCCGGGAGTTGAGCGCGCTTTGCGCGTCGCCTACGAGTCCCGTCTGCGTCGTCTCTCGAACGGCGAATGGTCAAACGGCCACGCCTTTGATTTCGACGCGCGATTCGACGTGACATCCTTCTTCCGTTTGTCGCTACGCAATCACTTCGTGCGCTCGCCGTTTGATTTGCGTGAAATTGATCCGGCGGGTGAAGTCTATATCTTCGGCGACACCTTCAATCGCAACGACGCAGGGGTGAGAGCCGAGTACCAGCTTAACGAGCGCAGCCGCCTTGCGATTGACGGCGCTTACAACATCGTGCGCTGGAGCGAAGATCACATCAATGGTGCGCCGCTCTTTATTGATTACGACGATTTGGCAGGCGGCATCGCCTATGAGCGCGACATCTCGGAGGAAACGACAGCCGTTATCAGCTTCACTTTCAGTAGCGGCCTCACGGACGCTCCGCTGAGGCCGCAATTCGACGGGCTGGGCAATAACAGGCGCTACCTCTTCGAGATTGGCGGGCGCACACGGGTAAATGAGACGAGCGGCATGGCCTTCCGCGTCGGCTATGAGAGGGATGATTACAGGAATGCGCCCAACGCCAACCAGTTCAGCGGCCTGACCTTTGACTTCAGATTCCGGCGAGATTTGACGGAAAAGACGAATTTTGAGCTGGCGGCTCTGAGAAAAACGCAGGTTTCGGCGTTTAATCTAGAAGGAGGCAATGCACGTTTGCTCTCCACAGGCGCAAATGCGCGCCTTGAAACGGCTCAGACGGAGAACCTGAAACTGGCTTTGGGCGTTAACTATCAACAGTTAGGCTTCCCCATCGCAATTGTTCCGGGTTCGACGGCGAGCGGCGGAATCTTCGTCGGCCAGTTCGCGGGCGAGCGCCGCAAAGACCATCTTTATGGCTTTTCGTTCGAAGCGGCCTACCGTTTCAGCGATCTTTTGAAGACTCGTTTCGTGTATAGTTTTTCGCGCAGGGATTCGACCATCCCTGTCTTTACTTTCAACCGTAATCGGCTTTCGCTGGTGTTTGAAGTCGGACGGCGCAACGAAGTGCGTGGCCGCCCGTTCTAGAATCCAGCACAGAAATCCACGCGACGAGCAGCGCCATTGCCCGGCAAAGCTCAACGCTCAATCAACAGGGCTAGGAATTTGAGTGCATTATGAAGAAAGTTTTATTCCTCCTCGTCATGGCGCTTGCCTTCAGCGCGCAGGCAGTGGCGGCGCGGGCGCAGTCCAACAACATTGCGCCCATGAGCAACGACAAAGAGACATCCGACGCGGTCAAGGATCAAGCCAAATCTGCGAAGGATGCAAAGGATGGGAAGAGTAAAGAGCAAGGCAAAACTGCTTCTCCCCCGACGACAGCCGCTGCTACGCCTCTGACACAGGCCGCTTCCGATGCGGCGACGAGCGACGCGCCATCTAAAACGATGACGAGCGTTCCGAGCGGCGCACCTGCCTCAGCCGCTACCCCCGCAGGCGAAGAGCCGAAGACTCCAACTACCAACCCGGCGAACACCACACCGCCTGCGCCTCCGACGAGCATTTATCGCGTCGGCGTCGGTGATGTGCTGGACATTCGCCTGCTCAACGCGCAGGGACGTGAATCGACTTTGTTCACCGTGATGGCTGGCGGGTTGCTGGAATATCCGCTCGCGGGCGATCCGGTCCCCGTCGCAGGACTCACGACCGAAGAGGTTGACGCGCGCCTGACTTCCAGAATCAAGCTCTACGAGAATCCGCAGGTCGTCGTCAGCGTGCGCGAGTATGCGAGCCATACTGTCATCGTGGCCGGTCTGGTCAACGAGTCCGGTACGAAGGTCTTGCGGCGCGAGGCCATGCCGCTTTACGTTGTCTTAGCGGAAGCGCAGTTAAAGCCCGAAGCCGGACGCGCTTCGATTATGCGCGCCGATGGCCAGAGCCTGATGGTTAATCTGGCAGACTCGACGGCGACCACCACGCTCGTCCTTCCGGGAGATGTGATTACGATTACCGCGCTGCCGCCCGCACCCCCGCAATTTTTCTACATCGGCGGGCAGATAGCCTCGCCGGGGCAGAAAGATTTCCATGCGGGGCTGACACTGACACAGGCTGTGTTGGCTTCGGGCGGCACGACTCGCTTTGCCGGAAGCAAGGTCAAAGTCTCGCGGCAGGGCGCTGATGGAAAGTTAGTGACCACCGAGCACAATCTCAAGCAGATTGAAGCCGGAAAAATCCCCGACCCCGTTTTGCAGCCCGGAGACCGTCTTGAAGTCGGTCGCGGAAGCTGGTAGAAAGAAGGCAAAAGGTAAAAGGAAAAAGGAAAAAGTGAAGCGGAGAACCACTGCTGATTAAAAGTGGTTTCCGCCTTGCTTTTGCCTTTTACCTTTTTACTTTTGCCTTCCTAAAATGTATCATGCGACGCGTTCTGGTCTGACGCCGTTCTGGTCGGCAGACGCATCCCTTGCAGTTACCGACTAACTATTACTGAACATCTTATCGGATAAGATTGCCCCTATCTGCCGGAGGTTTACTACCTTGATTAAGCGAAATAAATTTTATGCGGCGGCGCTCATGGCAGCGCTTCTGCTCGCGCCCTTCTCGCCCGCCCTGATGTTGACGGCGAATGCGCGCACTGTAATTCAACAGGATGATATTCCGTCAGACGCCGAACAGGCGATGTTCACGAAAGGGCAGAACCTGTATAACCAGGGGCGCTACGATCAGGCCGCCACAGTGCTTCAGGATTTTCTCAAGACCTACCCGCGCAGCATCATCTCGGATTTGACGTTGCTCTGGCTTGGCCGCTCATACATGCAGCTTGGTAAATTGCCGGAAGCCGAGCAGGTGGGAACGCGCCTGCGCGCCATCAAGGACACGCCTTTTGCAGATATTTACGAAGGCGAATTGGAAACCGCGCGCGCAGAGATCGGCTCACGCCCCGTCGCGCCGACCACCAATAACAAAGCACCACTCATCGCTAAAGCTCCTGAGAAGCAACCGGCAGGCAGGACTCAGACTGCCACGCCAACGCCCACGCCTGCGGCACGCCCTGCGGGAAATAGTGTGGCCATCAAGCCGCCGACGAACAGTCAGTCGTCGCGGATGGTTGCCAGCAAGTCGGCTTCTACCGGCACTGAGGGAGGAACGTCTACCACTCCACAATCTCGACGCCTCAATCCGCCGCCAACCACCACGCCGACCGAAGTGGCTCAGAACAACGTTGCATCACCCACGTCACGTCGCAATACTGGACGCACCCGGCGCGTTACTCCCAAACAACCTTCCACGCAGCCGGAAGCTGTCGCCGGGCAGAGCGTAGCTTCGTCCATCACCGTCAGGAATCCGCCGGTTCGCACCCCGGAGCGCACGCAGACACGGACAGAGTTGGCTGCCAACAATCCACCACGAACGATTCCGTCAGCGCAGCCTACGCCTCGCCCGACTCCCGTGCCAACTCCGACGCCGACGCCAGTCGAGACAGTGGCGCGTAACACCAGCGCTGTGACGACGTCTCCAGTGATTTCAACACCAACGGAAAGCTCCGCGCCGCAAAGCGGTGGCCTGAGCATTACGGTTAAGCAGGTGCCGAATCTTGTACTGGCGCTCAGGAGCAATTCGGAATTCGCGCAACCGGGGCAGAGTATTCAAATGCCGCTGACCGTGAGAAACACCGGGAACAAGGCGGATCAATTCCGGCTTGAGACGGATTTGCCAGCCGAGTTTCAGCCGACGTTCAATCTAGTCCAGAGCGGAGGCGGCGCAGAGCTTCCGGTTCTAGTCACGCCGCAGCTTGCTCCCGGCGCAACCGCCGAAGTGGTTTTGAACATGCGCGTGCCGGAAACGGCCTCCGACGGGCAGCTACTGAAATTCTTCGTGCGCGCCGCATCGCAGGCCGATTATCAAATTCTAAAAGTGGCGGACGGCTCAATCAACGTCGTGGCGGCTTCTTTGGCCGGAACTTCAAACGTCTCGGAAACCTCGGTGATGCCGGGCGACACGTTCACGCAGACCATCTCCATACGCAATGCTGGCAGTTCGCCTGCACGCAGCACCCGCGCGGATTTCGTGTTGAATCCGAACTTTGAACTGGTCAGCGCGAACCCACAGCCAATTAATTATGATCGCGCCTCGCGCACGGCCATCTGGAGTCTGGGAGATTTAGGTGCGCGTAGCACGCGAGACATCAGCGTGACGTTGCGCGCCGTGCCGGATGCCTTAGCGAATACGAGTACGATTGGACGCGGCGCTCTGCGGACGCAATCGCTGCCCTTTGGTTCAAACTTCGATAGCCCCAGCATGACGGTCGGGAAAGTGCCGAAAGCGCGAATTGACGCAGTCTCCGTCGGCTTGACGACCACGCCGGGCGATACCATCTACATTCCTTTCATCGTCCGTAATCCGGGCAACGCCGCAGACTCTTACGAATTGCGCGTCACAGCGCCCGGCGCTCCGCAGTCAACCATCTACGCCGACACAAACGGAGATGGACAGCATCAGCAGGGCGAGCCGGTGGTGGGGCAAACAGAGCAGCTTGCTCCGCGCGGCGGGCAGTTTCCACTGCTCTTGGGTGTGCAGATACCGGCGAGCACGCCTGACCGCCAGCAGTTCTCTTATAACGTCGTCTCACGCTCGCTCCTTTCAGGTCGTGAAGCGTCGGAAGCCAACACGGTGCTGACGGTAGCAACGCCGCGCGTGCGCGTTCGGACAGAGCAGGCGGCGGATTCGACAGCGCCCGGCGATTCGATCTTTTATCGCCTCGTGCTCGTCAATGAAGGCAGCGGTCTGGCTAAAAATCTTTCGGTCGTAGAGACCTTGCCCGACGCCCTGGAGTTCGTCAACTCTGATCCCTCTCTCAATCCGCAGGATGCTCCAGGTTCGACTCAGCGCTTCACCTGGCGCGTCTCAGAACTTGCGCCGGGCGACACAATTGTCTTGCGCGTGGCGGTGCGGCTGCGCCCGAATCTGCCTGCGGACGCGACCCTGACGACAAGACACACGCTCAGCTATCAGGACACGAACAGCAATAACTACACAGGCCAGTAAAGCGATTCGGCCATTCCGGCAGTCATTAAGAGAGCGAAGGGGCGGCGATTTCCCGAAAAGCCGCCCCTTTCCTTGTAGGAAAAACGAGTATGGAGAAGACGGTCGCGCCGAAGGTGAGGGCGCGTCTCACAAATTTCCTGATTGCCAAATCAATTATCGAAGCACTGTTTGTCGGAGTGCTGGCCGTTTGGTTTTACCTGACAGCGTTCACTCCTTTTTTTCGCGGCACGCTCGATTATGCTGACGCTCGCCGGATCGCAGGCTGGGTGGTCAATCAGGCTGAGCCGCAAGGGCGCGTTGAAGTGCAACTCTATATTGACGGGCACTTCGCGGGAAATGGCACAGCCGACATCTCACGGCCTGATATTGAAGCTGCGGGACGCGCCGAAGATGAATGGCACGGGTTCGTCTTCCACACTCCGCCGCTTGCCGCAGGCCAGCACGAAGCGCGCGTCTACGCAGTTCACATGAGCGGCGAAGGTCAGCGCCGCACGTTGCAACTTGTCGGCAAGCCTCTGGTTTTCAGCGTCAATGAAAATGAAGCAGGAGTTACGCTCTTTTATCTACGCGGATATAACCGGAGTAAATAATGGAAGCAACGCCGAAAGAGATCGTGGTTGAAACGAATCTAGAAGGGCGCGATGAAAGGGAAGGCGTGAGCGAGAAGACGCTTGCGCTCTGGGAAATCGTGTCCGTGACCTCCTCGTTTTTAATCGCCGAATGGATGGTCTTGCCGTTTGCCGGAAACAGTAAAATCGTTGCCGCCATTCCACTCGGTCTCGCTCTGGCGCTGATGCTGTTTTCGCACCGGGCGCATGGTGAGACGGCGCGAGAAATCGGCTGGCGGCTGGATAATTTCTGGCAGGCGGCGCGTGTTCTCATCCTGCCGATGCTGGCCGCCGCAGCATTGATTGTGGGCCTGGGCTTACTGAATAAAAGCCTGCGCTTTGATGGCAGGCAAATGCTGGAATGGGCCGTATGGCTGCCGCTCTGGGGCTTGATGCAGCAGTATGTCCTGCAAGGCTTCGTCAACCGCCGGGCGCAAATCCTCTACGGTCGAGGCTGGCGGAGCGTGCTTCTGGTCGCACTCGTCTTTGCGCTTCTGCATTTACCGAATCCCTGGCTAACGTTTGCCACCTTCGCGGGCGGCCTCATCTGGGCTTACGCCTATCAACGCGCTCCCAATCTAATCGCTTTAGCACTCTCACACGCCCTGATGTCAATGCTTCTGGCCTGCTCGCTGCCCGCCTCAACCATCAACAGCCTCCGCGTCGGCATCAAGTATTTCGGCTGACCGTCGTAGGACAGGCATTCCTGCCTGTCTAAGCGTGCGCCAGCACGCTCATCAATATTTGCTAACAAGTATTCGCGCTGACGCGCTCAACGACAGACAAGAATGTCTGTCCTACGACAGGCCGAGAATGCCTGTCCTACGCATTTTGTGTAAGAACACTGTTAATTTTAGTGCTGTACGTGTTGAACAATGATTGCTATAATCCCCCAGCCTTGCAAGAGAGCAGGTCGGGCGGTCGCTGCTGCGAGTCCTTCGGGGCTTGCGGGAGAGGAAAGTCCGAACACTACAGGGCAGCGAGCCAGCTAACGGCTGGGCATCGGGTGAGGAGCGGTCGGCCTTTTGGTCGAACCTCTTTGCCGGATGACGACAAGTGCAACAGAGAATAGACCAGCCAGCGGGTCGCGCGCGCTTTTCGGAGCGTCCGCGATTGCGGGTGATGGGTGAAACGGTTGCGGTAAGAGCGCACCGGCGTTTGGTGGTAACACCGGCGGCCAGGCAAACTCCTCGCAGTGCAAGACCAAATAGGGAGGCGTCAAACAGGGCTGCCCGCCCGATGCGTGCCGTAAAAAGCGCGCTACGACCTCCGGGTAGGTCGCTCGATCCAACTGGCGACGGTTGGGCTAGATGAATGATCGCCGCTTCGGTTTTTCCGAAGAACAGAATTCGGCTTACAGACCTGCTCTCATTTTGCACGGCAAATTTTTTGAACTCACGTTACCGAGTTAGTTTTCTCACTCGAAATCTCAACGGAAAGGCCCACAGGAGAGATGGCAAACCGCAAAGGGGTTTTCATCGGCGCTTACGTGCCCAATCAACTCAAAGAGGCTCTACAGCAGCGCGCACGGTCGGAGCACCGGACGCTCTCGCAGGAGATTACACGGATTTTAGAGGAAGCGATTAAGGGCAAGCGGCTACCGCCCGGCTTCATTGATCGTCGCGGCGAGAGCACCGGCCCAAGACGTCGCTCCACAGACCCTGCGCCTCGTCGTCGCGACGGCGACGTGCCTTACATTCCCTCTGATCGCACCTCCGGCGACGACTAATCGCCCAGAGAAGTTTCAAACAAGATTCCGGCTCGCGGCGCGCGTCTCTGTAAGCGAAAGGGACGCGCGTCGCCTTTTATATTTCAATTTGCTACACTCCGTTTTAACTTTGCCCCTTCAGCCAGGCGCTCGATGGACAGAGTAACAAAGCTCGTGCAGGAGTGAATTTGAGACTTCTAGTCATCCTCGGCATCTTTGCCGTCATCTTTCTACTTATCTATCTACGCCTGCGGCCATTCATCAGGATGGCGAGGCAGATATTCGGCGTTGCGCGCGACGTGCGCCACGCCATCAGGCCAGAGTCCACCTCTTCGACGCAACGCGGCGGCGCAGGCGACAGGCTCGTGCGCTGCACCTCCTGCGAGACATGGATTCCATCATCCCGCGCGGTCAAACTCCGTTCCTCAAACGCTTCCTACTGCTCGCACGACTGCCTCGAACGCGCGGCAGAAGTCACCAAGCGCAAAGCTGCGGGATGAAAAAGCAGTAGTCAGTAGTCAGTGGTCGGGGGCCAGCAAAGATAAAAGGCAGTAAAGACATGAAGCGGTCTCTACTGCCTTCTTGCTTTTAACTGACCACTGGCCACTGACTACTGACCACTATTCCCTACTTCTTCCGGTAAAACGTTTCCTGCTTCGTGGACAGCTTTGTCTGTGTTAGTGAAGAAGAGAATCACCATGCCGACGACGAAGAAAAAGATTAACGACAGGATGGCCTGGCGGTAGGAGCCGGTGCGGGCGACGACGATGCTGAAGACCAGCGGCCCCAGCCATGAAGTGCCACGTTCGGAGACTTCATAGAAACTGAAGAAAGACGCCTCGCGTCCTGCCGGAATCATCCTTGAAAAGAGTGAACGAGAAAGCGCTTGCGATCCGCCGAGCACGATGGCAATCACCGCTGCCATAATCCAGGCATGCGTCTGCGTGCGGAAATATCCGTAAGCATAGATGACCAGAGCCGACCAGATCATTAGCGCAACCAGTATGGCATTCTTGGTTCCGAGAGCATTCGCTATGCGTTCAAAAAGCAAAGCCCCGAAGATAGCCACGAATTGAACCATCAAGAAAATTTTGAGCGAGAATACGGGATTAGCTTTCCCAAATAGCTCTTGCTCCAGAAAGACCGCTGCCGCGCCGATGACGGTTTGAATCCCGTCGTTATAGAAGAGATAGCCGATGAGATATTTGAGTGTGCTGCGTAATCTGCGAAGCTCACGGAAAGTTGAAACCAGTTGAGAAAACCCGACGGTGAGAAAGCTTTTGCCTGCGGGCAATTGCTTGGCTGGCGCGCGAGTTTTCAGGCGGCGAAAGGTAATCAGAGAAAAACCGCCCCACCAAATTCCCGCAGACAGTAGAGAGAGACGCACGGCCATGCCTTGAG
Source organism: uncultured Acidobacteriota bacterium (assembly GCA_963791265.1). Taxonomy (GTDB): domain Bacteria; phylum Acidobacteriota; class Blastocatellia; order Pyrinomonadales; family Pyrinomonadaceae; genus QHXM01. The sequence goes on from CAWBSB010000005.1 coordinate 307,551, forward strand.
AGATACCCAGTTGCGGCGCGACGAGAATGAAGACGAAATTCAGGGCCAGAAGTAATCCGCCGCCCAAGTACCCAAGCGCAAACCCGCGACTTGAAACTTTATCCCGCTGATCTTCAGTCGTAATTTCCGGCAGATACGCGTTATAAAAAACCATCGCAGCGCCTGTCGAAAGATTGGAGATGATGAAGAGCAGGCTTCCGAGCAGATACAGGTTTCCGGCAACGAAGAACATCAGGCAGGTAGCGGTGACGCCGATGTAGCAGAACGTTGCCATCAAGCGTTTCTTCAGATTTGTGTAGTCGGCGATAGCTCCGAGAATCGGTAAGAGGAAGACCTGCGAGAAAACAGCCACTGAGATGGTAAAAGTGGAGAGCGATTTAGCCGTCACCGAGCCGAGAAAACCCAGATTCAACACCGTTCCGTTCTCTCCGACGGCAGCTTGCGCGAGCCCGGTCAGATAAGGGCCGAAGAGCGCGCCGACGACCGTCGTGTAGAAAGCGGAGTTCGCCCAGTCGTACATCAGCCAGCCGAAAATCTCCCGCTTGTCATTTATATCCCCGCGCCGCTTTGAAGTGTTTCGCGCGGAACGAGAAGTGTGATTTTCGGTTGAAGGAAGGTTTGTTGAATCGCTCATGTGGCTGTGCCAGTTTCTCCGGTCAGAACTTCGACTATAGCAGGCGTGATGTCCGCCAGACTACGCACGCGCGCCGCGACCGCTTCCCTGTGTTCGCCCCAGATGAGCGTCGGCACAAGATTCAGCGTGTGATTGCGGGTTGAAAGGTCTTCGATGTTGCCGTGATCGCTGGTCAGCAGGACGGTCGTGCGCTTGAGATTGAGCTGCGATAGCAGGTGGCGCACAAAGCGGGCGAGATTAACGAGGATGATGCGTGCGGCCTCCATATCCTGCGCGTGCCCTGTTTTGTCAGTGATGAAATACTCGTAAAGCGTGAAGCGATTTCCGCGCGCAATCGAAGCGAGAATCTCAGCCGCCTGCTCAGGCGTGCGCCTCGATGTAGGGAAGCCACGTTCGATCAGCATTTGATTTGTGTAATCCTGAAAGACTGCGCGCCCGGCCTGTAAATCATCAAGGCTGCGAAAACTCATCCCGGCGGCTTCAACAGCGACGGTGGTTGCGGAGACCCAGCGCGGGCGCGTCTCGAAAAACATCGGCGTGTAGGCGTTGGCGAAAGTGTTGGGTTCAACACCGGCACGCTTGAGCTGAAGAAAGATGGAATGCTCGCTGATAATCTCGCGCAATGCTTCGTTGGGAAAACCTTGCTTGTGATAGCCGAGCGCGGCGGGAGCATTCACGCCCGTCAAAATCGTCGTCTGCCCCGAGGCGCTCTGCGGGCGTCCTTCAACTCCGAGACGCGCATCTGTTCTCACTAGCTTTCCATCAAAAATAATCAACGGCTCTTCATCCTGAAACACGGCGAGCGGCGCAGCATCCTCCAACCCGTCGAGCGGATTGTGCGCCCCACGCGTCCCGATTCCCAGACCATCAATGAAGAAGAGAAGAACGGACATGCGCGGGGATGAATAGCATTAAAGAGTGATAAGTGACAAGGGACGGAAAGACAGCGTTTTGGGAGTGAGGGTTGAGTAAAATGATTGACCACGACAATTTTGCAGAGGCATCGGGGCGGGAAGAGATCATTTTTTACGGAAGAGAGCGTCTCTTTACAGGCCAGGCTTAGCCCTCTTTACTAGCTCTGCTGCCTTCCACTGATAGATTGCTGCAAGCGCGACAATCTGCCGTAGCGGATCTTTCAAGTTTCCTGCTGCTTGTCGCACTCGACTCTCATGGTGCGGCGCGAGTTTCCTGAAGACATCAACATCAAATCCCGTCCGTCCTTCGTCTGTACTCATCTTACTGCTGTTAGCTGCCAAGATAGCCTCATCTAAGATTTCCAGTGCTAATATTTCGTTAATAGAAGCAACTTCCTTTGCCAGCTTACTAAGGCTAAGTAAAACAGGATCGAGTTCACCGCTGGTAACTATGGCCGACGCTGGTATGCCCGCTGGCGGTATGGCCGACTCAGTATTGGCGCGTTTTAGTTGTTTTATTGATTGATGTACCGCCCTGATAGCGCATGGTTGATCTTTCGATGCGACACACTTATTAATAATCACTGGATAAACTTGCAAGATTGATGTTGCTTTATTTAATTGTTCAGCCAATCCTTCAGCCTCTACAAGGCTATCTTTCGTGGCAAGACTAAGCGCCTCCCGCGCATTAACCATTTCTGTGAGTTGCGTTTTTTGAGGTCCTTCCGAGAGCTTTTCAATCATTTTACGAGCTTTATCAAAATTCTCTTGATTGATGGCAAAATTGATTGCCGGTTCATCGGGTTGATTACCGTTGAGAGCCTCCTGAACGCGTTTCTCATATCGCTCTTTATTAGCTTCACTGTCGCTCACTTGCGGAAGTGATGCATCGTCGCCCGGACTTCTACTTAATTTCTCCAGTTGCAAAAACGCTCCGGTTAATTCCGGTGAATATTGTTTCAACGGAAGCCATGTGGTTAAGAGTATTTCTCTGGCTCTCTTTAGAAAGCCCGGTTGAATTCGTTCCAGCTTGCCTAAACTTTCAATGATATAAGTGACATACGCTTTCATCACTGGCGGGCCTGGTGGTACTAATTGTCGGCTTGCATTGGGAAACACCAGCTCATTCAAGACTAGATACGTTCTACCTATACTTTGATTTCCAAAAGAGAGAGAGGTGGTTCGTAACCGCTCAATGTATTGAATAATTAGCCTGTCGGCTGCGGCACGGTCTTTTGCTGCCAAGTCAAGAATTGCCCGTCCTGCGCTTATTTGGGTTGGATCAGCTTCAATGGACTGAAGAATATGTCTGCTAGCAGCTTCTTTATCACCCGCTTCAATCGCTTGAGCCGCAAGACTTGCTTGCCTTAAGTGTTCTTCATATTTCCCCAACTTCTGTGCGCCTATACCAGCTAACTCGTCAAGAAAGGCTTTATCCCGGCCAGCAATACTAAACGCGCGATTACGAACCTCATTTCTGGCGCGGTCCAGAGCCGTCCGGGCTTTAGGTGCTGCCCCAACTGGCTGGTTGCGAAGTTTGATTTGCTCTTCTTCACTGGGAAATGTGAGTTCATATGCTTCACGTATCAATGTCTTCGCCCACCCTTGATCGAGCGCCCATGCAGCATCGGCTATTTCCACTTCAGCCGCCGCACGTGCTACAGGGTTTTTAATCTTCTTTGATTCCGTTTCAAGAGTTTGCAAATCAGAGAGCAGCCAGAGTTTCTGCAAAGCTATGTCATCATCATCGGCTCGCTTGGCATCAATAGATTGAGCTTGATAAGAAGATATGAATAGAAATATTAAGGCCGTTATTAGAGCTAATCGTTTCACTGTAATGCCTCTTCGCGATTTTCTTTGTAAAACCTTCAACCCTCAAACTAATCAAAGAAATTTATTAGAAGTCATCCTAAGACCTTCTGGATTAGGATGACTTCTAATCATAAAGAGCGGTAAAGAGCGTGAGCGTTTCCTAAGAGAGATAGGCCGACTTTAAGAAAGCGGCGGTTGCGTTATTCATGCGCTCTCCCCATTTAATTTTAGAATTGCGGGGAGTCTTCCGGTATCTCACTGTCTGAAGGTGCAAGACTACAAAACTGGTTAGCCCTTGCATCGTTTCTAGGATCACTCGTGCAGGGGCCTCCTCCTTCGGGGCAATCCCATTGGATATTCCCGGCTGAACCGCCGCAGCTGATCCAGCTATTTCCGCCTATATCATAAACTTTAGTAGCACTAGCGACGATAGTCATAGCCGTAACAATCACCGATACCACAATGACAAGCAACAGCATTCCTGCTGATTCCTTCATGCTATTTAGCTCCTTATATTTCGGTTTAAAGGTTGAGGTTTGGCCACAATAGCGTGAGTTGTGTGGCAATAAAGGTTACAGGGAAATTTACCATCAAGTAGTGAGGTAAACAGGAAAATCACAAAGGGACGCGCACACAGTAGTCATAATGATCAATGATGTCAAGCTAGGGGAACTCTATTGTCGGTTAGGATTAAAGATGTCTCTTTACGCAGGGTGCATAACTCACCTCGACGCTCTGAATAGTACGCTGAGTGCCTATCCTAGTGGCGTGCATTCTATCCTACACGCTGTTGTTATTATCTCAGCCTTCAGTCCTCATCACCGTTTTCAGCCGTATATTGAAAGTTGTGCCTTCGCCGGGTTGGCTATCAAAGGTGATGTGGCCGTTGTGTAGTTGGACGGCGCGGAAGGCTTGCGCGAGGCCGATGCCGTTTCCGCCGGACTTGGTGGTGTAGTAGAGATGAAAGATGCGCTCGCGGGCTTCGGGTTCGATGCCAGCGCCGTGATCTGTGATGGAGACGAGCACGCCGTCAGCGCCGTCCTTTGCGGTGGAGACGATGAGCCGCCCGCCTTGTTCCATCGCCTGAAAGCCGTTGATGACGATGTTGAGAAAAGCCTGCTTGAGCAAATCCGCATCGCCTGCAATCTTTGGCAGGTCAGGCTCGAACGAGCGCCAGACGGTTGAGCCGTGTGTTTCGGCTTCGGGAGCGGCGAGCGCGAGAGTTTCTTCCAGCACCTGATTCACGTCGAGCGGGCGCAAGTTGATGCGCGGCGGGCGTGTGAAATCTAGGAACGTCTGGACGACGCGATCCAGACGTTTAATCTCCGAAGTAAGAATATCGAGTTGCGGGCGGGCATCGTCAGCCGCAGGGCTGATTCTTTGCAGCTTCGAGCGCAGCAGTTCCAGATGAATGACCATTGCGTTCAGCGGGTTCTTAACTTCGTGCGCGATGCCGGAAGTGATGCGCGCGAAATCTACGAGCCGCTCGGAATAGTCCAGTTGCGATTCGAGCTTCGCCACCGTCTCCCGGTCGTGCAAAGAGACGAGCGCGCCGACGACTTCTCCGCGATCCTTAATCGGCTGAACGGAGGCGAGGACGGGACGCCGCGAGTTGCCGTTCGTCGAAGGCAGCGTAATGCGTGACGACGATGTCTCGCGCGACGCGAGCGCGTTTCCGGTGAGCAGGACGAGCGGGTGTTCCGCCCCGACAATCTCGGAGAGCGTTCGTCCTTCCATCGGCTGCTCGGAATCCAGTAGCGCTTCGACGCCGGGGCTGGCCAGCATCACGCGCCCGTCGGCACTGACGAACAATAATCTCTCCTGAAGATTCTGTAGAACCTGTTGCAGCCCGCCGCGCGCCTCGCGCAATTGTGAGCGGTCGCCCGCAATCTGGCGGCTGAGTTGTTCTATGCGGTCGGTGACGGCTTCGATATCCGTGCTTTTGATCTTCTCATTTTGCGCTTCAGAGGGCAGCTTGCCCTGCCCCTCTTCGAGTTGAGCGATGGAGGAGGTGATGACGCGCAAGGGGGCTGTGATTAACCGCGCAGAGCTGATGGCGATGAACGTCGCCGCTGCGATTGCCGCCAGAGCCAGCAACAAATTCGTCAGCAAACTTTGCCACACCTGATCGCGTATCGGCTCTATGGAAACACTCAGGCGCACGCGCGCGAACTCCTCCCCGCGATAAAGTAGCGCGCGCGAATATTCATACTGCGTCTGACCGCCGGAGAAAATCTGGCGCAGGCGCGAGAAGACGGAAGCGTTGGCCAGTTTTTCAAGCGGGGGCAGGCGTTGACCTTTAGCGCTCTCCGGGACTTGCAGGAGCGGCTGTCCCGTCTCGTCTTCGATGACGAGCGAAGTGATGGGAGCGCCGCGCTTAACGATGGCTTCGGCAAAAAAGCGTGCGCGGTCAGATTCGCGTATGGCCTGCTGCGGCGGATCGTTCGGCGCGGCGACGACTGCGCCCTCTGCGGTTGCGGCGACCAGAAGAGAAACGCGTTCGGCCTGATCCCGAAGACTTGCGACGAGCGAGCGCGTCAATTGAGCGATGTTGGCAGAGATGAGGACGAAGGAGACAGTAGCGACCAGTAATGTGATGAGCGCGATCTGACGACGCAGGAGGGCGCTTCCGCCTTTCATACCTGCTCGCCCGTCCTTCTTTGAAGCTCAGGCTCAGGGGAATAGGCAAGATGCGTGTCGGGCATTTGCCCGCGCTCGCGGTACAGTCGCAGCTTGTTATGCAGGGTCTTCAAACTGATGCCGAGCAGCTCTGCGGCGCGTGTCTTGTTGTTATCCGTCTTCTGCAAAGTCCGCATAATCATCTGGCGCTCGACCTCTTCGATGGGCGTGCCGACGGGAAGCGACAACGTATCTTCGCTACGCACGCGGGCGCGCTGGTCAACCGGATATGGCGCGAGATGATGACGCTCGATCTCTTCGCCGGAGCAGATGATGACGGCACGCTCGATGGCGTTTCGCAGTTCGCGGACATTGCCGGGCCATGTGTGGGATTGCAGGACTTGAATCGCAGATGGCGAGAGAAAGCGCGCGGGACGTTTATGTTTCTCTGCAAGCTGTGTGATGAGATGCTGCGTCAGGAGCGGCAGATCATCTTTCCGCTCGCGCAAAGGAGGCATCTCAATCGTGATGACGTTGAGGCGATACAGCAGGTCTTCGCGCAAGCCTCCTACCTGGACAGCCTCCTGCGGGTTCTTGTTGGTGGCCGCGAGCAGGCGCACGTCAACGGGAATCTCCTGCGTGCTGCCGAGCCGCCGGAGCACACGCTCTTCAAGCACGCGCAAAAGCTTCGCTTGCAGCAGCGTCGGCATCTCCGCAATCTCGTCCAGCAGGAGCGTCCCGCCGTTCGCCAATTCAAAGCAACCTTGTCGGCGCGAGGCGGCGCCCGTGAACGCGCCCTTCTCATGTCCGAACAGCTCGGATTCCATCAACGTTTCAGGAATCGCCGAGCAGTTGATGGCGACAAATTGCGCGCTGTTGCGCGGGCTGAGATTGTGAATCGTGCGGGCGACGAGTTCCTTACCCGTGCCGGACTCGCCCGTGATGAGAACCGAGGCGGAAGACGGCGCGACCTGTTCGATCAAGTGGTAGATCTGGCGCATCGGCTCGGATTTGCCGACGAGTTCGCCGAACGCGCCGCGATCCCTTAGCTGGCGACGCAGCGCCTCGTTCTCACGCCGCGCCTCCGCATATTCGACTGCGCGCTCCACGACGAGGCGCAGCTTCTTCATGTCAATCGGTTTCTCGAAGTAGTGGTACGCGCCCTCTTCCTGAATGGCGCGCAAAGCCATCTCGACGGAGCCTTGCCCGGTCAAGAGGATGACGGCCATCTCCGGGTAGCGTAGACGAATCTCCCGCAGGAGTCCGAAGCCGTCCATACGCGGCATCAGAATGTCTGTGATTACGACGGACGGCAAAAACTCTTCGACGCGCTTTAGCCCGTCAACTCCGTCCGCCTCCGCTACCGTCTCATAACCCTCGGCAGCCAGCAGATCGCGCAAGCCCTCGCCCGCAGCCTTTTCGTCATCAACAATCAGAACCCGACCCTTCGCCATAAACGGGAGTTTAGCACAAGTAGGACAGGCATTCCTGCCTGTCTAAGCGTGCGCTAGCACGCTCATCAATAATCGCCAATCAATAATCGTCAATCAATATTCGCGCTGACGCGCTCAATGACAGACAGGAATGTCTGTCCTACGACAGGCAGGAATGCCTGTCCTACGTTAAATAATAATCGACGATGGCGCGCGTTAAGGCGGGGATGGTGTATTCGTTGGGGAGGATGTCTGTGCGGAGGTTGTATTCGGTGGCGGTGGCTGCCGTGATGTCGCCGATGCAGGCTATGCGGACGCCTTCGAGCAGTTGACTCAAATCCGTCGTGTCGAAGAGTTGGGCAAAGTTGGCGACGGTCGAGGAACTGGTGAACGTGATGCAATCTATTGCTCCGCCCGCAAGCAACGCTTCGACGCGGCCACGCTCGGACGTTTGAGGCCGGACGGTGCGGTAGGCCGGAACGACATCTACGCGTGCGCCAACTTCTCCCAGCGCCTTCGGCAGGTAGTCGCGTGCGATTGCCGCGCGAGGAATGAGGAAGTTGAGACGGTCAAGCCCCGCGCGCCCGCCGACGTAGGCTTCGATGGCACTAAAAGCGCCTTCGGCTTTGAACTGTTCGGGAACCACGTCAACGTGGATGCGCGCTTCACGCAAACGATAAGCGGTCGCCTCTCCGATAGCGCAGACACGCAATTCGTCCAGCTCGCTCACCTCATGGCCGTGCGTCTCCAGGCGGCGAAGAAAATAGTCAACACCGTTCACGCTCGTGAAGATAAGCCAGTCGTAGCCGTACAAATTTTCGATGGCTTCATCGAGCAGCGCGTAAGATTCAGGCTCGACAATCTCGATAGTCGGACAACTGACGACGCGCGCCCCCAATCGCTCAAGCTCGGCGGCGAAATCGTCAGACTGTGCGCGAGCGCGCGTGATGACGATTGTGCGCCCGGCGAGAGGTCGTTCCGGCTTTTGTTTCGCTTCGGAAGAGGTCATGTGATTCCGCTTAACAGTGATTCTGCTCCGTGTTCGCGCAAACGAAGGGCAAGCTCGTTGCCAAGTTGTTCGGCGTCAGTCGCTGCGCCGTCGGCGAATGCGCGGATGATGGTTTCTCCCGAAATTTCAGCCACCAGACCGTCCAGCCGCAAATGATGATCCTGCACAACGGCGTGGGCTGCGATGGGTAACTGGCAACCGCCGCCGAGCGCGCGAAGCAGAGCGCGTTCTGCCGTGCAGGCCGCTCGCGTCTCACTATCTTCCAGCAGCGCGAGGGTAGTTATAGCCTCTTCATCATCCTCGCGTGTTTCGACGGCGAGAGCGCCCTGACCGACAGCCGGAAGCATCTCTTCAATCTCCAGGGGAGCGCTGATGCGATGTGACAATCCAAGACGGCGCAGGCCAGCCGAAGCCAGAATCACAGCATCGTACTGGCCCGCGTCCAGCTTTCGCAGCCGCGTATCAACGTTGCCGCGCAATTCTTTGACGGTCAAATGGGGACGAAGATGCTTCAACTGTGACAGGCGGCGCGGGCTGGACGTGCCGACGACGCAGCCTTCAGGCAGGTGTTTGATTGAAGGTTGCTCGATTACCAATTCTTCACGCAGCACGAGCGCATCACGCGCGTCTTCGCGCTCGGTGATGGCGGCAATCGCCAGCCCCTCCGGGAGTGTGGTCGGCAAATCTTTCAGCGAGTGAACGGCAAGGTCAATCCGGCGAGCGAGCAATGCTTCTTCGAGTTCTTTGGTGAAAACTCCCTTGCCTCCGATGACGGCGAGCGGCGCATCTTTCATCACATCGCCCGAAGTTTTGATAATCTCGATGGAAATATCTTTGAGCGGGTGAAGCTGGCTGAGACGTTCTCTAACCCACTCAGCCTGCCAGAGCGCGAGCTTCGAGCCGCGTGAGCCAATAATAAGACGATCTGTCATAATCAGAGGTCAGAGGCTGGAGGTCAGAGGTTAGGAGATGGCGCGAACTGACCTCTAACCTCTGACCTCTATCCTTCACCTTCTTCGATGCCGAAAATGTCGCGCCATGCTTGTGCCTCATCTGTTTCGCCAGCGTCGTAGGAACTTTTGAGGCGATAGATGATGGGGTGGGAAATCTTGTTGACGGTGGACATCAGCAGGCTCTCGATGGCGCGTTCCTGTTCGGGCGTCAATGCGCCGAGACGCTGGCGTTGTCGCGCCATCTCGCTACGGGCAATCTCCTGAAGTTTTTCACGGAGCGCGCCGAGCGTCGGGCCGATGTCGAGCGTGCGTAAAGATTGCTGAAATTGCATCACTTCAGATTCGACGATTAACTCTGCACGCTCAGCCTCGCGCTCGCGCTCGCGGATGTTCGACGCGATAACGGATTCGAGATCGTCTATGTCGAAGATGAAAAGATTGGGAATGCGCCCGACTTCCGGGTCTATGTTGCGCGGAACTGAGATGTCTATGAAGAAGGCCGGGCGGTTACGTCGTATTTCGAGAGCTTCGCGCGCGATGGCCGGAGTAATCAGGTATTCGCTTGCGCCGGTCGAGCAGATAACGATGTCGGCTTCGGCCAGATGCTTTGCGAGGTGCGCGAAGTCAACCGCCTCGCCGCCAAACTGTGTGGCAAGTTGCCGTGCCGCGCTTTCAGTTCGATTGGTGACGAGAACGCGCGAGACGCCAGCGCTGACAAGATGCTTGGCGGAGAGTTCGGCCATCTCGCCCGCGCCGACGAGAAGCACGGTACGATCCTTCAAATTACCAAAGACCTTGCGGCCAAGCTCGACGGCTGTGTAGCTGATGGAGACGGCTGAAGAAGCGATGCCTGTCTCCGTGCGAACGCGCTTGGCGACGCGAAAGGCTTGATGGACGAGACGATTGAGAACGCGCCCCGCCGTGCCCGCTTCGACCGCTACGGAATACGCGCGGCGCACCTGGCCCAGGACTTGCGGCTCGCCTACGACCATCGAATCGAGCGACGAGGCGACGCGGAAGACGTGGCGCACGGCTGCATCGTCCGCATGACTGTATAGATGACCGCTGAAATCCTCGTGCGGGAGACAGCGCGATTGACTCAAAAAATCTTCGATGCGCTCTTTACCTTCTACCACTCGCTCGCTGCCGGTTGCCGCCAACACTTCGACGCGATTACACGTCGAGAAGATTAAGCCTTCGTTCACGATTTCGCCGTCAACGAGCAGGCGCAAGCCTTCGGCGCATGCTTCCTCCGTGAAAGCCAGACGCTCGCGCACCGCGACGGGCGCGGTTTTGTGATTGAGGCCGACGAGAACGATTGACATTTGTGAGTTACCAGCGGTCAGCGATTAGTTTCCGCATTCTACACGCTATTACGATTACAGCAATAATCCCGGATTTCGTTAACCAAAAAAGTGATAGCCGCCCAGCATACGCGCTCCGAAAAATGTGCAAAGCACGAGGGCGAAGCCCGCGACACCCATCCATGCCGCCCTGCGGCCACGCCATCCGGCGGTTGCCCTGTAAAGCACCAGCAAGAGATAAAGCAGCCACGTCAGCGCCGCGAAAATTTCCTTCGGGTCATTATGCCAGAGCCGGTTATCGCGCGAAGAAGACCAGACCATGCCGGTCAGGATGCCGAGCGTCAAGAGCGTCCATCCGACGCCGACCGCCGTGGTCGCGATGTTGTTGATCGTCGTCAAAGACGGCAGGCGGTGGAAGATGGCGCTGAAAGTTTTCAGTTTCAACTCGCGCTCTTGCAGCAGGTACATGACGCTGGAGATGAAGACGACGAAGAGCGCGGCGTAAGCGAAGATCCAAAGCGTCGTGTGAACAGGGAAGAGCCAGGCCGGGCCGACATCCGTCACAGTGTCCGATGCAGTGCTCATTGTGTCGCGCGTCACGCTGGCGATAAAGGTCAGGACGGCGACGAGCGGCAGCGTAAAACTTCCCAGAGCCTGCGTGCGATAGCGATAGAGCACCAGCCCGTAGGTCGCAACCAGCGTCCAGGCTAGAAACGAGAGCGTTTCGCGCAGGCCAAGGAGCGGGTAGCGTCCCTCCTGCGTCCAATCCGTAATCATCAAGACCGTGTGGAGGACGAAGCCGAAGGCCAGCGAGCCCAATGTAATACGCTCCAGCGTTCGCCGCTTGTTGACGAACGCCAGAATCGAATGAATGGCCGCAACCACGTAAGCCGCGACCACCGTTAATAAAAGAGGTTTCATTACACAGGCAAAACCACGATTGGCTCAAGCACGCATTGTAGTTGAGAAGGGAAACGGGCGACAAGCGCGGCGTATCTTAGAAGCTGTTTGAAAAGTCAATGAAAGCTCCGAAGGAGCGAAATGTAAGAGCCTGTGGCAACGCCACAGGGAGAGATTCCAGTTTCTTTGTTAAGCCCTGAAAGGGCGGAATAAAGTCACCCTTATTCCGCCCTTTCAGGGCTTCATCATGTAATCTATATCCAGACCCAGGGCTGCGCCCTGGGCTATCACATCGTCGCCCCTTCGGGGCTTTTCAAACAGCTTCTTAGAAGGGGCAACTCTTCATTCTGATTTTCGCTTGTTGTAGATCGGCTCAAACGTGCGAGTAGTATGCTCGGTTACGCTCGGCACGGGTTCCGGTAGAGCGCGCACCTGCGCCGCGTCAAGCTCTCTGGTCGTTTGCTCCTTCAGCGGCGCGGTGATGCCCGATTTCTGAGCGTTGCGCTTGCTCTCCAACAGCATCCAGATGAGCACGCCTTCGACCACGAACGTCAGCAGAAAGCTCAAAATCGTGAATGCAATAATCAATCCCTGGCTGAAGTTGAGCAAGTCTTTCATCACCGCCATCAGACCGATGGTGACTCCGAGGCCGACAGTGAAGACTGCGACAATCGCCCACACGAGTGATTCAGGGAACAACTCCGCCGGTTTAGCGACAATCGCATCTTTCGCTGCGTTCAACTTTGCTCCGCAGAGATTGCAGTAGCTAACGCCCTGCGCCACCGTCCCACCACAGGATGAACAATACATTCTGCTTTACCTCCTCAACGCATTACGATACTGCGCGCGTGTAAGTTCGCTATGTCTCATTGGCGGGCGAGGCTCAGCAGCGCATCGGTCAGTGCGGCTGAGTCCACAGGCTTCGTGACGTGTAGATGAAAGCCCGCGTCAATCGCCTGTGCCTGATCTTCTTCACCGGCATAGGCCGTCAGTGCGATGGCCTGCGTCAGTCCGCCGCGCTCAGGACTGAGTGCACGCACCTTTCGCATTAGCGCATAGCCGTCTTCACCCGGCATCCCGATGTCTGCGATGAGCACGTCCGGCTTTGCGCTCTCCAATAGCTTCAGCCCTTCGCTCGCCGACGACGCTTCCAAAACCTCCGCCCCGCGCTGCCGGAGCAGAACGGAAATTAACTCGCGCGCGTCCGGTTCATCATCAATGATGAGGACACGCAGCCCGCCAAGCTCTACGGCATTATCGCTTTGAGTTTTGTCCCTGATTCGTTCGGGGGCGGGTGGCTGTGCTTTGGTCTCTTCTACGGGAGCAAGGATGGGAAGCTCAACCGTGAAGGTCGCGCCCTTCTGCTCTCCTTCGCTTCTCGCCACCACCGTTCCCCCGTGCAGTTCAACCAGATGGCGCACGACCGCCAGCCCCAGCCCCAGCCCTGTATGCGACCTCGCAGCAGTTTGATCGGCTTGCCGGAAGCGGTCGAAGACGTGCGGGAGGAAATCCGGCGAGATGCCCTGTCCGCTGTCGCTCACGATGATCCGCACATGCGAGCCGACGCGCTCAAGCAGAATCTCTACATGCCCGCTCTGAGGCGTAAACTTAACTGCGTTTGACAGTAGATTCCAGACCACCTGTTGTAAGCGTTCCGGGTCGCCTGCAATGAGGTTGGCCTCCTTGTCAAAATCCCTGCTGACCTGAATAGCCCTGGCCTCAGCCGCAGGACTCACGGTTTCAATGGCTGCTTCGATGATGGAGATTAGCTCGATGGGACGCACGTCCAGGCGTAGCTTGCCGGTGATGATGCGCGAGACATCGAGCACCTCTTCGATGAGATGCTGCTGCGCTTCGGCGTTGCGCATGATGACCTTCAACGCGTGCGCCAGTGTGGCCTCGTCCGGCGTGCTGTCGCAAAGCATTCTGGCCCAGCCCAGCACAGCCGTCAGCGGCGTGCGTAGTTCATGCGAGAGCGTGGCGAGAAACTCGTCCTTGAGTCGATTGGCTTCGGATAACTCTTCTGCGTGAGCGCGCAACTCCTGTTCGAGTTCTTTGCGCTCGCTGATGTCCATGGAAACGCCGACCATCCCGATGAGCGTTCCTTCTTCATCGTGGATAGGCGTGTCCGTGACCATCGCCGGAAAGGTCGTGCCGTCGCGTCGGCGGACGACGAACTCGCCAGACCATGCCTTGCCCGCACTGAGTGCCGACATGATTGTAGCCGCCTGCTCCTGAGTTGAATTCGCCGGGGTGATTTCCATGATATTGCGCCCCACAGCTTCTGCGGCTGTCCAGCCGTAGAGCTTCGCCGCATAGCGATTCCAGTAAGTGATCGTCCCCTTCAGGTCGGTAGCGATGACAGCCTGCTCGACCGTGTTCAGCAGGTGCGCCTGAAAGCGTATGGCCTCCTCAGCGCCTTTGCCCTCGATGATGCCGGGCAGGTCTGTGCGCTCCTGCAATTCATCTTTTGTGTGTTTTCGTTCGTCGAGCCGACTGTCTTCAGATGGCATGATTGGGGGATCCTTCCTGACTTTCGGCGTGAGTGATGGGGAAGTATTCAACGAATCCAGGCTTTTGTAAAGAGCCGGATTTAGACACGGAAATCATGCGGCGAGTGTTCGATTTTGGGGACGATGTCTCCTGACCGGAGAGGTGATTCAGGCGCTGAGAGCTTTAAGTCTTAACAATTAAAGGGACATCGTGCGATTGCACGTCATGGCATAGCAGTTGACAGTCTCTTTGATGAATTACACTAAACTGAACTCTCTCCGACGGTGTGCAGGCTGCCGTTAACAAGGAATGCCGGGGCCGCAAAAAATAACTTTGAAGGAAAGGGTTTGATATATGAAAAAGTTTCTTCTTCTGGGCGCAATAGTCATGCTCTTCGGCGTATCAGCCGAGACATTCGGGCAGGGCAACAGGTATCGTGGTGATCGTTCTAGAATCCGAAGCGGGGTTCGCTCCGGCCAACTCACCAGAAACGAGGCGCAACAGTTGCGCCAGCGTCAGCGTCAGATTCGGCAAGAGCGGCGCGTTTACCGTTCGGACGGCACAATTACGCGCGCGGAGCGCCGCGATATTCGACATGACCGACGCGACCTGGGACGCCAGATTCGCCGCGAGCGTCGCAACAACGACGGTTGGGACTATAACGGTCGCCGCAATCACAGGCGCGGTAACGGCTACTATCGTCGCGGGGCAGGCTCGCCGAGCCATCCGGTTTTCGGCGTTAACAACAGGCGCCGTGGTCGCTATTAACATTATGTCCGTTAGGGACAGGCGAAAATAGCCCAGCAATTTATTGCTGGGAAACATAGTCGTAAAAAGAGTTGAGTCCCGTAGGGACGACTGAAATAGCGCATGTACGTTCAGTCGTCCCTACGGGACTCAGGTTTTATTTCCTGATTCTATTCCCAGCAATAAATTGCTGGGCTATTTTCATGTCGTCCCTGACGGGACTGTTTCGTAGAGCTTCTACTTTTCAAACTGCTTCTCAAACTGCCTCTCAGGGCTTTTTCTTCGCCTTCTTCTTCGTTGCTTTAGCGGACTTTTTCGCCGTGCCTTTCTTTGCGCTTTGCCCGGCGGATGTCGGCTCTATCTTGCGGCTGGTCTTCCACGCAGCAGTGCGCGATTTGATATAGGCGTTGTAATCATCGCTCGTGCGTAGCTCAGGCGTCTGGTGAACCCTGTTGCCCTGCTTATCCTGCACAGGCAATCGCGCTACGAGTTCGGCATGCACTTGCTGTAGATGAGAAGGATGCCCCTTGGCGGGGTCTTTGCCGCTCGATTTAGGGACTTTCACTTTCTTGAGCGGGTCGTCTGTGCGAGCGGTGGCAAGTGTGAGCACGTCGCCCACGTCAGGCGCGGCGGCGTCGCGTGCGGTCAGGGCGGGTAACTTCCATCGTTTCTCGACAGTCTTCAAGATGGAGGTGTGATCCAGCGGCATCGTACCCTCCGGCACACGGAAGACTGTGCCGGGCGCAATCAGCGGAGAGACCAGGACGGCTGGCACGCGAATGCCGAAGCGCTTGAAGTCGAAGCCGAACTCGCCGGGCGTGTCATCCGGCGGCACAGCACACGTTGGCGGCGGAACGTGGTCGTAGCAGCCGCCATGCTCGTCATACGTGATGATGAGCAGCGTTTGCTTCCATGCCTTGCCGTTGCGGAGGGCGTAGTAAACATCATGAATAAGCTGCTCGCCGAGCGCGACATCGTAATTCGGATGCTGGCTGTTGCCTTTGGAATCCCAGCTTGGCTCAAGAAAAGTATAGGCGGGAAGCTTCCCACTGGTCGCGGCGGCCTGAAAATCTTTGAAGAGGCCGTAATGCGAGTCGTCTGCGTTGCTGGTGTCTGGAAAGTTGTGGCGTGTGAGCGGCTCCGAATCATAACCATAGATAGCCCAGCTCACATTGTGATTACTCAGTAAGCCGAAGATGCTGGGCACTGTGAATGATTTGGTTGCGTCGTCCATGTGCCCCTGGCTGGTGGCTGCGTTGGCGAACGCACGATTAGGCATGGTCTCCGTCGGCAGGGAGCAGAACCAGTGGTCGCACACGGCGTAGCTGCGAGCGAGAGTTGACAGCACGGGCAGCATCTCAGGCGTAAAGATGCCCATGATGTTTTGGGGAACTGTTCCCGGCAGAATCGTCCAGTGTTCTTTCGCTTCCCAACCGAGAGTATAAGAGAAGTCTTTGAGGAATCCTCCGTTGGTGGCGACGGGCGGCGTCGGGGCATGTATGCTGCCGAAGAGTTCGGAGTTGGTGGCAGCGTAGCCCTCGCCGGGATCGGCGCCGGGCATGAAATAGGCGTTCTTGTCGGTCGGCTTAATCTTGAAGACGGGGACGCGCTTGCCACTGGAATCGAGGTTAAATTCTTTACCAGTCAGTCCCTCGAACGCCTGGCCGGAAGGCGATTTGTTTCCCTGATCGGTATAAAGAAACCCGAGCATGTGATCGAAGGATCGGTTTTCCAGCATCAGAACGACGATGTGCTGGATGCTGGATAGTTGATTGCCGCTTGGCATGCTTAATCTCCTTAGTTTAAGAAATTTTCGTCAGCCCACTGCTTCGTAATCTTCACCCTAACTCCGCAGGCATCGCTTTTCATCTACAGGATTGAAATATCAAGGGAATGAAAACTCCCTTTGACAAGGCTTTTGCCTGGGAACTGCCAGCTTGTCAAAAAAGTGCTTGTGTACGATGACTGACGAAGAGTATAGTGCGCTCCTATTCCTTCCTGTGTTGGGGCGTTGGGCTGGACAAGCGACGCCCCGTTTTTTATTAATGATGAGCCCCAAGCTCCTGCCGTTTTAATGCACCTTGCCCATCAGTTTCCTGATCTTCGGGGTCAGCAGCGCCAGAACCCCGGCGGAGATGAGCAGGCCAACGGCGATTCCGCCGTAGAGCTTCACGAGCGCGGTCGGGTTATTCGGGTCAAAGAAGCCGCCGAAGTAGCCCGCTAGTTTGTTGCCTAACGCAGCCGCTAGAAACCAGACGCCCATCATGATGCCCAGAAGTTTCGCTGGCGCAAGCTTCGTCACAGTGCTCAGGCCGACCGGACTCAGGCACATCTCCCCGACTACTTCAAGGAAGTAAAGGCCGACCAGCCAGAAGGGGCTGATCTTACCCTGAGCCGTCAGCCAGGAGGCTGGAACCATCAGCAAATAACCCAGGCTGATAAATAGTAATCCGAAAGTGAATTTAATTGGGCTGGAAGGTTGCCGCTTACCCATGCGAACCCAGAGCATAGCGAAGAGCGGCGCCAAGAGAATGACAAAAAAGGCAGTCAGCGATTGCATGTAGCTCGCCGGGAAAGCCCATCCAAATACCTGCCTGTCAACCAGCTTGTCGGCGAAGAGGTTCAGACTTGCCCCCTTCTGCTCATACGCCGCCCAGAACAGGATGGTGAAGAGAAAGAAGATGAAAATAGCTCCGACGCGCTTCCACTCTTCACGCGTGAGCGGTTTCTTTGGCACGAAATCAGGTGCGTCCTTGCGGATTGTGGTTCTCCCTCCGACGTGCGCCAGCCTTCGCCGGTGAGCGAGAAAGACAATCAAGCCCAGCGTCATCCCGACGCCCGCCGCGCCGAATCCCCAGTGCCAGCTTGAAGCCGGATCAAATCCCATGTACGAAAGAAATCTCTTGAAGCTCTCGCCCTGCGCCAGGTAGCCGCAGGCCAGCGGAGCCAGTACAGCACCGAGGTTGATTCCCATGTAGAAGATTGAAAAGCCGCTTTCGCGCCGGGGATCATCCTCCCCGTAAAGACTCCCAACCATCGAGCTGATGTTCGGCTTGAGAAGCCCCGTGCCGATAGCGATCAAGGTTAGTCCCATGTAAAAGAAGGGGAGTGACGGGAAGACCATCGAAAAGTGGCCGCAGGCGATGATGATTCCCCCGACGAGCACAGCCAGACGAGCGCCTAAGATTTTATCCGCGATGAGTCCGCCCGGCAGGTTCGTCAGATAGACGAACATGGTGTACGACCCGTAAAGCGAAGTCGCTTCGGGAATCCCGAAGCCGAGTCCGCCCTGTTCGGGGGGCCTGGTCATGTAGAGCACCAGAATGGCGCGCATGCCGTAATAGCTGAAGCGTTCCCAGAGTTCCGTGAAGAAAAGCGTGGTCAGTCCTTTGGGATGCCCGAAGACGCCGGAGCGGTCTTCTATGATTTCAGTTGGGACGGGTTCAGGAGTTGCAAACTCTTTCATAGGGTTATTCAAATCAGGAACAAGCTTTCAGAAAGATGGTAGAGATTTTCGGCGCGGCAATCTTAATCCATAATCGTCTCAAATCATATACCTCTTACGCACTTGTTCAGTTTTCTCTGCCGTGCTAGTTTCAACCCAAAAAATTGAGGAAAGAGGCGAGCAGTGGATTTTGAGCTAACAGAAGAGCAGCGCATGGTGCAGGCTTCCGTCAGAGAGTTTGTGGCGGGCGAGATTGCGCCGCGAGCGCATGAGTACGACGAGCAATCGCGTTTCCCGCGCGAGCAGTTGAAGGGACTGGCAGAGCTTGGGCTGATGGGTATGATTATCCCTGAAGAGTGGGGCGGCGCAGGCTTCGATGCGGTCGCATACGCTCTCGCGCTTGAAGAGATTGCGCGCGCAGACGCTTCCGTCTGCGTCATCGTCGGCGTCACCAACTCCGTCTGCTGTTACCCGATCTTGAGCTTCGGCACAGATGAGCAAAAACACAAGTATCTTGTGCCGCTCGCTCGTGGCGAAACTTTGGGAGCGTTCTGTCTCTCAGAGCCGCAGGCAGGCTCGGACGCCACCAACCTTCGCACGCGCGCCGTCCGTGATGGTGATTCTTACGTCATCAACGGCACGAAATCCTGGGTGACAAGTGGCGGCGAAGCGCAGACCTATATCGTGATGGCCGTGACCGGACGCGAAGAGGATAAGAGCAAGGTGACTGCCTTCATCGTCGAAGGTGATACGCCCGGTCTGACAGTTTCGTCCATCGAGCACAAGATGGGACAGCGAGCCTCGCAGACTGCCGAGATGAGCTTTGTGGACGTGCGCGTGCCCGCCGCAAATATTCTGGGTGGCGAGGGGAATGGGAAGCGCGTGGCTTTCAACAGTCTAGACAACGGGCGCATAGGCATCGGCGCGCTCTCAACCGGAATCGCTCAGGGCGCGCTCGACGAAGCGACAAAGTATGCTAAGGAGCGGCAGGCATTTGGTCAGCCTATTGCCGAGTTTCAGGCGATTCAATTTAAGCTGGCCAACATGGCGACGGAAACCGACGCCTCGCGCCTGCTCACGCTGCGCGCTGCCGCGATGAAGGACGCCGGACACAAACAGGCTGGCTTCTACGCCGCGATGGCGAAGCTCTACGCTTCGGAAACCGCCAATCGTGTCTGCGCCGACGCCGTGCAGATTCACGGCGGCAACGGCTACTCGCGCGACTACCCGGTCGAGCGCATGTACCGCGACGCCCGCGTCACCACGATTTACGAAGGAACAAGCGAGATTCAACGAATAGTTATTTCAAGAGAAATCTTAAAGCAGTGATAGGTGATGGGTGATAAGTGATAAGAGAAAACCATGTTCTTTCTTATCACTTATCACCCATCACCTATCACTTGAATTATGCCTGACAGAAAAGAAGCCTGGGATTTGTTGTGCGAGTACACGAAGGGTGACAGCCTGCGGAAGCATGCGCTCTGCGTCGAGGCTGCGATGCGCGCGTGCGCCGTGCGTTATGGCGGGGCTGAGGCTGATGTAGACGAGTGGGGAATCGTGGGGCTGATGCACGATTTCGATTATGAAATGTTTCCGAGCGCTGACGAGCATCCGTTCAAAGGCGCAAACATCATGTGCGGGCGCGGCTATCCTGACCGCATCATCCGCGCGATTATGGGTCACGCGACTTATACTGGTGTCCCGCGCGACACCGTGATGGCGCAGGCGCTCTTTGCGACCGACGAGTTGTGCGGGTTTTTAGTCGCCTGCGCGCTCGTGCGCCCGTCGCGCAGCCTGGATGATCTGGAAGTCTCTTCCGTGAAAAAGAAGCTGAAGGATAAAGCCTTCGCGCGCACAGTCAACCGCGACGACATCCGGCAGGGCGTTGAGGAACTGGGTGTCGAACTCGACGAGCACATCCGTTTTGTGATTGACGCCTTACGCCCCCTTCAAAAAGAGATCGGGCTGAACACGGTTAATGAATAACAGCGCTTGCACGCACACTGTAGCATCACTTATGCTGACAGCTATTCCAACTTAAATCATCAGCGAAAGGTAAAGCGATAGATGATAAGCAGTGAGTTCTGAGAAGTTCCATCGCTTTTACTCATCACTCATCACTCATCACTCATCACTTCTTTTATGGTCACGAGAAACGCGCTGCTCTATTTGTCCCGGCACGAGGGCTTGAAGGATTTTGCAACGCGCTTTAGCTTCTTCAAGAAGATGACGCATCGCTTTGTCGCGGGCGAAGACATCGAAGAAGCCATCGCTGCCATCCGCGAGATTAACGCCAAAGGATGCACGGCCTCCTTCGATCACCTCAACGAATCCGTCGCCTCAGCCGCCGAAACCGAAGAAGAGGTGCGCGAGTATCTACAGATTCTCTCCCGCATCGACGACACCGGCATCCGCTCGAACGTTTCCATCAAGCTGACGCAATTCGGGCTTGAGATTGACCCTGAGCTTGCTTATAAAAATGCGCGCCGCATCGTCGAAGACGCAGCGCGACGCGGCAACTTCGTTCGCGTGGACATGGAAGCCTCGCACGTCACGCAGGTAACGATAGATATTTTCAAGCGCCTACGCTCGGAGTTTGGCTTAAACCATGTCGGCATCGTGTTGCAGTCGTACCTGCGTCGAACCTACGATGACGTGCAGGACATCTTGAAAATCCCCGCGCGCATACGCATCTGCAAAGGCGCTTACAACGAGTCGGCGGAAGTCGCGTTTCCAGACAAGAAGGATACAGACGACAACTACGTGCGGGTGATGAAGACCCTGCTTTCGTCCGGCGTCTATCACGGCATCGCCACGCACGATCCGAAGATGATTGAGGCGACCATTGAATATGCCCAGCGTGAAGGCATCGGCAAAGAGGCTTTTGAATTCCAGATGCTCTACGGCGTCCGCCGCGACCTTCAGGTGAAGCTGGCGAAGGACGGCTACAACATGCGCGTCTATGTGCCGTATGGAAAGCACTGGTATCCTTATTTCATGCGGCGACTGGCAGAGCGCCCGGCAAATATCTGGTTTGTCATGAAAAATATGTTTAAGGGATAGAAGGGAATTGCGGATTGCGGATTTCGGATCGCGGATTTAAGAGCAAGACAACTGCTTTCCAATCCGCATTCCGCAATCAGAAATCCGCAATCAACTGATGGATGTTTCGTGGACATGGATTTTGTGGACGGTGCTGGGCGTGATTCTGATCGTCGCGGAGATTTTCACGCCCGGCTTCGTCCTGCTGTGGTTCGGCATCGGGGCGCTCGCCGCCGCTTTCGCCGGACTCGTTGGGATCACGAGCCTCTCCTTGCAATTCCTCATCTTCGCGCTCGTTTCGATTGCGCTCACCGCTGCCTCGCGCACAATCTTTGTCAACTACTTCTCGCGCGAGCGTGACGGCAGCGATTTGAAGAGCGGCGTTGATTCGCTGCCCGGAAAAGTCGGGCTGGTCATTACGTCAAGCGAGGGTTCGCTCAACGAAGGGGCTGTGAAGGTTTTCGGTTCGACGTGGACGGCGTACCCGGCGGAAGGCGAAGAGCCGCTCGAAGCCGGAGAGCGCGTCACGGTCGAACGCGTACAGGGCTCCAGCCTTTACGTCCGGCGCGTCGGGCAAGGCGGCCCTGATTGGCGACAGATAGAACAAGGCAAAAGGTAAAAGTAAAAAGGCAAAAGGAAGGCTGAAACCACTTTTAACCAAATGTGGTTCTCCGCCTTCCTTTTGCCTTTTACCTTTTGCCTTTTTACTTGTTTACGGCGTTGCCGTCATCGTGAAGCGTGCGTTGGGCACAACCGTTTGCAGGTCGTAGCTGCTGATGGTCAGGTCGGCGAGACGCTGACCGCGCAGGCGCGTGACGATGCGGAAGGGAAGCGTCATGCAACTCACCTTGCGGTAATCTGAGCGGTCTTCCTCGATCATCACCTGGCTCCGGTAGCGCGTCACGACCTTGTCAATCAGGAACGTGTTCTTGTTGATCCAGTAGCGAACGTTGTCGTCGGCGGTGAACCTGACTTCGACCACATAGTTGTTGCCCTGGTCGGGTTGACGATTCGTGATGAGCTGGCCTTCGATGGCGCGATTGAGTGTGGCAAAGCCCATCATCGCCCACTGGCGCGAGGCCGCAATTTCGCTGACGCGAATCTCGTTGCCGAGCAGCATCCCGCCGCCCTGTGACCCCGTATAGACCAGGAACGTTGGCCCGCCGCCGAGCGCCGCCATCGCGCCCATCGGGCTGATGTCGAGGCGGCGTCGCATGTCCCTGTCCTGATAATCGGCGAGACCGACCTTGACCTCGACTGCGCCGGTCAACGCGGTCGCGCCCGCCGAAGCGAAAGCCCCGGCGTTGACGAAGCCTTCGGCGCGAGCCGTCACGTATTGAAGCCCGGCATATTCGCCGCCGCCGTGAGCAACGCGAGTGACGCTGAGCAATTCACGGCCTGACAAATCATCGGCCTTGGTGGTTTGTGTGGTAACGGGAAGCGCCAGCATAGCTACTGCCAGGCAGCAGGCCGTCAAAACGATCAGTTTTCTGTTCATTAAATGTCGAAGCATTGTGTTCGATTTCTCCTCATCATCTGTCCGCGCGCAACTTCACACTGCTCGTCTTCACATGTCGCGCTCCGGGGGGTTATGGGTTTTTCAGAAGCAACCCGACAAAAATGATAAAAGCCTTGGAATTGAGCAGCCCCTATCTCTAACGCGTAATCCGGGCGACTGATGGTTAACTTGAGAACAGACGCTCGTGGTAATAATTATTTGCCCAGATGGATTGGGGCGGCAGAAGATGCACTCTCTTGTCGAGCAGACAAAGACGCCAACGAGACTTTTCGGATGTAGCCTACAAATTTTTGAACGCGCTGGATGTTAATGGCGGGAAGCCGGAGTTGTCAATTGTTTCTCTGAAGATTTAACTGAAGCCTCACGCAGGTTGAGTAGGTGGCTCAGTCGGCGGCTCGGTATCGCCAAGTGTGGCATCTTCTTCCATCGGCGGCAGCTCGATGGTGATCCGTTCAGATTTAGCTTCCTGAAGATCATCGCCCGCAAAACGTGCCAGGACAACTGTGATGTTGTCTTCGCCGCCGCGCTCGTTGGCCTCTTCGACAAGCATGTTGCAGGCTACGGCCAGATCGTCTTTGGCATCCTGTATGATCTGGCGTATATCTTCTGCGCGCAATTTGCCGGACAGCCCGTCGCTGCAAAGCAGAAGAATGTCGCCGCGCCTGATGCGAAGCCTTCCTGTGACGGGCGTCAATTCGCTTTGCGCGCCGAGCGCCTGAAGGATGACGTTGCGAAACATATGTGTTTCGGCTTCGGATTCGCTGATCTGCCCGACATCCACGAGTTGCTGCACGAGTGATTGATCTTTGGTCGCAAGTTTGACCTGATCGCCGCGAATCACATAAGCGCGGCTATCGCCGACTTGAACCAGGTCGAGCAGGTCGCCTTTGATGGCTGCTCCCGTGAAGGTCGCGCCCATCCCGGCGCAGCGCGTGTCTTCCTGGCTGCGGTGATGAATCGCCAGATTGGCATAGACGGTGGCATGGCGCAGATAATCAACGAGGTCTTTCTCTTCGCCGTCGCCCTCTGCCTCTTGTTCTTCCCCTTCACTGCCGACGAGCATCTCGCGGACGGTTTCGACAGCCATGCGGCTCGCCACATCGCCAGCGAGCGCGCCGCCCATCCCATCCGAGACGACCAGCACGACGCCCTTCTCCCCAAGCTCAAAGCGGCCTAACCCATCAGGCATTTCCGCGCCGTCCGAGCCAGTCCAGGCCTTCCCCACAGTCAAATCGAGGATCAGGAAGTTGTCTTCGTTCCCACGCCGTACACGACCAACGTCGGATTTTGCGTGAAGCTCAATAATCATAAAAAGTGATGAGTAATAGGTGATGGGTGATAGGAGACAGGCTTTTACTTATTACCTATCACTTATCACCTATCACTAAATCCTTTTCAACGCTTGATCTAAATCCGTAATAATATCTTCAGTATCTTCGATGCCGACCGAGATACGCACGAGGCCACTGGTGATGCCGAGCCGTTCGCGCGTTTCCGGCAGGACGGATGCGTGCGTCATCGTCGCCGGGTGCGAGATAAGAGTTTCCACACCGCCGAGGCTTTCTGCAAGCGTGCATAGCTTAACAGATTCCAGCACGGTGCGCGCAGCCTCTAATGATCCGACATCGAAAGCGACCATCCCGCCAAATCCCTTTTGCTGTCGTTTCGCCAGCTCATGCTGGCGATGCGAGAGCGAACCCGGATAATAAATCTTCTGCACCTTCGGATGCTCTTCCAGAAAGGCGGCCACCGCTCTGCCCGAACGGTCGTGCTGCTCCATCCTCAGCGCCAGCGTCTTCGTCCCACGCAGGACGAGCCAGGAATCAAAAGGCGACAGAATCGCTCCGGCGCTATTCTGCACGAAACCGAGCCAGTTGGCATCCTCTTCGTCGTTCAAAACGGCGATGCCGCCTATCCCGTCCGAATGCCCGTTCAGGTATTTAGTAGTGGAATGCACCACAATGTCAACACCGAACTCAATGGGGCGTTGCAGGTAAGGCGACATGAAAGTGTTGTCGCAGACCACGCGCGCGCCCGACGCATGCGCCAGATCGGAGATGGCTTGCAGGTCTGTCAGGATCATCACGGGGTTCGTCGGCGTCTCGACGAAGATCATCTTCGTGTTCTCTTTAATCGCCGCCTCGACGTTGGTTATCTCCGAGGTATCAACAAAGTCGAACTCGATATTGTAGTTCGCCAGAATTTTGCTGAAAAGACGAAACGTGCCGCCGTAGGTGTTGTCTGAGACGATGACATGCTCGCCCGCCTTGATGAGTCGAAGCGTGGCGTCAATGGCCGCCATCCCGGAAGCGAAGGCGTAACCGAAACGCGCGCCTTCGAGCGCGGCGATGTTCTGCTCAAGCGCCGCCCGCGTCGGGTTCTGCGTGCGCGCGTACTCGTAGCCCTTATGCTTGCCGAGTCCCTCCTGCGCGTAAGTCGAAGTTTGATAAATCGGAACCGTGACCGAGCCCGTTGTCGGGTCGGCCTCCTGTCCGGCATGAATAGCTGTAGTTGCGAATCCCATAATAATTCAGTGATAGGTGATAAGTGATGGGTGATAGGAGAAAGGTTTTTACTTATTACCTATGACCCATCACTTATCACTGATCGAAAATTCCCTGGCTCATGTAGCGCTCTGCGCCGTCGGGAAAGAGTGTGACGATGCGTTTGCCGCTGCCGATGCGTTCGGCAATGCGATAGGCGGCTGCCGCTGCTGCTCCCGATGAGCCTCCGCCGAGTACGCCTTCCGTCTCCGCCAGTTTGCGGACGGTGGCGAATGCCTCGTCGTCGTAAATCATCATCACCTCGTCAGCCAACTCAAGCTCGCAATTCTTCGGGATGAATTGCGCCTGGCCGATGCCTTCAACCTTGTGCTCGCCCGGCGGGCCGCCGCCTAAGATAGAACCTTCCGGCTCGACAAGAACGCAAAGGACATCGGGTTTGACCTTCTTGATGGCGCGAGCCACTCCCGTGAACGTTCCGGCTGTTCCTGCGCCGATAACGATGGCGTCAATGCGTCCTTCCATCTGCTCGATAATCTCACGCCCAGTCGTCTCTTCGTGATAGAGCGGATTGGAAGGATTTTCAAATTGCTGCGGGATGAAGCTGCCCTCGGTCTTGGCGGCAATCTCGCGCGCGAGTTCGATTGCGCCTTTCATCCCAGCCTCTTCGGTGACGTACTCAACTTCTCCGCCGAGCGCTTCCAT
Source organism: uncultured Acidobacteriota bacterium (assembly GCA_963791265.1). GTDB lineage: Bacteria > Acidobacteriota > Blastocatellia > Pyrinomonadales > Pyrinomonadaceae > QHXM01. The sequence goes on from CAWBSB010000005.1 coordinate 333,581, forward strand.
TATTCTCATCTTCTCGCGCGAGTAGCCTTCGGGGACGCAAAGAATGACGCGATAGCCGCGCGCCACGCCGATCAGGGCTAATCCGATTCCTGTGTTTCCGGCGGTCGGCTCGATGATGGTCGAGCCGGGTTTCAAACAGCCGCGCTTTTCGGCGTCGAGAATCATTCCGAGCGCAGCACGGTCTTTAACGCTTCCACCCGGATTGAAATATTCGAGTTTGGCATAGATGTCCGCGAGCGGCGGTCGGGCAAAGCGCGCGAGGTGAAGCAGCGGAGTGTTACCAACAAGCTCAATAATGTTCTCGGTCGTACCCGTCGGCATCAAGTTTTCTTAACCCGCAAGAATTACAAATATAAAAGAGCGTCAACGCTTGATAATCTAAGGAAAAGGCATGGTAGCCCGCGAGAGGAATGAAAGTCAAAAGTAAAAAGGTAAAAGGTTGTGGGATGAGTCGGCGGAAAGAAATTCTAAGAAGCCGTTTGAAAAGTAATAGGTTTTCTCTGTCCCGTCAGGAACATTTGAGAATAGCCCAGCCATTCATGGCTGGGTAACAGAACTGTAGAGATGATTGAGTCCCGTCGGGGCGACTGAAAGGAAGCGAGCCTCTCTTCAGTCGTCCCGACGGGACTCAGGTTTTATTCCTTAGGAGCTGTTTGAAAAGCCCCGAAGGGGCGACGATGTGATAGCCCAGGGCGCAGCCCTGGGTCTGGACATGGATAAAATGATGAAGCCCTGATAAGGGCGGAATACTCAATGTCGCCCCTTCAGGGCTTGATGAATCAACTGGAATCTCTCCCTGTGGCGTTGCCACAGGCTCTTACATTTCGCTCCTTCGGAGCTTTCATAGACTTTTCAAACTGCTTCTTAGATTTTATTCCCGGCGATAAACCGCTGGGCTATTTCCATGTCGTCCCTGACGGGACGAAGCGCCTTTACACCGCGCAACTTGAGTGAACTTATTCTTTCACGCTTTCGTTATATGGCTTATCAGTCTTCAAAAAGTATCTCCATTAATGAATGCTGACAAGGTATGGAGATATGAGTTCCACTTTTCAGGAAATAATTCAATTTTTTGGATGCTGAAACAGAGGCATTTTCGAGACGCTAACAGGCGTCTCTTCTTTCCCGCAGGGCTGCTGGCCAGTGTTGATCGACCTCGCATTAAAGCTCGTGCCGCAAGTTACTCCCCATTGCGAGTCATCAGCTTAACCACCTACTCAAAGGAGATGTCCGATGCGTCGTATCAGTTCTAGAGTTTACCTGTTGGCTGCAATTGTTGCGCTCAGTGCTGCAATGTTGGCGGGTTGTGCCGCGGCGAGCAACGAAGGGAAGTCGCCAACCGCTGCAACTTCGTCTACTACAACTTCGCCGACTACTGGAAAGCTTCCCGTCACCTCAGCGTCGGAGGAAGCGAAAAAGGAGTTCCTGCAAGGGCGTGACCTCGCCGAAAGATTACTTATCCAGGACTCACTACAGCATTTTGATAAAGCAATCTCGCTCGATCCGAATTTCGCCTCGGCAGAATTGGCGCGGGCTAATTCTTCTCCGACCGCAAAGGAATTCTTCGATCACCTGAAGAAGGCCGTGAGTCTGGCGGACAAAGCTTCGGAAGGAGAGCGGCTGCTCATCCTTGCCAACGAAGCGGGAGCCAACGCCAATGTGACGAAACAGAAGGAATATCTTGACAAGCTCGTTGCCGCCTATCCTAATGACGAGCGTGCTCAGTTCACCATCGGCGGCTACTACTTTGGTCAGCAGGATTACCCGAAGGCCATCGAGCATTACAGGAAAGCAACCGAGTTGAACCCGAACTACTCGACCGCCTTTAACATCCTCGGCTACGCCTACCGGCAAAACGTTGATTACGCCAACGCCGAGCAAGCGTTCAAGAAATACATCGAGTTGATACCCAACGACCCGAATCCTTACGACTCATACGGCGAATTACTGCTCAAGATGGGTCGGTTCGACGACTCGATGGCGCAGTATCGCAAGGCACTCTCCATTGATGCCAACTTCGTTAATTCGCATTTCGCGATTGCCGCCGACCTGCTGTATCAGGGAAAGCCTGATGAAGCTACATCCGAGTTACAAAAAATGACTGACAAGGCGCGAAACGATGGTGAACGCCGAACCGCGCTCTTCGCTCAGACTGTCGTTGATGTTGATAGCGGCAAGCTGGATAAAGCGCTGGCGGATGTGGACAAGCAATACGCGCTGGGTGAGAAGATCAACGATGTCGCGGCCATGACGGGCGACCTTCAAACCAAAGGAACAATTTTGCTTGAGATGGGGAAGTATGACGAAGCAAAGGAGCTGTTTGAGCGCATCCTCAAGATGACAGAAAGCTCCAGTCTCTCGCAGGAGATTAAGGACAATACAAAGCGCTTTCACCATTACAATCTGGCTACGGTTGCGCTTGGTAAGAAAGACAACGCGACGGCGAAGACGGAAGCTGAAGAATTCCGCAAAGGGGCTGAGGCGTCCAAGAATCCGGCGCAGCTCAGACAGTCACACCAACTCACAGGCATGATTGCGCTGGCGGAAAAGGATTACGACAAAGCCATCGCTGAATTGCAGCAGACCGGCCAGCAAAATCCGCAGAACTTCTATCGCTTGTGCCTGGCTTATCAAGGCAAAGGCGACAACGCGAAAGCGAAGGAATTCTGCACGAAGGCTGCCGGGTTCAATTCGCTGCCAGCTTTGAATTACGCCTTCATCCGAACGAAGGCTCAAAAGATGGCAGCAGACATGAAAGCCTGACGGATACAAAGGCCGGTAAGAAATAGACAGGATTAACAAGATTTTCAGGATGAAAGAACAAGCATTCAGCTTTCCTGACATGTTTGGTCTTCTTAATCCTGAAAATCCTGTTAATCCTGTCTAACCTTTTCCTTTTGACTTTATTCGATGCGGGGCGTTATCGTGTTGTCCCGTGAATCACACGGCTTCAACACCTCCACAAAACGCTGTCGCCGTCATCCCCGCACGCTACGCTTCGACCCGCTTGCCCGGAAAACCGCTGCTCGACATCAACGGTCGCCCGATGATTCTGCATGTGCTGGAACGCGCGCTCGCGGCTCGCAATGTGGCACGCGCGATTGTTGCGACTGATGACCAAAGAATTCTGGACGCGGTGCTGTCTGCCGGTTTTGAAGCGGTGATGACGCGCTCCGATCACCAGAGCGGCAGCGACCGGCTGGCGGAAGTCGCCGCCACGCTCGACCGTGACGTGGAGGTGATCGTCAACCTGCAAGGCGATGAGCCGCTCATTTCGCCGCAGACGATTGAGCGCGCGGTTGCTGAGTTGTTGCGAGACAGCGAGGCGCAGATTGTGACTACCTCGGAAGAGATTAAAGATGCGGCTGATGTCTTGAGCACGGATGTCGTCAAGGTCGTGACCGATGGTGCGGGACGGGCGCTCTATTTCTCGCGCTCGCCGATTCCTTTTCCGCGCGATGCTGTGCGGCGTTATGGAACGCTGCTGGCCGCGCTCGAAATCGAGCCGCTGCTGCTTGAGACTTTTCGCAAGCACACGGGGCTTTATGTTTACCGTCGCAGCTTTTTGTTAGAATACACGCGCTGGCCGCAATCCACGCTCGAACGCGCGGAATCGCTCGAACAACTACGCGCGCTTGAGCGGGGCGTGACGATAAAAGTCATCGAAGCTGACTCGCCTTCGATTGGCGTTGACACGGAACGCGACCTTGAGCGCGTGCGAAAAATTTTCAGAGAGGCCAGAGGCTAGAGGTTAGAGGTCAGTCGTTGACTTTCTACCCTCTGACCTCTGACCTCTGACCTCTATAATTTATGAAAGACTGGATTGGTTTAGGCTTCTTCCTTTTGCTCGTCTTCGGCGGGCTGTATCTGCTGACGCGACCCACCAAGCCTTTGACGGTCGAAGAGTTTGAAAAGCGCGCGAATGAGAATCGTGGATTGATGGGCGCAGGCTTCATGGGGTTGCAAAAGGTGCTTGACCCCGGAGCGGAGAAAGCAATGCAAGCGCAGGAAGATTTTCGCCAGGGTTATCTGGACGGTGAACAGGAATCGGGCGACGGGAATGACGACAATGAAAAATTAAAAATGCAAAATGCAAAAGATGAGACGTAGATTTAATTTTTCATTCTTCATTTTGAATCTCAGCGGGTACATTCCTCGCAAGCTTGCTGCGCTATACTGGCGCAGTGAGCAAATTTATTCATAAGAGGCACAATGTCTCAGTTCTTCTGTACCATATCGTCTGCCCAGCCAAATATCGAAGAGTGGTCTTTTCTTCCGATGTGGATAAACAGCTCAAGGAAACTTGTCTGGAAATCAGCAAACGCTACGAGATCACGTTTCTTGAGATTGGCACAGATCAAGACCATGTGCATTTCCTCGTTCAATCAGTACCGCTCTACAGCCCGAAAAGAATTGTGCAGATCATCAAAAGCATCACGGCCAGGGAAGTCTTCCGCGCTTGTCCAGAGGTCAGGAAGCAACTCTGGGGCGGACAGTTCTGGTCGGCTGGATATTTCATCAGCACAGTTGGACAGCATGGTAATGAAACAAGCATCAAGCAGTACATTCAAAATCAAGGTGCGGAATACATTCAACTGCACAAGGAACAACTCAAGCTATTCTGATACTTCGCAGCTTGCTGCGGCGTAGTTCATTTTCTAATTACATGAGGTAAATGATGCCTAAGTACATCTTCGTGACGGGCGGCGTGGTTTCGAGTCTCGGTAAAGGTTTGGCAGCTTCATCCATCGGCTGCCTGCTCGAAACTCGCGGGCTGAAGGTTGCTCTTATCAAGCTCGACCCATATATCAACGTTGACCCCGGCACGATGTCGCCCTTCCAGCACGGCGAAGTCTTCGTCACAGACGACGGCGCTGAGACCGACCTCGATCTCGGACATTACGAACGCTTCACGCACGCGCATCTCTCGCAGGCGAATAACTGGACGACCGGGCGCATCTATCTTTCCGTCATCGAAAAAGAGCGCAGGGGCGATTACCTGGGCAAGACTATTCAAGTCATCCCGCACATCACAAACGAAATCAAAGATGCGGTGCGCGCCGTCGCCGAAAAAGATAAGCCGGACGTAATCATAGTCGAAATCGGCGGCACGGTCGGCGACATCGAGTCCTTGCCGTTTCTCGAAGCCATCCGGCAGATGGGCAATGAAGAAGGCCGTGGAAACGCCATCTTCATACACGTCACGCTCGTGCCCTTCATCGCCGCCGCCGGGGAATTGAAAACCAAGCCGACGCAGCACTCCGTCCGCGATTTGATGCAGATAGGGATTGCGCCCGACATTCTCCTCTGCCGTTGTGACCGCCCACTCTCGCGCGACCTGCGCTCAAAGATTGCCCTCTTCTGCAACGTCAAAGAGAACGCTGTGATTACGGCGCTGGATGTGGGAACGATTTACGAAGTGCCACTCGCTTTCCATGAACAGGAGTTGGACGAGTTGATCGTGGCGGCGCTCAATCTTACGGAGCGCGCGGCGCACACAGACCTTTCCGAATGGCGCGAGCTGGTCAATACGATCAAAGAACCCTTGGCGGGCGAAACTTCCATCGCCATCGTCGGCAAATACGTCGAGCTGGAAGACTCCTACAAGTCTCTGCGCGAGGCGCTGACGCACGGAGGCGTCGCCAACAACTTGCGCGTCAGTGTGAAGTGGATTGAGTCGGAAGAATTGATGGACGACGATTACGAAGACCGCCTGCGCGACTTTGACGCCATACTCGTTCCCGGCGGCTTCGGCAAGCGCGGCGTCGCGGGCATGATTAAAGCCATCGCCTACGCGCGCAAGACGCAAACGCCCTACTTCGGCATCTGTCTCGGCATGCAGACGGCCTGCATCGAGTACGCGCGCAACGTCTGTGGCTTGAAGGATGCCGATTCGACCGAGTTTGACGCGAACACGCCCTATCCGGTCATCTTCAAGCTGCGTGACCTGGTTGACGTTGAGGAACTCGGCGGCACGATGCGTCTCGGCGCATGGCCCTGCCGACTGGCCGAAGGCTCGCTGGCGCGTGAGGTCTACGGCGGCGCGGCGGAGATTGATGAGCGCCATCGCCATCGCTACGAGTTCAACCCGGAGTTTCGCGACACGCTCGTGCGCGAAGGCTTAATCATCAGCGGGGAATCGCCCGACGGAAAGTTTGTCGAGATCGCAGAGTTGCCGCGCGACGTTCATCCCTGGTTCCTCGGCTGTCAGTTTCACCCCGAATACAAATCAAAACCTCTTCAGGCTCATCCCCTCTTCGCCTCTTTCGTCCGCGCGGCCTACGAAAACCGTTTGCGAAACGAGACTGCAATCGAAAAACTCGACGCGACGGAAACGCTTCATCAGGAGCGCGCGGGCGTCGCCGGAGACGATTAAAAAACAGTGACAAGTGACAAGTGACGAGTGACAAGTTAAAATCTTGTAGTAACTTGTCACTCGTCACTTGTCACTTGTCACTGTAGTTATGCTTCATTGTCCCACATGCGGTCAGGATTTCGCCGACGAGGTGAGAGTGTGCCCGGAAGATGGCGCGCTCTTGCAGGCCGACCCGACTGTGGCGATTGCCAGACCCGTTGTTGATTCGTTTATTGGGCGCACGCTCGATGAGAAATACCGGCTGGATGAGCGGTTGGGGACGGGCGGCATGGGGACGGTCTACCGCGCGACGCACCTGTTGATTGATCGCCCCGTCGCCGTCAAAGTTCTCAATCCGCGCTACGTGGAAGACGAAGCGGCGCAAGTGCGCTTTCGCCGTGAAGCGCGTGCTGCCGGACGCCTCCAACATGCGAACGCCGTCACGGTCACGGATTTCGGCAGCACATCGGATGGATTGGTCTACATCGTGATGGAGCTTCTCGAAGGCCGCACCCTTCGAGATGTGCTGGCGCGCGAAGCCCCTCTGGATGTAGCGCGTGCCGTCTCCATCATGCTGCAAATCTCTTCGGCGGTCGCCGCAGCGCACAATGCCGGTGTCATCCATCGTGATTTGAAACCCGCAAACATTTTCGTCGTCCAGCGCAAAGACGCGCCGCCCTTCATCAAGGTCTTGGATTTCGGCATCGCCAAGCTCGCCGCCGAAGCGCTTGAAGATGACGACGATCCGCAGACGTTGACGCAGGTCGGCGCGATGATCGGAACTCCGCGCTATATGTCGCCGGAGCAATGCGACGGAGCGCACCTAACGCCTGCGGCTGACGTTTACAGCTTAGGGATAATTCTGTACGAGATGCTGACGGGCACGACGCCCTTTAACGGCACCTCACCGCTCGCCATCGCCATCAAGCATTCTTCTCAACCGCCGCGCAACCCGCGCGAGTTTGTGGCGACGATCCCGCCAGCGCTTGAAGAAGTGGTGCTGCATGCGCTGGAAAAGAAGGCAGAGGATAGGCCGAAGGATGCGGAAGCATTTCGGCAGGAGCTTTATGCGATCACGGAGCGGTTGGGGCTTGAGCATGCCGATAGCCTGAGCGCGCCGAGCCTTGAATCCCTGCGTAGCGCCGGGACGGAGACGCCTTCGGGTCGGCTCGTGATTGATATTGAGCGCCTGCGCCAGAGCCGTGCTGCCGCCAGCGCAGCTTCGGCGGCTCAACCGGAAGTGGTCGCGCATGGAAGCGTCGTTGATGGAGCTATCCTTGCGGACAATGGTTATTCAGCTCAACCGCCGGTTGTTTACGCTGAGCCAGTGGCTTCTCATCCTTATGCTGTTCCGACAGCGCTGCCTCGTCACGCGCCCGCCATCGCGCGGATGAGGATTTTCTTCGGCAAGAAGCAATCGTGGTTCAAGTGGCTGACTCGCCCGATTCGAGTCCTGCTGATTTCAACGGGCATTCTGCTGCTCGCTGTCATCACCATTGCGGTTGTTGCGACACGGACACCGGCTAAGCTCACGACCGCTAGCGATGCCGGGGAAACGCTGGGCGGGCTGGCGGTGAAAGAGGAAGCCGGGGCATCCATTGAGACGGTTAACGCAAATGTGGGGAAACAACAGACGCGCAACTCTAAAGAGCCGCGCCGGGCAAACAATCAGGCAGCGCAGCAAAAGAAACCTTCAGTATTTAGCAGGGCGAAGAATAAACTGAAGAAAATATTTAAGAATCCTTTTTAGTGGTTAGAGCGAAGAGAGGCGTTTAAGTGGAGAGGGAAATATTCAGCGTCGGCAATGCCACGTTCGGGGACGGTCGGTTGACGATCCTCGCCGGGCCGTGCGTTATCGAATCAACCGAGCACGCCTTGATGATGGCACGCGAGTGTTCACTACGGGCGAAGGATGCGGGGCTTGATTTCGTTTACAAATCTTCGTTCGACAAAGCCAATCGCTCATCCGTCAAGAGCTTTCGCGGGCATGGTCTTGCGGCTGGGCTGGACGTGCTCAGGCGTGTAAAGGAAGAGATCGGTGTGCCCGTGGTGACGGACATACACGATGTTTCCCAGGTTGAGGAAGTGGCAGAGGTCGCGGACATTCTGCAAATTCCCGCCTTCCTTTCGCGGCAGACCGATTTGATCACGACGGCGGCCCAATCGGGGCGCGCGGTCAACGTTAAGAAGGGACAGTTTCTGGCTCCGCAGGATGCGCGCAACATCGTCGAGAAGGCGCGTGCAGCGGGTTGCCGGAAACTCTTGCTGACGGAGCGCGGCGTCAGTTTCGGCTATAACAACCTGGTGGTTGACATGCGCTCTTTCCCGATTATGAGGGAGTTTGGCGTGCCCGTCGTCTTCGACGTGACACACTCTTTGCAGCTTCCCGGCGGAATGGGCAATGCAACGGGTGGACTTCCGCAGTACATCGAACCGCTCGCCCGTGCCGGAGTCGCATGCGGCGTTGATGCGGTATTTATGGAAGTCCACGACCGCCCGGAGGTCGCGCCGTCCGATGGCCCAAACATGCTGCCGCTTGCGCGCATGAGCGCGCTGCTCAACATGCTGCGCGAGATACATGAACTAATTGGTCGCGCCCGTGTGCCGGAAACTAACTAAGAGCGTCTGAGAAAACCTGGAAGGAATAGACAGGATTAACAGGATTATCAAGATTAAGAAAACAAGACAGGACAGATAAGCTTATTTCTTCTTCCCTTGATCCTGTCCATCTTGTTAATCCTGTCTATTTCTTCTCCATAGTTTTGAAACAGCTAATCTCTCTGAGCCTATGAAAACAATTCGCACTTTTCTACTTCTATCTTTCGTCTCCCTGATTTACTCAACCTCGCTCGTCTTCGCACAGGATGAACCGACCGCCGCGTGGCTGATTACAAAGTTCGACATCACGGCCAGCATCCCGGCTGCGAATGAGCGCGCATTGACGGCTCGCGCACAACTAACGGCGCGAAACATTGGGCGCGGCGCTGGCTCAACCCTCACTCTGCGGATTAATCCGAAGGCGGAAATTAAGGCGGCGAGCGTTGGGGATGGAACGGCGACCTTTCGCGCCGGAGACATACGCAACGACTTTCAGTTGGTCAGAATAGCCTTGCCGACGCCGGTTGCGCCGAATGCTTCCGTCAGCGTCTCGCTGGATTATCGCTTGCCCGTCGCGGAAAACTCCGGCCTCGCTGCGCTCTCGCCTGTAGGTACTCAATTTCTCCCGCTCTCCTCCTGGTTCCCGGTGCATAGCAGTATCGCTTCTCCGCGCGGCGCAGATGTCGCCCCGGTTCGTTTGACGGTTAACGGCGTGAGTGGCGAACAGGTCGTGACAAGCGGGCGGGGCAACGGCCCGGCTTTCGATCAAACGCTGAGCGCACAGCCTTTCTTTCTGACAGGAAGTTGGGATGTCAACAATGGTTCGGGCGAAGCAAGCGGTGTCAGCGCCTTCATGCCGAAGGGCGCGGGCGAAGATGTGCGTAAGCAGGCGGATGAGTTGATTGCGCTCGCCGCCAGTGCGCGCTCCTTCTATGCGGGGCTGCTCGGCGCTGCGCCGGACGTTCCCATCAAACTCGTCGCCGTCAGGCGCGGCGCAGGCTTCAACGAAGGCGGTACGGTGCTGCTCGATGCTGCCGCTTTTCGTCGCTCGAAAGTTGACGCGGCGAGCGCCTTGACGATTGCCGAAGCGGTCGCGCGCCTGTGGGTTGGCGGCGTTGCGCCGGTGCGTGGTGAAGGCTTTGGCGTGCTGCGCGAAGGTCTCATCAGATTTCTGGCGACGCTCTTTCTTGAGAAGCAGTTTGGAAAAGAGATAGCCGATGCCGAAAGAGCGCGCGAGCGCGTGATCTACTCGACAATCGCCAAGCGTGATGCGCCGCTTTCGCGCACGTTGCCGCTCGACCCGACCTATTACAATTCGACCGCCAACAAGGGCGCGATGGTCTGGCGACTCGTCGAGCGCGCCCTCGGACGCGACGCTCTGACGACCATGCTGCGCGCGGCGATACAAAAAGGTGCGGGCGAGACGGAAGGCTTGACTCTGGCTGCTCTGCGCGCCGCGATTGTCGAGCGGGGCGGAGAAGGCTTGAAGAGTTTGCTCGATCAGGAACTAGACCAGCCGACCGACATGGATTTGGTGATCGGCTTGCCGCAGCAGAGAGGCAATCAATGGGTGGCTGCGCTTCGTAACTCAGGCCCGATTGATGCGAGTGTGACGGTGGTGGGCACGACGGCAACGGGCGAACGCCTTAATGTGCAGGTCAACATCCCGGCGCGCAATTTCGGTGAAGCGGTTTTCAATACACAGTCTCGCCCCGTTCGCGTCGAAGTTGACCCCGATAAATTCTACCCGCAGCTCGATTACTCAAATGACGTGACGCCGCGCGCCCTTCAGGTGGAAGACCCGCTGGCCGAAGCTACCGCTAAATTCGTCAAACAGGATTACGCGGGAGCCGAAACGGGCGCGCGTGAGATGCTGGCAAGCTCGCCGCGTATGCAGGAAGCACGTGTCCTGCTCGCGCGCTCCCTTCTGGCTCAGAGCAAGCTGGACGAGGCGGAGAAGGAGTTTCGCGCAGTTCTTGACGAGCGGCTGCCGACGCCGTTTGCACTCGGTTGGGGCAGCATCGGTCTGGGAGAGATAGCCTTAAGAAAAAATCAGGCTGCCGAGGCCGCGCGTCGTTTTAATGAAGCCGCGCGCGCCGAAGCCGATTATGCGTCCACGCTCGCCGCTCGCAATGGAAGAATCAAAGCCGAAGCTGCGGCGAACGCCGCCGCTGCTCCTGACGAATCGGCGCGCACCTTCATCGCGCAACTGGATCAAGCCATCAAGAGTGGAAGGAAAACCGAAATCGAAGCGTTTGTCTTGCCGGGCGAGTTGACGAGCTTTGTTGGCGGAATCGTCGGCAGCCAGCCTGAGGTCTGGACGACGCGGGTTGTCCGCACGGAACAACTTGATGCTAACCGCCTAGCGGCAGATGTGCAGATTACCGCGCGGCAGCTTGGGCGCGACGCGGCTGGAACAGCACTCTTGATTCTCACACGCACGGGCAATGGCTGGAAGCTCAGCGGGATTGAATTCTTCGAAGTGCGATAGGCAGACTCATGTATGAACTGGCGGAGATCGAGCGGCGCGCGGCGCGCATCAAGCTGCTCTTGATGGATTGCGACGGTGTGCTGACGGACGGGCGCATCACGCTCCTTGAGAATGGCGACGAAGAGAAGAGTTTTCACACGCGCGATGGGCACGGCCTTGTGCTCCTGCATCGCGCAGGGCTTCGTTCCGGCATTATCTCCGGGCGCACTTCCAGTCTGGTTGAACGGCGCGCGCGCGAGCTCGGGATGCACTACGTCAGGCAGGGAACGTGGGACAAGATCAAGGACTTTGAAGAACTGCTGGCTGAGGCCGGAATTGACGATAATGAAGTAGCCTTTATCGGCGACGACGTGACCGACATTCCTTTAATGCAGCGTTCGGAACTGGCGGTCGCCGTCGCAGACGCTGCACCGGAGACGCGCTCGGTCGCTCATTTCGTCACACAACTTCCCGGCGGCTTCGGCGCAGTTCGTGAAGTCACGGAACTGATCCTGAAGGCGCAAGGGCGTTGGTCGGAGTTAATGAAAAAGTATATGATGTGAGCGCTGAAGCAGAGCTATTTGAAAGATGGAGCGTATTCTCGTATTGGCTAAGAAAGGCCGGAAGAAATGACGGACGAAGATCGACAGCGCACAATGGATTTTATTCTTGAGCAGCAAGCGCAGTTCTCTGTCAATCTGGAAGCATTGCGCGAGACACAGGCACAGTTTTCTACCAACTTAGAAGCATTGCGCGAGTCACAGGCGCGCACAGACGCGACCGTTGCGCAGCTCGCCGGGCAGGTTAAGTATATCGCGCGCCAGCAAGAGCATATCAATGAAGTGGTGGCTGTCATCGCTGAATCGCAGCAGCATACTGATGAACGGCTGAACGCATTGATTGATATAGTGCAGGCTGGCCGCAACGGGAATCCTTAAAACGTCTAAAGTGTTGAGATTTGATTGGATGATAACATCAATTATTTTCAGTCTATCGTTCCGCGTTCATACTTCATCGGTTCAAAAGGGGTTAAAAGATGGTTGATAATTCGCGTCAGGTGCTTTTCGTCGAGGATACTGCCGACACGCGTGATCTGGTTGAGTTTGCCTTGCAGAGCGAAGGCTTCACGGTCATCACGGCGCAGACGGCTGACGAGGGCCTGGGGCTGGCGCGCACCAAACCATTCGCGTTGATTCTTCTGGACATCGGCCTGCCCGACAAGGATGGTCTTGAGCTGTGCCGGGAAATTCGTCGCTTCGACCAGCAGACGCCGATTCTTTTCTACACGGCGTTTGCCGAGTTGCTCGATCAGGAAGAGGCAACGAAAGCGGGCGCGCAGGGCACGCTGCGTAAGCCCGAAGACACCGCGCGCATCGGAGAAGCCGCGCGCAAACTGATTGATAAAGTTGAATAGATGGAAACGGGCAGTAACAATCTGCCATGCGGTTGACACTCAGCCGCCCCGTTGATTATCTTTGCCCCGTCAGTACCAACGATGAGCGCGGAGCATATCTTTAGTTCAAACTCATCTTTTACTCTTGAGCGGGAGTAGCTCAGTTGGTAGAGCATCAGCTTCCCAAGCTGAGGGTCGCGAGTTCGAGCCTCGTCTCCCGCTCCAGTTTTCTTTATTCCCTCGTATCGTAAAGAAACGCAAGCGTAGCCAAACGTATGAATTTAGCGCGCTTTGGTTCGCCTTTTCGCCTTAATTCAGGGCTTTTTGTCGCTCAATTGCTGGCACATCGGTTGCGATTCGTTACAGGCTGATGCCATAAAATTATTATTAGGAGGGAAATGAACGTGCGTATTAAGCTGATGATTGGTGTAGGCTCGCTGGCTCTGGCCATGATGGTGGGCTGCGGAGGCGACACCTCGAATTCTAATTCCAATTCCAATGCCAACACGATGAATTCTAATGCCCGGTCAAGCGTGGATGAGATGCCAGCCAGCCCGGAATTTGAGACGACTACAACGGAAGCCGGGGGCGTGAAAACTGAAACACGCACTTACAAGGACAACAAGCGCATCTCACGGGTCGTCATCACGACACGCGACGGCAAGCGGATAGCGAAAGTCTATTCAGTTTCCGGTGAAGAGAAGGAAATCAGCGCCGCTGATACGGACAACGTGCTGTCAAAAAGCGGTGACGCTATTGCCGACGCCGCCGGGTTTGTTGGAGACAAGGCGGAAGATGTTGGCGGCAAAGCCAAGGACGTAGGCGGCGCGGTAGTTGATAAAAGCAAAGACGTAGGAATGGCAGTCGCCGATAAGACAGAGGATGCGGCAGGCAAGGCTGCTAAAGGCGCTAAGACTGTCGGACGCGAGGCCGCAGATAAAGCGGAAGACGTAGGCGGCGCGGTGGCTGGCGGAGCTAAAAACGCTGGCAAGAAGACCGTTCAGGGAGCGAAGAAGGTTGGCGGAGCTATCAAGGACGCTGTTACGCCCTAAAAGATAATTCGCTCAAATTGAATTTGAAAGGCAGCCGCTTAGTAGGGCTGCCTTTTAGTTTTGCTACAATCGACCCGATTGTTTTGCTCTCTAATGTTATACTTGTTCCCGCTTTCGGTGAGTTTGCCTGCGGTGGAGGTAGAAGGCTGGCGATGGTAGATAAAACACGTTTCACTTTGATTTGCCCTTGCTGCGAAGCGACGCTGACAATCGACGCGCAGACCGGGGCAATCATTTCACACGAAGAGAAGGCGAAGCCGACGGCCTCTTTTGATGAGATGCTCAAGGGGTTGGACAAGCAGAAGCAGGTGCGCGAGCAACTCTTTGAGCAAGAGCTTGGCTCGCTCAAGGATCGTGAGCGATTGCTCGAAGAAAAGTTTCGCGAAGCGATGAAAAAGGCCGAAAAGGATAAGGACAAACCTTTCATCAACCCGCTCGACATTGATTGAATAGCACAGACGTTCTTGTCTGTCGTAGGACAGGCATTCCTGCCTGTCATTGAGCGCGATAGCGCGAACATGCTTCTGCCAACAGGTCAAGCAACTAAAATCCGCGCATGACATTCAAAAGCACGAAACTCTCCGTCATTTGCCTCTGAAATCTATCCTCCGTGGAGGTCGCATGAAACCATTGAAAAAGACGCTCTGCCTCGCCCTTCTGCTATTTATCTCAGGCGCAGCCAGCGTGCGCGCGCAGTCCTCGGATGAAGATGAAGGGAATGTGCCAGCCGATAGCGCCGCAGCCCAGAAACAACTGGCGAGCCGCGAGCCCTTGGAGAGACAGCGCGCCGCCGAAGAGTTAGCCCGGCTCGCCTCGACAGGCAATCGCAAGCTGCTCGAAGGCTACAGGCTTCAGGAGAAGAACGCGCGCGTTAAACTGGCGCTCGACTGGGCGCTTTATCGCATCGGAAAAACGGAAGCGCTGTTCGCCGTCGTCAACGCCCTCGATTCTTCGCGCGCCGCTCAGGCGAGTTCTTACCTCGTAACTCTGGAAACACCAGAACCGCTCTACCTCTTCCTTGAGCGCGTGAACGGCAACACGCAGATTATGCTCCTAGAAGTTCTGGCCAAGATCGGCGACGCCGGTACGCTCGAACGCCTCAAGCCGCATGCTGCCTCGTTTGACCCGAAAGTAGCCGAAGCCGCGCGCCTCGCCACAAGCGAAATCGAGCAGCGCCTCGGAGAGATGCCAGCCGACACGACAACCCGGCCAAGACAGGTCGGAAATGGTGAACCTTCGCCTCAGAGATGATTGTCAAAGATTCCAGCGATTTCAACGCAGAGGACGCAGAGGAGCGCAGAGGAAAAAGGAAGAAATAAACAGTCCGGGCGTGCGATTTGAAGTCTCAGATTTAGAATTACAAATCTATTTCTTACAAATCCTCTTTTCCTCTGCGACCCTCTGCGTCCTCTGCGTTTAATTACCCCTTGCCACACACACAACAAATCCGGCTATACTGTCTCCTCACATGCACCCTAACTTGCGCTCATTCCTAGACCTGCTCGAACGCGAAAACGATCTCGTCCACGTCGAAGCGGAAGTTGACCCCTATCTCGAACTGGCAGAAATCCATCGCCGCGTCATTGAGCGCGGTGGCCCGGCGCTGCTCTTCAGGAAAGTAAAGGGCAGCCGCTACCCGGTCGTGACAAATCTCTTCGGCACGGAGCGCCGCATCGAGCGCGCTTTCGGGCCAAAGCCGGAAGCCCTCGTGCGCGAGGTCGTGCAGACGGCGGAAGCTCTCCTGCCGCCGCGACCCGCGAAACTCTGGCAGCATCGCTCGCTCGCTCTTGGAGCTCTCAAACTCGGCACACGCAACACCATGCGCGCGCCCGTCACGCAGGTAATGGACAAACCGGCGCGGCTTAATGAATTGCCTGTCCTGACGACGTGGCAGGAAGACGGTGGGCCTTTCTTCACGCTGCCACTCGTTTACACGGAGCATCCGGAGACGGGCAAGCATAATCTGGGCATGTACCGCATGCAGCGTTACGACGCGCGGGCGACCGGCCTGCACTGGCAGATACACAAAGGCGGAGGCTTTCACTATCACGAAGCCGAGCGGGCTAATCAATCGCTTCCTGTGACGGTCTTTCTGGGAGGCCCGCCCGCTTTGATACTCGCAGCGATTGCGCCGCTGCCGGAAGATGTGCCTGAGCTTGTACTGGCGTCTGTGCTCGCGGGCGAGAAAGTGAGGATGACGAAAAATCCGGTCGGCACGGGACACAGGCTCGTGGCGGAAGCGGAGTTTGCTTTAGTGGGAAAAGTACCGCCTCATGAGAAAAGACCCGAAGGGCCGTTCGGCGATCACTACGGCTATTATTCTTTGCAGCACGATTATCCGACATTCCACGTTGACGCGGTCTTTCATCGTCGCGATGCGATTTATCCTGCGACCGTCGTGGGTAAGCCGCGCCAGGAAGATTTCTTCATCGGCGATTATTTGCAGAAACTACTCTCGCCGCTCTTTCCCCTCGTCATGCCGAGCGTGCGCGATCTCTGGTCTTACGGCGAGACGGGCTTTCACTCGCTGGCGGCGGCTGTCGTGCGCGAACGCTACAAACGCGAAGCCCTCGTCTCCGGCTTCAGAATCCTCGGCGAAGGCCAACTCTCTTTGACGAAATTTCTCATCCTGACGGACACGCCGCAGGATTTGAAAGATTTCCGCAAACTGTTCGAGCATGTACTGGCGCGAGCGCGTTTCGAGAGCGATCTTTTCATCTTCTCCAACGTTTCGATGGACACACTCGATTACACGAGCGGCAAGGTGAATGAAGGAAGTAAAGCTATCCTGCTCGGTCTGGGCGACGCCGTGCGCGAGTTGCCGCGCGAGTTCAGAGGGGAACTGCCGCGCGATGTCAAACGGGCGGAGGTTTTCTGCGGCGGCTGCCTCGTCGTCGAAGGAGTGCCTTACGCAGAAGACCCTGAGCAAGCGCAGCGTTTGGCGCGTGAAGGGGTTTTCGCCGGGTGGCCGCTCATTGTGCTGCATGACGATGCGAGCGTAGCGCGCAAGGCGCCTGATTTTCTCTGGGCAACGTGGACGCGGTTTGAGCCTGCGGCGGACATCTACGCGGCGGAGACAAAAGTGGTTCGTCATCATCTGTCATACAGCGCGCCCATCGTCGTGGACGCGCGCATGAAGCCCGGCTACCCGGCAGAGTTAATCGTCCGCCCTGATATTGGAGCGCTTGTTGATAAACGGTGGCGTGAGTATTTTCCTCAAGGAATGAGCGGGGAAGGAATAACATAGACAGGATTTACAAGATTTACAGGAACAAGAAAGACAACATCGAGCTGCCTTTTCTTTTCTTGTCTTCTTAATCTTGCTAATCCTGTTAATCCTGTCTAAATCGCTTGAATCTGCTTGCCGATGGCCAAGTCTCGAAAGAAACGCATCATCTTAATCACAGCCGCCGTGCTGGTGCTGATTCCTGTCTTCACGGGCATCTATGCTTTTCTCATCGAGCCGAGCCGGTTGGTGGTCAAAGAAGAGACGATTAAGCTGGCAAATTGGCCCACAGGTTTCGAGAATCTGAAGATCGCCGTCATCTCAGACCTGCACGCCGGTTCGCCGTTTATTACTGCTGAAAAGCTGCGTTTCATCGTCTTGCAGATCAACGCCACACAGCCCGACCTGATCGTGATTCTCGGAGACTTTATGATTCAGGACGTAGTCGGAGGAAAGCAGGTTGAGCCGGAAGCAATCGCAGAAAATCTAAAAAACTTGCGCGCGCGGCACGGCGTCTTCGCGGTGCTGGGCAATCACGATTGGTGGTATGACGGCCCACGTGTGCAGCACGCCCTTGAATCGGTCGGCATACGCGTTCTCGATGACGAGGTCATGAAGATTGAGCGCAATGGTCAGGCTATCTGGCTGGCCGGGCTTAAAGATGCGTGGACGAATCTGACAGACATTGACGGCACTCTTCGTCAGGTCACAGATGAAAATCCAATCATAGCGCTGACGCATAACCCTGATCTCTTCGTGAGGATTCCGCCCCGTGTGATTCTCACACTGGCCGGGCACACGCATGGCGGGCAGGTCAATTTTCCCTTCTTCGGACGCACGAAAGTTCCTTCGGAGTACGGCCAGCGTTTTGCCGCCGGGCACATCATCGAGAATAATCATCACCTGTTCGTCACCACGGGAGTCGGCACAAGCATCATCCCCGTTCGCTTCCGCGTTCCGCCGGAGATTGTGATTCTAACTTTGAAAGCTGACGCGCCAGGCGGCGCAAGGTGAAAGCCATGACCACCGAGAAGCTATCGGAGACTGAGAAGCAGGACGACGACGCTCACAACATCGTCGAAACGCGGCAGACCGCTTGCTGCATTGTCGGCGGCGGCCCTGGCGGAGCAATCCTCGCGCTGCTGCTCGCGCGCAAAAATATTCCGGTCGTGCTCCTCGAAGCGCATGAAGATTTCGACCGGGATTTTCGTGGTGACACGATTCATCCGTCAGTGCTGGAGATTCTGGATGAGCTAGGTCTCGCAGATCGCCTGCTGGAGCTTCGTCATTCCAAACTACGCACCGCCACTTTTATGACGCCCAATGGCCCGCTGACGCTCGCGGACCTGGGCAGGCTGAAGACGAAGTTTCCTTTCATCGCCATGATTCCGCAGGTGGATTTTCTAGAATTCATCATGGAAGAGGCGAAGCGTTATCCGAATTTTCAACTGACGATGGGCGCACGAGTCGAAGAGTTGATTGAAGAGGGTGGGGAAGTGAAAGGTGTGCGCTACCGTGAAAAGGACGGCTGGCATGAAGTGCGCGCCATCGTCACAATCGGCGCGGACGGGCGTAGCTCACGTCTGCGCCATCTGACAGGCATGGAGCCTGTCGCCACTTCGCCGCCGATGGATGTGCTCTGGTTTCGTGTGCCGCGCAAACCCACAGACCCGGAAGGCATCCTGGCGCGCTTCGGTCGAGGCCACTTCGTCGTCATGCTCGACCGGCTTGACGAATGGCAGATGGGTTACGTCATCTTCAAAGGAAGCTACCAGAAGCTACGCGACGCCGGGCTGGAAGCTCTCCGAAAATCTCTCGCCGAAACCGTGCCGGATTTCGCAGACCGTGCGGAGCATCTGAAAGATTGGAAGCAGGTCTCAATTCTCTCGGTCGAATCGAGCCGATTGAAACAATGGTACATTCCCGGTCTGCTTTTGATCGGCGACGCGGCGCACGTCATGTCACCTGTCGGCGGCGTCGGCATCAACTATGCGATTCAGGATGCGGTCGTGGCGGCGAATGTTTTGACCCAGCCGCTGCTGGCGGGAAAAGTTGCGACGAGCCATCTCAAGGAAGTGCAAAGGCAGCGCGAGAGGCCGACGCGCGTCATCCAGGGGCTTCAGTCTCTCATTCAAAGACGCGTCATAGCCGGTGCGCTGCAAGCAAACCAAACCTTTAGAGTGCCGCTCTTGCTGCGAATTATTCTCAAGATTCCTTTCCTGCGCGACATCCCGGCTAAGATTCTGGCTTTCGGCGTCAGACGCGTTCGGCTCAGGCAATAACCCTATGCTCTGACCATACCAATTATCATTGACTCGGTTTCTCTCAGAGCATTAAACTCACCGCGCACCTTCAAGGGCATGTGGATTAGCGCTCATGCTGGCTCCGCGTATGCTATGAACTCAACCGCCTCGCCGTCCTCAACCTCAAACCCGCTCAGAAAGGAGACCTCTTGGAGAGAACACCCCGCTGTCATCCCCCAAGAGAACACAAGATGAAAAAGTTTATCGTTGTTCTTCTGACAGTTTCTCTGTTCGCCGGTAACGCTTACGCCTATGGACCGCGTGGGCATCATCTGGTCGGAGCAATCGCCGACCGGCGACTGGCAAAGAACAAGCCGGTCGCAGCCAAAGTTAAGCAACTACTGGATGGCCTGACCTTAGAAGCCGCCGCAACGCTTCCAGACGAGATCAAGGGTTGGGATGGTTGCGGTAAGAGGCCAAGCACAAAACCCGTAAATGCTTCGAAACGAATCAACGCCGAGCTGCGTGCTTTCCTCAAGGCTAATCTATGCAGCAGCCACCCCTCTCACCATGAGTTTCACTATACGGATGTTCCGGTGTTTGGCGACGAGGATTACGACGATGGGGAAATAGGACGTGAGGACTTTGATGTTGTCCAGATGATTCCCTTCTGCATTCGCGTTCTGAAGGACGAAGAGCCTCAGCCGAATGAGCGCGCAATCACCAAATCCGTAGCCGTTATCCTCTTGGCGCATTATTTCGGGGACATACACCAGCCGCTCCACGTCGGCGCTGAATACTTCGACGCCAGCGGAAACCCATTTGAACCGACGGCAGCCAACAAGGGGTTCGCCGATCAGGGGGGTAACAAGCTGACCCTGTTCACGTTGATGAAGGGCGAGGCGGTTTCGGCTGGAAAGTTTCATAGTTATTGGGACGGCCAAACGGTGACAAATGCTTTTGGCGACACCCCGGATTCGACGAACGCCACCAGGCTGGCAAACAGAGCACCCGCAAATTGGAAGCTGACGGGAGGAGTAGAGACCTGGGCTGAGCAGTTAGCAAACGAAATCCTGCCGCTTGCGCGCGAAGCACATCAGCGTCTCGAATTCTCAAACGTCAAAATAAAGACCGGCGCGAAGGACATCACCAGCGGACGCGCAGAGGAGAAAAAGAAATCCGGTGGAAAGTTTTACGCGACATGGGCGGCTGCGACGGTGAAGGACGAGATTCACAAAGGAGGCTGGCGTCTGGCGGCTCTGCTGGAAGAATTACTTCAGTGAATCTCGAGATTGTCTTGCCGGAGAGGATATAACCGAGTATCCAATTCTTAAGTTGCAGACGAAAAGAAGGAAATGACGAACCACGAAGTCACACGAAATAACACGAAGAAAGCAGTCATAACATTTTCGCGTCTCTTCGTATTACTTCGTGGTTCGTTTCGCCCGCACCTTTTACTGCCATTCGGTATAATGCTGACTGCTGTTTAAGCTGGCAATCTAATCGTAAAAATCGCACCACCTTCAGGTGCGTTGGCTGCTGTGAGCGTGCCGCCGTGATCCGTGATAACGCGATGCGCCAATGCCAAGCCGACGCCGTGCCCTGTTGATTTCGTGGTGAAGAACGGGATGAAGATGCGTTGCAGGTCGTTGGGCTGTAGCCCGCAGCCTGTGTCTCTAATCTCGACGACCGCCCACACTTTCCCCGTTGCATCGCGCTGCATTGAGCCGCGCAACTCGACGCGCCTCTCCTTACTTTCCTCATCTATCGCTTCAGCGGCATTGCGGATTAAATTCAGCAGCGCCTGCCTGAGCATTCGCTCGTCTGCGCGAACATCTGCGTAATCGCCTTCGATCTTTAATTCCACGCGCTGCTCATCATAGATGGCGCGCAATTCCAGCGCGCAATCTTCAATCAACTCGCGTAGTGAAACATCAGCAAGGTCGAGCGGCTGTGGGCGAGCGAAGTTGAGAAAAGCCGTGACCATCTCCGAAAGGTGACGCACTTCCTGCAAGAGCGCCGTCGAAGCCTCCTGCCCGCCTTCGTCCAGCTTGAGGCTTTGCATCAATTGCGCGTAGCCGTGCAAGGCCGCCAGCGCGTTTTTGAATTCGTGTGCCAGCCCGGCGGACATCTCGCCCAAACTCTCCAGATTTCTTTTGAGCGCCACCTGCTCGCGCAGTTGCAAGACCTCCGTCAAATCCGTCAACAGGCACAAAGCCCCGCGCGCGCCCTCCGGCTGAAGCGTGAGGTCAATCGGTGCGACGGTCGCGCCCAATCGCCTGACCTGTCCATTCGCTCCGGTCGCCATGACCTCCTCGCGCCTATAAACTTCTCCGGTTTGTAAGCACCGCTCGACCATCTCGGCAAGGTCGGGCGAGTTGCCCAGCAACTCACGCACGCTCCGGCCTTCGCTCTCGCCGTCCCCGGCCTCAATAAGAGCGCGCGCCGGAGCATTGACGACCGTCGCCAGACCGCTCGCGTCAAACGCGACGAGACCGGAAGGAACGCTGGCAACGATGCGTTCGCTGAACTTTTCGGCTGAGGCAGCGCGGGCGCGGTCACGCGCGCTCAGGGCTTCAAGCTCGCGCTGCTGCGCCTGCAACTGCGCGACGACAGTTTGAAAAGTCTCAAGCACAAACTGCCCCTCATCGCGCGGCTTGTTAGTGCGTGCGGCAACCGGCGCACGCTCGGCTTCGCCGACCAACTGGCGATAGGGGCGCAGCAGCAGCCGCAGGAGCAGGGTGAGAGAAATAAGACTGACGAAGAGAAGGGCGATGAAGACGGCGAGCAGGACAGGCCCGCGCTCCGTAGCCGTCTCAGGCGAAAACAGAGTTAGCGCCACGACAAAGATACTGGCGAGCAGGATCACGCCCGCCAGGATCAGCAGCACCAGTCGCGCCCGGTTATTTGAACGAAAGAGCATGAGAAGATTTTAGATTTGCGATTTTTGATTGGCAGAGGATGAAATCTGAGATTTCAAATTCCAGATTTCAAATTTAGAGCACCCAACGAAACTACTATAGAAAAGAAATGGACAGGATTAACAGGATTATCAAGATTAGGAAGACAAGAGTAGGACAGATAGGCTTGATTGTTCTTCCCTTGATCCTGTCCATCTTGTTAATCCTGTCTATTTCTTCTCTGTTTTGTTAGGAACTCCTAGTAAATTCATATCCTTATCCAATCGCAAATCAAAAATCAAAAATCTAAAATTTAGATAAACTGCGATGCGTACCACGCGATGATGCGTGAGCCGATGAGCAGGGCGAAGATTGAGCCGATGCCCAGAAAGATGCCGAAGGGCAGTTGCATCTGCATGTCTCGTTTGCCGCGCCGTGCCATCAGGCCAACGCCGATGATCGAGCCTGACAGCACGCCTAAGAAAATCGTCAGAATCGTCAAACGCCAGCCCAGATATGCGCCGACCATAAACATCATCTTGACATCGCCCAGGCCCATCGCTTCCACCCCGCGCAGGCGTTCCCAGAGCCAGCCCATCAACCATAAGCTACCGCCGCCCGCGAGTGCTCCGATGACTGCTCCCGCGAGCGACGAAGCCCACAGCGGCCAGGTCGAGAACGGGCCATAGGCAAGGTGCGGAAGGTCTTCAAAAGCATAGACGCCGACGAGGTAGGGAAGCGCGAGACGTGCGATGACGGCAAACACCATCCCCGGATATGTAATCGCATTCGGCAGGAGCATGTGCTCGGCGTCAATGAAGATGAGCGCGACGAGCGCCGTCACGAAGACCAGATCGAAGAGGATGATGATGGTTAATCCGCCGCGCCAGTAAAAATCTACTAGAAAGACCGCCACGTAGAGCAATGCTGTCAGGGCTTCGACCGCCGGATAACGCGGCGAGATGGGCGCGCGACAGGCGCGGCAACGACCGCGCAGGATGAGGTAGCTGATGATCGGCAGATTATCCAGCGGGCCAATCTTCGCCTCGCACGACGGGCAGCGTGAATTCGGGAAGACGATGGACTCATCGCGCGGCAGGCGATGAATGACGACGTTGAGAAAGCTGCCGATAATCGCGCCGAAGATGGCGACGAAGACGCCCGTCAACCACAGCGGCAATCCAAGCAGTCCTTCAACCAGCAGGAAACCTGTAAACAGATTCATATGAAAAGTGTTCCGTCGGCAATTGTGCGTTAAAAAGGGAAGCCGTCGAGCTTGACGCGCGCTCTGAGCTTTAAGCATCATACGGCTTCGCTCTATTTTGCGGAAGATAAAAAACGTGCGCCGGAGGGAAGTTTTGAATCATCGCCAGCCGATTATCTGGATGATTGCCGTTGGGCTTGTCGTCATCTCCGCCCTGACCTACATCCCACATCACCTGCGCGCGCGTGCCGTCGTCGAGAACGCCGTCGCGTTAGTTTCAAGTACGGAGATTATCAGCGAGGAGAAGCCGCAGGCTTCAGCGGGCGAGAAGCCTTCTTTCGACGCGGCTCAGTGGTATCTCGCGCGCAATGAAGCGCCGGAAACTCACGGCGTGTTAATCGAGACGCTGGACGGCAAGCGCACCCTCGCCTCCCTGAACGCAGACGTAACTTTCAACCCGGCCTCGCTCGTCAAACTCGCAACTTCCTTGCTCGCCTTGAAGAAACTCGGCGCGAATTATCGCTTCCAGACGCGCGTACTGTTGGATGGCAAAATTGATGCAAAGGGCGCATTGCAGGGCAGGGTCTACGTTCAGGGCAATGACCCGACGTTCGGCGATGCGGGCGCAAATCTCATCGGCAAAAGTTTGCGCGAGCGGGGCATCGAGCGGCTGGACGAAGTCGTCGTCTCGCCCGAGTTCAATTTCAACTTCAGCAATTCTCCTGAAGAATCCGCCGGACGACTCGTCAAGGTTCTTAAATTAGGCAATCCGAAAACCTCAATCGCCAACGAGAGCAATGGTCAGTTGCTCACAACCGTCAACTCGAATCCGTTGAGCGATGTGCTGCTGTACATGAATGCGCGCTCCAGCAATTTCATCGCGGATAAAATCGGCGCTCTCATCGGCGGCGCTCCCGGCGTCCGGCAGTTTCTCGTTGACGACCTAAAGCTGCACGCGGATTTTGTGACGATTGCGACCGTCTCGGGACGTGAGCACAATCGCCTGACGCCGCGCGATCTGTTGACGGTGATTCGCGCGCTGATTGAAGAAGCAAAGCGGCAGGGCTTAGAGCCGACGGACATCATGCCTGTGGCGAGCGA
The DNA here is from genome assembly GCA_963791265.1 of uncultured Acidobacteriota bacterium. Lineage (GTDB taxonomy): Bacteria > Acidobacteriota > Blastocatellia > Pyrinomonadales > Pyrinomonadaceae > QHXM01. Next base: position 358,123 of record CAWBSB010000005.1, read on the forward strand.
CGACGCAGGCACGCTTCGTCGCAGGCTCGCCGGAACAGGACTCGAAGGCGCAGTCGTCGCCAAGACGGGCACGCTGACCGCTGAAGTTGACGGCGGGATGGCGAGCCTCGCCGGGATCGTTTACACACAGGATCAGGGCTTAGTTCTCTTCGCCATTCTCGATCAGGGCAACCGTATCTGGGACAACCGCCAACTGGAAGATCAACTGCTCGCCGAAGTCGTCACCACCCACGCAACGCCGCAGGTCGTCGCTGGCCCGACGCCGCGACGTTTGTTGCCAGCAGCAAACGTAGTGATAGGTGATAGATGATGGGTGATAGGTAATAAGAAAGAACGACGTGTTTTCTCCTATCACCTATCACCCATCACTTATCACTGCTCTTCTGTCTTTCCCACAACATCAGGTGTTTCAAAAAGGCGTGATGTGCTGCGAACTTTGCGATAGCGTATCCGGCGAGGCCGTCGCGGAAGCCGCCCTTGAGAAGATAGCTGCGGAGGAAAGCCGCGGGTGCGGCTGTCATGATGCTGAGGGGTGAAGTGCGGCGGCCATTTTCGAACATCTGGCGGGCGGCGAGCGGTGCGTAGCGTTCACCGATCATGCGATGATGATGCGCGGCGTCGCGGACGCTGTAATGCAGGATGTCGCCTTTGAGCGTTTCAATGCGCGCGCCGTCGTCCATCTTCACGGACTCGTGGATGTAAGCGCCCTCCCAGCGCCCGCGCGATCTCTCGTAGAGACGCAGTTGATAATCAGGATACCAGCCGCCGCCGCGAATCCAGCGGTTCATATAGAACGAGCGGCGCGCGATGCGATAACCGTCCGCAAGCTGCGCCCCCCTGGTGTAAAGCAAGTCCTCGATTGAGTGGCGCAATTCGTCGGAGACGCGCTCGTCCGCATCCAGACTGAAAATCCAATCATGCTTCGCTTCGTTAACCGCAAACTGCTTCTGCGCGGCAAATCCCGGCCACGCCCGGCTGATAACCCGCGCGCCGCATTCGGCGGCTATCTCCCGCGTCGCATCCGTTGACTCAGAATCCACCACCAAAATCTCATCTGCCCAACTGACGGATTCGCACGCTTCGCGAATATTCTCCGCTTCGTTAAAGGTGATGATGGTGGCGGTAATTTTCACAGGAGACAGAATACAGAAGTCAGGAGTCAGGAGAAAAGAAAATCTGCGAAAGCAGTTATCCCTTTCTCTTCTGACTCCTGACTCCTGACTTCTGTTTTCTAAGGAGCCGTTGGTGTTTCGACGATGATGTTGTTGGCGCGCAGCGTGGTGGATGTGGCGCGTTGCAGGTCGGCGAGCGCCTTGTTGTAGTCGGTCTCGGCTCGCAGTTCAAGATTGCGGGAATTCAACAGTTGATTCTCGCGCTGGAGGAGTAGAAACGTGGTCGAGCGCCCGACCTGATAGAGACGCTGCTCGCCCGTGAGTTGAAGCTCGGCGTTCTCGCGCGCTGAGCGTGCCGCCAGCACACGGCGACGCGAGGTCTCGACAGCCTGAGCCGCGTTGCGTACTTCGACTTCGATGCTCTGTTCCTGCAATCGGGTCGTGGCTTCCAGTTGAGTTCGTAGAATGCGCGTGCCTGCCAGATTCGCCTCGGCGGTCCGGTTGCGAAGGGGAATCTGAATCGCCACTCCGGCGACGACGTTGCGTGTGTCGAAGTTGAAGAGATTACGCAACGTGCGCCCGTAGCCGCCGATAAGCCCGGGGGTCGCGGTGGTTGGAATAACTTCGCCGGTAATCGGGTCGGTGGTGACGATTGGTGTGCCCGCAAGACCTGTCGTGGCCACCGTCCCTTGAAGGTCTATGCGCGGGCGTGTCTGATTTTTGAAATACTGCAAGTCTATCGAGTTGATCTCGCGGCTCAGATTCAGGCGGCGAAGCTCAGGGCGATTGGCTCTGGCTTCCGCGAGCGCGTCGGCGAGATTCACGGGCGTTGAATCAAAGCTCGGCGCGTCTGTCGGCGTCAGTTGAGCAGACCACTCACGCGATTGCGTATCGCGCAGGATTAATTGCTTCAGGTTGTTCTCCGCCACCGTGACGCCCTGCGTGGCGAGCAGCAAATCTGATTCACGAAGGGAAAGCTCTGTCTGGACTTCGGCGCGCGAGAGCGGCGCAATCGCCCCAGCAGCAATCTGGGCTTCGATGCGCCGCAGATTCTCACGCGTCAAATTCACATTGGCAATCTGATTCTGCTGATCGCGCAGGGTGAAGACCAAATCCCAGTAGGCACGCTGCACCTGTGTGATGACATCAATGGTGCGGCGGCGAAAGTCTGCGTCGGATTGTTCCAGGCGCTTGCGTTGAATGCGTATCTGCCGCCGGTTGTTGTCAATCGAGCGGTCGCGCCAGAGGGGCTGCGTAAAGGTGACTCCGGCGCTGGCAGAATAGACCGGACTGAACTGGTTGAAGCGGGAATTGGTCGTCCGCCGGTTGTTATTAAAGAAGAAGGTGTAGCTGCCTCCGCCGACGCTGAAAAATTTGCTGATACTGTTATCAAAGCGAAAGTCGGTCGTCGTCAGCGTGCCGGTTTGATCTGTTCCTCCGCCAAGCGTGCTCTGCTGTGATTGAACCAGATTATTAATCTCAGGAATGATATTGAGCACGGGATCATAGACGCCCTCAAATGAACGCAGGGTAGTTTCAGCAAAGCGCACGTCGTTGCGCGCAACCTCTATGTCGTTGTTGTTCTCAAGCGCGCGGCGGATTGCCTCGTTGAGCGAGAGCGGCAGAAGATTATCGCTTTGGACGCCGAGCCGCGTCAGATTCAGGGGAGCGGGTAAAGTCCTCGGCTGTGAATCTGTAAACACAGGCTCGCGCGGTTCTTCAACGAGATCAGAGGCTGACGGCGTTGGTGTCGGCTCAGGCATCGTTCCATCGGGTGTCGTCGGCAACAGAGAATCCGTCGCGGTGGGCAAAGCCGTTGACGCAGGAGCGCCGGATTGCGTGGTGGTGCTTGTGCCCGGAGGCGCTTGCGGCGCGGGACGCTGTGAGCCTGGAGGCGCGGTCGGGTCCTGTGTGACGGGGCGCACCTGTTCGGGCACAGGTTGATTGCGCTGCGTCCCCGGTGGGCGTGTCGCATCTTGCTGCGCTGGGCTGACAGGCGGCGTTGGCCGGGGCGTTTGGGCCTGCGACCAGGCACCAGCGCTACAGAGAAGAAGCGAAAGCCCTAGCGCCCTCAAACTTCGGTGGACATTCTTCGTCAACATCAAACTGGAAACTCCTTGAAGCTAGCCGAGAAAAGCAAGACCGAGAGCGTATAACTGAATTGCTGTAAAAACAAGACGCCGTGAATCAGAAGGTTATTACGTCCGGCTCATGCAGGCGGTTTCAAAACAGTTGGCGGAATGTTCAGGCGTAGTTAGCTGCAAGAGTCTGGGGAATCATCACCAGAGATTGAAAGCCCCGAAGGGGCGACAGAAACCCAAGGCATGTTGTCATGACTCTTGGGTTTCTGTCGCCCCTTCGGGGTTTAATAATTATGGTTGCGTTGTCACCCCGATCTGACGCCTGGGGCTACACTCTGCCGCCCCTTCGGGGCTGGGAAGTCTACCCTTCTACGCAGGCTCGCACACTTTCAAGACCTGACCCCGCCAGTCCGCGCAGATGTTGCTTCAATTGCCGTCTACCCCAATCAAATCGGAAAGCTCTCACAAGATCCGCCCGAAATACAACAACTGGCAGAGCCGAAACCCCAGCAGCAACAGGTCATGCCTTTCATGCTGTCGAAGCAACGACAACCGAAAGGGGGCAGGGCGGGCTGTATCATTCCTTCTTGCGCTTGCCTGCTATCAGTCGTCATAGCTCCTGCCATGTAGTGTGTACTACTCCGATAAACGGAAGCTTCCGCTGAAAAGCCCGGCATTCTCGTCGTGCTCATTTTAGTCTCCTCTCTTCATTTCGGTTTGTTACTTACTTTGCCCACAATTCAACGGTCGCCGCAAATCGCCGGATGCAGCGGAGCGTCATCCGGGAACGTTTTCCCTGGATTCCATTTTGTTCCGTGCGGGCTGCGGCTGGCCGGGTTTTGGCCCTCAACCCGGCCAGCTAATTGCCCCTAAGCGCTAACCGCACCGCACCTCGTAGTCGTCGCAGTTTCTCTTGATGCAGGTCTTCCAGCGTCCCGGTTGACCCGCGACAGGCTTGCACGGCGAGCAACTCGGCCTGCACACCTGCCCGCCGCCGCCACCGCCACCGCCGCCACCACCGCCTCCTTCAAGGCAGTTCAGATTACAAACACTCCTCAGAAAATCGTCCTGAATATGGTCGCAATTAGCCATGCAGAAGCCTATCGGTAGTTGTGGCAGGACTCCGCTACTACCTCCCGAGTTATTGCGATTGCCAACCATCCGGTATGACCCATTGGTCTTGCCCAGCGAAACTTCAGCAGTAAATCCAGGCATGTTCATTTCAGTTACCTCCTTATCGTTTACGGGTTCAACGGTCAAAGTATGGCGACAGCTTGGCCACCAGGAATGGAAACTCTTCAGTCACGTCAACGCGCGCAAAGACTTCTCGGTGAAATCGGTGTAGCGGTTAGCTCATAGGCCGCAATAGCGTAGACGTATCGCGTCGGAGTGGGGCGTTCCGTATAGCGGCGGATTACGCACTATCACTAATTCGCCCTGCAAACCCGCCCTACGCGTTTCGTTATCTGCTTAAAAGTACACTGCCGCCGCCACCGACGGGCAGCCAGCCCAGAGGATTTCTGCCTATGGCCGAGGCTTTACAGACCCAGCGGTTATTCAGCGCATCCCTGGTGAGCTCTTTGCCCTTGCATACGCTTTCGCACTTCCCGAAAGTGCTGCTCCCATTCTTTTCCTCGCGTTCACAATTTTTACCGGTTTTGTCTTCCCCCTTCATCGTCGCCGGGTAGATCGAGCTATTCGTTTGTGCGGGTAGATTAAGCGCCTGTCTACCGGGTTGGCAGTGCCCGCTTATCTTGTATAACGACGCCTCTGCGGTAAATCCTGGCATCTTCATTGTGCTCATTTCACACTTCCTTTCGGTTGGTTAGGCTCAACGGTCGAAGTATGGCGACAACTTAGTCACCAGGAATGGAAACTCTTCGGTCACGTCAACGCGCACGAAGAACTTCTCCGTAAAATCGGTGTTGCGATTGGTGTAAGCGAAGATGACATCAACGAGGCTACGGGTCGCGCCCAGGGCCGATGGACGCACGTCCACCCCGGTCAAAGAAAAGTCCCGCCCATACTCCTCGGCTGCCTTGTCATAGATGGCCGGGTAGCGCATCGCCAGATAGTTCAAGGCACGGTACTCATCAGTCGCGCCGGTGTTATCGGTCATCCGCATAATCCTGTCGAACAGTTCCTCGGCTGCCGGGCGGAACTTCGCGGCAGTGGTCTTCTCCGGCCTCGGGATAGCATTGATCAGCGCCTCGCGGTCGAAAGAATAAATCTGGTCGAAGGCGACGATGGGCACCATCATCCCATTGCACATGTCCGGTGGGGCGATGGGGCCAAGGATGCCGATGACGGCATCTATATCCCCCGGACTATTGACCGGGCGCACGGCTTCGACCAGCAGATCGAGGTCTGCCGAGTCGCGCGGTTGCAACAGGTAGGTTTCCAGCCCCTGAATGGTTAATACCCAGCAGACTTGACGAGCCAGGTAGCGGTTCTCGCGCCTGGATAAAACGGTGCTGAAGCTCTGTTGATTGGTTTTCCCGATGGTGTCTGCCCGTCCGGTCGCCTGGGCAAACTCCTTTTCCACGGCGAGGCTCGGGAAACGCGCTTCGACCCGTCCCAACGCATAGACGAAAGAGACGGGTATGGGTGTTGCGCCGGTGCAGGTTGGGCAGGACGTTTCATTAACGGCTAGAGTTTCATCGTCATAGGACGGGGTAATCGCCGGAGCGTCGTGTCCCATAACGGCCTGACTGATTGATTGTTCTTTTACGTCATGAGGTTCCATGATTTTCCTCGCTTCAAAAGGGATTCATGAGGTTGATTATTTGGCGCGTCCGTTGAAGACGAACCAGCGGTTAAGTTTGGCTGCGCGCCGTTCACAGCCCCCACAAGGCTTGATTCCAAAGGCGTGAGTTACATGTTTAATGACATCACCAAGACCAACTTCCTCTTCGGTGATGAAGCCTGGAAGGCGCATGCGATGGGGAGTCCGTTCGTCTTTCTTCTCCCCGGTGTTTTTACTCTTTGGCTTGGGCATGGATTCACCTCCTCAGTGTCTGATACGCCGCCCATGCGTCTAACAAAGGCGGGATTACAGTGGTTCGTCTTGGCGCGTGAGTTTTTGTGATGGCTAATTTCATCTCAGCCGCCGTCGCTTTGGGAAATTCCGACCACAAGAGCGCGATAGCGCCAGTCACGAAGGGCGCGGCGGCACTCGTCCCCCCCAAGGTGAGCGGCTGGCCTACAGAGCCGAGACTGGTGATCCCAACGCCCGGTGCGCCCAAGCCCCGGCGACCAATTGAACCGCCCATGTTCGACTGGCGCATGGGCCTGCCTTGCTGGTCATAAGCCACCACCGGTATCACCCAGGGATGGCGGGTAATGGCAGTACTGCCGAGCGTGCCCTGATTGCCCGCTGCCGCAATCACTATCACCCCACGCCGGGCAGCATGATCGAGAGCTGCTTCCAAAGGGTACTCGCTTTTGATAGTGGGTTGGGCGAGGGCGGCGCTGACGTTGAGCACGCGAGCGCCCGCATTAATACAATCAAGGATGGCCTGGGCGAGTTCTTCGGGCGTTGCGCTCGGCATCGCGCCGTTCGCCGCTGTCGTTTCGGCGAAGATGGGGCGCACCAGCAGTGTGCAGTTGGGACAGATTGCCGGAGCGACTGAGCCCCGCTTGGCGGACAGAATCCCGGCTACAAAGGTGCCGTGTAAGCAAGCCGTACTGTGGGCCTGAGTACAAGCACCGCCCCCGTTTCCATGAACCTCGTGGATATGCTGGCTGGCAAGCTCTGGATGGTTCATGGCCACAGGCCCATCAATCAGCCCGATTGTCACATCAGGCTTACCGCTAGTGCGGTCTATCAACGGGGTCAGTCTGACTAAGTCAGCCGATGCCATGAATTTTCCCTTATTGAAGAAGCGCGAGGTAGCCTCTCCGTAGTGAGTTATCGTGGGGCGTGGCTATTTCCAAAACATCTTTTACTGCTATTCACGGCAAAATTCAAGCCTTATCGGACCACGCTCTAAATTCAATAGAAGAACTTTACTGTTGAATTATTATCTTCGCTTCCGACCTCTCGATATAAAATTGCCTGACCCGCAACCTCTGACCCCACTACCCACCTGCACAGTCGCTTGACAGTCAAGCATTGCGCGCATAATCTTGCCTTTCTCTTAATCAAAGCGCATTCGTTCACGTTCGAGCGGTAAGACGCTTCCTGGCAAGAACGTTTGCGTTTCGGTGTGGTATGCGTGAGTAAAAAGGAGGCTCTAAATAGAATGGCTGTGAAGGTCGGCATTAACGGTTTTGGACGTATCGGGCGCAATGTCCTGCGCACGGCTCTCGGCGACGCAGATATTGATTTCGTCGCCGTCAACGATCTGACGGATACGAAGACTCTGGCGCATCTGCTCAAGTACGACTCGGTGCTGGGCAATCTGGATCACGAAATCTCTGCCACCGAGAACGGCATCAAGGTCGAAAACGAAGAGTTCCGCGTCTTCTCGGAAAAAGACCCAAGCCTGATTGATTGGGAATCGGTCGGCGCAGAGATCGTCATCGAATCTACAGGGCGATTCACCAAAGCCGAAGACGCGCGCAAGCACCTGCGCGGCACAGTCAAGAAAGTCATCATCTCAGCCCCGGCCAAGAATGAAGACATCACGATTGTGCTTGGCGTCAACGAAGAACAATACAACTCCGGCACGCACCACATTATTTCCAATGCCTCCTGCACGACCAACTGCTTAGCTCCGGTTGCCAAAGTGATTCACGAAAAGTTCGGCATCCGTTCGGCGCAGATGACGACGATTCACTCATACACGAACGACCAGCAGCTTCTGGATTTGCCGCATGATGATTTGCGGCGCGCGCGCGCGGCAGCGCTTTCGATGATTCCGACTTCTACGGGGGCGGCCAAAGCCGTTGCGCTCGTGTTGCCCGAACTTAAAGGCAAGTTTGACGGCATCAGCGTGAGAGTGCCGACGCCGAACGTCTCGCTCATTGACGTGGTGATGACTGTCGAGAAGGAAACGACGACCGAAGAGGTCAACAAGGCTTTGAAGGATGCGGCCAACGAAGAGCTGCGCGACATTCTGGCCTTTTCAGAGGAGCCGCTCGTCTCGGTTGATTTCCGCAAGAATCCCAATTCGTCCATCGTTGACGCCGAATACACAAAGGTCATCGGCGGCAATATGGTCAAAGTTCTTTCATGGTACGACAACGAATGGGGCTACTCCTGCCGCGTCCGTGACCTGATTAAATTTATCGCGCAAAAAGGATTCTGAAAAGCAGTGATAGGTGATAGGTGATGGGTGATAAGAAAGAACCTGTTTTCTCTTATCACCTATCACCCATCACCTATCACTTATCACTATGAACAAGCTTTCCATCAAAGACCTGGACCTCAAGGGCAAGCGCGTTTTTGTTCGTGTGGATTTCAACGTGCCGATTAAGGATGGCGTGGTTGAGGATGATACGCGGATACGCGGGGCTTTGCCGACGATTCAGTATGCGATAGAGCAGGGCGCGCGGGTGATTCTGGCGTCGCATCTGGGCAGGCCGAAGGGCGAGCGGGTTGAGCAGTACAGTCTGCGACCTGTGGCCGAACATCTTTCACAATTACTCGGCAAGTCGGTGATGTTTGCCGAGGATTGCATTGGCGATGAAGTGATAGCGAAAGCTTATGCGCTCGAAGACGGCGATGTCCTGTTGCTTGAGAACCTGCGTTTCCATCCAGAGGAAGAGAAGAACGATGACGGATTCGCTAAAGAGTTAGCGAATCTCTGCGAGGTTTACGTCAACGATGCCTTCGGCGCGGCGCATCGCGCGCACGCCTCGACCGCAGGTATCACGAAGCACGTTAAGCAGGCGGCGGCTGGTCTCCTGATGCAGAAGGAACTGGATTACCTGGGGCGTGTCATCAACAATCCTGAGCATCCGTTTGTGGCCATCCTCGGCGGCGCGAAGGTCTCCGACAAGATTGCCGTCATCAACGCCCTGATTGACCGTCGCGTGGACAAGCTCATCATCGGCGGCGCGATGGCTTACACCTTTTTCAAGGCCGAAGGTTTCACCATCGGTAAATCGCTGGTCGAAGACGACAAGATGGAGACGGCGCGCGAGATTAAGCAACGCGCGGAAGAAGCCGGGGTCGAGTTGCTCCTGCCGACGGATCATCAGGTCGTTGACAGCTACGATCCGCTCAACAGTCGTAAGACCATCCCGATTGAGTTTACTAACGCCGGGCTGGTCGGTCTGGACATCGGCGTCGAGACAATTGCGCTTTTTAGCAATGCTTTGAAAGACGCAAAGACCATTATCTGGAACGGCCCGATGGGAGTCTTTGAAGAGAAGCCTTTCGATGAAGGCACCATCGGAATCGCCCGGGCGGTTGCGGAAGCGGCAGACCGGGGCGCAACCGTCATCGTTGGTGGCGGAGATTCCGTTGCCGCCATCACGCAGGCAGGCGTTGCCGACCGCATCACGCACATCTCCACAGGCGGCGGCGCAACCCTTGAATTCCTGGCAGGCGATGAACTGCCGGGCGTCGCAGCACTGAACGACAGAGGCTAGAGGCTAGAGGTTAGAGGTCAGTAAAAACTGATTTCCTAACCTCTGACCTCTGACCTCTGACCCCTGATTATGAGAAAACCTGTTATAGCCGGAAACTGGAAAATGTATAAGACGGTCTCGGAGTCTGTCGAGACTGCGCTGGCGTTAAAACCAAAGGTTGCGAATGCCAATCATTGCGAGGTGGTGATTGCGCCTGTCTTCACCGCTTTGAAGACAGTGGCCGACCGGCTCGAAGGCTCGAACATTCTGGCGGCGGGACAGAATTGCTCGACAGAAGTCGAGCACGGCGCGCACACGGGTGAAGTCGCAGCCGACATGCTCAAAGACGCCGGGGCAAGCTACGTCATCATCGGCCATTCCGAGCGGCGGCAGTTCTACTGCGAAACGGATTCATTCGTCAGCAAGAAGACGCAGGCGGCCATCGTCGCCGGTCTGGGAGTGATTGTCTGCGTCGGGGAGTCGCTGGAACAGCGCGATCAGGGTAATGCCGAGTCGGTCGTCAGCGGCCAGCTTGAAGGCGGCCTTAGCGGGTTGACAGCCTCAGACCTCGACCGTATCATCGTAGCCTACGAGCCTGTCTGGGCGATTGGCACTGGACGCACCGCGACGCCGGAACAAGCGCAGGAGATGCACGCTTTCATCCGGCGCGTTTTCGCGCAAAGGCATTCATCGGTTGCGGCTGAGGGTTTACGCATTCTCTACGGCGGCTCGGTCAAGCACGATAACATTACAGGCTTGATGGCGCAGCCGGATATAGATGGAGCGCTCGTCGGCGGTGCGAGTCTCAAGGCCGATAGTTTCGCGCAGATCGTAAATTACAACAGATAGAATTTGAGGATAGATAGTTGACCACTGCTTTATACATACTTTTTGTTTTGTCCTGCATCGTGATGATCGTCTCCGTGCTCTTGCAGCCCGGTAAAGCCGATGCGGGCGCGCTCTTTTCGAGCAGTATTTCAAGCACAGCTTTCGGGCCGCGCGGCACGCAATCACTGCTGGCGAAAATTACTATCGGTGCGGCTGCTCTCTTCATGCTCGTTGCTCTGGCGCTGTCGCTGCCAGCCATCACCGGCCAGCGCTCCGTGCTGCAATCCGTCGGCGAAGAAGAGGCGCAACCGACGCCGCAGGCTTCTCCCGCAGCGTCGCCCGCTGCGAGTCCGGCTCAGGAAGGTGCGAACACCGGCGCGAACACGACTCCGGCTGCGCCCGCAGAGGCGACTCCCGCGCCCGCAGGCAACGCGAACACAGGGGCTGCACCGCCCGCACCGCCGAGCAAGTAGCTGTTTTGACGAACCGTTTGATAAAGCTTTAAAAGCCGAAGTGGCGGAACTGGTAGACGCGCACGTTTGAGGGGCGTGTGAGGTAACTCGTGGGGGTTCGAGTCCCCCCTTCGGCACCAAATGCTCATTATCTGAATTTCAGCCCCGCAGGGACGACATTTTTTTGTCGCCGCTGCCGGGGCTGAAATAATTTATGGTGGCTGTGATCCCAGCGCTGATGTACTGGTCTTCATTGCGCGTCGTGAGGCAGACCCTTGGCAACCAACGAAGAGAAACAAAGAACGCTCAAGATTATTCGTCGGCTCAAGGCAGAGTATCCGGAGGCGCGTTGCTCACTCAATCACTCGAACCCGCTTGAGCTGCTGGTTGCGACCATCCTCTCGGCGCAGTGTACGGACGAGCGCGTCAACATTGTCACCGCAGACCTCTTCAGGAAGTACCGGCGCTCGGAAGATTATTACCGCGTAGAGCAAACAGAGCTTGAGCAGGACATCCGCTCGACGGGGTTTTATCGGAACAAGGCAAAAGCCATACAGGGCGCGTGCCGCATCATCAGTGAGCAATATCAGGGACGCGTGCCGGAAAATATTGACGACTTGCTGTTGTTGCCCGGCGTGGCTCGCAAGACCGCCAACGTTGTCCTCGGCAACGCCTTCGGCATCACTTCCGGCATCGTCGTAGACACGCACGTCGCCCGGCTGTCCGAACGCCTCGGACTTTCGGCAGAAAAGCAGCCTGAGAAAATAGAGCGCGATTTGATGGAGCTAGTGCCGCACGCAGATTGGATAATTTTCTCGCATCTACTGATCGCGCACGGGCGCAAGGTCTGCAAGGCGCGCACACCATTATGCGCCGAATGTGTCATAGAGCAGTTTTGCCCGTCGTCATTGCTGAAAGCAGATAAGAACTAACCACAAAGACACTAAGACATTAAGTGCGCTTAACAAAACCCAGCCAAGCAAAGAGATAAACCACGAAGTCACACGAAAGGACACGAAAATGATTCGTGTAGTTTCGTGTGACTTCGTGGTTACATGGTTTTGTTAGACGCTCTAAGGGAGCAACCTTAATTCCTTTGTGAGCTTGTGGTTTGGATTTGCTGTTGAAAGTTTGTGTATGCTTAGGGCGAGCCTTCCTCCTCCAGCCAATCCTTCGTCATGTCGCACCAGAGCGCGAGGCCGCGCCAGGTCTTGAAGCGCGAATAGTAGCGCGCGATTTTTGCGTCAGGCGTTGCACGTCCACCGCCGTGCGTGCGTGCGAACGTGGCGCGCACCCATGAATCGAGCGCGAGCACGTCGTAGCGTCCGACGAGCTTGAGCAGATTCTCTGCGGCATAGTCGCCAATACCTTTGACCCGCTTCATCTCGCGCTTGAGTTCAATGGTCGGCAGATCGCTCTTGAGCCAGCCTTCGACCGCAAGCTCGCCGGATGCGACGCGCTCGGCCAGTTCCTTGAAGTAAGGAGCGCGGTATCCTGCGCGCACCACATCGCGGTAGAAACTCGCGGGCGCTTCGGCCATCGCTTCCGGCGTGGGAAAGGTGCGCCGGTTATCAGCCGTCTCCCGGCCAAGATTGTTGACCAGCCCCTGCACCATCTTGCGCGTGAGCGCCCAGGAGCAATTAGTCGTGCAGATGGTTTTGACCAAATCCTCGAAGACGGTTGGCGAGCGTAGCAATCGCCCCGCTCCTGCGCGGGGAATCCAGTCGAAATCCGAATCCGCGCTCATCGCCACGTAAAACTTCGTCAGGTCGTCGTCGAGCCTGAGCATGTGGCGCACGTCTCGCGTGATTGCTGCGACGGCACGCTTGCCTATGTTGCGCGGAACGCTCACCCGCAAGGCGCGCTTCGTGCCGTTGATGAGAACTGTGATGGGTTTCGCCAGACCTGAATCCAGGACGCGGGTGATCGCCCCCGTGTTCGGGTCAGTCTCAAATGGCGGAAGTCCGCTCCATCCAGGACTAAATGCAGTTCGCTTGAAACTGAAATCTCGCGGCGTCGGAATTGTGATTTCCATCGTGTCGTCTATTTGCTAATCCCAAGAGTTCCTGAGGTCGTGATCTGATCCACGGCGCTTTTTTCAAGTTCTATCCCGGCAACTTTCAGCTTGAGGATTTGCGGGAGATAGAGTCCGGCCACCATAAATGCGAGCGAGCCAAAGGTCAGGAGCGCGTGGTATTTGCCATCTATGGATTCCAGAGGTCTCTTAAAAAAGAAGCTGGCCTGCGTCAAAATGAACACGATCATAGATAAAAAAACGATTACTATCGGGCCTACTTTTTCCGTAAATCGCTCAATGAAGGAACGACGTAGTCGCTTATCTATTTTCTCTAAAGCTTGTACTGCTTTGTAGTGATCCGAGTCATTAGCAAAGCACTTTCTAAAATCTTTTTCGGCTTCCTGTAAGAGACTTTCATTCCGTTTTGTTCTTGATGCCTCGTAAAGATTCACCCTGGCATATCCGCAGGAATAAGAGACCGCAGCCAGTTCCTTTTTCTTTAGCCGCTTGGAGCCTCTTTGCTGCTCCGCGATTCTAATCCCCTGGGTAAAGCGAGCGATAGCCTGGTCGTACATTTCTTTGTCACCGGCCTCGGCAATGGCCGTGTAGACTTCTCCCAGTCCAATCTGTGCTTCGACGTGATCTCCCGTAATTGCCAGAATCTTTTTGTATTCGCCCTGAGCCTTGTCTACCGACTTCGCCTTGAGGTAAGCCTCCGCCAGGTTGCTCCTGATCGTGAGATTGTCCGGGTCTCTCCTGAGAGCGTCCTCAAAATATTGTGCGCCCTTCTTAAATTCTTCTCGGCGCATGTATGAGACTCCTAAATAAGTGTAAGGGTCGGCAGACTCTTTATCCTTTTCAAGAGCGCTTAAGAGAGGTTTCTCTGCTTCTGCATACTCTTCCATGATGAGATACAGTTGCCCTAGTTTGATGAGGGTTGGGGCATCCTCCATCACTTCAATCTGTTTTTTCAAGATGGCTTCAGCTTTCTTGTATAGCTCGCGCGCTTTCCAGTAGGCCGTCGTTCTTTGCTCAACACTTTCATCCTTAATTTCAAGATAAAGATTGATAAGGCCGAACAAAATGCCAACATGATTGGCGTCGAGCGCGAGTCCTTCCTGGTAAACCGCCTCTGCTTCATTCAGGTGGCCAAAGACTTCATGTAGCACCGTGCCATAATATTGAAAGAAATCTGCGTTACTGGCTTTCGATTTTGTTCGCTCGTAAACGCGGCGCACTTTCTCCCACTGATCCAGTCCCGCTTGGTACTTACCCTGTACCCAGAGGCAGTTGGCGATATTATGATAGGCAAAGTAGTAATCGGAATTGATCTTGATCGCCTTCTGATATTTGTCAATCGCCTCCTCGTATCTCTTCTGGTTGAAATGCACAATCCCCCAGTTGTTGTAAGCATCAAGATAGTTCGAGTCAATCTCTATAATTCCTCGATATTTTTCAACCGCCTTTTCATAATTTTTGTGGATGGCTAGAATCGCGCCCCAGTTGTAGAAGGCATCCTTATAACCGGGGTCAATCTCCGTAGCTTTCCGGTACTTCTCAATTGCTTCGTCATATTTCTTCTGCTCATAAAGAACGTTACCCCAGTTGTAGTGCGCGGCGGCATAGTTGGGGTCAATCTCTATAACTTTCTGGTATTTTTCGACGGCCTCGGCGTATTTTTTTTGACTGAGCAGAGCATTACCCCAGTTGAGGTGGACATCAGTGAAGCCGGGATCAATCTTTATGATCTCTTTGTACTTCTCAATTGCAGCGTCGTATTTCTTCTGCTCAAAAAGAGCGTTGCCCCAGTTGACCTGAGCATCCTTATAGTTAGAGTCAATCTCCGTTGCCTTCTGATACTTTTCAATCGCCTCGTCGTATTTCTTCTGCTCAAAAAGGACGTTGCCCCAGTGGAAATAGCCATCAGCGTGGCCGGGGTTTATCTTGATGGCCTTCTGATATTTTTCGACCGCTTTGTCGTATTTCTTCTGATTGTAAAAGACGATGCCCAGGTTGATATAAGCATTAGCGTACTCAGGGTCGATCTCCAGGGCTTTTTGGTATGTCTCAGCCGCTTCGTCGTATTTCTGTTGATCCAGCAGAGCATTACCCCAGCTAAGATAAGCTCCGGCATATTTAGGGTTGAGCTCTAGTATCTTCCGATAATTCTCTATGGCTTCCTCGTACTTCGTTTGATTAACGAGAGCCAGCCCTAAGTTAAGGTAGGCTTCAATATATTTAGGATTAATTGCTAATGCCTGCTGATACTTCTCAATAGCCTCGTCATACTTGCCCTGAATGGAAAGAACACTGCCCCAACTGAAATAAGCATTAGCGTATGCCGAATCACCCTCTACGGCTTTTTGATACTTTTCAATCGCTTCGTCGTATTTCTTTTGCTCAAGCAGAAGATTGCCCCAGTTGTAGTAAGCTAGGGCAAATGCGGGATTGATCTCGGTGGCTTTCCGATATTTCTCAATCGCTTCTTCATCCCTGTCGAGACTGCGTAAGGCGACACCCCAATTTGTATAAGCCTGAGCATTATCAGGACCAAGCTCGGCGGCCTTCTGAAATTTCTCACACGCTTCATCATGCTTGCCGAGATTCCGAAGAGTGACGCCCCAATCGTTGTAGGCATCGGCGTAGTCAGGGTCAGCCTCTGTAGCTTTACGGAAGGCGTCGCATGCCTCAGCAAATTTTTCTTCGTAATAAAGATTGATGGCAGCCTGCCAATGTGCTTGCGCGTCAGCTCGGTTTGACATTTTTACTCTCCTTAATCTCTTGCTCAGCGATGCTGTTTGAAGACCTGCGGCCAAAAGGAGTTACGGAGGCACGTCAAGGGTAGAGATCATAACGTGCCATTAGCCGAAGTAGAGGCTCTTCGTCTTGATTGGTTAGCTCTCAAATTTCAAGCGTTATGAGGCTTGGCGAGTGCTCGCGCCGATCTTAATAAATGAGAATCAGATTCAGTCTGGCATCAAGTAGCCGATCATCTTTGCCACCCGCCTCATGCGCAGCATTCTACTACTGAATGCTGCCCGACATTCAACAATTTGTGAGACCTCCCGGCGGGTAAATTTGGGTCGAAGCCGTGGTGAGATTGCAAAATTGAAACCTTTGTCCTATCCTCGCCGCCGTCTACTGGCTTTCGCTCTACCTAACTCATTAACGGGTACGTACAACCGATTATGCAAACATCCCCACAGCAAACCAATCAGGAAAAGATACATCGTTATCCATGTCCGGCCTGCGGCGCGATTCTCGTTTTCGAGCCGAAGGATGGGCAATTGTCTTGCCCTTACTGCGGGCACAAGGAAGTGATTCCGCAGAACGCAGAGCAGGTGCAGGAGCGTTCCTTTGAGCAATACCTGCAACCACGCGCAGACCAGTTGCAGGTATTGGCTGCCGGTGCGCTCGAAGTTCAATGTTCGAGTTGCGGCGCGACCGTTACCTTCGTTCCGCCGGAGGTAGCGCGTGAGTGCGACTTTTGCGGCGCGAAGATCGTCGCGCAGCCAAAGTCTGCCGACCCGATGGTTGCCCCCGAAGGCGTCCTGCCGTTTCGCGTCCCGCAGCAGCAGGCAACCGCTAACGTCAAGCAGTGGATTTCCTCGCGCTGGTTCGCCCCGAATGCCTTAAAGAAGTTTGCCACGCCGGAAGCGATAGACGGCATCTACCTTCCATTCTGGACTTACGACGCGAACACCATGAGCTATTATACGGGACAGCGCGGGGAGTATTATTACGTGACGGAAACCTACACGGAGACGGACGCGCAGGGCAACACCGAGACCAAGACGAGGCAGGTACGTCACACAAACTGGTATCCGGTCTCAGGGACAGTCACGCGCTGGTTCGACGACATTCTCATTCCCGCGACGAAATCTTTACCTATCAATCGTCTCAACGCGCTCGAACCCTGGGACTTGCCGGAAATCAAAACATACGAGCCTGCTTATCTCTCCGGCTTTAAGGCGCAACGCTATCAGGTGGACTTAGGGCAGGGATTCGAGCAGGCCAAAGCAATTGCCGCAGGCATCATAGAGGAGGATGTGCGTCGGGACATCGGCGGCGACGAGCAGATGATCTCAGACATCAAGACGCACTATTCCGGGATTACCTTCAAACACTTGCTGCTGCCCGTCTACGCCGGAGCTTACAGGCTGAATCAAAAAGTCTTTCAGGTCGTGGTCAACGGGCGGACGGGCGAGGTGCAGGGCGACCGGCCTTACAGCTTCTGGAAGATTACGCTCTTCATTTTAAGCATTCTGCTTGTCATCGCCGTCATCTATCTTCTGGCGGGTAACAGGTGAGGACGGCTTCACAGCCCTAGACTACTGCTGCGTGTATATGTTTGAACGCAGCAACAACTCATAATGCGCGCCGCCAGGGTCAAGGCACGCATCGGAGAACGATTTTCTCCCCAGAACCATCAAATGGTGCGTGTTCGGGTCATGCTCTACTTCGACGCACTCTCCTGAGTGGAATAATCCCGTTTCGGCAACTGTGCGTAAAACGCTTGAGCCGAAATCGTCCCCGGCGCGGGTCAGCAGGTAGAGGATAGGCGACACACGGGCGAAATCCCGCAAATACGCGCCGCACGTCTCCGGCTCCAGATGCTGAAGCACCAGCGCGGCGAAGATGAGGTTGAAGCGGCGCACGATGATCTCTTCCCAGCGCGCCGTCAGTTCAGCGACCGGAGTGGTCGCCAACGCACGACAGCGCTCGATCATCGGCGGCAGGTCGAAGCCGACGACGTTGCTCGCGATTGATTTCAAAAACGGGAAATTGCGGCCTATGCCGCAGCCGAAATCGAGCACGGATGACAACTGAGAAGGGAATTGAAGCGTCGGGACATAAGGCGTGAAAGGCTTGCCCGTCTTGTACCCCGAAAGGATGCTCTCACGCAGGTCGTCCGCTTCGGAATCCCGCGCAACCGCTAGCCAATGTTCTCTACCAACCATCAAGGTTAATTTTCATCGGCGGCCAGTTTGAATGTCGCCGGACACGCTTTCAAGAATAGGACTACAGGGCTACAAAAAGTTCAGGGTGACATCACAGTCACCCTGAATAGTGGATTTTGCTGGGGCGGCTAGTCGGGCTCGAACCGACGACCTCTTGAACCACAATCAAGCGTTCTAACCAACTGAACTATAGCCGCCATACTTGTTGCCAAGTCAATTAATATTTACATCACTCAATACATTTCTGCAAGCGTGGTGTGAAGTGAATGCCCCCGGCTGGACTCGAACCAGCGGCCCTCTGCTTAGCTTACTACTCTGGATTTCCCCAGCCCCGCATTTTTACAAAAGCGAGTTGTAGTCTGGACTATATCTTGGGCATTTCAGCCCGGATGCGTGTAGTCTCTACGGTGTCCTCATAAAAACTTCTACGAGGTTCCCTCGGTGTTGTCATGGAAGTTTTTGTAAACTTCTTTAGAGATTCACCGATATAGCACCCTCCACTGTACGAATTACTTATTCTCCGTACAGGCTCCTATTTGAAGGCAGATGCTCTATCCACTGAGCTACGGGAGCATATCAATTTGAAGCAGGGGGGATGTTAGCATGACGGTTGCGGTCTGCGTCAACCGGGCGCTCAGTCTCTTTCGCCGCCCGATAAATTCCTGCAACTTCAACGAAAAAATCCGAACGCGCTCTGGTGTTATGGTAAAGTTACGGTCACTCGCGGCAGAACGAAGATGAATTACCGGAAGAACCAGGCACGCTGGATTGCTTTGATGCTCGCCACCGGCATCGCGCTCTACCTGTGCTGGCTGATGATTCAGCCGTTCTTGAAAGTGCTGGCGTGGGCTGCCGTGCTGGTTATCGTTTTCTCTCCGGTTCACAGACGGCTTCTGTCCCGCACGAAACGCCCTGCAACCAGTGCGCTGCTGTCATGCCTCCTCGTCATCGTCACGATTCTTCTACCCGTGACGCTCATCGCGCTCGCCCTCTATCATGAAATCACCCCTTTCGCGCAGAACCTGCAAGCGAATATTGCGTCGCTCCTCGACCCGAACTCTCCGGTCACGGGACGCTTCCTCAGATGGCTGGGGCAATATGTGAATGTCGAGCAGTGGCGCTCGCAAGACTTTGTGGTGGAACGTCTGAAGGGAATGGGTGGGGCGATAGCCGGGCGCACGCTCGACTTTGTTGGCGGCGTAGCCGGAGCCGTCGTCCAAATCTTCTTCGCCATCTTCACTATGTATTATCTCTTCCGTGACGGCGACCGGATTGTGAACGCCCTGCCCGACGTGCTGCCTCTGAGAAGAGAGCAGAGTGAGAAAATCTTCGCTCGCACGCGGGAAGTAATTTCTGCGAGCGTTTATGGCGTACTCGTTATCGCCACGATTCAAGGCACGCTGGGCGGCCTGATGTTCTGGATTCTGGGTTTGCCCTCTCCGCTCGTCTGGGCTGTGGTGATGACGCTGCTCTCCATGATTCCGATGGCCGGATCCTTCCTCGTTTGGGGTCCGGCAGCGATCTTTCTTGCTCTTTCAGGCTTCTGGGTCAAAGCAATTATCCTGACCGCCTGGGGAGCGCTCGTCATCGGCACGGTTGATAATTTCCTGCGCCCGAAACTGGTCGGCGAGAAGACCAAACTGCACGAGCTTTTCATCTTCTTTTCCGTACTCGGCGGATTGAAGGTCTTCGGCATCCTCGGCATCGTGCTGGGACCTGTCGTGCTGGCCATCACGCTCGCGCTGCTGGATGTTTTCAGGCAGGTTGATGAAACAACCGAAGAGGCTGTACCGGGGTCGTCGCTCATCGAGCAAGTAGCGCTAAAGGATTCTGCCACGTCTCCCGAAACAGGTTAGGCTAATTTGACGCACCGCAACGCCGCATAAAGACTACCTTAGAAGATTCAACTATGCAGAGAAAGCGCTTCGCACCGGGCTGGCTGGGGATCACAGGTGACAACTGACGAAACGAAAAGCCCCTGGCGAACGCTTGCCTCAAGGGAAGTGTACAATAACGCCTGGATTAGTGTGCGCGAAGATGCGGTCGTCCGCCCGGACGGCGAGCAAGGCATCTACGGTGTAGTTCATTTCAAGAATATTGCCATCGGCATTCTCGCCATCGAAGGCGAGTATCTTTATCTCGTCGGACAGTATCGCTATCCGCTCAATAGATATTCATGGGAGATTCCTGAAGGCGGCTGCGGGGAAGGCGAAGACCCGCTGGCTGCTGCCCGGCGTGAACTGGAAGAGGAGACGGGACTTCGCGCTGCGAACTGGGAGAAGATGGGCGAAGCTCACCTCTCAAATTCGGTCTCGGACGAGCGAGCCATCTGGTTTCTCGCCACCGGGCTCACACAGGGCAAACATAGCCCGGAAGGAACTGAGCAGCTTAAGGTTCGCCGCGTTAGCTTTCAGGAGGCGTCAACGATGGTGTTCAGGGGTGAGATTACGGATGCGCTGAGCTTGCTGGCAATCATGCAGTATCAGATAGCCGGTCGGGGTTGAGAAACCGGTATTCCTGAATGGCCACTTATCCTGCCAATTTTTGAATGTCTACATAAAAAGACCGCTGGCTTTAGGGGCCAGCGGTCTCAGGAATTTGCGAGAGTATTTCGTCCTTACTTTTAAGCGGCGCGGCTTTCATCCGCCACTGTTTCGGCGAATACGCGGCGACCGTTCAAAGCGTCATCTATAATTTCACGCACAGCAGAAGTATCCGGGTTAACGTCCATCCGGTCGCAGGCGCGCAGGTGACGCATGATGCCCTCGGTAGCGATGTTCAGCGCCGTCCCGATCAATTTCGAGAATCGGCGTGCCTGAATGTGGTCAATTCTCAGTAGCCGCTCGTCCAGCGGCAGATGCCTGTTGAAAGTCACTTTTCCTAGCTCCTTAAGTGTGCTCGCGGCCTTGTAATTTTTCCCCTCAACAAAGCCCTCGAAGCGTTATTGATAAGAGACATTTTAGATGCTTAACTCACCTTTGAGGATGCAAAAGTGTTGCATTCCCAAGAGATTTTGCAGGGAAGGCAGACCTGTGGATAGCTTCCCAACAGATAGTTCCTTAAATCTGTTCCCAACAAAACGGATGATTATAGTGGGAAACGGTAAAAAATGGAAGATTTATTTCGGGAATTATGCCTTTGACACACCCAAAGGCTAGCCTTTGGCAAACTGGCGGGCAGGAAGGGTATCGAACTACTTCTTAATGGTGTTTTTCTTAGAGGTCTTTGGGGGGTCTTTTGCGGGCGGCGGAGTATTTAGAGCTTTACGTACTACTTCTTCAAATGAATAGACTGAAAGACTTACGGGCTTGCCATTTTTTCCGTTCGGATTGGGCGTTGTGCCGTTAGTGCCAATTTGACACCCATCTTGGTTTTTCATAAACTTATTTTACCACAAAAGCATCATACATTCTGGTACAATCTGCCGCCGCTAGGCTCACTAGAGTCGAGAGGATTGAAGAGGAAACTAGGATGCACTTCTTGGGTAAAAACGCTAAGGGCGAAATCATTCAGTTGCCCGTGCGCGTCAAAAAGGACGCGGACTATAAAGAAGTGTATGCTCATGGCGCGTTTGGTGGGCCTCTGGCAAATTATCACTTTCGTATAGATTTCTATCAAGACATCTTGCCGCCTCTAGATTATATGTCGGATGGGAACGAAATTGACCCTAGCAGCGTTACTGAGATTGAACGGAGAGTGGTTACTTCTGTTCACATACCTTTACCGTTCTTAAAGGAATTGAGAAACTGGCTAGATAAGGGCATTGAAGCTATTGAAAAAGAGTACGGTGAAATTCAAATGCCTAAAGGTGAAACTCTAGACGAGGCACTTAAGCCGAAAGTGAAAGAAGCATAATCATGGCCGTTGTACCATACAGGATTGATTCCGCTGCAACAGGTAGTTATTTCCTACCGAAAGGCAGTGCTGCGTCCAATGTAACAACGAGAGTAAGGGACGCGATTTCTGACACTTCTACTGATTTTGACCTGCCCTGTGAAATGCGTATGACTCGGCGGGACTTCAAGCTTTTCTTGGTTGCTTTGGAAACAGACGAAGAACCGAACGACAAGCTAAGAGCCTTATTCCGCGACCCCGAATGAGACATTTCGGTGCACATAGAAGCCCTCACCGCCCAGCACGATTGCGCTCAATTTGACTGCGGCGACCCAAGCCTTAACACATATCTAAGTTTTGCTTTACAAGCTAGACAAATGAGGCTTGGTCGCACGTTCGTTGCGGTTGAGGAAGGTAGTAATGTAGTTCTAGGTTACTATACGCGCCTGCCAAGCTCGGTTGTAGGGGAGGTGATTCCCGGCTCTAGGAGCAAAAATAAAGTACCCGTAATGCTGCTCGGCAGGCTCGCTATAACAAGAGATAGGCAAAGGGGCGGCTTAGGCAAAATGCTACTAAGGCATTTCTTTGAAGCCGCCATCAAACTTGAGGAAGAGGAATCTTGCTTTGCCGTTACATTAGATGCTCTAAATCAGGAAGCAAAGGATTGGTATTTGCAGTGGGGCTTCAAGGAATGCCTGGATGATCCCTTCCATTTGTTCCTACCTATGAAAACGGTGATAAAGGCCGTTACCACTTAACGGCCTCCGTCCTTATACATAAGACGCTTGCCTTCAAAGCCTTTAAGGGCTTCCTGCGCCCGCTCTCCGTCCGTTATTTTCCGCCCATTGAAGCGAAAATCAAACTCGCCTAAATACCTGTGAAGATGCTGGCGGCTGACGTGATGATACACGCCATTGATGCCGCGCTTGAGAAGGGCAAAGTATCCTTCAACTGCATTCGTCGTGACGCACACGCCTTCATCGTAGCGCACGTATTCATCGGCCTTGTGATTCACCAATGAATGCTTGCGGTCTTTCATGCCCTTTAGAACGCCCGTATCCGTCATAATGTGCGCATCAGCATGGCAAACCTCATCCAGCACTTTTCGGACGTTCTTTGCCGTAACCTTCTCGACGTGGCGAGAGTGAACCTTGCCGCCATGCTCTAACATGGAAACCACAGGGAACTTATCAGCAACGGGGCTTGGATGGTCTTGTGCGCGCTCGCCAACCTTGACCGTGCGCGAATGCGGCTTTGAATGCTTATTCTTGGCTTTGCCGCCAATATAAGTCTCATCCGATTCGACAATGCCATTCATCTTTTCCGGTAGTTCGCCCGTCATGGCGTAGCGGATACGGTGAGCCATAAACCAAGCTGATTTGTACTGCTTAATATCAAGCATCCGCATGAGTTGGTGCGCGCTCATGCCTTTTTTGGATGAGGTAAGTAGATGAATCGCCAAAAGCCATTTATTGAGCGGGATATGGCTATCCTCAAAGATGGTTTTGACGGTGACGGTGAACTGCTTACGGCATCCGGCGCACTTCCACAGACCTTTGCGCGGCTTGCGAATGCGCTTGCCAGTGGCCTTTATTTCCTCGAAAGTCTTTTCCTTCGGCGTGATCTTGTAGGCTTCGCCCACTAAGCCGCAATGCGGGCAGATAACACCGTCAGCCCAGCGCATCTTTTCAAGGTACTCGCGCGCCTTATCTTCGTCTGTGAAATGGGGTTCGAGGATTGAACCTGCTTCTTTCTTCATCATGTGAAGATTCTACAGGATTAGCTTGGGTGTGTCAAGTACATAATTCCCTTTATTTCTAGGCGGGCGCAAATGCGTTCGGGTGAAACTGCGTTGAGCCGGGATTTTGGGCGTTTTCCGAGGGAAAGTGCCGAAAGTGACAGCGCCGCCCGTGAATTCTGACGGCCATTTGCCGGGCAGAATCCATGAGGCGGCGCTAAATGGTAATGAAGAACGTATGCTTTAAAAGCAATCTACTTCTTGGGAACGACCGAATCCTTCATGCCTTTGCCGACGCGGAATTTGAGCGTGGTTTTGGCGGGTATCTGGATCGTCTCACCTGTGGCCGGATTACGGCCTTCGCGCGCTTTGCGCTCGGAAAGGACGAGCTTACCGAAACCCGGTAAACCGAACTCTCCGTTTGTCTTAACTTCGCTTTGAGCCAGACTTACGATCTCGTCGAAAATCTCTTTTGCCTGAGCACGCTTCATCCCGAATTTCTCGGCGAAGTGGTTAATTACCTCTGACTGGGTCATGCGTTTCTTGCCTGATGCCGCTGTGGTCGCCATGGCGTGGTGTGATTACCTCCGGTGAATTGGGCGAAAATTGAAAAAGCTTACGAACCACATATATCACACCGAAAGCCCTCGCGTCTTCCAAAAACAGCGATTTTAAGCCTTTTCGAGTGAAATAATTTGAATCCCCGGTTGCCGGAACATCTGACGTAAGGCGCAAAATTGGTGATAGACCCGGAAAAATAAAAGAAGCAGCCCTTCAAGCTGCTTCTCTGAAAATAAACTGGTCGGGGCGAGAGGATTCGAACCTCCGACCTCTCGGTCCCAAACCGAGCGCACTACCAGGCTGTGCTACGCCCCGTGTAAAGGAAAGCATTCTAGCGGGCGATGACAACGGGGGTCAAGCGATGCTTTGAAAATGATTCACCAGAAAGGAGCGTGCAGCCTGGAGGGCGAGTGCGCGGTGACTGATGTTTTGTTTGATTTCCGGCGGCAACTCGCCAAAGGTCTGCTCAAAGCCGTCGGGGACGAACACGGGGTCGTATCCGAACCCCCCTGTTCCTCGCGGGGCATGAATAATCTGCCCTTCGCATTTTCCCGTCGAAATGTTAACGATCTGCCCTTGCGGGTCGGAAACCGCTATGACGCAGACGAAGCGGGCACGCCTTTCCTGCGGAGCGCGTTGGGACAGCTCTTCAAGCAATCGTTCGAGACGCTCGCCATCGGTTAAGCCAGCGCCTCCGTAGCGCGCAGAGAAAACGCCGGGAGCGCCGCCCAGCGCATCAACTTCCAGTCCCGAATCATCCGCCAGCGCCCAGAGACCTGTCTGTCCGGCATAAGCGCTCGCCTTGAGCATGGCGTTGTCGGAGAAAGTCGTCCCTGTTTCTTCAACCTCCGACACGTCTGGAAACTCGGCGAGGCTTCTCAGGCGCAATGGCAAAGAAGCCAGAAGCGACTGTAACTCAACAATCTTGCCCTTATTCCCGGTGGCAATGAGTAGTTCGTGTGGGGATTCTTTTGTCATTCTGGCAGCTATCCCTCAAAAATATTGCTCGACCGCGCATAATTATTTTGCCAGCCGAAGGGTTTCGTGCTTACAATCAGATAGGCATACTCCGTTTCGGAGTATGAGAAACGAATATAAGGTGGATGCTCTAACATGCTCGGTCACTCCATAGAAGCGGCCACGCTTACTGAAGAAAAAGATTTTCCTCCGCCGCCGGTAAAACGCGACGAGCCAGACGCCTTCGATAGCAGTATACACGCGCGCGAAATCAGCACGTGGCTGCGTGCCCTGCGCAGTTTCTTCAATCTCTACAACCAACCATTTCCCGAAGCCAATCCAGCCAGCCTGATGGCTCACGATTGGAAAAATGAACTGCGAATCGTTCGCGGAACCCTGCTCCGCTGCTCGCAAATCGTGTTTTCATCAGTCCACTTTGAGAAATCGGATCAGACAATCTTTGATGAAACAGAGACGGAGATCGCGGGCGCTCCCCAAATGTCTGCGGGCTCATTAGAGGAAGTAGAGACCGGCGTGAAAGATAGTTCACTGCTCGCGCTGGCTGCAACTCTGGGGGATGGTTGCGCCTCCTGCCAGTCTTTGCTCGAACTGCGCCATGTAAGTTTACAGGACTGGATAACGCTGGGGCAGGGGCTGGAACGTAATCTGAACGGACTAGAAGACACGAATCTTTCGTCAGAGCTTTATTCCCGGCAGGAGCTGCTTAATATTCCTGCGCCGTTGCTCAAACTCACGCGAGAAGCCGTCAAGCCTGTTGCGCTTGGCGCGGACATGCTTTCCATCTTCTCAAGCCTCTTCAGGTTGCTCGCTTACTTACGCATCGTGGAGACTTTTCTGCGACAGGATCAACCGCTCAAGCCAACTCTTCCGCTCTTTACGCTGGTGCATGAGGAGGCACGCTCTCTGGCAGAGTTTATTGAAACTCGTGCGCTCCGCACCGAAGGGCTGGAAAAAAGCGTCTTCGACACACTCGATAGCACGAACTATGCGATCAGAATGGAATTGCGGAAGGTCTTTGCGCATGAACTGGTGGGAATAAGTTCGCTGCAAAAAGCTCCTCTCATCTATGTCAAAGTTGAGAACGCTCACGGCCTCTTGCGCGACTCATTCCAGCAATCAGTGGTGGGCTTCGCGCAGGCTTTTAATCCTGAGCTTGATGGCGCACAACTCTTCGACGCCTTTCAAACCAAGCTCGAACAATCGCTGGCGCTTCGCCGTGATTTATGGACTCTCCTGCAACTCGTGAGACGCAGCGAGAACGAGCCGGGACATGAAGTCATTAAGAGTCTACCCAAAAGTCTGAGGTGGTTTCGAGAGGGAAGCCTGCGCTATTTGATGTTCAAGGATTGGGAATCCTTCGAACGTTTTATGGAAGAGGTTGACGCCGCGCGCGGCAGCGACGAGTTCGCGGCAGTGCTGCATCGCTTCACCGCCTACCTGGAAGCTCTCAGCAGCCAGATCAACATGCGCGCCGTCCTGGTCAACCACCCGTTCGATTATCCGAAACTGGAAGGTCGTTAATCCCACGCTCTCAGTCTTGCTCGCTGCGAGCATGATTGGCGAGACCTTTCCCTTACATTGCCCTTCGGGTCTCCCTCATCGCAACGCCGCTGTCGAATCATCGTTGTCCGTAGCAAATTGAGCAGCAAGTGCGCCGAACTGTCCGAATGACGAGCGCGTTCTTTTCTCGAATCCTCCATCAACAATCTGAGTTTCGCTGACGGCATAGCGCAGCCGCCTCAGTGCGCCTTCCAGTTCCGTCTCATTAACAGGCCGCTCGCGCAGACCTTTTTGAGTAGACATAGCTTTGATAAAACTGCGCGCGGGTGCGTAATCTTCCGTGAACGTGGCGACATTCGCGGAGTTGGTCGCAGAAACAAGACGTGCTGTTTGCTGAAACTCGTTATCGGTTGCGAGCGTTTGTCCGAGCCTTCGCGCCTCAAGGCAGCGGCGCACGTTTTCAGCCGTCCCTAATATGAGACGCCCGCCGATGAAGCTGGCGGCATCGTGCTTCTCGTTATTGGCCACCAGCAACTCGACATCGCCCACGACCTCAACGCGAGGTTTTGCGCCGAGGCGTTTGGCAACAAAATCTCGCAAGGTTTTTTCATCTCGTACTTCGACGATGGTCACAGTGCTTGAGCCGGAATCGTCGAGCCGTGCCGTCACAATCTCAGAGCCGATGGCACGCAGAAAGTCGTCCGGCTCTTCGATGCCGTAAGGCTTGAGCGAAGCATCCAGAAGCCGTGTGATTAAGATGGAACCGAGCGTATCAACTTGAGAGGCGATTGCCGTATTCAACCCCCGCCATGCCTCAGACGGGTCACGATAGTTGTATCGCGATAAGGAATAGATTTCAGCCGGTAACAGTTCACCCGTGTTGAGGGTCATGTCCGGTTGCGAAGCGAGCACGGATTGCAACCTTGCAGCGATGCCATTTTGCAGCGCGAGAAAGTAGCGATCCTCGATGACGCCTCCCGAAATGCGTGCGCTCCAGCCTGCGCTTCCAAGTATTTTTTTCGCCAGCGGCGGCAACAGACTTGCGGCAGCACTTTGCGCGCGCGAGTCGGACGACACTTGTCCGGCGTAAGCCGTGGCCGCCATTTCCAGTAATCTCGCCGCGCCGTCCGGGGAGACGTAGCCGAAAGCGAGCGCGTCTTTGCCCCCAACGCGCCTGCGCATCTCTTCAAGCTGCGGATTACCGTCGAGACTCGGTCGCTCGTTGCGACGAACTGCCAGACACGCCTGGACAGCCGATTCATCATTACCGATGACCGCCACGCTGCCCATCACAGCCGCGACGATGCGACGTTCGCCATCCGGCGCAATCCAGGTGATGAATTTTGCTTCTCCCACTTCCTTCTGTTCGACACGCGGCTCTCCATAAGCCCTCCGGGCAAATTCGCCAACTCGATTTTCGACAGCAGTGCGTGTCCGAGATTCACCCGTATGCGTTTCCACTACGACCGCGTAACGCGGCTTGATCTTCAAAGTGTCTCCGGCCTTAGCCGCATCCAACCCAAGCACCGTGATCGCCACCTGTGCGCGCGAGAGAACGACAGCATCCGCCGGGCCAAGTCCTGTCCATGAAGCGATGCGGCTCAGCCAGCTCAGATTTCCCAGATTTGATTTGATCCCGGCAGCGGGCGCGAGCGCCTTCCAGGCGTCGGTCGAGACGATGCCGCTGGCGATGTCCGGCAGGTCGTTGGTTTCCAGATAAACGAGCGAATCGGCGGGAACATAAGCCGCCATGTTCACTTTGCGCGGGCGATTCCACCAAATCCAGATGGCCAGAATAAGCAGCAGTGCGAGAAAAACTAGTAGAGCTTTACGAAGAAATTTCATTGTCATTGAATCCTAACTTCACTTCCGTTGACAGGCAAGACGGCACGAAGGCAAAGAGTTGAGGCGAAGGTTAGAATTCGATGGAAGAATCGCTTCCGGCGGGCGGACATTGATGCGCTCCTTTTGACTGTGATACTTTGATGCCTGTTTCACCTTCGTCAAATTCAAGTGCCGCGCAAGGTCTTGGTGAATTCCGGGAGGACAAACTGTGTATGGCTTATCGTGAAATACGTGCCCAGCGGCAGGCTGAGGCGGATTTCGATGAATTCCTGGAGAGCTTGCATCAAGCTCTGACGGACGGAAAGCGTGATCCAAACGATGTCGTGCGCGACACGCTCTATGATCTTTACTACGGGGCTGGAAAGTTTGGGGAAGGAACTGGGCGCATCCCTGAGCCGTCGAGTCTGACGCCTTCAGCACGCGCCGTCCTACACAGCTTCGACCCGCGCAATATCACCACGGAGCCGGAATACTACACGGACATAGACAGCGATCTTTACGCCGAGCGCAAGCCCTTCATCTGGCTCTGGCAAATGTACGACCGCTCGCCCATCGGACAAAACGCGCTCCTCGGTCATCGTTTCCGCCGAATGCTCGCACCCCTCATCTTTCGTCGCGTGGGCGAGAATTTCAAATGTTGGCACTTTGTCGAGTGGTCTTACGGATACAATTTATCATTCGGAGACAATGTCGTCCTGCATCGCTGTGTGCTGTTAGATGATCGCGGCGGTATAGAAATCGGCAACAACGTCTCGATCTCCGATTACGCCAACATCTATTCTCACACTCACGACATAGAGGACATTCACAAGGTTTACAACCTCACAACACGCATTGGGGATGGAGCACGCATCACGTACCATGCGACCGTGCTGGCAGGTATGCAGGTCGGAGAACACTCGATGGTCGGAACGGGCGCGGTCGCGACGAAGGACGTTGAGCCTTATCACATCAAAGTCGGTATCCCTGCCAAGACCGTGAAAGTAAAACAAGGCGCGACTGTTGATGAATCAGAAGAGGATGATGATATTAAGAGAATTAGCGAGCGTTAGAATCACTTTACCAAAGGGTCGGTTTTGAATCGGACGGAGAGCCGTCACAGGGATTTACTTCAAAGATAACGGGCGGAGGCCAGCCATGATCGTCGTAATGAACCGGATTCCGGTCGCCGAAGGGCGCGAGTCGGATTTCGAGAAAACGTTTACCGAGCGCGACCGGGCGGTTGATTTGATGCCCGGCTTCGTTGATTTACAGGTCTTGCGCCCGGCGGAAGGCCGCACCTACGTCGTCATGACCCGCTGGAAGTCGCGCGAAGCCTTTGAACAGTGGACTCAATCGGAAGCCTTCATCTCAGCCCACCGCAAGCAGTCTCCCGGCCTGGCCGAGAGCCGCCCCGCCCTGGAAATCTACGAGGTCTTCACCGAGTAAAAATCTGGAATGCAAACAAAATTATTCCAGAAATACCCCGGAATTTATTCAGCTCAGCGCCCCTCTTGCCACTTATTTCCTTATCCGGTGGTGGGTTAAACAATTAAAAATAGCGATTGACAATGGTTGGCCGGTGTTGTACTCTGGCTTTGGCAGTGGTGCTTAAACCACCCGACAAGGGCATGAGTCCTTGAACTCGGAACAGAGCGCGGCGCGAATTATCGAGACATCGAGAGCTAGCAAAAGGCCGCGATTTGAAAGTCAGCCGATAAAGGCACACCTCGTGTGAGCGGGGGTCGCAAAGCCAACGGGGGTCGGATTTCCCGAACATATTTAATTCCGACTCGGCTGGGTTGCCGAAGTGTGACGGTCAACTTCTTGCGCGCACCACCTGTAGCGCGCTCGCGTTTGTCCTTCCCGCTTTTCCATTCGTTTTGGCTACGACTACAGTCTACGTAACCCGCGATGTTCGATCCGCGTTTCTCCCTCAAATTCTGAGCATCACTCGCGCTCACAGTCGTGAAGTTATGAGCATGCGTCGCGTCGAAATTACGATGAAACCCACAGACCAGCTACAGCAGACGAAAGCCCCCTCCAGCAAAATCTCCAGGGCACGAAAAGCCCGCATCCGTCTCCGACAACTTCATCGCAGGCAATCTTCGGTGTCGAGAGGAAATAGTAAATCATGTTGAAAAAAGGTTTCGGCAAAAAGAACCTGGTCGGAGTGGACATCGGTTCCAGTTCCGTCAAAGCCGTCGAATTGCAGGGCAAGCCCGGCAGCCTTCAACTCGTCAGTCTCGGCTACGAGAATCTTCAAATCGATTCCATCGTTGACGGGCAGATCATGGAATTGAATGACGTGTCGAACGTCATCACAAATATCTTTCGCGAGCATCAGATCAAAACGGATCGAATCGCGGCGGGCGTCAGCGGGCATTCCGTGATCGTCAAGAATATCGTCGTGCCGCAGATGAGCGCCGACGAGCTTGAGGAATCAATTGAATGGCACGCTGAGGAACACATTCCTTTCGACATCAGCGATGTCAGTATGGATTATCAGGTGACGGGATCATCGCCGGACGCGCTGCATGTGCTGATGGCCGCGTGCAAGCGCGACAAGATCGCCAACGTCAAGCAGGCCATTCAGCTTGCCGGAAAGCAGCCCGCGATTATTGATGTTGACACCTTCGCTCTTCAGAACTGCTACGAAGTGAACTACCAGCCAATGCCCGGTCAGGTCGTGGCGCTGCTTAACATCGGCGCTTCCACCATGAACATCAATATCTTGAGCGGCAACCGGTCTGTGTTCACCCGCGACGTATCTGTCGGCGGCAGCCAGTACACAGCCCTCTTGCAGAAAGAGTTGGACTTGACGTTCGAGCAGGCAGAAGCGGTCAAGCGTGGCATGCCTGCGCCGGACGGTAAAGAGATTCAGGGGCTTGAGCCGATGCTCGAAACCGTTTCGGAAATGCTCGCCTTGGAAATTTCCAAGACGATGGATTTCTATCGCGCGACGGCTGAAGACGGAGATGGAACGGTTCAGAAGATTCTGATTTCAGGCGGCGGCTCGAAGCTGATGGGATTCCCCGAATATCTTTCCAATCGCTTTGAAATGCCCGTTGAGGTCTTCGACCCGTTTCGTCAGATTAAGGTAGATGCCAGACGTTTCGATCCAGATTACATGCGCGAGGTTGTGCCGGAGATGGCGGTTGCCGTCGGTCTCGCTTTGAGAGGAGTTGACGCCTAATGATTAAAGTCAACCTTATAGATTCAGTGACCGATAGGGTCAAAGGTGTTGCCGCTGTCGAACAGAAAGTGGCGAACCCGCAGATGCAGACGCTATTGCTCGCGCTGGTCGTCTTCGGATTGCTCGTCGCCGGGATGCTCTATGACTACTATAGCTCGGCCAGCGCCCGCGACGCGCAGCAGGCCGAGAAAGCGGAGCAGGAGCGCATCCAGGCACAGATGGTTGCCGTCAATCAAGAGCGTCTTGTGCTTGAGAAGAAGATGCAGGACGTGCAGTCTCGCATTGACGCCATCCAGGCATTGCGCGCCTCGCAGCAAGGTCCGAGCGCTGTGCTTCGCGAAATCAAGATGCGTTTTGACAGCGTGCCGGGTTTGTATCTGAAGAGTGTGGAGCAGAGCGGCACTGAGCTAACCATCAAGGGCGAATCGCCGAACGAGGCTGCGGTCACGAATTTCGCCAAGAGCCTTGAATTCTCGTCAGGTCTCTTCTCCAATCTCTCCATCGAGACGGAGCGTGTAGAGGCGAAGGTCGAGGGTAGTTTGAATCTTGCGGCTAGCGATCAAGCGGCGGTGGCCGCTGCCTTAGCGAATAAGAAGGCGGTAGCTGAGCCGGAAGCCCCCAAGCCGGAAGTCGTGGCCTTCACGATCAAATGTACTTTCACTCCGGTCAGCCCCGCCCCGGCAGAAACTGCGCCCGGCAAGGCCGCCGCTCCCGCCAATCAGGTTGCACAGAACAAATAAGCGATCAGCCACCCGCACAAGAGGTGGTCTCTTAAAGCGCCCGTAGAGCTTAATCTCAAACGGGAAGGGAAGAAGTCGAGATGAAAATAGGAAACTTGCATGAACTGCCCTGGTACTTACGCCTGGCAATCTTCGGTGGCATCGCCGTTGTCGTCTATGGCGGCTTCTGGTACTTCATGACCAAAGGAATGCACGAAGAAGTTGACAAGCTCAAGGAAGAGGTAGCGACCTTGAAGCAGCAGAACATGAGCGCGCAGATTGATTCACAGCGGCTCGCCAACTTCAAGGCGCTGTACGAGAGCAAGCAGCAGGAATATGACGACCTCAAGTCGCTGTTGCCCGAACAACGCGAGCTGACCAACGTGCTGCAAGGCATACAGGATCGCGCCGGTAGTTCCAAGCTCGTGGTGCGTAGCTTCTCGCCGAAAGAAGATGTTCAGCAGGATTTCTATAACGGCAAGAAAATCTCCGTCGGAGTCACCAGCTCTTATGCCTCCCTGCGCGAATTCTTCGAGTTGATGGCGCGCTACCAGCGCATCGTCTCGATTACTAACTTTGAAATCACGCAACTGGCCAAGGAAAAGCAGCGTCAGGGCAGGACGGTTGACGCCAAGTTTGACCTGACGGCTTATTACGTCTCCGCCGAATCGCTTCAGAAGTCAGCGCCGCCCGCACCCGCAGCAGCGCCGAACGCTGCCGCGCCGCCAGCTCCAGCACCCGCCCCCGCAAAATAAGGGATAAACCAAAAACAGCCGCACGATCTGGCGGCATCTTTGAGAAGAAACCATGAAGAACTACGCACACATGATTCGTTACAGCATCAGCGGTCTCGTCCTCTTCAGCGCACTCTTGATCAGCGGCGCACAGTTGAGCGTTTCGGCTCAGGAAACGAGCAAGGAAGACGCTCCGGCGCAGGTGAAGGTTCGTGGAGGCCGCGACCCCTTTACTCCATACGTGCCGCCTGTGCGGAGGAAGAAGATAGCTAACAGCACGACTCCCATCCCCGTGCCTTCCATCCAGCAGCGCATCGAAAAATATAAAGCGCAGAAACTCGACGCCATGAACAGCCGTCAGCCTGCGCCGAAGCCGACGACCGCGTTGCTCTTAAGTGAAATGCAGGTGACGGGTATCTTCCGCACCCCGCGCGGCTATGCAGCGATGGTCGAAGCAACGCCCATCAAGCTCTCTTACGTCATCTATCCCGGCGAGATGTTCTACGACGGACAACTCGTCGCCATCGAAGAAGATCGCCTGGTCTTCCGCCACGAAATCCGCTGGACGGACGGTCGCGTTGCCAAGACCGTCGAGAACAAACCTCTTCGCCAGCCCAACGCTGTCACCGACTCGATGGCCGCGCCAAAGGCTGCGGCTGAAAAAGCTGTGGCTGACAAGGCTGCGACTGACAACGGCAATGGAGCCGCCGCTGCAACTCCGGTAGCCGGAGAAGAAAAAGCTCCCACCCCTGAAAAGCAGTAAAGTTTTTACGGTCGCGCCTGGCTTTCAGGAGCCTGAGCCTGAAAACAAGCGAGACCCTTTCCCTAGAGCGCGCACGCGATTCAACTCAGGCTGATTGTCTTGAGCTTTATCGGGTGCGCGCTAGTTTGACAACCCCTGTGGGCTGCGGTTTTCGCTTTGTGCGGCGCGCGCTTCAATACTCTGAGAAGATTAACGAGCGTAGCGCGTGGCGAAAGTCTCTTGGCCCAGAGATTCCCTGAAGGAGGGAAATATGTTTCGACACCTTTACGCAATCACCAGACGAGGAGCGCTCGTTCTCCTGCTGGTTTGCACCCTCTCCGTGCTCGCGTTCGCGGGCACAAAGAATCAGCCTGTGGCAACCAGCGTCAGCGCCTACACCTCAGGCACCTCCACTCTCATCACCATCTACGGCACCGCGCCGATGGCCTACTCCGTGTCGCGTCCGGACGCGCGCACGATCATGGTCAATCTGCCGGGTGTGGACGCTTCGCGTCTGGCGAATTCCTATACGATCACGTCGCCGCTCGTTTCCAGCGTCATCTTCGAGCGTGAGCTACGCAGCCCCGAAGATATGACTGTGCGGATGCGCGTCGCCTTGATTGCTCCGGCCCGCGACCGCTCGCAGCTTTCTAACAACAATCTGGTGCTGGAACTGACGCCTGCCGTCAAGATTGAAGAAGGCACGCTTCAGCCGCAGCAGGAGACGCCGCAACCGAGACCGGCACAGACCCCTGCGCCGCCGCGCCCGAACGTGAACATCACGAGCGCGCAGGACAACCAGCAAGGTTCGCAGGGCGAGCAGTACGGTCGTCCGGGCTTTGTCGGCGAGCCGATCAATCTCAACGTCGTCAACGCGGACATCCGAGATATTCTTAATTACATTACAGAGCAGTACGGCGTGAACTTCGTCATTGATAGTTCCGTCGCGGCTGTGCCAGTGACGGTCAACGTCACGGACGTTCCCTGGAACATTGCGCTCGATGCCATCCTGAAGGCCAATCGCCTCGGCGTAGACGCCAACGGCAATATCCTGCGCATTGCGACCATCGAAGTCCTCGCGGGCGAGGCAGCCTCGCAGCAGAAGATCAACGATGCGCGCCTCGACAATTCGCAACTGGTGACGGAGTTCATCCGTCTCAACTACGCACGCGCTTCCGGCACGCTCGCGCAGGCCGCAGGCTCGACCGGAGGCTTCGCGGGTGGCGCTACCAACCTGAGCTTTTCAGGCGGCGCAGGCGGCGACGCGACCGGCGGCGGCGGCGATCAGGGTCTTCTCCCGATTATCCAGCGCAGGCTTTCGCGTCGCGGCGCAATCGAAGTTGATGGGCGCAGCAATACGCTCATCGTGACGGATGTGCGCGAGAACATCGAAGCCATCCGCCAACTCGTCGCTATCATGGATCAGCCTGAGCCGCAGGTTGAGATTGAAACCCGCATCGTTGTGGCTTCGCGCAATTTCAGCCGCGATCTCGGAGTCCAGTTGTCCGCTGCCGTTGTCTCTCTTGGTCGCGGCGGCCTCGGCTCATTCAGCACTCTTCCGATTCCGACCGGAACTGGGACTGGGACAGGAACGGGCGGCACAGGCACAACAGCGACTCCGGGTCCGAACAGTGGAATCCCAACCGGCTTAAACGGCGCAGTCCAGCCAAATGGCAATCTCGGTGCTGCTAATCCCAACACAGTCATCGGCCTGACGACGGGCATCTTCGGGACAGCGCAGATCAGCGCGCTCATCACCGCTGGGGAAACCAAAGGGCAGGCCAAGACGGTTGCTTCTCCGCGCGTCACGGCGCTGAACAATCGTCCGGCTCAGATTGAAAGCGGAACACAGATTCCGGTGCAGACGACAGGCGCGCTCGGCGTCGTTACCACGACGTTCGTCTCCGTGCCGCTGCGTCTCTCCATTACGCCGCAGATCACGGATGCGGGAACGGTCGTGCTGCGCGTCACGATTGAAAACAACACCATCAACACCGGCATCGCCGTCGGCGGCGTCCCCGGCATCAACACGCAGCGCATGCAGTCCGAAGTGCTCGTGCCGGATGGCGGCACAACCGTCATGGGCGGTGTGATGATTGACACCGAAGGTGAAACTCAGAACCGCACGCCGGGACTGGCCAGCATTCCGATTCTTGGCAATCTCTTCAAGCGCAAGCTCGTGACGCGTGGAACGGATGAGATTCTTTTCTTCATCACGCCGCGCATCTATCGCCCGGACTATCAGGGCAGGCCGACCGCCGGAACTATCGGCAACGGCACGCGCACGACCACGATCATCCAGCCTGTGACGCCCGGCAATCCCTCGACCAACACGCCGACGCCGACCGACCTGCAACAACAGCAGAGCGTTCCGCAGCAGAGTCCGGGCACGCAGGGTCAGCAGTTGTCCTCTCCGGTCATCCAGCAGCCCGCGCCCGCGCCGAGCGGTAACACGGCACGCCCCACAGGGCTGAGCGGACGCCCATAGACAGGAGGATTATCGCCAATGTTCAAAGAAGCACTGGAAGCGATTATCGAGCGCACTGATGGCAGCATCGGCGCGTTGATTATGGGCACAGATGGCATCGCGGTTGAAAAGGTGATGAGCCAGGAAGCAGACGATGCCAATTTGGACGTAGCTGCCGCCGAGTTCACGACACTCATCCGCAACGCACAGCGGACGGGCGGTGACACCGGGCTTGGGAGCTTACGCGAACTGGTCGTGCAATTGGAGAGCGCCGTCATCATCATGCGACTCTTCACACGCGACTACTTCGTTGTGCTGGCCATGAAGCCGGACGGCAATTACGGGCGTGGACGATTCGAGCTCAGAAAAGCAGAGCTTCAGCTTGCGCGCGAATTCGCCGTGTAAGACTCTCTATGGCTTGAATCCGACACCTACTCGCTCCGGCAGAACTTAAACGCCACCCGCGCGCAAGAGATTCTGCCGGAGCCTTTTCTTTCTTCATATGAAAACAGAGGCGCAAATTTTTCAGAGCGAGCCGCTCGTCGGGCAGAAGGCCAGAATCACGATAGCGATTCTGGTCGGAGCATACTTTCTCTGGGCGGCAGCGCATCCTGACCAGTGGAGGCTGATTGACGGGGTCAATCTCATCATCCACGAAGCAGGCCACATTTTCTTCAAGCCGTTCGGCGAGTTTATGATGATCGCCGGAGGCTCGCTCTTTCAGGTCATCGTTCCCCTGACTTTCGCAGGCTATTTCTACTTTCACAAAAAACAGCTCTCCTGCGCCCTCGTCCTCTTCTGGCTGGGCGAGAGCCTGCTCAACGTCTCCGTCTACGCCGCAGATTCCGTCCTGATGCAATTGCCGCTGCTCGGTGGCAACGATACGATTCACGATTGGAATTACATGCTGAACGAACTCGGATTGCTCTGGCACACCGGAAAGATTGCGCTCATCATTCGCGCGGTAGGTACGCTGGTTATTATCTTCGCTCTCGGCTGGGCGATTTTCACCACGTTGCGTTCGTCAGATAAACAATTGAAATACGATTAAGGAGTCCCGTAGCTGTCCCGCTAGGGACAATTGACAATAGCCCAGCGATTTATCGCTGGGACTAGAATCAGGGAATAAAACCTGAGTCCCGTAGGGACGACTGAAGAAAGGCTCGCTCACATTCAGTCGTCCCTACGGGACTCAATCATTTTTCTCACTCTGTTTCCCAGCCATAAATGGCTGGGCTATTGTCATCCGCCCCTGACGGGGCTTCCAACCTGTTTACGCTTTCAGCTAATAGCAATCAGCCCGTTCCTTCAGGCATCTTCACATAGGGCATTCCGCGCAGGATGATCTTCTGGCGGCGTGCGAGGCGGCGCGGGTTTTTATACGGGTTGAAGAGATTGAGCGGGCTGGGAATCATCGCCGAAAGAAACGCGGCTTCGTTGGCTGTCAGAGCCGAAGCGGGTTTGTGAAAGTAGGTCTGCGCCGCAGCCTCCGCGCCGTAGATGCCGTCGCCCCATTCGATGACGTTCAAATAGATTTCAAGGATGCGTCGCTTCGTGAGCGTGCGTTCCATGTAATAGGTGATGACGGCCTCGCGCACTTTACGAATGATGGAGCGCTCGCTCGACAGGTAGAGATTTTTCGCCAACTGCTGCGAGATGGTCGAGCCGCCGCGACGGAAGGAAGAGAAATCAGGAAACCAGCTTGATTGATCCTCGCCCGCTTCTTTGGCGACCTCCTTCTGGCCAGCCTCGTATGCCTTCCTGATAGCCTCGTAGTCAAACCCTTTATGCGCCGCAAAGTTTGTGTCCTCGCCCGCCAGCACCGCGCGCTGCAAGTGCGGCGAAATCTTCTCCAGCGGAACCCATGCCTGCACGCGTCTCGGCGCTTCTCCACGCGCACGGGCTTCACGCGCACGCGTTTCAATCATCGCGGT
Source organism: uncultured Acidobacteriota bacterium (assembly GCA_963791265.1). Classification (GTDB taxonomy): domain Bacteria; phylum Acidobacteriota; class Blastocatellia; order Pyrinomonadales; family Pyrinomonadaceae; genus QHXM01. The sequence continues at coordinate 396,320 of CAWBSB010000005.1, forward strand.
CGTCTCAGGATTGCTATCTTTCAAACGGGAGAGGTCCGGGAAGGTCAGCCACTCATAGATGAGCCAGCCCAGCAGAACGCCGGTCAGCCCGAAGATAGTGAATTTAATATATCGCCACATAGACAAACAAAAATCGTAGGGGCAGGGCTTGTCCCTGCCCGCTTCTGTTTAGCAACACACGGGCAGGAGCAAGCCCTGTCCCTACAATGATCGCTCCGCGCATTATATTGTAAATTCGTTTAGAAATCAGAAATTGCCTTTACCTCAAAGCGGCAACCGAACTTTGCTCAGAGTCAAAAATCGCGCGAGCCGCGCGGATGGTGTTGCAATGAATCTCCACCGTGTCGCTAATCTCTGCCGCGTAGCCGCCAGACATAACGGTTGTCACCGGAACATTGCGTGTGCAGCATCCGGATAGTACAAGCTCATCGCGGGCGCGCAAACCTTCGATGGTGAGTGCGAGGCGTCCGAGCTTGTCGCCAAGGTACGGGTCTGCGCCGCCGAGATAGAAAACGATGTCGGGAGAAGACGCGAAAACGCTCGGCAGATGCTGCGCGAGCGCTTCCAGATACGTCTCATCCGTCGTTGCGTCCGGCAATTCTACATCCAGCGTCGAGCGCTCTTTGAAGAGCGGATAATTCTTCGCCCCGTGCATCGAGAAGGTGAAGACGCTCTCGTCGCCTGCAAAAATCGCCGCCGTGCCGTTGCCCTGATGAACGTCGCAGTCAACGATGGCCGCGCGTTTGATGAGGCCATCCCGTTGAAGCACCCGGATTGCAATCGCCACGTCGTTGAGCACACAGAAACCCTCGCCGCGATCAGGGTAGGCATGATGGGTGCCGCCCGCGAGGTTCGAGCCTACTCTTGCATTGAGCGCCCAGCGCGCGGCATTGAGCGTTCCTCCGGTAGCCAGAAAGGAGCGGCGCACTAAGGCTTTCGACCAGGGCAAGCCCAAACGTCTGATCTCGCGCGGCGTCAAAGTTCCGGCGCGCAACCGCGTCACGTAATCTTCAGTGTGAACGAGCAACACGTCTGCCAACGGCGCAGGCTGCGGCTCAATAATGTCCGCCGGGCGTAGCGTTCCTTCACGCAGAAGACGGTCGCGCACCAACTCGAATTTACGAATCGGAAAGACGTGCCCCTCGCCGATGTCCGCGTAGTATCGTGGTGTGTAAGAAACAAACATAATAATTAGTGGTCAGTGGCCGGTGGTCAGTGGTCAGTAAAGAACAAGGACTAACATTGCAGAGCTTTTGTTTTTAACTGACTACTGGCCACCGGCCACTGACCACTGCCCTAATATTGTATCAGGCTGCCTTCGCGTTTAGCCTTGCGGACGGCGCGTCCGAAGACCCAGAGCGAGAAGGGAAGCAGCAGCAGGAGGAAGATGAGGAGCATCAAGAGCGGCTCGCGCACCTGTGAGAATCCCTGGCCTTCGATCAGGACGCGGCGGATGCCGTCCAGCCCGTAGGTTGGCGGCAGAAAGCGCGAGATTGTGCCGAAGCCTTTGCCGAGCAGTTGCGTCGGAAAGAAGACGCCGGAGAAGAGCGCCGAGCCTGTGCCGAGCAGGATGCTGAGCGGGTCGCCGCGTTTGAAGACCATCGCAAAGCTTGCCGAGAGAATGCCGATGGAGGCGAGCACCAGCGTAGTCAGGACGAGGAAGAGCAGCGCGAGCAGAAAGTTTCCTCGAAAGTGCACATCGAAGAAGAGCCAGCCGAAGAAGAAATAGAGCGATGAATGAAAAGTCGCCTGCACGAAATCCCAGGCCGAGCTTGCGACGAGCAGCGTTGGCACACTGATTGGCGAGAGCAGCACGCTTTCGAGCGTTCCCTGCATTTGCTCCGAGCGAATGGCGTTGGCGAGACTCGAAAAGCCGGTCATAAAATAGTTGAGCACCGCCAGACCCGTAATCCACGCCGCTAAGGGATCGCGCCACTGTGAAAATTCCGTCACGCTTCCCGTGAAGATTCTTGAGACAAAGTAAAAGGTCGTGACGATGAGAAGTATGGTCAGGATGCGGAGGAAAAATTCCAGCCGGTAGCTCACGGCCAACTGGAAATCACGCACCACGAAGGCGCGCACGCGGCGCAACAGAAGCGTGGCGGCGTTGAGCATTAAGATTCTACCTCCGCCTCTTGTTCATAGCTCTCCAGCACGTCCAGCAGCGTCGCCCGCTCAAAGTCGAAGGACAGCAGCTTCCCGCCATTTTCCTGCAAAGCGCGCACGGCGTTGTTCAAAAGATCATCACCGCCGGTGCGCGTGAAGGCGAGCCGGAGCGTTTCTCCCTGCTCTGTGACTTCGAGATCATTAAGCTCTGAGGCCAGCATGCTCTCGGCGCGTTCGCGCGAGATGCCATGCGCTACGAGTTGCACGCGCTCGGTCTGGTGGTGCGTGGCGCGCAGATTCTCCGGCGTGTCGAGCGCGTGAATGCGCCCGCGACCGATGATGGCGACGCGCGCACAGAGTTCTTCGACTTCGGCCAGATTGTGCGAGGTCAATAGAATCGTGACAGGCGGGTCGCCGCCCGCGAGTCGGCTGATGAGCGAGCGCATACGCGCGGCAGCCAAAGGGTCGAGCGAGCGCGTCGGCTCGTCAAGCAAGAGAACAGGCGGCTTTGAGAGCATCGCACGGGCAAAGGCCATGCGTTGTTTATTGCCGGTCGAAAGCTCGCCGAAGCGACGACTGACAAGCTCTTTCAACTCGAACTGCTCGACGAGTTCGATGATGCGCCGACGGGCGAGCGTATCGCTCAAGCCAAACAGCCGCGCGAAGAACATCAGGTTTTGCTCAACCGTCAGCCGCCAGTAAAAGCTACGCTCTTCGGCGGTCGCCAGCCCCACCTGCGCGCGCACCTTTTCGTCGTCGCGCACGCTGTCGTAACCATTAACCGTCACGCTGCCGGAAGTCGGCTGAACGAGCGTGGCGATAATTTTTGTCAGCGTGGTTTTCCCTGCGCCGTTGCGTCCGATAAGCCCAAAGATTTCGCCCGCATGAACGTCGAAGGAGACTTCACTCAAGGCCTGGACGGGAGGTTTGACCGGGCGTCGAAAGAATTGTTTGAGACCGGAGAGCGGGACGGGAAAGGTTTTCGAGATGCAATCAATCGAGATGACGACCGTCGAGCGCTGCGTTTGTGATTGAGTAGCTTTCATTGAAAGAAATAGACAGGATTAACAAGATGAACAGGATAAAGAGAAGAAGAGTTTCTTTGATTTCATGTTCTTAATCTTGAAAATCCTGTTAATCCTGTCTATTTCTTCTTCTATTTCGGCCCTACTGACGATTACTGGTTGGGAACTCTTAACGCTTGCGCTGTCTTGGGTCGAGGTATTCACGCAGCCCGTCGCCGATGAAGTTGAAAGCGAGAACGGTGAGCGCGATGGCGATTGCCGGAAAGATGAGCGCGTGCGGCGCGGTCTCCATCCCGCGCGCTTCATCAATCATCTTGCCCCAGGATGGCGTCGGCTCCTGCACGCCGAGACCTAGAAAAGAGAGCGAGGCTTCCGACAGCACCGCGCCCGCCATGCCCAGACTCGCCTGCACGATCAGCGGTTGAATCGCGTTCGGCAGAATGTGAACGATGAGGATGCGAAGATTGCCAGCGCCGAGCGCCCGCGCCGCCTGCACGAAATCATACTCGCGCACCTTCAAGACCTGCCCGCGAATCAATCGCGCGTAGCCGACCCAGCCGATGACGCACAGCGCCAGAATCAATTTATCAAGCCCTTTGCCGAGAAAGGCCACCAGGGCAATCGCCAGTAAGAGGCCGGGAAACGCCAGAAAGACATTGAAGACATAGCCTGAAACGATGCGATCAACCCAGCCACCATAAAATCCTGAGAGCGCGCCGAGCATTGTCCCGACGAGCGCGGAGATGATGACGACGATAAAGCCCACCTGCAAAGAGATGCGTGCGCCGTAAACCACGCGCGCGAAAACGTCGCGCCCGGTCGCGTCCGTCCCGAACCAGTGCTCGGACGAAGGCGGTTGGTAGCGTATCTCTGAATGCGTCGTCCCGTACTCCTGCCGCGCAATCAGCGGCGCAAAGAGAGCTGTAAGCACCAGAATGGCGACGACGACAATGCCGAAGATAGAAAGTCGGTTCATGCGATAGTTACGAAACTCGGATACGCGGATCGAGCAGCCGATAAACTACGTCGGTCAGCGAGTTGACGGCGATATAGGTAATGCTGATGACGAGGACGCAGCCTTGCACGACCCTGTAGTCGAGGCTGCCGATGCCTTCTTCGAGCAATAAAGTTCCGATGCCGCGCCAGACGAAAATCTTTTCAGTGATGATTGCGCCCGCCAGCAGCACGCCGAGCTGCAAGCCTAAGATAGTGACCACCGGAATCAGTCCATTTTTCAGGACGTGTTTATAAACGACCTTACGTTCGCTCAAACCTTTGGCGCGCGCCGTCCGCACATAGTCCTCATTCAATTCTTCAATCACGGAGGAACGCACCATCCTCGTCAGGATTGCCGATAGAGCCGCGCCGAGCGTGATTGCCGGAAGAATGATGTCCTCCGGGTATTGATTGCCGGAGGCGCTGACCCAGCCGAGCTTGACGGCGAAGAAGTAGACGAGCAGCGGCCCGATGACGAAACCCGGCAAACTGATGCCGATGAGCGCGACGACCGAAGAGACATTATCTATCCACGTCCCGCTATTCTTCCCGGCAAACACACCGAGCGGAATGGCAATCAGAACGGCGATGAGCATCGCCGCCAGCGCGAGTTTGATTGTTGCCGGATAGCGTTCGAGGATGAGATCAAGCACGGGACGGTCGCCCCTGAAAGATAGCCCCATGTCGCCTTTCAGGAGATTGCGCCAGTATTCCACGTAGCGATTATTCCAGCCGTGCCACGCGAAATGTCGCTCGCCTTGCTCGTCGCGCGGGAACGAAAAGAAGAACGGCGGGCGGTCAAGCCCGTGCTTCTGACGGAAGTTTGCGACCTGTTGCGGCGTCGCATTCTCGCCCAGAATGGCTGTGGCCGGGTCGCCCGGCACGACCTCTATCAAAAGAGTGACGATGGAGACGACAGTCCAGACGACCAGAATCAGCATTCCAATCCGACGCAATGCGCCGAGCAGCTTGCGTCTGATCGAAGGCCAGACGGAACGCGTTTTTACGGAAGCCGCGCTCTCCGATGCGTCAATGGTGTTTTGATTTTGCGAAGGCACGCCTTGTCGTAACTTCGTTCCCCGAAACTATAGATTGAAAGTCTGCGGCGGATGATAGCAGAAAGAGAGCGAGAAGGAACAGAAAAGCAGGAGATAGAATACAGGAGTCAGAAGTCAGTAAGGATAAGGCGGAAACCAATTCAATAGATTTTCTTTTCTTCTGTCTCCTGACTTCTGTCTCCTGCTCTTAAAGACGTAGCCTGAAGGAGGACGCGATACTTGATTCATACAGCGGCCCCGACAACCGTGCATGAGAGAGACACGCGCCTCCTTCAGGCTATGTGATGGTTGCAACTGGTGCAACCAAGCTCAAAATCTTTCAGCGGGGGCGCGTTCCCAAATGAAGCGCCGCAATTCCGCCGGTTAAATTCTTATACTCGACTTCTTCAAATCCAGCTTCGCGCATCATCTCGGCGAGCCGCTTCTGATCTGGAAACCGCGAGACTGAGTCGGGAAGGTATTCATAAGCGCCGCGCGAACCGCTAATCATTCCGCCTATCTTCGGCAGCACCCGCGTAAAGTAAAACTTAAAGAGCCCACGAAAGCCCGGAACAACCGGAGTCGAGAATTCCAGAATCGCTGCGCGACCCCCCGGCTTCAAGACCCGCCACAACTCTTTCAAGCCCGTCTCGACGCTCGACAAATTACGCAGGCCGAATGCAATCGTGACGGCATCGAACGAACTATCCGTGAATGGCAGTCTGAGCGCATCGCCTTCGACGAATGGAATCTCCGTGGCCTTCGTCGCCGCAGCTTTGCGAGCAGCTATCTCAAGCATCGGTCGGCAGAAGTCTGAGCCGACGATGCGCGCCCCTGTCCTTTCAGCCAACGCCAGTGAAAGATCGCCTGTTCCGCACGCTACGTCGAGCGCACGCGCATCCTTCTTTGACAACACGTCATGCAATCTCTCTGCAACAAGCCTGCGCCAGCGCTTGTCCGTGTTGCCCGACAGCAGGTGATTCAAAAGATCGTAGCGATTCGCAATGCCTGCGAACATCTCGCGCACGCGGCGCGCATGCTCGTTGTCAGTTACGTTGTTCTTGTCAGGCACAGTAAACGAATTTGGTTGGATGGATGGTTGCAGTAGGCTTGCGAATAGTTTGTGAATCAGCTACTGCTTTTTAGCCGGAGTGGGAACGGCATCGGGAGCAGGCACGGGCGCTTCGCCTAAAACTTCTATCTTGCCCGTGCCTCCTAAGTCGGTTTTCAGCCGCGAGGCCGTGCCTGCGGCGACCGAAACAATGGGCGCGTCCTTGAAAAGTTTATTCGCCGTGCGAACGAGGTCAGCCGCCGAAACGCTCTTCAGTTGACGCAATTGATCATCGAAAGAAGCGAGTTGGAATGTCTCCGCGTCGAGCCACAGGTTGGCCAGCGTTTCGGGACGCTCAATCTGCTTTGTTAATTCTGCAATGGCTTCGCTCCTGACACGCTCAAGCACGTCCTGCGGCACACCGGACTTCATCAGCGTATTCAAAACATTCCGCGCTTTCGCCAGAGTGTTTGCGGCTTCCGGGACGGGCACGGATGCGCCCATGACAAACATGCCGGGAAGAAGATGAGCTTCGTGGCGAACGAAGAAACCTGTTTTGCCGAGTTCAGGCTGCTGCGCTTGCCAGAGGTCGCGCGCCGCAAGCGCCAGCAACGTGGCGGCTGCCGCGTCTTTGTCCGAGCGTGCCAGTCCACGCGCCGCGAGCCTGATCTCGACTGCTTCCGTGCCCGGCAAATCAACAATCAGCGTGCGCGCGTCGGGCGCTTCGGGTTGACGAAACGTCGCGGGAACTATTGAGTCGCTTTTACGCCAGTTGCCCAGAAGCTGCTTCAACGCACGCATGGCGCGGCGTTCGTCCACGTTTCCGATGATGACGAGCGTGGCATTGTTCGGATTGAGAAACCGCTCGCGTGCCTTCATCAGATCGGGGCGGTCTACGCGGGCGAGCGTCTCCTGCGAACCGGCGCGCGGGCGTCCGTATGGATAATCGGCGAAGAGTCTGGCCGCGACAGCGCGGTCGGCTGTCAGCGAGGGCGAGACATCCAGGTCTCTGACCATCTTGAGGCGAGCCTCGCGCAGTTTCTCAATCACGGGGGGCGTCAGCTCTGTGCTGATGAGAGCCGTGCTTAACAGCTCGACGATGCGCTCAAAATTTGAAGCGTTCCCGGAGAGCGTGACATTGATGCCGTCGTAATCGCTGGTCACTTCGACGCGCCCGCCGAGTTCCTCTACGAAATACTCGCGCGTGGTCGGGTCTGGGAAAAGCGCGTCGCTCAGAAGCGCCATCGTGCCCGACTTGCCAGCCAGATCAAAGGCCGCGCCGCTATGGATACGCAGTTTAAGGTAGACATTGCCATCGGCGGGACGATTCCATAAGAGGATGCGCAGGCCGTTCAAAAGCTGCTGGCGGCTCGGCTCAGGAACTGTCTGAGCGACCGCAAGACGAGGGGACGAAAGATGGAGCGCCAATGCCAGCAGAATCGTCAGGAGAAAGGCTTTTTTGGAAAATTGAGTCGGAAATTTCATGGTTCTAGGCCCAGGATGATTACGAGATAATGGATGAAGGGAGTTTTTCCGCCATTATTTAACAGGAAACACGTTGGGGAGCAACCGAAAACAGTTTAGATGCCGCTCGCGGCTGGCGTCAACCGTTTGGCTCTTCGGCGCATCAAAAGGGCGGCCAGAAAGGTTTAGCGCCATCAGTGTGCCTGCTTCGGCAAAGAGTAGTATAATGCGAGTCGGGTTAAGGTGAAAAAGCGGACGAGGAGCGCCAAAGAGCCGCCAGACCCGATCCCCTTGAAAGATTTTTCAGAGATGTCGCCGGGAGGGAAATGTCTTCCCAATGGTTCAATTCCCGCTGGCGACTGCGAGGATAAAGATGAAACAGTGTTCCACCTGTCGGGAAGAGTTCGCCGATAAATTCAGTTTTTGCCCGGTTGACGGCACGCCGCTCATGGAGCAAACAGACCCCGTTGACCAACCGCCCCCCCTTCCTCAGACAGAGCAAGCCGTCTCGCCGCTTTCTGCCGCCTCTGACAGCTACGCCGTGAGCGCGAGCGAGGATGTACCGGTGGCAACGGCATCCGAAGCAGCCTCGACTGCGCTCGTTCCAGTCGGAGCGTCGGAATATCACCTGACATTTGTCGATGATACCGGCCTGACTCGCCGCCTGATGGGCGAACTCAAGGAAGTCGCCCACCATAGTGAGCTGACCTGGCCGGAGTTCAAACGCGATCCCTTCGGCTATTCCAAACGCTTCGTCGTCGGCTACAGCACCCTCATCTGGCGCTTCTTCTCCTCCCGCAATGTGGCGATTGCCACTTCTTCTGCTTTACTTTTAGTGCTCACCGCCGTCATCGCCTTCGTGGTAGTGGGACGCGCCCACGCAGGCGTCGCCGGACGGCCAGAGAACGATCTGATTGTCGAACAACTCATCAATCCTGATGAGATTCCACCCGAAGAAGCCGAAGAAACCAAACCCGATAAGGCCATCGGCACAGGCCAGGGCGGGAGAGTAGGGTTCAATAAAGGCAAAGGCGAAGGCTCCCTGCCCAAACCGGCCAAGGCTGGAGGCGGCGGTGGTGGTGGACAACAGGATGCTTTACCGACCCAACAGGGAAGGATTCCCCCACCCTCGGAGATACCATCCTTGATTCCGACCACGCCTCCGGTGAGACCGCCATTACTGCCGGTGGCGGGCATCAACATAGACCCGGCTTTGTACAAGAGCCAGAACTACGACCGGTTTGGTGATCCGAGGTCTAATGCGCAGGCGACGAGTGCCGGGTCTGGCACGGGCAATGGACTGGGCAATGGGACGGGCGCAGGCATCGGCGAAGGCGATGGACAGGGGTTCGGCCCCGGACGTGACCGGAACATGGGCGGCGGCGATGCCAGAGATGGCGGAGGCGGGCCAGGAGGTGGGACTGGCAATAATGGATTGGATTACGCGAACCGGATCTTCAAGCCGAGTGAAGTGAGTTCGAAGGCGAGGATCATTTCGCGACCGGAGCCCCAGTACACGGAGGATGCGCGGAAGAATCAGGTGAGCGGGACGGTAGTGTTGAGAGCGGTGTTTGCGTCGAACGGAGCGGTGACGAACATCCGGACGGTGAGTGGGTTGCCGCATGGATTGACGGAGAGAGCGATGGCGGCAGCGAGGCAGATCCGGTTCACCCCGGCGACGAAGGATGGGCGAGCGGTGTCGCAGTACATCCAGATCGAATACAACTTCAATCTTTACTAGAGCAGCCTTCTGTGTTCTCTCAAATGATAAAGGCGGCGTCCGCTATCAACGCGGACGCCGCCTTTATCATTTGAGAGAACTGTTTTCCGGTGGAAGGTGATTTAAGCCAGACTTTCGGCGACGCGCCGGATGCGTCGCACTCCTTCTTTCAAGCGGTCAAGGGATGTTGCGTAAGAGATGCGTATGTAGCCGTCCGCGCCGAAGCCCGCGCCGTCCGTGACGACGGTTTGTTCCTGCTTCAGCAATCTCTCCGCGAAATCAGCGGAGGTCTTCACCTCTCCTTTCAAACAGCCGCGCACGTCCGGGAAAGCATAGAACGCGCCCTCCGGCACGTTGCAGCGCATGCCCGGAATTTCCCCAAGCGCACTTATCAACCAATCACGACGCTCGCCGTACTCCTTCAGCATCGTGGCGACTGAATCCTGCGGGCCTGTGAAAGCTTCTATCGCAGCGGCCTGGGCAATCGAGTTCGGGTTGCTGGTCGAATGACCCTGCACCTTGAGCATCGCGCTTGTCCATTCAGGATGCGCGAGCGAATAGCCCATGCGCCAGCCTGTCATGGCGTAAGTCTTGGAGAGCGACCCGGCGATGCACAGGCGGCGTCGAAGCTCTGCGGGCAGCGTGGCTGCGCTAAAGATTTCGGCTGGCGAATAGACGAAGCGCAGGTAACATTCGTCGGAGATGGCGTAGATGCCGCGCTCCGTTAAGACTTCCATGATACGGCGAAACTCTGCGGGCGGAATGACGCGTCCCGATGGATTGCAGGGCGAGTTTAAGATGATGAGCTTCGTGTGCGGAGTGATAGCGCGTTCGACCTGTTCGGCGGTCAGCACAAAATCCGTCTCTTCGGTTTCGATGAAAACAGGTGTGGCGCGAGCGAAGATGGCAATTTCGGGAAACGTCACCCAGTAGGGCTTCGGGATTAAAACTTCATCGCCGGGATTAGCCAGAGAGACGACCGCATTGAAGATCGCCTGCTTGCCGCCGGATGTCGCCATCACTTCCCGTCTATCATAGCTTGTGTCGAATTCGCTCTCGTAGAAACTGATGATCGCCTGTTGCAGATCCCGCGTCCCGGCAGTCGGCGTGTACTTGGTCTTGCCCTGTTTCATCGCTTCCGCAGCGGCGCGCTTTATGTTCTCCGGCGTGTCAAAGTCAGGCTCGCCCGCGCCCAGATCAACCACGTCCAGACCTTCTGCGATCATCGCTTGCGCCACCTGCATCGCGGCGAGCGTCGAGGAAGCCTGCATCTTCGCGACGTTGTCGGAGACGGGAAAACTTTCACTGGCTGGTGTTGTCGTCATGAAATTTCGCTGAAAGTGTAGCTTGGTAGAACAGGGGCGAGTATATCACGCGTGCGCCGCCCGCGTTTTCAATTTACGTCAAGTTTCTTCCGCATCAAGGCTTTGATTGAAGCCGGAACGAGTCCCTCTACATTGCCGCCCAGCAGAAAAACCTCTTTGACGAGACGAGAGCTAACATAAGAATAAGCCTCGGCGGGCATCATAAAGACTGTTTCGATGCGCGGCTCAAGGCGGCGATTCATCAAGGCCATCTGCAACTCGTACTCGTAATCGGAAATCGCGCGAATGCCGCGCACAATCGCATCGGCCTCGCGCTCGACGGCATAATCCACGAGCAGGCCGCGAAAATCTTCCACGATGAGATGACAAGAGTCGTGCTTAATCTCTTTGACGACCTCCGTGAGCATCTCGCGCCGTTCTTCAATCGTGAAGAAAGGCTTTTTGTCAGGGTTGATGAGAATGGCGATGATGATTTCGTCAAACAGCTTGCAGCCGCGTTCGATGATGTCTAGATGACCGTTGGTGATCGGGTCGAACGAGCCTGGGTAGATTGCGCGTCGCATAGAAGCAAAGATGTCTTGATTGCCGGAAAGATGGTGAACCGTGTGGGAAGTTAGCACAGCCGGGCACGGCAAACAAAGAGACGGGGTGAAAAGCCGTGGTCAGTGGTCAGTGGTCAGTAAGAACGAAAAGCGTTTTGACTTTTACTGACTACCGACTACTGACTACTGACCACTGACTACTGTTTCCCCCACATCCGGTGTAATATTCAGCCATTATTCACGGACACGATACAGCCAATAGTTCGCGCGGCGCGTCAGATGTATACGCGCCCTCTCCCTTTCCTTTGTTGACGCGAAAAATCGTGTTCGAAATTATTTGAGGAGAAAAAGAAGTATGAAGCATTCATTTCAAAAGAGATTGACCGTAACTTTCGGCCTCGTCCTGCTCGTCTGCCTGTCCGCGACGTTTGTCACGGCGCAGACGAAGAGGATGAAGGACGCCGAGCGACATGCGAACGCTGCCGCCAGAGTGTTCGATCAGGTCATGGCCGTCAGAGATAGGAGCGTTCCCAGAGAATTGCTCGACCGTGCCGAAGCCATCGCGGTTTTTCCCGGCGTCGTCAAAGCCGCTTTCATCATCGGCGGGCATGGCGGGCAGGGGGTCATCAGCCGTCGCGTCAAAGGCGGGTGGGGCGCTCCCGCTTTCTTCAATCTGGGCGGCGGAAGCCTTGGCTTACAAATCGGGGCGCAGAAGACGGACTACGTTTTGCTGATTATGAACGAAGAGGGATTGAAGGGCTTGATGGAAGATAAGTTTGAGATGGGAGGCGAGGTGAGCGTGGCGGCTGGCCCGGTCGGGCGCGCTGCATCGGCGACGACCAATGCGACGCTCGACGCGGGCATTCTTTCCTACTCGCGAAGCAAGGGGGCATTCGTCGGGGCTGCGCTCAAAGGCGGCGTCATCAATCCAGACAACGATCTCAACGAAGCGGTCTATGAAGGCAGGAAGGCGCGAGAGGTCTTGGAGACGGTGAAAGAAATGAATGATGTGCCCGCAGCCGTGAGCATCTTTCCGGCGACACTCAGCCGGTATTCGAGACGATAGCTGGCTCAAACAGCATGTAGCAATGGAGGAAGAGAGATGAAGCATTCAGTTCAGCGGTTGGCCAACTATGCGTTGTGCATAGCGGTGGCACTGTGCCTGACGGGAGCGGCGACTCAGGCGCAGAGTAAGAAGACGATGAAGAAGATTAACGAGGCGACCGCTCGTTCGCAAAAAGCAGCAAAGGTCTTTACGGAGATTATGGCTGCGCCTGACAAGGGGATTCCGAAAGATTGGCTGGACAAAGCGGAAGCTGTAGCCGTGTTTCCCAACGTCATCAAAGCCGGGTTTATTATCGGCGGACGCGGCGGCAGCGGCGTGATTAGCCGACGAATCAAAGGCGGGTGGAGCGCGCCCGCTTTCTTCAAACTCGGCGGCGGCAGCATCGGTCTACAGATCGGCGCATCCTCAACGGACTTTGTGCTGTTGTTTATGAACGAAGATGCGTTGAAGGGTTTGTTGGAAGACAAGCTGGAAATCGGCGGTGAGGGAAGCGTAGCGGCTGGCCCGGTCGGGCGCGCGGCGTCTGCTTCGACCAATGTGACGCTCGATGCAGGCATCCTCTCCTATTCACGCAGCAAGGGATTGTTCGCCGGGCTTGAATTGAAAGGCGTCGTGATTGATCCGGATAACGACGACAACGAAGCTGTTTACGGCATGAAAGCGAGCGACATTCTGACGGGCAGCAACAAGCTGAGCCTCGCACGGATGCCCGCAGGCGTTCGCATCTTCCCGCGCACGCTCTCGCGCTACTCGGTTCGAAGATAGTTTAAGAAGCAGCTTGAAAAGTCACATGCCCTCGCTGTCCCGTCAGGGACAATTGAAAATAGCCCAGCCATTTATTGCTGGGGAACAGAGTGGTAAACGTGATTGAGTCCCGTAGGGACGACTGAAGAGAGCTCGCTTCTGTTCAGTCGTCCCTACGGGACTCAGGTTTTATCTCTCGTTCTATTCCCAGCGATAAATCGCTGGGCTATTATCACGCCGTCCCTAACGGGACTTTTTCAATCAGCAGTGTCCTCATGCCTTTGTGGTTAATTCTTCTTGACGCTTACAGTCGTTCGCCTTATATTCACCTTGCGCCATTGCCCCCTCTGAACCGCGCCGTTCCTTACCAAGAGGGAGGAGAGCCTTTATGCAGCCACGCACGCAGCGCCAGAAAGAAATTCTTGATTACATCACCCGCTTCATCGAGCGGCAGGGGTATGAACCTTCGTACGCGCAGATCGCGCGTCACTTTGGCGTTTCCTCGAAAGCGACCATCGCCAAGCACGTCGCCGCGCTTGAGAGTCGCGGCTTGCTCTCGCGTCGCACCGAAGACGGCAATTTCAATCTCTCCGTGAAAGTTGAAGAAGCGCCTTCGGACGCTGTTTGCGAGCTTCCATTGTTAGGCCGCATTGCCGCCGGAGCGCCGATTGATGCTATTTCCGAATCAGAGCCGATTATTGTTCCGCGCTTTCTCCTGGGTCGTGTTCGACCCGAACGCGTCTACGCGTTGAAAGTCACGGGCGACTCGATGATTGACGAGCACATCTGCGACGGCGACATCGCGCTGATCGAAAATCGCACCGACGCGCGCGACGGCGAAATCGTGGTTGCGCTCATCGAAGGCGCACGCGCGACTTTGAAACGTCTCTTTCGCTTCGGCACTGAAGTCGAGTTGCGCCCGGCCAATTCACAGCTTGCTCCGATCAGATTGCCCGCCGCGCAAGTCAGAGTGCAGGGCATCTTTCGCGGCCTGCTTCGCCCTACTTCCTGAACTCATTGAGAGAGAAAAGAGACGATGCTCAAAGCCGCTTTCCTGTCTTCATCAAGAATCATCATAGTTGCCTTCATCGTCCTGCTGCCTGTCTTATCAGCTTCGCCTTCTACGCCCTTCACTTGCGCCTGTTGCGCCGAGTCTGGTGAATGGTACGAGCAAACCGGCAGGATGGAAGCTTACGAAATTGATGAGCTGCGCCGCGTGGAATTTGATAAGACCGCCAGCACCTATCTCACCGCCGCCGGGTATGAGGGGTTGAAAGGTCTCTCGTTAGAATATGATTCCTTCAATCTCTCAACTCTCTTAAAGCCCAGCCTCGCGCTGACCCTGACATTCAAGGGCGCGCGCGGAGAGACAGGCTCGCTCGTCCTTCCTCTACCGAAAGTGGCGACCCTGTTCGGCGCGGACTTACACGACGCCCCGGAGGGCAGCGCTGGCCCTATCCTCTACAAAGAGTGGCGCTTCAAAGGTCTGGTCAGCGGAAGCGGATTTTTTAAGAAGGGCATCACTCCCGGCACAAAGTTTCAACTCATCTTGCAGGGACGCGGCAACAATTGCCTGTCGTCGTCGGATTTCAATAACTGGCGGCTCGACATCACAGGCCCGCGCGCCTCATACGCCTTCTACGGCTCTCTCAAGAATCCCTAACAAGGCCGGTAAGAAATAGACAGGATTAACAGGATTAACAGGATGGAAAGAACAAGCATTCAACCTGCTTGACCCGTCTTGTCTTCCTAATCTTGATAATCCTGTTAATCCTGTCTATTTCCTTATTCGCCGTTACTATTTCCGAACGGAATTGCCTTCTGCCTGTACGGGTTTTACGCGATATTCATCATCATTCACCGCGTTTCTATAGCTTTTGCGCCCTTCCTTCTCTGGCATGTCTCTTGCCAAATAGAACCTGACACAAACAAAGTAGAGCCGTGTCATACGCAGGCATTGATGCCACCCGTTTGATTTCAAGAAGGAGAAATTTCTATGACTACAGGGCAGCAGGCAAAGAAGAAAGTCGCCATTCTTATCGAGAAGAATTTCGAGGATTCGGAGTTCACCATTCCTTACAACGCGCTCAAGGCGGCAGGGGCTGAAGTGACCGTGCTCGGCTCACGCATGAACGAAACATACGCTGGCAAGCAGGGTAAAGCGTCAATCGAACCAGATGGTACGACGACCGAAGCCCGCGCCAGTGATTTCGATGCTGTCATCATTCCCGGCGGCATGGCTCCAGACACGATGCGGACGAACATGAAAACCGTGCGCTTCGTTCAGGACGCGGTCGAGCAGGGCAAACTCGTTGCAGCCGTGTGTCACGGGCCGCAGGTTTTAATTGAAGGCGATCTCTTGAAAGGAAGACGCGCGACGGGCTTTCGCGCGATTCGCAAAGACATGCAGAACGCCGGGGCAGACTACTCGGATGAACCGCTCGTCGTGGACGGTCAATTAATCACCTCGCGTAGACCGTCTGATCTTCCCATCTTCACTACAGCTATCCTGAGCCGTCTCGGTCTCAGTATAGAGGGCAAGGAACTGCCTGTTGAATCGAGCAGCGAGGCCGAGTGGTGGAAGCTCGCGGAAGAGTGGGGCGGCTCAAGCAAGAGCGAAATCGTGGACGCCATCAACACGGCGATACGCGGCGAGCGCTATGCTGTGACGGCCTTCGAGCACTACGCGGAGAAAGCTACGGACGCAGAGTTGCGCGTCGTCATCAACGAGATACGCGAAACCAAGCAGGCGCATATCAAGAAGCTCGAAGCTCGTCTCGGCGAGTTTGGCGAGAAGGAGAGTTTTCAGGCAGCGGGCAGCGGTGCGTGGGCGACGCTGAAAAGCTGGTTGCAATCAAACGACGATCTGGCTATCTTGCGCCGCGCACTCGGCGACTTGCAGACCGGCGTTGTTGATACCAACAACCTGCTCAATTCGCTGACAGACCCCACGACCGCCAACATCTTCGACCAGATGGAGCAGGACATCGCCAAACATGAGCAGCGCGTCGCCGACCTCTATCACGCGCGCACGAGCACGGAAACCGACGCCGCGCAGCCAACGACCGGCATCGGCGTCAGCGCGTAGACTTGTAGGGGCAGGGCTTGTCCCTGCCCGTCTTAACATTAAGCAAATTCAAACAGGGATGGACAGGATAGACAGGATAAAGACAAGAAGCATTTATTACTTTCTTGCTTTTATCCTGTCAATCCTGTCCATCCCTGCTAATTTCTTCCGTCAGTGAGCGGGCAGGGACAAGCCTTGCCCCTACTCTCCGCTTTGTTGCAGGAGCTTTGCCACCAATCCCGTCCATCCGGTTTGATGGCTGGCTCCCATTCCCGCCCCGTTGTCGCCGTGAAAATATTCGTGAAAGAGCAGGAGGTCGCGCCAGTGCGGGTCTGCTTGAAACTTTTCCATCTCGCCGTAAACCGGCCTGCGCTGATCCTCGCCGCGCAGGAAGAGATGCGACAGGCGGCGAGAGAGTTCTGCGGCCACTTCGCCCAGTGTCATCATCTGGCCTGAGCCGGTCGGGCATTCGACCTTGAAATCATCGCCGAAGTAGTAATGAAACTTTTGCAGGGACTCGATGATGAGATAGTTGACGGGAAACCAGATGGGGCCGCGCCAGTTTGAATTGCCGCCGAAAAGCCCCGTGCTTGAATCGCCGGGTTCGTAATCAACGCGGTGCTCGCGTCCATCGAGCTTGAGCGTGTACGGATGCTCCTTGTGAAAACGCGAGAGCGCCCGAATACCGTAGGGCGAGAGAAACTCACGCTCGTCGAGCATCCTCCCTAAGATGCGTCGCAGACGAGTTTGATTGACGACCGAGAGCAGGCGACGCTCTCTTCGTCCGGGCGTTTCCATGCTGGCGACGTTGCCCGTCAGGTCTGGGCGATTCTGTATGAACCATTCCATGCGGCGACGGAAACCGGGCAGTTGCTCAAGCATCTCCGGCTCAAGCGTCTCGACGGCAAAGAGCGGAATCAGCCCGACCATCGAATGCACACGCATGGGAATGTGGGAGCCGTCGCGCGTGTGCAGCACATCATAATAGAAACCGTCCTCTTCGTTCCATAGCTCGACGTTGTCGCGCCCGATGTTATTCATCGCATGAGCTATGAAGATAAAGTGTTCCCAGAACTTGCTGGCGACATCTTCGTAAGCCCGGTCTTTGCGCGCGAGTTCCAGCGCAATCGCCAGCAGGTTCAAGGTGTACATCGCCATCCAGCTTGTGCCGTCGGATTGCTCGATGAAACTGCCGTCGGGAAGCTGTGAGTTACGGTCGAAGACGCCGATGTTGTCTAAGCCCAGAAAGCCGCCTTCGAAGATATTGTTGCCCTCGATGTCCTTGCGATTGACCCACCAGGTAAAGTTGAGCAGCAGCTTGTGGAAGATTCTTTCCAGGAAAATGCGGTCGCCCGTTCCACGCTGTTTCTCTTCGATTTTATAAACGCGCCACGCAGCCCAGGCATGCACGGGCGGGTTCACGTCGCCGAGCGCCCACTCGTAAGCCGGTATCTGCCCGTTCGGGTGCATGTACCATTCGCGCAGCATCAGGACGAGTTGCTCTTTGGCGAAATCGGAATCAACGAGCGCGAGCGGGATAGCGTGGAAGGCCAAGTCCCACGCGGCATACCAGGGATACTCCCACTTGTCCGGCATTGAGATAACATCGGCGTTATAGAGTTGAAGCCAATCGTGGTTGCGCCCGTTCCATCTTTGCTCAGGAGGCTTTGGTGTTCCGGGATCACCCTTGAGCCATTGCTCGATCACGTAATGGTAAAACTGCTTCGACCAGAGCATCCCGGCCAAAGATTGCCGCATGACGCTCTGAGCATCGTTTGAAAGATGCTGCGGGATGATTTTGGCGTAAAACTCGTTTGCCTCGTGCAGGCGATCTGTAAAAATCTGATCGAAGCCCGCGCCGAAGACATCCGCACCATCCGGCGACTCTTTATCAGGAGCGAATCGCAAACGCACAGTCACGGTCTCCCCCGGATTGATGTTCAGAATGTAATGAGCCGCAGCCTTCGTGCCTCTTTGTTCAGGATTCACGGCCTCGTGCGCCCCGTGTATGACGAATTCGTGGAAGGCATCTTTCACAAAGGGCTGAGGGTTAGCGACTCCGAAGAGCCTCAGAGCGTTCGTCTCGTTTTCGGTGAAGAGAAGAGCGGGCTTGCCTTCGCAGTGAAGCAGGCGGCGGCCATAAGTTTCATGCTCCAACTCGATTGCGACTGCGTTCGTTTCATCATCCCCGCGCTTCGCGGCTTTGCGTAGCTCAGGGCGCGGATTGCCATACCCCCAGGACCAGCGATTGCGAAACCAGATAGTCGGGAGCAGATGCAGCTCAGCCACATCAGGGCCACGATTGACGACGCTAATCTTAATGAGAATGTCTTCCACGTTCGCTTTCGCGTATTCGATAAAGACATCGAAATAGCGGTCTTCCGCGAAAGCCCCTGTGTCGAGCAATTCATATTCTGCTTTACGCTTATCCTGCGGGCGATTCTCCTCGATCAACTTCATGTAGGGAAAGGCAGCCTGCGGGTATTTGTAAAGATACTTCATGTAGGAATGCGTCGGCGTGGAATCAAGATAGAAATAGTATTCCTTCACGTCTTCGCCGTGATTGCCTTCCGGCCCGGCCAAGCCGAAGAGTCTCTCTTTCAAAATGGGGTCGCGCCCGTTCCAGAGCGAGAGCGCAAAGCAGATTTGCTGATGACGATCACAGATGCCCGCCAGTCCGTCTTCGTTCCAACGATAGGCGCGCGAGCGCGCGTGATCGTGCGGAAAGTAAGTCCATGCTGAACCGTCTGCGCTGTAGTCTTCGCGCACCGTGCCCCATGCGCGCTCGCTCAAGTATGGTCCCCAGCGTTTCCAGTACGCTGTGCGCTCGCGTGAAGCCTGAAGCCTTCTCTCCTCGACGGTTAGCGAGGAAGGGTTGTTTGCGGATGGTTGTTTGTCGCTCATCGTCTTTCTGATTTTATCTTAAGCCTTATCTGTTAAAATTCGCAGCAATCTGGAGGAGTTGAAGCTATGGCAAAAGCCCACACCGTTCCGAAGACAGGGCTGCAAAAGCAGTGTTATCGTTGCAAGCTGTTCAAAGACACAAGCGAGTTCCATAGATTCTCACGCAACCGCGATGGTCTTCAACCCTACTGCCGCACTTGCAAACATGAGATTGACAATGAACATTACAAGCGAAATCCGCGACGAAATTATGGTCGCACCAGAGAATATGCACTGAGAAATCGGAAATGGCTTTATGAGTTCCTTAAAACAAAGCAGTGTGAATGGGAAGGGTGTACTGTTAATGATCCAGATATGCTTGTCTTCGATCACATCAATCCTGATGAAAAGCGCGCACATGTGAGCAGTATGGTACATAATTCTTGGGGCTTGAAAAGCATTCAAGAGGAGGTGGCAAAGTGTCGGGTTTTATGTGCCAACCATCACCAGAAACATACAATTCAGCAGTTTGGCTACAAGAAGTGGCTTTTAACGATTGAAGATTAGAAGAAGATTGCCGTATAACTGGTGAAACAGCTATACGGCAATTAGAAATTCTGGAGCCACCTTGGAGACTTGAACTCCAGACCCCCTAATTACGAATCAGGTGCTCTACCAACTGAGCTAAGGTGGCTCTAGCTTGTGAAGACGACAATATACGGACGCGTTATGCGGACTGTCAAGCAGGCGTGCCGGAGAAACAAGGGAGGAGAAAAAGGATGGCTAAGGATAAGAATCTGGCCAAGCACAAGAGCCGTTTCGAGGTGCGGGGCGGAATCATCAACGAGTTCGATTTTCATCAGAACCAGGAGGCGCTCGCCGAGGAGGAACGCAATCGCTTTGCGCGCCAGGAAGAAGAGCAAGCCCTGCGCGAAGCGGAGGCGGGAGAGCAGCAGTCACCGCAAAGTGAGGCCGAGCGCATAGCGCAAATGATGGCTGAGGCGCGTGAGAAGGCCGAAAAGAATCTGAAGAGGAAAGAGAAGCGGGAAGGGAAAGCCGCTCCGCAACCTGCGCGCAGGAGCGCCGGAGCAGGCAAGAAGGCCGCGAAAAAAGCGTCGAAGAGCGCGGGGAGCGCAAGCGGTGCGAAAGGTGGCGCCGCGAAAAAGGGAACAGGCGGCGCAAAGAAGGGCGCTGTGAAGAAAGTCGCTGCAAAGAAGACGGCAAAGCCTGCTAAGCAGCCAGCGAAAAAGTCTGGCGGCAGGAGTGTTGCCGGAAAAGCCGTTGGCAAAAAGGGCGCGGCGAAGAAGCGTGGCGGGCGCGGCAGGTAATGCAGCGTGGAGCTTTGGGGTCAATCAAAATACCGGACAAGGAGTCTAAAACGAATGACAGAAGAGATGAACAGCGTAGATGAAACAGGGCGCGAGGACAACGCGCCGGACGACGAGGCCAGAGACAATCAAGAGAACGAGCTTGAGGCCGAGCAGGAGTCTGCGGCGGCGATGGATGCCGATGTGCCGCAACCACCGGGCGCAGATCAAACGACCGAAGGACAACCGTCATAAAAGCAGGGGTTAGGAGTCAGTGGCCAGAGGTCAGTTAAGAGACAGAGAAAAAGTGGATGCGGCGAGGGAGGGAAACCTTTCTCGCCGCGTCTTCGTATTTGCAGCCTCTCTGCTGGTAGCCTCTCGCGCGGGGCTGCTGGTTTAGCTGGCGGTTTAAGTGCAGAAGAAAATCGGTTAGTATATGCGCGCAGTCCGTTAAGCTCGCTCTCCCCGGCGATCCTACTTTTTGTCCACTAATGCCATGAAAAAAGATTCCCCCTCAAGACTAAAACTGTATTCGACATTTCTGCCCTGCGAGCAAAGAAGCTGGCTGGCAGTCATCGCCTGCGTCGTTTTGCTGGCAGCACTTGCTTCTGTCACGCCTCTCCTGGCGCAGCAGAAGAAAGGGGCGGCGGCGCGCTCTCAGAAATTGCCGTCGCCGGATAAGATCGTCGGCGATTACCTGAAAGCGACGGGCGGCAAGAAGCGTCACGCTGCGATTAAAGATGCGACCTACGAATGGACGATTCAACTGAAAGACGAGCTGATGGGAAGCGCGCTCCAGCGGGAGAAGTGGCCTGCCTCAACGCGCACAGACATGACGTTTGGCAACGGCGAGATCAATAACGCGGTCAGCGCACGCTCTGCCTGGACGCGCGGCCTTGACGGTGTACAGCGAACGCTAACGGACGCGGAAGCAGGAGCGGCCAAGTTGCAGTCCGCTCTGGAAGCCAGCCGCCTGGTTGATTACAAAAAGCTCAACGTGCTGGCGCGCACTATCGGGTGGGATGAATCCTCTACAGAGCCTGCTTACGTTGTGGAGTTCTCGACAAAGGAAGGCGCGCGGCTTCGCTACCTGTTCGGCGCGACGAGCAGGTTGCTTTTGAAAACCATTGACGATACGCGCGGAACGACCACGCATTTTAGCGACTACCGCGCGGAGAACGGCGTGCTTGAGCCGCATCGCGTGGAGATTAAGACCAATGGCAAGGACTCGGTGACTTTCGTCTTTAAGTCAGTGCGCTATAACGCTGGCCTAAGCGATGAGCTTTTCGACCCGCCGACGGGGGAGACGCCTGATGTTGTGAAACTCTTGCAGGAGGTGGTTGAGAACCAGAAGGAGATAGACGAGCGTGTCTCTGATTATGCGTTCACGGAGAAGAGAATTGAGCGCGAGATAAACGATAAGGGCGAAGTGAAGAAGGAGAAAGTCACCGTCTATGAAATTTACCCGCTGCCCGGAGGCGGAGCTTTTTACAAGCTGATTAGTGAAGACGGAGTGCCTCTCTCAGCGGAACGCGCCGCGAAACAGGATAAGAAGATTGCAGAGGATGTGGCAAAGTACGAGGCTGAGCGGGAGAAAAGAGAGCAGAAGAAGAAAGAGGAGGCAGAGAAGAATAAGGGACAGGTCGTCAGGAAAAAGGATGACGATGGCGATGATGTATCGGTTGCGGTCTTCCTGCGCGCGTGCGAGTTTGTTTCTGCGCGCCGCGAGCGGCTGCGCGACCGCGAGGCCGTCGTCTTCGACTTTCGCCCGCGCGCCGGTTTTCGTCCGAAGACCACTGCCGAAAGCATCGTCACCAAGTTGGTCGGCGTGGTCTGGATTGATCCGGTGGATAAGACCGTCATCCGGCTCGAAGCGAAACTGGCGCAAAGCTACAAGATTGCCGGTGGGCTGTTCGCTTCGATTCGTCCCGGCTCGGCCTTCGCGTTCGAGCAGACGCGGATGACGGACGGCGTCTGGCTGCCGCGCCTCGTGCAGGTCAACTTCGCGGCCAAGCTGTTCCTCTTCAAAAGCATCGAAGCCAACGAGACGCGCGAGTTCAGCGAATATCGCCGCTTCAACACCGAAGCCAAAGATTATAAACTCAACGCTCCTGCGGCAAACACGACTGAGCCGCCGAAACCTTAGTTCAGACGAATGGATCACTTGAATCAAGTCATAGTCATCGGTGGTGGGTTCGCGGGCGTGGAAGCTGCGTGGCAGGCGGCGCGGGCTGGGGCGCGTGTGCGGCTCTATGAGATGCGACCTATGCAGCAGACTCCGGCGCATAGAACGGATAAGCTGGGGGAGATTGTCTGCTCCAATTCGCTGAAGTCTGACGAGCCGGGGACAGCGCCGTATCTGTTGAAGGAAGAGTTGAGGCGTGGCGGGTCAATCGTGATGGAGGCGGCAAAGGCGACGCGCGTCCCGGCGGGGGCGGCGCTGGCGGTTGACCGTCACAAATTTTCAGAGTTGATTACCGAACGCATCGAGGCGCATCCGAACATAGAGCTTGTCCGCGAAGAAGTCACCGAAATCCCAGAGGACGCCATCACGATCATTGCGACAGGGCCGTTGACCTCAGAAGCTTTGACGACCGCGATTATGAAGTTGACCGGCGACGGTCAGCTATATTTTTACGACGCGATTGCGCCGATTGTCGCGGCAGACTCAATCAATGAAGAGATTGCCTTTCGCGCTGCGCGGTATGATAAGGGCGGCGACGATTACCTGAATTGCCCGTTTGACGAAGAACAGTATGCGCGCTTTTACGAGGGACTCATCAACGCCAAGAGCGTCCCGCTGCAACGCTTCGAGGAAACACGTTGGTTCGAGGCGTGCCTGCCGATTGAAGAACTGGCGCGGCGCGGCGTTGACACTTTGCGCTTTGGGCCGATGAAGCCCGTGGGCTTGCGCGACCCGCGCGACGGAAGACAGCCCTATGCCGCCGTGCAACTCCGTCAGGAGAATGTTCTGGCCGACGCGTACAGCCTTGTGGGCTTTCAGAATCATCTAAGGTTCGGCGAACAGGCGCGCGTTCTCCGATTGATTCCCGGCCTGGAAGAAGCGGAGTTCTTGCAGTACGGGCAGATTCATCGTAATACTTACATCTGCGCGCCGCGCGTGCTTGATGCGACGCTTCAGGCGCGCGAGCATCCAATGCTCTTTTTCGCAGGGCAGATAACGGGCGTCGAGGGCTATGTCGAGTCGGTAGCAATGGGCTGGCTCGCAGGACTGAATGCGGCGCGGCTGGCCGCAAAGCTCGAATTAAAGGTTGCACCACGATTGAGCGCGATGGGAGCGCTCGCGCGCTACGTCTCCAGCGCTGACCCAAAAACTTATCAACCGGCAAACATCACCTTCGCGCTGCTTGAGCCGCTTGCGGAAGAGCATCGTCGCCGCGTGCGGCGTAAAATGGAGCGCAGGCAGTTGCAGGTCGAACTAGCATTGAAAGAATGGGACACTTGGATTCACACGATCTACAACACACAGAGCGCGCTTCCCATCACCGCCGCAGGCTGATGCGATTGCAAACTCTGACAGCACAACTCCCCTTGCGCGCTTCTCTCGGTGCGCTGCTCGCGCTTGCGCTGCTCTTGCTGGCTTCTCCGAATATTTACGCGCAATCCGGGCGGAATAAAAAGCCTACGGCCAAGCCGACTTCTTCGGAAGCAACAAGGCCAAAACGCGTCGGCACAAACGGCGATACGCAACAGAATCAGCCGCAGCCACAGCCGACGCCTGTGATGCGTCTGCCGAGCGGCACCATCGTGATGGACGAAGCTCCGCCACCTGCGCCCGCATCGCGCCCGACGCCGACGCCTGCCGAAGATACCGCTGCCGGAGACGACATCGGGGTAGAGGATGTCGTTCGCGTCACCTCGAATCTCGTCACCGTGCCTGCCTCCGTCGTTGATTCTCAAGGCAGGGCCGTCATCAACCTGCAACTCGAAGATTTCGAGTTACGCGTTGACGGCCAGCCGAAGCCCATCACCGAGTTGAGCCGCGCGGAAGTGCCAGTCACCCTGGCCTTGCTCTTCGACAACAGCCAGAGCCTGAGTGCCGCCCGCGAGTTTGAAAAGCAAGCTGCCGTCAGATTCTTCCGCCGCATCATTCGTCCCATTGACCGCGCCGCGATCTACAGCGTCTCGACGGATGTCGCGCTCGTTCAGCCTTTGACCAACAATGTGCAGGCGCTTGTTAGAACCATCGAACATTTTGGCAAGCCCGAAGGCGCAACCCGTCTGCACGACGCGATTATCGAAGCATCAACGTACCTGCGCCCGTATCCGGGACGCAAAGTCATCATCATTGTCTCGGACGGCGAGGACACGCTCAGCGATCATGATTTCGACGATGCGCTCAGAAAAGTTCTGGCCGCCGACTGTCAGGTTTATACTGTGCAGACCAAGCAGATCGAGTACGTGATGCTGACCGGCCAGACCACCAATGCCAACTTGCAGGCGTTAGCCGCCGAGCGGCGTATGCAGGATATAACCGCGCACACGGGCGGAGCGCTTTATACGCCTTTGCAGACGAGCGATCTAGACGCAGCGTTCACGCAACTCGCCGCAGATTTGGCGCAGCAATACATTTTGAGTTATTACCCGACGGACGAGCGAGCTGACGGGCGCTTTCGTACCATCTCGGTTCGCGTTGCCACGCGCCCGAACATGCGCGTGCGCGCACGTCGCGGCTACTACCCGCGCCGTCCTAACGAGAAATTCAGCTTCAACGCTCAACCGACGCCCGTCAACGCGCCGGTCGCGGATGCCGTTAACCCCGTTTCAAACGAATCTTCATTTCAAGCGGAGAGTGCCCCTGCGCTCTCCTCAAATATCACGCAGCCGGAGAAGCGGGGCGAACTTCCGGCACGCAGCAATCGGATGGGGCCTTCGGAGACGAGCGACGTACCCGATGCGGGGAGAAGCGTTAAGACAAGCGTAGCTGACCAACCCGTCGCCAGGAGAGAGGAAAAGAGGAGCGAAAGGAGAGTCGCGGCCAGCGAGCCAGTGCCCGCGCCGCCGCAGCCGACATCCAAGCCCGCTCCCGACTCAAACGCCACATCTACAGCTAACGCCAAATCGTCCGCTCCAACTCCTACGCCTTCGATTACAAAACCAGCGCCAACTGCTGCTGCAACTGAGCCGTCGGCGGTTGCGTCAAGACCTGTCTCAGGCGGCGTACTCAACGGCAAGGCCATCAGCCTGCCCAAGCCGCAGTATCCGCCAAGCGCAAGGACTCTGCGCGCATCGGGCGTGGTGACAGTGGAGGTTTTGCTGGACGAAGAAGGCAGAGTGATTTCGGCGCGCGCTGTGGACGGCAGCCCGTTTCTCAGGCAGGCTGCGGTCGTCGCCGCTCGTCAGGCGCGCTTTTCTCCGACCGTTCTTTCCGGCAAGCCCGTCAAGGTTGCCGGTGTGATTACTTATAAATTCAGCCTCGAACAATGAGGTTGAGGAATCAGCAACGCTTCGGCCTATGATCGAACAACTACTTTCCCAGTTCTTCGAGCACCTGCGCTACGAGCGCAACGTCAGCGAGCACACCCTGCGTAACTACGCGAGCGACCTCGGCCAGTTCTATGATTATCTCGCGCCCGCCGATCCGCAATCGGGCGCGCGCCGCGAAGTGGACATCAAGCAGATAGATCACATCACAATTCGTGAATGGCTCTCTTCGCTCCACACGGCGCAAAAGAAGAAGACCTCCGTCGCACGAAAGCTCGCCGCGCTTCGCACCTTCTTTCAGTTCCTCGTGCGTGAAGGCGTGATTGAGATGAACCCCGCTAAGCTCGTCTCCACACCTCGCCTCGAAAAGAAGCTTCCCGTGCATCTCTCAGTCGAAGACGCCATCCGCTTTATCGAAACGCCGGATTTGGAAACGGATTTAGGCAGACGCGACCGCGCCATTCTCGAACTGCTCTACGGCACGGGCGTGCGCGTCTCCGAGTTGACGAAGCTTGATCTAAGCGACGTGGACTTTAAGGAAAAGCTGATTCGTGTGACGGGCAAACGGCGCAAGCAGCGCATCGTTCCGTTTGGCGACCCGGCGCTGCACGCCCTGATGAACTATCTCACGGTGAGGAACGCCTTTTTACAGAACGCGCCATTGGAGGAGCGCGACTCGCAGGCTGTCTTCTTAAACTATCAGGGCACGCGCATCACCACACGCTCGGTCGGGCGAATGGTGGACAAGTACATACAGATCTGCTCAGGCATTCACAACATCAGCCCGCACGCCCTGCGCCATTCCTTCGCTACGCATCTCCTCGACAGCGGCGCAGACCTCCGCGACATACAGGAACTCTTAGGCCACGCGCGCCTCTCGACCACCCAGATTTACACACACGTTTCGATGGAAAAATTGATAGAGGTTTACGACAAGTCTCACCCAAAAGCATGAAAACAGTGATAGGTGATGGGTGATAGGTGATAAGAAAGAACGTGTTTTCTCTTATCACCTATCACCCATCACCTATCACCGTTCTTACAATGTTGGTGCGTCGTCTATCCCATCGTTCGCTTCGATCTCGGTCTGGCATTTCGCATCGTAGCGCGCGGTCGGTAGTGCTTCGAGGCGGCGCTCGTCAATGGTCTGGCCGCATTTGGCGCACACTCCATAAGCGCCTTCATCAATTCTCATCAGTGCCTGATCTATATCGGCGACCATCTGCGACTCGCGCTCGCCCAGTCTCAGCGCCAATTCCTGGCTCACGTCCTGCACAGACATGTCAACGCTATCCTTAACGCCGTCATCCATAGAATCAAGCGCCGTCGCCTGATCTCCGCGCACGTTCTCCGTGCGTTGCTTTAATTGCTCCAGCAGTATGCTGCGAAAATGCTCTAGTTTCTCTGCATCCATTAGTTTTTCCTCACCCTCCCTGTGCATGGCTCTTAAAGAACTCAATCATCTTCTGCAAGAAAAAAAGATTGCCGGAGATTAATCGAGCGCCGATTATAACTCACACGCTTTCATTAAGCGCAATCAGGAGGGGCAGAGGGCAGGGATTGTTCATTTCTCGACAGAGAAGAGAACGAACCACGAAGACACACGAAATAACACGAAATTCTGGTCGCCGGGTTCATCTTGTTTCGTGTCGTTTCGTGTGTCTTCGTCGTTCTCTTTTTCGCTCGTTCAGTCGCCGCCCGTCTCGCCTGCGGCCACTGTGGCAGTTGTTCTCGCAGGTTCAAGTGGAAGGCTGTCGCCTCGATAGTCCTCTATGTCTTCGCCCGTCGCTCCGGTGGCCGTAGCTTTGCCTTTTCCTCTCGCACGCCACAGCCGGAAGCGACGCCACGAGAGCGACAGACCCGTCCAGACCAGGAAAGCGCCGCCAGCCGAAACGATTGCAGCAATGGTCTGGCCGACGATACCCGCTGCTTCGCCTGTATGTGCAAACCGCAGCCACGAACGCGCCCGACGGCCAGCCGTGAGACTGTCGAACGGTTCCCAGCGCACGACATCGCCGGTCTTTCTGTCCAGAGTGAGTTGCGCGCGCTTCTGGGGTTGACCGCCGTTGCCCGTGTCAATCGTGAAACTCGCGGTCGCATCCGTGGCAGTTGGCAGGCGCAGGCTAAGGCTTCGCCATCCTGCTTGCTGCTGTTCTGCGCGTGCCCAGAGCGAGTCTAGTCCGCTCATCGCTGTCTCGGCGGGCTGACCTTCACTGCGTTGTTCCACTCCGACTCTCGCTTGCTGGTTGGCCCCTGCTTGCGGCGGCTGGCCGGGAGCGCCGCGCGGCGCAGGTGAAGATTCGCCAAAGACGCGGTAAACCAGATTGCCTGCCCACGCATAAGAGATGACAACTCCCGATAACACGATGATAAAGAGTGGTATCGCAGACCAGAAACCGATCACATTATGCCAGTTGAAATTGCGAGCGCGGCTAGGGAGTTTGCGCCGGAACCACGTCACATTCCTCAGAAGTCGCCGCGTCCATTTTCGCGGCCACCACAGGTAAAAGCCGCTCACCACGATGAACAGAAAAATAAAGTTTGCTGCACCCGTGATTGCTCGCCCGATACCGCGCCCCGTGCCCTCGCCCGACGCGCCGAGCCAGCGATGCCAGTCGGTGACTCCGCGAAAAAAGCCTCTGACCCCTGTTGAGCCTCCACCCAGAACTTCGCCTGTGTAGGCGTTGACGAAGAGATTGCCCTCACGCCCAAAGCCCACCTCTGCCGGAGCGGAAGAATCGGAGCGCAAAGTGAATGTCGAAGGCGTAGCGCCGGGACGCGCCTCCCTCACTTTGGCGAGCAGTGTTTCCACCGGCAAGCGCGAAGCCGATGGCGTTGGCGGCGACGCTTGATAGCCGCGCGTGTCAGCCCAGTAGGTGATCTGCTTCTCATAGGCGAGCAGCACGCCGGTCACAGACATCATCAGGACGACCAGCCCGGCGGTGACGCCTGCGACGAGGTGACACCAGAAAATAACTTTACGGAAAAGCTTCATGCGTAATGGTTCCTTGTGGTTCGTTTGGCTTAAACGTCTGCCCAGCGGCGCAGCAGATTATGGTAGACGCCCGTGAGTTGGACGGCTGCCGGATGGTCTGGCATGTCCTGACCGACCTGTTGAATCGCCATGTCCAGATCGAAAAGGAGCGTACGCTGGCCGTCATCTCGCACCATGCTTTGTATCCAGAAGAAGGAGGCGAGGCGTGCGCCGCGTGTCACGGGACGCACGTGATGCAGGCTGGTCGAAGGGTAGAGAATCAAGTGACCGGCGGGCAGCTTCACGTCATGCACGCCGTAAGTGTCTTCCACAAGCAATTCACCGCCATCGTATTGGTCAGGCTCTGTTAAAAAGAGTGTTGCCGAAATGTCTGTGCGGACGCGATGCGGTGTACCGGTCACTTGACGAATTGCATTGTCAACGTGAGTCCCGAAGGATTGCCCACCCTGATAACGGTTAAAGAGCGGCGGGAAAATCTTGAGCGGCAACGCAGCCGCCATAAAAAGCTGGCTGCGTTGGAGCGCCGCGAGCATCAGTTCGCCCAACTCACGCGCCGCCGGATGGTCTTCGGGCAATTGCATATTATCTTTCGCCCGTGCCGACTGGTGCCCGGCGGTAACTCGCCCGTCAACCCATTCGGATTCTTCAAGCCGCTGCCTGCACCGCGCGATTTCCTCTGCGGTCAGTACATCGGGAATTGATAGCAGCATCTTTTTACACCTGTACCTTTAAGAAGCTATTTGCAAAGGTACAAATTCTCTTTGTCCCGTCAGGGACAGGTGAAAATAGCCCAGCCATTTATGGCTGGGAAACAGAAACACAACGATGATTGAGTCCCGTAGGGACGACTGAAGAAAAGCTCGCTTGTGTTCAGTCGTCCCTACGGGACTCAATCAGGTTAACCGACCCTCGTCCCAGCGATAAATCGCTGGGCTATTACCAATCGTCCCTGACGGGACTTTTTCAAACTGCTACTGTCCGGCTCAGAATCTGAAACTTGTGCTCAACAGCGCCGAACGACCCGGCCCCGGGACGATATGACCGCCGCCAATCCGGTCGAAATAATATTCGTCGGTCAGGTTGTAAAGATTGAGCCTGAGATCAATGTGGTCCGAGAGCGGATAAGAAGCCATCGCATCCGCGAGCCAGTATCTTCCGACAATTCTTGTGTTCGTGTTGTTGCCGAACCGCCGGTCGGTAAAGCGCGCTCCGCCGCCCAACTCCAGTTTCCGAATGCGATACGTAGTCCAGAGGTTGAGAGAATTCCTCGGCGTATTGATGAGGCGTTTGCCGACTTCCGCCGGGGTGTTTGAACTCACCACCTCGCTGTCGAGCAACGTGTAGGCTGCCAGCACCATCCACCTGCGCGAGATATTGCCGGTGGCGCTAAACTCTATGCCGTCCACGCGCTGCTCGCCGTCAAGCACTTGCGGCGGATCGCCCGGAAGCAGCCCCGGCGTGCGCGCGTTGGTCTTCTCGACGCGGAACAAAGCCCCGCTCACCAGTAGCCGTGCGCCCAGGAAATCCCACTTGCTGCCGACTTCGTAGGTGCGCGTCTTCTCAGGGTCAATGCGAACGTTGGCGACGCTGTAGGAAAGTCCTTCAAGCGACGGATTGAGGGACGTGCCGTAAGAGGCGTAGATGCTGCCTTGCTCTACGGGTTTGTAAACCACGCCGATTTTTCCGCTCAACAGCCTGTCTATTCTTGAAATCGAGACGTTGGTCGTGTCAACACCCTCCACCCCGAAATAGTCCCAGCGCAACCCGCCGGTTATTTCCCATTGCCTGTTGAGCTTCGCTGTGTCGAACAGGTAAAGCGCCAGCGACTTTCCGGTCACATCGCCGACGATGGGACTTGTGGTAATCGTGCCGGTATACACATCATTCGGATTGGGATTGAGCAGCGTCGTCAGTTCATTTGGGGCGGTGCGAAGATGACGTATGTTGTTTTCGTGTGTGAGTTCAAGTCCGCCAGCGAGCGTATGCTCTACTTTGCCCGTCGAGAATCGAGCGTTCAGGTCTGTCTGGTTGTCCCAGATTTTGTCTTCCGTGAGCCATGACCGCAACTCACGATTGATGATGATGGAATTGTTGTTGTTGAAGCGCGGCGGTGTGGCAAACGAATCACGCGTCGAGCGGCCAAATCGCAGTTGGTTCCGCATCGAGAGCTTGTCGTTGAAGTCGCGCTCTAACTTGAATGTTCCGAGATCGGCGTTCAACTTCTCATGGTCACGATCCTTGAAGCCGTAAAAGGTATTGCGCGGCACGGGCGCGGGACGATCACGATACTCAATGAGGGCGTTGTTAGTAGCCGGAACCCAGGGGATGCCGTAATCGGAAAGGTTATTCTGTTTCAGTTTGAAATAGCTGAACGTGTAGCGCGTCGGCGTGCCGAGTCCGAAGGCCAGAGACGGAGCGACGCCCCATCGCTCATTCTCCACCACGTCACGGCCAGCCACATCCGAATCATGCGCCACGACGTTGAGCCGGAAGGCAACGCTATCCTTCAACGGCAGATTGATGTCGGCGGTCGCGCGCTTGGTTCTGTCCGTTCCGAAGTTGAGCGTTCCGCCGAAGGAGCGTCTAAGGCTCGGCATTTTGCTTACCAGGTTGATCGTGCCGCCCGACGAACCGCGACCAGTGAAGGCTGATCCAGGCCCTTTCACTACCTCGACCTGTTCAATATTAAAAGGATCACGCGACTGTGGGCTGAGATCACGCACGCCGTCTATAAACACGTCATTGCGGGCGCTGAATCCGCGCAGCGTCAAATTGTCACCTGCGGGGGTTCCGCCTTCACCGGCAGTCATAGTGAGGCCGGGGACATTGCGCAGCACATCGCGCAACGTCGTCGCGCCCTGTTTCTCAATCACTTCTCTGGGGATGACCGTGATCGTCTGCGGCGTGTCGCGCAACGGCTCTGTATATTTCGGCGATGAGATGCGCTCGGCGTCATCCGTGACCTCGACTGACCCGGCCTGCGCCCGGATTTCCAGCGTCACCGTCTTGAGAGCGGTGAAACTGTAGCTGACACCCGTCCCTGTTAGCAGTTGTTTGAGCGCCTGCTCGGTTGTGTAGACGCCGGAGACGCCGGGAGATTGGAGATTGCGGAGCGCCTCGTTCGGCACTATTACCTGTAACCCGGTCACTTTCTGAAAGGCGGTCAACACCACGTCAAGAGAGTCTGGTGAAATGTCGAAGCGGATTTGCTCCTCTTGGGATTGAAGCAAAGAATAAGTGGTCGTCACCCCGCGCCGAATGTCCCTGGTATGCGCGAGAGCTACAGCCCTGCTGTTGCCGACCGTGTACGCCACCAACGCGCCCATCGTGCCAAAGGCTATCACCCAATATCTAGGCCCCCGTCCAGACCATTTTCTGCGCTTCTTCCTTGTTTCAGCCTTCATCATTCTCCCCCTCATTTGTGGCCGGTATTGAGTAGCCACTCTGCCGTCCTAACTTCACAAGAAACTGAAATGGCAAGTCTCTGCCCGGTGGATTCTCGTCAATGTTCGAGACTGTGAATTGACTAACGATGCGCCTCAATTAATATGCTC
This sequence comes from uncultured Acidobacteriota bacterium, assembly GCA_963791265.1. Lineage (GTDB taxonomy): Bacteria > Acidobacteriota > Blastocatellia > Pyrinomonadales > Pyrinomonadaceae > QHXM01. The sequence continues at coordinate 428,647 of CAWBSB010000005.1, forward strand.
TCGCTAAGAATCAAACTCAGGAGAGCAGTGCTGCGGCATCTCGTTTCGAGGGTGGATTCCCGGCGCTCTCACATTTCGGCGAGCAGATAATTTTTATGGATTTGTCAGGAAGGCGTGCTAGGATAATTCCCGCACACCGTCCGTGTTACAGTCCCAAAACTTAGCCGAACTGGTCGTGCATCAAAGCCTTCGGCGTTGCCGCGCCGGGGGCTTTTTATATAGAGCTACTCGCTTGTTTGTTCTCTTCTTATGAAATTGAAAACCATTTTCAAGAAGGCTGTACTATACGTGGCGGATTGATTGTTGTCAATATCTTTCCCGCCCGAATATCGTCAGGCTTGAGCGGAGTTTTTGCCGTGCAGGAGTTCGGCGGCGAGAAGCGGGATGGTCAATTCGTGGTGTCCCGTGATGGAGTAGCCGTGTCCCGCGCCATCCGCTACGGGGCGGCGGACGACGTTCGTCAGCGGGCGATAAGATTGAATGAAGTCAAAATTAGCAGTCGTAATATCTGTCAGTGCGTGTCCGAGATTGCGTACCAGCGTGACGGCTTTGAGAAAAATTTCGGGAAGCACGACTGCCGACCCGATGTTGAGATAAACTCCGCCGCCGTCCATGCGTCTGACCATCTCTGCAAGCAAGCGAAAATCAGTGTGCGTCGTTTCGCCCAGAGCCGCGCCGTCCGCCGTTGGATGAAAGTGCGCGATGTCCGCGCCGATGGTGACGTGAGCGGTGAAAGGAATACGCTGATTGTAAGCAGCGCAGAGCAGGGAAAAGTCTTTGTGCGGCGGGTTGCTTTCGATAAGCGCGCGTCCCAGCGCTTCGCCAAGCCCCGTGTGATTGGCTGCGCCTTCGCGCGCCGCGCTATTCAGTAACTTTCCAGTCTCATCCGCTGCGCCGAACGCGCCCGCGCCCAAACTCGCATCAACGTCTTCTGAAGTCGAGCCGACCAGCGCAATCTCCGCATCGTGAACCAGCACGGAGCCATTAGCCGCAATCGCGCTGACGAATCCGCGTTGCATCAGATCAATGATGACAGGCGACATCCCTGTTTTGACGACGTGGCCGCCGATGCCCCAGATAATCGGTTTATGAAGTGAGCGCGCGCGCCTGATTCGCGCAGCGATTTCGCGCAGGCTGCGAACGGCTAGAATGTCCGGCAATGAGTTCAGAAAATCCGCGAGCGAGGGTTCGTCGCCGACGGGTTGAGCAAAATCCTTGGTTGTCACTTTGCTCGGGCGCGAGGCGAGCGGATACGTGTTGACACCATCAAGAGCGAGCGGTAGCACCTCGTCTTCGTAGATTGACACGGCCTACTCCCGCTCCTTTTCCGTCGTCTTCTCTTGCGGGAAGAGAATCAACTCGACAAGCTCGCAGACGACGTGGCCGATGAGATTGTGCGTCTCCTGTATGCGCTGCGTATCGTCGCTTCCGACAACAAGGGCGAGATCGCACAGCGGCGCGCAGCGCCCGCCATCGCGCCCCAGCAAGCCAATGACCTTCATCTCTTTAGCCCGCGCCTGTTCGATGGCTGCGATGATGTTTGGCGAATTACCGGAAGTCGTAATCGCCAGACAAATATCGCCGCGCGCGCCGAGAGCTTCAACCTGGCGCGCGAAGACGTTTTCAAAACCAGTGTCGTTGGCGATGCAGGTCAGCACGCCGCCGTCCGTCGAAAGCGCGATGGCGGGAAGCGCGCGGCGGTCTTGTGGAAGAAAGCGATTGATGAACTCGCCCGCGATGTGCTGCGCGTCAGCCGCCGAGCCGCCATTGCCGACGAGCAGCAGTTTACCGCCCGCGCGGAAACAGTCTGCCATCATTATGGCCGCACGCTCGACATCGGCGGCATGTTCGGCGAAGTAGCGCCGCTTAACTTCCAGACTGTCGGCGACGATTGCTGAAATGTGGTCGGTCATAAAACTGTTACATGGCGACGAAATTGTAAGTGATTATGCCCGTCACTTTAACGGGCTTACCGCAAAGCAAGGTCGGCGAAAACCTCGCTTTCATGGCTGCCTCCTCGCTCGCGGGGCGCAGCAATGGATGACCTGCAATGGCGCGGCTTGAAATTATCGCTCCCTGCTCGTTAATAGTCACTTGCACTGCCACTACTCCACCGGCACGGGCGGCTCTGGCAACACTCGGATAGCCAGGTCTCGGCAGCTTGAGTGCTTTGCCGTTAAGTACGCCCCCGCTGGCTATGTTTGACTTTAACCAGCTTGTTGACTCCTCTTCCTGCTCCGCTGCTGGATCAGCGGATTCGATTTTTAAGGTGCGGCGGACGGTCTCCCACACCGGGTCGCCCTGGGCGGCGTCTTTGTCCATTCTGATATAAATGAGATTGACGAAGTGTTGGCGCATGAGGAACGAATAGAACTCGCCTGTGCTTGGCTGCTGGTTGAACGAGCCACGCACCCGTAGTCCGCCTACGCTTTTATTATGTTGGCTGACCTCCGTGCAAAGAAACTCGCGCTCCGCAGGTTTTCCCGTCGAGCCGAATTTTTGTGCCACGCTCTCAATGTAAGGCTCTGTGATCTGGTCGTGCGCCACATGAAATTGAGCGGATGAGGTGACTAGCTCACGGTAGGCGATGATCATTATCATTTCCGAACCGCCGGGACGGACTAGAGTTAGATGCTGCGCTTGCGGCGTGCTCTTATCAGTCAAAGTCCATCCACCGGGATAATCAAAGCTCAAGCCGTCCGTAGCGAAATGCTTCAACTCGCTTTGAGGCGACTGCGCGAGGGCGTTGAGACAACAAAGAGCGGTGATAAAGATGAGCACCAGCTTTTTCATCATGCTTACATCCATTGAGGAAAGTTGCTTCACCCGCGAAACTTTAACCGCGACTCCGCTCCAGAAGAACCATCATCATCACCGCCAGCAGGATTCGCAATTCCTCTGTCTGATCCAGATGAGCGAGTTTGTCTATGGTGAACCTTCGCCCGACAAAGGACGACTGTTTTTTGAGGCGCATAAAAGGCATTCCGTCCGGGCGCGAGACCAAATAAGAAGGATGAAACATGTAGCCGGTGAAAATTCCGACGATGGGTATTTCGCCCAACAGGGCATCGAAAACTTTTGCCCAGGGATTCTCTTCTTTAATAATTGCCACCGGATGAGGTTGAAAACCGTCGAAAATTTCGTAGTTGGCTTTCCAGAGAGACTTCTTTCCCAACCGCCTCATCGAGCCGAAGAGTTTCCCGGTATAATCCGTGAAAGAGTAGTTGGCATTGAAATCCAGGACCCTGTCGGCATTGATCATGAACCAGGGACGCGTCATCTGTTCATCTGCGAAGACCGTCACGGCTTCCTTCAGCTTGAAAGCTTTTTGTTTGACGTAAAAGATCAGATTGCCGTTCGCCTCGGTGAGCGATAGCTGCTGCGCGAGGGCCAGAAGTTTGAAGTTTATTTGCAGAGGGAAGGTATAGTTCACACGAATCTCCGATTGTTCGACACTAGATTTAGTTAGACCGTAGGAAAGAGTATATCACGCGATTTTCTTGGAGCGTTCACGGCGCGAGCCGTCCTTCGGCGTTGACTTGTTTGTTAGCCGTTCGCATAATTCAAGTATGCTTGTTGAATCTCACGTCCTTAATCGCCTGACGGCGAGTGCGACCGCTGAAAAGCACATCTACTACGGTGTTTCGTGGGACACCTACCTGCAACTGCTCGAAGAACTAGATGATGACAGGAGCGTGCGCCTGACCTTTAATCATGGAGCACTGGAAATCATGAGTCCAAAGCGCCTTCACGAACAGGTCACACGCCTCATTGACATGGTCGTTACGCTGCTGGCTTTCGAGTTGGGGTTAAATGTTGATAACTGCGGCGCGATGACGCTCCGTGTCGCCTCAGCACAACGCGGCGGCGAGCCGGATAGCTGCTTCTATATCGCCAATGAAGCAGCCGTGCGCGGCGTTGAAGAGCTTGACCTGCAAGTTCATCCGCCGCCGGACATCGTTCTCGAAGTAGACATCACCAGCCCATCCCTAGACAAACTCGGACTCTACCTCGCCGCCCGCGTCCCGGAAGTCTGGCGCTACGACGGCGCGCACATGAGCTTCCATGCGTTGACGGCAGATGGTTATGAAAATGCTTCTCACAGCCTCAGCTTCCCGCATCTGACCGCCGAGATGCTGAAGCGTTACCTCACCATCGGACGTGAGCAAGGCTCGACAGCCATGCTGCTAATGGTCAAGAGCGAAATTCCTCAAGATTAGGAAAAGTCAGTCGTTCCCAAGTCACGCAACCTTTTTGTCGTTGCTCTTCTTTCGTCCATTGCCATTATGTGAAGAGAGCCGCCCGTTGAGCAGTGGCTTAAGCGCGTGGCCTGTGTGCGAGCGGCGGGCGCGGGCGATCTCTTCGGGTGTGCCGGAGGCGACGAGGCGTCCGCCGTGCGAGCCGCCTTCGGGGCCGAGGTCTACGACGTAGTCGGCGGATTTGATGACATCGAGGTTGTGTTCGATGACGATTACAGTGTTGCCCAGTGTGACGAGACGTTGGAGCACATCGAGGAGCTTGTGTACGTCTGCGAAATGCAGTCCCGTGGTCGGCTCGTCGAGAATGTAGATGGTGCGGCCTGTGGCGCGCTTTGAGAGTTCCTTGGCGAGCTTGATGCGCTGGGCTTCGCCGCCGGAAAGAGTGGTGGCGGATTGACCGAGCTTGATGTAGCCGAGGCCGACATCGAGCAGCGTCTGGAGCTTCTGCTTGATCTGCGGAATATTTTCCAGTAGCGGCAAGGCTTCCTCGACCGTCGTGTCTAAAAGCTCTGCAATGGATTTGCCTTTGTACTTAACGGAAAGCGTTTCGCGGTTGTAGCGCGCGCCACGACAGACATCACAGAGGACGTAAACGTCTGGCAGGAAATTCATCTCAATGCGCTTCATCCCGTCGCCTTCGCAGGCTTCGCAACGACCGCCCTTGACGTTGAAGGAAAAACGTCCGGGCTTGTAGCCGCGTTCACGGGATTCAGGCAACATCGCGTATAGCTCTCGAATCGGCGTGAACAATCCCGTGTAGGTCGCAGGATTAGAGCGCGGCGTGCGCCCGATGGGCGATTGGTCTATCTCGATTACTTTATCAACGTGTTCGAGTCCTTCGATTGAAGTGTATTCGCCTGGCTCACCGAGCGAGCCGTAAAGATGACGTGCCAAAGCGCGGTAGAGAATGTCGTCAACCAGCGTTGACTTGCCTGAGCCTGAAACGCCCGTGACAACCGTCAGCAATCCGAGCGGAAAAGTGACATCAATGTCTTTCAGATTGTTGTGGCTCGCGCCTCGCACAGTGATAGCTTTGCCGTTCGGCGAGCGCCGCTCTTTAGGCACACCAATCTCTCTCGCTCCGCAGATGTAGAGACCTGTGATTGATTCAGGATTGCAGGCGACTTCATCGGGCGTTCCTGCCGCGACCATCAAGCCACCGTGCGCGCCCGCGCCCGGCCCCAGATCAACGACATAATCGGCGCGACGAATGGTCTCTTCGTCGTGCTCGACCACCAGCACGGTATTGCCCAGATCGCGAAGCGCGCAGAGCGTTTCCAGCAGGCGTTGATTGTCGCGCGGATGCAGGCCGATGGAAGGCTCGTCCAGCACGTAGAGCACTCCGCGCAGTTGAGAGCCGATCTGCGTGGCGAGGCGTATGCGTTGACCCTCGCCGCCGGAGAGCGTGGCCGACGGACGGCTCAGTGTTAGATAACCCAGTCCAACCCGTTCGAGAAAACGCAGACGGTCTTTAACTTCTCGCAAGACCAGACCCGCTATCTGCTCTTCGCGCTTGTTGAGCTTGATGCGATCAAAAGCGGCGATGGCATCTTCAATCGGTAGCTCCGTGTAGTCGGCGATGCCGCGCCCGCCGAGTTGCACGGCGAGAGATTCAGGCTGCAGTCGCCGACCATGACAATCAGGACAGGTGGCGGGCGAGACGAGGTCTTCGAGCGCGAGCCTGACCTTCTCCGACGGCGCTTCGTTCATCCGCTCGCGCAGCCAGCGGACTGCGCCCTTCCACTCACTTTGATAGGTGTACGCACCCTGACGAAAAGTAAGCTGGCCATTGACGCCATGAAAAAACGCATCCTGCGCTTCTTTCGGCAGATCGTTGAAAGCTGTATGCGGATCAGCGCCAGTGTGTTTGATGGCTGCGATGAGCGCGCTACGCAGGTAAGCAGAGCCTTGCTTGTCAGCCGCGCCCATGAATTCCTGTTTGTCGGACGCGATGGTTGCATCCGTGATGATTTTGGCCGGGTCAACTTCGAGAACCGTGCCGAGACCGTGACAGCGTTTGCAAGCGCCGTAGGCCGAGTTGAAAGAGAACGAGCGCGGCTCAAGCGGCGGCACGTTGATGCCGCAATTCACGCAGGCCATGCGTTCGGAGTAGAGCTTTTCTTCGCCGTCAACGACAGAGACGAGTACTGCGCCGCCTGTCAGCTTCAAAGCCGTGCGGACGGATTCGGTGAGGCGTTCGTTAATGCCCGGCTTGATGAGCAGCCGATCAACGACGGCCTCGATGGTGTGATTGCGCCGCTTGTCGAGCTTGATCTCTTCGTCAAGCGAGAGCAGTTCGCCATCAACACGCGCCCGCAGGAAACCATCTTTAGCGAGCTTTTCAAGTTCCTTCTTGAATTCGCCTTTGCGCCCGCGCACGACCGGGGCGAGAATCATCACGCGCTCGCCTTCGGGCAAGCTGAGCACGTTCTGCACAATCTGTTCGACAGATTGGCGCGTAATCTGCGCGCCGCAAATCTGGCAATGTGGATGACCGATGGAAGAGAAGAGCAGGCGCAGGTAATCATAAACCTCTGTGACTGTGCCGACGGTCGAGCGCGGGCTGCGCGAAGTCGTCTTCTGCTCAATCGAGATGGCTGGCGAGAGACCTTCGACCGAATCAACGTCGGGCTTTTCGAGTTGATCCAGAAATTGGCGGGCATAAGCCGAGAGAGATTCGACGTAGCGGCGCTGGCCTTCGGCGTAGATGGTGTCGAAAGCGAGCGAGGATTTACCCGACCCGGAAAGTCCCGTGATGACTGTCAGGCGGTCACGCGGAATCTCTACGTTGATGTTCTTGAGATTGTGCTGGCGCGCTCCGCGCACGGTGATGCGATCAATTGCCATGGTGCTCGTAAATAGAGTGCGCCCCACATAGACGGGAGAATGACGAGGCGCAGAACCTCTGATTGTAGCCGAGCAGCAGGCGACGGGCAAGCAGGGGGAGCAGTGGTCAGTGGTCGGTGGTCAGTTAAAAACAAAGGCAAGTTTTACGTCCCGTCAGGGACGATTGATTTTAGCCCAGCCATTTATGGCTGGGAATCAGTCAGAAAATAAGAATTGAGTCCCGTACGGACGACTGAAAAGCAGCGAGCCTTGCCTTTCAGTCGTCCCTACGGGACTCAACTTATTAAAACCGCATTTGTTCCCCAGCACTGAAGTGCTGGGCTACAGTCAATCGTCCCTGACGGGACGAAGAGAACCTGTAACTTTCAACCAGTTTCTCAGCTTTAACTGGCCACTGACCACCGACCACTGACCACTATTCTTGACAGTATATGCCTTGAGTCCTACACTTGGGCTCGCCGGACATCAGAACGTCTTAGTTGCGTCAAATCACTTCGAGTGAAGAGCCTGGAGCGGGTGTGAATCTTCCCAACTCACTAACCTTATCGCGCATCTTCATCGTCCCACTTCTGGTCGTCGTCCTGCTTACACCGTTTTCGGAAAACTGGTTTGGCCTTCCGCGTCACATCCTCGGCGTCTCGATTTTTCTCGCAGCCTCGTTTACGGATTACCTCGACGGGTTCTTTGCCCGGCGGCGGCGTCAGGTCTCGCGCCTCGGCAAACTCTTAGACCCGATTGCCGACAAACTGCTCATCTCGGCAGCCTTGATCTCGCTTGTCGAAAACCGTTTGGCTCCTGCCTGGGCTGTCGTGATTATCGTCGGGCGTGAGTTTGCTGTGTCGGGCTTGCGTTCGATTGCGGCGACGGAAGGCGTGGTGATCGCCGCCTCGAAGATGGGCAAGTTTAAGATGCTCTCGCAGGTGGTGGCCGTCTCGCTCCTGATCGTGTCGAGCGTCTCAGGACAGCCGCCCGTAGCCAACTTCGGACACGCCTTCCCGGCAATCCAGTTCTGGACTGTGCCCGAACTGCGCGACGCGCTTCATCACCTGTTCGGACAGGGGCCGATGACCGTCACAGACTTGCAGGTGCTTCTCTATTCGGCTGGCCGCGCGATGCTCTGGATAGTGGTCATCTCTGCGTGCTATTCGATGTACGACTACTTCCGCGCGTTCTATCAAACGGTGGTTGAGCGCAGAGCGATTGCCGCCAGGAAAAGGGGTAGCAGGGTCACGGCGGCACTGAAGTCACCCACATCTCAGAGCGACAAAATTTCGATAAGCTAAAAACAGGAGACAGAAAACAGAAGTCAGGAGTCAGAAGAAAAGCGGTTGCAGCCTTTCGTTCTGACTCCTGATTTCTGTTTTCTGTCTCCTGCCTGTTTATTGCAGTTCTACGAAGTCGCCTGTGTGTACTTCTTGAGCCACGCGCGTGATGATGGCTGTGGCGGTGCGCGTCTGAACGTGCAGAATCACCATCTCGCCGACGATTTTGCGTGGAACTTGCGGGCGGTGTCGTTTGATTTCGTGCGTCGTCACCGGCTCATTCTTGAAGAAGAGGCCGGGCGTGTTGCTGTAGTCCTTGCTGCGCTGCGACTGATTGGAGAACTTGCCGCCATGATAACGGTCGCTCTCGAATCCACCGCTTTGCGAGCGGGCAATCTCTTCATTAGCGACGCTTGTGACGTTGCCGCTCCCGGCTGGCCTGTAGATGGTTAGATAATCGCCAGCCTTGACGCTATCCTCTGCGCCGAGGTCTATGTAAACAATCTGGTTTTTCGATAGGTGCTCGCGGGCGTCGCGCGACAGCACGATTCGTCCACGCTGCTTACCCGTCGGATCGGCAAAGCGATCAAGCGCAACCTCAGAGCGCTCAAGCGGCGCGACGCGATTGTTGACCTGCCTGAGAAGATCGCCCAGCAGCACAGCCTCGCACGAAGTAGTGATGACGGCGACCGAGACGCGCTCTTTAACAGTCATCACACGCAGTTGACCCAGTTCCTGCATATAGACGCCGAGCCAGCCTTTCTTCTTCGTGAACGGCGAAGTCAGTTGACCACGCGGGCGCACGATTGAGAACTCCTGCCCGACGCTGATGCCTTGCTGCGCTCCGGCATTGATGAACACATAGTCGCCTTCAACATAGGCGCGCTGCTCCTGTTCCTGCTCGCCGCCCACGATCTCCGGGTTGATGGGAGCAGGTGCGTACTGGATAAACCCCGCGCAGTACGTGTCCGTTCGTCCCGCGACCGCTCCTGCGCCATTCGCTTGCGGCAGTACCATTGTTGGCGTCGGCTGCGGCGCGGGGGCTGAAGACTGATCAGTGGTCGTTTGCGCGCTGGTTGTGTTGGTTAACGCGCAGACGCAAAGCAGAATTAGAGCCGCGAGGCTACGAGAGAGAAAATGACTGATACGCACGACTTAGTCTCCTTAACTGTCTCAGGAATCGCCTGGATTGGTCTGTTGATCGAGCGCAGGCTGTGGAGGCCGAGCTTCAAATCAGCAGCGGGTTGTGAGCGTGGAAGTTCAAAATAGCGGGCAATCGTGGCGTTTTCGCCGCCCGCGGGCATCTCAATCCTAACGTGGCACATGCCGGAAGGTCAACATATTTCTTTGGCCTTTGTTGAACACGGGCCATTATTAATGGCCAAAGTCCGTCTAGACTTGCGTTTTAGCTAGGCCGTTGGTAATATCCGAGTTTTGCCGGATGAGGCATGGAAGTGTCTATAGCAGGCCGGTGTAGCTCAGGGGTAGAGCGGCAGTTTTGTAAACTGCGGGTCGGGGGTTCAAATCCCTCCACCGGCTCCAGTTCGACTGTTTGACAAAGCATGCAGGGGTGGTCGAGTGGTTAATGGCACCGGGCTGTAAACCCGGCAGGCTAACGCCTTACGTAGGTTCGAATCCTACCCCCTGCACCAGTAAGAGTGCGGGAGTAGCTCAGTTGGTAGAGCGTCAGCCTTCCAAGCTGAATGTCGCGAGTTCGAGCCTCGTCTCCCGCTCCAGTTTTCATGCTAAAGAGCATTGGTCTCGTAATGTATGAGATGCTTCCGTAGCTCAGTGGTAGAGCGCATCCTTGGTAAGGATGAGGTCAAGAGTTCAATCCTCTTCGGAAGCTCCATTATTTTCCCTGGGTTCAAATCCCAGTACCGGTTTCCAGACAGCGAAGGTCTGAACCTATTACTTAAAGAGGCAACTCGGAATGTCGAAAGAGAAATTTGACCGTAGCAAGCCGCACGTGAACATCGGAACGATTGGACACGTCGATCACGGCAAGACCACCTTAACGGCGGCGATCACGAAAGTCTTGGCCAAACATAACCCGAAGATCCTGGTGCGTGCCTTTGATTCCATTGATAACGCCCCGGAGGAGAAGGCTCGTGGCATCACGATTGCCACCGCGCACGTCGAGTACGAAACGGCCAATCGCCACTACGCGCACGTCGATTGCCCCGGCCACGCCGATTATGTCAAGAACATGATCACGGGCGCGGCCCAGATGGATGGCGCCATCCTCGTCGTGGCTGCCACGGATGGCCCGATGCCGCAAACCAGAGAGCACATTCTGCTTGCCAGGCAGGTGGGCGTGCCCGCGATGGTCGTCTTTATGAACAAGGCGGATGCGGTGGACGACGCGGAGTTGCTGGAGTTGGTGGAACTGGAAGTCAGAGAGTTGCTCTCGGCCTACGAGTTTCCTGGCGACGACATTCCGGTCATCAAAGGCTCGGCATTGAAGGCTCTGGAAGGCGATGCCGAGTGGGAGAAGACGGTCGAAGAGTTGATGAATGCGGTTGATTCCTACATTCCGACACCGGCCAGAGACGTGGAGAAGCCCTTCCTGATGCCGGTCGAAGACATCTTCACCATTCAGGGCAGAGGCACGGTGGCGACGGGCAGAGTGGAACGAGGCCGGGTCAAGGTTAATGAGCAGGTGGAGATTGTGGGCATTCGTCCAACGCGTACGACTGTTTGTACGGGAGTGGAGATGTTCAAGAAGTTGCTGGACGAGGGCACGGCGGGCGATAACGTCGGCCTCCTCCTGCGTGGTGTGGAGCGCAAAGATATTGAGCGGGGGCAGGTGATCGCGAAACCGGGCTCGATTACGCCGCACACGAAGTTCAAGGCCGAGGCGTATGTGTTGACGAAGGAAGAGGGTGGAAGACACACGCCGTTCTTCACGGGTTACAGGCCGCAGTTTTATTTTCGGACGACGGATGTGACGGGAGTGGCGCACTTGCCGGAAGGTGTGGAGATGGTGATGCCGGGCGACAATGTGGCGATGGAGATAGAGTTGATCGCGCCGATTGCGATGGAGAAGGGGCTGCGCTTTGCTATCAGAGAAGGTGGCAGAACGGTGGGTGCCGGGACCGTTTCCGATATCGTTGAATAACTCTTGAAGGGGAATCGAACAGCAAATAGCTTTCGGTTTATTTCAGTTTCAATGTTTTAGTTTCTGAAGGGTGACTTATGCCGCGCGATAACATTGTGTTGCAGTGTACGGAATGCAAAAGCCGTAATTACACGACGACGAAGAACAAGAAGACGACCCCTGAGCGCCTTGAATTTAGTAAATTCTGCCGCCGCTGCCGCAAGCACACAGGGCACAAAGAGACCAAATAAGGGGCCGGGCGTCAGGGGCCGGGGGTCGGTTAAAGAAATCCTTTTGCTGACCCCTGATCCCCGACCCCTAACCCCTCTTGGAGGGGTATAGTGTCAACGGTTAGCACGTCGGTCTCCAAAACCGAAAGTCCGGGTTCGAATCCTGGTACCCCTGAATTCTAAAGGTTAGTGAGAATAGTTAGTGTCAAAGAAAGCCGAGAGCGCCGACAAGATCATGGCTGATAAAGATGACTCGGATGAATTGCCGCTCCAGCCGGAGCCGCCACCGGAGCGCATAAGTTCTTCGGACGTGCCGCCGGGCGTACCTGCGCCGCGCGCCGCGCGTTTTGGCGAAGGTGTCGAGGGCAAGGGAGCGCGACGTGAGCGTGGCCTGGATGGGCCGCGCGCCGGATTTTTCACACGCACCGGACAATTCCTGCGCGATGTTCGCGCCGAGATGAAGCGTGTCTCATGGCCGAGCGCGAGAGAAGTCAAGAACACGACGATCATTACAGTGGTTGCCGTTATCTTCTTCGCTGTTTACCTGTGGGGCGTTGACCATGCGATTGTCCAACTCGGACGCTTCGGCGGCTGGTTGCTGTCGTTAATCGGGCTGGCCTGAGAAAGAGAAGCAAGAGGTTTCCTGAATGAGGCAGTGGTACATACTTCACACTTACTCCGGGCACGAGAAGAAGGTGCGCGATAGCCTGAAGGCGCGCATTCGTGACACGGACTTGCAGGACGAAATTACGGAAGTGCTCGTCCCGACGGAAACGGTTGTCGAGATGCGTGGCAACAAACGTGTCGAATCGTCGCGCATGTTTTATCCCGGCTATGTGCTGGTGGAAATCGAATGTGACGAGCGCGGGCACATCCCCGACAATGTCTTTCATACGATTAAGTCAACGCCGAAAGTGACGGGCTTTGTCGGTGGACAGAATCCGACGCCTTTGACCGCGCAGGAAGTCAACCAGATTGTTCATAACGTGACGGAAGCGGCGGAGAAACCGAAGCCGAAATTCTCTTACGCCTCGGGCGAGACCGTCAGAATCAAGTCCGGCCCGTTTGCGAGCTTTACAGGCAAGGTCGAAGAGGTCAACGAAGATAAATCAACTTTGAAGGTGACGGTCACGATCTTCGGTCGTTCGACCCCCGTCGAGTTGAACTTTCTCGATGTCGAGAAAGTGACGTTTGCAGAAGAGGAGTAAGAAGTGATAGGTGATAGGTGATAGGTGATAAGGAAAAACGTTCCTCTTATCACCTATCACCTATCACCTATCACTCAAAGAACAAATGGCAAAGAAAATTACAGGCTATATTAAGTTGCAGGTTCCGGCGGGGAAGGCCAATCCGGCTCCGCCGATTGGCCCGGCTCTGGGTCAGCATGGCGTTAACATCATGGAATTCTGCAAGGCTTTTAACGCAAAGACCGCGCAGAATGATCCTGATCTGAAGATTCCGGTCGTCATCACGGTTTACGCTGACCGTTCCTTCACGTTTGAGACAAAGACGCCACCGGCGGCTGATCTCTTAAAGAAGGCAGCGGGCATCCCGAAAGGGTCTGGCAAGCCGAACCGCGAAAAGGTTGGCTCAATCTCTCGCGCCAAGATCGAAGAGATTGCCAAGACCAAGATGCAGGACTTGAACACGACGAGTTTGGAGAACGCCGTCAAGACCATCGAAGGCACGGCGCGCAACATGGGACTCACTATAGAGTAGATATTAGATGTCAGATGCTGGATGCTGGTTTTTACTAGCATCTGACATCAAGCATCCAGCATCTCTCTTACGGAGGGAGAAGACGATTATAAGATCGCTTCGTTTGAACCTCAGGGGATAAATAATGAAAAAGCACGGAAAGAAATATCGCGCGGCTGAAGACAAGATTGAAGTCGGGCGAAAGTACACGCTGGAAGACGGCGTGGCGAAGATAAAAGAGATTGCCTTTGCGAAGTTCGATGAAACGGTCGAGTTGACGATGTGGCTGGGCGTTGATCCGCGCAAGGCCGACCAACTTGTGCGCGGGACTGTTGTCTTGCCGCACGGCTTGGGAAAG
>CAWBSB010000006.1:0-26767 GCA_963791265.1 uncultured Acidobacteriota bacterium
GGCGCAGAAGTCAAAACCCGTGGCGATTCAGGCAGAGCCATCGGCTGCGCCCGCGAAGGCCAAAGAGACGATTGCGCGCCCGAAGACGAAAGCCTCTGAAGGAAAGGGCGCGAAGAAAAAGCCTGCACGCGATTCGCAAGTGGTCGAGACGGAGATCGGTGAAGCAGAAAAGCGTTTGACGGAGATTTCCGAACAACTCGGCCAACCGGAAGTCGCGAGGGATGCCAAGCGTCTCAAGGCTCTTAACGAAGAGTACAAGAGCGCGGATGCGCGCCTTCGCCAGCTTTATGAGGAGTGGGAACAGCTCTCCGCCGAGACGGCAAGCGCCTGAAAGACGGGGACGAAACACTAGTCCTGGCGACTTGACGTTGATTATCCGCCTCCTTTATATTGCGCAGGCTCACAAAGGCACGATGTTGAGTAATCCTCGCGTTAGCCTACCGTTAGCAACTTCAAACTGGAATTAATCAGACTCCCCTTTACCCGATAGGAATATCACCCGCTCTAGCTCTGTGCAATACGTTTGCCCGGGCGACGAAAGGAGCGCTTATCTGCGGGCTGCCATGCAAAGCAGTCGGCTGTTGTCAGGAGATATAAAATGCAACTTAAACGTGCGGCCTTAATCGCCGCCATCATGATGAGCGCCGTCGTGGGCCTCGCCTACGCGGATGACCCGACCACTACCTCTGTCCTCGTTGAAGAGCGCGGGTTACGCGTTCAACTCCCCAACGAAGCATGGTCGTTTGAAAAGCCTGTCGCCTCTGATGTCAAAGCCCAGCTCAAGCATTCGCAGGAATCCCTTCAGATGAGATTGCAAATCTCCGAGAACATGCGGAACTGGACTGACCGGAAGGTGATGGAAGAGTATCAGAAGTATCAGAAGAAGCTCGACCGTTCGCTCTCCTTTGATAAACAAATCGCGACGGCTTCGGTGAATAACAGAACGTGGTACGTGCTCAACGGCATGAGGAACAATGTTCCGTTCAGCGTTCATTTCAACTTCGAGAAAGAGAACTTCGTTTTCGTTACTTACGATGCGCCATCGCAGGAACTCTTCCAGAAGTACGTTGTAGACCGCGACGCTTTCCTCTCGAAGATTGAGTTTAATGCTGCTCCGGTGAAGAGGTTTGCCGACTTCAATGCTCTGGAGATCGAGGTCGTTCCGGTTGAAAACGCGAAGATGGATATAGACGACATCGCCAACCTCACTGTGGACATCAAGGATGAAGTGCCCGCAGCAGTTTTCAAAGATGTGCGCGGCGGTCGGACCAACGCAACGGAGAAAACCCTGATCGTCACGCTCAATGTGAAATTCTTCAAGCGTGGCAGCCGGGCCAAGCGTTATCTCGTCGGTTTCGGCACGGGCAAGTCTGCTCTGGACGGAGACCTCATCTTCACGGACAAAGAGACCGGGAAGGTGGTCTATACCGCTCAGGTCAGCCACGAGACGACCGGCGGCCTCTTCGGCGGTTCGAGTTTCGATGGTGTCGGCGGACAGGTGGCCTCCATCATCAAGCGGAAAAAGTAAGGCAGGAGATGAGGGGTTGGCCCCACCGCCAGCCCCTTTCATTTCCTCGCTCATTGCCTCAAAAAAGGGCAGCTTGACACTCCCTCTCCCCGTTTGTTACTTTACAGCCTCGTTTTTCAAGCTGTTTTGAAGGCAAATGTTTCTAAGATAGGCGCGTAGCTCAGGGGTAGAGCACTACCTTGACACGGTAGGGGTCTGGGGTTCAAATCCCCACGCGCCTACGCCACCTCCTTGAAGACGTGACTGCCTTTACGTCACTTCCCGTCATTCCACTTTGTTTTTCCCGCAGTATGTCTCTGTTTGTGCGTAGCAGATGAGGATGCCTCTATTTGCTGGTTCCGCACGACGTAATCACCTTGAACATGACGCTCGTTCGGCGTAGCGGCGGCGCATACCGTAACAGTAATATGAAGCGCAAGCATGATTGATAACGTGGAGAGAGAATGATGGACGAAGCCGCTGCCTTGGGTGATGGACGGGAGCCGAACACGATCACGCCCGTGTGCGTCGAATGTGAGCAGAAGATCAACCCCGCGACGAACAGCACGACGACGAAAGCGGGAGCGGCAGTGTGTCCTGAGTGTCTAGCCGCCTACTATATTGCCTGTGTCGGCTGCGAGCAGTTCGTGCCGCAGGATGAAACACTAGCGCGCGCAGACCTTCTGCTCTGCGCCGAATGCTATGCGAAGCCGCAGGATGGGGCGGACGCTGGTGCGCTCGATCAATCCGGCATCGAGTCGTTGGTGGCAGAATATACGGCGCTCCACGCGGAAGAAAAACGCATCGGCTCGCGCATGGAAGAAATTAAGGAACTATTGAAAGATGTCGCCGCCGCACAGCCGCGCGTTTCGAGCGCGGTCACGCTACGTGCCGGGGATGCGGCGGTGAAATGCAGTTTCCGCACGACGCTCAAATGCGACCCGGAAGCGGTCGAGAAGCTGGAACAGACGCTCGATAAAAACGAGTTCGGCGAATTGTTCGAGCGCAAAGTCACGTACAGCCCGCAGAAGGAACGGTTGCAGGAGTTTCTTAACGCTACCGATGGCGCGCACGAAGAGGCGCGCGGGCTACTGCGTGCCGCCGTGCGCGAAACCGAAACCGCGACGCTGACGGTCGTCCCTGTTCGGAAGAAATGAACGCTCCCTTAGACTCCAGCCCTCGCCATGCAACAATCTGACGTTAAAAGTGACCGACCGCAAGCCTTCCCGACCGAGCGGATGCTCGGCGCACAGCGGCTTGCCCAGTATGTGTCGCGCAACCGTTGCGAACGCTACCTGCGCCTCGCGCTCTTCCCGTCAGAGGGTGAAGAGCTTAAGACACGCTACGGAGTCACCTTCGAGCCGCCCTCGCCGCTGCTCTCTGCCGAGGGACAAGCTTTCGAGCGGGACAAAGTTGAAGAACTGCGCGGGCACGGCGAGCACGTCATTGATCTGACGAACAGAAGCGCCGCCGACTTCCTCTACGAGTTGAGGCATCAGGGAACCGGGCGCACTTATTATTACCAACCGGCGCTCGAAGGGCGCGTCGGCGGGTGGCCCTGCGGTGGGCGGGCGGACTTGATTGAGACGACGCGCGACGAGGAAGGGGCGTTCAGCTTTGTTGTTATTGACATCAAGGCGAGCGTGCGGGAGACAGTCGGGTTCCGTTTACAGGTTGCCTTCTACGCAGTTCTGCTCGAATCGTTGCTGGGCGAAAATGGGCTAGCCCTTAAAGAGATGAGCGGCGCGATTGTCTCACGCGACGTTGAATTCAGTCCGGGCGCGTGGAGCGCATTTGACCTCACTCTTTTCAAAGATGAAATTCACAGGCTCGTCGCCGCGCCTGATTCGGATGTCGCGCGAGCCGCAGCCGTCTCCTTCAATACAGCCGTCTACCACCTCGGCTCTCATTGCGACGGCTGCCCCTACAACGCGCTCTGTTTTGTAGACACCGCCGAGCGCGATGACCTGTCGCTCGTGCCGCATCTCACCTCAACGGAGAAGCGCGCCCTGAATTCGGAAAATATCAAGACCGTCAGCAGCTTATCGCGGTTGATAACCTATACCACGCGCGGCGTCGAAACTGCGCCCGGATTTGAAGGGGAAGTTGATCGTGTGAGCCGCCATTGGGCACTCGGTGCGCGCTTGCCGACTCTGGCGCAACGCGGGCGCGCGGCGCTCGCCCGGCATGACAAACGGATCGAACACCGGCGCGTGCTTTACGCTTCCAACTGGGGGTCGCTGCCTGATACGGGCAATTACCCTGACCTCATTAAAATTTTCATTGATGCGCAACGCGACCATATTCAGGATCGGCTCTACATGCTGGCGGCGGGCGTGACAGGTGCGCGTGGCACAGCAAAAATCATTGAGATGACAGGTGCGGTGCCTGACCTCGAAAGCGAGCAACGCTTGCTGACGGATTGGCTGCAACAACTGCTGCCCGCCGTTAAGCGCGTCGCCGATTCTGCGGAAGCTCCCATACACATTTATCTATACGATAGTCGCGGACAGCGCTCGTTGCTCGAAGCCCTCGCCCGCCACTTCGACGCGCTCTGCGGTATCCCGGCCTTTTACGATTTGCTGACTTCAACGCCTGCCTTAACACAAAGCATGATTTCGTTTCTCGCCGACGAAGTCTCAGAGCGACAAAACCTCGGCGCAATCTGCCACAACCTTTACGAGGTGGCGGCGGCAATGGAGTTTAAGTGGCGGGCTGAAGATGTGAATATCCCTGAGAGATTTCGGTCGCGCATCTTCGATAACCGGCGGATTTATAGCCGCGATGCGGAGACTAAAAGGTTCACTCTCGAAAGCGAAGGCACCGCGAGCGGGGCGGGCATCTGGGTGGAATCGGCGGCGCGTTTCAGCACCCAGATTCCGTTGGAATACGCATACGCGGCGTGGGACGAGCTACGGGACTCGGCAGCGATGAAGCCGGATGCGCGCGCGCAAATTAAAGGCTTCCTCGGCACAACCGTAGATGATCTCAAGGCGTTGGCTGCGGCGCGACTTGCCGCGCTCAGACATATTGAAGGGGCATTTCGTTACAAGAACCGTCAGATTGAAAAACAGCCGCTCACGCTTCAGCGTCTTGACGAAGTAGAACTCGACCCGTCAGTCGTACCCTTACGCCGCTCGCTCGAAGACTTTTTGCGGCTTGAACACTACGCCCGCCTGCAAGAACAATTATTACACTTCGCTTTGCCGCCGGAACTCCGCGCGCAGACAGGACGAACCGCCATCCTGCGTTGCGAGTCTTACGACAAAGATGCCAGGTGCGCGGAATTTACTTTCTCCGGTATAGATGGCAACCGGAGCGCTCCGGCGCTGACCGGAACCGCCAGACTGCGCGAAGGCGATTGGTTGACGCTCAACCCGGTAGCGGACGGGGAGACGGGCGAGCCTCCGACGGGCAAGCGCGTCGTCCACGGGCGGCTGTGCGTCGTCGAAGAGATCGTGGGCGCACGGGTCTCCTTGAAATTGCTGGCGATGAGTTTCAAGAACTCTAAGTTCCGCTTCGGGCATCGCATGTTAGACCCCGAACAGAATTTGCTTTACACAATTGACGAGATGGCGGACGACCTCAACGCCGACAAATTTCTCGCAGCCTGCCAGAACGCCGAAACGAATTATTTGTACCAATGGCTCGAAGACCCGGAACGCGGAAAGACTCCACGCACCGGCATCCGCCCTTCACGCCTGCGAACGGCGGAACAGGTCGCAAAACTGGCGCACGAAGCGCAGGCGCCGCATGGTCTCACCATCGCGCAAGCCGCTGTTATCGGCGGGCACATCCTGGACCGCATTCTCGTCCTGCAAGGTCCGCCCGGCACGGGCAAAAGTCACACCCTAGGATTTGCAACCCTCTCCCGCGCGCTCGCACTCGCCACACCAGCGCGACCTTTCCGCGTTGCCGTCTGCACCAAGACACACGCGGCGTCACTCGTCGCGCTGGAGAGTATTGTGTCTCGCGCCAAATCAGTTTTAGCAAAACGTGCGGGCGGCGATGAGAACTCCTCGATTCTGGAACCACTGGCGCAACTGAAAGTGTTCAAAATATGCAACGACGAAGGTGACATCCTGCCGGGCGGGGTCGAGCCTCTGGTTCCCGATGGTAGCGGTCGGATGAGAGCCTCGGAACAGTGGGAACGATTGATGCGAGAATCGCTCGTCGTGGTCGGCGGCACGCCCGGCGGATTTTACAACCTCATCAAACGCGGTGCGATGAAGGGGAAGGAGATGGTCTGGTCGGAGAAATACTTTGATCTAGTTCTTGTTGACGAAGCCTCGCAGATGGGACAGGCGGAAGCCCTGCTGGCCGCCGCTTTTCTGCGGGAAGACGGGCAGTTCATTGCCATCGGCGACCACCGCCAGATGCCGCCGATTCTCGCGCATGCCTGGGATCAGGACAGCCGCCGCGAACTGGACTACGTGCGCCCCCATCTCTCTATCTTTGAGCTTCTGCGTGAGCTTAACTTCACGAGCGCCGCTCTGGACGAGTCTTTCCGCATCCCCACGGAAGTGGCCGATTTCCTGTGCCGCCACGTTTACGCAGAGGATGGCGTCAACTTCCACTCGCACAACCTGACGCGGCTCGCGCCGCTCGGCACGACTGAGTTGCCTGCCTGGATTGGCGCCGCTCTCGATCCCGAACATCCTCTCGTCGTCATCGAACACGCCGAGGCCGGCTCGCAACAGTCAAACGAGTTTGAGGCGGAACTGATTACGGAGATTGCGCGGGTCGCAGGCGAGCATCTTGGTCTGGATGCGGCACATGGGTTGGGCATCGTCGTGCCGCATCGCGGTCAGAAGCTCTTACTGCGTGAGCGGTTGCCTGCTTACGCCGAAGCGATTGACACGGTGGAGCGTTTTCAAGGCGGCGAGCGTGATTTGATTATTGTCTCCGCGACCGTCTCAGACCGCGAGTACGCGGCGGCGGAGAGCGACTTCCTGTTGGAGCCGCGACGCTTCACCGTCGCCCTTTCGCGCCCCAAACGGAAGGTCATCGTCCTTGCCTCGCGCGCCCTCTTCGATCTCATGCCTTCGGACTTAGACGCTTACGAGCGGGGAAGTCTCTGGAAGCGATTGCGCCATGAAGTGGATAAGCGCGTGCTGTGGCAGGGTGAGATTAAAGGGCAAGTGGTCAGCGTGCGTGCCGTGTGAGCCCAGGATGGGTCTACGGCTCAACTCCGTCCGCGCCTCCCAAATCTTCAGCCAACCTTCTTCCTGCGTGAGAGTGCTTCGAGTGCGTTTCGCCTTGCTTATCATTTGAGGTAGCCGCTACAGCCCTTCGCTCTCAAGAATCTGGGGCGGGATCAATCCTTCCGGCGCTGATTTGAGCAGCAGTGACTCGAACTTTCGATTCTCGTCAGCACGAGCTTCGTCACCCGTGGGCGTTTTCAATGTCACTACGCCTTTGTAGGCGACCCATTCGCGCTCTTTCGTTGTGTCTTTTAGAAAACAGCCTCTGTAGCCAAGTGGTGGGGGTGATGGCTGTGGGCGCGCAGATGCTTCCAGGGAATCCCAGAGAGACTTCAATCGCTCGGCTGCGCTCTGGCTGACTGTCCAGGTGGGGTCGGGGCGTCCCGAAAAGATCGAGACGCCCGCGAGATATTCCGCCGCTTGCTCACTTGATTTTGATGTGCCCATGTTTGACCACCATGAAGGTACAAAAAGCTGTGTACATCCCCCGGTTGGCCGTGCGCGGGTCTGTGATTAAATGCCCGCTGTTGTCCACGTTCGTGACCTGCGTGCCGCCGGGTTTGTGCGACCAGTATCCGTTGCGTCCCTTGCGATACCAGTGGAAGTCTATGCCGGGAGCAATGACTAATGCTACCAGATGTCCTTCCGCCGGGCACTTATTATTCGCCCCCGGCGTATCTTCGAGAGCGTCTTTCACCGCCGCAGGCAGGACTGACGCGCAGGTGAGCGCCGTGTACATCGCTCCGGCGGCGCGTCCGGGCTGCGCGAAAGTATCTGAACGGTAATTGGTCGCGTAGTTGTAGCAGTTATTATTCACCTGCTTCTGTCCGCCATCGTTCCACCAGGCTGGCTCGTAGAGCGGCCCGCACGTGCAGGCGATGACGATAGGAAACGGGAATGCTGTGATCACCAACTGTTCCTTGATTTCAACCGCCCTGGCAATCTCGGTCTTGAGGAGGGGTTGAAGATTCTTCGTATCCTTGGCGGCCTTCTTCGCAGGCCCTTTAGTGCCGAAGAAGAACTCCTCGAAGTTCGCGTCCGCCGCATTGTGCGCGAGCCCATTCCCGGTGAGTCGTCCGCTCGATACTCTGAAACGTGCGGGTAAGTCCTTACTGTCTGAGGATGTTCCCGTTTGCTCGACGACCAATCCGCGATAACCCAGGATAGGCGTCCCGGCTTTCTCGGCTTCATCGCCGGAGAGCGGAGTGGTCGGCTTCAAACGTTCCAACACGTCCTTGGCCTCTTTGCCAGCCAGCTCGACGACCGGATTGGGTCTGCCACTGAAAATGTCTATCGTGATTCGTACCGTCATCTTTGATCTCCTGTTGAGTTGAAGTTTCGACCAGCGGCTCATTGTCTTAAGGCGCAGCTGGTTCCTTTGAAAGCCCCTTAACGGCTTTAGACCTGGCTCACAAGACCCGTGAGCTTTGTTCCTTGCCCGCTTGCGAAAATCTAAACGCGAGGCGAACCGCTTGTGACCGGGCGCGCGAGACGTGCCCGCGCCGCGTGCGCTTTTGCTTCAGCGAACACGTATCTCGATGGCGAGGCCGCCCGCTATTGCTTTACCCTTCTCATCTTTCTGAACCACATCCAGATTGATTACCTCGCCGGGCTTCGCCGTCTGCGGAACGGTGAGTCGCAGCCCCATGACCAGTTGTTGTGCGGGGCGCAACGAGAGCGGAATCTGCGCCGTGAGACCCGTAGCGAAAGTTACCTCGCTGCCGTTGGCGAATTGTCGCGCCGTCAGCACGTCCGGCGTCAGAGAAGTTAAGACCGCATCGGAGATTGGCGCTTGCTCCTCCGCCCGGCCTCCACAGTCGAGCGACGCGCCATCGCCCTCGTCTTTGATTATCGTGGCCGGAATGACGCTCAGCGGCTTGGGCTTTAACTCCGGCACGAGACTGAAGGCCGCGCCGGATTGATGAGCCAGCGTGACGGGCAGCTTGAGTTGGTCTTTCGGTCTGACCACTTCGAGCAGCACGCGGCGAGTGGTCAGCTTCGTCAGGTTGTTGACGACGAAAGGCAGCAGAATCCACTGTCCCGGCTTGAGATCAACGATGGTTAGATTCTTCTGCGCGAGATTGTTGTGTTCCCATACGTGGCGTCCCGCTACCGGATTGTCAAGGCGCGTCAGGACGGAGGCCAGCCAACAGGCGTGTGTGCCCGCAGGTGGAACGAGCGCTTTGGGCCATCTGGCTTTCACTATGGTTGACTGTCCCGGCCCAAGCTCGAAGCCCGAAGCGGCGGCAACGCATGGCAGGAAATCGTTTGGATACTGAAACTCTACTCCGGCAAAAGCCTTGACGTTGAAGGTGACTAGAAAGTGACGCGCCGTCGCCGTCGCGCTGCGATTGCGAACGCGCGCATAGAACCAGTTGTCCTGCCCGAACTCAGGAGCCTGATGGGTCGTGCCGTCGTCGTTGGCATTCCTGATCCAGAGGTCCGGCGAGTTCCAGAAAGCGCCGCCCCACGCATCCGCGCCAGTGTGCGCGGGGTCGTCGCGCAGCCAGAGATCGGGCACAGGCGAAGGATTGTCAAATCCGTAGACGAAGCGGTGGAACGCGTCAACCAACTGCGTATTCCCCGTGCGACAGACAAGAAACTCTTCAATGTCGGTCGTGGTCGTCAATTTGTTCTTGTGCTGTTTGTAGAAATCGCTCATCAGCGCTTTCAGGTTTGCCGTCCCAAGCAGTGCTGCCACGCCCTGAAAGAATCGCTTGCCCTGGTCGTAAGACCCGCCAGCGGTTGAGCGCACCCAGGGATTGCGGGTACAGAGCGTGACGGCTGCATTAGTAAAGTCGAAGGGGATCGAGCCTCCGCCCGTTACGTTATATTCCGTCCATGCCTCATCCCACCATGCGTCAGGCTGGCTCGCGGGCTTCAGTCCACGCGCCCACCAACTATGAAATGCCTCATGCTTTAAGGTGCCCGGTATGGCAGTTGTGCCGCCCTCGTATTCCATCCCTCCCTGCTTCAGGAAAGCAACGAAGCGGTTGCCATGAACGTATGGCCCGACGGCGTTTTCATTATCGGTGAGGTACGTCTTGATGTTGGCAAGCTCCGTCGCCAAATTAGTCGTATCGGAAGTGAGTTTCCAGACATCAATCGTAACGTTCAGGCCCGAAACGGGAAGCGTTACCGTGCCGCTCAGTTTGGTGAGCGTGTTGGTGGCGCGCACTTCAAGGAGCGGCGAAAGCGCTGTGAAGCGCGCAGGGTAAGTGACCGACCAATGATTGGTTCCAAGTGAGCTGACGGTGCCGTTAGTAATAACCGTATGGGGGATCGCCGTGTTGATTACTCTCAGAGTTAAGTTGAGTTCAAATTGGTCGAAGATGAGGTTAGCCGGAATCCATGATTCCAGGTAGCGCCCGGGGCCGAGGTCTGTAAAGCCGAAGTTGAAAGCCAGACGTGGGCCGCTGCTCCAGGTTATCGCCGGTTGGTATCCACCGGCGGTCGAGGCTTGCGGCAGCCCCAGCGTGTACTTCACGCGCAGCGTGTGCGTCGTCCCTTTCGGGAGCACCTTTTCGATAATCCGAAGCTGTGCGTTTGCGCCGCCGCCGAAATCATGGTGCGCGAGTTTGGCGATAGCTATCGGCGCTCCATCGAGCCAGGCTTCCGTGATGGTTTGGCGCAGATCGAAGATCGGGTTTCCGTTCTGCCCGCCAGTAGTAAATTCAATGGTGACATCTCCGCTGCCGGATGAGGCCGTACCATCGAAGGTCAGCGCGGCGTTAATCCGCTGGATGTCCATAGGTACGGCCAACAGACCGTCCACTGTTTTGACAGGTGGCGCAAGCTCGAAGTTAGTAGGCGGCACGGCGTAGTCTCCGGGGTTGAGAATCCAGGTAAACGATGAAGGGGCTGTCCCCCTGCGGCGTGGAACTGAGGAGTGCTGTTTGCGCACGCACGGCACGCCGCATGGGGCAGAGTTCAGGTTGACGCAGGCAGAAGGCGGCTCACCGTTATGATGCGCCGCTTCTGCCCGCGTCAGTCATTGCTTCGGAGCGTGAAGTGAGAAACGCCTGAGCTTACTTCTTCTTGCCGACTATGACTTGCATCGTGACGCCACCGACGATGTTGTTTTTCGAGTCTCTCTGGACAACATCAACATCAATTGCGTCTCCAACCTTGGTGTTAGCCGGAACCTGGAATCTCATTCCTACTTCCACCGGACTCCTTGGCAGCAAGGTGATCGGAACACGCCCGATGATGCCCGTCTTGATGGCGACGGTCGAAATACCGTTGGCGTCCGTCACGGGTTTGACATCATTCATCTCTTCCTCGACATCCGGCTCGGCGGGTTTCTCTTGTCCGAGAGCCGTGTCGAGGTCGAGTGTCGAGCCGCGCCCGAGGTTCATACGCACCGCTCTGGATGTTCCCTGTGTAATCTCCACACGGGCGGAGTCCAGAAAGCGTATGGTCGGCGGGGGCGGAGCGACGGGCGCTGCCGTCGTGCCATTCTCTGCACCGTCTCCCTCATCGCCTATCACCGGACCTGCAAATATCTTCGGGTCTTTGGCGAAGATGGAGATGGGCAGGGTGCTGAATTTCGAAGCACGCTGGACTTCCAGGGTGAACTTCTCAGCCTGCTGAAGGAACTGGCTGCCAACCTGGAAAGCAAAGTTCAGGCTGTCGCCCGGGATGGCGTTCACGATGGCCAGATTCTTCTGCGCCAGATTGTTGTATTCCCAAACATGCTTGCCGCTCGGAGTCGGGTCAACCGGCGTGTAGGCGGAAGCCAGCCAGCAGGCGTGAGTCCCGACGGGCGGAACCAGCGCTTTGGGCCACCTGGCTTTCACGATTGCTGATGCGCCGGGGGCAAGGTTGTAGCCGACGGCGGCGCTCATGAAAGGAATCCAGTCGCCCGGATAGACGAACTGTGTGCCCGCGAACGGCTTGACGTTGAATGTAACGACGAAGGCTCTGGCCGTCTGCGTGCCGCGATTGCGGACGCGCGCATAGAACCAGTTGTCCTGCCCGAACTCAGGGCTTTGGTGAGTCGTGCCGTTGTCGTTGGCGTTCCTGATCCAGAGGTCTGGCGAGTTCCAGAAAGTGCCGCCGAAGACGTTGGCTCCGGTGTCGGTCGGGGCATCTTTAATCCAGAGGTCAACGCCCGCGTTCGAGCGCAGAAGGCCGCGATCATGGAAGCTGTTGAGCATCTGTATCAGATGCTTGCCTCTAAATTCAGGCAGCGACGCATTGGTGTTCATCACGGCCTCTGCCCCGTCAGGCATGGTGGCGTTGGCAGCGACGGAGTGGTGGCTGAGAATCACCGTCTTGAGCAGCGCATCGGCGGCAGCCTGGCGTGTCGCCGCGTTCAGGGAGTCGCCACCGATGGTGCGGTAGATGTTCCACAAAGCGGCTGCCCAGATTTCACCGTCGTCATGCTCTTCGTTGTGCCAGTCGGTCGGGTAGACCTTCGTCCCGTCCACGCGACGCAAGCACTTCAAGGGAGTGCTGCCGAAGATCCAATCTTCAAAGAACTCGCGCTGGAAGCCGCCGCCGCGCTCTGCCAGAGAGACGCAGGCCAGGATGTCTCCGAAGCCTTCACCCATCGCGCGAGTTTCGGCTCTATGCGTGACGGGATTGGTAGCGCCCCATCCCGGCACTTGATTGTTTTGAATGGCGTGGCCGTATTCGTGGAGCATCACGTCGCCATCCGAAGCACGATTCGGCTTGCATGCCCCGGAGTCGCCGAAGTGGAGTCCTCCATCACCCGGAGAGAAAAACGCGCCGCCGCCGATGCCGTCGTGTGCGTCACACTCGATGACCTTGTTATGAGCGGTGGTGATTCCCAGACTCTGGATGTATCGCTGGGTGGTGTCTATGTGGTAATAGCAATTGACGGCCTCAAAGCGTGTATCACCGCTTGAGTATTTGAAGTTGTTGGCGCTGACTTCCGTCGGCGGCGCGATGTTGGGCGCACCGAAGTTACGCATCTTGCAGAATGGGCCTTCGAGCTTATGTACGCCGCCGGAGAACGTGATGTCCTTCAACGTGCGCGTGACGCGCTGCGCGTCAATGGTTGCGACGGGCGTTCCGGCAAAACCGCAACTGCCCACCGTCGCCGTCGGATCACGGAGGGTATTGTTGTGCGCCGTGACGACCGGATTCGGATCGAAGACGAATCCCTGCCCGTTAACTGAAAAAAGCAGATCCTTCTGCTCCAGAATCTGGCCTGAATAGGCGTCAACGATGACGCGCCAATCGTGTGGCGGAGTCCTCGTCAGAATCAGCACTTCGTAGGCTAACTTGAGACCAGTGTCGGTCGGGAAATAGACTTCCGAAGGGTCTTTGACGGGTTGACGCAAAGCTCCTTCGCCGACTGCCGCTTGCGCTGCTGCTGCTGCCTGCTTCGGCGTAATCTTGCGGTCGTCGCTCGTTTTCTCGGCGACCGTCGGACTGGCGTTTCCGAGATCAACCTGCCTGACACGATTCGCGTCGTCAACCTGCACAACTACCGAAGTGTCAATGACGGGAATCCCCTCGTGCATTTGTTGGAAATGCACTACGCGATTAATCTCGGTACTGACTTCCTGCACAACCTTGAGACTGTTCTCGTCGGCTCTCAGGCCGGTCTGGTCGGAATTGACTTTAAGAAACTCTCGCACGGCGGGGGCAATCGTGCCTCCACTTTCGGCGTCCGCCGCCATGCCCGCTGCCGTCAGCGGCAGATCGAAATCGCCGCGAATTTTTCGGGGGCGACCTGAAAGCTGATCGCGGCTAACGTCACCATCTTGAATTTGCGGGGCGGACTCCGCAGCTACTGACTCGAAGCCGGATGGCTGGGGGGTGCCATCAGCCGTCGCTGACGCTGCTGCGCCGGGGCTTTTAGCTTTCGCTTTCGTACCGGCAGCTTTTTTCTTTTTTCCTGCCTTTGAGGGGTTTTTCTTCGTCGGACTCATTTTTGTCTCCTTAAGCAAATGGTCCTCTCGTCTTTGGAGTCGAATGATTGGGCGTTAGTTGGAGCGAGGATGCGCAAGGAATCAACTCGGCTGGCACGGAGGATAGTTGGTCATTGAAAATTCTTCAGCGGGTGCTGTGACTGGATACTCCTAACAATCAATTTGTAAAGACTGCATCCGCGATTGCAACTTTGAGACCGTTGAATGATTTCTCAGACGATGCGCCGGTTCGTTGAAAACCCACGCACTCAAGTCGCTTTGCCTGTGAATGAGAGTGAACACACCGCAGCGGAAGTGTCCACAATAGTGGACGCTATTTGGAGGTTTGGTCCGGTTGAATAAGCTTCCAGCAGGGCTGAAGCTGGGGCAAGCAATCAAGGTCAGTAAAATAAATATACCACCGCAACCTGCCTGCGCCTTTGACTTCTGCTATCGGGCGTCCGTGTGGAATCGGTTGTTTGACGCGTCGTGGAAATCAGTCTTTTCTCTATTGCCTGTCATCAATCTTACTCACTTGCCAGTAAACGCATTGCCACTGCTCCGGCCCGGTTTTGGCAAATACTTTAAGGTTGTGATACCTGTCGCTCCTATCTCCGACCCTGATGACGCTAGTCACCACACCAAATCCCTTATATACAAACGGCTTCACTTCAGACACATTGCGTTTAAGAGGAGGTCTTCCTTCAATGAATTCAACCATAGCTTGCTTATCTTGCAGAGGCACGGCGGGGTCGGATCTTCTTATTCTGAAATCATCGGACAGGACACGTTGAAGATAGTCCTTCCAGTTCTCCGCCTCCTCTCCGATTAGTTCCTGTGCTTCGGCATCAAATGTCTGTTGATTTATTTTCACCAGTTCTTCTTCAGATGTGCTCATTTTCTGTCGCCTTTCGATCTTATGGGCAGAGAGGCTACTGATGCGCCAGCGCTTCACTGCATTGCCGGGTTGGGCAGCGCGGCCAGGGTTGATTCAGAGTGTGCCCTGACCGCGCCGCGCGAAGTCTTATCACGTTAGGTGGTTCATACGGCTTGCGTTCATGGACTGCTTTGACCGCAAGCTTCGCCTCGTCTTCAGGCGAAAGATTGTGCATTACGAGCCGCAAACTGTCTCCTGACTGATGAGGCGTCAAGACACGCTGGGCCCATAAACCTCCATATTGATTAAGCGAAGCCCCTTATCGGAGAGCTCCTTCCATTTAGCAGTGAACCCATCCCAATCGTCTCCGACCCATAGAGCGTGGGCATCAGTGCCTGCACGGAAGACTCCCAGATAGCGACGACTCTTTCCCACGATGTACGTCTCAAGGTCTATCAGACGAAGTCCTTTATCCGACAGCTCTTTCCACTTTGCATTGAAACCGTCCCAATCATCTCCAACCCAGAGGGCATGGGCATCCTTCCCGGCGCGAAAGACGCCTATGTAGCGACGAGTCGTTCCGGTGACATATGTCTCGACATCTACCAAACGAAGTCCCTTCTTCGATAATTCTTCCCACTTATCATGGAAGCCCTCCCAGGTATCTCCAACCCATAGAGCGTGAGCGTCGTTGCCTGCGCGGAAGACGCCCAGGTAGCGACGAGTTTTTCCGACGACATACGTCTCGATGTCTATCAGGCGAAGTCCTTTATCGGAGAGTTCCTTCCACTTGGCAGTGAACCCATCCCAATCATCTCCGACCCACAAAGCATGCCCATCGGTTCCGGCGCGGAAGACTCCAGCGTAGTGGCGAGTCTTTCCTACGACGTATGTTTCAAGGTCTATTAAGCGAAGCCCCTTATCCGACAGCTCCTTCCACTTGGCGTTGAAACCGTCCCAATCATCTCCGACCCAGAGCGCGTGGCCGTCGTTACCGGCGCGAAAGACGCCCAGGTAGCGTGTGCCTTTGCTTGCCGCGATCAGATGTTCGCGAAACTTGTGAGTCAAAGTCTTGCGTATCACGGCGATCTGCTGGGGACTAAACTTGACTGGTGGCTGGCATCCGTTGTAGTAGCTCATCACGTTCTGGCGATCCGGCTTGAACGTCACTCCGTTTATCTTGAAGCTGGCAGGCCCGCCGCAGACATCGGTCGAGACGTTCGCCTTGTAGTAAGCTTTGCCGGGGTCCGGGGAAGTGTCTGAGAGCAAATCTCCGTTGACTCCTTCCACGCCCTCCTTCTTCACAATCTCAACAATGTCCTCCGGCTTAGGATCGCCCCAGGTTGGGTGAGTGTGGAAGAGGCCAAGATAATGGCCTATCTCGTGAGCCAGCACTGGCGCTGCACCTGAGCCAAACTTGCTTGACTGGTTGGTTATCGCCACGAAGTCAACGTTGTCGGTCGGCAACTTCGCACGCGGCGGGATGGCCTGACCGGTGTTGGGCGGGTAAGCGAACCAGTTATTGGCTGGCTTGTCCTTCTCGCTGCCCCATCGGAGGAAGATGACGAACTTCCCTCGATGCTCGGCGGCCACAGCGTTGGCTTCCTCCCACCACTTCCCCGGATTCCCGTTGCTCAAGCTATTCAGCGAAGTGTCCTTCCGGGGATGCCAATCTTTTTGAGGGTCGAACGCGAAACGAAGGTCAACTGGCTCGAAGAATTCAGTTACTTTCTGGACGGCTTCATCGAACTTCTCCTTAGTGATCGTGTTGGCGCGTTTTCCGTCGCTGTCTGACAGCGGAATCGCGTGAATATGAATCGTATACTTCTCCGCCATGATTTGTTGTCTCCTTGAGTAATGGCTCCCGGTCTTAGCGCCGGAATCCTGGTTTCCGCTGGACTTATCGGGTAGGCATGTGGTGGACAATCTTTAGTAAGTGTTCACCTCAGGCGGCTGAGGTCTAAAGCAGATTAGACGCCTGACACTATCAGCGGTTAAGTGAGGCCAACAAGGGGCAAGGGTTTAGGCTCTCGTCAGCAAGGGATGCGAGGAGTGAAACGCGGGCGCACGATATTCCCGTTGAAGATGAATGTCAATAGTGGGCCGGTAGCTTCCTAGAACAAGCTCAGTTAAGTAGTGGTTCAAATTCAAATTGAATGTGGGACAAGATGAGATTCACCACAGAGACACAGAGAACACGGAGGATGCGCAGAGATAATAATCAGAGATAACAGATTTGAAATCTCAAATTTGTTGTCTGAGATTGTCTTGCTCTGTGCCCCTCTGCGCTCTCTGTGTCTCTGTGGTGAATCTCATCTTCCACAGCACTCTTTTCAAACTGAACCACTACCCGCACTTAGACAACCCTTGACTTTTTCATAAAGAACATTAAAGTAGATTCGTCGGTTTTCACTTGCCCTTACCCTCACGAAAAATTTGAATCTTCCAATGAGTTGAGGCTTATGATTAATGTCTACGGGTGCGCCCCTGTGCGTTCACCTCGCCGTGCTTTGATGTTGCTCTTGCGAGCCATCCTCGGTGTCTTTGTCCTTTGCGCCGTGAGCCAGCAAGCCCGGAGCGCGCCTGAGTTAATCAGCGTGGCTAATTCGACGCGCGCCGTCGCGTTTGAATCCGTGATGTGGATGCGCGAGCCTTTCCCGCTCACTCAGCCGATTTCCTTTGGCAGCGATAACCGCACACGCATCCTGCTCTTCGCCAGGAATGTGGATTTGCTTCCCGGCGAAAATGCTTCCGCCGTCACCGCTGAGGCAGAGGACGCAACGCGCACGCGCTATCCGTTGACAGTCGAATATGTAGGGAAAGTGCCCGGATTCGATTGGCTGAGTTCGGTGGTTGTCAGGTTGAATGAGAACTGGGGCGATGTCGGTGATGTGCTAATCGGCATCAGCTTGCGCGGCGCGGCGAGCAACCGCGTGCGCGTTGGCATAGGGCACATCGGAGGCGGGCCGCCTGATGACGGCGGTGTGATTTTGCCCGTGCCTGATCTGGGAGCGGGCGCGAGCCTGCGCGGAAAGCGCGTCTTTCCCGGCGATAACGCCTGGAATGAAGACATCTCCGGGCTGTCCGTTGACCCGAATTCCGCCAACCTGATTGCGAGCATCGGCCTCAATACGGGCTTGCATCCTGATTTCGGAACTGTCTGGGCGGGCGCTCCCAACGGCATTCCTTACGTGGTCGTCTCCGGCGCGCAACAGAAAATCCCTATCAGCTTCACGGCCTACGGAAGTGAAAGCGACCCCGGCCCCTATCCTGTTCCGCCTGACGCTCCGGTCGAAGGTGGAGCGAACGGAACGGGCGACCGTCACGTTATCGTCATTGATCGAGACAACTGGAAGCTGTATGAGTTGTACTCGGCTTATCCCGTGAGCGGCGGCGCGAGTTGGCGGGCTGCGGGTGGCGCAGTCTTTGATTTGAACTCCAACGCTTTGCGTCCCGCAGGCTGGACTTCGGCAGACGCCGCCGGATTACCAATCTTTCCCGGCCTTGTGCGCTACGACGAAGTCTTCGAGCAACAAGAGATAAAGCATGCCCTGCGCTTTACCGCACAGTCAACGCGCAGAGCCTACGTCTCCCCCGCGCGCCACTTCGCCAGCAGCAACACCAATCCTAACCTGCCTCCGATGGGCATGCGTGTGCGCTTGAAGGCTTCATTCAACATTTCGGGTTTTTCGCCAGCGATGCAGGTCATCCTCAAAGCTCTGAAGAAGTACGGGATGATGCTGGCAGACAACGGCAGCAACTGGTATATCAGCGGCGCACCCGACCCGCGCTGGAACGATGAAGAATTAAACACACTGAAAGCGATCAAAGGCTCTGATTTTGAAGTCGTGCGGATGGGAACGATTATAGATAGATAGAAGCATCGAAAGCTCAGGGCAGTTAGTTGATGACGAGAAACGATTAGCCCAACCCGTCTATTCGATCTTTTTCGATAGCTCGCTCGGCCAGCTTGCCGCAGGCGCGAACCAGAGAGCCGAGGTTGGCGAACCGCGCATCCTTCGTAAAACCCTGCCGGTATCTGTAATAAATCTGTTGCACGATGCCTGCGACTTTCAAAAGCGCGTAAGCAAAATAAAAGACCACTTCACCGACATCCCGGCCACTCCGCCGCGCGTAGAACTCGACCAAATCGCGGCGGCGCAGATTTCCGGGCAGCGCCGTCAAGCCGAAACCGAATTGCTTCCACTCTTCGGGATCGTCCGCGTCAACCCAGTAGCCGAGCGTCGTCCCGAAGTCCATCAAAGGGTCGCCGACGGTAGCCATCTCCCAATCAAGCACCGCGACGACGCGCGACAAATCGTCTGGCGCAAACACGACGTTGTCGTACTTATAATCGTTATGTATCAACGCCCGTCCCGAATCCGCCGGAGCATGTTCGGCCAGCCACGCGGCCAGCCTATCAATCTCAGGAACATCGTCCGTGCGCGCGTTGTAATATCGCTTTGTCCAGCCCTCAATCTGGCGTGAGACGTAGCCTTCGGGACGGCCAAGCTCACCCAAGCCAGCCGCGAGGTAATCAACTTCGTGAATCTCCACGAGGTTTTCGATGAACGACTCCGACAGGCGGCGCATATCTTCTTGAGAGAGTGTCAGACCTTCGGGCAATCGCGCCCGCAGGATAACTCCCCGGACGCGCTCCATCAGATAAAAGGGCGCTCCGAGAATTGATTCGTCTTCGCAGTAAAGCACGGGGCGGGGAACTTTCGGGAAGACCGGATAGAGGCGCGACAGAATCAGGAACTCTCGATTCATGTCATGCGCCGTCTTGATCTTCGCCCCAAACGGCGGGCGGCGCAGCACGAACTCCTGCTCGCCTACGCGCAAAAGATATGTGAGATTGGAAAATCCGGCAGGGAATTGTTTCACCTCCACCGCACCATCGAGGTTGGGCAATTTACTGCGAAGATAGGTGAGAAGTTTCGCGCCGTCCAACTGCTCGCCGTCGCGCACGCTCCGGGGATTATCGAGAAGATGTTCCTGCAAATTCATCTCCTAATCAGTCTAGTTAATCCTGCATGAAAGTAATAAAGCGTAAGGAGTCCCGCCAGAGACGAGTGATAATAGCGCAGCAGTTTATTGTTGGGAATGGAAGCCGGGAAATTAGGATTGAGTCACGAAGCCGGGTGAGCATTGGCTAATGAGCTTGACGGGGAGCGCAGCGTGGTAAGAGCGGTGAGATGCTGCGAGGACACCTCACCGCTTCTCTATCATCAGTGGTCGTGACCACCCCGACGACCGCGACGGTTATTCCAGCGCCGATTATTCCACCGGCCATTATTTGAGCGACGGTTGTTCCAACGCCGTCTAGCCAAACGACGACGCCAGCGACGACGATTATTCCGTTGAAGAAACGCCCCATGCGCTGTGTTCTCGGCAACAGAGATAGTCGTCTCGTCAGGTTGTGTTGCCCCGCGCAAGTCTGAGGCTACCACTCCGCCGGAGAGAAAAGCGGCAAGCACTAATGTAGTTAATAACTTCTTCATCAAAAGCTCCTTTCGGGAATTTGGGAGAGAAGAAATACTTAACCCTCTTTGCTGGCGGCGTCAAGGTTTTTATGCAGCCGGGAGTGTCAGATTTGGAGATGTAACATAATAATAATATTTACCGGGTAAGGTGGATGATGCTGCTTATGCAATTGGCGCGGTCTTAGATGGATATGTCAACGCCGTACTTTCTGAGCACGCTTCTCGCCACGACCGCTTTGTGGACTTCATCCGGCCCATCGTAAATGCGTGCGGCGCGTTCGTGCCTGAACCAGTAGGCCAAGACCGTATCGTCCGTCAGCCCCAGCGCGCCATGCACCTGAATCGCGCGGTCGAGTACCTTCTGTAGAATACCCGCCACGAAAAATTTTATCAGCGAGATGTCTTCGCGCGCCGCCGCCTGCCCCTCGCTGTCAATGCGCTCTGCCGTCTGCATGACGAGCAGGCGTGCGGCGCTAATCTCGGCACGGCTCTCGGCAATCCATGCCTGGACGCTCTGGCGGCTGCCTAAAAATACGCCGGGGGAAAGCTCACGGCGGGCGGCATACTCGCACATCATGTCGAACGCGCGCTCGCAGATGCCCACCCAGCGCATGCAATGGTGTATGCGACCCGGTCCCAGCCGTTCCTGCGCGATGAGAAAGCCTTCGCCCTCGCGTCCGAGCAGGTTGCGCTGCGGCACACGGCAATCTTCGTATCTGACCTCTGCGTGGCTCGCGTAATCGCTCCCCTCTTCGCCCATCACGCTGATGTTGCGTACCACGCGAAACCCCTTTGTGTTGGTCGGCACGATAATCTGGCTGGCCTTCCTGTGCGGCTTCGGCTCATCCGGGTTCGTCACGGCCATGACGATGGCGAACGCCGCGCCGTCAGCCGAGGAGGTGAACCACTTGTGCCCGTTGATGACGTAATCCTCGCCGTCCTTTATGGCGACGGTGCTCATCCACGTCGGGTTAGAGCCAGCGTGCTCCGGCTCTGTCATCGAAAAGCAACTCCGCACCTCACCGCGAACAAGCGGCAACAGGAATTGCTCCTTCTGCTCTGGCGTCGCGTGTTCAATCAGGACTTCCAGATTGCCTGCATCCGGAGCCTGACAGTTAAAGAGATAATGGCCGAGCGGCGTGCTGCCCAACTCCTCGCTCACGCGGGCGAACTCCGTCAGCTTGAGACCCAAGCCCCCGTATTCTTTTGGAAGTTGAGGTGCCCATAGCCCCAGAGCTTTGACGCGCGCGCGCTTTTCATTAAGCGCGGGCAGCAGTTCGCGGAAGGGGCGGCTTAAAAATTCTCGCTCAAGCGGGAAGACCTCTTCGCGCAGGAACTCATGAATCTTCGAGAGTAGGGATGGAAAGTTTTTTTCAGGAGCGGAAGTCATAAGAGTAGGCGTAATAAAGTTTTTTCGACTGGACATCGAGAGCGGCGAGAATATTATCACGCCGGAAGATTTTTCAGCACGAGTCCCGTCAGGGACGATTGATAATAGCCCAGCACTTCAGTGCTGGGAATCAGGCGTGAAATTTAAGTTGAGTCCCGTAGGGACGACTGAATGGAAGCTCTCTTCAGTCGTCCCTACGGGACTCAATCATGGTTACCGTATTGTTACCCAGCGATAAATCGCTGGGCTATTATCATTCGCCCCTGACGGGGCTTAAAATTGACAGGGCTTAAAAGTTCCGCGCGGCGTTTTGTAATTTCAACAAGAACACATATCCTGTAGGCCCAAACATCCTGAGCAAGTACCCGACGGCTCAGGAACAGCAGCCCGGAAATATTGATTAGAGAAGTCAGACCTGTCTTCGGAGTTCACCCCGGAGCTATTCTTTTTAGAGACATCGAAGAATCATGTCGAACGAGATTAGAGAGAATCCCGGCCATTCAGGTTCGGCGATGAGCCCGGTCAGGCTCCTGAGAATTTTATTATCTTACCTGAAGCCCTACACCCCGCGCGCCGTTCTCCTCGTCGTCACGCTCGTCATCGAAGGCGCGTTTAATATCCTGCTGGCCTTGAGCCTCAAGTTCATCATTGATTTTGCCATCACTCCGCGAGACTCAAGCGTCCTGACTCTGATTCTGGTTGGGCTGGCCGCAGGGTTCCTGCTCACCGCCGCTTCGCAGGTCTTACGCGATTACCTCTACGCCTGGTTGGGCGCGCGTATCCTCAACGACATTCGCAAAGAGATGTTCCGCCATCTACAGCGGCTCTCGCTGGGGTTTTATTCACGGTCACGAATGGGCGATCTCTCGGCGCGTTTCTCTTCCGACTTGTCGGCAGTCGAGAACGCTGTCGTGCTTGGCATTCCGGGCGGGCTGCTCTGTGTCATCAACATTCTTTTCAGCACCTGCATCTTGTTCACCCTTGATTGGCGGCTCGCACTGGCGGCGATGGCGGGTCTTCCGCTCTGCATCATCGGCCCAAGAATCCTGGGGCCGCGCGCTCTCAAGGTGGGCTACCAGTTGCGGGTTGAACAGGCTGCGTTGACAAATACCATCCACGAGAACCTCGGCGCGCAGCAGATAGTCAAAGCGTTCAGCCTCAAACAGTCCGTCCTGCAAAACTTTGAGGGGCAGGCGGGAAATGTAGCCCGTCTTGCGACCCGTTTCAATTTCCTCAGCTACCTCAGCGAGCGCAGCCCGAACATAGGAATGTTGCTGTTTAATATCCTGCTCATCAGCGGTGGCTCCTTTCTGGCTTACAACGGACAGCTTTCCATCGGCTCACTCGTCTCTTTCAACGCGCTGTTTATTACGGTCAGCACGTCTGTCATGGGACTGACGGCGGTGACGCCTTCGCTCCTGCAAGCCACGGGCGGGATGCAGCGCGTGCGAGAACTCCTTGACGAAATTCCATCGGTTGTCGAAAGGCCGGACGCCAGAACGCTTCCCGTTTTATCGTCGGGAATAAAGTTTGAGAATGTGACCTTCGGCTATACGCCCGGTCAGACCAATCTCGTCAACGTCAACATGGAACTCCCGAAGGGGTCGCGCATAGCCTTTGTCGGCCACAGCGGCTGCGGCAAGAGTACCAATCTCAATCTCATCATGCGCTTCTATGACCCGCAAGAGGGACGGGTCTTATTCGACGAGATAGACTTGCGCGAAGCGCAGATTGATTCGCTCTATCACCAGATAGGCATCGTCTTTCAAGAGAGTTTTCTCTTCAACATGAGCGTCCGTGAGAATATCCGTCTGGGCAAACAGGGAGCGACAGACTGGGAAGTGGAAGAAGCGGCGAAGGCTGCGGAACTCCACGACATTGTTATGCAGATGCCCGACGGTTACGAAACAGTAGTCGGCGAGCGCGGCGGGCGTCTTTCCGGTGGCCAGCGCCAGCGGGTGGCGATTGCACGGGCGCTCATCCGCAATCCTTCACTGATTATTCTGGACGAAGCGACCTCAGCCCTTGACCCCAGCACAGAGGCCGCGATTAACGAGACGCTTGAGCGCGTGTCCGCAGGTCGTACCGTGATTGCCGTGACGCACAGATTGAAGTCCGTTGTGAAATACGATCACATCTTCGTCTTTCAGGATGGTCAGGTAGTCGAGACCGGCTCGCACAAAGGTCTGTTGTATCGCGGTGGTACTTACGCGGCCATGTGGCGACGCCAGAGCGGGACTGTTCTTTCGCCGACGGGCGATCTGCGTGTCACGGATGTCAACATCCTGCGCGACGTGCCCCTGTTCAAAGACCTGGATCAGTCTTACTTGCAGGAAATCTCCGACATGTTTATCACCGAGCGTGTTCCGCCGGAACGCACGATCATCTCGGAGGGCGACGAAGGCAGCCGCTTCTACATCATCATTCGCGGCAAGGTGTCCGTCAGCGCGTTGGACGACGATGGGAACGTTCATCGCGTGGCGACTCTCGACGACGGTGATTACTTCGGCGAGATTGCGCTCCTGACAGATAGCCCGACGACCGCCACCGTCGAGACGCTGACGCCGAGCATCTTCCTGATACTTCAACGCGAGCAGCTTCAGAAGCTCATGCACCAACACGCAGACCTCGGTGCGCAGGTTCGGCAGGCGCTCAAACGCCGGATGGCGGAAACGGACGCCATGACCGCTTAAACGGAGAGCGCCGTAAATTTATGACAGTAGCAACTGTTGGTTGAAGAGGTAATGGCCGTTATGTAAGTATGTTTGCGACTGGCGTCAATATCAATTGTCTTAATCTAACGCCAGTTTGATAAAAGCGGCTCTGCCGCCGCGCTGTGCGGAAAGGCTGTGCCTTTCCGATAGCTGCTACTTTGATCTTTAGCAAGGCTGCGCCTTGCCGTCCGCGAGGCGCAGCCTCCCAATTATTGTGAGAGGCTAGAGACGGAAAGCCACAGGCTTTCCGCACAGACCTGCGGCACAGCCGCTTTCCGTCGAACCGATATTAATCTAAATTTACCAGCCCCCTGAATCTTCTTCATTCGGTCAGAAGTAATATGTCACAAATCACCAGAGTCCTGACCTCACTGGCGCTCAGCCTCGCGCTTTTCAGCCCGGTCGTCGCACTCTCGCCACAAAACAAAGGTAGAAAGCGCGTCACCGCCGAGCGCAGAGCGCAGGCCAGGAAAGACCCCGCCAGAGAGCGCCGCGAGAAGACTTTTCAACTCGTCTGGCAGACCGTCAAGGACGAGCATTTTGACCCGACACTCGGCGGCGTCAATTGGGATGCTGTGCGTGTGCGCTACGCTCCGCGCGTCTCCCGTGTGACGAGCGATCAGGAATTACACAACTTGCTTCAGGCGATGCTCAACGAGTTGCCCCAGTCGCATTTTACAATCGTTCCGCCGGAGAGGATTCCCCGAATCAAAGCCGTAAAGAAGCGTGCAGGCAAAGGAGCGACGACAGAGGGTGACGCTCTGGATTTGTTAGACGACGAAGAGGAGAACGAGAGCGACAACGATGTAGCGACGCAGATGTTGAACGGCATCGGCATTGACCTGCGCGTCCTTGATGGGCGCGTGGTGATTACGCGTGTTGCCGCCGGGCTACCGGCTGCGAGAGCGGGCTTGCGCCCCGGATTCATTATCAAGCGCGTTGGCGACGTGCCCTTCGATGGCATTCTTAATTACGTGAGCGATGGAAAAGCTCTTCAGCCGATCATTCACATGAGGCTGCGCGAGGAGATTCTGGTCAACTACCTCGGAGGCGAGCCGGGAACTGAGGTTCGCCTGCTCTATGTTGATGAGCAGAATCAGGAACACGAAGCCGTCATCAAGCGCGAGCGGTTGAGCGGTTCTTTATCATCCGCTATGGGCAACTTGCCGCCTCTTTATACAGAGTTTGAAACAAAACGTTTGACGGGCGAGATAGGTTATCTACGGTTCAGCACGTTCACGCCTCAAGTGGCGGAGAAAATCTGCGGGGCGCTCAAGTCCATGCGTGATGCTCCGGGCATCGTCATAGATTTGCGTGGCAATCCCGGCGGAGTGATGGCGCTGGCATCTGGAATCGTCGGGCTGCTGGTAGATAAAGCGGGATTGATCGGTGCCATCCGAACACGGAAAGGGGCGTTGCCGCTGGAAGTCTATCCGCAAAGGTCGTCTTACAAGGGGTTTGTAGTTGTCATTATTGACAGGCTCTCCGCTTCGACTTCCGAGGTTTTTGCGGCGGCCTTACAGGAAACGGGACGCGCTACGATTGTCGGAGAGCGCAGCGCGGGCATGGTGCTCGGCGCAGACATTATCAAGCTGCCGACCGGCGCTCTGTTTGAATATGCGCGAACAGGCTTTATCACCTATCAGGGAACTACTCTCGAAGGCACAGGGGTAGCCCCGGACATGGAGAAGAAACTCGACCGCGCTTCGCTGTTGAAAGGGGAGGATGATCAGCTTCAGGAAGCTATCAGGCAGATTGAGAGCCTCAAAAAGACCGTAACGATTCGCGCGCCAGCGTCGCCGCCCCCTCCTGTTGTAGTCGCGGTGACAAACAGCGGGGGCACATCCGCGACGGCGCAGGGTAATCCTCCGCCACCCGTAAAAGAGGCGGAGTCGCCACCACGCAAACAAGCCTTCGTCTCGACGCCGGAAGCCGAACAGATTATGGAGAGACATATTCAGGCCGTCGGAGGCCGCGAAGCCCTCGAACGATTGAAGAGTCGTGTCTCAGTTGGCGTGAGCAGTCTCCCGCTGCAAAGCATCAAGGGGAAAGTTACGATCTCTGAGGAAGCTCCTAACAGAAGGAGCATGGAAGTAAGCATCCCCAGCATGGGAGTGATGAAATTCGTCTACGACGGTAAGCGCGGGTGGATACAGGACCCTTTGATGGGCTTCATTGATCTGGAAGAACCTACGCTTTCCGCTCTCAGGCGTGAGTACGACTTTTACAAGATGACCAGATATAAAGAGCTGTTCGCCCGGATAGATTACAAGGGCATGAGAGACACCGCGCAAGGCCGTGTCAACGTCATCGAGCTGACTTCTCCCGAAGGTTATCAGGAAGAAATGCACT
Organism: uncultured Acidobacteriota bacterium; assembly: GCA_963791265.1. Taxonomy (GTDB): domain Bacteria; phylum Acidobacteriota; class Blastocatellia; order Pyrinomonadales; family Pyrinomonadaceae; genus QHXM01. The sequence goes on from CAWBSB010000006.1 coordinate 26,415, forward strand.
TTGACGTGAAAAGCGGTCTGCTGGTTTATGGCGGCGAGACGCAGCTTGGCGATTACAGGCAGGTCGGGGAGGTAAAAGTTCCGTTCCTGATGCGGATGTCGGTCGCGGGGCTTGAGGTGGTAATGCAATTCGAGCAAGTCAGCCACAACGTTCCGGTCAGCGCCGAAGCCTTCGCCGAATCGCAAAGCTGTTTTGCTACAAAATAGCGCCCGGCGCGTTGGGGTCTCCTCCCCAGGTAGTGGTTCAGATTGAAAAGAGTGCAGGGAAAGTTGGAGTTCACCACAGAGACACAGAGGACACAGAGGGGGCACAGAGAAATACAAATCTCAAATTAAGAATTTGAAATCTCAAAT
>CAWBSB010000007.1:0-199998 GCA_963791265.1 uncultured Acidobacteriota bacterium
TAAAGCCAGTACATTGGATAAGAAAAGCCCGCACGTGCTACGGCATACATTTGCCACACATCTAATGAATAACGGCGCTGAACTAAATGCAGTAAAAGAGCTATTGGGCCATGCCAGCCTGGCGGCTACACAGGTATATACACATAACACTATTGAGAAGTTGAAAGATGTGCATAAAAAGGCACATCCCAAGCCTTAAAACTTTAGCTAAAACACAATAAAATTTTACCGGGAATAGTTTGGATTTTTTTCTTTTTAGTGTAACTTCATAATCACAACAAAAGCACTTCAATTTATGTAAATAATTCTCCCTCCTTTAATTAAGCTCTTTATTTATTATTTCACCGTTTAAAATGTGACGACTATGAATGTAAACATTCAAACTGTTCGATTTGATGCGGACACAAGATTGGTTGAGTATGTCAATCGTAAACTTGAAAAATTAAACACTTTTCACGACCGCATCATTAAAGTAAATGTGTTTCTGAAACTCGACAATGTGGTTCATAACATTAAAGACAAGATCGCTGAGATCAGGATACATGTACCCCGACATGAATTTTTTGTAAAATCAACCAGTAAATCATTTGAAGAATCATTTGACGATGCATTTGATTCCATCGTCAACCAAATAAAAAGAAAAAAAGAAAAGCAAGCAGCTTAAAAAATTTAAAAGACCTCTCACGGGGGTCTTTTTTATTTATGAACGTTTTAAAATCAATCTAGGTTATATACAATTGAGATATAATAACCTTCAAGAAAAGCTATTGATCATGCTTTACCTAATGAGCTGCAATTCCGAGCATGAAATTTTCGTAATTCGGATGTGATTAAATCTTCTCTGGAATGCCGGCATTAGTATGTTCGTACCAACGTATCGTAATTATTCACAACTTGCTGAAAACAAATAAAAAATTCCTGTACAAAATTTTTGCAATATCAAATTCCCTTACCTTTGCCTTCCTAAAATTTAGGGGTAGTTCTTTATTGCATAACTTAAGCTGCTGTAAATCCTAGCTATAGAGTCGTTGATAAAGGTAGGTTTTAAATATAAGCCACTTTAGCTCAGCTGGTAGAGCAACTGATTTGTAATCAGTAGGTCGTTGGTTCGATTCCGACAAGTGGCTCAGAATTCAACGTGATATTTTATCTTGTATCATGGGCAGATGGCCGAGTGGCTAAAGGCGACAGACTGTAAATCTGTTCTCTTCACGAGTACGGAGGTTCGAATCCTTCTCTGCCCACAGTTCTTTGAATTGAATCGTTGCGGTATTGCTGAATCGAGATGTTCAATCTAACATTGCCGTTGCACAATTCCACATGTACTAGCGGAAGTAGCTCATTTGGTAGAGCGATAGCCTTCCAAGCTATAGGTGGCGAGTTCGAGCCTCGTCTTCCGCTCATGATAAGTCATGCAGTCAGATAGTCAATAAGTCATGAAGTTGATTTGACTATCAGACTGACAGACTGACTGACTTCAATGACTCAATAAGCCGTTGTAGCTCAGTGGTAGAGCACTTCCTTGGTAAGGAAGAGGTCGTGAGTTCAATTCTCACTCAACGGCTCATGATAGTGCAGATGCAGATGTTAGTGCAATTGAATGCTGAAGAGTCATGATAAGCTCATGAGCGAATAAACTGAAAGTGCGATGCATCGGATGTAATAACATGCTGACTTCAAAATAAGAAAACAATAATTGTTAAAACACAACTTAAAAACAGATAACAATGTCAAAAGAGACCTTTAAGAGGGACAAACCCCACGTTAACATTGGTACCATCGGTCACGTTGACCATGGTAAAACCACATTGACTGCTGCTATCACTAACATTCTTGTCTAAAAAAGGTATGGCGACAGCAAAAAAATATGATGAAATTGATGCTGCTCCTGAAGAAAAAGAACGAGGTATCACTATCAATACAGCTCACGTTGAATATCAAACTGCTAATCGTCACTATGCTCACGTTGACTGTCCTGGTCACGCTGACTATGTAAAGAACATGATCACAGGTGCTGCCCAGATGGATGGTGCTATCCTAGTTGTGGCTGCTACTGATGGTCCAATGCCTCAAACAAGAGAACACATCCTGCTTGGCCCGCCAGGTAGGTGTTCCACGTATGGTTGTATTCATGAACAAAGTTGACCTTGTTGATGATCCTGAGTTGCTTGAACTGGTTGAAATGGAAATCCGTGAATTGCTGACTAAATATGGTTTTGATGGTGATAATACTCCGATCATCCAAGGTTCTGCAACAGGTGCTTTGGCTGGTGAAGAAAAATGGGTAAAAGCTGTTGACGAGCTGATGGATGCTGTTGATACTTATATTCCATTGCCTCCTCGCCCGGTTGATCAGCCATTCCTGATGTCTGTTGAAGACGTATTCTCTATCACTGGTCGTGGTACAGTTGCTACCGGTCGTATCGAAAGAGGTCGTATTAAAGTAGGTGAAGTGTTGAGATCGTAGGTTTGATCGAAGCACCACTTACTTCTACTGTAACAGGTGTTGAAATGTTCCGCAAATTACTGGATCGAAGGTGAAGCTGGTGACAACGCAGGTCTGTTGCTCCGTGGTATTGAAAAAACGCAGATCCGTCGTGGTATGGTTATCTGCAAACCAGGTTCAATCACTCCGCACACTGAATTCAAAGGTGAAGTATACGTACTGAGCAAAGAAGAAGGTGGACGTCACACTCCATTCTTCAACAAATACCGTCCTCAGTTCTATTTCCGTACAACGGACGTAACCGGTGAAGTTGAACTGCCTGCAGGAACTGAAATGGTAATGCCTGGTGATAACACTACACTGACTGTAAAACTGATCCAGCCAATCGCGATGGAAAAAGGTCTGAAATTCGCGATCCGTGAAGGTGGCCGTACAGTAGGTGCAGGTCAGGTAACTGAAATCATTAAGTAAAATAAGCTGTGAGCTACGATCCGCTGTTGGCGGATACGAATTGAGGCTTTTGCAAAAGATTATTATCTTTGCAACATAAAGTACTAAAAGCTGTTTCGGTAACTACGGAATAGCTTTTAGCTTTCTATACGGGCATAGTTCAATGGTAGAATAGAGGTCTCCAAAACCTTTGATCTGGGTTCGAATCCTAGTGCCCGTGCAGGATAATTTGAAAATTAGCAATTTGAAATTTGAAATTCATTTTCATATCAATCTTCACAATTTTCAAATTTCAAATTGAGCAACATGAATAAAGATTTCAAATTATTTCAAAGAATCGTACAAAGAGTTGACTGAAAAAGTAACCTGGCCTAACTGGGCACAGTTACAACAGTCAACCATGATTGTACTGGTGGCAACACTGGTGATCACAGCCATTGTATCGCTGATGGACTTTGCAGCCAGTCGGTGCATTGAAATTTATTTACAATCAATTTTTTAAGATAATGGAAGCAACAACTACAAATACAGAGAATACACAGCAACAGGAAACCAAATGGTATGTGCTGCGTGTGGTGAGCGGCAAAGAGCGAAAGGTGAAAGAATACCTGGATAAGGAAATTTCACGTGGTGGCTGGAGCGAAGTGGTAAAACAGGTATTTCTTCCAGTGGAAAAAGTGTACAAAGTAGCAGAATGGAAAAAAAGTAATGCGTGAACGAAACTATTATCCCGGTTATGTAATGATTGAAGTGACTAGAAGGAAAATTAAGTGATGATCTGCGCGATACTATTAAAAATACCAACAGCGTTATCCATTTTCTAGGAAAAGAAAATCCGATTGCTCTTCGCAAAGCCGAAGTGAATAAGATGCTGGGTAAAATGGATGAAATGGCCGAAGCGGGTGGTGTGAGCATGAGTGAGCCATTTATCGTTGGTGAAACAATCAAGATCATCGAAGGACCATTCAATGATTTCAATGGTATGATTGAAGAAGTGAATGATGAGAAGAAGAAATTAAAAGTAACAGTAAAAATATTCGGTCGTTCAACACCTGTTGAATTGAATTATATGCAGGTAGAAAAGATAAGTTAGTACTGGCTGACAGGATTGTAAAACTGGTTTGGGTTAAACTGAACCAGTTTTTTTATTTTCGCTGATTCAAGTAGATTACTTCAGTGAAAGCGTGGTTAAAAAGAAATAGTTCATTTTTGTTGATTACAGGATTGATTGGCCTGTATGTTTTATCTGTCCTTATAAACCTTGGTTTTCTTAATCTCAGGGTAGAGGAGTCCCGTCGTACGCTCGTTTCATTGGAAATGATGCAGTCTGGCAACTATTTGCAACCACATACGCTCGGTTGGGAATATTTTAATAAGCCTCCAGTTTTTAACTGGGTATTGGCCGTGTTTATAAGGATAGCAGGCAGTGATTCTGAATTTGTGGTACGCCTTCCTTCTTTTATTTGCTTATTGATTTTGGGTGTTTCTCATTACTTGATTTCAAGAAGATACTTACCCAAAACCGTTGCTGCGCTGTCAGTGTTTTTCATGTTGACAAGTGCGGATCTTTATTTTTATACGCTTTCTAACGGCGCCGAGATTGATGTCTTTTATAGTTTGGTTGTGTACCTGCAGGCTATTGCTATGTTTTGGTTTTATGAGAAAAGATACTACCTATTGCTTTTTATGGTTTCATGGTCATTATGCGCAGTAGGTTTTTTGACAAAAGGTTATCCTTCTCTTGTTTTCCAATTTTTAACCCTCGTAGCTTTATGTATCTATGCCAGGTCCTGGAAAATAATTTTTAAACCTCAACAGCTGGCAGGAATTATTTGTTTTTTGCTGCTTGCTGGTTTTTATTATTATATATACAGCTATTATAATAACCCCTCTGTACCACTCATAAATCTTTTAAAGGAGTCATTACAGAAGTCTGCAGTTGGATCTGAAACAACTGGAAGAATGCACAGGGTATTTACATATCCACTGGTTCTTTTCAAGGTACTCGCACCATGGTGCCTGCTCTTATTTGTTTTATTGAGAAAACAAAAATTTTATATATGGAATAATTCATTCGTAAGGTTTTCAGTTCTTTTTTTTCTTTTAAATATCGGGGTGTATTGGATTACAGGGGCGCAAAAAACGAGATACATTATAATGTTCATCCCTTTTATAATGACGATTGTAAGCTACCTGTATTGGCAAGCGGAAAAGCCAGCCCCTGAAAAGTTTAATAAATATTTTGGCTACACAGGGTTGTTCTTTTTCCTGGTTTTAGTTAGCCTGCTGGCACTTCCTTTTTTTGCTGATATCAGTTGGGGGAAGGTATTGGCATTTGCGGGGTTGTTGTCCGTGTTCCTGATCTTTTTCTATAAGGTTCGCCAATACAGGATATGGTTATTTATCACAGGATTTATATTGGTAAGACTTACTTACGCTTCGATAGGAATACCGGTGAAAGCACATGGAGAATTTGATTATGAAAGGTTGGCAAAAGGTATTGCCGCCAATAGTAAAGGTCAGCAAGTATATTACTGGGGCCGGCCAGATACACTTAACATGAATGTGATTGTTGGAGATACTTTATTCAGATGGAAAGACAAACCCGTAGAGGTCCTCCCTCATTACATCAGGTACCAGGTCCCTTATTATTATTACCGGGTAACCGGGGCGTTGATAAAATTTGACACGGTACTAAAAACTGGCAAAACCTATGTTTCCTACAACCCGTATGAAAGCAATAATGAAATACAAGCGGTTGACTCTTTCTATGATAAGCATCTCAACAAATATCTTATTGTATTTAAGGCAAAACCTGAATAGTTGTTAATCCGTTAAATCGCTATCCAGGTTGATATATCCGCCTTCTCTGTATGCGTACTGGCAATTAAGGCAACACAAATTCATGGTTTCTGAACAGGTTATGTATCTTAGATATTTTATGCGGTAAATTTTAAACTTGTATTATTAATCTTGTAATGGCTGCGAAATTTAAATTTCTGCTGATCTATTTTTTAAGCTGGGTCATTTTTTTTGACCTGTTAAGAATCGTATTTCTTATTTATCATTTCGATAAAACAAAAAATCTTTCTTTTAATACCATCCTTTCTTCTTTTTGGTATGGCCTGCGGATGGATATGTCTGTAGCTGCTTATATTCTTGCGCCCGTTTGTTTATTTGTATTGCTAAGTCTTTTTATTCATTTTTTCAGAAGGCTGATCATTTACAGGATTTATACTTTTATTGTCCTTTTACTGGTGGCCTTTTATCTTTTTTTGACCTGGAAATATATAGCCAATGGGGTTTTAGAATTGATGCTACACCCTTAAATTCTTGATCTACTCCCAGGGAAGCTTTTGCTTCTATAAGTCATCTGCCACTTCTTTTTCTTTTTATCATATTTATTATTTGTTATGCATTGTTTTATTTCTGTTTTAAATATATCCTGAGAAGGATTTTTTTTCAGCAACAAAACAAATATAAAATTGTTACGGCTGTATTGTTTCTGTTGTTCATGGGAAGCCTTATCATTCCTATCAGGGGCGGATTTCAATTGGCTCCATTAAATCAGAGCACTGTATATTTTTCCACAAACAATTATGCAAACCATTCCGCTATTAATGCTTCCTGGAATTTTTTGCATAGCCTGGTCAGTAAAGGCGCTTTAGGAAAAAATCCATATCAGTATTTGACTCGCAGCGTGTAAAAGAAATAACAGATAGTTTATATAGAAGTCTTCAGCTTCAGAACAACTCGTTAAATTCTCTTCGGATACTGCCTACCAATGTGATTGTTATTATATGGGAAAGTTTTACTGAAAAAGCATTCATATCTCAATTGATAATAAAGAAGTAACTCCTCAATTTAACCGGTTGAAACAGAAGGCATTTATTTCAGTAATTTATATGCAAGTGGCGATAGAACGAATAAAGGTATACCTGCCATATTGAGTGGTTATCCGGCCATGCCCAACACTACGATTATTCATTCTCCTGCCAAATCGGAGAAAGTTACCGGTACTTTCCAAATTGTTTAAAGAAAAAGGATATTATACGCCTTTCTTTTATGGTGGTGAGCCAGAATTTGCCAATATAAAATCATACCTGCTTCATGGCGGCTTTGATCCAATCATTGGAAAAAATGATTTTGCTGCAAAAGATATGAATTCCAAATGGGGCGCTCATGACGGTGTAGTGATGAACGTGGTATTTGAAGATCTGAATAAATCAACGAAGCCATTCTTTGCCACCTGGCTCACCTTAACCAGTCATGAACCTTTTGAAACACCGGTTGCCAACTGTTTTTAAAGCAGGTGATAACACTACAAAATTTCTGAATTCCTTGCATTATACCGATCAGGTGGTTGGTGATTTTATTGATAAATGCAGTAAGCAATCCTGGTGGAATAATACACTTGTGATCATCACCGGCGATCATGGCCATCCGCTTCCGGAAAACAAGAACAAAGCTGAAGATTTTCGCACGCCGATGCTTTGGATAGGAGGGGCATTGAACAAAAAAGGGATTGTTATTGATAAAGATCGTGTCACAATTGGATATCGCTGCAACTTTGTCAAAGCAAGTTGGATTGAATTCAGGAAATTTCCCTTTCAGCAAAAATATTTTGGACCCAGCTTCAAAACCATGGGCTTTTTTTACTTTCAATGATGGTTTTGGGTTTATTGATTCATCGGGCAGGTTGGTTTTTGACAATGTTGGAAAACTGCCAATTCGGTCGGAAGGAAGAGCCGGAACTGAGGAAACAGAGGCAGGTAAGGCTATGATGCAACTTGTTTACGAGGATTTTTTAAGGAAATAGACATCTAGGCTAATATCGCCAATTGAATGACTTTTAAAATTATTTGCCTGAAATCTTCTGAAATCCGCTTCTCCAGTCCCTTACCTTTGCCGCCCCAATTAGTTCTTTAGAAATCCGCAACTGAATGCGGAATCAGGAATTTGGGAGACCAAGTAGTCCGCTTGACGGAGAAAGGTCGTTAACACCAAAAAAGATATTAAAATGGCAAAAGAAATCTCTGGCTTTGTAAAGCTGCAGTGCAAGGGTGGCCAGGCCAACCCTGCACCTCCGATCGGTCCTGCATTAGGTTCCAAGGGTATCAACATCATGGAATTCTGCAAGCAGTTCAATGCAAGAACGCAGGACAAAATGGGAAAAGTACTTCCCGTATTAATCACAGTTTATACTGACAAGAGTTTTGATTTTGTTATCAAAACTCCTCCTGCAGCTGTTCAGCTGATGGAAGCCGCTAAAATTCAAAAAGGTTCCAAAGAGAGCAACCGTAACAAAGTGGGTAAAGTAAACTGGGAACAGGTAGAGGCAATTGCCAAAGACAAAATGCCTGACCTGAACTGCTTTACTGTGGAAAGCGCCATGAAAATGGTAGCCGGTACTGCCCGCAGCATGGGACTTAACTGTAGAAGGTAAAGCTCCCTGGGAAAATTAATTCTGTTCACCTGCAAGCTTGAAACTTAAAAATGAATTACAATGGCATTCATCAGTAAAAAAAGAAAAGTAGTGAACGCTAAAGTGGATAAAAATAAAGCATATTCACTGAAAGAAGCATCTGCTTTGGTAAAAGAAGTCAACTACCTGCAAAGTTTGATGCTTCAGTAGATCTGCATATCCGTTTGGGCGTTGATCCTAAAAAAGCTGACCAGGCTATCCGCGGTACTGTAACACTTCCACATGGTACTGGTAAAACAAAAAAAGTATTGGTGCTTTGCACTCCTGATAAAGAAGCTGAAGCAAAAGCAGCCGGTGCTGATTTTGTTGGCCTGGATGAATTTGTAACCAAGATCGAAGGTGGCTGGGTAGATGTAGATGTGATCATCGCTACTCCTTCCGTAATGCCTAAGATCGGTAAGCTGGGTAAAGTATTAGGTCCACGTAACCTGATGCCAAACCCTAAAACAGGTACTGTTACCAATGATGTAGCAGATGCAATCAATGAAGTAAAAGGTGGTAAGATCGCTTTCAAAGTTGATAAAGTAGGTATCATTCATGCTTCTATCGGCCGCGTAAGTTTTGCACCTGAAAAGATCGCTGAGAACAGCCAGGAATTGATCAATGCGATCATCAAAGCAAAACCTTCTTCTGCAAAAGGTACTTACCTGAGAGGTATCAGCATGGCCAGCTCCATGAGCCCTGGTATTGCTGTTGATACAAAAGCATTTGTTCATTAAGCCTAATTACCTGAGGCGCTTGCGAAGAACATTTAAATCGAACAGTCAAACATTAATATAATGACAAAAGATCAAAAAAATGAAGTGATTGAAGTGCTGAAAGACAAATTCTCTCAATACAACAACTTCTATGTTGCCGATACAGAATCACTGACTGTAGCGCAGGTAGGTAAACTTGCGCCGTGCTTGTTTCGACAAGGAAGTTGAAATGAAAGTGGCAAAGAATACACTGATCAAAAAAGCACTGGAATCACTGGATAGCGAAAAATATGCAGGTGTATATGATTCATTGCATAAAGTAACAGCATTGATGTTCTCTGAAAATCCAAAAGAACCAGCGCTGATCATCAGTTCTTTCCGTAAAGCAAGCAAGGGTGAAAAACCGGTATTGAAAGCAGCTTTTATCAATGGTGATGTATACACCGGCGATAACCAGCTGAAAGCTCTTACCAAGATCAAAACGAAGAATGAACTTATCGGTGAAGTGATCGGCTTGTTGCAATCTCCTGCTAAACGTGTATTGGCTGCTTTATTGCACCATCATGAGCAAAAAGCTGGCAGGAGCTGAAGCTGCAGCCAGCAGCAGCTGAAGTAACTGCAGCAATGCAGCATCTGAATAGCAGCTAACAGCACTGAGCTTGCAATACTACAGCATAATTAATACACTAGTCTAGACTGGTAGTTAAAAGCTAAAGGCTATAAACAAATTTTTTTAAACCTCCGTCGGAGCTAATAAAGCAAGATGAAGACGGTAAAAATTTAAATCAAATGGCAGACGTAAAAGCATTAGCAGAAAACCTTGTAGGCTTAACAGTAAAAGAAGTACAGGAATTAGCTGACTTCTTAAAATCAGAATATGGTATCGAACCAGCAGCAGCAGCAGTAGTAGTAGTCGGCGGTGGTGGTGGTGGCGCAGCAGCAGCTAGAAGAAAAAACTGCTTTCAATGTAATATTGAAAAGCGGTGGTGCTTCCAAACTGAACGTAGTTAAGATCGTTAAAGATCTGACTGGTTTAGGTTTGAAAGAAGCGAAAGACCTGGTTGATGGTGCTCCAAAACCATCAAAGAAGGTGTTGCTAAAGCTGAAGCTGAAGAAATTGCAGCTAAGCTGAAAGAAGCTGGTGCTGATGTTGAAATCGCTTAATTCTTTTATAAGCATATAATTTAAAACCCTTCGCATAGCGAAGGGTTTTTTATATAGATATTCGAAAACTAAGTTTATATATTCAACAAAGAATTATTTCTTTTATATAAGAAGCCCTTAGATTTTTTTGCTCATAAAAAATTTACACATCGATAATCAAATCTTCATTTGCGCATAAGATTGCGTTTACATTTGCAAGTTGATATTTTACCTCACATCTATAACACTGAAGAATAAGTCTCTTATTTTTTTGCTAAATCGGTTTTGTTAGTTAAATTGGACAGATCAATTGCAAAATGGATTTGCAAATCGGAATTTTTAACGATTTTACACACATTAAAAAGACTTGCTTATGAAAAAAGATCTATCTCTTTTCAAAAGGCTTCTATGCATTTTCTGTCTCTTTTTTTTGCTTTTCAGGTCACGCTCAGTCCAAAAGTATTACCGGCCAGGTAACGGGTAAAGACAATCTTGCTTTGGAAGGTGCTACTGTAAGGGCAAAGGGTTCAAAGTTACCACCCAGACAAAGAATGATGGAAGCTTTAGTATTGAAGTGCCTTCCAATGTCCAGGCACTTATTTTTTCCTTTGTTGGCTATACTGAAAAAGAAGTAGCCAATTGGATCTTCATCAGTCGTTAATGTCACCCTCGATGCAGCTTCCGAATCATTGCAGGATGTAGTAGTGATCGGATATGGTACACGTCGAAAATCTGATCTCACCGGAGCTGTGGCGACTGTTAAAGCTTCACAATTGCAGGAACGTCCCGCATCCGGAGACTGCTCCGTCCAGCCCGCGCATCAATCTCGCTCTGGCTCGCATCTATCGTCCGCGCAATGAAAATGTTCGTGCCATCAACACACTGCGAAAGAGTTTTCCAGACTACGCGCAGATGAAACCGGAAGAGATGACGCGGGAGCAGTGGGATGTGTTTTACCCGCTCGCCTACTGGGACATCATCACGCAGGAGGCCAGAACGAGGCGGCTCGACCCGCATCAGGTCGCCGGACTCATTCGTCAGGAGTCGGTCTTCGACCCGCGCGCCGCTTCGCCTGCGAAAGCCTATGGCCTGATGCAACTGCTCATCCCGACAGGCACGGCGATGGCGAGGAAGTATGGCGTGGATCGCAGCATCACAGTTGAAACGCTCTTTGAGCCGCGCGTCAACATTCAACTCGGCACGGGCTACATGCGCGACCAGTTCGATAAGTTCGGGCGCATAGAATACGTCGCCGTCGCTTACAATGCCGGTCCGGGGCGTGTCCCGCAATGGCGCGCGAGTTTGCCGCTTGAAATTGATGAATTCGCCGAAGCGATTCCCTTCAAGGAGACGCGCGGCTACGTGCAGGGCGTCGTTCGCAACACGCTTCAATACGAGCGGCTCTACGATGACAACGGACAATTTCGCCCGGAGGTTGGCACGCGCGCTATTCATCGTTCATCAGACGCCGGAGGCTCGGAGGCTTCCGTCGCTCAGCAACCCGTAGATGAGACCGTGATTCAACGTCGCTTCACGGGCAATGAACATGGAGAATAAGAACTTAACGCGCGAAATGGCAGCAACTTTTCATTGCGGCGAAGCCGCCAAACTACTTCGCCCTTAGAAGAAGTTTGAAAAGCCTCAGAAAGCCCTGAAGGGGCGACGATGTGATAGCCCGGGGCTGCGCCCTGAGTCAAGATAGAGATATAAGGAGTAAGCCCTGAAAGGGCGAGATAAATATTCCGCCCTTTCAGGGCTTGATGAATAAACTGGAATCTCTCCCTGTGATGTTGCCAGAGGCTCTTACATTTCGCTCCTTCGGAGCTTTTCTAACAGCTTCTTAGAGTTCACTGATAGAAGTCGTGCAAAATTCCATCGTCAAATTAACGCGCTATCTTTTCATGGTCATCACGCTGGTGGCTGTTTTCTCTCATGCCCCGGATGCTCCCGCACAAAAGGGCGGCAAGAAAATTCCGGCGGCTTCAACAAAATCGCTCACCATTAGCACTGAAGCAAACGCAACTGTCTGGCTGGATGAAGTGAGACGCGGCGTGACGGATGCTGCGGGTAAGCTCCAACTTGAGAGAGTTTCGGCGGGACGCCACACGTTGCGCGTGCGCGCAAACGGCTTTAAGGAGCGGACGCTCGTCGTTCTTCCAACGCAGCGCGGCCAACTGGAAGTCCGCCTCGCGCGCACGACCGACGAAGCGGAACTGACTTTCCAGCAAGCCGAAAGCGCCCGTGAGAAAGCGAAAGACGACGAAGCGCGGCGCGCGGCGGCAGACATGTATCGCCGCGCGATTGAGCTTCGCCCGGCCTTTCCCGCCGCACACGTCGGGCTGGCGCGCATTCTGCTGGACTTGAATGATTATAAAAAGGCGTTGGGAGAGATTGACGAAGCGCGCCGCGACCGCCCCGTCTACGCGGAAGCGTCGGCGGTGGAGGGACGCATCTATCGCTATGCGGCTTTCTGGGACGATGCCATCGCCTCCTTTCGCCGCGCCATCCGCGAAGCGCGCGGCTTTCAACCCGAAGCGCACACAGGATTAGCTTTGCTGCTCGAAGAGAAAGGGAGAAACGAAGAGGCCGCAGCGGAGTTTCGCATGGCCATCAATCAACTCTCGGATAGCGAGCCTGTCATCTATCAACTGCTCGGCTCGATGTATGAGAAGATGGAGAAGTACAAAGAAGCCGTCGAGGCTTACGAGAAATATTTGCAGCTTGCGCCCGAAGGAAACTTAGCGCCCGCTGTTCGCTCGATCATAGATCAACTGCGGAAGCAGGCCGAAGAACAATCAACCCAACCGGAATAAGGACCGTACAAGAGGACATGAGAAGCTTAACTAATCTACTCGAACGCAATCGTGCCTGGGCCGAAAAAATCGAGGCCCGCGAGCCGGGGTTTTTCCAGAAATTATCCGAGCAGCAATCGCCCGAATATTTGTGGATCGGTTGTTCGGACAGCCGCGTCCCGGCCAACGAAATCGTCGAGCTTTCGCCGGGAGAGATGTTCGTTCACCGCAATGTGGCGAACGTCGTCGGGCACACAGACCTGAATTGCCTCTCGGTGATGCAATATGCGGTCGAGGCTCTCAAAGTGAAGCACATCATCGTGTGCGGGCATTACGGCTGCGGCGGTGTGAAAGCAGCCCTGCAAAATCAGAAGTTCGGTTTGATTGATAACTGGCTGCGCCACGTTCAGGATGTCAGGCAAAAGCACGAGGCGTTGCTGGCCGAGATCGCTGACGAATCAGACCGCGTGGATAAACTGTGTGAGTTGAATATCATCGAACAGGTCATCAACGTCTGCCAGACGACGATTGTGCAGAGCGCCTGGGAGAACGGGCAGGAATTAACTGTGCATGGGTGGGTTTACAGGTTGAGCAACGGAATATTGCGAGACCTGAATGTCCACATTTCCAGTCAAGAGGAGATGGCGGCTAGCTATCAAAGCGCGATTGCCGCCGCTCGGCAGACAAAAGCTCCCGGCGAATTATTAGAGCAGGCGGCTCAGAAAGCATGACTCCTGAAATGATTCCTCGCGTTACAAGCTGAATCTCGCCAATCTCAGGTAACGCCCGCCCGGTCTCCTCGAAACCGAGCCGGTTGGAGGGTGCGTTTGATGAGCCTGTTGCTCTACTTTCTACGGCACGGGCAGACGGCATTGAGTCGCGAAGATGTCTTCTGTGGCTCAGGCTCTGACCCGGAGTTGACGGAGGATGGCCTGGCGATGGCTCAGGCTTTCGCCATTGCCCACCGCTCAAAACCCTGGCAAGCCATTTACTCAAGCCCCCTGCGGCGAACAGTCGCCACCGCACAGCCTCTCTGCGATGCCCTGGTGATGGAGATGCAGGTGCGTGACGGCTTGAAAGAGATTGGCTACGGCAAGTGGGAAGGATTGACGAAAGAGTCGGTCAACCAGCAGTTCCACGACGATTACATTAGCTGGCTGGCTGACCCGGCATGGCATTCGCCGACTGAGGGCGAACTGGCAGTGATGATTGCCCGGCGGGGCATGCGCGTGATCGAAGAAATCAGGCGGCGATTCACGACCGGAAATGTTCTCGTCGTCTCGCACAAAGCGACGATCAGGATTATCCTGTGCAGCCTGTTGGGAATTGATGTCGGGCGTTTCCGTTATCGTCTGGTTTGCCCGGTGAGTTCGGTCAGCGTGGTCGAGTTCACGACTCAAGGCCCTTTGCTACACATACTGGCCAACCGCTCTCATCTGGATGAACATCAAAGGTCTCTGCCTGGAACATGATTTCCTGAAAGCGATAGAGAAGAAATTAGACAGGATTAACAAGATGCACAGGATGGAAAAAGCAAGCTTACTTGCCGTGCTTCGTCTTCTTAATCTTGCTAATCCTGTTAATCCTGTATATTCCTTCTTGGTTTTGTTAGTGACTTTTAGTTGAGGTTGAGTTAAGACTGCCCGCTTCTATAGTTAGCCCTGAAGCTAATACAACCAGCCGAGCGTCTTTGCGATAAAGGCCAGGAAGAAAGCGACGACCAACATCGTCGCCAGCCAGGGGTGCTTGCCCATCGGACATTTGCCGTTTTCACTCATCGCAGAAATTCTAATCCGTCCGGCTCATGCAATGCAAAGCCCCGCGCCCCAGGTGAAGCCAGCGCCGAAGGCCGGAAGCAAGAGTCGCTCGCCCGCTTGAATGCGTCCCGAACGACGGAGCGTGTCGAGCGCAATTCCCATCGAAGCCGACGACGTGTTGCCGTATTCTTCCAACACCGAGATGACGCCGCCCTGATCGGTCGGAAACTTTAGACCACGCGCAACCTGCGCCAACAGGTTCGCGTTCGCCTGATGCGGAACCATCCAGCGCACGTCCGTCGCCTGCAAGTTGTTGCGCTGAAGAACTGTCTGACACGCGGCGACGATCTTGCGCGACGCCTGCAAAATCACAGACTGCCCGACCATCCGCGCCGCATAGTCTTCCACGTGTTCGCTAGTTCCATGAGAGCGCGTCGTGCCGAACTCCGTCCCCGGACAACGAAGGCCGAGATCATCAATGTATGTCCCGTCGGTCGCAAGATGGATGTCCAGGATTTCGAGCGCGCCGTCTGTCTTTTCATTGGAGACGATGAGCGCGCTGGCTCCGTCGCCAAAAAGCATGGAGGTCGTACCCGCCGCAGGCGAGAGGTCAAGGAAGGCTGACTGAATTTCGGCGAGACAGATGGCGACGTGCCGTGCTGTGCCTGAAGCGACGAGCGCGCGGGCGACTTGCAGAGCGTAGAGCGCGTTGCAGCAGGCAGCGCGGATGTCCAGACACGGAATCTCGCGCAAAGATAGAGCTTTCTGCACGGCAGGCGAACTGCCCGGAATGAAGCGGTCGGGCGTCATCGTTCCGAAGAGCAGATAATCAACGTCTTCCGGCTTCAACTTCGCATCTTCAAGCGCGAGCGTGAGCGCGCTGGCGGCGAGCGAACTTGTCGTCGTCCCTTGAGTAGCCCAGCGGCGTCGGCGGATGCCGGAAGACTTGAAAATCTGTTCGGCTTCGAGGCCGAGCCTTTCGGCAAGCTCTTCGTTAGTGATTGATTGTTCGGGCGCGTACATGCCCGAACCTGTGATGTAGGCTTTCAACGCGAGTTTTCAACCTTTGCGCGATTCGACGTAGCGTTCGATGGCTTCGAGAGTCTGGAAGTTGGCGGGTTTCACGTCAGCATCAGGAACGCTGATGCCTGTCTCGGCTTCGAGCACGCCGATGAAATCAACGAGCGCGAAGCTATCCAGCACGCCCGACTTGAAAAGATCATCACCGGCTGCGGGCTGCGCCCCGCCGTTGTTAGAAGCGTTCTCGTTCAAATAATCCGTCACACCTTGCGGCAGTGCCATTTGTTTTGTTTTCTCCTTCGTTTTAAAAGTCTGGAGTCTGAAGTCTGGAGTCTGAAGTCAAAAGACAAATACGAGTTTTTCTTTTTGACTCCAGACTCTCCAGACCCCAGACTCCAGACTTAAATTTATTTGCCTTGCGCGACGAGTTGATTTCCGGCGCGGGCTTTGTATTTCGTGTAACCGTCGTTGATGGCTTCGTAAATCAGGCTGCCGACGATCTCCGAGCCTTCGGCGGTCGGGTGCGTCAGGTCGCCTCCGACCAGATGATTCTTGCCTTTGCCCGCAGCCCACTTGGCCATCGTGCCATCGCCACCCATCGCTTGAAAGGTGTTGAAGAAGGCGCAATTTTCTTCAAGCGCGACGCGGCGCTGCATCTCTACGATTAGCGGAATGGAAGGCATCGTGATGATCTTGCCGCCGGGAGCGCGTTTACCCCTGTCCATCGGCGAGACCACGAGGATGGAAACTGCGGGCAGCGCCACGCGCACGCGGCGGATAACTTCGCGCAAATCTTTTTCGTAACGCTGCATCTGGTCTGCCGAAGCATACTGGCTCTCGTTCGTGCCGTAGTTGATGACGACCAAACTCGGATTACGATGGCGCAGTTGCTCAGCCCAGTGATTTTCGTTCATCGCTGAGACGAGCAATCCGGCGTAAGCTCCGTTGACGCCGAGACTGTCGTAAACCACGCCGGGGCCGTCGTTCTCAAGCACAGCGCCGAAAAGCTCTACGCTGCCGCCTGCCGATTTGACTTCAAAAGTATTAGCCCCACTTTGCGGCGCTCTGAGTTCGTGAAAAGCCGAAGTCGGGGCATCGCCGCCGGTCGAGATGGTGTGCCCGCTCTCGCCATTGACGCTGACGCTGAACTGGCCTCCGCCCGGCTCCTGCATGTAATAGACTTCCATGCGCGAGAAGTTCCTGCCCGTCTCGCCCGTGCTCGCCGGGGCAAAGCGCGCATACTTGCCGGGGCCGCTCGCGTGGAAACTAACGCCTCCCAGACCGAACTCGCCCGTGTTGCTTCCCGGCCCCATCGGATTGTCGTCCCAGCCGCCGCCCGACGTGAACGTGATGGCCTCGTGGTTGTACCACGCCCAGGGTCTATCCATCAGGATGAAGCCGTGCCCGGCATCGCCGAAGCGAGTCTGCAAGAGGCGGCGCACGGTGCTGGTGATGCCGTCATTGGTAATCGGCGAATCGCCGTAATGCGTGACGCGAGTAATCGCGCCGGACTGCTTGGCATCCGTGCGCGAGAGCGAGGCATAGAAGGCGTCGAGTGCTTTAGCAGGGTCTTCAATCGGATGCTCTGACCCGACGATGACGGGCGCGTCCGTTCCAGTCGCAGAATACGTTTCCTCGACGGTCGCAGGGCCGCCGCCGGGAATGCTGCTGTCGGATGACCCGCTGCTCTTGAAGGTAATGAGTTCGCGCGGGTCGGGCAGCATATCGCCATACGGCTGATCCTTCATGCCGAGCATTTTGCCCAAGCCGGGAATGAAGAGCGGCAGCGAGGCGAAGATGAAGACGAAGAGAATGGTCTGCGCTGGCTTCGATAAGAGGATATGACGCGGGCGCCGTTGCTTGGGCACGGGCGGAGCAGCAATCGGCGCGGCGGGTAGAGGCACATTCACAACCGGCGCGGATGATTCGATGGTCGGCGCTAAGCGCGAGGGCGAGTCAACAGTCGGGACTTCGTCGTCCTGGCCCACGACTACGGTCATCTCGGTTTTTGAATCGGCGAACTTCGAGCCGAAGCGTGTGATGAGCGAGAGCGGCACACCGCACTTTTGACAAAACTTCGCTTCGTCTCTGAGTTCTGCGCCGCAAACTTTACAAACCATGTCCATAACTTCCCTGAAACCTTAACAACCTGACCATCAGAAATTGCCGTAGATAAACTGCACTTCAGTGCCCGAAACATAGTAGAGGCCGAAAGCGATTGAAAGAATCATCGCAGCCTGCGCGGGCGAAGGCAGCCAACGCCATCCACCTTCCACCTTGTCGAGCGCGTTCTTCGGGAACCAGTGCGCCAGATAGCTCAAGATAAGCACCAGCAGCACAGAGACCGGAAGCGAGCCAGCGCCGAAGGGAATGCTGAAAACGGGCGTCAGCAGATTCGTCGCCTCGAACTTCAATGCGCCCAAACGCGCCAGGACTTCCCATGCGTTTCCAACGCTCTCTGCACGGAAGAAGACCCACGCCAGACTAACGAAGTGGAAAGTGACGAAGACGCACAAGGCTTTAATCCACCACTCCTGTCGCGGCTTTCTTTTGAGCTTCCGGCGGCGTTGATCCCACCATTGATTGAACGCCACGCCAAGACCGTGCAGCGCGCCCCAGATCAGAAAAGTCCAGCCCGCGCCGTGCCAGATGCCGCCGATGAGCATGGTCACGACGGCTTTCCAGTAAAGATGGATAGTTTTTCTGGGCGACCCCGGCAGCGAAGAGAAGACGTAATCTCTCAGCCACTCCGACAGCGTAATGTGCCAGCGCCGCCAGAAGTCCGGCATGTTTTTCGCGCGATACGGCGAATTGAAATTTACCGGCAGGCGGAAGCCTAAGAGCAGGGCGGACGAGAGCGCGATGTCAATGTAGCCGGAGAAGTTGAGATAGATTTGGAGCGCGTAGCCGTAGATTGCGCCGAGCGATTCGGTTGAAGAATAAAGCTGCGGCTGATCGAAGACGCGGTTGACCAGATTTTGCCCGATGAAGTTGGCGACGGCGATTTTGACCACGCCAATCATAATCGAGAAAATCGCGTGCGTTCCCTCTTCGCTCGTCAAAGTAGGCTGCTGCCTAAGTTGCGGCAGAAATTGATGCGCGCGAACGAGCGGCCCGGTTTCAATCGTCGGGAAGAATGAAACGAACGCCAGATAATCCAGATATTTCGTTTCGACGCGCGCGGGCTTCTCTTTGGTGCTGCGGTACGTGTCAATCACGTAGCTCAGCGAGCGAAACGCGAGAAACGATAATCCGACCGGCCAGACCAGGTGAAGCACGGCGGGCGAAACCTGCCAGCCGAATTTGCCGAAAAGGTTTGAGAGCGGCTCGCTGAAGAAATTGAAATACTTGAAGGCGGCGAGCGTGCCGATGTCCGTCAGGAGGCTGAGACCCAGCAGGAGTTTGCGGCGGCGCACGTCTGCGCTTGCTCCGATGGCGCGGGCGGTCAGGAAGTCCACCGTTGACATCAGGAAGACGAGCGCGAGAAATTTCCAGTTCAGCAGCGCATAGAAATAATAGCTGACGCCGAGAATGAAGGTGACGCGAATGACGGCAGGAATGCTTCGCCACGAAAGGAAGAGCCAGTAGGCAAAGAAGACGATGGCCAGAAAGACCATGTACTTGCCGCTATAAAACATACGAGGTTTACTCCATCAATCCTGACCGGGACAGGGACAGCGCCCGACACCGATTTTTCACACACGTCCCCAGACTTCCTCATTCTCGCCGAAGATTGCTCGCTCTTGTAACCCGTGCATCAACGTTGTGGGAATGTGGGTAGCCACATGAAAACCGCAGGCCGGAAGGTGTATCCTGAATGCGGAACGCAAACGTCACTAAACTCGGCCCTCACAATCAGCCTGTCGGGTGACTTTTGCGGGAAAACAAAATCGCTTTTGTCCTTAGGATGCTGAGCGCCCCGGAAAGAGCTTCTCTCGCGCGCCTTTAGAAATAGTCGGGGCCAACGCTAATAGCGCGGATTCCAGCACCGGCGTGAATATACGAAGCCTCAGACAGAAAATCAAGGCGGGAGAGTGAATTAACTTACCTTTTTCACTCTCCCGCCTTCAGTTTTTCATACCTTGCTTTTTATTGTCTCGTTCTGCGCGGCGGCGGCGTGTTGCGCGGCGCGCGTGTCAGGTATTTTTTGTAGGCGGCGCTGATGTCCTCATAGAACATCGACCCCATTCTGATATAGCCGTCTTTGGTCAGATGAACGCGGTCGCCCTGTCCTAACCCCATCGAAGCCCACGCGTCCATCGAGCCGCCGCCGCCCATCGCGCCGTAGGAATCCCAGAAGGCTGCGCCAACTTCCAATGCAGCGCGTCGTTGCGCGGCGATCATCGCGGGCATCTTGCTACCCGCGAGCGCCACGTCTCCGCGATCCGGTGGCCCGTAGACGAGAATCGAGGCTTGCGGCGCAGCGCGGCGGAAGCGTCGCAGGATGGAGGCAAACATGCGCTGATAAGATTCAATCGTCCAATCGTCGTCGGTCACTTCGTTTGTCCCGTAAGCGACGATAATCAGGTCGGGCTTGCGCTGGACGATGTTGTCCACAAAGGCCGTATCGTTCCAACTGACGAGCCTTTTCGCGCGTGCGCCGTTGATGCCCAGCACGTCGTAAGACACGCCGGGAGCGATGTGCTCGGTGACGATGCCTAAAATTCGCGTCTTGCCGGAAGTTGTGGTGCGAACCTCTATGCGGTGCGTACGGTCGGCTGGCGTGTCAAAGGTGTAGTAATCCGGGAGCGGCGCGTCAGAGGCAAGCGAGATGGGCTGCTCAAGCACGGTCTGGCCATCAATCAGGATGTCAATCGTGCCGCCACCGGGCTGGCGCAGGTAATAAACCTCAAAATGATTACAATTGGTTTCGAGCCACGCGCGCTCATCCGCCTGAGTCGTACTGAGACCGATTCCGGCAAGGCCGTAAATGCCGTTGGCTTCGACGCGGCCACCGATGCCGTCAACAACCCAACCGGAAGTTGCGCCACTCACGACTCCACGCCTGGGCGTGCTCATAGGATTGCGCGGAACCATGTAGCCCGCGCCGCCATCGCCGAAGTCGCGCTGAAACTGGTTGCGTATTTGTGCGGTCAGGATGTCTGCGGCGGTGTGCGAATCGCCAAAGTGCATCACGCGCACAGGCTCGATGCGTCGCTTGACGGTCGCCAGTTTATTGAAGAACTTGTCCAGAGCGGCGGCGTTCTCGATGCCTCGCACGCTCTTCAGGGCGGGCGTAGGTGGCGGTGTGCCTTCCTGCTGCTGCGCCCCGACTTTGAGCGCCGCGAAAATGGCGACGCAAACAATCAGGCCGAGCGAAACTGCTGCTAACTTTTTCTTCACGCTGGGAATCATCCTTACTCCGGTTCAACCTCTTCAGTTAAATCATCCTCTTTGCGGTCGTTTTCCGTTGAAAGCTCGGAAAACCGCCGTGACCTTAACCTCGCGCTTCATCACGAGGAAAATAAGTTTAAGAGGAGTAACCTAAATCGCAAGACCGGCACGACACGCGCGAACCGGGCGAGGAGGAAGAGATGCGCTCGCGGCGGCGGCGGTTGCCACGCCCGCGCCCTCTATGAGAGCATCATACCGCGTTTACTGCCAGATTTCCTAAGAGTTTTCACGAAAGAGCCGGAAAATATGACAACATCTCCAGCACCAACGTTGCACCGCCACATCTCCCAAAAGGCGAGCCGTTTCACCGAATCCGTCATCCGCGAGATGACACGCGAGGCCCTGAAACACGGAGCCGTCAATCTTTCACAGGGTTTTCCAGACTTTCCCGCCCCCGAAGACATCAAGACGCGGGCGATGCAGGCTATTGCCGATGACGTGAATCAATACGCGATTACGTGGGGCGCAAGGGATTTCCGCGAGGCGATTTCCCGCAAAACCCTCTGGTATCTGGGGCTGGAGATTAATCCCGAAACGGAGTTGACGGTGACGTGCGGCTCGACCGAAGGCATGATCGCGACGATGATGGCAACCGTTGACCCCGGCGACGAAGTGATCGTCTTCGAGCCTTTCTATGAAAACTATGGCCCGGACGCTATTCTCTCGGATGCGCGCCCGCGCTACGTTCCGCTTCGCGCGCCCGATTGGAGTTTCGACAGAGACGAATTGCGCGCGGCTTTCAACGAGAAGACGAAAGCCATCATCATCTGCAATCCGAACAACCCGACCGGCAAAGTCTTCACGCGCAGTGAGCTTGAATTTATCGCCACGCTCTGCCGCGAGCACGACGCGCTCTGCTTCACAGACGAAATCTACGAGCACATTCTTTACCCGCGCGAAGGAGCAGAAATCGCTCACATCTCTATGGCGCAGCTTGAAGGGATGAGGGAAAGAACCGTCATCGTCAACTCGATGTCGAAGACCTATTCGGTCACGGGCTGGCGCGTCGGTTATTGCATAGCACCGCCTGAGATTACCAATGCCATCCGCAAGGTTCACGACTTTCTGACGGTCGGAGCAGCCGCACCGCTGCAAGCCGCAGGAGCTTATGCTCTCGCTTTACCGAAAGAGTATTACGACAAGTTGCAGGCGGATTACGTGGCGCGGCGCGATTTGCTGCTGCCCGCACTCGAAGAGGCAGGCTTTCGCACCTTCCGTCCTGACGGCGCTTACTACATCATGACCGACATCAGCGGCTTCGGTTTCAAGTCGGACGTTGAGTTCACGCGCCACCTGATACGCGAGGTCGGCGTGGCCTGCGTGCCCGGCTCATCCTTCTACAGCCGCCCGGAATTAGGCGCGCAGCAGGTGCGCTTCTGTTTCTGCAAGCGCGACGAAACGCTGCTCGCGGCGGCTGAACGATTGAGTAAGCTGCATTAACTCACCCAAAACATATAAAGACAATCAGAAACTCCGAAACCCGGTGTAAGAGGAAACGGCATCACCACATGCCCTTTTAATGAGACAGGGCGACGCGGAGTTATCTGCGTCGCCCTGCCTCCACGCGCCGCTGTGGTGCGCGTTAGAGGGGTTCTAACTTTAAACGTGAGGCTGAGGTGATGACCGTGGGGGCGGCACTCGTCCCAACTCACCACGCGCGTGGAAAGCACGGACTTGCCTCCGACCCTACAGTCCCCTTCACCTTAAGGCTGCGGCTCAACGCCCACTTCGCCAACCTCAGAAGGTTCGTCAGACGCGGTTACATCACCCTTGATGAAGCGCGTCTGCGGTGCCAGCTTACCCTGCACGGAGAAGAGATTGGTCTCGATGGAGTTGATGCCGGGGCCACCGACGTTCGGGCCGACAACGCGGAAGAAGTTCGTGTTGAAGGGGCTGCCGGTCACAGTGTGATTGACATTGGGGTCGCCGATGTAGCCGGTGGGCGCTGCCGGGGCGACTGCCGGATCCCAGCGAAGGTAGGTGCTGAACTTGCCGTTCAGCGCTGCTCTGAAGTCGCTGGGGCCGATGCCGATGTCCTCGGTCGTGTCGATTTCACCATCAGGGCCGCCACCACCACCGCCGGAGCCGGGGCCGCCACCATCCAATGTCGCATCGAAAGCGGCATCGCCGTCGCCATCGGCGACCAGCGTGACGACGCCATACGGGTGTGTGACCGTGTAGCTCGCGCCGGGAGTCAGTTCGTCGATGCGGATGCGGATGCGGGAGAAGCTAATCTGATTCCCAATCGTTGCGTCTTCGGTCGTGAAGGCTGCCTCTTTGGCGAGTACCAGACGAACCCGACCGCCGATAGCCCGATTGATTTCAGCCTCGGCTGACCACCAGAAAGCTTCGCCGGGGAAGTTGATGAGCGAGTCCGTGACAGACGGCGGCAGTGCCGGGTTCGGTATCTCCGCCAGACAGAGGCCGTTCGTATCCAGACACAGGGCAAGGCGCAGCCCCTGATCGTCCTGATACCAGAGCGGGAAACCGATCCGGGGGTCAATCGGCCCGACTTGACGGTTCGGAAGCGACGGGTTGAGGCCGACGCCCGTGAGCGGAACGAGGTGCGGGCTGCCCGCCGCGTTGTCGGTCAGAGCGAGTCTGGCGGTGCGAGTCCCGACAGACTGCGGGGCGAACCTGACGGTTGCGGTGCAGGTCGTCTTGGACGAGAGCGTAACTCCGACGCAGGTGGTGGAGACCAGTTGATAGTCGCCGGGATTAGCGCCCGTCAAGGAGACGTTCGAGATGTTCAGAAGGGCTGTGCCGCTGTTCGACACCGTGATGACTGTCGTCGGAGAGAGCGCCCCGGTGTTGAGCCTGCCGAAGTCAAAGAGGCTAACGGGGCTGTTCAGCGTCAGGATGGGGGCTGTCTGCGCGAAGGCAGAGCCGCCGATGATTAAAGTTGAAATAACTAAAGCGACCAGCCGCAGTACGCTGAAACTGCGGCGTCTGGCCTTGGGGGTAATTAGGGTGTTCACTTAATTCGATTCCTTTCAGGGTTAAGAGTTTGGTGAAAATCCAGTCGTGAGCACACGGGTGACGAAAGCATTCGTCGCTCCTCGACCGTCAAATTGGCGGACGGGTGCGCCCGAGCACGAAGCTCGTTTATCCTGTCTTGTTACCCTGTGTTCTTGACTGGTGTAGATGGGTTACGCCCGAACGGTCAGGACTGAAGAAAGGTGACCGTCCGATGAAACCAAGTATCAAACCGATTGAGTGAGGCGTTTGAGGCGTTCACTGAATCGTCGGCAATCCGTCGGTAATCCGCTGTCGTTGGCCGCTACGCGAAATGAAAACTGGTGTCCCTCGCCACGAAATTATCGGAATGCGTATCGATCAGGTGCAATCCTTGTGCCCGCAGGCGTGCCGGGTTGAATAGCGCGCAAATAGAAGAATTACGCAATCTACTGCTGATGTTGAAGATTGCGACGTGTTTCACAGTGAATCGAAGATGCGCGTCTAAGTTTCATTATGAAACATGAGCAAGCCGTGTTGAGACGAAACTACAGAGGCACAGGATTGATAGGAAGCGCGCTAAAAATAGCAGGAAGTCTCTTACAAATTGTAGGAAGGAAGTTAGAAATAGTAGCGCCTTTCCCAAATGATTAGGAAGTCCCCCTAAAATTTCTAGGAGAGGTGTTATAAATTCGGGGAAGCTTCCCCAAATATTAGGGGGGTTGCTAGAAATAGTAGGAGGTTTGCTAAAAATACTAACCAAGCTGCTAAAACTTCCAGGAGGGCCGCTAAAAATGTGCGCGAGCTTCCTACAATGTATTGGCGGCTGATCCTTTATTCGTTCCTCGTAGCTTTATCTTCATCAAGCAATCTGGTCGTGTTTTCCGTGACGCTCGGAGGCTGCCTCAGCTCGGCGGTGTTCATGCGTCGAGGTGTGAAGTTTGGAACGGGGACGCCCTGCGCCGGAGGCAGAGCGGAGACACGTGCTCTCGCATCGAGTTGAGCGGGCGCGACCGCAGGAACGTCAGCAGTGGCGTCAGGCTTGACGCCCGGCGTCGATGATTCGAAGAGAAGCGCGTAGAGAATCCGCATCAAGCCGCCTGCGAAAAAGATGACGGCGGAAATCGCCACGAGAACCTCAAGCAGGGTTGTCTGATCCTGATAAGAGTTTAATATTCCCAGAACCGGCACGATCACCGTCCCGAACAACATCACGACCACACCTTGCTTGATGCCTCTGCGACGCGGCGAAAGCGATTGTTCCCGCAACTCTTCGCCGCCCACCGACCGGAGAACGCCGCCGCTGGCGAGCAATTCCGTCACGCCGCCGAGAGGAAAGCCGCAGCGCGAACAAAAGCGCATCTCGCTAGAAGACTGCTGCTGTCCGCACTGTGGGCAATACATTTGAACAAAACCCTCTTTTTAAGTGATGAGCTATAGGAAACGCGCGTACTCGTGTCCGGGCAAGTGTGTCATAATCAGGGCCGAGATGGAAGGCACTGAAACCCTCTGGAAGAAAAACAGGGCGCGTCCACCAGCACATGGGGATCACGCCCGCGAAGGACTCTAAGCTCATGTGGGATGCCAAACGACAGGCCATCTGGCTCACAACCGCGCTCTCCCTTGTCACCTTTGTCGCCTACCGCGAGGCACACGACGAGGCGAACGTCTTCGACCCCGGCTACTTCGCGCTGCTGGAAATCATCTTTCTGCTTGTCGTCATCACTATGTTCTATATTTACTCACGGAAGAAGTGATAAATGAGAGGTGATGGGTGATAAGAGAAAATACGTTCTTCCCTATCACCCATCACCTCTCACTTATCACTTCTTTAATTCGGCGGCTGAAGCGTCTTGGAACGAACGTTGATGCCGGAGTCTGCGAGGATGAGCAGGCGGCGCGCGTCACCGTAAGGGACGTTTGAAGGAGCGTAGGAAAGCAGGTAGCGGTTCTTGCGTAGCTCGTCGCAGATTGTTTTGGCAGCCTCGCGTAGGTCTTTGATCGAGAAGACGCGGCCTCCCGTGCCTTCGGCGAGTTTCTCAATCACCTTGACGGGCTTCGGCTGGTCGCGCCTGAGAGCGCCGCCCGTGCGGTCCGGCGCTTGAATGGCATAGACCGTGATGTCCTGTGCTTGCAGATTGGCGAGTATCTTATCGAACTTCGTCTTGCTGCCGCGATCAAGCCCGTCGCTGATGACGACGACGATGCGCTTCTGGTTCGAGGCCCTCAAGGGAAGCAGGGCTTCCTCGGCGACCGCGCTCAGGGCGTCAAAAAGATGCGGGTCGCCTTTCTTGCGAAAGCTCGCGAGCGACTTCTCTATCGCCTTGGCGTCGTCAGTCCAGTCGGCGACAATCTCCGCCTGATCGTCGTAACCGACGATCAACAATTTATCGCCCTCGTAGATTTCGTAAGCGAATTCGCGCGCCGCTTCTTCCAGTTTCTCCACGTCGGCGCGAATCGTCAGCGAGTTATCAACCAGAAGGACGATGCGCGCCGGAGAAGGGTCGGGCGAGAAACTCTTGATGGTCTGCTCCATCCCGCCATCGTAGAGCGAAATCTGCTTGCTCGTGATGGGGCCGCTTGAGTCGTTCTCGCGCGCGGCGACGACGTTGAGCAGGACGCCGCCCTCATTGGTCGGGCGCGGACGCCGCCCGGCCTGTCCTGCTGCAAACTGGAAGGAGAGGGAGATAAAAAGAGAGGCGATCAGTGCTTTTGATAAGGCGCGCATGGACTTCACCCGGATGAAACTCAGACTTTTTTGTCGCCGCTTGATGAAGCAGGTTTTGTTGTACTCGCCTTTTTAGAGGAAGTTGGCTCTTTGGGCGTTGCCTTGTCGCTGGCGGTTGTGGTCTCCGTTGCGCTCTTTTTTTCTTCTTTGGCGTCCGATTTTTTAGTCTCTTCTTTCGCCTCCCCTTTCTTCGCCGCGTAATCCGTCACGTACCAGCCAGAGCCTTTGAGCTGAAAACTCGTGGACGACCATTGCTTCTCCAAACGCCCGCCGCACTTGCGACACTTGGTCAACGGCTTATCCGTCATCTTCTGCATGGCCTCGACGTGCGCGTTGCACTTGCGGCATTGATACTCGTAAATCGGCATGAGATATTTTTTAACTCCAAACAGTTTCTTCTAAAATTTAGGTTGACGAGAATTATACGAGGCACTTGCTTACCATGCAACCGGGACATCCGCTCGCAGTCAGACCACCAGATGCCTTTGCTATCTTACGACTTCTTCTTCTCCGATTTCTCATCCTTGAAGAGAATGTTGAAGACGAGGAACAGCCCGGCTCCGGCGGCGATGAAGAAGAAAATGATGGCGATGCCCGGATAGCCGAAGAGGGTGAACGAGGTCTCAATCCTCATCAGGAGCGCTGCCCCGACAATCAAAGCTGCGAGCACCAGTCCCATCGTGATGCGGTTGGCGATTTTCTGGAAACCCTCCATCAACTTTGTCTCGTCAATCGCGTCAACTTTGATCTCCATCTCGTTGTTGGCGATGGCGTCGAGAAACTTGTTGATGCGCCCCGGCATCTTCTCGATTAAGCCTTTGGTTTCGAGCAGCGTGTTGAAGAGGTTTCCGGGCGAAAGACTCTTCATCATGCGTTCGCGCATAATCTCGGTCGCGTTCTGGCGAATCGAGGCGTTCGGATCAAAGTCCGGGTCGAGCACATGGACGATCTGATCCAGATTGAGCAGGGTCTTCGCAATCAGGGTGAATTCCGGCGGCAGGCGAAAGCCCGTCTCACCGCTGATGCGCGTGATTTCCAGCACGACGCGCCCCGCATCTATCTCCTGAACGTTGCTGCCCTGATGCTGCGTGACGAGGTCTGCGACCTGACGACTGAACTTCTCCTGCTCAAAACTCTCTTTCGGCTCGCCCAGTTTGATGGTCAACGTGGCGGCTTCGTCTCCGCGCCCCTCGCTGATAGCCAAGAGCAATTGCAGAATGTTCTCCTGAGACTCCGGCGTGATGCGCCCGACCATGCCCAGATCAATCAGGGCGATTCGGTTGTCGTTCGTCAGAAAGACATTGCCCGGATGCGGGTCTGCGTGAAAGATGCCGTCAACGAGGATTTGCTTGAGATAGGCGTGGAAAAAGTCTTCGGCCAGTTGATAGCCATCAATATCCATCAACGCCAGTGGACTCAAGGCCGTTATCTTCTTGCCTTCGATGTAATCCATCGTCAGCACGCGCGAGGTGCTGTAGTCTTCCACCGGCATCGGCACAATGATTCGCTCAAACTCGCGGAAGTTTCGGTTGAAGACGATGAGGTGACGCGCCTCCTGCCGGTAGTCGAGTTCGCGCAGCAAGCTCTTCCGCAGTTCCCCAAGGATCATACTGAATTCATAGCGGCGGCCTGTCTCCGTGTGATTGTCCAAAAACTCCGCGATGCCTTGCAGGATTTCCAAATCCTTGAGGACAATCTCGCGGATTCCGGGTCGTTGAACTTTGACGACGACCTCGCGCCCGTCGCGCATTTGTGCGCGATGCACCTGACCAAGCGAAGCGGCGGCGATGGGCTGCGCCTCGAAATTAGCGAAGGCTTTGGAGAGCCGCACGCCCAGATCTTCGGTCACGATCTCTTCAACTTCCTTGAAGGAGAACGGCTCGACATCATCTTGCAGGCGCGCGAGAGCTTCCAGATATGGAACGGGCAAAAGGTCTGCGCGCGTCGAAAGAAGCTGCGCGAGCTTGACGAAGGTCGGCCCCATCTTTTCGAGGTCTTTTGATAGCTCTCCCGCTTCCGGCGCAGAAACCTCTTCGGCGGCGACGCTCTCATCGGAGAGCGCATCTTCCAGCCCCGCCTGCTTGACCAGATCGGAGCGCCCGTACTTCATAAAAAGCCAGGCGATGTCCCTGTAGCGTTTCAGGTGTTCCGGTTTGAGCGAGATTCCCATTCTTCGCCTTTCTAGATTAATAACTACTGTCAGAGATTGAAATCTAATGACGCGATTAAGAGCGCCTAACAAAACTACGATGAAGAAGGAATAGACAGGATTATCAAGATTAGCAAGATTAAGAAGACCAGACAGCTCAAGCGAGCTTGATTTTATTTCTTTATATCCTGTCCATCTTGTTAATCCTGTCTATTTCTTATCGCTTTTGTTAGTGACTCTAAATTATAAAGGCTACGGAAGGCTTTAGGGCCGTCGGCTCGAAATGAATTGTTCGGCGGCTTCTGTGGCTTAACTATGAGACATGCTCAAACAATGCGGCTACGGCTCCGGCAGGATCACGCACAACGCAGTACCTCCCCTGCGTTCCCATCACCCTCGGCCCTGCGATGATCTGCCCACCAAGCTCAACGCACCTTGTCATGCTCGTGTCCAAGTCAGCAACCGTGATGTAAATCAACCAGACCGGGGGTACCTCAGCATTCAACCCGCGAGCGTGGCAGATTCCCGCCACTGAATTATCTGTCTGCGGCTCGTTCATACAGAAATCACTGTAGCCGCCCATCTCCACACCCGTCGCACCCCACCCCACGACCTCACGATAGAAGTCTCTCAACCCGGTGGCATTCTCGACCGTTAAGTCTACCCAACCGATAGAGCCGATTTTCCCTTTAGGCTGTTCGCTCATCTGCTCTCCTTTGTTAAAAGGTGAAGGCTCTAAACACCTGAGTCAAAACTATAACGTAATAATAGATAGCCGCAAGTTTCAGCCGTCGAACGCCGGAATTGCTGTACCGGGAAGCATCTGTGATGACAGCCAGGTTAACCGCTGAGAGACATGCTAATTCCGGTCGGGTTGAATGATTTGTGAGCGAGCGCCTGAAAATGCAGGCTCCTCAGGATTGACGTTGTATGCCTTGAGCCACCATAACCTGACCGCAAACACCAGCACCCACAAAGACAAGACGCCCGTAGATAAACGCTCGTAGAGACCAATGCCTGTTCTTGATTCGGCATCCCATAACATCGCTCCCAGGAAAACCAAACCCAGAATACCGGACACCACAGAATACAGACTAAACCCTCTCAAGCTCCGGTATCGCCTGAGGACGATGCCCCAGAGAACCGCAGCACCAATCAGAGCGAAGAAGCCCACGCCCGACGATAAGCTATGCAGCTTCTGGCTGAGCAAAAGTCTGGGCCCGGCGCAGCCTACCTCGCAGGGGAAGAGGCCTGCGCCAATCCGCGCCACTCCATTGAGGGCCAGCAGCATGGCCGCGATTGCTGCCAGCCGACGACCTTTGAAGACAGCGTACAGGAAGGCGGCAAACGCCACGTGCATGAGGCCCGTTGGGACGAATCCGGCGTACCGTATAACGTACTCGGTAGAACTGCCCCGCTCCCCAAGCTCGCTAACGTATTGTGTCAGGTGGTTGTATTCCGGTCTTAAACTGCCGCAGAAAATGATGGCTCCTGCCCATAAGACTGGAGCCAGAATGCCGCACAGATTTCCAATCTTATAGAGCGCTACTCTCATAATAGATGGATAACATATTTGAAGCTGGCTAACGCCCGATTAAGCCCGCCCCGCGCGAACAGCACACAGCATACGCCGGAATAATCAAGCATGAAAGGAAAGCTATCGTGGGGTCGGTTGAACGAGTCGTCAGGCGGCGGCACAGGCGTTGTGTCCGTATCTTTTCAAATCTTTGCCCTCAATCAATAATGGTAGCTCCATTTATGATGAGTTGCTCTTTGATGGATTGAGGAACGGAACAGTCCCAAGACCGGGATTAAAAAGGCGGGTGAAGACGATCTGACATTCCCCAGTAGCGTTGGAGGTCATATTGAGCGAGCCGTTAACGACAGCCGTCAGGCTTCCACTGGCGTCAGTTCGGATAAGAGTTCGAGCAGGGCATTAGACACTTGCTACTGCCTCTCTCTCTGCTTTGGCTTTGCCCATAAAATCGGTTTAAAACCTTTTTCCTTGAGAACACTGACTACCAGTATAGTACCGTCACCCTCACGGGAGATAAACTGCGCATAGTAAACCATCTTCACATTCTGAGCTTCTTCTGGAGAAACGTTATCTGCATCGAAAGGTTTCTTGTCCACTCCGATTATCCAATCCGTATCAAACTTCGCTGGATATATCGGATGAAAAATTAGGTCATAGCCATCAGAAATAAATCGCACACTAACAACCGAGTTATCTATTTCTTGAGGCACAAAAAAACTGTCTCCATCCCGGCGCGGCTCTATCTCTTTATCATCGAGGTAGATGATAATTTTAAAGCTCGTTTTGACTTCTTTCTTATCTACCTCAAACCGCAGTATTTTTACTTTGCGCTCTTGTGCTTGAGCCGAATTGATAACGACTAAGCAACACAAGATGGCAAACAGGAAATTTAGTTTCTTCATTTTAGAATCACTTTAAGCCTAGAAATGTTTTCAGAGGTATTCTTGCAACACAGCTACAGTCAGGATTGTTGCCAGCATTCCTGTAAAAGTACACATTCCTGTCTCGCGCTCCGACTGCTATATTGGTTCTGCCGGGCAACGCATTTCCAATGTCCCCTGGTGATGGCGTTTGAATAAACTTGCCTGTACTTATTGTAGTAGAACCAATGACCATGCCTACCGTCGGATTTTTTGGTGCGGTCACGCTTTTGGAAACGCCCGAGGGGTGAATATGAGCGACCCCATGTACATCTTGAAGTACACCTACGTCCGCTTTATTTGCGAAATTGGAAGGAGTAACTTGAGCGTGAGTATTCACTAAAGGATCAGAATAAGGTCCTGGTGCAGCATCGATAGGTCTTTCGACCCCATTTGCATCCGGCCCCCATGTAACAGCTTCTTCATGGCGACCTCCCTCTGTATCTGAACCAGAGGGGCTATCGCTTCTTACAACCGCCGCACCGATTGCTTGCCTCACAGCGTAACCACCTGACGTAATATTGACCGCAGAACTTACGGAAGCAAGTGAAGTAGTTCCGCCGCTTTTATTGGTGGCCGCGATTTGCTTTGCTTCTTTCTTATCAGTAACCGCGTAATACTGTCCGTCTGCTTGCCCGTCCGTTCCCAAATACTTCCCAGTTTCATTCTCTAAAAAGTCGCCTGCTAACATTCCGCTCGGATCTGTAAAGAGGAGTGGGTTGTTATAGGAATAAGAGTAACGATTCCAAGTTTGAGGATCAGCAGTACTGCCCGATGCCATTAGTGGATCAACACTGGTGAAGCGTCCCTGCGCGCTCGCGTAATACCGCGCCTGTGCATAATCCAATCCCGTCTCACTATCTCTCTCATATCCGGTGAACTTCTGCTTGAGACTATCCACGACATAACCTTGCTGTTCGGTGCGTCCACCAACTCCAGCCATGATCTCCTCACCAAACGGCAAGTAATCATGTCTGGCCTTCAGCGCTCCACTGGCATCGGTGATAACTCTTGGCGTGCCCAACGTGTCGCTGGTTAAATAGCTTGTCCCGGTATTGGTTGGTGAAGGATTGTCCGTGTACTCGGCCACCAACTGCCCCAGCGCATTATACACATAAACAGTCGTCCCAGCGATAGTTATCTTTTTCACCCTTCGCCCATCGCCATCATAGAAGAACGTGCCACCACCGCTGACCGTCTCGCCACCGTTGTAGCTTACCAGCAGATTCTCCGCATCGTAGGTGAAACTCTGATTCGGTGCGTTCGTCAAATTGCCTGCTGCATCGTAAGAATAGCCCTGATTTGAGTTGATTCGATTATCATTGGCGCTGTTGATGCCTGGATTCTGGAGCGGTGAGGGCAGCGTTGTCTGGCTGACATCGAAGCTGCGATTGCCATATCTGTCATAGACGTAGATCTGTTTCCAACTCTGCGTTGCGCCGTTCGTCTCCACCGCCGACTTCAACCTGTTCAATTCATCGTAAGTGTAGCTCTGCGAGAGCGTCGGCCCGCTTGCAACAGTGATAGTCTGACTCTGAGCATTGCCATTATTAGCGGTTGTGCCATAAGCATAGCTCAGCTTCAGTCTCTCGACACTGCCTGGCTGTGTACCTAAGCCAATCTCAGTCGGCTGTAATGTGGTGTTGAAGATGGTGTGTTCCCACAGATTATTGCCCAGCTTCATCTCCGTCACTGCGGCATGTGAGCTATAACTGAGCTGTGAGGCGTAAGTCTTGTTCGTCTCTCCCGCCTTCTGCCCGCTGACACTGCTCAGTCTGCCAGCATTGTCATAACTGGTGGTCACGATTCTGCCTGATGGGTAAGCCTGTGAGGTCATAGCTCCGGCCAGGTTGTAACCATAGCTCATCGAATAGCTCTGCCCGTTGGTTGTCTGGCTGCTCTGCTTGATTCTCCCCAGGGCGTCATATTCACCATAGCTGGTGGTCGAGACACTGCTGACGACAGAGGTTAATCTCCCCTTGCCATTGAGGAGCGAATCATACGTGTAAGTGACATCGAGCGCCGTGCCGGGGTAGTCTCTGAACGTCACCCGATTCAACGCGTCATAGGCGTAATCAATCGTGATTCCACGCGCATCGGTCTTCTTCGTCGGGTTGCCGTTCGGGTCGTACTGGTAAGTAGTGGGAACGGGAATGCCCTGCTCATTGTGGGCTTCCGGGTTAGTGGCCGAGGTTAAGCGTGATAGCGAGCTATACGCGAAGGTGCGCATCTGGCTGCCCTGACTCACTTGCGTCAGATTCCCGAGAGTATCATAGGTGTAACTAGTCGGCTGCGCTGGAGTATTCAGATCGCCGAGACTGTTGCTCGCATTCGGCTCATCCACTCTGACTAACTGCCCCAGTGCATTCACCTTGCTGCGCCGCTTCTTACCAGCCGGATCAGTGACGGTCGTGTAGTTGGCATCATAAGTAGTTGTCACCACGCCCGTGCTGCTGGCATTAGTTCCCCATGGCGCAGGGAGACTACTCCCGGAGAATGTCCCGACTTCAACGACTCGCCCACCATTATCGGCTTTGCTTCGCGTCCAGCCCATCGTCGCCTCCGCGCTCGCTGCGCCTGACGTGGCCGCACGATATGGATTAGAGTCGAGTTGATAAGTGAAGTGATGGTTGACATCCGTGAGATAAAGAGTCTGCATCTTGATGCCGGTGGTCTCATCCGTTGCGCTCTGTGTGGCGGCATCTTCCAACTGGCGAGTCAACCGAACACGTCCCAGTTGATCGTAATGCTGGATGCTGACCAGCTTGCCATCGTAGGCTGTCGTGAGGTCTGAGCGCGTGATGACGCGCCGGTCAACATCAGAATACTCCATGCGAGTTATGGTCTTGACGCCCGGCACATTGGCGGCGGCTCTGGTTTCTACCGGACGCCCAAAGACATCATAAGTAGTTTCGCTCGTAACATTGTTGTCTACGTCAGTGGTGCTAGTGACAAGTCCGGTGTTGAAGTCGTAGACTTGGCTCGCCGTGCGTTGAATGCTTGTCTCGAAGGCTGTGATGGTTTGTGTTGGGTACAGATTTGTGTAACCTCCGACAGAACCGTAGATGAGCTTGGTCTGATAGCCTCGTGCGTCCGTCGAGATTGTGGGATTGCCGTATACGTCATACTGATGAGAAACGGAGACGGAATTAGATGTCGAGAGCGGGTTGGAGTACGCGCCTTTGGTCGAGTCCCAACTCTTCTGCTCGGTGAGATTGCCCGTCGTTAAGGCATTATCGTAAGTAAATTCGCTGCGAGCAAGCGTCGGTGAGTTGCTGCCGACCTCGGATGACGCAACTAGCTTCAGCAGGCGCGGGGCAGTCGCCTTGTGATAACTGTCGGGATCGTCCGTCGTGGCATCCGTCGCATCCGGCGTGGCGCTGTAGTAACTATTGGTAGTCACGCGCTGAGGAGTAAAACTGCTGATGGCATTCCACTGCGGATTCCCACTTGTATCATGTACGCTGGAATATGTCACCCAATCGTACTCCATGACCTGTGTGACATTGCCGTTCTTATCGAGGTTATAGTCTTTGATTGCTGTCTGGTAGTTACCATTCAGGTCTTTGATGGAGGCATACTCTGTCTTGACGTAAGTGGCAGCCGCCACATTGCTGGCGTAGGAAGGATAGCCGTAAGGATTATTGGACAACCACCGGCGCTCCACAATTGAGCCGTCCGGCCATTCCGTCTTGTAAACCAATCCTGTGCCCCACCCCTGTCCCCCCAACGATGAGAGGAAATGCTCTCGCGTGATGCCGCCGTCAGGGGCGGTGATCGTGCTGAGTCCCTCAGGCTCGTCAATCGCGTAAGTCCACGCCTCAGTCACTGGCGTCGAAGCGCCGTCGTACTCCTGTTGATAAGTCAGCTCTTTTCTCGTCGGGTAGTTCTTCAGAACTGCGGGCGCATTGACCGTCATGCCGGTGACATTGTCCAGCTTGTACTGGTAAGTGGTTTGCGCCCCTGAAGGCAAGGTGACGGAGTTGACTTCTCCCCAGCCGACTGATGGATTGATCGTGCTCGCGTTGTAGCCGAAAGTGTAGGACAGTTCTGTTGCCTGTCCAGATGCGCTGGGCAGGATCACTTGATCAACCACTTTCAGTGTGCGCCAATGCGCGATCAATCCCATGACACCGGAGTTATAGGTCTTACGAACCTGGATGGTCTTCCACTTAATACGCCAGGTTATCTCCTGATTATTGGTGCTCCACATGTGAACGGTATCTTCATCAGTGGCGGAGTTATATTCGATAATCAACTGGCGGCCCAACTGGTCAATTAGTTTGGCAGCGGGATGATTGTTGTAGGTAATGCTCTCCTGAATCTCGATGTAGTTATTATTGCGGTCATAGATACGTTGTGGCGCATTGTTGCCTTCGGTGACGCGCGTGCCATCAGGCAGATAGAGCGTCCATGCTCCGTCACTGTTGTGCTCGAACTCAAGCCGAGAGTACGTGCCGTCAACACTGTAATAAACGAGCTTGTTGGTTGTATTCGACCACCCATTGCAGCCGCTGTTTGGAGAGACTGTTCCACCCGATGTCATTGGGAAGAAGTTCGGTTGCATCGTGTCGGGTTCGGTATAGCCCTGAAGCCGGAAATCGTGCAAGCTGCCGTCAGGGAAAATCATTTGCAGCTTGTACATGGAGACATTCGCCGGATGCTGCGGGCTGCATGACCAACCGGCATCAGTTCCCTGATAGAAGCTTTCCACAATGCGCAGCCTATACCGAAAAGCATAGCGCCACCCGCCTTCTTCGCTGAGACCGATCAACTGCGTCTGGCGAGAGTTATCCCCGGAACATTGCGGGTAGGGAGGCGTCATCGGCTCCCGGTTGCCGCTTGAGTGCGGGATGCGCGGGCAATCCTCATAAATGGTCTCCTGATCCCACAGCTTGCTATTGTAGAGTAGCGTGAGCTTGGCGGCGAGTCCGCCACGACCGGCT
Organism: uncultured Acidobacteriota bacterium; assembly: GCA_963791265.1. GTDB lineage: Bacteria > Acidobacteriota > Blastocatellia > Pyrinomonadales > Pyrinomonadaceae > QHXM01. Next base: position 36,421 of record CAWBSB010000007.1, read on the forward strand.
GGGAGCGCGCCCAGGGGAACATGAAGCATCAAATTGCCGTTGGTCGTGTTGATGATCTCAATGTCGCCGATGGCGTAGGAAGAAGAAGGCTGAAAGCCACGATCCGGCGTGGTCGTGTTCTGCGCCAGCGCGCTCCAACTCAACAGAAGTGTGAGGGTGGCCGATAGATAAAATCGTGCCGAGAAGATACATGGTCGTGAGATGCTGCTTACCATGATAATTGGCTGCTCCGAAGACCTGGTTTCTAATCGTGGATTATTTCTGATCGCCATGAAGGCGGTCAGGCTAATTGGTGCGAATGCCTCACAGCTACAGGCTCTTAGTTCGTGCCCCATGCTTCAACTTCAATAATCCTGCTTGCCGAATACAGAGCATTGTTGACCACTACTCTGAGCTTGGTGGTCGTCACTGGTGAGAAGGTAAACTTTCTCCAAACCTTGTCATTACCCGACACGCTGCCATTCGTCACAGTCGCCCAACTCGATCCGTTCCAATACTGAACATCAAAGGCGGTGATGCCGTAGAGGCTGAAAGTCATTGTCTCTGTCGGCTCTGATGGATTGGCATAACCGTTCTGAATGGTGAAGACATCTATCTCGTCAATAGTCTTCGTGCCGTTGAAATCTACTTGCAGCCAGTCCGGGAAAACGTTATCCGTGCCATCTCGCCATCCTCCTCCATTCTCCCAGTTGAGACCTTTGCGATCACCATTGTTGACACCGCTCGCAGGGAAAGTGCCTCCCGTTGACCCGGTAGATGAAACGGAAACTGTCCCGCCATTGCTGGTCAGCGCCACATTAATTCTTGCCGGTGCGTCGGTTCCATAGGCTTCCACCTCTGTTATCCGGCTATTACCATACAAGGCGTTGTTGACTTGCACTCTAACCTTATTCGTCGTAATCGCGGAGAAGATGAACTTCTTCCAGATGAGATTGTTCCCACCGACATTACATCCAGGAACATTCACCCACGCTGACCCATCCCAATATTGGACGTTGAAGCCAGCCAGTCCGTAATAACTGAACGTCATCGTCTCAGTCGGCTCACTCGGGCTCTGGTAGTTATCCTGCACGCCGAAGACATCAATCTCGTCAATCGTCTTCATGCCGTTGAAGGTAATCTGGAGCCAATCAGGGTAGGTATTAGCTGTCCCATCGGCCCAGCCACCACCATTACCCCAGTTCAAGCCTTTCCTCTCGCCGTTGTTCGCTCCAGCCGCTGGCCATCCGGTTCCGAGTTGTGATGAAGCGCTGGCGACGCCTCCATTTGAGGCCAATGCAACATTGATTCTATTGGAAGAGGGATTGCCGACAGGCTCTTCCGTGGCGATGAGTTTGCCGCCAGCATAGATGTACGCTTTCGACGGGTTACTCGGCGAGAAGGAGGAGGGCGTAGGCGTCGGCATGGCGAGCAGGGCATTGGTTCTGGTGACTGCACGGGCGGCTCTCCACTTAGCGAGGAGCACGCTCAGCACTCCCAGGCAGAGAATCAAGCCCATAGCCACAATAACTTTCCGATGACTGCGGCTCTTTAGTTTTGGTCTATCAGTTTTCTGTTGCTGGTGAGGTTTCTTCTTCGACATTAAGACCTCTTTTCTGACCGACACACTACGAGGCCCATGCTGCACGAGGCTCTACGACCTGCTTTATAAATTGCCTGGATAGGTGAAGACAAAGAGCGCATCAGGGGCGAGTGCTCCTCAGATTTTTACAGTTGAGAGGCTGCCACTCATGTGCGCTAGGATGTAGTCTGAAGAAGGCGAGGCATCCTCTTGCACGTGAGAGCGGCTAGGGTTGTGTTGTTCAGGAGCCTCTGTATCAACATCAAGTGATACTAGGGCTTTATTATCTTTTCAGTTCAGAGACAACAATTAGTCATTAAAAGTTCCTCCCCGTTAGGCGCATACGATAAGCGGAAAGGCATGAATGCTTTTCTGGGAAAAGATAGTGCGCGGCAGGGGAAGGCTGCATCGTGATCAATGACAAGGTTAAAGAAAGTAGCGTTGACGTGAGACTAAGCGAGGTGTGAGTCACACGCCTTTGAGTTTGAGCGCGGGCAGATTAACTCCGCCAGAAGAGAAATGTCAAGAAAAATCTCTCGGACAAAATGAGGATTTATTGGTGGACTTGAGGATTTCCCTGTAACACCACAGGGGGGCGTCCTCCATGTGCGTACCGCTATGGTTATGAAGCGCGGTGGTGGTTGGTACTTCGGCGAGCCTAAATCAGCAAGCAGGCGGCGCACCGGCCCCCTCATACCTTGCCCTGCCTTAGCGCCTCCAGCATTTTTGGGGTGTCGACGTTAGGCTCTAACCGTATCCCCCTGCCGCCTTTCACTGTCCAGACATGCACCGCCCGGATATTAAACGGCGCCCCTGTCGCCCTCACATGCCCGCGCGTCGAGCCGATGACTATTACCCTATCACCGGCGTCAACAAACTCATCCACCGTCAACTGCGACTCAACGCTCCGGAATAATTGGGTGAAAAACTTCTGAACGCCTTCAAAACCATGATATTCCCCGCCCCACGGGAGCAGCATGGTCTGCGAGACGATGATCTCAGGGTCGATCAGACTCATGATGGCCGGGAGGTCCCTGCGCGCGAGGGCTTCATACAGCTCGGCTATGATTTCTACGCTCTGTTTACTCACTGGCTCCTCACAAATTGTAGCCGCTTAACGCCCAAGTTAACCGGGCGCGCATTCCACATCGGCACAGCCAAGTTCTCGATGAAAAACAAGCTAATTCGTGCTCCGGTTGAATGCGTGTTAGGCAGCGGACTTTAGCATTCCTCTTGATATTTCTCACGCAACATCAAATCAAAGAGCGAGACAAGGATTCTACGCATTCGGTTATGCAAATTCATCTGCTCAAATAAATCTGGCGTGTTTAACTCAGTGATATGCCTCTCTATCCAAGCATATTCTGGATGTTTGTCGAAGAAGCTCAGGCTCATTATTCCTCTAGCAAAAAAGACCTGTTCTTCCGATAAATTGAGGAGCCTTTTACCTCGACCTGAGATAGCGGCAATATCCAGGAACCACATATCCAGATCGGGAATCAAAACCTCTAGCTCACCATCAAATTCACGGCGCAGCCAGCGACAATCATTATAAGGGAATGGCGAACAAGCCTCTCCGTAATAAGTTTCTGAGAGCTTTATAGCCAAGTTTTCTGCTTCAAGATGAGCCTCACCACTTCTCAGTAACATTGCTTTAGTTTTTCACTCAACATAAGACGCCTAACGCTTGAGTTGAGGTGCGAGCATGAAGCGGAGCGTAATGCGAGTCACCTCCAACGAATTGTTGTGCTGCGGCTGTGCGGAACTACTCAACCACTTTTTGCAGCCTGTAAAATCTTGAGGGTTGTTCCAAAGAAGCGCGTTGTCGTTTTCACTTTGCAGGTTTTTTCGATATATACCGCCGGATTGCTTGGTCTGCCATTGAGCAGGCGCATCACGATGAACACTTCGCCGGATGTCGAGTGCAATATTTCAAAGTCGCCCTTGGGCGAGGAAAGCGGTAACTTAAAATCATCGGGTAACGGTTGCGGTATAAAAGTAATAAGAAATCGCGTATCGGGTGTAGCCTCGACACCTTTGAACGGATTGAGTTGTACTGCGTGTTCAACCTCTGCAATCGTCCGCAGAAAGGTGGGCACTTCATAGCCTAAAGCTGCGTAAAGGTGTTGCTCGATTTTGTGTGCGAGACGGGCGCGGTCATTTTCAGTGGTCTCGAAAAAGACGTTGCCGGTCTGAATGTAGCTGCGAACGCTGGTAAAGCCCAACCCTCGAAACAAGTCCCGCAACTGCTCCATTTTTACCTGATGCCCACCGATGTTTATGCCGCGCAAGAATGCAATGTAATTGGACGTTTTCATAAACTTCAACTCAACAAATACAGATGCGCCCGTTTCAATTAAAACCTTATTAGAACAAGCAGCACAACGTGTATTATACGCCCTAACAGGCGTCAAAAATCACGCCCATTTAGCCGTCTAATCTTCCTTCAGCTTCAACATTCCTGGCATTCTTGTGGATGTTACAGAATTAGACCGCCACACTGTTTACAGATTAGACGCCCATCGCTATCAGCGGTGGCGTGAGGCTAACGAGGGTCATGCTTTAGGCTCTCGTCAGCAAAGAGGCGAGGACTGAGATCGGGCGCACGATATTCCCGTCGAAGGTGAATGTCAACAGTTAGCCAGTAGTGGCCTACTATCCGAGGTGTCTGCCTTCAATCTTTATCTAACTCAATTTTGGTAGTCTTGACATTTTGCGGATGTGTAATACATTCAGAGTAGCGGCTGTATGACAGGATTAAGGTAGAGCGGTAACAGATGACCATCCCCGCAGGCATAAGGTTCGGGCGCTACGAGATTCGTTCCCCCATCGGCGCGGGCGGCATGGGCGAAGTTTATCTGGCGCACGACATGCAGCTTGACCGCCCCGTCGCCCTCAAGCTCCTGCCCTCGGATGTCACCAAAGACCAGGACCGCCTGCGTCGTTTCCAGCAGGAAGCCCGCGCCACGTCTGCGCTTAATCACCCAAATATTCTGACCATCTTCGAGATCGGCGAGGAGCGCGACACGCATTTTATCGCCACAGAGTTTATTGACGGCATCACTTTGCGCGACCGGCTGGCGCGCGGGCGGATGAAGGCGGATGAAGTTTTGGACGTGAGCATTCAGGTCGCGGGCGCTCTCGGGGCGGCGCACGAAGCAGGGATTGTTCATCGCGACATCAAGCCTGAGAACATCATGCTCCGCAGAGACGGCTACGTGAAGGTCTTGGACTTCGGCCTCGCCAAGCTGACGGAGCAACGCACGTCTTCAAGTCCCAGCGCCCTGACGCTCGCAGACACCGGGCCGGGGATAGTCATCGGCACAGTGACCTATATGTCGCCTGAGCAGGCGCGCGGCCTCAAGGTGGACGAGCGCACGGACATCTTCAGCTTCGGCGTCGTGCTTTACGAGATGCTGGCGGGTCGCGCCCCCTTTGGCGGGCCGACACCGAGCGATGTAATCGTCGCCATCCTCGACCGCGAGCCACAGCCGCTCGCGTATACACTGCGGGACGCACCGCCAGAGATGCAGCGCGTCGTCTCGAAGGCGCTGGCCAAAGACAGAGAGAATCGTTACCAGACCGTCAAAGACCTGATCGCGGATTTGCGCGACCTCAGGCGCAGAATGGAATTCGAGACTGTGGATTTGCGCGTCACTGCGCCCGCTGAAATACCGCGCGGCAATTCTGCGGAGTTGACGACGCGGGCAGACGCTCAAACCGTTCAGGTCAGAACCGGAGGACGCGCAACGGATGATGCTCCCGTAGCGGAAACCTTGCTGATAGATGCAAACCAGCCCTCGACGCCGGAAATCGCGCACGTACTTTTCATGGATTTGGTCGGATTCTCCAAGCACCGCATCAACCAGCAATTTTATCTTCAACAGAAGTTGAACGAGATCGTCAGCCAGACAGACGAGTTTCGCCGGGCGCAAAACTCTAACCAGATGATCTGCAAGTCAACGGGCGACGGGATGGCGCTTGTCTTCTTCGTTGACCCGGAAGCCCCCGTGCGCTGTGCGCTGCAAATCAGCCGCGCGCTTCTGAGCAACAAGGACATAGAGCTACGCATGGGCGTCCACAGCGGCCCTGTGCTGAGAACCGTTGACGCCAATCGCCAGAAGGACGTGGCCGGGAGCGGCATCAACATTGCGCAGCGCGTGATGGACTGCGGCGACGCAGGTCACATCCTGCTCTCGAAGACGATGGCCGACGTGCTCTTTGAAATCGGCGACCGCAGCGAGCACGTGGACGATCTCGGCACGACGAAGGTCAAGCACAATGTTGAAGTTCATCTCTTCAATCTCTACACGGACGAACTCGGCAATCCGAGCCGACCTGCCGGAATGCAGTTGCCGACAATCATCCACCACCAGACCAGTAGCGGGAAACGCACGCACATTGATTCGCTAGCCGTCCTGCCTCTCGCTAACGGGAGCAATGACGCGAGCACGGAATATCTCTCCGACGGCATCACAGAGAGCATCATCAACACGCTCTCGCAGCTTCCCCAGTTAAAGGTGATGGCACGCGCGACCGTGTTTCGCTACAAAGGCCGGGAGGTTGATGCTCAGGAGGTCAGGCGTGACTTAGGCGTGCGCGCGGTGATGATGGGGCGCGTGCTGCAATTGGGCGACAATCTAATTATCAAGACGGAGCTGGTTGATACGGAGGACGGCTCGCAACTCTGGGGCGAACAGTACAAACGCAAAGCGGCGGACATCTTCGAGGTGCAGGAAGAAATCTCGAAGGAAATTTCCGAAAAGCTCAAGCTCAAGTTGACGGGCGAAGAGAAGAAGCTACTGGGCAAGCGCTACACGGACAACACGGAAGCCTACAACCTCTACCTCAAGGGTCGCTTCTGTTTGAGCAAGACGACCAAGGAAGCTCTCAACAATGCGATCAAGCATTTCCGGCAAGCGATTGACGTTGACCCGGATTACGCGCTGGCCCACGCGGGGCTGGCCGACGCTTACTACGCGCTTTCGTCCAATCATCTGCCCGCCAACGAGGCCATGCCGAAAGCGCGAGCGGCGGCTGAACAGGCTTTGCAGATAGACGACACCCTGGCCGAAGCGCACGCCTCGCTCGGACTGGTGAAAGCGTTTTATGAATGGGATTGGGCGGGCGCGGAAGGTGAGTACAGGCGAGCCATCGAACTCAATCCCGGCTATGCTTCGGCGCATCACTGGTATGGTTGGTATCTGGCGTTGATGGGGCGTTTGAACGAAGCCATAGCAGAGGTCAAGCAGGCGAGCGAACTTGACCCGCTCTCGCTCGAAATCAACACAGACCTGGGGCTGTCCTTCTTCTTCGCGCGCCAGTACGAGCACGCTATCGAGCAATTCGAGAAGGCCATAGAGATGGACCCGAACTCCGTCTGGACGCGCTTCTTCATGGGCTGGGCGCGCGAGCAGAAGGGCGACTACGCGGAAGCCATAGAGGAATACAGACGCGCCGCCCTGTTGGACGACGCGCCGCTTATCCTGGCCGCGCTCGGCCACACCTTTGTCATGGCAGGGCAACGTGACGAGGCGCAGCGCGTGCTCGAAGAGATGAAGCAGATGGCCGCAACCCGCCACGTTTCGCCCTATCATTTCGCCATCATTCATGCCGCGCTGGGAAACCGTGATGAGGCTTTCGCAGGACTGGAAGAATCCTACCGTGCGCGCTCGGAAGCTCTCGTCTGGCTCAAGGTTGACCCGCGTCTCGACACGCTTCGCACAGACCCTCGCTTCATAGACCTGCAACGTCGCGTCGGCCTTCCGCTCTGAGTGATGGGTAAACTTTAAGCTCAAAGGCTGCCCTCGCGCCGCGATTTGACTCGCCGCCGGATTTAGCATAGAACCTATACAGCTTTAACACCTACTGATAAGGAAGTCTTAGCATGAGCAAAGTTGTAATGAACAGAAGTATGTCCGCATTTATGGTCCTCGCTATTGTGCTGGCCGCCGGTTTCATCACGGCGTGCAGCAAGGGCGCAGCAACTCCGACAGCCGCCGTTAAAGGCTATTACGAAGCAGCCAAGAACAAGGATTACGCGGCTGCCAAGAAATACCTTTCGGCGAGCACGATTACGTTGATGGAAGTTGGCTCCAAGAAAATGGGCAAGTCGCCGGAAGAAGCCTTCAAGGAATCATCTGCTGAGACCAAGATGGGCACAATGCCTGAAGTGAGCAATGAAAAGATTAGCGGCGACACCGCGACCGTTGACGTGAAGGCAGAGGGTCAGTCAGTGACGATGCCGCTGGTCAAAGAGAACGGTGAATGGAAACTGGCGATAGACAAGCTCTTTACGAACCTGAGCAACTCATTGGAAGAAACGCGGAAGCCCTCGACCGCTCCCGAAAGTAAGACCCCGGACGAGTCCAAGGATAGCGACGAAGGCAACGAAAACGCCAACCACTAAGTAAGGCAAAAGGTAAAATTAATAAAGGCAAAAGTGAGGCGGAAACCGTTTTTAATTAAACTGGCTTCCGCCTCACTTTTGCCTTTTTACTTTTACCTTTTTACTTTCTGACGAGTCGAATCTCGTACAGCTTCGTCCATCGCTTGCCGGTGACGAAGAGCCTGTCGCTCTCGGCATCGTAGGCGATCCCGTTGAGACAGTTTTCCGGGCGTTCGTCGCCCTCGTGATGTAATCCGGTCATGTCAATCCACGCGTTGATTTTCCCCGTGGTCGGGTCAAGGCGAACTATCCGGTCGGTCTTCCAGATGTTGGCGTAGATTTCCCCCTTGATAAACTCCAGTTCGTTCAACTCCGTCAGCGGATGCCCGTTTTCGTAGACGCTGATTGTCCGCTGCACCTGAAAGTTGGTGGGGTCTAAAAAGCGAATCCGGTTTGTGCCGTCGCTCATAATCAGAGAGTGATTGTCGTGCGTCAGCCCCCAGCCCTGTCCTTCGTAGGTGAACTCGGCTTCCGGCTTGAGTTTCTTCAGATCGTAAACAAATCCTTTTTGCGCCTGCCACGTCAATTGAAAAACCTTGTCTCCGAAGATCGTCATGCCCTCGGCGAAATATTCGCGGGAGATTTCCACCTTCTTTTTCACCTTGCCGGTCTTCAACTCGACGCGCCGCAGACTGCTCGACCCATAGAGTCCGGTGCTTTCAAACAGAGTGCCGTCGTAGAAGACGAGCCCCTGCGTGTAAGCCTCCGCGTCGTGCGGCCACGTATTGATTACTTCATAAGAATAAACGGGCACTTCTTCCGCCGCCAACGCGCCGTCTGTCGTCTGCTTTGCCGTCGAAGAGCCTGAGCAGGCGATGACTCCCGCAAAGATAACAGCCAGCAGCACCATGAAAAACTCACGTCGCATACGGTGTAGGACAGGCATTCCTGCCTGTCGTGGGACAGACATTCTTGTCTGTCCTAGCGTGCGCTAGCACGCTCATCAAGATTGCCAAACAGTATTCGCGCTATCGCGCTCAACGACAGACAGGAATGTCTGTCCTACGACAGAATGCCTGTCCTACTTCGATGCTGTTTTGGATGCAAGGGCGCGGTCAATGGCTGCGCGCAGGCCGTCAGCGGTCAGATTACGCAGGCGCACGCCGTTGATGAAGATGGTCGGTGTGCCATCAACACCATAAGCCTCGCCGTCTGCGGTGTCGCTGTTCACTTCCGCTGCGTACTGCCCGTTGTCGAGCGCCGTATCGAATCGCGCACGGTCTAGCCCTAGATCGGTCGCATATTTTTTCAGCGACGCCACGTCGAGCGCCGATTGGTTCTTGAAGAGTACCGCGATGTACTCGAAGAACTTGCCCTGAGCATTGGCGGCGTTCGCGGCCTCTGCCGCTTTGCGCGCCTGCGCGTGGATGACTAAAGGAAAGTCGCGAACCACCAGCCGCACGCGAGGGCCATAAGTCTTCGTCACTTCGTCAACTACCGGGTGCATAGCCGCGCACGAAGGGCACTGGAAATCTGTGAAGACGACGATGGTGACGGGCGCATTCTTTTCTCCGCGCGACGGATCGTCATCGGTGCTGATTGCCTGCGTAGGCGGCTCCGGCTCTGCCAGAAAGATTTGCAACGTAGCCCCGGTGCGAAGGCGGGTGGCAAACTCGGATTCGAGACGGCTGACCTGTTGATCCCTGAGCAGGTTGGAAATGTCTCCGCGCAAACTGGCGAGGTCGCCTTTGATGCGCGCCTTGTTGTCTTCGTAAAACTTCGTCACCTCGGCGTCCGTCGGCTGATGCACTTTGTCTGCGACTTCCGCCTTGAAAAGATTTTCCGGCGTCAGGTTACGCTTTTTGGCTTCCGCCTCCAAAAGCATCTGGTTGATCCTCATATCAACGGCGCGCGCCTCGCCTTCGAAAATCTCCCGGCGCAATTTATAGACGAAAGGCTTGAGCCGTTCCTCGAACTCCCTGGCGGTGACGGCTCGCCCGTCCACTGTGGCCAGCACAGTCGCGGGCGCAAGATTCGGCGCGTTGACATCCGTCGTGCCCATCACGACCGCGTGCGACGAGCGCAGGCGCTTGAGGAATTCGCCGACGAGTTTCTGTGCCGTCTGGCTGCGTAGGTAACTGACTATCTGCGGGCGCACCGTAGCGAGGTCGGCATCTCCGATCTGCTGCTTGCTCGCGTCATAGACGGCCTTAATCTCTGCTTCGGTCGGGTCTGCGAGGAGGTTGTTGACTTCGGCATCCATCAACTGGTCGCCCGTCACCTTGCGCTTCTGCGCTTCGTTTTCGAGCAAGATAGTATTGATGCGCGCGTCGAGCGCATCGCGTCGCAGACTCGGCATATTCTTGTCAAAGCCTTCGATGACCTCGCGCACTTTCGGATCAAGATCGGTAATCATAATCGTCTGCCCGTTGACGACGGCGAGTGCTCCGGGCGGAGGCGCGGTAGTTGCTGTCTTCTGCGGCGTAGTGGTTGGTCTGGCAGGCGGCGTAGCTTTAGGCGCGGGCTTTTGTCCAGCTCTTGGCCTGGAGGTTTGCGCCGTCGCCAGTGAAGCGAAAAGAAACAGGCCGAACACGGCGGCACAGACGAGATTTCGATAGTTCATTAAAACTCTCTTTCTAATCAGGGTTCAAACCGGCATTGCCCGTTCGGGAAAGATGATATGAGATTAGTGCGGCGAGAGCAAATTTCGGTTGTCTCTATTGAGAGGGATTTATTAAGTGCGCCTAACAAAACCCAGCCAAGCAAAGAGATAAACCACGAAGATACACGAAGAGGCACGAAAATGATTCGTGTTGTTTCGTGTGACGCGCGTGGTAACACGGTTTTGTTAGACGCTCCAAATGCAGAGGAAGAGAGAAAGCAGAAGGCGGAAGGCAGAGAGCTTATTGTTTTCCGCCTACTGCCTTCCGCCTACTAAGCTTTCATTAATTCCGATTGGACACGCATGGCCTCATGCGCTGCCGGTGAGCCGAAGGTTTCGGGATGAAGAAGGCGCGCGAGGATTTCCACGCCGTCAACCACGCGTGGCCCTGGGCGGCTGAAATACGACGTGGCATCTACGGCCCAGACCTCTCCGCTTCGCACGGCTGGAAGGTCTTGCCAGCCTTCCGGCAGACGTGTCTGCGGCAACTGGCGCAGGATGTCTTCCTTGTAGTACCCGCAAGGGATGAGCACGATTATTTCCGGCGCATAGCTGCGAATTTCTGCGGCGGTCGTCGTGACCGAAGGGCGGCCTGCGCGACCGAAAGCGTGATCGCCCCCGGCAATCTCGACCTGTTCGGGAACCCAGTGCCCCGGCGCAAACGCAGGCTCAAGCCATTCGAGCATCAATGTACGCGGGCGCTCTTTCACGCCTTCCAAACGGGCGGCGACACGCTCAAGGCGGGCATTCAACTGTCCTGTAAGCTCGTCGGCTCGCGCTTCTCTCCCCGTCAACTCGCCGACTGTCCTGATATTCGCGAATATGTCCTGAATCCTATTCGGCTCAAGCGAGACGACACGCACATCCGTCTCAAACATACGCGCGGCACGCTCGACCGTTTTATAGCTGACGGCGCACACGTCGCACAGTTCCTGAGTCAGAATCAGATCGGGACTCAGCGCACGCATCTTTTCTTCATCAAGATTATAAATCGAGCCATGTCCGTCCAACTGCGAGCGCACGGCGTGGTCTATCTCCGCGCTTGTCATCGTCTCATGCGAGATGCGGCTCGCCGTTAAGCGTGGCTTGCCCGCAACCGTTGGCGGATAGTCGCATTCATGTGTGATGCCGACCAGCGCGTTCTCCAGTCCGAGCGCGCAGACGATCTCGGTCGCCGAAGGCAGCAGCGACACTATTCGCAGGTTTTCTTCACTCACCAATGCCGGTTTCCCTTTCGCGTTTGCTGGAACCAACCAGGCAGGTTGGCGCGAGGAAGTCTCCGCTGTCAAGAGCTGTGGTCAAGAGTAGTGGTCAGTAGTCGGTGGTCGGTGGTCAGTTAAAAGCAAAACGCTTTCGTTCTTACTGACCACTGGCCACTGACTACTGCCCACTGCCTTTGCTACAATCAACGCGCGTTCCAATCGTCTCAATTCAGGGGGGAGAAGTATCATGCAGGACAAGCCCGCAAATTATCCGACCACGCAGCCGAATGGCGAGCCGCTGAAACCGATCACGGAAGTGTTGCTCAACCGTCGAGCGACGAACCATTTTACGGACGAAGAAGTTCCAGAAGAATATCTCAACGCTATCTTGAGATTCGGCGGGCAGGCTCCGTCGGGCTACAACCTGCAACCCTGGCGCTTCATCGTCGTGAGCGAGGCGGAGAATCGTAAGCGCCTGCAAAAGGTCGCCTACAACCAGCCGAAAGTCGCCGAAGCGCCCGTCGTCATCATCTGTCTAGGAATGAAAGAGGAGTGGAAAGAGCGCGCCTCCGAAATCTTCCGTGAAGGCGCAGAGCGTGGCGCGGGGCGTGTAGACACATGGGAGCAGGCCAGAGACGGCGCGGTCGCTGCGCTTTCAAAAGCGCCAATGCCTCTGTGGGTCAATCGTCATACGATGATCGCAGTCACGACGATGATGCTGGTCGCGGAGGCTTACGGTTTTGACACCGCCCCGATGGAAGGCTTCGACGCGGCAGGAGTCAAGCGTGAGTTTGATGTACCCGAAGAGGCGGAAGTCTGCGCCCTGCTCGCCATCGGTCGCGCTGCGCCGCCGGAGAAAGCCTACCCCGGACGCTTCGAGCTTGACCGCATCGTCTACAGCGAGCGCTACGGGGAGAAATGGAAAGATAGTTAAAAGTCTGGCGAGTCCGGCGACTCTATCAAATCTGGCGAGCCCGTTTGATTCGATAGACTCGCCAGACTCGCTGGACTTTTTTAATGGAGAAGTAAGCCATGCAGGAACAGAACGATTTACGTTTCACCGGTGTGATGGATCACATCGCCATCAAGTCGGAGGATTTGCAGCGCGACGTGCAGGAGTACGAGCGCATCGGCTTCCGCCTCGAAACTCTCTACCACGACTGGGCCATGATGCGCGACTCACGAGGCTTCGGCATCGCCCTGCTTCCACCCGACTCAAAACATCCACCCCACCTCGGCCTCCGCGTCGAAACCCGCGAAGCCCTCGAAGCCGCCGCCGCCTGCGAAGGCCGCCCCGTCAAAGAACACCGCGACCACTCCGTCTCCTTCTACACCAAAGGCGTCTCAGGCCAGGCCGTCGAAGTAATCTACTACCCACCTGAGTACGGCACGGACAACTCAAACGAGGATTAGAGCGGAAAGCGAGCAGGCACGATGAACCAAGCTGTAGAGAATCCCACCATCTTTATCAGCTATAGCCGTGAGGACGAAGTTTGGAAAGACCGCCTGCGCCCGCACCTGAAGATGTTGGAGCAGGCCGGACTGGACATTGACATCTGGGACGACCGCGACATAGACGCTGGCGCGCAGTGGTACAATGACATCATGCAGGCGATGGACAGTGCTGTGGTGGCCATTTGCCTCATCTCGGCAGACTTTCTCGCTTCGGACTTCTGCACCAAAGAAGAGATTCCCTATCTATTAGAGCGGCGCGAGCGCGACGGCATGTTGTTGCTGCCGGTTCTTGTGCGCCCCTGCGCGTGGAAGGTCGCCACATGGCTGGAAAAGACGCAGATGTTGCCCCGCGACGGCAAGTCAGTCACGAAAGATTTCAAGGGCAACGAGGATGAAGTCTTCGCCTTAGTCGCAGAGACGATTTTCGATAAGCTAAACAATCCGAACTATCAGTCACCCAAACCGCCCCCGCCACGGTGGCCGCCGCCGGAGCAAATTGAAATCAGTCGGCTGCCAGCGACGGGCTCGGAGCTTTTCGGTAGACAGCAGGAACTGGAGTTGCTGGACGCGGCGTGGGCCAATGACGGCACAAACGTCGTCAGCCTCGTGGCGTGGGGCGGCGTGGGCAAGTCAACGCTCGCCAACAAGTGGCTAGAACGGATGGCGGGCGACAACTATCGCGGCGCGAGGCGAATCTATGCGTGGTCGTTCTACAGTCAGGGCACGGGCGAGCGCATCACCTCTGCTGACCTGTTTATCAACGACGCGCTCAAGTGGTTCGGCGATACAGACCCGACCGCAGGCTCGCCGTGGGATAAGGGCGAACGTCTCGCCCGGCTGGTGCAAAGTGAGAAGACGCTGCTCGTGCTTGACGGGCTTGAGCCGCTACAATCGCCCCACGCGCACGAACGCGGCAAGATTAAAGACCCCGCGCTCATGACGCTGCTAACAGAGCTTGCCTGCGACAACCTCGGCCTCTGCCTCATCACTACGCGCGAACAAGTGAGCGACATCACTGAGTTCGAGACGACCGTGTGGCACAAAGACCTTGAGCAAATTTCCGACGAGGCAGGCCGCGCCCTGCTCCGCGTCGGCGGCGTACAGGGCACGGACGCCGAACTTGAACAGGCTACACGCGACTTCGGCAATCACGCGCTTGCCATCAATCTCCTCGCCGTCTATCTACGTGACGTGCCCAATCACCACATCTCACACGCCACCGGGATTCCCGACCTCGACATCCCCGAAGCGGCAGGCCGTCACCCCCGCCGCCTCATGGCCGCTTTCGCTCAACGCTTCGGCGACAGCCCCGAAGTCGAACTGCTACGAATGCTCGGACTCTTCGACCGCCCAGCCGATAGCGAATCACTTGAAGCTCTGCGAGCCGCGCCGTCCATTCCAAGGCTGACCGATCACCTCCACATCCTGTCAGAAGCCGACTGGCTACGCATCATCGAAAAGCTGCGCCGAACGAAACTGATCGCCCCCGCCGGTCATCATGGCGACACTGACCTGGACGCCCACCCGCTTGTGCGCGAACACTTCGGGCAAGAACTCAAGCGACAGCACCTCGCCGCATGGCGCGAAGGCAACAATCGCCTCTACGAACATCTCAAGCACGCATCCATAAAGTTTCCTAACACAATCGAGGAGATGGCGCTGCTCTATGCGGCGGTGGGGCATGGCTGCAACGCAGGTCATTACCGAGAGGCGCTTCATGCGGTGTACTGTCTGCGTATTCAAAGAAAAGAGCAAAACTTCAGTTGGCGGCAGCTCGGCGCGGCCAGTGCCAACCTGGCTGTGCTATCCAATTTTTTTGACGTTCCATGGCATCAACCCACCCCTGGACTCAGCGAAGATGAGAGAAACTTTATCTTAAGTGAAGTGGGATTCTACTTCATGGTGCTTGGCCGATTTAAGGAAGCGATTCAGCCCTTTCAATTTGTCCTTGATGATTACATCGCACAAGGCAGTTTCGATAACGCATCTATAGCAGCCGGGAATCTCAGCGAAGTCTTCTCAGCTTTCGGGGACCTGAAGCAGGCGTTGTCTTATGCCAGGCAGAGTGTGAAGCTAACGGCTAGCAGCAAAAATATGTTTTACCGCGCAACTAGCCTGGCTTATATGGCCACCATTCTGTACTTGCAAGGCAACATTTCCGAAGCCGAAATTGCCTTCCGCGATGCTGAGAAAAGACAAGCGACAGATGATCCGAGGTTTCCATTCCTCTACTCTATCTCAGGTTTTTGGTATTGCGCCTTGTTAATGGGACAGGGAAAGTATCAGGAAGTCAAAGAGCGGCTCAGCAAGACCTTTAATGCTTCTGATTCCCTGCTCGATGTTGCTTTACAGTACCTCTCATTAGGTCAGGCGCACATGCGTCAGGCACAGATGAAAGGGATACGCGAATTCGGTCCTGCTATCGAGTACTTGAGGGAAGCCATGAAGCGCTTGCGTCATAACGTGTCGCAGGGTTACTTATCGCGCGGCTTGGTGGCGCGTGCGGAGTTTAACCGAGTGAGGGGCGAGTTTAGCAGGGCACAAGCTGATTTAGAGGAGGCGGTGAGCATCGCCACGCGCAGCAGTATGGGGCTACAACAAGCCGATTGCTATCTGGAATACGCGCGGCTTTTTGTGGTTAAGGGCGAGAAAGAGAAGGCGCGGGAGAGTTGGGAGAAGGCGCGGGAGATGATTGGGCAGATGGGCTATCATCGGCGGGATAAGGATGTGTTGGAGATTGAGCGACAGTTGGAAGAAATGCCGGATTAGAGATTCTTGAGGGGTCTTGCAAAGAGATTCCTTGATGCAGTAACTAGGCCCGGTCATTGCCATCAAGCCGTTGCGCGTGTAATATCACGCCCGTTTGCTTTACCCATCTGTGCCCGTTTAAGAAAGGAAGTTTGTTAATGAAGAAATCGCTTGTTCCCCGGATTGCTATTGTGGGCGCGATCCTGTTGGCGATGATGGCGCTGGCGCTGCCAAGCCCCTCGCGCGCCGAAGTCCAGAGGGCCGAGTTTATGATTAATAACAAGTCCGAGTGGTCTATTCATCATTTGTATCTTTCGCCGGAAGATAAGGAGACGTGGGGGCCTGACCAGCTTGGCGATCAGGTTATTGATTCGGGTGAGTCTTTTACGCTGAAGAATATTCCGTGCGGCCAGTATGACATCAAGGTGGTGGACGAGGATGGCGATGAGTGCGTCATCGAAGGCATCAGGATGTGCAAAGATCACACGCACTGGGATTTGACCAACAAGGAACTCGCCAAGTGCCAGGGCTGGGGCGGCGAATAAAGTCAGCCGGTGGCAGATGCCAGAGTTCAAGACGCTTCAGTTATTGCCCGTCTCAGCATTTTCCTTCATGAGACGGGCAATGTAGTCTTTGAGAATGAGCGCGTCGCCTCGCAAAGCGCTCCCCTTGCTTGACCCGCCGGAGAAGCGGCGCGTAGAATTTTTTGTGAACTCCTTTGAGGGTGCGTCCGTGTCAAAGATGCGGGATGCGCTCCGTTTAGTTTTCCGAAGAGAGCAGGTCGAAGAAGAGTGTTTCTGTTTATTTTTGAAGGTCTGGGGACAAGCGAGCTGCTCCTGATTTTGATTGTCGCGCTCGTCATCTTTGGCCCGCGCAAGCTCCCGCAACTCAGCCGCTCGCTCGGCAAGAGTCTGGCGAATTTCAAACGCGCCTCTGAAGATTTTAAGCACACCTGGGAGAAGGAGGTCGCGCGCGAAAGCGCCATCAAAGAAGCGCTCACGGTCGAGTCTATGCTCGGCGAAGACCGCTCCATCCTGGGCGAAAATCGCAATCGCAGTCAGGCCGTCTTTGAAGCGAGCGAGAACAACTCGTCCGAGTCCACCCCTAATGCTGCGCCGTCAGTCGCAATGGATGAATCGGCATTGGCGCGAAATGCGCCCAACACTACCGCCGCTCCACTTGATGCGCCGGAAGCGACACCAACGCGCAAGCGCGATTGGTTATAGAAAGCCGTAAGCTCAAAACCCCGGATGGCTACTCTTTTCGGCACAAGCTCCAAAGGCAAAGATAAGGCGCGCGAGGAAGAACTCGGCGGCCAGATGTCTTTTCTGGATCACCTGGACGAGTTGCGTAGCCGCATCATCCGCTCCATCGCTTTCGTCTTCGTCATGTTCATCGGCTGCTGGTTCGTCTCCGATTACATCTACAACTTTTTAGCCGTACCCGTTCAGCGCGCTCTGGCAGAAGCGCAGCGCCGCGAGCTTCCCATCGGCGGGCTGACGGGACAGGAGACAATACTACCGAACAGCGCTTTGAAAGATGGCGACACAGGCCGCTATGTTTTCGAGAACACGACCAAGCTGGGAGCGAGCGTGATTCCGCCGGGAGCAAGTGTCACGGCAAAGGTTCACAAAGACGCTCAGGGTCTCAGGCTTTACACGGACGAGGCGCTCTTCGCGGGTAGCACCGTCATCCCGAAAGGCGTTCTGCTGCCCTTTGATTTTCAGGCCAAGCCGAAAGCCCTGCCCGGAATTGAAGACAAGCTGATTGTGACGACCGCGATGGAGCCTTTCTCGCTCTACGTGAAGGTTTCCATCTACACGGCGATTGCTCTGGCCGTGCCGTTTCTGCTCTGGCAAATCTGGGCGTTCGTCTCGCCCGGTCTTTACCCGCACGAGCGTCGTTATGCGCTCCCCTTCGTCTTCCTTTCCTCGATAGCATTCGTTGCGGGCGCAGCCTTCGCCTACGCTGTGATTTTTCCGCCAGCGGCGAAGTATCTGCTTAGGTCTGGGGCAGGATTTTCGTCTGCTGCTCAAGGCCAACGACTATTTCGACTTCATCATTCTCCTGATGATGGCGATGGGCGCGGTTTTCCAGATGCCCGCGATTACCTACGTGCTGTCGCGCATCGGAATCATCTCGGCGCGTTTTCTCCTCAGAATCTGGAAGACCGCTTTGATCGTCATTCTCATCGCAGCGGCAGTGCTTTCCCCCACCAACGACGTTCCGAACATGCTCCTCTTCGCCGCGCCGATGATTCTCCTGTACGTCGTCTCAATCTTCATCGCGTGGATTTTCGGGAAGGAAAGAAGGAAAGCGTGAAAGAGCAGTGGTTAGTGGTCAGTGGTCGGTGGTCAGTTAAGAACAGGCGCTAGGCAGCGTTCGTGCTGCTGCTTTTAACTGACCACTGACCACCGACCACTGACCACTTTCCTTCTACGCTTTCCTTGTAGATAATGGGGTCATTGTGAGAAAAGCTAAAATCCTTGCCACGCTGGGGCCTGCGTCGCGCGAGCCTGTGCTGATTGAGGCGTTGTTGGCGGCGGGCGTTAACGGCGTGAGAATCAATATGTCGCACGGCACGCAGGATGAACATGCGGAGAACATCCTGCGCGCGCGCGCTGCTGCCGAGCGAATGAGACGCCCGCTGGCCGTCCTGGTTGACCTCTCCGGCCCGAAGATTAGGACGGGCGTGCTCAAGAACGGCCAGCCCGTTCAACTTGAAGCCAATTCCCTTTTCACTATCACGACACGTTCTGTCGCCGGTGATGCGCGGGAAGTTTCCACCAACTACGCGAGCATGTCGCGCGACGTGAAGCCGGGGGCGCGACTGCTGCTCGATGACGGCTTGATAGAGCTTCATGTGGAGCGCACGACCGACACGGATGTCGTCTGCCGCGTCATCAATGGCGGAACTTTAGGCGAGCGCAAAGGCATCAACCTGCCGGGCATCATCTTGCCGATTCCTTCTTTGACGGACAAAGACCGGCGCGATCTTCAATGGGCTGTGCGGCAGCGCGTTGACTACATCGCGCTCTCTTTTGTTCGTCGCGCGCAGGATTGCGTGGAAGCCAAGGCGTTAATCGAGAGCGCGGGAGGCAAGCAGCCGCTCGTCGCCAAAATCGAGAAGGCCGAAGCGATTGACCATCTCGAAGAGATTATCGCCGCCACCGACGGCGTGATGGTCGCGCGCGGCGACCTCGGCGTCGAGACGAGCGTGGAGCTTGTTCCCGTCTATCAGAAGCGCATCATCGAACAGGCGAACCTCGCGGGCAAGTTCGTCATCACGGCGACGCAGATGTTGCAGTCTATGGTAGAGAACCCGCGCCCGACGCGCGCCGAAGCCTCGGACGTGGCAAACGCTGTCTGGGATGGAACGGATTGCCTGATGCTGTCGAACGAGACGGCGATGGGGCAGCATCCTGTGGCGGCGGTCGCCACGATGGCGCGCATCATCGAGTCAGCGGAGATGGGGAGAAACACGGGATCGGGCGGGGCTTCCAAATGGGCTGGCAAGCAGTCAGGCAGGTTCAGCCGCGCGCTCTGCGAAGCCGCCGCGTTTGCCGCCGAAGAGATGAGCATTAAGACCACCGCCGTCTTCACCGAATCGGGCTTGATGGCGCGACGGCTCTCAGCCCTCAGACCGGATCAACGCATCGTCGCCCTGACGCCTTCAAGAGACGTACAAAACGAGCTATCGCTGATCTGGGGCGTCGAGCCGTGCGGCCACACGCCGTGCGACAATACGGAACAGATGGTGAAGACGGGCGAGCGCGCGTTGCTTGAAGCAGGCATCGTGCAGCAGGGCGAGATGATCGTCCTGATGGCAGGCAAGCTGTCAGGACTTGGCTTATCGAGGTCAGTTAAGCTGCACGAGATCGGCGACGTTGAGGGGCAACAATAAAAGCAGTGATAAGTGATAGGTGAAGGGTGATAAGAAAGAACTGTGGCTTTCTCTTATCACCCATCACCTATCACTTATCACTGCTCTTAATCCGCTCGCACCATCTGGCCGACGGAGTCTTTGTTGCCGGAGGCGTTTTGTGTTCCGCCCGGAGCTTGCTGTGGATGTCGCCAGTTGTCCAGAAGTCCGACCTGATGTACGCATTGCAGCGTGCAGGTGGAAGCGCACCACTTCTCTGTGTTGTACTCACGCTCGAAATCTTTCATCGTGTACTCCGCAAGCGGAGTGCCGGGATAGCCGCGCTGCTGCGAGCACCAGTGAACAAGACCCTCCTCGCAGATGTAGAGGTAGCGCGCTCCGGCGCGGCAACGCCATTCGTAAGGCTTGCCTTCGGCGATTGAGTCCTGAAACCAGTTGAGCCGCGCGAGGTCGTGGTTGCCGAGTTTCTTGACCTGCTGGAAAATCTCTTTCTCTCTCTCGTTCAGCGGCTTCAACGTCCCGTCGTGGTCATGGATGATGCCGACCGTGCTGGAAAAGCCAAGCTCGACGGCGCGACGCGCAATCACGAGCGCGTCTTCCGGCGTCTTGATGCCGCCGCCGATGACGGAATTGATGTTGACGTGAAACTCAGCATGCTCTGCCAGGTGCTGTAACTTCTTATCCAGATTCTTCAGGCTCTTCTTCGAGACACTATCCGGCTCGACGTTATCTATGCTGATCTGTAGCGAGTCAAGTCCGGCATCGTTCAAACGCTTGATGCGTTCGGGCGTGAAATAGTAGCCGTTGGAGATTAGTCCGGCGATCATCTTGTGCGAGCGGATGCGACGAATGATGTCATCCAATTCCGGGTGCATCAGCGGCTCGCCGCCTGAGATCGTGACGATGGCTGTGCCGAGCGCGGCCAGTTTATCAATTCGCCGGTTCATCTCATCGAGCGGCACGGGATTGGAAACCTTGTCGTACTCGTTGCAGTAAGCGCAAGCCAGATTACAGCGCCGCATCGGGATGATGTGCGCCAGCACTGGATGCTTCGACGAAAGCAGGCCGTGCGCGATCATGCTCACTTCGCGAACCTTCAAACTGAGAAATTTGCTTCTCTTCATCTAGCCTTGATTACCAGTTCCGGGTTTCTAAGATTTTATGCGTGCTCGGTCGTCTAACTTTGCCGAGCAGGATATGCGAGGCGCTCTGTCTTTGGCAAGAAGCCCCTCGCAGTCGGAAAACAGAGAAGGGCTTCGGTCTTTCAACTCCGAAGCCCTCTGCTTCTAAACTGACCGAACCCGTTTTAGGCCGGAACAATTTTAACGCTCGAATTGAGCTTCAGGAAAAACTCTTCGAGCGGGATGCTTGCATTGCGCTGCATGTTGGTCAGGCGCACGGTCGTCGAGTCATCATTCTTCTCAACCACTTTGGTCTGCACCGGCATCCCCTGCGAATCAATCCACGCCTCAGCCCATTTGAAATTCGCGCCGCCCTTCGGCACGAGTTTGACGTGCGAGGTGGAAACGCCGCCCCACAAGGTTTCTTCGCCCATCGGCTGAACGTCGTAACGGCTCGCAAGCTGCTGGCGCGACATATTCAAAAACTCGAAAGCGGCGCTGCTCTTGCCTTTGCCCGTCCCGGCCTTGCCCTGATAGGCCATGTTGAGACGCGGGCGAAAGAGCGTGAACTTGCCGTCAGCGACGGCCAGCGTCTCATTCTGCGGAAAACTCCAGTCAACGCGAACATAGGCGTTGCGGCCTGCTGCCGGAAGATAGAGGACGACGCCTTTATACTTATCCTCGTCTCGAATCTGCGCGTTATATTTGACCATATCAACGCTGGCGCGCAGGGATTTCAAGCTCTGCCGATTACGCTCCATGCGATTCAGCAATGAACTAACAAAACCCGCGCCCTGTGCTTTAACATTCGTCGTGGGGGAGCTAACTGCTATCCCAAGTAAAAGTGCAATCGCGAGGCCAAGGGGAACAAGTCTTCTTCATACAAACTCCTTTATGAAACAGCAGCCTCCACAAGCGGAGACTGCAAATCCTGCCGATTATCAGTGGATGATTACCTTATGTCAACCTCATAAGCGACGATTTTGCCGCTTCCGTCCAGCTTCGGCTCGACATTCAAAACCCGTGTATCAGTGCGACCCGTCAGGGTACGCACGCGACTTTCTATCTCGTTTTGAGCCATTTGAGCCGGTAAGTTATCCGCAACCGAGAGGATAATCTTCGAGGCAACCGGTTTTTGATGCTCAGAGCTCGGTGCCGGTTCGCTGCGGAGGCGGCTTTTTAGGGGCGCTCCACCGTCAAACCAGCCCTGCGGAGTCAGGAAAATAAAGGCGAGGATCAGAGCGCACAATACGTCATATTGCCAGGTATTTCGTGCGTAGCCCCAGAAGAAGAGCTTCTTGATGGTGCGAAAAATATAACCCATAACGCGACCGGCGGATTTCGGATTGCAGCTCGCGGATTTAAGAAGAAAGCGCCTGTGCTTTCAATCCGAATTCCGCATTCCGCAATTTTACTCGCCAACTGTCGGATTAAGCTGACGCTTGCAACACTTGGCTGCGGCGCCTTCAACGGCTTACATTCAGCCTTTTCAACTTCCCTCTAATTACATTTGCACGTTCTGTGCCGGGGTCGACGATCTGCCCGTCTCGCATCTGCACAATGTGTTTGCACATGGCGGCAGCTTCCGGGTTATGCGTAATCATAACGATAGTCTGGTTAAAGCGATAATTCAATTCCTGAAACATATTGAGCACGATGGCAGAGTTTTCCGAGTCCAGATTGCCCGTCGGCTCGTCCGCGAGGATGATGGCCGGGCGTGTGACCACGGCGCGAGCGAGCGCCACGCGCTGCTGCTCGCCGCCCGATAATTCCAGAGGCTTGTGGTGCATCTTGTCTTCAAGCCGGAGGAGCCGGAGGACATCGCGCCGCCTTTCGGGGTCGTCCTTGCCGTCGCTGTGGATGCTCTCGGCCAGACGCAGATTGCCTTCAGCCGTCAAGGTCGGGAAGAGATTGAAGCGCTGGAAGACAAACCCGATCTTGCGGCGGCGAATGTCGGTGCGTTTGGCGTCCGAAGCGGCGGTCAAATCCTCGCCGTCAACGACGATGCGCCCGCTCGTCGGCGTCAACAGTCCTCCGAGCAAGTGCAGCATCGTTGACTTGCCGCAGCCCGAAGGCCCCATGATCGCCAGAAATTCGCCCTCCTGCACCTCCAGAGACACGTCCCTGAGCGCGGGCACATCAACTCGCCCCACGCGATAAGTTTTTTCGAGATTCTCAGCCTGTAAGATTGTTCTCATGTTTAGTGATGAGTGATGAGTGATGGGTGATGGGTGATAAGAGAAAGCAACCGTTCTTTCCTATCACTTATCACTTATCACTTATCACTCATATGATAACGCGCTGACCGCATCCAGATTCGCGGCTCGGACAGCCGGGTAGAGAGCGCCGATTGCGCCGCCCAAAAGTCCTATCAGAGCGGAAGCGATAGCCCAGCCCCAGCCGTATTCGAAAACCAGCCCGTAGGTGCGGCTGATGAGTGCGCCCGCAATCAGCGCGACCGCGAAACCCAGGACGAGTCCGAGCACGCTAATCAAGATGGCTTCCTTCTCAATCACGCCGATAATGAAGCCGCGCGATGCGCCCATCGCTTTCAGGATGCCGATCTCGCGCGTGCGCTCCGTAATCGTCGTGTACATCGCCAGCATGACGACCAGCGCGCTCACGATGGCGGCGAGTCCCACCAGTACTTTCAGAAAAAGTCCCAGATAAGGAATGCTCTTGTCGAAGCTGGTGAAAACGTCGCGTGTGAACTGAATCTTGTTGCCCTTCGTTCCCGGATCGGCATTGATTCGCTCGGCCAGCGTTTTCTCGTCCACGCCGTTCTTAGCCTTGACGAGAATATAGGTACACTTCCCCGCCGCTTCAACTCTGTACTGCATATCGCTCAAAGACATCTTGACGCGCGCGCCGGACTCCGGCGCATAGATGCCGACGACGCGATGAGGTATGTCACCAAAGAGCTTCAACACACCATTAACGCTGACATTGCTGTTACGCGCCTTCGTCTCGTCAATGATGATCTCGACCATCCCGTCTGACTGTTGCGCCTCCGGGCTACGAGGAACGGGCGCGCGTCCTTCGACGATACGCAAGCCATTCATCCGGGCAAACGGCTCCCAATCAACACCCTCGATCTGCTCAAACCCGAAGCCTGCGCCGCCCTGAAAAATATAACGAATCACCGGGACAGCCGACTCCACGCCCTCTATGGCTTGCAGGTTCTCAACATACTTGGTGCTGAGATTGGCGGGCGAACTGGTCAGGTTATCCATCGTGCCCGGTCGCGTGAAGAAAATCTCCGCGCGCACGTTCTGCTGGCGTCGCTGCAAATCGTTGGACATCCCGCGCGCCAGCCCCGTAAACAGCATGACCAGAGCCACGCCGAGCGCAACCCCCACCACGCTCACAAGTGAACGCACCGGGCGCTGGCGAATATTGGCGGCGATGAGATTATCCATTGTGAATTAGTGATGGGTGATAGGTGATGGGTGATAAGAAAGAACAGGGGTTTCTCTTATTACCTATCACCCATCACCCATCACTGCTTTTTCCCTGTTCGCTGTTTTTCGCGCTCGTCCAAATCGAGTTCCGGTAGTTGCCATTTGTTTTCGAGAACGAAAATATCTGACTGGTATTCGCGGTCGAACACGACGGCTGCGGGCGATTGATAGCTGACGCTTAGCTTGTAGCGGTCGTGTGGGCGCGTTAGCTCGATACGCGAGGCCATCACAAAGCGGCCATCTTCCCCGAAGTTTTTTGGATCCATGTACGAGACATCAGAGTCGAGCACCCCAGCCTTATCGAATGTTTGCAGTCGCGCAAGACGAAGGCCGCTGACGCGATCAAACCAGAAACGGCGCACTAGGCGCACGCCCGTCTCGCCGCCCGGCGCTAGTTCGTCCAGAAGATAATAGCCGCGCACGACGCGATTGGTTTTCTTGGCGCGGTCTCGCGTGTCGGCCTCTTCCTGATAAAACTCGCTCCGCGCATAGACCATCCCGGACACGTCGCGCGGCTGAATCGGGCTGATCATCAGCGCGTCCGTGAAATGCTGCGGGCGCAAATTGGAGAGCGTGCTGACGGTTCGCTCGCCGTTCTGGCCTTTCTTCTTTTTATCACCCGTGCGCGGCTCATCCATCTCAAGCTTCGGATAGTCGGCGTTGTTCGTTCCGCGCACGAAGCGCTTGTACTTCTCATCTCCCTGAAGGACTGCGACGCGGAAACGCTCACCGTCGGAGGTCATCTCCGCGATGTTCGTCCCGACAAACGGCGCTTCGATCTTGAGGTAAATCTTGCCGGGGCGCTGCAAGTAAACAGTGCCGTCAGCCGTCCGGTATTTTTCGGCAATGCCGGATTCGGCAAACGAAGTGTCCAGAATTTGTATATCAATCTTGCCCCGGATAGAGCGGACGGCGGCCATGCGATTGGCTTCAGCGATAAGCTGGCTGGTGCTGGCTTCCGACAAAGGCCCAAGCAGCGGCGTCACCGTCACCGTTCGCTTCACACCGAACAGGCTGGCGCAACCGCTCATCAAGAGCAGGCCGAGCGCAAGGATGAGAAGAAGAACGGGACGCGCATGTGGCCTTTTTTGCAAAGAGAATGAATTAATCATCAACAATATTGCGACGGCTCGAACCTGGCTATGACAAGCACTATTATCATAATAAGAATTAAACCAAGCAAGCTAACAAAGAGGTTCGGCGTTGTCAACGAACGCATCTTGCTCTCAGAAAATGCCGAACGATAAGCGATGAGCGATGAACCGGACAGCAAAGGGTTTCGCTTCAGCGTTCAGCCTTCATCCTTTCTTCAAGACGCGGCGAGCGGCGTCTTCCGGCGCGCTCTCGCCTTCTGCGCGGCTGTGCGCTTGACGAAGTCGTCCAGGCCGATCAGACCGAAGCTCGATGAGAGGCTCGCTATTCGCTCGCTATCCGCCGCGCCGAACGAGCCATCGAGAGCATTGGTTGAAAGAAACTCGGCGCTGACCTGTTCGCTTCTGGCGTTGCGCGCTCCCAACCGCGCCAGCAGATGGCAGACCGAGCGATAGACGAACCAGTAGCCGATTACATTCGGCCCCGGCAGAGGCGCAAGCAGCAAGGTTAAAGGCGAGACGAGCGCGTTGATGACGAACCAGAACATGTGCCGTCCCTGTCGGCTCTTGAGATACACCGTCCAGAGAGAGCGCGTTTCCTCTTCCGTGAAAATCAGTGGATGATGCAAGACGACTGCGCGCACCCCACGCAAAGCTCGCAGCATCGGCTCGTCGGGCGGGATGCGTTTCTGCAACCATTCCCAGATGCGCCGCACACGCAAGCCCACACCTTTCTCTGACTCGGTCAAGACCGCTTGCAAGCTCTTGTATCGGCGCTCGGCCCAGCCACGAATGCCCCGGCGCGGCGCGGCGGCGCTCTCAATCTCGGCGACCGCCTCCGGCCCTTCCGAATAGAACACGCACCGCTCATCACCAAGATTCAACAAATAAATCTTCACTCAATCACTCCAGGAATGGGGGTCAGGGGTCAGGGGCCAGTTAAAACACAAATCTCTATGCTGTCCACAGCTTTTTTTGCTGTCCTCCGCCCCCCGGCCCCTAGCCCCCGCTTTTAACGCGCTGTCGCTCTTCGATAAGCTGCTGTAAAACCTTGCCGACGACTTCCCCGGCCACGCCTTCAAGACCAAGGCTGCGCTCTGCTGCTACGTCCCAGAATTCATCAAGCCCGCGCACGCCCGCGCGCTCGAATGCTAACGCCTGCACCAACAGATCAATTACGTCCGCAGCCTTGACGAGCCGTGCTTCAAGACTTGCGCGCTCTTCGTAATCTTCATGGAGCGCACCGTACTTTTCAGATGTCCCGTCTGCTCCGAGTCCGCTGACCATATCATCGAAGGCCGCTCGCTCGGCACGCTTTCTCGCTTCCGTGCCAAAGTATTCGCTCGCCGTGCGCGGCATATCACCGACGCGCGCCTCCGCCCAATCGTGCAGCACAGCCATTCTCAGGACGCGCTCCACATTGACATCAATGCCCCGCTCAATCAACTCGTCCGCCAGCAACATCGCCGCGACTACCACACCGTAGGAATGAGCCGCCACCGACTCAGCACCCGGCGCAATCCCGCGCAGCATCCAGCCCGTGCGCTCCAATCCCTTCAAACGTTGAAGCTCTATCAGTGTAGAAATCATCTTGATTGGGGGTCGGGGGTCGGGGGTCGGGGGTCGGTAAAAGCCTTTCCGGCCCCCGACCTCTGTCCCCCGTCCCCTGAAAACATTTTTCCCGGATTGAGAATGCCATTTGGGTCGAGCGCGTGTTTGATGCGCTTCATCGCCTCGACGGTCGGGGCGTTGATTGCCATCTCCAGATAAGGCGCTTTGACGTAGCCGATGCCGTGTTCGCCGCTGATTGTGCCACCGAGTTCGACCGCCACAGCGAAAGTTTCACCAACCGCCGCCCGCGCACGCCGCACGGCTTCTTTGTCTTCACGGTCGCACATGAAGTTGACGTGGATGTTGCCATCGCCCGCGTGACCGAAGTTGACGACGAACGTTTGATGACGAAGGCCGATCTCTTCGACGCGTTCAATCAACTCTGGCACGCGCGAACGCGGGACGACGACATCTTCGTTAAACTTCAACGTCCCGAATTTCTTGATGGCGGGCGAGAGCGCACGCCGCACATCCCACAGGCGGTCTTCCTCTTCTTTACTGCCTGCGCGAATCAAATCATAACCGCCGCCCTCGCGCAAAATCTCTTCGACCAGCCGCGAGGCGCGCTCGACCTCTTCCTCGCCTCCGTCAACCGAGACGAGCAGTAGAGCGCCCGCGTCCGCAGCCAGCCCGAACGCGTATTGTGCTTCGACTGCCGCGATAGCGTTCCGGTCAAGCACCTCAATCGCCACGGGCGTAATGCGCGCACGCGAGAAGCGCGCGACGCACGCGCAGGCTTCCCGCATCGTGCGAAACGTGGCGCGCACGGTGCGCGTCGCTTCCGGCAAAGGCAGCAGTCGCAGAGTCGCTTCGGTGATGATACCGAGCATGCCTTCCGAGCCGCACATCAATCCTGTCAGATCAAAGCCGACGACATTCTTGCTCGTCTTCCCACCCGTTTGAATAATCTCGCCCGTGGGCGTCACGACTTCAAGACCCAGCACGTAATGTTTCGTCACGCCGTACTTGGCGGAACGAATGCCGCCAGCATTTTCGGCGATGTTGCCGCCGATGAAAGAGTCTTTGTAAGACGAAGGGTCTGGCGGGTAGAAGAGTTTGTGAGCTTCAACCGCTTGTTGCAACGCGTAAGTCGTCACACCCGGCTCCGTCACGGCGTAGAGGTCGTCGGGTTTTATTTCCTTAATCTGATTCATGCGATCAGTGCCGATGACCACGCCGCCTTCGATGGGCACAGCGCCGCCCGTGTAGCCGACGCCGCCGCCCCGCGCCGTCACCGGAAACCTCGCTTCGTTAGCAAGTTTCAGGATGGTTGCAATCTCTTCTGCCGTGCGAGGAAACAGGACGGCCTCCGGCGGAAACTTCTCTTTAATCGCATCCTGCGCGTAAGGCTCTACCTTTTCGGGATCAACGAGGACATGCTCTGCGCCGACAATCTCACGAAGACGCGCCAGCACCGCAGCGTCCGATGCAGCGGTGCGCGTGCGCGTCCTTCCGGTAATAATTCCGATTGAGCGGCTCATGCGTGCCTGTTCCAATTCCTGTACTACTTTAACGTGTGGCTAACCAACTCATCAACGTGAGCACGAGTGATATTGTAGGGGCAGGGCTTGTCCCTGCCCGTCTTCTTTCGATAACACACGGGCAGGGACAAGCCCTGCCCCTACAGTTTTCACATCCGCACAGAGAAAAGCGGCGAGGCAAGATGGATTGCATCACCGCTTCAATAATCTGCTTGCTTACATCTTTAATTGTCGTTACGACTGCCGACGCTCGCTGCCTGATTCAGTCTCAGGTTGAACGCCGTGCCTTTCTCAAGGCGCAGGTTGTCGCCCGCGAGCGAAAGCGTCGAGCCGCCCTCGACAGACGCGTCTGTGGATTGCGAAATCCGAATCCCGCCCACATTCTGTGTCACGCCGCCCACAGTCTCGCCGACCGCACCCGTTGTGCCGCCGACCACCTCGCCCGCCGTCTGCATTGTCGAATTCACCACATTGCCGACTGTTCCGCCGACACCGCCGAGCAAGCCGCCATTTGAATTTTGTCTTGAAGAGGTTCGGGCAGAAGTATTCGACCGCGCTCTCGTGTCTGAATTAATACCTTCATCATTGATTCTGGTGCGCGTTGCCGCTTGCGTGATCGAAGTGATAGTCGCGTTGATTGGCGCATCGAGCGAGCCGCTTTCGAGACGGTCGAAGACCATCCCGATGCTCGATTCACCGTTGGCGCGCGACTTCTGGCTGACTTCCGTGACGTGCCCGATGAGGCGTGCGCCTTTGTTGACGATGGTGCGACCGTTCGACTTGATGGCTTCGGTCGTCTTCAAAAGAACCTCATCGCCGACTCTGGCCTTCCGCACGTCGAGCGTGTTCTGAAGCTGCGCGGCAAGCCGTGTGCCCGATTGAAGATTGATGGCTTTGCCGTTGACTGCGGTGGAGGCAGCGCCGGTCGCGCTCGTCGTTGTCTCCTGCGCAAAGACGGCGCAAGCTGACAGGATAACCAAAGCGATTGTTAGGGTGTATTTGCTCATACTTCTCCTTCTGATATTTTCCTGCGCTTGTCGGGTGAGTCGCTTCCTTGTCCAAGAATGTTCCAGAGATTGAGAGAGCTTACAAACTTCTTCGAGTCATCGCCGACAGCGCCTGAAGCGTCCCGGAAAAGTTTTCGGCGCATCAATCAAACGCGTTAGCGATGCGTTATGATTGATGCGCCGAATTGTAAAGGCCGTTGTCGTTCAGCCCGCGTTACTTTGATTGCAAGTTAATTGCAATTTTGTGCAGCTAACTACAACCCTGATGCTCACACCCGCAGGCGATCTCCGTTATGTCGCCTGCATCGCGGCAGTATTCGCTGCAATACTTGTCGTCATTCGACACAGGGCAATTGCAAGCCGCATGCGCGCATGTATTATCATCTTGCTCGTCAGCCATATCAGACACCTTCCTTCCTTATCAGCAAAGACAATCCGGGGGAAGATAGTCGTACAGGAATTTCCAACAGGGGATGCTTCGTCCGTTTCCCCATGTTAGCACGCTCGATGCTCTACGACCGAACTACGATGTCGCCTGCGGCTTTCACTATCTCAAAAAAGGTGTAGGCCGGAGTCGGGAAGCTCTGCGAACTGATCTTGTCATCCTTCGGCATGGCGTATCCGACATCGTCTTTGCGCTCGGCATCCGTTGCCCACCATCTCAAACCTACGCCATCATCTTTTTCCGCTTCTGCATCTGAGGGAGTCCAGTCCTTTTTAATCTGCTGGTAAACGCCCCACGTCAACTGATCCGGCACTCTGGAATTATCTCCGTTGTCTTCGACCGTCAGCAGCACACGTTGCCCAATGTAATTCTTGATGCTGGAATCCTGGATTATTCCGCTCATCACGGCCTGATTCTTATTAACCACCATACTGTCAAACTCTGCCTTGATGTAAAGACCTTTATACTCTTCTTTTGAACCCTCGCCAGTGCCGTCCACGTCCTGATAGACAACCGGCGCTTCGTCGCTGAGGGTCATGTAGCCGGAGGCTTTGCCGTCGCCTCGCCCCTGAGCCTCAAACTCTACGTATTTTGTGTAGCCGTCTTCTAAGGAAAACTGGTAAGTGCCTTTAGCATATTGCTCAGACGATTGGGCTTTGGCTGACTGCGCTGTCGTGAAGCCCAGCAGAAACAGCGCGAAAAGCGAGGCGAAGACGATGTTCTTGATTGAAAAACTCTTGAAAACGAGCGACTTACTCACTGTGAAATCTCCTTTGGGATGAGGGTTAAAAGGTTTAAGGCGTAAGACATGTAGCGATTGACAGGTTTTCTGCCTCATAATGGCTCTCCAATATTCTCGACACAGACGTTGTAGCGTTTTGAATTTGCTGTTAGCCGACGCCGGGAACTTTAAGCGATTTTCGGTGAGGAGTCTTGAGGGCGGGCTGAATTATCTCTGAAAGAATTATGAAATCAAATGAAGCGCACAGGCGAGCGCGCCGGACAATTGCGGTCAAGCAGGAAATGTCCCGAAAGACGCAGGTGCAACGTCCGGCGCTGGATAATTTTACTGTTTTACTGTGCGGCGCGGACTGTAATCTTGACGCGCCTCCTTCTCACGGAAACGTCCAAAGTGCTGCCGAGCGGCGCGTTATAAACCTTATCGTCCACGACGATTTCGAGCGGCAGCATCGTGGGCGTATTCATGGGGGCGGGCGTCTCGACTGGCGTCGTCTCGGCAACCGGCACGAGTCTATCGTTGACGCGCGGAACAAGGTCTTTCGCCACGATGCGCCACGTTCTGGGCGCGCAGGTGAGACGCAAGCCGGGCGCATCCGTTTCCGCCTGCTCGTTGGGGGCGAGAGCGTTTAAGGTAAACTGCCCTTCACCGCAACGCACACCCCGCTCATCATAAAAAGTCACGCTGCCGGAAACGTAGTTGTAGAAAAACGCGCTGCGGTTCTCGATGATGAAACGCGCGTTCTTGATGGGCGCTTCGGGTGTGCCGCTGAGCGCCCTTGTCAGAAGTTGTCCGGCAATCGCCGCGCGTCCCATTGAATCGAGCGCAATTGGCTGCTCTTCGAGAGCGACGCGCTGTTCCATTCCAGCATCCTGCGTCGCGCTCGTTTGCTGGGCGCAAACACTGAGAGCGCCGCAAGCCAAGAGAGCAAGGCACGTCAGTATGATTTTCATTCTCACGCCGTAATCTCCTCTTTACTTTGAATGCGGTTGAGTCGCCCTGAATTCTATAGCAATTTCTACTCACGCGCGACGGATAATTGTAGGGGCAGGGCTTGTCCCTGCCCGTTCGGCTATGGAATCACGCGGGCAGGGACAAGCCCTGCCCCTACAATTATTGGATGGGAAGAAGCGAAGACGCACGCGGCATGATGTAGCCTTGAGAGTTTTGAGGGAGACGCGCGAGCGCTTCCTCAAGTGTTCTCGCTGGCGTCATACGCATCTGCCGCACGTCTTCGTCGCGCAAGTTTGAAACGAGATGCACGCGAAACTTCTCTGCTTTGACGAGCAACGCCCAGGCAGTCTGTCCGCTCACTTCGTAACGCTCGCGCAAGCGGCTTTCAAGAACAGACGAGTCCGGCACGTCGAACCATTTCAGAAAATCCGCGCGCCCGAAATTCTCCGCACATTCGGCGAGCAGAATAATGTCGCCGCCCTCAACGCACGCGTGCGCGGCCATGTCCAGAGATTTGTGCGCTTGAATCAGGTTGATGTCCCACGGCGAGCCGCCGCAACTCGCCACGACGACCTCGCGCTTCTCCTCAATCTTGACGGAATGTTCCGACATATATTCCGCGCATCCCAGGCGAAAGGCTACGCGCCAGTCGCCCGCGTAAATGCGAACGACGCGACCACGCTCATCAACAATCGCGTTAATCAGAAACGACGGCGAGACCTCAGCCACCACGAGTTCACACTCTTCATGGACAGCGTTGCCTTCGAGCAGCCCCGTGCCGACGCCTGCTCGCCGCCCGCCCTGCTCAAAATCGAGCGCCAGCATGTGCGTCGCTTCAATCGTTTGCGCTGAAGCCAGCCCCGGGCAGATGCTTTTGCGCCCGCCCGTGAAGCCCGCGAAGTAATGAAAATTAATCGCCCCGGTGAGAACGATGTGATCGTGTTCTTTGAGCACACGGTTAAGCTCGATAGGCGTGCCGCGTTCCGTAGTGCCGAGTCGAATCAGGCTTGAATCATCGTAGGCGTCGTGATCGAGCGTCTTGATGCGCTGCACGATGAACGGTGTCAGCAGTTCTCGCTTTTCTCCCAGCGTCACAGCGCGGTGAAGGCCCGTGGCAAAGATGATATTGATGTCGATTGGTGAGACGCCTGATTCAATCAACCGCCGCACGAGAAGATTGACGACCTGCGCGCTCCCCGACGCGCGGGTCGCATCCGAAACGACAATCAACACGCTGTCGCCCGGCGAGATGATTTCTTCCAGCGCGGGCGAAACAACAGGCGCATCAATCGCCGCCCCGATCTCAACGTCCGTCAGCGGACGCACGTTTTTATCTTCCGCCTCAAGCACACGAAAGCGCGCGGCATCGTAAGCGAAAGAAACAGCCCCGCGTCCGTAACCTAAATTAATCATAAGTAGGACAGGCATTCCTGCCTGTCGTGGGACAGACATTCTTGTCTGTCCTAGCGTGCGAACAGCACGCTCTATAGTTTTCGGTAATAAGTATTCGCGCTTGCGCGCTCAACGACAGACAGGAATGTCTGTCCTACGACAGAATGCCTGTCCTACTAAACTCCAAAGCGGACGAGCGCGTGTTCGATTGAATTTAGTGAGATGAAATCGGTTTGTCCTGCGGCTCGCGCTTCTGCCAGCCAGCGTCGCAGCTTGCGCGCCTCGTCCAGCGAAGTGATACGGCACGCGCCGGTCAGCGCGAGCGTGACCAAACAATCGGGCGCACCATGCGTCACGAGCGCCGCCTGTAGCGCCGCCTGCTCGCGTAGATCAAGTGTCAGGAGAAGACTGATTTCCATAAAGTAGAGGTTAGAGGTCAGAGGCTAGAGGTTAGACATCAGTATTCTTACTGACCTCTAGCCTCTAACCTCTACTCTCTGCTTTTCATTCTCGTGTAGAACGAAAGCACGCAGTACCCGCGTGGCAGAAGTGAAACGTTTCATCCTCGAAGTTCGGCGTTTCCAACTGAATCGTCAGATGATCAACGCCGAAGCGGTCGGACAGCTTCGTGCGAAGTTCCTTCAGGATGTCGGCTTGCGAGATAGTCTCGGCGTGAATCACGTGCGCGCTCAGAGCCTCGCGCCCGGAAGTTATCGTCCAGACATGAAGGTCGTGAACATCCTCAACACCGTCTGTCTGCAAAATTACGTCTTCGACCGCCGCGAGATTGATGTGCGCGGGCGTGCCTTCCAGCAGCACGTTGGTTGATTCGCGTATCAAGTGCCACGAACTCCAGATGATGAGCAGGCTGATGAGACAGCTAAACAGCGGGTCGGCTGCGTACCACCCGTAAAGCCACATCAGGCCGCCCGCGAGAATCGCCCCGACCGAGCCGAGCGCGTCGCCGATGATGTGCAGGCGCGCGCCGCGCATGTTCAAATCATCTTTGTGGTCGCCGTGCAAGAGCCACGCGCAGACTAGATTGATAATGAGACCGCCCGTCGCCACCAGCATCATCAAGCCGCTTCTGACTGCCGGAGGCGCTGCCCAGCGCTGATAGGCTTCGTAAAAGATGAGCAGCGAAATCAGGATGAGCGCGACGCCGTTGATTAAAGCCGCCAGAATCTCCAGGCGATAATAGCCGAACGTCTTGCTGGACGTTGCCGGGCGTGAGCCGAACCAGACGGCGATCAAGGCCAGCGCCAACGCCGCAACGTCCGTCAGCATGTGTCCCGCATCGGCGAGCAGCGCGAGCGAGCCTGTCATCCACCCACCCACAGCTTCCGCCAGCATGTAAACAGCGGTCAGCACCAACACCATGCTCAGGCGACGACGACTGCGCGCCGCCCGTCCATGCGAATGAGAATGCCGCGCACCATGCTGATGACGGTGCGACAACTCATGCTCGCCGCTATTGCTCAGTGCGTTTGCCGCCATAAATCAAAGGAGATTACTTGCTTTTTTCCAACGCCTGCTCGATGTCCGCGATGATGTCGTCTGCGGCTTCGATGCCGATGGCAAAGCGAAGTGTCGCAGCCGAAACGCCAGCGGCGCGGAGTTGCTCGGCGGAGAAACCGTAGTGCGAAGAGTAGAGCGGGTAGCTCACCATCGTCTCAACTCCCCCTAAGCTCGGCGCACACTTTACCATTCGCAGCGCGTCGAAGAAACGCTCGGCTTCCATTTCGCCGCCCACCAGATCAATGGCGACGACCCCGCCGCCGTAGCCGTTCATCTGCCGACGCGCGATTTTGTAATCTGGACTGCCTTCCAAACCCGGATAGTAAACGCGCGCAACCATTTTATTTCGGCTGAGCGCATGCGCCAACTTCAAAGCGTTCTCGCAAGCTGCGCGCACGCGCATGTCGAGCGTCTTCAATCCGCGCCCTAAAAGATAGGCCGCCGCAGGATCGAGCGTTGCGCCTGTACGGAGAGCAAGGTGGCGCACCTTACTGATATATTCTTCCGTTCCGACGACCACACCCGCCGTCAAATCCGAATGGCCGCCAAAATATTTCGTCGCGCTGTGCATGACGGCATCAATGCCCGCGAGAAGCGGGCGCTGCAAAATCGGCGTGGCAAAAGTGCTGTCAATGATGGAAAAGATTCCAGCCTCGCGTGCGGCCTGTGCTACGGCTTCCAGGTCAACAAGGCGATTAATCGGATTGGCCGGAGACTCGAACCAGAAGGCACGCGTGCGATCACCGCGAAATTCCGGCAGGCGGGTGATGTCATTGATGCTGATGAAGCGCGAGTTGATTTGGAAGCGGCTGAGAATTTCAGTCAGGATTTTGACCGTGCCGCCGTAAATGGAATCGCAGGCGATAACTTCGTCGCCCGCCTGGCAAAGAGCCGCGAGCGCGCAGAAGGTGGCGGCTGACCCTGAGGAAGTGACGACCGCGCTCTCGCCTCCTTCAAGCTCGGCAATCTTTCGCTCGACTTCCGCGACGGTCGGATTACTGTAGCGCGAATAGAAGTAGGCTTCCCGTAGCTCGCCGCGAGCGTAGCGGCGCATCTCGTCGAAAGTCTCGAAACCGTAGGTTGATGAATGAAAGACCGGCGAGACGACCGCGCCGAAAGGTTGAGGTCTCTGCTCACCTCCATGCACAGCGATGGTGGCGCTCGCGCGTTCCTCTTTGTCGCGTTCGTCTGAAGCCATAGCAACTCCCCTTCAAGCGGGTCTGGTCGGACGTGACTTCTAAGATTAGCAGATTAGGGGAAAGCCTGACAGTGAAAAGCAGTGGGCAACAGACAGGGGACAGTAGGCAGCGGGCAGAAGAGAGAAAGCAGATGAAGCCACCAGGCAACAGCCCCGTGAGGGGCGGCAGAATGTAGCCCCGGGCGCAAGCCCGGGGTCACAGCATCAACATCATTATTAAGCCCCGAAGGGGCGACAGAATCTCAAGGTTGCTTGTCACATGTCTTGAGCTTCTGTCGCCCCTCCGGGGCTCGAACATTTATTGGTGATTATTCCCCGGGCTGGCGCCCGGGGCTACACTCTATCGCCCCTTCGGGGCTGTTACTCAATGGCTTCTTCCGACTTCTGTTTTCTGTTTTCTGTCTCCTGACTTCTGCCCACTGACCACTGCTCTTAAATCTCGGCGACGTTGAGCGCGGCGTTGAAGTCCCGATAGAGATCGTTGTAATCGCGGAGCGTGCGTTCCAAGACCTGCGGCAGTTTATCTAAGTCTGCTGTGTTGACCACCAGATTGATGCTGTGGACAAAGGCTGCATGGCTATCCAGAGTGCGAAACGTCGGCGCGAGGTGGACGACGATGATGCGACGGCGCTTGGCCGGATTAAGAGTATTGATCTCGCTCGTGACAAAGGCCGCGCCCTGTTCCACCGCGTCAAATTCCGGTTCGAGAATGACCACGTCCATCTGCTCTTCGCGCATTCGCTCGATGGCCTGCGCCGTGTCCTCCGCGACATAAACCTGATAGTTACTGTCAACCAGCGCACGCCCGATTGCTGCGCGGCGCGAAGGCAAGACGCAGACGAGCACGCGCCGGTGCTCCCATTTCAAGCGCGCTGCCGCTTGCTTCTTACCGGCAGGTACTGCGCCTTGCTGTAACAACTCGGCCAGCAAGCGCGCCAGTTCATCCGTCGTAGCAGGCGACGAGTTGCCATAAGCCTGAACGTCCTCGCTTTCCGAAGCCTTGTCAGTCTTAAAGACCGGCGCGGCTATTGGCGGATTGAATCGCCCGCTTTCGAGCGCGGGTGTCTCGCCAACCGAGAGCGCGCCCTGCTCGTCTTTGGAAGCGGTGGGCGGCTGCGCCTGAATAATGCTCTGGCACTTCGGGCAGCGCACGGTGAACGGGCGCGTAGGAACTTTCGCATCGTCTAGTTGGAGGCGAGTCGTGCATTGTGAACAGACAACAATCATTGTTTTTAGTCGCTACTCTGGAAGTAATTGAAACGCGCAGCCGCACAAAAGTCGGCGCGTTAGTTGTAAGCCGGGGAACCCTCACTCGATGGCGTGGAGCATCGAGCCGTAATCCTGAAAAGCGCCGACAGGCGCATTGTCAGTTTCCGCGCGGATGAAGTCCTCCGATGAAGAGAGACCTTTAAGCTCCAGCAGCAGGTTATTCTGGTTCGTGGCGAAGGCCAGGCCGTCCTCCATCGTCACGATTTGACGCTCGATCATGTCCTTGATGACACCGTCGAAGTCCTGCATCCCGTCCAGCTTTCCATCGCGCATAGCGTCCAGCAAGGATTTGCCCTCGCTTTCACCTTCTTCGATATACTCGCGCGTGCGCGGGCTGGATTTGAGAATTTCGACTGCGGCGATGCGCCCGCTACCGTCTGCGCGCGGGACCAGGCGTTGCGAGACGATGTAACGAAAAGTCTGAGCCAGGCGGGTTCTGATGACCTTCTCCTCGTTCTTCGGGTAAAGACCGATGATGCGATCAATTGATTTCGAGGCGTCAATCGTGTGCAGCGTAGAGAGCACGAGGTGTCCCGTCTCGGCGGCTTCAAGCGCAATCTCCGTGGTCTCGAAGTCGCGCATCTCGCCAATCAAAATCACTTTCGGAGCTTGCCGCAAAGCAGCCCTGAGCGCCGAAGGAAAGTCTTTCGTGTCGGAGCCGACCTCGCGTTGATTGATGGTCGAGTTTTTATGCTGATGCAGAAACTCTATCGGGTCTTCGATGGTCACGACGTGGTAGTGCTTCGTCTCGTTGATGATGTCTATCACGGCGGCGAGCGTAGAGCTTTTGCCTGAGCCGGTCGGGCCTGTCAGGAGAACGATGCCGTTACGCAGTTGTGCGATGTCGGCAAGCTGCGGCGGCAGACCAAGCAGATTAAGACTGGGGATGTCGGTCGGGATGACGCGCATGACGATGGAGTAAGAGCCGCGCTGCTGAAAGATGTTGACGCGGAAACGCACACGCGACGGCAGGCTGTAGCTCAAGTCTGCCGTGCCCGTGTTGACAAGACGTTCGGCGGCATCCGGATTACCCTGCATGAGCGTCATCGCGATGATTTCGGTCTGGTAGGGCATCAGTTTTTGCAGGCCGAGCGGCTGCACGGGCGTCAGTTTCCCGTTAATCTCGACCTGCGGCGGCTGGCCGACGCTAAAGTTGAGATCGCTGATCTTGTCGGAGACAAGCAGCATGCGCTCGATAATGGGCGGCAGGTCAAAGAAGCTCATTTAAGAAGGGCACTCCGTTTGTGGAAAACGACCGGGCGGTCAGGGTCAGGCAAGTCGGATAAAAACTTACGGGCACGTCCCAAGAGCAGGCTCCAGAGCACCGCTCAAATGACCGCTTGATTGTCGCGTATAACAATGGCCAAACGCAAGTAAAAAGTGTTGGCCGCGAGCATTTTGG
The DNA here is from genome assembly GCA_963791265.1 of uncultured Acidobacteriota bacterium. GTDB lineage: Bacteria > Acidobacteriota > Blastocatellia > Pyrinomonadales > Pyrinomonadaceae > QHXM01. The sequence continues at coordinate 75,009 of CAWBSB010000007.1, forward strand.
CGGGATTATTGAGTATTTTACTGGAGAGCGGCTAAGATTTCCCGCGTGCGGGTCTCAATTTCCGGCGGCTCGGCCAGCAAGAGGCTAATCACGGCGACCGCGTCGGCTCCGGCCTTAAGGACTTCCCCGATATTCTCAAGACGGATGCCGCCGATGGCGACGAGCGGAATTTCGCCGGTAATCTCTCTGACGCGGCGCAAACCATCCAACCCGACAACCGGGTCAGGGTTCTCCTTTGATAAAGTCTCAAAGATGGGGCCGATGGCGAGATAGTCAACCGGCAGCCGCGCGGCTTCTCTTGCCTGCTCGACCGAGTGCGTGGAGAAACCGATCATGGCGTCGTCGCCCAAAAGCTTGCGCGCAGCTTCTGGCGGAAGATCGTCCTGACCTAGATGAACGCCGTCGGTGCGAAGCGCCAGCGCGAGGTCAACGCGGTCGTTGATGATGAGACGCACGCCCAATGAGCGCGCAACGCGCAGGGCTGCCTCCGCCTCACGATAAAACTCTTGCGGTGGGAGATGCTTCTCGCGCAGTTGAACGAACGTTGCGCCGCCAGCGCTCAAGCGTCTGACCTGCTCCGCGTGCGAAAGACCGGAGAGCCGCGCGTCCGTAATCGGGTAAAGTTTCGGCAGGTTGATTTGCAAGTTAAATTGAACGCATGACTTGAGCCGTTGACCAAAGATAGCTGTGAGCTATTATGCCGCTCAATTATTGCTATCAATCTTTCGGCCAAACAAAACCAAGCTGAGGTTTTCATCTTGTATTAATTCAGACTCACCCAAGCTTTGCCGCCTCATCTCATTACACATGGCTAGTGAATTAGAAGACTCCAAAACAGGCCCAGCCTTTTCAAATCCCGCTAACGCCTCCACCCCTTTTGCTGAGCCATAAATGCAGATGCGAGTTTTGGCATCAGCAAGCGCAGCCAAAAGTTCGACCCGTTTACTCTGATTACCTTTTTCTACTTTTGCAATTTGGGCAACAGAGCGCAAATAATCTACGTATGCCTGACTCCTCAACACCTCCAGCTGTTTGCGCTTTTCCCCAGATTTAGAGCGGTTTGCAAATGAATGTACGGCGCTGAATCAAACTGTAGGGGCAGGGCTTGTCCCTGCCCGTGCCGGATTCATGGAATTTAACGTTGAGTTATCGTGTCAATTGAGCGGGCAGGGACAAGCCCTGCCCCTACAATGATGCCCGCGCCTTTCGTTCAATCGAAAACCGCTCTAGAAAAGAAATATTGAAGGCTTGCGCCAATAATGACACCCAGCACAGGAAGTAATGCTGCTAATAATGTCGGTAACGTTCCCATATATATGTAAGCAAAACCGCAAAGAGGGATACAGATGTGCTAGCGAGCCTGGCTGCTTAACGATTGCGTTTGAGTCGAGCGGGCATCTTCCTCCGGCGTCGGCTCTCTTTCGCCGAGGATGACACGAACCTGATGAGTCTTGCCGTCGTCCGTCAACGCTATTTCCAACGCGGGCTGCTGCACGTCGTCGAGCCAGACTTCGGCGACGCCACGACTGACGCCGAACGGATTTTCAACCTTGATATTGTAGCGCGCAGAGCCGCGACGGTAGTTGATCTCATATCCGCGCCAGCTTCGCGGAATGCACGGCTCTATCCGCAAACGTTCTCCGTGTAATTCAAAGCCGAGAATTGATTCCAGCCCTGCGCGATACATCCAGCTCGAAGAACCCGTATACCAAGTCCACCCGCCGCGCCCCGTGTGCGGCGGCACAGCGTACACGTCGCCCGCCGCCACGTATGGCTCTGCTTTGTACTTGTGAAGACCTGCGCGTGTCGAAGCGTGGCTGATCGGGTTGAGCAGCGCGAAGAGTTCGCCAGCGCGGTCGCCATCGCCGAGTTTCGCGTAAGCGATGAGAGTCCAGAGCGCGGCGTGCGTGTACTGCCCGCCGTTCTCGCGCACACCCGGCACGTAGCCTTTGATGTAGCCTGGGTCAAGCTCGCTTTTATCAAAAGGCGGCGTAAAGAGAATAACGAGTCCGTCGCCGCGCCGGATTAAGTATTCTTCGACGGCGGACATGGCGCGGTGGGCGCGCACGGGGTCAGCCACGCCGGAGATGACGCCCCACGATTGCACTATGGAATCTATCCGGCACTCTTCGTTCTGGGCGGAGCCGAGCGGCGTACCATCGTCAAAGTAAGCGCGGCGATACCAATCAACGTCCCAACCGTTCTCTTCGAGCGCCTTTTTCAGATTCGTCATGTGCGTGCGGTAGCTCGCGGCGCGCTCTGGTTCATGGCGCGATTCGCAGAACGGAACAAAACCGCCCAGCGTCGTATGAAGAAACCAGCCGACCCAGACGCTTTCGCCCTTGCCCAGATGTCCAACGCGATTCATGCCGTCGTTCCAGTCGCCCGAACCCATCAGCGGCAGCCCGTGCTCCCCCGTCTTCAGACTTCTATCCAGCGCCCGCGCGCAATGCTCGTAGACGGTGGCCTTCTCGGTTGAAACTGTGGGCTGCGTGTAGGATTCGCTCACGTCCGGTTCAAGCAACGCCCCTTCGATGAACGGCACGACTTCGTCAAGCACTGAGGCATCGCCCGTCACTTCGACATAAAAGTTCGTGACAAAGGGCAGCCACAAGAGATCGTCCGAGAAGCGCGTTCTGACGCCACGCCCCGTTGGTGGATGCCACCAGTGCTGCACGTCGCCTTCCTTATACTGGCGAGCCGCCGCACGCACAATCTGCTCTCGCGCAATCAAAGGCTTTGAATAGACGAGCGCCATCACGTCCTGCAATTGATCGCGGAAACCGTAAGCGCCGCCTGACTGGTAGAAGGCCGAGCGCGACCAGACGCGGCAGGCCAACGTCTGATAGAGCAGCCAGCGATTGAGCAGAGTGTCCATCGCCGAGTCCGGCGTGTGAACCTCTATTGTGCCGAGCAGATTGTCCCAGTGATTGACGACGCGCTCGAACGCCTGGTTGACCTCCACCACCTGGTTGAACCTCGAAGCAAGAGCACGCGCCTCGTCTACATTCGCGGCTTCGCCCAGCAGGATGACTATCTGGCGCGATTCTCCCGGCGCTAATTCGATGAAAGCCTGCATCGCGGCGCAGGGGTCAAGCCCCGCTCCGCTGCGCCCCGAAAGACGCGCACGACGCAAGGCCGCCGGGTTGTCGAGCGAGCCGTTGCGCCCGACGAACTCCTTGCGGTCGCACGTCACTGTGCGCTCCCGTTCGCTCATCTCTACAAAGGCGACGCGCTCGGCGAATTCGTTGTTGTAAGGATTGCGGGCGAAGATTGTCCCCGTCTGCTTGTCCACTTCCGTGATGATGAAAGGCGCGGAGACGCTGCGCTGCACTCCCAGCACAAGCTCGTTGTAGCTCGTGATGGATAGTCGCCGTTTGCGCTCCGTCTGGTTGCGTAATCTGAGGAGCGAGATTTTCACGGTCGCATCTAAAGGTACGAACTGCAAAAGCTCATGCTCCAACCCATGACTCGTTCGCTCAAACACCGTGTAGCCCTGCCCGTGACGGATGATGTGCGGCCCGGCTTCGCGGAGGGGCAGCGGCGTCGGCGTCCAGACTGTACCTGTGTCTTCGTCGCGCAGGTAAATCACTTCGCCGGGAGGGTCTGAGACGGCATCGTTAGACCACGGCGTCAAACGATTCTCGCGGCTGTTGACAGACCAGGTGAAGCCAGCGCCCGTCTCCGTCACCTGAAAGCCGAAGTCCTGCCCGTTTGAGATGACGTTGAGCCAGGGCGCGGGCGTCCATTGTCCTTCGCCCAGCACTGTCACGTACTCGCGTCCTTCAAGACCGAAACCGCCAAGGCCGTTGAAGAACTTTAGTTTCGGAGTTTCGACCACAGGCTCCGGATAAGTGCGCGAGGGCTTGCGCGGAACAAACGGCAGCGGCAAATCATTCTCGACGGGGCGACGAACGAGTTGCTCGTCGAGCGAGCCGCGATCCGTAACGATGGCGACGCGTGCGACCGTGTGCAGCAGAATCTTATCGGCCTCCGGCATGATGTCCGTGCGTCTGAGATATACTCCGCCGGGTTTGTCCAGCAGAGCCTGCGAGCCTGTCTTGCGAATCAAGGCTTGCAGATCGTCGTTGAGTCCCTGAGCGTAGCTCAAGGGGCGGTCGTTTAAGATGACGAGATCGAAGCTCAGACCTTTCAAACGCAGGTACTCATGCCCGCGCAAAATCTGGCGCACCATGTCCAACTCTTCCGCCTGCCCGATGCGAACCAGCACAATCGGCAAATCGCCGCTGATGCCATAAGGCCACAGGCTTGATTGCGCTTTCGTGTTCAAGGCAAGCACGTGCGGGCGCGGTCTGAGGCTAGGGTCGGAATAGAGCAGGCGACCGGCGAGACGCTGGAAGAGATGTGCTTCTTCCGGGTCCATGTTGAGGTGGAGCATCTCGACCTTCGATTGCGTCCACGCAAGCCTGGCCTCGCGCTCAAACGTGGAGGTGTCGTGATACTTGTCTGCCAGACTCAAAGCCTCTTCACGCGAACGCGCGACGGCGGTGGCGAAAGAAACGCGCGCCGTCTCGTTTGGTTTGAGGCGCACGCGCTGGCGTAGACAGAAGGCAGGATCAAGCACCGTCCCCGTCGTGTTCGAGAGCGGGCGGTCTTCCATCACGGCGACGGGAGCCGAAGGCGCGTGGCCGCGACCGAGGAAGCGCCCGCGATCCGTTTCATACTGCACCGCGCCGATTGTTTCTCCATCTGTGACGACCGTATGAACGCCCCAGACCACTTCGTCTGTTTCCGAGCGCGGGCGTCGTCGCGCCAGCAGCGCATTTTCTGCCGCGATGAATTCCGTCTCGATGAAGAGATTGCTGAACGCGGGATGAGCGGCGTCTGCCGCTCCGGGCGCGAGCACGACTTCCATGTAGCTCGTCAACTCTATCTCACGCGTGCGCGACGATTGATTGCAGACGGAGACGCGGCGCACTTCAGCGTTGTCTTCCGGCGAGACGATAATCTCCGTGTGCGTCAGAATTCCCGCATCACGCCGCCAGAACTCGGCCTTGTCTTCCGCGAAGCTGACTTCGTAAGACGAGGGCGCGCGTCCCGTCGGCTGAAACCCGGCAGACCAGACCGCGCCCGTGCGGACATCGCGCAGGTAGCAGAAGCTGCCCCAGTTGTCGCGCGTCACGTCTTCGCGCCAGCGCGTAACGGCTAACTGGCCGCACACGGAATAGCCTGCGCCTGCGGTCGTCAACATCACGGAATAAGTTCCGTTTGAGAGAAGCTGAACGCGCGGCGTCGGCAAGTCAGCCGTGTCGAAGCGGCGCGCGACCGTTGCCACCACCCCGCGCACGACGCGGCTCAGCAAGACCTCTTCGGCGCGCGGGCGCGTCACGGCGACGTGAACGGGGATGCGCTCTTGCAGCAGCAACTCTGTCGCCTGCACGAGCGGGTCGGCGTGAAAACGCTCCTGCATCACTTTGCCGTTGAGCACATTGTTAATGGCGACAAAGCTCATGCCCTGATGATGCGCCATGAAGGCTTGAATGATGACGCGCTTCTGATTCTGCGGCACGCGCTCAGGCGTGTAGTCAATCGCCTCGTAGAAACCGTAGCGGGCGAGCGCACCTTCGCGCGCTAGGCGATCCAGATTCTCTTTCGCGGCCACAGGGTCAATCATCCCAGCGAGCATCGTCGCGTAAGGCGCGATGACGAGTTCCTGACTGAGACCCCGTTTAAGGCCGAGGCCGGGAACGCCGAACGGCCCGTATTGATAATTGAATTGCAGGTCGCGCCCGTTATAGGCGGATTCCGAGATGCCCCACGGCACGCCTCGCTCGTGGCCGTACTCGATTTGTCGAGCGACCGCCGCGCGGTAGGTTTCGCCAAGAAGCGTCTCCGGGAAATCGCGCATGACGAGAAGCGGCATCAGGTACTCGAACATCGTCGCCGTCCAGGAGACGAGCGCGCGGCTGCGCCCGACGGGCGTCAACTGGCGACCCAGGCGAAACCAGTGCTCCTGCGGCACGTCGCCTTTGGCAATGGCGATGAAACTGGCGAGGCGCGATTCCGACGCCAGCAAATCGTAAAAAGAATTATCGGCTCGACCGTCCGTCACGTTGTAGCCGATGCGAAAGACCTTGCGCTCTTCATCGAGTAGGAAGCGAAAGTCCATCTCGCTGACGGTCTGATCGCATTGACTGACGAGCGTGCTCATCCGCGACAGCGCATTCTTCGCCGCGCCCGACGCCTCTTCGATGGTGATGGTCAGCAAGCCAAGCCCGCTCAGCGCAGCTTCACGCTCAAGGCTGGCTTCAAGCGAACAGGCTTCAACCTCTGAGCGCAGCGCATCAAGTCTTTCAAGCGCGCGGTCGCAAGCTTCGGGTATCTGCGCGAGTCCGGGAACAACGTCGAGAGCGCCTGCGAGTTCATCCCAAAGGGCAATCACGTCCGGCGAGCAATTTTTGATGATGGAAGTAGAGTGTGCGGCCAGCTTGCCAGCCCAGGGCGTGAGCGTGCCCATGTCGCGGCGCGCGGCGCGAGTCTGGTGAAGCAGAGCGCCGACCCAGTAGTTTAATTCCTCGAAATTGCCGGAGCCGTGTTCCTGTGAGAGAGCGCCGACGATGTCTTCAACCGCCGCCGCGTGCTGCGCTAGCTGCTCAAAGAGCGCACTCCAGGCAGTGAGCGCTTGCGGCAAATCGGTCGTCACCAGACCTGCGCAAGTCTCTATCTCTTTACGCAGTTCCTTGATCGTGACCATCTGCGTGCGCTGCTGAAGCGGGGCGAGTTTTCTGACTTCTTCGCGCAGCAGGTCAATGGTATCAATGAATCCTTTAATCAAGCGCGCGTCAAAGAGCGGGCGGTCTTCAATGTCCAGACAGCCCTGCTTGACGGCGATTGTGTGTCCGGCGAGGTTGCCGCTGTCTACGGTCGAAACGTACTGCGGCTGAAGCGGCTCCAGGCTACGCGTGTCATACCAGTTGAAGAAATGGCCGCGAAATCGTTGCAGCTTCTTGAGCGTGGTGAACGTGAGTCCGAGCCGCTCTGTGAGTTCGAGCGTGCCCGTGTAGCCGAAGTCGTGCGCGCTGATAATCGAGAGCAGGTGCAGGCCGATGTTCGTCGGCGAGGTGCGATGCGCGACCATCGGCTGCGGGTCTTCCTGAAAATTATCCGGCGGCAGCCAGTTGTCTTCCTCTCCGGCAAAGGTCTCGAAGAAACGCCACGTGCGCCGCGCGGCAAGGCGTGCCTCGCGCGCATCTCTTCGCCGTCAACGCCTGACCTTCAACGACGAGGTGACGGCTGATCCAGTGAGCGACGAGCGGAGACAACGCCCACACCACGAGGAACGGCGCGGCGACGAGCGCGGCTTCCGGCCTGAGCCAGAGGATGAGCGAGAGAGTCTCACCCGCGAGCAATTCGGCAGACCACATAAAGCGCAAATATGCTTTGCGGTCGTGCTTGCTCGCGCTTTCGGCCTGCGCCGCCGTCACCCATTCGAGCAGCTTTTTATGCGAGATGAGCTTGCGATAGGCTGTGCGAGCGATGGCGTCTGTCATCAGGGATGACTGATGAGCGAGAAAGGTGATGGTCAGAGCGACCTGCGCGGTGTTCGTTCGCACGTCGCCCCACACAGACCAGAAGTAGCTCGTCCAGGGAATGCCGCGCGGGTGAATCAAAAGGCTCGTCGTGACGTGCGCGTAAACCGGAAACGCGAGCACCAGCAGAGCAAAGAGCGTCCACATCAGAGCGGAACCGGGCAAAATCGTCCACGCCATGATGAGCCACAACAAAATCGTCGGCGCGACGAGGCTGCGCCTGAGATTATCGAAGATTTTCCAGCGCGCGATTAGTGGCAACTGGTTTCGCACTTTACGCCCGTGCGCGTCCGGGACTTTCGGCATCAACCAGCGCGCGATCTGCCAGTCGCCGCGCGTCCAGCGATGCTGGCGCTTGGCGTAGGTGTCGTAGTAAGCCGGATAGTCGTCCAGGAGTTCGAGGTCTGTGACGAGCGCCGCACGCGCGTAGAGCGACTCGAACAGGTCGTGGCTGAGGAGCGAGTTTTCGGGAACGCGATTATCGAGAGCCTGCTCGAAAGCGTCCACATCGTAGAGACCTTTGCCGGTGTAGCTGCCTTCGCCGAAGAGGTCTTGATACACGTCCGAGACGGCGGTCGTGTAAGGATCAATGCCGGTGTTGCCGGAGAAGACGCGTGCAAAGCGCGAGCTTGAAGCGCTCGTCAGAGAAACGCTGACGCGCGGTTGCAGAATGGCGTAGCCTTCCGTCACGCGCCCCGATTGCTTATCCAGATGCGGGCGATTGAGCGGGTGCGCTATCGTGCCGACCAGACGCCGCGCCGTGTCGCGCGGAAGCTGCGTGTCGGAATCGAGCGTGATGACGTAAGCGACGCTGGCCATGAGCTTTTCATCGGCGGTCGCGACGATAAAGCTCGTGTCGCGCGCCCCGCGCAACAGGCGATTAAACTCATGTAGCTTGCCTCGCTTGCGTTCCCAACCAAGCCACTTCCCTTCGCTCTCGTTCCACTGGCGGCGGCGATGAAAGAGAAAGAAGCGTTTCGTTTCCGCATCTCCATAGCGCGCATTCAAATCCTCAATCCCGCTGAGAGCCGAATCGAGCAACGCTTCATCATCCGGCGTCTCTTCGGTGGGAGCGTCCGCGAAATCTCCGAGCAGGGCGAAAGATAGATGCTCGTCCTGATTGGCGAGAAAATGTACTTCGAGCTTTTCCAGAAGCTCGCGCACCGTTTCCAAACTCGTAAACAGCGTCGGGATGACAACGAACGTTCGAGCATCTTCCGGGATGCCCGATCTCATATCCATGCGCGGCAGCACGCGCGGGTGAAAGACTCGCGTCACGTCCCAGTTCAAAACGCTGAGCGCAAGGTCTGACGCCGGAATGAGCACGGCCAGCGCGCAGATGAAGAGCATGAGAGGCGTTGCGCCTGAGCGATAAGCGTAGTAGAGAAACGCGAGCGTAATCAGCGCGGTGAGGATGGCAAGCGTCCCCAGATAAATGAGCGTCGGATGACGAAAAATCGCGCGGGTGATTTTTTCACTGAGGCGTGGACGGTAATTAAACTCTCGTTCCATTTCAGGAATGCCGTCGTCAATGAGGTAGTAGCCGATGTGCGCGCGGCGCGTATCCTGCGATTGCGTAGCGTGAGATTCGGCGGCTAATTTGACGGCGCGGCGCGCGACCTCAAGCTCGTCCGAGCGTGTGCGCTTGGCTATGCGTTCAACGACGTGACGGTAGCGGTCGCGCGAGGCAAACTCCATACGCGCATACGCGCCCGCCGGGTCTTGCGCCAGAATCGGATCAACGAGGCTCACTTCCTCGAAGAAGTCGCGCCAGTCGAGCGTGGAGATCAGGCGCATGCTGGTGATGATGTTGCCGACGGTGACTTGCGCTGTGGCCTGTCGCTGGTGCTCAAGGTGTACGAGTTGTTCGGTAGAGCTACTCTGCTCAGCCGCCAGGTATTGCTCAAGCCGGTCAAGCACGGCCATCACCGCCGGGTCTTGATCCCGCAGGCGTTGAACCAGGTGAACGATGAAAGCACGTCCCAGTTGATTGCGTCTCCGCAAACGTTCGTTGATGACGGCGACGAGCTCTTCTGCCGGGCGCGCGGTCATGCCGAGCAATCTGTCTGCGAGTTTGTCGGCTTCTTCTCGCTCCTCGCGGGATTTAACGACGCGCGTCGTCAGGCGGCGCAGATTTTCAACCAGAGCGAGGCGCAGGCTGATGGCGACCGCCCACACTTCGCCGATGGTCAGAGCGGATTCCTGTTGGTAGGCGCGTATGAAACGGCGCAGCGTCTCGGCGTCCAGACGGCTGTCCGTGTGCGCGACGAGCGCGAGCGCGATTGCGTAGATGCGCGGAAAGCCAGCAAGCTCGCCTTCCGTCAACTTGGGCAGTTCGTAGTAATAACTTTTCGGCAGGTCTTCGCGGATTTCGCGTAGCTGTTCCTCGACGATGTGAAAATTATCAACGAGCCATTCGGCGGCGGGCGAGATGGTGCGCTCGTTGCTGATGGCAAGGCCCAATGAGCGATAAGCGGCAATCAGCTTGCGCCTGTTCTCTTCGAGACGCGGCAGGAGTTGGCGGCCACGCTCCCGCTCAGTTGAGACTTTATGCTCGGCGGCCAGCACAGCCGCAAACTGTTCGAGACGCTCAATGCTGAACAACTCTGCACGAATCGGCTCTTCATCCACCTCAACGGATGCGCGATTGCGATTGCGAAAGAGTGTTGGGAAGAGCTTAGCCATCTCGCTTTCCGGCCACCATTTATTGCGGCTCTGCCGCTCGGTTTGTGCGGAAAGGCTGTGCCTTTCCGTCAAATATAAACCTTATTTCCAGCGAGGCTGCGCCTCGCGCACGGCAAGGCATAGCCTTGCCAAAATATCCATATAACATGAGCCGGAAAGCCGGAGGCTTTCCGCACAGCACGGCGGCAGAGCCGCAGTGTCATGCTATTCCACTGGTGGATTATTTATCGTGGTAATAATATCAAATGCGCGCATCATTCGCCGCTCATCCGGTAAGCCATCAGGCGATCTCCCTTTGACGTGAAGAGCAGCCGTGTCGTCTCGTCCGTGATGAAACGCTCGTCGGGGTCGCTCAAACGGAGGCGCGCATCCGTCCGCCCGGTGTGAATGTTGACGCCAGCCAGCCCGTTACCCAAGCCCTTCAAATCCGTGTAGAAGTACATACGCATCCCGCGCAACTCCGCCAGCCGCTCACGACGCCAGAAGAAACGCGCCAGCTTGTCCAACTGATTCGCGGGGTCAATCCGGTCGAGCAGACGTTCGCCAACATCGCCGGAATCAACCGAAGGACGCGGGATTGAGACGCGAGGCCGAGTGGCTGCGGCTGATTGCAAGCCGCGCAGACGAGAGGCGATGCCGAAGGAAGTAAACCGCCGGGAAACATAATCGCGCGCCCTGTCGGTCGCAAGGCTCGTCAGGTTCGGCGTGGAGACACGCGCGGCAAGTCCTGACCAACGCAAAGAAGTGCTGATGTTGCGCGCCAGTTGCACGCCGCGAAAGGCCGTCGTGACCGTGCCGCCATAGCGGAAGTAGAGCGAGGCGGCGCGGGCAGCAACCGCCGCGACTGTTCGCAGGAATCCACGCCCCGGCGGAGTGTAGCGCGCCCGCCAGACGCTCTCGCCGCTCGTCGTGTCGAAGGCTGCGATTTCGTTGCGCCCGCCGACGACCGCTTCCCTTCGCTCGTTAATCAACACGAACGACGCCGCCTCGATCTTGTGCGAAGTCTTCGCGCGACGCTTGCCGGTCGCCGCATCAAGCAGGATGAGATCGTCTCTGTCAGCAATCAGAATGGTTGACGAATCGGGCAGCGCAAGATTGGTGATGCCTTTGTCCGCGCCCTTGTAACGCCAGATAACCTTGCCCGTCCGCGCGTCAATCGCGCTCACACCGTAAGCGCCGCGCTCGGTCGTTTCTCCATCACGCAGGCGCGTGAACTGTCCGCCGGTTCTGACGTAAAGCACGCCGTCGGCGGTGAGCACCATCTCCGGGGTTAAGCCTAAATCTTTCGCCTCCCAGATTTCGTCTCCATTCTCACGCGAGACGGCGCGCACATGCCCACGCCCCGAAGTGTAAATGACGTGCTCGTCAAAGACCGGATCGGCTTCCGTCAGCGCCAGCCCCTCTTCGTTGATGCGGAAACGCTCGCGCTGCCGCTCCTTCCCCGTTCGCGCATCAAGAGAGGCGACGCCTTCGTAGAAGAGATAGAGGCGATTATCGAGGAAGAGCGGCGGGTGATAATTGTCGAGCGTATATTCGGTCTCCGCGCCCTTGTCCTCGCTCCAACGCACAGGCATCAGCTCGATTTCGCTCTCGATCTTGTACTCCCACAATTCATCGCCCGTCGCTAGATCGAAAACATAAACTACGGGGCGGCGCTTGAAACCTTCGCGGGCGCGGTCTTTCGTGTCCTTAACGAAGACGGCTGCGAGCAAACGGTTGTCCGTATCAACAGCCATCTGCATCACGCCGCCCTTGACCTTATCGCTTCGCCACAACGCATCGCCCGTAAACAAATCCGTCGCTTCCACGCGCGTGCGATCGCCATTTTCAAAACTTAATAAAAGAATGTCCGTTCCCGGCACGGGCGCAACATCAGTCTCACCGAGGCGCACATTTTTACGTCGCCACAAAATCTCGCCCGTCTCGCCGCTCACGGCGTAGAGAGATTTCTCAGTTCCAACGATGAGCACGCCCAGTTCCGTCATCTGATAAAATCGGACTGAGCTGTCGAGCTTCGCAGACCAATCCGCGTCTGCCGCCCTGACACTTCCCGCGAAGAAAAGCGTGACGAGGCAGAGCATGAGGGCGCGTCCCCCTTGTCTTTGCACCTGAGAGAAAATCCCGAATGACATATAATTCCCACCTCTCGAAACAGAAATCGAGCGCATCAGAGAGCTATCAATCAGGGGAGAATGAGATGAGCAAGCAGAGAGATGATACTACGGAACAGAATGAGCCGTCAGGCGAGGAGCGCGAGCGCCCGCCGGGAAGTTACTATTATGATGATTCGACCGGCTATGAGATTTATGATCCAGAGAAGGATAACGAGGAAGAAGAAGAGGAAGGCACGGATTTAAGTCCGTGAGGTTTCAGCCTGATTAGCGTCCGCGCTATCTTTCGCTTCCAGCGCCTGTTCAAGCGAAACGCCATAAAGGCGCTCGAATAATCGCCGCTTGAATTCCAGCGCTGGCAAATTCTCCGGCAAAGACGCGATGACCATGTCGCGCGCCGCATCGAACATCGCCGACCCCATCAGCAGACGCTCCTCGCCCGAACGCGCCATCATCATCTCGCGCACTAATCTTTCGACTTCAGGCGGCGTGTCATTCATTCTGAACATTCCCGCAACAGTGATTCTAAACCCAATTCTTTCGCCCACCTCTCAAGGTAAACGGCATCATATTCCGTCGCCAGTAAATTTTTCACGTCGCGCAACTGTCTTTCCGAGTGCGAGTCGCGCGCCCAGTAGAGCTTGGAGAGAATCAAATCTTCTTTGCTGGCAACCCAAGTGGTGAAGTCCTGAATTTTAATCTGTCGTCTTCGCTCAAATTCCAGTTGGCGGTACGCGTCCCTTTTTCGCACGATGCAATCAACCTTAATCACACTTTCCAGGTGAATCAAATTGAAAGATGATTGGTTTGCAATGGCTGCCCTCACGGCTTCTATGGCGACGTAATATTCCGCACTAAACAAGCGCACGATTTTTTCGGCATCCTGCGCGACCAGTTGAACGACCACATCAAGGTCGCGCGTCATACGTGGCTGCGCGTAGTAATTCATAGCGAATGAGCCGGTCAGCATATAAGCGATGTCCGCCAGAGCGAATTTGCCCGACAGATCGCGCAAAATGTCTGTCTCGTTTTTCATCGTGAGCTAATTCCACGCGCGCCGCCCGTTGCAGATAAATTAACTCTCTTTCCGCTTCGGTCTTTCGTTTGCCCGCAGCACGCGCTTGCGCAGGCGAATCGTTTGCGGCGTGACTTCGACCAACTCATCGTCGGCGATAAACTCCAACGCCTGTTCGAGCGAGAGGTCTTTGACGGGCACAAGCCGCATCGCTTCGTCAGCAGACGCGGCACGCATGTTCGTCAGCTTCTTTTCCTTAATCGCGTTGACATCCAGGTCAACCGCGCGCGCGTTCTCTCCAATCACCATGCCTTCATAAACTTTCGTTTGCGGGCGCACAAAGAGTGATCCCCGCTCCTGAAGATTGTAGAGCGCATAGGTGGTCGTCTCGCCCATGCGGTCTGAGACGAGCGACCCCGTAGAGCGTCCGCGCATCTCGCCCAACCACTCGCCCCAGCGCAGGAAGAGCGTGTTAATTAATCCCGTTCCCTTCGTCTCCGTCAGAAACTCGTTGCGAAAGCCGATCAGGCCGCGCGACGGGGCTTCAAATTCAAGACGCACGCGCCCCGTGCCGTGATTGACCATCTTCACCATCTGTCCCTTGCGCCGCCCCAGCGCCTCCGTCACAACGCCTATAAATTCGTCGGGGCAATCCACGACGACCTGCTCGATAGGCTCCATCACGACGCCGTCAACTTTCCGCGTAATCACTTCAGGCTTGGAAACCTGAAGCTCGTATCCTTCGCGGCGCATCATCTCGATCAGGATGGCAAGCTGCAATTCGCCGCGTCCCGAAACTTTGAACAACTCCGGCTGCTCGGTCGGCTCGACCCGGATGGCGACGTTGCCGAGAATCTCTTTATCAAGGCGCTCTTTGATCTGCCGCGAGGTCACAAACTTTCCTTCGCGCCCGGCAAAGGGTGAGTTGTTAACGCCGAAGATCATAGAGATGGTCGGCTCATCAACGTGGATGACGGGCAGCGGCTGCGGATTGTCCGCGCTCGTGATGGTTTCGCCAATCTCTATGCTCTCAAGGCCCGCGAGCGCAACGATGTCGCCGACGCCTGCGCGCTGGATAGGCTCGCGCTTCAACCCCTCGAAGCCGTAAAGCTGCGACACGCGTGTCTTCTGAATCGAGCCGTCGCGCTTGACGATAGCCACCTGATCGCCCACCGCAATCTCGCCCGAAAAGATTCGACCGATGGCGAGCCGCCCGACGTAATCGCTGTAATCCAGATTCGCTACGAGTAGCTGCAAAGAATCTTCGCGCACAGCAACGGGCGCAGGTATCGTCTCCAAAATCTGATCGAACAGCGGGCGCAGATTAGTTGAATCATCGGTTAAATTCTTTTTCGCCATACCGTCGCGCGAGATGGCGTAGAGAATCGGAAACTCTATCTGCTCGTCGGTCGCGTCTAAATCCAGAAACAGTTCGTAGATTTCGTCTACGACTTCCGCCGGGCGCGCGTCCTGACGATCAATCTTGTTCACGACGGCGATGGCTGGCAGCCTTGCTTCAAGAGCTTTACGCAGGACGAAGCGCGTCTGCGGCAGACAGCCTTCAGCCGAGTCTACGAGGAGCATCACGCCGTCAACCATCTTCAGAACGCGCTCGACCTCGCCGCCAAATCCGCGTGCCCCGGTGTGTCCAGAATGTTGATCTTCACGTCGCCGTAATGCACGCTCGTGTTCTTTGCCATGATGGTGATGCCGCGCTCGCGCTCCAAATCCATCGAATCCATCACGCGGTCTCTTACCTGTTCGTTTTCACGAAACGTCCCAGATTGCTTGAGCATTGCATCAACGAGCGTGGTCTTGCCGTGATCGACGTGCGCGATGATGGCTATGTTACGAATATCTTTTCTCACTTCAGTCATGTATTCCCCTGCACAGATTAAAATCTCGTTTTGAGTGTTGAACTGCCAAACCAAACATCATAGCACGGGGGAAAGCAGGGGCGAAGGCGAGAGGAGATAAGCGAAGTTTGCGATTAAGAAGCAAGAGAACGATTAACGAAATCACACGAAACGATACGAAGAGAATTTATGTTAGTGTCGTTTCGTGTGATTTCGTAGATGGTAAGCCCTGTTCATTCGTTATATTGAACTGACATTACTCATCCTTGCTTTTCAAAGCGCCGGTTTGCCGCAACGCTTCATAAAGCACGATGGCGACGGCTGTCGCAAGATTCAGGCTGCGGACATTCGGGTTGAGCATCGGAATGGTCAGGCATCTCTCCCAGTTTGCGTGCAGCACATCTTCAGGTAAACCGCGCGTCTCGCGCCCGAAGACCAGACAATCATCCGGCTCGAAACGCCAGTCCGTATAAAGTCTCTCGGCCTTCGTCGTAAGATAAACAAACCTTGCTGCGGGTAGGGCTTCACCGAGCGCGGCCAGATCGAGATGACGCCGAAGCTCGACTTCCGGCCAATAATCCAGCCCGGCGCGGCGCACAGCACGGTCATCCAGGCGAAAGCCCGTCACGCCGACAATATGCAGCGGCACGCGCGTAGCCGCGCACAAACGCGCAATATTGCCCGTATTCGGAGGAATTTCCGGCTCGACCAGTGCAACGTGAATCATAAGAATAGTGATAAGCGATGAGTGATAGATGATGGGATTAAAGCATTTCTCTTATTACCTATCACCCATCACTTATCACCTCGCTTGTAGTCGTCTTCCAGCCTGACGATGTCGTCTTCGCCGAGGTAGTCGCCGAGTTGGACTTCGACAAGGATGAGCGGATTTGTCGAGGAATTGCCGAGGCGATGATTGGTTTCAGGAGGGATGTGAATGTGTTCGCCTTCTTTGAGTTGAAGCTCGCGGTCGCCGCAAACGACATCGGCGATGCCCTGCACCACGACCCAGTGCTCGCCGCGCCGCGCATGACGCTGAAGGCTTAGACGCGCGCCGGGTTTGACCTCAAGCCTTTTGACTTTGTAGCCGGCGCTTTCTTCCAGTACCTCATAGCTGCCCCACGGTCTCTCATCTCGTTCACCTCTCACGACACAATCGCCTCCCTGACTTAGTTTCGAGTTTCGGGTTTTGAGTTTCTGGAAGGAGAGCCCGAAACTCGAAACTCGAAACCATTGATTGAGAGCATAATGAAGAGATGGCGTGTGACGCAAGAAAAAGGAACGGCGAAACTTCTTTGAAGCATTCGCCGTTCCTTTAAGGATGACCTCTTGAGGCCAAGTTTGTTGCGTGCGCCTATGGAAGGTTGATGTTGTTTCCCGTGAGCTTGAACTATTTCCTCTTCGCGGCCTTCTTTGCAGCTTTCTTTCCGCCGCCCTTCTTTGCACCGCCGCCCTTCTTTGCACCACCGGCCTTCTTGCCACCGGCCTTCTTGCCACCTTTTTTAGTTGCCATAGGTTGTTGATGCTCCTTTTCAGTTTTGTAGTTACGACCACAAGATACTGTATCGAATTTCTTCTTGTGGCCTAGTGTAAGCGGCGCACAACATCTTGGTATATAAACTTTATGCGTGTAGATGTCAATAACTTTATACTTGCAAATGAAAAATATTTTCACAACATCAACACACAGTCGTCCTTCATACATCATGCAAGCAAACTCATCTCACATCTTCAGAGAAGACAAACGGAGCGAGTGTGAGCATGAGCTTCGTGTGAGAAGACTAAGCGTGAAGATCGGAGCTTCAAAATTTTACGTGGCTTGAGGTGAGTAAGGATGAACGAGCGAGCGTCATCTGAAGTAAGGTGTGAAGACCCACTTGTCGTGGCGCGGGATACCGTAGTAGTTGATGATGGAGTCGCGGCGACTGCGACTGGTAACTCCGATGAACGGGCCGGACGTGTTTGCCGAATCATCTTCACCGCCGGGAGCAGACTCCGTAGTTCCTGTATCGAGGACGTTGGTGAGCGGCGGGAGCTGCCCGGCAATGCTCATAAATTGTGCATCGCGCGTCGGCGGTTGTCTTCCGGCATAAGCTATCACGGCTCGCTGAAAATCAATGAAAGCCGGATCGGTTCTTTTGATTAATTTCCACTCGCCACTGCTGGAGAGCGGGTCGTGCGCGGCGACGGGACGCAGGACCTGGATTTTCTTCGTTCTGACCGGGACACCTTCGAGCAGTTGATCTATTGAGGTCGGCAGCGTTCCTCTCAAGCGCGTATATTGCCGGATCGCTTCCGCGACCTCTTCGCCGCGCCAGATAGCTTCCTCTTCTAGCGAACGCTGCGCCTGCAAACGGACGTTGGGAACGGCGGCGACGAGAAGAAGCGCCATAATCGACATCAAGGCAAGCAGCGCAACGAGCGTGTACCCTCGTTCGCTCTGCCGGTGTGCCGCTTGCGGCGAGCGAGACGAGACAGTCTCATCGCATGGCGCATTCAACTGCGGCGCATCGCTCTTAAGGCTCGACTTCTTCATCTTCTGCCGGGGTTGTTACCGGTGGCGGTTGGTAGCGCGGCGGCTGGCCGCCCACGCCTGGATTAGAGCTACTGCCCGCGAGCGGCAGTTTGTGCTTGATATTGATGCTGGTGTCGGTCAGCGTCACCTCCTGCACGGAGATGCTGGTGACGCGGAAGCGCCCGCCGAGAACGTCGCCGCGCTGCACATTCAGAAGTTCCTTGCCGTTCTTCTCCTTCATAATGGCCGTGTCGTTCGAGCCTGGACGGTTCAGAACTCCGACGTAAAGGTAGTTCGGGACAGGCGCGGGCATCACGTTGAGCGTCGCCGTGTTGGAGAACAACTGCCCGTCGCGCGATTGCACTTTCACATCGCGTCCGCCTTCGAAAGAGATTATCTGAGCAGGCACTTTCGCAGAGAGTTGCTGCGAGCTGACGAATCGTGTCGAGAGTTCAGCGCCCCCGATGAAGATGCGCGTCTCCGGCGTGAACTTATCTCCTGTCACGTCGAACGTGAAATCGCCCGTATGCGCGTAGACATTCACAGGGGAGATGGAAGAAACAATCAGATTGGGCGGCACGGGCGTCGGGGTCGGCGCTATGACCGGGGTCGCGTTGGGGTCTGGCGTGGGCTTCGGCGGAGGCACGTAGAAAGCAAAGATGTTGCGCCCGGCTTCCGGGACGGCTGGCGTGGACAGCTCATAGTTAATGACCTGCGGGACGAAGCCCTCCAGATCACGTATGGCCTGCGGTGTTTGCAAGGGGGCGTTGCGGACGACTGTTGTTGGCGAGGGTTTCGGCTTGGTGGGCGCAGTAGACTTGGAAGATGAGCCGAGGAACATGTAGGCCAGAGAGATGAGCGCGACTGCGCCGAGCCCGATGGCGGCGATCATCTTCTTGCGCTCTGATGGAGTTTTGCCTTCAAGTAATGCCATGAGATTTTGAACCTACCCTTCAGCGAGTCTCACTCGCTGGTTGCTCAGTCGCTTCGCCGCCCGTGCTCGCATCGCGCTGGAAGTAAGCGGCCATGTCCAGGCGCAGGCTGACGAGCGTGTTACGCGGCGCTCCCGGAGTCGTGGCGCTCGCTGTAGAAGTTTCCGTATCAGTCGCCCTTTCGAGTTCGACCGCATTAACAATGATGAATTGATTGCTCGCTTCGATGTCTCGCACGAAGTGGCGCAGATTCGCATATTGTCCCTCGACCGTGACGGTGACGCCGATGCCCGGATAGAGGCTTTGCCATCTGCTATTGACGGTTCTTGCTCCGCCAGTTTGCGCCCCCGTTGCCGATTTGGCTTCGAGATAACTGTAGACGGGGCCGGAGGTGTTGCGCAGCTTGTTGCTGCGAATCAACTGGATGAGCACGTTGTAGAGAGTGATGCGGCCCTCGTCGCGCCCGATTAACTTATCGCTCTCGAATTTTTCGAGGCTCTCGCTGATCCGGGCAATGCTGTCCTGCGTGCTTCCCTGCACGTCAATATCCTGCTTCAAGGTCGTGAGCTTCTCCTGCAACCGCTTGCGCTCAAACTGCGCCGTCGCCAGACGCGATACCGCCGGGCTGTAGAAGTAGAGATAGGTGAAGACGACCGCGAGCAACATGACGGCGCTGCCCGCCAGCCCTGCGACTTCGGCGACGCCGAGGATGCTGCGCTGGCGCGACTGGCGCAGCTTGTCAACGCGCAGGCGAATCTGCTGGCGTCGTGCCGGGAGCCCTTTTCCTGTCACCTGTTCGTCGCTCAACGCATCTCTCCGTTTATTGCCTGAACAATGTTCGCTGCCGCAACATTGTTACCCGATGCACTCACCGGCACGCCTCCGCGCGGTTGATAATTAACGCGCAGTGTGGAGACCGTGTTTGAAGCGTTCCCCTCTTTTTCCAGGCTCTGCTCAACCAACTCCGCCCGAAAGATTCCCGCGCGATCCATCTCCATAATCATCGTGGTGGCGTCCGCTGGATTTCTACTCACGACGACGAGTTCCAGTTCCGCAACCGTCCGGCCACCGCGCACAGCCACATCGCGGACGCCGATGCGCTTGACGCGAACGCTGCCGGGCAAAGCCCCTTCAAGGTCTACGAACAATCGCGCCCAGGAAAAACGCTTGCGCTCGACGAGCGATTGCGCCGCCTGCAAAGTTTGCTGCTGCTCCGGCGTCAGCGCCTTCGTGATCTCTTCCGCACGTCGTTCGAGCGCGCTGATCTGCTGGCGCTGCACGTCCACCTCGCGCTCGACCTCGGCAGCGTGGTTGTTCGTCTGCCCACTTTTGCTGACGAGAAAAACGAGCGCCAGCAAAGACGCAACGGTGATGACGCCCGCGATTGTCCAGGGCAATGCGCGATTGCGAAAAGGCTGGCTGGCGAGATTGAGATTGGCACTCACTTCTGTAAGATTA
The DNA here is from genome assembly GCA_963791265.1 of uncultured Acidobacteriota bacterium. Classification (GTDB taxonomy): domain Bacteria; phylum Acidobacteriota; class Blastocatellia; order Pyrinomonadales; family Pyrinomonadaceae; genus QHXM01. Next base: position 95,131 of record CAWBSB010000007.1, read on the forward strand.
CCGCCCGATTTAATGATGGAGACCCGAACTCCAACAGACCACGAAAGCATACCGCGTGCAATCACATGGCGCAACCGCACGGATTCGGGCACCAATCTTCACTCGCTCGGCCAACACTTACACGCCCTGAAGCGAAGCGGGTTGCAGAAAAGCTGAAGAAGGTAAAAGTAAAAAGGTAAAAGGCAATAGCCCCGGAGGGGCGAAAGATATTAGCCCTGGGCGCAAGCCCGGGGTCACAGCACAAACAAAATACTCAGCCCCGGAGGGGCGACAGAAATTTAGGGCACGTGGCAACGCATCTTGAGCTTCTGTCGCCCCTTCGGGGCTTACTATCTTTTGGATGGCGTTCTGACCCCGGGCTTGCGCCCGGGGCTACATTCTTTCGCCCCTTCGGGGCTTTTGTATTTTACCTTTGCCTTGCTATCTGTGCTATCTGTTTCCGGTCGCCTGGCTGACGACGCGCGAGTTGATGACTTTGCCTGCGGTATCGAGCGTGAGTTCGATGACTGCGCCTGAAGTATCCCTGATTCGCCGGAGAGTTTGTCCGGCAGTGCCAGTGGTTTCGCCCAGCACCGTGCCGCCGAGGTCCAGGATACCCCCGACCGTCTTCTGGTTAAGTACCTTGCCCGTGTTGTCGAGCGTGCGTTCCAGAATATTGCCCGTGCGATCAACTGTGCGCTGAACGGTCTGGCCAAGCTGATTGACGGTTTGACTGAGCAGGCCGTTCGGAGCGGTCAGGTTGCCGAGCGTCTGCGTGACCGCGCCTCCCGGCCCAAGCGCCGTGCCTGCGACGTTGCCGACCGTGCCGACCGTATTGTCAACAGACTGCAACAGGCGTTCGAGAATTTGCGGGTTGCGATCAATGGTCGTCAGCGTGCGGTCAATAATCGCGGCGACATTGTCGAGGCGCACTTTCAAGAGCACTTCGGCGCGCACACCCTTGATCGTCAATTTAACTTTATCAATGCCGACATCCGCTCCGGCAGTCAGCGAGAGCAGGTTGGCGAGTTTCGCGTCGAGAGATACTTTCGCCCTTAAATTCTCGACTTCGAGCGTAATCTCTTCGACGCTTAAATTCGGCACGTCGAGCAGCACGTCCGGGTCGCCGGTGGCGGCTGACTGGCGGCGACGCTCGCTGGCAGCCTGTTGCCGCTGTATGTCTTCCTGCGAGAGCGGGCGCACGGGCGAAACCGGCGGCGGAGTCTGGCGCGGCTGCGGTCGTGCCGGGTTGGTTTGCTGTTGCCCGCCTGTAGTCGTGCTGCCCGTAATTGAAGCGTCATTGCTGCCGCTCGTTGTGCTGTTCTGCGCCGACACGAGCGGCGCACACGCAACGAGAGTGAGCAAGGCTGCTACTCCGAAACGCGATAGCTTATTCACTGTTGATCTCCTCCTGAATAGTGTGATGAAACGCAAGGCCAGCTAGGGGCTGACCAAAATTGTCGGGGACTCATGTTTAGACATCGCTGTCTATCTAAGGGGAGAGGGTTCGATTTCAAATCTCAAATCCAACATTTCAAACATCAGGGCGTAGCACGGGGCGCAGAGCGCGCGTTGAGACGTTCCAGCACGCGATTGAGCGTGGCGCGAAAGCGCACGCTTCCGCGCACGTTTCTGAGAAGCACGTTGATTTCATCTGCGCCGACGGCGACGCCGACGCGCAGAGACAGACCGTGCGCCGTTTCTTCGCCGAGTTCGACAGTGGTTGAAGCCGCAAAGCCGCGCTCTGTGATGCGCCGTTCCGCGATGTTCAATTCAAAGTTTTCGTCAGCGCTCGTTCGATTCTGAGTTTCGGAGGTGGTAGTAGCTGGCGCGATTGGTGCTTCCGTCTTCGCGCCGCCGCTTGTTTGCGACGCCGCTATCACGGACGACGCAATGATGATGATAAAGGCGCTGGCGAGATGGGAAAATTTATTCTTCAACGAGGCTGCCCTCCGTTTGGTCTGGAAGTAGAGGCGGGAGGCTGCGCGTTCGGCTGTGGCGTCGTGTTTTCCTGCGGCTTCATTTCATCCGTCACGGGCACTTCACCGAGCGCTTCGGCGACGATGCGCTCAATGTCTGCAAAGCGGCTGACGATTTTGAGACGAATGCCGATGTTGCGGTAAGTGACGCCCGGCTCGACAGGGCGCGGCAGGTTGTCTCGTTCCGCGTCCCAGACCGTATCGCGCTTAGGGTTTCCCGGAAACTCTACCGTCGGATTCGGGACAACATCAAAACGCAGTTCCTTCGCAGTCACGGTTGCCGTAATCGCAAGGTCTGCTGATTCCTCTGAAACCTGCGGAGTCTCTTTCTGCTGTGCCGTCATTTCCGCCGCGTTGTTTGGCTGGACGGGAGTCGGCGGCTGGCGCGATGCTCCGGTTCCAGTCCTTCTTTGCGCCGAAACTGAGACGGCGCAAATGCACGAAAGGAGAGCTGCTACGACAAGTAAAGTTGATTTCCTGCTCACACAAACACCTCGCAAACACGATTTTGATTGCTACCGCGCCGCACAAACAGGGGAAGTTGAAGGGGATTTACTATCGCTTATAGTACGTAGATATAGCTAATAGAGCAAGGATTTCATTCTGATCTGGCAGGAAGCGAGTTTTGCTCCTCGTTCTCTTCCGCCAGGGCGTTGTAAGCGCAGACGCGATTTCGCCCGCCGCGCTTGGCGCGATAGAGCGCCGTGTCCGCCAGTTCGACCAACTCGATGGGGTCGCGCGCGTCGTCTGGAAAGGCAGCGACGCCGAGGCTGATGGTGATGCGATGAGTTTGCGGCTCGTCAAGCTCCGTGGAGCTATGACGCGTGATCTTGAAATAATGCTCCTCGATGCCTGCCCGCACACGCTCGGCGGCGACCAACCCCTGCGCGTACTGCGCGTCGAGCAGGAAGGCCGCGAACTCTTCACCGCCGAAGCGAGCCGCCACGTCACCCGCGCGTAAGCAGCGCATGATGATCGTACCGATTTCCTCCAGCGTTTGATTACCGACCAGATGACCGTAAGTGTCGTTGACCTGCTTGAAGTGATCTATGTCCATCATCAACACGCAGAAGGGACGCGATTCGACTTCGGCGCGGGCGGCTTCGCGGCGGAGTTCGGAAAAGAAGGACTTGCCCGTCAAGAGGCCGGTCAATTCATCATGCACGAGCAGGCGATGAATATGGCGTTGAAACTCGCGGTCAATCTCGTCGAGCATGTCGAAGCGCAGCAGATGCTCGCCGACAACTATCTTGTCGCCGTCCTGCAAGAGCGCGTCCGTGATGAGTTGGCCGTTGACGGTCGTGCCGTTGGTCGAGCCGAGGTCTGTGATGCGATAGCGGGCAAAGCCTGTGCGCGGGTCGTGCTCGGTCGTGATGCGCGCGTGCAGGCGCGAGGCGCGGGCATCGTTGACGCGCACATCGGCTTCGAGCGCGCGCCCCATAATCACTTCGTCGCGGTCGAGCGGGATGGGAACGGCGAGCAGTTCGCCGCGCAGGAAGACGAGCGCCGGGCGACGGTCGCGCCCGCGTCCGGGAATTTCCAGAGTATCTTTATCGAAATTTTCGCTCAACTCGATTTAGACGACAAACAAGATAATTCGGACGAACTCTTTCCGACCTGTAGCAGGCGCGCTCATCTTAGCCGATGAAGGCTAGAGCGGCAACAAGGTTGTCGTGACTTTTTTCGGGGAGAATGCGAGTGCGGCGTGGCACTTTATAACTACAGGGCTTATTCATTCTCGACAAAGGAGGGAACGAACCACGAAGTTACACGAAGAGACACGAAGCGAAATAAATCCGGCGATCAGACTTTCGTGTCGTTTCGTGTGATTTCGTGGTTCGCTTTTTCGCTCGTCGCACTGGCTTGACCATCGAGCAAGAGAATACATAGTCCTTATTATAAGTATGACTGTGCTTGTCGAGCGGGCTGGCTTGCTCCTATAATCAGCGCACGCCTCGTAAGCTTAGATGATGAGCCGCTTGAAGTGGCTGCGCGTGGCGAGGCATCCGGCGCATGGCGGCGAAGGATAAGAAGTGTAAAGGTTGTTTCAAGGAATGATTGATTTGAAAGAAGAAGAAGCCGTAGCAGCGTGCACCTGGGCAGGGCAGGAGCTTTCGGTCGAGCGCGTGGCCGAAGCGAGATTGCCGACCGAAGTTGGCGATTTCAGGATCGCTGGCTATCGTGAGCGCCTGAGCGATGAAGAGCGTGCGCGCCAGAGCGGTGAAGAGTTCGTCGTCCTATATAAAGGCGAGATGCGCCGCGAAATCCCAACGCTCGTTCGTATTCATTCGCAATGTCTGACGGGTGATGTGTTCGGCTCGACGAAATGCGACTGCGGGCGACAGCTCAAGCGGGCGATGGACTTAATCGAAGAGGAAGGGCGCGGCGCAATCGTCTATCAACAACAGGAAGGCCGCGGCATCGGCATCCTCAACAAGATTCGCGCCTACGCTCTGCAAGATGAAGGCGCGGACACGGTGGAAGCAAACGAGCAGTTAGGCTTTGCCGTTGACTTGCGCGAATACAGGCAATGCGCCGAAGTCCTGTTTGACATGGGCTTGTGCAAGGTGCGCGTGCTGTCAAACAATCCTTTGAAGATCAGGGCGCTCGAAGAGGCTGGGCTGGAAGTAGTCGAGCGCGTCTCCATCGAAGTCGAGACGCCGGAACCGGCTGCTCATTATCTCAGAACGAAGAAAGAGAAGATGGGGCACTTGCTGGGTTCGACATCGAACGGCAGTTCGAGATAAGAGTTATTTACGTTGCCAGCCCCGGCAGGGGCGGCATATCAGTAGCCCAGAGCGTCAGCTCTGGGTTCACCGCCGTCACAGACATTCAAAGCCCCGGAGGGGCGACATAACTATGTCGCCCCTCCGGGGCTTAATAAATTTGTTTGCCTTGTCCCATAACTTACGTCATGGGCTACTGCTATTCCGCCCCTCCGGGGCTAGCGATCACGACTTGCTGCGTAGGTCTTTGATGGCGGCGCGGAGCTTTTCGGCGTCTGGGGCTTTGGGCGACAGCTTCAGATAGGTTTCAAACTCGTCTGCCGCGCGCTTGTAATCTTTATCGCCCCAGTAAATTCCGCCGAGATAACGATGCGCCGGGGCCACTTCGTCTTTACCTGCGCTGACGGCGGACTCTAATTCCTTCCGGGCTTCCTCGTACTTCACGGCATTGAATTCCCTGGTCTTTTCATCCCTGCTGAGGCTGAGCAGAGCGATGCCCAGATACATGTGCGCCGTCGGGATGGCGCTGTTCTTCGCCAAGACCAGGCGCAACTGACTCTCCGCCTCACTAAATTTCTTTTGATTCAGCAGAGCGACGCCATAATTAAGACGCGCGCCCATGTCGTCGGGCGATAACTTCAGTGCTGCCTGTAATGACTCGGCGGCTTTGTCCGGCTGCCCGACTTTCAGATACTGCACGCCCAACTCGCTCAGCGCCTGCTGAAATTCGGGATAAGCGGCGACTGCTCCGCTCAAATGTTCGACGGCCTTCTTGCTATCGTTTTTCGCCGCCGCTTCCGTCCCCTTAGTGTAGAGATCGCGCGCCGCTTTGGGTATCTTAGAAAAGGCTGCGGCAGTTCCCTTCGCCCTGAGACTGATGGCGAGAGACACGATGCGCCCGCCGCTGCTCGCCGCTCTATCTATCGAGGCGCTTTCAACGGCCTCGTCAAACTCTTTCCCTCCGTCAACGATGACCGTGTAATTCCCCGACCGCAGCCGGTTAAAAGCGAAAGCGCCGTCCTCGTCCGTGACGGTAGTTTGATCCGACGTGTCCGCGCTTTTCAATGTGATCCGAAGGTGCTTATCCTTCGGCTCGACGGGGAAATAAACGCGTCCCTTGATGGTGTGGATGCCATCGTTCGTGCCGGAAAGACCGCGTGAGCTGCCGACGCCGCCCTGCGCGAAAGCTACGGCACATGAACTAAGGAAGAGTATCGAGGAGACTAAAACGAGGGTGAAATAATGCGGATGAGCGGACGCTCGTGTAGGCGCGAGAGCCATTGCTAATAACTCCTTTTCAAACCTTTGGATTGCTTGGAAATTTATAGAGTCAACCGGGGCTTTGACCAACAATCATCTCTTAACGCAAGCACCGGTTCAGTCTCAGCCAGAGAGCTACTTCACGCCGCGCAGGTCTTTAATCGTCGCGCGGATGCGTTCGGCTTCGGGAGATTTGGGCGCGAGTTGCAGATATTTTTCCAACTCGTCGGCGGCGCGTTTGTTATCGCCCCTGCGCCAGTATATCCCGCCCAGATAGTAGTGCGGCAGGCTCAGGTTGTCGCCAGCGATGACGAGAGTACGCTGCAACTCCTTTTCCGCCTCATCGAAATTACGCAAACTGATGAGCGCGATGCCCAGGTAAAGGTGTGCGCCCCACGAACTATCATTCAACTTCACGGCCTGACGCAACTGCACTTCGGCGTCAGTCATCTGCTTCTTCTCCAGCAGCGCGATGCCGTAGTGGAGACGCGACATAAACTCGTCGGGCTTGATTCGCAAAGCAGAACGAAGCGCTTCGAGAGCTTTGTCCACTTGCCCCAGCTTCAAATACTGCACGCCCAGTTCGGTGAGCGCGAGCGCGAATTCCGGGTAATAGCTGATGGCTTCTTTTAATTGCTGGACGGCTTTTTTGCTCTCGCCCGCCCGCGCCGATTCAAGCGCTCTTTCATAAGCCTCGACAGCAGGCTTGGGCAGGTTAGCCAGACTCGCATTGTACACCCCGGCCTTCGCATCAGAATTAGCGCCGCGCTTCAATCGCAAATTAAAAATAACGTTAAAGGTGCGCGGCACGTTGGCGCGCGCCAGCTCAGAGGCTGGAATGGTGCGACTCCGCAACCCAAAGCCTTCGATGACGACTGACTCTCTGGCCGGTTCATAATCTTTCCCGGCTTCGACGGTCAGGTAATAAGAACCCGGCGCAAGGGAGTGGAAGCTGAACGAGCCATTGAGATCGGAGATGACGAAGAGTTTTTCGGAGCTTGAGCTTTCGAGAGTCACCTTGACGGAGGTCGCATCAGAGCGGCGTCCCGAAGGGAAAAAGATACGCCCCTGAATTTTGTGCTGGCCGCCCGTGCCGGTGGTTTCTCTCCCGCCCTGCGCGTAAACGGGAAGCAAGGGTATCAAGAGAAATAAGAGAAGAGCGAGAGACGGAACAAAGCGGAAAATGGAGCGGTGAGCAGTGGCCCGACCAGTAGGGAGAAACATTCTGGCGACTCCTTTCTCAAACGGCCAAAAAGTCGAGATTCGAGTTCTACTATGACTTCGATTCAACGGACGAAAGTGTCTGTGGGGATGAGCATCATACCACTAAAAAAGAAGAGGGAGAAGCGCTATTGCGCTCCTCCCTGCAAAAACCTTCGCGTGCCTGTGCCATTGGACACAGGCACGTGAAAGCAACCAGTTTAGAACTGGAATTTGACGCCCAGGCGAAGCGACGACGGGAACTGGAAGATCGTTCCTGAGCCGTAGAACGGATTCCGGAACTGATTTGCCGGAACGTTCGCTACACCGGGGATACCTGAGTTGATGGAGAACGTCTCATCCAGACGAATTGCACGCTGGCTGTTGAAGACGTTGAACCAGTCAACCTGGAAGCGCAACTGACGATTCTCACCAAACTGAATCGGATAGTACGCGTTCAGGTCGAGATTGTAGGTCGTCGGTGTGCGGGTGCCGCCGATGCTGTCAACCCTGTTCGGGAAGTTAGGATCAGTAGCCACCGTAATCGCCGGAACGACAGCCGTGCCGCGCGGAACGCCGAAGCCTTCGTTGTTGCCGTAGACTTCGTGCGGGGTCAGCGCGTTGAACGGAATACCGCTCTGCGCGCGGAACGAACCGCCGATCAGGAGTTTGAACGGCGTGCGATAGCTGCCGTCAAACTTGAACTGGTGCGGACGATCATTCGGCAGGCGTCCGTAGGCATTAGCCAGGAGGCTGACGAGATCGAACAACGAAGTGATGTTCGGGTCAGACTGGCCGTTGTCGTTGCGGAACAAGCCTTCGTAGTTACCAATCAGGCTGGAGAACACGTAGGAAGCGATGAACTGATAATTGTTCGTGAAACGCTTCGTGGCCGTGAACTCAAGCGCGCGATAGTAACGACGAGCGCGTCCGAAACGCGTTCCGATGGTCGTTTCAGCCAACCTGTCCGTCAGGCTCTCGCCCGGATTGAAGATGAAGTACGTGTTGCCGTCGTCAAACGAGCCGTCTTCAATGACCGAACCCTGAGCGCGGTAGATACCGCGAACGCCAATCGCGAGGTCTTGCTTGATCTCGTACTCAAAACCGGCAGTCGCTTCGTTAACCGTCTGCGGTTTGAGGTCGGGATCAATCGGCGTCGAGGTCGCACCAAGGTTGCCGAAGTTCACTGTGACGGTTGAGCCAACAGGAGCATTCAAGCGATTGACGCGAAGTTGATTATCCGTCTGGGTCGTATCCGAGCCAGCGCGAACGTTGAGGTCGAGCGGAATCGGCGTTTCGAGGAAGCGAGCATAGTTAAAGAAAACTTTGCCTTTGCCGCGACCCGTGAAATCCCAGATAAGGCCGACGCGCGGTTGCAGGTTGTCCTTGAAGTTGTTGAGCTTCAAGTATGTCTGGTCGCCGCTGCCGTAAGCCTGCTGATAATCCCAGCGCAGACCGAAGTTGAACTGGACGTTCTTGCTGAGCTTGTAGTCGTCCTGAAGGTAGAAACTCTCGACGTTCGTGTAGGTATCGCCTGCGGTGGTTTGCAGTCTGAAGTCACGAACGCCAGTGGTCACACGAACCAGGAACGGGTTGGTGGTCAAATTTGCAATGACCGAGGAATTGGTGCTGACGGAAGTCGGGCCACCGAGGTTGACACCGGCAGTAAGCAACGCCTGAATACGATTGGTCAGCGAAGCGACCGGGCAGACGATGTTCGTGCCCTGAACCTGGCAAACACCGAAGTTGTTGGTCACGCGATAGCCACGTGTCAGAGTCGTTCCAAACGTTCTGTCCGGGCCGGTCGAAATGGTGTCAATCGAGTAGATGTTCTTGTTGTACTCGAAACCATACTTCAAGGTATGGCGACCGTAGATGTTCTGCATCCTGGCCTGGACTTCCCAGCGATTACGATCCTGATTGGAGTACAGACCGAAGCCGGGGCCCTCGAAGAAGTTGCGCTCCAAGGAGCCGCCCGCACCGTTGACGAAATCGCCAAAGCCGGTGGCAGGGTCGACAACCACAGCAGTGGAGGTCGGATTGACGCGCACACCGCCGCGGACAACGGCGAAGTTGTTAAGAAGGAGCGGAACGCTCAAGTCCGACACCGGAAGGGTGTTGGCTCTCTGATAGTGCAGGCCGAAAGCGAACTCACCGATCCACGTCGGGGTAATGGTCGAATTCAAGCGAGCGGTGTAGTTATGGCCGCCGGTCTGAATCTCGCCCTGGAAGGCGGTCAAGTCGTTGCCAAAACCGGAGCCACCGAACAAGAACCCTGTCTGCTTCGTGAAATCACCGAAGGTCGAGAAGGTGAACGTGTTGTTCTGGTTGATGCCCCATGTCAGCTTGCCGGAATAGAACGGCGTCGTGACCTTATTTTCGACTTCCTGACGGAAGGTCTGGGTCAGGAAGCTGTTCTCGCGGCGCTGCGGGTTGAATGCGCCAAAGAACCAGAGCTTGTCTTTCATGATCGGACCGCCGATGTCGAATCCGGCGTCAATCTCGGAGAAGCCGTTCGGGGCAGCGCCGACGAACGGGAACTGACGAGTCTCACGAACCAAACCCTTGGTTGTGAAGTAGCCGAACGCGTCGCCGCGAAATTCATTGCCACCGCTCTTGGTGATGACGTTGAAGATGCCGCCCGTGCTCTTGCCATACTCAGCGCCGTAAGCGCCGGTCTTGATTTCGACTTCCTGCACGAACTCGAAGGGCAGGTTCGCGCCCGATCCACCAAACGCGGGGTCGGTCGTGTTCACGCCGTCGAGAATGTAGTTGTTTTCGGGACCAGATGAACCACCGACACTGGGGTCGCGGTCACGGCCTGAAGCATCGCGCAGACCCGAACGGGCAACGGTCGGAGCAATCGAGTAAAGCGACTGAACCGTGCGCTGCGTCGGGAAGTTTGAGAACTGCTCGCTGGAGACGTTCGTGCCGCTTGTATTTTGGCTAACGTCAACAGCCGCGCCGGAGGTGTCGGTAATCGTCACCGATGCCGATTGACCGGCAATCGAAACCTGAACGTCGGCGGAAGATGTCTTGGACAGATTGACCTCGACATTATCCTTGGTGGCTTCGCCGAAGCCGGAGACGGCTGCGACCACGACGCTGTATCTTCCCGGAGGAAGATTCAGAACGCGATAGTGTCCCTGATCATCCGTCGTAGCTGTCTGCGGGCTAATCAGGTTCGAACCTGACACCGTGACAGTGGCATTCGGCACAACCCCACCGGAGGGGTCTGTGATCGTGCCTTCAATCGAACCTGTCGTTGATGACTGCGCCATCGCGCCGCTCATAGTAAAGAGCGCAAGGCACAACGTCAGCAACGACATGGTAAAGATTCGCATTTTCATGCTTACTATTCCTTTCTTGGTTTGCATTTCTTTTATGCTATACATGCTGCTCCCTTTGTCAGTACCGTGGCTTTAATCTTATAGCGAGGGAACGCTGGCCTTCATTAAGGGCTAAGCAGCACAAGTTGATTTTTACTGTAGAGATTCCTAGATTCCACATCGTTTACGGAAATCTGCAACTCTTATGCCCTGCCCTCACCATGAAGACAACTTTATGTACTCCCTGCATTTAGCCTGTGCGAGCGAAGAAAAAGAGCCACCCCTGAAATCCAAAAAAATGGTCATAATCCATAAATTAGAAGTCACGGTAGGCCGAGGCCGACAAACTGTTTTACACAATCGGATAAAGACCGGAGAAGACGTAGCAGGAAGCCGGGGGCGAGGAAGAAGTCAGGATAAGAGATCGAACATTAGTTTCGCCTATTTGCCCTCGCGTAGTTTTTTAATCGCGGCGTTGATAGAGTCGGCATTTTTAACGTTCGGTTTTTTTCGTAAATACTGCTCTAACTCGTCGGCGGCGCGCGTGCGTTCACCTTTCATTTCATAGAACATCGCCAGCGTGAGATGGTCGGCTGTCAGCTTCTTCCCGCTCAGGTCAGAGGCTTGTGTGAGAGCCACCTCTGCCCTGGCAAGCAGGAATTCTCTGTCAGAGCGGGCGGTCGCAGACTGAGTCGGCTCGATGGTTGAAGCCTGATGAATGAGGGCAATGGCGCGCATCAGCGGATTCATCGGATTGGAGGGATTCAGGCGAGACGCTTCGGCAAAGACTCCGACGGCGGTTGCATACTTCTGCTGCTGCATTAAAACCAACCCGAATGACTGATATGTTCGATCATCATTCGGATTTATCTTGCGCGCCTGATCCAACTCCGCGATGGCTTCATCGAGACGCCCGGTTTGAAGCAGTTCATTACCGAGTTCGAGATGCGCCTCGAAGTATTCAGAGAATAATTTGATAGCCTCTCGCATCAGGGATAAGGCGAGTTCCGCCTTACCTTGATCCGCCAGTTTCTTCGCCCGCTCAAATGTCTCGCGGGCAGCCTTCGGAACGTCCTGCCTGAAAGCCGAGACTACACCGGGGGGCGCGGCAGCATTCGCTTGCTTCGGGCGAAGCTGAATATTTTCTGTGAAGAGTTGCGTGGAACCGCCGAAGGCCGTGATTTCCGCAGAGACACTCGTGGTCTCGAAGGTGACGCCATCGCCCTCGGCTGTGAGCTGGTAAGTTCCATTTCTCAGACCCGTGAACGAGAAGTTGCCGCCGAGGTCTGTGAAGGTCTCATAGATGCGCCTGCCGCTGAAGGTCAGCGTAACTTTGACGGGCTGAACAGGCGCAGAGCCGTTCGGAGTGATGACCTTGCCTTGCAATGAATGAGCGCCTTGAGCGAAGGCCGGAGCGACGGCAAAGAAAAGCAGGACGAAAGAACTGAGCCAGACACAAGAGAGTCTCTTCATCACCGGGTCGCCTCCTCATTGTAAGGTTGTTTTATTATACCGAATCTCAGTCTCAAATGAGGAGGAACGGAACCACGAAATTATACGAAGCAACACGAAACAGACAGCTACGACTTCATGTTCTTTCGTGTGTCTTCGTGGTTCGTCCATGATCTTCTTTTGTCTGCATCCTGGTATGACAACTCATCGAAAGAGAGAGCAAGGCTGGTCAGGAAAATTTATGGGGCACTCGTTTCCAAGTGCCCCATGTGAGTAAACACCCAGCCCGAAAGCTAGAAGCTAAAGCGCGCACCAAGCTGTGCCTGGAACGGAATACCCAGAGGCTCAGAGAATCCTGTCGCCCCGAAGAAGTTGAGCGGCCTGCCGAAATCAGGCTCGCCCGTGACGTTCTGAAACTCGCGGCCAAAGTTTGCCGTGTTGAAGACGTTGAAAGCCTCGAAGAAGAGACCGAGCTTGGCACGCTCGCCGAACGTGAAGAACTTCGAGACGCGGACGTTCAACTGCGAGAAGCTGTCGCCGCGCATGCTGTTCGGCGGCAGCGAGTGCTGGTCGTTGCCGTCGCGTGTTTCGCGGTTTTCCAGAGTGACGCCATCGCGGTTGGTGTCGCAGACGCAGTCCGGTAAAACGCTCCAGGGGCGTGCCGATCCCATTTGGAAGACCGGCGCGACCTGGAAGCCCCAAGGCAAATCGAAGACCCCCGACAACACAAAGCGATGGCGCTCGTCAGCGTCTGTCGGGCCGAAGTCTGCCAGCGGGTCGAATTTATTGAACTGGTTCTGCGGTACGTTGCCGAAATCCGAACTCTGGCCGAACCAGGCGACCGATTTCGAGAGCGTGTAATGTGCGTTCAACTGAAACTTGTCAGCGTAGCGCCGCTTGAACGACACCGTGAAGGCGTCGTAGCGCGAGCGCGAATCAGACTGCGCCACGGTGATTCTGGCGAACGGCGTGGGCGTGCCGAAGGCCGCGGTCAGCTCAGCCGCGTGCGCTGCAAACTGCGCGGCCAGCACGCGCGGCGGGTTCGCGGTGGTGCGTTGTGCGTTGATTAGTGGCCCGATGCGTGGGTTGATGTCGAGCGAGCTGAACTCGTGGAGGCCGAGGATGTGTATGTAGTCGAACTCCAGAGCCATGTTACGTCCGAGGTCCTGCGCGTAGCCGATGTTCCACTGCTGCGTGTAAGGAGACTCGAAGAACGGATCGAGCATCCTGCCACGCGTGCCCGAAAGCGGGTTGTTGAGCGGGCGCGGAATGGCAGGCGGCGGAGAGGCGAGGCTGAGATTGTTGCCATCATTTAAGAAGGTGGCGTAAATCTCCGGGTTCGCCTGCTGCACCGCGAAGAGCGGCACGTTCAGGAACGACTGGTCGAAGTAGATGCCGTAGCCTGCGCGCAAGACCGAGCGCGCGTTGCCGCGAATGTCCCAGGCGAAGCCGACGCGCGGGCTAAAGTTGTTCTTGTCATCTTTGACGGACTGCTGCGCAAACGGGCTGCCGATAATCTGCAACGCGCGGAAGGCGCGGTTGTCAGCCGCGTGGTTCTGGTCTACGAAGCCGATGTCCACGTCGTAGCGCACGCCGATGTTCAGCGTGAAGCGCGGCGTAATCTTCCAGTCGTCCTGCGCGTAGAAGGCAAACTGTTTCGCCCCGTCGCGCAGGTTGAAGGAGGGATCACCGCCAGAGAGCAAGACTTCAAAGACGACGCCCATGCCAGCGAGGTCGGCTGCTGTGCAATTCGCAATCCCGACAGCGGCGCACGTAATCGGGCCGGGCAGCACCTGCGTTGTGTTGAACCCTTGCGGGAACTGGCCGGGGTTGAGCGCAATCTCGTCGGCGTTGAAGGAGAAGTCATACTCCGGCGCGGAGTTGAAGGCGAACAGGCCGCCGAGCGTCGGGACGTAGGTGAAGTCGCCGCCGAACTTGAAGCCGTGATTGCCGCGATTGTAGGTCAGGTCATCGCGGAACTGATGCTTCTTCTGAATGGTCTGCTGCGGAACGTTGCCGTTGCGACCGATGATGATACCGTCCGGGAAGGTCAGGTTATTCAAATCGGTCGTTGCCAGAATCCGGTTGTCGAAGGTCGTGTATTGATACGTGAACTGGTTGACGGTGCGATTGTTCGCGACCCACGTCTCGTTGGCCAGGAAGCTGTAGAGCGTGTTCAGGGTCTTGTTGCCGCCCGACAGGTCGGTGCGAACGATGAGGAATCCGGCCTGATCGTTCAAGGCATTGTTATTCTGCCCGGCGAAGCGCGTCACCAGCGTGTGCTTGCTGTTGAGATTGAAGTCGCCCTTGATCGTGTATTGCCAGTCGTTGAAAGGCTGCGGCAGAAAGCGCACGGCCTCGTAGCCGAACGGTTGAAGAAAAGCAATCTTGGTCTGGTCTGCTCCCGGCACAATGGAGTTGCCGCGCTCGCGCGTGCGCTCGACCGTGCCGAAGAAGAAGGCTTTGTTCTTCACGATGGGGCCGCCAAAGGAGCCGCCGAACTGCTGGCGTGTGAAAGGCGGCTTGACGGCGTCTGCCGGGTTGGGGAACAGGGTCGGGTTCGCCTCGGCGAGCAATTTCGGCGCGTTGGCGTTCAGCTTATCGTCGCGGAAGAAACCGAAGACGGAGCCGTGCAGTTCGTTCGTCCCGGACTTCGAGACGACGGACAGGAGCGCACCGCCGGAGCGACCATTGGCAGCGGAGAAGCGCTGCGTCGAGAGCGCGAATTCCTGAATACCTTCCATCGAGAAATTTTGGAGAATACCGCCGACGGCGTTGTCCTTATTATCGCCGCCGTCAATCGTGATGTTGAGGTTGCGCCCAGACGAGCCGCCGACCGAGAAAGTGCCGACGCGTGATTTCGTCGGGTCGAACGAAGGAGCCAAGGTCGCGCCCGGAATGAGCACGGCGAGATTGGCAAACGAGCGCCCGTTGACCGGAAGATTTTCCAGTTCCCTCTGGTCAATGACGCCGCCGACCTCGGTTTTGGTCGTCTCAATCAACGGCGCTGTGTCCGTAGTGATGTTGACAGTGGCGGTAGCCCCGGCGGGCTTCATCTCCGCATCAATGGTCACGCGCGAGAGCACGTTGACGGTGACGTTCTCGGCGACAGTCCGTGCAAAGTTCGGAGCCTCGACTTCGAGACGGTACACGCCCGGCACGAGTTGGCTGATTTCATAGTTTCCATCACTGCTCGTGACGGCGGTGCGTTCGGCGTTGGTTCCGAGGTTGATTGCTTTGACGGTCGCGCCGGGAACGACCGCGCCCGTCTGATCCTTGACCACGCCGGTAATAACGCCGGTATTAGCAGTCTGCGCTAAGACAGAACCGGTGAAGACCGATACGGTCAGGAGTAGAAGCACGGTGAATAATGCGGGGAGAGTCCTTCTAAATTTAGTCATCTTCATTTTGAGCGTCTCCTGTTCGGAAGGTTTGTCTTCAGTATCTTAAAGACAAAGCAGATCGGATTTGGAATTCCGCTCTCACGAAAGATCGCCGCAGAGATGAGTCCGTCGGTGGCTTGCCATTCAGAGCATGTTAGTCACGGGCGTGACAGTGCGACTGAAAACTCAACGTGAGACTTGTAAGACTCAGGGAACGATTTCTCATAGCCCAGGCTCGATTGCGGCTAGACCGTGCAATTCCCATACCCGCTCCAACTGAAAAAATTAATTCCACATATCTCAACATTTAACTCTCAGGGCGAGGATCGGGAGAGAACGCTTCATCCAAAAAAATGAAAGGTATCCGAAAATGCCAACGCTCGCGGATGCTTCCGTCGTAGTCTATGTTAGACTCGCTCTTGATTCATCCCGCAGCTTGCAAGGAAGAGTAGAAGACGAAGTGCCTGAACGTATCTACCGTGATCCTGTCCACAACATCATTCGCCTTCGCGCCGACACTGCCGAAGGCGAGTTGCTGGTGCGCTTGATTGATGCGCCGGAGTTTCAGCGCCTGCGCCGCATCAAGCAACTGGGGCTGGCGCTCTACACCTATCAGGGCGCGGAGCACTCGCGCTTCACACACTCGCTGGGTGTGCTGCACCTGATGACGCGCGTGCTTGATCGCCTCAGCGAGAAATACAGCATCGCGGCAGAGGATCGCGCGGCCACCTGCGCGGCGGCTCTGCTGCACGATGTCGGGCACGGCTCTTTCTCGCACGTGATGGAGAAAGTTCTGGACTTCCATCACGAAGCATGGACGGTGCGCGTCGTCTTAAGCGATGAGACGGAGATCGGACGGCTCTTACGCTCTTATTCCGCCGATTTGCCTGAGCGTGTCGCCAGCATCATCGAAGGAAGATTTCAACCGGCGGCGCTCGGCCAGCTTGTCTCGTCGCAACTGGACGTTGACCGGATGGATTATCTCTTGCGCGACTCTCTGATGACGGGCGCGAAGTATGGCATCTACGATCTCGAATGGATTATTAACGCGCTTCAGATTGACGAAGAGAATGATCGCATCTTCGTGGCGGCGCGCGGCCTCTACGCGGTCGAGGAATATTTGCAGGCTCGCTATTACATGTTTCGCCAGGTCTACTTTCATCGCACCTTGCGTTCGGCGGAAGCCGTCCTGCGGTCTGTCTTGCGGCGTGCGCTCAAACTTTTGGAAGACGGCACGGAAGTCTGGTGCGCGCCCGGCACTCCGTTTGAGAAAGTCCTGCGCCGCCAGCCGCTCTCCTTGAGCGAACATCTTGAGATGGATGATTCGGATGTGCTCTTTCACATCAAGCAGTGGCAGCGCAGCACCGACCCTGTTTTGAGCGATTTGAGCCGCCGCTTCACGGGGCGTCGTCTCTTCAAAGCGATTGATCTGGACATGCCGCAACAGGAGCGCGCGAGTTTTCTTCAGGCGGCGCGCGATGAGGTGGCAAGAGCGGGTTACGCGCCAGAGTATTACTTCATCGAAGATCACGCGGGCGACGTTCCTTATTACAACTACTACACGGCGGAGGGCGCGGAGCCGAAGGCGCGCATCTATGTCGAGGACGGCTACGCTCATCCGGTGATGCGCGAGATCAGCGAAGTCTCTGAAGCCGTGCGCGGGCTGCAACGCTATCAACTCAACCGCGTCTGCTTCCCGCCCGAAGTTAAAGAACAAGTCTACGTGCTCTACCACAACGTCGCCCCATCTGAACACATCTCAGCCCAGACAGGAGATTGAAGGTAGTGATAAGTGATGGGTGATGGGTGATAAGTAAAAGCTTTTCTCCTATCACCTATCACTCATCACTCTTCACTGTTTTTATGAACTTTGGGTTTCTTCTTTTCCCGGATGCTGAGGAGCTTGACCTGGTCGGCCCGTGGGAGATTATCAATGTGTGGAGCAAAGTTGCAGGCGGGCCTGAGCAGTGCTTGACTGTCAGCGAAACGGGTGGCGAGATACGCTTCGCCAAAGGCATGAGAATCATGGCTGATTATAGCTTTGATGATTGCCCGCAGCTTGATTACCTTTTGATTCCGGGCGGGCAGGGCACACGCCGGGAAGTCAGCAACGCAAAGCTGCTTGAGTTCGTGCGTCGGCAGGCTGCTTCGTGCAAGGAGATACTGTCCGTCTGCACAGGCTCTTTCATCCTTCAGGCCGCCGGGCTGCTTGAGGGCAAGCGCGCGACGACGCACTGGGGCTCGCTTGAACGATTGAGAGCGCTGCCGGATGTGACGGTGACTGAAAAACGTTTCGTCCGCGATGGGCATGTCTGGACGGCTGCGGGAGTTTCGGCAGGGATTGATCTCGCGCTCGCCCTCGTTGCAGAAGAGGCTGGGGAGGAAGTCGCCGGTCAGGTGCAGCTTTACGCAGAGTATTACCCCGACGGCAAAAGATACGGCGAAGCGCATCTCAACCCGCAAGCTCCTGAATATTTGAAATCCCTTTAATCAAGCCAATGCCCAAGCCTCGCTGCTTCCCTCTGATCTTCATTGCCTGCGCGCTCTCTCTGAGCGTCACGGCGCAAACGAACCCGCAACGGATTAGCGTAGCCATACTCGATTTCGGCGAAACGCAAACTGCAAAGCGCGCGGCAGATAAATTGTCGCTGCTGTTTTCATCGAACAACGACCTGTCGCTAACCGACCGCGAAGAGAGCCGCGCGGCGGCGCGGGGCGCGGGCTATGCGGGGTCGCTCAACCTGACGTTGCAGGAAGCGCGCGATCTTGGCGGGGCAATCGGCTCTGACTTCTACATCACGGGCGACGCGCAAGCCCTGCGACGCTCACCTTCGACCCGCGCAGTCTATTATGAAGCCTACGCCTCCATCTTTATCGTTAGCTCTCGCACGGGCAGGCTCGTCATGTGGGATCGTCCGAGCTTTGACGCAGCGACGCCGGATGAGGCCGAGAAATTTCTGCTGAAGGAATTGAACGAACGCGGCGCGCGTTACGCGGCGGCGATTCGCGCGGCACGGGAGATGGAACGCAACGAGCGCGCTCAAGTGTTGGAACGCGTCGCCGCTCCAGTTCCCGTCATCGAAGACGCGCCGGAGGATGAGACCATTGCTGCGCGTGAAGGCATACGATTGCCGCTTCCCTATAACCGCCTGCGCCCAG
Organism: uncultured Acidobacteriota bacterium; assembly: GCA_963791265.1. Taxonomy (GTDB): domain Bacteria; phylum Acidobacteriota; class Blastocatellia; order Pyrinomonadales; family Pyrinomonadaceae; genus QHXM01. Next base: position 113,598 of record CAWBSB010000007.1, read on the forward strand.
CCTATCCTGAGACAGCCGCTCGCGCCGAAGCAGAAGCCACCGTTGACGTTCAACTGGATATTGATGAGCGTGGCGAAATCTCCCGCGTTGAGATTGTCCGCTGGGCAGGATTCGGCCTCGACGAAGCGACCCTCAGCACCGTTCGGCAATTACACTTTCGCCCGGCGCGGCGTGGCGGCGTAGCCGTTCCCATGCGCGTCCTGCTGCGCTATAATTTCCGCAAGCCACCAAGATGAATGCAAAATTAAAAATTAAAAATGCAAAAGTGAGGATGAAAGGCTCGCTCTTCGTCTTCCTTTTTGCATTTTTAATTTTTAATTTTGCATTCCCTGTCTTTGCCGACTCGAATATTGTTTCAACGGCAACGCGCGAAGGGCGTCTCGCCGTCTTCGATGATGCGTGGGAGACTGTCCGCGACCGCTATTACGACCCGGCATTTCACGGCATTGACTGGCAGGCCGAGCGCGCGAAGTTTCGGCCACTCGCCGCCGAAGCGCGAACGACTGCGGAGCTTTACAGTGTGCTGCGCCGGATGCTCGCTACCTTGCGCGATGCTCACACGCGCGTCTATGCGCCCGACGAGAGGTTCGACTGGCAACACCCGCGCTTCATCAGCGTCGGCATCTCCGTGCGCGAAGTCGGCGGCTTCCCCGTAGTCGTCTCGGTCGAGCGCGGGTCGGAAGCCGAACGCGCTGGCTTGCGCGCGGGCGATATTGTCTTGAACGTTGACAACGAGCCTGCGCTCGATCTGTTCGCGCGCCGCTTGAAAGAGCAGGCGGCCTCGCCGACACTCGCCGTCACACGGTTACAGGTGATGGCGAAACTATTTGAAGGCACGCCTGATTCTACGGTCAGCATCAGTTGGATGAACGCCGATGGAAAGCAGCGTTCGACCACCTTGCGGCGCGAGTGGCGCGGGCGCGATACGGCTCTGCGCGTGCGGCGCGTGCGTGACCGGATAGGGATTGTCGAGTTTGATTTTTTCACGCAATCAATCGCGTTGGACTTCATGCGTGCGCTCGACGGGAAGCTGCGCGGCGTGCGCGGCCTCGTCGTTGATTTGCGTCACAACGGCGGCGGCGAGGCCGAAGCGATGACCGAGGTCGCGTCCGCTTTCCTGCCCGCCGGAAAAAGCCTGGGACGCTTCACGGATCGCAGCGGGCGTATTCAATTCGAGCCGCACACGCGCGCCGCCATGCTCTTTGCTCCCGACAGCATCAAGACCTTTCCCGCTCCCATCATCATCCTCACGTCAGAACGAACTTCGAGCGCGGCGGAAATCTTCGTGGCGGCATTGAAGGAAGAAAGGCGTGCCGTCGTCATCGGCCAGACCACCTGCGGCTGCGTGCTCGCCATTCGTCGCCGCCACACCCTGCCCGACGGCGGCGAACTGGATGTCAGCGAGATGGATTACCAGACTGCCGGGGGCGCACGCCTCGAAGGCATCGGCCTCACGCCCGACGAAAAGATCACCCTCGACCGCCAGGACCTACGCGCCCACCGCGACCGCGCCCTCGAACGCGCCATCGAACTCCTCCAGTAAAACAGACATTCCTGTCGTAGGACAGACATTCTTGTCTGTCGTTGAGCGCGTCAGCGCGAATACCTGTTAGCCAATATTGATGAGCGTGCTGGCGCACGCTTAGACAGGCAGGAATGCCTGTCCTACATTCAGGAACATTTTGAAAGCTCCGGCGTGTCTGTGTGATAGCACGTTCTATTCGCATCTTCATGGGCAAAGAGAGAGGGCAGATGATGAGAACAAAAATCCGTTTGATTGCAATCGTGGCAATAGTTCTTTTCGGGCTGGTCGGCTGGACTGGCTACGGGCAGAGGCAGGGGCTGCCAGAGCGTGCGCCTCGGACAGTCTGGGAATACAAGGTACTCTACGTGCCGGGTGTTCGTAATATGTCGGAGAAATTGATGAACGAACACGGCGCGCAGGGCTGGGAGTTGGTCACGTACCAGGCCATCAATAATGAAGGCGGGACGATGGGCGCGGGGAATTATTTCTTCAAGCGCGCAAGAACGATCCAGCAGTAGCATTCTTTAAGACAGGTCTGGACGAGTTTTGGAAGGAGTTGACGACGAAGCGACCGGTCGCGGTGGCAAAAGACCGCGCGGGCGAGCGTCGCCCCGGTTGAAGATTGATTGAGGAGTCTTGCAATGAACGTCAGAAAGCATGTCGCCGGATTTATAATATTTTCCTTCATTCTCGGCAGCGCCATTTTCATCAACTATTTTCTAACTATGCCGAGCGTCACCATCCCACCCGTCCCGCTCCGCCCGCTGATCGTAGAGGCGATGGAAAGCTCAGAGACCATTGATTACAAGGTGCGGCAGGTCTCGCTCGACTACATCAATGCGTCGGGCTACACGGCTTTGAGTCTCAAACTCCGCCCGGGCCAGCCCGCGCCTGAAATAATCTGGGTCACGACCGACTACTTCTCGCCTGAGCGTGCTCGTAGTGGCTGGTCGAGCACGGTAGGGATTAGTCAGCCGTTCGCCAAAGGCGATCAGGTCGAACTCGTCGCCTCCGATTCCTATGATTGGGTGAAACCTGCTGGTGCGATCAGAGTCGGATATTTTGCCAACGTTCATGTCTCGGCGGGGTACACCGATAACGCCTACCCGCCGGACGTTCGCTTCAACCGCGACATCACGACCGCCGAGCCTGTGGTCGTCCATTGGCCGGACGGGACAAAGGGCATTCGTTGATACTGCCGAAAATTTGTCCCTCACCTGCTGTCAAAAATTTTCTCTTCTGTCGGCTCACGCAAGTTTCGTCATCGTTCTTCATTCAAGATGCTGTGAGAGTTGTAGCGGCTTAAAGCGCAGGCGGCCACCGCTCGTGAAAGCGTCGCGCGCTTTGGTTAACACAGTATCAGGCGTAGACAAATCGCCGGAGGAGATTTCGATGAAGCAGGATAAACAAACCTCGTCCATCTCAGGGTTGAAGCAGTCTCGTTTACACTCCAGAGTAAAACAGGGCAGGAGCCAACTTTTTCTCGCGCTCGCCATCATCGCCGCGCTCTTTCTTTCCTCGTGTGTGAAAGAAAAGGACCGGGGCGGAATTGCCGAGAATAAGACCACAACATCTAAGGCTACGGCTAACAACGGCGTCGTCAGCGCCGATACGAGCATCGCCGCCCAGCCAATCATGAGAAGTGAGGAAGGCGAGCGGAGCGACGGCAGAATCGGCAACACGGAAGCGTACAGCCACATTGACGAGAATCCTTTTCTCGAAATCGCGCGTGCGCCCCTTTCGACCTTCTCCATTGACGTTGACACGGCTTCTTACAGCAACACGCGCCGCTTTCTCAAAGACGGGCAGTTGCCGCCGAAGGACGCCGTTCGCATCGAAGAATTAATCAACTATTTCTCTTACGACTATCCGCAGCCGGTCGGCGACGCGCCCTTCTCCGTCACGGCTGAAATCTCCGAAGCCCCCTGGAATCCTTCGCACCGTCTCGTCGCAATCGGCTTGCAAGGCAAGCGCATTCCGATGGAGAACATGCCGCCCGCCAATCTGGTTTTTCTGCTGGATGTCTCAGGCTCTATGAACGAGGCGCGCAAGCTCCCGCTCGTCAAATCCGCGATGAAGATGCTGGCCGAGCAATTGACGGCGCGCGACCGCGTGGCGATGGTCGTCTATGCAGGGTCGAGCGGATTAGTGCTGCCTTCGACCAGCGGCGACCGCAAAGGCGAGATTCTCGCCGCGATTGATCGCCTCGATGCCGGTGGCTCAACCAACGGCGGCGAAGGCATCCAACTGGCCTACAAAATCGCGCAGGAGAATTTTATTAAGAACGGAGTCAACCGCGTCATCCTTGCAACGGACGGAGATTTCAACGTCGGCGTCACGAGCGAAGGCGAACTGGTGCGCCTGATTGAAGAGAAGAGACAGAGCGGTGTGTTTCTCTCCGTCTTAGGCTTCGGCACGGGCAACGTTAAAGATTCGACGATGGAGAAGCTCGCAGACAAAGGCAACGGCAACTACGCCTACATTGATTCGCTCGGAGAAGCCCGCAAGGTTTTGGGCGAACAGATTGGCGGCACGCTCTTCACGATTGCGAAGGACGTGAAGATTCAGGTCGAATTTAATCCCAAACAGGCCGCAGCCTATCGTCTCATCGGTTACGAGAATCGCTTGTTGAGAGATCAGGATTTTAATGACGATACGAAGGACGCGGGCGAGATCGGCGCAGGCCACACCGTAACGGCGCTCTACGAAGTCATTCCCTTCGGGCAGAAGTACGAGAATCCGGGCGTTGACCAGTTGAAGTACCAGCAGCCCGCTCAACCTTCGGAGATGGCGAACAGCAACGAGTTGATGACCGTCAAGCTGCGCTACAAACCGCCGACGCAAGACCAGAGCAAGCTCGTCAGCGTCAGCCTCGCAGACTCTAAGGGCAAGCTCGCCAATGCGTCCGCGAATTTCAAGTTTGCTTCAGCCGTCGCAGCGTTCGGTATGCTCTTGAGAGACTCGAAGTATAAAGCGGACGCGACCTACAACGAGGTGTTGGAACTGGCGCGGGCTTCCGCAGGCGCTGACCCACAGGGCTACAGGTCGGAATTCATCCAACTCGTCGAAATGGCTCGAACATTATCGTCGCATCGAGCCGCGAACAATTAGCCAGGGCAGGATTTCAAGGATTTAAGATTGTTCGGGCGCAGTTGTAGTTTCCTCTATAACGCAACTGCGCCCGTCTTGTTTCTGCTGACAGCGCTTACCATGCACAACTGATAATCTCTCAGATAGAAAAATACTTATTGACTAACCACTGGAGTTGGCATACAAGAGGCTTGCTTTTGCTCACACCCCCCTCTTGGAGCCTCAGACATGAGAAGCAAATCCAGTCCCATCCTCCTGAAAATCCTGTTAAAAATCTTGTCGTTTGTCACCTTTTTGCTGCCTTACATCTATGTCCTGCGCTTTCCCATTCTGACCTGGGTGCTTCTGGTCTTTCTTCCCTACTTCGCTTTCAACACCGGCGTCAGCGCCATTGTGGCGAATCTTTTTGATGTGACCCCCAAAGGGATGTTCGCATTTTCGCTCGCAGCCTTTACGCTGTCCTGGACGATTATGCTCACCGCCACGCTCATCCTGATTTACAGTGACGCGCGTTTCGGATTTGTTTCCGCCAGGAAGATAGATAAATACAAGCTCTTCAGATGGCGCTGGGCACTTCCTTTTTTCTGCCTGAGCGCCGTGCCCATGATTTGGGCAGCGTTTCGTATCTCCGGGCCTTTTACATTGGAAAGACTCTTTTACACTGTGCTCGGACTGTTAGTCTCTCTCATCCTTTTACTGCTCGCTTATATAGCTCAACTGTGGCTGGTCAACCCAAAAGTTCTCAAGGACTCGCCGACACTGGTCAACCCATATGTCAGGGAAAAGCTGGGACTGCCTGAGAGCATATATGATCAAGAGCCGACGCAAACCAAAACTGGACGAAAGCCCTCTGACAAAGGAAAGCAGCCACCAAAATCAGAGGGGAATATTTTAGAACGCTTTTTTGCCTACGTGGCAACCAGCAATCCTTTTAAGAACTCGTCGGAACGACTGAAGAATTTATTCAGAGACGTTCCTCCGAAGTTTGGCGCTGGCTATTTCAAATACGATCAACGTGATCGTGTAGAGTCGGTCTTGCCAAATCACGGGTTCGCCATCTTTTCGCTCATCCTGTCGCTGGTTCTTTATTTCATTATCGGCTTCGCGAAATCCTTCTACTTTGGCGCAGCCCAAAACCCCAGCGTTCCGACTCTGGCTTACGTCCTGCTGGTCCTGGTGATGATCTGCTGGGGTCTCTCCGGGCTTTCATTTTTCTTTGACCGGTATCGCATCCCCGTCATGCTTCTTTTCGCCGTTTGGATTCTCATCACCTCCCTGATTCCATTCGGCTCGTCCGACCATTTTTATCAAGTACGCACGCCCCCACAGGGAGTCATTTCTCTAACACCGGCTGAGGTTGTCAGTAATCGCAAGTCGCCAGCCATCGTCGTCGTGGCGGCAAACGGGGGCGGCATTCAAGCCTCAGCGTGGGCCGCCCGTGTGCTGGTCGGGTTGGTCAAACAATGCCGCAAAGAATTCGGGATTGAATTCAAGACTAATTGTCAGGAATTCGCCAAGGCTATTTATTTGATTAGCTCCGCGTCTGGCGGCAGCGTCGGCAGTATGTATTTCGTTGATGCCTATTCAGAGAATGGATTGCCTGTTGATAATGATGAGTTGGAGAAAGTAGTCGAGAAAGCTAAAAGGTCGAGTCTCGACGAGGTCGCCTGGGGATTGGTTTATCCGGACTTTCAGCGAGCGTTGTTTCCCTTCATCACGCAGACTAGTGATCGCGGTTTGTCGCTTGAGGAAGCCCTGGCAGCAGGCACAGATTTAAGCCGGAAGAATCTCACGGACTGGCGCGAAGGTGTGCGCGCCGGGTGGCGTCCGGCCACGGTTTTCAATGCGACCATTACTGAGACCGGCGAGCCTTTCCTGCTCGGCACGACCGATATTAAAGCCGCCGGTTTTACCGCCAAGAATTTCGGCGACTACTATCCGGGGAAGGACATTTCGGTCGTCACGGCTGCGCGATTGTCCGCGTCATTCCCCTACGTTTCGCCAGTGGCGCGCGCTGACGGCGACGGCCCTTCCAACAATCGGCTTCACGTTGCTGATGGCGGCTATTACGACAACTACGGGATGTCCACGCTAACGCAGTGGCTGGATCAGGCGCTCCACGCAAAGGAAAATCAAATCAAGCATGTGCTGGTCATTCAGATTCGTGGCGCACCCTCGGCTCAGAGTAGAAGCAGAGACCTCGGAGGCAATCAGAGCTGGTTTTTTCAAACATATGCTCCGCTCTCAACCATAGTCGGCGTCCGTGACGGGGGTCAGATTTCTCATAACAATATCGAATTCGGTCTCTTAGGGCGAACTTTAACAGGAGAGTTACAGGTGGCACCTGAGAGCGCCGTTTTTGAGTATCAACCCCAGGACGATAAACCGCTGCCGCTGTCATGGCGCTTGACCAAGGAGCAGCAGGACGCAATAGACAAAAACTGGGAGATTCAATTAACCCGTAAGGATTGGGAAACGGTAAGAAACTTTATCAAGAACTATCTTTTGCCGGTGCAGGGACAATGATGAAAGCCATTGTACGCATCTGCGGCTACGTGGCGCTCTCGACCGTCTTGATCGGCGTGTGCATGATGCTGGCGGCGCAGTTTCAACACGAGCTCAAACCGCCCGGCTTTCAAAAGCACGTGCTCGCAATGGAGATGGCAACGACGAAGGACGACGTGACGAGAATTGTCGGTGATGTATCTGACAGCGACCGTTTCCAGATGCGCGGACAACAGAGGCTCGACTTCCTCTTCATCCCGGCCTATTGGCTTGAGTTTCTCTTGATCAGTTGGCTGCTGGCTCGCCGCAAGTTTAGTGGCGCAAAATATCTGGGCTGCGCGGCTGGGCTGTGTGCCACGCTGGCGGCCTGGTTTGACCTTCAGGAAGACTGGGCGATTTTGCATGTGCTCGAATTTCCGCTGGCACAGACTACTGACGCTATGGTGGCAGCCATCAGCTATTACGCAACGCGCAAGTGGCTGTTGCTGTTTGTTGCGATGGGACTGCTCTCTTTTGTTTTCCTCAGTCGAAGGAACCTTGTCAACGTGCGCCGCCTGGTGTTCCTCCTGCCCGGCGCATTGTTTCTGATAACCGCAGTCATCGGATTAATCGGCCTCTTTCGTGGCCCGATGCTCGAACTATATGCCCTCCCGATGTCGCTAGGCTCGCTCCTCTTGATAGTTGCCCTGCTCTGGTCGCCGGAAAAATTTCTGGAAGGGCTGTAACAAGTAACTCTCTCTACTTCAAACGTGAAGAGAGAGAGACGCAGCTTAGCCCGACCGTTTCCAACTAGGTTCTGTTGACATTTCAGCGTAACCAAATGACATTTCAGCGTAACCAAATAAGTGCGCTGACGAAACTCAAGAACCCCAAGTAGTTCTTTGAGAGCTTCTCAAATCGTGAGAAGACTCGGCGATATTGCTTGATCTTGTTGATGAAGCATTCAATCAAATGTCTCTCACGATAAAGGTGCTGGTCATACTCGCGCTGCACCAGTCGATTCTTTTTCGGCGGAATCACTGCGAGGATGCCTTTGGCCGTGATTGATTCAATCAACGGGTCTGAGTCATAGCCTTTATCGGCAATCAAGACTTGCGGCTCAAAGTCTTCGATCAATCGCGCTGCGTGCGGGCTGTCATGGCACTGACCCGCCGTTAAGAGCAAGCGCAACGGATTACCGAGTGCGTCCACGGCGATGTGAATCTTGGTGGAAAAGCCGCCGCGACTTCTCCCTAAGGCTTGGCTCTCTTGGCCGCCACTTTTTTTGTCGCTCCTGCCGCACAGGGGTGAGCACGGATAATGGTTGAGTCAATGAGCAAATGCTCCAGGTCGGCATCATCAGCCAGTTCTTGATGTAATTGCTCGAAGATGCCTTGCTCGCTCCAGCGCCCAAAGCGTCGGTAGATGGTGTTCCAGTAGCCGTACTCTTTAGGAAGCAGTCGCCATTGTGCTCCTGAGCGTGCCATCCAGAGTACGGCTGAGAGAAAGCGGCGGCATTCGTCCTCTTGCCCGACATAGGCGTTTGGATGAGCGCGTAGGATAGGCAGCATTTTCTGCCATTGTTCATCAGATAAAGTCAGGGGTAGCATTCAAAGAGCTTAACCTGAAATGTAAACAGAACCTAATTCATTCATCGCTCCGGCATCTACAAAAGCGTCTTCACGTGTTCTGAGAATCAGCCGCGTGTTATCATCCCCCGGCTCGCTCCGGGGTTGCGCGGGCGTGAATCCTTCAATGCTCTATCTCTCTCAAGTGCTGGGTCGATCCATCCTCGACCACGATGGCGAGCGTGTGGCGACACTCAAAGATGTGATTGTGCGTCTCGGCGAGGAAGACCATCCGCCCGTGACGGGCTTTGTCGCGCGCTATCGCCGCCGCGATTTCTTTCTTCCGCGCTGGCGCATGGCGGAATTCAGCGAACAGGGCGCGCGGCTCAATTCCGACATCTTAGACCTGCGCCCGTTTGCCCGGCGCGAGAGCGAAGTCCTGCTGGCGCGCGACGTGCTGGACAAGCAGTTGATTGACGTGGACGGCAAGCGTGTCGTGCGCGTCAACGATGTGCAGTTGATTGAAGCGGGCGGCGAGTTTCGCGTGACGGGCGCGGACGTGAGCCTGCAAGGATTGTGGCGACGTTTGATGCCCGCAGGTTTTGTTGGCAGCCGTCGTCCCGTCGAGGTGATTGACTGGGCGGACGTAGGGTACCTGGCGACGAATGCCGCAGGCGTGCAGTTGAAAACTTCGAGCGATAAGCTGGCGCGTCTTCATCCGGTCGAAATCGCGCGCCTCGCCGAAGCGCTCTCCTATCATCACGGCTCGGAGATCGTCGAATCTCTGGACGACGAGACGGCAGCCGAAACGCTCGAAGAGATGTCCGCCGAAGATCAGGCTCGCATCATCAGCGACATGGACGAAGAGCGCGCGGCGGACATCCTGGAATGGATGTCACCGGACGAAGCGGCGGACGTGCTTGGCGATTTGCCGGACGAAAAGGCGGAAGACCTGCTCAATCGCATGGAAGGCGAAGAGCAGGCAGATGTCGCGGAGCTTTTGCCCTATGAAGACGACACGGCGGGCGGGCTGATGACGACGGAGTTTGTCACGCTGCCGCGCAATTTGACCGTCGGCGAGGCGCTCGCACGCCTGCGCGAGATGGCGCAAACGCCGAACATGATTTACTACCTTTACGTCGTCGAACAGGAAGAGTCTTGGAAGCTCTGCGGCGTGATTGCGCTCCGCAGTCTGATTCTGGCAGATCCGGACGTGCCGCTTGAAGATGTGATGCGCGACGAGTTTCAAACGGCGCACGCGGACGATTCGGCGCGCGAGGTGGCGGAGAAGATTGCTGAATATAACCTGCTTGCCCTGCCGGTCGTTGAAGAAACGGGCGACATCTTAGGGATTATCACGGTGGACGACGCGATGGAGATGCTGCTGCCGAAGGGCTGGCGACAACGTTTGCCAAGATTGTTTGGTTAATAGTGTTGGCGTTCTGTAAATGAATACGATACTGTAGGGCAAGCTAAGAGCGTCCCAAGAAATTTACGACTGTGATGATGCCTGTAGGGGCAGGGCTTGTCCCTGCCCGTCTGGTTGGTAAATGAGCGGGCAGGGACAAGCCCTGCCCCTACCAAAAGAATGCGGACATTGATCTTCTCATCGCTGGTCTTGATGGCCTTTTCGATTCAGGCGGCGGCGCAGGATTGTTTGTCTTATGATACCGACTCCGTGCGCCTGACCGGCACGATCAGCAAGAAGACTTTTCCGGGACCGCCCAACTACGAGAGCATCAGGAAGGGTGATAAGCCGGAGACCTACTGGGTGCTTCATCTTCCCAGCCCCGTCTGCACGAAGGCCAGGGCGGACAACGATGCTGAAAGCGGCGTGACGGATTTACAATTGATCCTGACTCGGAAACAATACGCGCTCTACAAAAAATTTGTCGGACGCCGTGAGCGTGTGACGGTCAGGGGTAAGCTCTCACATGCGATCACGGGGCATCATCACACGCCCGTCTTGATGGAAGTGATAAATATTACTGTACCCCAGTGGGAAGAACTCAAAGAGATCGAGATTCCGTAATTCAAGTTTAAGGCTTTTGAATTTCCCGATAAGAGTTTCATGAACGACGGAGAACCTCCAAATGGCAGAGTCGCGCACAGCCGTTGGTGCTGCCGGGCGTCGCTTGCTGCGGCGTGGCGCTCGCGGTGTGCGGCGGACGTTCTCCGCACGCAAGGGACTCTTTGCCTACCTTGCGATTTTAGGCCCCGGCATGATCGCGGCCAGCGCGGGCAATGATGCGGGCGGCATTGCGACTTACGCATCTGTCGGCGCAGATCACGGCTATCGTCTCCTCTGGGTTCTCATTCCAATCACCATCAGCCTCGGCATCGTGCAGGAGATGTGCGCGCGGATGGGCGCGGTCACGGGCAAGGGTCTGGCCGACCTGATACGCGAGCGCTTCGGCGTGCGCTGGATGGCGCTCGTCATGCTCGCACTCCTCATCGCCAACGGCGGCGTCACCATCTCCGAGTTTCTGGGCATAGCTGCGGCGAGCGAACTCTTCGACATCCCACGCTACGTTTCCGTTCCGGTGGCCGCCTTCGCCGTCTGGTGGCTGGTGGTCAAGAGTTCATATAAGCGCGTCGAGCGCGTCTTCCTCGTGATGTCGCTGGTCTTTGTGGGCTACATCATCTCTGCCTTTCTGGCCAAGCCCGTCTGGGGAGATGTCGCGCGTGCGATTGTCAGACCGTACTTCGACTTCAGCCCGGCCTTCCTCTTCACGTTTGTCGCGATCATCGGCACGACCATCTCGCCTTACATGCAGGTCTTCGTGCAATCTACGGTCGTCGAGAAAGGCGTCACGCCGGAAGATTACAAGTGGACGCGGGCGGACGTGTGGACGGGCACTATCTTTGCGATGGTGATCGTCTTCTTCATCATCATTTCGACAGCCGCCACGCTCCACACGCAAACGCCGCCGCAGCACATCGAGACCGCCTCGGACGCCGCTCGCGCGCTTGAGCCATTGGCCGGGCGCTATGCCGGAGCGCTCTTTGCCATCGGACTTTTCGGAGCTTCGATGCTCGCGGCAGGTGTCTTGCCGCTGGCGACCGCCTACTCGATCAGCGAAGCTCTGGGGTTTGAGAAAGGCGTCTCGCGGAGTTTTCGTGAAGCACCCATCTTTATCGGCATCTTCACCTCGCTCGTGGTCGTCGGCGCAATTGTGGCGATGATGCCGGGACTTCCCCTCATTGATGCGCTGTTGAAGATGCAGGTCATCAACGGGCTGCTCCTGCCCGTCCTGCTCATCGCCATCTTGCGACTCGTTAATGACAAAGAAGTGATGGGCGAACATACGAACGGCCCCATCTACAACATCGCCGCATGGCTGACAGCGATTATCGTCTCAGCCCTATCCTTATTCTTCATCGTGACGAAAATCTTTCCAAACATTTTTCAGAAATAGTGGCCAGTGGTCAGTGGGCAGTGGTCAGTAAAACCATCAAACAACAGCCCCGTGCGGGGCGGCAGAATGTAGCCCCGGGCGCAAGCCCGGGGAATAACCAGCAATAAATGTTCGAGCCCCGGAGGGGCGACAGCAGTTCAAGGTATGGTGTAACGAATCTTGGGCTTCTGTCGCCCCTTCGGGGCTTTCAATCTTTGGGGTGGCGATTAAACCCCGGGCTTGCGCCCGGGGCTACACTCTATCGCCCCTTCGGGGCTGAGCCTGACGGGCTGCGCTTGAGCTTTCTTTTCTTCTGCTCTGCCCACTGTCTTTATCTTTCCGCGCGATAGTGGTAAAAGATTCGTCAAGCACTCGGACTTACCTGATTGGCTTTCAGAGGAATCACCGTTGCCGTGACTCGTCCCCGTTCCAAAAATCGTTTCATCTTCTTTCTCTTTGTGACAGCCGTTGTCGTGCTGGCGCTCTACCTCCTGCACATGTTCGAGCCTTCGCTCCGAGGGAGCTTCGTGCATGGGCCGTATGACACGAAAGAGGCCGAAGATCAGGCAAACGCTTCCTTCCAGATGGTGATGAACCTTGTCAGGCTCTTTCTCTGGATGAGTCTGGCAATCGTCGTCGTCCGGGCACTGGCCGCCGTCATCTTCGGCACGCTGTTTCGCCGTCGCAGAGGCTACGAAGCGCCATCCCTGATTCGCAACATCTTCTCGATAGTTGCCTACATCGTCAGCTTCATCATTATCTTCAAGCAGTTTTACCCGGAAGTCGGACTCGGCGCGCTCTTCACCACCTCGGCTGTCCTGGGCGCGATTATCGGTCTGGCGCTACAGGATACGCTGGGCAATTTCTTTGCGGGCATCTCGCTTCACGCGGACAAGCCTTTTCAGGTGGGCGATGTCGTGACGGTCGGCCAGAAGACAGGTGTGGTCGAGAGCATTACCTGGCGCGCGGTCAAGATTAGAACCTTTACCAATCATATCGTGCTGGCGAGCCACAGCAGCGTCTCTAAAGAAGCCATAGAAGTCTGCCCGCGCGACAATCTCAACGCGCGCATAGTCTTCTTCAACTCGCTCTACACGGACTCGCCCGCTAAGACAATTCACATCGTCCGCGAAGCCGTCCGTGAAGCGGATAACGTCTCGCCGAAGATTACGCCCATTGTCCGCATACGCAATCTGGGCGACAGCAGCATTGACTGGGAAATAAAATACTGGCTGATTGATTACGCTAAATATAATGACACGGACGCGCTCGTGCGACAGCGTGTCTGGTACGCCTTCCGCCGCGCCGGACTCCACTTCGCCTTCCCGACGCGCACCCTGCACGTCGAGCGGAAAACCAAAGCGGACAGCGCCGCAACCGATGGCAGCGGCTTTATCGAGCGGCTCTCAGCCGTTGACATCTTCGCGCCGCTTTCGGGAGAAGAGACCGCGAGGCTGGCCGGAGCTTCCGTCAGCCACGTCTTCGCGCCCGGCGAGCTCGTCATTCGCGCGGGCGACGAAGGCTCAAGCATGTTCGTCGTGCATGGCGGGCAGGTCAGCGTCCAACTCAGCGATAATGGTAAAGCGCGCACCGTCGCCGTCCTTAAAGAAGGCGACTTCTTCGGCGAGATGGCGCTCTTTACGGGCGAACCGCGAGCCGCCAACGTCGTCGCTATGGAAGAGACGGAAGTCCTGGAAATCGGCTTTCAGGCGATGAAACACCTCTTCGACACCAACCCTGATCTGGTAGACTCGCTCAGCCATATAATTGCCGAGCGGCGGGTCGGACTCAACGCGAAACCCGAAAATGCGGAAGCCGGTAAAGTAGAATCCGAAGGCATTATCTCCTCTATCAAACGCTTTTTCGGGTTTGCTTAAAGCCTCGTCCCCAAGTCTCTGCTCAATCTAACTTCAATTATTTTCTAACTTAACTCCCCTGCTGGCGTCGTCTTCGCGGCCTTTGAGGGCGGGCGAAAATTTTCGCGCCCAAGACTTGACAAGAAGGGACTCAAGATTTATTATCCGCTTGTGCTCATCAGCCTAAACACTTGCGAGTTCCGATGGTTTTTGGCTGGAGTTTGCTTAAATTAAGGATTTTTGAAAAAGAAGGAGAAGTTCATCATGAGCATCGTTCGTTACGACCCATTCCGCGACCTACGCAGTCTTCAGGACGAAGTCAATCGCCTGTTTTCCACCAATTTGTCACGCGTTTTCGGCGATGAAGGCATCGCTCGCGGGGCCTGGAATCCGAACGTAGACATCTACGAAAGCAAGGATCAGATTGTAATCGAAGCGGAATTGCCCGGCATGAACCGCGAGGATTTCGATCTCTCGTTCGAGAACAACGTCATCACGCTGCGCGGCGAGCGTCGCTTTGAGAAGAAGGACGAGTCGGACAATTATCACCGCGTCGAGCGGTCTTACGGCTCTTTCACGCGCTCTTTTACGCTGCCGCCGACCGTCTCCAGCGAGGGCATCTCGGCTGAATATCGCAACGGCGTCCTGCGCGTCACACTCCCCAAGCGCGAGGAGATCAAAGCGCGCCGCATAGAGATTCAGAGCGAGGCTGGCGAAGCCAAAACTTCCCGCACCATTGAAACGAAGGCTGAACCCGGTGGCGAAGCGACAGACAAGACGATGAAAGCGTCTGGCCGGTAATCAAGTAAAGTGATAAGTGATGGGTGATGGGTGATAAGAGAAAACGCTCTTTCCCATCACCTATCACTTATCACCTATCACTCTTTTTATGCGTTTAGATAAATTCACGTTGCGCGGCCAGGAGGCTATTCAGTCAGCCATTGAAGTGGCGGAGCGCAATCAGAATCAACAGGTCGAGCCGGAGCACGTGCTGTTTGCCATGCTCGAACAGCCGGAAGGAATCGTGCGCCCTGTGCTGGGCAAGCTCGGCGCGAACGCGCAGGTCATCTTAAACGACGTGCAGGCGACGATTGGGCGCTTTCCCCGCGTGCAGGGCGGCCAGCAATATTTCAGCTCACGTCTGAGCCAGGTTTTCGTCGCGGCTGAAAAGCAGGCGAAAGAGATGCAGGACGAGTACATCTCGACCGAGCATCTCCTGCTCGCCATTACCGACGAGAAAGAAGGACAGGCGGGCAAAATCCTGCGGCAGCACGGCGTCAATCATGCTGATCTGCTGAAAGTGATTGAGCAGACGCGCGGCGGCTCGCGCATCACGGATCAAAATGCGGAAGCCAACTATCAGGCGCTCTCCAAGTATGCCAAAGACCTGACGGAGCTTGCTCGTCAGGGCAAGCTCGATCCCGTCATTGGCCGCGACGACGAGATTCGCCGCACCATACAGGTTCTCTCGCGGCGCACGAAGAACAATCCTGTGCTGATCGGTGAGCCTGGTGTTGGTAAAACCGCCATCGTCGAAGGTCTCGCGCAAAGGATTGTTTCGGGTGATGTGCCGGAGACCCTGCGTAATAAGCGGCTGGTCGGACTCGACCTTGGCGCGATGCTCGCGGGCGCGAAATACCGTGGCGAGTTTGAAGATCGCCTGAAAGCTGTCTTGAAAGAGATTGAGAACGCGCAGGGGCAGATCGTGCTCTTCATAGACGAGCTCCACACGCTGGTCGGCGCGGGCGCGGGCGAAGGCGCGATTGATGCGTCGAACATGCTGAAACCTGCGCTGGCGCGCGGCGAGTTGCGCTGCGTCGGTGCGACGACGCTCAGCGAGTACAAAAAACATATTGAAAAGGACGCGGCCCTTGAGCGGCGTTTCCAGCAGGTTTACGTGGGCGAGCCGACCGTCGAAGACACGATTGCTATTCTGCGCGGATTGAAAGAGCGCTACGAAGTGCATCACGGCGTGCGTATCAAAGATTCCGCGATTGTGGCGGCAGCAACGCTCTCGAATCGTTACATCACTGATCGTTTCCTACCGGACAAGGCAATTGACTTGATTGACGAGGCGGCGTCTCGCCTACGCATTGAGATTGATTCTCTGCCACAGGAGATAGACCAGCTCGAACGCGAAATCCTGCAACTTGAGATTGAGCGCCAGGCACTGGGACGCGAAGAGGACGAAAAGTCGAAGGCTCGCCTGAAGGACATAGAGCAGCGCATCGCCGATCTCAAAGAGAAATCTTCCGGGATGAAGGCCAAGTGGCAATCCGAGAAGGAAGAGATTGAGCGCATGCGCGAGGCGAAAAACGAGCTTGAGCAGTTGCGCTTGCAGTTGGATCAGGCGCGCAACGCGGGCGACCTGGCGAAGGCGGCGGAACTTCAGTACGGCAAGATTCCGGAGTTGGAGAATAAGCTTGCAGCCGAGCAGGAGAAGCTCGCCGAATTGCAGCGCGACGGCGTGATGCTCAAAGAAGAAGTTGACGAAGAGGACGTGGCCGAAGTCGTCGCCAAGTGGACGGGCGTGCCCGTCTCGAAGATGCTCGAAGGCGAGATGCAGAAGCTCATCACGATGGAAGATCGCCTTCGCCAGCGCGTCATCGGGCAGGACGAGGCTTTGACGGCGGTCGCTAATGCCGTCCGCCGCGCTCGCGCCGGGCTTCAAGACCCGAATCGTCCCGTCGGCTCGTTTATCTTTCTTGGGCCAACGGGTGTGGGCAAGACCGAGACGGCGCGTGCGCTCGCGGAGTTTCTCTTTGACGACGAGCGCGCGATGGTGCGACTCGATATGTCCGAGTATATGGAGAAGCACGCGGTCGCGCGCATGATCGGCGCTCCTCCGGGCTACGTCGGGTTCGAGGAAGGCGGGCAGTTGACCGAAGCAATCCGCCGTCGTCCTTACGCCGTCATTCTCTTTGACGAGATTGAGAAGGCGCACCCGGATGTCTTCAACGTGCTCTTACAAATTTTGGACGACGGACGATTGACCGACTCGAAGGGTCGGACGGTGGATTTCAAGAATACAGTTTTGATTATGACCTCGAACCTTGGGAGCCGGGAGATACAAGAGGCCGAGGAAGATAACGAGGACATTGCTGACCTCGTTCCCGATGAGCTAGCGATGCCACAACTTAGCGGAGATGAGATAGCAACTCGCAAGCAGGGTCTCTGGGAACGCTTTAGAAATCACTTAAAGAATATGGGGATTTTCCTGCGCCTCATCCCTAAGGAGAAAGCTAATCCCGATCTGATCGTTCGTGAAGCGGAGGTTCTCGCCAACGAGCAGGAGGCTTTGGAAAAAGAGTTTCTTTATCTTGTGCAATCGTCTTCAAAATCAGGCGTGCCGCAGCTACGTAATCTTAAAGTTATTGACGAGGTAATGCAGAAGTTGCGTGCTCACTTCAAGCCGGAGTTTCTAAATCGGATTGATAATATTGTCATCTTTCATCAACTCTCGCGCGAGCAGATCGTGCAGATTATTGATGTGCAGCTTGAGCGACTGCGTGCGACGCTCGCGGAGCGCAACATCGCGCTCGTGCTCGATGATTCGGCTCGACAACTGCTGGCGCGCGAGGGCTACGACCCGCACTATGGCGCACGGCCTTTGAAGCGAGCGATTCAAACGCTCATCCAGAATCCGATGGCGGTCAAGCTGCTGCGCGGTGAGATTGCGCCGGGACAGACAATCACCGTCTCGGCGGACGGAGACCAGATGAAGTTCACCACAGACGCTGCCGCTGCCGCAGCATGAAAAGAAAGGATGGAGTATGAACGCTAAACGAAGAAGTAAGTGCTTTCATTCACCGTTCGTCGTTCCGCGTTCATCGTTTAGAAATATGGCTCAACGTTGGGACCCTTTAAGAGATTTGGTGACGCTGCAAGATCACATGAACCGCCTTTTTCAGGAAGCGACGGAGCGGCGTGCGCGCGGCGAAGGCGAGAGCGAGCAGGAGATTGAACGCGCCGACTGGCTTCCGCCCGCTGACTTTTACGAGACCGAAAGTGAGTTCACCGTCGCAATTGATTTGCCCGGCATTGATCGCGCCGCGCTGGAGATTAGCCTCGACAACGACAGGCTCTTGATTCGCGGCGAGCGAGCGATTGAAACCGAAGGCCGCCAGAGCGCCGAACGCCCGCGCGGGCGTTTCCTGAGAAAGTTCGGCGTGCCTGCGACCGTAGATCAAACGGCGATTGCCGCCGAATACAAAGACGGCGTCCTGCGCGTCACGCTCCCCAAATGCAAGGAGCAGAAAGCGCGCAGGGTAGAAATCAAAGTTCAGTGATAAGTGATGGGTGATAAGAGAAAACTTTTTACCCATCACTTATCACTTATCACCTATCACTTATCACTCATATGGTATCTTTCCGTAGGGAGAAAAGAAAACGTCGTATGCAAGAGAGCAAGGTGTCTGAAGAGGCACGCGCGGGTGAGTCTGCGTCTGCCGCTTCAAATGATGAGATACGTGTGACAGACCGTCGTCGCTTCAATCTCGATGGCGCGTCGAGTGATGAGGCGGCGAGCGAGGGGGCTTCCGCTGAAGTGCCGCGTTCGAAACCAACCTATGTCGAGCAATTGGAAGCACGCACGCTGGAAGCGGAGCAAAAGGTTGCAGACGTGCAGTCGCGTTTTGAGCAGGTGCGTGAGCAGTTGCAGCGCGAGACGGATGAAACCAGGCAGCGACTCAATCGCGCTGCCGATGAGCGTGCCCGTCGTGAGAAGGCTGAATTCGCCAGCGCGATCCTGCCTGTTGGAGATAATCTAGGGCGCGCGATTGAAGCGGCAGAGCAGGGCGGCGGATTAGAGGCGCTGCTCAACGGCGTGCGCGGGACACTGAACAATTTCGAGAGCGCGCTCGCGGCGGCGGGCATCGAAGCTGTCGAGTCAGTCGGGGCTGAGTTTGACCCGGAATTGCACGAAGCGGTTGATACTGTCCCGGTCGAACCGGAGCGCGATGGAACGGTGACGGCTGAGTACAGTCGTGGCTACAAAATGGGTGAGCGCCTCTTGCGCCCGGCGCGTGTGCAGGTCGGTCGCGCGCAAGGTGAAGCGAAGAAGGCAGCGGAATAAAGCAGTGGTCAGTGGCCAGTGGCCGGTGGTCAGTATAAGAGCTGGCTTACTGACCACTGACCACTATTTGAGAGGGAGAAACAAAAGTGGCAGCGAAAGATTTGAAGTTCAGGGAAGAGGCACGGGCGGCGATGCTTCAGGGCGTGAACACGTTGGCGAATGCTGTGCGCGTCACCTTAGGGCCGAAGGGTCGCAACGTGGTGCTGGCTAAAAAGTTCGGCTCGCCGGTTATCACTAAAGACGGGGTGACGGTGGCGAAAGAGATTGAGCTGAAAGATAAGTACGAGAACATGGGCGCGCAGATGGTGCGCGAGGTGGCGACGAAGACGAACGACACGGCGGGCGATGGCACGACGACGGCCACCGTGCTGGCGCAGGCCATCTATCGTGAAGGCATCAAGAACGTGGCGGCGGGCGCGAACCCGATGGCTTTGCAGCGCGGCATTCAGATAGCGACCGACGCGGTCGTCGCAGAGCTTGAGCGAATGTCGAAGAAGGTCAAAGGCAAAGAGGAGTTGGCCAACGTCGCAAGCGTCTCGGCCAATAACGACCGCCAGATCGGGCAGTTGATTTCCGAAGCGATGGAGCAGGTCGGCAAAGACGGCGTGGTGACTGTCGAAGAATCAAGGACGCTCCAGACCGAGTTGGACATTGTCGAAGGTATGCAGTTTGATCGCGGCTATCTTTCGCCTTACTTCGTCACCAATCCAGACCGGATGGAAGCCGTGCTTGACGAGCCTTTGATTCTGCTTCACGAAAAGAAGATTGCGGCGATGCGCGACCTCTTGCCAGTCCTCGAACAGACGGCAGGGCAGGGACGCGCTCTGCTCATCATCGCTGAAGATATAGAAGGCGATGCGCTCGCCACACTCGTCGTCAATCGCCTGCGCGGGACGATCAAGGTTTGCGCTGTTAAAGCTCCGGCCTTCGGCGACCGTCGCAAAGCTATCCTGGATGATCTGGCTATCCTGACGGGCGGTCGCGTCATCACCGAAGAACTCGGCATCAAGCTCGAAAACGTAACGGTAGCCGATCTCGGTTCGGCGAAGCGCGTCATCGTTGATAAAGACACGACGACCATCGTTGAAGGCGCGGGCGAGGCGAAGGCGATTCAGGGTCGCGTGGCGACAATCCGCGCACAGATCGAAGAGACCACGTCGGATTACGACCGCGAGAAGTTGCAGGAGCGTCTGGCGAAGTTGGCCGGAGGCGTTGCGGTCGTGCGCGTCGGCGCGGCGACAGAGATCGCTATGAAAGAGATTAAGATGCGCGTCGAGGATGCTTTGAACGCGACGAAGGCTGCGGCACAGGAAGGGATTGTGCCGGGCGGCGGCGTGGCGCTGATGCGCGCGGGCAAAGCCCTGGACAAGTTGACGGACGACGACGGAGACGTTTTGACCGGCATCAAGATTGTTCGGCGCGCACTGGAAGAACCCTTGCGCCGCATCGCCGAGAACAGTGGGATCGAAGGCGCGGTGGTCGTAGGCCGTATCGAAGACTCCAAGGGCGCGATGGGTTTCAATGCCGCGACCGGGGAATACGAAGACCTCGTGGCGGCGGGCATTATTGACCCGACGAAAGTAGTCCGCACGGCGCTTCAGAACGCTGCATCAATCGCCGGACTTCTTCTGACGACCGAGGCCGCCATCACCGATGCGCCTGAGCCGAAAAAGGCCCAAGCTCCAATGGGGGGCGGTGAAGATTACGACTACTGAAGAAGTAAAAAGGTAAAAGTAAAAAGGCAAAAGTGAGGCGGAGAACCACCTTTAATTTTGATGTGGCTTCAGCCTACCTTTTGCCTTTTACCTTTTTACTTTTTCCTTGAATAAATGGCTTGCCAATTGCAGGTGCGAGGTGTGATATAGTTGGCCTTGTAGGAAAACGCAACGGCGTTCCTGCCCCTCGCATCTAAAAGAAGGCTTGTTGTAGAGCCGCCGACTCTCGAACCGGGACGCGGCTTGGGTTTGAAAATCAAGACGACACTTCGCCGCCAAACATTTGTCACATCCCTGGCATTGAATACGGTGAGCATCGCCTTCTAAATTAGTTGAGAAAACAAAGAAATGATAGACCTAGGGGCATACAAAGATAAATTCAGCGATAGCGGCCAGCGTATTCTCGAATACGCCTTGAGCGAGTCGCGTCGCCGCGATCAGAACTACGTTGCAGTCGAACACATTCTCAAAGCCTTGGCGGACGAAGAGTCGGAACTCTTCAACGCTACCATGCGCGACCTTTCCCTTGACCCGCATTCGGTCAGGGTAGTGATTGATAAACGTCTGGAAATGAGTCGCCAGCATGTGGGCAAGGGTTTCAGAATCGCTCCCGATACAACCGATCTTTTCAAGCGCGCAATGGAACGCGCGCGCGCTCAGGGTCGTAAGACCATTGAGGCAACAGATATTTTCACGGCTCTCTCGCAAGATGAAAGAGGTTTGTTCGTCGAAGTCCTCCGTGGACTCGGCGCTTCACCGGAGGCTGTGGTGGAAAACGTGCGCGCCCGTGTTCATACACGCGAACAGGAAGAGGAGCAGTACAAGAAGAAATATGAACTGCCTCCGTATCTCAAGCATTTCGGCGTCTCGCTGAACCGGCTGGCGCGGATTGACAAGATTCCGCCGACCATCGGGCGCGAGATGGAGATTCAACAGATGGTGGAGATTCTCTGCCATCGCGAGCGCGCCAACTCGCCCATGCTTGTCGGCGAACCCGGCGTCGGCAAGACTGCCGTCGTTGAAGGTCTGGCACGCTTAGTCGAATTAGAGCCGGAGAAAGTTCCGGCACGTTTGAGGGGCGCACACATCGTGCAGCTTCAGATGGGCGGACTCGTCGCGGGCACGATGCTGCGCGGCATGTTCGAGGAGCGCATCAAGGGAATCATTGACGAAGTTAAAGAACGCGACAATCTGATTCTCTTCATTGACGAAGCGCACACGATTATGGGCGCTGGCGCAGCGCTCGGCACGTCCTCGGACGCAGCCAACATGTTCAAATCTGCGCTGGCTCGCGGCGAGATGCGAATCATCGGCGCGACGACCATCACAGAGTATAAAGAGTACATCGCGGACGACGAGGCGCTGGCGCGTCGCTTCCGCATGGTCAAGGTTGACGAGCCGTCATTGACCGAGACGCGCGAGATTCTCTTGGGCTTGCGCCCGCGTCTTGAGAAGAACTATTCGGTGACGATCTCGGACGACGCCATCAACACGGCGCTTGAGATGGCTCCGAAGTACATACGCAATCTTCACCTGCCTGACAAAGCCATCGGCTGGCTCGACACGGCGGCGGTGAAGGTTGAAATCAACGAACCGCAGACGCTCGTCGTTAAGCCCGAACACGTTATTGACGTTATCTCGCAGGAATCGCGCATCCCGCGCGACATGATCTTCCGCGACACCAACGACCGCTTCACCAACATGGAATCGGACTTGGGCAAGCGTGTCATCGGACAGAAAGAGGCTATCAAGGCGGTCGGGCAGCGGCTGCGCTTGAACAAGGGGCCGCTCAAGGAGTCGCATTACAAACCTGACGGCGTACTTCTCTTCCTCGGGCCGACGGGCGTGGGCAAAACGGAGTTAGCGAAGGCCGTCGCCGAGTTTATGTTCGGCGATGAAGAGAAGATGGTTCGGATTGATATGTCCGAATACGGCGACGGGACTATCGGCATCGAGAAGCTGATCGGCATGCCACGCGGCATCGTAGGCTCAGAGCGCGGCGGCATCCTGACGGAGCAACTGCGCGAGAATCCGTACACGGTTCTCCTGCTCGACGAAGTCGAGAAGGCTTCGCCTTACTTGATGAATCTGTTCCTGCAAGCTTTCGATGAAGGCTGGATGACGGACGGGCGCGGCAAGAAAGTTTATCTTTCGGATGCCATCGTCATTATGACTTCGAACTTAGGCTCGGAGAGTTTCAAGAAGTTCGAGAAACCGCTCGGCTTCGGCCAGAAGACCCTGGGCGATGTGCGCGCCATCAAGAATGAAGTGATGAAGGCCGCTGAACAGCGCTTCTCTCCTGAGTTTCGCAATCGCATAGACGAGATAGTCATCTTCTCGCCTTTGACGATGGACGAGGTCAGGCAGATTGCCGAGATTTATCTGAACAAGCTCCGCAAGCAGATGGAGCATCAGGGCAAACAGGTTGAAGTAACGAGTGCGGCGGTTGACCGGCTGACCGAGAAAGGGTTCAGCCCGACCTACGGCGCGCGCTTCCTCAAGCGTCACATTGATGAGAAAGTGAAACTCCCGATCACGACCATGTGGAAAGGCGCGGCGCGCTTTCTAGCGGACGTGGAAGACGGTGAGGTCACGATCAAGGCGATTGACGACGTGAGCGCAGAACTGAATTAACCAACTGAGCGCAGGCAGAGCGCTCACGTCTTGAAGGGCTTCAGTGATATTATCTTCACTGAAGCCCTTTTTATCTGGCCTCAACTCTCCCTCGATAGTCAAAACGATGCCCAGACCGAATCTTAAACAGTCCTTCGCTTTATTGATTACAGCTTTGTGCTTAATCTTCGCCGCCAGACTTCAGGCGCAAGAGCCGGATAAGACGGGGGCGGAAGCAGGCAAGCCGACGAAGTTCTGGAACTCTAAGGATAGTGACCAAAGCCCACGATGGGACTTGTCTGAAGAACCGGGAGTCTTTCTCTACGTTGAGCAGTTAAGACACAAAAGGCCGAATGATAAGATAGTTTATATTGCTTACGGCCCTTTCGGTGAAGTAGCGTGGTACTTATTAAGCGTCAGGAACTGGCTGAATAACAGCGGAGGAACTGCGGAAGATTTAATTTACACTTTTGACGGCGGGCGCGAAAAAGAGTTGCGCTACGAAGCCTGGCTGATTCCCGAAGGAGCCGAGTTGCCAAAGGTCGCCGGGCCGCCAGCCGAAGATGAAAAGGCTGTCATAGACTTTTCTGCTGTACCTTATGATGGCGTCTGTGAACTCTGTGGGGTCAAAGGTCGTTTCGTGCTGGCAGCGCTGGCCAAAGCTCTCAGGGAGAGGCCGCAGCGCAAAGCCTATCTTGAATTTTACGGGTGCGCGGGCAGCTTGCGGCATCGCGCTTCTGTTGCAAATCGTGAAGCGAAAATGGTAAAGCAGATTTTAATCAAAGAGGGCGGCGTCGCGCCCTCACGCATCCTTGTTAAGACGAAAGTGAGCGGCAAACAAAGATGCGAAGCACGAATCTGGCTACTGCCGCCGCACCTCAATTCTATAAGGAAGTAATAATTGTAGGATGATTATGACTAGAAAGCCTCGTTATATTTTTCAACCCCTTGCCATTCAATTGCTGGTTTTAGTCTTGAGCCTCGCGGGCGGGAACGCGCTGGCTCAAAGCGACATGACGAAAGAGGCAAAGCCAGCCGACGTAGAAAAAGCCGAGCAGGTTATTAAGAGCGCGATTGAAGCACTCGGCGGGAGCGCTTACCTGAACGTGCGCTCTCTCATCGGGCGCGGGCTGTTCACGCAGTACAGGGACGGACAGTCGGGCATCCCCAGCACGTTTATTGACTACATAGTCTATCCAGACCGCGAGCGCACGGAGTTCAAAGGTTCCGAAGGCAAGATTATTCAGACCAACACGGGCGACACGGGCTGGCTCTACGACGGCGCGTCGAAGTCCATCAAGGACATGACGAAAGCGCAGGTTGAAGATTTCAAGCGATCCTTGCGCTCCAGTGTGGATTACCTGCTGCGCGGCGAGTGGCGCAAGGAGGGAGCGAAACTCTCTTACGCCGGGCGGCGCGAAGCGGGTCTTGCCAAGCGCAACGAAGTCGTGCGCCTCACCTACCCGGACGGCTACGTGGTCGAGTTCGAGTTCGGCGCGAAAGACTATCTGCCCATGAAAATTCTCTACAAGCGGAAGAACGCCGACGGCGAAGAGATAGCGGAAGAAGATCGCTTAGCGCAGCACATCAAGCTAGCGGGCGTCACCGTCCCCTATGTCATAGATCACTACAGCACGGGCGTACAAACGAGCCGCATCAACTACCAGTCAGTCGAATTCAACTCGGCAATCGCCGACACACTCTTTGCGCGGCCCGCGAACGTCAAAGCAATTAAATAGCAATAGACAGGATTAACAAGATTAGCAAGATTAACGTCAGCACGACGTAAGAGGGACAACGTTTCCGCCCCGTCAGGGGCGGCAGAGTGTAGCCCCGGGCGCCAGACCGGGGCTAATCTCTATCGCCCCTCCGGGGCTGTTGAAAGTAATTCCTTATGTCGAACTCACGTAAGATTAAGAAGACAAGACAGGTCAAGAAAGATTGAATCTCTTTATTTCATCCTGTCCATCTTGTTAATCCTGTCTATTGCTTCTTAGTCTTGTTAGTCCTTCTTAATTTGGTACACAACGTTTTCGACGGTTTTTCCATGAAGCGTTGTTTCCCGCCGTCCTGTCATCACGCCACCGATTTTTTCCACGGCTTTTTGTGACCGGACATTCGTTGGCCCTATCAGGAAAACCACGCTCTCTACAAATTTGAACGCGTGATTCAGCATGAGGCGTTTCAATTCCCCGTTATACTTTCCGCCCCAATGTGAGCGTGCCAGAAACGTCCAGCCGATCTCTACTTCTCGTTTCTCGGGGTCAAAGCGGAAGTAGCGCGATGAACCGATAATCTTTTGAGTCTTCCGGTCTATGACAACCAACGCCCCGCCGGATTCTAAAGCCTCTCGAAAGAATTCTCTGAACACTTCTTCCTTGTAACGATCAGAGGCAGGATGTTGCTCCCAGATGAGCGGGTCTGAAGCCACCGCAAACAGGCTTTCCCAATCTTCCGGTCTCAAAGGCCGAACTTCCAGAAGCTCGCCGACAAGGTGCGGCTGCAAGTCAAACATTTCACCCCGATTCGATTCCTGACGCACAAACTCTTGAGGGCTCATAAGGGACACAATGGAGAAAGACGCTTCGAAATTCAAGGGGAAATTCAAGGGCGATTGAAAACAACTGTCTTCAATTTGAAAACATTAAATAGTACGATCCGACAGAGAGGAGTCATCATGCGACCCGCGAAGTTCATTCTATTCGTCATCGGCATTCTCTATATCTGCGCCCCGGCACAACGAGTCTCTTCACAAACACCTGCCCAACCACCTGCGAAGGGCAAACGCATCGTGATCGCCGCAAGCACGGTACTCGATGGAAGGGGGCGCGTGCTTCGCAACACTCGCATCGTGATCGAGGGCGCAAAGATTGTCGCGATTGACCCAAAGGCTGGCCCGGTAGACTACGACCTGCGCGGCCTGACGGTGTTGCCCGGCTGGATTGACGCGCACGTACACATTACATGGAGCTTTGGTAAGAACGGGAAAAACGCGGGCGCGGGAGAAACGACACAGGAGGCCGCGTATGCCGCAGCCTCAAACGCATGGCTGACGTTGATAGCAGGGTTCACCACCGTTCAGAGTGTCGGCTCGCCCACCGATGTTCCCTTGCGTGATGCGATCACGCAAGGCACACTTCCCGGCCCGCGCATCCTGACAGCCATCGAGCCGCTCTTTGGTCGAGGCGAAGCAACGGGCACGCCCGATGAAATTCGCGCCTACGTGCGGAAACAAAAGGAAGCGGGCGCTGACGTAATCAAAATCTTCGCTTCGGGTGGCATGACCCGAGGCGCGAAGACACTTTCACAGGAGCAATTGAACGCGGCCTGCGATGAAGCGAAGAAGCATAACTTACGCACGCTCGTGCATGCTTACAGAGATGCTGTCCGCGCGGCGACTCTGGCTGGTTGCACGCAAGTAGAGCACGGACTAGGCGCGACGGATGACGATCTAAAATTGATGGCTGAGAAGGGGACGTATTTTGACCCGCAAGCCGGGCTGATAATCGAGAACTACCTGCTGAACAAAGAGAAGTATCTCGGCTCACCTTTCTATACTGAAGAGGGTTTTGCGGCGATGGAGAAAATACGGCCGACCTACCATGAATTGATGCAACGTGCGTCGAAAATTCCGGGACTGAAAATCGTTTTCGGCTCGGACGCCGTGGCGGGCGCGCACGGGCGCAACGCCGAAGAGTTTATTGACCGCGTGCGCGACGGACGCGTTGACCCGATGGCGGCGCTCGTTTCCGCCAACTCGCTGGGCGCGGAAGCGCTCGGCATGGCCGATCAAATCGGCTCAATCGCGCCGGGGCTGCAAGCAGACATCATTGCGCTCGATGGCAATCCGTTGGAAGACATCACAGCCGTTCGACGCGTCGTGTTTATGATGAAGGGCGGCATCGTTTACAAAAACGTTGCGCGCGGCGCGGGACATTGAGGCTCGATGATTAGAGCGACTAAGAAAACTACATGGAGAAGAAATAGACAGGATTAACAGGATTATCAAGATTAAGAAAACAAGACAGGACAGATAAGCTTGTTCGTTCTTCCTTTTATCCTCTCCATCTTGTTAATCCTGTCTAATTTCTTATCGGTTTTGTTAGTGACTCTTAGGCTCGTTCGCGTTCCTGATTCATTTACGTTTCGCACGCCGCTTAGCAGCAATCTCGCCTCCGGTTTCTCCGATGTGCCCGCCGCCTTCCTGCGCCGGAGTTGAAGGCGTATTCGTGCTCGGCGTGACGGCGTCGCTCATCTGTTGCTGGTGGGATTCGTCCGCAAACATTTTGTTTGCACCTTTGCGCCGCCCGCGCAGCGCCGGAGTCTCCTTCATCGCTTCACGATTCTGGTCTGGATTGCCTGCAAAGCCCGTCTGCTGGCCGCGCGGCTTGGCCGGGAGGCCAGCCTTGTGCTGATCTTTTTTGCTGCCCATCGCTTGAAATCTCCCTCTTTTCGTTCTGATTTGAAAATCATTGTGCGGTGCGCTTCACCGAGCATCTTCCGCAACTTCATGTATTGCGTCCGTGGATTCATCTTGCTCTGTACGCGCGCTGCGCGCAAGCGACCACTTGAGCGCGGGCGGCGTCACGAGCGTCGTCACAATTACCATAATCACAATCACGCCGAACGTACCTGCGCCGATAACAGGCTCTCTCACGCCCTGCATATTAGGCAGCATGAGCGTTGCTCCCAGCCCCGCGAAGATCAGGCCGACTTCGCCGCGCGGAATCATCCCCAGCCCGATGGCCACGCGATTCAGACCGCGATCCACGACGACGAGCGAGCAGATTTGCTTGCCAACGATGGCGGCCAATGTGAGCGCAGCGGCGAAGCCGAGCAACTCGACTCGCGCGAAGGCGCGCAGGTCAACCCTCATGCCCATCAGCACGAAAAAGATTGGCACAAGCACTGCGCTGACCGGCGCGATGAGCCGTTGCAAATCCTGCTTGCCACGCTCTTCAAACGTCTCGAAGTGAATTTCATCAAGGACGAGCCCGGCGGCGAATGCTCCGACAATCGGAGCCAGTCCCGTCATGGCAGCCGCCCACGCCAGCAGAAAGCAGAAGCCGATGGAGAGAGCCACCAGCACGCCGCGACTCTCGAAGCGTCCCGCGCGCCGGAAGATGTGCGGTGTCAGGTATCGCCCGACAATGATTGCGCCGAAAAGGAAGGCCAGGGCTTTCCCGGCGATGATAATGATGTCCAGCGTGGAAAGCGTCGCGCCCGCGCCCGACGCTTTGATTGCGCCCGCCACGACTGCCAGAATCACCAACCCCAGCACGTCGTCAATCACAGCCGCGCCGAGGATGATTCTAGACTCGCGCGTCTGCAATCGTCCCATATCTTTCAGCACTCGTGCCGTTATCCCGACGCTCGTCGCGCACAAGGTTGCGCCGATGAAGAAGTGAACGAGGCGCGACTCATTGGGGAGGAAATAAGCAGCCACACCCCACCCCAGAAAGAACGGCACGACGACACCAGCCAGCGCGACAAAGAGCGAAGACCATCCGACCTCCAGCATCTCGTTCAGATTCGATTCCAGCCCGACTTCAAACAGCAGGATGATGACGCCGATCTCGGCCAGCGCAGAGATAATCTCGTTGGTCTTCAGCGGCTCAGCTGCCGTGAATCCCGCGAGCGCCAGATTGCCGAGGATGATTCCGATGAAGAGTTCGCCCAGCACCGCAGGCTGTTTCAGTCTCTCAAACAACTCGCCGCCCAGTTTTGCCGCAATCAGGATGACAGCCACGCTCAACAGCACAAACGGGTCAAGCCCATGCGCCGCACCAGTCTGCCCCGCGCCCTGCGCCGCGTCTGCGCGGACAGATTGCGCTGTACACAACACAGCGACGCAGACTACAGCGATTGAGACTAATCTCCGTTTCATCCTGCCTCTTCGACTCAAAGGTTTTAATGACTTTATTTATTCTAAACGAAACTGGCAAGGTCGGGACGAGAAAGAGCATGGACAGGATTAACAGGATTTTCAAGATTAAGCAGACGAGGCAGGACAGTGAAGCTTGAATCTTTTCTTTTCATCCTGTCCATCCTGTTAATCCTGTCTATTCTGTGATTCAGCATAGCTCGAAACTATCGCATCAATCGCTCGTCTGTTGACAGGCCGGGGCTGTTCCCGTAAAACTAGCCTGTTTTACTCAAAGCAAAGTTTCGCAGTGTAATGTGCTGAAAGCGTCTTTAGTTGCTTCTGAACAGGGACGCTCAGGAAGGTCTACGCAATGCCTTATTTCTCCCCCGGCAGCTCTGAACTGACCATCGCAACGCCTCCGCCGCCAATTCCGGCGGTCGTAGATAAACTGGCGGAGCTATCCAAAGATGAACCGCTGCCGGAAACCTACGCGGCCAATCGCATTCGCCTGCTCGCGCAATCGCCGCGCAAGCTTTATCTCTACTGGGAGTTTGAGCGCGATCCGTTCGAGACACTCAAGCGTGCTTTCCGCTTCCAGGCAGACCGCTACACGCTCGTCGTCAAGCTCGTTGATTTAGAAACGGGCAACGAGACGCTGCACCTTGCTTCGCCGACGCGCTCTCAATGGCTCGACGCACATGCGGGTCATTCTTATCGCGCAGACATAGGCTTCTACGCACGCGGTAGCCGATTCATACGCCTGCTCTCGTCCAAAGCCAGCGCCGCGCCGCGCGCCTCCGTTTCGCGCAGCACAGATTCGACGCCGGAGTTTCATATCCCGTCGGACGACTTTGCGCGCGTGCTGGACGATGCGGGCTACGTGAGCGACGCGCTCGAAGTCTCGCTCGAAGCGGCTGACGAGGCGACCGGAAACACTGCGACGCGCGCCGTAGCTCAAAGGTTCGGAGGCACTCAACTGCCGGAGATGAGCGACGAAGATCTGGTAGAGATGCGGGGCTTGCTCGCCGCTTTAGCTCTCGGCGTCAATGTGAACGAAGCGCAGGCTGCGCTTTCCGCAACTCTCTCGCGCTGGCTCGATGCAGCCAGTCGCGCGCGACGAGAAGCGATTGACTCCGCGCACCTGCTCGAAGTGCTGCATGCGCTGCTGGGGATAGAATTTGAACGCACAACACTCGACGCGCTCGACGAAGAAGCCATGCGCCGCACGGCGCGCGTCATCGTCGGAGCCAGCGAAGTCAACTTACCGCTCAAGCCGTTTCATCTCTGGATGCCGAGCATGACAGCGGCGATAAGAATGAGGACGAGTGATAGGTGACAGGTGGTAGGTGATAGGAGAAAAATAGTTCCTTCTCATCACCTATCACCTATCACCCATCACTTAATGTTTTCTAGTGCCTACCGGATACTTCAGTCTCATACTCCACGCGCACTTGCCTTTCGTGCGCCATCCTGAGCATCCCGAATTCCTGGAAGAAGACTGGCTCTACGAGGCCATCACGGAAGTTTACCTGCCGCTCATCTTCGTCTTCTCGAATCTCCATGAGAGCGATGCGAAGCCGCGACTCGCGATGAACGTCTCGCCGCCGCTCTGCGAAATGCTCTCCGATCCGCTTCTACAGGAACGCTATACGCGGCATCTCGAAAATCTGCTCGCGCTCTCGCGCAAAGAAGTCGAGCGCTCCCGCCGTGAAGCGCCGGAGTTCCTAGCGGTCGCGCAGATGTATGACGAGAATTTGAGCGCCGCGCTCACGCTCTGGAACGACCGCTACAATCGCAATCTGGTGCGCGCCTTTCGTGAGCTTCAGGATGAAGGTGTCCTGGAAATCATCACCTGCGGCGCAACGCACGGCTTTCTGCCTTTAATCTCCACACCTGAGTCGAAGCGCGCGCAGGTAACAGTCGCGGTCGCCAACTATCGCAAGCACTTCGGGCGCAAGCCGCGCGGCATCTGGCTGCCCGAATGCGCCTACGAACCCGGACTGGAAGAGATACTCGCAGACGCTGGCATCGAATACTTCATCTCCGACACGCACGGCATTCTCTACGGCGAACCGCGCCCGCGCTACGGCGTCTACGCGCCCGTGCGTTGCCCGAACGGCGTGGCCGTCTTCGCGCGCGATCTGGAAACAAGCCAGCAAGTCTGGAGTTCGGTCATAGGCTATCCGGGACACGCCGACTACCGCGAGTTCTATCGTGACCTCGGATGGGATGCGCCGCTCGATTACCTGCTCCCGCATCTGCACGCTGGCGGCGACCGTCGTCATCTCGGATTGAAGTATCACCGCATCACAGGGCGCGACGTGCCGCAGAACATGAAGCTCCCGTATGACCCCGTGGCCGCGCGTGAGCGTGCCGCTGCCAACGCCAGCCACTTCGTCGGTGAGCGCATCCGTCAGGCAAAACATCTGAACGAACGTTTCAATCGCCCGCCGCTCGTCACCTCGCCTTACGACGCGGAGCTTTTCGGCCACTGGTGGTACGAAGGCCCACAGTTTATTGATTTTGTTTTCCGCAAGCTCCACTGGGATCACCACGAGATTGAAGCAATCTCGCCGGGCGACTTTCTGGACTCCGGCATCCCTATCCAGACGCAGCAGCCCTCGCAATCCTCGTGGGGCGAGGAAGGCTATTTCAAGGTCTGGCTCAACGAGCGCAACGCATGGATGTACCCGCACCAGCAGGCGGCGGAAGAACGCATGACGGCGCTCGCCAACCGCGTCCATCATCCCGGCCCAGTAACGGAGCGTGCGCTCAATCAAGCGGCGCGCGAACTCCTGCTCGCCGAATCGAGCGACTGGGCTTTCCAGATTTATCAGGGCACGACCGTGGAATACGCCACCCGCCGTTTCCGTTCGCACATCCGCCGCTTCAACGCCCTCGCAGACGACATCGAGCGCGGCCAGATTAACGAAGAGCGCCTCATCGAGATCGAATCCCGCGACAACATCTTCGGCGAACTCGACTATCGTCTGTATAGATCATGAAACAGGGGTCAGGGGTCGGGGGTCAGGGGTCAGTAAAAGCCTTTGGGCGAGACACTGACTCTTCATCTTCGAGAGTCAAGACCGCCGACATTCAACCACCGCCACCCGCCACCCGACCCCCGACCCCCGTCTTCATCATTGGTCATCGCGGCGCGGCGGCAGTGGCTCCTGAAAATACGCTCCTGTCTTTTGAGCGTGCGCTGGCTGACGGCGCAGAGGGGATAGAGTTTGACGTTCGGCTGGCAAAGGATGGTGTGCCGGTTGTGATCCACGACTCGACGCTCAGGCGCACCGCGCTTCAAAGAGGAAGAGTGTCTAGCTTCTCTTCAACGGAACTGAGTGAAATGGATGCCGGGACGTGGTTCAACCAACGCTTCCCACGAAAGGCGCAGCCTGAATACGTGGGAGCGACGATTCCGACTCTCGCAGATGTTTTCGAGTTGTTGGAAAAACGCGATGCGCTGCTTTACGTCGAGATGAAATGTGGGACGAAGGATCGCGCCGCGCTCGCCGCCGGGGTCGCAAAGCTGATTGGCGCACACACACTCTCCTCTCGCGTCATTGTAGAGAGTTTCGACCTGGCTGCGATTGCTGAAATCAAGCGGCTTGATGCCAGTCTCCGCACGGCTGCGCTTTTCGACCGCAAGCTCTCACGCCCCGCTCCTTCGGCACGACGGATGATTGAGCAGGCAATCCGCTGCGGAGCCGGGGAGATTGCCCTGCATCACAGTCTCGCTACACACCGTACCGTTGCGGAAGCCGCGCGGCACGGCCTTGAAACTGTGGTCTGGACAGCCGACAATCCCGCGTGGGTCGAGCGCGCCATCAAACGCGGCGTGCGCGCCATTATTACAAACGATCCGGCGCGTCTTTGCGCTCGACGTGCCGAACTGCTTGTTAGATGAATCGCTCCAAATCGCAACTTGACCGCGTCTTCGTGCGGCCTCAATACGCTCTTCATTACCGGCGTGCGGCGCGCGTTTCATGGACGAGCGAAGCACGCGCGGACTACGTCGTGCTGTTTCTACTCGAAGGGAATCTGCCGGGTCGCGTCGAAGAAGTTTCGTTTGAAATTACTGCTCGCCATGCCCTGCTGCTCGATACGGGCATGACCGCCAGCGCTTCGGGGCGCAACGCGGAATACCTCTCGCTCACGCTCTCTCCATCCTTCATGCTCGACGCGGCAGCGCGCACGGGACTGGTCGGCGCTGGCGCACTGGTCAGCTTTCGCACGAGCGTCGTCAGAAGCGATGAACGACTGGCGCAGTTGGCGCGTGACCTGGCCGGAGAACTGACAGGAGAAGAGGCCGGAAAGGCTTTGGTGATCGCGGCATTGATGGAACAACTAATCGTCCACCTGCTTCGTCATCACTCAAATATGCGCCGCTCGGACGAACTTGAGTTGTCGCGCGTCGGACTCGTTGACAGGCGCATCCGCCGGGCTATCGAGTTGATGCACGCGCACCTGAATCGTGAATTGCCGCTCGAAGAGATCGCCGCCGCCGCCTTCCTTTCCCCCTTTCATTTTGCGCGCCTCTTCAAGAAACTGACCGGCGCATCTCCGCACGCCTATCTTGCGACCCTCCGGGTTGCGCGCGCGCAGGCGCTGCTGGCCGAAACTGACCTTTCGATTTCGGTGGTGAGTGAGCGCGTCGGCTACAGCAGCCCCAGCCATTTTACTAAAGCCTTTCGCCAGGCAACAGGACTCGCGCCTCGTGCCTATCGCGCGGCGCTAGTCTCGCGCTGAAGTTTCAAAACTGTAGGGGCAGGGCTTGTCCCTGCCCGTGTTTTTCGTTATGACAGACGGGCAGGGACAAGCCCTGCCCCTACAGATAAGAGCTTGTCGTGCTGTGTTATTATTCCTGGACGGAAAGCGAGGGAAGCATGTCAGTTCAAATCGCCAAGCGCTGGTTCACCGTCGCCGAATACGACCGCATGGGCGAGACGGGTATCCTCACAGAAGACGACCGCGTCGAGTTGGTCGAAGGAGAGATCATCGAGATGTCACCGATTGGCAGGCGTCATGCCGCTTGCGTCGGCAGGCTGACAAATCTTTTTGGCAGGCTCTTAGCAGAGAACGCAATCACCTGGGTGCAGAATCCGATTGTGCTAAACGACTACTCGGAGCCGCAGCCGGATGTTGCCTTGCTCAGACGGCGCGATGATTTCTACGAACGTTCACTGCCGACGCCTGACGATGTGCTGCTCGTCGTCGAAGTTTCCGACACCACCATTGAATACGACCGGCAGATCAAAGTCCCGCTCTATGCGCGAGCAGGAATCGCAGAGGTATGGATTATCAATCTGGTGGACGAGCAAATCGAAGTCTACGCCCAACCTGTGAACGATGCGTATCAGAGTAAGCGCGAGGCCAGCCGCGGCGAGACGATCACATCGCCGGGCGCGTTTAATGTGACGCTGAACGTTGACGATATTCTAGGATGAGAGAAGCAACGGTGAAGGCTGAAACTCAAGAAAGCAGTTCTTCAAATAACGCTCCGGCAATCTCGCTCCGGCCAATCTTGCCGGAAGATGCGGAGTTCCTGTATGAAGTCTATGCCAGCACGCGCGCCGACGAATTAGCCCAGGTTCCCTGGAGCGAAGCGCAGCTAAAAATGTTTCTCAAGATGCAGCTCAACGCGCGGGATCAATCTTACAAGATGTACTACACGGAGATTGAGGATCGAATCATCCTCTTCAAGGATCAACCCATCGGCAGGCTCATCGTCGCCAGAACAGACGAGGAGATCAGGCTGGCGGACGTGGCGCTCTTGCCTGAATACCGCAGGGGTGGAACGGGAACGGCTCTCGTCAAAGACCTGATGACGGAAGCTGGCAACACGCAGAGACCCATCCGGCTTCAGGTTGAAAAACCAAACGTGCAGGCCAGGCGTCTCTACGACCGATTGGGCTTTGCAACTGCGGGAGAGAACGACACACATTTCCAGATGGAGTATCAACCCGGGACGTAAGACAAAAGAATTAGACAGGATTTACAGGATTAGCAAGATTAAGAACCAAAGGCAGGTCAGGAAGGCTAAATGCTTTTTCTTTCATCCTGATAATCCTGTAAATCCTGTCTAAAATAGTTTTTGAAATTTCCATTTTGCCGGAGGTAACAATCAGTGTCCGAGCTTTTGACGAAAGAAGCATTCACAGAAAACCTGAATACGAAGTTCAGAATTCCATTTGACTCTTCCAGAGCGGCGGAGCTTGAATTGATCGAAGTGGTGGAAGCCAGATCAACGTCCAGACAGCAACAGTTCTCAGTCTTCTTTCGTGGCCCGCTGGAATATCGTCTCCCGCAGGCCACTTACCACATGGAGCATGAGAAGATGGGAGAGATAGACCTCTTTATCGTTCCTGTAGGCCGTGAGCCGGAAGGCTTCCGCTACGAAGCGGTCTTCAACTACGTGATTCAGGGATAGCGAGAGAAGCGCGGCCCCTATGCTGACAGAAGACACCGCCGATCAAACCATGCCCGTGACGTTGCGCCCGGTCGCTGAGGGCGATGAGGCGTTTCTCTTAAAAGCCTACGCCAGCATCCGCGCAGAGGAATTGGCCCAGGTGCCCTGGAGCGAAGCGCAGCGAGAAGCGTTTCTTAAAATGCAATTCGACGCGCAGCAGCTTCACTACCAGACGCACAACCCGAACGCTACTCACGAGCTTATTCTTCTCAACGCGCACGCAATCGGTCGGCTCTACGTCGCGCGACGTGACCGGGAGATACGTATCCTGGACCTCACGATTCTGCCTGAATATCGCAACCGGGGAATCGGCACGTCGCTTATCAAAGACCTGATGACGGAGGCGGCTCGTGCGGCCAAGCCTCTGACCATCTACGTCGAGAGCTATAACCCGTCATACCGGCTCTTCAAGCGTCTCGGCTTTAATAAGACCGAAGAAGACGACGGCGTCAATCATCTGCTGGAGTGGCGCGCGGACGCGTAAAGCATCAGTGATGCGTCGCGCGCGCTTCCATCTTCTGCCGAACTTAATTACAAAAAGTTAGATGCGAAAGTAAGCTGAGATTTCGCTAGTCTATCTGATTTAGTCTTGGCGCTAGCGAAGGGGCGGCGGGAACAGTTAACTCGTAATTGGCGTTTTGATTGCAACGATTAAAGGCCGCCTCGAAAGACTGCTTTCCTCCTGAGCGCCTGCCGACGGGGACGAGAAAGAGCGAGAACTTTCCGAGCGCAGCGTGCTCAACCTCGTAGGTATTTTGCGTGAAAGAGCTGCTCGAAGGCGCGGTAAAGAAGAGCGAGAAGCATTCTTCTCCCGCCGCTTCCTGACCGGAAGCGCCCGCGTAGTCTTTGACCTCGACCAGCGTTATCTTTCTCACTTTTAATCCATCCACACGAACGCGAAACTCCGTGTTGACGTATGGAGCAAACGTTGATTTAGTGTAGTAGCTAAGGATGTCCGCCTGCTCAGCACGCAATGCTTCAATGGCCGGTGTGGTCTGCGGGAGACGGCTCCCAAGCTCCTGCGCCTTAGCAAACTGCATCTTCAGGGGGATTCCTGCACAGGCTGCCGCCAGGAGTCCGGCTTTCATAAATTTTCGTCGTGAAATAGTCATTGACACACTGTCCCCTCAACTTCTTTTTTCCTGATAGAACATGATTGCGAGGGCTTCCCTTGCCCATCCGTGAGATAGTTTGTGAGAGGAATATAAGAGGAAGTCCGGCCTGAACCGAAAAAGCACTTTAACAATTAATTCTTCGAGAGGCAATAAAATTTATCTTGTATTGTCAGGGACTACAGTTTACAATCCCCCCCGCCTCGTTAGTGAAAACAGCAATACACTTGATAGCCGATGCTTTGTTGAGCGATGAAAAATGCGCTGCATCTAAAGTTGAGGCTTCACCCAACAAGCTCTCGCGGTAAGTTTTTCTTCTAGAGGGGCGCTCTTTAACCCAAACAATCTGTCTGACCTTCTACCTGGCAATCAAGCTAAGAGGAGAAATCTATGGCCGAACCATTTCTGTCTGAAATCAGAATCATGAGCTTTGGTTACGCTCCGAGGGGCTGGGCTATGTGCAATGGCCAACTCCTTCCAATTAACCAGAACCAGGCGCTCTTTAGCCTCCTGGGCACGACCTTCGGCGGCGACGGGCGTGTCAACTTCGCGCTGCCGGATTTGCGCGGGCGCATCCCGATTCACGTCGGCAGCGGACACACGCTCGGCGAAAAAGGCGGCGAGCAGGCCCACACGCTTTCCATCGCCGAACTGCCCGAACACGTTCACGTGGAAAACGCCGTGAACATCCCGGCGACGACGAGCGATCCCAGCGCAACCGTCATGCTGGCGCAGTCGGTGCAGGCGCTGCTTTATGGTCCTGCGACTAACCTTCAAGCTATGTCCCCCGACATGATCACGAACGTCGGCGGCTCGCAGGCGCACTTGAACATGCAGCCGTTCCTGACGCTGACCTTCTGCATAGCCCTTCAGGGAATCTTCCCGTCGCCTAACTAAAGGAGATAATCATGGCACAACCATATGTCGGTGAAATCAGAATGTTCGCGGGCAACTTTGCCCCGGCGGGGTGGATGTTCTGTGAAGGACAATTGCTCCCGATTTCTGAAAACGAGACGCTCTTTAATCTGATCGGCACGACCTACGGCGGCGACGGACAATCCACGTTCGCGCTCCCAGACCTGCGCGGACGCCTCCCCCTGCATCAAGGCAACGGCTTCATCCTCGCCGAAACGGGCGGGGCAGAAGAGATCACACTGACCGTTCAGCAAATGGCTTCGCACTCCCACGCCTCCCTGTGCTCGGTCAACGTGGCGGCGGTGGCCTCTGCGACGAATGGAGTTCTTTCCTCTCCAGCCGATGTCAATACCTTGCCATACGGCACTGACGCGCCCAAGACAAATTTGCACCCGTCTTCGGTCGGCCCGGTTGGAGGTAGTCAACCTCATACGAATTTCCAGCCGTATTTGTGCGTCGATTTCATCATTTCGCTCTTCGGGATTTACCCGCCACCATCTTAAGGAGATCATTATGGCAGACCCATTTGTCGCTGAAATCAGAATCTTTCCCTTTAACTTCGCCCCGAAGGGCTGGGCGTGGTGCGATGGACAACTCTTGCCGTTGTCGCAAAACACGGCACTCTTCTCTCTGCTGGGTACGACTTACGGCGGCGACGGAAAGTCAACCTTCGCCCTGCCGGATTTAGAGGGACGCTCCCCCATGCACCCCGGCCAGGGACCCGGACTCTCCTTGCACGATCTGGGAGAGACAGGTGGGAGCGAAACCGTGACACTGCTTGAGTCGGAGATTCCGGCACACTCTCATGCCGTGAGAGCTTCTCAGTCGGATGGTATTTCAAGAGAGGCGGTAGGCCAAAATCCGGCGACGGGCATCGGCGGCATTGTCGCCTACGCCGCACCGGGCGCTCTGACGCAGATGAGTCCAAACTCCCTGACCCCCGCAGGCGGCGACCAGCCGCATAACAACATGATGCCGTATCTGACCTTTTACTTCTGCATCGCGCTGCAAGGCGTCTTCCCGCCCAGGGGCTAGAAAGGGTAAGAAGTAAGGAACGGTTGGTAACAGACCGTTTCGAGTCAGCTTAATTAGAAGGAGGGCGAATTCCGGCTCAGGCCATTCGCCCTTCTTTTTATTGTCAGCCCTCACCACGACGGTGAAAACCGCGCTCCCAAAGAGTTTCAAATTGATTCAAAGGACTTGTCGTAACTCTACAGGTTATGTTACCTTTTACAGTCCTTCGGGAAGCGATTGCATCGCTTCCACTCACTGTCATTCCATTGGCAAAGTGCTTGAGAGAAACAACGTGCGTCTTACCAATCGAATGACAGTCATAAGCAACTTGTCTCGCATCCAGTTTCGTAGCTCGTCCGCGCTTTAATTTATGCAGCTTTGCTCTTCCCCGAGTGTCATTCTGAGTTTCAGCATGTCAACTGCAAGCGGCAATTTTAGTCACCTATCAACCTCGCGGCTCTATTGCGTCACAGGGCGCTGAAGCCACAATTTCCCAGGAGTAAAGTCATGAAACGATTGTTCCCCCCTTCCTCTCACAGCAACTTGAGAGTTTTCCTTGCCTGTTTACTGTCGTTCATGACGCTGATAGCCCCGATTGCCTCGGTCGCAGCGGCTACCCGCAACGACGCGAGCGCGTCGTCTCCTTCAAGCACTGACGCCAGGAGCAAGACTGCGGAAGAGAAGCTGGACTCTTATCTCTTCGCTAATTCGTCTGCTGCCCCGGTCGCGACTCCTGACATCACGGCCACCAAAGCCGCGACGTTTACAGATTCAGACGGTGACAACAAGGCCGAGTTGGGTGAGACGATCACCTACAACGTCAACGTCGCCAACGCTGGTCCCGGCGATGCGACCAACGTCACCTTCACCGACACGATTGACCCGAACACGACGCTCGTGCCCGGCTCATTGAAAGTCTCGCCGCTGGCTTTCGCCGACACTTACGTGACACCCAAGAACACGCCGCTCAGCACCTCTGCACCCGGCGTCTTAGCCAACGACACGGGCACGCCTGCGCCGACGGTCAGCCAGCTCAATGGCTCTCCCACCCTGACAGGCTCAACCACAGGCGGCGGCACGGTCACGATCTTCGCCGACGGACATTTCAACTACACGCCCAATCCCACTTTTGAAGGAGCAGACACTTTCACCTACACGGTGACGAACGGTCAGGCTCCAGACGACACGGCGACCGTGACGATCAACGTGGACGCTGCGCCGACCGTGACGGCGACTACGCCCGTCAACGGCGCAA
The DNA here is from genome assembly GCA_963791265.1 of uncultured Acidobacteriota bacterium. Lineage (GTDB taxonomy): Bacteria > Acidobacteriota > Blastocatellia > Pyrinomonadales > Pyrinomonadaceae > QHXM01. Next base: position 153,555 of record CAWBSB010000007.1, read on the forward strand.
CAGGCGTGATGACGAGCGCCAACATCACAGTCACTTTCAGCGAGAGTGTGAGCGCGACGGCCAGCGCCTTTTCAATCCAGTGCCCTGTGGGCACGCCCATCACCTTCTCGCAGAGCGCTTCCCCTGCCACCACATTCACGCTGACGCCGACCTCCCCGCTGCCTGCGGGAGTGACCTGCACGGTGACTGTTGATAAGGATGAGATTTCGGATACAGACTCGTTCGACCCGCCGGACAACATGGCGGCTGACTACGTTTTCAGCTTCTCGACCGATGCCGCTCCGACGGTCACGACCACATCGCCGACCAACGGTGCGCCGAGCGTAGCAGCCAACGTCAACATCATCGTCAACTTCTCAGAGGCTGTCACCGCCAACACGAGCGCCTTCACCCTCGAATGTCCGACCGGAACAGGAAAAACATTTACGCTGAGCGGTTCGGGAACCAGCAGCCTGACGCTCGACCCGACGGCAGATTTGCCCTTTGGAACGCTCTGCACGGTGACTGTCATCGGCGCGAACATTCATGACCTTGATTCGAATGACCCGCCGGACACGATGGTGGGCAACTATGCCTTCAGCTTCACCATTGATTCCCCGCCAAGCGTGACGACGACGACGCCAACCAACGGCGCGACCGATGTCGCGGGCAACGCCAACATCATCGTCAACTTCAGCGAGCCTGTGAACGTCACAGCCAGCGCCTTCACCATCCAGTGCCCCGTCGGTAGCCCCGTGACGTACACGCTCACGCCTGCGGCTCCGGGTGCGTCCAGCAGCTTTACGCTCGACCCGACTGTAACTCTTCCGGGCGGCGTCACCTGTACAGTAACGGTTGTGGCCAATCAGGTCACGGACACGGACACCGCCGATCCGCCCGACCAGATGTTGGCTAACTATGTCTTCAGTTTCACTATTGATTCCGCTCCGAGTGTGACCACCACGTCGCCGGTCAACGGAGCAACGAACGTTGCGGCGAACGCCAACATCATCGTCAACTTCAGCGAGTCTGTGAACGTCACGGCTTCAGCTTTCACGCTCGAATGCCCTGTAGGGACGCCGACAGCGTTCACGCTTACCCCTGCGGTTCCCGGCCCGGCCAGCAGTTACACGCTTAACCCGAACGCAGACCTGCCATTCGGAGTGACCTGTACGGTCACGGTCGTCGCCGCACAGGTGACAGACAACGACGCCAACGATCCGCCCGACAACATGGTGGCTAATTTTGTCTTCAGCTTCACCGTTGATTCTCCGCCATCGGTGACGGCGACGACGCCTGCCAACAATGCGACCGGCGTGGCAGTAACTACGAATATAGACATCACCTTCAGCGAGGGTGTTGATGCGACGACCAGTTCCTTCACTATCCAGTGCCCGACGGGTAGCGGCAATCAGGCATACGCGCTGAGCAACAATGCGGGCAAAACCGTCTATACGCTCAATCCGACTGCGAACCTGCCAGCCGGTGCGATCTGTACAGTGACGGTCATAGCGAATCAGATTTCGGATACGGATACTGGTGATCCGCCCGACAACATGCTGGCCGACTATGTCTTCACCTTTAAGATTCCGCCCGTGGCCAACGCCGACACCTATCCGCAGACGGTCATCGGCAACGTCAATATCAACTCGGCGAACATCCCCTACAGCGTCGTCACCAACGACGTGTACGCTGCTGCTGATCCTGTGACCATCACAAAGGTACAGGCAGAGACCACCGTCGTGACCAACACGATCACGACCACCACCACGCAGGGCGGGACGGTCGTCATGATCGTCTCCGGCGCGAACGTAGGTAAATTCTCCTACAATCCGCCCGCGGGTTACGAAGGCAACGACACCTTCACCTACGAGATTACCAACGGCGGCGGCAGCGCCACAGCTACCGTCACAGTCCCGATTGCCGGGATGGTCTGGTTCATCAACAACAACTCACCCTCATGTACAACGAGGGTGAATGGCTGCGGTCGTCTGTCCAATCCCTATAGCGATCTCGGTTCATTCAACACCGAAAACAACGGCGCCGTCGGAAGCCTTAACCCGGCGGTGAACGACAACATCTTCATCTACGAGAGCGCCACCGCTTACAACAATGCCGTCACGCTCTTGAACGGCCAGAGATTGATTGGTCAGGATTCGACTTCGAGCCTGTCAACCCTGACGGGGCTTAATCCGCCATCGGGCAGCGCGCCATTCCCGGCGATGAATTCCGGGAATGCGACGATCACGAAGATTACGACGACGGCTGCCGCAAATAACGGCATCACGCTCAACAGCACAGGCGCCGCAGGCACCAATACCGTTAACGGTCTGACCGTCGGCAACACGACAGGCGCTGGCATTCAAGGCTTAAACTCCGGCACGGTGACTATCGCCGACGTGAGCATTAATGAGCCATCCAGCACTCGAACTGGCCAGGCTCTCTTCCTTGATGGTCAGGCCAATACGCTTGCTGTTACTGCGACCTTCATCAACGTTACGTCGAGCAGCAGCGCGACCACCAACGTCAGCCTGTCGAGAACCACAGGCACGATTAATCTCGGAACCGGCGCTCTCTCCGGCAGCACCGGCAATGCGTTCAACGTATCGGGCGCAGGCAACACTGCGACCATCAGCTACGCGGGCACAATCACCAACTCTACCTCCCGCGCCGTCAACATCCAGAATAAGACGGGCGGCACGGTGTCATTCTCCGGCCTGATTAACAGCACGGGTTCGGGTATCTTCCTCGACACCAACACCGGCACGACGATGAACTTCACCGGCGGCGTGACTCTTAACGGAGCGAACGCCGGTTTCACGGCCACCAACGGCGGCACGGTCAGCGTCACAGACCCCAACGCCAACGGCACTGCGCCCGACAACACCATCAACGCGACGAGCGTGACGGGTTTGAACGTCGCCAACACGACCATCGGCGCAAGCGGCCTGAACTTCAGGAGCATCTCTTCGGGCAACAACACCGCAGCAGCCGACCCCGCGAGCGGCATCATCCTGAACAACACAGGCGCGAGCGGCAGTCTCATCGTCTCCGGCGACAACAATGCGTCCGTTGGCGGTAATGATTCGGGCGGTACTATCCAGAACACGACCAGCTTCGGCATCTCGCTGACCAACACGCTCAGCCCGTCGTTCACGAACGTGAAGGTTGACACCACCGCAGGCAGCGGCGTCAAGGGTACGACCCTCACAAACTTCACCTTCAAGAACGGGAAAGTCCTCAATTCCAACGGTGGCGCTGTAGAGGCGTCCGACGAGTCGAACATCGCCCTTAACATCAGTGCCGCCGTCCCGGCTGGAACTGAGAACAACGTCTCCGGTGTGGTGACGATCACCAACAACACGCTGACGAACGCGCTCTATCACGGCGTGGACATCAATAACTACAACGGCACGATCAGCGACGCAGTTATCTCCGGCAACTCGATCACCAGCACCACGTCCGCCGCGACCTCGCTGGGTTCCGGCATCCGGCTGATAGCCAACGGCAGCGCGACCACGGTCGCCAATGTCACCAAGGCGACGCTTAACGGCAACACGATTCTGAACTTCCCCGCAGGCGCGGGCATCCTCGCCTTTGGCGGCAACGGCAACACTGCCGCAGGTGCGCCCGCAGGCGTTTACGGCACGGCTGGCAGCGCCACCAACATCATCAACATCACCAACAACACGATTCAGGGCGCAAGCTCGGCCAATAAGATGGGGACATTCGCTATTCAGGCGAACGTCAATGGCCGTGGTCAGGGCAACTACAACATCTCCGGCAACGGAACAGTGGCGAACCCGATCAGGGACATCCTCGGCAACGTCATTTCACATTCCGCCACAGGCGTGACGAATGTGACCTCCGTTATCTCCAACAACGTCATCGTCGCCAACCACCAGGCAGCCTTCGGTGGCCCCCTGGGCATCAGCGTCGGTGCAGGTCAGGTCACGGGCATCGGCAATACCGCGCACCTGAGCGTTTCAATCACCGGCAACAACGTCAGCCAGACAGACGGCAACGGCATCCTCGCCGCAGTCCGCGAAGGACTCGCGTCGCTGGACGTGACGATTAAGAACAACACGGTCGCGGCTCCCTTGAGCGGCACACGTCCGGGCATCCGCGTTGACGCGGGCGGCGGCGCAAGCGACATTGACAACCCTGTCTGCGCGGACATCCAGAACAACACGAGCGGCGCGAGCAACGGCACGTCCGGCATCGGCCTCCGCAAAGAAGGCAATGTCGCGACCACCCATGACTTCGGCATCGAAGGCATGGCCGCGACTTCTTCGCCCGGCGTCGAGCAGTACGTCGCCGGTCTGAATCCGGGCAGCGTCGCCAGCACGGACGGTCGGCCTTCGCCTGAGAACCGTGTCCTGCTCATCTCCGGCACTGCCGGATTCACCAACTGCTCGACCGCACCGGTCGGCATGTACAAATTCCAGAAGTCCCAGCGCTTCGAGACAGCGCGTGTGAACGAAGCTGTCAAGCCCACCACCAAGCTGGGCGAGCAGGCCGCGCTGGCCGAACAACTCTTCATCTCTCAGGATGAAGCCATCACGCATCACGACAACACTGCTTCGGCGACCAAGCCTGCGACTCAAAAGGTCGCACAACCCGTCGCCCTCCGCTCGAAGACTTCTGAAATAGTGAAGACTGCTAAGGCTCAACCGATGGCGCAGCCGATGGTTCAAACACCGAGCAGCCGTTCCACTTCTCAGGTCTTCACCAGCCATGCGACGAGCAGCACGGCCAAGGCACAGCCAGCGGCCAACTCATTCCTGAGTCCTGCTGCGCCAGCAGCCCCGTCCGGCGAGACAGTCAACGCCAACATCGGGACAATCCCGGCAGGCAAGAGCGTGACGATCAGCTTCCAGGTGACGGTCAACACTGCCGCCAGCTTCACGGGCACATCGCCACAGGTTTCCAATCAGGGCACCATTGCGGCGGACAACCCGAACGGCGGCACGATCACCGTCCTGACGGATGACACGACCGTTGGCGGCGCGAATAATCCGACCGTCACACCTGTTGATTCGCAGCCCGACCTTCAGATTACGAAGACGGACGGCGCAGTCGTGGCAGTACCGGGCGGCACCATCAGCTACACGCTCGCCTACAACAACACTAACGGGAAACGTGATGCCAACAACACGGTCATCACCGAAACTATCCCTGCAAACACCGTCTTCAATGCGGGCGCGAGCACCGCAGGCTGGTCTTGCCCCGGAGGAACAAGCGCGGGCAACACCTGTACGTTAGCAGTCGGCAACATTCCAGCGGGAGGAGCCGGAGGCTCGGCGACATTCGCCGTGACGGTAGTCAATCCTGTGCCCGCCGGTGTGACTGGCATCAGCAACACCGCGACCATCGCCGACGACGGTTTGTTCGGCGTGGACGGCAACCCGATCAACAACACGAGCACGGTTGTGACATCTGTGAACGCTGCCATCAACCTGTCCATCAACAAGAGCGATGGCAACACGGGCAGTTCGCCGGGTCAGACAATCAGCTACACGCTGACTTACGCGAACATCGGCAATAAGGGCGCGACCGGAGTGGTTCTCAACGAGACCGTTCCGGCCAACACGACATTCAATGCCGGTGCAAGCACGGCTGGATGGAGCTGCGCCGCGATTACTGCGGGCAGCGCCTGTACCTTCACCGTCGGCCCACTGGCTGGCGGCGGTGCGGGCGGCTCGGTGGTGTTTGCTGTAACGGCTGACGACCCGGTTCCGGGCGGCACGACGCAAATCAGCAACACGGCCACCATCAGCGACGACGGCACAAACGGAGCGGATGCGGACACGGGCAATAACACCTCGTCCGACACGACACCGTTTGACGCGCCGCCGACCATCGGCACTTACGCGAACACCACAGTCGTCTTCGGCCAGAGCACGACGGTCTCGCCGACTGCTCCGCCTGCGGATGACAAACCCGGCTTCACCGTCGCGGTCGCCGCTCCGGGCTTTACGGGCGGCCTCACGGTCAACCAGACAACCGGCGTGGTCTCGATTACCAACGCCGCGCCAGTCGCTGCTGCCGCTTACACAGTCACCGTGACTGTGACCGACAGCATCGGCCAGATGACAATCAGGACATTCCAACTGACGGTCAACAAGGCCAACACCACGACGACCGTGACGGCGTCACCGAACCCGTCCGACATCGGACAGCAGGTGACGTTCACCGCGACAGTTGCGGCGGTCGCGCCCGGAGCGGGCACGCCGACCGGCACGGTTGACTTCCTCGACGGCGCAACCATCATCTGCGACGACGCGGCGCTTAACGGCTCAGGACAGGCGACCTGCCAGATTTCTTCGCTCACGGCGGGGGCGCACACCATCACGGCCAATTACAACGGAAGCGCTAGCTTCAACACGAGTTCGGGCACGCTGCCGACTCAAACCGTCAACGAAGTCAATATCAGTGGACGCAAGTACACGGATAACAATGGCGACGGCGACGATGAGGCAGGTGCGGATCCGGGCTTGAACGGCGTCACCATCGAGCTCTACAACGACGTCAACAGCAATGGCACGTATGAAGCTGGCACGGATACGCTGGCAGCCACCACGACCACTGCCAACGTCCTTGGTCAGGATGGACGCTACTCGTTCGACAACAAGGTTCCGGGCAGGTACATCGTCCGCGAAGTCCTGCCAGCGGGCTACCAGCAGACAGCGCCCGCTCCTGTCAATCCGGCCACAGAAGGCATCTATGCCATCAACGGGTCGGGCAGCGGCGGCAACTTCACCGCGAAGGACTTCGGCAACTTCCAACTGATTACCATCAGTGGACGTAAGTTCGACGACCTGAACGGCAACGGCAGCGATGAGGGTGGTAGTGACCCGGGCTTGAACGGCGTCACCATCGAACTCTACAACGACGTCAACGGCAACGGGACGCTGGAACTTTCCGGCGGCACTCCCGATACGCTGAAGGCCACCACCACTACGGCCAACGTCGCGGCGGTGGACGGGAAGTACTCGTTCACCAACGTCGGTCCCGGCAAGTACATCGTCCGCGAGATAGTTCCTGCGGGCTACACCCAAACCGCTCCCGCCGCGCCAGGCACCTATGCCATTACGGCGGCCAGCGGCGTGGATGTGACGGGTCGTGACTTCGGCAACTTCAGGTTGACCACCACGACGACGGTCACGTCCTCGCTCAACCCGTCGTTCTTCACCGATCCGGTGACGTTCACGGCGACCGTCTCTGCCAACCCGCCGGGTTCTGGAACTCCTACGGGTACGGTGGACTTCTTCGACGGAGCGACGTTGATCTGCGACAACTCGGCAGTCAACGGCTCAGGCCAGGCGATCTGCCTGATCTCCACGCTGGCGGCTGGCAGCCATACGATCACGGCTGTCTATAGCGGCGATAGTTCGTTCGCTACCAGCACCGGGGCGCTCCCGGTTCCGCAGGTGGTCAATCCGAAGGCTGACCTTTCGGTTACGAATGACGACAGTCCTGATCCGGTGAGCATTGGTCAGAACCTGACCTACACCATCACCGTGACCAACAACGGCCCATCCGACGCGCAGACCGTGCAGTTGACCGAGGCAGTCCCGGCCAACACGACATTCGTGTCGTTCGCGGCACCGGCAGGCTGGACACCGACAACACCAAGTGTAGGTGGGACCGGCGCAGTCACCGCCACCATACCGACACTGGCTTCTGGCGCGGTTGCAGTCTTTACGCTCGTAGTGAAGGTTGATTTAAGCACCCCGCACAACACGGTGCTCAGCAACACGGCGAGCATTTCAACCGCCACGACCGATCTGGTTTCCGGCAATAACTCGGACACGGAAATGACGACGGTCAACAGTCTCATCATCAGTGGACGCAAGTACACGGATAACAATGGCGACGGCGACGATGAGGCGGGTGCGGATCCGGGCTTGAACGGCGTCACCATCGAACTCTACAACGACGTCAACAGCAACGGCACGTATGAAGCTGGCACGGACACGCTGGCAGCCACTACGACCACTGCTAACATCTCCGCTCAGGATGGACGCTACTCCTTCAGTGGCGTTACGCCTGGCAGGTACATCGTCCGCGAGGTCTTGCCAGCGGGCTACACGCAGACGGCTCCGGCTGCACCAGGCATCTATGCCGTCAATGGAACCGGAGGAGGAGCCTTCGCTAACAGGGACTTCGGCAACTTCCAACTGATTACCATCAGTGGACGTAAGTTCGACGACCTTAACGGCAACGGCAACGATAACGGTGGCAGTGATCCGGGTCTCAACGGGTTCACCATCGAACTCTACAATGATGTCAACGGCAACGGGACGCTGGAACTTTCCGGCGGCACACCCGACACGCTGAAAGCCACTACGACCACGGCTAACGTCGCGGGCGCGGACGGTAAGTATTCGTTCACCAACATCGGCCCCGGCAAGTACATCGTCCGTGAGATAGTGCCCGCAGGCTATCTACAGACCGCACCAGCCGCGCCGGGAACATATGCGGTGACGGCGGCCAGCGGCGTCAACGTGACAGGTCGTGACTTCGGCAACTTCCGTAAGACGACCACGGTCACGGTCACGTCTTCGCTTAACCCGTCGTTCTTCACCGATCCGGTGACGTTTACGGCGACGGTCGCGGCCAACGCGCCGGGTACGGGAACACCGACAGGAACGGTCACGTTCTTCGACGGAGTGAACCCGATCTGCACGAATGTCGCGCTCAACGGCTCAGGTCAGGCAACTTGCACGACCTCGGCGCTCGCGGCTGGTAGTCACACCATCACTGTTCAGTACAGTGGTGATACCAACTTCGCTTCGAGCACCGGAGCGCTACCAGTTCCGCAGGTGGTCGTTGCTAAAGCTGATCTGGCAGTAACGAAGGTAGACACACCTGATCCTGTGGTGGTCGGTAACAACATCACCTACACGATCAGCTTTACCAACAACGGCCCAAGCGCCGCCGATAGCGTCACCGTGACGGATGCCGTGCCCACAAACACGACCTTTGTCTCGGCGGCTATCACCACCGGCACAGGCTGGAGCATTTCAAGCCAGCCCGCAGTCGGTGGAACCGGCAACGTCGTCTTCTCGAAGGCAACGGTTCCGAGCGGCGAGACGGCTACATTCCAGGTTGTGGTCAACGTCAATCCGGCAACGGCTGACCTGACCGTTATCACTAACAACGCGGTGGCAGCTTCAACGACCACCGACCTTGTGAACGGCAACAATACCGGAACGACGACGACGACAGTCCGCCGACCCGGCATCTTGCAGTTCAGCGCGCCGACCTACACCTTCAACGAGAACGTCGGCACGGCCACCATAGATGTCACACGCACGAGCGGCAGCGGCGGCACGGTGACTGTCCACTACACGATCACCAACGGAACGGCTAGCGCTGCCGACTACACCGGCCCGACTTCGGGTACGCTGACGTTCAATAACGGCGTAACAACGCAGAGCATCAGCATCCCAATCGTCAGCGACTCGCTTGACGAAGTGAACGAGACGCTGAACCTGGCACTCGACACTCCGACGGGCGGCGCTGTGCTGGGCGCACAAACGACTGCGGTCGTGACCATCACGGATGACGACCCGACGCCGTCGCTTTCCATCAACGATGTCACAGTCACGGAAGGCAACAGCGGAACGGTTGATGCTACATTCACCGTCACGCTCTCGGCAGCGAGTGGTCAGACCGTCACGGTCAACTACGCGACAGCCGACGGCACGGCCACGATAGCCGACAGCGACTATCAGGCATTGGCGAGCACCATGCTCACCTTCAACCCGGGAGAGACGACGAAGACCATCACGGTCAAGGTCAACGGCGACCTCTTCTACGAGTTTGACGAGGACTTCTTCGTCAACCTGTCGGGTCAGACCAACAGCACGATTGCAGACGGTTCGGGTCGCGGCGTCATCACCAATGACGACGCTCAGCCGACGCTCTCAATCAACGATGTCACGACGAATGAAGGCAATAGTGGAACGACGAGCTTTGTCTTCACCGTCACTCTGACAGGCCAAACGCACACCACGACGACGGTCAATTACCAGACCGCCGACGGGACAGCTACGGTAGCCAACAATGACTATCAAGCGATCCCGAGCACGGTCTTGACCTTCCTGCCCGGTGAGACGACGAAGACCATCACCGTGCTGGTCAATGGCGACCCCAACGCCGAGGCTAACGAGACATTCTTCGTTAATCTCTCAGGCGCAGTGAACGCCACCATCACTGATAATCAGGGCCTGGGCACTATCCTTAGCGACGATACGCCGCTGATCGGACTGAGCGCCTCGACCTACTCGGTGACGGAGGATGGCCTGCATGCGACCATCGTCGTCAATCGCCTTGGCGATCTCTCGCAACCGGCCAGGGTTGATTACCTGACCAGTGATCCTTCGGGCTTGAATAACTGCTCGCAGTTCACTGGCAATGCGTCCAGCCGTTGCGACTACGCCACGACAGCCGGAACGCTCAGATTCGCCGCAGGGGAAACCTCCAAGACCATCTACATACCCATCATTGACGATGTGTATCTGGACGGCCCTGAAGTCTTCACCCTGACCCTCTCGAATGCAGTGGGTGGCGACATCGCCGGAATCAACTCGGCGACCATCACGATCATTGACAACGATACGGCTCCGGCTCCGAACCCCATCGACAACGATGCGTTCTTCATCCGGCAGCTTTACATCAACTTCCTTGGTCGTGAACCTGAGCCGGGCGCGGTCAACGCGTGGCTGGGCATTCTCAATCACTGTGCGATTCCGACAGATTGTGACCGCATCGCCGTCGCTCGCGGCTTCGTCCGAAGCCCAGAGTTCCAGGATCGCGGCTTCTTCGTCTATCGCACCTTCAAGACGCTGGGAAGAATCGCGCACTACAACGAGTTCATCCCAGACATGGCCAGACTCAGCGGATTCCTGAGCCCATCGGATTTGGAGGCGAACAAGGACGCCTACATCCAGTTGTTCATGAATCGAACTGAGTTCAAGACGATCTACGACCCGACCATCGGCAATCCGACCGCTTATGTAGACAAGCTGTTGCAGTCGGTACAATTGCCGAATCATCCGAGTCGAGCAGGGTGGATTGCGGGGTTGACCAATGGCACGTTGACGCGCGCACAGGTGTTGCGTCAACTGATCGACAGCGGCGAGTTGTACATCGCCTACGTCAACGAAGCGTTCATCATCATGAACTACTTCGGGTTCCTGAGACGTGATGCCGATGCGTCGTACCTGGTCTGGATTGACATCTTCAACCATACCAACGACGACCGCATCATCATCAACGGCTTCCTGAACTCCCTTGAGTACAGGCTCAGGTTCGGCCCGAATTAACCTTTAACCGTTGCCCGACTCTCCTTCGGAAAGCCGGGTGAGCGTCAACAACAAGCCCCGGGTTGCTACCTGCAACCCGGGGCTTTATTTTTGAGCGACCTATCAACCAATAACGAAATACAATAAAAGGTGAGGGCGAACGGAACCGCGAAGTCACACGAAGCAACACGAATTTAATATGACTGCTACCTTCGTGTCGTTTCGTGTTAATTCGTGGTTCGTTATTTTTATCTTTCGGCCTCGCGGACTCTCATCGCTTCAGGCTCGGACTGTCTCTGCGTCCCCTCCACGACTGACGGCGGAGGCGGTGGTGGCGGATTAGCGACGAGCCTTTCGAGCGCCGCGTCTATCACCTCATTGATGCGTGAGACGGGAATTATCTCAAGCTCGCGCCGCACGTCTTCGGGAATCTCTTCCAGATCGCCCTCGTTGCGCGCCGGAAGAATAATGCGTCGCACACCCGCGCGATGCGCCGACAAAACCTTTTCCTTGATTCCGCCCACGGGAAACACCAGCCCTGACAAAGTAATCTCGCCGGTCATCGCCGTATCCGGCCTGACGCGCCGACCTGTATAAAGCGAAGCCAGAGCCGACGTGATGGTCACGCCCGCGCTCGGCCCGTCTTTCGGAATCGCCCCGGCGGGAACGTGCAGATGCACGCCGTAGCCTTTGAACATCTCCGGGTCAATGCCGAACTCTGTGCCGTGCGACCAGAGAAAGGAGCGTGCGGCGCGTGCGGATTCCTGCATCACCTCGCCAAGCTGTCCTGTAATCGTTAGTCCTGAGCCGCCCGGCAAGAGCGTTGCTTCGATGAAGAGGACTTCCCCGCCCATCTCTGTCCAGGCCATCCCGGTCGCCACACCTGCGGGCAACTCCTTGCGCGCCTCTTCCGGGTAGAATCGCGGTGCGCCCAAGTATTCCTTAATGTCCGGTGCGTCAACCGTCACCTTCTCAGCTTGCCCCTGCGCGATTTTCAAGGCGGCTTTGCGAACGATGCCGCCGATGGTGCGTTCCATCTGGCGCACACCCGCCTCACGCGTGTAGCGTTCGGCGATGAGCTTTAGCGCCGCGTCCGTGATCGTGAACCTTTCATCATCAAGTCCGTTTTCCTGAATCTGTCGCGGAACTAAATACTGCCGCGCGATGTGCAGCTTCTCCTGATCCGAATATCCCGCCAGCCGTATAATCTCCATGCGGTCGCGCAAAGGCGCAGGAATCGGCCCTAACTGGTTCGCGGTCGCGATGAAGAAAATCTTCGAGAGATCGAAAGGCAGATCAAGATAATGGTCGCGGAAAGAATTGTTCTGCTGCGGGTCTAAAATTTCAAGCAACGCTGCCGAAGGGTCGCCCCTGTAATCATTGCCGAGCTTGTCTATCTCGTCGAGCATCATCACGGGATTGTTGACGCCCGCGCGCCGGATTGATTGAATAATCCGACCCGGCATCGCGCCGATGTACGTGCGACGATGCCCGCGCAACTCCGCTTCGTCGCGCACCCCTCCCAGACTCATACGCTCGAACTCGCGCCCCAGCGCACGGGCAATCGAGCGCCCCAGAGAAGTTTTGCCGACGCCCGGCGGCCCTACGAAACAAAGTATCGGGCTTTTCGCTTCGGGCTTGAGCTTGATGACGGCCAGGAATTCTAAGATGCGCTCCTTAATATCCTCAAGACCGTAGTGATCTTCATCAAGAATCCGTCGCGCTTCCGTCAAGTCCAGCTTGTCTTCCGTTGATTTCTTCCAGGGAACCTCAAGCACGTATTCAAGATAAGTGCGGATGACGTGATAGTCGGGCGCGGCGGAGGGCAATTTCTCCATGCGCTTCAATTCGCGCTCTGCCTCTTTGCGGACTTCGTCAGGGAGGTCTGCCGCCGAGAGGCGCTCGCGCATCATTTCGGCTTCCGCCTGCTCGCCGCCTTCGTCTTCGCCCAACTCTTTCTGAATCGCTTTTAACTGCTGGCGCAGGATGTAATCGCGTTGCGCCTTGTTCATCTCGGTCTGCGCTTCGGTCGCAATCTTGGAGCGAATCCCCATGATCTCGACTTCGCGCGCCAGTAACCCGTGCGCGATACGCAGCAACTCGTCGGCAGTGTCGGCTTCGAGCATCTTCTGTTCCTGCTCGACGCCGAGGGTGAGGACGGAAGCTAGAAAGTATGCGAGCTTGACGGGATCGTCTGCCGCCATCACAGCCATCCGAATTTCCTGCGGTATCTGCGGCATCATCGCCAGCGCCTGCTGGATCATCGCCTGCATATTACGCTTGAGAGCTTCGACTTCTTCCGGGTCTTCAACCTTTAACTCCGGGAGAATTTGGACACGCGCGCGCAGGTATGGCTGCACCTGCGTCCATTCGAGAACGCGTATGCGCTCTGTGCCCTGCACGATGAGCTGCATGGTTTCTTCGTCGCGCATCATGCGCTTAATCATGACGAGCGTGCCCACGCTATAGAGATCGTCGGGGATGGCGTCCGAGCCTACCACGTCTTCCTTTTTGACGCTGATACAGGCCAGCAGTTTCTCTTCCGTGGAGAGAGCAGATTCCACCGCCGCGACGGAGCGCGAACGCCCGACCGCCAGCGGCACGATTGTTTCAGGAAAGAGCGTCGTCTGCTGCAAAGGCAGCACGCCGATCTCGAACGGCTCAGCCTGCGTCTGTTGACTTGTCTGGCCGGGCGTTTCCTCGGCCTGTTCTGCTGGAATCTTCTCGGTAGCCATATGTAACCCTCAGAATACAGAAGTCAGGAGACAGAAGTCAGAATAAAAGCAACAGCGGATTGCAGCCTTTTCATCCTGACTCCTGACTTCTGACTCCTGACTCCTGCTTTTCCTCACAATTCTCTTCCCCGCGCAGATGCAGAATCAGCAAGCCGTCGCGGTAATCGCGCAGGAGCGAGGCGCCTTCGATGGAGCAGGGAAAAACGAGCGTCTTCTCAAAGCGGCTATAAGTGATTTCGAGTTGATGATAGACGATGCCCTTCTCAAAGAAGGTATCCCGGCGGCAGCCCGTGATGCTCAAGGTCTTGTCCTGAATCGTTATTTCGAGATCGTCGGCGGTGACGCCCGCCAGATCAACTTTAACAATCCACCCATCCGCCGCGCGATAAATGTCCGCATCGGGACGCCACAAACGCGCACCCGGTCGCGACCGCCTTGCGACAGCTATCGCCCGAAAATAACGTTCAACTGATTCAGCCATAAGAGCGGTGATAAGTGATAGGTGATAAGTGATAGGTGATAAGTGATAGGAAAGACCGTTTTGTCTTATCACCTATCACCCATCACCTATCACTGCTTTACCCAAAGATTTTGCTCCAGAAGGACGCGCCGCTGGAAATCTCTTCGAGGGCGTCGGCCAGTTCACGATCCTCTTCGGTCTCCAGGGCAACATCGGCCATCGAGATGATGCCGAGCAGGTTGTTGTTATCGTCCACGACCGGAATACGGCGCACCTGTTTGTCGCCCATCTTCCGAATCGCGTCAATCACGCGGTCATTCGGGCGCGCGGTGTGAATGTCTGTGGTCATCACCTCTTCGGCACGGGTCGAGCGCACATCCTTGCCTTCGGCGACCGCGCGAATCACTATGTCGCGGTCGGTGATGAGACCGACGAGCTTGCCGTTGCCCCGCGTTCTCGTTTCACTACTGCGCCCGTTGCCGCCATCAGCTTCGGTTGCCTGAACATCTGCCGAGCGCTCGACTACAGGAATCACGCCTGTATCTTCGTTGCGCATCATGGCGGCCACGTCCTGCAAGCTCGTGTCGCTCGTAGCGACCGTCACATCGCGCGTCATGATGTCGCGGCAGCGCACGTGTGAACGCGTTGCCCCGCGCCCACGCTCCTCAGACCTGCCCCGGACATAATCGCGCGCTTCCTCAAACCATGAGCGTCCATCATCATCGCCGCGATCATCCTCACGGCGACGGCGTCCATCCCTTGGGTCAGAGTAGCCGCCATAGCGCCGCTCGTCGTAACGATTATCCGGGCGCTCATTGTATCCGCCGCGCCCGTAATCGTCGCGTCCGTAATAGCGCCCGCCGCCTCCGCCACTGCCTCCTCCGGCAGGCCCGCTTCGCCGCCCGCCGTAGGAATCGTCCGTGCCGAAATCTCTATTCAGCGGGCCACTCTCGCGCCCGTAATTCCCGCGCTCCGATCTGTAGCCGGAGCGGTCATCCCCACCGCCGCTTCTTTCGCGCGAGCCGCCGCCGTAAGAATCTCTCTCGTCGTCTCTATCGTAGCGATTTCTTGACATGGTCTATCGCCCTCCCTGCGTGCTGAATGAATCAAGCTCCGCCCTCGTCCGAACACACAGACGAAAGCAGGCAAAGGGTGCGCGTGGCCTCTATAAATAGCAGGGGAGCGGCCACACGCCCGACTACAATAATTGCAAAGGGGAACTTAAGCGGATTATACAGAGTTCGGCAGACAAGGCAAAAGGAAAGATAGTCCAAAGACTAAAGCCCAATCTCCAAAGTCAAAACCGTGTCTTGACTTTGGACATTGGGCTTTAGTCTTTGGACTTGCCTTGTCTTCCCTTTCAACGTTTCATTTCATTTGCTACGATTCTCTTTGTGCAATCCTTTAATCCAAAGTTCGGGAATTTCAGAAAGCCGAAGCGTGAAGGGCAAATTGCCACCGTCGGTCGAGTAGAAGATGTGCCGCCCGGTCGCGGCGCAACCGTCCAACTGCTGAACGGCACGGAGCTGGCGCTCTACAACATAGACGGAGAGTTTTACGCCATCGAGAATTTTTGTCCTCACAAGGGAGCGCCGCTCGCCGACGGCCACCTCTGCGGCCACACCGTCGAGTGCGACTGGCACGGTTGGCGCTTCGATGTCCGCACCGGCGAGTGCGTAACCAACAGAGGCGCGATTGAAACTTACGAAGTGATGATTGAAGACGGCTGGATTAAAATTAGCGTTTAGACTTTGGCCAGACATCTTCAATGCTTTGCAGAGAAGCACCAGTCTTCAGATCATTGGCACATTGTTTCACTGACACTGCTCCAGCAGTTCAAAATAACGTTCCCGGCTCATACCGGCAGTGCGTATATTGTTTTTGATGATGAAGACAGGAACGCTTCTGTAGGTAGGAATTACCACCGGGCGTAGCACGCCTGATTTCGTAAAGACCATATGATCGCCTTCATGCCTGACACAGATAAAGCCGTCATGCTCGAAGATACAAGCCAGAATCTTATAAGAAACCGAGTTAAGCTTTGGCATGAATGGGCGCGAGAGGTAAGGTAACGCGCTGGGTGGTTATAAACTTTGGGCCTTCCAGTTTCTCCTTGCGCTGAACGAAACCTGCTTCTTCCAAGATTTGCTTCAAAGAACCATTCTTTTCGGCTTCCTCTAAAAACAACCGGACAGCTTCTAAGAGGTTTTTATGAGCCTTAGCCTTAGTCGTTGCGCATGAGGATACATCTAACTCCGGGGCATAGGCCACGTACATCTTACCGTCCTTAAAGATTTGACTGGTAAATTGAATTATCATAGTAAACCCAGAGTAGCACGATTGCCGGAATCGTCAAGATAGAGAAAGCGCATCCAGTCCGAGACTTATAGCTTTATGTTTTGCGCTTCTTTCATCCGTCGTTGCCGATAGCTTCGACGGGGCACGCGGCGAGGGCTTCATCGCAGAGCGCCCGCTCCTCTTCCGTTTCGGGTTGCTTGTAAACGAAAGAATAACCGTTCTCGTCCGAGCGCGTGAAATTGTCCGGCGCGGTATCACGGCACACGTCGCAGTCTATACACTGCATGTCAACGTAATACACGCCGAGAACATTTTCCCCGACGCGATCATTCGGATCAGCCACTAATGCCTCCACTCAAGTGATAGGTGATGGATGATAGGTGATAAGAGAAACGCTTGTTTTTTCTTATCACCTATCACCCATCACCTATCACTGCTTTTTACTTTATCGCCAGCATTCGGTCAAGCGCTACACGCGCCCATTGTGCGGTCTCTTCCGGCACGCTGATTTGATTGACGACCTCGCCTGCGACGAGCGATTCCAGCGTCCACGCCAGATTCTGCGGCGCGATGCGATACATCGTCGCGCACATGCAGAGGTCTGGCGAGAGCAATTGAATCTGCTTGTCCGGAAAACGCTGGATGAGGCGATTGACCAGATTGACCTCAGTACCGATAGCCCACTTCGACCCAACGGGCGCGGCTTCCAGCGTCTTGATGATAAATTCCGTTGAGCCGTTGAGGTCTGCCGCTTGCACGACCTCGTAAATGCACTCAGGATGCACGAGCACGTTGATGCTGGGCGTCTGCTGCCGCGCCTGCTCCACGTGCCACGCCTTGAAGCGTCCATGCACAGAGCAATGTCCCTTCCAGAGAATCAGGCGCGCACGGCGCAACTCCTCTTCGGTATTGCCGCCGAGTTCTTTGAACGGGTCCCAGACGACCATCTCGTCAAGCGCGATGCCGAACTTGACGCCGGTATTACGCCCCAGGTGCTGGTCCGGGAAGAAGAAAAGCTTGTCGGCTTCCTTCAGGCTCTTATCAAAGAGCGGGACGGCGTTCGATGAAGTGCAGACGACGCCTTGCCAGCGCCCACAGAAAGCCTTGAGCGCGGCGGTCGAGTTCATGTAGGTGATCGGCATCACGCGAAACTCTTCAAGGATGCCGAGAGATTCAAGCTGCTCCCAGGCATCTTCGACCTGCTCTGCCGAAGCCATGTCAGCCATCGAGCAGCCTGCGCCGAGGTCTGGAAGAATCACCTTTTGGGAGCCTGGCTTGAGAATGTCTGCGGACTCGGCCATGAAATGCACGCCGCAAAAGACTATGAACTCGGCTTCCGGGCGCGAGGCAGCAAGCTGCGCCAGCTTAAACGAATCACCCGTAAAATCAGCATGGCTGATAACGTCGTCTCTTTGATAGTGATGACCCAGAATCAACAGACGTGAGCCCAACTCACGCCGCGCCGCCTCGATACGTTCGTGCAACTCCGCATCCGACATTCCGAAATAATCTTCGAGCGCCGGAGCCTTCTGCATGTCCAGAACAACAGTCATCTTTATCCCCCTTTATGCGCCTGGAGTGCCCACAGTCGCGACCAGCGCAACATGGCTCTCCAGCCCCAAACCGGCAACTATACCGACTTCCGGAAACGACGCGCAAGCGCGCATTCGTTTCTGACCTCTAAGCAAACAAAAATCGAGCAGGCCGAGCCGCAAAATCCACCTCACGCCTGCATGAATTTAGATGCAAAAAAACTGGCAACAGATGGGTCTGCCGCGCGGCGTGGGCACGGGCGCGAAAAAATAATTTGGCGAAAAGGGACAATCCAGTATATAAAGCACACACAAGTAAAACCATAGCGACAAGTAGAAGCGTAAGGTAGCGAAGAAATCCCGACCAAGATTTGACCGGCTGGCATCCTCAGGGCAAATGCGCTATGGAATGTCCTAAAGATTATTCAAGCGGGTAGTCCTTATCCTGGCTAGCAGAATATTAGGCTCTCTCTGTGAAGCCAACTTTAATTTGAGCATAGCCGCTCCACGCGACACCCTTTTGCTGGGGAGAGGGCGTCAACCGTGAGTCTCTCAAACCCCGTTAGAACTGAGGAGAAATTGATGAAACACCTACAACGCACGTCGGCGGGTCGCATCACCCGACTCGGCATTTTCTTTCTTTTGGCCGCTACGCTGGTTATCGGGACTACCTTCCTGAGCAGCACAAAGGTCGAGGCCAATCACCCTGTTTTAGTTGAGGGCAACTGCGACAGCCCTGTGCCGGGCACAACACTCGTCGCCCCCGGCACCTGCGGCGACTTTGACGGCGACGGGCGTATCGGCACGGCGGAAGATACGGACGGAGCCGACCGCATCTTCGGGACACTAGCGGCTGCGCTGGGGCCGGGCACGGGTGCTGCGGCTGGGACGGGTGCAAACTTCAACGGCAGCATCTTGATAGTCAAATCCGGGCGCTTTGCGGAGACTCTGTTTATCGGGAACGCGGGTTTCTTCCCTGGGCTAGGCACTGCCAACCCCGGCAACGTGACGATTGAGGCCGCACCCGGAGTCGAGGCCGATATAGATGCCGTCTTGCAGGGCGACCCTGCGGGCGGTAACACTTCACGCCAGGCGAGCGCAGGCATTGTAATTATCTATTCAGCCAGCAACAGCGTGGTGACACTGCGTAACCTGACGATCCGCAACTGGTCGGAGGGAGTCGCTGGTGCGCTGAACTCACGAGTAGTTATTGACAACTGCCGCTTTGAGAACAATCAGAATAACGCCATCCGTCTTCAGGACACCGTGCTGCTCACGCTCTCTAATTCTCAAATCAATGCGACCGGACGTCGGATTCCGGTCACAGGCCCACCCGCTCCCGGCAACGGGCTTCTGGTACAGAATGCTTCACAGGCGAGAATTTACAACACGGTATTTTCTCACAACGTAGCAGCAGGGATTTCGAACACGACGGGAATTGCGGGTAACGTCGTACTCTACAAGGTGGGAGCATTCTTCAACTCCCCGGATACCAGTGGTGCTGTTACCATCGCACCAAATCCTAATTCAGCTAATTAGGAGAGCGAGAGTAGTAACGCTAAAGGGGCATGGATGAAAATTTAATCATCCATGCCCCTCAGCTTTATCCTCTTTCGTGCGCAGTCATAGCGCAACGTCCAAGAACCTGTATAAAAAAGTCCCGTCAGGGACGATTGATAATAGCCCAGCCATTCATGGCTGGGAATAGAGCCGGATAAATTTATTGAGTCCCGTAGGGACGACTGAAGAGACACTGCTTCCTTTCAGTCGTCCCTACGGGACTCAGGGTTTATTAGCCGACTTCTCTTCCCGGCAATAAATTGCTGGGCTATTTTCATGTCGTCCCTAGCGGGACAGAGAGAGCGTATAACTTCAAACGGCTTCTAAGGGTGCGTCATCTCTTCCGGCTTCACATACTCGTCAAACTGTTCGCCCGTCAATAGCCCCAGCTTAATCGCAGACTCGCGCAAAGAGATGCCCTGCTTGTGAGCGTTCTTGGCGATCTTCGCGGCGTTGTCGTAGCCGAGGTGCGGGTTGAGCGCCGTCACCAGCATGAGCGAGTTTCTGAGATGCTCGTCAATCTTCTCGCGGTTGAGTTCGATTCCTGCAATACAATAATCAACGAAGCCGTGGCAGGCATCTTTGAGCAGGCGAATCGAGTGAAGCAGGTTATGAATCATCACCGGATTGAAAACGTTTAATTCAAAGTTGCCCTGCGAGCCTGCAAAGCCTATGGCCGCGTCGTTGCCCATCACCTGCACGGCGACCATCGTCATCGCCTCGCTTTGCGTCGGGTTGACTTTGCCCGGCATGATCGAAGAGCCGGGTTCATTTTCGGGCAGAATCAACTCACAAAAACCTGCGCGCGGCCCTGACGCCAGCCAGCGGATGTCGTTCGCAATTTTCATCAGCGACCCGGCCAGAGTCTTCAAAGCGCCGCTGGCGAAGACCATCTCGTCGTGAGCCGAAAGCGCAGCAAACTTGTTCGGGTGAGATTTGAAAGGCAGCCCCGTAAGCTGTGCGATTTTCTGAGCCGCACGCTCGCCGAATTCAGGATGCGAGTTGAGTCCTGTGCCGACCGCCGTGCCGCCGATGGCTAAGTCGTAGAGTCCCGGCAAAACCATTTTCAAGCGCTCGATGTCGCGCTCAATCAAACTCGCCCAACCGGACATCTCCTGCCCGACCGTGAGAGGCGTGGCGTCCTGCAAATGTGTGCGGCCAATCTTCACCACGTCCGCGTACTCTTTCGCCTTCGCGTCAATCGCGTCGTGTACGCGCTGGACTTCCGGGATGAGTTTGTTCATCTCCTCTGCGGCGGCGATGTGCATGGCTGTCGGGAAGGTGTCGTTTGAGGACTGCGACATATTGACGTGGTCGTTCGGATGCACAGGCTCTTTGCTTCCCATCACACCATTAGCGATTTCGATAGCGCGATTGGAGATGACCTCGTTGGCGTTCATGTTGGTCTGCGTCCCGCTCCCCGTCTGCCAGACGCGCAGAGGGAAATGCTCGTCTAGCTTACCCTCAATCACCTCATCTGCGGCCTGCGCGATCAACCCGGCTTTGTCGTGTGGCAGTTTTCCCAAATCCTCGTTAACGAGCGCGGCGGCCTTCTTCAAGGTTCCCAGCGCACGAATCATCTCGCGCGGCATCGTGTCATTGCCGATATTGAAATGAATAAGCGAACGCTGCGTCTGCGCGCCGTAATACTTATCCGCAGGGACTTCGATCTCACCCATCGAGTCCGTCTCTGCGCGCATCTTCTGCTTCAGTTCTGCTTGCTGTTCGGTCGCTTCCTGTGGCATCGAAGGATTCATCCTCACTTTGTTCTGTATTTCGGGATGATTGTACATCAGGACTGAGCGCACGCCGAAGAGTCAACAACGCGTGGGCAGGGTTCAGCCCGATAAAGAGTGCAAGGGAAATTGAGGCTCACCACAGAGACACAGAGAACACGGAGGGGGCACAGAGAAAAGAAATAGCAGAGAGCAGCTTTGAAATCTCAGATGATGAATTTGAAATCTCAAATCTGTAATCTGAGATAGTCTTCCTCTGCGCCCCCTCTGCGTCCTCTGTGTCTCTGTGGTGAATCTCATCTCGGCGTGCATTCAAGTTGGAATTGAATCACTACCGACACGCGGCGCTTGCTTAGGGCTGAAGCTGAAGGTGACGTGAAAGACTAGAAAGTATAGAAAGTAATTGTAATCGAAAACATAACGAAGCGACGACGGCCCATTGAGTTGATAAAACCAGCCTACTCCCGCAGCGGAAAGCAGAGTCAACGCCGCAACGATGGCCGCGAAACGTGGCGCACTTCGCAAGCTCGCGAGCAGGCGTTCGTAAAAGCTGCCGTCTCGAACAGTCTTGACCGGCGCAACACGAAGCGCGCGGAGCTTATCGAAGGAGAAGACGTACCAACTGAAATAGTGAAAGACGACGACGAACTGGAAGATCATCGGGACGACGTAACCTGCGCGGCTCGCTCCCTTCAGCGCGGTTTGCAAGATGAAGAGAGTCGCCGCGAAGACTGACAGGTACAACCAGAATTGACGGTTCTCCCACAATCGCGGCCAGACGCGCAATAACAAGAACAGGCTCAAAGCGACGATCAGCCCTAAGCGCAGGTTAGCCGCCGTATTCGAGAGCGGCAGCAAGGGCGGCGAGGCCAGACGAAGAATGAAATTTGTTGAGAGTCCCTCATCACCGGCGCGGCGCGTCGGCAACCAGATTCCCGAAAGCTCGTTGCGCTCTGCCGTAAACGTCTGCCCGACGCGATGCCCGCCCGTCAGTTGAACCTGAATGATCTGCTCAGTCGAAGCAGGAGCTTCCAACAAAGGCGCAGGCTGTTCACCCGCATAATGCGGCTTGAAGATTAAATCCGAGGCGTCAGGCCACTTCTCGTCCGAGATACGAATCTCGCCATCGCTGCGTGAATCGACAGTCGTCGCATGGGCTGTGAAAGCGCGCGAGCCTTCCGTGTCGGGAGCTTGCAGATAGAAATAGAAATCAAGCCCGTGCGATTGCGGAATGGGCTTGAACGAAACGAGCGTCCACCCATCGCGGTTAAGCTCTGCCCCCGTCAACTCGACGCGACGCATGTCCTGCCTGTAATCCTGCGGCTGCGACGCGATGAGCAGCAGGAGAATCAAAGGTGTAATGCCCGCCGTCACCAGGACGCGCCCGTTCCAACGATGGCGAGCGCGCGTTTGCAGATAGACGAAGATTTCATCACGAAAAGCGTGGTAGAGAAAGTAAACGTAGATGATGCCGGTGATATTGAAAACGTAATGCGTCGTCCAGACAATCAACGTCAGCGCGGCGAGCACGAAAAACGCCAGACGCGCGCTTCCCTCTCCACGCAGCACCTTGCCGAAGAAAAAGAGGAAACCGAGAATCACATGCGGCCAGCCCATCGCCACGATCAACATCTCGTAGCCCGTTTGCTTCCACACGTAACCGACGAGCGCCAGCGCAGTGAGCGTCAGCGCCAGCGTCAACAAGAGATTACGCAACGCCAGACTCATCGGCGCTGACTCTTGAATAACGGGCGAACTTTCGACGATTGCTGAGGCGCTCATCAGAGAATCACAAGTTGAAGATGCGAGGATTGCCGTTTATTTGATAAGCCATTAAACAGCCCCATGAGCAAATAATAAAGCATCAAGACGCGCATTTAACAAAGCATGCAGGAGTCCCGTCAGGGACGGTTGATAATAGCCCAGCCATTTATGGCTGGGAAATAGTACCGTAATACCTAAACAGAGTCCCGTAGGGACGACTGAAGAGAGACTCGCTTCCGTTCAGTCGTCCCTACGGGACTCAATATCTTATTGCTCTGTTTCCCAGCAATAAATTGCTGGGCTATTATCGCTTGTCCCTACGGGACAGCAGAAGCCTGTAACTTTCAAAAAGCAAGGCCGCCGCGAGTGGGAATCGCAGCGGCCTTACGGCGCACAGCCCGCCTCTTCCACTAAAGCAGGCGTGCGCGCTGAGAGCGCGTCCACCCTCACCGCGCCCCCCTGTTAAACTCTTTGGCTTACGGCTTTAGTGAGGCCATAAAGATGATGAAAGTTTGTCCTGAGCGGCTGTGCCGCTGATAGCTAATTCACGTTAAAGTAATGTCAAGAAAGTGCGCGCTCTGCTAAGATATGGCGCGTTCCAGTCTTTGAAAACTTGAGCAACGGCTAATGCGACGACTCAACCCTCAACCTCCGACTGAGAGATGAGCATCGCCTTTGAGTATGAAAGGTTCACACTCACGGCGATTGAATTGCACGACCACATTTTATACGTAGCTACGTATAAAAGCAAGTCTTGTCTGCGCGCTATTGCTTCATCAGGAGGGCGTTCCTGATGGGCAGCGCACGTCCGAGGCCAGAGCGTCTTGCCGACAAACTTCTACAGATTCGGAACGCGCTTGGCCTATCTCAAACACAGATGCTCAGGCATCTGGGAGTCGAAGACGCTATTTCGTACCACAGAATTTCAGAGTATGAACGAGGAAAGAATGAGCCGACGCTCATGATTCTCCTGCAATACGCCCGCGTCGCAGGAGTCTACGTCGAAGACCTGATTGACGATGATTTAGACTTACCCGAAAAGCTTCCCGGCACTGCCCGTCACAAAGGAATCAAGCACCAGCCCACCTCTCGCACCAAAAAGCGTTGAGTCTTTCGCCAACGAAAGCAACATCTTCTCAGCCCCCTCAGTGGCGGAATATCAGTAGCCCATGACATCAGTCACAGGAACAAGCATTGAGTAAATTGTTAAGCCCCGGCAGCGGCGACATAATATGCCGCCCCTCCGGGGCTTAAACGTCATTCTTACGTCTTAACCCGGAGTTGACGCTCCGGGCTACTGTTATTCCGCCCCTCCGGGGCTACGACTCGCTGCCGTTTCCTTCTTACATAGAACTTAGAAGCTGTTTGAAAAGCCCCGAAGGGGCGACGATGTGATAGCCCAGGGCGCAGCCCTGGGTCAAGACATGGATAAAATGAGTAAGCCCTGAAGGGGCGGAATATTGATGTCACCCTTATGCCGCCCCTTCAGGGCTTCATCATTAAACTGGAATCTCTCCCTGTGGCGTTGCCACAGGCTCTTACATTTCGCTCCTTCGGAGCTTTCAGAGACTTTTCAAACAGCTTCTTAGACTGACTTATGTCTGCGGCGCACTCTTCTTAGCACTACGCTGCGGGCGTTTGTATTCCGACTTTTTCTTCAACCCGACCGCCTGCACCTCATTCGAGTTTTTACCGAACTGCGCGATGATCTGATCCTTCGCCCGCAGCATCAACTCATGAAACTCCCACTCCTTCGCCACCGCATCATCCCGCGCCGCCGCTGCCGCCGCCACAGCCTGCGCCTCCGCCCGCTGTGCATCATTAAGACTTGCCTGCGCCGTTGCAACCGCCGTCAACGCATACGCCGGATTCGCCGGAGCATACCCCGCCACCGTCTGCAAAGCCGCGAACGCATCCCTATCCTCCTGAATTTGAGCCGGTCTTAATCTTTTCGCCTGATTTGGCATGGTGAGAACTCCTTATGTGAGAAAAGGTTGAGGTCTTGCGAGGACGTGCCAATCTTACTTAACCCGCCACCCTCGCGCAACCATAAAATTTCGCCGTCCCGCAACAAACCAACATCCCATCATCACACCCTTACCACCACCCGCAACGCCATTACACCCCGACGTAACGTCATTACACCACGACGTAATGCCATTACACTACGACGTAACGTCGTTGCACCGCCCCGTAACGCCATTACAGCACGGTGCAACGTCATTACACTGCCCCGTAATGCCGTTACACCCTACCGAAACGCCATTTCCACGCCCCGCAACAACGCAACCACGCCCCGCAACGCTCTTCCCCTACATGGGAAAGCCATTGCATCAAGCGGCCACGCTCCACCCGCAATTAACAATAAGTTTTCATTCTGAGCTAATGGCAGGATATTGAATCGGCGCACAACGATTCCGGCTCATAACCAGAGAATCGTCAATCTATATCAAGATGCTTCCGCCCCCACTCTCGCCAAACTCCGGCGTGCAACCTCCGCATCAGGTGACTTGAGTTTCTCGAAGATACTCAATGCTTCACGAAACAGCCGCGCCGCCTCTACCCTATTATTCCCATCTTCCGCAAGTCTGCCCAACTGGTGCAAGGTGCTGGCGATGCCACTCTGATTGCCAAGCCTCTTTTCAATCTCCAAGCTCTCATCGTAGAGTCGCCGCGCTTCTTCTACCTTGCCTTCATCTTGGGCAAGCCTGCCCAACCCGTGTAAGCTGAGGGCGATGCCGCTCTGATTGCCAAGCCTCTTTTTGATCTCCAAGCTCTCATCGTAGAGTCGCCGCGCTTCTTCTATCTCTCCTTGAGCTTGGGCAAGCCTACCCAATTGGTGCAATGTGCTGGCGATGCCGCTCTGATTGCCGAGCCTCTCATTGATCTCCAAGCTCTCATCGTAGAGTCGCCGCGCTTCAGCTACCTCTCCTTGAGCTTGGGCAAGTATTGCCAGTTGGTGCAAGGTGCTGGCGATGCCACTCTGATTGCCAAGCCTCTTTTCAATCTCCAAGCTCTCATCGTAGAGTCGCCGCGCTTCAGCTATCTCTCCTTGAGCTTGGGCAATTGCTGCTAAGTTGTGCAAGGTGCTGGCGATGCCACTCTGATTGCCAAGCCTCTTTTTGATCTCCAAGCTCTCATCATAGAGTCGCCGCGCTTCTTCTATCTCTCCTTCATTTTGGGCAAGCCTGCCCAACTGGTGCAAGGTGCTGGCGATGCCACTCTGATTGCCAAGCCTCTTTTTAATCTCCAAGCTCTCATCGTAGAGTCGCCGTGCTTCTTCTATCTCTCCTTCATCTTGGGCAAGTATTGCCAGTTGATGCAAGGTGATGGCGATACCACTTTGACTGCCAAGCTTCTTTTCAATCTCCAAGCTCTCATCGTAGAGCCGCCGCGCGGCTTCCAACTCTCCGCGCCTCTGATGAATGATAGCCAAGTTATGTACCCAAGCTGCTACTGAGCTTTCATTCTGCGAATGACGCGCTGCTGCGAGTGCCTGCTGGCCGCTACGTATCGCCTCATCCCAGTAGCCGCGTAAATCCAGAAACTCGTCCAGCGCAAAGCGAGTTTGTACAACGCTCGCCCAATCTTCCAGATCGGACGCCGTATCCATCGCGCTCAACACGTTATCTTTCTCATCTTCCAACGCATCGAAATCTTCCGGTGTCGTCTGCCTGTGCGCTTTGGCGTAATTCAGAAAATGCGCCACAAACCTCTGGCGGAATTCGTCGAGGCGCGTATCTTTGGACAGACGTGCCTTCGCCCGTTCGTAGGTCAGACCCTGGATGATTAGCCGCTCACCTTCCGTCATATCAATTAGCCATACCGCCGCTAAGCCTTCGACAGCCTTATCCAGACGTAACAGGTCGCCGCCGAAGCCAGCCACTTCTGCCAGCGTCTCACGCGATGCGTCCGGCACAAAGAGCGATAAAGCAAGGAGTGTGGCGCGGCTATCATCACTCACGCTTTCCAGATTAAAAGAGCGGTCGAAGATGCGTTCGGCGACTTCTGTATCTCCCTTGGCCAGATAGTTCAGCGCCGTCTCCGCGTTCTTCGCCAGATCAATCTGCCTGACGACCCATTTCAGGAGCAGCGGGTTGAACTCGGTCTGCTGAATGATTTCATTACGGTTAAGAGTGTCGAACATTTTTGGTTTGCGAGTGCGCCCTATCAAACGCTGAAAAAGATCGTGCGCCTCTTCGAGCAGCATACGGTCGAGAGAGATATTGTTGACTTCATCCTCGTTGATTTCCGTCCGCGTGGTGATGAGCGCGGGGCAGGGAGCGCGTTCCGCCAGGAATCTCACACAGGCTTTCTGCTCTTCGAGCTTGATAGTCTCGAAGTTGTCCAGCACGATGAGCGTGGGCGCAGCGTTAATCAATGCGCGCACCTGTTCCTCTTTTTCTTCGGTCGGGAGCGGGCGCAAGTCCGGTCGGCCTAATTGAGCGGCGATTTCGTTGAGCAGCGTGGAGAGCGTCAAATCCGCGTGGGAGAGAGCGTTGATCCAGACGATACGGTCAGTAAACGTCTCGCCGCTTGCTCGAACAGCCTCGGCTGCTAGCGTGGTCTTGCCCGCGCCCCCACGCCCCCATAGCACGACGAGTTGATTATTTTCCGGCGTGAGTTCCCTTTTTAGCTGCTCAAGGATATTTTGCTTATGCTCGTCATGGCGCTGCACAAAACCGACGGCGGGACGGCGGGGTATTGCTGGCGGCAAAGAAACGACAGGAGCCGAAGATGTTTGCTCGCCACGAGGCAATGGTTCATCCTTTATCGTAGCCAGCAGAATACGGAAGCTCTCAGCAAACTTTCCGTCGTCTTGAAAGTCAACGGATTTGATAGGCTTTAGAAATGGCGGAATCTTGCACGCGCGACGGTATAAGGGAATGAGTCGCTTCTGCCGCTCTGAGATGTCAATGTACTGCGTGACGTATCTTTCGACGTTCACCCACTCGGACGCGACGGATTCCGGCGACATTATCAACCCGACTTTGCGACTGCGCGGCAGAGCATACTCAAGCCGCTCAGGGATTGACTCTCCGGGTTTAATATCCCAGGGAGCGAAGAACACCCCAAGCTTTTTCCCTGCCAGATTTCACGCTCAAGCAGGGTTGCAAGTTGCTTTGCCCACGCTTCATCTATCTGATTGTAGCTAATAAAAATATCGTACTTGTAGTGTGGGTCATTCGTCATAGGGTGAGGCTCGCGGTATTTTAAGTTATAGAAGCATTCTCCTTTAGTGAACGCAGCGATTATAAATCACCCGTACCCGGCGACATAGCTTTTATATGCTCTTAGCCCTCTTCGATTGGCGCATTTGCCTCTTTCCAAGCCTTCCAGCCGCCAGCCATTGAGGAGACATCGTAGTAGCCCATGCGTTGGAGGATTTCGGCGGCGAGGGCGGAGCGGTAGCCGCCGCCGCAGTAGAGGATGAGTTCGGTGCCTTTGTCGGGTACGGCCTGTTCGATGTCGCGTTCGATGATGCCTTTGCTGAGGTGTTGTGCGCCTGCGGCGTGGGCCTCGGCCCATTCGTGGTCTTCGCGCACGTCTATCAGGCGCACGTTCTCGTCTTCCGCAAGGCGTTCGAGTGTGGCTTCGACCGAGATTTCGTGGATACGCCGTTTGGCGTCTTCGACCAGTTTCAAAAACCCTTCGGAATGCTCCATACAGTTTCCTTGACCTCGCTTGAGTTGGGATTTTCAAACCCGCCCCGGCGAGTTTGAATGAATTTCAAGTCAGGGATTATAATGCCGCTCTTTTGTAAAAGCACTGACAACGTGTCTATACTGTTATCCAGACCTGTCACCTGAATACCAGACTGGAGGCCGCTTCGGGGGCGTGCGCCTAGCGCCCCTTGCATGAGCGCGAAAGGACTGCTATGAAAAAGAGTGAGCTACAGGAACGTGTACGCGACGAGCACCGGGGGCTGGTGGAAGCGCTTGAGGGTTTGTCCGAAGAAGAGGCGACGCGCAAGGGACTAACTAAAGAGTGGTCAATCAAAGACGCGCTCTCGCACATCTCCGCGTGGGAGATAGAAGCGGGACGCATCATCGGCGAGATTCAGAACGGCACATGGAAGCCGCAAAGACTGAATAGTGAATTGATAGACGAATTCAACCGGCAGGCGGTCGAAGACCGTCAAGGCCACTCGATGCCGCAGGTGCGCGAAGAATTCGACGCCGCGCACCGCGAGATGGAGCGCATTATCGAATCGCTCCCCGATGAAGTGGACGAATCCACGCCCATCTACAAGTACATCGAAGCCGTGACCTTCAAGCACTTCGCCCATCACGGGACTATGATTGAAGAATGGAAGAAACAGATACAGTGATAGGTGATGGGTGATAGGTGATAGGTGATGGGAAACTGCTTTCTCTTATCACCTATCACCCATTACCTATCACTCCGAGGAGACGAACATTGGCTACTGAACAATTTGATGTGACGGTTATCGGGAGCGGCCCCGGCGGTTATGTGGCGGCGATTCGCGGGGCGCAGCTTGGGCTGAAGGTCGCGCTTGTGGAGAAAGATAAGCGACTGGGCGGGACGTGTACGCTGCGTGGCTGTATCCCGACGAAGCAGCTTCTGATGTCGGCGCACGTTTATGAACAGATGCAGCACGCCGCAGACTTCGGCGTTCAGGCGACAGGGATTCAACTCGCCTTCGCAGACGTGCAGAAGCGCAAAGATAAGGTCGTGACGAAGAACTCTAAGGGCATAGAGTTTCTGATGAAGAAGAACAAGATCACGACGTTCAAAGGCACTGGAAGGCTGGCTCTGCCCGGCAAGGTTATCGTTAAAGGCGAAGACGGACAGGAGCAGACCATCAACACGCGCAACATCATCATCGCCACCGGCTCGGTCGTGCGTCCCATTCCCGG
The DNA here is from genome assembly GCA_963791265.1 of uncultured Acidobacteriota bacterium. Taxonomy (GTDB): domain Bacteria; phylum Acidobacteriota; class Blastocatellia; order Pyrinomonadales; family Pyrinomonadaceae; genus QHXM01. The sequence goes on from CAWBSB010000007.1 coordinate 183,815, forward strand.
CTTTGAGACGGACGGCACGACGGTCGTCAATTCCGATCATATTCTTGAGTTGAAGGAAGTGCCGAAGTCGCTCATCGTGATGGGTTCGGGCGCGGTCGGCGTTGAGTTCGCTTCCGTCTACGCGCGCTTCGGCACGGACGTGACCGTGGTCGAGTTGCTGCCGCGTCTTGTGCCGCTCGAAGACGAAGAAGTCTCGAAGGATTTAGAGCGTGCGTTTCGTAAGCGCAAGATCAAATCTCAATTGGGGACGAAGTTGGAGAAGATGGAGAAGACAGAGGGCGGCGTGCGCGTCACGGGCAAGGACTCGGAAGGCAAAGAGGTCACGCTGGAAGCGGAAATGCTGCTCGTCGCGGTGGGTCGCATGCCTTATCTTGAAGGCTTAGGGCTTGAAGGCACGAAGATCAAAGTCGAGCGCGGCAACGTGCAGGTAGATGAATTCCTGCGAACGGGCGAAGAGGGCGTGTATGCCATCGGCGACGTGATTCCGACGCCGTGGCTCGCGCACCTTGCGTCGAAAGAAGGTATCCTCGCGGTCGAACAGATTGCGGGTGAGAAGAACGTGAAGCCGATTAACCTGCGGCTGGTGCCGTCCTGCACCTATTGCGATCCTGAAATCGGCTCGGTCGGATTGACGGAAGCGAAGGCGCGCGAGGCTGGCTACGATGTCAGGGTCGGCAAGTTTCCGTTTTCGGCTTCGGGCAAGGCGCGCATCATCGGCGAAGAGGAAGGCTTTGTGAAGATCGTCTCTGAGTCGAAGTATGACGAGATTCTTGGCGTCCACATCATCGGGCCACACGCGACGGAAATCCTCGCCGAAGCCTGCGTCGCCATGCAGCTTGAATCCACCGCCGAAGAACTGGGACGCACGATTCACGCGCACCCGACCGTCTCCGAAGCCGTCATGGAAGCCGCCGAAGACGTTCACAAGCTGGCGATACATTTTTAAGAGCAGTGGAGTAGGACAGACATTCTTGTCTGTCATTGAGCGCGCTAGCGCGAATATTGTTTAGCGAAGACTATCAGCGTGCTGAAAGCACGCTACGACAGACAGGAATGTCTGTCCTACTCCTATCACCGTTTATGAAAAAAGAGACACGACGGAAAGCGGCGTCTGATTCGCAAGACGCGGCGGAAGAGATGAAACAGGAGACGAGCGGGGCTGAAGAGGCTGCTGCGAAATTGTCCTGTACGTCAGAGACAAAGCTCAAGGCCGAGCAGATGCTTGAGCTTTATCGTTACCTGAAACTGACGCGGCTGGTTGAGGAACGGCTGGTCAATCTTTATCGGCAGACAAAGGTTGTCGGCGGCGTGTTTCGTTCGCTCGGACAGGAAGCAACCGCGGTAGGGACTGCTTACGCGTTAGAACCGCAGGATTTCATTACGCCTTTGATACGCGATCTGGGCGCGGTCTTGGTCAAAGGTATTCGCCCGCGCGAGATTTTCGCGCAGTACATGGCGAAGGCATGGGGGCCGTCGGGCGGGCGCGACCTTAATATTCACTTCGGCGATATGTCGAAGGGTTTCATCGGGCCGATCTCGCATCTGGGCGATATGATTCCGGTGATGACGGGAGTACTGCTGGGTGGGCGTATGCAGAAGAAAGATATTGTGGCGCTCGCTTACATCGGCGATGGCGGAATGAGCACGGGCGCGTTTCACGAAGGCTTGAACTTCGCCGCCGTGCAGCGTCTACCCCTCATCGTCATCGCGGAATATAATTTTTATGCTTACTCGACGCCGACCTCCAAGCAAACCGCCGTCAAAGACCTCGCGGAGAAGGCTGCGGGCTACGGCATCCCCGGACATATCGTTGACGGCAACGACATCATCGCCTGCTATGAAGTAACGAAGAAGGCGGCTGAGTTCGCACGAGGTGGCGGTGGCGCGGTTTTAATCGAAGCGAAGACGTACCGGCGCAAGGGTCACGCAGAGCATGACGACCAGCGTTACGTTCCGGCGGAAGAGATTGAATACTGGGAGAAGAACAACGACCCGGTTGACCGCTACGAAAGATGCCTGGTTGAACGTTTATTTGCGACGCGCGAGAAACTCGATGAGATAACGGCTGACATCAACCGCGAGTTGGATGAAGATGTCGCGTGGGCTGAAAGCTCGCCGATGCCAGAATCCGTGCAGGCAGCTTACGGAGTCTTTGATAACAACGTCGTGCCTCCGGCGTTTCGTCCGAAAGTATTTGGTGAGAACTAGTGAAAGCAATTTGAAATTTTGTATTTGAAATCTCAAATCAATCTCTATGTCAACAGCAGTCAAAAAAGAGCATAAATCGAATCGCCCGGAGCGCGGCGGTCTGGCCACTATGGTCGAAGCTATCCGTCAGGGCATCTGGGAAGAGATGGAGCGCGATTCGACGGTCTTCTGTATCGGCGAGGACGTGGGCGCGTATGGCGGCGCGTTCAAGGTGACGGATGGTCTGATAGACGAGTTCGGCGAAGAGCGCGTGATTGATACGCCGATTTCGGAGGCGGCGATTGTCGGCGCAGCGTGCGGCGCAGCCCTGATGGGGATGCGACCCGTCGCGGAGTTTCAGTTTATAGATTTCATCTCCGCAGGCTTCGACATGCTGACCAACTACGCGGCGAAGTGTCGCTATCGCTGGGGCGCAGGACTCCCAACCGTCTTTCGTGGCCCATGCGGGAGTGGCGTCCATGCCGGGCCGTTTCATTCCATCAATGCGGAGGCGTTTTTTCTTAACACCGCCGGGCTGAAGATAGTCGAGCCTTCGACCGCCTACGATGCGAAGGGTTTAATCAAAGCGGCGATACGCGACCCAGACCCCGTGCTTTACTTTGAGCATAAGAAACTCTATCGCCTGCCGCGCCTGCGCGAAGAGTTGCCGGAGGACGACTACATCGTTGAAATCGGCAAGGCGCGCACACGCCGTGAAGGAAGAGATCTTTCCATCATCACTTTCGGCGCGCAGGTGCTGACTGCGCTTGATGCTGCCGAAGAGTTGGAGAAGGAAGGCCTGGACGTTGAAGTCATAGACCTCAGAACGCTCGCGCCGATGGACAAGCCTGCCGTTCTGGCGAGTGTTAAAAAGACGAGCAAGGTGATGGTGCTGCATGAGGCATCGCGCACGGGCGGCATCGGCGGCGAAATCGCAGCGACCATTGCCGAAGAAGCCTTCGAGTGGCTTGATGCGCCCATCGTGCGCGTCGCTTCGACTGATACGCCGGTTCCCTATTCGCCGCCGCTCGAAGAGTATTACCTGCCGCAGGTGAAAGACGTGCTGGATGCGGCGCGGAAACTGGCAGCATACTAAGAGCTGTGGTCAGTGGCCGGTGGTCAGTTAAAAGCAAAAGCTCAAGACTGCTTACCGTATTTTCTTACTGACCACCGGCCACTGACCACTGACTACTGTTTTTACGAGAGGAGCATAAGTCATGCCGAAATTTGTTATTGAGCGGGAGATTCCGGGGGCGGGAGATTTGTCGTCGCAGGAGTTGCAGGCCATCTCGCAGAAGTCCTGCGGAGTTTTGCAGAACATGGGGCCGCAGATTCAGTGGGTTCAAAGCTACGTCACGGGCGACAAAGTTTACTGCGTCTACATCGCGCCCAACGAAGAGATGGTGCGAGAACACGCCGAGCAGGGCGGATTCCCGGCGAACAGCGTTTCCGAAGTTAAGTCGATCATTGATCCGACAACAGCAGAAGGGTAAAACAGTGATAGGTGATGGGTGATAGGTGATAGGAAAGAACGTGTTTCCACTTATCACCTATCACTCATCACCTATCACTTCAGGAGAATGTATGAGCACAGAAGTTGTCATGCCGCAGATGGGCGAGTCCATCGCCGAGGGAACGATTACGCGATGGCTGAAGAAGGTGGGCGACCGCGTTGAGCGCGATGAGCCGTTGTTTGAAATCTCGACCGACAAGGTTGATGCGGAGATTCCCAGCCCTGCTGCCGGAATACTGACGGAGATTAAGTTCCAGGAAGGCGAGACGGTCGAGGTCAATAAGGTGATCGCCGTGCTCGATGGCGGCGAAGGAGCGTCCCAATCAAACGGGGGCGCGAGCGCGGCAGAAGTCTCAACGGCTCCGGCGGCGTCGCAGGCCGCCGTGTCGCCTGAGCCTCCGCCCGCTCCACCGACACCATCCGCGCCGTCCGAGCAACCGGTAGCGCCGTCCGGGGCGCAAGCTACCGCACAACCTTCTGCGACAACCGCGCCCGCTGCTCCCGCCAAAGCGGAAGAGAGCAAAGAGGCGCAAGCATCAGCCGCACAACAAACTCAAGCTCCCGCATCTTCATCAGCGGCAACGGGCGGCAACGGCAGCGAGCAGACGGTTGAAGAGTTGCGCCGAACGAAATCCAGCCCGCTTGTCAGGAACATCGCGCGCGAGCACGGCATAGACATCACGCGACTCGAAGGCACAGGCATGAGCGGGCGCGTCACGAAGAACGATATTTTGAGCTTCATCGAATCCGGCGCAGCCATGACGCCGCAGGAGGCTATGCAAACAACTGCGGCAGCGCCCGCCGCTCAGTCTGCGTCCGCGACGCCGACGACTTCGCCCGCGCAAGCTCCACCCGTTGCCCCGCCCGCCGCCGAAGATCGCGTCGAGCAGATGAGCAACATGCGTAAGAAGATTGCCGAGCACATGACGCTCTCGCGGCGCACCTCTGCACACGTCACGACCGTTTACGAGATAGACATGACGCGCATTGCACGCCTGCGACAGGAGCACAAGCGCTCGTTTCAGGAGCGCACAGGCACGAAGCTCACCTTCATGCCCTTTATCTTTCAGGCCATCACCAACGCGATTCGCAAGTTCCCCGTCTTTAACGCGCAGGTGAGCGGCGATCAAATTATTTACAAGCGCGACATCAATCTAGGCATGGCCGTTGCGCTCGACTGGGGCTTGATCGTGCCCGTCATCAAACGCGCCGACGACCTTTCGATTTCGGGACTCGCACGCGCTGCCAATGATCTGGCCGACCGCGCGCGAAGCAAGCAATTGAAGCCCGACGATGTTGCCGGAGGCACGTTCACCATCACTAACCCCGGCGTCTTCGGCGGCTTGTTCGGGACACCCATTATCAATCAACCGCAGGTCGCCATTCTCGGCGTCGGCACAATCGAGAAACGCCCGAAGGTCATCACGAGTCCCGATGGCGATGACCTGATAGCGATTCGCCAGATGGCCTACTTCGCACTAACCTTCGACCATCGCATCATTGACGGCTCTGACGCCGAAAAGTTCCTCGGCTACGTCAAAGAACTACTGGAAGCGGGACAGTTCACAGTCTGAAAGTAGGACAGGCATTCCTGCCTGTCATAAGTGGGACAGACATTCTTGTCTATCGTAGCGTGCGAACAGCACGCTCTTGATGTTCGTTAATAAGCATTCGCGCTGACGCGCTCAATGACAGACAGGAATGTCTGTCCTACGACAGGCAGGAATGCCTGTCCTACTTTCGTTGCATTCCCGTGGCGATTGGATAATGAAGTTCTTGTAAGCCACCTGAGAAGCCCCTCCCTGCATCTGACCTGCTTGACTTCCCCTGAATGTTCGTTAATATTCGCGTTCGACGATCAAATTGAAATCGGTTCCGGCTGGTAAGATACCTCGCAGTTGTATCGTTCGCAGGCTTTCGATCCACGAAGGCGCGCGCGCTTTTTGGTAGAAACCTTCTTAACCGCGACACCAACCGAGTCAGGGGGTTGCCCCCGCCCATGACGGATGGATCGCCACAACCCGCTTCGAAGACGCACCGTTGCCGGACGGGCGCGCTTCAAGCTGATGGAGTTCAAAAGTATGAGTGCTGATAAATCCCGACTGTCCGTAAAATTCATTCTCGCTTTCGCGTTTCTTTTAACAACAACTTCATTGGGTCTGGCTCAGCAAGGGCCGGATTCCAGAATCAACCCTTCAGGGCAAATTAAGCCTCCGACCGGCGTAGTCCAATCAGGGAATGTTCGCACCGTTTCCGACGGGCAGAAGATGAAGGTCGATGGCGTCGTCGTCCGCCGTGATGCGGATACGTTTACTGTCCGCGACATGAACGGCGTGGATACGGTCGTTCGCTTGACCGACGCGACGAGCGTTAAGTCGAAGGGCGGCTTCTTCGGCGGCGGAACTCGCTACGGTGTGACGACCATCCTGCGCGGCCTCAACGTCGAAGTCGAAGGACGCGGCGATTCTTCAGGTCAACTTGTCGCCTCGAAGATTCGCTTCTCTTCCTCGGATTTGAGAGTCGCGCGCACGGTCGAATCGCGCGTTGACCCGGTTGAGAGTCGCGTCGGTAATGCCGAGGGCAGAATCGAGCAGGTCGAGCAGAACTCGCAGCGTCTCTCAGGCCAGATTGACGAGCTTGCAGCCGTCTCCAATGCCGCGCGTGGCGGGGCGAAGGCCGCGCAGGAAGCAGCCGACGCAGCCATCGCCGGAGTGGGCGCGACTAACGAGCGCATCTCCGCCCTGGATGATTACGTGCCGCAGGAATCAATCGCGATTAGCTTCCGCTCAGGCAGCGCCATACTTTCGCGCGATGCCAAAGCCCAGTTAGACGAAATTGCGACCAAGGCGCTCAACGCCAAAGGCTACGTCATAGAGGTCTCCGGTTATGCAGACACAACCGGCAGCGTTGAAAGGAATCGGCGCTTGAGCACACAGCGCGCAGACACCGTGGTGCGCTACCTGGCGGAGAATCACAGAATCCCGCTCCGCCGCATCGTCACGCCATTCGGCTATGGCGAATCCCAGTCCATCGCGGACAACCGCACACGCGATGGTCGCGCACAGAACCGCCGCGTCGAGGTCAAGATTCTCGTCAATCGCGGACTGCAACAGGCCGCGCCCGTGATGAACACCTCCAGCGGCAACGGCGCATCAACGCCTGAATAAAACGTAGTGATAGGTAATGGGTGATAGGTGATAGGAAAGAGCTTTTCTCTTCTCATCTATCACCCATCACTTATCACCTCTCACTTTATGACTTTTAACCAAAACGGAATGCACATACGCTTCAGCCTGGCGCTCTCCGCAGCACTGGCTTTTCTTTTGTTCACTTCGCTCATCGCTCAAGCGCAGCGTCCGACGCTGCCGCAGGACGCGCCGCCGGTGATGAAACCCAAGCCGACGCCGACGCCTGCTCCGCCCAGAGATGACGAATATGAGGTGGTGCGCGTTTCGTCGAACCTGGTCGTCGTGCCGGTATCGGTGACGGAGGCGAGCGGTCAGCCTGTGCTTGGCTTGAAGGCAACCGATTTTCGTCTCGAAGAAGAAGGCCGCGCGCAGGAGATCGCACAGATCGGCGACCCTGAGCAAACTCCGCTCGACATCGCTATCCTGTTGGATGTTTCCGGTTCAGTTACTGCGCGTTTCGATTTTGAGAAGGAAGCCGCCGCGCGCTTTATCAAGCAGGTGCTCAAGGCCGAAGATCGCGCCACCATCTTTGCAATAGATCAGACGCCGCGTTTGATTCAAACACGCGATACAGCGGAGCGCTCCGCAGCCAGCTTGCTCACCATCCCTCCGGCTAAAGGCGCAACTGCTTTTTTCGATGCGGTGATTCTGGCGGCAAAATATCTGGAACAGAATACCTCCGCGCAGCGTCGCCGCGTGGTCGTAGTCATCACTGACGGCGAAGACAATTTCAGCAATCGCACGCGCGAGATCGAGCTGGCGACGTATCGCGCCCTCAACGATAACAATGGACAAATTGATAAGCAGGGAAGAGAGAAGCTTGTCAGGCAGCGCAATGACATTCAACGGCAGGTTCTGCTTGAGGTTCAGCGCGAGCTTCAACGCGCAGAAGTCGTCTTCTATTCAATCAATCCGAGCGGTGTAGCGCTGCGCTTGAATCTTCCGGGCATGCGTGCGCAGGAAGGCATGGCGCAGATGGCGCAAGTTACCGGCGGCAACGCTTTCGTGCCAGACAAACTGGAGAATCTGGACGCAGTATTCCGTCAGATTACGGCTGAGCTGCGCTCGCAATACCTGCTTCAGTATTATTCCAACAACGACAATCCAGGCAATAAATTCCTGCGCATCAAAGTCACAGCACCCGCGCAACCCGGAGCCCGCATCCGCGCGCGCGAGGGCTACTATCCGAAAGGTAAAAGGTAAAAGTAAAAAGGCAAAAGGGAGGCGGAATGCCATTTTAATAAACCTGGCTTCCCCTTCCTTTTGCCTTTTACCTTTTTACTTTTGCCTTCTTCAGCGCATTTCCAACAGCACGTCCGTCAGGCGATTGACGACGCCGAGCAGTGATCTTCCGGCCTGATCGAATTGATTGGCGGCAGCCTGATCTTCAGCCGCCGCTGCGCCCGCCGCCACGCCCGCAAGTTTCGTGTAGTAGCGCAACAGTTCAGGCTTCGTGCGAAAATCAATCTCCAGCGTGTCCAGTCCTTCACGAACGTTTCTCATGCTCTCTTTGACGCTCGATTTGCTTCGCTGAGTCTGCTCGACCTGCTGCGGCGTGGCCTCGCCCGCACGCGCCGCCGCGTCAGCCGCTTCGATTCCCTTCGCCACTCCGCCGAGCAAGTAGAGAAAGCGCGTCAACACCTTGATTTGATCGGCCACGCGCGTTGCGCCAGCGATGCGCGCGTCACTGGCACTTTGAGCAGTATCGGGGCGACTCTTCTGCGTGCTTCGCTTGCTGGTTGTTCGCTGCCTGCTTTGCGCGAGCAGCGGCGCGGGCAGCAGCAACAGACAAGTAACGGTTAAGATAAAAGCGCGTTTCAATTCTCTTCCTCCTCTATCGCTCTTCGAGCGTGTCTCTCAAAACTTCAACTTTTTCAATGGAGCTTTGATTAGACTATTCTCACAAATGGTTGCGTAGTCAAGCGCCGCCAACAGGGTCGGACGCCCGAAGGGTTGGTCATCACTGAGCTTGTACTGCTAAAATGCCCTACGTTTTCATCACCTGAATTTAGATTAAATGAAACCAAGAGTGCTTAGAGTTGAACGTCTGGGTCGCCTCGAATACGGCGCAGCGCTCGCTGTACAGAAGGAGACCGAGCGCGCTGTGCTTGCGGGCGAGCAGCCCGACACGCTGATCTTCGTCGAGCACCCGCACACGCTCACGCTGGGGCGCGGAGCAACTCAATCGGGAGTCATCACTCCGCAGGAAATCTTAGAGGCGCGTGGCGTCGCGGTGTTTGAGACGAATCGCGGCGGGAAAGTGACCTATCACGGAATCGGGCAACTCGTCGGTTATCCGATTATCAATTTAAGCCCGGAGCGCGAGGATGTGCACCGTTACGTGCGCGAGCTGGAAGAAGTTTTAATTCGCGCTCTCGCTGATTTCGACATTGAAGGCTTTCGCATCAAGGGGCTAACCGGCGTTCACACCACAGAGGGGAAGGTTGCTGCCATCGGCGTACACATCGCGCGCTGGATAACGACGCACGGCTTCGCCTTGAACATCAACACAGACCTCAGCTTCTTTGATCTCATCATTGCCTGCGAGGGCGAACCCGTCACCTCGATGCAGAAACTTCTGAAACGCGAAATTGATATGCACACAGTCGAAGACTGCATCATCGCGCGCTTCGCGGAGGTTTTCGACATGGAATATGCGCCCCTTGCTTCTGCTCGCAACTCGTAACTCGTCACTTGCTCTTATGCTATCCATTGAACTCATCAAAGAAGCGCACGAGCGCATCAAAGCACACATCCACCGCACGCCGGTTCTGACTTCGCGTGCATTTAATGAAGCAGCTTCGCACGATGGCTCGCCTGTGCGCGTTTACTTCAAGTGCGAGAACATGCAGCGTGCCGGGGCGTTCAAGATGCGCGGCGCGACGAACAAGATACTCTCGCTGACGAAGGACGAATTGAAGCGCGGCGTCGTCGCACACTCTTCGGGCAATCACGCGCAGGCGACCGCGCTCGCGGCGCGCGAAGCCGGAACACGCGCGGTCGTCGTCATGCCTGCCGACGCTCCGCAATTTAAGATTACGGCGACGCGCGGCTACGGCGCTGAAGTCGTCCTCTTCGACCGCCTGCGGGAAGACCGCGAATCAATCGCGCGCGATATTAGTGAGCGCGATGGTCTGGTGCTGGTTCCGCCTTACGACGACTTTTTGATAATGGCAGGTCAGGGCACATGTGCGCTGGAACTTCTGGAGGAAGTGCCCCAGCTTGATTGCATCGTCACCCCTTGCAGCGGCGGAGGACTTTTCGCGGGCACAAGCACAGCCGCCAAAGGTGTGAATCCTGAGATTCGTTGCTTTGCGGTGGAGCCTGAACTGGCGAACGATACGCAGAGGTCGTTTCTCACGGGCGAGCGTGTAAAGATTGCGCCATCTGAGACGATTGCCGACGGACTGAGAGTCCAGACGCCGGGCGCGCTCACCTTCCCCGTGCTGCGGCAAACGGCTGAAGACGTGCTGACAGTTTCGGAAGAAGAACTCATCAACACGCTCAAGTTCATGCTCTTCCGCCTGAAGATTCTCGTCGAGCCGAGCGGCGTTGCCGGGGCTGCCGCCGTCCTCTTCAAAAAGATTCCGAAAGATGTCAGGCACATCGGCGTCGTCCTCTCAGGCGGCAACATAGACCCTGAAGCGCTCGCTCGATTGCTGCAAGCGACAACCGCAACATGAGATGTTAGAATAAGCTCATCGCAAGAATCTATTGGAGTAAATTTAGTGGGACGCGAACTCAAAGTTATCGGGCAGAAACCGCGCCAGCCGAAGCCGGAATGGTTGAAGATTCGGCTAGGCGATCCGTCGAATCAGAATCATGTGCTCAAGCTGATCGAAGGCTTGAACCTGCACACCGTCTGCCAGGAAGCGAAATGCCCGAACATCTTCGAGTGCTGGTCTGACCGCACGGCGACCTTCATGCTCGCGGGCGACATCTGCACGCGCCATTGCGGATTCTGCGCGGTCGGCAAAGGCCAGCCCGGCGTGCTCGACGCGGAAGAACCGCGCCACGTTGCCGAAGCCGTTCATCATCTTAATCTGGCTCACGCCGTTATCACCTCCGTCAACCGCGACGATCTCGCGGACGGCGGCGCGGCGCACTGGGCAGAAACGATTCGCGAGGTTCGCGCGCTCAACCCGACATGCAAAATCGAAGTTCTGATTCCTGATTTTAACGGAGACGAAGCGGCGCTCAACACCGTGCTGGATGCTGAGCCGGATGTGCTCAATCACAACACCGAAACCATCGCGCGGCTGTATCGCCGCGTGCGCCCCGACGCCATCTATCAACAGACGTTAACGCTCCTTGAACGCGCGGCTCGCAGGCGCGATGAAGAAAAGCGCGGGATGCTCACCAAGAGCGGTATCATGGTCGGACTGGGCGAGGAATTCGATGAAGTCGTCGAGTTGATGAAGGACTTGCGCGCGGTCTCCTGCGATATTATGACCATCGGGCAGTACCTGCAACCTTACGAGCGGCGGCTACCCGTTGAACGCTACGTCACGCCGGAAGAGTTCGCGCGCTGGCGCGACATCGGCATGGAAATGGGTTTCCGCCACGTCGAATCAAGTCCCCTGACGCGTTCCTCTTATCACGCGCGCCAGCAAACCCAAAGCCCGGCAGTTGAATCTGATGAGAGACAACTCGCTTCCGCGCGATAAGACGTGCGCCACAGCTTCGCGTGGACAACAAGCCTGAACGTCTGCAACATCAAGAGGAAAGGCCATGAATAAAAGACACGCGCAGCTTTGCTCACTCGTGGTATTGCCGCTTTTAAGCCTGAGCGTTATCAGTTCCGCTCGTTTCAAAGCCGTCGCCCAGGAAATCGCACAGCAAGTAAACGTCGCTAGCGCTCCTTTGCTCAAAGAGATTGTGAATTACCGGCAGTGGACGCGGGTGAACGAGAAACCGCAATTTGTCTTAGACGCCTCAGCAATTGGTGGTTGAACCTCCGTCCTGACTGACTCCGGTTCGGATGTCACGGGCATTTTCAATTCCAGAGGAACAACCAGAATCATCCTGTCTGACCTGCGTTTGGAGCGAGCAGCAAAGCCGGAGAAGAAAAGCTCTGAGCCACACGAGAGCGGCGCTGCCTCTTACGGCGTGATTTACGTTAACGAGCTCGCACGACACGCGCTCCTTGACGAGAAGAAACCCCAATTCCCTGTCGGTTCAATCATCGTTAGAGAAAAACTGGCGTAGGCAGAAAACACTGCTCCGCAGCTTTTAGTTGCGCTGGTCAAGCATGAATGGGGCTTTAATCGTAAAGCTAACGATTGGGAGTTTCTGGTGCTGGACGGCAAGGCGAGCGTCATCCAGCGCCGGGAAAAGACTGGGAGTTGTCAGACCTGCCACGCGCAGCAGAAAAAGACGGATTTTGTCTTCCGCTCTTACCTGCCCGAAGAAGTGCGCCGCCGGCAGCGATGAACAAAGAGCAATCTTGCTTTTAGCTCTCAAGCAGCGCGCAATGATGCCTGTACCAGTCGCTTTGAAAGACTTCGGACGAATCATACCGCTGCTTCATGCGAAGAAATTCCTGAAACTGCGGGTAGCAAGCCAAGACCTGCTCGCGCGTCGCCCAGCGGTGATAGGTTAAGTAATAGCTGCCGCCGTACCGGATGGCGCGGTCAATCAGCCGCCGGAAATCCTCCTTCGCCTTCTCGATTCCCGTTGCGGTGTGAGCGACGTGCAGGTTGAAGACGATGCAGGCGTAAGCGTCTTTCGCCCAGGCCAGAAAACTCTCATCATCCTTTTCAATGAGCCTGATTGTTCCGTAGATTAACTCGGTATCGCGTGCGCGAAAGTCAGCGCGCGTCTCTTCCATGAAGGCTACGAGTTTCTCGCGCGGCACGTAGATTTCCGTAATCATTTCACTGCCACGTTCAGCCTTCCCCAGTTGCCTGTCCAAATCGCGATGATAATCGTCCAGATAAACGCTCAACTGGTGCGTGTCCGACCAGTAACCTTGCCCGTTGGTTGAAAGATAATAAGAAGAATAAAGCTCAAAGGCACGCTTGCGATCCGCGTGCGCGAGATAGAGCAGTTGTTTCCAATCATCCGGCGAGAGTTCTTTGTGATCCTCCGGGACAAGAGCATCATCCGCCACCGGCCTGTAGCATGAGAAGACTCCACGACGTAGGAAGCCTTCGGAAACGCTGTCCGTCATAAACTGGAAATCACCGTACAGAAAACCGTCGTCAATCCGCTGTTCAAATGAAGACATCAACTCACACAGGTCTGCGATACAAACGACGCGCTCCAACTTTCGACGCGGCGTCAGCCTGAGCGTTACACGCGCGATGATTCCGAACAAGCCGTAGCCGCCGATAGCCAGGCCGAACAATTCCGCGTTCTCGCTCCGGCTGCACCTGCGCGCGTTGCCCTCGGAATCAACCAGCACGAAGGATTCGACATCACCAATGATCGGCTTCAGGCTCAATCCACGCCCGTGAATGTTGGCCGCGAGCGCTCCGCCGATGCTCAAACGATCCGCGCCCGTCTGCTTCTGAATTATTCCCAGTTGCTGCGGGTGGCCTCTCTGCTCCCTGACCAGATAGTTGACGAGTTCCGGCCATTGAATACCCGCTTCGACTTCCACCTCGCGCCGCAACGCATCGAACCTCAGCACGCGATTCAAACGCGACATATCCAGCAGCACATTGTTTGTTCCAAACTGCTGCCCGCCCATCGCGTGCCTGCCGCCCGCAATCGAGACTGCCCATCCACGAGCGCGTGCCCTTTTAACAATCGCCTGCAAGGCTTCGATTGATTCAGGATAAACGATTGAGCGCACGCGCGTGCGGTTCAACTGAGAATGCACGTCGTTGACTATCCGGTCGTCGCTAGCGGGAAGCCGTCGCAGGCGGCGATAAACGGACGCCGCAATTGATGTCGTTGGGGTCGCGCTTTCACGATTAACTCTTCTTAGAATGGGCATAGGTGTGGCTCTTTAGTTAACCTCTGAGACGCAGATGCACTCACCATCCGCGAGCGAAAGATGTCGCAGATGCTCTGCCGTGAGGTATTTGGTTCTCAAGGTCTCCGAAGTGATGATGTCCCGCACAGCGAAACCTCTGGCTGCGAGATAGCCTCCGATTCGCTCACGCTTGCTTCCCCACTTAAAACTCTCGCCGCGCAAACGTAGCCAGGCGTCCACCGCGCGGCTCGATTCGCGGAAACCGATGCGCCCGCCGCTTTGCATCTCCATGAACGTGAACGCGAGCCTGCTCTTCGCTCCACTGTGCGAGCGAATGAACTGAAGGATCAGGTCTATCTCTGCGGGCGCTAGATACATCAGGAGACCTTCGGCGACGAAGAGCGTGGCGGTCTCCGGTTGATAGTCTGCCGAGGAAAGCAGGCTGCCTTCCAGATTCCCGTGCGCGAGGTCGAGCGAGATAAATTGCAGGTTACGTCGCGGCGCGTGATGTTTTTCGACCACATGCTTTTTGACGCGCTGCGTCGCCGGGTGATCTATCTCGAAGAATTTTGTTTCAGAAAACGCTTCGTGCAGCCGTAAGGCCAGCGTGTCGAAGCCTGCGCCAATAACGACCACCTGGCGAAAGCCATCGCGGAGTGCGTCGCGCGCTATCTCTTCAAGGTAACGTTTCCTGAGAGCGTAATGGAGCTTGATGCCGGGGACGGTGGCGCGCTCCAGGGCTGCGGCCAGCGGGCGCAGCGGCCTTGAATTGATGGCGGCGTCAAGCAGGCGCGCGAATCGTGAGCGAGTATGAACAAATCGTTCGCAAAGTTCGGCGGAATGCGCCGGGACGAGTTGTCCGAGGAGTGGGTCTCGCGAGAGAAAAAACGTGCTTCTCGCAATCAGGTAAGCCGTCGCGCTGGGTTTGTCTTCTTTCATCTGCCCTCAACTTTCCGAAAGAGAGCATACGAATTAACAGCGCCGCTCATTGTCCGAGCTATGACACTTTAGAAACCGTCCCAGTGGTCAAGCAAAAGGAGGAGAAGGACTCGTCCCTGCCCGCTACTCAATTGCGGAATGTGGATTTCAGATTGCAGATTTAGTACCGAGTTGCAGACAAGAAAGAAGGGTGAAACGAACCACGAAGTCACACGAAAGGACACGAAGAAAACAGTAATAACAATTTCGTGTAGCTTCGTGTGACTTCGTGGTTCGTTTCGCCCCTCACTTTTTAGCAATTCAGTATAAGAACAGTGCAGTTGCCTTTTAATCCGCAATCCGAATTTCGCATTCCGCAATTGTGACGTTTCGCGTTATATTGCGGGCGCAAGGGGCGGGAAATCTACATTTCAGTATTTTGAGTGAGTCATTTTATGAAAGCTGTCGTTTTTAATGAGCATGGCGGGCCGGAGGTATTGCAGTACACGGATACCGAAGAGCCGCGCATTAAGGCCAACGAGGTTTTGGTCGAGGTGCGCGCCTGCGCTTTGAATCATCTGGACGTGTGGGCGCGCGGGGGCTTGCCCGGCATAGTGATTCCGACGCCGCATATTTTGGGTAACGATATTGCCGGTGTAGTACGCGAAGCTGGCGAGCTTGTGACGTGGGCAAAAGTGGGCGATGAAGTGCTGTTGCAGCCGGGAGTCTCGTGCGGGCATTGCATAGAGTGCCTGCGCGGGCAGGACAATCAATGCCTGGAGTATGACATTCTGGGCTACAGGCGCGATGGCGGCTACGCCGAGTTGGTCGCTGCGCCCGGCGTCAATGTGATTCCGAAGCCGAAGAATCTGAGTTGGGAAGAAGCTGCCGCGCTGCCGCTTGTCACAGTGACGGCGTGGCACATGCTTGTCACGAGAGCAAAGGTGCAGCCGGGCGAAGATGTTTTGATTCACGCGGCGGGGAGCGGCGTCGGCTCAATCGGAATCCAGATTGCGAAGCTGCGCGGAGCGCGCGTTATTGCGACCGCCGGTTCGGACGAGAAATTAGAGAAGGCACGCACCCTTGGCGCAGATGAAACGATTAACTACACGCGCGAGGATTGGCCGAAAGAAGTGCGCCGTCTGACGGGCAAGCGCGGCGTTGATGTCGTCTTCGAGCACACGGGCGCGGAGACGTGGCCTGGCTCTTTGATGGCGCTCGCCAAGAGCGGGCGGCTCGTCACCTGCGGCGCGACCAGCGGCTTTGATGCGCGCACGGACATCCGGCAGGTCTTCTATCGCCACCTCTCACTCTTAGGCTCGTTCATGGGTTCAAAAGCGGAGTTGTTAGACGCGATGAAGTTCGTCGAGCGTGGCGCAATCCGCGCTGTCGTTGATCGCACGCTGCCGCTCGCGGAAGCACGCCGGGCGCATGAGTTGATGGAAGACCGCGCGCA
>CAWBSB010000008.1:0-107685 GCA_963791265.1 uncultured Acidobacteriota bacterium
AACAGTAGATTCTCGCCCGTGATACCTTTTTGGCGAGCAGCCTTCTCGAAGTAGTTGCGAAACTGTCCTTCGAGGACGAAATAAATGCGCTTGACCTTCTGCTTTTCGCGCAACTGCTGGCCGTAGCCGACCAATGCTTTGCCGCGCCGCATCGAATTACCGTGCTGTCCGGGCGGCTGCGTGCCGCGCTTCTCAATCGGACAGGAGGGCTTGTAACAACGGTCGCCCTTTAAGAAAAGTTTTGCACCTTCACGGCGGCACAAACGGCACACCGCATCTCTATACCTAGCCACTCTCTTTTTGCCTCCAGTCTATTTAATAGACGGAAAAGTTTACAGACGCATAGAGCGCCCTTCATCCTTTAGGTTAAATAAAACGGTGATGGGTGATAGGTGATAAGTAATAAGAAAGAACAACGTCTTTTCTCTTATCACCTATCACCCATTACCTATCACTTATTAAACTCTGCGACGCTTCGGCGGACGGCAGCCGTTGTGCGGAATCGGCGTGATGTCACGAATGGTCGTGACGCGAATGCCCGCGTTGTTGATCGCGCGAATCGCCGACTCGCGCCCGCCGCCGGGGCCTTTGACGCGAACCTCGCACTGGTGCATTCCGGCTTCCTGCGCTTTTTTGGCTGCTTCCCACGCCGCCTGTTGAGCGGCGAACGGAGTCCCCTTGCGCGAGCCACGAAATCCGCGTGCGCCCGAAGACGACTGCGCGACTAAATTCCCTTCAAGATCTGTGATCGAGATCATCGTGTTATTAAACGACGCCGCGATGAACGCAATCCCGTTCGGGATATTCTTCTTCTCTTTCTTCCGAAAGACCTTCTTTTTTCCGCCTGATGCTTTTGCCATATAACCTCAGAGGTCGGAGGTCGGAGGTCAGAGATTAGTAAAGTCAACGACTGACCTCTAACCTCTAATCTCTAACCTCTGCTTTTCTACTTCTTGCCCGGCGCTTTCTTCTTCGCGATGGTTGCGCGGCGGGGGCCTTTGCGTGTGCGTGCGTTGGTATGCGTGCGCTGCCCGCGAACGGGGAGGCCGCGACGATGACGCAAACCTCTGTATGCGCCAATGTCCATCAAGCGCTTGATGTCCATCTGCACGCGCTTGCGTAGATCGCCTTCGATTTCGCCTTGCGCTTCAAGAATGGAGCGAATGCGACCGAGTTCGTCCTCGCTCAAATCTTTGACGCGCGTATCAACGCTGATCTGCGCTTCGCCCAAAACTGAGGTCGCACGCGAGCGTCCGATACCGTAAATGTATGTGAGACCGATCTGCGCCCGCTTGTTCGGCGGAAGATCGACACCAGCTACACGAGCCATTTTTATTCTCCAAAAAGCATTTGTGATTTTTGATTGGCGATTGGATAAGGACTTAAAAACTTTCTTCCGTCCGCTTCCAATCAAAAATCAAAAATCGCAAATCAAAAATTTCTTATCCCTGCCGCTGTTTATGCTTGGGGTTGGTGCAGATCACGCGCACCACGCCTTTGCGGTGAATGATCTTGCAGTTATCGCACATCTTTTTAACTGACGCCCGTACTTTCATCTTGCCCCTCGCCTCTTTCCTGTCTCAAACCCTGCTGCTTATTTATAGCGATAAGTAATCCGGCCACGATTGAGGTCATAAGGCGAAAGCTCGACCAGCACGCGGTCGCCGGGAAGAATGCGTATGAAGTGTTTGCGCATCTTGCCTGAGATGTGCGCCAACACCTGGTGTTGGTTGTCCTCCAACTCAACGCGAAACATCGCGTTCGGCAGGGT
This sequence comes from uncultured Acidobacteriota bacterium, assembly GCA_963791265.1. Classification (GTDB taxonomy): domain Bacteria; phylum Acidobacteriota; class Blastocatellia; order Pyrinomonadales; family Pyrinomonadaceae; genus QHXM01. The sequence continues at coordinate 1,772 of CAWBSB010000008.1, forward strand.
CTCAAGGACCTTCGCCATCACCTCTATCGCTTCTTCCTTCGCCATATACCTCTATAGGTTAAATTCGCCTCCACTCGCAAACTGCAAATATTACCATAGCTTAACGGTTATTACCAAGCCGCGCCGAAGGCCGTGACTTTAGACGCCCACCAGCTCCGCTCGTTCCTGCTCGGCTCCAACCACCCGTGTAAAAACTTCCGGGCCGTTCTCCGTAATGGCAATCGTATGCTCGCAGTGTGCGCTGGGCTGCCCGTCGAGCGTCACCACAGTCCAGCCGTCTTTCAGGACTTTCGTCTCGTGCGTGCCTATGTTAATCATCGGCTCGACGGCAAAAACGTAGCCTTTTTTGATTTTCGCGCCCTTGCCCGGTGTTCCGTAATTGGGAATCTGCGGGTCTTCGTGCATCCGGCGCCCGATGCCGTGCCCGACGTATTCGCGCACGACGCTGTATCCGTGCGCTTCGGCATTACTCTGCACAGCCCAGCCGATGTCGCCCAGATGCCTGCCTTCGCGGCACTGCTCGATGGCACGCTCAAGGCATTCTTCCGTGACGCTGATGAGCTTCAGCAATTCCGGCCTCACACGCCCGACGGGAACCGTCGTGGCCGTATCGCCGACGAATCCTGCGAGCGTCGCGCCCACATCAATCGAGAAGATGTCGCCTTCCTTCAACGTATAATTGGACGGAAAGCCATGAACGACCTGTTCGTTGACCGACGCGCAGATAGAAAACGGGAAACCATGATAGCCCTTGAAGGTCGGCAGCGCGCCCGCATCGCGGATCATCTTCTCCGCCGCCATATCAACTTCGAGCGTCGTCACGCCCGGCGCAACCATCCGGCGCAACTCCTGAAGCACGCCCCCCACCAATTGCCCGGCGGCGCGCATCTTCTCTAGCTCTTTTCTGGACTTCCCAATAATCATAAGCGGGTGATAGGTGATAGGTGATAGGTGATAAGAAAGAACAAAGGGTTTCTCTTATCACCTATCACCTATCACCTATTACTATCTTTTCAATTTCCGCGTAGATCGCCTCCGGCTCGCGTGTACCGTCAACGCGGCTGAGGAGATTTGCTGCCTGATAATAATCAAGCAGGGGGCGCGTCTGTTTCTCGAAAGTAGCAAGCCTGGTTTGCACCGTTTCGGGATTATCGTCGGCGCGATGTATCAGTTGCGCTTCCGGGTGCAGATCGCAAACACTATCAACTTTGGGCGGCTTAAAATAAACGTTATAGATTTCGCCGCAGACAGGGCAATTACGCCGACCGACCATCCGCTTCTCAAGCTCGCCAGTGGGAACATCCACCAGAATCGCCTGAATCCTGTTTCCCTGCTCGACGGCCAGTTTCTCAAGCATCGCGGCCTGCGCCGGATTGCGGGGGAAACCATCCAGAATGTATCCGTGCTGGCAATCTTCCCGCCCGGTGCGCTCACGAACGACGCGAATCGTCACATCATCGGGCACAAGATTACCGGCCTCCATGATCGCGCGAACCTCTTCAGCGAGCGGCGTCTTCGCCTCTTTCAGAGCGCGAAACATGTCACCCGTCGAAATCTGCGGCAGCCCCAGACGCTCCTGAAGAAGCCGCGCCTGCGTCCCCTTCCCTGCGCCCGGCGCACCCATCAAAACGATAATCTTTGCCATACAAAGTGATAGGTGATGGGTAATAGGTGATAGGAAAGAGGGTTTCTCTTATCACCTATCACTTATCACTGTTCTTACGCTCTCCGTCCGCGCAAGCGGCTGCCGCCGCCGAGGAATCCCTCGTAGTTGCGCATCACGAGTTGCGCCTCGATTTGTGAGACCGTGTCCATCGCCACGCCCACCAGAATCAAGAGGCTGGTGCCGCCGAAATAGAATTGATAGTGCATCCCTTCAGGAATCCAACTCAAGCCCGGCGTACTACTGACAAAATTATAGATAGACTCGCCGATGAATGGCAGTCGCTGGACGCGGAAGCCGCTGAGCATGATCTGCGGGATAAGGGCGACGAACGCCAGATAGACTGCGCCAACAATCGTCAATCTCGTCAGGATGGTACGCAGATATTCAGCCGTCGCGCGACCGGGTCGAATGCCCGGCATAAACCCGCCATGTTTACGCAGATTGTCCGCCACCTCTTCGACGTTAAAGACGATGGAAACGTAAAAGAACGTGAAGAAGATAATGAGCGTAACGAAGACCAGTTCGTAATAAGGGTCGCCGCCGTGAAACTGCTGGAAGAAGCCGTAGACTTTGCCCCACGTCGAAGCCGGGTCTGACGGCGGGAAGGCGGAGAACAAGCTCTGCGGCATAGACAACACGGAGGAAGCGAAGATGACAGGAATCACCCCGGCCATGTTGACTTTGAGCGGCATGGTGGTCTGCTGCCCGCCGACCATCTGACGCCCGACGTGTCGTTTCGCATAACTGACGGCAATCTTGCGCCGTCCCGATTCGACAAAGACGATGAAAGCAATCAACGCAATCAGGGCTGCGACCAGCGCGATGACGCCGATGGTTTCAAGCGCATCGCCAGCGCTCAATCGCGTAATCACCTGCTCCACGCCGCGCGGTAGACCGATGACGATACCGGCGAAGATGAGCAGCGAGATGCCGTTGCCGACGCCGCGCTCCGTAATCTGCTCGCCGAGCCACATCACGAAGATCGTTCCGGTCGTCAGCGTCAGCGCCGTCATCAGCAGGAACTTTGTGCCGGGGACATCGGCGACGCCGTTGTACTGCAACCAGTTTGCGACGAAGAAGGTTTGAATAGAGCCGAGTCCGACCGTCAGATAGCGTGTCCACTGATTGAGCTTCTGCCGCCCCATCTCGCCCTCTTCCTGCAACTTCTTCAACTGCGGCGAGACGACAGTCATTAGTTGAAGGATGATGGAAGCGGTGATGTAGGGAGTGACGCCCAGCGCAAAGATTGAGATGGTGCGAAAGTTTCCGCCGGAGAAAAGGTCAAGGACGCCGAGCAGAGTATTGCCGACATCGGCCCAGACCGCTTCGAGACGCGCTTTGTTGATGCCGGGCGCGGTGATGTGCGCGCCAATGCGATAGATTGCCAGCATGCTGAGCGTAAAAAAGATACGCTTCCGCAGGTCTGGAACCTGAAACATGTTGCGGACGGCGGCGAAAAACTTTTCCATACGATTGCCTCTGGCCTGAATCTAAGTGCTACTAGAATACGGTCTGCAATTATCGCTCTCGCTAGGGAAGAAAGCAAAAAGCAGTGGGCTAATGATAGTGGTCAGTGAGCAGTAAAAGCAAAAACGCTTTTCGTTCTTACTGCTCACTGACCACTGCCTGCTGCCTACTGCTTTCTGTCTTCTGCCTTCGGCTTACTGATTTCCGTAGCTGCGCCGCCAGCTTTTTCTATCTTCTCGCGGGCGCTCTTGGTAAAGCGGTGCGCGGAAACGCGAAGCGCTTTTGAAATCTCGCCCGTGCCGAGCACGACCACATCGCGCTTAACTTTCTTAATCAGCCCGCGCTCATGCAGCAAATCCGGCGTGACCTCATCGTTAGCCTCGAAATGCTGGTCGAGAGATGAAAGATTGATCTCAATCCACTGCTTCTTGAAGATATTGGTAAAGCCGCGCTTCGGAAGCCGACGATGCAACGGCATCTGACCGCCTTCGAAACCGATTTTAGCCGAGTAGCCGGAGCGTGATTTCTGCCCCTTCTCGCCGCGCCCGGCGGTTTTGCCCAACCCCGAGCCGGGGCCTCGTCCAACACGCTTCTTCTTATGAGTCGCTCCCTTGGGAGCGCGTAAATTATCAAGACCGATAGCCATGATTTACTCCGTAAATCGGGGTCGGGGGTCAGGGTTCAGGGGTCGGCATCTTTTACCGTCCCCTGGCCCCCGGCCTCTGTCCCCTGTTTCCTATTCAATGATTCGCAGCAGGTGCGGAACTTTCTCGACGAAGCCGCGCATCGCGGCATCGTCCGGGCGCTCGACTATCTGATTCAACTTCGTCAGGCCGAGACTCTTCACGATCTGCTTATGCGCTTTCGGCGCGGCGATAAAACTCCGGTAATACTGGATGCGGATCGTGCCGCCATCATTCGACTGCTCTTTATTCTCGTCTGCCATTTCAAACCTCAGTAATGGGTGATAAGTGATGGGTGATAAGTGATAGGAAAGAACAAGGTTTTCTCTTATCACCTATCACCCATTACCCATCACCGCCTTATAATTCTTCCACCTGCTTGCCGCGCAGACGTGCCAGTTCCATCGGGTCTTTCATCTTCAGCAGACCGTCGAAGGTCGCTCGCACGACGTTATGCGGGTTGGCCGAGCCGAGAATCTTGGTGCGAACATCGTGCACGCCCACGGCCTGCATGACGGCGCGAACCGCTCCGCCCGCGATTACGCCCGTTCCCTCAGAAGCAGGCTTCATCATCACACGACCCGCGCCGTATTTTCCGATCAACTGGTGCGGCAGCGTGTTATTGATGAGCGGCACGCGAATCAAATTCTTCTTGGCCGACTCGATGCCCTTTTTGATGGCCAGCGGCACTTCGCGAGCCTTGCCCGTCCCGAAGCCGACGTGCCCCGCCTCGTCGCCGATCACGACGAGCGCAGCGAAACTCATATTCTTACCGCCCTTGACCACCTTGGTCACGCGGTTGATGGAGATGACCTGATCCTTCAGATCAAGCCCCTGTGCAGAAATACGCTGTCTGGGTTGTCTCATTACTGCTCCCTGTTCTCTTCTTCGTCGCTGCCCTCCGCAGGGGCTGCCGCCGCGGTCTCATCCTTATTCAAGCCAGCTTCGCGGGCTGCATCCGTCAACGCTTTGACGCGCCCGTGATAAAGATAACCGCCGCGATCAAAGACCACGCTTTCGATTCCCGCAGCCAGCGCGCGCTCCGCAATGGTACGCCCTACTCGCTGCGCGGCCTCGATATTGCCGCCCGTCCCGCCGCGCAAATCCTTCTCGGTGGTCGAAGCGGAAGCCAGCGTCTGCCCGCGCTCATCGTCAATCACCTGAGCGTAGATGTGATTCAGACTACGATAGACCGCCAGGCGCGGGCGCTCCGTCGAGCCGCGTACCTTGCGGCGAATGCGCTTATGAACCGCGCTCCGAACTGCCGCTCTATTTCTCTGTGCCATTTCAAACCTCAGTAATAGGTTGATAAGTGATGGGTGATGGGAGAAAAGCGTTTTACTTATCACCTATCACCCATTACCTGTCACTTTATTTTCCTGTCTTGCCCGGTTTCAGTTTCAACGTGACATCACTGTAGCGCACGCCTTTGCCTTTGTAGGCGTCGGGCTTGCGCAGCGTGTGCATTTCTGCGGCCACCTGGCCGAGCTTCTGTTTATCAATTCCTGAGAGCGTCAACGTCGTTTGATACTGCTGAATGCTCTGCTTGGTCGGGAGGCGCTCGGCTTTGGCTTCAATGCCATCGGGCAACGGAAACTCAATCGGGTGCGAATAGCCAAGCGAGAAGACGATCTTCTTGGCCTGCACGTCCGCCTTGTAGCCGACTCCGACCACGTCCATCTGCTTCGTAAAACCTTCCGTCACGCCGACGACGGCGTTATTCGCCAGCGCCCGCGCCAGACCGTGCTGCGCGGCCAGGTTATCCGAAGCGCGCTCGGCCACCAACTGGTCGCCTTCCTGCTTGAAGGTGATGCCTTCAGGGACAGGTGTCTTAAGCGTGCCCTTCGCGCCCTTCACTTCCAACTCACGATCACTAATCTTGATCGTGACGCCACTCGGAACGGTGATAGCTTTCTTTCCAATGCGAGACATAACTAACCTCAGTGATAGGTGATAAGTGATGGGTGAGGGGAAAGAACGTTTTGTCTTATCACCTATCACCCATTACTTATTACTAATATATTTGAGCCAGCACTTCGCCGCCGATGTTCTCGCGGCGGGCGGATTTGCCGCTCATCAGGCCGCGCGAAGTCGAGACGATGTTGACGCCGTAGCCGCCGAGCACTTTCGGAATCTCGGTTGCGCCCATGTAAACACGGCGACCGGGACGCGACACTCTTTCGAGATGCGTGATCGAGCTTGTGCCGCGCGCATCGTAGCGCAGAAAAATGCGAATCGTGCGCTTAGTGCCCTCGCCCTTGACGACGAAGTTGTTGATATAGCCCTCTTCCTTCAGGATGCGGGCAATCTCCAGTTTCAATTTCGAGGCCGGAATATCAACGCGCGAGTGCTTCGCAGCTATTGCGTTGCGAATGCGCGTCAGCATATCGGCGATAGGATCAGTCATTCTTCAAACTCCAAGTGATAGGTGATGGGTGATGGGTGATGGGATAAGAGCTTTTTCTTATCGCCTATCACCTATTACTTATCACCGCTTTTCTTACCAGCTCGATTTTACGACGCCGGGGATTTGCCCTTGCAGCGCCAACTCGCGGAAACAGATGCGGCACAAATTAAACTTGCGCAGGTAGGCGCGCGGGCGTCCGCAACGCTTGCAACGCGAATAGGCGCGCGACGAGAACTTCGGTTTCCGGTTCGCTTTCGCAATCAGTGATTTCTTTGCCATACAACCTCAGTGATGGGTGATAGGTGATAGGTAATAAGTGATTGTCTTTCCTCATCACCTATCACCTATTACTTATCACTGCTTTATTGTCTGAACGGCATGCCCAGAGCTTTGAGAAGCGCTCGTGCCTGCTCATCGTTGCGCGCGGTCGTGACAATCGAGATATTCAGGCCGCGCGTCTTGTCCACTTTATTGAAATCAATTTCGGGAAAAATCAGTTGCTCGCGGATGCCGAGCGTGTAGTTGCCGCGCCCGTCAAACGCTTTCGGTGACACACCGCGAAAGTCACGCACGCGCGGCAACGCGACCGACACCAGCCGGTCCAGAAACTCGTACATCCTATCGCCGCGCAGAGTCACCATCACGCCGATGGGCATCCCCTGACGCAGTTTGAACGAGGCGATGGATTTCTTCGCCTTCGTGACGACAGGCTTCTGTCCCGTGATGGAGCGTATTTCGTCCGCCGCCGTGTCGAGAATTTTCGCGTTGGCGATGGCTTCGCCCATGCCCATGTTGATGACGATCTTCTCAAGGCGCGGCACAGCCATCGGGTTCTCGACGCCGAATTCCTTGGAGATCGCGGGCGCAATCTCTTTTGTATATTTCTCTTTTAATCTCGCTGCCATTCCCTTATTCACCTCATCGTCTGGGTCTCGCCCTCTGAAGGATGTCAGATTTGAAATCTCAAATTTCAGACCAGGCGTTTCCAGACTATTTAACTTATCTGAGTCTCGACAATTATTTCTCTAAGCTCTGCCCGCTGCGTGCAGCAACGCGGATCTTCGTTTGATTCTCCCCAGTGCCTTCGACTTCATACTTAACGCGCGTCGGCTTGCCCGATTCCGGGTCGATCAACTGCACGTTCGAGATGTCAAGATAGGCTTCTTTGTCGATGATGCCGCCGCCACGATTGTTCTGCGGATTGGCGCGCTGGTGCTTTTTAATCATGCCTGCGCCTTCTACCTTCACCTTGCCGGTGCTCGGCAAGACTTCAAGCACGCGACCGCGCTTGCCTTTGTCGCGTCCGGCGATGACAACCACATTGTCGTTCTTTTTAATCTTCGCGCGTTTAGTTCCTTGAGCCACTTTTATATTACCTCCGGCGCGAGCGAAACGATTTTCATATAGTTCTTGTCACGAAGCTCGCGCGCCACAGGGCCGAAGACGCGCGTGCCGATGGGCGTGCCGTCGTCTTTAATAAGCACCGCCGCGTTCTGATCGAAACGAATGTACGTTCCATCCTTACGCCGCACTTCTTTACGAGTGCGAACGATGACGGCGTTCTGCACCGTGCCCTTTTTGATTGTTCCATCGGGCGTCGCTTCCTTCACAGTGACCTTGATACGGTCGCCTAAGGAAGCAATCTTGCCGGTTGACCCGCCAATCGGCATGATCATCTCCACACGCCGCGCCCCTGAATTATCAGCAACCTCCAGAGAGGTCTGCATCTGAATCATTGTTGCTCACTCCGTTCGCAGTGATAAGTAATGGGTGATGGGTGATAGGACAAACGAAACGCTTTTACTTATCACCTATCACTTATTACCCATCACTATTTCTCAGCCTTCTGCACAATCTCGACAACGCGCCAGCGTTTTCTGGCCGAGAGCGGGCGTGTCTCGACGATACGCACCTTGTCGCCAATGGCGGCTCCCGTTTCATCATGCGCCATGAACTTCGACGTGCGGCGCACGTAGCGACGATACTTCGGATGCTTGATAAGGCGGTCAACGCGCACGACGACCGTCTTCTGCATCTTGTCTGAAGCGACGATGCCGACCTTCTGCGAGCGCTTGCCGCGCTTGCCCGCTTCCGCGCCCGAAGCATCACCCGGCTGCGAATCGACGTTCGGCGCAACCGCGTGCGCTAAGGTCTCGCCAGCCTTCGTTTCTTCGGCAACAGTTGCGTCACTGTCGGTCGGCTGCACATCTTCCTGATTTTCTTCTGCCATCTCTCAACCTCTGGTCAATGGTGAATCGTAAATGGTGAATGGGCGCTCCCGCCTTTTCTCCTATTTACTATTTGCCATTCACTATTTACTTCGTTCCTGCCTGCGCCTCTCGCTCACGCTCGCGCATGATGGTGCGAATTCGCGCCAGTGATTTTTTCTCCAGCCGGACGTTCTTGATTGCGTCAACTTCGCCGAGCGCCAGTTTGAAGTTCAAGCGAAAGAGCGACTCTTTCAAGCGCGCCGCCTCTGCCTGCAAATCTTCGTCCGACGTATCGTGCAGACGTTCTAATTCTTCGCGTCTTTTTGCCATAAAACTAAATCGCGCCTCCTTCTTGATCCGCGCGCCTCACAAACTTCGTCTTGATCGGAAGTTTCTGTGCGGCCAGGCGCATCGCTTCACGCGCCGTCGTCTCGTCCACACCCTCAATCTCGTAAAGAATACGACCCGGCTTGACGACCGCCACCCAGTATTCGGGAGCGCCCTTACCTTTGCCCATGCGCGTTTCCGCAGGCTTCTTGGTAATAGGCTTATCCGGGAACATCCGAATCCAGATTTTTCCGCCGCGCTTGATGTGGCGCGTCATAGCAATACGCGCTGCTTCAATCTGGCGATCCGTAATCCACGCAGGCTCCAAACACTTCAACCCGTATTCACCGAAGCTGATTGAGCCGCCGCGATTCGCCACGCCACCCATGCGCCCCTTCATCTGCTTCCGGTGCTTTACTTTTTTCGGCATCAACATGATGAATGCAACCCCAATTAAGTGATAGGTGATAAGTGATGGGTGATAAGAAAGGTTTTCACCTATCACTTATCACCTATGACCCATCACTGCTTTATGATCTATCTCCGCCGCGTCCACGTCCCGGTCTGTCGCCGCGTTCGCCGCGCTCACCGTCGCGGCCACCGCCTTCGCGCTCGCGGCGCGTGCGGGGACGGCGTTCGCGGCCATCGCCGCGGGGCTCGTTGATCGGGTCAGTGCCCGTACCGCGCGCCATCGCCGCTTTCGGGTCGAGAATCTCGCCCCTGTAAATCCAGACCTTGACGCCGATGACACCAAACGTCGTGTGGGCTTCGGCCAATCCGTAATCAACGTCTGCGCGCAAGGTGTGCAGCGGCAACTGTCCTTGAAGATGCCACTCGCTGCGCGCAATCTCGGCTCCGTTCAAGCGACCCGAAATCTTGACCTTGATGCCCTGCGCGCCGAAGCGGATGGATTCCTCTACGGTCTTACGCATGGCGCGGCGAAAAGCGATACGCTTCTCAAGCTGCGCAGCAATCTTTTCGGCCTGAAGCTGGGCGTTGAGTTCCGGCTTGTGAATCTCCTGAATCGAGACCAGGACTTCGCGCCCGGTGCGTGCGGAGAGGTCGCCTTTGAGCTTGTCAATCTCCGCGCCCTTGCGTCCGATGATGATACCGGGACGCGACGTGTAGATGATGATCTTCAGGCGATTGGCCGCGCGCTCAACGTCAACGTGGCTGACGCCAGCGCCCGTGAACTTCTGTTTCAACTCGCGCTTCAGCTTCAAATCTTCCAGAAGGAACTCGCCATATTGACGCTTGGCAAACCAATGCGAGTGCCAGTCTTTGTTGTAGCCGAGGCGGAAGCCGTATGGATGAACTTTCTGACCCACTCTATTTCTCCGTTTCAGTCGCCTTGAATTTGAAATCTCAGATGTGAAATCTCAAATTTGAATAAGGCTTACTCTTCAGTCGTCGTTGTCTCTTCAACTGCGCTCTCAGTCTTTTCCGAGGCGCTGCTGGTTTTCTCTTCGTCGCTGGTCTTCGGCGCGGTGCGCTTGGCTCGCGGCGCGGCGACAGCCCCACCACGTTTCCGCGTCTTGCTCTCTTCGAGCTTCGCGGGCTTGGCATCAGCCGCAGCCTTACCGTTCTTCTTCTTGTCGGCGGCTGTAACCTTCTCGTCGTTAGAGAGGAGAATCGTCACATTGCAGAAATGGCGACGCTCACGATAAGCGCGACCCTGCGGCGCAGGACGCATACGGCGACGATTCTTCGTCGGCCCGCGATCAACGAAGGCGACCTTGACCCACAGCTCATCGGGGTCAATGGCGACGTTGGCCTTCTCCGCAGCCTCGCTTGCGTTGGCAATAGCCGAACGCACGCATTTCTCGATGCCGTCCGCCGCACGCTTATTCGTGAACTGCAAAATCGCCAAAGCCTGATTGACGTTCTTGCCGCGAATCATATCAATGACGAGCCGCGCCTTCTGCGCCGACCCCCGTAGATACCTTGCACTCGCTCTTGCTTCCATTAGCTCACTCCGTTCGCAGTGATAGGTGATGGGTGATAAGTGATAAGAAAAAGCGTTTCTCCCATCACCTATCACCTATTACCTGTCACTTATTTCTTCGCTACCTTCGAACTCTTCTCGGCCTTCGTTCCCGAATGGCCTTTGAAGGTACGCGTCGGCGAAAACTCACCCAGTTTGTGGCCGACCATGTTCTCTGTCACATAGATTGGTAAGTGTCGTTTGCCGTTGTGAACGCCGAACGTCAGCCCGACCATGTCAGGCGTAATCGTCGAACGGCGCGACCAGGTCTTGATGGCCGGAGGCCGCGCACCGCCCGCGCGAATACGCTCCACAGCCTTCATGATACTCGTATCAACAAACGCACCTTTTTTAACTGAACGTGCCATAACGTTTCGCTTCGCTCCGCTTAACTCAAGTTTCGGGTTTCGAGTTTGGAGTTCCGGGTTAAAGGCTTTTCACTCGAAACCCAAAACTCGTAACTCAAAACTTATTTCACACGCCTATCCCGCACAATCATCTTCGATGTGCGCTTGGTCTTGCGTGTCTTGTAGCCGCGCGTTGGCTGTCCCCAGGGGGTGACGGGATTGCGTCCGCCGGAAGTTTTACCTTCACCGCCGCCGTGCGGGTGATCCACCGGATTCATGGCCACGCCACGAACGTGCGGGCGAATGCCTTTCCAGCGCGAACGTCCGGCCTTACCTAAAGAGACGTTCTCATGCTCGGTGTTTCCGACCTGTCCCACCGTCGCCATGCACACGACAGGCACGCGCCGAATCTCGCCCGAAGGCATACGAAGCTGCGCGTAGTCGCCTTCCTTGGCGACCAACTGCGCGAAGGCTCCGGCTGAGCGTGCCATCTGCCCGCCCTTGCCCGGACGCAGCTCGATGTTGTGAATCTGCGTGCCCAAAGGAATATTGCGAATCGGGAGAGCGTTGCCCGGCAGGATGTCCGCCTCAGGCCCACTCATCACCGTCTTGCCGACTTCAATCCCGGTCGGAGCGATGATGTAGCGCTTCTCGCCGTCCAGATAGGTTACGAGCGCGATGTGCGCCGAGCGGTTCGGGTCATACTCGATCTGCGTCACGCGACCGGGAATCCCCGCCTTGTCGCGCTTGAAATCAATGATCCGGTAGTGACGCTTGTGGCCGCCGCCGCGACGACGCATGGTGATGCGCCCGTCGTTGTTGCGCCCCGAAATTCGCGTCTTCGGCTCAAGCAGCGACTTCTCAGGCTCTGCGCCAACCGTTAACTCGTCGCGCGTCAAATAAGTCTGATAGCGACGCGCCGGTGATGTCGGTGTAAGTTTCTTGATGCCCATAATTCAAGTAATAGGTGATAGGTGATAGGTGATGGGTAGTAGGTTTTTTCTTATCACCTATTACCTATCACTTATCACTGCCCTTAAATTGCTTCGCCGTAATCGAGCGGGTTCTCGCCCTGTTTCAATGTGACGTAGGCTTTCTTCCACGACGGCCTGCGTCCCTCGTAGCGCCCACGACGTTTGATCTTGCCCATGTAGTTGAGCGTTCTGACTGCATCAACCTTGACCTGAAAGATCGTCTCGACTGCGGATTTGATTTCAGGCTTCGTCGCATGACGGTCAACGCGGAAGGTCAGAAGCTGTCGCGCATCCTGCGTCTCTTCCTTCGCGACCAGCGCCTTTTCCGTAATCACAGGCGACTTGATGATGTCCCAAACTGTTCTCATCGCTTATGCCGCCTCCTCTGCTGCATTTTCACTCTGCGCGGGCTGCTCGCTTCCGCCTTCGTTAACATCTTCTACGCCTTCATCCCGTTGCGCCCCGGCTTTCCTTGATACCGGGTCGAGCAACTCGGCCAACTCATCCACGGCAGCGCGCGAGAGCACGAGCTTTTCGTGATAGAGCAGATCGTAGATATTCAAGCTGTAACTGTTGACGACCTTCGCGCGTTTGACGTTGCGCGCCGACAGCAGCAGGTTTGTATTGTCCAGGCTGTCAACAATCAACGTCTTGCCTTCCAGACCGAGCTTACCGAGCGACTGAAGAAAACCTTTCGTCTTCGGCCCGTCAAGCGTGAAGCTTTCAAGCACGATCACGTTGCCTTCGCGCACGCGCTCAGACAAAGCGGAGCGCAGAGCGCCGCGCCGCATCTTCTTCGGCATGTTGTAAGACCAGTCGCGCGCCTGCGGGCCGTGGACGTTACCGCCGCCCTTCCACAAAGGGCTGCGGATTGACGCGATGCGAGCGCGTCCCGTTCCCTTTTGCTTCCAGAGCTTCTTGCCGGAACCCGATACGTCGCCGCGTGTCTTCGTGCCGACTGTGCCAGCGCGACCCGTCGCCGTGTAATTTCTCACAGCAGCATGAATCAGCGCTTCGTTCAACTCAGCACCAAAAACCACGTCGGACAATTCCAGATCGCCGACCTCTTCGTTCTTCAGATTGCGCACCTTAACGGTAGGCATTTCGTTTACTCCGTAAACGAAGTGATAGGTGATGGGTGATGGGTGATAAGAGAAAACAAAGGTCTTTCTTATCACCTATCACCTATCACTCATCACTTCTTCTTCTTGATAATCACAACGCTGCCGGTTGCGCCGGGAACTGCGCCGCGCACCATCAGCAGATTATTTTCAATATCAACGCGGGCTACCGTCAGCCCCCGGACCGTCACACGCTCGTCGCCCATGTGGCCGGAAGAGCGCGTGCCCTTAATGACGCGTGACGGGTAGGCCGACTGGCCAATTGAACCCGGCGCACGCACGTTCATAGAGCCATGCGATTCCGGGCCGCGACTAAAGTTGTGCCGCTTGACCGTACCGGCGAAGCCGCGCCCTTTTGAGCGCCCGATGACTTCAATCCCGTCGCCCTCTGCGAACTGGTCAACCAGCACTTTGTCGCCTACGTTCGTCGCATCCGCCGAATCATCCAGGCGAAACTCTTTCAAAACACGAGTCGGAGGAACGCCGCCGCCGGTCTTCTCAAAGTGTCCGCGCATAGGCTTGTTCACGTTCTTCAGCCTGACGGGCTTATCTTCAACCAGCCCAAGCTGCACCGCGTCGTAGCCATCGCGCCCCGCCGCAGACTTTTTCTGCACGACGATGCACGGGCCTGCCTTGATGACCGTCACCGGAGTGACCGTCCCATCCGCAGCGAAAATCTGCGTCATCCCGACTTTTTTACCGATGATTCCGTTAATCATCACAAAACCTCAGTGATAGGTGATAAGTGATGGGTAATAGGAGAAAGGCTTTTGCTTATCACCTATCGCCCATTACTTATCACTGCTTTACTGTCTGCCGAACGCTTTAATCTCAACGTCAACGCCTGCCGGAAGGTCGAGCTTCATCAGCGCGTCTACGGTTTGCGGCGTCGGGTCGAGAATGTCCATCAGACGCTTGTGCGTTCTGATCTCGAATTGCTCGCGCGATTTTTTATCAACGTGGGGCGAGCGCAAAACCGTCCACTTGTTTTTCAAAGTGGGAAGCGGGATTGGCCCGGCCACACGAGCGCCTGTGCGCTTCGCCGTCTCAACGATCTCGGTGGTGCTCTGGTCGAGCACGCGATGATCGTAAGCCTTGAGTCTGATTCTGATCTTTTCGTTCAGCATAATTTCTTCAACTCAACTTCACAGTGAGAGAGTTATTCAACGATATCGGAAACGGTCCCGGCACCCACCGTTCTGCCACCTTCTCTGATAGCAAAGCGCAGCCCCTTCTCCATCGCAATCGGCGCGATCAACTCTATCTCCATCGCCACATTGTCGCCCGGCATCACCATCTCCACACCTTCCGGCAAGTGCGCCACTCCCGTCACATCCGTCGTCCGAAAATAAAACTGCGGCCTGTAACCCGTGAAGAACGGCGTGTGTCTTCCACCCTCTTCCTTCGTCAACACATACGCCTCGGCCTTGAACTTCGTGTGCGGCGTAATCGAGCCCGGTTTCGCGATCACCTGCCCCCGCTCAATATCTTTGCGCTCCACACCACGCAGGAGGAGGCCGACGTTATCGCCCGCCGTGCCCTCGTCCAGCAACTTCTTGAACATCTCCACTCCCGTACAAACAGTCGTACGCGTTGGACGAATGCCCACAATCTCCACCTGCTCATTAACCTTGACCCGGCCTCGTTCCACTCTGCCCGTCGCCACCGTGCCTCTGCCCTGAATGGTGAAGATGTCTTCGACCGGCATCAGGAAGGGCTTCTCCACGTCTCTGGCCGGTGTCGGAATGTAGGAATCAACCGCATTCATCAACTCTTCGACCGTCTTCTCCCACTCGGCATCGCCTTCCAGAGCCTTCAATGCCGAGCCTTTGATGACCGGAATGTCGTCGCCAGGAAACTCGTAGGCCGAGAGCAACTCTCTGACTTCCAGTTCCACCAACTCCAGCAACTCCGCGTCGTCCACCGCATCCGCCTTGTTCATAAAGACGACCATCGCGGGCACGCCCACCTGCCTGGCAAGCAGAATGTGCTCTCTGGTTTGCGGCATCGGGCCATCCGTGGCAGCCACGACGAGGATGGCGCCATCCATCTGGGCCGCGCCCGTGATCATGTTCTTGACATAATCGGCGTGGCCGGGGCAATCGACGTGCGCGTAGTGGCGATTGGCCGTTTCGTACTCAACGTGCGCGGTGGCAATCGTGATGCCACGAGCCTTCTCCTCCGGGGCGTTATCAATGGAATCAAAGGCACGCACCAGGATCTTCGGGTTATGTTTGGCCAAGACTTTCGTGATCGCCGCCGTTAAGGTGGTCTTGCCGTGATCGACGTGTCCAATCGTTCCGATGTTCACGTGCGGCTTTGATCTATCAAACTTTTCCTTGCTCATTTCTTTATCTCTCGCTCCTCTGTAAAAGGTGATGAGTGATGGGTGATAAGCGATAAGAGATTTACTTTCTCATCAGCCATCACCTGTTACTTATAACTACTTTGCGACTCCCTGCACTTTGGCGATAACCTCTTCGGCAATGTTCTTGGGAGCTTGATCGTAACGCTCGAAGTGCATGGTGGAGGTCGCGCGTCCCTGTGTCGCAGAGCGCAGGTCTGTCGTGTAGCCGAACATCTCCGAAAGCGGGACGAAGGCTGTGATGACCTGCACGCCGCCGGTGCGCGGCTCCATCTTCTCGATCTGCCCGCGACGACGATTCAAATCGCCGTTGACCGCGCCCATGTAATCTTCCGGCGTCACCACTTCCACGCGCATAATCGGTTCAAGCAGCACGGGCTTGGCTTTCTTCACCGCATCCTGAAATGCGAGCGAGCCTGCGATGTGGAACGAACGCTCGTCAGAGTCAACCTCGTGATAAGAACCGAAGACGAGCTTGACCTTGATGTCCACCAACTCGTAACCGGCGAGGTAGCCGCGCTCCAAAGCGTCTTTGATGCCCTGCTCGGTCGGCTTGATAAACTCGCGCGGAATCGCGCCACCCGTAATCTCGTTCTCGAAGACAAAGCCTTCGCCCGGAGCAGGCTCGATTTCCAATTCGACGTGGCCGTACTGACCGCGACCGCCTGTCTGCTTCTTAAAGACTTCTTTGCCGGGCGCTGCCTGCGTGATCGTCTCGCGATACGCGACCTGCGGCTTGCCGACGTTGGCTTCAACGCCAAACTCGCGCTTCATGCGGTCAACGATAATCTCAAGATGAAGCTCGCCCATGCCCGCGATGATCGTCTGTCCGGTCTCATGATCGGTCGAAACGGTGAATGACGGGTCTTCCTGCGCGAGACGATTAAGAGCGATACCGAGCTTGTCCTGATCTGCGCGGGTTTTCGGTTCGACGGCGACGCGGATGACAGGCGCGGGAAAATCCATCGCTTCAAGCACGATGGGCTTGTTCTCATCGCAAACCGTGTCGCCGGTCGTCACCTGCTTCATGCCGCCGATAGCGATAATCTCACCAGCAGACGCCTCATCAATATCTTCTCGCTTGTTGGCGTGCATACGCAGCAGGCGTCCCACACGCTCTCTGGAATCTTTGACTGGATTGTAAGCGTAGGAACCGGCCCTGATTGTGCCCGAATAGATACGAACGAATGAAAGCTGTCCGAGATGCTTGTCGGCCATGATCTTGAAGACCAGACCGCTGAACGGCGAGCTTGCATCAGCCGGACGCTTTTCGATCTCGCCAGTCTTCGGGCTGAGACCTTCAACCGGTGGGATGTCGAGCGGGCTGGGAAGAAAATCCACCACAGCATCGAGTAGCGTCTGCACACCCTTATTCTTAAAGGCCGAACCCGTAACGACCGGAACGAGCTTCAATTCAAGCGTGCCCTTACGCAACGCGGCGCGAATCTCCGCCTCGGAAATCTCCTCGCCCTCGATATATTTGTGCATCAAGTCGTCGTCAACACTGGCGACCGCTTCGACCATCTTTTCGCGCGCGGCGGTGGCTTCTTCGACGAGGTCAGCCGGAATGTCTGCCACCTGATATTCGGCACCCTTCGTCTCGTCGTTCCAGATCAAGCCCTTCATGCGAATCAGGTCAACGACGCCCTTGAGGTCTGCCTCAAGGCCAATCGGAATCTGGATTGCGATGGGGTTTGCGCCCAATCGGGTGATGATGGAATCGAAGGAACGCTGGAAGGATGCGCCCGCGCGGTCTAACTTGTTGATGAAACAGATGCGCGGCACGCCGTATTTATCGGCCTGACGCCAGACGGTCTCGCTTTGCGGCTCAACACCGGCGACGCCGTCGAAAACGGCAACGGCACCGTCGAGCACACGAAGCGAACGCTCGACTTCCATCGTGAAATCCACGTGGCCGGGCGTGTCTATGATGTTGATGCGGTATTCCGTGCCTTCGCGCTTCCAGAAACAGGTGGTGGCGGCAGACGTAATCGTGATGCCGCGCTCCTGCTCCTGCTCCATCCAGTCCATCGTCGCCGTGCCTTCATGCACTTCGCCGATCTTGTGCGAGACGCCCGTATAATAAAGGACGCGCTCGGTCGTGGTGGTCTTACCGGCATCAATGTGCGCCATGATGCCGATATTGCGGAACTTGTTGAGATCGTGCTTAGCCATAATTCAAGTGATGGGTGATGGATGATGGGTAATAGGAAAGAGATTGTTTTCTCTTATCACCTATCACCTATTACCTATCACGGCTTTACCATTTATAATGAGCGAAAGCCTTATTAGCCTCCGCCATGCGGTGCGTGTCTTCTTTCTTCTTGACCGCATTCCCGCGATTGTTCGCCGCGTCTAAAAGCTCTCCGGCGAGACGGTCAATCATGGTCTTTTCGCCACGACTGCGCGCGTACTGAACAATCCAACGAATCGCCAGCGCCCCGCGCCGCTCCTGATGGACTTCAATCGGCACCTGATAGGTCGAACCGCCAACGCGACGGGATTTAACTTCGACCGTAGGCCGCACGTTCTCAATCGCTTTCTTGAAAACCTTGAGCGGCTCGTCCCCGGCCTTTTCCCCGACCTGGGTCAAGGCACTGTAGAAAATTCTCTCTGCCGTCGATTTCTTCCCGCCCAACATCACGCCGTTGATAAACTTAGTCACCAACGGATTGTTGTAGACCGGATCGGGCAGCACCTCGCGTCTTTCGGCAACTCTTCGTCTTGGCATAATCTTTTCGAGTGATAGGTGATAAGTGATGGGTGATAGGACGAAGGTTTTTACTTATTACCTATCACCCATCACCTATCACTGAATTATTACTTCTTGCCCTTAGCGGCACCGGCAGCGCCCGCTTTCGGACGTTTCGCGCCGTACTTGGAGCGTCCCTGTTTGCGGTCGGCGACGCCGACTGAGTCGAGCGTGCCGCGAATGACGTGATAACGCACGCCCGGCAAATCCTTCACGCGACCGCCGCGAATGAGCACAATCGAGTGCTCCTGCAAATTGTGTCCAACGCCGGGAATGTAGGTTGTGACCTCGATTCCATTGGTCAGGCGCACGCGGGCGACTTTACGCAGAGCCGAGTTTGGTTTCTTCGGCGTTTGCGTGTAGACGCGCGTGCAGACGCCGCGACGCTGCGGCGATTCCTGAAGCGCCGGGCTGGCCGTCTTGTACTTCACCGCCTGGCGGCCTTTGCGAACAAGCTGATTAATTGTCGGCACTGCTCTTTTATCCTCTTTAACGGAAGATCACGCTTATAAAAAGCGCAAAAAGGTGCTCAACCTGCCTCTTTCCGAAACCTGTTCGGCAGTCAGCGCAGATGGGCTGCCCTGTAACAAAAATGTGATTTGAGGGATGTTCTGGGTACAAAAAGGGTGTGGATATTGGCTTCCCCCGAAGCCGAAACTTTTCTGTGGCGTCGCATCCTTAAGATGAGCGGGTTTTTCAACCAATCGCGCGCTCCTGAGTGGAAGCGAGCCGAGGATTAATCATCCCTCTTTCGCGTCTCAAGAGCATTTTTACGCCACAATATTTGTCAAGCGGCTGCTTCAATACCGACGCGACAGCCGGGCAACGCCTCCACACCGACCAAAACCTACTAAGCGTTGCACTATAGAAATCAGACTGTTAGTCCGAAACGAGAGACTATACGGAATGGAGGCTTCTCCTGTCAAGTCTCGAAGACAACTGAGTTTAATCCGGGAGATGTTTTAAGTGAGCATGTAGATGTGAGGCGATTGATTATTAAGATTGACATTCCGCTTCGATAGAATTAGTGTACCCGCGCTTTACCTTACCCACTGACGGAGCGCCTCGTCCTCGCCAGCCCCGCGAAGTCAGAATCTTTCCTGAAAGGATACTCACAATGAATGAAACAGCCAGAAAAGAGCGCAACAAGCAGAGACTCACAGAGTGCTTCCCTAAGTTCGCGCAACGCGTGGAAGCAGTAATCAAAGATATGGAGGCTCTAGGCTTTCGACCACGAATTCAGGATGCCCACCGCACAATTGCTGCTCAAAAAGAAGCCCATAAGAAAGGCTTTAGTCAGGTTGATTTTGGTTTTCATAACGTCACTGGAGCTGGGGGTAAACCTGAATCTTTGGCGGTTGATCTTTTAGATGACGATAAGCCCCTCAATCCAACGCGAAAATATATGATCCTGTTGGCCGGAGTGGCTCGGGCACATGGTTTACACTCGGGAATCTTTTTCCTGCCCGTGGCCTTCCACAAAGCGATAAACAAGGCCATCGAAGAGCGTAACTTCAGTTCTGCGGTCAAAATCGGGTTTGACCCCACTCATATACAAGCCACCGGCATTACTATTAGCCAAGCTAAAGCCGGTAAACGTCCATCTTAAGCAGACTGTAAGGTCTCACGGCGAATCCTCTAAGGCAGCCTTTGTTTCGTCGGCCATTTTCTTGGCGAGGCGCTCGGCGGCAGCGTCCGGCAGGTCGCGCAGAATGTCGCGCAGTTTTGCCAGAGCGTCTTGCGTCTCCTTCATGGTTTCCTGATAGCTCTGCTGGCGCTGGGCTACGTCTTCCGGCTCGCTCCCTTCGGTAAACGGCTTGCGGCGGTTGCCGTTTGCCAGCCAACGCTGAATCTTCGCCAAACTCGCGTTGACGTTTCGTCTGGCGCGAGGGCTTCGTCTTTCGGAGAGGGCGAGCGCCCTGATGAGCGTCTCCATGAAATTTTCGCGCTCGGCGTAAGCGCCGACGCTGATTAAGCCCCACATCGTGCCGCCGCCTGCCTCCAGATATTTCAGCCCCCAGAGCGCCGAGCCGAATTTATTGAACGCTTCGCGGGTATCATCCACTTGCAGGCGCTTCGCCTCGTAAGCCCCAAGCCTGTATGCCGCTGAAAAAAGCTTAGCCGCGAGTTCGTCGTTGGCGGGACGCTTACAGTTCACCCAGTATTCAAACGCCTGCTTCTGCCCGACGGTCGAATAGTCGTTCGTCTTTTTTCCGTAAGCGTTCGTAAACTTATCCAGCCCGAGCTTCAGCACCTGCGGGCAGGACATCTTGAACTCCGGCCTTTCATCCTCCTGAGCATAAGCCAGTGGCGCAAACACGAGCACGAGCAGCACGGGAAGTGTGATTCGCAGGATCAGTTTTCGCATCCGTTCACCTCAATCTGACAGGGGCGGCCTATCATCTTCTCAATCTCGATTCAATTCCGGGCGAGCGCACGGGCTTCGTCTCGCTGCCAGACGAGGGCACAGGCGGCGTTTTGCTCGAACACCACTGGCAGACGCAGACGCAGAGAATGAATAAAGACCGGCGAGGCTTGGAAAACTCTGCCGATCTTTACTCTCTACGAACTCACCATCATCAACCTGGCCTGACGCGACAAAGAGTCTAAGGAGTCGCGGGCGTCGGGCTTATGTTCGCGCCCATGTTTGCGTTGGCGGCGTTGGCATTCTTCGCTCCCTGCCGCCGCGCTATGTCTTCCTGCTGCTTCACCATCGCCTGCCAGCGCTGTAGATTAATCTTGGCTGATTCCAGAGCTTCCTGCGCGCGATAGTTGTCCGGGTCAATCTCCAAAGACTTCTGAAGCGCATTGACAGACTCCTGATAGAGCCGAGTCTTGCCGTAAGCTATGCCTAGCTCATACTGGCTATCGCTGTTTTCCGGTTCGAGCTTGACCGCCTGTCGAAACGCCTTGACTGCTTCCTCCGGTTTGCCCAGACGGTTATAAGCCAGCCCCATATTGAAATGCGCCTTAGCATCCTTCTGGTTGTGGCGCACATATTTCTGATAAGCCTCGGCGGCCTTTTTATACTCCTCTTCCGCTTCATCCTTTTTACCCAGAACTTCAAAGCTCATCGCCAGACGCAGGTGCGCGTCCGGGAAATCCGGGTCCAGGCTAATGGCTCTCTGATATACGTCTGCCGCCGCTTGATCTTCATCTTTGCGCGCCAGCTCGATGCCCTGCTCGAAAACCTTCCGTGCCTCTTTCTGCTCCGGGGTCAGCTCACGCGGGATGGATTCGTCAGTTGTGCCGTCGGCGGTCGCAGATAGATTTGAAGCGTTTGCATTGGCCGCAGGCTGCTCGTTCTTTCCCCCGCAACTCATCAGGCCGAGCGCGAGACACACGATTGCAAGAATGATAAAAATTGATTTCATGACCATCGCCCGTTTCAGGAGAGAGAATTATTAGTCCAGCAGAACTTTATCTACGCCAAATCAGGCGGCGAGTCAATTGAAGCGAAGAGGAAAAGAAATAGACAGGATTAACAGGATAGGCAGGATGAAGATTTTCAAATCGGTACAATTCATCTTCACTTAATCTTGTCCATCCTGTTAATCCTGTCTAAATTTGCTTTCGGAAGGATGTCAGCACGAGACGTTGACATCGCTCTTTAATCTTCCCTTTCGGGAAGCGGCAAATCTGAACTATATTCCACAGATGATGAAAAGATACATCCTGATTCTCTCGCTCAGTCTCCTGAACGTCGGCTTCGCATCCGCCCAGGGCCAGGCTCTTCGGCTCACGCCGCATAAAATCTCTTTGGCGAAGGGCGTCACTTTCAACCTCAATCTCCCGGAAGAGTTTGAGATCATGGTCGCTGCCGAAGGCTTGAAGCGTGCTCGCTTTATGACGAAGAGTCCTGACAATCGTATCTTCGTCACGGATATGTATAACCTCACGGACAATAAAAGAGGTGCAGTTTATATCCTCGAAGATTTCGACGAGCGGCGTGGTCGCTTCCGCGCAGTCACGCCCTACCTGACGAATCTACGCAATCCCAACAGCATCTGCTTTCACACGGACGAGGCGGGCAACAGTTGGTTTTATCTTGCGCTCACAGATCGCCTTGTTCGATACAGGTATCGCAGCGGCGATAACGCGCCCACAGGCAGGCCGCAGGTGCTGGCAGAGTTTCCAGACTACGGGCTGAGCTACAAGTACGGCGGCTGGCATCTGACGCGCACCATCGCATTCAGCCCGACGGGGAAGTTGTATGTGTCTGTCGGCAGCAGTTGCAACGCGTGTGAAGAGAAGGAAGAGATCAGGGCGACTGTGATTGAGATGAACGCGGACGGCTCGAATCGAAAGGTTTATGCCAGGGGGTTGCGAAACGCCGTCGGCATCAAATGGGTCGGCGCGCAACTGTTTGCCACCAACATGGGCGCAGACCATCTCGGCGATAACAAGCCTTCGGACACGATGTACATTGTCCGGCAGGGACTGAACTACGGCTGGCCTTATTGCTACCAGCAGCAATCAAGAATCTACGCCGATACGCAATTTCAATCTTCATCGAAGAAGATTAACTGTAAGAACGTCCCTTCGGCGTATGCCGCTTTCGACGCGCATAGCTCGCCGCTCGGTCTGGAGTATTTCGATGCGAATAATACTTCACCGAATCTCAGGAACTATTTCCTGGTCGCGCTGCACGGCTCGTCGGATCACAAATTGAATAACGGCCACAGCATCGTGCGCGTGAAAAGAGGCGCGCGCGTCGAACCGTTCATCAGCGGCTTCCTGCAAAACGGCACGGTGCATGGCCGCCCCGCAGATATTATGCAGATGGGGACGGACGCTTTTCTCTTTACGGACGACCACGCGGGCGTGGTCTACTATGTTCGCAGGAAAGATCGTTCTCCCCGATGAGAGTTAGAGGATTTCAGTTGAGTGTCAGGTAGCAGGCAATTCACCACAGAGACACAGAGGACACAGAAGGGGCACAGAGATAATAATCACAAATAGCAGATTTGAGATTTCAGATTCCTGGATTTGAAATTGCTTTTCTCTGTGCATCCTCCGTGTTCTCTGTGTCTCTGTGGTGAATCCCAATCCTCCTAATACTCAATTGAGAATTGCTCCAACTCAGCTTGATAATCCCGGCAACTCCGCCATCATGCTCTGCCAACTATCTCTCAGCCATCTTCGCTCAATCGCGCTTCCCTTTTCCGCTGCCCGCATCTTCGCCTGCGCGCTCTGGGTTCTTCTTTGCTTGAACATCTCAACCGCGCAATCTTCAACCACCCGACTTGAAGGCATCGTTCAAGATCAAACAGGTGCGCCCATCGCGCGCGCCGAAGTCACACTGAGAAACGATGCTGCCATCATCGCAGAAGAGATGACAGACACTGACGGGCATTTCAAAATTGAGACAACAACGCTAGACGCAATCTTGTCCGTTCACGCTCAGGGCTTCGCGCAATTCGAGGGCAAGCTAAGCGCTATTCAAACAAACTTGCTGGGGATGGAAATCGTGCTGGCTCCCGCTCCGCTCTCAGAGCAGGTGACAGTGACCGCGACCCGCACCGAGGCGCGGCTCGGAGACACCGCCGCGAGCATCGTCTCCCTCTCTTCAACGGAGCTTTCGACGACGGCAGCCGTAACGCTCGACGATTCGCTTCGCCAGGTGCCGGGCTTCAGTCTTTTTCGCAGATCGGGCAGCCGCACGGCCAATCCGACTTCGCAGGGAGTCTCATTGCGCGGCACGGGCGCAAGCGGCGCGAGCCGTGCGGTCGTTATGGCCGACGGTATTCCGCTTAACGATCCTTTCGGTGGCTGGATTTATTGGAGTCGGGTTCCGCGCACCTCCATCAACAGCATCGAAGTCTTGCGCGGCGGCGCATCTCATCTCTACGGCAGCGCGGCGCTCGGAGGTGTGGTCAACATCTTCACACGGAAGGCGCGCTCGCCCGTTCTTCTGCTTGAAACTTCTTACGGCAACCAACAAACGGCAGACGCCTCTCTCTTCGCCGCCGGACGCAAAGGCCAATGGAGCGCGAGCATCAGTGCAGAAACGTTTCGGACAGACGGATACATCATTGTTGACGAGCGCGAACGTGGACGCGTGGATGTTGCGGCTAACTCACGAAACACCGTCGCGAGGTTGAAGCTTGAGCGGAAGCTCTCAAGCACGGCAAACGTCTTCGCCAGCGCTTCCGTCTTTGGTGAAGCACGTTCAAACGGTACGCCGCTACAAACCAATCGCACACACATTCGCCAGTTTGCTGCTGGGGGCGACTGGCAAACAACGCACGCGGGCGCGTTCACCCTGCGCGCTTACGGCGGCACACAGGTCTTCGATCAAAATTTCTCCGCCGTCAATTCCGACCGCAGTCTTGAAACATTGACGCGCGTGCAACGTGTCCCCGCGCAATCAACGGGTCTCTCAGTCCAGTGGTCGCGCCCAATCCTGAAGAGACAAACGTTCATCGCCGGACTTGAAGCACGCGAGGTGCGCGGCGCGAGCGACGAGATTGTTTACGTTACAGGGCGACCCACCTCAATCGTCGGCGCGGGCGGGCGCGAACAAACCGTCGGGTTTTTCTTTGAAGACATCGTTCGCCTGACTCCCGATTTGTTCGTCACAATTGGAGCGCGCTTTGACCGCTGGCGTAACTTCGACGCTCTTTCCGCAACGCGCCCATTCTCGTCTGCCCCGGCAACCAGCACGGCATTCCCGGATCGCAGCGAAACGGCATTCAGCCCGCACGTTTCTCTGCTCTACAAAGCTGCGGAGAATCTATCTCTCTACGCCTCTGCGACCCGCGCCTTTCGCCAGCCCACGCTCAATGAGCTTTATAGAAGTTTCCGCGTCGGCGACGCCCTCACGCTCTCCAACGAAAACCTCCGCGCCGAACGACTCACGAGCGGCGAGGCGGGCGCGAATTTGGGTTCCTTTAATCAAAAATTAAACACACGCGCCGCCGTTTTCTGGACAGAGATTGCGCTTCCGGTCGCCAACGTGACGCTCACGGTCACACCAAATCTCATCACGAGACAGAGACAGAATCTGGGGCGCACACGCTCGCGCGGCATTGAGCTTGAATGGGACGCGCGCCTGACGAGTCGTTTGACTGTCTCCGGGGGCTACCTCTTCGCAGATGCGACCGTGTTGAGCTTTCCCGTGAACACCGCGCTCGAAGGCTTGCTCATTCCGCAAGTGCCGCGTCACCAGTTGACGTTTCAGGCGCGATACTTGAATCCTTCCGTTATCACCATCGGCTTGCAAGGCCGCGCATCGAGCGAGCAGTTTGACGATGATCAAAACCGTCTGCGCCTCGAAAGCTATTTCACCCTGGACGCGCTCGCCTCTCGCCGCCTCACGCGCAACGTCGAAGCCTTCATCGCAGCCGAGAATATTTTCAATCAACGCTACAGCGTCGGCCTGACGCCGGTGAGAACAGTCGGCCCACCGCTCCTGGTGCGCTTTGGCTTCAGATTGCGCTTCGGTGATAAGTAAATTCAAACAGGGATGGACAGGATTGACAGGATAAGAAAGGGAATGCGAAATCAGCGTTGCCCTTTTCTTTTATCCTGTTCATCCTGTCCATCCCTGCTAATGCCTTCCGCCTTGTCCTTGATGCTGCTAAACTGCACCGAACTCGTTTTAATAATCCATTGATTTGGGCGTTTGAAAGCCCGTGAGGTAATTAACTGATGCCTGAAGAACAAAAGACTGCTAATAATTCACAGACCTACGTGGTCGGCGCTGATGATTTCGAGTTTGAGACCGTTGAGCAGGAGAACGGGCAGGCGACCGTTGTGCGCTTCAAGCTCGACGACCCGCGCTATCATGCAGGAGATGTGCTGCTCGTCCTCTCCGGCTCGGAGATTCATTTTCACGGCATGATCGGCCAGATTGGAGAGGGCTACGCCATTGCTTCTGATCACAGAGGCTCGCTGCTCCCCGCGACGGTTCAGTAGAACCGGATGGAACGCGTCTGCCATTCGGCGTTTTAACCCTTGACGCCGAAACGAAGAGAGGCAGAGAATAGGCCCCTCGCTTGAAAAAATACTCGTTGATGGCTCCTTTTAACTTCGGGAGGCTTTTATATGAGGCGGTTTTCCTTCTCCTTAATTTCCCTTCTCGTCCTACTGGCGTCGGCTGCGACTCAAGCCCAGAATCTGGATTCGGCTAAGGACTACGTCAAACGTGGCATCACACGTTTCAGCAAGGGCGATACCGAGGGTGCGATAGCTGACTTCACCAAAGCCATCGAGTTGAACCCGCGCATGACCGAAGCCCACCTGAATCGCGGCAAAGCGCGCCGCGCCAAGGGCAATCTGGACGGAGCTATCGCAGACTATGAAACGGCCATCGAGCTTGATTCGCGCATGACCTTCAACAACCGCGACATCACACAGGCTTACACCAATCGCGGTTTCATTCGCGCCAACCAGTTCGACCTCGAAGGCGCAATCGCCGACTTTGACAAAGCCATTCAGGTTTCGCCGAGTGATGCGGATTCCTACATCAAGCGAGCCGAAGCGCGGCTCATCAGAGGCGATTTGCAGGACGCCGTCGCGGATTTTGACAAAGGCATCGCGCTCAACCCGCGCAGCAACACCGCCTCGCTGGCTTACGCCGGACTCGGATTCACACATCTACTGCAAGGCAACGAAGATGAAGCCCGGAAGGATTTTGAGAAGAGCCTCAAGCTCAACAGCGAAGGCCGCATCTTCCTCGAACTTCACCTCAAAATTCTTGAGACACAGATCAAGGAAATCAAGCGGCGGCGCGCAGCAGACCAACAGCGAGTCGCGTAAAGCAATGCAAAATTAAAAATTAAAAATGCAAAAGTAGAGGCGGAGAACCACATTCAACTAGAAGTAGTTCTCCGCCTTCTTCCTTTTTGCATTTTTATTTTTTAATTTTGCATTCTTATCGTGTGTATCCCGTCGGATGCTCTATCTCTACGTCTTTCCTGCCCGACTTGACCTCGATGCGGTGAAATCCTTTTTTCGGATGCGTTGAGAGATAGGTCAGCGCGATTTGCCGTGTGAGCGTTCCGGCGAGTTCCTTCAGGTAAGGATCGAAGCTGACAGGCGCTCCCGTTCCCTGAAAGAAGGCGCGTCCTCCCGTGTCATCCGCGAGCAGTTCGAGCGAGCCTTGCCCGTTGGAGCTTACTCTCAGGTTGTTGACTGACGTGACGGTCGGCGCGTAGAAGGAATAGACGGCGACGCCCTGCCGTTGCGCTTCCTTGATGGCGCGTTGCAGGTCAATGCTCTGCGAGGGCGTCGAGCTATCGAAGCCGCGCGAGGTGTCCACTCCGTCTGTGACAACCAGCATGGCGCGTCGTCCTTTCGGCATCGCCTCGAATCGCCTGAGTCCTTCGACAATCTCGACGTAAGGGTTATAAGGAGCGACGTTCGCAGAACCGACGGGAACGCGCAACGCTTCGGCGGCTCGCTCCAGATCGGCTGTGAATCTCTGGCGGAGTTGGAGCGAGCCACTCCTGATGTAGCCGACCATCACGCGAGAGCCTCGCGGCAAGCGGCGGATGAACTCGCCGAGGGGCTTAATCTCGTTGCTGATAGATGTCACTACGTCGTCTTGAATCAGGATGGCGACGGAGATGGGAGTCTCTGTACCGTAGGCGCGGATAGAAAGGATTTTTTGCTCTTCGCCATCCTCGCGCACCGTCAACTCGCCGATCTGCTGTAACTCGCGTTGTATGGCATCACCGCCGCGATGGCGGATCGTGATGGGAATGGTCACAGAACGCACCCCGCCGCGCGGTTGACCGTTGGCCGCTATCCCGGCAACTACGCCAATGAGCGCGAGCATTAAGATCACGCTGCTGATTCGTCTCTTCGGGCTGGGCATCGCTCCTCCTCGGATTTCTCAGACTTGATAGCTACCATGATATTACAGGGCGCGAGATTGCTCCAAGCTGGTAAATTTAATGGCAGTAGTTCAGATTGAAAAGAGTGCAGGGAAAATTGGAGTTCACCACCGCAGACACAGAGGACACAGAGGGGGCACAGAGAAAACTCAAGCCTCTGTGCATCCTCCGTGTCCTCTGTGTCTGCGGTGGTGGATCGCATCTTGGTGTACCTTCGATTTGAATTTGAACCACTACTAATTTAACGCTTCTTTGAGGGCTGGCTAACACGGGCGCGCTCTTGTTATGATTCGCCATCCCTTGCGTGTTAATGAGTAGATGTGCGCTGGACGATTCACGTTTGCCCATCGCACGTCCGAGAGACATCGCCGAGGAAACCGGAGAAAAGTTAAAGTGAGCATGAACGAAACAGGAACGAGCAGCAGGATTACCCCACGCGAGAAGCTGATGTCGCGCATCTTCCAGTGGGCACCCTGGCTGGCCTTCTTTCTGGT
Source organism: uncultured Acidobacteriota bacterium (assembly GCA_963791265.1). Taxonomy (GTDB): domain Bacteria; phylum Acidobacteriota; class Blastocatellia; order Pyrinomonadales; family Pyrinomonadaceae; genus QHXM01. The sequence goes on from CAWBSB010000008.1 coordinate 30,411, forward strand.
CGCGCTGCCTGTGCCGTTCTATTTCCTACTAAAATACTTTTCTTCGTCGCAGGATGCGGCGCTCAATATCCTGCTGGCGATGACCTCGCTCGCCGTCGGTTCGGTCATTGGCTTCGCCGTCACTCTTTTTCTCCTCTATTACCGTCGCCACTGGGCGCAGAAAGTACGTGACCGGGTGGGCGCGGATGGTGTGACGGCGGAAGAACTGCCCTGGTTTATGTCGGAACTGACGACGATGGAGCGTCAGGCGCTCAAGGAGATCGAAGCTAAAAACCCTCTCCTCGCCGATGCCTACCGCGAGACGCTGGCCTCACGCATCACGGCCACGCGCGTCGTCGCCAACGCCAAGCGTGAACTGCTGCTCGTCGAGCGACGCCAGAACCGCACCGCCTACATTCAGGGCGCAGACACGACCGGCCTACGGGAAGAGTTGCGCGCAGACCGCGAGCGGCTTGAGCAGGTGAAACTCGAAGGCTCGGAGCGACGTGCCGAAGCTGAGACCCGCCTGCAAATGATCGAAGCAGCATCCAGTCGCGGCGCGACCTGGGACGAAACGAACATCGCCCTTCATCGCCTGAGCGCGTCGCGCGACCAGATTCCACTCGCCCTCGAATCAGCCCGCCTCGAACAAGAAGCGCGCGAAGAGACAGATAAAACTTTACGAGAAGCAGAGACCGAGCGACGCGGGGACACGGCGACCAAGAGCACCTGACACTAGGAGTCAAGAACAAAAGAGAGAAGGAATAGACAGGATTTACAGGATTAACAGGATAAAAGGAAGAAGCATCAAGCTGCATTGCCTGATCTGCTTTTCTTAATCTTGATAATCCTGTTAATCCTGTCTAATTTCTTACTGGCTTTGTCAGGCGCTCTAAGCTGCACACATCCGTTTAACTTTTCGCCTCGTCAAGCATTCATCCCGTCATCGTCATTAAACGATAAACTCCTACTTCCAGACGTTCGGCGTAGCCTTCTGCGACGAGAGCGCGGTTGCCGAGTCCGGCGTCCACGCGAGACAGCCCTGTGACTTTGGCAAGCTCGCCGCGCGTGGTCATTCCCGCTCCATCCAGAAAGGCGCGGGCTATTTCGCGCAGGGCGTCCTCGCGCTTCACCTTCTTCGATAGCTCCTGAGCGAAGCGTCCTTCGGCCAGCGTCCAGATGTACGTGAACCAGGGTTCGTAGACCACTTCGCCAGGAACAACCTTCATCGCTCGTTGCAGTTCATCCATCGCGCGTGTGAATCGCGCGCGATCAGCGAGGCCTGAAGTCTCGCGCAAATCCGAGGTCGCCATCTCCCATTCTCGCCGCAGAACTTTCAAGACGGCGCGAGCATCCGCCGAAAGCGTTTCACTCTCTTTTCTGCGCGGCACTCCCCACACGGCGTTGAAATGAGAAACCAGTCGCGGCGCGATGAATGTCGCGCGCCCTTTGGCGAGTTTTGCGTAATAGACGCGGCCACGCCGCATCACTTCGTCCTTGATCCTCCAGGTCAAACTGCTCTCCGGGTCTTTCTGCACGTTGCGCGGCATATGAGCGTCGCGCCTGCCGCAAACGGCCACGTAGAGCGACGCGCCGGGACGACGCGCGTCCGTCATCGCCGCGCAGAAGCCGACCGCCTCAATCAGTTTTTCCGCATCAATTGCGTCTTCAACCCGCCGCTCCTCTTCGCGCCGCCACAGGCGATCACGGAAGGCTTCGACCTCTTCTGGTAAAGAATTATCCATGATCATCGCTAACCGCTGCCCCTGACCGATACCTTTCAGCCTGATTGATTGATGCTTTCAATCTGACTGACGTCCCCGCTACCCGCTTCACCCCCGACGCTTCAAAAACCATGAAAACCTGAGCAAAAGCGCAAATCAGCCCCGGAAAGCGTGTGTGGCACAGCGCCTGCACAGAGGAAACGCGGAAAGTGGTGTCTGACCACGCCGATCAAGCCGGACGAATTCAAAATCCTGTCGAGGATAAGTTACCTAGATGAAACCCACTCAGCGTTCCCCCATCGTCGCATGGCTCGTGACCATCTCGCTACTGTTTTCTATGGCAGCGGGAATCATGGTCAGCAGCAAAGCCTATGCGCAATCCGGCTTGAGAAAAGGCGACAAAGTAGCCCCAGACCTCCGCAAGAAGGCCAGAGAGTCTCTGCTCAACCCCCGCGTCAAGGTCATCATGCGCGCCAGCAATTCCTCGGACGCCGCGCTCGACACCGCCATCAAAAACATCGGCGGAACCATCAAACGCAAATACACGAACCTTGGCTTCCGCACCGTCGAACTGCCTGCCTCCGCCGTTGAAACCTTAGCTACTCGCACCGACATTGATTACGTCTCATTAGACAAAGAGATTCAGCCGTTTGGCCACGTCACGATGACTTCCGGGACGGACAGTGCGCGCACCATCATGTCCGGCAGCATGTCGCTCGACGGGACGGGCGTCGGCATCGCCGTTGTTGATTCCGGCATTGATCCTAATCATCAAGCCTTCAAGGATGCGGCGGGCGTCTCGCGCATCACCGTCAATCAGGATTTTACGGGTGAGAATCGCACGGACGATCCTTACGGGCACGGCACTCATGTAGCTTCAATCGCCGCCGGTAACTCCAATATCGCGCAGGGCGCATACGTTGGCGTCGCTCCGAACGCCAAGCTCATCAATCTCCGCGTGCTGAACTCGCAGGGCGTGGGCACGGTTTCCGGTCTGCTCGCCGCTCTCGATTGGTTACACGCCAACTACGCCGCCAAGAATATTCGCGTCGTCAACATGAGCATCGGGATGCTGGCCGTTGAATCCTACACGGACGATCCCGTCTGTCTTGCTGTCCGCCGCCTGGTTGATGCCGGTGTCGTCGTTCTCGCAGCCGCCGGAAACAATGGCAAAAACGCGTTGGGACAAAAACTCTACGGTCAGATTCATTCGCCCGGCAACGAGCCTTCGGCGATTACCGTCGGCGCAACCAACACCTACGGCACGGACAGCCGCGCTGATGACACCATCGCAACCTACAGCTCGCGCGGGCCGACGCGCAGTTCATGGACGGACGCTCAGGGCGTTGACCATTACGACAATCTCATCAAGCCCGACATCGCCGCGCCCGGCAATAGAATCATCGCCGCCGAATCTCCGAACAATCTCCTCGTCAAAAACACTCCGTCGCTTGACGCGGGCGTCAGTTCGGTGGCTAACCGCAAGATGATGACCATGAGCGGCACGTCAATGGCAACGCCCGTCGCCGCTGGCGCGGTAGCGCTGCTGCTTCAGGCCAACCCGTCGCTCAAGCCGAATTTGGTTAAAACCATCCTGATGTACACGGCGCAGCAGCTTCGCGGCTTTAACACCTTCGAGCAGGGAGCAGGTCAGCTTAATCTTGAAGGCGCTGTGCGACTGGCCAAACTTGTCCGCACGGACTTGACCAATTCGACTGCGATAAATTCGCCGCTCTTAACCGCTACGGCTCCCACACCGACGACCATGATCTCTTCTCACCAGTTCACATGGTCTCAGGGAATCGTGCTCGACCACGCTTACGCTTCGGGCATCAATCTCATCACCAAATATCAGAAGATCTATGGCACGGGCGTCCTGATGGGCGATGCGACCAAGCTGAGCAATGGTGTATTGATTGCCGATCTAACGAAGATGTCGGGCGGCGTTCTGATCGGCGATAATATCCTGACCAGCGACGGCGTCCTCATCGGCGACGGCACGTTCTTCTGTTCTAATGGAATTCTGCTCGGCGATGGCGTGCTGATTGGCGACGGCGTCTTGATCGGCGACGGCGTGCTGATTGGCGACGGTGTGCTCATCGGCGACGGCGTGCTGATTGGCGACGGTGTGCTCATCGGCGACGGCGTGCTGATTGGCGATTCCGTGACGCGAAGCAAAGGCGACAAGACCTCATCCATGCCTGTGATTGTAGACTCAGGCCGCTAATAATCCACCCAACCTCTCTCTCGTCCCATACTTGAGCGTGCCTCACACGAGTTGGCACTAATACACTATGAGAACTCACGCCATGCCAGCTCCTGCGAGCACTAAACTGAAAGCGTCCGACGCGGAGATGGCTACCATTATTACTACCCCCACCACCACAGCAGCGTCCCCTTCTTCACGGGTCGAAACGCTGACCAATGGGCACAAGGCGGAAATCCTGGCCTTCCTTGCCGAGCGTCCCCTGCACACTGTTTACCTTTCGGGTTTCGTTCTGGACAATGGCGTCGTCAGTCTCTTAAATCGCGGCTCGTTCTACGGCTATCGCAACAGTCTCGGTCAGCTTGAAGGCGTCGCTCTCATCGGCCACGCCACCTTGTTTGAGATTCGCTCGGACGAAGCGCTGGCCGCTTTTGCCAGTCTCGCTCAAAACTCTTCGCGCACGCACCTGTTGATGGGCGAACCGGAGAAGGTCGTGCATTTCTGGAATCTTTACAGCAAGGGCGGGCAAGCGCCACGATTGATGTGCCGCGAGTTGTTATACGAGCAGAGATTCCCTGTCAAAGTGGAAAAGCCTGTCCACGGTCTGCGCCGGGCGACACTCCGCGATCTTGAGATGCTGTTGCCGATACATGCCGCGCTTGCCTGTGAGGAGAGCGGCGTCAACCCGATGGAGAGAGACCCCAGCGGTTTTCGCCTGCGCTCTGCGCGGCGGATTGAGCAAGGCAGGGTGTGGGTGCTGATGGAGAATGGCCGCCTGATCTTCAAAGCAGAAGTCGTCTCGGACACGCCGGAAGTAGTTTATCTGGAGGGCATCTATGTGGCCCCGGAGGATCGCGGGCAGGGCATCGGGCGGCGCTGTCTTTCACAACTGACCCGGAATCTTCTCGCGCGCACGAAGCTCGTCTCCCTGCTGGTCAACGAAGAGAACGAGGGCGCTTCACAATTTTACCTGAAATCTGGCTTCAAGCTACGCGCCCACTACGACACGATCTATCTACAGCAAGCAACGGCATGAAAAGCAGGAGACAGAATTTAGGAGTCAGAAGTCAGAAGAAAAAGAAGCGCGGCTCTCCATCTTAATATTACGTGAGCTCTAGATAACGTGAGTTCGACATAAGAGAACCTGCATCAACCAGCCCCGGAGGGGCTACATTCTTCCGCCCCTCCGGGGCTTATTTATCTATTCGCTGCTTGTTCCCATGACCCACGGCATGGGCTATTGATATATCGCCGCTGCCGGGGCTGTGGCTATATGTCGTTTCCCACTTATATCTAACTCAAGTTGTTTTTATTCTGTCTCCTGTCTTCTGTCTCCTGACTCCTGCTTTTCCAGTCCTATGACCAGATAAGTCGTATCGTCTTTGGCCGGAGCGCCGATGCGGAAGCGGTCGAGGTCGGCAAAGAAGTTTTCTCCGATCTGCTCTACATCCAACGCGCTCGGGCGCGCGTGAGCATCAGCCAATCCCTTTTCTTCAAAAGTTTCGCCTGCTGTGTTTTCCGCGTCCGTCACCCCGTCGCTGAAGACAGCGAGGCGCTCACCCTTTGTGAACGCAACTTCTCCGACACTGTAGCCCTTGTCCGGCAAAGGTAAGCCGATGAGATTACCGCTAACCTCGAATGTTCTTTCAACTTCGGTTTGAGCATTTAACCAGACAGGCGGCACATGTCCCGCGTTGATGTAGCGCAGCCGCTCCTGTTCGGGCGAGAGTAGGCCTAGAAAGAGTGTGGCAAAGGTTCCGAGGGGCGCGACCGCCGCGACGCGCGCGTCCAACTCTGTGGCAAGACGAGAGAGATTGCTTTCGGCTCTGACCAGAGCGCGCAACTCCGTTTGCAGCGTCGTCATCAAGAGAGCCGCCCCGATTCCCTTCCCGCTCACGTCCGCAACCCAGAACGCGCACTCGCCCGACGGGAGCATTAACACGTCGTAGGCATCGCCACCGACATCGTAACAGGATTGACTGATGCCCCAGGCGGAGAACGGCGGAGGCAAGTTGAGCTTTCCGGGCGGTGGAAGCAGACGTGCCTGAATTTTTCGCGCCAGCCCAAGCTCGGTTGAGATAAGTTGTGAGCGGAAAGCTTCCTGAGCCAGTTGCTCACGCTCGACGGCGACCGCCGCCAACGCCGCAAAAGATTCAAGGTAGGAAAGGTCTGCGCCGGAGAAGCTTGCGTCCAGTCGATTGATGGCCTGAAGCGAACCCATCAGCGTGCCTTCAGGATTTCTGAGCGGAACGCAGAGCATATTGCTGGTGATGAATCCGGTGCGCTTGTCGGTCGAGGGATCAAAGCGCGGGTCAGAGCCGACATCGTTAATCAACACGCTCTCGCCTGTTTCCGCGACATAACCCGCCACGCCGACGCCTTTTTCCAAAACAATCTCTACGTGCTGGGAGCCGCTCATCTGCCGCGCGTGTAGTTTCCCTGTGCGCCGGTCGTTCAAAAAAGCGGTCGCTCGTTCGCAATCGAGTTGGGTCTTGATGAGCGTGAGAATGGCTTGCAAGATGTCGTCCAATCCGCAGGCTCGCGTGAGAGTCTCGCTCGCCACGACTAGCGCCTCCAAGCGCTGAAGCCGCAGGTCATCGGGCAGGTTGCTGAGAATCGCAGTTGTGCTGACCAATCGTCTTCTCCTTCCGTAGCGGCGGCGCTGGCGCGGAGAATCCTAGCATCCTCACAGCCTATCAGTGAATAAACAGTCAAACGATTTCAAGCCCCACGGGGAGCGCATGTTTTAAGCCCCGCCAGGGGCGAACGAAAATAGCCCAGCAATAAATTGCTGGGCTATTATCAATCGTCCCTCACGGGACTCCTTGAGCTATGTTACTTGCTCACGGTGTTATCTAGGCCCGGAGGCGCGCAGGGTCACTTCCGTGCCGCTCAACAATTCGAGGTCGTCTTTGCCTTGAACGTAGACCGAGCCTGCGCCCGCGCCCGCGCCGATCACAGCGCCGATGGCCGCGCCCTTGCCGCCACCCGCAATCGCGCCGATGATCGCGCCGACGGCTCCGCCAATCCCCGCACGCTGGGCTGTCGTGGTGGTGCGATTGTTGTCCCTGACAGAGCCTTCGTTATCAACGCGAATGGTGTCGCCGTTGGCCGTCCGCACAGTCTCAGTGATTCCGGCGAACCTGTAGCTACGGCCATCACGCAAAGTGATGCTCTCGAAATTGAGAATCATCTCTGAGCGTCCGGTGATACGTCCCGAACGATTGACGCCCGTGACGTAGCCGTTGATGGTTGCTCCGTCATACTGCGACGGAGAGCGCACAGTCATCGTGAAGCGATCATTCTCACGCGTGTCCCGCGTAGTCAGATCGCTATTGAGGACGGCGGTGAGCTGTGTGCCGTCCGGGACGACAAAATCTCCATTCGTGGAGATTGTTCCCGTTCCAGTGCCGGAATATCCCGGCCCGCTGTTGTAAACATCAAGCTGAGCAACTTCCGAAGTCTTTTCGTAGAGGCTTGTGACCGTAACCGGCGTGGTCAGGTTAATGTCCGAGATGCGACGTGTGACGCGCAGGCGGCGACCACCCTCAATCGCATCGAAAGTCACGCTGAAGTCGCTGTTCCTGTCTCCGGTGGAAGTGACTGTCAATTGATCGCCGACGAGTGTGGTGCGAACACGCACCGTCTGACCGTTAGCGGCGGTCTCGACCCGCTCAACGCCGTCAGCCTCAAAAGTAAACTGCCCGGAGCGCGAAGAGGCGATGGTGACATTGCGCCCGCGACGGTCTATGGCCAAAGCAGTCGGAGATTCCAGACGAGCCGTCAACGAATCAAGCGTCCTCTGCCGGTTTCTGTTAGACATAGTGCGCACCGCGTTGTTGGCGATAGCACGCGCGTCGTCGCTGCGTGTCGCGTCCAGACGATAAGTGCCCGTCAAACGATTCGCGGCATTACCACCTGATGGATAATTGTTGCTTGGATAATTATTGTTTGGATTGTTACTGGTCGGATAGTTCCTATTGTTCCAGTTCCATGCAACGCCGTAGATGCGAGCCAGTTCACTCAAGTCCACACGCAAACTCGCCCAGTCGCTTTCAGGACGTGTGCCGAGACGATTGCGCCGCATGAAGCGGTCAATCAAGGCTGACTGATTAAGCACGTTCTGCACGTCTGCGGAAACATCCTGGCGGCTGTTGAAACGATCACGCAACTGATTAGTCGCGCTTTCAAAGTCTGCCACAAACCGGTTGATGTCATCCTCTGCATTTGTGCTGTTGATGCGGCTGCGGTCGAGCGAAGCATCCAGACTGGCGCGGAAAACGTCCGTGCGATTCTCTATGCGGCTAATCAACTGTCGCACCTGCTGGTTGTTCACCCGCCTCGTGTTTATCTGTGCCTGCACCGTCATGCCCAAACTGGCAAACGCAAGCACCAGCGCCACACTAAAGATTCTTCTAATTCGATTCATTACCTATTCCTCCACTTTCAATTGTTCACTACCAAGTTTTTCCAACACATCGCCCCCGGCGCGGGTCTTTATTGTACGACCTCGCTTCCGGTTGCTATCTCAAAGGGGAAAGGGGGAATTTCTACGAACTACCGGGAAGAGTAAATGAGGAGAGGCGGAAACTGCTTTCTTCCGCGAGAGTTAATAGTCGTGCCTGCGCTTCAGCCATCAGGGCGGAAGCTGGGTTTTAAGCGCACGAAGAGGGAACGCTGGCATGATACCACGCCCTCGCATGGGAGACCAACTCGCCCAGTCTGATGTCAGATGAAGACTGGCGGGTTGCCGCGCAAAACTGTCACGCGTTTATTGAATTTTTTGCATCGTCACGGTGGTCAGCGGATCACCGCCGCCCGTCCGGTTGTAAGAGACCCAGTAGCCCGCGTCCGGATAACGCACCATCTTGTGCATCGCCCCATCAGGCTTGGCTTCGATGTCTGTTCCGAGCACGATCTTCGGCAGCGGTGCGCCGCTCTTATCGCCAACGTAGTTGACGGAGAGGGCCATCACCTTTCCTTTGGTGTAGAAGACCTGCGCTGATTCATTATCAGAAAAAACAAAGAAGTCTTGAACGTCGCCCTTATCCGCCGGGTCGCCGAGTTTCTTACGCACCTCGCTGGCTTCCATGCCGAGACGCACGCCCTTGTATTCACTATATAACGGCTTGTCTTCTTTCTTATCGCCAACGACATTTTTCTTATCACCAACGACATTCTGCGCGTGGACGATAAGCGACCCTCCCAGATTCGCCGCCGCAAAGAGCACGAAAGCGAAAACGAAAGGGAGCCGGACAAACCGTCGGGAGGTGGGGGACATGACAGATTCCTCCTTCTTGAACCAATCATTCCTCTTGAAAATAACAAGAGGCCATATTTTAGTCACAAAGAAGGCTCGGATACAATATCCAATTTGTCGTCCGGCAATCAATTTTTTGGCTGGAATGGCTGCCGCTGCCCTTTCCTCCGTCCCATCCCGGCCAGCCGGTTATGCTATTCTTCCGATTAAACGGGAGGACAGCTTGCTTTATGGACACTGAAGACGCGAAAGCCACCATCCATTTCGCCGGGGACGATCTCTTTGTCGGCATCAGCCCGAGCGGGCACGCGCAGGCGCTCGACACGAATCACGAGCGCGCGAGCGCGGCCTCGCCCGTCGAGTTGCTGCTGATTGCACTCGGTAGCTGCACGGCGGTAGATGTCATCAACATCCTCAGAAAGAAACGTGAAGTGGTGACGGCCTATCGCGTCGAGGTTCGCGGCGAGCGCCGAAGTGAACACCCGCGCCATTTCACACGAATGGAAGTCCGCCACATCGTGCGTGGCCGCAACGTCTCTGAGAAAGCGCTCTCGCAGGCCATCGAGCTTTCCGAGACAAAATATTGCAGCGTCGCCGCCACGCTTCGGCCAACCGTCGAGATCATCTCAAGCTACGAGATTATCGAAGAGGATGGGGCTGATAGTTAACTGAAGATCGGGAACCAATCAGCCGCGTAGCGGCGAAGTGAATTTAGTCCGGCGTTTCAACGCCGGGAACAACAGGCCACCGTCAGTCCGCGTCGCGTCAGCGACGGTTGAGAGCCTCAACCGTCGCTGACGCGAGGCCTGCGAATGGTGCTGCATCATTCCCGGCCTTGAAAGGCCGGGCTAAATTCAGCCCGCCGCTACGCGGCGATTATGTACACTGCAAAATCAAACCTGCCGGTCGTCAACTGGACGGACGGGAAATGAAATCTGACAGGCATCTCCCCACTCCCGTCACTCAGCCAGCTAAGGATAGTTTCAATGCGGTATTTGTCTCGTTCGTTTCTTCACAGTTCCTTTCTTTCAGTAATCCTGCTCATCATTGGCTCTTCATTGTCAGCAGTTCAGGCGCAGGACAATTTGAGCAAGTGGGAAAAGTTCGATTTTGCGACTGGCAGCGTCACGCTTGAGCAACTCAAGGAGTTGAATCTTGACGATCTGAAGTTCATGCGTGGGCTGGTCTTCGGTCGTCATGGCCGCATCTTCAAAGACGCCTACATCCAGAGCTATCTGAAAGAGCGCTCCTGGTACAAACCCAACCCGAAGCTTTCAGAACTCTCTGCTCAACGACGTGGAGCGACGGAATCTGGACGTAATCCGCGAGGCCGAAGCCGCGCAGCATGACAACATACAACCCGGCGATTTACGCTTCTATCAAAACCGCATCTTCACAACCAAGCAACTTGGCGAGCACACGGGCGCAGAGTGGCGCGTCCTGCGCGCGGAGATCGAGGCGATTCACGGCAAGCGATTCGACGATGAAATCTGGCTGCAACAGTATTTCGAGGAGCGCTACTGGTACGAGGCGAGCCCGCAGTACGACCCGAAAACACTCTCGACCATCGAGCAGAAGAACTTGCAGACGATTATTACGGCGCAGAAGAAACAGCGCCACGTTGCCGTCTCGCCCGGCGATATGGAGATTTTCCAGACTACTGCGTTGACGGAAGAGATGCTTGCCGGGCTGAGCCTGCACGAACTGCGCCTGATGCGTAATGAATTCTACGCGCGGCACGGTCGCACCTTCAGCGCGATGTGGCTTCAGCAGTATTTCGATTTTCAGCCCTGGTACAAAGCAATCGAGGAAGGCCAGCAGCCTGCGGAGCTTTCGCCCATTGAGAAGCAGAACGTCGAAACTGTCGTCCTCGTTGAAAAGAGACTCCGTGAAGAGTTGGGCACGAAACTGGTCTCAACAAGAATCCTTGAAGGCTTGTTCATAGAGGACGCTCGCAAGCTCCGCGACGAAATCTATGCGCGCCACGGCAAAGTCTTCAAAGATAAAAATGTCCAGAAATATTTCGAAAAGCTTCGACTGGTACAAGCCCGACCCGAAGTTCAACGAAAAATCGCTTGGCAGGATTGAGCGCCGAAACTACGCGGCAATTCTCGCCTACGAGCGCAAAGCCAGCAGTATGATGGATGTCATAGAAGGTTGATAAGGCCGGAAATTTCGTCCCGCGTGCCGGGACAAGACAAAACGAAAAATCAAAACAAGGTCACGATGTCTTGCCCATGTCGTGACCTTGTTTGCTAAACTCCACACAGGTCAGCTCGTCGCGGAGCAGCCATCCCGAGCATAGGGTCATTATTGAAAGGTTAAGCGCTTATCATGGTTCATCTCATCTCGCTCATTCTGGTCTGCTCATCTTTGACCGCTCCTGCTTTCGTGCCCGTCACATTCGAGCAAGCCAAAAGCCTCGGAGCAGCTTCTTTTCCGTCATCCCTCCAGCCGCAGGACAATGAACTGGCGAATGTGCGCCGACTCGACCGCGAGGGGCGCGGCGCTGACAGGAGGTTGGGGCAGTTGTCTCCGGCTGAGCACGTCCGGCGCGCGGGCGTTTATTTGACCAATCGCGCGTTTGCGGAAGCTCGCGAGCATTTTCAAACGCTGGTCGAACGCTACCCCGAAGATGTGAATGTCCCGGCGGCGCTCTACGGCATCGGTCGCTCATATTTCCAGACGCGCGGTTACGCAGAGTCGCTTTCCTTCTTTGAGCGGCTGGCGCGAGATTACGGGCAGACGAAGGAAGGGCGCGAAGGTCTCTACTCTCTGGCTTCCGCGTTTCTGCGGCTGGGACGCGCGGCAGAAGCGGCGGCACGCTACCGCGAATATACCGAACGCTTCCCCGCAGGCGAGCGCATCGAGTTCGCTTACCTGAACGTGATAGATGCCCTGCGCGAAGCCGGACGCCCGCAGGATGCCATTATCTGGGTGGCTCGCACGCGTGAGAGGTACGCGGGAACGCCGACGGCAACGAATGCTCTGTTTGCACGTTTGCGGCTGGACGTGGCGGGCGCAGACTGGCAGCGCGCGATTCAAACGGCTGATGAGCTACGCCGAAACGCTTTCGCGCGCAAGGTGATGACCACCCCGGACGAGGTTGCTTATCTCAGGGCTTACAGCATGGAGCGCGCAGGGCGATTGGAGGAAGCAACCAACGCGTATCTCGCCATTCCCGATAGAGCGGATTCCTATTACGGCTGGCTGGCGACAAGAAGACTGCTCGCGCTCAATAGTCCTGCCAGGCGTGCTCAGATAAATGATCGCGCCGGACGCGTCAATGCTCAGATCAATTCGACGGCCAATCTCTATCCGGCTCTTTACCGCGAGGCGATCCTGCGTGAAGCGAGTCGCCGCAGAGTTGACCCACGACTGGTTCTGGCAATCATGCGACAGGAGAGCGGCTTTCGACCGCGCGCCAAATCACCTGCCGCTGCGCGCGGGTTGCTGCAATTGACGATTGACACGGCGACGAGGTATGCGGCGCACGTCGGCTTGAACAACCTCAGAGACGAAGACCTTTATCGCCCGGAAACGTCCATCCTTCTCGGCAGTGAATACTTAGCAGATTTGTCGCGGCAGTTCCCGGATTTGCCGGAAGCGGTCGCAGCGTCTTACAACGGCGGTGAAGACAACGCCGCGCGCTGGCTCAAACGCGCCGGAGGGCAGCGCGATCCCGGAGTCTTCACGGCAGAGGTCGGCTTTGATGAAACCAAGAATTATGTCTACAAGGTGATGGCGAACTACCGCGCCTACCAGCAGCTTTACACAAACGATCTTCGCCCGAACAGGTAATCGAGGAACGAAGTCTAATCAACGGAAGCGGCTCTTTTATTTTCTCTTCGGCCTGAGTTTCGGTCGCGGCTCTGTTAATACCATCTGTCCATCTTCCCACTGTTCAGTGTCGATAGCTTGTCCCACCACCGCTTTGCCCGTTGTGTATTCGGGCGCGGCATACGTTCCCATAACGAAGTCCCTCTCCGGCAGAACGACGTTTCTCTCCGGCAGTTTCTCGCTGACTTTAATCACCGCGCCTTGCGTCGCTACCGGAATCAAAGGCTGCTGCCGCAGTCCTGTGGCCGCGAGGATTCCGGCGAGGAAACTCAAGACGGCTGAAATCGAGGCGCGGGCAATTCGTGACAGACGACGCTTGAGAGCGCGCAGGCCGACGGGGCAATTTTTTGTCAGGATAGTTCCGTCCGCCCTCCGGTAGTAGCGGACGCAGAGCCGACCCTCTGTTTGAGAGACGAGCTGTTCGGCATCGCTCTTCGACATTGCCGAGAGATTGTAGACGTTCAAACTGCACTGACCGCAGAAGCGCACGCGCTCATTTCCGACCATGTTATCCCAACCCACGTTGCACGGAGCAGCGACCGTGACGTGGTCAAGCGGGCTTGAGCATTTTCTCATCAGCCACCTCCAACCGAAGCTGTCAGCTAAAGTGTGTGAATCCAATCCCGGCGAATGATTAGACGCGGGACGATCAAGATTGTTCTATTCATCGAAGTCCGAAGCAGCTCAAGGCTCAGGACTAAAACCTCTATCCTCAAACCCGGTCGCGCGTTCGCGGCGTCTGAGCGCATCCTGCCGTTGCGGATAGCGGCGCGGGAAGATGCCCAGACGGACGAGCGCATCACGGTATTCGTAGCGAATCGTCACCTCACCGACAGCGCGCGGCTGCAAGTCCAGATTCACCCAGCGCACGTCGTTACGGACATTGCGGCCAATCCCGGTCGCTGCCGATTCGTCATCCGGTCTCGGATAACTTTCGGCACTCTTCGCTCCCGCCCCTGCTCGCCCCTGCGCTGAAGGCGCGTCGGCTCTGCGCTCGCTCTTGTTACGATCAACTCCATCTTCTTCATAGGGTCGCGAGGGTCGTGGCGGCGGCACGATGACGACCGCCTGTCGCTCGCGGAAGAAGACGGCTGAGATGACGCCTAAGTTGGCAGTCTGTCCCAGTTTCGCGCCGTAGGAATCGCGCTCCGTGGTGAAATAGAAGCGGCGGGCGCGCGACGAACTCATCTGCCAGCCGCTGATGGTAATCGTCTGGTACGGATTGATGACCCACTTGCTCGCCTCCCAGCCGCTCGTGCGGCGCGCGTCAATCGTGTTCATCCCGTCCACCGAGAGCGCCACCGCGACGCGCACGCCCAAAGGGTTTCTGATACGCAGCGCATACTCTGCGCCTTCCAGCGCCTCCACGTAATGACGCCCACGCGCGGCGTATTCTTCAAGCGATTGGCCGTCCACCAGCACTTCTACCTCAAAACCTCCGCGCGTCTCCACCGCAGGCTCAGGCTGAGGATCAGGAGCTTTGACCGTGGGTGCTTTGACCGTGACGCTCGCGCCTGCCAGTGTTTCAACGGGCGCGAAGATTAAAGTTCCGGCCAGAATCAGACCGATGGCGGCAGCCGTGATGAACGTTATTGCTGCTTTTTTCATTTCTTCCTCCACATTTTGCGAAAATCAAGGGGCGGCTGTCGGCTGAACGCTTTACGTGGCTTTTTCTTGCGGCAGATTTCCCCGCACGCACGCTATTTCCAGCCTTTGTCATCGTCACCTGGCTGTTTTAGAGGCCCATCTTGTGGTATAGATTAGGCGAGCCTGTCATTCGATCAGGCTCGCTCTACCTGCAAGTTCGATCAAATTTCCCGGTGTCCCTCCTTGAGCAAAAGGGGCTGATAGCTCTTTTTGGTCGAAAGAATGGCTTTTTGTTGACGGTTGGAGGGTGAAGATAACTGATGGCACAGAACTTAGCGACAAGAGGCACGACGGAGGCGCGTGCAGGCTCGTTTTACGACAGAATCGCCAGCCTCTATAACCTAACATTCAAATTCAACGGCTACGGGCGTTCTCTTCATCAATATTTACGCACTCATCCGATTCCACTCTCTTCCGATGCCAAGATTCTGGACGCCGGATGCGGCACGGGGCTGTTGACCGTTGCGCTGCTCAAGGCGCTCGACCTGCCTGTCAGGATTACAGCCATTGATCTCTCCGGCTCTTCAATCGTGACGGCGAAAAAGGCCGTCGAAGAGAACGCCGGGCGTGCCGACAAGGTCTGGTTCACACAGGCTAACGTCCTGGCACTGCCCTTCGCAGACAATTCATTCGATTTCGTGGTGACGAGCGGCGTGCTGGAATACGTCCCCCTGCGCGAAGGCTTCGGCGAACTATCGCGCGTGCTCAAACGCGGCGGCTACATCCTGCATCTTCCCGTCAGGCCATCGCCCGTCAGCAAGATGCTCGAAGTCATGTTCCGCTTCAAGGCTCATCACCCCCGCGAAGTCGCCGAAAACACACGCCGCTACTTCCGCGTCGTCAAGCACTACCGCTTCCCGCCGCTTCATCCCATCGGCTGGTCGAAAACCGCTGTGCTGGCTCAGAAGAAATAGTAGGACAGACATTCCTATCTGTCGTAGGACAGGCATTCCTGCCTGTCATTGAGCGCGAAAGCGCGAAATACTTATCAGCTAATCTCAAGAGCGTGCTGCTCGCACGCTAGGACAGACAGGAATGTCTGTCCCACGACAGGCAGGAATGCCTGTCCTACTCTTTGCGCCCTTCAACGGGAACGAGTTTCAAAATCCTGTCATCATCACTCGCCGGTGAGCCGCGCCCGTCGCGGTTCGACGTGGAGAAGTAGATCGCCCCGTCCGGCCCTTCAGCAATATCTCGAATCCGCCCGTACTGTCCCTCAAGCAAGCGTTCCTGGCTGATGACTCGTCTTCCATCGAGCACGACGCGGATGATCGTCTGCCCGCGCAGATTCCCGAAAAAGAAGTTACCGCGAAACTGCGGAAACGCTGCGCCGCGATAGAACGTGCCGCTCGCGGGCGCGATGGCAGGCGTGTATTCCAGCAGCGGCGATTCCAGCCCCGCGCGCGAATCCTTGTGGTGAACAATCGGCCAGCCGTAGTTTTTTCCCTTTTCGATAATATTGACTTCATCACCACCGCCCGGAGCGTCGCCGCCCGACGGCCCGTGCTCAGTCTCGAAAAACGTATTGCTCCCCGGTTGATAGTCCAGCCCCTGCGGATTGCGATGACCGTAAGTCCAGATTTCGGGGCGCGCGTCCTTTTGGCCAATGAACGGATTGTCCGAAGGAATTGTGCCGTCGTCGTTCAAGCGCAGAATCTTTCCGCCAAGCGAATCGAGCCTTTGAGCGGTTTGTGGTTCGGTCGCGTCGCCCGTCGTGATGTAGAGCTTGCCGTCAGGCCCAAAGCGCAGACGGCATCCGGCATGAAACTGCGCCGCCGGAATATCTTCGATAATCAATTTCCGGTCTACCAGACTCGTGCCCGTCTCGCGGAAGCGCACGACGCGCACGCGCTGGCCATCGTCGCCGCTCTGGTAAGCATAGGCAAGATAGAGAAAGCGGTTCGACGCAAACTGCGGGTGCAGCGTGAGTCCCATCAGGCCGCTCTCGCTTCTCGATTCAACATCGCTAATGATGGCCAGCGGCTCAGGCCGCAGACGCCCCTGCTCAATCACGCGCACACGCCCGGGGCGCTCCGTAAAGATGATGCGGTTATCCGGCGCAAAGCTGATTGACCACGGAACCTGAAGACCGCCCACGACCGTCTCGACGCGAAACTGCACTGCGCCGTCTGCTGTGCCAGCGGTTTCACCCGCTCCCTTTCCCGGCGGCGCTTGACTACAGGCTAAAGCCAGACTGAAAACTAGAATTGAATAAAAGGTACGTTTCATTTCATCCCCCTGGTCAAATAACGAAGAAAGCTAATAGACAGGATTAACAGGATTATCAAGATTAAGAAAACAAAGCCAGCAAACAGGTCTTGACGTTGTCTTTCTTATCCTGTCCATCTTGTTAATCCTGTCTAAATTTGCTTTTATTAGCGACTCTTAAGCTGAAAGGCGGCGCATGGGAAACCTCGCCGCCTTTGAATCGAACCTGAGTTCCCTAACCTATTAGACGCAGTTCAGTGTGAAATGTATTCATGCAGGAGCTTTAATTCATCGCCCTGCTCGTTGACTTCTACGCGCAGGATGTCGCGCATCGAGAGCATCCCGACCCAGCGCTCGCCCTCGACGACCGGCAGATGGCGGCGGCCAATCATTTCCATCCTTTCAAGCGCTTCCTCCGGCGTGTCCGTCATCTCGATGACCGCCTGCACCTTGCTCATCGCGTCGCTGACCGGCAGATTCGCCGGGTCAAGGCGCGGGAGGACGATGCTGTTCAGCAGATCACGCTCGGTTAAGAGCCCAATCAAACGCCCATCTTCGTCCAGCACGCAGACGCCGCCGACCTTACGCTGCGCCATATACTCCGCAGCTTCCAGCACGGTCACATTCTCTCGCACGGAATATGGCTCACGGTCGCGTATCACATCCCTGATCGTAATCATGGCATGTCCCCCCTAAATATTCTGAAAGAGCGTGCGGCCATTATAAAGCAAGCAGACTTTTCTTGTCTTCACTCGAAGAGCAAGCCCTGCGCCGACGGTCTACGGAAAGTCCTGGCCTGACGGGTTTCATACGTCCCGCTCTCCTGCCGGTTAAAGCCCAATCGCTGGCAGTAGAGGCGAAACAGACGCTCCTGTGCCTGCCAGTATTCGCCCTTGCCACGCATACGCTCGCCAAATTCGCTTGAGTTTAATTTTCCATCGCGCGCTTCGCGTATGCGATTGAGAATACGCTGCGCTTTCAATGGCAGCTTCTCGCGCAGGCGTTGCTCGAAATATTCCGCGACACTGCCGGGCAAGCGTAGCATCGACATAAAAGCCTGACGCGCGCCCGCGTCTTTCGCACGCTTGAGCAGTTCAGGCGTGTCAACGCTCAAGCCCGGAATGACGGGAGCAATCCCAATTCCGACCGCTATCCCGGCTTCCGCCAATTCCTTCATCGCTTTGAAACGCGCGTCGGGCGAAGGCGCAAACGGCTCGACCGCCCGCGCCGTCTCGTAATCCGCAAACGGGATGGTGAAGAAGACGCTCGCCGAAGCCTCACGCGCCAGCTCAGCAATCAGGTCAACGTCTCTACGAATGAGCGCGGACTTGGTAACGATGCTGATGGGATTGCGAAACTCCAGACAGACTTCAAGGCAGCGGCGCGTCAACTTGTAATGAGCTTCGAGCGGAACATAAGGGTCTGAGGTGAAGGAGAAGACGAGCGGTGCGCCCCGCCAGCTACGACGCATAAACTCCGCGCGCAGAAGTTCCGGCGCTTTAACCTTCGCCACGATCTTGCGTTCAAAGTCCGTGCCCGCGCCATAGCCTAAATATTTAGCGGTTCTGGGATAAACAGCAAATTTCTTTTAACTAGAATCAATGACTTACATTAACTGCTCTCACATAACCTATCGAAAATGTCCGGCATAAAACCCCACATCCCATGATTTCTCCAGCATAAAACCTTATTTCCTAATGGCTCCCAGAATTATAACTGACTGAATGTTTATGTTGGGGCAATCGTGGTAATTTTTAGCACCTGCGCGCTATGATCAGCCCAACCTTCCTCTTCGGGCCATTCTTCCCGCGCTCGTTCAAGAGCAGCATTCAATGCTTCCTCTACAGTTTCGTAGCCGCCTTGGAGTGTCATTACCGTGTGCTCTGCAACAGTTTCACCTGCATCTGTTTTAACTGCCTGAATGGATGTGGCGAACACGTCGCGCTCGAACCAGAGCAATTCGTCGTAACCCTTTTCATTCAGCATTTTCTTTTTCCTTAGCTCTTCTTCCAATTTCGGAATTATGACCAGAAACTTATGTGTTATCGTATTTGAGAGGTGATCTGTAGCCATGGAGAACTACCTGCACTTCGATGGAGCGTGCGTTGTGCCCGGTCCATCCTTCGCTTTCAGGCCATAATTTACGTGCCATATCTACCGCCATCTCATTCGCCTTTTCATAAGAATCACAGCTACTACCCATAAGAGAGATAACTCTATGTTCTGCTGTCATTTTCCCTGATCCTGTTTTGAGCGCCTGAATAGAAACGGCAAACACATTATCGTGCCAACGCGTTTCATCATAGCCTGCTTGCTTCGACATAGTTCTACGTTCCTTCCCTGCTCCTTAATCTCAATCAGGTTCAAAATCCGTCACGAATGTATCGTGCCCCTTGCCAGTTAGTATCGGCTCCCCTCGGAGAACTCCACGATTGGCCGTACAGCATAAATATACTGAAGGGGTTTCCAGCATTACGAGTATGGTCTCGATACCGTACCGATCCGGCTCCCCGATCTTGTCAGAGCAATCTTTACCATTATGGGTATATCTCATGCTATAGATTTTACGGTCTGAGGTTTGGAAGCCCTGCTGGTGCATAAACTCCCTTGTGGATTGCCAGACTCTTTCGGCCTGTTCTCGATCTTGTGCAGCCGGAACAAAAAACTTTGGCATCGGTCACCTTCTTTGCGCTATGAAGCTCTAGGCGTCTTATTTTCATCAGGCGGAATTTCGTACCCAAGAGGCTCAAGGCTTGTGATGAAGCAACTGCCACGGTCTCCGGTCTTCGGCCCCTCAATGTACCGGAATATTGCCCTTTCAGGGATGCCCGCCTCCGCAGCAACGAGTGTTTCTACAAATACCCGTTCCCCGTCAGATCTGCGGCAGAATTGGCCTACTAAACTATCTGATGATTTATTCTTCATGGCTAATAACTTTTCAAACCGAATATTAATGGATTGCACACTGAAGCGTAAACCACTTAGGTCTCTACGTCGGTTGCAGCTTCTACAACTTTAGCTACGGTCGAGTCGCCTGCCGAGGCAAGATACATCAATTCCAAAAGATCAGAACCAGAAGCTTTTTTTATTAGAGTTTTATCAGAGCGCAGTGCTTTCACAATGTCTCCTAGCCTCAAGATTTCAATGCCATGACTGCGAATAAGCTCGATTTCATCTTGGTGCATGACGTTGTGGAGAACAAGCTCTTTCGACCAACCGTCTCCTAAAGCTTCAAATAGTTTCTTCTTATTTGGCTTATGGTATTTCTTATAGACCCATTCTTGAACAGCCTGCGATAACAATTCAGGGCTTCTTTTCTTTGCGCTGGTAACTTGACCTAAATCTTTGCGAACCGCTTTCGGCAGAGGGGTGATATAGCTCATGGGTTTGAATGACGCTTGAACTTCGATGTGACGATGCTCAATGCTCCCATCTGGCAGCGGGCGGATTGCAAGAATATCTATCTCATCAATGCCAAGCTTGACACCTCGGATAGTGAAGTAGCCCTGACGATTGAGCCATTCTTCCACCACGACTTCAGCTAATAATGACATCTTTGGCTTCCCCGTGGTTTATATCTTCCGCTTTCTTTCTCTATCCTGCGTAATTCTTCAAGGTCTGATCTTTCAGCACACAATAGCGGATACGAACCTGCTTGAATGGTTAATCCGGCAGCAGGAATCGGTGACTCGTGAAGTGGTTTCTCATAAGCTTACCCTCCCAACTCGCCTAGCCTGCTTTGGCGCTGAGGCCCAAGTGCTGGAAAGATTAACAAATGAACTACCTGAGCGGAACATTGCCGCATCTGCAAGCCGCTTCTTAATTGAATATGTTGTGGCCCAGCCACCGAGCGGATTTCGACCCATAAGTCTCAGCGTCTATGATAGATTGTTAGCACTTGCAACGGAAATTATTAATTACGGATTTGAAAGCGATCTTATACATTTTAATCTCGCCGACAATAAATTCTCTATTCTGCCCTCTGGCAGATTAGGGGTAGATAGAACACACTTTGAAACGGCGCACGAAGCCTTTAAAGTCACTTCTGCTACTGGTACGCTTAGTCGGGCAACTAGTTCATTTAAAAACCATTGGTATAGAGGTGGTGCAACACCCGAGAAACCCGACCAAACAACTCAAATTGATAATGCTGCGATTATAGAATTCGGCCACACGCTTACTGAGTTACTAATCCTACTAGTAGAAGGTATAAACATCGGTAGAGAGATTAACCCGACGCTTGCGTCACTTGCTCCTACAGAATTAATTTCTCAATTGGCCGCTCGTCTCGACTGGTCACAAGAAAAAGTAAGCCAAGCCGTAGAACTGTTCTCTTTGAAACCTAGAGAGGATTTTTCCAGACCTCCAAGCCCTCACCGTGGGGAGGATGTATTTCCTTGGCGTTTTAACCGTTCGCTGTCTTACTTACGCCGTCCCTTTCTCTATCGCCAGACTGGTGACAAAATGGAGATTCTTTGGGGGAATCGGAGCCTCTATAGTGCTTGGACTTATCTAATAAATCTTTGTATGGATGGACGATTGCGAGCGCAGAGCCGTGAGATGCGGCAGGTATTAGGTGCGATCAACAATCGCCAAGGTGAGGAGTTTAACGACCGAGTAGCAGACATTTTTGAAAAGCATCCAGACTTAATAGTGAAACGTCGGGTCAAAAAAGTGGGGCACTTAAGAGTCGTTGGCCCAGATGGAGATTTGGGCGATTTAGATGTGCTGGTTATAGATACGACAAGCCGGGTAATAAGAGTAGTCGAATGTAAAAATTTAGCAGTAGGACGCACTCTATGCTGGAATATTTTGTATTTTATGCTGGATTATTTAGCCTTTATGCCGGAACCACTAATATTCATGCGTCGGGCGGCTGAAACAATATGTGCAGGCGTGCGCGCAGCCGCGATAGCAATTGACGGAATAATCGAAGCCGACATCAGGGCTGTTGTTGTGCGTGATGATCGAGCGCGTTTCCGTCTCCTCAAAAACTTCGACGCGCGCTTCGGGCGGCTCGCCGAGCCACTCAACCGTATGCGTGAGCCAGGGATTGGGTGGGTTTTCGATATAACGCATGCGAGACTCTTCAGGGAATTCTATTAAAAACCTTCTTAATTTCGCTCGGCCCCACTTGGCTAAAAACCGAAGCCGGAAGGCCCTCGCGAGAAAGGCGCGCATCATCCATACCGGATGAATTCAGATATGAAATTCGCGCTGTTTGTGTGAGCATTTTCCCGTCAGCTGAAAGTTTCCATTCTTCCCTTACGTCCAGACTGATTGTGCGATTTTCGGCTGACATCGGTTTGATTAAATATCTCAACACCAGTTTGTTGCCATTCCATCCGGTGTGAGATTCAGCACTGGCACCTGCCACATTCGGGTTTGTCTCACCCCGACCATTGCTGTAATAAGTTAATTCCTGGACTCGTTCTTGTCCTTCCCTTGTAAATTTGCGTGTGACGCTGATCTTCGGGTCAGTGTGCGAGATAACAAGGATGAGTTCTGATGACGGGTCGAGGTCGCTATATTTCGCGAAGTTACCTTTGGACGCGTCGAGTTTCCATGTGCCGCTCAAATTTGGTTTGGCCTCTTTATGAGCTTGCGCTTTAGCGCCCAGGCACACAAAAACAATCGCGCACAAAAAGATTGTTGAACCGGAAGTCGCTTTACTGAGCATTATCCTTACTCCATTCTCTGCTTTAACTTCTCATGACGAGATTCGCGGCAGCACAGACTCGATGCTCTGAAGCAGCACGAAGACTTGTTCCTGCCCGCCTTCTTCACCCTTGACGCTGAGCGCCACGTAATCGTTGGTGATTTCCGTGATCGTTCCTTCGTAGAGGCCGCCGGACATGGTCTTGATGCTAATGCCCTGCCCTCTGTAGCGTCTCAGCATATTTTCGATGTGCTGCATCGCCATCTCAGCTAGTCTCCTTCATCTGTGCTTCGTCCGCCCAGGTGACGAAAAAGAATCTGTACTTGTCAGGGTCTTCCAGCGTCAGAAAGCGCCCGCCCCAGCCTTCGTCCGCAGGCGGCGCGACAAACACCTTGCGCTCTTTCAGTTGTTCGTAGTAAGCGTCAACGTCCGTGACGCCGACAAAGAAATTCACTCCGCGCCCGCGCCTGAGCATCGTTTCCAGTTGCTGCACGAGCGTCAACTTCAAACGCCCTGCACGCAAGGTCGCCATCGGCGGCTCGGATTCGGGAGTGAGCGATTCCACCTCAAAGCCGAGTTGCTCCTGATAGAACGCGACGGATTCCTCAAGGCTGTTGATTTCCAGAAAAAGCAGATCGAGTCCGGTGAAGCTCATTATAGTCTCTGTCCGCAGAGAAGAATATAGACAGGATTAACAAGATTGACAGGATGAAAAGAAAAAGACGCAGGCTACCTTGTCCTGACTTGTCTTCCTAATCTTGATAATCCTGTTAATCCTGTCTAATTCTTACTTGTTTTGTCAGTAATTCTTAGCGGCTACCTGAGAACCAGATAAATCCCATAACCGCCGCTGACCAGCACAGCCCAGAACATCACTTCCAGCGTCACACCGAGCCACCGGCGCGCGGGTTTTTGTTGATCTTCAATCCGGCGAAGCGCTCCGTGCGCCATGACGATGCCGACGACCACCAGACACAACGCCAGCACAGCCAGCGGCCAGAGAAACCAGATCCACTGAAACCGGACGAGCAGCGCCAGCACCAATCCGGCGACGATGAAAAGCAGTGCGCCGAGGCTCTGTCCGGCGGCGGCATCCACCTTCAGTGGCGACGCAGTATAAATTGTGGTGGGCGCTTCGCTGACGGGTTGTTGTCGCTCTGCGTCATAAATCCGGCGCGTCTCTTTATCTTTCAGCACGCCGTAAGCCTCGTTGAGCGACTTCATCTCTTCTTCGTCGCCGCCCCTGTCCGGGTGACGCTGCACGGCCAGACGTTTATAGAGACGCTCGATCTCGCCGAGCGACGCATCTTCGTCTGCGCCCAGGATAGAGTAGTAATCTTTGCTTGAATCGAACTGTTTCACTCAGGCGTCAGATTGTAGGTTTGCGATTTTAGATTTGCAATTCAAATCGGAAAGAGGCTGCGCCTGTGTTACTCTTCTCGGTCAATAAAGGCAGGTCAGTAATTCATGGCGCAATCATTCGCCCCGGGCGACGATCTCATCTTTCAACTCGAAAGCGGCTTCGGCCTGCTGCGCGTGCTGGCGGTAGAAGAGCGTGAGCCGGAAGGAGCTATCTGGCATCTGCTCGCCTATGAAGAGCTGTTTCCTGATGTCGAGACAGCCGAGGCAGCGTTGGCTAAACCGGAATCGCTTCACATGCGACAAGCCCACATGGCGCTGACAGACCGGGCATTCGAGCGCACGCCTGCGGCGCGTCTGGGAAATCGCCCGGTGACTGATGATGAACTGGCGGCTTATAGAGATTGGCAGGAGCGCGGAGGCGCGGTGTCGGATCGCTCTGCGTTATTGATGCTGGGCCTGCGTTGAATCGAATAAGAATAAGAGAAATAGACAGGACTAAATAGACAGGACTAACAGGATTATCAAGATAACAGAAAAAGCATTGAGTCTTCTTTACCTGCCTTGTCTTTCTTAATCCTGATAATCTTGTTAATCCTGTCTAAAATATAAACATGAGAAAAATGCTGACGAACATTTTGCGGCGCTCGCTCGTCCTCGCGCTGTTGCTACTTTCAGTCTTCACGCTGGCGCTGGCAGAGCGGCGCGAGCGCCTGGTGGATGCCTGGCGTCCCACGCATTACGACGTTTCGCTCAAGCTCAACGATCAACTGTCGGAGATAACCTACGCGGAGACAGACATCCGCGTCGAGGTCTTAAAAGCGCCGCTCAGTATGATTGATCTGGACTTCGGCCAGATGACCATTGATTCTGTCAAGTACATGAACGCACCCGTTCGTTTTGAGCAGATCGGCGGCAAGCTCAACGTTTATCTGCCTCAGCCTAAGAACAAGAACGACGTGTTTACCATCAAGGTCAGCTATCACGGGCGACCGGCAGAGGGCTTGATTCTCACGAGGGACAAAGCGGGAAAGCCTTCGGCGACGGGCGACAACTGGCCTGACCGCGTTCATCACTGGATACCCTGTCTGGATCATCCTGCGGCGAAGGCCACAGTCAATTTCAACGTCACGGCTCCGGCGCGCGACACCGTAGTTGCCAACGGGCAATTCGTCGCGACACGCAACAATCCTGATTCAACGCGCACCTGGTCGTACACGGAAGCTCACCCCATCTCGCCTTACTGCATGATTATCGCCGTTGGCGAGTACGCGCAAATGCAACTGCCGACGAACACACACACGCCGCTCTCTATTTACGTTCCGTTGACTGACCGGGATGCTGCTGCTCGCGGGTTCAGTCCTGCGCCCTTCGCGCTTCAGTTCTTGAGTGAAAAGGTCGCGCCCTATCCTTACGAGAAGCTGGCGCTGATTGTCGGCGCAACGCGCTATGGCGGGATGGAGAATTCAAGCGCGATTGTTTTCTCCGGCACTCTCTTCAATGCGCCTGTGGACTCGCAACCGATAAGTCGCAGGTTCAACGTCCGGCGTGGGCTTGTCAACGTTATCGCACATGAGATAGCGCACCAATGGTTCGGCGATTCCGTCGCCATCAAGACATGGTCAGATCTCTGGCTGAGCGAAGGCTTCGCCACCTACTTCGCGGCGCTCTTTGTCGAGCGCTTCGATGGTCAGGAGGCTTTCCGCGAGCACATGCAGCAAGCCGCCATGAGTTATTTCGCTTATGAGCGGGGGCGGCGCGCGCCGATTTATGACACCGAAACGGAAGACCTGATGAAGCTGCTCAACGCGAATAACTATCAGAAAGGCGCTTGGGTGCTTCACATGCTGCGCGGGCTTTTGGGCGACGAGGCTTTCTTCAGAGGCATACGAGATTTTTACCTCAAACGCGAAGACAAGACGGCTTCGACTGAAGATTTGCGCGCGGCGCTTGAGAAGGCTTCGGGAAAGAATTTGAAAGAGTTTTTCACGCGCTGGGTGTATGGGAGCGGGCATCCGCGTTATGAAGCATCGTGGTCATGGCGCGAAGGTAGAGGCGGGCGCGGAACGCTCAAGATTCATCTTCAGCAAACGCAGGAAGACGCCCCCTTTCTGACCCCGCTGCCCGTAGAGATCGTCACTGCAAATAAGATTCAACGCGTGACGCTCACGCCCAATGACAGGGCGACGAGTCTATTCGTTCCGCTTTCGAGAAAACCCGTAGACCTACGGATAGACCCGAATGAAACAATCTTGAAAGAGCTGGTCGTGCGGCAGGAGCCTTAATCAAGGCCCGAAGCGTTGACGATATTCGGCGGAGTTCAGGAAGCCATTAATCATGATGCGATAATCTCCACCCGTCTGGCTCATTGTCTGAATCCAGTTCAAGTAAGAAATATCAGCAGAGCGGCGCAAGTACCCGAAGTACTGCATAATCACGAACGCTTCGTTGTAATACTTCTGGTAGACCTCCGTGCTTTCCACCAGTGCTCGTAAGACCTGCCCTCTCGTCAAAGAGCCATTCGTCAGCCCTGTAATCCAGGTCTGCCTGTTTGGATGATTCGGTAGTCCCACCGTTTGCAACAGTGCATCCACATAACTGGTCGGGTCTGTTAACGAACCATACTTCGTTTGAAAGTCCTGCCTTGTCATAAACTCATTAACGAAGGCCACCTTGTTCTCTTCCAGTTGCTGTGCGGAGAGAAAGCCACTGACTTTGGCGAAATCAGGCATGAACTCTTCGTAAAGTGGAATCCTGCCCACCGCCGAGTAGAAGCGGTAGATGAAATATCCACGATCTTGAAACTCCGGCGAGCGGAAGAATCCGGCACTGACTTCAATCCGGTCGCAGTAGTTGCCATTGGCGTCCTTGCCGGAGGGCGGGCAGCCGTTGAGGATGGCCTGCCAGCCTGCATAGCCCACAGGGTCTGGTTCACGACCGAGGAAGTCTATGTAATGTTGACGGACGAAGAACGCGGTTTGGTTTATCGGGTTGGCTCCGGTGCTGGCGTCGTTATCCGTAATCGAAATCGTGGCCGTTGCGTTTGCACCCAGACTCGCCCCCGAAGGGTTGCTCAGCGTCAGCGTCAGGCTCTCTGCGCCTTCACTGTAAGCGTCGTCCACCAGCGGGATAAAGATGGTCTTCGAGGTTTCTCCGGCAGCGAAGCGCAGCGTGCCAACGACGGTCGCGTAGTCGCAGCGCGATGAGGCCATCCCCGTCACGCTATTACAGGCATTGAGTCCTGAGCCATCCGACGTTCTGTAGTCTATCGTCACCGCGCCCGACGTATTGCCGGTGCGGTTGACGACGATTGCGGCGCTGCCGATGGCTTCTCCCACCGTGTAGTTTGAAGCCGTGAGCTGAAGACTGTTGGCGGCTGTGATCTGATAAACCGCTCCGTTAGAGAGCGAGACGATGTAGAGATTACCGTCCGGGCCTGTCTGGATGTCGGTCGTGACGCCGAAGTTTTTCCCTATCAGCAGGCTTTCACTTTCGGTGATGTCGAACTTGTCCAGATTGTCTGCCACCGTGTCCTGCAAGCGCGAGTCACTCATGGCAATCCGCAAACGATCAGTGGACAGTTTCAGCCGGAACAGGTAGCCGTTGTAGAGCGTGGTGCGTGATGCTCCAACAAACAAATCGCCCTCGAACTGCGAGCCCAACGCCGTCCCCTTGACGAACCCGATGGGTGAAGGAGCGACCGCGTACTTCCAGCTAAACTCAGGCTCTCTGTACTGTGCGCCGGGGAGCATGTAGAGACGTGCCAGGGCTTCGGCGGGCGTGTCTGCAAGCAAGGTCGGCGACCAGCGATTCTGTTGCAGCCCGCCGGGGCGATTAACTTCAATTGATTTGAACTCGCTGATACGGCTCGAAGGCCCCATCACCTGAATCCAGCCGCCGTTGAAGCCTGCCGTGACGCGATTGATTTCATCAAAGGCATCGTCGCCGTTCTCCTGTGTCCAGAGATTGCCGGAGAGCGGATCGAAGGCCATCCCGAAGCTGTTGCGAACGCCGTAGGCGTAAATCTTCTTGATGTTCGCGGCAGCCTGACCGCTGAGCCCCGCGTTGGCGTTGAAGAAGGGATTATCCGTCGGCGTCGTTCCGTCGTCGTTGAGGCGCAGGATGACTCCCGTCAGGTGCGCGTCGTCAGGCTCAGGCCCACCGAACTGATCGTCAGGGACAGGCCCGCCGCTCGTGATGTTTTGCAGCAGGCCGCGCCTGCCGTTGTCGCCCATGATGATATAGAGCTTGCCGTCCGGCCCGAAGCGCAGGACGCCGCCATTGTGATTGCCGCGCGAGGGCTGTCCCGCATCGGCCTGAAGTGCGCGCAGGCGGATAAGGTTGCGGTCGAGCGAGAGTGTCGCGCCATTCCAGATGAAGCGGTCAACGCGGTTGCCGAGCAGCGGGATTTCGTCAATGTTGCTGGTGTCAACGCCCGTGCTGCTCTCAGTCCAGTAGAGATAGACGTAAGGCGTTGTGGGGAAATTCGGATGAAGCGCAATGCCGAGCAGGCCGCGCTCGGAAGCATTGTTGACCGCAAGATCGGCGGCGGCGGTGGCCTGCAACTGACCATTGAAGACGCGCTGCACTTTGCCCGTCGCTCTCTCAAGAATGAGAAACTCGTTCGCGCTCAGGAAGGCCATACTGGTCGGCTGGTTGAGGCCGCTCACGATTGTTTTGACCGCAAGATTCTGATCCAAGACGAGGGGTGCTGCAACTTGCGGGTCAACGATGGTGTTAGCGGTCGCCGAATTGTTGCTCGCGTCCGAATCGGCTTCTGTGCCTGTGACGCTCGCCGTATTCGTGATTTGCCCGGCGACGGTCGGCGTGACGTTGATGGTCACAACCGCGCTCGCGCCGTTCGAGAGCGTGCCGAGGTTGCAGTTGACTGGCCCCGTCCCGCCGCAAGTGCCTTGCGTGGTCGAGGAAGAAGCGAAAGTGACGTTGGCAGGCAGCGTGTCCGTGACGTTGACGTTTGTCGCGGTAGCCGGGCCGTTGTTCGTGACGGTGATTCTGTAAGAAAGAGTTGTGCCGACCGTTGCCGGATTGGGCGAGCCTGTCTTGACGAGCGAGAGATCGGCGCTTGATGAGCTAACGACTTTCAGAGACACAATAGCCGTGTGCTGAAGACTGCCGTTGATGGCCGTGATGGTCAACGGGTACGTGCCGACGGGTGTCGCCGCACCTGTCATCACTGTCAACGTCGAAGATTTCGCTGTTGCGTCTGTGATGTTGACGCTGGATGGATTGAAGAGGGCAGTTGCCCCGGTGGGCAATCCTGTGATGCTCAAGGCGACTTGTCCGGTGAATCCGTTGGAAGGAGTCAGCGTCAGATTGTAATCGGCGTTGCTTCCGGGCGCGACCGTGCGTGAAGGCGGCGTGGCCGCGAGTTGGAAGTCGGCCATCGTCGCAGCCGCCTGCGTCTGGGCGAAGGTGAAGTAGACATAGTCGCCGGAGGTGTTGCCGTCGTTGTTGGCCTGATTGCCCGCGACGTAGAAGGTGACAGGCCCGACGTTGGTTGCGGGCGCAGTCCAGTTGAACGTCCAGCTTGCGCCGCCCTGCTGGTTGATGAATGTGCCGCTCGATGTATGCTCGATGTATTGGCGGCTCGCGCCCGGCCCCTGGTTGTCCAGAACCTGTGTCCGCACGTCCTGTGGTTGCAGGTTTCCGGCTTTCGAGTTGGAATCGTCGAGCGCGGTTAGCTGAAAGCCCCAGCGCAGCCGGGTCGGGTCGGCGTTGGCGTGCGAGACGGTGATCTGGTAGGTCTGCCCCGGCACGTAAGACGGCGGCGCATTAATCTGGATGTTGCCTGTGCCCGCGTCCGGCTGCGGCAGGTGACATTCCGCGCAGTCGAACTCGCCGGGCGCATGCGTGAACCCGGCGGGCGGGCCGGAGGAATAAGCATGGACCGTCCGGTTAGCGAAATTGTCTGTGATTAAATAAGCGCCGAACCCGGCAAGAAAGAGGAGCAGGGCGAGGAGTTTTATTTTGTCTTTCTTCTGCATCACAGCCGATGGGTATTGCTCTCTTAATTCCTTTTAGTTGAGTATCAGTTGAATCTTAGAGCGTCTAACAAAACCATGTAACCACGAAATTACACGAAACAACACGAAGAAGGCAGTTATAGTAATTTTGTGTCTCTTCGTGTGACTTCGTGGTTTATCTCTTTGCTTGGCTGGGTTTTGTTAGGCGCACTTAATCTCCATCACACTCAACCAAAGAAGCTTACAACAGGAATCCCAGATTCGATGTCGCAAAGCGACCGATGAACGGAAACACGGAGGAGACCTGCGAGCCTGTCAGTCCGAACCACGAAGCGAGCGTTGCGCCATACTGGTCAATGGAGGTCGTCGGTATCCAGCGCCCGCGCGGGCCAGAACCTGAGTCCGTATCATCAGGGCCGCCCAGGGCAAGCGTCGGGTACGTGCCATAGAAATCGCCGCCGCGCACCGCACCACCCACGATGAAAGAGTGATTGCCCCACGCGTGATCCGAGCCGACCGCCCCAGCACCGGAGCCCGCGGGCTGGAAGGTGCGACCGAAATCCGAGAGCGTAAACGCCGTCACTTGCTGAGACAACCCCTGCGCGACCGTCTCATCATAGAAGGCTTTCAATGCCTGGCTGACCTGCGTCAGCAGCGTGGTCTGCCCGCCAATCTGTCCGCTGTGATGATCGAAGCCGCCGAGCGAGCAGAAGAAGATTTGCCGCTTGAGACTGAGCGCGGGCTGCGCCTGGTTGGCTTTGATGAGCCGCGCGACCTGCTTCAATTGATTCCCAAGTGTATTGTTCGGGAAGATGGTCGTCACTTCAAATGAGGCGGAATTGCTGAGCGCCTGACTGGTAGTCAGCGCCTGCCCCATCACGTCGCTCGAAGCCTTGATCAAGTTATGCCCGTTATCGAGCGCGCGTATTTGATCGAACGCGCGGCTGCGAGCATCCGTTGACGGCGGGAAAGAATAACTGTTGAGCACCAGCACCTGGTTGAGCAGCGTCGGCGCGGGCGAGATGGCTAAGGGGCGCGTCGTCTGCCCCGTCGTAAAGAGGCTCGTGCCCGCGAGCGAAATGACCATCGGCAGCGGCGCGTTGCCGTTGATGCCGAACATGATGTCTGACGTTCGCCCGCCCCATCCCGAATCGCCCGGCACGTTTGAGACGGACGTTTGCTGCTGCGTCACCTGATCGGAATGCGAGAAGAGTTGATAAGGACGCTTTGAAGGGCTTGATTGATACTGCGATTTCGTCAACGGCTCGTTGAGCGTGCCGACGTTGCACAGCACGGCCATTTTCTGCTGGTCAAACAGCGTCTTCAGTTCAACCATGCCGGGATGCAAACCGAATTTCCGCCCGCCCGTGCTGATGGGGGAGATTTGATTGAGGCTTGCCTGCGCGATGGCGAGTTGCGATGCGCCGCGCACGGCGCTGTAGCCGCCCGGATTGTTGTAGTCGTCGTAGGGGATGACTGTGTTGTTGCCGTCGTTGCCGCCGCTCAAGAATACACAGACGAGCGCCTTGTAATCCGTAACGGCGCTTTGTGCCAGCGCGTTAATCATGCCGAAGCGTTTGAGGCCAGCGGCCATAGCGGTCGCGCTGATGAGCGCGCAGCCCGAATGTCGTAAGAAATCTCTGCGTGATGGTGCCATGATGGTTATCTCTCTATCTGGTACTGGGAAGAACTCGCCACAAGGTAAACAGCCATGCGTGCGCGCGACAAAGTATTCGTCGCCGACACGCTCGATACCGCCGTGATGATGCTGGTCTTCATGCCCGGCGACATGGTGTTGTGCATCATCAAGCGGTCAAGCTCGTTGACGAGGG
This sequence comes from uncultured Acidobacteriota bacterium, assembly GCA_963791265.1. Lineage (GTDB taxonomy): Bacteria > Acidobacteriota > Blastocatellia > Pyrinomonadales > Pyrinomonadaceae > QHXM01. The sequence continues at coordinate 62,109 of CAWBSB010000008.1, forward strand.
CTGTCGGGTCGGAGGCGAGCGCCACTAAAGCCGTCAGGGGAACCTGCGTTCCAGTCGGCGCATTCGTGCCCGGCGCAACTCCGTTGTTGAGAATCGTGTTGACGAAATTTGCGCGCCGGAGCGACGTGGTGGTTGAGAGGATGCCAAACGCAGGGCCAGCCAAAGTCGTACCCGGAATAACGTAGTCCGCCGGGTAATAGTTGAAGACTGTCGGGGGACGAAACACATCCTGGTCGAGAGTGGCCGAGTTCGGATTCAGATAACCGTCGCTCGGCGAACTCGTCGCGCGCAGGAGATTCGTGATGAACTGCGCAGGCTCGCGCAGGCGGCCATAGCTCGGATCGGTTTTGACATCGCCGCGAGCTTCCGGGTCGAGGAGGATGGCAGTCACCACCGCTTTCAAATCGCCGCGCGCGCCGGAGCATGGACTGGAGGGATAAAGTCCCGCGCAGTTGTTATTGAAGACACGGGCGACGCGCTCGACGTAAGCCGGGCTTGGGTTGCTCGTCACTAAATGCTGAATGAGTTGGCGACCAATGAACGGCCCCGTGTTCGGATGGTTGAAGATGTTGTCGAGCGCAGCCGTCAAGTCCTGCGTCGAGTTCTGCCCGGCGGGAAGAACCGCGCCGTTCAAGAGAACCTTCTGCTGGACATCGTGATTATTCTCGTTCGTCACGATCATCGGGTCTTGATAGTTGAAGACGTTGTAGGAAACGCCGCCGATGACCGTCACTTTCGGTGCGGCCAGACGCCAGCCGGTGAAGACTCGCGCAAAGTTGGTAATCGTCGTTTGATCGTAGCTCGGAATGCGGTTGCCCTGCGCGTCTAACTGCGGCGTGCCGTCAATGTTGAGCTTGTCTAAGCCGACGGAGAAGAGTTGCAGGATTTCGCGCGCGTAGTTTTCGTTCGGATTTCCACGACTGTTGCCAAGCATGTCCAGATAAAGTCCCATGCCCGGATTGAGCGTGATCTCCTGTAGAAGCTGGCGATAATTTCCGAAGGCGTTGCGGTCGAGCGTTTGCAGGTAAGGTGACATCCAGCTTGGCAGCGACACCTCGTTGCCCGACACCACGAAAATCTGGTGCAGCGCGAACGCTACGCGCTGGCGCAACTGGTCGTTGGCTCCCATCGCATTCTGGAAGAACTTAAGCTGGAGCGGGTACATCTGATAGTTGTCGCGATTGCAGGTGGAAGGACTTCCCGTCGGACACCCTTGCGATGTATCGGTCGGCATCAACGTCAGCAATGGATAACTGGACATCGGCAGATTGAACTGCTCGTTCAGGTAAGCACGAAAGCCGATGCCCTGCACGCGCGTAATCTCAGCCGGGGTCGGGCCGAAGCTGGATTGTTCCAGAAAGCGGACGGTATCTTGAGTCGAAGCGGCAGCGGTGTACGGATTGGGAGTCGGCGTAGGCGTCACAGCGGGCGCAGGAAACGGCGCAGGCATGGCAATCATGCCAACATCGTCGGCCAATCCTCCCCCCGTGTGTCCGATGGCGACGCGCACGCGATTGCTCGACACGCCGTGCAAATTAATGCGAACCAGCACGTCGCCCACGTCTCCAATGTCATCGCTGAGCCGCACCGTCACCTGGCTCATCCACTCGTAGCCGGGGACGGGCGTGACGTTCTCAACACGGAAGGCATAATGGCGTTTCTGCGCGTCTTCGGCGTCCAATGTCAGAGCATTCGCGCCTTCACCGGCCAGCAAATCCAGATTCATGACGAAAAAGACGATGCGGTTGCGCGTGTCGGCGCTGAACGCGACGGGCATCTGGAGCGGAAAAGGCTCTTTTCGGAGCGTCACCGCTTCGAGCGCAACGGCTCTGGTTGAATTGGATTCGGTTAAGATGACGGGGCTACCGGCAGCTTGAGCCAGATTGAGCGCGCCGCAAAAGACTAGAATCGCGCAGACACTCAACAGCCTCGGCAGGCGCATGAATGTGCACAGGGGAAAGCTCTTTCTCATAAACTACCGCTCTCTTTTAGAAAGTCGCTACAAAAGAATTCGATGAGGCTGGATTCAACTGGATAACTTTGGAGGGGGCAGCCTGTCCGTCAAGCTCAGGTTGCTCCCAATATAACACAAATTTCAGAGCCGGAAAGTTAAATTTTTCGAAGGCAAGAACAAATTTTCAGAGCAAACCGGACTTTCCGGGTAGTTCCGGCGCTGGCCGAAGTGCAGTTAGAGCCGGAGACAGTAGACAACACCGATTTTTAGACGCAACAGCCTCGCTTCTGGCCGAACAAATGATGTTCAAGCATTGCTTTTAACAAAACAGTTGTCAGCAAACCCTGAGACTGCAATAATGCTAATGAAGCCGCCAGCAGCCCTCTGGTCAGGCGCGTTTGAACGCTCTCTTGATGCGCGACCCTGCAAAACGCCCCAATTATCCTCAAAAGCAAATCAAGAATCAGTAGCCAGTGGTCAGTGGTCGGTGGTCAGTTAAAAGCAAACGCTCAACGCTGCTCATCGCCCGCTCTTTACTGACCACCGACCACTGACCACTGACCACTTTCTATGACCACTGCTTAAAGATGAAACGCTTTATTTTCACAACCCTGCGCCAACTGGGGCGGACGGCTTTGCGAGTCGTTATCACGTGCCTGATCTTCATGGTCTGCCTGACGGTGATGTCTCGCTATCTGGGCTTGCCCGTGCCGGACCCGACAGAGTTGCTGGATAAATTTAAGAACGTATCAAAGCTGGCAGAGATTCTCTCTTAGAGGAAAACGGACGTGAATGATGAGGTGATTAAATACTACGAATTGTTGGGCGTCGCTCCGGGCGCTTCAGTTCAGGAGTTGAAAGCGGCGCACCGCGATCTGGCAAAGGTCTGGCATCCCGACAGGTTCTCGCACGACCCGCGCCTTCAACAAAAAGCGCAGGAGAAGTTGAAGGAGATTAATGAAGCCTACGACCAGTTGAAAGCAGGAAAGACGGGTCGGCGGCAGACGCCAGCTTCTTCTCAAACAAATTCTACGACGAATCAATCGTCCACATCTCCCAACGTGAGCACCCGGCGAGTTAGTTGGAAATTCATTCTGCTCCCGGCCTTAGCTTTCGCGCTGATATTCTTCGCCGCATTCCGCACTTTAATTCCTACGGGACAGCAGCGCACACAATCCCCGGCAGCACCAACCGAACAAGCACAGGCGCTCCCAAACGAAGAAACGCAGCCATCCTCCGATAGCTCCGCGAGATTGCCCGCGAGCGAATCGCCGCGAGGCAAACGGGCAGACCAACAATCATCGAAAGAAGCTAGGCCGGACATTGCACCCATCAGCGGACCGGAAACGGGACAAGTGCGCCCGCTCCCCACCGTGACGCTCACGATTGATCCGATGTCGGGCCTGCTGGCGAAGTCCGATTGCCCTATGAAAAGCAGAATGACTTACCCCAGCGGATCAGAGCCACACGCCTACTGCAATCTCTCGCATAAGAGCGACGCGCCCGCTCAGGCCGACCCCTCGCGCCCGAAAGAATCGCGCCTCAAATCTTTCGTCAAGCGTTTATCTCCCGCCAAATTGTTTGGAGGTAAAGGAAGCTCAAACGATGGCGGCAGCAAACAAGAGGGTAAGACGCCGTGATTATGACCTAAGCGCGCAGTCTTAAGACATAATCATCCATGATTAGAGCCTAATCACGCATCACTAGAACCTAAGCATGCGCGATTAGGGCATAAGCATTGATGCTTAGGGCTTAGCGATGCGTCACTAAGGCTTAGTGACGCATCACTAGAACGTAGCGACGGATGACGAGAACCTAATCACGCGTGACTAAGGCTTAGTGATACGTCACTAGAACCTAATCATGGATGACGAGAACGTAGTGATGCGTGATTATGCCTTAACCACGCCATCTTATAACGCAATCACGGATGATTAGAGCGTAAGACGGCGTGATTAGGGCGTAATCAATGGCGCTTCCAGCCCCGGAGGGGCGGCATATTATGTCGCCCCTCCGGGGCTCAAACAATTTCACGGCCTCTTGACCCAGAGTTGACGCTCTGGGCTACTGTTATTCTGCCCCTCCAGGGCTATTACTCAAGGTTAGGTCAACCATTGGGCGACACGGACGCACGTTCTCGTATCTATTTAACTCTGCTTTCAATTTCTCCAGGAGGTCGGGCTTCCCCTCCCCGGCGGCTTTGGCTGTCATCCGTCTAACCCAGGCGGCGGCCTCGTCGCAGCGCCCCAGTTCCGCCAGCGCCATCGCCACGAGAACGCCGTGATTGATTGAAGCGGTCGCTTCATAAGCGGACTGGGCGAGCGCCAACGCGCGTTTGCCATCACGCAAATCAAGCTGCGGTGCGGCGGCAAGCAGGTAAGCGAGCGTCTCAATGGTTCGCCCCTTCTGCGGAAACTGCGCGTGCCCCTTCTCTAATGCCGAGAGCGCCTGCCCGTACTGCTTCCTGCCCAGAAGAATTCTGATAAGCGCGAGCAGCGCATCTTCGTTGTTCGAGTCTGCCTGAACAATTCGTGACAACTCCGCTTCGGCCTCTTCGATGCGGCTCGTCTTGACGAGTTCCTGCGCGAGCAAAAACCGGGCGTTGTTATCATCGGGCTGCGCGCTGACGGTGAACCGCAGGTGCTTGATCGCCTGCTCAGGTTGGTTGGCCTGCGCGAGCAACAGGCCCAGATTGTAATGCGCGTTGGCATGATTCGGGTCGAGGCGAAGAGTTTCTTCAAACTGCTCTATAGCTCCCGGCAAGTCTCCCGTCTGCGTGAGAGCCGCGCCCAGGTTGAAGTGTGCCGGAATGCTACGGGGCTGCTCGACGATGGCTTTGCGAAACGCTGCGACGGCTTCCGCAAACCTACGCGCTTCGAGCGCCGCCCTGCCGCGAATCAAGTGCAGGCGCGCTCCCCTAACGAGGTCTTGCAGTCCGTCTACGAGCGGGTCGGACGCGCGCACACCGACAGTTCCGCTGAGCGCTAGATGAGACTGCGCCCGCTCCTTATCACCCAACCCGCGATAAGCCATAGCCAGCGCATAGTGAAGACGATTCGCCTCCGGCGCTAACGAGAGCGCCTTCTCTAAATATTTGACGGCGTCCGTATAGCTTCGTTTCGACAACGCTATTTGCCCCAACCCGTAATAAGAGGCGGCGCTTGTTTCGTCCGGGGCAAGAGCGCGTTTGAAGTTGGCCTCGGCCTCGTCCAGATTGTTCAGTTGAAGATAGATGTTTCCCAGATTCACGAACGCGGGCAAGTAATCAGAGCGCAGTTGGCGAGCAGCGAGGTAATAATTGATGGCTGCCTGCGCGTCACCTTCCCGCTCGTGCAGCTTTCCGAGCAGATACGCCCAACGGAAATCCTTCGGCGCGAGGTGCGAGGCGTTCAGGTAACATTCTACGGCTGGCGAGTTCAGGGAATACGCCTGATAGATTTCGCCCATCGTCCCGTAAGCTTCGCCGAGTTTGGCGACAGGCGTGGCCTTATCTTTCACTATGGCGGCGAGCGCGTTCTGTGCCGAAGTTAAATGCTCCCGCACCTCCGGCTCCATGTTCCGCGTGTCCGGTAGATGAATGGGCACTAACCCCTGCACGGACGGCAGCAGGACATTTTCCTGAGTTGTCTGCGGCACGGCCTCTGCGCCCGGCGCGCACGCAATGATGAGGACAAAACAGACCGCGAGTTTGAGACGGAGACTGCGCGCCCGTTTATCCGACCGGATGTAATTAGATTGTGGGCTGTACATAAAACCTGTGCCTGTCTCTACGGCGGCGGCTGCCGCGTGAGCGGCTACTTGAATTTAGCCGTGCGTTTCAACGCACGGGAAAGCGGTCGAGGATGATAAGCGTCGCGTCAGCGACGGTTGAATGCCAACGCTTCAGATTCAATCGTCGCTGACGCGACGCGTGATGATGCCTGCCGCTCGTTCCCGGCGTTGAAACGCCGGGCTAAACTCATTGACGGCTCACTTCTTTCCCGCAGACGTTCCTTCCTTGAGCGTCAGGTAACGGTTGATTGGCGGATTCTTCCATTCCTCAACGTTGCCTTCCGGCCAGCGGACGCGCACGGCCTCGACGCGCTCGGCATTACCCAGCCCGACAAGCACTCTGGGGTCTTGAGACGAGAGGTAGCTGCCGTCGGTGCGAGCGCGCCGCCGCAAGACCTGCTTCGGTGTGACGACGATCTCCACGCTGGCTCCAAGCATGTCACGATTCGCCTTTTTGCCGAGAAGCCGCAACCCCAGCCAGTGAGTTCGATTTCCAATGCGGTTCAGGAAGAGCCTTGCCGCGCCGTTGTTGTTCGTGACCAGCGCGTCCGTGTCGCCGTCGTTGTCCACATCGCCGAAGGCCGCGCCGCGCGAGACTTCCGGCAGGCGAAAGGACGCGCCCGCCTGTTCGGACACTTCTAAGAATTTGCCCGCGCCTTCGTTATGAAAAAGTTGGTTGGGTTGTCCCAGAGTATATGGGTCGCCTTTGCGCGCCAGTTCCTGCAAGAGGCGGACAGCCCCGTTGACTACGAGGAGGTCAAGCTGCCCATCGTTGTCATAGTCGAAAAAGAGCGTGCCGAAACCCGTCAAGCGGCTGCCGGGCAATCCCAATCCAGCTTCACGCGTGCGATCTTCAAAAGCGCCGCCGCCCAGATTCATGTAGAGCGTGTTGGTCTCCTCCATCAAGTGCGTGACGAAAATGTCTTCGGTGCCATCATTATTGAAATCGCCCGCGTCCACGCCCATCCCCGCCTCCGCCTGACCATCGCGATTGACGGCGGCTCCCGCCAGCAATGCTTCGTTTTTGAAGGTGCCGTTTTTCTGGTTGATCCAGAGTTGGTTTGGGTCTCCGTCGTTGGCGACGTAGATGTCTATCCATCCATCGGAGTCGAAGTCTGCGGTGACGATGCCGAGCGCGTGGCCGAACTCGCGCGCGACGCCTGCCGCAGCGGTCACGTCCTCAAAACTGCCATCGCCTTTGTTGTGCAGCAAGCGATTGCCGACGGCGCGAAAAGAGCGCGGCCCGCAATAGTCCTTGACGGTCGTCTCGGCATAACAGGCGGGGCTGTTGGCGGCGTTGAAGTCTGCGTAGTTGACCACCATCAGGTCGAGCCAGCCGTCCCGGTCGTAATCAACGAAGGCCGCGCTCGTGCTCCAACGTCGGTCGTCTGCGCCTGCCTTCTCAGTCACGTCTGTAAACGTACCGTTGCCGTTATTGAGATACAGATGGTTTGCGCCGAGATTGCAAAGATAGAGGTCAGGCCAGCCGTCGTTATTAACGTCGCCGGAGATTGCACCCATCCCGTAGCCATTGGCTCGAATACCGCTTCGCTCGGTCACGTCTGTAAACTTCAACGTCCGGCTGCCGTCTTTGTTGATAACCAACTCGTTGCGGAAAAGTTTCCCGTGCGGCATGCCCTGCTCGCGCCAGGGAAAGAGTGTTCGTGAGGGCTGGTCGCTCGCTTCCAACACAGAGCCCTGGACGAGGAAGACATCCATGTCGCCGTCTAAATCGAAATCAAAGAGCGTTGCGCCTGCGCCCATCACTTCCGGCAAAAAAAGCTTACCTGTTGCGCCGTTGTAGTGCCGGAACTTCAGCCCTGCGGTGTCCGCAAGTTCGTCGAAGATGGGGGCAGAGGCGCTCTCCCTCTGCGACTTTCCAATTGACTGGCCGTTCGCCGCAATCGTTGCGAGGCACAGCGCGGCGGCAGCGACCACCCGGAGAAACAGTTTCAAGATCGCAGGTATGTAATCCATGATGACACTTTCGGGGGCGAGTATCTCAGAAGCGGGTGGCCAAGTGAACCGAAATGTAATTGAAATATAATAATTGACACCTTGAGAGACAGTCACCTATACTCCAGACCAATGCCGACTAGTAGAACCCGACGTGGTCGCGCTGGTTCTCTCCCTGTCAAGTAGACTCTCTCGCTATACGTCGCACTCGAACGTCACATCCTTATCATCAACTGAATTGCCCCGCCCCTTCGGGGAGAAAGAGTGAAGCGCCATGAGATGCGATTTCTGCGACGTGGAATCCGAGGTGGACGCGAGATACTGCCGAACTTGTGGGAGGCCGGCCAGCATCTTACCGAAGGAATCCGAAGTAAAACTAGCCGCCGAACACGATACGCCTGAGAAGGCGATCAACTCTAACTCAACGTCCGTGATCGGTATAGACTTTTCTAATCCGCCATCCCCGAAGAAGGTCGTGCCCCTACGGAACAAAGCCGGTCGTTCGACGGCGGCGCGTCGCCATCTGCGTCGCAAGTTGCAGACCATCTGGCTGCCCGTCACCGTCCTCGTGTTACAGCTCGCTGTGGCCGTAGCCACAATCACGTATATACGAAGAAACACGATGGTGCTCCCGCAGGCTCGGATGCTCGTGGAAGAGACCTTAGCTCTCGCCAACATTGAAAGCGCCCTCAAAGCTCGTAAGGAGGAGCTTGACATCATAACGCGCAAAAGCGAAGACCTCTCCCGGAAGGTTGAGGAGCAAGAGCGCACCAGCGAAGAGAAACAGCGCACCATCGAAAAGCTTGAGGAGATGGTTGCTGTTGTAAAGGGAGAGCTCAAAGAAGCCAACAGGAAGGTTGCTCTCGCAGAGAGCAGACGCGAAGAACTCAACGAGGAGATTGCGCGTGACGAGCGCCAACTCAGGGCGTCCAAGAAGGAGTCCAAGATGGTGGTTGCTCAAATAAACCGCAAGAAGGCGGAGGTCACTCAATTAGATGCCAAGCTCATAAATCTGAGGGCTGAGGTTTCTCAAAAACAACAATTGGCCAATGCCATTCAGAGGAAGATTAACTCGAGTAGAACTACTGCCAAGTCTGGCGGCAGGAATCGTCAGACTCTTCGAGATCAGACGGCTCGGAATCAAGCGGTTCAGAGGAAATAAGTCTTCACCTTCTGAGTGACGTTCGCAACCACGCCCGGTGAAGTTCACGCGTGCTTCATCCAGGTACACATGCCGCCGCACTTGAAAGACTTTCAGGTGCGGCGGCTTTGCTAAACGCGATAGTCAATCCGGCCCAAGTTTGCTTGACACGTCGGCGGACGGTTGTTATACCACTCTTCGTATTCCTTACACGCGCTAGCCCTCGCTGTAAATTTTGCCCCCAGACTTTCAATGTCTGCTTTTTCCACCCTCAAATAGACTCTCGGTAACAAACCGATTAGTGGAGGTCCGATGAAAAATCTAAAATCACTACCCACAGTTCTCAGCTTTGTCCTCGCCCTCGCCTGCTTCTGCGTTTCCGTGTCCGCGCAGTCGGCGGACGATAAAAATAGATTTGCGACAATGAGCGCCGGCGGGTCTGGCGTCCGGTGGGACGTGGCCGCTCAGCACGCCGGGCTGACTCTCACCGTCTCAGCGCCCGACGGTCAGGTGTTTCGCAAAGAGTTTCGGGCTGGCTCCTCGCCCGAGTTTCCGCTTACAGATAAGCAGGGCAACAGGCTGTCGGACGGCGACTACACTTACGAGTTGCGTCTGACACCCGTGCTCTCCGACGAAACAAGAAAGGAACTGGCGGCATCGCGCGGCAAAGGCGATGATGACGCAGCGGTTGAGCGCGAGATGCGCAAGCGCGGACGGCTGCCAGCGCCTCTCGTCCAATCAGGAACATTCTCGATTCAGAATGGGTCGGTTATCACGCCCGGCGCTGTCGAATCTGAGGCGGGGCGACCTCCCGCGAAAGCAGCGATGAACCAACGCAGGCTCTCGCCAGCGCGTCCCTTCGTTCAATCGGAAGCTTTCTCGGCTCAGGAGGCGGTGTTTATTCCCGCGCGTTCCGTCGAGAGGGCTGTCCAGCCGTTTGCACACCCGGCATTCCCTGATCAGGTGATTCCCGACGACTTGATCGTTCAGAGTAGCCTCTGCGTCGGGTTTGACTGCGTGAACAACGAGAGCTTCGGCTTTGACACCATCCGGCTAAAGGAGAACAACACCCGCATCAAATTTGAGGACACTTCCGTTGGCTCATTTCCCACTAATGACTGGCAACTGACCGCCAACGATTCGGCCAGCGGCGGGGCGAGCAAGTTTTCAATCGAAGACATCACGGGATCGAAAGTCCCGTTCACGATTACGGCTGGCGCGGCGACCAATTCCATCTTCGTTGATTCCACAGGACGGCTGGGGCTTCGCACCAGCACGCCAGTCTTAGACATTCACGCGAACACCGGTAACACGCCCGCCATCAGGCTCGAACAAAACAACGGCGGCGGGTTTACGGCGCAGACGTGGGACATCGGCGCCAACGAGGCTAACTTCTTTGTACGCGACCTGACGGGCGGCTCTCGCCTGTCGTTCCGCATTCGTCCCGGTGCGCCGACCAGCAGTCTTGACATCGGTGGAGACGGCAGCGTCGGCGTCGGGACTGGATCGCCGGACTTCGCGCTTGATGTCGAACAGAACACTTCCAACAATGCCTCCGGGACGGTGCTCAGGTTAAAGGGTAATACCACTGGCGCAAATGACAACACACAAATCAGGTTCACCGGAAAAACCAACGGAGACCTCTTTACCATCGGGACCGACATCAGCACCAACAATGGAACCAGAAACTTCCAGATTTTTGACCTGGTCAGTGGTGCCCCACGAGTCACAGTAACTTCTACCGGCAACGTCGGCATCGCGACGGCTGCGCCGACGGATACTTTGTCGGTCAACGGAACTGCCAGCAAGCCCGGTGGCGGCTCGTGGGCAGTCTTTTCCGATGAGCGGTTGAAGAACATCAGGGGACAATTCACGAGTGGACTTCGGGCTGTCATGCAGTTGCAGCCGCTGCGCTACGAGTACAAGCCAAACAATGCGCTGGACATCAAGTCTGAGGGAGAGCACATCGGCTTCGGCGCGCAGGCACTCCAGAAGATTATCCCGGAAGCCGTGACCAGAAACGAGCAGGGCTACCTGGTCGTCAACAACGACCCGATCATCTGGACGATGCTCAACGCAATCAAAGAGCAGCAGAAGGAGATCGAGCAACTGAAAGCACAAATCCGGCAGTTGCAGCCTCGCGCCAGCACAGGCCACAGGACGCGCAACAGACGCAGGTAAAGGTTAAAGTGTAGAAGTTGTAGAAGAGTCCCGTCAGGGACGACGTGACAATAGCCCAGCCATTCATGGCTGGGAAAGAGAACGCTAAACATGATTGAGTCCCGTAGGGACGACTGAAGAGAGGCTCGCTTCCTTTCGGTCGTTCCTACGGGACTCAGCCTTTCTTCTCTGTTTCTATTCCCAGCAATAAATTGCTGGGCTATTATCAATCGTCCCTCACGGAACAGAAACAGAAACGGGATAGAGACAGACGATTTGCCGGAGGTAAGACACCAGCCATGTACGAGATGATTATCATCGGGGCCGGGCCAGCGGGCATCAGCATGGCGGCGGAAGCGCGCGGCGTCGGCATCCCTGCGGACAAGATTGTGATTCTGGAAAAGGGTGACGCGCACTCATGGGCGATCCGCAAGTTTTATCCGGCGTCGAAGCCCGTCCTCGCCAACTACAAGGGCATCAAGGCCGTCTGCACCGGCGTCATGTGCCTGACCGACATGACCAAGGAAGAGACGCTGACCTACATTGATCGCATCATCGAGCAGTGTGAGTTGCAGGTGCATTACAAGGAGACTGTGACGGCCATTCGCCCGCTCGATGGCGGCGGTTTTGTCGTCGAGACCTCCGGCGGCGGTTATCAAACTCAACGCTGCATTATCGCCATCGGCATTCTGGATAAGCCGAACAAGCCTGAGTACAAGATTCCGGCCACGCTCGCCAAGCGCATCCATTACGATCTCACGACCGTTGCTTTGAAAGATGAAGACTGTCTGGTCGTCGGTGGCGGCGACACGGCTTCGGAGTATTGCCAGTACCTCGTCCAACAAGGCAACCGCGTCACGCTCTCTTATCGCCGCAAAGAGTTTGCCCGACTCAATCCGGTCAACCACGAGAGCCTGCACGCGCTCGAAGCTCGCGGGCAAGTCCGCATCATTCGCGGCAGCAACATCGTTAGTCTGGAAGACGACGGCGGGCGTCCGCGCGCGAATTTTCAGGAGGCAGAACACCCGGCGCAAACCTTCGACCGCATCGTCTACGCGCTCGGCGGAACGACGCCTTTGAATTTCCTGAAAGCGGTCGGCATCAAATTTGAGGGAGAAGTGCCGGTGCTGACGCAAGGCTACGAGACGAGTCTGCCGGGTCTTTACCTCATTGGCGATTTAAGCGCCGGGAAGAAGGGCGGCTCAATCAACCTCGCCTTCAACATGGCCGCCGAAGCCATGCGTCACATCTGCACCTGCCCTTTACCAGTCCCAGCCATGCCCCAAACGACGAACAGCGGCCAAAGCTGACCGCTGTTCATGCTTGCTGAAATTTATCGGGGCGAGAGGATTCGAACCTCCGACCTTTCGGTCCCGAACCGAACGCGCTACCAGGCTGCGCTACGCCCCGTCAGTTAAGTTAAACCGCTCATGGAGTCTAAGTGACCAAACGCTCTAAGTCAAACCTGCACATCGCTGGCGCTTTCCTCATGCACCTTCTTCTCGCGCCGCGATTTGATAATCTCGATGACTGCGGGAATGATCGAGAGGAGAACGATGGTGATGACGACGATCTCCAGATGCTCGCGCAGAAATGGAAACGCCTGTCCGAGAAAGTACCCAGCCAAAATCATGCTGAAGACCCAGAGGAAACCGCCGACGACGTTATAGACGACGAACGTGCGGTAAGGCATCTTGGCAGCCCCGGCGACAATCGGGGCAAACGTGCGAACAATCGGTACAAAGCGCGCGATGATGATGGTCTTCCCGCCGTACTTCTCGTAAAAAGCATTCGCTTTCTGCAAGTGACTTGGCTTAAAGAGCAGAGACTTCTGACGCTTGAAAAGGCGCGGCCCCAACTTTGCCCCGGAGAGATAGCCAACCGCATCGCCGATGACAGCCGCCAGGAAAACTGAAAAGAGCAAAATCAGAAGATTGATTTCCTTGCTCAGTGAATCGAAGAGGATGAATTTCCCGTCAGCCGCGAACAACCCGGAGACAAACAATAAAGAGTCCCCCGGTAGAAAAAAGCCTGCCGCGAGTCCCGTCTCGGCAAAGACGACGAAGATCAAAACGAAGTACCCGGCGGTCGCAATCGTTTCCGGATTGAGGTAATACTTGATGTTCTGCCAAAGCTCGTTCATAAAATAGAGGTCAGAGGTCAGAGGTCAGAGATTAGTAAATCAGTGATTCTTACTGACCTCTAACCTCTAGCCTCTAACCTCTGTCTTACTGCGACCAGCCGTAATGCCCGATGAGCGGGACGAACGCGCACGCGCCGTGATCTTCTTCGGCGTAGCCTTTCTCTGTTCGGATGAACCTGATTAGTCTTTGCGATTCGCGTGTGCCGCCGATGGGAATCACGAGTTTTCCATCCATCTTCAATTGCGCGAGCAGAGGCTCAGGCACGTCGGGGCCGCCCGCCGCCACGAGGATGCCGTCGTAAGGCGCGTGCGCGCTCCAGCCGAGCGTGCCGTCGAAACATTTAACGGTCGCGTTGTAAATTCCCAACTGGCGAATGCGCGCCTGCGCGACACGCGCCAACTCGCCGATGCGCTCAATGGCGTAAACCTGCGCGGCGAGACGCGCGAGCACGGCGGTTTGATAGCCGGAGCCTGCGCCGATTTCCAGCACACGACTCCTGTCATCAAGCTCCAGCAACTCAGACATGCGGGCGACGATGTAAGGCTGCGAGATCGTTTGATTGGCAGCGATGGGAAGCGCATGATCGCCGTAAGCGCGTCCCTGCAAAGCTTCGGGCACGAAGAGGTGGCGCGGCACCTGACGCATGGCTTCGAGGACGCGCACGTCGCGTATCCCGTAATGCCCGCGCAGCCGCTCAATCATACGCTCGCGCGGGATGCGATATTCGTTTGGAGACGTTGCAGGTTGCAGAGGCGCAGAACTCATATCAGGAGCTTTGCAGGACTTCGCTCGTGGTGATGTAATTCCAGGTTTCGATTGCCGTCAACGCACGGTGATCCGTCATGTCGCTTTTGAGCGGAGTGATGGAGATACAGCCCTGCTCTATGGCCTGATAGTCCGTGCCGTCGGCGGAGTTCGAAGCAAAGTACTCTTCGCCGATCCAGTAGTAGGGCTTGCCGCGCGGGTCAATGTGTTCGCTGATGACGGGGCGCGCGTTCTTCAAGCCCTGCCGGGTGACGCGCACGCCTTTAATCTCGCGGCTCGGAATGTTGATGTTGAGCAGCGTTCCTTCAGGCAAGCCTTCCTCAAGAACTTTGCGGACGGCTGTGACGGCGAAGCGTGCGGCTTCCGTGAAATCGAATCTCTCGCGCGCGACCAGGCTGAAAGCTATTCCGGGCACACCCAGGATAGTCGCTTCGAGAGCGCCCGCGACCGTTCCCGAATAGGTCGCATCGTCGCCCAGATTCCCGCCGTGATTGATGCCTGAAACGCAGATGTGCGGTCGCTCATCTTCGGGGATGATCTTGTGCAGAGCAAGCGTCACGCAATCGGTCGGAGTGCCGTCTATCGTCCAATGACGGTCGTCAATCTGGCGGATGCGTAGAGGCCGCGCCAGCGTCAGACTGTGAGAGGCTCCGCTCATTTCCGTAGCGGGTGCGACCGTGTACACGTCGCCCACTTCGCGCAAAGCCTCTTCAAGTTTGACGAGGCCGTCCGAGTGTATCCCATCGTCGTTGGTCAGGAGGATTCGTGTCATTAGAAAAATAAACCGCCCGAACTTGTTGGGATAGAGCGTGTGCCGCGCCTGTAATCAAGCGCCGCCTCAACGAAGATTCTCTACCACCGCACACCTGGACGGTTTACCTATCGTGCGCTCAGAAGAGCGCATGCTTTATCTGCTATCGCGCATGGGACGACCGCGCCCCTTCTTCTTGTTACGCTTGCGGGCGAGAGCCGATTTGAGTTTAGCCTTCTGGCCGGGAGGCATAAAGAAAGCGTGCTTCTTCGCATCCTTGATAATCTCTTCAGTCATCACCCTGCGCTTGAAGCGGCGCAAAGCACTCTCGATTGATTCGCCTTGATTCACATTAACTATTGCCATTATCTCTCCATCAACAAAGTTTCAGTTTACGTTTATTAGTTTTCAGTTTGAGGTAAAACCTTAAACTACAATTTAACATGCCCTACTCGGCTCCGGTCAAGCGCACATGAACCCCGCAAGGCTCTCAACGGGAGCACTCGCAGGGTTCATACTGTCAGCAGTTTACTGAAAACGCGCGCCTTTACGCAACCGGCGCGGCCTTCTTCAGAACTTTTTCTTGACTCTGCGCTCCGCTTCCGACTAAAGTGACGCGCGTCAACAGGGTCTTTCAAAAGGTCTGGAACTCACTTCACAACCAACCTACTCACAAAGGAGACTCACACATGCCTTACCAGAACATCAACACGACAATTTCAGCAGCGGACGTGCAAGCCGTCAAAGATTCTTTCGCGGCGATCCTCGAAAAACTTCCCTTTCTCGTCAACCTGACGGCGACCGAACGTAAAGCTCTCTTAAAGACAGGACCGAATAGCATGTCCTTTGTCTAAAACACCGCGCCCGCCGCACAGACCCAATTCTAGTTAGGCGCGTAAGCTGGTCTGATTTTACCCAAATGCAAATATTACCTTACTTCTAAGGAGCGTAGGCTATGAATGTAGATCTTAAAGAACTAGGCATAACCTTTATAGTTGGTGCGTTCACGATTCTTGGTCTGGAGGCTATCCTCTATCACTATTTCCGCATTCAGCTTACCGGCTTCTTCCATAACAAGCTGAGACCTAAGCGGATGAAAGCTGGAAAGATAGCCAAAGGTAATGAAGTAATGGCAACTAACCAGCAAGATGATGAAGAATCTACATCTCAATCAATGAGGGCTATGGTTTTCATTGGGCTTGCTTTTGCCATAGGTCTCCTTGCGGAGGATCTTTCTTATAAGTATGTTGATAATGTCCAGACCCCTTTCAAAGCATTACCAGCATGGATCAACTCTCGCCTCTCAGATGAGCTTAATAAGAAGCTCAGTCTTCCATCTAAGGAGAGTTCTAGGATTAGGACACTTATCAACAACTTTGAGACTGACAAACCTGAGGTTCAACCGCTTGCCCTTGATTTGGCTAATAATAAAGCTTTTGCAGAAGTTTATGCTGATGGTAAAAAGTTCGATGATTGGATTCTTAGAATCAACCAATGCAGAGTCACTAAAAGTAAACAGTGTGCTGACGCGAAGATACCAGAGTCTAAATGTACATGGTACGATAAGACCTGCCCTTTGTTTGATGAAAATGTATCAAGGGAGGACGTTAAAGAAGCAATTTATGGACTTTATTATCATGCCAAAAACGAAGTATATATAAATCAAAATTACTATGATGAAATGAGGAGAATTGAAACCCGGCGTGATTTTGCCAGGTCAATTGCTCTAATTGCGTACATTTATCTTGTGGGTGCTCTCTTCTTAGGAGCGGGTCGGGCAATATATATACTTATAAAATATAAAACCAGCCGTCATAAGGTAAATCAAAGACGTGAAATCTATAGAACAGTAATCCCCGTCTGGCTAATACTATTCAGTATTTACTTTTTCGGTATGTGGGCCTATGAGAGAGAATCTGATGAATTTAATAAACGAGCCTTCGGTTATTATAGGTCAGGGCTGGTCAGGGGGAAAAATAAAACTAATATTACAGATCAGAGTGGCGCAACCGCAGCGCCTAACGCCCAAATTAACCCGACGCCTAACCCGACGCCTCAATAGCATTCTTTTCATGGTGCTTCCTTCGATGTAAATTGTGTGCTGTTTGCTTGGCGCGGGTTAGTCCGGGCGTTAGGCGTCTAACGGAATTTGTGGTGCTTAAGGTGTTAAGGAAGCAAGAGGTGTGAAATGCAAAACGAAAATCTCTTTAGGAGAATGGGACAGCATCATGCACATGTGCGACGAGCCAAAGGCAAAGGATGCTGGCGAGTCAGGCTAATAGCTGTGTTGAATGGTCTTGGGCTACGGTGACGCCGAACAATTCAGTCAACCCGACGGCTCTGTGCTTTACACCTACAAAGTAAATGTCCCCTGCGAATCTTGAGATAAGCATTCGCAGGGGACATCTGTTTGTTGTCAGCTTTAGAGACTGAAGTTAAGCGACCGGCGTGGCCTCTGTCTCTTTCTTGCGACTCAAGCCCTTGATTTGAACGGGCGCGTCAACCTTGACGTTGTTCTGTTTCAAGACCATCTCATTATAGAGCTTGCGCATCATCGCAGCCTCTTCGTGAGCGGTCTTCGGGCCTTCCATATCCGGCTTGTTCGGGCGTTGCAGGTCAATCTCGTTCAGTTTCAGACCGTGCGTCACGTCGTCGAGCGTAACTTCCTTGCCGCGAGCAAAAATCTCGTGGCGGCCATGCTCCTGATACCACTTCGCGACGGTCGCGTTCTGGTGCATGTTTTCGATGATGTTGCGCCAGCCGATGCCCGTGTTGTAAGCGCAGAAGGAGATTTCGCCTTCCTGCGTGCCGTAGGGGATGATGCACATCTCTGTGCGGCGGAAGTCGTAGTTGAACAAATCCTGAAACCACATGCCCGCGATGAAGAGGAAGTTCCAGCGATCAGAGCGGCGCATCTCGATGTCTTCCGCCGTGCGATCACCTTCGACCTTGCCGTAGTTCTTGCCGGTCAGGCCAAACGATTTATCGAACTTCTTGAAAAGCTCGTAGAGCGTGAAGTTTGTCGGCGACTTGTACGGGTTGTAGTGCTTGAGCAGCGTCAGCCCCATCATGATGTTTGAAGTCCACTTGCCGCGCGCCGCGTCCGTGATCTTCTGCATGTCTTTGACCAGCCCCGGAATGTTCAAAAACTCCGGCACAGGGTTCATCTCTTTGGTCTCTTTATCAATCATCACTGCCGTGCCGACGCCGCAGTTCGGATGGCAGCCGCAGGAGACCTGCCCCCATTCGGCATCAGGGCCGTGCACGAGGTCTGCGAAGTCCGCGAATGCGCCCATCAGAGAAAGCGGGAACCAATCGCGCGTCGGCTCTGTGATACCGACCTGATCTTTCACGTCGTGCGCCAGGTGCGACAGGGTGTAACGCTGCTGCAAGCGACGCTGCTCTGTAATCTCCTCGTCGCGTCCTGTAAATGAGACGGGCTGGAAGGAGAGGAACGCAATCTTCTTGGGATTGTCGAGCGCGAAGCGAATGATGGAACCGACCTGGTCGTTGTTGATGCCGTTGACGAGCGTCGTCACCAGCACAATCTCGACGCCTGCTTCGTGCAGGTTGTTAATCGCACGCAGCTTCACGTCGAAGAGGTTGCCGACCTGACGATGCGAGTTGGCATCGTTGCCGACACCGTCAAACTGTAGATAAGCGTAACGCAGGCCAGCCTCGGCAGCCTGCTTCGCGAACTCTTTGCTCTTGGCAAACTCGATGCCGTTGGTCGCGCACTGAACCGAGTTGTAGCCGACCTTGCGTGAGTACTTAATGGATTCGATGAAGTGCGGAGAAATCGTCGGCTCGCCGCCCGAAAACTGCACTGACATCTGACGACGCGGCTTGATCGTAATCGCGTTGTCGAGAATTTCTTTGATGTCGTCAAAGCTCAACTCATGCACGAAGCCGACCTGATTGGCGTCCATGAAGCAAGGGTCGCACATCATGTTGCAGCGGTTGGTCAAGTCAACCGTCAGCACCGCGCCGCGACCGTATTTGACCGTGCTTGAGCCATGATTATGGAGCTTTTCATCGTTGTGCGCCTGAATGTCGCGCCCCGGAAACATATCTTCGATATGGTTAAGGAATTTCGCGTCAATGGCCATCATGTCCTCGAAGTGGCCGTGGACGGGGCAATCCTTAATCATCCAGATTTCGTTATTGCGCTCAATGATCTGCGCTTTAATCTCGCCGACCTTCTCGTTGATTAAAACCGAGACATCCTTTTTGCCGCTCAAAATCTCTTCGCGCGCTTCGATGACGCAGTTGGGGCAGAGGCTATCGGTCGTGCGCGGCCAGCCGAGCGTCGGCTTTGACTTCTGCCAGGATTTCAAGAGCGGCTTGTCAGACCACTTAGGCGTGAATGACGGATTGGGCTTGAAGCGATTAACGGACTGAATAGCGCTGAACAAACCTCTTGCAATGAGGGTCAAGCCTTTCTCGGCATGTTTGATTGGTCGCATGAATTTTTCCTTTTCCAGATTATAAAAATGGCCGAAGCGGGTACGTGCCCGAAGATTATTGCGAAACTAACGATTGATTAGGCCAGAAGCCGACGCAAGTCAGGCGATTCACAAAACGGCAATCTCCCAAGAGCAATGACTATGCCGCTTCCCGGATTATTAGTCAAGTGAGGAAATAGTAGAACTTAACTGGAAAAGAGAAAATCACTGGCGAGCTAAGGCGAGGGAGGTTGGCGTATCACATAAGCCCAAAAGACGACATCCCGAAGGGGTCGGGGCTTTATGACACCATCAAGGCTTTCTTTTCAGGAGAGGCTGGCCTTTCTGACACCCGCCTTAGAGAATCATGCTGATTTGCTGAGGAAAACGAAGATTGTGGGATAAGCCGATGGAGCCTCATTTGCCGGGCGCGAAGTATCCTATGCGGGCGGCGACCTTGTGTGAAGGAGTCGTCGTCTCGACACGCACACGACGGAAACGCCCGTCTCGCGCCTTGTTCAGAGGCGTGTAATAGAGCGCGTATTGATGGCGCAATTCTTCCGCAACCTCGGCGTAAGTCGCATCAAGGTCAGCAAAGCTCGAAGGCTTGTAAAGCCTGCCGCCGGTTGCCGCCGTCAGTTGTGACAGATTCCGCTCGCTCATATCCAGCACGCGCAAGCCCTCGCGCAGATCATTGATGCGGAGTTCGTTGAAGCGAACGACCGAAGGAGTCGAGGCGAGCAAAGAATCAAGCTCCTCGCGCTTCTTCTGGCGCTCAATCTCCGTATTGCTGACGACATAGATGGTGGCCTGCGCTTCAAGTAAAGCCCTGAGCGCAGCTTCGAGCGTGGTGTAGCCGCGCCCGCTATCAATGCCGTCTGTCAGGACTATGACAGCATGTCGCCCGCGCGCATGAGCAAGTTGCTCGCGCGAGGCCAGGAGCAGGGCGTCGTTGAAGCGCGTAAACATACCGGGCACGATGCGACGTAAAGAGCGGCGCAACTGCACACGGCTTTGCGTCCAGTCCTGCAAGAGTTCCACGCGGTCGTCAAATTTAATGAGGCTGATGCGGTCTTCGGGGCTGAGTTTTGTAGCGAAGCCTTCGACGGCGCGGCGAAAGTCATCGAGATTAGCGACGGCGCTCGAAGAAGCATCCACCATCAGCACGACATCGGCGGGCACGCGCCTGAGCGCCAGGTCAGACAAGGGCTGTTCGCGTCCATCCTCGAAGACGCGGAAGCTGTCGCGAGTCAGGTTGATCACAAGCTGGCCGCCTGCGTCGCGGACAGTTACGGGCAACATCACTTCCGAAGTGCTGACGGAGATTACGTCGCCTTCGTCAATCTCATCACCGGCGTCCGGGGTAGGCTGCGGAGTAGGCTTTGCCTGCTTGTTGCCTTGCGCGTGCGCGAGCGACGAGCAAAGCAGGAGAAGAGAAAAAAGCAGCAGGCACGAAACGTGACGAACCTTTCGCTTCCTGTCTTTTAGCTCATTCATCCCTTAACTCTTCCCTTCCATCTTTTCCCACCAGCTATTTTCAGCTTGCAGGTTATGCGTCAACTTTAGAGCACCTAAGAAAACATGTAACCACGCGCGTCACACGAAACAACACGAAGAAAACTCAAGCGGTTTCGTGCCTCTTCGTGTTATGCGCGTGGTTCATCTCTCTGCATAGCAGGGTTTCGTGAGACGCTCTTAATCTTCCGGTTTATCGCCCGCGGGCTTCACACCTTGCGTTGACTCATCGCCCATGGCGGCGGTCATCGCGGCGATGATGCGGTCGCTGACGCGGCGACGACGCAGCTCCGCGAGCTTTGGCGGGGAGAGATCAAATTCGGCTGGCGCGTTTTCGATACGACGAATGATTGTGCCTTCCGAGAATCCGGCTTCGACCAGTTCGACGATTGAATCATTCGTCATGGTCGGCGTCTTTTCAAGCTCCGGTTTGCCGCCGGGTTCTACAGGCGGGCGCACGATGCGAACGGTCGCGCTGCCTGTCGTCTGCGTATCGCCTCCGCTTGTCCCATCGGGGCCGCGCTGCTGCGTGCGGCTGTTTGAGCCGCCGCTCATCCCGAAGATGTCCATGCCGCCGTCATTTGTTTTGTTTCCCTTCTTCGCACTCGCCGAATCGCTGAAGAAAGGATCGCTGCTCCAATCACCGTCAGCCATAAATGCCGTATCGTCGCTGGCGAGCATGGCGAGGATGATGTTTTCGCTGACGCCGCCGCGCTTGAGCTCAATCAAGCGGTCGGGCGAAAGGTCAAACTGTGCTGGACGGCTTCTGATGATGGCGATCACCGTCTTGTCTTTGAAGCCCGCGCGAACGAGTTTGATGACAGAGGTGTTCGTTAAAGGCGCTTTCCTGCCCTGCTGCGCGTGTGTGGAAAAACTCAGGCAGGACAGAAACGCGAGCGTGAGTGAGAGTTGAATGAATATCTTTTTCATAGGGCATTCACCATTCGAGAGCTGATTAACGTAATCCTGACGCAGCAATCGGAGTCTCCGCCACAGGCGCGGCTGTCGATTTGCTCTGCCCGTAGCGTAGGCTGATTCGCTTGACGTAGTTGCGCGTCTCTTTATATGGCGGCACGTTTCCGCCATACTTCATCACCGCGCCTTCGCCCGCATTATATCCCGCCAGCACTAAATCAACACGGCCATTGAAATTTTCGAGCAACTGTTTCAGATACTTTGTGCCGCCCATGATATTTTCCGCCGGGTCGAAAGGACGGCGCACACCGAAATGAGCAGCCGTGCCCGGCATGAGTTGCATCAGGCCGCGCGCTCCCTTCGGGCTGACGACTTTGGGTTTGAATTGCGATTCCTGCTCCATCACGCAGAAGATGAGATAAGGGTCAACGCCGTAACGCGCGCCGTTCTCCCTGATGAGCGCGTCAAACTGCGTATTGCCGGTGCTCCAACCTCGCTCCGTCCACGAAGGCGAGTCGCCCAACTTGCTCGTCTCGCGCTCACGCTCAATCCGCTCGATGCGCGAGCGTTCGATGAAGATGGAGAGACGCCCGCGTGTGTACCAGACGCCTTCCGTTGTCTCGTTCACCGAGTCGGCTTCGACGCGCGCTCCGCCAACCAGATATATCCAGACGGGCTGCGCTGCGTTGCTGCGCTCGGCATCGCTCACCTCGACTATCCTTGTTGACGACGCATTAGCTGAGGCTTTCGTTCCGCCTTCTCTTTTGCCGCCAACGCCAATCTCCGTCATGTCTCGCTCGCTCGAACGCGCCGCGCTTCCCTTTCTGAACCACACGCCCTGCACATTCTCCCAGGAGTCTTTGGTTTCGACGAAAGTGTTGTTATCCGCGCCCGGAATGCTCCCGCTGCTGTGCTGGGCCAACTTTTCGGCAGATGCCTTTAACGATTCCGGGGTCGGCAGCGGAATCAAAAGCGATTGGCCGGGTTGAAGCTGTGCGCTGACGACGATGCCGTTTAAGTCCGCGACCTCTTCTGCCGAAACGCCGAAGCGATCACCGAGCAGGCCCAAGGTGTCGCCCGCACGCGCTCTGATTTTGATCAGACTGCGCTTGCCAGAACGTTTCGTTGCCGGTTTCACCATCGCCTGACGCGCGCCCGGCGAAGGTGTCGAACCGGCCACGCCCGAACGCATGGCGGGCGTCAGCGGCAACTCCTGCGCGGACACGTTCACGAAACCCGCGCACAGGAAAACTATTGCACCGGATAAAACAACCGCGCGACGAGAGGGATATATTCGGATCATCGGCTCACACTTCCTTCCGTTAAATGACTTCAAACCTGCAAAGGCTCGTCCAGCATCAGCTCTCCGGTCTGGCGCGGCAGTTCTCCCGTTTGGCGCGGTGTGGGTGGTTGCGTCGAGAAGCCGTGCGATGTGCCGAAGTAGTTGCGCCATGCCACGTCAATCACCTTCGGGCTAAGCTCCAGCGTGCGCCCTTCAAACAAACAGATGTCGGTCACGCGGTCGAGCAAATCGCGCGGCTCGCAGGCTTTCATCTGGCGATGCTCGATCATGTAGTTGTTCAAAACATGATCGAGGCAGACCTGCTCGCACTTCAGCCCGCGCGTGTAAGCCACACGCTTGAAGATTTCGATATAGGCGGCGGGCGTCGGAGGCTCGACTTTCGCGCGATAACCCATGCGACGCAGGAAAGCTTCGTCTGCCAGGTCATTCTCATCGAGGTTCGTGGAAAAGAGCACGAGTTGCTCAAACGGAACTTCAATCTTCTTGCCCGTGTGCAGCGCCAGATAATCCATGCGGCGTTCCAGCGGGACGATCCAGCGATTGAGCAAATCCTGCGGCGCGACGCGCTGTCGTCCGAAGTCGTCAATGACGAGAGTTCCGCCGTTGGACTTCATCTGAAACGGCGCTTCATAGAACCTTGCGACATCACTCCACACGAGGTCTGTGTTCTCCAGCGTCAACTCGCCGCCGACGACGATCAGCGGGCGCTCGATATGCACCCAGCGGCGGTCATACTCCATCGGCGTTTGATCTTCCGGCGCAGGGCGATGCGAGTGAGAATCGAAGACGCGAATAATCTGTCCGTCAATCTCGATGGCGTAAGGAATCCAGATTGAGCCGTGCAGCGCCCCGTTGATGCGTTCCGCAACGGCGGTCTTACCAGTGCCCGGCAAGCCTGCCAGAAAAAGCGAGCGGCGAGAGTTGATGACGCAGCCCAGGGTTTGAAGCAAGGAATCTGGCAGCACCAGATCACGAAAGGCCGCGCGCACGGTTTCCATAGAGGCAGGGCGCGACGGAATCGCCTGAAGACGCATCATGTGCGCGTAGTCTTTCAAAGAGACCGGCGCTGCGCCTGTGTAGCCGCAGGTCGCTTGCAGACGCGCCATGCGATCCCAGCCATGATCCAGCATCGCATAGCGCGTCGAGCCGGGAGTGGTCTGCACGCGAATCTCAATCAGCTTCTCGCGGTAGAGCGACTGCAACAAATCTTCGGTGAGCGTACGCGGCAGATGAATTCTTTCCGCAACTGCGCCGGTCGTCGGGTCAGCCAGCATCGCCACGTGCTTGAGCGCGAGGTCGCACAAAAAACCTTCAGACACGCCCGTGTCGGCAATCTCTTCGGGCGCGGGCGGCCCCATGCTCTCTATTTCGGCTCGCGTCAGAATGCTCGTCTGTGACATGGAAATTTCCCTTCTTCGTAGGACAGGCATTCCTGCCTGTCGTGGGACAGACATTCTTGTCTGTCGTGGGACAGACATTCCTGTCTGTCCTAGCGTGCGCCAGCACGCTCATCAATATTAGCTAACAAGTATTCGCGCTTTCGCGCTCAATGACAGGCAGGAATGCCTGTCCTACTTATGACAGGAATGCCTGTCATACGCGTTTTAATTCCCACCAATCGCCGCAGATTCAGTGGCGAGGGACTGGGCTTCGTTGCTGTGTCCGGTCCGGCGATAGAGGTCTGCGAGGCGGCGCAGGGCAACGGTTGAGTTCGGTTGAGTGCGACGGGCGGCTTCGTATTGCTTGATGGCTTCTTCGTTGCGCCCTAGACGTTCGAGCATGGCGGCGGTGTTGAGACGGCCTGTCAGTTCGCCGCCTGCGCGGGCGAAGTTCTTGTAAGCGTCGTCCGTTTTGCCGAGACGAATCTGCGCGAGCGCGAGATTGTTGAGAATGCGCTCGTCTGTCGGCGCGAGTTTGACGGCGCGTTTTAGCTTATCAACGGCGGCGCGGTAGTTGCCGTTCTGATAAAGCGAGAAGCCAAGATTGTTGAGCGTCTGCGCGTCTTCGGGATCAGCTTTGACGGCGCGGTCGTATGAATCTTTCGCGCGCTCGTGCATGCCTTTGCGGTCGTAGGCGAGGCCGAGCAGACTGTGCGCTTCATTCAAGCGCGGATCGAGCGAAGCGGCGAGCGAGAGTTCGCCGATAGCCTCGTTGATGCGCCCTGATGAGAGGAACATGCGCCCCAGAGCCAGATGCTCTCGCGCAGACCCTGTCGCGCTCGGTGTCGTTGCCTTAGGCGTGCGGCTATCTTCAACGCGAGTCATCCCCGTGCTCTCAAATTTCTCGACATCCTTTTCGCTGAGGCGTGAGAGCTTGCCTTCGTCTTTGCCCCCGCCGAAGAGACGGCGAAAGGCGCGAAAGGGTGCGGTCAGAACCTTAACGACCTTGTTGCCGCCCTTCTTCTTCTCTTCCATGTTCGCGCCCGTCTTCGCGCCCGCATCGTTCAAGATGTTGGTGTCCGTCTCGCCGTCGCGCCGGACGGTGCTCGCGCTCCAGAAAGAGGTGACACCGATACACAGTGTGGCGGCGATAACAATGGCAATAATTGTGCGTCTACGCATAACCTTGAAACTCCTTTACATGTTGATGAAGGTGTCCATCAGCGTGAGCATCGCGGGGCCTAAGATGGCGATAAAAAGTACTGGGAAAAGGAAGCACGCGAGCGGGAAGAGCAGCTTGACGGCGGCCTTCTGCGCGGCTTGCTCTGCGCGCTGGCGGCGCTTGGTGCGTAAACTGTCAGAGAAGACACGCACGGCACGGGCGATGGATGTCCCGAAGCGGTCAGCCTGAATCAGCATGGCAACGAGGCTGCGTAGGTCGTCAACGCCTGTGCGCTCTGCCAGATTCCGCAGGGCTTCGTCGCGGTCGCGCCCCACTTTGATTTCCAGATTCGCCAGCTCGAATTCGTCGCTGATGTCCCGATGCACATCTCTCAGTTCGTCGCTCACGCGCAGCATCGCGGCGTTCAATCCGAGCCCGGCTTCAATCGAGACAACCATCAAATCGAGAGCATCGGCCAAGCCCCAGCGCAGGCGTTGCTTGCGACTCTTAATGATCTGGTCGAGCACAAAGCGTGGCAGGAAGAAGCCCAGAATGAACGCGACGAGAAACCACATGAAGGCGCTGTTGAGCGGCCAGGCCAGAAACATAAAGACGAGCGCAACCGTGCCCGGAAACAGCACCAGCGAAGTCAATTGAATCGCGCGATAAATAATCGGCGCATTCGGCCCACGATAGCCCGCGTGCATCAGAATCTTTTGGAGCTTCTGAGCCTCGGCTGCCGAAGGCGGCGCGAGACGATGAAGCGGCGCGGCGATGCGTTCCGCCAGTTCCGTCACCGGACGCTCTTCGTTAATCAGAGCCGTCGCGCTGGCCGACGAGTTCGTTTGCCCTAATTGCTTGAGCCGTTCGGTTGCTGCGCTCTGCGGGCGATACACCAGCCAGTAAAGAGCCATCACGCCGAACGTGATACAGACGAAAGTGGAGATGGTGATGATGAGCAACATAGTTTCGACCAGTGATAGGTGATAAGTGATAGGTGATAGGAAAGAAGGTTTTGTCTTATCACCTATCACCCATCACTTATCACTCTTAGATTTTTATCTTCAAAATCTTTCTCACGATGAGCATGCCGGAGATTTGCAGGAAGACGGCGAGGTAAATCAGTTTGTGGCCTCGCGGGTCTTTCCAAAGGATGCTCATGTATTCTGGATTCATGTAGGTGACGGCGATGGCGACGCCGACGGGCAGGCCGCAGAGCAGCCAGGCCGAAAGACGCGAGCTGGTCGTCAGTGTTTTCAAATCGCCGAGGATGCGAAAACGCTCGCGGATCGTGTGCGCCACCTTTTCCAGAATCTCCGCCAGATTGCCGCCGGTCTCTCGTTGAATCATGACCGCCGTCACGCACAGGCGCAGATCAAGCAGCGGAATGCGCTGCGTTAGATTCTCAAGCGCGAGCTTGAGCGAGAGACCGAGATTCTGTTCCTCGTAGGTCTTGCGAAACTCTTTGGAGATCGGCTCAGGCATCTCGATTGAGACCATGTGCAGGGCTTCCGAGAAGGCGTGCCCGGCGGAGAGCGCGCGGCTCATCAATTCCAGAGCGTCGGGCAGGTGTTCGAGAAACTTGTTGAAACGTTTTTTTCGTTTCCAGAAGACGTGGATGAAAGGAACGCTAGCACCGAGCGCGCCCGCGCTGACGAAAATCACAGGCAGCGGCGAGAGCATTGACGCGGCCAATCCGGCGAGCAAGCCTGCCATCATCGAGAACATGACCAGGCGCGTAATCGTAATCTGCAAGTCGGCCTGATCCAGCACACGCCGGAGTTGAGTGGCGGCTTGAAATTGAAGCAGGGCGCGATTCAAGCTCGGAATCTCGCTCATCAATTCCTGCCGCGCGAGCAATACTTCCTTATCTTCCGAGTGCGCCGAATGAAGCAGGGCTTCGGCCAAGCGCTGTTTCAGGCGCGCGCGTTTCTTATCCGAGCCTCGCGTCGCCAGGATATATGCGAAGAGCACCAGGAACAGGCAGAAGACGAAAACTAGAAAGGAGATCATCATGGTCGTTTACATCTCCTCCAGAATTGCTCTCGGAAGTTGAAGCCCGTAGGCTTTGAGTTTTTCAGCGAAGCGCGGGCGAATGCCTGTGGCGCGGAAACGGCCTATCACCTTGCCGCTCGTGTCAATCCCGGTGCGCTCGAACTGGAAGATTTCCTGCATCGTGATGGTGTCGCCTTCCATCCCGGTTATCTCAGAGATTGAAGTGACGCGGCGCGTGCCGTCGGAAAGACGCGCGACTTGCAGAACGAGGTCTAAGGCGGACGCGACTTGCTGGCGCATCGCGCGTTCCGACAGACGCATGCCGGTCATCTGAATCATCGTCTCAAGACGGGAGAGAGCGTCGCGTGGGGTGTTGGCGTGGACTGTCGTCAAACTCCCGTCATGTCCGGTGTTCATCGCTTGCAGCATGTCTATGGCTTCGCCGCCACGCACCTCACCGATGACGATGCGGTCGGGGCGCATACGCAGGGCGTTTTTAACGAGGTCGCGTTGGGTAACTTCGCCGCGACCTTCGATGTTGGGAGGCCGCGTCTCAAGACGAACGACGTGGGGCTGTTGCAACTGCAACTCGGCAGAGTCTTCGATGGTGACGATGCGCTCGCCTTCAGGGATGTAGGCCGAGAGCGCGTTGAGCAAGGTAGTTTTGCCCGCGCCCGTGCCGCCGGAGATGAGGATGTTGAGACGCGCGCTGACGCACATCTCCATCATCTCGGCAATCTCTCTGGTCAGAGCGCGATTCTCAATCAAGGCGCTCATCCTGAGCGGCTCTGTGCCGAAGCGACGAATGGAGAGTACGGGGCCGTCAATCGAAAGCGGCGGGATGATGGCGTTGACGCGCGAGCCGTCGGCAAGACGAGCGTCCACCATCGGAGATGATTCGTCTATGCGACGACCGACGCTTGAGACGATGCGTTCGATGACGCGCATCAGGTGCTCGTCGTCTTTGAAGGCGACCTCGGTTGATTCAAGTTTGCCGCGCCGCTCGATGTAAATCTTGCGATGCGAGTTGACGAGAATGTCCGAGATGGTTGGATCGGCGAGCAGCGGCTCAAGCGGGCCGAGGCCGAAAAGTTCATGGCGGACTTCGTTGACGAGGCGCTCGCGCTCGATGGTCGAGAGCGGCATCGCTTCCGTCGCCAGAACACCTTCGGCGAGGCGCGACACTTCAGCGCTGATCTGTTCGGGAGCCATCGCGCCGAGCTTCGTCAAATCCATGCGGTTGATGAGCGCGCGATGAAGCCGTGACTTCATCTCCTGAAACGAGCGCTGAGCGTTGGCCGCATCCTCACTGGCAGCAAAGGCCGCGCTCGGCTGGTTGGTTTCTCTGATTAATCTTTCGCGTAATGCCATGATGAATTTTCCGGTTGACTCAATTTTATAAAGTGCAGATAACCACAAAGACACAGAGGCACAGAGCAGAAAATTTCAAATCAGGAGTCTGAGATTTCAAATCTGCCATCTGCAATTTTATCTCCCTGTGCTTTCTCTGTGTCTTCGTGTCTTTGTGGTGAAGTCTTCTTCTCTGTCTTAGACTTTCCCCAGTGTCGCCTGCATATCTAGATTCTGCCCTGCGCCGTTGCCATTGCGCTTGAAGAGCGCTCCCCAGATTTTCTTGCGCTGGGGTTGTGCCTCTACCATTTCAGCCGGAGCGCCCATCAGGATCGTCACAATGCGCTTAATCTCGATGGCGATTTTCGACGTTGGCTCAGACTGCACGAGCGGCTGGCCGAGATTGATGGAAGTGACTGCCGTTTGATAATCGCTCGTTACAAAGCCTGTCACCTTCTCCTTCAAAAACCGCTCGACCTGTTGCAAATCAAGATCAATCTGCTTGCTCCAGCGATTGACGACGATGCGGACTTTTTTTCGGGGATAACCAAGGCGGTCGAAGATTTCCAGCGCCCGCTGCGCGCTGCGAATTGACGGGATGTCGAGTGTCAGAACCAGCACGATGTCGTCTGCCTGATCGAGCGCGGCGAGCGTGATTGAATCGAAAGTGTGCTGCGGGTCGAGCACGACGTAATCGTAACTTTCGCGCACTCGCTCCAATGCCTCGAAGACGTGTTCGGGCTTGATGTCGTCCGCCGAATCCGCCTCACGCGGCGCGGCGAGCAGAGAGAGTTTCGACGAGTGCGGCGTGACGTAGCTCGCCAGCAGGGAGTCGTCCATGCGGACGCGATTTTCGACCATGTCGGCGATGGAATATTTCGGCTCGACGCCCAGAAAGAGCGGCAGGTCGCCCGCCTGCAAGTTGAGATCAACGAGCATCGTCGGAGCATTTAAGGCGGCGGCGAGATTGGTGGCGATGAAAGATGTGCCGCAGCCTCCCTTACTGGAAAAGACCGCGATCATGCGACCCTTCTTCTTCGGCGCTTCCTTCTGCACAGAGCAGAATTCTGCTGTCCGGTCGAGCACGGTCTTGAACTCTTCGTTAATGATGGGGAGTCGCAGAAACTCACGCGCTCCGGCGCGCATACTGCGAAGAATCAAGTCGGGCGAAGCGTTGCGAACGGCTGAGATAATCGCGGTCTGCGGACTTTCGACCGAGAGCTTTTCGATCATCTTCAAAGCCTGTTCCGAATTGGTCTCGGACATCGTGATGATGACCGCGCCGGGGCGCAGATTTTTAATCTCCGCATAAACCTGTTCGGCGTCGTCGCCGCCCGCAAGCAACCGGGCACGCGCATCGGTCGCAAGGGCAGCACGTATCTCCTTGAAGGTATCAAGGCCGGTGCTCAGGATGACGAATGTGAGTGGCTGGGTCATAAGCAGTAGTCGGTGGTCAGTGGTCAGTAGTCAGTAATTTTTAGTCAGTAGTTAGTAATCAGTGGTTGGCTTTTAGTTTTTAACTGGCCACTGACCACTGACCACCGACTACTATTAGTTCGGCACAATGGCGCAGGGCGCAGCGGGTGTCGCGTTCGGAATGTCGCAGGGCACGAAGCCTGCGCTTTCGCCGGGAAGCGTCGTCCGGTAGCCCGGCATGTTGACAGACGTTCCGATCAACGGAACGGCGAATTGAAACTTGTAATTCGTGATACTCACCGTCGCCTGTGCGCTCAGGAGTATCCCGTTGAAATTCTTGTATTCCACGTTCACGTTTGACGGTGTCAGGCCGCTGACGACGGGCGTCGCCGTCGCAGGGTTTGCATTGGGGTCGCCGTAGACGACCATGTTCTTAACCGCCGTAATGGAAGCACCATCTTCCTTTCGCACAATTGCGTAGCGTGCTCCGCGTCGCACCGCATCCTTCAGCGCATTGTGCGTCCAGAAGAGGCGTCCGAACTCAAGGATGCCGAACATCACCGTCAGAAAGATGCTGGCGACGATGGCAAACTCGACCAACGCCGCGCCGCGCTCATTTTTCCTTGAAGCTCTGGAAAACATTTCGGCCTCCTTCAATAAATCACCGGCCCATTAAAAAGCTGGTGCATGGTGGCGCTCGCGTTCATGTCTATGTTGAGCGAAAGCGAAGGGATGCCCGTCAGCTTGCCCAGATCGAAAAGCGGTGTGTACTTGTAGTTCACGATCTTCACCGTGACCGAATCAATCTTGTTGGATGAGGGGCCGTTCGCCTGGACGACGACGTTGCTCGTCGAGAGTCCGGGAAGGATTGGGCCTTTGGACGTGTCCGAGAAATCTCCGTAAACGACCATATTGCTCGTCTCAGGAAAAACCCAGCCAGCGCTTCTCTCCCACTTGCAGGCGTGGCGTGCTCCGGCGCGGGCAGCATTCGTCAATGCCGAGTAGGTGTAGAAATAGCGCGCGAACTCCACCGCTCCGCCCAGCAGAAGGAGCAGGACAGGCATGGCGATGGCGAGGTCAATAAACTGCGACCCGCGCTCGCGGCGCGCGAACCTTTTGACTCTGAGACGTAGGCTTCGATATGCCCTCATGATTTTTCACCTCACTTGTACAAAACAGGGATGGCGAATTCGTTGGCCTGAACCTGCCCCGGACGGTATTCGCCGACAGGGACGGCCATGCGCTCGCCGATGTATTCGACCTCGATGGTGCAGGCGGGGGTGTTGACCTTCTTCTTGATGAAGAACGCGCCCAGGCGGTCCGAGGTCATGTTGCGGGTCGAGGTGTTATAGGCGCTGCTTTTAGCGATGGGCAGGAAGATAACGCGACGGTCGTTCATGCCGTCGGCGCGATCAAACGTGCCGCTGCCCTGAAGGGCGCGATACTGTGCGTAATTAATATCCTCGCGCGTGATGGTGTCGGGCGGCGCGTTGGTCGTATTGCCGCCGGGGTGCGGGCTGTAGTCGCCGAAGCGTGCGTTGAAGCCGATGCGCGCAAGGCGGCAAGCGTCTGTGTCTATGAGTTGCTGCGCGCGATAGCTTGCGACCGGATAGTCGTAAACGTGAATATTGCCGGTCAAGACCATGTCGCCGCTCCCGCCTTCGAGCACGCGATAGCTGTTTGCCGCGTTGCTGTTCCAATTCTTGGCGCTCAGCGTGTAAGCCGTATTTTTCTGAAGCGGGCTGGCGTCCGGTTCGATGAAGGCCAGCGCCGCATTGAATTTGTTCATCGTCAGGCCGACGGACAATCCGGCGGTCGCCGTCGCCCCGATGTCCTTCGACGTGCCAATCGCTATTGCCGAGAAGAAGACGCCGACGGGCTTCGGCGGGATAGTGACTTTGACGAAGCGGATCGTGGTTGCGTTAACTTCGGCTGTGGCCTGATTCACGTAAGTCCCGTTCAGGTTTGAAGAGAAGGTGATGGCCGACGCAGGGATAGTCACGGTCTGTTTGAAGTCGTACTTATTCAGAACCTTCGTGCTCTCGGTGACGGCCTGCTTGATTCCTCCTGCGGACGAGTTCAATTGAGACGCGCCCGCAAGCGCCGCTGCGTCCGCCGCGTTCTGCAACTCAGCTTTCGCCGTATAGAAATGGCTGACATCTACGGACAAGCCAGCCATGAGGAGAAACGCGAGCATGCCGATGGTGGAGATGGCGAGGATAGAGCCGCGCTCGCCTTTTCTATCACGAGGATTGCGTTGTTCATTTCTGCTTCTCGTCTTCATTGCTCTCGCTCCTTCGGCAAACATCTTCACAAAACCACTGCCCTCCGCCGCCCTGGTTCTTTACGGCGTCGGGCTTGCCTGATTCTTCGCCTGTACAGGTGGCATGACCGGCGGTTCTTCGGTCAACACGAGGGGCGTGACCTGGCTGACCGTAATGGTCGCGGGAGAGACAGCCGCAGGAACCGGAGCTTTCGCGGGCTGCGTCGTGCCATCCGGCGTTGCCGGACTTTGCGGCATGGCTTCAGGCTTATTCTCCGATGTGCCGGTCGAGTAACCGCTCTGCCCTGTGATGCCTTCGCCCTTCGGCTCAACGCCGAGCGGCGAGCCGTTCTTGAGGCCGTCCACGCCACGCAGTTGCGGCAGGTCGTCAGGATTGACGGGCTTGACGAGTTGCGCGGTCACAAAGAACATCAACTCGGTTTCCTGCTTCTGGAAAGACTTCGACTTGAAGAGCGCGCCGAGGATGGGAATGTCGCCAAGCACGGGAATCTTCGAGATCGTGCGTGTCTCGTTGTTGTCGAGCAGTCCGGCGAGCGCGAAGCTCTGGCCGTCTCTCAATTCAATTCCGGTCTTGGCGCGGCGCGTCCGCAGGCCCGGAATCAGGAAACCGTCGAACTTCACGCCGGTTGCGAAATCAATCGTCGAGACTTCGGGTTCGAGCACCAGACGGATATGGTTTTCATCAATGATGGTCGGTTTGAAGTTCAATTTCACGCCATAGGGTTTGAAGATGATGGTCACACTGGTTCGCTCGCCGCTGCTCTGGATAACCGGAACGGGATACTCTCCGCCCGCCAGAAAGCTGGCCTCTTCGCCATCCATCGCAATCAGATTCGGCTCGGCCAATGCGCGCAACGCACCTTCCGTTTTGAGCGCGTGAATCAGCGCCTGCGTATTGATCGCGCTATTGAACAGGAAAAGATTGGCTCCTGACATGAGGTATTTCATGATGCCGCCATCCACCTGATTCAAAGTGGCCGGGCCGGTCGGGCTGGAAAAAAAGGAATTGCCGTTGTTGGCACTGGCTAAGGATGCGCCGAGTTCGCGCAAGCGATTGCGGCTGACCTCCGCCACGCGCACCTGCAACTGCACCTGCATGGCGTTCTTGATGGGTGAGCCGAGCATATTCACGGCCTTGAAGCCAGCAGCCTCAACCACGCTCTGCACCTGCGTCACCGTCCTGGGGTCGGTCACGCTGCCGGAGATGACCACGGAGCCGTTGGCCTGGCTCAACCGTATATCGTCTTTCGGAAAGAGCGCGCGAACCTGCGAATCAATCAACGAAAGATTGGCGCGAACGAAGACATCGAAGACGATGAACCTGCCGCCCGTCTGTTCCCAGGCAATAAAGTTGACCTGCCCGAATGCCTTGCCGTTAACGAGCACCTGATCGGGCGCGACGAGCACGGCTTCGGCAATGTCCGAGTTGGAAACTGAAAAGCGTCCGATGGGCTTGTCAAAGTTGACGACGCGCGATTGGCCGACGAGCACGTTGACGGGAACGCTCTCCTTGTTGCGCTCGAAAGATGCGCTGTAGGAGGTCTCCTGCGCGTGGACGTTGAGCGCGAGGGCGCTCGTGATCATCGCCGCGCAAAGAAGGGACACGAGGCGAGCGATTGGGTTACGGGTCTGCATGATTCGATTGCTCCTATGGTGGCGATGTGGAGTTTTAAGTTTCCGGTTTTCAGAGACAAGCAACCTGCCTTTTACTGAAGACTGAAAACCGGAAACTTAAAACTAAATTCTTATGGAAAATCTACGTTGCTCTTCTTACCGCCCTGAATCATCTCGATTGAGTTGCGCGGCGGTGGCGGTTGAGCGGGCGTGCTGACTGCGGGCGCGGGCGCAACAGGCGCTGGCACGGGGTCAGCCATCACGCGGATGCGGCGCGGCGCGGGCGCTGTCGGTTTAATTTCAGGCTGCTCACTCTTGAGAGAACCTGCGTCGGGAACAGGAGTGGCGCGCTCACCCGTTAGCAGGCTGCGCTTACTGACGCCTGTCGTCTCTGAGTTGCCCTGGTCAATCGAGTTACGCATGACGAGTTGCAGCTTGCCCTCGTTGGTAGCCATCGCCAGTTTCTCGGACTGTTCGGGCGTCACTTGCAGCGTCACGGCTTTGACGGTCGTCGCCTCGCGCTCGTCCTTCGGCTTGTCAATGTTCTGGGCGTTCGCCAGCACCTTGATGTTCTGCAAGATAATCTTCGAGATCGGGTCTTGATTGACGCCGTTCTCTCTGGGGTCAATGACGACCACGACATCAACGAGCGCGCCCGGCTGGATGAAGCCTGAGACACCACTCGCATCGTCAACCTTGACCGTCATCGCGCGATAGCCTTCTGGAATAACCGCGCTCAAGCCGCCCGCAGTTCCCTCCGGCGCGAGCTTGTTATCGGTGATGGCCTCGCGCGCAGCGATGTTGACGACGGCGACGCGACCCGTCAGCTTGTCCGCCGACTCGAAAGTTCCGTCAGGAGTCGTGCCCGTCGGGGCTTCTACTTCCATCACCTGTTCGGGGATGATGACAGTGCCCAGCGGAATGTCAGCTTTAGCGACGACGACTTTTGCGTAGTTACCATTAGCCTGCGCGCTCGACGACACATAGCGGCTGACGGAAAAAGCTGCGAGCAGGCCGAAAACGAGCGCGCCCGCCATGACGAATATGAAGCGTTTGTTACGCATCGCTTTGTTCTCCGTTTCAGAAACGAATCACTCGCGCTAGAAACCGTCGGGTTAAGCGCGGAAGATTGCCAGCGAGATGAGGCTGCCAAACGTGATGGCAACTCCGTAAGGGATCGTGTATTTGCGATCAGCGGGGACGGCGAAGCGCGGCATCTGCCATCCCGGAAGCAGTCCGACCAGAATCATCAGGACGCGCTGCATCGTCGCCCTGACCATCCCTGCGCGCAGCGTCAACAAAAGCGCCAGCGCGCCTCCGGTCAAAATCACGACCAGAAACGTCGGCAGCACTAAGTTAGCGCCCGTCAGCGATCCGACAGCCGCAAACAATTTCACATCGCCCGCGCCCATTGCGCCGAAGATGTGCAGCATGAACATCAGGATGAAGGCGATGGCGCAACCGCCAAGACTCGCCAGTGTTCCCCTCCATCCGCCGTAAATGGTGTTAATGATTAAGCCGCTCACGAGCGTGGCGAGAACGAAGGCGTTGGGAATACGACGATAACGCACGTCGTAGTACGTGATGATGACGGCCAGCGGGACGAGCAGCGCGGCAATGACGATGAAGAGTGAGCTGGACATTTAAGAGTTAAGACTCGCGCACGATTAATGGATAGTTTGCATGATTGCTACCCGGCTTTTTCCGTTGGTGAGCCGGGAGTTGTTTGAAGGAGGAGGCGCGCTGTCGTGTCGTCGTGCGGCGGCTTCAGCGCGCCCACCCCATCCTCATGGCGAGAGTGATTAGCTGGTGATCTTGGTCGCCAGCTCGCTAATCTTGGCACCGATATTTCCACCAAGAAGCTGGAAGGCGGCGACGGCTGCCAGTGATACGAGCGCCGCAGCAATCGCATACTCGGACAACTCAAGGCCGGACTCATCTCTCAAGAACATCTTGATCACTTTCGTGCTCCTTTAGCGTTGAGCTGTTATTTGATTGTGTTGGCCAGCGAGTTGATCTTGGTGCCGATGTTGCTGCCCAGCAACTGGAAGGCGGCGACGGCTGCGAGCGCAACGAGCGCGGCGGCGACGGCGTATTCCGACAATTCAAGACCAGTTTCATCGCGAAGAAATCTCTTAATCATTTGTTTGCTCCTTTAGGGTGTGGTTAGTGGTTGAGGGTCAAGCCCGATTCCGGCGTCGGCGCTTGTGCCCCAAGCGCGCCGGGCGGACAGAAAATTTAATAGCCCAGATGAATCATAGAAGCGCCACGCGTCCCAGCATTGGTCGTCGCTTCGACGCGCTGGCTGGATGCTGACTTCTCTCTCGCCGTGCGGCGGCCCATGCCATTGACGATGCTGGCTGCCGCGCCGCCTACAGCTAAAGCGACAAGCAGCAGATCATCTTGAGTACCCTGAGAGAGCGAGACAGCGCGTGCGCCGACGATCAACGCCACAGCGAAGAACGGCGCGACCAGTAGAAGTCCCGCGAACGAAACAATCATTTTCGTGGTGACGATTTTCATGGCTACCCTTTCCTCGGCTGAAGGCTTTGCGATGCACTCACTGCTTCGCTGACGCACGTTTCCTATAACAAGGCGCGTGCCGAAGTGCGTAAATCCGTTTTCGAGCCGATGTTTATTGGGTTTTAGTAAAGCAGTAGGAAAAGGGCTTGTCGCCTTGCGTTGACAAAAGAGAGATGGCCGAGAGGTGTGAGAAATCTCATCCGACAGGTTAAAGTGAATTGTATATAAGAACTTAGCATCATGTCGCCGCAAGTTAACAGGCGCTTGTTACCTTTCAACCACTGGCGACGCTCACGCGCTTCCTCAAGGATTGGAAAGCAGCGATGAATGAATAGCTCCGCTTTCTTCACTGATGATGGAGACAAAACAAAAAGGCGACTGATCCTCGAAAGACCAATCGCCTCAATTAACGCGAAGTTGCTTACCCTTATAGATGACGCACAGCTTGAAAAGCGATGAGCGCGAGACTCACGCCGCTTCCGGCAATCGTAAACGTCCATTCAACGACTGCGCTCTTACGTTGCAAGAGAGCGCGCAACATCACCATCCCGCATTTCCAACCGTCCTGCTGGTAAAGCGGAAGAAGATTGGTCGCCGCCAGCAAAAGATTCACAGTGCCGAACGGCGTGCCCAACGTTAACGCGGCGGCAATCAAATTGACGATGATGCCAGCCAGCAATACCAGCACCTGCCGACTGAGCGGGCGGCGCTGCAATTCAACTATGTCCAGTCGAACGTATGCCCCGATGGGGAGCGCGTGCAGTTTGTACTCAACGCCGCCGAAGTGAAAGCCGAAGAGCCTGCGTCCCCACCCCAGACCGAACTCCGTCGCGGGCACACGACAGACACGCGCCGCGACAAGATGTCCCAGTTCATGAATTAAAAGCGCGACGAAGAAACCTATAAGGTAAGAAATGAGCACGAGGTGTGGGCCTGCTTTCAGATTATCTGAGTGGAATGCTCAGTGGCGTTCGGGGCGTAACTGGAGTCCTGGCTCTGTGTCCTCCTGAAGAAAATCACCAATATCAATCGTCAACCGTTTGAGTTTCTTGTAGAGCGTCTGGCGCGAGCCGAGTCCGAGCGCATCGGCTGCGCGCGCCACGTTGCAATCGTGTCGCTTGAGAGTTTCCGTGATGACGCGCCGCTCGAAATCTTCCAGCATGTGATCCAGATCGGCAGGTGAAGCATTGGCCTGCATCGCACTGCGCGCCTGTTCAGGAAGAATGCGAGAGTTGAGATGCTCAATGCCGATATAGTTTCCCTCATCTGCGTACAACACCAGACGTTCAATCTCCGCTGCCAACTCGCGCACATTGCCCGGCCAGGAATAATTTTGCAGCGCATGGATAGCGTTGGCAGTGATTCCGGCAATCGCGCGGTCGTTGCGCCGCGCATAGTATGTCAGGTAATGCGAGATGAGCGCGGCTGCGTCTTCAGGGCGCTCCCTGAGCGGCGGAATGAGGACTGAGAGCGAAGCTATACGATAATACAAATCTTCGCGGAAACGGCCTGCACGAACTTCCGCCTCTAAATCCTTGTGCGTGGCGGCGACAACGCGCACGTTCACCTTACGCGGCACACGCTCTCCGAGCGGATGAATTTCACCCTCTTGAAGAAAACGTAAGAGCTTCGGTTGTAAAGCTGAAGGCAGATCACCAATCTCGTCTAAGAAAAGCGTCCCACCTTCGGCGGCGCGGATCATTCCTTCCTGATCTGCATGCGCTCCCGTAAAAGCGCCTTTGCGATGTCCGAAGAGCATGCTCTCAATCAAATCCGCAGGCGCAGCAGTGCAGTTGAAAGGAATGAATTCGCCATGACAGCGACGGCTCAAGCGATGAATCGCCCGCGCGACCAATTCTTTTCCCGTCCCAGATTCGCCCGTAATCAGCACAGTCGAATCCGAGTCCTTGATTCGCTCAACCCCGCGCGCGACCGCCATCATCGCCCGGCTGACAAAGATCATGCCGGGAAGCGTTGCATCTGCCAAAACCGAGAGCGACTGCGCCTTAAAGTGTTGCTGTTGATCGCCAAGCAACGCGACATGTGCATGAGCCAGTTGTGCGACATCCGACAAGAGCCTCAACTCTTTAACTTGTCTTTCCGTGAGAGGGCGGACACAACGACCATAAATAGCCGCCCCTTCACGAATAAGGCTCGTGGTTGCAAGTACCATGCAGATATACTGATCGCCCGCTTTTATCTTAACTGCCTCTCTCATCCCTGAAAGCGCGCTGGTGATAACCATTTCCGCATCCGTGATTTCATCCTGCTCCAAGCCTTCGACCCATTTCAGCCGAGGCTGCTCGCCCATTTTTTGTGTCCAGGTCGCGAGTCCGTAGGTATGGGCTGTCGCATCAATCATCAACGTCAGCTTAATCATCACCTCGTAGAGTTGATTACAACCCGCCGTAGCCGCCTGACATAACGCCTGAACCATTGCCGCCAGGGGCAACGGTTCAGGCGCGGCTGAATCATTAATTAAACTATCGGATGAATACGATTGAGACATTTGACCTTACCGCCCGGAAACCGTGTTGGCTGACCTAAATGATTGAAGATGAGAATGTTAACTAATACCGGGGCAAAGTCTAACAGCGAGAAATACAGGAGAATCGCTGTCAATGGCCGAACCCTATGAGGAGATTCAACCAAGTTTTGACAGTCTATGCACATATCAGAATGATGTCAACATAATTCAACATGGAGGCCGATCTCCATGAGTCACAGCTTTTAATTCCTTTCTTATTGCGGATGAAAGAGACCGAGCTTGCTATTTTTCCACATTGTGCATTTCTCGAAATCCCTTATCCCCTACATTCTCTTAGCCATCGCAGCATGATGCCCTTCTCGCGGATTTCCGTTCGCCTGCTGTTCGCCAGCACAAGGACTTAACGCAGCTTACCTCAAGTAAACGTTGAACTTAGCTCTCGAAGTCGTTGCAAAGAAATGTCTTTACAGCTTTCCGCCCCCATGCTACAGTCCGGCCACTTTGCCGCTAAGTGCTTGATTGGCAAAGAATTGGGAAGCAGACGAAGCACATTAACTTGTGGTCACTATCCTTCTCATATACAGCATATTGAGTTTCGACCCACAAAAGACGGAATCAGGCAGGTTAAGGTAAGAAATGGCGATACGATTCGGAACATCGGGTTGGCGGGCGGTTATTGCCGATGAATTCACCTTTGCCGGTGTCAGGCTGGTGACGCAAGCTATCTGTGAGCATTTGCGCTCAAGCGGCGCGGGCGCGGATAGCCTGATGATAGTGGGTTACGACACTCGATTTCTCGGTGAGAAATTTGCGGATGAATGCGTCAAAGAGGTTGTAGCTCAAGGGTTTAGAGCATACCTTTGTGATCATCCAACGCCCACGCCGACTATTTCATACGCTATTCGGAGCAATCAGGCCATTGGAGGGATTAATTTTACAGCGTCACATAATCCCCCTGAATATAACGGTATAAAATTCTCCACCGCTGATGGAGCCCCTGCCCTGCCAGAGATAACCAAGCAGGTAGAACAGTTAATTACCAGTATCCAGGCACGCGGAGAGGGGGAGAACACCAGGAATAGCCTCAACGCTGGCGCTGAATCATACGACCCGCGCCCGGCTTATTTAGCTGACTTAAATAACAAAATCAGGTTTGATCTGATCGCCAGCGCTAACGGTCGTTATGCTTACGACCCTTTGTGGGGCACCGGGCGCGGCTATCTGGATAAAGCATTGCGAGCGCACGATGTTGAAGTCGAGACGATTCACGATTGGCGTGATGTGATGTTTGGAGGGCGCTCGCCTGAGCCTGAGTCGAGCCATTTGGACGAGTTGCGCGAAGTGATGGCGAAAAATAACTGCGCGCTCGGTTTGGCGACTGATGGAGACGGAGACCGTTTTGGCGTGCTCGACGCGGATGGCACGTTTATCACGCCGAATCAATTGATCGCTCTTCTTTTTGATTATCTGGCAGAGTCGCGTGGCTGGACTGGCGGAGTCGCACGTTCCGTCGCTACGTCTCATCTGGTTGACCGAGTTGCTGAGAATCGCGGGCTTCCGCTTTATGAAACGCCGGTTGGTTTCAAGTTTATCGGAGAATTGATCAATGAAGACAAAATCATCCTGGGTGGCGAAGAGTCTGCGGGGATGTCGATCAAGGGTCACTATCCGGAGAAAGATGGCATCCTTGCGTGTCTGCTCGCAGCGGAGGCGGTCGCGGCGCGCGGGGCGAGTTTAGGCGAACAGCTTGTCGAGTTGTACAAGCGCGTAGGTCGCCTTGAATCCGGCAGGCTCGGTGTGAAGTTGACGCCGGAAATCGCCGCCAGTCTTCCTGAGAAATTAAAACAGGAGCCGACAGAGATTGGTGGTCGCCCCATCAAGCTCACAAATCGCATGGACGGAGTGAAGTTCATTTTCGAAGACGGCTCGTGGATTCTGATGCGCCCATCGGGCACTGAACCGCTGGTACGTGTTTATGCTGAGACCGAATCAAATAAAGACTTGGAGGTGCTCCTTGAACAAGGCCGCAAATACTTACTGGACTGATAATCGTCTTCAGGCGCAACGTGTCGCCACGCGCGCCCTTCCTACGCTCTCTTCTCCGGCGCGCGAGCTTTCACGCGAGATTATCGGTACGCGCACTGAGATTCGTCGTCGCGGCGGTCTTGTACCTTCGTGGGTCGGCTTTGTCACGATCATTCTGGCGACATTCGCTCTCTGCATAACAGTCACAATGCGTACACATGCGGAGATGAGTGCAGCCTCGCAGCAGCATGAAAGGATCAGTTCCGAGGTTAAGACATTGCGTAATACTAACGCCGTGCTGGCCTCGGAGGTCAAACGTTTGCGGAGCGATCCGCAGGCCATTGAATCGGCTGCTCGCGAAAAACTCAAGATGGCGCGCGTCAACGAGATCATCGTGCCGATTGAGTAGGCTCGAAGTATCGCTCTTTCAAATCTAAGAATGTTGGATGTGGATTCCCGCCTTGTACTATGCCGCTTGATTCCGCTCTGCTTCCACGCATCATGGTCGCCTGCCCGTTTGCACGCGGCTCAGTTAACAAAAACTGAGCCGCACCCCTCTTCGCTTCAAACCGCAACTTCCACGCAAAGTTGAATGGTTGACACGTCTCTAACCGTCAACTAATATCGAATTCTTAATGATTCTCAATTAATATTCACTATCAAGCGCGACGATTCTCAGAAGAGACGCCGCGCGAGCGACCGAGTAGAGTTATGCCTGAAACCAAAGAGATAGCATCATTGGAACAAGCAGCCGTTGAGCGTTGGGAACAAGAAACGCTCGCGCCGGTTTTGAGCAAGCGTCCCGAAGGAAAGAAGCGCTTTGAGACCGTCTCGCTCGAAGAAGTGAATCGTCTCTACACGCCCGCCGATACTACCGACATTGATTTTGAACGCGACATCTCTTTCCCCGGCGAATTTCCTTACACGCGCGGCATTCATCCGACCGGCTATCGCGGCAAGCTCTGGACGATGCGACAATTCGCGGGGTTCGGAACGCCGGAAGAGACGAATGCCCGTTTCAAATATTTGACGACTCAGGGTCAGACAGGACTTTCCGTCGCTTATGACTTACCGACATTGATGGGCTACGACGCTGACTCGACTTTGTCCGAGGGTGAGGTCGGCAAATGCGGCGTTGCCGTTTCATCGCTGGCCGACATGGAAGTCTTGTTTGACGGCATCCCGCTTGAAGGAGTCACGGTTTCCCAAACGATCAATGCCCCGGCTTCGGTGCTGCTGGCGATGTACCTGGTAGTCGCCGAGAAGCAGGGCGCTGATTGGAAGAAGATTTCCGGCACGCTTCAGAACGATATTTTGAAGGAGTACATCGCGCAGAAGGAGTGGATTTATCCGATTCGCCCGGCGATGAAGCTGGTCACGGACACCTTCGAGTTCTGCACTCGTCACGTGCCCCGTTACAATCCGATTTCCGTCAGCGGCTATCACATACGCGAAGCTGGCGCGACAGCCTTGCAGGAACTAGCCTTCACTTTGCGCGACGGCATCGAGTACGTCGAGTGGGGTGTTCGGGCGGGTCTTGATGTTGACGAGTTTGTGCCGCGCATCTCCTTCTTCTTTAACGCGCATAATGATTTCTTTGAAGAGATTGCCAAGTACCGCGCCGCACGCCGCATCTGGTCGCGCGTGATGCGGGAACAATTCCACGCCAAGAATGAGAGAACGCTGCAACTGCGCTTCCACACGCAAACGGCTGGCGTCTCGCTCACCGTCCAGCAACCGCTCAACAATATTGTGCGTGTCGCAATTCAAGCGCTCGCGGGCGTCATGGGCGGTACGAACAGCTTACACACTGACGCTTACGATGAAGCGCTCGCTTTGCCGACCGACCGCGCCGCTTTGATTGCGCTTCGCACGCAACAGATCATCGCGGAAGAAACAGGTGTGGCGAATACGATTGACCCGCTTGGCGGCTCATATTTCGTCGAGGCCCTGACGAAGAAGATGGAAGACGGCGCGCTCGATTATTTCAGTAAGATTGACGCGATGGGCGGGATGGTCGAAGCGGTTGAGAAGGGCTTTCCGCAACGCGAGATTCAGGAGTCGGCTTACCAGTATCAAAAGGCCGTCGAGCGCAACGAGCAAACGATTGTCGGCGTCAACAAGTATCAGATGGATGACGAGATGAACGAAATTCACACCCTCGTCATTGACGAAGGCGTGCGCGATCATCAGGTTGAGAGGCTGCAACAAACGCGCGACCGCCGCGATAAAGGCGCAGTCGCTAACGCGCTTGAGAAGGTCAGACAGGCCGCGCGCTCAAACGAGAACACGATGCCAGCGACAATCGAAGCCGTGCGCGCCTATGCCACGCTCGGCGAAATCTGCGACGCCTTGCGCGACGTTTATGGTCTATACGAAGAACCCGCTTTCTAAGATACTCATTCAAGCTTGAGGGAAATAATTGCTATGCGTCGCGGTCTGCAAATAAGTGTGCGTCATCTAATCTTGTCCCTGCTGCTTCTGGCAACCGTGGGCTATGCGGCGTCGCCCGCTGTCGCCACCAAACCGGAAGGCTTGCCCAGCGTCGTCATTCAAAAGCGCAGAATCGTGCTGGTTCGTACAGGAAAATTCGTCAGAGACTTTCCCGAGCGAAAGAGGGCGATTGTCAGTTACCCTGTGATCGTCGGGCCAAATAATTCTCCAGTCTTACGAAAGGTTCGCGCGCTGTTTGATTTCA
Source organism: uncultured Acidobacteriota bacterium (assembly GCA_963791265.1). Lineage (GTDB taxonomy): Bacteria > Acidobacteriota > Blastocatellia > Pyrinomonadales > Pyrinomonadaceae > QHXM01. The sequence continues at coordinate 105,863 of CAWBSB010000008.1, forward strand.
AAAATATCTTCGGCTCATCGCTGGCAGAATACCGGGCGGAGACGTGGCTGTCGGAATTCGACTACAAAATCAATTACAATCGTAATTTCATTCTCGACGTTACTTTCATGCAGGATGGTGTGGGAGCTTACCCGGACACGCACACCAAGCATTTCGCCATCAATCTCAGAAACGGCGGGTTGATTAAGGCGGCTGACGCTTTCGATTCATCTTTGCTTGATGAGCTGGCCGCGCTTGTGGACAAGAAGCTACAGGCCGAGAATCAGGAAACCATCAGAGATAGTGGTGACGATAGAGACACTGCCAAAGACTTGCTCAAAGACCTGAAATTTGAAGCGAGCAAACTTGACGAATTCTCTATCAGCGACAAAGGCATTACCTTCCTCTACGACGCTGAGTTCCCGCATGTGGTGCAGGCGCTTCAGCCGGTGGGGAAATATTTCTTCAGCTTCGCCGAGCTTAAATCTTATATCAAGCGCGATGGGCCGCTAGGCGTATTTGTTCGGTAACACCGGATTATGAGCGATAGAAAAATTCGCGTCCTTGTAGCCAAGCCAGGTCTCGACGGTCATGATCGTGGAGCCAAGGTTATCGCGCGTGCGTTGCGCGACGCCGGGATGGAAGTTATTTATACGGGCTTGCGCCAGACGCCGGAGATGATCGCCGCCGCTGCATTGCAGGAAGACGTAGATGCGGTCGGCGTCTCTATCTTAAGCGGCGCGCATAATACTCTGTGTCCGCGCATCGTCACGCTTCTCCGCGAAAAAGGATTGGACGATTGCCTTGTTCTCGTCGGCGGCATCGTCCCGAAGGAAGACATCGTGCGCCTCAAGGAGCAAGGAGTCGCCGAAATCTTTCTTCCGGGCACTTCCACCGAAGACATCGTCAAGTTTCTGCGCGAGAACGTCCGCCCACGCGAATGACAGAGGAAGAAAATGAAGCTGCAAGGCCAGCGGCTATCATCGTCGAAGCTCGCGCCTCTGCAATCATCGTCCGTATCAATCGCCCTGCCGAGCGCAACTCACTCTCAATCGCAACCCTCGAAGAATTAGACTCAATCGTCTCGGCTTTAACCGCGCGCACGGATGTCTCCGCCATCATCTTCACAGGCACAGGCGATGTCTTCGCATCAGGCGCTGACCTGCGCGAACTATCCACACTCACGCCAGAGACAGCCAGAGAATTTGCCATGCGCGGCCAACGTCTCTTTCACAAGATTGAAGACGCAAAGCAACTCACCATCGCCGCCATTAACGGCTATTGCATGGGCGGCGGTCTCGACCTGGCATTAGCTTGCGACCTGCGCTGCGCTTCGCCCAAAGCCGTCTTCGCTCACCCGGGAGCGCGGCGCGGCATTATCACTGGCTGGGGCGGCACGCAGCGGCTGCCGTGTCTGATCGGAACGGCGCGAGCACTCGAAATGTTCACGACAGCGCGACGCGTTGATTGCCGCGAGGCTTATGAGATTGGCTTGGTGAGTAAAATCGGAGAGCCTGTGCTTGATTGTGCCGTCGAGCTGGCGCTGCATTACAGGGCAAAGAGGCCCATCACTTCTTGAGAAACCGCGCGATTCCCTTCTGGCAATCTTCAGTCATGCGCGCGATGGCGTTCACGTCAACGCCCGCCTGCAATGCAGCGTCAAACGTCATTCCGTCCATGTGATAAAGCAGGCGCTTTGAGAGCATCACGGCGGAGCGGCTGACCTGCTCGAACCCGGCGACGTAATTCTCCACTCCCTCTTCAAACTGCTCATCCTCGAAGACCTGATTGACAAGGCCGAGGCGTTAACAATACACGAACGGAACCAAGTAACAGGCAAAAAC
>CAWBSB010000009.1:0-7844 GCA_963791265.1 uncultured Acidobacteriota bacterium
TGACGGCGCGCAGATAGCTCCCACAGCGGGCGGAGCGCGCATCGAAGTCGCAGACGAAAGCGACGTAGACGCCGCGCTCGCCGCGCTCAGACGCGCGGGTGGCCGCCTCGTCTCCGTCCAACCCGTCAGGCAATCGCTCGAAGAACTCTTCGTGCGCGAGGTGGCGGATAATCAGGGAGACTCAGATGGAAGAAATAATTAGCCTTCGTTTCAAATATACGGAAGAGGAATACGTGGCGGCGATGCGCCTCTACATGATGAGATCGGCGGACTTTATCACGCGGCTCACCATCTGCGGCCTCTACGCAGTCGCGGTCATCTTCCTGTTCACGTGGCTGGGATTCTCGGTCGATACGGAAGTCATTCTGTTGTTCATCCTCGCCGCCTGTCTCCCGTTCCTGATAGCGTTTCTACATCTCTTCGTCCTGCCGCGACAAAGGTTTCGCAGCGACCCGAAGTTCAAAGATGAATACTTTCTGCAATTCTCGGAGGACGGCATACAGTTTAAGACCGCGCAGATTGATGCCTTGATTCAATGGAGTCTGTATACGAAAGTTTTGGAGAACGATAGATTCTATCTGCTGATCTACGGGAAGAGCATGATCTCGGTTATCCCCAAGCGTGCTTTCAGTAGCGCGGCGCAGGAAGCATCCTTCGACGCTCTGCTCAGAACCAAGCTGCCGATGCAACCCGATGCTAAATGCTTGAGCGGGAGTAAGACGACTGAACCCGAAAGACCTTATGTGCCGCCAGCAGAGCCTCCCGACTGGCGCTAGTTTCCGGTTATATGAAATGAGAACCGAAAAAGGTCTGTAAAGGGTCTGTAGATAATGGCAAAGAATTTCAAGGTCGCGTTTGCTCTGCTCTTCGTTTTGCTTGTGACCCACAACGCGAGCGGCCAGAATGCTCAACGCGCGAGCGGCGATAATGTCGCAGATCAATTGATAAGAATGGTTGAAGCACGCTACGGGCGGATGCGTGGGCTGGCGGCTGAGTTTGAGCAAAGGTACACCGCGCCGGGAGTGCGCGAGCGGCGTGAGCGAGGGCGACTCGTCCTGCAACGCCCGCGACGAATGCGCTGGGAGTACGACCCGAAGCCGGGCAAGCTCTTCATCGTCAACGGGCGCGATGTCTGGCTCTACGTTCCCGCCGACCGCGAGGCGACGCATGCGGACTTAAACAGTGTCTCGGACACACGCTTCCCTTTCCTCTTTCTTCTCGGCCAGACGAATTTACGTGGCGAGTTTCGCTCCGTTACGCTCGTGGAAACGAGCACGCAAAGTGAGACGCGCACGCTTCGCCTCGTCCCGCGCAATTCATCTTCCGGTTTGCGTGAAATCTTTCTGGAAGTCTATGCGGACGGAAGAATCATGAAAGCAACGCTCGCTGATAACACCGGGGCAATCTCCGAAGTAATGCTCAGCAACGTGCGCGAAAACTTCATCGCCCCGGCGGACGCCTTCGAGTTTCGCCCGCCTCCGGGAGTGACCGTGAGAAAACAAAAACAATAATCAAGCGTAAGTTAATTTGTCCCGTTAGGGACAAGTGAAAATAGCCCAGCCATTCATGGCTGGGAAACAGAGCCGTTAAGATGATTGAGTCCCGTCGGGACGACTGAAGAAAGGATTGTTTCTGCTCAGTCGTCCCTACGGGACTCAGTTCTTATTTCCCGACTTATTCCCAGCAATAAATTGCTGGGCTATTTTCATGCGCCCCTGACGGGGCTTATTATTTCACACCTTCTGACCGGCGTATTCTTGTATCTTCGCTTTATCGTCTACTCTGCGTTTCGTCTTCAAGAGAAATCAGGTTATCATGTGAGTTTGCCGCACCTCCCGAAATCTCCGCTGTGTGGCTCGGCGTGTAACTCAAGACATGATTGAAGAAGCCATCGAAGTGCGCGGGGCGCGCGTCAACAACCTCAAGAATATCTCTTTTTCCATCCCGGTCGGGCGGCTGACGGTCGTCACGGGCGTCTCAGGCTCCGGCAAATCCTCTCTCGCCTTTGACACGATTTATGCCGAAGGCCAGCGCCGCTACGTCGAATCGCTTTCGGCTTACGCGCGCCAGTTTCTTGAGCGGATGGACAAGCCGGACGTTGATGAAGTGCGCGGCATCGCGCCCGCTATCGCCATCCGGCAGAAGAACTCGACACGCAACCCGCGCTCGACCGTCGGCACGCAAACTGAGGTTCACGACTATCTGCGCCTGTTGTACGCACGAGCAGGCATTACCTATTGTCGCGTGTGCGGGCGCGAAGTCCACCACGATTCGCCCGAATCAGCCGCGCAGGAAATTCTCAGCACCTTGGCGGAAGGAACGCGTTTTTATGTTCTCTTCCCGGCGGAAGCTGGCTTACGCGTGGAGACGAACGGCGAGGGTAAGAAGAACGGCACAGGCCGCAAACGCAAAGCCGAACCGAAACCGCAGACCCTCAGTCGCCACATGGTCACGGCGCATGTGATGAGCTTGATGCAGCGCGGCTTCACGCGCCTCTTCGACGCTCCCTCGCGCACGGTGATTGAACTCAGCTCGCCGGACGACTACACACGCGCTGACTTCGACAACATCTACGTCCTGATTGATCGCCTCGTCGCGCGCGGGGATGTGCGCGAGCGGCTGGTGGATTCTCTTGAGACCTGCTTTCAGGAAGGCCACGGCACGGCGATCATCGAGACGGTCGAAGATGAGCCGCGACGCCTTCGCTTCTCAGAGCGTTTCGAGTGCAAGTATGACGGAACAATCTATGCTCAACCGGAGCCGCGCCTGTTCAGCTTCAACAATCCCTTCGGCGCGTGCCCGACCTGTCAGGGCTTCGGCAACACCATCGGCCTCGATCTGGATTTAGTGATTCCGAATCCGCTGCTCAGCTTGAGCGACGGCGCGGTTGAACCCTGGACGAAGCCGCAGTTTGAGTGGGCGAAAACAGAGATGCGCCGCTTCTGCAAGCAGGAGCGGATTTCGCTGGACACACCATTTGGCGAGCTACCCAAAGCGGAGCAGCGCGCGATCATCGAAGGCAAGGGACACTGGGCGGGCGTGCGCGGCTTCTTCGAGTGGCTGGAGACGAAGAAATACAAGCTCCACATACGCGTCTTTCTCTCACGCTATCGCGGCTACACCTTGTGCCCGGATTGCAACGGCGGGCGTCTTCGTCAGGAAGCGCGCGACGTTCGCGTAGGCCAACGCACGCTGCCCGAAGTCTGTGCGCTCTCGATTAAAGATGCCGCTGCCTTCTTCGACACGCTTGAGCTTTCCACCGAACAAGCCGCCATCTCGGATCGTGTGCTGTACGAAGTCAGAAGGCGTTTGCGCTTCCTCGTTGACGTTGGACTCGACTACCTGACGCTCGACCGCCTGGCCTCGACACTTTCAGGCGGCGAAGCCCAGCGCATCCAACTGGCGACGAATCTTGGCTCATCGCTCGTCGGCGCGCTCTATGTGCTGGACGAGCCTTCCATCGGCTTGCACCCGCGCGACAGCGAGCGTTTGATTCGCCTCTTGCACAATTTGCGCGACATCGGCAACACCGTTCTCGTCGTCGAGCATGACGCGGAGATGATGCGCGCCTCCGATCATATCCTTGACATAGGCCCTGCTGCTGGCGAACTCGGCGGTCAGGTAATCTACGAAGGCGATTTCGAGCATCTGCTCACAGATAAAGCCTCTTTGACAGCGCGTTACCTGCGCGGCGAAGTGGAGATTAAATCGCCCAAGCAGCGCCGCACGCCGCACAAGCGCCGCCTCAGTCTGCATGGAGCTTCCGAACATAACCTGAAGAACGTAGACGTTGAGATCCCGCTCGACATGCTCGTCTGCGTGACAGGCGTTTCAGGCTCAGGCAAATCAACGCTGATTCACGATTGCATCTACGCGGGGCTGAAGAAGCAGCGCGGAGACTGGCAGGGGCACGTCGGCGGATTCCAGAAACTCGAAGGCGGGTCATTCATAGACGACGTGATTCTCGTTGACCAGTCGCCCATCGGGCGCACGCCGCGCTCGAACCCCGTCACCTACATCAAGGTCTACGACGCGATTCGCGAAGCCTTCAGCCAGACGCGCGAGGCGCAGGCGCACGGCTTCGACCCTTCGTTCTTCTCCTTCAACGTTCCCGGCGGGCGTTGCGAAGTTTGTCAGGGCGACGGCACGGTCACAGTCGAGATGCAGTTTCTCGCAGATGTCGAACTCCAGTGCGAAGAATGCAAGGGCACGCGCTTCAAGCCGCAGATTCTTGACGTGCGCTATCGCGGCAAAAATATCAACGATGTTCTCTCAATGACTGTCCGCGAAGCTATGACCTTCTTCCGCGAAATCACGAAAATCACCAACCGCCTGCGCGTCCTCGATGATGTCGGCTTAGGCTACCTACGCCTTGGACAATCAGCCACTACTTTGTCGGGTGGCGAAGCCCAACGCGTCAAACTCGCTGCGCACCTCTCCAAACGTACCGGCGCGAAAACCCTCTACATCTTCGACGAGCCGACCACCGGCCTGCACTTCGACGACATCAACAAACTGCTCGCAGCCTTCCGCGCGCTCCTCGAAGCCGGAGGCTCGCTCCTCGTCATCGAACACAACCTCGATGTCATCAAGACCGCCGACTACCTCATTGACCTCGGCCCGGAAGGCGGCGACCGTGGCGGTCACATTGTCGCCACCGGCACGCCCGAAGAGATCATGAAAGCAAGCGACTCTCACACAGGCCGCTACCTGCGCGAGTACCTCTCGCGCGCCAACAGCCACAGCAATCACAGCGCGTTGTGACAGGATGCAACTCGTCACAGGATGCGACCCGTCAGTAGTTGGTTGAAAAAGTCTCGTCAGGGACAGAGCCAACCCGTTACATTTCAAACTGCTTCTCACGCCTTAACCCGGAGCGAAGGCTCTGGGCTGTTGATATTGCACCCCTCCGACTATGGTCGCAGCCTGACACGGTAGAGCATGAACTTACCCAAACGCTCGCCAGTGTTGCGCTCATACCAGCGGTCGAGGTTGGTCAAATCAGGCTCGCCGTCGGCGTGCGTGACGACTGCGGAGAGCGTGGGTGTGGTGGCGCGCTCGCGGTTGAATGAGGTGGTGTATTGCGCGTAGGCGTTGACTTCGGCGGCGATCTCTTCCGGTGTGAGCGGGGTGGCGTTGACGGTCAGGCGGTCGTGATGACGGCCCCAGCCGAAGAGCGCGATGACGACGACGTAGTTGCCGCCGTTCAATTCCGCTTCGAGCCATTGCGCGTTCAGCCCAGTGTAGTAAAGGTGCTGGTAAAAGCGCTCTTTGCTCTCTTCCCAGGTTGTGCCGGAGAAGATGTGCAGGTGTCGCGCCCAGAGGACGCCCTGTGGCGCTAAGGTTGGCAGATCGTCGCCCTGTATGAGGTTAGGCGAGAAGACGACGCCGGGCTTTTCAACACCCGCAGTTTCCGCTTCGCGCGCGAGTTCTCTCAGGCGACGGCCAACGAGCATGGCGTCGTCACGAATGATGTTTTGCTCGTCAACGACGTGCGTGGTGATGTCTGCTTCAACCACGCCCCAACCGAACGTCAGGAGCGCAATCAGGAGGAGCGCGCGGCTGATCAACCTTGGTCTGGCGGCTATGGTGGCATTCGTGCCCCAGAGGAGCGCGGCGGTTAAGATGGCGGCAAACGCTGCGACGTAGTTGACGATGAAGACTTCGTAATGAATGGGTTGCAGCGAGCGGCCTGTCACGATCTGTTGATTGAAGACGAGGAGCGGCGTCAGCGCAAAGGCTGCGGCGAAGAGCGTCCGCTTGTGTCGCCACTGGAGACGACCGCGCTTCACAGCGTAAACAAGGATTGCCAGCACCAGCAGCCCGATGATTGCGGGCGGGCGTAGAAGATCGGGCGTTCGCGTGTAGGTGAGCAACTGCACGGAGTCCATTGTCGTCGCGCGGTTTGAGAGCAGAAGCGCATATGGCAGGAGCGCAATGATGGCTATCGCCGAGGTCGTGGCCAATGATTTGAAATCGCGCTTCCACCCATCGGGCTTCGCAATCAATAAGAGCGCGGCGAAGCAGGCGAGCCACGCGGCGGCGGTTGTCCACAGATAAAAGTAGGAATAGACGAGGACGGCGAACGCTACTCCTGCGCCCGCAGCCGAAAGATAAAAGTCGCGCCTGCTTTCGTTTTTGAGCGAGCGCCAGACGAGCGCGCAGAAGACGAAGAAGACGGGAAACGGCAGCGCGGGCAGGTAGCGACGCAGGAACGGAAGATACGGGTAAGCAAAGCCGCGCCCCGTCAGTTGGATGATTGCTCCCTGCGCGCAGGCGAGCGTTCCCAGACAAAGCACCATCAAGGCCCCGGTCGCTGCTATTCGATCATCCTTTGTCACCATTCCAAGCAGCCAGAAAAGCGCGAGCGCGGTGGCGAATGCCGCGAGCGCACCTGTGAGGATCATGGCCCACGAGGCGTTCAGTCCGAACGGTCTCGCAAAGAGCGCAATCGCGTAAGGCGGGATGAACTGGATGGAGAAGAGGGATTCCGGCTGCCTTGCACCCGGCGCATCGTCGCGCCCTGTAAACGGATCATTGCGGCGCGGGCGTCCGTCAATCAAGGCTTGCAGGTACGCGGCGTAGGCCACTTCGTCTATATCATTGTAAGCATACGCGCCGTTCCATTCAGAGCCGCGCGTCGCCCACAAATTAAGTTGCGGGTAGAGCGCGAGGATCATCATGGCGACTCCGGCCAGCACGCCCAGACGCCAGCGCAGCTTTGTCTGCTCAGTTTGCAATCGAATTCCTCTGAACCAGAAATAGACAGGATTTACAGGATTAACAGGTATAAGAAAAACAGTATTGGCTCATCTACTTTTCTTAATCTTGATAATCTTGTTAATCTCGGTCTATTCCTTTCGTGTTCTAATCTTATCAGTCTCGATTCAAGGACAGGGGAGTTCTTACATGGAGCGCGCCAATCCTAACTATTCGGCGTCGCACTTGTAAACCGCACGCCTTTCGGCTTACAAATAACCGGAAAGGAATTTTTGATTATGAGTCTCAAAGAACGAATCATCTCCGACATGACAGCCGCGATGAAAGCCAAAGACGCGGCACGGCTGTCCACGCTTCGGATGGTCAAAGCCTCTGTGATGAACCGCGAGATTGAAAAAGGCAGCGCGTTAACCGACGAAGAGTTGACGAAGGCGATGCAATCGCTCGTCAAGCAGCGACGCGATTCCATTGAACAGTATGAGAAGGCCGGGCGTCAGGAATTGGCCGACAAGGAGCGCTCCGAGATCGAAGTCATCGAAGGCTATCTGCCGCAGGCCGCCTCACGCGAAGAGATAGAGCAGGCGGTCGTCGCCGCCATCAGCGAAACAGGCGCAACATCCATGCGCGACATGGGCGCGGTGATGAAAGCGACGCAGGCGCGTCTCGCCGGACGAAACGCCGACGGGCGAACGGTGAGCGAGATTGTTAAAGCAAACCTATCTCAGTGAGAAGAAATAGACAGGATTAACAGGATTATCAAGATTAAGAAAACAGATAAGTCAGGGAAGCTTGATGCTTCTTCTCTTCATCCTGTCCATCTTGTTAATCCTGTCTATAATTGGAGGAGACACCGGCCATGACGGACGACGAAATACAACTGAAAGCGCAACGCAGCTTGCAAGAATATGACGACGCAGTGGAAAACGTGGCTGCAAACTTTGCCGAACTGGGGCAGAAGGCTATCGCCACGCTCGATGAATTTATCAGCTATTGGAATACACGCTCGGAATCGCCGGAATCCGGGGCGGCCAACGAGCAGGCCGAAGATGATATGAGGAAATTCGTCGAAAGACAGTTGGAGTGGGCACAACATGAAAAGGCGAAGGTGTTTGCCCAACTTCCCA
>CAWBSB010000010.1:0-9265 GCA_963791265.1 uncultured Acidobacteriota bacterium
CGACGGACAACACCTGCGCGGCCACGCGCTAAGTTTTATCAGTTAGAGCTTCTAATTGAAGGCTGCGCGCCATCTCAGGAATTTGACAAAGCTCGTGGGCGCGACGTGGCTGTCCATCTGAGCAACTCATTCGTCCGAGAAGACGCGATCCCTTATCTTTTCGCTGATGGAGACGATCTCTGCCTCAAACTTGTCGGCAGAGAGGCCGATCAGCGGCTCTTTGGGATTATTGAGTGCCTGATATTGCTCGATCTCCGTGTCCTCGACAAGCGTCTTCTGGACGGCGACCCATAGAATGTGAAGGCGCTCCTCTTTGCGCTCCTCTTTAGCGTCCCTTAAGAGATCAGGCAACTCGTGGTTGGCAATGAACTCCGAGTTTAAAAAATCGCGGCTCACGAGCAGTACGGCAGCGCGGGCGCGAGAGAGCGCATCCTTGATCGCATCACGCCAGTTTTCCCCGGCTTCAATCTGCGAATCATCCCACAAAGTGATTTTCCGTTTTCTAAAGGCAGGCGTAAGCGTTTTCTTGATCTCCTCAAGGATTCCAATATCCCTCTCGTTGTGACTGTAACTGATGAAAACCAGGTCACGAACACTCGTGGGTTCTTCCGGCGTGGGGGCTTCGGCCTCCTCCTCCACGACGCTCTGTGCCGGTGTTGTTAACGAAATAACCGGCGGTTGAGTCGGCGGAGGCTGGATAAAATCCTCCACGGACGAGAGCAGGGCAGCCTGCCTCTCCCAGACGGGTCCAAGTTGTTTGACGCGCGAGTCCACGTCCTTCAACCTCTTACTCGCGCCTTGAAGGAGCTGGGCTTCGTCCAGCGCCCCCCCGTAATTGTCTTTGTCCCCCAGTCCATAATAGGCTTCGGCGATTGCTCCCCAAACTTCTAATTTTTCCTCAGCCTCAGCGGCCTTGAGGGCAGCCGGAGAGCCTTTCTCGGCCAACAGGCGAGCCTCCGTGCGGTATCGTTCCTCAATGCTTGCCAGTTTCTCTTTACCGATCTCCACGACTTCATCCCGCAAGCGGTTGGCGGAGACGATGTCCGAGATTTTATCCGCGATGTTTTTCTTGTATTCGGCGTGGAGCGCGATCAGGTTGGCGAAGGCAATCCCGCTGCTGTAGGTGCGCCTGATGGCGTGCAGCCGCTCGTAGGTTCGACGGGCGCGAACAAGGAGAGTGACCTGCCGGGTCTCTTTAAACAAAGCAACCTCGATGTGTCCCAGCAGTTGGAGCGCCTCAGGGTCATTAGAGTCTTCGGCTCCTGCGTTGAGAAGCATTATCCGCGCCCCGCTTAAGGTCTCAGAGCGCGCTGACCCTTCGACTTGGGATGCCGCCAGCACCATACGCTGAACCAGATTGGGGTAGGACATAGCTGTGCCATCATCCTGACTATCCTGTAGAACGTTCAGTGCATCGGCGAACAGTCTTCCAGCCTCGGCGAATTGACCATCCTTGACGGCCTTCTCTAATTGTTCGACGAGGCCGACGAGTCTCTTATATTGCGGGCTTGGCTCAGGAGGGGACGGCGCAATAGTCGCCGCTGTGACAGGGGGAGGAGACGGTCGCCGCTCCTGCCCGTGCGGTGGCGGTGCGGGCAGGAGCGCGCCTTCGCCACCGAGCGACGGCGGTTTGAGTTTATCTAAAAATGTGTAGACCGGACTGTCTACCTGCGGGTTGCTGAGGGCCTCAACGAGCGCATCGCGTAACACCTGACGAAACCGCATGATCTCATCGAAGTCTATCCCCTCACCCATGTGGTGATATTGGCGGACAATCATTCGGCTCGTGTCGAAGGGAAACTTGAACTGATCTTCGGCGATGATAATAGTTGTGTTTGGGCGCAGGGCGTGACGCACGCCGAGTTCGTAGAAAGCGATTCTGTTCGATGTAGAAAGGTCTGCGATGACCACGTCTGCCGAGAGAAGTTGCTCGTACATCGGCACGTCAATCAAGCCGAAATTAACCATCTCATCGGCGCGGACGCACTTTAAGCCTGCTTCCTCGGCGGCGGGCTTGATTATATTCGTGTAGGTTTTGTCGAGGTTGATGACGCGTCCCGTCTGGAAATCAGTCTTTTTCCCAAAGCCCATCACGACGAAGCATAATTTCTGGTCGTCGGACTTTCCCGCATGCTCGCTACTCATAGAAGTCTCCGTTTCTGTCATGCTTAACCGGCAACGCGTTCATGTTTGATTGCTCTCTAGTCACGCTCTCGCTCTGCATTATACTCTGATGAATCAGCAGCAGTCGTGCTACCTGTCCGGCCAGTCGCGCCAGCGAGATATTTAATCAGGATTACTTCATTGTGCTTCTCGTTGTAGATCATCTCGTCAACGAGGTCGCGGGCAATGAGAATGCCGAAGCCGCCGGGACGCATGCCCTGTTCCTCGCGCACGCGCGCGTGCTGCAAGGGGTCGCTTTCAGGATTGAGAAAAGCCGCTATCGCTCCTTCGTCACGGTACAGCGATTCGATGGTGAAGCCTTCGCCGGGGTCTTTGATGCGATAGAGAATGATGCGGGGCGAGCGCAAATAGCCGACTTCGACAAACCGTGTAGGATCACTCTTGCCGCCGTGCTCAATGGCGTTGCGGAGCATCTCGCGGAAAGCGTAGGTGACGGTCTCGCGCGTGACCTGTGGTAAATCGGTTTTCAGTTGCGTCATCAATCGTTCGAGCGGGTCAATCGCCGCGAGGTCACAGGGCACACGCAGCTCTATCCATTCAGGGCGCGCGGAGAGAACCTCTATCTGGATGTCGCGCGGAGCGAGGTCGAAGACAGCCTTGACGGCTGAGAGCAATTCGGGCAAATCGAACGGCTTGATAAGAAAGTCGGACGCATGATCGCGCAGGGCGCTGACGGCGGTGTCCGGCGCAGAGAGAGCCGTCATCACGATCACGCGCATATCATTATTCGAGTCTCGCAGGCGCGAGAGCATTTCGAGACCGTCCATCTTCGGCAGCATCACGTCGAGCAGCATCAGATCAATCTTCTCTTTCTCGATTATCTCCAGTCCCTCGAAGGCATCCAGAGCCTTGCGCACCTCATAGCCTTCACGCTTGAGCGCGAAACTGACCAGATCGTGCAAGTCCGGATCGTCATCCACCACCAGAATCGTTTTCCCCATGATCGTTATTATATTGAGTTGCAGTAAAAGTTGAGGGCGAAACGAACCACGAAGTTACACGAAGAGACACGAAGAAGAGGCAAGCAGTTTCGTGTTATTTCGTGTGACGCGCGTGGCTCGTTAACACCTTCCTGATTACATGACTTGCTGCACCTTGACAGTCACATTGTCGGGCAGGATGGTCACGTGCGTGTATTTTCTGAGTGCTTTCGCCTTGAAACGGACTTCTACCTTCTGAAGTACCTGGGGAACTTTGCCGGTCGGCTTGGTAATCGTCAGTTTGAGCAGGAGGATGGCCGGGTTGATTCCCTGCGGCACTGCCTTCGTGAGCTTAACTTTGTAACCGGGCGTCGGGAAGACGCATGAGCCAACGACGTTAATGGTTGACGGCCCCGGCGGCATACTATCCTGCCACGCCTTCCAGTTTGAGCAGAATTTCTTGATGGGGGAAAAGTTTTTACTAGTGCCGCCGCTTTTCTTGGAAGCCTTCTTCGTTGAAGCTTTCTTGGTCGAAGCCTTTTTGGTTGAACCCTTCTTCTTAGTTGCTACCATGCGTTTTTGTCTCCTTAAAATCTAACTTTAGTGGGTCGAGAGGGGCTGAACGTGCGTCAGATGTTCGCCAGCCGAAGAAGCAAAACGGGTAAAGCGCGAGTACACTATTCCGGTTGAACCTGATTGTCAATAATTAAGGAATAGACAGGATTAACAAGATTAACAGGATAAAGGGAAGAAGCCTCAAGCTTCCTTAACCTGCCTTGTTTTCCTAATCTTGCTAATCCTGTTAATCCTGTCTATTTCTTCTGTCTTGTATTTTGTTAAGCGCTCTTAGCCGTCTGGGTTATCCCGAAAGCTCTCAAGGGAAACGTGCCCATGCCTTTAACTTTGACGGGCACAGCGAAAAACTTGAAGCCCGTCTCCGGCAGCGCGCTGAGATTGCAGAGATGCTCGACAATGGGTATGCCTGCCTTTAAGAGAATTGAGTGGACGGGGCGGGACGTGTCCCGAATATCGTCAATGTTCAGCGAATCAATCCCGACGAGTTTCGCTCCATTGCTTGCGAGAAACTGCGCTGCATCCTGTGTTAAATAAGGATGACCGACGAAATACTGCTCGGTTCCCCAGTAAGCATCCCAGCCCGTATGAACCAGCACCGCCTTATCTCTGACCTCAACGTTCTGAAACATGGTGGCATCTATCGCCTGTCTGCCTGAATCGCCCGCTCGAATGACGATGCCATCGAGGTTGGCGACCGCAGACAATAATAGTTGCGAGAGATCGTCTCCATCGGCATATCTATGAAACGGTGAATCGAGATATGTCCCGGTGTTCGCCACCATCTCGATCTTTCCGATCTGAAATTCCGTCCCTTCCGAATAGTGCTGGCGCGATTCTTCACGGCTCAGATAGTCGCAGATAAGGGGTGCGGGCAAACCCTTATAAGTAATCATCCCATGCTCGACCGCGTGACTGACATCAACGAGGCGCGAACTGTCTTGAGAGCTTTGATTCATATTCGTCGGAAGAGAGGCGCGTTAGCCCTCGGCCATCGTGAGAAACAGAGCATCGGTCGCAATCTTGCGATTGATATTTACGTCCAGCCCGCGACGATGTTGTTCAAGCTGGGAGAGCCAGCGCGCCGGTCGGCGGCTATCAAGACCTGAAGAAACTATTTTTGCGAATTGGGCGCGCAAATCCTGATTGACTATTTGTTCAGCGGGAGCGCCGAGCGAGAGAACCCACACGTCGTGGATGAGCATTGCCAGCAGATCAAGACGCGGCTCGTATTCATCCTTGCGCTTCGCATCGTTCATCTCTTCGGATGCTCGCAGCAGCCGCGCCCGGTCATTGCTGAGCGCGAGCGCGCCTAACACATCCAGCATCGCTTCGCGTTGACTGCGATAGCTTTCAAGGTCAGTCACCAGAGCGCGCCCTATGCTGCCGCGCGCGACCGTTGCCAGCAGCCGCGCATCTGCCGGAGAAACCTGCTTGCCCTTGAGTAGATGCGCTTCGATCTCCGAGGCCGCGAGCGGCGAAAAACGAATTACCTGGCAGCGCGAGCGAATCGTCGGCAAAAGCTGCGCGGGGCGCGAAGTTATCAGAATGAGATGCGACGTCGCGGGCGGCTCTTCGAGAGTTTTCAAGAGAGCGTTTGAAGAAGCCTCGTTGAGCCGGTGCGCTTCTTCGATTATGAAGATGCGCGCCCTTCCTTCAAAGGGGCGGTAATTCGCCTCCTGCTCAATCTCGCGCATCGGGCCGACTCTGAGAATCCGGTTGTAGGGACGCGCCAGCGCAACGTCCGGGTAATCGCTCCAGACGAGCCGCTTTTTGTTGTCGTCGGCATCCGTATAGTCAGGAAACTTTGATTGCCGGATACGAACGCAGGATGAGCAATGATCGCAGGCTTCCACGCCGACAGGCTCGCGGCAGTTCAAAGCCTTCGCCAACTCAAGAGCGAAGAGCTTCTTGCCGACGCCATCTTCGCCCACAAACAACAGAGCGCCCGGCACACGTCCAGCCGTGAGCATCCGCCGCAAAATATCTTTGACACGCTGATTGCCTGTGAGATGGTCGAACATAAGTCAGAGGCCAGAGGTCAGAGGTCAGATGTTAGCTTTCGGTCTTTTCCTGACCTCTAGCCTCCGGCCTCTGACCTCTGCTTTCCAGAAACGGTATCACGACTTCCAGCACACGGTCGTGAGTTTCGTTGATTGAGCCGCTGGCGCTGATGACGCGGACGCGGTCAGGCTCTTCCGAAGCGAGTTTTAAGTAGGCGTCGCGGACGCGTGTATGAAAGGCGGCGTCTTCGGCGTCGAGCCGATCTGTTTGATTGTCTGTCTCCGTGCGCCGACTCGTGCGCGCGAGACATTCCGCGACCGCCAGATCGAAGATGAGCGTCAAGTCCGGCTTGAGACCGCCCGTCGCAAGCGAGATGACTTCGGCGATCATTTCGGTCGTGAAGTTGCGGCCTGCGCCCTGATAGGCTGCGGTCGCGTCGGCGTAACGATCAGAGAGCACGATGCTGCCGGATTCGATTGCCGGGGCGAGCAGCGTGCGAACGTGTTGCGCGCGGTCGGCGGCGAAAAGCAGCAGCTCAGCGAGCGGATCAACTTCCATCTGCGGGTCGAGCAGAACGTTGCGAATGCCCTGGCCGAGAGGCGTGCCGCCAGGCTCGCGCGTCGAGATGACCTCGTGCCCGCGCATGCGTAACTCGCTGGCGAGAAGGCGTAGCTGCGTAGATTTCCCGCACCCGTCAATGCCTTCGAAAGTGATAAAAGCGCCGCCCAATGGATTCTTTATTTCCTGTTAGATTGTGGGATTCTTAAAGAGCGTCAGTCACCGGAAGATTCCGCATTGTCGGAGGTCGCTTCGCTTTGCGTGCCGCTCGCGGCTTGTGGCGGTCGCTGTAGCTCGCCGCTTGCGCGCCGCGTGTGCGAGATAGTCGAGATGGCGTGTTTGAAGATCAACTGCTCCTGCGAATTCGTCTCCAGCAGCACCGAAAACTTGTCAAAGCTTTCTGATGCGCCCGGTCAACTTCGCGCCGTGCAGCAAATAGATTGTCACCGTGCTCCGCTCACGGCGCGCTGTATTGAGAAAAGCGTCCTGAATATTCTGGGGAGTAGCCTTTGAGTCCACCACTATCTCCGGTTAAGCGAAAGTAATAAAAGGGGTGATGTGAATCCAGATTACACCACGCTCATACGAGTGACAAGGCAGAAGAGTTCAACGGGGAAGATTTTCCTTAGCGCTGCCCCTCGATTAAGAGTTTGATGCGACTCAAAACGTGCTCCTGAACGCTCCTTTCCTGGCCGAAACCCTCAACCCACTCGACCTCCGGCTCGCGGCGAAACCACGTCAATTGCCGCTTGCTGTAATGACGCACGTCGAGTTTGGTTTGTTCGATGGCGCTCTGAAGATCGCGCTTCCAATCCAGATACTCGACCACGCGGCGGTAGCCATGCGCGCCGAGCGCGTTCGAGTCGGCTGGCACGCCTTTGTTCAGCAGGATGCAGACTTCATCAAGCAGTCCGGCGGCAAAATGAGCTTCCGTGCGCTCGTTAATCCGCTTGTAAAGCTCTGCACGTGGGGGACGAAGCACGAAGACGTGAATCCGCGCGGCACACTCCGGGGGCTTTGCGCGTTCGGGCATTTGCTCGGACATCCGTTCGCCGGTTTGGAGACGAACTTCAAGCGCACGCTGCACGCGCGGCCAATCGCGCTCGAAGAGTTTAAGGGCGGACTGCGGGTCAAGTCGCCGCAGCATTTTGTGTAGATACTCCGCGCCGCGCCTCTCCCTGATTTCTGTCAGGCGACGACGCAACCCTTCATCCGTCTTCGGGCTGAGAAAGAAGGGGTGGCGCAGCGCCCGCAGGTAAAATCCTGTGCCGCCGACGAGCATTGCCATGTGTCCGCGCGCTTCAATCTCTTCAATTTTCTCGACAGCCTCGCGCGCCCACTCGCCAGCCGTGTAATTAATCTCCGGGGGCACGAAATCAATCAGGTGATGCGGGATGCCGCGCCTCTCGCTCAAAGGAACTTTGGCCGTCGCAATCTCTATCCCACGATAGACCTGCACGGAATCGCAGTTGATTATCTCGCCCCCGAAGCGCAGAGCCACCTCGATGCCAAGCTCGCTTTTGCCGGAAGCCGTCGGCCCGACGATGGCAATGACAGGTCTTGATGGTTCGTTGGAAAGACTCACGAGCGAGACAGGAAGAGACGAAAGATAATCACCAGCCAGATGAGGCCAAGCAGCGCGAGCGCACCCAGAGTTTGCGCGCGAGAGAAACGCATTCGAGCCTTCACAATAGAAACTCCGCTAATTCATTTTCCGTCGGGCGAACCAGCGCACGCCCGCTTGCTTCAAACACCGGCACGAGCCGCTGTCTGGTCAATCTGTGCATCGCCCTGAGCGCCCCGAAATCATTTGCCACATCGCGTTCCGTGTATTCAACGCCATGTCGCTCAAGCCACGCCCGCGCATTCGAGCAGAGCGGGCAACCGGGTACAACATAAAGCGTAACAGGTGTTTGTTTGCGACTACCCTGCATGTCCGAAACCCTCTTCGTTTTGTCGCTTGCGTTTGTCCCGTCAGGGACAATTGATAATAGCCCAGCAATTTATTGCTGGGTATAAGTCAGAGAATAATTATTGAGTCCCGTAGGGACGACTGAATTCTACCCTAAGACATGCCGCTCATCGTATTCAATTCCATGTTTCTTCAAAAAGGTTAAGAATTCTTCCTCAAAACTCTTCTTTCTGTGATGTCCCTCTTGAGTCTGGATATAACGGATGGTCGCTTCGACGTGTGAAATGCTGACACTGAACGCTCCGTAACCTTCCTGCCACGCGAAATCCTTATGCGCCGGAAATGACTCGTGAATCCATTTTGATGAGCCACCTTTGATTAATTGAATTGCTTTAGCGATAGGTGTTGTTGCTGGTAAGGAGAGCAGGAGATGTATGTGATCTTCAGTGCCTCCTATGGAAAGCGCCTTCATGCCGTTCTCGCGGGCAACGCCTCCAATGAAAGGCCAGAGCCGTTGCTGTAAATCCGGGTCAATGGTTTTGTGGCGTTGCCGGGTGCTGAAGACGCAGTGCATCAGGCAGCTCATGTAAGAGTGAGGCATGAGGGTAGCTCCCTTTTTCAATCGTCCCTACGGGACTCAAGGTTTATTTTCCGGCTCTATTCCCAGCAATAAATTGCTGGGCTATTTTCAATTGCCCCTAGCGGGGCAGAGAAAAGCGCGTGCTAAAACAGGTGCCGAAGCGTTTGATCTGTTAATCATGCCGGTGAGGCTTCAATTGTACAAGGTCGTTTCTCAGTGCATTCTCATTTCTTAGTATAGTCTCGTCAGATCAATCCCTGTGTAATACGCCTTCAAAATCTTGTCGTAAGTGAGACCCTGACGGGCGAGGCCGAAGGCTCCGACCTGACACATGCCGACGCCGTGTCCCCAGCCGCGCCCGGTGAAGGTGAAGCCGACGAGGCGCCCCTGTTCATCGTACCTTCGATCAATGACGAAAAGCTGCTCGCGCAGGCCGAGAGCCGAGCGGATGCGCCCGCCGCGCAGATGCGCCGTGCTGTTTGTGCCGATGATTGCCAGGTCGGTCGCACGTCGCGACGAGCCGCGCGCGCCTAT
>CAWBSB010000011.1:0-30288 GCA_963791265.1 uncultured Acidobacteriota bacterium
GAGCATACTATATTCAATTGATTATAGTTGCAAGCCGTTTCGTGCAATCTCTGTTCTGTCAGGAGGCAACTCCTGATGGGCGGCGCACGTTTCAAGACGGAGCGTCTTGGCGAAAAGCTGCGGCAGATTCGGGACGCGCTTGGACTTTCTCAAACTGAGATGCTCAGGCGTTTAGGTTTTGAGGATGATATTTGGTATACGCAGATTTCGGCGTATGAGACGGGAAGGCGAGAGCCGCCGCTTGTTATCCTGTTGGAATATGCACGGGCGGCTGGCGTGAGTATAGACATTTTGGCCGACGACGAAGTTGATTTGCCCGCCAAGTTGCCAGCCCGCCGAAAGTAAATTAACGTAAGTCCGAGATAAGAAGGGCAGCACTCTCAGCCCCGTCAGGGGCGGCAGAATGTAGCCCCGGGCGCTAGCCCGGGGAATAACCAGCAATAAATGTTCGAGCCCCGGCAGCGGCGACAGAACCTCAAGACGTGTCACCATCAATCTTGGGCTTTTGTCGCCCCTCCGGGGCTAAATAATTCTGTCTGTGCTATGACCCCCGGGCTGACGCCCGGGGCTAATATCTTCCGCCCCTCCGGGGCTGGTTGAGGCAGGATCTCTGATGTCGAACTAACGTTAAGTTATCGGGCAGGGGATAATGTCGGGCAATCCACACTGGAACACCATTTTGACCTAACGCGCTCTCAAAATGATTGATGTTGACAGGTCAGCTTGAAACAAGTTAATTTGCTAAAGGCTGGCGCAAGTCGCCATCTTCAGTCGCCCCAGACCCTCTCCCGTAATCAATTGAGTTTCATATCCTCTTCAAAGACCATATTTTATCCAGCCAGAGGTGTTGAAGTAAGCGGTCGCGTCGAATCATTCGTGAGCCTTCGCGACAAAGAGGCACGCAGCTTGCCGGGAAACCGGTGCGGCACCTCGCAGGAAACCTGCCGAAACAGAGTGAGGTCAGACCAGCCTAGATGAACACATTGGAAGAAATCGCCACCCTAAACGGCACGCCAGTTACTCTCCCCGTTTCCATCCCCCACGCCACACGCGGGACAATCCTGATTGTGGAGGACGACCGCTCCATTCGCCGCTACCTCGAAGTTATCTTGCAACGCGCGGGCTACTGCGTCATCGCCGCATCGGACGGTCTTGAAGCGATGAAGGCCGCGCTCACCTCCGCCATAGATGCCGTCGTCACAGATGCCATGATGCCGCATTTGAGCGGCTATGAGCTGTGCCGCTTTCTCCGGCATCACCCCAAACTCTCGGGCTTGCCCGTCGTCCTCCTCAGCGGCTTTGAACGCGCAGAAGCCGCGCATGAGACCAACGACCGACCCGATGTCTATCTAGCCAAGCCCGTGCGCCCTGATGAACTCACTGGCTGTCTGGCACGATTGCTTTTGAAAGCAGCGTAAGACGAGTAAAAAGGTAAAAGTAAAAAGGCAAAAGGTAGGCGGAAGCCAATTTTTAATAAACTGGCTTCCGCCTCACTTTTGCCTTTTAACGTGAGTTCGAGATAAGGAATTACAGTCAACAGCCCCGAAGGGGCGAAAGAGTGTAGCCCCGGGCGTCAGCCCGGGGAATAGCCAGCAATAAATGTTCGAGCCCCGAAGGGGCGACAGATGCTCAAGACGTGTGACCATCAATTTTGAGCTTCTGTCGCCCCTCCGGGGCTCGATAATTATGTGTGTGCTGTGACCCCGGGCTCGCGCCCGGGGCTACAATCTGCCGCCCCTATCGGGGCTGAAACGTTGTCTCTCTTACGTAGAGCTGGCGTCTTTTACCTTTTTACTTTTACCTTTCCCTTACGCTGTCGTTTTCGCCGTTGTCGTGCCGAGCATTTCGTCAAGCGGGGTGTAGGGGATTCCCTGCGCGACGGCGACCGCCTCGTAGGTCAGGTGCCCTGCGTAGGTGTTGACGCCCTCTTTTAATCCCGGATCGCTTGAGATGGCTTCTGTGAAACCTTTGTTCGCAAGTTTCAGCGCATAGGGCAAGGTCGCATTGGTCAGAGCGAAGGTCGAGGTGCGCGGTACTGCGCCGGGCATGTTGGCTACACAGTAGTGAAGCACGCCTTCGACGTAGTAGGTCGGGTTCGAGTGCGTCGTCGGATGCGTCGTCTCGATACATCCACCCTGGTCAACCGCCACGTCAACAATGACAGCCCCGTTCGGTACATCCTTGAGCATACTCTTCATCACGAGCTTCGGCGCAGCCGCGCCCGGAACGAGCACCGCGCCGACGATCAGATCAGCCTGCGAGATTGCATCGTGAATCATGTAGGCGCTGGATGCGAGCGTGGAGACTTTAGACAGGAAGATGTCGTCGAGTTCGCGCAGGCGGTCGAGGTTGTTGTCAATGATGGTGACTTTAGCGCCCATGCCGACGGCAATCTTCGCTGCGTTCGTGCCGACGACACCGCCGCCGATGATGACGACATGCGCCGCAGGCACACCCGGCACACCGCCCAAAAGGATACCGCGCCCGCCGTTCATCTTCTCCAGATAGGTTGCGCCGACCTGAATCGCCATGCGTCCGGCGACTTCGGACATCGGAGTCAGCAGCGGCAGCGTGCCCTTCCTGTCCGTGATGGTTTCGTAGGCGATGCCCGTCACCTTATTCTTGAGGAGCGCCTCAGTCTGTTTCGGGTCGGGCGCGAGATGCAGGTAAGTGAAAAGCACCTGACCTTCGCGCATGCGCGGGTATTCGGGCGCAATCGGCTCTTTCACCTTGACGACCATCTCGCCCTCCGCCCACACCTCATCGGGCGAATCCAACATGGTCGCGCCCGCACGCTCGTACAGCCCATCCTCGAATCCTGAGCCTTCGCCCGCGCTGCGCTCTACCACAACTTTGTGTCCGGCATCCGTCAGAGCGCGCACGCCCGCAGGCGTCAGGCCAACGCGATACTCGTTATCTTTGATTTCCTTCGGTAATCCAACAATCACTTTGCTGTTTCTCCAATCAGTCGGGAAGAGTTAAAAACTGAACGTTGGTTCGACCCGTGACCTTTTACTTTGGTTCTTTCATCTTCGTCAATCTGCGCTTTCTTCTAGATCAATCTGCGCGCGTTGCAGCTTGCCGCTGTAGTCAACGTAGACGCTTTTCCATTCGGTGAAAATGTCGAGCACCTGTGTGCCCGCTTCGCGGTGGCCGTTGCCGGTGGCTTTCGTGCCGCCGAAGGGGAGGTGAACTTCCGCGCCGATGGTTGAAGAATTGACGTAGAAGATGCCCGTGTACATTTCCTGCATCGCGTGAAAGGCGCGGTTGACATCCTGCGTGTAGATGGCCGCAGACAATCCGTAGCGCACACCGTTGGCGATCTCGACAGCTTCATCGAGCGAGCTTGTCGGGATGACCGCCGTCACAGGCCCGAAGATTTCCTCCTGAGCGACGCGCATCTGGGGCGCAACATCCGTGAAGACGGTCGGCTCTATGAAGTAGCCGTTAGCGTGCTCGCCTTTCGTCAAGCGATTGCCACCGCACGCGAGCGTCGCGCCATCTTCGCGCTCCCCGACTTCGATGTAGCCCATAATCTTGTGAACCGCATCGGCGTTGATGACAGGCCCCATCTCCGTCTTTGCGTCTGCGCCGTTGCCGACGCGAAGACGCGAAGCACGCTCCACGAGTTTCTTTGAAAATTGCTTGTAGACTTTCTTGTGAACGACGATGCGTGACGAAGCCGTGCAGCGTTGCCCGGAAGTTCCAAACGCACCCCAGACCGCGCCCTCAACCGCGAGGTCAACGTCCGCATCGTCCATCACGATGATGACATTCTTGCCGCCCATCTCCAGCGAGCAGATGGCGTTTCGTTCAGCACAGGCTGTGGCGACGATTCGTCCCGTCTCGGTCGAGCCCGTGAATGAAATCAAACGCAGGGCGGGATGATTCGTAATGGCCGCGCCCGCAGGCTCGCCGTAGCCCGTGACTAGATTGACGACGCCCGGCGGAATGCCTGCTTCTTCACACGCTTTAACCAGATTGTAAGTCGAGAGCGGGGTGTCTTCGGCGGGCTTGATGACGACCGTGTTGCCGCACACCAATGCCGGAATCAGTTTCCAGCTTGGGATAGCCATCGGAAAGTTCCAGGGCGTAATCAACCCGCAAAGACCTACGGGCTGGCGGACGCACATCGCAAACTTGTCCGGCATCTCGGCGGGTGTCGTGAAGCCGTGAAGACGACGGCCCTCGCCTGCCGTATAGTAGGTGCAGTCAATCGCTTCCTGAACATCGCCGCCAGTCTCCTTCAAGACCTTGCCCATCTCGCGGGTCATGTCCGAGGCGTAGGCTTCCTTGTTGCGAATCAGAATCTCGCCGAGACGGAAAAGAATTTCGGCGCGGCGCGGCGCGGGCGTGCGACGCCAACGATCAAAGGCGTTGCGCGCAGCATCAACCGCCGCATCCACGTCTTCTTTGTTCGAGAGCGGAAAGCGGCCTATGACTTCACGAGTGTCCGCCGGATTGACGTTCTCAAACGTCTCACCCGAAGCGGCTGGCGCCCAACGACCATTGATGTAATTGTAGTAGGTTTTAACGGTCGTTCGCGGTGTAGCCCGTTTGCGCCCGTTCTTTTTGCCGAGAGCTTTTTTCGCTTGTGCCATTATTCAAGTGATAGGTGATAGGTGATGGGTGATAGGAAACTGCTTTTACTTATCACCTATCACCCATCACTCTCTTACTGGTAAGTGAATTGCACGACCCTTTGAACGATGCGACCGGCGTCGCGGTCGTAGCGGGCGACGTTGAGCACGACGGCATCGCCGGGCTTGAGCGCGTTGACGATGCGCTCAAACTCTTCGAGCGCTGCGATGGACGTGCGGTTGATGCGAAGGATTACGTCGCCTTCGGTTAATGAGCGCGGACGAGCGTCGGCGATGATGCCGTTCGGGTCTATGTCTTTGACGTAGAGACCGCGCAAGCCCGTCAGCTTTCTTTCGGTGGCGAGTTGCGGCGTCAACTCCTGAAGCGTTACGCCCAGACGCACGCGATTGATCTCCGGCGGCGCTTTCTCCTTCGGCGGCGCAACCGGCGCATCTTCGTCGCGCGGCGCTAAGGAGGTTGGACGCTCGCCGATGGTGACACTCGCCGTGCGACGTTCGAGCTTGCCGTTCACGTCGCGCAGGTAGGTGATCGTGATCGTCTGCCCGACGGTCGTGCCCGCGACCTTGTTAATCAAATCCTGCGCGCTTGCGACCGCCTGACCGTTGTACTCGACGATGATGTCGTTAGCCAGAATCCCGGCTTTGCCCGCCGGGCCTGTCGCATCACGCACGTCCGTGACGATTGCGCCCTTGGTGTCCGGCAGTTCATAGACGCGCGCAAATTCCGGCCTGACGGAATCAAGGAAAATTCCCAGGTACCCGCGCCTGACTTTGCCCGCCGAGATAATCTGTTGATAGACGAACCCAGCTTCGTTTGACGGCAGGGCAAACCCGATGCCGTTATAGTCTCCAGTTGAGGTGGCGATCTGCGAGTTCATGCCGATGACTTCGCCGCGCATGTTGACGAGCGGCCCACCGGAGTTGCCGCGATTGATGGCCGCGTCTGTTTGCAGGAATTGCTGGAAACTGGTGAACGGAGCCGCCTGCCGCTCTTTCTTCGAGATGATTCCGGCGGTCACGGTTTGATCCAGGCCGAACGGCGAGCCGATGGCCAGCACCCAGTCGCCGACTTCCGCTTCGTCGGAGTTACCGAGCTTAACAAACGGCAACTCACGCGCCGCATCAATCTTGACGACCGCCACGTCCGTCTCTTCGTCAATGCCTTTCACCGTTCCGCGAAACTCTTCGCCGGATTGGAGCCGCACGGTGATGCGCGTCGCTCCCTGCACGACATGCTGGTTGGTCAGGATGTAGCCTTTTGGATCAACGATGAAGCCGCTACCCACACCACGCGCAGGCCGTCTAGCCTGACGGCGCAGCATATCTAAGAGCGGATTGTTTGTCGCCGGATCATCCTTGGAGTCTTCATCTTCGCCGGTGCTGCCACCGCCGCGCTCGGCCATCTCCGGCGCAGCCGTCACGGTATCAATATTAACGACCGCAGGTTCGACGCGCCGCGCGATTTCGGCAAACGAAGCCGAAAGCGCTTCGGGCGCACGCGCCGCGCTGGCCATCTCGTTCTGCGCGACCGCCGGGCGACCAGTCAGAATCGCGCCGATGCCGATGCCGACAACCAGGCAGGCCACAGCCAGCGCCACAATCCACACGCGCAGCTTGTGGAGGATAGCGCGCTCCGAATTATTGATTTGATCTTTGGGAAGGTCGTACATCATATCTTGCCTCTAAAACCTTTGAGAGTTTATTTCCAGACTCTACAAACAACATCAATTGCCCATGCGCCTTAAACTTCTGTTGGAGCCGGGCACAAAAGGGAAGTGGGCAAGTATAACAGGAGAAGCGTGGCAAAGAGAAGATGAAGGCAGCGTCGGTAATGGTTCAGATTGAAAAGAGTGGAGGGAAAGTTGAGGTTCACCACCGCAGACACAGAGAACACGGAGGAAGCACAGAGCTAAAAATTAGAAATAGCAGATTTGAAATTTCAGATTAAGAATTTGAGATTGCATTTCTCTGTGCCCCCCTCTGTGTTCTCTGTGTCTGCGGTGGTGCATCTTACCTTGTCGCACATTCAATCTGAAATTAGACCACTATTGCGGCGTCAGTTTGTGTCGCTGAGAATAAGAAAGGGCGAGCCGCTGTGGGTTTCGCCCTTTCGTTTATCATCCTGACTTCGTCTCAATCTAGCTTTGCGGTTTAGCAAACGTGTCGCCGCCTTCAAAATCTATGAAGACGAACGGCTCATCGCCCTCGACCCAGGCATCGTGCCCTGCCGGGATGACGCCGACATCGCCCGCTCTCCATAAGAGTTCCGTGCCGTCGTCCATCTTCATCTTCATGCGCCCGGAAACGACATACCACTTATGCGCGACCTGGCAACTATCACCGCCGACGACCGGCTTCACGCATTCAGACCAAGTCCATCCCGGTTCAAAAGTCGCGCGCATCAGCGTGACGCCGTTGATTTCCACGATCTCAGCCCGCCCTTTCTCAAAGGGACGGGTTTCATCCGGGTTATCGAAGTTCTGCCGGATATTGGTTGACTCATCTTCCGCCATTCTGGTTTGCCTCCAAAAGTTATTAGAACATTGCTGTTGATGTCAGAGAGCTTAACGCTTCTACAGCAAATCGCTCAAGTTGATAAACGCGCCAGTTCGTCCGGTTGAAATAAATGGACGCCGCCGGACGTTTAATAGTCAGGGGTGAAGGAGATGGATAAAAGACGCGCTGTCCTGCTGATTGTTTCAATGGTTGTGACCTTCGTGGGTCTACGTCTCTATCTCTCCTTCTCGCCGGACTCGGATTTCAACGTCGGCCCGTACAACATCCATCACCTCTTTACGGGGCTGCTCCTGATTACCTTCTGCGGCATTGCTGTAATATTATTCAAAGACAGGACGCGAGTGATGGACGCGTGCTGCGTCGGATTCGGAGTCGGACTCGCCCTCGCGCTCGACGAGTGGGTTTACCTGATTGCGACTGACGGCAGCAACGCTTCATACCTGTTACCCGTTTCCTTCTGGGGCGGTGTCGTGATGATTGCGCTGGCTTGCCTCTACATTGCGATACTCTACTTATTCAATCGCCGCTGAATTTCTCTAAAAGGGTCGTGGCTAAAAATGATTGAGCTATCCGACGGTCAAATCCTGATCCGTCCCTATCGCGCAGAAGATACGAGCGCGGTGTATGAAGCCGTGCGCGAATCCATCAAGGAAATATCTGTCTGGATGCCCTGGTGTCACCCGGACTACGCTATCGAAGAGACTACCGCCTTCATCACATCGCGCGAGGAGGCTTGGGCTAACGACAGGGAATATACCTTTGGCATCTTCGACATGGGAACGAGGGATTTTCTCGGCAGCACAGGGCTAAATTTCGTCAACCGCGTACACAATTGCGCTAACCTGGGCTACTGGGTCAGGAGCAGTGCGACGGGGCGCGGCGTCGCTTCGTCTGCGGCGCGATTGGTGGCGCGCTACGGGTTGGAGCATCTCGGATTTCAACGCATCGAAATCCTCGCGGCGGTGGGAAACCTTCCAAGCCAGCGCGCGGCGGAGAAGGCGGGAGCTTTGCGTGAAGCAGTCTTGCGAAAGCGTGTGCTGGTGAAAGGCCAGCCGCAGGATGCTGTCCTTTACTCGCTCGTGGCCGAAGATTTTGGCCTCTGAAAATTAGACCGAGTTGCAGACCAAAAGAAGGAAGTAACGAACCACGAAGTTACACGAAGAGACACGAAGAAGAGGCAAGCAGTTTCGTGTTGCTTAGTGTAATGCGCGTGGTTCGTCTCGCCTCACTTTTTACTGCAATTCAGTATGACAATGAACGAACGAGGTTTGGAGATAGCCGGGGCATTATTGCTCAGGGCTTGAAATGAAAGGCTGTAGCTTCTTATTTCTTTTCACCCATAATTCTTCGCACGCGGGGCAGCGATAGAGCTTTGCTTTCCTCTGAACGAGTCGCGTCTCCACGCCGCAACGCGGGCAGGAAACAGGCAAGAAGCCGATAAATAAGTCCGGGATAAATCCCAAAAGCTCGAAAATAAAGTGAGCTAAAGACATCTTAAGCTGCCCGTTGCCTCACGCCGCATAGCGCGCGTAAACCGTCTTCACCTTTTCCAGAAAATCTCTGCGGTCAACGATGTAGTAAAGCTTCACCGCGCCTTCGCCGCCCACCAGATGCTCGACCAGTTTTTCCAGCACTTCAAACTGATCGCGCTCGGTGATGCCCTGAGCGTCCAAATATCCGGCGTAGCGCAGGCGGCGCACAAGCTCTATGAGCGTGAGGCGACCTTCAAAGGTTCGTCCGCCATGTTTGTGCGAGCGGCTGACGAGATATTGCACGAGCAGTACGTCGTTGTAGAGCGCGGGCGCGAGAAAGAGCCGGTCGCGGTCGCGCTCCCAGCCTTCATCCAGACGCTGCGAGCGGCGCACCATTCGTAAGCCTTCAAAAACTTCTGACCAGTTTGTCTTCGGCTCTCTTCTTTCAAGATAGGCGCGCGTGGCTTCGATCAACCACCCGTCATCTTCAAAATCAAGATTGCGCGCAAACGTCTCGAACCATTCAAAGAGAAGCGTGCGACGGTCGGACTTGGTTTCGATGATTTGAAACTGCTCCTCCGATTTGGGAAGCGATTTCAGAAGCGCACGACGAGCGGCGTCCGTCGTCTTTCCGCCTTCGATGCGATAGGTGTCAAAGCGTGCGTGCCAACGCTTCGCGGAGTTGCAATAAGGGCAGCGCGGGTTCTTCTCTTCGGAATCGAAATAAGGTCGCGCGGCTTGCGGGGCGGTCAGTTCTTCAGCCCCCGGCGAGTGGCGTTTGATCTCCGAATAAGCCGTGCGCGGCGCTAAGCCCAGTTGCTTGGTGAAGACATCGAAGATACAGGCCAGGCAAACCTGTGTCGCATACTCCGAGACCGCACCGGGCGGAAAAGCAGAGAAGTCTAGTTCACGGTTTTTAGTGGCAGCAGGCATAGCTAAATCGAAGGAGAGAAGAAATAGACAGGATTAACAGGATTAGCAGGATTAAGAAAACCAGACAGGACAAGGAAGCTTGCTTTTTCTTTTATCGTCCTGTCCATCTTGTTAATCTCGGTCTAACTTCTTCGTGTTCCACTCTTGTCAGTTTCGATTTAGAAAGCTACGCGATGGAGACGAGCGCGGGCTTCAATTCTTCATCCGTGTGGCCGAGCGCCAGATCAAGCTCCGCCGCAACGTCGCCCACGCCAGCCGCGAGACTTTTGAAGTCGAAGAGATTTGGATCAAGCAAGTGCGTCGGCACGGCGTTGCCGAGTGCGGTCAGCATGGAGCTACGAATGTTCGGAATCTCTTTTTCGAGTTCCGTAATCAGGCGTTTAATCCGTGCGCGTTTCAAATTCGATTGCGAGCCGCACAAATCGCACGGAATAATCGGAAAGTTTTTCTCGGCGGCAAACAACGCGATGTCAGCTTCACGGCAGTAAGAGAGCGGGCGAATCACCGTGTTGCGCCCATCATTGGAACGCAGGACGGGCGGCATCGCCTTGAGCGTGCCGACGTAAAAAATGTTCAGCAGAAAGGTCGTGATGATGTCGTCCGCATGATGGCCGAGCGCGATCTTGGTGCAACCTTCTTCGACAGCGATGTTGTAGAGAATGCCGCGCCTGAGCCGCGCGCAGACCGAGCAATAGGTCTTGCCTTCGGGCACAAGCCTTTTCACGATTGAGTAGGTGTCGCGCTCCACGATGCGAAACGGAACATGAAGATTCGTCAGGTATTCGGGCAGGACATGCTCAGGAAAGTTGGGCTGTTTCTGATCCAGATTGACAGCCAGGATTTCAAAAGAGACGGGAGCGCGCTCGCGCACGTCGAGCAGCAGGTCGAGCAACGTGTAAGAATCTTTGCCGCCCGACAGACAGACCATCACGCGGTCGCCGTCTTCGATCATCCCGAAGTCTTCAATCGCCTCGCCCATCCGTCGAAGCAATCTCGTCTTGATCTTACTTTCCGAAAACATCTCGCTAACTACTTTCCTCCAACCAGGTCTTCAGTTGATACGTTCAGGATGCCACGCCGCGCGTGGGATTGACAACCGGATGAGTGAAAGAAAATAAGGCAGGATAGAAAAGCTAACCACGAAGTCACACGAAACGACACGAAGAAGGCTCAAGCCATTTCGTGTCGTTTCGTGTGACTTCGTGGTTTAGTTTTTGCTCTCTTATCGTGCTTCGCTTACTTCGGGTTGAGCCTCTGCGCTTGGCGCGCTTGCCAGTTTGGCTTTTTGTTTCTTCTTCGCGGCGCGCGCGGCGGCTACGCCCTGTCTGGTTAGCTGGGAAATCGTCCGGCGATTTTCAAAGAGTAGCTTAAGCCACGCACGCTTGCCCATTTGCGGAAAGTAGATGCCGCGAAAGAAGAGACGGGCGACGAAATTGATGATGCGATACTTGACGTGCTTCTCGTCAATCGAGTTGACGGCTTCGGCGTTTCTCTCCGGGCTGTAGCTGGCCTCCCACGCTTCCTTAACTTCCATCTTCGCTTCTTCAATCGTCATCTTCAAAGGCGTATGCGCCATGACGAACGGGGCAAAGTCCATCCAGTGTTTCGGGCGTGTCAATCGCCCGGCTTTCTGCAATCGGTCGTAAAGCGGTGTCGCGGGAAAGGGCGTGAGTTGTCCGAAGACGGGCAAGCCCGGCGGCCAGGAGTTAATCTCATGGAGTGTGCGCGCGGCCACACCCACAGTATCGTTGTCCATCCCGAAGATGAACGAAGTGATCGCGTAGATGTTACGCCGCGCCAGACGCTCAAGCACCTCGCCGTACTCGCCCGGCTTGCTGAAATTTTTGTTAACGTCGGCCATGTTCGCCGGGTCAATTGATTCCATCCCGATGAAGACCCACTTGCCGCCGGATTCATGTATGAGATCAACGAGTTCCTCGTCGCGCAGCAAGTTGGCGCTGATCTGTGCGACCCAGGGCAACTGTGCTTTCGCGGCGATGATGTCGCGCAGAAGCTGTTTCGTTCGCTTGATGTTGATGGCGAGATTGTCGTCTATAAAGAAGGCTGCGATCTGGCCGCGCTCACTGCGGGCGCGCTTCTTGAGGAGCAGGAGTTCTTCGATGACCGATTCATTCGTGCGAAAGCGAATCGAGTCGCCGAAAAATCCGGTCACGGTGCAGAATTCGCACCCGTAGGGGCAGCCGCGCCCCGTCTCGATGGGCACGACATAGAATGATCCCCAACCGGCTCCCATGCGATTCAGCAGCGGGCGCGCGAATTTCGGCACGAGGCTGAACTGTTCGAGTGACAGCGTGTCCCAAGGAATAATGGGATAGGGTTGCAGCGTGGGTTTACGGTCGAGCCCCTTGGCGTCACGCTCCGGCTGGTAGACTTCCTTGAGTTCGCCGCGTGCGGCGTCTTCGACAATCAAAGGCCACGTTTCGTCAGCTTCGCCCAAAGCGACTGCATCCGCATGACGCGCCCCGCCATCTTTACCAAGCGCTTCGTCTGGCACTTCTGTGACATGCGGCCCGCCCATCACGACTTTGAAGCCAGCGGCGCGCAGGGCATCCGCCACGCGATAAGCCCGCGCAACCATCCGCGTCATCGCCCCTATGCCGACGAGTCCGACTCCATGCTCGCGTGCGAACTCGACGAGTTCTTCCTCGTTCATCGCGCGCGCGTTGCCGTCTATCAGCAAGACCTCATGGCCGGGCGGTGTGAGCGCTTGCAGCAGAAACATCCAGAGATGCGGCATAAAATTTCGCGTCACACCGTTATCCGGGTTATACAATAATATTTTCATAAATTCTGGCTTGCTCTGATTAAGTAAACGGAGCTAAGGCGGGACGTCGAAGCTCAACTTTGTGGCCTAACCGCTGACTGTGCAGATAGTCTCATAACCACGCTTCGAGCGCAAGCTGTGTGGCTAAGCCGTGGCGAGCCATTATGTGTGTTAGCTCACATAGCGGCGTCTCTTTCGCACTCTTTCTTTAAGGCTTAAGCAGGACTTTGATGACGCCCCGCTCGGTGGCGCGTTTCATTGCCCGCACGCCGTCGACCAGGGCGTATTCCTCGCTGATTAAGCTCTCGACATCCACCGCACCCGTCCGCAGTAAATCGAGCGCAGGCGCAAATCGTCCGCAGCGTGAACCCACGACGTTGATCTCGTCAACGACAATGCGCGTCGTCTCCATCCGGGTCGCTCCCTTAAAAGTTGATTTCAGGACGAGTGTGCCGCGCGGTCGCAAAAGATCGAGCGCCAGCGCAAAGCCCGATTCAGCCCCGGATGCCTCGACCGCTACGTCAAACGCACGCGTTCTCCCTCGCGTCTGGTCGAGAATGGCCGTCTCGATTCCACGCGCGGCTGCTATCCGCAGCTTCTCAGGATGCTTGCCGACGAGCAGGACGGAAGCGCCTGTGAGCGCGAGCGCCTGCGCGCACAAGAGGCCGAGCTTTCCATCACCAATCACGGCGACGCGCGTTTCTTCAGACACCTTCACGCGCTCCGTAATTCCGTAAGCGGCGGCGAGCGGCTCGCAGAACACCGCGCGCTCGTCCGGCACATCGTCAGGGACGGGCAGGAGATTGACGATTGGCAATCTGAGAAACTCCGCATGCGCGCCGTCGCGCCCGACGATCCCCAGCACCGTGCGGTTCGGGCAATGGCGCGCGTCACCCCCCGCGCACAGAGCGCAACGCCCGCAACCCGCGTTGATCTCGCCGACCACACGCCGACCCGTCAAAGCCTTCTCCGGCGCGCTTTCAACCACGCCGACGAACTCATGCCCAATCGTGCCTTCAAACCCGGCATAGCCGCGCACGATCTCCACGTCCGTATTGCAAATCCCACTCAACGTGACGCGCACAACCGCCTCATCCGCACTCTGCGGCTTCCCAACCTCGGCCACAGCCAACTGGCCGCTTTCATAACGTAGAGCAAGCATAAAGAAGTGATGGGTGATAGGTGATGGGTGATAGGTGATAAGAAAGAACGTGTCTTCTCTTATGACCTATCACCCATCACCTATCACCGCTTTAAAAACTTTTCGTCCTCGCGTACATATTTCCGTTGCTGAGTTCGACGGTTTGCTGGCGTCCTGAGACGTTGATGGGCAAGCGCCATTCGACGTTCTGCGAGCCTGAGAGCAGGGCATGCACCCACCATTTGCCCGGCCTGAGCATGACGGTCGCCTGCCCGCTCTCGTCCAGTTGCGTTTTGACGGGCGCGCGCCCCTGCATACGCTCGTTCAGGAAATCTTCAAAGCGCACGCCGGGGCGCGGCTCAAAGCCGTACTCGCGCTGCACAGCCGAGAGGTCAACCGGGTAAAGCTGTACGGGAATGCTCACCGGCGCGCTCGGGTCTCGCGGCGAAGGCCGCAGGACGATCAACAGCGCCGTCTCAGTTGCAGCCTCATTTGTCGCCAAAATCCCGCCGCCCGGCAGCCGGTGGTAAACGTTCCAGACCGCCCCGATGAGCGCCACGAGAAGCGCCACGCGCAGGACGCCGGTCACGAGATTATAAGCAGGGCTTTTGGTGTTCACTTGAATCGTTCTTACCCGTTTGCTTATATAATAGCGAAGCCGGGCACATTTGTCATAAATGGATTCTTCGAATGATGAGATTAACAACCCAACAACTAGCCCAATACAAGAGCGACGGATTTCTCGTCGTCGAGAATTTCAAGAGCACGGCGGAGTGCGATTCTTTGCGCGAGCGCGCCGCCGAACTCGTCGCAGAATTTGACCCTGCGGACTACATTTCTATCTTCTCCACGCATGAGCAGACCCGCACCAGCGATGATTACTTTCTGGAATCCGGCGACAAGATTCGCTTCTTCTTCGAGGAAGAAGCTTTCGACGCGGAAGGGCGTTTGCGCCAGACGAAGGAACGTTCAATCAACAAAATCGGCCACGCTCTGCACGACCTCGACCCAATCTTCAATCACTTCTCGCGAACGCCCGAACTGGCCGCGCTCGTCTCGGATTTAGGATACACGCAACCGCTGCTTCTCCAGTCAATGTACATCTTCAAGCAGCCCAACATTGGTGGCGAAGTCACCTGTCATCAAGACGCCACGTTCCTCTACACAGAGCCGCTGACAGTCACCGGCCTCTGGTTCGCGCTCGAAGATGCGACCCGTGAGAACGGCTGCCTCTGGGCGCTTCCCGGTGGACACCAGCGCGGCCTCAAATCACGTTTCTCGCGCTCTCCCGCTGGCGGCACTCACTTTTCTGTTTACGATGAGAGCGCATGGCCGTCTGACCAACTCGTTCCGCTCGAAGTCAAAAAGGGCACGCTCATCATCCTCAACGGCCTGCTCCCGCACATGAGCCACATGAACAAATCTGCGAGGTCGCGCCACGCCTACACACTGCATGTCATGGAAGCCAATTGCCACTATCCGGCAGACAACTGGCTGCAACGCGCGCTTGGGATGCCGCTGCGAGGACTCAAATAAAGTGATGAGTGATGAGTGATGAGTGAAAAGAATAGAGCTTTCGAGTTTGCTGCTTGAATGATTCATCAGGCGGCGCGTCGGCGGAACTATTCAACTTTGGCGTAGACATCTTTCAAGGTAAGTTCGCAGGCGATAACATTGATTTTTACTGCGTCGTCGGGATCGTGGTATTCGGAATATCTCCACTCCCTATTACTCTGCCGTACATACTGCTCGATTCGGTACGGGTTTTGAGCTACAAGGAAATAATCTGTGAGAGATTCGATGGATTGATAGTGCTCGAATTTCCTGCCCCGATCATAAGCCTCTGTGGATTCTGATAAGACTTCAAAGACGACCACCGGATTAAGCAGAGTGTCATTCTCCACATCATCAAATATCTCTTCTTCACAAGCGACCACCACATCAGGATAAGTGTATTTTCCCGTCGCATTTACTTTCACTCGCATATCGCTGGGATAAACATTGCTGGAGCGACTGAGCAATTGATTACCAAGAATGCGGATGATGTTGGCTGTAATAAGATTATGCCGCTTGCTCGCGCCCACCATTGCAAACATTTCACCGGCAAAATACTCATGCTTAATCTCAGACTTCCGCTCTAGAGCGAGATACTCTTCCGGCGATAGTAAAGTTTTACGTTGAGAGGACACTGCCATCTCGCTCCTTCATCACATAATCTATTCTAAGATTGGAACAGAGGCAATGGCATACCGCTGAAATTGTTCCACTGTCCGCCTGGAGCATTCAACTCAATCGCAGAAGACAACGATGAAAGGGATGCTATCAAGCGATTGGGTTGAAGAATTGTTGGACAGCGCTTAGTAGGTAGAAGCATGCAAACTTTGTATTTTTCTCAGCTATACTGAATGCCCACCAACTCAATCTGCAAATCCTTCGCTATGTTTTGCAAGATTACTGTATCTCTTGGTTTCCCACCCATTACATGCACAAGTGTATTGTCTCCTTTAACCTCTCTTCTTAAGGTTTGGAAACTAATATGGTCGGCAAGTTTCTCAGCTATCTCGCCCTTAACTATCAAAGTATAGGTAGGATGGAAAACATCATTTGTAGATGATCTTTGTTTATTTGTTGGTAACAATCTACCAATTGATTTCTCAATATCATCAAGTCGTGAGAGAAGATACTTTTCAGTATCTCCCTTAGCAACGACTTCTCGCATGATTTTAGATTCAGCGACTCTATAGATTGGATTATCAGGTTCCTCTTCAGCTACTGCCTCATTAACGGCGGCTTCTATACGCGGTTTTAATTCTCTTACACCTTCCATCTCATTGATGAAAAATATTGTCCTTTCATCGGAAATATCAAATGGTAGAGTCGTATCAGTCTCTGCTAAGGTGACAATAGGTAATCGAAC
The DNA here is from genome assembly GCA_963791265.1 of uncultured Acidobacteriota bacterium. Classification (GTDB taxonomy): domain Bacteria; phylum Acidobacteriota; class Blastocatellia; order Pyrinomonadales; family Pyrinomonadaceae; genus QHXM01. Next base: position 16,367 of record CAWBSB010000011.1, read on the forward strand.
TGCATGTCTAACAGCCAATTCATACATTACATTTGGATTTAATTCTGTAAGGTTAGCAATTACTAACTCATCATAAAGCAGATGCTCAATTACTTGTTTTGTAATTGAACCTGGGGCGGCGATTTCGTGAGCGACAAAAACTCGAAAGTTCATCGCCTCCAAGGCGGGCCGGATAACAGAGTTGATTAGACCATCAGTAGCTCGTCTGACTGGTGAATCAGCGCTTCCAATTGGTGTTATTACGAAACACTTTTTTTCAGATGGAGCATCCTTCTCATTTCTCGCCATCGTTAATACCTCATAATTAAATTTAGCCGCCTAACTATTGATTAAGCCGCACTGTGCAGTATAACGCGCTGATTTGCGTCATTAAACAGCACGACGCAGCTTATAGAACGGAGTCAAGTGAAAGCACAATGATTATTTCCCACCTTCAGAAAATCTTTAGTCGAAAATGAATAGACTTTGATACTGCGCCATCACGCTTGCGGCAGGAGCGATGATTTACTAAGCTGGAATTTATCGGAGATAGTTGTTATTTGCTCTCAACAGAAAAAAAGCGGTGAAATCTCTTGATTGATTCCCGGATGGATAAATTCCGCGACGAGTGCGGCGTGTTCGGCATTTACGGTCACGCGGAGGCGGCGCGGCTCACCTACCTGGGTCTCTACGCCTTGCAGCATCGCGGGCAGGAATCCTGCGGCATCGTCTCAAGTGACGGCGCGGAGCTTCGTAGTGAGCGCGCAATGGGTCTGGTCTCAGACGTGTTCAATCAGGAGCGGCTCGACCGTCTGCCGGGAGCGAGCGCCATCGGGCATGTGCGCTACTCGACCGCCGGAGAAGTCTCCATCCGCGAAGCGCAGCCCTTCCTCGTCGCCTGCCAGCACGGGCAGGTGGCCGTCTGTCACAACGGCAATCTGCCGTTCGCCACCGAAGAGAGGAAGCGTCTGGAACGCGAAGGCGCGATCTTCTCTTCAACGTCGGACACGGAAGTCATCCTGCACGGCGTCGCACGCTCGCGCGCCGCTTCGATGATCGAAGCCATCCCGGAAGTTTTGTGCGAGACGGAAGGCGCGTTTTCGATGCTCTTCTTAACTCCTAAAGCGTTGGTCGCTATCCGCGACCCGCGCGGCTTTCGTCCATTGGCGCTCGCGCGACTGAATGATGCCTGGGTGATTGCTTCCGAAACCTGCGCGTTTGATCTGATTGAGGCTCAATATGTCCGTGATGTCGAGCCGGGCGAGATGATCGTGATTGACGAAACGGGCCTGCACTCGTCGCATCCTTTACCTCTGCGCCCGCACTCGATGTGCATCTTCGAGCACGTCTATTTTGCTCGCCCCGATTCCATCATCTTCGGCCAGTCGGTCAACGAATCGCGTCACAAGATGGGCAAGCGCTTAGCCATTGAGCATCCGTCTGACGCGGACATCGTCGTGCCAGTCCCCGACTCTGGTGTGGCAGCGGCGATTGGCTACGCGGCGCAAAGCAAGATCAGCTATCGTCAGGGTCTGGTGCGTAACCACTACGTCGGACGCACCTTCATCGAACCGAAGCAGTCAATCCGCTCCTTCGGCGTCCGCATCAAGCTCAATCCCGTGCGACATCTGATCGAAGATCGCCGCGTCGTCCTGATTGACGATTCGATTGTGCGCGGCACTACCTCGAAGAAGATTGTGCGAATGGTCAGGGAAGCCGGAGCGCGCGAAGTCCACATGCGGATCAGTTGCCCGCCGACCATCTCTCCTTGCTTCTACGGCGTAGACACGCCGGATAAGACCGATTTAATCGCCTCGCAAAAGTCCGTCGAAGAGATCAGGCAATTCATCGAAGCAGACTCGCTCGGCTATCTTTCGCTCGAAGGAATGCTCAAAGCGACGGGTATCAGTCCTGACTCGTCCTGCACAGCCTGCTGGACGTCCCGCTACCCGACGCGCATCACGAAGGAGGCGGAAACGCAGTGGGCGCGCGAGCATGAGCCTGTGCCCTCTGACGTGCTGGTCGGAGATGAGAACGAGGCGGCGATCAAATGAATCCTGAGCCGATCCTCCCGCGCCCGCCGTCCCAGCCAAACCGGCAAGCACAACAGGGGCGTCGCATTCTTATAGCGCTCGCCGTCGCTGGCCTCGTTCTCATCATCGTTGGGATTCTCTTCATCAAGTATCGGAAGAAGGCGGAGCCTGCTCAGCCCGCGCCCGCGCCTTCGGGCGACGAGCTTCAGGTGCATGTCCTGAACGTCGGGCAGGGCGATGCCATCTTAATCATCGCGCCCGGTGGTAAGTCCGTACTGGTTGACGCCGGACAGCCCGGCAGCGGGCGTGTCGTGCTCGATGCGATGAAGCGTTATGGCTTGAGCCAGATTGATTTGATGGTCGCCACGCATGCCCACGCAGACCACATCGGCGGCGCGGATGAAGTCATGCGCCGCACCAAAGTCAGCACCGTGCTCGACAGCCGCGTCCCGAACACGACGAAGAACTACGAGGACTTTCTGGAAGAGATTGAGAAGAGCGGAGCGAAATACGTTGCGGCTTCTCCCGGACAAAAATTCGATCTCGGCGGAGGCGCACAGCTTAGCGTCCTCGCACCTCTCCAACCTTTCTTCACCAAAGATCAACTGCGTTCGGGCGCAAACGAGCCGAACGCGAATTCCGTCGTCACGCGTCTGGACTACGGAGACTTTTCGATGCTGCTGACGGGCGACGCCGAAGCCGAAACCGAAGAGCGATTAATGGCGGCGGGCGCGAACCTCAAAGCAAAGGTTCTCAAGGTCGGGCATCACGGCTCACGCTATGCGTCTTCGGAAAAATTCCTGCGGCAGGGCGGCTTTGAAGTGGCTGTCATCTCCGACGGCGCAGACAATCGTTACGGTCATCCTAGTCAGGATGCGCTTGAGCGCTTCAGACAAACGGGCGCGAAACTCTATCGCACGGATTTACAGGGCGAGATTACAATCATCTCGCGCGGGTCTGGCTATGAGATTAAACCTGAGCGAGCGGCGGCCAGTGATTTATGGATGGGTCGCACCACGCCAAGAGACAACGCAACGGACGAAGGCGACTCGCCCCGTTCGTCAAGACAATCAAGACGCGCCGGAAGCGGCAGGTGAGCCTGAGCACTAAGAGCACATAAGAAAGTTACGATAGAGAAGAACATAGACAGGATTAACAGGATTATCAAGATTAGAAAGACAAGACAGGAAGAAGTAGCTTGATGTTTCTCCCCTTTCATCCTGTCCATCTTGTTAATCCTGTCTATTCCTTATCAGCTCTGTAAGGAGAAAGAATAAATGGCTGACGGGGATGAGCAATCAAAGGGCGCGGCGTCGAGACAACTTCATGCTGAGATAGATCGAATCGAAGATGATAAGATAGCTGTCCTCCTGATTGACGACGAAGGAAAGACGCAGCTTGACGTGCCACTCGCGCTGCTCCCCGATGGCGCATCTAATGGCGATCACCTACGTATAACCATCTCGATTGACAGGCAGTCGCGCGCAGCTTCCGCCGACCGCGTGAAGAGATTGCAGGACAAGTTGGCGCAAACAGGCGGCGCTGAGGAACAAAAGGATTTCAAGCTCTGATGAATTCATCAGTTGGGCGTTCGCCCCGTCATCTAATATAATCGTCAGATAAAGAAATTGGAGAGGATGTATGAAAGCCTATCGCACCTATCTCACTATCAAAGACCCAGATCAAGTCATCCTTTCTAAATTACCTTTCCGTGCGGGAGAACGTGTTGAGGTCGTCGTCCTAGCTACAGATGAAGAGCACGTCGCTCGTGTTCGGGAATTAAGGGATTTATTCACCACCACACAGTCTCTGCCACAAGCCCAAGCCCTGAGCGAAGACGAAATTCTCCGCGAAGTCGAAGCTCACCGGGACGGTCAATGAAAGTCATCATTGACACCAACGTCCTTGTGTCGGCAGTCTTGAAGGATAAAGACCCGGAAACTGTAATTCTATTTGTTGTCGAGCGGCCTGAAATTGAATGGATTGTCTCAGCCTCCGTCCTTGAAGAATATAAAGAAGTACTTGCTCGGGAGAAATTTGGATTGCCCGATGATATGTTGCGTAAATGGAACGATGTGTTTGATGTTTTCACAACAGTCGTTGAAGTAGACATTGCAGTAAACTTTCCGCGTGATCGAAAAGATGCAAAGTTTCTTGAATGTGCGTTGGCGGCGGATGTCGAATATCTCATCACGGGTGACAAAGACTTTAGCGAAGCACAGAAGATAGTGAACACGGCGATCATCTCAGTTTCCATGTTCAAGAAATTTATAATGGAATCATGGGTCTGAGCCGCGCCGCCCAAATTCAGCATTAAGTATTATCTTACTTTCAGAAGAGGATATTTCATTGGCGCGAACTAAAGGCGGGTGCGGGTGCGCGATAGCAGTGCTGGTGGTTTTTCTCGGCGCGCTGGGCTTCGTCGGCTACAAGTTTGTCCTGCCGTGGTGGAATAAGCAGCCGCCTCCGGCTTCCGGTAAAGAGCTGCGCGTGCATGTGCTGGATGTCGGGCAAGGGGATTCCATTCTCATCATCGCGCCCGAAGGCAAGACCGTCCTGGTTGACGCGGGTGATGAAAAGAACGGGAAAAAGGTGGTCGAAACGCTCCGGGGCTACGGCGTGCAGCAGCTTGACTACTTTATCGCCACGCATACGCACCCGGATCACGTCGGCGGAGCAGCCGAGGTGTTCGCCAACTTCAAAGTCGGCACGGTGCTGCATAACGATTTCCCGCCGCCGGAAGCGATTGCGAAGGACGAGGCCGCGCCCATTGCCGGGAAGGGCACAAACAAAAAGCAGGGCGGGAAGCAGGCAGCAGTGCCGCCGAAAAACGCCGGGAGGCAAGGCAGGGTTTTAGAGCTGCCGACCGTCAAAGCCTACAACAGTTTTAAGTCTGCCGTTGAGCAGACGGGCACGAAGTTTGAGAAGGCCGAGCCGGAGCAGAAGATTGAACTGGGCGGCGGCGCTATCCTGACAGTGCTTGCTCCCATCCCGCCACTCTTCACGAAAGAGAAGATAGCTGCCAGCCGCAAAGGCAACGAGTCGAACGCCAACTCCATCGTCGTGCGCCTTGATTACGGAGACTTCTCGATGCTGCTCACAGGCGACGCCGAAGAGCAGACCGAAGAACGCCTCGTCCAGAAGGAGACGAATCTTGCAGTAACCGTCCTGAAGGTCGGGCATCACGGCTCAAGGTATGCGACCTCTGAAAACTTTCTCAAGCGCGTCTTTCGTCCTGATGACACACAGCCGAAAGTCGCCATCATCTCGATGAGTGAGTTCAATCGCTACGGCCATCCAAATCAGGACGTGCTCAATCGCCTGAAAGCGGCTGGCGTCAAGCAGCTTTATCGCACGGACTTGCAGGGCGAGATTACGATTACCACAACCGGCAAAGTAAAAGACGGCAAGCTCTACGAAATCAAGGCCGCGAAGGAAACCAAAAGTGACGTGTGGATGGGGCGCGAAGGCGAAAAGAACGACTCTTCAAGCTCCGGCTTCATCACCTACGGCGACTACGGCCCACCACCCAGACCAAGAAAGAAGTGATGAGTGATGGGTGATGGGTGATAAGAAAGAACGAGGTGTTTTCTCTTATCACCCATCACCCATCACTTATCACTCGTTTTTATGAAACCTATTTCGTACAGCGACGCGGGCGTTTCGATTGATGCGGCGAACGTCGCGACTGAGAAGATTAAGCAGTTGGCTCGCGGGACGTTCAACGCGCGGACGCTTTCCGAGATCGGGAGCTTCGGCGGGATGTTCGACGGCGCGTTTCCTTCGATGAAGCAGCCCGTGCTGGTCGCTTCGGCTGACGGCGTCGGCACGAAATTGAAGATCGCGTTTGCGACCAGCACGCATAACACCATCGGGCGCGATCTGGTCAATCACTGCGTCAACGACATTCTGGTTCAGGGAGCGCGCCCGCTCTTCTTTCTGGATTACATCGCGACGGGCGTGCTCGCTCCCGAAGTGGTCGCGGGCATAGTCGAAGGCGTTGCCACAGGCTGCCGCGAGAATAGCTGTGTGCTGCTGGGCGGCGAGACCGCCGAGATGCCGGGCTTTTACGCGGAAGGCGAATACGATGTTGCTGGCTTTATCGTCGGCGTCGTTGATCGTGAACGGGTGATTGACGGGCAGCGGATTGCGGCGGGCGACCGCGTCCTTGCGCTTCCCAGCGTTGGCCTGCACACCAACGGTTACTCGCTTGCACGCAAACTCTTCTTCGACGTGGCCGGATACAAAGTTGACACGCGCGTTGACGAACTCGGCCAATCAATCGGCGCAACACTCCTCGAACCGCACCAGAGTTATCTGCCCGCGCTCGAAGGCTTGCTCGACAAGAATCTCATCAAAGGGCTGGCACACATCACGGGCGGCGGCTTGACCGAAAACATCCCGCGCATCCTGCCCGAAGGAACGGGCGTCCACATCACACGCGAGACGTGGCCTGTGCTTCCCGTCTTCAAGTTGATGCAGAAGATCGGCAACGTTTCCGACAGTGAGATGTTTCGCACCTTCAACATGGGCGTCGGGATGGTCATCATTGCCGACCCGCAGGACGCCGAAGCAATCAAAGCTCATCTAAAAGAGCGCCATGAGGCCGTCTACCAAATCGGGCGCGTGACGGAAGGCGAGCGCGAAGTAGTAATCACATAAGTAGGGGCAGGGCTTGTCCCTGCTCGCTCAATTAACGAAATGCACTTGATTAATGAAATACACGGGCAGGGACAAGCCCTGCCCCTACAGTTATGTCTTGTCGTCTTGGGATTTTGATTTCGGGGCGTGGCTCGAACATGTTGGCGCTGGCGGAGGCTGTCGCTGAAGGTCGCATCCCCGGTGCGGAGATTGCCGTCGTCATCTCGGATCACGCGGACGCTCCCGGCCTTGCGCTTGCCGCAGAGCGCGGCCTCAAGACGCTCGCAGTTGAGCGCAAGGGGCGCACGCGCGGCGAGCATGACCGCGAACTGGTCGCCAGGTTGCATGAACACCGAGTTGATTTAGTTTGTCTCGCCGGTTATATGCGGCTACTGTCAACGGAGTTCATCGAAGCCTTCCGTCAACGCATCCTCAATATTCATCCGAGCCTGTTGCCCTCGTTTCCCGGCCTCGACGTTCATTGTCAGGCCATCGAGCATGGCGTCAAATGGACGGGCTGCACCGTCCACTTCGTTGACGAAACGCTCGACGGCGGCCCCATTATCGCGCAACGGGTCGTGCCCGTTCGCGATGACGACACGATTGACACTCTGGCGGCGCGCATCCTCGTCGAAGAGCATAAGCTCTACGCCGCAGCGGTCGCGCTGGTGGTGAGCGGCGACTATGAAATTGTCGGGCGGCGAGTGTGCAGAAAGACGACGTGAGCTATTCGTTCTTCTTTTTACCGCCGAGAGCGACGGCGCGGTTGAAGGCGGCATAGACGGCTTTCGAGAGCACTGTTCGCAGCCCGCCCTTCTCCATCTGGTAGATGGCTTCCGCGCTCGTGCCACCGGGAGACGTGACCATATTCCTGAGTTCAGCCGGGTGCTTGTGCGATTCCTGCGCGAAGAGGACTGAGCCGAGCATGGTTTGCTGCACCAACTCCTGCGAGACGTGGCGCGAAAATCCCATGTGCACGCCCGCATCCGTGAGGGCTTCCATGACGAGAAAGATGTAGGTCGGGCCTGTGGCCGAGAGCGCCGTCGCCATGTCAATCATTCTCTCGTTCTCGACATACATTTCCTTCCCCAGAGCCGCGAGCATCGCGCGCACCTGCGCCTGTTGCGCTTCGGTCACTTCCGTCGTCGCCGTCCAGGCGGTCATTCCCTGACCAATCTGTGCGGGCGTGTTCGGCATCGCGCGCACGATTGCCGGGTGAAGTAACTCACCGGCAATCGTTTCGAGCTTCGCGCCCGCGACAATCGAGAGCACAAGCTGATCCAGATGCAAAGCTCCCTTCAATTCGTTCAAGACAATCGGGAGTCGCTGCGGCTTGATGCCGAGGATGATAATCGAATTGGAGCGTGCCTCGCTGCCTGCTCCTTCGGCCTGGAGCGGCTGAGTCACAGCCTCGCGGTTGCTCTCGAAGACGTGCATGCCGTATCTCGCCTGAAGCTCTTCGCGACGCGCGGCGCGCGGGTGGCTGCCCGTGATCTGTTCGGGCGCGACCAGCTTATGCCTGAGCAACCCGGCGATGATGGATTCGGCCATGACGCCGCAGCCGATGAATGACAACTGCGTGCCCCTCAGAGGATTTTCGTTGCCGTTGCTGTTTGACGATTGGTTAGTTTCCTGTGAATTACTCATCTTGATCTTCTCTTCTTCGCTTGAGCCGATGCTTTCCGTTTCTTTAAACTGTTAGGAAGATAGCGCAGCCGTCCCAAGATGCGCTACTCTGTCTCAAATCTTGACGAAACAACTTATCGCTTTATAGTAGCACTTATAGAATCTTTGAGATGGAGAGACCTTGATGAATGTCTTGGATGAATTTGAAGGACGTGGCCTGGTCTACGATAAGACTGAAGGTGTGGCTGAAGTTCTCGAAAATGAAAAGGTAACTGCTTACATAGGCTTTGACCCCTCAGCCGCAAGTCTGCATGTCGGCTCACTTCTACCGGTGATGGCTTTGGCTCGTTTACAGAGATTCGGCCATACGCCGATTGCTATCATTGGCGGAGGCACAGGTCTGATAGGTGATCCAAGCGGGAAAACCAAAGAAAGGTTGTTGCTGACCAAAGAACAAGTTGAAGAAAATCTCCTGGGACTCAAAACACAACTTGGGCGGTTTCTCGATTTTGAAGCCAAAACAAATCCTGCGCAGATTATCAACAATGCGGATTGGTTGACGACGGTTTCAATGATTGATTTCCTCAGAGATGTAGGAAAATATTTTACCGTTAATTATATGCTCGCCAAGGAGTCAAGCAAACGCCGGATTGATCTGGAGGACGGTATTTCATTTACTGAATTTAGCTACTCGCTTTTGCAGGCTTATGATTATTTAGTCCTCTATGATCGCCATAACTGTAAACTTCAGATGGGAGGTAGTGACCAATGGGGAAACATTATTTCCGGCATTGATCTCATCCGTCGGCTGCGGTCAAGCAAGGCTTACGGAGTGGTTTTCCCCTTAGTCACTACTTCTGCGGGCGTCAAATTCGGTAAGACGGAGGCGGGCGCAGTGTGGCTCGACAGCAAACTCACCTCTCCTTATAAGTTCTACCAGTTTTGGCTGAACACGGCAGACCAGGACGTTGTACAATATCTGAAGTATTTTACCTGGCTCTCACTTGAGGAGATAAATCAACTGGCCCAAGCCCTTAGTGCTAACCCGGAAGGCAGAGAGGCACAAAGAAAACTCGCAGCCAGTATAACGGAAATTGTTCACGGAGAGACAGAGTTGCAAAAAGCGGAAAAGGCCTCACAGGTATTATTCGGCGCGGAGCTTTCAGGGTTGAGCGCCGATACGGTTTTAGACATTTTTAGCGACGTTCCCTCAACCCGGATGAATAAAGAACATTTTGGTGGCGACGGGCGCTCAATTACGGATCTCCTCGTCGATTCCAAACTCACTTCATCGAAAAGCGATGCCCGGCGACTGATAGAAGGCGGGGGAATTTACCTCAATAATCGTCGCCTGGCCAATGTCAAAGAATCAGTGACGTTGGCCGACTTGATAGCCGGGCAAGTCCTCGTCATTCGCAAAGGACAAAAGCAATACCACCTGATCCGCGTCGAATGAGACCGGCAGAAATCCACACTAAGGTGCCTCATGGAAAACTATCAGAATCTCTTGCCAGAAGCAGAAGTTCTAAAAGGTAAGAAAGCTATCCTCCTCCTGGGAACTGACCGCCATATTGGCGAAGGGATAGATGAAACAGAGGAAAAAAGGGTAGGTGTCACGCCCTTGCAGGTAGCCGCGTTAAGGGAGTGGCTTCAGGAGCTTGGAGTACACCTGGACTTTTACTTTATTCAAGGGGCAGGTGTCCGCGCAGGGTACTCCGATGGAGATTACCTGAGTGTGGGCGGGCAAATCGTTTTTGAGCATCAACTATCCACTTTGCCTACGCCTCACGTTTTCCACGCGTTAAAGGAACCTTGTCCCTATGAAGTTTTTATTCCCGACCCGTTCATTCGCATAGGGGCATTGCATAAAAGTACTTTTGTACCGACGAGCGGGTTAGCCTCGCTCTTCAAGAAAAAAAACTTTTGTGCGATTTTCGACGGCTCAAGCATCGGTGGGTTTGCCTACCAATTCAATAGCGGATTCAAAATACCGATTAGATCAAGCATGTCTGTCTTCGCGGGCGAGATTGCGGCGGACTACGTTTTTGAGTCGAAGAAAGATGGGAGGATCGTCATCTCGGGCGGCGGAGCGGCAGGCATTTCTGCGGCGAAGCGTCTCCTGGAACATCCGGGAAACTATACGGAAATTGTCATCGTCGAACCCAATCAGGAACAGTGCAATCGTCTCAGGAACAGCTTTGGAAACGATGGCCACATTCGGATTATTCAAGGCGATAAATTAGCCGATGATCATATCGCGGGAGCATCCGGACTAATTCTGGCAGCCTATGTCCCTGAATCCCCTGCGCCCAAAGTAATTGATCTCGGGCAACTGGTTAATTTGGCGGACGGGGCGGTGATTGTTGACATCTCAATTGATGAAAAAGGCGGAATCTCAGTACCAAATCTGGATTTTGAAAAGACGCCTTTGCAACAAGTGATCCAACTCGTGGGCAGCGAGATAAAGAAATTGGCTAAAGGCTTCACCTACATCGGAGATGACCATCTTCCGCGAAAGTATCCTGACAAAGCTTCCGAGTCGCATGGTAAGGCAGTGATGCCTTATTTAGCCGTGTTGCTTTATCTTTCAGCAAAAGAAGGTGGGGCATCGCCAGCGCTGGAATATATTCTGAATCAAGATTGCGCCAAAGCAGAGATGAGTTTCTTTGATTCTCTTGTTTGCGATCTCAAAGCCGGTCTGGCGTTTTGGCGTTCCGACCCCATCTCTGTCAGCGGTGCTATCGCGCAGGGAATAGTTGACACGATGAGCCAGTTTTTTGAAAGCGAGAAAATTTTGAAAAAAATAGAGTAACGCCCGGCTTCCTACCCTCAAGACTTAAAAATGTCTGCTGATATTGCCATCACTAACGAAGAGACCTTAATCATCGAGACGCCGGAGCGCGTGCCTCTGCATTTCGCGCTGGCCTCGATTGGCAATCGCTTTCTGGCGTGTGCGTTCGATCATGCGTTGCAGACGCTCTGTATCGCGCTGCTTTATCTCATCTTCACGCTTGTTGACTTCGGCAGTTTGAGAGACGCGCCGAAGTGGGCGCTCGCGCTCTTTATCATCATGGCCTTCGTCATCTGGTCGAGCTATTTTGTCATCTTCGAGTGGCATTGGAACGGGCAGACGCCCGGCAAGCGTTGGTTGAAACTGCGCGTCATTCGGGAGGACGGGCGGCCTATTACTTTCTGGGAAGCGGCGGTGAGGAATCTCCTGCGCCTCTTCGACATCATGCCCTTTCCTTTCTATTCCATTGGTCTCATCTCCGTCTTCATTAGCACGCGCGATCAACGCGTCGGCGATTTCGTGGCCGGAACGGTGGTGGTGCGCGAGCGCGAGACGGAAGCGCCAAGTTTCAGTCAGGTCTTCAATACTTCCGTCACCGATACGGCGCTGCGTCGCTCGTTCAAGGCCGTCCAGTTTACGGCGGAGATTAGCTCTATCACCGAGCGCGAGATTGAAGTCGTCGAAACATACCTGCGCCGTCGCTATGACTTGCCCGATCAGGCGCGGATGTGGATGGCCTGGCGCGTGGCGATGCCTCTGCTCTACAAACTGCGCCCCGCTTATGATCTGGCGACTTTCACCTACGAAGGTTTTTTAGAAGAACTGCTCCATCGCTACCGCGCAAAGAACCGCTTCAAAAAATAAGAGCCGATGCTTTTCAGCACCGGCTCCAGAGCGTTCGTCGCATCCGTTCGTAAAATTACATTTGCCACTTAACGTGGAAAAGTGCGGAGAGCCTTTTCCGGCTCAAGCTGCTTCAGCGCAGTTCCAATTCCAGCGGAAAGAGTGTGCCAGCCTTTTCAGCCGAAAGTTCCGCGCCGACCAGCGCGGTTGCGCGTGCCAGCGCCGGATCAAGTTTGGCCGCAAGCTGAGCAGCCGTCGGAAGCACTATTTCGTCAGGCGTGACGCCGACGTGTTCCAGGCTCTGACCGTCTGTCATGATGAAGTCTGCATCCGTAATCGAAGCGCCGTATGGAATCATGTTGCCGCTGCTCATATCTCCCAGCAGTCCGGGACGAAAGACGGAACGCATGACCGCTCCGGCTGTGCGATCCCCTATCACCGTGCCTCGCTTCTCAAGCTGGATGGTGCGCGCGAAAAGCTCTGCCGCCGAGCCGGACCTGCTGTCAACCAGCACGACAAGCTGGCCTTTGAAGACCTTGTCGCCGCGCGTTTTGGCTTTCAGCGGCTTGCTTTCTTTGCGACGTTTAATCTCTCCGAGAGTGATGTCCTTGTCGAAAAAGTAGCCGACCATCCTCTTCAAGGTGATTTCGTAGCCTCCGCCATTGCCACGCAAGTCGAGGATGAGCGCCTTGCGCTGCCGGGCTTTCTTCATCGTGTCATCCACCTTGCTTTCCGTCAGTCCGAACTCGCGCAGCTTCCAGATAAAAACGTCGTCGCCCAATTCGACATAGCGAGGCAGCTTCTTTTCATCTTCACGTTCCTCATCCGCCTCGTTGAACAATTCTTCAAGATTGACCTGCTTTGGTCGCTTCTCCACTTTGGCCTTCAGCGCCAGGTCGCGCTGCTCACCGTTGGGTGTGCGAACGACGACGCGCTTGCCGGGCTGTGGCCTGAGCACGTTGTAGTTGTATTCAATCTTCCAGAGAGTTTGGCGCGTCGGCTTGAAGCCGTCTATTGAGATAACTTCGTCGCCCGGCTTTAACCCCTGCGCTTCGGCGTCACTGCCGGACTTGACGGCGACGACGTAGCAGGTATCGCCGATCATCTGCATCTTCCAGCCATAATCCACATCCACCGGGCGTGGCGGCGGAACGAAGAACGTGTGAGAGTCGTTGAGTTCGACCATTGTCTGCGCAACGATACCCAGCACCTGCCCAAGATTGACGGCCTCTTTAATCTTCCCTTCCGAAATCTTGAAACGCGCGTCCAAATCCATGCCGTGATACTTCGGGTCGTAGTAAAACTCCTTCAGGTACTCCTTCATCAGTTGAAGCATGGCCAGCCCGCGATTGCGGTCGCGCTTGAGGTCTTCCGCCGAAGGTGTCTGCGCGGAGGCGGTCTGAATCGAAGCCGGGGTGAACAGGCACAATGTCGCCGTGAGAACTAATAAACATGCACGGGTAAGCAAAGCAATGCGAAGTCTTGATTTCACGAGGGATACTCCTTACAGGGTTATATCTGAGGGTTATCTGGAGACGGCTGAGGTCAACAAACAACGGCGAAACGGGACGCATCTTGCCACAGGAAGAACTTTGCTTGCAAATCGAAACCCGGTGGTTCAGTTTGAAAAGAGTTTAGGGAAAGTTGAGGTTCACCGCAGAGACGCAGAGGACACAGAGGGGGCGCAGAGATAAGAAATTACAGAGAGCAGGTTTGAAATCTCAGATGATGAATTTGAAATCTCAAATCTGTAATCTGAGATTGTCTTCCTCTGTGCCGCCTCTGTGCTCTCTGCATCTGCGGTGGTGAATTGCCTCTCGCCGCACCTTCAATTTGAACTTGAACCACCACTCCTTATGAGAGCCAAATTGACGACCTCTCAAGAGGTCTGCTACTCTTTTCTGTTTCAAACATCGTCAGTATTTTCACTATGGAAGGGTTATCTAAAACAATGTCTCGTGATGTCTTTATTCTGGGTGGTAAGCGCACTCCGATGGGCGAGTATGTCG
>CAWBSB010000012.1:0-1345279 GCA_963791265.1 uncultured Acidobacteriota bacterium
TACCCATCATCAACGTGCCGTTTCGTTTGATTTACGCCTATAATCCGAACGCCCGACGCGGATTTGTAGAGGAACTGCCGGGCATTTTCTTTAGTGAAAAGAGGAACGTTTTCCGCTTCAGCGTCGGGCGAACTTTTTAACCCTTTTCTTTGTCAACCATCCGGGCGGAGTGAACATCGAAAGGTGGTGAATCGTAAACGATAAATCGTAAATAGACAGAAAACGGCTTTTCACTATTTGCGATTCACGATTCACGATTTACTAACCTTTAGCCAACCGCCTTTTACCGTAAGGAGCTATACAAGAAAGTCATGAGAAATTTTCGTATTCTCGCCGCCGCCATCATGCTTGCGGCTATCTTTGCCGTCTCAGTTTCCGCGCAGACCAGACCCGCAGCAGGGACGGCCAAACCGGCAGCGCCGCAGCAAACAGCCCCCGCCGCACCCGCTGGCCCTGTCCCTGACACCAAAATCGCCTACATTAATACGGAGGCGTTCGGCGACGAGAAAATCGGCATCACGCGCTATGTCACCGCCGTCAAAGCCCTTGAGCGTGAATTCCAGCCGCGTCAGACCGAACTCACCACCATGCAGAACCGCATCAAAGCCATCGCCGATGAGATCGGCAAGCTGAGCGGAAGCTCCGTGGTTGACCCGAAGACGATTCAGGCCAAGCAGGATGAGGGTGAGCGTCTTCAGCGCGATCTGAAGTACAAAAAAGAGCAGGCCGACGCCGACTTCACCAAGCGTTACGAAGAGGTCGTCAGCCCGATTTCTCAGGACATCGGCAATGCTCTCTCGCAGTTTGCCACGCAGCGCGGCATCACGATGATTATTGACATCAGCAAATTAGCGCCCGCCATCCTGACTGCCAATAAGAATATGGATGTCACGCAGGCATTCATCGCGGAATATAACAGCAAGCCTTCAACCGCATCGGCAGGCACAGGCACACGCTAAACACCGGCGAATAGCAAATGGTCAATGGTGAATGGACGAGCAATTTTCGTCCGTTCACCATTCACTATTTGCCGTTCACCATTCGACTCCTACTCGACCGCCATGACTGTTTACGACGCGAGCGCGATTGCTGCCATCCTGCCGCACCGCTATCCATTTCTGCTGGTTGATCGCATCATCGAGCTTGTGCCGGGCGAGCGGATCGTCGGCATCAAGCAGGTGACGATCAACGAGTCGTTCTTTCAGGGTCACTTTCCCGGCGCTCCCGTCATGCCCGGCGTCCTCATCGTCGAAGCGATGGCACAGGTGGGAGCAGTCTATGCGCTCAGCCAGATGGAAAACCGCGAGGAGAAACTCGTTCTCTTCAGCGGCATTGATAACGCGCGCTTTCGTCGCCCCGTCGTACCCGGCGATACGCTGACACTCGAAGTCACGCCCGTTCGCGTCGGCTCGCGTGTTCAGAAGATGCGTGGACTGGCGAAGGTTGACGGCCAACTAGCCGCCGAAGCCGACATCATGAGCGTGATTACAGACAGGAGCGCAAGCGCACAATGAGCGCCTCCTCGCCGCGCAATCGTCCACACGCCGCCAACGTGCCCGAATCAACTATCCACACTTCCTCGGTCGTCAGCCCGCACGCAACGCTTGGGCGTAATTGCTACATCGGCCCATACTCAATCGTCGGCGACGAAGTCACTTTAGGCGACAATGTTCGTCTTGAATCGCACTGCGTCGTGGACGGGAAAACATTCATCGGCGACGAGACGCACGTCTTCCCCTTCGTCTCAATCGGGCTGGCCTCGCAGGATTTGAAATATAAAGGGGAGGCGGCGGAGACACACATCGGGCGACGCTGCTCGATACGCGAGTTCGTCACTATCCATCGCGGCACGGAAGGCGGAGGCCGTCTGACCAGGACCGGCGACGATTGCCTGATTATGGCCCAGGCTCACATCGCGCACGATTGCATTCTGGGTGACGGCGTGATTATGGCCAACGGGGCGACGCTCGCGGGGCACGTCTCCGTCGAGGATGGCGCGAACATCGGCGCTTACTCCGGCGTTCACCAGTTCTGCCGCGTCGGGCGCGAAGCCTACGTCGGCGGCTACTCGGTCGTCGTCAAAGACGCATTGCCTTTCGCTCTCACCGTCGGCAACCATGCCAAATGCTACGGGCTGAACATCACAGGGATGAAGCGGCGCGGTTATTCGCCGGAAGTCATCAAGAAATTGCACCACGCTTTCCATCTTCTTCTTTCAGCAAAGCTGAACACCACGCAGGCGCTTGAAGCTATTCGGGCAGAAATCAAAGACTCAAGCGAAGTTGACGAACTCCTCCGCTTCATCGAAACATCTGCGCGAGGCGTAATCAAGTAGTGATGGGTGATGGGTGATGGGTGATAAGTAAAAGCTTTTCTCCTATCACCTATCACCTATCACCTATCACTTTCCTATGCGTTACGGTCTAATCGCAGGCAATGGTCGTTTCCCTTTTCTAGTGCTTGAAGGAGCGCGGAAGGCGGGCGTGTCGCTCGCGGTGGCAGCCATCCGAGAGGAAACTGACCCGGAGATTGAGCGTGTGGCCGAGCGTCTCACCTGGGTCGGCATAGGGCAATTGGGAAAGATGATTCGCTTCTTCAAGCGCGAAGGTGTGGAAAAAGCAATCATGGCCGGGCAGGTCAAGCACGTGCAGATTTTCAGCGGTGCCTTGCCTGATGTGCGGATGCTGAAGCTGCTGCTTCGATTGCCGCGCCGCAACACGGATGCGCTTATCGGCGGGGTCGCCGACGAGCTTGCCAGCGAAGGCATCGAGCTGATTGATTCAACCTATTTCCTGCAAGACCATCTGCCGCAGGTCGGCACGCTATCACGCCGCGCACCGGATGAACGCGAGCGAGGCGACATCGAATACGGTCTCGAAGTCGCGCGCGAAATCGCGCGGCTTGATCTCGGACAAACAATCGTCGTGCGCGCACGCGCCTGCGTGGCGATTGAAGCGATGGAAGGAACGGATGCGACCGTGCGTCGGGCGGGCGAGTTGGCGCGAGGCCGACTGACGGTCGTTAAAGTTGCGAAGCCGGATCAGGACATGCGCTTTGATGTTCCGGTCGTTGGCGTCCCGACAATCGAGAGCATGGTTGAAGCGGGCGCAACCTGCCTCTGCCTCACGGCAGGCAAAACGCTCATCTTCGACCGCGAACAGATGCTCAAACTCGCCAACGAGAAACGCATCGCGGTCGTCGCGGTTCCGCAGTAAACCTAAACATCAGAACAAAAAAAAATAGACAGGATTAACAAGATGTACAGGAAGGAAGAAGAGTCAGAGGATGCTGACGCTTTTTCCTTAATCCCGTAAATCCTGTTAATCCTGTCTATTTCTTCTCTGCTTATTAGCTACCCTTAATTCCTAACATTGATCGAGCGCACGGCGAGCGCTAATTCGACAGCGCGGCGCGGGGCGACCACCCCCCAGCCCTGCCGATCAACTTCTATGCTCGGCAGCCGTTCCGCCGTGTCTATCACGATGCGCTTGACCTGCTGCGGCGTTAGCTTCGGATTCGCTTCAAACATGCAGGCGATGATGGAGGCGACGATGGGCGAGGCAAACGATGTCCCGTCCACATACTTGTAATGCTCGCTGATGACGTTGCCCTCGCGCAGCTTGATGGTAATCAACTGCCGCAGCAGCGAGACGCGCAGGTTGCTCGCTTCGTCCAAATCTTTGTCCACGCCTGCGTGAGCTTTGATGAGCGCGTGAAGCTCACTGTCTGGCGCGTTATCAAGCGTGGCAAACAACTCTGCTTCTTCGGCGGTCGGCGTGCCCGGCAGGATTGGCGCGGGAACCCAGATGCCTGGCGCGATGACTTCGGGCTTCTGCAAACCATCAATCGTCGGGCCGTAAGACGAGCGATACATGCCGCGCCGTGCTCTATCCGTTGAGTTTTGATCGTCCAATCCGCCGACAGCGATGCAGGAAGGAGCGCTCGCGGGAGGCAGCACGGGATGTCCGGGATGAAGCCCTGCATTGCCCACAGCGCAGACAACCGTTAAGCCTTCGCTGATAGCCTCTTCGACTGTTTGCGCCAGAGAGTTGTGCAGGTAAGGCTGCTCATCGTCGCCGCCCGCAGAGATGTTGACGACACGAATCTTGTACTCCTCACGATGCGCCATCACCCATCTCAGCCCGCGCTCGATGTTCTCTTCGAGGATGCGACCCGACTTGGCGAGCTTGACGAGAACGACGTTCGAGTCGGGCGCGATGCCGCGATAGAAGCCGTTTGAGAGTCCGCCGTTTCCGGCGGCGACAACGGAAGTCATCATCCCGTGCCAGCTCGAAGGGTCCGGCGACTCAAGCGTTGTCTTATCGCCTTCTGCCGCGACGATGCTGTGATAAGCGAGGATGCGACTGTGCGGCTTGATTAGATCGGGATGCGGGTAGAAGCCGGAATCGAGAAAGGCTATGGTCACGCCACGACCCGTGAAACGCTCGTCGGCATCCAGACGCAAAGGCGTGGACAGCACGTGCCCGCCCTGCTCGAAGATAACGGAGTCCGCTTCGAGTTGAACTCTGGCGCGCTCGAACAGTTCGACGCAACGACGGCAGACTTCCGACAGCATTGCACCTGCGGGTGCGTTTGCCGCGATAATAACCTGCAAACTTTCTGGAATCGAAACAAACGGCACAACCCCGTCGGGCGCTTCTCGCCCGCAGACGGGACAAATAGGTCTTCCCGCCGCTCTGTCTGAATGAAGAACGGTCGGCTCTGTAGAAATAATTGCGTCGGACATCAAACCCCTCTTGTTCTCTATGATTGTTGTTTCTTTCGGGCGACTATGATGGACATAAAAGAAGGCGAAATCAAGTAGGAAGTATGAAAGATGTATGCGGAACAAGTACGGCTGAACGAAATGTAGTTATCTTTCACTTCATCATTCATAGTTCCGCGTTCATCGTTCTCTTTCCGCCTTGCTCTTCCGCTGCCTGTAGGGTATTTCTATCATATACGACAAAATCAGCAGGAGGTCGAAAGGTACTTCGATGGCTCAAGAGCAACAATCGGTCGCGGACATTTTCCGCCGCGCGCAGGCGATTCATACGGAGAATCCGCAGGCGTCCTACAAAGAAATCAAGGCGCAGCTTCTTAAAGAATTTAAGGGAGCGCCTTTCCCCAGAACTGACCGCCTGACGATCCCGGAGCAGGACGCGCGTGCGCCCGAAGAGGACTGGACGGCGGGGCTGCCGCTCGTCATGCGCGGCATCCAGCAACAGGACTGGAAAGAGGTCATCAACGGCATCGTCCTCAGTCTTGAGCAGACGGAAAACTACGAGCAACAGCGCGGCTCCTCACAGAACCGCGACACTTGGCATGACCGCACAGTCGGAATCAGCGAACCGCTCAAGAAAGGCGTCGGCAAGTGGATGCCCGAAGAATTGATGGCGCTGGCGGAACGCAACGTAAAGAAGTAGTCAGTGGTCGGTGGTCAGTTAAAAGCAAAAGCGCAGCGTTGCTTATCGCGCCTGTTCTTAACTGACCACTGACCACCGACCACTGGAGCAGTTATGAGTTTCCTTGGAAATCTGTTCAACGACCCGCTCTATCAGAAGGGTGATCCGCGTCAGCCTGAGGAGGTTGATGATCCGAACGTAATTGTCAGCCCGGACACGCGGCGCGCGAACCGTCTCCCGCCGGGACAATCGCGCACGCGCAAGTGGCCTGTGCTGGACGCGCACGGCACGCCCGACATTGATCTTGCAACGTGGCAGTTCGAGGTGGAGGGTCTCGTCGAACATCCGCAAAGCTGGTCGCTCCTTGATTTCATGCAGTTGCCTCCCGTCAAGGTCTACGCAGACTTTCATTGCGTGACGCGCTGGTCGCGTCTGGATAACGTCTGGGGCGGCGTCTCGACGCGCGAGTTCGCGCGCGTTGTCGGCATCAAGCCGGAGGCAAAGTTCGTCGTCGCGTTCGGCTACGATGACGGATGGACGACCAATCTCCCCATCGAATATTTTCTCGCTGAAGACGCGCTCTTCGCGTGGTCGCATGACGGTCAACCCATCCCGCCCGAACACGGCGGCCCCGTTCGTCTCATCGTCCCGCAACTCTATGCCTGGAAATCCGCCAAGTGGGTCAAGGGTGTGCGCCTCATCGAACACGATCAGGCGGGCTTCTGGGAAGAAGGCGGCTATCACATGCGCGGAGTACCCTGGAACGGCGACGACGGCGAAAGGTTTCGCTGGTAAGAATAAAAGTCTGGTGAGTCTGGCAAGTCTTTCGAGTCTAGCGAGCATAAAAGCCCGTTTGACTCGACGGACTCGCCAGACTCGCTGGACTCGTTAGACTTATGCAAACTAATTTGCCTGTTAAAGAGAAAGCGCCTGTTGCCGCCGTTGCGACGCTGAAAGACGCGGCTGCCGTCATCCTGCTTCGCGCGGGAACGAACGGCGTGAACCCGGAAGTCTTCTGGGTGTGCCGAAGCCACCGGATGGCTTTTCTCGGCGGCTTTCATGCTTTTCCGGGCGGGCAGCGCGATGCGTCGGATGCCGGGACGCCCGTGAAGAATTGCGAAGAGGCCGAAACGGGCGCGATGATCGCTTGCGCGGCGCGCGAGTTGTTTGAAGAACTCGGTGTCTTAGTCGCGCGCGGTGCAGAGGCGTTGACGAAGGGGCAGCGCGCATCGCTCCTGGATGATCTGGAATCGGGGCGCATGAGTTTCCCGGAGCTTTTGCGTCATTATGATCTTCATCTCGACGCAGATGATTTCACGTTTGTCGGGCGTTGGGTGACGCCGCCTTTCAGCCCGCGCCGCTTCGACACCTGGTTCTTCCTGATAAATTGCCCCGCGAAGCAAGAGCCAAAGGTGACGGGCGATGCTGAGCTTGAATCGGGTGAATGGATTGCCGCAAAAGATGCGGTCGCGCGCTGGCAGCGCTCGGAAGTTCTCACCGTGCCGCCTGTGCTTCATGCTTTGAAGACGCTGGCCGCTGGCATCACAGACGATCTCATCGAGCGTTTCCTTTCCGTGCCGCAGGCGCAACGTGTGCCTGTGCGCCGGATAGAGTTTCGTCCAGGCTTCATCTGCTTTCCCGTTCGAACGCCCACGAAGCCGCCCGCGACGCACACGAACTGTTACCTCGTCGGCTCAAAGGAAATCGTCATCATTGATCCTGCCTCGCCTTATGAAGAAGAACAACAGGCGCTCGCTTCCTGCGTTGACGAACTCCTGACGGAAGGACGAAAGATTCGTGAAATCATTCTGACGCACCTCCACCCGGATCACGTCGGCGGAGTGAATGCGCTCGTCCAACATCTCGGCGGGCGCGTCCCGGTTGCGGCGCATCAATTGACAGCCGAAGCTCTCGACGCCTCAATCCGCGTTGATCGTTTAATTAAAGATGAAGAGCTAATCGAACTCGAAGGCGAGCCGCGACTAATCTTGCGCGCCATGCACACGCCGGGTCACGCGCGCGGGCATCTCTGCTTCTACGAAGAGCGGACGGGCGCACTTGTTACCGGCGACAACATCGTCGGCTTAGGCTCTGTCCTGATTGATCCGCCGGAAGGCAACATGCGAGACTATCTGCGCTCGCTCGAACGCCTGCGCTCTCTCCCCAACCTGACAGTTCTCTTCGGCGCGCATGGGCCTGCGATGGGCAACCCGCGCGTTAAAATAGAAGAGTACATCGCGCATCGCCTGGAACGCGAAACAAAGATTCTCGCGGCAGTTCGCGAAGGCGCGAACACGCCCGCCGAGATCGTCGCGCGTGTCTACACGGACGTTCACCCGAAGGCGCACGCGATGGCCCAGCGCGCCGTGCTGGCGCACCTGGAAAAACTGGAAGCCGACAACCTCATAGCTCTTCGCGGCGATGGTTGTTATATTGCTAATGACACAAACTCATCGGCGAGTTAGAGCAAGGAAGAAGAGATTGATGTACTAATCTCCGGGGGATTATGGCAGCCTCGAATAACAATGAAGATGATCGTGGGCGCGCTGAACGGCGTTTGCAAACACAGTATGCCGTGACGCGCGCGCTGGCTGAATCGGACAGGCTGCGAGATGCCGCGCCGAGAATCCTGCAAGCGGTCTGCGAAAGTTTGGGCTGGGAAGTCGGCGCGCTCTGGCGTGTTGACCGGGAAGCTGAAGCGTTGCGCTGCGTAGAGATGTGGCATGTGCCGGGGCTTGCCGTCAGTGAATTTGAGGAAGCCAGCCAGCAGCCGTTCAAGAAGGGCATCGGCTTTCCGGGTCACGTTTGGGAGAAAGAGTCGCCGGTATGGATTGCTGATCTGGCCTCCAGCAACTTCACCCGCGCGCCTTTCGCCCAAAAAGAGGGCTTACACGGAGCATTCGCTTTTCCCATCACACTCCGCAACGAGACTCTCGGCGTGATGGAGTTTTTCAGCCGCGAGTTGCGCGAGCCTGATGAAGATGTGCTTCACATGATGGCGGGCGTCGGCAGCCAGATCGGTCAGTTCATCGAGCGCAAGCTGGCGGAGGAAGCGCAGGCCGAAAGGGCGCGCGTGGCGGCTCTCGGCGCTGACATCGGCACTGCGCTGATCCAGGGCGACTCCCTGCGCGACATGCTGCAACGCTCCGTCAACACTCTCGTCGAACATCTGGACGCTGCCTTTGCTCGCATCTGGACGCTCGACGCGGAGGAGAACGTGCTTGAGCTACAGGCCAGCGCAGGCATGTACACGCATCTGGACGGCGCGCACTCGCGTGTGCCCGTTGGCCGCTTCAAAATCGGCCTCATCGCCGAAGAGCGCCAGCCACACCTGACCAACGCTGTGGTCGGTGATGAACGCGTCGGCGATCAGGAGTGGGCGAAGCGTGAAGGCATGGTTGCATTTGCTGGCTACCCGCTCATCGTTGATAACAGGCTGGTGGGTGTGATAGCGATGTTCGCGCGCCACACTCTGACGCAGACGGCTCTGGAAGGGATGGAGGCGACCGCCAACATCATCGCCCTCGGCATCGAGCGCAAGCGTGCCGAGCAGACACTGCTTGAGCAGACACACGCGCTCGCACGTCTCAACGAAGAACGTGGACGAATGATCGAAGAAGTTTCCACGCCCGTTGTTCCCGTGTGGAAAGGCGTGCTGATTCTGCCGCTTATCGGCTCGCTCGACACAGAGCGTATGCAGCGCGCGACCGATGCGGCGATGCACGAAGTGATGCGGACCAATGCTCACTCCTGCATCATAGACATTACGGGCGCACGCATCGTGGATTCGCACGCGGTCAGTAATCTCAGCAACCTCGTGGCGGCAATCAAACTAATCGGCGCGGAAGCAATCGTCACGGGTGTGACGGCGCACGCCGCGCACACGCTCGTCGGACTCGGCGTTGATTTCACTGGAATGAAGACGCGCCGCACGCTCGCAGAAGCTCTGGCAGACATCATTAAATCTCAATCGCAATCCAACAAGGACGGGTATTCAACGAATGGCATTACCGAAAAACTTAGGTGAACTTAAAGCGAGTAACTACCGCATCGTTTCGGTCAAAGACGAGATGCGCGCGAATCTCGTGCGGAAATTAAGCGCGGGCGAAAAACTTTTCCCCGGCATTGTCGGCTACGACGAAACGGTCGTGCCGCAGATTGTGAATGCCATCCTCGCGCGCCACAATCTCATCCTGCTCGGCCTGCGCGGTCAGGCCAAGAGCCGCATCATACGCCAACTGACAGACCTCCTAGATGAACGCATCCCCGTCATCGCAGGCTCTGAAATCAACGACGATCCCTTTCATCCCATCAGCGCTTACGGGCGGCAGACGATTGAGCTTCACGGCGACGAAACGCCCATCACCTGGGTCGAGCGCGACTCGCGCTTTGTCGAAAAGCTCGCCACGCCGGACGTGACCATCGCGGACATCATCGGCGACGTTGATCCGATCAAGGCGGCTAAGGGCGGGCATCTACTGTCTGATGAATTAACGATTCATTACGGACTGCTCCCGCGCGCCAATCGCGGCATCTTCGCCATCAACGAACTGCCAGACCTCGCGGGCAAGATTCAGGTCGGTCTTTTCAACATCATGCAGGAAGGCGACGTGCAGATTAAAGGCTACCCGGTGCGCTTGCCGCTCGACGTGATGCTCGTCTTCTCCGCCAATCCCGAAGACTACACGGCGCGCGGCAAAATCATCACGCCCTTAAAAGACCGCATCGGCGCGGAGATTTCCACGCACTACCCGACGGACTTGCAACTCGGCGTGGAGATTACCAAACAGGAAGCGTGGACCGAGCGCGCGGGGCTTGAGAGTTTTCGTCTTTACATCCCGGACTTCATCCGCGACACCATCGAGCAGATCGCGTTCGAGGCGCGCGACGACCAGCGCATAGACAAACGCTCCGGCGTCTCGCAGCGCCTGCCCATCACTGTGACGGAGTCGGCCATCTCCAACGCCGAGCGCCGCGCCCTGCTGACGGAAGAGGAAGAGATCGTGCCGCGCATCTCGGACATCTACGCCGCCATTCCTTCCATCACAGGCAAAATGGAACTCGAATACGAAGGCGAGCAGATTGGCGCGCACAAGATTGCCAAAGACCTAATCAAGCGCGCAGCCGGAGAAATTTTTGAAGGCTACTTCGTCGGGATAGATTTCGTGGAAACCGTCCGCTGGTTCGATTCGGGTAATAACCTGCGTCTCGCCGACACAGCCGCTGCGACCGAATGTATGAATCTTCTTCAAGTCGTGCCCGATCTTATAGAGACCGCGCTCATCCCCTTCGACTTCAAGCGCGCGGACGAAGCGCAAACCGTCGCCGTCTGCGAGTTCGTCCTCGAAGGTCTCTACGCGCAGAACAAGCTCAGCCGCAACGAAGAAGGCGGCTACACGGCTGCGACGAAAGCCAAGAAAGACCGGCGCGGGATGATTTATGATGACCTGACGGAGACCGGGCGCTACAGTTGAGACCAGAATTTCAACCTTTGGGTCAGAGAGAAAGTGTTTTAAGAGGTGAACACCATGAGCAAAATAGCAGAAAAAGAGAGGCAAGAACGCGCCCACGCACGCATACGAGAGCTTGCTAAACAGCAAGGTGTCGAACCAATTAAAAGTATTAGAGAGTTGCAGGGAGACTTTTGGCCTGAAGAAGAGAGTGTTGATGATTTTTTGGCATGGGTCAGAGAAATCAGGCAGGAAAGTAGGAAGCAGGATATAAGTGAGAGATAAACGTGAGCGACATTGTTTTAGTTGATACGAACGTAATTTCTTATCTCTTTAAGAAAGATTCTCGCGGGCTTCTCTACGAACATCATCTTGAAAATCGTCTGCTTCTAATTGCTGCTCAGACGCTGGCTGAGTTGGAAGCCATGCCCTTAATGAATAGCTGGGGAAGCCGCCGTCATCAGGAATTACGTACCTATCTGAAAAAGTTTGTTTTCGTAGTAGTGAACGAAGATGTCTGCTTGCGCTGGGCAGAAGTTCACGCTCGCGCTAAACAAAAGGGACGCCCGATTTCTATAGGCGATGCCTGGATTGCGGCCACAGCCTTAACTCATTGTGTCCCTCTGGTCACGCACAATCCTGATGATTTCAAGAACGTGCCGGGTCTGAGCATTATCACGGAGAAGTAAATGAAGTTCACACGCTATTCCAAGTTCAAAGGTCTGGACGTTTCCGCAATCAATCTGGGCGATCTGATGGAGGCGCTCTCGGATTCCGTGTTGCAGTCGGGCTATGACGATGATTACTACTGGACGCGGCAAAGGCGAGAGCAGGACACGTCGCTCGATGCGTTGCGCCGTGCGCTGCTTGAGGCGCTGATGGATCAGGGGCTGATTGATGAGCGGCAGATTCAGGAGATGCTGGCCGACAATGAAGGCAACTTCAAAGGCTCTCTGCTCGAAGAGATGCTTAATCAATTGATCGAGCGGCTGGTGGAGGAAGGCTATCTGAATCTCAAAGAGGGAGAGCCTCAGAGAGCGCGCCAGCCGAGAGCGGGCGGGCAGGGCGAAGTCTCAGAACCTTTGCCTCGTGATGTGCATTTCGAGTTGACGGAGAAGGGGCTGGATTTTCTCGGCTACAAGACGCTGCGAAATTTGCTCGGCAGTATGGGCAAGAGTTCAATCGGGCGACACGATACACAGTACCTTTCGACCGGAGTTGAAGCGGCGCAGGCGAGCAAGCTCTACGAGTTTGGTGATACCGTCAATCTCGATGTCAACACGACGCTCATGTCCGCCATCCAGCGCGAGGGGTTGGGCGTGCCGCTCAATCTCGAATACAAAGACCTGCACGTTCACCAGTGTGATTTTGAATCTTCGTGCGCGACCGTCGTCATGCTCGACTGCTCACACTCGATGATTCTCTACGGCGAAGATCGCTTCACGCCCGCCAAGAAGGTCGCGCTCGCGCTCGCCCACCTGATTCGCACACAGTATCCGGGCGACTCGCTGAAAGTTGTGCTCTTTCACGACTCGGCGGAAGAATTGCCGATGGCGAAACTCGCCACCACACAGGTTGGCCCGTATCACACGAACACCGCCGAAGGCTTGAGGCTGGCTCGCCGCCTGCTACAGGCGCAGCGCAAGGAGATGAAGCAGATCGTGATGGTCACGGACGGAAAACCGACCGCGTGCTTTGTGGACAAATCAAGCGCGGCTTCCTTCGGGCGCAGAAGTTTCGGAGGGGAGCGCAGCGATTCTTCAGGCCGCTGGCTTTACAAAAATCCGGGCGGCATGGATCCGCTCGTGATGGCCGAGACGTTCAAGGAGGTGCAGGCGTGTCGCAAGGCAGGAATTATGATTAACACTTTCATGCTGGCAAGCGACTATTACCTAGTAGATTTCGTCAAAGAAATGACGGCGATGACCAGCGGCAAGGCATATTTCGCCAACCCGAACAATCTTTCACAGTTTGTCTTGATGGACTTTCTGAAAAGGCGTACAAGCCGCGTGAAATGAGAGCAGAAGATGACGGTCGCGCGTGTGCGTGAAATCGAGATGGCTTACGACGATGTGGGGCGCGGCCCAACGGTCGTCCTGCTGCACGGCTATCCGTTCAATCGCTCGATGTGGCGCGAGCAAACGGAGGCGCTGAGCGCAAACTATCGCGTCATCACGCCTGACCTGCGCGGGCACGGCGAAACGAACGTCACGCCTGAGCTTGCGACGATGGATGAAATGGCGCGGGACGTGGCCGCGCTCCTTGATAAGCTAGACATCAGGCGGGTCACGCTGGGCGGCCTTTCGATGGGAGGCTACGTCACACTCGCCTTTTATCGTCGCTTTCCGCTACGCACGCGCGCTCTCATCCTTGCGGATACGCGCCCGCAGGCAGACACACCCGAAGCGCAGCACAAACGCGAAGAGCAGGCCGAGAAGATTCTCAAAGAAGGCATGCAATCAATCGCGGATGATTTTCTGAAGAAGGTGCTGACCACTGAAACGCTCAAAGAGAAACCCGAAACGGTGGAGCGCGTGCGCGAGATGATTCTGAAGACCAACCCGCAGGGCGCGGCCAGCGTCTTGCGCGGAATGGCCGTGCGCCACGACCAGACAGATTTTCTGGAAGAGATATTCGCCCCGGCGCTTATTCTAGTCGGGAGCGAGGATCAATTGACGCCGCCATCGGATGCCGAATTGATGAAGCGCCAGATACGCGGGTCGCGGCTCGAAATCATCGAAGGCGCATCTCATCTTTCCAACCTCGAACGCCCCGCTGAATTCAATCTCGCGCTCAAAAGTTTTCTGGATGCTTTGCAACCGTAGCGAGAGCTTGATAAAGTCTGTGCCTCTCGCACGCGAAACTTTCCGGGCAACGGATGATTTAATCCCAAATTTCAAATTAACGCAGGAGGATTGTATGTATCGAATGAGACACCTGTTGGTGCTGTTAGCGGCCTTCCTTTTATTTACGGCTTGCGGCGCGAAGGATGAAAACGGAAATAGTACCGGCAACGCAACGAACAAATCCGCCGATTCATCCCCGGCTTCCCCGAAAGGCTCTGATTCATCTCTCAGCGATCCGAAGGGCTCCATCGCCTACCAGTTCGAGTTACTGAAAGCCGGAGATGCCGACAAGCTCAGGGCATGTTTCACCGAGCGCCAGCGTGAACGGATTACTAAAGAGCGCGTTGATAAAGCCAGAGGAAATGTTGGGCAAATGACAATTGATGATCTTTTTGCCTCAATGGAGTCGGGCGAGTATGAAGGAAAGAAGACGGCCAAGGTGAAGATGAAAAACGGTCGCACGCTCACCACGCTCGTTCTAACAGACGGCAAGTGGCTCTCCGATACAGTCTGGTTCGACTAGCTGGCGGATTCGGCAAACGAACTGAAGGAGTCAACCTATCAACGAGCCGCTGAAATACATCATCGAGGAGCGCGTTCGCTGGGGCGATGTTGACGCGGCGCGCATCATCTTCTACGGCGCTTACATTCGCTTCTTCGAGTTTGCTGAAACAGAGCTTTTCCGCGCCGTCAATCTGCCCTACAGCGTAATGTTCGACGAGCTGGACGTGTGGTTGCCGCGCGCTCATCTCGAATGCGACTTTCGCCGCGCCGCGCAGTTGGACGATCTCCTGGAGGTCTCCGTCTATGTCGGTCGCATTGGCACGAAATCCCTGCGCCTGAATTTTGAAGTCAGGCGCAAAGGCGAAGCAGAACTAGTCGCCGAAGCGCATTTCGTCCTCGTCGCCGTCCGCCGCGACACCTTCGAGACCGTCACCGTTCCCGAAGAACTCAAGCGCCGCCTCGCACCATACACTCAGAACAGTGATAGGTGATGGGTGATGGGTGATAAGAGAATTCAACAGTTCTTTCTTATCACCCATCACCTATCACCTATCACTGCTTTTTTATCAGGGAGTCAGGCAGATGATAGAAGACAACAGTCTGGAATTTGATATGTTCGAGGACATGCGGCGCAGGCTTGTGGAAGTTCTGGTGAGCGAGGGACGCGAGCGGCTCGACGCGGAAAAGATCGCGCTCTACGTGGTGCAGGGGCTGCGCGAGATGCCCAAACTCGTCAAGCTGCTCTCGGAATCCCGCTCTCACCCGCGCGCGGAAATCATCTCTACCTTAAAGCTCGCGTTGGAGAATGCGAGCGCGCTGGATAAGGCCAGAGAAATGCTGCTTAGCTTCGACGCCGGGGAGCAGATTTAAGTGAGGCACGCACCCGCCGGAAGCCACACGCCACAGGCAAATCACTCCGTGAAAACTTATCATTGACTTTACGGCGCAATAGTATTTAATCCAGGTTGCAAGCTATAACGGCTCTGCCGTCTGCTGTGCGGAAAGGCTCTGCCTTTCCGATAAGCTGCTACAAACCCTGCGGCAGAGCCGCAACTCAACATTGATAAGACCCGCCCGCTACCGCAAGCGGTACTTGCAAGTTACTCGCACGCGATGATTGAAGTTCAGCAACTGACCAAGACTTATAACGAGACGGAGGCGCTTCGCTCCGTCAGCTTCACCGTGCCTGCGGGACAGGTCTGCGGGTATCTAGGCCCGAACGGGGCGGGAAAGTCTACGACCGTTAAGATTCTGACGGGAGTGCTGCGGCCAACAAGTGGCGTGGCGCGCGTCGCCGGGTTTGATGTCGTTGAGGAATCGCTGGAAGTCAAAAAGCGCATCGGCTATGTGCCGGAGACGGGAACGCTTTATTCGACCCTGAGCGCCAACGAGTATCTGGCGCTGGTCGGCGCGCTTCACGACATGGAGTCGGAAGAGATTGCCGAGCGCTCAGCGCAGATGCTTGAGTTGTTTCAACTGAAGGATGCGGCAGACCGCCGCCTCGACACCTTGAGCAAAGGGATGCGGCAGAAGGTAGTCATCTCCGCCGCCCTGCTTCACGATCCTGAGGTGGTGTTGTTTGACGAACCTCTTTCTGGGTTGGACGCCAACGCCGCGTGGTTGATTAAGGACATTGTGCGCGGGCTGGCCGACCGGGGCAAAACGATTCTCTACTGCTCGCACATTCTGGACGTGGTCGAGCGCCTCTGCGAGCGCGTGATTATCCTCGACCGGGGCGAGATCGTCGCCGATGGAATGACAACGGAACTCCTTTCATCTTCCAAGCGAGCGACGCTGGAAACGCTCTTTCGTTCGCTCACCGCTTCGGAAGACAATCGAGAGTTGGTCGGAGCTTTCCTCGGCTCTTTCAATGCAGAGCGAACGAATGCGCAGGGAGACGGGAAAGGCGAGAAGAAGAGTGATTGAGCGTCAGTTATAGCTAGCCAAAGAAAGATCATGACGAACCACGAAGTCACACGAAGCAACACGAAGAAAGCAGTAATATTAATTTCGTGTTGCTTCGTGTAACTTCGTGGTTCGTTTCGCCCTCAACGCTCTCGCTCTCTACATTTAGCTAAAGTTAAATTGTGAAAATGACCGAGAGTGTTCATGCCCCAGCCGAGACGTTCATGAATCGCGTCCTGCGTGTTATGGGCGTTCGTGTTCGTCCGTTTCGGGCGCTCCTACGGGCATACGTCCTGATGGATTTTCGCAGCCAGCAATTTGGCCGCGCCACCGCCAGCAAGCCTAAAGATTTAATCACCCCGCTCTTCTGGGTCGTCGGGCAATATCTGCTATTGAGCGTGATT
Source organism: uncultured Acidobacteriota bacterium (assembly GCA_963791265.1). Lineage (GTDB taxonomy): Bacteria > Acidobacteriota > Blastocatellia > Pyrinomonadales > Pyrinomonadaceae > QHXM01. The sequence goes on from CAWBSB010000012.1 coordinate 16,515, forward strand.
ACCTGCGCGGTGCTGTTCGCTCGCGTGGACGCGTTCTTCTTTGCGCTCATCAATCTGGGCGTTTCGATGCTGGTCATCGGCACGTCGCTCATCGTCGAGTTCAACGAGGTCGTGCTCGACCCCGAAGATTTGAATGTCATTGGTCATCAACCCGTCCCGCTCAGAACCTACTCGGCGGCGCGCATGGTGAATCTGCTCGGCTACGTGTTGCTGATGACAATCGCGCTCAATCTCTTTCCGGCCATCATCGGTTTGGGCTTGCGCGACACCGGATGGATGTACCTGCCCGCGTACACTGCCGCCGCATTCTTGGGCAACCTCGCGGTCGTAGGTTTACTGCTGCTGCTCTACACGTCTTTGATGAGCGGGCGACCCGGCGATGCCATCAGGGAAGTCCTGGCGTGGACGCAGACGATTCTCATCATGGTGGCGTTCTACGGCGGGCAGGCTATCTTCCGCGACCAACAGGACAGGCTGGAGATGGCGGCTTACAATTTGCCGGGCTGGATTATGTACCTGCCGCCCGCGTGGCTCGCGCACTTTGTTGACAGCACCTCTCCGGCAAGCAACGGGACAAGATGGTGGATTCTCGGAGCGGGCGTGCTCTTCAACGTGGCTCTGTGGGCACTGGTGATGCAGCGTATCTCAATCGCTTACGCACGAATGCAGCCGGGAGGAGCGGCATGGCAGCGCGCGACTTTGCCAGCCCTCAGACAACCCGGCAGACTCGGCGGCGCGCTCACGAGATTGATTACGCGCTCGCGCACGGAAGCGGCGGCTTTCTGGCTATGCTCGACCATGCTCAGGCGCGATCAGGATTTAAGAATGCGTAGCTGGCCTTCGCTCGGCATGGGTCTGGCGCTCGTGCTGCTCGGATTGTTTACGGGTCAACTGGGTGATCCGTTCGTTACACAAACGGCGGGGGTGGTCGTGCTGCCCATCGCCTGCCTTTACCTGCTGGCGTATCCGCTGCCGACGATAATTCATAATCTGAACTTCAGCCGCGATTATGCCGCTTCGTGGCTGCTCTGGTCTGCGCCGGTCAGTGATCGCGTCGCCTTCGCCGAAGGGATGCGAAAGGCCGTGACGTACAGGATTCTCTTCCCGCTGCTGGTCGCGCTGTTCGTCGTCTTCGCAATAGTCTGGCGCGACCCTTTGCATGTGCTGGCTCATACGGCTGTGGGCTGGCTCGTCATCATCGGAGCGGGACACGCCACGCAGGTTGGCATCCTTCGCAAGTTTCCTTTCAGCACTCCGGCGGCGCGCGGCTCAATCACGGGCAGCATCGCTCTCTTCGCCGGAATTGTGAACGCGACCGCCATGACGCTGGCTGTCGTACACTATTTCGCCGTGCGCTCGCTTTACGGTTTTGCGATTTACTTCGCGGCGTTGGCCGGATTGGTCTTCGCGCTAAAGCTTCTCTCGCAGCGCGTCATCCAGCAAAGGTTTGCTTTGCTAGCGTCGTATGAATAAGCAAGAGTTACGAACGCTGAAAGGTCAGCTATTATTGCTCGGCGCGATGTTCGCCGGAAGCCTCGTGCTGGCTATTTTCATCGCCACGCAGCGCGGGTTCTTTGAGAAGTTTATCGAGGAGAAGTACGGACAGCTTCCCGCAACCATGAAACCATTGGCTGATACGGCAGCCGAAGGTAAGATTGACGAGGCGGCGTTCAATAAACTCTCACAGGCAGAGCGTCTTCTCTTGTATGATGACTGGATGGTGCGACCCGACCCGGCACCCGTGCGAACGCCGGAAGTTTTGGTCGCCGCCGATTCCGCATTGTATCTGGCACGCGCCGAGCGCACACTGATTGGCGGGCGCGAAGATCAAAAGTTGCGTGCCTTGAAATTCATTGAACTGGCGGGATCGAAGCTGGCTGTTCCTCTTTTACAAAAGGCTCGTCAATGGTCAATCAAGCGCCGGACAATTGAGTTAACCGCAAAGATAACGGAAACGCTTCGCAGCCTTGAGCGAAATTAATCGGAGGGAGAAACGCCCCTCGTCCAACCTCAACCGGAATTAGAGACAACTCCTACAGGAGAACGATTATGAGCGACAACCCTAACGATCAATCCCAGCAGCCGCCCGATGCTCAAAACCAGAATCAAAACCAGGATCCGTCTTCTGGTCAAAGACCCTACCAGCCGCCGGTTCCCGGACAGGTATATTACCCGCCGGGCTACCAGCAGCCCCCGCAAGGTTATCAACAGCCTCCACAAGGCTACCAACAGCCGCCCCCCGGTTATCAACAGCCACCGCCGGGCTACCAACAACCACCGCCAGGCTATCAGCAACCGCCGCCGGGTTATCAACCGGGGCAACCGCCTTCGCCCTACGACCAGCAGAACTACAATCAGTACGGCCAGCAGCAGCAAGCCGACACCAGCGCAAGCAGCGGCGCGTGGGGATGGATCATCTTCATTCTCATCTTCGGCGTGGGCAATCTGATTCTCTACAGCACAACCGGGTGGTTCATTATTCCCATTCCCCGGAGGTAACGGAAACGCTTTGGAAGTCTTGAATACAGTAAGCGTCGGAAGGTCAAACCCGGCGGCGCAGGCTCTTGCGCCATACTGGATATGGCCGCTCAGGCTGCCTCCGTCAGCGCGCCGTGCGACGCACAACTTCGCAGGGCTGGCCCAGCCGTTTTGTGCAGGCTGGCGCTGGATGCCCGCGTCAATCGCCGTCGGCACATTGCCGTTCCTCATCTCTTACGCGACGGGCGCTCCCGGACACCAGATTATCTCGGCGCTGCTCCTGATGATGCTCTGCCTGCCCTGCGCGCGTGAGGACGATTGGATCAAAGGCATCGGCGTGATAGCGCTCGCTTACGCGGCGCACTGCGCGGTGGTGATTGCTCTGGCTTACGCCGACCCGCAGCACGTAGCATCAATCCTGCCCGGCGCTGATGCTTACTGGCAAAAGCAGATTCACTGGATACAGACTGGAAGCGACCCGGAATATAAATTGTCTGCGTGGGTTCCCGCTCATTTGACGTTGCTCGGTGCGGCCTTTCTCTTCAGCTACACCTCACTCGGCGGCATCCTCTTCTACGAGGGCTTCTTCGAAGTTGACCTGATGAACTTTTACAACGCTCAACTGATGGCGCAGAGCAGCAACCACGCTCTATCGCTGGCGTTGGGCTGGCACCTCTGGTCATGGCTGCGGGGGCTTGGGTATCTCTTCATAGCCTTTGAGATAATCTCGCTCTCGCTGAGACGTATGACCGGAGCCCAGCAGGCGGGACGCCTTCGCTGGCAGCGATTAGGCGTTGGCCTCGCCTTTCTTATCGCCGACGGATTGGTTAAAGTAATATTGCTTGAGCCGGTACGGGAACAGATGATGTTCAATCTGAAGTAGCCGGACTCATGGAAAGAGAGTTTCTTAGTTATGATGGATCCAAAAGACGCGCCTTACTACATTGGCTTAATGGCCGGACTGATTATCGGCACGCTCGGACTGCGAGCGCTGGGCGTAACCGGAATCTTTCAGTTCATCGGCGCACTCGTCGTCGGCATGGGCGTAGCCTTAGCAGCCGAGCACATACATAAGACCAAGTGATTCTGTAGGACAGGCATTCCTGCCTGTCGTGAGACAGACATTCCTGTCTGTCGTGGGACAGACATTCTTGTCTGTCCAAGCGTGCGAACAGCACGCTCTTGAGGTTTGTCTACAGAGTATTCGCGCTTGCGCGCTCAATGACAGGCAGGAATGCCTGTCCTACAGAGGCCAGATGGCGTTGCGTGCGAGCTTGCGTTTGAGATTGACGTAGCCCTGATCGCCTGCGACCAGTTGACGAAGCACCCGCTTGATGCCGCGATGCCCGCGTCCTAGCTCAATCATCCTCTCTGTAAACGGAGCGCCCCAGAAATTTCCATAGAAGCGGCGGCGCATCTCTGCCGCGCGTCTCAACTCCCGGCCAAAATCCTCGCGCCATCGTTTTTCATAATCGAGCGGCACGCCCGCAAGATAGCTTTCGCTGAAAAGCTCTGCCGAACGCAGCGCGTAGTAAATCCCCTCGCCTGTGACCGGATCGGCAAAGCCCGCAGCATCGCCAAGCAACGCCCAGCCCTTTCCCGTCGTGCGCCGCGTGTCCAGAGTCTTTGCGGCCAGACCCGGAATGCGCGCGGCATAACGCTCCGTCGTTTCCTCAAGCTCTTTCCGAATCAGCGCGTTGCTCTCTTCATCCTGTGAGCGAGTGCGCCAGAGATGCGCCTTGCGATTGGCGCGCTGGCGGTAGTAACCAACCATGAATTTCCAGAGAAGCTGGTCGAGCGCTTGATGATCGAAAGCATCCTGCGACGTGGCGATGCCGAACGAGATGTGATCCACACGCGGGAAAGCCCAGGCGTAGCCCGCGTAGCCGGGAAGAAAAGCAACGACGGTCGGCGCGTCGTCTGCTTTTGGCAGCGGAGCGCGATAACCGAAAGCGACTTCCATCTCGGAAGGCGGAAGCTGCCCCGCCAGTTCTTTCGCAATCCGGCTGCCTGCGCCATCTGCCGCGACGAGCATCGGCGCTCGCCACTCATCCCCGCGCATCCCGCGCAGCACCCAATCGTCTTCTTCACGCGCACGCTGACGAAAAGAGACGCGCTCGGCGAAGATGTGCGCTCCGGCTTCTCCTGCGCGCTCACGCAGGTAAGAATCAAACGCGGTGCGAGAGTAAATCGCAAAAGGCTCTTCGAGTTTCAAATGAAGCCTCTTGCCTGCGGGCGAGTACAGCTCCAGCTCGCTGATTGTCCGCCCGACAGCTTCCAGCAGATGCGGCCAGGCTTTGAGCGCCTTCGAAGTGACGCCGCCGCCGCAAGCCTTCGGCTCTCCCGCCGGGCGACCATCGAAAAGCGCCACGCGTACACCTCCACGCGCGAGCTTTTCAGCCGCAAACGATCCGGCTGGCCCCGCCCCAACAATCAACACATCGAATCTCTCGCTCGTCATCAACTGGCTCAAGCGCTTTCTCTTTTATCAAGACAGGCAAGTCTCTATTCCCCTGTCTCTCGCACATCATAAATGGCTTTCTCGCAGCAACGCAATTCCGCTCTTGCGGCCTCGACCTGCTGGTGTGATAGAATTCATCGCAGTTCCCCTCCAAGAGAGTTTCGAATCAACGCCGCTGCCCGGTCTCCTTCTTTCACGGGCTAGAGGCATACGTTTCTCCGTTTATAGGTTTATAGGTTTATAGGTTTAATAAGAATGGGCACAGGCGCTCTGGTTTTCGCAGGCATCGCACCGCATCCGCCGATCATGGTCCCGGAAGTCGGGCGTGAGGCGGTCGAGGAGGTGCGTGGCTCTATCGAGGCAATGCGAGAGTTTACCGAACGCCTCGTCGAGAGCGGCGCAGAAACGGTCGTGATCGTCTCTCCACATGCGCCTTTGGAAGCGGGCGCTTTCGTTGCTTACCAGGACGCACAGCTTTACGGCGACTTTGCGAAATTTCGCGCGCCTGAAACAAGAGTTGAAGTCCAGCTTGATGAAGAGATGCTTGATGCGATTTCGCGCGCGGCAGCGGAACAGGGCTATGAAGTGGTCGGAATTCGCAGCTACGATCTGGATCACGGAACGGCTGTTCCGCTCTATTTTCTTCAACGCAACGGCTGGCGCGGGCGCGTCGTCGCGCTCGGCTACAGTTTCTTATCCAACGAAGACCACCTTCGCTTCGGCGCGTGTATCAAGCGTGCGGCAGACGAAGCGGGAAGAGCAGTCGCGTTTGTCGCCAGCGGCGATTTGAGTCACAGATTGAAACCCGAAGCGCCTGCCGGTTATTACCCGCAAGCCTATCTTTTCGATCAGGAAGTAACCGAGGCTATTCGCACGGCTCAGCCTGAACGAATCATCAACATTGATCCCGATTTGAGAAAGCTGGCTGGCGAGTGCGGCTATCGCTCAATGCTCGTCGCCTTCGGTGTCACCGAAAGCGCAACGCAAGACTACGAAGTTCTGCATTACGAAGCTCCATTCGGCGTCGGCTACATGGTCGCGCAGCTTGCACGAGAACCTTCACCAGACCGAGACAAGGCATCCGAAGAGAAAGCTGCTGTTGAAAGTGAGACGACGGAGCAGCCGGGCGGGGAGGAGCTTCTCGCTTTGGCGCGGCGCGCGATAGAGACCTTTGTTCGTGAAGGCCGTGTCATCGAAAAGCCTTCCTCGTTAGACCCGACGTTAAATCAGCGTGCCGCTTGTTTCGTGTCCATCAAAACCTTTGAGAGAGACTTGCGGGGCTGCATCGGCACTATCGAGCCGGTGAAGGAAACGCTCGCCGAAGAGTTGATCTCCAATGCCGTCAGTTCGGCCACGCGCGACCCGCGCTTTCCACCCGTCATGCCTGAAGAGTTGTCACATTTACGTTATTCGGTTGATGTACTTTCAACCCCGGAACCTGTGCAATTCGAGGAACTCGACCCGAAAATTTACGGCGTGATCGTCGAGGACGAAAGCGGCGGGCGTCGTGGATTATTGTTACCTGATCTTCAAGGCGTCGAGACAGCCCGCCAGCAAGTTGATATTGCAGCGCGTAAAGCAGGCATTGCGCCGGGCACGCCCCTCAAATTTTCTCGTTTCCGCGTCGAGCGCTTCCGCGAATCGGCGCAAGCCAACAACTAAACGTCCATCACAAGGAGCACATCAATGGCAAACGACAATTCCAGACAAACATCTTTAGAAGAGAGCAACGCTGACCCGGACTTGAAACCGGATGCAACGCCGAATGCAGCAGAAGAAGTTAACCCGGCAAACGACCAGCGCTCGCTCGACATTGGCGAGTCGGGACAGTTCGCGCCCGGCGGCTATTATAACCAGCATGGCGTGGCCGAATCGGAACGCCTCGATTTGGACGAATATACGGCCACCAGAACGCCGGATGACAAAGCAGGGGATTGAACGTGAAGCCTGAATTAGAAAAAGGGAGGAGCATTGCTTATGTCTAAAACCATTGTTTCGGCTTTTGACAGCCAGCAAACAGCTAACCGTCTTCTCGCTTCTGCAATTGCCAGCGGCTTTGACTCAAGCTTCTTTTTCCTGATCAATCCGGCGGAGACTGAGGAAACTCGACTCGATTCACTAAAGTATGTTGTGCCGGGTATCCAGGCAGGTCTCTACTGTCAAGATTTGCGGAGGGGTGACTCTTTACTCATTGCCCAGGTTGCCGAGGATGAGGTGGCGCGATTAATCAAGCTCTTGCAATCAACAGGCGGCCACCATATAGAGGCATTCGATCAGGTGAATTCTTCTTGAAATCAGGGGAAGACCTCTAAGGCAAAAAAATTCCGCTGCATACGCGAGAGGCATGCAGCGGCAAGATACACAGGAGGTAATAGGAGTCGCAGTTTATACAATGAAGCGTAGTGTGTCAAACAGCTTCGCCCCAAGACTACACTACGCTTCTACTATGTAGAGAACTAGACATCCAGGTTCTTAACATCAAGCGCGTTCTCTTCTATGAAGCGCCTGCGCGGCTCAACCGCATCACCCATCAGCACCGTAAAAATCTGATCCGTTTCTACCGCATCATCAACTTTCACCTGCAAAAGAGTGCGCTTCTCCGGGTTCATCGTGGTCTCCCAGAGTTGTTCAGGATTCATTTCACCCAGCCCCTTGTAACGCTGAACCATCAAATCCTTCTTGGCTGCGGCGAGTACACGCTCAAGCAAATCTTCACGGGTCGGAATTTCCTCGCTCGACCCGTTCTCCCCGACGACAAAGGGCGAAGCCAGACGATCTTCCAGAGCCATGTATAGCTCCATAGCCTTCTGAAACTCCACATAACTCGCCAGATTCCAATCAATGCAAACATTGACACCCGAATCAGCCGTAGTCTTAATCTCCCAGAGGCCATGCTCTTCGTCAGTCGAGAGGTCTGTCCTGTATTTTGCTTTATCCAGCACGCCCTCGACGCGGGCCATATAATCCCCATCCTGAAAGACACTGCGGAGAGTCGAGCCTTCTTCACGAAGGACACCTTTGCGCCCGCCAAAGGCTTCAAGCAATTTACCGAGCAGGCGACTATCGCCGCCCAATCTCCGCGTAGCCTTTTCGCAATAACGCTTAAATTCAACCATCTGCTCAAGCGCGCGAGCCAGGTCACGACCCTCCAAAGCTGTGTCTGAATTTGCAGATTTCACCTTCAGGTCACTGGTGGCCTGCCGCATCATGTACCGAACCATCGAGCGCTCATCTTTAATGTACTCTTCCTTTTTCCCGCGTTTCACTTTGAACAACGGAGGCTGCGCGATGAAGACGTGGCCTCTTTCAATAAGTTCCGGCATCTGGCGATAAAAGAAGGTAAGGAGCAAAGTCCTGATGTGTGAACCATCTACGTCGGCATCCGTCATCAGGATGATTTTGTGATACCGAAGCCGTCCGAGATCGAAATCATCCTTCCCAATACCTGTTCCGAGGGCAGTAATCAGCGTTTTTATCTCGCCATGACCCAGCATTTTGTCAAAACGAGCCTTCTCGACGTTTAAGATTTTACCTTTTAACGGGAGTATCGCCTGATTCTTCCGGTCACGCCCCTGCTTGGCCGAGCCACCTGCGGAATCTCCTTCTACAATGTAAATCTCGCACAGAGCAGGATCGCGCTCCTGGCAATCGGCCAGCTTGCCCGGAAGCATGGTTGAACCGATAGCGCCTTTGCGGACGATCTCTCTGGCCTTGCGCGCAGCCTCGCGCGCCCGCGCAGCATCCACAGATTTCCCGACAATCTTTCTGGCGACGGTCGGATTCTGCTCGAAGTATTCCGTCAAACGCTCGTTCAGGAAGGATTCCACCGCCCCCTTAACGTCTGAATTGAGTTTCCCCTTAGTTTGCCCTTCAAACTGGGGTTGCGGCAGTTTGACGGAGATTACAGCGACAAGACCTTCACGCACATCATCGCCGGAAAGCGAACTCTTGAAATTCTTTGCCAGCCCGGAAGATTGTGCGTAGGCGTTGATTGTTCGGGTAAAGGCCGAACGGAAACCGGAAAGGTGCGTTCCCCCGTCAACCGTATTGATGTTATTAGCGAAAGAATAGACCTTTTCGTCGTAGGCATCATTGTATTGAATTGCTACCTCGATTGAGAGCGCATCGCCATTGCGCTCGAAATAGATAGGCTTATCGTGCAGCGTATTCTTATTCTTGTTGAGATGCTTGACGAACTCTGCAATCCCGCCCCGGTAGTAAAACTCGTGTGAACGCTCTGTCTCTTCACGCTCATCTTTGATGGTGATACGGATGCCTTTGTTCAGAAAAGCCTTTTCACGCAAGCGCTCCGATAATTTATCGAAGCTGAAGACGGTCTCGGTGAAGATTTCCATGTCGGGCTTGAAAGTAATCTTGGTGCCGCGCTTGCGCGTCTTGCCGGTCTGCTCAAGCTTTGCTACAGGAATACCACGCACGTACTCCTGCTCATAGGTCTTGCCCTCTCTCCAAATCTCAAGACGAAGTGATTCAGAAAGAAAGTTGACGCAGGAAACACCCACGCCGTGCAGGCCGCCTGAGACTTTGTAAGCGTTAGAATCGAACTTACCGCCCGCATGAAGTTTGGTCATGACGACCTCGGCGGCGCTTTTCTTCTCCTGCTTGTGATAATCAATAGGAATACCGCGCCCGTTATCAACCACCGTGATTGAATTGTCCAGATGAATCGCTACCTCGACGGTATCGCAGTGCCCGGCGAGGGCTTCGTCAATGGAATTATCTACAACTTCATAAACCAGATGATGCAGACCGATGTCACCCGTCGAGCCGATGTACATCGCCGGGCGTTTTCGCACTGCGTCACGTCCTTCAAGAACCGTGATCGAACCCGCATCGTAAGCCATACCTTTTTTCTTCGATAATGTTGACGTTGGTGTAGCCAAGTTAATCTCCTCTTTGTAAACCTTACTCATGAAATTATTCTTTATCTGCCTTTGAAGCGACTCTCTTGTGCGCCTTTTCTTCTACACTTTTTAGATGCTTTCAGTATTGCCCATGACTGATGAAATCAGTTGTGCCCCGGACTCGCTTTCCGTAATTATGCCTTTAGCCACGTGATAGATATTCGCATGCGCTACAAACTGCTCGGCAAGACTCTCTTTGGATGTCGTAATGAACGTTTGTGTACGCCCCTCAAGATGTTCCAGCAAGCTATTTATTCGCTTTCTATCGAGTTCTGCATCCACATCATCTATGAGGAAAAGCGGATACTCGTTGTGCCATGAATGATACACTGAAACCTTAGCTAAGTCAAGTATTATCAATGCGCTACGCTGTTGGCCAGAGCTTCCAAAAGCACGCATATTCCGCCCGTCAAACTGTATCTCCAGATCATCCCGGTGTGGCCCTATCAGGGAATATCCGGCAGCTATCTCCGCCTGTAATCGAAACTGTAAACGCTCGGCGATGAGTGCCTCGTAATCATCCAAATTTCCTTTTCCTTCAAGCGATGAGACATAGCGGATACTGATGTCTTCATTCCCAAAGAAACGGCGTTCCAGCACCTCATTCAAACGCTGTACGTAGTCTGTGCGAGCACGGTGGATGGTTGCGCTCAAACTGATGAGTTGTTCATTCCAGGGAGCCAGGAGTTCCGCCACCCGCTCTAAACTCATTTCAGAATCAGAGGCATCTTGCAGAAGGCGGTTTTTCTGCTTGATGACATGATTGTAGTCAGCCAAGGTCTGGACGTAAGATGGATGAAGAGAGATAACTCCACGATCTAAAAACTTCCTGCGCGCATCAGGCAGACCGCGCACGATGTTAAGCTCATCGGCTGTGAAAGCAATGGCATGTAACTGTCCCAGATAACGCGTCACAGGCTCGCGTTTACCGTTGACTGAAATTGATTTCGTAGCGCCCCGGATATTCACCTGCATCTCGCGATGAACTTCGGAGCTTTGCGCCACACGACCACGCACGACAGCCAGGTCTTCTTCAAATCTGATTGTTTCCTGTAGGCGTTGTGTACGAAAGGATTTAGTGGTAGCGAGGAGATAGATGGCTTCGAGCCAGTTTGTTTTGCCCTGCCCGTTGTCGCCGTAAATAATATTTAGCCCATTGCCCCAGACGACCTTGCCACTCAAATTTCTAAAACTATGTACTTCAAGAGATTCGAGCAGCATGCGAATGATTTTAACACACGGCATACTTTTACGCTGCTTATTAGAGACAAACTCAATGTACAAAAAAGAAGCATCTCCAGCCGAAAGGCTAGAGATGCTCCATAGCTGCACAATCTATGCGATGGCTTTTCAGACTCTCATCGGCATGACCACATATTTGTACTCATAATCCCCAGCTACTGCCGGGCGCAGTTGCGCCTGAGAGTTTCCATCCTTGAACTCGAAAGCAATCTGCCCGTCTCCTACGACATTGAGGAAATCCTGAAGATATTGTGCGTTAAAACCTATCTCAGTTTCGTCGCCAGTGTATTCGGTATCCACAGTTTCGCGCGCTTCGCCCTCTTCAGCGTTCTGTGAGCTGATCTGAAGTTGATTGGCTCCCAGATGAAAGCGAACCGCGTGCGAGCGGTCGTCGGCCATCAATGCGACGCGCCGAATTGCCTGGTTGAGCTGCATGCTGTCGAAGACGACAGACTTATCGTTGCTCTTTGGCATCACCATTTCATAATTCGGAAACTGCCCAGAGAGCATTCTGGAGATCAAAAGACGTGGGCCGATTTCAAAGTAGATATGGTTTTCATCTGCCCCCAAACCTATGTCACCTTCAAAAGAGGTCGTCAGTTTGGTCAGCTCTGCCAGCGTCTTACGCGGTATTAGAGCGTCCAGAGCCTCACCAGACGCGTTTTCACCCAAATCCTGACGTGCGATATAGGCAAGGCGATGTCCGTCGGTTGTAACCATCTTAGCGCCCGATTTATCAAGTATGAATTTTGCGCCGGAAAGCGTGTAGCGCGACTCTTCCTGTGTGATGGCAAAAATCGTTCGATCTATGAATGACTTAAAAATCTCCGCCGGAAACTTTAAGGGCGCGGATTTACTGGTTGGCACTTCCGGAAAGTTCTCGCGGGGAAGCCCCGGAATCTTGGAGCGAAAGTTTTCGCACTTGACTGTTACCCAATCGTTTTCCTCTTTGTGGAAATTGACTGTTGAATCCGGAAGCAGGCGTGAAATGTCGAACAGCTTCCGCGCCTGAACACACATTGAGCCGGGAGTCTTAATCTCCGCTTCTGTCTCGCAACGTATCGTCACATCCAGGTCCGTACCGACGAGGCGAATAGTGCTTTCCCCGATTGACTCGATCAGAATGTTTGAGAGGGCGGGGATGGTGTTTTTCTTCTCAACAATCCCCTGCACGAATCCTAGTTCTTTTTGTAGTGCATTCTTACTAATACTGAATTCCATTTACAGACTCCTCTAAGTTGAATAAAAGCATTTTTCTGCATTCTGTATCCACTTCAGCAAGCTGCGCCTTTTACTATTAATACTAATTAAATACCTTGTATTTATATATAGTAGTAGTAGTAGGGCCTGTGGAAATGTGGAAAAGTCACTTTAATGTTGATACTAAAGAAAATGCAATCCACAGCCCCTGTGGAAATTGTTGTGGAAATCTCTAGAAGGTTGTGGAAAATCTGAACGCTGGCTGAGTTTTCCACATTTCCACAGGCGATATTTCACTCATCCTGTGGAAATGTGGAAAACTTGCACTTAAGTTTATCCATAAAAAGAACTTAATCGGAAACCATACTGTGGAAATAAATCTCCGATAATACTTGTAACTACTTACAAAGATTATCCATAAGGTCGCTGACGACCCTGTGGAAAATCTGATCCCTCAAAACGAGCGCTTCGATCTTCTCAACGGAGTGAATTACCGTAGTATGATGCTTACCACCGAAACCACGACCGATCTCAGGATAGCTGTGTTTCGTGAGACGTTTGCACAAATACATGGCCACCTGTCTGGGCACGGCTATCTGGCGCGCATTATTTTTTGAAGTCAACTCATCAACTCGGAGGCGATAGTGTGCAGCGACTGCCTGTTGAATCTGTTCGAGAGTAATTCCGGCAGGGCGATTATCTTCTGCAATATTTCGGATTGCATCCTGCGCCAGCATCTTTGAGATCGGCACTCCGCGCAAAGACGAAATCGCTACGAGGCGCACGAGCGAGCCTTCCAACTCGCGTATGTTGCTCTTCACCTTACTGGCAATGAAAAAAGCGACATCGTCAGGCAGTGAAACCCCATCAAGATCAGCCTTGCGTTTAAGAATTGCGACTTTTGTTTCGAGGTCTGGCGGCTCCATGTCCGCAATCAAACCCCACTCAAAGCGAGAGTGCAGCCTTTCCTCTAAAGTGGGAATTTCGCGCGGCGGGCAGTCGGACGAAATCACGATCTGCTTTTGACCGTCGTAGAGCGCATTAAAAGTATGAAAGAACTCTTCCTGAGTGCGCTCTTTGCCAGCCATGAACTGAATATCGTCCATCAGCATAACGTCAATTGAGCGATATTTTTCACGAAAAGTCTGCGCTTTATCGTAACGAATCGCATTAATCAATTCATTCATGAACTTTTCAGCCGAAATGTAAGACAATCGTAGATGGCGATTACGCGCTTTGATTTCGTGACCGGCTGCGTGCATTAAGTGTGTTTTACCAAGTCCCACCCCACCATATATATAAAGAGGATTATAGGTCTTGCCCGGTGCTTCGGCGATAGCCTGTGATGCGGCATGCGCGAACTGATTGCATGAGCCGACTACAAAAGTCTGGAATGTATACTTAGGATTTAAAGATAATTCGATAGGTTCTATATCTACAAATGTTGTCGCTCCGGGTGTTAGTCCATCCGATTCTGCTGCCTCCAAAAGAGAAAACAAACTGGAGTTTTTACCTTTCCCGTTATTTGGCATGATTTCGGGAAGGCTATAGTCTATCACTTGTCCCTCATTTTCCTCCGTTACCATGTGATTGGTTGCATTTTGTTCATCTTCTACCCTCCAATCGACATGATACTTAGCAAGATTCAACTCTTCCAGCGATTCATCCAGTACTTCCGAATAGTTGGAGCTAACCCAGTCCTTGACCACCTGGTTGGGCGCGCGTAAATGCAAAACCTGTTCAGAATTATCACAACCATCGAATATGATAGGACGAAACCAGGTCTCAAAACTCTGACGATTGAGCCTTTTTTCAACAGCGTGAAGAATATCGCTCCAGAGTCTATTCTCAATCACAGTACTCATAATTTTGGTTTCCTATCTCGTCTTTAGGAAAATTTACTAAGGACGGAGGTGTTGCGAAATAATACAAAAACCTCACTCCCATTTCTCTCAAGCTATTCTTTGACTGAGCCTATGGAAGGTGTTGTAAATGCGTCTGTTGGTCTAAAATCCGGCTCTTCCTATAGAGTTTTTCCACAGGGTTTTCCACAGGCTTGTGGAAAATCTTCCTCACTTAAAGTGTTGCTTTAAGTATCTTCCTTTCAACTACTTACAGGCTTGTTAGGAGCCGAAAACGAGGCGGAGCCTAGCATAATCATAGTTCAGAAGCAAGAAAAATCCACAGGCAAAGGAAATAAATTTTAAGCAGTGTAAATCTTCAATATTTTCCGATTATTTTTATCTTCTCAATATATCAACAGGATGATAATAGTACAGTTTTGGTGCGTTATCCAAATAGCCTTCTGGAGTATGACTTTGTTCTCAAACGGAGGATTACAAGGCTTTTGCCCTGCCGTTTTCTTGACAGAATGCGCTCTCGCAGTTAGTCTTACACTTTTCATCTGAGTGGAGAATTATTAACTATGTCGAAGCGAACATTTCAACCTAACAACCGCCGTCGCGCCAAAACGCATGGCTTCCGCGCTCGAATGGCAACTAAAAATGGCCGTCTGGTTCTGAAAAGGCGTCGTGCTAAGGGACGTAAGCGTCTCACACCATCACACTATTAAGTTGGTACTTGCATTTGCCTAAGCACCTGCATTTGCGTTCTTCCGGTGAATTTCGCCGGGTTTATGCACGTGGGAGACGCTACGAAGGCTCTTTGATGACTGCTTTCATACTTCCAAATGATTTGCCGCATCACAGATTCGGTATTACAGCCTCCCGCAAAGCCATTGGTAATGCAGTCGAGCGTAATCGTTCCAAGCGCTTACTCCGCGAGGCCTTTCGCCAGAGCGGGGTGACGGTAGAGGATGTCAAGGTAAAGTATGATTGGGTATTCAACGCCAGACGTTCTTTATTGACCGTGAAGGCGATAGCGGCGCTTGAAGAGTTCCAAAGGATTCTAGCCCGTGTGAGAAGCGATGAGCGCGAGCGACCCGCTCAAGCCGAGTAGCTTAAATCAGTGAGATTTATTCTTGTCTTACTATTGAAGTTTTATAAGGCGATCATCTCGCCTTTACTTCCACCTTCCTGCCGTTTTAGTCCCACTTGCTCGGAGTATGCGCGTGAGGCAATAGAGCGGTATGGTGCTTTACGCGGAGGGTGGATGGGCGTGCGACGGCTCTTCCGCTGTCATCCGTTTAATCCAGGGGGCTACGATCCGGTCAAATAATAAAGCGAAACCGTATGCCGAAGTGAATCAGTATTGATTCGTGCATACTGTCAAAACATTAAGCTTCTAGTTCAAACTAATGGATAAATCACGTTTCGTCCTTGCTATCGTTTTTTCCGCTGCCATCCTTTTCGGATGGAGTTTGCTTTTCCCGGTTAAGCCGCCACCGCCGCAAAGCAACGCCAACTCGAACTCTTCAGCTACGGAGCAAAAGCCCAGCCCGACAACCGCTCCCTCTGAGACTCCCACGGGAAGTCAAGACCAGCAACCAACACAAGGGGCAGTCGCCGATATTCCTTCCGACAATACGACACCGCGGAAAATAAAAGTTTCGACTCCTCTCTATGACGTAATACTCGACAACCGGGGCGCGGTTGCCACAAGCTGGATAATCAAAAAGAATAAAGATAATCAACGTCCTCTTTATTCGGTTGGAGGCACTAAGGATCACCCGAAACCTCTTGAGCTTATTTCGCAGGATAGAATGAATCAGGAACCACGAGAGGCTCCGCTTCGCCTGCAAACTGTTGATGGAGAGAAAACCGCTGAAGGTAAGCTGGTAGATTCTCTGCTTGATACAAGGTACTACGAGCTTAAAGAGCTTAGAAATGAGAACGAGAGAACGGAAATACAGAGTGATAATTTTGATATTCCGGAGGGAGGGTCAAGAAGCGTAGAGTTTTCCTTACAGGTTAAGTATGGCCCGGAAGGTAAGGTGAGCAATCTTGATGTTAAAAAGGTCATCACTTTTTACGCTGACAATTATCGGGCTGATATTAAAATCTACTTGAAACAAGATGATCAGTGGAAGCCAGCAAAACTTCTGATAGGGCCGAGCATCGGCGACCAGGGAATCTCGCAGTACAACTTTTATTCAGTCGCGCCGGAAGGAATCGCTTCTGTCGGAGAAGAAGTCGGAAAGCGCCACTATGCGATGGCGATCAATCAAAGAAGCGCCGATAGAGAGCTCGTTAGTGGCCCGGTTGACTGGGCTGGCACAGGTGATACCTACTTCGCTATGGTTGCCGTGCCCCATCAGAAAACAGAAGGTCTCGAATATCGCACTAAAATGATCGAACACCCGTTTACTGTAAACGGGCAGCAAGGTAAAGAGGCCAGATATTTAATTACGGCTTACGTTCCTGTTTCAACGGAAGGTGCTCCAACAATTTTATATGTTGGCCCGAAGGACCATTACCTCTTAAAGGATGCGAATGTCCAGATAGGCCAGGCAGTAGGACGCGCAATTGATCTTGAGGGCATGATTGATTACGGTTTTTTAAGTTGGATGTCACGTCCTCTGGCCGTTCCGATTCTTTGGTCAATTAAATTTTTATATAAGCTAACGAACAGCTATGGTATTGCGATCATTCTCTTCACCATAGTTATCTATTCACTTTTCTTCCCGCTCAAATGGCGTTCTTCAAAGGCCATGAAGAAGGCGCAGAAGATGGCTCCGCGCATGAAAGAGCTGCAAGAAAAGATGAAGGGGATGAAGAAGACAGACCCGAGGCTCAGGGAATTACAGATGGAGCAGATGCGTCTGATGAAAGAGGGCAATCCACTTGGCGGATGCTTGCCTCTCTTGATTCAAATGCCGTTTCTCTTCGCCTTGTATCGCGCCATTACTATCTCGATTGATTTTCGACAAGCGTCATTTCTTTGGATTCCAGATCTATCTGCGGCTGAGCCAACGTTCATTCACATCCTGCCGATCTTGATGGCTGGGTCAATGATGGTCTTGCAGTTGATAACACCTGCGCCGTCTGCTGACCCGGTTCAGCGCAAGATGATGGCTATAGGTATGCCGCTTCTAATGCTCTGGATGTTATGGAGTGCACCTGCCGGATTGCTCGTCTATTGGTTGGTCGGTAACGTTGTCGGCTTCGGGCAACAGTTCCTTATCAATCACTTAACTAAAGCGAAAGATGATGAGCAGCCGCCGCCTGGTAAAAAAGCTGAGACGCGCTCGACGAAGAAACTCAACGCGCGTGTTTCGCAAGCTTGAAAGCAGATGAAGACGCTGGCTGCGTAAAAGCCGGAAATTAAAATTCACTATGAACGAAACGTGTGTTCAGTCACAGGATTTTCTCAACGCTGTTTTTAACGGCGCTGGTTTCAACCTGCGCGCAACTAGCGGTGAAACAACTGACGGGTGTCTCTTGAACATAGATGGCACAGATGCTTCTCTTCTCCTAAACGAAGGAGGCGAGTTGCTGGAAGCCCTTCAGCATCTTGTCAATCAGGCGTTTGGTCGAACACTTCCGAAGGGCGAGCGTATCGTCTGTGATGTGGAAGACTTTCGTGCAACGCGCGAAGCAGAGCTGCGTGTGATGGCTCGTCACGCCGCCGACCGTGTCCGCGCTTCAGGCGGTGCTTTCACCTTTGGTCCAATGAATTCAAATGAGCGCCGTGTGATTCACCTCGCGCTTGCAGAAGAAAATGATCTATACACTGAGTCAATTGGTGAAGGCTCAGCGCGTAGACTAAAAGTGAGTTTGAAACCTTCCTCCAATCATTAGTTATCAAATAATATCGCCACCTTTGCGCGGTCGCTTTACCTTGCAGTGCCAGAAACAGACACCATTGTTGCTTTAGCAACGCCGCCGGGGCGTAGCGGGATCGGCGTTATTCGATTAAGCGGCACACGTTCCCTGGAAATTGCCAGAGCGCTGATTCAAGATGAACATTTCGAAGCTGAATCTCACCGGGTTGTCTTAAAAAATCTCTATGACCCTAATACCGGAGAGATTTTAGATCACGTCCTTCTCACCTATTTCAAATCACCTCATTCATTCACCGGCGAAGATGTTGTAGAGCTTAGTTGTCATGGCTCACCTGTTCTTCTGCGTTATCTTATTGATTTGATTTTGAGCTTTGACGCACGCCTTGCTGGGCCAGGTGAATTCACTTTGCGTGCGCTCTCTAATGGGCGCTTAAATCTGAGTCAGGCGGAAGCTATACGCGATCTTATTAACGCTCAGACGAGAGCTGCTGCACAACAAGCCACACGCCAACTCGGAGGCGAGCTATCCGCACGTCTTCAACCAATCAAGAATACCTTGCTGGATATCATCGTTCCGCTTGAATCTTCGCTGGAGTTTGTTGAAGATGATTTGCCGGAAATCTCGATTAACCAGATCAAGATGAGGCTCTCTGAACTCATTAAAAAGGTGGAAGAACTGGCTTCCACCTTTAGCTCTGGAAGGCTCTTGAGGGATGGTCTCAAAGTAACTTTGGTTGGTCGCCCGAATGTAGGTAAGTCCAGTCTCTTCAATAGTTTACTGGCTCTAGATAGAGCCATTGTGACAGATGTTCCTGGTACGACGCGGGACAGTTTAAGTGAAATGATAAATCTCCAGGGAGTACCCGTTTTGTTGACTGACACCGCAGGTGTTCGCGACTCCACAGATGAAGTTGAACATTTAGGAGTAGAGCGAACCCGGCGCGCTATCATCGACGCTGACTTGGTCATCGTTGTGCTTGACGGCTCTCAGCCGATTGTTCAGGAAGATCAGGATGTCTTTAACGAGGTCGCAGAAAGTGATTATCTTATAGCCTTTAATAAGAGCGATTTGAATTCTTTCAAGGAATTTGGGCTGGAAGACTTAAACAATCAGCCAATTGCAGCGCTAAGCGTTTCAGCTAAGACGGGTGTGGGACTTGACGCCCTACGTGCTGCTATACTGGAGCCTTTCGCCACCTTTGATACAAGTAATGCTGGGCTGCTTGTTACTGATGCGCGCCATTTTGATTTACTTCAACGAACGCAATCTGCGCTCAGCTCTTCTCTAGGCTTACTCGATCAGCGTGCGAGCGAAGAAATTGTACTTGTCGGGCTATATGATAGTTTACGCTTTGTTGGCGAGATAACAGGTGAAACCACACCTGATGATGTGTTGACGCAGATTTTCGCCACCTTCTGCATAGGGAAATAACTATGAGTTTCGATGAAGCCTTTGATGTAATCGTGATCGGTGCGGGACATGCTGGCTGTGAGGCCGCTTCTGCCGCTGCTCGGTTGGGTGCTCAAACTGCCCTTGTGACTCTTAATTTGGACTTGATAGGGCAGATGTCATGCAATCCTGCCATTGGCGGCATTGCCAAAGGTCATCTAGTGCGAGAAATAGACGCTCTGGGCGGCATTATGGGCCGTATTATTGATCGCACGGGCATACAGTTTCGCCTGCTCAATCGCTCGCGCGGGCCTGCTGTTCAATCTCCTCGTGCCCAGGCCGACCGCGCCCTCTATCGCACCGAAATGCGTCGCACACTTGAAGCAACGCCGAATCTTCACTTACGACAAGGTTTAGTCGTAGACCTCATTGTCCAGAATGGAAGAATTTACGGCGTAGAGTTACAGGATACACGTCGTCTGCGCGCTAACGCCGTCGTTGTTGCGACCGGGACGTTTCTTAACGGATTGATTCATACCGGACGGCGTACCTATTCGGCAGGTCGTGCCGGTGAGCCTGCTTCTATTGAACTGGCTGAGAGTCTGAGGCGTCTAGGCTTTCCGGTTGGGCGCTTAAAAACGGGCACGCCGCCTCGTCTTGATGGGCGCACAATTGATTGGAGCGCTTTCGAGCCTCAACCGGCAGATGAACGACCAGTCCCCTTTTCCTTCGCCACAGAGCAGATTGAGCAGCCTCAAATTACCTGCTACGTCGGATACACGACGGACGTACTGCATAAGGCAATCCGTGCCAACATTCACGAGTCGCCTCTTTATTCCGGCAAAATCAAGGGCATTGGCCCCCGCTATTGCCCGTCAATTGAAGATAAGGTGGTGAAGTTTGCCGAAAAAGATCGGCATCAACTCTTCCTGGAGCCGGAAGGTCATAATACAAATGAAGTTTACCTAAATGGTTTCTCTACATCCTTACCAGCAGACCTTCAGCAAGAACTGGTACGAATGATTCCCGGCCTGGAGCAAGTTAATATTATTCGTCCCGGCTATGCTATTGAGTATGATTACGTTGACCCGCGCGAACTGACGCCACAGCTACAAACCGCTCGCGTTAAAGGACTTTTCCATGCCGGGCAGATTAACGGCACAACCGGCTATGAGGAGGCCGGGTGCCAGGGACTTATCGCAGGTATTAACGCTGCCCTTTTAGTTCAAGGACGGGAGGCCTTATTTCTTAGACGCGAGGAGTCTTATATCGGAGTTTTGATAGATGATTTAATTAAGCAAGGCGTAGATGAACCTTATCGCATCTTTACTTCTCGCGCAGAGTTTCGGCTTGCTTTGCGACATGATAACGCAGATAGTCGCTTATCTCCGTATGGCCGGGATATTGGCCTTGTGGGAGATTCAGACTGGACAAGATTTAACCAACGCCGTGATCGTCTCGTCCGTCTTCAGTCAGCCCTTGACTCGACTCGGTTTAAAAAATCAGATACAGCCTACTCTTATCTTACCCACACCACGGGCATGGATTTGGGCGACTCTATCACACTCTCTCAACTTATCTGCCGCCCAAATGTCCTTCCAGAGCTTGTCCAGCAACTTTTGCCGCATGACATCCGCGCTGAGTCAAGCATTAAAGACTTAGAGTCTGTTTTTGCGGATTTATTATACAGCGGTTATATCAAGGCTCAACGAACCACCCTTGATCGTTTATACCAGCACGATTCCCTACGCGTTCCCGAAAATTACAATTTTCGAGCTATTAGCGGTCTCTCCAATGAGATGATTGATCGGCTGGAGCGATCTCGGCCACAAACTTTTGGCCAGGCGCGCCGTATTCCGGGTCTTACCCCCGCTGCGCTTTCTACTCTTCTCGTTCAACTAACTATCAAACAACAAGCAGCTTAAACTCCCTATGTTTCACGTGTCCCAGCCTTTTGGGCTGTAGCGGGACACGTGAAACCTCTCCGAGAAAATGATTCACTTCCTCTTGGGATACGTGAAACATTCGCGTTAGGCGCGCAAAGTTGTGGCATGCGGCCTCATGATGTGTTAATTTACCGCCTGTCCAAAATAAGAGCTTCAATCTCCTATGGCAAAGATCATTGCGGTTGCTAATCAGAAGGGTGGAGTCGGCAAAACCACTACGGCAGTCAATTTGGCTGCTGCTTTGGCTGTAGCTGAAGTGCGTGTCCTCCTCGTAGATGCAGACCCACAGGCAAATGCTACGTCTGGAGCAGGAGTTCAGCGTGGCAGTTTCCGCCGTAGCCTCTATCACGTCCTCGTCCTTGATGAACAAATCCACAATGTTATTCAGTCAACAGAGCTTCCTTTCTTAAAACTTTTGCCCGCAGACAAAAACTTGACAGGAGCGGAAGTCGAGCTTGTTGAGCTTGAAAGACGTGAGTATAAGCTTAGAGAAATGCTACGTGGAATTGAAGACCAATACGACTTTATCATCATAGATTGCCCCCCTTCCCTCGGCCTGTTAACGCTAAATGCTTTGACTGCTGCGGATTCTCTGCTCGTTCCGATTCAATGTGAGTATTTCGCCCTTGAAGGAGTAACAGAATTATTTGATACATTAGCGCGCATTCGCCGGGTCTTAAATCCAGGTCTCACAATTGAAGGCTTATTGTTGACAATGTATGATGAGCGCACCAATCTCTCGGCAGCAGTAGCAGCCGACCTGAGAGACTTTTACGGTCAGCAGGTCTTTGAAACTGTGATTCCAAGAAATGTGCGCCTGGCAGAAGCGCCAAGTTACGGCAAGCCGATTATTTTATATGACATTCGTTCGCGTGGCGCGGAAAGCTATCTTCAACTAGCAAAGGAGATCATGGCACATGACAAGAAGAGTTCTCGGTCGGGGCTTGAGCGCACTGTTGTCGGATTCAACAGCGGCAACCAGTGAAGATTTCCTTGAAATTGATATAGACCTCATCGAACCAAGCATAGCGCAACCACGGACGCATTTTGATGAAGGGCGGTTGGAGGAGTTAGCACAATCAATTCGCTCAAATGGGATTGTTCAGCCCATATTGGTAAGAAGACGCGGCGCGCGATATCAGCTTATAGCAGGAGAACGCAGGTGGCGCGCTGCACAGCGAGCAGGTCTTCAACGAGTTCCCGCTGTCGTGCGGGAAATCCCTGACGATAAGTTGCTGGAATTGGCTCTGATAGAAAACATACAGCGTCAAGAGCTAAATGCTATAGAAGAAGCGCATGCCTATAAACGGCTTATTGAAACCCTTGGACTAACGCAAGAGAGTGTCGCCCAGCGTGTTGGCCGGGATCGGTCTTTTATAACTAACTATTTGCGTTTATTGCGTTTACCTGAAGATATACAACGCCTCATAGAAGAGGAAAAAATAACTATGGGGCATGCGCGCGCGCTGCTTGGAGTCGATGATCAAGAGATTCAGCGGAAGGTCGCAAAAAATGTGATCGAACATTCTTTATCTGTGCGTGAGACAGAGCGTGCTATCAAAAGAATTATCGCGGGAGCAAGTCCAGCAATAGCTGTTTTACCTGCCCCAAAGCGCGAGGATGCGAACATGCGATCTGCTGAAAACAAATTAAGACGGCGCTTTAGTACACAAGTGCGTTTGATACCGAGCCAGAAAGGCACAGGAGGGAAGATAGAAATAGAGTACTATAATGACAATGACTTGGACCGCTTATATCAACTACTGGTAGGCGGGCATGAAGCTCCCTCTGTTTGAATCTCAGCGGGTACATTCCTCGCAAGCTTGCTGCGCTATACTGGCGCAGTGAGCAAATTTATTCATAAGAGGCACAATGTCTCAGTTCTTCTGTACCATATCGTCTGCCCAGCCAAATATCGAAGAGTGGTCTTTTCTTCCGATGTGGATAAACAGCTCAAGGAAACTTGTCTGGAAATCAGCAAACGCTACGAGATCACGTTTCTTGAGATTGGCACAGATCAAGACCATGTGCATTTCCTCGTTCAATCAGTACCGCTCTACAGCCCGAAAAGAATTGTGCAGATCATCAAAAGCATCACGGCCAGGGAAGTCTTCCGCGCTTGTCCAGAGGTCAGGAAGCAACTCTGGGGCGGACAGTTCTGGTCGGCTGGATATTTCATCAGCACAGTTGGACAGCATGGTAATGAAACAAGCATCAAGCAGTACATTCAAAATCAAGGTGCGGAATACATTCAACTGCACAAGGAACAACTCAAGCTATTCTGATACTTCGCAGCTTGCTGCGGCGTAGTTCATTATCTAGAGTCTTTTATCTCTACTCCTGACCAAGGATGGAACCACCCTATTATAGATTGAAACCGAGTCTCACTGTCTCCTTCATTCGCCGCACCATCCAAACTCAATATTACTGACCCTTCCGCCGTTTCGATTATTAGATACTCCATAATATGGAGAAGTGAACCATTATTCTTGTGCTGGTATAAAGTAAAATGGGAAAAAGATTAACAGAGATGGTTTCGTGTGCTGGTTGAGTGGCTAAGCTTTCGCCTCGCGACCTTGCCCAAGTTTTGGGTAAGCTGCCACCACAGCCGATAAATGAGAACGTACTGGTCGGGTACGATTTGGCTGACGATGCCGGGGTGTTTCGTTTACAGGACAATATTGCATTAGTGCAAACTGTTGATTTCTTTACCCCAGTTGCAGATGATCCTCAGACCTATGGGCGAATCGCCGCAGTTAATGCTCTAAACGATGTCTATGCAATGGGGGGAAGGCCACTGACCGCACTATCAATTGTATGCTATCCACAAAAAGAAGACCTTGATGTTCTTGGTGAAATCTTAAGTGGTGGGCAGTCTGCTTTGAATGAGGAAGGCGTAGTCATTCTCGGTGGACACTCAATTGATGATGCAGAAATTAAGATTGGATACGCCGTAACGGGAATAGTTAATCCCAACCGTGTCATAACAAACGCACAAGCCAGGGCAGGTGATGCGCTCATTTTAACAAAGCCAATAGGAACAGGCGCGATAAGCACGGCAATCAAACACGGCATTGCCAGTGCCTCTACAGTTGAAGCCTCGATAAGGGTGATGACAACTTCCGCCGCGTCGGCATCCAAGGAGATGCAGGAAGCAGGGGCACACGCTTGCACTGATGTTACGGGGTTCGGTTTGTTAGGCCATGCTTATGAGATGGCGCGCGCAAGTAAAGTCTGCCTGGTAATTGAAGCCGCACATGTGCCGCTATTGCCGGATGTTTTAGATTTAATCGCACGGGGCATGCTCACGCGAGGAGATAAAAATAACAGGTTGTATGTTGGCGACACGGTTGAAATAGGAGAACGAATCTCAAAAGAAATGCAAAGCGCCCTCTTTGATCCTCAGACGGCAGGTGGCCTCCTCATCAGTATTGCTCGCTCGAAAGCCGAAGCGCTGGTTAATAAAATTGAGGGCGCGGTGATAATCGGTGAAGTCGAAACCTACTCAGGGTTTTTGATACGGGTAATCTAACTACCGAGCAATTGTGGTAGTGGGGTAATAGTGTGTTGCTGATTTTCTATTTCAAAAGGTGTTCGATGAAGCGCACAAGTTTGTACAGCATAATAATTATCGCAATAATGACGCTTAGGGCGAACAGCATGAACCAGCATCCCACAATCCAATCACCAATGTCGGTTCGTTTTCCCATGATAAGCCCTCAGGTATTGGGGTGTTAGTTGGCTATTGAGAAAGAGAAGAGGCGAGCCTTATACATGACTCGCCGCTTCTTTCAGATTATTTCTAGGAGTTCCATGCTGGCGGTTCTTCACCTAAGACCCAATGCAACTCTGCCATCCGTTCATAAAGTTTGATGCGTTTCTCCCTTATGGTATCTCCGACCAGAGGTGATTGCGGCTGTGTTAAAGAGTGTCCATTTGCTTGAAACTCACGATTTACATCTTCAAGTCTTGCTCTTATTTCTTTTTCTGTTTTCATTTAATGCTATTCCTTTACCTTTCTAATAAGTCTTTCAATTCCCATACGCTCTTTGTAATTCCCGCTTCCATCGCGGGAGTGCAGCGCAGAGTCTTATGGATTCTGCACAGATTATAATGAGCAAACTGCAACGCGAAAGCCGCGTGTAGGTTCGCCCACTTCTTACTAAACCCGTTTGTGAGCCTTGTCAATCTCCGCATGGACATTCTGAGCGTCAAGTTCTGTCTCTCAATATGCGAAGTGCAAACTTTAGCCATATCAGGTTGACCATGAACAGCAACGGCCTTTGCTCCGGTACATACAGAAGGCGAGTACCGATGGTCGTCAGCTTCGGGCGCGGCGTATTGCTTGATTAGTTGCGCGTAATCAACGCGAGTGCCAAGTGAATAAGCAACGGCTTCGGGATATGCGCCGTATCCGTCCGTACTCATCTGAAAGCGATTCTCTGTTCCTTCTACAGCCTGATAGATTTTTTCTAAAAAGATTTCAGCATCTTTAGCGGTACGTTTTCCGAGATGCCACGCGATGATTAGTTTTGAATCGCCTTCCATCGCAACCCACGTATAAGCATCGCCTAGACCTTCTTCACTTTTGCCCCTGCGTTTGCGAGTCTTGTCTTTCATTCCGACGAAAGCCCAAACTTCATCAGCTTGAATGTGAGAGACTTTAACTTTACGGATGAGGCTATCAAAAAGACGCTCGCACTTTTCGCCGGTCTTGAGAAGTAAAGAGATGATGGTCTTTTTCTCAACGCCCGTTACACGCTCTATGCTGCGAATCGAGCAACCCTCAACCAAAAGACTCAAGACCGTGAGAGCCTTTTCCATAGGCAGGCGCATCTCGCCTAATGGCTTGTCGCGTGGCTCTGAGAACGTCTTGCCACAATCCAGACAACGATACCGTTGGTTGCCTTTGCGGTCTTTACCGAAGCGTTTGAAGTTTTTGGATTCGCAAGATGTGCAGTTCATTGTGTGCCTTCTTTTCATTAAAGACCTTGTGTTGCTAAGTTGCTATTATGCTTGATAGAGCCTTAAAAGTCAATATCTAAATATCACAAATTTAGATATTGACAATATTATTTTTCCGCGCTATCTTGGGTGTGTCTTCATGCTTGACCCTTCATATAGGCGGTGGCAAATGAGTGACCCGATAGTGCCGGGAGAAGTAATCAAAGAAAAGATGGGAGCACGAAATTGGACGCAAAAAGACTTAGCGTTCATTTTGGGGCGACAGCAATCAGAGATCAGCGGCTTGCTTGCAGGGAAGAAATCAATAACGCCAGAGCTAGCGCGCGGGCTGGCAGTTACTTTCGGAAATGACCCGCAATACTGGTTGAACCTAGAGATAGCATACAGTCTATCTAAAGCTACTTTTGATGAAGATGAGGTAACTAGAAGATTGCGGCTGTACGGGAACTATCCCGTCAGGGAAATGATGAATCGTGGCTGGATTGAGCCGACTGATAGTGTTGAACTACTGGAAAAGAGATTGTGCGACTTTTTAGGCGTTGAATCTCTTGACGAAAGACCCCAGTTAAATCATGCCACACGCAAACCAACGTCCTATGCAGACACTACGCCCGCGCAAGATGCTTGGATAGTTCGCGTGCGCCAATTAGCCCCTTACGTTTCGGCGTTTAAGTTCACTGACAAACTATGCAACGAAGCATTAGAAAAGTTGCGCTTATTGGTGAAATCTCCCGAAGAAGTTAGGCACGTCCCGCGCATATTGTCTGAGGCTGGCATCCGCTTTGTTTTGGTTGAAACAATTCCTTCGACACGTATTGACGGCGTTTGCACATGGCTTGATAGACACTCGCCAGTCATCGGCATCTCTCTCAGGCTCGACCGCATAGATGGATTTTGGTTTACGCTTCTTCACGAAATGCACCACGTCAAACACCACGCAGGGCAAGAGAATCCGATACTGGACGTTAATCTCGTTGGGGAGGACGCCAAATTCATAAACGACAAGCCCGAAATGGAAAGACTTGCGGATGAGTTTGCTGCAAACTTTTCCATACAGAAATCCGATCTTGATAATTTCATCGCACGCCTTCGGCCTTTGTACTCAAAACAGAGGGTAAAAGCTTTCGCCGCTCGGATGATGGTGCATCCCGGCATCGTTGTAGGACAGCTACAACATAGAGGCGAAATCCCGTACTCACACCAAAGAGAAATGCTGGTTAAAGTTCGTCATCTTCTATCCGATTCAGCCTTAACAGACGGGTGGGGATATAAGCCTAGCATTAAACAAGAAAGTAAACAGCGAGTAGCGTGAGGACTATAAATGAGTTACATCAAACAAATGCAAGACCTTGCCGATGAGTTCTATAAAACAACTGGTAGAACAACGGCAAGCACAAAAGAGATGGCAAGGTGGGCAATCGAAAAGGACAAGTGGCAACGCCATGAAGATGCGGCCTTGAGGCAATGCGCCCAAGATTTCGCTGATGCGTTGCGTGAGGACTATGAAACCGATCCACTGACCGGACGCAGATACCGCACCAAGCACGTTGCACCCGTCCAACGCGGCGGCAAGTCGGTAATGCTCTGGGCAGATATGGCGCGTGCTCCCCGTGAGTTCATGGAGTCTGCTTTTCGGCTCAGGCGCAACCAAGTGGTGGGCGACTGCTATCAACTCAAGCAGGATGTTGATGTTTACAATGAGAGATACAACAAAGGCGAGCAGCTTCTATTGCCGCTTGATTTCGCGCCGGATGTTGAAGAACTTGAGGAAATGGCTAGGATGAAGCAAGACGCGGCCTAAGCTGGCTGTGTCTTATTCCATCTTGCCTTTGCCGCTTTCTTGGCAATGGCAGAGCGTTCTTTGGCTGATAGCTTCTGCGCTCTGGCCTTGCCGCCGATTGACCCGCCTTGCTGTCCGCGTTTGACGGCTTGCGGGTCTTTCTCTTTAACAGGCTTTGGCTCTTGCTCTAGCTCATCTAAGATGGAATCAACGGCACTCTTAGCAAGCGCGTTTTCGTCTCTCGTTCGTTTGATAGGCTTTGGCACGGCAAGAGTATGCCATGCTCAGAATCCGAAGGCTAGAAGAAACTATATTTCAGCAACACACTATTACCCCACTACCGCAATTGTACTCGCCTTGACTGCTTGTGAAATCGCGTGCTAGACTCGCAGGCTTTTAGCACACAGCATTTCTTAATAATAAAGCTCAGAGATTACCTCTCGTCTAACTAAGAGTTTGTCGTGCGTTATGACCTTTGTGGCCTTCGCTGAAAATTCAATCCAATTAGTGCCGGACGGCACGCTGTTTCTCCATATTGTAATTATCCTGTTGATGGTGTTCGTACTCAACGCCACACTTTTCAAGCCTATCAATCGTATTCTTGAAGAACGTGAAAGGCGCACTCGCGGGCGTTCAGGCGAAGCGCAAGACATCTTACAGAGCGTTGAAGAAAAGCTTTCCCGGTACGAGCGCACATTGCGTGAAGCACGCTCTGAAGGCTATCGCTTGATGGAGCAGGAGCGGGCCGCAGCGGTAAACGAGCGGCAGACCAGACTGGGCACGGTACGTGATGAAATAAACCATTCAGTTGCCGAGCAAAAGGAAGTAATTCACGGGCAGGTTGAAGAAGCTCGTGCGACGCTTAGGCAAGAGGCGCGTCTTCTTGCGACAGAGATTGGCTCACAGATTCTGCATCGTCCGATTAGCGATGCTGTGACGAAGAATTCCGGCTTGAACGCTTGAGAATATGTTTATCGGTCTAATCATAAATATGTTTACGCCCGCCGAAGGGGAATCAGCGCCCTGGTGGAATATACCGAGCTTTGAGGCGTGGAGATGGCTCAACCTCATCATCTTCGTCGGTCTGTTCATCTACATTTTGCGCCGCCCGGTGAGTGAAGCCATGCGTACTCGCCGCGAAGGTATCAGGCGCGATTTGATGAGGGCGCAGGAGGAGCGCAACGCGGCTTTAGAGAAGCTGTCAGAGGTTGAGGCGCGTCTTGCAAAATTGGATGCAGAGGTCGCCAGTGTGCGTGAGCAGTCGGAAAGGGAAGCGGCTGAAGAGCGCGAGCGCATCAGGAGAGCGACTGAGGAAGAGACACAGAAGCTACGTGTGCAGGCGCAGCGCGAGATTGAGAGCGCAGGCAAAGCCGCACGCCAGGAATTGCGTGAGTTTGCTGCCGAGCAGAGTGTGCGACTTGCCGAGGAGATGATCCGCCGCGACATCAAGCCGGAAGATGATGCGCGTCTTGTCAGCCTTCGAGTCGAAGAGTTGGGAGGGGTCAGGCGTTGAGCGTGCAAATGGTGGCGCGTCGCTATGCAACGGCGCTGGCGGACGTGGTGACAGCGAGCGGTGAGGCGCAAGAGGTGCAAAAGGAGTTGGCTGCATGGTCAGAGATGATGCAGTCGAATGAACAACTCCTTGAGGTCTTCCGCAATCCGACGATTCCTTACGAGCAAAAACGAAAAGTCCTGAATACGCTGATTGCGCGCACGCGCGTTCGCCCGACAACCGCAAATTTCCTGCAAGTCCTTTTACAGAATCAACGCCTGGCCGAGTTGGGCGAAGTCAACAAACGTTTCGCGCAAATCCTCGATGAACGTTCTGGCGTCGTGTCTGCTCAAGTCACGACGGCGCGTCCCGTGCCGCAATCATCGCAGGAAGCCTTGCGCGCGAAACTCGCTACGATGACCGGCAAGCTTGTTCACTTGAATTTTACGACTGACGAAGAATTAATCGGCGGAATTGTGACGCGCATCGGTTCAACCATCTACGATGGCTCCGTGCAAAATCAATTACAGCAGGTCAAGGAAAGATTAGTAGGGAAAGGATGAAAACAGGAGACAGAAGACAGAAAACAGAAGTCAGAATGAAGAGGTGTTGAACTGCTCTTGTTTTTATTCTGACTCCTGACTCCTGAATTCTGTATTCTACTTTTCATAGTTGAATTTTATGGAACCGATCAAAGCTAACGAGATTAACGAGATCATTCGCCAGCAGATTGAGAATTTCCAGTCGGGCGTCACCGTCACCGAAGTCGGCACAGTTATTAAGGTGGGCGACGGCATCGCGGAGATTCATGGCCTTGAAAAAGTGATGGCGGGTGAGTTGCTGGAGTTTCCGCACGAGGTGCGCGGTCTGGCTTTGAATCTTGAAGAAGATAAAGTCGGCACGGTGCTCTTTGGTGATTTTCAGGCCATCAAGGAAGGTGATCTGGTTAAGCGCACGGGGCGCATCATGCAGGTGCCCGTCGGCGATGCGATGATCGGTCGCGTGGTCAACGCCCTGGGTCTGCCGATTGACGAGCGCGGCCCGATTATGACGGATACCTTTAATCCGATTGAGCGCATCGCGCCCGGCATCGTTGATCGCCAGCCTGTGAAAGAGTCTTTGCAGACGGGCTTGAAGGCGATTGACTCGATGGTGCCGATTGGTCGCGGGCAGCGCGAGTTGATTATCGGCGACCGGCAGACGGGTAAAACGGCTGTGGCGGTTGACACGATTATCAATCAAAAAGGCAAAGACGTAATCTGTATCTACGTCGCCATCGGCCAGAAGGCTTCGACGGTCGCGCAGGTCGTTAAGACTTTAACGGACGAAGGCGCGATGGACTACACCATCGTCGTCAAAGCAACGGCGTCAGACCCGGCGGCGATGCAGTTTCTAGCGCCGTACACGGGAGCCGCCATCGGCGAGTATTTCCGCGACAGCAGTCGGCACGCGCTCACCATCTACGACGATCTTTCCAAGCAGGCTGCGGCCTACCGCGAAATCTCGCTCTTGCTTCGTCGTCCGCCGGGACGCGAGGCGTATCCGGGCGATGTCTTCTATCTACACTCGCGCTTGCTCGAACGCGCGGCGAAGTTGTCGGATGCGAAGGGCGGCGGAAGCCTGACGAGTCTCCCGATTATCGAGACGCAGGCGGGCGACATTTCGGCCTACATTCCGACCAACGTGATTTCCATCACCGACGGGCAAATCTTTCTCGAATCCGATCTCTTCAACGCGGGCATTCGTCCGGCCATCAACGTCGGCAACTCTGTTTCGCGCGTCGGCGGTGCTGCCCAGATTAAGGCTATGCGGTCGGTTGCAGGAACTTTGCGGATTGACCTCGCGCAGTTTCGTGAGCTTCAGGCGTTCGCGCAGTTCGGCTCAGATTTGGACAAGGCGACGCAGGCGCAGATTGCGCGCGGCCAGCGCCTGGTTGAGATTTTGAAGCAGCCGCAGTACAAGCCGATGGACGTTGAGAAGCAGGTCATCATCATTTGGGCTGCGACCACCGGCAAAGTTGACGACGTTCCGGTTGAGAATGTGCGCCGCTTTGAATCGGAACTCCTGCGCTTCGTCGAAAACTCGCATCCGGGTTTGTTGCAGGCCATACGTGAAAAGAAAGCCTTGACCGACGAGATTAAAGCCGACCTCGAACAGGCTCTCAAAGATTTCAAAGATCGCTGGACTGAAGAGACAAACGTTGCGGCGCGATCAGCAAGCACCGTCGCAGCATAAGAACAGTGATAGGTGATGGGTGACAGGTAATAAGTAAAAGCCTGTCACTTATCACCCATCACTTATCACCTATCACCGCTTTTATATGCCGAACCTTTTAGACATTCGTCGCCGCATCAAGTCGGTGAAGAACACGCAGCAGATCACGAAGGCCATGAAGATGCTGTCTGCTGCGAAGTTGAAGCGCGCGCAGGATACTGTGGTCGCGGCGCGACCGTTTGCCGGTAAGATGATAGAGGTCCTGGGCGATCTTGCTTCGCGGACGGATGAGGATTTCAGCCACCCGCTGCTGGATGCGCGCGGCGATGAGCGTTATCTGGTCATTTTGGTTACGGCGGACAAAGGGTTGGCAGGTGCGTTTAATACTAACCTGATTAAAGCGGCGCAGTCTTTCATGCGCGAGCATTCGGGCAAGTCAATCGAGATGCTGCCGGTCGGTCGCAAAGGCAGAGATTTCTTTCGCCGTCGCAATGTGCCGTTCGTTGACGAGTATGTTGGCCTGACAGGTAAGGGGCGCATTGATTATGCGGAAGCGGTGGAGATAGCGCGCAACGTTATCAAACGCTTTACGGAAGATGAAACGCTCGACAAGGTGTTTCTCATCTACAACGAGTTCAAGTCCGTGCTTCAACAGCGCGTCGTCATTGAGCAACTCCTGCCCGTTTCGCGCACGACCGAAGCTGCGGACGAGACTGCGACCGTTGATACGCCGCAGCGCCCGATGGATTTGACCGAGTACCTCTACGAGCAATCGCCTGCGGAGATTTTCAGTCGCCTGTTGCCGCGTCTCATCGAAACGCAAATCTTCCGCGCGCTGCTTGAATCGGTTGCTTCCGAGCATGGCGCGAGGATGACGGCGATGGATTCGGCCTCGAAGAACGCCAGCGAATTGATAGACTCTCTGACGCTCAATATGAATCGCATCCGGCAGGCGGCGATCACCAACGAGATTATCGAAGTGGTTTCCGGCGCATCAGTGTCTTAAAAGTAAGACAAGAAGGATAATTGAGGGCAAGAGCGGGGGAGAGAACGCATCCCTGCTCTTGCTTTTCGCTTTATCCGGGCAAGTTTCAGGCTTTAGAAGACAACTTTCACGGTTTAGAGAGTAATTCTCACCCTTTAGAAGTAATCTTTCACGGTTTAGAGAGTATCTTTCGCGGTTTAGAAGCGAAGTTTCACGCTTTAGAGAGTAACTTTCACGGTTGAGAGAACAAGTTTCACTCTTGAGAGAGCATCTTTGACGCTTGAGAGAGTAAGTTTCGCGGTTGAGAGAGCAAGTTTTACGGTTGAGAAGTAATCTTCCACGCTTGAGAAGTGAAGTTTTACGCTTGAGAAGTAATATTTCGCAGTTGAGAGGCAATATTTCGCGCCTGAGTTGATAGGTTTTACGCTTGGAAGCTGTTTGGAAGTTACAACTTCTCTCTGTCCCGTCAGGGACAAGCGAAAGTAGCCCAGCGATTTATCGCTGGGCTACTAGCAATCGTCCCTGATGGGACTTTTTCAAACTGCTTCTTAATATGAGCCTCGTGAAATGGTAGCTGACGGCGAGAGGGCTGAACTCGAAGGACGACGGACGCGAGCATGGACGCGGCTCCGGCGCTACGGGCCGCTCATCGCCTGGATGGCTTTTATCTTCTTCGCTTCGACCGGGGCGTTTGCGGGCGAGAACACTTCGCGGATTATACGCCCGCTGCTGCTCTGGCTCTTTCCCGACATCAGCGAAGAAAGAATTGCTTTAGTTCATTTCGTGACGCGCAAAGTAGCGCACTTTCTGGAATACGCACTTCTGGCTTTACTTGCCGCGCGTGCCTTTTCCACTTCTACACAACCAACGTTGCACCGTCGCTGGTTTCTCCTCTCGCTCCTGCTCGTCGTCCTCTATTCGCTCTCCGACGAATACCACCAGAGCTTCGTTCAGGGGCGCGGCGCTTCAATTTACGATAGCTTCATTGATATGTCCGGCGGCCTGACTGCACTCCTCCTCTACACTTTCTGGCGAAGAAGAGCGGGAAGGAAGGGTGACGGCGGAGAACTCGGTGATTCAACCTGAGCAACCCTCTTTCGTCCTTCATCCACCTGCCTTCCTCCCTTGTTCTTCCACGCTTCCATCGCGCACTCTTTTATGCAATATTCTCCCGCACGGCGCGTCCGTCCGTTTCGGATACTTGAACCTCGCGGCGCGCTTGAGCGTATAATACTGGGCGGCTGAAACACGTAGAAACCCTTAGCGCCGCTAAAAGGAGATTGAAAGCAACATGGGAATTTTTGACGCCATCAAGGCACAGTTTATTGAAGTCATCGAGTGGCTCGACGAATCGGGCAACACGATGATGTATCGTTTCCCCGTTCGTGGGCAGGAGATTAAAAACGGCGCGCAGCTCATCGTTCGTGAGTCGCAGGTCGCCGTCTTCGTCTTCGAGGGACAGATCGCAGACGTTTTCACTCCGGGGCGCTATACCATCAACGGCGGCAACACGCCTATCCTCTCGAAGCTCGGCGCGTGGAAGTACGGCTTCAACTCGCCCTTCAAATCCGAAGTCTATTTCGCCAACACCAAGCAGTTCACAGACCTCAAGTGGGGCACGATGAATCCCATCATGATGAGGGACGCTGATTTCGGCATGGTGCGCCTGCGTGCTTTCGGCATCTACTCGATTCGCGTCGGCGACCCGCGCACATTCATCAAGGAAGTCGCGGGCACAAACGGCCACTTCGAGACCGAAGACATCGAAGGCCAGTTGAAGCGAACGCTCGTCTCAAGCTTTACAGACGCGCTCGGGGAATCAAAAATCGCCGCGCTCGATCTGGCATCAAACTACGACGAACTGAGCCAGTTTGCGCGCACCAAGCTGAGCGAAGAGTTCAAGTCTTACGGGCTTGAACTGACCAAGTTCTTCGTCGAGAACATCTCGCTTCCACCCGAAGTCGAAGCGGCGATGGACAAGCGCACTTCGATGGGCGTCATCGGCGATGTCGGGCGTTACGCGCAGTTTCAGGCTGCCGACGCCATGCGCGATGCCGCGAACAATCCTTCGGGCGGTGCAGGCATGGGCGCAGGACTCGGCGCGGGCTTTGCCATCGGCAACCAGATGATGGGGCAGATGGGCAACGCCATGAACCAGCCGCAGCAACAACAGGGCGGCGGTGGTGGAGCCGCAGCCGCTGGCATCAAGTGTCCGAAGTGCGGCGCTTCAAATACGGGCGCGGGCAAGTTCTGCAACGAGTGCGGCGCAAAGCTCGAAACAGCAGCAACGACCGTTCCGTGCGTCAAGTGCGGCAACCAACTTCAGGAGGGCGCGAAATTCTGCAACGAATGCGGAGCCAAGCAGGAGAAACCGAAGTGCCCGAACTGTCAGGCGGAAGCCGCGCCCGGCGCGAAATTCTGCAACGAGTGCGGGACGAAGATCGAAGGCGAAGCACCGCCGCCACCAGCTAGCTAACGTTTAATAAAGTGAAAGCGGATAAAGGGCGCGCTCTTTCAGCAATGAGGAGCGCGCCCTTTGCTTTTGCAATCGAGGCGCGGGAAAATTAACCTTGCATCGCAAACAAACTTAGATCGTCAAAACCATTTATCAAGGGGGTAGTGATGTCGGAAAAGAGAAAGCCGAAGGTGGTGGTTATCATGCCCACCTATAACGCGGCCAAGACGCTTCGGATGACTTACATGGACTTGCCGCACGACGTAGTGGATGTCGTTCTCCTGGTTGACGACGGCAGCTAAAGTTAGCGCCCGCGCCTCCTCGCTTTCACTCCACATTGGCTACGCTGAGATTAATTCTTCTGACCTGCTGATCCATTCGTTTCCAAAAATGCGCGTTATGTAAGTGGAGGCATAAAACTTTGATTAAATGATCGGTTCTGCCTCGGAGGAATTGAGTAAGAAAGTAAATTATCAGGAAGACAAAGCCATGAAACAAACCCGACTCATCGTCATCATCCTCGCCGTAATGCTTTTCGCTAACAACGCTCTGGCGCAGACTGAACAGAACGCGCAAAGCCAGCAATCATCAACGCCTGCCGTGACCGCCTCGGTCTCAGCGGGAAACATTCGCTTTGCTGCTCCCGATCGAGTCCTGCAAATGCGGCTTGAGATTTACAGCGCCAGCGGCGAACTCATGTTCGATTCGAGCCTCCGCAAGGGCAGCATTCTCGATTGGAAGATAACCGATGCGACTCAGGCTATGACCGACGGCTCATACCTTAGCGTCGTGACGGTCATGGATTTTCAAGGCCAACTCAGGCAGCGGCTTGGCGCACTCGTCGTGCAGTCCGGGCAACTCACTTTGAAACGTCTGGCACAGGGAGAGTTGAACGCGGCTCAGTCGAAAACTTTAACTCTCCGCCGCCAGTCACAGAAGATAGAGGCGACGGATAACGATGACGCTCTGACCATTATGCGCGACGGGAAAGATCGCGCTGTGGTCGTCGCGGCTCACGATGGTCAGGATGGTCAGGTCACGAGCACGAGTGGTGCGCTCTCCTTCCGCACCGGCAACGTCTTCTCCGGCTCGGAGAAAGAGCAGATGCGCGTCACGCCTGAGGGTCGGGTCGGCATCGGCACAAACAAGCCGGAGGCGACGCTTGATGTAGCGGGCACGATCCGCGCACGCGACGGCATCGTGTTTGCCGACGGGACGGTACTCAAGTCGGCGAGTGAAGCGTCGAAAACCACTTCCGGCGGCGCCACCGTTTCAGCGCCGACTGCCAATCCCACGGCAAACGTCGCAGGCACGGGCACGACAAGCCGTCTCACGAAGTGGACGGACGGCATCGGCACGCTCGGCGACTCCGCCATCACGGAAGTCGGCGGCAACGTCGGCATCGGCACCACCAACCCGGCTTCGACGCTTCATCTCGCTGGCCCCGGCGGCGTCAACGCGATCACCATGAACACCCCCGGCAACCAGAGGTTTCGCTTCCAGACCGTGCCGACCATTCAGAATTGGGGCGCGTTCACCATGAATGCGAACTACAATTCGGGCTGGTTCCTCGACGAACCCAGCACCAACGGCTGGTTCTTCAAGCTCGACACGCGCGGCGGCAACAATGCGAACCCGGAGAATGGTCTCTGGCTCTACAGAATTCCGGCGGGGCCGAACCCGCACGTGGACGAAACGCCTGTCTTCGGCGTGACCGCCGGGCGTGTGTTCTTCGCTGACAAGGTTGGCATCGGCGTCAACGCGCCCGCCGAGAAGCTACAGGTCGCGGGCAACCTGAAGATAGAGGGTGGCGGCAACGGTCTCATCTTCCCCGACGGCACGAAGATGACGACGGCCTCCGTGGGCGGGAGCATGACGGGCACGGGCATCATCACGGCCATCAACGACCCGGCGACCACCGGCTTCATCAACGACAATCGCCTCTCGGCGAACATTGCGAAGCTCAACGCGCAGAACAACTGGACAGGCCAGAACACCTTCAACGGTCTGTCGATGAACGGCACGAACATCGTCAACGTCGCCAACCCCGTCAGCGCGACCGACGCCACCAACAAGGCTTACACGGACGCCAATTTCGTGAAATTCGTCCCCGGCGCGGAGCAACTCTCGGTCGGCGACGCCAACGGCACAGCCCCCATGATTAACCTGCGCGGCGGTTCAACCTGTTGCAGCGGCCCCGGCGGCCACACGCCCGCATGGTTCAAGGTCTTTCAGAACGGCAGCTTCGTCGCCACCGGCAACCTCGGCATCGGCGTCTCCCCGATGCAGGGCAAGGGCTACCGCACTTCGTGGGATTCGTACAAGGGCGCGTTTCGTTCGGGCTACGCTGACAACGAATGGGACGACGCGAACGTCGGCTTCTTCTCGTGGGCGGGCGGCTCAAACTCGACCGCCATCGGCCTCTACGCGCTCGCCTTCGGCGACACGAACTCCGCCGAGAGCACGTCGAGCATCGTCTTCGGCAGCGGCAATCAGGTGAAGGGCGCGGCTGGCTTCTCGGCGGGCGCTGGCAACCGCGTGTGCGATACCTACGGCGTCGCGCTCGGCAACAACGCCAAGTCGGGCGGCCCGCTCATCAACGGCAAGTGCGACCCCGACAGCTTTAACCTTCGTGGTCTCGCGGCAGTCGCCATCGGCTACAACGTGACGGCTGACCAGGATCACTCGACGGCGATGGGCAAGTTCGCCTCGAACAATGGCTTCGCTGGCACGTTCATCTGGAGCGACGGTTCTGCCACCGCGTCGGCTGACACTTTCAGGAATACTGCGAACAACGAATTTGCCGCACGCGCTACTGGCGGCTTCCGTTTCCGCACGAATCTGGCGGGCACGACGGGTTGTAATCTTCCGGCTGGCAGCGGCGTCTTTAACTGCACCTCCAGCCGCTCTACCAAAGAGAACTTCCTGATCATCAACGGCGAAGACGTGCTCATGCGCCTGCGCAACATTCCGGTGAGCACCTGGAACTACATCTCCGAAGGTAAGGACGTGCGGCACATGGGCCCGATGGCAGAAGACTTCTATCAGGCTTTCAAACTGGGCACGGGCAACACTTCAATCGGCGTTCAGGACTTGGCCGGTGTGAGTCTGGCAGGCATCAAGGCTCTTGATCAGCGTACCATTGAACTGGAACAGAAGAGCGCGGAAGTAGACGCTCTGCGCTTGCAGGTAGACGCGTTGCGCGCGGCCAACGCCGCCATGGAACAGCGTCTCTCGGCGCTCGAACAGAACGCGTCAAAGAACACGCAGTCCAAAGCGAAAGGCCGACGCCGTTAATCTACCCTTTTGATTGTTGCGTCAAAACTAAAGAGCGTACATCCGATTTCAGATGTACGCTCTTTAACTTTTAAAGCTCGATTTTGAATTGCTACTCAGCC
Organism: uncultured Acidobacteriota bacterium; assembly: GCA_963791265.1. Classification (GTDB taxonomy): domain Bacteria; phylum Acidobacteriota; class Blastocatellia; order Pyrinomonadales; family Pyrinomonadaceae; genus QHXM01. The sequence goes on from CAWBSB010000012.1 coordinate 55,126, forward strand.
CTCTCATCAGTCGTTACTGGCGATTATGAGAAAGACTATCAGGAGGACAGCTCCGGCGCCGATGCCGATGCCGATAGCAATCTTAGCGCCGGTTGAGAGATTGTTCCCCTTGATTTGCTTAACTTCCGAATAGCCTATAGCGGTCGTGTTACCTGTCTTGGTGTCGGTTATCGAAAATTGGTCTTCTCCGGCTTCGCTGATATAGCCTTCAAATTTCGTCTTGTCTTTCAGTTTTATCTTCACGCGCGCGTCAGTCCCCGTGCCGAGACGAGCTATCCCGGCTCGCACCTTTTCCGCGCGCTCGATCTCTTTCTTTGAATTAGTAGCAGCGAAAGCCGGGTAAGCGTAGGCCAACTGGATCAACAAACCGGCCAGCGCCACTGATAAAATCTTTCTGAACATGTGTTCCTCCTGAGGGTGATGGATTACTGCAAAGAAGGTTAGCGATAGCAACTACAATGCCAGCGCGTCCGTCCGGCCACTCAAAATATGAAAAGGCTGATAACTCAAGCCTGCTCAAGCTAAATCCAGAGATTGGATTCTAAGCCCGAGCGCAGTAAACATCAGACATTAGTCGGATTTTTAATGGTATGGGTGCTTTGCTAGTTAGTGATGGCAGCAGGATTACGAACAAAGGCGGTCACTTCATGCCCCGCCGCAAGCGCTTGTTCCATAATCTGCCGCCCGCTTGCGCCCGACGCACCAAAGACAACGAGTTTCATGCTCCTCAACCTTTTCCGCTATTCGGTTGCGCGTATGAAGCTACATAAATTGTAAGTGACCGCCTCTATGTTTACACCGCCCCGGTCAGGGCGAGACTACGCGCACGGCGAAAGCCTGCGTCAGAGTACAGCCCATGCTGTCCGTCAACTTAACGAAGATGGTGGTATCGGCCACCACTATGGGGAGACCTATGATCCGTCCGTTTGGTAGCAGGAACAGGAACGGTGGCAGCGAACCGCTTGTAATCTGAAAATTGTAAGGTGGTGTGCCGCCGATGGCCTGTATCTTAAAGTTAGCAAATTGACCCAGATGAAAGTCAGGCAGGCTTTCAGTGAGAAACGTCAGAGTGCTGCACGACTGAGGCAAGGCCGCCGCTTTGTAACTGCCATAGTGGTTGCTTGTGCCGCTGCCTCCTGCATAACCGGGGGTAAAAGATAAGAGCGCAAACACCATCACAACCGCGACCAGAATCTTTTTCATGGAAAGCTCCTTTCGAGAGATTAGTGAGACTTGAAAGCGAGGACCAGGAACGCCTTTTTTGTACTCCAATTATAATTGTCAGTCAATAAAAAGGGATGACTAAATGACGCCGGAGGCTTGGAAGAAAAGTTTTCTATCAACTCTCCGGCGCTCCTGCTTGTTCTAATTTAGCAGCGTCCGATGTTATTCTAAGGAGCGAACTCCTCAGATCAATTCAGGTTGCAACTTCAGAGGGAATCAGGTTCGTTATGCTGAGACGCATCAATGGCGCGCGCCGCGTTGTGATTACCGGGATGGGTTGCGTGACGCCCATCGGAATTGGACGCGATGCTTTCTGGCGGGCGCTTGCTGCGGGCGAAAGCGGCGTGCGGCGCATCGAGAGATTCGATGTCGCGGATTCTCCCGTCAAGATTGCCGCCGAAGTGCGCGACTTCGATTGGGAAGCTGAGCTTAATCCGAAGGACCGCAAGCACGTCCCGCGCACCGTCCCGCTGGCGCTCGCTGCCGCGCGCGAAGCTCTCGCTGATGCAGGGATTCACACGAGCGATCTTTCTTTAGACGAGCGCCGCGAGATTGGCGTCGAACTCGGCACGGGCGGCGGCGGACTGGCCTTCACTGAAAAACAGTATGAGTACTGGTACGTCGGGCCGAGGAGCAAGGCGAGCGTCTACACGATTCCTTCTTCAACGCACGGCGGACTTTCAAGCGAACTTTCGATGATCTTTGGCCTGCGCGGTCTCTCACACATCATCTCGACCGGCTGCACGAGTTCGACGGATGCCATCGCTTATGCCTCGGAACATATCGCGTTGGGTCGTCAGGACGTGATGATTACGGGCGGCGTTGATGCGCCGCTGGCTCCCGGCATTCTCGCCGGATTCAACTTGATGACCGTCCTGACGAATGAATGGAACGACGAACCTGCGCGCGCCTCTCGTCCATTTTCGCGCGACCGCTCAGGAATCGTGCTGGGCGAAGGAGCGTGGATTTACGTGCTCGAAGAGTATGATCGCGCCCGGCAGCGCAACGCGAAAATCTACGCAGAGATTACTGGCTACGGCTCGACGTGCGACGCCTATCACCGCGTGCGCCTTGAAGAGACGGGCGACGAGCCTGCGCGCGCTATGACGTTGGCAATGCAGGATGCCGGGCGCTCGCCCGAAGAGGTTGATTACGTCAATCTACACGGCACGTCCACAGTGCTGAACGACCGCATCGAAACACACGCGCTTAAAGTAGCCTTTCGTGAACAGGCAAAGCGCATCCCTATGTCCGCGACCAAATCTCAAATCGGACACCCGCAGGGCGCAAGCGGCGCGGCAGGAATCGCAGCGGCGCTCTGCGCGATGCACACGAACATAATTCCTCCGACCATCAATCTTGATGAGCCTGACCCCGACTGCGATCTGGACTACGTCCCGAACCAATCACGCGAAAGCAACGTCCGCATCGCCCTCTGCAACTGCATCGGCTTCGGCTCAAAGAACAGCGCCCTCGTCATAGAAAAGCCGTGATAGATGATAAGTGATGGGTGATAAGTAAAACGCTTTCTCCTATCACCCATCACTTATCACCTATCACTATGCTTAATCTTTTCCGTCATCGTAGCTACGAGCTTGAGCATCTGGATAAGGGTGATTACACGCCTGAGGAGTACGAAGGGTGTCTGGTCGAGTTGCGGCGCATCAATCGTTTTCTGGGGGATGCGCGGGCGCTCAGGTGTTCATTGCTGGCAGAGGTTGAGCGCGCGGGGTTGAAAAGTTTTTCGGTGCTGGACGTGGGCGCTGGCTCAGGAGAGTTGTTGCGCGTGGCGGCTGGGTGGGCGCTTGGGACAGGAAGAAGCGCGATGCTGGTTGGGCTGGAACTGAACGCGCGTTCGGCAAAGGCTCTTGCGGAAGAGTCAGGGAAATTCCCGTCAATCAGTTCGGTGCGTGGGGATGCGCTTCATTTGCCTTTCGCTGATGATTGCTTTGATTACGCCATCTGCTCGCTCTTCACGCATCATTTCAAAGATGAGCAGGTCGTCGCCATCTTGAATGAACTGAGCCGCGTCGCGCGCCGTCGCCTCTTCGTCATAGACTTGCATCGCCACCCGCTCGCGTATTATCTCTACACCACAGTGGGGCGCATCTTTCTGCATAATCGCCTGATTCGCGAAGACGGCGCGCTCTCAATTCTGCGCAGCTTCCGCCCACATGAATTGGAGCAGTTGGCCGCCCAATCTCGCCTCGCCAACGTTCACGTAGAGCGACGCTTTCCCTTCCGCCTCGTCTTGAGCGGAAGCAAGATATAAGTAGGACAGGCATTCCTGCCTGTCTAAGCGTGCGCCAGCACGCTCTATAGTTTTCGCTAAGAAGTATTCGCGCTGACGCGCTCAACGACAGACAAGAATGTCTGTCCTACGACTGGCCGAGAATGTCTGTCCTACGACTGGCCGAGAATGCCTGTCCTACAAATTATGAATCGTTCCTCAGATAGCTATGACGCTGTGATCGTGGGCGGAGGCCCGGCGGGGACGAGTGCGGCGATTCACTTGGCGACGCGCGGGGCGCGGGTGCTGCTGGCCGAGCAGAAAAAGTTTCCACGCGCGAAGCTGTGCGGGGAGTTTATCTCGCCGGAGTGCTTGGAACACTTCGAGCGACTCGGTGTGGCGGGTGAAATGCTGGCGGCGGGCGGCGCGGAGTTGACCGAGACGCTCTTTTATTCGCGAAGCGGGAGAAGCGTGAACGTGCCGAGCGAGTGGTTCGGTCACAATCGTGCGGGCGCACTGGGTTTGAGCCGCGCCGAGATGGATGCGCGCCTGTTGATGCGTGCTCGCGATGCGGGCGTAGAAGTTCTGGAAGAAGCCCATGCAACAGGGCTGCTGTTTGAAGGAAAGCGCGTGCGCGGTGTGAGCTTGAAGAAAGACGGGAGCGTTCTTGAAATTAATGCGGCGGTCACGGTTGACGCGAGTGGCAGGTCGCGTGCGCTGGCTCGCCACGTTGAGAGAGAGGGGAAAACGAATCATCGTGCGACGAGCCGTCGGCGTCCGTCGCTCGTCGCCTTCAAAGCACATCTTGAAGGCGCGGGCGGTCATGAAGGACATTGCGAAATCTACTTTTATCGCGGGGGCTATGGCGGGTTGAGTCGCGTCGAAAATGGCTTGAGCAATCTTTGCTTCATCGCTTCGGCGCGGGATGTGCGCGCGTGCGGGGGAGACGCCGGGCGAGTGATGCGTGAAGTCTTGATGAAAAATCGCAGGGCAGCGCAAACGCTTGAGCGTGCGCGCGCACCTCTGGGCTGGCTGGCCGTCGCTCTCGAAGGCTTTGGCCGCAGAGCGCTTGTTCCCGCTTCCGGACTACTCGCCATTGGCGATGCCGCCTCGTTCATTGATCCCTTTACCGGCAGCGGAATGTTGATGGCTCTGGAAAGCGGCGAGATGGCGGCGCAAACGATTGCCAGCCACCTCACGACGCTTCGCCACCACACTTCGTTTGACGACGCGGCCTCCGCTTACCGCGCGCTTTACAACGAGGTCTTCGGCGCGCGTCTTCGCGTGTGTGCGCTGATGCGGCGCGCTGCCTTTGTTCCGCGCTTCGCCGAAACGCTCATCTTTGCGCTCGGCGCCAGCGCCCCCGCCCGCCGTTATCTGGCACGCTCAACGCGGCGAGCAAGGCGGAAAGCGGAAGGCAATGGGCAGTAGGCAGAAAAAAAGTGGTCAGTGATCAGTGATCGGTGGTCAGTAAAGAACGGGCGATGAGCGGCGTTGAGCTTATGTTTTTAACTGACCACCGACCACTGACCACTGACCACTGGTATTTTTATGAGGCGGGCGCGGCGAAGGTGTGGTAATTTCTCTGTCCAAGGTTATCTCTTCATGCTCATCAAAATGTAGCTCTCAAGCGGCGGTGAATTTAAGGGCATGGGAAACTTAAGTAAATAGAAGTCTGAGAGGAGACGCTTGAAATGAAACGCTGTCCGGCTTGTCAAAAAAATTATGAGGACTCACAGAATTTTTGTCTCGATGATGGAACAACTCTGGTGAGCGCGGCTGGCGATTCGTCCGGCTCTTACCCGCCGCCACCGCCACCGCCGCCGGGGTATCCTCCATACAACAGTAGTTCAGCACCGACGCAGGTGTTACCCGGCGGTCCGACAGCGGGTGGTTACGGAGCGCCGCCCACCACGCCATACATGATGTCTGCACCGCCGAAGAAAAGCCCCTTGCCCTGGATTATTCTGGGCGCAATCGTGTTGATTGGGGCGGGGCTTGGAATTTATTTCGCCACACGCGGCGGCACTACGACAGCGGGCGGTGGCAGCCCGACACCTTCGCCCAGATATTCACCGGGCGGAACGCCTACGACGCCCACGTCCTCCGGTCTGGTTTACAACTCTACGGACGGACGCTTCACCGTTACGCTGCCTCCCGGCTACAGCGCCTTCACCTCCCAGCAGAAGACCCAGCCGACAGCCGCAGGCCCGATTGAGCTGGTCATCCTGCAATCGGAGAACACACGGGGCGCGTGCGTCCTCGGCTATTCGGATTTTCCCGAAGCCTCCTTTGTCGGACGGACTCCGAAGAAGATGCTCGAAGACGGGCGCGACGGCGCGCTTAGGAATATCAACGCGACTCTGGAGAAACAGGAAGACCTGACGGTGCAGGGAAAGACCGGACTAGCCATCTACGGCTCAACGAGTCAGGGCGGAAAAGACATCTACGTCCGCTTTCACTTCATCCTCGATAAGCCGCGCGCCTATCAGGTCGGCTACCTCGCCTACAATCGAGCCGATCTGGACAAGCCCGAAGTGGATGCTTACTTCGATTCGTTTCGCATGAAATAGGAGCAAGAGATCAGAGGTCAGAGGTCAGAGGTCAGTTCAAGACAAAAGCTAAATGCTGCTCATCGCCTGTTTTTACTGACCTCTGACCTCTGACCTCTGACCCCTGCTTATTGCTTTTCCCTGTGTTTTGCGGTACAAAGACGGCGCGTTCGTTGAAATAATTTGCTCCCGGCGCTGATTACGGACTCTCGCTCTTAGCTTAGTCTTCGGGCTTGCTCATCACTCCCGAAAATGTGCGCCGCGAGCCTACCATTCGACTTAAAGACGACCTCGGTTTCCGCTCTCGTTGACGGGCTAGACGCTACTCCCTAACAGCCCGCCAGCGAATGTTTGTCTCTATAAACTGGCAATGCTTCCAGAGCCTCCATCTTTGTGAATTTTAAGGAGAAGACCATAATGCGTGTGTTTCCTCAGCGATTCCTGGCCGTTTTTACCCGGCTCATCGTTCTGTGCGTCGCTACTTTTCTTTGTGCGAGCGCCGCCTTTGCTCAAGCACAATCGAATGCGGCTGACTTGCAGGGCTTCGTGCGCGATCCACAGGGCGCGGTGGTCATCGGTGCGTCTGTCACGGCGCGCAATCCCGCGACCAACTTCTCGCGCGACACCACCACCAACGACGACGGCTACTACCAGCTTGTCAGCCTGCCGCCGGGCGACTATGAAGTCACTGTCGAAGCCCCGACCTACAAGAAGGCTGTCGTGCCATCTTACAAGCTGACCGTCGGCGCACGCGCTGATCTGGATGTCACGCTTGAGATCGGCCAGATCACGGAGATCGTCAACATCACTACGGAAGATCAGCCCGTCATCGAGACAACGCGCACGACCGTAGCCAATACGATTGAGCAACAGCGCATCGAAAATCTCCCCATCAACCAACGCGATTATCTGGGCTTCTCCACGACCATCTCGACCGTCAATCGCGGCAACGACCGCGCAGTCGGCCCCGCGCCCTCTTCGGGCTTGAACATCGGCGGCCAGCGCGGGCGCTCAACGCTCGTGCAGGTGGACGGTGCGGACAATACGGATAATTCCGTCAACGCCTCGCGCTCGACCGTCTCGCAGGAAGCCGTGCAGGAATTTCAGGTCAACACCAACTCTTACGTCGCCGAGTTTGGCCGCGCGACGGGCGGCATCATCAACGTCGTGACCAAAGGCGGGACGAACGAATTTAACGGCAACGTCTTCGGCTTTATCCGCCACAAGTCAATCCAGGCGCGCAACGCCTTTGCTCCCGTCATTGACAATGATCCGAGCAAGAAAGCGCCCTTTACACGCGCACAGTACGGTGCGACGCTCGGCGGCCCGATTATCAAAAACCGCACCTTCTTCTTCGCGGCAGTTGAGCAGCGTCGTCGTCAGGAGTCTGGCTTCTTCACTTCCGATGTTGCTGCCGGGTTGGGCGGCTCGGCGACGATACCTGTCATCGCAGGCGTCAACCCCGTAGCGCGTACCTTTAATAACATCACACCGGGTCAGGCTGCTTTCATCAACAGTCTGGTCGGCACAGGCGTAGGCGCGAACATCTGTCTGGCTCGCACCTACGCCTTCTTTGTTTCGAGCGCCGGTTCGACGGGACTGAACGGCTTCAATCCTCTGACCAGCCCGAACGACGGTAGCGTCTGCCCGGCCTTTAGCCCCATCACACCGGGCGTGATTGGCGGTCGCTTCCTGCTTTCGGGCGCACCCGTCCCGACGGCTGCCAACAACCTCATCCTGCCAGGCTTCATCACCGTCAACGGTGATGGTCAGCCCGTAGGATTCCGCCCGCTTAACCAGTTGCAGCGTCTCTTCCCCATCTCGGAAGATACGACCTTCTTCTCATTGCGCGGCGACCACAGGATTAACAAAGACAACCAGCTCACGATGCGCTTCAGCTACAATCCGAGCGATTTGAGCGGCATTCAGGACGAGTCGCAGAACCAGGTGAACGGCCAGAACGATTTTTCGCGCACGGGTATTCAAACTTTGCGGGACACTACGTTTGCCGCGAACGTCGCTTCGACGCTCTCGAACACGATGGTCAACGAAGCCAGATTCCAGTTTGGCCGCCGCCGTGCGACTTTCGATTCGCAGGTTCCGAGCGTGGCTCTACAGATTTCCGGCGCAGCCTTCATCGGCTCTAATCCTTTCTCGCCCGTCAACCGCGTGGAGGATCGCTTTCAGATTGCCGACAACCTGAACTGGGTCATCGGCAACCACACAACCAAGTTCGGCGCGGACTTCAACTTCGTTAACGTTGACGCGACCTTCGAGTTGAACTTTCCCGGCCTCTTCAATTTCGGCACGTTCGCTTTGCAGCCCGTCATCACCGGCCTGCCCGCCAACGCGCCGCCTTTGACGCCCGTTCAATCCTACGGCCTGGGGTTCCCGAGCGTTTTCATTCAAGGCTTCGGCAATCCCCAAAGCTCGATTAAGAATCGACCGCTCGCCTTCTTCGGGCAGGATTCATGGAAGGTTCGGCGCAATCTGACAATCAACTACGGCGTGCGTTACGATGTGGAATTAACGGACACCATCGCGCCCATCGCGTTTCAGGATCCGCTGACGGGCATCAATCTTTCGGCTTCCGATCTGCAAACCGCGCAGGATGTGCTCGGCGTGCAGCAGGGCTTCCCGCGCGACAAGAATAATTTCGCGCCGCGCTTCGGCCTCGCGTGGGACATCAACAGCGATGGCAAGACAGTCTTCCGCGCTTCCTACGGCATCTTCTACGACCATCCGCTGCTGGCCGTCGCCTTTAACTCAGACATCGCTGACGGCGCGCAGCAGCAGCAGTACACCAACGTACTGCCCATCAGCCCCGCCCCGAACGCGACCCTGAACCTGCTCAACATCTTTCAGGGAACGGTCTGCACGGCGGCGACGACCAACCCGCTCTGCCCGCCGGGCGTGACGACGCCGGGAGCAGCCGCGAGCGCGCAATACTTGCCGGGTCGTCTGACTTTCAACGATCAGACCTTCGTCGGCTTCGGCCCAATCTTCCCGTTCACACTGGCCGTCGGCAAAGACTTCGAATACGCCTACGCCAATCAGGCCAGCGTCGGCATCGAGCGTCAGTTGGGCAAGAATCTTTCGTTGTCAGCCAGTTGGATTTTCGTCGGCGCGCATCATCTCCCGCACCCGCAGGACGTGAACGCACCGCGCACCGATTTGCTCGCGGAAAACTTCCGGCGCTTCGCTGCTAACAACCCCGTGCTCTGCCCGACGGGGTGCCCGAACGGGCGCAACCCGACGAGCCTTTCCGAGGCCGTCCTCTTCCCGATTCCGACGACGAGCAATGCGCTCTACACGGTTCGCATTCCGGGACTCGTGGCCGTCAACAACACCAACGGTCAGGTCATCGTCAACGCGCTGGCGGCCAACTTCTTCCGTCCAAACGCGCCGAACTACTTCTTCGTCGTCGCGCAGACTGCCGGGGCTGTGACGCCCGCAGCCTTCAACGCGGCGATAGCGGGCAGCGTTCGCACACCGGGATCAATCACTCCCTTTGGCGATGTGAGCGCGCAACTTTCAGACGGCAACTCAAACTACAATGCCATGAACCTGGAGTTGAAGCGTCGCTTCTCGAACAACTTCCAGTTCCTGGCCTCTTACACCTGGTCGCATTCGATTGACGACTCTTCGGACTTGCAGACGCTTCTCAAGCCGCAGAACAATCGCAACTTCCGCGCAGAGCGAGCCGACTCGCTCTTTGACCAGCGCCACCGCTTTGTCTTCAGCGCCGTCGTCACCTCGCCCACTGCGTGGCGCAACGCGGACGGCTTCGCCAAACGTTTTCTCGCAGATTTCACCATCGCGCCGATTCTCGAAATCTCTTCGGGGCGTCCCTTCAACATCCTGACCGGCACGGACACCAACCTCGATTTGCAAAGCTCGAATGATCGTCCGAGCGTTGCGACGGACGGCACGCTCATCCTCCCGACATTCCTCTCAGATGGAAGTCTGGGCAGAAATCGAGGCATCACGCATCCTTACGCCAGCCTGGATTTGCGCGTTACCCGCGCTGTTCGTCTGAGCGAGCGGGTTCGGATGGACATCATCGCCGAAGGCTTCAACCTCTTCAATCGCTTCAACGAAGCATCGGCTAACCCGTTCTTCGACGTGGTCAATACTTTTAATGATCGTGGCCCCGGCGGGCGCTACTTCAGCCGTCCGACCTCGGCCTACGACCCGCGCCAGTTCCAGTTCGGCCTCAAGATTAATTTCTAAAGACCAACTGTTAATAGATAAAAAGGCGACCGGCAAATCAGAGTTTGCCGGTCGCCTTTCTGCATGTAGGACAGGCATTCCTGCCTGTCATTGGTGGGACAGACATTCTTGTCTGTCCTTGAGCGCGTCAGCGCGAATACTTATTAGCCAATATTGATAAGCGTGCTGGCGCACGCTTAGACAGGCAGGAATGCCTGTCCTACGACAGACAAGAATATCTGTCCTGCGCCTGTAAGCGAACCCAATCGCCGTTCAAGCCATCTCAAGCCTGCATGAATGAGCCTTCCGAGGCTTGAATAGTGCGCGAGAAATTGAAAGAATTGAAAATCATGAGAAGAAATCACCTCCAACGCAATCTGGCTCTGCTCATTTCGCTCCTGATATTCGGTGCGCTGACAATTCACGCGCAGTCGTCAGGTTCGACCCGACCGCGCCGCGTCACCAAGAAGACGACCAATGCCGCGACCGAAACGAGTAAACCCTCCGACTCGCTGCTCGACGTAGAGCCTGCCAACTCCAATACTTCGACCGGGAGGCGTCGGAACACGGGCACAGCTTCCGACGAGACCTCGAACGCTCCGCTGCTCAACACGACCGCTTCGACGCCCGTTGCGCCGATGGCCGGAGTTGCGTCAGCGTCCGCCGACACCTCGCACGCGTTCAGCCTTCTGCAACAGAAACAATATGCGGCGGCGCTCAAGGAAGCACGGCAGATTACAGAGACCAATCCGAACGATAGCGAAGGCTGGAAGATCGCGGGCTTTGCCGAGATGAATTTGAAGCAGTACGCGGAAGCCTCCGCCGATTTGCAGAAAGCTCTCGACTTGCAGCGCACAGCCAAACAGGAAGACCCGTTCACCTCGGACGCGCTCGCGCACGCCTACTTCCTGTCGGAAAAGTTTGACCGCGCGCTTCCGCTCCTTGTCACCGCAATGACTCGCCCGAATGCCAAGCCCGAAGCCGTGACCGTCTTCTATCGCGGCGTCGCAGAGCTTCGCACGGGCAAAGCCGCGGACGCCGAACGCACCTTCACGCAAATCGTCAAAGACAATCCGAAAGACGCCGTCGCGCTTCTTTATCTCGGCCAGATTGCTTTCGAGCGCAACGATTTTGACGCGGCCATCGCTACCCTGAATCGCGCCACGCTGGCGGACGCGCGCTCCGCCCCGGCCTGGAATCTACTGACTGTGGCTTACCTGCAACGAGCAGGCGCAGCGACATCGCCGGAAAAAGCAGACGCGGATTATCTGAGCGCCGTGCGCGCGGGTGAAGGTCTGACGCGGATCAGAACGGATGCGGAAGCTAACCTGCTCTTCGCGCAGGCTCTCATCGCGGCAAAGCAATTCCCGCGAGCCGCGCTGGTGCTCGAACGCGTCGCCGCAGGAGCCGACGCCAATCCAGCCGCGCTCTACCTGCTCGGGGTCGCGCAATCACGCGCCCAGAATTTTCCGAAAGCAATCAGCGCACTTGAACGCGCCGCCGCCAGGACGCCCAACGACGTGAACATCTACCGCGAGCTTGGCTACGCCTACGAAATCTCCAAGCAATACGCGAAGGCACTCTCGGCCTACGAGAAAGGCGCAAGCCTTGCGCCCAACGACGCCGACTTCAAAGCCTCGGCTGATCGCGTCAGACCCTATGCAAAGTGATAAGTGATAGGTGATAGGTGATAAGAGAAAACACGTTCTTTCTTATCACCTATCACCTATCACTTATCACTGTTTTACCCCTTGTCACTTGTCACTGTCTGAGATAGCATCCCTCCCATGAGAAACCCGAACTCCCGCGATGCGCGCCGCCTGGTCTCGGTAGCCGCTCTCGCTTTTGCTTCCCTCATCCTCTTTTCCCAGCCGGTGAGGGCTGAAGGCTGGAACAATATAGAGCCTTTGAAGTCTCGCCGCGCCGATGTCGAGAGGATTCTCGGCAAGCCCATTCAGGATCAGCCGGGACAGGATGGAACGCTGCATTTCAACGTCATGGGCGGTAAGGTGACAGTCGTTTTTGTCAACGCCCGTTTCGTCGAGACGAAGAAACTCTACCCGGAGCTTGAAGGCACGGTGCTCCAAATCGTCTTGCAGCACGAGCGCTCCTCTGAGACGCCCGAATCAATGCTGTTGACCGGGAACTCCCGCTTCGAGCGCGAAGACACGCAGGGCGGCACCATCTTTCGCAACCTGAAAGACGGCATCGCCTACACCTTCTTCAACGGAAGATTGAAAACATCACGTTTCTCAGCCTCGTCCACGCAACTGGGAAAGGCGAGAAAAGGATAATAGAACAGTGATAGGTGATAGGTGATGGGTGATAGGAAAGAACAGCGTTTCTCTTATCACCCATCACCTATCACCTATCACTTGCCTTATGCTGTACCAGCATCTTCTCAGCCAGGCGCTCGAAAGTAAGCGGGAAGAGTTTCTACGCTTTGATCGCGTGTGGCGTGGCGATGTGCAGGATTACGTGCGGCGCTTGCAGGCGCTTGGCGGGCGCAGCGCGGAGGATGTGGCCGGTGCTATCTCGGCGGTGAAAGAGCCGGGCGCGATTCCTTCCCGTGAATTGGACAGCGCAGGTTCGATAGTCGTTCCCTTTGGAAGAAGCTGGCGCACGCATGAGGAATCGCGCCGCTGGGCGATTGAGACGCTTGAAAATCGTGTGACGTTTGCCGCAGACGGCAGCCAGCTTGTGCCGGGTCGTGACGTGTCGTTGCCGGTGGCCGCCGTGCAGGTGGCGCTCTTTGAAAACTCACATACGCGCGGCGGGCACTATCGCAAGGAAGCTCGCTTCCGAATTGTCTCGCCGCAGGAGTTGCTGGAAGGCTACGATGACCGGAGCAACGCTGACACGATTGTCAGTTTGAGTCGTTTCCGGCTGGAAGTGGAAGTCTTAGGCGAGTGGATTGAAAGTAAGCGAGGATGGCAGGAGCGCAATGAGCGGACTCCGCTCGGATTCTTCGACGGCACGCTGATGATCTCGATTGCGCTGCCGAAGACGAAACTTCAGGACGCTTACGTTGAAGCAATCGTCAACCTCATTAAGCTGTCACGCGAGGCGCGAGTGCCCATCGTCGGCTTCGTGGATCAATCTTACGCGCGCGATCTGGTCTGGCTTCTGGACACACTTGATAAAGGTGCGACGAGCATTCGCAGCCGCTCGCTCTTTGACGCACAACTCCTGCACTCAGCGCTTGAGAATGAGCCGCCGATTCTGAATGCGTGGGGCGAGCGCACGGCTTTCTGCTATTGCGTGCGTAAGAATTCGAGCGAAGCCTTCAGGGACGAGTTGAGCGGCGAGCCGCTCGTCGGGTTCACCTATTTGCAGACGACGGGGGCAAGCGTGCCAGCCCGTCTGGACGTGCCCGTCTGGATTTATGAAGCCGGTTTGTTAGATGATGTGGTTGACACTGTGCGCGCCGAATGTATCAGCGGCCTCGGCTATCCTTACGCGATTGAGGCGGCGGACGAAGCGGCGCTCATCCGGGGCAGCGACCGTGAACAATTCCTGCGCGCCGTGCAGGAATTCGCCGAACGTGAGAGCCTGCCGTTCGGCGTCTCGCGCAAAGCCGCCAGCAAAGTCCGGCGACGATGACAACAGCAAGACACGTTGAAGTATAGATAGCGAGACGAGCAAGATGGAAGACCCCGCTATGCAGCCAGCCATTACGCCAGTTACGCTTCGTGCGTGTCCTGCCTGTGGCGTTGAGGCTCGGCGCGTGGATGCGCGCTACTGTTCGGCCTGCGGGCGCTCGCTGGATGAATCTTATCTTCCAATGGACGCGCTGCGCGCTTCGTACAATTTGCAACAGCAACGCCGCCGCACTGTGAGCCGTAATGACAGCAAAGCGAGCGTCAAGCCCTTGAAAAGTTCTATGTCGTCAATCTTCCCCGCACGAAACAGCAACGGCGCTTCGACGACGGCGCTGGCCTTTGTGACCTATTCGCTCGTTCCATATCTCGGAATCCTTTTCTGTCCGGGCGCGGTTCTGATGGGCAGCGTCGGATTGTATAACTCGTATCGCGCGCCTGAGCGTGGCGGACGACGCGCCTCCTACATGGGACTCACCTTCGGCGTGCTGATCTTTTGCGCGCAGCTTTTCCTCTGGTGGATTCTCTACAAGATTCCAGAATGGGCCGGGAAACCTTAGAAGCTGTTTGAAAAGCCCCGTAGGGGCGACGATGTGATAGCCCAGGGCGCAACCCTGGGTCTGGATATAGATTACATGATGAAGCCCTGTCAGGGCGGAAATATTTATGACGCCCTTTCAGGGCTCGATGAATAACCTGTGCTCTCTCCCTGTGGCGTTGCCACAGGCTCTTACATTTCGCTCCTTCGGAGCTTTCATAGACTTTTCAAACAGCTTCTTAGAACCTTTGATTTGCGATTTTTGATTGGAAGAGAGCTAAAAATTTAGGTCTCAAATCTGAAGTCTGAGATTTGAGATTTGAAATCTTTGCTTTCATCCTTATCCAATCGCAAATCAAAAATCTAAAATCGCAAATATGCCGACCAAGCTTGCCAAGATAGTTAAATCAAACTCGCACGTTGATTACGTGGGGCGGGTGATTGATGTGCTTGATGCAGATGCGCCGCCTTCGCCTTCAGACTACGGCTTCGCGCAGTTTGTCTCCATCCCGCTCGAAGATGGCTCGGAGGTCGTAGGCGTTATCTACAACTCGCAGCTTATTAATCCTGAGTACGGGAACTTTGGCCCGCGCCTGTCATCGCTCACAGACAACTCCGTCCTGAGTCCGGATTATTTGAATGAACAGGGCTTGCTCGTCGGCATCCTGCTTTTGGGCTGGCGGGATGCGTCGAAGGCGAATCATCACAGCGTGCCGCGCCGCGTGATTCCGGTCAATCAGGACATCTATCATCTGACGGACGAGGATGTTCACCGTTTTCATCTTGACGGAGACGGGCGCGTGCATCTTCACTATTATTCGCAGATTGTTACGCACGCCGGGGCGTTCAGCGCCGCTTTGATAGAGGCTATCATCGAGCAGCTCGAACCCGTCTGCGAGCCGGAAGACCGGCAGCGGCTCTGTGTGCTAAAACAGGCGCTCGTCTGGCAACGCACGGTCGGCGGACAGCGTCTTTAATATTGTACAATGGGCGGAAAATGCTCACACGCCTTCGCCCGTCGTCATCTACAGTCAATTATCCGATCTAAGTTAGAAGGGGAGAAAGTAATGAAGATACATAAACTTTTAGGGGCGGGACTGCTTGTCGCGCTGGTGGCGGGTGCGGCTTTCGCGCAGGGGCCGCGCGCGACGGCGAAAGATACGACACAGCCTGGCGGTGTCACGGCTCCGAAGCCTGCGCCTGCGCCGCAAACATTCAAGGCGAAGTATGAGGGAGGGATTTTCGGTTATAACAAGAAGCAAACCGGCACGCTCAGCTTTGATGATGCCAACAATCGCCTCGTCTTTCGCAACAAGGAGCAGAAAGAGGTTCTGTCAATTCCTTATTCGGCGGTGGTGGGAGCTTACGCCGACACAAAGGCTGGCAGGCCGAAAGCCGCGCAAGTCGTCGGAGCAATTCCGCTACCATACGGGGCCAACATGCTTTCGTGGCTGGCAAGAACAAAGTATCGCTACCTGACGCTTCAGTTCAACGACGTAGACACCAACGCTCGCGGCCTGACGAGTTTCAAGGTGGATAGCAAAGAGCTACTCAACTCCGTGCTCTATACGCTCGCCGAGAAGGCAGAGCTTGAGGCGCGCGGCGACGGCTTCATCCGCCGCGTCGCGGTGAAAGCGCCGGAAATGTAAAAAAGGAAAAAGGCAAAAGGTAAAAGGCAAAAGTGAGGCTGAAACCACATTAAAATAAAAGTGGTTCTCCGCCTCCCTTTTGCCTTTTTACTTTTACCTTTTTCCTTCTTCTTCGATGAACGATTGCCGCCTCCATGATAATTCAACGGTCGTCATCATCGGCGGCGGGCCGGGCGGCGCGGCGTGCGCTATCAAGTTGTTACAGGGCGCGGACGCGCGCGGGATAAGATTGCGCGTCCTTGTCTTTGAGGGCAAGGATTTTAATGTTCACGCCAATCAATGCGTCGGCGTGCTCTCGCCGCCCGTCGAAGATGTGTTGGCTTCGGAACTCGATATTCAACTCCCGCCCGCAATCATCAAGCGACAAATCTTCGGCTATCGCCTGCACGGCGCGCACGAAAATCTACTGCTCACGGGACAGGGCGCGACCGCCAGCGACATCCGCTCCGGGCGCGCGACCTACGCTGTCGAGCGCGCGAAGTTCGATCAATTCATGCTGGATCGGGCGCGCGAGCTGGGCGCGCAGATCGTCGAGTCGCGCGTCACCGGAATCGAGTTTGTGCGGGGCAATGGGTTGGACGAGGTTCGCGTCTACAGCGAATCGGAGTATGAAAAAGCGGACGTAGTGGTCGGCGCGTTCGGCCTTGACGAAGCCATGCTCTCCGTCTTTGAAGACGTGACGCGCGCGGACGGCGGCTACGAGCGCCCGTCGAAGTGGCTCAAGAGTTACCTGACGACGATTGAGACGACCATGAGTTTTCAAACTGAAAAGCTCGGACACATCGTTCACGCTTTCCTGCTTCCGTCGGCTTGCCCACGCATAGAGTTTGGCGCGATTACACCGAAAGGCGATCACACCCTGGTCAATATCGCGGGCGAGCATGTTTCATCGCGCGACCTTGACCTCTTCCTGCAAATGCCACAGGTGCAGGCGCTCCTGCCCGGCTTCGACCCCGCCCGGATTAACTATTACGAAGGGCGCTTTCCTTCGTCTCCGGCTCGCGCTCCCTTCGGGCATCGGTATGCGCTCGTCGGCGATGCGACGGGCTGGCTGCGGCCTTTCAAGGGCAAGGGCATCAACACGGCGATTATCACGGGCGTGCGAGCCGCCGAGACGATGCTCGAACACGGTGTCTCGAAGCAGGCGCTTGAGAACTACCGAAAAAGTTGCAGCGATCTCCTGGGAGATTATCGCTACGGCGTCATGGTGCGACGCTTGATGATGATGGGCGCGCGTCTTTGCTTAGACCCGATGATAGATGTCGGCAAGACAGACCCGTTGATGTATGATGCGCTGTTCGATTCGGTATCGGGGCACGACTCCTACCGCAACATCCTGAAGCGTTCGTTGAAGCCGCGTCTGGTGAGAAAGGTGGCGGCGCGCGTGTTCAGCGGGCTGCGCCGACATAAGGCGCGCAGGGCCAGACGCATGCCGGACATTTCCATCCGCAAAATGACCGTCCGCGACATAGACGAAGTGTTGCGCATAGACGAAAAGATTACGGGCAAACCGCACGCGGCTTACTACGAATCAAAGGCCGACGCTTATATCAAGCGCGGGCCTGAGTATTGTCTGGTCGCAGCGCATCGCGACCGCGTCGTCGGGTTCGTACTGGGAGACGTGCGCGGCTGGGAGTTTGCGGCAGAGCTTTCCGGGTGGATGGAGATTATCGGCGTTGACCCGGACTATCACGGTCAGGGCGTGAGCCTCGCGCTGATGAACGAGCTCTTCGCCCGTTTCAAGCGTGCGGGCGTCACGGTCGTCAACACGATGGTCAACTGGAACGACGGCGATTTGATTGACTACTTCCGGGCGAACGGCTTTGAGCGCGGCGAGTATGTCAATCTGGTTAAGAGTCTGGAAGAATGAATGAGGAATAGACAGGATTAACAGGATTATCAAGATTAAGAAGGCAAGGCAGGACAAACAAGCTTGATGATTCTTCCCTTGATCCTGTCCATCTTGTTAATCCTGTCTAATTGCATTTTCTTTTTCGGGTCAACCACTCGCTAGACATGCGCGCGGGGCGTGTGCCACAATCGCTCAACAATCAAACAACGAAAATTGAATCAGGAGAGGAGAGCGTTTTACTCACATGCAAGAGAACGAAACCGCGCCGGACGCCGCTGCTGCTACCATTAGCGCGCCCGAAGAAAGCGGTGAACAAACTGCGGCAGCGACCATTCCAGCCGAGACAGCCCCAGCCGAAGATATTACCTATCACGCCGTCGAAAAGGACGGACAGGTGACGGCCATCTGGGAGATGCAGGGGCGCAGGCATTTGCGAACGATCGATCCACGCTCACGTCAGGGTCAGGATATTCTAAGGCTCTACACGGCGGATCATCAGGACGAACAAAGCGCGACAGAGGCGAGCGAGACTTAATCACGAAAAGACGTAAATCGTAAATCGTGAATCGTAAATGGAAGGAGCGCTCTTTCTATTTACGATTCACGATTTACGATTTACGCTCCTTTCGCTTTTGAACTGAAATGAAGAAAGAAGCCGAGGACGAGGTTAACGAGCAGAGCGAAAACTATCGCAGCGGATACGTCGCGCTCATCGGGCGACCCAATGCGGGCAAGTCCACGCTTCTTAATCGGCTTGTGGGCGAAAAAATCGCCGCAGTGTCGAACAAGCCGCAGACGACGCGCCACCGCATTCAGGGCGTCATTACCAGGAAAGATGGGCAGATTGTTTTGGTTGACACGCCCGGCGTGCATAAGCCCGGTTATCTTTTGAATCGCCGGATGATGGCTACCGTGCATGACGCGCTCGCGGGCGTTGATTTGGTCTGCCTGCTCCGAGATGCGTCCACTTCGACGGGCAACGGCGACCGCTTCGTCCTTGATTTGGTCAAGCAATCGGAGAAGCCCGCGCTCCTGCTGCTGAATAAAACTGATAAGCTGGCGGACAAATCGAAACTCTTGCCCTTGATGGAGTGGTACGGGCAGGAGTACGGATGGCAAGCAGTCGTTCCCGTCTCCGCGCTCAAGGGAGACATGATCGAAGTTTTGCTCGCAGAGATGATTAAGCATTTGCCTGAAGGCGAAGCGCTCTTCGGCGAAGACGAATTGACGGATCAGCCGCTGCGTTTGATGGTCGCGGAGATCGTGCGCGAAAAGATTTTGCAGGCGACCAAAGAGGAGCTTCCTTATGTGACGGCGGTCGTCACGGAAAAGTTTGACGAAGCCCGCGCAGACCTGACCGTCATTCACTGCGCCATCTTCGTCGAGCGCGCCAGCCAGAAGAAGATAATTATCGGTCATGGCGCGCAGCAGTTGAAAGAGATCGGCACGCGCGCCCGCCACGACATCGAACACCTGCTCGGCACGCGTTGTCATCTTGAGTTGTTCGTCAAAGTCGAAGCGGAGTGGCGAAACAAAGAGAACCTGCTCGACTCGCTGGGAATTCAGGAATAGCCTTCATCCAACGCACTCAAAAAAAGAGGAAACATCAATGACCCTATTACTCGTCGCAGGTACGTTCTTTGCTGCGCTCACCCTCGTCTTGCTCGCCGCTTTCTTCATTACCGGCGGCAAAAACCAGAAGCTCAGGTATCTCGCCGGAGGCTCTGCCATCATCATGGGCTTGATCTGGTTGCTCAGAACTTTGATGCGCTAACAACTCCGACTTCATGTTATGAGCCTTGAACGAAAGAGCGAGCGCGTCTGGCATGCGCTTGAGGTAACGATAGAACCGGCGGCGCAGGAATCAATCGAGTATGCCTTGATGGAAGCTGGCGCGCTCGGCACGGAAACGGCTGACGACAGCGGCGAGTTTGTGCGCGTCGTCGCTTACTTCGATGCCGTCCCCGAACGAGAATACTTGCGTGCCACACTCTTTGATGCCCTGCGGGTTTACGATCTGCCTTCGTCTTCCGTGCGCGAGATGCGTTTACGCGAAGTCGCAGACCGCGACTGGCTCGGCGAGTGGAAGAAAAACTGGCAGCCGGTTCTAGCAGGTCAACGTTTTCTCATCGCGCCGCCGTGGAGCGAAATCGCAGCATCGGAAGAGCGCATCGTGATTCGCATCGAACCCGGCATGGCTTTCGGGACGGGGACGCACGAGACGACGCGGCTCTGTCTTGCCGCCATCGAAAAATATTTCATGGGCGAGAGTTTGCTGGATGTCGGCACGGGCACGGGCATTCTTGCCATCGCCGCCGCGAAACTCTTTCCATCGGCGCACGTCGAAGCCTGCGACACGGACGCCGAAGCCATAGAGATTGCGCGCGAGAATGCACGTTTGAATGATGTGGCGGAGCGTGTGGATTTCTTTGTCGGCACAATTGAGGAAACAACTGCTTCCGCCAATCTGGTCTGCGCGAATCTAACGGCGGATGTCATCCTGCCGCTCCTGCCTGCGCTCATCGGCGCGACGTGCGGGCGCTTGATTCTCTCAGGCATTCTCGACTCGCAAACCGAACTCATCCTCTCGCGTCTTCAAGAACTCGGAATCACACAACCGCCGGAAGTCACGACGGACGGCGAGTGGGTCGCGGTCATAGTTTAGTAGGACAGGCATTCCTGCCTGTCATAGCGTGCGAACAGCACGCTCGTTAGATTCGCTAATAAATATTCGCGCTTCCGCGCTCAATGACAGACAGGAATGTCTGTCCTACAAATTATGACACGCAGACGTTTCTTTGCAGCGCCAGAACAGTTCGCGCCTGATGGTGCGAGGGTTGCGCTTGAGGCTGATGAGGCGCGTCATGCGCGTGATGTTCTAAGATTGAATCGGGGCGATGAGGTGTTCGTCTTCGATGGTGAGGGCAGAGAGTTTTGTTGTGTGATAGAAGATTGCAAGCGGGGCAGAACAACGCTTCGTGTCGGTGCTGAAGTTGAACCTGCGTGTCCTGAATCATCGCTTCAACTGACGCTCGCGGTCGCGTTGCTCAAGGGCGAGAAGTTTGATCTGGTCGTGCAGAAAGCGACGGAGTTGGGCGCGGTTCGCATCGTGCCCGTCGTGACGAAACATGCGGACGTGCGGTTGCGTGATGAGGCGGACTCGACGCGACGTGTCACGCGCTGGCAGCGGATTGCGCTCGAAGCATGCAAGCAATCCGGGCGGGCGCGTGTGCCGGAAATTGTTGCGCCCGTCGCTTGCGAGTCGCTCATCAAAAGTGTTCCTTCAGCCGCCGGGCAGTGGCGCGTGATGTTTGCCGAACACAATGGTCGTGGATTAGTCGAGACGATTAAAAATCTTCAGGCGCAGCCACGCGCTGTCACGGCGCTCGTCGGTTCGGAAGGCGGCTGGACGGATGAAGAGATTCAGCTTGCTCAAGATGCCGGGTGGAGCGTTGTCACACTCGGCGGGCGCACGCTGCGGGCGGAGACGGCGGCAATCACTGTGACCGCACTGTTGCAACATGCCTTCGGTGATTTAGTCTAACGAGAGAATAAGATCGATAGACAGGATTAACAAGATGGACAGGATGAAAGGAAAAGCACTCAACCTTCTTGACCTGTCTTCTTTTCTTAATCTTGATAATCCTGTTAATCCTGTCTAAATTTGCTGATTAAAATTCCATCTCATCCAGCATCTTAAGTGCAATCTTCCTGTCCCGCTCTGACTCGAAAGCCCATTGAGAATCGGGCGGCGCGTCGAGGAGAGCTTCAAGTTGGGTGCGTGCGCTCTCTTTGTCTCCACTCTCAAAGACCAACTCGGCGAAGTAGAGGCGTGTGACGGTGTTCGCGGGCGCAAGGTTGATTGCTCTTTCAAAGTTTGCGCGGGCGCGTGATGCTCCGCCGCCGAGCAAGGAAGGGAGTTTGTGTTGAAGGCGCGCGAGGACGCGCAAAGGCCCGGCGGCATGATAAGCGGCATCAAGCTGGACGGCGCGCGTGAGCGAGCGCTTTGCGCTGAGGGCATGGCGCAGAGCGTTGAGAGGGTTTTCGACTTGTGCCAACAGCGCGAGGTTGACGCCCAGCCAGAAATGACCTTCAACGCGCTCAGCTTGAAGGCGCGCGGCTCGATTAGAGAAGAGTACGCCGCGAGCATGAGAGCGCCGCGACTCCTCTTCGCTTTGAGCTTCCTGTCCGAGAAAGAAGAGCGCGCGTCCCAGCCGCCACACCGCTTCATACTCGCCAGCGTATTCGACTTCCAGTAGGAGCTTAACGCTTGCGCGCACGTTACCGGCATGCTCGCGCGCATCGTAGAGCGCGTCGGCGCGGCGTATAATCTCTTCGAGTGATGGCTTCATTAATTGCGGCGCGGGGCGTGAACCGGACGTGTCTTCAGAAAACTTTGACGAAGCGCCCCGCACTGGCGCAGAATACGAAAGGACACGCACGCCGGACAAGGCTGCAAGGTGAAAAGCGTGCATCCGGCGCGAAAGGCGCGGGGCGTGTTTGAGAGAGAAAGAGTTGAAGATGGGCGAAGGCAAGGAAGATTTGGTCGGACGCGCGCGGGCTGATCTGGCGAAGCGCCTGGGTATCTCCGAAGATGAGATTAAAGAGGAGATGGTCGAAGAGACTGATTTCCCGGACATGGCGCTCGGCGCTCCCTTAACGGACGAGATGAGCGGGCAGATGATTACATCGGGCTGGCGCATTCGCCTGAAGGCCGGAAGCAGCGGCAGCTACGAATATCGCGCCAATCAGAATCAACTCAGGCTCTACAATTTCAAGGGGTCGAATTACAAGGTTTGAAAGAGTCTGGAGTCTGAAGTCCGGAGTCAAAGGACAGAAAAGTCTTTTGACTTCAGACTCTGAGACTCCAAACTCCAGATTTGAAATAGAGGTGAAGTGATGAACCGGCAGAATTTTTTGGGACATCTGGCGCTGGCGCTGACGTTGATCGTGCTGGCGGGATTTGCGGGGCAGATTAAACGCTGGCAAGGTGAAAAATCACGCGTCCGGCGTGAAAGAGTTGAATTTGGCCAGACTGCTGTCAGGGATAAGGTGCGCGAAGTGGAAGTTATAGACGGAGTGGTACCTGTGCCAAGGGGTAATGCCGAAGTGCTCGTGCGCTTTCGCCCCGGCATGTCTTTAGAGAGTATCAAAGCTCTCGCGCGGAGAAATAACGACCGCTTCGAGGACGAATACGAGAGCATCAAAAATCTCGTCGCGCTTGAAGACGAGGACGGCCTTGACGCCGAAGAAGTCGCAGCAGAGTATCGCTCTCTGCCTGACGTTGAATATGCCGAGCCTGTGTTTGAGATTCACCTCGAACACGCCGCGCCGGGCAAGCACAAGCATGCGAACGATGTGAGATTCGGCGAACAGTGGTCGCTGGAAAATACCGGACAGGACGGCGGCAAAGCCAACGCCGACATCAGTATCTTAAAAGCATGGTTCAAGACGACAGGCAGCAGCAAAATCGTCGTCGCCGTGCTCGATAGCGGCGTCAATTACCTGCACCCCGATCTCATCAGCAATATGTGGATGCGCCCCGCCGGGATGTCTCCCTATACTGACGATGAACTCGGCGAGTTTAACGACGAGCACGGATTCAACGCGACCGACCGCTTGCACGACCCGATGGACGACAACGGACACGGCACTCATTGTGCAGGTGTCATCGGCGCGGAAGGCGATAACAATTACGGCATCGCCGGGATTAACTGGAACGTCGAGATCATGCCTTTGAAGTTTCTGAACGCCAACGGTTCAGGCACGACCAAAGATGCGATTGAAGCGATCAACTACGTGATTGAGCGCAAGCGTGCGGGCGTCAACGTTCGCATCATCAGCGCGAGTTGGGGCTCGCATCAGAAGTCCAACGCGCTGCGCGATGCCATCAAGCGTGCCGGAGACGAGGGCATTCTGTTCATCGCCGCCGCCGGTAACAGCGGTGATGATTCTGACAAGCGACCTCATTTCCCGGCTGGCTACGAGCTGCCAAACATGGTCAGCGTCGCCGCGCTCGACCGCAACGACGCGCTGGCCGTCTTCTCCAACTATGGCGCAAAGAGCGTTCACATCGCTGCGCCGGGTCAAGAGATTCTGAGCACTTGGCTCGATGAGGGATTTTATGTAGCTTCTGGAACTTCGATGGCGACGCCGGAAGTCAGTGGTGTAGCCGCGCTGATTCTCTCTGTGAATCCGAAGCTGTCCGTCAAAGAACTGCGTGACAAGCTCTTCAATTCGGTTGATAAACTCGACTCGCTCAAAGGCAAGGTTGCGACCAGCGGTCGCATCAACGCCGCGAAAGCTGTCGGAGCGGAGTAGAGAAAAGTGGTCAGTGGTCAGTGGTCGGTGGTCAGTTAAAACAAAGGCAGTAGAGACGCTTCATGTCTTTACTGCCTTTTGTCTTCACTGACCACCGACCACTGACCACTGACTACTGCTTTTCCCCGCTTGCGCGCGGGCGTCGGATGTGTGATTATCGGGTATTGAGATGCAACCCTATATTCATCATTTATGCCCCTGATCTTTTAAGGAGACGAACAGAAGTGAGAGCGGAATTAGAGCAGTTGATCGCTTTGCAAAACGCAGATACGAATATACGCAGACTACAGGCCGAAATAGAAGCTATCCCGAAAAGGCGCGCTGAGATCGAAAAAGAGTTCGATCAGCGCGCTTTTGAAATTCGGGAACTGGAAAAAGCGCGCGATGACGCACGCACCGAGCGTGTCCGTCTTGAAACTGAAGTCGTGGAACAACGCGGCAAGCAGGAACGCTCCGAACGCAACCTGATGTCTTCGACGACGCAGGATGAGTACCAGGCGGCAATCCGCGAGTCCGACGCCGCGCGCAAGCACATCTCGCAGCTTGAGACACAGATTCTGGAAAAGATGGAAGCCTTCGAGCAGGCCGAAAGCAAGTTAAAAGAGCGCGAGCCTGAAATGGCGCGCCTCGGCGCAGAGCTGGAAGCGCGCATCAAGGAGTTTGAGGAACTAACGCGGACGCAGGCAGAGCAACTCACAATTAACCAACAGGAGCGCGAGCGCCTGGTGAAGACTCTGCCCAAGCAGATGGGCGCTCTCTACAATCGCATCAGCGCGCGAATACGCGATGGCATCGCCGTTGCCGAAGCGCGCAACGGTTCATGCACCGCCTGCTTCATGTCGCTTCGGCCACAGGTGATGGCCGAAGTCAGGCGCGGCGACGACGTGATTACCTGCGACAACTGCAACCGCATTCTCTACTACGTGCACAGCGGAGCGGCGCAGAAGGAAGCCTCTTCGGCAGTCGCCACAGAAAACGCGGTCGCGTAACCAACCAATAGAGTCCCGCTAGGGACGAATGATAATAGCCCAGCCATTTATTGCTGGGGATAAATCCAGAGAATAAATATTGAGTCCCGTAGGGACGACTGAATGGAAACTCTTCAGTCGTCCCTAGGGGACTCAATCATGTTTACCGTTCTGTTCCCCAGCAATAAATGGCTGGGCTATTATCATCCGCCTCTGACGGGGCTTAAATCCTGCATCCTGTGCCTCCGGGCTCCCTCTGCTGCATCTCCGTATCTCATTGTGACCATGCCCCCGTCTTTGGGCATGGGTTTTGATAGTCATCTCTGGAATAGGGAAAGAGCGAGCCGTTTTCGGACAGTCGCATGGCCTACGGCTCGGTAATGTGTCCGTTTATCGTGACTGATATTTAAGGAGGGTTGGGAAGATGGAATCTATGAATGAAGCACTACAACAAGCTGGCATAACGAATGACAGCCTTGAGCAGGGCGGCGTCAGAGACAACAGTGTGAACGTCGGGCAGACGGAGCGGTGGGCATCCGCGGTGGCCGGAGGAGCGCTGGCAATTTATGGATTGTCGCGGCGGACGTGGGGCGGCGCGGTGCTGGCGCTGGTCGGCGGCAGCTTAGTCTATCGCGGCTCGACCGGACATTGTCACATGTACGATTTGATGGGCGTCAACACGGCTGAAACGACCGACAATCCGCTGGTGAGCGTGCCTGCGGGTCACGGCATCAAGGTTGAAAAGAGCGTGACGGTTAATCGTGCGCCCGAAGAGCTTTATCGCTTCTGGCGAAACTTCGAGAATCTGCCGCGTTTTATGAATCATCTCGAATCGGTGAAGGATTTGGGCGAGGGTCGCTCGCACTGGGTGGCGAAAGCTCCGGCGGGCAAGACTGTCCAGTGGGACGCGGAAGTCTACAACGAGAAGGAGAACGAATTGATCGCCTGGCGCTCGCTCGAAGGAGCGGACGTTGATAACGCGGGCAGCGTTCGTTTTGAACCGGCGACGGGCGGGCGCGGAACCGTCGTTCGCGTCACGCTCAAGTATGACCCGCCGGGCGGCGCAATCGGTGCGCTCATCGCCAAGCTCTTCGGCGAAGAGCCATCGCAGCAGATCGAAGAAGACCTGCGCCGCTTCAAACAGGTGATGGAAGCAGGCGAGGCCGCCACGACCGAGGGACAGCCTTCGGGACGCAGCGCGACGGCGTAAAAGCAGAGTGGCCAGTAGTCAAAGGTCAGTGGTCAGTAAGAACAAAAGCGATGAACAGCGTTCGTGCTGTGGCTTTTAACTGACCACCGACCACTGACCACTGGCCACTTTTTTTCAAGGGGAGATACGATAATGAAAGCCTTATGCTGGAACGGTAAAAACGATGTGCGGGTCGAGACCGTGCCTGATCCGAAGATTCTCAATCCGCGCGACGCGATTATCAGGATTACGACGACGGCCATCTGCGGCTCGGATTTGCATCTTTATGACGGCTACATTCCGACGATGCAGAAAGGCGACATTCTCGGCCACGAGTTCATGGGCGAGGTCGTGGAGGTCGGAAGCGAAAACAAGAAACTGAAAGTGGGCGACCGCGTGGTCGTCCCCTTCACGATCTGCTGCGGTCACTGTTTCTTCTGCGAGAGAGAGTTGTGGTCTCTGTGCGACAACTCGAACCCGAACGCCGGAATCGCCGAAAAACTCTACGGCTTTTCGCCCGCCGGACTCTTCGGCTATTCGCACATGACGGGAGGCTACGCGGGCGGGCAGGCCGAGTACGTGCGCGTGCCGTTCGCGGACATCGGGCCTCTCAGGATTCCAGAAGAGATCGGGGATGAAGAGGTCTTATTTCTCGGAGACATTTTCCCGACGGGCTACATGGCGGCGGAAAATTGCAACATCCAGGGGGGCGACACCATCGCCGTCTGGGGCTGTGGGCCGGTCGGACAATTTGCTATCAGGAGCGCGTTTCTTTTGGGCGCAGAGCGCGTGATAGCGATTGACAGCGTGCCGGAGCGTTTGCAGATGGCTGGAAGTTGCGGAGCAGAAACGCTCGATTTCGACGATCAGGATATTTTTGAGAAGTTGAAAGAGAAGACCGGCGGGCGCGGGCCTGATGCCTGCATTGATGCCGTCGGTTTGGAAGCGCACGGCACGACCATTGATGCGCTATACGACCGCGCGAAGGCGGCGATGTTTCTGGCGACGGATCGCCCGCACGCGCTGCGTCAGGCCATCCATTCCTGTCGCAAAGGCGGGACGGTTTCCGTTCCCGGCGTCTACGGCGGATTCCTCGACAAAGTTCCTTTCGGGGCAGCCTTCAACAAAGGCTTGACGCTCAAGATGGGGCAAACGCATGTGCCGAAGTACATGCGCCCGCTGCTCGAACGAATCCAGAAGGGTGAGATTGATCCTTCGTTCCTCATCACGCACCGGATGCGCCTCGTTGACGCGCCACAGGGCTACGAGATTTTCAAGCACAAGCAGGACAACTGCATCAAGGTGGTGCTCAAACCGTAAAAGCAGTGATGGGTAATGGGTGATAGGTGATAGGAAAGAACAGATTTTCTCTTATCACCTATCACCTATCACTTATCACTTATCACTAGGAGATGCGAGCCTTCGCTGCTTCGTCGGCGCGCGTGTCGTGCTGGGGATTGACGCCGACGCCGTGCTTGAAGACAAGCTCGCCTCCGAGCCAGCCGGAGATGGCGACGGCAATCACTCCGACGACCGAGAGAGCCATCGGAATCGTCAAACTATCGTTGACCATGTCTGAGCCGTTATTCGTTCTCAAGTACCAACTCGCGGCAAAGAGCAGGAGCGCCAGGACGTTGAGCCGCGCGTGCCAGTTGGCGACCTTCACTACCCGTTTGTCTTCAATTGCGAAGTAGTCAATGATGCCGAAGACGGCAGCCGCGATTGCTCCCAGGCAACCGGTCAGCAGAGTGTAGAAGGCGAACACCTCCCAGATCGGATTGTCGCGCCACAGGTAGACGATGTCCGCCACGAGGGAAAAAACCCAGAGCGCAATCGGAAAGGGAATCAGCATCGGGTGAATCGGATGCCCTGCGATACTTGCCGGACTTGCCATCTTTACTTTCCTCCTTGAATTGAAGACGCGCGCCACCTTAGTTGGGCACGAGAATAGTTTTGGCGTTAGACTACGAGCAGGGGGCAATCTTATGATTCTTCCTGATTGGCGTCAAACTACTCCCTAACAATTGAAATGTAAAGAAGCCCCCGCGACCCGTTCTCGGATACTTGAGTTTGGCTCGAAGCCAGGAGCACGAAACCGAAGGAGCAAAGGAAATGAAAAGCGATTCAGGGCAGACAATTTCAATCTGGATGGCGACCTCCAAAGAGATTGAGTCCGACGGTCAACTGATGGAAGACCTGAGCACGGATGTCGTTGTCGTCGGCGCAGGCATCGCCGGAATGACAACCGCTTACCTCGTCGCGCGTGAAGGCAAGCGCGTCGTCGTGATTGATGACGGATTGATCGGCGGCAGCATGACCGGGCGAACGACAGCGCATCTCGTTTGTGCGCTCGACGACCGCTACTACGAGCTTGAGCGTCTTCACGGTGAAGATGGCGCACGCCTCGCCGCCGCGAGCCATTCGGCGGCGATTGACCGCATCGAAGCAATTATCAGGGAAGAAGCCATTGACTGCGAATTCGAGCGGCTCGACGGATACCTTTTCACTCCGCCGGATGAATCAAAAGAGCAGCTTGAAGATGAGTTGAAGGCGACGCATCGCGCCGGGCTGACTGAGATTGAGATGGTTGACCGCGCGCCCATCAAAGATTTCGACACGGGCAAAGCCCTGCGTTTTCCCAATCAGGCGCAGTTTCATCCCCTTCAGTATCTCGCCGGACTCGCGCGAGCGATTAGACGCGACGGCGGGCGAATCTATACCAAAACGCACGCCGAGAAGATTGAAGGAGGAAAGAGCGCACGCATCGAGACGAGCGACGGGCGCATCATCACAGCCATCTCGGTCGTCGTGGCAACCAACACTCCCGTCAACGACCGCTTTGCGATTCACACCAAGCAAGCCCCGTACATCACTTACGTCATCGGCGCGCGCGTTCCATCCGGCTCTGTCACAAAGGCGCTCTACTGGGACACGCCCGACCCTTATCACTACGTGCGGATAGAGAGCACCAGCGCCAAAAACAAAGATGCGGGCGAAGTGGAAGAATACGACGTGCTGATTGTCGGTGGCGAGGATCACAAGACGGGGCAGGCAGACGATGCCAACAAGCGGTTCAGTTGGCTTGAACGTTGGACGCGGACGAGGTTTCCGATGATCGAGGGAATCGAGTTTCAATGGTCAGGGCAGGTGATGGAGCCTGTGGATGGCCTCGCCTTCATCGGGCGCAATCCGATGGACGATGACAATGTTTTTATCGCGACGGGCGATTCGGGAAACGGCATGACGCACGGCACAATCGCCGGAATCCTCTTAACCGATCTCATCATGGGACGCGCAAACGAGTGGGAGAAACTCTATGACCCGACGCGAAAGACCTTGAAGGCTCTGCCGCAGTTTGCGAGCGAAAATCTCAACGTCGCTGCGCAGTATGCGGATTTGGTAACGCCGGGTGACGTGGATTCCGTAGATGAGATTAAGCCGGGCGAGGGCGCGATAGTGCGTCATGGATTAAAGAAAGTGGCGACTTATCGCGACGACGCGGGCACGATACACGAACGCTCGGCGGTGTGCGTTCACCTGGGCTGCATCGTTGATTGGAACTCCAAAGAGAAGACGTGGGATTGCCCCTGTCACGGCTCGCGCTACGACGCTTACGGCAAAGTCTTTCAAGGGCCTGCTAACAGCGACCTTGGTTATTTGCATGAGGAAGAATGAAAGGCGGGATGATCGTGATTAGCCGAGCCTTCATCAAGCTTAACCTTGACGAATCAAACGTGGACAACTTAATCTGAAGCGCGTACACCAAAGAGAAGTGTACCGGAGCGTCAAACGCTCGGCGTAAACAGATGAGCAAACAAACTTACAGCCTCTATCGCTATTACTATTATTACGGCTCGAACCTTGAACGGAGGGACGGGGCGGCGATGAAGGGCTGTCTGAGTGCGATGATTATCTAGCGCCACACGAAAGACAGGATTCCTGGAACCGGCCACCTATCCTTCCCGCCGGGGAGGATGCGTGGCCGGTTCTCTTTGTTTCTACGACTAGCGAAACGAATTTGAAGTGAGGTTTTCATCATGACCGGACAAACAGCAGAGGCGTTGTTGCTTGACCATGTTGACATGAGAATAGTGGCAGCGGACATCAATGATGCAATCGCAGATCGAAATACAATCGTTCAACTCGATCCAGACCACCCGGGCTTTCGCGACCCGGAATATCGCGCTCGCCGTAATCACATCGCGCAGCTCGCGCTTGCTTACCGTGCGGGCACATCTATTCCTGATGCGCCTTATACACCGGAAGAACACGAGGTCTGGCGTAGAATTTGGGAGGCGCTTCGACCAGCACACGAGGCGCACGCCTGCACGGAGTATCTTGAATGCGTGAAGCGTCTGGAATTGCCCGTAGATCGTATCCCGCAACTTCGAGAAGTGGCGGCGAGGGTCGAGGCTCTCAGCGGCTTTCGGCTGGAGCCTGTGGCCGGGCTCGTCGAGCCTCGCGTCTTTCTAGAGTCTCTGGCTGATGGCGTGTTTCTCTCCACGCAGTACATCCGTCATCATTCAACGCCGCTCTACACGCCTGAGCCTGACGTGGCGCATGAAATCATCGGCCATGCCGTGACGCTGGCAAGCGGGCCGCTGGCTGAACTCAACCGCTTAGTGGGTCGCGCAGTCAAACGCACGAAGTCAGCCGAAGCGCTTGCGCGGCTGGCGAGAGTCTACTGGTTCACCATCGAATTCGGCGTGCTGCGCGAAGACGGAAAAGTAAAAGCTTATGGTACGGGGCTGTTGTCGTCGGCTGGAGAACTTGAGGCTATGCACAAAGCAGAGTTGCGCCCGCTGGATTTAGAGGCCGCGTCACGTCAGGATTTTGACCCGACCGCTTACCAGCCGATTCTCTTCTGCGCGAACTCGTTTGAAGAGATGTCTCAAGTATTGAGGGCTTATCTTGTCAACTGGAAGTAATGCTGAATTAAAAGTGAGGGCGAGACGAACCACGAAGGCCCACGAAAGAGCACGAACACAGCAGTAATAGTCATTTCGTGCTTCTTCGTGTGATGCGCGTGGTTTGCCTTTTCGCGCGCCGTGCCGGTTGACTGTCAGCTCAGAGAATGAATAGCCGCTGAATAAAGCCTGTAACAGTTTCCACAAGAGTAAGGTTTAAGATACGCAGGCTTTTATTGTCGGGCAGGGGGTTGCAAATGGCGAGTACGGAAGCGGCAGTAGCATCGAAGGCAGAGCGAAGCCCGGTCGAGATTGTCGAGCGCGGTGCGCGCATCCGCTGGTGGCGGAGGCTCGGCTCGAAGCGTCGCGGCTTCTGTTATGAAGATGCGAAGGGTGATCGCATTACAGGTGAGAGCGATTTAGCGCGCATCGCGTCGCTGGTGATTCCGCCCGCGTGGGAAATGGTGCGCATCTCGCCTTCGGCGCGCAACCGCTTGCAGGCCGTCGGGATCGATACCATCGGGCGCGTCCAGTATATCTATCACCCACAGTTTGCTGCGCGCCAGCAGCGCAAAAAGTACGAGAAGATCGAGCGCTTCGGCGAGCATCTACCCGCCTTGAGGCGCAAGACCAACGAGGACATCCAAACAGAAGGCTACCCGCGCGAGCGCGTGCTGGCCGTCATCGTGCGGCTCATCAACGATCTCTACTTTCGCATCGGTTCGGAAAAGAGCGTCAAGCATTATCGTACCTACGGCGTCACGACCCTGCGTAATCGCCATCTGGAGATCAAGCGCGGCGGTCGGCTCTCGTTCAACTTCGTCGGCAAGCATCATATTCGCCATCGCGTTCTGCATGTTGACGAAGAACTCGCCACGCTGATCACTGATATTAAAAAGATAGGCGGGTCAAAACTCTTCGAGTATTACGATGCGGAAGGGAAGGTGCGCGCCATTCGTCCGCGCGACGTGAACGAGTACATCAAGGCTGCGACCACCGCAGAGTTTTCCGCCAAAGATTTTCGGACCTGGGGAGGGACGCTGCTGGCCGCAATCGAATTAGCGGAAATCGGCAAGGCCGAAGATAAGAAGCAGGCTAAACGCAACCTTGTCAGAGCGGTTGAGCGCGTGGCCGAGCGTCTGGGCAACACGCCGACCGTCTGCCGAGGCTGTTACATTCACCCGAAGGTGCTCGATAGCTACCTGCAAGGCGTCACCCTCGAAGCATTCCGCCGCAAGGTCGAGCGCTCCATCCATCGCATCGAACCTGAATACCAACCCGAAGAGATGGCTCTCTTGAAACTACTCCGCGCGTAGGACAGACATTCCTGTCTGTCAAAGCGTGCGCCAGCACGCTGATAATTTTCGCTAAGAAGTATTCGCGCTGACGCGCTCAATGACAGACAGGAATGTCTGTCCTACGACAGGCAGGAATGCCTGTCCTACTTAAAAGTGAGAGCGCGTCTTCTCAGGCTTGCGCCTCTTCTGCTTGCGCCCGTCAGTTCCTTTGAGCGAGGCTAACGGCCACAGTTTATACTCGACGGTCGCCAGTCCCGCGCCGACCACAGCCTCAATCACTTCTTCAGAAGATTTATAACAGGGAGCGGCTTCGTCCAGAGGCACGCGCCCGTCCGTGTTGACGAGAATCCCAGCCTCCCTGTACTCGTCGTCAATCTCTCGCTGGTTGAGACTGCGCGTCGCAAGCCCGCGCGACATGCGGCGACCCGCACCGTGATTGACGGAGAAGCCGCTGTTGACCGCACCCACCGCAGGGCGCAGGATGTAGCTCCAATCTTTATTCGAGCCGGGAATCAGGACGGGATGGCCTGTCTCTTCCCAGAACGTTCCCTTCAATCCCGGATGGCCTGCGGGAAAAGCGCGCGTCGCGCCTTTGCGATGCACCCAGACCTCTTGGTATTCGGGATGCCACTCACGCTGCACGAGGTTGTGGCTGATCTCGTAGATCAATTCCAACTCTTTGCCGAATGTCTGGCGAAAAGCCTCCGCGACCTGCTCGAAGATAATCAGGCGATTGATAATCGCGTAGTTGCCGCCCGCCGCGACCGCGTTCAGATAGTCGCGATAGTGACGCGATTCGGGCGTGAAATAGCCCAAGTCAATATCCGTGATCGTCTCCGGCTTCTCAGCCTTCGCCATCTCGAAATAGTTTGTCGCAAGCCCGTGCCCGAAGCCGCGACTGCCGGTGTGAGCCTGCACAAACAACGTCCCGGTCTCAACAGATTTCTGCAACTCAATAAAGTGATTCCCTCCACCGAGCGAGCCTAGCTGGTCGAGTCCGCGCTCAGGTCTGCCATTGCCCCCCCAGGGAATCTGCCAGTCGTCGTCAACCGGCATCCGGTGACGTTCGGCACGACTACGATCAAACCTTGCGCCGTACTTTTCGACATAATATTCCGCCCCGCCGCGAACCAGATTGTTGAACTCGTTCTTATCAAGACCACCGAGCTTGACACTCTTGCCGCCCGCGCCCATGTTCACACCCCGCATCACGGCATGATTGAACTGAAGGCGCTTCTCCGCCGTAGCTACATCAGCAGGAACGTCTGACTTCGCACTGAGCATTCCGCAACCAATATCGTAGCCCACCGGCCCCATCGCCACCGCGCCGGATTCCGCATCAGTCAGGATTACACAACCCACCGGCACGCCGTAGCCATAGTGCGTGTCCGGTGTAATCACGACCATCTTGACACCGGGAAAGCGTGTGGCGTTGACGATTTGCCGGTAAATAATGTCTTCCGTATTTTTGAGCAAAGACGGCGTGAGAAAGAGACGCACGGACACATCCCCTGTGTCTTCGGTTTGTAGCTTATAGTAACCGTCCCCATGCCAGCGAGCGAGATGTTTCCAGTTGTCTGCGTTCTTGAGTTGTTTCGCGACCTTCAATGCTTTCGTGTCTTCTGTATGCTTGGTCATTCTCTACCTCTTATTCGATTCATTGCGTGGATATTTTAAGCCAGCTTCATCTACTTAATGAAATATCCAGGAAGCGTAAAAACATCAATAGAAAGGAGCTTTTTTTGAAAAGTCATGGACAAGACTGTACCGGCTCTTAAACCCCTAACCTGGTCGCCATTATCTTCAACTGGATTTTGGTAGCGTGGCCGACTTAGTTTCATTAAAATGAATGGAGCAGTATGGTGTTGAGTATCAGACGTAATCAGCAAAACACGAAACGGGAATCAGCTATGAAGTCTTTTAAGAGATTTGAAAAGGATGGACAGGTAATAATACTCGGGGAAGCAATTGATATTCTTAAGCATCATATAGAAGATGAAACCATAGACCTGATTTTCGCGGATCCTCCATATAATATCGGAAAGAATTTTAATGGCACAAAAGACAAATGGCAGACTGACGAAGATTATCTTAATTGGTGCTATGAGTGGTTAGATTTATGTATTCAGAAACTTAAGCCTAATGGTAGCTTTTATGTTATGACAGCTACCCAAAATATGCCTTACTTTGACATTTATCTCCGTCAACGATTGGCAATTCTATCAAGAGTAATTTGGTATTACGATAGCTCTGGAGTTCAAGCTAAGAGATACTTTGGATCTCTTTATGAACCGATTCTATTTTGTGTTAAAGATTCAGAAAAATATACCTTCAATTCAACAGATATTCTTGTTGAAGCTAGGACAGGAGCAATCAGAAAACTAATTGATTACCGCAAACCAACGCCTACACCATACAATTCAAAAAAAGTTCCAGGTAATGTCTGGCATATCCCTAGAGTAAGATACAGAATGGAAGAGTATGAGAACCATCCGACGCAGAAGCCCATCGCTTTGCTAGAGAGAATCATTAAAGCCAGTAGTAATAAGGACAATGTTATCCTTGACCCGTTTTCGGGGACATTTACAACTTCGTATGTTGCTAAGCAACTTGGAAGAAAATGTATCGGTATTGAAATAGAAGAAGAATATGCGAAGGTAGGGCTGCGTCGGATTCAAATCGCTTCGGAATACAATGGTCACTTGTTGCAAAAAGAACCGAAATCTACAAAACGTCGGAATAATCAAGCAATGTTAGATTTCCTTGGTGAATAAAATAGAGCACGAATTTACAAAAACTATCAAACATATATTGGAAGATCTCTTTGGAGATGTGGCCGAAAGCATATATGCAAATAGCGAACTTCTTCAATATCTGAACATAAAAACTAAATCTGCAAACAGAGGGTCGAAATCGAGAGGCAGCTTCGCAAATCTATATGCGATTTATGTTCTCGTAGAAGATTATGTTGATAGGGGGTTCCATTTAGCGGCAGGCTATAGTGTTTCCGAAGGAGCAATTTTTAGTGCATTGTTTAAGAGACAACGGGAATTACCATTTGGGCAAAAGTTACAAAATCACGCCCTGAATCATAGGATGAATGAGGAATTCAAGAAATATTTTCCATCGTGTGAGCATATCCCTATTGTCAGAACAGGAAACAGATATTGGTTTAACGAACATCTCCTTAAGGTCGCAGTTGGCAACACTCAATACAATATAGCGCCCGCAATCATCCAAATAATCAATGCCTATATTGGGGCTAAAAAGAACGCCTTTGAAAAGTTTATTGAATTTTGTGAGAACGTACAAAAGCTATCCGAAGGAAAAGTAATTGATTTTATAAAGGGGTTACTAGAACCAACAGTAGATGCTAGAGTTTTTGAAATAGTAAGTTATAGCGTGCTGAAATATTACTACCACAATCAAACAATTTATTGGGGCTTTGAATTAGATAATTTAATGCAAGAGCGATTGACGCTTTATAAGACAGGGCGAACCAATGCGAATGACGGAGGCATTGACTTTGTAATGAAACCGCTTGGCAGATTCTTCCAGGTGACTGAAACAGTAGACGTTAAAAAATACTTTTTGGATATAGATAAAACTCAGCGTTTCCCCATAACTTTCGTTATTAAATCTTCTGATTCTGCTGAGGTCATATTGGAAAGAATACGTGAGCAAGCTGAAAAGCAGTATTCAGTTAAAGTAGTTGTTTTAAGATATATGGAATGTATTGAGGAAATTATAAATGTGCCAATTCTCTTGGATGATTTTAGAGTTGCAGTCCAAAATGGCTTTTTACACAACATCCTTGAAGAAATAATTAAGCAAAGTAAGGTTGAGTTTAATTATGAGGATGATTCAGATATAGCGAATGAAATCGCAGAAGATATAGCAGATGAAGAGTCAGGACTATTTTAACTTACGCCGGTTAACGAGACGTATGGTTCATCTTCTGCATACCTTTCCAACGGTATGCCCTAAAACTAGCGACATTAGCCCCTGCATTGATAAATTCTTGCCAAGTTTCTATCGTAAACACACTAAGCCAATAAGTCCTGATACCAGGTTCAGCAGCAACATAGGGGGCATCTATATTTTGTTCCTCCATTCAATGACTCCGTTATAAAATGGTTTCAGTTAATCAAAGCTTCACTTACCCTGCTCACGTTTGTTCCTCTATACCTCGCGGCAGCGCCTTAGCGATCTCTGCGGCAATCGCGTCTGCGCTTTTTTCTTCATTAACTCCCACGCGCAGCATGGCTTGATCGTAAAACGCGTGCCGCTCGTCGTAAAGTCTGCGCGCTCTCTTGAGGTCTCGCGCCAGCGGGCGTGAGAGGTTTCCGCTCGTAATCCGCTGCCAGCATAACTCGAAAGGCGCGTCGAGCCAGACTGTGAAAGCGCCATGCTCATTGATGAGCGCGCGGTTGTCGGAAATCGTCCACGTCCCGCCGCCGAGCGCGATGATGCGCGCGGTCTCGATTGCCAGAGCATCGCGGAGGGCTACGCTTTCGATTTCACGAAACGTCGGCTCGCCGTCTTCGTCAATTATCACTTGCGCGGTGCGCCCTTCGCGCTCTTCTATCAATTGGTCTAGGTCAATCATCGGGCACGCGAGTCTGCGGGCGAGTGCCCTGGCTGCGGTCGTTTTGCCCGCGCCCATGAAGCCTGTGATGATGATGGTTCGTGTCCGCGCGCTCATCTTTCAACTACTGATTCCAGCAACTCGAAGAACTCCGGGAAAGAGACGCCGACGCAGTCTCTTGCGCCGATGATCTCGGATTCGCCTTCGGCGATGAGAGCGGCGATGGTGAAGGCCATGGCGATGCGGTGATCTTTGTGCGCGTCGAGACGTGCGCCGTGCAATTGCGCGCGCTCAGGAATTCTTAAACCGTCGTCAAATTCTTCCACCTCTGCGCCCATCGCGCGTAAGTTCTCGATGGTCGCGTGCAGGCGGTCGGATTCTTTCACGCGCAACTCCCCGGCATCACGAATCTCAAAGCCGCCCAGAACCTGCGAGCCTAGAACCGCCAGCACGGGCAATTCGTCAATCAACTGCGGGATGAGCGCCCCGCGCAGCACGTTTGACTCTCCCGGCTCTAAGGGGGCGAGGCCGGGGCCGCCCGTGATGCTCAAATCTCCGAACGGCTCGTCGAAATCCTCCATCGCCCCACGCCATTCATCATCGCTGCGCTCAAGCGAATCAACATGCACGTCAACGCCCAGAGGTCGCAGCACGGAAAGCAATCGTGTCCGCGTCGGGTTGAGTCCGACTCGGTTGATTTCCAACTTCGAGCCGGGCAAGAGCGCGGCGGCAGCGATGAAGAATGCTGCCGATGAGATGTCGCCCGGAACAACGCCGTCGCGAGCTTTGAATTGCGCGCCGCCTTCAATCGAGATCGCTTCTCCTGGGGGAACGTCATTACTCTGAATCGCACGGCTTTTGACCGCAACGCCGAGCCAGCGCAGCAGGCACTCCGTGTGGTCGCGCGTCGCGCCCTGCTTCCCGATCGCTTCCGTCAAACCTTCCGCGCTCAGACCGGCGAGCAAGATAGCGGACTTGACCTGCGCGCTCTCCACAGGCATCTCGTACTGGATGCCCTTGAGTTTCGGGTTGCCGTCGATACGCAAGGGAGCGCGCCCATCTTCTGACAGGATACGCGCTCCCATCATCTCCAGCGGCTCGATAATTCTTTTCATCGGGCGCGAACGCAGGGACTCGTCGCCCGTCAACGTCGAAGCGAAATCCTGCCCGGCCAGCACGCCAGCCAGCATCCGCATCGTCGAGCCGCTGTTGCCGCAGTCAAGCGGCTCGGAGGGCGCGCGCAATCCCTGAAGCCCGACACCTTCGATGAGAAGGCTTTTGTCGTCACGTTCAATGTGGACGCCGAGTTGACGAAGACAGGAGAGTGTTCGGGCGCAATCTTCGCTTGTCGAAAAGTTCTCGATTCGCGCCCGCCCGTGCGCCAGCGCCGAAACAATTGCGACCCGGTGCGAAATGGACTTGTCGCCGGGCAAACGCAACTCCCCCCACACTCTTCGTGCTGGCCGGATTCTCATGCGGAAAGTATAGCAAAGTGGTCAGTGGTCGATGGTCAGTAGTCAGTTAAAAACAAGCAACGAAACTGCTTTTGTTCTTACTGACTACTGACCACCGACCACTGACCACTGCTTTCCCTGCTTCTTGACATGCGCTGTCCGGGCGTGTTACACCGTCAATCTTCCGGTTCGCTTTTCGAATCCTGTATCAGCAGCCGTATCCGGGCGGCTTTAGGAAAGGCTACGCCTGATTTTGACCGAGGAGCTGAGTGAACTCATCTTGCCGAGCAGCATAGAGGCCATCCAGAATGCTGCCTCCGCCGCCGCTGAGTTCGTGATGCGTTCGGGGATGGGCGAGGACGCCGCCTACGCGGTTGATATGGCTGTGCGCGAGGCTGTGACCAACGCCGTGCTGCACGGCAATCGTCAGGACGAGGGGAAAAAGGTCGAGGTCAGTTTTAAGAGTTTACCTGACGTGATTGAGATTACGGTGCGCGACGAGGGAGCGGGCTTTAATACCGGAAGCGTTCCTGACCCGACCGACCCACAGAACCTTTTGAAAACCAGCGGGCGTGGCATTCTATTCATGCGTAATTTCATGGATGAGGTTGAATGGTCGCGTCATCCTGAAGGCGGCACGATTGTCAGGATGACGAAGAAGAGATGATTCAAGAATTTTTGATTTGCGATTTTTGATTTGCGATTGGCAGAGGATGAAATCTGAGATTTCAAATTCCAGGTTTCAGATTTAACAGATTCTTATCCTTATCCAATCAAAAATCAAAAATCTAAAATCGCAAATCTTTTAACAGGGAGATTCTGCAATGGCTGAACTTAGTATCAAAGAGCGTCAGGCCGGAGATATCACCATCCTCGATATGGACGGTAAAATAACCATCGGTGAAGGCTCGGTTGCGCTACGCACCACCATCCGGCGCTTGCTGGAAGAAGGCAAGAAGAAGATTCTCTTGAATCTCAAAGGCGTCGGCTATATTGATTCGAGCGGCATCGGCGAGCTTGTTTCGAGTTTTACGGCCATCACCAAAGAACCGGGCGGCGAACTCAAGCTCCTCAATCTGACGCAGAAACTACAAGACCTCTTAGGTATCACCAAGCTCCTGACCGTCTTCGATTGCTTTACCAATGAATCAGACGCGCTCAGCGACTTCAAAGGCGCTGATGCGAAGAGCGGTGACGAGAAAGCACAGTGATAAGTGATGGGTGATAGGTGATAGGAAACTGCTTTTCTCTCATCACCTATCACCTATCACCCATCACTGCTTTAAGATGTTTCGCTCCACCCTTCGCCGTCTGCTCGCGATTGATGATCCGCCGGAGCGGACGGCGCTTGCCTTTTCTATCGGCGTCTTCATCGCCTTCTCGCCCTTTCTCGGACTGCACACTATAGCGGCGACCGCGCTTGCCTTCGCGTTCCGTTTCAACAAAATTGCCATCTACGCGGGAACGTTCGTCAACAATCCGTTCCTGACGCTCGTGCCGATTATTCTGGCTTCTTACGCCACGGGTGCGCTCCTCTTAGGCAGGCCGCTTGGGTTGCCGCCGGAAAGTATGGAGCTTCTCAGCAGCCCGCACCTTTTGACGGGCGAGTGGTGGGGCAAACTCTTCGAGAGCGGCGGCAACGTGCTCCTGCCCTTCTTCATCGGAGGAATGGTGCTCTCGGTCGTTTGTTCGAGCATCGCTTATCCATTAACATTACGATTCCTGAGGAGAAGAGCAAGACAGAAATCAGAAGACAGCCAAAAGCAGGAGACAGAATCCGGAATCCAGAAGTCAGAATAAAAACAGCAGCGGTTCTTCGGCCTTTTCATTCTGTCTCGTGTCTCCTGTCTTCTGATTTCTGCTTTTCAAATGCTTTATGAAAAAACTTTATTTCGCATTTATCGCGCTGATACTTTTCGGCCAGATAGTTGACGCGCAGAACAAACCGTCGCCGTCTCCAACCCCTGTTCCCCAGCGTCCGGCCACACAGCCTGCGCCGCAGCAGCAGGCGCAGCCGCCCAGACAGGTCAGCGTAGACTTGTTGGAGTACGGCGTGCAGATCAGGCCGGAACCGCGCCTGGTGGTGGTGATGGCGGCTCTGGACGCTGCCGGGTTCGATCCGACGCCGAAAGATGAAGAGCCGTCTGTTTTTCGCGCTCAACTAAGACGTGATCTGGCGAATCTAGACCCGGATTTGCGACGGCGCTTGAACCTTTTCTATGAGCGCAACAAATTGCCCGTCGTGAGCGGGCGTGAGCCGACGCCAGCCGAACAAGCCGCGCGTTACGTCACGCTGGCTTATGCGATTGGGTCTGCGCCTAATTTTGAAGAGCCGACGCGCTCGCTCGATCTCCCGGCAGGCTTGCTGGAGGTGCTTGATTTCGCGCCGCTCGTGCGCGAGTTCTACCGCAAGTCCGGCATTGACGAGCGCATGCCCTCTTATCTCAGGGCGTACCAACTGGAAGGCGACCGCCTGCGACGCTCGACCGCCGCCGCAATCTACGGTATCGTTTCCTATCTTCACACACGGCCAATCACGACGACGATAGAGCGGATTCCTATCAAAGCGCCCGGGTCGGGAGACAAGCCGAAAAAGGGTGCGCCGATAAGGTATGAGACGCGCGAGCACGAGCGCAGCTTCTTCGTCGTGCCTGATTTGCTGGCCGCGCCGGGCACAATCAACTTTCGCGTTATCACTGACGACTACTACGTGATTGTGCCGTTCTGCGAAGAGACGAAGCGTTACTGTTACGGGCGTGGCAGTAATCCGATTTCGCCCGAAGTGCGCCGCGCTTACATTCAATATCTCGTTGATCCACTCGTCGTGCGCTTCAACCGGGACATCAGTGCGCGCAAAGATCAGCTCAAGCAATTGCTCGACGCACGCACAGCAGCCGGAGCAAACATCTCGCCTGATGTTTTTCTGATGGTCGGACGCTCGCTCGTGACCGCCATTGACGTGCGCCTCGAAGAAGCTGAGAAACTCGATACGCTCTCGCGTGAAGCGAGCGACAAGCTGGCCAAAGCCTCGGATGCGGCCAGACGCGCGGAGATAGTCAAGGAGTTGGAGGCAACGCGCGCGGGCGTGGCGGACGAAGCGATTGCCCAGTTAGCGGAAAGTTATGAAAGCGGGGCGGCGCTCTCTTTCTATTTTGCGGAGCAGTTGCGCGGGGTGGAATCTTCAGGATTCGACTTCACCACTTCACTCGCGGACATGATCGCGTCGTTCGACCCGGCACGCGAGACGCGCCGTCTTGAAGAGGCAGACGCCGCACGCAAACGAGCCGTCGCGGCGCGCAAGGCGCGAGCGGCTGAAGGAGCCAACACGACGGCTGCCAGCACGCTGCCGAATGCTGCTCTCGTTAAAAAGCTGCTCGAAGTGGACGGACTCTTGCAGTTGAAAAATTACGCAGCGGCTGAAGATCGGCTGCTGGCTCTCCTGCGCGAGTTTCCGGGCGAGTCGCGCGTCTTCTTCGCGCTCGCAGAGACGGCGAATCTTTCAGCGCGCGACGCGACGGACGAAGATGTGCAGAGCCAGAGGCTCAGGAAAGCGTTGGTGAACTATCGCAACGCCGTCAGCACCGCGCCGCCGGACGCGGATCGCTGCATGCTCGTGCGCGCACACGAAGCGATGGGACGAATTCTTGAGTTTCTGGATGAGAGGGATGAAGCCGTGAAGGAATTCGACGCCGCCATCGGGATCAATGAGACGACGTGTGGCTCGTACAGGGATGCGGTTGAAGCGAAGAAAAGGCTCTCGCAGTCGAAATGAAGAGAGAAGGACTGTAATACTGAATCGCAGTAAAAAGTGAAGGCGAAACGAA
This sequence comes from uncultured Acidobacteriota bacterium, assembly GCA_963791265.1. Lineage (GTDB taxonomy): Bacteria > Acidobacteriota > Blastocatellia > Pyrinomonadales > Pyrinomonadaceae > QHXM01. The sequence continues at coordinate 97,531 of CAWBSB010000012.1, forward strand.
CCACGCGCGTTACACGAAGAGACACGAAAATGTGATGACTGCTTGCTTCGTGTGATTCCGTGTAACGCGCGTGGTTCGTTATTTCCTTCTTTCATCCTCGTTCACGGATGAGTTGACGAATACCGAAACTAACTCCGGCTCAATCAAAATACGGACAGGGAAGAGGAAGCAACGATTTAACGCTTGGGAGATTCATCAAGCGTGGTAGATTCGTCGTGCCTGGGAGACTCATCATACGCGGCAGAACGGCTCCATCCAGCTTCGGCATGACGAACGACTCGACTCTCGGCAATGCTTGAAGCGTGCGGAGATCCGGCATGTCCATCAAATAAACCGGAGGAATAATTCGCATAGCGCTTGGCGTTGGTTGAATGTCAGACAATCTGAAGGTCTGATTCGGCCTGCGCTCCGGCGTCACTTTAATCGTGCGTTGCGATTTGTCGCGGATAATCGTCAGCGAGATTTCGCCCTCTTCTTTGCGATTAACGGCTCGAATGAAATCATCCGAGTCTTCCACCTTCTCGCCGTTCACTTCTGTAATAACATCGCCTGCTCTGAGCCCAACCTTGGACGCAGGGCTGTTTTCGCTGATGGAAGTGATGAGCAGTCCGTGACCACCGGAGACGCCGAAAAAGTCTGCGAGTTGTGTCGTCAACACAGTCGTCGTGACGCCGACGCGGCGATTGCTGCCAAGCGCGAAGGCGTAAGCTTCAGGCGTGTTGCCCCAGACCTGCGGCGCATTCGGCACATTCGGTGGATTCACGCGGAAGTAGCCATTCAAATCAGGTCTGCCAGCTCTGAGGATGCGCGAGGAGTCTGCGCGCTCGCCGAGTGTCGCGGTCAACTGCTGCTCCGAATTGTTGCGGATGATGGTTAATCTCACAGCCTGCTCCGGCGCAGCCTCGCTGATTAGTCGAAGCAGTTTACGGCTGCTCGTCACAGGCTCGCCGTCAAACTGTAAGATAACATCGCCCTTCTTCAACCCGGCTCGCTCGGCAGGGCTATTCTGCGAGACGCTGCTGATGCCGACGCCGCGCGGCTCGCTCAACCCGTACTCCTTCATGTTCTCCTTGTCTATATTTTCCGGCGAGACGCCCAGATAGCTGCCGCCATCGGAGAACGAAAAGGCAAACGGCTCACCCGGCGGCACGGGAACAGTTATGGTAGAAGACGACGAAGGGGGCGTCGCTGGCCTGGGCGGAGTCCTCTGCGCCAGAACGTGCGCGCTCGCCAACAGCACAATCGCGAAAAGCATCGGCAGATTTCTTATTCTCATGGATAGAAAGCCTCCAGATAGGAATTTTTCAGTTTCACGTCTTGGATGCGCGAAAGTTCCAAAAAGCAGTGGTCAGTGGTCGGTGATCAGTGGTCAGCAAGAAAAGAAGATATGTGGGGCTGAGGTTTTTGATTTAACTGACCACTGATCACCGACCACTGATCACTTTTTTTACGCCGTCCGGTAAACTTCGCGCCCGTCGCCCAGTTCGAGGGCGAGTTTGCCTTCCGAATGCGCCAGGTCTAGATGGGCGACGGTTTCAGAGACGGCGAGGAAGCGATGAACGTCGTCGGCTCCAGGAAAAAGCTCGCGCGCCACGTCCCACGCGGTCGCGCCGGATTTCGGCACCAGCCGGATAATATTCGCTTGCCGTTCATTGACGGCACGCAGGTAACGATGGAAAAGCTCCTCAAAGTCCGTGACATCATCGCCGTGCCCGCCATGCACGAGCGTCGGAGAAAGACTGCGTATCCGCGCGAGGCTCACCAGGTATTCCGCGAGCGAGCGAAAACGCTTTGACTGATCAACGGGGTCGGGCGAGAGAACAGGGTTCGGCGTGATGCGCTTCAACACACAGTCGCCCGCAATCACCGTCCGGTCGGCTTCTCTGAGAAACGAGCAAGAGCCGGGCGTGTGACCCGGCGTGTGGATGACACGCAAGCTCCCGGTCGCAAACTCCAACTCCATCTCGTCCTTCAATTCATTATATTGATCATCGTCAAGCGCATCGGCGTAGGCGCGCACGCCTTCGTACATCCGCCGCATCTGTTCTATCTCTTCGGGAGGGACGCCCGCGCGCACGAGCAGTTCCCGGTGCTCGTCATACTCAAGCCGACCCTTGCGATGTCCCGTCTCCCATCCATGCACGAGTATCTCCGCATCCTTCGCTTCATCACGAAGGGAGCGCGCCAGCCCGCAGTGATCCTCGTGCGCGTGCGTCAACACGATGCGACGAATATCCGAGACGCGAAACCGCGCACGACGCAAGCCCTCGCGCAGAGCCTCCGCAGCCTCCTTCGTCTTCGGCCCGGTATCAATCAGCGTCAACGGGTCTTCGGCAATGAGGTAGCAATTAACCGGCCCGACGTAGAAGGGGGTGGGAACTGAGATAGGGATAATAAGCATCTAGTCGCGGCTCTCTCTGCTCTTGCGCGTTCTGGCGATATTCTCCATCTGAATCTGGCGAAGTTCATTTACAAACTCATCTCGGTCACGCTTGCCTTGTTCAGTCCGGCGTGTTTTATCAGTCAGGTAACGCTGACCCTTGATCTCAGAATTTTGCAGCGAGTCCGCCCATCCGCGTAATTGCCTGGCAACGCCCTCAACCTGAGATTTCAAATTTGAGATTTCAGATTTGAAATCTGAAAAAGTAGATAGACGCTCCAACAAACAGAGCATCGAACGAACCTCGCCCGCCGAACCGCGCGCGATATAAAGAAAGGTCAGCAATTCTTGCGTTGTGCCTCTTTCAAAACCTTCAGCGATGTTATTGGAAATAGAAACGGCTGCGCGCTCAATTTGATCGCGGAGGCTGCCCTGTCCCTTGAAACTCGATCCTGCCGTTAGCGCATATGTCTGTACCGCTACCTCGATTGCCGCGCGCCAAACCGGCAATTCTTCAAAGCGAGTGTACTTCATCAGGCGACCTCTAACCCTGAAGCAGCGCTTGATAAAGATAATCTCAAATCTGAGATTTCAGATTTGAGATTATCCTTTCAAGCTTACTTTTTAATACGTGTACTTGTTCGCCTTAATCAACACGTCCGCGATGCGCTGGCGCGCACTGATGGTGTTCATCGGCGTGAGTTTGGTGAAGCGGCGCAAGGCGGCCAGCAGAGTGCGTAGCTCGTCGCCCTCGCTCATGCCTGCGAGCGTGTTCTTGGCGTGCGCTTCGATGCGCTCGACGGCATCGTTGCAGAAGACGCGCGTCATGTCTATATAACGCGCCGCAGCCTCTTCGCCCTGCGCGGCTGTGAGTTTCTGTGCGCGCAAGATGGCAGACTCCATCGCGAAGGCATCGGTGATGATGTCGGCGATACCTATCAGGATTTCCTGCTGCTCGGCAAGCGCCATCATGTATTTCTGCGCCGCCGTCCCCAGCGCCATGAGCGCTACCTTTTTAGCGTTCTGCGCCAGCTTCATTTCAGCCGCAAGCACCGTTTCGTCTTCGTCAAAGCTCGGCATCGAAGGCGAGAGAATCTCGTTCATCAACCCTTGCGCCGCAGGCAGGAGCGCGAGCTGGCCTGTCATCGCGCGCTTCATCAACATGCCCGGAATGAGCATCCGGTTGATCTCGTTCGTGCCCTCGAAGATGCGGTTGATGCGCGAGTCACGGTAAGCGCGCTCTGCCGGGTAATCTGCGGAATAACCGTAGCCGCCGTAAATCTGCACCATCTCGTCGGCCACAAAGTCGCAGTATTCCGAGAGCGCGACCTTGATGATCGAACACTCCGCCGCATATTCCTCAATCGCACGGAGCTTTGCGTCCGGGTCTTTGTTGTCGCCGATGGCCGATTCAATCAGGCCGACCGTGCGATAGGTCATCGCTTCGCCGACCCAAGTGCGAATCGCCATCTCGGCCAGCTTGGCTTTGATAGCCCCGAAGGACGAAATAGATTTTCCGAACTGATGACGCTCGTTAGCGTAGCGGACGGATTCGTGAATCATCAACTTCATTCCGCCAACACAAGATGCGCCGAGTTTGAAGCGACCGATGTTGAGAATGTTGAAGGCGATCTTCGCGCCCTTGCCGACTTCGCCGAGCAGATTCTCGACCGGGACTTTGACATCCTGAAGGATGAGCGCGCGCGTGCTTGACCCCTTGATACCCATCTTGTGCTCTTCCGCGCCGGTCTTCACGCCCTCGCCGTTTTCCACTAGGAAACCGCTGAACTTGTCGCCGTCAACTTTCGCAAAGACCACGAAGAGATCTGAGAATCCGGCATTACTAATCCACATCTTCTCGCCATTGAGGATGTAATGCTTGCCGTCTTCGCTGAGCTTCGCCGTTGCTTTCGCCGCGAGCGCATCCGAACCAGAGCCCGCTTCCGTCAGCGCGTAGGCCGGAACAAGCTCGCCAGAGACGATCCTCGGCAGATACTTTTTCTTCGTCTCTTCGCTGCCGAAGTAGACGATGGGGAGCGTGCCGATGCCGGTCTGCGCGCCGAAGGTGACGGCGAAAGATGCTGCGCGTCCGAAATTCTCCGCTACAACAACGCCGCTCGTCTGATCTAAGCCCAGTCCGCCGTACTCTTCCGGAATGACCGCGCCGACTAAGCCAAGCTCGGCTGACTTCTTAATCAATTCACGCGCGAGCGTCCAGTCATGCTTCTCAAGTTCAGGGATGCGCGGGCGCACCTCCCCGTCAATAAACTCGCGCGTCGTCTCGCCGATCATCCGATGCTCATCCGTAATATCTTCCGGCGTGAAAACCTCGCCGGGGCTGCGTTCCTCGATTAAGAAACTGCCGCCTTTGACGATCTGTTTTTCTTCGGCTACTGCTGACATAAAGTTTTCCTTTCGTCTAAAGACTACCACTCAGAAAAATCAAGTGGCCTAGTTCACCTTCTTGATGCTGGCCAGAAGTTGTTTGTACTCGTTCGCATGTTTGCTGAACTGCGCGGGGGCGGCGAACGAGACTACGAACACGGGCTTCTTGGCCTGTAGAATGTCAACTTCCCAGACGATCTGCTCGTTATCAACTTCGCCAGTGCCCGAAGCCGTATAAGCTTTCATGCCGTTATGCGTCGTCTCCTGGCCGGGCGAAGTGAGCTTTGAATTCTTGATGACACTGTCCAACTGCTTGCTTAAATCTTCTACTGCCTGATTGAAATCATCACCCTTCGGAACCCAGAAGACCACAGAGAGAGTATCGTCCGATGTCATGACGGTCAGGGCGTCTTCATCCTTCTTGGACTTCCAGCTAGCGGGCGCGGTGAATTGAAGACCACCCTCCTGATGCGTAAAGACTTCTCCCTCACCTGATGAAGAACTAGCGCTGTCGTTGGTTGTGGTTGGGGTAGTCGTCGTCGCTGGTGTAGAAGAGCTGGATGTTTTGGCGTTTGAATTGCCAGTGTTCGAGGAGTTGGTATTAGTATCAGACTTAGAGCATCCGACGAAGACCAGTGCGGCGAAACCGAGCGCGAAAATCATTTTCAACGTTTTCAAAAGAATCTCCTTCAAAATATGCAGGGGGTTAAGGTCAAGCAACGAGCGCTCATCAGAACGAGAGCGCTCGCCGCGCTTCAGGGGTTCAGAGCAAATCAAATTCTCTCAAAGATTCCGGCTGCGCCCATCCCGCCGCCGACGCACATCGTCACCATTCCGTAACGACCATTGCGACGCTCAAGCTCTCTTAAGATGGTCGCCGTCAACTTCGCGCCCGTGCAGCCCAGAGGATGTCCCAGAGCAATCGCGCCGCCGTTGACGTTCACCTTCTCCGGATCGAGTCCCAGTTCCTTAATCACGGCGAGCGATTGCGCCGCGAAGGCTTCGTTTAATTCGATGACATCAATCTGGTCGAGGGTGAGTCCGGCAATCTTCAAGGCTTTCGGGATGGCGAAGACAGGCCCGATGCCCATCTCTTCGGGCGGGCATCCGGCGGTCGCGTAAGCAACGAAGCGTGCCAGAGGTTTTAAGCCCAACTCCTTCGCGCGTGCGTCCGACATCACCACGGCTGCTGCTGCCCCGTCCGACATCTGCGAAGCATTGCCCGCCGTGATCGTTCCCTTGATATGAAAAGCGGGCTTTAATTTCGCCAATCCCTCTATCGAAGAATCGCGGCGCACGCCTTCATCTTTATCAAACGTCACTTCGCGCTTTTGTTTGCGTCCCTTCTCATCCAACTCTTCAAACGTGACGGTAAGCGGCACGGTCTCGTCCTTAAACTTCTCTGCATCCAGCGCTACTTGTGCGCGCTGGTGCGATTGAAGAGCGAAAGCGTCCTGCTCTTCGCGCGAGATTTCATACTTGCGCGCCACGTTCTCGGTCGCCAGTCCCATGTTCAAATAAAAATCCGGGTAGTGCTCGACGAGATATGGGTTGGGACGAATGATGTGCCCGCCCATCGGAATCATGGACATCGTCTCAAGTCCGCCCGCGACGATTACCTCTGCGCCCCCGGTACGGATTTTGTCGGCGGCAATCGCGATTGATTGCAGCCCCGAAGAGCAGAAACGATTGATCGTCATCGCAGAGGTTTCGACCGGCAATCCGGCGCGAATCGCCGCCGCGCGCGCCACATTCATTCCCTGCTCGGCTTCGGGCATCGCGCATCCCATAATCACGTCTTCAATCTCCGAAAGCTCCAGCCCTTCAACGCGCCCGATTGATTCTTTAATCACAGCCGCGCCCAGTTCATCAGGCCGCGTGTCTTTCAATGTGCCTTTGGGAGCTTTGCCGACAGCGGTTCTGACGGCTGAAACAATAACTGCATCTCTCATAATTAAATTCCAATCCTGTAGGGGCAGGGCTTGTCCCTGCCCGTTCTGTCATAAACACACGCGGGCAGGGACAAGCCCTGCCCCTACATTAATTCCTCAACGGCTTGCCGCTCTTCAGCATGTGGCCGATACGTTCCTGAGTCTTGCGCTCACCGCAAAGAGAAAGGAACGCTTCACGCTCTAAATCCAAAAGATATTGCTCGCTGACGCGCGTCGGGTGATTCAAATCGCCGCCCGTCAGAATGCGCGCGAGCTTCTCTCCGATGAGCGCATCGTAGTCGGAGATGAAACCGCCGCGCTTCATTTGATGTATGCCGAGCTTGAGAGTCGCCAGCGCGGGCATGCCGAGCGCGAGAACGTCCGTCCGTTGCTGCGGCTCGATGTAGCCGGTCGCAGCCAGCGAGAGCACTTCCTGCTTGGCATCGGCAATCAACCGGTCGCTATTCATCGAAATCGAATCGTCTGTGCCGAGAAAACCAAAGGAGCGTGCCTCTTCCGCAGACGTTGCGACCTTCGCCATCGCGATGGTTTCAAACGCGCGCTTGACGAACGGGAACGGGTCGGCATCGCTTGCCCCCTTTGGAATCGCGTCGAGCGCCCGCACGAGCATCTCTTTCGTCCCACCGCCCGCCGGAATCAAACCGACGCCGACTTCGACCAGACCAATGTACGTCTCAGCCGCAGCCCTCACGCGGTCGCCGTGCAAAGCCATCTCGCAGCCGCCGCCAAACGTCATCTGGAAGGGCGCGACGACCACAGGCTTCGCAGAATAACGCAGGCTCATCGTGGCGTTCTGGAAAGCGCGGATGATCATGTCAATCTCTTCCCAGTTCTCCTCCTGCGCTTCCAGGAGAAGCAGCATCAGGTTCGCGCCAACCGAAAAGTTTACGCTCTGATTGCCGACGACCATCCCGACGAAATTCTTTTCAACTTCGGCCAGAGATTGTTTGAGCATCTGGAGCGTGTCGCCGCCGATGGCGTTCATCTTCGAATGAAACTCAAGACACGCGACGCCGTCGCCGATGTCCACCAGAGACGCGCCCGCGTTCTTCTTAATCACACCCGTCCGGTCTTTGACAGACTTTAAGATGATGACGCCCGGCTGCTCGTTCACGGGCACATACTTGCCAGCAGCAAAGTCGAAATAAGACTTCTGCCCGTTCTCGTCCTTGTAGAAGGAGGTCGCGCCCGCGTCCAGCATCTTCTGCACGTTTGAAGGAACGCTCAGACCCTCTTCCTTCATCCGCGCGACAGACTTTTCAACTCCGATGGCATCCCAAGTCTCAAAGACGCCAAGCTCCCAGTTAAAGCCCCACTTCATCGCGCGATCAATTTCTACCACCGTGTCCGCAATCTCAGGGATGCGATTCGCGGCGTAGCGAAACGTGCGCGACATTGTTTTCCAGAGAAACGCGCCGACGCGATCTTTGCTCCAGACCAGAGCCTTGATTCTCGCGGGCGTCTCCTCGATGTTCTTCGCCATGTCGAGCGCGGGCAGTTTCAATTTCTGCGCCGGACGATATTCAAGCGAAGCGTGATCGAGCGTCCAGATTTCCTGCTTCTCGCCTTCGCCCTTCTGTCGTTTGTAGAAGCCGCCTTTCGTCTTGTTGCCCAGAATCCCGCGACCAATCATCTGCGATAAAAATTCGGGTGCGACGAAAACCTCGCGCTCGTCATCTTCCGGCAATGCCTCGTGAAGATTCTTGACGACGTGTCCGAAGACATCCAGTCCGACAAGATCAAACGTGCGGAAGGTCGCAGACTTCGGACGCCCCACCGCCTGACCCGTCATCTTGTCCACTTCCTCTATCGAGTAGCCTTCCTCCAGCATCGTCTTGATGGTCTGCATTGCGCCGTAGGTTCCGATGCGGTTGGCGATAAAATTCGGACGGTCTTTCGCAGGCACGACACCTTTGCCGAGACGCTGATCCAGGAATCCCGCTATCGCGCACGAAACTTCCGGCTTCGTCCACTGGGTGGGGATGATTTCGACCAGATGCAGGTAGCGCGGCGGATTGAAAAAATGTATGCCGAGGAAATGCGCGCGGAAATCATCGGAGCGACCTTCGGCAAGCTGCCCGATGGGAATGCCGCTCGTGTTTGAGGCAACGACCGAGCCGGGACGACGGAACTGCTCAACGCGCTCGTAAAGACTCCGCTTGATGTCCAGATTCTCGACGACCGCTTCGATGATGAGATCGCAGTCTTTGAGCTTTGCCAGATCGTCTTCAAAGTTTCCGACCTGTACAAGCGATGCTTGATCGGGCGTAAAGAACGCGGCAGGCTTGGCCTTCTTCGCCGCTTCCAATCCGGCGCGTGCGATCCGGTTACGGACTTCTTTTGATTCCAGCTTAAGACCTTTGGCCTGTTCTTCAGGCGTCAGTTCGCGGGGAACAATGTCCAGCAGGATGACGGGGATATGCGCGTTCGCCAGATGCGCGGCAATCTGCGCGCCCATCGTGCCCGCGCCTAAGATAGCCGCTTTTTCAATCCGAAGCATTTAGAAGAATACCTTTCCGAAGTTTAGGGTCAAGCGAGGAACGCCTATCATACTGAATGAGCATTCATTCAGCAAGGTTGGAAGCGCATCTTTGCAGCATGCCTCGGCGGAAATCAGAAGTCGTACTTGAGGACGAATTGTATCATGCGCGCGGGCGTAATGGTTTCGACGGACGAACCAAAGCCGGGAGCGCCGATCACTCTAATGGGCAAGCCGAAGTTAGCCCGGTTGAGCAGGTTGAAGACTTCGGTGCGGAAGACGAGTACCTGCGCTTCATTGAAGCGGAATCGCTTGCTGAGCGCGAGGTCCAGGTTGATAAGAGCATCGCCACGCACGGTGTTGCGCCCGACGGCTCCGCTTTGAAAGACGAGTTGTGTCCTGCCGTTCGTGACCCTCGTTGAAAGATAATCCGTAGCCTGTCTGCCGGGCGCGAACGCGACGCGCTGACGATTGTGCCCGTCGAAGAAGATGAGGCCGTCAGTGTTGGGAGGGCGGTCGGAAAGATTGCCGTCGAGGTTGCCATCGTAAGGCAGATTCAGGGTGAAGGGCTGTCCTGTGTTCGCCTGAAAGAGAGAGGCGATTTGCCAGTTGGAGAGCAGCAATGCGGCGACGCCACGCGTGCCGCGCATGTAGGGTATGTCCCAAACGAGCGACGAAGAGAAGCGGTGGCGAACATCGAAGTTGGACGAGGCGCGCTCGCTTCTCAGGTCGAAGGAGTTCTGCGCGACGATGGGCGCTCCGGCGATGGGGAAGAGATCGGAGACATCATCAATGGAATGTGACCAAGTGTAGGCGGCGGTGAACTGAAAGCCGCGACTGTAGCGTTTGCGCGCTTCGAGTTGCAGCGCGTGGTAATTGGAGGCGGCTGAGCTTTCGAAAATACGGTAAGCGCCGAGCGCACCGTTCGGGCGCGAGTTGAAGGAAAAGCGCGTGTCGCCGCAGACGAAAGGAAGGTTGGGGTCAGCGCCCGGCAGCGCAATCGGGCAAGCGCCCGGTGGATTCGGCAAAACGGAGGTGAACCCGTTCGTTACCCGACTGGTGGCGATGATGGGGAACGGAAACAGGTTCGCGTTCGACCCGTGCGAGGGAACAAGAGGGATGACCGGCGTCACGAGCGGGCCGAGGTTCGGCGTCGTCAAACGGGTCAGCTTCGTTCCCTTCGTGCCGACGTAGGCGATGGAAAGATAGTGGCCATCGAAAATCTCGCGCTCGAAAGTCAGATGCCATTGTTGCGCGTAGGGCGAGCGCAGGTTTTTCTCAGGCAGGGTGAAAGCCAGACCGCCGCTCGTGTTCTGTAGGAACAACTGGCCGACGAGCGCGGCGAAGTCTGCGGGCGTGCCGCCGAGTTGGTTGCACGTTCCAAACTGGTTGCATGTTCCGGGGCGCAGGAGCGTGACCGGGTTGCCGTTTGCGTCCTGACCGATTGTCAGGTAGACAGGGTTGTTGAGGTTGAAGACGCTGAAGGCTAGAAAAGCCGGGTCAACGTTGACCGGGATTTCCGAGGGGAAGACGTTGCGCGACTGGCTGACGACCGAGCCGAGAATCGTGTCGTAGTAGACGCCGTAGCCTCCGCGCAACGCGGTTCTGCCCGCGCGGTCGAGCGACCAAGCGAAGCCCAAGTGACCACCAACGTTGTTGCGGTCAGGCTCATACATATGCGCTCGCCCGTCAACAATCTTGCTGTAGGCGTCAACCGCTTCGTTGTAGGCGGCGGTGCGCGCTAAGGTATCGAAGCCCGACGCGCCGGGGAGCGGGAGATTGTCCAGCGCGAGCGCGTTCTCGATGCGCCGGTTCACCTCTCGCGGCACGGTGTTGTATTCATAGCGCAGCCCGGCGTCAATCGTGAATCTGGGTCGAACGCGCCAGTTGTCGCTGACGAAGACGTGATATTCGGTGAAGCGCAGCCCGATGGTCGAATCGGGCGCACCCGCCGTGATGGTTTGCAGGAGCGAGGACGCTGGGCCGATGCTCGCCAGCTCAACGCCGGGGATGAGCACGGGGTTCGTTCCATCGAGGTAAGCTATCCCGCCAGCGTAGACGGCCTGCGGGCGATAGTAGCGGTCTAAGCGGCTGTTGAGACGATAGCGACGGACGTTACCACCGAACTTGATCGAATGGCCGCGAAGCGAAAGCGAAAGGGTGTCGGCGTACTGGAACGTGTTGCTGGCGCGATACTGCGGAAAGGTTTCGACGCCGATGCCGACTGGGCTGAACGGCTCTATAATCAGTTCGCCGAGAGGGCCTGTCTGTGACGTGAAGGGCTGGTCGCCGCTCGGAGTCATCACCGTCCCTGTCGAAGTGGCGGAGAAAACAAATGGGTTGCCGGGATACTGGTCGAAGCTGAGCACGGTGCGACCGAAGGAGAAACGCGCCTGACTGAAAATGTTCGGGCTGAGCGGGCTGTCCAGGACAAGCGAGATGTTTTGCGAGCGCGTCATGGCGTCGAGCGTCGAGTGGATGGCGCGATTGACGCTCGGCAGAGTACGTTGGTCATTAGTAAAATTGTAACGCGCGCTGAAAAGACTCCTGCCCCACATGTGCATCATCCTGAGCGAGAAACCGTCGCCCAGACCGTCGGCGGGCAAGACCTGCGTCAAGGTGTTCACGCCGTATGGGCCACCCGGATTGTTTGGCAGCGGGTAGAAGGAAAGTATGTTACTGCCAAGCGGCGTCACGCCCTGAAACGGCCCGAAGATCGTCGTCGAAGCGAAAATCCCGGCCCCGAATTGTCCGGTCGGAGAATTGAAGTTTTCGACCTGATTGAAGCGGCGCTCGGCAAGCGTAGGGGTTGCGAAATGCTGCTCTCCTGAGGCTTTGAAACACTGGTGCTCGTAGCTGAGGAAGAAGTGCGTGCGGTCGCGCCGGATGGGGCCGCCAAGTGTAAAGCCCGCCTGCGTGCGCGTGAACGGGTCTTCGCCTGCGGATGCCCCGTCGCGGTAGTCGAAGAAGTTGCGCGCGTTCAGACGCGAGTTGGTGAAGAAGCCGTAGAGATTTCCGTGCAGTGTGTTGCCGCCGTAGTCGGAGACGGCGTTGACCTGCGACCCCATGTTTCGTCCCAGTTCCGTATCCCACAAAAGCGTGGCGATTGCGAAGTCCTTCAAAGAGGTAATTGACTGTGAGGCGAGCGAGACAAAACCCTGCCGCCTGACACCAACGTCCGGGTCGTTATTGTCCGAGCCGTCCACCGAAAAATTATTCGAGCGGGCGCGCATTCCGTTGACGGCAAACTGCCCGGCTGTGCCGACGCCAAAGCCTACACCGGGGCCGCGTGCGCCGGGTGTGTAGGGTGGCGGCGCGACTCCGGGCGCAAGCTGCGCGTATTCGTCGAAGCTGCGCATGGGATTAATCCCACCGATGGGCAGCGAGTCAAAGAGGCTGCCGCTAAAATTGCTGATGCGCGCCACATCAATCGTGTGGACGACCGAGACTGCCCGTTCGCCGCTGTCTACTTGTCCCGTAGTCTGTGCCTGCGATTCTGAGTTGAAGGATGAGCGCAGAACCTCTCTGAGCTTGATTGGAGGCACATCCGTCTTTATCTCATCAAGTGAGAGAGAGACGCTGGCGACTCCGTGATTCCTTTCATCATTCCATGCGGCGGTGATGATGTATGGGCCGGGCGGAAGATCTGTGATCGTGTAGCCGCCGGAGTTGTTCGTCATCGCCCTGCCTGTGACGCGCTCACGCACGCCCGATGCGATTACCTTCGCCCCGTTCAAGGCGTTTCCCGCACGGTCGGTGACGTGGCCGTTGATGGTGGCTTGCTTGAGCCTGACCTCCGGCATCTTCAGTTCGTTCTTCACCGTAATCTGAACGGGAAAGCGCTCGTAGGTCTGCGAGAAGAATCCGGTCTTGGCCGCCGTGATGCGATAGACGCCGGAGCGCAGGTTGGGGACGCTGAAGTAGCCTTCGGCATTCGTTCTCACCGCACGCGCGTTTCCGGTTTGCTCGTTGACGAGCTTGACTTGAGCATCTTCGATTGCTCTGTCCGACATATCACGAACTCTGCCGACGACCGTGCCGGAATTGGTTTGTGCCAGACATATTTTCGCGGGCATTAAGACGTAGAGAATTAAGGCGAAGCTGAGAGAGACGAGTAGGCGCGTCCTCCTCTGCGGGGTGAAGCAGGTCTTCATGAGGTACTCCCTTTATGAAAAGAATGCCGGAGCGCGAACCGTGCCCGGTTATCTCAAAGAGGCAAGAAGAGAGTTGTGTTTTGTGCGAGGTGAAAAGCGCTTGAACGGCGCAAAGATATACCTATTCAATGCCGGAATCAATCTTTTTAAGATTGTCGGCGGGGCGTGGAAAAGCGTGGGCGACCTTTTTATTGAGGTACTTGCATATCCAGCGGACGCGCCCAGATGTCGTCAATTGAAAATGTCTCGTTTCCGACAGCACGGAATCCGATGTGACCGCGCGGGATATAAAGATCATTCGGGGCAACGAACGTGTGCAGAATCATCCTGTCGCCTTCATGGGAGGGGTCGTCGGGCGCTTCGCTAACCTCAAGGGTGTGGGTGATAGTTTTCTTGTCCGCTTTGATGGTGACGTTATATTGCCAACCCACCTTGAGTTCAAAATGTTGCATTTCAGTCAATTGCTCGGTCGAGAGAACTCGCTCGCCGTCGCGCACGACATAGGATGCGAAGGTGTTCGGGGGATTCCCTTCAGGGCCTGCAAGATGGAAAAGATAATAGTAGTCGCCCGATTCGTCTATGCGTACAGCCCACGCCGCGCCACCGTTGTTGCGGAATCTGAGATTAAAACCCATCTCGAAATCTTCGTAAACGACGCCAACCGCGGCGCCGATCTTCTGCTGGTTCTCAATCACGAGACTGCCCTTACCCACGTTCGGGTCATGCGACCAACCGGGGAGCGTCGGCCATCTATTCAAAGTATCAAACCCATCGTTGAACTCGCCGGAAGATGTTTTGGACGTGTCGGCGATGACGGGCGCTCGCGTCGGCGTGCTCCTGAGCTTGCTGTAGACGAAGACTCCGCCAATGGCGAGTACTGCGATCAATCCGGCGAGAGCAATGAAGAGTTTTCTCTTTGACGACGGTGGCTTCGGCTGAGTTGTGACGAGAGGTTGGGCGAGGGAAACGACTGCGGGTTGAGCCTCAATCAAGGGCTGCGGCTTGAGGGTTGCAATCGTCTCTGGCGCGGTTTGCGTTATGTCACAGCCTTTCGGGGCTACGCCGGGCGCAATCGCCAGCTTGACGGTCTCGCAAATCCTGACCATCTCCTCGTTGAGCCTTGCGGTCTTGAGACTATCGAGCGGTCGCGCCGGATCATTGGCGGCCTGATAATCTTTTATCTCGGTCTCAAGGTACGCGCTCGCGCTGACGGCGACCCAGATGACTTTCAGCCCTTCCTCCTCGGCGGCGTGGAGCAGAGGCGGCAACTCGTGATGGATGACAAAGTCTGAGGCCAGATAGTCGGGGCTGACGAGCAGGACGGCGACCTTGGCAGACTTGAGCGCAGTCTCTATCTCATCTCTCCATTTATCGCCAGTCTCAATTCTGGTGTCGTCCCAGACCTCAATCTTATGTGTCCGCTCAAACGGCTTGAGGTGTGTGCGAAGCTTCTCCAACCACTTCTGGTCACTGTGGCTATAGCTGATAAAGACTTGGTCGCGCACGATACTTTCCTTGTGCCTCTCCCTCTTCAGCTTTGCCCATCGGGGGCGCGTCTCACGAACGGAGTGTGAAGCCGTGAAAATCTAAAGTGATTATACCCGCTAATCGTGTCCTGATTTAACAAATTCTCTGTGCCCCCTCTGTGCCCTCTGTGTCTCTGTGGTGAATGTAGCGTGCGACAATCTCACCACCGCAGACACAGAGAATACGGAGGGGGCACAGAGAAGACTCCCTCCCTACCCGTTAACAGAGCTTGCAGCGAAGTTGCAGCCTTCCTCAATCGGCTGTCAGCGAGTTCGGCGCTCCGAGATACTTCTTCAACCAGGCGTGGACTTCCTGATAGAAAAACTTGCTGTTCTCGCCTTTGAGAATCCAGTGGTTCTCGTCAGGCCAGACGATCAGGCGGCTGGGTATCTGCAAGCGTTGCAGCACGCTCCAGTTCTCAAGCGTCTGGTTCAAGGGAACGCGAAAATCATTTTCGCCAACGGAGAGCAAGATAGGCGTGCGGAAGTTTTTGGCAAAGCGAATCGGGTTCTGCTCGCGCCAGACTGCGCCCTGTTCCCAGACGGGGCCGCCGTTATTTATCTCGCGGGAATAGATGGTGTCGCTTGTGCCCCACTGCGATTCGAGATTGATGAGTCCGGCGTGGCTGATGAGAGCTTTGTAGCGGGTCGTGGTCGCCTGCAACCAGTTCGCCAGGTGCCCGCCGTAACTTGCTCCCGCCGCCGCCTGACGTGTGCCGTCAACAAACGAGAACAGGCGAATCGCTTCATCAGCGCCTTCGTTAAGCTCGTTGCTTGGGCCAGCGAAGGGATCGCCCTGAATCCCCTGCGCGAACTTCTCGCCAAAGCCGGTCGAGCCTGAATAGTTCGTCAACAACACGACGTAGCCGGGACGCGCCAGCAGATAATAGTTCCAGCGCAAGCCCCAGTTGTCTCGCCACATGCTGTGCGGGCCGCCGTGCATCAGGACGAGCAGGGGATACTTTTTATTCTCGTCGAAGTTTGGCGGCAGCGCCACCATGTTGTGAATGCGCTTGCCCGCCTTGCTTGTGAACCAGAAATGGCGCAGCGGCTGCCAGTCAACTTTGGCGACGCGCTCGGCGTTGAAAGACGTGAGCGGTTGCTGCGTTTTGGATTTCAAATCAAGGCGGAAAACTTCCGGCGGGTTCATCGCGCTTTCCCAGTTGGCGAAGATGAGGGTGGACGAAGCTTTCTGGGGAATCTTCATTCCCGTATAGACGCCGCGCGTCATGTCCATCGCCAGCCGCACTTCGCCGCCCGCAGCAGGCAAGGTGTAGAGCTTTTCGTTCCCGGCCTCTTCGGCTGTGAAATAGATTGACTTGCTATCGGGAGTCAGAGCGAAATTGCCGACCGCGCGATCAAAGTTTGCGGTAAGGATGACAGGCGCTCCCATGTTGGGCCAGGAGAACTTCGCCAGGCGGTCGAGGTTATAGACCTTGCCGTTGCTCTCGACGTTGAAACTCGCGTAGAGAGCTTTACCGTCCGGGGGGAAAACGGGTCGGCTGAAGCTGTCTTTGCCGGAAGTGATTTGTAAGGGTTCGCCGCCCGCGGCTGCGACCTTGAAGAGAGCGGAGTTGACGTTTGAATAAGCTGCGGTGTTTCTCCCCGTCGTCGCAACGAAGATGACCGACTCGTTATCCGGCGTCCAGACGGCATCAAACTCTTCGCCCGAATCCGTCACGCGCCCGGCAAATCCCTTTTCATTCACCAGCTTCGTTCCGGCCAGCAGGTCTTTGGCTTTCGCTCCCTGCTCAAGACTCTGAATGAAGAGATGTCCCTGCGTATCGTCCAGCCACTTGTCCCAGTTGCGTATCGGAAAGCGTTCATAAACGCGCGCACGGTATTTCTGCGCCTTGCGCTCGGCAGCAATCTTCTTGTTTGCTTCTTCATCATTAGCGCCCGGATAAACCGTACTGGTAAAAATCAGGCGTGTGCCATCAGGACTCCACACGGGCGTGCGCGCTCCTGTCGAAAGTGTGGTGACGCGCACGGCCTCGCCGCCTCCCATTACATCCATGATGTAAATCTGGCTCACTTCGTCGCCCTCGCGCTTGGCGGAGAAGGCCAGGCGCTGGCTGTCCGGACTCCACGCCGCGCCGCTCTCGCCGCCCTTCGTGAAGGTCAGGCGACGCGGTTTGGCACTCCCGTCCGCCGGAACAATCCACAAATCCGAGACCTGATCCTTTTCATCATACGCAGGCTCTGTCAGGGAGAAGACGACCCACTTGCCATCGGGACTGGGATTGGGTGCGCCGACGCGCTTCATCCCCCACATCCATTCGTGCGTGAGCGGCGTTTTGGCGCTCGCCGTTTGCGCGATCAAATGAATAGATAAACTCAACTGCGCGAGGAAAACAGTTGCGACGGCGACGATGAAGAGGCGCAGTAAACGGCTGCGGTAATTGCTGGCGGGCATCTTTTATTCTCCTGTTGAAGTGAATTCTCTCAGGTCGAAATTATAGTACGAAGAGAAAGGACGGAAGGAAATAGACAGGATTAACAGGATTATCAAGATTAAGAAAAGCAGACAGGATAAGGTAGCTTAATACTTCTTCCTTTTATCCTGTCCATCTTGTTAATCCTGTCTATTTCTTCTGTCTTCCGTTTTAATAATTCGTCAAAATCGCTTCGGGCTGAAAGCCCATCTGTTCGAGTCGCTGGCGTGTTTGGCCGATCATCTCGCGTGAGCCGCAGATGAGAGCGACGGGCGAGGGTAAATCCGGCAGGACGTGATCGAGCAGAGATTGGACGTAGCCGGTCGGGCCTGACCAGTCGTGTCCATCGGGGCGCGAGATGACCCGGCGCAACTCGACCCCGGCAGCTTCCCACTCGTCCACCTCGTCGCTGTAGCAAAAATCGTCGGGCGTGCGTGCGCCATACAGCACCACGAGTTGGCCGAACTCGCTCTTATGCTTCACTACGTGCCGGAGGGCTGAGCGCAAAGGCGCAACGCCTGTTCCCATCGCGACGAAGACCAAATCTTTATTCTTCTGCTCGGAAAGCGCAAAGCCGTGACCGACCACGTCTATAAGTTCGACCCGGTCATTCTCTTTCATCTCGTAGATTGCGCCACCCGCCCCGAACCCGCGCTTAACTAAAAACTCAAGTTCCGCATCTTCCGGCGCGCTGGCGAAAGCGAAATAAGCCTGCTCCTCACCCACGCGCAGCACGGCAACCTGTCCCGGAATAAACGAGACTCCGCGCGTGCCTTCTGCTACGCCTTCGGGCAGCATATCGAACGAGCGTATCTCTCTCGCCTGTTGCTGAACGTGCTTGATGACGAGCGATACTTTATCTTTCATTTTCTAACCACAAAGGCACGAAGGGCACAAAGGGAAGAGAGAAAACTCAATTGAAGTCACAGGAAACCTTCTATTGTGTCTTTGTGCCTTCTTGGTGAGTTTCGTTGTGCGTCTCAGGATGTTGGTGCTTTGGACTCTTCGTACAGGCGATCAATCACGTCTCGATACTTTTCATCAACGACGCGACGCTTCACTTTCAGCGTCGGCGTCAACTCGTCGCCGTCAATCGTCAATTCATTTTCGAGCAGCGCGATGCGTTTGACGCGCTCGTATTGCGCCAGGTTAGGCGTCAACGCCTCGACCTGACGCTCGAAGAGATCTAGAACGCGCGGATGTTTGCAGAGTTCGGCGGGCGTGCGCTCCTCAATCCCTTTCAGTTCGGCGTAAGCGCGAATCTGTTCCCAGTCGGGCACAATCAAAGCGGCGGGAAACTTGCGCCCGTTGCCGATGAGCACGACCTGATTGACGAAGCGTGAGCCTTTAATCATCTGCTCGATGGGCTGCGGCGCAATGTATTTACCGCCGGAAGTTTTGAAAAGCTCTTTCTTACGATCCGTGATACGCAGGAATCCGTCTTCGTCCAGCGTTCCGATGTCGCCCGTCTTGAACCAGCCATCTTCCGTGAACACCTTACGCGTCTCTTCGGGCTTGTTGTAGTAGCCCTGCATCACGTTCGGCCCGCGCGTTTCAATCTCGCCGTCTGCGGCGATTCGCACCTCGACGTTTCTAATCGGTTTCCCGACCGTCCCGATGCGATTGTCTTCGAGCCGCCCGGCAGAGATGACGGGAGAAGTCTCCGTCAACCCGTAGCCCTGCACGATGGGCAATCCCGCTCCGGCGAAGACCAGCGCAATCTCGTCCGGCAAGGCCGCGCCGCCTGAAATGAAGACGCGAATCCTGCCCCCCAAGCCCTCATGCCATTTCGAGAAGACGAGGCGCGAGGCTATCTTATATTTGAAAGCGAGCATGGGTGGAACTCTCTGGTGATTGAGCGTGTGTCGCGCGTAGTCTTTGCCAGTGTTCACAGCCCACGCCAGTATCCCCGCTTTCATCTTGCCGCCCTCTGCTGCCTTGTCTTTGATCTTCATGTAAATCTTCTCAAAGAGGCGTGGCACGCAGATCAGGATGGTCGGACGCGTCTCGCGCACATTGTCGCCGATCTTCTCCATAGACTCCGCGTAGAAGACGCTCATCCCGTGATGCAGGTACATGTACATGGCGAGTCGTTCGAGTACGTGCGAGTAGGGAAGCACGGAGAGCACGCTGTCCGCTGCGGAGAAAGAGAGGTGGCCGGACGAGTCAATCAGGTTGGTCACGAGATTCGTGTGCGTCAGCATCACGCCTTTCGGCTCGCCCGTCGTGCCCGAAGTGTAGATGATCGTCGCCAAATCTTCCGGCTTGACGGCGCGCGCCAGTTCTTCGTTGAGGTCAGGCTTCTCTTTGCTTAACTCGCGCCCGCGCTCTTCCAGGTCAGAGAACGTCCCTGCGGAAGAGTCTTTCACACCCTCAGCATCGAAAAAGATGACGCGCTCCAGCGCCGGGCAATCTTTGAGCAGGTCTTTGATCTGATCGAATTTTGCCTGATTCTGGACGAAGAGAACGCGCGCGCCGGAGTCTTTCAGGATGTAGGCGACCTGCGGGGGCGTCAGCGTCGGGTAAATGGGAACGTCTATGACGCCCGCGAAGAGACAGCCAGCGTCAGCCAGCGTCCATTCGGGACAGTTCTCGGAGAACAGGGCGACACGATCACCGTGGCGTATGCCGAGCGAAGAGAGGCCGAGCGCGATGAAGCGAGCGCGGGCGAGCATCTCATCCGAAGAGATTGAACGCCATGCGCCGTCTCTTTTGTAGTTGAGCAGGTCAGGCTTTTTGTGCAAGCGGACGGTGCGCTCCAACATCTCTATGAGCGTCGTCGGCTCGCCTTCTTCGAGCGGCACGCGCGGGGGGAGTGCGTTCTGCAATTTGGGTATGGGGGTCGTCTGCATTATTTTCCGGAGCTTACACCGTTGAGAAAAATGTCCAGTACCTGGTCAGCCATAGGCGCGAGCTTATAACGACGCTTCGAGAGAATCCAGTTGGTCGCCATCTCGTCGAGTGCGCCGAAGAGAATCTTAGCGACGACCTTGGCGTTCAGTTCCTGGCGAAAGACGCCCGCGCGCTGGCCTTCTTCAAAGGTGGAACGAATCAAGCCTAAATATTCGGCAAAGCCTGCGGCGGAGAATTCCTGCATGAACTTGGTGGAGCTTCGCAGCTCAACCTGAAACACAACTGCGAGGTCGCGGTCTGCGCCCAAACGTTCGAGGTGCAGGTGCGCGATGCGGCGCAGCTTCTCGCGCGGATCGGAAATCGTCTCAAGCTGCTCGCGGACTTCGTGAATCGCGTCCGCTACGCTCCGGTCGAAGATGGAATGCAGAATCTCTTCCTTGCTCTTGAAATAGAGATAGACCGTGCCGTCCGCGACACCTGCGGCGCTGGCAATGTCCGCGACCTTCGAGTTGAAGTAGCCGTTGCGCGCAAAGACACGGGTCGCGGCGCGCAGGATGGCCTCGCGCTTATCTGCGACGGGCGGGCGGATTGAAGACAGAGAACGGGCTGAACTCATTAATGTAAATTTACAATTAGTTTGACGAGGGGCAATACTGAATGAATAGCCACTCAGCCGAGTGCCCTTAGCCTAACCTAAAGAAGGAAAAAGGTAAAAGTAAAAAGGCAAGAGAGAAGCCTGTTTAATTTGAAGCGAGTACGAAATCTGCTGCGCGAGCGGCTGACTGAATTTAGCCCGGCGTTTCAACGCCGGGTGAGAGCAGATGGATTGTTCGGCGTCGCGTCAGCGACGGATGAGTCCAACGAATTCAACCGTCGCTAACGCGACGCCGTTATTTGATGGCTCGTCTTGTCCCGGCCTTGAAAGGCCGGGCTAAATTCATCCCGCCGCTCGCGCGGCAGGTGTCGCACCTGTTTCATTCAACCGATAATGGCTCTCCTTCGCTTTTACCTTTTTATCTCTTCCTTCTCTTCGTCTTCCGGCTGCTCTTCGGGGCCGAGATCGGCGCCGTCGTCGGCGGGAGTAACTTGGAGCGAGCCGCCGCGCAAATTCAGGTCTTGTTGCGGGAATGGAATCTCAATCTTCGCTTCTTTGAACAGGCGCTGGATGCGATAGTTGATGTCGCTCTTAATCTGCGCGTACCGGCGCGGTCTGCTTGTCCAGACGAGCAGGCGGAAATTGAGCGAGTAGTCTCCGAAGCCCAGGAATTGAACGCTGGGTTTCGGTTCCTCCATCACATGCTCCACGCCTTCGGCTGCTTGCAGCAACGTGTGTGTCACCAAATCCACATCCGACTCGTAAGAGACGCCGATGGGAATAGCGATGCGTGAGCGGCGCTCGCCGTAAGACCAGTTGATTAAGGTCTGGTTGACGAGCTTTGAATTAGGCACGACCGCCGCGATGTGATCGTTGGTCATCACAATCGTCGTTCGCAAATTGATACTCTGCACGCGCCCTTCCGTGAGCTTGCTGTCCGGCCCGGTGATGGTCACGAAATCTCCGACGCGCACGGGACGCTCAAAGAGCAGGATGAAGCCGGAGGCCAAATCGCCCGCAATGAATTGCAGACCGAAACCGATACCGACCGACAGCGCCGTGAAGACGACGGCGAGCGTCGTCAGATCAAGGTTAAAGGCCGTCTTGAGCGCAAAGAGTACGCCGAGCGTGATGACCAGGTAATGTATGAGACGCAGAACTGTGTATTGAATGCCCGGATCGAGGTTGATGCGGGCAGCCATCCGGCGTTCCATCAAAGAGCGCACCGAGCGCGAGATGATAATCGCCGCCGCGAAAATGGCGACGCCGATGACGACGTTCGTCAGCCTGATCTCGAAGTTACCGATGACGAACGGTTGATTGATGTAGTTCCAAACACGCCGCACCCAGTTCTCGCCCTGCAACAGCAAGGATAGATATAAAAGCGGTGTCTGGCTTAATGCTTCTGCCATAACTCTTCAACTTTAGCTTAAAATCTAAAGTCCAATGTCCGAAGCCTGACCTTGGACACTGGACTATGGACTTGAGAATAAATATGGCGGAGGCTGAGGGACTCGAACCCCCAAGCGCTTTCGCGCGCCAGTTTTCAAGACTGGTGACTTACCAATTAGCCTAAGCCTCCGCGAGAATCTTTCGAGATAATATACCCTACGATACGGCTCGGCTCAACTTGAGCATCAGGCCGAAATGATTGGTTTCCGCTCTAAAATTCTCGTGGCTTTTATCAAACTGGGTTAAGATGCTGCCCGTCAATCAAGTCGGACAGTAGAGCTTTAGAGCAGTTTCACCCCCTCAGAAACGAAGCACATGCTCGCGCGCGATACCGTTCTACAGAACCGCTACCGTATCGTCCGGCAACTCGGGCAGGGCGGAATGGGCACTGTCTACGAAGCTGTTGACGAACGGCTCGACACCATCGTTGCGCTAAAAGAATCACACTTCACAGACGAGCGATTGCGAAAGCAGTTTGAACGCGAGGCACGCCTGCTCGCGCGCCTTCGCCATCCGGCCATGACGAGAGTCATAGACCATTTCACGGAAGGCGACGGGCAGTTTCTCGTGATGGATTTCGTCGCGGGCGAAGATTTGTGGGAGATGATGCAGCGCCGGGGCGGCGCATTTCCGCTCGAAGATGTTCTCATCTGGGCAGACCAGTTGCTCGACGCGCTCGACTATTTACACAGGCAGGACCCGCCCGTCATCCATCGGGACATCAAGCCGCAGAACCTGAAACTCTCCGACACGGGACAAATCATTCTGCTCGACTTCGGGCTGGCCAAAGGCTTCGCCGGACAAATCTCCCGCGTGACGACCTCAGGCAGCATCTTCGGCTACACGCCGAACTATGCGCCGCTCGAACAGATTCAAGGCACAGGCACTGAGCCTCGCTCAGACCTTTACTCCCTATCGGCCACCCTCTATCACCTGCTGGCGGGCGCTATGCCTCCCGATGTGCTGACTCGTTTGACGGCGACGACGGAAGGCCAGCCAGACCCTTTGCGCTCCGCACATGAGGTGAACGGAAAAGTTTCGGCTGATGTCGCTCATCTTCTTCATCGCGGGATGGCCGTTGCGCGTAACCAGCGGTTCGCTTCTGCTGCTGAGATGCGTGGTCAATTACGTGAGCTAAACAGGATTGTTGAGCGTCCCGGTCTTGAGCCTGAGACGGAGACATTGCTTCCTACCATGATTAGTCCACCGCGCGTGCAGGAACAATCTCAACCGAAACTTCCGCCGACAGTTGCCAGTCAACCGGCAGAACCTGCGCCCGAACAGGAGAGCCTTCCAACCGTCAAGGCAGAAGCCAAAGGCCGGAGCGAGTTGAGTGAAGATCAAAGATTACAGTTGGAATACTGGACAGAGTTTGCGAATTTCTTAAAACAGAATAGCTGGCTGAACCCGCCCAAACCTTTGCCACAGCATTGGATGGCTTTTGAAATTGGCAGCAAGAACTTCATGCTATCTGCGACAATTCATCTGCTTGATAAGGGAATGGGCGTCAACCTGACTATCTCCGGGCCGGAGGCGCTTGAGCATTTTCATCTCCTGCAACAGGACATAGACAAGATAGAGGAGAGCATCGGGAGCGAGCTGGATTGGAAGGAGCGACCCGGCAGAAAAGAAAGTCACATCATTAGCTATCAGGAGGCAGACCCCGCCGACAGGAAAGATTGGCCGAATCAGCACGACTGGCTCCGCGAAGAGCTTGAAGCCTTTCACGACGCGTTTGCGTCGAGAATAGCAGAGCTTCCAAATACCAATTATGCAGATGAAAGCAGTCAGGATTCAGATGAAGATAAAGATGTTGAGGAATATCTCCTCAACGATGCAGGAGAACTGCGACCGCATGTCCAGGAAGCAACTGCGAGACCTTATTTTGTGCTGGGGCTATTTGTCTTTCTCATCGCTTTGATGATTTTGATGGCTGCTCTCAAGGTATTCGGCGATTAACTCAAATCATCAACACACCTCTTAACATAATTTTTCAAACGCGTCGCTCTTCCGGGATAAGCGATTTGTGAATGTGGATGGCGGCCATCGCGCCTTCGGCGGCGGCGACGACCGCGAGTTGGGAATGCGGTGTGATGTCGCCTGCGGCGTAGACTCCTTCGACGCTCGTCTGCTGTGCCTCGTCAACCGCGATTAGCCCGCACTCCGCGTCGCGCCTGCAACCGAGCATCTCATGCAACTCGCCAGACATCTCCGTGCCCAGATTAAAAAAGAGCGCGTCGCATTCGAGCGGTTCACCCTCCTCGAAGCGCACGCGCTCGATCTGCTTTGTCTCCGTGTCACCCTCAAGGCCGATGATGCGCCGGTTAGTGTGTGGAATGTTGAAATGGGCGAGCTTGGCGCGATGCTCATCCGTGATGTCGCCCTCATCACCGTTTGTCAAAAGCGTCAGCTTGTCCGTCCACGTCAGCAGATTGAGAGTGAAACCAATTGCTTCGCGCCCGCGACTGAGCACGGCGACGCGCTTGTCGGAAACTTCATAGCCATCGCAATCCGGGCAGTGATGCACCGAGACACCATAGAAATCTGTAAACCCCGGACAATCCGGCGTCAGATCGCGCAAGCCCGTGGCCAGCAGGACTCGCCGCGCTTCAAACGATTTACTCGTCTCATCCTCCGTACCCTGATCCTCACCCGTGCTAATGCGAAAATGCTCCGCCGCGATTTTCTCAACCTTCGTCACGCAGCCTTCCACAATCAACCCCCCATGCTTCGTCACTTCATCGCGCCCGCGCGCCAGCAACTCCTCCGGCAAGATTCCATGATGCCCCAGAAAGCCATGCACCCCATGAGAATAAAGATTACGCGGGCTGTTGTGATGAAACGTGAGTACACGCCTGCGATAACGCGCCAGAAACAACGCCCCGGACAGACCCGCAGGCCCCGCTCCGACCACAATGCAATCGTAAATCTGCTGAGTCATAAACAGGGTCGTTCATCTGAGGGGCAGGAATCGAATTTGCCCTTCCCATTCGCCATCAAGACTGTATTCAGCCACAAGAAGGATTTCCTTGATAGCTTCTCCGATAGGCATGTCCTGGCTTAATTCAAACACACCCGGCATCGGCAATCCTGCGGCGATGCGCTCATCAACGTATTGCTTCATTGTCGTCACATCATGTGTCAGGAGTATGCGCTCTTCCGTTGCTGCCCACTCAAGCAGCTCAGCATCCCCTCGCCCACGAAGCCCGGCATCCTGCATGCGCACGATGTCTAAGGCGGGGTTGCGACGCAACAACCCGCGTAGAATGCGATTGTTGAAATCTTCGTCCGTTGCTAGGAGCAACATTAGCCTTTATCCTTTATCGTGAAAGGATGAGTGAACTGCGGTTCTTGAATTTGTTCAAAGCCGGGTGGACTCGCTTGACTTGATATTCCTTTCGCGAGTCCGCCCAAATCTTTGATGTCCACAAGGTGGCCGCCATTTCAGTCGGTTCTAAACCGACCTACCGTTTAACCTGAAATCTTTCCATCAGATAAATGTTATTAACCACCACGTACAGGTAGTTATACATTTGGGAGTCTCGGCCTACAGAATGCGGATCTCCCCCCTTTTTTTCACTCGCATCCATCACAATGTTGATTAACTCAGTTCCGTGCTCATCGAAAAAAGTAAAAGGATCTATAGTCCAGTGAAACTTTCCGTCGTGCTCTTCGAGCAGCGCTCGCAAACTGGAAAGTACCGGAAGCGAGAGACCTTTTTCGATTGGCAAATCACCCTCAACAGGCTTTTTTGTAGGATCGAGAAAATAGTAAGTTGCAAGAGCTTTGCGATTTCGCTTTCGCTTTTGTACTTCAGTCCTTCCCCCTAACCGCCCGCGCTTCCCACTCTCATCCTCTACGTTGTACTTTTCCTTCCAATTGAACCTGACGTGGTCATTCAACCGGACAATGTCTCGGCAAACATCAGCGAGTTTTCGGAAACCATATAAGTCTTGCTTGTGGCCATCTCCGTCTAACTTGGGGATAAAATATTCAAGACACTTGCCTGCACTATTGTAGGCATCTACAGGCGGCTTAGACTGTGGAAAGAGTATGGGATTCATTGCACACATCACTTGGATGAGATCAAGAATCCCAACAGGCTCTTCGTCGTTTTCGCTGACCTTGATGTATTTTCGGTAGTCCTTTCCAAGCGCATCGAGGAACCAGTCAAACTCATGACGATAGCTTGCTAGCGTCCATGATTTTAGTGACACGCTGAAATTTCTAGCGTCGGCAATATCGGCTAAATGTCCTTCGATGCCTTCCAGAATCTCAAGATGTACGTATTGATTAGGAAGCACAGCCTCCTCTCCCTCCTCATCGCTGTCTATGCCTTCCGTACGAGTGGAATTGACAACTGTGGTCAGAGCTTTATACGTGTGCCCGCCATCTATAATCCCATAGACATCATCCTCTGGAATATTGAGGCTGAGGAGAGAGCGCCTGTTGTCAAACTCAACGCCTTTGACAGAAAGCGTTATGCCACGGTTCAAAAGATGGAAACGTCCATCATTTGTACTCAGCGAATCTGAGATTCGTTTCGTTATAGCGCCTTTAACTTTGGGCACACGAGGATCAGGATCGAGCGGAATATTTTCCGGTAGATTGCTGACGTTCACTAGGGTGTGAACAATACGTATTTTAGGGTGATTGGGGTCTTTGAAGGTACGGACGTGATCTGAGGATACAGGTATCCTGAAAATACTCATTGCTTTTCTCCTTAGCTATTCTTGGAGGCTTAAGCCCCGCAAGATATGTTTCTGTTTGACAGAGTGGCTAACCATCTCTGCCGCTACTGTCATCTGGGGGTTGCCGCCAGTGACGCGCATATTATTACTCCAATAGCTAGAAAAGACAATGGTATTTTCAAGGAGTAGTGGCTATTAGGATGGGCTGCTACCGTAAGCTTATTTCTTACGAGACAAGAGGCGTTCGCGTATGCCTTGAGGATCGAAGCGAGATTCGGTCTCCTTTTTCAGTTCCTGTCGCTGAACTTGCCTTTGAGTTAGGTACTTCTCGACTTCAGTCTGATTCTGTAAGTAATAATTGATGACCGCGTAAGCGTCTTTCAAATTGAGCGTTGGGTATTGCTGAACAATCTCCTCAGGCGTAGCACCTTCGCTGAAAGCATAGATGACGGAATCAAGGGACACGCGCGTGCCCGTGACGCGCAAGACGCCTGCCTCATCTTGAGAAAGCGGAACTGTGGTTGTGGTCTGGCTCATTGCTGAAAGTATAGCCCAGATGGCGTGAACGTGGCAGCGAAAAATCGCGCATTATGTAGTCAGTCTTTTGTAAATGCCCGGCATGCGTTCCGGCAGGGACATTACATCGTCGATGATTGTGTAGCCGATGTCGCCGTAGAGGTCTTTGAGTTCGGTTTCGGATTCGCGGTCGATGGTGATGCAGAAGGGGGTGATACCCTGAATCTTGGTTTGCCTGAGGGCTTCGCGTGTGTCTTCGCGGGCGTAGCGGGCGTCGCCGTAGTCGTGATCGTAGGGGCGACCGTCGGAGAGGATTATCAGGAGGCGTGTGCGTGCTTCCTGACGAGCGAGGCGCGTGGCGGCGTGGCGGATGGCCGCGCCGAGGCGTGTGTTGTTCTGGTAGGTGATGCCGCCGATGCGACCCTCGATCTCTTCCGTGTAACGCTCGTTGAAATCTTTGACGACGTAAAACTTGACGTTGCGGCGTCCCTCCGAGGTGAAGCCGTTAATCGAGTAGCAGTCGCCGACGGCTTCGAGCGCCTCGCTCATCAAGACCAATCCTTCTTTCTCGATTTCAATGATGCGGCGACCGGGGTGCGTGTAAGGCTGCAAGGGATGGCGTCCGATGGTGCGCGCGGTTGACGAAGATTGATCGAGCAGGAATGAAACGGCAACGTCGCGCTGGCGGCGCAGGCGCTTCGTGTAGAGCCGTTCGGACTGGTGGCCGTCGGCGCGGCGGTCTATGACGTAATCAATGACGGCGTTGAGGTCGTAGTCTTCGCCGTCCAGTTCATTGGCGACGCGCGTCAGGTTCTCAGGCTTCATCATCTGAAACTGGCGGCGGATTGAAGAGATGACGCCTCTGTGGCGTTCGCGCGTCTGCTCTACAAAGATTGGGTCGCCGCGCCGGACGCGCTTTTCGATGACGCGACACCAGCCCGTGCGGTGATCTGTTAAGTCTCTGTCCCACTCGTCGTAGTTAAACGCCACCTCGCCTTCTTCCAAACCCTGCTCAGGAATCTCCGCGCGCGTCCAACTCTCGGCTCCATCCAACTCGTCAGGCTCGCCCTGCGGCTCAAGGCTGTTCCAGGCGTTGAAGAGTTCGCGCGCATCCGCCTTCTTGGACTTTCTCTCAGGCATGCTCTCCCCGTCCCTCATCTCTAAGGAAGAGTCGCCTTCTTCTGTCTCGGCTTCTTCGTCGGAGTCTGCGGCTTGCTGCTGGGTCTGGTCGGGCGCGATTGATTGAAAGAGCGAGTAGACGCGGCTCGTCGCCATCAAGGTGTCCGCAACATTCATCTGCGCGCCCGTGAGATAGTCCGCGACGATTACTTCGAGTTCGGAGACAATCTGACTATAGACCTGTCTGGCATCATCGAGCGCGCCGCCGCAGAGTGCGATTTGAAAAAGCAACTCGAAGGGCACGAGCGTGACCGGAAGATCAATGATGTGTGGACGATTGGCGCGCAAGTGATCGCGCGTCAGATCAAGGTCGCGCGCGAGGCCGCGATAGGCCAGACGCAGACGACGATCAATACGCCCGTTCTCAAGCGTGCCGAAAATTCTGTGCGCTAAGCCTCTTTGCGGAAAGAGAGCCAGCACGGCTCGATAATCCGAATCAGGCGGCAAGGTGCGCCGAGTTTGTTGAGCGAGTTTCTTTTCTTCTTCGATTGAGAGAGCGCGCTCGCCTTTCTCCATCTCGTTGATGTAGCCGTCGAGCGCAAAGGCGTCGCGCGCGTCCGCGTTCTCTTCCGCGTAGAGTTCGGCGATTGAAGTGTAGGCGGCTCTCAAATCTGAAGAGTCGCGCTCGTGCGTGCCAAATTCTATTTGCCCTGCGGCGTGCGCGGCCAAAACCTTGTAGAGACGAAAATCAAGCTGCTCGTCATCGAACTCGGCAACGTGCGAAGGAAGATGAATTGTCCGCCCATCGTTAATGCGCGCTTCAACAGGCACGGCTGCGAGCGGCTGTATCTCGACTGCGCTTCCCGTCAACGCTTCTATGTAGAGAGACAGGAGATGCTGAATTTTCTCAAGCGCGACACCTCCAGCGCCGCCCGTGTGCAGCGCGTCGTTGCTGCGCCGCGTTTCGAGCGCGAAATAACTCCGGCGCGCACGCTGATCCTTCCTCTCCGCAGACAATCCGTCGCGCGCCCACTGCTCAAACTGCTCGATGGAGACAGTCTGCAAAGCCTGCGCGCTTGAACGAAAACAGGCGAGCGCGGATTCTCCGTCTAACTTTGCGACCTCGCGTGTGATGCTGATGACTCGCAAAGCCAGTTCTGCGGCGCTCGCTCGTTCCGTCTGGCTGATGAGGCTTTGAAAAAAGGAGGGGCCGGAGCGAACGAAGGCGATCAGGTTGGCGTTGCCATGCTCGGCGACAGTCCAGAGTAAATCAATCCACGCATCAAAGGCTTCGGGCAAAACGCGCAGGACTTCGCCGCCCGCGATCAGGACGTGTAGCGCCGCACCGCCACCGCGTTCAAGAAACTCACCTGCACGGCGCATCAATTTGAGCGCGTTCTCGATGGTCTGATTTGCCGACGCCACGGGCAAAGCCGTCCAGGCGTCGGCTGCGATACCGCCTGCACGCGCAGCGAAGGCTGAAGCCAGCAGCGCGGCGTTGCGGAATGCGCGCTCACCTTCCGCGCCGAAATCGCGCATGCGCCTTACCATGCGCGGCGTGGCTTTCAGAAAGTCTGCGCTGTGGCGGGCTGAGCGCTTGGAAATCTCCGCCGCGACTTCAAAGATTAAGCGCAGCGCCTCCGTGTCCGTGACAAGGCCAGCCAGCAGCGGAGCGGTTTTGAACGTCTCAAGCGCGACCGCGCTGGACAGCGTCATCTGGCGCGAGCAGACTTGAAAGATGAGAGGCCGCGCACTTTGCGGCACGTCTCCAAGAGCCTCTACACCCGCGTTGAAAAAGCTGACCGCTGTTTCCACGTCGC
Organism: uncultured Acidobacteriota bacterium; assembly: GCA_963791265.1. Classification (GTDB taxonomy): domain Bacteria; phylum Acidobacteriota; class Blastocatellia; order Pyrinomonadales; family Pyrinomonadaceae; genus QHXM01. Next base: position 127,888 of record CAWBSB010000012.1, read on the forward strand.
CCATCGCAAGGCGTCTGCCCATCTCGCCCCACGCGCGCAGTTCCGCTTCTTCCAACACGCGCGAAGCCTTCGGCGCGGCGCGTAGAAACTCTATGCTCGCGCGCAAAGAGACGCCCGCAATCGAAGCGCTCATCTCAAGCGCGGCGCGCGCGGCGTCAACCGGCAGGCTCCCAAGCTCGCGCGCCAGCCCCGCAATCGTGCGCCGCTCCGTCACGCTCTTAACAGAGCGCAGACGCTCCTGAAACTCGCCCTCGAACGGCGCAGCCTCATCGCTCTCCGCTTCGCCGTCAAACTTGTTCTCGTTCTCGGTCATCTTCGATAAAAATAAAACTAGTAAGAAATAGACAGGATTAACAGGATTATCAAGATTAGAAAAACAAGGCAGGCAGAAGTAGATTGATGTTTCTTCCCTTTATCCTGTAAATCCTGTAAATCCTGTCTATATTCTTCTCTATCGTTGTTTTGTTATCCGCTCTTAGTGTTTGAAGCTTAGAGAATTCAGGTGGAAAGGGCAATCAGCCATTGTGCGATAGCGTAGGTGCTGAAGATGAGAAGTTGTGCGCTGCGGAATCTGCCTTTGAATTTGTCCAGGGCGAGCAGGGAATCCGATGCGATGAAAAGGAGCGCACCGAGCATGGCGAGGAGGCTTCCCGGCTGTTCGGTCAACATCCAGCGGCTCGTCGCCGTCCAGCCCATTAACAAGATTGCCAGCACGTAGGCCAGCACGGGAGCGCGCATTTCCCCCAAATGAGGCCACAGCACCCTCATCATCACCATGCCGTAAATTAAAAAAAGACCCATGCTCCAGCCGGGAAGGTCAAGGCCGCTCTCATACGTAAAAGCCGCGACGTAGAAAAAGTGTGCGATGAAAAAACTGATTAGCCCATGTATGAAGAAGCGATCTCGCGGCAGCATCAGGAAGATGTCGCCCGCGAGCGAGAACAGCAGCCCCGCCAGAATCGTGTACCTGTAAAAAGATGAAGTGGGATGATTCGGTTCGAGCGCGATGAGGATGATGAAGACAACGGTGAGAGGCTTGAAGAGATAATGAGTGAGCCGCCAGCCTTGATAAGCAGCAAAGATGGTGAGAATCATTGCGACTAAGGCGAGAATTGTCAGGATGATTACAGGCATCTTTCGTCTTTCATTAAAAGCTGCGCCACGAAAAAGCGTATCTCAAGGCCAGTAAGGAACGTCTTCCGGCACTCTCTCGACCTTTTCTATTCCCATGATGACGAACTGAAAGCGGTACTGGTTGAGATGTCCATAGCCATTTTTGTTGGAAGCCTCAAGCCTTCCAATGAGAACAGCCTTTGCCCTGCCCGAACGCCCGCGCGGAATACGATTGTTGTTTTCATCGAAGAGCAACGCGAGGTAAGCCGCTTGCAGTTTCTTATCCGCCTTCTCCCACGCGGCATCTTGTGTGACCCACACGCGCGTCTCTGCCGTACTGCATTGCGGATCATAGAGCACCTGACTCTCAACGCCGACGGCGGAGATGGCTTCCGTGCGAACGATTCTTTTGTCGTAAAGCTTCGGGTGACTGATGAGTTCGCAGAAGGCGACAAGCGGCACTTTAGACGAAGGTTTGATTCCCGGCTTGCGCTTGCGTTGCGCGTCACCGGTAACAACCAGCGGCGTCGCGCAGAGCAGCAGCAGCAAGACGGCGACCATCGCGCTCAACAATCGTCTATTCATTGATTTCATCCTCGGATGGTTAAAACGATAAGCTCCCGCTGTGCTTCATGTGGCGGATATTCTCGCAAAGCCGAACGCGAGCAGCACGACCGCGCCGTGCATCAGGACGCCGACGATTATCCCGGCGCGGAATGTACGGCGATTCATGCTCGTGCGCGCACGCCTGAGCGTGATTGCGCCGAGCGGAACGAAGAACAGCAGGCCGGAGACAAGGCCGGGCGAGTATGAAAGAGTCACGACGCTGGCGATTGCATGTACCAGCCCGTTAATCAGCACGACCATGCCGAAGCTCACCAGCAGCCAGCGATAAGATTTCGTCTTGAGCACGAGGATGACGCCCACCGTCATCATCACCCAGGCTCCGCCGTTCCAGCTTAAAAAGTTATTGAGGGAGCTTTCCACACCCCAGAATCTCGCAATCCACGCGGGGAACCCGCCCCAGTATTCCTCTGCGATGTGGATGAGATAGCTAATTGGAAAAAGCCATGCCCAGATTCCTGTGAAGTTGTCATTGTATCTCAGGCTGGCTTCTGTTTGCATCGGCTTTATCGCTGATGTGTAATCAGCAAGCTTTCTTTGGACCCTGAAAGGGTCACATGCAATAGCCGGGGGCAGAGCGTCAGCGCCGCCCCCGGAATCATACGAGACATAGTTTCCGACCCTGAAGGGGTCGCGCCTCAATGTTGAATATTCGACCCCTTCAGGGTCGGAAATTATGTGGTTGCGTGTGACCGGGGGCGCTGCCCCCGGCTATTTTATGTATCCCCTTCGGGGATAAAACATACATACAGAATTGAGTCTGGTCTGTTTCAAACTTAGATTACCGTCGTGACGATCTCGCGGATACTGCGTTGCAACTCGCGGTCGTCAGTGATAGGCGCGCAGAGTGCAACCTCGGCGGCGGCGATGGGAGGAATGCCCCGTGCGATCATCTGCGCGGCGTAGATGAGCAGGCGCGTCGAGACGCCTTCTTCGAGGCCGTGCCCGCGCAGGTTTCTAATCTTCTGCCCGATGAGCACCAGATCGCGCGCCGTTCCTTCATCAACGCCGCCCTCGCGCGCGACGATTTCCACTTCCATCTCCGGCGGCGGATAGTCGAACTCGATGGCAACGAAACGCTGGCGCGTGGATTGTTTCAAATCCTTGAGGATGGATTGATAGCCAGGATTGTAGGAAACGACGAGAAGAAAATCGTCCGGCGCATCCAGCACCGTTCCGCGCTTTTCAATCGGCAGCCGACGACGATCATCCGTCAGCGGGTGAATGATGACGATGGTGTCCTTGCGCGCTTCGACGACTTCGTCCAGATAACAGATCGCACCATTACGGACGGCGCGCGTCAGCGGCCCATCGTGCCAGACAGTCTCTTCGCCTTCGAGCAGGAAACGCCCGACCAAATCCGTCGCAGACAAATCCTCGTGGCACGCGACCGTAATCAGCGGGCGCTCCAATCGCCACGCCATGTGCTCGACAAAGCGTGTCTTGCCTGAGCCCGTCGGCCCTTTCAACATCACAGGCAAGCGAGCGGCGTGCGCGGCTTCAAACAATTCGACTTCGCGCGCGACAGCCAGATAATAAGGCTCACTCGTGGCGCGATACTCTTCAATAGCTCTTTCCATAAGTTTTGAATTTATGACTTCCAGTTTGCCGTCTTAGGACGAACTTAACAGCGGTAACACTTCGCTAGCACTTGATTTTTGAAGCTGCCACCCAGACCGTTAGCTTCTCTCCTACTAGAAATACTTTAACCCATGTGAACCGTTTCCCCTTCACATTGGAGCCTTTGATAATCCGGACACGGGTCTTATCGGGATATTCGGGACCCATTGTGGATTCATCAGACTCACAGTCCTTTTTATCACAATCCGATCTCGTAATAACTCCGCTTCGATCAGCCTTGTCGTTATACAACATGCACTCCGGCTCTGATTCTACAATCTTCGGAGACGGTGTTGCCAACGGGCTGGGCGTTGGTGTCGCGGTCACAACAGCAGGCGTCGGCGTCGGCTTGATCGGAGCCGGGCGAACAGGTGTTGGTGCGGCAGGCGTCGGTGTGGGAGACGATAAATTAGCCGAAGGCTCGTTGGGTCGTTGAGACATCCAGAAGCCGATTAACAGACCAATTAACAACACAACAAGCGCCACCAATCCCAGAACCAACGAACGCGACCCGCGTTGAGGCGTGGGCGTCGGCGCTGGGGTTGGCAGCATCACGGTTGGAGGAATGGGTGTATTAATATGCGTGGCTTCGCGGTTGAATGGAGGAACCAGCGCCGCGCCGTCGTCAAGACAATAAGTGAGTGTGTTGTCTGAGTAAATCCGCTCGCATTCGGGGCATTGCTGCATTGAATTTCTCCATCATAGAGAGCCGCAAGGACGCTTCGCTGACGATTTTGATGAGTGGCTACTTAACCCGGTTTGAGGTATCCTTCAAGTAGTTCCGAGGGACTGTTCAAGTAAAGAGCAGCACATCTTAGCACCTGCCGCGAACGAGCGGCAAACAAGGGGAAAGTGATGGGTGATGGGTGATAGGTGATAAGAGAAAAGTCTTTTCCTATCACCCATCACCCATCACTTATCACCAGCTTGAGAGTTATGAAGATTGCAGTAGCGATGAGCGGCGGCGTGGATTCCAGCGCGGCGGCGGCACTTTTGAAGGCCGAGGGGCATGAGCTTGTCGGCTTTACGATGCAGTTGTGGAATCAGCGGCGCGGGATCAGCGTTGACGAGAACGGTGAGCCGCTGCCCTCGCGTTGTTGCTCGCTGGATGATGTGTACGATGCGCGGCGCGTGGCCGAAGAGTTGGGCTTTCCGTTCTACGTCCTCAACCTCGAAAAAGATTTCGAGCGCGATGTGGTGCAGCCGTTTGTGACGAGCTACCTGAACGGCGAGACGCCGATTCCGTGCGTCGCGTGCAATAGCCGTCTGAAGTTTGCTTCGCTCGACCGTCTGGCCGAGAGTCTGGGCTGCGACAAGGTTGCGACCGGACACTACGCGCGCGTCGAGCATGACACGGAAGCCAATCGTTATCGGCTTTTTCGCGGGCGCAACCTGCAAAAGGATCAATCCTACTTTCTCTGGGAATTGACGCAAGCGCAGTTGTCGCGCTCTCTGTTTCCGCTGGGCGAGATGTCCAAACCGGAGGTGCGCGACGTTGCACGCTCAAGCAACTTGGCCATCGCGGAGAAATCCGAATCGCAGGAGATTTGCTTTGTGCCCGACGGCAACTACGCAGGCTTCATTGATCGTTATCTTGCAGCCGAAGATGAAAGGGAGCGTTTGCCCGGCGAAGGCGAGATCGTCAATACGCAGGGCGAAGTTCTGAACAAGCACGGCGGCATTCATCGCTACACCATCGGGCAGCGTCGCGGAATCGGTGTTTCGAGCGAGCGCCCGCTCTATGTTATCTCGATTGATGCAAAGAAGAATCGCGTCGTCGTCGGCAGCCAGGATGACTTGCTGCGCGAAGAGTTCACGGCGGCGGGCGTCAACTGGGTCGCTTTCGATGAACCGGCAGCGCCCGTGCGCGCCGAAGTCCGCGTGCGTTATCGCCACACGGCTGCGCCTGCCACCATCACACCGCAAGCGAACAATCGCGTTCATGTCGTCTTCGATGAACCGCAACGCGCCATCACGCCCGGACAGGCCACAGTCTTCTATCGCGGCGACGAAGTAACGGGCGGCGGGTGGATAGTCAAGTGAAGGGATGAGGGATGAGGGATGAGGGATGAAAGGAAAGCTTCAACGTCTTGAATGCTTTTACTTCATCCTTCATCCCTCATCCCTCATCCCTGCTCTTAAACCTTTTCCTGTTCGTTTACGTAATGACGGCAGGATTCGCGGCCTCCCCGGTTTGTGAAAATCTCTTGTCTTCGGGAAGTGGAGTTTTCTGAAAAATAATTATGGCAATGTCTTGCGGGCGTAAAATCGCAATTATTCTTGGCAGTCTTTTTCTCCTCTGTGCTCTGATTGTCGGCATCGGAATCGTTTTCATCTTCTCTGCATTTCGCGGCAGCGAGCCGGTCATCCGCGATAACAGCGTGCTGGTTCTCAAAGTCGAAGGCGAGTTGCCGGATTACGTGCCGGATACTCTGGCCCGTCGTCTTTTCGGCAAAGACGAACTCTCCCTGACCACCCTCGTCGAACAACTCCGCAAAGCGAAAGTTGATAAGCGCATCAGCGGGATTCTGCTTGAGATTGATCTTTTGGGCGCGGGCTGGGCAAAGGCTGAGGAACTGCGCGACGCGATTGCAGACTTTCGTGCTTCCGGGAAACCTCTCTACGCTTACATAGAGGTCGGCACGAACAAAGAGTATTACGTTGCGACCGCAGCCGAGCGCATCTTCATCTCGCCATCGGGCGATCTCTTCATCAACGGGTTTGCGGCGGACGTGATGTTCTTTCGCGGCTCGCTCGATAAACTCGGCATCTATCCGGACGTTGTTCAGATAGGCAAATACAAGAACGCGCCCGATCAGTTTACGCGCAAGGAGATGACGAAAGATCATCGGGATGTCATCAACTCACTGCTGGATGATCTCTACAATCGCTTCGTCAACACGATAGCGGAAACGCGAAAAAAATCTCCTGATGAAGTTAAAGCTCTCATTGACAGCGCGCCGCTCAGCGCCAAAGAAGCGCAGAGCGCCGGATTGATTGATGGGACGAAATATCGTGATGAAGTCGAAACCGAGTTGAAGAAGCGTCTGGGCTACAAGGACGAAGACGAGCTGCATATCACTAAAGCCGAAAGCTACAGGCAGATTGATGCTGAGTCGGTCGGCCTGAATCGTGGCGAGCGAATCGCCATCATTTATGCTTCGGGCGAAATCTGGCCGGGCAAGTCTGGAGACAGCGCGACTGGCGGCCAGTCCGTCGGCTCTGAAACGATGGTCAAGACCATCAACGAGGCTGCTCGCGATAAAACGATCAAGGCGATAGTTATCCGTGTAGATAGTCCGGGCGGTGTGCATTACGCTTCGGACGCCATCTGGCACGCCGTCGAAGTCGCCAAACAGAAGAAACCCGTCGTCGTTTCGATGGGCGACCTCGGCGCATCCGGCGGCTACTACATCGCCTGCAACGCTAACAAGATTATCGCAGAGCCTTCGACCTTCACCGGCTCTATCGGCATCTTCGCGGGCAAGCCCGTGATGAAAGGTCTCTACGATTGGCTGGGCGTCACCAACGAGTATGTGCTGCGCGGCAAGAATGCAGGCATGTTCCGCGAGACGGAGAAATTCACGCCGGAAGAGCGCGCCAAGTTTGAAGGCGTTATCAAGAGCAAGTATTACGACGAGTTTGTGCCGAAGGTGGCGACGGGACGCAGGCTCACATTTGAGTACGTAGATTCAATCGCGCAGGGACGCGTCTGGACGGGCGCGCAGGCAAAAGAGAAAGGTCTGATTGACGACTTCGGCGGCTTGGACAAGGCCGTCGAAATCGCACGCCAACTCGCCAACATCCCCGCAGATAAAGGTGTCCGCCGCGTCATCCTTCCGCACCCGCGCGGCTTCTTCGACAACTTCTTCGGAGGCAACGAAGAGGACGCGAGCGTTCAGGTTAATCTGCAACAACGCGCCGCCTTCGCCGCATTACCCGAAGACGTGCGCCGCGCGCTTCAATACACCGCCACGCTGGATCGCATGAAGCGCGGCGAAATCATGGCAATCATGCCGTTCGATTTAAGAATCAAGTAGAGACCAGTGAACAGCAGGCGGAAAGCAGGAGCAGAAGTCAGAAGACAGAAAAGCCATCGAGAGCAGCAGCCCCGAAGGGGCGAAAGAATGTAGCCCCGGGCGCAAGCCCGGGGTCAAACACCACCCAAAAGATTGGAAGCCCCGGAGGGGCGGCAGAAGTTCAAGAGGCATTACAACGTACCTTGAACTTCTGTCGCCCCTTCGGGGCTGTTGCTCTATAACTTCTTCTATCTTCTGACTTCTGCGCCTGTTTTCCGCCTACTGACCACTGACTACTGACCACTGGCCACTATTCTTTCCATTCCGTTCATGTACGGTCGCAGGGCTTCAGGGATAATGATTGAGCCATCCTGTTGCTGGTAGTTTTCCAGAATAGCAATCCAGGTGCGCCCGACGGCAAGGCCGGAGCCGTTGAGCGTGTGAACGTATTCGGGCTTTGCGCCGCTCGTGCGACGAAAGCGAATCTGCGCGCGGCGAGCCTGAAACGTCTCGTAGTTTGAGCACGAAGAGATTTCACGGAAGGCGTTCTGCGAAGGCAGCCAGACCTCTATGTCGTAGGTCTTGGCCGGGCCGAATCCAAGATCGCCGGTCGAGAGCGCCATCACTCGATAATGCAAGCCGAGCTTTTGCAGCACCGCCTCGGCATTCCCTGTCAACGATTCCAACTCGTCATAAGAATTTTCGGGCAGCGTGTATTTCACCATCTCCACCTTCTCAAACTGGTGCTGGCGAATCAGCCCACGCACGTCGCGCCCGTAGCTTCCGGCCTCGGAACGAAAACAGGGAGTGTAAGCAGCCCACTTCATCGGAAGCTGCGCGGCGTCTAACAGTTCTTCACGATGATAATTTGTGACGGGGACTTCGGCGGTCGGGACAAGATATAGCCCGCGCTCATCCGTCAGCTTGAACAAATCTTCCTCGAACTTCGGTAGCTGCCCCGTGCCGAAAAGAGAATCTGAGTTGACGATGAACGGAGGCAGCGTCTCCGTGTAGCCGTGCTCGCGCGTGTGCAGTTCGAGCATGAAGTTGATGAGCGCGCGGCTCAAACGCGCTCCCGCGCCGTTTAAGATAGCGAAGCGCGCTCCCGCTATTTTGCTGGCGCGTTCGAAATCGAGAATCCCCAGAGTTGTCCCCAGGTCAACGTGGTCTTTAGGCTCGAAATCAAACTCGGGCTGAATGCCCCAGCGCCGCTCTTCACGGTTCGCGGTTTCATCCTTGCCAACTGGTACGCTCTCGTGCGGAATGTTGGGAAGCGTTGAGAGCAACTCGCGCATACGCGTCTCCGCTTCATCGCGCGCACGATCAAGCTCCGCGATTCGCTCCTTTAATTCGCCTACTTCACGGCGACGCCCTTCGGCTTCGTCCTTCTTTCCCTCTTTCATCAGCGCGCCGATCAATTTGCTCGCAGCATTACGTTCGGCGTTGAGTTGATCGGATTCCGCAATGACGCGACGACGCTCCGCATCGGCGTGCGCGAAGTCATCAAGCGCACTGGTCGGAAATGATCGCGCTTCTAGAGCAGCACGCACCCTGTCGAGATTATCGCGAACGAAGTTAAGATCGAGCATTTGCCGCAACCCTCTGTCTTATGGTATGAGAGACACCTTTGCACTGGTCTCAAACGAAAAGCGTCACGCTATCTGACTGTACAAGCGCATGTCAAGCATGGTGAGCGTTTACGGCCTGCTTACGCTTAATAAGCGCGGGCGTTCATCGTTGCTTCATTTCAGACAAGGGGAGTTCCTGAGGTTATGCCACAAAAAATTCGCAAGGCAGTCTTTCCGGCAGCGGGCCTGGGCACACGCTTTCTTCCAGCCACGAAAGCCTCTCCGAAAGAGATGCTGCCCCTTGTTGATAAGCCGCTGATTCAATACGTCGTCGAAGAAGCTGTCGCCTCCGGAATTGAGTCCGTCATCATTGTCACGGGACGCGGCAAAAGCGCCATCGAAGATCACTTCGACATCTCCTTTGAGCTTGAACATCTCTTGCGCGAGCGGGGCAAGGAGGACGATCTGAAGAAGACGCGCGCTATCTCGGAAATGGCACGCATCAGCTACGTGCGCCAGCGCGAGGCGCTCGGACTCGGCCATGCCATCTTGCAGGCGCGTGACCTTGTTGGCGATGAGCCATTCGCAGTGCTGCTCAGCGACGACATCGTTGACGCCGAGAGACCCGCGCTCAGGCAGATGCTGGACGTTTATGAAAAGTATGACGCGCCGGTTCTCGGCACGATGCAGGTTGAGGGCGAAGCTATCTCGCGCTTCGGCGTGATTGACGCGGAAGAGGTCGAAGAAGGCGTCTACAGGATTAAAGACATGGTGGAGAAGCCTGCGTTTGAGAAAGCGCCTTCAGACCTTGCCATCATCGGTCGCTACATTCTGACGCCGGACATCTTCGCTGAGATCGAGAAGACGCTTCCGGGCGCAGGCGGCGAAATACAGATCACCGATGCCATGCGCGCGGTGTTGAAAAAGCGCCCGTTCTACGCAGTGCGTTTCCAGGGGACACGCCATGACGCGGGCGATAAACTTGGCTTCCTGATCGCGACCGTCGAGTTCGCGCTCAAGAGGCCAGACCTTGCGCCGGAGTTTATCGAGTATTTGAGAGCATTGCGGCTATAATGAAATCTCTTGCTTGAATATCAACACTTCAGATAATAAATCTCAGCAAGTGGGAAGAATATCGAGGCCAAAACTATGGAAACAACGCTTTCAGCAATTGAGCTATCGGGAACAGTCAACGAGCATCATCAGATACAGCTTGATGAGCCATTGCCGATTGAGTCATCAAAGCGCGTGCGCGTCATAGTCCTTTATGAATCTGACGACCAAATAAATGAAAAGGAATGGCTACAATCTGCATCGGCAAATTCGACTTTTGCTTTTCTCAATGACCCCGCCGAAGATATTTACACATTAACAGACGGCAAACCGTTGTCAGATGAAAAGTAAAGTCATCAAGCTGAGATTAACGGCCTCTTGCGAAATCTTTTTGACTTGTGATCATTCGATAGGGAGAATTTAACTTTGAACGATTCCTCAAAACCCTTTACCGGCAAAACCGCCATTGTCACGGGTGCGACACGTGGCATCGGGCGGGCGATAGCTCTTGAGCTTGCTCGACGCGGCGCTGACATTGCTTTCAACTACGCAAAGAGTGCGGAAGCTGCCGACAGTCTAAAGGCAGAAATGGAAGCGATGGGTGTGCGCGTGTTGGCGACGCAATGCGATGTGGCGCAGACGAACGCCGCAGCCGAGATGGTGAAGCAGGTCAAAGAAGCTTTCGGGCGAATTGATTTTCTGGTCAACAACGCGGGCATCGTGCGCGATAACCTGATCTTGCGGATGAAGGAAGAAGACTGGGATGCCGTCATTGATACCAATCTCAAGGGAGCTTGGAACTTCGCCCGCGCCGCTTTGCGCGTGATGTTACGGCAGGAAGATGGCGGGTCGGTCCTTAACATCTCTTCGATTAGCGGGCGCGTCGGGATGGCCGGGCAATCAAACTATTCTGCGTCGAAGGCTGGCATGATAGGGCTGACGAAAGCTCTGGCGAAGGAAGTAGCGAGCCGCAAGGTGACGGTCAATGCGCTCGCGCTCGGGTTAGTCTCAACCGAAATGGCGGGCGGGCTTGATGAAAGCTACCAGGCAAAGCTCCTTGAACAGATTCCGCTGGGGCGTTTCGCCGAAGCCGACGAAGTAGCCCGGATCGCCTGTTTCCTGCTTTCAAATGATGCGCGTTACATCACAGGGCAGGTGCTTCAGGTTGACGGAGGATTGGCGATGTGAGCGAGTGGTTCTAGAGGTAGAGGCAAAATTAATTGATTACCAAAAGAGGGAGCCCCGTCAATCTTTCGACTGACGGGGCAAAAACTTTTAGGGCAGGCTCGGAGATTCAGGGTGGCGTTGGCAATGAACTGAGAATCGTCACATACGTTCGATTCCGTAATTTATAGGCAGTGCGTTAGTACAGGCGAGATAATTCCGTGCGGCTCAAAATTAAATTGTGCGATTCTAACCGAAACCCTAACGCACCAACTGACTGAGTTTCGAAAGAAGCGCTCGTCGCCACACTTATCAATCACCGAAGCACGCCAACTTGGTTCTCCTGCCTCAGTATGTGAGGAATTATACCGAAGTTTCGTGAGGTGTCAAGCACAATTTTCACTCAGAATCACAATATTTTCGTAACAAAGCGGAAACAGGCCAAAAATTGTTCAAAATCGGGGTTTAAGGTTGATTCTCAGGAAGGGCGGGTTATGCATTAAGTAAGACTTAGCTTGAGATTTCTAAGTTGATTCTAATGTGCCGGACGGGGGCGCGTAGAAATTTGTATCTTTTTCCGGGCGGGTGTTCCAACGTTTGTGAATCCAGAGCCACTGCTCCGGGTATCGTCGGACGTAACTTTCGACGACAGATGTGAAGAGAGAGGTAAGTTGCCTGATGTCTTCTGTCTGATTGCCTGTGGGTGTAATGGCCAGCGGCGGATCAATGCGAAGGGTGAATCGCTGTCGATTTTCGTCCCAGGGAACGAAAACCGGAAGAACTGCGGCTCCTGTTCGCAGCGCAAGGGCGGCGAGACCGGAGGTGGTCGAAGCGGGAATGCCGAAAAAATCTACAAAGATACCTTCATGGGGCTGTGTGTTGAGGTCAACGAGAGTGCCGAGCGTTCCACCTGCGCGAAGGGTGCGCAGCATGGGACGCATGGCGGCGCGTTTGTCTATCGAGCGATTGCCGAATCGAGTGCGCGTCTGCTCGATCATTTGCTCGACGCGTGGATTATCAATGCGGCGCACCAGAAAGCTCAAAGGATGGCCGAAGGCGGAAAGCGCGAAACTCGAAAGCTCCCAGGCGCCCAGATGTCCGGTGAATAAAATAACTCCGCGTCCGCGCGCGTGCGCTGCCTGTAGATTTTCTAAACCCTGACATTCGACAATCAAACGCAGGCTCTCAGGTGTCGCGCGGGGAAACTGGCTGAACTCGCCGAGCAGTCGGCCCAGATTTGTGAAGCAACCACGAAGGATGCGCTCTCGTTCGCGCTCGTCCATTTCGGGAAAGGCGAGTTCGAGATTGCGAAAGCCCGTCAGCCTCAGCCTATCGCTTAAACCATAAGCGACGCGTGCGACCGCGCGCCCTGTGGCGACCGCCACGCGACGCGGCAGCCAGCCGAGTCCGGTGAGTAGCGCACGCGCCGTCGCATACTCCAAAGCACTTTGAACTTTTCCATGTTTCCCCATCTTGAAAGCGGCTCAGACCCGAGGTAGTGTAATGCGGCAGTCACTAACTGGCAAATCAACGCTTTCCCTCATAGGGATGCTATCAACTGTATTCGAGAATCGGAATGATTAACTCGCTTCCTCCGGGGGCCTATTAACCATCAGTTGATGTTTAAGACCCCCAGGCATCTCCTCACGCTAAGCAAGACAGCAGACATTCCTCTTAGTTGCCGAATCTGTCACGATACTCCTGGGAGTTGAGGAAGCCATTGATCATGACGCGATAATCTCCACCGTTGCTGTTCATCGTCTGAATCCAGCTCAAGTAGGAAATATCAGCAGAACGACGCAGGTAGCCGAAGTACTGCATGATGACAAACGCCTCATTGTAGTATTTCTGATAGACCTCTCCGCTTTCCACTACTGCACGCAAGACCTGCGCTCTCGTCAAAGAGCCATTCGTCAGTGATGCGATCCAGAAGTCCCTCTGCGGGTGATTCGATAGCCCCACCGTCTGCAAGAGTGCGTCCACATAACTGGTCGGGTCAGTCAATGCACCGTACTTCGTTTGAAAATCAGATCGAGTCATAAACTCGTTGACGAAGGCCACCTTATTGGCCTCTAAGTCCTGAGCCGAGAGGAATCCACTGACCTTCGCAAAGTCAGGCATAAAGCCTTCATAAAGTGGAATCTTCCCGACCGCCGAGTAGAAGCGGTAGACGAAGTAAGCTCTATTTTGAAACTCCTCGCTGCGGAAGAAGGCGCTGCTGATCTCGATGCGGTCGCAGGGTTGCTGAACGGTTATTCCGCAGTTGTTGTAGACATTGAGCCAGCCCGCCAAGCCGGATGGCTCCGGCTCACGGCCTAAGAAATCTATGTAATGTTGACGGATGAAGAACTCCGCCGTATCTATCGGATTGCCTGCGGTGTTGGCGTTGTCCGTAATGTTGACAGTCGCCGAAGTGTTTGAACCCAGAGTCGCCCCCGAAGGATTGCTCAAGGTGATTGTGAAAGTCTCATTACCATCAGTGATGTTGTCATCAACAATCGGGATGTAGATGGTCTTCGAGGCTTCTCCCGCAGCAAAGCGAAGCGTACCGATTGAGATTGCATAATCACAACGCGAGGAAGCGTTGCCGGTGACGCTGGCACAGGCGTTCAGACCTGAAATGTCAGACGTGGCATAGTCTACGGTCGCCGCGGCGGTCGTATCAGTGCGATTGACTATGAGCTGCGCGCTCCCGACTGCTTCTCCCACAGTGTAGCTCGCCTGGCTGAACTGTAGTTGAGGCGTTTGGGAATCATCGTTGTTGATAGTCACGACCCCTTGAGCACGCGAAATGGGTGCGTTAACTGGAGAAGTCAGGTTGATGAAGAAGGTCTCGTTCGTCTCAACAGCCGTATCGCCGTTGACGAGCACCGTTATATTTTTGGTCGTCTCGCCTGGACTGAACACGAGCGTCCCCAAAGCGGCGCTGTAATCGCTCCCGGCGGTCGCGGTGCCATTCGCTGTCGCATAGCTGAACCGCACGAGCTTGCCGCTCACGCCCGATAGACGAACGGGGATCACCGCGTTTGTCGTACCGGCATTCCCTTCGTTGAGGATCAGGTCATCAATCGAGATCGAAGGCGCAGCATCATCGTCCGCAATAAATATCAGAGGATGATCATGAATGCTGGCGTTGGTCGGGTTGGTGAGAAGAATCGAGAATGACTCGTCGAACTCGTCTAGGGTGTCTCCAATTATCGGCACCGTGACGGACTGAGAAGTGACTCCCGGCCCGAAGGTCAACGTGCCGTTGACTGCCTGGTAATCCAATCCGGCCAGCGCCTGGGCACCACCCTGATTGAAATCCACAGTGCTGAAGGCAACCGTCACCGTCCGGCCAGTAGCCGCGCTGAGGTTAACGGTGACTACGGCATTGGTCGTCCCGGCATTGCCCTCCGGCGCACTGGCCGTCGCCCCGTTGAGGAAGAGAGGTGTGCTGTTATCCTGAATCGTCATGTTGACGGTGCTGTTAGCGCCAAGCATCTCCAATTCGGGAACATCGCTTAAGGTTAAGCGCACCGTCTCATCCGGCTCAGTGACTCCGTCGTTGGCAATCGAAATGATGAAAGTTTTGGTCGTTTCTCCGTCGGCGAAATTCAACGTGCCGGAGGCCGGTGTGTAATCCGTTCCGGCTGTCGCCGTACCGCCGCCCGTACTATATTTGACTGTCAATGTTCCCTTGCTGCCGCCCGTTCGGATAACTGTAATCGTCGCGCTCCCGACATCCTCTAAGACGTTGTAACCAGCTGCGCTGAACTCGACGCTGCCCACTGTGTCGCCAGCATTGCAGGACGAAAACTCCGAAGTGTTGCCAACGGGGTCTGTCGCCGTGGCCGTAATAACCCGATTTGCAGAAAGCGCCGCCGGGAAAGTCACATTGATGTTTGCGTTGCCGCTCTGGTCAGTCGTCACCTGCGTTGAATTGAAGAAACGCGCCCCCTCGCCGTAGCCGGAAGCATCGCACATTAGATTTGAATAGAAATCTATGTCGTATGTCTTGTTGGCTTTGGAATTGAGTGTGCCCTGAATGGTCGTGCTGCCCCCGCTTGAAGTGACGGAAGTGAGGACGGGGAAATTTTGTAGCTCATTAGCGCCCGTATCCACATCACCTGCGTCGTTCGCCGTGACTTCATCGCCCCTCAAGTCAATTCCCACCCTGGCATTAGAGAAGATGCTGTTGCCCCTGATGACATTGCCCGTGCCGGAATGGACCGCTGCCCCTGCGCCATCGCTGAAAGCAATAACATTACCTGCGCCGTTCTGCGTCCCGCCGATGATGTTATTGGCCGCATTCGAGAAGGCTATCCCGAAACTTTTGTTCGCCAACGGAGCGTTTCCGGCTGCGTTTAATCCAAAATAATTTCCCTGAATCACATTTCCGGTCACGGTTGAGCTTATCGAGCCGCCGATTTGAATGCCAACTTCATTGCCGGAGATAACGTTACGCGCATCAGCCGTCAATCCGCCGATAATATTGTTCGGCGAGGAGATCGTTATTCCGTTGCCCGGATTATCCAAAGCCACAGCGCCGCTCATGTCTGTCCCGATGTAGTTGCCTTGCACCGTGGCCGCATCGCCTGAACTGTTATAACCGAGCGCAATGTTGCTGAAGCCGTTACCGGAGATGATATTACGCGCTTCCGGAGTAGTCCCTCCAATAGTGGCATGATTGCCTGCGACCACCCCGTTGCCGCTATTGCCAAGCGCCGCCGTGCCGGTGATGTCCGTGCCAATAAAATTGCCCTGCAACAAGGCAGTCGCGCCGCCGATGTAGATGCCCTCCCCATTACCGGAGATAAGATTTCGCGCGCCGGGGACAGTCCCGCCGATGATTACATTCGTGGCTCGGATGCCAACGTTATTGCCGACCCTTTTAGTGCCGGTAATGTCCGTGCCGATCAAGTTGCCCTGGACCGTATTCCCGGCACCGGAGATTTCGAGGCCGTCCTGATTGCCCGAAATCAAATTGCCTGCGCCCGGTGTGACACCCCCTATTAAATTGCCGAATGAGGCAGCAGGT
The DNA here is from genome assembly GCA_963791265.1 of uncultured Acidobacteriota bacterium. Lineage (GTDB taxonomy): Bacteria > Acidobacteriota > Blastocatellia > Pyrinomonadales > Pyrinomonadaceae > QHXM01. Next base: position 144,069 of record CAWBSB010000012.1, read on the forward strand.
AGTCCTGAGACTACAAGCCCGTCAATCCCATTACCCAGCGAGGCTGTCCCGGCGGCGTTTGTTCCGATGAAATTGCCCTGCACCAGATTGCCGGAGGAGGAGTTGATGACCATTCCGTCAAAACCGCTCGCTGAGATGACATTGCGGGCCGCAGCGGTCGTTCCGCCAATCACGTTATTCGACGAACTAGAGATAGCGATGCCCGTGTGATTCCCACGACGCAACGTGCCGGTCGGATCAATGCCGATGTAGTTCCCCTGTATCACGTTGTTGCCGCCGCCGATGATAAATATTCCGTTGCCGCTGAAACCGTTGATGACCAGCCCGCGTACCGTGCAATTTCCGGCGACGATTTTCAATCCGTCGGCATTGGGTGCGCTGCCGCCGCTGAGCTCGATGAGAGGAGTTCCGGCGAAGCCGGGCTGCGTCGTGCCGTCTATCGTCACGGGGTCAGTGATGTCCGGCAGCGCTACTCTGGAAGTGATGGTGCGTACCCCGGAGCCGGGAATGTTAAAGACAATCGTATCCGCCTCGGCTGTTGCATTGGCGTCGAGGATAGCCTGCCGCAACGAGCCTGAGCCGTGATCGTTGGTGTTGATGACGACGAAGTTGAGGCGCGAGGCAGTGAAGTCAGCCGTCTGATTGGCGCTGATATTATTGAACGCTTGATTGGCGGGGCTTAGGCTAAACCCGAGAATCGAAGGCGTGACGGTGTAGTTGCCGCCGCCCGGAACGGTAAAAGAATAATTGCCATTCGCATCGGTGCTCGTTAACCCAATCTGCGACCCGCCGAGCGTGACCGTAACGTTGGCGAGGCCAGCGCCGCCGTTAGTGACACGACCACTTATTGTGTAGAAAGGTGCGTTGGTCGAAGCGGCTGTGAAATTGGCAGTCTGGTTGCTGTGCAGGTTGTTGAAACTCTGGCTCGGCGGCGTAAAGCTGTATTGAGGCTTTGACACGCTAACGGTAAAGCTGCCTCCTTCGGGCAAGTGTGTAAACCGGTAACTGCCGTCGTCTTCGGTGACAACCGAACGCAACTGTGCGCCGCTCAGCGTCACCTCAACTCCGCCCAGGGGGAGACTATTGCCGTCCAACACCTGGCCGCTGATAACGTAAGACATCCCAAGCTTCGCCACAAAGACATCATCAAAAGCGACGTGGAAAGGTTGATAAGAGTCAGGCGTCGTCATGAAACCCGGCGAGTGTGTGACCCCGGCCACGTAGGCATTGCCACCCGTATCAACGGCAATACTGGTTGCCTGAGCGCCACCTCCGTCAAGCAGGGTTGAGTAGATGAGTGCGCTGCCCGACGAATTTAATTTTGTGACGAACGCGGCATCGCCGGACGGATAGATCTGTGACCCGACATAGATGGTTGAAGGTCTCGCAGGATTAACCACCAGCGCCGAAACCATAAGATACGTTAAGCCGTTATTAATTGGACTCCAGCTTTGTCCGCCGTTCGTGCTCTTCAGGAGACCGTCGAAGCTTGTCAGCAAGTAGATCGTTGATGGATTCTGCGGATCAAAGACGACTCTACCGCCTTGCGCCCTTGCCATTGTCCAGTTGCTTCCGCCGTCCGTGCTTTTGAAGAGGCCGGTGCTGAGGCTGCTGGCGAAAACGATTGATGGATTGACAGGGTTGACCGTTACCGATTGACCGTATGCGCTGATTTGCGTGTTCGCGATGCGCTGCCAGTTGCCGCCGCCGTCTGTGCTCTTGAAGATGCCCCCGTTAGACATATCGGCTGCGGCGTAGATGGTCGTCGGCGTAATGGGGTCAACGGCGATGGAGACGACGAAGCTGAGCGTTTGCGGATTGCTGCTCGCCGTCCATGTCGTTGCTGCGTTAATGGTTTTGTAGATAGGCCCGCCATATGTCCCGACGTAAAGCGTTGCTGGCGTCACCGGGTCAATCGCGAGAGACATGAGGCTGAAACCGCTCATCCCGGTGCTAGCCAAACTCCAATGGCTCCCGCCATCAGTGCTTTTATAAACGCGGTCAGCCGCCAGATAGACGGTTGACGGCGTCGCCGGGTCAACGACTATCGCGACAACGCTGGCGCTACCCAGGCCGGTATTTATCTGCGTCCAATTATTTCCGCCGTCGGTGCTTTTGAGCGCCCCGGTTCGCGTCCCGGCATAGATCGTCGAAGGAGCCTGCGGGTTAATAGCCAAGGCTGTGACGATGTCGCCCTTAAAGCCGTAATTGTCGTTGCTCCAACTCGCCGCCCCGTTAGTGCTTTTGAAGAAGGGACTCTTGCTCCGAAGAGCGCCGACTGCCAGAGGATAATCCGCCGAACTGGTAAACCCTGTGACATAGGCATTACCGGAATTATCAAGCGCGATCCCGCGCCCTGTCTCCCTATCTGTCCCGGCGAGATAGGTCGAATAGATCAGCCCGTTGCCCGCCGGATTCAGCTTTGAGACGAAGGCGTCGTCGGTTCCCGATCCGCAACAGCCACCCAGAGGAGCAGTCTGAAACGCGCCCGGCGTAGTCGGAAGATTATTCCCCACGCTGCCTGTCACGTAAGCGTTGCCTGTCACGTCGACGGTGATGTCGAAGCCTGTGCCGGTGCCGAGCAGTGTGGAATAGACCAGCCCCGTACCGGCTTGATTCATCTTCGTGACGAAAATTCCGCCCGTGGTTCCGGCTATCGGATTCACTAAGGGGAAGTCTCCGGAGGAGGTTGAGCCGGTCAGATATGCGGAGCCGGATGAATCAACGCTAATACCATAACCCGTATCAATATTTGTCCCACCCAGGTACGTCGAATAGGCGAGCGCACCTGCTGAATCAAATTTGGTGACGAAAGCATCCTGCGTTCCTTTCAGCGTGGACTGAAAAGGGTTCATCAGAAGAAAGCTCGACGACGTGGTCTCCCCCGTGACAAAGGCGTTGCCGCCAGAGTCCACGGCGATTGATCGACCGAAATCGTTACTGCTGCCGCCCAGATAAGTTGAATAAACAAGCCCGGAACCCTGCGGGTTGAGCTTTGAGACAAACGCCTCGTAATCATTGCTCGAAGAGCCTGTGGAAGAACCGGCTAAAATCGTCGAGGGCGTGCCGGGACTAATCGCCAGCGCAGCAAAATTTGTGGATGCCAAAGTCTCATAAATTTTGCTCCAACTGTTTGCGCCGTCCACTGTTTTGAAAATCCGGCCATTGGCTGTGGCCAGATAAAGAGTCGCCGGTGCCAGAGGATTCAGGCTCAACGATGTGGCTACGGTATTGGCGGGCAAGCCCGTACTGACCGCCGTCCAGTTTCCCCCACCATTGGCACTTTTGAAGACCCCGCCGCCCGCCGTGCCTGCATAGATGATTGCCGTTGAAGTCGGATGAATCGCCAGCGTCCTGACCGTAGTGTTGGTCAATCCCGCATTGGTCTGACTCCAGTTGGCTCCGCTGTTCGTTGACTTGAAAACCCCACCGCCGCCCGCGCTTGCGTAAACAGTCGTCGGAGTCACTGGATCAACGACAATGGAATAGAAGAGACTAAAATTGATTCCGGAACTTGAAGCACTCCAGGAAGCGCCGCCATTGATGCTCTTGTAAAGCCCCGACTGTGTTCCGGCATAAAGTGTCGTAGGAGTCTGCGGGTCAATCGCCAGAGCGCTGACGCTCAATGAATTCAAACCACTGCTGACTGAGACCCAACTGTTCCCCCCATCTGTGCTCTTGTAAACACCGCTTCCCGTAAAGTTGCTCGGAGTTAAGGCCGCGTAGATAGTGGATGGCGTGGATGGATCAATGACTATGGCCGAGCAGGAGGCGTTGGTCAGCCCCGTATTAAGCGGACTCCATGTATTTCCACCATCGGTGCTTTTATAGACGCCTCTATTAACGATGGTGTTATTAAAACCGACACCGGCATAGATCGTGTTGGGCGCGAGCGGGTCTACCGCAAAGACATTTACCTGACTAATTGGAGAGGCGATGCTCTGGCTGACCCAGTGGTCTCCGGCGTCCGCGCTTCTCAAGAGATTGCCATTATTCCCCCGCACAGCGTTCACAGTTGGGAAGTTTGCGGAAAGCGTGTACCCGGTGACGTAAGCATTGCCGGATGAGTCAACGGCGATGCCATTGGCCGTGTCCGTGCCTCCGCCACCGAGAAAAGTGGAATAGACGAGTGATGAGCCGTCCGGTGACAGCTTTGTGACGAAGGCGTTTCCGCCGTTACTGGTCGGTTTGAGAGAACCGGGGGTCGTCGGGTAGCCGCCGAAGTTTGCCGAGCCCGTAATATAAGCGCTCCCGGAATCGTCAACGGCAATGCCGCTGGCGTATTCGCCTCCGCCTGAGCCGATCTCGGTCGAATACACCAGTATCGGATCAATGACCAGCGTTTTGCGGGCATCGAATTTACCCAGTTCAAAAACAATCTGCCCGCCGCTCTTGACGACATAGCGCCCGGGGACTTCCCGCTGCTCGCCATTTTCTGCGACCTGATACGAGAAAGGCTTGTGCAGCGTAACCACGTCACCCGACACCTCTATCATCAGGTCGCCTTTATTATTTACTTTGAGCTGGTCTGCGCCTGCTATTTGAAACTTGATAACGCGCGGGTCTGCTCCCGGTGAGATGACGAAGTCGTATTCCAGTTGACGTTGATTCCCATAATAGATGAGGTTGACGCCGGGATAGATCTCCTCGTACTGCACTTTTGCAAAAGTCTGGAGATTCGTCTGCCACTGGCTGGCATCGTTGCCGACCAGATAGTTGACCTTACCGGGCAGTTCATCCAATGCCTCAACGCGAGGATTTTTATTAGCGCCGACCAACTCCATGCGGACGACGTGTTGGGTCTCTGTGGCCGATTGCTGCAATGGCGGCTGAGTATCCTTCGTCGCTGTCGCCGATTTCACATCCTGTTTTTCACTGGTGCGAGTCAACACCAGTACTGCCTCTGTCGAAGTTAAATACAGGCTGTAACCCCTGCCCCGTGACATGTATTTCACCTGCTCATCAGTCTGCCCCTTGTTGGCCACAAAGCTGATGGGCAGTTTCCCGTAGTCGTCTTTAGCTCTCTCCTGAGATTTCTGCTCGGCTTTTTTATCTCCAGCGATCAGCGCTTCGATGGTTGAGGATGCTGCGTGGCTTTTTGAGAAGCCATAAAGCATCCCGGTCATCAAGCAGACGAGAATCAGAAGGGACGTTAAAGAAATAACTGGGCGTTTGGGGTGCATTAGCTTCTCCAAATCAAATCTGTGCGAACGCGGTGAGAGCGGTCTTCAATTTTTAGAGATAAGGTTCTTCTCAAGAGACGACGTGCATTTCTCAGGCGATGAGCAGGGAAACCAAGGGTCGTTTGGTAAAAATATTCAAGGGTTCAAGGCATTAAATGCCAGTCTTTGCTGACGTGAGTACTGCGCGGAAATGAGCTTGACCCCTGCCGTTCAGCAGTTGAGAGTAATGTTGACAACAAGTGAGACTTGAGCCGACGAAAGGGGGAAAATAGCGAACAGTTTCAGATTATTATTTGCAGTGAAAGGTTGCTAAAGATTCCTTAAAAACTTTTACAGATAAATCCTCATAGAGGGCTGCACTGGTGACGTAAATGCGGCGGCACAATAAGCGTTCTTATCTGCTGTGTCAATAGGCAGGGGATAAATTCATCCGATAGTATCCTGTGCGTCTCGCCTGCCTTCCTTGATAAGGAAACGCACATGGCCATTGGTCAGGGCGACAGAAGTTGAAAAAGTAGGTAGGTCTTTGAAAGTCATAGGGTAGAATGACGGGGAGAGGATTTAATGAATGCCTTCAGGAAAAACGCACGACGCCATCACGATTATCCTTGCTGCGCCGACTTTCGTGGCCGCATGGGGATTGACGGCTAACCTGACGCTGGCGCTGCTGGCGACGGGCGCGATGCTCTTTGGCGGTTTCATGTTCGGGCCTGATCTGGACATACTGTCGCGCCAGTATACGCGCTGGGGAATCTTCCGTTTTCTCTGGCTTCCGTATCGCGCTCTCTTTCGGCATCGCTCCCGCTGGTCACATGGAATTATCTTCGGCACGCTGATTCGCGTCATCTATTTTACGCTGGTGCTGGCGCTGATTGTTTCGGCAGGCGTTTATCTGCGCGCCGTCTTACTGAATGGCCCTGTGCCGACTTTCGACGAGATTCTACAAGCCTGGTATGCGATTGAAGGCAGCGTCAGGCAATCGGTCGGAGAACATGCCGTCTGGGCTGTGCTGGCCGGTTTATGGTGGGGGGCAGCGAGCCACACGCTGACGGATGTCGCGTGGTCGGTTCTCAGAAAAGGCTCAGAGATTTTTTGAGCTTAGATGAGGATGCCTTGCAGAAGAATCAAGGCCGGGTGCGACTCTTTCTCAAGGGAGCGCACCCGGCTTTAACTTTTGTGATGGTCCGTGTCGGAAGCTAAAGACGCTCAGGCACGTCGCCCGGCAATCAGGCGATAGATCGCTAAGATAACCAATGCGCCGATAACACCGAAACCAATCTTGGCAAAGAAGCCGGTATCGCCGAAGCCCTCCGTTTTCCTTGTAAGATTGAGACTGTGTGCTAGGAAACCCGCCAGCACCGCGCCGCCGATTCCCAGCAGCATGGTGATGGCACAGCCGCCGGGGTCTTTGCCGGGCATGATGATTTTGGCAATCGCGCCTGCGATCAGTCCGACGATAATCCAGGAAATTATATCTAAGACTCCCATATTCCCTCTCTTTTTGTGAGAGCGCGCCCTAATTTCTCGCGCGCTGGCGGTTGTTACGGATGCCCGTCACACTCTGTTCATGAACAGAAGAGTTAAACGAACCGTTTGAATCGAGCGATTAATCGCTCAATTGCTTTGAGACAATCCCAACTCCCTAAATCGGTAGCGCGAATGATATGGACAGCACAGGCTTCGTGTCAATGAATTTTCAGTGGCCGGTGCGCGTCGCCGCCAGACGATAGGCTTGACGGCGCACTGCTTCCGAGACATTACGATTCTGCGAGATGTGTTGCAGGTCTTTGGTATGAATTCGCGGCAGGATGTTGATTGCGGTTGGAATCGGCGTGCGCGGATTGCGCGCGATGTTGAGAATGATTGGATAGGAACGCGCCCAGGCTCGATTCTGGGCAATGGTTCGCAGCACTTCGTCGGAGACCGTTCGCATCGCGGCAATGCTTTCAACTTCCTGATCGGTGATGCGTGGATTGTGTATGACGGCCTGCGCGACGACGCGGTTGGAGTCGCGGATGAGAATGGAGCGCGCCTCGCGGTCGCCTTTCATGCCCAGCTTGACGCGATCCTTGACGTTCATCATCATCACGCGACGGATGAGAGAAATGCGTTCGGGATGCACTTCCTTGCCCTCGTTGCGCGTATCGTTGATGATGCGCTCGACGTTCGCTATCCGCTGTTCGTCGGTTTCCTCGAAGAGTTCTTCGAGGCGTTCGAGCGCGAGCCACGAATCGTCTATTTCTACGTCAGAGACTTCGATGTGCTCGGCAATTATCCACGCATCGTCAACCGTGATGGCTTCGCCCACGCCGATTGACTCTGCCGCCTCGATGAACTCGGCGGCAGCCGTCTGCCCGCGTGCGCGCAACTCGTCGGCGACCTGCTGTGCGCCGCGCTCCTTCTCAAAAAACTCGCGCCGCGTTTCGCGCACACGCCGCTCAGCTTCTGAAGTGCGCGCAGGGTTATTGATGATGGCTTCAATGATTGAAGGCGCGCGAATCAATCTCTGTTGATTGATTGAGATTAGCTCCAGCAGTTTGCCGTTGGAGGTTGCGCCCGCCAGCAGCGCGATGGCTTCATCGGGTGTGCGCGTGTTGAGCGTGACGGCTTCGTGGATTTCGTGTCCAAGATTGGAACGGGCGGCGAGATACCCCAGCACCGAAGGCGCTACTTCCGCGCTTGAAGCAATGTCCCGCAGCGTTTCCGGCTCTTGCGTAGACAATGTCTCTTCAGCCGCTTTAACGATGTCCGCGTTGTCACTTGCGCGCAGCGCCACCAGGGCCTCAAGCATGTCGGCCTGATCAAGCGGCAATAGCCCGCGCGCCGCAGCCATTCGCGCGGCCTGCGGAGCAGTGCCAGCGACGATGGCCTGCACGACGGGATTAGTTGAAGTAGCGTTTGCGCTCATTAAATATAGGGCTGGTTAGTAGAACTATTTGCCGGGGGGCCTGGTCGGTGAAAAATGAATCTATCTCAAGCCTGCGCGTCTAATAAAGATTAAAGTTGTATTCGATTTGAACGTATTGCGAAACCGGCTGACCGCCGAGCATTGCAGGGATGAACCTGATCTTCCGGGCAGCGTCAATGGCTCTCAGCGTCAGGCCGTAGGGAAGCCCACTTACTACTCTAATTCCTCTAATCTTGCCATCGAAGGCGAAAATAGCACGAAGCACAACCGTCCCTGCGATGTGATGTTCTCTGGCTTCATCTGTGTACAGTGGATCAGGTCTTCCCAGGATTCTTGCTTTCGTAGTTACATCGGAGGGCTTGTAAGTGTTGCCGAAGGCGCTGCCCTTAATCTTATCCGTGGACATCTTCGCGTACTCACGCAAGGTTTCCGCGCGAGAGTTCCATTCCTGTACTTTTGATGTTGATGGTTTTGAACTGAGCTTCAGATACTTGTCTGCGCTTTCAGCCGCTAACAAAAGTATGGGCTCGAACTGTTCGAGATTAGCAACACCTTTGTTGGCGTATGTGTTGACTAATATCCATTCCAACACCATTTCTCCGGCGTTTGTTGCCTCTTCATGAGCTTTGCGGGCATCTTTCGATTTGCCCTGTCGCTCAAGGGCAAGTCCTAAAAAATGCCACGCCGCGACCACGTCTTTACGAACTTTAACCGCACGGCGGAGCAACTCGATTGCGCCTTTATCATCGCCCTGCTTGTAGAGTTCAATGGCGCGCTTGACATCCTCCGTCACGTCAACCGCTGGACTTTGCTGCGCGATAACCCCTAAGCGTGAGCCGCCCGCAGCGACTTTCGCGCCAGCCAGCATGATGAAGCAAAGGAGAGACAAAACGACTCTGCGAGTGTTGAGCATCAGCGTTCCCCCAGGATAGTGCCGCAGCGCGCCTTACGAGCCGTGGCACTTCTTGTACTTCTTCCCAGACCCGCACGGGCATAATTCATTGCGCCCGACTTTCGGCTGGTCGCGGACTACAGTTTTGATTTTGCCTTCGTCCTCGCCCGCGGCGGCTGCGCCCTGATTCGGTCCTGTGAAGCTGAGCGCCGAGCGACGTGCAGCGCGTCTTTGCTGTAGCAGGTCGAGCGGCTGCCTGGCTTCAACCTTCAGGTTGAAGAGCGAGCGAATGGTCATCTGGTCAATGCGGTCGAGCATCTCCTGAAAAAGATCGAAGCTCTGCTTCTTGTACTCGACGAGCGGGTCTTTCTGCCCGTAGCCGACAAGCCCGATACCCTGCTTCAAGTGGTCAATCGAGAGCAGGTGGTCTTTCCACTGCGCGTCGATGATGTTGAGCATGTTGATGCGCTCGTAGGTACGCATCACCTCGACGCCGATCTGCTCCTCCTTCTCGGCATACTTGGCCTTGAGCTGCTCCCAGATTTTCTGGTCAACGCCTTCCGAGGTGGCGTTGTTGAAATCTATCCCTTCGGCGTCGGCATCAAAGTCATAGATTGCCTGAAGCTGAATCACATAGTTGTCTACGTCCCAGTCTTCCGGGTCGGCTTCAGGGTTCAGGTATTGCTTCGTTAAATCCGAGAGCAGGTCGCGCGCCACGCCCGTCTCGCCCAGCAGGTATTCGCGCTGGTCCGGTTCCTCCATCAACTGGCGGCGCAGACCGTAGATCGTCTCGCGCTGCTTGTTCATCACGTCGTCGTATTCGAGCAGGTGTTTTCGCGATTCAAAGTTGCGTCCCTCGACAGACTTCTGCGCGCCTTCGATGCGCTTAGAGACCATCTTGGATTCGATAGAGACGCCCTTTTCCATTCCGAGGCGCTCCATCAATCCTTTGATCCGATCTCCGGCGAAGATACGCATCAGGTCGTCTTCCAGCGAAAGGAAGAAGCGCGACGAGCCGGGGTCGCCCTGTCGTCCGGCGCGACCGCGAAGCTGATTATCAATGCGGCGCGATTCGTGGCGCTCAGTGCCGATGATGTGCAAGCCCCCTGCGCCGACAACCTCTTTATGTTCCTCTTCGACAATGCGCTTGGTTTGAGCGAGCGCCTCCTCGAATTGTTCGTCCGTCGCTTCGTCCGGGTCAATCTCCTGTTTCTTCAACATCTCGCGGGCGAGAAATTCCGAGTTGCCGCCGAGCAGTATGTCCGTGCCGCGACCGGCCATGTTCGTGGCGATGGTGACAGCGCCCTTGCGTCCGGCCTGCGCGACGATCTCGGCTTCGCGCTCGTGATACTTCGCGTTCAGCACGTTGTGCGGGACACCCGCTTTTTGCAGACGACGCGCGATCAGCTCCGAGTTTTCCACCGAGACTGTGCCGACGAGCGTGGGCTGCCCTTTCTCATGACATTCCTGAATCTGCTCGACCACCGCCTCCCATTTCTCGGCGAGCGTGCGATAGATAACATCCGGGTTATCTTTGCGAACCATCGGCTGGTTGGTCGGGATGACAACGACATCGAGCTTGTAGGTCGAATGAAACTCTCCGGCTTCTGTCTCCGCCGTGCCGGTCATGCCGGAAAGCTTTTCGTAGAGGCGGAAATAGTTTTGCAGCGTGATGGTGGCGAGCGTCTGGTTCTCTTTTTCGATCTTGACGTGCTCTTTCGCTTCAACCGCCTGATGTAAACCGTCCGACCAGCGGCGACCCTTCATCAAGCGACCCGTGAAGTCGTCAACGATGATGACTTCGCCGTCCTGCACGACGTACTGGTGATCGAGCTTGTAAAGCGTGTGAGCTTTCAAAGCCTGCTCGACGCAGTGCAGCATCTCCATGTTCGCCGGGTCGTAAAGATTGCCGACGCCGAGAAGACGTTCGGCCTTGTCCACACCCTCTTCCGTCAAAACGGCGGTATGCTGCTTTTCATCAACCACGTAATCGCCGGTCTTGAGTTTTTCCTTTTCCTCGCCGCGCTTGAGTTGTGGAATGATGTCGTCCGCCTTGAAATACTTGTCTGTCGCTTCGTCGGATGCGCCCGAAATAATCAGGGGCGTGCGCGCTTCGTCAATCAGGATGGAGTCCACCTCGTCAACGATGGCGAAGTAGTGGCCGCGCTGCACGCAGGTGGCCAGATCAAATTTCATGTTGTCGCGCAGATAGTCGAAGCCGAACTCGTTGTTCGTGCCGTAGGTGATGTCTGCGGCGTAGGCGGCCTGTCGCTCAAAGTCGTCCATGTCGTTCTGAATGCAGCCGACTTCGAGGCCGAGAAAGCGGTGAATCTGTCCCATCCATTCGGCATCGCGCGCGGCCAGATAATCGTTGACCGTGATGACGTGAACGCCGCCGCGCCCCGTTAAAGCGTTGAGATAGGCGGGAAGTGTGGCGACGAGCGTTTTACCTTCACCCGTTCTCATCTCTGCGATCTTGCCCTGGTGCAGCACGATTCCGCCGATCATCTGCACGTCGAAATGGCGCATCCCCGTCGAGCGCACGCTCGCTTCGCGGACGATGGCGAAGGCTTCGGGCAAAATTTCGTCCAGAATCTCGCGCTCGCGCCGCTTGCGCTCTGCAAGGTCTGTGGAGTCGGCAACAGCCTGCGCGACGCGCTCTTTGAATTCGACGGTGCGCGCTCTTAATTCATCGTCCGAGAGCTTTCTGACGGACGGCTCAAGCTCGTTAATCCGGTCAACGAGCGGCTGGATGCTTTTCAGGTATCGCTGGTTCTCGCTGCCGAAAACCTTGGTCAATAATTTATCAATCATGGTCGTATGAATCCTATAGGCAAAAAGTAAAGCGCACGGTTAAAACGCGAACTTAACGCAGTTCGGCGCAACAGTCGATTGTAAGGGAGCGGAGAAACCGATGGCAAGCGGGGCAGTTTTGAAGGGCGTGCGCGTCTATTCTTCGTCTCTGCTCAGACAAGCCTGTAGCGATTCCGCAGGCTGTTCTGAGAGGGCTGCACGGGGTAGATGTGTAATGAGCAGGACTTGATTAATCTCTGTGAGAGCTTTGGTGTTTTGATAAAGAACTACTTCGGGCTGGCCTTTGGCCTGAGCCGCAAGGTCCGGAAGCCAGGCGGCGTCAACGTTGAGCACCTGAAGGCTGGAAACTGCCGACGCTGCCAATCGCAAACGGGTAGGCGATGCGACGTAGTGATATGCCGCCTCCGTCGCCGCCTGCCGGGCATTGACCTCAGCGGGCACACCGATAACCAGCAGTCCGAGACAAGCACACAGGACGGTGATGGAAAACGGTGCGTTGGTGTTTCGAGGTTCGTTCACGTTAAGTCAATCAAGCTCAACTTCCAGTTTCCAGCTTACACGTAAACACGGCTGATTAACAACTAGCTGGCCGGAATCTGCTTCTTGAGCATGACGCTGAGGGCTTCTCGCGGCAGATTGAAGCTGAGGATGATCTGTTTGCCGCGCGCGACGACTTTTGTATTACTCATAATAGTCCCTTCATCGCGCCCTTTCCTGAAAGCTGCGCCAGTGGCAAGAAGCACGCTATAGCCGTTAGACAGGCTCAGCGCCTTCGCCTCTGACCCCGCTTCGGTCGAGGCGCTGACGAAGACAGCGGCGTCGAGCTTGAGCGTCAAAGTCAGGTGCTCTGTGCCTTCCAGAAAACTGAGTGCGCCGCTCGCGCTTAAAGCTGCGACGAAATCTTTAGTGGCTTCGATCAATTTGGGATCGCCGGACTTGCGAATCATCACGACGTTGCGCAGAGTTCCGTCCGCGTTGCGGTCTGCCTCAATCGTCATCTCAACCGGGCCGCTCAAATCAAGCTCGCCTTTTTCCTTCATCTCATTGTATTTGACCAGGAGATCGACGAAGGGACGCTTGTTGACCGTAGGGGGACGCTTAACCTTGTTCTGCTCCGCCACCTTGTCCAAATCCTTCTCCGCCCCAGCTTCGGTCGTCGTCCCCGCAACTGTCGCGTCGCCCGTCGTGGGAGAACCTGTCGTCTGAGGCGAAGGACTCGGAGACGGCGTCGGCATCGGCGTCGGTGTGGGCGTCGGCGTCAGTTTCGGAGTCGGAAAAGGCGTCGGCTGCTCTATGATGTCCGGCGCAGGATTTTTGAAATCGTTGTTAAAGTAGCCGGGCGGGTATTGAAACTTCTCGCCCCCGCTAATCATCACGGCTTCACGGATGTTGATCTTCTTGTAATCCTCGTCAACGTATTCGGCGTCGGAAAACTTGCTCCCGATGTGAAACGCCTCGCGCAGTACCGGCACGTAGATAATCGCCGCGAAAAAGAGCGCGTGCAGCACGAAAGAAACGCTCGTCAGGCGCAGCAGCTTCGGCCAGCGAGGCGACTTATTAATCTCAAAATCTGTTAACAACTCGGCCATTTTGTTCACACTTCGCGCGACTGTTCAACTCCTCTTGCGCGCGACCAATCTTAGACGCTTTCAGCCCGCAAATCGTTGTGAGCCGCGCTGATAAAGTTACCACTGTGCGCGGGAGGATGCCAGAGGCCGGACGTTAGAAGCCGTTTGATAATCGCGGATGAATTTGTCCCGTAGGGACAGTTGATAATAGCCCAGCAATTTATTGCTGGGAATAGAATCGGGGAATAAAGTCTGAGTCCCGTAGGGACGGCTGAACCTAGCGGCAACTTCAGCCGTCCCTACGGGACTGGTTAACCGCTCGCATCTCATCCCCAGCAATAAATGGCTGGGCTATTATCACGTCGTCCCTGACGGGACTCTTCAAACAGCTTCCCGGTCTTATTGCTTTGCCCTAACCTTTGGCATCCGGCTTTTTACGTGTCTGGGTTAGAATGACGTTATGCCACGCCAACGTGTTAACAATCGCCGCAAAAGACGAAGCCCGAAAGATTCGGGGCATGCGGGAGCAGCGGAGCGTAGCGGGCGAGATGAGAAGTCGCGTCGCGCGGATGCAGGTAAAGATTCATTAGCGCCTCGACAGCCGCTTCAGAGTCATGCTCCGACGCGCGAGTTGCGTCGCCTGCTCCAGGGCATCGGCACGCCTGCGCCTGCTCCGTTTAAGCCCGATTCGTTCCAACTGGAAGCCCTCGCCGCGCTCGAACACGAGGATGTGCTCGTCACAGCGCCGACGGGCAGCGGCAAGACGTGGATTGCGCGCGAGGAGATTCGCCGCCTGCTCGCCGAGGACAAGCGTGCGTGGTACACCAGTCCGCTCAAGGCGCTGACGAACTCCAAGTATCAGGAGTTCAGAGACGAGTTTGGCGCTGCACAGGTCGGCATCCTGACGGGCGACAGGAAAGAGAACGGGGATGCTCCCCTCATCGTCGGCACAACTGAAATCTACCGCAACCAGCTCTTTGATTCTCTACGCAGCGGCACAAACATCCGCGCAGATTTGGTCGTCCTGGACGAGGCACACTATCTAGCGGACGAAGAGCGCGGGCACGTCTGGGAAGAAGCCATCATTCTTTCACCACCGCGCGTCAGGCTCTTGCTGTTGTCGGCGACAATCGGCAACGCGGATGAGTTTGCCTCATGGATTTCCGAAGTGCGCGGCGTGCGCTGCGGCGTGGTCGAGCGTCCGGGCGCGCGCCCCGTTCCCTTGCGTGCCGCGTTTCTTTACCCGGACGGGCAGTTGATACCGCTTCTGTCCGACACCGGGAATCTCCACCCGGAAATCGCGCGGCTTGGCGAACAGCAGCAGAAGCAACGACAAGAGCGTTCGTCACGCAGCAACTGGCGCTCATACAGAGGGGGCAGGCGTTGAAACTGAGCATGCCTGAGATGCCGCCGTCCCAGCTTCTGGCGGCGTTGAAGTCTTACGATCTGTTGCCTGCTATCGTCTTTCTGCCGACGCGTCGTCGCTGCGATGAGGCGGCACAGGAGGCTGCGCTCGCGCGCCGCGAGCAGAACGCGGAACGGCGCGAGACGAGGCGCACAATCATGCGCGATTTTCTGCTTGAGCACCCGGAGGTGCGCGGGCATCGCCACTGGGACACGATCATCAAGGGCGGCGTCGCGGCGCATCACGCCGGGCACATCCCTGCATGGAAACTCGCCATCGAGCGCCTGATGTCCGCAGGACTCCTCGACGCCATCTTTGCGACGGCAACGGTTGCGGCGGGAGTGGATTTCCCCGCGCGCACGGTCGTCATCTCAAACGTTGACGCGCGCTCAAACTCCGGCTGGCGCACTCTTTCCGCTTCCGAGCTTCAACAGATGACTGGACGCGCCGGGCGGCGTAGCCGCGACAACGTGGGCTTCGTCGTCGCCGCGCCCGGCCTTCATCAAGACCCTGAGCGCATCGCCGTGCTGCTCACAGCGCCGCCCGACCCGCTTCAGAGTCAGTTTCGCGCGACCTACTCGACGCTGCTCAACTTGCTGGACGCTTACGAGAGCTTCGCTCAGGTGCGCGACATTGCCGAAAGGAGTTTCGCGCACAGGGAGACGGCCCGGCGCATCACTCGCACGGAGCGGGAGCGCGATGCAGCCGAACAGCGTATCAGGGAGAAACTGGATGAGGCTGGATGTCACTTGCCGACAGCGGTTGCGCGTGGGCTTGAGAGATTGGCGAGCGCGCGTCAGCGCCTGCTTGAGACTCTCCCGCAGACGCGCGCCGAGATGTTCTCATCCTGGCTTGATGAAGTAGTTGTGCCGGGAAGAATCGTCGGCGTCGGTCGCAACGGTCGCAGGCTGCTGCTCGTGATGCGCAGGCGCGGCGGGAATTTGATTGGAATGCGCGAGGACGGGCGCGGCGCAAATCTCGCGCTCGAACGTGTCGGTCGTGTCTATGCGCCCGTCTACGCGCTCACGGAAGACGCAATCGAAGCGGCTTTCGACGAGGTTAGAACAAAGGACGGCGAGCTTGCTCTCAATGAACCGAAGTTGAGCGAAGCCCGCGCGGGCGAAGACGATGCTGTGAATGTCATCAACGAAATGATTGACGGGATTGCGCCTGAGTCTCTGAGCGAAGATGAAAGGAACGCTTGCGCCGAAGCCTTGTGGTCTGTGCTTGAAGACGCGGAAGCGGTCGAACGCAGCGAGCGTCGTCTCTTGAGTATTCGCGCGGAAGTCTGGGAGCCGTTTGAGCGTCGCGCGCGAGTGTTAGCCTCTTTCGGTTATCTGGATTTCGCCGGGGAGCGTGTGACGGAACGCGGGCGCTGGCTCGCAGACCTTCACGTGGACAGGCCGCTGCTGGTCGGCGAGGCTCTGGACAAGAATTTGTTCGCTACGCTTGATGTGCCGCGCGCTGCCGGTCTGATGGCGGCGCTGGCTTCGGACGCAGACCGCGATTACGGAGAGCTTGAGTTGGACGACGCGCTGGTGAGTGCGCTTGCGCGGTTCGAGGAAGTCGCCTATAAAGTTGCCACCGAGGAATGGAAGCAAGGGTTAGAGCCAGCGCCGGAGATAAACTTTTCGGCGGCAGCCACAGCCGCGCGCTGGGCTGCGGGTTGCGAGTGGGTTGAGCTGGTGAAGGAGACGCGCGCCGAAGAGGGCGATCTTGTGCGAATGCTTTCGCGCACGGGCGAATCGCTTCTGCAAGTCGCCGGACTCAAGCGCGCGCATTCTGCTTCCGCACGCATTGCGGCACAGGCCGCCGAAGCCATCCTGCGCGAGCCTGTCAGGTAGAGCAAGGGGGAAAGTGAAATTGCGTTGTGAGAAATTCAAAGGCAGCGAGTGCTTGCTGGCACTCCTGTTTTTTCTTGTCTGCGTCGCAACCTCCTGCGCGCAATCCGATTCGTTAAAGAAAGAGAACATGAGGAGCATGGGGACAGAGGAACAGAGCGCGGCGGCGGCGGTCGTTTACACGGCGCTCGGAGATTCGACCGGCGTTGGCGTTGGAGCAAGAGATGGCAAAGGCTATGTTGCGCGTCTCTTCGAGCGAATCGGGAAGGAGCGTGCGGGCGCGCGCCTTCACAATCTGTGCGTGAGCGGCGCGACGACCGAAGACGTATTGCGCGGGCAGCTTGACCCTGCTATCGAGACGCGCCCGACGCTGGTGACGCTCGGCATCGGCATCAACGACATCGGGCACGGGATGACGGTCGAAAGGTTTGCGCGCAACTACGAAGAAATTATTAAAAGGCTTAAAGCAGAGACGAGCGCGAGGATCGTCATCACGAACATCCCGGATATGTCGTTTGCTCCCGTCATTCCACAGAGCGCACGCGACGACACGCGGCGCCGCGTTCAGCTCTTCAATGAAAAACTCGAAGCGATTGCCAAACGCTACGAATTGTTAGTCGTTGACACTTACGCGGAAACGCACAGGGTGATTCCATCACATCCCGAATTCTTCTCCGAAGACGGATTTCATCCGAGCGCCGAAGGATATGAATACTGGGCGGAAGCCATGTGGCCGACGGTGAAGGCTGCGATAGAAAAGAAATAGACAGGATTTACAGGATTAACATGAAGGAAGAGAAGAAACGTCAAACTCCGTTGACGATTCTTGTTTTCTTAATCTTGATAATCCTGTCTATTTCTTCTTCTGTTATGCGCACTAACTAACGTTAGCGAATCACGTCGGCCAGCGGTTTGTCGTTGACGAAGACTTTCACCTTGTTGACTGAGTCGAATTGCATCGCTGTGTTTTCGATCTGCTCGGTGATTCGCGGTTCATCGCAGACACCGGCGACGAACGGGCCTTCTCCGGTAATATGAATGGTCGCAACCCCGTCAGTAATCGAAACCATCTTCAGCTTCAGATTCTTACCCCGCCAGTAGTTTCCCAACTCCTTACTGTATTCATGGGGAGTCGCCAACAGTTCCTCAATCGCGGCTTTTAACGGCGCGACGGTGGGTTTAATCTTCCGTGGGACACGAACCAGACTATCATCGCAGCCGATCTTCAATCCTTTTTTCCCGTTATCCCCGACGGCCACCAGATAGACATCTACCTCCTCTACCATTGGCGCTGACGTTGACGCTGCGACAGGCGATGAGGCTGGAGATGATGCCGGAATTGACGCTGGTGCTGCTCCTCCTGCTGATGTCGTTGCGGTCGAATTAGCTTCGGGTTTTGCGTCCGACATTGTGTTAGACGTTTTGTTCGATGCAGATGAGCAGGCGAATCCCGCCAGCGCAAGGCAGATTAAAAGTGCCGTGTAACTGATTGAATGAAATCTTTTCACCGTATCCTCCGTTAAATGTGGCCATCACCAGCGCCCTTAATCGTAAATTGAACTCTGCTTCAAGAGTAGTCGTACACACACCCTGAAAGCAACCAGACCGGCCAGGCTGAGAGATAATTCAGCGCCCGCCAAATAAAATCTGAACGGAAAGGCGAATCATGCTCCTGAAAACCTTCTCAAGACATCTGAAACTTCTTCTGTTGGCATTCCTGACACTCTCATTCGGATTACAAAGAGCGTCGGCGCATCCCGGCGATAACGACTTCGGAGAACTGGAAAAAGTTATCCTTCAAGAGTTGAAAGAGACTGGCACGCCGGGCGCGGCGGTCGCCATCATCAAGGATGGCCGCGTCATCTTCGCTAAAGGTTTCGGGGTCGCCAGCATCGAAACGGGCGGGGCGGTCACGCCCGACACGCTCTTTCGCCTCGGCTCGACGACGAAAATGTTTACGGGCGCGGCGATGGTCAGGCTCTCCGAGCAGGGAAAGATTAAGCTCAACGAGCCGATAGGCAAATACGCCAAAGGTCTTCCAACGAAGGTGTCGCAGCTCACCCCGCATCAACTCATCAGCAACACGGCGGGCGTAGGGGATTTCAGTGCGCCGCCGCCGCTGCATGACGATTCCGCTTTGGCCGCGATGGTGCGCTCCTGGAAAGACGATGTGCTGTTCGGCGAGGCGGGGAAGATTTATTCCTACTCCAGTCCGGGCTTCTGGCTGGCCGGTTACGTTATAGAAGAGACCGGCGGCAAGCCTTACGCAGACATGATGGACGAGCTTCTCTTCAAACCGCTCGGCATGAGCCGCACCACCTTTCGCCCGCTTGTGGCGATGACGTACCCTCTCGCCGTCGGCCACGCCGCGCAGGAAGACGGCAAACCCGCCGTCATTCGTCCGGCTTACGACAACGTGGCGCAGTGGCCTGCGGGTTCGATCTTCTCCTCGGCCAACGACCTCTCGCGCTTCGTCACGGCGCTTTTATCCAACGGTCGTTTAGGCGAGGCGCAAGCCTTGTCGCCAACGCTCTTCAAAAGCCTTTCGGGCCAGCACACCTTGATACCGGGCGAGCGCGACGCTTACTACGGCTACGGCCTGCTGAACTTCGAGGATCGCGGCGTGCGGATGATCATGCACGGAGGCTTTAGTCGCGGCTACGGTTCGATGATTCAAATGGCTCCTGAGCATCGCTTCGCCGTCATCGTCGTCACGAACAAAAGCGGCATGACGCTCAGCAAGACTACAAGTAAGGCGAAAGAATTGTTTCTTCCGCTCAAGCCCACGGAAGCGGAAAAGCCGAAGGAGAAACTAGCTCTGACGGCAGCCGACCTCGCTGCGTTTGCGGGCAAGTACGTCAACGGGCCGCAGACCTGGGAGATACTGGCGAAGGATAATCGTCTGTTCCTCAAGGATTCGGACGCGGAATACGCGCTCACCAAAACCGGCGCTCAGCGGCTTTCGTTCGGAGACACGCTGGAAAACGACATTGCTTTTGTTCCTGGAACTGACGGGAAGATGGAATACATCTTCACCGGCTTGTACTCAGGGCGAAGAAAGCCTTGATGAAGTGGGTTTGTTAATTTTCAGTTGATTGTAAGGAGAGTTGAGGTTCACCGCAGAGACGCAGAGGACGCAGAGGGGGCGCAGAGAAAAGCAATTACAGAAAGCAGAGTTGAAATCTCAGATGATGAATTTGAAATTTCAAATCTGTAATTTGAGATAGTCTTCCTCTGTGCCCCTCTGCGTTCTTTGTGTCTCTGCGGCGAACTGCCATGTTATCTACTCGCATCTGAAACTTCACCTACCCAGCCTTCTTCCACTGGTCGGACTTCGGGTCCCAGAACGGATCGTCAAGCCCGACGCTGGCGAATATCTTCACCATCTCATCCGCATCGGGTCGGCGTGATTCTACCGTCAGCCGGTTGGCGTACCATTCGACCGACAAATACCAGAGTTGCTCCAGCGAGACGAGAGGGCGGCGCGGCGTGTCGTGAGCTTTGCACCAGCGAGTGGCAGTCTCTTCCGACCGGAAGAGAAGCATCGTCTCTCAAGTGTAGATGATGTCGTCCCACCACTGTGCAGCGGGCACGGCAAAATGTGTGACGCATTCCTGCGGGACGGGACTCCCGTCTCTCACCAGCAGCGACATCGGCTCACCCGTGAACCCGTCGGAAGCCGCTATGTCGCCGTCCTCGTGAAGCGCCGCCGGAATGCCGAGCGCATCCCAGGCGCAATTGGCGTAATATAATTTCCCGCCAACTTCGACCGCGAACGATGTCTTCACGCCGGAGAAAGGCGGAGCCATCCGAATTCGAGAGTTGTCGCCCGGCTCAAGCACCAGCAATCGCTTCTGGTAAAGCCTCTGAAATGCCGCTTCGATCTCCGCAGTCGAAGTCTGGAGCGCCTGCGCGACTTCAATGGAAGTCGGCGCGTGCGTCGTCTCTGCGATTACCTTGTAAATGTGCAGCTTGACGGTGGTATCGAAATCTAACATGCGAAATCTCCGCCTGTGGCAATCGAAACGCCGGGAACAGTATCATCACGGGTGTCACTACATCAAATTAGCAAATTTGTTCCACTGTGATATTGTTGGCTGTAAAAATTATGTCTGCTGACGACACAGAGCTTCACGAACTGCTGGCGATTCTTTTTCAGGCGCATCCCTGGCACGGCGTCAGGGCGGGCACGGAGGCGTCCAATGTCATCAACGCCTACGTCGAGATCGTCCCGACCGATGCTGTGAAGTATGAATTGGACAAGCCATCGGGGCATCTGCGCGTAGATCGGCCACAGCGTTTCTCAAGCCTGTGCCCGACGCTCTACGGTTTTATCCCGCAAACTTTCTGTGGCGATCTGGTGGGTGAACTCTGCTCCGTTCGCGTAGGTGTGCCCGGCATCAAGGGCGACGGCGACCCGATGGACATCTGTGTGTTGACGGAAAAGGCTTTCACGCACGGCGACTTCTTCCTGCGCGCCGTGCCCATCGGCGGCCTGCGTATGATTGACGGCATGGAGGCCGACGACAAGATCATCGCCGTTCTCGAATCGGATGTCGCCTACGGGCATTTTCAGGAGATTAAGGATTGCCCGAAAGGATTGGTTGACCGCCTCAAGCATTACTTCCTCAGCTACAAGCAACTGCCGAGCGAAGCGCCCCGCCGCGTCGAGATTGCGGATGTTTACGACCGCGCCGAAGCAATGGAAGTCATCGAGCGCAGCCTGCAAGATTACCGCGCACGCTACGGCGCACCGGAAAGAAGAGTCGGCGAGTTGCGTAGATTGTTGAGATAAGACGGCCTCACGCCTTATCAATCAACTCTTCGATTCCGCAGCGTGGGCAGGCGAGGGTTCGACGCGTCGGGCTAGTCCAGCGGGCCAGCGCTGGCGTTGACAGGCGAGGCTCTTTCTCTTCGGCTTCACCTTCCGTAAAAAAACGAGCGCGCGTCTCCGTCTCGTTGACGCGCGCTTCCATCTCTGCGCTGCAATGCTTGCACACCCAGCCGAAGCCTTCGTTGATAAAGTGGTCTGTTTCCAAAGACAGAGGTTAGAGGTCAGAGGTTAGAGGTTAGTAAAAGTCAAAAACTGACCTCTGACCTCTAACCTCCGACCTCTGTTAGCTTATCGTCGTGTTCCTCTTCGTGCGTCGGGAGCATCGAGCAGGCGCACGGGAATAGTCATTCTTCTGTTGTCACGGAAGATGTCAACTTTGACGACCTCTCCGACCTTGTGCTTGTCCAGGATGCGGAAAAGATCGTCCCTCTCGCTGACCTTCTCGCTATCAATGGCGACGATGATGTCGCCCATCACGATCTCGCCATCTTCGGTCTGCGCCAAGCCACGCAAGCCCGCCGCCGCCGCCGAACCGTTGGGCGCAATCTCCCAGATCATCACGCCTTCCGAGACGGGCAAATCAACCTGACCCTTGAGATATTGAACATCGCGCGTGCCGACGCCGAGCTTCGGACGGCTTACCACGCCGTTCTTAATCAACTCCGGCACGATGCGCTTGGCGATGCTCACGGGAATGGCGAAGCCGACGCCTGCCGATGCTCCCGAAGGCGAGAGAATCTGCGAATTGATACCGATCATGCGTCCATGCGAATCGAGCAGCGGGCCACCGGAATTGCCCGGATTAATCGAGGCGTCCGTCTGAATCGCGCCTTCGATGGGGCGACCGTTGCGAGCGCGAATCGGGCGTTGCAGACCGCTGATGACACCTGTCGTCAACGTGCGGTCGAAGCCGAACGGGTTGCCGATGGCCAGAACCTTCTGCCCGACGACGAGCCTATCCGAATCGCCAAGCGGAATGATGGTCAACGCCTCGCGCGGTGCGTCCACCTTAATGACGGCCAAATCCGTATCGGGATCGCCGCCGATGACTCGCGCCGGGTAGGTTTTGCCACCGCCGATACTGGCCGAGAGCTTTTGCGCTCCTTCGATGACGTGATAATTGGTCAGGATGTGCCCCTGATCGTCAATCACAGAGCCGGAGCCGGAACCATCGCCTTCTTCGACCTGACCGAAGAAGTCTCGCCTGTAGGAGGTTGACTTGATGGAAACGACGCCGGGCGAGATTGCTTTGTAAACCTGTACGTTGTTCTCCTCATCAGTCGCCAGCGCCGGGTCTGTGATGCCGGGCGGCACGGCCTCCGTGAAGGCCGAAGAGTTGGGCTGAAAATGGCCGCTCAAACGGGTGAAGACAACGGCTGCTGCCGAGGCAAAAATCGCCGACAGCAAAGCTATTCCAAGAATCTGACGGGCGGAAAGTCTATACATAAATTTCTTCCTTCTTTAACAATGATGGCTCGCAAGCAGTTACTAAGATGCGCCTGCGCGGGTTTGCGTTTCCGGCAAATTATATCGCGTTTAAGGCGCAGCCGGAATCCGGCCTGGGATGTAAAGAGCGTGACAATACTTATTCGGGCGAGAGGCAGCAGAAGTTCCGCTTTATCCGGTTAAAAGCTGCGGCGAGCAATTAAAATGAGTCTGGATGAGAAATGGAACATGGCACGAAGAAGGGAAATAGACAGGATTTACAGGATTTACAGGATTAAGAATAAGAAGTCAGAGCCGCTCGTTATTCTTTATATCCTGATAATCCTGTAAATCCTGTCTAAAGCTCTTATCGGTTTGTCAGAGACTCTAATAAATCTTCAGGAAAAAAGCCCTAGAAAGTTGTGCGGCAAGTTGCCGAGGTAGGCTACGAATGTTTCCGGCGCTTGCCAGCCGAGGGCCGACATGCCGGTCGCTGCGTGGACGACCATCAATCCCAGATAAAGCCCAAGCACGACGGTCATACCGCGTTGCGCCAGTTTATAGCGAGAGCAGCGATAGAGGATGTAGGCGGCAAACGCGCCGACCGCGAGCTTGACGAAGATAAAGGGCGCATCGCCCATGTCAATCAGGTGAGCCATCAGGCCGTTGCCTTCTGTCGCATGGCCTCCGCGCACCCAGACAAGCGTCAATTGCGCGTCGAGCCAGTTCAGACCAAAGAGAAGAATGCTTTTTGCGAGGGCGCTCATGGGCAAGAGCCTCTCCTTTGTGCCAACTTTGTTTAACTCGCCTCTTTAACGACTGAACCCCCGTAGCCGCATGGGCGTTGGGGGTTCATCGTCTTTACGGGAGAAACGAGATCGTTTCTATGTATCTGGTAAAAAGTACGAATAGGCCGGTGCTTCCGGCAACATCCGTTCAGTTTAGTTTTCCTATCAATTTCAGGAAGCCGCCGCCGCATCCGGCGGAATGATTCGCAGGTTGGGCGAATCCTGAAGCACGCGCGTGCCGGGCGGAACACTATGCGTCAACCAGACGTTGCCGCCGATAACCGAGCCGCGCCCGATAATGGTCTCGCCGCCCAGGATGGTTGCTCCCGCGTAAATCACCACGTCATCTTCAATCGTCGGATGACGCTTCGTGTTGCGTACCAGATCGCCCACCACATCCTTATCGAAAGAGAAAGCGCCCAGGGTGACGCCCTGATAGAGCTTGACGTTGTTGCCGATGACGGCTGTGCCGCCGATAACGACGCCCGTGCCGTGATCTATGAAGAAGGAAGAGCCGATGCGCGTCCCCGGATG
Organism: uncultured Acidobacteriota bacterium; assembly: GCA_963791265.1. Classification (GTDB taxonomy): domain Bacteria; phylum Acidobacteriota; class Blastocatellia; order Pyrinomonadales; family Pyrinomonadaceae; genus QHXM01. Next base: position 168,261 of record CAWBSB010000012.1, read on the forward strand.
AATGTCTATGCCTGTGCGGTGATGCGCGTGCTCGGTCATGATGCGCGGCAACAAAGGCACGCGCATCTTGAAGAACTCGTGCGCGAGGCGATAGACCATCACGGCGTAGATGCTCGGATAGCTGAAGATGATTTCGTCGCGGCAGGTCGCCGCCGGGTCGCCGTCGAGCGCCGCCTGCACATCCGTCGCCAAGACTTCACGCAGGCGTGGTAATTCAGCCAGAAAGAGAGACGCGCATTCGCTCGCATGCGCTTCCGTCACATCGCAGACCGCGCCGATCTTCTCGCCGTGACCGACGGCGCGCTTGATCTGCTCGGTCAGAACTTCATAAAGCCATGACATACGCGCTTCGACATGAGCGCGCAGGCTTTCATTCGTCAACCCCTGCGCGCCGATGTAGCCCGGAAAAAGCAGCTCGTGGGTCGTGACCAGTACGCGAATAATCTCCGCGTGCAACGGCAGCGGTTGGCGACCAAGATGATGAATCTTCAGATCGTCAACCGAGTATGATTCAACGAGCGCCTGTGCCGCCCGGTCAAGTTTTTCGTTCATTGGTCTGGAAAGTGATAAGTGATGGGTGATAAGTGATAAGAAAGAACAGAAGTTTTCTCTTATCACCTATCGCTTATCACCTATCACCGGCTCTATTCAATCTCTATTCCCCGCTCTTTCGCAATCCCGCGTGCCTTCATGATGACATCGTCGTCAACGACTTCGGCTCCGCCCGTCCATGCTGAAACTTCTTCAACGGGACGCCCCAGCGCGACGGCTAACTTTTCATCACTCGAATCAAAGCCATTGTCGCGCAGAGATTTGAGCAGTGCGCGTCCCTCCGATTGACTGGTGCCGCGATCATCTATGGCCCCGCCCGATTCTTTCTCTCCCGTGTTCTCTTCGTTCATGCTCCCACCTCGCTTTGTGATTGACCGGCAGCGGTCGCTGTATACCCTAAGTCCTGAATCTTTTTGATGAGTGTGCTTTGCTGCACGGTCTCATCGTCAAAATCAATGATGGCGGTCTTGCCTTTGAAGGTCACGTCCACCGCGTGGACGCCCGCCGTTTCCTCCAGCGTCTCTTTAATATCTATCGCACATGAATCGCAGTGCATCCCCTCGATGCTAAATTCTGCCTTCACCTTTTCACCTCCTTGAATCTAAGCCACGCGAGAGCGCCAAACCACAGAGCCCACATGAGCCGTCAACCTCTGCTCTACCTCTCGGCGCGAGTGTGACCAGCCAATCTGTTCGAGCTTGCTGAATGCGTCGTATTATAAGGTCGCGAATCGTGAATCGTAAATCGTGGAAAGCGAATGACGGACGATGGACAATGGACGATAGACCGCAGACGATTGTACGATAAGCACTCTTCTTTTCATCGTCTATCGTCCATTGTCCATCGTCCGCTGCTTTATGTCTGAGCATTTCTCCATCGCGCAGGCTATCGTGGAAGCCGCGCAAATCTTGCGTCAGGCAGATGTGCCGGAGGCGCGGCGCGAAGCCGCGTCGCTCCTCGAACACGTTACGGGACACGACCGGACGTTTATGATTACGCACGCCGAAACTGCGCTCTCGTCCTCAGACGTTCGTAGTTTACGCAACCTCGTCGAGCGTCGTGCGGCGGGGGAACCTCTTCAGTACATCAGGGGCCATCAGGAATTTTATGGCCTTGATTTCGAGGTCACGCCGGACGTTCTCATTCCGCGCCCGGAAACGGAGTTGTTGGTTGAAAAGGCTCTTGAGCTGCTGGATGAAACAACACAGCCCGCGCGCATCTGCGATGTCGGCACAGGCTCCGGCTGTATCCCCGTTGCGATTCTGCATGAAAGACCAAAGGCTCAAGCCGTCGGGTTAGACATCTCTTTGCCAGCCCTTCGCGTGGCTGCGCGCAACAGTGCGCGACACAATGTGCGGGAGCGGCTCGCCCTCATCGCGTCAGATTGTTTTGCTGCGCTCGACGCGCACCGCGCACGTTTTTCGATGATCGTCTCAAATCCGCCATACATCGCGGAAGACGCGTTCCGAGGATTGCAACGCGAAGTGCGCGACCATGAACCGCGCGTGGCTCTCACGCCGGGCGGCGACGGACTATGCATCATCCGTCGCTTGATAACGGATGCGCCGCGCTTCCTGGATGCTGGCGGATACCTGTTGATGGAGATCGGTTTCGACCAGCACGAAGCAGTCCACGACTTAATTGATCGGCATGTCTGGGAGCTTTTAGACATTCACAAAGACTTGCAAGGCATCCCGCGCACAGTCGTCCTGCGGAAAATTCAAGACTCTGACCGAGGGTGAAAACAATAATTAAGTAGTTTCACTGACTGACAGTAAGCGGGGGCTGTGGGACGCCCCCGCTTATGTTTAATGACCTGATGAGGCGGTCATCTCGTCGAGCGCCTTGCTCTTTCGCGTTCACTGGAGCGCATAGAGGCTGCCGTTTACTTTAAGCGGGCTGGTTCCGTTATTGAACACACGAACGAAGAGGTGCTGCGGGCCATAGATGTCAAACTTGCCCCGGTAGTTCAGACTACCGAGCGTGTCGAGTTTTCCGGTGGCGATGTCCACGTTGAGTTGATCAATCGCTCCCGCCGGGCCGTAGAGTTCATTGATCGTGAACTTCGTGCCTGCCGCTCCGTCAAAGCGTAAGACCAATCTGTATTCTTTGAAGCCGGAGAGATCGAGACCGCCAGCCGGGCCGAGAGCATTTCCATTGGCCGGGATAGTTACATTTTTGAAGACCGCGACGAGTTTGAAGTTTGGCATATTCTCACTCCTTGTTAGTGCGGAATTAAAGATCGCACTGCATTGTTTCTGAAACGACTGGTTAACGGGTGGCGAGATGAGGCTCTTAACCAGCTTGAAGGAATATCGCCTTCTGGCAGTAATTCGAGCAAGTCTTATGCCGATGATATTGAGGAGAAGAAATTGTCGTTAAATAAGCGATGAGCTTTCCTGCTGCTGCCTTAATGTCCTCAATCGTCAACAGCGATGTTCACAATCGTTGACACCTCAAAAGCGCGATTTGACAAATCAATTCAGTAATTCGGAGAGCTTTCTTTGACCCTGAAAGGGTCACATGTAATAGCCGGGGGTAAGCAAACGCAGTTTGCGCCGCCCACGGTTGGACACGATGAGTAGTTGCGACCCTGAAGGGGTCGCACATTCAAGGTTGAGGTGCGACCCCTTCAGGGTCGGAACGTGTGTGGTTGCGTGTGACCGGGGGCGATGCCCCAGGCTATTGTATGTATCCCCTTCGGGGATAAAACCTGATTACAGAACTGAGTTGTCAAAAACCATTATGAATTGTGGCGCAAACGAATAACAGGACGAGTAAGACTAACCTGCGTTTGAGAGCCATAGGTTGCTATCTCTTAATTGAACGATGAAGGGAGTGCTATCCGTGCGGTCGGGTTCAATGACTTGTCGGGCGTGGCCTTGCAGAGAAACCGCAACCTAATCTTTCAAGGGCGGCGAAGAGTATCCTCAGCGAACACTCCCCACTTGCCTGTTTGATCTTTATGCTCCATCAGAAAAACCCACTTCTTTGTTTCTGATGTCCATGTGAACGTATTGTGGAAAGGGCCGTCCGGATATTCAAAGACAAACTTGATGCTGTTACCGGAGCGCTTGCCGTAACCCAGTGTTTCGGAGAACCTCCCGCCGAAGACATCAATCCAATGGGCGACGTAGCGTTCACTGGTATTGTCATAGCCGATGAAGATCATCGCTTCATAATTCGGCGGACTGCTCACATCCTTCATGTGTACTAGCAAGAACTGATGATTCAACACCCACTCGGCCTTAGCCGTATTCTCTACCGATTGACCTCTGATTTTGCGAGTCAGCTTCCAATCACCGACCAGGTTATCAAGCAGCTCATCGCGGAAGATACGGCTGCGTCCATCAAGCGGCTCTTGAGCTTGAAGATGAGTTACCTGCGCAGCACTAAGGCACGCCAATAAAACATTGCCGGAAAGGACAAGTTTCCTTGTCATACCCACCTCAATGGTTTCGAGTTAAAGAGCAAAGAAGCGCCAACGCCCAAATCTGCCGTCCGATGATAGCGACAACATGAGATGTACCCGTAAAAGTTGATGAAAGACAAGCTGAGGGCGGTCGGGTTGCATGAGTTGTTCGGCTGCTGCTCGGGCAACTATCATCTGCTCCTCTTATACAGCCATGTAAGATTTTTATGGAATAAGGCGGAGGTAATGTGATAATAAGCGTAATTCGCTCTAGGATTTTGAGCCAGTCAAAAAATTCCTCATGAACAAACCCAATATATTTGAAGAACGAACAAATCTCCGAACAATCTTAATATCTATACTGATAGGTCAATTTGGGGTTCTGTTAATCATCATTGCGGTAAATACGGATTGGCTAATTTCACATCCTGGTTTGCAAACGCCTATCAGAGAACTAGGTGGAATTTTGGTTGCTACCGTAACCGTAGCTTTATTATGGGAATTATATGCCAAGCGAGCATTCCTGGGAGAGCTAATGGTCGCAGCTAAGATTGCAGAAGATGTGAGGGCTGCCCGGTTGCTTAATATCACTAGCGACTTCGTGCGTGGTGTTCATTGGGATGAGTTCTTTCGTAAGACTAATAGATTAACTATATTTTTCTCGTATGGAAATCCATGGAAAGATTATGGAGAAGAGTTACACCATTTAGCTACCCGTCATAATACGCAGGTGCAGCTAATGCTTCCCAATCCAACCGATGAAAAGGTTGTATCTGAACTTGCACATAGGTTCGGTCAGACATCTGAAGAGGTAAAGCAGGGAATTTTAAGGACAGAAAGGGACTTTAAAGAGCTGTTCGATATAGATGAAAGCAGCACTCAATTTTCGATATGGTATCTTTCTTTCGCTCCCGTCTTCAGCTACTACATCTTTGATGATGTTGTAGTTTTAACTTTATACAAGCACCGAAAAGGACGTGTTCATACTATTCCTGCATTTGTATTTGAAAGGGGGGGTAGCCTTTATGATTTTATAAATGAGGAACATAAGGCAATTATCAATGAGTCCAACCAGCTAGCTAAACAAGTATTCCCTTAGAACATTGAGAACAGCCGAACTGCTATTTAAGCTGTATCATGCGGCTTAATTATGCTTTCAGTCCCCGATTCCTTCCCTCATCATTGCCTGCGTCAATGCTTTTGGCATATATTGCTGCGCTCATAAGTTAATAATTTCAGACCAGCAGAGAGAAAGGCGCTTTGAGTCATTATGTCGAATAGCGTTCCTATCACGGTCGCGCATGGCGACGGCATCGGCCCAGAAATCATGGCGGCCACGCTCCACATCCTGAAAGAAGCGGGCGCACGAATCGAGATCGAGACCATCGAGATCGGCGAGAAGGTTTACCTCGCGGGCAACAGCGCAGGCATTGAGCCGAGCGCATGGGACTCTCTTCGCCGCACGAAAGTTTTCCTGAAAGCTCCGATTACCACGCCGCAGGGCGGTGGCTTCAAGAGCCTGAACGTGACGGTCAGAAAGACGCTCGGCCTCTATGCCAACGTGCGCCCGTGCGTTTCTTATCATCCGTTCGTGGACACGAAGCACCCCAACATGGATGTGGTCATCGTTCGCGAAAACGAGGAAGACCTGTATGCAGGTATTGAGCATCGCCAGACCGAGCAGGTCGTGCAGTGCCTGAAGCTCATCTCGCGTCCCGGCTCGGAGAAGATCGTGCGTTACGCTTTCGAGTATGCGCGCCGCAACAATCGAAAGAAGGTCACTTGCTTTACGAAAGACAACATCATGAAGATGACTGATGGACTCTTTCACAAGGTCTTCGACGAGATTGCCGCCGAGTACACGGAGCTTGAGAACGAGCACTGGATTGTGGACATCGGCGCGGCCAAGCTGGCCGATACTCCCAGTGCCTTCGACGTGGTGGTGATGCCGAATCTCTACGGCGACGTGCTCTCCGATGTCGCGGCGCAAATCGCAGGCAGCGTCGGCCTCGCTGGCTCTGCGAACATCGGCGAAAACGTCTCGATGTTCGAGGCGATTCATGGCTCTGCGCCGCGCCGCGCCGGGCAGAATCTGGCTAACCCTTCGGGGTTGTTGCTGGGCGCGGTGCTGATGCTCGTTCACATCAATCAAACGGATGTGGCCGAGCGTGTCCACAATGCGTGGCTGAGCACGATTGAAGACGGCATTCACACCTACGATATATACACGGAGGAGGTCAGTCGCCAGAAAGTCGGAACGAAAGAGTTTGCCGAAGCCGTCGTAGAGCATCTGGGACGCACTCCCCAGACCTTGAAAGCCGTGAGCTACAAGGCAGGCGATGGCGAGGCACTAACAAGCCAGCCAGCCGCGAGCGCGCGCGCGCGTGCGAAAAAAGAGTTGGTCGGCGTGGACGTGTTTCTGGATTGGACTGAAGGGTCGGCAGACCAACTGGGAGAATCACTCGGCAAGGTGGCGGGCGACCAGTTGCAGCTTCAGATGATTAGCAATCGCGGCGTGAAAGTCTGGCCGGGCGGAAACACCGAAACCTTCTGCTCGGACCACTGGCGCTGTCGCTTCACGGCGCAGGCGGAAGGAATCTCCGTCAGTCATAACGAAATCGTTCAGCTTCTGCAACGCATCGGTGATGGAGGCTTTGACTTCATCAAGACGGAAAACCTCTGCACCTTTGACGGAGAGCGCGGTTATTCGCTCGATCAAGGCGCATGATTAGAGAACCACAGATGCACGCAGATAGGCACAGATGAAAAAACAGGAATTAACCACTAAAGACACAAAGCCACTAAGAGAGTTAAAGCTTTCTCCCTTTTGTGTCTTCGTGTCTTGGTGGTGAGTTCTTATTTGTGTTCATCTGCGGTTAATTTCCCCATTAACTAAAAAATTTCTTGGAGCATGTAATGATTGAGACAGAACCGAAGGTAGAAGATAGAGTTTATGATGCTCAGACTGCAAAACCTCTGGTGGCCGTCATCATGGGAAGCAAGTCTGATTGGGAGACGATGCAACATGCGGATGAGATGCTGACCCGCTTCGGTATCCCGCATGAGTGTCGCGTCATCTCGGCGCATCGCACGCCCGTCATGGCCACAGACTTTTCTGAAACGGCAGAGACGCGCGGCCTCGAAGTGATTATCGCGGCGGCTGGCGGCGCGGCTCACCTGGCCGGAGTCATCGCCGCGCAAACCCTGCTGCCGGTGCTCGGCGTGCCGATGGAAAGCAAAGCGCTCAAGGGGCTGGATAGCCTGCTCTCCATCGTGCAGATGCCTGCGGGCATTCCCGTCGGCACACTCGCCATCGGCAAGGCGGGCGCAATCAACGCCTCACTCTTCGCCATCGCTATCCTTGCCAACACGCGACCTGAGCTACGCGAGAAACTACGCCAGTTTCGCCAGGATCAGGAAAGACAAGTCCGCGAAGCAACGTTGCCGTGAAGAGCAGTAGTCAGTGGTCAGTGGTCAGTGGTCAGTTAAAAGCAAGAAGGCAGTAGAGAGGCTTCATGTCTTTGCTGCCTTTTGTCTTTGCTGACCGCCGACTACTTACTACTGACCACCGTTCTTGTAAAACTTTCTGAATTGGCGCAGAATAGGTGCGAACGAAAGTTCTGTCTCAGAACCTGCCTTACTGCCGCTGCCGTCGTCTCAATCGGAGCGGGCTGTTGTACTTCTTCCGCTGAACCGAGGAAGCCCAGACCATGATTGGCGAAATCGTTTCTCATTACCGTATCCTCGAAAAACTCGGCGAGGGCGCGATGGGTGTGGTCTATGCGGCGGAAGATACTCACCTGGGCCGTCAGGTCGCCATCAAGTTTCTTTCTTCTTCGACCTCGGACACGCATCACTTCAAGGCTCGCTTTCTCAGAGAGGCGCGCGCCGTCTCCCAGTTGACGCACCCGAACATCGCCATGATCTACGATTACGGCGAGACGGCTGAGGGCTATCCCTTCATCGTCATGGAGAAGGTCAAGGGAAGACCCTTAAGCGAGTTGCTTGAGGAAAATGATCTGACCCTGGCGCGCGCAGTCGAGATCATAGAGGACGTGGCCGACGCTCTCGGCGAAGCGCATGAACTGGGAATCGTTCACCGCGACATCAAGCCGTCGAACGTCTTTATCACCGAGCGCGGGCAGGTCAAGGTCCTGGACTTCGGGCTGGCCAAGCAGTTGAACGAAGATCATAGCCAGGCAGCAGACCCGGACGCGCGAACGCTCCTTGCTACACACACGCGCAGCGACATCGTCGTCGGCACACCGCTCTATCTTTCGCCCGAACAGGCGAAGGGCGCACCCGTTGACGGGCGCTCCGATCTCTTCGCGCTCGGCGCACTCCTCTACGAGTGCATCGCGGGCAAGCCAGCCTTCTCCGGCGCGAGCGTCATCGAAATCGGCGCGCAGATTCTACACGTTGACCCGCCGCCGCCCTCGACGATCAATCCGCGCGTGCCGAAAGAGCTTGATCGAATCGCTTTGAAGGCGCTGGCTAAAAGACCGGACGCACGCTATCAATCGGCTGCCGCGATGATCGAAGACTTGCGTGGTGTGAGCGCGAAAGTAGCAGGTGATACACAGCGCATCGAGCGCATCAAGGATGATCCGCATCGCACGGGAGAGCCGAGCGGAGATCGCCCGGCGGGTCGCTCCTCCGCGCTGATGGTCATCAAAGAGAACATTACCCGCCCGCGTGTCTCGCTGGGCTTCGTGCTCATCATGGCGCTGGGGATAGGTCTGACGCTGTGGTTCGCGCTCGTCCCGTCGCGAACCGGGCAGCAACCGGCTTCGACAACGGCGAAGGTCTGGTATGACAGAGGCGTCGAAGCTCTCAGAAGCGGCTCGTATTCCCAGGCGAAAAAGGCTCTCATTAAAGCCGCCGAGCTTGATGATAAATACGCTATGACTCATGCGCGGCTCGCCGAGGCGTGGCTGGAAATGGGCTACACCGATGAAGCGAAGGATGAGATGCTGCGCGTCTCGACCCTTGTGCAAGACCGCTCGGTGCTGGCGCAAAAAGATGAACTCCTGGTCGAAGCCATCAACGCCCTCGTCTCGAATGATTTGACGAGCGCCATCAAAGCCTATGGCGAGCTTGCGCGTCTCACGCCAAACGATGCTCACGCCTATGTTGATCTGGCGCGCGCCTACGAGAAGAACGGAGAGACCAGTAAAGCCAGCGATAATTATGTGCAGGCCACGAACCTCGATTCGCAGAACGCGCTGTCCTACTTGCGCGTCGGTGTCCTCAACGGTCGAGCGCAGAATGTGGCGGGCGCGCTGGCGGCCTTCCAAGAGGCCGAAGCCATCTATGGGCCTCTGGGAAACCTCGAAGGACAGGCGAGCGTCTTCTACGAGCGCGGCTACCTCTTGATTGATGTCGGTAAACTGGAGGAGGCGCGAATTGAATTGCAGCAGGCGCTGGAAAAGGCGACCGCGAGCGAAAACGATTTTCAAAAAATCAGCACGCTTCTCCAACTGAGCCGCCTTGCTTACACCGAAGGCGATACGGAGAAAGCGCAGGAGTACGCCAACAAGGCGATAAATTTCGCGCAGGAGCGCGGGCTGGATAGTCTGATCGCGTTTGGCCTCAAAAATCTGGGCTACACGTTTTTCCTGAGCGGTAAATACGCGGAGGCCGAAAAGAATTACCAGCGGGCGCTGGACTTCGCTAAGAGAACCAAATCGCGGTTGCGTGAAGCCGAAATCCTGCAAAATCTGGGCACGCTCTACATTCAGCAACTGCGAACCAACGAAGGACTGGATTACGCGCAACGGGCGCTGACCTTTTTTGAGCAAGGCGGGTTTCGCTCGAATATTCACACCTGCCTGACGCTCTTGGGGCGCGGCAATCGCCGCCGGGGTGATTACGAGACGGCGCTCCGCTACCTTCAGCAGGCGCTTGAGCTTGCCCGTCAGTCAAACTACCAATCGCAGATCGCCTTTTCATATGGCGAGCTGGCTACAGTGCTGGCAGAACAGGAGCGCTACCCGGAAGCTCTCACCTATTACAATCTAAGCTACGAGATTCACCGGTCTTTGAGCGACGAGATTCACCAGTCTTTGAGCGACGAGGTTCACCAGTCTTTGAGCGACGAGCGGAACATGGCTTACAACCTGATGAATCTGGGCAATGTCTACTGGCGGTTGGGACGGTACGACGAGGCGCGTCTCTCGCTTCAACAAGCATCCGATTTTGCTCGCCAGATAGGCGACGGCGGCAAGCGCGTGCTAGCGGAAATTACCTTGCGTTATGCTGAAATTGCTTTGAGTGAGCGTGACTTTCCAGAAACCATGACGAAGAGCCGCGAGGCGCTTGAGCTGGCAGAAAATCAGAGCGCAGAAATCTCCGTCCTGGCCAAAGCCGCGCTTTCGTTGGCGCTCGCTCTCTCCGGCGACCCGCGCGAAGGACGGAAAATCTGTGAGGAAGCGGTCGAGATGGCGATGCGCGCCGGAGATGAAGCCCTGCTCTCAAGAGCAAAGCTGGCGCTCGCAGAAGTTTTGTTGGAGAGTAAAGACGCTCAGAATGCTTTGACGAATGCACTAGAGGCGCAGGCCAGATTCAAGCGCGGAGGACAACTCGAATCCGAATGGCGCGCATGGGTTGTGGCCGCGCGCGCCAGCGGTTTGAAACGAGATGGGCAAGCGGCCTCTGAATTCGCGCGCGCCTCCGAAGCGCTGGCGCAGCTTCGTCAAAAATGGGGAGAGGAAGCCTTCGGCACTTACTCGAAACGCCTTGACATAGAGTTTTCGCACAAACAACTCGGCGCAGCAATCAACACCGCCGAAAAGTAATTTACCTCAACCAAAACTAACAAAGGAGAAGCCCCATGATGACACAAGAAGATCCACTAGGCGACCCACCACCGCCGGGAGAAGGCGGAGAAGGTGCAGCGGTCTCTCAACCGGGCGATCCGCCCCCACCGGGCGGAAGCCCGTATGAGAGCGTAGATACGCCGGAGCAGGGCGACCCACCACCGCCGGGAGAGCAAGGCGATCCGCCTCCTCCAGGCGATTAAGGTCAAGTTCGATGTCAGGGGCTTTGTCTTTCTCCGCAACAGCGCGGCCAGAGCTTCTGACGTGGTCCTCACATCAGTTACGAGACGAGACGCCCGGCGGATGTGCGAAAGCGTTGAGCGTTTCATTTACCTGATAGATGGCGCAGATGGTCAGCGATGGCCGTTTGCGCCATCTTGATTTTTGTAGAGCCGGACGTGGCGGGCAAACTCGCGCGCCGCCTCCTCGTTTTGGGCTTCGTCTTTCGACGAAAGGCGCGGCTTGCGCCGTTCGCTGAAGGCAGCGGCGGCGATTGAAGTGAGCCACCAGAACGCGCCGCGCGCTCCGAGATGCTCGCTCGCTCGCTGGAAGATACGCGGGTAGAGTTTGGCCGTGCGGCTCAAGAGTCGCTTGAGCGCGCTGAAACTCATGCGATCCTGAAACAACTCGTGGCGCACGCGCTCGTCCAGACTATGCAGCGCGGCCATCACGGCATTGAGCGTTTCGTTGACGGTCGAAGGCGCGCTCTTCGGAGTCGGGCGCAGGAATTCCGCAAAGCTCGCCAGCCGTGCGACGCGCGGCTCACGCGCGTTAATCTCGGAGAGCGAAGCTGCGTCGAGCAGGTTGGCCTTGAGCGCCAATTCCGTCAGGTGCGTCTGGCCTTGTAGATTTCTGACGTGCGAGCCGAACCCGTTAAAAGTGAGCGGGCTTGACTGCCCCGTAGCATCGCCAACCAGCAGCACACGATCTTCCGCCGTGCGCCTGCGCTGTTCGCGCAAGCCACGCCCCTGGAAAGCAGGCGCGTAACCGAAGACAGGCTTGACCACGCGCCACTGCGCGCCCGTGCGTTTGTAGCCCGGCAGTTGCTCGAAGTAGCGCTCGAAGAGCGCGAGTAGAGATTTGTCGGCAGGCGAATCCACCGTGTCGTAGAAGAAGAGATGCGTCGTGAACTCGTCGCGCGAAGGATTACCGCCAAAACCCTTCCAGATTAGTTGACGATGATCGCGTGCGTCTTCCTTGCTGACTAAGATTTCGCCGACACTGAAATCAACCTGATCCGGCGCTGTCCCACGCGCGAAGCCACGCGCGACGGTTCCGACCATCGGACGGATGTGCGTCATCGAGTGTGCATCGTTGAGTTGCCGCGAGACGGGCGAGTTCTCGCTCGTTCCATCAACAAAGAGACGTGCCTTGAAGAGCCTTCGCTTCCCCGTGCGTGTGTCTTCGACTTCGACCAGCACGCCGTCAGGCTGAACATAACAACGCACGAAACGCAGGCCGCTCATCAGGGCTGACCTGGTTTCACTCGCCAAAAGTTTCGCAGAGGCTACGGCGAGCAGCTTGTTGGCCTCGATTGCAACATCCAGCACGCCGTCCACCCACAAGGGCGGAGTTTTGACGCGCGACCCCTTGTCGTGGAATTTAACGAAGCCTGAGCGATAGCGATTGACTACGGCGGCTTCAATCTCAGCTCTCGTAAACAGAAGCGCGCTCTCAAGCCCTCGCAATTCATCATCCGAGATATTCCAGTCGCGCACGGCCTGCCCGACCACGCACGCGTCAAAGACCATGACGCGCCGCTTGTACCGGCAACTCATCACCGCCGCGTGCAGCAAGCCGAGGCTTCCGCCCGCGTAGATAATCTCAAACTCGCCTTCAATTGAAAGACTGGCGGGAGGAGCGCCGCGCACGACGGCTTCCTGCGCCACACTTCCGCGCTCGAAGGCTTGCTGCCAGCTCGCATCCAGTTCCCAGATGCGGTCGAGCCATGCTTCACGATTCTCAAGCGCGCCAAAACTCGCCACCGTCAGCGGATAACGCCTTCGATATTCAGCCAGAGAGAGAGAGCTACGGGCTTTGTGTAAACGGGCGGTCATAAAACAAGTAAAGGAAACCCAGGCGCGTCGAGGTCATAGAAGACACCAACGCGCGAGACGTGCTAAATCAAAAACCGGGAAGAGCGACTGTGCTTTTCGGGTGAGTGTAACTGATAGGCGCAAAAAAGCAAGGATGAACGATGAGCGATGAACGATGAACGCGGAAGTAAAAATAAAGGCTTTTCAGTTCATCGTTCATCGTTCATCGTTAACCGCTCATCGTTTCAAACCCTTCGGCGTGTGAGTAGCCCGATGACGGCGACAAAGAGGGTCGCGCCGATGATTGACCAGACGATGGGAAACTTCGTCCCACCGATGTCGAGTATGTAAAGCTCCGGCAATTTGAGCGAGCGCGCGAGCCACAGCCCAATGATTGCGCCGATGAAGCCGAGCGCGATGGACACCAGACAGCCGCCGCGCGAGAAGCCGCTAATCGCCTGTCCCAGCGAGCCGCACAATCCCGCGACTAAAAGCAAGATAAGTACATCAATCCAAGTCATCGAAACACCTCCGAAAGCAGTGATAAGTGATAGGTGATAGGTGATAAGAAAGAATAAAGGTTTTCTCTTATCACCTATCACTTATCACTTATCACTTTTTTACTTGTTGCACGACTGCTCGCCTTCGCCGTGTGCCATTCGATTGGCGCACGCGCCGCAGTTCCAGCGGACAGGGCCGCCGAAATTCATCTGGTCTGAATACTCGAAATCGCCCTGATTGCTGTTCGTGTCTTTCGTGTCAACCACGTCGCGCTCGATCTTCGCCTTGTAGACGCTCGTCTTGGCTTTAATCGAATCATGTATGCGCCACGTCGTGTTATTGCGGACGACGACCGGCGAGGATTTGTCCAGACCCATGACGTAGTCGGCGGCAAACTCGCCGATGCCCGCCACCTTCAGGTGATTCTTGCGGTCGTCGTATTCCTGCTCGACGGCGACGTACTCTATCTCCCCTGCCATCTCTTTCGCCTTCCGCTCCGAATCGTCAGCCGAAACGCGCTCGACGACGCGCGCCATGATAATTCGCAAGGCTTCGCGCTGTCGTTCGTTCGCTCGTTCGTCCATGAACATGTGACGCCCGCCGCGCAAATCGGCTGAGCCGAAGTGCAAATCGTCAAGCACCACGTCGCCGTAGTTGCCTTTGCGAATATGATAGGAATAGAACGGGTAACAGTAAGAATGCGGCGAAGGCCCTTCACCGAAATTGCAGGAGCAGGGAACGGCGCAGGTGCAGGCTTCTGTCAGCGCGCCCGTAATCTTCCATGATTTCGCTGCGGCGGCTTCAGTCGTCGGCGCTTCGTTCGAGGGTGGCGCTGAGGCGGGCGCACCGGCGTTGTTCAAGCGTGCCGCCCTGTTCTTTGCGATGAAGTACGCGGCTGCTCCCAGTACACATCCGGCCAGCAGGATAGCCAGCAAGATTGTGATGAGCCGCCTGCCGGGCTTCTCTTCAGCGCGAGCATCGTCGGCGTAAATTTCTTTCGTACTCAAAACTACTTCCCCTGAGTTTAGAAAAAGGACGTACAAGGGCGAGATTTAATCTTACGCTTTTTGAAACTCACACCCTTTGGCTGAGTTGCTTGCAGCCCCGCAGCAGCCGGGCGGTAGCTATCCAGCAAGAGCCAGAGTTCCATCGCCCGAAGTTCTCGGCGGCCACCGTAGAGCAGCACAATTCGTTTGGCCTCTATCCCGCGATTAGAGGTTAGATATTTTTTGGCCGCGACAGCCCATATCTGCGCTTCAGGCTGACCGTGACTACCTCCGTAAGCGACAATGTATGCCTGCAATTTCGGCTCAACTTGCAAGGCAATCGCATAGTTATCGAGACGGGCCATCAGGTCTTCACATTGGAAGCCGCTAAACTCATGCAATTTACGCGCAGGCTCGACCTGCCCGGACTGTGCAAACGAAACGCTTGCTGTAGCGAGCAGGCACAGGATAACAATCGCTAAACGGAGGTTTCGCATATTTCTCCTAATCGCCGTTAGTGTCGCGCGAAAAACTTAATCAATCAAGCCTCTGCAAACCAGAGCTAACGCCCGAAATCATTTCGCACAACCTCGCCGCCTTTCATTACGAAGCGCACACGCTCAAGTTCCGTGATGTCGCGCAAGGGATCGCCCGCGACGGCGATGATGTCTGCGTACTTTCCAACTTCAATTGCGCCCATGTCGTTCGGTTTTTCCAGAAGCTCTGCGGCAACAATCGTCGCCGATTGAATCGCCTGCATCGGCGTCATGCCGTAGCGCACCATGTAGGCAAACTCTTTGGCCTGATTCTCGGTCCAGGCATAACCGCCCGCGTCCGTCCCGTAAGCTATCTTCACTCCTTTGCGCACGGCGATGCCAAACGCTTTGGCTTCGAGGTCGCGCATCGTGAGCCAGATGGGAGCGCCCGCAGCCGCGCGCCCTTCGGCGACGTAAGCGCCGACGTAGATGGTCGGACACCAGTACGTCCCCTGCGTGACCATTCTATCCATCAACTCTTCGTCCAGCCCGTAGCCGTGCTCGATGGAATCAACGCCGACCCGAAGCGATGCCTCGATGCCTTCGCGCCCCATCGCGTGCGCTGCCACACGGCGACCCAGCCGGTGCGATTCGTCAACCAGCGCCTTCATCTCTTCGTCCGTGAAATTGACCCAGGAGTGGAGTGCGCCGTCTTTTATAAAGTAGCGGCGGTCGGCGTAAAACTTGATCCAGTCTGCGCCATACTTGACCTGCTCGCGCACGGCCTTGCGGATGTTGTCCGCGCCGTCAACAATCTGCACGCCCTCCGGCATCTTCAATTCCCATGAATAGCCTGAGAGCGGGTACATGCCGGTTGCCGAAAATGCACGCGTCGAAACGAACATGCGCGGCCCCGGAATAATGCCCCGGTTGATCGCTACTTTGACATCAACATCGGCATACATCGCGCCTTCCGTTTCGAGATCGCGCAAGGCCGTAAAGCCGTTCATCAGGGCAGTCTTCGCCGCGACCGTTGCGCGAATCGTGCGGTAAGGAATGGACTCTTTAAGCAGTTGCTCGTCGTAATCGGCGGCTGTGATGTCGCCCTGCAAGAGGATATGCGTGTGCGTGTCTGCGAGACCGGGCAGCACGGTTGCCTTTGAGAGGTCAATTATTCGCGCCGCAGGATGAGGCAGCGCGAGGCGGCTATCGAACGGCCCGACCGCCTTAATGCGATCATTCTCAATGAGGATGCCCTGATTTTCGAGAACGCGCCCGGAGCGTACATCCACGAGCCGTCCGGCTTTGATGAGCACGATTGCGTTCTGACGTTTCGGCGCATTCGTTTGTGCTATGGCGAAACTTTGCCAGAGAGAAAAGATGACAAGCAGGGAGACCAGTGTTTTCTTCACGTATTTTCTCCTTAAGAGTCGTGGTTCGGATAGAATTGAGAGCAGGCGAGCGGAAGATTCACCACCGCAGACACAGAGGACACGGAGGATGCACGGAGATTTGAGATTTCAAATTTCTAATTTGAGATTGCTTAACTCTCTGTGCCCCCTCTGTGCTCTCTGTGTCTGCGGTGGTGAGTTAAACCGAACTTTCACTCAATCTTAACCTGCAAATTAAACCAGTAAAAAATTAAGTCTTTCAATTTTTCCGAACGGCTGTATAATCAAGGGTGCGGGCATGCAACGGCCACACGCCACGCGCGCATCAGAATCAATCGCCGCCGAAGCCCCCTCGGTAAAACTTTTCCTCATCACAGCCAATTTTTAGGAGCTTAAGAAATGCGTAAGTTATTCATCGCCGCGCTAATTATCGCAGCGTCTTTCAGTTTAAGTCTCGGACAGAGCCAGCAGGATGGAATGCAGAATGGTAATGACATTCCTAATATGGGTCGTGCCCCTTCACAGCCCAACGGCGTCGGTCGTCTCGACCTGCGCGTCGTGGATGAAAACGGCAACCCCATCAAAGGCGCATACGCCAAACTGGAGTCAGAGCGCTCGGACGGTTATTTCTGCGAGTCCTGGAATTCGACGAACGACAAGGGCGTCGCCGTCCTTCCCCCGATTCACATGGGCGAACTCACGCTGGTCATCAAGGCCAAGGGTTATCAAACGCTCAAGATGGACGTTTCGACCAGTTCACTCTCAGAGCCTGTGAGAGTAACACTTCACAAGAAGTAACAGCCTGACATTCACCACAAAGTCACTAATATGGGATAGCGGTTAAAAAAGAGAAACCACGAAAGCACACGAAGCCGCACGAAACAAGAATCCTTCGTGAGGTTTCGTGTTAATTCGTGGTTAATCTTCTTCCTCTTCTTTATAACTGCTGTTCAACTCGCCATTCGTCTTCTCTCTTCACCACGCCACGCTTCCGGCTTGTGATTATCTTTTTCCTGGATGGCCTCTTCCGCGCGCCGGGTTAAGTCCGCGAGCACCTCTCTTAGTCTTCGCGCCTGCTCCAACGTCAACAGGAGCGTCGGCGCACGCTCGCCGTGACCTTCGAGCGTCAAGGCCAGCAAATCATCCATGAAGACGGAGACACGTATCTGCCCATCGCCGTCTCGCCTTCCGGTGCGAATCTCAATTTCATGCTTCATAAAACTGTGACAGGTGATAAGCGACGAGTTACAAGTTAGGGCGAGATTTTAACTCGTCACCCGTCACTTGTCACTCGTCACTGTCTTTGCGATCCACTCGCGCGCCACCTCTCGTTTGTCACGCTTGTTCCCGTCAACTTCATAATTCAGGCGGCGCATCTCTTCCGTTGATAGTTTGTCTTTGAGAAGCGCGAGGACTTCCATCGCGGCGGGCACACGCGCCATGGTATCGCGGCGAATCAGGATGACTGCTTCGTAGGGCGGAAAATAATGCCGGTCGTCTTCGAGTTGGACGAGGTCGAGCGTGGTGATTAACCCATCCGTAGAATTTCCCGCAATCAGATCAACCTGATTGGTGGCGAGCGCGCGATAGGTGAGCGACAAATCCATCTCTCGCGGCTGGGCGGCGAATTGCAAATTGTACGTGCGCGCGAAACCCGGATAACCGTCGGCGCGCGACATGAAATCCTGCCCGAAGCCCGCGCGCCATTGACGCGCATGAGGAACGGCGTCCGAGATAGTTTTCAAATTGAGACGCCGCGCATCCGCGCCCCGCACCAGAATCGCAAACGTGTTCTCGAAGCCGAGCGGTGGACTGACTTCCATGTTGAACTTCTCTGCGTAGTCGCGCTTGACTGTTTCGTAAACACTGCGCGCATCCGTGTTGAGCGGGTGTTTGAGAATCGCCATGTAGGACGTGCCGGTGTATTCCGGATAAGCGTCAATCTCACCGGCGACGAGCGATTCGTGCGGGACGTTTCCGGCCAACTCAAACGTTCTGACAACCTCAAGCCCACGCGCCTCCAGCAACTGCGCGAAAATCTCCGCGAGCAGCAATGATTCAGTAAAATCTTTCGAGCCAACGACGACTCGCGGGCGATTCCCCTCTACGCCCGCAGGCGTGTGTGTGCTGCGCCAGACCGTGAAAGCGCCGACGAATAGAATTAAACCGAGGATAGCCAATCCGAGGGTGCGCGTCAGCCATCTTGTCTTCTCTGTCTCTCGTCCGACGCCGACAGCGAAACGCTTTTCCAGCAAGCCTAACTCGAAGTCTGCCGCGAGCGCCATCAAGGCCGCAGGCACAGCGCCCGCTAAAAGCAGGTGATTGTCGTACTGCCGCAGCCCGCGCCAGATGTATGTGCCCAGGCCCCCTGCGCCGATCAACCCGCCAATCGTCGCGACGCCGACCGCAATCACGACCGCGACTCTCACGCCCGTCAGAATCACGCTCATCGCCAGCGGCAATTCCACCTGCCAGAGAATCTGCCTGTCCGTCATTCCCATCGCGACGGCGGCCTCGCGCACGTTTTTATCTACGCCGAGAATGCCCGTCACGGTGTTGCGAATCACGGGCAAGAGCGCGTAGAGCACGAGCGCGACGATGGCCGTGCGTGCGCCGATGCCGCCGATGAAGGGAAGCGGGATGAGAAAGCCGAAGAGAGCGAGGCTCGGCACGGTCTGCATCACGTTCGCGAGACCCAGCACGGGAGTACGCAAAGCAGGGCGGCGCGAGAGCAGGATGCCGAGAGGGATTCCAATGGCCACAGCAACCGAGGTCGAGATGAGCACGAGCATCAAATGCTCGCCCATGAGCGTAACGATGTCTCGCCAGTTGGCTTTTAGAAACTCTGCCCACGCGCTCACGGTTCGTTCCTCCTGTCAGCAGCGGCAGGCGGTTCCTGATCCTGGATGGCTGCGATGATGCGCGGATCGAGCCGGAGCGTTTCAATGTAGGCACGAGCATGTTCTTCACGCGAGCGCAGGAAATCTTCCGGCGTCTCCAACAGCACGAGTTGCCCGGCGTGCATCAGGCCGATGCGCGTCCCCAGCAGCAGCGCCTCGCGCACATCATGTGTGACGAAGATGACAGTTTTGCCCAGTTGCCTTGAGAGTTCCTTAAACTCTCTTTGAAGTGAGGCGCGCGTCAAAGGGTCGAGCGCGCCGAAGGGTTCGTCTAAAAGTAAAAGCGGCGGCTCGGCTGCGAGCGCACGCGCCACGCCGACACGTTGACGCTGCCCGCCGGACAGTTCGCGCGGGAAGCGCGACGCGAACACGTCCGCGTTGAGGCCGACGAGTTGCAGCAGTTCGCGTACACGCTCGCGCACGCGCTCCCTGTCCCAATTTTCCAGCGTGGGCACGAGCGCGACGTTGCGTTCGATGGTGAAGTGTGGAAAGAGCCCGGCCTCCTGAATCACGTAGCCGGTGCGCCGCCGCAAACTGATTGCATCCCACTCGGTGGTGCGCTTGCCTTCAACCAGCACTTCGCCCGAAGTAGGCAGCAGGAGACGGTTGACAAGACGGAGCGTCGTCGTCTTTCCACAGCCAGACTCACCCAGCAGCACGAGCGTTTCGCCGCGCCGCACCGTTAAGTTAAGGTTGGAAATAATCTGCGTTGCCAGACCGGGCACGCTGTAGCTGACGTTGCGAAACTCTACAAGTGCGGAATCGTTGTTCTGAGTAGAGGTATTCACTTACAGAATCGCGGCTCTGCCGCCTGACAGCCGAAGGCTTTCCAAAACAGCCGGGTGGCAGAACCGCAGGACGGTTTCCTCTCTTCAAATAATCAAAAGGATAGTGCGTCAGGCGATGCGTAAATATTCGGTGACGTGTTTCATCGAACCATGCCACGAGCCGTGCCAGTTGCGTAGCAGTATGTCTGCCGGGCAGATTTCATCTTCGATGACCTGTTCTTGAAGCACGTCCAGATAGCGAGCTTCCGAAGGTGCTATGCTCGCCAGTCCGCTCCGGGCAAGCCTCACGATCTCTTTAGCGATACCGAGCACGTCCACGCCGTCGAAACGCGCGCCCAGCGCATCTCGTGCCACGCGTTCCTGAAGATCGAGCATCTCTTCGCGACTCAATCTCGGCGCTAACTTGAGCGCTTCATCTAAAGCCGCAGCGTCGTACAGCAAGCCTTTCCAGAGAGCTTGCAGGGCGAGCGCCATTTGTAGGCTGCCGCAGTCGGCGCTGCGAACCTCTATGTGTTGCTTGAGCCGCGCCTCCGTGAAGATGGTCGTCAGATGATCAGCCCAATCGCCGAAGACGGGCTGCACGGAACGACAACCGTGCGCGAGAAAGTCGCCGAACTTCATCCCCGTCGGCTCGTCAAAGTAACGCCCGTCGCGCTGCGCGAAGAGCATCGGCACGTCGAGCGCATAACGGACAAAGGCCTCGGGCGAAAACTCTTCGCTGATCGAGGGCGGGCAGACGCCCGTGCGGTCATCGTCTGTTTCAAGCCACGCAGCGGCGCGCGTTGATTTGTAATCTGATACGCGCCCGTCCTCGAAAGGCGAGTTGGCAAAGATGGCCGTCACGATGGGTGCAAGGCGATTGCCGAGTTGAAATTTTTTGGCGAGGTCTTCCGGCGAGCCGTAATCCAGATTGGCTTGCGCGGCGCAGGTGCGCGTCATCATGTCCCACGCGCGCCGCCCCCTGGTCGCAAGGTACGGGCGCATCACTTCGTAGCGAGCTTTCGGAAACCAGCGTTGTTCTTCAATCGTGCGAAGAGGGTCGAAGCCGACCGCTAGAAAAGCCAGGCAATCGCCTTCGGCAATTTCGTGCAGGCGCGCGAGGTAGCGCTGTATTTCGCGCTCGACATCCTGAAGATTGCGCTGCGGAGCGCCGGAGAATTCGACCTGCCCGCCCGGCTCAACCGTCAAACGATTCATCTGCCCGGCGTTGACCTCGATGAGCAGGCTGTCCTCGTAAACGAGATCGTTTGAGGAAGGAGCAAAGCCTTCGAGCACTCGCTGAACCTGAGAGGGACGGATGCGTTCATAATCGCGCCTGAGATCGTAGCCGAACAATTCAAACTCGATGCCGCACATCCAGTCCGTGCGAGGTTTCGCGCCGCGCCGCAAATTCTCGATAAACAGCGGCGCAGATTCCTGTGTCACAGAGTCGGTGAGAAGCGGAAAGACTCTGCGTGCCGCCGCCGCGTCCGTCTCCGCGCAAGAGGCTTGCGTTTCAATTGTCTCGTCGTGAATCATGTTTCAGTCAGTTTTCAGTTTTGAGTTTTCAGTTTTCAGAAATAAGCGAAAGGCTTTTCACTGAAAACTGATTACCCTTCCCCAGTAGCAATGAAAAGATTGCTGCTGAATTGCTCGCGCTCGTCAAGCCAGGTTCGCGCGCGTGTGTAGCCTGTGGCGCTGGCCAGTTGCGAGAGACCCGTTGGGTCGTACTTGTAAGAGTTCTCCGTGTGAATACGCTCGCCCTCGGCGAATTGGATTTCCATCTCCAGACGGGGAATCGAGACGGTCTGCGCCTTCCGGCTGACGATGTAAACTTCGACACGCCCCAACTCTTCGTTGTAGACCACCTCATGACGAAAGGCGCGCAAATTGAAATCGGCTTCGAACTCGCGGTTGATGCGCGTGAGCAGATTGAGATTGAAGGAGGCCGTGACGCCGAGCGGATCGTCGTAAGCCTCTTCCAGAACGTGAGCTTCTTTGCGCAAGTCCACACCGAGCAGGAGAGCATCGCCAACGTTGAGTACACCGCGCAGGGCGCGCAGGAAAGTGTGCGCTTCGTCAACGTCGAAATTTCCGATGTTCGAGCCGAGGAAAAGGGCGAGCGTGCGTCCTCGCGGCTCTCCGCGAAGCGCCTTGATGCCGTCGTAGTAATCGCTGGCGTAAGCGTTGATGCTTAAGTTTGGATAAGATTGCAGCAGCACGCGCGAGCTTTGTTCGAGCGCGGTGGCGGAAATGTCAACGGGGATATAGAGCAGCTCACCTTGTCGCTTTAACAGCGCTTCGATGATGAGGCGCGACTTTGAGGCGCTGCCGCTGCCCATCTCGATAAGTGAAACCTTTTCGGTGGAAAACTCACTAACAATCTCGTCCGCGTAGCGCGTGAGAATCTCATTTTCGGCGCGCGTCAGGTAATATTCCGGCAGGAGACAGATGGCCTCGAAGAGCTGCGATCCCAACTCGTCGTAAAAATATTTCGGGAAGAGATGCCTGGGGGAAGCCGAAAGCCCCGCGCGCACGTCCCCGGCAAAGCTCGCGTGCAAATCGGCGCGGACGAGGTTGTGAATAACGAGCCGGTCGGTGTGAGGTTGGTCAGACGATTGTCGGGACATCATGGTTTTTTGTGTAGGTAGATTTTAGAGTCTCTAACAAGACCGATAAGAATTAGACAGGATTAACAGGATTATCAAGATTAAGAAAGCAAGGCAGGACGAGGAAGCTTGTATCTTCTTCCCTTGATCCTGTCCATCTTGTTAATCCTGTCTATTCTTTCCTGTCACTGCTAACAACAGCACTCCTGTTTTCGTCCTTCTGCTATGATAACGTATGACGCTCTCATTATTAACACGCGGCGGGAGTTGAGGGGAAACGAAGTTGGCGAAGCAGGAAGTGGAAGAGATTGCAGGGCAGATGGAGTTGACGCGGCGGCGCACGCTCGCTCTTTTTGATCTGGCGCGCGAAGAGGATTTGCACGAAAGTCCGGGCTTCGGTTTTCGCCCGATTATCTGGCACCTCGCGCACATCGGCGTCTTTGAAGCCTACTGGCTGCTGCAAAAATTGAAAGGTGACGCTGCGCCGGATGAACGCTACGAGAGAATCTTCGATCCCATCAACACGCCGCGCGAACAGTCGAAAAATCTTCCAACGCGCCGCGAGATGGAAGCATACTTAACGCGCGTCCGAGAGCGCACTCTTCACAATCTGGACGAGACGAGGTTTGATGAATCCGACCCACTCCTGCGCGACGCGTACCTCTTTCGCCTCGTCCTTGAGCATGAGCAGCAGCATCAGGAGACGCTCGCTTATCTCTTTCAGTTGTTGAACCCATCGAAGAAGACGCGCCCCGCTGCAACCGCGACGATTGATAAATCAAATCGCGTCGCCTCCGACACTTTCCCGGCGGGGCTTCCCGCGCGCGCGGGCGAGATGGTCAGCGTGGCGGAAGGCGCTTTTCTGATGGGAGCGAGCGGGGATGCTTTCGCTTATGACAACGAGCGTCCCGTTCACAGCGTTCATCTTCCGGCTTTCAAGATAGACAAACTGCTGACGACCAATGAAGAGTACGCGCATTTCATCAAAGAGGGCGGCTACCGCAGGCGCGAATGGTGGAGCGATGAAGGCTGGGAGTGGCGCGAGCGCGAAGATTGGAAAGCTCCTCTTTACTGGACCCAACAAGACGGAGTGTGGCGCGTGCAGGGAATGTTCGACGAGAGCTTGATAACTGAGCAGCACCCTGTCACGGGCGTCAGTTGGTACGAGGCTGAGGCTTACGCGCGTTTTATGAATAAACGCCTACCGACCGAAGCGGAATGGGAAAAGGCTGCGTCGTGGGATAATGAGCGCGAGCAGCAGCGGCGTTTCAGTTGGGGCGATGGTGAGCCGTCGCCTGCTGTTTGTAATTTCAATTATCACTTCTGGGGGACGACGCCCGTCGGGAGTTTTCCTGAAGGCGCGAGCGCCTACGGATGTTTGGATATGACCGGCAACGTGTGGGAATGGACGAGCAGTCCTTTCATGGGTTATCCGAACTTCAAGGCTTTCCCCTATCCCGAATATTCGGAAACGTGGTTCGATGGCGACCATCGCGTTTTGAAGGGCGGTTCGTGGGCAACGCAGGCTTCCACCTTGCGCATCTCGTTTCGTAACTTCTTTCGCCGCCAATTTCGCATCGCTTTTGCAGGGATACGCTGCGCGGCGGATGCGTAATGAAGAAATTAGACAGGATTAACAAGGTGGACAGGATCAAGGGAAGAAACATCAATCTACCTCTGCCTGTCTCGTCTTCTTAATCTTGATAATCTTGTTAATCTCGGTCTACTTCCTTCTTGCTAGCATTATCAGCCGAACGCAACTAAAATCGTGAGAGTTGCGTACTACTCAGGTATTGGCGCGGGGTAGCTTTTCGCTTCAACGCATTCGTCAAAAATGCAAATGTCAATTGCCACTGGCACAAGTCTCGGTCGCTACGAAATTCGCTCCCACCTGGGCGCGGGCGGGATGGGCGAGGTCTATCTCGCCACCGATACGACGCTTGATCGGGTCGTCGCTTTGAAAATCCTGCCGCCCGAAATCGCTTCCGACCAGCAGCGCATGCAGCGCTTTGTGCAGGAAGCGAAAACCGCTTCGAGTCTGAATCATCCGAATATTCTGACCATCTTCGAGATCGGTGAAATGAACGGCTCGCATTTCATCGCTACGGAATTCATTGACGGCATAACCTTGCGTCAGCACATGGCTGGCCGCCGCGTCAAACTCTCCGAGGCGTTAGACATCGCCGCGCAGATTGCCGCTGCGCTGACTGCCGCGCACTCGGTCGGGATTATCCACCGCGACGTGAAGCCTGAGAACATCATGCTTCGTCAGGACGGCTACGCCAAGCTGCTCGACTTCGGACTGGCCAAGCCGACCGAGCGGCAGGTTTCTCTGGTTGATACGGAAGCTCAGACGCAGATGCTCGTCAATACCTCTCCGGGCATGGTGATGGGCACGGTCTCCTACATGTCGCCTGAGCAGGCGCGGGGCTACGCGCTGGACCCGCGGACGGACATCTGGAGCTTAGGGTGTGTGCTTTATGAGATGGTAGCGGGGCGTGTGCCCTTCAGTGGAGAGACGACGAGCGATGTCATCGTCGCCGTGCTTGACCGTGAGCCGCCGCTTTTGCCGGGCAGTCCGCACGAGACGCCGCTTGAGTTGCAAAGGATTTTGAGAAAGGCGCTGCGTAAAGATAAAGAGGAGCGCTATCAGACAATCAAGGATTTGCTCGTTGACTTGAGAGCCTTGAAGCAGGAAGTGGATTTTGAGGCCAAGCTGGAAACCTCTGTTCCGCCCGATTTTAGAAGCCTCGGCGCATTCAGCACCATCAGCGCGCAGAACTCGCTTGAGACCGAGAGAGAAAGAGCGGCGCATACGAGCCACGTTCCGGCGGCGCGCTCAACCCTCGCCTCTGGACAGCCTGCGGCGCGCATCAAGCCCAACGAAAGATTCAAGCAGTGGGCGGTCCTGGCACTGGTCGCAGGCTTCGCCGCAGGCATCACCGGGTTGGTCTACCTGTACCTGCACCAGCGTGCAAAGAAAGCGCCAGCTTCCGTTCAGCCAGTGAAAATCACGAGGCTGACGACGACAGGCAAGAGCCTGGGGGCTGCCATCTCGCCCGACGGCAAGATTGTGGCCTACATCGTCAACGAAGCCGGGCAGCGAAGTCTCTGGGTCAGGCAGGTCGCCTCGTCCAGAAACTTACCTATCGTCGAGCCTGCCGCAGTTGATTATTTCGGAATCACGATTTCGCCCGACGGCAATTATATCTATTACGTCATAGCCCAACCGAACATCCCGCTCAGAGACCTGTATCAAGTCTCCGTACTGGGCGGCGCTCCGAAAAAAATCATGTCGGACGTGGATACGCCCGTCACCTTCTCGCCCGACGGCAAGCAACTGGCCTTCGTGCGCGGCGAGCCGGTGAAAGGCGAGTGGCATTTGATTGTCGCCAATGCTGACGGCACCGGGGAAAAACGCCTGCACGAGCGCAAGTCGCCTCAGTTTTACGAGATGCCTGCGTGGTCGCCTGACGGGAAATCAATCGCCGTCTCTGTGGGAGATACCAGTGTCGGGAAGGAAATGACTGTCATCGAAGTGAACGCAGAGGATGGAACGGAGAAGCCTCTCACTTCGGAGAGGTGGCTGGGAGTCGGGCAAATCGTCTGGCTGGCCGATGGCAGCGGATTGGTGATGAATGCGACGGATCAGGATTCCAGATTGTCGCAACTCTGGCATCTTTCCTATCCGGAGGGTACAGCGCGCCGCCTGACCAATGACCTGAACAACTATAAAGGCGTCGGTCTGGCATCAGCGACCGGCGATCTGGTCACGGTGCGCCACGATGCGAGCACGAACATTTGGATCGCGCCGGGGATGACGGGCACGCAGTCACGCGCCTCTGCCAGCGGCGTTGTAGACACGAGTCAGGCGAAGCAGATTACTTCCGGCGCAGTCAAATACAACAGCGGGGCGTGGACGCCTGACGGCAAAATCGTCTACGCGTCGGACGCCTCCGGCAATTATGATCTCTGGATAATGGATGCGGATGGGCGCAACCAGAAACAGTTGACCTCTGACGCGGGCAGTAATTTTAGTCCTGCGGTCTCGCCCGACGGTCGTTACATAGCTTTCATCTCTGATCGAAAAGATGTCCGGCACAATATCTGGCGGATGGACATAGATGGCAGCAATCCGAAGCAATTGACCAACGGCAGCTACGACCGCAATCCTACGTTCTCGCCCGACGGCAAGTGGGTCATCTATACCTCTTTCGGCGTGTCGCACCCGAACCTGTGGCGGGTCTCGATTGACGGCGGCGAGCCTGTGAAATTGACGGACAAGTATTCCGTCGCTCCCATAGTCTCGCCCGACGGCAAGATGATTGCCTGCTACTACTGGGATCAAAAGCCCGATACGCAACTTGGCATCGCCCTGATTCCGTTTGAAGGCGGGCAGCCCGTCAAGATGCTCAACCTTCCTTCGATGAATGTTCGCTGGACTCAGGACGGGCGCTCGCTCACCTACGTAGATTCGCGCAGCGGCGTCTCAAACATCTGGAGTCAATCAATTGACGATGGAAAGCCGGTGCAACTGACCAATTTCAAAACCGATCTAATCTTCGCCTTCGAGTGGTCGCGCGACTGGAAACAACTGGCCGTCGCGCGAGGAATCGTGACGAGCGACGTGGTTCTCTTCAACAATCTCAACTAAGTGATGGGTGATAGGTGATAGGTGATAAGAAAGACCAACGTCTTTTCTCCTATCACCTATCACCCATTACCTATCACTTATTACCCATCGCTGCTTTCAAATCTCCCTCGTTAAAGATAAACTTGCGCTGTTTCTAGATTATCCGGGGAGACTTGGGATGCCTGCTCCTGACACAGTTTTGCAAGGCCGCTACCGCATCGTCCGGCAACTCGGGCGCGGCGGGATGGGCGCGGTCTATGAAGCTGTGGACGAGCGCCTGAGCCGCACCGTCGCGCTCAAAGAAAGATTGGTCGTCACGGATGATCTTAAGCGCGCGTTTGAGCGCGAGGCGCGGCTGCTCGCCAACTTGCGCCATCCGGCGCTGCCGAAAGTGATTGACCACTTCTCCGAGGATGACGGGCAGTTTCTCGTCATGGAGTTTATTCCGGGAAGCGACCTGGGCGAACTGCTACAGCGCCGCCAGCGTCCCTTTTCGCCAACGGAAGTTGCGGCCTGGGCAGACGAACTGCTCGACGCGCTCGACTATCTGCATACGCATGACCCGCCCGTTATTCATCGCGACATCAAACCGTCGAATTTGAAACTCACGGCGCAGGGCAAGATTGTGCTGCTGGATTTCGGTCTGGCGAAGGGCACAGCCGGGCAGATGACGCGCACCACTTCGGGGATGAGCGTGGTGGGCTATACGCTCAACTACGCCGCGCTCGAACAGATTCAGGGCGAGCGCACAGCCCCGCGCAGCGACCTCTATTCTCTGGCGGCAACCCTCTATCAACTCCT
Organism: uncultured Acidobacteriota bacterium; assembly: GCA_963791265.1. GTDB lineage: Bacteria > Acidobacteriota > Blastocatellia > Pyrinomonadales > Pyrinomonadaceae > QHXM01. Next base: position 196,143 of record CAWBSB010000012.1, read on the forward strand.
GACCGGGAACATCCCCGAAGACGCTTTGAAGCGCGCCGCAGACATGTTCGACGACAAGGAAGACCCGCTTGCTACTGTCAACCAGGTCAATCCGGAAGTCCCTGAAGGATTCTCATCAGTCCTGATGCAGGCGCTGTCTCTAAAACCGAGTTTACGTCCGGCGAGCGCCGCAGAGATGCGTGCCGCGCTCAAAGCCTCTCCGGTCTTCGCACACGTCAGCGCGGTCGAAGACGATGAGCTGACGAGAGTCACGAACGCCCGGTCTGGGAAACTCCCGCGCATCGGCGTCGGCGGCGACCCGACGATGGTGCTTGAACGCCCGCGAACCGCGCAACCTCTCTCTCCGAACGGAGCGAAAGGCGCACTCGAGCGCTCTCGTGACGAGACGGATGAGCGCAGCAAAGCTAAGAAGTGGTGGATGATTGGCGGAAGCATCGCCGTCGCCGTGATTCTGATCGCCAGCGTCGTGACACTCTGGCTGCGTTCGGGCAATAATACGATCACGCCTCCCACCGCTCCGACGGCTTTTGATGCTGTGCCGCTTCCTTTCCGCGACGCGCTCCCGTCCGTCGTCTCGCTGACGATGCTGGATGCGAACGGCAAAGTCACACGCCAGGCTAGCGGCTTCTTCTTCAAGGGGGATGAGCTTGCGACCTCGCTTTCCGTCATCGAGGGAGCAGCCAGAGGCCGCATCACCTTCGTCGGTCAAACGGGAGCTTACGACATCACGGACGTGACGGGCGTAGACCGCGAGCATGGCTTGGCGACTCTGAGAGTGGCGAGGGCGAAAGCTCCCGCGCTCGCCATCGGTAACAAGAAGGAGACGACGCTCAACGATAAAGTAGCCATCGTCGGCAGCGGCTCGAAGACCGAGGCAGCTTACGCTCCCGGAACAATCAGCGGCTACAAAGATGAAGATCAGTTAGAGGTGGCAGCGCAGGCGGCGCAAACAGTCGCGGGCGGCGCGCTTCTCAACGCTCAGGGCGAAGTCATCGGCATTATGGTTGATTCTGCGGGGGGCGGGCGCGCATTGGCTGTGCCGGTCAATTACCTGACAGAACTCATCAGGCGCAAGCAGCCCGCCATGTCGCTCGCGCTCGCCGGAGCTAAAGACGTGTTGTACGATTGGAGGAAACCCGACCCGATTCCGCGTCCTCAGCTTAGTAAAGAATTAGAGCAGAAGATCATCACGGAGGTCGCCCGCGCACACCGTGAAAAAGCGCCGAAGCCTCCGGCGCCGCAGGGAAGCCCGGAAGCATCTCCGCCAGTTGAAGGCGCGCAGCCTCAGGACGACACATTCTGGCAGAAGCTTGAGGATGAGATGAGCAGCGCCACCGTCTCGTCAGTCGCCGAAGGTGCTTTCACTGCGGCGGGCGCGAAACAGACTGCCTACATCATTGACACGCATTCGGGCAGTCCGGCGGACAACGACGGGCCGAAATACCTGGCCATCTTTTCGGGCGACGCTTACGTCGCAGATTTCCCCGTGCCGAATCTCTCGCTCATTCTGAAAACGTTTGATCTGAACCGCGACGGGATAAATGAACTGCTGCTCGGCTATTACTATATGCAGATGGGGCAGGCGATGGAATGGGCCAAGTTCGTGCAGGTCTCTCAAAACCAACTCCGCGTCCTCAAAGATTTCGGCACGACCTACGCATCCTTCTGCGAAGCCGGGCTCGCCGCCGAAAACAATCCCGGCGCAACCGCCTCGGTTGTTTTCCTAGCGCCCGCCGCCACCGGACAGATGCCTGAGTTGCGCGTTGATAACTACAAAGCGCCCTGCGCGCCCGCCGGGTCGAATCCACCCTGGAAGTACGCGCCCGAAGCTAAACTGCCTGAGAAGTCGAATAAGTGAGTTTGTGATTTGGAAAGCGAGTGTTGATGAGCGAACTGACTGAACAACGATGGTCTGTCCTGAGCGAGCGCGGCTGCGAATCCCTGGGGCTGACCTACGCGCAAGCCCTTGAGATGATGCGCTCTCTCCAGCGAGAGAAAGTCTCCGGCCTCTCAATTATCACGGACGCCGCCGCCCGCCGCGCCGCGCACAAAGTCAACCCGCGCCACCGCCAGCCGAATTCAAACGGAGCAGGAAGCAAAGTAAAAGTAAAAAGGTAAAAGGAATGATCTTTATTAAGCGACGCGATGAATAGCTGCGCTTAGAGATACAAGGTAGGAATAAAATTCAACTCTCCAGAATGAGTTGCTGCCGGAAGAACTGTTCAACTTCATCACGAGACGAATTCCCGGCGGCAATATCCATGAACAGGCTAACAATCTGCTCGTTTGTCGCATTCAAGCGCGCGCCATTAATTTCAAGAAAGATTTCAGCCACTGCCGCCGCGATACGCTTGTTCCCGTCAACAAAAGCATGCGCTTGAGTGAGATGATAGGAATAGGTTGCCGCACAGGCAGCGAGATCAGCATTTTCGTAGTGCTCGCGATTCTCACCAGCAACTAATGCTGACTCTAATGCTCCTTCATCTCGCAAGCCATGACTACCGCCGAACTCTTCTATTAATCGAGCGTGAATATCGAGTACCTCATGTTTACGCGGAAATAAAAATGGCAATCCTTATTCCGCTCCTTTAGCTAATTCTTCGTATGCGCTTCTGCGGCGCTCAAAGACATTCTTGGTCGCTGTCTCAATTTTCTGTGCACGTTCTGCCTCGTCCAATGGCCTTAGAATCAATGTCCGATCCACGACGGATACATCAATCTCATCGCCGTCATTTACGCCCATCATGTCTAATATATCTTGCGGCAACAGCAATGTCGCCGAATTTTCCGATGCTGTAATTTTTTTGCGCGACATGAAAACGCTCCTCTCACAGTGATTGTCAGTATGCTTTCACACCGGGGAAATCGGGCGGAACACTAATACGGATGCGCCTTAGCTTAGACATTAAAGTAGGTATAGAGGATGAAGGTCTTGATTGGGTGAAACGTTTGATGGTTTGATACAAATTGGCTAAGTGCTCCTCCGGCACTTTTTCAATCTCGGATTTGATCTCTTCCTTCATAGCCATGTTCTTACTTTATCTGATTCACCACTCAATTAAAAGCCTGACACTTGGACCGCAGCTAACATGAAGCATTCAAGATGAAGAAATCAAAGAACGGTGAAAGAGATGCTATCGAGCTTCGAGCGCGAGTAGTCCTTCGATGTCCAGCAGGTCGTGCGGTCGTCCATTGATCCGCTTCGCCCGGAGCAGATGTTCGAGCGAGATGACACGAGCCACGCTGCTCTCGCCGACGCGCATGTGCTGCGAACCTTTCCACAACTCATCAAATGGGATGTGATAACGGACGAACACATCAACCTCTCGCTGCGAGCGGTCGAACATCCGCATCACCGATACCATACTCAGTGGGATTGGAAGGCTAGACACGAAGCCATTGCTCGCCAACACACGCAGGGCACGACTCGCTTCGTCAGGCGCAGGGTCAATGACAATATCCAGATCAAAAATGGGTCGAAGGTAGCCGTGCAGGACGACGGCCACGCCGCTAATCACGGCATACCGAACGCTCTCACGTTCGAGCCGGTCAAAGACATCACAGTAAATTTCTGGAGTTGCCAAATCGCTCACCACACAATGTTATCGGGGAATTCAACCAGACCCCGGCCTTCAAATTCACCGGGCGTTGTCAGTCCTTCCTGTTCCCCGCCCAGCCAGCCTTTATACTGCCGATCCCACAGTATCGTCGCGACTGCCGTCGCCAGGTTGAGACAATGTCTTGTGGGTATCACGACAAACCGGTGGCAGTGATTTATGTGCGGCTTTGACACGCTGCCGTCTTCCGGCCCAAACACATACACGGCATTCTCTGGATGCTCGAAACTATGCAGCGGCTCAGAACTCTTCCTTACCTCTACCGCCACCGGGACTACCTCAGCAAATTGCTCGAAAGGGTAGTCGTAATTGATTATCTCAACATCGGCATATCCCTTCATTCGTTCCTCGCGGGGCAGGCGCTTCCTGAATGAAATATCCAGTGAGACCCGCTCGCCAGTGAACCAGACCTGGCTGAGACCATAACAGGATGCCAGTCGCACAACCATCCCGACGTTGTGGGCATATTTGGGGTCAATCAGGACGATGGCCGGAGGGCGGCCTACGGGAGCCTCCGACTTATGTACAATCTTTTTTATGATCCGCCTCTCCTGCATGTTCTTTACTACGCGCTATGCTGCCTAACGCCCGGCATCCTCTACTGTGTATTTGCGGATAGCTTAACGTTCAGGTTGGCCAGGAATTCTTTCGCCTCTTTGATTTCGGGCCTGACGCTATCGGCCAGTCGGCACAGTGCTGTGAGCTTCCCATAATAAATCTTCGCTCTTTTCCGATCTGCCGCGAGTTTGGCCGCACGCGCCGCGCCATAAAGCCCATTAAACCGATTGGGCGCGCTGCGGAGCGAGGTCTCGAACTCCTGCAAGGCCGCTACGGGTTGCTTCAGCCCAAGCAGTAGCTCACCGAGTTGCTCGCGCGCCGGAAGAAGTGTACCGGGCGTGACGGGATGTTTTTCAGTCTTATCTTCCAACTCTGCCGCCGCGCGCATCAGGCTGAGTGCTTCTTCGTGTTTGCCTTCGGCGTAAGCCAGCCACGCCGAGGCAACCTGACGTTTGATCTCAACCTGTTTGCCCCAATCGTAATCGCCTTTGACTTCAACTAGCGCTTGGCGTATCTCAGCTAATTTCTCGACCTCCTGTCGCGCCGAGGCTGTGTCATTAGTGCGTGCAGCCCCAATCGCACGCGCAAAGCGGACCTGTGCTTCGGCCCAACGGAAGCGCTCCCAGGGGAACGTCTCCATAGTACCGGGCTGCAATGGCAGCTTGGCCGCTTCACTCCATTGTCGGCGTTCGAGCGCATAGCGCGCAGGGATGGCCGTGAAGGCATAGGCCACTTTGAAAGTCGGGGGATCAACTCTCCGAATCCTGTTCAACTCGTCGAGCAGCCCCTTGGCCTGTTTGTCCTGCGCGCCTTGCAGGTAGGCATAAGCCAGATAATCCATGGCGTGAAGCTGCTCATCCCACGCGCCGGGCATACGGTTTCTGACGGCGTGAGCCTTCGCCGCTGCTTTAGCGTCGAGGTTCGAACGGATCGCTTCCTGCCACAGACCCAGCCGTGTGAAGATGTGTGAAGGCATGTGCTGTGCGTGTGCCGACGCGGGCGCGATCCTTGCGTAGCTGCGCGCGGCGGGCAGCGCCAGATGCGCCAACGCCGGGTAGTCGTAGCTGTGAATCAGGTAGTGCGAAATGCCGGGATGCTGCGGCGCGTTCGCCAATGCGCGGGTCAAAATCTGAGCGGCCTTCTTTTCGTTAGGATAGCTCTTGTCGCCCGCCATCGTCCCTTTTGCAATGAGCGTCAGTGAGTAGAAGATGCCAGCTTCACGGTCTGACGGGTAACGTTGGTAGAGCTGCTCCATCGCGTCGCTGTAGGCAAGCACGCGCGTCCGATGGTCGAGCTTGTCAGAGTCTTTGTAAAAATTCCATATCGCCGCGATGTAATCTCGCTCGCGCTCGGTCCGTGCGCCGACCACCTTGCCCTTTTCTATGACCTCCCATCCTTTCTTCAACTCTGCCGCGTTCGGCGGTGCCCAGAGGGGATGATAGTTGCTCATCGCGATGCCCCAGTAACCCATGCCGCAGCGCGGGTCGGTGGCGGTAACTTCCGTAAAAACCTTTTCAGCTTCTTCATACTCGAAAGAATGGAGCCACGCGACGGCGCGAGTGAATTGCTTCCGGGCTTGGCTGGTACAGGAAACGGGGAAGTTGACCCGTCCAAGCTTTCCTGAATGTTCGTGACGATGTTGATCGGGCTGGTGTCCCGCCTGCGCTCTGGCAGAAGAGTTGTGACAGAAAAAGGCCACGAGGAAAGCTGCGGTTAATGGGATGGCGATCAGAAGAATGCGTTTCACAGGTTCTCCTCCATTTGGGTAAGAAGATCTTGTACCAACATAACGCTAGAGCTAACCGGCGAGCCACCAAGTCAAAAGATAAGAGACCCGCTGATTGCGAGTCCGGTTCAGCGACAGCATCACAAGAGAGTTTGTTCTGCAACTTGGTTCATCACAAAGCAATCTAACTAGAAGCGGCGTATTATACGGCAACCTGCGGCTTAATCACGCTTTCAACCGGTTACATTTCAGAGTCGGTGCTCTTTTCCTTGAATTGAAAGTCTGCGACCAGCGGCAGGTGGTCGGAGGCGACGAGCGCGGTGCGGCTTTTGTGGAGCGTCAGGCGTTTGAGTTCGAGGGTGTCGTCGTAGTAGACGTGGTCTAGATGCAGGAAGGGCAGCACGCCCGGATAGGTTCTGGCGCGTTTGAGGTGATGGCGAACGTCTGCGCTCTGGAGGTGCGTGCCTAGGAGACGCGAGGCCAGCCCCTTTGTCCACTCGTTAAAGTCTCCGAGCGCGACGCGCGCTCCTTCCAGTTTCCTGTCATTCAATATCTCATCGCTGACGAGCTTGCGCGCCTGATGACGGCGCTCGATGAAGGCCGTGCCGAGATGAATGTTGAAGACGTGGAGCAGCATTTCTCTCCCGCCCGCCTTAACCGGCACGTCCGCCCGGAGACACCCGCGCCGTTCGCGCCCGCTCCATGTGATGTCGTAATTGTGCGCGGTGCTAAAGGGCAGGCGGCTCAAAGTAACGTTGCCATAAGCTCCGCCGTGCAGCCTGCGGTTCTCGCCGATGTGATAATTCATCTCCAACTCTTCGGCCAGGAAGCGCGCCTGATGACGCTCGCGCGCAGAGCCTTCGATGCTCAAGACCTCCTGAAGCGCGATGATGTCGGCCTCAGTCTCGCGCAAGACCTCTACGATGCGCGCCGGGTGCTCGCGCCTGTCCATCCCGCGACACTTGTGTACGTTGTAGGTGACAATACGCATGTCAGTGGTCAGTAGTCAGTGGCCAGTGGTCAGGGAACAGCCAAAACAAGCGACGAACTGCTTTTGTTTTAACTGACCACTGGCCACTGACTACTGACCACTTCATTGTTGACGTTCCAGCACCCAGCCGAGCCATTCGTGCATGCGCTCGAAGATGGAGCGATGCTGCCATTCTTCGTAAGAGACTTCGTGGCTCGCGGCCAGGTCGGTTGCGAAGTCTTCTGCGAGTCGCGCCGTTAATTCACTATCGCGCGCCGCCAGATTGATCTCGTCGTTTAAGCCGAACGAGCGATTGTCGAAGTTGGTTGACCCGACGACGCTCCACAGATCGTCAATCATCATCGTCTTGGCATGAATCATCGCCTTCTCATATTCGTAAATCTTCGCCCCGGCTTTCAGGAGGTCGCCGAAGAGACGACGCGATGAGCGACGCGTCAGCAGATGATCGCTGTGCTTGCCGGGGACGATGATCCTCATCTCGACATTGCGTTCACGAATGGCGCGCACCATCTCAGCCCGCGCGCTTCTGTCAGGCAGAAAGTAGGGCGTGGTGATGTGGATAGTTTTCTGTGCGGAGGCCAGCATCGTTTGATAGAGAATGCGCGCACGGGTTGAGCCGCCGCTCGAAGGAGAGCTGTCAACGACTATCGCCTCCATTCGATCTTCGATCTCATTCGGCGGAAAATATTTTCTGCCCGTGAGAATCTCGCCCGAGGCTTCGAGCCAGTTTTCGATAAACCCGGCTTGGATGCTCGTCACCAGCTCGCCTTCAATGCGGAACATGGTGTCGCGCCAGCGCGGATTCTTTCCCTGAGCCCTGTACCAGTGGTCTGCGAAACCTGCGCCGCCGATGAAGCCAACGCGCCCGTCAACGACGATGATCTCGCGGTGCGTGCGGTTGTTGAAGCGTGCCAGCGTTTGCCAGCGCAAGGGGTGATACCAGCACACGCGCCCTCCGACAGCGCGCAACTCCGCGAAGTAACTCTCCCACGTCGCAAAACTGCCGATGGCATCAATCACCATCCGCACTTTGACGCCCTGACGCGCTCGTTCCGTCAACGCTTCGATGAATTTTTTGGTGAGTTCGCCTTTCTGGAAGATGTACGCCTCTATGTTGACGCTTTCCTTCGCATTGCGAATCGCTTCCAGTTCCGCTTCGTAGAAGGCTTCGCCGTTGGTCAAGACCTCCACGCGGCCATGCCTGTGAATCTTCGAGTCGGTGATGGCTTCGAGCACGCAGAGGAAATCTTCGGATTCAAGCGGCTCGGTCTTCTGGCAGGAGATTTTGTAGGCCAGCCCCGGCTCGAACAATGCGAGGAAGAGCAGAAAGCCCAGCAAGGCGATGGCGATGATGGCGATGACGAGAAAGGCGGTCGAGTCCATAGGCTAATTGACGAGGAATGAATGAGTATTAATTCTTTTCCCGGCGCGCGTATCATCTATCATTCATCAATGCCTCGACCTTCGTCTCGAAGCCTGTCAAAACGGCGCTCTTGATAGTCTCCGTCTCGCTTAATTTCGTGACCTCGTATTGATCGTCGCGCAGAATCATTTGTGTGACCGTTCTGGTTTTGGGGTCAACTATCCAGTATTCGCGGATTCCGTTTCGCGCGTACAAATCCCGCTTCGTGCGCGCATCATGCTTGATTGAGCCGGGCGAGAGAACTTCGACGACGAACGACGGTGCGCCGTGTACACGCCTGGCTGCGTGGGCGCGTTCCGTTTCCTCTTTCGTCAGAAAAAAGGCGTCAGGCTGGACGACATCGCCGCTCGGCAAAACCACATCGAGAGGCGAGAAGAAGATGCTTCCCGTCGTCGTTCGCAGGACAAATTCATCCAGCGCACGAAAGACGTTTCGTAGAACAGCCTGGTGAGCGACTGTCGGTGTGGGAGCCATGAGGATTTCTCCGTCGATGTATTCTATATGTAGCAGGGATTCAGGCAAGGCCCAGAATTCTTCTATCGTGGCCTTGTAGCTCACCATGCTCTCTTCCGTTTCCTGTTGAATAACTTCGGTCGTCATTCCTTTGAGCCTCCAATGACGTTGTCATCTTCGCGTGAGGAGATAGCTGCCTCAAGTTTATCACGTCGCCGAGCGAGACGCCCGTCACTTCCCGTTTGCGTACCGGTTCTTGATTCTGACGCAGCGTTCGAGACCGTCCGCGACTTCCAGTACTTTGAGTTTGAGGTCGCGGTCAAGCGTCTGTTCGCGTTGAAGGAAGTTCTGCACGACGTTGTGCGCGCTCTCGCTGCATTGCCCGCCGATGAAGGCGGCGAGCCAGCCGTTGACGAAAAATATCTTGCGCGTGCGTTTTAAGCGGGGCAATTCACGAAGCGCAGGATCGAGATAGGGCAGGGTCATTTCCGATTGCTGAATCGCATTGAACGGATTGAAACTCGCTTCGATCCAGCTTTCGGCGAGCTTTGAATCATTAACGTAGGCATCGAAATATTTTTTCTTCGTGTCCGCACGCTTCAATGCCGCGCCAGCCGCGTAAGCGTAGCGTCGTGCGTCGTCGGTCGTATCCATCTTGCTTTGAGCTTCGAGCAGGGCGGGCGCTTGCGCGTCATCGCGTATGAGAAGCGCCGTGATGATGTCGAAGCGGTCGCGCGAGCGAAGCTGCATGCCGGGAATTTTCAATTCATCGCGCAGGATTTTCTTGAGCGTCTCGCGCGCCTCAGTGGTCAGCGCGATAGACTGGAACGCGCGAAAGTTTGTAATCCGTAAGCCTGCGGTCTCCGCATTCATCATCCGGGCGGCGAGCATTTGTTCCAGGCGCTGCGCGAGCGCTTCGCGTTGCGCGTCCGAAAGATAGCGATTGAATGCTGCGGACACGCGGCTGAGGATGCCCTGCGCCGTCACTTCGTCGCGCTCCTGTGGAATGAGCTTAATCGCCAGCTCGATATACTCCGCTGGCGCAAGCTCTGCCTCACGCACGCTGTCCCAGAGCGTGCCCCACAACAGCGCGCGCAGGAAATCGTCGCGCACCGCTCCCAGATGCTCGATCACATAACCACGGCTCTGTTCGTCTAACAGGAAAAGTCCGTAACCATAATCCTCGTAATTGGCAAAAACATACGACGGGCGACGACGACCCAGCGCCTGCTTAACGTTCGTCTCTCCCGCGCCGCTCAGCATCACCGTCAACATCTCAGGCGGCGACTTCTCATACGCGAGCAGTAATTTCAAGCGCATCGGCCATGCGCCATGCTCGCCGAGGACATCTTGTTGCGCGAGCGTGAAGGAACGGATGCGCCCCGCACGATTCGCGCTCCAACTGGCACGCACTGTTGCCAGCCCGCGCCGCCTGACCCACGCCGCCGCCCAATCATCGAGCTTCCTGCCGGAGCTTCGCTCAAGCGCTCTGACGAGATCAGCCCACTCCGCATTACCGAAAGCGTGCTCTTTGACAAGAGCGCGGACGCCCTGCTGAAACTTGTCCGTGCCGAGAAAGAACTCTGCCTGCTTGAGCATCGAAGGAGCTTTCAAATAGACGATGTTGCCGTAAGCGGATTTAGCTGCTGACAGGTTCGGGATTTCCTGAAAGATGGGAGTCGTGCCCTTCGTCACGTCTGTCGCGTATGCGCCGGGCTTCGTGCGCTGGTAAAAAACTTTCCACGCGCTCTGCTGAGGCAGAACCTTCTCAATCGCCTTGTACGCCATGAAGGTCGCGAAGCCCTCTTTCAGCCAGAGGTCGTCGAACCAGCGCATCGTGACCAGGTCGCCGAACCATTGATGCGCGGCTTCGTGACAGATCAATTCAGCGCGCGCCGCAAAGTCGTTGGCGGTCGGGTCTGTCGGAAACAGAACTCTCTCTTCGCGCAGGAAGGTTGCGCCAGCGTGCTCCATCCCGCCGTAAGCGAATTCGGGAACGATCACGATGTCGTACTTCGGAAACGGGTATTTGAAATCGAAGTACGCGGCGAGAAACGCGAGGCACTCTCTGTGAAGACGAAAAACTTCCGCCAGCTCTTTGCGCGCTCTTTCGGCTTTCGATTGACGAACGTAGAGGCGCATCGGAATCTTTGAAGTCTCATCATTGAATTCCGTGAACGGCCCGGCGGCGAAGGCGAAGAGATAAGTGCTAAGCGGCTGCGTCTCATGGAACAGCACGCGCATCTTCTCTTTGTCTGATGGTTTGTCACCTGTTTCGATGAATCTGAGGTGTTCTTCCTTCGGATGAGTATTCGTGATGACTTTCCACGTTTCTGGCGCTGTGACTTCCAGTTGAAAGCGCGCTTTCAAATCCGGCTGGTCAAAGCAGGGAAAAGCTGTGCTCGCGTCCGACGGCACAAAGAGCGTGTAGATGTATTCTGACTTGTCCTCACGATCCACGTAGCGCGTCACGGCGCTGCCCGACGTTGAAATGGGAGACTCGAACTTAAGACGCACGATGTTCTCGCCTTTGACGAGATACGTGCCCGGAATAATGAGGTGATCGTTAAGCTCGCGCACATCCTTCGCTTCGCGCCCGTTTACTTCGATCTCCCACACGCGCGCCCTCTGACCTTCCTTCGCCTGCGCCATCCGCCAGTCGAGGACAAGTTCATTAACCGCGCCATCGAGCCTCACGCGAATCTCCTCCGAGCCTTTCATCATCTCAGCGCCCGGTGTGAGTTCAATTTGCAGCTTGTAGCGCACGTTGCTGTAATGCGCGGCACGAAGGCGTGCGAGATCGCGTGCCACGCCCGGCTGCGGGTCAGCACTCGATTCTTCCACCCCGTAAATCACAATGCAGGCTGATGCGAGCAGCATTACTATGAAGATGACTCGTAAAATCATTTATCGCCTCGTTTTGCTGGAAACTCGACTCCGAACATCATAATCATGGCAAGAAACGTCATTCCCGCCTGCCCGCACGACGTTCCCATGCCCGCGCACGTCATTCCATCATCAGGTAACGCTGTTCCCACGCGTAGTAACTCGATTACCAGTCATGGTAACGCCATTACCACACGACGGAACGCCATTACACCACGACGTAATGCCATTACACCACAACGTAACGGCATTACACTGCGACGTAATGGCGTTTCCACGCGGCGCAAGGCCGTTGCGTCGCTCCGCAACGACGTTTCCATGCGCCGATATGCGGTTGCGCTCTCTACGCGCTGGCAATCTTCAACACAATCTTACCGAAACTCTCGTTCGATTCCATTCTGGCGTGCGCCGCGCGAACTTCATCCATGCTGTAAACTTTATCAATCACGGGACGCACAACTTCACGCGCGAGGAGCGGAACGACGTGAGCCGCGAAGCGCCGCGTCGCGCGAGCTTTCTCTTCGACGGAGCGCGCGCGCAAGACAGTTCCGGTGATTCGCAGTCTTTTGCCCATCACGCGCCCGAAATCGAGCGCGGCGCTTCCTCCGCCGGTCGTCCCGACGAGCATCAGCCGACCTCTCATCGCCAGCGCATCCAGATTGGCCGCAAGGTATGAGCCGCCGACGAGGTCCAGAATGACTCCGACGCCCGCGCCGTTCGTCCATTCACGCACCGCATCAGCAAAAATCATCGGGTCATTGCCCACCGCAACTGCTTCGTCAAGGCCGAAGCCGCGCGCTCTTTCGAGTTTTTCTGCCGTGCGCGACGTGCCATAGACGGTTGCGCCGCAAGCCCGCCCAAGCTGGACGGCAGCCAGCCCGACGCCCGACCCTGCGGCGTGAACCAATACGCGCTCGCCCATCTCAAGCCCCGCCTGTGTAAAGAGCGCATCGTGTGCTGTGATGAATGCCTCCGGCACGGCTGCCGCCTCAGCCCACTCCAGATTGGATGGAATTTCGACCAGCGAACTCTCCGGCACAAGCACGTATTCGGCCTGCGCCCCCCCAGCCGTGATGCCGAAGACGCGCTGCTCCACGCGCAAAGAGCGAACCTCGCTTCCCGTTTGTTCGATCTCGCCCGCGAACTCAAGCCCCGGAATGTCCTGCACCGTTCCCGCTGGAGCCGGGTAGAGACCTCTGCGCTGAAGAACGTCCGCGCGATTCAACGCCGCCGCGCACACACGCACCAGCACACGGTCAGCACTCGCCTCATCGGGGCGCTCGACCTCCCGCACTTCAAGCCCCTCAACACCGCCATAAGAAACGATGACAACCGCGCGCATCTTTTGAGACGCCATTACTCAAAGACTCCTCAACTCAGGGATACAATTAGCTTAACATCAAATCGTAGGACAGGCATTCCTGCCTGTCGTAGGACAGACATTCCTGTCTGTCCTTGAGCGCGTCAGCGCGAATACTTATTACCGAAAACTATAGAGCGTGCTGGCGCACGCTTGACAGACAGGAATGTCTGTCCTACGAATGATGATCACATGACTCGCACGCTTGTTATTATCAATCCGGCTTCCGCACGCGCGCGCCACGCGTGGCCGAAGATCAAGGGCGCGCTCACTGAAGCCAACATCAGTTTTGACGCGCACGAGACGACGCACGCGGGCGATGCGACCGAGAGGACGCGAGCAGCGCTCCGCAGTGGTTATAGCATCATCGCGGTCGTCGGCGGCGACGGCACACTGAGCGAAGCGGCTTCAGGATTCTTCGAGTTCAAAGACGAAGACAATGATGCCGCTTCTCATCTTCCTTCGCCCATCAACTCAAACGCTGTGCTCGCCATTCTGCCAGCCGGAACGGGCGATGATTTCGCGCGTGGGCTGGCGGGTGGCCGCGAGCCTCTGGAAACTTGGCTCGCGCAGTTCATCGCATACTGTCGCCGGGATGATGTGAGCGCGGCGCGCGTGGTGGACGTGATTCACGGGCGGGTGGAGCATGGCGAGCAGGATTTCATCTGTCTCAACGTGGCAACCATTGGCCTCGGCGCGGAGGTCGCGGCGCGCGTGGCATCGCAGGGCAACGTGATGAGGCGACTGCCGGGCGAGGCTCGCTTTGTTTCGGCTGCTTGCGGGGCTCTCGCTGCGTGGCGCGAAAGACGTGTGCGCGTCCACATTGATGAAAATGAAATATTTGAAGGTCGGACTAATCTGCTCGCCGTCGCTAACGGAATCTATGCGGGCGGCGGGATGATGTTCGCGCCCGATGCGCGCAACAATGATGGCCTGCTCGATCTCGTGCTGACGCACGACCTGACGCGCGCCACTATCCTGCGCGAGTTGCCCCGCATCCGTCGCGGCGAGCATGTAGCCAACGAACGCGTCCGCATTGTCAGAGCCACGCACGTCCGTGTGGAAACAGACAAGCCGGAAGACGCCTTGCTCGTCGAAGCCGACGGCAACGTGCGCGGCCACACGCCCGCCGAGTTTCGTGTGCTGCCGGGCGCGCTTCGAGTAATTGGTAAATAATTCAGATTGCCGTGATAACGGCTCTGCCGTCTGCCGTGCGGAAAGGCTCTGCCTTTCCGATAGCTGCTACTTATATCTTTGGCAAGGCTGCGCCTTGACAACCGCGAGGCGTAGCCTCTCCATCATTAATAGAGGCGAGAGACGGAAAGCCACAGGCTTTCCGCACAGACCTGAGGCACAGCCGCGATTGTTGACCCTTTACTATTTATTCGTCTCTTCTATCTCGAAGTGCGGCGTTTGGTCACGTCCCAGACCTTCGACACCGATTCCGGCGCTGATGCGGAAGCCGTTGCATTCGAGGGCGAGGTCTCTCAGTTCTTTAGTGTCCCGGACGTTCTTATCTTCCCAATCGTAAAACCGTTTCCATGTGCCGCCGAGGTTGAGCTTCGCGCTCAGGGAGGCGAGAAATTCGTCTGGACTCTCCCACCTGTTTGTGACGGGATAGTTGACACGAATGAAGGAAAGGCGGTTGGCAGTGAATTCGAGCGCGATTGTTTCTACGCCCGCGAGATAGGATTCAGCAGGCTGGCTGCCGAGAGCGTCGCCCTTGAGCGTGGCACGCGTAACGTTAGCCTCGTCGGCGGGCTGTAGATTGAGAGACGGGAAGAGAGACTGAGCCTGATTGATACTCATGCCCAGACGAAGGCCGCCAACATCGGGAGCTTGTGCCGGGGTTAAAAGACACTGGTCGCCTCGTTCTAAAAGCACGAACGGCGCTGTCGCATTGCTTGTCAGTTTCATCTGCGCCGGGTCTACCTCAAGGCGGATGCGATTCGTGCGATAGTCGGCAATCGCCTGATAGTAGGCGAGGCGCGCGTCTGCGTAATTTGACTGCGCGTCTATCACGTCGAGAATCGTTCCTTTCTTGAGACGATAAGCGGCGAAGGTGAGAACCAGGCTCTTCTGCGTGGCTTCGGTGGCCGCTCTGGTGACGGAAGCACGCTCGATTGCCGAAAGAGCGTTGGCGCGCGCCGTGTAGAATTCCTGACGGAGTTGCTGCAAGGCGCTCTCGCGCTGCAAGTCCAGAGAGCGGGCGAGAAAGCGAGCTTGCGCTTCACGGCTGCGGCTGGCTCCCCAGTTGAAGACGGGAATGTTCAGGCTGATGATGGCCTGACCGCCTGAGTAGCGTGTGAGCGGGCGAAAATCCGCCGCATCAAAGCCGCCGTTTAAGCTGTAGGTCAATTCAGGCCAAAGCTCGCGCCGCGCAATGCGCGCGTCTTCAAGCGCAGCGCGTTTGAGCGATTCTATCTGGCTCAACTCCGGTCTGGTTTTCAGTAGTTCCTCCGTGTAGCCGTTAAAGTCGCTCGCGGTCGGCAGATCGTTCGTGAGCAGCGGGAGCGCGATGTGGACTGAGAAATCCACACCCGTCAGAACTCTCAGCAAATCCATCGCCGCTGATTCGGCTGCGCGCGCCTGCTCCAGTTCATCGCGCCTGAGCAGCGCCGCCGAGCGAGCGCGCAGCACGTCAGTCTCTTCGACCTCGCCGCGCGTTTTCAAATTTTCCGTAATCTTCGCGAAGGCTTCGGCGAGCGCCAGCGTCTCGTCAGCGAGCCGCCGCTTTTGGCGCGCGAGCGCAAGGCCGTAGTAAGCGTCAACGGTGCTGATGACGAGTGAGCGGCGAGCGACCTCGGTTCCGGCACGCGCGGCGGCGAGTTGCGCGCGGCTACGGCGAAGAGCGGCGCGCAATCTACCTGCCAGGTCTACAGTTCCCGTGGCATTGATGAAAGCAGAGGTCTGGTTAATCGCGCTTGACGAAAGGAAGCTGTAGATAAGCGGTTCGTCGGGCAGCCGGTAACGCGAGCTTGTCGTGCCGATGTATGTCAGCGGGATGGAGAACTGCGGGAGAAAAGCCGCGCGCGCCTGCCTGACATCTTCGCCAGCGATGCGCTCGTCTAACTGTGCTTGCTGGTAAAGAGACGCGTTGGAGAGCGCAAGCTGCACGGCCTGCTCGACTGTGATTGAGCGATGCCCTGTCACAGGGCTGCCGAAAGGATAATCGTAGAAAGGCGGCGGCCCGCCCATCTTATGAACCTCCTGCGGCGCTTGATTGTTGTTCGACGGGGAAGACGCGGGCTGCTGCGGTTGCGGCGGCGTGCGCGGCTTGTGCATTTGCCCGTGCGGGTCAGCGGGAGTCTGTGTTGGTTGTTGCGTCGGTTGCTGCGCGTAGAGATGTGTGAACTGACAGAGCAGGCAGAAGAGCAGAGCACGGGGGATTAGGATGGAAACCTTCACACAGAATTCTCCTGTCTGAATGTTAGAAGCTGTTTGAAAAAGCCCCGCAGGGGCGACATGTGATAGCCCGGAGCACCGCGCCGGGTCACAGTTCTCCTTGATGAGAAGCCCTGAAAGGGCGACATCGAGGATTGCGCCCTGTCAGGGCTGGCGATGATAACCATGACTGTTGACCTGGGGCGCTGCCCCAGGCTCTGACATCATCGCCCCTTCGGGGCTTTCAGAGACTTTTCGAACAGCTTCTTAGTACCGTTTGCGAGGCTGACTTGAGACGGCTCTCAGCCCAGTGTTATCTCCGGGGCGAGTCTTTGTTTTGATCGTTCTTTTTCGGCGGCCCTTTCGGCCCCCAGTAATATTTCTGAATCAGCAGTTGGTACGCACCCATGACAACGATGGTGGCAATGACGGCGACGATGATGAAGAGAAGCATTGCTTTACCTTTTCCGCACGGGCGCTTCGGTCAATAAGTCTTATACTAAGTAGCAGAGAAAAAGAAGGAGAGACCGAACCACGCGCGTCACACGAAGCAACACGAAGAAGAGTCAAGTAGCTTCGTGTCTCTTCGTGTAACTTCGTGGTTCGTTTCGCCCGCACCTTTTACCGCCATTCAGTATTAAAAGAGCGCTCGCGCGTGCTTCAAGACGTTCTCGACGTTGAAGCCAAGCTCACGAAGCGCCACGTCGCCGGGGGCGGATGCTCCGAAGCGATCAATGCAGACGCAATCACCCTGCGGGCCGACGTATCTGTCCCAGCCGAGACGCGCGCCCGCTTCGATGGCGAGACGTGCGGTGACGGCGGGCGGCAGAACTTCGTTGCGGTAATCTTCCGGTTGCTCTTCAAACAACTCCCAGCAGGGCATGGAGACAACGCGCGTGGGCGTGCCTTCTTTCTGCAACGCCTCGCGCGCTTCCAAAGCGAGCGAGACTTCCGAGCCGGTACTGATGAGGATGAGTGCGGGCGTGCTGTTCTTGTTCGCCTCTCCTTCAATAGGATATGCGGCTTCGGCTTCGGCGAGAATGTACGCGCCGCGTCGTGTGCCTTCGGCTGAGTTGTAGCGCGTCTGGTCAAGGACGGGAACTTTCTGGCGCGTGAGCGCGAGCGCTGTCGGAGCTTTGCGGCGCGAGATGGCGATGCGCCATGCTTCGCGCGTCTCGTGCGGGTCGGCGGGGCGGATGACGTAGAGATGCGGGATGGCACGCAGTCCCGCAAGATGTTCTATAGGTTGATGCGTCGGCCCGTCTTCGCCAAGCCCTATGGAATCGTGCGTGAAGACGTAGATAACCTGAACTTCCGAAAGAGCAGCGAGACGAATCGCGGGCTTCATGTAATCGGAGAAGCACATGAACGTGCCGCCGAAGGGAATCAGTCCGCCGTTGAGACTGATGCCCGTCATCGTCGCGCCCATCGCGTGCTCGCGCACGCCGAAATGCAGGATGCGGCCTTCGTAAGCGCCTGCCTGAAAACTCCCGCCATCCTTGATGTCCGTGTTGTTCGAGACGCCCAGATCAGCCGAGCCGCCAATCAACATCGGCATGTGGGGCGCGAGGGCGTTGATGACTTCGCCACTGGCTGCGCGCGTCGCCATCGGCTTCGCATTTTCAAACGATGGCAGGTGCGCCTCCCAGCCTTCGGGCAAGTCGCCGCTCATCGTCGCGCGCCAAGCGCTGCCCAAATCTTCATGCTCCTGCTCAAACTTTCCGACGAGCGTGTTCCACTCCGCTTCCTGTCCTGCGCCGCGCTCAATCGCTTCACGGAAGTGGTTTGACGCTTCGTCGGGTACATAAAAATCTTTGTCTTCAGGCCAGCCTAAGTGTCGCTTGGTTTCGCGCACGGCTTCTTCGCCGGGAGCGTCCGAGTGAGCCTTGCGCGTTCCGGCGGTCGGCATGCCGTAGCCGATGGTCGTCTTGACGGAGATGAGCGACGGGCGGTCAGCAATTGATTGAGCTTCACGAATCGCGCGCTCAATCGCTTCGAGGTCGTTGCCGTCTTCAACCGTCGTGGTGTGCCAGCCGTAGGCTGCAAAACGCTGGGGCACATTTTCGGTGAAGGCCAGATCGGTGAAGCCTTCGATGGTGACGTGGTTGTCGTCGTAAAGATAAATCAGTTTGCCGAGTTTCAAATGACCCGCGAGCGAGGCGGCTTCGCTGGCGACGCCTTCCATCAAATCGCCGTCGGAGACGATTGAATAAACGTAGTGGTCAATCAGTGGAAACTCCGGCTGGTTGAATTTCGCGCCGAGGTGCGCCGCGCCCATCGCCATACCGACGCCGTTGGCGAAACCCTGTCCGAGCGGGCCGGTCGTGATTTCCACGCCGGGAGCGAAACCGTATTCGGGATGACCGGGCGTCTTCGATCCCCACTGGCGAAAGTTCTTCAACTCGTCGAGCGAGAGATCGTAGCCCGTCAGATGAAGGAGCGAGTAAAGGAGCATCGAGCCGTGACCGGCGGAGAGCAGAAAGCGGTCGCGGTTCGCCCACTTCGGGTTTTTTGGATTGTGGCGCAGAAAACGAGTCCACAGCACGTAAGCCACGGGAGCACAGCCCAACGGCAGACCCGGATGCCCCGACTCAGCCTTTTGCACGGCGTCAAGCGAGAGCGCGCGAATCGTGTTGATGCAGAGTTGATCCAGGTCGGTAGTCGTGTTCTTTTCCTGTTGGGGAGTCGCACTCATGGAAGTTTCCTCACTCTAAGGTTGGAATAGAAACCGCAGATGAACGCGGATACACGCGGATAACGACAAAGACACGAAGACACAAAAGGGAGAAAGCTGTAACTCTCTTAGTGGCTTTGTGCCTTTGTGGTTAATTTCCCTATCCGTGTTTATCTGCGTGCATCTGTGGTTCAATCAATCTTTCGTTAAAAGACGGGCGTAAATTTTCTGCTGCCGCTCAAGCCCTGCTTGATAGCGTGCGTGATGCGCCATGTCCGGCTCAATGGTTTGAGCAAATTGGGCGGGCGCGGTCTCAATGCTTTTTAACAAGCCTCTTGCCTCTAAAGCAAGCAAACAAGCGCCGCGACTCGAAGCTTCTGCCACGGCGGAGAGATGAAGGGAGCGTCCGAGCACGTCGGAAAGCATCTGCGTCCAGACGGGTGAGGCCGCGAGCGCGCCGCCCGAGGCGATGATTTCCGCTTCGGATGCGTGCTGATAAAGCGCGCGAGCAATCAGGGCAAAGCGATAGGAGATGGCTTCCATCGCGGCGCGCAGGATGTCTAAGGGGCGCGTGTGCATGGTCAAGCCGAGAATTGCGCCGCGCGCGTCAGTTGACCAGTTCGTGCTGCGCTCTCCGGCCCAGAAGGGCAGGACGGTTAAGCCGTGCGCGTCCGGCTGCATCCGGGCAAGCTCGCTTTCCGTCTCTTTCAAATCATCACTCAAAGCGAGCGCATCGTTCATCCAACTGTACAAGCCGCCACCGTCCGAAAGCGCGCCGCCCATGACGATGCGCCTGCTGTCCAGACGATAACACCAGAGGGCGGAAGGAATCTCCAGCGGCGGCTCGCCTTCCCACAAAACGCGCATCGCGCCGGATGTTCCGATCATCAAGGCAACGTGCGCGCGGGTCGTACAACCGGCTCCGATGTTGTTGGCCGCGCCGTCTCCGATTGCCGGGAACCAGCGCGCATCCCGAAGCTGCGGCCAGCGTCGCGCGTATTCATCTTTCAGTTTGCCTAAAGGTTGATGAGCTTCTGCAATGAGGGGCAGTTGTTCACGCCGGATTCCGGTGACTTCTAGAAGCTCTTCGTCCCAACGACACGAGCGCAGATTGAGCATACCCGTACCCGACGCCATCGAGAGGCTCATCGTCGTCTCATCGAAAAAGGCGGACGACAGCAACTCTCCGAAAGACATCCAGCGGTGGACGCTCTCGTAAATTCCCGGCTCTTCTTCATGCAGCCAGAGGAATCTGGCAGGCCAATAGCTCGGATGAAATCTACACCCGGTGCGCGCGTGCGTCTCTCGCTCCAGTAGCCGTTGCTTTAACTCTTCCGCATGGCGCGCGGCGCGCGTGTCTGCCCAGCCTAAGACGGGCGTCAGGGCACGTCCTGCGGCGTCCACACCGACGAGGCTATGCCAGAAACAGGCGACGGCTACGGTTTCAATCCGCGCGTCTATGTCTTGAACACGCGCCAGCACGGCGTCGATGGTGCGCGCTGTTTGTTCGATTGCCTCTTCCGCTTCAAGCTCCGCGCCGCCGTCGCTGGTCGTGCAGAGGCTTCGCGCGATGCGCGCCTGCGTACCCTCTATCTCCTGCCCACGTTCATCGTAGAGCGCGCCGCGCACGCTCGACGTGCCGATGTCGAGCGCAAGCACGAGCGGCTGGTTTGGGGGAAGTTGCGCGCTCCTGGATTCAGCATTCACGAGGCCATCATCATACCTCGCTTCTCCGCACACGCAAGCTGCGCTGGAGAAGGAATAGACAGGATTAACAAGATGGACAGGATAAAGGGAAGAAGATACGAGCTGCCTCGTCCTGCCTTGCTTTCTTAATCTTGATAATCCTGTTAATCCTGTCTATCTTATCTATCTCCGAAACCGAAACGATGAACGCCGAAACGCTCAACTGTCCGACCTGTGGCGCTGCCGCTCCGACCGACGCCTCGCGCTGCCTGTTCTGCGACGCGCGGCTCGCCACGGTCGCCTGCCCACGCTGCTTTGCCATGATGTTTATCGGAAGTAAGCATTGCTCAAGCTGCGGAGCGAAGGCGCAGCGTGCGGAATCTGTCGAAGCAGCTTCGCGGCGCTGTCCTCGCTGCTTAATCGAGATGGAATCGGTCGCGGTCGGGAGCGCTACTTTGCGCGAGTGCGCGCGATGCGAAGGGCTGTGGGTTGATGTCGAATCGTTTGAGCAGATCATCAGTGAGCGCGAGCAGCAATCGTCTGTGCTGGGAGCCGCGTCAGTTATGCCGAAGCAGGCGGGAGGCGCGAGTGAGCCAAACAAGGTTCGTTATGTGCCTTGCCCCGAATGCAAACAATTGATGAATCGTGTCAACTTCGCGCGCTGCTCCGGTGTCGTCGTTGATGTCTGCAAAGGTCACGGGACGTGGTTCGACCGCGACGAGCTACGGCAGATTGTCGAGTTCATACGCGGCGGCGGACTTGAAGCCTCACGCGCACGCGAGAAGCGAGAGATAGAAGAAGACAGGAAGCGACTCCGGCAGGAACAACTCGCCGCCGCCGCTCTGCATAACAACAAGCCGTTCGCAGATTTGAGCGATACTGATGATAGTCGTTCCAGTGTTGTCCATGCCGCCAGAGAATTACTCAAGCTGATAATTGATTAAGAATGCTAATCAAAACCACAAAGGCACAAAGACAGTAAGAAGAGAAGTCTTCTCCCTTCCTGTCTTCGTGCCTTTGTGGTGAGTCCTCTTAATCACTCTGATTTTTTACCCGGAACTTTTCGCCGTCGGGCGCGTGTCTACAAATCGTTGATGAAGGCCGTGCTGATGTGAAGAACGCGGCTGACAGTCGAATCGTCGGACTTTGTTTATTGAGGAGAAACGTTCATGGCATCACAGAAAATTTATCGCATCATGCTGATTGCGACATTGATTATGACAGGCGTGGTCGCGTGCTCGCAGCAGGCTCTGGCACAGGGCGATCAAGCGGCACAGGCAGCGGCAAGAATTAAAAACGAAGACGCCACGGCTCTCGAAGTTCAGTTGCATCTGATCGTCGCCAGAAAAACCTCGGACGGCGATGATGAGAAACTCCCGGCGTCGTTTGACGCGGTGGTCAAGCAGTTGAAGTCAACGTTTACCTTCAAGAGCTACCGGCTGGCTACGACCTTGCTCAATCGCGTGAAGAATGGTGGAAGGTTAAGTCTGCGCTGGGTAGGAAGCCCGCTGCTGGCGTCGGCTGCGGCCACGGCTGCGACACCCGGATTCAATGAATTCAACGTCCAGTCAGTCAAATTAGCTCAGGACGAAGGCGGGCGAGACGTGGTGCAGATGTCGAGCTTTACTTTCGGAACGCGGATTCCCATCCAAACCTCCAGCATCGCTACCAACAGCGGCAGCCTGCCCGTAGTTCAGTATGAAAACACAGGCATCACTACAGACATCTCCATCCGCGAGGGCGAGCCGACCATCGTCGGCACTCTGAACGTCGGCCCGGCGGGCGATGCCCTCATCATCGTAGTCACAGCCAGAAGACCTGCGGCACGATGATGACGAGACAACGATGATAACGAAGGGTAGGACGCAAATCTTCAGCCCCGTCAGGGGCGACCGACAATAGCCCAGCGATTTATCGCTGGGAACAGAGCAGTAAAAATGATTAAGTCCCGTAGGGACGACTGAAGAGAAGCTAGCCTCTTGATTCAGTCGTCCCTACGGGACTCAATCTTTATTCTTTGATTTTATTCCCAGCAATAAATTGCTGGGCTATTATCAACCGTCCCTGGCGGGACTCCCTTAGCCGAAAGCTAAGCACTCGGCTTTACTAATCCAGATAATGCTCAAGCAGTTCTGTTCTGAGTGCTGCCGGGACAGCTTTTTGCGCCGTGCGGAGCGAATCTGGAACAAGGTCTAAGCGCACGCGGGAGCTGTGCCACCGGCCATCCTCCGCAACATATTGCCAGCGGTAATATGGCCCCTCGCCGCGCCGACTGTAGAACACTTCCGGCTTGCTCTGAGCTTCCGCGCCTGCGGTCGCGCTGATGTAAACTCTTAGTCCCTGCATTTGCATTAGTCCAACTTCGTTTTAAGCACGCGCGTGAATCAAGCGGCGAAGACGATCACCAAAGAGCACATCAATCTTTTGCGGCTCAATAATCGCCGTCACTTCGCCCGGCCCGAAAGATGGGTGCAGCAAAACCTGCCCCGTCCGGTAGGTGCGCTTGGGGTCATACGGTGCGCCGGTCTTCGTGTCCGCGCGAGAGCTTGAAGTGGCGGAAGAACTCTTGAACGAACTGCGTGTCCCGCAAGCCGGGCAACTCACACGCGAGACCTGACCGCGCTTGGTAATGGAAGCCACGACATGACCGCGTTCCACACCACACACGGCGCACAATTTGTCCACCCGCTCACCAACATCGAAAGTTTGTTTCTCCATCATCGTCGCTCCATTGCCGGGTGCAGCCCCGTCTGAAAAGTCAGATTCTCTTGAACGCCTCGCAACCCAAATCACTCAGCCCGTGTGCAAAAGTTAAGCGCCCCCGACGAGGGCCTGTACCGAGTGGGGGCGCTTAACATTAATCAGTCTCCGGATAGTGTGGAAGGGAACTTACCAGCGCGGCTCGCGATCACCGCCGCCACCACCGCCGCCGCCGCGATTACCACCGCCGCCACCGTAGCCGCCACGACCACCACCACCGCCACCGCCACGACCGCCACCGCCGCCGCCATAGCCTCCACGACCGCCGCCACCGCCGCCGTAGCCACCGCGACCACCGCCGCCACCACCACGATTCTCGCGCGGGCGTGCTTCGTTCACGGTCAGATTGCGCCCGTTAAGCTCCTTGCCGTTAAATTGTTCAATCGCGGCCTTGCCCTCTTCGGGGGTTGCCATCTCGACGAAGCCGAAGCCACGCGAACGACCCGTCTCGCGATCTTCGACCACGGACGCCGACTCGACCGTACCCGCCTGAGCAAACAACTGTTGCAGCTCTTCGCTTGAAGTCTGGAACGCGAGATTGCCGACGTAAAGTTTCATAGCCATAGGTGTAAATTTCCTCTGCTCTCGTTAGGAGACATAAGAGAAGCTGCGAATCGAAGGATGCTTCGGTGTAACGGTAGGCAGCGAAGGCTCGCGTTCGTGTGCTCAAATTGAGCGGCTTCTAAAGTTGACATCAGCCTGCTCTCAAACTATCCAAAAGCACCGCCGCCGGGGTACGAGAACGCGGGGCGCATCACCGTTGATGCAAGAGAGAAGGAATACCACCTCGGTATGATGCCTTAATCAGCCGCCGGATGCAAGGTAACGACTGCCCTCAAGAGGTGCATAGCCCTTCGGTCTTTGGCGGCGGAAGATGTTGCCTGACAGCCACTTTCATCAAATAAAGAGGGTTTGGCCTTGCAACCATTCGGCTAAAAAGGGTATCTTAGTCAGCGATTACTCCTTCTCTCGCGCATCGACGGTGATGCGCCCCACGCCTGGAGAAAACGGCGGTGGCGTTTTGGATGGTTCGAGAGCAGGCTGATTTGAATTTGTAGAAGCCGCTCGCTAGAGCATCCGAAAACAAGCCTTCGTTGCTACCGTTACACTGAAGCCACTTCAATTTCGAAGCTTCTCTTTGACTCCCATTTTGAGGGAGAGGGATACCCATATTTATGTCTATGAAACTTTACGTTGGCAATCTGTCATTCCAGACTTCGAGTGAAGATTTGCAGGAATTGTTCGCTCAGGCTGGCACGGTTGAGTCCGCGTCTGTCGTCGAAGATCGCGAAACGGGTCGCTCACGCGGCTTCGGCTTCGTCGAGATGGCAAGTGACGAAGAAGGCAAAGCTGCTATTGAAAAATTCAATGGCCAGGAAGTCAACGGTCGCAGCCTCAATGTCAACGAAGCTCGCCCGCGCGAAGATCGCGGCGGACGTGGCGGCGGTGGTGGTGGTGGTGGTCGCGGTGGTTACGGCGGCGGCGGTGGCAATCGCGGCGGCGGTGGCGGACGTGGCGGCTACGGTGGCGGCGGCGGCGGTCGCAGCTACTAACTTTTCGTTCCGACCAGATAGGTCGGCACTTTTAACTTCAAGCACCGCCAGCGCTGCTTGTCATCGCCAGAGCGGTGCTTGAAGTTTTTCTAAATCAAGATAGAGCGCGCACCCGGTAATTACCGTTGAAGCTAGCGCGCACAAGGACCTAAATGAATTTTTCTGAACTGGGACTGCAACCTGCGCTAGTGCGTACTTGCGAGTCTCTTGGATACAAAGAACCAACCCCGATTCAAAAACAGGCGATACCTGTCATCTTGAGCGGCTCTGACCTGATCGGCTGTGCCGAAACGGGTACAGGAAAAACAGCCGCTTTTCTTCTTCCCATCATCCAGCGAATGGAAGCGACGGCGCGACCCGGTGTGCGTGTGCTGGTTCTCGCCCCGACACGCGAGCTCGCTTCACAGATTGAAGAGAGCTACCGCCAGCTTGCTCCAAGGAAAAGCCCGCGCTGCGTTTGTCTCATCGGCGGCGCATCAATGTCGCGGCAGATTGAATCCCTGCGGCGCGGCGCTGGCGTAGTGGTCGCAACTCCCGGACGCCTGCTCGATCACTTCGAGCGAGGCTCGATTCGTCTTTCGACCGTCGAGGTGCTGGTTTTGGACGAAGCCGACCGCATGCTCGACATGGGCTTCCTGCCCGCCATTCGTCGTGTGCTGGCAGAGATTCCGGCGAAGCGTCATACCCTGCTCTTTTCGGCGACGATGTCGCCCGCCATCGAGAAGCTGGCGCGCTCGACCATGAATCAGCCGAAGCTGATTGAAATCAGCCCGCGCGGTCAGGCTGCCGTCAACGTAGAACAGACCGTTTATCCGGTCGCTATGGAATCGAAGACGGCGCTCCTGATTGATTTGCTCGAACGCAATCCTTTGGATCGCGTACTGGTCTTCACACGCACACGTCGCGGAGCAGAGCGTCTCTCGCACATCCTCGAAGCGCGCGAGCACAAAGTGAATCGTATTCACGCCGACCGCACACAGCCGCAGCGCGAAGCCGCCCTGCGTGGTTTCAAAGAAGGACGCACGCGCGTCTTGGTCGCAACCGACATTGCAGCGCGAGGCCTGGATGTTGATTCAATCTCGCACGTCATCAACTACGACGTGCCCACCGCGCCGGAAGATTACGTGCATCGCATCGGGCGCACAGGGCGTGCCGGAAAAGCTGGCCGCGCCATTACGCTCGTGACACCGGCGGAAGAGCCTTCGATGCGTGGCATCGAGCGTCTCACAGGCCAGGTGGCCGAGCGCGTCTTGTTGCCCAACTTTGGCGGCGCACAAGAGGCGAGCATCCGCAGCACTAAAGCGTTCGCACCGCTCAGAGGCGCTGCCTCAACCGGCAGACGTTCGTTTCGACCGCGCCGGTTCAGATAAAACTACGCGGTTCGCGTTTCAATGGGGCTGCTAGGGTTTTTGCTCAAGCAGTCCCCGGTTAAAATCTAAAGGAGAAAAAACTTTTGGCTAAAGAAGACCTGATACCGGCTGAAGGCGTGGTGGTGGATAAGCTGCCCAACGCGTTCTTCAAAGTGCGTCTGGAAGGAAGCGAGCACGTCGTCACGGCTCAGATTTCCGGCAAGATGCGCAAACACTACATACGCATTCTCGCGGGCGACCGTGTGAGCGTCGAGTTATCGCCTTATGATCTGACCAAAGGGCGCATCACTTACAGGTACAAATAAGCGAGTCGCTTGGAAGTCTTTCGATGCTAAACTCAATCTTCTGACAAATGGCTGGTAGCCCGTGACCTTAAAAAAGCGTTGACGGTATGGATAGCATCAGGAGTAAGGAGATGATGATGAATAAGCTCAGCTTTATCAAGACGGAAGACGGGACGAACGATTCGTATATCAACCTTGCCAACGTGGTCGCCATCAACTTCCAGCCAAAGCAGCAGGAGACGCAGGCCAGGTTGGAGTTCATTCTGGTTGACCACGTCACACGGACAATTTTCGGCACGCAGGCAGAGACTTTGAAGGATCAGATTGATCGCCTCGTCAGTGCCGCATCCTAATCGCCCCGTCACGCGTCCTCTAACTTCATCATCAGAGAGCCGAGCCTGCCAGCATTCGAGAATGGCGCTGTCAGGTACGGGTGATGAGTCTTTCAGTGCTATACTCTTTTCGTCAAACAGTTGATTGACACTGTTCTTTAGAAAATCCACCTCTCGACATCGGGACCGGGCTTCGTAAGCTCCCTTCTTGTGCCGTCTGTTGTTTTTTCAAACACGACCACTACCGGGGGAGAAGCCTGATGCCTGAATCCGCAGCATCTCAAAATTCAATTGAAAACCATTTCTCAGGCTCAACGCCTCTGATGGCGCAAGACTGCTTTTCGGTCTGTTGTTTGTCTGTCCGGTTGTTTGCTTCATCCTGCATTTTGAGAGAGGGTGAAAAATGATTAAGCGAGAAAGAAGCTTCACGTCGCAGACATGCGCCTGGTGCGCGGGAACCGGAAAGCGTGCTGTCTCCGTGGGCTATGTTATCTCCTGTCTCGTCTGCGGTGGGAAGGGTGCCATCATGGTGGCGCAGCCTTCCGGGCCATGTCGCCAGTGTGAAGGTCGGGGCAGGCGCAACGTCAACGATGCGTGCCTGACCTGCGCCGGAACGGGCTGGGCGTGTGTGTTTGAACAAGCCTGAGATGAGTCTCAAGCATTTGCAGGAATGCTTTAGAGCGCGTGAGTTTTGAGATGAAAATGAATTGCCGTAGCTGTGGAAGGCCTTTGCAACTGCGAGAGATGAGATGCCCTTACTGTTATCGATCAATGATGAGTTGGCCGCATTTCGCCGTCATCGGTGTTGTCGTAGCAATGACCATCTTTTACCTGGTCAAAAACTTTTAGTAATCATCTGACAATGGAAACGGGAGTCGAAGCACTTATGCCTGGAAAAGATAAAACATACAATGGCGGATTGAACAAAGACGCGAAGACATACGAGCAGGAATGGCCGGGGATAGATTCAAGATACCGGCTGATAGTCGTGGCGGCTTTAAGAGCCAAGCAACTACTGCACGGCTCGCTTCCAAGGATAGACGCCGACCCCTTGCGGCGTCGAAACACAAGCATCGCGCTCGATGAAACCAAACGCGGACTTGTTCCCTTCACGCTCACCAGCAAAGACCAGCCTGAAAAGGGCGGCAATGGTGACGGCAATGAGTAGGGCCGAATAGATTGTCATGAGCACAGTAGCTTCAGAAACGCTCAAGCAAATTTGCAATGAGGTGTGGCGCGACCGCGCCGACATTCTGTCGGATTGTGGCGTCCTGAGCGGCGAGACCGTCCTCATCCGCGCCGTCTACTGGCGACTCCGTAAAGCAGGAGACGAGCCGGATCAGCACATCGCCGACGCACCCCTACTCAAAGAGCTTGTCCGGCAATATAGAGACGAAACCGGGCAGAAGAGGGACAACGTTTCAGCCCCGTGAGGGGCGAAAGATATTAGCCCCGGGCGTTAGCCCGGGGTCACAGCATAAACAGAATTATTAAGCCCCGGAGGGGCGATAGAAGCCCAAGCTTGATGGTCACACGTCTTGAGTTTCTGTCGCCCCTTCGGGGCTTTGAACATGTATTGCTGGCTATTCCCCGGGCTGACGCCCGGGGCTACACTCTCTCGCCCCTCCGGGGCTGTTGAATGTAATTCCTTATCTCGAACTCACGTTAAAATAGTCTGGAATTGCTGAGAGGTCGGAGCGTTCTCACTGCAAAAAATCTTCCCACTAACCATCTAATAGCCGGGTCGGATTCGAAATCACGAGGTCAGGCTATGAGAAGAATAGCATTCGCTTTACTGGTGACATTAGTTTCGTGCTTTTCCGCGACGGCACAAACGGCAAAGCCCGGACGCCCTGCATTACCGGCTGACATCGCCGCCGTGGCAGGCCAAGACTCCGACAGCCTCCTCAAAAATCCGGCCATCCAAACTCGCATGAAAAAGCTTCTGGGCAGTAAGTATGATTCGTTCATGGAATCGTTCGAGACTCTAAACCCGATTACGAAGGAAGGTGGCCTTCTCTTCTCAAGCGGCTGTCTGATTCACGCCTGCACGCATTTGGAATCGGCCATCGCGATTGATTTAGTCAACAGCACGATCCATGCGGCTATCTTCCGCCAAAATGAAAAGACCAGATACTTTAACGAAGGCGGCAGAGCGACGCCCGGAGTCATCAGAGACTGGGCGACTAATTTAAGCCGGATCAATAATCAGATTAACAGATCAGCGTCCAACAATTCGTTTGCCGCTCCCGACGTTAGCGGAGCACGAGTTGATACTTCGCCCCCCAGAAGATTGCGGAGCCTGGCCACCACTGTGCGCGGCTTCATTGGCGGCGAGTCACATGACAGCTACGTGATCCGCGCCCGCAAAGGCAGTGTCCTGACGGTGCGTCTTTCCTGGCGGCGTGAGGGTGACAACCGGGCGTCCGTTTCCGTGAGCGAATCGCCAGACCCCTACACGGGTGAGCCGGTGAAGTTCGGGAATGATTCTAACAACGATAGAAGCTGGGTCGGCAGGATTCCGAGGAGCGGCGATTATTATATCGACGTGGTAGCACACCCCTCGGCACATTACACGCTTAAGGTAGGCGTCAGGTAGCCGCCGGGACAGGAGTCGTGGCAGTGAGCGTCGCACCGAGCAAGTCCTCTGCCCGCGTTCTCTTGATGGAAAACACGAGCAGAGGACTTGTCCATTCCACTACAAATGTTCCGCTTATCGAAGGTTTTGAGATGCGTTCTAAAAGCTACGACGTAGGCGGTGCAGGCGGTGTAGGCGTCGTCGGTGGTGGTGGCGTCGAGCGGCGCGGCGGGCGTTCGACGTGGCTGGCGCTCTGCCATGCGGCGAGTGTGGCCGGGTCGCTATTGAACGTGTTACGCATGACCGGATCAAGCTCGCGCACGGCGTTCATCCCGCGCTCAATCTCCGTATCAATCGCGGCGGTCGCGGCGACTTGCGCTCCCGCTCCCTGAGCCTTGCGCGTGATTGCTTCGTCCAGCACATCTATGTCCGATTCTAAATCCTCCATGAAATTGGCTGGCATCCCGCGCCTGATGAATTCCGTTTTGAACGGCAGCGCGTCTGAGAGCGCAGCGCGCGCCACCGCCAGCACCGTTTGATTGCTCTGGTTATGCGGAATGCGGAATTTGTCTTCGAGGCCGGGAATCGTCTTTCCCATCATGCGTGCCGTGCGGCTGATGGCTTCAAGGTCTCGCATCAACTCGTCACGCGCCACAGCCTTGCTCGTTGCGCTCTGCCGGACAGTGCTTCTGCCAGAACTCTGCACGCTCGCGTGCCTCTCAAGCGCATTGATGGCGGTATCAACGATGAGTAGTTGCTCACCCGCAAAGCTCGTTGGGGGAAACTGCGCGGCGTGTTCGATGCCGAATTCACGCACACGAATAAACATTTCAAGGCGACGCCTTTCAATATCGTTCATGGGAATTATCTCCTTTGGAGTTGAGGGCCGAAAGGAGCAAGGAGACTCCTTCAGGCGGGTTTGAGGAATGCCGGGATAGACAGGGAGGATCCGCTCCGGCGCGCGTAATTATATCCAAATCACAGCCTTTGAAAAGTCTTTTTTATGTGAGAAAATATCTGTTGCCCTTGAGCTTTTATATAAAAGTCCCGTCAGGGACGATTGATAGTAGCCCAGCAATTTATTGCTGGGAATTTGTGCGGGTGAAAAGACTGAGTCCCGTAGGGACGACTGAATAGAAGCTCTCTTCAGTCGTCCCTATGGGACTCAGGTTTTATTTCTGGCTCTATTCCCAGCGATAAATCGCTGGGCTATTATCAATCGTCCCTACGGGACAGAAGATAGACTATACACATTCCTACTTCCGGCCACGCTTCGGAGCGTTCGGCAACCTCTCTGGCAAATCCAACTCATCGTCAATCAAAACATCCGTGCTGACATTCGCCGCCCGCGCGTATTGCAGGAGAATCCTGAGCGGCGGCTCTCGCTTTCCAAGCTCATACTCTGAAACTGCGTTCTGCTTGATGATCGCCTCGGCTCCCAGCTTCCTAATCATTTCATTCTGCGAAAGACCTAACGCCGCCCGAATCTGTAAGAGCTTTCCGGCAAGACGTTCCGGCTTGTGACGCGCTTTTGTTCCCATCAGGAGTTACCTCCGACCATGCTGCGGAGTGTTCTGTAACTTTTCTGGCAAATCAAGCTCGTCATCAATTAAAACATCTGTCGAGATTCCTACCATACGCGCATACCTCAAGAGAACTGGCAATGGTGGTTCTCTCGTTTCTAACTCATAGTTAGAGATTGCTGAGTAGTTGACCTTCAATCCAAGAGCCTTACATACTTCTGTTTGACTCATCCCTAAGCGTCGACGGATAGCCAATAACTTTTCTCCCAAGCGTTCGGGCTTCGGGCGGGGCGAGCGTCCCATCAGAAGTTGCCTCCTGATGAAACAGGCTTGATTCTATGTGGAAATACACATATAATGCGCTTGCTCAACTTGTTCGCCGTGAGTGAGAACCTCTCAAACTCAACGGCGATGCTCATCTCTCAGCTTGAGGTTGAGGGTTGAGTCGTCGCATAAGCCGTTGTCATTTTTCAAACTAATCGCGCCCATCATACCAGAGCGCGCACTAACTTTTCATTCGATGCCCTCACGTCGCATCCTCTACGTCGGGCATGACCTCGACCTGTTGTTCTACCTGCGACGCACTTTGGCAGATTGCCGGATCGTGCGCTCTCCCGGTGACTCGACGGTGCGTATCCTGATAGAGCGCGGCAATTATTCATTGTTCCTCTGTGATGAAGAACTGCCCGACACGACAGGCAGAGAGTTAGCCGAGTTTAATTGTTCACTGGAACGTCAGCCCTGCACGCCTTTCATCATCGTCAAGCAGGCGGATGATTTTGAATTGGTGGCACAAGCCATCACGGAGGTCTTTACCAGAGCTTAATCGTGAGCGCACAGTGGAAGAATGCGCTCGCGCCGCACGGTTCGCTGGTGAGGCGGCGGGCTATGCGCGGAGGCCGACGATGATTTCTACTCGCCGTCGGCCTCGCTTTCCCCTCAACCATTGTTGATAAAACCTGCTATATCTCTTCTAAGAACCCGCAAACCGCACGATTATCTAGCTTTACAGCCCATATTCGTCACAAACACCCTTTAGAGAGTAACTTTCACAGTTGAGAGGCACTATTTCACGCTTTAGAGAGTGAATTTCGCGCTTTAGACGCAATCTTTCACCCTTTAGAGAGTAAGTTTCGCGGTTTAGAGAGCAAGTTTGACGGTTTAGAAGTAATATTTCGCGCTTTAGAAGTAAAGTTTTACGCTTGAGAGAGTAACTTTCACGTTTGAGAGAGCAGGTTTCACCGTTGAGAGAGTGATTTTCACACTTGAGAGAGTAAGTTTCGCTCTTGATGAGGTGAAGAACCTTTTTGTGGAGTCGTATCCTGCCTTAATGAGAATCTTGACTTTATTTGAAGTCGTAGATAAAAGTTGCCGGTAAATCTATACAGGTTACTAGAAGTAATGCCGCCCTCTTAAAGGAAAGGAAATCTTATATGCCAGCCTCACTGACGCAACAACTATTCTCCACGGATACGTCGGGAGACAATTTAAGACGCCGCATTGACGATCACTATCACTTGGAAATGATCGCGGATAATAGTCGCCAACTCGTGGAATATCAATCCGAAGCTTTTCAAATGCAGCGCGAGGCTGCTATTGCAAATTTGCGCGCCCTAGCTGAAATAGCTAACAGGCAAGATCGAACCAACAGCCTACTTTTATCACTCGTTGGAGGTATGAGCGATCTCAATTATAGCCTGAAAGTACAAAATGAGGTCTTACAGCGGGGATTTGAAGAGTCGGCGCTGTTACTGCTCGGTCAGCAACGTACACTTGAGCATATCGCCGATGTGCTACTACGCCGTCCCTATGAAACACAAGTGCTCGAATTGCTTCGAGAAGCTGACCGTGCATTGAAAACAGGGATGAAGTCAATCGGCAGGGATAGGCAAGAAGAGTTTTCAGATGCAAGCCGTTTACTCAGAGAAGTTCTTGCTAATCCAATCGGAAGCCGTAACTACGTCGCATGGTTCCAGATGGGGTGGCTTAAATGGAAGTACGAGCGAAATACCGCTGAAGCCGAAGAAGCTTTTTATCACGCCTCTCGTCTCAGCGCGACGCAAGCCGATTTGTATCACACTAGAGGTCTGAGCCACTTGGCGTACATGCAATACTTAGAAGCGAAATACTCCGACGCTTATACGACCAGCAATCAAGCCTTAAAACTCTCGCCCGATGATCACGACATTCGTTACGACGCAGCCAGATATGCCGCTTTGGACGGGCGCGAAGCTGAAGCCTTAGATTTATTGGAAAAGTGCATTGACCAAGAGCCGCAGACATCTACTCTAATGTTCACGGAGAAGGATTTTTTAGGAATCAAAGATGGTCTCGTTGCGTTCGGTGCTCATAAGATGAAGGAGAGTCGCGCCAAAGCGCAAGCGGAGATTGAGAAATGGCGAAAAGCAGTTGAAATCACGCAACAGGCGGAAGCGCGAGCAGAGTGTAAGGTTTCCTTACCTGCGGAGTTACTAGATTCAATATCCAAAGCTGCCGAAGATGCGCGCGAGGCTGACTATGTAACAACGGTTGGATTGAAACAAAAGGCATTCACAGAAAAGTTAGAAGTGCTGGAGATTGCCAGGGGAGGATTAGAAGCAGAACTTGAGACTAGAACAACTGAGGAGAAGCGCGCGGTCAACCTAATAAAACAAATAGAATCTAAGAGAGATGGGCAAGTATCTAAAATTAACCAGGACTATCAAACAGTTGTAGATAAAAAACCGAAGTATAGCGATAGCTTAGCAATGGGCTGTGGTTTTAGCTTCTTCTGGCTCGTAGCGGCTGTGATTTTATACAATGTTCTTCACGGTGCAAGTAGGGATATTCAGTGGTTCCTTGATAATTATTCTCTTGTTGTGACTGTAATGGGCTGCGTTTTCTTCATAGTCTTTGGAGGTTTAATCGTATATCTCGTTGATGTTATTAAGTGGAAAAGCAAGAAACGTCTAATAGAACAAGAAAGGCTTAAAACAATTCCCTTGATTAAACAAGAGATGAACCACCAATTATCACCTTTAAAAGAAAGGTTGAGGCTTGATGAAAAACAGCGTGAAAAGGTAGAGGAAGCAATCAGATTTTTTACGGAACAAACACAAGCCATAGTCTGATAAGTTATTACGAAAATAACTCTTCTGTTGAATTCGCAAGAGCGGTAAAGATAAAGCCCCTCTCACGAGTGCCTGATGAAAATGTTAAAAAGCCTGTATTGGAAA
The DNA here is from genome assembly GCA_963791265.1 of uncultured Acidobacteriota bacterium. GTDB lineage: Bacteria > Acidobacteriota > Blastocatellia > Pyrinomonadales > Pyrinomonadaceae > QHXM01. The sequence continues at coordinate 230,516 of CAWBSB010000012.1, forward strand.
CTATTCAATCCTTGTTCACAATTCGCGTGGAAACAACAGATACCCCGTTGATATTCAAAGGTGTTTACATCTTTCCGCCTGCTCAGGTATAAATATGTCGTCGGGAGAAATTCCGGCTGACGTTAAACAAATTCCCCCACCCAAATTCCCCTACCAGGCCGAAGTATCGGCAGGGCTTTGTCGGACTGCCGCCCCGCCACACTTCACCTCTGAGGTATGCTTTTCGGAGGCTTCGGAAAACTCTCCGGTAATTTAATAATTCTTCAATGCCCCTTCAAGGGATGGTTGTCGAAAGGAAGCGATGCGAAATCAACAAGCGAATACGGATGGTCTAGATACCAAGCTGCTGCTGAAAACCCTGATGGCTTTCAAGAAAGGCGACTTTTCCGCGCGCCTGCCAACCGAGTGGACGGGCGAAGCCGGAAAAATAGCTGACACTCTTAATGACATCATCGCGTTGAATGAACAGATGGCCAAAGAGATGGAGCGCATCAGCCGCGTGGTCGGGCGTGAAGGCAAGATCACGCAACGCGCGAATGTGCCAGCCGCCGGAGGCTCGTGGGTCAGTCTGGTGGATTCGACCAACGATTTGATTGACGACATGGCACGCCCGACGAGCGAGATGGCGCGCGTCATCGGCGCGGTCGCCAACGGCGATTTGTCGCAACGCATGGCGCTCGATGTCGAAGGCAGGCCATTGAAGGGTGAGTTCCTGCGCTCCGTCAAGATCGTCAACTCGATGGTTGATCAGCTCGGCTCGTTCGCGTCGGAAGTGACGCGCGTGGCGCGCGAGGTGGGAACGGAAGGCAAACTCGGCGGCGAAGCGAAGGTCAAGGGCGTGGCGGGCACTTGGAAAGACTTGACCGACAGCGTCAACTCGATGGCCGGGAATCTCACCGCTCAGGTACGCAACATCGCAGAAGTGACGACGGCGGTCGCTAATGGGGATTTGTCGAAGAAGATTACGGTAGACGTGAAAGGTGAAATCCTAGAGCTGAAGAATACTATCAACACGATGGTTGACCAGCTTAACTCGTTCGCGTCGGAAGTAACGCGCGTCGCTCGTGAGGTCGGAACGGAAGGCAAGCTCGGCGGTCAGGCAGATGTGCGCGGCGTGGCTGGCACTTGGAAAGACCTGACCGACAACGTGAATTCGATGGCCGGAAACCTGACCGGGCAGGTACGCAACATCGCTGAAGTTACGACCGCAGTTGCCAACGGCGATCTTTCAAAGAAAATTACGGTGGATGTGAAAGGCGAGATTCTGGAATTGAAGAACACCATCAATACGATGGTGGATCAACTTAATTCGTTTGCATCGGAAGTAACGCGCGTGGCGCGCGAGGTGGGAACGGAAGGCAAGCTCGGCGGGCAGGCCGACGTTAAAGGCGTTGCGGGAACGTGGAAGGACTTGACCGACAATGTGAACTTCATGGCGGGCAACCTGACGAGTCAGGTGCGAAACATCGCGGAGGTGACAACGGCGGTCGCTAACGGAGACTTGTCGAAGAAAATCACGGTTGACGTGAAGGGTGAAATTCTTGAACTGAAAGACACCATCAATACGATGGTTGACCAGCTCAACGGCTTCGCGTCGGAAGTGACGCGCGTGGCGCGCGAGGTCGGTTCCGAAGGAAAGCTGGGCGGACAGGCGGAGGTGAAAGGTGTCGCCGGAACGTGGAAGGATTTGACAGACAGTGTCAACTCGATGGCCGGAAATCTGACGGGGCAGGTGCGAAACATCGCGGAAGTCACAACCGCAGTTGCTAATGGGGATTTGTCAAAGAAGATTACGGTGGATGTCCGGGGCGAGATTCTTGAACTCAAGGACACCATCAATACGATGGTGGATCAGTTGAACGGCTTCGCGTCGGAAGTGACGCGCGTGGCGCGCGAAGTGGGAACGGAAGGGAAGCTCGGCGGTCAGGCAGATGTGCGCGGCGTGGCGGGCACCTGGAAGGATTTGACTGACAGTGTGAACTCGATGGCCGGAAACTTAACTGGTCAGGTGCGAAACATTGCCGAAGTGACGACGGCGGTCGCTAACGGTGACTTGTCGAAGAAGATTACGGTAGATGTCAAAGGCGAGATTCTGGAATTGAAGAACACCATCAATACGATGGTTGACCAACTCAGTTCCTTCGCGTCGGAAGTGACGCGCGTGGCTCGTGAAGTGGGCACGGAAGGAAAGTTGGGTGGACAGGCGCAGGTAACAGGCGTGGCGGGAACGTGGAAGGATTTAACCGATAACGTGAACTTCATGGCAGGCAACCTGACGAGTCAGGTACGCAACATCGCGGAAGTGACGACCGCAGTGGCAAACGGTGACCTCTCGAAGAAGATTACGGTGGATGTTCGTGGGGAGATTTTGGAATTGAAGAACACCATTAACACGATGGTGGATCAGTTGAACTCGTTCGCGTCGGAAGTGACGCGCGTGGCTCGTGAAGTAGGTACGGAAGGTAAACTCGGAGGGCAGGCCGAGGTGAAAGGTGTCGCGGGAACCTGGAAAGATTTAACTGACAATGTGAACTTCATGGCAGGCAATCTCACCAGTCAGGTGCGAAACATTGCCGAGGTAACGACCGCAGTCGCTAACGGAGATTTATCGAAGAAGATCACGGTGGACGTGAAAGGCGAAATCCTTGAACTGAAGAATACTATCAATACGATGGTGGATCAGTTGAACTCGTTCGCGTCGGAAGTGACGCGCGTCGCTCGTGAAGTGGGTACGGAAGGGAAGCTCGGCGGGCAAGCAGATGTGCGCGGCGTGGCGGGCACTTGGAAAGACCTGACCGATAACGTGAATTCGATGGCCGGAAACCTGACCGGGCAGGTGCGCGGTATCGCGAGAGTCGTGACGGCGGTGGCCAACGGCGATCTGGAACGCAAGCTGACGGTTGATGCTAAGGGCGAAATCGCGGAGTTGGCCGATACCATCAACAGCATGACGGACACGCTCGCCACCTTCGCCGATCAGGTCACGACCGTGGCGCGCGAGGTGGGTGTTGAAGGAAAGCTCGGCGGTCAGGCCAACGTGCCAGGCGCTGCCGGAACGTGGCGCGATTTGACGGACAATGTGAACGGCCTCGCGGCGAATTTGACCACGCAGGTGCGAGCCATCGCCGAAGTCTCGACCGCTGTGACCAAAGGCGATCTGACGCGCTCCATCGCCGTCGAAGCGCAGGGCGAAGTCGCCAAGCTCAAAGACAACATCAACGAGATGATTATCAATCTCAAGGAGACGACGCAGAAGAATACGGAACAGGACTGGTTGAAGACGAACCTCGCGCGCTTTACGCGTATGCTGCAAGGCCAGCGCGACATGACGACCGTCTCGCAGATGGTCTTGTCCGAACTCGCGCCGCTCGTGGACGCGCAACAGGGAATCTTCTACGTCAACGGAGGCGACAACGGCACGCCCTTGATGAAGCTGCTGGGCAGCTACGCCTTCACGGAGCGTAAGAATCTTGCCAACGAATTCAAGCCGGGGCAGGGGCTGGTCGGCCAGTGCGTGCTGGAGCGCGAAAGAATTTTATTGACCAATGTGCCGGACAATTACATACACATCGGCTCCGGTCTGGGGCAGGCCGTGCCGCTCAATATCATCGTGCTGCCGGTGCTCTTTGAGAACGAGGTCAAAGCTGTCATCGAGCTGGCCTCCTTCAATCGCTTCAACGATACGCATCTGACCTTCCTCGACCAGTTAACGGAAAGCATCGGCATCGTGCTGAACACGATAGAAGCCAACACGCGCACGGAACAACTGCTCTTGCAGTCGCAGGCTCTGGCGACAGAGCTACAGAGCCAGCAGGACGAGCTGAAGAAGACAAACGAGCAGCTTGAGAAACAGGCCGAATCCCTGCGCGAATCCGAAGAACTGTTGAAGAGCCAGCAGGAAGAGTTGCAGCAGACCAACGAAGAGTTGCAGGAGAAGGCCACACTGCTGGCGAAGCAGAAGGCGGAAGTCGAGGCCAAGAACCGCGAGGTAGAGGAAGCTCGCTGGGCTATGGAAGAGAAGGCAGAGCAACTGGCCTTGACCTCCAAGTACAAATCCGAGTTTCTCGCCAACATGTCGCACGAGTTGCGGACGCCGCTCAATAGCATGTTGATTCTCTCTCGCCAGTTGTCCGAGAACATAGAAGACAATCTCAATCCCAAACAGGTACAGTTTGCCGAAACCATCCACTCCTCCGGCGCAGACCTGCTCTCGCTCATCAACGACATCTTAGACCTCTCCAAGATCGAATCGGGCATGATGGCGATAGACATTAATGAGGTCGCGTTCGGGGATGTGGTCGAGCAGTTGGAGCGCAGCTTCCATCAGGTCGCGCAGGATAAGAGCCTTGAGTTCGTCGTCGAGCGTAATGATGAGCTTGGCACGTCTCTACGCACGGACGAGAAGCGCTTGCAGCAGATTCTCAAAAACCTGCTCTCGAATGCTTTCAAGTTTACCGAAGAGGGTAAGGTGACGTTGCGTATAGAGCCTGTGACGGAGCAGATACGCTTTCAGCAGGAGGCTCTGAATCGCGCCGATGAGGTGATCGCCTTCTCCGTGATTGACACGGGCATCGGGATTGCGGCGGAAAAGCAGCGCATCATCTTCGAGGCGTTCCAGCAGGCCGATGGCACGACCAGTCGCAAGTACGGCGGCACGGGATTGGGGCTTTCAATCAGCCGCGAAATCGCGCGCCTGCTCGGCGGCGAGATTCGCGTTGCCAGTATGCCGAACGAGGGCAGCACCTTTACGCTCTATTTGCCGAAGACGTACACGCCCGCTGCCGCTGGTAACGGTGGAGCGCAGAGCCGTATTTCGCGGCCATCTTCGGAAGACGCCGGAACACCGGGCAGAAGCGCTCTGGGTTGGTTGCCGAGCGCCGTCTCCAGTGTTGACCTGTATGCGCCGGACGAAGTGAGCGAGGTCTCTGATGATCGTTACTCAATCTTCGATGGCGAGCGCGTGGTCTTGATTGTCGAAGATGACATCAACTTCGCGGGCATCCTGCTTGATCTGGCTCGTGAGAAAGGCTTCAAGGGCGTGGTTGCCACTCGCGGCGACGCGGCGTTGGAACTGGCGAGAAAATACAAGCCGGACGCCATTACGCTCGACCTCAAACTGCCGGATCGTGATGGGTGGACGGTGCTTGATCGCCTGAAGCACGACCCGAACACCAGCCACATCCCCGTGCATATCATCTCCGGCGAGGAGCAGCGCCAGCGTGCCTTACATTCGGGCGCAATCACGCACCTGCAAAAACCCGTCAGCCGCGAAGACCTGGCCAGCGCCTTTGACCAACTCGCCACCTTCGCCGAAAAACGTGTCAGAAAGCTGCTCGTCGTGGAAGATGACGAAGTGCAGCGGATGAGCATTGTCGAACTTATAGGCAACGGCGATGTCATCACGACCGCAGTTGAAACAGGCGAGGACGCTATCACCGCGCTCAAGGAAGAGCCGTTTGACTGCATGGTGCTTGATCTGAAACTTCCCGATATGACCGGCTTCGACCTTATCGAGAAGATTCAGAATGAACTCGGTCGCAGGGATTTGCCCATCATCGTCTACACGGGCAAGGAACTGACGCCCAAGGAGGAGACGCAACTGCGTAAGGTGGCGGACGCTATCATCGTCAAGGAAGCGAGTTCGCCGGAGCGTCTGCTCGCCGAAACCGCTCTCTTCCTGCATCGCGTCGAGGCTAACCTGCCCGAACCCAAACGGCGCATGTTAGAACAACTGCATCGCCGCGACCCCGTGCTGGCCGGACGAAAGGTGTTGATTGTTGACGACGACGTTCGCAACATCTTCGCTTTAACCAGTGCGCTCGAAAGCCATAACATGGATGTCATCCACGCGGAGAACGGGCAGGAAGGCATAGACTTATTGAAGGAAGCATCCGACATCGAGGTAGTCTTGATGGACATCATGATGCCGGGCATGGACGGGTACGAAGCGATCAGGGCGATTCGCGAGATGGTGGAGTTTAGGCAGCTTCCCATCATCGCGCTGACGGCGAAAGCAATGAAGGCCGACCGCGACCGCTGCATCGAAGCAGGGGCATCGGACTACATCTCGAAGCCGCTGGACATAGATCAGCTTCTCTCGCTCTTGCGCGTCTGGCTCTACAGGCAGGGTGAAGCTGAAGTATGAGCGCTCTTCCACAAGCGGAACAGAATGAGCTCGAAGATATAGAGATCGCGTTGCTCCTTGAGGGACTCTATCGCTATTACGGGTTCGACTTCCGCGAGTATTCTCCGGCCTCTTTGAAGCGGCGCATTCTGGAAAGGATGCGTGCCGAGAAGATTGAAACCGTTTCGCGCTATCAGGAACGCGTGCTGCACGATGAGGCGTGCATGGAGAGGCTGCTGTTGGGTCTCTCCGTGCATGTCACCTCGATGTTTCGTGATCCGGGGTTTTATCTGACCTTTCGCCAGAAGGTCGTGCCAATACTCAAGACTTACCCGACCGTGAGAATCTGGCACGCGGGCTGTTCAACGGGCGAAGAGGTCTACTCGATGGCGATTCTGTTGCAGGAAGAAGGGCTGGCGCGTAAGTCCATCATCTATGCGACGGACATCAGCCACGAGGTCTTACGTAAAGCCAAAGAAGGCATCTTCCCGCTCGCGGCGATGCAGGAATATACGAGCAACTACATGAAGGCGGGAGGCGCGCGCGAGTTCTCCGATTACTATACGGCGCATTACGACAACGTCATCTTTCATCCCTCGCTTAAAACCAACGTCGTCTTCGCCGAGCATAATCTGGCGACCGACGGTTCGTTCAACGAATTCCACGTTATCCTTTGCCGCAATGTCATGATCTATTTCAACAAGGCTTTGCAGGAGCGCGTGCATAATCTGATTTACGAAAGCCTGAGCATGTTCGGCATCTTCGGCTTAGGGAACAAGGAATCTTTGAAGTTCACACCTCGCGAAGGGTTTTACGAGCGGCTGGATGGCCGCGATAAGCTGTATCGAAAGGTGAGATAACTTGGCGTTCGAGATTGTGGTCATCGGAGCGTCGCACGGCGGGCTGTCGGCGCTGCAAATACTGTTGAGTGATTTGTCGCCGGAATTCCCGCTGCCGCTCGTTATCGTGCAGCACAGGAAAAAGGATGGCGACGACGGCCTCTGCGAATACTTAAAAAAGCGCAGCCGCTTGCCGCTCGTAGAGCCGGACGACAAAGAGAAAATCGAGCCGGGACGAGTCTATTTAGCGCCGCGCGATTATCACTTGCTGATTGAGGAAAGCATCTTCGCTTTATCAACCGAGTCGCCCGTAGGCTTCGCGCGCCCGTCCATTGATGTACTGTTCGAGTCGGCGGCGGATATTTATCGGGACCGCATCATCGGCGTCGTCTTAACCGGGGCTAACCGCGACGGAGCGAAGGGCCTGGCAAAGATTAAAGCCCTGGGCGGCTTGGCTGTGGTGCAGGAGCCTGAGAGCGCCGAATCGCGCGCCATGCCGGAGGCCGCCATCGGTGCGACCAAAGTTGATCGAATCTTGCCGCTCGCGGAGATTGCTCCTTTTTTGAACAGGCTCTGCCATCCAGTCCAGAGGTTATTGCATGCAAGATGAATTAGAAAAAATCAATATCCTGATGGTGGATGACAGCCCGACGAACCTGCTGGCGCTGGAGACGATCCTCGAAGGCCCGGACAGAAATCTCGTCCGCGCTACTTCCGGCGACGAGGCGCTCCGGTATCTCCTCAACGATGAAGTTGCCGTCATCCTGCTAGACGTTTACATGCCGGGGATTGACGGGCTGGAAACTGCCGCGCTCATTCGCGGGCGCGAGAAATCGCGCGACATCCCGATTATATTCTTAACCGCCGACAGCACCGGCAACCGGCACATCGCCAAAGGTTATTCGCTCGGCGCGGTGGACTATATCCTCAAGCCGGTCGAGCCGGACATCCTGCGCTCGAAGGTCGCCGTTTTTGTCGAACTCTTCAAGAAGACCGAAGAGATTAAGCGGCAGGCCGAATTGCTCCACGAGAAAAATCTCGAATTAGAGAACGCCAACCTCGAACGTTTGGGGATGCTCATCGAACTCGGACAGCAGTTGGCCGCCGAGCACGATCCGACGCGTGTGCTCGAAAAATTCTGCCATGCCGCGCGCGACATCATCGGTGCGGCACACACCTGCGTCGGAGTCCTGGACAATCATGCGCCCAGCCCTTTCTTTTGCAGCAGCGATCAGGGCACAACGGTTTACGCCGACGCCGACACTCCCGTAGTGGATGAAGGGCTGCTCGCCACACTGTTGAAGGAACGCCGCCCCGTGCGGCTCAGTGAAGCCAACGGGCTTTTAGATGCCGCGCAGCTTCCGTCCCACAACGGCGCGGCGCGATCATTTCTCGGCACGCCTATCTTCTCTTCGACGCAGGTCTATGGCTGGTTGTATTTGACGGACAAAATCGGCGCGGACGAGTTCAGCGAAGCCGACGAGCGTCTGGCCGTCACGCTCTCGACACAGGTGGCCGTCGCTTATGAAAATGCCAGGCTGTACACCGAAGCGCAGCGTCACGCCAGCGAGTTGCAACAGGAGATTACGGAACGCAAGCAGGCCGAAGAAGAGCGCGCGCGCATGCTGGTTCGCGAGCAGGCGGCGCGCGCCGAGGCCGAATCGGCCAACCGCACCAAGGATGAATTTCTCGCCACGCTCTCGCACGAGTTGCGGACGCCCTTGACGGCCATTCTCGGCTGGAGTCATCTTTTGCAAACAAACAAATTCGATGGCCAGAGCACAGCCCGCGCGCTCGAAACCATCGAGCGCAACGCCCGCTCGCAATCGCAGTTGATAGACGATCTCCTGGATGTCTCGCGCATCATCACAGGCAAGCTGCGTCTCGACGTTCGCCCCCTCGAACTGATTAAAATCGTTGAGGCGGTCGTTGAATCATCGCGCCCGGCGGCAGACGCCAAAACGATTAAGTTTGATGTCGCGCTCGATAAATCTGCGAGCCAGATCGTGGGTGATGCGACCCGCCTGCAACAAGTGTTCTGGAATCTCTTCTCAAACGCCGTCAAGTTTACGCCCGAAGGCGGGCGGGTCGAGGTTAGATTAGAGCGCGACGACCTTCAAGCGCAGGTCGTCGTCAGCGACAACGGGCAGGGCATCAATCCGCAGTTTCTTCCAGTCATCTTTGATCGCTTTCGGCAGGCTGACGGCAGCACCACGCGCAAGCACGGCGGCCTCGGCCTGGGGCTTGCCATCGCGCGTCACCTGGTCGAAATGCACGGCGGGACAATCAAGGCTCGCAGTGAAGGAATAAATAAGGGAGCAACTTTCATCGTCAGGCTTCCGCTCAGACCTGCGAACCATAACCTTGAGGCCGGAGCCGGACTCTCGGCTTCAATGGGCGGCAACAAGAACAGGCTTGATAACTGCTCCCCTGTGCTCGACGGGTTGCGGATTCTGGTCGTTGAAGACGAAGTTGATACGCGGGATTTAATCTTGACGGTGCTGAAACAGTGTGGCGCTGAAGTGAGAGGCAGCGAATCCGCCGCCGAAGCGCTGGTTGTGTTCAAAGAGTGGTCGCCGGATCTGCTCATCACAGACATCGGTCTCCCGAAAGAGGACGGCTTTTCTCTACTCAGAAAAGTGCGCGAATTGAACCAACAATCCGGGCAAATCCCTGCGGTCGCGCTCACGGCCTACGCCACCCCTGAAGATCGTGACCGCGTCCTCAGCGCAGGCTTTCAGATGCACATCGCCAAGCCGGTCGAGCCGGAAGAACTCCTCACCATCATCGCCAACATCGCCGGGCGCAGCAACAAGGTATAGGCATCAAGAAGGACAAGCAACGACAGTGGCGGCACGTTGTGTCGCCGATTCGGAGGGATAAGGCGTAGTCTGACCAAATAGCCTTACGCGGCGAGCGTCAGGGGCTTCCCTTGATTGTGCAGGAGAATCAATTGATCGCCGCGCAGGGCGAACTCGGCATACGTCTCACCATCTTCGTTACAGAACTCGACTTCGTAAACATCGGGCGCGAGTAGCTCGACGACAGTGCCAACTTCGCCACGATGAAGCTCGCGCGATGGTATATCTTCAATCAGCGCTACTGTTGAAAGCATCTCAATTTTATCTGCTGGCATCAGGCTTTACCTTCTCTTCCCGACGACGTAACAAGTGGTCAGGCGCGGGGCGGCTTCACCGTGAAGGATGATCCATCCGCTTCGCACCATCACCGAACCCACCGCCGCTATCATCTCGAACTCTACGGTGTACCGCTGCCCGTAAGCATCAAGCTCGCCGAGCGCCGCTTCATTGTGACGTGCCGCATCAAGCAAAGCGTTTTGTAGTATCGTAGCCTCTGCTGCCGTCAAACCGAGCGCGGCGGCGAAGACGCGAGCTTTATTGCTGCCGCGCGGGTTGTCGGGGTTTAGACAATAGTCGCGTAGCTTGCGAATATCAACAATGGCTTGCGCGCCGTTCGGCAATTGCATGACGGATTATAACTCACCTGTAAGCGCGCGATAATCAAATGAGTCCTTTGAGATTCATCTCTGAACTCACTCTCCCCATGCGGCACGCTCCCCGCGAATGAAACGGTCGGCTTCCTCTTGAGTGGAAAAAGAGCCTTTCCCCGAACCGAAGAGCGCAGAATATCGCGGAGGCAATTGCAGTGTGGGCGCTTGGCTTTGAACAAGTAGATCGGTAGCTTGTTTGATAAGCTGTGCCAGTTCGCCGGGCGAGAGTTGTCGAGCTTGCGCGAGAATAGTTTCGAGCCGATCTATAGCCATGTTGACCTCCTGCCGCATTCTATCAGCTATAGAGCCAGTGTGAGAACCAAAGCGTAATATAAACGAAAACGGGATGCTCGCTTTGCCTCATGTCATTAATGCCGGCGATTTCAACTACAACCTTAAACTGTTGTCTCCGCCTCGCGCAGCTTTTTGCTTCCGCGCCAGAGCAAGATGGCGCTGATGGCGCAGGCAATGGGGCTGATGAGCAGGGCGTAGCGCATGCCTGCGGGGTTCTGGGTCGCGCCGAGCCGGTCGTTGAGAAGGCCAACGAGCGGTGCGCCGATGGCGTAGGCGGCGATGTTGACGGCGAAGAAGTAGATGCCGATGCCGAGTCCTCTTAGTTTGGGGCCAGCTATCTCGTGTACGTCTGCCGCCGCCGGGCCGAGCCACATCAGGGAGAGCGCGAGCAGAACAAAGTTTGCAATCAGGAGCAGCACGACGCTGTTGCTAAACAGCAACGCTATCCAGCAGGGAATCGCCAGCAGCGCGCCGCACGCGCTGAACAACATGCGCCCGCCGCGCCCCCTTCGACGAAGACGATCCGCGACATACCCGCCGAGAATTGTTCCCGGCACACCGGCGACGATGGAGAGGATGCCGCCCAGCCAACCGATGAGCGCTAAATCTAACCCGTGAACGCGTGTGAAGAAGGTCGCTCCCCAGATGGAGAGACTGTTGGCCGCCAGCCCGAACATGGCATAACCGAGATACAGGTAGATTAGAGGCCGGGACGTGAACAGCACTCTCCAGTCGTTGCGCGAATAATTTGCGGCTGCTGTTGCCGTCTCGGTTTGCCCGCGTGGTCGCTCCTTTAAGAGCAACACCAGCACGGCGAAGATGAGGCCGGGGAAGCCGAGCAGGTAAAAAGCCCAGTGCCAGCCGTATTTCTTCGCGATCCACCCGCCGAGAAAAAATGCTAAGCCTGCGCCGATGGCGATGCCTGAAGAGTAGATGGCCTGCACGGTCGCGCGCAGGCGCGGCGGAAAGTAGTCGCTCAGGAGCGAGAGCGCCGCAGGCCCCAGCGTCGCTTCCCCGACACCAACCATCACGCGGCACAGGAAGATTCCCCAGAAGTCGTGAGCAAAGCCGGTCAAGCCGGAGAAGAGAGACCAGACGGCCAGACCGCCCGCGATTAATTTCTTGCGGGAGACGCGGTCGGCCATGCGTCCAAAGGGAATGCCGAGCAGCGTATAGAAGATGACAAAGGAAGTCGTACCGAGCAGTGCAAGCTGCGTGTCGGTCAATTGCATCTCGGCCTTGATTGGCGTAAACAGAAGATAAATCAGCGTGCGGTCGAGAAAGTTCAGGACGTAAACGATGGTGAGCAGCGCAAGCGCGTACCATGCGTAGGGGGGAATCTTTGCTGGTGGCTCACCTTTGATTGTGTTGACTGCCGTGCTGGTCGTATTGCTGGACATATTGGTTATCTTTGAGATGAGTGTCGGAACGGTGTAGTTCACCACAGAGACACAGAGGACGCAGAGGGGGCACAGAGAGAGACTATCTCATATTACAGATTTGAGATTTCAAATTTAGAATCTGAAATCTCAAATCTCCGTGCTTCCTCCGTGTTCCTCTATGTCCTCTGCGATTAATCATCGGCTCGCCTTTCACTCAATTGAAAACAGAACGACAGCTTCGCCTTTGACGAGCGTCTCATTGCGTTGATTCAAACAAACCGTTTCGAGCGTCGCGATTGGCTTGTCTTCTCTAATATTGGTGACGGTCACGCGCGCCGTCACGGTGTCCTCAAGATAAACGGGCGCGACGAATTTCAGAGACTGGCTGAGATAGACAGTGCCTTCGCCGGGAAGCTTGTTCGCCAGCACGGATGAAATAAGCGAAGCTGTCAACATGCCGTGCGCGACGCGACGCCCAAAGCGAGTGCCGCTCGCGTATTGGTCGTCCAAGTGAACGGGGTTGTGATCGCCCGTCAAATCGGCGAACACGCGAACGTCCGCATCCGTGATGGTTTTAGATAATTCGGCGGTGTCGCCGACCCGTATGTTCATAATCTTTACCTCTGGTTCTATTCGGTCGGAGCGGGGGAAGCGGCCAGAAACTTCAGCACCGCCGCGTTGAAGTCCGCAGCCTTTTCAACCTGCGGGACGTGGCCGCACTGCTCGAAGATGATTAATTGCGCGCCCGGAATCTCTTTCTTGAAGCGCTCTCCGTCCGCGAGTGGCAAAAGTCCGTCTTCGCGCCCCCAGATGATGAGCACGGGACGCTTGATGGCCGACAGGCGATTGTCCAGAAAATCCTCGCGGCGAATGATTGATTCCGTGATGCTGCGAATCGTGTGGCCGTCTCCGGCATTGATGCGCGCTTGCATAGACGAATCTATGAAGGCGTCGCTCATGAAAATAAGCTTGTTGTAGAAGACGCGCGAGACGAGTTCCTTCATGCCTTCGCGGGTCGAAGGATTGAGCTTAATTAGCTGGCTGGTGTCAAACCCTTGCTCGAACGAAAACCCGGCGGCGTCAGCGAGCACGATGCGGTCAACTTTTTCGGGATGCGCGAGCGTATAGGCGGCAGCCACCCACCCGCCCATCGAGTTGCCGACAAAAGATGCGCGCTCAACCTTCAACTCTTTGAGAAAGGCATCAAGGAAATCAACGTAGGTCATGATGCGATAGTTGATGAGCGGCTTGTCGGATTTCCCAAAGCCGATTTGGTCTGGAACGATGACGCGATACTTCTGCGCGAGCACCGGGATGTTGAAAGCCCAGTTCGTCGTGTTACCGCCGAGTCCGTGCAGGAGGACGACGACGGGGCCGCTACCCGCTTCGACGTAATGAATCTTCACGCCGTAGACGGTGGCCGTGCCCTCGCTCTGGGCGGGCAGCGTTTGAGCAGCGTGCGCGACCGATACGCTTAACATCAGTAACAACGCGCCTGCAAAAGAGATTAATAATCTGTGCTGCGCTCTAGTGGAGAATTTAAGAGTCATACTTTTACTCCTAACTGTAGGGGCAGGGCTTGTCCCTGCCCGTTCTGTCGTAAATACACGCGAGCAGGGACAAGCTCTGCCCCTACAATTTAATAAAGACCTTGCAATATTTCCTGATAGCGTTCAGTCACAATCGCGCGTTTGAGCTTCAAGGTCGGCGTCACTTCGTCTCGCTCAACCGAGAAATCGTGATCCAGCACGATGAACTTCTTAACCGCTTCAGTGGAAGAGACGCGCGCGTTCACCCCTTCGACGAGCGAGCGCACCAGGTCCTGTATCTTCGGGTGGCGCGTCAATTCGGCAAAGTTTTCATAAACGATTGATTGAGCGTGCGCGTAGGCTTCGGCTTCCATTTGGTTGAGCGTGATGAGCGCGACCAGATAGCTTTTCGCTTCGCCGAAGACGAGAGCGTGACTGATGAGATGATGCTCTTTGAGCAGGTTCTCGATCATGGCTGGCGCTATCTTCTTACCCGTCGAGGTAACGATCAATTCCTTCTTGCGCCCGGTTATCTTCAAAAATCCGTCCCGGTCCATCTCGCCCAGGTCGCCCGTCAACAGCCATCCGTCCTGCATCACTTCCGCCGTCTTATCCGGCTCTTTGTAGTAGCCGCTGAACATCATCTCGCTTCGCACCAGAATCTCGCCATCCGGTTCTATCCGCACCTCGCATCCGGGCATGGGCGGGCCGACCGTTCCGAACTTGTAATTGTCCGGGCGGTTGAAGGCGACGCAGATGTTCTCCGTCAACCCGTAGGCTTGCAGAATAGGAAGTCCCGCCGCATCGAAAAACTCTGCTACCTCCGTGAGCAAGGGCGCACCGCCAGAGGTGGCTAGACGAAGACGCCCGCCGAAGTATTCGTTAACGCGGCTCAAGACGGGTAGCGCACGCGTCGTATATTCGTTTTGTAACTCAATGGGAATGGGAGAGCGTGCCTGCCTCAACCTTGAAACTCGCCTGCCTGTTTCAAGCGCATCATTAAAGGCGCGTTGCTCCTCAATTGACGCCTGTTCCAGATCGGACATGACGCGCGCGTGGACTTTCTCGAAGAAGCGCGGCAGGCTCGCGAAGACCGTAGGCCGCAGTTCCAACATGTAGTCCCAGAGCTTGGAGAGATCGTCAACGAAGTAGGCGGCTGCCCCCGCGTACAGACGATTGTAGAGACCTGAGATGCGTTCCGCGACGTGACAATAGGGAAGGTAAGAGAACGCAACGTCCGTGTCGTAAACGGGACTCGTCGCACGCAGGGATTCGACGCTGTTGATAATGTAGCGATGGCTCAGACACGCGCCCTTCGGCACGCCGGTCGTCCCCGAAGTGTAAACCATCACCGCCGTCTCGTCCGCGTGCGCTCCCTCGGCTCGTTCGAGAAGCTCTGACTGAACCTCTTCACGATTCTCCGCGCCCAGTTTCAAAAAGTCCTGATAACTCAAAACCCCATCAGCCGTATTCGCCGCGCTCTCGTCCATTGTGATGACGGCCTTAACTTTCGGCAGGCGTGCGCGCACGCTCAGAATCTTTTCAAGTTGCTGCCGGGTGTCAACGACGACGAATTCGGCGTCCGCATGATTGATGATGTACTCACACTGCTCGGCGGAATTCGTCGGATAGAGTCCGACCCCGCAGCCTCCCGCCATGATCGTTCCCACATCGCACACAGGCCACTCCGGGACATTACCCATCAGCACGCACACGGAAGCACCCGGCGCAAGCTTCATCACCAGCAACGCAGAAGCAAACTCATGCGCCTCGCGCTCAAACTGTTCCCAACTAATTCCGACCCACGCGCCCTCGCGCCGCACGTAAAAGACATTCTTCCCGCGATACTGACGCGTGCGCTCACGAAAAAGGGAATAGATGTTCGGATAATTCATAAGAGCAGTGATAGGTGATAGGTGATGGGTGATAGGCAAGAGGGTTTTCTCTTATCACCTATCACCTATCACTTATCACCGCTTTTTCACCATCGAAAGGCCGCGCAGGCCATGTTCAGGCCGCCGCCTGAGGCGCACATCACGACCACGTCGCTGGGTTTCAGTTTTCCTTCGTGCAGAGCGTCGTCCAAAACCATCGGGATGCAGGCCGAGCCGGTGTAGCCCCACTTCTGCATGATGGTGTGCGTGCGCGACATCGGAACATTCAGTCCCTTCATCACTTCTTTGATGGTGCTGAGGTTGACCTGCGTGAAGAGAAATAAGGCAACGTCGTCCAACGCGAGAGAGGCTTTCTCCAGCACTTCATGGATGATTCGCGGCCAGCCTTGAAGGTTCACTTCGGGCGGGTACTTCTTCGCAAAGCGGACTTTCGTCCAGGTGCCTTCGCGCAAGACCTCTTCGGTAATGGGCATGTGCGTACCGCCCGCATAGATTCCCATGTGATCGTGAAAGCTGCCTTCGGCCACGAGCTTCGAGGCCAGAAAGCCGGGCATGTCGGAAGATTTCAAGACGACCGCGCCACCACCGTCGGCGAAGATGGTGCTGGTCTTCTTCTCCGTCCAATCAACGTATTTGCTGATGGCGTATGCGCCGACGACCAGGACGTGCTGGTAAGAGGTATCGGCGGCGATGAATTTTGAAGCCGTGTCGAGCGCGGTCACAAACCCGGCGCAGGCGCAGTTGATGTCGAATGTCCCGGCGTTCTTCGCATTCAGGCGATGCTGAACGACGACCGACGTGGCGGGCGAAAGATACTCCGGCGTGTCGGTCGCCAGGATGATGAGATTCAAATCTTCCGCGCTGATTCCGGCAGCTTCCAATGCTCGGCGGCTCGCTTCGGTAGCAAGATCAGCGGTGCTTTCATCTTCGGCGCAGACATGGCGCTCGTTGATGCCGATGACCTGCGAGACGAATTCGTTGATGTCCTCGCCGAGGACGCAACTCAAATCGGCGTTGGTGATGATTTTTTCGGGGACGTAAGAACCCGTTCCAATAATTTTCGCGTAAGGCATAGTTTAGATTTCTTTTAAGTTGCGCTTAATGGATTATGGCGATTCACCACAGAGGCACAGAGAACACGGAGAATGCACAGAGATAAGAAATTACAGAGAGCAGATTTGAAATCTCAAATTTGTTATCTGAGATTGTCTTGCTCTGCGCCCCCTCTGTGTTCTCTGCGTCTCTGCGGTGAATATTACTTCCCATTCCTATCGCCAATAAATTCGATAACGGCTTGATTGAACTCGTCCGCCTTCTCGATAAAGAATGTGTGGCTCCCGCCGGAAATCACTCGCAACTCCGCGTGCGGAATGCGGGAGGCTAAATTGCGCGAGTTCTCCATTGGCACGATGATGTCCGCATCGCCTGTGATGACGAGCGTCGGGGCTTCAATCTGTTGCACGCGCGGGGACAAATCGAAACCCATCGCCGCCTGGAGTTGATGAAGGTAGACGTGCTCCGGGACAAAGTTGGCTTCGCGCAACTCGATCACGCGCTCGATCTCTTTTGGCTCGGCTTTGATGTATTCGGGAGAAAAGGCGAGGAGTAAGTTCTCGCGCACGCGCTCCGCCGTGTTCAATCCCTTGGTCGAAGCGAGTGCCGCGAGCGTCTCCGCAGAGGGCGGGATGTGCCCTACGCCGCCGTAGCTCGTGCAGCACAGCACGAGCGCCTCTGTCCGCTCAGGATGGGCGAGCGCGAATTCCTGCGCGACGAAGCCGCCGAAGGACGCGCCGACGATGTGCGCTTTTTCTATGTCGAGCGCTACGAGCAACTCCTTCACATCTTCCGCCAGCATGACCATCGAAGCGAAGTGGTCGCCGCCTTCAGAGCGTGCTATGCCGCGTGGGTCAAAGGTGATGACGCGGAAATGCTCCGCGAGCTTGGGCACTTGCTTGAACCAAATCCACAGTCCCGTGCCGAAGCCCGGAATTAGAATCAGCGGCTCGCCCTCTCCGTGCAGTTCATAATAAAACTGTGTGTCGCGTACTTTGAGCAGAGGCATCGAGTTGAGAGTATAGGATAAGAACCGCCCGCCGGGTAAATGATGAGCAGAAGATGAAGGGGCAGGTCACATCCCTTTGATGACCTGCCCCTTTCGCTTCTGCTGTTAGAAGTTCAGCTTGAACGCGAACTGAATCACGCGTGGGCCGGAACTGGTTGAAGTGATTCGCCCGAATGTTGACGGAACGAGAATATTGTTGCCCGGATTGGCGAAGTTGACGAAGTTGAAGATGTTGAAAAACTCCGTGCGAAACTCGCCCCTCAGGCGCTCGGTGAACGGAATGAACTTGACGATGGAGAAGTCAACGTTCTTCTGTCCCGGCCCATAGATGAGATTGCGCCCAGTGTTGCCGTAAGGCGCATTCGGGTCGAATGCCGGGTTGCGCGTCGTGCCGACGAGGAAGAGGGTCGAGCGCGTGAACGCTGCCGTGTTGAAGAAAAGATTCTGCGGATCGGTCGAGCCTGTGCCTTCGAGACTGCCCGCGAAGCCCGGCGCGAAGTTGGCGCGCTGAATCACGGAAGTCCCGTTCGATTCGATAATCGAAAACGGCGTGCCCGTTTGCAGCGTGACGATGCCGCTCAACTGGAAGTTATTGAAGAGCGCACGCATCAGACGCGAATCGGATTTGAGCTTCGGTAGATCGTAAACGAAGCTGGTGACGAAGCGATGCCTGCGATCAAAGTCCGAAGGCGAGCGGTTGGTGTTCAGGTCTAGCTGGTCGCCGGGCACGGTCGTAATCTCGTTCAAGCCTGTGCCGGAGTACGTGTCCTCTGATTTGCCGTAGGTGTAAGCGGAGAGAAGTTGCAAGCCCTGGCTGAAACGCTTCGTGACGCTCAACTGAAGAGAGTCATAGTTCGAGTTACCGTTGGCGCGAACCTGCTGAAGTCCGCCCGTGACGTTGCGATTCGCCGAGACGAATGCGCCAAAGGGCGGCGGGTTGAACAGCCCCGTCGTCGGGTTGTAAGACGCTTGATTGAGCGTCACCGTTTGCAGCAGCTTCGTTCCCTTCGAGCCGACATAGCCGACTTCGAGCAACCAGTTTTTAACAAATTCATACTGGAGGTTGATGTTGTATTGCTGCACGTAAGGCGTTTTCATGTTCGGGTCGATGAACAATCCCGAGATGGGCACGCCGAGGGGTGAAAGTGGGTTGAGCGGGCTGGGAACAGTGTCCGCGACGGGGAACGCTCCCGGCGACGGCAGCGAGATGAACGGATTCGCAAACGTGCGGAACACACCCGGCGCGAGCAGCCCGACGCCGATACCGAGGTACGGGTAGTTGAAAAGCTGCGTGTTGATGAGACGCGTCGAAGGACGGTCGTAGTAGATACCGTAGCCGCCGCGCAGCACGAGACTATCAGAATCCGTCAGCCGATAGGCGAAGCCGACGCGGGGCGCGAAATTGTTCTTGTCGGTCGGAATCAAGGTATCTCCGACGGTCGGAACACCGGGCAGCGTGCCGTTGCCTGCCTGCACGATGCCGTTGGGCGGGCCTACGGGCGAGACGGCTGTGCCTGCGCGGAACTGTTCGGGAATGAAATTAACGAGTCGCCCGCGTATGTCGCGCGGGAAAGTGAACACGTCGTAGCGTAAGCCAAGATTGAGCGTCAGCCGGTCGTTGACCTTGAAATCGTCCTGAATGAAAGCACCGAAATCATTCGTGCGAAGCGAACGGTCGAAGACGCCTGAGCCGAGGATTGAGACGCCGAGAGCGGTCAAGGAGCCTCCCGTCAAAAAGCTGGAGAAGGTCGGGAAGTTAATCTGCCCGCGCGTGAAAGCGTTGAAGTAGAAATCCACGCGCGAAGGACGGAATTCGCCGCCCGCACGGAAGCGATGCTTTCCGCCAACGTTGAAGGAGAGCGTGTCGTTTAGCGTGAACGTGTTGATGCGAGATGATTGATCCGCCAGCGGCGAAGACCCCAAAGAGAATTGCCCGGTGACGAAGATCGTGGGCAAGCCTGGGTAGGTCGCGCCAAACGGAGTCGTTATCCCCAGCGAGGCCGCAGTGATCGGCTCTTCCGGTATGGAAGTGACGCGCAGGCGACTGAAACCCAGACGAGCTTGATTGACGACGTTGGGCGAGAAGACGTAGGTGTCTGTCAGCGAGAACAGCGTTTGAATGATGTCCAGACTGCCACCGAAGCCGGGCAGTTGCTGGTTGCCGTTGCCTAATCCGGCGAAGTTATAGTTCGATTGCTCCGTCGGGTTTGAAGCGAAGAAACCCTTGCCGGAAAGCGTGTGCTTCTGGCTCAGAGTGTAGTCCAGATTAAGGTTGAATTGATTCTCAGTGAAACGCGAGACGCCGGAGATGGGCGTCAAGCCGGAGGCGGTCGCTGCCGAAGGAATCACAAACTGACCGTTTGAAAGCCGCGCCTGCAAGAGCGCGAGCGAGACGGGGCTAATCTGAGCGGGAGTCAGACCAAAGGCGGTGGCCAACCCGGCAGCCGTGCGGTTGTTGTCGGTTAAGCGCGGGTCAATAATCGGAAAGGTCAAACTGTTGTTGAGCGACGCCCCGTTGCGTTCCCTCGTTCCCTGATACGAGCCGAAGAAGAAGAACTTGTCCTGGACGATTGGGCCGCCGATTGTGCCGCCAAACTGGTTGCGGCGGAAGATGGGTCGCGGTCTCCCCGCAGAGTTCAGAATAAAGTCGTTCGCGTTCAGCTTTTCATTGCGGAAGAACTCGTAGGCATTGCCGTGAAAATCGTTCGACCCGGACTTGGTGATGGCCTCGACGTTGCCCCCGGCGTTGCGACCCGTACTGGCGTCGTAGGTCGAAGTCTGCACGATGAATTCTTGCAGGCTGTCGGTCGCAGGCACGGCCAGGTTGGGGGTCGAGTTCGTGCCGACAGAGTTGGCGTCAATGCCGTTGATGCGGATGTTGTTGCTGGTCGTGCGCTGGCCGTTGACGGAGACGGTCACGTCGCCGCGCCCCAGTTCCGTATTGTTCGACACACTCGCGTAAGTGCCCGGAGAGAGCGTCAGCAGTTGCTGGAAGTTGCGCGTCGGCAGAGGCAACTGGCTGATGGCGCGGTCATCAATGACGCGCCCGACCTGCGAGCTTTCAAGCTGCACCGTCGGCGGATCAGCCGTCACCGTTACGGTTGACGAGCCGCCCGCGACCGCGAGCGAGATGTTGACCGTCGCCGTTTCGGTAATCTGCACGCGTACCTCTTCGACGACCGCTTCGCTAAAGCCGGAGCCGGAAACCGCGACGCGGTAGAGGCCCGGCGGAAGGAGTTGGACAGCGAACGTGCCGTCATCCCCGGTCGTCGCCTGCCGCTCTAATCCAGTGTCGCGGTTTCTGACGGTGACGGTTGCGCCCTGCACGATTGCGCCGTTCGGGTCAGAGACCGTGCCCGTCAACTGGCCGGTCGTGCCCTGCGCGAAACTCGTCGTCGCAAACACCGATAAGGCGCAGGTGAAAAGAAGAGCTGCCAACATTCTGCGAAACAATCCAGTCATAATTCGACCTCCTCAGACAATTAGTGGACGGTGTTAAAAACGAACGTCCGTTTTTTAAGCGAGCGCGAGACGCGAACTGCCATGAAGCTCATGCTGGAAGATTACTTCTGGCGACCGTTCTTTCTGGCTGCGCGTGCGGGTTTGCTTGTTACCTTCTGCTGTGCGGCTCGCCTCCCTTTGTCATGGTCGGGGCGTAAGATGCCATGACAGAAGATGCGCGAGAGACTATTGACGACCGCGTCGTCCGTGATCCCGAAGTGGTTATCACCACCGAAAAGCTTTTCCACGAGAAAATAGTTAAAGAACTGCATGTAGACGGCTGTGAAGCCGATGGCCGGATCAACGCCGTCGGCGATCACGCCGCGTCGTTTCAATTCCGTAAACTGCGGGGCAAAGAGCTTACGCAGTCTCGGCGTCAAACCTTGAAACATCCGGCGAAAGTGCCTGTTCTCGAATTCCAGTACGTCTATGTACATCAGGAGCCAGAAATCATGGTGCTCGCCGATGATGCCCCGGATGGCACGCCCGAAGCGTTTGAGCGTCTCCGGCTCAAAAGGTTCTTCAATATCGTTGAGCACTCGTTGGAGGCGCGCATCTATCACCTTTTGATATTTAGCGATGATGGATTCGAGTATGGCTTCTTTGGTTCGATAGTAATTATAAAGATTCCCGAGCGAGGTCTCGGCGCGTGAAGCGATGTCGCGCATCGAGGTCGCGTGAAAGCCCTGCCTGATAAACAGCTCCTTCGCCGCACCTTCGATACGGTTCTTATTAGCTTCAATAACGTCTTCACTCAGCTTGGGCATGCGGGGCACAAAAAACGAACGTCCGTATTTTTATTTGAGACAGCCCGGAATGTCAACCTGTTTTTGTCAGGCCGGATATATCAGCACGCAACCGTGCGCCTATTTTTCTTTATTCTCCTTCGATGAAAAGCATCGGCAGTATGGCTGCAATCCGAGAGGATAGTCGTTTAGCTTTTTGAGCTACTGTCCGTCTCCGAGAAAGACATTTCTTACGTTAACGCTGCATTGGAGGGGCAGCAAGAAAGTCCGCAATCCATCATTATCCCGCTATTGTAATGTCCGGACGCTTGCAACTGAATGTGATAATGGGGCATCATAGTGCCGATTCCTTCTCTCGCGCATCGCGACGGTGATGCGCACCCCGTCTCTGTATGGCGGAGGCGTTTAGATGATTCGAGAGCAGGCCGATTTTAACTTCAGAAGCCGCTCTCTTGAGCATTCGAACCGAGCCTTCGCTGCCAACCGTTTTCATCGAAGCACACTTTGATTCGCAGCTTCTCTTAATACTCCCGTAAACCAGGGAGAAGGATTAGTATATTTATGTCTATGAAACTCTATGTCGGTAATCTGTCGTATCAAACTTCAAGCGACGATTTGCAGGAAATGTTCGCGAAAGCGGGCACGGTCGAATCAGCTTCAGTTGTGGAAGACCGCGAAACGGGACGCTCGCGCGGCTTTGGCTTCGTCGAAATGTCCTCAACCGAAGAGGGCAAAGCGGCTATCGAGCAGTTCAACGGCCAGGAGATGGGCGGACGCGCGCTGAACGTCAACGAAGCCAAGCCTCGTGAAGATCGCGGCGGTAGTCGCGGCGGCTTCGGCGGCGGAAATCGCAACGGTGGTGGCGGCGGCAACTCTCGCTACTAACTCGCTCTGACGCTAATTCCGGCGACTCTTTTACAGAAAGCCTCCGGCGAAAACTCTTGCCGGAGGCTTTTTCTTTTGTTGACACAACCTGTTAGATAGCTCTGAGCTAATATAAGGAGAATACTTCTTGTCTAAAGAAGACTTAATCCCCGCCGAGGGAGTGATTATAGATAAACAGCCAAACGCATTCTTCAAAGTGCAGCTTGATAGCAGCACTCACGTCGTGTTGGCGCAGATTTCCGGCAAGATGCGTAAGAATCGCATCCGCATCCTGATGGGGGATCGTGTCAGCGTCGAGATGTCGCCATACGACCTCAGCAGGGGGCGCATCACTTACAGGTATAAATGAAAGAAAAGAGGGGGAATTGTATGGAGAAGCGAGTCTACACAGTCGGGGAACGGGTGGATAAATTATGCGCGGCGTGCAACGAGGAGCGTGGGCACATTGTAGCGTCCGTCACAAAGGTCGGAAACATCTCTCGCGTGAGTTGTCCGAAATGCGACACAAGAAGCACTTTCAAAAGTAGTGCGCGCACAGTGCAGCGCCCGCTGGCTCAATCCGCTTCGGCGTATGATTGGGCACACACGTATCGCGCCGGGCAGACCATGATGCACCCGACTTACGGGCAAGGCGAAGTCACTTCGTTGATCGAACCGCAGAAGATTGATGTGCTTTTCGCAGATCGCGTGCGCAGGCTAATACATTCGCGTGTGTAAGCGTTAAGGGCAGATAATCAGCTCCAATTAAGAAAGAAACGGGGCACTGCCCAAAGTTAATTGCGAGCGTGACCAACGACTATTCGTGTTCCACCGCGAAGGCTTCGACTTCTTCCAGATAGACGAGGTCGCGCCCTTCCACCTCTATCGAGCCGAAGCGCCCGCGACGCACTAGATTGTGAATTGCCGCCCGCGTCATCCCGCACATTTCCGCCGCTTTGGCCTGGCTAATGAGCCGCTGATTATTCTCGTCCGTTTGCTTCTCTGATTTCATTTTCATAGAACCACCTTAGGAACTTCGCTTCTTGCCCTTCTTTTTCTCATTCGCCAGCCTCAGCACATCACCCGGTTGGCAGGTTAGCATCTGGCAGATCCGCTCCAGCGTGGCAAAATTGATCCCCACCGCTTTGCCTTTCTTTAATCGCCAGAGCGTCGAGTGGCTGATGCCCGTCTCCTTGGCCAGCCAATAGAAAGTCCGTCCACGCTCTTCCAGTAACTCATCGACTCGAATCTCAATCACAATGCACTCCCTCTTAGATACTTAATAGTTGCTGTATACGAAATATATCACATGTGGAATATACTCTATACTTGACATATACATTTGTCTAGCGTAGTGTTGTTCGGAACCGAGTCTAGCTTACTCCCTTCTCAGCTCCTCTGGAATCTTCCAGGCTACCTGACGCTTAACAGCTCAACCACTTAGAAAAGTTCACCACTAAACGTAATTTTTATTTTTAACCGGCTAGAAAACCCACAAAGAGAACTGGAGTAAGTTATGACGACCAACATCAAACCATTACATGATCGCGTCATCGTGAAGCGTATTGAGGAAGGCGAGCAAGTTCGCGGAGGCATTATCATCCCCGACTCGGCCAAAGAGAAACCGCAGGAAGGCGAAGTGATCGCCGCCGGGCTTGGCAAGTACAGGGAGGACGGGACGCGACAGGCGCTGGATGTTAAGACCGGCGACCGCGTGCTGTTCGGCAAGTACAGCAGTTCTGAAATCAAGATCAACGGTGAAGAGTTACTGATCATGCGCGAGGACGAGATTCTCGGAATCATCAGTCGTGCTGGCGCGGCGGCTGGTTCAGCCGGTGGCAGCGGCAAGAAGAACGGCAAGTAGCTCTGCGGGCGGCGAAAGATTTAATCGGACATCCCTCGGTGGAAAGTCACTAACAATTTGGATTTAGAGAAGAGGAAAACATTATGGCAAAGCAAATAGTTCACGGTGGTGAGTCGCGCGCGGCAATTTTACGCGGCGTCAACCAGCTCGCCGACGCAGTGAAAATCACGCTCGGCCCCAAGGGGCGCAACGTCGTGCTCGAAAAGAAATATGGCAGCCCGACGATCACGAAAGATGGCGTGACGGTGGCGAAAGAGATTGAACTCAAAGATTTAATGGAGAATATGGGCGCGCAGATGGTGAAGGAAGTCGCTTCGAAGACTTCGGACGTGGCAGGCGACGGCACGACTACCGCGACTGTGCTCGCACAAGCGATTTTCCGCGAAGGCGTGAAGACTGTCGCGGCGGGCGCAAACCCGATGGCTCTCAAGCGCGGAATTGACAAGGCAGTCGAGCGCGCGACCGCAGAGATCAAGAAAATGGCGAAACCCGTCAAAGGCGAGATGATCGCGCAGGTTGGCACGATCTCGGCCAATGGCGATACGACCATCGGCGAGTTGATCGCGGAAGCGATGAACAAGGTCGGCAAGGACGGCGTCATCAGCGTCGAAGACTCACAGACGATGGAGACAACGCTGGAGTTTGTCGAAGGTATGCAGTTTGATCGCGGCTACCTTTCACCTTACTTCGTGACGGACCCGGACAGCATGGAAGCCGTTCTTGAAAATCCGGTCATTCTCATTAGCGAAAAGAAAATCTCTTCGATGAGAGACATCCTGCCCGTGCTGGAGCAGGCCGCCAAGCAAGGCAAGCCGATGCTCATCATTGCTGAAGATGTCGAAGGCGAAGCGTTAGCCACCCTCGTGGTGAATAAACTGCGCGGCACAATCAGCGTCGCCGCCGTGAAGGCTCCCGGCTTCGGAGATCGTCGAAAGGCACAACTTGAAGACATCGCTGTCTTGACAGGCGGCAAAGTTATCAGCGAAGACCTCGGCCTCAAGCTTGAGAACGTGAAGCTCGAAGACCTGGGAAGCGCCAAGAAGGTGACGATTGACAAGGACAACACGATCATCATTGATGGCGCAGGCAACGCAGACGATTTGCAAGGTCGCGTGAAAACGCTCAAGGCTCAGCTTGAAGACACCACGTCGGATTATGACCGCGAGAAACTGCAAGAGCGGCTGGCGAAACTCGTCGGTGGAGTCGCTGTCATAAAAGTTGGCGCGGCCACAGAGACGGAACTTAAAGAGAAGAAGGCGCGCGTCGAAGATGCCATGCACGCGACCCGCGCGGCGGTTGAAGAAGGTATTGTGCCGGGCGGCGGCGTGGCGTTGATTCGCGCAGCGAAGGCCCTCGACAAATTCAAAATCTTCGAGCCGGACGAAAACGGCGAAGTGACCGGAGATGTAGACGAGCAGATCGGCGTCACCATCGTCAAGCGAGCGCTTGAAGAACCGCTTCGCCAGATCGTCCAGAATGCTGGCAAAGAAGGCGCGGTGATTGTCGAGAAAGTACGCTCTGAAAGGAACGCCAATATCGGGTACAACGCGGCGACCGATACCTTTGAGGACCTGGTTGCCGCAGGCATTATCGACCCGGCGAAGGTTACGCGGTGCGCGCTGCAAAATGCTGCTTCGATTGCGGGCTTGATGCTGACGACTGAAGCTCTCATCTCTGAAACCCAGGAAGATGATAAGTCCGGGGGGATGGGCGGCGGAATGGGCATGTAAGGCTTTGCGCCTTATCTAAAAGCTGCCAGCAGCCTGGTTTCACATGAACTTTTGGAGGACTAAGATGAAAAACTTTAGTAACGCCCTGTTATGGACTGTCGGTTTGATGATGGCTGCAATTGCGACCTGGCAGTTCTACCTTTTCGTGGCGTTCAGAGATTCGCAGGGTTTTCTGGAAGCTCAGGGAGGAACACTTCATTTATGGCTGGCAATCGGAGCAGCCGTTACGACCTGTCTGTGTGCTTTTGTGGGCATCTTCCGTCGTATCAATAAGACGGAAGAGCTTCACATCACTTCTTGAGACTCGGCTCGTTGAGGAGAACACGAAAGGAACTTGCGATGAGCTTTATGTATGCCATGCAACGTGCCAACGGCGACTGGTTCGCGCTTGATGATGATGGACGTTTACGGGTGCCGGTGTTTCAGAGCAGCGGTGAAGCGATGCAGGCGCGCACGCGTGATTGGGGAATGCTGCTTTTCAAACCTGTCATCTTTGACGAGCGCGCGCTTAACGAACTCGCGCCGACAGGTGATGAAAGTGGCCTCTGCTTTTGGCTGGCTGATGGGTCGTCCACCAAATTGACTCACGGCCAGTTAATAGACTATGCGCGGCTTGCCTCGCTCATGCGTGAGCCGACGGAACAAATGTCCGCCACTTGCCGCCACCTTAGCGCCAGTGAAAACACCCGAAATAGCATGAGAGAAAGATTATGACCATCAGCAGCAAGACAGGGATGCCCTTCACCTTCGGATTCATAGATGAAGGCTCGAAGGTTCTTTTAGAGGTGATGAATGAGAGCGATCAGACGCTCAAGTGTGTGGAGATTCTGACCGTCTTCCTGAAAGATGAGGAAACTCCGGGCGGCCCTTCACGAGTCCATATTAGCTTTGAAGCTCTCAACTCCATCCGACCAAAAGCGAAGTCCGTCATGCCTCATAAAACCTGGATTGATGGTAAACCGGCAACTCCTGAGTACGATCAATTGAAGCGTCTTAAAGAGATGGCTGGTGAAAACAGACCTTACGCGCTGGATATTTCGTGGGAGGACGCATACGGGAAAAAGCGTTTTCAACGGATACCTGTCGGGCACTGATTAAATGTTATATCCGGCATTGGAAGAGAAATTACGTAAAGCCCGGCTCGCCCTTGACGGGGCGACAAGCGAAAACATTATCGAACTCTGCAAACAGTACCTCGCGCTACTTGCAGAATATCGTGGTGAACTTCACACGCTTCCCAAAACGGTTGACCTTAATCCCCGCGCAGAGTCTTCATCACAGGCAGGGGTTAAAGACATCAGGAAAGAAGTTCGCGCTGCGATTGAGCACACTACTCGTGAACACAGGTGGGCCGAGGCGCTCATCCTCTCGTTCACAGCGATCAGCGGCTATGGGGCAGTAGAGACCTTTAACCGGCAGAAGTACAAGGGCCGTGACGATTGGAAGTTGAGCGCGGGTGGGGTCGGCTTTAGAGACGGCGCTGGTGGTCAGAGAATGACGATACAGGAGACCGTTGAGATCGCTAGCCTGCTACGACGTGAGGAACACATCGCCGGAAACGCAGCGGGCGCATAATCGTTCGACTCCACTCCGTATTTCCAACCCTAAGTAGAGCGTCCCTGGAAAGAAGCACATGATAATTTGTGAATTTTGTATGCGGTACAAGCCGGATGGTGAATGTGGGCTTGGCCTTACCATACCCAAAAGAATGGGTTGCCGCGAATTTGACCCCGGCGTAGAGAAATTCTGCGCAGACCCGAGCGATTTCGTAAGTCCCCGGCAGATTGTCGAGATGGCCACGTATTTTGGCATCAAAGGCATGGAGCTAAAGAAGGTCAAGCTCATGACTGCCAGAGACGAAAGTACCCGCGCGTCGTTACTCTAAGCCGTGGGCCTGTGTGCGCGTCCGGTCAATTGCTCAGCGATATATGTCCTGAAAGCGCGGCGCGACGCCTTACCTGTATAAGCCGCTACAACCTGGTCAACCTGTAACTCATTTAACCTGCCGCCTCGATAGCTTCCCTTTCATCGTCGTGTGGTAAATTCTTGTCTACGTGTGGTCGCGCGGTGCGGTTTAATCAATAGCACAGCATCCGCTTGAACAAAGGAGAGCGATATGACAACTGAAAACGGCAACGCTACTGACGAGGCACAGCTCCGCGCATTAATTGATGATCGGGTGGAGGCAGTTCGCGGCAAGGACATCAACCTTCTGATGTCCCACCACGCGCCGGATGTCCTGATGTTCGACGCCTTGAACCCGCTGCAATATCTCGGATCGGATAAGGTCAGAGAACGCGCGGAGGAATGGTTCTCCTGGTATCAAGGCCCAATCGGCTATGAGATTCGCGACCTGAACATCACTGCGGGCGAAGGGGTGGCCTTCTGTCATTACCTCTACCGGGTGAGCGGAACGATGACAAACGGAAAAGGCGTTGAGATGTGGGTGCGCTCGACCATCTGCTTCCACAAGATTGACGGCAAGTGGATGGTCACGCATGAGCATAGCTCGGTGCCTTTCGACGCGGAGAGCGGCAAAGCGTCGGTTGATCTCAAGCCGTAGTATTTAGCGATGCGTGCATCGCCACTCGCCGCATCAAGCCACGCGCGCGGGCTGATACTGAATTGCCGTAACAAGTGCGGGGGAAACGAACCACGAAGACACACTAAGAAACACGAAACTGCTTGCCCCTTCTTCGTGTCTCTTCGTGGTTCGTTATTTCCTTCTTTTTCTCTGCAACTTGATGTCAGGTCTTGCAGCCACGCGACGCCTAGCGCGTGACGTGATTAAGGCATCGGCGGCGGAGCTTCTTTCGTCCCGCGCTCGCGGTTGAACGGCGAGGACGGCAACCACGCGGGCATCACATCCTGATTGGCCACGCGCAATCCTATAGCCGCACTGAGCATTGCGACGGCACGCGGCCCCTCCCAGTTCCAGTTATCCCGCACAGTGTCTGTCGGCTGGTGATAATCCGTCTTCTCCCATTCTTTCATACGCTTGATCCAGAGCGCGGAGTCGCCTTCGGGCGCACCCAGGATCATCAGCGCGGGCACACCCTTCTTCACGAAGGCATAATGGTCCGAGCGATAGAACGAATGCTCATCGGGCATCGGGTCGGGAATAATCTTCAGCCCGCTGGCCGTTCCCAACTCGTTAAGAATGTTTCCTAAGTTAGAATGCTCCGCGCCGTAGCCGACGATGGTTTTGACCGGGCCGTAGACCTCAGTGCCCATCCCGTCCAGATTGATGTTCGCCGCAACCTGCTTGATCTTCCACGTCGGATGCTCAGCCCAATATTCAGAGCCGTGCAGGCCGTACTCTTCGCCCGTGACAGCCAGAAAGATAATCGAGCGGCGCGGGCGAACAGGCGCTTGCGACAGGGCTTCCGCGATGGCGAGCATTTCGCCGACGCCGAGCGCGTTGTCAGCCGCTCCCGGATAGATGCGGTTGCCCGCGCCAACACCGTAGGCATCGTAGTGTGCTGTGTAAACTACGGCCTCCTCTTTGAGTTTCGGGTCTGAGCCTTCGAGCACGCCGACGACGTTGCTGCCGGTCCCTTTGTTGTTCTTGAGCTTAACTGTAATCTTCGCAGACTTCTTCAGGTTGATGGGCTTGAAATTGTCTACCTCTGCCTGAGTCATCGCCTCCTTAAAGCTGACACCCGAAGCCGCAAAGAGTTTCTCCGCTGTCTGGTCGCTGATGGTCAGAAAGGGCGGGATGAAAGCAGGCCATTCTTCCTCATCGGCGGGCGCGACCTGACGGCGCGTCAGGTAGTCTGACATCTCGGCATAGGGATGCTCTTCCGTTCCGTTGCTGACGTAGATGAAGCCTGCGGCACCCTGCTTGATCAGATCAACCATGATGTTCATCTGCGCCTTCGCCTTCTTCCATGCTTCCTTTGAGACGCTCTTGGGCGGGCCTTCGATCATGACTACGATCTTGCCGTTGACATCTATGCCAGCCAGGTCATTACGCTTCGGCGTAGAGGAGATTAAGCCATAGGCGATGAAGACGAGGTTGCCGCTGGCGTTCTCGTCGCCGCTGATGGGTGGCGTGACGGCGAAATCCGCTCCCAGCTTGAACGTCTCGTCGCCGACTTTCAGAGAGGTTTCGGGCATCAACTCCGTTTCTTTGAATTTGATGGTCTGGAGATAGGAGTTCTTATTATCACCGAGCGGCTTGAGTCCGAGCTTAGTGAAGCGGTCGGCGATGTAGCGTGCGGCCTTGTCTCCACCGGGCTGCATCGTCCCGCGTCCCTGCATCTCCGGGGAGGACAACGCGGTCGTCACCTCTTTGATCGTCTCGACTTTGACCGTTACGGGGGCTTCGTCACCCGCTACGGCGAGGGCCAATGAGCGACTGAGTGCAGGCGAGGCCAGCAGAGCCAGCGCCAGTAGTGTGGCCAGTAATCTACGTTGCAGAGTAGGGAAAACGGAATTCATATTCATGGAATTAATGTCCTAGCTGGAGCGCTCGAAGACAGACTAAGCTTGTGCGAAGGGACTGCATACGAGCGATCTTTGTCAGTGATTGAAAATGGGATTGACGGCAAGTGAGACTTGTGTCAACAACGCCGGGGAAACGCGAACGACGGACTATAAAGAGGGGAGAAAAGTTTGTCAACCTAAGCATTCGGTTGCCAGAGGCGTTGAGGTTTAATCACTCCCCCTGTTTAGAAGTTGTTTGAAAAAGTCCCGTCAGGGACAGAGAGAGCCCAACTTTTCAAACAGCTTCTTAGATAACGTGAGTTCGAGATAAGGAATTACTTTCAACAGCCCTGTCAGGGGCGAAAGAGATTAGCCCGGGCGTCAGACCGGGGAAGAACCAGCAATAAATGTTCGAGCCCCGGAGGGGCGACAGATGCTCAAAATTGATGGTCACACGTCTTGAGCTGCTGTCGCCCCTTCGGGGCTTAATAATGATGGTGGTGCTGTGACCCCGGGCTTGCGCCCGGGGCTACAGTCTGCCGCCCCTGACGGGGCTGAAACGTTGTCCCTCTTACGTCGAGCTGACGTTAGATAGATATTGCTAATAGATATTGCTACATGACCACTTTAGTATTATAGTCGGCAGCATTGTTGAGGGGTCATCACGCTACTCTTTGCTCCTTAATCAGCTTTCCTTGCTTTGGCAGTAACAGGTAAGAATGAAGTTCCATTGAAAGTTAAAGATGGAATCGAAATCACGTGTAGCGGGTTCATCAAAACTTGGTCTGACAATATCCTGATTGGAAGGATTCTGGTTGACGCCCCCATGCAGTCCACCCGCACCCCACCAATCACCCAAATTGCCGTCTGACATCTCACTTTCCCAAAAGGAGTTTGCTATGCGAACGATTCTGATTGGCCTGTTGTTAATCTTCATCGTGGTCGTTCCGGCGCGCGCGCAGGTCGCCTCCTCCAGTTTGCTGGGTGAGGTGAAGGATCAACTCGCGGCGCAAGTACCCGGCGTCAAAGTGACGGCACGCCACGAGGCGACAGGCTTTTCCAGAAGTGTAGTCACGGGGGATGACGGCAGCTACCGGATGAGCGACCTCTTGCCGGGGCGCTACACAGTCTCGGCTGAGAAGCAGGGCTTTCGCACCCTGATGGTTCAGACGATTGTGCTGGAAGTGAATCAGAAGGGACAGCTCAATCTTGAGTTGCAGGTGGGAGAACCGCAGGAGAGTGTGACCGTCACGGCGGATGTCTCGCTCGTGCAAGCTAATGATGCTACGGTCGGGTATCGTCTGGACACCAACACGATTCGGAATCTGCCGCTCGATGGTCGCAACATCATCTCGCTCGTCACACTCGGCCCCGGCGCGATTCCACGCCAACTCGGCGGCTTCGGCCATGACATCATTAACGACGTGCAGGAAAATCGCGGCTCGGTGGCTTTGAATCCCCCGATTAACGGCGGGCGCTCGACGATGAATACTTACCTGCTCGACGGAGGAATGAACACAGACCTCAACGTGCGCGCCATCGCCGTTAATCCGCCCATCGAATCCGTACAGGAGTTTCGTATCCTCTCATCTTTACCTTCCGCCGAGTTCGCACAGTCAGGCGGCGGCGTGGCCGATGTCGTCACCAAATCCGGGAGCCAGGAATTTCACGGCAATCTCTTCGAGTTTGTTCGGCACGATTCCCTGGATGCCTTGAGTCTCTTCGCGGATACGAGCCTGGCGCGACCCGTCTTTCGTCAGAGCCAGTTTGGCGGCTCTCTTGGTGGCCACCTGCCGCTGCCCTCGACCTTCTTCTTCGCTACCTACGAAGGCTTGCGCGGGAAGGCTGCTAAGACCTCGCAGAGTCTGGTCCCTGACGCTGCCCTCAGGAGCGGAGATTTTCGCGGGCGCAATATTATTTATGACCCGCTGAATATAGACCCGATGACGGGGGCGAGAATTCCGTTTCCGAATAATATGATTCCGGCCAACCGGATTGATCCCATTGCGCGAAATTTTCTGGATACGTATCAGCCTCTGCCCAATCGTGCGTTGAGCGGCGCGGTCAACTATATTGATTCCACGCCGAATCGAAATATCAGAGATAGTTTCTCTGTGCGTTTAGACCATGAGTTTCCCGATCACAGCCGGATTTTCGGTCGCTACACGATCAACGACGACCGCAACCGTTTGGCCACTGCCTTCCCGGAACGCCCCACGCAGGAAAAACTGCGCGCGCAACAATTGGTCATCGGCCACACCGTCAGCGGCAATTCGTGGCTCAACGAGTTGCGGCTCTCCTATACGCGCCTGAAAGTTCTGGAGTTGCCCGAAAGCGCCTTCACGAGTGATGCCACGCGCGACCTCGGCATCACGAGTTTTCCGAGCGATCCTTTCAACTTCGGGCTGCCTTTCTTTCTCGTGAC
The DNA here is from genome assembly GCA_963791265.1 of uncultured Acidobacteriota bacterium. Lineage (GTDB taxonomy): Bacteria > Acidobacteriota > Blastocatellia > Pyrinomonadales > Pyrinomonadaceae > QHXM01. The sequence continues at coordinate 263,710 of CAWBSB010000012.1, forward strand.
CAACTTCAACCTGGTGCTGGATACGCCCAACCGTCCACAGACGCAGCGCGATAATCTCTGGAATCTCTCCGAAGGCGTCACGCTCACAAGGGGAGCGCACACCTGGAAAACCGGCGCGCAGTTGACTTACTTTCAGATGAGTTATTTGCAGAGCCAGCTCTCGCGCGGGCGCTATAACTTCACGGGAGCTTTCACCAGTAACCCCTTATCCACCTCGCCATCGGGCGATCCCTTCGCGGATTTCCTGCTCGGCTTCCCGCAATCAACCGACCGCAGCGTCGGTCAGGCGATGGCTTATCTGCGGCAAAATAATTACGCCGGATATGTGCAGGACGACTGGCGCGTGAATCAACGGCTGAGCCTCAGTCTCGGTCTGCGTTATGAATACTTTTCTCCTTTCAGAGAGATTAACAACAATCTGCTGAATCTGGATTACTCGACGCTTCCCGCCCAGCCGCGGTTAGTTCGCTCGGATGAAGCGACAGAGCCGGACAGGAATAATTTCTCGCCGCGTTTCGGACTCGCGTGGCGACCGGCAATCTCCTTCCTGGAACGTCGCAACTTTGTAGTGCGCGCAGGCTACGGAATCTATTTCACTCCTGAGATTGCGACCGAAGTTTATGACCTCGTGCGTAACGGAATCATCAACGAGACCAATCAAACCAACGGGAACGTAGCTCCTGTCCTGACTTTAAGCAACGGCTTCCCGCAGTCGGCTACTACAGGGTTTCCCAGCTACTTCGGGCTTGACCGCGAGGCGCGCACTCCTTACATGCAGCAGTGGAGCTTGAGCCTGCAACAGGAGCTTCCTTTCAATATTCTGCTGGATGTTGCGTATGTGGGTTCAAAGGGGACGAAGCTCGGTAAGTCGCGGTTTTTCAATACGCCCGCACACGTCGAGACGGGCGAGAATTTGCCGCCGCGTCCCGGCGACCTACAGTCTCTGCGGACGTGGCCGCAGCTTGGCAGGCTGGTTCAAAGGCAACACATCTCCAACTCCTCTTTTCACTCGATGCAGATCAAGGCCGAGCGCCGCTTTACCGGAGATTTGGCATTTCTGGCGAGCTTTGTCTGGTCTAAATCAATTGACGATGGCGATACCGTATTGAATGGACTTTTCGATAGCGTGACGGCGCAGGATGAAAGGAACCTGGACCTGGAGCGCGGGCTTTCCTTTTTCGATGTTCGCAGGCGCTTGAGTGTCGGCTTTGTTTATAATCTGCCGAAGCCTAATTTCCTGCGCCCGCTTCTGTCTAACTGGCAGACCAGCGGTATTCTGACGATGCAGGATGGAACGCCGCTCAATCCCGTTTACTTTTTCTCCGACTTCGCCAACAGCGGCACACCGAACCGTCCCGACGTGGTTGAGGGAGTAAGCATCACGTTGCCGCGCTCTCAACGTTCAGCCGACCGTTGGTTCAACACAGACGCCTTCCGCGCGCCCGCGCCGTTCACCTTCGGCAACGCTGGACGCAACATCATCCCCGGACCGGGCAACGTCGTCTTCGATTTAAGCCTCCATCGCCGGTTCCCGATTAATGAGCGGCACATCCTCGAATTTCGTGCGGAGGCTTTCAATCTCTTCAATCATCCCAACTATGGAATCCCGCTGCCCTTCGCAGACTTTGGCCCGTTCTTCGGAAAGGTCGCGGCGGTGGGCGAGCCGCGCCGGATTCAATTTGCTTTCAGATATGACTTCTAGCATGCCGCAGATGCCAGAGGAAGAAAAAGGGCTGACTGTAGACAGCACCGGCGTCGCGCCGGGAACAGAAAACGTTGCTCAAGTCTCAAAAGGCGTCTCAGGTTGGTGGGGAGGTAAAAACCTGGGACGCCCCTTTTTCGTTTTTCTCGCCGCCTCGTGCCTCTTCAATATCGGCATGTTCATGTTCGTCCTGCTCTACAACCTGTATCTGCTGGACATCGGATACAAGGAAGACTTCCTCGGATGGATGTCTTCCTTGACGACCGCCGGTAATCTCATCGGCACTGTCTTTGCCGTTCTGCTCACTCGCTTAATCGGATTACAGCGTTCCGTCGTCGTGTGCTTTGCTGCGACGGCTACCATTGCCGCGCTGCGTGCGCTGGTGGTCGGAGAGGTGGCCTTGCTGGCGATAGCTTTCACCGCAGGGCTGTTCTTTGCTTTGTGGGCTATCTCGATCACGGTCGTCGTCGCGCAGGTGACGACGCCTGAATCGCGGCCTTTCGCCTTCAGCCTTTATCTGGCGACCGTTATCGGCATAGGCATTATCGCAGACCCTCTGGGCGGGCATTTGCCGCTCTGGTTGAATCGCTTATTCGGGCCAACCAGTCTGGCCCAGAGCAAACAGTGGGCTTTACTCCTGAGCGCAGGCGTAATCTCGCTGGCAGTCCTGCCCGCCATGCGTTTACGCTTGCCGCAGGCGACCGAGGAGAAGCGTGCGACATATCCGCGCAGCTCCTTTGTCGTTCGCTTCCTCATCGCCGTGGCTGTTTTGAATATCGCGACCGCCGCCTTTAATCCTTTTGCCAGCGCCTATTTTTCGCGCTACCTGAGACTGCCGGTGGAGAACATCGGCCTCGTTTTCTCCGGCAGCCAGTTGGCGCAGGTGGTAGCTATCTTGCTCTCGCCGCTGATTCTGAAAAAGTTTGGTCTGGTCTGGGGCATCGTCTATATGGAATTGGCTGCCGGAATTTCTCTCGCCACCCTGGCGACGGGGCCGCCCGTGATGCTTGCCGTGCTGGGCTTTGCGGGCTACACGGCTTTCCAGTGGATGGACGAGCCAGCGATGGAAAGCCTCTTGATGACCAAGGTCGAGCCGCACGAGCGAAGCGGCGCAACAGCCTTGATGTACATGGTCATTTTTGCTTCCGGCGCAGTGACCGCACCTCTCGCGGGCAAGGGGTTAACACGCTTCGGCTACCCGGTAATCATCTCGGCGGCGGGCTTCCTCCTGGTGCTCGGAGCATTGTTATTTGGCTTGTTGCTGAAAGGGCCCGTGAGCGAAACGACGGCAAAGGTTAATCCAGGTCAGGCCGCATTGTGATTGGGCGGTGGTTCGGTTTGAAAAGAGTGTTGGTTAAGAGATGCTCACCACAGAGACACAGACAACACGGAGGAAGCGCGGAGATTTGAGATTTCAGATTCTAAATTTGAAATATCAAATCTGTAATTTGAGATTGCCTAACTCTCTGTGCCCCCTCTGTGTTCTCTGTGTCTCTGTGGTGAATCTTGCTCTCGCCGTACATTCGATTTGAAATTGAACTACTACTTGAATGTTTCGATGATAAGCACTACTACAGCGCGAACGCCTGAGCATACACTCACCCTGGCTGCGACGTTCAGGGTCTACGACGGCTACGGGAGCATGGGCGAATACATCGCCTTAGGGATGACGCGCGCCGGGGCTATCGTAAATATCGCGCCTCTCTTGATTGACCTGAACGGAACTTCGGCAGAGTTTGGAGAAATCTTCCACGCCTCTCGGCCTGAGATAGTTGGCCCGGTGCTATTTTTTTGCGGGCCGAGCGATTATCTTGACCCCTATCGAAAGGTTGAGGAACTATTCATCAACACCATGTGGGAGGCAGACCGTCTGCCCGCAGCGTGGCCGGAACGACTCAATCTGGCGCGGGCTGTGATCGTGCCGTCGCGTTTTCTGGTGGATGTTTTTCGCCGGAGCGGGGTCAACGTTCCCGTCGAGGTCGTCGCGCAGGGAGTAGACCCGGACGTGTATCACTACGAGCAGAGACCGGAGCGAGATGGCTTGACGACGCTGATGGTCGGAACCGTTGATGAGCGCAAACACATGGGCGAGGGCATCGCCGCCTGGAAGCTCGCCTTCGAGAATGACCAGAGCGCCCGGCTCATCATCAAATCCCGTTTTCAAAAAGGGAACTATTCGTTTGACGACCCGCGCATTACTTTCTTTAACCATGACGAAGCGACGCGAGGCATCGCTCACTGGTACGCGGAAGCTGACGTGCTGCTGGCGCTGGGCAATGAAGGCTTCGGGCTTCCGCTCGTGGAAGGGATGGCAACCGGACTGCCGGTCATCGCTCTCGATTCCGAAGGACAGGCGGACATCTGTGCTGACGCCGGTGATTGTTTATTGCCCGTCACTCCGGCGGCATGGGCACCATACAACGAGCCTGCCTGGGGACCTTCAGGCGTACAGGGAGTGCCGGGAGTTGAAGACGTGGCAAGACGGCTGCTCTGGGTTGCAGCACACAGAGCCGAGGCGCGCGAGATGGGGCTGGCCGCTTCAGAGTGGGCGCTCAAGCACCGGAACGTGTGGCGAATGGGTCCGGCTATGCTCGACATCATGGAGCATTACGTCCGACCCGCGCGATCTTTGCGACGGACAAAGTAGATTTGAGATTCCGAACGCTCTATTGCAGGCTGATGATTTCTCGTTTAACTGAGATGAGTTCAACGTAAGATGAGTTCAGCGTAAGCGGCTCTGCCGCCTAGCTGTGCGGAAAGCCTGTGGCTTTCCGGCCTGCATTACTTCAATTATCTAGCGAGGCTACGCCTCGACACAGGCAAGGCGCAGCCTTGCCTAAAAGTAAGAGGGGCATTCAACGGAAAGGGAGAGCCTTTCCGCACAGACAGGCGGCACAGCCGCTGACGTCTAGCGGCTGTCAACTAAGCCCAGGCATTCACGATACGTTTGGCTCAAACGCGCTGCTTGTTGTTGGAGCGTCAATTTTTCAACGGTCGTCTTGCGTGCTGCCAGTCCCATCCGTTTTCGCAGCGGAGCGTTCTCCAAAAGGATGCCGAGTGCCTTCACCATCTCCTGTAGATTGTCCGGCTGGATGAGCCAGCCGTTTTCACCATGACGGACGAGCTCTTCGATGCCCTGCTCGTGACACCCGATGATGGGCTTGGCCGTCGCCATTGCTTCGAGGTAGACGCAGCCCATCGCTTCATCACGGCTCGGCAGGGCAAAGATGGTGCAGCGCTTCATCGCGTCAGAGACGAACTGGCGATTTTGACGACCGAGAAATTTGACCCTCTCCGCAATCTTCAGTTCCTGAGCGAGCGCCGCGAGGTGAGTGCGCTGCGGCCCATCATCAACAATCTCGTAGATGAAGTGCGGATACTTCCGACTCAACTCTGCGACAGCGCGAAGCACCAGCTCTTGTCCTTTGGACGGAATCAGCCGCCCCACGCTCAGGATTGTGGGAGGCGAGTCTCCATCGTCGTCTAGCGGTGGAGTGAAGAGTGTCGTATTGACGCCGTTGTAAATGACGGTCGTCCGGGCTGAATCGCCCATCACGTCAACCATCACACGGCGCACCGCCTCGCTGACACAGATATTCAAGTCCGCCTTCCGGTAGACGAAGCGCGAGCAGCGGTCAACCCAACGGCGTGAGAGTCCCTTTTCCCGCCGGATGGAAAACACGTCCAGCCCGTGAGTGGTCACGATGAAAGGAATCCGTAGTTGGCTGGAAAGCAGCGCGGCGGGGTGGCCGCACGGCAAACCTGCATGAGCGTGGATGAGATCAATGTGATGTTCCCGGTGTAAGCGGCTGACGAAACGAGCCAGTCGTGCATACATAAGCAGCCCCCAGCTTCCATAGGCCGCCCTGCCGGGTAGCTGCGGATAACGAACCCAGATGGCCTCCGGCGCTCGAACACTGGTTTTGAAAGTTCCCCAGGCGCGGGGCTTGGCCGCAATGACTGTCGAATCCACGTTGAAAGCTGAGAGATGCTCAAGCGGGTCGGCCACAAAAGCCCCGTCTGCTTCATCGCTCTCAGAAGGATAAAACGGCGTGAGAGTCAGCACATGAATCGGGTGAGACTCATCGGCGTGGGTCATAAGGCCAGCATAATTCATCGACGCACGAGTTATCAATTGTGAGCGACGGCCAGTAGTGGTTCAGTTTCAAATTGAATGTGCGGCGAGAGCAAGATTCACCACAGAGACACAGAGAGCACAGAGGGGGCACAGAGAGTTAAGCTATCTCAAATTTGGAATCTCAAATCTCAAATCTCCGCGCTTCCTCCGTGTTCTCTGTGTCTCTGTGGTGAACATCTCTTAACCAACACTCTTTTCAAATTGAATCATTGCCTTACGGCCTGATAGAACATCAATATGTCTGCCAGAAAAGCATACCCACGCCGGGGCGAACGACGAATCCCAGGACAGCACGTCACGGACTTCGCCGGGAAACTCAAAGCCTCGAAAATACTAGACATTCTGGGAGCAGATTGCTTTGCCGAGTTCTCAGCCGTCAAAGCAACGGGCACGGTCGTCTGGTGCAACTTTGAGTTGGCCGAAGAGTTGGGTTTTGACGTTCCGCCATCAAGATGTATGACAAAGCAGTTCCACCGGCAGCTTATTGATGCGCTCTCCTACAGGGTCTTGCCTGCTGGCGAAAATGCGAGAGGTCGCCAGACGATTACTTTGTACGCCGACAGGTATGGCGGTGATGGGCTTGGCGGAACGCTGGGAGCCGGACGCGCGGGCTTTCTTCCTTACGGGAATCTTTATCTCAAGGGGGTGGGCCTCACGCCGCTCTTCAAGCTCAGCAACGTGGACGACTTTCCACACAATCACGGCGGCGTGCAGATGAATGATGGCCTCGGCGAAGCCGTCTTCGGAGAGGTGAACCAACATCTGTTGACGCAAGGCTCGACCCGGATTCTGGCCATCATAGATCAGGGCGAGGTCATCGTTTATCCCAATGGTTTCACTGTGCCCATCGCGCTCGTCGTGCGCAACGGAACGCAACTGCGTCCCGGCCATCTGCTGTCCAGGCATGTTCGGAGTAATTGTTCTTTGCTTGAAATCTTCAAGCGGATTACTTTGGAGACAGGCCAACTCGTGACGCGCCGCGATGCCAACACACCCGGCGGGATACCGGATATTAAGGCCACCATGCTCCGCATCATTGACGACCACGCGCAAACTGTTGCCGAACTCTATCGCTGGCGGATGATTCATGGCGCAGTGACTGCATCCAACATGGAAATGAGCGGAGCCATGTTAGACCTGACCTCGCAAACCTCTCAGCCGCGAACCGCGCCGGTCTATTTTCTACGCGAAGACGTATCTTTCTTCGGCCAGGAGCACATAGATCACGCCACTCAATTGCTCGCGGCTTACCGTGCACTCGTGGGCAGCATTCCAAAGGAGCAGCGCCGTTTGCTCAACGCCCGGTCATTCGATCTGGTTGCGGAGATGCAGAAGGCTTACCGGCAGCATCTTCAAGCCCAGCTACTCTGTGCCGCAGGCTTGAAACGAGAGATGGCTGAGCGTCTCCGAACAGAGCATGCCGACCTCGTTCATCGCTTTACGGAGATTGTTATGCAGATGTGCGAGTTGAGAAATCCAGGAAACGTAGAGATGGCAATGGGCACGGTCGAAAAAGTTTCGGTGCTTGATGTCTTTACGCTGTTGCAGGTTTTCCCGGAAAAATATTTCGCCGACACGACAGCCAACCATACGAAAGCGATTCGTGCAGTCCTGAAGCCAATCTTTAAGGGCAACAGATTGCACATCAGGAAAAAGAGAAGTGTGGTGACGGCGCTGATTAAAGAGTTCGCGCTTGTTTACCGCGAGTTGATGGAAACCTGTGAATCTGAGGTGGAGGAGTTTTACGGGGACGCTTCCGGCATGCGGGCTTCCATCATCGCCCGAGCGGCCTTTGAGAACGAGCCTTTGAAACTCTGCCGGACTGAGCTCTACAGGGAATTCGACGACGCGATTCAAACCTATAAAACTTCCGGCGATGTCGAGTCTTTCCGCAAAGCCATTGGGGAAAGAATCTCCGCTTCGCTCAGGAAAGTGGACGCGCTCTTGATGCAGGGAAAATCCCGGCGCATGGATGACGGCGGATTCGAGTTGGAGATGCAAACCATAGACGGCATCAATTATTCCATCGAAGCCTGGGATGATCACAGGCAGACACGACGGCTGCAAGTCAGTATGCCGGTAAAACGAATCGGCAAATTTTATCTTACCCCGTTCGCGGGACAACCTCATTTGACGAGGCGACAAATAGCATCGCTTCGCTGCCATGTCACAATTGATGATCTGATTAGTCCGCGTCTGGTCAGCGTGAGCTTGTCGAAGGATACGGCGGGGCATTTCGTTATCGTCTGCGATGGGATAGAAAACCTTCCACCGATTGGACGGCTGGAAGGTGCATTCTCGCTGGGTGAGGAGAGCGCTAGCTTTATGAAAGCCGGAGGGATGAAATTCAGTGGATACACTTTTGCCGCGCCGGATAGGCAGGAACTAATGAAACTCTTCGCCCGAAGAATATCTGCTACCAAGTAGCAGACAAAAAAAAGGTCATAACGAACCACGAAGACACACGAAGAGACACGAAGAAGAGGCAAGCGGTTTCGTGTCTCTTCGTGTGTCTTCGTGGTTGGTTTCGCCCTCACTTTTTATTGCAATTCAGTATTATATGTATTCCTTGAACTCAATCCGGCTGATGTGACGAGTGCTGTTAGCCCAATCCGATTTGTAGTCCTCTGCGCCTCTCAGGAAATCGTATTCATCAAACTGCATGGCGAAGGCTTGCCGGATACCAGCATCAATCAGCAGCTTGCCGGGCGAGAAGCCGCTTGCCCCGGCGAGAAAACCGCCGTTCCAGTAACACAGACTCTTGACGCCCACCATGCAAATGTTAATACCCAAGATGCTCTCTTTCTCAAAGAGCGCGAATGCCCTGAGGCTTCGTTCGGTAAAGAGAAGAGGAAAAATCTCCCTGACGAATGATTGTGCCTGCTCCGGTACAAAACAACTCGTCGCCCCGTAACGATTCCGATGCAATGAGAGAAACACCTGCGCTAATTCGTCAGGCGGAAAAGTCTCCGGCTCCAATTCCCTCGTCGTCAAATCATTTCGGGCGGCGTGGCGCTGCGCGTACTTCAGTCTTTTTTTGAATCTCTCGCCCCTTGTTTCCAGATACTCTGTATAGCTGTTGGAAAGTTGAATGTAAGGACAGATCTCGTAGGTCAACGAGACCTGCTGCATCGCGTGGATTCGCTTGACAAGTCGCAGCGCCCGCGCGCAATTGGAATCGCGCCGGACATCGTCAAGTCGCAGCCTGCGATAACCTCCCGCCTGTGAGAAGGCATACTGCAAGAGGCCGACGTGCGCGTTGACATCTTCGGGCGCAGCAATGATGTCGTTGTAGTCGGCCAAACCGGTGGGAAAGGCGGCCATCTCCCCTGCGTTAATCAGAGCCAGCGGCAGGATGCCAGCCAGCCTCTCCCCGCGTTGTGCGATGATTGCATAAGGAGAGACTGCTGGATCGTGTCGGCAGGCAGCGAGATACCACTTTGCCGAACTGAACGCGCGATTGCAGGCAGAACGTTTGAGAACTTCATCCCATTGCAGAATGATAGCCTCGACTTCTGAAATCTTTGTCAGAACCCGGTAGACAATGATCTGATTTTCGTCCGCTTCATCAATCTGCATGGAACTCTACGAGAGCAAAAGCCCCTTTATCATCTAATGCCGTCGTCGCGAATAGCTTGAACGCCCCGGCGCATACCGTCAACGCACGCTATCCATCTTCCATCCGTCATCAAGTGAGGATCAAGATGGTGCATCCCGACTTCGTTCCATCCACTGCCCTGAGCCTTGATGATTGGGCTTTCCACACACTCTTTTTCGGCATAGGTGGTGGGCGTCAAATCAGTAATCTCGAAGGCTCTGACCTGCATGCCGTACATCGGATAGCAATCCTGCGCGTAGCGGATAACTTTGTCATCTAAAACCAGCACACGGCCTGCCGGACGGGCGACGCGCTCGTTGCCCGCTATGATTGGGCTCATGGGATGCTCTGTCCACGCGCCGGTTAACTCATCTGCAAAATATAGACGAAGCGTGTCATGTCTGAGCGGAGTGGAGCAGGCAAAGAGCCACCATTTATCATTGAAGCGAAAAATAGACGGGTCGGCAAGTTCTCCTTTAACCAAGGTTGCTGCGACAGCCCATTCCTCAGGGAAAGAGACAGCCTTGTATAGTTGAATGGCTTTGGGCGCGAGCGTCTCCGGGGTCATATAGTACTCACCTTGCCAAGCGAAGACGTAAGGGTACGATAAGTGATAAGGCTCGCGGAGTACGATCTGGCGATACTGCCACTCCAATCCATTCCTGCTTGTGGCCAGCCCGATCTCTCCTTTGCCGCTGGCGTTATTAAAAACTTCAAAAAACATAAACCAGTCATCAGGGGTTTTCAGCATGAACGGGTCTGCCAGGAAAGAGGCAGGCGCATCCGCCACATCAAGATAGGTCAGCACGGGATTTGAGAGATGTGCCAGGGGCGCGAGCTTCAGCGGTGATTCACCCTGATAGATGCCAATGGCCCAGACGTAGGCCAGTTCATCAGTCATCGCGGGCAGGTTGATTTGTGGTTGATCTCCCATCTTCAAGGGAAGCCGCTCAGAGAAGCAAAAGTAGAATGAGATAGAGTCCCAAGCATCTTCGCTTATCTAATCCTGAACTGGAGTAAAAAGCGAGAACAAAACGAACCACGCGCGTCACACGAAGGGACACGAAATGACTATGATTGCTTTCTTCGTGTCTCTTCGTGTGACGCGCGTGGTTCGTTATTTCCTTCTTTTGGTCTGCATCTTGATATTATCGGCAATTATTATCAGTTGGTATTGATTTCAGCAAACCCAATCAGGTTTAATCGGATCACCTAAGAAGTGGATGCGAGTTTCTACAAGCCGGAGAGAACGTAGCGCGAGCGATGTTAATCGAGAAATGAATGTAAACGATTTCTTTCCCGACAAAGTGTGTATCAACCTCGACCGGAGACCTGAGCGCTGGGAGCAGGCCGAGGCGCAGTTCGCCTTACATCAAATCAACCCGGTGAGGCGCTTTCCGGCGCTCGATGGGTGGACGCTCGACGTGCCGCCCGGTTGGGATGGCTCGCCGGGAGCCTACGGGTGCTTGCAAAGCCATCTGTCGGTAGTCCGTGAGGCACGCCGCAGTGGACTCTCTCAGATTTTAATCTTTGAAGATGATGTTGTTTTCGATTCTGATTTCAACGAGAGGTTCTCGCGCTACGTCAGTCAATTGCCGTCCGATTGGGATATGTTGTTGTTCGGCGGCCTGCATGTCTACGTCCGCCCCCGGAAAATCTCAGAGAACATTTCCAGGATAACCAGTTCCTATTCGACTTTTGCTTACGCGTTGAAGCAGACGGTTTACGATGCCTTTATCGAATTAAACTCTCAATCGCTTGAGCCGGTGGATAAAGTCAATGCGATTTTACAGCAAACCTTCAACTGCTATTGCTTCATGCCTCATCTGGCCTGGGTTGAGGAGAACTACTCCGATACCCAGAGCAAGCACTTGCATCCCTGGTATGTGAAGGAAGCGGTCGTCGTTGCCAGCCCTGAATGGAATCAAATCCAGAAAGATACAGTCCTGATTATCGCGCACCGGGACGAAACGCCTGACCGCAGGCAGACTCGAAATTTACAGTTCAAGCTGGACTATTGTCAGGCGTGGTATCCGCACATCACGGTGCTCGTCGTGGAGCATGGCGAGCAACCCAAGCTTGAGCCACAGACCTTGCGCGAGGGAGTCCGTTATAAATTCTTACGGGATGGAAGCGCTTTTAACCCGGAGCGATGCTTTCAGGCGGGCTTCAAAATGTTTGAGTCGAGCAAAGAGTTCTTTATCTTTTCCGAGAGTGATATTCATCTGGACAGAGAGAATATCATCGCCAACCTGGAGCTGTGCCAGCAATATGATTTTGTCAGCTCATACAAGCACTTGATCGAGTTGACCGAAGAAGATACCCAGGTGTTGATTAAGGGTGAGGACGTTGACTTGACCAGTTATGAGCGGCAGGAACGCAGAGACATCTGTCGTGGCTCATGTTTCTTTACGCGAAAGGGCATTCAGCAAGTCGGCGGCTGGGAAGAGACCGCTCAGGGCAGAGAGGATGGGCTTCAATCGTTGAAAGTCAGACGCCTGCTTTCAGTCTTTGAATCACCCAACAAGGCGCTGCGTTTGTCTCAATCGAATGGCAATCACATATCTTCGAAGCCGGTAGAGGTCAGCAGATGAAGGCAACGGATGAGCAGGGCTATCCAGACATCAAAGAGCTTCAGCATGAAATTGCGTTGATCGAATTAGACACGGATTTCGGGCGACTGCTAAAGGGCAAAGATGTCGTGATCGTCGGGCCAGCCGAAACCCTTCGGGGCAAGGGGCAGGGCGAGATGATAGATGCCCACGATCTGGTCGTGAGATTCAACACGGCGATTCACTACATCCCCTTTACACGCGAGCTGGCCAACGACATTGGAACCCGCACGGACATCCTGTATTGCAACAACGAAGTCATCATCAAGCAGATACTCCTTCAAGAAGGAATCTCGCATGAAAAATTCAGACGTGTCTGCGAAGAAGCCGAAATCAAATATCTGGTCAGCACGAACAATGGCTTCACCTTTCCGTCTTCGGATGAGCCCGCGCCGCACTGCTGGTCGGAATATCTGGCCTTCAATCTACTCCTTAAGCAACAGGGCAACGAGATGGGATTCAGGATGCTGTATTCAACGAGCGCCCGCGCCCGGACATTGTTGGGCGGATATACCGGAAGAACAGGATTCCTGGCCATCCTTGACCTCTTGTCTTACGACATCCACAGGCTGTCCATTACCGGGATGACTTTTTATCACAGTGGAGGCCATCTTTTTTTCAAGGATAGCGCCAGCCATCTGCATCCGCTGAAAGATCATCAGGGAAGAGAGTCGCCGGAGAGTGTTAAAGGCCACAATTCATATTTAGAGCTTGAGTTAATGAGAAAGCTCGCCCGCCTTTATGAATCGAAATTACAGCCTGACGAGTATCTTCAAACGTTGCTGGACGCTCGTGGCGAAACTGTGAGGGCTGGATGAAGATCACACTGGTGATTGCTTCGCTAGGCGGTGGCGGCGCTGAGCGTGTGGCTTCGGGAATGGCGAATTACTGGGCGGAGAGGGGACGAGAGATTTCACTCCTGACGATGTGTGGAAGCCACCTCTCTTCACATTTCGACTTGCACCCGAAGGTGCTGCGGCATGATCTGGGAACAAAGCCCTCCTGTCGTTCCATGCCGGATCAAAGGTCGTTAAGCCTCTTGCTTGGGACGCTTCATAGCTGCTCTCAGGCTGAACAGAGCGCCTTTATCTCTGACTTCAATCGCATCCTTGCCTTGCGGGAAGCTCTCATTAATCTTCGTCCCCGAACAATCATCTCATTCATAGATGTCACCAACATCCGAACTCTGTTAGCAACGCAAGGTTTGGGCTTGCCGGTCATCATTTCAGAGCATTGTGATCCGCACTACAATAATATCGGCGCAGGATGGGAGGGCTTGCGAAGGCTTATGTATCCACAGGCGAAGTATCTGACGGTGCTGACCGAAGAAGCTGCGCCTTACTTTTCCGGCTTCATGGATGGAAGGGTGCGGGTGATGCCTAACCCGATACCGAATGCTGCGCGCCTCGCCCACAATCAAACAGAGACACGACACAAGGCGGGCCGGACGCTGCTGGCGATGGGGCGGCTCGCCTATGAAAAAGGCTTCGATCTTTTGTTACAGGCATTCGCTCTCATCGCCGAGCGACAGCCCGCCTGGTGCTTACAGATTTGGGGAGAAGGGCAGCTTCGATCTCAGTTGGAGCACTGCGCCTCCGCCCTCGGATTACGAGAGCGTGTGCAGTTTGGCGGCTTTACGAAATCTCCCTTCGAGGTCATGCGGCAAGCTGACCTTTTCGTTGTGTCGTCGCGTTGCGAAGGATTCTCGAATGTGCTGGCCGAGGCGATGGCTTGCGGTCTTGCGGTAGTCAGCTTCGATTGTCCGAGTGGGCCGAGGCACATTGTGAGAGACGGGATTGATGGACGGCTCGTGCAAGCGCAGGATGTGCCCGCACTGGCGGCCACACTGGAGCGCTTAATGATAGACGAGGACGAGCGGCGACGACTGGCCGCGAATGCTCCGCAGGCGGTCGAGCGATTTGGGATTGAAAGAGTGATGAATTTGTGGGAGCAACTTGTGGCGGAGCCTGAGGCAGGGGCCTAAGCGCAGATGGCAATGATGGCGGCGAACAGGATTATTCAGGGATTATGGGTCGGCACGGAATTGTCCGTGATGGAACAACTGTCTATCGCTTCATTCCTGATGAATGGACATGAATATCATCTGTATACCTACGAGGACGTGAAAAATATTCCCGCCGGGGCGGTAGTCAAAGACGCAGGCGAGGTCTTGCCGTCGTCAATGATCTTTCAATACCGGGACTTCAAATCATATTCGGGATTTTCAAACTTTTTTCGCTACAAACTCTTATTGGAGAGAGGCGGATGGTGGGTTGATACTGACATGATCTGCTTGCAGCCCTTCGATTTCGCAGCCGCGTATGTCTTCTCAAGCGAAATCAGCGATGGGCAGGAAGTGATTAATTCAGGAGCCATCAAGATGCCCTCCGGCAGCCCCGCGATGGCTTACGCATGGCAAATCTGCCGGGAGAAAAATATTGAAAATCTAGTCTGGGGAGAAACCGGGCCAAGATTAATGGGCGAGGCCGTCCGGCTCTGTTCATTGGAAAACTTCGTGCAGCCGTCTGAGGTTTTCTGTCCTATCAGTTATTCCGAGTGGGATAAAGTTTTAGAGCCAACGGAGATTTGGGCCTTTGGTAAAACCACCTATGCTCTTCACCTGTGGAACGAAATGTGGAGGCGTGCAGGTTCGGATAAGAATCAAAAGTATCATCCACAGTGTCTCTATGAGGAACTCAAAAAAAAGTATCTGCCTCGCAATCTTTGACATCACCAGACGGTGGGCCATCATTGACATCTATTTCTGACAGTAATATCTTTTCCCTTGTCGCATTCCTCGCTCACCTGCTGACGAGAGCCTTTCTTGTTAGCCTCACATAATCAGAAGGGAAGTGTCGATCATGGGATGGTTAAGCTTTAAAGAAGATAGCGAAAAGACCACACAGGAAGCTCAAGATAACAACCAATCGCAAATTCAGCAGCCGTCGAACGGGACTGGCAACGGCAGTTCCGGTAGCAGCTTTGACGGCGGCAATTCAGACTACGGAAATATTAACGATGAACCCGGAAGCCCCGTCGGGTCTGGCGCACACGAGTGAGCGTTAAAGGTTACGCGGCACGACACCCGGCGCACTCTGCCTTGTGCGTGGTGAATTGTCTGAATTGATTCCAGTCTGCGTCGCTACTCGTTGGAGGGCAAGCCTACCGGCGAGACCTCCAGCCGCCCGCACAACTGAAGCTCCTCACGCAGCACGACGCCGCGCTTAGTGCCGGGAGCGGTAATCCTGACCCTGCGATAAATCGGACACGGCTTCCCCATATATCCAGCGCCACCGGCATTGTAATAAACCAGAAATGTCGCCGTTTTCCCCGGCTCAATCGTCACCATGCGCGGAGGCCTTCTGGCCTCGTCGCCCATCATCGTTAAGCCATTAGCGGCTCGACCACCGCGAACCAGCCGCCCCGACTTATTCAATACCTCGAAACGCGGATGACCTTTCAACGTACAAGGCGACGACGAAGTATTGGTGAAGGCATAGTCTATAGTCCTCACTCCTCCCATAGCGGCATCCTCAGAGACGTGGCGCACTTCGAGTTGGTTCTCCTGACACCGGCCAGCAGCTAAATTTTTGCCATGAGTGAAATCCTGCTTTCCCTGCGCGGAAGCATCGTGGAGGAACAGCATTGACACCGCAAAGAATGCGAAGAGTATTCTCAAAATACAGTGTTTGCTCCGGGCAGCCTTTTTCATGGGATATGGTTTCCTTTCAGTCAGGTGATTAATTTCTTCCAATCTCTATAAACTACTTTTGAACAAGACTCTAAGCAATCCAACGCCCGAATCAACCCGCTCCGAGCGAGCAGCATACAACGTGAGCGCGAGGAAAGGACATGAGAAGATGTTAACGGGTGGGATGGGGTGTCAATGGTTATAGCCACCACATGAAGGCATCCCGCATAATGGTTTTGCTTAAAACCAATACGGATTAAGCCTATTCTTGCCCCTCCGATGCGTCAGACGCGTCTATAGTAGGTTCAGCATCTCGGGGCGCGTCATCTTCATACTTATCCGACGACTCTAGCTCTGCGTTATTAAGAGTCTTTCTTAACAATCGAAGGAAATCAAATTGTTCTTTTTCGCTAAGATTACTAAGGTCTAGCCCTTCGGGCGTACGTTCTTCAATGCTTTCACTTCTATCTTCTGCCTCTTTTACGATGTCAGCGTCCTCTTGCGGCGATGAGTCAGAAATCGAAGCGGAAAGAAGCTTAGGCTCAACGGACATGAGCTGCCGAGAGTCAAACTGAGGCATCATCTCGATTTCTGGAATGGTCGCACCAGAACTCATGAATTTAGTTACACCTTCAAGTAAACCTCGTCTAATTAACTCTGCTTGCTCAGGTTCTATCGCTCTCTCTTTTTCAAGCTCTCCAAGTTTTTGTAATACAGGCAATGACTGAGATACTAACTCAATCCGCTCAGCATGTTTTCTTTCTCTAAAAAAGATAATTCGATCGTACATAGAAAAAATTATCTCTTTCACGCACTCCATTACTTTAGCTATACCTAAAAAGTTCGAGCGCTTTATCGCTCCCTGAATCTAACGCGATAACGCTTAAGCCTTCTGGCGGTATCCCCTTCATAAACGCGCAGGCCCTATACAAGGATTCAACGCTTTGAAGCACATCAATAAGCCTGCTAGGACTTGAATAACGGTCGCCATCTTCGATCACTACCACAGAAAGTATGCTCTTATCTTTACCTACCCCAATCTCACCAGATTGTCCGATTAATTTAAATGGTTCTTGTTGAAACAAGCTGGCGATCTCTGGAAGATGCTTGAGGGCGAAAGCTATCTCTTGTTGAATTGTAAAAAGGACGTGTCTGCGCTCATCAGATAGTAAAGCCTCATGCCATATCTCTGGGTTTTCAAGCCTCTCAAGATTTAAGATGCGAGCGATTTCTCTTGCAGCAGGACTAAGCCCATGCGCTTTAATTGCGAAATCTTTGAAGCCTTGAAAAAGGAGCGTCATGACTAGCGGAGGAATATCTACCTTTGAAGGTATTCTCAAAAAACCGCGTATGGCATCTGGTAGTTTGCTTGATTTGAGGGCTTCAGTTAATTCATTTACACCTCGAACTATCTCTATACGTCTCATTAGTTGTTTACCTTTCGTATTAATTGTCACTAGAGGCTGATTGTTTCGATGGCACTTTCTTCTCACTCACCTTTGAAGCCTTCTCATCTTTAGGCTTGGGCGGGCTGCCTACTTCCCGCTTTGTCCAGAGATAAACTTTTCGACAACATCAATCAGCGCATTAAGCCGTTCGCCCGTCTCTGCCATGACAGCCTCCGTGCGTGCTTGAGCCTCTGACAGATTAGCTTGCGCTCTTGCGAACCTGGCCTGCTCTGCGGCGAGCGTAACCTGTTCTGCGGCGAGTTCGTTAATCCAGGACTCGTGCGTATTCATGCGTTCAGAGGCGCTGATCGCTAATTGTGTGAGGGCTTGCATCGCTTCTTCTACTGTCTTGATGCGAGATTCTATATTGCTGCTCATTTCCTGCTACTTTCTTGCCCGTCTTACCTGTCTCACCTTTAGCCTTGGGTGGTCTGCCTAAGAATTACCGTTGCGACCTTCGCTGATGAATCGTTCAACTAACTCTGTGAGGTGGTCAACGCGAACGGTTAAAGAAGCCAGAGCCTCATTTGTTTTTGTGATGGAATCTTCCGTCTTAATCTGCGCGTCCGTCAGAGCCGCGATCTTTACTTCGCTGTTGGTTTGAGCCGCTGCTAGCTCTTCCATGCGCGCGGTCAGAGCCTCTGCGCTAGAGCCGAGAATGTTAATCCAGGACTCGTGCGTGTCCATGCGTTCAGAGGCGCTGACCGCTAACTGCGTGAGGGCCTGCATTGCTTCTTCTACTGTCTTAATGCGCGATTCTATGTTGCTGCTCATTTCTTGCTGCCTTTCTTACTCGCCTTGAGCTTCCATAAAGCCCCGCACGAATTGAGTGAATTCTATTTGAGTCTTTGCCAGTGTTTCTACCTGCTGGCTGGTCTGCTTTAGTTGCGCTTCAACGCTGGCTTGGCGTGCTTCATAGCTGGCCTGGCGTGCTTCAAAGTCGGCCTGACTCTTTAATAAGAACTCAATGCCTCGTTCCATTTCTTCGTTGGTCATTTCTTGCTGCCTTTCCTGCTCGTCTTCACAGCTAACGGCGAGCGAAATTGCGAGTGAATATTACATTACCTCATTCTCTAGCTCTGATAAAGAAACGAATATCTCTCAAGGAACAGGGAATATCTTTCGGCGGCGATGAGGTGTTCCAAGATCACATTCCTGTCGTATCCGCTCTGCATGAATTTTTCCAGCATCTCATCTTTCCAGGCGGCGAGACGCGACGGGTCGTCTTTGATTTGCAGATAACTCCTCACGATAATATCCCAGTCGCGGATTCGCTCGACGAATAAGGGATGAAAGAATTGTCCGAGCTTCGCCTTGTTCATTAGTGCGCGGTGTGTCCTTCGGTAAGCCTCCGTCATCGCCACGCGAAATGAATCACGGCCTTGTTGAAGTGTAACTTGCCCGGTGCGGTAAATAGTTTCGAGACAATCCACCGCGCCGGTGACGTGTCTCACCCCGTCATAGATACCCCAGATATACAATTCGTCCAGCGCTGTCGAGGAATGCGCGCCCAGAGATTGAAAGTTTTTAACGGACGGGTCGGCGAGGTTGAGATTGTCATGATCCATGAAGATAACCTTGAGCTGCCAGTGCCCATCGGCCCAGACGCTCCTCAGGCCGACGTTTCTGGGAACGAAAGACTCGCCGTTGGTGCTGGCTCTGACGGCCAGTAAAGTTCCCCAGAACTTTCCAATCTGCTGCATCGCTGTCAGGAAGTTCCGGTCTGCGCGCGCGCGGTTCTCGGCCACGTTGAAGGCTGCTTCCAGATATTGTTTGTAACTTCTATACCTGACAGCGGGCGGCCTGTAGACGCCCAGGACTTCATCCAGCACTTCGTCTGCCAGCAGCCTCGCATCGTGGCTTGAGTATTTGAGCTGTAAGCCTTTGGTGAAATATGTCTCCGCGCCATCGTTGGAGAGATAAGCCGCCAGCCTATCGAGTCGGAATGAACTCGTGCCAGAGATGACGGCCTGCGTCGGCGAAACGTGTCCGAGAAACTGCATCGTGAGACCTAAATCGCCGGGGAGGTTGGTGGTTTGTGATCCGCGCTCGTCATTAAACGAGTCAACGGATTCCTTCATGGCCGCGCGCATCTCGCTGTATCCACGCCCGAAAATCCGAGGGTCAGTAAAATAATTAAGGACGTTTTCTTCCCGTTCATCTACCGGAATATCATAGATTGAAGATTTCGAATGAAAGGTGGAGAAGGGAGCTTCCGCATCATGCACCAGCCGGTAAATGGCCGAGAGTCTGGAAACCGATTGCGACTCGTAGCGCAAGAGCCATTGCGTCGAGCCTCCGTCGAGACGATGCGACGGGGGAACCATCTCGCCCTCGCGCTGGTGAACGACCTTGAGCGGGAAGCCGCCTCTTCGACCGGCTCTCTTGATTTCAAACTCATGATGGCTGCCGGGCGGTTTGACGACCAGCACGACGGTCGTTAAGGGATATTCTACGAGCGAGTTTATTTCGGAACTGGTTTCATCTGATGCCCAGTAAATGCGATGCGTCTCGCGGAGTCGCTCAAGAATGCGCGCCTCGTAATCAGGCAGCCGGGCTATTGCGTGTTTGTCTTCCGCTTCAACAAAGGCTGGCTGAGAGGGATTGAGGTCAATGATTCCTTTGGAAAGCTTAAGCTGCTGGGAAATCCGCTCGATCACCTCGTCGGGTTGGAAGACGTAGCGAGCAAGCGAGAGCCTGCACTCCCGGCGCGAGAGTGCGATGAAATCGAGCAGCGTCCTCCGGGTTATTCTCTCACCGCTGATTTGATCGTGAATGCGTTTGAACCGTTCAAGTTTGCGCCGCAACTCCACAATGAAACCGCGCAGGTCTGTGGTTGAATAGCCTTCCTGTAAAACTGATTCATTGACTTGCAGCGATAGCCCGGTAGCGGTTTTGAGTTTGAGTTGAGTAAGGAAAACGTCGAACTCTTCAACGTTCTCCGGCGGAATTTTTAAGACCTGATGCTCCAACATCAGGACGGCAAGCCGCCTGAGCTCCCAGGCGTCACCGCTGTTCCCTCTTGCCACTTCGAGTAGCTTGAGCAGCAAACTCCGGCTATAGGATGGACATTGCAGGAAGGCTTTGAAGAGAGCGTCAGCCCTGAGCGGATTGTCGAATTCGGTTGCCGGAGTATGAAACAAGCGGTCAGGCTTAAAGGTCTTGGAATGCCTTTCTAATTGTTTCATACCCGGTTGGTCAGTTCGTCATCTCAAGTGGAGTTGATGTCAGACAGGTAATGATGGAGCGAAAGACAGAAGAGCCGCACGAGAGAGGGAGTGAAAGCGCGGCAACTCGAAAGTGAGAGCGGATTGATACTCTCCTTTTGATAGAGATGCCACACTTATAAATTGAGCTTGAAATCAGCGGGCAGCCTAATCTGCTGCGACCGTCTTGGTCGTTACGGTGTGCCGACTACTTACCGCCTTTAGCGCCGCCACCGCCGCCACCGCCCGTATCCATGTCTGTTGAGCCTTCGTCGCCCTCATCGCCCCCGCCTTTACCGCCCTTGCCGCCTTTGCCTTTACCTTTTTTGGGGCCGATTGGGCTGACGCCGCCGAGCGCCAGAGCGAGCGCAATGGCTAGTTGCTGGGCGCATGATCTCTCCAGGATGATCGCGACCACATCCGGGCCGTCACCGCCGCCACCACCCTTTTTCTTTCCTCCCATCGCTATTTCTCCTTAGATTGAAAATTGAATTTCCGGGGTTCGTTAATCCGCCGGGTATTTCTGCGAAAGCAAACCGCGCTCTACTGCGGCTTAGTATCTACGGTTGCCGGTTTAATCCTGAACCTGTCGAGGCGATCTTTTCCGGGCACTGGAGCTGGCGTGACGAGCGCGGGCTGCGTCGTTGCCGGGACGCACACGGATGGGCTGGGCGTCAATGGCATTCCATTTTTGTCCAGAACTCTGAAGATGCCCCACAACCCGTATTCAGCCTTGGCGGGAACGAAAGCGCTGTACAGATAGTCGCCCGCGACTCCCGCCGGGCCACCGGCCTGATTGATGACCAGATCGTAATGCGCCGTCGAGCCTAGATTGTCAAGAGAACCCATCCACTGTGAAAGCTTGTTATCGCCTATCTGTGTCGAGCCAGCGGCGTAAGGATTTCTCTGCCAGACGTGACCATGCAGGCTGAAGACCTGCACGATTCCCGTGCCCGGAGGATGCAGCATACGGAAGCGCACCTGCGCGCCCTGCTGCGCCGTATAGATCGGGGTTTGCGGGTCAGCGCCGACCAGACCGTTCGAGAGTGAGCAGTTGTTATCACCATTTGCGGCGAAAGTATCAGGGTTTGGATTGCCGAAGCGATAATAGGTTGGCTCAGTCCTGTAATTGACCGCGCTGATGGTGGACTGCGCGCCCGCGTTGCCCACTTTGAGGTCTTCCGTCATCATTACCACGAACTCGCGGAATGGCTTTGCGGCGGGCGTTGATGAGACGTTGGCCGAGGCGCGTGTCAGCAGCGTCGTCGTCGAGTCTGCGAGTGGCCCGCAGCTAAGTTGTGTCGGCTTCCCGTTCGCATCCAACCCGTCGCAGGTAATCTGAGAATCAGTCGCCCCGTCCGGCTCAATCACCATCGCACCGTACAGGCCGTTGATGTGCTGCAACAGCGGGTCGGAGGGCATCAGGTTGAGCGAGCCGAACTCGATTGGCGTATGCTTCAGCTTTCCGGTTTGATCTCTCTCGATTTTCCCCGCGTACCATTGATATTGAGCGGGCGCTCCACCAATTGCTGCTACTTGATTCTTGGGATTGTAGCCGATGTTAATGCCGTTGCTGGTGGTGGCATCATAGGAGAGCAGTTGCGGGTGCAGGCCAACTTCCTTTGATGGCTTAAGTTGGAATTGACCGAAGGGAGCTACCAGCCCGTATGGTTGTTGTAACACCTGAGCGGATGAGCTGATTCCATTCCGCAAGGTAACGTTGATGCAATCGCCTGCGGCGGCGCGCAAAATGAGCGGCTCACGAGGCACGCCTGATTTCAGTTTTCCGCCCGCAAGGTCGGCGGTAAAGACGTACATCAACCCCAGAGGATTCGTGAGCTTATTATCAGGGCCAGCGCCCTGCCCGCGACTGTTAAGGACGATGGCTCCTTCGCTCAGACCATTTTGGGCATCTATCGCGGTGATGTCGAAATTCTTAATCTTCGTTGCCGGAAGGTCTGCCGGGCAGGTCGCGTAATCCGTCGGGCTGGTGGCGGCGACCGGATTGTTCGGCAACGGCTGCAAGTTCTTCGCTACGGCGTTCGGGCTGTAGGCGCGGAAGAGTCCCCACATCCCGTTGGTAATCCCGTTATCGCCGGAACTGGCAACGTAGAGATAATCCGTAAAGTTGCACGGAGCATTCTTACTATCGGGACATGGATTGATGGTCTGAGCGGAAGAGATGGGCGCTTTGAACTTCATCTCGGTGTGCTCGGACAAGCCCATTCCCATACTGCTGCGGTAGCCGGAATCGCCCCAGTCCGCTTCCCAGAGCCAGTGCATCCCGCGCAGGTTGAAGAAGTGTGCCAACTGGTGAGCGCCCACCAGTGTGCGTATCTCAACCCTATCGTTCTGGTAAGCACGCAGCAGGGGCGTCGTCGGGTCGCCGACAGGCGGGAGCGTTGGAGCCAGCTTCAATTTCGAGTTGAAGGCTTCCGAGAGGTCGCCGAATTGGCCGACACGCCACGGCACAGGCTCGTTGCGATAGTTGAGCGAAAACGTGCCGACGGTCTGGCCGCTGCTCACTAGTTGCGGCGTCGGCGGAGTATTCACCTGGTTGGCCGGATTAATGCTTCTGTACCCGACGGATGGATCAGCGCTGGGGACAGGATTAGTGTTGGGTACATAGTTGCTGTAGGCGAGTTGAAAATCCTGAAACTCCAGAGCGAACTCACGGAAACTGTCAGCGTCCGCGTTGCCCGCGAGGATGTCTGCCTTCCAACTGGTCGGGCCACCATCTTTACGCGGCGGCGCGACGCCCGCCCCGCCCATGATTGTTCCGGTTTCGGAATTGCGCCATCTTGCGTCCTTAGGCTCAACCAGTAAGCCTGCGTAGAGTCCGGCTTGCTGGTGTGTGGATGGGCCATAGTGATCGTGCGTGAAGACGGTTCCTAGTGTGCGATCTTTTCCGCTATCGTCCAGCACGGGGTCTGCGTACCAACGCTGCACGGTCGTTTGCGCGCCTGCCCAGCGCTGGCATCGCGCCTTATTCTCAGGCTTCGCGCAATCAACTATGCCAGCGGGAGGATTCTTGAGCTTCAGTCCCGCGTTTGGTTGTCCATTCCACGTTCCACCCGTGTTGTTGATGGCGTGGACAATTTCCTGAACCTCCGTCGGGCTGAATGTGCCGTCTTCATAATTGTATCCGTTGGCCGCGCCGTCAGAGGCTTGCACGTCGAACTTCACGAGGTGAATGTGCTGGCCGAGAATATCTGTGGGCGTCCGCACTTGAAAATCATCCACCTGATAATAATTGGGCACGAGGTTGGTGTGCCAGACCTCTATGACTTCACCGGAATTGGCGCGGAAGAAAAGAGGCTCGGGCGCGCGCCTGGGCGCAGTCGGAGAGGGCGGATAGACGTAGTTGCTCGTCGGGATGACATCTTCCCAAAGCGTGAGAATGCGCTGCTGCGGAAAATGCCAACTCTCCGCCTTCGAGGGGTTCAGGCTCGAAGGGTTGCGGTTAAGCGACACGTCCAGTTGGAAGACCGCCGCCTTGTAGCGTCGCGGCAGTTTGCCGCCCGCCACATTGCCTTTCAGATCAATGCCGGGGTCTGCAAAAGGCGCACCTAGCTGTGAGCCGTACTGGTTCTGTGCCTGATAACCGGCAGAGGGCTTTCGCGGGAGACCGTTGGTTGTAAAGAAACCGGGAACGCCATCGGGCGTGAAGCTGGGTTGATTGCGCGTCGAGTTGAATTTCATCGCGGCCAGTTCGACCGACGTACCCTGTTCAGGCAGTTGAACCGCATTCAGGTAGCCCAGCTTTTGATTCTGTTGATTCTTGCAAGCCTCTATGTATGTGTTGTTCTGACCTTCACTGCAATTGATATAAAAATCTTTGCTCCAATCGTACTTGGTCTGCTGCTGGTTGATGACCGTGCCGCCGATGACTAGGTGGCGCGGCAGTCCGCCATCGAGATACTGGATTTTGCCGTTGGCGTCCGTCTCCTGGGCAAAGTCCATAGGCGGGTGCGGCGCGCGTGTTCCGGCAACGGCTGGAATGAAGAAAGGATAGCCCGGATACATTCCGTTGTTCAGGTCATCTTTGTTCACTACCGCCGCATAGCCGATTGGCTTAGCGCCCGCGCTCGGTGGCGGGCAATCGGAGCCGACCATCTTGGAGGGATCGTAAGATGAATCCACCTGACAGATTTTTACTCTGGCCGGAATGGGAGCCATCGCCAATGTCGGCAGGGGAACAACAGCCGGAATCGGCACGCCGCTCGTAATTTCCCCGTCAGGCAGCGCGCGATTCCAACCCGTCGTACTGACCTTACCATTTTCCAGCACCGTCCCCGCTTCAAAGACATCATGGACGCGCCAGCCGCCCCACATGCCAGCCGCGAAGTGCGGGTAGAAGTGGCAGTGGAAGAGAGAGTCTCCCGCCGTCTTGTTCAGATTGCCGCTGCCGTCATAAACCATCTCAAGGCTATAGCTCGCGCCCGGACTGATAATCTGGCTGTCCAGATAGGTGGACTTATCGCTGTTGGGCGATTGCAGCCATTGCTCTGCGTGCTGGTGATGAACGTGCGTCACGCCGTTTCCGCCATGAAGGATTCTGAACTTGACGTGATCGTTCAAATAGCTGTGGTAGATGTTGGACGGATCATCCGGGTAGTAAGCCATCGTCGCTTTCGGTCCCTTTGGCGGGTCTTTCGGCGCGGGAGTGGAAACACATGTGCCATTCGCAATCGTTTGCGGATTGCAGGGAATTGCGGGCGGTGCAGGCGGCGTGACGTTAGCGGGCACGTCAACAATCATCGCCGGGTCGCCGACCGTCCATGAACTCAGGAAGAACTCTTCATATTTGCAATCAACGCAATTTGCCATCGGGCCGACGCCGATGCGGTTGGCATAAATCTCCGCTCCGATTCCGCCCGTGCCGTAATTGATGGCGAAAGCATCCATCCCGGCCTGTGAAGTCGCCGCCAGTGGGCTGTCGGATTCAAAGACCTGAAAAGCCTGAGCAGCGTTGCTCACTTCGTGATACATCACTGTGATTTCGCGGTAAGGCTGTTTCCTGTCCGGCAAAGTAGGATTGGCGCAGAAGAGCGGATCAACTTTGACCGTGTTACCCGGAACATTGGCCAGACTGCATGGCGGTTCGGGGTTGTTCACGCCCGTCGTGCCGGGAAACCTCCCGTGATACGGGCCGGTAATCAGCGCCGTCAGGTCGCTCGAAACCAGATTTTTGTCCGCATCGAGCATCTTCAGGATGGGAGTCTTTGAAGGAATCTTTGTGCCGTCTGCACGCGTCGCTCCATCAGGATAAACGGCGTCATAATTGATGATCGGGTGATTGTCCATTGAATACAAAAACCCGTCCGCCATCTTCTTCACCGTCGAGGTTGTCTTGACCACGCCTGCTTCGATGGTCAATGTGCATTGAGCCGGGATAATTTCCGTCTGAGGGCAATCGAGCTTTGCGCCGTCGGGCAAACGCCTGGCGTTGAAAGTAGCGAGTTTCAGATCATTGGCCGTCACCTGACTGCGATACCATTCGGCTCCTTCGGGCTGAACATTGACCGCGCCGATCAGACCTGCCGCGATTTGCCCGATTGTCAGATAGTCAATCAACTGGCCGGTGGTGTTGGCATCTCCCAAACTGTAGAGCAGGAAAGAGCCTTCCTGCTGAGCATAGAGTTTATAAGTTTTGCTCTCTCCGGCTGTGACGGGAGTTGGCGGCGTCTGACCCGGAGTATTGACGCAGGGAATCAGGTTGCCGGGAGTTCCGCACTGCGGGCTGTTGGTGAGACTGGTAGCGTTAGTCCCCACGTTTGATCCATCACTGGCTATCGAATCAACCAGATTCATGCCCTGCACATGCACGGACATTTGAGGCGTGCCGAGGATGGGGAAGGTACTATTCCTGCCTCCCTGCGAGGGCAGCGCCGGATACTGGTAGATGGCGTTCTTCAGGGTGATTTGCAAACAGTCGCCCACGTTGGCGCGCAGCACAATCGGGCGTGCTCGCTTATAACCTTTGAGCTGAAGCTGCTTCATGTCCACATCATTTTCCAGCGCAAAAATCTGTGCGTTGGGCATGGCGGCTCCGAGGCGATTCAACATGTAAGGCTGGGAGAAAGCCACCACGCTGGCATTGATATTTCGTTTGCACTGAATTGGACCGACCTGCGCGGTAGGATTAGCGCTCACTGCCGGAGAAGATGCTGCCGGGGAAACTGCTGGCGTTGAAACTGCGGTCGTCACCGGACTCGTTTCAACACTCTGGTTAGCGGCTGGCACGCTCGTCGAATTAGAGACCGCTGTCGCCGGAGAATTTGGCGTGGCCACAGTAGCCTGAGTGGTCGTTGCTTCCGAAAGCGCAGGCGTAGTTTGGGCGCTTGCAGGGGTTGCGGATAGCAATAAGACGAGCGCTAAGACGATGCCGCTTGAAAGACCGGCGAGGGTCCTTTGGTGGCTTAGCATTTTTCCTTCTCCTCTAAGTAGGCAGGTACAACAATTGCTACAGGTTTCTCAAAAAGACTGCCGTCCCCTGTGCGTCCCTATTTGTCCAGTGATGCTAACTGTGCGCCATGTTGTTTGCGAGTGGGTGTGTGGAAAGCCTCTGTTTCAAAACAAAGAAAATGTCTGACTTTAAGGCGGGCTAAGCATATGACTGAGCAGTAGAGATGTCAACGAAAATTGTTTTTCGGGCAGTGGGTTAGTTTGAAAAGAGTGAAGGGGAAGTTGGGATTCACCACCGCAGACGCAGAGGACACAGAGGGGGCACAGAGATTTGAAATTTCAGAGAGCAGCTTTGAGATTTCAAATTCCTAATTTGAGATTGCTTTTCTCTGTGCATCCTCCGTGTTCTCTGTGTCTGCGGTGGTGAATCTCATCTCGGCGTGCATTCAATTTGAAACTGAACCACTACTTGAAGTGCGCGCCCAATATCCCACTCAATTGATATTGATCCATTCGCTCGTGGGAACAAACTGCTTCTTTTCCAGATCAATTGCGACCACATACGCGCCGGTTGCGCCGATGCGACGGTTAAGCCCGTAAGTGATCGCGGGCGTCAAGCCCGTCTCAAAGCGATTGAGACCCTCAAGGGCTGCAATCAACTTTTCCCGGCTCACGTCCTTCCCCGCGCGTTTCAAGCCCTCGACCAGCACTTTAGCCGCGCTGTAAGCGGAAAGCTGTGCGACCAGATGTTGTGAAGGCAGTTTGTACTTTTCAGCCAGCGCGCGAAATTCTTTGATTCCTTCCGCCGTCTGATCGGCAGGCGAGGTGGGAAAAGAGATAAATATTTTATGGTTGAAGCTCACTGGCGCGTCGAACACTTCTCTCCCGGCGCTGGACGACAGCAGGTACAGTGTAGGAGACCAGCGCAATCTCTCAGCCTCTTTCATAAACGCCAGGGCTTCCGCACCTGTGCCTAAGAAGAGAATTGTCTCCTGCCCCTTCTGTTGTATTTTCGGGACGATTCCGGCAACGTCCAGCGGCGCGGCTGTGTACAGGTAAGTTTCCACCGCGCTCCTTCCAACCTTTTTCGCCTGGTCTTTGACGGCTTCAATCAGACTCACGTTCTTTTCATCCTGAGGAGAGACGATAATGATGTCAGCAGCTTTCCCCTGTTGTTTTCCGGTAGCGAAATCAACCAGCGCGCGTGCCTGCCCGTCTAGACCTGAGAGAAGATAGAAGACCTGACGATTCAACGGAAAGCCAACTTGCGGGTAGAGCGTGAACGGGCCAATGAGCGGCACTTCTCTTTGTTCCATCAGGGCGGCGAGTTCCCTGTCAGCCCCGGCGGTGAAAGCGCCCGTCATGGCGAAGACCTGTTCATCCTGAAGAAAGCGCTCGACGCGCGCGCGTGTGCTCTGAGGCGTGTCGGCAGCTTCGACCGCCTTAAATTCAAAACGGCGATTGTAGATACCACCCTGGCTGTTGACCTCATCGAAGAAGGCTATGTTGACGGCCTTGATGGCCTGACCCATTTCAGAGAGAGCGCCCTTTGTCGGCACGATTGTGCCGATGACAATCTTGCTTTCGCTGATACCAGGGTCGCGATCTTTGCCCAGCCGTTTCAGATAGGCGATGAGGTCTGCCATATCCCCGCCCGACATCTGATAGCGAGGCATTACATTCAGCAGCTTGTTGCCGCCCGGATCAACGCCGCGTGTGAGCGCCAGTTCAATGCCGCGCTCTGTGTAAGGTGGATGCTTGCGCCCGCCTGGGTGTGTGACGCCGTAGGGTTTGGTTAGCGCGTCCCAGGTCAGATTTGAAGGAATGATTCCGCCTTCGGGTTTGCCCTGACCATCAAGCCCATGACAATTCGCACAGGACATCGTGCTGGCCGGAACTTCGAGCGAAGCGTCGCCAAGATAAGCCAGAATCTCTTTGCCCGACGCACTCGTGCCCTGCACATAAATCTGCTTGCCTCGTTTCTCCTGCGGCGAGAGTTGTTCCTGAAGAGTCGCCCCGGCAAAGACGCCTGTGCTGAGCAAAAGAGGAATGAGGAGAAAGACAAACAGGGCCAGGCATTTTAGCGATGCTTGTTTGGGCATAAAGTATAGTTGGCTCACTCTGCGCGACGGATTGTTAGCGTGATTACCTGTCGCACCCAGCGTCCCTGCCGCTTCTCGTCGGGGACAACAATACGCAATGGCCCTTCCGCAGCCGCCAGCGCTTTACCATCCCGGCGGTCGGCGAGCAGAATTACGCGATCCGTAAAAGCACGGTCTAGCTCAGGCAGCGCAAACACGGCGCGGTAGCCGTCCCGTGCCTCGACAACTAAAAACAGCGCCAGGCTCTTGCCGCGCAACGCCTCGCCGGACTTAACGCCCGCCAGCTTTAACACTTCTCCGAGTTCTACGCCCTCAAATGACGCTTCCTTTCCGTCATGGTCTTTGGCTCTCACGGTGCGACGCGGCAACTTAGACAAATCAGCAGCGGTCAGTTTGAGCGGACGCTCGACTTCACCACCGATGCTTAACAGAGAATCGGCGGTCGGCGCGGGCGACCGATTAGCCTGCCCGGAAGTGATAGCAGACAGAAGCGCGATTAAAAGTAGTGCGAAGCTGATACAACGGGCATGGGTCATTATGAAAGCCCCTTTCGGAGAATGAAAATTCTTGCCGATGATGATATACGAGTAGTAACTATGTTGGAAAGAAACTGACCGGAGGAACAGACGAATGAACATCAGCGCACGAAACACCTTGAAAGGTACAGTTAAAACGGTTGAGCACGGCGCGGTCAACTCAGAAGTAGTCATTGAGTTGCCGGGCGGCATCGAGATAGTTTCGATTATTACAAAGGATTCCGCAGAGAGATTAGAGCTATCGCAGGGTAAAGAGGTCTATGCTGTCGTCAAAGCCAGCGATGTCATGGTGGCTATAGATTGACGCTGCGCTGTGCGAAGAAAAATCATTTGTCGCCCGCTGGCTGATCGTTGACGACGCTTTCGACGACCTTGATTAGCTCATCGCTGCGGGCTAGTCCAAAAGCTTTTTTCCACAACCCTGTGCGTTCGTTGCCGATAATAAAAACGTTGAGATGACTCTCCTTGTTCTCCACAAACTGGCCTAGCTTGTAGAGAGCTAAGTCAACATTTTTCTTGTCGCCGGTCAGAAAATACCAGCCCGGTTTGGCATGAAGTTTCTTCGCATACTCTTTGAGGTTGGCCGGTGTATCAACAGTTGAATCAACGCTGATGGAGATGATGCTGACATCTTTACCGAGGCGCGCGCCCAGGGCTTCCTGCACCTTTTCCAGATTACGATTCATCGGCAGGCAACTGCCCTGACAGGTTGCGAAGAAGGCGTTGATGATAACCACTTTGCCCTTCAGCAGGTCGCTATAGAGCCGCATCTGTTCATTGTTCTGATTCACGAGCACGACATCCGTGAAATACCCTCGCGCCTTCGATTGTTTGTCGGTTTCGTCAGCGGATTGACCGGGCGCTGGCGGTGCGGCTGGCTGAGTTGTCCCCGTCTGTGCGACTGCCTCAAAGCAGGCGCAACAGGTGGAGATGATGAGGACGCCGATTAACGACAAGAACTTATTGGTCATGGTCTGGCTCCAGCGTTGATTCTGAGATGATGACGGTGTTGCTGTTTACTGGTCGCGCTTCGTCGCTTGAATCGTCAACTTGGGTAACTGGTTGAAGTCAATTCCCAGCGAACGACTGTTGAAGTAGATATAGTACACACCGTCTCGCGGCGGAACAAAATTAATTTCATAAAGACCATTGCCGAGCGGTTGAGCCACGTCGCGCTGCTGCCAGATACCGGGCGCGAGGAAAGTCAGCACGCCTATGTCTTTCAAATCTGAGCGAGGCTGATTGGTCTGTGCGTCTACGACCTTGAAGCGCAGTTGATATTTTTCGCCGGTGTCGGCCGTCTGTTCTCGTATCTGCGGCTCGATCTTGATGGCTACTGTCGGCTTTGAACGATAAGCCGGATTAGCGCTCAAGGTGAAGTTGAAGCAATGCACAAGGCGCGGTGAGTCCAGCAGAAACGGCACATCATAGGTACCCTTGCCTCCCAGTTTCACGGTCGTCGTGTAAGTCCCCGGACTTGTTTCCCGCAAACTGCGACTCCACGTCAGCACGGCTCTGGGGTCGCGACGGTAGTTCTGAAAGTTTCCCATCGGCGCGGCCATGCCTTCCATGTAGTAATAGATCATCTTGTCCGCCGGGTTCGCCACCAGCACTGCCCCACCATCCGGCGTGACGATCATCGCGTTCGCCGTTGCGGTGTAGGGTGATGCCTGCGGGGCTTTCTGCCCGGCGGGGAAGCGGTTGACCGAAGCCTCTATCTCTTGCTTGCCGATACTCGACAAACTAATCAGCGATACGAACTCGTTGCCACGCGCACGCACGTAAGCCACATCATTCGTGAAGACTATCTGATCCGGGTCTGGCCCGACCGGGACGTTATGAAGCAGGCGATTAGTGGAGCTATCGAAGATGTGAACGACGCTCGACTGGCGATTAAGCACGAAGCCGTAGCGGCCACCGGGTAGGAAACGAATGGCCGAGAGGCCGGGTTTCGTCTTGATGCGAGCCAGGACTTCATGGCGCGTGCCGCCGACGGCGACAATCGTCCCCTCACGCTCGTCAATGACATAGACCGCTTTACTCAAAGAAGAGTAAGCCAGTGCGGAAGGCTGAGAGCCGATTGTGACTTCTTTGACGAGCGTCAACTTTGGCACATCAATGACGGAGAGCGTTCCCGTTTGCCTGTTCGTCACAAAGGCGTAGTGATCATCGTCCGTCAAAACAATATCGTGATGACCCGCCCCGGTCTTAAAGTGGGCGACCCGTTTCCCCGTCGCCCAGTCAATGACCGTCACTCCGCCGTCTTCCGTTTCATTCCCGACCCACAAGTATTTCTCATCATGCTGCAAAGCGATGCGCGTCGGTTTTGCCCCGGCATCGAGATTACTGACCACCTTCCAACCGGCGGTCTCCACGACGGCGATTTGTCCGGCCAGCGGCATCGTCACGAAAAGCCTCTGCTTATCACTCGTCATCACCCAGTCTTCGCCGGGGCTGTTCAAGGGAATCAATGTGTAAAGCTTGCTGCCGCCAAAGCTTGAGATGGGATCAATGACCGAAATGTTCGGCTCTTGATTCAAGGCTAGAATCAAATAAGCGTTGAGGTCTATGTCCGGGCGCTCCGTCAAACTCGCTTGCAGAAATGATTGGATTCTCTCGCGACATTGCCGCGCATCAGGGACGGTCGTCTCTTCCCTGAAATCAATCCAGGCCGCGGGGCGCAGGTTCGTGACAGGTTGACCTGTACGGCTGTCTGTCATTTTGAAGCGGACGGATGCTTCCGTCCCTTCCGGCAACCCGACCGCCCCACCTTTTTCCGGTTTGAGAGGAACGATACTGAACTCGACAGCTATTCCTTCGCTGACGATTGTTTGCGGCGGTTGAGATTGCGAAGCGCTTTTGTCTTTCACCTGAGCCTGTAGGAGAAAAGGAAGGCACATCAACACTAACATCGAGATTAGTATCGATTGTAGATGTCTACATGCGGATGAGGCAGGTGTCTTGTTGCTGACGCGCATAAGTATTAAGGGGCATGACTGGATAACGACCCACTCATGCCCTCTTTTCAACGTCTAGTCTTTTCAGGTTGGGATAAATATTGCTCTAAAAAACCGGCCTCAAGCTGCACCACCTCAACAATCCCTGTTCAGCTATCGTTGATGACCGGGCATTACAGACCTTAAAGTCCCCGGCACATCTCCGCTCCCCAGGGCGTGGCGATGGCGCGTTTGATTGACGGCATCATCTCGGCGAAATTCCAGTCCTTGCGCTGCCAAATCGTCCCGTCAGCGTATTCGACGCGATTAATCACGACCTTCTCGACAAAAAGGTTTCCGGGCTGTTTGCCCAGGCTTGCTACGCTGATTACGTCGCTCGGGCCGAACAACGTGAAGACCTGCAATTCCTTCTCCTTGTCGGGCTTGATGTTGATGCCGCAAAGAAACTGTCGGCGCACAACGTTCGCCGGATTCGCAGACTCTGCGAATTGGTATTCCCAGAACATCACTTCAATGACTTTTGTGCTGGCGTTTCGGACTTTGACCTGATACAGGAAGCCGTCTACGGATTTGGGCTTAGGCATACGCGATTC
Organism: uncultured Acidobacteriota bacterium; assembly: GCA_963791265.1. GTDB lineage: Bacteria > Acidobacteriota > Blastocatellia > Pyrinomonadales > Pyrinomonadaceae > QHXM01. The sequence goes on from CAWBSB010000012.1 coordinate 296,701, forward strand.
CTGCACGCTCTTTTCCATAGCCGCCCGACGCCCATCCATGCTATCGACGTTCGGGTCTGCCACCCCTACTGGCCCGTTGGCCCTCCGGTTTCTCTCGAAATTTTTATTTGCCGGTATCATCGCATCAGCCGGGGCGGTAGTTGCGGCTACCGGAGCCACAGGCGTCTGTCGGCTCTTCGACCACTTGGAGCTGACGACCACCACCAATGCTCCCTCATCAACAACCGCGCCGGTCGGACTCGGCGGAACTAACATTAGGAGAAGCGATAAGAGTAAGAGTGTTCTCATGGTTTGCCTCCTCTAATAAAGGTTATCCCAGGATGCGTACAAAAAGAAGGTCATACCGAACCACGCGCGTTACACGAAGAGACACGAAACGGCTTGCCTCTTCTTCGTGTTGCTTCGTGTGACGCGCGTGGTTCGCCTCGTCCTCACTTTTTACTGCAATTCGGTATTAGCATCACAGCAGTTCCTGGAATCCGGGGTCGTCCCGGAGATTATCCATTCTCGGATCAAGCTTCAGCATCATATCCAGCGCATCCTTTTTATCCTTTACCTTTTTCAGCCAGCCGATGGTCTGCTGCTTCTCACCCAGCCCCTGATAAATTACCGCTATCGCATACGGGACAGGGTCTTCTTTGGCAAGTAATTCGTCAAGGATTTTGTGTGCTGCGCTCTTTTGTCCGGCAAGCGCGAGCGTATGCCCAAGCGATGCTAAGACATTCTGACTGTTGCCGGAAGTATCCCTGGCCTTACGCAGTTCAAATATCGCCTCTTCATACATGCCTTTTTGTTCAAAGGCCAGCCCGAGCGTGTAATGAGCGGGGCCAAAGTCCGGAGCGAACTCAAGGGTTTTTTGTAACTGTCTAATCGCTTCATCGTAGCGGCGCGCGAGATAGAGCCGCTCGCCAAGCGTTGTGTTAATGACGGGCGAGAGTGGATCAAGCTCCTGCGCTCGCTTGATCTCAGTCATGGCCTCCTGCTCCTGCCCACGCATCGCCAGGTATTCGGAGTACCAATGATGGGCGGTCGCGTAATTGGGGTCTAACTCGATTGCGCGCTTGAATGCGAGCTCAGCCCCTGCCTCGTCGTGGTCATAGTATGTTTTGATGAACGCTAACGACGCATGTGCCTCGGCCAGGGTGTCATCAATCTTGAGCGCCTTGATGGCAGCCGCGCGGCCTTTTTGAAATGCTTCGTCCTGGGCATATGGCTTAATCCTGTAATGCGCGATCAGTGTGTAAGCATCGGCCAGCCCCGCATAAGCCTGCCCGTAGCTTGGGTCTAAAGTAATCGCCCGCTGGAAGCGTTCGAGACTCTTCTTCAGCCCTTCTTCGTTCCGCTTATTCCAGAAGTATCGCCCGCGAAGATACTCCTGATAAGCTTCGACATTCTCCGTCTCTCGTTTGCTGAGTTGTCGCTGCTCGTCTACGTTCAGCTTGACCAGCATCGCTTGAGCAACTTGTTCTGAAATTAAGTCCTGCACGGTGAAGATGTCCGTCAGCTTCTCGTCAAAACTCTGCGCCCAGAGAGGATTTCGATCCTGCACGTTGACGAGTTGCACAGTGACGCGCACTCGATCCCCGGCCTTCTGCACCGTTCCTTCCAGCACGGAATCCACGCCGAGTTCGCGGCCAATCGCGTGCGCGTCCTGATTTTGACCGGCGTACTTAATCACTGTACTGGTCGGTCGGACAGAGATTTGATGGATATTGCTCAGCTTCGCAATCAGCGTATCCGACATTCCTGTGCCCAGATAATCGTTTGCCGAGTCGCTATTGAGCGATTTGAATGGAAGCACGGCAATTGATTTTTTGATTCCACTATTGTTTGAAGGCTGCGTCCTCTGCGAATAAAACCAGAAGGCTGTGGCCATAGTTAACACAGCCAGAACAATCGAGATGGAGAAAATGGCTGGCCCGGATGGCGGCTTGCGGCTAATGGTGCGCGAAGTGTCGGGCAAATATTTAATCTTCTCTTCCGGCGCGGGCGTTGCTCTTTCGTGATCGTCCTCCACCGCGACGGTGATGCGCGACCGGGTATGCTGCTCGACGATCAAGTCCTGCTCTCTGATGCCCGCTTCGTTGACTTCGGCAATGAAACTGTAGCCGCGTCCCGGCACAGTTAAGACGTAGCGATGTTCGCTCGCGCGCTCTCCCAGAGCTTTTCTGAGCATCGAGATTTGTTGAGTGAGATTGTTCTCCTCGACAATGGTGTCGGGCCAAAGCGTCTTCATCAACTCATCTTTGCAGACGACCTCGCCCCGCCGCTCAACCAGCACAAGGAGCGTGTCGAAGCTCTTCGAGGTGAGCGAGACAATCTCGCCCTCGCGCAGCACGATGCGTCTTCCCACGTCAATGCGAAAGGGGCCGAATTCATAAACGGATTCTAATTGATGACTCATAGCAGTAATGGATTTCGCCGCCGAAGTCCTGCTCCCTTCCGAAGAGATGTGAGATCAAACTATCAAGAGTAAGGCTGACTTCAAAGATTTATCAGCGAAGGATGAATAGAGTTAAGAATTGTTAACAGCCTTTGACGGTTTCCGCCTCGAATCTTACTCCGCTCTTCACCCATAGGCTAGGAAAACTGGCCGCTCTTGATAAGAGAACATACGCGCATGAGAGTCAGAAAGATTAAAAAATCATCATAGCTGCGGATCAATCAATGCTTTGATGGCTTTACCGGATGCCACATCATTGAGTGCGGCGTTTGCTTGATTGAGGCTGTAACGCTTCAGTTTGAGATGTGACCAGGGTTGGGAGCGTTGCGGGTCTGTCATCAATTGCACGCCCAGATAAAAATGGGAAAAGTCGGAGCCCCAGCAACCTCTGACATCCAGATGTTTCTTATTCAAATCCAGATGGGGGTTGAATGCGACCTCGCCATGATCCGTGTATTGCCCGACGATGCAGACCCGTCCGGCATCTCGCGTGAAGCGCATCGCCTGAACAACGGCAACGGGTGCTCCCGTCGCTTCGATGGTCACATCCGCGCCGCGCCCGTTTGTCTGTTCAAGCACCCATTGCTCTCGCTCCTGCTCGGTGTGCGTCTCTATGTTGAGCGTGGCGGAAGCTCCCACCTTCGAGGCCACCTCCAATCTGTGCGCGGGCGCTCCGATGCAAAGAACGCGAAACGCTCCGCGCAATCCAGCCAGGATAATGGTGGAGAGCGCGACGGGGCCGCTGCCTAAAACGAGCACCGTGTCGCCGATAGAAATTCCTGCACGCCTCACGGCGTGCAGCGCCGTCGGCAGAGAGCACCCGCCAGCCATGAACTTCTCTGCTTCGACATTATCCAGACGAAGGCAGCGCGTCTCCGGTTTGAGATATATCTTTTGCGCCCACCCGCCGCTCAGCCCGTCTTGCAATCCATAAGTGATGCCGTACACCTTCCGATGCGGGCAGCGCGTCGTCGCCTTAGCGACCAGACAATGCCAGCAGGCGTTGCAGGTCTTGTGAACATCCAGAAAGGTTACACGGTCGCCCTCTGCAAATAATCTTCCTTCAATGTCCAGAAGCTGCCCGCGAATTTTACTCAAGCGCCCGACAGAGACGTGGCCGGGGATGAGAGGATAGGGAACGCCCGCGAGCCGTCCCTGATGCAGGTGTACGTCCGTCCCGCAGACTTCGCTCAAATCTATCTCCATCAAAGCTGAATTCATCTCCAACTCAGGCTCTGGAAACTCGCGCACTTCGACATCTGCAAGAGGCGTCGGTATCAGGGCTGCAAGGATTTTGCTCATAGGGCGGCATTTTATAATGTTTCAGAAGATTTTAGCTTCCCTCTAAGGACTTTAGATGCGACCGCGTTGCATCATCCGGTCTCTAAATTAAGAGAAAAGCCTTCGGAGGTGGCTGTCGAGATGGCTCTTGAAACCGTTGAACATAACCCCCCGATTATTGATGACGCGCATGTGCCTGTGGCCGAAAGCCATAAGGTGCATAAACCGTTCGTGCCTGCTTCTAAATGGCTGCCGGAGTTTACGCCGCGCGCTGTGCTCGTCGGCTCCGGTCTTGGAATTATCTTTGGCGCGGCGAGTCTCTACATCTCTTTGAAAACCGGGCTGACCGTCTCGGCCTCGATTCCCATCGCCGTGATGTCCATCTCGATTTTTCGCGCCCTTGGACGCACTTCAATTCTCGAAAACAATATTTCGCAAACGACCGGCTCAGCCGGTGAATCAGTAGCCGCTGGAATATCGTTTACGATTCCCGGATTGTTAGTCCTCGGCTATGACTTGGAAATCTGGCCGACCACCATCATCGCGCTGCTCGGCGGTTGGCTCGGTGTGCTGTTGATGATTCCTCTCAGGCGCGCACTGATCGTTAAAGAGCACGGCAAGCTGCTTTATCCTGAAGGCACGGCTTGCGCGGAAGTGTTGGTTGTCGGCGAGAAGGGCGGCTCAGACGCGAAGACGGTCTTTGCCGGTTTGGGACTTGCTTTTGTTTATCGCTTTTTGATGAGCGGGGCGAGATTGTGGAATGAAGCTCCGGGATATGTGATTAAAGGTTATCAAGGCGCTACCGTCTCTGCCAGCATCACGCCCGAACTGCTGGGCGTCGGTTACATCATCGGCCCGCGCATCGCAGCCATGATGCTCGGCGGGGGCTTCCTCTCGGCGCTGGTACTCATCCCGACGATTAAGTTTTTCGGCGCTGGATATACCGAGCCGCTCTTTCCCGTCCAGCCCGGCGGCCCGCTGATTTCCGCCATGTCATCCGGCGAGATTCAGGATTTGTATATCCGCTACATCGCCGCCGGAGCTGTGGCGTGTGGCGGCATCATTAGCCTGGCACGTTCGTTGCCGACTATCTTCAACGCGTTTAAGTCGTCAATGGGTAAATTCAGTAAGGGCAAAGGAGACGGCGAAGGCACAGTGCCGCGCACCGAGCGAGACTTGCCGATGACCTTCGTGCTCGGCGGCATCGCGGCGTTGTCTGTCACAATCTTCATCTGGCTGACGGTTGCCGGTGCGCCAACGAGTGGCGTTGTGATGAATATCATCTCTGTGCTGTTGGTGCTCGTCTTCGGGTTCTTCTTCGCCACTGTCTCCTCGCGCATCACGGGCGAGATGGGATCATCCTCGAATCCAATTTCGGGCATGACCATTGCCACCATACTGATGACTTCGCTGCTCTTCCTGCTGCTTGGCAAGGGCGGCGCAGATTCACGCGTTTTAGCGTTGTCCATCGGAGCCATTGTCTGTATCGCGGCGTCGAACGCGGGCACTACGTCGCAGGATTTGAAGACAGGGTTTTTGGTCGGCGGAACTCCGTCGCGTATGCAGTGGGGATTGATGATCGGGGTCACGACTTCCGCGCTGGTCATCGCGTGGACGATGACGTTCCTGAATGATTCATACTCGAATCTCCTGCCGCGTCATTACCCGTCGTATCGCGCAGAGGTTAATTCCAATCAAGAGCAGTGGACGAAAGGCGACATGCGCGGCGGGCAATTGACGGGCGGCCCTCTCTTCCTGCATCGCATCCCGGTTGATGAGAAGGGAAGCGACGGGACACCTATCCCGTCTGGAAAATACCTGACCGATTCGAGCGGCGAAATACAGTATCGCATCAACCCCGGTATCAACGGCGCTCGCACAGCTCTCTCGACAGAGAAGTTGCCGACACAGCCCATTCCGCCGCCCGTCGTTGAGGGTTCACCTCCTAACGCTGAGGAGCGGCGCGTGCGCGGGCTTGATGGGAATCTCTATCATTCCAGATTAATTAAAGAAGGTGAGAAGACGCGCACCTTTTATGTTGATGATGTTGGCATCGCCAAGTATGAGGAAGTGACGACCGGCCCTGAATCGAAGTTTGACGCGCCGAAAGCGCAGTTGATGGCCATCCTGGTGGACGGTGTGCTGACGCAGAAACTGCCCTGGGCGCTCATCCTGATAGGAGTCTTCATCTCGATTCTGTTGGAGATTGTAGGGATTTCCGCGCTGCCTTTCGCCGTCGGGATGTACCTGCCGTTTTCCACCTCGGCGACCATCTTTGTGGGCGGCGCAGTCCGCACCCTCGTCCAGCGCGCGACAAAAGGCAAGCGCAGCACGACTGAGGAGGAGAGCGGGCCGGGCGTGCTCTACAGTTCCGGATTGATCGCCGGAAGCGCGGTCGCAGGATTGCTGATCGCCATCCCGCAAGGGTTCGGCAAAGAGAGAATGATAGACCTCGTGCAATATCTTCCGGCGTGGTTTGAAAATAACAACCTGACCGCGCTTGTGATGTTTGGCCTGCTGGCCGCGACGTTGTACTACGTCGGTCGTTATGGTCTATCGGGCGGCAGCAAAAAAAGACCTCCGCCGTAAAGGAAATACGAACCACGAAGTTACACGAAATCACACGAAGCAAGCAGTCATAACATTTTCGTGTTGCTTCGTGTGACTTCGTGGTTCCGTTCGCCCTCACCCTTTACTGCTATTCGGTATTAGACGCAACCTCATCTTCGTGGCGTTTAGCTATTCGATAAGGGGCATTCATCATGCGACAAAGAATTACCAGGGTAGCGAAGGTTTTTTTGAAGAAATCAATCGGAGTCATGCTCGCGCTGTTCGCGGCTGTGAATTCATTCGCTATACCTTCCCGACAGGCAGACCTTGAAGCGCGGCGCAAACTGCTGAGCGATCTGCTCGCAGAGCAGTGGGAATACGCGCTCTCGACCAGCCCTGAGTTCGCCTCGATCATCGGCGACAAGCGTTGGAACGACCAACTCAGCGATGTCTCTCTTGAGGCCACCCGGAAGGACTTGGCGAAGGTTAGTGGATTCCTCCGGCGCTTCGAATCGATTGACACGACCGGCTTCCCCGAACAGGAAGCCCTGAACAAGACCTTGATGTTGCGCGGTTTGCAAGAGCAGTTGGACGGCGCGCGATTCAAAAATTGGGAGATGCCCGTTAACCAGATGGGCGGGGTTCATATAGACACTCCGCAGTTCGTCTCGCTGCTTCAATTCGCGTCCGTCAAAGACTACGACGATTACATCGCACGCCTGAAACAAATCCCGCGCCTGTTCGAGCAGGTCACTGCAAATATGCGGAGTGGGATGAGTGATGGATTGATGCCGCCGCGCTTCCTTCTGGAAAAGGTGGTCACGCAGACAGAGAATATTGCTGGCCAGGAACCGTCGAAGTCGCCTTTCGCGCAGTCGCTCGCCAGTTTCCCGAAAGAGATTCCAGCCAACGAGCAGGAGCGCCTCCGTCGCGACCTGATAGCCTCCGTTCGCGACTCTGTGTTGCCTGCTTACGTTAAGTTCGCCAAATTCCTCAAAGAAGAATATGTGCCGAAGGGACGCACAGCGCCGGGAGTGTGGTCGCTGCCAGACGGGGCTGCACGCTACGCCGCAGCCGTGAAGAGTTCGACCACGACCGACCTGACGCCTGAGCAGATTCACCAGGTAGGACTACGTGAGGTGGCAGAACTCGAAAAGCAGATGCTGGTCATCGCAGGTAAGCTCGGCTTCAAAGATTTGAAAAGCTTTAATGCCGCGATAGAGAAGAATCCTGCGTTGCGCCCGCGCTCGCGCGAGCACATTCTCGAAATCTATAGCCGTTACACAGACGGGATGAGGAAAGAGTTGCCGAAGCTCTTCGGACGCCTTCCCAAAGCCGAACTGGTCGTGATGAAGGTCGAGGAATTCCGCGAGAACGAGGTCTCCGGTGCGTCGTACATTCCGGGTGCGCCGGACGGCTCGCGTCCTGGCCGCATCATGGTCAACACCGGAAACCACGAGAAGATCAAGACCATTTCGATGGAATCAACCGCGTATCATGAAGGCGTGCCCGGCCATCACATGCAGCTTGCCATCCAGCAGGAACTGCCCACCCTCCCGCCTTTCCGGCAGCAAGGCGGTTACACCGTCTTCATCGAAGGCTGGGCGCTCTACTCGGAACGACTGGGCAAGGAGATAGGTTTTTACAAAGATGCGTACAGCGACTACGGGCGGTTGCAGGACGAGATGCTGCGTGCCATCCGCCTCGTGGTTGACACGGGACTTCACTACAAGCGTTGGACGCGCGAGCAGGTCGTGCAATTCTTCCGAGACCATTCGGCCATTGACGAGATAGAGATTCAACGCGAGACCGACCGCTACATCGTTTGGCCGGGACAGGCGCTCGCCTACAAGATCGGGCAACTGAAAATCATCGAATTGCGCGAGCGCGCGAAAAGGGAACTCGGAAATAAATTCGACATCCGCCGGTTTCACGACGAAGTCCTCAATGCTGGCGCGCTCCCGCTCGACGTGCTTGAAGCGCGCATCAACAACTGGATTAAAGCGACTAGAGAGGAATGGAAAGAAAGATAACCATCACGATTGAGACGCACGAGTTGCTCGTCATCCGAACACGCAGCAAGACGCGCGCGTGGTGCGAGGCTTGCGGCGAGCAATCCGATTTTGTCACTTTGGGGGAAGGCTGCGCTCTGACATCAAGTAATGCCGATGCAATTCATCAACTCATAGTTAATCGGAAAATTCACTCGGTTAAATCGCCGGATGGGCTGCCTGTGATCTGCCTTCAATCAGTAATGAAACAGAATGCCACGCGCCTCTAACGCAAATCATTAACTATTGACATTCGCCTTTCAGCGGGAATATCTTGCGCCCGTACTTCAATTCTTCCCTCAAAAGTATTAAGGCTAAATTAAGTGAAGGAATCATGATGCTTCGTAAAATAGCAATCGTGCTTGTCATGCTTGCTCTGTGCCTGCCGATTGGTATCAGGTTATCTCAGAGCGCGTCGGCACAGGCCGTCTCAAAGGGCAAGGCCGCAAAGGTAAGCTATTTCCCGAAGCGCGGTGAAGCATGGCAGCGCAAGCGTGCTGAAGCTGTCGGGATGGACAGCGCCCTTCTCGATAGCGCGGTCGCCTACGCCAAAACACAGGAGAGCGAAGTGCCGCGAGACTTTTCCACTCAGGTGGAAACCTTCGGCGCTCTGCTCGGGCCAATCCCCAAAGAGCGCGGAGAAACGAACGGCATCATCCTTCGACACGGTTACATCGTCGCCGAATGGGGAGACACGCAAAGGATTGATCCGATCTACAGCGCCGCTAAGAGCTTTCTTTCCACACTGCTCGGACTGGCTATTGATCGCAAGTTGATTAAGAACGTCAACGATCCTGTGCGGAACTACATCAACGACGGCGGATACGACTCACCGCAGAACGCGAAGGTGACGTGGGAAGAGCACGCGCACCAGACGAGCGAATGGGAAGGCTCGATGTGGGGCAAGTCATCAGACTTCATCGGCGTCGAACAGTTCGGTAAAGGAAGACGGAAGCCTAGAGAAATTCAAGAGCCGGGCACTTACTGGGAATACAACGACGTGCGGATCAACCGCTTTTCATTGTCGCTGCTTCGCGTCTGGCGAAAACCGTTGCCGCAAGTCTTAAAAGAAGAGGTCATGGACAAAATCGGGGCAACCAGTACATGGCAGTATCATGGTTATGACAACTCGGATGTGTTGATTGATGGAAAGAAGATGAAGAGCGTGAGCGGTGGCACACGCTGGGGTGGGGGACTATGGATCAACACGCGTGACGCGGCACGATACGGGTATCTTTTCCAGCGCAAGGGAAAATGGGAAGGCCAACAGGTCATCTCAGAAAAGTGGGTGCAGATGGCGACTACTCCAGGCCGAAACCCGCTGGATTACGGTTATCTCTGGTGGCTGAACACTGCTCATAAGCAATGGCCGAGTGCGCCCGAGTCGAGCTACGCTGCGTTGGGCTATGGCTCAAATACGATCTGGATTGACCCCGATCACGATCTGGTGATCGTCTGGCGCTGGCACAAAGAAAATCTGGATGAGTTAATCAAACGTGTGCTGGCTGCTATCAAATGAGGTTTATCTCTGCTCTTTATTTTCGTTGCGAGCCGCTGTGGAGGTCGGCAGGCGCTCGAACGAACAACCCGCAAGACTCAAATACGCTAATCAAAGCGCCGCTTTTTCCGGCTGAGTTCCAAATCAATCCCAACACTAAGCGAGGGCTACAAATATTTTGTAGCTTTACCTATCGCATGCACTGTTAAATATTTAGCTTGACACTTTGCTCCGAGCGCGTATGATGCGGGGCTATGGATTCAACGCGGACAGGCCGCCCGTTATTCCAACGTTAGAAGATCAGTGACGCAGGTCAATGCCTCTCGATGACTATCGCTGCTGGCGTGCAAATTCTGGATCTGTGACCCGCACCCCAGCGAAAAGCGTTACGGATCAATAGCCTAGAAACATTTCAACCGAACTGCCGCAGGAGGATCAAATTATGAGAAGGAAAACACTCACCAACAACAAAATCAGATTACTGCTTCTTACCGTACTGCTGCTTTGCAGCATCAATGTGACGCCCCGACAGCGCCCGGACACCAGTTATCATAATCGCACGCTGACGAGCGCGCCGACGCAAGTTTTCGCATCGCAAATCTCAGGCAACGGTCTGATAGCATTTTCTGCCGCCGATCAGATTTACGTCATGAACGCTGACGGGAGCGATGTCAGGCTTATTACCGAACGTGTTCCCCGGGTGTATAATGGCTACCCCGCCTTTTCGCCTGACGGCTCGCGCATCGCTTTTATCAGCTTCGACATGAACAACCTCCAGCACACCCTTTATATCGCCGACATTGACGGCAGCCGTCTGCAACGGATCATCAGCGGCCCCGCATTTATGGGTGAGCCAACATGGTCTCCCGATAGCTCAAAGATCGCCTTTGCGCGCGGGCATGACAATACCCTCAATGGCTGGGCCATGAAGCTGACATGTCGCCCGGAGATTTATGTTGTTGAGGTCTCCAGCCGCAAATATACAAGCCTGACACAAGGGGAGGGCGGCACTGATCCGACATGGTCGCCTGATGGGACACGAATTGCTTTCAATAGTTTCCGTGACGGTAATAATGAGATTTATACAATGTCTTCGGACGGGAACGACGTTCAACGTTTAACCTACACCGATTGGGCGGAAGCTGAACCGGCGTGGTCTCCCGATGGAAAGCAGATCGCTTACGCTGCGCACCTGTTTCAGACTGACGTTGGATGCGGCTTCATCCCAATGGGGCGTCCACCGGAGTCTGAAGCGGCGCCATCGTACATTTACGTCATGGAAGCTGATGGCACGAATCAGACCATGCTGGAAATAACCAGTGGCGGCAACGAACCAACCTGGTCCCCCGACGGTGCATGGCTCGCTTTCGTCCTCGCAGACAAGAATGGCAGTCAGGTTTATGTAACTGAGGCAAGTGGTTCTGGCCTGACTCAGCTAACTTCGGGCGCTGAGGAAAAATCATCCCTGTCTTGGTCAAACACCAGCAGATAGCAGTAAGATGAAAGACAGATAACCGCTCGCAAGCATTTTGGGCGGCGGGAACGTAAAAGGGTTTTGCGTTCCCGCCGTGTGTTGTTAATCTGCTTTCTGTAGAGGAAACCGAAACGGGAAATGGATCGGACGCATCGCATACTTAACATGCCCGAGTTGGCAGATGAGGGAACACTAAACCTGACCGAGCGGGCAGGGCTTCGCTGCCGTCTGGCTAAGAAGCTGGAAGATTCAGGTGAGTACGAAGACGCGCGCGAATTGCTACGCCCATTTTGGCCGAAGGTAGGTGAAAGCCCGGAAGTCGCAGATCTCGACAGGCCGACCCAGGCTGAGGTTCTCCTGCGCGTCGGCGCACTTACAGGATGGCTCGGCAGCAACACGAAGGTTGGCGGAGCGCAAGAGATTGCTAAGGACATTCTGAGCCAAAGCTCCTCGCTATTCGAGCAGGCAGGTCTTGCGCACAGGGCGGAAGAAGCGCGCGTCGAGCTAGCCTATTGCTACTTCAGGGAAGGCGCGCTCGACGAAGCACGCGTTCTCCTCAAAGAGGCTTTAGACAGGCTCGGCGATAATGACGAGGTGAGAGCAGTTGCCCTGATGCGCCTGGCACTTGTAGAGGACGCATCCACCAGATTCAATGACTCGCTTAACATACTTATAAATGCCGCCCCACTATTCGAGGCGAGCGAAAACCACTCGCTCAAGGGGCGTTACCACAATCTCCTCGCCCATACGCTCCAGAGCCTCGGCTCGACTGAGAACCGCGCAGACTATTTCGACCGCGCTATTGTCGAGTTCACCGCTGCTAGTTTCCACTTTGAGCAATCGCATCATCCGCACTACCACGCGGGCATCGAGAACAATCTAGGGCTATTACTTCACTCGCTCGGCAGATTCGAGGAGGCGCACGACCATTTGGATCGCGCCCGGCGTCTCTTCATCAACCTCGGCGACAATATCTACGTGGCACAAGTTGACGAGACGCGCGCTCGTGTCCTCCTCGAACAAGGACGCATCGCGGAGGCCGAGGAGGTTGCACGTAACGCAAGTCAAGTGTTTGAACGCGCCAGCGCTCTCAATTGGCTGGCCGAAGCTCTGACCACGCAGGGAAAGGCACTGGCGCGACTCGGACGCACCAGCGAGGCGCACGCGACTTTTGAGCGCGCAGCCACAGATGCGGAGCAAACGGGAAGCCTTGAGTTCGCTGGACTGGCTCTCCTGACAATGTGCGAGGAATTGGGTGGCTTTGTTGGTGCAGGCGGGCTGCGTGATGCTTACACGCGCGCAGACCAGTTGCTGGCACGCTCGCAATCTCCCGAAATCCTCGCCCGCTTGCGCCGTGTAGCTCGCCATGCGCTCGACGCCTTGTCTTCGGCAGAGAAGCCGGACACTCTTGCAACCGCATACCGCGCAACTGCAAACGATGGTACTGACGCGGGGCTGCCTGCCGTCAAAGACCTCATCCTCGATGTGCAGCGGCGCTATGAGAAACAGGTGAACTTTACACCAGAAGCCCTGGAAGCCATGAGCCGCCTGTTCTTAGTAAATGGCGTACACGCCCTGGGGGAATTGATTGAACAATCCCTTGCCGCTGCGCCGTCTGAGACGACCATTTCTGCTGACGATATTGAGATAGTGGCGATACGGGATCGCACGCCACGCGGCAACTTCGCGCAACCCTGGGCGGAATTCTCTCTCAAGGATGAGCTACACCAACCCGAAAAGCGCTTCATCGAACTCGCGCTCAAGGCCGCTGGCGGCAAGATTTCGGTCGCGGCCAGATTGCTTGGGCTTGAGCACAACGAGCGACTGACCTCCATTATTAAGAGTCGCTATCCCGAACTGCTCGCCGCCCGCATTCCACCCATCTCCCGCAGGCGCAGCATTATTAGCAAGCCGCAACCCAAAAGCCGTTCGCGCTCATAGATTTTCGCTCTTTGCCTTACCCTTCAGAACTCATAATCGGCGCTTACAAAAAATTTGTAGTCCAAATTAAGCCTTCTCTTCTTAATAATTTCCGTTGACATTGGATCGGAATGGGGTATAGTGAGGATCGCAATAGAAAACAGCGCCTCGACGTTACTTGCAGGTAGCGTCGAGGCGCTCAGTCTCGAAACAACTCCCGCACGTAAGCGCTGAAGGTGCTCCGGTTTGACGGCCCACATCTTAGCGCAACGGGCGGCGTAGGCACAATAGAGGATTAAGCCTCGTGCGCCCTATGATGCGCAAAATCCTTTTACATTCTGCGGAGCCGCACCGAATTGACCGCGTTCACACGCTCCTCCCGCAGGCCCAAAGTCGCTCTTTAGTGTCGTTGGCATCGAGTCTCCGGCGGCACTATTGTTCGCCTCTTCGTACATGCGCCCTGATCGAAGCCTTATCAGCTTTCGGTCAAGGCTCGTCCGTTTTCTTAGCCCGACTCACACTTCCGTAAAAGACATCCAATAAGGAGAAAATAAGATGAGTAAGAAAACTAGCAAATCACCGGCTCAAGGCTGGATCAACGTTTGTTTCATGGCGATGGCCTTGTTGATGGCTTCGTCGCTGGCTGTTTATGCCCAGGGTGAATCGGTGCCGTGCCCGGAATGCCCTATAAATATTGTGGTAAGGGGAACGGTCAGAACTTGTGCCGGAGCGCCCCTGGCTGGTGTCACGGTCGTCATCGAGGGGGAGAGTGGGGGCGGCACGACCCGAGTGACAAACGCCTCGGGAACATATACCGCCCTCTTGCCGGATGACATTTACACTGCCACCCCGATTGCTACGACAGGCTTTTTCTTCAGCCCTCGAAGCGGCGGCAACAATGCTACCTTCACCCGCTACCGGCGCGACAATCGCGCCAACTTCGACGGCGATTGCAGGACGGACATCTCAGTTTTCAAAGCCAGCACGGGGTTTTGGACTTCTCTTAATAGTTCGAACGGGGTGGTTGTAAATTATCAGTTCGGAACAGCCGGAGACATCGCGACGCCCGGCGATTATAACGGCGACGGCAAAACCGACTACGCTGTGTTTCGACCCTCTGAGGGCAACTGGTACATTGAAACCGACACTTCGACGCCCTCCACTTTTGATGTCATCCATTGGGGCCTTAGTGGAGACATCCCTGTCGCCCGCGATTACGACGGCGACGGCAAGACAGACGTTGCCGTCTTCCGCCCAAGCGATACTATTTGGTACATCCTGGGCAGTTCCAGCGGTTTTCAGGCCAGACAGTGGGGCTTGAGCACTGATCGCGTTACGCCGGGCGATTATGATGGCGATAATAAAGACGACATTGCTGTCTATCGCCCCTCTGAGGGCAAGTGGTATATCACCCGCTCATCGGACGGCGGCTACGATGTGGTTCAGTTCGGTATAGCTGAAGACTTGCCGGTGCAGGCGGATTACGATGGCGATGGCAGAATTGATGTTGCCGTCTTTCGTCCGAGCACGGGCGTTTGGTGGATTCGGAACAGTTCAACCGGCTGGCAGTCAATAACATTCAGCGCGCCCGACATGCGGGTTGTGCCCGGCGATTATACCGGCGACGGGAGAACGGACACGGCGCTGCAAATTACCACGACCGGAGAATGGCGCATCCGTGACATCTCAAATGGCGCGGAGACTTCCCAAATCTTCTCGTCAGATTTTCCAGTTCCGGCAGCATACCTGACGCCGCTTTACTAAGGGCTGTCAGATAGATACAGCAAACCATAAAGCCTTACCTGAAAGGCTGTATCAATAAAAGAGCCTGGCCTCCATGTTCGGAGGCCAGGCTCTTTGGTTGGATGAAGAGGTTATTGGGCTGAGACATCATCCACGCGGAATGATGTCGGCAGCGAAATATCCTGTGTGGAACGGAACTGAATGCGTACCGTTTGCCCGGCGAAACTGCTGAGGTTGTACGGCCCCCTCAACACGTAAACTCCCGCCGTGCCGCTGTTCTGGTTGCTGAAGGTCGCCAGCGTTGCCAGTAGCGTCCCCGACGTGCTCCGCACTTCGATGAAGAGACTGTCGAAGACAGCCGCGCCCCCCGCCTCGCTGGTGGTGACATTCAACCAGAAGTTGAGATTAGCGCCGCCGCTTGGAATCGTGACCGTCTGGTAGAGCGTGCTGGTCGAGCTGTTGACTGCTCCTAGGATCATGTAGGCCGTGCCGCTGTGCGGGTAAGCGCCCGTGCTGCGCACGGTTTGACCACTGATTACCCACGGGGTCGTGCCGGTCTCGAATCCCGGATTGACAATCAACTGGGTTCCGCCCCCGCCTGTGCCAGCCTGTGTCACAGTGAAGGTTTGACCGGCGATGGTCATCGTGCCGGTGCGCGAGGTTGAGCCAGCGTTAGCTGCGACGGAGAAACCAACCGTGCCGTTGCCCGTCCCGCTGCTGCCGGAAGTGATGGTGATGAACGTGGCGTTGCTCACCGCTGTCCAGGCGCAACCTGCGGTAGCTGTCACGCTGACGCTGCCCGTCCCACCGGCAGCCGCAAAGCTGGCGCTGGTCGGACTGATCGAGTAGCTGCAAGTGCCGCCGCAATCGGTCGGAACGTTAGTCGCGGCGGTGTGCGTCGTGCCGTCGTTACCGACAGCCGAGACGCCCATTCCGTGACGCGCGAAGACCGTCCAGATGGTGCAGCGATTAGCCCCGGCATACAAGTTCTGATCGGCTTGCAGGATACCGTCGCGCGCGTTGAGAAACGACGGGCGGTTCGGTGTGAACTTCATGCCGTTGAGAACGATGTTGTCTGTGATAGTCGCGCCGAGAGTTGTGCGCAAGTCCCAGAGCGTCGCCGCCCAGATTTCGCCATCATTGTGAACTGCAAAACCCTGGTTGCCGACATCAGCATAAGAGTCGTGAATCGTGTTGGCCGGGACGGTGTAGGCCGCGCGGCGGATGCCCGCCGGGTTGTTGGTCACGTACTCGCCCACCGCGCCGTCGCCGTTGATGGTGTTGGCCCAGTAGTCCGACCAGCCTTCGCCCATCGCGCCCGACTGCGTGCCGGAGAGGGCTGTGCTGCCGTTGCCGATGAGACGATTAGAGATGCCGTGGCCATATTCATGGAAGACCACGTCGCCGTCCACAGAGCTATCGCGGTCTGGATTGGGCGAAGTGAAAAGATACTGCTGCATGCGCGGGCGTTGACCATCGGGCGGTGTGGCGAAGTTCGCGTTGTTCGTTCCCGATCCGTCCTGTGCCTCCGCTCTCACGGAGTCGTTGCCGAGACCGCCGCGCCCGTAGTTATTCACCTGGAAGTTGCGCGCCGTCTCCGTAAAGCCGAGCCGATAGGAGAAGTCGTGCATGATGTTGTTGTAGTAGAAAAGATTCGTCACGACCGCCGCCTGTTGCGTGCGTGGATCAACGGTGGTCGAGAACGGGAAAGTGAAATCCTGAGTAGCTGACGAGGCGTGGCCGGTGGACAGGCCAGAGCCGTTGTTGTTGTCCGGCGCGTTGTTGGCGTCGGTGTCGAGGTAGGCTTCAACGTTGTTGCCTGTGGTCACTGTCGAAGTGCCCATCCAACCGGCGGAGGTGTTGATAACCGTGTCGCCGACGAAGGAGACGAGCTGGCGAGCGCCTTTGTCGGGGGCTTCTGTATAGACCGTGCCCTGAGCCTCGAAGACGTAGAGGTTATGGCGCAGGAGCAATTCTCCGCTATGCGCGTCAACGAGGATTTCGTACCACTCATCCGGGCCGACATCAACATAGACGTGCCATGCCAGACGCGCCGTGTCGCCCACGCGCACGACGTTCAGTTCCGAACGAACCTCTTCGAGAGTTTGGTTCAAGGGATTTTCAAACGAGGAGGCATCGCCCTTGTTTGCGCGGGCGTCAGTCTCGACGAATGACGGAGAGACGGCTTTTCCAGCGTACTCAAAAGCCTTGGCCAGACCCTCTGCTTCCTTCAAAATAGGTTTGAGCTTGACCGTCTGCCCGTTGACGAGGAAGCCTTCGCGGACGGAAAGAACCTCGCCGCTGCTATTAACTGCCACCTTCACCTCTCCTTCAAATACTTTGATTCCCCCGACTGTCTGAGAGTAATCAAGGAAGGTGGTTCCTCTGTCGTTATCTTCTTTATTGAGCTTGAGGGCGGCAACCCCGGAATTCGACAGCGCGAAAAGCTGTGCCTGCCGCTTCAGGAAATTGCGGGCGTTGTTGTCGGGAGTGTCCCAACGCGGTTCGGAAAGAGGCGCTCCATCAATGAAGAAATTTTTCATCGCGCCCGCTTCGTTGACCTCTGCGCGCAGATTTTGCGCCGCTTCAGGTCTGAGACTCGCGCGGAAATTACCTACATCCGATGACCGCGCTTGGAGGGCTGTATCACCCTTCTGAGCGACAGTGCGCGCTCCGGCAGTCGAGTTGAGATCAATATCCGTGAACTCGCCGCGACCTGCGAGGCGGATGTCGTAATTGGAGAGGGGCTGACGTTTGACTGTGCCCCCAAGGACGGGAGTTCTTTCTGTGTTTGGCTGCTGAGGCGTGCGTTGCGCACGCGATTCTATTAAGGGAAACATCGAGGCGGCTATCAAGGCAACGCCCACCAATGCTATGAGTAATATCTTACGCATTAATCTAACCCTCCGTTAGCTGCTGGTTGAGGTAAGGCAACAGGTCGCCCGGTGGTCTCCCAAGGTGAAATCACCTCTGAATAGAGCAAATCACACCTTGCGGGTTTGGCCGAATGAGGTTTTGCCTTATCTTTGCTTGATTACAGCGCGCCAGTTGCGCTGCACAAATTTACCCTGTCCTTTGGTCACGATACCGGAGGCGTGCGACTGCGCGAATTGCGCCCCACATGTGTCCCGACGAAAGCTGACTTTAGCTTTCAGTCGCGTGACCGTGATGCGTAAAAATCCCGTCTGGGCTGGTTGAGGCTTTGGCAGCCTCTTGCTGCCGGGGTCGAAGAGGCGGGTAGCGTAACAGATTCGGGTCGGATTGTTAAGGCGCGAGCGAAGGGAATCAAGAAGGGGCGGCCTCGCGGCGGGGAGAGCGTTCCAAGAGAACGTCGGCGATTGATTCGGCGATGGGCAGGCCGGGAGAGCGTTCGAGCCAGAAGAACTCGCCGACGGGATTAACTTCGAGGAAGACGTGCCGCCCGTCGGGCGTAACGATGATGTCAATCGCGCCGTAGTTCAAACGGAAGTAGTCCATCAAGCTCAGGATTTTTTCTTCCGTTTCGCGCGGCAATTCGTAAGGCTGCCAGTCCTGAATCATGCGTAGACCGTCGCGTCGCCAATCGTGCGTGGCGCGCGCCGAAGATTGCGAGGCGATGGAGGCCGTCATGACGCGTCTGCCCACCACGGTCGTGCGAAGCTCAAGGGCTTTCGGAATCATCTCCTGAAAAGTTATCGGGCAAAGGCTCAGCCCCGAAAGGTCTGCGAGGTCTTCAGGCTTGACCGGATTGGTGAAGACGACGAGTTCTCGCCCGTCCTCGTAAACCGCAAAGGACGAGAGCATCTTGGTCACAATCCCGCTCGCGCAACTTTCGGCAAAAGCGTGGACTGCGCCGGGGTCGTTCGTCGTCAGCGTGCGCGGGATTTCCAAGCCCAGTTCGCGCGCTACCTGCAACTGTAGCTGCTTGTTTTCGGCATGACGGATGTGCGGAAGCGCGTCCATGCGAAACGCTTTGAGACTGGTGAGCATGCCCCACGCGGCGGCTCGCGTCTCGGTGAGAGAGGCGTGGCGCAGTTGCCTGTCGAGTGTGTTGGGAATCTGTGCCCCGAAGTTCAGACGGCGATGCCAGATGGCCTTGACCTCGCGCAGATTAAACTCGCCCTGATCGTTCGTCAGCATCAGACGCTCGTCGTCGCCTTTGCCGTAATAGGCCGAGAGACGCACTTCGGTCGGGTAGCGGTCGGTGTCAAAGCGAATCACTTCGCCGCCCTTGCGCTCGATAGCCTCGGCGACCATCTGGACGCTCTCGTTATCGTCGCTGCGTGTAATGATAAGAACAGTCATAAGAAATAAGAAGTGATGAGTGATGAGTGATGGGTGATAAGAGAAAACCAAGTTCTTTCCTATCACCTATCACCCATCACCTATCACTGAGCAATGCGTTAGCGAGGGCGTCCGCGATGGGCAGGCCGAGGTCGCGTTCGAGCATGCCCCATTCTCCGCCGGGGTTGACCTCAAGAAAGATGTGGTCGCCCGCCGGAGTGCAGATTAAATCAATCGCGCCGTAGACCAGCCCCAGTTCTGACATCAGAGATTGCAAACCATTTGAGACTTCGACAGGAAGTTCTGCCCTTTGCCAGCTACACTCTTCAGGCTGAGCGAGTCGCCAGTCCGTCTGACCGCGCGACGTGCCGCTCGCGTCGAGTGCGCCCGTGAAGGCTTCGCCCGCCACCCATGCAACGCGCAACTCGCGCGCCTTCGGAATCAACTCCTGAAAAACCATCGGACTGTGGCGGAGCGTCTCTGCCTCGCGCAGGTCTTCTTCGCTGACCCGGCTCGTGTAAACAAAAAGTGTTGGAGCGTTCATGCTGACTGTGAGCGGACGAAGGAGCTTCGCCACCATCCGGCCTTCGGTCTCAATAAAGAACTGGCGAGCCTCCGCAGGATCGTTGGTGACGAGCGTGCGCGGGATACTGAGTCCCGCCTGCGCGGCGATGCGAAGCTGCCGCTGCTTGTTCTCGGCAGTGCTCTCTCGCTGAAGGTCGTTGACCCAACGGGCATCGTGGAGCGCGTCCAGAAACCCTTCGAGCGCGGCGACAGATTCCCTGACACACATCTCACGATAACGCTCGTCAAGATCGGCATCCATCTGCGGCATCCAGAGCTTTCGCGCCCAGACGGCGCATATCTCTGTGGTGGAAACCTGCGCGCCCGCATCTGTGATGAGATGTGCGGCGCGGTCGTCGCCAGCGGGAGCCGAAAGCTTGACGGAAGCTGGGAAGCGGTCTGTGTTTAGCCGAAAGGGGCGCGCACCCCTGCGTGCGAGAGCTTCGGCTACCAGATCAATGGTGTAGAAATCACCGCTGTGTGTCAGCAGCAGAACGGCGTCGCGCGGTGCTCTTGAGGTCATGCGAGTGCAGATGAGTTGTTCAGAATGGCCGGTGGGCGACGTGTCCCGCTTTTGTTACAAGCCGAGCCTTGGAGGAGGATTGTTTTCATCGGCAATGGCAATCGGGCGCTCACCGGCCTTCTGAACATCATGTGGGTCAGTTGACGTGGGTAGATTGGTTTAGGGGTTTAGCTAATAATCCCATTCATCCCTGTCTGACGGATACTTCAAGGTTTGAGCAAGATTAAGCGTGCGGTCCGGTTGTCGAACGCTGCCGAAAGTGGGGTCTTCGCCGCCCTCGTCGTCGTCCGAAGGGTACTTCATAGTCACCATGTCGTCCCAATCGGACGGATACTTCTTCGTCACGGCGCTCGGCTCTGCGTTGTCCTGACCTTCGAGGAATCGGGTGAAAAATGGCAGGCTGCCCTCCGGATGCAAAGAGTCTTGACGGGCGCTTGCGTCTTTGTCTGGCATTAAATTATCTCCTTAGCAAGGTAAATTGGTCTGAGATATGGGGAGAGACCTTGAGGCTCTATCTACGTTGAAACCTATCAAAAGTCAATAACATAAATCCGTATCACATCCGAGATTCCGAATATTCTATTAGCGTGAGTTCGAGATAAGCAGGAACCGACAGCCACAGCCCCGGCATGGCTATGGCCCGAAACGTTGACGATATTCGAGCGAGTTCAGGAAACCGTTAACCATCACACGGTAATCTCCACCATTAGAGTTCATCGTCTGAATCCAGTTCAAGTAAGAGATGTCAGCCGAACGACGCAGATACCCGAAGTACTGCATAATCACAAAGGCTTCCGTGTAATACTTCTGATAGACCTCCCCGCTCTCGACCAACGCTCGCAAGACCTGCGCTCTGGTCAAAGAGCCATTCGTTAGCGCATCAATCCAGCCCTGCTTGCCAGGATGATTCGGCAATCCCACCGTATTGAGCAACGCCGTCACGTAAGCGTCATTATTGATGATAGAGCCATACAGGTTCTGGTAATCCGCCCTCGTCATGAACTCATTGACGAAAGCAACCTTGTTTGCTTCCAACTCCTGAGCAGAGAGAAAGCCACTGACTTTCGCAAAGTCAGGCATGAAGTTTTCGTACAGCGGAATCTTCCCCACTGCCGAATAGAAGCGATAGACAAAATATACTCTCGTTAGAAACTCCTCAGAGCGGAAGAAGGCTGAGGAGACTTCGATCTGGTCACAGGGTGGTGCAATGGTCACTCCGCAGTTATTGAGAATGTTCTGCCAGCCTGCATAGCCTGTGGGGTCAGGCTCTCGACCTAAGAAATCTATGTAATGCTCGCGGACGAAGAACGGCACGTCGTCTATCGGATTGCCCGGCGTGTTGGCGTTGTCCGTGATCATGATGGTTGCCGAGGTGATTGTGCCGGGACTTGCCCCGCTGTAATTGCTGAGAGTTAAGCTAAACGTCTCGTTGCCTTCCGTGTAAGCGTCGTCCACCAGCGGAACGAAGATGTGCTTCGAGGTTTCTCCGGCGGCGAAGCGTAGTGTTCCGATTGTGGTGGCGTAGTCGCAACGCGAGGAAGCAATTCCATTGAAGGTATTACAATTCTGCAAACCGGCTGTATCAGCGGTTGCGTAGTTGACCGTCGAGGGAATGGATGTATCGCCGGAACGTGTGACGGTGATATTAAGGCTTCCCGCGCTTTCCGGCCCATCGTAATCGGTCTGGCTTAATTGAATCTTCGGCGTCTGACCGGCTGACGGCCTCAAGACGAATAACCCCTGCTCTATTCCGCCCACAATTACTATCCCGCTCGCAAAGAACGGGTAGTTGCTCCACGCGCCATTGAACTCCGCCGCATCATTTATCGGATAAACGTCGAAGAACGCCAACTCGTTTAAGCTGGCCGCGCCGATATTGCTGATGTCGAGAATGCGTAGACCGCTTCGGTAATTGGATTGGTAAGCGCGGTTGCCGCGAATATAGAGATTGTGGTCAATCGAGGTGCTCGGCCCTCTGTAAACGCCTGTCACAGTGGGGGCATTAAGGTCTGCGACGTTCCAGATGTAGGTGCTGGAATTAACGCCGGTATTTCTTTCGTCCAACTCATCGTCGAGCAGAAAATTTGCGTGGTCTTCGGTCAACCACCCTTGATGTGTATAACCTACGCCGACATAGGTCGTGCGCGACAACTGCACAGGGGCGCTCTTATTCGTCACATCTACGATGGTCAGCGTGTCTTCATTTGCGCTAAAGCAGACCTCGCGTCCCTGATAGGTCGTATCCGGTCCGTGATAAGTGACGCACTGCGTCTCATGCGAGTAGCCGTCCTGATTAACGCAACCGGCGAAGACAGGAGCGATAGGGTTGCGTATATCCACCATGTGCAGACCGCCCTGACACGTGTCCTTGCTCCCGGCGGCGTAAGCAAACCCCGTCTCTTCATTGATCGCCAGCGTATGTGCTCTGCTGAAACCGTTGTAATGAGCGTTCTCCGTAAAGGTGACGGGTGGTGCTGTCACATTCCGCAGCCGCGTCAGGTCAAAGACCTGCATGCCATGATTGTCGGCTTCGCTGATGATGAAGGCGTGATTGTTATAGACCTTCATGCCGCGCCATATCGAGTCAATACTATGGGTCGGCAGGTTTCCTAAATAGACTGGATGCTCCGGGTTGCTGAGATCGACAAAAGCCGTCCCGCTGGAGCGACCCACGATGGCGTACTCTTTGCCCGTTTGAGGATCCGTCCAACCCCACACGTCGTTGACCGTGCCTCCTCCTATATCACTGAGAGGAAGGAAAGAAGCCAGGTCTATATTGTGGCAGGGGAACGACCCGGCCATTCCTCCAACACAGGGTGTATTGCTCATGGCGAGCAGCGGTTGCTCGTTAGGCTGTCCATTAGGGCCGCCCCCATGTTCGCCCTCATGTGCTGCCGTAACGAATAGTAAACCGGCGGCGAGAAAGGCCAGCCCGATTAAGACGCCAAGACGAAAATTTTTATAAGCAGAGAGAAGCATGAGAGAACCGCTCGTTTCAGGAAAACAAAGGCGCGATTGATGTCACGAATGGGGAGAAGAAAACCACAACCATAATACCCGGCGCTGGTCTGTGGCGCATTATATATGTTGACGGTTCTGTCTGGAAGGCTAATCCGAATTTAGCCGGATACCGAAATAGCAATAAAAGTTTAGGGCGAGACGAACCACGAAGTTACACGAAGAGACACGAAAATGTGATGACTGCTTTCTTAGTGTCTCTTCGTGTGACTTCGTGGTTCGTTATTTCCTTCTTCTGTTCTGCTACTTGATATTACTATGAGCGATCTCCTCATCAATGTGGATTGCCACAGTAACACGGGGCGGATTCTACATCGAACGAGAGAGTCGTAGCCTATCCCTTCACTGTTCGCCTCCGCGTAGCGTCTGACAGCCTGCCTGGAAAACAATCCGCTTAATGTTAAGACGCTTCCTTCGAGCCTGTATCTCTTCAAAGCTTTTGCTTGCGCTGGTGAGCGTGCTTCTCGTCTTGTTTGCGCCGCTGGCCTGGCGATTCCATGCGCGGGAGACAGGCGCAGGGATGAGGGCAGAGGGCGGAGCAGCGATGAAGGTAAGAAAGGAAAGTTTGAAGCGAGTAGACGCAAAGGGTGCGGCGGCGTCTTCTGTGATGGCCTGGGGAGACTCTGACCGAGACGGCATTCCAGACGTGGCGGAACTCGGCTCATCGAGCGATCAGGAGAATTTCCGGCGCTGGTTCACAAGTATTGCGGAGCTTCAGTTCTATCACCTGAGCGATGAATGGAGCATGGAGCAGAGGGATTGCGCCGGGTTGGTGCGATTCGGTTGGCGCGAGGCTTTGCGCCGTCACGACCGCCAGTGGTTTCAGAAGATGGGGCAGGATTATGAATCGTTTGCGCCGGACGTGAATGCCTACACGCTGGAAAACAGTCCGCTCGGCGGGAAACTCTTTCGGACAAACTCTAGTGAGTTCGAGAAAAGCGATGTTGAGGAGGGCGCGTTTTCCGAGTTTGCAGATGCGCGCAGCCTCAAGGAGTTTAATTCGGTGTTCGTCAGCCGCGACCGCAGGCGTGCGCGTCCGGGCGATCTTCTCTTCTTCTTTCAACCCTGGGTGCAGAAGTTTCCCTATCACGTGATGATCTTTTTGGGCGAGGCGCGGCTCGCTTCGGAAGGCGCGCGCGACTGGGTGGTCTATCACACGGGCGCATCCATCACGGATGCAGGCACGGTGAAGAAAGTGCGGCTCAGTGTGCTCGACCATCACCCGGATAAACGCTGGCGACCCATTGAGAGCAATCGTAATTTTTTAGGCTTCTACCGGCTCAAGATTCTGGACTGAAGTTTTCAGGCCACCACCACACACTCTCTCGCGGATGGGAGGCACACGAAGCGTGTTTCAAATCTATCATCGGATGCAATTGAGACCACAGGCGCGCGGGCGGCTGCAAACGATTGCCACGTACCTTGCGATTATCATTGCCGCGTTTGCCTTCACTCTCTATCGGCTGCGCGCCGCGAGCGAACCCGACGCAGAGAAGACAACCGAAGCATCCTTCGCCGAGCGAAACGCGAATGCGAAACCCTTCTTTTCTTTAACCACCAATCAAAGCTTCGCTACGGGGGAACGCGCGCGGTTGTCGGCCAGCTATCAGGGCGTCAGTTATCTGGACTTCCGCGTTTACAAAGTCTCTGATCCTGCGAAATTCTTCCAGCAGCTTCCGAATCCACATCAGGTCGGCGAAGACGAGAAAGAAGAACTCGCCGAAGATTACGGGCAAAAGTTCTCCGTGCTGGAGAGCGCGCATTCTCTCAAGAACTGGATTTACAGCGCGATTAAAGATTATGTCCGCGACCAGCTCAAGCGCGAGCATCGCCAGACCCTCAACCAAAAGTTTCGCAATGAAGCGCAGACCGGGCGAACGCCGCTTAACGTCGCCGATTATGCGCGCGTCCCCTTGCTCAATCCGAGCCAGTTGGTCAGCAGTTGGCGCGAGAAGTTGCCTCCGATGCAGTACGACTACGACCAACGCTCGATCTCGCTGGGGCGGCGCGAGCCGGGCGTTTATCTGGTCGAAGCGGTCAATAATGAGCTCAGCGCTTACTGCGTGGCTATCGTCACCGACCTGACGATGGTGCAAAAGACTACGAGCGACGGCGAGGTGATGGTCTACGTCGTGGATCGTAAATCGGGTGCGCCACGCGAAGGCGCAAGCGTTGTGGTTGCCGCTGACCGGAAGACTTTAGCTACAGGTGAAACTGCGAAGGGAGGAATCTTTAAGACCGAAATCGAGGTCAGGAAACCGACGGAAGGAGCAGCGCAGCCGTCGGAGGAGGTTGACACGGAAGATGAAGACGGCGGGGGCGGCTCGTTTCTGGTGATGGCGAAGGACGGAGATAATTTCGCCATCTCCGATCTCGATTCGTTCTACTTCGGCACGGATGGTGAAGAGGGAAATGACCGCAACCTGACCAGCTACATCTACACAGACCGTCCCGTTTATCGCCCCGACCAGAAAGTCTATTTCAAAGGCATCCTGCGGCGGCGGACGAAAACCGGCTATGAGCTGCTTGAAGGCTCGACCGCGAGCGTGACGATTGAAGATTTCAACGGCGGAAAGCTGGATGAGCAAACCCTGCCGCTCTCAGCTTCCGGTACATTTAGCGGCGAGGTCGAGATTCCAGCCGAAGCCTCGCTCGGTAGTTATCAGATCACGGCTCGCGTCGGAGACTCCACCGCCAGCCATTATTTCTCCGTAGAAGAGTATAAAAAACCCGAATACAAGGTGAAGGTGACAGGGCCAAAGCAGTTCGTCAGGGAAGGCGAGAAAGTTAAGTTCACGATTGACGCGCGCTACTTTTTCGGCTCGCCCGTCGCCGAGGCGGATGTGAAGTACTACATCAGTCGCTCGCGTTATTACCATCGCTGGGGGAACAGCTACGAGTCGGAAGACGGCGAGTTCGATGATTCCGAGCTGATGGGCGATGACGATTACTACAACGAATACTTCTCCGGCTATGGCGGCGACATGGTTGACGAGGGCGAGGGACAACTTAATGCCAGAGGCCAGATGGTGATCGAGTTTGAAGTTCCATCGTCGCTTGAGACCGACGAGTGGGACTACGACTATCGCCTCGAAGCGCAGGTGACAGACGCCTCGCGCCGCCAGATGGAGGGCAGCGCCGTTTTCACGGGCACGCGTGGGCGAACAATCGCGGATGCTCGGCCTGAGCGCTACGTCTACTACCGGGGCGAGTCAGCGCGCATCAACGTCAGAACCGGCGATTACTTAGGACACGCCGTCTCTTCAAAGGTCACGCTCAAGTTCATAGAGCAGCGCTGGGAGAAAATCGAGAAGGATAACGGCAACGGCTACACGTACACGGATTACGAAATGCGCGAGCGCGAGCTTTCAACCGCCGAAGTTGAAACAGACTCGCGAGGGCTGGCCGCTTATGATTACACCGTGCCGTCGTCCGGCAACGTCTACGTCAAGGCCATTCTCCACGAAGATGAAAAAGATGTGGCGAATCGCGGCGGCTCTTTCTGGGCTTCCGACCGCACAACCAACGAGAACAACTTCACCTTCCGTGATTATGGCGCAAGCTCCATCAATCTGATTCCCGACAAGAAATCCTATCAACCCGGAGAAACTGCTCATGTGCTGGTCGTGCTGCCGGAAGACGGGCTTCACCTGCTCGTGACGACGGAGCTGATGAGCGTGATGACGGCGCGGCAGATTGATGCGCCGGGGCGTACCCTGATGCTCGACGTTCCCATCGAGCGCAGCTACGAGCCGAACATCTATCTCAGCGTCTCCTACGTTAAAAACGATGAGCTGTATACGGATAACAAACTCCTGGCCGTGCCCGCACGCGACAAGTTTCTGAGCCTTCAGGTCATCCCGAACAAGAAGGAATATAAACCGCGCGACGTTGCCTCCTACACTATCCTGGCGCGCAACCCGGACGGCTCCCCGGCGGCTAATGCTGAGGTCAGCCTCGGCGTGGTGGATGAATCCATCTACAGCATCAGGCCGGAGAATGCGGGCAGCATTCGCGGCGAGTTCTATGGCCGCGAGTACAATCAGGTGCAGACGCGCCTCGCCATTCCCTTCACCTTCACGGGCTATTCCGGCACTGAGCGCGTCCAGTTGGCGAAGAACAAACCCAACTATCAACTCGCGGATTTCAAGAACGAGACAGACCTGGCAGAGCCGACCGTGCGCCGCCTCTTCAAAGACACGGCCTTCTGGCAGCCAGATGTCATCACCGGGAGAGATGGCCGCGCGACAGTCACCTTCAAGTTGCCAGACAATCTGACGACGTGGCGCGCGACCGCTCGCGCCGTCACCGCAGACACGCGCGTCGGCTCGACCATCGAACGAGTGGTCGCACGCAAAGATGTCATCATGCGGCTTGAGATGCCACGCTTTCTCACAGAAGGCGACACTGTCGTTATCTCTGGCGTCGTTCACAATTTCCTGAAGACGAAGAAGACCACGCGCATCAACATCGACGTGACGGGCGCGCAACTGATTGGCGCGCGAACCGAAACGGTGACGATTCCCGCCAATGGACAGCACCGTGTTGACTGGCGCGCGTCCGCGAGACAAGCGGGCGAACTGCGCCTCGTCGCTCGTGCGCTCACCGACACGGAATCCGATGCCGTCGAGATGACGATGCCCGTCGTGCCGCATGGACTCAAACAAACGTTGGGCGGAGCAATGACGCTGCCGGAAGAGTATGCGGAGAAAACAATCGCGCTCGATTTGCCCGCGCACCCGGATGTGCAAGCTCGAAGGCTTCGCATCGAAGCCGCGCCTTCAATCGCCGCGACGCTTTTCGGAGCGCTCGATTACCTGACGAACTATCCATACGGCTGCACGGAGCAGACCATGTCCAGCTTTCTGCCGAACGTCATCGTCGCGCAAGCTCTTCATGATTTGCCGACCGTCAAGATTGCCGCGACGAACAATCTGGAAGAGAAAGTGCGGCGCGGCTTCAGTCGTCTCTATAGCTTCCAGCACGACGATGGTGGCTGGGGTTGGTGGAAGGATGACAAGAGCGATCCTTTCATGACCGCTTACGTCGTTGACGGTTTGACGCTGGCGCGGGCAGCGGGCTACGCGGTGGAAGAAAATCGCCTGGGCGTTGCGCGCGACAGGCTGAAAGCAATGCTTGACGAAGACGGCTCTTCAACCGCCAGCGGCAATCAGCCGGATGCGGAGACGCGCGCCTACATGATTTATGCGCTCACGACGAGCGGCGACACGTCTGCAAATTACGTTGACGAGCTTTACCGTTATCGCGGCTGGCTCCAACCCTATGGACGCGCGCTGCTGGCGCTGGCGCTCAAACAGCGCGGCAGCGAGGAGCGCGCGCTTGAAGTCGCCAACGAGATTGAAGCCTCAGCACAATCAAACGACTTCGAGGCTCACTGGGCGTCGCGCTTGAAATCTCATTACAGTGGTGAACAGGTGATGGATGTTGAGGCCACAGCCTTTTCGCTCAAGGCGCTTGCGCGAATTAAGCCGCAGAGTCCGCTCTTGCCGAAAGTCGCTCGCTGGCTCGTCAGTAGTCGCCGCAACGGTTACTACTGGCTTTCGACCAGAGAGACGGCCTTCGCCATCTTCGGTCTGACCGAATATCTCAAGATCAGCCGCGAGCTCGACGCGGATTACACGCTCGAAGTTTACGTCAACGACGAGCGCGTCATCTCTCAACACGTGACCGCAACCGAAGCACAAACAGCACAAACCTTCGTTATCGAACGCAAAGGGCGCAGCGTCGCCAACACGAATCGCGTGCGCGTCTTGAAGAAGGGTCGAGGCATGCTCTACCTCTCAACCGCGCTCGAATATTTTACGGGCGATGAAGAGGTCGCCGCTCAAAATTCGTCCGAATTGAAGATCACGCGCGAGTACTTTCGGCTGCGGGTGGCGGAGAATGACGACGGCAAATCCGGTTGGAAGTTAGAGCCGCTCGTGGGCGAGGTTCGCTCAGGAGATTTGATCGTCTCAAGAATAAACCTCAAGGGCGCGCAGGCGCAGTACGTAATGATTGAAGACCCGATTCCGGCGGGCTGCGAGCAGGTGGCAAGCGTGAGCGGAATTAATCTCAATTACACGACCGGGAACTGGAGCGACTGGTACAGCGCGCGCGAGTTTCGCGACGAGCGAACGGTCTTCTTCCTGAGTTCATTTGACGGCGACGCCACATTCCAGTACGCGATGCGCGTTGAAGTGCCGGGCGCATTTCGCGTCCGGGCGGCGCGCGCCGAGTTGATGTACCAGCCGACCGTGCAGTCGAACACGGATAACTCGCGGTTGGATATTCTGGATAAGAAATGAAAAGCGTTCTTGAGCGCCGATTTTAAGTTGGGGGTCGGGAGAGATGAGAATTCACCACAGAGGCACAGAAAACACAGAGGGAGCACAGAGAATCAAGCCTCCGTGCATCCTCCGTGTCCTCTGTGTCTCTGTGGTGAACCGCCCTATTACCTGCGCTCAACTGAAAAGTCACCAGGTAGTCAGGCAGCGGAGGAGGAAATATTGATGAGCGCGTTGAAAACAATTTTCGCGGCGACCCGCAGGCTCTTGCGGCAGTGGCGCGTGATGGCTGTCATGGCTGCCGTTTACGCCTCGCTTCTCGCGGCGCTCTTCCTCTTCGTCGCCACGAAAGAGGCAACCCGTTGGCAGGTGATGTTGACGCTCGTGTTCGCCGCGCTCGCTCCCGCCCTGTTCTTTCTGCTTCAGGCCATGATCGTGAACTACGCTCACGGTGAAGCTAAAGCTATAACATTACTCCGGCGCTCGTTCAGAGATTCATGTCGGCTGGCGCTCTCAAGCATCCCGCTCGCTCTGCTGGCCGTTCTCTTCATCTATCTCCTGAACAAGCCATATTCTTACTCGGCCCTTCAGCTTCCCTTCCCACGCTTCGTGCAGGAGACATTGACGCCAACGCAGCACCAGCCGTCGAGCACGAGCCAGACCACTTTGCTCTCATGGTCGCAGCTTGCGCTTTCCACGCTGCGCCTGCTGGTCTTCGCCATCGTCTTGCCACTCGGCGCAATTCATCTGTGGGGCGCAACCGTGCGCGAAGGTCTGCTCAAGGCTCTCAAAAAACTGCCTCGCAATCTGGCGCACGCTTTCGCTCCCCGGTCTGCGCTCACTTATACAATCGGCCTCATACTCTTCGGCCTCATCCCCTACTTCCTGCTTTTTACGCACACTCCCGCCGGGAATCACTGGGTTGAATTCGCATTCTTCGTCACGCGCCTTGTCCTTGTCTTCATCTTCACTCTCTACGGTTGGGCGCTAACCATGAACGCCCTCGCAATTGAAGGCGACGCGAAGGTCGTCGAAGAAGTATGACTCGGTTAGGAGTTAATCAAGCAGGTGGACGGATGCGAAGCCGAACGATTATTCAGCGCATCTCCCCCCGAATGTTTTCGCCGTTTCTGCTTACGGCTTTGTTGTTAGTAGCGATTCTTTGCTGGTGGCTCGCGCCCGGTGCGCTCAACAGGCAGGACTCTGCCGCCAGCATCGCAGGCATTGATGAAGACGCAACGGATGCGGCTTTGCAGCAGGCGGCGTCCATCGCACTGGGCGAGCGCGAAGGCACGATTGTCGTCATGGACCCGCAGAACGGAAGAATCCGTGCCATAGTCAATTCACGCTTAGCTTTCGAGCAGGCGCTTTCGCCCGGCTCGACCATCAAGCCCTTTGCCGCGCTCACGGCATTGCAGGCAGGGTTGATTAACGAAGACTCGCGCTTGCTCTGCCGTGATCGCTACACGAGCAACGATTTTGAGATTAACTGCTCGCATCCCAAAATCAACGCGCCGTTTGATCCCGCGCAGGCGCTTGGACATTCGTGCAACTACTATTTCGGCAAACTCGGCGAGCGGCTCGATAGAGATGCTTTCAACGCGACGCTTCTCTCCTTCGGTTTCGGCGCTTCCACCAACACTGGCAACGAGCGAGAGGCGAGCGGCGCTTTACCACGCGGCGGGCACATGAAAGCGCGCGACGCGCTCGGTGAAAGCAAAGAACTGCTCGTCACACCCATTCAGTTACTGACAGCTTACGCAGCGCTCGCCAACGGCGGTCATCTCTACCTGCCGCAGTTAGCTAGCTCACGAGAGTTCAATAAGAGAGAACGCGCTCGCATAACGATTGCGCCCGCGCATCGTGCATTGTTGATTAAAGGCATGCGCGGCGCAGTCGTTTACGGCACGGCAGAGCATGCGGCGTTGAATCGTTTACCTCTTTATCTCTTCGGCAAGACCGGGACGGCGACCGCAGACGACGATCTTCATACTCAAGGATGGTTCGTCGGCCTGGCCTCCGAGCCGGGAGATGCACGACCCGAAAGCGTGAAGCTCGCCGTGCTGATTTTTCTCAAGAACGCTCATGGCGCGGAGTGTGCCGAAAGTGCGCGGCCTGTTTTTGAAGCGTTCGTCAAAGAGCGTAGCCGAAGCAAGACGATGACTACGCGCGGAGGCGACGCGGACGCAGTTTCGCCTTCACGAGCGCAGCAGCCCCGCGCCGGACTACAGGTTCGTGTCCATCTGGCGCGTGAAGACAGAGTAGTGACGGTGGCATTTGAAGATTATGTCCTCGGCGTGCTGGCGGCGGAAGGAGCAGTCGAGAATGAGCCGGAAGCCTTGAAAGCTCTGGCCGTCGCGGTTCGCACCTATGCGTCGCAGCACCTCAAGCGGCACGAGCGCGAGGGCTACGACTTTTGCAACACGACACACTGCCAGCGATACACGTTTATCGAAGACGGCGAGAAGGCGCACGTCAGTGATCTTATACGTCAGGCCAGAGACGCGACCGTTGGCGAGGTCTTACTCGATGAGCACGGGCAGGCGGCTGACGCCTACTTTCACGCTGCCTGCGGGGGCATAACTGCCAACGTCGAAACGCTCTGGGGAAGCCCTGCGCCAAAACATTTGCGCGGGGTGCGCGATGAATATTGTGCTTCGAGGCCGAATCGTGAGTGGACGGACGTGATTCCACTGAACCGTCTGGCGGAAGCGCTAAAAAGTGATTCACGCACGGAGACGGGCGCGCGACTTGAGAATGTCACCGTCTCTCGCAGAGATGCGACCGCACGCGCTGAACTTCTGACCCTCGAAGGAGAGCGCCGCCGCGTCGTGCGCGGCTGGGATTTTAAGATTATCATCGGGCGCGTCCTCGGTTGGAACCTGCTCAAGAGTTCGCGCTTTGAGGTGACGCGCGCAGGCTCAAACTTCATCTTTCGCGGCAGCGGCTTCGGGCACGGCGTGGGTCTCTGCCAGGAAGGCGCGCACGTCTTAGCCGAGCGCGGCACACCCTATCGCCAGATTCTCAACTACTATTTTCCGGGCACGAGCGTCGGGCAACGTGCGCGCGAGCTTGCTGAGACGTGGAAAGCAGATGTGCTAGCGAGCGAGGCTGATTTTCAAGGCTCTAGGTCTGCGCCGCACGCCTTCAACTCAAACATGCTGCGTCCAGTCGTCTACACAACTCAGAATCGCCGGTTGAGCTTAACGAGCGAGCATTTTCAGCTCAGCTATCCGGCCAGCACGCTTGAGCGTGAGGCGGAGAATGTACTGCGAATGCTCGAAGCGGCGCGCTCTGATGTTCTCAGTCGTGTGTCCGCCGCCTCGACAGGTTTCGAGGGGCTACAGCGACTCACTGTGATTGTTCACCCGACGACCGGGGATTTCGTCTCTGCGACCGGGCAGCCGTTCTGGGCGGCAGGCGCGACGAAGGGACGCCGGATTGAGTTGCAGCCGCTTGATCTCTTACGCCGTCGCGGTGTGCTTCCCACCACGCTGCGCCACGAATACACGCATGTCGTGATAGAGGCTCTCGGCAGGGGAAGAGCGCCGCGCTGGCTATCGGAAGGATTGGCCATACACGTTGCAGGCGAAGGCGCGATGTTCGCGCGCTTTGAAAGTAAAGAGAGGCTCTCAACGGATGTCTTAGAGCAAAGATTGACCCGCCCCGCTTCGGCTGCGGACATGCGCGCTTTGTATGCGGCAGCCTATCGCCATGTACAGGCACTCATTCACGCAGAAGGAGAAGGCAGCCTGTGGCAGCGCGTGGCGCAAAGATGAATATCGAATATCAGGTTGCAGAGAAAAAGAAGGTCATAACGAACCACGCGCGTTACACGAAGCCACACGAAACAACGCGAAACTACTTGCTTCTTCTTCGCGTCTCTTCGTGTCTCTTCGTGTAACTTCGTGGTTCGTCTCGCCAGCCCTCATCGTCACTTTCACCCATGTCACCCCGCAAGAAGAATAGATTGCTCACAGGTAATTTTAACGTGAGTTCGACATAAGGAATTACATTCAACAGCCCCGTGAGGGGCGGCAGAGTGTAGCCCCGGGCGTCAGCCCGGGGAATAGCCAGCAACAAATGTTCGAGCCCCGAAGGGGCGACAGATGCGCAAGACGTGTGACAATCAATTTTGAGCTTCTGTCGCCCCTCCGGGGCTTTCAATCTTTGGGGTGACGTTAACCCCGGGCTAGCGCCCGGGGCTACACTCTGCCGCCCCTCACGGGGCTGAAACATTGTCCCTCTTACGTCGAGTTGACGTTAATTTTATGTTGAAATGGTCGGCGGCTTTATGTTACAAAGTACTTGATAAGAGCTAAGGGCGCGCGGTTCAGGCGAGCGTTTTAACTTCGTGACGATGTAGCCGAAAGGCGGAAGGTGGTTGAATTGATGAAGGTGAAGATGATTCTCCCGGCGCTGACTGAGGCCAAAAGCCCGTTCTTCCGCCCCGTCAAATACTCGCTTTTCCCGCCGCTCGGTTTAGCCACACTCGCCGGATACCTCGATGATGATTTCCTGGTGACGCTTCAGGATGAGCACGTCGAGACTCTTCATCTGGACGACGAGCCTGATCTCGTGGTGATACAGGTTTACATCACCAGCGCGCGTCGCGCCTACCAAATCGCGGATCATTATCGCCGTCGCGGTGCATACGTCGTGCTCGGCGGCTTGCACGTCACCTCGCTGCCCGAAGAGGCTGCGGCGCACGCCGATACCATCTTCCTCGGCCCCGGCGAAGACACCTGGCCTGCTTTCCTCAATGATTACCGGGCGGGACACCCTGCGAAGATTTACCGCTCAACGATACGAACGCTCGACCACTTGCCGAAGATTCGCCGCGACCTCATTAAGCGTCACCTATACCTTGTGCCTAACTCCATCGTCGTCTCGCGCGGTTGCCCGCACTCGTGCGACTTCTGCTACAAGGAGGCGTTCTTCGAGGGCGGTCGCGGATTTTACACGCAGAAGGTTGACGATGCACTCGCAGAGATTGAGCGGTTGCCCGGTCGTCATCTCTACTTTCTGGACGATCACTTGTTCGGCGATACGCGCTTTGCGGAGGCGCTCTTTGACGGGATGCGCGGGATGAAGCGTTTGTGGCAGGCTGCCGGAACGGTGCAGTCTGTGTTGCGCCCGCGCCTTTTGGAAAAGGCTGTCGCGTGCGGGCTGCGTAGTCTCTTCGTCGGCTTCGAGACCTTGAGCGCAGAGAATTTGCGCGAGCAGCGCAAGCCGCAGAATCTTGGCAGGGATTACGGCGCGGCCATACGCCGCCTGCACGATCAGGGCGTGATGGTCAACGGCAGTTTCGTCTTTGGCATGGACAATGATGACGAGACAGTGTTCGACCGCACAGTCGAGTGGGCTATAGGTCAAGGCATCGAGACGGCGACGTTTCATATCCTGACGCCTTATCCGGGCACGGCGCTCTACGAGAGGATGCTGAAGGCCGGGCGAATGCTGCACACCGACTGGGATTTGTATGACACGCGCCACACCGTTTACCGTCCGGCGCTGCTCACGCCAAAGGCTTTGGAAGATGGCTACAAGCATGCGTATCGCAGCTTCTATCGCTGGCGTTCGATAGTAAATGGTGCGGCGACAAAGCCGAGTTTGATGAGCGCCATGCGCCACGTCGCTTACGCCGGAGGATGGAAGAAGTTCGAGCCTCTGTGGGATTGGGTGATTCGTGCGAGGCGCGTTTCAAAGATGCTGCCCGTGCTGGAAAGCGTGCTGACAGGCTTCGGCAAACATCCGTCACAAAATAAAACATCTGAGACTTCATCTGAGACTTCGTCCGGTAAGTCTGCGTTGAAAGATTTGGTTGAAGAGGCCACGCATTGAAACGGGAAGTAAGATGAACCACGAAGCCACACGAAATCACACGAACCGCCAGCCGTGATGTTTCGTGTTATTTCGTGTGGCTTCGTGAATCAGTGTATGGTCTCCGGTTGGGATACAATGATGACTGAAATTGTTGTCTCGATTTGGAGAGGTGGGCATGAT
The DNA here is from genome assembly GCA_963791265.1 of uncultured Acidobacteriota bacterium. Lineage (GTDB taxonomy): Bacteria > Acidobacteriota > Blastocatellia > Pyrinomonadales > Pyrinomonadaceae > QHXM01. Next base: position 332,322 of record CAWBSB010000012.1, read on the forward strand.
CTTACTGCCGGAATCAGATGAAGAGTTGCTGCGGGAATGCTTGATGGACACTTTCCGTTCGAGCGGCCCCGGCGGTCAGCATGTCAACAAGACGGAAAGCGCCGTCCGGCTCAAGCATCTACCTTCCGGCGTGGTCGTCACCTCCCGCGTAGAGCGCAGCCAGCACCAGAATAAAGCTCACTGCTTACGAAAGCTCCGCGAAAAAATAGAGAAATTGAACCATCGTCCTCCCAGTCGCGTTCCCACGCGCGTCCCCCGCAGCGCGAAAAATCGTACCCTCGAAGAGAAGTCGCGACGCTCGAACATCAAGCGATTACGTTCCAAACCGTCTACGGATGAGTAAATGGTTTCGCTCATTCCTGTGCGATTCCTCTACGGCCAACCTTGACGAGACGGAAAACCAAGTCCGCCCTGTGGCTCGTAATATTCACAAGATTCTCAACCAATAGACATACTAATGAAACGAGTAGCAGTCATTTTCGAACAACACATGAAGGAAAAAATCGTCAAAACCGAAGAAGAGTGGCAGCAGCAACTCACGCCTGAACAATACCGTGTCGCCAGACAAAAGGGAACGGAGAGACCGTTCACGGGTGAATACTACGACTCGAAGGATGAGGGGATGTACAAGTGCGTAGCCTGCGGCAACGAACTATTCAAATCAGACGCGAAGTTCGATTCGGGCTGCGGCTGGCCAAGCTTTACAGAGCCTTCCGAGGGTGAGAACGTCCGCACGGAAATTGATAGCAGTCACGGGATGAGACGCGTTGAGGTCTTGTGCGGCAATTGCGACGCGCATCTCGGCCACGTCTTCACAGACGGCCCTGAGCCTACGGGTCTGCGCTATTGCATCAACTCCGTTGTGCTTAAGCTGGATAAAGAAGAGTAGCGGGCGCGGCTATCGTATCAATTCGGGTTGGTAGTGGTTCAGTTTGAAGCGAAGAAGAAATTAACAGGGATGGACAGGATAAACAGGATGAAGAAAAAGCAATGATTCTTTACTCTGTATCCTGCCTATCCTGTCCATCCTGTTTGAATCTGCTTCAAACTGAACCACTACCTTCGGGTTGGTTTTATTGACACGAGAAAGAAAGCGGCGTTAGACTATCGCTCAATACGTCCCAGTAGATAATTGTTTTCTTAATTCCCCCACTGTTCCGTAGCTTCCCCCGGTTACGGAAAAGATATTCCTCCCTTGCATTAGCTTAGAAGTAACGCGAACCCAGGGCAGTTTGAACATAAGGTAGGCTGAAGCCCCGACTATTGAAACAGTGGGCGGACGCTTGCGCGCCCTTCGGTTTGCGAAAGCAACCGGCAGGCCCACCAACATCAACCAGCGATCACAAACGGATAGAAAGAAGGAGGTCTTATCATGGCAGCGGAGATTGCTCCATACGGTAGGAAGACTCAACGGCCACCTGCGGTCAAAGATGTCCACATCGTCTGGATTACAGCGGGCTTGGGCTGTGACGGCGATACGGTTTCTATCACCGCCGCGACTCAACCAAGCGTTGAAGATGTTGTTATGGGAGCGATACCGGGCCTCCCGAAAGTACATCTACATAATCCGGTGCTGGCTTATGAAGTTGGCGACGACTTCATGAAATATTTCTATCAGGCCGAACAGGGCTTGATTGATCCATTCGTGCTGGTCGTTGAAGGCTCAATCCCGAACGAGAAAATCAAAGCCGAAGGCTACTGGGCGGCGATGGGAAACGATCCGATGACGAACCAGCCCATCCCGACCTGCGACTGGATTGATCGTCTCGCTCCGAAAGCGCTCGCCGTGGTCGCCATCGGCACTTGCGCCACCTACGGCGGCATCCACGCGATGGCGGGCAATCCGACGGGCGCGATGGGGCTGGCGGATTATCTGGGCTGGGATTTCAAGACGCCTGCGGGACTTCCCATCATCAATGTGCCGGGTTGTCCCGTGCAGCCGGACAACTTCATGGAGACGGTGCTCTATCTGCTCTATCAGGCGGCGGGACTTGCTCCGATGATTCCTCTGGACGATCAACTGCGTCCCACCTGGCTCTTCGGCAAGACGGTTCACGAGGGCTGCGACCGCGCGGGCTATTACGAGCAGGCTGACTTCGCCACCGAGTATGGTTCGCCCAAGTGCATCGTCAAGTTGGGATGCTGGGGGCCGGTCGTTAATTGCAACGTGACCAAGCGCGGATGGATGGCCGGAATCGGCGGCTGCCCGAACGTCGGCGGCATCTGCATCGGCTGCACCATGCCGGGCTTCCCCGATAAGTTCATGCCGTTTATGGACGAGCCGCCGGGCGCGAAATTGTCTGCGGGCGCGGTCGGCATCTACGGCAGGATGATTCGGAAACTACGCGCCATCACCAACGCGACTGTCAACAAAGAACCCAAGTGGCGACACAAGGGAACTGAACTCACCACCGGCTACCGGCCAAGGGCATTCTAAAGAGGAGCTACAAAGATGAGTACGACAACCACGACGCAACCACAAGCTCCGGCCAAGCCGAGAACTCTGGTTGACATGAACTGGGACCCGATTACCCGCATTGTCGGCAGCCTCGGCATTTACACCAAGATTGATTTCGCCAACAAGGAGGTCGCCGAGTGCTACTCGACCTCCTCTATCTTTCGCGGCTACTCAATCTTCATGAAGGGCAAAGACCCGCGCGACGCGCATTTCATCACCAGCCGCATCTGCGGCATCTGCGGCGACAATCACGCCACCTGCGCCTGCTACGCGCAGAACATGGCCTTCAACGTTCGCCCGCCCGCCTTGGGAGAGTGGATCGTCAATCTCGGCGAAGCCGCCGAATACATGTTCGACCACAATATCTTTCAGGATAATCTGGTCGGCGTGGACTTCTGCGAGCAGATGGTCAAGGAGACCAACCCCGGCGTTTGGGAGAAAGCCAAAACGACCGCCGCCCCGCACGCGGCAGATCACGGCTACAAGACCATCGGCGACATCATGGTCGCGCTCAATCCGTTCAGCGGCGAGTTCTACCGTGAGACGCTGCACGTCAGCCGCTACACGCGCGAGATGTTCTGCCTGATGGAAGGCCGTCACGTACACCCTTCGACGCTCTATCCGGGCGGCGTCGGGACAGTGCCGACCATTCAACTCTTCACGGACTACATGGTGCGCCTGATGCGCTACGTCGAGTTCATGAAGAAGGTCGTGCCGCTGCATGATGATCTCTTCGACTTCTTCTACGAAGCGCTGCCGGGCTATGAGAAGGTCGGGCAGCGTCGCATCCTGCTCGGTTGCTGGGGTTCGTTCAACGACCCGGAAGTTTGCGACTACAAGTACGAGAACATGGATGCGTGGGGCAACAAGATGTTCGTCACACCGGGCATCGTGGTGGACGGAAAATTAGTCACGACCAATCTGGTTGACATCAATCTCGGCATCCGCATCCTGTTGGGGAGTTCCTACTATGACGGCTGGGAGAACGAGGAGATGTTCGTCAAGAACGACCCGCTCGGAAACCCCGTGGACCGCAACCATCCCTGGAATCAGACGACGATTCCACGCCCACAGAAACGCGATTTCGACAGCAAGTACACGTGGGTCATGTCGCCGCGCTGGTATCACGAGGGCGAACAAGGGGGCGGCAGCAAGTATCTCGCGCTCGACACGGGCGGAGGCCCCATCGCTCGCCTCTGGGCGACGGCGCTGGCGGGCCAGGTGGACATCGGCTACATCAAGGCTACCGGGCAGAGCGTGAAGATTTACCTGCCGAAGACTTCGCTCAAGCCGGAGGTTGAGTTCGAGTGGAAAATTCCGAAGTGGTCAAACGCGATTGAGCGCGACCGCGCGCGTACTTACTTTCAGGCTTACGCGGCTGCCGCCGCTCTGCACTTTGCCGAACAGGCTCTGGCCGAGTTGCACGCAGGGCGCACCAAGACGTGGTCAGAGTTCAAAGTGCCGGAAGACGCCATCGGCTGTGGTTTCCACGAAGCGGTGCGCGGCGTGCTTTCGCATCACGTCGTCATCCGCGACGGCAAGATCGCCAATTATCACCCGTATCCGCCGACGCCCTGGAACGCCAACCCGCGCGACATCTACGGCACGCCCGGCCCCTACGAAGATGCCGTGCAGAACACGCCCATCTTTGAAGAGAACGGGCCTGACAACTTCAAGGGCATAGACATCATGCGCGCCGTCCGCAGCTTCGACCCGTGCCTGCCCTGCGGCGTTCACATGTACCTCGGCAACGGCAAGACTCTGGAGACTCGCCATTCGCCGATGTTCGGCGCGATGAAATAAGAGCAGTGATGAGTGATGGGTGATAGGTGATAGGAAAGAACAACGTGTTTCCTCTTATCACCTATCACCCATCACCTATCACCCATCACTTCTTCTATGGATAAAGAATTTCAAAAACGGGTTCAGCGGGTTGATGAGTTGATCCGCGAGATCGAAGCGGTTGCCGACCCCGACACGCGTGCGAAGGCGGTTGAGCTTGTGCAGACGCTGATGGAGTTTCACGGCGCTGGACTTGAGCGATTGATGGATGTCGTGGCGGAGGCAGGGGAACCGGGCTACGCCCTCTTCGATAACTTCGCCCGCGATGGTTTGGTCGCGAGTCTCCTTTTGCTGTATGGGCTTCATCCGGTAGAACTGGAAGCTCGTGTGATGGGAGCTTTGGACAAGGTGCGCCCGTACCTTGGGTCACACGGGGGCGATGTGGAACTGCTCGGCGTGACGGATGGCGCGGTTCATCTGCGTATGAAAGGAAGCTGTGACGGCTGTCCTTCTTCGGCGATGACGCTCAAGCTGGCGATTGAAGAAGCCATTTATGAAGCTGCGCCCGACATCACAGGGATTGAAGTCGAAGGCGTCGTGGAGCAGCCGCCATCAAACGGCCTCGTGCAATTAGGCAAATCCAGAAGCAGCAAGGCTGAGACCTCGCAGCCATCAAACGGTAACGGCAAATGGGAGGGCGTCCCCGGTCTTGAATCGCTCGCCCAAAATTCCGTGAGAGCTTTGGACGTCAGCGGTCGCCCGGTTCTCTTCTGCCGTCTGGGAGAAACCTTCTACGCCTACGGAAATCTTTGCCCCGGCTGCGGCGAGACCTTGCAGGAGGCGCGGCTTGAGTCCGCGACGCTCATCTGCCCCACCTGCGGGCAGGGGTACGAAGTCGAGCGCGCAGGACGTGCGTCCGGTACGTCCGGTAAGTCAGACCTTTATCTTGAGCCGTTCCCGCTGTTGATTGAGCAGGGCCAGACGAAAGTGGCCGTGCCTCATCCGGCGACCAATTAAGATGTGTTGGGGAGTCAAAAAAACTCTCTCACGAACAATTAAGGAGGATAAAAGCAATGGCAGAGAATGAGACAGGCAGTGAATCGCCGTCGCACGATTGGGGCACAGGCAAGGGCGAGGAAAAGAGTTCGATGGAGGGGAAAGAATCCGGTCGCGACGACCTCGGTGAGACGGGCGCAGACCGCCCCGCCGGGACTTCGACGGCCAGAAATTCCACGAGCATCAATCCCGAAAGCGAAAACCCGATAGACCCGGATAGCCCGAACATGCCGCCAGCCTGAGTCGATTGCGGAATGCGGATTTCGGATTGCGGATTGAAGCGGGTGGGTTGCGATATAAACTTCTGACTTCCGAAGTGGTGAGAAAATGACAAGCAACTACGAGAAGGATGATTCCACAGAATCCGCAATCCGCAATCCGCAATCCGCAATCGGTACGTCCGCAATCCGCAATCCGCAACCGGCAGAGTCGTCAGCCTTCGCTGCTCTCAGGCGATTCGTGCGCGCTCGTGCCGTCGTCGAGCGTTGCGAGATGTGCAGCGCCGAACTGGCAGCCAATCATCAACATCTGGTTGAGCCGAAGAGCCGTCAAATAATCTGTGCCTGCCAGCCCTGCGCCATCCTGTTCTGCAATCAATCGGAAACGAAATACAAGAGCGTGCCTCGCCGCATACGCTTCCTTCAGGATTTCCAGTTGACGGACGCGCAGTGGGACAACCTTGCTCTCCCGATTAACATGGCCTTCTTCTTCCACAGCACGCCGGACGGCAAAGTCGTTGCACTCTATCCGAGTCCGGCTGGCCCGACCGAATCCCTGCTCTCTCTGGACACTTGGGACGAGATCGTGCAGGACAACGCAATCCTGAAGAAGATGGAGCCGGACGTTGAAGCCCTGCTCGTCAATCGTGTGGAGAACACACGCGAATATTTTCTCGCCCCGATTGACGAGTGCTACAAGCTGGTCGGGTTAATCCGCGCACACTGGCGCGGTCTCTCCGGTGGCGCTGAGGTCTGGGCGGAGATCGTAAAATTTTTTGATGAACTGAAGAGACGAGCCGACTGAAGAAGGCAAAAGTAAAAAGGTAAAAGGCAAAAGTGATAAGGATAAAGACAATTCTATTACTCCATCCCTTTAAGGCTGAAAAAGTGGTTTCAGCCGCCCTTTTACCTTTTGCCTTTTACCTTTTTACTTTTCATCATGCCTGATTTGAGCTTTCAAGTAGAAGGTGCTGAAGCCGTCCCCTACGCAGTCGCCCCGCTGCTGGCGCTGAAACTACGTGTCACGAATGCTGACCCGCAGGAGCCGATTCAGACGGTCGCGCTGCGCTGCCAGATTCAACTCGAAGTGACGCGCCGTCGTTACAACCCGGAAGAGCAGGAGCGACTGCACGATCTTTTCGGCGAGCCGGAACGCTGGGGGCAGACTTTGCGCACGATGTTGTGGACTCATGCGAGCATCAACATTCCGCCGTTCAACGGAAACACCGTCGTTGATCTTCAAGTTCCCTGCTCGTTCGATTTCAACGTCGCCGCTACGAAATATTTTGCGGGACTGGAAGACGGAGAGATTCCGATTGAACTGCTCTTTAGCGGAACTGTTTTCTACGAAGCGCCAGACGGCGCATTACAGGTCGCACAGATTTCGTGGGAGGCGGAGGCCAGGTATCGTCTGCCCGTGCGGGTCTGGAAAGAGATGATGGACATCTATTATCCCAACTCGGCATGGCTCAATTTGCGCCGCGATGTTTTCGAGCGTCTTTATGAGTACAAGCGACGACGCGGGATTCCGACGTGGGAACAGGCATTGGAAGAAATCCTCCCGCCGGTTGAAGAGACCGGCAAAGAGACAGGCGAAGAGATAGAAGTTTTGGGGAACGTGCCGTCATGAATTTTGACCAGGTGGAAAAGATTGCCGCAGCCGTCTTGTATGAAGGGTATATCCTCTACCCCTACAGGCCGTCTTCGGTGAAGAACCAGCAGCGGTTCAACTTCGGCGCGCTCTATCCTTTCTCTTATTCGCTAGCGGGAGGCGGCACGGATTCGTTGATGATGCTGACGCAATGTCTCGTCAAAGGAACAGAGCAAACAACGCTTGAGTTGAAGATACGATTTTTGCATTTGCTGACGCGCGAGGTGGGCGTGCCGAATGCGGATTTGGGATTGCGGATTGCGGATTGGAAAGACGGGGAAGCGCAAACTCCCATCTCTAGTAATGATTTTCAGATAGTCCCATCGCTGGAGATTGGTGATCGTATTTTCCAAACATGGCAGGAAGCAACGGAGCGTGAAGTCAGCCCGGCAAGTTTTAAGCTCGGCGAACTCATTACGCAGTTGCAACGTGTAGCTTTTACCTTTCCGGCGAAGGAAGAGATAGAGCCTCTGCGTGACTCCAGCGGTCAGGTTGTCGGCGTATTTGTCAGAAAGCAGCAGACAATTGAAGGCACGATTGAAGTGTCGGCTGCGCGGACTGGCGACGGATTGTTTAAGGTCTCTATCCGTATCTTGAATCTGACGCAATTTGAGGATGCCAAAACGAGGAGCCGCGACGAGGCTTTGATGCACACATTGGCTTCGACGCACACCATCCTCGGCGTGCGCGATGGCGAGTTCGTCTCGCTGCTCGATATGCCCGAAAGCTACCGGGAGGCCGCTGCTTCATGCCAGCAAATAGGGACGTGGCCGGTTTTGGTCGGAGAGGAGGGAGAGCGAAGCATGATGCTCTCGTCGCCGATTATTCTTTACGACTATCCGCAGATTGCGCCGGAAAGCGCGGGCGACCTCTTCGACGCAACGGAGATAGACGAGATTCTGACGCTTCGCATCATGACTTTGACGGACGATGAGAAGCGAGAGATGCGCGGCGCTGACGAGCGTGCCCGCCAAATGCTCGAACGAACCGAGACGCTTCCCGCCGAGCAGTTGATGAAACTGCATGGTGCGATGCGCGCCCTTCGCCCCCGGAAGGAAGAAGAGCTATGAACGAATGGGAGTGGCAACTGCTGGAAGAGCGAACGCCGTTAGAGCATGTCTTAGTCTCCGGCGTCGAACTCAAGCAGGGCGATTCGGTCGTCCTGCGTCCGCGCGCTGGCGGCGACATCTTCGATCTGGCGCTCGCGGGCAAGATTGCCATCATCGAATCAATCGAGCAGGACTATGAGAACAAAGTCCATTTCGCGGTCGTCCTCGAAGATGATCCGGGGCGCGATTTAGGGATGCTCAGGCAGCCCGGCCATCGTTTCTTCTTCTCGCCCGAAGAGGTCGAGCCGTTGCTGTCAAATAGCGAGGAAGGCAAAAGGGCTTGACGCCGCAACCACACATCCTCATCGCAGGCATCGGCAACATCTTCATGGGTGATGATGCCTTTGGCAGCGAGGTGGCGAGACGCTTGATGGAGCGCAACTGGCCGGATGAGGTGCGCGTGGTTGATTTCGGGATTCGCGGGTTTGATTTGACCTACGCGCTGCTGGACGGTTACGAAGTGACCATCTTCATTGACGCGACACCGCGAGGCGAAGCGCCCGGCACGCTCTACACCATCGAGCCTGATTTAAGTGAACTGGACGACGGCGGAGACAACGCGCAAGGTGCGATGATCGAGCCGCACGGCATGAACCCTTTGAAGGTGCTGCGGCTGGCGAAGTCAATGGGCGGAGAGTTCAAGCGCATTCTGCTGGTCGGGTGTGAGCCTGCGCCGATGGAAGCGGAAGAAGGGGAGATGGGATTGAGCGCTCCTGTGCAAGCAGCCGTTGACGAAGCCGTCCTGATGGTCGAGGCGCTCGTCCGCCAGATTCTTGAAGAGAAACATCGAGAGGCGACAGTTTGAAGTAGTGAAACCTGATTCGTAAAGAACAAAAGGAGTAGACCTATGGCGTATGTCAGAATCAACGATGATGAGCCTAGCGCGGGTTCATCCGTCATGAGACGTAGTGACTCTATGGAAAGAAGAGAGAGGAAATCAAGCATGAACGTTTGGACAATCGTCGGTGGTCTGGCGCTCGTCGCCGCTGCCGCAGCCGTCATCGTGAGTCTCCCGGACATCAAGCGTTATATCAAAATCAGCACGATGTGATGAAGAGCAGCGGGCTGAAACAAAACGATAAACGGGGAAGCGCACGGCGCGAATGCAATGTGTGGAAGGGCCTGGCGGCAGGTGTCGTCGGCGGGCTGGTTGCGTCCTGGACGATGAATCAATTTCAGGCGCTCTGGAGCAAGCTGGCCGAAGGCGAAGAGCGTTCGCACGGCGCGCAATCCATGCAGCAAGGCCACCCGCAGCAGGGCATCGGGCGTGAGTTACAGGAAGAAGGCAAAGACGATGCGGAAGACGATGCGGCTGAACGGCTCGCCAATGCCATCTCTGTCGGCCTCTCCGGTCGGGAGTTGACGGAGAACGAGAAGGATGACGCGGGCGTAGTCTTTCATTATGCGATGGGTGCGACTTCGGGCGCTCTCTATGGCGCTGTGGCCGAAGCCCTGCCGTTGGTGACAACGGGCGCAGGACTCCCGTTCGGCGCAGCCGTCTGGGTCATCGCGGATGAGGGCATCGTGCCTGCTGTCGGCCTTTCCAAGTCGCCTGCGGAATATCCGCTCTCGATACACGCTTATGCGTTCACCTCGCATCTGGTCTTCGGGTTGACGACCGAGCTTGTGCGGCGTGCCGTGCGCGAAGCGATGTGACTTATCGCGGCGGCGACACACGCGCGCTCGATAGCTTTTAGTCCTGCCAGGGGAGCCGAAATATGGGTCGTTACCGGATAGACGCCAGGCAGAGCCGGTTCGTCGTGCAGGTGGAGGCTTCCGGGCTGCTTTCGGTCTTCGGTCACAACCCCGTCATCGCCGTCTGCGGCTTCGGCGGTGACGCGCGATTTGACGCGGAGGCGCTCGACCGGGCATCGCTCCTGATGCTGGTGCAGGCTAACTCGCTCGCGGTAGCCGGTCAGGTAACTGAAAAAGACCGCCCGGAGGTTGAGCGTATGATGCGCGACGATGTGCTCGAAACAGTGCGTTATCCTGAAATCGTCTTTATGAGCACGAGCGTCTCGCTCAACCGGGTGGCAGAGGGTAGGTATCAGGCAAGGATTACCGGCAGCCTCTCACTGCACGGCGTGACACGCAGCCATTCAATGGACGCGCACGTTATGGTCAACGGAAATTCCTTGCGGGCGCAGGGTGAATTCCCTTTACGGCAGAGCGATTACAACATCAAGCAGGTCTCCGTCATGGGAGGCACGCTCAAGGTCAAAGACGAGGTGACGCTCTCCTTCGACATCGTGGGAGAACAGGGATGAAGAAAGGCAGAATACAGGAGTCAGGAGTCAGAAGTCAGAATGAATAATGCAGCAACCGCTATCACAGATTTTCTTTTCTTCTGTCTCCTGACTTCTGTCTTCTGACTCCTGCTTTCCCAGAAGATGCACGAGCTTTCCATCGCCCTGAGCATGATTGAGATGGCTTCGGAAGAGGCCGCGCGGCGGGGCGGCGTTTCTGTCAACGCGGTGCATTTGAAACTGGGGCCGCTTTCGGGTGTCGTGAAGGAGGCTCTGCTCTTCTCTTATGAAGTGGCCTGCGAGGGCACGCCGCTTGAAGGTTCACAACTGATTATCGAAGACGTCCCGGTTGTAGTTTATTGCCCGACCTGTCAGATTGAGACAAGCCCGGTCTCGCTTCAGCAATTCTGCTGTTCCGTTTGTGATACTCCGACCCCGCAGGTCTTGCAGGGTAAGGAACTCGAAGTCGTCGCTTTGGAGATACAGTAAATGAACACGCAGCCTCGTCTGGTCGAAGTCAGGCAAAATGTGTTGAAGCAGAATGATCTGCTCGCGCGTGAGTTAAGAGAGCGCTTCCGCCAAAACGGAGTGGGCGTGGTCAGTCTCGTCTCAAGCCCCGGCGCAGGCAAGACTGCCTTTCTGGAAAAGATGCTCTCGGACCTCAGACCCGATCACGCGGTTGCCGCGCTCGTCGGAGACCTCGCGACGGAGAACGATGCCGCGCGACTCGCACGCAGCGGCGCACCCGTCAGGCAAATCACCACCGGCACGGTCTGCCACCTCGACGCCACGATGATCGAGAGAGCGCTTGAAGGCTGGAGCCTCGAAGAGCTGGATATTCTGTTCATTGAGAATGTCGGCAACCTCGTGTGTCCTTCGAGCTACGATCTGGGCGAGAACCTGCGCGTCGTTCTTCTGTCAGTGACTGAAGGCGAGGATAAGCCGCTCAAATATCCGACGATTTTCAACACGGCGGATGTAGCGTTGATTACCAAGATGGATTTAGCCGAAGCGGTTGAATTCGATCTGGCTGCCGCGCACGACAACATTCAACGAGTGCGCCCCGGCATGCGTGTCTTTGAAGTGTCGGCGAAAACCGGCGAAGGCATGGAAGCGTGGCTACAATTCCTCTTAAATTCGGAATTCGGATTGCGGATTGCGGAATCGAAGACAACGGACGCTCTCCCAGTCAGCAGTTCGCAATCCCATTTCGTCAACTCTTAAAGATGCCGACTCGAACTCAGATACTGGTCAGAGGAATGGTTCAGGGCGTCGGGTTTCGACCCTTCGTCTTCGGGCTGGCGCGAAGGCGTGCCCTCAAGGGTCAGGTTCTCAATAACCACATCGGCGTCCTGATAGACATCGAGGGCGAATCCAGCACCATAGAACATTTTATACACGAGATAACCTTGAACTCGCCGCCACTTTCTCTCATAGAATCAGTCGAGCGTTGCGACAATTTAGACCTGGCGCATTATCAGGATTTTCGGATTGTCGAAAGCCTCTCAAGCGGAGAGAAGTTCACGCCTATCTCGGCTGACATCGCTACGTGCGATGACTGTCTTAGAGAATTGTTCGATTCCCGAAATCGCCGCTATCGCTATCCCTTCATCAACTGCACCAACTGCGGGCCGCGCTTCACCATCATCGAAGACATTCCGTATGACCGCGAACAGACCACAATGCGGGATTTCGAGATGTGCGCGATGTGTCGCGCCGAATACGAGAATCCGCTCGACCGGCGCTTTCATGCAGAGCCGACGGCCTGCTCAGTCTGCGGGCCGCAACTGTCTTTGATAGATGCGAGCGGAAATGTAGGGGCAGGGCTTGTCCCTGCCCGTTCGGTTGCGGAAGAACGCACGCGGCCAAGGACAAGCCCTGCCCCTACAGTATTGATTGACGACATCATTCATCGCGTGCGCTCCCTCTTATTAAGCGGGAAGATAGTTATCATTAAAGGCATCGGCGGATTTCATCTGGCCTGCGACGGCCTGAACGCGGAGACGGTCGAACGCTTGAGGCAGAGAAAGTACAGGGAAGATAAACCGTTCGCTCTGATGGCAAGCTCCGTTGAGGTCGTCAGACGATATTGCAACGTTTCGAAAGCGGAAGAGGATTTACTGACCTCCGCGCGCCGCCCCGTTGTGCTGCTCAAAAGGAGAGCCGATGCAATTATCCCCGAAGCCGTCGCGCCCGGTGTGACGACGCTCGGCTTCATGCTGCCTTACTCGCCTTTGCATCACCTGATTTTAGAAAATCTGGATCGCCCGCTGGTGATGACGAGCGGCAACGTCTCCGACGAGCCTGTCTGCTACGAAGACGAGGAAGTCATCAAGCGACTCAGCCGTATTGCCGACTACTTTCTGCTGCATAACCGGCGGATTCACCTGCGCGCGGATGATTCTGTGACGCGCGTGCGTGAAGGACGCGAGATGATCTTGCGTCGCTCGCGCGGGTACGCGCCCGCGCCCGTCAAGACTCAGTTCAAATTTGAGCAGGAGATTCTAGCCTGCGGTGCGGAGCTGAAGAATACTTTCTGTCTGGCGCGCGACCATTACGCGTTTCTGAGTCATCACATCGGCGACCTGGAAAACTTAGAGACCTTGCGCTCCTTTACAGAAGGCATTGAGCATTACAAGCAGCTTTTTCATCTTCAACCTGAAATCATCGCCTACGACCTGCATCCTGAGTATCTCTCGACGAAGTATGCGCTCGCGCTTGAAGACGTTTCGACCAAAATCGGCGTCCAGCATCATCACGCGCATATCGCAAGCTGCATGGCTGACAACCACGTTGAGGGCGAAGTCATCGGCGTGGCGATGGACGGACTCGGCTTCGGCACGGATGGACGCATGTGGGGCGGCGAATTCTTCGTCGCGGATTTCATGGATGCGGAGCGCATCGCGCACCTCGACTACATAGAGATGCCCGGAGGCGCGAAGGCCATCCGCGAACCCTGGCGCATGGCTGCCGTCTACCTGCAACGCGCGCTGGGTGATGAATTCTTAAATCTAAACCTCCCTTTCGTCTGGAATCTGAACAAGCGCGCATGGGGGACGCTTCGCCGGATGATTATGACCGGCACGAACAGCCCCGAAACATCCAGCATGGGCAGGCTCTTCGATGCCGTGTCGAGTTTGTTAGGACTCAGAAACGCGGTCAACTACGAAGGGCAGGCGGCGATTGAGTTGGAAGCGATAGCCGATTACGAATCCACCGCGCGGTACGAGTTTGAGCTTGAAGCAGGCGGGAAAGTCGTTAAAGCCGAAAATGTCATCAGGCGCGCGGTGGAAGATTTGCTGGACGGCATTTCGGCGCGTGAGGTTTCCGCAAGATTTCATCTCGGCGTGGCTCATCTGATTGAGCTGGTCGCGCATGGTGTCAGAGACGAAAGGCATCTCAATCGTGTGGTGCTATCGGGGGGAGTTTTTCAAAACATCTTTCTACTCGACAATGTCTGCCGGATGCTCAAGGCTGATGGCTTTGAGGTTTTCACGCACAGTCGTGTACCGACAAACGACGGCGGCATCTCTCTAGGGCAGGCGGCCATCGCCAACGCGCGTCTTATTTCAGGGAGGATTTAATATATGTGTTTAGCGATACCCGGACAGATTATCGAGATTGTGGACGCTGAGAACCAGATAGCCAAGGTAGAGGTCGGCGGCGTGAGGCGCAACATCAATACGGGTATGCTCAACGAAGACGAGGCGCAAGTCGGTAGTTGGGTGCTGATTCACGTCGGTTTCGCCATGAGCAAAATTGACGAGCACGAAGCCAAAGAGACGTTGCGAGTTCTGGAAGAGATTGGTCAGTATCAGGATGAGTTTGAGCAGTTCAGTACGTCTTTGGAATAAGAGTTTTTGAGGAGCAAGTAAAGATGAGCAAGGCAGCCTCGGACGATTTTTCACGCGCCTTTTATCCTTTCCTGCATGATGAAGAGCAGCAGAAGCCGCAGGAGTTGATGGCAGAGATGCGCTTCTCGCTGTTGGAGAAGGCGCGCGAAAGCGTTGAGGTCAAAAGCAAATTTTTTGAAGAAAACAAAGACACTATTCTGGCGGCATCGCTGGCCGTCGCAAAGGCCTTTCATCGTGGACGCAAGCTGCTCGTCTGCGGCAACGGCGGCTCGGCCACGGATGCTCAACACGTCGCCGTCGAATTCATGCACCCGGTCATCGTCGGCTGCAAGGCGCTGCCCGCCATCTGTTTGACCAACGATATGGCGATGGTCACAGCCATCGCGAATGATGTGGGCTTCGATGATGTTTTCACACGCCAGATCATCGCGCTCGGCGGAGAGGGCGATTGCCTTCTTGGCATCTCCACAAGCGGCAACTCCGAAAACCTGATGCACGCCTTTGCCACAGCGCGGCGAATGAAACTTCTAACAATCGGTTTCGCGGGAAATGACGGCGGCAAGATGAGCGAGTTGTGCGAGGGAGGTCTCCTCGATTTCTGCCTGACCGTCCCAACCTCAAGCATTCACCGGATACAGGAGACACACGTCGCTCTTTATCACATCATGTGGGACATGGTTCATACTTTCCTGAAGCATAAGTCTCTGGTCGAAGAGGCATAATCAACATAGGTGATGATATGAAATTCGTAGACGAATACAGGCAAGGCGACATCGCGCAGAAACTGGCCGAGCAGATAACGCACATGACCGATAGGCCGCTCAAGATCATGGAAGTCTGCGGCGGGCACACGCACACCATCTTCAAGTATGGGATAGAGGATTTGCTGCCGCCTGACATCACTATGATTCACGGCCCCGGATGTCCCGTCTGCGTTATTCCCTTGGGACGCGTTGACGATGCCATCTCGATTGCCCAGCAGCCCGGCGTGATTTTCACGACCTTCGGTGATGCCATGCGCGTGCCCGGCTCTAAGATCAGCCTGCTCGACGCGAAAGCTAGCGGCTGTGATGTGAGGATGGTCTATTCACCGTTAGACGCCTTGAAGATTGCGAAGAAGAATCCTGAGCGAGAGGTCGTCTTCCTCGCGCTCGGCTTTGAAACTACCGCGCCTTCAACGGCCATGACTATTCTTCAGGCGGCGAAGGATGGGGTCGAGAACTTCAGCGCCTTCTGTAATCACATCACGATTGTGCCCGCGCTGAAAGCCCTGCTGGATTCGCCCGATTTGCAACTCGACGGTTTCCTCGGCCCCGGCCACGTCAGCACCGTCATCGGCACTCGCCCTTACGAGTTTGTTCCACGCGAGTATGGCAAGCCGGTGGCCGTTTCCGGCTTCGAGCCGCTGGACATCCTGCAATCTGTCTACATGATCGTCAAACAGGTCGTCGAAGGGCGCGCAGAGGTTGAGAATCAATACGCGCGTTGCATTACACGCGACGGCAACCGGAAAGCTCTTGAGATTCTCTTCGATGTCTTCGAGCCGAGAGATTATTTCGAGTGGCGCGGGCTTGGCTCCATCGCGCACAGCGGCATGAAGCTTCAGCGGAAATATGCTGCCTTTGATGCGGAGTTGAAATTCAGTGTGCCGGGTTTGCGAATTGCCGACCCGAAGGCGTGCCAGTGCGGCGAGATTTTGAAGGGAGTAAAGCGTCCTTGGGAATGCAAAGTGTTCGGCACGGCCTGCACGCCGGAAACGCCGATTGGCTCCTGCATGGTCTCAAGCGAGGGCGCGTGCGCCGCTTATTACAACTTCGGACGACTATCGAAGATCGCTGAGCGTTCAACTTCTACTGCGAGTTAGAGTCCGTAACAAGAGCGAGAAGGAATAGACAGGATTAACAGGATTATCAGGATTAAGAAGACAAGACAGGACAGATAAGCTTGTTTCTTCTTCCTTTTATCCTGTCCATCTTGTTAATCCTGTCTATTCTTTACCAGTCCTCCGACTGAGAACATCATGGCCGAAGAATTTACTCCCAGTCCGCTCTTTCAAAGAGTAGAGCGGGCGCGGCGGAGAAAGCACAAGTTTAAGGACGAACAGATCACGCTCGCGCATGGCAGCGGAGGTCGCGCGATGCACGAGTTGATTGAAGGATTATTTCTCGAATACCTGAGAAATCCTCTGCTGGAAAAACTCGAAGACCAGGCCGTCTTTGAAATTCCAACTAACGGGCAATCAGCAGGCGGCGCTCCTGCGAGACTTGCCTACACCACAGATTCTTACGTAGTTGATCCTATCTTTTTTCCCGGCGGCGACATCGGGCGGCTCGCCATTCACGGCACGGTCAACGATCTGGCGATGAGCGGTGCGCGACCCCTCTATCTCTCCGTCGGGTTCATTCTGGAAGAAGGCTTCGCAATCGTGGATTTGAGACGAATACTCGAATCCATGCGCGCGGCTGCCGCCGAGGCCGGAGTCTCGGTCGTCACCGGGGATACTAAGGTTGTTCAGAAGGGAAGCGCCGACAAGGTCTTCATCAATACTTCGGGCATCGGAGTTGTCGAATTACCCGTCGAGCTTTCCGCCTCGCGCGCGCAGGTTGGGGATAAAGTTATCCTGAGCGGCTCGATTGGCGATCATGGCACGACGATTATGATCGCGCGCGGCGAGCTTGAGCTTGAAACGGAGATTGAGAGCGATACAGCGCCGCTTCATTCTCTGGTGCAGGATATGCTGGACGAGGCTGGGCGCGCTGCTGGTGTAGACGCGATTCACTGCTTACGCGACCCGACGCGCGGCGGTGTGGCGACGACTTTGAACGAAATCGCGCTCAGCTCTGAAGTCTGCATAGAGATTTTTGAAGACCGTATCCCTGTGCGCGAGGAAGTGAAGGGCGCGTGCGAGATACTGGGACTCGACCCGCTCTACGTCGCCAACGAGGGAAAGCTGGTGGCGATAGTTTCACCGGATGTTGCCACGCAGTTGATCGAGCGTATGAAGCAGAACGCTTACGGGCGTGAAGCTTGTATCATCGGCGAAGTGAAAGCGGAGCCGCAGGGAATCGTGGCGATGCGAACCGGATTTGGCGGCACACGCATCGTTGATATGTTGGTCGGCGAGCAGTTGCCCAGAATATGTTGAGAGTTGCCATGAAGGTTCAAGCGGGCGAGGGAGCATGACGGCAAAGCATAAAAATCAATTCGGCAGTTCAGGCAGTTTGTTGAGATGTCCGGCTGTGCTCGTTTTGCTCGTCCTTTTAATCTCGCTTTATCACACCTTCGGTTTCACGCTGGCAGGAGATGGCGTTTCGTCGGGAGTTTTAAGTGAGGGAACTCCATCACTGGCTTCTTTGAGCGCGTTTGCGGTTCTCGGTCTCGGATTCCTTTTCGGTCTCAAGCACGCGACCGAGGTGGATCACATCGTTGCCGTCTCGACAATTGTTAGCGAGCAGCGCAACGTCCTGCGCTCAGCGCTCGTCGGCGGTTTGTGGGGCATCGGTCATACGGCGGCGCTCGTCATCGTCGGCGCAGTCGTGCTGGCGTTGCGGATCAGCATTCCTGACGTTGTCTCTAACTGGCTGGAGTTCGGCGTGGCGTTGATGATTATAGGTTTGGGCGCGAGCGCAGTCTTTCGCGCCTTGCGTAAGCGCGCGGACATACACGTCCACCAGCACAGCCACGACGACGTGTCACACATCCATATTCATTTTCACGAGCACGGAACAGAGCATACAAAGCCTGTGACAGCACATTCGCACGCCATCAAGCGCATCGGTCTCAAGCCTCTGCTCGTCGGCGCGATGCACGGGCTGGCTGGCTCGGCGGCCTTAACCTTGCTGGTGCTGACGCAGATCGAATCAACCGCGCTTGGGCTGCTTTATCTGGCCGTCTTCGGCATCGGCTCTATCCTGGGCATGCTCCTGATGTCCGGCCTCATCGGGCTGCCTTTCGCTTTGACTGCGCGGCGGCTCAACACCATGCACTACGGTTTGCAAACTGGTGCGGGAGCCTTAAGCGTGGCCTTCGGTCTGTGGTACGCCTACAAAATAGGTATCGCGAGCGGACTGTGGGGAACGCTCGGCTAACGCAAAACAATCCTGCGCTCCTGACGGTGTTTAGGGTCATTGTCATTATGCGACAGCATTTCCCGGACAATGACCCTCACCGTATTCCTCGAAATGAAAGCAGAACGGTAACTCATCGCGATGCCAACTTGGTAGTCGTTTGAGCCTTGCGAACTAAGGGGCGAGGCGAGGGGCAGGCAGTAGCGCCCCGATCCCCCGCGTATCGCATCTCGCAGGTGAAACGCGAAAGCGTGCGTTTCCGAACGAGCGAGATGAAACCTAATAAGGCCGCCTCGCACTTAAGGAGAAACCCATGAAAAACCGGTTCGATAAATTATCAGAAACGCTCGCTGGAGGCGTGTCCCGGCGAGATGCGATGCGTTGGCTCGGTGGCTTGGTAACATTACAGGTAGGTTCTAACAATCCACACTCTTCAGGAAGGCCCATGAAGAATTACCCTTGCGGCTTTCTCAAGCGTTGGATTTCCGTTTTCGTTTTACTGTTGGTCGCGCACAATGGGTCAGTACTCGCCCATAATGATGGGGCATACTGCCACGACGCCAGCACCGGTTTCCAACGGCTCAAGTGGATGTCTTACCTGCACGACTTTACGCCCCTATCAAACATTTCCATGGTCGGCACGCACGACACGATGTCGTTTTACGGTCTCGACTCAATACAGACGCAATCGCTGCCACTCAGCGAACAGCTTAATGCCGGGGTGCGCGCCCTTGACATACGCCTGGCCCGCGTCCCTAGCGGATTGGCGCTCCACCACGGCGTCACGTACCAGACCGCAGACTTTGACGATGTGCTGAGAACCGTCGTCATATTTTTGTCCCGTAATCCATCGGAAACCGTTTTAATGCGCGTGTCCAGCGCATCCGAAAGCGACGAAAAAGCGGTTCAGGCTCAAGCCTTGCTACAACCGTCGCCAATTAACGTCAAATTCGCTGACAAATACTACGATACCGCCAGCATGAGAAACAACATGTTGAGTTTTTCCGAAATGTTCATGATGTACCTCAACAACCCGGCTTTCGCCGGGAGATTCTACCAGGGCCCCATTCAGGAACTCAGTTTAGGTAGCGTCAGAGGTAAAATCTTGCTGCTGCGCGATTTCTCCAACAAGGTGCCTTTGAGGGACGGCGCGGTTTGCCCGAAGGGTTACACGACCAAAGGGAAAATTTGCGACGCTGATTTCGGACTGGACTACGGAAATAGAGTCAATTTCGGGACTATGGAGGAGCCCAAGGCTGCTCAATGGTTCATAGTACAGGACGCCTTCAACTTAAAGGACAACTGGGGGCTGTACGACAAATGGATTAAGGTCAAAACAATGGTCGACAGAATTGACAGTGATACAAAGGCCGGTCAACTTCCGAACGGGCTTGCCTATTATATTAACTACCTGTCCGCTTCTGGCGGGGTAGTATTCCCGTACTTCGTCGCGAGCGGCCATTCCAGCCCGGGGACCGGCGCGCCACGGCTAGCCACCGGCAGGACCACCCCGGGATGGAAATCCTGGGAGGATTTTCCGCGCGTGAATTGCCTCGGCGTCATTTGTACCATAGCGTTCGAAGGCACCAATACCCTCGCCGCGAATCACATTTCCTCTAAGATCAAGAAGGGCCTGGTCGGCATCGTGATGGCCGATTTTCCCGGCCAGGGATTGATTGACGCGGTGATTGCGCTAAACTTCGGAGGTGATCAGTCTGCCAACGCCACGTGGAAGAAGTGAGGCGTAAGCGGGCGGAATTTCGCTCACGCCGCCGCTGAAAGCGAGCCTCAACGCAGACTCGCTTTCGGCGGCAAAATTGAAAGACATCTGTGACGGCGGGCACCGGGCCCGTAGGTCGTCTTGATTCTGACTGCTCGGTAGCGCGGTGATGATGGTTCTGGAACGCGACCCGCGCTGTCAGATAATTTCGCTCGACCCCGACATTGGCGAACACAACCCGGAAGTTTTACGCAAAGTCGCCCAGGCACACGCTGCCTTTGCAACGACCTTACACACATGCGCTTCTGACGGGGCTGAGCCAATAACAGGCGTTCTTTCTCCTGCCGCGCCTGCGGCAGTGCCCCAATTTCCTCGCATATTTGGACTTCCGCACAAAATAGTTGTTAAAACGAGTTGATTGTCATATTATCTCTATTGCGGACAAGACCCGTTCGCTCGCCAGCAAAGCCGTCCTGATGACGTTCGCGTCAGCTACTTGAGACCTAACGTAATCTTAGCTCCCCGGGCGGTGAACTTTCTCTACTTTGGTCTCCTGACCGCAGAGTTCGGCCAACAATCAGACGTTGGCGATTCCTTTCTAATATTTTCCTGCGAGCTAATGCTACTCAGCGTTAAGGAATATCTGACTTTCGACTTCGCGCGGCTCCGAACCACGTTAAGCTAGAGCGTAGTATTGATGAGCACCAGCCCCCCAACATTACTCCACTCCAATTGGTTGGATTTATCTAACTGTTTGAGGACAGCGGATAAACCCGGCAGAAAACTGCTGACCATCTTCGGGACGCGCCCGGAGGTCATCAAGCTCTCTCCTGTCATCCGGCAACTCGCAGCTTTCAGCCAGGAATTCCAGACCGTCAATGTCAGCACGGGTCAGCACAACGAACTGCTCTATCCCTTTGTCGAGCTATTTGATATACACGTCGCTTACGACTTGCAGGCGATGGAGCCGGGGCAAACGCCCAATCAATTGTGCGCGCGTGTGATGTCCGCGCTCGACCACGTTTTGAGCGAGGAGCAGCCCGATCTGATTATCGTGCAGGGCGATACGACGACGGCGCTGGCTGGTGCTCTCTCCGGATTTCACAGGCGAATTCCCGTCGCGCATGTCGAAGCGGGTCTGCGCTCAGGGAATTTGCACAGCCCTTACCCGGAGGAGATCAACCGCAGGCTGATTAGCAAGTTGGCCTCTTATCATTTTGCGGCGACCACGCGCAATCGTGATGCCCTGCTGGCCGAGGGTGTGGCGCGCAGCAACATTTTCGTCACCGGCAATCCCGTGGTTGATTCGCTCAAAACCATTCTCGCGCAGGCCAGCATAACTACTGTCCTCGAAAAATTGCTTCACCAGACAGAGGGCTTGCGGCGCATGGTTCTGACGACGCACCGGCGTGAGAGTTTGGGCGAAGTGATGAATGAAAATCTTCGGGTCATTCGCTCCTTTATCGAAAGCCATGAAGACACGGCGCTCATCTTTCCGGTTCATCCCAATCCGGCTGTGGCGCGTTCGTCCAGAGAGATTTTGGGCGGGCATCCTCGAATCCATCTAATCGAGCCTCTGAGCTATGAGGATTTCATCGCGCTCTTGTCACATGCCTGGTTGATCGTGTCGGATTCGGGCGGCGTGCAGGAGGAAGCGCCCACACTCGGCAAGCCCCTGCTTATCCTGCGCGAGAATACGGAACGGCCAGAAGCGATTGAATCAGGCGTGGCGCGTCTCGTTGGCGCTTCGTCCCGTCGGTTAGCCGAGATGCTGCACGACGCAGCTAGAGATGGTAGCTGGATTGAACAGGTCGAAAGGGTCAGGAATCCGTTTGGTCAGGGCGACAGCGGTGAGCGCATTTCGCGAATTATAGCGAAGCTGTTGAGTGTCCCTGCGACGCAGGAGTTGAGCGCGAGTTGAGATGAGCGAGCGAGAGCGACAACCACAGAAGCAACATCTGTTCACGGTGCTGTTAGAAGACTACTTTCACGTAGGAGCTTTTAACGGACTGATTCAGCGTGGACAGTGGTATCGCTTCGAGACGCGCTTCGAGCAGAACACCTTGAAGGCGCTCGACCTGCTTGATCGTTTCAAGATTAAGGCGACTTTCTTCGTGATGGGCTGGGTGGCGGATCGTCACCCGGAGATTGTCCGTGAAGTCGCACGGCGCGGCCACGAGATTGCCAGTCGCGGTTTGTACCAGCGTCGGCGCAACCGTCGGATGACGCCTGAAGAGTTTCGCGAAGACCTCAGGCGCACACGCGAGGCTGTGGAATTGGCGAGCGGAACAAAGGTTCATGGCTTTCGCGCTGCGCGCCACTGGAAAGCTGTTTCCGATCTGTGGATGCTGGATGTGCTGGCCGAGGAAGGCTACGCCTACGATTCCAGTCTCGTCCCCGTCTCAAGAGTTTTCAATGCCGAACCCCGGCGACGCTTCGCGCATCAACATCAGGTCGGTGACAAAGCTATCTGGGAGTTTCCTCTTTCGACCTGTAGCGTGCTGGGCTGGCGGCTGCCCGTTGCCGGAGGCAACTACTTTCGCCAGTTCCCGCATACGATGCTCAAGCACGTCGTCGCGCACTGGGATCGCGCCCATGATGCTCCGTTCGTCATGTACGCGCACGTCTGGGAACTAGACCCTGAACAGCCGCGCATCAGTGGCGCGTCGCGTCTGACGAAGCTGCGTCATTATCGTAATCTGGACAAGATGTCCTGGGTGCTGGAAGACTATTTCAATAAATATAAGTTCACAGGCATTGCTCAGTATCTGGGATTGGATCAACCGGCGCTTAGCGCTCCTGATAATAGCGCGCAGGCTGCCGCCGAGCTTGAGGCCAGAGTTGAACGCCGCCGTCCTCTCCTGATTGCCCCGGCTCGCGTCTCGCAAACGGTTGCCGCCGGTGTGACAAAAGCTGCTCGAACGCCGGTTTCTATCGTCGTTCCATGCTTCAACGAAGAATCAATCCTGCCTTACTTAGCCAACACCTTGAAAAGTGTCGAGGCGAATCTGGCTGCTGATTACGAGTTGCACTATATCTTCGTTGACGACTGTAGCACTGATAAAACCAGCGAGGTGCTGGGCAATCTATTCGGCTCATGGCCTAACTGCACTTTTGTCAGGCACAAGCGAAACCTGGGCGTAGCTGCCGCCATCCTCAACGGCATCCGCCACGCCGAAACAGAAA
Organism: uncultured Acidobacteriota bacterium; assembly: GCA_963791265.1. Taxonomy (GTDB): domain Bacteria; phylum Acidobacteriota; class Blastocatellia; order Pyrinomonadales; family Pyrinomonadaceae; genus QHXM01. The sequence goes on from CAWBSB010000012.1 coordinate 355,669, forward strand.
TCGTCTGCTCGATTGATTGCGATTGCACCTACGACCCTCACGAAATGCGCGGCATGATTCAGTTGCTCGCGGAAGACGTAGCGATGGTCACGGCTTCGCCGTATCATCCGCAGGGTCGCGTGCGTAATGTTCCGGGATGGCGGCTCTCACTTTCAAAGGGCGCGTCCTTTCTCTACCGGCTCACCTTGCGGCAACGTCTCTACACGTACACCAGTTGCTTCCGCGTTTATCGCCGCAGCGCCGTCGTTGATCTCAGGCTCACGGAAAAAGGTTTTCTGGGAGTGGCGGAGACGCTCGGACGACTGGATTTACGCGGCGCAAAAGTTGTCGAATATCCGACCACCCTGGAAGTCCGCTTGTTCGGTCAATCGAAGATGAAGGTGATTAGAACCATCGGCGGACACCTGCAATTGCTCACGCGCCTCCTGGCCTTGCGCCTGCGACAATCCAAAAAGGTGCGCCAACTGCCGAAAGAAGACTACACACCTGCCGTTGCAATGACGGCGACTTACCAGACACCCTCTGCTAAACAGGAAAGAACATGAATTCAACAACCTGCCAGGATGAGCTACTGACGCTGCCATCGGATCAGGACGCTTCAGGGCGCACCTTCGGCGCTGAAGAGCTTCAGCTACTCACCGAAGTGATTGAGAGCGGCACGCTCACCAGCACGAAAGGAAATTTCGTCAAAACGCTCGAACAGGATTTCGCACGACTTATCGGCGCGCAGCACGCCTACGCCTGCGCTTCCGGCTCGGCGGCGATTCATACGGCCATCGCCGCGATTGATCCCGGTCCGGGAGATGAGATTATCACTTCGCCCATTACAGACATGGGCGCACTCTCCCCGATTCTCTACCAGAGCGCTATCCCCGTCTTCGCAGACGTGGACTCACGAACTTACAACGTCACCGCCCGCACCATCGAAGCAGCTTTGAGTGACCGCACGAAGGCAATCATCGTCACGCATCTCTTCGGCAACCCGTGCGAGATGTCTGAGATTATGGGACTGGCCGAGCGGCGCGGCATTCCCGTAATCGAAGATTGCGCGCAAAGTTTTCTGGCGGAAGAGAACGGCAAGCCTGTCGGGACGATTGGCGCTGTCGGTTGCTTCAGCCTGCAACAGGGCAAGCACATCACGACGGGCGAAGGCGGCCTGGTGACGACGAATGATGAAAGGCTCGCTCGACGGATGTTTCTTTTCATCAACAAGGCGTGGGGCTACGGCGACGCCAACCCGGATCACTATTTTCTGGCCTTGAACTATCGCATGAGCGAATTGCAGGGCGCAGTCGCGGTGGCGCAGCTTGCCAGGCTCGAAGATGTGGTCGAGCGGCGCGTGAGCGCTGCCGAAAGATTGACGGCTCAGTTACAAGACCTGCGACCCGGCATCGAAACGCCGCTGGTTCATCCTTCGAGCCTCCACACCTACTGGAAATATTGCCTGCACGTTGACGAGCAACAAATTTCCGGCGGGGCGAGCGGCATGGCACGACTCCTGAAAGAAAAAGGCATCGCCTCTGCACCGCGCTATATTCAGAAGCCTGCCTTCATGTGCGAAGTCTTTCAAGAGCAGCGCACCTTCGGCGATAGCCGTTTCCCCTTCACGCTTGCCCGCCCCGAAGCCGTTGACTACGACCGCGCCCGCTTCCCCGGAACATTCGCGGCGCTCGACCATGTGCTCGTGTTGCCCTGGAACGAACGCTACACGGATGAGCACGTTGACTACATCGCCGCGTCAATCCGCGAAGCGGCGGCCAGACTAAAACAGTAAGAAGGGAGACAGGATTTACAGCATTAACAGGACAAGGGAAAAAGCATCAAGCTGTCTGATCCTGCTGCTTCTTTCTTAATCTTGGTAATCTTGTTAATCCTGTCTATTTCTTAAAATGATGAAAGAAAAAATCAAGTTTGCGCTTGTGGGAGCGGGCGGCATCGCTCAGGCTTATGCCCAGGCTTTCGAGCGTTGCGAGATGGCGCAACTCGTCGCTGTCGCAGATGTGCGCGAAGAGGCCGCGCAGGCGCTGGCCGGGAAACTTAATTGTCGCAGTTATAGCTCCTACAAAACGATGGCTGATGACGCGCAGTTTGATGCGGTCATCATCTGCACTCCGCCGAACACGCATCCTGAGATTAGCCTCTTCTTCGTTGAGCGCCGGATTCACGTTCTCTGCGAGAAACCTTTGAGCGTTGATGTGGAAAGCGCGCGGGTGATGCTGGAAGCGGCAGACCGCTGCGGCGTCTATCTGACTATGGCCTCCAAGTTTCGTTACGTCGAAGACGTGGTGCGCGCTCACCAACTCGTCACCTCCGGCGTGCTCGGCGAAATCATCCTGTTCGAGAATGCTTTTACGTCCAGAGTCGAGATGGCGTCTCGCTGGAATTCCAGTCCTGAAATCAGCGGCGGCGGCGTCCTGATTGACAACGGCACACACTCGGTTGACCTGATGCGTTATTTTCTTGGCCCTCTGGCCGAAGTGCAGGTTGTCGAAGGCAAGCGCAGCCAGGAATTAATGGTCGAAGAGACCGTGCATATCTTCGTCAGAAGCTGCGGCGGCGTGATGGGTAACATTGATCTGTCTTGGAGCATTAACAAAGAGCAGGAGAATTATCTCAGCATCTACGGCTCAAAGGGCACGGTTAAGGTTGGCTGGAAGCAATCGAAGTATCGCCTCTCTTCCGAGCAGGATTGGGTGTTGTTGGGTCAGGGTTACGATAAGGTTCAGGCGTTTCGCAGCCAGATAGAGAATTTCTCTAAAGCCATCAGCGGAACGGAGCGGCTCCTGGTCACGCCGCTTGATGCGCTGGCCTCCGTCGAAGTCATCGAAGCGGCTTACGCTGCGCTGCGCCAGAGCCAGTGGACAACTGTTAATGGCGAGGTGAGCGAAGCGAGAGAGGCTAGACCCGCAGCAATCGTCGAAGCGGACTGGAGTATCGCGTGACGTTTCGTGTTCATCCGACGGCGATCATTGAAGAAGGTGTCGAGATTGGTCGCGGCACTGCTATCTGGGACAACGTCCACATTCGCCGCTCCACGCGCATCGGAGAAGAGTGCATCGTCGGCGAAAAAACCTATGTTGCCTACGGCGTGGACATCGGCAGCCGGGTCAAGATCAACGCCTTCGTTTACATCTGCAATGCCGTCACGATTGAAGACGGCGTGATGATTAGCGCGGGCACGATCTTCACCAACGACCGTTTCCCCAGGGCTACGACTCCCGACTTGAAAAGTTTGCGGCCTTCCGAGCCTGACGAACATACGCTGCCAACGCTCGTGCGCGAAGGGGCGACCATCGGAGCGGGCTGCATCATCGGCAATGATCTGGTGATTGGCCGCTTTGCGATGATCGGCATGGGCGCGCTCGTCACGAAATCCGTCCCGGACTTTCACCTCGCCCTCGGCCATCCGGCCACATCCGTCGGCTGCGTCTGTCGTTGCGGTCAACCGCTGCTGCGGTTTCAAGAACAAAGCGCCGGGCAATTCGTCCACATCGAATGCGCGGCATGCGGGTTGAAATATGAGATTCATGACAGGGAAGTCAGGGAACAACAGTGACAAGTGATAAGTGATGGGTGATAGGTGATAAGTAAAATCGGTTTCCTCTCACCTATCACTTATCACCCATCACTTAGCTTTTATGATGAATCAATCTTCCAAACATGAGCGCTGGGCTATTGTCGGCGGCGGGTTGCTGGGGATGACGCTGGCGCGGAGGCTCAGGCAGGCAGGCCAGTCCGTGACGCTCTTTGAGAGTGCGCCGCATCTCGGCGGATTGGCGAGCGCGTGGCAACTCGGAGATGTCGTGTGGGATCGCCATTATCACGTCACGCTGTTGTCGGATACCACCTTGCGCGCATTGCTTGCGGAACTGGATTTAGAGAAAGAGATGCAATGGGTCGAGACCCGCACGGGCTTTTACACGGACGGTCAACTCTATTCGATGTCCAACACGCTTGAGTTCCTCAGATTCCCTCCTTTGCGCTTGCCGGACAAGCTGCGTCTGGGCGCGACGATTTTCTATGCTTCGAGAGTGAAGGACTGGCGAAGGCTGGAAACTATCCCGGTCGCCGATTGGCTCAGGCGCTTATCCGGACGCCGCACCTGCGAAAAAATCTGGCTGCCGCTTCTTCGTTCAAAGTTGGGCGAGAACTACAAGCAGACTTCAGCCGCCTTCATCTGGACGACCATCGCGCGCATGTACGCCGCGCGCCGCACCGGACTGAAGAAAGAGATGTTCGGCTACGTGCCCGGCGGCTACGCGCGCATCCTCAAACGCTTCGGCGCGGCGTTAGAAGAACAGGGCGTCAGCGTCAAACTCGGTTGCGCGGTCAACGCGGTTGCCAAAACAAACGGCTCGCTCACGGTTGATTATGGCGAGAATCACAAAGAGACTTTCGATCAGGTTGTGCTGACCTCGCCTTCGCCCGTTGCGGCAAGAATCTGTGCGGGGCTTTCCGAGGAAGAGAAAACCAAACTGAGCGATGTTCAGTATCAGGGAATCATCTGCGCCTCCCTACTCCTGAAAAAGCCGCTCGCCAACTTTTACGTGACGAACATCACCGACACAGAGATTCCTTTCACCGCCGTGATCGAAATGTCCGCGCTGGTTGACCCGCAGCAGTTCAACGGACACTCGCTGGTCTATCTGCCGAAATACTTAGCGCCGGATGATCCGACCTTTGCTCTTTCGGATGAAGAGATTCAAGAGCGATTCGTCTCCGCGCTTGAGCGCATGTATCCAAACTTTAATCGCAGTGACGTGCTCTCGTTTCGCGTCTCCCGCGTCCGGCATGTGTTCCCGCTTCCGACGCTGAATTATTCAAAGCGATTGCCTGAAATTACAACTTCGATACCCGGCATGCACGTCCTGAATTCGGCGCACATCGTCAACGGAACGCTGAACGTCAACGAGACCGTTCAACTGGCCGAGAAAGTTGTCGCGCAACTCCTCGCGTCGAAGTCGCCGCAAATTCCTTCAGTCATCAACAGCTAAACCGAAACGCATAAGAAATTAGACAGGATTAACAAGATGAAAAGGATAAAAGGAAAAGCATTCAGCATTCTCTACCCGTCTTGTTTTCTTAATCTTGATAATCCTGTTAATCCTGTCTATTTCTTCTCTTCTTCGAGTTAGAACAGAAAGTCCGCTGATGGAACTCTCAAACACTTTAACAAGTCAGCACGCGCTTTCGCTCACCCATCATTCAGGGCGAACGGAGGCTCTGTCTCTCGAATCGGTCGGGTGCTGTATCTGCGAGACGGACGATGCCACGCCAATCGCTGTTGGAGAAGACTTCGAGTATAGAACAAGCCCGGATACCTTTCTGGCGATGCGTTGTCATAATTGTGGATTGGTCTATCTCAACCCGCGTCCTTCGCTGGACGAGTTGTCGCGCATCTATCCGCAGAACTACCATGCCTTCGAGTTCAACGAAGAGCGTTTCGGTTTTGTCTACAAGGTGCGCCGCCGACTCGAAGCGCGTCGCATGCTTTCGTGGTGTCGTGAATTAGGTGATGACGCGCGGATTATTGATGTGGGTTGCGGCGATGGCTTTCACCTGCACCTCTTGCGAGATTTCGGCAAACCGGGCTGGAAACTCGAAGGCGTAGATTCCGACGAACGCGCTGTGATGGCTGCCGTGCGTGATGGCCTCAAGGTGCATCAAGGAACTGTCGAGCAACTCGAACTCCCTGAAGCGAGTTATGATCTGGCTCTGCTGATTCAAACCATAGAGCACGTCGCAGACCCGCCTGCCGTCCTGCGTGCCGTGCGCTCGTTGCTCAAACCCGGCGGCACGCTCGTCATCGTCACGGATAATACGGATTCGCCCGACTTTCGATTCTTCAAAGGAAGACACTGGGGCGGCTATCACTTCCCCAGGCACTGGAATCTCTTCAACGAAGAATCCCTGCGTGCGCTCGCAACGAAAGTCTCGATGGAGGTCGCGTCTCTCTCAACAATCGTCAGCCCGGTCAACTGGGTCTATTCGATTCGCAACACGCTGGTTGACTGGCATCAACCGCAATGGCTCATCAACCGCTTCAGTCTTGAGTCGCCCGGCTCGCTGGCCGCATTCACCCTTTTCGATTCGCTCCATCAACTCGGAGGCCGTGGTGCGCTGCTCCGCGCAATACTGCGAAGACCAATGAAAGAGTAAGGATGAGGGCGGAGGGATGAGGGATGAAGAAGAGAAACCCTGTTAAAGTAGTCTCTGCCTCTTCCTTCTGTCTCCTGACTTCTGTCTCCTGACTTCTGTACTTGAATATGCTTCACGCTGAAAGAAAACCTGTGGCGATTATCGGGGCTGGGCTGGCCGGTCTGACGGCGGCGTCTGTGCTGCGAAGGCAGGGCGTCCCGGTCATCTTGTATGAAGCCGGGCCGAAGATCGCGGGACTCGCCACGACTTTCACGGATGGTGATGGCTTCAGCTACGACTTCGGCGCGCACTTTATCACCAACCGGCTGGCGGCGGCTCTAGGCGTCGGCGCACAGTGTGAAACTGTCCGTCACTACGGCGAGACGGTGCTGCTCAGGGGGCGCACCTACAATTATCCTCTCGGACTCATGCGTGTGCCGCGCTTCTCACTGAGCGCTCTGAAGACTCGCGCGGCTTCACTCGGAAACGGTCATGCGCCAAAATCTGCCGCCGAGTGGTTTCGTTCAAAGTACGGCAGGGCGCTGGCAGACGAAGTGGCTATCCCGCTCACCGAAGCATGGTCCGGGGCGAGTGCGTCCGAGTTATCGGCTTCGGTCGGCGACAGCATTCCGGGCAGCATCGGGCATACCCTGATGCTCAAATTCGCCAGCCGGTTCACACGCCGCGCCGTCGCCTGCGGCTACAGTCGCGAGCAGCCGGAGAACGCGCACGTCTGGCACGTTTATCCAAAAGGTGGCGTCGGCCTCTTGTGCCAGCGCCTTGCTCAGGATGCACAGGACGTTATCAAGCTCGAATCTCCCGTCGAAGCCATCCTCGTGGATTCAGGTCGAACGGTCGCGGTTCGTGTCAAAGGGCAGGAGCAGGAAGTTTCAGCCGTGATTAGCACTGCGCCGCGCCACATCCTCGCCAAACTCGTTCAGGGAACTGACGCGCTCTTGCCTCTCGCACGCTTTCGCTATCGCCCGATGGTTTTCGTCAACATGAGATTCGAGGGGCGTGGGCTTCTTCCCGATGTTGTCACCTGGACGCCTGAGAATCAGTTTCCGTTTTTCAGGTTGACGGAGACGACGCTTTCCATGCCCTGGCTCGCTCCCGAAGGCAAGACGCTCATCACGGTAGATATTGGCTGCGAGGTGGGAGATGAGATATGGACGATGGACGAGGAACGGCTCGGCGAGTTTTGTCTGGAACATCTTGAGCCAATCATTAAGGGAGCGCGTGGGCTTTACCTGGGCTGTCGGGTCTTACGCACTCCCATCGCGTACCCGGTTTTCTTAAACGAGTACGAGGAAGACCGCCGCAGGTTTGAAGATTCGATGCAGGTCGAAGGACTCTACAGCATCGGGCGCAACGGCGAGTTCGCGCACATCTTCATGGAAGATGTCTACTGGCGCACGTTGAAGAAGACGCGACAACTCGCGGCCACGCTTAACTCTTAACGCGCCTAACTACTATAGGAAATTAGACAGGATTAACAAGATGGACAGGATAAAGGGAAGAACCATCAAGCTTATCTGTCCTGCCTTGTTTTCTTAATCCTGATAATCCTGTAAATCCTGTCTATCTCTTCCTGAACTCGATGCTCAATCGGTTTAAGAAAAAAGAGTCTCTCGTCCTCTTCGCCTTGATCTTTGCGCTGGGCCTCGTACACCTTGTGGCGTGGCAAGCCACAGAGCCTTTCTTTTACAACGACGAGACGCGCCATGTGATGACGGGAGTTTATTTCAGAGACCTCCTGCATGATCTGCCCTTGACGCGCCTCAGCGACTACACGGTTAACTACTACCTGCAATATCCTGCGCTCGGCCTGCTGGTCTGGCCGCCGTTCTTCTACTTCGTGGAAGGATTGGCCATGACCCTGTTTGGCACCTCTCTCGTCGTCTCGAAAATTCTAATCGGCATCTTCGCCGCAATCGCCTGTGCCTACCTCTTTCACCTCGTGCGCCGCACGCACGATCTGACACGCGCCGCAATCGCCGTTCTGGTCTTCGGTCTTGCGCCGCTCATCTTTCTGCATTCCCGTTATGTCATGCTGGAAGTCCCGACGCTGGCTCTGGCACTGGCGGCAATCTATCATTTCATCCGCTACCTGGACGTTGAGCGCCGTTCCCATCTTCTGTTCGCCGCGCTCGCCGCTGCGCTCTGCGCGCTGACGAGATTTGATGCCATCTATCTTTTGCCGCTTTTCATCATCCTGCTGGCGACGCGCAGTCGTTGGGACATCTTACGGCGCAAAGAAGTAATCATCGCGGCTGCCTTTGCGCTTGTGCTTGTCGTGCCCTTCTACGCGCTCACCGCGCAGGGCATCGGCTGGTTTCATGTCAAGCAGGCCACGGAAACGCTCGCACCAAACTTTCACTTTCCCGGCTTTCTCTCTCTGACGCGCTACATTTTTTATCCTTCATATCTTGCAGAGCAATTCAGTCTGTACGCGTTGATTCCTGCTCTGGCCGGACTCATCTTTAGTGTGACGAAGGGGCGGCGTGAAGCTGCGTGGCCTTATCTCGCCATGATTCTCGCCACGTATTTAACGTTTACGCCGATAGGTGAGATGGATTCCCGTCATGCGATCTACTGGATTCCGGCGTTCGCGCTCTTCGCTGCCGAGGGCATCACGCTCGTGGCCAACTGGCTGCGGACTCCGAAGCTCTTGCTCCCGTTGGCCGCGCTCGTCATCATCGGCGTGGGTTGGAGCACTATGGCCGCGCCAAAGTTTTTTGTTCGTGGCTATGAGGATGCGGCGCGGTACGTCGCCACAAATTCCACCAACTCGCCTTTCTGTTTTTTCGTTGGAAGATTAAACGGCAACTTTATTTATCAACTCCGCCGTCAGGACCCCAATCGTCGGCTCTGGGTGCTGCGTGCGGACAAGCTGCTGTTTAGCACTCTCATCAGTTCGCAGGTTGAGTACAAGCAGTTCGCTGGCGGTGATGAAGACATCCTCGCAACCATCTTCAAGTATGACCCGGAATTTCTCGTCGTCGAAGCGCCTCAAGTCTCAAATTCAACTGGCGTAGGTGATGAGGCGAGGGTGGCCTTTGAGGAGCAGGTGCGAGCAGTTCTCAGCAATCATCCTGAGAGATTCAAGCTCGAAAAAGAGATTGCTATTGACAGCAACGACCCTGAGTATCGCGGAATGCGTCTACAGGTTTTCAGAAATATATTGAGGAATGAACAACCCGAGCGCCGCCTGGAGATGGAAATCTTAATGCTCCGACGCTCGCTCCAAACGGATGTTCCCTAAAAATTATGCCCAACGATAAGAGCACAATTGAATCAACGCCTCTCAATGGGTCGAAGCCTTTGGCGAGTCTTTCTTTAGACCTCGATAACAAGTGGTCTTACATGAAAACGCACGGAGATTCCGGCTGGGAGTCTTTCCCCACTTATCTCGACAAGGTTGTGCCGCGCGCTTTGAGTTTCCTCAAGGAACGAAAGCTCAAGATAACTTTCTTCATCGTTGGGCAGGATGCGGCGCTTGAGAAGAATCGGGAAGCGCTCAGCCAGATTGCCGCCGATGGACACGAGATCGGCAACCATTCCTTTCATCATCAGCCCTGGCTGCATCTCTATTCGGAAGCGGAAATCGAAACCGAGTTCGCGCAAGCCGAAGAGCACATCGAGCGTGCCACCGGAGAGCGTCCCGTCGGATTTCGCGGCCCCGGTTACAGTTTGTCGCCTGCGACCTTGCGCGTGCTGGTCAGGCGCGGCTACAAGTACGATGCTTCCACCTTGCCGACCTTTTTAGGGCCGCTGGCGCGTGCTTATTATTTTATGACCGCGAAGTTGACCGAAGAAGAGAAGAAGAAACGGCAGATACTTTTCGGCAAGCTGCGCGACGGGTTACAGCCGCTTAAACCCTATCGCTGGCAGGTGGAAGGCCAGACACTCGTCGAGATTCCGGTCACGACCATGCCGCTCTTCAAAGTACCGATTCATTTCAGCTATGTGCTCTACCTGAGCCTCTATTCTCCCGCGCTGGCCTTACAGTATTTCCGCACGGCGCTGAGACTCTGTCGCCTGAGAGGTGTGCAGCCGTCTTTGCTGCTACACCCGCTAGACCTTCTAGGCTCCGACGATACGCAGGATTTATCCTTCTTTCCGGGGATGAAAGTGACGAGCGAAAAGAAACTGGAGGTAGTCAGCCGCGCGCTCAAGTTGATGGCGGATCAATTTAACGTCCTGACCCTGCAACAGCACGCTCTGGAAGCCAACGCCTCCGAACTCGCTACGGTTGAAGCGACGACCTTGCGCGTCGGCGAAGGCTTCAGCCTCGAAGCGGAAAGATGATTCGCTCTAAGCCCCGGAGGGGCGGCAGAATGTAGCCCCGGGCGTCAGCCCGGGGAATAGCCAGCAATACATGTTCGAGCCCCGAAGGGGCGACAGAAGCTCAAGGTACGTTGCAACGCATCTAGAGCTTCTGTCGCCCCTTCGGGGCTTTCAATCTTTTGGGTGACGGTTAACCCCGGGCTAGCGCCCGGGGCTACACTCTGCCGCCCCTGACGGGGCTGAAACGTTGTCCCTCTTACGTCGAGCTGACGTTAAAATAAAAGGCCACGGCAATTACGCCGTGGCCTTTTATCTTGTCTACATTGGGAACATCACACCGCTACGGAGTGCAGCCGTTGACGGTGTAATGCACCCCGCTGTCTACGACCGCTTGATTGCCTTTCTTCACGATGATCTGACGGACGGCGGTCGTCACATTACCACTCGAATCCTTGACCTTCAGAGTGATCTTGTAAACGCGCCCGTCGCCGTTACCCTGGCGCTCACGCCTTAGCTGCACAGACTTGCAGTCAGGAGTGATGACGATGTCATCGTCTGTGTTGCCGTCGCCGTTGCCGTTCTCGATTTCGTCGCTCGTCACCTGTGAGATCACCACGTCGTTGATGTCAACGCCCGCGTCGCACTGGTCGCTGACACTGGCGACCAGATTGGCGATGGTGAAGGTCTGATACGAGTGATTCGGCGGGCTGAGTTCAATCGTGCCCGTTGTGAGCGTAATGACCGGCGCGGTCGCGTCTTTGACCGTGATGGTCTGAGTGCCCGTGGTTATGTTATTCGCCGCGTCCTTCGCCTTCCAGGTGATTGTGGTCACGCCGACCGGATACGGAGCGTTCAACGGTTGGCTGTCGCTGCGCGTACCTGTGACGGTGACGCCGGGACAGTTATCGGTGGCCGTTGCCGTGCCCGGATTGACGATGGCACTGCACGAGTTGGGCGGAGCGTTGACCGTCTGGTTCGGCGGGACGCTCAAGGTCGGCGGCGTGTTGTCCGTGACGGTGACGCTCTGCATGGCGCTCGCCGTGTGACCGTGACCGTCATCGGCTGTGTAGGTGACGATGGTTGTCCCGACGGGGAAGTTGTTCCCGGCGGGTACACCCGTGCGCGTGATGGTAACGGTTGCAGAGCAGCCGTCTGAGGCAGTCGCGTTGCCGAGCGTGGCGTTGCTGACGAACGCGCCGCACGTCGTCGCTCCCGGCCCGGTTGAAACGCTGACGTTCGGCGGGGCGGTGATGATCGGGTTCGTGGTGTCAACTATGTTCACCGTCACCGTGTCCTCGCTGAAAGCTCCGCTCGGGTCTGTCACCTTGAGCGTGATGGTGTGCGAGCCGAAGGGAAGTGAAGTGTTGAGCGTCACGCCCGTGCCCAGCACAGTCACGCCTTCACGCCATTCGTAAGTGAGCGGCGTGTCGCCGTCCGGGTCTGTGGAGGCTGACCCGTCAAGTGTGACGGATGTGGAAGCGCCCGCGCACTCGATGGTCTGGTCTGTCCCGGCGTTCGCCACAGGCGGCGTGTTGCAGCCGCCGTCCGAGTCTCCGCCGTTCTGAGTGTGTCCTCTCAGTTCCCAGACATCCTGACCCAGATTGCCGCTCGTCACCGTCTCGATGACGATACCGATGTGGTAATTGCCATGTTGCTCGATGCCGAACAGGAAGCGCAGGTTGATGGATGCGCCGTTGGCCAGCGGCGTACCCAGTGTGACGGTGCTCGCCGCCAGCGTCGAGTTGACGCCGCCACCCAAAGCCTGCACGGGCGGAGTCTCAAGTGTAGTCCCCTGCACGGTCGAGGGGCCTACGACGATGACTGAAGAAGTGCGTGCGCGCAGATCAGCCGAACTCGCCGCTGCCGGTGAGGTCGTCATATCTACTATGCGGAACCTTAAGCGGGTTACGCTCCCGCCCGTGTTGTTGGTGAATGTACGGCGGAAGTCCATTGTGCCGTAGGTGCTGTTGTTCAGCGGATCGGAGGTCGCGTCGTGAACGAGGTTCGGCGGGGCGCCGACCGCCTGCGAAGCGTCCAGACGCGCCCTGTCGAACTTGGCCGTGCCGGGTACGTTGCAGGGTACCGGGCCACGAGCGCCCGTCGCGTTCTCCGGCCCCGGTGCGCCCAGAGTCGGCGCGTTGTTGCTGCCGACCGGAGTGCCCGGAGTCGTCGAGACTACTATGAAGTCAGCCGCGTTGTCATTCGTGTCGAGCGTCTCGCCCTTATCCACCTCGCGCACGAAGCTGTACTCGGACATGCTGCCGCCAGCGGGTTGAAGCGTTGCGCCTTCCCTGACGAGATCACAGTTGTTGCCCGTGTTTGTGCCAAAGCCGACGGCGTCGAGACGTGTGCCGGTCTGGAAGTTAGAGAGGTTTGCTGTGTTGAAGAGGGCAACGTTGCGGTCGTCCTCGATGTTGGAGGTTAAGGTCTGGTCGCCTGTCGCGTACACGCCGAGGCTGTAGGTCGAGCCGACGAGCAGATAGTTACCACGCGCCGGAATCACCGTTCCGTTCGGGATGACGGCGATGACGATTGGCGTGTCAGAGCAACTTGCTCCAACCTTCGCCAGCGCCCAACCGGCGGAAGCGTCCGAAGCCTGCACGGTGATGTCCGCGTCCGTGTTATTGAGCAGTTCAACGAAGTCGTCGTCTGAACCGGCGGGGCCGGAAGTGCGAAGCTCGCTGATGATGACCGTGCCCGGCGTGCTGGCCGTCGTGATAGTGCCGACGGCTTGACTGTCGGTAATAGTTCCAATGTTCGTGCCAGTGAGATTGACAAGGAAAGTCTCGTCAGTCTCCGCGTTGTCCGCATCTGCGAGAACCGGCACGGAGATGGTCTGAACGGTCTCGCCCGGATTGAAGGTGACAGAGCCGCTGGTCGTGGTGTAATCCGTGCCTGCGGTCGCCGGGTTCGCGCCACCCGTTGCCGTGGTGTAGTTGACCGTCACGGTTTGCGAGTAGGCGTGCGAGAGAACCACCGCGAAGGCTGCTGGCGCAGAGCCGCTTGAAGGCTCGGCAACCGAGGCATCGTGGATACTGATGTCTGGCGGCGTCAGAATCGGAGTGACGGTCGGGTCGGCTGAGCCGCCGTCCGCCGGGTCGTCTGTTTGAACGCTCGTGAAGTTGTCGCCCGAAACAGTTCCCTGATTCGAGACCTGCGTGACTGAAGACGGTAGCGGGTTGTCAACCGTCACCTGGAACTGGATGTGGACGCTCTTGCCCGCAGGCAGCGTACCGATGGTGGCGTTGACTGTCTCGCCGGACGGCGCTGCTGGTGCAACAGGATTCAAAGTAAGCGCTTTCGCTGTCGCCGAAGCTGTGCTGCTCTTACGCGCTTTCTGTGTCGAGCGTGCGTGAGCCAACTGCATTTCGGCTGAAGCCGTCGCGCGATTATTCGCGGCTGCGGCGTCGCTGTTAGACGCGACGAGTGATGAATCAGCGCTGTTGTTTTGTGAAGTCTTGTCTGCCTGTGCAAGCTCATCTTGCGAGTTTGTTAACGGCGTGTTCATCGCCATCGGAGCGGAAGAACAGTTGGAGAATCCGCTGGTCGCGGAGATGAGTTGCGTGCCGCCGCCCGCTGGATTCTGACCGTTGACAAATGTCTCGATGCCGGGAGAAGCGGTTGCCGACATGCCTTCGATGCCGAAGACGTTAATTGCCGGGTTCGTTCCCTGCTTGCGGAGGCCGATACCGAGGAAGCCGCCGCTGCCCGCGCTCGTGTTGCCCAGAATGTCCAGGCAGACGTTCGTGTTTCCGGCGGCGACGGGGTTGGAGTCAACGCGGATGCCCGGTCTGACACCGCTCAAAGGAGCCGCTACGGTGTTGTTCTTAATCGTGATGTTCAGCGTGGTGTTTTGCCGCGCAGTGGCGAGAATGCCGTTGCCGTCAACCTGGCTGATGTTGTTGTTGGCGATCCCGATAGTCAGGCTCGCAGTTGTGCCGATGCCAGCCGTTTGGTCTGCGCCGACGCTGATTCCTATCGGCCCGCCGAAGGCTACCTGGTGATTTGCCACGATGACGTTGTTTGAAATCGTGGAGGTCACAATCGCCAAGCCCAGCGAGGAGTTCCCGATGACGTTGCCCGCGATGTTCGTGATCGGGTTAGCAAGCGTTCCGTTGTTCGAGATGTCGAAGTTGCCCTGCCCCTTGCCATTGACCGAGGTCGTGATGGCGTTGGTGCCCATCTTGATGGCCGGGCTGCTGCCCTTAATCGTGTTGCCGGTGATGGCGATGATGTCGGTCGCGCTACCGGCTATGCCGAATGTCCCGGCAACTCCGGCGGCATTGGCGTTGCCGCCCTGAGCGATGATTCCAGCCCCGGAGGGGAAGTTGGAGATGGTGTTGCCGCTGATGGTCGCCGCCGTCACGCTCGCCACGGTTGTGGCCGAGCCGAAGGCTACCAGGCGAATGCCCGATCCCTTCGAGGTTACGGTCGAGGTGGTGCTGGTGATGATGTTGTTCGAGATGTTGGCGCTCGTCAGCGTCCCGTTGAAGTTGACGATGTCGATGCCGTGATAGAGCGCGTTGGTCAGCGTGCTGCCCGTGACGGTCAGCGTGCCGCTCAGATTGTTCTCAGTTCCCGCAACCGCGTCGTTGAACGCGATGTTCGCGGTATTAACTCCGCCACCCGTTCCTGAATTGTCAATCACGCCATTGGTGAAAGAGAAGTCCGTGACAAGCGTGCCCTTGACGCCGCTGTCGGTGCTGTTCTGGATGAACACACGGTTGAGCGAGACGCCGGAAGCACTGGTCAAAGAGACGCCGCTGGTGGAGTTGAGAATCGCGCCGCCCGTGCAGGAGGCCGCAGACGTACAACTGCCGCCGTTGCCGGAAACGCTGAAATTGCCCGTCGTCGTGTTAAGCACGATGCCGTTGGCCGCGCCATTTGAAGAGATGCTCTCGAAGGTTGCGGCCAGATTGCCGTTGCTGAGATTGACCGGAACGCCGGTCGTGTTATTGACGATGACATGCTCGGAGACTGTCAGCGTTCCGAAGTTAGTGCCGGAAACGCCCGTGCCCGTCGTGTTGCTGATAGTGAAACCATGAAGGTTGTTGTTCTGGGCAAGGTTGATGCCGTTGCCCGCGCTGGTAATCGTCGGATTCGTCCCACCGGTGGACGGCGTCGAGTCGCTGTCGGGCGCGAACGTTATCCCTGCGAGCGTTTCGATTGACGATGACGCGCCCTGCCCGATGACGCGCTGGTTGTTCTCCAACGTCAGCGGGGCGGTGTAGTTGCCTGTGCCTGAGTAGATGAAGATATGATCGCCAGCTTCGGGATTACCCACGCCTGCGCTGCCGTTGTCGGCCTCAAACGCGGCCAAACTGGTATACGGATTCGTGAGACGACCGTCGCAACCCGAAACGCAAGCGCCGGGCGTGTTGTTGATAAACCAGACCATGTCGCTGACGGTGATGACGACCGTGCCTACGTCGCTTCCGCCCGCACTGCTGATCGTGTAGTTGAAACTGTCCGCGCCCTCGAAGCCGCGCGGCGGGTTGTAGGTGAACGTGCCCGTCGCCGTATTCATGTTGACGCTGCCGCCATTTGTGCTGGTCGCGTCGTAAGCGGTGATGATGAGGCCAGCGCCCTGATCGTTGGCGAGCACGCTGTAGCCGGAATTAGCGGAGTTAATACGGACGTTGCCGGTAGCCGACTCCATATCGTCTATGGCAACAGGCTTGACGCCGAAGCTGAAGACGTAGTTAGCGGCCATCTGGTCTGGCGGGTCAAACGCATCGGCATCCGAAATCTGACTGGCGACGACCGTCACCGTGCAGGTCGTCCCTGCCGGGAGGTCTGCCACGGGGTCGAGCGTGAAAGTGGCGGCGGGCGAAGCGCTCAGCGTATATGCCTGGGGCGAACCCGTCGGACACTCAATGACGAATGAACTGGTCGTGGCGTTGACCGGCTCAGAGAAGTTGACCGTGATGTTCGTGTTGGTCGCCACATTGTTTGCGCCATTGGCGGGCGTGGTCGTGGTGACAGCCGGGCCTTCGTCCACGTTAATCGTCACGGTGGCCGTGTCGTTCGGCGAAAGGCCGTTGGTCGCCGTGTAGGTAAAACTGTCTGTTCCGGTGAAGACCGGCGACGGCGGAGTATAGGTAAAGCTGCCGTCGGAATTGAGCGTGACGGTGCCGCCCTGCGCGGTCGCGCCTGCGACAATAGGTTGAGCGGTAGGCGTAGGTGTGCCCGTGTCGTTCATCAGAACGCCCGGCGCGGGGATGCTCAAAGGAGTATTTACCGTCGCATTGTAGCTATCGGCGAATGCCAGCGGCGAAACCCTGAGTGATCCGGGTACGAGTGTTGTGTTCGGGTCAATCGTGTCGTTGAAAGTGACGCCGGTGGCGTCCGCCGCGCCCGTGTTGGCGACGTTTACATCGTAGGTGATGGTGTCGCCGGGTTCGGCCTTGCCGTCGTTGTTTGGATCGGGGAATGAATCGGTTTTAGTGGCTGAAATAATAGTGGTCGCAGGGGCGGGCGGCTTGAGCGCCTCCCCGGACTTAGCGTGCCCTGCGCTGCGTGCTGCGGCAGCCACGACAGGCATGACGGGTGTTACAAGAATGATAAGAGCGATGAGCAGAGCCGTAAAAAATTTCAAATTGCGAAGCTGGGGGTCGGGGGTAAATGATCTCATTGGGCACACATCCTTTTATGGGGTGAAGGAAATCGTGACGAAGACGCTTCTCAATTGGGTGGAGAAGCGCAAACGTTAACCTATGGCAATTGATTGAATACAGTCACTAGCAGCGCGAGAGAAAAACTTAATTCCGAGGAACGACCTGCGGTAACTAAATTCACAGAAACATTAAGAGCTGGGCCTCTCTTTGGACCTCTAAAAACCTCTATCGGGTGCGGCGCACAGTAGCATAGAAAATTATACGGAGCAAGAGTTTTGTCTGTCATGCAAAAAGTATTGGAAAATGGGCCTTTTGCGGCCTGCCGGGTGGTCGGACCATGTGGGCCTTAAAAAGTTCGACCGAAGAAAATGCCCAGCCAGTTGTTCCCGCGCCCCTGATTGCCGAAGCTGTAACCGGCATACAAAAATTGTTCTTTGGGCAACGTGATTCCGATGCCTGCTGCCGCGTAGCCGAAAGAATTATTGCCGCTATACCAATCGGAGAAAAACGTCAGCTTGCTATGCACGGGTTGCTCGTAGCCCAACAGGAGGCCCGCTCTGGTTTCACCCTCTTCCATTCGACCCACGAAGCTGTAAGCTCCGGCTGTGAGGCGTGGCCCGAATTTCTTTTTGATCTTCTGACTGAGCGTTAAGTAAAAGAGCGCCTTAGCATTCGTCGTCGCGCGTTGCGTGAGAGGAATAATGGCTATGCCTCCGGCGGCAGCGGCAAACCCGGTTCTCTCGTCGTTATAAATTTGCCACTTGGCGTTGGGTTGAAGCTCTGTAGCTTCCGGCTCGGCGGCTCGCGTGAAATAAAGATTAAGCCCGATTTCAAGCTTCCTGCCCACGCCATAGATGATGGACGGGCCGAAATAATGATAGCCCCCGTTCGCATAAGACGCCGGATGCGTGATGTAATCCGCCTCAACATAAAGCTCATGCGGGGGCAGCACATCTGTCGTCGGGACATTGAAGATGGCCGACTGCGCTTGAGCGTTTTGCTGAGCGGTCACAATCAGAATAATCAATAATCCAGGCACCCTGAGATTGAGGCTACGTCTAAGCAAGGTCATTGTCTCCCTGTTCTTCTTCGACAAAGTAAAACTGCCGGTCTTTTGTGAATTGAGATGTTTGTAAAACTCAACACTGGCTTCTGCCGCCGGATTCTCGCACAACTGCCTCTCGAAGAGAACACTTAACATTCTCTTCAGAATTATATGCCTCTTGCGCTTGCTATAGATTTAGCACACAATTGCGCCCGGATGTTTTGTCAACGGAAGACAGATGATTTGTCTCCGGCTCACCCGAGCGATTCCCGGTTGAATAGCTCTGGCACGCAGCGCACTTTCCCCTTAACCTTCCAATGGATCAACTGACTACGACACAAGATGTTGATGCCTTGCTGCTGCCATTTCTCTGCGCGGAGGATGAGATTGAGTCGGAAACGCTGCTGGCAAAGCTCATCTGCGAAGAAGTCGAACCCGTTATCACCAAAATCATCAAGCACAAATTGCGCGTGCCTCTGAATCCCGCCGAGGGGCAGGAGCGAAACCAGGATGCTTTAGAACTGGCCGGTGATCTGCGAACCAATATTCTCTCGGAACTACGCCGCCTGAAAAGTAGCTCGGACGGCAAAGCGATTAATAATCTTCATCACTACGTTGCCATCAAAGCCTACTCTGCCTGTGCGGATTACTTCAGGGAGAAAAACCCGCAGCGCCTGCGACTGAAAAGTTCGCTTCGTCATCACTTGAAGCAGAACGCAGAGTTCGCTTTGTGGGAAAGTGAGGGGCATCGCTGGCTGTGCGGCCTGAGCCTCTGGCACGATGCAGGGCAGCGGATGCCCGAACACCTCACGGCTCAGCTGCAAGAGTTGTCAGAGAATCCGAGAGCCGCTCTGCGCGCAGCTTTACCCGACGTGGACGTGCAGCTTTTGCCGCCTGTCGAATTGTTGGCCGCTATTTTCGAGTGCGCCGGGCAGCCGATTGAGTTTAATCGCCTGGTCTCAATTGCCGCGCAGGCTTTGGGCATCAGAGATCAGCCCATCGAATCTTTTGACGATGAAAACAGTCATTTGCGCGGGAGCATGATTGACGCGAGCGTGAGCGTAGACGTGGCACTTGAGCAGCGCCTCTATCTCCAAAAGCTCTGGGTGGAAGTTTGCGAGCTTCCCGGCCTTCAGCGCGCCGCCCTGTTATTGAATCTACGAGACGCCGGGGGCGGGAGCGTCATCGCCTTTATTCCATTCTTGAAAATAGCTTCCAGACAGCAGATCGCCGAAGCGCTTTCGTTGTCTGAAGAGCAGTTTGCGGAGCTTTGGAACAATCTGCCTTTGGATGACGCGAGCATCGCCCAATTACTTGGAATCACACGGCAGCAGGTGATTAATTTGCGTAAGACCGCGCGCGAACGCCTCGCCCGGCGCATGAAGACAAGAAATGTTTAGCAGCCTGGCTTGAGCGGTGGTAAGAAACGGACTCAATCAACGATTTAAGAAGAAGGGACGAGAATTTGTAGAGCGGCTAATCGAAAGTGTGATGAGAATAGAAACGGAACATCTGACAGCAGAGGAGGTCGCGCAATTCAGAGAGCGGGCATTGACCCCTGCGCAGCGGCGCGAGTTGGATGCTCATGTCGTCGGCTGCGAAAGCTGCCTCCGGCAAGTTCTCGATCCGGCGCATTCTCCTCTGGCTTTCACCTCTCTGACAGAAGCGTTCATGCCCTCGGTGGACGAGAAACCTTTCCATCTCTCGCGGGAGGAATTGAAGAGATACAAGGGCGAGGTCTTAGACGAAGCAGACCGCACGATTTTCGAGAGTCACCTTGAGATTTGCTCCGAGTGCAGCCGGGAGGCCGCCGAAGCTCAGGCCATCGCAGGCGCAGTTTCCGCCACTGGTCAAAGCGCTAAGTGGATTGAGAAAGAAAGTAAACCTCGATGGAGATGGGTTCCGGCCTTCGGGGAACGGCCCCTGCTTTGGACGCCTGCCCGTGTCTTTGGAATAATTGCGGTGGTCGGCTGCGTCTTACTCCTGCTGGCGCTGTGGGCTCAGAAGAAGACCACGCAAAATCAAGCTATTCAAACCGAACAAAGAGACAATCCTGTTATTCCGGCAATACCGCCAAACAATTCCGCCGCGCCCCCAGCGCCGACCGGAGAGCTTGCGGGCAGTAACGTGAATGTCTCTTCTCCCGGCAGCAACAGCAATCAAGCCTCGTCAAATAGCTCAACGGAAGATGAGAAGATAAATACGCCATCAATCGTCGTTCGTTTGAAGGACAATGGTGCGGAAGTGGGCTTGGACAGTCAGGGCAAACTCGTCGGATTAGAAGGAATTGCTCCCCAAGCTCAAAGGGCTGTGCAGACGGCGCTCGCTTCTGAACGTTTGCCGGAGCCGCAGGCTTTGAAGGACTTGGCCGGAGGTAAAATAATTCTGATGGGGCAGGCGACGGATGGTCTGCCTTTCAAGCTAATTGCGCCGGTCGGCGTTGTCTTGAGCCTTAATCGCCCGACGCTGCGCTGGCAGCCTGTTGATGGCGCGACCTCTTACACGGTTTCCGTTTACGATTCGGATTTCAACCGTGTGGCAAAAAGCAATCCGCAATCAAAGACGGCGTGGACAGTGCCGCTCTCACTTCAGAATGGAAAAATCTATTCATGGGAGGTGACGGCGCTCAAAGACAATCAGGAAATCACCTCACCGGTCGCGCCTGCGCCAAGAGCGCAATTCAAAATAGTCGAGGTCGAGCGTCTCAACGAAATCGCAGCCGTGCGAAAACAACAGCCCCTTTCTCATCTCGCCTTAGGTGTGCTGTATGCGCGTGCCGGGTTATTAACTGAAGCCGAGCGCGAGTTTCGTGCGCTCTTGAATGCGAATCCACAATCGAACGTGGCAAAGAAGCTGCTCAGTACAGTACAAGCATGGCGAAGCCCCTGACGTTCCAATAAAGAACCACAGACAAGATAACATCAGTTCAGCATCAGCGGCGCTGCCGCTTGACGAGCGGAAAGGCTCTGCCTTTCCGACTAAGTGCTCCTATCTCTGGCAAGGCTGCGCCTTGCCAATCGTGAGGCGTAGCCTCTCAAGATGATTGAGTAATGCAGGCCGGAAAGCCACAGGCTTTCCGCACAGACCTGCGGCACAGCCACCTGACGATTTCAACCCTACATCCCGTTTCCCACGACGACAAAGCCTGCCCAGTAAAACGGATGTTTGTATTTCGGGTCGGACGCCAACTTTAATGCAGCCCGGCGCAGAGCTTCGGCTTTGCTTGCCCGCGTCTCGCCTGTTGCTTCCTGAGCGGATAAAAAGCGATGGAAATCTATCATCAGGCGTGAGGTGCTGTTTGAATCCACTTTCCATTGACTGGCGACGGTCGTCGGCGTGCCTGCGACAAAGAGCGCCCAGGACATTCCGATTAATCCTTCTCCTGCGCTGACATGTCCGCGCGCGGTCTGGCAGGCTGACAAGACAGCCAGATCAGCGCGCAGGTTTAATTTCATAATCTCTCTTGCTTCCAGAAATCCGTCTTCCGCGTCAGTCGAGCTTGCCAGGAGCAGCCGGGAGTAGAGTGGGTTATCGTTATCCAATGTCCCGTGCGTCGCAAAGTGGAGTATCTTATATTTCCCGGCCTCTGCTTTAACTATCGCCTCCTGCGCCGCCGCGCCCGTTAAGACCTTGCTCGTTTTCAGTCCATAGATTTCACCGAGACTTTTTACTTCTCGTTCTGCTTCGGGCAGCGGGCC
This sequence comes from uncultured Acidobacteriota bacterium, assembly GCA_963791265.1. Taxonomy (GTDB): domain Bacteria; phylum Acidobacteriota; class Blastocatellia; order Pyrinomonadales; family Pyrinomonadaceae; genus QHXM01. The sequence continues at coordinate 377,457 of CAWBSB010000012.1, forward strand.
TAGCGGCAAATCTCTGTAGAGAGACTTCGCCTGCGCGAGCAAATTGTTGCTCAATGCAGGATTGCCGAAAGCGAGCAACGTCTGCGGCTGCGCCTGACTCGCGCTCGCCTTGACGATTGCTGCACTGTCCGCGCCTCGTTCCTCAATTGGATTTCCGGCGCGAAGCTGTAGCGCCTCTTTTCTCTTCATCTCGCGCAGGATGCTGAGAGAATGAACATAGAAGATGCTCGTGTCTTCAAGAAAATATCGGGTCTGACTCGATTGCAGGGCTTGAAACGGTAGCTCCCAGAGCGGGCCTGCCGGAACAATGCAAACAGTTGTTTTACCTTCGAGCGCCTGCTGTGCGGGTCTGAGCAGTAAGTCGTAAAGCTGCTGCGCGGGTTCTTTGAAATCGAGGGAGTTGGCGGCTAGCTTCTGGCGAAATTCTAAGACGCGCTTTGCCATGACCTGGGCTTTGGTATTAATCGGATAGACTTTCACTTCGACGCGGCTTGAATCTCCTGCCGCTCTTTTCCCATCTTTGGTCAGCACAAACAGGTGAGTTTTTTCTTCCGTCACCACGTACTCCAAAAGTGCCGTCCTGTTATCTGGAATCAACTCTCCGACTTCCTTGATAGTCAGCGGCTCGGTCTCGCCACGTTGAATCTTCAGCTCAGGGTGCGCCGCAAAGGTTCGAGTTTGAAAGGCGTCATACTCAAACCTTGCTTTCTTCAGGTGAGCCTCGATTGCGGAGATGCGCGTCTGGTCAGGCTGAGCGAGCAAGCTCTCGCGTTTAAGCTGCGTATTGAGCGCCACGATTGCGGCGTTCAAGCTCAACTCCTGCTCTCGCTCTTGTGTCGAGAGAGCTTTGCTGATGTCCACCCTGCCATTGCGAAGCACGTCGAGCAGCATCCTTCCTTTCGCGCGTTCCGCGTAAGTGAAAGCCTCTGTGAGATTATTTTGCGCGACCAGCAAATCAACCATCGCATTGTAGGGAGCGATTCTGCCTTCCAGAAATCGTTGCCTATCTTCTTCGCTGCCGCTCACCTGCTCGCGCAGTTTCTCAATCACAGAGATTGCTTCGGAGAATGCCTGACGCGCTTTGTCCGTCTCGTTGAGCGCGCGGCGAGCGCGACCCTGTGAGGTCAATGCGCGCCAGAGAATTTCAGGGGTATAGCTTCCTCTGCTTAGTTCAGCGGCGCGGGATGAAAGCTCTGCTGCCTCCGCGTAATTGCCCTGAAGGTAACGAACATTCCCGATGCCGTTTAACGAGTAGCCAGTCTGCGCCTTGTTGCCGAGTTCTTCGTTAAGCTTGAGGCTTCTCTGGTAATGCTCAACGGCGCGCGTGTAATCGCCCTGCACGGCGTAGACATCGCCAGTCTTGTTCAGCAGATGAGCCGTCCCGGCTTTGTCGAAAATCTGTTCGTATATCTTCAGGCTTCTTTGTAAATACTCCAGAGCCTGCGGGTAGTCGCCCTGCGCGAAGTAAGCATTCCCGATGCTGAGCAACGGGTAAGCGATATTCACTTTGCTGCCAAGCTCCTCGTACCCTCGCGCGCTCCGTTGGTAATACTCCATCGCCTGTGTGAAGTTGCCTTGATGATAATGAATGTTGCCGAGCTTGACCGACATGGCGGCAATGGCTTCCTTGTGGCTTAACTCTTCGGCCATTTTCATGACCGTCTGGTAATTGTCCGACGCCCTGACGTAGTCGCCCTGCGCCGCATAAACATCGCCTAAGCCCACCAGCGCGTTGGCAACTCCTAACAGGACATTGTGTTGCCTGGAGACTTTCAGCATGATGTTATAAATCGTCGCTGCCTGCGCGTAGCTCCCCTGGCCATCGAGAAAGTTCTCGGCCTGATTTTTTAATCCCTGTAATAAGCCGCCCGTGATGGGTTCGCCCCGCTCTTTAAGTATGGCGGTAATCTCTTCTTCGGTTTTCGCTGCCAGCAAATCGGCGGTGAGTTCCTGCGCCGTGTCCGTAATCTGCCAGACCTTCCAGACTCCATCCTCCTTGACGAATCTTAAGGTTTGATCCGTATCCCCAAATCCCTCCGCCCGTTGCCCCGTGTCCGTGTAGGTCGCCTTTATCACAGCGTACACGCGCGCCGTGGCCTTATCATTTTCAAACTCGATGTTGCGTAGAAGATTGACCTTCATGGATTCAATCTTGATCTTTTCGTTTCTTTTGAACTCCTGCTGGAAATAGAGCTTGAATTCGGGAAGGTATGGAGAGCGCTCGCTGAATAAGGCGAACAGGGCGGGCGCATCTCTCGTCGCATATGCGCGGTATCCATCAAGTACCACTTTTTGGATGGCGAGTTCGTCCGCCGTCTGCGCCCGCGTTGTGAGAGGAACACAAAAAGCTATGAGGATAAACAAGCTGATCCTCAAAAAGAAAAAATGCGGGCGAAGATTATTGTGTGACATTGCTCGTCTGGCCTCCGGGGAACTTAGCGAGAAGAATCAACCAAAGGTTTTCATTCGCGTGCGGCGTGAATGAATGAAGGATAGCACGGAAGCATCACGCGCCGTTCGATTTGAACGTCTCCTAAAAAATTCCCGCCTTCATAGTAATAAGCCGTCAACTCTCACGGCTTATTACCACGTAGGGAAAGCCCGGTGCCGAAGTGGACGCACGCGCTCTGCCTTCCCAGGAGCGCGTGCGTCCATACTCGCTTGAACGAATTAATAATGAAGGGAATCTATTTGAATGTATAAACCAACTCTTCTGCTACTCCTGCTGGTCGGCTGCACCACACTTACCTTTGCACAGAGCAGCAGCAGTACTGATGAAACCCCTAAAGTCGAATACTTCGTCGGCTATTCGGCGAGTGGTCGCCTCGGCGAAGGAGAACCGCTCGTCATCAACAACCAAAACGTCTCGACCTTCTTTAACGATCAGGCTGGCGGCCCCAACGGGTTTGAGGCATCCGTCATCGGCAACCTCAACAAGTATGTCGGCATTAAAGGTGATTTCTCGATGTATTTCAATAATCGTCAACTCAGGGGCGGGACGTTCACCAGTTGCGTCGGCACGGTCTGCACGTCGAGCATACAGGATTACAAAGTCAATTCGCGGGCGGCGTACTTCATGGCGGGGCCGGAAATAAAAGGGCGCAACCGGACACGTGTGACGCCCTTCGCGCATGCGCTCTTCGGCCTTGTCCACTCGCGCACGGAGTTCAGTACGTCAGGCACTTTTACCCTCTCCGATTCGGCTTCCGACACTGGCTTCACGATGGCTTTCGGCGGTGGCCTGGACATTCGCGCGAGCAAAAGAATCAGCATCCGCGCGATGATGGATTACAATCCGACTTTTTTGAACGGCTCAAATATAAATTCCAGTGAGCGGCAAGATCACGTCCGCCTCTCGCTCGGCATTCTCTTTCACTGAAGACTGCCGCCGCATCAGCGCACCGCGAAGATTCGCTGATGCGGCTCAGCTTCATTCGCTTAAGCCCGGCCAGCTACATCGCCTGTTTGCGTGTTGACGCGGACGACCTCGCCTTCCTTGATGAAGAGCGGCACGCGCACGACGATGCCCGTTTCCAGCGTGGCCTGCTTGGTTGCCCCGCCCGCCGCCGTGTCTCCGCGCGCGCCCAGTTCCGCCGAGACGACCTTGAGTTCGACGTACTGCGGGAGTTCGAGCGAAACAGGCTCGCCGTTGTACTTCAAAACTTGCAGCGACGCGCCCTCTTTGAGGTAGCCGCGATCCGCGCCGACCGCCTCGACCGAAAAGGTAAACTGCTCGTAGCTCTTCTCGTCCATGAAATGAAGACCCTGCGCGTCACCGTAAAGAAAGGACGCGGGCGCGAACTCAACGTCCGGCTCCTCAAACTTCTCACCCGAACGAAAACTCTTTTCCAGAACCGCGCCGGTTAAGAGTTGGCGCAGCCGCGTGCGAACCATCGTCGCAGCACCCCGCGCCGTCGGCGAAGCAAAGAAAACTTCCACGACCACGTAGGGCTGCCCGTCCACAGTGATCAGCAGCTTGCGTTTTAGTTCGTTGGCCGTCACCAGCGCCATTGGATTATTCCTCCCCCTCAAAAAAAGCCAAACTCGCTCCGTTGAATTTGCAAATGACGATTAGGGCAATATGTCTGACTGCCTGTCAAGCCGCCCGACCATTAAACGCGGCTTCGAGCCGACGGGCACGCCTCACGAAAAGGAAAAGGCTGCCCCTGCTGATTCAAGGCAGCCTTTCTCAAATTTTCTCCTCACACTGGACACTGTTCCAACTTTTTGCCTTTCGCCTGCTTTAGAAATTCTGCCTGGAAATGAAATGAACATTCACCAACTAACCTTGCTTAAATTTTACTGCTGGATTATAAACACGCCGGCACTCATTAACACTCTCGCACGCCGAAGTCTCACAATCTTTATCTCGTGCCCGGCAACGTTTTAGTCTTAAACAACTTTCTCTCGACCTGCTCTCGTTAAATCAGAGAGCGGCAAATCCGATTACGGGCGAAGATGCTTTGCGTCTCTTCGCTTCGCCTTCCGCGTTCTTATTTTCCTCGGAGAAAGAGTATGTCATCAGCGAGCAAGAACAACTCCACACAAGACGACGCTCCGCTTTGTTACGTCGAAAACGTAGACGGCAACGATTTCACTTTTTACCTGACCGTTAAGGGCAACGAAGAACTGTTAAAGGAAAAGATTTCCCGTCGAGATGGACAAGGACAATCGCAGAAAGAAAGATTCAGTTATTCCAGAACACTCAGAGTGATTAGGATTTCACCGTTGCTCAGAAGAAGCGACGTGAAAGATGCTGCGAATTTCCTCAAGCGCCTGGAAGAAGCACTGGCTAAGCCAAAAACCGCCTGGGGGAAACTAATCGGAGAATTCCCCGTTGGGATTCGGAAGAAGATTAAAAGCAAATCTCAAGGAAACCAATTAAACGATCTTTTATGTGAGACCCTCGAAAAACTGAATGAATTATTGAGGAGCGACCGGATGACGGCGATGCTCCCCGGTGACGGCAGCGAGAATGACTTCGACGTAGCAGAAACGCTGGCGAAGTTCTCAGAGCAAGGACAAACAGCCTACAAAAACAGGAGAAAGCTCGATGAGTTTTTTGGAGCAGCCATCAAGCCTTTTCAACCTGACCTGTCACCCGTCAGTGGTCGAGCAGTTATCTGCCGTTCTTATCAAGGTAAATTATTAAGCATCTCCTTCCGCAAAAAGTCGTCCGAGTCGGCTTATGAGCCTGATAAGTCGGACGAACACCCCCTTAATTTAGAGAATTACTGTGAAGAGCTTTATAAAGCGATAAAAGTGAGAGAAATGCACGGGCTTTTAGTTATTACAGGGGCGACGAATTCAGCCAAGAGCGAAATTGCGACGGGGCTCATATACAAATACCTCGAAGAACAAAGAAAAGATCCAAAAAAGAAGCAGCCTCACCTGGTGACGTTTGAAGACCCAATCGAAAAGTTTTATGCGCGGGCTGGTATCAACGAAGATTCTCGCCTGTCAGTCGACATGCCTGCCGCAAAACATTGGGTTGACTACACGCCGCGCGAGAAAGGCAATATCGGCGAAGATGGTAAAGATGTGGAATTTCTAAAAGAAGCGTTGGCGGACGCTTTACGTCAGACGCCAACCGTCTTCTTCGTGGGTGAAACCCGCGACAAAGCGTATTGGAGACAGTTGATAGATTTTGCGGGAACAGGGCATCTGATCGTGACCACAGCTCATGCCGGTTCGTTGACCGAAGCCATGCACAAAATCTTCGAGGCTCTGCGAGTCAAAACTCCTGCCGAACGAAGCGAGATTGCGAATCGTCTGCTGGGAATCATCCACATCAAACGTCATGACGAGACGAAGATTCTGATTCCCGCTGTCTGGCGACGAACGCAGACAGGTAAAAACGCACTGACCGCAGAAGGATTGTCCTCACTGCTTCCATACAGACCCAAAAAAGATGTGGATGTGATTGAGAAAGGGTGTCTGGGAAGAGCCTGGTTTGCAGAGAAGTTTGCAGAGAAGTTTGCAGAGAAGCTAGCCGAGGAAACGAAAGGTGTTTTGATAAAAGAAGCCATTACCTGGGATTTGGAGGGAGTGTAAATCATGCCTGACTTTTTGCGATTCGGTATTCCGTCGCTCGACAAGCTAATCGGCTCCCACGGTGGAGGCAACTATGGAATTCGGCTCACACAGGATGACCGCAACAAAAAGGAGCAAAGTGATGATGCGACGGGCATCTGTATCATGGGGCCGGATGGCACGGGCAAGTCAGTGTTTGCTCTACATCTTGCTTCGCAGTATCTGGCAGATTGTTTGGACGAAAGGGCAGACGGTAACAAAATTGAGCTGCCGAAGATTTACTACATCTCCACGGATTTGAATGAAGACAAGGCAAAAAGGATATGGAGTAATTTTGCTCTCGACAGACCTTTCGATAGAAAAGTCCATTTCGAGGAGGTCAGGTATTTATCTTCTCTTAAGAATCTTAAGAATTTTAAGAAGCTCAAAGGCACTAGGCTTGAGCTGGATAAGCATACTCCGCAAGACGTTGTTAAGTATATTCAGCCAGTTCCAAACGGTAAAGCCAGGCAACCGGGGGTCTGTTTCATTGATCTGGCTGCAACGACGGCAGGAGACGACTGGGGATTTGCTCATCGCTTGCTCGCCTTAATACAACAGCCTGACGGTGGAGACCCGCGTCACCTCGTCATCGTTGATGCGGTTGAAGGGTTCGAAACCTATGTCGGAGACCTTGACGCTTTCGGGGAGGCTTCATCACGCCGCGCGCGAATCGCACAACTGGCGCGGCTGGCAGTTAAGAAAGCCCACGTGCTTTTGATCGTGGAAGAAATGCGGACGATGCAGCGCCTGCCCGAAGAGTTCGTGACAGACATCGTCATCCGTCTTCGCAACGTTGAAGTCAACAAGTATCTGCGAAGAACCGTCGAGATAGAGAAGGCGCGCGGGCAGTCGCTCGTTCGCGGTCAACATTCCTTCACCATTCGCAAAGGGAAAGGCTCAACCACAGGCAGCCAGGAGAATGTTGACGATCCTGAAATACTTTGGCCCGACGGTGAAGCAAAAAAAGGGAAAGGCTTGACGATAGGTCGTAAAGTTAGCGCGCATCTCCAATCGGACGCCTCCGACAAAAGCAAACCTGACTACAAGTATCAAGATTATGTGCAGGTCTTCCCCTCATTAAACTATCTCAATCGCGCGATCATGGAGATGACGCACGCCCCCAGAAGAATCCAGCCCAAAGACGAATATGCCGCTTTTGGCATCCGCTATCTGGACAACATGCTCGGTGGCGAAGGCTTCGAGGCAGAGCATGAGAAAGATAAGGACGAGCCTGAGAAAAAAAAGGGCGAGCCTGAGAAATATCACGACACTCGCGGTTTACCGTGCGGCACCGTCACGGCTTTAATCGGAGATTCGCTGACCCAGAAAACTCGCCTCGGAAGAACCTTTCTCAGTAGGTGTTTCTTTCCATTCAAAGCGACCGATTATTTTTCACAGATAGTCAAAACTCTAAAAAATCAGAGAATCACGGACACAGAAAAACCGGGAATCACGAAGATTCTCGAAAGAATAAGAGGGCTGCAAAAGAGAAGAGAGAATCCACAAGACCAGGAGCCATCCGAACAAGAGAAGATCCATAGAGAGCTAGGGGAATTAAAGAACTATCTCGTCACACAAATCGTTGCCAAAAATGTTAGGGCCAAAAAACTTTTAGAAAGATGCGGAGTTGCTGTCCTGTTCACTACTCTGGACACGCATCACGAGGTACTGGCAGAAGATTTTCTGAAGCGGGGGCTTTCAGCAAACTTGGAAGATGGCTCCGATGAAAAGCTGATAGCCGAGATACTGATAGAAAGCCGGACAATATGTCGCCGAATGGAAATACACGATGTGCCAGCAGCAACTCTCGCGCACATCTTTGAACAGAACATCAGGAAGGCTCAGAAAATTCTTGATGAGGAATCTTTGTCTGATTCCAGTAAGAGGTTCAACAGCTCGAAGAAGATCAGAGTCGTCTTTGACGATTTCAATGCGTTCCGAAACACCTATCACGAAGTGCGCGAAGAGCCTTTGTTCTTGCCTTACCTGCTTTTCTTTCTGGGGCGCGAAGGCGTGACAGCCTTGATCGTTGACACACAATCCATCAGCCGACCTGACTTAACGCTGACGGAAAGATACGAGAGCGAACTGCGCGAATTAGTTCAACATCGCCTTTATACATGGCGCGTGCCTTTCTACGGCGAGAACCGCGTAGCCATCACAGCCATCCCGCCATTTTCACAAGGCACCTCAGGAGCCATACGCGAGTTGCGGTGGGAAAGCACGGAAGACGCTGACGATTCGCGTCGCGATAATCGCTCGCTGGAAGTCAATCCGCACTTTGAGCTGTACACCGGACTTGATGAAGGCAAGCTGCAACCCGTCCCTCTCCAAATCCGTTTCCGCGCCGGTAGCCAGGCCTTCAAGCGTTATCTCGAAGCCGAAGAGGTAACGTTTGCGGAGTTGTTTGTGCCTTATAAACGCGATGGGCAAACGGATAGGGCCAAGGTCTTATTTCCTTACGAGGCTGAAGACTATGATGTCATGCGGGATTTCAGCAGCCTTCAAGGCGGCAGAAGATTAGACCACACCTTGATTTTTCAGGTAGATGAATTCTGGACTTTGCACCGCCCGAAACCCGGCAGAACCGGAGCCTTCCGTCCGCAATGGAACTATTTGACCACTCCAACCTGGGACAGGGAATCCAAAAGAGACGCGGTCGCCGACCCTTATGCCATCTTCCAGCCTACAAAAGAAGAAGAAAAAAGAAATGGAGGACCGTTCAGGCGGTTAGACTTTTACGATAAAAGAAATGTTCCTTATGTGGTGGATTACGAAAAGGCCAGGGTACAGGAAGCATCTCTGAAAAAAGACCTCGACCGCGTGCCTTTCTCATGGGATTTTGGATTTCTGCTGTGCAAGGGCAACGCGTGGGAAGATGCTGCCGACTTAGTAATCTTTAGAGAAAAAGCTGAAGAAGAGATAAAACTCCTGGACGCGCGCTGGAAAGAGGAAAATAAACCGATTGAGGAAAACAAACCGATTGAGGAACACAAACCGATTACGGTTGGAAATCTTTGGAAATCTCTGACAAAAGCAACGTCTCGAAGAGACGAAAAGAGGGTCATCCTTTGGTTTGAATTCCTGGCTGCTTGTAAGAGAGTCGCAGAGCTTCAATCATACAAAACCCCTTCCGTCGCTCATACTTTTGACTTTTCGGTGCTCAGCCCCGAAACATTTCCCTCTTTGATACTTGAGATTTGGACTTCAGAAATCCTGAAGGCGAAGACACCTGACGATGCAGAGGAACTGATTGGACAGCTATCCAAGCGAGACCCGGTCTCAAAGCCAGATATTAAAACAAGTCTGCTGGGGTGGCTTGAGCCTGATAGGACAAAAAAGAATGGCAGGGAAAAAACTTTAAGTGACTGTCTCAGGGAGAGAGATGGGCCTAAGAGTGTAAGAAGCACAGAGCACGGTTTTTCTCTTGAGCTATACAAAGCATGGCTCTTGTTGATTGAAGTGATTGACTTCTCGACGTTAATCACAAATCCCGCCACATTTTCAGCCGAGCTCAAGCCAAGACAGGTAAGTGCTTCGGTTATTGCCGCGCGACATTGGTACAAAACAGCCTGTCAGTTTATTGAGTCTCTTTCAGAGCAGGAATTGGAAGCAGACTGGGTTCCGGTTCGTTTGCCCGGACATTTCTCGGTGCGCGGTGATTGGTTTTTGACTGTGGCCGGAGGCAGTCGCTCAAGCCGGTTGGCGGATAGGGCGTTGGACTTACTGAGCAGTAAACGGGCGAACCTCATTAGGCTTGATGAAGGACTCGGACTTCCGGTCAGAAAACTGTTTGACGATAGCAAGCAGGATTACAACTTGCGGACTCGATTGATTACATCCTATGAGAAACAACTAACAAACCTTCCCTACAAAGAATTCCTGAAAATTGCAGAGAGGAAAAGTGAGGATTTCCATTGGCTCTGGCGAAGCAATCTACATGGCTACCACAATGATCTTAGAATCTGGCACCGGTGGCTGAACCAGATGATTGTTTGGTGGCATTCACTGCGGCTTAAGTATGCCTCAAGTTGGACAAGCTGCTTTAATATTTACGCGCGGTTAGAAAATCTAAGGATGATGCCCGACGGTAGGCAGAAATCCAGGAAATATAAAGACTTAATCCAACTCCTGGATAAACTGGACACGTGGAAGGAATTCAACACGATGGTAAACGATCTGATAGATTCGTTGAAACAAGTGAGCGTCGAGTCTGACTGAAAAATTTGGATCTGTTGCTCCGTCGCTGGCACAGTCACGGAAATGTATAAGGCCGCCTGAACTTATCCAGGCGGCCTTATTAGAATTTAACTCCGCAGGTAGGACTCGAACCTACAACCCTTCGGTTACGCATGTTCCTATGTTTTCACATAGGGGCGGACTATCTCATCAACTTTCCCTTTAGAAAGTTGCCGGGCGCTCGTGGGGGTCTTATCGGTTTAAGGCTCCTCAACCCCTAGTCTCTGCACGTTCTTGCCTACACCATGCTGAATTCAGCACGGGCCTTTCGGCAAGCTTCGCTCAGGATTGCCTTGCCAGCAAATCGCTGGAGTAGGTTTCCCTGAATTCACCCGATTTTTCAACCACAGTCACCTGTGGAAGCTGCAACTTTCCTGCATGAACTTCTCTATGACAATTGGCGCATAAGAGAATGCACTTCTCGATTTCCTCTTTAACCTTTTCCCAGCTTCGCGTATATCCTTTTCTGGAAATACCGAAATCTTTCTGCGCTGGGTCGAGGTGGTGGAATTCTAAAGCCTCAATGCACCGCTCATAGCCACACACTTGGCAGCAGCCACCTTTGTGGCTGACCGCCATCAGGCGTATCTTCTCTCGCCTTCGTTGAACTGCCTTAAGAAGATACTTTCTGCGTTCCTGATATGTGCGCTTTTCTGCCATTTTAAAAGATCATGCAGTGCTTACAGCCGAATGCTCTGCCATTGAGCTACTGCGGAAGACGCGCCCCACGCATTGCTTGGAAGCTCGTGCGTGGAGCGCGGGGTAATTTTTATAGCAGACGTTGATTTAAGGCGTCAAGCGCAGCACTCGGGTCAGGGTGGGTCGCTGATTACCCGCCTGCGGAGCTTGCGCGTCCGGCTAAAGTGCGAGAATATCTGTGACCACAGAACTAACGAACAAGCCAGAGACGACGACTGAAGCTCTTATATCTTCGCATGGTCTTGCGAAAACCTAAGGGGAGAGTTTGCATGGAGCGCCGCACAACCGCCTGGTATAGCCAGAATCTTGGAATGGAGATGCCGCTCGTGGCTTACGGCCACGCCGGATATCCCTTGTTGATGTTTCCGACAGCCGCCGCAGATTACCTTGAGTATGAGAGATTTCACCTCGTTGATGCCATTAAGCCGCTGATCGAAGCGGGGCGCGTGCGCGCTTACTCGATCAATAGCGTCAACCGCTACAGCTTGCTCAACGAGCAGGCGTCGCCGCCGTGGAAGGCGGAGCTTTTGACGCGCTTTGACCGTTACATCACGGACGAGGTGCTGCCGCTGATTCGCAACGATACGGGCGACTCAGCGGCGCGGCCAATCACAACGGGCGCGAGCTTGGGAGCGTTTCTCTCGGCAAACGCTTACTTCCGCCATCCCGATCTGCTGCGCGGCGTCATCGCCATGAGCGGCAGCTACGACATACGCTCCTACCTGAAAGGTTACACGGACGATAACGTCTATTTTAACAACCCGATGGATTATCTCAAGAACCTGGATGACGATTATCATCTCCCGCTCTTGAGACGCGCGGATGCCATCTTCATCCTGTCGGGACAGGGCGCTTATGAAGCCCCGGAGAGAAGCCGTCAACTCTCACAGCTTCTCAATTCAAAGGGCATCCCGCACACGCTCGACCTCTGGGGACACGACGTCGATCACGACTGGCCCTGGTGGCGGAAAATGTTGCCGTATTATCTGGACAAACTATTCTGAAGAGCAGGAGACAAAAGACGGGAGACAGAAGTCAGAAGTCATCAACAGCCCCGGAGGGGCGGAAGAGTGTAGCCCCGGGCGCAAGCCCGGGGAATAACCCGCAATAGATGTTCGAGCCCCGGAGGGGCGACAGAAGCTCAAGATGCGTTGTCATGAATCTTGAGCTCCTGTCGCCCCTTCGGGGCTTAATAATTATGTTGGTGCTGTGACCCCAGGCTTGCGCCCGGGGCTAATATCTTTCGCCCCTCACGGGGCTAGGCGCGGCTATTCTTTTCTCCTGACTCCTGACTTCTGTCTCCTGCCTTACGGTTCGTCCGTTCCCTTCTTGCCTTTCTTCTTCGGGGCTTCGACTTCGCGTGGACGAGTCGCGGGCGGAGTCTGTGGTTTGGCGTCTGTTTCCGTTTTCTTTGGCGTAGTGGTCGCTGGCGGTGCGGCCATCGGCGGAGGCAGTTCGTCAGACATGGGCGCGGGCGGCAGCGTGACCTGCTCCATCTTGGGCGTGGAAATCGTCGTTGGAGTCTCTTCCTCGTCGCTCTTCGCGCCGGGACGCTTGGCCGCCAGAATATCAAGGCGACCTTCCATCATCTCGCGCTGGCGCTGCTTCTGTAGTTCCTTCATGTCTTCGGGCTGCGCGGGTGGCTTCTCGAAATCCTCTTTCGGCTTGTCCTTCATGAAGTCCTTCATGAAGGCGACAAAGTAAGGCAGAGCGCCGTGCCCGCCTGTCATGTCGTTGCCGAGATTCTTCTTTCTGCCCGGATAGCCCATCCACACGCCCGTCACGTAGGTCGGCGTGTAGCCGATGAACCAGACATCCGTGTGGTCGTTGACTGTGCCGGTCTTGCCCGCAACGGGAACGCCTATGCCTTGCGCCGCCGCCGCCGTGCCGCCGCCGGAGGTGACGCCGCGCATCATCGAAACCATCGTCAGCGCGACATACTCGTTCATCACCTTGTAGGTCGTCTTCTCCCACTCTTCAAGCACCTTGCCGTCGCGGTCGAGTACCTTGCGAACCAGATGCGGCTCGACGCGCACGCCCTTGTTCGGAAACGCCGAATAAGCGGAGACCATTTGATCCAGCGGCACTTCGGTTGCGCCGAGCGCCGAAGGAAGATACGGAGCCATCGGCACTTTGATGCCAAACCGCCGCACCATCTGCGAGCCTGTCTGAATGCCGACCGTTTGCAGCAAATGGACTGCCGCAATGTTGAGCGATTTGGCGAGCGCTATCTTCATCGGCACGTTGCCGTGACTGGTCGAGCCGTCGTAGTTGTGCGGCGTCCAGTCGCCGATCTTGATGGGAGCGCCGCTGACTGCCGAGTCCGGCGTCATGCCCCATTCGACCGCCGCCGTGTAGATGAAAGGCTTGAAGGCAGAGCCTGTCTGGCGTTTGGCCTGCGTCGCGTTGTTGAACTTGTTAGTGTAGAAGTCGTAGCCGCCGACCATCGCGATGATTTCGCCGTTCTTCGCATTGAGCGTTATCAACGCGGCTTCGACTTCGGGAATCTGCGTCAGCACGACCTGCAAGCGATGATTCTTCTCATCCACCTGCTTGACTTCAAACTGCGCGAGATAACCGGGCTTGAACTCGCCCTTCGGCTGTCGCCCGCTTGATCCCATCTCGCTCGAACCCACCGTCGCCGTGTAGTTGCCGAACCTGACGGTTGCCTCGTTCTTCGCCTGATCCACCTTCATCACGAGACCCATGATGAATTTGCCCGTCTCGTATTGATTGCCGTACCAGTCCGGGTGTTTGTAGCCGTCGAGTTGTTGCTGCGTGGCCGGAGCGCCGTTCTCTCCGGCGATGTTGATGTAGGACGAACGCCAGCCGCTGTGCGAGCGGTCATACTGGCGAAGCCCTGAGCGAATGACTTCGACGGCCTTCTTCTGTGCCTCGACGTTGATGGTCGTATAGACTTTCAATCCGCCCTGCGCGACGCGCGTCGTGTATGTTTCTTCCAAGTCCTGCCGGATTTTCTCGACCGGATAAGCGAAAGGCGATGAGCGATCCTGTGTCTGGTAGTAAGCCGTGTCGGCCAGCTTGATGGGCTTCGCCTTAGCGGCGTCAACTTCCGCTTGCGTGGCGAAACCATTTTTAGCCATCTGATCGAGCACTATGTCGCGCCGCGCCTTCGCCTTGCCCGGATCAACGGTCGGCGAATACTCGCTCGGTGCTTTAGGGATTCCCGCCAGCAACGCCGCCTCTTCGATGTTGAGGTCTTTCGCTGGCTTGCCGAAGTAGGTCTCCGAAGCTGCTTCAAAACCATAAGAATTTGCGCCGAGGAAGACGTGGTTGGTGTACATCTCCATAATCTGGTTCTTCGTGTAGAAGCGTTCGATCTGGAGAGCCACGAGCCATTCGTTCACCTTGCGCTTGAGCGTCTGCTCGTTTGAGAGAAAGAGGTTTTTAGCGAGCTGCTGCGTCAGCGTTGAGCCACCCTCGCGGCTGCCCGTCGTGAAGTTCTTCCACGCCACGCCGACGATGCGGATCGGGTCAATGCCCATGTGGTCGTAGAAGCGCGCGTCCTCAATGGCGAGGATGGAGTTTTTAACGAGCGGCGGAATCTCCTCGAACTTGAGCGGGATGCGCTTCTCGATGGCAAACTCGCCGATGATGGTCTCGCCGTCGTCGGCGTAAATGCGCGTGACCACGCTCGGACGATAAGTCGCTAAGGACGCCACCTCCTGCGCGGCTCTTGAGTAGTTAATCTGATAGGCCGCGATGATGCCGGTCAGGCCGCCTGCGGCAATCGCCAGCAGCAGCACGGCGGGCAGCCAGAAGCGGCGTAAGATGTGACGGCGACGCGCCGGGGGCGCAGCTTTTTTGCGTTCGGGCGACGGAGTCGGGTTTGTGAAAGACATACGGGCAGTCCTTTTCAAATGCGGGCGGGGTAAGTCGCTGCCCCGCTGGAATAGAGTTTCGAGCGACGGGGAGAAACCTTCAATGGCGTTCCAACAGTGCGTTGCTAGGTTGCATTAGTTAGTTGTTATTAATTTGGTTTTCAAGCTGTTGCTTCATTTTCTCTTTGATTTTCTCGTCAAGAATTGAGCCATGAGCCATGTATATTTCCATTAAATTGATGACAACTCTCAGGGTTTTATTCTGATGGTTGAAGAAATAAATATAAACCTCGTCATCACGAGTTGGGTCAGTAATGACAGGGTCTATTTCATCCAGTCTAATTCTATAGAATTCAGGTTCATTCAAAACTTCTTGTGCTAATTTCTTTACTCGCTCAGGTAACATTGTAATATCTCTACTTTCTTAATAATTAAGTTAGATATTAGCAACGCACTATTAGACCACCATTCACCAGCCTGTGGATTATAGCGCAACTCTGCTATAATCTACACACTCGCTTATGGGGGCGACAGGCTTCGACAGGAGTCATGTTCGTTGACAGGATGCATGCCGGGCTTTCCTTGTGCAGCTCGTTAAAAAGCATTGGGAAACACAATTGCCAATAACAATGAATTGGCTCTCGCTGCCTAATTAAGCACCGAGACGTCTCGCCGCAAGTTGCTCATGCGCGCGGAGTGAGATGTAACCTCAGATGAGCTGGCCTGCCCTTTCGGTCCGTGGGGGCGGGTGAGATAAAGTCGGACTAGCTTTCAGCAGAGGTCTTCGTCGCTTCACTTACTCTGCCGCGAGCGAAATTTTGAAGAGAAGCGGCTAAGCATGTAGATTCCTTCAGCGACGATTCTTGGATCAGGGTTCAATTCCCTGCGCCTCCACCATAACTTCTATCAAAGCTATCAAAGACAAGCGGCTAGTTTGGCGGATGGTGTGATACCATCAGCCCTCTGGCCGATATTTATTTGTGTGGGACGACGAAGGAGTATGTGATGAGTACGACCACCCAGCTCATGACAGCCGACGAGCTTTTGAGACTGCCGCGCGGCAGGTTTCGCTACAGGCTTGTGAAAGGGGAACTGATAACAATGTCTCCGGCGGGAAGCGAGCATGGCGTGGTTATTATGAATTTAGCCGCGCCGCTGGCTCACTATGTAAAAGCGAACAAACTGGGCATAGTCTTTGGCGCAGAGACGGGATTCATAATCGAGGAAAACCCGGACACGGTGCTTGCGCCCGACGTAGCTTTCATCAGCCGCGAGCATATTCCTGAAAGCGGCATCCCTAAGAAATACTGGCCGGGGACTCCCGACCTCGCCGTCGAAGTTCTGTCGCCCGGTGACACGCCGCGCGAAGTAGAGAAAAAGGTTAATCAATGGCTGACGGCAGGCGCACAGGTCGTCTGGACAGTCGACCCCAAGCGAAAGAGTGTCACCGTTCATCGCGCTTCCGCTGATGCTTCTACCTTTTCAGAAACGGACGAGCTTGGTGGGGAAGACATTGTGCCCGGTTTTCGTTGTCGCGTCTCCGAGATTTTCGTTTGAGTTTGCGGTGAGCCTTTAAGTCTTTTGAATCGTGACCTCCCAATCGGAATTTTTGACAGCGGCGTCGGCGGGCTGACCGTCTATCGCGCTTTGCACGAACGCTTGCCGGACGAGCGTTTTGTTTATCTGGGCGACACGGCGCGCGTGCCCTACGGGACGAAATCTCTCCAGACGGTCGAGCGTTATGCGATTGAGAATTCTTCTTTCCTCGAAGCGCATGGCATCAAGCTGTTGGTCGTCGCGTGCAACACCGCTTCGGCGCTGGCGCTGCCCGCGATTCGCAAGGCCGTGAGCGTTGATGTCATCGGCGTCATCGAACCCGGAGCAGGCGCGGCGGTCGAGTCTTCAATGAGTCAGACGAAGACAAAGAGCGTCGGCGTGATCGCCACCGAGGCGACTATCCAGAGCCGGGCTTACGCGAGCGCGATTGCGAAACTCGCTCCTTCCATCAAAGTTATCGAACGCGCCTGCCCGCTCTTTGTTTCGCTGGCGGAAGAGGGTTGGGAGGAGACTGATGTTGCTCGCGCGGTCGCCGCAGAATATCTAGCGGCGATTAAACAGGAAGAGGTGGGGACGCTCGTTTTGGGCTGCACACACTATCCTATCCTGCGGCGAGTGATTCAGGAGACGATGGGTGAGCGGGTAACTTTGATTGATTCGGGCGAAGCGACGGCGCGGGATGTCGAAACACTTCTGGCAGCGAAACAGCTCTCTCGTGAATCAATTGAAGATCGAGCGCGCGAGCGCCATTTGTGCGACGATCTTGACCATTTTTATGTGACTGACGCGGCAGAACGTTTCAGCCGCGTTGCCGAAAGATTTTTGGGAAGCGCGCCTTCGAGCTTGGAGGCCGTAGAGGTTTGGGGACACGATGAGCTTCACACGCACTGACGGACGCCGCGTAGATGAATTACGACGGGTTCGCATTACACCCGGCTACCTGCCTTACGCGGAAGGCTCTGCCTTAATCGAGATGGGCGACACCCGCGTCATCTGTTCCGCTTCCGTTGAGGAACGCGTGCCCTACTTCCTGCGAAATCGCGGCACAGGTTGGGTGACAGCCGAGTACGCCATGCTGCCGCGCGCGACCCTGCAACGCACCTCGCGCGAGACCGGGCGCGGTGGCCCGTCAGGTCGTACACACGAAATTCAACGCCTCATCGGACGTTCTTTGCGCGCCATCGTCAATACCACGCTTTTGGGCGAGCGCACCATCACGCTCGATTGCGATGTGCTTCAGGCCGACGGCGGCACGCGCACCGCGAGCATCACGGGCGCATACGTCGCTTTCGCACTCGCCTGCCGTCGTCTCCAGCGAAACAATAAACTTGAGCGCAGTCCGCTGACAGGCGAGGTCGCCGCCGTCAGCGTCGGGATAGTCGAGGGAACGCCCCTTTTAGATTTGAAGTACGATGAGGACTCGCGCGCCGGAGTTGATATGAACGTCATCTGCACGGGCGATGGACGGTTCATCGAAGTGCAGGGCACAGCCGAAGGCGAGCCGTTCACGCGCGAGGAGATGGACGCGCTTCTCCTGCTAGCAGGTCAAGGCATCAATCATCTCATTGAAGCCCAGCGTGCGGCACTCGAACAGGCGACCCCTTAAATTAACAACAGAGAAAGAGGTAAGGAAT
The DNA here is from genome assembly GCA_963791265.1 of uncultured Acidobacteriota bacterium. Taxonomy (GTDB): domain Bacteria; phylum Acidobacteriota; class Blastocatellia; order Pyrinomonadales; family Pyrinomonadaceae; genus QHXM01. The sequence goes on from CAWBSB010000012.1 coordinate 395,503, forward strand.
AGACAGGATTAACAAGATTATCAGGACGAAAGAAAAAGCATTCAGCTTTCCCTGCATCGTCTTCTTCTCTTAATCTTGCTAATCCTGTTAATCCTGTTAATCCTGTCTATTCCTTCTCTGTAGTTTAATGTTAAGCCTTTAGCTAAATGGACAACTGCGTGCAGACGTGAGCGCATCTGAGCGTTTGGATTCGCGGCTCTCCCGGGCACTTTGAACTTTCACTCAAGACTCATAAACGTTATCATTGACGCGCAACCTTAAAGAGGAGTTTGCTACGAAATGCGACGCCTGAAAATCTTTCTTGCCCTTGCTGCAATGCTCGCGCTCGCCTCCGTGTTGGCGACGGCGCAGCAGACTTTCACGAGCGACCACGCGGGCTACACGCTGGAACTGCCTTCCGAAAAATGGCGCGTCACGCAGGAGCCGGACAGCCTGCACGAGCACGCCGAGTTCATCTATGGCGACCGCAACGACGGCTACCTGCGAATCCGTAAGGATGTGGTCGAAGCGGGCGCGACCGCCGCAGACATCTCTCAGCGGGATAAGGATCAGAAATTAAAATTTCAGAACCGGCTACGTCGAAGGTAAAGAGGAGAAGTTTGCCGGACGCTTAAACGGTGTGACCTTCTCTTATGAATATACTGCCGGTGGCAAAGCAATGGCCGGACGCCTCTACTACCTGCAAGCCGACAACCGCACCGTCTACGCGTTGCGCTTCACCGGCCTGCGCGACCGTCTCTTGCAGATACGCAATCAGACGGACTCGATTGCTCGCAGCTTTCGACTGAAATGAAAAGGCAGGAGTCAGAATTCAGGAGTCAGGAGACAGAATAAAAACAACAGCGGTTCTTCAGCCTCTTCCTTCTGACTCCTGACTCCTGAATTCTGCTTTATATGAAACTCGCGCCCGGACTAATTATCAAAAAATCGCCCATCAACGGCAAGGGATGCTTCGCCACGCTTCATTTCCCGCGCAGGCGTAAGATCGCGGACTACACGGGCGAGCGAATCTCGGATGACGAAGCGAACCGGCGAGCGAATCGCCGCGTGTTGCGTATCTGCGCGGTAGATTACGATTGGAGTGTGGACGGAAGCCGGGGCGGCAACGGCACGCACTACATCAATCATTCGTGCGAGCCTAACAGCTTCATGAAGATTCTCTACGGGCACATACAGATTTACGCGCTGCGCGACATAGCTCCCGGCGAAGAAATCACAATTGACTACGAAATCACGCTCCACCCGGACAAGAAGCGATGCTATTGTGGTGCGAAAACCTGCCGGGGCAAAATCAACAAACAGTGATAAGCGATAGGTGACGGTTAAGAACCGAGGCTGGCGCTAAAACCCGGCTGGCTGTGCTTTTTTCGTAGACTGGACAGGGCGCGCGATGCCCTCACTTCTGTAGATAACCAACTTCCCGTTTTCCAATTTGAGAAGAGACGTTCCTCTCGCCACAGTGCGGATAACTTTACCTCCGATGGTAGTCGTCTCAAAGGTTTCGTCGGCGACGTATGCGCTTTGGCCATCCGGCTCGACTCTAATCACAGTCTCCCCGCGCCTGTAATCATAGTCGCTGACCATACTGAATGTCAGTTTGCTATTATCTCTATATTGATCGCGGTTGACCGTCATGGTTTGCGTCGGCCCCAGCCCCTCCATCGTGATCTTGATTTGAACGTCTTCTGACATCATGGCGACGATAGCGTCAACGTCTTTGTTGCGTGCAGCTTTATCCATCTCAGCCAGAAAAGCGGAAACCTGCTGCTCGGTAATAACGCTTTTCGGTTTGTTCGAACATGCGCTTGTGAGAAAGCAGAGGGCTATCAGCGCACAGGAAAGAATCGGAATAAAAGGATTACGAGGGAACATTTCTAACGCCTCCTTGAGAGTGCGAGTTCCTTACTTTGAGTGTTTGCTGGCTGCGCGTTTGTTTACAGTCGAGGTAAGGTGAAACTAAACTTCGAGCCGCGCCCGACTTCGGATTCGAGGGTGACTGTCCCGCCGTGCTGCTCCACGACTTCACGCACGAAGGAGAGACCGAGACCTGTTGATTCCTCGTCCTTCTCCTGTCCATCGCGCGCCACGCGATAAAACTTCTCCCAGACACGATCAACCGATTCGGGCGGAATGCCGTAGCCTCTATCTTCGACGCATAGGCGCACCGTGTCTGCTTCGAGCGCGGTCGAGACGGTGACGGTCGTTCTTTCAGGGCTGTACTTGATGGCGTTGCCGACCAGATTTGTGACGACCTGCGTGATGAGGCTGCGGTCGGCGGCGACGGGCGGCAGGCGTTGCGATGGTTGCTCGATCAGACGAATGCGCTTCTTCTTCGCCGTCGGCTGAAGGCTCGCCAAAGTTTCGCGCACCACGTCGTCCAGCTTGAGCGGAATCTTCAAGACCTCCTGCTTGTCTGCGGCCTCAAGCTGCGTGACGGTGAGGAAGGTATTAATCATTCTGGAGAGACGCTGTGACTCGCTGTTGATGATGGAGAGAAATTCGCGCGACTCCGCCGGGATGGATTCGTCGTTCATCAGCAACTCTGCGAAGCCGTTGATGCTCGTGATCGGCGTTCTCAGTTCGTGCGACATGAGCGAAATCATATCGCTCTTCAACTTCTCATATTCCTTGAGGCGCGTCACATCCCTTACGGTGACGGCCAGGCAGAGCGGCTGCGCGCTCGATGTGCCGTTCTCGCCGTTGCGCTCCGTGACGAGAGCAATCCGCAGTTCGAGCGTTTGATTATTGCGTTCGGGAAAATGCAGCTCGCGCTCGTAAGCGTCGCCCGTTTGCAGCACACGACGCACGGCGATGGAAGGTTCGTCAAAGACGCCTCCGCGAAAGCGATCAAGGAGACCGAAGAGGTCGAGCGCGCGCGCCTGCGCTTCATTCAAGCGCGCGGCTCTGAGAAGCGGCGGATTGACGTAGGCGAGCGTGCCGTCAAGGTAGGCGACCGCATGACCGTCCGAGGCTTCCGACAAAACCTCCGCACCGAATCTTTGCTCGGTCAGGAGTCCGCTCAAGACGCCGAATGATTCAAGACGACTTTCAGCGGCGCGTGCTGAGACTAAAGTCATAGAGTCGTGCGGCACGACGCGCTTGCGCGCTTCGTCGCGTTGGAAGTTGCGCGCCAACTGTTCGCCGACGGCTAAGAGCAGCGGGCGGTCGCTTTCATCGAAGCTTTCACGCAGGCGAACGAGCAACGCGCCAAGCGAGCGTCCTTCGTGCTTGAGCGGTAGCGCAACGCTTGAAGGTGAGTTGCCGCCTATTTCAGTTGCAGCAGTGGGCGGGTTCGTCGTCGCCATCGCGCCGGATTTGACAGCGCGCTCGCACAGTTTGACTCCCTCGCGCCAGGCGGAGTTGCGGTCAATTTCCAGGCTGCCGCTGGTTGATGAGCGCAGGCGCGCAGCCGGAGCAAGCTGGTTGTTCTCGTCCGGGTGAAAGATCACGGCTTCGTCCATTGGCAGGACGGTCTCCAGAAGTTTCAGCCCGCTCATCAAACGCTCGTTTGATGAGCCGCCTTCAATCCGGCTGACCTGCGAGGTCGCGTGCCTGATGTTGCGCGTCAAGGTCGAGTCGGTCATCCACAGTCGCCTGAGTTGGACTATTAGCAATGAGACAAGGGCGGCCAACGCCATCGGCGCAAACGCGATGTCAATATGCAGGAAACGCGAGAAGACGAGGCTGACGCCCCCTAACAGCACGAGGCCGCCGACGAGAAACGGTAGGATTCGCTTCGCACCCGTGCGCGCCGTAGCAAAGCCCGCGCTAAGTCCAGCCGCCAGAATCATCAGCGCGCCCAGCCACATTTCAGGAGCGGCGGCGGCGTTTGCCTCCGACGGAAGCGCAAGCAGAAATGCCGCCTGAACCGAAGCCAGCAGCCCCGCCACCCAGAGCAGCAACACCATAAGCGACGCGCAGAGCGCCAGCCCCAGCGAAATCATTAATGATCGTAAAGAAGAAGTTCTGTTTTTCAAGCTGATTGAGGCCGGAAGGATGGCGAGTTTCTTAAGAATACGCTTTGCTTGACCGACAAAGCGGCGAGACACGAAGATTATACAATGAAAAGCATCGTTTAATAAAGAACCATTTTCAGCAGGAAGATTGAGGAAAAATCGAGCGAGAGAAGGCTTTTTCTAAGTTATGAGCGTGGTTAAAGCCGCCAGCAGGGCAGGCTCTTCGTCTGCGGCAACGGTTCTGAGGTCAATGAGAAGTTTGTCTTCGGCGATGCGCGCGATGACGGGAGGCTGTGAGAGGCGCAAAGCTCTATCCAGAGCGTCAGCCGAAAGCGTTTCGTGGGTCAGGGCAAGCAGGGCGGTTGCCGGGTGCGTGGTAGGCGCAGAGCCGCCGCCGATAGCCGACTGGCCTTCGATGATCTCGCACCGGAGTGCAGGGGTTGAAGATTGTTCTTGAAGTTTGGAGACGAAAGATTGGGCACGCTTCTCAATTTCTTCAGTGGTCAAAGCAATCATCCGAAGCACAGGAATTTCGTCAAAGGCAGCATCGCGGCGATAAGCGTCGAGCGTGGCTTCGAGAGCCGCAAGCGCGAGCTTGTCTGCGCGAAGCGCACGATAGAGCGGATGCTTTCTTAGCTTCTCGACCAACTCATGCCGACCCACGATCAGCCCGGCCTGCGCCGCGCCGAGCAGTTTATCTCCGCTGAAAGAGACGAGGTCAGCCCCGGCCCTGATGGATTCGCTGATGACAGGCTCGTCTACTAAATCGAAGGGGCTGAGATCGTGAATCACGCCCGACCCTGCGTCTTCATAAACGAGTAGTCGCGCATCGTGCGCGAGACGGGCGAGTTCTGCGAGCGTCGGCGCGGACGTAAATCCGACGATGCGATAGTTTGACGGATGCACGCGCATGACGAGTCGCGTGTTCTGCGTCATCGCCTGGCTGTAATCCGAAAGGCGCGTCCGGTTGGTCGCGCCGACTTCGACGAGACGCGTGCCGGATTGCATCATCACGTCGGGCACGCGAAAGTCGCCGCCGATTTCCACCAACTCGCCGCGCGAGACAATCGTCTCACCATTTTGGGCGAGCGTCGTCAGGATGAGCAGAGCGGCGGCAGCGCAATTATTGACGACGAGCGCGGCTTCCGCTCCGGTCAGATTAACGAGCAACTCCTCGACGCGACGCCCGCGACGCCCGCGCTCTCCGGTCTCCAAATCATATTCGAGCGTGCAATAGCGTGCGGCCTCATCTGCGACGGCGCGGCGTGCAGCCTCGGAAAGAGGCGCGCGTCCCAGGTTGGTATGGATGATGACGCCGCTGGCGTTGATGACGTGTCGCAAGCCGCTGGCGGCTTCGCGCAGGCAGGCGCGCTCAAGCCTGCGTGCTGCTTCGGCGAGTAAGGTCTCGCGCGAATAATCATTGTCGGTTGCGGTCTCGGTTGATGCTTTAGTCTGAAAGCCGACGCGCAGTTCGTCTGTGACGGTGCGTGCTAAACGGGTCAGATGCCGTGCGCCGACAGTGGCTTTGAGAGTGCGCGCCGTCTCCGTTCTCAGCAGGGCGTCAACGGAAGGCAAGGCGCGGAGTAGTTCTGATGTTTCTTGCTCTGACATATGAATCTTGACCCGGCAGCAATGGTAAACAAACCTAACACATTATCGCTCAGATTATCGAATCAATGAGTGATGGCCAATCACTAGCCTTTAGCTATGGCTCAAGAAAATGGCAGCGGTTCAGTTTGAAGAGAGTGCAGGGAAAGTTGAGGCTCACCACAGAGGCACAGAGGACACGGAGGATGCACAGAGATAAAGATTAGAAATAGCAGATTTGAGATTTCAGATTCCAAATTTGAGATTGCATTTCTCTGTGCCCCCTCTGTGCTCTCTGTGTCTCTGTGGTGAATCTCATCTCACCACACATTCAATTTGAATTTGAACCACTACCAGGAAAACATCTTTATTGACACTTCGCTTTCAAAACGCCTAGACTCGATATTGTGAGCCGCTCGGTGGCCGATAGCTGGCTTCAAGGCGGCGGTAAGGAGAAAGAGCGCAAGTGCCGATTCGTGATAACAAGTTCGCGCGCCAGGAGCAGCAGCGTCAGGGCCAGCAAAAGAAGCGTGGCACTGCGGCAACTGATAACCAGCCGACAATTGACGAGCAGCTCAAACGGATTGATGAAGACATCCGGCGACTGAAAATAGAGTTTGACATCTTTTTCAACGGAGCATCAAAGCGCCCGCCTTACGATACCAAGAGCCGCGTCGAGACGATGCTCAAACGTCTCGGCGATGATCGCAAGCTATCTTTCGCCCAGCGCTATCTCTACAACGCGTTAATGGCACGCTTCACGAGTTTCCGCGAACTGTGGCGGCGAACCATGCAGGGGCGCGAAGAGGGACGCGATGCGGCGGCGGCGGCTCGGGCGGCAGCGCGCGATCAGGCAAGTCACGGGGAATCTGCGGCGACCTTCGTTTGCGACGACGCGCACAAGGACGTGCCGACCGTCAAACAGCTTTACGATGCTTTAATCGAAGCGAAGATGAAGTGCGGCGAACCAACCGAAGACCTTTCGTTCCCGCGCTTTCATCACCTGATCGCCACCAAAGCCGACAACTTGAAAGAACGTCTGGGCTGCGACCGTGTGCGCTTCTCAATTGACGTTGAAGGCGGGCGCGTCAGCTTCAAGGCAAAAGGGGAGTAAATAAGCGCAGTGGTCAGTGGTCAGTGGTCAGTTGAAGCCACCGAGCAACAGCCCCGGAGGGGCGACAGAAATCTAAAAAAGAAGGCGACAACCTTAACGGCTGTCGCCTTCTTTGCTTGGCGCTTCGCGGACTCTTGACCGGAAGCGGTCAGTGGCTTTACTTGAAAGCCTTGGGAGCATTACGCCATCTTTGTCACGTTCTCGGCCTGCGGGCCTTTCGGACCCTGCGTGACCTCGAATTCGACGTCCTGTCCCTCTTCGAGGGTCTTGAAGCCGTCGCCCTGAATGGCGCTGTAGTGAACGAAGATGTCCGAAGAGCCTGGCTGCTCGATGAAGCCATAACCCTTCGAGTTGTTAAACCACTTGACCTTACCGGTTATTCTAGACATAGCAAACGAATCCTCCTAACGATTCGATAAAGCAAAGGCGAGAAAAGCTCTGTTTGAGAGGGCTTTCATGCGCCGACTTGAGGTTAATGCTTGTGAGCCGGACGCGCTTTTCTTTTGGGGCGCGAAAACCGAAAACACAACCAACAAAAAAGCCTGTACGCTCTGACGAGGTAGTTCTTGCGACTACCTTCATCAACACATACAGACCAACGGGGAAAAACGATACTTCATACTGTAACGCTTGCAAATCGAACGAGCGGGGGCGAGATTTATTGGGAAAAGCCCTGCCTTCGAAACGACGGCGCATACTAAGCGATAGTCTCAAAGGCTGTCAAGCGGAAAATACTTTAACTATTTGATAATAGACGATAGACGATTGCTGATGGACGATAAAAGCAAGAGCGTTATGCTTAGCAATCGTCCATCGTCCATCCTCTATCGTCAGTTCTTCTTGATATCGAGTTCCTTCAGGATGTAGCCTGCGCCGCCGAACTTGTCCGTCACAAAGAGCACGTAGCGAATATCAACGGAGATGGTGCGCCCCTTGTCTTCGTTGTAGAAGAAATCGTTGCCGAGTCCTTCGTAGTTGCCGTCAAAGACAATCCCGATCTGCTCGCCGCGCCCGTTGAGGATGGGGCTGCCGGAGTTGCCGCCGATGATGTCGGTCGTGGAGAGAAAATCAACCGGCACATCGCGGTTATTCGGGAGAGCATACGGGCCGAAGTCGCGTGAGCGATAAAGCTGCGTGAGTTTTCCCGGTACGTCGAACGGCTCGCGCCCGGTATCTTTTTCGATGACGCCGGAAAGTGTGGTGAACGGCGTGTAGAGAATCGCTTCACGCGGGACGTAGCCTTTGACTTCGCCGTAGGTGAAGCGCAGCGTGCGATCGGCGTCCGGGTAGGGCTTTCCACCCTTCATCTCGGTCATGCCTTGAATGAGCAGGGGACGCCAGCGCTGAACGGTCGTATTGAATGCAAGTTGGCGCGGTTGTATCCGCAGACTTTCAGCACCGAGTTCGATTGCCAGATCAACGAGCGGCTCGCGCAAATCGCGTAGCTGCGCCATCGAGAGATCGAAGATACCCGAGAGGTTCTCGGCAGTCGCGTAGCGTTTACCCTCAGCGACCGTGCGCGCAAAATCCTCTTCGGCGCGGCGTCGCGCTTCGCCCTGAAGATTCCCGAAACGCTTTTCGATGAAATCAATCTTCTGCGAGGCCGGAAGCTCATCTGCCTTCCTCAATAGATAAGTGAGCAGTTCACGCTCGGCGGTCGGATTGCGTTCGGCAAATACGCCCGCGAGTTGAGCGCGCACGCGCTGGATGCCCATCGCGCCGAGAGCAGGATTGCGCTCGCCCTCCGGCTTTTCCTTGTCGGCAGCCGCGAGTTGCGCGAAAGAGGCGATGGCCACGATGTCGCTTGCGCCGAACATCTGCTGAACCAACAGGTCGCGTTGAGCCGTCGCGTTCAATTCCTGATAAGCCTTGTCGAGCGTGGGCAGGACTTCGCCGTACTTAGCTTTGCGCGCCGGGTCTGCATTGACCCAGCGCGTGAAGGCCGCTTCCTCCGCGCGTTTTTTCTCGACGATACCTGCACGACGCATCGCCACCACAGAGCCTTCGTTATTCTTCAGTTCGTTGCTGAGACTAAAGATCGTGCTTTGCAGTTTGAGGCGCAAGGCCGGGTCGTTCTTGCCTGCGTTCTGTAATGTCTCAATCTGGTAGTTGTAGAGGTCTATGGAGAAGGGTATCGCTACGTCCTGGTTGTAAGCGACCGAGTAGCTTTCGCGGTAGCGGCGCGTCGAACCGGGATAACCCATGACCATCGTGAAGTCGCCTTCTTTGACGCCTTCCATCGAGATGGTCAGAAATTTCTTCGGCTTGTAGGGAACATTACTGGTCGAATAATCGGCTGGCTTGCCGTTGGCCCCGACATAGGCGCGCATGAATGTGAAGTCACCGCAATGGCGCGGCCACTCGAAGTTATCTGGGTCGCCGCCGAAGAAGCCTATGTTTTTCGGTGGCGCGTAGACTATCCGCACATCGCGCAAAATCAAATAGGTAAACTTGTAGTAAGACAATCCATCGTTCATCGGCAGCACGCGAACCGTTATGCCTTCAGCCTCGTTCGCGCCTGCGGCTTCTATCGCTTGAGTCTTGGTGGCAATCGCGCGGCTGCGCTCCGACGGGGACAGCGTGTCCGAGATGCCGTTTAAGATTTCGCCCGTCACGTCTTTCAAATCCTGCGTGATAGTCACGTTGTAGCCCTGAGCGGGCAACTCTTCGGCGCGCGTCTTGGCCATAAACCCTTTATCGGCATAATCGTTCGTCGCATTTGAAGCCGAGACGAGCGCATCGAAGGCGACGTGGTGGTTCGTCAGGAGCAAGCCTTCGGGCGAGACGAACTCGCCAGTGCCGCCATCAACAATCACGACGGCATCCTTGATGCTCACGCCGTTCGGGTCGTAGATGTCTGTGGCTTTCAGCTTGAGACCCCGCTTCACAAGTTTATCGAAAGGGAGTGAAGCAATCGCGTCCGGCAAAAACATTCCTTCTTCGGCGAAGGCGCGAAAAGGAATGAGCGTGACAAGCATCAACGCGACAAGGACGAGCGCCGATGCGCGCGAGAGTCTGGTGGGCATCTTATTAAATCTTCCTTCGATGATGATGTAATTGGCTGAGGGGATAGTAGCAGAAAAAGTGGTCAGTGGTCAGTGGTCAGTGGTCGGTGGTCAGTTAATGCTAAGAAGCTGGTTGAAAGTTACAGGCTCTCTTCGTCCCGCTAGGGACGGTTGATAATAGCCCAGCCATTTATGGCTGGGAATAAAATCAAAGAATAATGATTAAGTCCCGTAGGGACGACTGAATGTAAGCTCTCTTCAGTCGTCCCTACGGGACTCAATCATTTTTACCGTTATGCTCCCCAGCGATAAATCGCTGGGCTATTTTCAATCGTCCCTCACGGGACTTAAAAACCTGCCTTTGCCTTTAACTGACCACCGACCACTGACCACTGACTACTGCTCTTCCGCTCCCGGCAGATACGCTCTTGGATTGACGGGGTCGTTGTTGATGCGGACTTCGTAGTGAAGGTGTGGGCCGGTTGAGCGTCCCGTCGAGCCGACGCGACCGAGGAGTTCGCCGCGCGCTATCGTCTGACCGACCGCGGCGTCTATGTGCGAGAGGTGGCCGTAGCGTGTGGAGAGGCCGTTGCCATGATCTATGTAGACGACGTTGCCGTAGCCGTTTTGGGCGCAGGCGATTGTCACCGTGCCGCTCGCTGCGGCGACGACGGGCGTGCCCATCTCGGCTTCGATGTCCTGGCCTTCATGGTTTTCGTAGGAACTGCCGCCGAATGGATTGCGGCGACCGCCAAAGCCGCTCTCTAAACTGCCTTCGACCGGCCAGATCGAAGGAACGGTGGCGCGTTCGCGCAAGGCAGCTTCGTAAGCGCGCAATTTTTGTTCGAGGTCTGTGGTTTTGTATTCGACTGCGGCGGCTTCATCGAGGGGGATGAAAGGCCCGCCCGCGCCGTTCATCATCGGCTGCTGCTCATCTTGATTGACGCCGGACATCTCCGCGAGTTTGCGCGAAGTATCTTCGACGGCCTCGACACGATGATTCAGATTGTCGAGTTGTTGTCGTTGCTTTTCGTTTTCGGCGCGCAGTTGCGCGTTCTCCTGCTCGACATAGCGATGCCTGATGTGTTGGGTCAGGCCATAGATGCCGTAAAGCGCAGCGGCGATGACGATCAAACCGGCGAGGGCTGAAAGTTTGAGCCAGCGTTTGTGAACGCAGATGCGACGAATACGGGAGCGTGAACGCGAGGTATGGGCGATAATAAATGCGTATAGACGGTCGTCTCTAACCATTATATGTGCTCCTTTTGAGCAGTCGCACCGCGCAGACAAAAAACGGGAGAGCCGCGCACTGCTCTTAGAAAAGCACAGCCTGCCGGACGAGGGCGACTGATGCTAACCAAAACTCTGGGGACTATTTGTTTGTGAACCTACTTGTAGGTCGCAGCGAACGGAACTACCCGACGAGGTGTTACTTGCGGAAACCCATCCACATTTGCTGCTAAGGTCGCGCAAACTATCACACGAGGCTGGAGATTGCAACCACAGACGAGGTTGGAAAATCTGAGGGGGCGGGGCGGGAAACGTAAAAACTCACCACAAAGGCACAAAGTCAGTGAAGGGAGAGTCCTTAAAATTCTTAGTGCCTTGAAAGCCCCGAAGGGGCGATGATGTGATAGCCCGGGGCGCAAGCCCTGGGTCAAAGACAGAGATAAAATAAGTAAGCCCTGTCAGGGCGGAAATATTTATGCCGCCCTGACAGGGCTTAATGAATAAACTGGAATCTCTTCCTGTGGCGTTGCCACAGGCTCTTATATTTCGCTCCTTCGGAGCTTTTCATTCAGCTTCTAAATATCTGCGGCCTCGCGGCGACGCTGCGAGCGTCCGCGCATGACGAGAACAATCATCAACAGAATAAGCGCGACGAAGGCGATGATGATAGCGGCTTTGACGGCGACGAGAAGGAAGCCGACGAGCGAAATGAGCTGGCGCAGGAGCGTAATGATGAGCACGATGATCGTTAAGATTCCGCCCCACCGTCCCGCCGTTTTAAGAAAAACTGACATAACTTCTTTTTACCTCTACCGCTCAATATAACAAAGATTGACGATGGACGATAGACCATAGACGATGGAAAGCTTGTTCTTATCGTCTATGGTCTATCGTTCATCGTCCGCCAAATTCATGGTCTTTGCTCGAATGGCAAGGGCGCGACGCTGCGCCCGGTGGAAACTTGCGAGACCAGTTCGCCAGTTTGAAATCTTCCCGAATTGGCCGGGACGACCGACGGTATCTGGGGAATCGCGTCGAGCGAAGGGAGATTGCGCTCGTGTCTGCGTTGGCGCAGCAGGTAATCGCCGAGCATGTAAGCGCCGAGCAGAATCAAGAGAACGGGGAGAACCTGACGAATGGGAAGCCGGACGCCGAAAAGCTGCTGGGATAAAAAGATTGCGCCGAGCAAGATCAGCGTGAGACTCCACGCCAACGGGCTGCCGTAAAGACGGCGCGCAATCACGTCCTGTTCGGTGTCGGGCGCAAGTCCTGCGCGCAGCAGTTGCGCCGTGCGATATGCGTCAACCGCCGAGAAGAGCCACGTCCCGAAAAATCCTGCGACGAAGAGCGGCAGGCCGAACTCGACCGATTCGGTCACGATGGCCAGTTGGAAGAAGCTGGCGAAGACGGCGAAATGCACGATGGCTTTGGACGTTTGTCCGTTGTAAGCCGCGCCGAGTCCGGGCACAAAGGAAAGAAGCGTGGCGATGAGCGGGGAGTTGTTGCGACGCAAGTCCGGCAGGACGTTCGTGCGCGTCTGCTGCTGCAAAACTTCAACGCCCGCGACGATGCAATCCTGGCAATACGGAAAGCCGCGAATGCGATGGTCGCACGCCGTGCAGAGAGCGCGCGCGCAACGGTGGCATTCTACGACTGCCGGATTCTTTGAATGGTAAGCGCAAATCATTGCCTGAAGCCCGTTGCCCTCTGTTCTTTCAAAACCACTTCGGTTACTTCTGTTCTTTCCCCTGCGGTGTTTGCGTATTGGCCTTAGGCTCGTCCTGCGGCTTCGAGCCGGTTTCGCGCGTCAACCCTGTTGTCACCCCGCCGCCGACAGAATTGAACTTATCGGCATCAGCCGCCGGTTTGACCTTTGAATCCGTGCTGCCGGAATAGGCGCGTCCCGCCAGTTGGATTCCGGCGCGATACATGCCGCTAATCGAGCCGTCCGCCGAAACGGTGCTGGTCAAGACCAGTACGCAGACGAGCAGCATGGTTGCCACGGTCGCAAGCTGCGGCGAAACAATCGGGTCGAGCCAGAGACGAAGCCGTGCGGCGATTCGCGCAGCCAAAGGCGCACGCACTTCTTCGGCGTCGGTTGTGCCGAGCGTGGCCTGCAAGATTCTTTCGTGCAGACCGACGGGCACAGCCTTCTCTTCGTTGATGTAGGTGTAGCAAGCGCCGATGGAGCGCACGACCTGACCGGGCAGTTCCGTGCAACCTTCACAGAGAGCAGCGTGGCGTTCCCAGCGATGAAAAAGGGGCGCGGGTAAAAACCCGTCGAGATAGTCCGTGAGATATTCTTCAAACTCTTCGCAGGTCATGGCCATATCCGGCACGGTCTGCAAGAGAATACGCGCTTCGAATTCGGCGGACGGGATGGGCGCTTGCGAGGTGCGGCACGCCTGTAAAGTGTTTTTGACCTCGCTTAAAAGCTCATGGCAGACAGGGCAGCGCAGGGCATGCTCGGCGAACGCACGATTCGTTTCGGCTTCGAGCGAGCCCTCAAGGTAGTCTGTCAGATGATCTTCAAATTCCGCGCACAGCATAAAAATCTCGTTTCCGTCCCCGTTTAATAAATTCTTTCTTACATCGGTAAAGCGCCTTTGTCTTTAGCCTTTGTTATGACGCTGGCGGCGCACTATTTTGTCTAAACGTTGCTCATCGCTACGACGCGCATCCGGCGAAGTATCTTCGAGAGTTCAATCCGGCCTCGATTGATGCGCGATTTCACCGTTCCCTCTGGTATCTGCAAGAGATCAACTATCTCCTGATAGCTCAGTTCTTCAATATCGCGCAGGATGACGCAGGTGCGAAGGTCTGGCGACAGTTTATCAATTCCGGCCTGCACCTGCTCGCCAAGCTCGCGGCGTTCCATCTCGCTCTGTACCGACCCGCCCGCCGAGCGAAGATGATAAGTATGATCTTCGAGGTCGTCCGCGTGCGTGTCGTGCGGCGTGCGCTGGCGGCGGCGATAGTCGTCAATGATTAAATTACGCGACAACCGCATCAGCCAGTTTTGCAAGTCGCCCTGCCTCGGGTCGTACTGATCCAAAGAACGATAGACGCGTATGAAAACTTCCTGCGTCAAATCCTCTGCGGCATCCGGGCGCGAGGTGAAACGATAGGCGAGATTGTAGATGCGGCGGGAATAGGTCGAAACAATCTCTTCCCAGGCCGCGCCGTCGCCCGCCCGACACCTTCTGACTAACTCGGCTCCTTCGCCCGCCGTAGCCAAAATCTTTGCAGCTCCCACCTGTTGCTTCTCCGATCCCGGTCGCCCTCTGGCCTGCTTGAAGCGCCCCCCACAGGGTGGAAAACTCCCTGTCAAGCGCAGATTACGACCGACGGAGTCTGAAAGTTCCCCCTAGAAATATCTTGATCGTCAGCGGCAAGGCGACTTGAAAGCCGATTATACCCCATCACAGGCGACACGGTAGCCTAAATCCCGGCCCATGCGCGGTTGCGCCTCCAAGTCAAACTGTTGTAGCCTTGCGCCGCCACCCTATATCTTGTGGTTAAGTCTCCCGCGCGTAGAGTTTCGCAGCGGTTTAGAAGTCGAAATCATTTGCGTAAGCACCTTAAATTTCTTGTTTTATTACTGCTCGCCATCCTTATTTTGTGGTGGTTCTGGCGCAAATTGGGCTTGGACTGGGCAAAGGTCGGGCAAAGCGTCCGTGACAGTGATTGGCGCTGGCTCGCAGCCGGGGTCATCGCCGTTTCGAGCACCTATCTTTTGCGCGCTTACCGCTGGCGCACATTGCTTGCGCCCTTGACGGAAGCGGGCTTGCGCCCGTTGTTTGCGGCGACGACCGTTGGCTTCGGCGCAGTTTTTCTCTTCGGACGAGCGGGCGAAGTGGTGCGCCCCGTCGTGTTGCCGCTTTATGACCGGAGAGTGCGACCCGCAGGCTCGTTTGCCACCATCATGGTCGAACGGCTCTGCGACATCGTGGCGGTCGTCGTGTTGTTCGCCCTCAATTTACTGTGGTTTCCAGCGCCCGCCGGACAGGAGACGCAACTGGCGAACGTTCGCATCGCCGGGCTGATTCTGCTGATTGTCGCCGTCGTGGGTCTGGCCGGACTGGTCTGGTTCGAGCGTCGCTCAGACAGAGCGATTCACTGGTTGGACGTGAGATTCAAGCGCTGGCGCTTTGTGCCGGATCGTCTGGCTCACGCCATGACGCACCTCCTGGAACAGGTGGCGAGCGCCTTGAGAATCCTGGCCGACCCGCGCGAGTTGGCTATCACGGTTAGCTGGACGGTCATCATCTGGATCGTCAACATCGCGTCGAACTGGTTTGTAATACTTGCCTTCGGTCTGCCGTTCGGTCTGAAGGAGACAATTTTCGTGATGGGCTTTTCGCTGGTCGGCTCACTTGTGCCGACGCCGGGCGGCGCTGCCGGGGCCTATCATGCCGCGACTGCCGCCGGGTTGATTTTTCTCGCTCGCCCGCCCAACGAATCTGCCGCGGTCTCGATTCTTTTACACCTCGTCGCCTTCGCGCCCGCGCTCATCTGGGGGCTTTACTACTTCCTGCGCGGCGACGTGAGCTTCAAGCGCCTCCAGCGGCTCGCTTCATCCGAAGAGATCGAGCACGCGATTGAAGAAGATGACGAGCTTGGAACGGACGAGTCCGGGATGTCGAACGAATTGAAACCGGTCGGAGTAAGCGATTGAAAGGAATTAAAATGAAAAGTTAAGAATGCAAAAGTGAGGATGAAACCACATTTAATTAAGAGTAGTTCTCCATCTTCCTTTTTGCATTTTACCTTTTTCATTTTTCATTTAGGAGCGAAGCGACT
The DNA here is from genome assembly GCA_963791265.1 of uncultured Acidobacteriota bacterium. Classification (GTDB taxonomy): domain Bacteria; phylum Acidobacteriota; class Blastocatellia; order Pyrinomonadales; family Pyrinomonadaceae; genus QHXM01. Next base: position 411,198 of record CAWBSB010000012.1, read on the forward strand.
ATGAAGTGTCCTTTCTGCGGGTTCATTGAAGATAAGGTGGTTGATTCGCGCGAGTCGCGCGAGGGCGATTCGATTCGCCGTCGGCGCGAGTGTTTGAAGTGCGAGCGCCGCTTTACTTCTTACGAGCGGATTGATGAAATCCCCTACATGGTCATCAAAAAGGACGGGCGGCGCGAGCCTTTTGACCGCAACAAGGTGATGGCAGGATTGCTGCGCGCCTGCGAGAAGCGACCCGTGCCGTCATCAAAGCTCGACAGCATCGTTAATTCTATCGAAAAGTATGTGCAGGAATCTTCGGAACGCGAGCGCCCCACCAGCAAGGTCGGCGAGATGATTATGCGCCGCCTGAAAGAACTGGATAAAGTGGCCTATGTTCGCTTCGCCTCCGTCTATCTCGAATTCGAAGACGTTTCGGAATTCATGCACGAACTGAAACATCTGGTGCGCGTCCGCAACGCCGCCGCGCGCAAAACGTAAAAGCGGTGATAGGTGATGGGTGATGGGTGATAAGAGAAACGCTGTTCTTTCCTATCACCTATCACCCATCACCTATCACTTATCACCATCTTATGATAAAAGCGGCTCACGTAGGGCTGAAACGAATTGAGCTTGAGCGCCTTCGAGATGGCGTCGGGCGGCTGTATGCAGCGTTGCAGGAGGCGACTGAGGCGGAAGTCCCTGTGGCAGGTGTGTCGTGGGCTCCGCCCGTTGATCTTTGCGAGACGAAAAACGACATTACCATTCGCGTCGAGTTGCCGGGGATCGCGGCATCTCAAATCAAGGTCGGACTAACGAACACGCACCTGCGTATTTGCGGCGAAAAGAAAAAACGCGCGTCGCGCAGCCGCGTCATCTCGCATCTATGTTCGGAGCGCAGCTACGGCCATTTCAGCCGCGTCGTGCCGCTGCGCTGGACGGTCAACGTCAACGACGCAACGGCAGAGTTAACAAACGGCGTCCTGATTGTGCGGCTGCCAAAACTAAAAGATCGGCGGGGCGCAGAATTCAAAATACCGATTGTGGAAAGTGATAAGTGATAGGTGATGGGTGATGAGTGATAAGAGAAAACCACTTTCTTTCTTATCACCTATCACTTATCACTTATCACTAAAAAGATTATGTCTATTAATAGCGTAGAGATTCCAGAAGCTTTAGAAATAGCTGACGCTGGCGAGCAGCAGTTGCAGATTCCGAATGAACTGCCGGTGCTGCCGTTGCGCGACATCGTTATCTATCCTTTTATGATCGTGCCGCTCTTTGTCTCGCGCGAAAAATCCATCCGCGCGGTGGACGAAGCGCTGGGCGAGAATCGCATGATCCTGCTCGCTTCGCAGAAAGATTTGGACAAAGAAGAACCGGCGGGCGAAGACCTCTACCAGATCGGCACGGTTGCCGTCATCATGCGAATGCTCAAATTGCCCGATGGCCGCATACGCATTCTCGTACAGGGGTTGGCTCGCGCCCGGATTGAATCGGTCGAAGCCAGCCTGGAATACCTGCGCGCAAAGCTGCAAGTCGTTCAGGAGACCTCTGCGCCCGAACGCTCGCTCGAAGTCGAAGCCCTGATTCGCAACGTCCGCGCCTCGATGGAGAAGGCCGCGAACCTCGGCAAAAACATCTCGCCCGAAGTGATGGCGATTATCGCCAATCTGGACGACGCAGGACGCCTTGCGGATTTGTCCGCATCGAATCTCGAACTGAAAGTTGAAGACGCGCAAAGCGTGCTCGACATCTCGGACACGACCGCGCGCCTGCGCCGCGTCAACGAGTTGCTCAATAAAGAGATTGAAGTCCTGACAGTTCAGCAGGAGATTAACACGCAGGCACGCGCCGACATTGACCGCTCGCAGCGCGAGTTTTACTTGCGCCAGCAGTTGAAGGCCATTCAGTCGGAGCTTGGCGAAGGCAACGAGCTGGCGGAAGAAATCGCGCAACTCCGCGAGAAGATTGAAACCGCGAAGATGCCGAAGCCTGCCGAGGAAGAGGCGCTCAGGCAATTGAAGAAGCTCGAACGCATGCACCCGGACGCGGCTGAAACTGCCACCCTGCGTAACTGGATGGAGATTATGACCGACCTTCCGTGGTCAAAAGCGTCAGTCGATAATCTGGATTTGCACATAGCTCAGCAGATTCTGGACGAAGATCACTACGGGCTGGAAAAGGTCAAGGAGCGCATCATCGAAGCGCTCGCCGTCCGAAAACTAAAAGAGAAGCCGAAGGGTTCGATTCTTTGTCTGGTCGGCCCGCCGGGAGTCGGCAAGACCAGCCTGGGGCGCTCGATTGCGCGCGCTCTTGATCGTAAGTTCGTGCGCCTCTCTCTGGGCGGCGTGCATGACGAGGCGGAGATTCGCGGCCATCGCCGCACTTACGTCGGCGCGATGCCCGGTCGCATCATTCAGGCCGTGCAACAGGCGGGCACGAATAACCCGCTTATCATGCTCGATGAGATTGATAAGGTCGGGGCAGACTTTCGCGGCGACCCGTCGTCAGCACTGCTCGAAGTCCTTGACCCGGAGCAGAACAATAATTTCCGCGATAACTACCTGGGCATCACGTTCGATCTCTCGAACGTTTTGTTTATGACGACCGCCAACATGCTCGACACCATCCAGCCCGCTTTGCGCGACCGCATGGAGGTGATTCGTCTGGCGGGCTACACAGAGGAAGAGAAGCGCGAGATTGCGCGTCGTCACCTGATGCCAAAGCAGTTGGAAGAGAACGGTATCACGGCGCGCGACCTCAACATCTCGAAGACGGCGCTAGCGTCAATCATTCAGCAGTACACGCAGGAGGCGGGCTTGCGCCAGTTGGAGCGCGAGATCGGAAGAATCTGCCGTAAGGTCGCCCGCCGCATCGCCGAAGGGCACAAGGGAACTGTCCGCGTCTCTTTGAAAAACCTGCATGAATTCCTGGGAGCGCCAAAGGTCATGCCGGACGAGGTCTTGAAGAAGGATCAAATCGGCATCGCCACGGGGCTGGCGTGGACGGCTGTCGGCGGCGACGTGCTGTTCATAGAGGCACTGAGGATGAAAGGCAAGGGAAATCTCGTCCTGACCGGCCAACTCGGCGAGGTCATGCGTGAATCGGCGCAAGCCGCCTATTCCTACGCCAAGTCGCGCGCCAAAGAGTTGGAGATTGACGAAGAGGACTTCAACAACTACGACATACACATACACATCCCGGAAGGCGCGATTCCGAAGGATGGCCCCTCAGCCGGAATCACGCTGGCGACGGCAATGGTCTCCGTTCTCTCGCAGCGCCCAATCAGAAAAGATGTCGCCATGACGGGCGAAATAACGCTGCGCGGCAACGTCCTGCCCGTCGGCGGAGTCAAGGAAAAGGTGCTGGCGGCGCGTCGTGCGCGCGTTTCGATGATTATCTTGCCGCAGCTTAACCAGCGCGATATGGACGAGGTGCCGAAGGAGCTATTCGGCAATATCCGGTTCGTCTTCGTGGACAATGTCAGGCAGGTTTTCCGCGAGGCTCTGAAGGAGAAAACCGCACCCCCTGCGGCCACGGGCACGCGCCCTGCCAGAATGCCGCAGGTGGCGTCTCCGAGAAGCGCCTGAGAGAGTGGTTTTCTGCAACTATTTCAACAGTTACGGTGCTCGAAAATTCCCCTCCGGGCGGCGCAACCCGCCGCCCCAGGAGAGCATCTTTATATGCACTGGCGAAGCGGTTTTAAGTGGAAAATCTCACCGCTTCGCCTTCTCTTTACGTTAGGGATTTGTTTGACACTGCGGAAAACCGTGTGATACGCTCCGCAAGCTGTTGGCTCGCAAACAGAAAGCCTGCCTTTGCGGGCCGAGTCAAAAAGGAACTTTTAATCAACCCTCGCGTTATTTTTGTAGCTGCCGCTCGTGCGACTCTCTACGGGGAGAAGTCGCCGTCGTGGATTTGCCAACCTCGTAAAAGGAGAACGACGACTTTGTTGATAACGAGCTTCCCCCGCGTAATTATTCGCACCGCCCTTTTCGTGGCGCTCACGCTTTCGGCTACCAATCTTTACGCTCAAGGTTCTCTCGGATCGAGCGCCCGCGCCATTCCGACAGACATCGAGAAGAAAGATGCGCGCGTGGCGCAGATCATCGCGCAATCAGAAACATATTTCAAAGAAGGCGAAATTCACCTGAAAGCCAGAGAGCTTGAACAGGCCCGCCAGAAGTTTGATAAAGCAGTGGATGTCATCCTCGAATCCGGGCTGGACGTCCAGGGTTATCCGCGCTTGCAAACCCACTATCTCGAACTCGTCGAGCGCGTCTTTCGTCTCGAAGTCCCGCAGCAGCAGGCGACGCCGCGCGTCGAAATCGCGATGAATATGGCTTCCACCTCCGCTGGTCAATTCCAGCAGGATGAGAAGAACGCGCCGCAGCAGGAACCCGGCTTCAAGCATCAGAAGTTCGAGCCGTCTCCGGCTGACGAATGGGCGAAGCTGGTTCTCAACGAGGCCGAGACCAATAACGTTGACCCGGAAGACCTCTCGACGATTGAAACTGCCAAGAACGCGATTGATTTCAAGTTTGAAACGAACGCGATGATTCAGCAGTTCATCAACTACTATCAGGGACGCGGGCGCTCGACGATGGATTCAGGACTCCGTCGTTCAGGGCAGTTCATGCAGATGGCTCGCAGGATTTTCCGCGAGGAAGGTGTGCCTGAAGATGTGACGTGGCTTGGACAGGTTGAGAGCGCGTGGCGTGTCAGAGCGCTATCGCCTGCTGCGGCCTCCGGCCTCTGGCAGTTCATTCCGGGCACGGGTCGCACTTACGGGTTGCGCCAGACCGCATGGGTTGACGAGCGCAATAGTTATGAGAAGGCCACACGCGCCTCAGCCAAGTATCTGAAAGACCTCTACAACCATTTCGGCGATTGGGAACTGGCGATGGCCGCTTACAACACCGGCCAGGGCAACATTGATCGCGCCATCGCGCGCTCAGGCTCACGCAGCTTCTGGAAGATTTACCCGTACATCGCGCAGGAGACGCGCAACTACGTGCCGAACATCCTGGCGACGATGTTGATCGCGAAGAATCCTGAGAGATACGGCTTCCGAGGCATTCGCCCCGAAGCCCCGCTCACCTATGACGTGGTGCAGGTTCCGACGGCGACCAGCCTCCATTTGGCCGCACAGGCGACCAACGTGAGTGTTGATTATATTCGGATGCTCAATCCTGAACTCAGACGCGACACGACGCCGCGCGGCGAGGCTCACCAGCTTCGCATCCCGGCTGGCAAAGCGAATCAATTCGTCGCCGCCTTAAAGGGCATTCCGATTGAGAAACGCGATGCAGCGCCGAACAATGTCCAACTCGCCAGCTACACTCGCGCGACGACGAGCGGAACAACGCCCGCCGCGCCCGGAATGATGAAAGTTAAAGCTCGCGCCGGTGATACGCCCGCCAAGCTCGCCGTGATTCACAACGTCTCGGCAGAGGATGTGGCGAAGATGAACGGCGTCGGAGTCAATTCAGAGTTCCAGTCGGGCTTTGAAGTCAAAATACCGAAAGCTGCTCCAGCCTCCTCCCGGCGTCGCAGCAGTCGTTAAATTTTGATGAGCGGATGCGACCGCTTTAGCTGACGAATGCTTTAGAACTATAGCGAGCGCGCTTTCGATGAAGATCAAGGAAAGCGCGCTCGCTTTTATTTGAACCAACAAGCGCGGGCTATCAATTTACGCTCGCTGCCTCTTTCCAAAACCAACTAACTCTCAGGAGCAATCTCACCATGCTCTTTCGTACACAATCCGCTGCCGTCTACGGCATTGACGCAGACCTCGTTGACATCGAAGTTGATTTGACGCCTGCGCGCGGTGAATCCGACGCTCAGCCGTCCGTCACCATCGTCGGTCTTCCAGACGCCGCCGTGCGTGAATCGCGCGAGCGCATCCGCGCGGCCATCTCCAACTGCGGCTTCTTCTTTCCCTTTCACAAGACGACGATCAATCTTGCTCCGGCTGACGTGCGCAAAGAGGGCGCGAGTTTCGATCTGCCGATTGCGCTCGGCATCCTCGGAGCAAACGGCGACTTGAATGAAACGGAAGATTTAACCGACATGCTCTCGGTCGGAGAGCTTTCTCTGGATGGCCGCGTGCGCTCCATCCGCGGCGCGCTGCCCATCGCCATCCGTGCGCGCGAATCTTCCATCAAACATTTAATCCTGCCGGAAGAAAACGCAAGGGAGGCGGCGGTCGTCTCCGGCGTTGATGTTTACAGTGTCTCTGACTTACGAGGCGCTGTTGATTTGATTGCCCGGCTTCGTTCCTCTTCGCCGCCGCAGCCGCTCAGCGTTGATCCGGCGGAAGTGCTGAAGAGTCCGGATCATCACGCCGTTGATTTTCGAGAAGTGCGCGGGCAGTTGATGGCCAAGCGCGCTCTCGAAATCGCCAGCGCGGGTTCACATAATATTTTGCTCATCGGCCCGCCCGGCTCAGGCAAGACGATGCTCGCCAAGCGGCTGCCGACGATTATGCCGCCGCTCGAATTTGAAGCGGCGCTCGAACTGACGAAGATTCATTCCGTCGCCGGACTGACGGGGCGCACCGGGCTTGTCACCGAAAGGCCGTTCCGCTCGCCGCACCACACAATCTCAAACGCAGGGTTGATTGGCGGTGGAGCTGTCCCGCGTCCCGGCGAAGTCTCTCTTTCTCATCATGGGGTTTTGTTTTTGGACGAACTGCCGGAGTTTGATCGAAGTGTGCTGGAAGTCCTGCGACAGCCGCTCGAAGACCAACGAGTGACGATTAGCCGCGCCGCGATGACACTGACATTCCCCGCGTCCTTCATGCTCGCAGCGGCAATGAATCCATGCCCCTGCGGCTTCTGGAATGACCCGACGCGCGAGTGTCGCTGCACGCCGCTACAAATTCAACGCTACGTCGGGCGCATCTCAGGCCCGCTACTTGACCGCATAGACATACACATTGACGTGCCCGCCGTGCGTTTCAAAGAGTTGACGGGAACGACGAGCGGCCCTGAGCCTGAATCTTCGGCGAGCATTCGTGAGCGAGTCATCCGTGCGCGTGAGCGGCAGCGCGAGCGTCTGAAGACGGATGGGATTTTCTCAAACGCGCAGATGACGCCGCGTTTGATTCGCCGCCTTTGCCGGATTGATGCGGAGAGCGAGCGGATGCTGGAAGCGGCGATGGCTCGTCTGGGCTTGTCAGCGCGCGCGTATGACCGTATCTTAAAGGTCAGCCGAACCATCGCAGACCTCGAAGGTTTTGACGAGATACGCCCGGCGCATGTCGCGGAAGCGGTCGGTTATCGTTCGCTCGACCGAACCTATTGGACTTGAAAAAGCGGGCTGTACACGATAACGTTGGTTTCGGCATACGAAGCATACGAAAAAGATTATCTTTTAGCGGAACAAGGCAACGACGCGCCGAAAGCGCCGCATCACACGTCGCGGAAAGCAATCAAGGCTTTCTTTGACAAGCAGGCGAGCGCGGCACCCGTTGCCGGTTCTGCGAGTGGCATCTGGAAGTTTTAGGGGCGAACATAAGCTTCCGTTGCCAAGAGCGTGAACAAGGGACAAGTGACCGCAGCCGAAACCGAGAAATCGCAAAGTACGGACTACGAGCTGACGCAAAGAGCTGCCGGGGGCGATATGCAAGCCTTCGAGGAGCTTTATCAGCGTCACAACCGTCGCGTTTATTCTCTCTGCCTTCGCATGACGCAAAACGTCTCGGAGGCCGAAGACCTCGCGCAAGAGGTCTTCATCCAGCTCTTTCGCAAAGTAGGAAGCTTTCGTGGCGAGTCGGCTTTTACGACGTGGCTGCATCGCCTGACGGTCAATCAAGTCCTGATGCACTTTCGCAAGCGCGGGGTGAAGATGGAACAGACGACCGAGGATGGCGAAACGCCTGTGCAGATCGTCAAGGGAACGGAGAACCCCAACTCCATGCCGGTCGTTGACCGCATCGCCCTTGATAAAGCGATAGCGCAATTGCCGCCCGGCTATCGCACGGTCTTCACGCTGCACGATATAGAAGGACACGAGCATGAGGAGATTGCCAGAATGCTCGGTTGCTCTGTCGGCACGTCGAAGTCGCAGCTTCATAAGGCGCGGATGAAATTACGTGGACTTCTGAGGCAACAGAATGCGCCGCAATAGCTTCAAAGTGCGTCCCCCGCAGGTTTCACCGAAGCATTTCCCCGAAACCAGGGCGGCAACAACGACATTCGGACGGATATTCCGGCGGCTTTGGCTGTCACAAGGAAAGTCCCAAAGCTTATGCAGTCTCCCCAAGATTGCTCAACGACCACGAAAACTTACGCCCCCAAGCGTTATTGAGTTCTTCTGTATTAGCGACACCGCCGACTCCCGCGCGGTGACGAGGTAGAGGTTAGAAAAATCATGAACTGCGAGAAGTGCCACGAACTGCTCAGCGACTTCCTCGACGGAGCCATGAACGCCGACGATCAAGTGACGTTCAACTCCCACCTGGAAGAATGCTTCCCCTGTTTTAACGTCCACGCCGAGATGAACTCGATTGTGAGTTTTTGCCGTGAGCATCGAGGCGAGTACGTCGCTCCGCCGAATGAACAGGCCATGTGGGTGCGGATTCGCAACACGGTTGAGATTGACTCCAACCGCGCGGCAACTGCCGCTCAAAACCCTACGCCAGCGGCGCAGCGTGAAAGCTGGTGGTCGCGGATGGTGGGGCGAAGCTGGGAACTCTCATTGCCGCAGGTGGCTGCCGCTGTAGTTGCCATCATCGTCGTCGCCTCGCTCGCCACAGTGTTCGGCCTGCGCGGTTTTCAGCGAGCGGGAACGGACGCAACCGCCGCAGCTTCAAACGGCAGCGCCAGAGGCGGGCTGATGCTGGCCGGTGATGCGAAGACTTCCGAACTCAACACACGGCTCTCGCAGCAGCAACAGCAGATTAAATACTGGAGCCAGATTGTTGAGGAGCGAAAGGCGCACTGGAATCCGCAAGTGCGCGCCGATTTCGAGCACAACTTGAATCTCCTGGATGAAAGCGTTCAGGAATCGCTCCAAAAACTCTCGACGCGACAGGGTGAGCATGATGAAGTGACGGAGGAAATGCTTAACTCCGCGCTCAATGATAAGATGCAACTCCTCAAAGAGTTCTCTGATCTGTGAGCTGTTCACAATCCGGGACGCACATCTTTCCGCGCCCGCGCTCTTCATCTTCCCGTGTACTGGCGCGGGCAAATGCTTGTAAGGAATCTCCCACAACGAAGATTACAGTTGAGGAGTTGGTGAGTAAGAGATGAAAATTCGCACGCTCGACACGCGCTATCGAACTCTCACGGCGCGTGGCGTCCTGACAGTAATCGCTCTCGCCATCTTCGCTCATGCCATCTCGACGGATGCTAATGCTCAGCGGAGCATCACGCGAAAATATCCGGCGCAGAAGAACGTTCGTCTCGAAGTCAAAAACATCTCCGGCACGATTACGGTCGAAGCCTGGGAGAAGAACGAGATATCAGTCACGGCGAAACTCTTCTCGCCCAACGCCCAGTTCACGCCTGAACAGACTCCCAGTTGTGTGGGCATAGATATTGTGCGCGACAATCGCGGGAAGATGGTCGGCGACATCAACTTTACCGTCAAAGTTCCCGTCAATTCGACTGTGGACATTGAGACGAAGCGCGGCAACATCAGCATCAACAACGTTCGCGGCGAAATGGTGCGCGCTCGCGTTTCTTTAAGCGGCGACATCGAGCTAACCGGAATCCGAGCCTCGGAAGTGATTGCCGAAAGCGGCGTCGGGGACACGGTTTTTGATGGCGAGTTGGTGGAGGGCGGCTCCTACGTCTTCAAGTCTCTGGCGGGCAACATCAGTATCAACATCCCGCGGAACTCTTCCTTTAGCCTCAGCGCCAGCGCGCAGCCGGGGTCAATCAAGCTGAATTCGTTTGCGAGTCCTGAATTGAACATCGTCGCAGACGGTCGCAAGGTTTACGGCGATGTGCGGCGCGGCAACGTCGGGCAACTCCCCAGGCTCACGGTTTTCAACCAGCGCGGGACAATATCTTTCATCGCACGCTGAGCTTTCAAATTTGTCCAGTTCGAATTATCTTAATGCGGACTGCCTCTTCTGATCCTGTAGTGATCTCTTGGAAGCGGCGTCCGCATCTTCGCTTTTAAGAGACCACCCATGCCTAACTTTCAAAAACTTTTCATCAAGCGCTGCCCGCGAATCCTTTTCAGTCTCATCTGCTGCGCGCTCGCCGTCTTTCTATCTCAGTCTCCGACGCCAGCGCAGAAGAAGGACGGGAAGAACGCGCTCGTCACCGCAACGCCCACGCTTAAACGCACGACGAGCCGCCACGAGGTGCGGCGCTTCGCTTATGGCAGCAGCCTGACGGTTCTCGGAGCGCCCGCAGGCTCAATCACCATCGAAGCATGGCCGCGCAGCGAAGTTGACATCACCGCCGACATCGAACTCCTCGCCAACACTGAAGAAGAGCTCGCGCTCCTGGCCACAGTCAACAGCTTTACGATTGACGATGATGCCAATCATCTGCGGATTCTCACCACGGGGACGCACGATAAAGCTTTCATGAAACGGGTTGCGAAGAAATTTCCGAAAGCGTTATTGAATCTGCCCTGGAAGATTGATTACCGCATTCGCGTTCCCGCCATCTGCGATCTGGAGATAGACGCAGGGCGCGGCGCCTTCAATCTTTCAGGCGTCGAAGGCTCGATCAGCTTGAAGGCGCTTCAATCGGATGCAACGTTTGTGATGACAGGCGGCGTGGTGATGGCGACCATTGGCGGCGGCTCAGTCAAATTTAATGTGCCCGCGCGAAGTTGGCGCGGCGCGGGCGCGAGCATTCAGCTTGCCGTTGGCGATCTCACCATCGAGCTTCCCGCAAACTTCAACGCAGACATCTCTGCCGACGTTCTCCACACAGGCCAGATAGAGAACACCTACACGGAACTCGTCCCGCAGGAGCGCACCACTTTCACCACGCGCTCTATCAGGGGACGCGCCGGAGCCGGAGGCGCAACCCTCACCTTCAAAGTCACAGACGGCACACTCAGGATTAAAAAGCAGTGATAAGTGATAAGTGATAGGTGATAGGAAAGAGCTTTCTCTTATCACCTATCACCTATCACTTATCACCTATCACTCGCCCTTCGTCACTCATCACTGTTATTATTCTCTCGCTCTCTTACTCCGAACATTCTTTGGGATACCAATCATGACAGTCAAATCAGATCGCTGGATTCGCCGCATGGCCGAAGAAGCGCAACTCATCCAGCCATTCAACGAACAACTCGTCCGTGAAGTGAATGGTCGCCGCATCATCTCTGCGGGAGCATCGAGCTACGGCTACGACATGCGCCTGGCCGACGACGGTTTCCGAGTCTTCTCCCCGATTCACGGGCGCGAGATTGATCCCAAACATTTCGACGAAGATTCTCTCGTTGAGCCTACCTTGCGTTCGGCAGAAGATGGCTCGCAGTACTACCTCATGCCGCCGCACTCTTACGCCCTGGGCGTCACGGTCGAAACCTTCCGCATGCCCCGCAACGTCACAGCCATCTGCATGGGGAAGAGCACATACGCCCGCGCCGGACTAATCGTCAACACCACCCCACTCGAAGCTGGCTGGCAAGGTCGTCTCGTCATCGAACTCGGCAACCTCGCAGACCTCCCCTTACGCGTCTACGTCAACGAAGGCATCGGCCAGGTGGTCTTCTTTGAATCGGACGAAGACTGTAGCGTCTCCTACGAAGACCGCGGCGGGAAGTACCAGGGACAAACGGGGCTGACTTATTCAAGATTGTAGGGTTATAGCTTGCGTATATTAACAAGGCCGATTATGTTGAGCCTCGGGAGTTGTGTTAGGCGCTCAAGTCCCCGCAACCCCGCGTTCTGTTGATTGACGAGATTGATAAGGCCCCCCGAGACCTTCCCAACGACTTGCTACATGAACTGGATAAAATGGAACTATAAGATTGCCGAGACAAGGGAGAAAATATCGGCCTCAAAGGAGCAACGCCCTATAGTCTTCATCACTTCGAACAGCGGGCGTTGCTTACCTGAGCCGTTTCTACGTCGATGTGTCTACCATCATATTCGTTTTGATGACAAGATCGTTACGAAAGCAGTGGAAAACAGAATCGATGAGTATAAGAACTTGAGTCCAGATTTCATTGCAACGGCTATCAAGCGCTTTCTTGCTTTACGGGACCGTACCTTGCGAAAACGGCCATCTACAGGAGAGCTTCTCAGTCTGGCTGCGCGTTCTAAATTTATCTGGAAGCAATTATCAGCAGCAACTAGATACAGACTTGTCCAAGATGCCTTACCTGGGTACGCTGCTGAAGGATCATCAGGATTTAGAGGAATTAAGGCGCTAGTATATAGACATCTCGGTTAAGGATTATGGTTCGTTCCAGTAAAAAAGAAGCACCGTTGAGTTATCTTAGAATATTTCACTATATGAGCGAACCTACAGAGGTGGTGAGTATTAAAATGAACTACATCAAACTTAGCAGAGTTTCAGTCTTACTTATACATCTGTTTTTCTGTTTAGCCTGTGCGCAGGCTCAGCGTGAGGCATCAATAGAGCGGGGGTCGCAGTCGTCGAATGAGCCCACAGCACAAGTAACGCCAAACGCCAAAGACGATCAAATGAAAGAAGATGGACGGCCTCAAAGTGACGCGGCATCTCGTGGCCAGCGTGTCGCGATGCGTCAAATTAAAGGCTGCCTGCGAGACAACGTCACTTTTTTCCGAGGTGAAGTGCGTTCCTTTAAACGGTCAGCCGACGGCATCGAAATAGCTATCCATACGGATTGGGACTCCGATGAGGAGTTAAAACAGAAGACCGGAAAAAAAGATGCAATAGTTTATGAGCTTGACGGTAAGCAAATGAAAGAGGATGACTGGGCATTAATCGTATCGGAGAGTGGCGACGTTAAGCCTAAGCTGCGCGCGACCACCTGGGTCTGCGAGAAAGGCGACGAGAAGATTATCAAAATCATTGACTGGCATCTGGCGGGCACTTCAACCGGAGGCTCTCCCAGGTGAGGGCACATCTCTGCTCAAAGGCTATTTGATGTCGAGCGCGTAATCAAAACCAGGACGACCGAAAAGCGAAAGAGGGGGACCCTGAGCGGCCTCCCGCTTTCGCTTTTCGCTTAGCCGTGCTCGCCCGTTTCACTTACGGTAGCTTGAGAATATGTCATTCATGCGTGAGGACTGTCCGTCTGTAAACTTGAACATGCAGAAGTCGTCACTGTAGTCCATAAAGTTTTCGACGGGGTCATTCCCGGTTTCGCCTGGACACGAATCCCTCCCGGTTGGGCATCCGCCCGCCGGAGAGCTTTCGGCAGTGGTGTCGTCAACCTCGTCGTTCGGCGGAAAGCAGCCGCCCTGAAACGTATGGAAGAGGCCGAGCCAGTGTCCCACCTCATGCGTTCCTGTGTCTCCTTCATCGTAGGGCGCGGAAGTGCCGCCCGGCAGAGTCGAAAAACGAACGACCACCCCATCCACGCCTTGATTGAAATCCCATGGCCAGCGCGCCCAGCCGAGCGTGTCATCGGCTAACCTCGCCGTGTAGAAATTCAATTCACCCTTTCCACCTTTGTTATGACGCTTCAGATCACGCTCTGCTGCCGTCGGCGAGGAACTGAATGGGACATTGAACAACCGATCGTCCGCGATGAATTCGATTGGTTCTACCAGCTTGAACCTAAAGGGCGTTCTCGCGCCTGCTCCACCGGGAGCAGTGCCCGCGTAGGCCGCATTCAACACGTCTATCTGTCTTCTCACGTCATCAGGCGTCAGCCTCCCTTCGGTGCTGGCGCTGTTCGTGACAACGTGAAAGTGTACGGGGATTTCGACTACGGTGAGCGTCCTTTCCTGAGGCGAGACGCGGTCTGTAAATTCTTTGACCTGCGCCCTAATGATCTGGCGACGTGCCTCGGGCGGCTCTTCGGTCGCGCATCGCGGCCTGATAGCATCGATGAACTCTTTGCGCGTATTGAATCTACGCTCCCCCAGCGTGTATGGTCTGGCCAATTCGGTTTGCGTCCTCCTCACCGGGTCGTCAGGCATTGCGGTCGGAGAGGGAGTCGCTGCCACGTTCGCTGTATTCTGCCCGGGCTCAGTGCGGCAGGAAGCGACGAGAAAGCCGACGAAGATAATTAGAGCCGGTGCTAAGGGACACCTTCTCAGCGGGTGAATGATACGGGCAAGGTTTTTCATAGTGACTCCTTTAGTCTCTTATTACATGTACTGCCAGCCGGTCGTTGCGCTGGCGACAGTGTCTCGACGCGACGCCTTCCTGCGCTCCTCAACTCACTTTGTGAGGGCCGACCGCCGGGATGAGTCCGGCGGTTGCGGGGCGAGTGAGTGGGGTTAGTGAGAAGAGCGTGCGGCGCGCCCGTCGGCGAGCCTGTTAGTAGACGCAAAGGCCGATTCCATAGCCCTTACTTCTGCGGACGCGCGCGCGTGATGGTCGTCCTGGTCTCAAATCCCGTGCGCCGGTCGGTTAAAACGAGGGGCGTCACGAGAGCCGGGTTCTCTATCCTCAAGAGTGCCTCGGTGGAAGAAAGCGACGTCAGGTTGCCAGTCGAAGGTATAAGCCATCCTGAAAAACCAGAGCCTTCCAGCTTGACGATCAAGATAGCCGGCGAACGCCCGACCGCCGGCTCGTAGCTGACGACTGTAACGTTAGCGATCTTCAGGTAAGCCGGATTGGGGATGGCCTTCGACTTGGTAGTCCTGTTGCCGGTCGAAAGCACGAGTTGGATAACCTCGTCCGGCGGCGTCGGAATTTCGGCGCGTATCAGACTAGCTGAGACGAACCCTTGCGGCTCACTCACAGGCACGCCATTGACGAAAGCGTCTTGCGTTGCGGCGGCGAATCCCTTCCCGCTCGCCAGTACCGTCAGCATACGCCCGTCCGCGCTCCTGAACGCCTCGATCCCGTCGATCCTGACGTCCGGGTCGGGGTCGAAATTAAACATAGGATTCAAAGGCGGCACAGCCGCAAGAGCGTCAAGGGTAGTGTTATTGCCGTTGATGTAGAGGTTCAAGCGGTTAAGGTCTATCGCCTTGCCGGGGGCGACCAGGGTGATAGTCGGAGTGCCCGTGAAATCGGCAGGCATCTCGAAGCTGAACACGATCTGCTCAGAGTCTATGCGCTCGATACGACCGCGCACCTTTTCGCCTTTGAGATCCTCCACTGTTCTGGCCCCGGTCAGGCTGTCGTCGCGGATCAGAGGTTGAGCCAGCCCGATGGCATGCGTGAGCGGCGAGCCGTTGACGAGCACACCTGTCTGCGCGGAAAAATTGTAGCCGTAGACGGAGACCACTATGCGCTGGCCTTTGTCCACAGCTCTATAGGTGAGTCCCTAACTCGGAAGTCGTTCCGCCCGCTGCCACCGACGGGAATTGGCACGAGGAACGCCTTTGACTCTCCACAATTGCGGCTGGTTTTGTTCTTGACGCCCCACCTTTCTTCGTCGACGGTGTCGTTGAAGTCGTTGGGTTGGTAAGCCGAGCGCGGGAAGTAACAGCCGTTGGACTCCAGCACGATGGACGTTGCTTCTTCGGGCACGACCACAACAGCATAGGTCGTGCGGACGCCGGAGTGTAGCCGATCCGTGCCGGGCATAGGCGTAAACGTCCAGCCGAACTCGCGCGAGCCCTTGCCGAAGGCTGCGGAGTAGAGTTCCTGCTGGACGAACTGCGAGAACTGCTCGCGCTGGCGCTGGACGTCCAGACGTGCGCCGAAGCCAAAGAGGAAGGAGGCTATCGCAGTGAGCTTGCCCGACTTGACCCGCAACTTCATGTCGTTGACGTTGAGCGAGCTCTGGCGCGGGATCAACTCGACGCTGCGGACGGTTCGGTCGTGAAATTTCACCGATCTGCCGTTAATGCGAAAATTCGTGTCCTGCCCGGACTCCAAATTCACATACTGAATGTGATTCCTTTCCGTTACCCTCCGGTCCAGGTCCGCCGAACTCAATACTTCCAACAACTGTTCGATCTTCTGCGACGTGGGTTGTGGGGCGTTGCCCTCCAGTCGCCGCTGCATGCGGCGTTGTTGCCTTTCTTGCTGGGTATTCAGGTTGCTGTTTTCGTTCTGATTATCGTCCCGGCTCTGGTTCTGGTTCTGGTTTTGGTTCGCGTTCTGATTCCTCTTTTGATTGCTCATGCGGGTCCGGTAAGTGTCTCCCAGATTCGTAGGTAAAGCGTCGGCGTATTCTTCGACACTTCTTGTGTAGCCTGCGATTCGCCACCATGACTGCGCCCACTTCTTGTCCGATTGGTGATGCGCGACGTTGACGGTCTGTGGGAGTTCGAGGAAGAGGAGTCGCTCGCCGGGGCCGACCTCATCGCGCAACAGCGTCAACTGCTTAGCGATAATCTCGTACTGCAATTGGAGGACGTTATCCAGCCGGAGCGAGGCGTTGAGCCTCGGCTCCTGGTTGAATCGCTCAATCGTCGTCGCGGCGGCGTCTTTGAATGCGTCGTCGAATATGCTCTTAGGCAACTTTTCAGGGTCGAACTCTGCCTGCGCCTCCGTCCTCTGAAACTCGCCGGAGGGCGCGGTAAGTGTCGCCAGCTCTTTGTCCGTGAACTCTACCTCTTTGTCCACCTCGGCGCGCACCGTTGTCTTCGCTGCAATCTCTTCGTCCAGGCGATCCTTCTCTTCCTGCGGCGTGGCGGCAGCCTTCGCGGCCTGCAAACTTCCTATCTCGCGCGTCAGGCCGAGCGACTCGTCGCGAAGTTTCTGGCGGCGGGCAGTAAGTTGCTCACGGCGCGCGGTGTTGAAGTTCTGATTCCTGGACACCAGACGGTTGCTGACGCGATTAGCGTCGTCGAAGGCCACGCCCAACTCAACCATGGTTCGCAGCACGTCGAAGCGCAAGCCTGCGATCTCGTTCGGGTCTAGCTCTTCAGGTTCTTCGTGCGTAAGTCCAAGTTGCGCCTGTGCATCTGCGCCAGAAGATAGTGAGCCTGTTCCAGCGTCCAGACGTTGGGCTGATCGGCGTTAATAACAATCACCCGATTCTGGTTCTGCGCGTGCGCCGTACTCATCATCGGCGCGAAGCCGAAGAATCCGTTAAGCGTGATGGCGACGAGCAATAACTTTCCGACAAGGACATGTGTGTGACGCCGAGGGTTCATTTAGTTCCTCCTTACGAGAGCGAACTTCCATTTTGAGGGTGCCGGGATACGTTTTTAAGCTAACTGTGGAAAGAGAGAATCATCGACGCCAAAATGCACTTCTCGCTTCGCGGGGCGCGAAAGAAGACCTGCTCAGCAGGCCAGGGTAGTTCTGCCCGCCCGAGTGACAATTGCCGCCGAGAGTTGGCTTAAATAATTACCTCCGGGCCGGCTAAAATAGCTCGCCCTCAAGTTCCTCTCCTTCCCTCTATGACTTCAAGCGGTAAAAATGTTTCGTCGTAAGAAAAAAAGGATGCTGAACTGAAAGTGTTAGAAGGAGCGCAGCGGTAGAAGCAGAGCGGCAGCGGAGGATCTGAGAGCCTGTATAATACTTAAATACGGATGGGCGCGGCCAGCGCGTCCGTTTGATTTAAATCCTTGCCAAGAGTGAATTTCTAGGATACTTTGCGCCTTGCAATTTCTGCATGCTCACGTTTCAGCTTTCTAGCACGGCGCACGTCTTCCTGACGACCACCTATGGACAAGAGATCGTTAGCTATTACACAGGAATCGTTTGATGCCTTATTAGCCTGGCTGGACATGGATCGTGAGGCGGCGGGACGAAAGTACGAAACCATCCGCGCCGGGTTGATAAGAATCTTCGTCTCTCAGGGCTTCAGCGACGCGGAATATTTGACCGACCGCACCATTAACATCGTCATCGTCAAGTTGCCGGAAATCAGGGAGGATTATGTCGGAGAACAAGCACGCTACTTCTACGCCGTTGCCCGCAACATTGCTCACGAAGCACGGCGTCGGAAAGAGATCGCGACTGACAAAATTCCTGAGAGGCCGAGCCAGATAGCTACCACCAGCGACAGCTATAACTGCCTGATCAATTGTCTTAAACGGCTAGCTCACGAGAAGCGTGAATTGATATTGGACTATTACCTGTACGAAGGGCGAGACAAGGTCGAGCATCACAGGCGTATGGCACGGGAACTGGGAATCACCGACGGAGCCCTAAGAACGCGCGCTCACCACATCAGAGCTAATTTAGAAAGGTGTGTGCTGGATTGCGTCAAAAATTTGGACGAAAAACAAAAAACCTCTTGGAACGCATTGTTAAAGAGAGAGCCGAGAGCGACGGCTGTCAGTAAGGAGCATCAGTCATAGGCCGAGAAGAACAACAATTAAGGGGATATTTACTCGGCCAGCTCAACGAAGCTGACGCGGAAGAGGTGGAGTTGCGCCTGCTGACGGACGTGAGCTACGGCGAGGACTTCGACGTTATGGTCGATACGCTGGTAGATCAATACGTCAAAGATGAACTTCCGCCAGAGGATCGCGACCGGGTTGAGCGGTATTTTCTGGCGTCAGAGGAACGACGCGACAAGCTTGAGTTTGCGTTGGCGCTGAAAAAGCGTAAAGCAGAGCTACGCTCCGGCAAGCATCCTAGAAGAAAGTTCCTCACCTTTTACTTACCAATAGCCGCTTCGGTGCTCATCGTTTTAGGCAGCACCATAGTCTTCTGGCGGTCATCCTCCTCCCGACCGGGCGTTGATAAAGGATTAGTCGCTCTTCAGGCGGCTTTTCGCGACCAGAGACCGGTCGAAGCGCGCATCTCAGGCTTTAACTATGCGCCCGTTGCTGATCAAAGAGGCCAGACGGCGGCGAGTGATTACGTCCAGCGAGATCGGGCTGCGCGCCTGCTCTTCGATGCGGTCTCTGAAGACCCACGCGCTGAGACTCACCACGCCCTCGGTAAATACTATCTGGCCGAGCGTCAGTTCGATAAAGCAATAGATCAATTTGAGGCGGCACTGAAATTAGACCCACAGAGCGCGCAAGTCCACAGTGATCTCGGGGCTGCTCTGTTTGAAAAGGGGAAAGCCCACCGTTCTGAACAGGAGCATGGTGAAAAGATAGAAGATTTTGCCAGGAGCCTGGACCACTTCAACACGGCGCTGAAACTGGATAGCTCTCTTCTGGAACCACTCTTCAACCGTGCGCTCCTTTACAGGGAAATGAGACTCTTAGATCAAGCCGAGAGCGATTGGCGGCAGTATCTTGAGAGGGACCCTGATTCTAAGTGGGCGAGCGAGGCGCGCCAGCAACTTCTAGAGCTTGAGAAGCGGCGCAATCAGGTTTCGCGAGACAAGGAGAAAGTCCCTACGGGATTTTCTTAGCGCCTATGAGCGCGGGGATGATGGGGCGGCCTGGGAAGTCATCCGCCGCAACTACACGTCTGCGGGCAATACGATTACTAACACCCTCCTCGATTCCTATCTAGACATGGAGGCAAAAGGAGAGAGCCGGACTGCCGTCAGCAAGCTTCAGTCGCTGGCCTACGTAGGCCAGTTAGAGCTCCAAAGAGCTGGCGATACCTACACGTCCGAACTGGCGCGCTTCTACAGCGGGGCAAATCCACAGCGGCGTAAAGCCCTGGCGCACGCGCGCGGGCAGATGAGGAAAGGCTACGAACTCTTTCTTCGCGCTAACGTAGATGAGGCTCTCAATTATTACGCACAGGCAAAACAAACGTTTGACGGAAACGGGGCTGAAGGTGAGGCCATCTTCGCGGAGTACAGAATGGGTCATTGCTACGTGCTTCAGCCCGATCTCAAAAGAAGCGACGAGATTTTCACCAGACTCAGGTCGGCCAGCGAGCGCAGTAATTATAGATGGCTGCTCAACCAGAGCCTTTACCGGACGGCGAGCATTCGGTTTGCCTCCAATGAATATTCGGAGTCGATAGATTATGCCGGACGTGCGCTGAAGCAATCGGAGCAGATAGGCGATATCGTCGGCATCCTGAATACTTTGATCTTGCTCTCCGACCAATACAGAGTGCTCAATGACGAGAGACAGGCGCTGAACTTTCTGGACCGAGCCTTAACTTTGACGAGCGAAGAGGGTGCAGAGCCACTTCAGACCTGGGGGATATTCACGTCAATCGCTCTCAATCTTAAGACACTCAACTTACACTCGGCGGCGGTTGAATACCAGAAAGAGGCGCTCCGGCTGGCGCTGGAGATGAAACCGGAGAGGCCTTTAATCATCTCGCGCTCTTATGACTATCTGGGGCTGACCTATGGAAATTTGAAGAACTATGACGCCGCGCTTAGCAATATCGCGCTCGCCTTTGACGCGGGGAGTAAAGTGGCGGGCGAGCCCAGCGGGATGGAGATAATGGCGAACTCGTCCCTTCACGCCGGGGACGTATACAGACAGGCCGGCGACTATCCCAGGGCGGTCGAGTCCTACGATCGTTCCATTCGGCTCTATCAGGAACTCAATTACCCGTATTTCACCTACCCGGCCCATAAAGGAAAACTCCTCTCCTACATTGCTCTGGGGGATGACTCGGCCGCCGAGGAGGAAATCCGAACCGTCCTTGAACTCTTCGAGCAATACCGCTCCAAGCTAACCAAGGAGAGCCAGAGGAACACCTTCTTTGATGTAGAACAGAGCATCTATGATTCGGCCATAGATTTCACTAAGTCTAGAAAGCAAAATGAGCAACTGGCCTTCGAGTACTCAGAGTTAAGTCGTGCCCGGTCGCTCCTCGATGCCATACGCAGGAGCGCGCAGGCAGCGGAACGGGAAGACAGCACGGAGGTGCATCTGCCTTCGACTTCCACTCCGCTGGCACTATCCGACATTCAGCAGAGGATGCCCGAACAAGCACAGCTCGTTCAATATGCGGTTCTGGAAGACAAGCTTTCTTATCTGGGTGGTCACACGGGCAAGTTTCTCGACCCGAGAAGTCCCCCTCGGCGCTGTTGATCTGAGCGAAAAGGTGCGTGGTTATCTGCGAATGGTTAACAGGCCGTCCGCCGAGACGGACGCGGAAGTGGAAAGGAGCGCGAAGGAACTCTATAACGTTCTCATTAAACCTATTGAGCCGCTCCTGGATAAAACAAAGCTGCTTTGCATCGTACCTGACAAGCTGCTTCACTTCCTGCCCTTCGGCGCGCTCGTCTCCGAGGCCACGAAGAGGTATCTCGTCGAGGACTTCCGGCTGGAACTATCGCCGAGTTCCACTATATTCGTAAACAGCTCAGAGCAGGCCAATCAAAAGATTGGGCGGGCTGATGAGCGGCTGCTCAGCGTCGGCGACCCGAGCTTTGACAGCAACGCTTTCTCCTCACTCCAACGCTTGCCTTCGGCAGGCAGAGAGGCCGAAGAGGTGGCCGCTTTTTATAAGTCGCCGCGGCTTCTTCTCCGCGATGATGCACGCGAGCGTACGGTCAAGAGCGAGATACTGAAATCAAATGTTGTCCACTTCGCCTTACACTATTTGATGGACGAAAATTCCAACCTGTTCTCGAAGATGGTGCTGGCCGCAGGGCGAGACAAAGACGCGCGCGACAAGGAGAATGACGGCGTCTGGCAAATTCATGAGATTTATAAGATGAGGCTGCCGCAGACGCGACTGGTCGTCCTCTCCGCGTGCCAGACAGGAATCGAGCAACATTATCGCGGCGAAGGAGCGATGAGCATCGCGCGACCGTTCATCGCCGCTGGCGTTCCGGTTGTGATAGCAAGCCTCTGGCCGGTTGACTCACAAAGCACAGAGAAACTCATGGTCAGCTTTCATCGTCATCGAACGCACGGCCATCTCCCGACCGCCGAAGCTCTCAAACGCGCGCAACTCGAACTCCTCAACGGCGAGGACCGCCGCTACCGCCACCCATACTACTGGGCGGCCTTCACCGCCATCGGCGGATACACGGAATACTAAAGACGCGTAACAAAACCTTCGGGAGATGACATATAGGCTGAGAAGCTTTGAAGTGCGGAGCTTCACGACATAGACGTCATTGAGTATCCCAATTCGACGGAGGACAGATTCATGCCATTCACACCAAGAGACCTAGACAACCATACCGAGCTGGCACACCTGATGTTGACATCTTCTTTCACGGCCAGTTGCTCCTGCGCTGCCGGAGGATGAGGGCCAGACTTGCGAGGTCGCGGTTAACCCCATCGCCACTAATCACGTCCTCTCCATCGAGGTCCGAACGAAGACGACGGGTAGGCGGCCGACCTTAATTAAGATGAGGCATGTCGGCCCCCTACACTTTCGACAACGAGAGGGTATATTGGAGAGGTATGTCGATGAGAGGTGGTACAACCCAGCCGTAGCTTCTCCCGCAGCTTTGAGTTGTAAAACGCTCGATTCGATCAACTATGAGACGGGGGCGAACCCGCCGCCGGATGAAGACTTTCGCTGGATTTTGAATCTGGAGGGCATCAACTTCCATGAGAAGGAGTTGAGACCTGCCGTCTTTGGCTCTCAGAATGTCATCAGGCTGCGAGGCGGCGAGTATTTCTTCCGAACTGCCGTGAGAGCGAATAACGACTTCATTTTTAAGCGTAGCGGTGGGGGAAAGGATCCCAAGGATTTCAGAAGAATAGGGGCTATCGCCAGGGCAAGTCTGTTCCTTGCTAACAACCAAGGAGTCAAGTTGAGTTGGCAGGATGGTACTCAGGAAGAGGATCGCGTCCTGACACTCACGAAGGCGACAGGCTCCACCTACGAGATTTACATTGAAAACACCCCGCTCTATCGGAACGCGCCAAATCCAAACCAGAGTCAGTTCCCGGAATTCGATGAACTCATCGAATACTACAGGGTGGTTACAGAAATACTACCAACGACTCTAGGCACATCACCCGCGAGGTTCAAACTTATACCTACTCGTTCTCCTATTGTTCCTCTTGTTGAGGGTGAATCCGCTCCAGATTCCGGACTCGCGGGTTCAGACGCAGGCGAACTCCGAGAGGCACAAAAGGGCAGTCCCGCCATTCCTTGTCAGGTCATGACTCTCGATGGGCCAAGTAACTGATTGCCGCCGCGATGACTCAACTCTTGGAGATAGAGATGCCTGGAATACGTTGATGCCAACGCAACAAGTGTTTAGCTAATAATGAACTGCGCTGTGATTAAAGGGGAGAATCATGCCAAGACTTAAGCCCAAATTTGTGAGCGAGCAAGAGTCTAAAAAACTTGCGTCGAAGCAGATGCTCTCCTTTCTCACTCTTCCTGACACAGAGGCGGAGCCTCCTCCTCATGTGAGACCCCCGTCGGGCCAATCACTGTTTTCGCTTGACGCATTACCCCCTGAGGCGATTGGGGGGCCAGCGTTATTTAACTGGACGAGCCGCGATATTTATGATGTTGACCACCTATTGTTGTTCCGTGACCAGACTATAGACCTCGGTTCAGGTTTTGAATGGCGTGTCCGCATTGCCGCCAGTGACTTGCTTCGGACGCCTGTGTGGTCGGTTGAAGTGGGGCCTGCCCTGAATGTTGAAGCTCTTATGGCGGAGGCGCTGGCGGAACTTCATAACAAGACTGATTTTGAGCCATTACTCGTGAATGGTGAAGAAGATGTCAGGCTCGTGTGTTATAGCTACCCGAAGCTCGGAATCCTCTGCTACTCGCGAACCAATCCCGACGCTAAATTTGTTATTAAGCTAAAGGATTTAATCATTATTCCACTCAACCCTGATGAGCCACCGGAAACCCCCGAGTCGGTGTATGCGGTTTGGTCCCCGTATGACATAGTTGTGCGCTCTACAATCGTTCATTTCCGCCGGCTATGGAAACGAAACATGGAGCTGCTTCCGGCACTACCGGAGACTTTTGAAGAATTGACTGAGGCCATAATGCAAGCCAGAAAATCTATCGAGGAAGAGAAAGTAGTAACTCCTAGGTTAGAGTTGGAAGGGCAGGCAACGCCGTTCTTCTGTGCCGCTGCTACGGCGCGAATGATCTTGCGACAACATGGAATTTCTAAAACCCAAAATGAGCTTGCCGATGCCATGGAGATCGACGGCGACGGCGCAAAGCCTGAAGAGCAGGTAAATGGACTCAATAATAGTGTGCTGACCGCTGGACCACTTCGAGCCGAGCCGGATTCGAGCCCTTCATTTATTGAAGCGCAGGAGGAACTCCGTCTAGATCGTCCGTTTAAGACAGGCAGCTCCTATCACGCGCGCGCGGTTGGCGGTTTCAGGGTCGAAAGGGAAGTTAAGGAGATGTTATATATCTATGACCCTGATCCCCCGAATCAAGGCAAGATTTATTGTGAAGATTGGAATGCGATTTATCATTATGATTTCATGTACGTTCGACCTCCGAAGTTTTAGAGAATGAATTGTCCTATGCTCTGAAATGTATACGGTCAGCTTCTTATTTGATAGATATACGTCTGGTAATATAAGTTCCCTTTCAACATTAAAGACGCCTACGAGAAGTCCTGCAATAAAGCCGCTTTTAAGCTGTTCGGAAGCGACATCAAGCCGCAATTGCATGAGCCTCTATGCAGGGCGGAAGTTTATTCCTAGACTCCGATGGTTAGTTACTCCTTCTTATTCTTCCAATTTGCACTTTCGGCAAACAGATGGGTAAGGTCACAGGCGTTTTATAATCTGAGCGGCAAAGATATGTTTCCCCTTGGAGTTCATGCTAGAATTTCGGAGCCATGTTCGCAGATCTTCCGCACAATATCCTTGAGGTGGATATCAGTGATTGGGAGGCTCTCCGGCCTGAAGACCTGATCCTCAAACCCGCCTTGGTCTACGAGCAATCACCGCTGACAGCCGCTGCGCGCGCACTCAAGTACTCGCGGGCGGGCACTTCAGATGCTTACGATGAGGTCGGGTTTCGCTTGCGGGCGGCGGCATACCAGAAGGGACCCGTCCCGCTGCAAACGATTTTTGGCATGAGGCACGAGCGTCAACGTAGCGAGGCGCACAAATCAGAGTCGGCAGTCGACTCACTCCTCTCGGAACAAGCCAAACTGCGTCACCGCCCCATCGAATTGCCCTCGGCAGGTCACTTTAGTTACCGCGTGGAGGCTAAGCTAATTCACCTCATTATTCCTCGTGAGAACGCGAAAGTAGCGGGGGAAGAAGAGGTCTGGACGTTCCCTTTATCATCCCCCCCGAAAGTAATCATGCAGATGGCGGTGCCCAGGGACGAGCCACTCATTACCGCCCAGTTCTACGATGTGGAAATTCCGGGAGCCAACTGGCTCCCGCTATCACTGCTCATCGAATCGGGGCAGTTCCGCCGTATGCAGGAGTGGCGCGAGGGCCTGGAGACGCGGACATCGCCCAATCGCTTCTATTGCTTTGTCTCTCATCGCTGGCTGACACCCACCCACCCCGACCCGGAAGCTGTGCAGGCAGCCTTCGCCGCGTGGCAGATGTTCTCGTACCTGTGTGAAGCCGTGCGCGTCGCAAAGGCTCGCGGCCTCCAAGAGCCTCGCCGCTTTGCTTCTCAGTTCGGCTTCTCGGTCGGCATCCAGGGGGCGGGCTTGGCCGAAGCCCTTTTGGTAAACCTCCTGCGAAGGGGCTTGGACGAGGAACTACTAGAGAAAGCTTGGCAGGAGGTTGCACTGCTTGAAGACTTCACCGAGGATTACGGAATCGCTGCCGCCAAGCGCGATACCGGTTTGCAACTCCTACGTGATCTCACCGCCAGCCTGCCCATTCTGTCGGGCTTACTTGAGCGAATCTTCCTGTGGTACGACTACAGCTGTATGCCGCAGCACCCGCGCACGGTCAAGGACGAGAAGCTGTTCCGCGACGGACTCCATTACCTCACGGCCATGCAGGTGATGGGGCGGACTGCGATCTGCTGGATGAGGCCGAGGATTACCTTTCAAGAGGCTGGTGCTCGCACGAAGCGCTGGTTGCCGATACCGGCGGGATCATAGACCTACTGGTCGGCTCTGAGCGGTCCACGGCTGCGGAAGGAGTGGTTGAGCATTACTTCGACACTCTGGTGCAGGACCGGTCTCACATCCTCTGGCGTGCCCTGTTGGACACGGAGTTGTTCCGCATTCAGACTCGCGAGCAGTGTATGGCTCGCCTGAACCTCGGCGTCACCGAAAGCAGGGATTTGCCCTTCATCTATGAAGGATTCCTGGGCCTGGGCGCGGCCAATAAAATCCACATCGATGAGAGCGAGATCGTGACCGGCGTGTTTCCGCTTCCGGTTGTCGCCGAAGGAGCCTGACTAATCCCCAGACGCAGCGGTCGATCCGCTGTAGCGAAGAGGGCTTCGTAGCCTGAGCGCACTCTGGATTGGGCAGCGGCCCTTCGCGTCGGCACGGCTCGGGGCGAAAACGATCGCCCGGATTCGGTATAAGTCTTTCATCACGCGCGCCGCTCGCGCGCAGGGCGTTCAGTTGTGTCACGTTGCCGTCATCGCGGGTTGCGAAGGTGAGGCGGTGCTGCTCGGCAATTGGGTCTGGAACCGGCTCGGAGAACTCGAAGCGGCCATCGGTGCCCGCGTCGGCTCGCTATCCTGGGTGGCGACTGACATCGCGCCGGTCGGTTTCTTCGTTGACGGGAATCTGCGCGCAGTGCCCGTGAGGGCGGACCTCTGGGTGGTCGTCACCCTTAGCGCCAGACTGGCCCATTGCCCGTTGACCAACAACATCCTGAAAACGCTCGTCAGGGCGAAACTAAGGCATTTCGAACTGGCCCTGGATATTTCTAAAAACAATCTCCGTGAATTTACCCCGAGCACAAAGCCGCGTGCAGACGATGAGATAACCCGGCACGACGACGAAATATTTAAAGAACTCAACCTCGCAGATGTGACTTTCCCCGTGCATGTCGGTGGGCTTTTCCGGGAGAGTCTTCTGGAGTATTTGGTTTGAAGACGCGAGGGTTATCTCATGCGCCCTGACCTGTTACGTGAAAAGTTGTTCTCCGCTATAGCTCGCGGCGACGAGGAGCAGTTCACTACCCTCTGTCAGCAGCAGCGGGCACTCGTCTTGGAGAGCTTTGCGGACTGGTGCCGTGTGCCAAAAGAGAGCCGCGACGATAAAGAGGCTGTGGACGCGTGGGTGCGTTCTCTCATCCTCATCGCGCGATACTTCGCAGCCATGGGCTACCCAGAACTGCTCGAACGCTTGACGGGCGATGCAGACAACCCGATCACGCGCTGGAACCGAAACTTCTCTGAAGCGTCCCAACTCGCCGACTCAGGGCAATACGCGGCGAGTGTCGGCCTGCTGAACGAAATTTCTCGGACATGGAAGGCGTTTCCGGGAGCGGTGTGGACGGAATGCGCCCCAAGGTCTATGGCCTTCTGGGCACAAACTCACTTTCACGCGGGCGATGTAACGGAGGCGCGCAGATTCACGGCTTTAGCCCTGGCCGACTGTCAGCGGATAGATGACCGTGAAGGAATGCGAATTTACACCGAGAATCTCAGCTTACTCTCAACATACAAGCCGCCGGTAGTGAATCGGCGGATAATGAGTCACGCCTTCGTGGACATATTGCCAAGGCTCAGGACCTCAGCGACGATGTCCGATACGAGTCAAGTAATCATATCCTTCATGAAGTCTTAGCAGAAATGAACCAGACCACGCCGGGCATCACCGAGTCGTATCGTGGCAAGGTTTATGGCCTGCTTGGACTAACTCTCTTCCGCCTCGGAGATTTTGCACAGGCCGGCCAGTACACCGAGTTGGCCCTAAACGAATTGCAGGCGAATCGGTGAAGAAGAGGGCGTCCGGATCTATTCTGCCAACTTGACAGCAATCTCCGAAGCCTAGACCACCAGGATCGTTGTACGTCTTCAATCCGATCCTTGATTTCCTGCGGCATTATTGCGCTTTCGGAAAACGTTGCTTTCATTTTGTATTCCGGCAATCGGTTCGTTCCAACCTCATGTAGAGGTAAAATTGATAGCTATAGTAAAGTCAGGCGTTTTATAATCTCAGCGGCAACCTGATGCTTCCAGTTGCGGCAAACTGATGGGTAAAGTCACAACTTGGCTCGTCGATTCGGTGCCGCTCATCAGCCACGACATTCTTAAATTGCTGCCCATCGAGACCAGCGGCGTGATCCAGGTCCTTGAAGAAGCACTGACGCGGGAGACGAAACCTGACGAGTCAATGAGCGCCCTCGACTCGCCCGCTGCCCCATCAGGTTTCCGAGACGCCATGAGAGAAATTATATGCGTGTGGCGCTCTCAACAGGTGCGCGTGCGTGGTGTGCGGAAAACTTGTCAACAAACCGTTCGTCAAGAGAACAGGAGTTCATCATGGCTCTCAAGCATAAGACTCACGACGTTGAGAAAGCCCCGACCGCGCAACGAGCGCCAGAGCAGCAGCAGGAGACGGCGCGGGCTGTAAACGAGCACACGCGCCCGATGAATCCTGCCGTCGCTCTGCAACGGGTGGCCAACCCGCACCCTGCTGCGCCCAGACCCGCTGACATCCGCGTTCTTCAACGGGCAATCGGCAACCGCGCCGTCCGGCGCATCTTCAGCAACCCGGCGCAGGCACTACCCGCTCAGTCTGCAACTCCGGCGAATACCGTTCAAAGGCAAACTGAAGAGGAAGAACCTCTACAGGCAAAGCTTGAAACCGACCGGGGAAAAGAGAACAGGACCGGCCTGCCTGACGGCCTCAAGTCCGGTATCGAATCTCTCTCCGGCCTCTCCATGGACAACGTCAAAGTCCATTACAACTCATCCCAGCCCGCGCGACTCAACGCTCTGGCCTACACGCGGGGCAGCGACATCTACGTCGCGCCGGGACAGGAACGACATCTGCCGCACGAAGCATGGCATGTGGTTCAGCAGGCGCGGGGCCGCGTGCGCCCGACGATGCAGTTGAAGGCAGGGGTTTCAGTCAATGATGACGAGGGGCTGGAGCATGAAGCGGATATGATGGGGGCGAAAGCTTTGATGAATGCGGGAAGCTCACCTCCCACGAATTTGACACAAGAGGCCGACGGGTTAAGTGGTGGCAATAGCGCCGGGAACCCTGTCCAGAGGCTCGTTGGTTTTGAGGTGGAATATCAGGTGCCGACCTTCGGACACCTGGTCGAAGCAGTCAAGCTTCAGGGAGGAGAAAATCCGCCGGATGTAACCTTGAAGCACTTTCTTTTCGGCGGATATGCCTATGGTACTGAACTCGGCGGCAGCGCGAAGCCGGGAGAAAATTCCTTCCGACTCACCACCGACCATAAGGAGGCTGTTTCAAGGGAGCCTATCCGCGCCAAGCTGGCCGAGATGGGAAAACTCGACCCGGCTAATGTCGAAGATCGGGATGCTTCGAGCAATCTTGAGTATGTGACCTCGCCTGTGGATGAACTCGCCGAGGGATCGGACAAGGTCTTTAGCGATTTAATCAATAAGGTTGTCGCCCACGCCACTTCTACTTTCAGTGTTGCCAGTAATTTTACGATGGGAAAGATTCCAGCCCCGGCCACCGATGCAGAGACAGGTGTGCCGGAAGATAAATTTAGAGACTGGCTCTCGGCTAAAGACTACAAACAACTTGAACCTACTCTCGACGCTCTCTCGTGGGACAACATCCTTAACTCATGCTACATCCAGGCCACCATTGGCGTGATCCCCGGCGCAATCAGCACCCTGATGGAAAAGGCCGCAGATACGGAAGGGCTTCATCTTACAGGCGGTAAGTTCACTCAAATTTATGCTGCCGTGGAAACAGCATACAACGCGGTCGCCGTGAACGTTCGTAAGCATGACTACATTAAAAACCTCAAGAAAAATAAAAGTATTCAAACCATCGGGGCTATTGATGGCATGATTCGGTTGTTGGTGATGTACCTCATCGGCGAGGCTCTCTCCCAGACCTCAGCCTTCCCGGGGGGGAGCATCAAGAACGCTGTACCTTTCCTCGTCAAGGTCGATCCGGCACAGATCGCACACTCCGGGCCTGAACTCATGACGCTCTTCGATGCCGTCCCCGATGATTTCGTGACAACGCTCGCGGTGCAGATCAGTGGGCGGCCGGAAATTACCGTTCAATATTGGAGAGACCTCGGCTACGATGCCCGGGCACGCGAAGAGAAAGACAAAGTCACTGTAGGCAGCGTCGAGAACCTCACCAAAATGTTCCTGCAAGGCAAGAAGCCTGGAGGAACCGGTGCCCAAACCGGGTCAAAGCTCGATAACCTGGATACGGTGAAAACATCGGATTCAATATTCCCCCATAATGAGGGCCAGAAGGGTATTCCACTGGAATATCGCTATGTGAAGGCGCGGCCCAATGCTGCGGGACTGAAGACGGAACTGCTGAAAATTGTAAAAGAGGCCCGTGATGTCAATCTCAGCCAGAGTTCAGAGCAAGAAAGAAAAGCGATTGAAGAACAGGTAAAGAAATGACCATCGCCGCCATTGCTGAAGGAACCCTGCTTGGACGTATCGCCCTCCTTAGTATAGAGGATGCGAAGCCGTCTCTCGCTTTCAAGTTACATCTCCCGGTACGGTTTCAGGGAGAGGATGCGAGGCTGAGCGTAGACCTTCGCCACCCGGAAGTGCGTAGCTGGCGAGGGCTGACAGGCCGCCACTACCTCTTCAATGAATCAACGAAACGATACGGCAAGTCGGACGGGCAGACTTATGCCCTGGATGATGTTTTCGGCGACCTGCGGACGGAGACAGGTTGGTATGACACGTTTATCAGCGGGGTGCAGTTTGGCCGCGAGGCAAATGAACGCCTGGACGTGGAAGTGCAGGGAACTGTTCGCCTGCAAGAAGAGAGCATCTCCTTCACGGTCTCTGCGAAAGTAAAGGTGGAAGGAGTAATGCTGGAAGGAGACTTCAAGGATACCGCCGCAGAACTGCTGGACCTGAAAGATTACCAGCCGCTCCAAATGATAGATGGAGCGGGGAAATACGAACCCCGCTTCTAATCCTGGTTCCCTTGCCGTTGCGCGATGATTCTTCCCGAAGGGGAGCTTTGACAGTGGTGATGATAAAAAACGGGAGAAGCGCAACTCTAAAGTCTACGCTTCTCCCGCAAAGGCCCTCTCACGAGGGGGCTGCTGGCCGGGAATCGTGAGAAAGCCCGGACGAGTTTAGAACTGGAACTTCACCCCCAGCCTCAATGACGAAGGATACTGGAAGATTGATCCATAGCCGTAAAACGGATTGTTGACCGGAGCCACGCCCGTCACGCCGCTCGTAATCTGGAGTGTTTCGTCCAGCTTGATGGCGCGTTGGTGATTGAAGACGTTGAACCAGTCAACCTGAAAGCGCAACTGACGATTCTCGCCAAACTGAATCGGGTAATAAGCTCCCAAATCCAAGTTGTACGTCGTCGGTGTGCGAGTTCCTCCGGCACTGATGCCGCCCGCTCTGTCAGCCGGGGTGATGGCTGTGCCGCGCGGCACGCCCAATCCGTTGTTGTTTCCATAGACCGCGTGCGGAATCAACGCGTTGAACGGAATGCCCGACTGCGCGTAGAAGTTACCCGAGATCAGGAGCTTGAACGGCGTCTGGTAAGAGCCGTTGAACTTCAACTGGTGCGGACGATCATTGGGAAGACGCCCGTAGGAGTTATCCAACAAGCTGACCAGATCAAAGAGACTCGTGATGTTCGGGTCAGACTGGCCGTTGTCGTTGCGGAACAAGCCTTCGTAGTTACCAATCAGGCTGGAGAACACGTAGGAAGCGATGAACTGATAGTTGTGCGAGAAACGCTTCGTGGCCGTGAACTCAAGCGCGCGATAGTAACGACGAGCGCGTCCGAAGCCCTGGCCGACGCCGATGGGGGCTGGTTCGCGCGCCAGCCTGTCGGTCTGGCTCTCGCCCGGATTGAAGATGAAGTACGTGTTGCCGTCGTCAAACGAGCCGTCTTCAATCACAGACCCTTGCGTGCGATAGATGCCACGAAAACCAAGGGCCAAATCTTTGACGACTTCGTATTCGATTCCGGCAGTCGCTTCGTTGACCGTTTGCGGTTTGAGATCAGGGTCAATCGGCGTCGGTGTCGCGCCGAGATTGGTGAACCCGATGGTCGCATCGGCGCGGATGCCCGGCAGGACGATTGAGCCGGGAGCAGCGTTTAGGCGATCAACGTTAAAGTTCTTGTCCGTTTGCACGTTGTCGCTGCCCGCGCGGATGTTCACATCGAGCGGAATCGGCGTCTCCAGATAGCGAGCAAAGTTAAAGAAGAGTTTGCCGCGACCTGTACCCGTGAAATCCCAGAGCAGGCCGAGACGTGGCTGCAAGTTGTCCTTGAAGTTGTTGAACTTCAGATAGGACACGCCGCCCTCGCCATAAGCCTGCTGGTAATCCCAGCGCAAGCCGAAGTTGAACTGGACGCTCTTGCTGAGCTTGTAATCGTCCTGAATGTAGAAGCTCTCCGTGTTGGTGTAGCTCTTACCCAGCAACTCGAAATCGCGTATGCGAGTCGAGAGGCGCACGAGGAACGGGTTGTTGCTAAATTCATTAGCCGTGATCGTGTCCGTGATAGCGCCGCCCGGAAAACCGTTTGCAGCAGTCGCAATCAACGCCGCTCTTCCGGTCGCAGCAGCAGACGGGCACACGATGGTTGTTTGCCCGCCGATGGCGCGCGTCGTGCAGACCGCAAAGTTATTCGTCACCTGATAGCCCTGCGTCTGATTGTTGTTGGGGTCATTTGCCTCGGAAAGAAGGCCAAGCGGATTCGGGAACACTCGATCTTCGCCCGAACGCCGGTCATCAATCGAGTAGTCGTTACGCACGTACTCGAAACCGTACTTGATGGTGTGCCTGCCCAGGATGTTCTGCAATCTGGCCGCCGCCTCCCAGCGATTGCGATCCTGCGCGGTGAACTGACCGAAGCCGGGGCCGGTCTGATAGTTGCGCTGGAGTGTTCCTCCCGGCGAATAAATGTAATCAACAAAGCCGGTCGTGCCGCCGAAGTTGACACCGCTTTGCGTCGGTGTGGCCACCGTGCCGTTGGCGCGCAGGATGGCGAAGTTGTTATTGACGAACGGTGTCGTGCGACCTGTCTCAAGCGGGGTGATGTTCGCCCTTTGCAGGTGCAGGCCGAAGTTGAATTCGCCAATCCAGGTTGGCGTGATCGTCGAATTCAGGCGCACGGCATAGTTGTGACCGCCCGCTTCGAGCACGCCCGCGAAGGCGTCAGGGTTATCACCGAAGCCTGTGGTCGGAACGACTCCCGGCCCCTGTATCGAGCCAAGAATGAAGCCGTCAACCTTGCTGAAATCGCCGAAGGTCGAGAAGGTGAAGACGTGATTCTGATTGGCAGCCCACGTCAGCTTGCCAGCATAGAACGGCGTCGAGACTTCGTTCTCGGCATTCTGGCGGAAGGTCTGCGTCAGGAAGAAATTTTTACGACGCTGCGGATTGAACGCGCCGAAGAACCAGAGCTTGTCTTTCATAATCGGGCCGCCGATGTCGAATCCGGCATCCAGTTCAGAAAAGCCGTTGGGCGAAGCTCCCGTGTTGGAAAAATTCTTGGTCTCGCGAACCAGACTCTTCGTTGAGAAGTAGGCGAAAGCGTCGCCGCGAATCTCGTTGCCACCGCTCTTGGTGATGACGTTGAAGATGCCGCCCGTCGCCTTGCCATACTCAGCGCCGAAAGCGCCCGTTTTAATTTCCACTTCCTGTATGAACTCAAACGGCAGGTTTGCGCCCGAACCGCCATAGGCCGGGTCGGTCGTGTTCACGCCGTCGAGAATATAGTTGTTCTCAGGGCCGGATGAACCGCCAACGGACGGGTCGCGATCACGACCGGCGGAATCGCGCAAGCCCGAACGGGCAACGGTCGGAGCAATCGTGTACAGCCCCTGCACGGTGCGCTGCGTCGGGAAGTTGGAGAATTGATCGGTCGAGATGTTTGAGCCGGTGGTGGTGTTGGCCGTGTCTACGGTCGCGCCGCCGGTGCTCGTAATATCAACGCTGGCGGCAGCGCCTTCGAGCGGGAGTTTGACATCAATCGAAGAGGTCTTCGAGAGATTGACTTCAACCTCCGTCTGCTCGTATTTGGCAAAGCCTTTCGCCGCCTCGATAGTGACAGCGTATTTCCCAGGGGGAAGATTCAGAATACGGAAACGTCCCTCGTCATCTGTCGTCGCCGATTGCGCGCGGATGAGATTCGGGCTGGTCACGGTCACTGTGATGCCGGGCACGACTGCCTCGTTGATGTCCGTCACAGTGCCTTCAATCGTTCCCGTCGTCGCCGTCTGCGCCATCGCCGCTAAGGAGAGGCACAGAGTAAACAGCAACGTGGTCATGATTCGCATGGTGTTTCTCATAAAGGATTCCTTTCTCTTTTCATTGCTCAAAAGCTCTTCGCTTGCTCTCTCAAACGCCGCGACTACTGTCCACGAATACGAAAACTCGTAAGATTCAAGAGCAGGCTTCGAGCCGCTATAGAAGAGATAGCGCAATGACCGTGCCGATTGATGCGCGCGCGCTTAAAGCCGTTTCAACTTTCAAGATTGGTCATGCGGACTGGTCTGGGAAGGTGAGCGAATCTTGAGACATTTGGATATTGAAGGGAGATAAACTTGAGGGATTTGGATATGAGGGCTTGAGATGAATGGCAGGCGCAAAGGAACCTTACGAAATTCCGTATGCGAGAGTGCTATAGCGATTGGTTGATGAGTGTGGTTGAGAAAGGAAGTTTCAATGCAGAGACAACGCAAAGGACGAAACGAACCACGAAGTAACACGAAGAGACACGAAGAAGAGGTAAGCCGTTTCGTGTGACTTCGTGTGACGCGCGTAGTTCGTTATATCCTTCTTTACTCTGCAACAAAGAATAAAGGTGAGACGATTCACGAATCATCTCACCTTTATTCTTTGACTCCTGCCCTGAGTCTATCCGGCTTGATTCTGAACGGCCTCCGTTGGCCCCGGTGGGATGTAGCCTCCGACGAGCACATCTATGTTGATGTCGAAGTGTTTGATCTTGGTATTAAGCGTCGTCACTTTCATCTTGAGCAGGCGAGCGGCGCGCACTTGGTTGCCCCGCGTAACCGAGAGCGCACGCTGGATCAGATCAACCTCGAAACGCTTCACCTCTTCATAGAAGTCTATGCCGTTTCGCACGTCGAGCGTCGGCGTTTCATTCAGTGCCTGCGCCTCAAGCAAAAGTTTCAAGGCGAGTTGCTTCAAATTTGTGGTCTTGCTGAGCGCGGAAGCTGCTTTCTCTTCATCATCATTCGCACCCACATGATTGATCAGATGGATCTCAGAATGTTCTCGTAATGCCAGTCCGTTCATCTTATAACCTCCCCTTTGCGGTTCTTCACTTCTGGGCTTGAACCGTAGTCGCTGAAAGTAGCGCAGGATAAATATACGCGGGGCACATGCGCTACATCTTTCTTTTGTGACAAAAGGGCCAGAGCCTGTGACCAATCGGCCCAGGAGAGTGACGAGGAGCATCAACTGCGCTCTCTAAAACGCAATTCAGTAGGGTTGGGACCAGGAAGAACTAGACAGGATTAACAGGATTCCAGGATTAAGAAGAGAAGGCAGGTTAGGGAAGCTTGATGTCGTCTCATGCCGCGCGAGCGGCACACTGATTTTAGCCCGGCGTTTCAACGCCGGGAATAAGCGATGAGCATTGTTACGCGTCGCGTCAGCGACGGTTGAACTACAGCCGCGTGATGATTCAATCGTCGCTGACGCGACGCGTGAACCATCATGGTCCTATTCCCGTGCGTTGAAACGCACGGCTCAACTCAAGCGCCGCGCGAGCGGCGAGTTGGTGTTTCGCTTATCCTGTTAATCCTGTAAATCCTGTCTCTTTCTTTCGTCCTTCACTTCACAGAACTTTCCCCAGCGCTTCCTGCAAATTCTCGCGGTAATTGCGCGAGAGCATGAGCTCAGCCCCGCAATGCAGAATGATGCGGTACTCGCCGTGAAACCAGGGCTGAAGCTCTTTGATCTTATTTATCTGAACAAGGGAGGAGCGATGGATACGGCGAAACTTTTTCGGATCAAGCTGCGATTCAAGACTGCTGATGGTTTCGCGCAGCAGATGCGACTTCATGCCGCTATGCACGGAGACATAGTTGCCCTCGGCTTCAATCCAGTCTATATCGTCCGCTTCCAGAAAGAAGACGCGCCCGGAGGATTTGATGACCAGTCGCTCTAAATATTTTGTCCCGGCCTTGAGTTCTTCCAGAAGCGTCAGGATGCGCTCGTCCATGCGACCATTTTTCTCTCTCAGAATTTGCTCTTTGGCTCGCTCCCAGGAAGCTTCGAATCGCTCGCGGTCGAAAGGCTTCAACAGATAGTCGAGCGCATGAACCTCGAAGGCGCGCACGGCATATTGATCATAAGCTGTGACAAAGATGACATGAGGCATCCGCTGCCCGTTCTTCAAGTTTTCAAGGACGCCGAAGCCGCTCTCTTCGGGCATCTGAACATCCAGAAAAAGCAGATCGGGCGTATGCTCTTCGATGGCCGCGATGGCCTCTTCGCCGTTGACGCACTCGCCTATGATCTCCACATCGGGGTCGTCCTCAAGCATCTCGCGGATCATCTCGCGCGCCAACGACTCGTCGTCAACGAGCAGCACACGAATTCGCGTCGGGGAGGTAGTCACGCCTATGTTCGTCCTTTTACTTCAAGAAAATGTTTCCGCTATGGCCGGGAAGCTCGCCGCCCGGAGAGCCGCAAGATAGAGTTATCCCTGAATAGAAAACACCGCGAGCGCACCCGTTGTGGCAAAACTCTTTGCGTTTTGCTGTTTTCTAATTCAGGTTTGCAGCTATTCGCCTCAGTGGGAGGCCGTGCCGTTTCCGTTCGCCGAAGGTATTTCCAGGGTCACGGCCAATCCACCTTTGGGGTCGTTGGCTATCTCGAAACGATGACGAGCACCGTAGAGTCGGTCAAGGCGCGTTTGTGTGTTCATTAGCCCCAGACCCTTCTTGAACAGGCTGTCAACAGTTCGATTCATGGGGAGACCCGGACCGTTGTCTAATATTCGGATACGAAGGAAGCCATCTTCTTGTTTCGCTCGAATTTCGATTTCACCCGGAGTGGAGCGTGGGGCGATGGCGTGGCGGATGGCGTTTTCGACGATGGGTTGGAGAATGAGGTTGGGGACGCGCGCGTCGAGCGCTTCAGGGTCAATAAAAACGCGCGTGGTGAGACGATCCTGAAAGCGTATGCGCTCGATTTCCAGATAGCAGCGCAGGAATTCCATCTCCTCTTTGAGCGAGACTTCCTGTGTGCCTGAGTTTTCCAGCGTGAGGCGCAGGAAATCTCCGAGGCGCGTAATCATTTTACGTGCGGCCTCGGCGTCCTTATGTAGCAGGGCGGAGATTGAGTGGAGCGTATTGAAGAGAAAATGAGGATGAAGCTGCATCTTGAGGGCTTGCAGTTGTGCCTGCGAGAGTTGCGTTTCCAACTGCGAGGCGCGCAGCTCGCCTTGCCGGTACCTCTGATAATAGTTGTACGCGTAGGCTAGGAACACAATCAGAAGATAAACACCCATGCCCTCCGTGTAGTTGCTCACGGCAAAGCGCAGAGAGTTTTCAAACGAGTAGATGCGCCCCAGGGCACGGCCATAATTCAAATAGACGATGACGTGGCCGATGACACCGGCGATGAAGATGAGTAGGGTGCTGGCGAAAAGATGCGCGAGGAGATTACGCGGCCAGTTTTGTTTCTCTATGGGAAAGCGCCGGACGAGATAAAGCACGAGCGGGGTGGCGAGCGCCCAGAGATAACCCCAGCTCATCTGCACATACAGCGCGCGCGACCAGGGAACAGGCTGCTCTGAGCGGAACGCAGCGAAATACCACTGCGCGCTGAAAGCCAGACCGATGATTGTCCACACGCCAAAGATTAATCCGGCGCGCGCCCAAAGGCTTTGCCACCAGGGTCTATCTTTTACAAGTTGGCTCATAGCTACAGTCAGATAATGTCAGATGCCGAGCGTGAGGACAAACGAAGGCGCGTGTGCTTGTCCCATATTTTGAGGAAAGCCGAAATAAGCGAGGCCAGAATCTTTGGTGCCATTAGATAGGCAGCCTTCACAGGCTGGCGGCCAACCCGTGATTAGGCGCCCTTTAGGCAAATCAAGCCAGCTTAATGTGACGAAAGGGACGCCAGACGGGACAAGACGGCTCAACGAGGTGTCGAGTCGTTTTTAGAGACTGGAGTTCACACGCTTTATCTTCTCGGCCAGATACCAGGAGAAATAGCCTCTGTACTTCTCCTGTAAATCTTTTCTCTGCCAATCCTGCCCCGTGATAACCTGACGACAACTCGCCGCACCGCAGCGGCATTCCATCTCATACTCGTCATCGTCGGTCATCGCCCAATCGTGCGTCAATTCCTCTCCGGCTTCGATGTCGCGCATCGCCACAAAGATGACCTGACCCTGCACGCCCATGTTCGGCTCGCAGGAATGATTACTGAAAATCATGCTGCCCGTCCGTTCCTCTTCTTCAAAAGGGCCGATGAAGAGATCGTCCGCAATCTGGATTTCCGCTGCTCGATACCAGTCGGGCATAGATTGAAGCGTGTCACGA
The DNA here is from genome assembly GCA_963791265.1 of uncultured Acidobacteriota bacterium. Lineage (GTDB taxonomy): Bacteria > Acidobacteriota > Blastocatellia > Pyrinomonadales > Pyrinomonadaceae > QHXM01. The sequence goes on from CAWBSB010000012.1 coordinate 449,608, forward strand.
TTGAAGATGTAGCCGCCCTTTATACAGACCACTTCACCTTTGGCTATGGGTGCGAGGGCAAAGAGACCCGTGCCATGAATAGAGCTTTTGCGGGCAGCAGCTTTGGAAGAGATGTAGGAAAGATTCGGCATGTTTAATTGAAGAGTGTGCCACATCGCCGCGCGAGCGGCAGTCTGAATGTAGCCCGGCCTTTCAAGGCCGGGAAAGATGCCACACCCTTCGCAGGCGTCGCGTCAGCGACGGTTGAATCTGAGGTGTCGCCCTTCAACCGTCGCTGACGCGACGCGATGAAATCCTCATTCACCTTGTTCCCAGCCTTGAAAGGCTGGGCTAAATTCACTTCGCCGCTACGGCGGCGGATTGATGCACAGCCTTTCCGCACAAGCCGAGCGGCACAGCCGTTATAACTGGCAACTTAGGTTACTTAGCTGAAATTATCATCTGTTCCGGTGTGGCCGGGAGTTGATGAAGCTCGCTGTGCGCGAAGCCTGAGTTTTTGAACATCCTCTCAAGCTCCGGGAAAGTGTAGGCGTCGCCGCTCGGCGTCGAACCGAGCATCATCATGCTGAAGGACGCGGGGATGCGCGGAGAAATCCTGTCTTCGTTCGGTACAAACTCCAGGGTAACAGCGCTGCCGCCTTCCGCGAGCGCGGCGTGAACTTTCCTGAGCAGGCTCTCGCACGTTGGCGGATCGAAGTGGTGCAGGAAGTTCGTTAAAAGCACAAGGTCGTAGCCGCTGCCGTAGTCAACCTCGAAGGCGCTGCCCTCGATAGTGCTGTAGCGGTCGCTGACCCCTGCATTGCGCGCATTCTCTTTAGCCACTTCAAGGACGTTAGGCCAGTCCAGCGCGACCACCTCCGCTTGCGGGTTCTGTTGCGCGATGGCAATCCCGAAGATGCCATGACCTGCGGCTATATCGAGCACCTTCAGTGCGCGCTCGCCGTCTCTGTCTAAGAGCTTAGCCATCATTTGCGCGGGCATTGCCATCATCGGAGTCATCGCCCGCGCGAACTTCACCCAGACGGGATTCTCCGGGGCCACCGTTCCTCCTTCCGGAATCATTGTTCCGCCCTTGCGAACGGCTGCTGTTAGATCGTCAAACCCGCTGACGAGCATCGGTGAGAGGAGGAATTCAAGTGTGCTGCCCATGTAGGCTGGCGACCGGCTGTCCAGAAACACTGCCGAGTCAGGCGTCAGCGCATAGCGCCCGTCTGCTTTGGTTAAGAAGCCGATGATGACGAGATAGTCACAGAGGATTCGCATTCCGCGCTCCGATGTCTGGCAATGCGCGGCCAGTTCCTGCGAAGTTTGCTTGCCTTCGCCGAGAGCAGTAAACACGCCCAGTTCGAGTGCGGCCTTGAGGGCGGCGGGGCGTTGATAGCTGTTGACTGTTTCGAAGAAAAGCTCCGGGGAAGGCTGTGGCATCTGATCGGGCATGAGTGAACTCTCCTGATTATTAAGATGTGCAAAGGGACGGCTGAATATAACCGACGCCCGAAAGGTTATTCAATGCTCAGGTGGAAAGCTGAGTCTTTCAGCACGGGAGACATATCTTCGGGCGGACTTCGCCATGAACTTTGTTGACGAAAAAAGCACGTGCCTTGTCGAATTACAAGGCACGTGCTTTTGAGATACAGATTATTGAGAGAGCTTTAAGGGTTCTTTTAATCAGGAACCGTTACTTGGATCATCTCCGCGATTCGCGATAATCACTGCGATGATAGCCAGTCCGGCACCACCCGCAATCAAGCCACCTACGACTGCACCGCTCAACCCCTGGGCAGCGACCGTGCCACCGGCACCGCCCGCTCCCGCACCGGCGTTGGCCGCCGCGCCCTGATTGATTATCGCTGTGGGCGCTCCCTTCGGCAAACAGACATCCAGCACGGCTGCTTCTTTGCGCGTCGCATCATTGCTTACAACTCTTCCCTCAGAGGTATTGATTGCTCCAAACGTTCCTTCTTTGACGCGGAGAATAACGCAGCCTTCAAGCACCGTGACCTCAATCGTGCCGTTACTATTAAAGGTCAGTTGGACTTTCGTGTTGGGCGCAATATCAAGACTTCCGAGAGAACCCAGATTGATGGTCGCGCCCACCTGGTCGCCGGTCTCAATCGTCGCTCCCGGCAAAATGGTAGCGCCGCTGTTGGCCGAGATACCGTTGACGGTGATGGGCTGATTGCCGCGTGTCGTGAGCTTGCCTGTCCCGGCCTGCGCCCCGGTCGCTGCCGGAGCCGTCATGGGGAACAAGTGCAGCACCGAAAAGACCAGTACCAGAGCCAGAGCTTTAATGGCTTTCTGTCCGCGCCTAATCATTGAAATTGTCTCCTTCTTATCTAGCTGAATCCGCCCACAGATTCCGGGCAGACTGCTGGTACGGGCAATACAACCTGCGAGAGTGTACCGCCCGACAGCGAAGCGGGTCAATGGATTTTGCGTTCCTGTTTGGTAATTTTTTTGTGGGCATCAAATATACGGGGTCGAATTATACCAGGTAGCAGACCAAAAGAAGGAAATAACGAACCACGAAGAGACACGAAATAACACGAAGAAAGCAGTCATAACATTTTCGTGTTGCTTCGTGTGACGCGCGTGGTTCGTTTCGCCCTCACTTTCTTCCTGCTATTCAGTATTAGATGGAATTTATTGACGCAAGACATATTTTTTAGCCAGACGAACGGGGCGGATCAGGTAGTAAAGAAAGCGAAAACGCTCCGGCAGGCGAATGAAAGTCCAGTCTTCCGGCGTCGGCGTCAAGGCAAGGCGCAAATAAAACTTTATCTTATCCGGCAGCCCATCCAGCGCTTTCGCTGGCTTCAAAACGCTTGAGACGCCGCCTGCTTCTTTCTCATTCCGAAAAAGCTCTCGCTTGATTTTCAAGACCAGAGGGCGGACTGCGCGCTCCTCTGCGATTGCTTGAATTATGTGTTCAGGGAGAGCTACTCCGAATAGATGGTCGGCCAGTAAAAGACTGACGAGAAGCATCCGCCGAACGCCTGCCAGCTTGGCCTGCCGCGTAATCATTTCCCAGTCAAGCTTGGGATTAGCTCTGATTAACTCGGCAATATCGCAAAGGCTGCTGAGATGTTTCCAGGACTCTTTACCGGCATTGACACAAAGAATCAGGAGTAAATCTTCGGGCGCGAAAGAGCGCGCGTGTGTCTTGCCGAGACGAATTGTTGCCAGTCGTCTCCACATAGTTTCTGAATCGAGCTTGAAGGGGAAATATGTGGGAGCGAATCCCCAGTGCAGATCAAGAAAGACGCGTCCCTGATTGCGTATGAACAGATGTTCGCATTCGATTTTAATGAAGACCGCTTCCCGTGCGTGCGTGAGTTTGCGCTCTTTCCAGTAATCACGAAGGTGTAGTAAGCCGGAGGCTTTCGCTACATCCTCTCTGTGGATGAAAATGTCCAGATCGCTGAATTGCCTGAACGCGACATCCCCGTAAACGCTCTCCGCGAGCGCCGCGCCTTTGTAGGGAACGGCGCGAATGTCGTTTCTCTCAAACAACTCCAACACCTCGCACAGTTCTTCCGTGAGAAGATGATTGCGCGCCGCGTTCAGGTAGAAATAATCCCGAAGACGCTCCATGAATTCGACGGGCACGGATTCATTGAAATTCGTCTTGAACTGCCGGTACAAAAGAGGCATTACTTTATGGTGGAGCGCCGTCTTGAGTAGATACTCCCAATCGAGAGGTTGCTGAAGCAGCGCTGCGGCGCGCACTGCTGTTTCAGCGTCCAGATGTGTGCGGGCGCAGCAAAGCAGCAGCGTCACTTCGGGTCGCGCATCTAAACCGGAATCACTCATTTGCAATCCGCTATAAATATTGACCGGAAAGCGTGGCCGTGCTAGCCTCAGACCTCAAAAGTTAGCCCGTAAATCCCCCGACGCCCTGTAACGATATATCTTCGATTGTTCTTAAGTATTCCTCTCCAAGAGAGGCAGCCGTTTCTCTCTTTATTAGAAGATAGCATATGAGCGTTTTAGATAAATCCTTTGTCAAAGACGCCAATCTCATGGCTCGCAACATCGCCGGGGAAACCTTGATTGTGCCGATCAGGAACAGCATCGGCGATCTCAACTCCATTTACACTTTGAACGAAGTGGGCGCGTTAATCTGGCAAATGATTGATGAGGAGACTCGCGTCAATCAGATTGTCGAGGCGGTCAGTGCCGAGTACGACGTAACAAAGGACGAAGCTGCTCAGGATGTCGTTGAGTTGCTTGACTCGATGACAGCCGAAGGGCTGATCCGGCCTGCCGCAGAGAGTGAAGCCTGAAATGGAATTGATGAGCTATGGGGAGTTTAGCGCGAGCCTTCACCAGCGCGTTCAGTCGCAGCGGATTCCCACCGAAGCGATTATTGAAGTCACCCGACGCTGCCCGCTCGAATGCGCTCATTGCTATAACAATCTACCGATGTCTGACCGCGCGGCTCGCCGCTCGGAACTGACTTACGAAGAGCATTGCCGCATCCTCGATGAACTGGCCGAGGCCGGAACTTTGTGGCTGCTCTTCACCGGAGGGGAAATCTTCGCGCGCCAGGACTTTTTAGATATTTACACCTACGCCAAGAAAAAAGGCTTCCTCATTACCCTTTACACCAACGGCACACTCATCAACGAGAAGATTGCTGATTACCTCTCTGATTGGCGACCCTTCAGTATTGAAATCACGCTGTATGGCCGGACGAAGGAAACCTATGAGCGTTTGACTGGCATTCCCGGCTCATACGAAAGATGTTTGCGTGGGATAAAACTTCTCAAAGAGCGCAAGCTGCCCTTAAAGCTCAAGACCGTTGCTGTGACGATGAACAAGCACGAGGTGCTTGAGATGAAGCGTTTCGCCGAAGAAGAGTTGGGCGTGGAGTTTAAGTACGACTCTTTGATAAATGCGCGCATTGATTGTTCGGATAGCCCGCTCGCCGTGCGTCTCAAACCGGAAGAGGTGGTCGAGCTTGATCTGGCCGACCCGGAGAAGGTGAGCGCATGGCATAAGCTCGCAGCAGATTTGCAGAATCCCATCAATTGGGGCGACGACGTTTATCATTGCGGTGGCGGCCTCACCTCGTTTGCCATTGACCCGCAGGGGAAGATGAGCCTCTGTGTCCTCTCGCACGGGGACGTTTACGATTTACGTTGTGGCAGCGTCGCTGAGGGCTGGGGAGATTTCCTTTCGAGAGTGCGATTCAAAAAAGCCACACGCCCGTCGAAGTGTCAGACGTGTCAGATTAGAGCGTCCTGTGGGATGTGCCCGGCTAACGGCGAGTTGGAAAACGGCGATGCGGAATCGCCCGTTGATTTTCTCTGCGAGGTGACTCACCTGCGCGCACACGCGCTCCGGTTGCCCGTTCCCGCGCACGGCGATTGCGAGTTTTGCGAAGGCGGCAGCCGCTATCCAGCGTTGCTGCGAACGGCGGAGATGATTAAGAAACGCTTCCTCGCCGAGCGTCTTGACCTCAACTCCAGTCGTTACCTGCCTGTCCTCGCACAGCCTCGCACGGGTGCGAGCGGGTGTTCGTCCTGCTCTTCGGCGCATTGACTGGAAGGCATTTGGCTGGTGAATAAAACTTAAGGGACAAAGGGACAGATTAAACGCAAAGCAGACGTGAAAGTTATGAATGAACCGGCGAAAACCGAAACGACGGAAAAGCAAAAGAAACCTTATACGAAGCCAGGTCTCAGGCGCGTCGAGTTGCGCCCACAGGAGGCCGTGCTGGGCGGCTGTAAAACGTCGGGTCAAACGACGCCTTGCCTGATAAATCCGGGCAGCGCCATCGGCACTTGATTAAATCCGAGGAAGAAGAGAAACCACTAAATGACACGAAGCAGCACGAAGAAAGCAGTGACAGTAACTTTGTGTTTCTTCGTGTTAATTCGTGGTTCATCTTCTTCCGCTCTTTAATGCAACTTGGTATTAGAAGCATTGGAATCGCGCTTTTCCCGGCGCATTGAATGTTTATCTTGAGAACCACAGCTCGTTGCCGAATTTGCTCCCGATGATTACAGAGTTGAGGAAAAGGGTTGAGCCGCTTCGCACGGAAACGTCGTCGGATGTTTTCATTGAAGTTGCCGGTGTCGTTATCAATCTTGTGGGCGGCGACCCGCAGCCTGAGTTGGTAGGGGCGATGAGCCGGTTCGGCGTTCCCGCAAGCGATGCGGACGTGACGATTCACACCAGATGGGGCGAGTTGGGTGATGAAAATCATGGTCGGCGGCTCTTTGACTCCGGCAGTCTCTGGCAGTTGTACGCTGAAGAGACGGGCTATCGCTTTCGATTGGCGGGCGTGCGTCCCGGCCAGAGCACTTACAAGATCGCCCGGTTCAACCGAGATTTCACAAGAGGTGAAGTCGTCTGCGACCCGCGGCGCATCCCGCCGGGTGAGCCGCTCTACCCGCTACAGTATCCTTTGGATGAGCTTCTTCTCATCAACCTGCTGGCAAGGGGGCGCGGCGTAGAGTTTCACGCTTGCGGTGTGAGCGAGCAGACGGGAAACGGGTATCTGTTCGTCGGCCACTCGGAGGCGGGCAAGACCACCAGCGCGCGCCTCTGGCAGCGGCAAAGCGATGTGGAGCTTCTGAGCGACGACCGCGTGATTGTGCGCGAGGTGGATGGGAAGTTCTGGATGTACGGCACGCCCTGGCACGGCGAAGAGGAGATTAGCAGCCCGCGCAAGGTTGAGCTGACGCACATCTTCTTCCTGCGACATGGACAGCAGAACGAGCTTGCGCCGCTCAGGAGGGCAGAGGCGGCAGCACAACTTTTCAGTCGCTCCTTCCCAACTTTTTTCAGTCCAGATGGTCTCGCCTTCACGCTTGAGTTCTTGGATAGATTGACCGCGAGTGTCGCCTGCGCCGAATTGAGTTTCGTTCCAGATGAGAAGGTGATTGACTTCGTTCGCAGCCAGACGATGTAGAGCGTCAGAGGTAGATGTGAAAGCGTTCCTCGACATCAGCACAGAGCTTCTGCGGCGCGGGATAAGCGTGCGCTTTTGTCCCAAAGGATTCAGCATGTCTCCGACCATCAGGGATGGCGAAGCAGTGACGGTCGAGCCTCTCAAGGCGCGTGAAGCCAGGATAGGCGACATCCTGCTTTATCAAACCGAGCGCGGCGTGATTGCTCATCGCGTCGTCGGCATCGAAGACGAAGAGAGCACGGCCAGAGTCTTAATCCTGCGTGGCGATTCTTTGGCAACTTGTGACGCGCCCGTCAGAGCAGAGCAGATTCTGGGTCGTGTGATTGAGGTAGAGCGCAAAGGGCGCAAGGTCAAGCTCACCGGCAGGAGAGCCAAGCTTAGGCGCGCGGCACACGTCTGCGCGGCGCGTCTCAAAAGAGGATTGTATTCACGGTTCAGCTTTTTGCGATTAATCGAAAAACGCGGTGTCGGAGTTGTCGGCAGATAAAGTTAAGGGGTTAAGGCCGTATGAAAACGAAGAAGAAACTCGCGCCATATTCGATCATGACGGTGAACGTATTTTTCAATCGGCGCGGGCGTTTGCCTTTGAGCGCGCTGCTCGTCTTCTTTGCCGTCATCGTCGCGGGTCTCTTCTATACGGCAACACCGCCAACAGTTCATGCCGTCTCAACCACTATCCTGATTTCTGAAGTCGAGGCTGACCCAACACAGGCTGGCACGGATACCGCTTTTGAATGGTTTGAGTTGGTGAATATCAGTGGCTCCAGCCAAACATTAATCGGCTGGACGATTACTGATAATGGGGGAACGGATACGATTCCCACTGTCACCCTAACCCCCGGCCAGCATATTATCGTTGCGGCGAACTCTGCCAATTTCCTTGCGAACCATCCCGGTTATGCCGGAACGCTTGTTCAGATAACAGATGGCAGCATTGGAAACGGTCTGGCTAATGGCGGAGATGTTCTGACATTAAACGATAACACTGCCACTGCGATTGATTGTGTCTCCTGGGGAACTAACACCAGTTGCTTTAATCCGTCTGTCCCTGAACCAAATCCGGCCAACTCGACTCTGACGATACAGCGCAAATCAACGGTTGACCACGACACTAACGAAGACTGGGTTGCTGCCACCGAGACTCCCGGCGCGGCTCTTAACTTTCAGGGAATTATTTCCGACTCGTCCAGCCGGGGCTGCCAGTTCTTCGATTTGCTTACTCCCCCGACGCTGACCTTTACACATACCATCGGCGGCGGCTCGAATCGTCTTCTGGTTATCGGCGTCTCTACCTACACTGTGACGCCGGTCATCGCCACCAGAGTCCTCACCGTCTCGTATGGCGGGCAAAACCTGACACGAATTGACGATTCCCAGACCAGAACAACCGACAATACGTCTCAGGTTGAAATGTTTTACCTGCCGGAAACTGGGATAGCTGCGGCCACCTCGTCCAACGTGCAGGTCACATTCAACCCGGTCGGCACAGCGACCACGGCTTATGCCGTCGGCGGCGCCGTCTCGTTCTTCAACGTAGATCAAATAACGCCCTTCAATACCGGGCAGAGCACGGTCGGGTTTCCGACCTACGCGCGAAACACTGGCAGCAGCACCACGCCCACGGTGACGGTTGCCACTAAAAATAACGAAGTCGTCGTTGACACAGTCGCCAGCGCCTTTACGGGCGCGGGACTGGCGCAGTTGACTGCGGCTGCGACTCAGATAGAGCGATGGAACGGTAAAACCGTCGGTTGCTTCGTCGCCTCGGATTCCGTCGGAGCAGGGAGCAGCAAACTAATTACCTCCGGCTCTGTCGTCTCGTCCACGACCATGTCATGGACGCTCGGAACTTCGCAGCAGTGGGCTATCGGCGCGGTCTCAATCAGGCCGCAAGCTGTCACAGCCGTGAAGCTCTCTTCTTTTACAGCTAACCAAGCGAGCGGCGGCACGCAGCTTCGATGGCAGACGGGCTTTGAGGTGGATAACTTGGGCTTCAACGTCTATCGAGAGCAGGGGGGCAAGCGCACGCGCCTCAATCCATCCATCATCGCGGGCTCGGCTTTGCTGGCCGGACATGGCACCAGATTGACAGCGGGGCAATCTTATTCGTGGTTTGATCGCGCAGGTCAGAAGGGGTCTGTCCAGTACTGGCTCGAAGACATAGACCTCGACGGCACGCGCACGCTGCACGGCCCGCTTGTGCCGACCGTAGACAATAGCGCCCAGTCCACAAACGACGAACAGGCAGTACTGCTCAGCCAGCTTAACGCGTCGCAAACTGCCAGGACTCTTTCCGTGAAGGGTTATCCGGCCACGCAGAAGCAGAAGACTGAGCAGGAAGTGCGAGTCGCACAGCGAGCGCCCGCGCCGCCCGCGCAAGCAGTTGAGAGAAGACGCCTAGCCAGCAAACTGCTGCTCCTCAATCAAGAGTTGCTGGAAGAGGTCGTGCCGGAAAGCAATCCGGGCAGCAATCCGAGCAACGAGCGTCTCAGCACGCTTCAGGAAAATCCATTGACGCGGCAGCGTGCGCTGGCTTCCGGGCAGGCAGTGAAAATAGCTGTTCGTCAGGCGGGCTGGTATCGCGTGACGCAAGCAGAGTTGGTGGCAGCAGGACTAAATCCGAACGTTGATCCGAGCTTGCTGCAACTTTACGCTGACGGCGTAGAGCAAACGATTCTCCAGAACGGTAACAAGAAACAGTTCGGCGCGGACGGCTCGATAGAGTTCTACGGGACAGGCATGGACACGCCGACGAGCGATACGCGCACCTACTGGCTCGTCGTCGGCTCGCAACCCGGCAAGCGAATCAACAATCAGAGCGGGCAAAAGAATAGTTATCGCAACTGGATTGATAAGGATGTCAGTTGGATAATGACTTCGCCGTCAACACCTGCTCCGCAACCAACAAAAACTATCAATCCCGCAACGCCTGACAAACCTGCGACGACAGGCAAAGCTCCTGTGTTGATAAAGCCGGACATGCCGGGAATCTGGCTCGTCCCGATCAATCCGTCGTCCAGCGTTCCGCCAGATACTCCGAAAGCGAAGAAGAAGGCTTCACGGAAGAGAGCCGTGCGAAGGTATCTCAGCCGGAATCATGCTTCGGGAGGGCAGAAAGGTACACAGGATATTCTGGCGGAGCAATCATCGCAGGGCTTTGCTTATGTGCTGGAACGCAAAGACCGCCTGAACTATTTTAGCGGTCTGCTCAACGGTGAAGCAGAGAACTTCTTTGGCCCGCTCGTCCTCAGCAGTAGTCCAGCCACGCAAGAATTGAGTGTCAGCGATATTGATAACTCTGTGTCAGCGCCCGCGACGCTTGAAGTCGCGCTGCAAGGTCTGACCGGGCAGGCCCATCAGGTCAAAGTGTCGTTCAACGGTGTCGAGGTCGGAGTGATGGACTTTGCCGATCACGAACACGCCGTCACGCAGTTTGCCATTCCGCGCACCTTCCTGATTGCAGGCAGCAACACTCTGAAATTCGTCTCGACGAATGGTGAATCGGACATCAGCCTGATTGATTACGTGCGTTTGACCTACTGGCGCACCTATCGCGCGGAGAACGACACGCTCGTCTTCACCGCGCAGCAGACAAACCTGACCACCGTCCTCGGCTTCACCACTCCGCAAATCAGAGTCTTTGACATTACGGACAAAAGCGCGGTGGAGCAGTTGAGCGTTAAGGTCTTGCCGAAAGGGTCTGGTTATGCAGTCAGGATACCCGGTGGCCAAGGCAATGCGCGCACCCTTCTGGCATTGGCCGGGGGACAGGAGCAGCATCCGGCTGAAGTGACGGCGAACGAACCATCCAACCTGTCGGGCACAGATAATCGCGCGGACTTCATCATTCTCACTCATCGTGACTTCAGAGATTCGGTCAAGCCGCTGGCGGATTTGAGAAGAAGCCAGGGCTTGGAAGTCGCCATCGTTGATGTCGAGGATGTCTACGACGAGTTCAGCTACGGCGCTCATACTGGTCAGGCGGTGAAAGATTTCCTGTCGTGGGCAAAGGCTAACTGGGCGCTCGCGCCGCGCTACGTGCTGCTGGTAGGTGATGCCAGCCTTGACCCGCGCAATTATCTGGGTCTCGGCCATCAGGACTTTGTGCCGACCAAGCTGGTGGACGCGACCACTTTGGAAACATCTTCGGATGATGCGCTCTGTGATTTCGATAATGATGGGCTGGCGGATGTAGTAGTTGGCAGATTGCCCGTGAAGACAATCGAGCAGGCGCAAAAAGTGATTGGGAAAATCACTAATTATGCGCCGGGGCAAACGGCATACGGGGCGCTGCTGGTCTCGGATCGCAAGGACGGGTACGACTTCGAGGCGGCGAGCGGTCAGGTGCGCGATTTGTTGCCGCAGGATATGAGCGTCACGCTCGTTAATCGCCGTGATAATCCGACAGAACAGGTCAGAAGCGAGATCATCGGTGGCATCAACGCCGGGCCTCTCTTAGTCAACTTCGCCGGGCACGGGTCAACGGATGTCTGGACTGGCGCAAGTGTTCTCAATTCGGCGGACGCCACGTCGTTGACCAACGGTAATCGTCTACCCCTGTTTGTCCTGATGACCTGTTTGAACGGAAGATTTCAAGACCCCTTCAGGGAGACTTTAGCCGAAGCGTTGATGAGAGCGGATAACGGCGGAGCCGTCGCCGTCTGGGCATCGAGCGGGCTGACGGAGCCGGGCGCGCAGGCCGCTGTAGATCAGCAGTTGATGAGATTGTTGTTCACCAATGGGCAGTCGCCGACGTTGGGCGATGTTGTCAGAGGAGCTAAAGCGGCGACCACCAACATGGATGTCAGAAGAACGTGGATTCTTTTCGGCGATCCGACGATGCGAATCAGGCAGTAGAGGGTTTGATCGAACGGCCTGTGTGTTAGTTAAGGGGAGTGATTCAGTCATGCTTGAGAAGATAGGAGATAGAGATTCACCACAGAGACACAGAGGACGCAGAGGGGGCACAGAGCAAGACTATCTCAAATCAGGAATTTGAAATCTCAAATCTCCGTGCATCCTCCGTGTTCTCTGTGTCTCTGTGGTGAATCTTAGTTTCCATTCATTCAACCTTAACTTTCATTTTGAACCGAAACACGTTAGTCCCAACGTCTTGACACTGTCTGTCAGCGCATGATAATAACTCCTCCTCCTAAGGGGTGGGGCAGGAAAGATAAAACTTCTTCATTGCAGGCCGTTTTGTTGACTGATTCTGTTTAGACAACTCGGCATATTAAGGTCTTTATTAAAACAGAAAGAGATCCGTTTTTGTGTTGGTCAATTAGACCCCTCCTCTCTCTTCGGGCAGTTGGTCTTCCCACCACGCAGAATTACTTTTCCCGTTAGGGCATAATTGGAAAAAATGTTTAGTCGCAATCCCGATAGTGTTGACGCGCATCTATCCACCTACCATTTCGGGGAGGTTTATCAGGTCTGCTCAGGCAGAAGACCTTCCTCCCGCGCGCGCGCGCCTTTGATCTTCTCTTCAGTTTCTGCTCGTCCCCTTGGATGATTGAGAGGGCCTCATTGTGATCGAATCGAAAGAACTGTTAGCTCCAGCCGTTGAGCGCCTCGTCAAGCGCTATAACTTGAGCAATCGTGAAGGCGAAGTCGCCCTCTCTTGCGCGGAAGGACTAACGAATGCCGCCATCGCGGAGAAGCTGCGGGTCAGTTCGGAGACCATCAAATTTCATCTTAAGAACATCTTCGACAAGGTCGGGGTAGCCCGCCGCGCACAGTTGATAGGAGTTATTCTGATGACGGAGCTTGAAGGGCACGGCAGGGAATACCCTTCTTAGTTTTAAGTCGGGACACGCGTCAGCGCCTTCGTGCGCTCTGGCGCAGATAGAAAATTTGGCGTTGCCTCGCGTCAGAGGCTTCCCTTCGGGGTACGGCATGATTCACGCCATTCAACTAAAGAAACGGCGGTTCGCTTCATGCGCTGGCCGGGGTGTATTCAAAAGAGTTTGAGTGTGAAGAGGTATTTGTTATGAGAAAATCGAACGGAGCTTTCAATCAGCCAATTCGGAGACATCCACTTCTTTTAAGATTGCTTCAAGCATCCTTCGGCGCAATGCTGCTGGCCTCGACCGTTTGCGTGGCGTTCTCGCAGCAACCGGCGGTCAACAACGCGACGCCCGTAGCTACTCCGGCGGCGACCCCAGCCCCGACCCCGGTCGCTACCCCAACCGCGACCCCCGTTGCTACGTCCGTTGACGCTGCCGCCAAACCTGCGGACGAGCGTTACCTCATCGGGACGGGAGATGTGCTCGACATACGCGTCTTCAACAAGCCGCAGTTCTCGCGCGACGGCGTGCGTGTTGACGGAAGCGGCATGATCCGAATGCCGCTCATCGAAGGAGAGATACGAGCGACCTGCCGCACGGAACAGGATTTGGCGAGAGAGATTACCGAGCGCTACAAAGAATATTTGAGGAATCCGCAGGTTGATGTCTTTGTTAAAGAGTATCAATCGCAGCCCGTAGCCGTGTTGGGAGCCGTCCGCACGCCGAGCCGTTTTCAACTTCAGCGGCGCGTGCGCCTGTTGGAGATACTGTCTTTCGTCGGCGGCCCATCGGATCGCGCGGGACGCAGTATTCAAGTCGTGCATAGCACGCTGCCCGATTCAAATTGCACCGCCTCCGCACCGGCACAGAGCGTCCCGGAAGAAGCGGCGAGCGTGGACTATTATCCATTAAGCGCGACGCTCAAGGGCGAGGAGCAATCTAATCCTTTCCTGCGTGCGGGCGACATCGTCAGTATCGCGGAGGCGGATCAGGTCTTCATCGTCGGCAACGTTTTGAAACCGTCGGCACTCTCGTTAAAAGAGCAGATCACGGTCTCGCGCGCGATTGCTATGGTCGGCGGGACGATGCCTGATACGAAGAGCGACCGCGTGCGTATCGTGCGGCAAACGCCCAATAGCACAGCCAAAACAGAGATTTTCGTTGACCTCAAGGCCATCGAGAAGCGTCAGGCCGAAGACCCCGTGCTGCAAGCTAACGACATTGTGGATGTGCCCACGTCTGAAGGCAAAAGATTCCTGCGCAGCATCGTCGGGGCTTTTGCTCCTTCGGTCGCGCAATTGCCGGTGCGCGTCGTGCCGTAAAAAACTTTCTTTAGAGCTGCTAACAAAACCAATTAAGAATTAGACAGGATTAACAAGATTTTCAGGATTAAAGAAAAAGCATTCAACCTTCTTTCCCTATCTGATTTTCTTAATCTTGATAATCCTGTTAATCCTGTCTATTCCTTCTCCATCGTAGTTTTGTGATTAGATAGTTGCGTTCCAGTAGGGAAAAAGTTGGAGTGAAGAGATGAAAGAGAGCACAGATTTAATCAGACAAGCGCCGCCTCTTCGTGGCGCGGATAATTTAATGGAAGCTACGCCTCCGCCGAATAACGGTTATTACGGCGAGCAGGTGCTGGAACAAAGCGGGTACTCGCGACTGCACGAATACTGGCGCTCTGTCCGCAAGCATCTCTGGTTGATTATCGGGATTGTTGCCATCATCACGATGCTTGCTGCCATCTACATGGCGCGTCAGGATAATGTCTACGAAGCTTCTGTGCGGGTGCAGGTTGATTTGGAGACCGGCAATCCTGCGCTCGGCGCGACCAAGGGCAGCAACGTGATTCTCAACACCCCGTTTCAAGACCCGACCTACTTCAACACGCAACTACAAATCCTCACGAGCGCCGGACTTTTGGGTCGCGTCGTGAAGACCCTCGACCTTGAGCATAATCAGGCTTTTCTCAACCCACAGGGGAAGCAAAATCGCTCGACGTGGGAGAGCCTGAAGCGCATGGTAGGGTTTGGTAGTAAAGATGAAGTGACGGTGCCCACTGAAGATCAACTACCGCTCACAGGTTCGATTGCGCCCTCCACCTCGCATGATGATCTGGTCGAGGTCAATCGCCTCGCTCCCTATGTGGCGATGCTTCAGGGCGGGATGACGGTCAAGCAGATTGCCGAGACGCGTTTGATAGAGGTTCGGTTTAATCACATGGACCCGCAGGTCGCCGCCAAGATCGTCAACGCCATCGCGGACACCTTCGTCTTCTCGAATATGGAACGAAAGACGGAGACCAGCAGCACGGCGGGCGATTTTCTACAGAAGCGTATTGCCGAGTTGCAATCTGAAATTCGCAACGGCGAAGAGCGACTTCTCAACTACGCCAAGGGACACCAGATTCTCTCGCTCGATGCGAACCAGAATACGGTGGTGGATCGGCTCGCCGGACTCAATAAGCAGTTGATGGAAGCCGAAAATGAACGCAAGCTGGCCGAGTCCGCTTATAACGCGAGCAAGACCCCAGGCGCTGCCGAAGCGATAGCCGATGATAAGGTCAACGCGACAGCCGATGCTGAAGCCGAATTGAATAAGCTGCGACAGAAGCGGGCGCAACTACTTGTCGAATACACAGAGAAGTACCCGGAAGTGAAAGAGGTTGACCAGCAGATTGCCGTGCTGGAAAAGCGTATCAAAGAGGCGAAGGGACAGGCCACGAGCGTGGTGACGACTAACTTGGCGACGCGCTACCGTCAGGCTCTACAGCGTGAGCAAGCGCTGGCCGCCGCCTTTGAGAAACAGCGCGGCGAGACGCTGACACAAAATGAGGCCGCCGTTAACTACCGCATCATTCAGCAGGAGATCGAAACCAACAAAGAACTCCTGGCTGGCCTCTTGCAACGTTCTAAAGAGAACGGCGTGATCGTCGCCGGAACTCCGAACAACATCCACGTCGTTGACTACGCGCCTGTGCCGAAGGTTCCGGTCGGCCCCAGACGCAAGCAGGGTGTGATTCTCGGCTTTCTCTTCGCCCTTGTGCTGGGTGTGGCGCTGGCGCGTTATCTGGATTATCTGGACGACACAGTGCATACGGTGGAAGAGGTGGAAGCGACGTTGCACCTTCCGGCGCTGGCCGTCATCCCTGCCATCAAGAGCCTCAAGCGCCGCCGTTTGCGTGCATCGAGCGAGACCGCCGCCCTGCAAAAAAACGGGTCGGATAATTACGAAGTGTTGCTCCACAATTTTGATACGCGCTCACCTCTGGCGGAGGCTTATCGGCAATTGAGAACTTCCGTGCTGCTTTCATCGGCAGGCGGCGCACCGCAAACTCTGCTCGTCACATCGAGCCAGCCGTCTGAAGGAAAACCACCACGGTCGTCAACATGGCGCAGATACTCGCGCAGACAAACGCCCACGTGCTCGTCATTGATGCAGACATGCGTCGCCCCCGGCTTCATAAAATCTTCGACGTAGAGAATCGTCAAGGTCTCAGCACGATTCTTTCAAGCAAGTTGAGCGAGGCGGAGATGCTGAGCCACATCGAACAAACGAGGGAGCACAATCTCTCCATCCTTCCTGCCGGGCCGATTCCGCCGAACCCTGCGGAACTCTTAGGCTCGGATCAGATGCACCGGCTGATTGCTGCCGTCAAGCCGAGTTTCACCTACATCATCATTGATTCGCCGCCCGTCGCTTCTTTCACGGACGGCGTGCTGATCTCTTCGATAGTGGATGGGACATTGCTGGTCGTTCATGCGGGCAAAGCTGCGCGCGCCATCATCCAGCGTTCCCGTCGAATCCTGCAAGAGGTCGGAGCCAAGATTTTCGGCGTCGTCCTGAACAACGTTAATCTGAGTCGGCAGGATTACTACTACAAGAATTATTACCAGAATGGCTACTACAACAAAGAAGTCGACAAAAGTGAAGATGATGAGATAGCGCCCAGCGCCTCCACCCTGGGTTTGTAGAAGGTGAGCTGGATTGTGTCAGGCTTTGAGGCGTGGTTCAAATTCAAATTGAATGTGCGGCGAGATGAGGTTCACCGCACAGACGCAAAGAGCACAGAGGGGGCGCAGAGGAAAACTATCTCAAATTCAGAATCTGAAATCTCAAATCTGCTATTTGAGATTGCATTTCTCTGTGCCCCCTCTGTGTCCTCTGCGTCTCTGTGGTGAATAGCAACCTCCCTGCACTCTTTTCAAACTGAACCACTACCAGGCTTTGCGCGACACTCCTCAAATCCTGACTCATAGTTTTTAATGAGAGTTCTTTACCTTAATCCTTCGGGGCAACTAGGCGGGGCTGAAGTCTGCCTGCTCAACATGATGGCGAGTCTGCGCGCCGCCGAACCCGAGTGGCAGTTGCACCTCATCACTTCCGACGATGGGCCGCTTGTCCTGAAAGCGACGGAACTCGGAATCCAGACGATTGTGTTGCCTTTCAACGCAAGGCTTGCGCGCCTCGGCGATGCGGGCGCAGGCGGGCCTGCGGGCGATCATGTCAGCCGCTTTACACTCTTACGCAGACTGCTCGCCGCTCTTCCTTCAGTTATCTCTTACAAACGCCAGTTGAAGCGCGTCATTCTGAAACTCTCGCCTGATGTCATTCACACCAACGGCTTCAAGATGCACGTCCTGGGAGCGCTGGCGCAGCCGCAGCAGGGCACGCCCATCATCTGGCACATACATGATTACGTTCAGTCCAGACCCGTGATGGCACGCTTGCTCAAGAGGTTGGCGCCGCGTTGTGCTGTCGCGATTACCAACTCGAAGAGCGTGGCGGAAGATGTGCGAGCAATCTGCGGAGAGCGCCTTCGTGTGCGAACGCTCTACAACGGAATTGACCTCAACACCTTTTCACCTGATGGGCCTGAGCTAGACCTGGATGCTCTCTCAGGATTGCCCCCGGCAGCTCCCGGCACGGTGCGCGTCGGGCTTCTGGCAACACTGGCTCGCTGGAAAGGACACGCCACCTTCCTGCGTGCGATGGCCTTAGTTCCCGAAAACTTGCCCGTGCGCGGCTACATCACGACCGGCCAAATCTACCGGACGGACGGCAGCCAGGCTTCTGATACAGAGATCAAAAAACTAATCGAGACCCTCAGTCTCTCGCGCCGCATCGGTCTGACGGGTTTTGTTGATCGTCCGGCGTCGGCCATGCGTGCGCTCGATGTGGTCGTCCATGCCAGCACCGAGCCTGAGCCGTTCGGTCTGGTCATTGCCGAAGGAATGGCCTGCGGCAAAGCCGTTATCACGAGTCATGCCGGAGGCGCGACCGAATTAGTTGAAGAGAAGATTAACGCTCTCACGCATCAACCGGGTGATGCAAAAGCGTTGGCGCGGGCGATTGTCGCCCTGACGACGGATGCGCCACTACGAGCGAGGCTCGGAGCGGCGGGCAGGCTGACTGCCGAGCAGCGTTTTGATAGGACGAGATTAGCGACGGAGTTGATCCCGATTTATAGGGAAGTCAAAAGAGTTTGACTTGTTATGACTGTTTGTCCGAGCAGTTGTGATGCGCTCTAAGAATTAAAATTGACTCAAACCGCGCCGTCAAATATCGAGATGAATCCTCTCCGCTTCGCCTGGCGAAGATGGCACTTCATCTTACTCATCGTCGGGCTGTTAATCCGCTTCGGCTATTGTCTGACCGTCAACAGGGAAATCGCATTCGGAGGGTGGGACGGCAAAGAGTATTACGCTTATGCTCAAAGCTTGCTGGCTTTTCAGGGCGATAATTATCCGCATTTCTTTACCTCGATCCGCCCGCCGTTCTATCCAATCTTTTTGTCGCCGTTTGTCGCCATCAACGATTCTGTCATCTGGCATATTCAATTGGCGCAGTCGCTCATCGGATGCTTCCAGGCGTTCGTGCTGGCACAAATTGCCGGTCGTTGGCGTGGACAGCGCGCGGGAGATTGGGCATTCGTGCTGGCTCTGTTTCATCCGTTCTTAATCTATTACTGTGCTTTCATTCTGACAGAGACTCTGTTTATAGCACTGCTTTGGTCTGGCATCGCGTGTTTGCAACGTCTTGATGAGCCGCAATTAAAAAATCCCGGACGATGGCTGACGTTGGGAGGTGTCGCACTGGGGCTGGCCTGTCTCACTCGTCCAACTTTGCAGCCTTTCTTGGTGGTCGCAGTGTTCTGGATTGGCTGGAGAATGTGGCGGGCTGGCGGATGGGCAACGGCGCTCAAGCGCATGGCTTATTTTACGGGAGTGGTGAGCCTTCTGCTCTTGCCTTTCATGGTTCGTAATCTTCGGGTGCATGGAGACTTCAGTCTTGCGCCGGGTGGAGGGCAGGCGATGTATGCCATGAGCAATTCGCCTGACTACCTGCGGATGTACGAGGCCAGGACCAGAGAAGAATATTACGAAGTCTTCGGGCGATTGGTCACTCATTACTCAACTGAAGGTGGAACATCGCCTGAGGTTTATCTCGAAGAAGCGAGAGACTTTCGTCAAAACCACAGCGCCGAGTGGTGGCGTTTACAATGGCACAAGTTCAAACATTTCTGGACGCCCTGGTTGAATCCGTTAGTCTTTCCCAGATCGCTTTTTTTATTATCGCTCCTGACGACGACTCCACTGTTTCTGCTGGCCGCCGTCGAATTATGGCGTCGTCGCAAACGGCGCGATCCCTTTCTGGTATTGCTGCTTGGATTAGTCGTGGTCGGTTATATCGTCGGCGGATTTTTATTCCACGTACAGGTGCGTTACCGCGTCCCGTTTGTTGATATAACTTTCCTCTTACTGACGGCCTCGCTGCTCGGACATCTCTCACACGGCAAACTGCTAGACTGGAAAAATATCTTTTCACTTCACCGGAGGGGTGTCGTCAAGGCTTATTGATTCGGCGCACGAACAGAGATAGAAGTTTATTCATAAAGCTCAGGCAGGATTGATGCGCGTTCTTTATCTACAAGCCGGGAATCTGTATGGCGGCGTTGAGTCAACATTGGTGACGCTGGCGCGGGATCGTCACGTCTGCCCGGAGATGTTGCCGTCTTTTGCCGTCTGCTTTGAGGGGCGCTTGCAGAGGGAATTGACGGAGACGGATGTGCCGGTGTCGGTTTTAGGGGAGGTCAGAATCAGGCAGCCGCTGAGTGTCTGGCGAGCGCGGCGTGCTCTCTCGCGTCTCTTACAGCGCGAGAGATTCGACGTGGTGCTGGTGACTTCCGCGTGGTCGCAGGCGATCTTCGGCCCTGTAGTCAAAGCTGCGGGCGTGCCTCTGGTTTACTGGTTTCACGAGCCGATGCGTGGCCGTCATTGGCTGGAGCGCTGGGCGCGCATGACCATGCCTGCGCTAGCGCTCTGCAATAGCCAATTCACGGCAAGCACCATTCATAAGATGTACCCGTCCTTGAGGACAGAAGTTTTTTACAATCCTGTTTGCCATCCGGAAGCGCCGCGCCTCTCAAGGTCTGAGCGCGCAGCAATACGCGCCGAATTAAAGACGCCGGAAGATGCCGTGGTGATTATTCAACTCAGCCGGATGGTCGAGTTAAAAGGGCACGCGCAGCTTTTGGAAGCTCTCAGTCGAATAGATGCCATTCCCGGCTGGGTGTGCTGGATAGCCGGAGCAGGACAACAACCTCGTGAGGTGCAATATTTAGAAGAACTCAAAAGGACAGCCGCTCAACTGGGATTGAATCCTCGCGTCTTGTTTACGGGCGAACGTGCCGGTGTTCAGAAACTGCTCGCCTCAGCAGACATCTATTGCCAGCCCAATACGAGCCCGGAATCATTCGGGAACGTCTTTGTCGAAGCGCTCTCTTACGGCTTGCCGGTCATGACCACGAACATCGGAGGAGCAAGGGAGATCGTCAACGCCTCTTGCGGTGTCTTGGTGCCTCCCGGTCAGCCGGATGTTTTGGCGGAGTCTCTGCGACAACTTATTCAGGACCAGAGCCTGCGCGCGCAGTTGGGAGCCGCCGGGTCAACGAGGGCGGCGGAGTTGTGCGAGGTCTCGCGACAGCTAAAACAGTTGGCGGGGATTCTGGCTGAGGTCTGTCTGAGGCCGTCTGATTGTGCGACGGCTGCCGAACCGCTCTTGAGAACCGACAATGGCTAAATGGCTTCGTGATCTGCTGCGTCCCGTAGATCGCTTGAAATATTTGTTCTGGCGAGCTTCCAGGAGCAAGCAGCCTGTCGTCGTTAGATTGCAGGATGGCAAGCGATTGATTCTTCGACCTCGACCGACGACCGACCTCGGAACAGCGTTTGAGATTTTCATCAGTCAGGCTTACTTAAGACCTGCCATCGTTCCAGAGCCAGAGCCAGAGTTAATCGTTGATCTCGGAGCCAACGTCGGATATTCCGTCCTCCACTGGGCACAAAACTATCCGAGCGCAAGGCTCATAGCTTACGAGCCACACCCGGCACATCTCTCTATGCTCAATCGTCACCTTGAGCTTAACGTCTTGCAGAGCCGCGTGGAGGTCATCGGCAGCGCCGTTTCCAATAACGATGCCGGGAGTTTTCTGACCGACGACGAGAATGAATCCGTCCTGACCGGGGAAGATAAGCCGGGTCGGCTGCCCGTGACGGTTCGCGATTTCTTCAACGAGATTGGCTCGCAAAGGATTGATCTGCTCAAGATGGATATTGAGGGAGGTGAGTATCCGATTCTTGGCGACGACAGGTTTGAGAAACTGGACGTGCGGACGATTGTGATGGAATGGCATAACACGGATGAAATCCCGGATGGCAGGCAGTGGTGCATTGAGCGATTCACTTCTTTGAATTTCAAGGTTTCCGACGGCGCGCTCAGGTATGACAGAGCCGGAATGCTGTGGGCGTGGAAAGATTAGATAGACAGGATTAACAGGATTATCAAGATTAAGAAGCTGTTTGAAAAGCCCCGAAGGGGCGACGATGTAATAGCCCAGGGCGCAGCCCTGGGTCTAGACATAGACAACCTGATGAAGCCCCGAAGGGGCGGAATATTGATGTCACTTATTCCGCCCCTTCAGGGCTTGATGAATAAACTGGAATCTCTCCCTGTGGCGTTGCCACAGGCTCTTACATTTCGCTCCTTCGGAGCTTTCATAGACTTTTCAAACAGCTTCTTAGAAAACAAAACAAGACAAGGCAAGCGAGCTTGATACTTCTTTTCATCCTGTCCATCTTGTTAATCCTGTCTGTTTTTTCTTTAGGTATCTTAGCGATTTAAGATGACGATCAACAGGCTGAGTTTCATCACGGCGACCTTTCCGCCGGTGGTCTGCGGCGTGGGCGATTATACGGCTCAACTCGCTACTGCATTGTCGCGGACGCACGAGGTCAAGGTGTTGACGGCTTACGGGGAGGCGAAGGATTTAGGAAGCGTCAAGGTTGAGCAGGCGTTTCGTTATGATCGTCCGCGCACCATCTTTTCGCTGGTTGAGCCAATCATCAGGGATAAACCCGACTGGTTGATTGTTCAATACGATCCCTTCAGCTACGGCGCGCGCTACGGGTTCAATCCATATCTGCCGCTGGCGATGAACTTGCTCAAACGACGGTCTCCGCAAATCAAGCTCGGCATCGTCGTGCATGAATCGTTCATGCCGGTTCATAATTGGAAGTCGGCTGCCTTGTCACTGGAATTGAAAGCGCAGTTGTGGAGTCTGGCACGCGTCACGGACGCCATCTTCACTGCTACCGAACCCTGGGTGGATAGACTCGCCAAATGGTTTCCGCGAAAAACGATCAAACATCTACCCGTCGGCTCCAATATGCCTTGCGTGCCTGTCAGTCGCGTTGAAGCGCGTGCGCGCCTGGGCATCTCGGAAGAGACCACAGTGCTTGGACTCTTCGGTCGTCTTCAGAAGACGCGCAGCCTCGCGCACATCTCGCAGACAATCGAGGAGACGCGCGCCGCCGGGCTTGATGTGCTTGTCCTGTACATGGGGCATGATTCGGATGCGGCTCGTCGTCATCTGGGAAACGTTCCTTTGATGGCCGACGGGCTGCTCGTGCCGGAAGAGATTTCCAAACGCTTCGCCGCGATGGATGTTTACCTGATGCCGATTGACGAAGGCATCTCTACGCGCCGGACTTCGCTGATGACCGGACTCCAACATGGAATCGCGACGGTCGCCACCAGTGGGCAGGCGACAGATGCTCTGCTCCTGCGGGAGAATGGCAAAGCATTTCTGCTCGCGGATGTTGGTGCGCCACGCGTCTTCGGCGAGCATGTGCTGGATTTGGTTTCAAATTCAGAGCGCCGAAAATCATTATCTGATGGAGCTTCTCAACTTTTCTCGCGTGAGTTCACGTGGGACAGGATTAGCCAGACGTTGCTGGAGACGCTTGCAACTTAAGAGACCTTAACAAAACAGAGAAGAAATAGACCGAGATTAACAAGATGGACAGGCTAAGACAGAATAAGAGAAGAAACATCAAGCTGCCTTGTTCTGTCTGGTCTTCTTAATCTTGATAATCTTGTTAATCCTGTCTATTTCTTCTTCATAGCAGTTTCGTCTGTCGCTCTAAATGTCTGTCTCAATACAATCTAATAAGAGTCCGATGACCGCGCGGGCGCGTGTGCCTCTAGTTGTTGCCAGAGAGCCGAAGAGGTGGGGCGCGATTAGCTGGATACAGACCTTCGTCATTTTTCAGTTTGCCTGTCAGCTCGCGCTCCTTTCCGACTTCTTTAATCCTCTGCGGATTTATGTGCGCTCGGCAGCCTTTGGCTTCAGCCTGCTGCTGTTGATTCTGTTGCCCAGAGGAAAAAGTCGCCCGCACCCATCGGCGCACGCTGCCGGATGGATATTGCTGGTGCTCGGTCTCTCGCTCTTTCACCCGACAACTAGCAGTCTGGCCGCCGGTGTCGGGCAAATAGCATTGTATCTGGCCATCATGGGGCCGCTCTTCTGGGTGCCGCATTTGAAACTGGATGCGGCTGCCCTGCGCCGGGTCTTACTAATCATCTTCATCTTTCACACGCTGAGCGCGGGCGTCGGCGTCTTGCAAACTTATTATCCCGGACGCTTCCAACCGTCTCTCTCCTCATCTATTGCCGATCAGGATAAGGGATACGTCGAGAGTCTGAAGGTCACGTTAGCCAACGGGCAGCGGGTCTTTCGCCCGATGGGACTGACGGATGTTCCGGGCGGGTCAGCCACGGCAGGTTTCTACGCTGTGCTGTTAGGGCTTGGTTTCTATCTCACGAGCCGACGACGCGGAGCGCGTTTCGCTTGTCTCCTCAGTGTCATGGTGGGCTTCGTCTGTATCTATCTTTCACAGATACGCTCGATGATGGTGCTGACGGGTGTCTGCCTGCTCGCTTTCTGTAGCCTCTTTGCGTGGCAAAAGCGCCGGGATAGTTTTACCTCTCTGGTGAGCGTTCTGGCCGTGTCCATCGCTTTGAGCTTCACCTTCGCCGTCGCCATCGGCGGCGACAGCGTCACGACGCGTATGTCCACGCTCGTCGAGGAGCGACCTGATATTATTTATTATAAGAATCGCGGCCTATTTTTAGATTACACGGTCAAGGAATTGTTACCGAAATATCCTTTCGGCGCTGGCCTCGGGCGTTGGGGCATCATGAACGGTAATTTTGGCGATACCACTGACCCCAATCGCGCAGGTATTTATGTTGAGATTCAATGGACGGGGTGGCTGCTCGACGGGGGCGTTCCGCTCATTCTCGCCTATGTCATCGCGCTTGGTATCGCATTGCGACAAGCCCTGAAAGTTACCCTGACTCGCGGCATCGGCGAGCTGTCAATCTGGGGAGCTATCGTGCTGGCCTACAGCCTGGGCGCAGTCGCAGGCACTTTCAACTATCCGGTCTTCATAGGACAATCCGGGATGGAGTTCTGGCTCTTAAACGCTGCCCTCTTTGCTGCGGCGCGAAAATATATTCCGCAAAAGAATTCTTACTAAGAGTGCTTAAGAAAACTGCGATAGAGAAGAATATAGACCGAGATTAACAAGATGGACAGGATAAGACAGAATAAGAGAAGAAACATCAAGCTGCCTTGTTCTGTCTTGTCTTCTTAATCTTGATAATCCTGTTAATCCTGTCCATTTCTTCTCTGCTTTGTTAACGAGTCTAAAACCGAAAGACACGATGAATCTCTGTCTACTCGTAAATGGAAACTTCGTCCCGACGAACGGGATGGATATGCCCAATCTGGCGCTCGCGCGACATCTGGCCGAGGCGGGCGCGGAGGTTCATCTGGTCACGCATCGAGCGGAAGAAGAATTGACGACGAAGCCCAATGTGATTGTTCACCATGTGCCGAAACCTGCGAACTCTTATCTTCTGGCCGCGCCGTTCCTTGATCGCATGGGTCGCAAGTGGGCTGCGAACATCACGGCACGCAAAGGCGATGTGGTGGCGAACGGCGGCAACTGTCTCTGGGGAGACATCAACTGGGTTCACTATGTTCACGCCGCTTATCGTGCGCCGCGTGCCGGGAGCGCGTTGCGGATTGCCAAGAACGAATGCGCGCACCGAACATTTCTCGCAATGGAGCGCGCGGCGGTCAAGCGTGCGCGCCTCGTCATCGTCAACTCGGAGCGCACTCGTCGGGATGTGGTCGAACGCCTCGGCGTCGCCGAAGAACGCGTGCGGACAGTTTATTACGGCATTGACCGTGAGCGATTTCGCCCGGTCACAGACGAAGAACGCGCCCGCGCGAAAAATAAACTCGGATGGTCGAATGACAAGCCTGTCGTCGCTTTCATCGGTGCGCTCGGAGATCGCCGCAAAGGATTGGATAAATTGCTGGCTGCCTGGGAGAGTTTGTGCGCCGATTCGCGTTGGGATGCAGACCTCGCGGTGATCGGAACGGGCGCAGAACTCCCCGTCTATCAAGCGCGCGCTCGCGCAATGGGTCTGGAATCGCGCATATACTTTCTGGGTTTCCGTGATGACGTGCCGACTATCCTTGCG
This sequence comes from uncultured Acidobacteriota bacterium, assembly GCA_963791265.1. GTDB lineage: Bacteria > Acidobacteriota > Blastocatellia > Pyrinomonadales > Pyrinomonadaceae > QHXM01. The sequence goes on from CAWBSB010000012.1 coordinate 475,213, forward strand.
GCCTGTGATGCCTTGATCGCGCCGACGCAATATGAGGCTTACGGGCAGGGCGTCCACGAAGCCCTGTGTTGCGGTGTCCCGGCGCTCGTGTCAGCGTCGGCGGGCGTGGCCGAGCGTTATCCGCCCTCATTGCAAGACCTGCTCATTCCAGACCCGGAGGACGTGGACGACCTCAGAGAGCGCCTGCGTGCGTGGCGCAATCGGGTTGATGAATATAAGGCAATCGTCCTTCCTCTTTCTCAGCAACTACGAGCGCACACTTGGGAGCACATGGCCGCGCAGATTGTCAGTGTCGCTCAGATAGCAGCCTGAATGTTTAGAGCAGGTAATAAAACCATGTAACCACGAAGTCACACGAAGAGACACGAAGAAAGCCATCATAGTCATTTCGTGTCTCTTTGTGTGACTTCGTGGTTTACTTCTTTACCTGGCAGGGTTTTGTTACGCGCGCTTGAATCTTAAAGTCACACGTTTTCGATGAGTCGGACTAAACGCTTTCTGGGTGGCATCGGTTTCGGCTACGCCAATCAACTGCTGGTGATGGCAGCCGGATTATGGCTGACGCCTTTTCTGCTGCACCGCATCGGTCAACACGATTACGGCCTCTGGCTGGTCGGCGCGCAAATCCTCTCGTATCTCACGCTGATGGATTTCGGCGTCGTCGCCCTTCTGCCGCGCGCCACAGCCTATGCGACGGGACGCGCGGGCAGCTTCAAGGAGGCTGTAGACCTCCCGGAAATCATCGGGCAAACCACCCGTCTGGTGCTCTGGCAGATGCCGCTCGTAGCTTTAGCTGCGCTCATTCTCTGGCTGACGATGCCGTCTGAGTGGGCAATGCTTCGGATGCCGCTGGGCCTGGTCATGCTGGCGTTCGTCGTCACGTTTCCGCTACGCATCTTCGCCGCAGTCTTGCAGGGGCTTCAAGACCTGGCCTTTCTGGGAAAGGTCGTCATCTGCACATGGTTTATCAGCACCGCGACGACTATCTGCCTGATCCTGGCGGGGCTTGGCCTCTACTCTCTGGCCGTCGGCTGGATACTGAATCAGACCATCTCATCTTTAATCTGTTACAGGCGCTTGCGCCGCCGTTTCCCGGATGTGCTTCCGCGCAAGCTCTCAGCGCTGACGCGGACGAACGCCAAATCACAGTTGACGAAAGGAACATGGGCGAGCGTTGCTCAAATCGCGCAAGTCCTCTTGAACGGCACGGACGTTTTGATTATCGGCAAACTTTTAGGGCCGCTGGCCGTCGTGCCTTTCGTTTGCACGGGCAAGCTGACAGGAGTTTTAGCCAACCAGCCGCAGATGCTCATGCAGGCTGCCATGCCCGCTTTAAGCGAGATGAGGACGGGCGAATCACGTGCGCGCCTCTTCAATGTTTGCACGGCGCTCAGCCAGGCGATGCTGATGATTAGCGGGGCTGTGGTGTGCGTGGTGCTGACCATCAATCAGAGCTTCGTCAGTTGGTGGGTGGGCGCGGAACAATTCGGCGGGTTTCTGCTGAGCGGTCTCATCCTGCTGGAAATGCTTCTGCGACACTGGAACACGACCGCCGCTTACACCATCTTCTGTTTCGGTTATGAACGGCGGCTGGCAATCACGACGCTCATAGATGGCGTGCTCTCGGTCTGCGCGGCGATTGTTTTGGTCTGGCTGATTGGCCCTCTCGGCGCACCTTTGGGCACTATCCTCGGCGTCTGTTTGGTGAGCTTGCCCGGAAACCTGTCAGTCATGGCGCGTGAGAGCGGAGTGGCGATTGGTGTTTTGATGAAGTCGCTCTGGCCATGGTTCTGGCGCTTCGTTCTGCTGGTCACAGTCGCGTGGGGGTTGACGAGAGTCTTCGTCCCGCAGGGTCTGATTATTACTCTGGCGACCGCCGCTTTGTCGGCTCTGGTTTATGCGGTCGTGATGTTGCCGGTGGCCTTGCGCGCACCTCTCGGCGGGTATCTACAGCCTTACGTCACTTCCTTCAAAGGAAAACTTTTCGGGACTGTTCGTTCCGTTGATCCTGCATGATGAGCTTCAATCGCTGGCGGCAGATTTGGAAACGGCGCATCTGGATTTCTGTCCTGCGCCGCCTGCACCCGATAGTCGAAGTGCGGACGGGCGGCAGAAAGATGGTCGTTGACTTAAATGATTATGTGCTTGGCCGAATCCTTTATCTGGATGGACAGTATGAGGCGGATGTGCAGGGCTTGATGAACTGCATGGATTTGCAGGACTCGGTTTGTCTGGACATCGGGGCAAACATCGGATTGCATACTATCGTGATGAGCCATTATGTCGGCAGCTCAGGCAAGGTTTTTGCTTTCGAGCCGGAAGCTCATAATTTTCAACTGCTCCGGCAAAACCTGAGAATGAATAACGCGCACAATGTGATTGCGCTCGATAGCGCGGTCGGAAGTCATGAGAGCACATGCCGTTTATCGCTCAACGCTTCTAACTTTGGAGATCACCGCGTTTCGACGGACACACAGTCAAACGGAAACTTTCAGGAAGTTCCTCTCATCACGATAGACGGCCAACTGCGAGAATTGCCCGACGACGCGGTGAAGTTTATCAAGATTGACGTACAAGGATTTGAGTACGAGGTGATGCAAGGGATGACGGCGACGCTCAAGCGAAACCCGGACGCCATCATCTTCATCGAAGTTTTCCCCCTCGCCTTGCGAGCGGCGGGCACATCGGCCACTGAACTGATGCAATTCTTCCGCGAGCAAAAAATGGTCGGATGGGAGCTTCACGAGGATCGAATCATTCCTGTCTCGGAGCCGTGGGTATATGAACTGATTCGAGAGAAAGAGGTCAATGTCATCTTCTCTCGAAATGGTGAGAACCTGCGAAATTTATTGAACACGTATTACGGGTATCAAATCTCTCCGGCGCACGCTCAAATGGATGGGACTGATTAACGCCCAATCACAGGTCGCTCTTGTGTACGGCGTTCCCGCCGGAGGCGGCGGCCTCGGTCTTCAGGCGGCGAGCGCAATTACTGCGTTAGCCGCAAGCGAATCAATTGTTCACGCCTTCGGGCCGGGACGGGTGAAGGTCTGGCCTTTGCCGGGGGGCGTGCCTGAGGTGGTCTGGCACGAGTCGCCGCCCGCTCTTCCGGCGTGGATGTTGCGCTACTCCTGGTGGCGCTGGTATCAGGGGCATTATCAATTTCAGTGTGATCGTCGTTTGGGAAGTTGGGCGAGGCAGCAAGTTGAAAAATTGCAGCCCGAACGTTGTTATGTTTTCACGCAAGTCGGTTTGGAAGTCTTAAAGTGGGCGAGCAGCCGAAGTGTCCCGGCGGTGCTGGATAATCCGAACGGCCACATTCGCCACTACCGGGAAGTCTTTGTCAGGGAAGCGGGGCGCTGGTTTGGAACAAAACATCTGGGACATCCGACCGAAGCGATGGTCGAGCGTGTCGAGGAAGAATACGAATTGGCTGACCGCATACGCGTCTCATCTGAGTGGGCCAAAGATTCTATGGTTTCGTATGGTGTGCCCGCCGGTAAGATTCAGGTCGTAGCCCAGCCTCTGGATTTGCTGCGCTTTCAACCAAACGGAGAGCGAAGCGAGGCCGACGGCCCTCTCAGAATTTGCTACACAGGCAATCTGAATCTGGCCAAAGGATTTCCTTACCTGATGCGCGCCGTGAAAATGCTGGGCGACGATCAGATAAGTTTAGAGATTGTCGGCGCGACGGGTAATCGTCCGACCAAGAATCTCTTTGATAAAGAGCGGCGGGGAATGAAGCTCAGTTCGGCTCCGGGCGATCCCGTTCCCGCTTACCGACGCGCTGAAGTATTTGTGCTTCCGAGTCTGCATGACGGCTTCGGTTTCGTCGTCGCCGAAGCGATGGCCTGCGGGCTGCCCGTGATCGTGACGGAAGATTGCGGGGCAGCGGGTTGGGTCAGAGATGGTGAGACGGGCTGGATTATTCCGTCAGGCCGGGTGGATGCTTTGGCCGATGCCCTTAATGATGCTTTGCGTCGCCGCGCCGAGCTAAAAGAGATGGGACGATTGGCGCGAGCCGAGGTGGAAGAGCGAGCCGACCCTGCCTGTCTCAATCATCTTCGCGAGTGGGTTTATCAGAATAAACTCTAATTAAAACAGATAAGAGTTAGACAGGATTAACAGGATTATCAAGATTAAAAAAACAGATAAGGCAAGGTAGCTTGCTATTCTTTCTTATCCTGTTCATCTTGTTAATCCTGTCTATTCCTTATCTTCTCTTTCGGAGAGTTATCACACAGCATGAGTTTACTTCAGGCCACAGGCCGCACGACTGCCGGAATGCTGGGACGCGAATCATGGTTGATTCGACGCCTGCGACCCATCTATGAATCGTTCTTGGATTGGTCGAGTTTTGGCAAAGGTATTTCATGGCCGATCAATAACGTCACGTACCGGATTGATCCTCGTCACCGCCACAGGCTGGGACAGGAGTACGATGCGCCGGTGGCCGCATACCTAAAGGAGCGCGTTCAGCCCGGCGCAATCTGCCTTGATGTGGGCGCAAACGTCGGCGTGTATGTGCTGCAATTCGCGCACTGGGCTGGGCCGACAGGAAGCGTGGTGGCGTTTGAGCCGAACCCTGTGGCGCGCGCCGTTCTGCAAAAGCATGTAGAGATGAACGGTTTGAACTCGCAGGTGAAAATCGTCCCTTCAGCTATCGGCGCAAGCTGTGGCGAAGCCGAACTCTTTGCGGCGGACGCCGATGGGATGAGCCGTCTGGGCGAGCCGAACGAGGCCATCGCCGAACGCACGAGCAAGCTTACCGTTTCGTTAACCACGCTCGACGCTTACTGCGAAGCCGAAGACTTGAAACCCGACTGGTTGTTTATTGACATCGAAGGATTCGAGCTGGCGGCTTTGAGCGGTGCGCGTCGTTTGATTAAGAGTCGTGGCGAGAAATTAGGCATCATCGTCGAGATGCACCCGGGCTACTGGGCTTCTACGGGAATGAGCGTTGACGATGCGAAATCCTTGCTCGATGAGCTTAACCTGCACGCTCACCCGCTCACAGGCCAGTCAAACGCTTTGAATGATTACGGTCTGGTGGCTTTGACGCATCAAGCACCATGAGCAGGAGCCTGGGTGATAGTTAAAGGTAGTCGTGAAGAGTAGTGGTTATCTGGCATATTCTGACAGGCGAATACCCGCCGCAGCAGGGCGGCGTCAGCGATTACACGCGACTCGTCGCCAGGGAGTTGGCGCAGGCGGGCGATGAAGTTCATGTGTGGGCGTCTTCGTGTCTTGAGCCGACGCCGGAGGATGAAGGCGTCGAGGTGCATCGGCTGTCGGGCAACTTCGGGTTGCGCTCGCTCGCGGCTTTGAATGCTCAGCTAAAAAAATTCCCCGCTCCACATCGCATCCTTGTGCAGTATGTGCCGCAGGCTTTTGGATGGAAGGGGATGAATCTTCCGTTCTGCGTCTGGCTCAGGTCAAAGCGCAAAGATTCTGTGTGGGTGATGTTCCACGAAGTCTATTTCCCCCTGCGCTGGAAGCAGTCTCTCTCTCATAACATCCTCGGCGCAGCCACGCGGCTGATGGCCTCGCTGGTGGCGTCTGCGGCGAAACGAAAGTTTGTCTCGATTCCCGCCTGGATACCTTTACTGGAAGCGAGCGGCGCGAAAGAATCAGCCGTGAGCTGGCTGCCTGTTCCGAGCAGCATCCCCGTCATTGACGACCCTGCGGGCGTAGATGCAGTGCGCGCGCGTTACGCGCCTGCTGGCGGCGATGGATACATCGTGGGCCATTTCGGGACTTACGGCAGGGACATCGTAGAGATGTTGAAAGGTGTCGTGCCTCCGCTCCTTTCGAAGCGGACGGATTGCACGGTGTTACTCTTGGGACGTGGAGGCGAAATCGTGCGCGATGATTTAACGGAGCAGTATCCTGAGTTGAGGATGAGAGTTCATGCTCCGGGCACGCTCACGGCTGAGGATATTTCCCGAAGCTTGAGCGCCTGCGATGTGTTGATTCAACCATTCGTTGATGGTGTCAGCAGTCGGCGCACGAGCCTGATGGCCGGACTCGCGCACGCTTTGCCTATCGTCACGACGACGGGATTTCTGACGGAATCTGTGTGGGCTGAAAGCTGCGCTGTCGCTCTCGTACGGGTCGAAGATTTGGAAGGAATGGTGGCGGCGGCGGATAAACTGCTGGATGATGCGACCGCAAGAGAGCGGCTGGGTGCGGCGGCCAGTGCGCTCTACCAGGAACGCTTCGATCTTAGACACACCATCGCGTCGCTCCGCGAATCTACGCCATGTCAGGCGGCCTCGCAAATCTTGTTGGCGGAGTAGCGTGTGCGGATTGCTATCCTTAACTGGACTCGTCGGCGGGCAGGAGGAATCGAGAGTTATCTGGATGCGCTGACGCCTCAGCTACATGAACGCGGCCATCAAGTGGCTTTCTGCTATGAGATGGACGCGCCGACAAGCCGCGAACAGATTGCGCTGCCTGAAGGAGTCCGGTCGTGGTGTTTGACGGACATGGGCATCGAGGGAACACTCGACGCGCTACGCGATTGGCAGCCCGATTTGATCTTCACGCACCGTCTATTCAGTATGGAATTTGAAACCGGAGCGCTTGAGATTGCGCCCGCCGTCTTCTTCTCGCACGACTACAAGGGGATGTGCATTAGCGGAGAGAAGACTTTCAAGTCGCCGAGGGTCGAGCCCTGCACGCGCAAGTTCGGCTGGCCGTGCCTGCTGCATTATTACCCGCATCGCTGCGGCGGTTTGAATCCGTTGACGATGCTGAGCGACTACAAAGAACAATCAAGACGGCAGGAGCTTTTGCGGCAGTACAAAGCCGTGGTCACAAACTCCCTGCACATGCAGGCGGAACTGGCACGGCATGGCTTGAACTCTACTTGCGTTTACCTGCCCGTCACGAACGGTTTTCCAATGGCGAAAGCGCAAACCTCTACCGACGCGCGCTTGCTGTTTCTCGGAAGAATGGATTTTCATAAAGGCGGAGAGCTTTTCATAGAGGCGCTCAGGGAAGTCAGCGCGTCATTGCAGAAGCCGTTGCATGTGACTTTCGCGGGCGATGGGCCTGAGCGCGAGCGTTGGCAGCAACAAGCTGCGCGATTACAATCTCAAATCGAAAACCTGAAGATAGAATTCGTCGGCTGGCAGGATGAGAAGGGGCGCGATTCTCTTCTTAATAATTGCGATCTGCTGGTCGTGCCGAGTTTGTGGCCGGAGCCGTTCGGTCTGGTCGGGCCGGAGGCAGGCTTGCGCGGAGTCGCGGTCGCCGCATTTGCGACCGGCGGTATTCGGGAGTGGCTGAAAGATGGCGTCAACGGTTATCTGGCCGATGGAAACAAACCTACCGCGACTGGATTATCTAAGGCTATCGTCAACTGTCTTCATGATCCGCTCATCCATCAAGGCTTAAAGCGTGGGGCCGTTGAAATGGCCTTGCGCTTTAACATGGAGAATCATCTGACGGCGTTGCTGAAAGTTTTTAAGGAAGCAGTTTCTTCATCTTCATAAGGGCTGGGCCGTAGTTCAATTTGAAAAGAGCGCAGGGGAAGTTGAGGTTCACCACAGAGGCACAGAGGACGCAGAGGGGGCACAGAGAAATGCAATCTCAAATTCTTAATCTGAAATCTCAAATCTGCTATTTCTAATTCTTATCTCTGTGCCCCCTCCGTGTTCTCTGTGCCTCTGTGGTGAATCGCATCTCACCGCACATTCAATTTGAATTTGAACCCTCTACTAAGCGATGGCGGGGCTTGAATTGTTTTTGGAGTAGAGCTTGAAGAAAGTGGCCTACATCGTCAATGGCGATTTCGAGAGCGCGATGGGTTATCGCGCTCTCGCGTTGGCGGCCTGCCTGAAAACACGCTACGACATACGCATTGCTTACCGCGAAGGTAATAAGCTCGTCGCGCTGCTCAGATTCCTACGCTTCCTCTGCGCCGTGCGTCCGCAGTTGAGCTACGTCTTCGATATGTCTTACTCAGGAGTCCTGGGGGCGTGGCTGTACAAACAGCTATTCGGTGGTCGCCTGATTATAGATACGGGCGATGCCATTTACGAACTCGCGCGCTCCGTCGGAAACCGGGGCAAAGTGGGACTTCTGCTCACACGCTGGCTTGAAAGATTTTCTCTCAAGGTGGCGGACGGAATTGTCGTCAGGGGAACTTTCCACCAGCGGTATTTAGCCGAGCGTGGATACACTGTGGAAGTTATTCAGGATGGAGTTGATGTCGAGGCATTCGCTCCACGCAAGGTTGATGATTTAAGAAAAGAACTTGGTCTCGATAATGTATTGACAGTTGGCTTAATCGGCTCATCCGTGTGGAGCGAGAGATTGCAGATGTGCTACGGATGGGAATTAGTTGAGACGCTTCATCTGTTAAAGGATGCGCCGGTCAAAGGCGTCATCATCGGGGGTGGCTCAGGCATAACGCATCTCAAGGCGCGTTGTCGTGAATATGGCATCGAAGACAAGATTCTCTTTTTAGGTTACGTTCCTTTCGCGCAGTTGCCGCAGCACCTGATGCTGATGGATGTTTGCCTCTCAACGCAAACCAATGATCTGGTGGGGCAGGTCAGGACAACGGGCAAGCTGCCTCTCTATCTGGCCGCCGGACGCTACGTCCTCGCCAGCCGTGTGGGCGAGGCTGCGCTCGTCCTTGATGAAGAGATGCTGGTTTCTTACGAAGGCGTGAAGGATGAACTGTATCCACAGAGACTGGCCGATAGAATCAAGTTGATTCTGAAAGAACCCGCGAGGCTTCAAAGCGGCGCGGCGAATGTCGCTCTGGCGCAAAAGCATTTCGATTATTCGCTGCTGGCCGGGCGGTTGGAAGAATTCATCGAAGCCACCTTGAGGGCAGATCGCACATTAGGAAATGCGGATTACGGATTGCGGAATGCAGATTAAAGAACAGCCCTCAATCGCTTTTCAATCCGCACTCCGAAATCCGCCTTCCGCAAGCGAAAGCGCTGTTGTGGAAAAATTGCCTCGCGTTGCTATCGTTTCTGATTTTCTGGAAGAGAAGTGGCCGAGCATGGACCTGGTCGCGGAGATGCTTTACGCGCACCTGCATCGGGATCATGCCAATTCGTTTTCGACGACGCAATTGTGTCCGCCGATGCGCCGCCGTTTCACACGGCTGGGGCAATCGTCTCGTCACTTCTTTAACGCCGACCGGGTGCTGAATCGTTTCTGGGACTATCGCCGTTGGTTGCAGGAGAGGAAAGATGAGTTTGATCTTTTCCATATTGTTGACCACAGCTACGCGCATCTCGTCAATCAACTCCCGCACGAGCGTACCGTTGTCACCTGCCATGATCTGGATGCTTTTCGCTGTTTGATTGATCCGCTCAATTATCCCAGGCCGAAATTTTACAGGATGATGAGCGAGCGCATTCTCGACGGCTTACGTCTTGCCGCGCGTGTGACCTGCGATAGTGTTGCGACGCGCGATGAGTTGTTAGCTTACAGGTTGCTGCCGCCGGAGCGTCTTCGTGTCGTTCACAATGGAGTCTCGCCCGAATACTCCCCGCAGCCCGACGTAGTGGCTGATGCCGAAGCCCTGCGCCTGCTTGGGACGCTACAGCCCGAAGACGCGGTGACGATTCTGCACGTCGGCAGCACCATCCCGCGCAAGCGCATAGACATCCTGTTGCGCGTGGTGGCCAAGCTTCGTGGTGAGTTTCCTCAACTCAGACTCGTTCGCGTCGGCGGCGCATTAACGCCACAGCAACGGAAGTTGGCGGATACTCTCGGAGTTGGTGGGCTTATTACGGAAATGCCGTTTCTGGACAAAAATGTTCTGGCAGCCGTTTACAGGCGGGCTACTTTAGTCTTGCAGCCTTCCGAGGCCGAAGGCTTTGGCCTGCCGGTGATAGAGGCTCTGGCATGTGGCACGCCGGTCGTGGCGAGTGATCTGTCCGTGCTGCGAGAGGTCGGAGGCCAGGCGGCAACTTATTGTCCTGTGGCTGACGTAATGGTTTGGAGCGAATCCGTCTCGGCGCTGCTGCGTGAACGATTACGACATCCTGAGCGTTGGAGCGAACGCCGGGACAGAGGGATTATGCAGGCTGCCAAATTCAGTTGGACAGAGTATGCGCGCAGCATGGTCGAGTTTTACCGGGAGTTGCTGTCGCCAGCTTAGAAGTAGTTTGAACAGTCCCGTCAGGGACGGCGTGACAATAGCCCAGCGATTTATCGCTGGGGAACAGAGACGCAAAAGTAATTGAGTCCCGTAGGGACGACTGAACAAAGCCTCGCTTCTCTTCAGCCGTCCCTACGGGACTCGATATTTATTCTCTACCTTTACCCCAGCAATAAATTGCTGGGCTATTATCAACTGTCCCTCCGGGACCGAAATGAAATGATTAACGAGCGCAGGTTGCGAGTTTTGCACGTTGGCAAATATTACCCGCCGCATCCGGGCGGGATGGAGAGTCATCTCGAAGCTCTGTGCCAGGAGTTGAAGCAAGCGGTTGACGTGGAAGTTCTGGTGGCGAGCGATGCGAGTAAAACACTTGAGGAAGTGATTGATGGAATTAAGGTGACGCGGCTCGCGACGCCCTTGAGCTTTCAGGCTGCGCCGGTCTGCCCGCAGATGGTGCGAAAGATTCGAGAGTCGCGCGCCGACGTGGTGCATCTTCACTGGCCTAACCCGACGGCGGTGCTGGCTTATCTCGCCAGCCGTCATCGTGGGCGTCTGGTCTTTACGTATCACAGCGACATCGTTCGCCAGAAAGTATTGAGCCGCGCCTTCTGGCCTTTTCTTCGTCATGCCTTGAAACGAGCCGACGCGATTATCGTAGCCAGCCCGAACTACAGAGACACGTCAAAAGTTTTAGCCGGATTCCGGGAGCGGTGTCGCGTGATTCCTTTCGGGATTTCGCCGGACTACTTTCAGCAGGTTGATGCCTCTGACGTTGCGAGCCTTCGCCAGCAGTATGGCCCACGCATCGTTTTGGGCGTGGGGCGTTTCGTCTATTACAAAGGCTTCGAGTATCTCGTTCGCGCCATGAAGGACGTTGACGCGCATCTCCTGCTGATTGGCAATGGGCCTTTGCGCGAGAAACTTGCGCGTGAAGCCGTTGAGTCCGGAGTCAGTGACAGGATTACTTTCCTGACCGATGTGAAGGATGTGCGTCCCTTCTATCAGGCGGCGGATGTTTTCGTGCTGCCTTCGATAGCCCGGAGCGAGGCTTTCGGCATTGTGCAGTTGGAGGCGATGGCCTGCGGGAAGCCGGTGGTGAATACGGCGCTTGATTCCGGCGTTCCCTTTGTTTCGCCGCACGGAGTCTCAGGCTTAACTGTGCAGCCTGCGAACCCCGCAGCCTTGAGTGAAGCGATCAATAGTTTGCTGGATAACCCTGCACTCGGCGAGGAATACGGGCGAGCGGGCAGGCGGCGCATTGAGCAGAAATTCAGCCTTAATGTGATGGCGCGAGAGACTCTGCGTGTGTACGACGAGATTATGAATCAAGGCGTTGATCTGGAAAAATCCAGGGCCGTCGCGCAGGGCATGAGCCTTGTAGAGTAAGGATGAAGTAGGTTGTGCTAATCGGGCGAATCGTGTATCTTGAGCGCCTGTTTTGATTAACTGCGAAGGTGGTCATAAACCGCCGAATTCTTCCACTGAATGAGTCCGCCGAAGTGTTTCGATTGTGATTTGTTCTAGGTTGACCAACACTCCTGACAACTTCTCAAGGTTGGGTTGCCCTGAGGCAAAACCCTTTTGTGACGCCCAGCGAAAGGAAAGTTCCTCAAATGAGTAAAGCACGAAATCCGCGCGCCCGGTCCAGCAATTTTCAGACGACAGTTCGGATCATCTTATCCTCATCATCGCGCAGCCGCTTGGCTGCGTTTTTGATTTTGATGGCTCTGGCGGCCACCGCTGTCTATACAGTGACCAGCCGCGCGCAACGCTCGCAAACGCCCAAAGCGGCTGCGGGTCACACTCTCTCCGCCGGTTATCCGGGTTACATCTCCCGCATGGTCAATGGTCCTGATGTGACTGTTGGCGGGATGACGCCGACGCAGAGCTTCGCGCTTGCTCAACCCCCAGCCCCTACGTGTCTGACAGATACCACGCAGACAGACTTCGAGGGGGGAACCTTAACCAACGTTGACGTGACCACCACCCCCGGCGATGTCACGCTGTCGGGGAATACCGCGACCCTCGACCAGCAGAATACGAATGTCACCGCGAGCGGCGCTACCTTCAGCACCACGACATGGGTCGGCCAGACCTTCACCCCCTCCGTCACCGGTCAGTTGACGAGGGTTGACGTTGATCTGCTCTGTAGCGGCTGCACGGACACGACCCCGGATATCACGGTTTCGATCAGGGCTTCGACCGGCAACGCGCCTTCGGGCGATGATCTGGCAACCGCGACGATTCCCGGTTTCTCAAGCAGTACGCCGACCTTTTACACAGCGAACTTCGCCACTCCCGCGACGCTGACGGTTGGCACGATCTACTCGATAGTCGTGCGTGCGGATTCTGATCCTTCGGTTGGAACCTACGGATACGTGTTCAGCGGAGGCAATGCGTATCTGAGTGGTCGCCGTGTCACTTCGATTAACAGCGGCTCGTCGTGGACAGGGCAGACCAATGACATAGGCTTTAAGACATACATGCTCACTGGCTACGCGGCGAGCGGCAATGTGGTCTCATCTGTCAAGGATGCCAATCCGGGGGCCGCTACGCCCAAGTGGACGACGATTTCGTGGAACACCACGACACCGGATGGCACGAACGTCACCTTTCAGGCGGCAGCCAGCAACAGCCCGGCAGGCCCGTTCAACTTCGTCGGTCCAGACGGCACGGCAGGCACATTCTTTACCAGCGGAGGGTCGCTCGCGCAGTTCAACGGCAATCGTTATCTGAAATACAAAGCCGTCTTGAGCACGAGTAGCAGCGCCACGACGCCGACCCTGCATGATGTTACGGTCTGCTACGAGAACAGTCTTCCACCCACCCTGGTCGTCAGCCCCGCGAGCGGGACTTACGGCGACACGGTTGATCTATCGGCCACGTTGACAGAAGGCGGCAATCCCATCGTCGGGAGACTCATCGCCTTCACCATTAACGGCGAGGCCGACCCGAGCAACGAAGCCCTCACAGACGAAAATGGTGTCGCGACGGTCGAAGACGCCAGCATCGTCGGCATCAACGCCGGGACATACCCGAACGGCATCGGCGCGACCTTCGCGGGCGATGCTACTTACGCGAGTGCCAGTGGAACCAACTCGCTGACCGTCGCCAGGGCGAGCACAGCCACGAGCATTACGAGTAACAACAATCCGTCGGCGGGTAATGAGCCAGTCACGTTTACGGCGACTGTCACCTCCGGCGAAGGCATCCCGACCGGAACTGTCACCTTCAAGGATGGCGTCACGCCTTTGGGCAACGGCAACATTGTTTCGGGTCAGGCTTCTTTGACCACCTCGCTCTCGCCGGGCACTCATTCGATCACAGCCGAATACAACGGCAACACCAATCTCGACGTCAGTACCTCGCCCGCGCTCACGCAAGAGGTGACTGAAGCCTTGTCCACTTGTGTGAACGTGGCGGCAGCTTCTTACGGGGCGACCGCTACGGCCTCGTCCACCTTCGGCCCCGGCTACGAGGCGAGCGGAGCGATAGACGGCAATCACACAGGCGCAGGCTGGGGCACTGGTGTTGGCTGGAATGATGGAACCTCCGATGCGTTCCCTGACACCCTGACAATCAATCTCGGCGCTCCTCAACAGGTCAACGAGATTTACGTCTACAGCTTGCAGGATAACTACCTGAACCCGTCTGAGCCGGTTGAAAGCATGACCTTCACACGCTACGGTCTGGTTGATTTCCAGGTACAGGTGCCTGATGGAGTGGGCGGCTGGGTGGACGTTCCCGGCGGCAACATCACGGGCAACAATATGGTCAGGAGGAGAGTGATCTTCGCTTCTCCGGTAACGACAGACCAGATCAGGATAGCGGTCAACAGCACGTCGGATAACATCTGGAGTCGTGTGGTTGAAGTCGAAGCCTTCAGTTGCAGCGCTCCGCCGCCACCGACACCGACGCCGACACCCACACCCTGCACAACGAACGTGGCGGCAGCTTCTTACGGTGCGACAGCTTCAGCATCATCTGAGGCTGGTCCCGGCTACGCGGCCAGCGGTGCGATTGATGGCAACCGCGCAGCCTCAAACTGGGGCACGGGCACGGGCTGGAACGATGCGACCGCCGGTGTTTACCCCGATAGCGTCGTCGTTAACTTCGGCGTCAATCAATCCATCAGCGAAGTGGATGTCTACAGCTTGCAGGATAACTACCTTAACCCCGTCGAGCCGACAGACACGATGACCTTCATTTACTATGGCCTGACAGATTTCCAGGTGCAGATACCTGACGGTGTCGGCGGCTGGGTGGATGTCCCCGGTGGTCATGTCACTAATAACAATCTGGTCAAGAGGAAAGTCCTCTTAGCCACGCCGGTTGTGACCGACCAGATTAGAGTGTTGGTCAACAACTCGGCAGATGCCGTCTACAGCCGGATTGCTGAAGTCGAAGCCTTCAGTTGTAGCGCCGTGCCGGGGCCGACGCCAACACCGACACCCTCTCCCTGCACCACCAATGTGGCAGCCTCTTCCTTTGGAGCGACGGCTGCGGCCTCGTCAACCGTCAGTCCGAACTATCCTGCATCGGGAGCGATTGACGGCAACCACACAGGCGCAGGCTGGGGCACAGGCGTTGGCTGGAACGATGCGACCGCAGGTGTCTATCCAGACACGTTGACGATCACGCTCAACGGCACGCAGTCCATCAGCGAGATAGATGTCTACAGCTTGCAGGACAACTACACGAGTCCTGTTGAGCCGACCGACTCGACGACGTTCACGGCTTACGGTCTGACGAGCTTCCAGGTGCAGGTGCCTGACGGCATCGGTGGCTGGGTGGATGTTCCCGGCGGCAACATTGTGGGGAACAATCTGGTCAAGCGGAAGATCGTCTTCGCTTCGGCGATTGTGACCGGCCAGATCAGGATTCTGGTCAACAATAGTGCCGATGGGGTGTACAGCCGGATTGTCGAGGTCGAGGCGTTCAGTTGCACCGGCGGCAATGAGTGAAGCCAACAAACAGTAGCGCCTTTCAACCAAGCGAGATTAAAGAGCCGTGAGGCATAGTTCGCTCATCCTTTGAGGTTTTGGGGTAAATGTACTGCCGGTAAGGGAGGCTTGTCCCTGTAAACCAGCACGAAGTTGGTTGTGCTAATCCGGTAAATCGTGTATCTTGTGCCCCTGTTTTGATTAACCGTGAAGTCGGTAATAGCTGAGTTTCCTTCCTCTGGTACGAGTTCAACTACGAGCGGCGATAGTACTCGAAGCAAGTTTTCAAGCAAGCTGTTGTAATTAAACTCTATCATGCCGGAGCAGCTCTACGAGGCATGAGTTCTGACGCGCTGACCAGATGTCGGAAGACACATTTCGACTGGAGATCGTGGAATCACAGGCCACCGATTTCTACCCCGGATGAGTTCGCCGAATTATTTCGATAGTGATTTGTTCTCGGTTGACCCGTTATCCCTGACAATTTTTCAAAGTTAGGTTTGACCCGGACAAAGCCCTTTTGTGACCCCTTCGAAAGGAAAGTTCCCCAATGAGTAAAGCACGAACCCCACGCCCACAGTCTAACTACTTTCAGACGACAATTCGGAAAATCTTATCTACAACGACACGCAGCCGCTTGGCTGCGTTTTTGATTTTGGTGGCTCTGGCGGCCACCGCTGTCTATACAGTGACCAGCCGTGCGCAGCGCTCGCAAACGTCCAAACCGGCTGCGGGTCGTGTTCAGGAAGGAAAGTCAGAACGGGAACGGGAACGCGAGCGTGAACATGAGCGCGCGCGAGAGAAACGTGCGGCTCAGGATAAAGGGTCGAAAACTGGCAGAGTATTAACTGCGGATGACTCCTTTGTCGAAGTGGATAATCGGTCGGAAGCGGCAGAGGAAGCAGAAGAGGCCAGGGAAGAAGCTCAGGAAAAGTTGGCAGAACTCCGCGATAACCTGACTCCCCAGCAAAAAGAGGAAGCCATCGCTGCACAGGCGGAGAAGCTACGGCAACACACAGCCAGTTTCAAGGTTAACCGCAATCCTCAGATGCAGCGTTTGGTCAAGGCCCGCTCGTTCACGGGCGACCTTCGTCAACTCCCGCAGACCAGACCCGAACAGAGGGAGCGAGCCGAGCGCGAGCTTGCGCCGCCGTTCTTCGTCGGTGATGACGCCCCCACCGGCTCCGGCCTGGCAGACCCCGAACGCTCCGTGCCAGCGCCGACGCCGAGCACTACCTTCCTCGGTCTGGACTTCGCCAACTGGGGCGCAGGGCGACCCCCCGACACCGTCGGCGACGTTGGCCCAACCTACTACATACAGAACGTCAACACCTCCATCGGCATCTATCGCAAGTCGGACAACGTCCGAGTGGCTGCGTTCACCTTTGACACTTTTATGAGTCAGGGCAACTTCGGCAACCTCTGCGATAACGAAAACTTCGGCGACCCCGTAGTCCTGTATGATTCATTCGAGGATCGCTGGATCATCACGGACTTCGCTTTCACGATTGACGGCTCCGGCAACGTCAACTCAAGCGCCGCCTACCAGTGCTTCGCGGCCTCCAAGACGGGCGACCCGGTCACGGGCGGTTGGAACTTCTATTCGATCAACAGCACCACCTTGCTCGGCGACTATCCGAAGTTCGGCATCTGGCCAGATGGTCTCTACATGTCGGCCAACATGTTCGGCTTCCCCGCGTCCGCCGGATTCTCCAAGGCGCAGTTGTGGGCCTTCAACAAGCATCAGATGTACGCAGGTGCTGCGAACGTCCAGATCATCACCTTCGACGCTCCGGCAGGCGAGTTCGCACTGCTGCCGAGCAACGCGCGACTACAGGTGGGCACGCCACCGACGGGCACACCTAATCTCTTCAGCGTGGTGTGGCAGTTCGCCAACGTCCTCACCGTCTACAAGTTTCATGTGGACTGGAACAACACCTCGCTTTCGACGCTGACCGGGCCGTTTAACTCCATCGCGCCCGCCAGCTTTCAAACTCCACCGGCCACTGTGCCAGCGCAGGGAGGCAATAACAACGACACGCTGGGGCATCGACTACAGATGCAGAACCAGTACACGAATATCGGCGGGGTCGAGTCTCTCTGGAACGTTCACACGGTACGAGGGGGCGCAGCTACGCGGTCCTCGATTCGCTATTACCAGTTGGGCGTGACGGGCGGCACCATCGGGGCATCCCCGCTGCAAGCCGCAACGTTTACCCCCGACGTTCAGAACCGCTACATGCCAAGCCTCGCCGTTGACAGGGCGGGGAACATGGCTGTGGGCTACAGCGTCTCAAGCGCCACGCTCTTCCCGGCGATTCGCTACGCCGGACGCCTTGCTACCGACCCCGTCAACACTCTTGCCCAGACAGAGACCTCGCTGATAGAGGGAACCGGCTCGCAGAACACGAGCACGCGTTGGGGCGATTACAGCGCCATGACGCTCGACCCCGACGGCTGTACCTTCTGGTACACCACCGAGTACTACATCACGACGGGCGGCAACTGGCAGACCCGCATCGGGAAATTCAAGTACCCCACCTGTACCCCGGTCGGAGGCGGCGGAACCGTGCAGGGCACCGTCACTGCCACCGACACAGGCGATCCCATCGTTGGCGCAACCGTGAGCCTCGGAAGCAGGGTAATGCTGACCGATGCCAACGGCTTCTATTCGTTCACGAACATCCCGGCTGGCACGTATCCCTACATCACCGCCAGTTATCCGGGCTACATCACACAGACGGTCAACAACGTGGTTGTGACCGATGGTGGGACGACTGTCCAGAACTTTGCGCTCGTCCTGTCGCCCCCCGGCGCGTGTCTGGTAGATACGACACAGGCCGACTTCTCCGCTGGCGCATTGACTAACCTTGACGTGACCACCAGCCCCGGCAACGTCACGCTGACGAATGCCCCGTCCGTGGATCAGTCGAATACGAATATCACCGGGAGCGGCTTCACCTTCAATGCCACAAACTGGGGAGGTCAAACCTTCGTGGCTGGCGTCACCGCTCCGTTGGTGAGTGCCGATGTCGCTCTCTTCTGTAGCGCCTGCACGGGCACGACTCCGAACATCACGCTCTCGGTCAGGGCCACAAGCGCTGGCCTGCCGACGGGGGCTGACCTGGCGACGGCGACGATTCCGGGCTTCAACAGCGGTTCCACGAGCTATCGCACCGGGACCTTCACGACGCCGCTGAATTTGACAGCCGGGACGCAGTACGCCCTGATCATCCGCCCGGTGTCGAACCCCTCCGCAGGTAGTTATGTCTATCTGGTGAGCGCCGCCGCCACTGCTTACACAAATGGTAGTGAGGTCTTTTCAGGTAACAGCGGGGCAACCTGGGCCGCAGATGTTGACGACCTCGGCTTCCACACGTTCATGAACACCGGCTACAGGTCGAGCGGCACTCTGATTTCATCGCTCAAGGATGCGAATCCGGCTGTCGGCGTCACGGCTAAGTGGACGACGATTTCGTGGAATGCCACGACGCCCGCGAGTACGAACATCACCTTCCAGGTGGCGGCGAGCAACAATCCGGCAGGCCCGTTCAATTTCGTCGGACCTGACAACACGCCCGCGACCTTCTTTACCAATGGAGGGTCGCTCGCGCAGTTCAACGGCAATCGTTATCTGAAGTACAAAGCCGTCTTCACTACGAGTAACAGCGCTGTGACGCCAACTCTGGCCGATGTCACAATCTGCTACCAGAACACGCAGGCGACAACGCTGGTGGTTGCTCCCGCGAATGGGACTTACGGCGGCACGGCCACTCTGTCGGCGACGCTGACGGACGGTGTCAACCCGCTCAGCGGCAAGACCGTTAAGTTCAAACTCAACGGCGCAAACTTCGCTGGCAATACGGCTGTCACAAACGCCAGCGGTGTCGCCACGATCCTGAACGCTCCGCTCACAGGCATCAACGCGGGGGTATACCCAACCGGGGTCTTTGCGAGCTTCGCGGGCGATGCGACTTACAGTCCAAGCAACGGGACGAACTCGCTGACAGTCGCTAAGGCGAACACGTCAACGGTTGTGGTTTCCAGCAACAACCCGTCGGCAGGCGGCGAGCCGGTCACGTTTACGGCGACCGTCACCTCCGGTGGAGGCACGCCGACCGGAACTGTGACCTTCAAGGATGGCGTCACCTCATTGGGCAACGGCACCCTGAACGGTTCGGGTCAGGCCACTTTGACAACCTCGTCGCTCTCGCAAGGCAGTCATTCAATCACTGCCGAGTACAACGGCGACACCAACTTCAACACCAGCGTCTCGCCCGCCATCACGCAAGTGGTCGCCGAGCCGTTGTCCACGTGTGCGAACGTGGCTGAAGACGTTTACGGTTCGACAGCTACAGCTTCATCAACGTTCGGCCCCGGCTACGCGCCCGGCGGAGCGATTGACGGCAATCACGTCGGCAATCCGTGGGGCACAGGCGTTGGTTGGAATGACAACACAGCAGGGACATACCCTGACAACCTGACCATCAATCTCGGTACTTCCAGACAGATTAACGAGATTTATGTCTACAGCTTGCAGGACAACTACCTGAGTCCGTCTGAGCCGACCGAAAGCATGACCTTCACGGCTTACGGTCTGGTTGACTTCCAGGTGCAGGTGCCGGACGGCGTCGGCGGCTGGGTGGACGTTCCCGGCGGCCTTATCACCGGCAACAACAAGGTCAGGAGAAGGATTATCTTCGCCTCGGCTGTGACGACAGACCAGATCAGGATTGTGGTCAACAGCACGGCGGACAACCTGTGGAGTCGCGTGGTTGAAGTGGAGGCGTTTAGTTGTAACGCGCCGCCGCCGCCGACACCGACGCCTACTCCGACGCCATGCACGACGAACGTCGCTGCCTCGTCTTACGGAGGGTCAGCTTCTGCCTCGTCAACCATCAGTCCGAACTATCCGGCCAGCGGAGTCATCGATGGCAACCGTGCAGCCACCAACTGGGGCACGGGCACAGGCTGGAACGATGCCACCGCCGGAGCTTACCCGGACAGTGTCGTTCTCAACTTCGGTGTCAATCAATCAATCAGCCAGGTTAATGTCTATAGCTTGCAGGACAACTACACGAGTCCTGTCGAGCCAACGGACGTGATGACGTTCACCTACTATGGTCTGACAAACTTCCAGGTGCAGTACTGGAATGGGGCGGCCTTTGTGGATGTTCCCGGCGGCAATATTGTGGGGAACAATCTGGTCAAGCGAAAGGTGATCTTCGCGCCAATCGTGACAGACCAGATCAGAGTGTTGGTCAATAGCACGGCAGATGGTGTGTACAGTCGGATCGCTGAAGTCGAAGCCTTCAGTTGCAGCGCAGTGCCTGGCCCGACGCCCACTCCGACACCGACGCCATGTACGACGAACGTCGCGGCTGGCTCTTACGGGGCGACCGCAACGGCGTCGTCAACCGTGAGTCCGAACTATCCTGCATCGGGTGCGATTGATGGCAATCACACGGGCGCAGGCTGGGGCACGGGCGTTGGCTGGAACGACGCGACCGCAGGTGTCTATCCTGACAATCTGGTCGTCAATCTCAATGCGACGCAAGCCATCAGTGAGGTTGATGTCTATAGCTTGCAGGACAACTACACGAGTCCGATTGAACCGACCGATACGACGACCTTCACGTTCTACGGTCTGACGAGCTTCCAGGTGCAGGTACCGGATGGTGTCGGTGGCTGGTTGGATGTTCCCGGCGGCAACATCGTCGGCAACAATCTGGTCAAGCGGAAGGTGATCTTCGCCTCGCCGGTTGTGACTAACCAGATTCGTATCCTCGTCAACAGCACTGCTGATGGCGTGTACAGTCGTATCGTCGAGGTTGAGGCGTTTAGCTGTACACCCGTGGTGGTGTCAGTGCCGAACAAACGTTCGGGGCCATCGGCGGATCCAATCATGACGGGTCACGGACAAAATCCGTCGAACCCGGTGAGGCTGCCGCTGCCGATGCGACTCCTGTCGCCTTCGTTGAATCGGGCCTGGCTGCGGTAACTTGCAGCCGTAACGTACTACCTGAGTCGGTTCTCCAGTAGTGTGAATCGCATTTAACTTTACACACTGCCGGAGAACCGACTTTCCCATGTGGTTCTTAAAAAAAACAGAGAGAGATAGCCTTATGCAGATGAGGGCAAAAGCTCCGCTGCACTCTCTGAGCTTTCGGAAATTGTTTTGAGTTGAAGTACTATCGAGCCGCGTAGTCGGTTTTGCGATTGTAAGGACACCAACCCTGGACGAAGCTGCTTTGTCCGAAACCGTAGTGAAAGGATAGTTTTCCCATGAGTAAAGCCCATAGCCCGCAATCTAACTTTATTCGGACAATAGCGAGAAAAATTTCATCCACGAAGTCGCGCAGCCGCTTGGCTACCTTCCTCGTTCTAATCCTGGTCGCCGCCAGTCTCACAGTCTCGACTGTCTCGCTGGCTCAGAAATCGAATAAACCCGCGAGCAAACCTGCCGCGAAACCCGCCGCCGAAACTGTGACGTCGAGCAGCGGTTCTGCGGAGAACACGCGAAAAGAGGTCGTGGAGGAGGCGTCCGTCCCCCTTCTGGCTCGCGATGCCAGTCAAAACGGCGAGGGCATCGAAGATGACGGCGATGAAGACCGGACTGAGAATGACCCCGACCTCCCGAGATTCATGAGCGGGAAGCTCGACAAGGAAGACTACCTGGCGCTGCGCGAAGAGTATATCAACAAGCTGCGCGGTATTTTGCCCGGCGAGCCTTACGACCCGGAAGCGCGTGGCCGTGCCATCCGCGAGATGAACCAGCAGGAAGGCAGGCCGAATGATAGGACGACGACGATAGATGTCGGCGTGACGCTCCCCATCAATTCGATCTTTCGGAGTTTGCCGATTAGCGACACTCTCTGGAAGTCCATCGGCCCCGCCCCGCTCTCAAACGGACAGACCTTCGGCGTCTCGCAAGCTGTCAGCGGGCGCACGACCTCAATCGCCCTTCATCCGACCAATCCTGATATTGCTTACGTCGCTGCGGCGCAGGGCGGTGTCTACCGCACCCTGGACGGCGGCGGGACATGGACGCCCCTCTTCGATAACGCGCAAACCTTAGCCGTCGGCGCGGTCGCCATTGCTCCTTCGCAGCCCTCAACCCTCTATGTCGGAACGGGCGAAGGAAATTTCTCGGCTGACTGCTTCTTCGGCGTGGGCGTTTATAGAATTGATAATGCCGACACGGCCTCGCCGACCCTGAGCGGCCCCTTTAACCAGAATGACAGCAGCGTAGACGTGCTGAGCGGCTGGGCCATTGATAAGATCATCGTCCACCCGACAGACCCGAATACCATTTTCATCGCCGTCGCTTCGGGCGTTGGCGGCATCTCGGGGACAGCCCTGAATGACGCCGGAGCCGCGTCATTGAAGCCGCGCGGCCTCTTTCGTTCGACCAACGCAGCGGGGGCTAGTCCGACGTTCACGCGGCTCACGGTCGCGACCGACAACGGCGGCAACCTCAGTTCGACAGACATAGAGTTTGAGCCGGGCAATCCGAACACCGTGCTCACGACCGTGCGCGGAACCAGCGTCGCGGGCAGCGGCGGCGTTTATCGCTCGACCAATGCGCTTGATCCGACCCCAATCTTTACGCGCACGCTCGCCACCATCAGTGCCACCGTGCTTAACCGGGCAGAGATTGCGATCAACAAGGTCGGCGGCGTCGTGACTGTGTACGCCATCACTGCCGACGCAAGCGGCACCTTGAAGCGTTCAATTGACGGCGGCCAGACGTGGTCGGCGACGCTCCCCGGCGCTACAGGATTCTGCGGCGGCCAGTGTAACTACGACATGCCCATCGGGGTTGATCCGACTGACGCCAACATCCTCTACCTCGGCGGCCCCGGCGAGGGCAGCCCGGCACACATCTTTGTGAAATCAACGAACGCGCTCTCAGCCAGCCCGACGTTCAGTGTGATGCAAACCGGCCTCCATGCCGACGAGCACGCGATTGAGGTTAGTCCTATCGATCACAACCTCGTCTGGACGGGCAGCGATGGCGGCATCTGGAAATCCTTTGACGGTGCGGCCAATTGGATAAGCCTCAATAACACGGGTTTCAACGCCACGCAGTTTCAGTCTCTGGCCATCCACCCGATCGATCCTTATTTCACCATCGGCGGCACGCAGGACAACGGCACGGAGTGGCTGAGGCCGGACAATACGTGGATACGCGCCGACTTCGGCGATGGCGGCTTCACCCAGATTGACCAGAACGCGGTCAACAACACCAACGTGACGATGTACCACACCTACTTCAACATCGTAGGTGCAGGAGGTCTCGTCGCCTATGCGCGCGTCACGAACACGGCCAACGCGCAGGACAACGGCTGGCAGACCTTCAGCCTCGGCACTGCCGATACGGCTGTCTCCTTCTACGCTCCTTTAGCCTTAGGGCCAGGCAATCCCAACACCTTCTACTTCGGCAGCGACCGCCTGCGCCGCTCGACCACCAGCGGAACCACCATTGCGACTGTCAGCCAGGCACCGATTGTTTCCGGTGTTCCCATCACAGCCGTCGGCATCTCGCCGCAGAATGACAACGTGCGTATTGTCGGCTTGTCCAACGGCAATGTTTGGAGGACGACGACCGGCAGTTCGACTTTGAACAACGTCACCGGCACGATCCCGGCCAGGTACATCGCGCGCGCCGTCGTTGACCCGAACAATGTGGACACGGCTTATGTAACGCTCTCAGGTTTCTTCGGCAATTCAACGCCGCATATCTACAAGACCACCAATCTGAGCAACGCGGCACCGACATGGACCGGCATCGGCAACACTATCCCGGACATTCCGGTGAACGCGTTCGTCGTTGACCCTTCAAATTCTTCCAATCTTTATGCGGGCACGGACATCGGCGTCTATCGTTCGCTGGACGGCGGCGCGACGTGGTCGCCCTTTAGCAACGGACTGCCGCGCGTGGCCGTCTTCGACATAGGCATTCAGAACCCCAATCGTATTCTCCGCATCGCCACACACGGTCGCGGCATGTGGGAGATTTCGCTTAACGCCAGCACCGTGGCGGCGACATTGCAGGGAACGGTTAGAGACTCGACCACCAACAATCCGATCAGCGGTGCGCTAGTGACCGCCGGTAACAATACGACCACTACCAACGCGAGCGGCTTCTATCAACTCGCGAACCTCTCGCCTGACATTACGAGCGTGACGGCGTCTGCGCCCGGCTACGCTAATAACACTGTCAGCGTGACGTTGGCTTACGGCACAACTACCACCGCAGACATCCCGCTCACCCCGTCTGCGGCCAGCGGTTGTTTCACTGACACTACGCAGGCGGACTTTCAGGCGGGCACTCCAAACAATGTGGATACGACCACCAGCCCCGGCGACGTGCTGCTGGCGAGACCGCCGACCGTTGACCAGCAGAACACGAATACTACCAATTCCGGCTTCGGCTTCAACGCAACAAGCTGGGTTGGCCAGACCTTCACCGCAAACATTACCGGCCCGATGACGAGGGCCGACCTTAACCTGTTCTGTAGCGGTTGTTCGGGCACGACCCCGAATCTCACGCTCTCGGTCAGGGCTACAAGCGCCGGTCTACCAACGGGCGCTGACCTTGCAACGGGGACGATCCCGGGCTTCAACAGCGGTTCGGGTGGCTATTTCGGCGCTAACTTCACCACACCGCTGAATGTGACGGCTGGGACGCAGTACGCATTAATAGTCCGCCCGGTCGCGAACCCATCGGCGGGAACTTACGCGTATGTCGTCAGCGCCAGCGATGTCTATGCTGGCGGTAACTGGGTGACTTCAAGCAACAGCGGTGGAACGTGGGTAATTACTGGTACTGGAACGCCCGTCACAGCCAGAGACCTGGGCTTCCACACTTACATAGATACAGGCTACGTGCCGGAAGGCACTCTGATTTCGACGGCGAAGGATGCCAACCCGATAGGCGGGAGCACGCCGACGTGGACTACCTTGTCGTGGAATGCTACGACCCCGGCGGGCACGACCGTCAAATTCCAGGTCGCAGGCCACAACAACTCGACAGGCTTATTCACCTTCGTTGGTCCTGACGGCACACCCGGAACCTTCTTTACAACCAGCGGTGCGTCTTTGAGTCAGTTCAACGGCTTCCGCTTCCTGAAGTACAAAGCGTACCTCAGCACAACTAACAGCGCCGTCACGCCGACGCTCTCGGATGTCACGGTCTGTAACGTCAACACTCCGTCGAGCACGAGTCTCGTCGTCGCTCCGGCGAGCGGGCCATACGGCGGAACGGCGGCATTGATGGCGACCTTGACCTCAGGCGGCAACCCGGTCCCCAACAAGACCATCTCCTTCACCTTAAACGGCAACAGCGTCGGCAGCGCCACCACAGACATCAATGGTGTGGCAGCCCTGCCCAACGCCAGCCTCGCCGGAATCAATCCCGGAACTTACCCCAACGGTGTGGGCGCAAGTTTCGCGGGCGACAACGGCTATACCGGCAGCACTGCAACGAACTCTTTGACTGTCGGCTGCGCCAACGTGGCAGCCTCCAGTTACGGCGCAACCGCCACCGCATCGAGCGTGGCCGGTCCGGGCTACGCTGCATCAGGAGCGATAGACGGCAATCACGTCGGCAATCCCTGGGGCACAGGCGTTGGCTGGAACGACGGCACACCCGGTACATTCCCTGACACCCTGACAATCAATCTCGGTGTGACGCAACAACTCGACGAGATTGATGTCTATTCTTTACAGGACAACTATCTGAGTCCGACTGAGCCGACAGACTCCATGACCTTCAGTGTCTATGGCCTGACGGACTTCCAGGTGCAGATACCGGATGGAGTCGGCGGCTGGCAGGATGTTCCCGGCGGCACCATCACGGGCAACAATCTGGTTAAGCGCAAGGTGGTCTTCGGCTCACCTGTCTCGACCGACCAGATTAGAATCAAGGTCAATGCCTCTGCCGACGGCGTCTACAGCCGTGTGGTCGAAGTCGAAGCCTTCAGTTGCAGCCCGCCGCAGGTAGTGCCGACGCCGACGCCGACGCCAACCCCGACGGTTTGCACGACGAACGTGGCTGCCGCTTCCTACGGTGGCTCGGCTTCCGCCTCTTCAACCATCAATGCCAACTATCCTGCTTCTGGCGCGATTGACGGCAATCACACAGGCGCAGGCTGGGGCACAGGCGTTGGCTGGAACGACGCGACGGCAGGTGCCTATCCAGACAATCTGGTCGTCAATCTCGGTGTGGCTCAGCAGATCAGCCAGATTGATGTCTACAGCTTGCAGGACAACTACGCGAGTCCGATTGAACCGACCAATACGACGACCTTCACGGCATACGGCCTGACAGATTTTCAGGTGCAGGTGCCTGACGGCGTCGGCGGTTGGACGACTGTTCCCGGCGGCAATATCACGGGCAACAATTTGGTCAAGCGCAGGGTTCTCTTAGCCTCGCCGGTCACAACCGACCAGATCAGGATTCTGGTCAACAACACGGCTGATGGAGTTTACAGCCGTATCGTCGAGGTCGAGGCGTTTAGCTGTAGCGCCGTGCCGGTGCCGACACCGACACCGACGCCGACACCGTGTACGACGGATAACGTCGCCGCCGCTTCCTTTGGCTCAACGGCTGCGGCTTCATCCGAGGCCGGTCCGGGCTACGCTGCATCAGGAGCGATTGACGGCAATCACATCGGCAACGGCTGGGGCACAGGCGTCGGCTGGAACGATGGAACGGCAGGCGTCTTTCCTGACAATCTGGTCGTCAATTTCAATGCTACTCGAACCCTAACCGAGATAGATGTCTACAGCATGCAGGACAACTACACGAGTCCTGTCGAGCCGACAGACTCGATGACGTTCACGGCTTACGGGCTAACGAACTTCCAGGTGCAGGTGCCTGACGGCATCGGCGGCTGGGTGGATGTTCCCGGCGGCAACATTGTCGGCAACAATCTGGTCAAGCGGAAGGTAATCTTTGCCTCGCCGGTTGTGACTAACCAGATTCGTATCCTCGTCAACAATAGTGCCGATGGCGTCTACAGTCGCATTGTCGAGGTCGAGGCGTTCAGTTGTACGGGAGGCAATGCGCCGCAGCTTCTACAGTCGGGGTCGCCGGGGGCGGCTTCGCCGTGGGAGCAGGAAACTTCGGGGCTGCTGCAAAAGCTGTCTGAGCCGATGCGAGCCCTGATGGTTTCGTTGAATCGGCCTTGAGCCGTCAGGCTAAGCTGTAAAGGTTGGTGAATGCCCCGGTCTCGTTTGAGGCCGGGGCATTCGCCCCAGCGCCTATTCATTATCGACAAAGAAGGAAACGAACCACGAAGCCACACGAAACAACACGAAGGAATTAGGATATTTCGTGTTAGTTCGTGTGGCTTCGTGGTTCGCTTTGTCGCTTGTCGTGTCGGGTTTACCACCGAATCAAGGGACGAATAGACCCCGGCTTTCACCCGTGCGCGCTTTAACTTAACAGTCGGGCGTGGTAAGATGCGCGCGCACAGATAATCTTGTCTTTTCCGGTTAAACCGGCAGAGTTATCCAGCCTGTAGCTTGTCTTTAGTTGCTTCCTGCCGGGTATCTCACCGCTAAGTAGAATTAACAGCCCGGACATCGCGTTTCAGCATAGAGTTAACAGCCAAGGGTCAAAATGAAGCCAACGCCCCGCTGGCGCATCTCTTCAGGAAGTCTGAAGAGGAGAACATGGTCGCGCGCGTGGCATGAAGTGTTAAAGCAGTTGGCGGGTCTTTCCTATCTCTAACCGGGTTTTGTGTTCTCGGTCAGCGAGTTGAAGTTGGAGCAGTGAGTTTTGCGTTATTCATTTTTAAGATTCAGGCTGGAATTTGCCCTAAACATTGTCTTTGACGCTCGCCTATCTCGCACGCCCAGAAGCTGCGTGAGATAGGCTTTTTTCTTGAGCGGCGAAAAGTTTTCCACCCAGACTAACGGGTCTATCGCGGGATGTGAGCGACGCTGGAAGGTTAGCTCACACACACAAGCGGCGAGCGACTAAGGAAAGGTTCACCGTAGCAATAGATTCCCGACTTGCGAATTCGATGCGGCGTGTACTACAAAGCGCGTCCTAAAAATTAAACCCCTTCGGTTTTTCATGCCCATTACGAAAGGATTCTGCCCGTGTTTTCAATACCCAAACCACACTCACACACTGAGCGCCGCCCAGCGTTAGCTATCGCAACGGCTATTTTACTTCTGCTTAATTCATTTCCGTTTATCACCATGCCGTCTGCAATGGCGCAGTCGAGGCAACAAGTCGCGCAAACGAATAAACAGGGCGCGCAGACGAAGCAGGCCACGGCGAAATCGTCGTCCGCGTCTTCGGCGATGGGGACTAACATCCTTATCAACACGCTGCCGACGACCATCTCGCAGAACTTCAACAGCCTCCCAACCGCAGGGAGCGTGACGTTTGTCAACGACAGCACGGTTCCGGGCTGGTATCACGCGCGCACGGGTACTGGCACAACCGTCGTAGCCAACAACGGAAACAGCAACGCCGGAAACCTGTATAGCTATGGCACGGGAACCGACGCCGACCGCGCTCTCGGCTCGGTTGGATCGGCCAACGCCGCCGTCGGGAACCTCTTCTGGGGCACTCTTCTGACGAACTCGACCGGTACAACCATCACTTCGCTGGCGGTCTCCTACACTGGCGAACAGTGGCGTAACGGCGGCGGCGGCGTGCATTCAGATACAGTTGCATTCTCTTACATCACCGGGGCTAGTCTCACCGGGAGCCTTGCTGACTTTCAGGCCGCAGGCACTAACGTCACGCAACTCGATTTCACTAGCCCAATCACCACCGCCACAGCAGCTACGCTTGATGGCAACGCGGCGGCGAACCGCACAGCAATCAGCTTTACGATTCCGGTCAGCCTCGCAAGCGGGCAGTCCATCCTGCTCCGCTGGTCAGACCCCAACCACTCAGGTTCGGATCATGGGATGTCCATTGACGATTTCTCCGTGACGGCCAGCGCCGCAGCAGTCGCGCCCGTCCTCTCGATCAACGATGTGGCACAGGCCGAAGGCAATGCCGGAACGACCGCTTTTAATTTCACGGTTAGCCTGACAGCGCCCGCGCCTGCTGGCGGCGTCACCTTCACCTACGCCACCGCCGATGGCACGGCGACCCTCGCCGACAACGACTACGTTCAAGTCACGCCGACCGGCGGCAGCATCCCGACGGGCAGCTCCACCACGAACATCATCGTGCAGGTCAACGGCGACACGACGCCCGAACCGAACGAGACTTTCAACGTCAACATCACGGGCATTAGCGCGAACGCTACTGCCGGTGACGTTACAGGTCAGGGCACTATCAATAACGACGACGTGACGCTGACCGGCATCTGCGCGATTCAGGGCAGCAGCAACACCTCGCCCTTTGTCAGTCAGACCGTCACCACAACGGGCATCGTCACCGGCATCAAGTCGGGGTCAAGCGGCGGTTACTACATACAGGACGCTGGGTGCGACGCAAACCCCGCAACCTCTGACGGCATCTTCGTCTTCACAGGCGCAAGCCCGCCCGCCGCAGCCGTCATCGGCAACCGCGTGCAGGTCACAGGCCAGATTATAGAGTTCATCCCGACTGCTGACTTATTCCAGCAGCCGCTGACGGAATTCACCAGCGGCTCTACAGCCTCCGTCCTTTCAACTGGCAATCCGCTGCCCACTCCTGTCACCATCACCGCAGCCGAAACGCAGGTCAACGATCTCAACAACCTTGAGAAGTATGAAGGCATGCGCGTGCAGGTCCCGTCGCTGACGGTGGTCGGCCCGACGCAGGGCAGCATCAATGAGCCGAACGCGACAGTTTCATCCACTGGCATCTTCTTCGGCGTCGTGACGGGAGTCTCGCGCCCCTTCCGCGAAGCAGGCATCGCCATCAGCGACCCGCTTCCGCCGGGAGCGCCCGGCACAGTCCCGCGCTTTGACGAGAACCCGGAAAGGATTCGCGTTGACAGCGACGCCCAACCCGGCACGACCGCGCTCGACTTGACCGCCGGAACGGTCATCACCAATCTCATCGGCGAAGTAGACTATTCTTTCCGCGCTTACACGATTCTGCCCGAAGCGGCCAACCCGCCGACAGTCGGCACACAGCCCGGCCCGACAGCCGCGCCAACGCCGCTCTCAAGCGAATTGACCGTTGTCTCCTTCAACATGGAGCGCTTCTTCGACACGGCGGACGGCCCCGGTAGCGACCCGATTCTCTCAGTCGCCGCCTTCAATCGGCGCGTGGCGAAAGCCTCGCTCATCATCCGCACGCTTCAGCGTTACCCTGACGTTATCGGTGTACAGGAGGTAGAGAACCTCGGAGCGTTGCAGGCCGTTGCCAACCAGATTAACAGTGACGCGGTAAGCCTCGACTCGCTGCCTAACCCGCAGTACGTCGCCTACCTCGTAGAGGGCAACGACATCGGCGGCATAGATGTGGGCTTCCTCGTCAAGAGTTCAAGGGTCACGGTCGGCAGCGTGACGCAGGTAGAGCTTCCTGGCTGCGACCACGTCACCCCTTCGACGTGCTACAACTACACAGACCCGAACGACGGCTCGCTCGACATCCTGAACGACCGTCCGCCGCTCGTGCTGCAAGCCACCATCCCGCGCACGGATGCCAGCCTCTTTGCCTTTACCGTGATTGTCAACCACATGCGCTCGCTCAATAACATTGACGACCCGACTGTGGCTGGAACGGGAACGGTCGGAGCGCGCGTCCGCGAGAAGCGCCGCAAAGGAGCGGAGTTCTTAGCCAACTACATTCAATCGCGGCAGACCTCCAACCCGACCGAGCGGCTCATCACCCTCGGCGACTTGAACGCCTTCCGCGTCAACGACGGCTACGCCGATGTCATCGGCACAATCCTCGGAACGCCCGCGCCAGCCAGTCAGGTGACGCTCGCTTCCCCGGACCTCGTCAATCCAAACCAGATAGATTTGCTGGATACGCTTCCCGCGAATCAGCAGTATTCCTATAACTTCGACGGCAACGCGCAGACGCTTGACCACTTAATCGTCAACCCGAACGCGAACGCTTCCGTCACTCGCTTCGCCTACGTGCGCAACGATTCGGACTTCGCGGTCAAGAACTACGAAAGCACGAACGCGCTGCGTATGTCCGACCACGATCAACCCATCGCCTACTTTGATTTGAACGCGCCTGCTACTCCGCCAATCTGCCCGACCAACGTCGCGGCAGCCAGCTATGGCGCGACCGCTTCGGCCTCTTCGGAAGCAGCACCCGGCTACGCAGCCTCAGGTGCGATTGACGGCAATCACGTCGGCAACGGCTGGGGCACGGGCGTCGGCTGGAACGACGGCACACCGGGCGTCTATCCTGACAACCTCGTTGTCAATTTCGGCGTCGCTCAGCAAATCAGCGAGATAGATGTCTACAGCTTGCAGGATAACTACACGAGTCCGGTTGAGCCGTCTGACGCGATGACGTTCAACTACTACGGTCTGACGAACTTCCAGGTGCAGTACTGGAATGGCGCGGCCTTTGTGGATGTTCCCGGTGGCAATATCACCGGCAACAATCTGGTCAAGCGGAAAATCATCCTCGGCTCGCCAATCACGACCGATCAGCTCAGGATTGTGGTTAACAGTAGTGCTGATGGAGTCTACAGCCGTGTGGTCGAAGTCGAGGCTTACAGTTGCAGCGCAGTGCCCGTGCCGACACCGACACCGACACCGACGCCTTGCGGCACCAACGTTGCGGCCTCGGCTTACGGTGCGACCGCTTCGGCATCTTCGGAGATTACCCCGAACTATCCGGCGAGTGGCGCGATTGACGGCAATCACACCGGAGCAGGTTGGGGCACGGGCGTTGGCTGGAACGACGCGACCGCCGGTGTTTATCCCGATAATTTGGTCATCAACCTCGGCGTCACTCAATCCTTGAGCGAGATAGATGTCTACAGCTTGCAGGACAACTACACCAGTCCGATTGAGCCGACAGACACGACGA
The DNA here is from genome assembly GCA_963791265.1 of uncultured Acidobacteriota bacterium. Lineage (GTDB taxonomy): Bacteria > Acidobacteriota > Blastocatellia > Pyrinomonadales > Pyrinomonadaceae > QHXM01. The sequence continues at coordinate 507,266 of CAWBSB010000012.1, forward strand.
CCTTTACGGCTTACGGGTTAACGAACTTCCAGGTGCAGTACTGGAATGGCGCGACCTGGGTGGATGTTCCCGGCGGCAATATCACGGGCAACAATCTGGTCAAGAGAAGAGTAATCTTCGGCTCTCCGGTCGTGACCGATCAAATTAGAATCCTGGTCAACGCCAGCGCCGATGGTGTCTACAGCCGCGTGGTTGAAGTCGAGGCGTTTAGTTGTACGCCAGCGCCGGGACCGACACCGACGCCGACGCCCGCGCCGTGTACTACCAACGTCGCGGCAGCTTCCTATGGAACGTCAGCCACAGCTACTTCTACGTTCGGCCCCGGCTATCCGCCCAGCGGCGCGATTGACGGCAACCACGTCGGCAATCCGTGGGGCGGGGGCGCAGGCTGGAACGACGGCACGTCTTTCGTCTTCCCGGACACCCTGACCATTGATCTCGTCGCCACACAGACGATTAACGAGATAGATGTCTACAGCTTGCAGGATAACTACAATAGTCCTGTCGAGCCGACGGACTCGATGACGTTCACCTATTACGGCCTGGTTGATTTCAATGTGCAGTACTGGAATGGCGCGGCCTGGTTGGATGTTCCCGGCGGCCACGCCACGCTGAACAATCTCGTCAAGCGGAAGTTTATCTTTGCGAGTCCGGTCACGACGAACATGATTAGAGTCGTGGTCAACAGTTCTTCAGACGGCGAGTTCAGCCGGATCGTGGAGGTCGAGGCGTTTAGCTGTAGCCCTGTCCCGACCAGATGCGTCAACCCCGGCGGAACGGGCGGCTGCTTCTCGACGATTCAAGGGGCGATTGACGCCGCTCCGCCGAACGTCCCGATCACAGTCTTCCCCGGAACCTATGACGAGGATGTCAACGTCAACAAGGCTGGCATCCGTCTGCTCGGCTCCGGTGCCGGTTCGACCAACATTCGTGGGCCAATAGGTGGCGCAGGCTCAACCGTGGCGGTCACTGCCAGTGACGTGACCGTCGCCGGATTCACCATCACGCGGCTGGGCAATAACACTACGGACTGGAATAACCCTGGACTGAACTCAGCCGGAATCTCCGTGCAGGGACAATCCATCTCCAATATGCTCGTGCGCGACAACGTCATCACGGGCAACCGCAGCGGCATTGATGTCAATAACAGCAACGGACACACCATCCGCAACAACGTCATTGACTTCAATCGCACGGGGATCATCTACCGCAACCAGACCGACAACGAGACGGTCGTTGAAAACTTCATCACTAACAACTGGACTGTCGGCGTCCTCTTCCTTGATGGAAGCGGCGTCGGCACTCCGCCGCAGCAGGCATTGCACTCGACGTTCAGCAATAACAACATCAGCGCCAACTGGTACGGCCAGATCGTTGATCGTCAGTCGGGAGGCACATTGCCCGCAGTGGGGACGACGAACCTGAAGAACTTCAGAGGAAACTGGTTCGGGACGACCAGCCCTGTCATCACGACGGCCAACAGTGCGGAGCCGGGCTACGCTGCCCAGATACCGGTAGCGTATGGCGGTTCGGCCACACCTCCGGGAGGACAGCCTGACGTGGCTGGCCCGGCATCGGCCAACTTGAAGATTGATCCGATTCTCTTGAGCGGCACGGACACCAATGTCGAGACGACTGCGGGTCGTGGGACATTCGGTTTCCAGGGCAATCCCGATACATTGGTTTCGCCCGCCAACCAGAGGAACTGGGCTTTCTTCGATGACTTCGGGAGCGGCACTGGCTCAGGCGGTTTCGAGGCTGGCCCGGCCACGCCTCCGCTCGGCACGGGAAGCGCCTTCCTGACAGTTGACAGCACGGCTCGTCATGCGTTTGAAGTCTTCACGCACTACGCGGGGACGCGCATGGACGACATCAGCACGCTGCTATACAGGAGCTATCAGGACAACAACGCCAACACGGTCGTAGCGATTTCACTTCAGTTCGATGTTGACTACGACCTCAACGACGCCAACACTGCTTTCAACGGCAGGCTTGTGTTCGAGCCGTATCTCACGGGAACGGTTCAACAGAATGTCTGGCAGACCTGGGATGCGAAGGCAGGCAACTGGTATGGCTCAAGCGCGACGGCGGTAGTGAACGGCGGGAGTGTTTCCAACCCGTGCCAGCCCGCGACACCTTGCACATGGGCGCAGGTGCTCACTCTCTATCCCAACGCAGGCGTTCGTAACACGCCGACGAGCGGCGTGCTGTTCAAGGCCGGTGGCCCCTGGTCGCCCGGCTTCGACGGCAACGTTGATGCCTTCAAGATCGGCATCGGCGGCTTTTCGACGACTTATAACTTTGAACCCGCGCCGTAATTGCGCACTATCGGCGTTAACCAGACATTGGTCGCCAGCTCTGTTTTGTGGAACTGGCGGCCAATGTACTTATCCGGTCTCGACTGAAACGCTCTTTGGGTTTTAATGCCCATTCACGCTTTAACTTGATAAGACTGGTTTGCCTTTGAATACATACTTTCTTCTCTTCATCGTCTCAGCCTGCGCGTCTTTAATCCTGACGCCGCTCGTCAGGCGTGCCTGCGAGCGTTTCGGATTGATGGATGTGCCGCGCGACGGGCGTCGTGTACATCGCAGGTCTGTCCCACACTTAGGCGGCGTGGCGATTTTCGCGGCGATGCTCTGCGCGCTGGCCCTGCTGCCCTTCATCCATAATCTGCTGACGGAAACCCTGCTCGCCGACCGCCCGAAACTATTAGCCATCCTCGTGCCCGCGACGCTGATGCTCCTGTTCGGCGTGTACGACGATTTGCGCGGAACCAACGCGCGGCTCAAATTCTTAGTGCAGGGTCTGGCTGGAGTGTTGTTCTGTGTGTTGGGCGGGCGCATCGTCGCGCTTTCTCTGCCACTGGTCGGCTCAATCGAGTTGCACCCGCTTTTGGGTTACGCTTTGACGATCCTGTGGACTATCGGAATCAGCAATGCCTTCAACTTGATTGACGGCATAGACGGCTTGGCGGCGGGGGCTTCGCTCTTCGCGGCGCTCGTGATGCTGGTCGTCTCGCTCATTCTCGGACAGCCGATGGTGACGGTGATGGCTGTCGTCCTGTGCGGGAGTCTGATCGGATTCCTGCGCTACAACTTTAATCCCGCCTCAATCTTTCTGGGCGATTCCGGCGCTCTCTTCATCGGGTTCACCCTCGCCGCCTTGTCTGTGCAGGGAATGCAGAAGGCTTCGACGGCGGTGGCGGTCGCCATTCCGCTTTTGGCTTTCGGCCTCCCGGTCTTTGATACGGGCTTCTCGATGGTGCGCCGCTTCATCAGCGGGCGTCCGATCTTTGACGGCGACCGCGAACACGTTCATCACATGCTCCTGGCGCGCGGCTGGTCTCAGCGCCGCGTCGCTTTAGTGCTCTACGCAGCCTGCGCCGTTTTCGGGCTGCTCGCCCTGCTGCTCGTCAGCGATTCGGGGCGACGTGCGATGGGCTTGGTCTTGTTCGTCGTCGCGGCGGCCATCCTGTTCGTCGTCTGGCATCTGCGCTATCACGAAGTGGACGAGGTCAAGGCGGGCATCAAGCGCAACTTGAGCGAGCGCCGCCTGCGCCTTGCCAATAACGTTCGGGTGCGCCGTGCCAGCGTTGAGATGTCGAAAGCGACGACGCTCGGCGAAATCTTCCATGCGATGCGCGTCTTGCTCGATTCGGGAGAGTTCGCCTGCGCTACTGTCCAACTGGGGCGAGGCGGCAGTGAAGCGCAGACCGCAGAGACATTGATGCACGAAAGAATGACGGCGAGCGCCTTGGGAGCGGAACTGCGCGGCGGCCTGATCTGCTGGTCATGGGAAAGAGACGACGGCGGTGGTGCTGCGGAGGAGATGGCCGCGTCGGGTCGCTTCTGGACGATGCGCCTGCCGCTGTCAACACAAAGCGCGGGCTGGGGCTATATCAATCTCTATCGTGAAATCGGCAGCGACGCCCTGCTGCTCGACATCAACTACGTGTGCGACCTCTTTCAACGCGAGATGGCGCAGGCGGTAGAGCGTGTGCTCGGCGCAATTGAAATGGAAACGGACGTTCCTCAATCCATGAGCGTCGCTGGCGTCGGTTAAGGTTTCTGCGGTCTACTCTTGTCAGACATAGCCTGCCGGATAACTCCTGCCACAGCGAAAGTCCTACACCGAGCTGTCTTAGAAGCTGATTGAAAAGTCCCGTCAGGGACGATGTGACAATAGCCCAGCAATTTATTGCTGGGAATAAAGGCAAAGATAAAGATTGAGTCCCGTAGGGACGACTGAAAGGAAGCGAGCCTCTCTTCAGTCGTCCCTACGGGACTCAGGTTTATTCTCTACTTCTATTCCCAGCGATAAATCGCTAGGCTATTATCAATTGTCCCTGACGGGACAGTAAGCGCCGATGACTTTTCAGCTTCTTCGGACTGCGCCAATCTTACCTGCATTTGAAAACCTTTCCCTCGCTGCCTCGCTTGAGGGTGAAGGTGCCGAAGGTTTCTGACTTGTCTGTGAGGGTTACGGTCAGCGTCATCGTGTCGCCGGATATTTTGCCCGTGTAGCGAGCCGGGCGGCCATTCGATTCCTCATCGCGCCGGATTGGGCCGGGATGTTCTACGCGGTGAGTGCCCTTGATGTCGAAGCGTCCTCCAGCGTCCGCGACCGGAGGCTGTGCCATCGTTCCCTGAGCGCAATCGTACTCTATGTCTGCGCCCCCCTCGGTCACTTGAAGACGGATGTGCTCACCACCCCAAACGTCTGTCCCGGCATCCGACCCGATTGGAATCTTGCCATCATCAACCCTGATCGGAATCCTGCCATCTTCCTTCGTCGAAGTAGTATCTTTTGTCACGGTCTTATCTTTGGTTGTGCTGGTCGCTTTCGTGCTTTGACATGAATTGCTTTGCGCGAAAACTATAAACAGGAGGGGCATGGCGAGCAGGATTGAACTCACCCTTAACGAATTCATCAGAATCATCGAATACTTCCTTCCGCCGTTTCGTCAATATCATAGTCCTCCATAAACCGGGACGCAATACGCTGCACGGCGGATTGAAAGTCTTCTTTCTACTCAGCCTTGCGGTAAATTTGGTGTGACTGTGAATTCATCGAAATAGCTCACGCTATCGGTTTTCGACCAGAGTCCTACTTTGCCTGAGACAGGCTCGGCCAGCGTGTAATCAAGCAGGTGTTTGCCGTTTAAGGAAGCTTGCAGGTTTATCCCCTTAACTGAAATCTGAAGCGTATACCACTGATTCATTTCCAGCGGCACATTCTCCGACCCCTTCTTCACAAAGCTGCGCTTACCCTGGTTGAAAGTCCATAACACGACGTTATCCTCCTTGCCGTTGAAGCGCACCGCGAGATAGTCGCCGTTTGGCTTCAGGTTAAAGAGAATGCCCGCGCATTGATCCAACTGTCCGGCAACCATCTTGAAACGCACGCTGATCTCTCCCTCGTGAAAGTCTTCAACCTCTTTGGCGACAGCATACGGGAAGTAAGCGAAGGCTTTGACGTTATCTATAAACTCCTCGTGCCGCGCGCCATAAATTTCACGAGCCTTCTCGGCAAGTCCGCCCGCCGGTTGTCCCTTTTGCCATTGTCTCCCGTCCACAGCCATGACCAGTTTCCCACCGTCATCAACAATCACCCAGTTACCAACAACGGAAAGGAACTTGGAAGACTCTCCGCCGACCTTTTCTTTGGAGACATCCACGCCCACTCTGTGAGGGCTTTTCGTGCATTGCATAACTGCGAGGGCTAGTGTGATGAGCACGATGGCTCTTATCATCAAACGAACGCGAGCTTTCATTTCCAGTTCCTTTATCTGCGAGTTAACCACCAGATCAGAATCGTGGCCAGCGGCCACAAACCATAGAAAATCCACGAAGCCCCTGCGGGACGAGCGGCCAACGGATAGCCGTTGAACTCATTCTCTCCCGCCTGCTTTGGCGGATTAACGCCTGCCAATTTATAAATCTGTTCCAACACGACCGCTTCTATAGTAGAGCGTTCCATCACGCGGCTGCCGCTTAGGTCATACCAGATTTCGCCATAATGATTTTCGTTGTTTGCAAACAGACCACTCCTGCCTCCACCGTCCACGTAATCAACCTCAAGGCGCGGCAGGATTCTTCGCAGCTTGCTGAGAACGCTTTGCTCAAGATCGGCGAGACGGGGGTCTTCAGGCGACAAAAAAGCGGTGACGCGAAGGGGCTGCTGAATCTGGCTCAGTGCCGCTTCATCGGCGGGCGAGAAAGAATTGCGCCGGTTCTCACTCACGTCCAAACTCATTCGCAAATTAGCCCCAACGATTATCACTATTACAAGAACACTTGCGACCGCCGCTATCTTGACGAATCGAGCTTGCGGCTTCCATCCCGCGTTCAGCCAGATTGCTCCGACGGCAAGGCCAGCCGCGCTGAAAGCCAGCATCACTATCACAATGTCCAGCCTGAGCAGTCCCCGCTCAAAGAAACGCAACGCCGCAGTCGGAGTGTAAGAGGCTAATTGCTGAAGCAGGCCGCCACGTCCTGCTGCTATAAAGTCGAGCGCCCATGTGCCGACGGTAATGCTCAGGGTTACGATGGCGGCGCTGGCGGCGCTTCCGGCAACAGCCGCCGCCACTATCGCGATGCCGGAACTGAGGGTCATGCGTAAAAGATGACCCAGCAGCAGATTCAAAGTCTCCGGCGCATATAAATGCCCGCCGTAGATTTCCCACAAAACGAGCGCCAAGAGCCCCGGCAGCAAGGCTATAAGCCACCCGGCCAGCAGCGCCAGTCCTTTAGCCGCTACCTTTGCGTAGAGACTGCCCGGAAGTTGTAAGAGTATCTTCCATCCGCCGCTCTCTTTCTCGACCGCAATTGTGCGAATCGCCACGAAGGGGAAGAGGAACATGATCGCCAGATCATAAGCCCCGAACGTCGGCACGAGAATGCCATCAAGCGGCGTGAGTCCCTGCGCCAGAGCCGCCGTCCCTCCGCCGATACCACTGGCTTCCGCGTACAGGTTGACCGCATTGATAAAGCTGTGGCCGACAAGCAGCCCCGTCATCAGCAGCAGAATCCAGAAGGCGCGCGACGCCAGCAACTCGCGCCATTCCATCGCCACAAGCGTGAAGAAGTTACGTGAGCGCAAGAAAGATTTCCTCGACTCCGCCTTCTGTGAGATTCGCCTGAGCACGCAGTTCCGGAATGCTTCCCTCGCCGACTATTTCCCCGCCACTCAAAAGTACCAGGCGATCACAAACCCGCCCCGCATCTATAAGCTGATGAATCGAGAGCATCAATGTCCGGCCACGCGCGGCATGTTCCCTGAGCAACGTCATGACATCGCGCGTCTGCCGCAAATCCAGGCCATCAAACGGCTCGTCAAGCATCAGCAACGGCTGTGGGGTGAGCAGTCCCAAAGCCAGCAGGACGCGCTTGCGCTCTCCTTTTGAGAGTGACCCGAGACGCGCGCTTATCACCGCATCAAGCTTGAAAGGCTCTATTAGTTCCGATACGCTGACACGCGAGCGCGGATAGAGCTTTTCAAAAAAGCTCAAGACCCGCTTCACAGACTGCTCAGCCCAGGGAACGATTGCGTCCGGCAGATAAAAGAGAGCTTCTTTACGAGAACCGGCGGGCAGCACTTTTCCATTGAACTTAATTGTTCCTTCAGTCGCAGCCATTAGTCCCGCAAGACATTCAAAGAGCGTTGTTTTGCCTGCGCCATTGGGGCCAATCAGTCCGAGCACCTCACCCTTGAGGACGTTGAAATTTATGTCTCTCAGCACTCGCCGTTGCTTGAAGCGCTTGCCGATGCCCTCGACTGTCAGTAACTCATTCACTTGAATTTTTCGTCACGAGCGCAATCAGTAGCGCCCTCACATGAAGATGAATGAAGAGTGCCGAACCTCCGGCACTCTTCATTCATCCTCGGAGGCTTAGCCGCTTTCAATCAGAAGATGAACCGCGTTTGCACCTGAAACATCCTCGGCGGGTCAACGTTGGCGAACGCCGGGATCGCGTTCGTGGCCGCGCCGACGGCTACAAGCTGTCCGAACGTCGAATTCGGTATCAGCGTGTCGCCGTAGATCGTCTGCCCGCGTCCGAGATAGTTTCCGTGATTGAAGAGATTGAAGCCCTCCAACCTGAGCAGGATGCTCGTGTGTTCTGACAGCTTGATGCGCTCCTCTATGAAGATTGCCACGTCGGAGGTCGGAGTGCCACGGAATGCCGACTTGCTGATGACGCTGCCGTTGACGACGGGGCGATCGTTGTTCGCGCCGTCACCGTTGTTGTCAATGCCGGTGGTGGAGTTGAACGGTCGCGCCGACGCGAGTTGCGTCAGTGTGCCTGCCGTGATGTTGAGCGGGAACCGGTAGGTGAACGTGATGACGGCGCGATGACGCTGGTCAACCACGCTCGGTCCGCGTTCAACCTCGCCGAGCCGTGCGAGGTTGCTCTCGTTAGGCCCAATGCCGTTGCCGTCCGGTTCCGTTGTGTTGGTCGCCTTAGACAACGTGTAGCTGAGGGAGGCGTACATCTTCCTGTTGCCGCGATATGTTACCAGCGTTTGCAATCCGTCATAATCGGCGACGCCGAGGTTCGTCAACATGTTGACCTGGCGCACGCCGCCATTGACGGGCAGAATTGGACGGGTAAGATTGGCCGCAGCCACGCTTCTCACCTGTCCGGGTGCTGTGCGGTCAAACGGCGTGGGGGCGTTCAAATCAATTGTGCGATCAATGCCAGACAAGTGCTGGTGAACGTAATCCCCACCGACGAACAATCCCTTGACCACTTCGCGCTCCGCGCCGATGGAAAACACCTGGCTGCGTGGATTCGCCAACTCATCGGAGTAGTTCGGCAGCAGGTTGAAGTTCAGCCCGTACCTTGCGAACTGTGCCTGGTAGAAATCCCTTCGGCCTGCCCTGATAGTGATGTCGCGCGCGGGCAATTGCGAAGCCGGGAGCGTCGTCGGATTAACGTTCACCGGAACGCACGTCAGGCAGGTCGGGAAGCCGGTCTGCCCGGCAACCGCCGTGTAGGTCGTCAGGCCGTCCAGCCCGTTCACCAAATAACCGGCGACCGCATTGGAGCGAATCTGCGTGTAATACATGCCGTAGCCGCCGCGAATCGAAGTGCGCGCGTCGCCACCGGGATGCCAGCCGAAGCCGATGCGCGGCGCGAAGTTCTTCGTCGCGTCGGTCAGGGTCTGCCGGTCGTAGCGAAGCCCGAGGTCGAGCGTCAGATCGTTACGCACGCGATAGGTGTCTTGCGCGAACCCGGTAATAAGCCACTGCGGCAACTCGTAGCTGTTGATTCCGAAATCAATCGGCTGCGTGTAGTTCTGCACGTCGGCCAGTGTCAAAGACCCGAAAGGCGCGGTCGTCGTGTTCCTGAAAGTGAACGTGCCGAGGATCGCTGTGCCGGGCTCGCTGCCCGTGCCGCCTGAGGTGTGGCGGAGCACACTTCCACCGAAGCGTAGATAGTGCTTGCCCAGCGACCACGACAGCGTGTCCGAGAACTGCAACTGGTGACTGAAGATGTCGGAGGCTCGCGACTGTCCAATAGTGAAGGGCACATTCCCGGCGCGTGTGTAGGTGGTTGAGAGGTCTCGGGCTTCCCAGAGCGTGATCGGATCGCCGTGCAGGTAAGCAAAGCGCGCCTCGTTGAGCAGGTTCGACTTGATGACCGAGGTGTGATTGACCTGAGCCGTCCATGAACGCCGCGAGTACTTGCGCGCGACGCTTGGCGCGTTCGTGCCGCCGACGGCGTCCTGTGGGTTGTCGTCGTAAAACCGATCAACGTTCAATCGCATCATCAACGTCTGATTCGACGTGAGCTTGTGATCCACTCTTCCGTCGAAGAGAAACTGGCGATAGTGACCCGTGTAGTCGAGGTGGCCGTCCGCAGGCAACAGGAAGGCGGGCAGCGTGGTCGAGAGGAACGTTGTTCGATTTTGACGCGTGTAGTCGGCTGTGGCGAAGAAGAAGGTTTTGTCCTTGATGATGGGGCCGCCGATTGAGCCGGAGACCTGTTGCAGCGCATCCGGAATGTCCACCGGGTTGATAGCCTGGAGCGTGGTGGGTGTGACGCAGCTCGCCACGGATGGTGGACAGAAGCCCTTGGTCGAGAACGTCTCCGCCTGCCAGTCACCGGGACGAACCAGCAAGATTCCTTCGCCGTGAAATTCGTTCGTCCCGGACTTGGTAACGATGTTCAGCGCGGGGCCGGAAGTCCAGCCGAATTCGGCGGAGAACGCATTCGAGAGAATCGTGATTTCCTGGATAGCGCCGATGGGCACGGTGGCAATCGCCGTCTGGCGTCCCCATCCCTCATCGTTGTTCGCGCCGTCAAGCGTGAATGTGGTCGCACGGCGTGAACCCACGCCGGTAATGAAGTAGGTCGCGTTGACGAAGAGATCGCCCGTGCCCTTTCCCTGCCGGAACGCCGAATTGAGCAGGGGCAGGGTCGTTGCCTTGCGGCCAAGAATCGGCGTCTCGTCAATTTGCGGGCTGCGGAGCGGAAGGCCGATCTGCGGATTCGCGCGCACGCCTTCAGCGGTGCCGAAGACAGTGACCTCCGCCTTCTCAGAGCCGACGAGGAGAGTCACCTTCAGGGTCGCGGTCTCACCGGAGCGCAACGTGATGTCCTTCTGCTCTTCATTGCCGAATCCTTGCCCGGACACTGTCACCGTGTAGGTTCCCGTCAGCGACAGCGCCGGAATGGTGGCGCTGCCGTCGCTTCCCGAGACGGCCTCGCGCACGTCGCCGGTCGCGGTGTTCACTACCGACACTTTGGCGTCCTTGACGACAGCGCCAGCTTGATCGACCACGACGACGACCATCGTCGCCGTGTTGGGAGACTGCGCGGGCGTCCGTGCCGGGATGAAGGCAAGGAGCGCAAGCAGAAGCAGAGACAGGCGGAATCTATTGTTGGTTGTCACTTTGATCACCTCATGGTTTTTGAAGCTGGGAAGTACAGGACGGTTGATTGCCCGACGAAGTTAACTTCAAACCTCATCTACTACCAGACTTCGTAGTTTATTCCGGTGAAATTTTAGTTCTGGCGGAGTCAGGCTGGTCAGATGATTGATGCCGCAGATAGCAGGCGGGAACTGAAGAGGATTAACTCTGAGAGGTACGCTTGAGAGATTTTGTGTTTATCGCAACAGGAAGACGATGCGTTCAATTGTGTCGTGCATCCACTTCAACATCTGTTCGTTGGTGGAGATGAAAGCTATCGCTACGGTGAGGCTCCCGGTCAGCCCCCACATGATCAGGCTCGAAAAAGATTCGCGCCTCGATTTGTAGGTAGTAACAACCGTGGCCATCTCTGTCAGCAGGCGCACGCGCTGCACCACATCGCCGCCAGCCTCTGCAATCAGGAACGCGCCCGCAGGCATCGTCGGCTTTGCGCCGATTGGCACTGCGCGCGAAATCTTAATCATGGCTTCGGCCAGATCGAGCGCTCCCATAGCGCCGCGTGTCCGCGCCGCGTGCTCGTCCGCCGCCTCTTCCGCGCATTCAGCCCAGGCGCGATCCAGCGAGCGCCCGCAGGGAACCATCATCAGCACATCCCGGCAGGCACGCACCAGTGCCCGCTTGAGATTGTCGCGCGCCACGAGATGACCCGCTTCGTGTGCCACCACTGCCTGAATCTCTTCATCGTTGAGCGTGTCGAAGATTTGATTAGCAATAAAGAGTCGCGGTCGGAGAGCGCCCACTACAGCTATAACCGGAAAACGGTGGGCAACGCGGTACGCCGGTATCGAAACGTTTTCAATCTTGATTGGTTCGGCATGGTCGAGCCAGTCACTGATAAGCCGCCGCGTCACCTGCCACGTCCTGAGACCGCGCCAGACGGCGAGCGCGAGACCGATTACGGAAAGGAACGCGATCAGGGCGAGTTTCAGACTCACAACCTCATCGGTCGTTCGAGGCTCATGCGTGATGTAGGCCGGAACTAATAACGCCAGGACACAGATGATCGCGCTGGCCGGAGGAAAGACGCGGAGAGCAAAAAGGACGTTGGCTCGCGTCGCCGCCGACCAATGGTGCGTGAACCGCCGCGTGCTGCGCCAGAGCGCCACCGCTAACAGCGAGGCGAACGCATTGACGGTCAGCAATGCGGCGAGGGCAAGACAAAAGCCGAGTAGTTCGTACATAGGATTATTCCCCGGATTTCAGCTTACGTCTCTTCTCCTGCACCAGACGATCCAATTCATCGAGCAGTTCGCGGTCGCGTTCACTGACGGCTTCAACGAAGCACGCCAGCACGGGTTCAGCCGTTTCAACACTGCGCCCGAGCAGCCCGTCAATCACATCTTCGGCAACGCCTTGCTTAAACTCTTCGGGCGAGAGCCGGGGCGAGTAAAGAAAGGCGCGGCTGCTCTTGCGGCGAGTCAGCAAGCCTTTTTTATACAGGCGGTCGAGCGTGGTCATCAGCGTCGTGTAGGCCACGCGATCCTCGAACTCACGATGCACTTCTCGAACGCTCGTCTCGCCGCGTCGCCACACTTCGTCCAGAACTTCGCGTTCGAGTTTTCCGAGTGCGAAGCGCATTAACTCGCGTGGGCGTCTGAATCCAAGGAGTGTAAATGGAGGCACTTTCATTCCGCAGAGTATTAGATATGACGCGAGATATGTCAATCAAATTGGGCAGGATTAGCCTGAGAAATCACCAGGCGAGCGAGCCTCTCTTGCTCATGTGGCTTGAAACCGAACCGGGGGTCGCTTATCCTTGAAACCGCTTTCAATTTGTTCGCTTGTTCGGGGAAGAGAGAGACAGGTATGGGCGTGGTAAAAGAGAAGAGAAAAAAGAAGAAGAAAACGGCGCTGGTCATCTGTCGTGACCGGAAGGAATTTTGGACGACGCAGGCTCAGTTCTGGCAGTGGGTCAGAGAGGGAGTCGTGACCAAGACAAGCGATCAGCCTCTGACGGGAAGTTTCATGCGTGAGCATGAAGAGCTGATGGTGATGTTGAGCAATACGGTTCTCAATCTAGCTCATCCGAATCATTTGCGGGAGGCTCTCGCTTCGCGGCGCATCGGACTGGCAAAAAAATAAAGATCAAACCCACCACACAGGCTTTCCGAAATATAACCAACCAATCAGGAGACAACTATGAGCGACGTAGCAAAAGCTCTCGCAACGCAACTCACGAATATCGAGAAACGAAGTGGGAAATCACTGGAGGAACTGGCAGGCATCATCCGGGCGAGCGGCCTCTCGAAGCACGGCGAAATACGCGACATGCTCAAGCGCGAGCTAGCGATGGGGCACGGTGACGCCAATACCCTCACGCACCATGTCCTCAATTCTGCTGACAAAAGCGGTGGCGCGCAAGCATCTTCCTCGACAGGAGATGATGTCGTCTCCGGTCTTTATTCGGGGGCTAAAGCCGCGTTGCGTCCCATCCACGAGAAGTTGATGGCCGAGATTAAAAAGTTTGGAGAGTTTGAGATTGCGCCGAAGAAGACGTATCTCAGCCTGCGACGCAAGAAGCAATTCGCCATGATCGGGCCAGCGACCAACACTCGCGTCGAGGTCGGCATAAACACGAAAGGCTTGACCGCTACGGACAGGTTGGTGGAGATGCCGCCCAACAGTATGTGCAACTACAAGGTCAGGCTGGGGACTGAAGCGGAGGTGGACGCTGCGCTGATTGACTGGATCAAGCGAGCCTTTGATGGTGCGGCGTGATGAATAATCAGCCGCGTAAACGTTGGGCTCGCCTCCTGGCCCTAGCCTTGATAGCTGTTTCGCTCGGCTCCGGCGATAAGCTCAAAAGTCAGGATGCGTCTCCGGCCTTGCGCGTGCTGTTCATCGGCAATAGCCTGACCTACTCCAACGACCTGCCTTCCATTGTCGAAGCGCTTGCCGAAAGCTCAGGACAGAAACGTCTCGCTTTCAAAGCAGTCGTTTTCGGCGGCTATGGTCTTGAGGATCACTGGACGCAGGGAGACGCGCGGAAGGTAATCGCGCAGGGAGGCTGGGATGTGGTCGTGCTCCAGCAGGGGCCTTCAGCTTCTACAGAAGGGCGTCAATCGTTGCTTGAGTATGCCCGCCGCTTCTCTATGGAGATTCGTCGCGTTGGAGCAAAGCCTGCGTTATATATGGTCTGGCCTTCGGTTGAGAGAGCGGGAGACTTTGACCGCGTAGTTGAATCCTACCAACTGGCTGCCAAAGATGTTGAGGGTCTGCTCTTCCCGGCAGGTGAAGCCTGGCGCGGGGCATGGAGGCGCGATGCCCATCTCAAGCTCTATTCACCTGACGGGCTGCACCCGACTGTCGCGGGGTCGTTCTTAGCAGCGCTGGTGATTTATGAGCAACTCTACGGGCAATCGTTCAAGGGAACATTAACTGAATTGAAACTGCGCTCAGGCGCTAAGCTCGAAATACCCGCAGAGCAATTTAGATTGCTGCAAGAAGCAGCGGCAGAGGCTAATAAGAAATTCGGGCGGCGGTGAGAGGTAATACCAGGTTGTAGATGAAAAGAAGGAAATAACGAACCACGCGCGTTACACGAAGAGACACGAAAATGTTATGACTGCTTTCTTCGTGTCTCTTCGTGTGGCTTCGTGGTTCGTTTCCCCCTCATTTTCAAACAACCATGAAGTTACGGTGTGCTGGGATAAACCATCGTCAGAGGATCGGGCAGCGGGATGCGCCGAATCTGACCATCTTTGGCGATCTTCAGGAGCGAGTGTTGCGGCCTGTCCGGATTGCCTTTGGTAATCTCGTCAATGTTGCCGACGACGAGCACGACCAGTTTGTCAGGCTGTAGATACTTCTGCGCGACGCGCTGCACGTCGTCAACCGTGACGGCACGGATGCGATCACGATAGGTCGTCCAGTAATCAGCAGGGCGCTTCGTGTATTCGTCCTGCGCGAATGTTCCGGCAATTTGCCCTGCGGTGGCGAAGATGCGCGGGAAGACTTCGATAGCGGAGTTCTTCGAGGTTTCGAGTTCTTCCGCCGAGACCTTGGCCGTGCGTAGGCGGTTGATCTCTTCCATGATGATGTCAATTGCCTGCGAAGTCGTCGGGTTCTTCGACTGGAACGCGGCGCGAAAGACGCCCGGATAGTAAACACCCATTCCGTAGCTTGACCCCGCGCTGTAAGCCAATCCTTCGTCGGAACGAACGCGCGAAGTGATGCGCGAGGTGAAGCCGCCACCGCCGAGGATGTCGTTCATAATCTCAATCGCATAAGAGTCGGGATTGTCACGCAGCCCACCCGTGTGCCCGATGCTCACGCGTCCCTGATTCACGTCCGGCTTATTGACCACGTAGACGCCCGCAACCGGCACGGCGGTCGGCTTCGGCACATCCGGCACGGCCTGTTTGTTCGCTGGCCAGCCCTTCATCGCTGCTTCGAGCTTACTGATCATCTCTTTCGTGTTGAAGTCGCCGGAGACGGCAAAGATGAAGCCCGCCGGATTGTAGTACTTCTGGTGAAAGGCGATCATGTCTTCGCGCGTGATGCCTTCGACTGAAGCCTTGGTCGTTTCTTTGGTCGAGAAGTGATTTGCCCCGTACATCAGGCGTGACCACTCGCGGCCTTCGATGGCGTCCGTGCGGTCGTTGCGCCGCTCCATGCTCTGAAGAAGCTGGCTCTTCGCGAGCTTGATGCGGTCTTCCTGAAAGCGCGGGTTCTTGAGCATGTCGAAGTAGAGCGCCAACCCCTGATCTACGTCTTTCGAGAGCAGATTCAGATTAGCATTGCCCTGCGTTGCGCCGATGAAGTTTGAGATGTTCGCGGCCAGAAAATCTGCGGCCTCGTCAAACTCTTCGGCGGTCTTCGAGGCCGTGCCCCCTGTACGCATCTGGCTGCCGGTAAGCGTGGCCAAACCCTCTTTGCCCGCCGGGTCGAGGTATGAGCCTGTGCGGACGATGGTCGAAACATTGACGAGCGGCAAATCGTGATCTTCGACCAGATAGACGACCGCGCCGTTCGAGAGTGTGTGGCGGTATTGTTCGCGTTTGGGCGGCGTATAGCTTAGCGTCGTGTACTTCAAATCGCGCGGGTGCGCGGGGATGTTCCCCTGCTGCTGCGTCTGTGCCAAAAGACTGGCGGGCGAGAGTGTCGTGAAAAGCGCCAGCGCCAGAAGTGCCGAAAGCATCTTTCGATTTCTGATCATTACTCTTTACCTCCTTCGAGTTGCTTGAGGCGATCTTCCAGCATCTTTTTGACCACCTTGATGAAGTTCTGTTTGTCTGCGGGAGCGCTTGCGCCCTGTTCCTCGATGCGCGAAAGAATCATCTTGACTTGTTCGGCCTTCGCCTGCGCGAGCATGCCCTTCATCTGATTAATCTGCGCTTTCTCCTGATCGGTCAACCCGGCGAGCGCGGGGTCTTCCGCTGCCGCTGCTGCACCGCCCTCAGCCTTCTTCGTGTAGTAGACGGCGATGGTGCGATTTTCGGGTTTGAAGTACTTGTTAGCGACGCGGCGAATGTCTTCAGGCGTCACGGCCTGATGACGCGCCGGGTCTGTGTTGATTGTCTCCCAACCGCGAGTCACTTCGCGCAGCAGGAGTTGCACCATCAATCCGAAGTTGGATTGCAGCCCACGAAAGTTGTTGGCGGCATACTGGTTCTTCACCTTCTGCAATTCCTGCGCGTCAACCAACTCCTTTTGCAGACGCTCGATCTCTTTGTAGAGAGCCTGCTCGACCTCTTCGGGCGCCTTGCCGGGTTTGGCGATACCGCTCATCTCGAAAAGACCTTCGTACTTGCGCGAATCCTGCCCGGCGGAAGCGTTGTTGGCAACCTCCTGCTGAAGCACGAGCGACTTGTAGAGGCGGCCTGTGCGACCGCTGAGCACGCTGCCCAGAATGTCCAGCACGAAATCATCCGGATGGCCTTCCGCGACGGTGTGATAACGAACGCGCACCTGCGGAACGGTCTCCGCGTAGGCCACCATGCGTTTCTCCGCAAGCTGCGGCATCTCGCTTGTGCGAACCGGCTCAGGCTCACGCGGCCCACGCGGCAGCCGCCCGAAGTATTGCTTCGCAAGAGCGATGGCGCGCTCCGGTTCGATGTCGCCGACCAGACAGGCCGTCAAATTGTTGGGCGCGTAGTTAACGGCGAAGTAATCGAGCGCCTCTTCGCGCGTGATGCCTTCCAGATCGCTCGGCCAGCCGACGACAGGCCAACCGTAGGGCGACGATTGCCAGAACATGGATTCAAATTGTTCGTTGAATTTTCCGGTCGGGGTCGAGTCGGTACGTAATCGCCGCTCTTCGTGAACCACGTCGCGCTCGGAATAGAACTCGCGGAAGACAGGATTGCCGAGGCGATCCGCTTCCATCCAGAACCAGAGTTCCAGTTTGTTGGCCGGGACGTTGATGAAGTAGACCGTGAAGTCGTTGCTCGTTCCGGCGTTCATGCCTGAGCCGCCAGCGGTCGTGTAGATACGGTCAAACTCGTCTTTGACCATCAAGTCCTTCTCGCGTTTTGTCAGTTCGTTAAACCTGGTAAGCAGTTGCTGGTGGCGTTCTGAGCGGAACTTCGGGTCTTTGGCGTCCGCGATCTCTCCCAGGCGAGCTTTGCGGATGAGCGTTTGTTCCTCTTGCCGAAGCTCAGCGCGCACGGTGTCCATCTCCTTGATGAGTTTCAGATTCTCGTCAATGTTTTTTGTGCCGATGGTCTTCGTCCCCTTGAACATCATGTGCTCGAAGAGATGAGAGAGGCCGGTGATGCCCGGTCGCTCGTTGACCGAGCCGACGCGCGCCACCCATCCGGCGGCGATGTTCGGGTCGCCTTTGCGCTGTACCAAGAGCACGCGCATCCCGTTATCGAGGACGACTTGCTGCACAGGTACTTTCTGCGCCGCCGCGACGTGCGCGCACAGAAGTAGAGCCAGAAGGCTCAAAGAGATTCTTTTCATCGTTGCTCCTTGTTGTTATTCAATATCGATGTGGAGGAATAATTATTTAGAGAATTTCGACTGCCGCTGGCGAGACATCCCGGCCTCGCTCCTTGATCTTTCGTTCTTCTCAGGCAGTTTGCTCCCGGCTATGACACGTACAATGCCGGGATTTGCGTTGGAGAAATTCCGGGGCCAATCATACCAGCCAGAAAATGAATTTTCCAACGGGCGCATGTGCGGGCAGTGGTTCGGTTTGAAAAGAGTGTAAGGTAGGTTGAGGTTCACCACAGAGACACAGAGAACACAGAGGGGGCACAGAGAAAGACAACTCTCTGTGCATCCTCCGTGTCCTCTGTGTCTGCGGTGGTGAATCGCCTCCAGGCACGCATTCGATTTGAGATTGAACCACTCCTCCATCTATGAGGCAGGACAAAAAGAAGAAGGGACAAGCTCGTCGCCTGTCCCTTCTTTAATCTAATCGAGTTACCGGTTTTAGCTGAAGATAGTTGACCTTACTTCTGCTCAGTCAGAGCAATTCGTGCCTGCTCGTTCATTTCACCCGCGAACCCTGCCGCGACGACGTATTTGTCACACTCGCTCGGCTCGTAAACATCATTTCCTTTATTCTCACCTTTGAAGGCCGACATCGCGGTCGTGCCGCGCTTGCATTCATAGCAGTCTGCAAGTCCGAGTGAGTGTCCGATCTCGTGAATCATCAAACTCGTCAACGCGTCCAGGTCTGTGACAGAGGGACTGAGGATCATGGTCGCGCGCATCACGCCGTTGGACATCGAATAGAACCTGAGCTGACCCACGCGATCCTTTCCCTTCGGAATGCCACGCAAGACCGTGACGCTCGCGTTATCTTCTACTACGCTCTCGCGCTCGCCCTCGATAGTAAAAACGATGCGGGAAGCTATCTCCCTGAGCGCCTTGTTCCAGTTATCGACAGCGCGAGAGAGCGCCGCTGTCTCTGCTGCATTGAAATTATTCTTCAGGTAATAGATTCTGACGCGCGTCGCGGGCTTCCAGCGCCAGCCGAGAATTTCAGTTGAGGTCTTGCCCGGTTTGCACTGCTTTGGCAACGCCACACCCTCCCCGCCACCGCTTGCCCTGTCAATTGACTTTTCGGCGGCGGCGGTTGTGATTGTCGGCCCTGTCCAAAATGCGAGGGAGAGACAGGAAGCGACAAAGAGACAGTAGAGAAATGGCCTCATCGTATTTAGTGGTGTCAGGCGTTTTCAATCAAGGACGATTTATTATCGTCCGAGCGATGCCATGTTGACAGGGTTGACAGAGCGCATGGTGACGGCCACGTAGCTGCGCGATGCGCCGCCGCGTTTGAGTTCATACTTGCTCGCCAGCTTGAAGACAGCGGTTTGACCCGGCTTCAGAAGCACGATGGCGTCATAATCCACCATTCTCTGCGCGCCGTTGGCTTTTGTGTCTACGAACCATGAGAGCAAGCTCAGGCGATAATAGCCACGATCAAGCGCGCGGCCTTCCATGATATTGATCTCAGTTTTGCGATCCAGCATGCTGAGGTCTTTCGAGTTCGATGCGTGACTCGCGTTAATCATGCTTCCCTGAGCATTGACAGCGTTGCGCTCAAGATTCAGCTCTGCTGTCTCGCCCAAATACGAAGTCAGAGAGTGCTGCTTCCTGATGCTCGCCAGACCATTTCTCTCTAACCCGTCCAGCTTGGCGACAAACTGGTTGGCGCTCATGCTGAGATAGCTCGCGCTTTTGTTGAGCCCGGCTTTTTCGGACATGAACGCGTTTGCGTCATCTGTCGTGAAGTAGGTGACTTCGAGTTGAGACTGAAGGCTCTTATTAGCCGCCAGGCTTTCACGGAAGCCGAAGGTCTCAAGATTGGTGCATGATTGGGCGCGCGCACTGAGCGCATTGATTGAGGTGAGCGCCAGCAGCGACAGGGCGACGATGAAGAACTTCTTGCTCATCTTTCTATCTCCTTATAGTTCCGGTAGGTGTCTCGTCGCATCGAGGCAGCGAGACTTCTGAAGTTGGCGAACCCGTTTTGCTTCGGGCTGCCTTTGGTTGGGAATGACCGCGCTCAAAAAGGGAGCGAGCACGGATGAAATGCAGCGATTCGTGGACGGTTGAGCCGCAAAAGGCTGAGAGCGCGACCCGACCGAAGCGAAGACACTTTCTCTTCAGCGAACAGTCCGGGGGCGTCCGAAATGAGAGGGAAGTCGCCCGAAGCGGTTTATCTTGTCTGGTTTAGAATAGAAGGAAATGATGGAAGAAGCGGAATCATCAAGGCGGGGGCGCTTTAATTTTGCGTCAGTGATTCCAGCCGTGACTTCAAAAGCTGCGGGATGGAGGGTAAAGGCAGCTATTTCGGGAATATAAGTCCACTTGTAGAGCAGTGGAAAGTTTGAAGACCCGGCTCTTTCCAATTGCCTTCGGCAACCAGACAATCTCTTCGGCGGCAAGCCCAAATTCGAGCTAACCAGAAGAGATTCACGGCTTTGCGTCCCAGCCTCACGGCAGGTTTGCCTTTATCGTATGCAACCGTCGTGTAAAGATCTGAAGCCGCCGAAATTGCCCGAAGGCCGCGACGACTCTCATATTAAATAGTGTTTGACATAGTTTGTCAAGAGTTTATCTAAAATGGATGTGAAGAGTAGTTCTGGCTACTCAATTCCGGCGTCATCTGACAAGCAGCATAATTCCGGCGATAAGAATTAGCAGAAGGATTGCGAGAGGTAGCAGCACGAAAGGCAGCCGGGAGATGGCGCGGCTCAGTTCAAGCTCGGAAAGGTCGGCTACCTTTCCGAGAGCGGCGTCTATCCCGCCCATCGCCTCGCCTATCCCCATTGTCTGCTTCACCACTTGGGGGAAGAGTTCGTTCAGTGCATCGGCGAGACCATAACCACGATATACTGCGTCCCTGATTTCTTTGATTGCTTCTACGAAAATCGAATTGCCAACGCCTTTGATAGTGACATCGAAGGCCGTCATGTACGGTATGCCCGACGAGAGCAGCGTTGACATCATTCGCGCGAACCGTGCCAAAGAATATTTGTGCAGTAATGGCCCTAAAAATGGTATTCGCAAAAGCAACGCATCTATTTGTCTTCGTCCATCCTGTTTCCTCTTATAAATGCGCGACAACAGCACGGCGACGATGACTGTGGCCAGAATCAGCACCCCGCCTATGACGCTCAGCCACAATCCCGTAGCTGTGAATCCTCTTGCCCAAAAGCCTTCACCGGGCGCGGTGCTAACCATGAGCATCATGGTGACAAATGCTGCGGCAAGCAAAGAGGCCGGATAAAGGAGCGCCAGTTTAATTCTTCGTCGCCATTCCAATCTAC
This sequence comes from uncultured Acidobacteriota bacterium, assembly GCA_963791265.1. GTDB lineage: Bacteria > Acidobacteriota > Blastocatellia > Pyrinomonadales > Pyrinomonadaceae > QHXM01. Next base: position 528,437 of record CAWBSB010000012.1, read on the forward strand.
TTTCCAACTCAGTCAGGAGGCGTGGCAGCACCCTGTCATACATTTCTAACGATTCACCCGCCTGAAACAAATTGACGAAGTAGTCATCGAAAACTTTCGGGTGAAGCTCCATCGCCGCGTAGAGGGTTGAGCCTCGATCCACGGCTGAAATAATTTCACCGAGCGTCTGGCTGAAGTATTTATTCTTCGTTTCCAGGGCGAGCGCTTCAAGACACGACATGATAGGCGAACCCATGTCCAGCATTATCAGGTAACGGCGCGTGAAATTCTCCAACTCGCTCAGGCTGACTTTCTTTCGTCTCCATTCGAAGCGAAAGGAAAACGGCTTGGGCGATTCCCCGTGGGCGGAGGTCAGAATGATTTGCTCGCGTCGAAGGAGTTCTCGCAGGCTCTCCTCATTCTCAGCCGCTCGCTCGCCGACGATTGTCTCGCCCAGCCTGTTGCGCCCCTGGTAAAGATAAACCCCAGTTGCTTTTCTTCTTCTCTTCTTCCCGGATTCTTTAATGGACGATACTTCATCGCGCTTTCTTTCAGCCGCGCCCTCCGCGAGATTAATCCCTTTCATCGAAGCGGTGCTGCTCCGCAGAGCGAGTCCGACGGCCACAGCCATCTCCGGCGCTATGTCGCGCAGGTAGTCGGAACTGAAGCGGCGTTCCTTGATTTTGATTCGACGGAAAGAATCAAGCGGCTCAACCGGAATATCGAGACTGCGTGCAAGACGCTCTCTGAATCCTTTGAGCTTTGAGCCTCCGCCGGAAATCAAAATCTTCTGAACAATCTCTTCTTCAGCCTCGGAAGTTGCACGATAAAAATCCAGCGTCCTGCTGATTTCGTTTTCAAATAGATGAGAGGTTGCTTCGGTCAGCCTCTCAAAATCGGTGTCAAACGTCAGGCGCCTGGCGATGGCCTCGGCGGCTGCGTGGATTTCCGTCTCTTCAATTTCAAGCTCGCGTGTGCCGCCGAGTTTCATTGCTTCAGCCTGTGCAAACGTCAGCCCGAGTTCTCGCTGAATTTGGTCTGTATAGTAATTGCCTCCAGCGGAAGCGTCGCGCGTGTACTTGTATTGACGACCCTTTAAGACATGGATAATCATCCCGGAAGCGCCGATATGCACGAGCGCTACCACAGAATCATCTGAAGGCTGGTAGTTGGAGGTGTAGCAGTTTTGAAGAGCCAGAGCCTCGAAGTCTACGATGTCGGCTTGCTGGCCTGCGAGCTTGATTGTTTCTTCAAGATTCTGGATGAGTTCTTTCTTGCACGCGGCCAGCATGACCGAGAGTGAATCCTCGGTTGAAGCAATAGTCTGGTAGCTGAGCCTCACGTCAGAAATGTCGTAGGGGATATGCTCCTCTGCATGCCAGTCTATAGATTCGCTCAACTCTTCTTCCGTCATTGGCGGAAGCACGATGCTCTTGAGAATTGTCCGATAGCCGCCGACGGCAGTTGCCAGCCGTTGCCTGCGAGGATGATTTTGACGGAAGAGTTTTGCGATAGCTCCGGCCATTTCCTCTCGATTAAAAATTTGCCCGTCAACTACTGTGTCGGGTGCGAGCGACTCAATTCCCAGCCCGGTCAAAATTAGATGGTCGCCTCTGCCCGACAACTCGATTGCTTTGACGGAGCTTGAGCCTACGTCCAGCCCGACGAACCTCTTTCTGCGGAATAAGCCTTTCAGCATAAATCCTCTGACCATGAGATTGTGCTTGCTGCCGCCCTGCCTGATTGACTCTCTATCTTACATGGAATCGCAATTCACGCATCAGGAAATTGATCCCACAACGCGCGCAAGTTTTCACGGATCGCGCCGTTCCACCTGGCAGGATAGGATCAAACTGAAATGAGGCGACCGCCGAATGAACATGAAAGCTCTGAGTTTATCTGTAATCGCAACCTCACTCATCATTTTAACTACAGTTAGTTGCGCCAACGTTCCGGTCAGCAATGCGTCTCTCGCCTCCGCACACGCGCGTGAGGCGGCGGCCAAAAAGACTATGCGCCCATTCCGCTCGGAGAAGGAACTCGCGAGTTATTTCCGAAAACTCGCCGAACAGCAGAGAAAGGACGTCCGACGGGCGGCGGAGGGGGCGGCCACTCCGGCGCCTTCTGTCTCAGAAAAAAGCGGTGCCGTAGCCGCTACCCAATCAGCCCCTGCGGACAAGAATAAAGACGATGATTCAGTTACGAACGTGCAGCAGGCCGGTGTTGACGAAGGCGGAATCGTCAAGCTGCACGGCGATCATCTGGTGGTCTTACGACGTGGCCGCCTGTTCACCATCGGTATCGGCGGCGGTGCGCTCAAGCCCATCTCCGCTCTCGACGCTTTCGGGCCGGACATAGACCCCGACGACGCCTGGTATGACGAGATGCTCGTCTCCGATGACACGGTCGTCGTCCTCGGCTACAGCTACGGGCGCGGTGGCACAGAGGTTGGTCTGTTCCACATTAACGCTGCCGGACAGCTTCGCTATCGCTCGACCTATCACCTGCGCTCCAACGATTATTACTCTTCGCGCAACTACGCGAGCCGCCTCATCGGAAGCAAGCTCATCTTTTACACGCCGCTCGATTTGTCGCCGGACGCCGATGACCCGTTCGAGGAGTTTCCTGCCTACCGCAAATGGCACAAGAACGCGAAGGAAAGTGAGTTTCGGCGTATCGTCCCGGCGACGCGCGTTTACCGCCCGGAACGTTCCATCAACTCTGGCGGCGAATTAGCGCTGCACACCGTTACCGTGTGCGACCTCGCGCGAGATGACCTGGGTTGCGTGGGCACGGCTGTCATCGGCCCTCCGGGTCGCGTGTTCTACGTGTCGCCGGAATCGGTCTACGTGTGGGTGAGCGACTGGGGATACGGCGAAGACAGGGCGCGCGCGAGTTCGATGCTCTACCGGATGCCGCTCGACGGCTCGTCCCCGAGTGCGCTCGGCGTCTCCGGCAGCCCCGTAGACCAGTTCTCATTTCTTGAAAGCGAGGATAATCACCTCAACGTGCTGGTGCGCTCCGAATCAGCCGGTGATGGGATGTGGCGTGCCGAAGTGGCGGCAGGCGACGTGGCGCTGATGCGTGTGCCGCTGAGGAGTTTCTCAGACGGCTCGGAAGACGTGCCGAAGTCGAGCTATCGTGAACTCCCGAAGCCCGAAGGTGACACGTTCCAGAACCGGTTCATCGGCAACTATCTGCTATACGGAACGGGCAGCGGCTGGGGGCCGCCGGAGAAAGCCGACGAGTCGCGCCTTTACGCGGTACGCTGGGCGGGCGGCAAGGCCGCAGAGCTAAAGCTCGCGCACGGCGTGGATCGTATCGAGGCGATGGGAACGGGCGCGGTGGTCGTCGGGACTGACGGAGAGAATTTGCACTTCACAGGAGTGCGACTTGGCGAACGACCCGCCATCGCCGACCGCTACACGCGCAAAGGTGCTTCGCAGGGTGAGCTACGCAGTCATGGTTTCTTCTACAAGGCTGATGGGCCTGACTCCGGCCTGTTGGGCTTGCCGATAAGCACGCCCGGACGCCCCGGCTACGAGCATCTTTTTCAAGAGTCTGCGTCCATCCTGTTCCTGCGCAACGACTCGCTGCGTTTGACGGAGATGGGAGACCTCGCGGCGAAACCTGAAAGGGCTGTTGATGATGATTGTCGCGCTTCCTGCGTGGACTGGTACGGCAACGCCCGCCCGCTCTTCGTCCGTGGACGCGTCTTCGCGCTGCTCGGCTACGAGATTGTCGAGGGCAATCTTTCCGACAATCGAATCAGGGAAACGCGTCGCGTCAGCTTCGCTCCCCGACAGGCTAAGATGTCCAGAGCAATGTCCAATTGAGTGAAAGGTTAGATTAATTCACCACAGAGACACAGAGGGCACAGAGGGAGCACAGAGAAAAGAAATAGCAGAGAGCAGATTTGAAATCTCAGATGATGAATTTGAAATCTCAAATCTGTAAGATGAGATTGTCTTTCTCTGTGCCCCCTCTGCGTTCTCTGTTTCTCTGTGGTGAATATCAATGTCAGAGGCTCCCAATGTTGTTTGAATCATTACCAACCGAATGCTTCACTTACCTGCCTGCGCTTTCAAAGGCGTGAACTTCATGGGCGGCAGCGTGATTTTCGTGGTCGAGACGGGCGCTCCCTTCATGAACTCCAGCATCACGTCTTTGATCTTCGGTGATGAGAGGAAGAGCGGATCGCTATGCACCGCGCCTTCGATGATGAGATGCGTGCTGTTGGGAAACCCCACGCGATACTCTTCGGCGTTGCTGACGGGAGTGCGCGCGTCGAGCGTACCGCTGATGAAGAGAACGGGCACGTCTGCGCGCACAGGCGAGCGGAACACGTCGCCCAAGTCAGGCGCTTTCCATGTTTCGCAGATGCCGGGGAAGACTTGATTAGCCTCGTCTCCCAGCAGCGTCTCCTTCGCCTCGCGGCCGATTCTCTCCCTTCGCGCAGCGGTTAAGCCGGAAGCGCAGTCCATCATAAATGACATCGCCGAGCCGAAGCCGTCGCGCGTCTGATTCAGCCACGCCTCAGCCACAAACGAGTAGTCGCCCTTCGACGCAGCATAGTAGGCAAGCGGGAAATTGGCCGTGACGGTCGTGCCGATGTTGCTCCCCGTCAGGTATTGCATGACGTACTTGTTGATGGTGACTTTCACCGGCAGCTTAGTCTGTGGGTCTATCGCTTCGACAACGACGGGTTCTTTCTCAAGCTTGTCCAGCACGGATTTTATCAGGCCGAGGAAGTCTGGAATCTCTTTGCCCAGTTCCGGGTCGGCTTTAATTACTGCGGCGAGATCAGCCAGATGCTTCTGGATGTTGCCGGGAAGTTTGTATGTGTGATCCGGGCCTTCCGTGCCAGCGAGGATGGCGCGGTTGATGCTCTGCGGGTGGCGGCGAATGGTACTGAGCGCCAGATGCGTGCCGTAGCTGATTGACCAGAGGCTGAGCTGTTTCGCGCCGAGAGCTTTCCGCAAATCTTCGAGATCGTCCGCGCTCTCGTTCGTGTTGTAGCCCGTGAGATCAACGCGCTGAAGCTCGCGCCAGTAGCCCATGCAGTCGCGCGAGCCATCGCTATACGCCTTCAACATAGCCTCGCGCGAGGGCACAACATCGAGCGGGAAATTGAACCGCTGATAACAGGTCAGGTTCGGCTTAGACCTGCCCGTGCCGCGCTGGTCAAACGCAATCACGTCGCCAATCTCGCGCATCGCCATAAACAGCGGAAAGCGCGACCCCGTAGCCGTGCCTGTGCCGCTGCCGCCGGGGCCGCCCGCGAGATAGACGATGGGTGCGCCCGGATTCTTCGCCGTGCTCTTGAAGCGGACGAACGCCAATTCGATTAGATTGCTTTGCGCGTCACGCCGGTTTTCAGGCACGAGCAGGACGCCCAACTCCGCGTCAACCTTCTCGCCCTTCTCGTTCTCGAAGACGTAGGGCTTGATCGTGAGATCTCCCGCCTTTCTTTGAGCCGCAACCGGGACGGCAAATAAGAGGATGATGACGAACAACAGAACGACTTTTCGACGAGCACACTTCTGCCTGGACATTTTGCGATGCCTCCTTCTTAGTTCAAGTTTTTGGCACAGCCCCGGTGTGCCGTTTTGGAAGGGAAGAGTTTGGTTTTTTTGTTCAGCAGCGAGTTAATAGGCTTTGACAAATCAATTCAGTAATCAGCACACTTTCTCTGACCCTTTCAGGGTCAAAGGGAGCTTGTTACCGAATTGATTTGTTAAAGACCATTAACTCGCGACCTACGAAGCATGGCGATGAAAATTCTATCCGTCGCTGTCTTCAATCTCCGAGAGCGCCCATTTAGCCTTGTCACGCACGCGCATCTCCGAATCATTGAGGGCTTGATTTAAGGACGTGACGGCTTGCGAGCTTTTAATCTCGCCGAGTGCCCACGCCGCAGTCTCGCGCGCTTCTACGTGAGAGTCTTCAAGCAGCATCTTGCACAGGGTTTGCACGGCGCGCTCTTCCTTCATCTCGCCGAGCGCCCACGCGCCGAGTTCCCTGACTTTCCATGCCGTATCCGAAAGTGCGATTATCAATTTCTCGACAGCGCGTTCGTCCCTGATTTCACCGAGCGCCCGAACCGACGCCATCCGTACCCACTCGTCAGAATCGTCGAGCAATGAAATGAGACGAGGAACGGCGTTAGCGCGCTCACCCCCGCGCATGTTTGTCAGTTCGCCGATAGCCCACGCCGCGTTGCGCCGCACACTCCCGTTTGAGTCATTGAGCGCATTCGTCAGCGGCTCCAGGGCTGGCGTGCCCATTGACGCCAGGGCAATCGCCGCCTCTTCGCCGGGCGATGGCTGCTTGAAGGTTTCGAGCGCGGGATTCCACCTGCCGTTGTCCCAGCACTTCAGCGGCTGAATCGGAGTATCATCGCCCAGCATCGAGATGAGCTTCGGGATGGCTTCAAGCTCACGCCTCCGCCCCGCTTCACATGCTTCCTGTGCGCGTGCCTGTTCATCATTGGGATTCAACGTTTGCCCACCCTCGGTGCGCGTCGTTGTGCCAATGGTTCGCCCTTCCTGCGCGGCTTGCTCAACCTGACTCTGCGGAAGAGCCTCACCTGTTTCGTCTGTCGCTTCCTGCGCCGCGACTTTGCTCATTTGTGCCCCTGCGATTCCTTTGTCAGTTCGCAGTTCAAAAGAGAAAGTCGAGATTGCTAAAGACGACAGGCAGAGCAGCGTAAAAGTCGTGAGCGCGAGAAGGCGGGCGGCGCGCGTGCCGAGGCGTCGTCTGTTCTGTGTGAGCTTCATGATGCGTTCCTCCAAAATGTCTGCGTCGAAGATACCCAGCGTAAAAGCCTGCCCATTGGGCGAGACGAGCGTGTCAGCTACGCGGACGAGAGCGCGCGCGTAAAGTTTGGGTTCGAGCAATCGCTCCGTCACCATCTCGTCGCAGGCCAACTCCCGCGTCCTGTCAATTTGTCGCTTAATGAATTTGGCGAGCGGGTGGAATGAGATGGGAAGGAGCAGCAATTCGTAGACGAGGTTAAGCGCATAATCGCGCCGCGCGATGTGCGCCATCTCATGGCCGAGGACGGAAACAAGCGTCTCATCCGGGAGTTCTGCGTAAAAACTCTCCGGCAGGATAATCAAGGGCGCGTGCGTGCCGATTGTGACGGGCACTGCCGCCTCTGCCGAGCAGAAGAGCGGGACGCTTCGTCTACGCAGAGCGGCACTGCATCGCGCCGCTATCGCATTCATCCGCGCGGGAATCTCGCGTTCGTAAATTGATTGCCGGAGTCTCTTCGTTCGCCGCCACGAAAGCCACAACACGCCCAGACGGTAGAGGACAAAGAGCGCGTAACAAATGGCAAGCAGCAGCGGCAAACTCTGCGCGGTCACGATTGGCTGCGTGCGTCTTTGAAGTAATCGTCCGAGTGCTGGGCTGCTATCTTGCGTGGCGGCGACCTGCGAGTCGAGCGGGGAATCGGATGCTGAGATTAGATTTCCCGGCGTTTGTCGAGCGTCTGTTTGTTGCGCGGCCACCGAGCGCGGCGCTTCTCCCGTAAAATCGAGCAGACCCCAGACGGGCAGCGCCAGACTCAACATGAGAGCAGCGACCCAAAGGGCGTGGCGGTAACGCGCTGCGCTCCTTTGCAGGAGGCGCGAGCAAGCCCACGCGACGAGCGTAATGATAACTATTTGCCAGGCGGCGTTGAGCAGAAAGCCAAACGCGAGCTCACTTATCCTCTGCATCGCGCGACTCCTTTTCTTCCAGCAGCTCTTTGAGGCGAGAGAGTTTTTCAGGCGTCAGGTGACGCGTCTCGACCAGGCTCATCACGAGGCTTTCCGCCGAGCCGCCAAACATGCGGTCAATCAGATCGCCGACCGCGTGCCCGACCACCTGATGCCGACTCACAGCCGGGCGGTAGAAGTAAGCCTTATCCTTGAGCGTGCGCTTGACCTTGCCTTTGCGCTGCAAGACATTAAGCATCGTCTGCACGGTCGTGTAAGCCAGTTCGCGCTCCAAACGCTGCTGCACCGTCTGCACGTTGGCGGGGCCTGTCTCCCAGAGCACCTTCATAATCTCCAACTCCAGCGGCGTCAATCGCTCTGTCTTCTTTTGCGTCATGCCTCGTCTCCTAAAGTTTTAGGAGAATAGCCGGTGGAGGCCGCCATGTCAACTAAAAAATTAGGAGGTACGGTTGTGAGGTCTGCCGTTTTGTTTGAGCGTCCTTGAGATTGGCGCTGATTTGATTTGACAATACTCGTCGTAGCGACTAACAAGATAGAATCAAAAATCATCTTCAGGGGGATATATGTCTAATTCGGATTTCTACTCTAAGTGGATGCCGCGTGCTTTGAGCGTCCTGCGGATTGTTGCGGCTTTTCTGCTGATGCAGCACGGCGCGCAGAAGGTCTTCGGCTTTCTTGTGCCGACGCCACCGCCCGGCGCACCATCATCGCACGGCACCTTCTCATTGTTTTCATTGTCAGGCGTGGCCGGAGTGCTTGAGTTATTCGGCGGGCTGCTGCTCCTGGTGGGTTTGTTCACCAGACCCGTGGCGTTCATCCTGTCGGGACTATTGGCCGTAGCCTATTTCATGTCGCACGCGCCCGGAGGGTTCTGGCCGATTCTCAACCGTGGCGAGTTGGCCGCGCTGTACAGCTTTGTCTTCCTCTTCCTGTCAGTCGCGGGTGGAGGGGAATGGAGCCTGGATCGGTTACTGCGCCGCGCCGCGCCTTCGTCCAGCACTAATAAATACGGGCTGCCCTAACAGGCCGCTCAAGCTTGAGCTTCAAAAGAAGCTATCAAAGAAAGTATAAGGAGAGACAGATGAAACGAGTTCTTAACGCAGTTCTGATCATCACGCTGTTAGCCGTCGTCGCGCAGCCTTTCGTCAAAGGCGGTGTGGCTGCCTTTGTGACGACCGCGCAGGAGAAGGCGATGAAAGTCAACTATTCGCCCATCCCCGGCGGCGATTACAAGATTGATCCGGCGCACAGCATCATCGGATTTGCGATCCGTCACCTTGAGATCAACTGGGTGGAAGGCCGCTTCAAGGAGTTCACCGGGACGATTCATTACGACGACAAGGATATGACAAAGTCGTCAGTCGAGTTCACCGCCAAGGTCGAAAGCATTGACACGGGCGTCGAGCGTCGCAACGCGCACCTGCGGACAGCGGATTTCTTCGAGGTGGAGAAATACCCGGAGTTGACCTTCAAGAGCACGCGCGTCGAGCGTAAGGGGAAAGGCTACGTGCTGCACGGCGACTTCACGCTCAAGGGCGTGACGAAACAGGTGGCGCTCCCATTCACAATTACGGGCGCGATCAAAGACGGTCAGGGCAACACGCGCTTCGGCGTGGACGCGCAGACGACGATCAATCGCCGCGACTACGGCATCAACTGGGGCAAGCCGCTTGACGGCGGCGGCATAGACGTTGGCAACGAAGTCAACATCAAACTCCAGCTCGAAGCTATCCTGCCTGCGCCCAAGCCCGCTGGTTAGCCAGTGATGATTAAGAGCGCCTGACAAAAGTGAAGGAATAGACCGAGATTAACAGGATTAGCAGGATGAAGAAGAGAAGGCAGGTAAACACCTGCTGAATGCTTTTGCTTTTATCCTGTCCATCTTGTTAATCCTGTCTATTCTCTTATCGCTTTTGTTAGTGATTATAAATATGAAAGTGGAGCGTGGGTATGACACAGCGGATGCCTGCCATCTTCTTCGGTCACGGCAACCCGATGAACGCGCTGCTCGGCAACGCTTACACAGAAGGTTGGGCTACCATCGGGAAAAGGATTACAAGACCTCTTGCCGTGCTCTGTGTCTCTGCCCACTGGTATTTGCCGGGGACACTCGTGACTTCGATGCCCGCCCCGCGAACCATTCACGACTTTGGCGGCTTCCCGCGAGAGTTGTACGAGGTGAATTATCCTGCACCCGGCTCACCGGGGCTTGCGCTCCGGGTGCAGGAATTGCTCGCACCCTGCACGGTCGGCTTAGACCAGCGCTGGGGTCTGGATCACGGCACGTGGTCTGTCCTCTGTCATGTCTTCCCGGAGGCGGATGTCCCTGTAGTCCAACTCAGTATAGACGAGACGCAGACGGCTGAGTTTCACTACGAGCTGGCGAAGCGGCTTGCTCCGCTTCGCGACGAAGGGATTCTCATCGTGGGAAGCGGAAACCTCGTTCACAACCTGCATGCTTACGCCTGGGGTCGCCACGTGGCCGAACCGTTAGACTGGGCTGCGCGATTCGATGAGCGGGCACGAGAGTTGATGCTGGCGAATGATCACGCTCCGCTCGTCAACTACGAACAGCTTGGCCGTGACGCGACGCTCTCTGCGCCGACGCCCGACCACTACCTGCCACTTCTTTACGTGCTGGCACAGCAGCAAGCAGGCGACGAGGTGAGCTTTCCCGTCGAAGGCTTCGACGGCGGCTCAATCTCCATGCTCTCAGTTCAAATCGGCTAATACCGGAATACGCGTTGGATGAAGCCGTGGGCGATGCTATGCTCAACTCGCTACAAGTAGAATCTGCTCTTAAAACAAAAAAGGAGAGAGAATCCCGGATGAAAACTTTCCCCACCCTTCAACGCCTGATATTGCCTGTCATCTTGCTGGTAGCCGTGCTATGTCTTCTTCCATCCGCTGCCGCAGACGTTGAGAAGAAAGCTCCTGCTCCTGTTCCAGCTCCATCTCCAATAACCACAGTCTTCCTCGTGCGCCACGCGGAGAAAGCGGAGATTCCGAATGATAGCAATCCTCCGCTGAATGAAATGGGGTTATGGCGGGCACAGGTCTTAGCTCACACGCTTGGAAAGGCAGGGATCAAGGCGATCTATACATCGCAATACCTGCGGACACAACAGACTGCCGAGCCGCTCGCGAAACAACTTGGCATCACGCCCACCGTCATGCAACTCCGTCCGAGTCCAACAAATCCCAGAGAAATCGCGTCGGACGCTATCCTCGCGATAGTTAAGGATATTCAGCAACGACACGCCGGAGAGGCAGTCCTGGTTGTCGGGCATACTAATTCAGTTCCACCGGTAATCAGGATGCTGAGAAGTGATGTCGTTCCGACAATTGATGAACAGACATTCGATAATCTGTTCATCCTGACGATACATCGCCTGGAGGTCGCAAAGTTGGTTCAACTGAAGTATTAAGCGTCTGGTTAATTTGGACAGCTCCACGCGCAAGTTATAAGCCCCGTGAGGGGCGACTGAAAATAGCCCAGCAATTTATTGCTGGGGAACAGAAGCGTAAAAATATTGAGTCCCGTAGGGACGACTGAAAGGGAGCGAACATCTCATCAGTCGTCCCCACGGGACTCAGTTCTTATTTACCGCATTTATTCCCAGCCATGAATGGCTGGGCTATTATCAATCGTCCCTAGCGGGACTCCTGATTCGGTTAATACTTGCTCAAGGCGTTAATTGCTTAAAGGCCGAACAATGCGCGCGCCTCATCTATCTTCGAGTCGGTAATCAGATCAATCCCTGAACTACTGAAACGGCTTGCAGCCGCTGCTGCTCGTTCGTCCCTTTCCTTACCTTGTGACCACTGCGCGTGTTTGATGAGCAATGCTAAAGAGGTCGCGCGCCCCAGCGTCATGGCGAATCTGCGCGCGCCAGCTTCTATTGTTTCTTGTCCTTCTTTCTTCGCAAAGGCCAGCCAGCTTTCGGCATGTTCCAATGCCTGTTGCGCGACGCGTGCGGCTCGCGAGAGCCCGCTCTCGCCGACATCTTCAAGACAGCGGCTCACCTTTGTCTTTAATATTTGAAACGCTCGATTGTCCGAGCCTAACGCGCGAAGGGCGTCCAGCGAGAGGACATTCGTCGTTCCTTCCCAGATCGGCAAGACCTGGGCATCGCGCAGCAGCACCGGCAGTCCCGTATCTTCAACGTAGCCCGCGCCGCCAAAGGCTTCGAGCGTTTCGCTGGCAACGGCGACCGCTTGTTTACCCGTTATTAGTTTCATCACCGGCGTCAGCAATCTGAGCAACAAAGTCTCTTCTTCATTGATCTCGCCCGTCTCGCTCTGCCCGGTCAACTCTGCTACATAGAAAGCCAGATGAAAGGCGGCTTCGGTCTCGGCCTGCATCCCGGCCAGCGTGTCCAGATGAAGAGGCTTCGCGGCGATTGAAGCGCCGAAGGCTACACGCTTCTGTGCGTAATCAAGCGCCAGCGCCACGCCTCGGCGCATCAGTGAGACCGCGCTGATGCCGTTCCATAAGCGCGTGATGTTGAGCATCGGCGTGATATTGCGTATGCCGTCGGTCTCTCCCTTGACGAGTTGTGCGGGCGTCCCGTCTAAAGTTAATTCAGCGGTCGGAACCTTGCGCGTGCCGAGCTTGTCTTTGAGACGATTGATTTGAATATTACGCAGCCGCCCCGCTTCATCTCGCATCTCGACGTAGAAGAGCGCCAGCCCCTGCCCGCCCAGGGCATTCCCTTCGGGGCGCGCAAGCGTCAGGGCCATCTGCGATGTGGTGGCCGAGGTGAACCACTTCCTGCCGTAAAGACGCCAGCCGCCATCATTATCACGCCGCGCCACTGTCTCCGATAAGCCAACGTCTGAGCCGCCCGTGAGTTCGGTCATCCATTGACCACTCGTCCAGAACTCTTCCGGGTTGCGCGTTGTCAGATGCGGCACCGCGCGTTCGATGAGCGCTCGATTACCCGAACCCAAAAGCGTGCGCGCTGCGCCGTCCGTCATCGCCAGCGGGCAGCTATAAATATCCGTTGACGGAGTGAAGAGATATGCGAGCGCACACTGATGCACCCTTGAAAAATGGCCGTGCCTGCCTTCGTATGCTGTGGCCACTACCGCGTGTTCTGCGGCGATGCGTTCGGCTAAACGCCACAAAGGCGTTATCTCAATTCGATCAATGCGATTTCCCCACGCATCCCATTGCGTCAGCACCGGCTCGTTCAATCTATCGGCAAGCTGCATTTGATAAAGCTCGCCTCCGGCCAATCGTCCCATCTCCATCAGAGACGGCTCTATCTCGCGAAGCATCTCCGGCGGAAGCGTGCGCGCCAGAAAGGAACGCAGGACGCGGTCATCTTCATATTGATTGCCAAGACTCGGTGGTGTTTGAAGGAAAGGCATAATGTTCCTTTAAGCAACAATTGTCCGGTTAGCGAAATTCCCGTCCGGCTATTTTACTCTATCAGCAAACTCAACCTTATTGTTATTCTCAGATTACCGAAACGAATTATTGCAGCAAGTTTTAAGGAGAAATCATGAAAGCAATAGCAGTCATACCCGGAAAACCTGATTCGGCTCATTTAACCGAAATGCCTGTGCCGAAAGTTGAAGACATTCCCGGTGGTCGCGGCGTGCTGGTGCGAGTGCTTCGCGTCGGCGTTGACGGCACGGACAAAGAGATCAACGCCGCCGACTATGGCCGCGCGCCCGAAGGCTACGATTTTCTAGTCATCGGGCATGAAGGCTTCGGGCAGGTGGAGGCAGTCGGTGAAAACGTGACGGAACTCAAAGTCGGCGATTATGTAGTCGCCACCGTGCGCCGCCCTGGGACGAGCATCTATGATCTCATCGGCACAAACGACATGACGACCGACGATACCTACTTCGAGCGCGGCATCAATCTGCGTCACGGCTATCTCTCGGAGTATTACGTTGACGACGCCGAGTTCATCGTCAAAATTCCGCAGGGCTTGAAAGACGTGGGCGTATTGCTTGAGCCGATGAGCGTAGTCGAAAAAGGCATCACGCAGGCTTACGAGATTCAGCGCAGGCTTCGCGTCTGGCGTCCCAAACGCGCGGCTGTCATGGGCGCGGGCACAATCGGGCTTCTCGCTACGCTCGTTTTACGACTGCGCGGGCTGGACGTGACAACCTTCGCGCTCAATCAAAAGCCCAATCTCAATGCCGAGTTGGCCGAAGCCACCGGCGCACGGTATGAATCCACGAAAGATGTGCCGGTTCTCGAAGGCGCGAAGCGTTACGGGCCATTTGATTTGATCTTCGAGGCAACGGGTTATTCTCCCCTTGCCTTTGACTGCATGCAGGCGATTGGCAAGAACGGCGTGCTGGTGCTGTCGAGCGTCACGGGCGGCGACCGTAAAGTTGAAGTGCCTGCCGACAAGATTAATCTTGAGTTCGTGCTGGGCAACAAGGTGATGGTCGGAACGGTCAACGCCAATCGCGAATATTTCGAGATGGGCGTGCGTGATATGGCGCAATCGGAGGCCGAGTATCCCGGCTGGCTCGCGCGCCTGCTCACTCATCCGGTCAAGGGGCTGGAAAACTACAAAGAGCTTTTCGATAACCTGACCAACGCCAAAGGCGCAATCAAGGTTTTTTGCGAAGTGGCTGAAAGCAAAGATTAGAGGTTAGAGGCCAGAGGTTAGAGATTAGGAAATCAGTTGTTCTTACTGACCTCTGATCTCTGACCTCTAACCTCTATTACAAATATGATTAGATTCGACCATGACATTTGCGGCAACCCGGCGGCTGCGCTCTCCCGTGAGTGGCTGGAGACAAACGGGCTGGGCGGCTATGCTTCGTCCACCATCGCGGGGCTGAACACGCGCCGCTATCACGGGCTATTAGTCGCCGCCACGAAGCCGCCGGTCGGACGCATCGTGATGCTCTCGAAATTTGAAGAGACGCTGATCGTTGACGGGCGACGCTATGATTTATCTGCTAACCAGTATCCGGGCGTCGTTCATCCGCAGGGTTACAAATACCAGACGGGCTTTCGTCTCGATCCATTTCCGATCTCCACTTATGAGGTCGAAGGCATCGTGATTGAAAAATCCGTCCTTATGCCGCAGGGCGAAAACACGACAATCATCCAGTATCAACTTCAATCTCCAGGTGCTGAGTCTGAGGGAGCGAGCGATGACGCATCCCTCATCCCACATCCCACATCCCTCGTCCTGCTCGAATTGCGCCCGCTCATCGCTTTCCGCGATTACCACAGCTTGATGCGTGAAAACAACGCGATCAATCCTCACGTTCAGGCAAATGAAACTCTCGTCACCATCAAGCCTGATGACGATTTGCCCGCGCTCCATTTCGCGCACGAAGGGGGCGGGTTGGACGTTGCCGCCTTCTGGTATCGCAACTTTGAATATTTGAAAGAGCGTGCGCGCGGCTTCGATTTTACAGAAGACCTCTTCAGCCCCTTCGCGCTCAAATTCACTCTCAGCCATAGCCGCAGCGTGAATATCATCGCCTCAACCGAACGCCGCGAAGCTGGCCGCGCCGGTGAGTACGCTCAAACGGAGATCGAGCGACGACAAAAGATAATTGAGCGCGCGCCCGGCAGCGATGAACTCACGAGAGCGCTCACCGCAGCCGCCGATCAATACATCGTCGCGCGAGGGGAAGAGAAGACCGTCATCGCCGGTTATCACTGGTTCAGCGATTGGGGGCGTGACACGATGATTGCTTTGCCGGGGCTAACGCTCGTCACCGCACGCTTCGATGTCGCCCGCAGCATTCTCAAAGAGTTTGCGCGCCACGTTGATCGCGGCATGCTCCCGAACCGTTTCCCCGACGCGGGTGAGACGCCCGAATACAATACCGTTGACGCGACCCTCTGGTACTTTGAAGCTGTCCGCTCGCTCGTCGCTTACACAAACGATTACGAGTTCGTGCGCGACAATTTGTACGGCGTCTTGACGGACATCATCGAGTGGCATGTGCGCGGCACGCGCTACGGGATTCGCGTCGAGGCGGATGGACTGCTCAGCGCGGGTGAAGCGGGCGTGCAACTGACCTGGATGGATGCGAAGGTCGGCGATTGGGTCGTGACGCCGCGTCGTGGCAAGGCCATAGAGATTCAGGCGCTCTGGTACAACGCGCTCAAGTTCATGGAAGATTTGGCCGCTCGCTTTAATGAGGAGGAGAGCGCCCAGCGTTACGCATTGATGGCGTCGCGTGCGCGCGAAAGCTTCAACCAGCTCTTCTGGAATGAAGAAGCCTCATCGCTTTTCGATGTCGTAGATGGTGAGGTGCGCGACGCCGCAATCCGCCCCAATCAAATCTTCGCCGCGAGCCTCCATCATTCAATGCTTTCGCGCGACACAGCGCAACGCATCCTCGAAACTGTCGAGCGAGAGTTGCTGACACCTTACGGGTTGAGAACTCTCGCGCCCAGTAACCCGCAGTACCACCCGCGATATGAGGGAGATTCCCTGAGCCGCGACGGGGCGTATCATCAGGGAACTGTCTGGGCGTGGCTGATGGGGCCGTTCATCACCGCTTACACAAAGGCGCATGACAAAAGCAATGGTGCGCGTGAGCGGGCGCGCGCGTGGCTCGCGAATTTTCACACACACTTGAGCGAGGCGGGGCTGGGGCACATCTCGGAGATTTTCGATGGAGACGCGCCGCACAAGCCAGACGGTTGTATCGCGCAGGCGTGGAGCGTGGCCGAGGTGCTGCGTGCTGCGGTCGAAGATGTTAATGGAAAATAGAGATTGAGCGCGTCGTGAAGCGAGTCACCATGAAAAGATTGCTATCGAGGCGTCGGGTTGACTGAGTTGCCGGGCTTCTCTTCAGGCATCCCAAGCCTTAACTCCTTTCGCAACCATTCTGCTCTGTCATGGAGCGCAGCCTGATTAACGAAAATGTCATGATGCTGCGCCTCGTACCATTTGATTAACTTCGGCGCACTCGCCGCCCGACTATATTGCGTGGCTACCGGTTCTGAAACTATTACGTCTTGATACCCAAACTGAAAGAACAAGGATGCTGACGCGCGACCAATAAAATGAATGGCATCAAGCGGGGCTGTCACCTGAAGAAACCTTTCCAACTGTTCTGAGGTTAAGGATTCTCTAATCCGCGCAACCATCGGATGAGTATGTGAACGCCAGAAATCCGTCATGCTGGGCATTCCGGCGATTAAGACATACGTTTTCACACGCTTATCTACTCCAGACAGCACGCCGCCCATCCATGCGCCAAAACTCAAACCGACATAGCCGATTCTTTGGGGGTCAACGTCAGGACGAGACAAAAGCAAATCTAAACCACGACGTAACTTTAAGATTACTTGAATGTATCGCTCACGGTCAGCTTCCGGTTCTGCGAAAAGAGGCATGACGCGGACAGATGGCTCATCAATCAGCAGCGAAGCTACACCTGACTCCGCCAGAGATAAAGCCTCACGGAGAAAGGTGGAGCGGTCTTGCTCTCCGCCATGTAGAAAGATTACGCCGGCAAAAGAATTTCCTTGAGAGGGAACAACCAGATAAGCTGAAACTCTCGCGCCATTAGCGCCAGCATAAGAAATATCACATATCCTGGCCTCGTTTCGGACTTCGGCACCAGCTTCATAAACATCAAGCAGAGACTGCTGAGAATAATCGAACATTGCTTCATCTTATAGAAGTTTCGGAAGGCGAAGAAGCCTAACGCCCTGCATCAGCGGCGCGCACAGAAAATTGAGGATGAGAAGCCTGCTAATTGCCGTCCGCTGCATGCCGGACGTTAGATGCGGGCGCGCTTATTTTCCAAGTGCCCTCCTGAGGGCAGCTCTCGCGAGCAAGCGCGTCGAATCCAAGGTGGGTAGGGGAGTGTCGTCCGGGCGCACGATTAAAGGTATCTCGGTGCAGCCGAGGACGACCGCATCACATCCACGCGCCTTGAATTTCTCCGCAACTTCATTGAAGTATAGCCGGGAGGTTTCCGGGAAGACGCCGTTGACTAATTCCTTGAAGATAATCTCATTGATCTTTTCTCTATCCGCTTCATCAGGTATTAGGCTCTCTATCGTGAATCCCTCCAATGCCTCCGGGTAGACAGTCCCTTCCATCAGATACTTCGTCCCTAAGATACCGAGCCGCACGTAGCCCAAACGGCGAGCCTCTTCAGCGACCGCCCCGGCGATATGTAGCCACGGAATAGGGGACTGTGGAATTAAATACTCAAACGCCTGGTGATAGGTGTTATCAGGGCAGATGGCGAAGTCTGCCCCTGCCTGCGCCAGCTTACGCGCGGAAGCTAACAAAGCCTCGGCCACCACCTTCCAGTCGTTCGCACGAATGTGGTGCATGTGTTCGGCCATTGGCACCGAGTTCATGGTTATCTCAGGATGATTATGCTCACCCATGACGGCTGGCGCTTCCAAACAAATCGTGCGGTAACACAGGGCAGCGCCCTCGGCACTACCGGCTACGATACCAATGTGTTGGGTCACAACCTTTTCGCCTCCACTTCTCTAAGAAGCTGTTTGAAAAGTCTATGAAAGCTCCGAAGGAGCGAAATGTAAGAGCCTGTGGCAACGCCACAGGAAGAGATTCCAGTTTATTCATCTAGCCCTGAAAGGGCGGAAATATTTATGTCGCCCTTTCAGGGCTTAACCATTTGATCTATGTCTAGACCCAGGGCTGCGCCCTGGGCTCTCACATCTTCGCCCCTTCGGGGCTTTTCAAACAGCTTCTAAAGACTTTCGGAACTATAAGAGGAGCATCTAACGCTCAATTAACCAGGCGCGACGAACCATGATAACCAAAAGCGTCTTGCATATTAAAGCCGCGCTCTTCGCGCTCCGGTTGAATGAGTTCTTAAATGGCGCTTTCATCTTTAGCCACGTGCCAGAAATTCCGTAACCCTCGCTCCGCATCAGCATAATGATTATAAAACCGTTCATCTTCCAGGATGCGCTCTAAAAAACTGGCGATGACGGAAATCTGTTCAGGCGTAAATTGACTCAACCTCGCACGATACCAGGGATCATCAACCGGTGTTTTCGTCGGACTCAAGTTATAAACACAGAATTGCAGTACCAGATTATCCGGATCGAATGTATCTAAAGCTCGGAGCAAAAAGGCTGGCAAATAGTAGTGATAAGCCTGCGGGGTAAAGAGAGGCAAATTATCAAAATTCTCATCAATCAATTCATTATCGGCAGCCCACCAGTGAACTCCGCGAAAATCATCTCTTACGCCATAGCATTCCTCGCAAGGATGCGACGTAATATTCTCAGGCAAAGGAGGATCGGTTTTTGGAAACGCTGCAAGAATCCTCCGGCGCAAATCATCAAGTTTTAATGGAGATGCTTCCATTTGCTTACCAAAGAGACAGCCATCTAAGCGTTAGGCACGCCGCCCCCTTGCAGCGACACGCCCCTCTTCACCTGCTCAAACTTACTGACCACGCCACAAAACATCCCGCGACCAGCAGCAATATCAAGACCCTCGCCCTGTTCCGGGTGCTAATCCCGCCGAGGTATAACTCCCTCGCAACGTAACAGAGCGGCGCTAACACGCCGACCTCGATGAGCACGTTCCTGTATAAATAGTAATTCGATAATTGTATCCGGCCCGCGCTCGGCAGGATGCCGACCGGGGAAGAGAAAGCCGCCGAGTCGAGCGGCCAGAGCAGCGGTAAGGGTGTCACGCCGACCAGAAAATCCAGGACCAGGTGCGACAATCCCGCCAGCAGGGCGCAAACGCTCAGCAACCTGCGCTGACTTTTCAGTCCCTTCACGCAGTACAGCACGCCGACGCTCAACAGCGGCAGGGCCATGCTCAAGGCGATGGAGTGCGTGATCCTGCGCCCTTGATGAGCGGGCGAGGCGAGCGCGGGGACGAGGTAATCGATGTCGGGCGCGGAGGCGAGCACTACCAGCCACGCGAGCCAGACCGCCCTCCAAGATGTGGAAGGCCGCTCCCGCCGGTCGAGGGAGAAGAGCGAGTAAGCAGCCAAACTGTGGCCGAGGAACGATGACATATGACCAGAACTAACGACTCTTCAGATAACAGGCGGCCTAACTACTATTAGACCGCAGCATCAGGTCTAAGTAGTCAGATAGCCGTCAACTACCGCCTCACTTTACAACCCGGCGAACTTCACCTCAAGTTTATTAAAATCCAATCAACACAACTTGTCTTCTCATCCGTCATGTTAATCATGTTAATCCCGATCTATTCCTTTCCTCGATCAATCCGCTTGGAATTTTCGTCCGTTTCATCATCTATATAGGGAAAGGGTTTCGCGTCTCCAGAATTCTGGCGCTCTCAAATGCAAGGTAAGCATTGAGAGCGTCCAGCCTGTGGCATGCCTTCGTGCGGTGGAATGTCCCGGTCCAGATAAGAAGTCTAATCCATTTCGCCCGTCTCAGGGTTTAAGAGGGTATCCAAAAGTGTTCGTTAAAAATCTTGCCCCTCCGGCGTCCGTTTGTTTACGGCACGCGCCAAAATTGTTTCTCATAGCCTTCCTCATACTCTCTTCTTTCGTCAGCTTCGAGGTTGACGCCAGCGTGCCCGCCCACACGTTAAGAGAAAAGGACATTGCGAGGGGCGAGAGCATTGTTGGGAAACTGCGACGCCTTGAGCAATTGACGAAAGAGTCTGCCAATTCAGAGAAGCACCGGAAGCTCATCGCTAAAATGTATCCGGGCTTGTTCGTCGAGGTGGCCGACTTGCGCGAGAGCGATCTGAAAACAGACCTGACTACCGCAGTCTTCCTTTACGATGAAGTTCTGCAAAGCCAGATTGATTCAAACAACACCGCGCCTGATTGCCAGTCTGAGCCAAGAGAGATTTACGCGCGACTCTGTGCCGAGAACAAAAACGGCACGCTCCCGGGTTTTCTGATGGCTAAAGCGCGACTTCATACACGTTGGGCGGAGGCCGTCATCAACTATCATCGAGGCATCAACGATGTCTCCACGATGGCGACGTTAGAGTTGATACGAGGGGAACGCGAGAACGATCTCACACTGGCCCGGCAAGCTGTGGAGGCTCTACAGGTTTTAGAGAAGCATGTCTGCAACTATTCATCCCTGGCGGAGTTTGAAGAACAGCGTGCCTTAGCCCGTGTGCCTTTCGAGCGACTCTCCAAAGAAGTCTCGGAGACGCTTCAAGCCGTTGACAGGATTCTGTTGTCGTTGCCCCGCAGCCCACTGTTTTATCCTCTCTACCACGCACGAAACTCTTACGCGAACGGGCTGTTCT
Organism: uncultured Acidobacteriota bacterium; assembly: GCA_963791265.1. Classification (GTDB taxonomy): domain Bacteria; phylum Acidobacteriota; class Blastocatellia; order Pyrinomonadales; family Pyrinomonadaceae; genus QHXM01. The sequence continues at coordinate 549,345 of CAWBSB010000012.1, forward strand.
GGTGGCAAAAGACTTACAGCCGGAGTAAGCTGGTCGTTAATGCAAACGCCTTCAATGAGCCTGACGAGTTGAAATCATTCGGGCTGGACGCCGGAGAGGTGAGCTACACCATTGCCATCAACTGGCGCAAAGCCATCAGGCACACGCGCGAGGCCGCGAATATTATTGAAGCATTTAAGACGAGCTAATGACGCGCCTGAAACTTCCCGCTGTTTCCGACACCAACGCTTATCAGCAAATTTTTAATGACGAGGTCTGGGAGAAAGCCGCCGCGATAATTTGCAGGCGGCATCACATCTCTTACACAACCTTGCGCCGCTCACCGCAAGGCGAAAACATCATCATCTTCATTGACGACCGCGTAGTCCTCAAAATCTTCGCGCCATTTCGTGAGAATTATTTACGCGAGACTTCGGCGCTTCAGTTTACACATGGCAAGCTCGGCATCGAAACGCCGGAGTTGATCTCGACCGGAGAGATCGAAGGCTGGTCGTATCTGTTGATGACGCAACTCGCAGGTCGCGCGTCGCGTGAGGTGTGGGAGAGCATCGGCTTGAGTGATCGCCTTGAAATCGTTACACGTCTCGGCGTCGCGATGATGGAGTTGCATCATCACGTAGCCCCGCTCCGGCAACCGGCTTTGAATCGTGATTGGCACGGATTCGTGGAGCGGCAGGCGCGTCTGGCTGTCGAGCGCCAGAGAGCCTGCGGCGCGAATCCGGAATGGTTGGAAAGCCTGCCCGCATACATCGCCGCGCGCCTTGAGTTATTAACGGCAAATCACGAAGAGGTCTTTCTTCACGGCGACATTCACGCCGGTAATTTGCTGCTTGATGAAAGCGGCGGGCGCTGGCACATCACAGGCTTGATTGATTTCGGCGACTCGCTCTGCGGCTTTCACGAGTACGAGTTCGTCGCGCCCGGCGTCCTCATGGTGCAGGGTAGCCGCGAGATGCAAAGGGCAATGCTGCTTGCTTACGGCTACCGGGAGGCGCAGCTTGATCTAACTTTGCGTGCGCGCCTGATGCTGCTGACAGTGCTTTACGAGTGCAGCGACTTGAGGAAGTATGCCCTGAGGCTCGCGCCCGAAGCCGTCCATCTCACGCTCGATCAACTCGAAGCTGCAATCTGGACTTTCGTCACATAGCTAAACCACATTTGACAAATTAATTCAGCCGTTGTGTTTTATCCCCAAAGGGGATACATGCAATAGCCGGGGGCAACGCCCCCGGTCACATACGCCAGCGCACGTTCCGACCCTGAAGGGGTCGTATATTCAACGTTGAGGTGCGACCCCGTCAGGGTCGGAAACTATGTCTCGTATGATTCCGGGGGCGGCGCTGACGCTCTGCCCCCGGCTATTGCATGTGACCCTTTCAGGGTCAAAGTCAGTCATCAACCGTCCCTGCCGGAACTATTTGGGATAAAAACTTGTGCCTCAGGGTTTGCTAATCAAAGATTATGATTGCCCGTTGAATATTGGATGCTTTATGCTCGGCGCTGCTGAATTCCGGCGGCCGGTTAACCGGTTAGCCTGTTTCAATCAGGTATAGTGTAAATTGAAAATTGCTCTAATATGAAAGGACTCAAGGATACGATGATGAAACGAACGATTCAATCTGCGCTCTTCATCTTGACGGCGGCTATCATTCTTTCATGCACCGTTTTGGTTTCGCCTGCTCACGGCGGAATCGAGGATCACGGATTCAGCGTGAAAGAGTATGAAGACTTCCATCATGTGCTAGAACCTTTGCAGCATGAGGCGCTGCCCCGTAATGACTTCAAGCAGATTCGGGCAAAAGCTCGTGAGCTGGTGAAATTGGGCGACCCGATTCTAAATCTCGGCGTGCCGCGCGGCGTGGACGAGAAGAAGACCGAAGAATTCAAAGAATGGCTGGGTAAATTTGGCGAGGCTCTTTCTCAATTCAAACGGGACGCCGGAGGCGGAACGGACGAGCAATTGAGGGAATCCTACAGCGCCGTCCACGATTCCTTCGAGATGCTGGCCGCGATGTTGCCGAAGAAGTGAAGCCCTTGTGAAGGGGCGTGCTCGTGCTCTTGTTATCAAATCCTAAAGAGCAAGTAGAGAGAAGATGGTATGAACGAAGCCCTTCGTCAGGCGACAAAGATCATGGTCATACGCCATGCCGAAAAGCCTGCGAACGATCCTCCTCCTCATGGTGTCACGTTAAAGGGTGAACGCGAAAAAGAGTCGTTGACGGTTCGCGGGTGGCAAAGAGCAGGCGCACTGGCGGGTCTCTTTGCTCCGCCGAACAGCTCCTTTCAAGACCCGTCGCTGGCCAGGCCGCAGTTTCTCTACGCGTCCAAGCCTATCAAACGGCAGGGCAGCCGCCGCCCGCTTGAGACGATCACGCCTCTGGCCGAGAAGCTGGCGATTAGAATTAACGATCACTTCTCAAGAGATGATCTGAAGAATATGCTGGGGGATGTTTTCCTGTGCGCCGGGGTAGTGCTCATTTGCTGGCAGTACGAGTATATCCCGCAGATCGCCAGCCACATCCTGGGCAACAAGACGACAGCCCCACATACCTGGCCGGAAGATCGGTTCGACATGGTGTGGGTATTTGACCGCGACTCTGCAACGGCTCACTATAACTTCAAACAAGTTCCGCAAAATTTGCTGATGGGAGATTGGGCAACACCGATAAAATGAAACGAGAGGACTTTGTCATCAGGCGCACCGCAACCGGACTGGGATTATTTACACTGCGATCCATCAAAAAGGGGCAACGGATTATTGAATACGTCGGCGACATCATCACGAATGAAGAAGCTGATAGACGTGGCGGAAAATATCTCTTTGAACTCGACGAGAAGCGTTCCATTGACGGCCACGCCCGAAGCAACACGGCGCGCTACATCAACCATTCGTGCCGACCAAACGCCGAAGGACTCACCACCGGCAGTCGAATCTGGGTCTGGGCAAAGAGGGACATCAAGGCCGGAGAGGAACTCTTTCTCAACTACGGCAAAGAATATCTGGACATGCACATCAAGCGGTGCATGTGTGAAAAGTGCGTGACCGCAAGAAAGAAGAAGCGCGGCAGCAAAAAGAGCAGCAGTAAATCGAAGCTGACGAGAGCGGCGGGTGCTTGAACTCAGTTCGGCGTAAGAATCAAAGAGCCGTATCAACCACGAAGCCACACGAAACATCACGAAATATTCTGTTCTCTTCGTGATGTTTCGTGTGGCTTCATGGTTAATTCTTCTATCGCGCTTTTTAGCTCCTCGCCTGCGAGACCTTAATGGGCAGCCTCATCTCTACAATCAGACCGCCGTCAGCCGCGTTAGCTGCTTTGATAGTTCCGCCGTGAAGGCGCACGGCGCGGGCGGCTATTGCTAAGCCCAGCCCGGTTCCCCCCGTCTGCCGGTCACGCGCGTCTTCGACCCTGTAAAATGGACGGAAGATTTCAGTGATAGCATCTTCCGGCACGCCCGCCCCCTTATCGCGCACGCTGATGACAGCATACTTCTCATCCTCAACGGTTTCTCCCCGAAGCGCGATTTCAACCTTGGTTCCCTCTCTGGTGTAATACACGGCATTACGCACGACGTTCTCAATGGCGCTCCTGAGTAGCTCCGGTGCTCCCATCATTACGCAAGCCTCGCACTCCACGACGCGCACTGAGCGCTCCCGGCTGCGTGCTTCAAACTCTGCATCGTCGGCCACCCCTTTGACGAGAGCGCAGAGGTCCAGCTTCACGTTTCTCAAGCCGCCGGTTCCGCTCTCTGTGCGAGAAAGCGTGAGGAGCTGGCCGATCATCTCGTTAATGCTTTCGGCCTCGCGCCCGATACGATCCAATGCCGTGCCTGCTTCGAGTCCAGCGCGACGACGAGCCAGTTCCAACGCGACGCCGAGCCGTGTGAGCGGAGAGCGCAACTCGTGCGAGATGTCTCGGATGAGGCGTTGCTGGGCGTTGACCAGCGTCTCGACGCGGTCGGCCATCGTGTCAAAGTCATGTCCCATCGTCGCCAATTCGTCGCGGCGTCGCCCGAGGAGTGGGCCGACGCGTGCTGAGAGGTCGCCGCCGGAGACCTGCCGCGTCACGGCGCGCAGCTTGACGACCGGCGAGACGATGTATCGCGCCAGCAGGTAGCACAGCACGCCTGCCGTCAACAGCACGGCGAAGAGACGTGGCAATAGAAAACTCAGGTTGCCGAACGGAGGGCCGGGCGGCGGTGCGCTGACCTCGCCGACGAAGACGTAGCTTCGTCCGCTATTGGCGACGGCGGGGAAGGCAATCAGGGGTTTTCCGCTGGACGGGTTGAAGCCTCGTCGGGATTCCCGCGCAGCCAGCGGTACTATCTCCTGCGCGCCCGGTTGAGCGCCCAGCCCCGAAAGCTCCACCCCTCGTTCGTCGAAGAGGCGCGAGCGAGTTCCCGCCATGCGCTCCACCCGTTCCAGATAATTGACGAGTCCCGCCTGCCCTTCACGCTCGTAAGTGATGGCCGCCGTCTGCGCGATGAATGACGTGTATTTATCCATCAACGTGCCGCGCGAGAACCTCTCGTCGGGGCGGGTCAACTCATTGATGATGAGAACCGCTCCGACAACGAGCGCCATCGCCAGAAAGAACCAGAGGAAGACTTTGAGAAAGAGACTACGCATCAGCTTCCCGCCCGTCTTCCGTCTCCTGTTGCTGAGAAACGTAAATGTAGCCGACGCCGCGCACCGTCTTGATGCGCTCCGCGCCCCGAACGTGATGCCCCAGTTTCTTTCGCAGGTTACTGATGTGCATATCTATGCTGCGATCAAACGGCGAGAGATTCCGGTGCAGCACATCTTTCACCAACTCTTCTTTCGTCAGGACATGGCCGGGCATCTGCAACAGCTTTTTCAACAGGTCGTATTCGACAGCCGTTAATTCAACTGCCTCGCCCGCTCTGCGGACAGTCCGCGTGCGGTCGTCCATCTCTATATCGCCGACGACGAGCGTTTCGCGCGGTTGCTTCTCGATTGACTCGTCCGGGCGAGCACGCCTGAGAACGGCGTTGATGCGTGCGACGAGTTCGCGCGGATTGAAGGGTTTCGGCAGATAGTCGTCTGCGCCGATTTCAAGGCCGACGATTCTATCCACGTCCTCGCCGCGCGCCGTCAACATGACAATCGGCAGCCGCGAGCGCGCGCGAATCCGGCGCAGGACCTCGAAGCCATTGATGCCGGGCAGCATGACATCCAGCACCGCCAGCTCATGCTCGGCGGAGAGCGCGCGCCGGACGCCACTTTCGCCATCATGCACCGCTTCGACTTTGTATCCTTCAGGCTCAAGGTACTCCGCGACCAACTCACAGAGTCCGATGTCATCATCTATCACCAGCACACGCTGCATCCCGTTATCTCATTTCTGCCCGGAGCTTGCGGTCGTAAATAGCCGAAAGCGCATGGGCGTAAATCATTCTATCTCAACCAGGGTTTGCCGTTTGTAAAGAAGTGTCAAGCAAACGGGTCACGCTCTTTACAATAACTTTACCATTCGCTGATGGACTCTTTACGTCCAAAACGCGGGAAAGATCGTCTTACTACTGTGGCGATTAAATAGTTTTGAGTCGCGCCGATTAATTGGACGGGACGGTTCTTTAACCCGCCGTTCGTAACACCTGAGTTTTGATGGACGAATAAGGAGAGAAAAATGAGATTGAACATGAAGAAGATGAGTGGGTTCATTGCCATTGCCATCGCGCTTTGCTTAGCAGCAGTGGTCGGATTGTCGCAGCAGGGAAGACCGCACGGCGGGCCGGGGCCTGATGGCGGACCGGGACGCGGTGGATTTCGCGGAGGGCCGGGCGGACCTGGCGGCCTTGGGCCTCTGGCGCGTGACCTCAATCTGACCGACGAGCAGAAGGCACAGATCAAGAAGATCACGGACGGCTTTGAAGAGAGCACGAAGGCACTGCACGAGCAGATGCGCGCCCTGCATGAGAATGAGCGCGATGCCCCGAAAGATGGAGCGTTCGATGAAGCTGCGGTTCGCACGGCGGCCCAGGCGCGCGCGGGTGTGCAGGTCGAGTTGGAAGTGGCGCGTGCGCGCATGATGTCGCAGGTCTTCAGTGTCCTGACGGCAGAACAGAAGGCTCAACTCGCTGCCAAGCGGCAGGAGTTTGAGCAGAAGCGCCAGGAGCGTGAAGCCGAGCGCGGCGATGTGCAGAAGCAATAATTCCGGGTAGGGACAATGAAATTCAGTTGGTCTCCCTGGAGATGACGGAGCAAGGCGGGAGGGCTGTTTGACCTTAGCTTGAGGGTGCTTGTGAGGGGCGCAAGTGATCCGCCACTAAGGCAAACGAACGCTCCCGCCTCTGTCATCTTTTGTTGTCGGCAAGACTCATAGAGGGAAGCCTCTTGAGGGAGACGCCGGGATTTCCTGACTGAAGGAGCTTGACCTAGATGAGCGAAGCATTGGTCTTGAATGAATCTTTCCTGGCGTGGGGAGGAGTTGCCGAGAGCCCCACGCCGCCGAAAGCTCCGCAATACGAGTATGAGCTGACGCGCCGGATAGCAGATGGCGACATGCAGGCTTTTGAAGAGCTTTACGGTCGCTATCATCGCCGCATCTACACCCTGTGCTTGCGGATGACAGGCAACTCGGCGGAAGCTGAAGACCTCACGCAGGAGATTTTCATACACATCTATCGCAAGATCGGCAGCTTTCGCGGCGAGTCGGCGCTAATGACCTGGCTTCATCGGCTGACCGTCAATAAGGTGCTGATGCACTTTAGAAAAAGCTCTGTGCGCCGCGAGAAGACGACCGCCGACGGCGAGACGCCTGAGCCGTCCATTAAAAGCAGAGAGACTCCGAGCCAGCAACTGGCGGTAGATCGTCTCGCGCTCGATAAAGCTATTGCCCAACTCGCGCCGGGCTACCGCGCTGTGTTTATCCTGCACGATGTCGAGGGCTACGAGCATACGGAGATCGCGCGAGCGCGCGGAATTGCTATCGGCACCAGCAAGTCGCAGTTGCACAAAGCCAGATTGAGACTGCGCGAGTTGATGAAGCAGGAACACTGAACGAAGGCAGCGAAAACTTAACCACGAAGTAACACGAAGCGACACGAAAAGAGAGGAACGGCCTATTTCGTGTCGCTTCGTGTTACTTCGTGGTTAGCTTTTCTCTCTTGCCTTTATCTCATCCGCTATCCCTTATCACGCTCTCATCAGGTCACGAACATCCGCCTTGACTGAACATGTGCCCTGTGATAAACGGGGCGCATGAAAAACTCTTCTCCACTCAAAATCGCGTCTTTGCTACTGCTCACCTTGAGCTTCTTCCTTACCTCAACCGCAGCACTGGAAACCCCTGAAAAATCTTCGGCCAGGCGACTGCGTCCAAACTCTGCACGGCGCGCGAGGCTGCGTCCTCCCGCAGCGCCGCAATCGTTGTTAGACCCGGACATCCTTTTGATGGTGTCTCAGGTCAGTGACAGTCTCGTCGCCCAGAATATTCAAACGCTGGTCAGTTTCGGAACGCGCAATACCTGCTCGGATAATAGCGGCGCATCGCCCGGCATCGGCGCGGCGCGCAACTGGATTCAGAGCCAGTTCGCGGCGCTTCCCGGCGTGCAGGTCAGGCTAGACCCCTGGACATACACGGGCTGCGGAGGCACACGCACCCTTCACAACGTCGTCGCGTGGATTCCCGGCACCGGACATCCGAATCGCCTGATTGTCATCGGCGGCCACTACGATTCGCGCAACACAAGTACAAATGACGGCGTGAATCCTGCGCCCGGCGCGAACGATTCCGGCTCGCAGGCGGCGGCTGTGCTGGAAGCGGCGCGGGTCATGGCCGGACACACGTTTGATGCGACCATCGTCTTCGCCGCATGGTCAGGCGAAGAACAGGGACTGCTCGGCTCTGCGGCCTTCGTCAACACAAACTATCGCACCTACTTTCCCAACGGCACGATTGAATTTAATCTCACCTGCGACATCGTCGGCGGCGATAACACTGTGAACAGCGGAACAGCCCTTCAGCAGTTTCGTCTCTTTTCGCCCGGAACGGCGCGCGAAATCTCTTCCAGCGCCATCGGCACAACCGACGATACGTCGCCTTCTCGCGGTGTCATGCGCCACATAGGCTACTGGGGAGGCAGCTATGTGCCGACGATGGCGATGCTGCCGCAGCTTAGAGAAGACCGTCCCAATCGCGGCAGCGATCACAAGTCTTTCATCGCCAAATCAATTCCCGGCGTCCGTTTCATAGATGTTAACGAGAATCTCAGCCATCAACATACGGCCAATGATCTCTACGTCTATGTCACACCTGCTTACACGGCGCGAATCGCGCAGGTCGTGCTGGCGACTGCCGCCAGCCTGTCACGCGCGCCCACGCCGCCGCGCAACGTCGTCGCTCAGCGTCTCTCTTCAAGTCTTGTCAGGTTAACGTGGGCTGCTCCATCTTCCGGCCCTGCGGTGGATCACTACGTAATCTCCGCAAGGCGCACGACGGAGAATTTCTATCGCACGCGCTACGTCGTGGCGGGCACGGCGACCACAGCCACCGCCAGAGTCGTGGAAGACCTCGGCATTACCGGTGGCGCATCTTATTTTGTTTCGGTCGCTGCGGTTGATGCTGCGGGGCACGAATCGCTGTACGGCTATCCCGAATATCGCTGCACTTCCAGCGGGTGCGTCGTGCAAAGCGGTTCGACCAATGTCACTGCCACGAGGTAAGTAGATTCTTTTGTCCCGGAGGGACATTTGATAATAGCCCAGCCATTCATGGCTGGGAATAAAGTCAGGAAATAAAAGTTGAGTCCCGTAGGGACGACTGAAGAGAGTTTTTTTCTTTCGGTCGTCCCTACGGGACTCAATAAATTTATCCGGCTCTATTCCCAGCCATAAATCGCTGGGCTATTATCACGCCGTCCCTGACGGGACTTTTTCAAATAAATCGTCAGATGCTTGTTCGGTACCGGGCGACCAGTTGCGTTCCGTCGAATCCCCTGATTTCGAGAGTCACCTGAGCCGAGTTGGTCTTGGGGACGTGGATGGTGGCCTGCCCTCCCTGAACGTCGAGCGAATTAATCGGGCGATCTGCCAGGTACACGTCAAGACGTGTTATCTCCTGCGTATCGGCGACGACAACCGCTTGCGTTGGCGAAGACATATTCACCTTCACCTTCAATCCCCGCACAGGAGTAACCGCGGCGAGCATTGATCCGGCTTTGTTGATGAGGTCTACGTTATTGTTGAGGATGTCTTCACGCGTCATGTAATGGCGCTCGTCCGGGACGACTCCTAAATCTTCAACCGGAGTGCCTGCCCGCCGCCCGACGCGCAGCGTTCGACGAATCGCCACACGCATTCCCGCGCCGTTCGGCAGCGACTGGTAGACTGACCCTTCGCCGGGCAACACTTCATTCACCAAATATTGATGCTCCCAGACGTTTGCCCCGCCAGCTCCAGTGTTTCCGTCCGTGCCGAGGATTGGGCCTATCTCATGATCCTGAAACCCTGCGGCGAAAATGTCTGTGGTGCTGTAGCAGAGCGCATCTGTGATGAGGAGCACGGGGCCGAAATATTTTTGCCCGATGGCGTTGCACTCAACAGGGTCTGACACCGGAAAGCCTGCGGAGAACGTCGCGCCCGTCCTTAATGCCTGCTGCATAGAATCGAGCCAGGGGGAAAGGTTTGCCCATTTGGAGCTAGCATCGAGGCGACGACAGATCTCCAGATTGAGCGGGGTATTGATGAATTGTAGAGACTCCGGTTCGATTTGCTTTGGGGTCAGCGTCTGGAGGATAAGCTCTCCGTTATAAATCACTCCGCCGCCGTTTCCGCGAACATCAATAATCAGTCCATTCTGCGGAAGCGCGGACATCAGGCGGATAAACTCGTCAACGAAAGTAGCCGAAGGCCAACTGGCGAATGTTCGAATCCTTAGGTAGCCGAACGTCCCGGCGGAGGTGGTCACTGGTCTGGCCTCGAACACGTTGGGCATGGTGCTTTCCAGGTCTCCGAACTTGTCCCCCCGGCTCACCCTCTCAAACGCCTTCTTCTCCGCTGCCATCACTTGCGGCGCAAACAGCGCTTTACGCATCCGCTGGATAATGTCCTGTTCAAGATCAAGTCCCAGAGCCGCCGCCGCTGCCGGGTCGGTCTTAGCCTCTGATTCGGTTTCTGATGGCGGCGGTGGATTGACCATCCAGTTAAAACGGATTTCCTCAAGCTTGCCATTGGCAGTTCGATAGCCGACGATGACCCACTCTTCATCGGGCGGCAAAGCAATTTTGAGCGCGCGGGAGGTGAGCGTTTGCACGCCGCGCGCGTGCCGTGCTTCGCGGTTACTTCCAGCGTACCGGTGAGCATTGCTCAGAACTGCCCGTTCAATCGGCACTCCGCTCCAGTAGATTATTTCAACGCCCTGAACGAACGTCGGATGATTGAAGCCTGTGGCGACGTGCGACACGATATACCTGCACTTCCCGCCGTCGAAGTAGTCCTCAATCATGAAGGGCAGAAACGCGGTCATTTTGTTGAAGGGAGCCGGGAGCATGTAGTTGGTGTGGAGGTCGCGGACTGACGTGAAAATTTCGGTAAGCTCGTGATGGAACTCTGCTTCGGATGGTAGTGCCGTCCCCTGGACTTGCTCCAACGTCTGGAGCAGTAGTTTCAAACGCTGCGTCGGGTCTATGGAGTGCATCGCACGTTTAAGCGGGAGATGTGCGTAGTTCTGTTCAAGCAGGATCAGGGCTTGCTCGACGATCAGCTTGCGCTGTTCGATTGTGAGCTCACCCGCGCTGTCGAGGAACGTCGGCAGGTCAAGCGCCCCGGCGAAGTGTTCACGAACGGCAATGCTCACTTTCTTCAGATAAGCTGGAGCGTTGGGACAGATGCGGGGGCTTTTGCCGAACCCGGACTTCTTGCGCCGCTTGGCCTTGGGGCTGTCTTTGGTGGAGGACTTGCGTGCTGCTGTCATCTTCGTTTCTCCATTTGAGGGTTGGATACTGAATGCACTGTACGCCTCTGACGCTTTGCCTGAGGGTCGCCGCCGCGTGCTGGCATCCGAAAGCCGTCGCAAGGGAAATGATGAGAGGAATGCTACCGAAGCGGTCGGCTGGAATGACTTGTTAGACGACTTCAGGCGTTGCTGCTTAAATGGTCAAGAAGGCCGTCACGGTTGTCCTTCTCGATGCGCGACCAACAAAAACCGGGCAGACTATAGCAGAGCTTGAGGCGAGCGCGGAAGCCTTACGCTTTAGCTCCATTATAAACTTATGTAATTATCTACTCGACGCTAAGGAGGTGATTGCCATGACGGAAAGAGAAGTCAGAAGCATCGCCGTTTTTTTCTACGGGCTATTCATGGACGATGCTCTCTTGCGAGAGAAAGGGATGAACCCGACGAATCGCCGGACGGCGTTTGTTGAGAACTTCTCTCTGGTTATAGGGGCACGCGCCACCCTGGTTCCGTGCCCGGGTCAAACAGTGCATGGCGTTGTCTTCTCGCTGACCCACGCGGAAGTGGACGCACTCTACGGGGAAGCTTCCGTGAGTGTTTACCGCCCGGAAGCCTTGCTTGCACAACTAGCCGACGGAAGCATCATCCCGGCTCTGTGCTTCAATCTTCCCGTGCCACCTTCGAGAGAGGAACGAAACCCGCAGTATGTCTCAAAGCTGAGAGACCTCGCCGGGAGAATCGGCTTGCCGCCGGACTATGTCTCCTCCATTCAGTAGGGTTGTGTAAGAATTGTCATTGAAGGGAAACACAAACGGGATGCCCGGTCAGTCAGGTAGATCCTCTTCGGTTGTAATTCCGCTCTGATCTGAGTTAGGTTGACGCAGCGCCTGGAGCTTGGCCGAGACCTGGCTGCTGAGCCTTTCGTCTCTGTTTTTGGTTTCTATCTTTGAGTCGAAGAAATCGTCAAACCATGATTGGGGCTTCGCTGGTTCACTCTCGTTCTGTGCTGCGTTCTCTTGATGAGCCTCTGCTTGATTGCCGGATAATTTCGAGAGCAGCGGTTGTATCTCCGTCTCGTAATAATTTCTGAGATTCTGCATCTCGTCGGCTATATTCAACGCCGTCAAAATGGCAATCTTGGAAAGATCGTGAGTCGTTAGCTGAGATGAAATCCGGCGCATCCGTTCGTCAACGATGCGGGCTATCTGCTCTACATGATCTTTCCCGGTTTCCGAGCGCAGCCTGTAAGTTTGATTGAAGATTGTAACTTCTACGGTTTCATGTAGCATAGACTTTGATACCTGTCTGGTCGTTAAAGAAATAGAGAGCGCGTGATTAAACCTAAGCGTCAGTACGCGACAGAAATTGCTACCACTCCTGAAATCAGGGCGCATTTCCCGGCTCTTGAGCGGGTGCATCATGGCCGCGCGGTCGCCTACTTCGACGGGCCGGGCGGAACACAGGTGCCGCGCGCGGTCGCCGACGCGATGGTTGATTACCTCTACCATCATAACGCTAACACTCACTGGGAGTACCCGACAAGCGCTGAAACAGACCGTGCGCTCGATGCTGCCCGCCAGACTTTTGCAGACTTTTTCCACGCGTCTCCCGAAGAAATAGTCTTCGGCGCAAACATGACGACGCTCACCTTTCATCTCTCAAGGGCGCTCGGTCGCCAGTTCTCTTCGGGAGACGAACTCGTCATCACCGAACTAGAGCATCACGCGAACATAGACCCCTGGCGAGAATTGGCACGCGAGCGTGACCTTCGTCTGCGTGTGGTGAGGATGATCCCGGAGACTGGGCAGCTTGATTGGGAAGAGTTCAAGGCATCGCTGAATGATCGAACGAAGCTGGTTGCGCTCGGCGCAGCTTCAAATGCGCTGGGGACGATTAACGATGTTCGCGTCGCCGCAGAGTTGGCGCACCGTGCGGGCGCTCTGGTTTTTATAGACGCGGTTCACTACGCCCCGCACGCGCTGATTGATATACGTTTCCTTGATTGCGACTTCCTCGCTTGCTCGGCATACAAATTCAACGGGCCGCACATCGGCATCCTTTTCGGCAAACGTGACCTGCTCGAAGCGATTGACTTCCCCAAGCTGCGTCCCGCTGACGACCACGCGCCGGAGAATGCCGAATCGGGCACTCTCAATCACGAAGGCATTGTGGGAGCCGCCGCAGCCGTAGACTTCCTCGCATCTTTAAGCAGTTCCGGGGAGACGCGCCGCCAGCGTCTCCGTTTGATGTTTGAAGAGCTTCATGCGCGGGGAGCAAGGCTCACCAAAACCTTGTGGGGGCTGCTCTCGACAATCGAAGGCGTGCGCCTCTATGGTCCGCCGCCCGGCTTGCCCCGCACGCCGACCGTCTCGTTTACCATCAATGGGGTAGCTTCTTCGGAGGTAGCAAGACGACTGGCAACGCTCGGCGTGTTCGTCTCGCACGGCGATTTCTACGCCAGCACTGTGATCGAACGGCTGGGGCTTTCCGGCGAAGGCTTGGTGCGCGCGGGCTGCGCCATCTACACGACCTCAGAAGAAATTTGGCGACTCGTCGAAGGCGTCCGGTTAATCTGTAATGAGAGCGCCGCTCCACCGACTTGATTCTTGATTGATGCGACAGAAGAAAGGTAACAGGAAATTGAAAGCCGCCGGTTCTTTGCCTACGGCGGCCTTATCAGAAGACTGAGTTACGACTGGATAAACTTTGATGAAAAAAAGAAAGAAACATACCAGCACTCATTTAGATAATCTCATTGATCTGCGCGAACATAATCCGCAGGCGTATGCGCGACTCGGCGAACGCCCACGCCAATCCGTCGAGCGATATGAGGCCGTTCAACTTGCCGAATCTTTCGAGTACCGCCCCGGAACAGAGCGCCTCATAGAGTTGCGCGACCGTCTCCCACGTGTCTACGCCCTCTTCAGCCCTGAGACCAAGAAGATGGTCGAAGAGTATCTCGGCAAAAAGCGTGCTTCCCAGTTTATAGATGAATCGGCGAGCAGTAAGCCCGCGTCAGGGGATTAGCACGTCTCAAATTCCTGTTGCCATGAAGTCGCATCTAAACTTGCAAGAGTGGTTCGGCCAGATAGATATTTATCTGTTCGATCAACTTCTGAAGGGGCGCTTCAATTCTCAGATGCGGTTGCTCGACGCCGGTTGCGGCGGAGGTCGCAATCTTATCTATTTCCTGCGGGACGGGTACGAGGCTTACGGCGTTGACCAATCGAGAGAGGCCGTTAATCATGTTCGTTCGCTGGCCGCCGCGCTCGCTCCTCACCTGCCGAAGGACAATTTCCGCGTAGAGCCTGTCGAAAGAATGTCGTTTGCCGATGCCAGCTTTGACGTTGTCATCAGTAGCGCCGTGCTGCACTTTGCGAGAGATGAGGCGCATTGGCAAAGCATGGTGAGCGAGATGTGGCGAGTGCTGAAGCAGGGTGGAATCTTCTTTGCTCGTTTAGCCTCCAGTATCGGAATAGAGGAGAAAATCGAGCATCTTGAAGGAAGACGTTATCACCTTCCTGACGGGAGCAACCGCTTCCTCGTTGATGAAGAAATGCTGCTAGCAATCACACAATCTCTTAATGGTGAGTGGCTTGAACCGCTCAAAACAGTAGTCGTGCAGAATATGCGTTCGATGTCTACGTGGTGCCTGCGGAAAAAATAGCCCTCCGGCTGTAAGTTCTCAAAATTTTCTGCCACAAAACGAGTGCGGGCGGTGTTTGTCATATTGAATCTCAGCGGGTACATTCCTCGCAAGCTTGCTGCGCTATACTGGCGCAGTGAGCAAATTTATTCATAAGAGGCACAATGTCTCAGTTCTTCTGTACCATATCGTCTGCCCAGCCAAATATCGAAGAGTGGTCTTTTCTTCCGATGTGGATAAACAGCTCAAGGAAACTTGTCTGGAAATCAGCAAACGCTACGAGATCACGTTTCTTGAGATTGGCACAGATCAAGACCATGTGCATTTCCTCGTTCAATCAGTACCGCTCTACAGCCCGAAAAGAATTGTGCAGATCATCAAAAGCATCACGGCCAGGGAAGTCTTCCGCGCTTGTCCAGAGGTCAGGAAGCAACTCTGGGGCGGACAGTTCTGGTCGGCTGGATATTTCATCAGCACAGTTGGACAGCATGGTAATGAAACAAGCATCAAGCAGTACATTCAAAATCAAGGTGCGGAATACATTCAACTGCACAAGGAACAACTCAAGCTATTCTGATACTTCGCAGCTTGCTGCGGCGTAGTTCATTGACGAAAATTCCGGGCTTTGCCTGCAACCGGCGACTCTACGCTTGAGGAGAAAATTGTGATGATGAGAAAAGCATTAAGACACATGGCATTAGCTTGCGCGGCGCTCTGCCTCGCCGCTTCGGCGAGTTTCGCTCAGGCGGACAATTCGCGCTACTCGCTCTCTTGCCGCAACCAAGATAACTATAACGACGACGACTCGCGTGCGCGGCATTGCGAGGTGAAAGAGCAAACGCTTTCCGCGACGGGCGGCGCGCTCAACGTAGACGGAAGGCAGAACGGCGGAATCTCCGTCAAAGGCTGGGAGCGTAATGACATTCTCGTGCGTTACCGCATCCAGACGCAGGCTGCTACGCAGGCGGAAGCGGACAACTTGGCCTCTCAGGTTCGAGTCACGACCGCTGGCGGGCAAGTCCGTGCCGAAGGCCCGGAGCAGATGAATAAAGCGCACTGGGATGTCAGCTACGAGATATTCGTGCCGCGTCAATCGAATCTCTCGCTGCGAACGCACAACGGCGGCATCGGTATCTCAGGCGTTCGCGGCCAGATTGACTTCGAGGCTCTCAACGGCGGCGTCTCGTTGAAGCAGGTTGGCGGCAATGTCAAAGGCGAGACGGTCAATGGCGGTCTGTCGGTTGAGTTGACCGGCGGCACCTGGGATGGCGAAGGACTCAACGTGAAGACGACCAACGGCGGATTGTCTGTCTCTGTCCCGGATAATTACTCGGCGCATCTGGACACGGGAACCGTCAACGGCGGTTTTTCCGTCAGCCCTTCCATCGCCGAAGTCGCGCGCGGGACAAGACAACTTTCGCTGAATCTTGGTTCGGGCGGCACAAACCTGCGTATCTATACGACCAACGGCGGAGTCTCCATCAGGCGTCGTGAGTCCAGACAGGAATAGCCTTATCCCTCAAAACAATTGAAGCAGTTTGCTCAGGCAGAAAATCCGCCATGTGGCGGATTTTCTGTTATCTGCCCTCTCGCTGCACTAAAACGTGACAAGACATACACGACATCAGTTATCCAACCGGCAAAAACCGACAAATTCTCGTTTTTATGAAACGGCATAACAATTGCCGAGCCTTGACTACGAAGGGGAGGGTTTGAGTAAAAATATGAAAAAAAATATGGCTAGAGTCATTGGTGGGGCTATCTTGACGCTGTTTATGGCGTTCGGCGTATTTCTGGCGACGAGTTCCACAGCTCAGGCGCAGTCACCCTATTATGGTCAGGATGGTCAATACCGTCGTGATCGTGATGGGGATTCGCGTCGGAATCGAGAACGGAATCGCCGTTATCGCCGCGAGCGTCGTAATGATCGTGATGACCGTTATGATCGTAATAACAATTACGGTTATGGCAACAATGGAAGTTATGGCCGCAATGGAGGCTATGGCAATAACGGCGGCTATGGCGGGTACAACAACACCAACCAGATTGAGCTGAACCGTGGTTATCAGCAAGGCTTGAATACCGGCGCAAGCGACGGACAGCGCGGGCAGAGCTATAGTCCGCAAAGATCGCGCTACTACAAGAACGCCTCCTCGCAGGCTTATCTCAACGGTTTCGTGCGTGGCTATGACCAGGGCTATCGCCAGTATGCTGGCAACGGCGGTTACAGAAGAAGTAACAATGGCATCGGCGGCATTCTTGGTGGTATCTTTGGCCAACCTTGAGCTGAGCTTCTGAGCAGCATAACAACTAACCGACCTGAAATGCCGCGATTTATTGTCGCGGCATTTCTTTGTTTATTTGGCGTCGTCCCGCTGAAAGATATTCAGGAGCTTACTCACTTACCGAATAAGACAGTGATGTCATTAGTCCCGTTATTGGCCGTAATGATGTCGGGCTTGCCATCATTGTTCGCGTCGCCAATCGCTGCTCTCGGATTTCTTCCAGCCGTGTACGGAGAACCCGCCGCAGGGGTATAGCCGCCGAGCGCATCGCTCAACAACACTGTCACGGAATCACTGGCCTCAGTGCCGATTACCAAATCCATCCGGGCGTCCCGGTTGACATCGAACGCTACGAGTTTGAAGGCACGACGCCCTAGATCAAACGGCGAACCGGGCGCAAGGTTGAACCCTCCACGACCATCGCCGAGCAGGGTCGTCATCAGGTTAATGTCGTCATGGGTCGTTATAATGTCAGGCTTTCCGTCACCGCTTACGTCTCCGATGGCCACATAGTATGGACGGGTTTCGACCCCATACGGTGAACCGGCGGCTGCTGTGAAGCTGCCTCTGCCATTGCCTAACAAGACTGTTACGTTATTGCTTCCTACGTTGGGCGTCACAATATCAAGATTGCCATCCCTGTTCACATCGCCTATGGCATGAGGATATGGCGCGCGTCCAACGGCAAAGGGTGAGCCCGCCGCCGGAGCGAAACTGCCTCGACCGTCGCCTAACAGCACCGAGACACTGTTATCGTCCTGATTAGACGTGGTGATGTCCAGATTTCCGTCCCGGTTAAAGTTATTGAGGGCGAGACCATGATTGTGCGCCTTCGTGCCTTGATGAGCGATGAAAGGCGACCCCGGCGCAGCCGAGAATTTACCGTCGCCCGTGCCTAATAAAACCACCACGCCAAAGCTGTCATGGTGAGTGAGGGCGAGGTCTATGTTCCTGTCATTGTTGACATCGCCCGCCGCGATGATGTGCGCTGCGACGTTGATTGGCGAATTGGGCGCAGGCGTGAAACCGCCACGACCATTGCTTAGCAAGATGATGACAAGATTGGCATCAGTGCATGTTGCGATGTCCAGCTTTCCATCCTTGTTCCAGTCGCCAAGAGCTAGGTCATTAGGACGGCTTCCAATGCTGAGCGGTGAGCCGGGGGCGGGCGTGAAGAGGGGTTGTTGAGACGGAGCGTCACGCTGAGAATGCGCCTTACAGTTCAGAGTTAGAACCATCAGCGCACAGATAGCCAAAGCAAGAGTTAGTTTGTTCATAAACAGCCTTCGGAGAATGACCCGGTCTTGGGCAAATCGGAGTTCATGAATTAGACGGAGGGATTCATCTTTTTCTTCCATAAATAATGTGCGTTCCACACCAGCGGCTGTGCCGCAGGTCTGTGCGGAAAGCCTGTGGCTTTCCGTCTCCCGCTTTCATTAAGGGTCATGACTAGATAAGAGCCATCGAAATGGCGTTAAACTAAGTCATGACAGTCAGTTCTAATCAATTTGTTCGCGCACGTATTTCTCGTGCTAAATTTCGGCAGCTTCTTCGGCTCTTTTCGCTTGATTTGACCGCCACTCAGATCGCTAAACTGAGTTGCTTGAATCGCAACACAGTCAATCGTTATTTGAAACTTATCCGCCAAGCCATCGCTCAACATTGCCAGAGAGAGTCGCCTTTCTCTGGTGATGTTGAACTCGATGAATCGTACTTCGGCGCGCGCCGTGTGCGTGGCAAGCGAGGGCGCGGAGCACGAGGCAAGATCATTGTCTTCGGCATCTATAAACGTAATGGCCGGGTCTATACAGAAATCATCCCGAACTGCAAAAAGGCCAGTATTCAGGTCATTATTCGCGGCAAAGTTGATTTGGCTTCGACCATTCATACAGACGGCTTTCGTTCTTATGACGGCATCGTGCACATGGGTTATCGGAAGCATTATCGAGTCCAGCATGGCCAGGACGAGTTTGTCCGAGGCACAGCGCATATCAATGGTATCGAAGGCTTCTGGGGCCTGGCTAAAACACGACTCGTCAAGTTCAAAGGGATGAGTCGGTCAACTTTCTATTTGCACTTGAAGGAGTGTGAGTTCAGGTTCAATCATCGAGATGAAGACCTCTACCAACTCCTTCTGAAAATTACTAGATTGGCTATCCCTATCTAGTCATGACCCTTCATTAATTATTGAGAGGCTGCGCCTCGCTGGCAGGCAAGGCACAGCCTAGCTAAAGAGATAAGCAGCAGCTACCGGAAAGGCAAAGCCTTTCCGCACAAGCAGGCGGCACAGCCGCAGGTCTGCTTACTTGCTAAACCTAGCGTGAGTTGAACGTCAGCGGCTCTTGCTATCTATTCACCAGCCCGGATGATTTCACTTTAACTCGTTGGACGAATCGCTCCAGATGTACTGGCGCACGGGCGTGGCGACCCTCGCCGATCTTCTCAAGCCCGTCGTGCGCCTCGACCGCGAAAACTACTGTAGCGTCTTCGATGGAGATTACTTCGGCGGTGGCTGTGACGGTCAGCCCAATCGGCGTGGCGGCCAGATGTTTGACGTCAACGAGCACGCCAACTGAGACCCAGCCTTCAGGAAGATATTTCTGGATAGCGTCGGCGGCGGCGACTTCCATCAAATAGATCATCAGCGGTGTGCCGTAGACTTCAGGCATGTCGGGATGGAAGTGAGCCACAGTCAGCTCGCGTGTCACGACCACAGACTTGGAAGCTGAAGCTCCTATGGGAATGGCTGCCGTCGCTTTCATCTCTCGACCTCAAATATTTTCATGGAAGAAGGCTCTGACAAAAACGAGAAGAAATAGACAGGATTAACAGGATTATCAAGATTAAGAAGACAAGGCAGGACAGTGAAGCTTGAATCTCTTTCTTTTCATCCTGTCCATCTTGTTAATCCTGTCTAAATTCTTTTCTTTATTGTCCCAGACACGCTAGTGCAAAACTATGCACCTTTGGTGCAAGACTTTCAGTTGCTACACACTTCTAGCACGTGATAGAAGTCGTGCCCGATGCGAAACAACCGGCACAGCGGGCACACCATTACACGACTGACGGCACATCTGGTCTGGGGCACGAAGTACCGTTACCACGTGCTGACAGGCGACATCAAAGTTAGGTGTCGAGATTTGCTGGTGCAAATCTGTGACGCCGAAGACGTGCGAATCCTGAAGGGCGTAGTCAGCAAAGACCATGTGCATATGCATATCGAGTACCCGCCCTCGAAGTCATTGGCGGAGTTGGTCAAGCGGCTCAAAGGGCGCACGAGTCGCCGTTTACAGGAAGAGTACCCAGCCTTGCGACAACGATATTGGGGGCGACACTTCTGGGCCATCGGTTACGGGGCGTGGAGCACAGGCAACGTCAGCGAAGAAGTAGTGCAGGAATACCTTGAGCATCATCGTCAAGAATCTAATCAGGAAAGTGACTCGTTCATCCTCGAATGAGTCAGACTTTCAGTCTTTGAGAAATCTATGCACTTTCAGTGCATAGTGGTTTAGTTCCAGTCTGATTAAATGCTCCTAATGCTTGCTCGAACGTGTGTGGAGGCTAATCCGCATCCGCTGTTGCCATTTGCTGCGGGGCACTTCGTCCTGCTCAAACTGCTCCAGAGTGTTGGTTAGTTGCTCGCCGCTCACCTGTCGCAGCTTCATGTAGAGAAGTGCGACCATGATTGAAACCAGTGGGACGATGAGAATATTGAGCAAGCCCAAAAGATGGCCGTAAATTTTCGGAGCGATGCTGCTCTTATCCCTGGTGCCGAAACCGGCAAAGCTCGCAGCCATGTTGGTGACGATGAGCGGTATAAGAAGCTGTAAGATGACGACCTTGACGACGGTGACTTTTGAGCGGCTTACCAGTTCACGCGCACGTTTCAACGCGGCCTTCTTCTGCAATCCTTCCAGCAATACTATGGGCGCATAAAGCGAATACCTCACCATCATCACGATGCCCGGGATGACGAGGAAGATGAAGCCGAGGAGCAGCCTTATGCCAACCCGTGCGCTGGTAGAGAAGAAAGCTCGCCAACGCTTTCTCAAGCTGTCGAAAGCGGAGCGTATTTGCACGGGCCTCAGCGGCGCGAGGGTCAACTGCATGACGATGAGTACGGTGATACCGGCAATCGCCGAGTTCGCCAGAAAGTTAACGACAATCGAGAGGAAGGCGAGCACTATGGTAAGCGTAATCTCCAAGCCGCGTGGCAACCAGTGCTTCGCTTCGGCCACTTCAGCGAAGCTCAGCATCAGCGTAAGGATGATGACAGGGATGTGAGCCAGCAAAGAGATTCGTAAGAAGAGCGGGAAGTATTCGCTGTAGAGCGCAAACGCACGCCTAAGAAGCGACCCGACTCCTTCCATGTTGGCGCGGATGGCGGTCGAATAAGCCGCCGCGCTGGTGGGTCGCGCCTCAGGGTCTTTCGCCATTGCGCGCTCCACTAATAGGGCGACCTTCTTTGAGATTTTGGGGTTCTTTTCTCTGAGCGGCGGAGGCACTGCTTCCTGATGCAGTCGCATCACCGTCTGTAAGTCTCCGGCGAAAGGAGTCTCGCCCGTGAGCATTTGATACGTGATGACGCCCAGACTGTAGATGTCCGAGCTGGCATTGAGTTCCTCGCCGCGACATTGCTCCGGCGACATATAGAGCGGCGTGCCGAGGAGTGACCCGACCTGTGTCAGCACACCTTTTGAGCCGGTGCTGCCAGTGCCCATTGCGCTCCGGGTCTGGGGACCGAACAAGAGAGTGTTGTCTTCGCTCTTGTCACCTGTTGATTGAAATAATTGAGTCGAGGCTTCTGCTGCCGATGGCTCGCGCTGATTAAGCTCTGAGGTCGCGCTCCTGTTATCGAAACGGAGCGTTTGCCCTTCATCATTGGTCGTCGCCACAGAGTCAACGAGCGTTGCGGCCTCTCTCAGTTCGTTGGCTTGCGGAACAGTCGTCCTGGCTAATTGCCGGGAGGAATCGGCTGCGACAGTTGCTCCGGGGTTGGAGCTTGTCTTCGCTTCTGTTTCAAGAGATAGGGGTCGTCCCCCCAATCCACTCTCTTCGGCCAGCTTGGCGACGCCGAAATCAAGCACCTTGATCGTGTAGCCGCCTCTTCTATTCGGCTCAAGCCAGATGTTGTCAGGCTTTAAGTCACGATGCACGATGCCTTGTTGATGCGCTTCGTCTACCGCCGAGCAGACTTGCTCAAGGATGTCCACCACCCAATCGAGCGAGAGGCGCGATTCTTCCGCCAGCACGTCTGCCAGCGTGCAGCCGTCCAGATATTCCATCACCAGATAGGCGACACGCTCCTGCCCTCTTTGAGCGAAGCCGAAGTCTGTGACATCAACCACGTTCGGATGGCGCAGGCGACCGGCGGCCTTAGCCTCGCGCTTGAATCGCTCGATGAACTCGTCATTACGCATGAACTCAGGCGCAATAATCTTGAGCGCGACGGGACGCTCCGTGCCCAGATGCGTTGCCAGGTAGACTGCGCCCATGCCGCCCTGACCGAGCAGCTTTTCGAGGTGGTACTTTTCGTCCAAAACCTCGCCGATGTATAGCTCTAATCCCCTCATCGCCTGGTGTATCGTAGTGAACGATAGTCCGTGTAGCAAGCAAATAACTCAACTGAGCGAGGGAATCTAAAAGTTGAAACCCTGCTGAGAAGTGGTGCAGTTTGAAAAGAGCGCAGGGAAAGCTGAGGTTCACCGCAGAGACGCAGAGGACGCAGAGATAACGCAGAGCAAAGCAATCTCAAATTCGGAATCTGAAATTTCAAATCTCTGCGCCCTCTCTGTGTCCTCTGCGTCTCTGTGGTGAATCGCATCTCAGCGCACGTTCGATTTGAAATTGAATCACTGCTCTCTGCTTAGTAATAGCTGAAAAACGCTCCCGCAATTTCAATGATTAATACATCTCTGGTAATCTCATTGCACAAAGCGCTCCAACTGTTCAGAGATTAGACTGGAAGACCTTTATGAAATTCTATGAAAACGTGCTCGGCCTCATCGGCCAGACGCCGCTGGTGAAACTCGGTCGGCTCACACAGGGCATCAAGGCCACCGTCTTGGCCAAGATGGAGAACCTGAATCCGGGCTATTCTGTGAAGGATCGAATCGGCATCAGTATGATTGAGGCCGCCGAACGCGACGGCTCGCTCAAGCCCGGCGGAACAATCGTCGAAGCCACTTCGGGGAATACCGGCATCGGGCTGGCGCTGGTCGCCGCCGTCAAAGGCTATCGCTGCATCTTCGTAATGACGGATAAGTCCTCTGTTGAAAAGGTTCGATACCTCAAGGCGCTCGGCGCGGATGTCGTCGTGACGCCCGTTTCCGCCAAGCCGGGAGCGCCCGATCATTACGTGACGACGGCTCAGCGCATAGCCTCCGAGACGCCCAACTCTTTCTACCCGGATCAATATTCTCATCCGGCCAACCCGGAGGCGCATTACAGAACCACCGGGCCGGAATTGTGGGAGCAGACCGAAGGACGGATCACGCATTTCGTGGCTGGCATCGGCACGGGCGGAACAATCTCCGGCACAGGACGCTACCTCAAGGAAAAGAATCCCAACATTAAGATTATTGGCGCAGACCCCTATGGCTCTGTCTTTAAGACTTTCAAAGAAACGGGAAAGGTTATCGAAGCCACACCCTATCTGGTTGAAGGCATCGGCCAGCAAACTATCCCGGATAATGTGCATATCAAGTATGTTGACGATGTCATCAACATCACAGACCGCGAATCTTTCGAGCTTTCAAGGCAGATGGGACGCTTGGAGGGAATCTTTTGCGGTGGCTCTACGGGCACGAATCTGGCGGCGGCTCTGCGCGTGGCGCGCGATCTTGACGAGACGGCAATCGTCGTCTTTATCGTCTGCGACACGGGCGAGCATTATTTGTCCAAGCATCATTCGGACGAGTGGATGAAGGAGAAGCAGCTTCTCGAACCGCAGAAGATTACCGCCGGACTCATCAGCGAAACGAAGGGAGCACGCGCGCCGGAGTCTCTGGTGACGGTGACGCCGGATGAGCGTGTCGCCGACCTGCTCACGAAAATGGGTGAGCTTGGGATTACACAGATTCCCGTGCTTGAGGATGGACGCTCGGTCGGCGCGGTGCGCGAAAATCGCATCCTGGCAAAAGTGCTGGCGAACCGCGAATTGTTGGAGTCGCCTGTCAGCGCAATCATGGAACAAGGGTTTCCGATTGTGGATGTGGATGCCAGTTCAGCGGAAGTCACACGCAAGCTGCAAGAGAGTCCAGCCGTGCTGGTTGAAGAGTACGGTCGTATCACAGGCATCATCACACGCCATGACGTGCTGGACACTCCGGCCTTCAGTACGGGAAGATGAGAATTAATGAGAGAGTTTACTGACCCCGAACTTATCGGCGGACATTTAGTGATTATCGGTGGCGCTGAAGATAAATATAACGAGCGCCGCCTGCTTCGTAAGTTCGTTGCGCTGGCTGGCGAAGCTGAAGCGCGCATCCTGATCGTCCCGGTCGCTTCCGATTACCCGGAATTTTCCGCTGACGTTTACACACAGACGTTTCGCAATCTCGGTCTTCAACAGGTCAAGGTGCTCCGCGCCACTTCGCGTCAGGCCGTGATTGATTCGGACGCGGAGAGTTTGCTCAAAGACGTGACCGGCGTCTTCATTTCCGGCGGCGACCAGATGCGCCTCGTCTCCATGCTTGGCGGGACGGAGTTTGCTCGCCTCTTGGAAGACCGTGTGCGCCATAGTCCTCTCGTGCTGGCGGGATCGAGCGCGGGCGCAGCAGGGATGAGCGCCACGATGATCGTGCGCGGCGATGCCACCTCGCATCCGAACAAACACGCCATACGGCTTTCGCCGGGTCTGGGAATCTTGCAGAACGTCATTATTGACCAGCACTTTACCGAACGGGGTCGTTTGAGCCGCCTCGTAACTGCCGTCTCATACAACCCGCGCCAACTCGGTATCGGGATCGATGAGAACACTGCCGTCATCATCGCAAACGACGGCACGCTCGAAGTTCATGGTCATGGAACCGTGACCATCGTTGACGGTTCGCGTATCACTTACAACGATATTGCCGAGGTCGAAGAGTCTCAACCTTTCGCCGTTGCAGGCTTGCAGTTGCATATCCTGCGCGACGGCCTGCGTTACGATTTTGCGCGCCGCGCGCCAATACCCGTCGCCGAAGAATTTTTGTTGCCGGACATAGAATAGTGGTCAGTGGTCAGTGGTCGGTGGTCAGTTAAAGCCCTTATGCTGACTCTCGTCTCTTAACTCTTAAGATTCGGGAATGCCGACACTCAATCACTGACCACCGATCACTGACCACTGACCACTGAAAAACTATGCGTATCCTGAACATCAAAGCGTTGCGCGGGCCGAACTATTGGAGCGGCTACCGGAATAAGCTGATCGTGATGCGGCTCGACCTCGAAGATTTCGAGCAGAGGCCGACCGACAAGCTTGAGAATTTCACCGAGCGCCTGCAAGAGTTGATGCCGAGCCTCGTCAATCACGGTTGCAGTTATCAAGAGCCGGGGGGCTTCCTGCGCCGGGTCGAAGAAGGGACGTGGGCGGGGCACGTCGTTGAGCATCTCGCGCTCGAATTGCAGACGCTGGCCGGGATGGACACGGGCTACGGGCGCACGCGCGAGACGACTCATCCGGGCGTCTATAATGTCGTCTTCAGCTACGTCGAAGAAGATGCCGGACGCTATGCGGCGCGCGCCGCTGTCAAGCTCTTTGAAGATTTAGCCGCCGGAGCATTGCTTGACGAACTCAAGCAGGTTTTAGCAGACGATGTGCAGCGCCTGCGCGAGATACGCGAGGACGTGCGCTTTGGCCCATCTACCGGCAGCATCGTTCAGGAAGCAGAACATCGCGACATCCCGCACATCCGTCTCAACACCCAATCACTCGTTCAACTCGGCTACGGCGTCAACCAGCAGCGCATTCAGGCCACCGTCACGGGACACACCAACATGATCGCCGTCGATCTGGCGAGCGATAAGGACGCGACGAAAAAACTGCTGGGCAGTATGGGCGTGCCCGTGCCCAACGGAACACAGATTATTGATGAAGACGAGATCGAAGCTGTTGTTGCGCGGCTCGGCTTTCCCATCGCCGTCAAGCCGCTTGATGCGAATCATGGTAAGGGCATCACCGTCGGCCTGAAGACCATTGAGGAAGTGCGCGCGGCGTTTCCGCTGGCGAAACACTATTCGCGCCGCGTCATCCTTGAACAGTCTTTGACCGGACAGGATTTTCGCGCGCTTGTCATCAACAATCGCCTCGTCGCGGTCGCCGAGAGAATCCCCGCACACATCACGGGCGACGGCGAGCACACCATTCAGGAGTTGATTGACATTACGAATCAAGACCCGCGACGCGGTTATGGCCACGAGAACGTCCTGACGCTGATTAAGGTGGACGCGCAAACCGAGAGCTTGCTCGCCGCGCACGATTACACGCTCGATACGGTGCTGCCCGCTGGTGAGATGTTCCGTCTGAAGACGACCGCGAACATCTCGACCGGCGGAACGGCGATTGATCGCACGGATGAAGTTCACCCGTTCAACGTCTCGCTCTTCGAGCGCATCGCGCGCATCGTCGGCCTGGACGTGGCAGGCATTGACGTGGTCGCGCCGGACATCACCACCCCGCTCTCGGAGAACGGCGGCGGCATCATAGAGGTCAACGCCGCGCCCGGCTTTCGCATGCACATAGCGCCAAGTGATGGCCTCGCGCGCAACGTCGCAGAGCACGTCATAGACATGCTCTTTCCTCCCGGCACACCGTCGCGCGTGCCCGTCATCGCCATCACCGGCACGAACGGCAAGACCACGACGACCCGGCTCATCGCGCACATCTGTAAAAACTTTGGCTTAAACGTCGGCTTTACCACGACCGAAGGCATCTACATCGGCAACAGTCTCATTCAACCGGGCGACAACACAGGCCCTGTGTCGGCGCAACTCGTCCTCAAAGACCCGACCGTCGAGATTGCAGTGCTTGAAACCGCGCGGGGCGGCATCATCCGCGCCGGGCTGGGCTTTGATCGCTGCGACATCGGCGTCGTCTTGAACGTCACGGTAGATCACCTCGGCTTGAAGGACATCGAGACGATTGAGGACATGGCGCGTGTCAAAGCGGTCGTCGCGCGCGCCGTCGCGCGGAGTGGTCATGCTGTCTTGAACGCCGACGATGAGCTCGTCTACGCGATGCGCGAGGATACGCCGGGGCGCGTCGCGCTGTTTAGCATGGAGGAAGAGAACCCGCACATCGTTGAGCATACGGATGAGGGAGGAATCGCGTGCGTCTTCGAGAACGGCTACGTCACGCTGCTCAAGGGCAAGTGGAAGGTGAGAGTCGAGAAGGTCATCAACATTCCGCTGACCTACGGCGGGCGCGCAGCCTTTATGATTCAGAACGTGCTGGCCGCAACGCTCGCGGCGTTTCTGCAAAACATCAGCATCGAAGACATCCGCGTCGGCCTGACGACCTTCGTGCCTTCGGTGGCGCAGACGCCGGGACGCTTGAACCTGATCGAGATGGGCGACTTCACGGTGTTGATTGACTTCGCGCATAACCCTGCCGGGATGGAAGCCTTGCAACGTTTCATTGCCAAGTTTCCGAATAAGATTAAGACCGGCGTGGTCGGCGGCACGGGCGACCGTCGCGATGACGACCTGATGCTTTACGGGCGCTACGCCGCGCAGATGTTCACCAACATCATCGTGCGTGAAGACGATGATTTACGCGGGCGGCCATCCGGTGAATCCACGCGGTTCGTCATCGAGGGCATCAAGAGCGTCAATCCCGACATGCCGATTAAGGAATTCACAGACGCGCCGGAGGCCATCGACTACGCTCTCAAGCACGCGCGCAAAAATGAGCTGCTCGTGATTCTCGCCGACAACGTCGTGCGCTCAATCGAACTCGTCGGCAAGTTCCGCGAACAACGCACGCCGGTCAAGGTCATTCATGAAGACATTCCTAATCAACACTAAAAAGAATGCAAAATTAAAAATTAAAAATGCAAAATGAAGGCGGAGAACCACGTTTAATGTAATGTGGTTTCATCCTCATTTTTGCATTTTGCATTTTCAGTCGCGATAGATGGCAACCTGCGCCGCCTGCTCTGAAGTAACCCACGCGCGGTACATTCCTTCGCTGTTGAAGGTCAACGAGACATTTCCCAGACGGTCAACGGCGACCAGTCCGCCTTCGCCGCCCATCTCGCGCAGCGTCTGATTGACTGTCTGCTCGCAAGCCTCTTGAAGAGTCAGCCCCTTGTATTTCATCAGGCAAGCCACGTCGTAGGCGACGACGGCGCGCATGAAGAACTCGCCATGCCCGGTGCAGGAGACGGCGCAGGTGCGGTCGTCCGCGTACGTGCCCGCGCCGATGAGCGCTGTGTCGCCGATGCGCCCGAATCGCTTGTTGGTCATGCCGCCGGTCGAAGTCGCCGCCGCGAGATGTCCTAGAGCGTCGCGCGCGACCGCGCCGACCGTGCCGATTTTAGTAACAGGCGAATGATCCAGGCGCACTTCATTCTCGCGGCGTGCCTGCAACAATTGTTCGTACCTGAACTGGTCGAAGAAATATTCCGGCGGCGCGAATTCGCAGCCCACCTCGCGCGCGAACTCTTCAGCACCGCTCCCGCACAGCAATACGTGTTCAGTCTTTTCCATCACGCGGCGCGCGAGTGTGATCGCGTGTTTGACGCCCTCGACAGCCGCCACCGCTCCGGCGCGCAAATCCTCACCAGACATAATCGCCGCGTCCATTTCGTGCCGCTCGTCGTGCGTAAAAACCGCGCCGCGCCCGGCGTTAAAAAGTGGAATATCTTCGAGCACACTAACGGTCGCCTCGACCGTGTCCAGCGCCGAGCCTCCACGACTGAGTACCTCCCAGCCGCGCGCGAGCGCCTGCTGCAAACCGTCTCTGTAGGCGGCCTCACGCTCATTGCTCATCTCCGCACGGCGAATCGTCCCAGCCCCGCCCTGAATAGCGAGCGCCAGCTTCGCTTTGTCCTTCGTTTCAGAGTTCATGATTGAGAGAATGAAAAGTTTCTCAGCCCACGTCAACCTGACAGCGCCGAATCAGAGAGTTAATCTAACAAGACAGTCAAAAAATTGCGGGAACTCCGCAGGTTCGGGCTACGTTTAAGATGACTGAAAAACCATTCTGGTCATCGGTCAGCGACTAAATGAAGACTTTTGCCCGGCGCGAAGATGTCCGTGACGCCATTCTGGATACGACCAATCGGCTCTTGGCGCGCTACGGCTACAGGAAGATGACGATGGACGATCTTGCCAGGGAAGTCGGCATCGGCAAGGGAACTCTTTATCTCTACTTCAAGAGCAAGGAAGAGATAGCCCTTTCACACATTGACCACATCGTCGAGCGGCTCAAAGAAAAACTGGTTGCAATCGCGCGCGAGGACGCACCGCCGGGCGAGCGCCTGCGCGAGATGCTCGTCACGCGCGTTCTCTTCCGCTTCGACAGCGTGCAGCATTACACGGCGAGCCTCAATGAGCTTTTAGCGGAGCTTCGGCCACAACTGCTAGCGCGTCGCCGCCGCTACTTTGACGAAGAGGCTCAAGTCTTTGCCGGGGTGATAGAAAAGGGGCAGGAGTTGCGCTCGTTTGAGTCCGGCGATCCACACAAGATCGCGCACCTGTTGTTGATAGCGACCAACTCTCTACTGCCTTACAGCCTGAGCACCCAGGAATTAGGCGAGCGTGCAGAGCTTAACCAGAAAGTATCGCAGCTTGCAGACCTCCTGCTGGCAGGCGTTCTGCGGCGCACCAGGACAAAATCGTAGAGGCTGTTTGAAAAGCCCCGAAGGGGCGACAATGTGACAGCCCAGGGCGCAGCCCTGGGTCAAAGCATAGAGAATAATGAGTAAGCCCTGTCAGGGCTTGATGAATAAACTTGAATCTCTCCCGGTGGCGTTGCCACAGGCTCTTACATTTCGCTCCTTCGGAGCTTTCATAGACTTTTCAAACAGCTTCTTAGAGGCTGCGCTCTCTTCGGAGAGCTTGCCTCTGGCTACATTCTTCCGTCCCTCCGGGACTGGTTGAATGATTCTAATCTGACCGGGTAATTATCAATAAGGAGAGAAGATGATGAGAAAGCTAATGAGTGTCATGCTACTGCTTGCTGCGGGTTTGCTTTTGACAGCAACCGGGACCGCGCAGGTACGTGATGAACAGCCCGATCTGGCGATTGACGCAGCCACGCGAACGCAGGTCATTGAAGGTGTTATAAAGCGACTGAATGATTCTTACATTTTCCCCGAAGTAGCAAAGAAGATGGAAGCGGCCATCCGCGAGCGCGCTCAAAAGAAGGAATATGACCAGCTCACCAGTAGCGCAGCGTTTGCGCGCAAGCTCACAGAAGATTTACAGGCCGTCAGTCATGATAAGCACCTGCGCGTGCGCTACTCGCACGAGGCCATTCCCGAAAACCAGCAGCGAGGCGAGCCGACAGCCGAAGAGCGGGAAAACTATCGTCGCTTCTCGCAGCGCATCAATCACGGCTTCGAGCGTGTCGAGCGCCTCGCCGGAAACATCGGCTACATAGATTTGCGCGGCTTCTTCGATCCTGAACTTGGGAAAGACACTGTGGCTGCGGCCATGAGTTTTATCTCAAACACGGATGCGCTCATCTTCGATCTTCGTCAAAACGGCGGCGGCGACCCGGCGATGGTGGCGCTCATCTCGTCTTACCTGTTCGGCTCTGAGCCCGTCCACCTAAACGACCTGCACTGGCGCGAGGGAAATCGCGTCGAAGAGTTTTGGACAAAGCCTAATGGAATCAGCCCGCGCTACGAGGGCAAAGATATTTACGTGCTGACGAGTGGGCGTACCTTCTCCGGCGCTGAGGAGTTTTCTTATAACCTCAAGAATTTGAAGCGCGCGACTATCGTTGGCGAGACAACCGGCGGCGGCGCGAATCCCGGCGGAGGTTTTCGCGTGGGCGCGCACTTCGGGATGTTCGTGCCAACAGGGTACGCGCAAAGCCCGATTACGAAAACCAATTGGGAGGGAACGGGCGTTAAGCCGGACATTGATGTGCCGAAAGAGCAGGCGCTCAAAACTGCCCACCTGATGGCGCTGAAAAAAGCTCAGGCTAAGGCCAGCGACGAAGGCGCGAAGCGCCAGTATGGAATGCTGATAGAGCAAACGCAGAAGGAACTGGATGAACTGAAGAAGACACAAAAACCGGCTGAAGTAAAACTATGAAGCGGACAAAGAGAAAACAATGGACGCGCAAAGCGGACGCGGATGCAGCGTCGGACAAAAATCTCTCTATCCCTACGCAGATCATCTCGAATGAAGAGTTCGTGCCGCCTGAGCAGACCGATGAGCAAAAATTGGTCGAGCATCGGTTAATCGAACTCGCTGACGAGGGCGCGAGAAAATTAAACCTCTCGCGCCGCCAGTTTCTCGCCACGACGGGCGGAATGGCTGCGGCTTTTCTGGCGATGAATTCTGTCTTCGGTAATTTCTTCAACGTCGAAGCCAGCGAACTCGTCGAGCCGCTGGCCACACAGGAAAAGTTTCCGAAGAAGCAATTCATCTTTGACATTCACACGCATCACGTCGCCGCCGGAAAGCAAATCAGCGTGCCGCCGCTCCTTCGATACCGAGATGCGGGCGCGGCCTGGGGCAACAGGGATTTGCAGGGACGAGAGCATCGCTGGCCAGACCTTTATCTGGCAAACTATATCAAGGAAATGTTTCTGGACAGCGATACTGTGATGGCTGTCATCACGGGACTCCCTGCCAAAACGGATGCGGAAAATGTTCTGCCGCCCGCCGAAATGATTGAGACCCGCGCCGAAATCAACGGCTTGGCAAAATCGCGCCGCATCATCGCTCATGGGCTTTTTTCGCCAGACCTGGGCAAGCAGAACATGGAAGAGATGCAGCGGCAGTTTGAGAAGATGAAGGTCGAGGCCTGGAAAGGTTATCCCGGTCAACCGCTCGCCGACGGCAGCGTCGGTTGGTGGATGGACGACGAAAAGCTGGCATATCCGGCTTATGAGTATTCTCGAAAGATTGGGATTAAAAACATCTGCGTGCATAAGGGATTGCCGCTGCCGGGTTGGGATTTGGATCACAGCAGCCCGAAAGATGTGCCGAAGGCTGCGCGGGATTTCCCCGACTTGAATTTCCTGATTTATCACGCCGGGTTCAAAGGCGTCGGCGACGTGCGCGACGCGATTGCGGATGGTTTCCAAACTAAAACCTACATTCCGTGGATTTCCGACTTGTGCGAGGCGCGCAAAAAGAATCCGAAGATGACAAACGTCTACATGGATTTAGGGACGACGTTCGGGATGACCGTCATCACACAGCCGCTGCTTTGCGCTTACATGCTCGGCCTGATGATAGACGCTTTCGGTGAGAATCACGTTCTGTGGGGAACTGATTCGATCTGGTGGGGCAGCCCGCAATGGCAGATTGAAGCGTTTCGTCGCCTGCAAATGCCCGAAGCCTTGATGAAACGCTTCGGCTTCAAACCGCTCACAGACCTTGTTAAAGAAAAGATTCTGGGACTCAACGCCGCGCGCGTTTACGGCATTGATGTCAAAGCCAGGATGAACGCCATCCCCTCGGATTACGTCACGCGACTCAAAGAGAAATACCGCGCCGAAGGAGCGCAGCCTTCAAACACGCAGTACGGCTGGATTCTTTCGTAGCACTTTTGTAGGACAGACATTCCTGTCTGTCAAAGCGTGCGCCAGCACGCTGATAGTTTTCGCTAATAAGTATTCGCGCTATCGCGCTCAATGACAGGCAGGAATGCCTGTCCTACGACAGACAGGAATGTCTGTCCTACAACGGAAAATAAAATGAAAAAGATAACTTTCCTCTTGATTGTGTTGGTGGCTTTCGCGGTGGTTGGGCAGGCTGCTCCGGGTGATTCAGGTACGACCGCGTTTGTCGGCGTGAGTGTCATTCCGATGGACAGGGAGCGCATTCTGCAAAATCAGACGGTGATTGTTCGCAACGGGGTGATTGCCGAAATAGGTGATGCTAAAAAGGTCAAAGTCCCGAAGGGGGCGCAGACGATTGATGGCAAGGGGAAGTTTTTGATTCCCGGCCTTGCAGACATGCACGTTCATCTTTTCACGGACGACGAATTCCCGGATGCGTTGGCGGAAGACGAATTGAAAATCATGGTGGCCAACGGCGTGACGACGATTCGCTTGATGACCGGAACGCCTGAGCAGCTTGTCCTGCGCGCGAAATCCGCGAGAGGCGAAATTCTGTCGCCGACGATTTACGCGGCGAGCCCGCAGTTCATCGGTAAAAAATCCGGTAACGCCTACGTCGTGACTAACGAGCAGGAAGCGCGCGATTCGGTTCGTAAAGCCAAACAGGACGGCTACGATTATTTGAAGTTGACGACCAATCTCAAGCCGGAAGTTTACGAGGCGATAGTTGACGAAGCCGCGAAGCAGAACATACGTGTCGTCGGCCACGCCGACAGCCGCTCAATCGGCTTACGACGCGCGCTCAAAGCCCGCCAGCAGATCGAACATCTCGATTCATATCTCGAAGCGCTCTTGCCCGAAAACCTGCTCGCCAAAGGCTCTGTGTCCGACATCTATATTTATTCCCCGAAGAGTTGGGAAAGTATAGATTACATAGACGAGAGCAAAATTCCCGAAGTAGCCAGAGCCACCGTGCAGTCGAATCCGTTTTCCACGCCGACGCTGACTCTTTTCAAATACACCTTCGGCATCGGCAGAACCGAAGAGTCAATCAAGGCGCAGCCCGACATTCGTTTCTACCCGCAGAAGACAATTGATTTCTGGCTTAGCGTAAATAAAAGGTACTGGGCGACCGCCGCTTCACCGGAAAGACGCGCCAAGTACGTTGCCATCAGAAACAAAATCACGAAAGCGATCTATGATGCGGGCGGCAAAATCATGGCTGGCTCGGACACTCCCGAATGGTTGATGCTCTACGGGTTTACGCTGCACCAGGAATTGAGAACTCTGAACGAGGCGGGCTTGTCTACTTACGCCGTGCTGGAAGCGGCGACGCGAAACCCTGCGGAATTTTTCGGCACGTTGAAAACAACGGGAACAATCGAAAAAGGAAAACGCGCTGATCTGGTGTTGCTAGACACTAATCCTCTGGAAAGCATTTCAAACACGGAGAGGCGCGCGGGCGTGATGCTGAAAGGGAAATACTATACGCAACCTGAAATGAACAAGTGGCTCGATGAAATCGCGCCAAAGTTTCGAACGGCGCTCGATGGTGAAAAATAAAAAGGCAAACTCGATGAGAAAAATATTGCTGGCAGTTATCTTCACGCTCTCCATCTCTTTCTCGACGTGGGCGGAAACCGTAGCCTTCGTCAACGTCAATATGATTCCAATGGACAGAGAGCGCGTGTTGTCGAGTCAGACTGTCATTGTCCGTGACGGTGTGATTGCGGAAATTGGGGACGCGAAGAAAATCAAAATTCCGAAAGACGCGCGAAAGATTGACGGGGCGGGGAAATATTTGATTCCCGGCCTCGTTGATATGCACGCGCATCTTTTGTCGGACGAGCATTTTCCCGATGCGCTGGCCGCAGATGAGTTGAAGATAATGGTAGCCAACGGTGTCACGACCATTCGTTTGATGATTGGCACGCCCGAACATCTCGTCCTTCGCGGCAAAGCAGCCAGACAGGAGATCATCGCACCAACGCTCTTCGTCGCCAGCCCGCAACTTTCCGGTCGCTCTTTCGGCGACATCTTCAACGGCTACGTCGTGACGAATGAAGAGCAGGCGAGAGATGCGGTTCGCAAGGCAAAAGGGGACGGCTATGATTACGTGAAGCTGACTTTCTTCATCACTCGTCCGGTTTATGATGCGGTGGTGGACGAAGCCGCGAAGCAGAACATTCGCGTCATCGGCCACGTTGATCGTCAGGTCGGATTGAGCCGCGCGTTTGAAGCTAAACAGCAGATCGAGCATCTGGACGGTTATTTTGAAGCGATGATTCCCGAAAGCGCGAAACTCGCGGGTTCGACTTCGGGCGTGTACGTCTGGCAGGCGAAGGCCTGGGAGAGTTTAGATGTGCTGGACGAAAAGAAAATTCCTGAACTTGCTAAAAAGACAGTCGCGGCCAATCCGTTCAGTTGTCCGACGCTGACCTTTCTAAAAACATCTTTCGGCACAGGCCAAACCGACGCTCAGGTAACAACGCGTGCCGGATACAGATTTTACCCGCCGAAATTGCAGCAGGAGATGGACGAGCCGCGCCGACGCTTCTGGGCAAACCCGCCATCAGCCGAAAGACGCGCCCGGTACGTTGATTACCGCAACAAGCTGACGAAAGCAATCCACGACGCGGGCGGCAAAATCATGGCTGGCTCGGATTCGCCCGAATGGCTTTTGCTTTACGGCTTCACGCTTCACACGGAAATGAAGAATCTGGCGGAAGCGGGTTTGTCTAACTATGCCGCGCTTGAAGCGGCTACGAAAAATCCGGCGGAGTTTTTCGGAACGATTGATAAGACCGGCACAATCGAAAAAGGCAAGCGTGCTGATTTGGTCTTGCTTGAGGCTAACCCGCTTGAAAATATTTCAAATACAGAACGACGCGCGGGAGTGATGCTCAAAGGACGCTGGTTCACGCAAGTTGAACTCGACAAAATGCTCGACGAGATTGCGCCACGTTTTCAACACGCGCTTGACGGGAAAAACTAAGAGTCAGTAATAAAACAGATAAGAGTTAGACAGGATTAACAGGATTATCAGGATTAAGAAAACAAAACAGGTCAAGCTAGCTTGGTGTTTCTTCTCTTCATCCTGTCCATCTTGTAAATCCTGTCTATTCCTTCTTATCTTAGTTTTCTTAGGCGCTCTAAAGGGTGAAAAGTTATGAAGAAGATTCTCTTGCTGCTGATTTTGACGCTCGCCGTTTACATCTCCGCAGGAGCGCAAACCGCTTCAAAGAATGGCGACGGGCAGGAAGCCATCGCCGTCGCGAACAAGCTGTTTGAAGCGATGCGGGCGAAAAACGCCGAAGCGATTCGTGCGTTGTTCACGCCTGAAGGCCAGCTTGTCGCCATTGACAAGCCGCGCACCGGCGAAGGCTTGTCGAAGACGCGCGTTTTCACCGCCGACGCTTTCAGTAAAGCGATTTCCGAAGCCAAAGCTCCTGAATTTATTGAAAAGATGCCGCAGCCGGAGGTCAACGTGTTCGGTGATCTGGCGACCGTTTATGGGCGCTATACATTTCATGTTGGAGATAAATTTTCTCATTGCGGCACGAACACTTTTAATCTGGTTCGCACCGAGCAGGGTTGGAAGATTGCCAACGCCGCGTCAACCCTGGAGTTTCAATGCCAGAAGGATTTGGGCTTCATTGCCGTTCCAGCAATCGAGATAAAGCCTGAAGACGTGGCGACGATTGACGGCATCATTAAGGCGTTTTACGAAGTGATTTCCGGCGCGGCGGGTCAACCGCGACAATGGGGGCGCGATAGAACCTTGTACTCGCCTGATATACGATTTGTGGCGATGAGCGTGCGCGAAGGCGGTCAGCCCCGCGCCGAAATCATGAGCCACACGCAGTACGTCAACGGCTCGAACGAGTTTTTTGTCAAAGAAGGTTTCATCGAGCGCGAGATAGGCCGCGTCACGCGCCGGTTCGGAAATATGGCTCACGTTTTTTCTACTTACGAATGGGAAACGACCGCCGGAAAGAAAGAGCGTGGGCGCGGCATCAACAGCCTTGAGCTTTTTAACGACGGCACGCGCTGGTGGATTTCAGCCGTGACGTGGGAAGAGGAGCGCCCGAACAATCCGATCCCGAAAGAATTTTTGTCCATCAAGAAAAGCCGGTGAATAGATAATCATGCTTCATTCAATCAAGACAGGTTCGTTGAAAGCATCAAAATCCGCTTTCGTTATTGTCCTCGCACTTCTGTTCGCTTTCGGTGTTTCGGCGAACGCTCAAACAGTTGCAGCGAAAAAGAGCGTTGCCGTTTTACGAGAGAGGCTGCAAGCGAAGCTTGATGAGCTACATCGAAACGGTAAGTTTCCGGGCGCGACGATTGGCGTGGTGCTCGCCGACGGGAAAAGTTTTGGTCTGCCGACGGGTTATTCCGACCGCGAAGCCAAAACACAGATGAAGCCTTCGGATTTGATGTTGCAAGGCAGCGTCGGAAAAACCTATGCGGCAGCGCTGGCGATGCAGCTCGTCAAAGAAGGCAAAATCAAGCTCGACGAGAGAATCGAAACGTATCTCGGCAGAGAAAAGTGGTTCACGCGTCTGCCGAATGCAAAAGAGATTACGGTTCGGATGTTGATGAACCACACGAGCGGGCTCGTGCGCTACGAGTTCAAAGATGAGTTCACCAAAGATCTGACCGCCAATGTGGATAAAGTCTGGAAGCCTGAGGAACTCATCGCCTACATCTTTGACACGAAAGCGCCGTTTGAAGCCGGAAAGGGCTGGGACTACTCCGACACAAACTACATCGTGCTGGGCATGATTATCGAGAAGGTGACGGGGAAACGTTATTATGATTTGGTCAGGAAGCGGATTCTACAGCCTTTGAAATTAAGAAACACAGTCCCGTCCGATAGCCGCACTATCATTGGACTGGCGCAGGGTTACGCTGGCGAAGGGAATCCTTTTGGCGGGACGGATGCGATGATCGTGGGCGGCAAGTTTGCCATCAATCCGCAATTTGAATGGACTGGCGGAGGCATGGCTTCGACCACTGAAGACCTTGCGCGCTGGGCGAAAGCGATGTACGAGGGGCGTGCCTTTGATGCCGGGATGCTGCCCGAAATGCTGACGGGCACGCCAGCGCCGATGTTAGGGAAAGAAGCGAAATACGGTTTGGGCGTGATAATTCGCCCGACAGCGTTTGGCACCT
Organism: uncultured Acidobacteriota bacterium; assembly: GCA_963791265.1. GTDB lineage: Bacteria > Acidobacteriota > Blastocatellia > Pyrinomonadales > Pyrinomonadaceae > QHXM01. Next base: position 587,104 of record CAWBSB010000012.1, read on the forward strand.
CTTACGGGCACAGCGGCTTCTTCCCCGGCTACATCACCGAAATGATATATTTCCCCGAGCACAAAATAGCTCTGGCTATCCAGGTCAACTCCAGCGTTCCGCGCGTTGTCGGAAAACCGCTCATCAGATTTCTAATCGAGTCGGCTGAAGTAATCCTGGCTTAACGAAAACCGGGTAAGAACGAAGGGCTGAAAATTCTGTTCACGGTTTAGCCTCACAAGAAGAACAGCCGCAGTCGGGCTTGCGAGAGCGCCAGCGGAATCTACCGCAGACCATCCAAATTAACGGACAGTCACACCAAAAGTTGGAAATATTTTTTTTAGGCAGGCTATCCTCAGCCATCAGTTCTGCATCAATGAGATCAAGTACGGTGAAATCCTTGCGCAGTCTCCCCCGCGCTGTCCGTAGATTTACAAACCTGAGACCGCTGCTCTCTAAGGTCTCGAACCGAAAGTAAACCTACTGCTATCCATTGCTGCCATCCCATATGGCTGCACAAGACGGAAGTGTGTCTGCTGTTGGAGGGGAAACTATGCGCCGCCGATCTTTTTTCAAACTCACAATTTCGGTGATTACTATCGCCATCATCCTGTTGTTCTCCGGCCTCGAAAGCCTTGAAATAGCCCACGCCACCACAAAGAAAAAGGAGCACACCAACCAGGGATCGCTACAGGCGGTGGATGCGAGCGGGAAACTCGTCGGGCAATGCCCGCTCAAGCATACTGCGGTCAAGGCGGAGATTAGCGGCTTTCTCTCCCGCGTCACGGTCACACAGGAGTTCGAAAATAGTTTTGATGGGAAGATAGAAGCGGTTTACACCTTTCCGCTCCCGCAAGACGCTGCCGTAGACGACATGACGATGCTGGTCGGCGACCGCACGGTCAAAGGCAAGATCATGCGCCGCGAAGAAGCTCAAGCGGCATACACCGCAGCCAAGACCAATGGGCAGGTCGCCAGCCTGCTGGATCAAGAGCGTCCTAACATCTTCACGCAATCGGTTGCCAACATCCTTCCCGGCGAGAGAATCACCATCACGATTAGCTATGTCGAGACGTTGAAGTATGAGAACGGCACATACGAGTTCGTCTTCCCGATGGTTGTTGGCCCTCGCTACATTCCGGGTGGCTCGGACGAAACACAAAGTGCGTCTACCGCACCAGACACAGAGCGTGTGCCCGATGCTTCGCGCATCGCTCCACCCGTAATTCCCGAAGGGATGCGCGCCGGGCATGACATCTCAATCGAAATTGCGTTGGATACCGGCGTGCCGATTGATGGACTCAATTCCTCCACTCACGATGTGGAAGTGGTAAGGCCGGACGATCATCGCGCCCTCGTGCGCCTGAAAGATCAGTCAACGATTCCGAACAAAGATTTTGTCTTCAAATATGATGTGGCAGGCCGCCGGATAGAAGACGCCCTGCTCACGCACCGCACAGGCAGCGACGGCTTCTTCACTTTAATCCTGCAACCGCCTGACCGCGTGACCGTGGAAGATGTCACACCTAAGGAACTCGTCTTTGTGCTGGACACTTCCGGCTCCATGCAGGGCTTCCCGCTTGATAAGGCTAAGGAGACTGTGAATCTGGCATTGGATCGTCTCTACCCGCAGGATACTTTCAATTTGATTACCTTCTCAGGCGATACGCACATCCTGTTTGACCAACCCGTTTTTGCTACCCCTGAGAATCTGCGGAAAGCGAAAAAGTTTCTGGATAGCCGGAAGAGCGACGGCGGGACGGAGATGATGAAAGCTATCCGCGCCGCCCTGAAACCGTCGGACGCACAAGCGCACTTACGCATTGCCTGCTTCATGACGGACGGCCAGGTCGGCAATGATATGGAAATCATCGCTGAGGTGCAGAAACATTCGAACGCGCGTGTTTTTGCCATCGGCTTCGGAAGCGGGCCCAACCGTTTCCTCCTGGACAAGATGGCGGAGTACGGGCGGGGCGAGGTTGCGTATGTGACAGAGACGGACGATAGCTCCGATGCAGCGCGGCTTTTCTTCGAGCGCGTGCGCGATCCGCTCTTGACAGACATTTCAGTCGAGTGGGCAGGGCTGCCAGTCAAGGATGTGTACCCGAAGTCTATTCCAGACCTCTTCGGGGCGAAACCAGTTATTTTGTCAGGGCGCTACTCTGCCGGTGGCGTTGGTGTGATTCGCTTGAAAGGCAAGATGTCCGGGCGGGATTTCGCGCGCGAGATTCCGGTGAACCTGCCGGAATCAGACCCACAGCATGATGTCCTGGCCGCGCTCTGGGCGCGCAGGCGAATTGATAATCTGATGGGACAGGATATGAACGGGATGCAGACAGGCCAGATGCGCGACGAACTACGTGAAGCGATTACCACGCTCGGCCTGCAATACAAATTGATGACGCAGTTCACTTCGTTTGTCGCCATCGAAGATAGAATTGTGACTGACCCCGGGGATCCGCGCCGCGTTGATATTCCTGCTGAAACGCCAGCCAGCGGCAGCGCCCCAAGCGGTACATCTGTAACCTTCAGCGGCGGCATTTCAAGCGGCGTGACGGCCTCTGTCACCGTCACTTCAGGTATTTCACAGATGGTTAATGCCTCAAGCTCATCTCTGAGCACAACCGTAGAAAGCCGCTCCATCTCAGACCTGCCGCTCAATGGCAGAAGCATTATGCCGCTCCTCTACCTCGCTCCGGGAATTGCTCCACCGGCGAATCAGTCTTTTAATCCGACGCCAGCCGGGATTGCTGTCAATGGTCAACGTCCACGCTCCAACAACTACATCGTTGATGGAGTGAGCGCCGATACCGGAATCGCGGCAGGGCCAGTGCCCGGCGCATCTGCCGCCGGAGGCTCGCCCGCACTGACGGCTTCGGGGTCAACAAACAGTCTGGCTTCAGTCGAGGCGACGCAGGAAGTACATCTCAGGACTTATAATTTTCAGGCGGAGTATGGCCGTGTACCGGGAGCGCAAATCTCAGTCATCACACGCGCGGGAACAAATGCGTTTCGCGGCTCGCTCTTCGAGTCCTTCAGCAATGAGGCGCTGGATGCTAACGACTGGTTTGCCAATAGTCGTGGTCTCAAGCGCCCTGCGCACCGCCAGAATATTTTCGGAGGCACGCTCGGAGGCCCGATCAGAAAAGATCAAACGTTCTTCTTCTTTTCCTATGAAGGCTTGCGCCTGCGTCAACCGTTCGTCGGAATCACGGACGTGCCGTCTCTAGAAGCCAGACTGGCAGCGCCGATTGCGCTGCGACCTTTTCTCAATGCGTTTCCGCTTCCCACCGGAAATGTGAGGGCTGACAATCTGGCTGAGTTTGCTTCGATCTATTCGACTCCGGCCAGACACGATGTGGGCAGCCTCAGGATTGATTCCAACCTGACTGAACGGCTGACGCTTATGGGGCGCTACAACTTCGCCTCTTCTGAAGCTACGGAGCGCGGCGGCGGACTCTTCTCGTTGAATACTCTGGGCCTGTTGAGAAACAGAACGCAGAGCTTGACAGCCGCCGCCACCTTCACCAACTCGCCCAGCGTGGTCACAGACCTGCGTTTGAACTACAGTCGCGCAACCGGATCGAACGCCTACTCTCTCGATAACTTTGGTGGAGCGGTTGTCCCATCGGATGCAGGTCAACTCTCATTTCTCTTGCCGGGCGGGAACAATTCTTCAGTCTTTGACCTTAACGGCAGAAACGCTTCGTTAAAAAGCGCAGACGCTATCAGCAGCACGCAAAGACAGTTCAATGTGGTTGGCTCCGTGACTGTTGTGAATGGTACTCACACTTTCAAGTTTGGCGGCGACTGGCGACGGCTATCTCCCATCCTTGAGTCTTATCAACAGGAACAGAGCGTCTTCTTCAACGGCCTTGAGCAGGCTCTGGCGGGCACGGCCTCACGTCTCAATCTCTCTTCACGCACGGGAAGGCAACTGCCCGTCTTCAACAATTTCTCCATCTATGGGCAGGACGAATGGAGACTCACGTCTCGCTTGACGTTTACCTACGGGCTGCGTTGGGAGCTTGACCCCGCACCATCCGAACAGAACGGGCAAGATGCCTTTGCTGTGACCAGTGCTGATGATCCGGCGCGTTTGAGCCTTGCTTCGCGTGGCGCTCCGCTCTGGGAAACTACACATAACAACTTCGCGCCGCGTGCGGGCATTGCTTATGAATTATCGCAGGCGAGCGGTCGTGAAATGGTGCTACGCGGCGGAGTCGGATTGCTCTATGACCTCAAAAATGAAGCGGCGGGTGCTGCCTTTACAGATTCGTTTCCGTTCGTAACGGGTCAGTCGTTCTACAACGTTCCATTTCCAGCGGCTTCCGGGCAGGTGTTGATTAATCCTCAGCTTCCCGTGAACGTTCCTTTCGTGGCCTTCGATCCGCGTCTCAAATTGCCTTACACGCTGGAGTGGCATGCTTCGATAGAAAGAGCGCTCGGCTCGGATCAAAAAATCTCTCTCGCCTATGTCGGCGCAGCCGGAAGACGATTGTTGCTGACTCAAACTTTGATTGAGCCTAATCCGTACTTCTCCTTTGTCCGTCTGGTCAATAACGACGCAAGCTCTGATTATCGCTCTTTGCAGTTACAGTTTGAGCGGCGATTAGCGAACGGGCTGCAAGGGCTCGTCACTTATACATGGGCCAAGTCTCAGGATGATGCCCCACAGGATTCAATCTATAGAGCGATGCTCATCAGCCCTGACCGGCGACTGGATCGCGCTCCTTCGGATTTCGATGTTCGCCATCAACTGACAGGGACTCTGACTTACAAACTTCCGGCTCTCTTTGATTCCGGCTTCGGCAGCACTCTCTCGCGCAATTGGGTAATCAACTCACTCTTTTACGCTCGCTCTGCGCGACCCCTCAATGTGGTTTATGCGATTCCGACGAGCGTTGGCTTCGCTTATCTGCGCCCGGATTTGGTGGCAGGCGTACCTCTTTATGTGGACGATACGGCAGCAGGGGGTGGCAGACGCCTCAATGTCGCCGCGTTCTCGATTCCGGCTCTTCAACGTCAGGGCACTCTCGGTCGAAATGTCCTGCGCGGTTTTCCCTTCAACCAGATAGACCTGGCCTTAAGCCGGAGATTTCATCTGACGGAAGAGGTTGAGCTCCAGTTCAAAGTCGAGGCGTTCAATCTCCTCAATCATCCAAACTTCGAAGACCCGCTGGGGAATGATTTGAGCCTCGGCAGCAGGCTATTCAACAGCGGAGCATTCTTGCCGAATACCACATTCGGACAATCAGCTTCTCTGTCCGGCAGAAGCTTGTGGACAGGGAGCAGCAGAGGCTTCGATTCCGCTTACGGCACTGGCGGGCCTCGTTCGATTCAGTTTTCACTTAGACTTCAGTTTTAGGGAGTTAAAGAGGGGGCAAACATAGCAACTGTCGCCAGTAGGCTTTGCCTGACAATCCAATATTAAGGGTGAGTTGTTGGATTGATTATGAAGGCGAACTGAGAAGTCATATTTGCACGTAGTGGCTCAATTTCAAATTGAACGTGCGCCGAGATGAGATTCACCACAGAGACGCAGAGGACACAGAGGGGGCACAGAGAAAAGAAATAGCAGAGAGCAGAGTTGAAATCTCAGATTCTGTATTTGAAATCTCAAATCTGTAATTTGAGATTGTCTTCCTCTGTGCCCCCTCTGCGTCCTCTGTGTCTCTGTGGTGAGCCTCAACCTTCCTTGCACTCTTTTCAAACTCAACCACTGCTTTCCCTGCAAGTGTGTCATCTGCAAGGCCAGTTTCAACGTAAGCCCAAAGAGGCAACGTTATCGTAATATGTCGCCCGTACCCGCTCGGACTTAGTGAAATACAGAAACCAGATGAGGCACACGATGGCGACCACGCCTGCTTGAAGAAGCCCCTCTCGCATGATTGAATCCTGTAATTCCGCTGGGAGGTCGCTGAGTTGATAAACGAGCGAGTCCGACAACATGAATACCGGGTTGGCGATGAGATATATCTTCGTCAGTTTGACGGAGAAGGGGGTGTGAATCTTCCAGAGGGATATGGCCACGGCCACCCCAAACGCAAGGAGGCCAATGCTGAACGCCTTTTCTATGCCGATGATGGTGGCGGTCGTGGGGAACATTGCCTCGAATGCAGGTGTGATAGCATTCTTGGGGTCGTTTAATTCAGCCAGCGTCCGCAGGGGGCGAAGAATCATCTGTCCGATGATGAAAAATAAGAGCCACCCGCCCACCCCTCTCAGCTTCGGGCTGAGCGACTTGAATTGTAACTCCGTGTTTTGAGCTTGAGCCATGAATTTTCTCCGCCGCCCCGACCAGCAAATGAAGATAATCCGAGAGCGATTATTGTTTTACCTCACAGGAAAACCCTGTGCTCTGGATAACCTCTCGCAGCTTCTCGGTAGTTACCTTTTGATCGTCATACTTAATAACTGCTCTACCACGCTCAAAGCTGACGTTGACTTCCTGCACCCCGTCGGTTGATTTCAAAGCCTCCTCAACGCGGGTGGCGCAACCGCCGCACGTCATGCCCTGCACCTTAATCGTGACGGTTCGGATGGCGGCTGAAACTATGGTTATGCTGCTGATCAGAATAAGCGCGATGATGAAACTCAGAGCGACCTGCTTCTTCTTCATTTCTACTTTCCTCCTGCTTCCGGTCTATTCTGTTGAAGGCGTACATTAATCTCAGCCATCAAATCTAAAGCCGGGACCGTGCGTAGCCACAAATCGAAGCTGTAGCTATCCACGTACTTCGCTATCCTTAACAAGGTGATAATAGGCAATCTTCGCTTTCGACGGTAGGATAATGACTACAGCAGCTATTGTAAAATCATTTCTCGTTTCTCTCATCGGCGCGCTCATCATTTATGTCCCCTACCAGTTCGTTGATCTTCGGACGGGGAATTCTACTGCACCCGTAGCGCACACTGATTGCATTGTAGTTCTCGGCGCGGCAGTTTGGCCTGGGGGACAACCATCCTATGTCCTCAGAGACAGGCTCGCGCGAGCCGCCGAGCTTTACCACGAGGGGGTAGCCGACAAAATCATCTGCTCCGGTGGCGTGGGCAAATACCCGCCCGCCGAAGCAGAAGTAGGAAAACAATTCCTCTTGAAAGCAGGTGTCGCCGAGCAGGATATAATCATGGAACCGGCCAGCGTCTCGACCTCGGAACAGGCAGAGCGGATCAAGAAGATTTGCGACCAGGAAGGTTTTCAATCAATCGCGCTGGTGACGAGCTTCTTTCATGAGAAAAGGGCGATTCAACTATTTAGAGGAGCTGGCTTCACTAAGATTGAGGATGCGCGTTGCACGCACGAAAGGTTTGAAGATCTAAATTTCTGGGTGGCGCGAGACGCGCTGGCGTTAACGCTCATGAATTGGTGGCACTGGGTGGCGATTGGGCTAGTCGCCGGGATTCTACATTTGGTTTATCGAGCAGCCCGGCATCGCCGCCGACTACGAGTTAATCAAGGCTGACGAGCCTTGTCTGGATCATCTTGATCAGCCGCAGCCTGTGAGCCGGGAGGCTGTGTGAATTGTCCCTGCGATGGGTCGGGCGGCCAGTTCAAGTAGCGCGGGTCCGTAGGCGGCGGCACATAAAAACGCTCGTGTGGTGCTCGCGCTCCTCTATTCTTGATCAGCGCCGTCAAAAAGATGCACGCCGGGATACTCACACCCAGACCGGCAGCCGGAAACGTCGCGTTGATGTGTAGCTGATGGAAAGCCAACAGCTTCATGTCAGCTCCAATGCTGTAAAAGCTAAAGCCATCTGTTGTTCCTACCATCAGGTACGGGTATACATCCAGGCCGAAGCAGATGTTGAAGACGAGAATGGGTGTGAAAATCTTGGGCAGTTGGGCTGCCTGAACGATGATGGAAGTGAGACGACCCCATTTATGATCCCGCCAGAGCAGCACGCCTGCGAGCAAGCTGAGTATGTAAAGCGAAAACAGAATCAGGGCAAAAATCAGCAGGATGATATTGAGCTGCACCTGGGCTATTTCCCACGATAGGAGGGCTAAGCCCGAAGCGCCGCCGATGATTTCCAAAGCGCCAATTACTCGTCTCCAGGCGACTGACATTAGGACTCCTTAACTTCTCCTAACAGCTTCTTCCGGGGGCATGGAAAACAATTAAGAGGGAGCATAGTCATTTCGGATAGAATTCGTTATAGAAAGTAATAAAGTCGCTTGTCACCTCAATAGTTTTTCCGGTTGCAAAGCTCCTCCCCTTTCAAGTTCCGGCTATTGAGTATAGCCGAATCACTACCACCGGCTGAACATAAGCGCCGTAAGTCTCGGTGACAGGCTCTAACAAGCTGAACCGTAAACTTTTGCCCAAAAGGGCATTCAGGCATTGCAAGAAAGTGGCCTTCACCTCATCGGGCGTCTGCGGTTTAGCCGCCAGGACGAGTGCTGCCAGCTTTTCTCCCGACTCAATCATTTTCCCCCATTGATGATCTAAATAAAACAGCTTTAATTCCGCTAAGAGCTTCGGGTCATCATATTCCAGTAAAGCCCTGAAATAATTTAGGGTGAGCAAGATGTCGTCCCCATATCCGGGCTTGGCCTGTTGCTTCAGAATGTCGAATCCCCGTTTTAGTTCGGCGCTGGCGTCGAATCCCATCCGCCGCATGTCAGCCGCAAACATCCAGTGTTCAATTCCGTTACGAATAGCGTGGCGAGCGGTCGCCAGATAAAAATTGAACTTGTTCATGAGCCTGGCCGGGCCATTAAAAGTGAACAAGGGAAACTTCCTGCCTCTAAATCTCAAATGCAGAAGCTCGTGGGCCACGATTCTCTCGATACGAGGCTCGTCCTTTGGGTCAATTGAATCATCTACCTTGATGATGGGTGTCCCGTCTTTGGTGATCTCAGTAGTTCCAACGCGATCAACGAACTCTTGTGACTCGCGCACTCTTGCAAATCTAGCCTGCACTTGCTTATTACCGAAAAGCCCTTCTACTTCTACCAGTAAATCTACCAATTGGGGGCGTAGCTTAATGCCCAGCAGAATACGTTCTCTGCCGGTTGGGGGATTTCCCCGCCACGTTAGAGCTTTGGTCTGAGTGTTTAATTGAAGGGCAATAAGCAGCAGGCAAATAGAGATGGATAAGGTGAGCTTGGTGGAAGTTTTCATTGGTGGGTGGCTTTTACATCTAAATCCTTATCAAATAACTCAAGTCGTGTCCGGTGCTGCTTTTCTCTCTGTCATCAACTCATCGTGCGGAGTGTCGCCCGGCCCTCAAAAAAGCTGCAAAGATAAATTTCCTGTTCACCCGGGTAATACCTCCGGGCAGAGATGCTAGCACAGTGTCTACGTAACGCGCAGACCCTTGCGCCTCTTACACTGCTTTCCCCGCGCTGGAATATTTGTCCTTCCCCAGTATTCAAGGAAATTTTTTATCTCTAACCCTGTAATGTTTTGCCCTTTATCCCCATTCACCTACGAATAAGCGCTTAGTTCGAGTTGTCCTGTCGAAAAACAGAGACCAGAGAGAAAGGGCGAAGACGAAACAATGAACGATGGACTGAAAACCGGGTGCCCCTCGTTCCGCGTTCCGACTTCCTCCTTTCCTCTGTGCTCTGTGATTAATAACACTGTTCGTGCCGCAAGCTTGTAAGGATATGTCCCAAACAAAAAGAGATGGAGAGAATATGAAAAAGCAAATTTCCCGCACGTTCGTTTTTCTGCTCGGAGTCATCCTGAGCGTTTCTCTGTTGACTCTGCCCGCGCGCGCCGTAGATCAACCGCGGATGCAAGCCGCTAAGAGCGACCTGGAAAACGCGCTGAAGTACCTGCGTAAAGCCTCGGCAGACAAAGGCGGGCATCGTGAGCGAGCTATAGACCTGGCGTCACAGGCGGTCAACGCCGTCAATAACGGGATTGACTATGATCGTACACACATCACAGTTCGCCCGCGCCGCAACAGCGACTTTGACGAGAACGCTCTGCTCGCGGTCAGCTCTTTGCCCGACCAGCCGAATATGATGACGGCGAAAAGTTATCTAAGCAGTGCTCTCGGCAATCTGAACCGCGCCTCCGCCGATAAGGGCGGCTACCGCGAACAGGCGCAGAGCTTAGTGCGCCAGGCCATCAACGAAGTTGACGCGGGCATTGAGTACGACCGCACACATTAAAGCCTGACTATCGTTGCGGATGTCTTCGGAAAGGCATCCGCAATTCAACTTCCGGCTATCGGCTCCATGAATGGGGATTAAACGAGATTCCGATTATGAAAAAACTTTCAGTGGCCTATTTGATTTGTCTCGTGCTCGGCGCGGCTGTATTCGCCAACGGGCAAAGCGTGTCGAAGTGTTTTGAAGCCGACCGCAAAGAGATGGACGATAGGCAGAGCGTTGAGTTGACGATAACCGGCAATAAAGTTTCAGGTAGTTTTTCAATTGAGCCGAGCGAAACCGTTGGCGGCAATTCCGAAAGTTTCGGCTTCAGCGGCACGCGCACGAGCGGCAACACCTTGAACGTGAAATTCACGGACAAGACGCCGGAACGATTATCGGAGTTAGGGACGAGCTTCGCCTGGACGCTCGTGCCGTCGGCGGGCAGAGAACTGCTGCGAATCAAATTCTACAAGGGGAAGCGCCTTAATGCTTCAATTGATTACTTTGACTGTTATTCGATGCTGGCGAAGCGTGCAGCGCGAGTGCGGTTTGCTCAGGGAGCGAGCGCAGCGCAAATTCCAAACCCGATTCAATCATCTGCCTCTCAGGCGTTTTACCTCTTGAACGTCAGACGAGGCCAGTACGTCGGCGTGGTCGCTTTCGGCAGCACGGTGGAGATTTATTTTCCGAACGGGAATGTTTACTCCTTCATCGAATCCGCCGGAACAGAGCGGGACACGACGGTGAACCTCGACGCGCTCGGCACTGACGTGCCCGCACCCGTGAGCGGCGACGTGCTCGTTCGTTTGACGAAAGCGGGCGAGTTTTCCAATCCGGACAAGGCGACGTTCTTTGTGACCAACACGGAGAAAGAGTTAGACCGAAAAATCAAACAGGCATTTGAACAAAAGACAAAGGAGCTACAGCGATGAAAAAACTCTGGTTAATGATAGCGATGAGCCTGTTGTTGTCGGCTTGCGGCGGAAGCGGCAGCGACGGCGGCGGCAGTAGTAGTAATGGCGGCGGCGTTCCGGGGAGCGCGGGCAAAGTGACCATTAAGTACATGGATGGAAGCGCCGAGAAAACAAAAGAAGTGGAATTGACGAAAGCAATTATCTTTCCGCTGCCGCTGACCAAGTCTGTGAACGGCCAAAAGGTTGAGGGACTCGTCGGCTACGACTTCACCCTCAACAACTTTGACTTTGATGAAAAGAAGCTGGCAACTGCCAATGTCCAGAAGGATGGGCAGATCAGCGTCATGTTCAAACTCGTCGGGCCGGAAGGCGCGACATTCACTACCCCGATCAAGCCCGGAACCTACGATGCCGCTCAACCCACTGACGCTCTGGATGCCCGTAGCAAGTCTGACAATATGCGCGTGGTTATCTTTGAAGGCGGCAAAGCCACACCCGTGATGTTCAGCAACCCTAAAGGCACAGTCAAAATCACCTCGGCCAACGGCGAAACATCGGCGGGCGAGATTGATTTGTCAGACGGCAGAAACTCGATCAAGGGAACCTTCACGACGACCGCATATAAAAGATAGTCGTCCAATTCTTCGTGGCGCAAAGCCCCTAACTTAAATCTCAACCGAGAAGCGAAAAGGAGAAAAGCCAGAATGAAGACTAAGCGAAACATCGCCCTCAGCATTGGGCTGGTGCTCATCACGTTTGCCGCGCTCGCGTGCAGCAAAGGCGGCGGCAATGCCACCCCGACCGCATCTTTCCAGACCTTCTACAACTCCATCAAGAACAAGGACGTGAATGGCGTCAAGTCAATCATGATGAAAAAGGAGTTGGAGGAAATTGAGGCTGAGGCTAAGAAGAAGAATAAATCGCTCGACGATTTCATCAAGGAAGAGATGATCGAGCAGGTAGGCCGGAAGGTACCCGCCGAGATGCCGGAGACACGCAACGAGAAGATCGAAGGCGACAGGGCGACACTCGAATTCAAAGAGGGAGAGAATTGGCGCACAGTCAGATTCGCCAAAGAAGATGGCGGCTGGAAGATGAATCTCTAAGCCGACGTTCGCCAAACTTTCAAAGTGAGAGAGCAGGTCTCTTGAAATCCAGTTCAGTGATGAAACGACAGGAGAAAACGTCAATGAAAAAACTCTGGTTGGTGATCTGCGTGAGCCTGCTTTTCACAGCTTGCGGCGGCGCGGGAACGAACTCAGGTTCAACGGGCGGCCCGGGCAGCGGGCCAGCGAAGATGGAAGTGACGGTGTACGGTAAAACGCAGACCTTCGAGCCGAAGACGGGAATGATTGAAATCTCGCAAACAGGCGCAGATGGCGGTGCGGATACTTATGGTGAATTAAATGTCTTTCTGGGAACTGTCGAGATGAAAGAGGAAATCTTCAATAAGCCTCTCACTTCAACCGAAGATGTGCGGCTGCTCTTTGCCTTGGCGCGTAAAAAGGGGACGGGCAGAAAAACACCGATTGAGGCGGAGACGTTTCCCGTCAACGGAAACTGGCCGCTCATCAACGATGCGATGGTCAAAACTTTTGACGGTAATAGAACAATTGACTCATGGGGTCACGAGGCGCCGAACAATCAATGGAAAGGCGAAGTCAAAATCACAGCCGTCAATGGTGACATTGCGACTGGCGAAGCTGATCTCAAGTTCGGCGACAAAATCTCAATCAAAGGCCCTTTCACCGCTAAAGTTAAACCGCCTCGCCAATGACAGCTACCAGGCGTTGGCAGGTCAGAACCGCCTGCGGTAGCGGGCGGGTCTCAAGCTCACTTACTACCCGCCCGCTACCGCAGGCGGTTCTGACAAGAGAGGAAGGAAGATGAAAAAAAAGTTTCTATTACTCATCACGCTCGGTGCGGTCTTGAGCGCGAGCGCGTGCCAGCAGAGCGAGACGGCTTCAAACACGACCGGTGGCGGCGGTAACTCAGGCTCGACCGTTGCGACGAATACGGCAGATACAAAAACAGCGTCCGGCCCCAGCTCCGGCGCAGGTATCAAGTTTCCCGTCGCTGATTTCCCGGCGGCTGCCACGACCGCCAAGGCCGGTGAGTTTGTGCTGGCCCCGGAATATCCGGTCATCGCAGACACTTCGCTTAAGGGCTTAGACAGTGTGTTCGGCGCATATGAGCAACATAAGATGGAAGCGCCGGGCGCGGAAATGTCTGCGGTCAAGTTTTACAGGGACAGCAAAGTGAATCAAGTCCCGAACCAATTTCTCATCGCGATTCCCGCCGGACAGACGACCAAAAAGGGCGACATCGTTTTGGGTTACATAATGCCCTGGGGAATGCAGCGGGCCATCGTCACGGATGCCGCCGACCCGACGAAGCCGACCGTCGCCATGCTCGACCGCGACTACACAGACCCGCCGAAATATCCTTCCGACAAAATCGAGAAGCAACTTGAGCCGAACTCCTTCGTCGTCCTCAAAGACGGCGAGCTGGCTCCGGGCGCGAGCATTTACGTCACTGGATCAAACACGCTGGATACCATTTACACTGTGATTAGCGTGTCCGGCGGAAAGGTGTTCGCGCAAACGGGCAATGGCTACTTCAAAGTTTTTAACAAGAGCGAGTGCAAGATGATTCCGTTCGTCATCAACGTCAAGCCCGGCGATAAAGTCCGCGCCAAGTGGGTAGATGTCTTAGCGGACTCGACGGTGACGAAAGTTGACGCCCGCATCGGGCGCATCTGGGTCGTTAATGATGGCGCTAAAAACGAGCCGACGCCGCTCGGTTACGGTCGGGTGCTGAAAAAATGACTCGCCCGTAATCGCTTTCCCTACGCCTAACGATCAAGCCGCGCCGCCACGAAGCATTCGTAGCGGCGCGGCTCTTTCAACAGATTTCAGGAAGTCTAAAGATGAGATGGTTCAGACAAAAAGGCAGGCCGAACTACGAATACTGCACAGAGCTGGTTATAGATTTCGACGAGCAAAAGGTGGCCTTCAGGTTTTGGGATAATTGCCCCAAAGCTGCGCTTGATCCGGAAGCGAAGGGACAGAAAGAGGCGAAAATTTTCACCTTTGATGAAATCGGCGGCGAAAAATTCAGAGAACAATTTAGCTATTTGACTGAGAGCGGCATTGACTACTTTTTCGGCGAAGGCGCGAACGACGAGTTTCATCGTGTGTTGAAGATGAGCAAGGAAGAATACTTCGCGCAAAAGTACGACCGGAAAGAAATCATCGTTGATCTGGTGGGAGACAACAATAGTTACGAGACACGTTACGGAGCGCCATACCGGGTTGTCTATTCTGAGGGAAGATTCGGAGTCGTCTATGACCGCAATCCGGGGTCGGCCACTTTTAGCCTTCCGGATGTTTCGGGCGACTACGACATTTATGAGGATTTTTACGACAGGGGATACTTTTATTCATCAACCGCCAAGGTTGAGCAAGACGGGTGGAATCTTGTCATCACTGCTGAGAGTTTAACTCAGACGGGAACATTTTCGGGGGTGAGTAAAAGTGGATGTGTTGAAGTCACCCTTGAAAACGGCAAGACCGCTTATCTGAATTTAGTTGACAGAACAATGTAACCGAATCACGATTTTTTCGATTGAATGAGGCTATTTTTGCAGGGCGCGGAAATAGTAACGCCCGACACCTTCGATTGATCCACCGGCAGCATGACGGCTGAGCTTGACCTGATAATCACCAACTTTGAGCAGGCGCGAGGGAATCTCAAAGACAACCTTCGCCGCTCCATTCGTGTTACTCGCTTTGAGCTTACCGGCGATTGAGATTGGTTGACCTTCGGCAGTCAATAATTCGGCTCGATACGTTCCGGCTTCATTCGATTCAAGCGTCAGTTGTAAGCGCACGATGTCACGCGCGCCTCCGGGCAAAGTGACGCGAGCCATATTCCCGCCATCGCGCAAAGCGCCGGGCATGAGAACAGCAGTCGCAATCAGAGGAGCTTCTGAAGGCTCTACCGGAGACGGTGTTGCTTTCGGCGTAGGCGTCGGCGAAGTTGTGATGTCAGGGTCGGGCGTCGGTGTGGTGACAGATTGCGGAGATACTTGCGGCGTCGGAGTCGGCAATGTTTCCTGTTTGACGATGGCAGGCTCGTTTCTTTCACGCACACTACGCGCGATGAACCAGACCAGACCGACGAGTAAAATTAGAACGCCAAACGAAACTGCGAAGGCCAGCGCAGGACGATTAAAACCAAAGAGCCTTAAAAATTTTTCGCGCCGGGGCGGATTGTCTTCAATGTCCGCAGCGTTTTTTTTATAAGCTGTTTGCGACGCAGAATAGGTTCGCAGGGCTTGTGAGACTTCGAGCTTTTGTTTGCGCTCGGCTGTCACAATAAATTTCTCAGTAAAAAGCTCTTGCTCTGGTGCGCTCAAGCGCCCGAAGGCGTAATCGTCCACAAGCTCGCATTCAGCCAGGCGCACGCGCTCTTCCAGCTCGTCATCAACAAACAGGCGCTCTTCAAACCCGGTTCGTTCGTCTTCGTTCAAACGACAGAGCAGAAAGAGGCGGATCGTTTCATCGGAAACGAACGCAGACTCGTGCTTGCCGAGTTGTTCTCTTTGCTCATCCATTCGGAAAATTATCCCCCGTTAATGTATGGGGTTGTCGGGCGTTATATTACAAAAAAACTTTCAAGACGACAGGCATCGCTCGATGCAGCCCTGCAATTTCTCCCTGATTCTGAGAGCGCGTAATCGTAAGTTGTTGATGCTGACGCCCAACTCGTCCGCGAGTTGTTTGCGAAGGTCAATCTTCGCTTGTTTGTCTTCAGCGTAGTATCGCCAGATCAAATGCTTTGAATCTTCGGGCAACTTGTCTATACAATTTTCCAGACAGAGATGATTTCGCTCTTTCTCTTCAGCATCATCGTTTGTGGGCGGAGGCTCAGGGCTGGCGGGACGTTTCAAGTATTCATGATGGACGTTATTCG
The DNA here is from genome assembly GCA_963791265.1 of uncultured Acidobacteriota bacterium. Taxonomy (GTDB): domain Bacteria; phylum Acidobacteriota; class Blastocatellia; order Pyrinomonadales; family Pyrinomonadaceae; genus QHXM01. The sequence continues at coordinate 603,085 of CAWBSB010000012.1, forward strand.
CGACACCTAAAAAGTAGAGCGCCTTATCGCCGACGTAAGTCTCCTGGATGTCAACGACACGGCGCGCGACGCGATCAATCGTTTCATCCGCCAACTCTTCAGGCAAGGGGCAGCCGCGTGCTGCGAGAATCGTAATCAAGCGCCAGCGAATCTTTTCATAAAGAATCCCTGCACGCTCGCGGTCTTCATCCAACCACGCCAGCAAGCGATCAAAGTCTTCCTGTTTGAGTATGTGAAACTTTTTCGGGGGCGGCATGTCGAGGAAAACTATACAGGCATGGGAACCTAACGCCAATCTCCTTGCAGGACGAAGGCTCCCCAGTAATAAGGCGAGCGCCAGCGCAGTTGTTTCTGCATTTCGACTTGAGCCTCACGCAGGGCTTGCGAGGCAGTCCTTTTCTTTTGCAAAAGATTTCGATAGAAGAGCTTCATCAATTCTGAGGTGGCCTCGTCGTTGACCTTCCAGAGACTCGCAATCACACGCGGTGCGCCCGCGTACATGAAACCGCGCGTCAGTCCGATTAAACCTTCGCCTTTGACCTCACGTCCGAGCGCGGTGCGGCACGCGCTTAAAACCACCAGATCGCTTGAGAGCCTCAGATTGTAAATTTGATTAAGCCGCAGAAAACCATCGAGCGCGTTTCCTTTGTCATCGTACAGCGAGAGGACGATGCCGGAGAGTTCCGGGCGCGTGGTGTTAAGCAAGCCATGTGTAGCGAAATGAACAACGCGGTATTGACCGATTTCCGCGCTCATGGCGTGTTCGCGGCTGGCCTTGAAATCGAGTGCGCTGAAAGAAGTATGACGCGGAGCAAAGCTGACAATCATCTTCGCCTCTTCGCGCGACGCGAGCAGGCGCACGAGGCCGCTTGAGTTTTGTTCCGGCTCGAAGTCACGCAGGACTTGCGCCAGCGGACTATTATTCTGTGGATTGCTTTTCCCCTTCAACGCCTGTTGCAAACGCGGATCGTCCTGTTCAAATACCGGGTCAGCGAACACGGCGACGGACGCGCGGGTGTTTGGCGATTTAACGCTCAGACGCCGCAACTCGGTCAGGACAGCGATTGAAGGAAGGTTGACGACTTCGTTAGTGTTGATTAAAGCCTGATTAGAATTCGGCGCAGTCAAGACGCCGAAAGGGATAAATTGCAACGCGCCATCGGCGACGATCACCAGTCTTTTATTTCCTAGTTGCGCGGCGACGGGCGCAGGCAGCAGTATCTGACTCAAACGCGAAGCTGTCTTCTGCTGCTGATTCTCGGCGGCTTCGATGCGTGTTTGATTCCGGGCGGTGGTCTCGCCCGCAATCCTCTGGTTGCGTTCGATGAGAAGTTGATAAGTCTGTTTGGCCAGAGTTTCGATCTCAGGGCGCGCAGGCAACTCGTAGCTTTCGAGCTTATCCGGCGTGACGAGCCATAGATGGCTCCTTTCATCACCGAGTTTATATTCGAGCAGCAGCGTTTGCCCGTCCAGCAACTTTTGCATCTCCGCGAGCGGCAGCGATTGCGTGTTCGTTAGCTTGGCATAGCGTGGGTTGCTTTGTTTGATTTGTGCCTGCAAGGTTTCATATTCGTTGGAGAGTTGATTAATCTCTTCACCCAGAGATTTTGCGGCGGCTGCTCTCTGCGGGTTGCCATAAGCCTGCGCTTGCAGCGCAGCTTTGGCATTGATTAAATCCAACAGCTCTTTTTCGCGCGCCAGGAGCTTCGCTTCGACATTCTGTTTAAGATCAACCTTGGCCTCTTGCAGCAAATCCAGCAGGCCGCGCGCCCGCGCCCTTTCGCTGGCCTGCAAAGCTGCCGCCTCAAAATTTTTCGCAGGCGTCTGCTTGTGCAAACTCATCAACAGCGAGATGTAGAATTCGTAATACTTCTGAACGTTGGCGAAGTAGGAAGCACGCAGTTCCGGGCTGGCGACTTTCGAACGCAGATTCTCGACAATGACAAGCACAGCTTCGATTTCGCGCTGAGCTTCGGAAAGTCGCCCTTCGTCACGCTCTATACGCGCGATTCCGTAGAGAGTTATGGCCTCGCCCTGATAATCCTCGACAGCGCGGCGGAGAATAAGCGCCTCATTAAAATATTTCAGCGCCTTATCTTTTTCACCCGTTATATAAAAGACCTCGCCCGTGTTGTGAAGCGTGCCCGCTTCACCGCTCCGGTCGCCGACCGTGCGCCAGAGTTTGAGCGACTGGTCGTAAAATTCCAGAGCTTTTTGATTCTCTCCTAAAGAAACGGACAGGCTGCCCAGATTATTGAGAGTGGTTGCCTCGCCGCGACGATCACCGACGGCTCGTCTGATCTCAAGGGCTTGATTAAAAAATTCCAGAGATTGCTGTTGGTGGCCGAGCACTCTCTGAACCGCGCCGATGTTATTGAGGGTCTCTCCTTCAATGCGGCGATCTTTTGCCGCGCGCGCACTCACCAGCGACTCGTTATAAAACTCAAGCGCCTTCTCCTGCTCGCCGAGCGATCTATAAACGCCGCCGAGGTTGCTGAGCGTAACAGCTTCCCCCCTGCGATTCGCTATCGCTTTCCAGAGCAGAAGCGCCTGAGCATAATCATCCAGTGCCTTTTGTAGTTCGCCCAGCGCTCTGTAGGCTGCGCCGAGATTGTTGAGTGTGGTGGCCTCGCTTTCACGATCTCCAATCGAGCGTGTAATGAGGAGCGACTGGGCATAGTATTCAGCCGCCTTCCGCACCTCGCCCAATGACCGATAGACTGCTCCCAGGTTATTAAGTGTAGTGGCCTCTCCCTGCCGGTCGCCCGCTTCACGCCTTAATGGGAGAGCTTGATTTAACCACTCAAGCGCCTTCTGTTTTTCGCCGAGGCTATCGTAAACCGCGCCAATATCGCTGAGAGCAGCGGCCTGCCCGACTTTATCCCCGATGACCCGAAAGAGCGCCAGCGCCTCCTGATACTTCTCCAACGCCGCGCGTCTTGATTCCGCCGTGCCTTTCGCGAAAAGCTGCTCTGCTTCGACGACAAGCTTCTTGGCCGCCGGACCCCTTTCATCTTGAGGCGCAGCCGCAGCGGATGAAGGTTGTGGCTGTTGTGCTGACGTGCTAATCGAAAGAAACAGCAGGCAGCCGAGCAGAGAAAGTTTAACGCAACGAAATGCGTAGGCTTTAATTGTTGGGGAAGTCATCTGGAAAGTTGCTCAAGTGGCAAAGGATTGGACCCCTTGTTCGGGCTTCAGAAGATGGCGACGAATATTTCTACAACAGTTTGCGCCGTTGCGTCCACATTATTCGCGGAAATCAGGGAAGGAAGGAACAGGCAAAAACCGCGACCCTGCCTCCGATGTGAGCGTTTATTCAAACGTCAGCTCGACGTAAGAGGGACAACGTTTCAGCCCCGTCAGGGGCGGCAGATTGTAGCCCCGGGCGCCAGCCCGGGGTTAACGCCACCAGAAATATTGAAAGCCCCGAAGGGGCGACAGAAGCTCAAGACGTGTGACCATCAATCTTGGGCTGCTGTCGCCCCTTCGGGGCTCTAATATTTATTGCTGGCTATTCTCTGTCGCCCCTCCGGGGCTGTTGAATGTAATTCCTTATGTCGAACTCACGTTATTCAACTATCTCTCAGTCAGCAATTCATCGTAGCTCATCTCAAGTTCGTCTAAGACCATCACCAGGGGCGATGTGTCGCAGATGTATTGCTCGGCGCGTTGGAAATTCAGCGGCTTGGAGAAGAAATAGCCCTGCCCATATTCACAGCCGAGAGATTTCAGGGTCAAAAATTGATCCGGCGTTTCAATGCCCTCGGCCACCACGTCCATGCCCAGGTTCTGCGCCAATCCCACAATCGTCCGCACGATCTCCGCGCTATCATTGTCTTCCGCCATTTGAGTGACAAACGAGCGATCTATTTTGAGCGTGTCGATGGGGAAACGGCGCAGGTGCGAGAGCGACGAATAGCCCGTGCCGAAGTCGTCCATCGAAATCTGCAAGCCGAGCGAGCGCAGGCGAGTGAGCAAGGCAGTAGCGCTCTCGACATTCTCCATCACGGCGCTCTCCGTAATCTCAAGCTTCAAGGTCTTCGGATTGAGCTTAGTCTCTTCCAGGATGTCAGCTATCTTTTCAACCAAGTCCGGTTGAGAGAATTGTTTGACGGAGAGATTCACGCTGATAAAGAGCGGCGGGTCTGTGGGTAAAGTCACGTGCCACCTCTGCATCTGGCGACAGGCTTCCCTTAACACGTATTCCCCGATCTGAACGATCATTCCTGTCTCTTCAGCGACCGGAATAAAATCACTCGGAGAGATGAACTCGCCCAGCGGATGCCGCCAGCGCACCAGCGCCTCGAAGCCGCGCAATCCTCCTGACTCCAATGACAGAATCGGTTGGTAAAAGATGGAAAACTCTTCACGCTCGACGGCTCGACGCAAGTCCGTCTCTAGCTGCAAGAGCTTGCTCGCCTGTGCGTGCATCCCCTTGTCGAAGATTTCATAGCGGGCTTTGCCAAGCGCCTTGGCGCGATACATCGCCGTGTCCGCGTCGCGCAGAATGTCTTCCGGCTGCGCGTACTCCTTCGAGCTGATGGCAATCCCGATGCTCACGGTCGTAAATACTTCACGTCCGCTCAGGGAGAATGGAGCCGAGAGTTCATTCTGAATGCGCTCTGCGATCTGGGTAACGTAATTGCTGTCTTGTATGTCCTCAAGCAGAATCGTGAACTCATCACCCCCGAGGCGCGCAATCGTATCTCCGGGTCGCAGGATATTCTCCAATCTTCGCGCGATGCCGATGAGTAGTTGATCGCCAATCATGTGGCCGAGACTATCGTTGACCACCTTGAAGCGGTCGAGGTCAAGGTAGATGACGGCGAACATGTTCTTTTCCACTCGCTGGGAGCGCGCCAGCGCGAGTTTGAGGTGATCCATTAAGAGCGCGCGATTAGGCAGGTTGGTCAGCGCATCGTGGAACGCATCGTGGAGCAATCTCTCTTCCGCTTGCTTCCGGTCAGTTATATTCTGAATCTGGAAGATCAGGTGAGCGGATTTAGTAAAGGCGTCGCGTGTCAGCGAAGCGCTCCAGAGCGCCCAGACCTCATGCCCGTGCTTGTGTATGTAGCGTTTCTCTGTCTGGCAGGAAGGTATCTTCCCTCTCATCAAATCCTTGATGTTCGCGATGACTGCGCTGAGATCGCTTGGGTGGATGACCTTCAAATAATCTGTGGCTATCAGTTCTTGTTCCGAGTAGCCGAGGAGCGTGCAGAGGGCGCGGTTAACCTGAAGCCAGCGTCCTTCCGGTGAGACGAGCGCCATGCCGATGGCTGCATGATCGAACGCGCTGCGAAAGCGGTCGGGGCTTTCCTTGACGCTCCCGCTGTTATGGTTGGACTGTTTGGCTTCGGCCTTGAGGTTTATCTGCCGCCTTCCGTAAGTGAAAAGAATGATTGAGAGGGCCGCGGCTGTTGCAATGAAGGCGTTGAAGCCCATGCTGTAAACGAGCCCCGCGCCGAGACAGGCTCCCGTTGCGCCCACCAGAGACGCAAGGGCTGTCCAGAGAACTAAAGCTACGCGTTTGCGCCAGGCAGCTTGTTGAATCTTGTAGGCTTCACCGAGCAGGGTAATCGTCGCGCTGACGGCGGCCTGGATGAGCGTTGCGACAAGGAGGGGCTTGAAAAAATCCCAGGAGTAGGTAGTCAAACCCGGTGCGGCGGCTACTCCCAGGAAAAGGCGTAGCGTCCAGACGACCAGAAAGGCAGAAATAGCTGTAACGGAGCCGTCGAAAATAACGCGAAGCGTGGCTCGACCACTTCGCAGGGAGAGGCACAACGAAGTTAGAGCGCCGAACATGATGGCGGCGTCGCCTCCGAAAAGCAGGAGCGCCAGCAGAACGAAAGTGTCCAGCAGAGAAATCTGCCCGAGACCGCCGGGGATTGGAACTGAGTAGCGCGAACACGTCGCTATCGCCGTCAAAGCCAGAATCAGGAGAGGCGTCACGGGTTGCGCCAACTGCCACCGGTACAAGGTGAAAAGAAGCGCCGCGCCTCCTAAAGCGATGACCGCCTGCATGAATTTTTGGTGAAAACGATAATTATCCATTAGCTTCCTGCTAAAAAGTTTAGACGTGTCAACTCAAATCATGAGGCGTTTGCTCAAAGTGGAGGGCGCTCTCCGCTCGATAGTGAGAGCAACTGGAGTGCCAGTTAGAGATAGTCTCAAACCATGTAAATATCTTTGGTTTTTGTAGGTTAGCTTACTATCTGGGGGAATAGATAAGTAATCAATCGGTCAGGTAGAGAAAGATCAATCAATCATTTTGATGAATCATGCTCTATCCAAACCGAAGTCCGGGCATTTATCGGAAAATTCTTTTCACCTAAGACCTTCAAGAGCGCCCCTCAATTCCTTTATCCGTCCCGGAGGTGCGTAAGCCTGGAGTGGGACTTTAAGAGGAAGCAGACGGCAAGGGTAGACAATCACCCGCCGGAGATAAGCTATGGCTAAACTGAGCCCATACAGCTTAAAATAGCAGTGCGAATAAGTTCGATCAGATGTCAACCAATCTATGAAGGAGAAACCAGATGTCTTCTCAGAACAGCAATCTGGACAAAATAGAACACATCGTCGTGTTGATGATGGAGAACCGCTCTTTCGATAATGTTCTGGGCCGGTTGTATCCTGATAACCCGAACTTCAACGGCGTCAAAGATTCTATGAGTAATCCCAGACCCGACGGCGAACGGGCTTATGTCTACGCTGGAACGGACATGACGGCTCCTTTCCCTGATCCGAACGAGCCGTATGACCATGTCTATATGCAGCAGTTCAACCCGCCGTGTCCTCCCAATGTCCCGCCGTGTCCCCCGCCATGTCCCATTCCGAACACCACCGCGACGCCCGACATGCAGGGCTTCGTCAACGATTACGCCAACGCTATCAACCAGGCCAACTGCGAGGCTGAGAAACACGGGCGACCGCTTTTCGATGTTGACCCAGGCGTTATCATGAACTGCTTTGAGCCAACTTCGCTGCCGGTCATCAACGGATTGGCTAAAGCCTACGCCGTCTGTGATAACTGGTATAGTTCCGTTCCGACGCAGACTTTCCCCAATCGCTCTTTTGTCCACGCGGCCACTTCCAGCGGAAATGTTATTAATAGTTGGGGGCAGCATTTCTGGGACAAAGGCATCTTCATCAACAACACGCCCACTGTTTACAATCTTCTGGAAGCCGCAAATGTCAGTTGGAAGATTTATCACGGCGGCCCGTTGTTGTTGTGCAATGCTCTTTACGGGCAGAGGCACCTGTGGGATTTTCTCTTCTCTTTAGACAAGAAACGTTTCTTCCCGCTTCAATCCGGCGATTTTTCGTCTCATCCTGACACTCAGGCAGACCAGTTTCTCGCCGATGTGCAGGCGGGCACGTTGCCCTCCTACACATTCATCGAGCCGAACATGATTTGTAGCGAGAAATACGGCCCTGAAAACGATATGCACCCCGCCTTTGCGATCTTGGACACTGGCGCACCAACCAACGCGCTCTACGGCGAGAAACTGATTTATGACATCTACACGGCTTTGCGCGAGAGCGATTACTGGGAGAAGACCCTGCTGATCATCACTTTCGACGAACATGGTGGTCGTTTCGACCATCAGCCGCCTCCTCCGGCAGTTTCTCCCGACGGCGTTGTGATTCCGGCGAATAAAGACTGCGACGGTCCAGGTAGTAATTTCGACTTCAAACGGCTCGGCGTCCGGGTTCCGGCGGTTCTGGTTTCGCCCTGGATCGAACAGGGAACAATCTGCCAGACGCAATTCGACCACACCTCTGTCATCAAAACGGCGTCGAACAAATGGCTGCACGGAGAGAGCCTGACCAAGCGTGATGCCTGTGCGCTTGACGTGAGTGAAGTGCTGACTCTATCGGCTGCCCGGACTGACGTGCCAAAAATTACGCCGGTTACGCCGCCCCCCTTTACCAATTGTGGGGGTGGACTGATGCTGTCAGGCTTACAACGGGATATGCTGGTGGCAGCGGCGATGTTGGTCGCCCGGCACACAGACAGATACATTCACCTCGGCTCGCTAAAGACCAGAGCAGAAATCATTGCCGCGCTTGATAAGTGGGGAGAGCGGTTTCTCGCGGCGTAGAAGACGACGCGCGGGACACTCCAACGGTTGGATTTCCGTTTTCATGCTACTAAGAGACTTATAGCTTCTTTGAGTCACGATTGTGCCCGGATGATCCCCTCTACATCTCAAATCCTGAGATAGTTTCAAAACTACCCTGACGGCCTTTATAAAACCTTTACTAACTTTTTATGCCTTTCTTATGTGGGCAAGAGTAGCATTGAGGTTGTTGACAATTTGTCTGCCAAAGTTACTCCCATGAAGAAGCGAGGAGTAACACGGGGGAACCATCGTCGCGCGAAATATATTGCGGGACACGGGGCGTATCGTGAAGAGGCATTAAAAGCTTCCACGAAGGATACTTCTCTATCCGAGCCCGTCAGCTAACCTCGTCGGCTTTTAGGAGAAGGGCAACGCCGCGACCAGAATCAAGAGGCACGGAGGCGCTCAAAGCTTCCGTGCTTTTTTATGTCCAGCGGCACAAGCAGGAGGAGACTCTTTCATCCGATGTGGAACTCTCTCAAACGTGCTGTAGTCGGCAATCCTATCTCTAGCGAGCAGGCTCAGCACGAGCGATTGAACAAGAAAACGGCGCTCGCCGTCTTTTCCTCGGACGCGCTCTCTTCAGTGGCTTATTCAACAGAAGCTATCCTGCTCGTCCTGCTCGCCGCCGGGTCAATCGCTATCGGTTATCTCGTTCCTATCGTCATCGGGATTACGATTTTGCTGGCAATCCTTATGCTCTCCTACCGTCAGACCATCCACGCATATCCGTCGGGCGGCGGGGCATACATTGTCGCTAAAGATAATCTGGGAACGCAGCCGGGACTTATCGCCGGGGCTTCGCTCCTGATTGACTATATCCTGACGGTCGCCGTCTCGGTCTCGGCAGGTGTGGCCGCAATTACGTCGGCGACGCAGGGCACTCGATTAGACTTTCTACACGAACACCGGGTGGCGCTCTGCATTTTCATAGTTGTCTTCATCGCCTTAATTAACCTGCGCGGTGTGCGCGAGTCGGGCGCGATCTTCGCCGGGCCGACATACCTGTTCATCCTCTCCATGCTGGCGCTCATCGTGGTTGGCTTCTTTCGCTATTACACGACGGGTCAGACCATGCCCACGCCTTCGGCTGAGAATGTTTACTTCGATCCATCAGGTGGAACATTTACGCATAGCGCATTGACGGGAGGAGCTTTGCTGTGGCTGCTGATGCGCGCTTTCGCCGCCGGTTGTACTGCCTTAACCGGAGTCGAGGCGATCTCGAACGGCATACCAGCCTTCCAGAAACCAGAGTCGAAAAACGCCGCCACGACCCTGACGTGGATGGCGCTCATCATGACGATCCTCATTCTCGGCACCGGCTTCTTAGCTTACAAATTAAACGCGCATCCGGTCGGAACCGAGGAGACACTCGTTTCCGCGATGGCGCGGCACACGTTCGGCTCCGGCTTCTTCTACTACTTTATTCAGGCGGCGACGGCTGCCATTTTGGTGCTGGCCGCCAACACCTCTTTCGCGGACTTTCCCAGACTGGCCAGCCTGCTCGCTGCTGACCGTTTCCTGCCGCGCCAGTTCGCCAATCGTGGCGACCGCCTGGTCTTCTCAAACGGCGTCATCATCCTCGCTCTCCTGTCTATCATCCTGATCGTGATTTTCAAGGGGCAGGAGCAGGCGATGCTGCCGCTCTACGCCGTCGGGGTCTTTCTTTCATTCACGCTCTCACAGTCAGGCATGGTTATCCACTGGCTGCGCGAGCGCAAATCGGAAGAGGCGAGAGCGAGCATCCTGAAGCAGGAAGAGCAGGAAAGGGTTCATCGCACGGAAGACCCCGGTGCTGCGACTCACGCGCGCGAGCGGCTCCGCGCCCTCGAACGAGACAAAGGCGGCAACTGGTTACTCTCCACCATCATTAACGGCACGGGCGCAGTTATAACCTTCATTGTGCTCATCGTTCTGACTATCACCAAGTTTACACATGGGGCGTGGGCGGTGATCGTGCTGATTCCAATCCTCGTGACGATGTTTCAAGCCATCAATCGCCACTACAAACTGGTTGCCGCGCAGTTAACGCTGGGGCAAGCCAAACCTGACAGACCGCCCATGAAGCACAGGATCATCATCCCTGTGTCGGGCATCCACAGGGGCGTGCTGCCAGCGCTCGATTACGCGCGCAGCCTGAGTTCAAATGGCCATCAGATTACAGCCGTTTACGTGGAGATCAATCCGGAGAACACGGAAGAAGTGAAAAGTCAGTGGGAGGTCTGGGGAAAAGGAGTTCAGCTTAAAATACTCTCCTCGCCGTTCCGCTCGATAACGAAGCCTCTCGTCAATTTCATCAACGAGGAATCGGAGCAGCACAAAGACTCCATCACCACCATCGTCTTGCCGGAGTTTGTGCCTAGGGCTTGGTGGCAGCAGCTCCTGCATAACCAGACGGCGCTGCTCATCAAAGGGAAGCTGCTTTTCTCACAGAAGATTGTGGTCACGAGCGTGCCCCATCATTTACGTCGTTAGATATTCGCGGGGCAGTAAGTAGCTTTTGTTGTTGACAATTTGTCTGCCGAAGTTGTTCGCGGATACCTGAATAAAGTATGTGACGAACAACGCGGGGGAACCAGCGTCTCTGACCGGGCAACCAGCCTGGCGGGACACGGGGCGCATCGCAAAGAAGTTGCTGCCAAAGCACCTTTAGCGAAGGACACTTCTATGTCCGAGCCCGTCAGCTAACCTCGCAGGCTTCTCGGAGAAGGGCACATTGGATGTCTCGCGGTCAGAGAAGAGCGCGGAGCGTGTGCTTCGCGCTTTTTTTTGTGTCGTCAGGCGGAGGTGAAAACAGTGAATAGAGATGGCGAACTGCTTAAAGAGCAGACGGAAGATACGGTTCGATTAAGGAAACTTTATTTCGGAGCGCGTCAGGGTTTATGGACGTGGCAGGCCAGCGGCGCAATGTTTGGTCTGGCGGGTGGGGCAGGTGCTGCCATCCTCGGCGCGGCGCTTTTGTTCGTTGCCTGGATCGGCGGAGATCACAGCGAGGGACTATCGCTGCACGGCCTCGGTAATATTCTACTGCTTTCGACCATCCCGCTCCTGATATTGGGGGCGTGCTGTCTCGACTTATTGGAGAAGCAGAAGGAAAAGAGTGAGCCGCCAATTACCGACGACATCAAAAAGGCGGCGAGGATGAACAGCCATCCGGCTTTGCCTGTAGTCATCATCGCAGCTTTTCTGGTGCTGCTCGGTGGGATGTCTTCAAACAGTCAGGCACGGCAGCCGATTTTCAATGTGCCGACGACGGACGTGCTTCCTTCCGGCAAGGTCTATGTCGAGTTGAGATGCACGCCCAGGCTTGATCTTTATATCAAGCAGCTAAAGGCCAGTCAGCGTATAGAGCTTCAGCTTGCTCCATAATGAAGGTTAGGAACTGGTCAAAGTCTTCCGCCTTAATATCGCGTCGGCGCAAGACGCGCCTGATAGCAGAACGAACGGCAGCCTTTATGTCATCGCGGTGCGGCTCAGTCCATTCCACTTTGAGATTGCGTTTAATCGTCTGCACCACATCGTGAATTAGATCGCGCAGGAAATCCTGTCCATAAATCTGCTGGTAGTTAGCAGAGACTGATTCATAGAATGCTAACTCTTCTTCGCTCAGGTTGAGCGCGGCGGCGCGGGTATCTGCTTCCTGCCAGTCGCGGCGCATCTCGATCATTGTCCTGATGACCGCCGCCGCGTCAATCAAGCGGTTGTGATACCTGCGTAAAGTTTCTTCGAGCAAGGCTCGGAAGCTTTTTGCCTTAGCGAGATTCTTCTTTTGTCTACGCTGAATCTCATCGGCCATCAGCTTTTCGAGGAGCCTGAGACGCAGGTTCTCGTTCGGCCTGTCTTTGAAAGTTTGCAGGAAGTTGTCGTCGAGAATGGAAATGTCAACCTTTTCGATGCCCGCCGATTGGAAAATATCAACCACGCCCTCGGAATCAACCGCGTCGTCAAGAATGTCCTTGACCGCTTCTTCAACACTGCGCCCAGGCTTCTTGCCCGGCAGGGTTTTCAAAAGCTGGTTTCTGACTCGCTGGTAAAAGATGACTTCGTTGGCGTAGGGGCGAATCCCGTCAAGGTGTTTGACGAGCGTGAAGCTATTGGTGAGCTTATGTTCAGCTTGTAAGAACTCGTCGCGCCGTTCATCGCTTTCTGCCAGATGCCCATAGACCAGAGAGTAGCGGTCTTCCAGGTCAATCTTCGAGAGTTTTCGCCAGTCGCCATAATTGATGTCGGCGGGAAGAAGGCTTCTAGCTTCGTTGAGATGCTCCAGGAAAAGCGGCCTGGCTTCTTCCTCGATGTTTGGCGCGGGTTCACCGAAGCCTCCGCCCTGCGTGTATTTGTTGGTAGCCTCGCGGAGGTCGTCGCCGATGCCTATGTAGTCCACGATGAGGCCGTGCGGTTTGTCGCGGAAGACGCGGTTGACGCGCGAGATGGCCTGAATCATGTTGTGCCCCTTCATGGGCTTGTCAATGTAGAGCGTGTGCAGGCAGGGGATGTCCGTCCCGGTGAGCCACATGTCGCAGACGATGACCATTTGCAGCGGGTCATCCGGGTCAACCATGCGTTTTTTGATGGCTTCGCGCTGTGCTTTGGTCGTGAGATGCCCGGCGGCACTCCACTCCGGCGGGTCTTCCCCAAGATTGCCGGTCATCACGATCTTGATTTCGGGGCAATCGGCAAGTTTGGTCAGTTCGTCGTAAAGCCCGACACAGTTGGCGCGCGTCATGCAGACGATCATCGCCTTACCTTTGAGCGTGGCGGTGCGCTCGCGGAAGTGCGTGAGTAGATCACGCGCTAACTCTTTGACCCGATTTTCTGTCCCGGCTGCTCTGGCGAGCGCCGCCCACTTGGGCTTTCTACGTTCGATGTCCGTGATGTTGTAAGTGTCCGCAACCTCGTCCACCGCCTCGTTGACATCCTTGTGATTAAGGTGCAGGCGAACCTGGCGCGGCTCGTAGAAGATTGGCACGGTGGCTTTATCTTCCTGCGACTGCTTGATGTCGTAGGTGTGTATGACATCGCCGAAGACTTCCGTAGTATCCGCGCCGCTCAGGGTGACGGGCGTGCCGGTGAAGCCCAGGCGGCGCGCGTTCGGGATGGCTTCCTTGAGATAGCACGCGTAGCCCTGATCGAAACCGTACTGGCTGCGGTGGGCTTCGTCCGCAATGAGAATGATGTTCGAGCGCGGCGAGAGTTCGGGGTGCTCTGTCTCGCCGTCCTTGAGGCGAAATTTTTCGATGGTCGTGAAGATGACCTCGCCGCCTTCCGTGCGGAGCAGGTCGCGCAGGTCGTCAACGTCTCTGGCCTGCTTCACGTCGCCGACGAGCGCGCGTGCGACTTTGAACTGGTCGTGGAGTTGGTTGTCTAAATCCGTGCGGTCAACTTCGATGACGAAGGTCGGGTTGTCGAGCGCGGTCTGGCGGCGCAGGATGCCGACGAGGAAGACCATCGAGAGAGATTTGCCAGAGCCGGTGGTGTGCCAGATGACGCCGATGCGCTTCTCCGCTTGATTGGTGACGGCTGCGATTGACTTCTCGGCGGCGAGGCGCACGGCGAAGAACTGGTGATACTTCGCGCCCTTCTTCGTGATCTTGTCGTTTAAGTTTTCAAACAGGATGAAGTCGCGGACGTAAGCGAGCAGGCGGTCTTTCTGGAACAGACCCTCGATCAGGGTTTTCATGCTGCCCGTCGTTTTCTTCTCGACGCTCGCGCCGTCAATTGATTTCCAGGGGGCGTACCACTCTGCGTCGGCAGGCCACATGCCGTGAAGCGTCGTGATGCCGTCCGAGACAATTGTTAAGGCGTTGTAATCGAAAAGCTGCGGGATTTCATTGCGGTAGTGACCAATCTGATTGAGCGCGTCGTCCACGCTCGGCTTAACGGCCCAGGGGTTCTTGAGTTCAAAGACGACGAGCGGCAGGCCGTTGATGAAGATGATGATGTCCGGGCGGCGGTCGTTCTGCCCGTGAATGGGGAACTGGTTGACGACCAGAAAATCGTTCTTGTCGGGAGCGTCCCATTTGATCGGATAAACGTGGGCATACTCGGCCTGTCCGTCTTCGCGCTCGACTCTGATTTCCAGCCCGCGCGTGACCGCAAGGTGAAAGGCCATGTTGCGGCGCAAGGTGTCCACGCCTTCGGGGCGCGAGAAGCTCAAGATCGCTTCATCAATCGAGGCGGCGGGCAGTTCCGGGTAATTTTCGGCGAGGTGTGCGCGGAGGCGATCTTTCAGGACGACTTCTTCGTGCGAGCGCGTGAACTCTTCGCCGTGGACGTGCGTATAGCCGAGGCGTTCGAGCCGTTCAATCGTGGTGAGTTCAAAATCGGTTTCTGTGCCCCGGTGTGCCATCAGACAGCCTCCGCTACGAGTTTTTCAGCCTGCCGGACGCGAATTTCGCCGGAGAGAAGTTTCGGCAAGAGCGCATCACGCAGAGCGGTGAGGGTCTGTGATTGCTCTTCGTTATTATGAATGAGAGCGACCCAGGATTTAACCCTATCTCCGAAGCGCTCCGTTAGAGTCTTCGGCGGAACAGCAATTTTCTTAATTACAAAATCGGGCCAATGCCCTTTGTATTCTAAAAATTCTTGTATGCCGTTCGTGGCATAAAACAGCCAAAATATGTTGAGGTCACGCCCTGTAAATGGAAGTACGTTTTGAATTGCCGAGAACGGAATGGTTATCAAGCGCATATAACAAGTATGATTGGCAAATACGATAATTGGGTTTTCAAGAGATGCGGTAATTCCCGGTTCATCATTATGAAACCCTATAAGCCCTGACCTTCCCTGATCGAGCACAGGTACTTTGCCTTTATCACTTACAGTGAATTGGTCATACTTTTTGCCTACGGAATGTCTCACTACGCAATCGCCGACCTTCTCGACGTGCCATCCTTTTGGAATATCGCCTGACTCTGAATCTTCAAAAGCATCAGGAAATAGTGCGGCCATCTCTTCATCCATCCCGTAAGGCCTGCGCCCTTCGGCCTTCGCAGTCACAGGGTCGAAGTCCACAAACCACGACTTAAAGAGCGCCTGCGCCATCGCCTCAAGTGTCCGGTTCATCTGCCGATTGAGTTCGATCTTGTTATCCAACGCGACGAGAATGCGTGCGATGCTGCGTTGTTTATCAATGTGAGGAACGACAACGAAGAGTTCGCGTTGCGCTGTAAGGCTGACATAATCAGCCATATCTGTTTCGCCTTTTCGTGAGTGCCATTGTTCCCAAAATCTACGAGAACACATGAAATAGTATAGGTAGCGGCGATCAAGGCGTTCCTCGTCAAGAGTGCGCCAGAATGTAGTTTGCGGTGAGCAAACGAACGGAGGCGCATCTAATGGTGCTACTGCTAATTTGCCCACAGTCCCTTTGTGTGAGAAAAGAATATCTCCCCCGCGCCCGATGCCCTTACTTATCCTTGCTAATGCAACATCATTAATTTTACCGGCTGATTCAAAAAGAATACGTCCGCCTTCCATATCGGCGGCGCGAATGAAAGCGGTATTGCCACTCCCAAATTCATCAGGGCGGGGGCGGTACTCGCCATGATTGCCGTCCTCGACAAGCAGACACCCGGCAAGCTGCAAATCCATTACTTTGTACTCATTCGGCTCACTCTGCATAATTAACCTCTGCGAGATTCGCTCGAATAGCCGCCTCTATCTCAGCCGCCTTTGTAAACTGTTCCTCCAACTTCACCACTAACTGCGGAAACCTATCTTCAAACGCGATTTCCTCCTCTTCTATCTCTTCTGAGCCGACGTAACGCCCTGGCGTCAGCGCGTACTTATGTCCTCGCACGTCATCAAGCGTCGCCACCTTGCAGAATCCCTTAACTTCTTCTGGCACGCCTTCACGCCGAAACTCACGGTACACCGCCGCGATGCGCTCGATCTCTTCATCCGTAAGCTGTTTCTGCTTGCGCGAACCTGGAATCAACGCGCCCAGCTTGCGCCCATCTATGAATAGTATCTCGCCCTTGCGCCGCCGGAAGCCGCCGCGCCCGTCGCGGTTCTTAGACAGAAACCACAGGCCGCACGGAATCTGCGTGTTGGCGAAAAGCTGCCCCGATAGTTGCACCACGCAGTCAACATAGTCCTGCTCGATGAGCGTTCGCCTGACTTCCAGCCGCGCCGTCTCACTATTAGAGAGCTCGCCCGTCGCCATCACGAACCCCGCCGTGCCGCCCTCTTTCAGGTGATACAGAAAGTGCATGATCCACATCGGGTTTGCGTTGCGCGGCGAGAGCGTCATCGGCTTACCGTCAATGGAAGGGCGCGGGTCTTTATCGGGGATGAGATTCGCGCCCCACCCCGTCTGACTCTTCGCGCCGTCGTTGAACGGCGGGTTGGCGAGAATGTAGTCAGCACGCAACCCTGCGTGCAGGTCGTTCGTGTAGGAGTTGCCGAGTTGTATGTTCCCATCAATGCCGTGAATGAACAGGTTCATCCGGCACAGCCGGTACGTGAAATCCTTGCTCTCCTGCCCGTGAAAAGCGAGATTCCCGCTGTGCCGCGTGAAGATGTCCGACTGCACAAACATGCCGCCAGAACCGCAGCACGGGTCATAGACCACGCCCTCTTTCGGCTCAAGCATGGCGACAAGCACGCGGACGATGCTTGCGGGCGTGAAGTATTCGCCGCCGCGCTTACCCTCCGACGAGGCAAACTCCCCGATGAAGTATTCGTACACGCGCCCGATCACGTCCTCGCCATTGTGCTCCTGCTTGAAAATGTCTTTCGAGAAGAGGTTGATTAGCCCCGTCACGCCCTGGCGCGACATATTCGAGCCTGCGTAAATGCGCGGCAACAAGCCCTTCAGCTTTTCCGGGTACGTGTCTTCCAGCAATTGAAGCGCATCATCAAGGATAATCTTGATGTTGTCGGCCTGCGCCTTACTTCTAAGGTAATCCCAACGCGCCTTCTCAGGCACGATGAACACGTTGGCGCTGCGATACTCGTCCGGGTCTTCGAGCGTGCTCTGCGCTACCGCCGAATCTTCCGTGTAGTAATCGCTCTGCGGGTCTGCGATCAGCTTCTCCAATTCTTCCCGGCGCTTCTCATAACGCATCGAGAGAAACCGTAAGAAGATAATCGGCAGCACATATCTCTTATAGTCCGCCGGTTCAATCGAACCGCGTAATGTGACGGCAGCCTCCCATAGCTCCTTAATCAAGGCCACCACGCCGTTACCGTTTGCGGCCTCGATCAGACCTGGCTGACCTTTGCTTCTCTTCCTGGCCTTCGACGCCATCAATCTCTCCTTAAGGTTTGCGTTTGTGCAATTAACAGATAAGCGAATGCGCCCTGAGTTTACCGGCTGAGGGACCTGAGCGCAGGTTTGAAGGAAAATAGCATAAATAGAGCTGCGTTTCTAATAAAGGGTCTGTGGTCTGCCATCAAAGCAAACGCGGCCACTTGATAA
This sequence comes from uncultured Acidobacteriota bacterium, assembly GCA_963791265.1. GTDB lineage: Bacteria > Acidobacteriota > Blastocatellia > Pyrinomonadales > Pyrinomonadaceae > QHXM01. The sequence continues at coordinate 620,629 of CAWBSB010000012.1, forward strand.
AGATCAAGCAGCCGCAATAACTCTTTGAAAGAGATGGGATATGGATGGTAGCGGGGGCGTGGCTTGAACACGCGACCTTGGGGTTATGAATCCCACGCTCTAACCAGCTGAGCTACCCCGCCACAGAAGAAGTTAGTAATTATAAAGGTGGAGATTAAAAGGTCAAGGCGACGATAGATTAGAGGCTTATCTACAGCATAAAGGGCAGCGGGTTATCTCCGCGCGTTGGGTTGACGCGGGGGATTATTGGCCAACCGGGTGGGATTTCACTTCCTCTTCATCATTTTGCCCGCATCTTGCCAGTGGACGCCTTCGGGGCGTCTGTGTTAAATTCCGCTATTATATCCCGGTAGTTTTACGGGGCGGCGGTTTGTGGGAGAACTGCCGCGCCTTGCCACCCTCCAATGGTTTCAAGCCAGATGTAATTTGAAATGAGCCGCTCATTAGGCTTTTATATTGAGACTATATAACCGAGCGCGCCCGCACGCACACACGGTGACGATTGAATAAAGAAAAGCAAAAACCCGAACCCGGAGTAGTTGATCTGGCAGACGCGCGCGAGCGTCTACAGCGCATCCGTTCGCGCGGCAATGTTTCGCGCGAGGAGTTGCTGAACGAGCTTGAGGAGATTCGCACCCTGCTCGATCTCGGTCTCTCGACGGAAGTTAAAGCCCGCCTGGCACCGCTCATCAGCGCGGCGCGGCATGATGCTTCATTGCTGGCGCAGGCGCGTTGCGTTTTGTCAGCGGCGCTGGAGATGCAGGGACATTACCGCGAAGCGCTCGAAGCCGTGCAGATGTATGAACTGCCGGAATCGCGCGCCAAGCTGGACGCGGAAGCGACTGCCTGTCTGCGCGTGCAAATCGGTCTGGCTTACAACTACACGGGCGATCAACCAAAGGCCATTGCTCTGCTGAATACGGCGTTGCGCGAAGAAAGCGAAAGTGGCTCGCACGCGCACTTAGGCGCGATCTATGCTGCGATGGCTCGCGTTTACCGGAACATCAGCGAGTTTACGATTGCGCGCGACCATTCGCAGAAGGCTTTGGAGCACTATCGTGAGACGGGCGACTGGCGCGGGCTGGCCGAAGCCTACTTCGGTCTCGCGCTGGCGGATACGTTCGAAGGCCATTACGAGGCCGGGCTTGAGAATTTCGAGCAGGCGTTGAAACTCACAGGCGATCATCCAGCCCCTTACCTGCTCGGCAAGATTTACTCGAACATGGCCGGGGCGTGCTGGTTTCTCAAGCGCCCGCAAGAGGGCATTCGTTATCTGGAAAAAGCCATCGGCTATTATGAGCGCACGGAGCACAAGGCCAGTGCCGCGCTCGGCTACAACAACCTGGGCATCAATTTGATTCTCGTCGGCGAATGGGATCGCGCGCAAACCGCGCTTGACCGCGCGCTTTCTCTGGCATCTGAGATTGACGAGCGCAGCGCACAGGTTCCGATGATTCTTGACTCGCTCGGCGATCTGAGTATCCTGCGCGGCGAATTAGAAGAGGCGCGAGAATATCTTGACCGCGCCTTCACACTCGCGACCGACAACGGCAATAAATGGTATTCGGGTCAGGCGCTGCGGACGCTCGGACGTTGCTGTCTGGCAATGAATGATGCGTTGAGCGCGCTTGAGAAGGGGCAGCAGGCGCTCGATCTGGCTGAGAACATAGGCGACCGGCAGGCTATCTGCGAGTCGCGTCTGATTCTCGCCGAATCGCATCTGCTCTCCAACAATCTGTCTGCCTGTGCTGAAGAGCTTCAGAAGGTGACGGACGAAGCGACCGACGCGACTCCCGACCTGGGCATCACGGGTGAAGCCCAGCGGCTCTACGGCATCCTGGCGATGATAGAAGACGATGCCACGCTCGCCGCGCAGCATTTCGCCCGCAGCGTTTCAATCTTCGAGATGCTGGGCGACCGCTATCGCGGAACGCGCGCTCATTTTGAACTCGGACGCGCCTACGCCAGTCAACATCCTGAGCGTGCGGCTGAGCATCTGGCGCGCGCCGTTCATAGCTTTCGCGAGCTTGGCGCAAGCCTTGATCTGGCGCGAGCCGAAGACGCTCTCGCCGCGCTCGATCACAGCGCGCCCGAACGACACCACGAGCAATCTGCCCTCGCTCAACTCCTGACGCTCCGTCTCGCAGAAGCAGTAGCTTCGCGCGAACTCCTGCTGCGCGAACTCGCCGCCGTGCTCGATCAGGAAACCAGCGCCAGCCAGGTTCTCATCTTTGAGCCAGCCGAGAATAATCATTACCGTGTCGTCGTCGCACATGGATGCACTACGGATGAAGGCGCACACCTCGCGGATGAATTTAGCGAAATAAAGACGGATGCCGAAAGGGAACAGCTCGCTCTGAAACGCGATGCTTCCATCATCCATTTGCGCGCGCCGAATGCCGTGCCCGCTCTGGTCTTCGTTTCGCCGCGCAAGGCCATCACGCTTCCGGGCAGCGTTTCAATCGAGCCGCTCCTGCGCGTCGTCGAGCTGGGCCTGGATGTCTGCGCTTTGCGCGCTCGCTCGCGCGCCGGTTCCGGCACACAGGATCAGGACGCCCTCGCTGGCTCAAGTTTGATGCCCGGCTTCATTCACTCCAGCCCGGCGATGACGCGTCTTGTCGAAGAGGTTCACAAGATTCGTTCTTCGGACGTGACCGTGCTTGTCACAGGCGAAAGCGGCACGGGCAAGGAACTCGTCGCCCGCGCCATCCACGCCATCTCGTCGCGCCGCTCCAAAGTCTTCGTGCCGTTCAACTGCACCGCCGTCCCGAAGGAATTGGCGGAAGGCTATCTCTTCGGCTACCGTCGCGGAGCGTTCACGGGCGCGGTCACGGATTCGCTCGGCGTGATTCGTTCGGCGGCAGGCGGCACGCTCTTTCTGGATGAAATCGGCGATCTTCCGCTAGACGTGCAGCCGAAGCTGCTGCGCTTTCTTCAGGAAGGCGAGATTCAGCCGCTCGGCGAGCAGCGACCCACGAAGGTTGACGTGCGAATCATCGCCGCCACCAATTCAGACCTCGAAGAGATGGTCGCGCAGGGGCGTTTCCGCGAAGACCTTTACTATCGCCTGAATGTTATCCGCCTGCGCGTGCCACCCTTGCGCGAGCGCCGGTCTGAGATTCCGACCATCGTCAACTATTACATCAATCACTACTCTGCGAAGTTTGGTCGCCGCGACATAGAGATTACACCGCAGGCCGTTGACCTCCTGATGGTCTGCGACTGGCCGGGCAACGTCCGCCAGCTCTGCAACGAGATTCAACGCATCGTCGCCCGCGCCGAAGACGGAGCCGTTCTTTCGCCGGATCAGCTCTCGCCGGAACTCAGGCGCATGTCCGCGCCCGCGACTCCACAGTCTTCGATCACGCCGCTCGGTGTGGTCGCCTCAACTCCCGGACAACACGTGACGCTGGCCGACGCGCTCAGTGAACTCGAACGCCGGATGATCGCCGAAGCCCTGCGTAAACATGGCGGCAACATCTCGCGCGCCGCACGCGAACTCGGCCTCACCCGACGCGGTCTCTACCTCAAGCTCGAACGTCACGAGATGAGCGCCAGCGCCTAGCCCATAACAAACCATCGAAGTGGCAGGGATGCCGGAAAAGCATTAGACAGGATTAACAAGATAGACAGGACAAGAGAAAGGAATTCAGCCTTCTCTACCTGCCTTAACTTACCTGATGCGCTGTGCCTCGGTGTTCAGCCGTCGAAGACGGCGGCAGCATGTAGCCCCACGCTCGCCTGCGGCATCGCGCGGGGCTTTACTCTGTCGCCCATTTCATGGGCTGTTAGCTTTCTTGTCTTTACTCTGCGATCCTCTGCATTGAAAATTCCCTACTCAGTCTCATTCATCTGCAATCCACTATAATCCTGATAATCCTGATAATCCTGTCTATTTCTTTGAACTGTTGAAAGCGTACAGACAAACTGGTGTATAATTCGAGCTATTGGATAATTGAACCTCGTTTGTTCCGGAGGCTTCCCCCATGCAGCCGACAAAGCGGCGGATTCTCTGTGTTGACGATGACGAAGACACCTGTTTCATGCTCACCAACCTGTTGGAGCAGGAGAACTACGAAGTCATCGCGATTAAGAACGTGAGCGAAGCCTTACAGCTCGCGCAGAACGAATCCTTCAATCTCTACATCTTCGATGAATGGTTTCCGCGAGAAGCCGGGCTCGGCCTGTGTCGCAAGGTTCGTGAGTTCGACCCGCACACCCCGATCATCTTCTATTCCGGCGCGGCCTTTGAATCCGACAAGGAGGAAGCTCTCTACGCGGGCGCGCAAGCGTTCGTCGCCAAGCCCTATGTCGAAGAGCTAATCAGCACCGTTCATCGCCTGCTTACAGATCAGCAGGAATCCACCAGGTCTTAACCCGTGCTGTCTTATTCAGAGCCTCTACTCGCCATACATTGACGCCCGTGTTCGGGGCAGCATAGAATGCGCGCCGGACGGACAAGCTGAGGTGCTTTCTATGCGACATGAAACACATACCCCGCCATCTTCGAGCAAGAGACATACATACCTTGTGCTCGTCTGCGCCGTCGTAACTCTATGTTTCTCTCAAGCTGTCCTGGCACAGTCAGGCCGACGCCCCAAAGGGAACCCCTCTGCTGCTGTACCGCCCGCCACCGTTGAGGCCAAAGCCGAAGCGGAGACTAATCCATCAACCGTCAAGCCCCCCGTTCCCATCTCATCCGTCATCGTCGTCGGAGACCTGGTTCAATCCGGCAGTAGTTACTCCAACTATGTGGATGAGGCGGTAGACGCCTGCGTTGAGGAGTTAAAGAAGCTACAGGCGATAGAGGCTAAGGGAAGCGGCAGCCGGAAACGAACTGCGGCGATGGAGAGGGCGAAAAAAGAGACGGACGCTTACGTGCTCTGGCTTGAGATAAAATTGGAAGACCGTGTCAGGACTGACCGGGGAGTCTACGTCGAGGACTATATCACTTGCGTCAACTATTATGTCTTCATGCCGCAAACGGCGAAAATTCTGACTGAGGGGCGCGTCTATCCCGGCAAACAAGACCTCAGCGCTGGCGGAGCCGTCCTGCGTCTGCCGACCCGCACCAGACGAACAGATGTGACGGATGAGTTAAGAGAGATCGGACGACAGGTAGCTAATCGCGTGAGAAACAAGTTTCCGTAAACACCATCACACACGCCGCCCTTTTATTTTGCCCACCTTGTCAGTAACTTCTCTATAGGCGTCCATACATAAAAACCATATTTTTGCTCTCCGGTTAATTCAAGCACGACTTTGGCGAGTCCGGTTGAGTGCGATGTTAAGCTGCACCGCCGCTACTCCCTACGGCGGTGCAGACGGGTGTGTTATGACAGGGAGCGCATCAGGAGTTCGGGGGGCATCCGTCAATGTGCGACGGGTCAGCCGGAGAGAACGTGGCGAGAAGCACAGAGTCAGTGTCCGAAGTATTGTGGAAAGCATGGCACACGTTTTTCGGCACTACGATGGTAGTTCCCGCTATGACCTCATATTTTGTCTCGGGATTTGGATCGGACGTGCGCTGTAACCATCCCCCGCCTTCGAGAACGGTAAAGGTCAAATCAGCGTTCGGATGTGTGTGCGGGTCCTCGTGTTCGCGAACTACCAGGAGAACTGCCATGACCCCGACCGGTGGTGTTCCGGCCGGTGGTGTTAGTACCTGTTTCGCCAGTGCCAATCCCTTGCTGGAGATTTCCTCGCGTAGTTGATTCGCCACGAGGTCAAGATCAACGCCAGCGGCTTCGTCGCCGACGACGATGAAGTAGTTAGTCCTGGGGCTATCTTTCAGTGTGCTTGCAGTAGCTGACATATTACTCTCCTTAACACTTCTTTATTGTCTTGGGAAGTGAGGTTTGTATAGGCGTCGTTCTTTCCGAGATAAGGATTTACCTACGAAGTAAATTGAGACAGGCTATCGAGCTTTCGTCTTCATAACGTGCCACAGAAGAGCGTTTAATTACTGTGAAAAAGGTGGCGAGCCATGTTCAATACTGAACAAGTAAAGAGAGGTCAACTCATCCATCTGTGAGGTATGGAGGGAGTCACTGATTCTCGCCGTACGTCACATTGATAAATTCAGTGTTGATTGAATCACATTGGAAGGGCGTCCGTCTGTGCCCTAACACACGTAACGGCGTTGTTCACACTTTTCATCAAAGCCCCTAAGTCATGGGCTTTGCCTCATAACCCTCACTTGCCCCAAAAGTTCTTAAGCCTGCCTCTCGCCGCGCGCTCTCTTTTAGACGTTGACACCCGGCTCCGTCGGGCGTATCGTTCCCGCGTTCCCCCCTTTACACGCGAACGCCCTCAACCTCATAGGCTTACGTCCGCTTACCAAAGGAGACTCACAATGTCGAATAAACGAATCCTGGTGCTCGTACTCACCCTCGTCGTCTTCGCACTTCTGGCCGCGCCCATCAAACGCGGCAAAGCCAGCACGACACTGGCCGTCGGGCTGTACTGCATATCCTTAGGACATCAACGTCTGGAATGTCACTTCGAGGTGGATGGCGGCACCGGCATCTACTCCTACCAGTTTACGCCGCAGGCGTCTCGAATCGCCGAAGACGTCGGCATCGCAATCGTCCCCTGCGGCCCCCCGGACACCCTGGAATACGTTACCCTGTACGTGACCGACAGTAACAACGACACGGGCAACGCCTCAGCGTGGGGCTACTGCGGCGATGCCGATTAAGGGGCAGTCCGCCGCTGCACACCTACTCAACCAGGGCACGGGGCGACGCTGTGTAAAGCGCCGCCCCGTGCTCTTTACTTCCGCTCTACCAACGCTGCCTCAATAATGCTCAAGGATCAGGGGGTTATGAGTCAAATCCGATACGAGTACCGATTCAAAATACGGCGGACAACTCATAATCATAGCTGACTAAGGCTTAGCGACGCGTGCTTAGCGCCTAATCTCACATCACTAAGAGCTAATCATGCAGTCTGAAAGCGTAATCGTGAGCCGTTAAGGGATAATCTTGAGAAAGTAGTTTTGCTGAACCTTGCCCGATCAAAAAATCAGACATCCTGAATCGCGGCTGCTTGATCTTTAGGCAGCCTATTTTGGGCAAAGCCCATTCAGCATGATTAAGGCAAAGTTCGGCAGCAACCTGAGAAACAAGACGTATCAGGCTCAGATGAACGAAGCGTTGTGTAAGGTGCTGTGTCATAACTAGTGCTGCGTTATTCAATCCATCTATGAACTAGGCGTTGAGCCTAACTTCTGGGCTGAATAATTCGAGCCGATTAACTTAGAAGCTCTCCAAGCAACTCTTCAAGGGCAATTACCTCATCTTTTCTGAGGCGGGGAATGTATGACTCATAACCGTATTGCTTTAGAAATCGCTCCGTTCGCTGTAGCCATTCCATTTGGCGCATCATTTCGTTCCGCATTGCCTTCATACCCATCAGGCCGCTTGGCCTAGATGTGTGTTCTTCATCTATTAACTTTTTTAATTGTTCAATAATGTAATCTCGCTTAGCTGGACTCTCTGCTTTCGGCAATAACCGCGCCGCCTCTAACTCTCCCCGCAAGGCAGCGTCTAACTCTCTCGGCGCAAGCATCAAGTAGCAGACAAAAAGCAAACCTATTGCGGCGAATAATCCCCCAACACCTAAAGCAAGACCTGTCCACGTAAAACCGCCAGCAAGTGCGCCGATTAGAAATCCGAGAATGCTTGTAGCTATTAACTCCACCTTTTGATGACCTCGTGTTTGCTGATACGCATGTTTGAGAAGCCTGCGAGAGTAAGATTTCGTAGGAGCAGAAGCGGTGATAGGCACAAGGCCAGTTTCAGGTCTGAGCATGATTGCCTTCTCAGACTTAGGGGCAGCACTTTTATCTAGCGGCGTGTTAGGAAGATTTGAGTCGGACATAATACCGCGCAGAATATCAGACTTTTCGGGCAAGAATGTTGTTTGCCCAAAATGTAATGTAACTTTTGCACTTTTCAGGCAAGGCTTATTGTTGTGAATACTTAGTTACCACTGTATATCTCGTAACCACTTCCATCTAATTTGCCAATCCCGCAGTAATCCTCAGCAATCCCCCGTAAAACCTCCGAAAGCCTCGCATTCTTCGGTTTAATGGATACCTACTATCCATTTTTCGGCCTCAAGAGGGACTATCGAGTGCAAGCCGCTCTAAGCCATCCAACTGAATAAATAATTAGATTTAAGTGTGGTTGCAAGTATCCTTCCCTGCGTGGCACAGCGCTTGTAATAGAAGAGAAGCAGATCGTTGATAGGAAGCTGGATCAGGAAGGAAGCGGCCTAATTCTTGAGCCTGTCAGGGCGCTCCTCAAAGCCCCCGACATCCTGTCAGCGATCGCCTTATTGAAAATCTTAAAATTTGTCCCTCGTGCCGATTCCCCTCGCGATAGCGCGGCTTCCACGGTTAGGCACTACGAAACGTTTGTAAGGAGAAAATCATGTTTCGACGCATCACAGCTTGCTTAAGCCTAATCAGCTTGGTTCTTGTCTCTCTTGCCCCCCTTGCCGTATTTGCAGCACCGGCAAAGCAAAAGAACAATGACCACCACGGACGCCGGTTCAAAAAGCTCGCCCCCGAATTCGACACCGCCGACAAATCTACGGCGACTGTTCGCGTTTTAATCCAAACCAAAGGTCAACCCTCGGCAGCGCATGACAACGCCATCGCGGGTGTTCGCGGCAACAAGCGCGCTGGCTACACCGAACTCGATACGGTGGTCGCGGACGTTCCGGTTAACCAGGTTGCCGCACTTGCTCTGCGCAGCGACGTTGAATATGTCTCGCCAGACCGCCCGGTCAAAGGCGCAGCAGCCAACCTGACCAACGACGCCATCGGCGCAACGCAGGTGCAGACCGGCGCGAAGGGCGCAACGGGTCTGACGGGTAAAGGCGTCGGCATCGCCATCCTCGACAGCGGCGTTAGCGCAAATCACGTTGACTTCGCAGGAAAGAACAACAAGTCGCGCGTCGTCGCTGCGGTTGATTTCAGCGGCAGCGCGAAAAAAGGTGACGCCGACGGTCATGGCACGGGCGTGGCTGGTGTCGCGGCTGGCAACGGTGCAGCCTCCAAAGGTTATGCAGCCGACTACGCAGGCGTCGCCACGGGCGCTGACATCATTGACGTTCGCGTGCTTGACGAAAACGGCATGGGTCGCACCAGCAACGTGCTGGCCGGTCTCAACTGGGCAATTCAGAACAGCAAGAAATTCAACATCCGCGTTATCAACATGAGCCTCGGCGCTCCCGTTCGCGAATCTTTCCACACAGACCCGATCTGCAAAGCTGTCGCGCGCGCCGTCACCGCAGGCATCGTCGTAGTGACGAGTGCAGGCAACATGGGTCGCACCGAAGAGATCGTCGGCCACAACGCAGACGGCTCGCCCATCTACCAGATGGCCTACGGCTCGATCAGCAGCCCCGGCAACAGCCCCTACGCAATCACAGTCGGTGCCACCGACACACACGGAACAGCCAAGCGCTCTGACGACACGGTTGCTTCCTTCTCGTCCAAAGGCTACACGCGCTTTGACCACCTGGTTAAGCCGGACATCGTTGCGCCGGGCAGGAAAGTCAATGCCCCCATGTCGCAAGTGCCGAATCCGACGCTGGCCAACCAGTATCCAGAGCGCATCGTTCAGCCGGTTGCCTCGAATGCCTCACGCAACGTTTACTTCAACTATTCGGGCACGTCCTTTGCCGCCCCGGTCATTGCCGGTACGGTCGCTCTGATGCTCGAAGAAAACAAGTCTCTCACCCCCGCGCTCGTCAAAGCTCTCCTGACGCGCACTGCTCAGCGGCTGCCCGGCGCGACCTTCACCAACAAAGGCCAGACGGCCTTCACGCAGGGCGCAGGCCTGGTCAACGTCGCTGGCGCAGTCGAAATGGCGAGCGCTGTTGTTAAGAACGCAGACAAACTCAAAGCCGGCGAGAAAATCTTCGACAAGAAGACTTCCCTTAAGGACCTGAGCAACTCGTTCTCAATCGGTGGCGAGAAGGTTCCGGCCAGCAAGAACGTCCTTTACTCTCACGGCGTGATCTTCGCCAACCGCCCCGTGCTCAGCAACGGCATCCTCTTGAGCGACGGCATCCTTTTAAGCGACGGTATCCTCTTGAGCGACGGCATGGTGATCGGCGACGGTATCCTGCTCAGCGATGGCATCCTCTTGAGCGATGGCATCCTGCTCAGCGATGGCGTCACAATCGGCGACGGCATGATGGTGAAGGGCGACCACCTGGTTCTGAGCGGTGGCATTCTTCTCAGCGACGGCATCCTCCTCAGCGATGGCATCCTGCTTAGCGATGGCATCCTCTTGAGTGATGGTATCCTCCTCAGCGATGGCATCCTGCTCAGCGATGGCGTCACAATCGGCGACGGCATCCTGCTGAGTGACGGCATCCTCTTGAGCGACGGCCACCTCTACAAAGACGGCATCCTGTTGAGCGACGGCATCCTGTTGAGCGACGGCATCCTGCTCAGCGATGGCATCTTGCTTAGCGACGGCATCTTGCTCAGCGATGGCATCCTCTTGAGTGATGGCATTCTGCTCAGTGATGGCATCCTGCTCAGCGATGGCGTCACAATCGGCGACGGGATTCTGCTTAGCGATGGCATGATGGCGACCAACGGCATCCTGCTCAGCGACGGCATCCTGCTCAGCGACTAATTCCCGAACTCAACAAACAAACCGAAAGCGGGTGGAGCTTAATCAACTCCACCCGCTTTTGCTTTCTGAGCCGGGAGGGGAATTATCCTGCTTTCCCTCTCTTGAAATTAGTAGGGATTGGGGCGGGGAAGAATAGACAGGATTAACAAGATGGACAGGATGAAAAGAAAAAGATTCAAGCACGCTTGACCTGTCTTGTCTTCTTAATCTTACGTGAGTTCGACATAAGGAATTACATTCAACAGCCCCGGAGGGGCGACAGAGTGTAGCCCCGGGCGTCAGCCAGGGGAATAATCACCAATAAATGTTCGAGCCCCGAAGGGGCGACAGCAGATCAAGACGTGTGACCATCAAGCCTGGGCAGCTGTCGCCCCTTCGGGGCTTTCAATCTTTGGGGTGGCGATTAACCCCGGGCTTGCGCCCGGGGCTAATATTTCGCCCCTGACGGGGCTGAAACGTTGTGCCTCTTACGTCGAGCTGACGTTAATCTTGCTAATCTTGCTAATCTTGCTAATCTTGCTAATCCTGTCTAATTTCTTTGTGTTTGGATTTGCTCTCCCTTTCCACCGTTAAGCTCAACCCGACGATGAAGTAAAAGATCATCACTACTTCCGAATCGCCGAAGTTGTAGTGAACCATCCCGCTGGCGACGAATCCGACTAACCCGCCTAGAGCACCAAGCACGATGCCACGCTCAATCCAGTCTGACATCTTCCTGCTTCTTGCCAGACGCAGCAGCATCAAGGCATAGATCACTATAAAAGCAATCCAGCAGAGGAGCGCCGGGATGCCTCTTTCAACTGCCAGTTGCAAAGGTGTGGAGTGCATGTGGCCGACGGGAAGCCGCCCGTTGTCGAACAAGCCCCACTCTCGCCAGTGGTTTTTAATCGAATCCATCCCGACGCCGACCAGCAAGTGGCGCGGCTTGCTCCTGAGTAAATCAAAGCCTTCGCGCCAGACCGTCTCGCGCCAAGTGATGGATTGATCCTGCTGGTCGTAGAAGCCAACGCTGCGCTGGCGTTGCAGCACAAACAGCCCCGCGAGCACGACGGGCAGCGCGCAGGCCGCGAGTACAATTGCCGTGCGACGACTCCTCGTGCCCGCCAGCACGATGACAAACGCCGAAAGCAGAAACGCGAGCCACGAAGCGCGCGTCACCGTCAAGAGCAGCGCGCCTCCCAATCCAATGATCGCCAGCAGCAGGAGCGCGCCGCTCAGTCCACGCTTGCTGCGGAGCGCGATGAACAGGCCGAGCGCGAAGGAGGCGATTAACTGAAGCGCCTCTGCGTATGTCGTGTAGTGACCAAAGAAACCTGCTGCGCGCCACTCGCGCCCGCGCGACCAACTCGTCACGCCCAGTTTCTCCAGCGCCGTTTCTCCAACGAGAAGGCGTTTGCGCGGAACTTTCAACAGGGGCGTCCACTCGACGCGATAAATCTTCACCAGCGCGAACTCCGGGTCGGCGGCGCTTCGGCCAGCGCTTGAGCCATCCAGAGCGTTGACCAAATCTTCAGGGCTGCGAAGAGGTCGTCCGTCAACTTCGAGCAGCGTGTCGCCCGTTTGGATGGGTGTCGGGTCTTCCGTTTTATCTTCGCGGACGAAGATGGCTTCCTTCAGCGGACTGTTCGTCGCCACTCCTTCGATTCTCACGCCGCGCCCAACGACGCGCTCGCCCAGCGTGTAAAAGACATTGACCATGCACGACGCGATGAGTGTCAGAGCAAGCAGGCGCAGCACGCGCTTAGACGAGACGTTCGCGGCGACTAGATAAACGATGGTGAAGAGACTCGCGGCGCGCAGCTTGCCGATTGAAACGCTCTGATCGTAAGAGAAGAGCGAAGAGATAAGTGTCAGGACGAAGAAACCCAGCAGCGCGTAATCAATCGGAGTGCGAGGCAGGCGCGGGCGCGGGCGAAAAAGGAAACGAGCAACACACAACGCCAGACCGCACAGCCACGCGGTCTGCGCCCCGGCAATCGAGTGCGGGGCGAACAGGGCAAACGCGAACAACCAAAAAACTATTGCACGATCAAGCCCCTCCGCAATCTTGCTGACGGCGCGCGCTTCACTCGCGGGCGGCGCGCTCCCGGCGGTCTCAGGTGTAGATGAATCCATGCTGGCAACGGTTCGTTTCGGGTTAGAATGTCCGGCGGATTATATTCGACTGACAGGAAAAGAGCATGCGTAAATCAACCCGGACTCTCACGCTCGTCATCGTTTCAGTTTTCATCTACACGCTGGCGCAAAGCCAGACGACCGAGCAATACCTCGAACAAGTCCGCAGCCTGCAAAGTCGGCCAGAGGTCGCGGCGGCCTACGCCTACATAGACAAGAAGCGCGAGGACATCCTGGATGAATGGATGGAGATTACAGAGATCAACGCGCCTTCGGGTCAGGAAAGGGAACGCGCAGAGCACATCGAAAAGCTCTTGAAGAAACTGAAGCTGAAAGACATTCACTACGATTCAATCGGAAATCTAATCGCCGTTCGAAAAGGCACGGGCGGAGGCCCACGCGTTGTTTTCGACGCGCACATGGATACGGTCTTTCAACCGGGGCTGAAGATTAAAGCGAAGGTTCGTGATGGCCGTGTTTATGCTCCCGGCATTGGCGACGACACGCGCAACATAGAGGCGCTGCTCGCCAGCATCCGCGCGCTCGACGAAGCGCGCATCAAGACGAAAGGCGATCTAGTCTTCGTCTTCACCGTTGACGAGGAGCGCGGGCTTACAGGAGCAGAGCATTACGTCAAAGAGAACAAGGGCAAGTTTGATTACTACGTCGCGCTCGACGGCGGCTACGAAGGTTTCACCTACGGCGGCATCGGCATCAACTGGTATCGTCATCATTTCATAGGCCCCGGCGGGCACACGCGCTCGCGCACGCCACCCTATTCGGCCACGCTGCCGCTGGCGCGCGCCATCTCGCGTATCTACGAGTTGAATGTTCCCTCTGACCCACCGTCGCAGTTGAATGTCGGAATGCTCAAGGGCTCTGAAGTCGTCAACGCTAAAGCCTCAGACGCATGGTTTACGGTTGACTTGCGCTCGACGAGCAACGAAGTAATTGCTGAACTGGAAAAAAAGGTTGCGTTGATTCTCAGAGAGGAAGCGACGCGTGAAGGAATGACCATCAAGACGGACGTGATCTCCGCCTCGCCTGCGGCGTTGATTCCCGGCCACCGCGACTCGCCTCTGGTCAGGATGAGCGAGGCGTTGCATCTGGCGATGGGCTTTATCAATCCTCCAATTACGGAAACAGGCTCGAACAATTCGAGCGCCGCGCTGCGTGCGGGCATTCCTTCTATATCGACCGGCGCGGGGCCGTGCGGCGATTCCCACGCTCTCACCGAGTGGTGCGAGATTGAGCCGTTCTATAAGGGCACGAAGAAAATCATCCTGCTCGAACTCGCGCTGGCCGGGATCAGCGATCAGTGAAGCTCTGGAAATCAAACAACCGGGAAGGTGAATAATCAATCGAAAATGCGAATCATCGAAACCGCTAATCTCCAACTCATCCCGTGCGAGTTGGCACACGTTGAGGCCATCATGCGGGACAAGAAAGAGCTTGAAGGAATGCTGGACATCAAAGTCCCGGACAACTGGCTTCAGTTCCCTGAATCAATGCCTCACGTTTACCAGCATCTCAAGAGTGACCCGTCCGCGCTTGAATGGGGCTTTCGCCTCTTCGTTCACGCGATAGATCGTGTGTTGATTGGTGAAGGCGGTTTCAAGGGCAAGCCCGACGAAGAGGGCGTGGTCGAGATTGGATACGCGCTTGTTCCCGAATACAGGCGGCGCGGGCTGGCCTCCGAAGCCGCACGCGGACTCGCTGGCTACGCTTTCTCGCACACGGAAGTAAACATCGTTCAGGCGCACACGCTCCATAATGGCACGGCTTCAATCAACGTGCTGAAAAGATTGGGCATGAAATTCGTCGGCACGGCGGAAGACCCGGACGAGGGCGAGGTGTTGCGTTGGAGGGTGGAGAGAAAAGACTACTCGCTTGCGGCTTGAAGAATAAATAGAGTTCAGCGTCGGCGGCTGTGCCGCAGGTCTGTGCGGAAAGCCTATGGCTTTCCGTCTCCCGCCTTTATTAAGTATTGAGAGGCTGCGCCTCGCTAGCGGCAAGGCATAGCCTTGCCGGAGATAAAATTAGCAGCTATCGGAAAGGCAGAGCCTTTCCGCACAAAAGGCGGCAGAGCCGCTGAGGAACTCAAGTTAAAAATAGAGCATGATTGCTTTTTCAATCCGCAATCCAAAATCCGCATTCCGCAACTGATTAATAAGCATCATCGCCGCGCAGCATCACCGGCAGCGTGCGCAGGATGATTTTCAAATCCAACAGCAGCGACCAGTTCTCTATGTAGAAGAGGTCGAGTCGCACCATCTCGTCAAACGGCAGACGATTGCGCCCCGAAACCTGCCAGAGTCCCGTCAAGCCCGGCTTCATGTCGAGGCGCTTGCGATGCCAGAGTTGATAGGCTTCGACCTCATACGGAATGGGCGGGCGTGGGCCGACGACGCTCATGTCGCCGCGCAGGATGTTCAATAACTGCGGCAACTCGTCCAGACTCAGACGCCTCAACACACGCCCCACGCGTGTGATGCGCGCATCACCGACCAGTTTGTAAGCAGGGCGCTCGCCTTCGACCAGCATGGCCTCTGCGCGTCCGGCGATGTATTCCTGTTGATATTCCCTGTGCGCCGCGTCGTCCGTATCCACGCGCATCGTGCGAAATTTGTAGAAGAGAAAGATGCGCCCGTCCATCCCGACGCGCTCCTGCTTGTAAAAGACTGCGCCGCGAGAATCGAGCTTGATGACGAGCGCAATGATGAGCCAGAGCGGGGCGAGAAGAATAATCGCCACTGAAGCGATGATGATGTCCGAGGTTCGCTTGATGATGCGCGCTCCACCGCTCAATGGCTCGCGGAAGAGACGAATCATCGGCAGCGCGCCGATCTGATCTATCTCCGTCTTGCGCGGCAGGCAATTGAAGAGGCTCGGCGCAATTCTAAACTCGACCCCGCGACGGCGACCCACGCGCATCATCACGTCAAAGAGCGAGTCGCCCGAAACTTCCGGGTCGGTGATAATCACTTCGTTGGCGCGCGACTCACGAATCGCATCCGGCAAGCCCTTGATGTCGCTGACCACCGGCACGCCCTCAAACTCCAAAGGCACGCTCTCGTCAATCACTCCGTTTTCGACCACCCCGATGACGCGATAACCAAGGCTTGGCCGCTCGCGCATCTCCTTGATGCAGAGTGCGGCTTCGGGGCCGCGCCCGACGACGAGCGTTGGAATCAGATTGATGTCGCGTCGCCGCGCAAACGTCTGCCCCATGCGAACCATCAGGCGCACCAGACCGAATGCAGCGAGCGCCAGAAAGAAATCGAGGACGAAGACCGCGCGCGCATACGAGAAGGCTCGATACTCGAAGCCGCCGCGATACAGAAACGCTGCCGCGACGATGAGCAAACTACCGATGGCAGTCGCCTTGAACACGCGCACGCCGTCTTCGACAAAAGAGAACTCGCCGCGCAGCCTGTAAAGGTCAAGATAGTAGAGCGCGAGCAGACGTATCGGCAGGACGAAAGGAAGCAGCGCCGCGTAAGGAGCAAACCCCGCGCTCCACCTGAAACCTCCGTCAATGGAGCGAGCAATAACGCCATCGCCTTCACGTAGATAAAACGCTACGGCGAAAGAGAGCGCGGCCAGCGCGAGGTCGGCCAAAACGAGCACCGCCTTCACGACAGGAATCACCCAGCGCGGCGCACGTCCGGGCACGCTCACGGCGCGGGCTTCGATCACTTGTTCTTTCAGCCGCTCGGCTCTCATTTGTTAAATGGTAGACGATAAATGGTAAATAGCGGAGTTTATCCTATCACCATTTACTGGCAACTTGCTGGTTATTAGCTCCGCTAGGAGCGACTGAAAATAGCTCGGCGATAATGGGCATTAACAACTCAATTGGGCAATCAGCGCGCTTTCTCTGACCCTGAAAGGGTCATATGTAATAGCCGGGGGCAAGCAAACCGTAGGTTTGTACCGCCCCCGGCTATAGTATGTATCCCCTTCGGGGATAAAACCTGATGACAGAATTGGTTTGTCAAAGTCTATAAATCGCTGAGCTATTGTCAGTCGTCCCTGACGGGACAAAGTAAACTGCATACCCATTCACTTACGCTTCGTCCAGTATCAAACTCACAACCTCCGCGCGCACATGCAAAGCGCGACGAGCGTGCGCGCCCTTCTTTTTCTCAACGAGCAGCGCATCCAAATCCTCGCGCGTAGCGATGCGCCTGAGTCTTCCTTCGCGCACAAGCTCTTCGTCAATCGCTGCCCAGCGTCCGGCGTAGATGGTGGCGGCGGGCACGCCGAGCGCCGCTGCCTCGCGGTTCATCGTGCCGCCCGCGCTGATGACCATGTCAGCCGCCGCGATGAGATTAGCTCCGTCCAAAGCGACCGGAGGCAAAATCAGATTCGCGCTTGGACGCTCTTGATACAAAGCCCGCTGCGCTTCCGTGCGCGCCAGCAAAATGATTTTCACCCCGGAGCGGGCAGCGAGCCTTTCGAGAAGTTCATTGAATAACTCGTTCTCAAAACGATGATAGAGCGCATCGCTGGCCGGAGGACGAACGATGACGAGTATGTCGTCAGACGTTACGCCAAGCTCCGCAAGCGTTTCTGCAAAGCGCGGGTCTGGTGTGAAGTCCGCGAGGTAAACATCCTCTTTCGTTCCGTCATAGTGCCTGACTTTCCGCGCGCTTGCTCCGTATTTCCGCAGCGCTTCTTCGGGAAAGGCACGCGGCACGATGACACGGCTGGCGAGCCTGAACGCCAGATGGTTTGCAGGCTGATGCTCATAATCCATCAGCGTCACGCAACGGATCGAGAGCGCGCGCGCCGCAGCCACCTGGGCATACGAGTTATGGCTGACGGCTAAATCAAACCCGCGCCCGCGCGCCCACTTGCGTAAAGCTGCCGCGCGCCCGATTAAATTTCCAGCCTTGCCATGAAGCGCCCGCCCGCCGTGCCCGCCAATCATGACCGGCGCTAACCCCGCCGCCTCGGCCAGCTCAATTGTCTGCGCGAACTCTCTGGCGGTCGTCTCCACCGTCGCCCCGCGCCGCTCAAATTCCGGGATAAGCGCGCGAAAGAAAGGAACGTGCGGCGAGTTTGCCAGATCAATCCAAATCAGCATAAGCAGTGGTCAGTGATCAGTGGCCGGTGGTCAGTTAAAAGCAGAAGCACATCGTCGCTACTAATCGCCGGTTCTTACTGGCCACTGACCACCGACCGCTGACCACTTTCTTCCAGCAATCGTGCCAGCCCGTACAGCATCCACGCCTGCGACCAGCGCATGTAGGGCGTGCGGACGGTGTAGAAGCGGCGGCGCTGGTAGTAGAAAAAGCCTTGCGGGTCGCGCAAGTTTTGGATAGCCCAGAGTGCGATTTTATGCGCGAGCGCGAGGGCGTTTGTGTCTAGTGCCTGCAATTCCAGCAGGGTAACGATGCCCGCGCCCGCCGAATGCGCGTCCACGGGGTAGAGTCTATCATGGAAGTATTTCGGCCAGCCGTTTGGGAGAAAGAACGAAGCGCGCCAGAATTCGTAGCCGCGCTTGATCGCTTCCCTAAATTCATCATGGCACGACGGGCACGCTTCCGGGATGCGAGCCAGGCTCGTCAGGACGAAAGCCGTGTGGAAATTGTCCGCCCATGATTGATAGCTATCCGCGCCATACGCCCAGGAGCCGTCCTCGCGTTGCCGTTTGACGACGTAACGCGCGCCGCGCACAGCCCACTCGCAAAGCTCCTCTTCACCTGTCAGCGCACCCACGCTCGCGAGCGTTTCCGCCGCCAGCAAACTCGCGTTGAAGACGCGCGTGCGGTCAATCGGGGAATAACTCCAACAAACTTCGCCGTTCTGTTCTTCGCTGCGAGGAAGCTCATTCAGGATGAACTCGCAACTGCTGCGTGCCGTGCTGAGATAAGAGTCATCCTTGAGGTCGCGCGCCGCTTCCAGAAACGCGCGGGCGGCGAACGCCGTCGGCACGATGGTCGGCGTGCCTTTGGGAGCGAAGAACGCGCGACCCTGCCAGTCGAAATTGTAGCCCCAGGCCGCGCCGCTTTGGTTATCAAGAAGCGCGTTACTTAAATCATCGAGCAACGCGCGCACTTCGTTTGCGGCTTCTATCGTCTTCGTTCGACGGTAATTTGCGAGAGCCGCGAGCGCAAAGAGCGCAGTACCTTTCGGGTTTCTTTCGGCAGGCACGCGGGCGAGGTTGCGGAAACTGACGGGCGAGCGTTTGAAGAGTTGCGTCCAAATGAGCCGCGCCGCGCGTGATCGCCTTAAGGGTGTGGACTGAAAAACGCGACTGTTCAGCGCATCGAATGGGTCGTGTCCGGCATAGTCGCGCTCACGACACCACGCGGCCAAACTTTCATAGGCGTGCTCAATTTCGCTTTCCATTTATTATCAGGCAGGAATCATCTGGCAAGATAAGAAATAGACAGGATTTACAGGATTAACAGGATAAGCCGGAGAAGAGAAAAATATTCGAGCTACCCTGACATGCCTCGTCTTTTTAATCTTGCTAATCCTGTTAATCCTGTCTATTTCTCTTCGCCTTCAAATCTTGTTGTGGCTCACAGACGTTTCAATCCGTCGCGGCGTTTCGATAAAGCTCTCGTGCCAGAGTTCGAACATGAGCAGCGTCCAGAGCAGCTTGCGATGATTGGCCACACCGCGTTCGTGCTCATCCTGAAGACGCTGAACGTAGTCGGCGTTAAAGAGTCCGGCCTTGCGTATGCGCTCGCGTGAGAGCAGATCGCGCGCGAGCGGGCGCAGTTTTCCCTTTAGCCATTCTGCGACAGGTACGCCGAAACCTTTCTTGCCGCGACGAGTGACGAACGGAGGCAGGAGATCGCCGACCGCTTGCTTCAAAATATATTTCGTGGTGCGCCCGCGCAGCTTATAGTCAACAGGAAGACTCGCCGCATACTCCGCGATGCGCGGGTCTAAAAACGGTGCGCGCACTTCCAGGGAGACGGCCATGCTCGCGCGATCAACTTTGGTCAGAATGTCTTCCGCTAGATAAAGCCGCGTGTCTAGGCTCTGCATTCGCTCAATCGTGTTGTCGGCATCGCAGTCTTCCAGGAGCAGGCGTCGCGCGTCGCGGTAGATGTCGCCATCGCTCGCGCCTCGCGCTGCGGTCGTCAAAAGCGCCGCCTGCTCGTCGGGCGTGAACGAACCGAACCAGACGTGATGACGCGCAACCTCATCGTAATTCATTCCGTTGATGAAGCGACGAGCCTTAAAGTCGAACGAAAGATTCTTCGTCTTGACGGGAAGCCTGCGAACGACCGCTTCGATGATGTTGCGGCGCAGGAAGCGTGGAATGCGCGCGTAGGTGCGCGCGAGATTGTGCCCCCAGTACATCGGGTAGCCCGCGAAGAGTTCATCGCCGCCGTCGCCGCCGAGCGCCACCGTGACATGCTTGCGCGTGAAGCGCGAGAGCAGAAAGGTCGGCACAAGCGAAGGGTCAGAGAATGGTTCGTCCATCCAGGAGCCGATTTCGCCGACGAGGTTCGCCGCCAGATCAACGCTCAAACGCTCTTCGTGATGGTCTGTGCCGAGAAACTTTGCCACCGCCCGCGCATAAGACGATTCGTCAAACGAAGATTCTGCGAACGAGATGGAGAACGTCTTGACCGTTTCGTTTGATGCGCGCACGGCCATCGCCGCGACCGCCGAAGAATCCACGCCGCCCGAAAGCAAGACGCCGAGCGGCACGTCCGACACCAGTCGCATTCGCACGGAATCCTCTAACAATCTTCTCAATTCTTCCGCAGCCTCTTCCTCTGTCGGCGCAGGCTGCCGTGTCTTGTAGCTCAGACACCAGTAGGGCTGCACCTCAACACGCCCATCTTCGACCGTGAGCGTGTGCGCTGCCGGGAGTTTTTGAATGCCTTGATAGATGGAGAGCGGCGCGGGCACATAATCGAACGAAAGATATTGCCGCAGAGCGTCGAGGTTAAGCACAGGCTGCACCGATGGGTGCGCGAGCAGAACTTTCGGCTCCGAGGCGAAGAGAAACGTTTGATCGAAGATGCCCCAGTAGAGCGGCTTTTCACCGAAGCGGTCGCGCGCGATGAAAAGTTTGCGCTTTGAGGCGTCCCACAAGGCGAAAGCGAACATGCCGTTAAGATGATTAACCATCTCCGTGCCATGTTCTTCGTAGAGGTGCGGCAGGACTTCCGTATCGGATTCGGAGCGAAAATGATGGCCGCGCTTTTCTAGGCGGGCGCGCAACTCGCGGTAGTTATAAATCTCGCCGTTGAGGATGACGCTGATTCGACCGTCTTCGCTGGTCGCGGGTTGTTCGCCGGTCTGTAGGTCAATAATCGCCAGCCGCCGCATCCCCAGGGCAACGCCCGTCGTTGTCATCAAGCCTTCCGAATCCGGCCCGCGATGCGTCATCCGCTCGCACATCGAGCGCAGCAACTCCCGCGCGCCCTCAGGCGCAGGCTGACGCGCATCCAATGTTGCCCATCCGGTAATTCCACACATAAGAGCAGTGATAGGTGATAGGTGATGGGTGATAGGTAAGAGCGTTTTCTCTTATCACCTATCACCTATCACCGGCTTTCAAATCCGATCATTTCCCGCACCGCGTAGATTCGCTTCGACTGCGACTCGTGATAGGTGCGGACGAGCATTTCGGCCAGGAGTCCCATCAGGAGAAACTGTATGCCGACGGCGAAAAGCACGATGGCGATGATGGGCAGCGGCGTCTGAATCAAGTCGGCCTTGTGTACGAGTTTGAGAATTAAAGCCCACACTCCGGCGACGAATGCGACGAAGAAACTGAGGAAGCCGAACGTGCCGAAGATGTAAATCGGCTTCGTCTGGTAAGACGCCATGAACTTGATCGTCATCAAATCGAAGATGACTTTGATCGTGCGCGACAATCCGTACTTCGATTTCCCCATCGTGCGCGCGTGATGTTCGACAGGGATTTCCGTCACACGCGCGCCAGCCCACGAAGCGTAAATCGGAATAAAACGGTGCATCTCGCCATAGAGCCGCACGTCTTCGAGCGATTCGCGGCGATAGGCTTTGAGCGAGCAGCCGTAATCATGCAGGGGCACGCCGCCGATCCAGGAGATCAAACGATTGGCGAGCATGGAAGGAATCTTGCGCGTCACCAGTTTGTCCTGCCGGTTCTTGCGCCAGCCGGAAACCACGTCATAGCCTTCGTCCAGTTTGTCCAGCAATCGCACGATGTCCGCCGGGTCGTTCTGCAAGTCTGCGTCCATCGGAATCAACACGCGCCCGCGCGCCGCGTCAATGCCTGCGGCCATCGCCGCCGTCTGCCCGTAGTTGCGCCGGAGAGCCACGACGCGCACGCGCTTATCTGCAAGCGCCAACTCGCGCAGAATCGCGAGGCTGCCGTCACGCGAGCCGTCATCAACGTAAATAATCTCAGCCGTGCGCCCCAGCTTTTCAAGGGCTGCACTGAGCTTCTCGTGCAGCAGGCGCAAATTCGGCTCTTCGTCAAAGACCGGCAGGAAAACGGAGATGTCAGGCGCATCACTCGCGCCATCGCTGCTGTACTCGCCGTCTCTTGTTAAAGTTTTTTCTTCGTAACTCTTCATCTATTCAACTCTTCGCGCGACGCATAAAGCTATGACGCCTTCTCTTCAATCCAAAGGTTCACCAGTTTTTCCGCCGGGACGCCCTTTTTTCGTGCTATGGCGCGAACTTTGCGATAAAGGTCGCTATCGAGTGAGATCAAGTACGTTCGCCGTTTGATGTCTACTTCAAATTCAACGTCCTTCATATATTCTTCGTAATCCGCGCTGTCATGCGTGTCCCAGAACTCAGCAGCTTCCTCGATGGTTTTGAAATGTTCCGGCAAAGGGTCGCGGTGTTTTGATATTTTCGCTTTACTTTTTGTGTTTGCCATAACTTCCTCGCTCTCCTGAGCTAGCTTCACGGGCAGAAATAACCAGTGCCCGATTTTGACCCTTATAGATAAAGAATGTCACCAGATAACGTCCATCGTCTGTTTGACCAATCGCTCTATAAAGATTCTCACCGCCAACATCACCTCTTTCAATGAGCCTGAAGTGCGGGCGATTAGCGAAAATTTGCTCAACCTCATCGGTGCTTACACCGTGCTTACGTTCTATCTTCTCAATAAACTGCGTGAGCCAGATGATCTCGTTGATTTTCATCTGCTCAAACCGCCCGCGCGACGCACAGGGCTGAGACGCCGAACGGGAAATTCATGCGGCGCAGGAAAAAGCTCTCCGCGCCGAGGACGCGCCCCAGCACGCCGTTGAGCGCCGAGACGTTGATGTTATTCTCCGAGGCGGGCTTGAGGCCGGTCACTTTCATCAGCGCGCGTCCCGCTAAAATGGGTGCGAAGAAACTGATGTTGGCATAGGTGGTGCGCTCAACCTCAAAGCCTGCGGCTTCGACGGCTCGACGCAAACCGGGAATCGTATAGCGACGCCGGTGATGGCTGATGTCATCCTGCACGCCCCACAGAAACATGAACGCCGGAACGAACAGCAGCGCACGTCCACCCGGTTTCAGCACGCGCCGCATCTCGCCGAGGCCAGCGACATCGTCGTCCAGATGCTCTACCACGTCCAGACCCGTCACCAGATCAAACGAGCTGTCTTCGTAAGGCAGCTTCTCCGCTTCGCCCAGCTTAACGTTTTCAAGGCCGCGCGCACGACAGAAGGCGAGCGCTTCCTCGGAGACATCCACGCCTTCCGCGTCGCCGTACTTGCCCAAAAGCTCAAGGTTCGCGCCTGTGCCGCAGCCGACATCTAGGATGCGCGGGCGCTCAGTTCCAAGCTCCCGGCAAATCTTTTCAACGAAGCTAGCGATGATGCGCCGCCTGCCGACAAACCACCAGTGCGTGCCCTCGACCTCGTACATGATCGAGTAGGTGTGTTGCTGCATCTCCTGCGGTAGAGAGAGAGAGTTTTCCATGTTCTTTTTAGACAGGATTAACAAGATGGACAGGATGAAAAGAAAAAGATTGAAGCTGCCTTGTCCTGCCTTGTTTTCTTAATCTTGAAAATCCTGTTAATCCTGTCTATTTCTTTCCTGACTTATCCTTCCAAATCCCCGCCAGCTATTCTTGTTATGCCAGCCGATTTCCACCTCGCTTGCGCCAATCTCTTTCCACCAATTTTCAAACTCCTCGCGCGAGATGTAAAAGGCCGTCGGTGCGACCAGATGATCGAAGACGATGGTGTGTTGCTCGCGCCAGCCGAAAGTTGAAATTGCGCTCAGGTAGTCATTGTAGAACAAATGGCGCGCGAGTGCAGAGCCACGCTCGCTTCTATTGAGCGGCCCGTAAATCAGTTTCGTCGCGGCGTAAACGGCAGCCGCCGGGAGCTTCGAGAGATGAAGCAGCGTGCGCTGGTTCATCTTTGATGTCAAACGCTTACGCAACGGGTTCACCCAGCGCGTAATCCAGCCGTTGTTCTCCGCTCCGTAAACCCATGCCGAAACGTGTCCACCCGGTTTGACCTTCGCGGACAGGGCTTGAAACCCTGCGCGCGGGTCGGGCAGATGATGAAGCACGCCGACGGAAAAGGCGTAATCGAACTTGCGGGCGAAAGGCAGATGATAGATGTCTGCCTGAACGATGTGCGCGTTATCAAGATGGCGCGTCGCGGCAAAAGCCGTCTCGACCGCCGCGCTCAAATCAACGCCGATAATCTCGCGTGCACCCCAGCGGGCAGCAAGCTGCGTGTGCCGACCTTTGCCGCAGCCGCCTTCAAGAACGATTTTGTTCTTGAAAAACTCTGGCTCGACGGGCGCTATCCATCCCAGGAATTGCTCGTCATACTGCTCGTCCGCCTGCGTGAAATGTTGCCACTGCCAGCCGAAGTTTGAGGCGGTCGCAGCCTTGTCCGCTTCAATCTTACTCAACTCTGCGAATCGCGGGACTCCGCGCACAACTGGAAAGTGGCGCGAGCAGGAAGCGCAATCCAGATCACCCTCCAAAATCTCGTCGCCCTCGCCACGCGCCACAGAGAGCAGGCGAATCTCGCCGCTACAAGACGGGCAGACTAAATATTCTAATAATCTCTGTTTCATGCTTAAAGTCTGGAGTCAGCGGTCGGTTTTTCTTTCGGACTACAGAACACTGGATTTAATAGTGGTTCAATTTCAAATCGTATGTATGCCGAGATGCTATTCACCACCGCAGACACAGAGGACACGGAGGATGCACGGAGATTTGAGATTTCAAATTCCTAATTTGAGATTGCCTGACTCTCTGTGCCCCCTCTGTGTCCTCTGCGTCTCTGTGGTGAACCTCAACTTCCCTTACACTCTTTTCTATCTGAACCTCTGCCCTGGATTTCAATCTCTTGATTATCTCCACCAGAGCGAGTCCCGCGAAGACAAAAAGCAGCGCCTGCATCGGCAACCCGTAGCGCAACTCTGTATGAAGCATCGAGCCGACGATTAAATAGTAAAGTATGACGCTTAAGGCAATCGCGCTGGCTCGCCAGTCGCGACGAAACGCCAGGTATATTCCGAACAGCATCAGCGGCAGCAGCACGTAGCGCAAGACGCTCTGCAACATTCCCAAAAGATTGACGACGAAAGCTACAATCCCGCCCTGCCACGCGGGAGGCAAACATTTCCGGCTCGTCACGTTGATGCCCGCAGTGCCCATGTACGGCACAGGCTCGCCCGCATACTTCAACATGCCCGCCATCCGGCTCATCATCACGCCCGCAAACCAGAAGGGATGCGCCTTGATGATCGCTAATGACTTACGCATCCGTGCCCGGTCGCGCTGTAATCCATCAGGCCAGTACAATGCGAGCGGCGCATCCGGCGCTAAGCCCATCTCGGCGCGTTCCTGCTCAATCACCTTCGCATCGCCGAAGACTGCGCCAAACTCCGCCGCGCGCGAGGTCTCGCCAATGCCTTCCCAGAGATTCGTGCCAAAACCCATCCCGCCCGGCACGAAGGCATGAAACGCGCGGCTGTTACGAACGATTACCGGCGCAACCAACAATAAAACGCCGAGCAGGAATATTCCGCTCAAGCGCAAAGCGACCGGCCAGCTTGCTTTGACGAAGAGAAGCAACGCAACCGCGCACCACAGCCCAAGCAGCAGAGCGTTCGCGCGCAGCCAGCAGGAAGCTCCCATCATCAAGCCTGCTCCCAGCGACAAACGCCAACTCGAACGCTTCAACGCCAGCAGCAACATCCACGCGCCGCCCACGACCAGCCACGCGGTCGGAGAATCCGCCAGCGGCGTCGCTCCATTAAACGCAAGCAGCGGAGACATTGCCGCCAGCACTCCCGCCATCAAGCCTGCGCCCCATCCGTAGGCGGTCACGCCGACGCCGATAATCAAAAGAACGAACAGCGCATCGAGCGTCATCTGCACGTTCTGCACGACGAGAGCCGACCGTGTATTCGTCAAGCGATAGATGAAAGCCAGCCACAAAGAATAACCGGGTGGATAAACGGCAGCGGTCGCAGCGCGCGGACTATTCAGTGCATCTTCAACCCAGAAAGCGCCTGTCCTGCCGTCGAGTATATCTTGTGCTTGATTATCGAAGATCGCGTAAATCCCGTGAGGAAACCACGCCGCGTCTGCGATGTGCTGGCCGATGAACTGCGCCGTCAGAAAGCGAACGGTGAAGGCCAGCAAAACGACCGCGAGACACAAGAGCGCGCGTCGTCGCGTTTCCGGCGAGATGTTGCCGAAAGACCATCTCACGCGCCCGACTCCTGCTCGCGGCGAAACCACTGGACGAAGCGCCTGATTCCATCTTCAATCTTCGTCTGCGGGTCGTAGCCGAGCAGACGGCGTGCCTTCGTGACATCGGCAAACGTCTGCGGCACGTCGCCGGGTTGCACGGGCTGGCGATCAATAACCGCGTGACGGTCAAGCTCTTTTTCAAGGAGCGCGATTAATTCGTTCAATTCAACCGTCTGCGATTCGCCAAGATTGAAGACCTCGTAAGCGCTCTTTTGGTAATCAATCGCCGCGCGCACGCCCGCGATGATGTCTTCAATATAGGTGTAGTCGCGCCGCGTCGTTCCATCACCGAAGACAGGAATGGGGCGGCCACTGTCAATCAGCTTCGCAAATTTATGAATCGCCAGATCGGGACGCTGCCGCGCGCCGTAAACCGTAAAGAAGCGCAAACAGACGCAGCGAATCCCGTAAAGATGCGAGTAAGTATGACAGACCAGTTCGCCCGCCGCTTTCGTCGCCGCATAAGGCGAGATGGGCTGGCGAATCGGATCATCTTCGCTGAAAGGCACTTTGGCGTTGATGCCGTACACGGACGAGGACGAGCCGAAGACGAATTGCTTGACCCCGTATGCTCGCGCCAGTTCCAACAGGTTAAGCGTGCCGCTGATGTTCGTCTCGGTATAAAGCATCGGCTCCGCCAGAGACGGGCGCACGCCCGCACGCGCCGCCAGATGCACGATGCAATCGAACTTTTCTTCTTCCTTGAAAACCTCTTCGAGGCGCGAGCGGTCGCGGATGTCTACTTCGTGCAAACGATATGCAGGCGATTGCCGATGCCCACGCACATTCTCACGCTTAATCTCCGGCGCGTAGAAATCATTGAAATCATCCACGACCGTCACACGCCAATCATTTTCGGCCAGAAGACGATCAACCAGATGCGAGCCGATAAAGCCAGCGCCACCAGTTACCAGGACGTTTTTCATAATCAACAGGCAGAAACCAGATACAGAGGATAGACAGAGCTTTTAGCCCCGTCAGGGGCGTCCGACAATAGCCCAGCAATTTATTGCTGGGAGAGATAACAAGATATTTTTATCGAGTCCCGTAGGGACGACTGAACACAAGCACGCCTTTCTTCAGTCGTCCCTACGGGACTTAGATTAAATTCCACGCCTGATTCCCAGCAATAAATTGCTGGGCTATTATCAATCGTCCCTCCGGGACGAAAACCGAAAACTGAAAACTGCTTCACTTCGTCGCGTATATCCAAAGATGCCAGCCCCAGCGCGAGGCCATGCGCGTTTCCATCTTGCGTGTCAGCAGACTTCCCAGCACCGGCAGCCAGCGTTTGTTCAAAAAGTGTGTGGCCAACTCGACCTCTGCGAAATCCTTGAATAGCTCGCGCGCCTCGATGCGCGAATAAACACGCGCCAGGGGATTGCCTGCGCCGTCCGTGTGCTGGCTCAAAAATTCATCCGGCTGAAGATAGCTGCGCGCATCTTCTTTCAGGCTCTGCGCGTGTTCGCGCAAACTCTCGACGGGTTCACCCGTCAAGCGATGCACCACTTTCAATCCTGTCTCGCTTTTGAGCAGGTGTGCCCCGGCGCGACGCAGCACGCGGATATTCACACGATAGTTATACGAATCTCTGTGATAGAGCATGACGACAGCGCGTCCGCCGGGGCGAAGCACGCGATGAACCTCACGAACCGCGCGCGCG
Organism: uncultured Acidobacteriota bacterium; assembly: GCA_963791265.1. Lineage (GTDB taxonomy): Bacteria > Acidobacteriota > Blastocatellia > Pyrinomonadales > Pyrinomonadaceae > QHXM01. The sequence goes on from CAWBSB010000012.1 coordinate 648,779, forward strand.
GTGTCCGGCGTGTGATGCAAGACGCCATGTGAATAAACCAGATCAAAACTCTCGTCCGCGAAGTCCAGATTCTCCGCGTCCGCCGTGCGAAACGTGCCGGGCAGATCAAACAACTCGAAACGCTTTCGCGCCAATTCAATGGCCGCGTCCGTCAAATCCACGCCCGTATAGATTGCCCCGGCTTTGGCAAACTGCGCTCCGTCCGTCCCCAGCCCGCAGCCTATCTCAAGCACGCGCAAGCCCCGCGCGCTCTCGAAATCCGCAGCCAAAGGGATATGCCACTCCTTCGTGTAGCGATGCTCTTCAACGCGCTCGTAGAAGAGGCGCGTCCCCATCTCGGCGTCCGAGAACTTCGTCCCGCACGGATTCTTTTGCCAGAAGGCGCGCACGCGCTCTTTCAAGTTGTTACTACTATCGGACATGCGTCGTCTTGATTCGCTCGCTGGCAACCAGCTTGAGTTGCTTTCAGGCTCTCATGCGCGCACAGTTGCGTTCATCAGTGCCCGCGCAAACTCGAAAAAGTAACATGCCTCAAGAGCCTGCGACAAGTGACCGGAGGGGCTAATAGCGGGGTAAATTTGTGTGATATTAGACCCCACATGGCGAAACCGGCGAGAAAAGCCTAAAACTTCCCCATATAACCGCAAAACAGAGCCTCTCAAGCGTGAAAATCACTCTCTCAAGGGTGAAATCTTCCCATATAACCGCGAAACTTGCTCTCTAAAGAGCAAAACATTGCTTCTCAACCGCGAAAGATGCTCTCTCAATCGTGAAAGTTACTCTCTCAAGCGTCAAACTTGCTCTCTCAAGAGCGAAAGTTTATTTCTAAAGAGCGAAACTTACTCTCTAAAGGGCGAAATCTGTTTTCTCAAGGGTGTTTATGAGGAAAATGGGCTGTAAAGCTGCACTATTGTGTCAGTTAGCAGTTCGCAGAAGAGATGTAGCAGGTTGTGTAAACAGTAATTAACCTGAGTTGCTATTAATAACGGCTGTGCCGTCTGCCGTGCGGAAAGGCTGTGCCTTTCCGTGCGTCTCTATTTTTATCTCTGGCAAGGCTACGCCTTGCCTGTCGCTAGGCGTAGCCTCGCCGGGCAATTGCAGTAGTGTAGGCCGGAAAGCCGGAGGCTTTCCGCACAATCAAGCGGCAGAGCCGCAATTGATTTGGTAACTGGCAGCTTGAGTTAATCAAGGCAAAAGCGAGACCGCCGACGAGTTGGACTCGCCAGCGGCCTCTCTCTCACAGCCCGCCTCTTCCACAAAGCAGACTATGCGAGAAGAGAGAGCGTCCCTGTCAGGGAGGTGATTCAAAAGTCATGCAAGCAAAGCGAAACCGGCGAGTCCTTACCCCCGCCGGTCTCATTCCATCACAATTCGTTTTGGGAAACGTCTTGCGAGGGGGCAGAGACTTTCAGCCTCTAGCTCATCCGCTCTCACTACGCATGAGCGATGCCCTGGTTGCCGTGAATTGTAATGAGTTTGGGTGAGCAGTCAATCGGATTCTTATGGCGAAAATGAGGATTTATTGGCGAATCTGAGGATTTATACTGTAGATACCTCAGCCGAGGGCTTTAGGGTTACTTGTCTTTTCGGATAATGGTTTTCCGACTCACCGGACGCGTTCTCTTCTCACGAAGTTGTCTGTGTCTCGATTCGAGAACATAACCCAATCGTTGATGCGTTAACCCCAGTCTATTCGCCGCTCGTGTGATGCTCCCTCTTTCCTCTGTCAATGCCTGCTCGATAAACCTTGCTTCATAGGCTCGTAAGACATCCGGCAGATAAAACCCTTTATCGAGCAGGTTTCTACCAAATAATCTCTTCATCACGATAAGAGCACAGGAACGAAGCCTTGCTATATCTTCGGCATCTTGTCTGGCAGCCAGTAATTTATCAGCTTTGAGATAAGTTTGATAAAGCTCGTAGTCGGATAAACGTGTCCCGTGTTCTTCGATGAGGGAAAGGAAAGTGAGTCCGGCGTTTTCCGCCAATTCAATCGCAGGGTGAAGATTTGTCTGGTGCTTTGGTGAGGTCATGATATTCTTGCCACGCGATCTTTACATAACTAGCAACGGCTAATGCGTCGTCTCAAGCCTCAACCTCCGAATGAGTGATGAGCGCCGCCGTTGAGAAGCAAAGGATTCTCACGGCGACTCAGTTGAGCCAGCATATATTATCCTCTATAGAGGATAAAATCAAGCTGCAATCTATTACCCCGTCGGGAGGATTCTCCTGATGGGCAACCCACGTCCAAAGCCTCAGCATCTTGCCGAAAAGCTACTACAGATTCGGACTGAGCTTGGTCTTTCTCAGACTGACATGCTGCGGCGTTTAGGGCTTGAAGAGTCTATGAAGTACACGCGAGTGTCCGAGTATGAATTGGGAATCCGTGAGCCATCTTTGATGACCCTTCTCCAATATGCTCGTGCGGCTGGCATCTGTGTGGATGTCCTGATTGATGATGAACTGGACTTACCCTCTAAATTGCCCGCTAAGCCGAAACATTCTCCACGATAAAGGAAACGCGACGCCACATGCCCCTCATGCCGACCCACAGCGAAGAGTTTAGCTTGCAGCTTTCGCTCACTGAAAGCATGCACGTCTGCGCTGAAGCGGTGGCGACTCTCGGCTGGCGCATCATCGAGCAGAGCATGACGCGCCTGAAATGCGCGGAAGTGAAAACGTTGCTAGCCTCTTTCACCTGGCCGGTTCAAGTCGAAATTATTCTCAAGGGCGAGCCTTCCGGCCAGACGCGCGTCGCGCTCAACGGCTCGACCTTCGGCCTCGGCTCGATGCAATCAGGTTATCTGGCAGAGCAAGTCCGGAATCTTCGCCACACGATAGAGCACACGGTGAGCCTGAAAACCGCGAAGCCCGCCGAGAGAGAGGCCGCGCCTGAAAGCCAGAGCCAGACGACGGCGGGCACGCTCGCTTCAGAGCTTGAAACGCTGGCGCGGCTGCACGCTTCCGGCGCGCTCTCGGATCAGGAGTTTCAGCAGGCCAAACAGCGACTGCTCGAACAGAGCGCCCCGCCAACGCCACCCGCGCCAGCCGCTCCCAGTAGTTCTCGCCCGGTCGTCATCAACGGTGTTCGTTTGAACGACGAGCAACTGCGCCAGCTTGAGCAGCGTTTCAAGCTCCGCATCGCTGATGGCGCTTACTGGTACGATCAGGTGTCAGGCGCGTGGGGAATGCAGGGTGGGCCGACCGTCGGCTTTACTCAACCGCATCTGGACCTCGGCGGGACGCTTCAGCGCGACGCCTCAAACGGCAACACGGGCGTGATCATCAATGGCCGCGAGCTTCATCCACAGGACGTGATGGCGCTCAGGCAACTGACGCCTTACGTAATTCCGGGGCGTTACTGGGTTGACGCGCGCGGCATAGGGGGTTACGAAGGCGGCCCACCCATCTTCGATCTACTGTCGTTGGCGCGTGCTGCCGGAGGCGGGCGCGGCGGCGCTTGGAGCTACACTTCGCCACATGGCGGAGGCACTGTGGGCGGCGACGGGCAGGGCTTCAGCTACTTCATTGATAAAGATACGAGTTGGACCTCTGGGGATTGACTGGTCTAAGAAATTGCTTGAGAAAGTCCCGTTAGGGACGACGTGAAAATAGCCCAGCCATTTATGGCTGGGAATAGAACCAGATAATAAAGCTGAGTCCCGTAGGGACGACCGAAGAGAGGTTCTTCTTTCAGTCGTCCCTACGGGACTCGATTTTTTACTACACTGTTTCCCAGCGATAAATCGCTGGGCTATTTTCAAATGTCCCTGACGGGACAGAGAGATTGTAGCTTTCTCACCACGGCAGGCTACAGAGATCAACCGCACCCGCAGGCCACGTCTGGCCCTTGCACGGCAGCACCAACACATTCAACGGCGAAATCATCTTTCCAGAAGGTTGATCGATCTCGACCGGCTCTTGTACAGGCTGCCAATGCTGCCGCTCGTAAAAAGGCTTCAAGCGATCAAGACAGAAGAGCAACCCGAACTCTACGTTTAGCTCCTCGCACATGACCCGCTCCGCATATCTCATCGTCTTCTGCGCGTAGCCCCGCCCGTGCATCTCGCCAGCCGTGACGACAGCCCCGACGCCTGCGACCCTGATGGGTTTCCCCGCGACCTTGACTGTCTGCTCAATCAGCCCGACATGGCTGGCAGCCTCGCCGTCAACGTCGAGAATGATGTGCAGGTCTTTCGGTCGCCAGGTATATTTTTGGTCCTCGATGCCGAAGATATGTTCGCCCCAGCCGAAGAGCCGCTGGCGCTCATCATCTGTCAACTCTTTGACGACCCGGATGGTTTCGCTCATTTGCTTTCCTTCAGGATACGCTCAATCAGTTTCGCGTCGTCCGGCAACAGGCCGGATTTGGGCAGGCGCGGCGTCAACGTCGCCCAGTTTTTGTCCATCGCAAAAACACGACGAAAGAGCGGCAGCGATTCTTCGACGCGGTTCATGTTGACGAGCGCGACCGCATGCCAGTAGATCATCTCCGCGTTGTCGGGGACGAGCTTTTCCGCCGCACTGTATTCACGCAGAGCGCCTTCGTTATCTTTCTTCTCAACGGCCAAATCGCCAGCGTTCATGTGATTGTAAGCGCGATTCAAAGTCACCAGCCGTCGCAACTCCTGCAAAGGCTCAGGACTGTCGTCAACTCTCAAATCGAAAACTCTATCAGCCCAGGGCTTGCCCGTAGGCTTTCCCGAAACGACAATCAACGCCGCCGATTGACGGCCTCGAATGTCGCCGCCCGCAGCTTGCGCCGCATCGAGCGCCGCCAGCATGCGCTCCGCTAGGTCGCCCTTCGCCGTCTCAAAGGCGCGCGACATCGCAGGCCACACCTTGTCGTTCATCATCAGATTGGCCTGCACGGAATAGTTCTTACCCGTGATGTGCCCGGCGGCCTGAACATCCTTGCTTCCCGTCCAGGCGTCCACACGACCCTGCGCGTCAATCATCGCCACCTGCCGCACGTCGCGCCCTTCGTCTCCGGCGAGCAACGCCTTCAAAGCATCGGGCGCGCTCCTGCCCATCCGCATCAGATCAAGCCCCAGCTTGCCGTAGCTCGGATCAACAAACGATTGAGTCGCCACCGCGCCCACACCCGCCTCAGCCCAGGGCACAATCGGCCCGACCGAGAACCAGTGCGACTGCACCGCCACGCCAAGCTCGCCCGTCTCCGGGTCGCGCGCCACAATCGAGAACGTGTGAACAGGCCGCAACGGTCGCGGTTGTGCTTGCGCCTGATTATTCTGTGCGCTGGATTTTGGAGTTAGCGTCATCACAAAAGAGATTACCACGATGGCTAACGCAATGACTTCAAGTGTTCTTTTCATGGTTTACCTGGCTTTTCGTATGCCTGAAAATCGCCCGGACTAAGGATGTCAATGCCCTGAAATTGCTTCAGCACAAGCAAGTCTTTATCGCCCGTCACAAGACATTCACCGTTGCCAGCCACAGCCGTCGCTAGAATGTTATCGTCATCGGCATCCCGGCAGACCGGAGTCTCAAGCGGGGTGGGCGATACAACTTCCATTTGTGAGCGCAAGAGTCTCACTACTTCATCAGCCGTTTCTGACGTGTACTTAAATTTCTCAACGAGCTTTTCCCGAATTTCATCAAGAATGAATTGAGAGGTAACTAAATCATGATTTCTGATGCAATGTTCGAGCAACTGGTGGCAGGCACCGCGAGCGATAAAGGCGGCGATGAGGACATTAGTATCGAGAACGATTCTCACGACACTTGATTAAAGACATCCTGATCTGTGTAAGTCTCCGAAGCCTGCCCCATCATCCGCTCCCGCAAGGTTCTAAATTGCCGGACAAAGAGATAATCTTTCAGTGCCTTTCCAATCAACTCATCTTGTGTCACGCCTTCTTCACGGACAACAATATCAAGCGCTGCTTTAGTCTCTTCCGGCAAATCAATATTTATTGTCTGGCTCATAAAGTTCTCCTTAAAGCTTTGTGTCTGAGAATATCACAGGCTCAATGACAACTTAAGCAGGAGATAACAACCAAATTCCTACGCCACCTTTAAGTCGATGAATGTGCGTTGCCATAGTTCGAGCGTTAGGAGTTGAAAGACCTGCAAATTGTAATCTTCGCGCCCGGATAGATTGGCGGCGATGATGCGCTGTACTTCCTGCGGGTTGAACAGCCCGCGCCTGCGAACAGTCTCCTCCGACAGCAAATCATCCACCATCGGGCGCAGCGCCCCGCGCAGCCAGGACCTGATGGGCGCACCGAATCCGGCCTTCTTGCGCCAAACCACCTCTTTCGGCAAGAGCTTTTCCGCCACGCGCTTTAAGATGTACTTGCGCTTCAACCCGTGCAACTTCAAACCGGGCGGCATCCGCGCCGCCAGTTCCACCAGTTCATAATTGAGAAACGGCACGCGCACTTCCAGGTTGGCCGCCATTGAAGTTTTGTCGGTCGTCGTCAGATTGAGACACGGCAGGAAAGTCTTGAGATCAACGTAGAGCAGGCGATTGAGCGGGTCGGCAGTTTTGACGCGCTCGAAGTAGCGGCGGTGATGATGGTAGGCATCCATGCCGCGCACCGCTTCTCGCATCTCGTTTGTGTAGAGCCGCGCTTTCGCTTCGTCCGTGAAGTAAGTTCCATATCCAAGGTAACGATTCTCGAAATCGAGCGCGGCGCTTCTGGCAAACTTCTTCGCGTTCCTCAAAGGCGCGGTCAGTTTTCCCGGCAACCCGCCGGGTAGCACATGCGCGATTGTCTTCATCAAGGGTCTTCGCAAAAGAGCGGGCACGGGGTCGAGCGCGCTCGCCAGCTTCATAGCCATCTGGCGAGGATAGCCCGCGAACACTTCGTCGCCGCCCATTCCTGAGAGCATCACCGTCAACGTCTCGCGCGCCGCGCGTGAGACCAGGTAACTCGGAATCGCCATGTCAATCGCAGGCTCGTCCATGTGATAGACGAGTTTTGGCAGCAAGTCAGCTACGTCCGGCTTGAGCATGATCTCGTGATAATCCGTGTCGAGGAGCTCGTTGACACGCCGCGCCCAAACCACATCGTCAGGGATGATGTCGTAGCGCAAATCCTCTGCATCCATGCCGATGGTGTAAGTTGAAACACGCCGCCCGCCGCTGTGATTCTTCATCAGCGCGACGATTGCGGACGAATCAATCCCGCCTGACAGGAAAGAGCCGAGCGGAACATCTGCGACCATCTCCATCCCGACAACGCGATTCAGAGTCTCAAGCACGCGCTCCTGCCACCACTCGTCGCTTCGTCCCTCTTCAATCTCGTCAAATGAAACGTCCCACCATTCGCGCAAACTTAGGTCATCGCCGCGAACGGTGAGGACATGCGCGGGCGGAAGTTTTCGTATCCGGCGAAAGAGCGTGTGCGGGTCGGGCGTCCAGAGGAAGGTGAGGAATTGATTGAGCGATTCAGGATCAATGCTGCGCTCGACCAATCCCGTTGCGAGGATAGCTTTGACTTCGGACGCGAAGATGAAAGACGCGCTCGCACCGTTTTCCCCCGGCACGTGCGCGTAATAAAGCGGCTTGATGCCGAGGCGATCACGCGCCAGCGTCAACTCTCGTCGCTCGTCATCCCAGATGGCGAAGGCGAACATGCCGTTAAGACGCGGCAGGCAATCCACGCCCCATTCCCTGAATGCCGCTAACAGGACTTCCGTATCCGTCTCTGTCCGAAAACGGTGGCTGCGGGCTTCAAGCTCTCTTTTAAGCTCAAGGTAATTGTAAATCTCGCCGTTGAAGGTCAGAACAAAACGTCCATCCTCCGAGAGCATCGGCTGGTGTCCAGCGCTGCTCGTATCAATGATTGACAGGCGACGATGGCCCAGGCACGCACGCCGCCCCTCGTCATCTATCGCAACGGATGTCCACACACCCTCATCATCACGCCCGCGATGCTCAATGCTATCGAGCATAGGTCGGATGCGCGCTTCCGGTGCGTTACTGATTATTCCGGCAATTCCACACATGATGGAGCAGTGATAGGTGATGGGTGATAGGTGATAAGAAAGAACAGTTGTTTCCTCTTATCGCCTATCACCCATCACCTATCACTTCTTTACTTCCGAGAGCTTCCTCAATCAAACCGCTCACCCATTCGGCGCGGGCGTCCCATGTGCCGTTTATTACTGATGCCTGACGCGCACGTGCCAGGTCGTCTCCTTCTTCGCCCAGCGCGGCCTCGACCAGATGTAGAAAATCATCGCGGCTTCTGGCGATGCGTAGGACATCCGCCATCGGCTCATACTCCGGCAGTGGAGCGATGACAACGGGCTTGCCTGTTGCCAGATACTCGCGCACCTTGATGGCCGAGCCGTAACTGGTAAACGCTTGTTCAGTCTCCCACGGCAGCACGCACACGTCGAAGCCTGCGGCGTAGCGCGGCAGTTCATCGTAAGCGACCGCCGGGAGAAAATGCACGTTCGGCAAGTCTTCAATCTCAAGCCCGCGCGAGCGATTGCCGATGAAGACCCAGTGCCAGAGAGGGCGCTCGCGTGAAGCGCGCTTAATCAATTCCTGATCTACCAGCCAGGGTTCTATCGCGCCGAAGTAACCGATGCGCGGGCGGGGAATCTTCGCAACTTCGGCTGCGACTTCCAACTCACCGCTCCCGACCTTCGCCCAGTGCTCGAAATCAACTGCCTGTTCCAGCAGATAGGAGCGCTCCTGCCCGCGTGTCGCTTCCGCGAGAAGTTTTCGTCCCGAGTAAAAAATAATATCGGCGGAATCCAACGCGCGTTCGTGCAGGCGGCGAATTGTCTGAGGGTCTGTCGCGTGATCCATCGTATTCGCGTCATACTTGTCCGACACCTGATAGACGACCAGCGATTCATTCATCCTGCCGATCATCTCAACTGCGGTCGGAATCGCAATCCACAGGATAGGCTTTGAGAGTCCACGACTACGCGCGAGCGCTCCCACCTGCGCGCTCAGCAGATGACGGTTGGCCGCACGCGAGGCTCGGCTGCCGAAGAAGGGAAGCGCGGCGGGCGAAACGACCGTGATACCTTCCGAGGTGGTGCGCGCGAGCTTTGCATAGCTCTTCAGCTTTCTCGCCACACGCGGCAGAAAATCCTTGTTGGTGACGGAAGCCAGCCCCATCGAAATCGAATTGACGAAGATGACCTTGTTCCCGGCGCGCGCAAATCGCCGCATCAGATGGTTCTTCGAGTGTGGGTGGTGATACCACCAATCTTCGCCGCCGAAGCACACAATGGATTTCCCTGAGAGCATCTATTGAATACTAACATGCGTGGAAAATTTGACACAGATAGGGTTGAGTCAGGGTCTTTCGCACGGGTTAGGCTCATCCTCTGAGGATGTTGTATTATCTCTCGCGTCGCCCGCCGTGACCTCAATATCCTTTTAAGAAAGGAATAGTTTTGAAATATCTTCAACGACCTATATTGCTGCTTATTAGTTTGCTTGGCAGCGTCGCTTTTTGTTTTGCCCAGTCCGGCAATCCACCGCCCCCACCGCCCCCACCCGCAATCGAATACAACGCGAGCGCATGGAAAGAGTTCTCATCTGACGTAGGCCGCTTCACAGTTTTAATGCCGGGTACTCCCGCCCTGACGGTTGAGCAGGTGAAGACAGAGGCAGGAGCAATTCCGTATCACCGCTTCCTCCTTACTACCAAGACGGCGCAGTATTTTGTCAGTTTCGCAGATTCTCCCAATCGTCTCGACGAACCGGCTGCCCTTAAGGCGGTGCTGGACACTAGCCGCGACACTATCCTGGGTGAAGGTAAAGGTGCGAATCTGCTAAGTGAAAAGGAAATTGATTTGGATGGGCAGGTCGGGCGCGAATGGTTGATACAAAAAGATAACCTTACCCTTAGAGCCAGAGCCTTTTTTATCAAAGGGCGTTTCTACCAGGTTGGAATCATCACGCTGCGAAACGTGGCGTTTCATACGGGACAGCCGAGCGCCAACCCTCAAGACAGAACAGACTTTTACGAAACCACCTCGACCAGGTTCCTTGACTCTTTCAAATTAACCGCCAACGACGAAGAGGCGTCCGGTGAAGTTGACCGTTATCTGGCTAAAGAGCAGGTCATGGGCAAGGCTACGGAAAATTCTACAGGCGTTATCATCAGAGGCGGCGTCCTCAACGGCAAAGCTCTGAGCTTTCCGCCGCCTGCCTATCCGCCAATCGCCAGGGCGGCTCGCGCCACAGGCAAGGTGATAGTGAAGATCATCTTGGATGAAGATGGCAAAGTTGTAGCGGCTCAGGTAGAGAGCGGGCATCCGTTATTACAGCAGGCAGCATTGAAGGCTGCTCGTGAAGCGCAGTTTGCGCCTACGCTGCTTGAAGGTAAGCCTGTCAAGGTCTTTGGCGTGCTTACCTATAACTTCGTAGGCAAGTAGGCAGATTAAGCCACACATTTGTGCGGGATGATGAGCGCGCATATCATTCCGCGACAAGGTAATTTCTCGAAAGAGGTTAAGGAATGTCGGATATTGTTCATCGCCCGCGAAGACTGAGACGCAGCCAACATTTGCGTGCGCTCGTGCAGGAAACACGGCTTGCGCCGGAGGATTTCATTCTTCCGCTGTTCAGTTGTCCGGGTGAAAATGTACGCCGGGAAGTCTCGTCCATGCCCGGTGTTTACAATCTCTCCGTTGACGAGACGGTGCGTGAGGCGACCAACGCTTATGAATTGGGAGTCAGAGGCGTCATCCTCTTCGGCCTGCCGGAAGCGAAAGACGAGACGGCCTCGGACGCGTATGCCGAGAAAGGTATCGTGCAGCAATCCATCCGCGCCATCAAACGCGCCGTCCCCGACATGGTTGTCATCGCCGACACCTGCCTCTGCGAGTACACCTCTCACGGGCATTGCGGCGTAGTCCGTCAGGGCGAAGTCTTAAACGACGAGACGCTCGAACTGCTCGCGCGCACGGCTCTCAGCCAGGCCAGAGCGGGGGCGGACATCGTCGCGCCGTCGGCCATGATGGATGGACAGGTCAGCGCCATCCGCGAGGCTCTGGACGGCGGGGGCTTAGAGAATATTGCGATTATGTCTTACGCCGTGAAATACGCCTCCGCATTCTACGGGCCGTTTCGTGAAGCTGCGGCGAGCGCGCCCGCTTTCGGCGACCGTCGCGCCTACCAGATGGATGCGGCCAACGCGCGTGAAGCCCTGCGTGAAGCCGAACTCGATTACTCGGAAGGCGCGGACATCCTGATGATCAAGCCTGCCACCGCATATCTGGACATCTTGAAGCAGGTTCACGACCGTTTTGATCTACCGATTGCGGCCTATCATGTGTCGGGCGAGTACGCGATGATTAAAGCGGCGGCTGAGCGTGGCTGGATAGACGAACGCCGCGTTATGCTCGAAACCTTAACCAGCATCAAGCGCGCCGGAGCGGACATCATTATCACTTACTATGCTCAGGAAGCCGTGCGAGCTTTAAGACAGTGATAGGTGATGGGTGATAGGTGATAAGAGAAAACTAAGGTCTTTCCTATCACCTATCACCTATTACCCATCACCGCTTTCATCTCACTTCAACTTCAATCGGTTTCTCGTTAGGCCGGTTGTGGCTCTCCGCGTAGTTAGAGATGTTCAGGCCGAACGGTTTGTCTGCGTCAACTTGGACGGCGAAGCGGATGGAGAGCGGCAGTCCACGCCCCGTGAGCATTCGCACGCGCAGGGAATCAACCACCCATTCCTGAATTATCGCTTGCTTTGCGTCTTCGACCGGGACGAGCCGCGAGCCGCAGTCTATGCCGTTAATCAGGAGCGTGATGCGCGATGCCGTCGCGGGCGGATGCGCGTCTGCGGGCAGCACGGGCTGGAGGTGCGCGCGCACCGAAACGCTTTTGACCCAGCGCCCTTTTTCACGCGCGGGCAAGAGATATTCGGCATGCCCTACGCCGCTGCCCCAGATGTAACCCTGTCCACCACCCATCTTTTCAAAACGCGCGCTCACGGCCATCTCCGGCGTGAAGCGATAAAGAACGGGAGCGCCCGCTTTCCCCGGCAGGATTATCTCAGGGCGCGTCGCCGGATCATCAGAAGCGCGTGTGAAAGCAAACTGTCGCGGGACGAGATGGTGCGACGCGGCGAGCAGATACTTCGGCGGGCTTTCGTTTTGAAGAGAGGCGAAGAGTTCACTTGCGCGGCGCAGTTCTGCGCGAACCGCTTCGTCGCGCGAAGTCTGGTAAGAGACGCTGTAGCCGCGTCGCGGGTCTGGAGTCATTATCCAGTAGATTGCGCCGCCCGCGCCTGCTCGCGCAGAGCTTTCAAAGTAGGCTCGAAACCAGTCCACCTGCGAAAAGCCTTTGTAGCCTTCAGTCCCCATGCCGAACTCGCCCATCACAAGCGGCTTGTTGATGGAAAGAGCGGCTGCTGCGCGGTTGTCTATGAATTCGCGTAGCGCTTCGGGCGAGTCAACGAAGCTGTCCGTATCGTCGCGCGGATAGATGTGCGCGTCGCAGTAGTCAATGGTCGGAAGACGATGCTCTTCCAGCCACTCGCGCCGCTCCCATGAAGTGCGATAGCCCCATGTGCCGGGCGCGATGAGATGATCCGGGTCGAGCGACTTAACAAAAGCGCTCATCTCCGCCATCCACGCGCGGCGCTCAGCCCAGCGCCCGGTCGGAGCCTGCGCTTCGTTCATCAACTCGTAGCCGAAAATGGTTGGATCGTCGCGATACATGCCGCCCGTGACGCTGTTACGTCGAGCGACGATTCTCTTGACATGCTCGCGGTAGAGACGGCGCGTCTCGTCGTTGGTGTAGAAAGGCATCGCGCGCTCGACGTTGATGCCGAAGGGCTGGCTGTCGTCGGCAGCATCGGGCAAGCCAGCCCAGCGCAGGTAGCGCACGACCCCGCCCGTATCGCGCCACCAGTTGCCGAGACAAACAAGGACGCGCAATTTGTGGCGCGCGGCTTCGCTCAGCACGCGATCAAGATTTTCAAAAGCCTCTTCGTTCCAATCATCGGGGCCGCGACGAAACGGATGCGGCTTCAGCCATTCATCGCGCGTGACGCCGCCGGGCTTGCCGTCGTCTTCGGCGCTCTCGCCGAAAGCCCAGACACGAACCACGCGAACTCCGTCGAGCGCCGCCTGCCGGAAAGTCTCGCCCATGAGCTCGCGTTCTTCATCACCGTAGATGACGGCGGTGTTCGCGCCCGTAAAGCGAAACGGTTGTCCGTCAACGACGAAGCGTGCGCCGTTTGTTGAGACAAAGCCGGGACGCGCGGCGCGCGATGCGCCGGTTCGCGTGAAAAAGAAATAGGCCGCGCCCGCCAGAAATCCTGCGAGCACGACCAGGAGAAGCAATTTCCTAAACATGAAAAGAGAAGAGAATTACAGCTCGCCCACGTTTGACTGGCGCGGCGCGTTCAGTCGCGCAAAGCCGATGACGGTGCAGACGGCTCCCAGCACAACGAAAAGGTTCAGCGATGCGAGAATCGGAAAGATAACATTTCCGTTCTGGGAGTTGATACTCAAGACCAGCGCCAGCCAGTGCGCATGATAAAGAATCAGGCAGGCGGCGGCCAGCGCAAACCAGCGCGTCGAAAGACCGAAGGCACGCGAGCGCGCAAAGCCGAGCACGGTGGCGACGAGCCAGCCTAGACCACCGGCGATGAGTAATAAACCAAAAACCCAGATGAAATATGGCGGCAGATTGTAGACGGTGGATTCCGATTGCGCGAGTATGAGAGGTGGAGCAAGCATCAAAAATTATTCCTCAACAGTTTCTCTCAGGGATTTGAAAGTCGCAAACCAAAGAAAAGCGCCGTTTGCGCACGGCAGGCTACTGCGATAACGCAAACGGCGTCAAGCTCACACTATCAATTCTGAAAGCCGCGCGGGTTACGCGCGGGTGTAAAGCACAGGCGACTACCAATCCGCGCGAACTTGATGCGGAAGGCGGCGCGAGCGAGCGCGAACAAGCCTTAGTCGCCTTACTGAGTGATGTGAATTTCCTCTTCCTTGTTGACACGCTTGACAAAGAAGACGAGCGCGCACAGGAAAGCAACTACGGTGCACCCGATAGCCAGCCATAAATATTTAGGGTCGCCGTGAACCGAAGCCGCAGTCTTGTATTTCCAGAAAAAGAAGTAGACCGCTAATCCTGTCGCGATCAGGCCAATAACCCAGGTCAGAATATCTGTAATCTTCATCTTGAACCTCCAGCGTCTGCTTTATTTGCAGGTAGAATGGCTCGAACAGCCTTTTAAATTTATCGCTTAAAGCTCAGAAGAGAACCGTCGGGTCAACCATCTCGAATTTTTGAGACGGCCAAAGGTTTTATGCGCCTGCAATGTTACTTCTACCACACATGAGAACGCAAGCATTTCAGTCAATGCAAAATTAAAAATGTAAAATGCAATAGTGAGCGGAAGCCGATTTAACTTCTAGCAAAATTCATTTGGTTGGAGCATGGGCTTCAGCCAGCCCCGTGAGGGGCGACAGAGTGTAGCCCCTCACGGGGCTAATCAATCTTATTTTTCCTTAAAGAATGATTCTTTTGTCTCCCGCGCGGCGTGTGATGTGCTCGCGGTCGAAATATTCGAGCAGGGGGATGGCGTATTTGCGAGTGATGCCCGCGATTGTTTTGAAGGTGGGCACGTCAATCAGGCGATGCGGCTCATGCTGGGCGGCATACTCGCGCAGCTTCGTCGTCAAAATGTCCAGGGCTTCACGATGAAAAAATAAATCAGGGCTGACGCGCGCGAGGAGGCGTGCGTCCAGAAGCAACTGGAAAATCTTGCGTTCATACTCACGCGCCGCACCTCCTCCAGCGCGAGCGGCTGAGAGAGCTTCGTCAAGCGTCGGCGGCTCAAGCGCGGCGTCTTTGTAAATCTTCTCAAGGCGATCTCTGAGCGCGGTGTCGTCCGAGGAAAGCGAGAGTTTGTGAGACGCGGCGCGCACAAACTCTTTTTCGGAGACGAGCGCGCCCGTTTTTTCCAGTCGCATCATCACGGCGCGGAAAACTTCCGGCGCGATGTGAGAGAAAATCTTCTCGCGGAGAGTCTCACGCAATAACCCGCGCGCCAGCGGCTCACGCTTGTGATGCTCGCTAACCTCCACGAGCGTTAATTGTGAGATGCGCTCGAAACTCTCATTGTTGATGTACACGCCTTCGGCGTCTACGACCGCGCCGCTCTGAAGCGCCCTCTTCGCGGCAGCTTCGAGAGCTGCATCCGTCAAGCCTGTCCGCGCGGCAAGGTCTGCGCGCCGCAAACCCTGCTCGCCAGCCGTTTCGACAAACAGGGCAAACTCTTCGTTTCTGTCTGCGATCACAAGCCGCGTGAGTCGCGCGCGCGCATCCACTATTTCCCGCCCGCGATGCTTCACGGCCAGCGCGTCGAGCACGCGTCCGCCCGCGATTGTCAGCGAAGGCGAATATGAACGGATGATGAAACGCTCTTTGGGCAAAGCAACGACCGGAGATTCAAGTCGCAGTTGCGCCAGCCCACTTTTGCCCGGCGCAATTTCCCCGGCTTCTTCCAGCACGCGCAAACGGGCTAAGACTTCCGCCGCGCCCAGGTGAACGCGGACGCGCATGCGTGAGCGCAAAGGTCTGGGCGCACTCTCCAGAACGTCCAGTTGAGCGTCTATAATCTGTGTCGGGCGCAGGCGTCCCGTGGGTGCGAGCACCATTCCGCGCTCAATTTGCGCCGCTTCGATGCCGCCCAGATTGACGGCCACACGTTGCCCCGCGCTCGCGCGCGTGACCTGCGCGTTGTGTACCTGAAGCCCACGCACACGCACGCGCGCTCCCACGGGCAGCAACTCCATTTCGTCGCTCTCTTTTATCTCCCCGGCGATGAGCGTCCCCGTCACGACCGCCCCGAAGCCGCGCATCGTGAAAGCACGATCCACAGGCAGGCGCGCAATCGTCTCCGCCGAACGCGCAGGGATTTGCGACGCTAAACGATTGAGCGCCGCTTTCAATTCTTCAATGCCGACACCCGTGCGTGCGCTGACTGCCAGCACGGGCGCGTCTTCGAGAAACGATCCGGCAACTAACTCTTCGGCTTCAGCGCGGACGAGCGCGAGCAGTTCCTCGTCAACCGTATCTGTCTTGGTGAGACAGACGAGGCCGGAGCGGACACCCAGCAGGCGGCAGATGTCGAAATGCTCGCGCGTCTGCGGCATCACGCCTTCGTCGGCGGCGATGACGAGCGCCACCACGTCAATGCCGTGCGCGCCCGCCAGCATGTTTTTGACGAAACGCTCGTGACCGGGAACGTCTATAAAACCGAGCCGCACGTCCTTCAATTCAAGCTCTGCGAACCCTAAGTCAATCGTAATCCCGCGCCGCTTCTCCTCCGGCAGACGATCCGCATCCACGCCCGTCAACGCACGCACCAGCGCCGTCTTCCCATGATCTATGTGCCCGGCTGTGCCGACGATGATTGAACGCATAAGAGCGGTGATAGGTGATAAGTGATGGGTAATGGGAAAGAGCATTCCTCTTATCACCTATCACCCATCACCTATCACTTACTTCACTATTTCAAAATCAACCCATTGCGTCGCCGTCCGGTACTTCTCTTTGGCGAGGCGGTCGGTGGCGATGACTTGCAGGATATACTCGCCGGGCGGCATGTCTGATCCGAGTTCTACACGACCGCCTGCGGTGAGCCGCTTCAAGTCCGTTTGATTGCTCGCGTCAAAGAATTGTACGCGCCCGGCGAAGATTTCTTTGCCGTTGTGGAAGAGGCGCATCTGCGTTTGTAGCTGCGGTCGCCCCATGGCTTTATCTACCTGCGCGTTATAGATGGCGTAGCCGAAGTTCATCACAGCCCCGGAGCGGAATCTGCGTGTGAACGCGCTGGACGAAGAGTCGTTCCCGCTCGTGACGACGCCCGAAAGTGTGAGACGGTTGTTTTTAATGTCTGGAACTTCGATGAACTGGTTGGCCGAGCCGACGCGCTCCGAAGGTGCATCCCGCAAGGCCACGCGCAACTGGTACGCGCCGGGCCGCCTGACCGGCACGTTAAGCACGTAATCCATGCCGTCCTCAAGGAGGCGTTGGAAAGCGTCTGCGCGCACCTCTATCGTCTCGGTGAGATTAACCTGATCGATGATGCGCCCGCCCGCGCCCATCGTGACGGCCAGAACATCAACGACCGCCTTGCGCGAACCATTAGCTTCTTCGGCGAAGGTGAGCGAACGCGCGTCCAGATGGAGAAGCGAGCGCATGTAAGAACCTGTGGCTGCTTCGTTGTTGAAGAGAGAAGTCAGGCGCAGGTCAATCTGCGCGGCAGTGAAGGGCGAGGTCAGTGCTGCCATCAACTGCTCTTCGCGCGTGACGGGCTGAGGAGGTCTTTCGGCGTCTGCGAAACCGTAAAAGCCGTTGCGCGTTCTAACTTTCAAACCCCCGCGGTTTAAGACAATCTTGAGCTTATGAAACTTGTCGCGACCCTTGCCGGGGCTGAACGTCGCATCGTCCGGGCGATAGCCGATCAGGTAATAACCGCTCTGCTCTTTGAAGACTTTGCGAATGCTGCCCGCGATGTCGTTGGAATTGCGAACGGCGAGACCGCCTGTTTGGTCGGAGAGAAAGATGAGGCCATCCTGATTGTAAATAAGTTCGTCGCGCCGTGCCCTGTAGGGATTGTTTTGCTGGTCGCGTAGACCTGTGAAAATGGTGGTCGCTCCCTCTGCCGCCGAATAGTCTGCCACCAAACCGCGCACATCAACCGTGTGAATGACGACCGAAGCGCGATTGGCCAAATCGCCCAGATAGCGCACGTAGCGCAAGACACGATCTTCCGCACTCTGCAATCTGAACCCTTCGGAGAAAAAGACGATGGCTTTGCGCCCAGGCAATTGCCCGAGACCTTTGACAATCGGGCGGAGCGCGGAAATTGAACCGGCTGCGAACATATCCCGGCTGTAATAGTCTGTCTCTTCGACTCCGCGCCGCTCCTCCTTGACGCCGCTGTCCAGATCGCTTCCCTTCGCCGGTTGCTTGAATGCCTTGTTGACATCCTCAAACGGGCTGATGCCGCCGCCTCCATTCGGGTTGAAGCGCACAGCCTCAATCGCCGCGTTCAATAGCCTTTTGTCGGACGTGAATTGTTGTAAAAAGCCAGCGCCGCCGCGCGTGCCGATAATCGCCACGAGATCGCCGGGCTGTATCTGCGTCTCGACGTACTTCTTCAGAGCCTTGCGCGCGTACTGAAGATTCTCAAACGACATTGCCAGATTATCAACGACGAGGGCGACCGTGCGCCGTACCTGTTCGGGCTTGAGACGCGCAGGCGCAACCGGCATCATGGCGCTACTGCGTTTATCCTGGGGCGTGCGTTTTCCAGATGGCGGCGACGTTTCCTGCGCGAGCGTCGGGGCGACGGTCGAGATGTATGAGAAATTGGTAATCTTCTGCTCGCGTCCGTCTTCATAAATCCTGAAATCTTCAGGGCGCAGATCGCTGACCTGCTGCCCTTGCCCGTCTGTGACGATGGCATCAACCTGCACCAGATTCGTCGTGATGCGTATCGTATCATCGTCGTCATTCGCGGGAGCGCCTTCTTGCTGCTGTGACGCTGGCGGAGTTTTCTTTGGCGGCGCGACGGGACGCTGTTGAGCGTCAATCGTGCCTACGACCAGCGAGAGCGCCAGCAAAAGAGACAGGCAAAGCAAGGCGGGTCTTTTCATGAGCGATTCCTCTAAGAGCAGTGATAGGTGATAGGTGATAGGTGATAAGAAAGAACAAGCATTTCTCTTATCACCTATCACCTATCACCTATCACCCCTCACTTACCTCACTATTTCGAAATCTATCCACTGCGTCGCGGTGCGAGATTTTTCATCGGCGAGCGTGTCGGTGACGGTAATCTGCAAGATGTATTCGCCGGGCGGCATCTCTGCGCCGAGTTCTAAACGACCGCTGGCTTCGATCCGTTTTAAGTTCAATTGACTGTTAGCGTCAAACAACTGCTCATTTCGGGCGAGCACCTGCTGGCCGTCGCGGAACAGTGTGAGTTGCGTCTGAAGATAGGGGCGGCGCGTGCTCTTGTCCACCTGCGGATTGAAAATGAAGAAGCTGTAATCAAGCGCCATCCCGCGACGCAGGCGGCGCGTGGCCGCTCCCGGCTGAATGCCGGTCTCGCCGCCACCAACACCTCCTGTGCCCGCCGCTTCGCCGATCTCCGGCGGCGCTGAGAGCAAGCCATTCGCGCGCGATGAAGTTTTAGTTGTCGAGATGTCCTCCCCTGACTGGTCTATGCCGCGAGCATAGATGCCGGAAAGTGTGAGGCGGTTTTTCTTCAAATCGGGAACTTCGATGAACTGGCTGGCCGCTCCGAGGGCTTTGGTCAAGGGGTCGCGCACGCCGATGCGTAACTGGTAACTGCCGGGATTCCTGACCGGGACATCGAAAGAATAAACCAGCCCGTTGCGGAGCAGTCGCTCGTAGGTTGCGCCGCGCACCTGTATGGTCTCATCGCGAGTGACCTGATCGACGATCTTCCCCGAATCGTCAAAGGTCATTGCCGCGACCTCCATCTTCGCCGTCTGCCATCCTTCCGAGTCCGCCTGAAACTTCAGGGCTTTGGCGTCAACGTGCAGGAGCGAGCGCATGAACGAGCCTTTGCCGGGGTCGTTGCTGAACAAGGATGTCAGGCGCAGATTAATCTCGCCTGTCTGAAAAGGAGAAGTCATCGCGGCGATCAATTCCTCGGTGCGTGTGCGCGGGGCAGCACGCCTCTCCTCTTCCGTTAAGCCGAAAAACCCTTTGCGCGAACGAACCTTCAAGCCGGGGCGCTTTACCCGGATGCTGATCTTGTGAAAGCGGCTGCGACCGAACGTCCCTTCAGACGGGCGATAGCCAATCAGGTAATAGCCCTTGAGGTCATCGAGCGCGCGCTGGAGGCCGAGATCAATGTCGTTATTATTAACCAGGGCAGTGCCGCCTGTTTGCTCGGCGATGAATCGCATGCCGACCTGCGTGTTGTAAAGCTTCAGAGAGTTGTCGCCGATGAGATCAATCATCGAGGGCGGCGCTTTGCTCATCTCCGCTGTGACGCTCATAATCGGCAGGCCGCGTGTGTCCACCATATAAATAACTGCGGACGCTTGATTGGCTCGATCCAGGAGCTTGGTGATACCCTCGCCGGGTTCGGCTGTGAGCCTCTGGCGCGTGCGCAGTTCCACGCCCTTTCCCAGCATCTCGTCCATCTTTTTTAATGCGTCATCAATTCCGGTTCCGGCTTTTCCGCTGCCATCCAGCTTCAGGTCAATGTCGCTGACTGACGGGAAAATCGCAAAATCATCTGTGAAAACCACTACGGACTTACGACCCGGCAGACCTTTCAGCCCCTTGAGGATGAAGCTCAGGGCGTCTAGCGTATAGTCTGCACCTTTCACAGTCATCGGTGCAGGCGGTTTGCTGCCCGGCCCGAAGTTGGTGATGCCGACGCGTGAATAGAACGTCCAGCGAATGCGCTCAATGGCGGCGAGCAACTGCTGCTTGTTGGTCGTTAGTTGCTGCAAAGCGCCAGCGCCCGCGCCAGTGCGGGTTATCGCCACGAGGTCGCCCGGTTGGAGTTTCTCGTTCACAAACTTTCTCATAGAGTCGCGGACGCGAACCGTACTCTCGAACGACAACCCCAGATCATCTGCCACGAGGATGATGGTGCGTCGTACCTGTTCGGGGCGCAAACGAACGGGCGCGACCATCGGGGCGTCGCCAGCGGGCGGCGAGGCCGGACGTGAGGCAGCTTCCGAGCCTGTGTCGATGTAAGAAAAGTTCGTGATCGCCTGTGGTCGCCCGTCTTCCAGAATCTCGAATTCATCGGGGCGCAGGTCTGTCACCTGCTTGCCCGTTTTGTCCGTCACGATGGCGTCAACCTGCACGAGATTGGTGGTGACGCGTACCACCTCATCATCGGATTGATCTTGCCCGGTGGCGGGCGATTGCGTCTGCCCGATACTTGAGGTCAGGAGAGAGAGAATAAGGATGGGAATAAGCGAGGCTCGTTTTTTCATGAGAGGCTCCTCTTGCAGTTAATTAGAGACTAACGCTTCAAGTGTGATACGCATTCGGAGATTATCGAAAGGCTTGCGCGCTCACTTTTGAAAGCGTCCTGGCGTGATGCGTCTCCATCAGCGGCAAAGCCTGTGCCCGAACCGGAAAAGCTAACTCACTTCCCCGATTCCTGCTGATTCACGGCATAAAATCTCCGGACGAAAGAGCCTCTTCATGCGAGATAGTGCCAGCCCCTATACTATATCGTGCGTGACGGCAGGGAAGTGATAGGTGATGGGTGATAGGTGATAAGAAAGAATAACGTGTTTTCTCCTATCACCCATCACCCATCACCTATCACTCATTTAACTATTTCGAAATCTATCCATTGAGTCACCGTGCGATATTCCTCTTTGGCGAGCGCGTCCGTGACGATGACCTGGAGCATGTATTCGCCGGGCGGAGCGTCTTTGCCGAGTTGGATGCGACCGCCCGCGCGCAGGTGCGTCAGGTTTGGTAGCTCGTCCATCTCGTAGGGCGTGGGCTTGCCTGTATAAACTTCCTTGCCGTCGCGAAACAGGCGAACCTGCGTCTGGAGTCGCGGTCGGCGCGTCGAACCGTCCAGTTGCGCGTTGTAGATAGTATAGACATAGCGAAGCGCCATGCCGCCTTTGAGGCGGCGCACGGCTGGGCTGGACTGCGCGTCAGCTTCCTCTTCCTCCGTGTTTTGCCCGTTGCCGCCCACGCTCGCATTGGCTGTGTCCTTGCTTTTAGGATCAATGCCCATGACGACGAGACCCGAAAGCGTCAAACGATTCCTGGCGATGTCCGGAACTTCGATGAACTGGCTGGCCGAGCCGACGCGCTTCGAGTCCGTATCGCGCACGGCGACGCGCAACTGGTAAGCTCCGGCCTTCTTCACCGGAAGATTGATGGTATAGATCAATCCATTGTGCAAAATATTATTGTAGGTGTCGCCGCGCACCTCGATGGTGTGTCTCTCGTTGAAAGAATTAACCACGTCTCCCGCGCTGCCGAAAGTGTAGGCGGCGACATCGATGGCAGCCGTTTGCCACCCTTCTTTCGTTTCTTTGAAGGTGAGATCGCGCCCGTCTATGTGAAGCATCGAGTACATCACGGAGCCTGTGCGCTGGTCGTTACCAAAGAGCGAGGTCAAACGCACACGCAAATCACCGCTATTGAACGGAGAGGCCAGCGCGACCATCATGCTCTCGCGGGAGTTTGAGTCGCCGGGGCGCGTCTCCTTGTTCTCGACTCCATAAAAACCGCTGCGCGAACGAACGCGCAAGCCCGGACGCTTCGCCCTGACGGTAACTCTATGAAATTTACTGCGGCCTGCGGAATTGAAGGTGGCTTCATCAGGACGATAGCCGATCAGGTAATAACCGCTCTGGTCATCCAACACACGACGGATGCCCTTGTTGAGATCGTTGGAATCGCGGATGGCAAAGCCGCCGGTCAATCTGGAAAGATATTCCAGCCCGCTCTGCGTGTTGAAAAACTCCTGGCGACGATCAAATAACTGCTGTTCAATTCTCTCGGCTGAGGAATCTGAAGCGTTATCTTCCGCCTTCAGGCTGAGCGTTTGCAGCCCACGCGCATCCATCGTGTAGATGACGACGGACGAACGATTGGCCTGATCCGTCAGTCGTTGCAGAGCTTCCAGCACACGCGTATTGGTTGACACATTGTCGGAGGGGCTGTCTTTGATTTGAGAACTACCTTCGCTGTTTTCGCCGCTACGACGATTGGCGCTTTTGATTTTCGTCAATAATTGAAGGCCGTCGGAGAAGAGCAGGATTGATTTGCGTCCGGGCAACTCACGAAGCCCGCGCACGACGAAGCTGAGCGCGCCGAGCGTGCCGACGGCGAAAAGCTCTTCACGCAGTTGATTGCGTTCTTCGCTGGCTTCCTCTGCGGCCTTCTCCGAAGTGCGCGCCAGCCTCGCGGCCTTCTCGTTCGCATTGCCGGAAAACTGAATTGTCGGGTCTCTCTCAAGCGGCGCAAACGCGCTCACTCCGCCGCCGCCCATCGGATACCAGCGCACACGCTCGATGGCCGCATATAGCAGCCGCTTATCGGAAGTGAACTGCTGCAATGCGCCCGCGCCCGCACTGGTGCGAATAATTGCGACCAGATCGTTTGCCTCCATCTGTTCGTTGACGAACTTCTTGAGCGACCCGCGAACCTGCGCTGTGCTTTCAAACGATAAGCCCAGATCGTCAATCACGAGCGCGATGGTTCGACGCACCTGTTCGGGGCGTAAATTCAAGGGAGGCGGCGGCGCGACGCGAGCGGTAGACGGGGAGGCAATCGGAGCAGCGGGCTGATTCGCTAGAGCGGGCTGCGTGGCAATGTATGAAAAGTTGCTGATCTTTTGTGCGCGACCATCTTCCAGGATTTCGATCTCTTCAGGCCGGAGGTCTGTCACCTGTTTGCCGTCTCCATCCGTGACGACGGCATCCACCTGCACCAGGTTGGTCGTAATCCGCACTACTTCATCGTCGTCATCTGCCTGCTGCTGCTGCGGCGACGCACTCGGCGACACAGGGCGCTGCCCAAACACCTGCACAAGCAAAGACAGCGTGAGAACTAAAACGAGCGAGGCTTGCTTCTTCATAATACTTTTGGGAGAACAGTGATAGGTGATAGGTGATAGGTGATAAGAGAAAACCTGTTCTTGCTTATCACCTATCACCTATCACCCATCACTCATTTAACTATTTCGAAATCTATCCACTGCGTTGCCGTGCGATACTTTTCTTTGGCCAGCGGGTCGGTGACGATGACTTGCAGGATATATTCGCCGGGGAACATCTGCGTGCCAATCTGCAAAGCTCCGCCTGCCATCAGCCGTTTCAAGTCCGTTTGACCGCTGGCGTCAAACTGCTGCACACGTCCCGTGAAGATTTCCTTGCCGTCGCGGAAGAGTCGCATCCGGGTTTGTAGCTGGGGACGAGCGCCGCCTTTGTCAACCGTCGCGTTATAGATTGCGTAGCCGTATTGCATCACCATCCCGCGCCGGAACCGGCGCACCGCCGGGCCCGCCTGCGGGTCTGATTCGGCAATCTCTTCATCAGCCTTCTTCACTTGAGCATCGGGCGCTGCCGCCGGGTTCGCCGCGTCTTTATTGGCGGTCGCGCCGGGTTTGACGGCAGGGTCTGAGCCGCTGACGATGATGCCCGAAAGCGTCAGGCGATTCTTGCCGATGTTGGGAACTTCGATGAACTGGCTGGCCGAGCCGACGCGTTCCGATGCTACGTCGCGCAAGGCTGTACGCAGTTGATAAGCGCCGGGTTTTTTAACCGGAACGGTCAGGATGAAGACCAGGCCGTCTTCGAGCGCACGCTGATAGCTTTCACCGCGGATGCGTACCGTGTGTGTTCGTGAGAGCCTGTCCACAATCGTTCCGTTATCGCCGAAGGTGACGGCGAGAATATCGAAGACGGATTGATGCCAGCCGTCGGGTTCATCCGTGAACGTCAGATCGCGCGCTTCGATATGCACCAGCGAGCGCATGAAGCCGCCCGCCTTCGCATCGTTGCCATAAAGAGAGGTCAGGCGTAATTTCACGCCGCCTGAGCCGAAGGGTGATGCGAGCGCGGTGATTAATTGCGCGGCGCGGGTGAGCGGCTTAGGGGCAGCCTCCTCGTCGGTGATGCCGTAGAAGCCCGTGCGCGTTCGGTGATTAAGACCGGGACGCTTGAGCTTGAGCGTGATTTTATGAAACTTGCGGCGACCCGTAGCGTCTTCAAAAGTTGATTCATCCGGGCGGTAGCCGATCAGGTAATAGCCTTGCTGATCCTCCAGCACACGCTTGATGCCTGCGCTCAAATCGTTGGTGTTGCGGATGGGGAAGCCGCCCGTCTGACGCGCCAGATAATTCAGGCCGCTCTGCGACTCGAAGAGATCGTTGCGCCGGTTTCGCAGTTGCGTTTCCAACTGGTCGGCTGAGAGACCAGAGGTATTGTCTACTGCCGACAGCCCCAGGGTTTGCAGCCCGCGCGCGTCCATCGTGTAGATGACGACCGAGGCGCGATTGGCGAGATCGGTCAGGCGGCGCAGGGCTTCCAGCACGCGGGTGCTGCGGGTCGGGTCGTCTCCGTTGAAAATCTTAATTCCGTCAGACATCAAAAGAATGGATTTGCGCCCCGGAAGCTCACGCATTCCGCGCACGACGTAATTGACCGCACCGAGTGTGCCGACGGCGAAAAGGTCTTCACGAAACTGGTCAACGTCCTCTCCCCCGCTGCGCATGTTGGCCAACTCCTGATTGGGAAGCTGCTCGCGTATCTCAGACAGCGGGTCTGCTTGAATCGCCGCGAATGCTCCAACGCCGCCACGCCCCTGCGGGTTCCATTTGACGCGTTCGATGGCCGCGTAAAGTTGCCGCTTGTCGGACGTGAACTGCTGCAAAGCGCCGATGCCGCCAGCCGTGCGAATGATGGCGACGAGATCGCCCGGCTGAAGTTGCTGGTCAACGAATTTTTTGAGCGCCTGCCTGACAAACGCCGTACTCTCAAACGACAAACCCAGATCATCAATGACGAGGGCGACGGTGCGACGCACCTGTTCGGGCTTGAGGCGCGCGGGCGGAACGGGCGGCGCGAGTTTGTCAGCGGGCGCTGTCGGAGTCGCAGGCTGCGGTGTGTCGCTCATCGTCGAGACGAATGAAAAGTTTGTGATCTTCTGCGGGCGACCATCTTCCATGATTTCGACCTCTTCGGGTCGCAGATCAGTCACCAGTTTCCCGCTCTTGTCTGTGATGACGGCATCAACCTGGACGAGATTCGTCGTGATTCGCACTACGTCGTCTTCGTCGGTTTGTTCCTGTTGTTGAGAGGGAAGCGTCTGAGGCGCAGGAGTCGGCGGCGGGTTTTGACCCGGAGCTATATTGAATAGCGAAAAGACGAGAGCAAGCGCGAGCGAGGAGCGTTTCTTCATAATCATTCTCCGCCAAACGGGACGCGCTTGCAGGAGCGCGCGTTCTCTTCAATGCGAAGACGCCAGCTTCCCGATATAGATCGTCAAATTCCCATGCCAGGAGTTGGCTTTCCGCAATCGGATATGCGATGCTTCGGGGGCAATCACATCACGAATTTGATGGAGCGATTATGCCAGAGCAAGCTCAAAAGGGCGACACGGTGCAGGTTCATTATACGGGACGGCTGACGACCGGCGAGGTCTTCGATTCTTCCGAAGGCGGCGAGCCGCTGGAGTTTGAAATCGGCGCGGGCGGCGTCATCAAAGGCTTTGACGAAGGCGTGCGCGGGATGAATATCGGCGACAAAAAGCAGATCGAGATCGAAGTCGGCGACGCTTACGGCGAACGAAACGAGGACCTCATACAGACAATCCCGCGCGAGGGTCTCAACCTCGACACAGAACCGGAGGCCGGAATGAGCCTGGCAATGCAACTGCCCGACGGCAACCAGATTCCCGTCGCCGTCACGGAGGTCACGGCAGACTCCATCACCCTGGACGCCAATCACCCGCTCGCCGGGCAGAAGCTCATCTTCGATGTCGAGCGCGTCAAGTAATATTCACACGCCAGCAAATTTAGTCGCCGAAGAAAGATGGGACCAAAGAGATGCTTAAAGTTGAGGATATGCCGCTGGAAGAGATGCAATCGCTTTTACGCCGGATAGGTTTCGGCCATCTGGGCTGCGTGCGCGAGGGTCGCCCCTATGTTGTGCCGATGCACTACGCTTACGACGGCGAATGCCTGTATCTATTCACGACCGAAGGAATGAAGACCAGTTTCATCGAAGCCAACGCGGAAGTGTGTATGCAGGTCGAAGAGGTGGAGAGCGCCTCACACTGGCAAAGCGTGATGGTCACAGGCCAGGCCGAGCGCATCACCGGGCAGGAAGAGAAAGAGCACGCGATGCAGTTAATCACCGAAAACAACCCGACGCTCACGCCCGCCCTCAACCAGACGCAGCTTGATGCGTGGCAACGCGCCAATCAAGTAGTCCTGTATCGCATTCGCCCCGCGATCATTGATGGACGCAAGACAGTTTGAGGGTGAGACCGGAGGCGGAGTTTCTAAGAAGCAGTTTGGAAAAGTCCCGTCAGGGACGACTGACAATAGCCCAGCCATTTATAGCTGGGAATAAAGGCAAAGATAAAGATTGAGTCCCGTAGGGACGACTGATGAGAGGCTCGCTCTTGTTCAGCCGTCCCTACGGGACTCAATTATTTTACCCTTCTGTTCCCCAGCCATAAATGGCTGGGCTATTATCAATTGTCCCTGACGGGACAGAGAACGCGTGTAACTTCCCAAACAGCTTCTAACTCTCCCCGCGCACGCTTTTCAAGTCTTTAATGAAATCTTCTATCGCGTCTTCCGCCCACATCGGACTCTTCCGCGATTTCCAGACAATGCGCGGTGGCTTACCGTTCAATCTATCGTTGAGGATGACGAACAACTCACCGTAAGGATAGGGACGGCCAAGCGACCTGCGATATTCCAGCAGATTAAACAGGATGATGAAATCCGTGTCCGGGACATTTTTGACGGCGGTGATATTGCCGTACTTCCTCATGTAATTATTCAGCTTCCGAGCCAGCGAATTAAAGAGCCTCGGATAGCGAAGGCGCGCGTCAGGGTCTGGCCTGTAAGCTTCGTTGAGGATGGTTTGGGTCTGACCGCGACTGTCTATCACAGTGCTTCGACGAACCAGCAGGACGATGCGCCGACCCGTTCTTAAATCCGCCAGAGAACCCGTCAGAATGCTGCCGCCGTTGTCCCCTTGAGCGGAGGTCTGCTGTGATTGGCTGAGAACAGAATGATTCGCCAGCACGACGAAGAGGAACAGCAGAAGTCCTTTAGCGTAACGCATCTGATTAGATTCTTTGACGGCGCGAGCAGAGCCGCCACCTTGAGCGCGCAACTCCTGAAATTCGCTTTGGGTGTTAAGAAGCCGAGAGCGCCCGTTCAGGTTTACTCCGTATTAGGATTCACCTCGTTTTTAATCTCTTCGCTCTCAGGATTTTCAGAGCCGGGTATTAAAGAGCCGGTCGGAGGCGTCCCTTCCAATTTTTCGGATGGACTCTCTTCGGTCGCTGGCTTCTGTTCACCGCCCGTATTTTCGCTCTGTTCCACATTTTCTTCCATAATGATCTCCTTTTTGTTGTTCGCCTGCGGCTTTCAGGATGGCTGCTGGCGGACTTTCCCTCGTAGTTTGAAGTAACACGCACAATATACTCAGCCACGCCCTTTACGTCGAGAAGAGTTATTCAAGGCTCGCGCCCTCCGGGGCGAAAGATTTGGAACTCAGAAGTGCCGCGCACGTAATTAGATTACGAGTGATTTATTTTGCCACAAACCTGTGTGCAGCGGTGTTTACAGAATTAGAACGGGAAAAATGCTCTTTTCGGCAATCCTTGTTAGCCAAAACGACAATTCGGCTCGGACGACTAGGACGAGGGTGAGAAGATGAAAAGCAGACGGTTAACTATATTTTGCGTGGCGATGATCGCCCTGGCAGGCACCCCGCGAGCCTGGCGGGAGGTCGGCAAATTGCTGACTGTCGTTCAGCACAAAGCGCAGGTCAAGTTCTGGAGCATGGTTTTGCCGGGAGAGCGCGAGTCTGCCGGGGCGGAAATGGTTGCGGCTGTCGAGCCATTGGAATCCTCGTCTGTGGACGTTGCCTCTAACTGCCCACTCCAGCGCGGAGAGTCATGGGCAAATCAAGCGTCGAGCCGTTCTAAAGCAAATCGCAGGGCGACTCCGGTTTCCGTCCAATCTCAGGCCAGAGCGCAGCGGGAGACCGTTAGCGCGCCCGCGTCTCATGCAGGGCTAATCGCCAGGGCACTCAAAGCCACGCGCGGAGACGGCGGCGCAGAGAGTCTGCTTCGTTCCAGAAAGGTGTGGGAGCGCGAGGTGTCGGCAATCGCTGTGAACGTCCCGTCTTCCCTGGTTCCGCCCGGCGCGGCGACGCTGCCGCATCAGCCTGCGAGCAAGGGCAATACTTTCGTCTTCGTGATGCCGCCTCCGGCAGCCCCGGTCGCAGCCTCTCTTGTCGAAAAAGAGGCCGTCATTCAGTTTAAGCTGATGAAGAAATCTGTCGAAGGCGGCAAGCTGCTGCGACAGAAAGGGCGCTTCCCGGGAAGCGGCGGCCCCGCAGCCTTCCCCTCCATGTAACGCTGAGTTGCAGCATTAACCCAGGTTGCGGACAAAAAGAAGGTCATAACGAACCACGAAATAACACTAAGCGACACGAAGAAGAGTCAAGTAGCTTCGTGTCATTTAGTGTGACTTCGTGGTTCGTTTCGCCCTCACTT
This sequence comes from uncultured Acidobacteriota bacterium, assembly GCA_963791265.1. Classification (GTDB taxonomy): domain Bacteria; phylum Acidobacteriota; class Blastocatellia; order Pyrinomonadales; family Pyrinomonadaceae; genus QHXM01. The sequence goes on from CAWBSB010000012.1 coordinate 678,042, forward strand.
TTTATTGCGATTCAGTATAAGTAGCAATTAACGAAAAGGCAGAGCCTTTCCGCGCAAGCCCTGCGGCAGAGCCGCCTACTTCAAACTCACGTCTGCTTACTCTCCTGATTACGGCTGAAACGGCTTTCCGTAAAGCTCCTGATAAATCCAGCCCATGATGCGTAGTTCGGCTGTGCAGAGCGTTTCGAGCCAGCAGCAGGTGAGATAAACTTTGCGCCCGCTCTCGGTCGGAATCTTCTCCGCTTCTTTGAGGGTTGACACGGCTTCCGCGTCGAGCTTGTACGCGCTCGAAATCTCTTCGTTGGTTTTCGCCGCGTCGTCCAGCGCGTTGAGAAGCTGGCTGATCCATTCGTGAAGAGAGCGCTCGCCTGCATGCTCGGCCAGCGCCTGCATGATGCCGATGGCGAGACGGTCTTCGGCGTGGTCGAAGTGGTAGACGCTTTCGTTGTCGTGGCTCGCCTGCTGCTGCTTCCAGTGGAAAAGTTCTTCGACCTTCGGATGCCTGATGACAGCCGCCCGCTGGTCGTAGTCCAGAAACCACTGGATGACATCGGCCAGCGATGCCGCGTTAATCTCGCCGCGCCCGTCATGCTGAAGAGGTGGCGGGGCTAAAGCATTCGACGCCTCGCTGCTGTTAGAAGTTGACATATAAATTCTTTCCGAGAGCTTAGACAGCGCGCTGCAACTCAAACGACGCGCGCACTTCTCCCACCTCGTCCCCGCGACGATTCTCTATTGTGAAACTCGCATACGGCTTGACGGCTTCGAGCGCTCCATCCTTCAGCACGCCAAGCTGTCGCAAACTTTCGATGACGACCGTCGGGCGAGCGCGGCGGTCTTCGCCGTCTTCGATCTTGAGCGCCAGCCCTAAGCCGCGCGGCCACTCATTACACGGCAGCACGCCCGCCGTGTAGACGCCTTCCGCGCCGACCTTCGAGACGATGCCACCCGGCTCAGACTGCATGACGACCGTATCGAGCCGCTCCGCGCTGCCTCCGATCATCTCCGGGTATTTGGTCATCGCGGCGACGATTCTCCGGCAAGCCTCGCGCGTCGCCTCATCGAAATCGGCGGGCGGGGCGACCAGCCGCGCATACATCAAAGCCATTGCGCGCACCGTCACGCCAAAGGTCGGAACGCCGCACCCGTCCACGCCGACGGCCACGTCTTCAATCGGCACACCCGAAAACTGCTCAATCCGACGAGCGATATTGAGTTGCACAGGATTGCCCGGCTCGTCGTAAGTTTCGATGGGAGCATTGAGGTGAAGCGCGAGCGCGAGCATGCCTGTATGCTTACCCGAACAATTGTTGTGCAGCACGGTGGGCTGTTCGCCCCGCTCGCGCAACTCGCGCGCGGCGTCTGCGCTGTACGGCTCATGCACGCCGCATTTTAAGGCGCTCGCGTCCAGGCCGATCTTCCTGAGCATGCGAGCGACCGTCTCCGTGTGCGCCGTTTCTCCGTTATGCGAGCCGCAGGCGATTGCCGTCTCTTTTTCGTCAAAGCCAAAGTGGTCAGCCGCGCCCGAGGCGATGAGCGGGATGGCCTGAAACGGTTTGGAAGATGAGCGCAGGTAGGTGACAAGCTGCGGTGCGCCGAGTTGGGCGACTATCTGGCCATCGCCATCAACGGCGACGATGTGTCCGCGATGGCGCGACTCAGTAATCGAACCGCGCCTGACCTCGACGAGTGGCTGTGCGACGGGAACGTCTGCGTTTGATTTGTCTTCAGTCATCACAGAGCGCATCTTACAAAGGCAAAGGGTAAAAGTAAAAAGGCAAAAGGGAAGACAGGGCACCTGGCCTCTCGTCTTCCCTTTTGCTTTTAGTCCTGACTTTTACCTTTTACCTTTTTACTCTAGCTTTTTTTCCGCCGTAGCTCAGGACTGTGAGCTTGACGTTTTTGCGTCCGAAGCGGCGAGCTTCGTGGATGGTCGGAACCCAGACATCAATCTTGTTTCCCTTGATGGCTGTGCCCGCGTCCGTGACGAGGTATTCGCCATCGTATGAGCCTGCCCCGGTCATACGGACGCGTGTGCCGTAGGGCAGGATTCTGGGGTCAGCGGCGATTGTGCCGCGACGAGTTCCCATCCCGCTTGCGCCGCGACAGCATAAACTATAGGAAAACGCAGTATAGCCTTGCGGCGCTGTGAGCGGCGCTGTTGGCTTCGCTTCCGTAGAGTTTGCGACTGTGACGGTGGTTGCGGCGGTTGCGTCTGCGTCTTTGACGGCTGCTTTGGTTGCGCCGTTGACGTTTGCGGAAAGCTCTGCTGTTTCAGCCTGAGAGGTCTGTTTAGCTTCTGCTTCCTTTTGCTGCTGTGCCGCTTGAGCGGGTGTTTTGGTTTCTTGCTGAGCAGTTCCTTGCGAGGGGGTTGTTTCTGCTGATAACGGTCGTGCGTAAAATATCAAAAAAGCTGCGAAAAGCATGGCGGCAAGGCTCATGCCTCCGCGAACGAACAATTTCATCTGTCGGTTTCTCCTATGCCGAGGGTGATTGTCAATCTTTCAGCGGCGCGGCGCGCGAGTCCGTTCTTTCCCATGACTCGACCTCCGGCTCTAGGAGTTTTGAGAAAAACGTCAGCCGGAGTTGGGGGCTTGCATCCTTGATGCGGTGCGCTGAAAGAGCTGCACAAAATAAAAACAAGCGAACATTCAAGCTGTCCGCTTGTTCTTCATAACGTGAAAAGAGGCTAACATACGCGACCGTGACTGTCCAGCGCAGGCGACGTGCGGGAGTGACGAAACAAGCATCGGTACGTTATAAAGTTCCGTATGCCTGAATGTCCATATTGCCAAGCCACTGAACGCCAGATTAAAGCTGGCCACAACCGCGCTGGCTCTCAGCGTTATCAATGCCGCGAGTGCGATAGACATTACACTCCCGAGCCGAAGCTCAACGGCTATCCCGATCAGGTCAAACAGCAAGCCATCCGCTTATACTTGGAAGGCACTAACTTCCGTCGGATCGGTCGTCTGCTCGGTGTTAACTATCAATCGGCGGTCAATTGGATCAATGCTTATCATCACAACTTGCCTGTCGGCGAGCCGCCCGTGCGTGCGCCTGAGACAGTCGAACTCGACGAAGTGTTCACCTTTATCGGCTCAAAAAAACAAGGGCTTACATCGTAACCATCGTAGATCGAGCGACGCGCTGCATCATCGCGCATAATGTGGTGTGGGAGCGCACAACTCCGGTGAGGCAAGCTCTGGTTGATGGGGCAGCGCACTCGGTACGTTACTTTAGTGATGCCTTTCCCACCTATGGCGATCTTTGCTATTGGGGCGTCCACACCATGCTGCATGACAAGAGTGAAACTTATTCAGTTGAAGGGACGAACGCCGACCTGCGTCATTATCTGGCACGCCTGGCACGCAAGAGTCGGTGCTTTTCACGCTGCATCAAAGCCTTGCGCCGGGCGGTTGATCTGTTTGTGCATTTCTACAATCAAAGGCAACTGCGTAAACGACTGCATCCACATTATCCGGCTCACATCATTGATCCGCTGCCTATTCGCGTTTAGTCACTCCCCGACGTGCGCTCTGACAGGCACACACGTCTCAGCCGTCAGGTGGCTTTGCCTCAGTCTCCCTGGAATTGATGAAATACATGAGTTTATCGTTAAAATGAAGGAAGCTCAGCTCCTCGGGCGGTCTTACAGCGGGCGGCCCTTCGATGATGACAGGTATAATCTCAGGGCCTGACGCATTCTCGCCGCTCTTACGTTTAATGGCGTACTCGATCTCTTTCCTGACCCACTCCGATTCACTCGCCGCCGTTGACCAGAAGAGATAGAAGACATCGCTCTTATCAATGTAATCATAGAGGAGCTTCTCCCATGAGTCTCCGGGGTCAAGGGTTAAGAGGTCTTGAAAGAACTTGATCTTGGCAAGGTTGAGCATCTGGACGCGCTTGAGCACTTCCGGGCGATCTTTCGATGCGTAGGAGATGAATGCCTGCTGATAGCGAACCATGCTCGCGGCAGGAACAGGCTCAACGTTTACCACCACATCGTCGCCCGCAATCTTAAACTTGAATTTAAGATGACCGATGGGAATGCTCGCTTCGCTGACCGTCACTGTGCCGATAATATTTCTTGGCTTGCTGTCTTCCGGCACAGTGACGCCGAATTGAACCCGCGCAGGTTTACCACGCCAGACGCAGGATTGGATGGGGTCATCTATGTCGAGCCCCGGCATCAGAAGATGGAAAGTTAACTCCGTCTCGCGTTTAATCTTCTTCTCTAACGTGCTGGTGATACTTCGTCTTGCATCCTCGTCGGCTTCCTTCGCAATCTCTTCGAGAGAGGCCGCCTGTTCGGGCAGATGAACGAAGACCTGCACCAGAAACATATCGCCCTGCCTGGCTTGCCCCGGAGCATAGACCGTGCTGCTGACTTCTTCTTCGAGTACGGCCTCTGTGCTTACCATCTCCGGGTTATCTTCGATGCCTTCTTCTTCCTCAAGTTCCGCGCCCGGTGATTTTTTACGTCTCCTGATACCCGCACCGAAGGCAATGACCCCACCGGCGGCCAGGACAGGGGAGCCATAAAGCGCTGCATTGACACGCGACGCTGGCGGCCCCACCCTCACCCGAAACTCATTCTTCCAGACATCAGAAATCGCTTCGTCAGAAACATCGGGCGTTTTTGCCTTCCATGTCACATCCACTTGAAAGCGGAAGGCCACATCTTCGCCTTCGGCCTTTCCCTCGACGGGTTTGAGCCACCACTCCCATAACAACTTTTCTCCCGCCTTGTATAGTTTTTTCAGGTTAGGCGGGTCAGCTTTGGCTAGCCCGGTCGTTAAAAGTTGAACCTCGATATAAATGTCATATTTATCCGGGTTCTTTAGTGGCCTGATATTTACGTCGGGTGTTCTCGTGCTTTGGGTCGTATTCCCGTTTGTTATATCTGTGGAGTAAACCTGTCCGCCCACTTCTTCAAGCTCGAAAGTTACTTTGCGTGGATTATCCGTATCATCCTGCAAAAAGAGGTTTGGATAGTGGACTGTAATCTTGTCATTCTTTTCAAGAGCCGGGGTCTGATTAGGAGTCGGCCCTGGTGTAGACATCGGAGTCGGATATGAGGCATTGGTGAAGTTGCCAGTGGTGTTGCCAGTGTTAACATGGTTCGCATTCTCACTGCCGCAGGCTGTACAGAACGCAACCAGGATAAACAGGGTGAGGAAAGAGAAGGCTCTTCGCATCGAATGATCTCCTATAATTCGGAAACGTGAGTCTGTTAAGAAACCCGTGCGAGGTCGCTGGCTAATTTTTTGTTCTCAGACATTTCGTCCTGTGTTCAAGGCATGATACTGAGAGATTCGTCCGCCGCTTTTCTGCTCAGGCTTTTTTTTATGGTGATGCCGCAGGAGACGGCGTCGGTCGAGGAGTTCCTGCCCCGGCATTTGATGTAGTGCGGTTAATATTATTGATCTCGCCGGACTCTGTTTTGACTTTCGGCTGATTGCTTTCGTAGTAGAAATACAAGAACAACGCAGCGATTAGAAGAGCTATGCCGAGAAGTATCATGCTGCACGAGCCGCGTCGTCCTCTCGGATTACTCTTGATATTTTTAGAACCGGCGGCAGCATCTTCAGGTGAGGGCATGTCTGGATTCTCCTGTCCTGGTTAAGAAGGAAAATTTGACGGACAGCTTTCAAGGCAGGTGGGCGAAGAACCGTTCTCAGTCCGTCTCAATCAGCGGCTTGCATCAGCGCGGATGATAGCACTGAAAGTTGATCATCTCCAGCTTTTCTGCTTTGACAATTACCTCTGACCGGCAATGTTTGCAGCGGAGTTGCGGTTTCTACAGGCAGGTTGTCGTCAGACCGGCTGAGGGACTTGAAGACAGCAACGACGTGTGGTCAACGTCAGCTTGCACGGGCAACTCAATAAGGGAATGCTCAGCCTCAAGCCGTCGGGCGTTAATTCTCAATAGCTCTTCGGTCGAGGAAGTTTTCGATGATGCGCCTGCCCTGCGGGTGTTCTGCGTCGAATAGTTCCGGGTGAAACTGCACACTGAACACCGGGCGCGAGGTGTGCTGCATCGCTTGAATCCCGCAGGTCGCGTTGGAAGCGGTCAACTCAAAGTCTGCGGGCAATTCTTTCACTTCGTCGCAGTGCGAGTGCCAGACCGAAACGGAGCGCGGCAAGCCTTCAAAAATCCCTTCGCCCTCTGTCTCGACCTCGAAGAAGCCGCGCTCACGCAACGCCCCTTCGTAACCTTCGCCCGGCGCGAGGCGCTTCATCAGTCCAACCTCCGAGCCGTAAGCCAGCGCAATCTGTTGATGCCCGCCGCAGATGCCTAAGATAGGCTGTTCCGCCTCGCGTATAACTTCAAAAACGCCGGAGAGCGATGCTGGCGTGTACTCAGTCCACGGGTGGCTCTGCCCGCTCAGGATGATATGCGAAGGCGAAACCTCCCTGATGCGACGAAGCGACACATCTTTGAAATGCTCGACGACGATTGTACTGTCGGGGCGCATCTCTTCGAGCGCCGCCTGAATCTCGCGCGGGGATACGCCTTGCCCGTCAACCGTGTTATCAACCAGGTAAATCATAAAAGAAGTGGTCAGTTTTCGGTTTTCGGTTTTCAGTAAAGTGTCATTGTAAAGCAATGGCCGCCAGTTTTCATATCAACGAAAGACTGGCGGCCACTCATCTGTTTTTAACTGACCACCGACCACTGACTACTGATCACTGCTACCGATGCTGTGCAAATCGCCGTTGAATGCGCCGAGGTAGATGCGCCCTTCGGAGATGGCGGGTGTCGAGTTGATGTTCTCGCCGATTTGCAGGTCGGAGATCAATTTCCCGTCTTCAGCCCGCAGCATGTAGACCCAGCCCGCTTTGTCGCCGAAGATGACGCGTCCGTCAACCACCGGCGATGTGCCCCAAATGGGGCCGCGTGTCTGGTGACGCCAGACGACCTGTCCTTTGTCAGCCGTCAGGCAGTAAAGGTTGCGATCACTCGATCCGATGTAGATGCGCCCGTCCAGAAAGATAGGGCTGCCCCAGATGCCACCATTCGTCTTGAACGTCCAGACGCGCTCGCCTGTCTCCTGCTTGTATGCACTGACGTTGCCATCTTCCGCCGCCGTGTAAACCAGACCGTTTGCCACCGCAGGCGTCGAATCCGAATCCGCGCCGATGCGCGCCTTCCAGATAATCGTGCCGTCTGTCATGTTCAAGCTATATAGGTCGCCCCCCTCCGTTCCGATGTAGATACGCCCATCGTGAATGGAGCAACTGCCTTCCATCGAGCCGAGGCGCTGGCTCTTATAAACGAGCGAGCCGTCTTCAAGGTTAAGACAGTAAAAGAAACCATCCTCGCAGCCGAAGTAGAGCTTGCCGTCAATTGCTGCGACTGAGCCGTCAATCTCAAAACCGGCCTTGTATTTCCAGATGACGCTACCGTCTTTTGCGCTCAGGCAGTAAAGATAATGGTCAAGGCCGCTGGCGAGAATACGGTCGCCGACAATCGTGGGCGTGGCCTTCATGCTGTCCAGGCCCTGAAACTTCCAGATGAGCGAGCCATCTTTAGTGCTCAGGCAATAAACATTGCCGTCAGCCGAGCCGAAGTAGACGCGATCACCGCTCACAGAAGCCTGACCCGGCCAACTCGTTCCGCCCCACGGGTCTTTGTGCAGCCGACCGCTGATAGATTTCGTCTTAAACTTCCAGACGACTTCGAGCGGAGCATCCTTGAATGGGCCTGAGCCGTAAAAGGTGCGCGACGGATTACCCAGCCACGTCGAAACTACGGGGCGCACGCTCACCGTCTTAGCCGGGCGCACATCGCTCTCAGCAGACTTCGTCTCCGCCTTCCCGCCGCAGCCTGCCGTCAGCAGCAACGCGGCGAAAAGAGAGGCCAGCAATAAACCTGGGGCATTAACTTTGAGTTTGAAATTCTTCATGGGGCAAATAAGCGGGAGATAGGAGTCAGAAGACAGAAGTCAGAATGATAAGGATAAAAACACTTCAACAGTTTTTCTTTTCTTCTGACTCCCGACTTCCGTCTCCTGTCTCCTACGGTTCAATCCATTCTCCACTGTAAACCACGTCGGCGCGTCCCGTCATTACGACCTCGCCGTCTTCTCGCCACAAAACTTCGAGCAGTCCGCCTTCTGTGTGAACATTAACGTGCCGGTCGGTCTTATCGTTGATGGCGCTCGCCACCGCCGCCGCGCAGGAGCAAGTTCCCGAAGATTTGGTTTCGCCGACGCCGCGCTCCCAGAGGCGCACTTCGATATTGCTGCGATCCACGACGCGCACAAAGACGACGTTGGTTCTGTCCGGGAATTGCTCATGGTTTTCGAGGATGCGACCCACACGCCGCCAGTCCAACTCAGCAAAATCGTCAACGAAGATAATGCAGTTCGGATTGCCCATCGAGAGCGCGGTGACGCGCAGCTTCTCGTCTTCAATTGTCAGCGGGTAATCCGTGACGCGCTTCATGAATGACTCCGTCAACATGGGAACGGACGCGCTCTCTAATCCCGGCTGGCCTAATTCTGATTCAAACCAGTAATGCCCCTCAGAAATACGCTCGCGCAAACGATAGAGTTTGATGCCTGAGCGCGTCTTCAAACGCAACTCATCCTGCGACCACAGACCGCGATAATAAAGATACGCGACCGTGCAGCGCGTGCCATTGCCGGAAAGCGCAGCTTCACTTCCGTCCACGTTGAAGATGCGAACAACGAAATCCGCGTCCTCGTCTTCACCAGCGGGACTGACGACCGTGATGCCGTCCGCACCCGCGCCATAGTGACGGTCGCAGATGGCACGCGCAAACTCGTTCAGCGATTTGACACCGCTGAGGCGTTCTGTTTCAAAGACCAGATAGTCGTTGCCGAAGCCGTGAAATTTGATGAACTGCATCGAGTGCTGGGATAGTAAACGAAGAGGTGTGTAGTTATGATTAAACTTATCGAAGACCTAAATCTCTACCTTCGCGCACAATGGCGACAGCATCAACCGCCGGGAGCTTTTCGCCGATCTCGCGCAGACGCCGGAGAGCCTGACGAATCTCCTCCCGTCGCACTCCTCGATCCGTTATGGGCGGTGGTTCGGCTTCGCGTTTCAATATATCCGATTTCTCAGCCATAGCCTTCACGCTCCGTCTTGATTCTACTATTCCGATACTAATCATGCCAGCGGCCAATCGCTGGCATTCACCTGTCACTCGCCAATATCATCCAAATTTTATCGAAGAGCGCGTTATTGTCAGCGCGATGGGGCGCTTCTGGCGGCTGGCAGTGCGGTGCGGATTCGCAGGTTAAATATATCTCCCGGTGAGAGCCAGTAGTACCATGAGCCGCCGTGTTTCTTGTTGTCGTAGATGGCAACGCGCCCTTCGCCCATCACGACGAAGCTATCTCCTTCGACGACTATCGCCGCTTTCTCGTCAATGCCGATTCCCAGCAGTTCCGGGTAAGCGTCAACGACGTTCACCAGTTCGGCGTCGCGTTTGGCTTCCGTCAAATGCGGGTTGATGGCAACGTTCTTCAGGAAACCGAAGCCGCGCTCGTGCCCTTTGGCCATGAGCAAAGGTTTGTCGGATCTGCCCCGCACGGTGTACGACCCTTGAATGATTGCGCCAGCCGAGTTGCCCCCGACCACACCATTGCGATTGATGACGGCCTCTATCTCGCGCTGCGTCAGCGTGTCCAGATAGGCCGAGGCCAGACGCCCGGCATTACCCGAACTTAACCAGACGCCGTTTGCCCGTCTTAATGGCTCGACAAACTTTTCGGAATTAGCCGTCTCGCGGCTTCTCGTATGCAGGACGGTGACGCGCTTGACGCCGAACATCTTTGCCAACTCCTGCTCGAACTCGCGCGTGTTGGCTGCGGGCGTGTCGGAATCCGGAGGATCATAGATGAAGCCGGATGCAAGCTTGAGACTCGAAGCGGCGGTCGGGATATAGACGAAGTTAGCGTCCGGCCCTCCGGCTAAAGCGACGAAGCGTTCGATGACGCCTTTACCAAATTCTCCGCCGGTAATTACCAGAGAACCTTTCACAGGGCCGCTCGATGTTTGAGCCAAAGGAGCGCCCGTGACGAGCATCGTGAGTAGTAATGATAACCACAATCTCTGTTTCATGATCGCCCGGCAAAGGATGCAAGCAGCACGGCTATCGTGTCTATGAAGCTCCGGCGTGAGCTTGATTCTTCGGGGTAATTGTTCAGGATGATGGAAAAGACAAGGCGCTCGCCTGCGGCGGTCGTCACGTAGCCTGAGAGCGAGGCGACGCCGCTAATCGTGCCCGTCTTGGCGCGAAGATTGTTTGCCGCCACAGTTCCACGCATGCGCGTCCTGAGCGTGCCGTCAACGCCCGCAATCGGCAGCGCTTCACGAAAAGCGTTGGCGTAGCGATGCGTGCTCATGTAGGTGAGCAGTTGCATTGTGCCGCTGGCGGTAATGTAGTTGTGGCGGGAGAGTCCTGAGCCGTCTGCCTGAACGACCTGGCCGCGCGGCTCGATGCCTGCCCCGCGCAGAAAAGTTTTGACAGCCTCGATGCCTTCATCTGCCGTCGTTCGTTCGGGGCTCGAAATAGTTCCATTCGGCGCAGTCGAACGGCCTAGCGCGCGAAGCAGCAACTCCGTATAAAGATTCTGGCTGGGCTTCAGCGTCTGCGCCGCGATGACGCTCAGGGGAGGTGATTGCACGCTGGCGATTTCCACGAGCGAATCAATTCTGAGCGGCAGCTTGCCTCGCCCGCGCGCGTCAATCATCTGCGACTGCCCCGTGATAGCCACGCCTTTCGACGCCAGCGAAGAGCGCAGCATGTACACGAAGACGAGCGCCGGATTGGGAACGGCGATGCTCCCGATTAGCCCCTTGTCGGTCGCGTCAATTCCCAGCGGCACGCTCCCGCTGATTTCGATGGTGTTAGTGCCGAGTGGACGCACGACCGTGATGTTGCGACGCGTTCCGCGCTCTCCGGTCGTCGCGCGATTGACAATCGTGACGAGCGGCGTCACAGGCCCGGTCGTCACAACTGCCTGCGCGCCCACGTCGAGTCCGGGCCTGACGAACAGGTCGAGCGAGTTATCGTTGACCGTTAGAGCAGAAATCTCCGCGCCGTAATACCACTGAAGATCGTCCCACTCCCAGCCGTAGCCGAAGTGACTGCCCGTGAAATAACTTTCATCTCCGATGATGTTGCCCTCGATGCGCTTGACGCCTGCGCTGGCGATGCGCGCCGCGAAATCATCAATCGCCTTGTAGTAATCACCGTTGTTGAAGCTCGCCGCGAACGACGGGTCGCCGCGACCGTAGATGATGAGATCGCCACGAATCACGCCCGCAGCGTCCGGCGCAGATGGCACGTAGGCAGAGGTCTTGAAACGAAAGTCGGGCGAGAGTCGGTCGAGCGCGGCGGCCACCGTGTAAATCTTCATGTTCGATGCCGGGTGCAGGAGCTTTTCGGCGTTCTCTTCATAAAGCGTGCGCCCCGTGTTGAGCGAAGCCACCTTGACGGACATCTGCGCCGTCGCGAGTTCGGGATTACGCAGCACCTCCTGAATCCGCGCACGCAGCTCATCAAGCGTCCTCGGCGCATTTGTGCTCTTGTTGACAACCGAAGCGGCAGGCGCTGCGAGAGACTGCGGCGTGGGCGTCGGGGTAGGCTTCGGGGTCGGCGTCTGCGCTGGCTGCGGTGCGGTCGTGCTGACTCTGCGCTCGCGCTGCGGACGCTGTTCCTGCGCGCTCAAAGACGTGAACGAGTTGAAGCCGAGCGCGAGAAGCAGCAGGAGAGCGACGAAAGGTGACGTTCTATTCTTTTTAATCATCATGAAGGTTTGCACGAATGTTCGAGTATCTGGAAGAGCTGAGAGTATGGCCCAAAAGCATCTTTCGACGCCAGAGGAAAAGCGTGCCGTTCAGGGTCTATACAATCTCGACTGTAATGCTAATGGCAATTCACCACAGAGACACAGAGGACACAGAGGGGGCACAGAGGAAAACTATCTCAAATTACAGATTTGATATTTCAAATTCGGAATCTGAAATTTCAAATCTCCGTGCATCCTCCGTGTTCTCTGTGTCTCTGTGGTGAATCGTATGTTGCCGACATCCAATTACAAAGAGACCTCGCGTCACGTTGCGCCGCTTAGTCTTGACACAGACCAATCAAGGGCATATTTTCACAGCCCAAAGTTTCGTCAAGCTGTTTAGCGACAAGCGGCGCATCCGTCCAACCGAAGAAATCCTCAAAATGTGCGTCGCTACCAACGGAAGCTTTGATGCCCCCAAAGGAGAGTCCGATGAAAAAATTAACGCTCTTTCTTCTCTTCAGCTTTTTTGTCACAACCGCACAAGCCGTGCCGCTCTCAATCGTCAATGTCAGCGCGCCGCCCATCAACTGCGTCTTTGATGCTTCCTGCACGGTCGTCGTCAACGATACCACTGCCCCGATTACTTTGCCCGGCTCAGGCACAGGTTTCTTCCAGTCGCGCACTTTTCGCGGGCTGCCCGGCTCTCCTGCGGCGGGCAAGTACGCCTACCTCTATCGCGTTGACATGCGAAACGCCGTCGGAGCTTTAAGCCTCGGCTGCGTCAACTCCGTCACGCTTAACTTCGGCCCCGTGGTGAGCACGCTTGATTTCAACAGCGATGGAACGGCGAGCGATCAAGTCTTCGTCGTGACGGGCGGCGGCATCGGCAGCATCGGGATAGCTTCGGCAGATCAGGTCGGCAACAACATCACCTTTTCATTCGCCTCTCCGGTCTGCGCGGGCAGCGGCCCCGGAAGAGGACAAAGCTCGTTCTTCTGGGGATTAGTCTCCACCGCGCAGCCGCGCTTTGTCACCGCCAGCATCGCTAATACCCTCGGCCCCGCGCTCAACGTTCAGGGACGCGCGCCTAGCTATCTCGGCAAGGTTGGTGGCAAACGGAGAGGATGATGCAGCGGTCAGTGGCCGGTGGTCAGTGGCCAGTAAAATACAGGCGATAAGCCGCGCTGAGCTTTGTCTTTAACTGACCACTGCCCACTGCCCACTGCTTTTCAGATCGCTCGTGCATACCAGTTCCAAACCAACTCGGTCCAGGTCTGGTAGCCCTGCGCGGTCGGGTGCTTGCCGTCGGGCGCACGCGGCACTTTGAGGTCGTTTGAGTTGTAGAAATGTCCCGGCTGGAAGTTTTCTTCGATCACATGTACGAGTCCCAGATCGGGTTTCCAACTCGGCGGGCCAATCCAGTAAGAGGGGCGCGCGCCGATTTCTTCAACCATCTGCTTGATTAAGGGAGCGCGCACTTCCGGCTGTTGCAAAAAGATTTCGTTTGAGCCGAGCGCGATGAAGACTACGTCCGGTCGGTGACGCGCAAGCCTCTCGCGCAACTTCCCTGAACCCTGCCACCACACAATCGTTGAACTGCGCTCCTGCCCGTTGATGAAGCGCCCGCCCACCGCCTCGACCTTCTTTTGCAGCCAGGGCGCGACGCCTTCAGCCATCGAATCGCCGACGAGCAGCACGGTCTTATTCTGAAGCGAAAGAGGAAAAGCACCCTCACCTTCAGCCCAAACCGTGAACTCAACTTCGCCCCCGACGTTCATGCGCGCCCGCCCGCTGACGATTGTGCCCTGCGCGTTCGTCAATTGAAGCGTGCCGCCGTTGAAAGGAATCTCCCACGGCATCGGCTTGTCCGGTGCAGCGGCAGTAACATCCACGTCCGCGCAGTCTCCGTCGAAGCTCAAGCTGAAGCGTAAAGCGCGGTCTTCGCCCAGACTCAAACCAACTCCCTGCGGCGCACAGCGCAATGCTTTCGCGTTGACTTGCGGCAATTGCCCCGAAGGCAAAGCTCTGACTATCTCAATCGCGGCGGTCGCCTCGCGTCCTTCCCAGGTGCTTTTCAAGGTTACGCGTCCCGGCTTCAAAGCTGTAAAAGTTCCGTCTTCGCCGACAGAGGCAAGCTCTTCGTCAGACACGCTCCACTTGGCCGTGATGGGGGCGCGTAGAAAATCGCGGATTGAGGCAGCGTGCGCGCTGTCAATGTCCGACTGTTCGCGGTATTCCTCGTAAGCCAGCAGGTGCGACTTCTGCCCGACAGCAATATGCGTGACATTACGCGCGATGCCGATTCTCAAAACATCCCGCGCAGGCTTTCTGTTACAGGAAGTGAATAAAGAGACTGCGACCAGCGCGAGCGCGCCGAAGGTGATGAGTTGGGGGTAACTCTTCTTCATTTGTAAAACCTCTAAAGCGGATTCAAACAGGGAGGGACAGAGATTGTCAGGATAAAAACAGATATGGGGATTAGTGCTGCTCGTCTTTCTTCATCCTGTTAATCCTGTCTATCCTTTGTTAATTCCATTCCTTAATTTTCCTGCCGGATCGAATTGACCAGTTCTTCTGCGCTGGCGGTGGCCGTGCCCACTTTGCCAACGACGATTCCGGCGGCGTGATTTGCGAGGATCGCCGCTTCGAGCATTGACGCTCCGCCCGCGAGTGCCGCCGCGAGCGTGGCGATGACAGTATCGCCTGCGCCCGTCACGTCGTAAACCTCGCGCGCCACCGTTTCGACGTAAACCGGCTCGTGATAGCTTTCAAGCAGCATCATGCCCCGCTCGCCACGCGTAATCAACACCGACTCGCAATCCAGACGCCCGCGAATCAGGTGCGCCGCTCTCTTCAAGCCCTCGTCGCTGTGATCTTCCATGCTCGCCAGCCGCAGCGCCTCATGGTGATTCGGCGTGACCAGCGTCGCCGGGCGGTACGCATCGAAGTTGCGAATCTTCGGGTCAACCAGCACAGGAATGCCGCGCGCGTAAGCCAGCGGCAGGACTTCCGCGAGGACGCGCGGCGTCACAGCGCCCTTATCATAATCTGAAACGACGAAAGCGTCAGCCTCTGGAATCGCTTTTGTCAAAACTTCGATGATGCGTTCTTCCGTCTTCTCATCAACGGGGTCGCGCCGCTCGCGGTCTGCGCGCACGACGAGTTGGCTGTGCGCGATGATGCGCGTCTTGAGCGTGGTCGGTCGGCTCTCGTCAACGATTAACGTGTCATGCAATGACGCGCCCGCTTCTTTCAACTCCGCGCGCAGTCGTTCGCCTGCGGAATCGTTTCCCGTCACCCCGACCACCCCGGCGCGCGTGCCGAGCGCCACAAGATTCGCCAGGACATTCGCCGCCCCGCCCAGATGCACGGACTCGCGCCGGATGTCCACCACCGGCACAGGCGCTTCCGGGCTGATGCGCGTCACATCGCCCCACACAAACTCGTCCAGCATTACATCGCCGTACACGACAATGAAACGCTCGCTCGCGCGGCGCAGCAGTTCATCGGCACGCTGTTGAGTTATCTTAGTCATCAATCAAAGGTAAAAATGGGATTGCTCTTAGCCCCGTCAGGGGCGATTGATAATAGCCCGGCAATTTATTGCTGGGTACACATCGCAAGACGTTTTATCGAGTCCCGTAGGGACGACTGAAATTTTCAATGATTATCCTTTTCAATAACTTTCTGAACCGCTGCCAGCACGCGCTCGACCGATACGCGGCGGATACATTCGGGCGCGTCGAATTCGGCGCAGGTGTAGCCGGGGCACGGCTGGCAGGGAAGTTCTTCGCGGACGACTTCCGACGGCGCTACAGCCCACGGACGCCAGTGTGCGACGTTGGATGAGCCGAAGATGACGACCGAAGGCACGCGGACGGCTGCCGCGATGTGCGCGACGCCGCTATCGTTGCCGACGAAGAGGCGCGAGCGTGAGCAGAGCGCCGTGACTTCCGGCAATGAGAGGTCTGTGAAAGCGGTAAGACGAGCCTGGGAATTTTCGACAAGCGTGTTGATGACCTGCTGTTCATTCGGCGCGGCGATGGCCACGCATTCGAAGCCGCGCGCCGAAAGCTCCTCCGCGACGCGCGCAAAATTACGGGTCGCCCATTGCTTCGTATCGAAAGCGGCAGCCGGATGAATCAGCGCGAGCGGCCTGGCTTCATCCACACGCGCCGCGCGAAGTCTCTCTGCGACGCTCAGCTTTGCTTTCTCCGTGACGGCCAACTGCGTCCGGGGACGATCCGACACGGGCACTCCCGTCCAACCAATGAGCGCGAGTTGCTGCTCGACCGAATGCGTCTTCTCAGTTCCCCATAATTCAGAGGCAGGCGGCGCAGCGTGATTCAGTAGTCGGCTGTACTGGTAATCCTTGTAGCCGACGCGATGCTTCGCGCCCGATGATCTAATCAACAGCGTCGCGGTCGTCCCCCCATGAAGGTTGTAAGCGACATCGTAACGCTCTGCACGGAGGCGACGAGCAACGCGTGCGCGCGAGACAGTGCTGCCACGCTCGACCGTGATAACGTTATCCACCAACTCGCTGCCTTCCAGCACGGGCGCGACCCAGCTTTCGAGCAGCACGTCTATCTGCACATGGGGCAGAAAACGGCGCAGAGCATAGAGCGATGGGGTCGCCAGCACCGTATCGCCGATTGAGCGCAGGCGCACGACCAGCACACGACGCACCTCGCGCCAGTCCCAGCGCGCGACTGCTAACGGTTGCGCCTCGCTCTCCAAATTGCTGAGGTGATCGCCCGCGAGAGCGTGCCAACCGGAAATCGTTGGCTCAGGCTTTTCCAGCAGACTCTTCATCTTCCACAGGCGCTTCGCCTACCAGCATCACCGGAATGTCATCACGAATCGGATAGACGCGCTTGCACTCTGTGCATTTCAACCCGCTCGCGTCCGGCTTCAACTCGACTTTAGCCTTGCACGCGGGGCAAGCAAGTATCTCCAACAAATCTTGACTAATCGCCATTCTTTGAACCTCTTGATTCTAAGCCAAGCTACTCTGCTTCGCTTGTCTAATATGAAGAAGCCTCACCCGGCTCGCATCCGAAAGAGAGCAAGATTAGCAGAAAACAGTGATGGGTGATAAGTGATGGGTGATAGGAAAGAGCGTGTTGTCCTATTACCCATCACCTATCACCCATCACTTATCACCTATCACCGCTTTTCCATCCTCATTCGCATTCCATGTTTCGGGCGCAAGGTGATGACGGGCAGGGGCTCGACACGGTGGCCGGGGACGAGGCGCATGCGCCAGTTGCGGGCGAGCGAGGCAAGCAGCAGGATTCCTTCCATCCACGCGAACCCTTCACCGATGCAGCGGCGCGTGCCTCCGCCGAATGGAAAGTAGGCGAACTGCGGCCTCGATTCTTTAGCTTCCGGCGTCCAGCGCTCAGGGTCAAAGCGCGTCGGGTCTGGAAAGTATCGCTCGTCGCGGTGCGTCACATACGGACTCAACAGCACGAGCGCCTTTGCCGGGATGGTGTAGCCGCCGACTTCGTGTTCCTTGAGCGCGAGACGGCCAATCGCCCACGCAGGCGGATAGAGCCGCATGGATTCCGCCACCACCATCTCCGTGTAGCGCAGGGAAGGCACGTCTTCAACCGTCGGCTGCCTTCCCTTTAACACCGCGTCGAGTTCTTCATGCAGCTTCGCTTCAACCTCCTGATGTTCAGAGAGCAAATACCATGTCCACGTCATCAAGTTGGCCGTCGTTTCATGTCCGGCGAGAAAGAGCGTCATCACTTCATCGCGCACTTGCTCATCATTCATCTGCCCGCCGTCGCCCTCTTCGTCGCGCGCGGCCAACAGCATCGAGAGCAAGTCGCCGCGATCCTCATCGCTTCTGCGCCTCTCTTCGATGATGCGATAGATCGTCTCGTCCAGCCGTGCCCTCGCTTTCTGGAAACGACGCACATGCGGCAGCGGCAGCTTTTCCAGCAACTCAGAGAAAGGCAGCAAGAGGAAATCGAACAACTCCATAACAGAGGTCAACGCCGCGCCGATCTCGTCCGCTTCCGCTTCAACGTCAGTATCGAACAAGGTCTTGCCGACGATGGCGAGCGTCAGGCGCATCATCTCCTGTGAGATGTCGAGCGTCTCCCCGTCATGCCAGCGCGCGGCGGTGCGCGCGGCGTAGTCTGTCATCACCGCTCCGTAAGAAGCGATGCGCCCGCGATGAAAGGCTGGCTGCGCGAGTCGCCGCTGCCGACGATGAAAGTCGCCTTCGCTGGTCAGTAGTCCTTCGCCGAGCAGACGCTTGGCGCGTTGGAGCGCGCGGCCTTTCATAAAACTCTGATGATGTGTGACCAGTACATCCTTGATGTAGTCCGGGTGATTGAGAAAGAAAACATCCTGCGGGCCGAAGCGGAAATAAACTACGTCGCCATGCTCGCCGGTGGCCTTCTGCAAATAGGCTAGAGAATCGCGGCGAAAGGCTGTGAAGTTGCCGCCGAGCAGTTTGCCTTTCGGGCCGGGTGGGAAATGGGGGATTGCCATCTCTGACTCCTTCTTGCATCATCTACCTGTACTGGCTGTGGCATTGTTCCATCGGCAGCCAGCGCGGTCAAACGTACTGCAAAAACGTGTGTCGGGGCAGGGCTTGTTCCTGCCCGTTCTGTCATCAAAACACGTGGGCAGGGACAAGCCCTGCCCCGACAGTTTGAACCTCACTTGCCCTTCACACGCTCGTGTGATAGTGATGAAAGGTGAAGCGGGGTCGTATCGTTAGACGCAAGGGGTTGAAAGTTTGTCTTTAGAATTTACCGTTGAGTATCCATGCAGTTTGCGCGCTCGTTACTCCGAAGAGCACTTGCGCGCGTGGGGGCGTCTGAGCAACATTCACACGCGCCTGACGACGGGTGAAGAACACGCGCCGACCGAAGATAAGGTGCGCTTTGTCGAAAATGCGCGCGGCGAGCTTGAGCGAACGCAGTCAGAGACAATCGTGTGTGAAACGTGTCCTGCGTGTTTGCCGCGCGAGACGGCAGGCGAAGGCGAGTTGGTCGGCTGTCTTGGCCGCGTCACGTATCCGGTTGAAGCGCAGTTTGAGAAATTCTTAGCCGACCGCGTGCAGCTTGCGCTCGATACGCTGGACAAGGAAGATCAGCCGCGACTCTTACGCATTCTGGTTGATACCGAATCGCCTTTCGACGGCGAAGGCACGAAGGAGTTGCGGCGCGTCACCACGGGGCAGGGCTTGCGCTTCTTTGAGCTTCGCCTGCCGATCAAGCTCACGCGCGAGGCCGCGCACCTGACGACGGACAATCTCTTTGACCTGCTCGCCGGATTCCGCTCCACAGATTCAGAGCAGACCTCTTATACGCGCGAACTGCCGCACGCGGCGACCGCCGACTATTACGATTTCCTGGACTACGTCCTGCGCAACGACCTCTCCGAATCCGAGCGAGCACGCCTGCACGCACGCAGCAAAAACTACGCGCAATTCCTGCGCCTGCTCGCCGCGCTCGAACGCGCCGAAGCTCTCAGCGCACGAGTGCTGCTGGATTAATGTGTAAAATGTATTCGTCAAATCTCGACTGGACATAAATAGGGTTGAGCTAAAAGTGAGGTGTGAGATGCAAACGATGAAAGGTGTTCAATTCGTTACCGATCTCGAAGGAAACAGAGTTGCAGTTGTTTTAGACCTTCAGGAGTGGGGAGAACTTTGGGAAGACATTTATGACAATATGCTGGCCAGTGAGCGTGCTGAAGAGCCGGGAATGACGCTTGACCAATTTGAAGCGGAATTGCGCGAAGAAGGATTGCTGAGTGAGTAGCGTGACTTACACAGTCATTATTATTCGTCCGGCGCAGAAGGAGATTAGAGCACTAGCTCAGACAGTAAGGGCGCGGATATTACAGGCACTTCGCTCACTAGCAAACGACCCTCGACCTTCAGGCTGCCGTAAACTCGTTGGCGCACAAAATCGCTGGCGCGTGCGTGTTGGCGATTACCGGATAATCTACGAAATCAATGATGTGAACCGCAGTTTGAGCATCATCGCCGTGAGGCATCGCAGCAAGGCATATGAATGACGTGAGCATGAGCAAGTGAATCTGCTCTTCACATTTTCTCTTCGTCGAGTTGCCGGAGGCTATCGAGAATCAGGTTTGTGTTGCTGGCGGCATTGATGGTGACGGGAAATTCTTTGACCGACTTTTCAAACTCGAACGTTCCCGTTGTCGCTTCGACGACCTTGCGAAAAGCGTCTTCGCCTGTGGTCTCGCCTGTCTCTGCGCCGACGATGCGGCCTTCGTTAAAGTACATTCGACCCAAACGTGTCTCACTGACGATTGAGAGAGCGCCCGTTAAGCGCGAATTTTCAATCACCTGAATGGCGTCGAAAATACTGACGACCGCAAGGTCTCCGCCAAACGTGGATTTAGGTTTATCGATGACGCGGCTGCTGGCAACCTGATCATTCTGTTGAAGGTTCGGGCGGCGGGCGCGACGGATGGCGTTAAGGCCGGGGGCAATCGAGATGCGCGGGTCTAGGCTTTTGGCTTCGAGCAGGCGGTCGTGCGCCGTCTGCAATTCCTCGCGCTCGATGTAGAGACTGGCGAGCGCGAGACATTGCCGGGCGGCTTCTTCAGGGTGTTTGGCCTGTGCGATTTCGCGCAGTCGTTCGCGCAGTTGGAGCGAGCGCGGATGATGCTCAAGCGCGATGCGAAGCCTCTTGATGGCACGCTCCGGCGCGTGATACTTGATGAATAGCTCGGCATCAAGCAGCGCCGTTTCGACATCTCCCTCCTGCTCTTTGCCTGTCTGTGCGTCGCTCATCGCTCTCGTTTTGGCGGTTTTGTTCCCTTGCAGCTCTCTTAAAACCAATCCAAGTTTAACACAAATGAGTGGCCGCTCATCCACTATGCGGCATTCGGCGCTATCGCGAATACCATATCGTATAACCGCAAACCAGGCTGGTCGCTAAGCGCGTTTCCTCTTGTACGACAATGCAAAACACCTCGGTTATCGAGACCTCACCCAAGCTCTTAACAGATTCGGCGCAAGCTGAACTTTGATTGTCCTTAGCTGCACGGCCTCAAAAATACGTCCCGTCCGTTTAACGTGCACTACCATACATAGCTCTATAGTTTGTATTGAGAGTGAAACATGGCATGGCGTATGCACATGATTGGGCGAGAAGTCACAGAGGTAAATTTGATTCGCCCGCGTGAAGCTCTCATTACATGTCCCGAATCCAACCCCCGATTTGTTTTGCGTTTGTTCGACTCATTTTGGAGGAGCCGAAGCATGTACGATCAATTGACGTTGGAAGCCTCTAACGCTGCGACCATCAAGCTGGTGAATGGTAGCTGGGCAAACTATCTGACGCGCTTTTTGCAGCGCCTCAAAACAATCGGTCGCGTTCACAAGATGGATGGAACGGAGGCGCTGGTCAAACGACTCAAGCGCGCGCGACCTGAAACCTACTATCACAGCGTTCGCGTGTCTCGTGTCTCGCGCTCCATCGGGCGAGCCTTCGGTTTCGACGATACGCGTTTGAAGCAGCTTTGCTATGCAGCCGTGCTGCACGATGTCGGCAAGATACTCGTGCCTGAAGCTGTCCTGAATCGTCCGCGCAAGCCGACGCCGACCGAGCTTTTCATTCTGCACAAGCATCCGAGCTTCGGCGCTCTCCTGGCTTCGTACTTCAATCTTCCGGCTGAGCTACGCGTTCGCACGCAGCATCACCACGAGCGTTGGGACGGGCGCGGCTACCCGCACAAACTCGGCGGCGCAGACATCCCTTTGATGGCGCGCATCGTCCAAGTGGCGGACACTTACGACGCGATGGTCTCTGATCGCCCCTATCGCAAAGCGCTCAGCCATGACGTAGCCGCCGCAGAGCTTCGCAAGTGCGAAGGCAAGCAGTTTGATCCCAGCGTGATCGAAGCGTTTTTAGATACATATCCGAATAAGGAGTTTGAGGTGTAGTTATGAATTCGTGGATGAAGCGGCGCATTGAGCGTTCCCGCGCACGCTGTCAGCGAGCGTTGCTGGAGAGCAAGAAAGCGCGCCGCACTCAATCAAAGTCGGAAACGAACCAGCAAGCTGCGACAAGCCCCCGCGCCGATTCTCACCCCACAGAGGATAAGTAAAGTTGAAAAGCCGCTCTCGGTTGAGGGCGGCTTTTCAATTTTACCTATCCGGGCGTCTCTTCCTTTTCAAAAGATTCGTCGTTGTGCTTAGGCTTAGCCGCAGGCTGTGGGACTTCTCCTGTGTTGCTGCGCCACGCGCCAAAGCCGGAAATGGGAATGCTCTGTGATGGAGGCAGGGCGTATCTGGTTGACGCCGCAGTGAGCTGTGCCGTCAGTTCCTCTTGTTTATCGGCGCTATCGCCTCGCTCGAAAAAGTAGGCATAGAGTATTCGCACCAGCCCGCAAACGAAGATTGTGAAAAGAACTGCTTCTGAAATCTTCTCGAAAGCAGTATCGCTGACGTGGCTCTCTACTAGTACGTCGTTTGCCGGAAAGAGCGCCGCGAGCAACACGTAGGCTGGAATGAGCACGATGCTGAGCAACATCAGTTTCACGCCCTGACGCACGCCCTTCTGTCGCGGTGAGAGTTGGTCTTGCTGCTTATCTGTCTCAGGGGCTTCGGTCTGACTCGCTGCGACAGGCAGGGGGTTGGCGCTCTCCGAAGTCGGAAAGCCGCATTGCGAGCAGAATTGAGATTCATCAATGGGTTGTGGATGAGAACATTTCGGACAATTCATTTGAAAACCCTCTGAAAAAAAGATGCTTAACGCGCTCTTGCCACAGAAGGTAACGAATCACGCGCAGGCGAAGTTCATTTTTAACTTTCTTCACAGGCCGCAGAGAAAAAGAAGAAAAGAGGGAACCACTAAAACACACGAAGCAACACTAAGTGATCGAAACTTTCGTGTCTCTTGGTGTGACTTCGTGGTTCCACCGCCCCCTCACTTTTCACGACCTTTCGATATTAGAAATCGAAACGAATCCCGATCCGAATCTGTCGCTGGCGAAGCGTGCGCGTTGGGACGAGGAAGGAATCCAGAAAAGCCTGGCGCTGTTCGGGCGTCGCCGTCGGGCTTAAGCCTGTGAAGTTGATGAACTCCGTGCCGAAGCTGAAGACGGTTTTGTTCAGGAGATTGTCAATCTCGACGACGGGGCGAATACGCAGGCGCTCTGTTGGCCGAAACTCGCGCGTGATGCTCAGATCGAAGAAGAATTGACCCGGCCCCAACGCGGCGTTGCGCGGCAGGTTTCCGGTTTGGCCAATGGTCGGAAGTTGAAAGGCCGTGAGCAACGCGGGGTTGAGCGGTTCGCCCGGCTCTCTTGAACGCAGCAGCGAGAGGTCGCCCGTGAAGATCGGGCGGTCGTTGCCCACGTCATCAAGGTTGCGGTCGTTGCCGCCGACGGAGATGTTGAAGGGAGCGCCCGAAGCGAGACGCAGGATGGGCGAAAGACGCAGGCGTCCGAGCCATGACGGCGTGTCGAACGTCCCGGAAAAGACGAAACGATGTCGGCGGTCGAGCAGGCTGCGCGAACGTTCCGCGCGAAAGTCGCCGACGGTAAGCGCGCTCGAAGTGTTGACGATGCCGTCGTCAATCAGGCGCGAGAGCGTGTAGGCGGCGCGGAACGAAAAACCGAAACCGCTTTTGCTGCGAGTAAAGCGGCGGTGTAGTTCAAGGATCAGCCCGTGATAGAAACTGTTGCCGATGGAAGCAAGCTGTTCGACCTGAGCGCGCGTCGGGTCTGGGCGAAGCCGATTCAAAGCGTCGAGCGCAACTTCGAGCGTCGTGGTCGAACTGATGCTGTTGAGATTGAAGATGGAGATGGGCACGCCCAACTCAAATATGCGCCCGATGGCGTTTGGGTTCGCGGGGTCTGTCGAAGATGACGTGAATCGGACAATGTCTCCGGCGGTCGAAACGTCGTAGAGCGGGCGCGGGCAATTCGGGCACGGTTCAAAATTCGGGAAGTCGCGCGAGAGCAGATAGTCTGTGATGCTTCGGAAACCTGCGGGCAGGCGTGGAGCGTTGGCGTTGAATTCTCGCCAGAGATGAATGCCGCGATTGTAGGTGTAGTTGGCTTCAAAGACGAAGAGGCGGCCTAGCTCGCGCTCGAAACCGATGTTGGCCTGATAGCTTTCGGGGATTCGTAAATCCGGATCGAGTCGGCGCGAGAAACTCGTGTTGAGCAAGCCGTTCTGGCGGACGAGTGCGGAGTCGGGCGTCAAAACCTGTGGAAAGGTCAGATTAGCGGCGATAAAGGCGCGACGCTGCGCGGTGCTGAGAACCCTGCCCGTCGTGGGGTCCAGCAGCTCGTTCGTGTCGAAGAAGAGTTGCTGCGTGCCGAGCGTGAAGTCGTCAATTGTTCTCAAGAGCGCGCGGTTGTAAAAGATACCCGCCCCGACGCGAATGACGGTCTTGCCCGACTTGAAAGGATCGTAAGCGAGGGCAAAGCGCGGCCCAAAATTATTGCGGTCGCGCACGATTGATTCGTTCTCGTAGCGCAGGCCGTAGCTCATCGTGAGGTTAGGCTTCAAGCGCCATTCATCCTGCACGAAAAGGCCGAAGTAAGTGTTGTGCTGCTTTGATTCGGTCTGAAAATTTTGGCGGAAGCGGCTCGGCGCGTTTGCCAGAAAGTCTGCGGCGCTACTGAACGTGAACGTGCCGGAAGCATCTTCGAGGTCTATGAAGGTCGAGCGAATGTGCTGGAAGTCTCCGCCGAATTTCAGAGAATGTGAGCCGACAATCCAGGACAAAGCATCCTGTGCTTGAAAGCGATTCTCGCTGCGGTCGGTTGCGCCCGAAGTCGAAGAGCCTGCAACGAGCGTACCTCCGCGTTCGTCCGGGTCGCCGGAAGGAAGCGGGTCGTTCAGGGTAATCAGGACGACAGGGCGGCGGTCTCCGTTCGCCTCAACCGCAATCGCAGGCGACAGGCTCGAAAACTGAAAGCGTGCTTGATTGACGACTGTCGGCGAGAAGACGAAGTTGTCGGAATAGGAAATGGCGTCCGTGTTGCGCGTTCTGCCGAGCAGGCTTTCCGCCAGACGATTGCCGCCGCCGAACTGACGCAAATTTCTCTGACGACCGAGTTGATAGAGAATCGAGCCGTTGTGAACATCTGAGAACTTGTGATCTATGCGCGCCGTGAAGATGTTATTCCTGACGGGCGTGCTCAGCGTTGAAACGAACGGAGAAATCCCTTCGCTCAAGCGACGCGGGTCTACGATGGTCGGCGCAGGAATTGGAAAGAGCGGATTCTGCTCGTTGGGCACGAGCGTATCTATCGTCGCCGAGTCGAGGATGGTGTCGTACTCGTAGGCCGCGAAGAAGAAGGTGCGCTTGCGCCCGTCGTAAAGCGGCAATCGAACCGGGCCGCTAAAGGTAAAGCCCGGATTGTGTTCTTCAAGCGGCAGGCGCGGCAGGCCGAGCGATGTGTTTCGCACCGTGTTGGAGTTGAAAATGTCGTTGCGGTAGAAGTGGAACACGCGTCCGCGATATTTATTTGAGCCGCCGCGCGTGCGGATGTTGATGCGCCCACCGCTGGCACGACCGTATTCCGCCGAAAACTGGTTCGTGATGATCTGCACTTCTTCGACGGCTTCAATCGAAGGCTGGAAACGCTCGCGCGCGGCGCGGTCGTCGTTGTTGTCCAGACCGTCAATCGTGATGTTGTTTGAATAGGCAGGGCCGCCCGACAGGGCAAACGAGCCTGCCTCTTCCGGCGTGTTGCTTGGGCTGGTGTTCCTGTCTTCGGCCAGATCGCGCGTCGAGAGAGCTTCTTCCGTGACGCCGCCGAGCGTGAAGATTAAATCAAGCGGCGAGCGCGAAGCGTTGGGCAGGTCTTCGACTTCGGCGGTCGTGACTGTTCCGCCGACGACTGTGCGCGTCGTATCAATCGCAGGTGTGTCGGCTTCGGAAACTGTGACCTGCTCGGCTGTCACGTCCGCCGGGCGAAGCGTGAAATTTAGTTGAACATTCTGTCCGGCGATAGTGACGAGATTCGTTTTCTCTTCCGTCGCAAAGCCTGCGGAAGAGACGCGCAGGATATACTCGCCCGGCTCAAGCTCGATAATCCGGTAGCGCCCTTCGTCGTTTGCTTCGACCGTGCGCTCGACATTGGTTTTGACCAGTACCGCCGTGACGGAAGCAAGTGGAATAATCGCGCCGTTCTGGTCTGTGACGCGCCCGCTGATGGTCACGTCGTCGAGGTCCTGGGCGTAAGCAGCGTGCGGCATGAGCGCCGCCGCCGAGACGAATGCCAGCAGCAAGAACGAGAGCCGCGCTCTCCTCATCAACCGGTGCGAGGACTTGCGATTCATAGCGAGTTTATCTCAGACGTTGATAACGTTAAGCGGGAGACCGAGAAGCTGTCATAAATCAGACAGTGCAAAACCCGAGAAGTTGAAAATTATTTATGATTAGAGACAGCGGGCGAACTTTAGCACCCTGCGCGGAGCAAGCACAAGGAATTGGAGAAGGGAATTTTACCTGCGGGAAGCCGAGCGGCGGCGCAGGCGCAAGACGGTCGCGTGAGAGGCCGGAATGAGCGCGCCAGCTTCGGGCGGAGGCGGCGCATCCGTAAAATTCGCGAACTCTTCGGTGTGAGTTTGCAGGTATTGAAAGAAACGCTCAAACTCGCGGTGCATTGCGTCCATCTTCTCGCGCATGTTGAGAATGATTTCCACGCCCGCCAGATTCACTCCCAGATCGCGCGTCAAAGAGAGGATGACTTCGAGCCGTTCAAGATCGCTATCCGTATACAGCCGCGTGTTCCCCTCAGACCGCGAAGGCTTCAACAGCCCCTCGCGCTCGTAGAGACGCAACGTCTGCGGGTGAATCTCATATTGATCCGCCACCGCGCTGATTGTATATGTGCGAGCTTTACGTTTCATAAGCAATGGGTGATAGGTGATAAGTGATAAGTGATAGGTGAAAACAAACGGTCTTTCTTATCACCTATCACTTATCACTTATTCCAATCCCATCGTCACGCGCGGGTTCTCTTCGTTGAGTTGCGCGTAGCGTTTCAAGAGTTCCTTGGTCTCTTCCGAAATCACGTTGGGCAGTGTGACCTGCACTTCGACAAACTGATCGCCGCGCAGTTGAGGATTTCTCAAGCTCGGCACGCCGCGTTCGCGCAGGCGAAATTTCTGGCCCGACTGCGTGCCGGGCGGAATCCGCAATTGCGCTTTGCCTTCAACCGTCGGCACTTCGATCTTCGCCCCCAACGCAGCCTCCGGCACTGTCAGCGGCACGGTCACATAAATGTTGTCGCCCTTGCGCGTGAAATATTTGTGCCGCCCGACGTTGGTGATGATGAAGAGATCGCCCGGCGGCGCACCCATTCGCCCGCCCTGGCCTTTGCCAGCGATGCGGACGCGCGAACCTGTATCAACGCCCGCCGGAATGCGTATCTTGACCGTCTCCGTTTTCGGCAGCACGCCGCTGCCTTTACACAGCGAGCAAGGCTGACGACGTTTTCCCACTCCGCCGCAATCCGGGCACTCCTGAGAGAATTTCAATCGCCCACCCGCACGCTGCACCTGGCCTGAGCCTTTGCACGTCGAGCAGGTGACGATTGGCCCACCCATGTCGCCCGCGCCGTTGCAGCGCGTGCACTGCTCCGAGCGATTGACCGTGATGTTGGTCATCAACCCCGTGATGGATTCCTCGAAAGAGAGCGCCAGCGGCATCTCTATGTCTGCTCCACGTTTTGGTTGAGGACGCGGCGGCTCGCGCTCCGGTTGCTTGGCGGTTGACCCGCCGCCGAAGAGGTCTGCGAAGATGTCTCGGAAACTCGAACCGCCACCACCGGCGCTGCTGCTACCGGACGCTCCGGCAGCGCCCCAGTCGAAGCCTTCAAAGTCGAAGCCTGGAGACGTGCGGCCTCCAGCGCCGCCGCCGGGTGTCGCGCCGCGCGCCGCAGCCTCGGCCAGATTGTCCGAGTATTGGCCGAAGCGGTCATAGACCTTGCGCTTCTTCTCATCGGAGAGTACGTCATACGCCTCCGTGATGAGCTTGAAACGCTCTTCAGCAGATTTGTCGCCCGGATTCACGTCCGGGTGATGCTTGCGAGCCAGCCTCCGGTAAGCCTTCTTAATCTCATCCGGCTTCGCGTCCCGCTTGATGCTCAGCACCTGATAGTAATCTTGTTTAGCCATTGAAAGACGGTGATAGGTGATGGGTGATAAGTGATAAGAGGAAACAACTGTTCTTTCCTATCACCTATCACCCATCACCCATCACTTCATTGCTTGTTCTCGTCTACGTCAACGTATTCGGCGTCAATCACGTTGTCGTCGCCGCCGGTTGTGCCCTGTGATGACGACTGACCGGAGGAAGCGCCTGCGGCTGAAGCCTGCTCGTCTGCGGTTGAATCGCCGCCGGTGGAGCTGCCCTGTTGTTGATAGAGCGCTTCGGCGATTTTGTGCGATGCGGTTTGCAGAGTATTGAAGGCATTGTTCATGCGCTCCGCGCCGCCTTCTTCCGCCGCCTTCTTCGCGTCTGCCAGCGCCGTCTCGACTTCTGTTGCAGCCGACGCCTCAAGCTTCTCTTTATTCTCGTTGAACGTCTTCTCGACCTGATAGGTCAGAGAATCCAGACGATTGCGCGCCTCTATCTCTTCACGCTTGCGCTGGTCGTCAGCCGAGTGCGATTCGGCATCGCGCATCATCTTGTCAATCTCGTCCTTCGAGAGACCGCTTGATGCCGTGATCGTAATCTTCTGCTCGCGCCCCGTGCCCATGTCCTTGGCCGAGACGTTGACGATGCCGTTGGCATCAATGTCAAACGTCACTTCGACCTGCGGCATGCCGCGCGGTGCAGGCGGAATCCCGACCAGATGAAACTTACCCAACGTGCGATTATCGCCCGCCATCGGTCGCTCGCCCTGAAGCACATGGACTTCGACGGACGTTTGATTATCCGAGGCCGTCGAGAAGACTTCAGACTTGCGGGTCGGAATCGTCGTGTTGCGCTCGATTAGTTTGGTGAACACGCCGCCGAGAGTTTCAATCCCAAGTGAGAGCGGTGTTACGTCGAGCAGCAGAATGTCCGTCTTCTCGCCTGACAGCACGCCTGCCTGCACAGCCGCGCCGATGGCGACGACTTCGTCAGGGTTCACACTCTTATTCGGCTCTTTCCCGAAGATGCCTTTGACTATCTCCTGAACTTTCGGGATACGTGTTGAGCCGCCGACGAGCACGACCTCGTCAACTTTCTTCGCGTCAATCCCGGCATCCTTGATCGCCTGCTCGACAGGTGTTTTGAGCCGCTGCAAAATCTGCTCAATCAACTGCTCGAACTTGGCGCGCGTGAGTTTCATCACCAGGTGCTTCGGACCCGACTGATCGGCGGTGATGAAGGGCAGATTAATTTCCGTCTCCATCGCGCTGGATAGCTCAATCTTGGCTTTCTCTGCGGCTTCCTTCAGGCGCTGCAAAGCCATCTTGTCATTTGAGAGGTCTATGCCCTGATCGCGCTTGAACTCTTCCGTAATCCACTCCATCAATCGCTCATCAATGTCGTCGCCGCCGAGGTGCGTGTCGCCGTTGGTGGATTTCACTTCGACCACACCTTCGCCGACTTCTAGAATAGAGATGTCGAACGTGCCGCCGCCAAAGTCGAAGACGGCGATGGTCTCGTCCTTCTTCTTATCAAGGCCGTAAGCGAGCGCGGCTGCCGTCGGTTCGTTGACGATACGCATCACTTCCAAGCCTGCGATGCGGCCAGCGTCTTTGGTGGCCTGACGCTGGGCGTCGTTGAAGTAGGCCGGAACGGTGATGACCGCTTTATCAACCTTCTGCCCCAGGTAATCTTCGGCAGACTGTTTCATCTTTTGCAGAATCATCGCCGAAATCTCCGGCGGACTGTACTCCTTGCCGCCCGCATCGATGCGAACATCGCTGCCTGCGGCCTTCACCCCATACGGCACCTGCTTCTTCTCTTCGCTGACTTCGTCAAAGCGCCGCCCCATGAAACGTTTGATTGAATAGACCGTATTCTCAGGATTAGTGACGGCCTGACGCTTGGCGACCTGTCCGACGAGACGGTTGCCGTCCTTAGTGAAGGCGACGACCGAAGGGGTGGTGCGCCCGCCCTCCGAGTTGGTGATGACGATAGGCTCGCCGCCTTCCATCACGGCCACCACGGAGTTGGTCGTGCCCAAATCAATTCCAATAATCTTGCTCATTGCTCTCTTCTCCCAATATTGATTGGCCGCCCTCTCCCATTCTGTCTGGGGAAACGACCTTAAGACGCGCCCGCCGCTCGTTTTTGATTCTCACCGGACACGCCTGCCACGGCTCAATTGAATTACGGGTTGAACGCCTTGTTAATATAATATGTGAGTCCCCTCTTGTCAAGTTTTAATTAAGCTGGAATGAGAGCCTGTCACGGAAAGTTAAGTGTTGAAATGTTGTGAGTTAAGGTGGAATTGAAGCCTGACGTCAATCCGCCGCGTAGCGGCGAAGTGAGTTTAGCCCGGCGTTTCAACGCCGGGAACCGAAGCACCGTCGCCTGCGCTGCGTCGCGTCAGCGACGGTTGAGAGCTTCAACCGTCGCTGACGCGACGCCTGCGAATGGTGCGGCAACTTTCCCGGCCTTGAAAGGCGGGGCTAAATTCAGATGGCCGCTACGCGGCGGATTGATGTAAGGCTTAAATTTAACCCGGCGAATGTAGGTGGCTGCGGCACTTATTCGCCGTTCTGTCGCCGTTCTTCGTTGACGAGGCGGGAGGCGAAAAAGATGTAATGGACGCCGGACAGGACTGCGAAGCCGAAGACTGTGGTGTAGACGGTCGGCAGGTAGCCGCTCAAAGCCGGATAGCTCGCGGCGATGAGAATGGCGGCGATGGCCAGAATCTGCACGGCTGTATTGATCTTGCCAAGCCATGAAGGGCGAAATTTACTGAAGCCGGTGACGATGTTGATGGCTGCTGCGCCGACCACTATAAAAATGTCGCGGCTGATGACGACGACCGTTACCCAGAAAGGGATGGGGAAATGGCGCGGCAAAGGCTGCGGACTGATTGCCGGGACAGAGAGCACTATAAAAGAGGTGACGAGCAGGAGCTTGTCGGCGATGGGGTCTAGAATGGTTCCCAACTGAGAGCCTTGATTTAAGCGACGCGCGAGGAGTCCGTCCAAGCCGTCCGTCAAGCCTGCGAGCACGAAGACGCCGAGCGCCCATGAGAATTTCCGTGAGAAGAGAAGCGAAACGAAAACCGGAATCAGCGCCATGCGGAACATGGTCAGCAGATTCGGCACCGTGACAATCCGGGAAGAAACGGGGGGATTTGCGATTTTTGATTTTTGATTCTTGCTTGGAGCGGGCTGAGGTCTTGTCTTCGGCATCTTAAATCTCAGACTTCACGTTGAGAATCAGAAATCGCAAATCAAAAGAGAATCAATCGAGCATTGAAAGCCGCGCATTATAGTGACCAGCAGCGCAGCAGCGCAAGGCGCTAGTGATAAGCCGTTGACGTGACGGTCGCGGAGTTATCAAGCCTCTCCGGGTCGGGCGTCGGTGATTCAATCGTCACGATATTGTTGATGACCGTGCCTTCGGTCAGTGTGTCTTTCACGGTCGCAATGATGGTGACGGTGGCCTGTGCGTTGTTTGCCAGCAAGGGAAACGTGACCGTGTGGTTGTTAGCTTCCCCGGCGCAGACGCCGCCGCCACTCGCCGCGCAGGAAACGAACGTGAGCGAGTCGGGCAGATTATTCGTCAGTTTCACGTTGTGCGCCGTATCCGGCCCCTTGTTCGTGACGGTCGTGATGTAGGTGATGTTCTGGCCGACCTTCACCGGGTCTGGTGTCGCTCCCTGTTGAACCAGCAGATTCCCGGATTGCGCCATCGGCCAGAAGACAGGCACCAGTACCATCACGACGGCGAAGACGGCCACGGTCAGAATCGAGCCGACCTTGACGAAATCGAAGAAGCGATAACGACCGGGCGTGAAGATCAGCACACAGGCAGGCTCAAGCGGTGTCAGAAACGAGCAGGACGCGGCATACGTGACCATCACGGCGAACGTGCGTGGATTGAGGCCGAGACTGATGGCGGTCTTGACGGCGATGGGAACGACGACGAGCGCCGCCGCCTGATTCGACATCGGCTGCGTCAGCGCGACCGTCAGTACGAAGAAGCCCGCAAGCACGGCCAGTCCGCCGTAGCTGCCCACACCCTGCACAATCAGGTCGGCTAGATACTTATCCGCGCCCGTTTTCTCCAAGGCCGTCCCGAAACTAATCATGCCCGCAATCAGCACTATCAAGCGCCACTCGATGAGATCGTAAATCTCCTGCGTGCGGATGGCGCGGCTGACGAGCAAGATCAGAACGCCCAGCAGCACGGCCACGGAGAGCGGCACTTGCGGCGGGTGCGTGATGGAGAAGAAGAGAAAGACGCCGAAGGCCAGGAGCGCCCAGCGACGTTTACTCGCGCGCCCGCGTCGCTCCGACACGTCTTCCAGCAGCAAGAGGTTTCCATCCGTCGCCAACCGCTCGACCTGTTCGCGTTTCCCTTGTACGAGCAGCACGTCGCCGAAACGCAGAGGCAGCGTACTAATCTTCGAGAGCAGCGCCACACCTTGACGATTGACCGCCAGCACGGTCAACTGAAAGCGCTGCCGAAACTTCAGCCCTTTCAGCGTGCGCCCGATGAAGTCCGAGCCGCGCAGCACCATCGCTTCAAACAACTCAACGTCGCCGGATTCCAGGACGTTATCGCTCAACTTGAAATCGGCTCTAATCTCGATTCCCGTTTCGTTCTTCACGCGCAGGATGTCTTCAATCTTTCCCTGCACCAGCAGAAGGTCTTCCGCCGCTATCTTCTCTGTCGAACTCGGCGCGATGCGTCCCTGCTTGCCGCGCAGGATGCCTATCACCGTCAGGTCAAGCTCGTCGCCCACGTTTGCCTCGGCCAGCGTTTTCCCGACGAGCGGCGAGTTGGGCAGCACGAGCACTTCCGACATGTATTCGCGGATGTGATATTGCTCCGTGAGCGAATCCGCGCCGCCGCGACGCGGGAGCAGGCGCAAGCCCAGAGCCAGCATGTAAAGCAGCCCGACGGCGACAATCGCCACGCCGACCGCCGTCAACTCGAACATCGAAAACGGCGGCAGGCCATAACGCGTGATAGCGCCGCTGACAGCCAGGTTAGTCGAAGTTCCGATGAGCGTGCAGGTGCCGCCGAGGATTGCGCCGAAGGCGAGCGGCATCATCAGCTTCGACGGCGGGACGCGCGCACGCATGCACATTCCCAGGACGACGGGCACGAACATGGCGGTCGTCGTCGTGTTCTTCAGAAAGGCGGCTGAGGCGGCGGCGACGACCATCACGAGCACGGTTAAATTAAACTCGCGGCCTCCGGCAATCCTGTGCAGACGGCGGCCTACAATGTCTATGACGCCCGTCTTGACCAACCCGCCGGTCAGGATGAAGAGGCCGGAGATGGTGATAACGATGTCGTTGCCGAATCCCGCGAATGCCTCGCCCGCCGTCAAGACGCCCGTGACGACCAGCCCGATAACGAGCAGGATAGTCACGATGTCAATCGGGATGCGTTCCGTCGCAAAGAGAACGACGGCGACAAACAGCAGGATGATGACAATCGCAACGGGACTCATAAACAGTCTCTGCTATAATCCGGTTTACAGTTTTCAGTGTTTAGTTTTCAGTTTTCAGCAAGCGACTATAAGCTGAAAACCGAAAACTGGAAACCGAAAACTGTTAATTAATAACTGAAAATTATCCAGGAGGGTTTGGTGATGGCAGAGCATTGCATTCTGGTGATCGAAGATCAGGAAGATCTGGCAGAGCTTTACGAGTCGTCGCTCAAAAAGGCTGGCTACAACGTGCGAAATGCTTTCACGGGCGAAGAAGGCATCGCGGAGTTTCAGGCCAACGGCGCGGACGTGATTTTGCTGGACATGACGCTGCCGGAGATGCACGGCACGCAGGTCTTGCGAGAGATTCGCAGCATCAACGCGAGCGTGCCTATCATCGTCGCGTCGGCAGAGACGAGCGAACAGCTACGCAAAGAGTGCGAGCGGCTGGGCGTTCAGGATTATCTGGCCAAGCCCCTGAACTACGATGCGATGCTGACGGCTGTCCAGCTTGCTCTTGAATCTCCACCGGAAGAATCCGAACTCATCACGCTGCGCCTGCCATCACGCGTCGTCCAGCAACTCACAGAGATTGATACCAATCTCGAACGAGCCATCGCGCAACTGATTGATGAACGCGACTCGAAGGCAAGTAAGGCGAGTGCGGCAAAAGAGTAGGGGCAGGGCTTGTCCCTGCCCGCCTCAACATAACGCAGATTCAAACAGGGATGGACAGGATGAACAGGATAAGACAAAGAATATGAAATCAGCACTACCCTTTGTTCTTTTTCATCCTGTCTATCCTGTCCATCCCTGCTAATTTCTTCCGCCATTGAACGGGCAGGGACAAGCCCTGCCCCTAATTCTCGGCTCTGAAGAGTTGCCATTCGCCGGGGATGCCTGCGAGCTTGTGCCTTCCTTTATCCTCGAATTTGATGCCTGAGCCTGCGACCAAATCTTTGACCGTACTTGAAACCAGCACCTCACCGGCCTCTGCTTTATTTGCCACCTGAACGCCGATCTCCGCCGCTAGCCCTCCGACCTTGCCGTCAATCATGTCGCACTCGCCCGTGTGCAGCCCCGTTCGCATTTCAACGGCTAGGCGTGAGGCGTATTCATTGATGGCGCAGGCGCAGCGGATGGCGCGTGCCGGGCCGTCGAAGATGGCGAGCGGCTGTTCTCCGACCATGTCTATATCGCGTCCTCTGAACCACTCAATCTCTTTGCGGATGTGAGCGCGCAGGCGACCTATGAGTTCCTGCCAGCGCGCGTCGCCGAGGCGTTCGACGTGTTCCTGTGAGCCGACAATGCGCGCGAAGAGAACTGTCGCGAGCACTCTGTCCGGCTCAATCGTGTGGCGCACGCCGGTCAAAAACTCTTCAACCTCGTCGAGAATCGCGTCCTGATCGCCGACGAAAGGAAGATGATCCACGCCGGGAAGCTCTACATATCGCGAGCCGGGAATTCTCTCGGCGACGTAGCGCCCTTCTTCGACCTTCAGGCATTGATCTTCCGCACGGTGCAAGACAAGCGTCGGAACGCGTATTGACGGCAAGACCTGACGCACATCAATCTCCGCGTTCATCTGCGTCAAGGCCAAAGCCGCGCCGGGACTCGCGCCCATCCTGAGATACGTTGCCCACCACTGGCGAAACTCCTCATCATCGGCCACGCTCGGCGCGCGTTCCTCCACTCCGACAGGGCCGCCCCAGTGCGCGCGTATCTCGTCGAAGAAGTGCTGGCGTTCTTCTGTAGTCGGAGCCCAGGGATATTCGGCGTCGCGGATACGCTTGGCGTAAGTTCCGATCATCACGAGCGCGAGCGTCTTTTCCGGATACGTCGCCGCGAAGAGACTGCACATCGGGCCGCCTTCGGAGACTCCGCACAAAGCCGCGCGCTCCGAGCCGACAGCCGCCATCACCGCGCGCACATCGTCCATGCGCTGCTCAAGTGTAGGGAGTTCGTTGACGGGCACGCGATCGGAGAGTCCCGTTCCGCGTTTGTCGAAAAGGATGAGACGAGAGAAGGAAGCGAGGCGCAGGAGGAAGCGCGCGAACGTCGGCTCGCGCCAGAAATATTCCAGATGAGAGACCCAGCCCATCACGAAGACCAGATCGAGCGGCGCATCGCCGATGACCTGATAAGCTATGTTCACGTCGCCGCTTCTCGCGTACATCGTTTCCGGCGGACGCCCGAACGGTAGCTCAAATTCTCTCGATGAAGACTCGTGGCGGACTGCGCCCGGCAAGAGATCAATGATGGCGGATGTGTTTTGAAACTCCGGCTGCAACGCTTGTCCGGGTTCGTCCATGTTAATTTCTTCGACGACGATATGAGCGCGCGTGCGTTCATGCACGATTAAGTCTGCGCCGCCCTCCATTGTCTCTGTGACATCGGCGACGAAGCGATAGCCGCGCTTCGGCACGGTCTCAATATATTTTGTTCCGCGAGCACCCTCGCCCAGGGCTTTTCTCAGCGTCGAAATATTCTGCGCGAGATTGTTCTCTTCGACGAAGCTGTCGGGCCAGACCTTCTCCAGCAACTCTTCTTTGCCGAGCATGTGGCCGCCGTTTTCGACCAGGAAAAGCAGCGTGTCAAAGACCTTCGGCGTCAGCGGCACAACCGTCTTTTCTTTGAGCAGCACGCGCTCGGTCACGTCTATCCGAAAGATTCCGAATGCGTAGAAGCGTTTCGCCTGACCTTTCATCATCACCTTCAGAACTTTTTGAAAAGAATCTCAGGAGAACTTCAATGTTTCCTAAATACGTCCCGCGCTGTGTGAGGGTATCGTCCCATAATGTGGTGAGGGAAAGTTGGAGGTTTCTTAAAAGCGTGTATCCGGGCTTTCGATAGATTATTGTAACCCGAAATGCGAGCCACAGAGAACATCAAGAGACTGTTGCGATGAAGAAAAGAACGGAGATCACCGTCGAGATAGAACGCGTGATGCTCGTCAGCAGCCGAAAGTCTCCCGTTATCTGGTGCGAGGCTTGTGATGCTTTGGTCGGGATGCTCACGGTTGACGAAGCGGCGGCGCTCGCGGGCGTAAGCTCACGCTCCATTTACCGGCGCGTCGAGAGCGGACAGCTTCATTTCGCAGAAACGCCGGAAGGCCGTCTCTTTATCTGTCCCAATTCACTTTCCCGGCAAGCGCAATAGGAAAACTTCTTGCTTAGATCTTTCATAATTGTCTTCGACTTCGGCGCGGCGGGTTGTCCCGGTTACGGGAGACTGGGATGGAGGCGACGTTGACCATCGGCGTTATCAAAAACGGCTTCTGGTCATTACGCAACGTCAACTCGCCTGCCGCTCCGAAACTTTCCGCCATTTGGCGGCTCTGCCGCATGTTTGTGCGGAAAGGCTGTGCCTTTCCGGTAGCTGCTCCTTTAATCACCCAGCGAGGCTGCGCCTTAACCAGTTGCGAGGCGCAGCCTCGCTGGGTGATTAAAGTAATGCAGGCCGGAAAGCCGGAGGCTTTCCGCACAGCCAGGCGGCAAAGCCGCAGGAAAAGCGCTAGGCGCTTTCCAATGCTTACCTAGCCTTCATTTTCAATTGAACAGCAAAGGCTCGACAGTGGTCGCGGCTTTCTTCGGCTTGCGCTTTTTCGCCGTCTCAGACTTAGACGAGCCCGGATGATGCGCGAGATATTCGGCGTTTAATCCTAGCTCTCTGAGGTGCGCGGCAAATTTCGGTGCGCCGTGCATCGTGATGATTCGTTGCGCTCCCGTTGCACGCGCCAGATGCACCAACTCATCGAAGTCCGCGTGATCCGAAAGCGGCAAAACCAAATCCACGCCCTTGTACATGTAGGGCGCGCTTTTATGGAGCGCCCAGCCCGTCAGCATCACCACGTAGCGCCGCTCAATGTTCGTAATCATCGGCTGCTTGCGGCTGCCCGGTGGCGTAATCAGCACGCGCCCGCGCAAATGCTCCCGGTCATACTTTTCATACGGCGCGGAAAACTTCACGCCCAGCTCGCGGTAAATCTCCGCCATATTCCAGACAGAGCCGTGCAACGTCACGCGGTAGTCGCGCCTGAGCAATAATTCGAGAGCCTCCTGTCCCTTGCCGAGCGCGTAAGCCAGCACGACCGGCACGCGATCATCGGAGAGAGCGCGGTCAACTG
The DNA here is from genome assembly GCA_963791265.1 of uncultured Acidobacteriota bacterium. Lineage (GTDB taxonomy): Bacteria > Acidobacteriota > Blastocatellia > Pyrinomonadales > Pyrinomonadaceae > QHXM01. The sequence continues at coordinate 715,548 of CAWBSB010000012.1, forward strand.
CCGCGTAGAGCCGCTCGAAAGTTACGACATCAGGCGGGAAGCGATAGAGGGGATCGCCAAAAGTTGACTCCATCACGAGCGTGTCGCAGGGGACGATGACGACATCCTCCGCCGTGACGTTCGGGCGCAGCTTGATGTCGCCCGTGTAGACGAGCCGTTCATTGTCCGCTTCGATTAACACCTGCGCCGAACCCAGACAATGACCCGCCGGGAAAAAGGTCAAAGCGAAGCGCCCGTAATCGCGCCGCTCATTGTAGGAGAGCGTCTCCATCGCGGCGTCACCGCGACGATGGCGGAAGATGCGCGCCGTCTCAGGCGTAGCGATAATCGAACGATGCTCGGCGATGTGATCTGAATGCCCGTGCGAGATGACGCAGCGTTCGCGCGGCCCATCGGCGTCGAGCCACAAATCGAGGTCAGGCAGGTAAAGCCCCTCGCGATATTCAACTCTTAACAAAATTCAATTCTCCGGCGGTGAAGCTCAAACCGGAAGCGCACTACGAGAGAGCCGCTTCATTTTGAGCTTGCCGCTTGCCCTAAGGTTTCGCTATCTTCGGGAGATTATTTCAAGGAGAATTATATTACACGCGCGGAAAGCGGGCTAACTAGGCGAGCGATGAATTCAAGCGACGAACAGGAAATAAAAGGAGGCGCGTCTGTTGAATCATTGATAGACCCGGCAGCGCCACCAATAGTTCCGCGCCGTCGTGCCATCCGTCGCCTGTGGCGTGCCGAAACCATCTACGTCGTCGCGCTCGGCGTGTTCGCCGTCCTTGCCATCTTCGCCTACCTCGATCCGTATTTCGGCTGGGATTTGAGGTTCTCGACCGCTTTTAATTGGAGCACTTTCACACCACCCGGCCTGTTTCCCTTGCTGCGCTTCATGTCGATCTTCGGCAACAGTTTTACGCCGTATGCGATGACTACTGTGCTGGTGATTATCTTTCTCGCGTTTGGCAGGCGCAGCGAAGCAGCGGGTTTGACTATGAGCGCGCTTGGAAGCGCGATTATCAACTCGACGCTAAAATTGCTCATCTCGCGCCCGCGCCCTGCTGTCTCCGCTCTAGTCCCGGTTTATGGCAACACTGCAACGCAGAGCTTTCCCTCCGGGCACGTTACCTTTTACGTCTGCTTCTTCGGCTTCCTCTTTTTCGTCGCCTACGCGCTTTTGCCGCGCGGCTCCACTGTGCGGCGCCTCGCGCTCATCCTTACAGCCCTGCCTGTCCTGCTCGTCGGACTCTCGCGCATCTACCTCGGCGCACACTGGCCTTCGGACACGCTCGGCGCGTATCTCTGGAGCGGCGTCTGGCTCGCGTTTTCTCTGGCGATGTACCGGCGCTGGAAAGAGCGCAGAACGCTTCACCAGAGCGAGAAAGCAGAAAATAGCAGATTATCTAGTTGAGTTTTTGGGTAACTACGTTTGCTATGAGAAAAAGCGAGGGAGCATCAAGCTAATTGCTCCCTCGCTTTTTCTTACTTTCAAGTAAGGGCTACATGTGAGCATAACCCTCATTGGAACGTCAGGTAAGACGTTATGAGACTGGCCCCTGCTCCGGGAGGTCGTCGCTACTGAAGGTTACGCCGCTACAGTTTATATTATCGGGCACGGAGATTTCAGCGTTTCCGTTCGCGTTAGTTGTGAAGCTGCCCGAGTAAGCAGTACCATTGTCAACGTAGGTGTAATGATACGTTGTGTTTGGACTGCCTATCATTGGACAGTTTTGATCGCAGGCCGTTAGCAGGCAGGCTGTGAAGATAAGTAATGGAGCAAGATACTTTTTCATTCAACGCTCCTTTCTTCAATGCGATCTAACAGCCGATTTATAATTTGCTCGTCGAATATGAGGTCAAGCGGTGATGAAAAGATATAGCCGTTGACTCCATACGCACGATGTCCGGCAGGACTGGGATATGTTCCGCGTAGTTTGACCAAGCCTGCTTGGGTCCTCCTCATGCGCTTGTTTAAAGAATCCTGGCTATCAGACAGGTAGTCATCGCTGGCAAGTGAGTAAGCGATGAGAAAAGCTTGTAGCGGCGTGATGCCGCCATCGGCAATACCGCTTTCCCTATCGTTCAAGACATCCCACATATTTCCGAACTGCTCAGGAATTGCTTCGCTCAAATACTGTGCTCTGCTCTGCACGCGCTCCCTGACGATCTTGCGGGCCATGCCTTTAAAGACTTCGCCAGCAGGGTTGTTAAGTTGATCGCGGACAGCTTTCAATCGTGCAATAGTCTTTTCGGGAGGTGTCCCTATGAGCACGATACCGCCGGGTAGCTTGAAAGCGCGGTCATAGTTTTTCGGCAGGTCAGGAGCATTAAACCCTCGCAGCGTGTCATCAATATTGGCAATCTCTTGATCGGAGAGGGTGGACAAGCGTTCTAATAACGTTGCATTTATAACGCCCCCAAGCTCATTCGTGGTAAGGCGACGACCCGCACCGTTTTGTGCGGTCTCTTCCATCGCTGCTACTCTGCTCTTTGTTTCTTCGCTTAACTTGATGCCCGAGCGGTTTTCAATGAAGCTCACTACAGAGTTGACCGCAGCGCGGATTTGTTTGGGAGAGTCGCCGCGCTTCGCTAATCCCACTTCGCGCCCAACACCCTCGCGGATGCGCGCATGAAATTGTTGCTTGAGTTTGGCTTTGTCAGAAAATCTTACTGCGGACGAGTGCCACACGCTGGCGGTTACGATAACGGCGCAAGCCAGCATCAGCGCAACGACAGCGTAACGAGCATGCTTGAGGAAAGTTAGATACTTCATTACTGTGATTTTCATCGTGAAGAGATTTCCTTTCCTGAGTCAGGAGACTAGAGGTTAGGTCTCAGGTTCTGCTAGTGGCATGTTCCGGCCTGAGTGAGTAATCATGTGTGAGAAGTCTGGTCAGCGCAGGATAGGCGCGAGGAGACTTTAGCAGACAGCCGGAACTATAGGCTTTTTGTTCAGGTAAATCAATAAGGCCGCCTGACAAAACTTTTACTGCCTTCTCCTCCCCGCTTTCCACTTACTTCTTCAACTCCGGCCTCAGATTCATGTTGCGAATCAGACGGTGAAGGTAGTTCGGGTGAACGCCGACGCCTCTGATTAAGGGAGTAAGCGAATTAAAGAGAGAACATAATTCCTACTTTCTCCGGCCAGTGGACGAGAGGCGAAATTCCTTCCCATCATAGAAGTATGTGATGGGCGTCCTGGCCCTGGCTAAACGTTTGTCCTCTGCTCCTCCATAAAGGCTGCCGCGACCGCGTATCGTGACGTAATAAGTGTCCTGCTTAAACTCGACAATCGTCAGGTTTTCTATGGGGCTATGACCTTGAAATCCGCCTCTGCCGTGAACGCCGTCGTAAGCAGAAATGTCGCCCAGATATTTTAAGCTCTGCTCCTTGTATTCAAGCAGGTAGTTGCCGCAATAGCCTCCGTCTGCTGCTGCTATGGCGATGATAATCAGCGTTCTCCCGTTGCCGTTGAAGAAGGTGGGCGTCGGTAGCAGACAGCCCTGGTCCTGGTTGACCCTGCTTATTTCGCTAACCGTTTCACCCTCGCTTTTTAATAGAAGAAAGATGTTCTGCGATTCGCTGTAGTCCTGAACCAGCGCGAGATAGAGATTTTCCGCCTGAGGCATCTTGTAGATTTGTGCCGTAGCTTCATTGAAATGTTCCGACAAATATTTAGTTAAAGCCCGCCTCTTAGCCAGAGGAATGCTCTTCTCATAAGCTACACGCTCTTCCGCCGATTTGTTGATTTGCAATTGCGGGTCGTAGCGTCTTAATCGTTCGGGCGGCGGCAGCGTGGTCAGAAGAGAAAGCGTTATCGCTAGAAATACTGTTTGCATAGAGAGTCCTCCAAGATATGTTTTTTACCAAAGTGATGGACGAGGGTTTGTGTGGCCGTTGCTTATTTTCTCAACTCCGGCCTCAGATTCATGTTGCGGATTAGACGATGAAGGTAGTTCGGATGAACGCCTAAGAGCTTCGCGGCCTCGGTGTAGTTGCCCCCGGCCTGCTCGACGGCTTTGAGGATGAGTTGCTTCTTAGCTTCGGTCACGGCGTCGTGATAGTTCGCTACCCCGCCAGTTGTCTGTGTCGCTGTTTCGAGCGCGGCTTCCGGCAAATCTTCCGGCAGGATTGCCTCCGTCGTGCCCAAGACAACTGCGCGCTCGATGGCGTTTTCCAGTTCGCGCACGTTGCCCGGCCAATCGTAGCTGGTGAGACGTGCGCGCGCCTCGCTGGAAATCCCACGCACTTTACGGTTGCACTTGTCTGCATACTTCTGAACGAAATAACTCGCCAGAAGCGATATGTCTTCGCGGCGTTCCCTGAGCGGTGGCATTGAGAGGGCGACCACGTTAAGCCGATAGTAAAGGTCTTGACGAAACGTGCCCTGACGAATCGCTTCTTCAAGGTCTTTGTTGGTGGCGGCGACAAGGCGTATGTCAACTTTGAGGGTGCGCGTGCCGCCGACGCGCTCAAACTCTCGCTCCTGAAGCACGCGCAGGAGCTTGGCCTGTAGAAGCTGCGGCATCTCGCCGACTTCATCCAGAAAGAGCGTGCCGCCGTCTGCAACTTCCAGCTTTCCTTTCTTCTGCACGACAGCCCCCGTGAATGCGCCTTTCTCGTGGCCGAACAATTCGCTTTCCAACAGCGTCTCTGTCAACGCCGCGCAGTTGACCGCGACGAAAGGCTTGCTCTTGCGTGGGCTGTTCAGATGAATGGCGCGTGCGGCCAGTTCCTTGCCCGTCCCACTCTCGCCCCAGATGAGCACGGTCGAGCTGGTCGGCGCGACGCGGGCGATGAACTGGTAAACGTCGCGCATGCGCTGGCTCTCGCCGATCATGTTGTGCTCGACCAGTATGTCTTCCTGTAGACGCTGGTTCTCGCTTTCGAGCCATTCGACGTGGCGCGCGTTCTCAAGCGCGACCGCCGCCAGTCCCGCGATGGCCGTCACAAGCTGCAACTGATCTTTATCAAAATGCGTCTGGGGATTACTCGTGTAGAGATAGATGACGCCCACAGCCTTTTCAAAGAGCATGAGCGGCACGCAGAGCAGGGCTTGAATCTTTGAAGCGATGAGGCTGTCGGCGGCCTGGAAATCTCCGCTCTCCTGCATGTCGTTGCTCAAAATCGAGACGCCCTCGCGCAGCACGCGGTCGGTGATCGTGCGGCTGACGCGCACCGTCCGGTTCGGCCCCGATTCACGGTCGAGACCAAAGATGGAAGAGAACTCTTCAACGTTGCCCTCTTCGATGAGGAGTATTGCCCCGCTATCGGCTGGCACGACCTCGAAGATGAGTTCGAGGAGTTGGCGCTGGAGAGCTTCAAGGCCGCGCACGGAATTAAGCGTCGTGCTGATTTTCATCAGGGCGGAGAGATCGCGCGCCATCAGGTGAAAGGCGTCCGCGATGCGTACCTGAAGCGTGTTCGAGCCGGTGGTGATCTTGGTTTCGTCCAGCAGCACCGTGCTTGAAGCGGAAGGCGCGTCGCCTTCGAGCAGCAGAAAGGAGAAAGTGTGATCGCCTATGCGGATGCGGTCGCCGTGTTCGAGGAAGCGTTCTTTGACGGGCACGTCGTTGATGAACGTTCCGTTGAGGCTTTCGAGGTCGTTAATCTTGAATAGCTCGCCTTCCAGTTTGACGATGCAGTGGCGGCGCGAGACCGAAGGGTCGCTCAGGCAAATCTGGCTGGCCGATTCGCGTCCGATTGAAGTCTCACCTTCATCGAGCGTGAACGTCCTGCCCTTCAACGGCCCGGCGATGGCTGCGAGTCTGGGATACATATTGCAGGTCTGCTTCGATTCCTCGTGTCTCTTTAACATATTTGCATTCCGTAGGGTAGGGCAAACGCCGCACCAGCAGAAAACGAAAGCAACGTTAGACAGGATTTACAGGATTAACAGGATGACAGAAACAATAGCAAGCCGCCGTGCCCTGCTTTGTCTTCTTAATCCTGCTAATCCTGTAAATCCTGTCTAACTTCTTTTCTTTCGCGTTTGCCTCTCCACGCTAACTTTGCGGATAGCCGCTCTATCCGTTCGGATAGAGTTTGACTGTCTACAGTTTAAGGTTAGTCAACGGCGCTTTTCCTCTCAGCGAAGCTCATCCCATTTTCAATCAAGGGGTTCCGGTTAAAGGCGGTCTGTCGCCATTCGTCCTGCAAACGTGTGGCACGCCGATAGCAATCATAAGCGGCACGATCCAGCGTTCCCCCGAAGATGGTGGCGAGACGGATCAAATTGAAAGGCGAGGCAAGCGGCGGTCAAGAGAGACCATTTTAAGCCCAGCCAGTTTGAATTTAATCGGTCGCATATGCCTCTAGCGACCGCAGCCCGGAACGGGCGAGAAGGAGAGAGATGAAAAAGCAAGCACTGAAAGCCCTCACAATGTTGGTTTCAATCATTGCCCTCGCATTTGTCACAGCCGTTGCGTCCAACGCGCAGTCGGGCGGAAACAACCTCAAAGCCGACATCCCCTTTGATTTCGTCGTCGGCAGCCGGACACTCGCAGCAGGTGAATACGTCGTCGGACAGATCACGACCAACTCAGCCGATGCGGTCATGGTTCGCAGCAGCGATGGTGAGCACAACGCGATTCGCATCACGAACGCCATTTCCGCCAGCGCCCCGAAGCGGAAAACGACGCTGACCTTCCTGCGCTACGGCAACACGTATTATCTTTCGCAGGTCTGGATGGCAGGCTCAGCCGAAGGACGCGAACTGCTCAAGTCGAAATCCGAGCGCTCGGCTGAACGAGAACTGGCGAAGAATTCGTCAGAAGGCAACAAGGCAGAGATTGTGACGATCATCGCTGAAGTAGAATAACTCGACTGCCCGAAACAGCAACGAGCCGAATCAAAAGCTCCCTCTGTCACCAGTAGAGAGAAATCGAACCGGCAACCCGAACGTCCCCCCGGGTTGCCGGTTCGGTTTTTGTATATCTTGACGAAGAAATTAGACAGGATTAACAGGATTTTCAAGATTAAGCAGACAAGACAAGTTAGTGAAGCTTGATTGTTCTTCCCTTTAACCTGTCCATCTTGTTAATCCTGTCTATTCCTTTGCCTTTCGATTTAGTTCAGCGTCTCGCTCTTCATCCACGCCGTCCACCACAAGGCGCGCAGCATCTCTGCCCCGGCGACGAGCCGGTCAATGGCGAACTGCTTGTTCTCAGGCGCGGTCGTCGTTTTGTCGAACTTCGCTTGCTTGTCCAGTTGGTAGAGGCGTTCGACCAGGCTGTTGCTGTTTTTAAGGTAGGCGATAATCTCGGCGCGCGGATTTTCGATGACGCGCGGCTGTGCGGTGATGAGAGGCAGAAGGTCTGTGATGACGATGTGCGACCCGACGTACTCGCTCTCGAAGCGACCATGAAAAGTGTTGTCGGTGGTGTAGCCGTTCGGGTTCGGGGTGTTCTTATCCCAGCCGTTGTAATGGATGGTCGAGTGGTGCGGGTTCGCGCCGTCGCTCACGTAGTGGCCGAGTATCCCTGCGTCGTTGATGATGCGCTCTTCGATCCACTTGCGCGTCTTTTTATCCTTGGCGTTTCTCCACAAATTAAATTCCGTCCGCAGTCGCTGGTAGAGTTCCAGCATGTGGAAATGAACGATCCCGGCCTTCTCAGGCTCTTTCACCCCGGCCTGATAGAGAGCCGTGAGATAGGCGAAGCGATCTTCAGCGTCGAGCGCCGCCGGAGGAACCATTTCGAGATCGAGGAAGTGGTCATAGGCAAATGCCTCGTTCATCTCGATCATAACTTTGGAGCGCCAGCGGTCAGGCTCCGGATTCAGGTATTCGAGCCGGTCTACAGATTTACGGAAAAACTCCGGCAGCTCTTTCGGCAGGCGCGTTGCGGCAGCACGTCCCGCCAGCTTGTGCCCGTGCTCGCCCCACGCGAGAGTTTTTGGTGGCTGAATCAGGGAGATGGACACAAGCATTAATACAGCGAATGCTGCGACGGAAACTCTTATTCTGTTGTTCATATTATTCTCCGAGAAGGGTGATTAGGCTGATGAATGCTAAAGCTGTGTATTTTTCTAGCTCCGTTAGGAGCGGCTGAAAATAGCCCAGCAATTTATTGCTGGGAGGAAGTGAAGGTAAATTTATTGAGTCCCGTAGGGACGATTGAAAGTTTCAGCCATCCCTACGGGACATAATTTGCCGTCGCTTATTGAGTATAAACTTCAACCGCGATTACATCCTGCACCAGACCTTCATAAACTTTCCTGAAACGGGCACGCACCTCTTTCATCTTCTCCTGATTTTCAAAATAGGTGCGCCCGCGCTGCAAGATGACGTAAGTCGGCTGAGGCGCTTCAGCGAGTTTGAAGGCGGCATCCGAGAGCACGCGCGATTGGATGTCCGTGCGTCCGAGCCTTTCCAGATAGTATCCAACCACACCCGGCGTTTCGTGCGCGATGGTCGCCCCCTGCGGCGCAGTCTTGCAGACAAACTCTATCGCTTCGCGCAACCCGTCGTCGTAAAACTCGTCGTGCGGAAAGAAGTAGCCGACGCGCCCGCCGCCGAGCGCATTTGTGTACGCGGCATAATGCGGGCGATTGGCGTAAGCCGTCCACGCAGGCCACGCGATGAAGACGATGAGCGCCAGCGCACTGACAGTGCGTAGCGCATGCTCCGCTTTCAGGGATTTCAATTGAGACGCGACGCAGCGGACGAGCGCCACGATGCCGACCGCCGCGATCATATAAATGAATGGCATCAGGGAGAGCGTGTAGCGCAGCCACTTTGCGCCGATCAGCGAGTAGGGCACGATCCAGAGCAGAAACATCAGGAGCAGAAACGCGTGCCCCGGCTGCCGCCAGCGCCTGAAGCACTCGACCAGGCCGACCAGAAAAGCAATCAGCACCGGCAGCGGCACTTTAATCAACAGAAACAGCGCATAGAAATAGAAGGGCGTTCCCCGGAACGGCGTGCTCGCCATCGTGTTTTTGTAAAGCTCATCGCCCATCAGGTAGCCCGTGTGCGAGAGCAGTTGCCCGCTCGTGTAAGCATCCAGGTATGCCCAGGTCTGCGGCAGCAGCACCGCTGGATTCGCAATCAGAAACGCAGCCCCGGCAATCAGGTAGAAGTACAAAGGCGTTCTGCCCGAAGGCTCATTCGGCTCTTTCTTTCGCAGACGAAAATAGTGGTGATAGAGCATGTTGAGGCCGAAGTAGTGCGGGAAATATTTCGAGGCCAGCATCAACCCCCAGGATATGCCGCTCAGGATGTAGCTGCGCTTTTTAACTTTAACCTCGCGCCAGCTTGCCTGCTTGGCGCGCACGTAAAAGTAGAAGCCGAAGAGCATGAAGAAGACGAGCAGCGTGTCTTCCTTGGCGATGCGATTGTAGGTGATGGCGTTAATGCCGAAAGCCCAGAGCGCGGAGGCTAGAAGTCCTGTCCAGCGGTCGAAGAAAGCTGCTGCCAGGAGAAAGAGCGGGATTGCTGTCAGCGCGCCGAAGAGGATGTTGGGGAACCTGAGCGCCGTCTCGTCGCTGATCTGATATGAAGAGCGCTCGTTCCATGCGTGCTGCGCCTTGACGGAGACGAACATCAAAGCCTTCATCAACATCGGATGCTCGGCGTTCGGGCGGATGTCGCCCTGCTCGTAGGCGCGGATGGCGTTCAGCTTGTTGATCTCGTCTTCCGCAAATCCGAGTGTGCTCACATTGTTCAAGCGCAAGCCAAGCCCCAGCAGAACAAGCGCGGCCAGCGCCAGAATCACGCCCCGCTCACGCGCGAGCGCCTCGCGGCGCGGCACGGTTTTAGGAGAAGCAATCGCTTCACTTGCGACCGAATCTATTTCAACCGAACTCGACAAGAAATCCCTTTGCTCCCTTTGTCTGACTTTCTTAAAACTCCGGTTCTAACCCGGCTCGCTCGCTTGCGGGACAGGAGCTCCCAACTCTTCCGCCATCGCTTCCTGAGTTTCCTCTGTGACCGACTGTGTTGACAACCCCCGCCGGACGAGGAAGGCGACGCCGAGCGCTGTCCAGCAGATGACGCGCGCTTTGCGAATGATGGCGAGCGTCGTCCCAGTAGTAACACCGAACTTGAGAACCTTCGTGACCCAGCTTGAGCCAGCCTCGTCAACGCCCGCGCGCAGCGGCACGAACTTGAAAACTACGTTGATGATGCGGTTGACGGATTCGAGCACGTAGGCCGCCATGAACGTCGGCGCAACGTCCGAGATGAAAGAGAGCGTGACGAAGACTTCCAGCACGCCCGCCAGGTGGAAGCAGACTTCCAGCACCATGATGAGCGCGCAGCGTGCCTTGTTGCGCGAATAAAAATTGTAGATCGTGTCTTCAACCGCGCTCGTGTTCTCTCGCTGCTTCTCTTTCAGGAAACGCTTCCCGAAGCGATTCTTTCTCAGCTTCTCAAATGCGGCTGAGATAAACCTCCACTTGAGGCGATAGACGATGAAGCCGAACAGGATAATCGCGCAGACGACGCCAAGCGAAATCAAAGCCATCAAGCGAAGCCCCGGCGTCAAAGGGAAGACCAGGAGTAATGAGACGATGCCCGACAGGATGAAGAGCGCGACCGATAGACTGTAGAACAGATTCTGGACGGCCAGCGCAGAGACGGCGACGAGCAGCGGCACGCGGTCGCGCACCAGCGCCGCTTTGGTCGGTTCGCTGGCGACGAGACCGAGCGGCGTCAGATTCCCCATCGCATCGCCGACGACATAGGCACGGAACGCGTCGCGGAAACGCAGACGATGCTCACCCGTAAAACAGAGCGTCCACCCCAGGGTGCGAACGATATAACGGATGCTCGAAATCAGCAGCACGAGCAGAAAGCCCGCACCGAGTTTCTTAATGCCTGCGGTAATCTCACCTGCGCCAGCTTTCCACACGAAGTAAGCGAAGAGCAGGAGGCCGCCGAGGGCAAAGAAGATTCCGATGATCTTTGATCTTTTGGACGGAGTCGGTGTGTTATTGCTTTGATTCATTAATACGTCTGTCGGACAAGTTCCTCTCTAAATCTTTCGAGGGAAGCGCGAACTCAGCAAGATACGGTATCAGGCCGTCAAGCTCAACCCGGCAAGAGGCGTGCCTGTGCCGACCGTCATCATATAACTGAGCAATTAATGAGAGTCGAGCTATCCGCCGGAGCAGTATTCGTCCGACAAAAGTCGTCTTGATTTATACCCGGTAGCAGGGAACGAGAAGGTCATAACGAACCACGAAGGCACACGAAGAGACACGAAACTGCTTGCCTCTTCTTCGTGTCTCTTCGTGTGACGCGCGTGGTTCGTTTCCTCCTCACTTTTACTTTTACCTGTTGCCTTTTGTCTTCCGCAGGTTGACCGGAGGCGCAGGTCTGAGCGATGCTACAGGGTCAACCAACTCCAGAAATTTTAGACGAGCAAGACTGAAATGAGCCAGACCATTGAGCAGCAAAGTTTGCACCCGCTGACGACGCTTTCCGAAGACGAAGAGATGTTCAGAGCGAGCGTGCGCGAGTTTGCCGAAGGCGAACTCCGCCCCCGCGTCGAAGAGATGGACGAGCAGGGGAAACTCGACCCCGCGCTCATCAAGCAATGCTTCGATCTCGGCTTGATGGGCATCGAGACGCCAGATGAATACGGCGGCGCGGGCGCTTCATTTTTTACAGCGATTATCGGCGTCGAAGAACTCTCGCGCGTTGATGCCTCGGTCGGCGTCTTCGTTGACGTGCAGAACACGCTCGTCAATAACGCCTTGATTCGCTGGGGCAATCCTGAGCAGAAGAAAAAGTATCTGACAGCGCTGGCAGCGGAGCGTGTCGGCGCTTACGCCCTGAGCGAAGCAGGCTCAGGCTCTGACGCCTTTGCCCTCGCCACGCGCGCCGTCGAGCAAGGCGATCATTACATCTTGAATGGCCGCAAGCTCTGGATTACAAACGGCAACGAAGCTGAAATCTTCATCGTCTTCGCCAACGCCAACCCGGAGGCAGGGTATCGCGGCATCACCGCTTTCATCGTCGAGAAAAGTTTCGAGGGCTTCGCCGTCGGCAAGAAAGAGAACAAGCTCGGCATTCGCGCCTCTTCAACCACCGAGATAATTCTGGAAGATTGCCGCGTGCCGAAAGAGAACGTGCTGGGAGAAGTGGGCAAGGGCTACAAGGTTTCCATAGAGACTTTGAACGAAGGGCGCATCGGCATCGGCGCGCAGATGATCGGAATTGCGCGCGGGGCTTTGGATGCAGCGCTTGCGTACACCACAGAGCGTGAACAGTTCGGCAAAGCTATCAACGAATTTCAGGGCGTGCAATTCCAACTCGCGGAGATGGCGACAGAGCTTGAAGCCGCGCGCTTGATGGTCTATAACGCGGCTCGTCTGAAAGATGCCAAAAAGCCTTTCGTCAAGGAAGCTGCGATGGCCAAGCTCTACTCTTCGCGCGCGGCAGAACGCATCAGCTCAAAGGCGATTGAGCTTTACGGCGGCTACGGCTTCGTCAAAGATTACCCGGTCGAAAAATTCTGGCGTGACTCCAAGATCGGCGCAATCTACGAAGGCACGTCCAATATGCAGTTGCAGACGATTGCTAAAATTATTATTGGAGGAAAATAGCCGTTCGGATGTTGGAGAGTTATTTGAGCAATGATTACGTTGCGTGAAGTTAGGGAACAAATCAACGCTGACCCAAAACACTGGCGCATTTATCTGATGGACTTTGTGGATGATTTTCGCTACTACAAAGACCCTCTTGCTTTGTTCAATCCTTTTGCTTTAGCAGGAGACAAATGGGATGCGTTGCTAGCTTCGACAGCGGAGGCTCTATGCGATGAAATGGGCATAGATGTGCCGGAATGGTTAGAGGGAGTTCCGGCATGCGTTGAACCCTATTTTGTCTCCGGCATGGAGGACTTGAAAGCCATTGCTATCGTTGAAAGTCCGTTGCGTTTTCGTATCCGCAAGATATTCGTGCTGGAAAACTTTTTGAGCCGCGTTTAATTGAGAGTTCGCTGAAGGGTAAATATGGCTGCATCACGCATTGACACGTTCAAACAAATGCTTGAAAGCGATCCGGAAAACACGCTGGTGCGTTTCGGGCTGGCGAATGAATATCTGAAAGCTGAGCAGTACGAAGAAGCTATTGCCGCGCTCAACGATTACCTGCAACGCGCGGACGATGAGGGCGCGGCCTTCGGGATGCTGGCGCGTGCCTTTGAAAAGGTGGGCAGGCCGGAAGATGCGCGCGAGGCTTATCAGCGCGGAATTGAAGCGGCTGAATTGCACGGGCATCCTTCGATGGCGGAAGAATACCGCATGACGCTTGAGGCGGATTACGCAGATTCTTGAATCGGTGGCCGACTATGAATACCGACACTAAAATATTAAAACTCGTCAGGAGAACAGAGACGATGGGAAGCGCAGCCACGACCGAGGCGCACGAGCACAGAGAACTCGACCGCGAGCAGATGATCTCGATGTATCGCACGATGTATCTGTCCAGGCGCATTGACGACAAAGAGATTCAGCTCAAGGGACAGAATAAAATCTTCTTTCAAATCAGCGGCGCAGGCCACGAAGCCATCCTCGTTGCGGCAGGGATGGCGATGAAGCCCGGCTACGATTGGTTCTATCCTTACTACCGCGACCGTGCCCTCTGCCTGCAACTCGGCATGACGCCGCTCGAACAGCTTCTCTCGGCGGTCGGCGCGGCTGCCGATCCGAACTCGCACGGTCGCCAGATGCCGTCTCACTGGGGGCATAAACAACTCAACATCGTCTCTCAGTCTTCGCCGACGGGCACGCAGTTTCTGCAATCTGTCGGATGTGCAGAAGCGAGCTATCGTGCATCGTTGCTGGATGAGATTAAGGATAAGGTCACGGGCTTCAAGGGCGACGAAGTTGTCTACTGTTCTTCGGGCGACGGCACGACGAGCGAGGGCGAATTCTGGGAAGCTCTGAATACGGCCTGCAATCTGAAATTGCCTGTCGTCTTTTTAATCGAAGACAACGGCTACGCCATCTCAGTCCCCGTCGAAGTGCAGACGGCGGGCGGGGATGTCTCAAAGCTCGTTGAAGGTTTCCCGAATCTCTACATCCAGAGATGCGATGGCACAGACCCGATAGAGTCTCTTGAAACGATGCAGCGCGCCGTCGAGTACTGCCGCGAGCGTCAGGGCGCGGCGCTTGTTCACGCCAAGGTCATACGCCCCTATTCACACTCGCTCTCCGATGATGAAAAGCTCTATCGCCCGGATGAAGAGCGGACTTCGGATGCCGAGCGCGACCCCATCAAACGCTTTGGCGCGCTTCTTATCGAAGACGGAATCCTGACACAGGATGAGTTGCAGCGGATTAAAGATGAGATTGACAGGGAAGTGACGGAAGCGGCTGACCAGGCTCTCGGTAGCCCGCAGCCCGCGACCGACACGGTCACGCAGTTTGTTTATTCACCTGACGTTGACCCGACCTCTAAAGAGTTTGATACGGAACAAGGCGCGGAGCTTTCAGGCAATGCAGGGACGATGGTTGATCTCATCAACCGTTGCCTGCACGAAGAGATGGCGCGTGATTCGCGCATCCTCGTCTTCGGCGAAGACGTGGCCGATTGCTCGCGCGAGGAGAATCTGGAAAAGGTGAAGGGCAAAGGCGGCGTCTTCAAAGTGACGGCGAATCTTCAACGAAAGTTCGGCGCGGCGCGCGTCTTCAATTCTCCGCTGGCGGAAGCCAACATCGTCGGTCGCGCAATCGGAATGGCGACCAGGGGTTTGAAGCCTGTCGTCGAGATACAGTTCTTCGACTACATCTGGCCTGCTTATCATCAGATTCGCAACGAACTGGCGTTGATGCGCTGGCGCTCAGGCAACGAGTTCAAATGTCCCATCGTCATGCGCGTGCCCGTCGGCGGTTATTTGAAAGGCGGCGCGGTCTATCACTCGCAATCGGGTACGACCATCTTTACGCACACGCCGGGCCTGCGCGTCGTTTATCCATCGAACGCGCTGGATGCTAACGGGCTGCTGCGTACCGCCATTCGGTGTGATGATCCGGTGCTCTTTCTCGAACACAAGCATCTCTATCGTCAGGCATACAATAAATCGCAATATCCGCCGGATGGCTTTCTCATTCCATTCGGCAAGGCTAAAACGGTGCGCGAAGGCACGGATATTTCCATCATCACTTTTGGCGCGCTCGTCCAGCGTTCGCTCGTCGCCGCCAAGCAGGCGGAGCAGCAGGGCACGAGCGTCGAAGTGATAGACCTGCGGACGCTCGCGCCTTACGATTGGGAGGCCATCACTCGTTCCGTGAAGAAGACCAACCGCGTGATCGTCGCGCATGAAGATTCGCGCTCGTTCGGCTATGGCGCGGAGATCGCCGCGCGCATCTCGGACGAGTTGTTTGAATATCTGGACGCGCCCGTGCGCCGTGTGGCCGCGCTCGATACTTTCGTGGCTTATGCGCCGCAGTTGGAAGATGTGATACTACCGCAGGTGGAAGACGTAGCGAAGGCGATTACGCAGCTATCCGGCTATTAAGCAGGACAGACATTCTTGTCTGTCATTGAGCGCGTCAGCGCGAATATTGTTTAGGAATATTGATGAGCGTGCTGGCGCACGCTACGACAGACAAGAATGTCTGTCCTACGACAGGAATGCCTGTCCTACGAAAGAATTTGTTGATTTTTCCGCGCGCCGATGTGTTATATTCGGTTTGCCGGTGAAGCCCACTGCTTACCGGGTCGAACCTGAGCCGATTCCTCAAACAACCAAAAGGCTCTTAGCTCATTACAATCCTCCTCGCCTCGGCAGACTTTTTAACTGCAAAGGACGAAGCTATGTTGAAACGCAGGCTCCCTCTATGGCTGGCGCTCGCTCTGCTCCCGACGCTGCTCAACGCCGCGCAAGCTCAGGAAACTCTCCCCGAACTAATCCGCCGCGTCAAACCTGCGGTCGTCGCCATTATCACCTACGACGACAAAAACGAGATGCAAATGACCGGCAGCGGGTTTTTCATTCGCCCCGGTCAGGTGCTGACCAACCTGCACGTCATTGACGGAGCGCATCACGCCGAAGTCAGAACCTTCGACGGTAAGGGGAAGACTTACGCGGTCGGGGGAATTGTCAGCCTCGATGATGAAGCCGACCTTGCCGTCCTGAGCATCAGCCTGCCCGCTGATCGCGTGCACACGCTTGAGATTGCAACTACGTTACCGGAAGAGGGCGAACAGGTTTTCGTCATCGGCAATCCGCTCAGGCTGGAAGGCTCTGTTTCCGACGGCATCGTCTCGGCTGTGCGCGAAGTGCCGAACCTGGGCGAGATAGTTCAGATTACCGCGCCCATCTCGCACGGCAATTCGGGCAGCCCGCTCTTCAACATGAAAGGTCAGGTCCTGGGCGTCATCACGATGAAAGTGACCAACGGGCAGAACATCAACCTCGCGCTCGGCGCGTCGCGCCTGAGACAACTTCATCCCGGAAATCTGTTGACGTTTGAAGACCTCGCGGCGAGAAACAAGAAGGGCGCGTCAACTGAGATGCTGGCCGAATGGTGGTATCGCAACGGCTTGAACTCGCTCTGGCTGGGCAACTATGACAGCGCCCTCGGCTACTTCGAGAATGCGGTTAACAAGAATCCGAACCGCGCCGAAGCCTGGATTCAGGTCGGCTATTGCAAGGTCAAACAGGGCAAGAACGGGGATGCCGTCAAAGCGTTTCAGCGTGCCATCCAGCTTCGCCCAAATTCTTTCGAGGCATACAACAAGCTCGGCGACGCTTACTACTACGCCAGCCGTTTCGAGGAAGCCATCGAAGCCTACAAGCAGGCCGCGCGCCTCCGTCCTGACATGGCCGAAGCCTACTACAATCTTGGCATGACTTATCTGGAACTAGGGGAGCGCGCCTCGGCCATCGTTCAGCTTCGCCAACTCCAATCACTGGACGCGAAACTCTACGCGAAACTTCTCAGCGAAACTCAGAGGTGAAGTCAGGCAGTGCCGCCTGCGGCAGCGAGAGGGCGAACGAACCACGAAATAACACGAAGAGACACGAACAGTACTGCTGGTTTCGTGTCTCTTCGTGTTATTTCGTGGTTCGTTATGCTTCTACTCCATTGATTGAAGCGTGAAGATATTTTTGTCCACTCGCGCGGGATCGCCGAGGACGACGAAGCGAATGTTGCGCATGTATTTCTGCGCGGCTCGCTGCACGTCCATTGGTGACACGGCGCGCAGGTGCGAGAGCATGTCGAAGGCGCGACGCCAACCGCCGCCGATTAATTCATACTCGGCGAGGTTTGCCGCTTGAGCCGCGTTCGTTTCCTGGCTCAAATAATAGGTGGTCAGGTATTGCGAGATGACGCCGATGATGTCCCGCTGGTCAATCGGCTGAGTTTGCAGTCGCTTGATCTCGCCCAGCATAACGCGCACCGCCTGATTCGCATCAACCGCCGTCACGTAAATGCCGCCGACGTTTGCGCCCTGACTATTCAGGAAGGCGTTCGGCGCGTATGAGAGATTACGCTTGACGCGCACCTCTTCAAAAACGCGGTCGCGCAGGATGCTCGAAGCAATCTGCATCGCATGGATGTCGTCTCCGGTCAGCGGCGGCGCGGTGAACAGCCCCTGAACATAATTGGTCGGCAATCCACGCTGGGTGACTTCGACCGTTGGAGCGGCAAAGGTAAGTTGCGGCACAGGCTCTTGAGCGTAAGTACCGCGCGGAAGTTTGCCGAAAGAGGCAACCAGCGATGTGCGAAGGACGGCTGGGTCGAGGTCGCCGACGACGACCAGCACCAGCCTTGAAGTTTGCATCGCCTGCTGGTGATACTTGCGTATGTCTTCAAGCGTTAGACTGGCGATTGTTTCGGCTGTGCCCTGCGGGCGGTTGAGATAAGGATGGCCGCTATAAGCGACGCGCTCCTGAAGCCGCTGCAAGTACGTGTCAGGATCGTCAGAATCATCTCGCAGCCCGGAGACTTTGCGGTTCTGCACCAGTGCGAAATCTTCTTTAGTGAATGAAGGTCTGAGTGCCACGTCCGTGAAGATTTCCCACGAGCGGTCGAAATTCTGGCGCGTCGAGGTGAGCGACAAAACCGAGTAGTCGTAGTTTTCGCTGGAACTCATCAGCGTTCCCATGCGCGAGAGTTCAGCGCGCAATTTCTCGCGCGGGAAACCCGTGCTCGCTTCCGTCGCCACGTCCAGCATCAGGGATTCGATGCCTGCGTTCTCCGCCGTGATGTTGCGCGAGCCGCCGCGCAGGAATAGTCCGGCGGCGACCGTCTGGCTGCCCGCGCGTCGCTTGACCAGCACCTTCATGCCGTTGACATCAAACTCCGTGACGAGCGCGGCAGCCCGACGCTCTGCGTCCGACTGTGCTTCATCGGCATTCGGAGCTTGTTTAGCCGCCTGCCCGGTTGGCGTGGCCTGCGGCTTCTCAACATTCTGTGCCGACACGCTCGCCGCGCTGCCACTCATCAACGCGAACACCGCGACTAAAAGAAGCAACAGCACCGAACGCATAAATTCAGAACCGGAGTTCACACGCCTTCTATTGAAAACTGAAAACTGAAAACTGAAAGCTGTTTTTCTCATTGCCCGATTAACTCCTCCGGTGTCAACTTAATTTGCTGTTGCGCTTCTTCAGAAATCAGAGCGAGCCCGATATGCGGCTTGCCCTGTATGTAGGTTGTGATGTAGCGGCTGATGTCTGCGCGCGTCGTGCGGCGCAGGTTCTGCAAGTAGCCGCGAAAATACTCAAGGCCCGTGGACGCCCACCAGAACGAGAGTGTGTGCGCGTATTCCGAGAGCTTCTCGCGCGAGTAGAGGTCGTCGGCTTCAAGCAGCGCCTTGGCGCTCTCAAGCTGCTCGTCCGTGAAATAATCTTTGTCGTTGAAATGCGCGACCTCGTTGTAGATGGCTTTGATTGCCGCGCGCGCTTTGTCGGGCGAGGTCTGCGCGAAGATTTGAATCGGGCCGATGTTGCGCTGCGTGTAGTAGCCGATGCCGACGCCGTTGACCAGTCCCGTATCAACCAGAGCGCGTTGAAAGCGCGAGTTGGGCTGCGTCAGGATGAACGAGAAAACGTCTGCCGCGTAAGTGCCCGGATTGTCTTTGCCGATTGAAGGGCCGTGCCAGCCGATGTTGATGAGCACGTTCTGGACGGGCTGCTTGACGATTCCACCCTCGCTTTTCGGAAGCGGCGGATGCTCGACCATAGGGTATTTGACGAACGGGTCTTCGGCTTTCGGCCAGTCGCCGTAAAACTCCTGCGCCATCTTGAAGACCTCTTCGGGCACGACATCGCCCGTCACCACGAGCGCCGTATTGTTCGGCACGTAATAGCGCGACTGAATCAGGCGCATCATGTCTGTCGTCGCCGTCAAAATCGTCTGCCGGTTGCCGAGCGCATCCTTGCGGCTCGGATACTTGTAAAAGAGCCGGTTGGTCATCTCATGGTTGAGAAAGTAGAAGGGGTTGGCCTCGTTGCGGTCGAATTCGCCGATGACGACCTCGCGCTCGCGCTCAAACTCACCCTTGTCGAAGAGCGGATAACGGATCGCGTCGCGCATGAAGTTCATGGCTGTTCTGAGATTCGGGCTGGTCGTCGTGAAGTAGTAATTGACGACTTCTTCGCGCGTCGAGCCGTTGTAGGCGATGCCGAGTTGCCCAATCTTTTGCAGGTA
Organism: uncultured Acidobacteriota bacterium; assembly: GCA_963791265.1. Lineage (GTDB taxonomy): Bacteria > Acidobacteriota > Blastocatellia > Pyrinomonadales > Pyrinomonadaceae > QHXM01. The sequence goes on from CAWBSB010000012.1 coordinate 735,153, forward strand.
CTCTTCCGCGTTGGCGATGGCGCGGTTGGCCTTGAAGAACATGTGCTCGTAGAGATGCGAGAGGCCGTTTAGTTCGGGCGGCTCGGTATAAGAGCCGTTCTTGGCGGCCATCTCGATGGTCACGAGCGGCACGGAATGATCTTCGAGCACGATGATTTCGAGGCCGTTCGACAGAATGCGATTAACAAGCTGCGCCTGCGGCATTGGCGCACGCGCGGCGGCGGTCGCCGTCGTGGTCGAGACGCGCGGTGTTTGCTGCGACGCGGCGGCCTGCGCTAAAGAAGGCGCGAGCAGCGAGCTAATCAGGACGAGAATTAAGAGATTGCGTTTCACGAAAAGCTCCGTTCGTTGATTTGAAGAATTGGATGTAATTTACCACAAACGCTCAAAGCAGGCTTGTCCCCGCAAGTTAATAGAACGATGCAGGGCGGTTTGATGTTGCAGAAAGCTGTGGGGATGTCAGCCCGCGTAAGACTCGTCCTGCTCAATCTTAGACAGTACCCAGTCGAAATCGCCGCTGGTAACTTTGCCGTGACAATATTCGCAGATGCCCGTGACATTGATTTTGAGCGGCGCTCCGCAGTTCGGGCAATTGAGGTCTGCGCGGGCGTGCGAGGGTTTTGAGTTGCGGTTGCGGATGAATGTCCAGTATTCGCTCCAACGCCGCAGCTTCTTATTCGAGCCGCTGACGATTTTGCCGGTCTTGTCTACGGTGTAGTCGTGTCCTTCAGCCCAGATACGCATCGTGATGGAGTTGTAGAAGGCATCCTCCTTGATCTTGACGGGCAGAAGACGCGTGATGCGGAAATTGTCGAGCGCGTTTCTAAGCCCCTGCCGCTTGTAAGCCTCTATCCAGTACTGGTGCATCTGGAAAATGTTGTCGGTCTCGTGCGGGCGCGCGCGCTCCCAATCGAGCGACGACCACGCCAGTTGCAACTCGTTGAAGATGACGACGACGCGCGCCTCGAACTCAGTCCATTTGAACGCCGGGTTATTCTGCTGGAAATACATGCTCACGTTCTGGAAATTCGGTTGAATGACAGACGAATAATCTGTCCCGACTTCCGGCACGTTGGACGTGAGCATCGGCCCGCGCGCCTCGCTGCTGAGAAGATTGATCGAACGAGCGAACCATTGAAACTCGCCGCTTTCGATTCGCGCGCCGCAGAAAGCGCACGCGCCCGCAGTGTCTTTCATCAAGGCCGCGCCGCAACGCGGGCAGTGCAGGGCGGTGGCTTTATCCGGCGTCGGCGACAGCACCTCACGATTGCGCTCCAGCACCCAGCGCTCGCGCACGTAGTAGGTCATCTCCTTATGCTTACTACCCTCGCCGCCGACAATCTCCGTGTAGTTCGTCTCAAACTCGACGCTAATCATCACGACGGGCGAGGCCAGTCCCTGCACGCCCGCGACCTGCATCGAGCCGATGATGACGCCCACGACGTGTTGCAAATTCGGCGGGTTGCGCTGCATGAGAGCGGCGCGTGCGGTGTCGCTGAGATATGGCGAAAGCTCTTCGATTGTCCCGCGCCCGCGTGCATTCTGCGCCTTAGCGTAAAGCGCATAGCAGAAATCCGTGAAAGTGATTTCCGAGAAATTCGGGTCGAAGCGGCGGAGCTGGTTGAACTCCTGCGAGAAACTCCTGTGTGGTGTGACGACCGAATCTGCCGAGCAGACAGATGGCGTCTTCCCCTTTTCGGAACGCACGTAAAGAATAATACCGACGACGATAATGATGTCGAGCGGAATGCCTATGGCCGGATATTCGAACGTCAAGAGCAGCAGGCGAAAGAGTAGCCAGAGGATGAAGCCTGCGCCCTCGCCGCTGCCGCCTTTACCGCCGCCACCGTAAGACTGACCGCCTCCGACGCGCGCCAGCGTCTCCGGCGCGAACATGGACAGCACGAACAGCAGCCCGCAGACGAGGCTGGCGAAGACAAGGATGCGTGAAAGGGATTTTTGATTGCGTTGGCGGTTCATTTAAGATCGAAGCGCGGCATGTCCGGTAGTTCGTTCGGATTCTCGCCCGTCGGCGGCAAATATTTAGCGAGCATCGCGCCAAGCTCGCGAATCTCTCGTCTGAGCGTTTCCAGTTGCGGGATGCGCCCGGCTCTGTGCAATTCGTACACGCGCTCGTTCCATTCGAGCGGCGGCGCGGCCTTGAGCACACCCCTGTCGGCAATCAGCTCCAATCGCCGTTCAAGCAGCGAGAGATAAATAAGTACGCCCATTTCGGCGTCCGTGTTCGCAATTCCTGCTTCGTAGAACATCGCCGCCGCGCCATTCCTGACAGCGTCGGCGCGAAACTCTTCGGTCGTTAAGAGACGGCGCAGCGCGTTGCTGTGCGACGAGAAGTAAGCTCCGAGCGCGAACAGCAGCAAAACGTCAATGGCGACCCAGTAATGCTGGAAATCGAATGGCGCGAAGAGCAGGAAGAGAAGTCCGGCGAAGGCCAGAGCTGCGCCGCAGAGATAGTCTGCGTGACGGTAGTCGCCTGAACGGGCGCGCACGGCGATGACGATCTCGGCATCCGTGTGAGTCTCGATTTCACGAACGCAGTCAGCCAGTTCGTCGCACGCTGATTGATTGAACCGGGGGCGGGACATAAGGGAACGGTTTACGGCCTCTCGTCAAGAAGTAAAAACGTAGCTGGCAAAGCAGACGCTATCTTGACACGACGCGCAGGCGGGCGACAAGTGTAGAGGAAGGTGGAAGCGACGCATCGGGGAGCAGACGGCTGAAAGCTATATTAAGCCGCCTCATGCAACCCAATACGTTGATTTGCCTGATTAAGCCGCAACGCGCCGCCTAACACGCTTCATGGTGTTATTATCACGCATCGTGCAGCCTTAGTCAGTAGTTAGCCGCTCGTGGCGGTAAAAGTCGTGAACGTATAACTAAAGGAGAATGATGAAGAAATTAATCCTACTTGCGGTAGCCTTAATCATTATCGCAACTGGCTCGGCGTCAGGGCAGAGCGCCAAACAAAATGCTGCGATTGAACAGGAAATCAGGAAACTCGATCTGGCGCATGCCGATGCGGTCCTCCGTGGTGATCTGGCCGCATTAGATAAACTTTGGACGGAAGATTTCAAAGTCAACAATCCGTTTAATGAAATAGATAAAGCTGATCGCATCCGTACTGGCGCTGTCACCTACGCTTCATTTGTTCGAGAGCCTGAATCTATACTGGTTCACGGAGATACGGTCATCGTGATGGGTCGGGAGACAGTTGTGCCAAAGGGCAATTCTCCTGAGGCGGGAAAAACCATTAACCGTCGCTACACAAATATCTGGATGAAGAGAAAGGGTAAGTGGCGTTTGGTTGCGCGGCACGCCAGCGTCATCTGCCAAAAGTGAGCGGTGTATAAACTTTCAATCAAGGGCAGCATCACAATTAATTCAACCCCACCGCCCGACAGCCTTCCTTTCATCGTTGTGCTGTGGCGAGCAGGGTAATCCGGGCGTTAGGCTGATCCGTATGCTTGATGGAGGTGAAAGTGATGTCTCAACCGTCTCCTGAGATAAATACCAGTAATCTTGAGAAAATTAGTAATCTTGAAAAAGCCAAGCTCCTGTTGGATGAGTGGAAGTTTCGCCAACAGCACTGTTGGAGCATACTACCGCGCTATGGCTTGGCTGCAATTTTTGTATCAATAATTCCATATCTGAAAATAGAGCTTTTCACAAACTATCATATCAATAAACTCATTTTCCCCCGGATAGGCTGGGTGCTGGCATTCACAGCTACGTGGTTATTTATGGCAGAGCAGTATCGATGTTATTCAGTACTTAAGCAATATCGTCAACTGATCGAGATGGACAAAATACATGTAGACGACAAATGGTTCTATCAACTTTTAGACTGGCTGAAAGTTCGCTGGGTTACAGCGGCGATTTTCTTTATCGGCTTTACCGTTCTGACGTGGTTGAACCTTCGCATATTGGGAAGAATACCATAGGCGTTTTATGTTGGCGCGCGGGAACATTTCTAATGAAACGTAAGTTAGCGTGATTCTCACAGGTTGACCCAACAACTCCTTCAACCCGACCGTTCGATGACATTCCTTTCATGCTCTTTCCTTGCGTTCAGGTAGAATACGATTCGCGGGCGGCGGGTTGATTCGAGCGTCAGACAGATTTCCTTACATCGAGGGTGAAAATGAATCATAAAGTCATGTTGAGTATGTGCCTCAAGCTTTTCTTATTACTGATGATCTGCATTGTTCCAATCAGTTCGGGGCAATCTCGCCGCTTTCAGGGCAGGGCAGAGGTTCTTCCCTTGACGAGGAATCTTCCGGCGATTGATAAAGTTGAGATATTGAAGTTTAGAGCCGAGGGCGATTTGTGGCGCGGCGAAATCGAGACCAGCAAAACCTTAAAGGGGGCTGAAGCTCAAAATCTGGCATCTCTGTGGCGACAGCAATCATATAATCGAGGTATGGCTGCCTGTCATAATCCTGCTTATGGCATCAAATTCTTCTCTGGCGAGAAACTGCTTGTTTATGCCAGCCTGTGCTGGGATTGTAACAATATCGGCTTCACAGCGCCGAGAATAAATGGAACGCAAAGCTTTGACGGCAGAGGCAAGAAGGGGCAGCAATTATTAAAGGTATTTCGCACAGCCTTTCCCGAAACCAAGTGATTTCAATCCATGCCTCTGTCTAACCACTCATTCAACCAGACACCGCGATAGCATCCCTTCATGGATGATAGTGCCGTTCAAGAGGCTTGCGATAAAGAGGAGATTGATGAATAAAGATCGGCTTGAAGCATTCAGCGATGGCGTGGTCGCAATTCTGATTACTATCATGGTGCTGGAACTGAAGATTCCACACGGCACCGATTGGGAAGCGCTCCGCCCGCTACTTCCAGTCTTCCTGACTTACGTCCTGAGTTTCATTTATCTCGGAATCTACTGGAATAATCATCACCACATGCTGTATGCCACAGACCAAATCAATGGCAAGATTCTCTGGGCAAATATGCACCTCTTGTTCTGGTTGTCGCTCATCCCGTTTGTCACCGGATGGATGGGAGAAAACCACTTCGCTCCCTTGCCGACGGCTGTCTATGGTGTTGTGTTGCTGGCGGCTGCCATCGCTTATTATATTCTTCAAACAATGATTATTGCGCAGCAGGGAGCAGACTCTAAGCTCAAAGCCGCGGTCGGGCATGACATGAAGGGCAAGATTTCACCGCTGCTCTATCTGGTGGCGATACCTTTGGCTTTTGTCAATCAATGGATCTCCGATGGGATTTACGTCCTGATGGCGCTGCTGTGGCTGATTCCTGATAAACGGATTGAATCGAAGCTCAGTGAGTGAGCCGAACTCAATTACAGGGAGATAGGGTCAACTGATGTCTGTTGGCCCTATTGTGCAATTCGGACAGCAAGTCTCAAAACGTAGCGACTGCCGCGCGGGCGCGTTGCTCAAGAGCCGCCCGGTAGGGCGCAGCCTCGCGCGTCCAGACGTTTGGCGAGAAGGTGGCGCGCGGTCTCTTTGAGCCGCGCCAATTGTTCTCGACGCGCATTGAGTAGGCGCGGTGCGTGCGCGGGACGTAGAGCACCATGCGGCGGTCTGACGTGTGGCCTTTGGCGTTTGTGCCCGTGCAGATCACTTCGTCGTAGCCGTCGCCATCAATGTCCTGGCTCTCCGTTGTCCAGTTCGCCCCGTTAAAGTTGTGCGCGTCGAGCGGCGTGCGCGCTATCACGCGGTAGCGCCCGCCGCGCGGCTCCATCACAAATAGGTGAGTTCCGCCCTTGCGTCGTTCGTCCTGAATGGCGATCACGGCTTGATTCTGTTTGCGGTCCGTTTTCACAACGTGAACGTCGCCAATCTGTCCCTGTGAAACGGAATTGACGAGCTGTCGCGCGGCGTCTTGCGAGAGAGGCTGCGGAGCGACAATCTTCGGCGCGGCGGAGAGTGAAGAATCAACCGAGGCTGTCGGCACTTTCGTCGTCGTCATCCCCGCTACAGCGCCACCGTCCGCAACTGTTGTCGTCGTCGGCCTGTTCTGCGCGCTTCGTCCCCAGACGAAAAACGTCAGTCCGAGTACGGCGATCATGGCCAGAGGTGTGACGGCGCGAAAGAACATGCTTCGTCCGGTCGTGAGCGCGGCCACCGTTGACGAGAAGGGCTGCGTGTCAGACATGTCGCGCGGCGGTCGGGCGACGCTTTTTTCGAGTAGCTTCTGTGCGGCTCTGGCGTTCGGCGGGCGGTCATCGGGTCGCTTGGCAAGCAAGGTGTGAACGGCGATGACGAGCGCGCGCGGTAAGTCCTGACGCAGTTTCGGGAGCGGCGGTGGCAGCGCCGTTGCCTGCTTGACCAGTACTGCTGAAGCCAGAGGGTCTGTGAAGGGAGGACGGCCTGTCAACATCTCGTAGAGCAGCACGCCCAGACTGTAGAGGTCGCTGCGCGCGCCGACGCGTTGCCCCAGACATTGTTCGGGCGACATATAGCGAGGCGTTCCGACGATGACGCCTGAGCCGGTCGTGGCGTGCGTGTGCGTCATGTCCGCAGAGGTCGCTAAGACTTTCGCCACACCGAAATCAAGCACGCAGATGCCACGCTCGTTGAGCATGATGTTCGAGGGCTTCAAATCGCGGTGGACGATGCCGAGGCTGTGAGCTTCTGCGAGCACGTCGCAGATGTCTGAAGCGATGCGGACGGCGTGTTCGGGCGTGAAGCGGCCTTCCGCCTGGAGCGCTTCGGAGAGCGTGCGGCCTTCGACAAACTCCATGATGATGAAGTGGCGACCGTCGGGCAGATTGCCCGCGTCGAAGATCATGGCGGCGTGCGGGTGACGAAGCCGTGCCATCGTGCGCGCCTCGCGCATGAAGCGGTCGGCTACGTCAGGGTCTGAGGCAAACTCAGGTTTGATAATCTTGATGGCGACGGGGCGTTCGAGGCCGAGTTGTGTGGCTCGATAGACAGTGCCCATGCCGCCTGTGCCGAGCTCACATTCGATGCGGAATCGTCCGGCGATAATGTGGGGGACATCCATAGTGACCCTCTTTCGGGGGGTAAGGGGTCGCTCGACCGTACATTGCACTAGGGAGACGAAGGCGCGGATCGGGTGACGCTTGGTTAATAAATTTTGCTTAAAGCCCGTGCGATACGGGAGAGGGGCACGCCCGGCAGGTCATAGGCCGGGTGAGTGCGTAGTCTAGCACTTTTGCGCCACCAAGCAAAAGAAAAAGCGGTGGTCAGTGGTCGATGGTCAGTGGTCAGTTAAGATCGAGCGAGATATGCAGCTTTGAGCTTTTGTTTTTAACTGACCACCGACCACTGACCACTGACCGCTGCTTTAATCTGCAATGAACGAGGTTGATGTGACCTTGTAGCCGTCGGCGCTGCTTCCTTCTACGACCATGATTAGCCCGCCGCCTTCGTAGTAGTAGCCGCAAAGATAGCCCTCGCCCTGTTTGTCGCAGCCTTGAAACGACAATCCTTCAGGGCCGCCCTCGCTGTAGAGAGTCGTGATGGCGTCGCTTGTGGCAAACTTTGCAGCAGCCGTGCGATCCTTCGTCTTCCAGGCATTGAAGAGTCCTTCGGCGGCCTCTTCCGGCTTAGAAACTTTGCTTTGAGAATTCGCCGTCTCAGTCGGTGATTTCGCGGGCTCGACGGTGGCCTTCGGGCTGGCTGCTGTCGCGTTCATTGTGCCTGCCGTGTTGCCTGCGGCATTAGCGTTATTCGTGTTGCCGCCTTTCCCGCAGCCCGCGAGCAGTGCGCAGGCGGACAGAAAAACGAGAAACTTGATGAGTTTCATCAGGGAGACTCCTTCGGGAAATTGTGCTGTGGTTTCAGGAGTGAGAATAGACCGGGATTAACAGGATTATCAAGATATAAGAAACTGATACTAAGATGCAGACGAAAAGAAGGAGGAAACGAACCACTAAGAAACACGAAAGAACACGAAGAAAGCAGTCATTGTTTCGTGTCTCTTCGTGTAACGCGCGTGGTTCGTATCGCCCTCTCTTTTTCCTCTTCTATTCAATAGTAAGTCTTCAAATCCTTCTCGCCGGTGATGAGCCAGCGGCCACCGATTTTTTCAAACCAGAATCTGTTCAAGCCTGAACCGGCATATCTCTTCTCACCGCTTCTGAATTCAAAAGTCTTATCAAATGTGGCGATGGCGCTCTGGCCTGACGGGTCAACTTCTATCTGGAGATTGGTGATCCGCACGTCGAAGGTGGAGTAGGAACTGAAGGCGCGGGCGACGTTCGAGCGTACCCGGCTCACGTCCGCGTTTCTGGCATTGTAGTAAGTGTGCAGCACGTCGGCGTAGTAGCTCATGTGCGCGTCCACGTCCGGGTTTATCATGGTCTGCCTCCACCCGTTCAAGGCGTTGGAGACTTCCGTGCGCGCGGTCGAAGTATCATTGGTCGGCGGTGTTCGTTGCGGCGTCGGCGTCTGGGTCGGCGTGGGCGAGATGATCGGAGTTGGAGTAGCGCCGGGCGGCGTGTTCATGTTGCCGCCCGTCGAACCAGAGGTATTGTTGATTATCACTCCTGTGTTTGTGTTGCCGACGCGCCCGGAGTCCGTTCCCGTATTAGTCCCATTGAGATTGCCGCTGCTGCTGTTATCTCTCAAGAGCAGCCATGCGCCGAGGCCGCCTAAAGCCAGTAGTAGAATCGTGGCAACCACCGTGAGCGCGACCACCGACGTGGTGTTGCGCTGCTGTGTTGTCGCCGGTGCGGCTACGCCCTGAAACTCGTTTCTGGTGGCGCGTGCCTCTTGCCGCACGGTGGTCGGCGGTTTATGCGCGCGTATGGTCGGCGGGATTTGGGGATTCGGGAGAATCTCCGTTGGCGGCGGCTCATTCGGGTCGAGCACCAACGTCTCATCCAGAGTAGCGGCGGTCGCGCTTTCGAGCGTCGCGCCGTCTTCAAGACAGAAATTCAGCGTGTCATCCGTGTACAGGCGCTGGCATGTGGGACAACGTTTCATTCTTTCGGAGCTTATTCGCTGACGTTGGGAATCCAGAACAATTGCCTGCCGGAGACGACCGGGCGCAAGCCCCGCGCGGGCAAATCTTTCTCTTCCAATCCCAGATAAGTGAAGTGAGGCAGATCGCTCTTGACCGTCTGAAACCAGCCATGACGGGCGAGAATGCGACGCACACGCTCGTCTGCGAATTGCTCAACATCCAGCGCCAGCATCGCCAGATGCTGCGACGTGCCGGGCGCGGCGATGGAGTAGAGGATGGATTTTGAGAAGTCCTTGCTGAAGAAGATGCCGTCATTTTCGAGTTCAAGCACGGCGCGCACCTGCTCGCTCAAGGGCAGCTTGCGAAGCGTTGTGACCTGTTCCTTTGAGAGCCGCCCACGTTTATTCCAGTAGTTGAGCGCGGGCAGAAAGCGCGTGTTCCACAGGCGATAGGTGTCTTCGTAGCTGCGGGTCGCGGCTTCCGAGCCGCCGCGCGGTGTGATGTTCAACCCCTGCGCGCGCGCTTCTTCGCGCGCCGTCATCAAGGCGCTCATCGCCGCCGGTTGCAGTTCGATCTGGTCGCCGCCGATGATGGCGGTAGTGTAGGTCGCGTCTTCTTGAAACTCGGAGACCTCCGCTTCGCTCTGAAAGACGCAGACGGGCGGCGGGGTGACGCTGCTCGCGGCCAGAAACATCGCGCCGTAATCTTCCAGCACACGGCGGGAGACGGGATTGCTCGTGTCACAAACCGTCTCAAGTTTCATCTTGCGCGCATGCAGCGCCTTCTCCAGCTCGGGATAGAAAGCGGTGGGAATGTTGGTTGTTTTATTCTCGACGTTTGTTTCGGGCATCTTCGATTGGCCTGTTTCTCCAGTTTTCACGTCGTCGGGCGATTGATTGTTGACGCGGCGCGCGCGCTGTTGCTCTCTCTGCTGTCCGGCAGTTTCGCTCACCGCCCCGCAACCCGCATTCAGCATCAGGATGACACTCAAGAGCACGCATGCAGCGCATGTCTTGAGCAGCATTCCAGAGAATCGCGCGCGCACCGTGCGCGGGCGTTGGGGCAAAACGGGGGAAGGTTCTGTCAGCATGAAGCGCTCTTGTTGCTACGCATCGGGAAATTCTTTGGGGCGAGTGTCGCCGATAGCCTTTGTAACTGTTGCGACACCGAAGAGGGGAGAAGCGTGCGCCGGTTTCCCTCAACCGCCAAGGATGATAATTGGCGGCAGGCAACGCGGTCAATTAAAGGTGGACTCTCAAACTAAAAGTCACTAACAAGACCGAGAAGGAATAGACAGGATTAACAGGATTATCAAGATTAAGAAAACAGGACGGGTCAGGGAAGCTTGACTCTCTTTTTCTTCTTCCTGTTAATCTTGTAAATCCTGTCTATTTCTTATCTGTATGTAGTTTTGTCAGGAGCTTTAACTTTTCAGCAGGCCGAAATCACTTCATTAATTTGAGGAAATAATCTATGAAGGCAGGTCGCGTATCAACGAACACTTTTCTTCCATCCAGCGTCGTCATCACTGTTCCGCATCCGTTGATTTCATTTATCCGATGGCCGATGAAATCAATTGCGCCCACGCTGATGCCGGACAATCGGCAAATGTACTCGGCAGCAGCTAAATCCTCCGCAAAGCCCTGCTGAGAATTTTTATTATAAGCAGAGATGCGACACTTCTCATTCCAGTCTTCCCAGGGGGTCTCACGACCACGATATTTTCTCCCGGCCACGAATTTACCGCCCACAAACCAGAGGCGCTTTTCATCGCCCTGATGGTAACTCTGAAAGCAATAATCGCTCAGGTCTCTATCGGAATGCCTTTTCAGTCTGCTTTGAAACTTCCTGACAGCCGCTTCGTCTTTCAACCACTCAACTTCAATCGAAGCGCCTCCCCAGTTGGGTTTGACGACAACGGAGCCTTTCTTTTTTTGAAAATCGTAGACTTCATCAATGCACTTGAAGACGTAAGTCGGAATCACGCGCGTCTTCTTAAAGTTCAAAGTCGCGAACCAGCTTTTCAGTGTGTGCGCTTCTGATTCCGGCTGATTGACCATCAACGAGACGCTGCCCCGGTTGAGCTGCTCTTGATGAAAATCGAGCTGGGCGTTGAAATAATCTCGTCGCAGGCGGAAACCGAAGCGGCGATGATTCAGATAATAGCCGTCGCTGTAAATGAACCATAAATCCCCTTCGGGTTTAATCATCCCGATTGATTTGAACGCACCGCCCTTGAGCCGCCTGTAAGCGCGCACCTTGCGATTTTTGAAATCGTAGCCGTTGACGGGAATAACGAGCAGGTCGAAATGCTGATCCATCAGGTTGAGAAACTTCCGCATCGTCGAGAAGTCTCTCTTGCCGGTGATGCACGGATTAACCGTGACCAGAACTCTTTTCTTCATCGTGGAGGGGTGTGCCTGAGGTGAGCGATTCATGGAGTCGTAAACTGAAAATCTAACAGGCTCTTGCAGAGTTCAAGTTTAGCGTCCAACTCTTCGTGGGAATCAGCGCCGATGTTGATGAGACCGTAGCGAAAGCTCTTTCCATCCTGCATGACATCGGAAAGAAGTTTCCCACGGGAGGCGGAGATTTCGACACGCGCATCAGGAAATCTCTTCAAGAGATTATCAACCTGTGCCTTTGAGGGCGCGCTCAAGACCCTCTGATCTTCAAAGGTACGCAGGACACAACTCGCCGCGACCTTGAAAGCGCCCTGCCGTCTCGGAAACTGCGGCTCCTCATTGAGAGCTATTTGCAAGAGCGGTGCGTAGGAGCTAACGCCGTCCACCTTCTCAAACAGATCTGTGAATTGCGACGCTATCTTCGGGTTGATTTCGATGATGTGAATTTCGTCCGTCTCTGCGTTGTACATGAACTCGATATTGAAAAGCGCATTGTCGTAACCAATACCATTGATGAAAGTTTCCGCTATCTGAGACATCCTACGCTGCACGTCCTCGCTCAAGCGCGAAGGGTACTCGAATCTTTGGAAGGAGATCGTGCCGGGATACATCACAGAGTCAACGATGCCGAGAATGTGAACCTGGCCGTCAAAGACGTAACCCTCCAGAGATACCTGCGTTCCCTCCAGCAAGGATTCGGCCAACAGGTATGAAGCGTTCAATGGAAAATCCGTGTAGGCACGGAGCAGGTCGTTCAACGGTTTGAGAAAACCTTCCGGCAGGAGAGAAGAGCCGACTCGTCGCCGAAAACTTTCAGCGTTGAGAATCTTATCCGCGTTGATTGAAAAGCAGGATTTGACGGGTTTCAGAAACAGAGGAAAGCTCAGACTATCCACCAGGCCGTCCATGTTCTGAGGGTCAATTAACTGAAAGCCGGGTGTCGCCTTCGGAACCAGAGATTGCTGCGCCACTCTCGCATAATATTTGTGCTCGCAGAGCAGCACGCGGTCTGTGCGCGGGCCGGGAAGATGAAAGCGGTCTGCGATGATGCTGCTGACGGGCATGCCCGGATAGCCCACGCCGGAAGTCACGCCGTCGATGTCGCTTTGGTCGTAACGCCGGATGGTCTCTTCAATCAGCGTCAGAATCTCAAGACTCTGCGCGTTGCCGTTATTGTTGCTCGAAAGCAGGTCGTCGAAAAACGCGCCCGCGAAATCATCAAAGATGAGCTGACAATTGAGCGCCTCTGCGATTCGGGGCAACTCTCTATACTCTCTACCCGTCGGGCTGATGATGAGGACTTTTTTCATAACCATGTCGCTGTCAATTTGTTGTTTTCAAATTAACAGTTTGGGTTGATGTAATGATGTGTAACTTTGAATGAATGAGGCGAAGCCATTTGATACAACAACTACAGACGCCGCTTCTGAAGTCATGAACCGAATTTTTAATAGCTTAGTTACCGGAATTTGACAAGCGTCCGGCGCGAAAGCGAGCTTTAGCGGCCTGCCAGACTTCATGCGCTTCGCTCGGCGCCTGCCAAGCTTTATCAAATCCGGCAAAGTTTGTTCAATCCCTGACACTGATTCGTGACGCTCGCGCCAAGTTAATCCGGCATTCTCTGCATCTAAAGGTGCGAAGCTAAAATTGAATAAAGGTTTCGCAGCAGAAAGTTCCTGGATACGAAGTCGAGTAAATTGCTCACGAGCACCTGTTGGAGCTTACGCGTTCAGCAGGCGCTTTTGATGAGCCTATCATTACAGCACAAAGGGGAAAGAAAGAGCATGTCACAAGCAACAACAGCATTGAATCAGGGGAAAACAGGATTTGGCAGTGAATCTGCCACGAACGGGCAGAAGGACGTGGCGGAGTCAATGATCCGCACTATTGACCAATCAACCAAGAAGGCAACGGGCATCAGTTTGTTTCATATCCTGACGCTCGGCTCCATCGGAGCATCAATCGCACTATTTCTGTCGGGCAAGAAGCAGGCGGGCATCTTCATAGGCTTGTGGCCGCCAACGTTTCAGGCGCTCAAGTCTGTCGCCGACACCAATCAGGAAGAGAAGAAATAAGACCGCTTCCAGTCGCACATCGTGCGAAAGCGAAAAAGCCGCGCTTGGATTGAGCGCGGCTTTTTTGTTTTGATAACTAACTGAAGCCCGCACTTGATTCTTAAGTTTGTTCTCCTGCCGCGTAGCGGCGTTTGAGTTTAGCCCGGCGTTTCAACGCCGGGAGAACGAAGTCGTAGCTGAAGTGCGTCGCGTCAGCGACGGTTGAACTACAGCCGTGTTGTGATTCAGTCGTCGCTGACGCGACGCGTGAACTGACATGGCCATGTTTCCGTGCGTTAAAACGCACGGCTAAATTCAGTCTGCCGCTACGCGGCGCATTTATGTAGCTTCGTTAATTAACCTCACTCCATCCGCAGCGCCTTGCCCACCGAGGGGTCGCGGCGCACGCGCCAGATTTTCGAGTCGAGATAATAGTGGATGAAGGCGTAGCCCCAGAAAAAGGCTGCGAACAATTGCAGCGGCGTGGAGAGCGCGGTCGGGTCTGCGCTGCGCCCGACGAATTGACGAGGCAGTTGATACCAGAGACCGAAGAGGACGCCGAAGGCTATGTAATAGATGAGACGGCGGCTGATTAGCTCGGCTGCGCCGTAGCGCTCTTTGCAATCGTCACCGTTCGTATATTTTTTGTTATGAAACCAGATGAGGCGATGATATTGCAGGTTGTGATAAATCGTCAGGATGGCGACGATGGCGATTGGTTTGTTCGGCATCGGCGTCAGCAGCACGACCCAGTGCATCGGGATTGCCGCCGCGAGCAGTAGATACTTCGGGACATTCAGGGCTTGCCCCTGCACGGCACGCTGCGCCTGTCGAAAGAGCCACGCGAGCGCGCTTGCTATGGTGGCGATGAGCAGGACGATTTCAAGACCGTTGACGCCTGCCTGGAGCGATGCGGGAACGCGCTTCATCGCGTCGGGGTCGCGCGCCACGAAAGCGACGAACGGATAAGTGAAGGCGAGCAGCAGAAACGCGCGGTCAAGAAAATTGTCTGCGCGCATGAGATCGTTGTTCTTCTTCTTATACAGCACCATGAAGCCGTAGTGCTGCTTGACCAGATGATAATAGGCCCAGAGAGCCGCGAGGAAGAAGAAGACGAGGCCGAGGCCGAGTAGCACCATCAGAGGGCCGACGACGAAGAAGAGGAGCGATCCCCAGAGCAGGCGTTTGCGCGACGTTCGCTCCGTGCGGTCGAAATAGGTGCGCGAAAATGTGGCGAAGACGTGCGGCGCGTCAATCAGGATAGCCCACGCCGCGACCATCGGGATGAGCGGCAGGATGCCGCCGACGTAGAGCGCAAAGAGCGCGTAGCTTGAGACGACCGACCCGATGAACCAGACTAAATCTTCGCGACCGCTGATAATCCAGCGCAAAGAGATGGCGCTCGTGCGCGCCGTTTCGTTGATGGCCTGTGCTGTAGTTGCAGACATAAAAGTTCCCGGGTGCGAGCCTGACAAAAGTTCTGATACGGCGAGGCGGCGAGGATTTTAGCATTAATGAGAGCCTTGCTAAAACGGCGTTTGTGCATTTGGCTCGACCCGGAACATCCGATGCAGCCTGTGCGTTAGGTGTAAGGCTTAAAGGTTACGACCCATTTGAAGGAGTTGAAATAATGAGACAAACCCTCGCACTCGCCGCACTATTCGCTGCGCTCCTTTCGTTTGCTTCCGCTCAAACGTCGGGCGGGACGGCGACGCAAAAGCACGCGGTCGAAATATTCTTCATGGCGGGCATCGAAGCATTCAACGCGCATGACCTCGATAAATTTATGAAGCAGTTCGCCGACGATGTTGAGATGTACACGCCGACCGGCTGGCTTCGAGGCAAGGCGGCGGTGCGTGAACGCTTCACGGGAACGTTCCAACAATTCCCGTCCGTGAAGATGGAGATTGAGGACTTGCGTGTGCGCGAAGTTTCGCCCGCGACCGTTGTGGTGGATTTCAAGTGGCGGACATATCCGAAGGGCAGCGGGCCAGCCTTTCATGGTGTGGGGTCTGGAGTCTACGTTCGGCGCGGCGGGAAATGGGTTGAAGTTCTGGAGCATGAGACAGTCGAGCGAGTTGACGAAGCATTACGAATGACCCGTCAATAGATAGCGTGAACTCGACTTCGGCGGCTCTGCCGCTCGGTTTGTGCGGAAAGCCTATGGCTTTCCGTCTCCGGCCTCTATTAATGATTGAGAGGCTGCGCCTCGCAGATGGCAAGGCGTAGCCTTGCCAGAGATAAAATTAATAGCTTATCGGAAAGGCAGAGCCTTTCCGCACAAAAGGGCGGCACAGCCGCTGGTGATTAGCAGCAAAGTTCCTCCCTGCTTTCCACAGAGGGCGCAATGCCCGCCCTCTACTGCTTTGCTGCTCTCGCGTGCTAGAATCAAGGGCGTAAACAGCTTCGCGGACGAAATTGACAGCGGAGGTTTGATGATTATGGAAAGCACAAATGAATCGTCTAACGGTGCGGTAGGCGCGATCAAAGATGCGCTGCGTTATCTGGGCGATGCGTCGTATGCCATCCTGCCGGAGGACGTGGCGCACCGTCTCGCCGAACTTAAGAAGAACTTTTTGGGCGGCGTGCGCTGCGTCGTTGATAAAGAGCTCGAATGGATAGACGCGCGGGTCGAGGGCGGCGACCGTCTTCGTGAAGAGTGGCGTCAAAGGCGTTCGCAAGCTGAAGGGGACGAGGCGGCAGGCGAAGGAATATAAATCAGGGATGAGGGCAGAGAGCGATGAGGGATGAAAGTTAAGCACTAATTCCTTTCCTCTGCTTGAAGGTAGAAGCATCATGGAAGTTTTGCTGGCTGAAGAGTATGGGTTCTGTTTCGGCGTCGAGCGAGCCGTTGATATGGTCGAGGATGCGCTCTCGCAGGGCGGGACGATTCGTTCGCTCGGCGCGTTGATTCACAACTCGCAGGAGATGCAGCGGCTCGAAGCCAAAGGTGTGACGACGATTAGCACACCCGTTGAAGCCGACGCCAACACGACCGCTGTGATTCGCGCGCACGGCGTGACGCCGCAAGTACAGCGCGAGCTGGAACAGAGCGCGGCGCACGTGATTGACGCGACCTGTCCCTTCGTTACCAGAGTTCAGCATCTGGCCGAGCGCGCGGCTAACGAAGGACGCGATGTTGTCGTCGCGGGCAATCCAGACCACCCGGAGATGATCGGCGTCGTCGGTTACGCACCCGATAACACCTACGTCGTGCGCGATGCGAGCGAAGTCGCAGGCTTACCCAATTTGCGCCGCCCGCTCGTCGTGTCGCAAACCACCATCAAGCTGAAAACTTTTCAGGAAGTCGCCGAAGCTGTCCGCGCCAAATCGGAAACCGAGCCGCAGGTCATCAATACGATTTGCTCTGCGACACGAGATCGGCAGGACGCGGCGCGCGCGCTCGCGGGGCAGGTTGAAGCCTTCTACGTCATCGGAGGCCGTCATTCGTCAAACAGCGTCAAGCTGCTGGCCGTCTGCAAGGAACAATGCGAGAAGAGCTTTTTGATTGAGACGGCTGACGAGATTAATCCGGACGATCTGGCGGGTCTCAACCGCGTCGGCGTCACCGCCGGGGCTTCAACGCCGAACTGGTTGATTGAGCAGGTGGTAGAGAGATTACGAGAAATCGGCCAGACAACACCAGCGGCAGTTTCCTGATTTTCCTAAAAATCCCGGACATCAACGAACGAACCACGAAGTAACACGAAGCGCCACGAAAATAATATGTATTTCGTGTCTCTTCGTGTAACTTCGTGGTTCGTTCTCTCTTCAGTTTCTCTCACAAATCATCTTCAACCATATCCGCTTGATCGAGGATGTTGACGATGCGGCGCGCTTCTTCCGAGCCGTAGTCGCCAGCCTGTCGCTCCAAGGCTTCGCGGGCAATCTCCGCGTCAATTGGATCGCCGAGCAGAGCGATGAGGGTGGAAGTCGGGGTTTGCGCCAGCGTCTCCTGCGCCAGCGCGCGGACGACCTCATTATTGTTGCGCGCGAGTTCGCAGATTTCGCTGGGCGCAAAGCGCGCGGCGAGTGTGTCGGCGAGTTGGTCTATGCGCGCGAAATCGCGCAGGCGATAGGTGCGTGCGACCAGTTGCGCGAAGACTTCGGCTGATTGAGTCTGGTTTTGTAGAACAAGGGCGGTGGTATCGGCCATGCGGCGCAGTTCCTTCTCCTGTTCCGCATTCATGGACGCGCCCGCTTCCGTTGAGCGTTCGTCGAGCGCGGCCAGCAACCGGCTCAACTCCCAATCGGCGCTCGCGTCATATGGACGACTCTCGCTGCGCTGGGGCTGCGTGGTCGCCGCTTGAGCGCCGGAAGATTGTAAAGCTCGCTCAACCATCTTGCGCGTCGTCGAGCGCAAGCCTTCCCAGACGCTCGCCACACGCGCTCCGAAATCTTCGATCATCATCCCCAAATCTTTTTACTCCCGCTTCTCGCCCTTGCAGGCTTCCCCTTTGAATCGTGTTGTACTATAACGCGAACAGAAATGAAAGGCGAACGAAGAGAAAGTATGAAGGCGGAGGGATGAAGGAAAAGCTTATGCGAAAATTTTTAATCTTCACGAGTTGCATTGTCCTGCTTTTGTTGACGGCTGCGGGCGTGAGCGCGCAAAGGGAACTGGGCGTGCGCCCGACGGATTCGGGCGGGCCGCTGATGCCGGAGCAGGCAGCCTACGACGTGACCTCTTATGATCTCGCGCTCAGGGTCAATCCTGATGAGAAGTCCATAGGCGGCACGCTCACCGTTTCGGCGCGCATTGTTCACCCGACCGCCTGGTTCGTACTCGATCTGGACGAGCCTCTGAAGGTCGAATCCGTCTACACGCCGCAAGGTAATGGCAAGGGAGAAGCCCTACAGTTTGAGCGGCGCGGCGGGAAAATCTGGATTGAGTTTCCGATGACCAAACAGCCGGGAGAGACGGTCAAGGTCAGCGTCAAATACGGCGGCAAGCCCAGAGTTGCGCCGCGCCCGCCCTGGGTCGGAGGCTTCATCTGGGCCAAGACTGCGTCGGGGCAGCCCTGGATAGCGACAGCTTGCCAGATGGACGGCGCAGATTTGTGGTGGCCTTGCAAGGATCATCCCTCGGACGAGCCTGATTCGATGACGCTGCATATCACCGTGCCGGAGCCGCTCATCTGCGCGACGAACGGGCGGCTGCAAAGCGTCAAGAAAAACAATGACGGCACGCAGACCTTCAACTGGCTCATCTCCGTCCCGTTCAATAACTACAGCGTCGCCCTCAACATCGCGCCGTACCGCACCATCGAAGGCCAGTTCAAAAGTATGACGGGCGAGAACGTGCCTATCACCTTCTGGGTGCTGCCCGAAAATTACGAGAAGGGGCAACAGCTTTTCCCGCAGATTGCGAAAGACCTGCACTTCTTTGAAAAATATCTGGGGCCATACCCGTTTCGCGCCGAGAAGATCGGTGTAGCTGAGACGCCGCATCTGGGCATGGAGCATTCGACCGTCACGGCCTACGGCGCGAACTTCAAGGACAACCCTTACGGCTTTGACAGCCTGCTCTTTCACGAACTCGGCCACGACTGGTGGGCTAATCTCGTGACGGCTTCCGACTGGCGCGACTTCTGGCTGCACGAAGGTTTTCAATCGTTCATGGATGCGTTGTATGCGGGCGAGATGAAGGGCGAGGAAGGCTACATGCGCTACGTGGCGGGCATGCGTGGCGGCATCCGCAATAAGCAGCCGGTCGCTCCACGCGAGGCGCGCTCAGCCATGCAAATCTACATGACTGCGCCCGACTACCTGAACAGCGATGGCGACATCTACGGCAAAGGCGCTCTCATCCTGCACACTTTGCGCTATCTCATCGGCGATGAAGCCTTCTTCAAATCTTTGCGCCGGATGGCCTACCCTGATCCGAAAATGGAGAGTGTGAAAAACGGTCGGCAGTTTCGCTTTGCCACGACGGATGATTTCCGCCGCATCGCCGAGCAAGCTTCAGGGATGAAGCTCGACTGGTTCTTCGACGTTTACCTGCGCCAGCCTGCGCTGCCACGTCTCATCAGGGAGACGAAAGGAAACTCGCTCGTGCTTCGCTGGGATGCGCCCGATGGGATCAAGTTTCCAATGCCCGTCGAGGTTCAAACAGGCGCGCAAACACGCCGCGTCGAGATGAATCAGGAGGGAGACGTGACCGTACCCTTCGAGGCCGGGCAAACGCCCGTCGTTGACCCGAAGAAGCGAATCTTAATGCAGTAGTCAGTGGTCAGTGGTCAGCGGTCAGTGGTTAGTTAAAGGCAGCGGGAAAGCCTGTTTGCAAGTTATAAGCATGAGGAGTCCCGCTAGGGACGAGTGATAATAGCCCAGCCATTCATGGCTGGGAATAGAGCCGGAAAATCAAAGAGAGTCCCGTAGGGACGACCGAAATAGCGCGTGCATGTTCAGTCGTCCCTACGGGACTCAATATTATTCTCTGGCTTTATCCCCAGCGATAAATCGCTGGGCTATTATCACTCGCCCCTAACGGGGCTGAAAAACTTGCACACAGATTCTCCTGCTGTCTTTAACCACTTACCCCCCAGTGCCTTCTGCCAACTGCTTTTCATTGTGGTCTATGATTTCGGTGATGGATTGGAAGGGGATTTTGATTATTTCGCCGCCGCGCTCGATTTTGACGCTCGGCGTCGTTAGCGCCTGAGTCGTTTTCATGCTGCGAACGATGCCGCGTATGCGGCTGCCATCCGTCGTCACGATCTCCACGTTGTCCATGCCGTAGAGCGGGCGCAGGGCTGCGAGGGCTTTAGTTACTTCCACTTGTTTGTTTACCGCGCTTTCTTTGACTGATTGTTTAGAGCCACTATACTGCGCTTTCGCCCATTAAAGAAAGCTCGCGCGGCGCGTAAACAAGTTGCAACCCGCGCGCTTTCTGTGGCGTATAGGAATACGGGAATATGGAAATCCAGTTCGCCCATCCCTTTTCATAGTGATAGAATACAACCATGCAAAGTGAAGCTCAGAGAAATCATCGAGTAGGCAATGAGGCGGACGCGCCGGATATTAATAACTGTCCTAATTGCCAGGCGTTAATGCCGAGCGCCCTGCGTTTCTGCCGCGCTTGCGGTTGCCGCCTCGGCGAAGGCGTCGAAGAATACACGGAGACGGTGCGCTTCCAGAGCGCGCCGAACACTTCGCCCGCCGGAAAGGCGCGGACCGCAGGCTGGGCTGTGCGGCCTTTAACGTCGCCCCACAATGCTAAAGAGTTCAAGGCGATGGCGAACCGCATCCATGAGCGGACGGTCAGATCCTTTACGACCGGACTCGGCCAGATGAAAATCGGGCGCGCGTGCAAGCGCGTTCCACGCTGGATGGTATGGATCATCGTGCCCATCATGATTGCTTCGATGACGGGCGGCTTCATCTCTAACTCAGGCTCGCGGCGCGGCGGTCGTAGTGCCGCGACTGCTAATGCACAGGATTCTTTCTTTGGCGCTCATTACAAGACCTCAGATGGCGGCGCATTCATCGAAGACATTACGCCTCCGGGTTCGGCTGCGGACAAGGCAGGATTGTTCGGCGGTGATGTCGTCACCAGCTTTGACGGTAAGCCAGTCAAAAGCGAAAGCGACTTGACCAACCTGCTAATGGAGACGCCGGTCGGGAAAACGGTCGAAGTCGTCTTCATTCGTGATGGCGAACAGAAAACGGCCAGGCTGACAACCGTCTCGGAAGAAGAGAATGACAGGCTCGAAGAGGCTTTCGACGACAGGCCGGAAGGAAAAGGCTTTCTCGGTGTGAACGATGTGCTGAAACGTGTGCAGATTCCCGGCACGAATATTTATGGCGTGCACGTGAAACAAGTTTATAAGAACCGTCCGGCCTACATCGCAGGGCTGCGCGATGGAGACATCATAATCCAGTTTGACGAAGCTCTCATTCGCACGCCCGGAGAGCTTAACGACCGCATTGACCGCGCGTTGCCCGACAGCATCGTGAAGATCGTCGTCATGCGTGGCACTGAGCGTCACGAAATTCCTGTTAAGATGGGCGTGGAATAATCAGGAGCGCGCCGCATATTCATTGAGGCGCGCTTCCATCTCTCGCCTGACCTCTTCTCGATCCTCTTCCGATTCATCCGCTTCAAAAGTCTCAAAGAGCGCGTAAGGCGTCTCTGCCGCGAGGCGTAGTTCCCAAGCCTCGCGCCCGGCGTGCGAAGGCCGACTGAACCAGAGCGCGTCAACGATTGCTTCCCGCACAAGCTGCTCTTCAAAAAGCTCGCTTCCCGACGCTGTTAATTCCTGGCGCGTCTCAGGCCGGAGCAACACGCGCTCCAATCGCCACTCGTGCTTACGATAAGCGGCGATTATTTCACCGATGCGCTCAGGCTGATTCATTCATCTTCCGGCGTGCTTTGTGAAGCGAAAATCCCTTCCGCTATTTCTGATTATTGAAAGCGAGCTTCCACTGCCCGTCTTCTCTGACTAAACGCACTAACTCCCATTTATCTTTCTTCTCGTCTCTAAATTCGAGCGTCGCTTTGTCGCCTTCGATCTTCTCGTTGCGAGTTTTGGGTGTCTCGTCGGGAACATCCTTGCTTATTTCCTCAAGCCCTTCTTTAATGATGGCCTCAACCGTCGTCTTCTTCTTTGCCGCCGCCTCTTCCATCCCATTTAGCGTGCTTTTGGAGAAAAGATTCTTGACTGCGACGGCGTCCTTGCGCTTGATGGCATCAATGTACGCAATCAAAGCATCAGTAGGAGATTGCCCCGAATCGCTGATTACTGGTGTGGCAGTTGCCGACGGCTGTGTAGTTGTCGCTGTGGGCGACGCTGAAGCGGTGTTGCCTGTGTTGGTGTTTGTGTTATCCGATGTTCCCTTGCTGCATCCGGCCAAGAGCATGGCTGCGGCAGCCAATGTGGTCGCCGTCAATGCGGCGAAACGTCTTCTCATTTTCAATCTCCTGATAGAAAGCCAGCCGCCCTTTGTCCGGGTGACTGGCAATTGATTAAAGCGTTAAAGCGTGCCCGACAACGGCAGCTTTGCTACAACTGACAGGCAACTACCGGAAGTTAATCTTCCAGCCGCCGTCTTCTTTGACGAAGGACGCCGTGCTCCAGTTAGCAGCACCTTCGCGCTTAAACTGAAGAGTCGCTTTGTCGCCGTCTATTTTCTCTTCGCCCAGTTGCGGCATCGTCGCGGGGGTATCATTGCTTAGCTCGGCTAGATACTCTTCGAGGGATTTATTCCGTTTCTTTGCGTATGTCTCCAGGTTAGCGAGGCTTTCCTTCGCCAGCAAACTTTTGAGAGCCGCCGTGTCTTTGTTCTTCGTCGCTTCGTAGAAAAACTTGAGGGCTTCGGTTGGCGTCGAAGCTTTCTTTACCCCTCCACACGCGGCAAGCGCAATGGCCACCAGTGCTGCAATCAGGAGCGCGATTGCCTGCCGTGTCCTCATCTGGATTTTCCTCTATCAGACAAAAGGGGTTTCGGGAAAAATTGTGAACGTGCGACGGATGGCTCACAGGCGCGCAAAATCATCTTGAACTTTAACAAAGGCACACGCCCGCTCCTGTTACGAGCGAGCGTGTGCCGAATTGTCTGGCGGCTTACTTAGCCCCGCCCACCGCTTTGTCGAGAGCGATCTTCCACTTGCCGTCTTCTTTGACGAAGGGAATAGACTCCCAGTTACCCTTCTCATCCTTGACCTGAAGTGTGGCCGTGTCGCCCGTAATCACTTCGTCTTTTGACTCAAAGGACGCAGGCGGAGTCGAACCGCTCGGCTCCTTGAGCGCGTCGTCAAGACTCTTGTTTTGCGCCTTGGCAAACTTTTCCATCATGTCCAGCGATCCCTTAGACATCGTGGCCTTGATGCCCGCGGCGTCTTTCGCCTTGACGGCTTCATAAAAGGCTTTCGCAGTCGCGGTGGGCGATGAGCCGCCGCCGCATCCCGCTGCGACGAGCGCCAGAGCCATGAGCGCGACGACGAGCGTGGTTAGCTTTTGTGTTTTCATTGAAAATCTCCTTCGGGTGTCGTGAACGCTTCACGGTGGCCGCGCACGCCTCCTTCAAAGCACGCACGCCCGGCGGTTCACCTGAATTTTAAGAGCGGCGAAGTATACAACATTCCGACGCTTGCGCTCTAGACAAACCGGAGTCCAGTAGAAGTTCGATTTACTGAAAATATAAAATATTGACAAAGATAGGCAGTACTTATAAAGTTCACGCGGTTAGTGACCTCTCAGCTTGCTTGATCTCGTTTCTACCGCCCAGAAGGAAAATTAAGGCCGCTCTCACGGGGAAGCTCTAAGAGTTGTAATTCGATAGTGTCAGGCGCTCGAATTAAAGCTTGCCTCGCGGTTTATCTCTCAGAGCCAAAGCTCCGTTTAAGCATCGCTCTTTTACCGAAGAGGACTGGAATGAAAATTACGAAGATTATTGCCTGCTGCTGCTACGTTCTGGCCATAGCCGGTTTGCTGATCTTCAACCGCGCCGGGTCAGCTAAAAGGGTTTCGACCATTGATAACGCCAGCGCTCAAGACCCTTGCGCGAAGGCGTGGCCGCTGCCGTACCTGCCAAGCGGCCCGAAGGGAATTGACGCCTACGAGGCAATTCTCAGCGATTTCGTGAATAAGGGTTGCTATAAAACCAGCCCCGGCTGGAAGGCGGATAACCAGATTCGCGACACCGGCCCGTACATCAATGGTAAGCCTTACGGTACGCACAACGCCGTCAGGGTTTATTACTCTCCTGAGATAGTGGACTGGATGAACAAGGGTAGGAAAGAGGGGGAAATTCCAGACGGCGGGGCAATCGTTAAAGAGATGTATCCCATGCCTGCGGCCAAGCAAACGCAAGCGTTTCCCCCTCCCGGCGGCTGGGCCATTATGGTCAGAGATAAAAAGGGAGCGTGGGACGGCTGGTTCTGGAGCGACGGCAGCCCGACGATAGATTACAGCAGTTACCAGAATGCCGGATATGGCCTCTATTGCATGAACTGCCACGCATCCGCCAAGACAGACCTGACCTTCTCTGCGCTCAGAAACATTTCGGGCAGCCCGCTAGCTTTTAATCCGACCATGCTGCCTAACATCATCACGCTGCCGACAACGCCAGTGCGCCGCACGGTCAGGCAGCCGGGGCGGGTTGACCCTCTGGCTGGTGTGGAGCAGCTAACGCCCGAGGAAGATGTTGCCGTTCACACCAAGCGTGACCTCTTTGTGAGCAAATCGGAGACTACTGAAGGCGTTGAGCAGGTCAGGGGAGACAATCCCGCCGGAGGCACTGAGGCTGCGGTGACGATTCCAAAGCAGTTGGTCGGCCCCTGGTATGACAACGTCTGGCAAAACCCGGAGTCAAAAGATCGCAAGATGTTCCTGACCTCGAATCAATGTATCGGTTGTCACGACGCCACGCAGAACAACGCAGGCCAGCCCAACATGGTCTATCCGCAAATCTATCAACAGGGAACTAACCAGACGGAATTAGACCTCAACATTTCGCCCTACAGCGAATGGCGCGGTTCGATGATGGGACTTTCGGGACGCGACCCGGTCTTTTATTCGCAGTTGGAAACAGAGATCAATCTGCATCCTGAAATCCAGAGTGAAATCATCAACACCTGCATGAGTTGTCACGGGGTGATGGGCAAGCGCCAGATTGATCTGGATAAGAAGGGGCCTTTCAAACTTGAGTATCTCGATTTGAAATATCCCCAGCCCTATTCGGAATATGGCGCGCTCGCCCGCGATGGTATCTCCTGCACGGTCTGTCACCACATCGCCGCAGAGGATTTGGGCAAGCCTTCCACGTTCACAGGCAAATTCAAACTGGGCAAGGCGGACGAAATGTTCGGCCCCTTTGATCCGGTCGCCACCGTCCCGATGAAAAACGCGCTGGGCATCACGCCGCGCGCGACCAAAGAAAATCAGATCAGATCGTCTGCCTTGTGCGGCTCGTGTCATACGGTCGTTCTGCCTGTCCTCAAGGTCGGAGAGAAATACCCGGCCAACGTTTTTGACAAGCCGCCGGAAACAGAGCACGAACAGAATACTTATCTGGAATGGCTCAACAGCGTCTATCAGGACGAAAGGCAGCCCATCAACGAGGCGAAAAAGCAGAGTTGCCAGGACTGCCACATGCCGGGCAAGTATCCGGCCAAGACGGGCCTCGATATAACTTCCAAGATTGCCAGCATCGAAGACGATACTTTCCCGACGGCAGATTACCGCGCCCCCGATGAAGACATTCATCTTGAGGTCAGAGGCACTGACAAGAAAGACCCATACGGGCGGCATACTCTGGTCGGCCTCAATTTGTTCGTCATGGAAATCTTCAATCAGTTTCCACAGAAACTGGGCATCCCCGTCTACATTGATTCAAAGAACAACGTCACTCCGTTCTACGACCCGATGGCGACGTGGGGGAATGCCGTCCCCAGCATGGTGCTGGCTAAAAAGGCCGGGCTCGAACAGGCGCGCAATGAGACGGCTAAGCTTGAGATTGCCTCTCTCAAACGAACGCCCAAAGGCATCGCGGCCCAGGTCAAAGTAACCAACATCGCCGGTCACAAGTTTCCCTCGGGCGTCAGCTTCCGTCGCGCCTTTGTCGAGCTTCGCGTCAACGTGGGCGGGCGAACCGTCTGGGTTTCGGGAGGAACGAATGAGAAGGGTGTCATCGGCACAATGAAGGCTGGCCGGTTCGTGCCGCTGCTGACGGAGTATTTCGATCTCAAGACCAACCCGCAGCAAAAATATCAGCCTCACTACGATCAGAATACTCCCATCACGAGTGAGGAGCAGGTGCAGATCTACGAAGAACTCGTCAAGGATTCAAATGGAAACTTCACCACCAGTTTCCTGAGTCTCAAAGACCCGATCAAGGACAATCGCCTGATGCCGGAAGGCTGGAGCGAACGCGGCCCGGATGCCGAAACCACCAGACCGCACGGCGTGGACAAGGCGGCCAATCCCGGCTACTTCGACGGCACGGCCACAGACGTTGTGTATTATCAAATTCCGCTCAACGTCAGGCCGGGTCAGCCGATTACCGTCATGGCCAGCATCTATTACCAGACGATTCCGCCGTACTACTTGCAGCAACGTTACGCGGGTGCGCCGCAGGGCGTCTTCACCCAGTCGCTCAAGTATTACGTTGACCAACTGGACACGAACAAGATTTACGAGGACTGGAAACTGCTGCTCAACGAAGCGCCAATCAAGGATTGGAAGCTGAGAATCACCAGCACCACCAGGACGCTCTAAAGACAACGCCGGGCGTGAAGTTTTAAGCCCCGTCAGGGGCGGATGAATTTAGCCCAGCCATTTATGGCTGGGAAACAGAAGGGTAAAGATGATTGAGTCCCGTAGGGACGACCGAACAGTAGCGAACCTTTGTTCAGTCGTCCCTACGGGACTCAATTACTTTTGCGTTTCTGTTCCCCAGCGATAAATCGCTGGGCTATTATCACGTCGTCCCTGACGGGACTCTTTTCGACTTAAACTCGCACACGCCGCTTAAAACTTACACACGGCGTTAATGACATCAACTGGTGAGCAGTTGATGGAAATATCGCCCGATACTTTCGCCGAACTGCACTCCTTTGCCGGAATAGTTGGCGTACATTGACGGATTGATTAGCTCCGCTTCGACCAGCATCGAACCGCGAGCAGTCTTAATCAAATCTATCCGGCTATAGTGAACCGGACATTTCAGCGATTCGTAGGCTTTGAGCGTACCCCGCGCGAAATCCAATTCTTCACGGGTCGGTTCATAAACGGCAACCGTCCCGCCTAAAGATTCATTGCAGCGAAATTCCTGTTGATCGCTGGCGGAAGGTTTTTTCAGCACGGCGTGTTGATATTCAAATCCCAGGAAGACCAGACTCCGCTCGCCGTCTCGAATCTCCGGCATATAATCCTGAGCCAGATATTCGTCCTCCCTGTCTTTGATAGCGTCAAGCTCTTCGAGCGTCGTGACCTTCATCACCCCGTTCCCACGCTCGCCGCGTATCGGCTTGAGCACGAAAGGCTCGCCCCTCGAAAGGCGCTCTCGTACCGTCTCATCCACATTGCGAGTCGGAATAATCCGCACGCCCTTTTTCTCCAAATCCCAGAGATACCTTTTGTCTATGTTATGTTTGATGGTCGCCGGGTTGTTGATGACGAGCCGCGAAGCATCCTCGAAAGTCTCAACCATCCCGAAAAATCTTGCGAGATTGAAATAGAAACCCTCCATCTTGTAGACGAAAATCAAGTCCATCTGCGCGAGGGGAACAGGCGCGATGAAACGCTTTTCATTGTCGTGGAACATCCTCGTAAATTCCTGCCCGGAGAGGTCGTCCCAGTTGGCGAAAAAAACATCGTGGCCGCGTGCCTTCAGTGCGTTTGAAAAATCAAAACAGTCGTATTCATCGACCTTGTAGATTACCGCAAAGTGATTGTCTGTCGTGGCTGCTCTCTCTTCCGCCATCGTCATCAAAATATTGCTCATACTCAGCACCTCCCCCTTGCTGAAGTTACTTGCTATAACTTGAGGCAGCAGAAACTCCCTGGTCCGCGCTCCCGTTTTCTCCGCGCATGGCTCTTTCCACAGCGACCCGTGCGATGACTTCCATCGGGTCAATCACTACGAAGGGCGAATCTTTACGCTTCATCACGAGAGACGCCTCCGTGCATCCGGCGATGATAACTTCCGCGCCCTTGGCTACAAGTGCGTGCCCCACCTCCATCAATAAAGCGCCGGGCTTGCGTTTATATCCGCACTTGATTCCATCCGGCGCGTAGATGGCGCGCATCACTTTGGCTTCCTGTTCGTCCCTTTCGGGCGAAATCAGAATGCAGTCGTGTCTGCGAAAGGCTTCGTCGTAGATGCCGCATTCAAGCGTCGGCGTGGATGCGACGATTCCTACTTTCCGGCAGCGCGGGTAATGCTCGACCGTGAAGCTGACCGTCTCTTCGATCATATTCAGGAACGGTGTGCGAATCGCTTTCTGCACGTCGGCGAGATAGAAGTGCGCCAGATTGCATGGCATCAGGAGCATGTCCGCCCCGGCCTCTTCCAGCACTCGCGCAGTGCGAATCATCTCCGGCACAGGACTTTCACTATCGCCACGAACAGCCCTGACTCTATCTGGAATCTGCGGATTGTTATAGGTGATGACCGGAATATGATCCTGATCTTTGGTGACGGGTGTGAGGGCAGTAATCAACGCGCAGAGCTTGTTCGTTGCCTCCGGCCCCATTCCGCCCAGAATACCTATCGTCGAGAAGTCGGCCATCGCTTGTTTCATCCACCGTCGCACACTTCACCCTTTAACGTTCCGGGCTATTTGAGACCTCACGTGTTTGTGAGGGTAGACTTTCCAATCAGGCACTCGGTCAATCAAGCAAATAGGTTATGCTCACAACCTGCTTCATGTAAAGGAATCTTACCTTCATTCTTCGTCATGCTCCTGCCCGTCGTAGTGCATCACCAGGCGCTCGTCATCCACCATGGTTTCGAGATGCACGGGGCGACCCCAGAGCGTGTAGACGTGTTCGAGGGCTTTGCGCGCGTAGCGTCCATCGAGTTCCGCGCCTTCGTGAGCGTGTCTGAGATAGAGTTCGCGGTTGTTGTTGTAATCACCGTCGGCGACTTCTATGTAGGGGAAGCCGAAATTGGTCATGTTCGCCACCAACTGATCGCGGACACGCTTCCAACGCTTCTCCGTAATCGTCCATTCTTCATCTTCGATTAGCTCGTAGACGAACAAATCAAGTTCTTCGCATAACTCTTCGGTCAGATAATTACGCAGGAACGAGACATCATTCTCAAGTTCGCGCACCTCAAAAATCTTCGCGCGTCCTTCACCGGCTTTTCTGCCGAGTTTTTCGCGCTCTTCCGCTGTAGGATTATCCCACCGCCGTTCTATGTCCTCGAAGATTTTATAACCAAGATAATAAGGATTAAGCTGGCCTTTCTGCGGCGAGACCACGCCCGAATGAAGCTCGGCGAATTCCATATGCTCGCTGTCCGGCAGGTCTAATTCTCGCATAATACGTGAATGCCAGAAGGAGTTGTGATTGATGAAGCCATTGGCAACATAAGCATGCTTTTCATCAACAGTAATATCATAGACATCAGCATAGCCGTGCTCGATTGAAACCACTGAATCGGTTAAATCTTCTTTTCTGAACCACCGATGGCCTTCAATGGTCTCGCGCAACGCACGTTGCTTGCGCTCAAGGCTGAAGCCAATCTCTTCCAGGAAAAGTGCTGCGGAAGCTCCACTGATTTCGAGCTGAAGAATGTCATATAAGTGGCGTCGCTGCCTTGAGAGAATCCCATAGTTGAGCAATACAGTTTGAACTGTGCGAATCAGCTCTTCGCTCGAAGAAGAAAGACGAATACCTTCCGGCCCGGCGTAGGCATCTGCGTCGAAATAACCGCGCAGGAAAGCGGTCATAACAGTCTTTGGCGAACGGAGGACTGTTGCTGGGATTTTCTTGCTTCGCGCTTTGTCTTCAAGATTAATGCCGATGGATTCGAGCCACCTTAGCAGTTCACGTGAATGAGCAACAACACGCCAGCGTCCGCCGACTTCAGTCGCGTCCCACTTCAAATTAACTCGCAAGCCAAAGGATAAGGAGATGACGTTTAAGAGCCTTCGTGCGACTTCCTCGTCACCAGTTGTCAAACAAATGCCCGACTTGGTGCGGTTGCCGTCACCGATAAAGTAGCCCAGCAACCAGGCAATCTGTTCATCCAAAACATCTGGCAGGGTTAAGATAGACCTCGTTGAAAGAGTTTTCCCCGTCATCCCTCGTTGATAATAGGTAGCGGCCAGAGCCGAATTAATTTCGACCGCGCGTTCCGTTCGTTTACCCTTCAAGTGGCGAAACACCGTGTACAACGAAACGCCGGCTAAAGAAGCGACGGTTTCGAGCGTCGCAGCTGGCTGAGTCGGAGCGAAGTCGAGCCGGAGTTTTTCCTTCGGCCAGATATTCGTTCCGCATTCAACGGCAACGCGGTCTCCGAGTTTCACCTCTCGCAAATAAGCCCACGAGCCATCAGCAAGTTGAATGCGGTGCTTGAGTGCACCTTCAATCTCAAGGCCACGCCGTGTTCGAATGCGAATAGTTGGCACGTGCTCTTCTTTGTGAAAGTCTGTGATGGAATAGATTTCTCCGAAGCCACCTCCTGCCACCGAGATTTTCTCGCCTTTTTCATACAGCTCGTCAAAGTGCAGAAAGCCTCTGTCTGTAATAAGCAGGGAATCCCCGGTCGCGCACGCCCATCCCTCGTTCATCGTCTTGGTCTGCATCTGCGGAATAAAGTATTCCATCTCCTCGTGCATCATCGCCATCATGTCGCGCTGCCAGGGCTGAAGATGAGGAGAATTCCGCATGATGTAATAGACGAGGTCTTTTTCAGGCAGACGGTCGGTGGGCGGTTTCTCTTCTTCGATTGGCTCAGGCGCTTTCGCTTCGCCGAGTTTCCAGAGATCGTCGTAGCGGCCTTCCGGTTTCGGCTGCTGTCGCCCGGATTCATCTTCGTGCGGGCGTTCACGCTTGATGAAGAAGTTCGGGTCAATATGCTCTTCGATGGCGAGCACGGCGTCCAGAAACTTTTCGACCGCTTTGCGTCCGTACTTGAATTCATACGCGGTCATCCTTCCCGAGTGCGTCGAGACGGATTCGACCATCCGGCGATTGGTCTTGGAGAAATAGATGTTGTTCTTGAAAAAATCCACATGGCCGAGCACATGCGCCATCACCAGTTTGTTCTGCACGGGGCTATTGGTTTCCATCAAAAAGCCGTATGAAGGATTCGTGTTGATGACGACCTCGTAAATCTTCGACAGCCCAAAGTCGTACATCGTCTTCATGCGATGATAGGCTTTGCCGAACGTCCAGTGTGAATAGCGCCCCGGCAAGGCGTAAGAGCCGATCTCGTACATCACGGTCGCGGGCACAATCTCAAACCGCGTCGGAAACGGGTCGAGGCCGAACTTGCGCGCCACTTCCCAGATTTGTTCGAGAGACTTTTCGAGGTCTTTTATTTCACGATCCTGCATAGCGTACTCATAGAATTCACCACAAAGGCACAAAGACAGTAAGAAAAACAAGCCTTCTCTCTTACTGTCTTTGTGCCTTTGTGGTTCAAGTTTTTACCTCACGCTTCCACACCACGTCGTCCGAAGAATTGCTTGAGCGCCGGGTAAACGTCTTCCTTGTCGTCAATGCGGACACCAACGAAGCGTTCCTTGTTTTTCAGCCGGTCGCTGAAGATGGAAAGCAGCGCACCCGATGAGCGGCGATAGCTCGACGAGCCTTCTTCGCCGATTTCGCCGTAGCCGAAGAGATTGCAGGTCGAGATCAATTGATCCGCCAACCTGACGGCGTCTTCGTTGTCCGAGTAATAGTTGTCGCCGTCGGAGAAGTGAAACGGGTAGATGTTCCAGTCCGGCGGGTTGTAGCGGGCGCGGATAATATCGAGCGCGAGTTGATAGGCGCTGGAGACAACCGTGCCGCCCGATTCGCCCTGCGTGAAGAACTGTTCTTCAGAGACCTCTCTGGCTTCCGTATGGTGCGAGATGAAAACTATCTCGACGTTGTCGTACTTGGTGCGAAGAAAACGAACCATCCAGAAGAAGAACGAGCGCGCAATATATTTTTTGAACTCGCCCATTGAACCCGACACGTCCATCAACGCGAGCACGACTGCGTTCGATTCATAACGCAGATTTTCTTCCCACGTCTTGAACCTTAAATCTTCCTTCCTGACATCGCCGAAGCGAGCCTTGCCTTCTTCGCGGGCGTTGCGTTTGATGTTCTCAAGAATCATCCGGCGCTTGTCGAGATTGGCCATCACACCCGTGCGGCGAATCTCGTTGAAGTGTGTGGTCTTTGATTGAACGGCTTTCTTCGCCTTCTCTTCGAGGAAGGGAAGTTGTAAGTCTTCGAAGATGAGCGCGGCGATTTCATCTATGTTGACTTCGGCCTCGTAGTATTCGCCGCCAGCGTCCTGCCCGGCTTGCCCCGCGCCGCCCTGCCCCTGTCCGGGCTGGCCTTCGCGCGCCACGACATCGCCGACGCGCGTCTTGCCGTCGCCCTGTCCCACATGCTTGCGCTTGCGATAATCGAAACGAAACTTGTATTCGTCGAGCGCGCGGATTGGCACTTTGACCGTGCGCTTGCCGTCCGAGAGGATAATCGCTTCGTTGGAGACGATGGAGCCTAGATTCTTCTTGATCGCCTCCTTGACGCGCTCTTTATGACGATCCTGATCAATGATGCCTTTGCGCTGCAATGACCAGTCGTTGCGTTGAATGGACATAATGACCTCTCAAGAAACGATGGAAGACAGACGGTGGGCGATAGACAAAAGCATTTCGTCTGTCGTCCATTGTTTATCATCCAGCATCGCTTCCGCCCGGCAAAAACCTGTGACCACCTCGGTAAACTCTCGCGGATATTCCTCCATCGGCATGTGCCCGCAGCGTTGAAAAACGATGAGACGCGAGTTTGGCATCTCCTCGAAGAGCTTACGCCCGTGCGCGATTGGAATTTCGGGATCGTCTTCACCCCAGACGAGCAGTGTCGGTTGTTCGATGAGGTGTGCATCGCGCTCGATACGCTGGGCGCTCCAACGGCGCAGAGTGTTGAGAGCCGCGCGCTGCGTGCTGGCTGCCAGTAGCGGTCTGTGATGCGCCGTCATCCTCTCTTCGTCAAACAGGTGCATGTTCTCCGGGGCATAACCCTTCCTCATCTGCGAATGGATGAGCTTGCGTGAGCCGAGCATCAAAGGCGTAATCAGATCACCCATCAGAGGCAGCGCCGCCAGTCGCAACAAGGGACGACGCTTGGCGTAATCGTTAATGACCGCATCAACCAGCACGAGGCGTTCGACGCGGTTTGGGTAATCAAGCGCGCAAGTCGCGGCGACTGCGCCACCGTAAGAACTGCCGATTAATATCGCGCTCTCTATCCTGAGATGATTCATCAGTTCGACAATCATCCTTCCCTGCGCGTCAATCGTGTATTCGCCCTGCTTTGGCTTACCGGAGAAGCCGAAGCCTACGAGGTCAGGCGCGATGACTCGAAACCCAGCCGCCGCAATCGGCAAGAGACAATCGTTCCAGACGAAGTTCGATGCCGTGAAGCCATGTATGAGCAGGATGGGAGGCTGAGAGAGATCGCCAGCTTCCTGATAATGCACGCGCACGCCGTCAATCAACGCGAAGCGTGAACGCTCCGCATGATGCAACTCATGCGAGTGATCGTCCCATTCGACATCGCGCTGACGACGCGACAACTTCACAGCCAACGCCGCACCCGCCAGCCCGACCGCACCCGTAATCCAGTAACGTTTCTTCATAATAAATAGCGGTCAGCTATTAGCATTCAGCTAACAACCAGAGACTCAAGCAAAGAATTAACAGGGATGGACAGGATAGACAGGATAGAAAAGAAAAAGAGCAGTCCTGATTTGATGTCTGTTCTTTATCCTGTTTATCCTGTCCATCCCTGCTGAATCCGGTTTGGTTAGCGACTCTTAGTTAAACGCCCGCACCTTTCAAGTGAAAAGCGCGGGCGTCCGTGTTTTATTACCTCTCTGCTCCGGTCGGCGCTTGCCCGCGTCAGCGCGAGAGCAGCGTGCCGACGTAGGTCAAAAGCTCGTTGGCGCAGACGGGGCAGTAGCCGCCGTCTTTGACGAGGCGATCAATCACTTCGTTGATGCGCCGCAGTTGGTCTGGATCGGGTGTCTTCGCCGAAGTCGTAATCTTCACCACGTCTTTCAGGTCGGCGAAAATCTTCTTCTCAATCGCCTCTTTCAAACGCTCGTGCGAGTTGTACTCAAATGAGCGCCCTTTGCGAGCATAAGACGAGATGCGAATCAGAATCTCCTGGCGGAAAGTGTTCTTCGCGTTCTCCGAGATTCCGATCTGCTCTTCGATGGAGCGCATCAGTTGCTCGTCCGGGTCCATCTCCTCTTCGGTGATGGGGTCTTTGATACGTTCCTTGTTGCAGTAAGCCTCGACGTTGTCCAGATAGTTGTTGCACATGGTGCGCGCCATTTCTTCAAACGAATAGACGAAAGCGCGTTGGACTTCGATCTTGGCAAGCTCGTCGTACTCTTTGCGCGCAGCCGAGATGAGATTGAGATAACGGTCACGCTGGTCTGAACTGATGCCCGTGTGCTGTTCGAAGCCGTCTTTGATGGCGCGCAGCGCGTCAATCGGGTTGATGCAGGTGACGCCGTCGCGGACAAGAGCGGAGGACAAACGGTTGATGATGTAGCGCGGAGAGATGCCGTCCATGCCTTCGCGCACGGTCTCGTCTTTCAACTCGCGCACGTCCTTTGATTTGTAGCCTTCAACGTCCTCGCCGTCGTAGAGCTTCATCTTCTTGACGATGTCCACGTTCTGGCGCTTCGGTTCTTCAAGACGTGTCATCACCGCGAACATCGCCGCGACCTTCAAAGTGTTCGGCGCAATGTGGACGTTACGCAGGACTTCCGACTGGTTGAGGAGCTTGTAGTAAATCCGCTCTTCCTGCGAAACCCTCAGATTGTAGGGCACGCGCACGAGGATGATGCGATCCTGTAGGGCTTCGGATTTGCGGTTGCCAGCAAACGAGATGTACTCGTTCTCGTTCGTGTGCGAGAGAATCACTTCGTCGGCGTAAATCATGGCGAAGCGCCCGGTTTTGATGTTCTGCTCCTGCGAAAGCGTTAAGAGCGAGTAGAGAAACTTCTCGTCTACTTTGAGCATCTCCACAAATTCCATCAGGCCGCGATTCGCAATGTTCAACTCGCCGTCAAAGCGATAAGCGCGCGGGTCACTCTCGACGCCGACCTCGCCGATAGTCGAAAGATCAATCGAGCCGGTTAGCTCTGTAATGTCTTGAGATTTCGGATCCGAAGGGGAGAATGTGCCGATGCCGACGCGATCCTTCTCGGAAAAGATGACGCGATGAACGCGCACGTCTTCGTGGCGACCGTTGTATTCATGCTCCAGAGCATAGCGACATTGCGGGCAGAGGTCGCCTTCGATGTAGAGACCGTAATGTTTTTCGATTTCGGCGCGGAGTTCGTGCGGGATGAGATGCAGCGGTTCTTCGTGCATCGGGCAATCTTTGATGGCGAAGACCGCGCCCTCTTCTGCGCGTGTCCATTCTTCAAGACCGCGCTTGAGCATCGTGACGATGGTTGATTTGCCGCCGCCGACCGGCCCCATCAGGAGCAGGATGCGCTTGCGGACTTCAAGGCGCTGCGCGGCGGATTTGAAGTATTCGACGATGCGCGCAATCGGCTCTTCGATGCCGAAGAGTTCGGCGGCGAAGAAGTTGTAGCGCGCCACTTCGTCGCGTGTGCCCTCGTTCAACTTCTCCACGCCACCGGCGTGAATCATGTCGTTGATGCGGGCGTGTGATAGTTGAGCGATGCGCGGGGATTGTGAGACTAGTTCAAAATAATCGCGGAAAGAACCTTCCCAGCGGATTGCCTCGCGTTCGCGGCGCAGACTTTCCAGCCGCTCGCTGATATTAAATTTGCTGCCATCCTGCTCTTGCATAGCCTTATTTCATACCTCTTTGGCTTAAAGCGCGCGTCGGACAGCGTGTGGGGATAGGCACGCCCTTCGGGTCGTCGGCCACTCACCGATGCGAACGCATTGGCCCGCTTTCGGAGAGTCGCCCCGTTCAGGTCGGGAGAACGCGGCCTCGATATGCGCGACAACAACACGCGCGCGGACTCATGCGTGCGGCGCATCGTCGAGATTTCTCCGACCCCTGTAGTTCAATGAGCTTAAGGTTTCAATTCGAGCGGGAGGACGGGGCGCTTTTTTCGGAAGCGACCCGCTCGCACGCTTCCCTCATGGGCTTGGAGTATAACACAGGCACGCTACCCATAAGTCAATGCTTATTTTTCAGGGGAGAAAACGACGCGTGGGCGAAGACTGCGACTCGCGGCGTCATAAAAGCCGATGGCGATCAAGTGACCTTCCGCATCGCGCATCCTGACAGGATCATTGGTACGCCACCCGGCATCTACCCCATGTTCCATGCGAAGCGCCATCCCATGAAGCGACCTCTGCGCCTCGTCAGCGGTTAGATGCACGAAAGGTAGCCCGGAGAGCGCCGCGTCAAAAGGAAGAAGAGAATCTATCATTTCGCCGTCTACACCGCTTCCGGCTTCCGCCTTTACTTTCAAATCGTCAAGGCTGATGGCGCTTTCAATCCTGAAATCTCCGGCGCGCGTTCGTTTGAGGGCTGCAAGGTGCGCGCGTGTGCCCAATTGCTCGCCGATAGATTCCGCGAGCGTGCGAATGTACGTTCCGGCAGAGCAGACGACGCGGATGGAAAGATCAATCGTTCCATCCTCGTTGTGCCGCAAGAGCGAGCCGTCATGCTGCGCAACTTCAAGTTCATAAATTATGACCCGCACAGCCGCGCGTTCAACCTCGACGCCGCGCCGCGCCAGTTCGTAAAGCTTCTGTCCCTGAATTTTTTTTGCCGAATACATCGGCGGCACCTGCTCTATCTCTCCTCTCAGACCCGCGAGCGCCGCTTCAATCCGGTCGTCGCTCCACGTATGAACGCGCTCGCTCTCTTCATGTTGCGCGTCTGGTGCAGCGAGCCTCGCGCCCGTCACATCTCCCGTGTCGGTTGCGTACCCGAAGCGGACGACCGCCTCATACTCTTTCACCGCCCCGCTCAGAAACTGCGCCAGTCGTGTCGCGCGCCCCACCAGCACCACCAGCACGCCCGTTGCGAAAGGGTCGAGCGTGCCCGTATGCCCGACACGTCGTTCATGCAGAATGCGCCGCACGCGCGCCACCACGTCATGCGAGGTCAGCCCCGGAGGCTTATTGATAATCAGAAGACCGTCCACCATATCAATTGCGGATTTCGGATTTCGGATTGCGGATTAACGAACCGCTTTGCTAGATTCAAGATATGTCTTTCAATCCGCATTCCGCAATCCGAAATCCGCAATCGCAAGGGGTGTTAGTGGCCGATGTATAAACGAAGGTGGAAGCCTAAAGAAAAGCGCCCGGAGAGTGAAGAGGCGGAGAAAGCGCCGCGCGTCGTCAATCCTGAGAAGGCGAGGGAGCGGACGTTTCAGCGCGCCGTGAAGCTCCTGGCCGCCAAGCCACGCTCGGTCGCAGAACTGCGCGAGCGTCTTCTGGAAAAACAATGGACGAATGAAGAGATCGTCGAAGCGGTGCTGGTGAAGCTCGGCGAGTACGGTTATCTGAACGATGAACGCTTCGCCTTCGGCTATGCCTCTTACAAAGTCCGGCAGAAACCCGTGGGACGCCAGCGCCTCCAACGCGACCTTCAATTAAAGAAAGTTGACCGCGAGACGGCTGACGAAGCTCTCCGGCTCGTGTTTGAAGAGACGCCCGAAGAATCGTTGATTGACCGCGCCATAGAGAAACGCACGCACCTGCGCGGTCGCCCCGAAACGCGCGCCGAAGTCAAAAGCCTCATTGATCATTTACTCCGGCAGGGATTCTCCTACGAACTGGTCGCTCAAAAGGTGCGTGCCGCATCCGCAGCAAGCATTGATGAAGATGGCGGGTAGAAGCAGTTTGAAAAATTTATAGAAACACTTTGTCCCGTCAGGGACATTTGACAATAGCCCAGCAATTTATTGCTGGGAATAGAGCCAGAGAATAAACCTTGAGTCCCGTAGGGACGGCTGAAAGAAAAGGCACGCTTTCTTTCAGCCGTCCCTACGGGACTCAATCACATTTACCGTTCTGTTCCCCAGCAATAAATTGCTGGGCTATTGTCATGTCGTCCCTGACGGGACTTCTCATACAACTTCTTAACTTTGAGCCACTATCCTTCTTCCGCGCTGTTTCGCTCAGGTGCGAAGCGCGTGCTAAACTTCTGTTTTTACGTAAACCTCAGGGGATTTGTCTGATATGACCGGAAACGAGATTCGCCGCAAATTTTTAGAGTATTTCGAAAAACACGGGCACAAAAGCGTGGCCTCAAGCCCGCTGCTGCCTGCTAATGACCCGACACTACTTTTCACCAATGCCGGGATGAACCAGTTCAAGGATGTCTTCACGGGCGCAGAGAAGCGCGACTACACGCGCGCGGCGTCGTCGCAGAAATGCGTGCGCGCCGGGGGCAAACATAACGATCTGGATGAAGTCGGCAAGACCGCGCGCCACCACACCTTCTTCGAGATGCTCGGCAATTTCTCGTTCGGAGATTACTTCAAGGAAGACGCCATCCGGTTCGCCTGGGATTTACTGGTCAACGAATATGGGCTTGACCCCGAGCGCCTGTGGTTCTCAGTGTTCGAGGGTGATGATGAAGTCCCGGCGGACGTTGAGGCCGAAAGTCTCTGGGAAAAGGTCGGCGCACCAAGGGAACGCATCCTGCGCTTCGGGCGCAAGGACAACTTCTGGCAGATGGGCGACACAGGCCCGTGCGGGCCTTGCAGCGAGATTCATTACTACATGGGCGAAGACCCGTCTGACCCGTCGAAGAATCGCGCAGAGTTAGTCAACGGGCCGGGCGATACGACGATGGAGATTTGGAATCTGGTCTTCATGCAGTACGAGCGAACGCAGAACGAGGCTGGCGAGATCGTGCAGACACCGCTGCCAAAGCCATCGGTTGACACGGGCGCAGGATTGGAACGCCTCGCCGTCGTCCTGCAAAATGTGAAGTCAAACTATGACACAGACCTGATAAGCCCGATCATAGATTTCACGGCGCAGCTTGCAGACCGTCATTACGAGCCGGAGACGCCCGAAGGCTTCGCCATGCGTGTCATCGCCGACCACGCGCGCACGACCGC
This sequence comes from uncultured Acidobacteriota bacterium, assembly GCA_963791265.1. Classification (GTDB taxonomy): domain Bacteria; phylum Acidobacteriota; class Blastocatellia; order Pyrinomonadales; family Pyrinomonadaceae; genus QHXM01. The sequence continues at coordinate 774,310 of CAWBSB010000012.1, forward strand.
CTTTGCCATCGCGGACAATATCCTGCCCGGCAACGAGGGGCGCAATTACGTTCTGCGTAAGATTATGCGCCGCGCTATCTATCAGGGACGGCACACGCTTCAATTGGAGGATGCGTTCTTCTACAAGGTGACGGATTTCGTCGTCGGGCAGATGAATAAAGCCTACCCGGAGCTTGAAACGTCGCGCGAGTTCATCGAACGCATGGTCAAGCTGGAAGAGGAACGCTTTAGCTCTACTTTGACAGTCGGCTTGCAGAAACTCGACGCGCTTTTTTCCATCAACCATGATGGGTCGCTCCCCGATTACAAAGAACTCGCGCGTCTCTACGATACCTTCGGCACGCCGCGCGATCTGATTCGCGTTCATATGGAAGAGCGCGGCTTCCAACTCGACGAAGAGACTTTCAACGCTTCGTTCGACGCAGCCCTCCGCGAGATTCAGCAGGCGGGCGAGCGCGTGCCGGGATTGACCAGCGCAAAAGTTAAGCCCGTCTATGCACGCATCGCCGGGCGCGGCAGGCACAGCGAGTTCACCGGCTATGAAGGCACGCGGCTTGAGGAAGTGCGCGTCGTCGCGCTCATCAACGGCGAAGAGGAAGTGAAGGAATTGCGCGAAGGCGAGGACGGAGAGATCGTCCTGGACCGCACGCCTTTCTATGCCGAAGCTGGCGGGCAGGTCGGCGACACGGGCTTTCTGATAACCGGCGAATCACAGATTACGGTCAACGATACGGTTTCGCCCGTAGCAGGCTTAATCGTTCATCGAGGGACAGTCGCGCAGGGAACTGTGCGCGTCGGCGATCAACTGGGAGCATACGTTGATGAGGTGAAACGCGACGCGACGCGGCGCAATCATACGGCGACTCACTTGCTACACGCAGCCTTGCGTGAAATCCTCGGCACGCACGTCAAGCAGGCGGGCTCGGTCGTCGCGCCAAATTATCTGCGCTTCGACTTCAGCCATTTTCAGCCTTTGACGGAGGATGAGATTGCGGCACTCGAACGGGTCGTCAATTATGAAATCCTTCGTAATGAAAGCGTCCGAACGGATGTTCTCAGTTTGGAAGAAGCGCTTGAGTCCGGCGCAGTGGCTCTCTTTGGGGAGAAGTATACTAACCAGGTGCGCGTATTGACTGTGCCGGGAACACACAGCGACGCGTTCTCAAAGGAGCTTTGCGGCGGCACGCACGTTCGCGCCACCGGCGACATAGGGTTATTCAAGATTACGTCGGATGAATCCATAGCCTCCGGCACGCGCCGCATCCGCGCCGTCACAGGTGCTGACGCCTTGATGCGCTTTCAGGAGACGGAAGCGCTCGTGGATCAAGTGGCAACCGAGCTTCGCGCCTCGCGCAGCGACATTCCCATCGCCATCGGGCGGCTTCAGGAGGAACTTAAAAAGGCGCGGCGCGAAGCGGAAGAACTGCGAATGAAATTAGCGACGGGCGGTGTTGGAGCTTCGTCAAACGGCGATGAAGCGCGCGAGGTCGCAGGCGGCGTCAAGGTGCTGGCGCGCGAGGCCAGCGGGCTTGATGCGGCTGGCATGCGGCAGCTTTCCGATACCTTGCTGGCGCGAATCAAATCAGGCGTCGTGGTGTTGGGACGAAGCCAGGACGGCAAAGTCTCGCTCATCGTCAGAACCTCGCCCGATTTATTGAAGCGTGTTCCGGCAGGACAGGTGATTAAGGAACTCGCGCCGATAATCGGCGGGCGGGGCGGCGGTAAACCGGACATGGCCGAAGGCGGAGGCTCACAGCCGGAGAAACTGGCGGAAGCCCTGGAAGCGAGCTACGGCGTCATTGAGCGAATTTTAGGATAAAGTCAACGCGTTAGAGCCTAGACCATAACTCGATAGCACGAATGTAGGCGCTAAGCCCCGTCAGGGGCGTGTGAAAATAGCCCAGCACTTCAGTGCTGGGAATAAAGCCGGAATATAAAAACTGAGTCCCGTAGGGACGACTGAACAGAAGCGAACCTCTCTTCAGTCGTCCCTACGGGACTCAATTATTTTCACCGCATTGTTTCCCAGCGATAAATCGCTGGGCTATTTTCAATCGTCCCTGACGGGACTCATTAAGATTAAACTCGTACAGAGCTTAATCTAGCACGCACGCTCACATGGCTTTCTGCTTGTCCGTGAGCGTAACGTTCATCTTCTCCAGCGTCACTTTGTTGAGCGTGCCCGTGACCTTGAGTCCCTCGGCTTCCTGGTATTTCTTCAGGCCAGCGCGCGTGTCGTCGTCGAGCTTGCCCGTTTGCTCTCCTGCGTAGAAACCGCGCTGCTTGAGAATCGACTGAGCCTGCTTAATCTGATCCTTCGTGGCGCGGAAGATAGGAGGGCGCTTTTTTTTGGTCGTGTTGGTGTTCTGGGCGCTCGACTCCATAGTGCCTGAGGAATTGGCGTTCTGCGCCATTGCGCTCATTGAGAAGGCCAGTAGAAGCGTCAGCACCGCCATCTGCAATTTTCTCATTGTGTTCTCCTTCAAGTTTTGTGAGGCGCGAAAGAAATCGCGCGCGAGTTAATGGCGGGTGGAAGCCAAGTAAAGCCCCAATATCATACCTCTCGTGTCAAGCCCCTTTTCACGACTCAAAATTGAACCTCTCACCCGATGTTGTAAAAACAGTTTGGCAATAGGCCAACAAGGTGCTATCATTTCCGTGCGTTTGAGCATGCGCCTTCAGACGAGGGCTGCTGCTCAATTGCTCTTTCCCCTTGGAGCCAAAGTCGCCCGGCTCTTCAACCTCGACCGAGGGCGATGCCCCTTAAATCAAGTATGATGGTGAGTTAGCATGAAAAAGTTCCCCTTGCTCTGTCTTCTCGCGCTCATGAGCGCCGCGCCCGTCCTGGCTCAAAATAATTATCGCTACGATAATTTCGACACTCAGAACGGCGTCCGCATTGAAACCTTAGAGACGACAGCCGCCCTGCCGCCCTCGTCCCGCACCACGCGCCCGACGGCCAAAGCTGGCCTGACCATCAACAACCAGAACGCGCACTCCACCACGGCACTTTACGCGCCATCGCGCGCCGCGTCGCTCAGCACCTCGCTCAACGGGTTCACGACGGGTGATGCGACCGTTGACGGTTTTATCCTCGAATCCGGCAAGCGCAACGGCGTAGACCCCGTGTTGCTCTACGCGCAGATGCACCAGGAATCATCTTTCAAGCGAGGGGCGATTTCGCCAAAGGGAGCGCGCGGCCTGATGCAACTCATGCCGGGGACAGCCGCTCGTTTCGGCGTCACCAATATCTTCGATCCGAAGCAGAACATCGAAGGCGGCGCGCGCTACATGCGCTTCCTGCTGGATCATTTCGACGGCGATGTTAATCTTGCCTTGGCCGGGTACAACGCCGGAGAGGGCGCTGTGCTGAAGTATGGCCGCCGCATCCCGCCTTATCGCGAGACGCAGGACTACGTGCGCCGCATCTCGCAGCGTTACTCAAGAATGCGCGATGGCGAGATGGAGCGGACGGCCCTGAGTGCAACGCCCGCGCAGGTGGCGACCCTTCAAACAGAGCCACCCGCGCCGACTTACGAACGAAAAGTCTTCGCCGTCAGGCTCCCCGACGGAAGGCTGCAACTCATCAGCCAGTAAGAGAGAAGTAAAAAGGTAAAAGGCAAAAGGCAGGCGGAAACCACTTTTAATTGATTGTGGTTCTCCGTCCCCCCTTTTGCCTTTTACCTTTTTACTTTTGCCTTTATGATTGGCTCGTGCGCCAATCTTGAGGGGGCTTCCGCTTTCTTGTCGAACAATCCTATAAATGATTCATCGCCACACGCGGTTGCAGCGACGCCGCCTCTGCGCCGCGCGTTGATTATCGCGGAGACGGCTGGCCTCGGCCTGCAACAGCAACTGACTGCTTCCGGTTATGTCACGCGGGCGGCAACCATCGCTGATGCTGCGGTCACTATCCATGAGTTCAACCCGGATGTGGTCATCATGGTCGTAACTCACGCGGGTGGCGACACAGAGAATGAAACGGTCGCGCTCGCGCGCAAACTCCGCGCGGAGACCGCCACCTATTCTCTGCCCATCGTCTTCGCTTGGATTGAAGACGAGCATGCCTTGCGCACGGCTGCTCAATACATCGGGGCAGATGACTATTTCCAGTTAGCGATGCCGACCGCACAGATTCTGGCGCGGCTCGATTCGCTCTTCTGGCGCGTCGAAGCCGATCGCCGCAACGCGCCTGTCATCAGCGACCGCCGCCTTGAGATAGACAACTTCATGTTCATGCTCGACGCCGTGCGCGAAGATGTGCGCGCAGGCGTTACGGGAACGCTGGCTCTTATCTACGCAGTCGCTCCGCGCGGAAATGTGGTCGTGTTTGATAAAGCGGCGCGTGACGCCACGCTCAGTGAAGCGCACAATTTTCTCAAGCTCAATTTGCGGCGCATTGATGCCGTAGCCTTCTACGGGCCGACGACGCTGCTTGTCTATTTGCCGCGGATGGAAACTGTTTCGGCGGTCGCCGCTCTGTCCCGCCTGCACAGGGAGTTTCTGGAAGAACACCCGGAGCGCGACTACGTGACCGGCGTGGCCTCTTTCACGGCGCATGGCAGCGACGTTGAAACTCTCATCGAAAGAGCGGAACGAACTGTCAGCGCCGCCCGCACAGATGCGACCGCCGGACACGTCATTGCCTATCAACCGAAAGAAGATGAGACGGAACCAATCGCTCCTGTCGTTTCTCCTGAGCCTGCTCTTGAGTTGCAGGCAGCAGAAGAAACCGCAGCGCCCGTTGCTCCACCAGTCCACGCCACTGTTGCCGGTTCACAAATTGAGCGCGAGACGAAGGAGCAGGAAACGCCGGAAATAACGGCTGCTCCTGAAAAAATTGTTGAAGCGCCGGTGAGCGACGGGGAAGCGGCACGCGCGGCAGAAGCCGCAGCGGCGACGGAGCGTGAGCGGCGCGCGAGCGGCGCCGTCATGCCGCGTCGTCTGCTTCTGACCATTTCGGATTCGGCGCGAATGGCGCAGGTCAATTCCCTGATTCGCTCGGCGGGCTACGAAGCGCGGGCAGCCTTCGACGGGCAGCAGGCTTTGCACTTGCTACGCATCGAGCGCCCTGACCTGCTCTTGCTCGATTACGAGCTTCAAGGTATAGACGGCGTAGAAATGATTCGCCGCCTGCGTAAACAGAACGGCGGGCGGCTCAGTTTGCCAGTCGTCATGCTGCTCTCATCGAACAACGAGAGCGCACGCCGCGAGGCGCTTGAGCTGGGCGCACACAGCGTCTTTGTGACCCCCTATGACCCGGCTGCTTTGCTCGACAGCGTGCGTGTGGCCGGAAGCGTCGAATGAGGTAAACTACAGAGTATGCACTGCACGAACTGTGGAACTTACATTGCCCCAGGTCAACGTTTCTGCGCTGGCTGCGGCGCACCTGCCGTTGACCCGGAAGAGACGCGTTATGCAGGCGCACAGCCGCGCCCCTTTTCAGCGCCGCACATGCAGCCTCCGCCTCCGCCTCCGGCATACAACCCGGCTCCTCCCGTGCGACAGGAGAGGACGAGCGATGTGGAGCGACAGATTTTCAAGACGCGCCCGACGCTTTTCTTCATCAAGATCGGCTACGGTCTGGCGGCTCTCGGCGCTGTTCTTCTGATTATTCTTCTGGCTTACTACATCAGCGCGCCCTGGTGGATTGCGCTTCCCATTGCGCTGGCGGTGTTGCTCATCCCGGCCTTCTATCACGTCAAGCGCAACATGGTCGAGTACACGCTGACGAATCACAAGCTGGAGATTGACGAAGGCTTCATCGCGCGCACGACGCGGAATCTCCCCTTGCGGAATATTCAGGACGTGACGGTCTCGGCAACGATCATGCAAAGGCTTCTCGGCTACGGCAACGTGGTGATAGATAACGCCAGCGAGCTTGGCGGCTCGACCGTCCTGCACAACATACACAACCCGCGCCAGTACGCCGATCTGCTGCTGCGCGAATTGCGCCGCTTCCACTAAGAGGGTGTAGCAAAACTGCGATGGAGAAGGAATAGACAGGATTAACAAGATGGACAGGATAGGCAGGATAAGAGAAAGAGAATCAAGCCTGTCTGTCATGCTTGCTCTTCTTAATCTTGCTAATCCTGTTAATCCTGTCTATTCCTTCTCGGTTTGCTCAGGGAAAGAGCGCACAACCGGCAGTTATGTCTGGAACATCCAACCGTTTGCGGGTTCTAATACGTATTGTAGTCGCTCGAATTTGATTAAGAGGGTCTTGTTTTGCGTCTTATTTCATCAAGATTGATTTCGGTTTGTTCTCTACTTTTGCTCCTGTTCGGCGCGGCAGCCGGGCAGGATTCGTCCTCGTCCGAAGCCAGCAAACTGCTGCCCAAGACCGTCGGCGAGTTTCGCGCTCAAGGTGTGGCGCACCCGCCCGCCTCTCTCTCAAAAGAGATAGCCCCGGAAGATTTCGGCGTGCGCGGCGCGGCTGAAGGCGTGTACGTCTCCCGGAAAGGCGAGCGGCTGACGGTCATGGTCGTCCAGACACAATCGCACGCGGGCGCGTATTCGCTCCTGACTCGCGCCGCCGCACAGATGAAAAGCGAGACACAACCGCAGGCGACGAGGTTGAAGGGTGTGGGCATCGCAGGATTTGCTGCCCCGGACAGCATTCTTTTCTATAAAGGCCCTGTCTTTGTCAGCATCACGGGCACGAGTAAGAGTACAGATGGTGAGAGCAGCCTGACGACTTTCGCAGGCGCTTACGCCAATACCTTGCCCGAAGCCGAAAACGAAATTCCTGTCCTCATCAAGCATCTGCCTGATTGGGAGACGGCGCAGGATCGCGCCATCTACGCCATCAGCCTGCCAGCCTTGCAGGAAGCAGCAGGCCAGCAGCCCATCTTTGAAGGCATCAACTTCAACGAAGGCGCGGAGGCCGTCACAGCCGATTACGACGCCTCGCGCCTCGTCCTCGTCGAATACACGACACCTCAGATTGCCGCCGATGCGGACGCGCGGCTGATGGCGCGGCTTCAGGAGCTTCGCGCGCAGGGGCAGCCCGTGCCTTCCGCTTACCGTCGCGTTGGCAACTATTCCGTCTTTGTTTTCAACGCGCCGGATGAAACGGCTGCGGCGAAGTTGATTGACGGCGTGAAGTATGAGCAGAGCATTCAATGGCTCGGCGAGAATCCGCTCCTTTGGGCGCGCGCGGAAAAGCAGCACACGCGCGACGCCGTCGGCCTCATTTTAGGGATAGCCAGAACGATAGGTTTTTTCGTGGCAGCCTGTCTGGGAATAGGCGGATTCGTCGGCGGCATCTTTTACCTGCGCCGCAGGGCGCAGCAACGCGCGGTGGAAGAAGTGGCTTATTCTGATGCCGGAGGAATGTTGCGTCTCAACATTGACGAGCTGACCCCGGAGACCGATCCGGCGAAATTGCTGGGCGCCGGAGGCGAAGAGAAGCCCATTGCTCAGTAGTGAAGATACTAATGGACAAAAAAATAGCCGCGAGACTTTCATCTCGCGGCTATTTTTTTATTACCCACCCTCGGTTCGTTAGAAAGTTGCGGGCTGCTGGTCTTCCTGTCAGGCTCCCCCAAGCCCTTTCAGGACGCCGACCAGCAGCCCAGCACTTATGCCCTTTGACCGCTTCAAGCATCTTGCGACAACCCCGTTCCCCCGAAAGGGCCGCCGCCTGCTTTTCAAAGTGAGAGAACGCCTCCCCCAAAGCCTTCACTCACTGCCGTCTCCGAGCCTGACCCGATTTACCCTTATTGTACCCTTCTTATTTTATCGAGGATTACTAGAGCAACGACCGTGCCATTAACCCAATCTTCCACGCTCTCTTTCTAAGAAAATATTATGCCCCTAAAAATCGGGGTTTCTGAGAGCCAGCAGGCTCTGAATCTGGGGAAACGAGTAGCGGGCAGGCTATGTGCTGTTTTTCTTTCGTACAATCCGTGTGTACGAATGACCTATAATCAGCCACACATTCGGACCTAAGCCGACGCGCTTTTGTTTTTCTCCTTAGTACGGCAGCGCACCCATGAGTGCGTCTATATCTTCGGTCGTGTTGTAAAGGTGCGGTGAGATACGCAGGCGCGACCCGCGCGGCGCGGCGATGATGCTTTGCTTTTTGAGACGGCTATAGAGCGCCATCGGCGACCACTCGCCGCTCCTGTGTTGGATGCAGACAATCTGCGACTTTTCACCCGCGCGCCGCGAGCTGACGATCTCGTAGTCGCGACCTTGCAGGCGTTCGCACAGGTAATCGGTCAAGTCATTCAGGTGGGCGGCAATCCGCTCGATTCCCGTTTCCTGCAACAGGCTCAGGCTGGCTTCGAGTCCATGAATGAGGGCGGTGGGCGCCGTGCCCGTTTCCCAGGCCAGAGTGCCCTCTGTCCACTCTTGCTCAAAATTGCTGTAATCTTCCGGGTCAGGCACGCTCATCCAGCCGACCAGCGTCGGGCTGATTCGTTCACGCGCCCGCTCAGACAAATACAGCAACCCGACGCCTTCCGGCGCGAGCAGCCATTTGTGACAGGCTCCGGCTGCCGCGTCTACGAACTCCGCCTCGACATTGATGGGCAACGCCCCCATCGCCTGAATCACGTCAACGACGAACAGGGCGTCGTGCGCTCTCGCTGCGCGTCCGATGCGTTCGAGCGGGGCGCGAAAGCCTGAGCCGTACTGCACATGGCTAAGCGCCACGACGCGCGTCCGGCTGTCAATCAGGCTAATCAACTCGTCAACGTCAACGCGCCCGTCGCGCTCCTCGCAGAAACGCACCTCGACATTTGCCGCTTCACGCAGGCGCAACCACGGATAAACGTTCGACGGAAACTCACCCCGGAAGGTGACGATGTTCTCGCCCTCGCGCCAGCGCAGCCCGTTGGCGATTGTCGAGAGTCCATCCGAAGTGTTACGCATGAAAGCAATCTGATTCGCTTGCGCGCCCAACATCCCGGCGGCAAATTTGCGCGCACGCTCCTTTACGGCCACCCACTGACGGTAATGAAGGGAGCCGTTCTCGGCCACGTCTCTCATCTGCGCCGTGACAGCTTCGATAGTTTTCAAGGGCGGAGGCGACACCGCCGCATGATTCAGGTAGACGACGCGCCCCGTATGAGAAAAGAGAGAGCGTAAATATTCATTCATAAGTTTAATCTCGCTTCGGAAGCCAAGTATAACGCAACAGCGTCGTGATACGGGGACGCTCCCCAAAAATTTCAGTAGTGGTTCAATTCAAATCGAATGCGTGCCAGAAGGCGGTTCACCACAGAGGCACAGAGGACACGGAGGATGCACGGAGATAAGAAATAGCAGAGAGCAGATTTGAAATCTCAGATGATGAATTTGAAATCTCAAATCTGTAATAGGAGATTGTCTTTCTCTGTGCCCCCTCTGCGTTCTCTGTGTCTCTGTGGTGAGCCTCAACTTTTCCTCCACTCTGCTCAAACTGAACCACTATCAAAATTTCATTGATGTTTGAGCGCCTCTTGACTTACCTTGTCCGGCAATGCGCGCGGCAGCGAGAGGCGCACTCCGCTAAGGTGCGTTGAGAAACCGGGAAGGGAACATACCGAAAAGAGCATGGCAATCATAGGCATCGTGGCCGTCGGGAGAAACGGAGCCATCGGCAAGGGAGGCACAATCCCCTGGCACTACTCTGCGGACTTGAAGTTTTTCAAGGAGCAAACGAGCGGTAACGCCTGCGTGATGGGCTACCGCACCTGGGCGTCGCTCAAAAAGCCTTTGCCCGGTAGGCTCAACATCGTCATGAGCAGGCAAGCTGAAGTTGAAGCGCAGGGCGGCGTGATTGTTTTCAGGGATAAACTATCGGTGCTGTCGTTAACCCCCTATCTCTCCTGCGATCTTTTCATCATCGGTGGACAGCAAGTCTATCAAGCTTTCCTCGATGTGATAGATAAATGGATTGTGACGGAGGTTCCGGTGGTGGTGGAAGACGCCGACACCTTCATGCCGGAAGATTATTTGCGCGGGTTCAAGCCTTACGATTCACGGCAGCTTGAAGATAATCTCAAGGCGACGTTTTATGAAAGAGGATGAGAGAAGGGCGCTCTGCCTGCGTTGAGATTAATTCCCCAACCAATTTCAGGCGCTCTCTTTAAGGAATGGAGTTTGCCATTGCTCTGCCCGACAGCGATTTTAGCATCAAGAAAGGTACAGTAATGAGACACTCTGTTCTAAATAAACGCATCGTAGCCGTCCTGATGGGACTGGTTTTGCTGCTCGGACTTTTCGTCAGCGACGGTTTTGCACAGCGGCGGCGTAATCGAAGACATCACCACAGCCGGACGAAAGGGGCACTCATCGGAGGTGTCGCCGGAACAGTGGGAGGCGCATTGATCGGTGGTAAGAAGGGAGCCTTGATTGGAGCCGGTGCGGGCGCGGGCACTGGATATCTGATTCAGCGACACCGCAACAAAAAGCATCGCAGGCGTTACTAATATCAGGTAGCTAACAAAAAGAAGATAAGAACGAGCCACGCGCATTACACTAAGCAACACGAAAACAGCAGCCATTTCGTGTTGCTTAGTGTGATGCGCGTGGTTTCTTTTTTTGAGCTGGGGAGTGACTACACTACGCGCACGGCGAAAGCCTGCGTCAGAGACGCACGCGCGCTGTCTGTCAACTTAACGAAGATGGTAGTGTCGGCGACTCGTCTGGGTCTTCCCGTTATCTTTCCCGTTTTGCTAAGTACCAGTGATGGGGGCAGCTTGCCTTGCGTAATCTTAAAGCTGTAGGGCGGTTTGCCGCCGCTCGCCTGTATTTGAAAATTCGCGGGCACGCCGACAGGAAAGTCCGGTAGGCTTTCAGTGATAAACGTCAGGGTGGATTGTGGAGCCATGTGTTCATCTCCTTTGGTGGGTGGTTAGATCAGGCAGCAGACAAAAAGAAGGAGATAACTAACCACTAAAACACACGAAGCAACACGAAGTGGCCGGAACTTTCGTGTCTCTTCGTGTGACGCGCGTGGTTCATTTCTTCCGCTCTTTTTACTGCTATTCGATATTAGCTTGACGACCTGTTCGCCTCGGTTGGCTTCGCCTGAAGTCGCCTTGACGAACATTTTTGACCCTGCAGGAAAGTCTGACACCTACTGAAAATCTCTAATATCCTTGAACGGCTTCTCCTGGTCTGTGAAATCAGGACGATAGTAGTGCGATGCGCCGTCGTATTCCTGCATCCAGCCTTCTTCCATTCCCAGTTCGTCGAGCGCGGAGAGTGCGCGCAGCCATTCCGTTTCGGTGATGCGGCGCGAGAGCAAGGTGTAGCGCGGATCGGTCGCGGCGCGATTGGTGGCGTAGTATTGCGCCATCAAAGAGACGGCGACGCGCGGGCTTAAAGCGTCTTTGATCCATTCTAACGATTCGCGCACGCCCGCGAGATCGTTTGGCAGGACGAGCAGGCGAATCACGAGGCCGCGCTTGAGCAGGCCGTCAGCGCCGAAGACAAGCTCGTCGCCCGTCTGCCGGTACATCTCAAGGATTGCGCGGCGGGCGTGTTCTGTATAATCCCTGACTTTTGAATATTCGTAACCGTCTGAGGAATCCGCATACTTCAAATCGGGCAGGTAAACGTCAACGATACCTTCAAGCAGGCGCAGGACTTCGACCGCATCGTAGGCATTGGTGTTGTAGACGATGGGGAGACGAAGGCCGGAACGCGCGGCGAGCAGGACAGCGTGTGCCATCTGCGGAGCGAAATGCGTGGGCGAGACGAAGTTGATGTTGTGGCAACCTCTCGCTTGAAGCTCAAGCATCATCTCGGACAGCCGTTCATGCGTCACCTGATTCTTAATCTGCTCTTTGTGCGTCTGGGAGATTTGAAAATTCTGGCAGTAGACGCAGCGCAGATTGCAATTGCCGAAGAAGATGTTGCCCGCGCCCTTTGTGCCGACGAGCGCGGGTTCTTCTCCGAAGTGCGCCGTGTAGGATGAGACGATGGGCAGGCGTCCCGAATAGCAAGCGGCGATCTCGTCTTTCAGGCGGTTGTTCAGACAATCGCGCGGGCAGACCCGGCAGCTTTCGAGCATCGCTTCAAGCCGAAGCACGCGCCGCTCAAATTCGCCCGTTTGAAGAAGCCGTAAATACGACGGCTCTTCATTCAGTCTCCTGACTTCTGATTCCTGTCTTTTGCTCTCAGTCATGTTTTCTAAAATGGACGAAACGCGGCTTGTGCTTTTCGACAAGCTCCGGGGGCGCGAAGTGTTTGGTGAAGCGCCAGATGAAATCCATCTCCATGTGAATCGTGCTCAAGGCGAGCCGCGCCTCGAAGATGAGAAGCATGCTGCCGTAGAACAGGCAGCTTGCGCCGAGGAGCGCGACGACCACCGCAACCCAGCTATAGCGTGTGCTCGTGACGGCGACAATTCCGATAGCGACGCTGGTCGAGACGAAGATGCCGAGCGCCAGATAAAAGACCGTCATCGCGCGTTGCAGGAGGCGAGCGCGGCTGGTCAGCTTGTCCAGTTGCTCGAAGATGACCGCGCGCCTGTCGTCCAGCAGTTCTAAGTTTCCTTCGACGTGTGCCAGTTCCTCCAGCTTGTCCGAGAGCGAGCGCACCCGATCAACGACGCGCCCCAATCGCGTAGAGGTGGACAGGATCATCGTGCCGCAGGCTGAAATCAGCACGGCGGGCGTAATCATCGCCGTCAGAACGGCGAGAGCTGATGAGAGACCTTCCATAAAAGCAGGAGACAGAATTCAGAAGTCGGGAGACAGAAGAAAAGAAAATCAGAAGAAAAGCGGTTGCCGCTTCTTCATTCTGACTTCTGTCTCCTGACTTCTGTCTCCTGCTTTTATAACCGTTGAAGGTGTAGGAGGGCAACCGCGTGCTGCGCGCGCAAGATAAATTTCTGATGATAATAAGAAAGTGCGAATCAGATGCGCGCGAGTTATGTTATTCTCCGCCGTAAAGCAACAACATGAACAGAGGTTCGGTGGAAGTTTTGGTTCAACCTCTAAAACTCAAGCGTTTCAACCCAGACAAAGGAGTGAACGAACAATGGCTGAACAGGGGAATGGCGAAAATAGAGACGGCCTAGACACTGCCGAAGGCGGCGGTCAGGAAGGTCATGGCGGCACGGCTATTGGCCGCGCAACAGGTGTCGCCGCAGGAAGCTCATCTGGCGGAAGCCGCGCGAAAAGTGGCGCGCGCAAGAAAGGCGGCGCTGGTGGAGGCGGTGCTTCAAGCGATGGCCCCCGCGCGACCGGCGGAGGCAAGGGCGCTGCCCGGACGGGCGGCAATGCCGGTGGCGGACGCGGCGGCGTAGGCGGTGGCAAAGGCAGCGATAAAAAAGCCAAGCCGTCGAAAGCCGGAGCGAAGGGAAGCACCAAAGGCGGAGCAGGTAAAGGTGGAAGCAGCGGCGGCAGCACAGGCGGCTCGAAAGGCGCTGGCAAAAGCGCAGGCAAGGCCGCAGGCAAAGGCGCGAGTCGTGGCGGCGCAGGTGACGGCGCTAAGGGCGGCAGCGGCGGCGGCGGCACGAAGGGTGGCGCAGGCCGTAGCGGATCGAAGAGCGGCGCTAAAGGCTCCGGCAAGGGCGGCTCCAAGTCCGCCGGTACTAAAGGTGGGGGCAGGAAAGGTGTAGGCGGCTCGAAAGGTGGGGGCAGGAAAGGCGGCGGTAGAAAGGGCGGAAGCAAGAAGACCAGCGGGGGCATCCTCAGCACCGCCTCGTCGGTCGTCAGCGGTGCGGCCTCAGTCGTCTCCACTCTCATCGGCGGTTTGACCGGAGGCGGCAAGAAGAAAAGCAGGCGGTAAACTGCCTTTCACCTTAACAGAACAAGAGAGGCTGCGTTTGCTGGAAAGTAACGCAGCCTCTCTTACTTTTGAATCGGGCGGGACATTTGATGGCCGCTCAAGACACGCGAGTGAGCGTCATCTCCATAAACTTTCGCCAGGTCTTGCCGTCGCTCGAATACTCGCCAATCTCGTGCCATTGCCCCTTCTCGTTGAGCCGGGTGGTGAAGCGAATTTCACCGCCGCGCGCATCTTTGAAGCCCCAGATAAGACTGTTTTCTCCGACCTTCGGCTCGGTGTCTATTGCGCCACTGCCCGCCCGGTAAGCACGAAGCCGAAAGAGCTTTGTCGTCACGTCGTAATCAATAATGGCGAAAGCTTTGTGAATGGGAACTTCCTCCGGCTTGTCGGGCATCCTTGTCGTTCCCAAGCCTTCGATGAGCAGCACCGCTCCTTCAACCTTACGCTGGACGCTTTCGTTGACCGTCGTGATTTGCCTTTGGCCGGGTCTGAGTTCTATCCAGCCCTCGCCTTTCCACTGCCCGACGAGGAAATCCAGTTTCTTCATCTCCGGCGGTGCGGGCGCGGGGTGCGTCTGAGCCGTAGCCGTGATGACCGTCAAAATTGAAAGCAACAGTAACGCGGCAAGATTTTTCATACATGACCTCCACAAGTTAAGAGCCAAAGGCTCACTTTTGCCCCTGGCTCTCTATCATGCCGCTAATGGGCTTGCGGAGTCTTGAAGATTTGCGACATGCCGGTAGATTATTTGACGAGGTTGCCGTGCTTGATTTTGGCTAGGTCTTCCGCAAACGTGACGGGCGAGCGTCCCGTCACCGTGACGAATTCGCGCGTCAGATGAGATTGGTCTGCGTAGCCCATCTCGGCGGCTCTTGAAGCCCAGTCCACCTGGCCTTCTTCCACGAGCGCGAGGGCTGTGGCGCGCACGCGGCGCACGCGCGCAAACTGTTTCGGCGTGAGGCCAGACACCGCACGGAATCGCCGCTCCAACTGTCGCACGCTCAAGCCGACTTCCGTGGCGACCTCCGCGATTTTCGCCTGACCCTGGCTCGCTTCGATGACGTGGACGGCGGCGGTGACTTTCGTATCCACCTCCTCAGGTTTCAATTCCAAAGAGCGCAGGGAAGAATCAAACGCGGCGATTGCTTCCGCAAAGCTACGGCTCGCATTCAATTGGAGAAACAATTCATCCACCATGTGGGGCAGGAGTTGTGAGAGGGGCAGGATTTGATTCTGTAGACTGGTGGGAGCGCAGCCCAGCACCGACCGGCAGGCGGCTGGAGAAAGGCGGGCAGTCCAGAAGATGTCGCCCGCCTTGACCTCCGTGCGAAAAGAGACGAGTCTTGGCCCGACGACGCGCAGCCACGAAACCTCCTCGCCCTCGTTCCTGTGATAAACCAGCGAGACGCAGCCGTCAGGGATGACTTCATGTTTAATCGGCGACGGCGCGTCTCGTCCGATTGCAAACTCCGAGTAAGACAGAACAATGTGTGCGAGGTCGAATGATGGCGCTAATTCGCAATAGTTCATTGAGCCTCTCAAGGGTCGCCGGTAGCCTGGAAGTTGTTATTGAATGGAAACGGTCAGCGTGTAGCTCGTGCTGTTTGCGCCGCCATTATAAATATGCAGCTCGTAGTCGCGCGAGCTATCCGTTTCGATTGAGTAAGAGGTCTGATCGTTCTCGGCGAATGCGACCTTGCCGTTGCCGGATGAAAGGGTCGCCGAAATGGTTTGCCCGCCATTGGCGCGCACAACGTAGCTGCGGTAATTTGCGCCCGCGACGCCCCTGTTGACTCCAATGCTTCCGCTAACGGTCGCAGAGGTTGAGCCGCGTCTAAAGCGTATGCGCGACTGCGCCGTTATCTCGGCAGTTGTCAGTAAGACCGCCATTGCCAACGCTAAAATCGTCGAAACCTTCTTTTGCATGTTCTCCCTTTTCCTCCTATTTGTGGAATTGATTTTCAGATTTTCAGTAGCGGTTCAATTGAAAATTGAGCGTGATTGAAGGTGCAGTTCACCACAGAGGCACAGAGGACACAGAGATAGCGCAGAGAAATGCAATCTCAAATTTGGAATCTCAACTCTCAAATCTGCTCTCTCTGATTATTATCTCTGTGCCCCCTCTGTGCTCTCTGTGTCTCTGTGGTGAATCTCAATACGATTGCCGCTCAATTCCCAATGTAACCCATTCCCAATTTTCAATTAAGCTGTCGAGCCAATGATTATGACGCTACATTCCCTTTTCGGCGAAGACCTGAACGAGATGAATCAGTGTCTCGGTTGATTTCTCAAGCCCGCGCACGGAGTTGAATTCGAGCTTGCCGTGAAAATTGTGGCCGCCCGTGAAGAGATTCGGCGTCGGCAAGCCCTGAAAAGTCAGTCGCGCGCCGTCTGTTCCACCGCGAATCGCTCGCAGGTGCGGCTTGAGTCCGGCGCGGCGCGCAGCCTCCATCGCGTTCTCGGTCAACTGCGGAAAATTCTTCAAGACCTCTTGCATGTTCTTGTAGTTTTCCTCCACCTCGACAATCACCTTCACTTTGGGAAACCTCAATCCTGTGAGCCGCGCCATTCTGCGGAGCATGGCTTCCTTCGCGTTGAGACCGCTAAGCTGGAAATCTCGCAGCAGTATCTTGATGCTCGATCCTTCAACTCCGAGCTTGCCGTCGTATGGGTGAACGAAGCCGATACGGCCTGCGGTTGTTTCCGGGAGAATGTTAGTCGGTGGAAAGCGCGTCATAAAATCTGCGGCGGCGTAAGCCGAATTGACCATGATGCCTTTGGCCGTGCCGGGGTGCGTGTTCTTGCCCTGAAAGCGCACGGTCGCGGTGCGAGCGCTCCAAGTCTCAGTGCTAATCTCGCCCAACTCTTCGCCGTCAACCGTGTAGGCGAACTTCGCGCCAAAACCTTTCACGTCGAACTTATCAATGCCGCCGCCCACTTCTTCGTCAGGCGTGAAAGCGATACTGATCGTCCCATGCTTGATCTGCGGGTTGCGGCGCAGGGTATCAATCATCGTCATAATCTCGGCGCACCCTGCCTTATCGTCAGAGCCGAGGAGCGTCGTCCCGTCGGCTGTGATGAGGTCGTCGCCGATTAAATTTTTCAGGTCTGGATTCTGTGCAACCGAGATGATTTGCGTCTTGTCTTTGGGCAGAACGATGTCGCCGCCGCGATAGTTTTTGTGAATAATCGCGTTGACGTTCTCGCCCGAAACTTCCGGCGAGGTGTCCATGTGCGCGATGAAGCCGATGACGGGCGCTTTCGAGTTGTCCGGCAGATTGCCGGGAATGCTGGCGTAGACAATGCCAAACTCGCTGACGCGAACATTCTCAGCGCCAAGCTCCTTCAACTCCTTCGCCAGCAGATTCGCCAGCACAAGCTGCTTCTCCGTGCTCGGAACTTTGTTTTGATCGTCTGCCGATTGCGTGTCAATCTTGACGTAGCGAAGAAAACGGTCGAGGACGGATTCCGTCGGCGGATTGGTCTGCGCGTTTGTCGTGACGGTAAATAACAGGAGAGCGATGAGAGTCATTATTCTTTTCATCTGTTGATTTCCTCTGCTTTGATTCTTTCAATCTCTTCTTCCATTTTTCCCGTCAGCATCAGTCCGAACATCTTTTGATCGGCCATGAACGACCAGAGCGGATATTTGAAGGTCGCGGGTCTGTTCTTTTCGACGAGGAAATGGCCGACCCACGCCGCCGCGTAGCCGGGAACGAGCGCGAGGGGCAGCCACTTCCATTTTCCACTCGCGGCCAGCGTGGCAATGCACGCCATTGCTGTCGCCGTTCCTGCAAAATGCAGGGCGCGCGTCGCGGGCTGGCTATGCTCCGCGACGTAATAGGGCCAGAACTCCTCGAAAGATTTAATCTCCTGCTCACTCATACGCTATCTCCCTCAAAAGCCAGCCTGCGCTACTCACAACATATATGGGGATGCCCGGTGCAATCGAATCGCCTTCCAATCCCAGGGTGGAAGGTTGGCTACGTGCTCTCCCGGAGCATCCCCGTCCAAAACTCACTTCCGGCGAGCGGGCAACTTAGCGGGCAAATCAAGCTCGTCGTCGGCTAAAATGTCTATGCTCACACCAGCCGCCCGTGCATATTGTAAGAGAATCATCAACGGCGGCTCATTCTTTCCTAATTCATAATCCGAAATCCTCTTAAATGCGATGCTATCTTCTACTCCAAGATGCCTGTGTATCTCACTCTGAGATAACCCAAGCGCAAGCCGAATCTGTCGCAGCTTTTCAGCCAGACGCGCTGGCTTCGGACGCGCGCTGCCCATCAGGAATACCCTCCTGACAGAGCCTCGCCCGCATGATATAGCTTGCGCTTACCCGTTGTTATGGGTAAAATATGTTCGCTCAACCTGTCCGCCGTGAGAATCCTTTGCTTCTCAACGGCGATGCTCATCTACTCGACTTTGAGGTTGAGGCTTGAGCTACGCATTAGCCGTTGCTGGTTTTCAAAGATAGACCGCGTGCAATCTTAGCACGCTTTTCCTTACACCCGATGACTTCACTTCTCTAACAATTCGCTATCAGGGGAGCGTGATGGGTGCATGTCTCCCCTGCGGTCGCACGCCACGCTTGAAGGGGCGGGAGCGGGCTTGTGCGCCAGCAGGCCGCCATGACTCTCACCGTATGGCGGCCTTGTTTTCTGAAAAGTATTAGCTACTCTTGGCTACTACTGTGCCGGGCCGACATCATCAATTTTCCACTCGCCATCTTCTTTGACTAAAGAAAAATTAAGATGCACGGAATCGTTCTTCTCCCGATCCCCGTAGAAGAGTGAGACGGTCGCCGTCTCATTGTTGACAGCTTCTTTCAGTCCTTCAATCTTCAGCGTCTTCCCCTGCCCGCGCACCTTCTCGACCAAATCTGCGAAAGCCTGATTGTTCGACCTGACTTTCTCCTGACCCTTCTCCTGAATAGCTTTTTTAGAGAAGAGCTGCATCATGCCGTTAACATCGCCGCTTTCCGCGCTGGCGATGAATCTACGCACCACAGTCGTCGGGCTGCTCGATAGCGAATTGCAGGCGGTGATGAAGATCAGAGCTACCAGAAATACCAGCTTTGTTTTCATGTCGTTCAATCGAAAGAATAGCCCGCGAAAAAGATTTCAGATGGTTGGTCGTCTTTGTAAACGATTACATAGACGCCCTGCCCTCTCTCAAGCATGTCGTATAGCTCGTCGCTCTCTTCTATCATCTCATGCGTCGGCTTGTCTGTTTCGAACAGGCTCAGCAAATCTTCCTCAGGCAGAGGCGCAACGGCATTGTAATCCGGCGTGGCCGATACCTGCATCATGTCGAGGATTGAGCGCGTCCCGTCGGCATCGGCATCCTCGAAGGCTTCTTCGATTGAGTCATGCTCTCGTCCGGGCGCAGGCGATTGGGGAGTGATGGGAAACTCTGGAAAATCTATAACGGGATTGTATCTCCCCGCCTGAAACTCACGCTCACGCAGTTTCTGGAGCGCGGCATTCACGTCCGGCTCGTAGTCAACGAAATAAAACCAGGGATGACCGCCCATCTTCTTCCTCCTCTTACGAGTGCCGATAGCTACTCCTCCAGCTCGGCAAACAATCTTTGAAAATCTTCCGGCGAGGTTGGGGCAACGCGCACGAGTTGCAAATTCTCTTCGACATGTTCGCGGCTGCTCATGCCGACGAGCGCGGTCGTGATGCCGGGCGCGGAGCGAACGAACTGGATGGCTGTCTGCGCGTCGGTTGCCAGCGAGCCGAGCGGTTCGCGTATGTGTTCAGGCAGCCCGCGCGCGACCTTGCCCTGATAGATGGATGCGCTCGCGACGACCGCCACACCGAGCGCGCTCGCCGCTTCCAGCACGGAGACACGCTTGCCCTCCAGAGGTTGATTGTCGGCGACGAGCGCTTCGGGCATGGCGAGGTTGAAAGGAAGCTGTATAAAGCGGAAGCCGTGCGACTCGCCTCCGACTTCGCGCGCAATCTCGACCATGCGCTCAAGCGCGTGATGACCGCGATCATCAATCGGAACACGGAAGCCGTTCCACGTCGCCACGCCGTACATCCTGATCTTGCCCTCGCTGATGTTGCGCTCCAGAAGCTCGAACGCCGAGCGAAGGCGCGCTTCAAAATCGGGGCGCGAGATAGATGAGAGCTGCGATTCGGGATTGTGTATGTAGTAAACGTCAATCGTCGAAAGATTCATGTTGCTGAGCGACTGGTCAATCTGGCTCTGCAAGTAGAGGGGCGTCATGCAATGGCTGCCGCCGACGATGTCCGAAAACTCTGCGATGCCGGGGCGCACGAACGTCTCTTCAACGTAGCGGCGCACATCCCGTGACGGCTCGCCGTCGAATGGCAGATAGCCGCCTTTCGTACAGATCAGAATTTCGTCGCGCGCGGCAATCTTTTCTTCGGTCAACTGAAGCAGCGCCGCGCCGATTGAGCGTTCGCTTCTTTGAAAACGATAGTTGGCCGCAGTGTCTATCACGTTCGCGCCGAGTTCGACGACGCGCGCGACAGCTTCCGTGTAACGCTTGTCTGTGGCTTCGTCCCAGTTGCCCAGGTAAGTGCCGATGCCGATGGACGACAACCACAGATTTTGTTCGAGCCGGAAATGAGTACTGGCGGCGCGCTCTTTGAAACGGTCACGATAGCGTGCCGTCCCTTCAAGCGTCGCGTAGCCGTCAATTGACATAGTTGCTCCTTACGGGAAAAGCAGAATCCAGAATTCAGGAGTCAGATTCTTTTCATCTTCCACTCCCCTCGTTTTTCACCACGATACCGCCTTTCATCACGAAGCGCACCCGCTCAAGCTCTGTCACATCGCTCGCCGGATTGCCGCCGACGGCGATAATGTCCGCTAAGCGTCCCGCCTCGATTGAGCCGATGCGATCAGACCAGCCAAGCAGGTCAGCGGCATTGACGGTCGCCGCTTGAATCGCCTGCATCGGAGTCAATCCCAGCTTGACCATGACGGCGAACTCGCGCGCGTTCAATCCGTGCGGGTAAACGGCTGCGTCCGTGCCGAACGCGACCTTCACACCCGCTTTGAATGCGCGGGAGATGTTTTGGCGTGCAACGGGCAACACCGCTCTAGCCTTGTCCATGATGAACGATGGAACGTTGAGCTTCTGATAATTCTCCATGAACCAGTCGCCGAGATAAAGCGTCGGGACAAGATATGTTCCGCGCTCCTTCATCAAGCGTATGTCTTCGTCGTTGATGAATGAGCCATGCTCGATTGAATCAACTCCGGCGAGCACGGCCTGCTTGATGCCGGATGCGCCATGAGCATGGGCAGCCACTTTGCGTTCCAGCCTGTGGGCTTCCGTGACGATGGCACGAATCTCCTCATCAGAGAACTGTTCCGCTCCCGGCGAGTCGCCTTTGGAAAGTACGCCGCCCGTCGCGCAAATCTTAATCACGCTCGCTCCATACTTAACTATCTCGCGCGTCTTACGCATCACGCCGGACACGCCGTCCGCCACACCGTCTGCGCTGTACTGATATTGAGGCGCGAGCAGGTTCTCATCACAATGCCCGCCCGTCACACCGATGGCCGGGCCGGAGGCATCAATGCGCGGGCCTGGGATGTCGCCATCGTTGATGGCATCTCGCAAGGCGATGTCGGAGTAACCATTAGCGCCGACGTTTCTCACGGTCGTGAATCCGGCTTCAAGCGTCAGGCGAGAGTTTCGCGCACCATGCAGCGCCTCGCGTGGAACGGAGATGCCGAGCGAGGCATAGCCGATCTGTTCGGGGCTTCCGGTCAGGTGCGTGTGCGCGTCTATCAGGCCGGGCAGCACGGTGGCATTTTGTAAGTCAATAATCTGTGTTCCGGCGGGCGCGCGTCCCTCCACCGCTTGCGCTGGCCCGACCTCCTTAATGCGGTCTCCTTCAATCAGGATAGCCTGATTTGTCAGCACCCGACCGGCGCGCACATCCACCAATCTTCCGGCACGGATGAGAATGCGCTTCGGCTGTGACGCTCGCTCGCTCGTCTGCGCGATTAAGAGTGCGGGCGATAAAAGCAGAGAGAGCAGCAGGACAATAAATCGTTTGAAATTCATTTCTTCTCCCGGCATGGAAAGCTGGTCAGAGCAGTTGATTTGACCCGGAAATATACGCGCCATGAACACGCCGCTGCAAGCCGAGTTTCGTCGGAGCACTAATGATATGTTAAAAAGCATAGCTGGATAGTTGTTGTTTGGTGGTTGAGACGAGATGTATTATTGCTACTCTGTTTTATTACAAAGCAGGAGAGAAGTATGACTGATTTACTGGAACGAATAACGATCAATCCTGAGCAGTGTGGCGGGCGTCCGTGCATTCGCGGAATGCGTATTAGAGTGGTTGATATTCTTGACTTATATGCTGCTGGCTTAGACGCTGAACAAATCCTGGATGAAATGCCCGATCTCGAAATGGAAGATTTACAGGCTGCTCTTCAGTACGCTGCGCGCAGATTGGATCATCCGGTGCTCGCCGCATGACCATCTGGATTGACGCGCAGATGTCTCCTGCCATCGCGGTTTGGATAAACCGTAGTTTCACCGTGAATGCTGTGGCTGTTCGTGAGCTTGGTCTGCGAGAAGCTACGGATGCGGAGATATTTCAAGCTGCGAAGCGAGAAAACGTCACTGTAATGACCAAAGACAATGATTTTGTGCTGCTGCTTGATAGATTTGGCCCACCGCCGCAAGTGATCTGGGTGACATGCGGTAATACCTCGAACGCGCGTCTCAAAGAAATCCTGACGAGTACTTTGCCTAAAGCTCTGGAGCTTCTGAATTCCGGCGAGCCACTCGTAGAAATTAACGCGATCTAGCATAACCAAGTGTCTAAATCGCTCGACATCACTGACGACGCAATGCGCGAACTCTCCGCGCAATCAGTCGCGCTCGTCATGGATTATTTTGCGCGCGTCTCCGAGCTTCCTGTCTTTCCCGAAACAACCGCCGCGCAAATAGCAGAGCAATTGCAACCAACTCTGCCTGTCGAAGGCGAGCCGCTTGAGCGATTGATTGAGGATTGCCGCGCCGTTATCAGCGCGAGCCGCCACAACGGACACCCGCGCTTCTTCGGTTACGTCGCTTCGCCTTCAACTCCCGTCGGTGCGTTCGCAGACCTGATCGCCTCTGCGCTCAATCAAAACGTGACCTCGTGGCGTTCCGCCCCGGCAGCAACCCGGATTGAACAAATGGTCGTGCGCTGGCTCGGACAGTTAATCGGGTACGGCCAGGATGCGCGCGGGCTGCTGATGAGCGGCGGTTCGATGGCGAACCTGAACGCGCTGCTCATCGCGCATCGTGTGAAAGCAGGCGTTGGAGCGTCGCAGCAGGGGTTATGGAATACCGGGACACCGATGACCGTTTACGCCTCCGATCAAGTTCATTTCTCAATCGTGAAAGCTGCGGACGTGCTGGGGCTGGGGCGCGAGCAGGTGCGCCTCGTCAAATCAGATGAAAGATTCCGGCTTGATGTGAGGAGTTTGCGCGAGCGTCTGGCGAGCGACATTCAGGCGGGCTTCAAACCGTTTTGTGTGGTGGGAAACGCGGGCACTGTGAACACGGGCGCGGTTGATTCGCTTGAAGAGATTGCCGCGATTGCGGAAGAGTACGGATTGTGGCTGCATGTTGATGGAGCTTACGGCGCGCTGGCCGCGATGGACGAAACGAAACGTGCTCTCTTCGCAGGAATCGAGCGCGCGGATTCCGTCTCCTTAGACCCGCACAAGTGGCTCTACGCGCCCGTTGATGCGGGCTGCCTGCTGTTCCGCGACGAGGCGCGCGTCCGCAAAGCCTTTTCATCGAATGAGGCTGATTACATTAAGATACACGAAGAGGAGAGCGCGGAAGCGTTTGCCTTCTGGGATTACGGCATAGAATTGTCGCGGCGCTTTCGCGCTTTGAAAATCTGGCTGATGCTTCGTTACTACGGCACGCGCCGCGTCGCCGCCGCCATCCAATCGGACAACGCGATGGCCTTTGAACTGGCCGAGCGCATCCGTCAATCGGAAGATTTCGAGTTGCTCGCGCCGCCTGAGTTGAGCATCTGTTGTTTCCGGTATGCGCCGCCCGAATGGCGCGAGAGGCTCGCGTCGGAAGATGCAGACGAGCGCGCTCGTGCGAACGACGAGCTGGATGAATTGAACGCGCGCATCATGCAGCGTGTGCAGCGCGGCGGTCGGGCATATCTTTCAAACGCGACCATCCGGGGAAGCTATGCCCTGCGCGCCTGCATCACCAACTTTCGCACGACGAGCGAGGACATAGATGAGACGCTTCGTGTAGCGCGCGAAGCGGCGAGAGCAGAATAAGGAGAGTCTTAATATGTAATGCTGTTGCTGGCGTGCCGCGTAGCGGCATTTGATTTTAGCCGTGCGTTTCAACGCACGGTTGTAATGTGCCGGATTTTCCACGTCGCGTTAGCGACGACTGAGTTCAATCGTCGCTAACGCGACGCGGGGCACTTTCGTTAACTGTTCCCGGCGTTGAAACGCCGGGCTAAATTCAGATGGCCGCTACGCGGCATAAGGCAACAGCTTTACATTTTTACCGTTACCCAAAGATGATAGACAAAAGATGAAAGCGATAAGCGATGCTTACGGGCGTGAGTTGAAAGTAGCGCTAACATTGGCGCGAGAAGCGGGCGCGGCTATTCTGGATTATTATGGTTCGCCCTTGCACATCGAGCGCAAAGTTGGTGCGGACGAACATTCTGAACCCGTCACGCAGGCCGACCGTGCCGCGAATGAGTTGATCGTGAGTGGCCTCAGACGTGAGTTTCCTGATGATGGTATCCTCGCGGAAGAATCTGTTGACACAGAGCGGCGGCTGACAAAGCGGCGTGTTTGGATGGTTGACCCGCTCGACGGGACGAACGGTTTTATCGCGCGCGATGGAGATTTCGCCGTGCAGATTGGTCTCGCCGTTGACGGGGAGAGCGTCCTCGGCGTGGTCTACCAACCGCTGCCGGATGTTTTATATCGCGCGATTAGGGGAGCGGGTGCGTGGATTGAGCGCGCTGGCTTTGAGGCGGAACGCGCTCGCGTCTCTGATGAAAAAAGGATTGAGCGAATGCGACTCGCGGCGAGCCGGACTCATAGAAGCCCGCGCATGGATACGGTCGTGCGCGCTCTTCAGCTCAAGGAAGAGGTGCGGCGCGGCTCTGTCGGTATCAAGGTCGGCCTGATTATCGAGCGGCAATGCGACGTTTATTTTCATCTCAGCCCGCGCACGAAGCAGTGGGACACCTGCGCGCCGGAAGTTATCCTGCGAGAAGCTGGCGGGCGCTTCACAGATCTCTTCGGCGAGCCGCTTGGCTACAACCAGGCGGACGTGCAGAATCGCAATGGCCTCGTCGCTTCAAACGGCGCAGCGCATACGAGTATTATCAAAAAGCTCACGCCGTTCCTGAAAAAATTCGGACGCCTGAGGTTAGAGGTTAGAGGCTAGAGGTTAGAGGTCAGCTCTTCGGCTTTTACTAATCTCTAACCTCTAATCTCTGACATCTCTCTTTTATGGGTACTCGCTCCAAAATTCTTCTGCTCTTTTTAGCCGTCGGCGTCGTTCCGGTGGTCGCATTGAGCGTCATCAATTACCGCAGCGGTGTGCGCGCCATCGAAGCCCGCTTGCGCGGCGAGGTCGAGCATGAGGCGCAGGGAATCGCCCGCGACGTGAGCGCACGGCTGCAAGAGCGCGAGGACGCTCTGCTGGCTCTGGCTCGCTCGCCCGCCATCCGCGAGTACGTGCGAAGCGAAGGAAAGCCACAGTCAATCACCACGGCGAGCAGCTATCAATCCCAGCCCGGTAGAAGCGCCAACACGCCCGTCAATCTCTCGCTCGCATCATCTCAGCCAGCCTCGACAAGCGAACTCATTCCGAAGGATGTCGAGGGCGAAGTGCGCGCCGTTATTCAAAGCGGCCAGAAATATTACGTGTCCGTCGCGTGCCTCAACGTTAACAGGCAGCCGCTGTTTCGCGCCGAGTTGAATAAAAGCGGAGACGCCCTGTCGGTGCGTTTTAAGACGAGCGGGTATCTACCCGAAAACTTCGACCTGGACGAGCGTGTCTGGACGGTTGGGGAGCAAACGCCTTTGCGCTCAGACATCAACCGTGATTCAGTCCTGCGCTACTCGATTCCCGTCTTCATCGAAGCGGAAGGGACTTCAGCACAGCGCGGCGCGCTCATCGTCGAGTTAACGCTCGAATCCCTGCTCAACGATGCGGCCAGCAACGTCGTCGAGTCTGCCTCGCCGCCGTCGTCGCGCCTCGTGGTTATGCTTGATCGTGCGGGCTATGCTGTTTACCACTCGAACGTGACGCTCAAGTATCAACCGATCATGATGGCGCTCACGCCGCCTTCCTTCAAGCCGATTGTAGATGCGATGGCTGATGGCCAAAGCGGTTGGCAATTCTACAAATCATTGGAAGGCCATGACTGGATAGCGGCCTACCAACCGCTCACGCCGCTTGAGCTTTCAATCGCCGTCGCCGCCGATTACTCGGCAGCCGTGCGTCCGCTGAGTTGGTGGGGCTGGTTGATCATCGGTCTCATCGCCTTAATCGGGCTGGCAGCAAGCGTCTTGTTGATGCTCTACCTGCGTCGCCTGGCGCGCAATATCAAGCGCGTCACGGAAGGGGCGGTGGCCATCGCCGGGGGCAAGCTGGACGAGCATATCGAAGTGCGCTCCAGCGACGACACGCGACTGTTGGCCGAGACTTTTAACGCCATGGGCGACCGCCTTCGAGAGCAGATTGCGCGCGAGGCGGAGTCTCGCCAGTTCGAGTCTTTCCTGCGTCTCTCCGCCATGCTGACGCACGATCTGAAAAACTCCATTCAGGCGCTGACGCTCATCGTCAGCAACATGGAGCAGCAATTTCACCGCGAAGAGTTTCGCGCCGATGCGATGCAATCGCTCAGAGACGCGACCTCGCAACTCGGCGTGCTCGTTGCCAAGTTGAGCGAGCCTGTCAGAAGCCTGAGCGGTGAATTCAAAATCCCTCGCCCGGTTGATCTCATCCCCGTTATGCGCCGCGCGCTCAGCCGGACGGCTGAGCCTGCCGCTTCAATGCACGAGATAGACATCAACCTGCCTCCGACACTGGTGGCCGTCGCCGATGATGAACGCATTGAAAAGGTCATAGAGAATCTGGCGCTCAACGCCATCGAAGCGATGGGCACAAAGAGAGGACGAGTGAGTGTCCTTGCCGGTGCGGCTGAGGAAGGCTTCGTCTTTTTCAGCGTTTCCGATACGGGGCCGGGAATGACGGAAGAGTTTCAGCGCACGCGGCTCTTTCGTCCTTTCGCGACGACCAAGCCGAAGGGCGTCGGGCTTGGCCTCTACACCTGCCGCGAGTTAATTCATGCGCTCGGCGGGCGCGTCGAGGTCGAATCCAAGCGTGGCTCTGGCACTTGCTTTCGCATCGTGTTACCATCTGGCGCAATCACGGGGGCGAGCAAGAAGAGTAGCCGCAACGAATGACGGCTGACCTTTCTGACAAAGGCTCCTGATGATTGTCCTCATCAGCTTTCCAGTACAGAAACGATTGAGCATTATTCGTGTTCAGAGCGATGGGTCTTCAAAGCCCTTTCATCTCACGCGCTCCGAACGCCGGAGCTATCTATTAAGCCCAGGCCGCAGACCAAAATGTTATGACCGAGCAGTCGCAGGCAAAAATGACGATTCTGGTGGTTGACGATGATCCGTCTGTGCGGAGCGGACTGCGCTGGGCATTCAACGACTGTTATCGTGTGCTCGAAGCGGGAACGCGCGAGGAAGCGGTCGAGCAGTTGCAGCGCGAGCGCATTGATGTGGTGCTGAGCGATCTGCGCCTGCCGCCCACGCTTGAGGACATCACAGAAGGCTTGGCTGTGGTCGAGGCCGCGCGCGGGATGCGCCCGTCCGTTCCTGTCATCGTCGTTACGGGCAGCGAGGCGAAGAAGGCTGCGCTCGAAGCCGTGCGTCGTGGGGCTTACGGTTTCTTTGAAAAACCTTTCAACCCGGAAGAAGTTCTGCACATCGTTCACCAGGCAGCGCGGGCGCACAAGTTAGAGCAGGAAATCATGCGGCTGCGCTCGGAGTTGATGGGCAGTCGCGGCTTCGCTCATCTCATCGGCGGTAGCCCCGCGCTCGAAGCCACGCTCAAACAGGCTCGCGCCGTTGCGGGAACGATTGCCACCGTCTTGCTCACGGGCGAAAACGGCACGGGCAAAGAATTGCTGGCGCGTGCCATTCACGAAGAGAGCCAGCGTGCCGACGGGCCTTTCGTCGCGGTCAGTTGCGCCGCGCTGCCTGAGTCTCTGATTGAATCGGAACTATTCGGCCACGAAAAGGGAGCGTTTACCGGAGCTGCCCAGATGAGGAAAGGGCGGTTTGAGCTGGCAGACGGCGGCACGCTCTTTCTGGACGAGATCAGCGAGTTGACGCCGACCGTTCAGGTCAAGCTGCTGCGGGTGCTTCAGGAGCGGAAGTTTGAGCGAGTCGGCGGGACAAAGACGATTGAAGTTGATATACGCTTAATCGCCGCCTGTAATAGCGATCTGGAGAAGGAAGTTGAAAACGGCAGGTTCAGACGCGACCTCTACTTCCGCCTCAACGTCGTGCCGCTGGTTCTGCCGCCCCTGCGCCAACGCCACGAAGACATCGTTTTACTCGCGGCGCACTTCGCCACCAAAGTCGCGGAGAAGCACAAGCGCACGCCGCCTGAGCTTGACCCGGAGTTAATCGAAGCTCTGCTCGAATACGATTGGCCGGGCAACGTGCGCGAGCTTGAGAACGTCATCGAGCGGCTGGTCATCTTGACCACAGGCTCGCGTCTCAGCAGCGAGTTTCTGCCTGAGAAGATGCAGCGCACGCTTCCCTTAGATGCGGCGGCCACAGACGAAACCACGCTCGAAGGCGCGATGGTGGCGCTCAAGCGCCGGATGATTGCCGCCGCGCTCAAGACCGAAGGCGGCAACAAGGTTGCTGCCGCCAAACGTCTCGGCATCAGCCGTTCCTACCTGCATCGTCTCATCAGCGAACTTGACATCGAAGAAACGTAAAACGCCTCTCTCCTCGTACCAGGCTACAGACCGAAAGAAAGTCAGAACAAACCACGAAGGCACACGAAGAGACACGAAATGACACCTGCTTTCGTGTTTCTTCGTGTGCCTTCGTGGTTCGTCTCGCCCTGACTCCGCTCCCGCCTGTGTCTACAGATGTAGACAGCCATCGCTCCTACCCGTCAACTACTGTAGACACGTCTCCGGTGAACCGGCCTGGCCGGGTGCAGGCGAAGTTTCACCAACATCAATGTGTACCGCGATTTCTCGAAGAAACTCCCTGCCTCCCGCCTGCGCCAGCAGATGCGGTATGAGCATTGCAATGAATTTGCAACGTGCAAGGAGGAGGTCAGGATGAAGCCCAGGGTCTTGATTGTAGATGACGATTCGGCCATCACGCAGCAGCTCTTTTGGACGTTGTGTGAAGAGTACGAGGTGATGACGGCGCATGATCTGGCGTCGGCAATCCGCCGGGCGACCATCTATGAACCGGCTGTTTCGATTCTCGATTTACACTTGCCGCCCGTGGCCGGATCACCTGAAGTGGGCTTGCGGATTCTGGGATATTTGAAAGATCGTCTCCCGCATTCAAAGGTGCTGGTCATCAGTTCCGCCGCGGATGAAGAGATGCGCGTGGCTTGCTTCGCCAACGGCGCAGATGAATTTCTCGACAAGCCTTTCGAGATTGAGCAACTACTGACAGTCATGCGGCGAATGACGCCTGAGCCGGTCTACAGTTGATTGAAATTTTAGAGTGAGCGCAGGCAAAAGGCCGCCTCATCCCGCGTCACAAACGCGAGGTCTGAAGCACGAGCGCGAAACGGTTTTATTGACAAAGATTGTTCGCTTTCTGGCGCTACCGAGCGCAAGAGAAAAAGGGAGTTGAGCACGTCTCCTCATCAGCCGCCCAACTCCCTGTGGTTCTTTCTTAAATTGAGATTCGGCCACTCGCCCCCTTTGAGAGGCCGTGACGCGCCCCGCGCAAGTGGAATCCCCTCCCGCAGCGCGGAGCCAAGAAGCCCCTGCTCCCATTCGACTCCTGCCCTGAGTCGCAGGGGCTTCATATTTTTCAAAAGCAGAATTCAGGAGTCAGAATAAAAACAAAGGCGGTTCTACGCCCAGCCCCTTCGGGGCTGGCAACGTCAATGCCCTTATATCGAGCTCACGTTATCATTCTGTCTCCTGACTTCTGTCTTCTGCCTCCTGCTCTTCTGGCGTATAATGTCTGCATATGAAATTCCTTCATGTTGCAGACATACATCTGGGCTGCCGCCGCTATAATCTGGAAGAACGCACGAAAGATTTTTTCCGGGCGTGGCATGACGTGATTACCAATCACGCCATCCCGAACCGTGTTGATTTTATGCTCATCGCGGGTGATTTCTTCGACCGCCGCAACATTGACCCGCAGGCGATGAACCATGCGATTGCCGGTCTCAAATTATTGAAAGAGGCGGATATTCCGGTAATTGCTATCGAAGGAAATCACGACCAGCACAATGCGACATCCGATTTTAGAGACTCTCAAGATGAGCGGACCCACAGTTGGTTGCGTTCTCTTTCGGATTGGGGCTATTTGAAATTATTGGAGCCAACGCATAACGCAGAAAAACGAATGACCTTTCTGCCGTGGGATGAAGAAGAAAACGTTGGATCATACATAGACATCGCGGGCGCGCGTATCTTTGGCTCATACTGGTATGGAACGAGTACGACCGTCGCGCTCACGATTCTGGCGGATGCGCTGCGTGACGCGCACTCTGAAGGTCGCTTCAACATTCTGATGCTCCACACGGACGTTGAAGGACACACCAGTCGCCCGACGATTCCCGCCGTCCCGGTGGCGAAGTTGAAGGAGTTGAAGCAACTGGTCAACTACGTTGCTCTCGGCCACACGCACAAGCGTTTCGATCTGGACGGCTGGGCGTTCAATCCGGGCTCGCTCGAACCCACCTCGATTGACGAATACAAAGAAGAGCGCGGCGCGTTTCTAGTCGAAGTTGACGAGCGCCATCACATCACGGTGCAGCACATCCGCGAATACGTGCAGCGCCCGTTCCAGCGTCTCTCGTTCGACGTGTCGGGAGTGGAGGACGCCGAGGCGGTGCATGCGGGCGTGATGCAAATGATTGAACGCGAGGCGCGTACACACAACCCGGATAGCGAGCAGCCAGCGCCGATTGTCGAAATCAATCTGCGCGGGCATCTCGGCTTCAAGAATTCACTGCTTCAGATCAATCGCATGCGAGATGAAGCGCGCGAGCGGACAAACGCGCTCCACGTGATGATTCGCAATCAGAGCGTGCCTGTGGAATATGCCGTCGCCGCCGGATTAGACGCGCAAGCGCCCAGACACGAGCGCGAGCGGCGCATCATCGAAGACCTCATCTCGCGCGACAATCGCTACAAGCATCGCGCGCACGAAATCGCCGAACTCGTCATCGAAGCCAAGCGACAGGCTCTCGGTAACGAACAGCCCGACAAGATTCTCGAACTCATCGCTCGCAAGCTCGATCAACCGGACGGGAAAGAAAAAGCGGAAGCAACCGGAGGCGACCCGGCACCAACAGCCGCCGCGTTGAACGCCATCGAACGCAATGCAGTGGTCAGTGGTCAGTAGTCAGTGGTCAGTTAAAAGCGAAAAGCTGATAACTCCTGCTGACCCCTGACCCCCGACCCCTGACCCCTGATCATGAGTGAAGCCTCAGACAAAGTGCGCGGCATACGCGAGTTGCCGCTCTTCCCGCTGCCCATAGTGCTTTTTCCGGGCGTGCCGCTGCCGCTTCATATCTTTGAGCCGCGCTACCGGCAGATGCTCGCAGACATTCGCGCGCACGATAGCCTGTTCGGACTCTCCTTTTTCGATGAGACCGAATCCGAGGGCGACATCCCGGCAGTCGGCGATATTGGCTGCGTGGCAGAGGTGACGGAGGTTCAGCCGCTGCCCGACAGTCGTTCCAATATTCTCAGCATCGGATTGATTCGTTATCGCCTGGAATCTTACGTGGAGCGTGGCGATCCTTACCTGGTCGGGCGTGTCAGCTTTTTTGAAGACGATGAAGAAAGCGTGGAGTTTCTGGGCGAGCGCGCGGAAGAAGTCTCAAAACTGTTCATGCGAATCGCTCGCGCCGTGCGGATTATCAACGACGAGCGCGCGAGTCTGCCGGAGCTTCCTCCGACCGAGCCGGAGCGTCTCTCTTTCCTTGTGGCGGCGGCGATGGAATTGGATACGAAAGTAAAGCTTGAGTTGCTTGAAATGCGTTCCACTGCCGAGCGTTTGAAGCGGCTGCGCGATCTGCTCGCCCGCGCCGTCTCGAATTACGAAGAGCGCGCACGTCTGCACGACATCGCCAAAGGCAATGGGCATGGTGGCAAGAAAATAGAACTTTGATGATTCCGACATCCCTGCAAACGGAAAGCGAGAGCGATGAGCGCATAGAGGTGCGCGTCCTCTTCTTCGGCGCGGCACGCGAGATTGCCGGGCGTGAGGAAGTGTCTTTGAAGCTGCGCGCGCCCGCCAGCGCAAAGAGCGCCTTTGAAGAAATACTGGAGAGCTATCCTGAGCTACAGCGACGCTTCGGGCGCTCGCTCCTGTTCGCAATTAACCAGGAATACGCGCGCAATGAGAGGGAAGTCCGCGCGGGCGACGAGCTCGCCATCTTCCCACCCGTCAGCGGCGGCGCGAGCCGTGCGGACGCTGATGAGACTTTGGCGCGCGAAGATGCGTTGAAAGATTTCTTTGAACTGACGACGGAGCCGATTGATGTCGGAGTGGTCGCGCGCCGTGTTGTGCTTCCTGAATGTGGCGCGACCGTCACGCTCGATGGCTACGTGCGCGAGTGGACGCGCGGGCGCAGAAGTCTCTATCTCGTTTACGAAGCTTATCCGCCGATGGCCTTGAGCGAAATGAAGCGCTTGGGGCGCGAAGCTCACGAGCGATTCGAGATCGCGCACATCGGCATCGTGCATCGCACGGGTCGCCTTGAGATAGGCGAGACGAGCGTCGTTATCAGCATCAGCGCACCGCACCGCCGCGCCGCGTTCGAGGCGTGCGAATGGGCGATTCGTGAACTCAAGCGCACCGTCCCCATCTGGAAGAAAGAGTTTTACGAAGACGGCGAAGTGTGGGTTGAAGGCAAAGGCGCACCGGAAGCATTGTCGTCGCAATGACAGACAAGAAAATTAGACAGGATTAACAGGATTTTCAGGATAAGAGAAAGAGATTCAAGCTTCCCTGACCTGTCTTGTTTTCTTAATCTTGCTAATCCTGTTAATCCTGTCTAAACCCTTCTCCCGTCTCCCTGGCGATTCAGTCTTAAAGCGTCTCACGCTTGAGGTCAAAGTCATGTATTCACCAAACACTTCTGCCTTCCGACCTTTGCTGCTCGCGGCGTTGTTCTGTTTCTTCATCAATCTTCCCGTAATTCGCGGACAACAGCCGACGCCGAATAAACCTCCACAGCAAGACGACGAAGTTTTACGCATCAAGACGGAACTCGTTCAGACGGATGTGACGGTCTTCGACAAGCAGGGACGCTTCGTCGAGGGCTTGCGCCCCGAACAGTTTGAGTTGAGCCTTGATGGTAAATCTCAGCCCGTTTCTTTCTTCGAGCTGGTGACGACGGGGAGCGCGCGTGAAGCGGCGCAGGTGTCGGCGGCGAGAAACGGTTCATCAAAAAACAGTGAGCAAAGCCGGACGGCGATTGCAGCCTCAAGCAATCAGGGGCGCGTCATCTTCTTTTTTCTGGACGACCTGCATCTCAGCGAATCCAGTCTCATGCGTGCGCGCAAAGCTCTCTCGGATTTCGTAGAGAATCAGATGAGCCAGAATGATCGTGTGGCGATTGTTTCCGCCAGCGGGCAGATCGGATTCCTGCAACAACTGACGGACTACAAGCCGGTATTGAGTGCGGCGATAGATCGTCTCAGCTACAAGAGAAACCCGGAAACTTACGCGGGCAAAGTGCCGATTAGCGATTATCAAGCCACACGGATTGTGGATCACGGCGACCGTGAGTTGTTCACTTACCTGCTGGCGGCGACCATGAACGAGTATCAATCTAAGGGTGCGCTGATGCGCGTGGCGGCGAACATCGTCCGAAACCGCACGCGCCAGACTGCGGCTCAATCGAAGATGACGACAAGCGATCTGCTCGGCGTGCTGGGCAGCCTGATGCAATCCTCTGCTTCGATGCCGGGGCGCAAGCTTGTCTTCTTCATCTCGGATGGCTTTATCACGGACGTGAACGGCTCGAATGCGCTGACGCTGCTCAAGCGCGTCACAGAGATGGCGGCGCGCACGGGCATTGTCGTCTACACGATGGATGCGCGTGGGACTTTCAACGATCCGGTGATTGACGCGAGCCGCAACGAATTTCCTGACGGGTTGGCGACAGGCACACAGGCACGCAATCCCACGATGGAAACAAGCGCCCTGCAAGAGCCGCTGCACATTCTGGCGGAAGATACCGGCGGGCGAGCCATCATTAACTCCAATTCATTCAAGGACGCTTTTCAACAGGCCATCAACGAAACTTCCGCCTACTACCTGCTGGCGTGGCGACCGGATAGCGAGGAACAGCGCGGCGGGAAAGCTCGCATCAAAGTCAGCATCAAGGATCGTCCAGACCTGCGCGTGCGCTTGCGGCGCAATTACTACATTCCGCCGCCCGCCGAAGCCCCCGCGAAAAACGAGGATGAAAAGAGCGCGTCCGCCTCTCAGCAGCAAGCGCAGACGCCGGAGGCCGGATTGCTCATGGCGTTGGGTTCGCTCTACCCGCATCGAACGCTTCCTACAGCGCTCTCGGTCGGCTATGTCAACACGCCGGATCAGGGGTTGGCGCTGAAAGCCTCCATGCAGATTGAGCGCGAGGCTCTGGACGCGACGACGGGCGAGGCGCAGAAAAGCGAGATTGATGTGCTGGGCGCAGCCATTGATGATCGCGGAGTCATCGTCACTTTCAAACAGGTGCTGACCGTCACGCCTGACCCGTCTTCGCAGAATCAGCGACAGCCCGTCGTGTGGAATCAGCAACTAAAGTTGCCGCCCGGCCTTTATCAAGTGCGCGTGGCCGTGCGCGAGCGCAGCAGCGGGCGCACCGGGGGCGCTCAGCAGTGGATTGAAGTGCCAGACCTTTCGACGGGGCGCTTCTCTCTGAGCAGCCTGTTTTTGGGCGAGCGTAAAATGGCTGCGCGCGATGAAAAATTCGCCACCGCGCCGCGACCCATCATGATTGACGTTGACCATCGCTTCACGCGCTCTTCCGTGCTGCGCTTTCAGACATACATCTATAACGCGGCGCGCGGTGCTGCCACCTCATCGCCCGACGTAGAGATTCAAACGCGTGTCTTCAGGGACAATCAGGTGGTCGTCAACGCGGCTGTGGTCAAACTCCCGACCGACACCACGAAGGATTTAGCGCGTCTTCCCTACTGGGCGGAGATTGCGCTCGACCAGTTACCTCCGGGCAGATACGCGCTTCGGGTTACGGCGACTGATCGAACGACGAGAGGCCGCACCTCGCAGCAGGCCAGTTTCGTGGTTGAGTAGAGGGTGAGGGATAGAATCAGCGAGAGTTATCTTAAGTAGCAGAGAAAAAGAAGGAAATAACGAACCACGAAGAGACACGAAATAACACGAAGAAAGCAGTCATATCATTTTCGTGTTGCTTCGTGTAACGCGCGTGGTTCGTTTCGCCCTCTCTTCTTATTGCAATTCTATATGAGAATGAAGAGCGGCGAGATGAAAGGCCGTTGGCTTCATCTCGCCGCTCTTGTTTGAGTAGGGTTTGCTCGCTTGAGTTAACCCGCAATCACCTCGTCCACGCCTACCTCTTCGGTTGCAGGCTCGACGAGCGAGGCGCTTGTTACCATATCGCCGCCGTCGGTCTTGATCAGGCGAACGCCGGAGGCCGAGCGTCCAGTCTTGCGAATACTGTCGGCTTCGATGCGGATGAGCTTGCCCTGCTGGGTAATAATCATGATTTCCGAGTCGTCGTCAACGGTGAAGACGGCAACCACTTTGCCGGTTTTGGGGGTCGTCTTCATGTTGATGACGCCCTTGCCGCCGCGCGACTGGAAGCGGTAATCGGTGATCTTCGTTTGCTTGCCGAAGCCCTGTTCGGAGATAGAGAGCATTCGCTCGTTATCTTCGGCAGAGACAGCGCAGAGCGAGACGACGTAATCATCTTTGCGTAGATCGATGCCACGCACGCCGCGCGTGGCGCGACCCATCGGCCTGACATCCTTCTCGTCAAAACGAATCGCCAATCCGTTGTGCGTGGCGATGAAGATGCGCTTCGTGCCGTCGGTCAGGACCACGTCGAGAAGTTCGTCGCCATCGTCAATATTGATGGCATTGATGCCGTTCATGCGTATGTTCTGAAAATCAGCCAACGACGTTTTCTTGATAACGCCTTTGCGCGTGACCATTACCACATAACGACCTTCGGAAAACTCACGCACGGGAATAACACCGGCGAGTTTGCGCGTTGTCGGAATATTAATGAGGTTGACGATTGCCTTGCCGCGCGCCGAGGCCGCAGCGTCCGGTACTTCATGCACCTTGATTTTGAAGACCTGCCCGTCGTCTGTGAAGATCATCAAATAGGCGTGCGTCGTGGCGATGAAGAGATGCTCGACGAAGTCGCCGTTCTTGCCGGTCGAAGCGCCGAACCTTCCTTTCCCGCCACGCCCCTGCCGCTGGTAGGTCGTGATCGGCGTGCGCTTGATGTAGCCGCTGTTCGTGACGGTAATCGCTACATCTTCGTCGGCGATTAAATCCTCGATAGACAGCTCGACGCCTTCCTCGATAATTTCCGTCCGCCTGGCATCGCCAAAATCTTTCTTGACCTCTTGTAGTTCTTCGATGATGACGCGGCGCAGGCTGCTTTCGTTGGCGAGAATTTCTTCAAGCGCAGCCATCAGCCTGATGATGCCCTCGTACTCGTCAATGATCTTCTGTCGTTCGAGCGCGGCGAGCCGTCGCAGTTGCAGATCGAGAATCGCCTGTGCCTGCAACTCGGAAAACTCAAGACGCTTGATCGTCTTCTGTAGCTTCTTTACATAATCTGCGAGCGCGAGGTCTGTGGGCACACCCTTCCAGGACTTCACCTCGCCCATCGTTTTCATGTCGCCCGTCAACCACTGCCGCGCTTCGTCAACCGAGCGCGAGTTGCGGATGAGCGTCACGATGTAGTCGAGCGCGTCAATCGCCTTGGTCAGTCCTTCGAGGATGTGTGCGCGTGCGCGAGCCTTTCGTAGCTCATATTCGGTTCTGCGCCGCACGACCTCGCGCCTGAAGTCAACGAAGGCTTCGAGCATCTGCTTGATGTTCAGGACGCGCGGCTGTCCGTTGACGATGGCCAGATTGATGACGCCGAAAGATGACTGCATTGGCGTCAGCTTGTAGAGCTTGTTGAGAATGACCTGCGGCACGGCATCGCGCTTGAGTTCGACGACGATACGCATCCCGGCGCGGTCGGATTCATCACGCAAATCCGAGATGCCTTCGAGCTTCTTCTCGTTGACGAGTTCGGCGATGCGCTCGATGAGCCGCGCTTTGTTGACCTGGAAGGGAATCTCCGTGATGACGATGGCATCGCGCTCTTGAGTGCCGCGCCCGATGCGATCAATTCCGGCGCGCGCGCGCATTTGAATCACGCCGCGACCCGTCGTGTAAGACCGCTTGAGTTCTTCGCCGCCATAGATGAAGCCGCCGGTCGGAAAGTCCGGCCCGGTGACGATCTTCGCCAGGTCTTCGATGCTGGTGTTCGGTTTACGCAGGAGCGCGATGGTCGCGTCCAAGACTTCCGTCAGATTGTGCGGCGGAATCTTGGTTGCCATCCCGACGGCGATGCCGTCCGAGCCGTTGATGAGAAGATTCGGGATACGCGCCGGTAAGACCGAAGGCTCGCTCAAAGACTCGTCATAGTTGGGTCGAAAGTCAACCGTCTCTTTTTCGATGTCTGTGAGAATCTGTGTGGTCAGTCGAGCCATGCGGACTTCCGTATAACGCATGGCCGCCGCCGCATCGCCGTCCACCGAACCGAAGTTGCCCTGCCCGTCAATTAAGGGATAGCGCATGGAGAAATCCTGCGCGAGACGAACGATGGTGTCATAAACTGCCGTGTCCCCGTGCGGGTGATATTTACCGATCACGTCGCCGACGACGCGCGCACTCTTTTTATAAGCTTTGTTATATTGGTTTCCTAATTCATTCATTGCCCAGAGCACACGGCGATGCACTGGCTTGAGCCCGTCGCGCACGTCTGGCAGCGCGCGACCAATGATGACGGACATGGCGTAGTCCAGATAGGAACGCCGCATCTCGTCTTCGATATTGATATAATTTTTCTCTGTCGTAGTTTCCATTCAATAGACCTTTCCGGTACAATCCGCGCTCGCTCTGCTCTTTCGGAAGCTAACATCCCCGGCAAACATGAGGCCCGCTTCCGCGACGAAAAAGAGTTCGACGGCGCAGGTGTTATCCCGACCTTTCGAGGTTTCTCAGTACTTGGCTGACCGGCGTGCGGGGCACGGGTTTGAAGTACGAGATATTGTACCCGGAAAAGGGCATTTTAGCAAACGCGGAAAGAGCGAAAAAGCCAATAAAAATCGGGGTTTTAGCGTGTTTTCGGGCGAGCGCGGGCGGGCTTTCGTGGAACACAATATTTTGTGTTCGCAAGGGTCGGATTGAGGGGCTGTGGGGAAGCCAAAACAGGGGATGAAATTCAACGGAAAATCGCGGCGGATGCGGGAGCGACTGGAACTCGGTCTCCCCGTGCGTGTGTTTGGCCGCGAAACGGAAGGGCACGATTGGATAGAGAAGTCGCGGCTGATTGACGTGACGCCGTTTGGGGCGCGTCTCAAGATCACTCGCCCGACAGAGCGGGGGCGTCTGCTGCATTTGACGATGCCGATGCCACGCCCGTTGCGCTGCTTCGATCACGTGGAGGATCAGTATCGCGTCTGGGCGCTGGTGCGAAATGTCAGCGTGGTGGAAGCGTCGAACGAGAAGCCGGTGGGTTACGAGGTCGGCGTCGCTTTTATCGGCAAGCGCGCGCCTGAAAGTTTTGAGCTAGACCCGACCACGCGGTATGACGTGGCGGCTTCGGTAACTGAAACCGGCTTATGGAGTGTCTACGAACTGGAGCAGGCAAAGAGCTACGTTCCGTCAGACGACCCGCGACCCGAAACGCGCCACCATATTCCCATTGAAGTGATTATCGACGCGCTCGGTGAGAACGGGCAGGTGACGGCCAGCGAGACGACCGTGACGGAGAACATCAGCCGACGCGGCGCGGCGGTCTTCACGACATTGAATATCACGCGCGGAAGCTTTGTCCGTGTGACGAGCGCGCAGTACAGAATCTCCGTCATCGCGGCGGTGCGCGCACGTCGCACTGGAGACAACGGCATTCCGCGTCTCCATCTGGAATTCATAGATAAGCAGTGGCCGCTCGAAGGCTTTGAATAGGGGTCGGAGGTCAGGGGTCGGAGGCCGGTAGAAGCCTTTTCTGACTCCTGCCCCACGATTCCTGACCCCTGATTATGAAAAGTCAAATTGTAATTCCGCGTGATGTGCTGCTCGTGGAGATTGAGCGGCGCTGTCAGAATGCTCAGTGCAATGCGAGAACGCGTGTTGGATTGACGAAAGACGAGGCGCGTGTCTACTGTGGTTTTGAATGCGAACGCTGCGGGCAGTTCCGGGATGATCTGTTGACTGAGCGCGATGTGCCTGAGTGGTGGGAAGAGTTAACGATCACTGACTTGTATACTGTCCGGGAAAATCTTTCTGCTGGCGTGGACAAACCCGGAGAGGTTGTGAAAAGGATGAGCGAAAATTACCGGCGCACCAGAGCGCCGGGGGACGCGGAAGAGGATTAGTTTTGAGCGAGAGCAGTCCGGGTGTCACCCCTCAGCGCAGGCGGGCAGAAGATGCCGCGCAGCCGGAGCCGTTTGTGTTGCCCCTGTGGGCAATCAACCTCCTCCGTGCCATCTTGCGGACATTATCTCGACTGTTCTTTCGTATCAGTTTCAGCGGGCTGGAGAATATCCCACAGACCGGCGGCGTCATCCTCGCTTCCAATCATCAGACTTATCTTGACCCGATCTGGATGTCGCTGCCGTTCAAGCGACCGATTCGCTATCTCGCCATGAGCGAGAGTTTCAGTTGGCCGGTGATAGGGAAAATCATCTTGATGTTGGGCGCGTGGCCGATACAAATTGAGAAGGCCGATAAGACTATGCTTCGTCGCACGCTCTCATGGCTCAATCAGAGCGGCGCACTTGTCATCTTCCCCGAAGGCGGGAGATGTTTGCCCGATGGCCATCTGCTCAGGTTCAAGCCCGGAGCGGTTCGGATTGCGCTCGAAGCAAACACGCCGATCTTACCCATCACGATTCGCGGCGGGCATAGCGTCTGGCCGAAGGGCTACCGCTTACCGCGCCTTGCTAAAGTCGAGCTCGTCTTTCATCCGCTTCAACACATCAAGATGCAGGAAGGCGAAGATGCACGCGCCTGCGCCCGCCGCGAGACAGACCGCCTCGCAGAAACCATCGCATCGGCGCTGTGAAAAAAAGTGGTCAGTGGTCGGTGGTCAGTGGTCAGCAAAGAGAAAAGAGAAGCAAAGTCAGAAGAAAAGACCCATTGATCCCAGCCCCGAAGGGGCGAGAGAGTGTAGACCCGGGCGCAAGCCCGGGGTTAACCGCCACCCGAAAGATTGAAAGCCCCGGAGGGGCGACAGAGATTCAAGGTACGTTGACACGAATCTTGAGCGTCTGTCGCCCCTCCGGGGCTTAATAATTTGGGTCGTGCTGCGACCCCAGGCTTGCGCCTGGGGCTACATTCTTCCGCCCCTTCGGGGCTGTTGCTTCATGTCTTTATTGCCTTCATGTTTTAACTGACCACTGACCACTGACCACTGACCACTGCTTACGGCTGTTGCTGCTGCCTCTGCTTTTGGCGCTGTCTCTGTCTTTGCAGGATTTCGCGTTGCTTGATGAGCATCTGCCGCCTTTGTTCTTGAGCGGCGCGTCTGGCTTCTTCGCCTGCGCGCTGTTGCTCTGCTGCCGTACGCATCGCTTCTTCGAATTCGGGGGTTCCGGGACGCATGATTCTGCGTCCGGGTCTGCGCGGATTGTTCATCCCATTCGGGTCGGGCGGCACAGGCGGCTCGACCTCGCGCTCTGCCTCATCATCATCCTCTGGATTGACGACGACGTTAGGGTTTTGATTCGTCTTCGTTGTTCTGGTGGGCGAGGTTTGCTTCGTCGTCTGTGACGGGGCGGAAGTCGTCGGCTGCGCGTCTTTCCCGTCTTCGACGATGACGACCTTCACCGGATGCTCAGCGTTCGTGTTACTTGTTGGAGAAACAGTCGGCTCGGTCTGAACAGTTTGCTGTGGGGTTTCGGCGGATGGCGCTGTCGTGTTGTTGCTGCGCGTGAAAGTGTAGACGGCGGCGGCCACCACGACGAGCACGGCTGCGCTGGCTGCGAGAGCGATGATGCGTTGACGGCGCGGCTGGCTCTTCAAGGTGGTCGGATTCGCTGCCGCGACCTTTGTCACCACGGATTCAGGATTGTCCGTCGAAGCGGACGCGCTCACAGCAGGCGTGGAATTGACGTTGGTCGCAGCCGCAGCCGCAGGCTTGATGGCTTCAGTCTGATCAGATGCCTCACCCGTTTTGGTCTGAGGTGTTGCTGCAAACATCAACTGCGTATCCTGCTCATAGACGTTGGTGGAGGGAATGGGCAGGGCGTTTGTGTCACGGCTGAGGCTATGTCCCTGACGCGCTGCTTCGCGCATCGCATCGCGCATCGCGGCGGCAGTCTGCGGGCGTTGCGATGCGTTTTGCGCCATCGCTTTGGAGAGAACGCCAGCGACCGCCACCGGCACCTGTGCATGGACTTCGTTGGCCGGAAGCAAAGGGTCTGGTTGACCGTTGAGTACGGCGGTGGCGCGCGTCAAGGCGTCCGGCGGCGTCACGCCGGTTATCAGGTGATAGAGGGTTGCGGCGAGCGAGTAGAGGTCTGATCGCGGGTCTGTGCCTGCGCCCTGAATCTGTTCGAGCGGCGCGTAGTTGCGCGAGTAGCCGAAGACGCTGCCCGTCGCCGTCACTTTCGTCTGCATCGTCGCAGACCCCTTCGCCAGTCCGAAATCCAGCAGAACGATGGCGTTGCGCGCCGTCAGTTTCAGATTCTGCGGCTTGATGTCGCGGTGGATGACGGACGGCTCCTGTGTGTGCAGGTAATCGAGCGCGTCGAGCAATTGATCCGCCCAGTTCAAGACTTCTGTGAGTGTAAACGCGCCGCCGCGTTCCTTCAGCTTCTCCGCCAGATCGTCGCCCGCGATGTACTCCATCACGAGAAACTGTCCCTCATCTTCCACGAAGTGGTCTGAGACGCGCGGCAAGGCCGGATGACGCAGGTGGTTCAAGAGTCGCGCCTCGCGCTCGAAAGCCTTGCGTAAGCCCGCCTCGGTGAAGAAAGTCTCTTTCAAAGCAACGGTGCTGCCGAAACGCTGATCGGTCGCGATGTAGACAGCCCCCATGCCGCCCTGCCCGATCTGGTTGAGCACGAGGTAACGGTTCTGCAAGAGCGTGTTGGGGGCAATCATCAAAATCTCCTTATTCTTGTAGTCCCGTCAGGGACTTTCGTGATAATAGCCCAGCAATTTATTGCTGGGGATGGAGTGCGAGCAGCCAACCAGTCCCGTAGGGACGGCTGAAATAGCGCGTGCATGTTCAGCCGTCCCTACGGGACTTAACCAATAATTTGCGTTTCATACCCAGCGATAAATCGCTGGGCTATTATCAATCGTCCCTGACGGGACTTTCAAACTGCTGCCAAGTATATCTCTACGAGCCTCTCGGTCGCCAATGCAAAGAAGCGCCCCGCGAACGAGACGCTTCTCCCAGCTCAAACGACAAAACTATTCTCAGTAGGCAATTGATCCGACCATCGGTAAGCCGTAAACGCCTGCGAGCGTGTTTAATTCGGCGCGGAGCAGCGCCCATTGCCTTTCAGTGTCTCCGCCGAACCGACGATTACGCACCGCGACGTTGATGTTCGTGGCGATGTCCAGACAACGCCTGACCTCCGGTCTGGTTTCGACGTAATTCTCCTTGCGGTTAAACTCGCCGCGTAGCTCATCAAGGGCTGCTTCCAGATTGCTCGCATACTCGTTCAAGCGGTCTTCACGATTCGTTCCATCAAGGGTGCTGCGGTCGAGCGACTTATCAAGCAACTTGACGAACCTGTCGCTGCGCTCTTCGACGCGCTTGATGATGCTGTTGACTTCACCTTTCGTGTATCCGCGCTGGCGCAGGTAGCGGCGACGCTGCGCTTCAGACGGCACTGACAAAATCAAAAGAGCGCAAACCGCCGCGAGGGTGATAAAAAATCTACGTGTGATGTAACCTCTCATCTTTTCTCTCCTTTTGGTGTTAGGGGCGGGCGCACTTTTTCGAGGAGAGACAGCACGCCACACGGTCAGTCAAAACTTCCAATGCTGACCTCTCACATTCAGACGCGGACTCAGATTCAAAAGTCTGAAAAAAGTGATAGGTGATAGGTGATGGGTGATGGGTGATAAGAGAAAGCACGTTGCTCTTTCCTATCACCCATCACCCATCACCCATCACCGCATTTGAAGTACCTGCATCATGGCTTCGTGAACGAGGCCGTTGCTGGCTAGGATTGGTGGGGTGTAGATGTTGAAAGGTGAGCCGTCGTAGTAAGAAACGCGACCGCCCGCTTCTTCGACGAGGAGAACTCCGGCGGCAACGTCCCAGGGGCGCAAGCCTTCTTCCCAAAAACCGTCGAAACGCCCGCAGGCGACGTAGGCCAGA
The DNA here is from genome assembly GCA_963791265.1 of uncultured Acidobacteriota bacterium. Taxonomy (GTDB): domain Bacteria; phylum Acidobacteriota; class Blastocatellia; order Pyrinomonadales; family Pyrinomonadaceae; genus QHXM01. The sequence continues at coordinate 817,934 of CAWBSB010000012.1, forward strand.
TCGAGCGCAGCCGAGCCATCACGCCGCACGGCCTGCCCGTGCATGATGAAATTATGGAAGTGGCGCGCGAAATCTCCGCGACCACGCACGTCGTAGGGAAAGCCCGTGCAGAGCAGCGCGCGATTGAGATCATCAGTCTCAGAGACACGAATCCGACGCCCGTTTAAGGTCGCTCCCTCGCCGCGCTCGACCGCGAACGTCTCCCCGCGCATCGGGTCATGGATAACGCCCATCTCGATGCGTCCATCACGTTCGAGCGCGATAGAGACGCAGAAGCAAGGATAGCCATGCGCGTAATTGGTCGTCCCGTCGAGCGGGTCTATGATCCACTTCCACTCGGCCTGCTGGACGACGGTCGCGCCCGCTGCATCCGTCTCTTCAGCGAGAATCGCGTGACGCGGATAGTAAGACTTAACCTGCTCGACGATGAACTGCTCGGAAGCCAGATCAGCCTCCGTCACCAGATCAATATCACCCTTATTGGAAATCTGTAGGATGCGCCCGAAGCGTTCGGCCAGAATACGCCCGGCGTCGTGAGCGGTTTGAATAGCGAAATTGAGCAAATGAAACTCCAAAAGCAGTGATAGGTGATAGGTGATAGGTGATAAGAAAGAACAAGCGTTTCTCCTATCACCTATCACCCATCACCTATCACTTCTTAAGAATAGCGATGACTTCCGTCTGTACCGGCTGACCTGTGACGATGGCGTCGCGGTCGGTGACGTGAACATCTATTTCGGAGCGGACGCCGAACTTGCCTTCGAGGTAGATTCCGGGTTCGATGGAGAAGGTGGTGCGCGGGATGATGCGGCGCGCGTCTCTGGTTTCGAGATTGTCTATGTTCGCGCCGTTGCCGTGAACCTCTTCGCCGATGGAGTGGCCGGTGCGGTGCAGGAACTGCGCGCCGTAGCCCGCGCGCTGGATTACTCCGCGCGAAACGTCGTCAACGTCCGCGCCCTTGATGGGGCGACCTGCGCGCATGCTTTCCTGAACAAACCTGACGGCAGCATCGCGTGCCTCACGCACGATGTTGAAGATGCGCGTATATTCTGCGGGCACGCTTTCCCCAACGTAGCCCGTCCACGTTTGATCCGTATAGACCGCGCCCGGTTTTTTCAACTTAGCCCAGACGTCGAAGAGCACGAAGTCGCCGCGCTTGATGGGGGCGTTGATGTCGCGCGTCGGCTCGTAGTGCGGGTTGGCGGCGTTCGCGTTGACGGCGACGATGGGAGGCTCGTTGTCGCTCATCAAGCCTTCTTCTTCGTAGCGACGCACCATGAATTGCTGGATGTCGTATTCGGTCGTCGGTTGATTGGCGCGAATGCGACGCGCAATCTCGTCGAAGGCTTGCATGATGATGCGATGAATTTTGTCGGACGCTTCCTGGTGTGTTTCGAGTTGGGCAGGCGTCCACGCGGCTTCGAATTGCTGCACGAGGTCGGCGCTCGGAACGGGGGTGATGCCGAACGAGCGCAGCAACTCAATCGTGCCCGCGTCAACGCGCGACATATACGGGATGTCGTTGTTGGGCGAATACTGCATGGCGATGCGACCGGGCTTAACGGGAATACCCTGGCGCGTATAAACCCTCAGATTTCCTCTTGGTATGTGAACCAATGCTCCTTGCCCGCGTTTCGTCAGAGTGTCGCGCAGATATTCGTGAAGCTGTTGCCATGGAAGATAGACGAGCTTTCTTCCGGGAAGCTGATCGAGTTTGCCGCGCTCAATCGAGTGAACGATTTTTGTCGGCTCGCCTGTGGCCGGAACGAAGTAGAACCAGCGGCGCGTCGTAATGCCGCGCACGTCGAGTTTCAGGATGCGATAGGCGAGCGGGTCTGAGCCGCGAAAATCGTAGAAGAGCCAGCCGTCGAACCCCGCTTCACGCAGCGCCGCTTGAATCTCTTTCACACGCTCAGCAGATGTTTCCTGCGCGCGAACATTGAGCGGGAAAACGAAGAATAGAACGGCGAGCGCCAGTGTGGTTTTAATTAAGAATCTTTTCACGGCTTAATGTTCCTGTTGTTGAAAGGCTCAAAAAATGGAGCGGCTTGTCTTCAGTGAATGCGACCGCCTGTTTTGGTTGCGTCGTCATCTTCTGCGCCGCGATTTTCAAGACTTCGCGCACCTGAGAGTCCCAGTATTCCCAATTGTGCTTGCCGGGGAGTTGACGGAATTCGTGCGGAATTTTCCTCTCCAGCAAAATTGTCGCCAGCTCCCTATTCGTCGCCAGCAGCCCGTCTTCCGTTCCGCAATCCAGATAAAGAAAAGGCAACGAGGCGATGCGCTCGGCGGGAAGCAGGCGCACGAGTTTGTGCAGGTCGTTGTCTGCGCGCGTCCGGCTACCGGGAGCGCCGTAGGTTTGCATAATCGAGGCGCGCAGATACTCCCATGCGAAGCGCGGGTCGCCATCGCTACGGGCGGCAGCATCAAGCGCGCCGCTTATCGAAGCCGCGAAGATAAACTTGTCTGGATATTTTATGCCGAACTTCAAAGCTCCGTAGCCGCCCATCGAGAGTCCGGCGATGCTGCGCCCTTCACGCTGCTTGCTTGCGCGATAGCGGCTCTCAACATCGGGAATCAACTCTTGCAGGATGTACGTTTCGTATTTGTCGGCTGGAACGGTCGCGCTATCCGTGTACCAACCATCGTTGCCTTCGGGCGTGACGATAATTATCTGGTACTCGGCGGCGTAATCCGCGAGCTTCGTCTTCGAGAGCCAGTTGGAATAGTGACCCGACAAGCCGTGCAGCAGATAGAGCACAGGATAAAGCTGGGTTCGATATTGCGGCCACTCATAGTGGGACGGCAGCACGACGCTGTAAGGCAGCACTTTCCCCACCAGATTACTTTTGAATTGGACTGTCTCGACGCGAGTAGTTAAAGCCGCCTGTCCGCATGCGATGAACGAGCAGAGGAGAATTAGCAGAAACGCTCGCGCCGGTAGTTTCATTTGTTTATTAAACCGTCTTCTTTCGGCGGGTTCAGCATCGGCACGTTGATGCCTTTCGCGAGCGCCGTCTCGGCGGCCTCTTCATAGCCTGCGTCAACGTGGCGCGCAACACCTAGGCCGGGGTCGTTGGTCAAAACGCGATTGAGACGCCGCGCACCTTCGTCCGTGCCATCGGCAACGGAGACCTGGCCTGCGTGCAGGCTGTAGCCGATGCCAACTCCTCCGCCATGATGAAAGGAAACCCAGCTTGCGCCGCTCGCCGTATTCAGAAGCGCGTTCAGGATAGGCCAGTCGGCGATGGCGTCAGAGCCATCTTTCATTCCTTCCGTCTCGCGGAAAGGCGAGGCGACTGAGCCTGTGTCCAGATGATCGCGCCCGATGGCGATGGGCGCTTTCAACTCACCACGCTTGACCAGATCATTAATCGCTTCGCCCATAAGGGCACGCTCGCCGTAGCCGAGCCAGCAGATACGCGCAGGGAGTCCCTGAAAATGCACACGCTCGCGCGCGAGGCTGAGCCAGCGATTCAGGGTTTTATCTTCGGGGAAGAGTTCGAGCGCGAGGTCGTCCGTTTTGCGTATGTCTTCGGCGTCGCCCGAAAGCGCGACCCAGCGAAACGGCCCTTTGCCTTCGCAGAAAAGCGGGCGAATGTATTCGGGAACGAAGCCGGGAATGTCGAAGGCGTCCGCGCATCCGGCATCGAGCGCCTGCTTGCGTATGTTGTTGCCGTAATCGAAAGCGATTGCGCCCGCGCGCTTGAGCGCGAGCATCGCTTCGACGTGCCGCGCCATTGATTGCATGGAACGCTCGACGTAGCCGCGCGCGTCCCGTTGGCGCAACTCTTCTGCCTCTTCCAAGTTCAGGCCAGCCGGAACATAACCGTTGAGCGGGTCGTGAGCGCTCGTCTGGTCTGTGACGGCATCAATCGCGACCCCGCGCCTGACGAGTTCGGGCAGGACTTCAGCGCAGTTGCCGACCAGTCCCACGGATAAAGCGTTGCCCGTCAGCCGTGCTTCTTCGCAGAGCGCCAGCGCTTCGTCCAGATTGTGCGCGATGCGATCACAGTAGCCTGTGTCAATGCGGCGAAGGATACGCGCTTCGTCCACGTCTATGCCCAGAAAGACCGCGCCGTTCAAGGTGGCCGCGAGCGGCTGCGCGCCGCCCATCCCGCCCATCCCGCCGGAGACGAGAAGCTTGCCTGTCAGACTTCCACCGAAATGACGCTCGGCCATTGCAGCAAACGTCTCGAACGTGCCCTGCACGATGCCCTGCGTGCCGATGTAAATCCAACTGCCCGCAGTCATCTGCCCGTACATCATCAAGCCCTTGCGCTCAAGCTCATGGAAGTTTTCCCAGTTAGCCCACGCGCCGACGAGGTTCGAGTTGGCGATGAGGACGCGCGGCGCATACTCGTGTGTGCGGAAGACTGCAACGGGTTTGCCGGACTGCACGAGCAGGGTTTCATCCATCTCAAGCGATTTCAACTCGCGCACAATCGCTTCAAACGAAGCCCAGTTGCGCGCAGCCTTGCCCGTTCCGCCGTAGACCACAAGGTCTTCAGGACGCTCCGCCACTTCCGGGTCGAGATTGTTCATCAGGCAGCGCAGAGCCGCTTCCTGATGCCAGCCCTTGCAATTTAGTGCCGCGCCACGCGGTGCTCGAATAATCATAAGAAATTTAGACAGGCTTAACAGGATTAACAGGATGGGAAGAACAAGCATTCAACCTGCTTGCCTTGTTTTCTTAATCTTGAAAATCCTGTTAATCCTGTCTATTCATTTTCTGTAGCAGTTTTGTCAGACACCCTAAAAATCATTCGCTTTTCCACAAGCGGCTCAGCCAGCCGCCCGTCTCGCGCTTGGACAGTTGTTCTAATTCTCCGGCGTCGAGCCATGCGCCGCCGCAGTTGTTGCAGACATCAATCTCCACTTCGTCCATGATGACGCCTTCGAGCGTGCCATCGCACTTGGGACAATGAAGCGCGGAGGCTGCCTTGGCCTTCTCCTGCTCTTCGGCGCTCATCTTGGCGCGCAGCTTTTCAATCGCTTCTCGCTCTTTGCGCCGGAAATATTCATCTTCCAACGCCTTCCCACGTTCATCCATCGCGTTCGACATAATTAACCCTTCCTCGCGGTCTGATTGATGAGCCACACCACCGGGGCGCTTTCGATGAACGCTCAAAGGGGCGCGGCCAAAGTTTTTTTGAATCTGTAATTAAATAGCAGGAAATTACCTGCGGGGCAAATGGGCTGTGACGGGCTGAAAAGGGACGGCGTTAGCCGGGAACGGAAACATTTTACTCCTGGTCGTCGGGATGTTGTACTACAATGAGTGTTGAAAATTCCGGAAAGGAGATTTGTAAAATGATGATGCCCGGATTTACCGCAGAAGCTTCGCTGTATCAAACGAGCGAGCGATACCTCATGGCGAGAGCGTGGGCACGAAGCGGTGACGCAGGTGAAGCCCTGCAACCGGCAGGGATATTTGACATCCTGCTGGACCCCTGCTCCTACTGTTTCAGCAATTGTGCTCGCCAGCAAAGGACGCCATCAGGCGGGCGCGATTGCCTGAATGCGTGTCATTTTGCTGGTTTATGTTGAGAGCGGTGTCTATTGTCGGGGCTGGTGAATGCTCATAGCGCCGTCCAACAGGACTCTAGACACAGGCAAGCTCCAATCAAGCAGCTTACATCTCGAAACGCCCGCGCCGGATTGATTCGGCAATCTGCTGAATATCCGCAGAGAGAGCGCGGTCGCGCGTCAGGCGCGGCACACCTTCCCGCACAATCTCGTAGGCGCGGCGCACGCCTTGTCCGGGTTTCAGAGGTTGACGATGTTCGAGACCTTCGGCGGCGCAGAGTAATTCGATAGCGACCGCGTACTCGGCATTCTCGACGATGGAGCGCAGCTTGGTAGCCGCCGTCATGCCCATCGAGACGTGATCTTCCTTGCCGCCGTCCGTCGGGACGTTATCAATGCTCGCCGGATGCGCCAGCACTCTCGCTTCCGCCAGAAGCGCGGCGGCTGTCACCTGAGCCATCATAAAGCCGGAAGAGACGCCCGGATGCTGTGTCAGAAACGGCGGCAAGCCCTCGTTCATCACGGGATTGACCAGATGATCTATGCGTCGCTCGGTGATGCTCAGCAAATCGGTCACGGCTATTGCCGCGTAGTCGAAGGCGAGCGCGAGCGGCGCTCCATGAAAGTTGCCGCCCGATAAAAGCTCGTCCTCTTTTGCAAAGACGAGCGGGTTATCTGTCGCGCTGCCCGTCTCCGTTTCGACAATCTCGCGCGCGTGCGTGAGTGCCCCGCGCACCGCGCCGTGAACCTGCGGCATGCAGCGCAGAGAATAGGCATCCTGCACGCGCGGATCGTTTCGGATGTGCGACTCTCTGATCTCGCTCTCGAAGAGGAGTTCGCGCAGATGCCTTGCGACTTCGATTTGTCCGGGATGCGGGCGGGCGGCGTGTATCCGCTCGTCGAAGGCGACGGGCGTCCCGCGCAGAGCTTCTAAAGTCATCGCGCCCGCAACGTCTGCGGCGTGCGTGAGAGTTGCGGCGCGATGAAGAGCGAGGGAGCCGACCGCGCCCATCGCCTGCGTGCCGTTGAGAAGCGCGAGTCCCTCTTTGGCTTCAAGCTCGATTGCTTCAAGACCGGCGCGTTTAAGAGCCTCAAGGCTCGCCATCCGCTCGCCTTTGTAAACGGCTTCGCCTTCGCCGATGACGGTCAGCGCCAGATGCGCCAGGGGCGCTAAATCGCCGCTCGCCCCGACAGAGCCTTTTTCGGGAATGACGGGATGAACGCCGCGCTCAAGCATCAACAGAAGCGTTTCGATAATCAGAGGCCGCGCGCCGCTGTAGCCGAGCGCCAGGACATTCGCGCGCAAGAGCAGCATCGCGCGCGTTTCCATTTCGGAAAGCGCAGGGCCGACGCCGCACGCATGGCTGCGAACCAGATTAAGCTGCAACTCGCGCAACTCTGACGGTGCAATCGTGATGTCGGCGAGTTTTCCGAAGCCCGTGTTCACGCCGTAGACCACACGCCCCGACTCCGTAATCTGCTCGACCACGCGCCGCGACTCAAGCACACGCTCACGCGCCGCAGGCGAGAGCGCGACATGCTCTGCCCCACGCGCTACCCCGACAATCTGTTCGAGTGAAAGTTTCTGACCGGAAAGCTCAAGCATAAAAGCAGTGGTCAGTGGTCAGTGGTCAGTGGTCAGTGAACAGCCAAAACAGCGCGTCGCCTGTTTTTAACTGACCACCGACCACTGACCACTGACCACTATTTAACAATCGTTTCTTCCGTGACCGATCTTTTGTCCGGCGTTTCCGAGATGTCTATGCGCTTGAATTCGCCGGAGAGAGTGCCGCTGCTGCTCGTGGCGCGGACGCGATGACGCGCCTGTTTGGCGCGGCGAGTCGCGGCGCTGCGTGTGCCCGATGTGACGCGCGTCAAGCCGGGAATGCGCGTGAAGCTGCGGAGCGAAAATTCGTGACGCGGCAGCACCTCGCCCGTCGCTTCGCGCAGGCGCACGGTGGCGATGGCGAAGATGAAGATTCCCAGATTGAAAATGACTCCGGCCAGAAAAATGCCTGAGCCGGGGATAACTCCGACACGCGCGCGAAAGAGAAATTCGTCAAACGACATCGCCGGTATCGGATGAAGATAAACTTTCAGATTCCAACTCATCGCGAGCAGCATGAAAATCCATAGATAGTTGCGGCGCAGGCGGCGACCGACAGCCTCCCATTCGCTGATCGTAAAATGCGGCGTGATTAAATCCGCCGCCAGATGCTCAGCCCAATCCTTATCAACCGCGCTCTGCGGAGCAAGCAACTGCGCGAAGTAGCCGGTTTCAATCACGCGGACGCGGCTCGACCAGATTTCGTAGTAACGATAACGGCGTGCCTCCATGAACAGGAAAAAGGCGACGAGCACGGAATTGATCGGGATAACGAAATGCGGGTTGGCCGTCGAGCTAAAAGCGAAGGAGAGCGTTGCGCCCGCCGTGATGACTGCCCAGTTGGTCGTCGTGTCCAGGCGGTTGCGCCAGGTGTTTGAGCGCTGCACCTCGCCGCGATAGAAGTGAACCATCGCGGTATTGAATTCTGCCGGAGTAAGCTTGGGCAGGTGCGACGGCTGTGCAGGCGCAGACTTGGTTTCAGGCGGACGGCTAACCGGGGGAGATGTGGGGGGGCGTAAGCGGCCTGTGTTGCTGGTGGTGCGCTCCGAGCCGGATAAAGAACCGGTAGTTCCTTTTGGCCGCAGGTCAGAACTCATCGCGTCGAATAATCATCTCCTCCGTTAGAGACTCTAAAGAACGTTTGGCCGCTCTCTTTGCTGCTCAAGCTCGTCGGCCTTCAGTTTGATAATAGCACGCTCTCAGGCCGAAGGTTGATAATCCTTGCGCGCATTCCTGCTAAAAAGTAGATGGCGGCATATGACGCCCACTTATTCCAACGCGCCGCCGCCAGCGCGCGAATCTCACTCTCCGTCATCGGAGAGCCGTCGTTGTAATACTTCGAGACGAAGCCGCGCAAGGCCAGATCACCCGCCGGGAAAACATCCGTGCGCCCGAAGTGCAGCATCAAAGCCCACTCCGCCGTCCAACGCCCAACGCCGCGCAACTCTGTGAGACGCGCAATCAACGATTCGTTCTCTTCATGTTGCAACGCATCTTCGTCCAGCTCTCCTTCCTGGACGCGCCTCGCCAGCTCAATCATGCTGACGGCCTTCGCGCCCGTGAGACCAATCGCGCGAACGTCATCAACACTTGCCCGCGCCAGAGCCTCGGCGCGCGGAAAAGCGTAGAAGGTTTTATCCTCAGTCTGCAAAATCTCTCCGAACTTTTCCACGAGGCGACGTTTCATCGTCCACGCCCCGGCGGTCGAGATTTGCTGTAGGAGGATGGAGATGACCAGGGCTTCAAAAAGTTGTGGCCAACGCGCGAGGCGCAGTCCGCGATTGGATGCTTCGAGCTTGCTCATCAACGGATCACCCGCGACCTGCGCGCGAAACTGTTTGAGGTCATGGTCAACGCTGAAAATTCGACGCGCAAAGGTCTCCGCCATCTTCACCACGGCAGCGGTTGCCCGCCCCTTGCCGTCAAGCGTAGCGAGAAGCTGCGGGCGCGCGAGCGTGCCGCGCGATTCGACCTTCAGCAGATGCAATTGATTATCAAAGTGAATCGCGCGGCGGTAAATCCCGTCTGTGAAAGTATCAACCGCCTCCGTCTCTGTGAAGCGCAGGAAGCGCGCGGTTGCAGCAAAATCAAACGGCGCGCGAGGTTTTATCAGAATTTCCATTGCGCGTTCGAGTGTCGCCGATTGATTGGTTTTGCGTCAAAGGCGGGAGCAGGTTGTCATGGCAGCGTAGCTAAAAGCTAAGGCCGCCGCGTGCGTGGGAGGCAACGCGGCGGCCTCGTGTCGCACAGCCCGCTTCTTCCACTAGAGCGGGCGTGCGAGAGGGGGAAGTGCGTCCACCCTTGCCGCACTCCCCGGTGAAGTTTTGTCTAGAACCTTCGTGAGGCCATAAAGTTGATGTGAAGTGGCACTCTCTTTGTTATGATTGCGCGCGTTCCAGTCTTTGAAAACAAAAGGCAACGGTTAATGCGTAGCTCAACCCTCAACCTCAAAACTGAGTAGATGGGCATCGCCGTTGAGTATGAAAGGTTCACACTCACGGCAACCAAGTTACGCTATCGCATTATATGTCCTGTAGGACATAAAGGCAAGCTCAATCGTGCGACGGTTGACTCATCAGGAGGAAATTCCTGATGGGCAACCCGCGTCCGAAGCCTCTGCGCCTTGCCGAAAAGCTCCTGGCAATTCGGAATGCTCTTGGTCTTTCCCAGACAGAGATGCTTAGCCGTCTCGGAGTTCAAGACCTGATTGCGTATCACAGTATCTCGAAATATGAGTTAGGACTGCGCGAGCCGCCGCTCACGATTCTCCTGCAATACGCTCGCGCGGCGGGTGTGAGCATGGAAACCCTTGCTGACGACGATCTGGACTTGCCCGACAGATTGCCGGGCCAGCCGAAACATAACCGCTAATTCTCAGCACATTAAAACTACGCTACCCGGCGCGGCTACGGCTCGCGCCACACTTCGCTGATTACAATTTTGCCGAATGACATAAACAAGAAAGGCGACGGCTATGGCACGTGACGCGGCTTATCGAAACGCAGAAAAGAAGATTGAAGAGGCGCGACGGTCAGGAGCGACGGAACTCGATCTCCACGGTAGAGTGAATCAAAGCTCATCGCAACTTAACGAGTTGCCAGAGTCATTAAGACAACTCACAAAGTTGCAGTCACTGGATCTCTCCGGCAACCGACTAAAGGCATTACCTGAGTGGCTGAGCCAGCTTACGCAGTTGCAGTCGCTTAATCTTGGATTCAACCGACTAACGGCACTGCCCGAATGGTTTAGTCAACTCAGCCAATTGCGGTCACTTATTCTACAGACGAATGAATTGAGATCGTTACCTGAATGGATCTGCCAGCTTACTCATTTGCGATATATTGATCTCTACAATACTCAACTGACATCGTTGCCGGAGTCGCTCGGCCTGCTCTCCGAGTTAAAAGAGCTTGGCGTCGACTATAATAAGCTAGTGTTAGTGCCGGAATCTTTGGGCCAGCTTGAGCATTTGCAGAAACTCGATCTTACTGGCAATCCCCTAAATCCCGAACTAGCCGCGGCCTACAAAGAAGGCATTGTGGCCGTTAAGCGTTACCTGCGTGCAAAGGCGCAAGCGCAGATAGTGCTGAATGAGGCCAAGCTGATTCTGGTCGGTGAGGGTGAAGTGGGAAAGAGCTGCTTGCTGGACGCTCTGCGCGACGACGCATGGATGGAACACGACACCACGCACGGGATCGAGATCAAGCAGGTGAAGGTCACTGACCCCGACAGCGGCACGGAGATTACACTGAACGGTTGGGACTTTGGCGGGCAGCGGGTCTATCGTCCCACGCACCAGTTGTTCTTCAGCGCCCCGGCGGTTTACCTGGTGGTGTGGAAACCGCGCGAAGGGCCGGAGCAGGGTTTCGTGAAGGATTGGATCAGGCTGGTGAAGCATCGTGAGCCGGAAGCCAAAATCCTCGTCGTCGCCACGCACGGCGGCCCCGGTCAACGCCAGCCGGACGTGAACCGGGAGGACTTCTGGGAACTGTTTGGACACGACACGCTAATCAACTTCTTCCATGTGGAGAGCAAGCCTGACGAAAACGGTGAGCGACACGGCCTTTCCGATTTGAAAGATGCTATCGCACGGGTGGCCGCGAGCCTTCCTGAGATGGGGCGTAAAGTACCGGCGCGCTGGCAGCAGGCGCGCGAGGCTTTGAAGAAGACAGATGCGGCCTACCTGCCGCTTGAGCAAGTGCTGGAAATTTGCCGCGAGTACAAGATGGATGAAGAGGAAGCGCGGCTGTTCGTGAGTATCTCCCACCGGCTGGGGCATCTCATCCATTACGAGCACGACCCGACTCTGCGTGACATCGTTGTCCTTAAACCTGACTGGCTGGCGACGGCCATCAGCTTTGTGCTCGACGATAAACGGACCCGCGACGCGCACGGGTTGGTGAGCTTCGCAAGGTTGAGCGAGTTGTGGAACGATCCGGCACGAGAAGAGGAATTCCGTTACGAACCCAAACTGCATCCGGTCTTCCTGCGGTTGATGGAGCGGTTCGACCTTTCCTACAAAGTGGCGTTGCCATCCGACGAGGCTGACGAGATTGGTTTCTGGCAGCGAGCCAGAAGCGCTTTCGCTAGGGCCATTAAGCCTTCGGCGGCGGAGGTCGCCCAGCTTCGCTATACAAGCTTGATAGCGCAGCTCGTCCCTGACGTTCGCCCGGAGAAAGACCTGAACCACGTTTGGCTCGCGGACGTGGCAGGGGGTGATGAGCAGCAGGTGCAAATCTGCCGCATCGTGGATGCGAAGGGACAATCAGCGACGGCTGAAGGATTGTTCTACCAGTTGATCGTGCGCCTGCATAAGTTCTCGCTAGGGCGCGCGGATTACAAGGAGAGCGTCCACTGGCAGCGCGGGCTGATGCTGGATTACGACTACAACGGGCGGGCGTTGCTGGAACATATAGGCAACGATGTCCGCATCACCGTGCGCGCCCCATCTCCTGTGACATTCCTGTCTATTTTGACGCACGAAGTTAAATGGTTAGTGGAGAACTTCTGGGAGGGGTTGCGGTGCGAGGTCGTCGTTCCGTGTGTCGAGCCGTGCGGGAAGAATGAGCCGGGGCGCGGAGCGTTCGAGGTGCAAAAGTTAATTGCTTTCAAACGGCAGGGCATGGATAAGTTTCCCTGCATGGTGTCGGGGTGCAATCAGGCGCAGGACATAGTTTGTCTGCTGCAAAATGCTCCGGCAGCGCGGCGCACCTCTGTGGAGCAGCTACTCGCTCAGGGATTCGGCCAGATGCGGCTCAGGCTGGACGGGGTTCGTGAGCAGTTGAACCAGCAGGACCGGGACGCAGAGGAACGCTACAGAGCATTAGATCTGAACGACCGTCGCATCATGAGTCAGGTTGAAGATGCGTTCAGGGGCTTGATGCAGGCACTGACCGACGAGGCCAAAGAAGGCCCGCGCTTGTTCAGTTTTCGGCCAATTGAGCCCGGCTTCTTTGGTCTGTCCAACTGGGTTAACCAGAAGTTTCGCCTGACGTTGTGGTGCGAACATTCCCGCCTGCCATTGCCTGCCCTGAACGGAGAGAAAGACGGGCGCGGGGTGTACGAGTTGAACCTGCCGCGCGAATGGTTCGTGAGAGCCGCGCCTTTCTTCAAGGTGCTGACCACCACGCTCAGTCTGGTGCTGCCGGTCGCGTCGTCTGCGACGAAGCTGTTGATGGAGGAAGCTGCCTATAAAAGAATCGAGAAAGAGTTGGACCTGGGGCAGAAGAGCATTGAGTCGGTGCTCAAGGGCGGGGAGAAGTGGGGAGGCTGGCTGGGGCGTAGTGACGCGCCTGATCTGGAACATGGCGAAGCAGTCAGGGCGCAGGGTGCTATCTTGCGAGAGCTACACGCATTCCTGAAAGAGCAAGACCCCAAATTTGGCGGGCTTGTCCGCGTGCAGAATAAGCGGCAGGAGTTCCTCTGGGTTCATTCGCAGTTCGAGAAGGAGTATTAACAAGAGCCTGTTCGACGTTCAAAAGGCTGTTAGCTTGACAGCCCTGAAAGCCGTCCATATATTTGGACTTTGCGTTAAGGGACGCGCACGACTTCTATATGCCGGATGCCGTAGAGCAAGACCTTGAAGCGCGCTGGATGCGCGAGGCTCTGGCGGCTGCGTCCTTAGCGGGTGAGCGCGGCGAAGTTCCCATCGGCGCTTGCGTCGTCGCAGGTGATGGCCGCATCCTAGCAATTGCGGGCAACCAGACGCGCACGGATTGCGATCCGACGGCACATGCTGAAATCATTGCGTTGCGCGAAGCCGCACGCAACTTCGGCAACTATAGATTGACGGGCGTGGTGGTTTATTCGACCATCGAGCCGTGTGCGATGTGCGCGGGCGCGCTCGTTCAAGCCAGAGTCAAACGCCTCGTCTACGGGGCGCGCGACGAACGTTTCGGCGCAGTGGAAAGTAAGTTTCGTATCTGCGACTCAGGCTCTTTGAATCATCGAATCGAAATCATGTCCGGCGTGCTCGAAGAAGAGTGTCGAGCGGTAATGCAAGAGTTTTTTCGAGCGCGAAGGACGACAAAAACAGTAATAGGTGATGGGTGATAGGTGATAAGAGAAAACAGGTTCTTTCCTATTACCCATTACCTATCACGCATCACTTTCTTTACGGAGAGGTCGCATAGTGGCTTAGTGCACCGGTCTCGAAAACCGGAGTGGGGGAAACTCCACCGTGGGTTCAAATCCCACCCTCTCCGCCAGACAATTTGAGGGATGAACAAAAATTAATTTCTTGCTCATCCCTCATCCCTTTTATGGAGAGGTGCAAGAGTGGTTGAATTGGCAGCACTGGAAATGCTGTGTACGGGGAACCGTACCGTGGGTTCGAATCCCACCCTCTCCGCCATAAAAGAGCAGGAGTCAGGAGTCAGAACTCAGAATGAAAGGGCGGCAACCCGCTGTTGTGTTTATTCTGACTTCTGACTCCTGAATTCTGTATTCTGCTTTTGGAGTCATCGTTGATGAGAAAAAGATTTTTGATGGCTGCTTTGCTCGGCGCGGTCGTGGTCTGTGCGTTGAGTTTTAGCATGAGCGGTCAGGCGCAGGCGAGACGCGGGCAGGTTTGCGGCGACCCGACGATGCAGTGTCCCGGCCAGGCGGATTTTCAACCCCACGATCTGCCGTTTCGGATTCCGAAAACCGCGGTCATCTGGGAGTCCGAAATGTTCTACGCGGTTATTCTGCAAAGCCGGAACGCGAAGAGTAATTGCGACGCTAATGTTTCGGAAGATGAACGGCTGGAGGCGCAATCGCTCTTTCCGCACCACAAGGTCTTCGCCGACAGATGCGGGGAGCCGGGCAACTTGTTCTACACCAACACGAATTCGGATTACCGCTTTATGGCCGTCTATGCTGGCCGAACGCGCGCCGAAGCCATGCAGATGCTCACCAGAGTCAAAGCCACCGGCAGATACCCGAGCGCGAATCTGCGACGAATGCGCGCTGGCTTCAACGGCACATAAGCATCAGGGCTCATGAAGGCTGCAAGCGATGAGCGCTCATTTGATTCAGCTTTCCAACCGCTCGTTGCGAAGCTTGCATGAAAGCGGTAGAGTAAGACTTCGAACACGAAGACTGCTCTTCGTCGCGCTTGCAGGCGCAGGAAGGCCGGAATGGAAGATAATAAGCTGGCCGCTGATGAAGCCCGACGCGCCGTGCAGCACGAATCGGTCAAAGCGGAAATTGAATCGGACGTTAACGCAGAGATTGCCGCACACGCTGCTACGGGCGCAAGCGCGACGGAAGCGCGACGGGAAGCGCAAATCGCCGGTGAGTTTCGCTCCAAGGCGGTCAACGAAGTAGTTGACACGGAGCGCGAGGTCGAACGCTCGCGCGGACTCGCACGCGTCTCACAGGTCATTGATTTCATCTTCTACGTAATCTACGCGCTGCTGGGGCTGCGGCTTCTGCTGGAACTCCTTGCGGCGCGCAGGAGCGCAGGGTTCGTCCAGTTCATCACGAGCGTGACTGACCCCTTTTACGCGCCGTTTAAGGGTATTGTCCCGAGTCCGACAGCCGAAGGCGGCTACAGGTTGACGGTTCCGATTATCATTGCGATTATCGTTTACCTGCTGCTGCATCTGGGAATCAAAGCGCTGCTCAGAATGATCGCGCACCGGCGCACGGAAATTTGAGTTTTTGACAATTTATCAGACTTCGGGCTCCGCACAACGCTTGCCTTGTGAACCCCGCCAGGCCGGGAACGGAGCAACGGTAGCAACGGCGGCGTGTGCTGCGGGTCAGTCCGGAGTCTGGCCACATCAACAAGTGATAGGTGATGGGTGATAGGTGATAGGAAATAACTTTTCTCCTATCACTCATCACCTATCACCTATCACTTTTTTATGTCTTATCAAGTCATCGCGCGTAAATGGCGTCCGCAAACCTTCGAGGAAGTGACGGGGCAGGAACCCATCACGCGCACGCTTCGCAACGCCATCGAGCACGAGCGGCTGCATCACGCTTATCTCTTCTCCGGCGCGCGAGGTGTTGGCAAGACGACGACCGCGCGCCTCTTAGCCAAAGCTCTCAACTGTCACAAATCGAAGAATCCGACGCCGACGCCTTGCGCGATTGACGACCCCGAAGCGTGCGCCTCGTGTCGAGAGATTGCGGAGGGGCGTTCGATTGACGTGCTGGAGATTGACGCGGCGTCGAACACGGGCGTTGACAACGTGCGTGATGCCATCATCGGCAACGTCGCCATCGCTCCGGCGCGCGACCGTTACAAAGTCTTCATCATAGACGAAGTCCACATGCTGTCGGGTGCGGCCTTCAACGCGCTCCTGAAGACGCTGGAAGAGCCGCCCTCGCGCGTCGTCTTCATCATGGCGACGACCGAGAAACATAAACTCCCCGAAACTATTCTTTCGCGCGTTCAGCAATTCGAGTTTCGCACCATCGCCACCGCCAAAATTGCGGAGCGTTTGCGCCACATCGCCGACGCCGAAAAAGTCAAAATCTCCGCCGAAGCGTTGCGCGAGATTGCGCGCGCAGGCGAAGGCTCTATGCGCGACGCGCAGAGTGCTTTCGATCAGGTTATCAGTTTTTCGGGGACGGAGATTAAGACGGAAGATGTCGAGACAGCGCTGGGGCTGGCCAGTACGGAGATGCTGGCGCGCGTGACCGGCGCGATTGCCGACGAGAAGCCTCAGGATGCGCTCTTTGTCGTTGATGATCTGGTGATGCGCGGCCATGACCTGCGCAACTTCTGCCGCGACCTGATGTCGCATGTGCGCGATCTTCTGGTGGCAAAGGTTTCCGGCGAGGCGGCGCTGCTGGATTCTGCCGCGTCAAGCGGTCGCGCACTCATGCAGCAGGCCGATAGCTTCTCAGAATCCGACCTCGTGCGCTTTTTCCACTCGCTGACGGAGACGGAAAATAATCTACGCGTCGCCGCGCACCCGCGTTACCAACTCGAAATCGGCCTCGTGAAGTTGATTGAGATGCGGCGCGTCGTCCCCCTCAATAATCTGATCGAACGCCTCGCCGCTCTGGAAGAATCTCTGCGAACGGGCGCTGCACCGCCCATCGTGAGCAAAACACCACCGGTTGCTGCCAGCGGCGGCGCACACGGCGGAGGCGGTGGTGGCGGCAAGCCGGGCACGATGCCGCCAGCTTCAACGCCGCGCGCCAGCGACCCCGTGAAAAGCGAGGGGTCGGACGTTGCCGCATACATGCAGGCGGGGACCATTGAGCCGCCCTTCGGCGGAGTCGGCGGCACGACCCAGACACCACCGCCGGAGCCAACAACCTCATCAGCGCCCGTGTTGACACTTGTGCCTCCGCCCGGCCCACAATTCGCATCTCCTTCGGCGGCAACTGCGGCGCAACCAGCTTTGCAGCCGGGACAATCCAACCGCACAGGTCAGAGCGTTTCCGTCAAGCCCCGGGCGCAAGGCTCAACTATCGAGAGCATCAAGGCTGAGCTTGAAAAGCGTAGCCGCATGTTTCTCGTCATCGCCATCGAAGGCGCGCGGAAAGCCGTCATCGAAGGCGACGAGTTGTACCTTGAGTTCGCGCCGGAAGAGAAGCATTTGCGCGACAATCTGGCGAAGCCGGAGAGCGTCAAATTGTTGCGCGAGATAGCCCGCGAGGTGACGGGACGCGACATGGGCATGCGAATCATCATCAAAGAGAAAGGCGAAAACAGTAGCAACGAGCCTTCCTCGAAACAGGAAGCGGAGCGACTTGAGAAACAGCGTCTCCGCGAGATCGCCGAACAAGACCCGCTCGTCCAGAAAGTCCTACGCACCTTTCGCGGCGAGATCGTTGACGTGAGAAAAGTGGAAGATAGTGGTCAGTAGTCAGTGGTCAGTGGTCAGCAAAGACAAAAGACAAAAGGCAGTAGAGGCGCTTCACGTCTTTACTGCCTTCTTGTTTTTAACTGACCACCGACCACTGACCATTGACCACTATCTTCCGCGAACTTTTCTTCCGCTTTCTCGTATAGTAGCTCACGGAGGTAGGATTAAAAATGCGTGATCCAGGTTTGGCGGGAATTCTCAGTTTACTTATTCCGGGCATCGGCCAACTCTACAACGGCAGGATTCTGGCCGGACTTTTCTGGCTGGTTATCACACCGGGTTTCTGGATCGGGACGGGCGGCACGCTCGGCTGGATTTGCCATCTTATCTCGGCTTACACGGCTTACAGCTACGCTAAAGAGCATCGAGTGCGCGTTTAAGGAAGGAGCGATGCTCCGGGAACCGCCTGCTTGAGTTTGTCCATCTCTTTGGCTTTATCTCTACGTTCCCTGATCTTCTCTTCCGCCGCCATGTCGCGCACCTTCACGTAGTTGATGTTTTGGGCCTGTCTGCCGCCAGCGAAGACGCTCACTTCAAATTCCTTACACTTGAGAATCTTTAACTGAGAGTCCATCCCCTCCTGCGCTTCCCACGCGGTGGCGGCGGGCAGCTTTGTTGCCTCAGCGATTTTCGTCACAAACTCATCAACGTGTTTCCATTCCGGGCCGTTATATCCGATATTAAAAGTAGAGACTCGGCCGTCAAAGAGCGTAAAAGAGATTTGACTGACTCCGGCGAATTTCGACTTTGATGCGTACCTCTCAGGTCTAATCATAAAGGTGGACACACCAAACTTGCTGACTGGTCTGGCAAGGCTGCCGCTGACTTCCTTGTCCTCGCGGCTGCCGGGAAATAACGCCAGCACCTGCTCCGGGGTCATGCCCAGCTTGACGCCGCTGACGACGGGCGCCTGCGCTATCGTCAGCGTGCAGTTCGCCTGACCATGAGCAGTGCTGTAATCATTTGTCTGAGCCGCAACAGCCGCTGCTCCAAGTATCAATAATATTATTGCGAGAAAATGCTTCATTACCTTCTCCCCTAGCATTGCGCCATCTAACTCTAGAATTAATCTACAGCCCGCAGCCAGCCTCTGTCAGACATTGCCGCTCAGATGCTTTTTCAGCCAGGCTATATCTGCTTGATCTTTATCTCGACCTGCCGCTAATTTGTTCTTTAGCAAATCTACTTCCGATAGGATACATATTTTCAGCCCACTAACGTTAATGCTGATCTTGTTCTCCCAAGCCTCATCAAATTCAACTCCGTCTATGCCTGTCAAAAGATCAATCCTGGAAGGCTCAACGCCTATCTGAACTACCATGTCTGGAGAGATGAAATCCACTTCCGAGAGGTTGGAAACGGGAGCGCCAAATTCTATCAGCGCACGTCTCACCTTCTGTGCATTAGAAGAGCTATTTCTAATCCAAATATCAATATCGCCTGTGGCACGAGGGAGACCGTGCGCGGCAAGGGCATAAGCTCCCACGATGATAAATTCAACCTCTTCGTTTTTTAAGCACGACAACATGTCTCTGAAGTCTGGGTTCAGCATTGAGATTTTCCTTAAACGACCAAGCATTGAGAGCCAGTTGCCACATCATGCCGAGCAACTCTTGAGGAGATTTATCTTTCAGATCGCTATCGCCATCCGAATCATGCAGGGAAGTCTTTCTGATTAAAACGCTTCTCATAAATCTATCCCTCCTCAATTTGATTTTACCTCAAAACTCTGAGGACAAGCACAAGTCAGATGCCTAAAGCTGGAATTGAGTTGAATAACGTTTGCCGTCTGCGACTTTTAACACGCTTCGGTTATAATCTTCCTTTCTGAAATACGTCTGATTATTCGCACTAATTTTAGAGGAGCAATTATGACTGCCGAGAAGATAACGAAGCGCCCCGACCGCATCCGATTCGACGGGCGCATCCTTTTCCTGACCGAAGACACGGGGTTAATCCGCCGCCAACTCGATGGCCGCGAGGATTTGCCGTATGACCCCGAAACGCCTTTGATGAATAACATCTCGACCGACGAGATTACGCCCGGCTGGGTCTGTTTCTATTACGACGAGACGCTCGGCCAGTATGTCTACGTCGGGATGCGCGAGCAGGCCGTCCAAAAGGATGAGGTCAAAGAGGGAAATTTCAGCGTGGTCGTCTCCGGTCTTTCAAAGGGCTGCGGCTCGTCGCGCGAAACCGCTCCGTATGCGGAGAAGGCCGCCGGTCTCCAACTCGTCATTGCCAAAACCATCGAAAAGATTTACGGGCAGAACGCGCAGAACATAGGCTTGCTGACCTCGACGGACTTCGGCTTAATCGAGCGCATCCGCAATGGAGAAGAGATTCCGCTCGAAGAGTTCACGCGCGGGCTAGACCCGATCTCAAAAGCTATCGTTGAGTACGGCGGCCTGTTCAACTACAACAAGGCGCGGCTCGCGGGCGAGACGCATCCTCCACAGCTTGAGACACGTAAGCGCCCGATGAACATTGTGGAAAAGATAATTGCGCGCCACGCTTTCGTGCGTGCGGGCGAAATCGGAGTGGAGGCGGTCAAGCCGGGAGACGCCTTGTTTGCCGTCGCCGACGTGCGCTTCTCGCACGAGTACGTCACGCCGATGGCCGAATCATTATTCAAACAGGCTTTGGGAAAAGATGCGCGCGTCACAGAGGCAGAATCGGTTTACGCTTTCCGCGATCACCTGACATTCCTGGGGCGCGTGATGTCTGACGAGAAGCGCAAGATGGGCTTGCTTGAGCGCGCAGATGGATTGGCCGTCACGCAGGCGAGCTTCACGGACGAGCAGGGAATCCGGCTCTACGGCGAAAGCGCGGAGGGAGGCTCGGAAGCCATCTGCCACAACGCTGTGGTCGAAGACATCGCGCTTCCGGGTCAACTCGTCATCGGCACGGACTCGCATACGTGCATGGCAGGCGTGCTCGGCTGCTTCGCTTTCGGTGTCGGCTCAACCGACATGGCGAACGCCTGGTACACCAAAGACATTCGCGTGCGTGTTCCCGAAACCGTCCGCTTCGTGCTGGGCGGACGTAAGCGCGAGGACGTGACCGCGAAAGACGTGATGCTCTACATCCTGGCGACCGATTACATGAAACAGGGCAAAGGCATCGGGCAGGTGCTTGAGTTCGCGGGCGAGGGCTTAAACGATATGCCGATGGACGAGCGCGCGACTTTAACCAACATGGCGGTCGAAGCCGGAGGCACGACCGGCATCATCGAGCCGGACGAAAGGACGCTCGACTATCTTGTTCGAATGCGCGGCCTCGACGCTGAAGAAGTTCGCAAGGGCTTCCTTAGAAGTGATGTGGACGCTGAATACGCCGCCGTGTTCGAGATTAATCTGGACGAGATTCGCCCGATGGTCGCGACTCCGGGCGACCCGCGCAACGGCGTCAATATTTCTGACCTGGGCGAAGAAGTTAAAATTGATGCGGCTTACGGTGGCTCATGCACGGGCGGCAAGATGGCCGACATGGATATGTACGCAAGGGTGCTCAAGCAGGCGGTCGAGCAGGGACGACGAGTCGCGCCGGGAGTGCATCTCTACCTGCAATTCGGCTCGCAGAAGATTAAGCAGTATGCGCGCGAGCGTGGTTACATAGAGATTTTTGAGAAGGCCGGGGCGGAGTTGATTGATCCGAGTTGCGGCGCGTGCATCAACGCCGGACCGGGCGCGTCGAAGACTGCCGAAACCGTGACGGTCAGCGCGCAGAATCGCAATTTCCCCGGTCGCAGCGGGCCGGGCAAGCTCTATCTCGCCTCGCCGTATGTGGTCGCAGCTTCAGCCATCGCCGGGCACATCGTCGAGCCAGAACAGTTCTTGAAAGAGCCGGAAGCTGAAACTGTCGTCGCGTAGAGTCACTAACAAAGCCGGGAAGAAATAGACAGGATTAACAGGATTATCAAGATTAGGAAGACCAGACGGGTCAAGCAGGTTGAATGCTTGTTCTTTCCATCCTGTTAATCCTGTAAATCCTGTCTAATTTCTTTCGCAGCATATTCTTCAACTAAAATAAATGGGCGAAGCGATACCTACCGTCGAGAATACCGTTATTGTCGAGAGCAAGTATGCGCGCGTCGAACGAGAGCGCAGGTTTCTCTTACGTGAGATGCCGGAGCCTTTGACGCGCGCGAGCGAGCACGTGCAAATCTGGGACAACTATCTGACGGGCACGCGCCTGCGTCTGCGTAAGATTCGCACACCACGGACGAAAAAGTGGACGATGAAGCTGACGCAGAAGTTCGCGCCCGCGTCACCCGATTTCTCGCGCACGACGATTACCAACACATATCTCTCGGCTTACGAATACGAGGTTCTCTCCGTTTTTGAAGGCAACGAGATTCGCAAGAATCGCTATCCTTTCGAATACGAGGGTCGCAAATATTCGATTGACGTTTTCCTCGGCGCTCTCTGGGGATTAATTCTCGCCGAGACTGATTTTGAGACGGATGAAGAGATGAATGGGTTTACGTTGCCGCCGTTTGCCGCAGCGGACGTGACGAATGAAGAACTGTTCACGGGCGGCAAATTGGTTGAGTTGACCATTGACGAGTTGCGACCGGAGTTGAACCGCCTGTTACAGTAATCTTGAAATGCCTGACTCCTCTGCTCCAATCATCTACACCATCGGGCATGGACGACACCCGTTTGAATACTTCCTCTCGCTGCTCAAAGAACACGAGATTGCGTTGGTGTGTGATGTCAGGAGCGTAGCGCGCTCGCGCTGGCCACAGTACAACGGGCGCGTGCTGGAAGAGTTGCTGAAGGAGCAGGGAATCGGCTACGAGCATTTGCCCGAATGCGGCGGCAAGGTGGTTGCTCCGCCTGCGGAATTGGCGCGCGGGCTGGATCGCATCATGGAACTGGCGGCGGAGATGCGGATTGCCATCATGTGCTCTGAATCGCAGCCGCTCACCAATCATGTGCAGCCCCGCGCCCATTGCCACCGCGTCGGCCTGCTCTCCGTCCCTTTGAAAGAACGCGGCGCGCGCATCAAGCACATCCTGCCCGATGGCGACATTATCGAACTTGATGAAGCCGCGTTGCCATCCATCTGGCAATAGTAAAAGTGATAGGTGATGGGTAATAGGTGAGAGGAAACTGCTTTCCTCTTATCACCTATTACCCATCACCTATCACCTATTACCTATCACCCGTTACTTCTTTTCAAGGCTTCTCATATCCCATCACACGCGCTTTAACCCGTTCGACCGTGCGCGGGTCTGTTTGAAATGACACCCAGCCTTCGCGCGTGGAGCGGCGCGGCAAAAAGGCGAGCGCAAACTCGCCGCGCTCTTTCTCTTCATTATTGCTTTCCAGCACGACTTCGATCTGCACGCCTTCCGCCGTCTGGTCTCCGTGATTGATGATCGTGACGGGGACGATGAAATTATGCGGGCGCTGCTGCGGCTCACCCACGCGAACCTCTATGCTGGGCGGCGCATCGCTAATCGTCGCGGCATCGTAGGCCAAGTAGCCGAGCGTGGAGACGACGAGCACGAGGCCGACGCCGAAAACGATCCATTCAAACCAGTTCTTTTCCAGCTTCTTTTTCTTCATTTTGATTGGAGGAGAAGTCTTCCGGCTGATGCGCCGAGCGTGGCGGCCAGCCCCAGCACGATGGTCTGCGCGATGCAGATGACGAGACCTTGCCCGTCAAAGCGCCCGAAGAACCAGAGAATCATCGCGCTTGAGAGGAGCGCGATGGCGTAAGTGACGACCGAGCCGATGAGAACCGTCATCGCTCCTTTGTCCCGGGCGAAGCTCTGCGCGCCTTTGAAGTCTATGTGAAAGAGAATAGCCCCGCCCAGCGTAATCGAGATGAGCGCGATGGCAAGCAGTTTCCATGAAGAGATTTCAGAGGCAATCATGATGATCTCTTCGGTTGGCGCAACGTTGGCAGCGAAAAGCACCGCGCCGCACAGCGCAATCACCAACTGCCCGCCGAAGTGAACGTCTCCTTGAGAGCCGCCGCCTGCGCGTGTCCGTGTGCTTTGACTGTCTCCCTCGCCCGTATCGGATGCCCCGCCCGCAGAACCGAGTTGAGCCGTGCCGACAGAGACGCCGATGGCGACCGTCATCGCTTCGACAGTAATCTTGCCGACAATCTCTCCCATCGTCATGTCAAACCTGATGCGCCCCAAGATGAGCAGCGCGAGTGCCGAAATCAGCAATCCCAATCCCATCTCTTCGACGGAATCTATCACCACCTCTGTCCAGTTCGCGTCGTGCCTGAGTCCGGCGTAATAGTTGTAGCCGAGAAGCAGGATAAAAGTCGCCAGCACATAAAGAATCAGGTGAAGCGGGTGCGCGCTAAAGCCTGCCCACCAGACTTCCATCGTGTAGAGCAAGGGCAAACTGAACAGCAGCCCGCCGATGATGCCGCGTCCATACTCCTGTAATGATTTATCAATTGGACGCATAAAAAGCAGATGTTAGATCTCAGAGGTTAGAGATTAGTTTGAACCTTTGAGCGGCTCAGACATCGGATTACTGATTTCATGTTTCGCCGCATAACGGCGCGCGAAGTAGATGGCGACCATGAAGGCCACGAACATGATGGCAGCGGCAGCCCAGAAGGTGACGCGCAGGGTGTGATCGCTCATCTCGTGCATTTTTTGATCGTGGCCGAGCGTCGGGATGGCGCTATAGATTAAATACGAGGCGATGAGCGGGCCGATGGTGCGCGACAGGCTCGCCACCGATTGCGTGATGCCGAGCACGCCTCCTTGTTCGCCACGCCCGACGCTCTTTGAGGCGAGACCTGTCAGAGCCGGGGTCGAAAGCGAGTTGCCGATTGAGAACGTCGCGCCGACCACAAGCAGCGTCAGCAAACCCGTCTGCGGTCCCGTGAACGGAATGGCAAAGAGACTTCCGGCGAACAGGAGCGCGCCCAAGACCACCAGCGGCAACTCGCCAAAAGTTTTCACCAGTTTGCCTATCAGTCCGCCCTGAATAACCGCCCCGATGACGCCGACGAAAACGAAGAGCCAGCCCGTGTCGTGCGCGTCATAGCCGAAGCGGTACATCGTGAACAGCCCGAACGTGGTCGTCATAATTGAAAAGGCCGTGACGAACAGAAAGTAGATGAGCAGGATGAAGGCGAGCTTTGATTGGTTGAGCGCCTGCGCGAGTTGCGTCCAGCGCCCCCGCGTGGCCGAGGCGCGCGCCGGATGATCCGGCGTGACGGTTTCGGGCAGAGTGAAATAGAGCAGGAGAGCGTTAGCGAAAGCGAGTCCGGCGGCAAACAGAAACGGCACGTGCATTCCCCAGCGGCTGAGGATGCCGCCGATGGCCGGGCCGAAAATAAAGCCCATCCCGAACGCCGCGCCGATCAAGCCCATCCCCTTCGCGCGATTCTCCGGTGTGGTGATGTCCGCGATGTAGGCTTGCGCCGTCGAGATGTTGCCGCCAGAGATGCCGTCAATGATGCGCCCGGCAAAGAGCATCCACAGGGTCGTGGCGAAGCCCAGAATTAGAAAGCCGACTCCTGTTCCGATTAGACTGATGAGCAGAATGGGTCGCCTGCCGTATTTGTCTGAAAGCCTTCCCAGAATCGGCGTGAAGACCAGTTGCATGATCGAATAGGACGCGAACAGAAGTCCGACCGTGCTTGGGCTGGCATTAAACTTCGTCCCCTCGACATAGAACGGCAGCACCGGAATGACGATGCCGAACCCGATGAGGTCAATGAAGACCGTGATGAAGATGACGAGCAGCGGAGAACGTTTCATAAGACAGTGATAGGTGATAGGTGATGGGTGATAGGAAAGAGCGTTTCTCTTATCACCTATCACCCATCACCCATCACTGCTCTTATCTCCAGCGGCGCGACCTAGCCATAGATTCATCTACGGAAGCGCGCCCGCCGCCTGCGATAAAGAGGGCTATAGTTGCGCCGAGCATGACCAGTGGGTAGCCGATTCTTGAGAGCGAAACGGGGCCGGGGTCGCCGCCGGTTAAGTTGCCGTAAAGGGCGACGAGCATGATTGGGATGATGAGCAGCGCGCCGAGTCGCGTCAGGAATCCGGTCAGGATGAGGATGCCGCCGATGAGTTCAAACAGGGCGGCTGCGCCGAGCCAGAGCCATGCCGGGCGCAAACCCGTTGCGGCTCTTTCGTTCGCCATCCATGCTGAAAGCCCCGGCCCTCCGCGTATCCCAAACACCTTCTCTGCGCCGTGCAGAGCAAACAGCAACCCAACTGTCAGGCGCAGCGGCAAAGTAATCCACGTCGGCGTGGTCGCAACCAGTTTTCTAAACATAACCCGTAGCCTTTCAATCTCTACTGAACTTTCGGGAATAATGTCATATTAAGAGTCACTAACAAAGCCGGGAAGAAATAGACCGAGATTAACAGGATGGACAGGATAAGAAAGAAACCATCAAAGCCACCGTAACCTGCCTCATCTCATTAACTCACCTTAGAGTGCATCATTCAACGAGTCCCGAAGGGACGGCAGAATGTAGCCAGGGGCAAGCCGTAGGCGCTGCCCCTGGGATAGATTCAATAAATATTCCGTAGCCCCGCAAGGGGCGGCAGAGCGCTCCTCGCGTCCCTTCAGGACGCGGACATCTTGTTCACTTTGTTTCCAGAGGCTGCGCGCTCCAGCTTCGCTTTCGCACTGGCCACTGGCTACCTTCCGCCGTCCCTCCGGGACTGGTTGAGTGATTTCTTCAACGCGGCGGCTTTCAACGCAATTACTTCATCACTGCTTAACGTCACTTCTTAATCTTGATAATCTTGATAATCCTGTAAATCCTGTCTATTTCTTACCTGAGCCTTGCAGCGATGGCTGCTTTGGGTTGAGCGCCGACGATGCGGTCAACGAGTGCGCCGTCTTTGAAGATGAGCATGGTCGGGATGCTGCGAATATCGAACCGCTCCGACGTGCGCGGGTTTTCGTCAACATTGAGCTTGGTTATCAGATAGCGCCCGTTTGATTCTGCCGCCAGTTCATCCAGGACCGGCGCGATCATCCGGCATGGCCCGCACCACTGCGCCCAGCAATCGAGCAGGACGGGGACGCCGCGCACCTCTAACACCTCCTGCTTAAACGTCGCATCCGTCACCGTGCGCGGCTTATGCGTCTTTGTCGCGCCAACCGGCACGCTGAGCGCCGTCCCGCATTTCCCGCATACTGGCTGAAGACGCTCAGCCGCGCCTTCATCAACACGATTCTTCGCCCCACAATTCGTACAGACGACAACTGCCATTGTCTCTACCTCTCTTTGCAAAATACAGAAGACAGAATACAGGAGTCAGGAGCCGGAATAAAAACAGCAGCGGTTCTGCGGCCTCGTTATTCTGACTTCTGACCCCTGTATTCTGCCTCCCGCTTTTAGTAGTATTCTCGTCATCAGAAACATTCATGCAAATTAAGGGGTAAGGATTATTAATGATACATCCCGTTAACTCTCGTGCCGCCGGTTTAACTCTTGCACTCCTGCTGCTCGCTGCCTCTGCCGTCTCCGCGCAGGACAACCGTGCGGGTGCGCCGCCCGACATCAGCTTCACCGTTTCTATGCAGAAGCCCCACACGCATCTGTTGGAAGTCGAAATGCGTCTCAGTGCGTCAAGGCTTCCGGCGCAGATGAATCTCATCATGCCTGTCTGGGCTCCCGGTTCTTACCTCGTCCGCGATTTTGAGCGCCACGTGCAGGACTTTGCCGCAAGCGAAGCCGGGGGACGCTCCCTTCGCTGGCAGAAAACAAATAAGAACACCTGGCGAGTTGAAACAAACGGCGCGAAGGAACTTCGTGTCAGTTATCAGGTCTATGCCAACGAGCTATCGGTTCGCACCAACGATTTGAACGACCGTCATGCTCACTGGAACAATGTCGCCCTGCTGATGTACCCGGAGGGGCAGTTAACTGCGCCTTCGACTTTGCGCGTCGTCCCGTTCGGTGATTGGCAGGTGGCCACGGGGCTGCCCGCCGTGCCCGGTCAATCAAACACCTTCCGCGCAGAGAATTTCGACGTGCTCTATGATTCGCCCGTCGAGGTCGGCAGGCTCAAAACAATCGCTTTTGAAGTGCGTAATGTTCCGCATCGCATCGTGATTGACGGCGAGGGCAACTACGATACGGAGCGTATCCGTCGCGATGTGCAGAAAATCGTCGAGACGCAGGTTGCGATGATGGGCGACATTCCTTACCGCGATTACACCTTCATTGTGCACGCGCACACGAGAACCGACGGCGGGTTGGAGCATCTGAATTCAACTTCTATTATCGTTGAGCGCAACGGCTTTCGCGCCCCCGCCTCTTACAACACTTTTCTCTCGATCATGTCTCACGAGTTCTTTCACGTTTGGAACGTCAAGCGCATTCGCCCGGACGCGCTCGGCCCCTTTGACTATACGGAGGAGAATTACACGAAGCTTTTGTGGGTCGCCGAAGGAATCACAGACTACTACGGCATTCTCCTGCTCCGTCGCTCCGGTTTAATCTCGGCGGAGGAATACCTGGGCAGCCTTTCTTCCATGATTGATGATGTGCAGAGCAAGCCGGGGCGGTTCAAGATGAGTGTCGAGGAAGCGAGCTTCGATGCCTGGATTAAGCAGTACAAGCCGGACGAAAACTCCGTCAACTCGCAAATCTCTTATTACGATAAGGGGCATCTGATTGGCCTGTTGCTCGATCTGGAGATACGCAAGCTGTCAGGTGGCGCGAAATCTCTGGACGACGTGATGCGCTATCTCTATGCGGAATTTTACAAGAAGAATCGCAACTACACGCCGGAAGATTTCCAGCGCGCGGCAGAGTTGGTGGCCGGAGCGAGTCTGGACAACTTCTTCACGCGCTACGTGCGCGGGCGTGAGGAGCTTGATTACAACGCGAGCTTGAAGGCGGTCGGCCTCCAACTCGGCGCGGCTAATCAAACCATGTCGCCCGTCGAGAGACCCTATTTCGGGGCAGACCTCGCTCAGGAAGGCGACCGCTTGATGGTGCGGCGTGTGTATAGCGATTCGCCTGTCTACGAGCAGGGCTTGAATACGGGCGATCAAATTGTGGCGCTCGACGGCGTGCGCGTCACTCAACAACTATTCCTGGCCAAGCTTGGGGAAAAACGCGCAGGCGATACGCTCAACCTCACGCTTTTTCGCGATGATGATTTACGCACCCTGCCAATCAAGCTCGGCAAGCGCGCCGCCATAGACTACCGCCTTCTGCCCGTCAGACAACCGACGCCTGAGCAGATGAAGCAGTACAGAGCGTGGATAGAAAAGCAGTGATAGGTGATGGGTGATAGGTGATAAGATAAAACGCTCTTTCCTATCACCTATCACCCATCACCTATCACCTATCACCAATTTCTTATGAGCGATAAATACCAGAGCATCAAATTCGGCATCGAAGATCGTGTGGGGCGGATTACGTTCGCGCGCCCGCCGCTCAATGTGTTCAATATTGCGATGATGCGCGAGATGGGTGATGCCATCAACGTATGCGCCGGTCAGCGCGACATGGTGGCCATCGTGTTTGAGGCCGGGGCGGATTCGCGCGCCTTCAGCGCAGGCGTGGCGGTCGAAGAACACGTCGAAGAGACCATCTACCGGATGCTCGATTCGTTTCACGCCATCTTTCGTCAGCTTGAGCAGGCGGGCAAGCCGACCATCGCGCTTGTGGACGGCGCGGCGCTTGGCGGCGGGTGCGAGTTGGTGGCGGGCTGCGACATCGTGATTGCAACGGAGCGCGCACGCTTCGGGCAGCCGGAGATTAAGCTCGGCGTCTTTCCGCCAATCGCCGCAGTGCTTTTGCCGCGCATCATCGGCGACAAGCGGGCGCGCGAGTTAATCCTGACGGGCGAATTGATTGACGCGCCTGAAGCCTTGCGGCTCGGTCTCGTCAATGCAGTCGTTCCCGTCGCTCAACTTGAGCAAAAGACGCAGGACGTGCTCGTCAAACTGCGCGAACTCTCAGCGCCCGCGCTCGAAATGACAAGGCGAGCTATTGACCTCGCGCGCGGAGCTTCTTTCGAGAACGCTCTGAAAAGAGTCGAAGATTTATATCTCAACGAATTGATGAAGACCGAAGACGCGCGCGAAGGCGTTCTGGCCTTCATGCAAAAACGCAAGCCAGCCTGGAAAAACAAGTAGGAACCTGTGAACGCTGAACGCGAAAGTAAATGCAAGAGCTTTTCAATTCATCGTTCATTCTGAGAGCGTTCATCGTTTATAATGTATTTCCGATGAGGTTACGGCAAGACAATCAACGGCAGTGGTTAAAGAGTGTGCGGCTCGTCGCTCTCGCCGCGCTTCTTTTCGCGTTCGTCTCTGCCGCCTCATCAGTCGCGTTCGCGCAGCAGGACGAAAGTCCCTGGAAGGGTGGCAGCCCGCCGCCGAGCCAGCCGCGCGAGAGTGCGCCGCTTGAAGAGGGAGATATTGTCGAGCGGGCGATGGGCGCTGTTTGTCTGGAGCGTGCGCGCGATCCCCTGGGAAGCGTGCCGATTGACGTGATGCAGGCGCGGCCTTCGCTCCCGCTGGCTCATCCTGACGCGGTCGCCGGACTCAAGCGCGCCGAGCGTCTTCTACCGCAGGCGCGTGACTTGGTCGTCGCCTCGCTCCGCGATCTCTCCAGCGAATACCACATCGAAGAATTTAGAATCCGCGCCGCGACCCAGCGCGTTCAGGCCGTCAACAAAATCGAGCCGGACGTTGAACTACGCGACAACGCTTCGGTCATTCTCAGCACTCCGCGCACCATCTACTTCGGGACGATTTTTCTGGCGGGCTTGCAATCGGACGAGGGCATGGTGAGTGTCCTGGCGCACGAGTTGACGCACATCGCGGATGGTCGTGAGGATTCTCTTCAACCTCTGTTCCGTCTGGTCGGCAGGCGAGCTTCGACCCTGATGGGGATGCGGATTGCGGGTCGTCGCCCGGAAGAGTTGACCTGCGATTTGATGGGAGCAATGGCCGCGCGCGCCTTTATCGAGCGCACGCCGGGCAAAGAGTTGCTCGCGCGTCGTCTGGCGCGAGCCATCGAGCACAACTGCGTAGAGGAAGATGGAACTGACGAAGCGCATCTCAGCCCGCGCAACACCATGCGCGCCCTGCTCGTGCTCGACCCCACGCTCAGCAGCGACATCATGGGCGATCCTCTCATCACCTTCAAACTCGTCGAGCCGCCGAGCCTGCCGCGCAAGACGACGCCGAAAGTAACACCGAATCGTAGGCGTACAACGCCGCGCAGAAAACCTGTGACGCCACGCCGCCGCGTCCCTCGTGGCTAACCAAGCCAGCCGGGAACTCATGCTCGACAGCATGGAGCGAACACGGCGCGGGCGGTAAAGTTTAGTCCCTCCGGCCTGCCATCCCCCACATCGAACCCGCGATGACGAAGCAGGCAACTCCGGCGAAGAGCGCGTATTTTCCGGGCATTATGTCGAAAGCCATCGCCAGCATAAAGAGCACGCCGAGCAGTCCTAAGATTCTGGCCGCAACATGAGCCTTCTGCTTGTCCATGTTCGTTATCCTCCGGCAAGGTTGATGGTAAAAGGCAACGAGACTGATTTTCTCAAGCGTTGTCGCCAGATAAAAAGTAGAGGCTCACGGAAAGGCAGAGCCTTTCCGCACAAAAGGGCGGCACAGCCGCTAACGTTGAACCACTGCCCGAATCTCTACCTCGTTGACAACCATGCACATGCCTTCCTATCATCAGCCCTTCATATGAGTCGTCAATCAAGTAAAAAGCTGTGGTCAGTGGTCAGTGGTCAGTGGTCAGTTAAAGCAAAAACGCTTGTCGTTCTTACTGCATACTGCCTGCTGCTTCTCATCGCGCCCGCGTGTCGCAATAGCGGAGACAAACGGGGCGCTAATCCGAACAGCTTGCGCGAGGTTGCGGCTGCGCGCCTCGCCTACAGTTTCGCGCCGGATACGGATGCGCCGCCCGGAGCAGTTCCCGTTGAAGAGATCAAGCTCAAACCCGTTGCGGACGACTTTGACACCAGACGCAAAGACGACCGGCTCCTGCGCACGGTCGTGTCGCCCGACGGGCTGCGCGCGCTCGCTCTCTATGACACGGGCGAGACGCAGGAGGGCGAGTTTCGGATAGACATGTATGCGGCTGACGGGAAGTTTCTACGCAACCTGACGCCTCCCGAACTTTCGGGTGCGTTTGCTCCGATGGTCGCGTGGTCGCCCGACGGGAACTACATCGCTTTCATCGGGCGCAAGAGTCTCGCGCCGCAGACGCCGCCCGACATGATTCCCGAAACAGCAGTGCCCGACGCGCCCCTGACAACACCGTCCGTTGCGCCCATGTTCGGGCCTGTCCCCGTCTACGACACCGAGCAACTCTACATCTGCAATCGCGATGGCTTTGAGTTGAAACCGCTGACCACACGCAACGGCCTGATCTACTTTTATCTCGCCTGGTCGCCCGACAATCACGCGCTCGTCGCGCTCGCCTGTACTGAAGACGAGTGGTCGGTGAGAGAGCGCGAGAATAAGCTGCCAGCGGGACGCCCGCGCCTCGTTGAGACAAATGGGAATGAACGTCTGCTCGATGACGGGTTGACGGAGGCCGGGCCTGTCTGGTCGCCCGATTCCTCGAAAGTCGCCGCAGCTTTTGAGACCGAGGTGAAAATCTACGACGCTGCTGTAGAGACGGCGACGCGAGCCTCCATTCCGCTCCGCGATCCCTTGCTCAAGGCTTCGGCTGTGTATGATGAAAAGAATCTACAGTCGAAGAATAAGACGAGTGAGACGCCGAATGATAAAGGCAACGAGACGGCTTCGCCTTCAGCATCGTCAAGCGGCACGCCCGTTTCCTTCAACACCATCGTTCGTCTCAACTGGCCGGAGGATAGAACTCTCTTCATCCAGACAGCCTACATACGCATCTATTCAAACGAGCCGGTGATTACTTTCCAGCGATGGCACAAATTGAATTTGAGCATTCAGGCGACTGCAATCAGCCGCGCTCTTGATGAAACCGGAAACAACCTGGCGCTCGCGGCCTGTGTGCTATAGTCGCGCCACACTACAAACTCTTAATTGACAGGAGCGAAAACCCTCAGATGAACTACACCAGCGTCCCCCAAATCTTTGAAGTGATAGACGAGACGCGCGCGAAAATTTACAGGCTCGTCGAAGGCTTAAGCGATGAGCAGGCACGGACGCGTCCCAGCCCGGATGTCTGGGCGGCGACGGAGATCATAGAGCATCTGGCGCTCATCGAAGGCAGGCTGCTTCAAATGATGAGCATGATGATAACGAAGGCCGAAAGCGCGGGCGCCGGGAAAAAAGATACGCCGGTCGAGATAGAGCCTTTCACTTTGGACGAGTTTATCGAGCGCAGCCGCGATGAAAAATACACCGCGCCGGAATATGTGCGTCCGAGCGGCGAGGTCTCTCTGGCTGACGCGCTCACGAAGCTGCGCCGCTCGCGCGAGGAACTGCACAACTTGCGCCCGCGCATCGAAACTACAGACCTCTCGACTCTCACTTACCCGCATCCGGCCTTCGGCCCGCTCAACTTCTACCGCTGGCTGGCGTTCATAGGGGTTCACGAAGAGAGGCATCTGCGTCAGGCCGAAAGACTGCTGGCGTCATGAAGAAGAGACTGCGGGAGATAGCCATCGTGTCCCTGCTCGTCGGGCTGGCGGCGGGAGGCTCTGCCGGGTGGATGTATTACCGCTCCCGCGCGCAGGCAGACGAGGGCATGAGTCTCCTGAAGAAATCGCTGGGGCTGTACGATCAATCCGATAAGGTTGTGGGCACGCCCGAAAAGAACAGACTGATTGAAGAAGGCCAGCGATATGAACAGACCGGAAACGAAGCGCTCGCTGTGGCACGAAGCCGCCGCCAGTGGGCAATTGTCTCCGGCATCGGCAGCCTCGTCCTCTTCCTCATCTCGATTACAACGATCATCCTTCATCTCAAACGTAAAGAGACTGATTCGCCCTGAACGCACGTTTCGTTACATCAAATTCATGCTCTCAAATGACGTGCGCTTGCGACTGTCCGCGCCGACCCATATAATCTTTTTCGCATCAGTTATAGTCTGCCCTTGTAGCTCAATGGTTAGAGCAGCGGACTCAATCTTTGAAAACTCTAAGTGGAAAAATCAGGGTTATGAATTTCTGCATGACAGTTTAGGCAAAGAAGTTGGCACTTCCGGGCTTCTTCAATGAGTGTTTCCCAGGAAGTGTTGGAGCAGCTTCTCAGGTCAATCGGAAAGGACTTGATTGACGCATCAAGGTGGTGAAAGGCCAGCGCAGCTTGATTCGTAGTATATCCGCAGCGCTCGCAGCAGCCTCCTTTTTGTTGAATAAGATGTTGCCTTCTTTGTCGTCCACGCTGTTGCTGAGAAATATAATTCTGATGTTTGTTGTTCGTCCAAGCATTCTTGCAGCCGCGCGAGCAAAATTTTGCTTGTCGGCCTGTGAGTCTTGCTTGGCAAACGATGCAAGCTCTTTCCATATGATTTTCCGAAGTGGGTTGCGAGTGTATCACATGACAAAGCTTGGTTTTGTTTTCAGGTATGCTTGTAGAACCTGTCAAATTCGGGGAAGCCTAAAGGGTGAAAACCACAAGGTAATCCCGAGCCAAGTCTCGCGCGGGCGAGAAAGGTGTAGAGACTTAACGGCAGGCGCGTAAAGCGAAGAGAAAGTCCAGACCACAAACTTTGAGGTATTACAAAATCAAAGACGGTGAAAGCCGTAGCTGGTAAGCATAATCCGTTGGTTCGGGGTTCAAGTCCCTGCAAGGGCACCATTAAGTGAAAGGGCGATCATTTGGTCGCCCTTTCATTATTAGTTCCGTTCGAGATGATAGGAAGAGAGAAATAAAATTGACCAGAAAAGATTCCATCGGCATCGGCATGATCGGCGCGGGCTTTGCTCGTTCAACGCAGATTCCGGGCTTCCGCGCTTGTGATGGTGCGCGGGTGGTGGCGATTGCGAGCGGGCATCGGGAGAACGCCGAGCGCGTGGCGCGTGAGTTTGACATAGAGCATGTGGCTGATGATTGGCGTGAGGTGATTGCGCGCGAGGATGTTGATCTGGTCAGCATCGTGACGCCGCCCGTGACGCACCTGGAGATGGCGCTGGCCGCGCTTGATGCGGGCAAGGCCGTACTGTGTGAAAAGCCTATGGCAATGAATGCGGGAGAGGCGGATGCGATGCGCGCCCGCGCAGATGAAAAAGGCTTGCTCGCGTTGATTGACCACGAGTTGCGCTTTCTGCCCGGCAGAGTAAAGGCGCGCGCTCTGTTGCGAGATCGCGAGATCGGCAACATTCATCACGCGAAACTGCTCTTCCGTTCCGATTCGCGTGTCTCGCTTGAGCGGAAGTGGGACTGGTGGTCTGACGCGGCAAGCGGCGGTGGCACACTCGGCGCTATCGGCTCGCACGCGATTGACAGTTTCCGCTGGCTTCTGGGTGCGGAAGTCTCGCATGTCTTCGGGTCGCTTGCCACGCACGTCGCGGAGCGGGCGGACGAGAAGACAGGCGAGATGCGACGCGTCACAACCGACGATGAAGCGAATTTGATCCTGCGTTTTGAAGATAGTGAATTGACGAAGGGTGCGACCGCGACCATTTCGCTCTCGGTGGTCGAGTCGGGTCGTTCTGAACATCTCCTGGAAATCTTCGGCTCGAAGGGTGCGCTGAAGATCGAAGACAGCGGGGAACTCTGGAGAGCGCAGACGGGCGCAGGCGACTGGACGCGCGTCGAGACCGAGCGCGGGCCGCTTGCGGAAGGGATGCGCGACGGCGGCTGGTCGCGCGGCTTTACGCTCTTCTCGCGCGCCATCGTTGAAGCTCTACGCGATGGACGCAATTCGGTCGAGGGCGCGGCGACTTTTGAAGACGGCTACCGCACGCAGCTTGTCATAGACGCCGCGCATCGCTCACATGAGAGCGGAAAGATGGAAAAAATAGTGGACAGTAGGCAATAGGCCGTAGGCAGGAGACTGGAGACAGAAGACAGGAGACGGGAATCAGTAATCAGAAGCGAGAAAACAGAAGTCGGAAGAAGCCATCGAGCAACAGCCCCGGAGGGGCGAGAGAGTGTAGCCCCAGGCGTCAGCCCGGGGAATAATCAGCAGTAAATGTTAGAGCCCCGAAGGGGCGACAGAAGAACAAGATTGATGGTTACACGTCTTGAGCTGCTGTCGCCCCTCCGGGGCTTAATAATGTTGTTGGTGCTGTGACCCCCCAGGCTTGCGCCTGGGGCTACATTCTGCCGCCCCTTCGGGGCTGAGCCGGATGAGCCGCGCTTGAGTTTTCTTTTCTTCTGCCTACTGCCTACTGCTTTTTCTCCGGGATGTGAAAAACGGCGTCCGGGATGTCAACGTCGAACTTGACGGTTTTGACGACGGTGGTGATGTCTCCGATGGACGGAATGTTCGTGGTGCTCTTAAAGGGAATCCTCAGCCCTTCGACAGGGCGGTAGTCGCTGTAATACTCCGTGATGGGCAAACTAATCTGGCTGGTGTTACTGGTCTGAATCGTGTCGCGGCGAAGCAAAAGAAATGATTTGGTCGAGATGTAGTCGGTCACGGGATTACCCTTCTCCGGCGTTTTGACGACGACGTAGACATCCTCATCATTAATCTTCGACATCCTTTTGATCTCGATAGTCTTGAACAGCTTCTTCCAGTTCAGCACGCCGTAAAAGTCTGAGTTGATGCGAGCGTCTTCCAGCGACTTCCCGGCTTTCTCCTCGCCCGGCGAGAAGCTCGCCACCTCGCCGCCTTCTGTGCCGTCGAAGTATTCGTCAATCGTTCCGATCTTCTTGCCCAGCGCCATCATCTCGATGTGCGTCGCCAAAGCATTCGGCGCTCTGGCGCTCGTCGTCGCCGTGCCCTTGATGCCCTGATGCTCAAAGTCCATCTCAGCCGTGATGAGTCTGGATTTGTGCTTACGCAAGGTTTGCTCTCCACCTTCAGCCGCGATCACTTTCGTCATCAACTCATCAACGGTCATCGCGACGCTGGTTTCAACGACACGCTTTAACTCGAAGTCGCCTTCCGGCTGCTTCATCAACAGGCCGGACACTTTGCCCGCCGCGTCACGCTTGACCAGGAGGCTGTAGGTATCCGGCAAGTCTGGACTGCTGAGCCTGTCTTTCTCTTTCTCGATGAGCGGGTAGGGCGGCTGTCCCGCGACGATTAGCACGATCTTTTCATCTTTGATTGTGATTTCAACTTCGGGGCCGCCTTCCATCTCGTAAGAGCCGAGCAATTCTTTCAGCGGGCCGTTGTAGTGTGACGCCGCCGCGCTCGAATCGCTTTTCGCGTTAGCAGCGGCGGCGTCCGCCTTGATTCTGGCGAGGACGAGATTGCCCTGCGGCTGTTCGAGGAACAACTCCGTCTCCTTCTCTTTATCTTTGACGGGACGGAACGTGACGAAGAAACCTGCGGGCGCGTTCATTAGCTTGTAGCGGCGACCGCCGATGTTCTCCAGTTGATATGGTGGCTGTCCCGGCGCGGTCAACATGAGCTTGCCGTCTTTCATCTCGACATCGAAGTTGATGGAGGCTTCGGCCAATAAATATTTCCCGACTTCGCCCGATGGGTCGCTCGCCGGTTCGTTACTCTTGGCGACATTAGTTTCAGGACGGCCTACGAGATTTGACCAGACAGTCTCCATCGCGTATGTGCCGAGCGGCGAGCCGGAGATGTTGGTCAGCATGACGAAGCCAAGTTTTTGATCGGGCATCATGGCGACGAGCGCATTGAAGCCGTCAATGTTGCCGCCATGTTCGACGACCTTGTGACCATGCCACTCACGCAGAAACCAGCCGAGGCCGTAGTTGACGTTGCCCGCCACCTTGTTCTGCACGGCGACCAACTCCTTGAAACTCTTCTCCGAAACCAGACGCTTGCCTTCAAAGACGCCTTCGCCGAGCATCAGGCGAAGCCACTGGGCCATGTCGCGCGCGTTTGAGTTGATCGCGCCCGCCGGAGCGCCAGCGCCGATTTCGCGCATCGGCAAATGGATAGTTTCTTTAGTCTCCGAGTTGTAGCTGTAGCCGAGCGCGTAATCGCGTGCTTTGAGCGTCGCCGCAACGGTCGTGTTCGAGTCTTTCATGCCGAGCGGCTTGAAGATACGCTTCTCTATAAAATTGTCCCAGGTTGTCGCCTGCGCTTTGGCGACAATCTCACCGGCGGCAGCGAACATGATGTTTTGATAAAGAAATTTCTCGCCGAGTTTGGCAGTCGGCTTCGCCATTCCGGCGACGCGAATCAACTCTTCGCGGTTGAGCTTGCCTGAAACCATCGAAAGGTCAGTGCGGTCAATTCCCGAACGATGCGAGAGCAAATCGCGGATGGTGATCTTCGCGTCCGTTTCCAGGTCGCGCAATTTGAAATAGGGCAGAAACTTTTTCGGAGAATCATCAAGCGAGAGCTTGCCGTCGTCAGCCGACATCGCCGCAGAGAGCGCCGTAAAAGCTTTGCTGGACGAGCCGATGGCAAACAGCGTGTCGGGTGTGACCGGGAGATTCCGCTCGACATCCTTGAGGCCGAGACCTTTCATGTAAATCACTTTGTCATCTTTGACAATGACGAACGAGACGCCCGGAATGTGTAGCTCTTTGCGCTTGTCGTCTATCGCTTTCTCGATGGCAGCGAGACGCGCTGCGAGGTCAGGAGCAGTAGTTTGGGCTGTGGTGGTAGTTTGAGCCTTTGCTTGAGCCAGTGCTGCTTTCTGGAAAGGAGAAAGAGTCGTGGCGACAAAGAGAGCCAGCACAAGAAGAAGGTGCGAAAAGCGTTTGAGTAGCATATTATCGAATCTCCTGAAAGTGGTTCTCATCTTCTTCAAATAAATAGGTCGCGCATAATGGCCTCGATTATACGTATCCGGCAATAGCAAAGTTTTCTCTAGGGACAGGGCTTGTCCCTGCCCGCTCAATTAGCGTGATAACTCAACATTGACTTTCAGCAATCTCGCACGGGCAGGGACAAGCCCTGCCCCTACAAGCATAAATGAAACGAAACGGGAAAGAATCGCGTCGCATGCGCGTTGGCGTGGATACGGGCGGGACGTTCACGGACTTCGTCTTTCAGACGAAAGACGGTCTGCGCGTCTTCAAACTCGCGTCCACGCCCGCCGACCCGTCAGAGGCGATCACAGAAGGATTGCGCCGCATCGCTGAATTAACAGGCACAACCTTGCGCGAGATAGAGGTCATTCACGGCACGACCGTCGGCACGAACGCGCTGCTTGAAAGGCGCGGGGCACGAACGGCGCTCGTCACGACCGCAGGCTTTGAAGACGTGCTCGCCATCGGGAGACAGGCACGCCCCGCACTCTACGATTTGAACGCCGTCAAGCCTGAGGCGCTCGTCCCGGGCAATTTGCGCTTCGGTGTGAAGGAGCGCGTCGCGGCTTCCGGCGAAGTGCTTGAAGAATTGAGTGAACGCGCGCTTCAAGAGCTTGTCAAAAAGCTGAAGCGCGCGCGCGTCGAATCAATCGCCGTCTCTTTGCTCTTCTCCTTCGTCCATCCCCGGCATGAGCGACGCATCGCAGAGGCGCTCTCTGCGCTTCATCTTCCGCTTTCCATCTCGCACAAAATTCTCCCGGAGTATCGTGAGTACGAGCGCACCTCGACCGTGACGATTAACGCGTACCTGCAACCGCTGATGGGCGCGTATCTCACACGCTTGAAGCGGCATGTGCCCGCTCTCAAAGTGATGCAGTCTTCGGGTGGAAGTATCTCCGCTGAGGTGGCGGGCACGGAGCCTGTGCGGACAAT
The DNA here is from genome assembly GCA_963791265.1 of uncultured Acidobacteriota bacterium. GTDB lineage: Bacteria > Acidobacteriota > Blastocatellia > Pyrinomonadales > Pyrinomonadaceae > QHXM01. The sequence continues at coordinate 857,107 of CAWBSB010000012.1, forward strand.
TCTCTCCGGCCCTGCGGGTGGCGTGGTCGGCGCGCTCGGCGTGGCGCGTGCGACCGCTACACGGAACATCATCACGTTCGACATGGGCGGCACGTCAACGGACGTTGCGCTGTGCGACGCCGACGGCATGCGTATGACGAACGAAGCCAGCGTCGCCGGGTTGCCCGTCGCCGTGAACATGATGGACATACACACGGTCGGGGCTGGCGGCGGCTCAATCGCGCGCGTGGATGAAGGCGGGTCTTTGCGCGTCGGGCCAGAATCGGCGGGCGCGAATCCTGGCCCAGCCTGCTACGGGCGCGGGGTGTCGCCCACAGTCACGGACGCCAATCTCGTGCTGGGTCGTTTCGGAGGCGTTGGGTTGCTGGGCGGAGAGTTTAAGCTGGACGAAGCAAGAGCGCATAAGGCTTTGAGTGAACTGGCGCGTGAGATGAGCGCGCATGCCGGTCGGCGTGTGAACTTGATGGAAGCCGCGCTCGGCGTCGTTCGCGTGGTCAACACGAATATGGAGCGTGCGCTGCGCGTCATCTCGGTTGAGCGCGGCTACGATCCGCGCGACTTTACGCTCATGCCGTTTGGCGGCGCGGGCGGATTGCATGCGGTCGAGCTGGCACGCGCGCTACGCATCCCACGCGTCATCGCGCCTACGTCGGCGGGCGCACTCTCGGCTCTCGGCGCGTTAGCGTCGGATGTGGTGAAAGACTGGAGCCGGACGCTGATGCTGAAGGCTGCGAAAGAAACCGGCGCGGAGGTAGAGAGCGCGTTTCGGGAGATGGAACAGGAAGCTCGCGCGGCGCTCAGCCGTGAAGGATTCACGCCAGCGCGTCAGCGTCATGAAAGATTGCTGGCGGTGCGTTACGTGGGACAGTCGTTTGAGTTGGGAATCAAGTGGACGCGGGGAGGCCGGATTGCGGAGGCTTTTCATCGCGCGCACCATGCCCGCTACGGCTACGCGCAAAGTGCGAACGAGGTCGAGATCGTCAGCGCGCGCCTGCGTTCAACCGGCATCGTGGAAAAGTTAAAAGCGGAGCGCGCCCGGCACGCATCTCGTCAGAAGAGAATTGTTCAACCGCGCGAGTCCAAAATGGTTCACTTCGCAGAAGGCCGTGTGCGCGCCGGAATCTACGCGCGCGACCGGCTTGAGGCGGGCGCACGTCTTCGCACACCCTGCATCGTGACGGAGTATTCCGCGACGACGCTCATCCCGCCGGGCGCACAAACATTCGTGGACGAGCAGGGCAACTTGATTATCGAGTTATGAGGCAGAAGAAATAGACAGGATTTACAGGATTAACAGGAAGAAGAAAAGAACTATCAACCTTCTTTCCCTGTCTTGTCTTCTTAATCTTGCTAATCTTGTTAATCCTGTCTATTTCTTCCCTGTTTTGTTAGTCGCTCTAAAGTGGCAGTTATGAAAAACAACAGACGTAAATTTGACCCGACGACGCTGGAAATCTATCGCGCGCTCTACACCTCTGTCGCCGAAGAGATGGGCATTGCGCTCAGGCGCACGGCCTTTTCGCCGAACATCAAGGAACGGCGTGATTATTCCTGCGCCGTCTTCGACGCAACGGGGCGCGTCATCGCGCAGGGCGATCACATGCCCGTGCATCTAGGCTCGATGCCAATGGCCGTCGCCGCCGCGCTCCGTGAAATAAAACTCACGCCCGGCGATACGGTCGCCGTCAACGACCCGTTCGCAGGCGGCACGCATCTGCCGGACGTGACACTCGTCATGCCAGTGGTCAGTGGTCAGTGGTCAGCGGTCAGTGAAAAACAGAAGGCGGAAGGCCGAAGGCAGAAGGCAGAAAGTAAGAGGCGGCCTAGCCAAACGAATCAAAAACTGACCACTGACCACCGACCACTGACCACTCTCTTCTACGTTGCTAATCGCGCGCATCACGCGGACATCGGCGGTGCTAGTCCGGGTTCGATGGGACTGGCGACGGATGTTTACGGTGAGGGCCTGCGGATTCCGCCAGTCAGGATTGTGCGCCGAGGTGAGATTGACGAAGAGATGATGCGGCTCTTGCTGGCGAATGTGCGCGGCGCAACTGAGCGGCGGGCGGATTTCGAGGCGCAGATCGGGTCTTTGAAAACGGGCGCGACACGCCTCCTGGAGATTGTCGAGCGACGTGGCGCGCGTGAAGTCGAGGAGTACGCCTCGCACTTGATAGCTTACTCGGCGCGCTTGATGCGTCGCACGATTGCTGCTATCCCGGACGGTGAGTATGTGGCCGAAGATGCGCTCGATGATGACGGCATCACTTGTGATGAAGTGAAGATTCGCGTGTGTGTGACGATCAGAGGGAATCGGGCGCGCGTTGATTTCACAGGGAGCGCAACGCAGGTCGCGGGTGCGATCAATGCGGTCGAGGCGATTACCGTCTCTGCCGTGTCATATGTCTTTCGCTGTCTGGTCGGCGGAGATGTTCCGGCGAGCGCAGGGCTGATGGAGCCGATTGATGTAATTGCGCCGAGCGGGACGATTGTCAACGCGACGCATCCGGCTTCGGTCGCGGGCGGAAACGTCGAAACATCGCAACGCATCGTTGACGTGCTGTTCAGAGCTTTACATCAAGCGCTGCCGCAAGCTATTCCTGCGGCGAGCCAGGGGACGATGAACAATTTGACCATCGGCGGAATTGATTCGCGGACAGGAGCGGAGTTCGCTTACTACGAAACAATCGCGGGCGGCATGGGCGCACGTCCACGCCTCGATGGTATGAGCGCCGTCCACACGCACATGACGAACAGTCTGAACACGCCCGTCGAAGCTCTCGAATACGCTTACCCACTGCGCGTGCGCGCCTACAGTATTCGCAAAAATTCAGGCGGCAAGGGAAGACAACAGGGAGGTGACGGCGTCGTGCGCGAGATTGAAGCGCTCGTCCCGGCGCGCATGTCTCTGCTTGCCGATAGACGTCGACGCGCGCCTTACGGACTCGACGGCGGAGAAGATGGCCGCACGGGTCGCGACCGCGTTATTCGTCGTGGACGCGCGCAGGCAATCACGTCAAAGGGCAGCTGGCAACTCGAAGCAGGCAACCGTGTGAGAATCGAAACGCCGGGCGGCGGAGGGTATGGTGATGAATAATGACAGACAACCCATCAAGCAACTTGACCACCTCATCGTGCGCGCGGACGACCCGCAGCCTCTGTTCAAGCTCCTGTCAGAGACTTTGAAGCTGCCCATCGCGTGGCCTTTGCGTTCTTATCCATCTTTTACGAGCGGCGGCGTCACGCTCGGCAATCTCTATCTTGAGTTGCTCTCTTGCGCCCCGCAGCGAGATTCGTCTTCCGGCAATTCGATGGATGCGCGTTTCGCCGCAATAGCTTTTGAAGTTGATTCGATTGAAGAGAGCGTCCATGAGCTTGAGAGACGCAAAATTCCGCATGGCCCTGTGACGCCATACGTGCAGATTGAGGCTGACGGGAGCAAGACGAAACTCTATGCGAACGTCATCCTGGGCAAGATGCTGGGCAGTAGTTTCTGGATTGATGCGATGATTCTGATGGGAAAATTGCCGGGCGCGAGCGCAATGGCTAAGCCGGGAAAGGGCGGCGCGCTGGTGAGATGGGGAATAGACAAGGTGATGAGCGGCAATCTCGTCTTTCTGGTCGAGTACGCTTACGGGAGTTTCACAGACCTTCCGCACTGGTCTGAATTCAGGACTCACGACGAGAAGCGCGCGGCAGACCGGGCTGCGCTCGAAGCGCAAGCTGGTGGTGCGCTCGGTGTAGAGTCTGTCGAAGAGATCGTCGCAGGCGTCAAAGATGTCGAAGAGACGCAAGGACGCTGGCGCAATTTTCTCGCGCCGGGGGCTGCGTCCGCTTCCAATACCTGGGAGATTGCGGACGGCCCGCGCGTGCGTCTCGTTTCGGCAAAGGAGAATGCACTTCAAACGCTTGTCTTGAAAGTGTCATCGTTCAAGCGTGCGGCCACGTTTCTGGCTGAAAGGGAGATGGTCGGAAGTCGCGCAGAAGATCAACTGACAATCGCGCCCGAAAAGATTTACGGTTTGGATGTGCGGCTCATTGAGTGAACTTGGTCTATCGTGATAAATCAATCCTCACTTGAAGGTAGCTGAACTGCTGTCGCAGCCGCTTATGATGAGCATTCGCGCAGGCGCTCTTTGTTGATAAATGTAGACACCTCGCCCAGGCGCATGTCGCCTATCGTAGACACCTGGGAATGCGCTTCGGTTTCGCTGTCCGCGCACATGGTTTGATTCTAGAAGGCTAAAGCCGTCAAAAAGCGGTCTGCCGTCTCGCTCAAGACATGGCGGTATGGGAATTGCTCAAAACGTCGCACGATCCACATGGCCATCAAGACCGACCCGTTCACGGAGACCTCACATGGATTGCCGAAAAACCATCTGCTCACTCGAAGACACCGAACAGGCAAGCTTCATAACCGGCGTCAACACATTCAAAGCCAGCGGGCGCTACGACGACTTTCTGTGCCACTACCAATCTGCGATGGACGAGTCCACGCTCCTGCCTGGCGAGTTCGACACGACCTACAGCTTCCGCCTTTGGCTTGAAGGCTGGCTACCTGAGCCGACCGAAATGGCCTCGCACCACAGCCGCACACATGTTTGGGCCTGGACTATTCTCCCGCTGCTGATTCTGATCTCGCTCCGGATAATCGCTCGCAGTTAAGCGCGGGCGACTAAGGCAGGGTCTGTTCATCCCTGACTCTCGATAGCAGGGCAGTTCACCGCCGTCCTCGTTAGCTTCGAGATTGGGTAAACTCTGTCCAAAAAGATGAATGCCAGACCGCAATGAGCTAAAATGTCGCGCAGGGATTCCATCAAATCAATCGAAGGGTATCAAAGATGCGCGTCACCATCGGACAAATCAACACGACGAACGGAGATTTCGAGGGCAACACGGCGAGTATCCTGCGCGCTATCGAGCGGGCGAAACAGGACGGCTCAGACCTCGTCGTCCTGCCGGAAACGGCTGTGCAGGGCTATATGTCGTTTGACTGGTTTCTCGACCGCGATGTAGTGCGCTCGTCCCTCTCGCCTCTGGAAAAGATTATCAAAGCGACGGATGGATTGACCGCTGTGATTGGCACGGTGCGCCCGACCGAGCCGGGAGCGGGGCGCAGGCTCTACAATTCTGCGGCGGTGATTCGCGATCAAAAGCTGCTCGGCTTTGCCGACAAGACACTCCTGCCCGAATACGATGTCTTCGACGACCCGCGATACTTCGAGCCGTCGCGCGTGCGCCGGTTGTTTCCGCTGAAGGACGCCAGCGTCGGCGTCGCCATCTGCGAAGACTTCTGGAACGATAAGACGTACTGGAGAGAGCGCCTCTACCCACACGACCCGGCGGACGAATTGATAGAGTTGGGCGCAAGTGTGCTGGTCTCTATTAATGCCTCGCCTTTCAATAAAGCAAAGATGGGGCAGCGCTGCTCTATGGTGTCGCACAGGGCAAAGGCCGCAGGGCTTCCTATCGTCTTCGTCAATCTGGTCGGCGGCAACGACGGCATCATCTTCGACGGCGCGAGCATCATTGCCGACTGCAAGGGCGAGATAATTTTGCAAGCGCCACCCTTTGAAGAATTCTTCGGCACAGTTGATCTCGATTGCGGTGTGGCGCATGACTACTGCCTGCCCGGCGACGACATCGAAACAATTCATCGCGCGCTGGTGCTCGGCATACACGACTACGCGCGGAAGAATGGTTTTAAGACCGCCGTGCTCGGCCTGTCAGGTGGAATTGATTCGGCGGTGGTGGCGGCGCTCGCCTGCGAAGCTCTCGGCTCGCAGAACGTGCTGTCGGTGATGATGCCTTCGCCGTTTTCGTCGCGCGGAAGCATCGACGATTCGGTTGAGCTTGGGAAGAGGCTCGGCATGAAGACCATCGAGCATCCGATTAGTTCGGCTTTCGAGGCGCTGACGAAAGAACTCAATCTCTTGAAACCGACGAGAGGCGGCGAAGAACTCGCGGCTGAAAATCTACAATCGCGTTTGCGCGGCAACATCCTGATGACGATCTCGAACAAGGAAGGCCGCCTGCTGCTTTCAACCGGCAACAAGTCCGAACTCGCGCTCGGCTACTGCACGCTCTACGGCGACACGAATGGCGGCTTAGCCGTGCTGGGCGATCTTTTGAAGACGGAGGTCTACGCGCTCGCCCGCCATTACAACCGCGCGAGCGAGATTATTCCGCGCGCGATTATTGACAAGCGCCCTTCGGCTGAACTCGCGCCCGGACAGTTTGACGATCAGTCCTTGCCGCCCTACGACAAGATTGATCCCATCCTCCAACTCTACTTTGAGCAGAAGGCGATGCCCGAAGAGATTATCGCGGCGGGGCACGATAGCGAGATGGTTTACGACCTCTTGAACCGCGTGGAATCGCCCGCCAACGAATTCAAACGGCGTCAACTGCCGCCCACTTTGATTATCTCGAAGAACGCCATCGGCATCGGTCGTCGCCGCCCCATCACACATCGCTTCCGTCGTCGCCCGCCGACCGAGGAAGAGCGTGCGCGCATCACCGGAGCATGAACGCGCGTTGGGTATGCCAATAGCCTGTTGGTCGTGCGAGCGGTCAACTGAATTCAGCCCGACCTTGATGATCTTTGATAAATCAATTCTGTCATCAGGTTTTATCCCAGAAGGGGATACATAAAATAGCCGAGGGCCGCGCCCCCGTTCACACGCGCCAACACATGTTCCGACCCTGAAAGGGTCGCACATTCAACATTGAGGTGCGACCCCTTCAGGGTCGGATTCTTTTCTCATACTGTTTCCGGGGCGGCGCAAATTTCATTTGCTTGACCCCGGCTATTACATGTGACCCCTTCAGGGTCAAAGAAAGCTGATTACACAATTGATTTGTCAGAGACTATCAAGGCCGGAACAAGGTGAGCGGTAAATCAACTTTTCCCCCAAAGGAGGACCGGCAGATGACCCCGGAAACACTCGTTGAAGCTAAGAGAACGTGCTTTGTCGTAATGGGGTTCGGCAAGAAGACGGACTTTCAGTCCACTCCCAATCGCCTGCTCGATCTGGACAAAACCTACCGCAACGTCATCAAGCCCGCCGCCGAAGAAGCGGGGTTGAAGTGTGTCCGCGCCGACGAGATTGTTCACTCTGGTTTGATTGACGTGCCGATGTACGAGCAACTGCTCTCGGCGGACGTGGTCATCGCAGACCTCTCGACCGCGAACAACAACGCCTTCTATGAACTCGGCGTGCGTCACGCCCTGTGCCCTTACACGACAATCATCATCGCCGAAGATCAATTCAAGTTTCCCTTCGACCTCGGCCACATCCTCATCCGGCAGTACAAACATCTGGGCGAAGGCATAGAGTTCGAGGAAGTCGTGCGGTTTCGCAAGGTACTCAAGGATACCATTGAAGGAATTCTCAGCAAGCAGCCACCCAGCGGCGACAGCCCCGTCTACGGCTTTCTCAAGGGGCTGAAACCGCCAGTGCGGGCCGACGCCGCCGGAGAGGTCGGGCGCAAGATGGACGAAGCGCAAGGCGCCGGGCAAGCAGACGAGCCAGCGGTCAGTGCCGAGACCCACAGCGTGTTAATGGAGCAGGTGGAGGACGCGCAGAGGAAGGGCAATTTTGAGTTTGCTAAAACATTGCTCATCGCCATCAAGAACATGAGGCCGGACGACCCCGAAATCACGCAACGTCTCGCCGTCGCAACTTACAAAAGCGAGAAGCCGACACCGCAAGAGGCGCTCGAAGCAGCGCGCGAATTGCTCATGACGCTGCACCCGGAGAGTTCAAACGACCTCTGGACGCTCAGCCTCTGGGGCACTGTGCATGAAAAACTCTGGAGGCTGTCGCAAGACTGTGCATGCCTGGACGTAGCGCTACGCGCCTATGAACGGAACTTCAACCAGCGCCGCGATTATTATAATGGTATTCACGGAGCCTACCTACGCAACGTCCGCGCGTCGAAAGCGGACGAACGCGCTGAAGCAATCACAGACTTCGTTATCGCTCAACGCTTCCGCCGCGAAGTCATACCCATTTGCAAGGAGTGGCTGGAAAACGCGAACCCAACCGAAGCTGAAAGCGACGCGGCAAAGCGCGCATTAAACAAGCATTTGGAGGAAAAATCGTGGGTGCTGGCGACGATGGCAGAGGCGTACATGGGCTTAGGCGACGATGCGAAGGCCGAAGAATTCTATAAGCAATCCGAAGCCGTCATCCAGGAACTAGTCAACAACGGATACCCGGCCTTCATGATAGAGAAGATGAGAGACAGCACAAAGGATAATCGCGCCGGACTGCAAGCCCTGCTCGCAGATTCGCCGCTCAAGTACATCAGAACCGATGGTTAATGCGCGGCGCAAGCGTCACTGTTGTCAGATAGCAGAGAAAAAGAAATAGATGACGAATCACGAAGTCACACGAAACAACACGAAATTACTATAACCGATGTCTTCGTGTTGTTTCGTGTGACTTCGTGGTTTTCGTTTCCCTGCTCTCTATGGTATCGCTTATCCTTTCCTTATCCATTCATCTCGCAGGATGGCGTAAGAATATTCGCTCCCCCACTTGCCCTTGAACCAGATATTCTGGATGAAGTGTCCTTCTCGTCGCATGCCTAAGCGGGCGAGCAAGCTGAAAGACTTCTCATTCTCGCAATCCGTGACGGCTATGACGCGGTGCAGCTTCAATTCGGTAAACACATAATCGAGCACGCGCGCCGCCGCTTCAAAAGCCAGACCTTTGCCGTGAGCTTCCCGCGCCAGCGTAAACCCGATCTCCGCCTGCTGGTCATCCAGCATCTTCAGGGCGACGTGCCCGATGAGCGTCCCTGTCTCTTTCAGTTCAAGCGCGAAGGTAAACCACTGTCCGGGCAGGCCGGGCACAAGCGTCTTCTGCTTTTCGATGACCTCGTGCGCCTGCTCCTCCGCATAGGATTCCCAGGACTGGTAACGAGCAACCTCCGGATCATTCAGGTAAGCTAAAAACGATTCAAGGTCGGCATCGGCAAAGCGTCTCAAGATTAATCTGTGTGATTCGATTCTCGTAAAAGCTGTCATAAGTAGGACAGGCATTCCTGCCTGTCGTAGGACAGACATTCCTGTCTGTCGTTGAGCGCGCAAGCGCGAATACTCTGTCGGCTAATCTCAAGAGCGTGCTGTTCGCACGCTTAGACAGACAGGAATGTCTGTCCTACGACAGCATATCAAAATTCTTTGACAAAAGGTTGTTTGAAGCAGAGAGCGTGATATGCTTGGGTAACAATCGCGAGGGAAACTGGCTGAAGATTTGGAGGATTTTTAAGCAATGGCGGAAGCTGACATAGGCATGGCGGGGCTAGGCGTGATGGGCCTGAATCTGGCGCACAATATGGAGCGCAACGGTTACACGGTAGCTATCTGGAATCGTGACGCGGCAGACGTTGACAAGTTCATGGCGGGCGATGGCGAGGGAAAGCGTTTCGTTCCGACGCGCTCCGCCGAAGAGTTTGTTAAATCCTTAAAGCGTCCACGCCGGATTATGATGATGATTAAAGCGGGCGCACCCGTGGATTGGACGATAGATCAGTTCAAGCCGTTCTTGGAACCCGGCGACATCCTGATTGACGGCGGCAACTCCTGGTTTGAAGACACGCAGCGGCGCGAGAAGTCTTTGCGTGATGAAAATCTGCGCTTCATCGGCTCAGGCGTTTCCGGCGGCGAAGAGGGCGCTCTCTGGGGGCCTTCCTTGATGCCGGGTGGCGCCGTCGAGGCTTACGAAGAGATACGCCCCATCTGGGAGGCCATCTCCGCCAAGACAGACGACGGCGCTTGCACGACCTACGTCGGGCCGGACGGCGCAGGCCATTTCGTCAAGATGGTGCATAACGGCATCGAGTACGGCGACATGCAACTCATCGCCGAGGCTTACGACATCCTGCGCCGCGTGCTGGGCCTGGAAGCAAGTGAGCTGGCAGACATCTTTGCCGAGTGGAACAAGGGCGCGCTCGATTCCTATCTCATCCAGATTACAGCGGAAGTCTTACGCGTGAAGGACGAAGAAACGCGCCGCCCGCTCGTGGATTTGATTCTGGACAAGGCCGGGCAGAAGGGCACGGGCAAATGGACTGCTCAGGTCGCGCTTGATCTGGGCGTGGTGATTCCGACCATCAACGCGGCCATCGAAGCGCGCTTCATCTCGGCTATGAAAGACGAGCGCGTCACGGCAAGCAAGATTATCAAAGGGCCGCAGGTATCTAATTGGAGCGGCGAGAAACAGCAATTGATTGATGCCGTGCGCGACGCTCTCTATGCCTCGAAGATTTGCTCTTACGCGCAGGGGTTCAATTTGATTCGCGCAGGCTCTAACGAGTGGAAGTGGGATATTAATTTGAGCGAGATGGCGCGCATCTGGAAAGGCGGGTGCATCATTCGCGCCAAGTTTCTTGACCGGATTAAGACGGCTTACCAGCGCGACCCCGCGTTGACGAATCTACTGCTCGACGAAGATTTCCGCGTGTGGATGGACGAAGCGCAACCCTCCTGGCGCAGCACCATCAGCACGGCTCAACAACATGGCGTCCCCGTGCTGGCGATGGCCGCGAGCCTCGCCTATTTCGACTCTTACCGCACGATGAACCTCCCGCAGAATCTCACGCAGGCGCAACGCGATTACTTCGGCGCGCACACCTACGAGCGGATAGACAAGCCGGAGTTGGGAGCGATTCATACGGATTGGGAGAGCGGTGGTAAGAGTTAAGAAGTCCCGCTAGGGACGACGTGACAATAGCCCAGCCATTCATGGCTGGGAATAGAGACGGAAAATCAAAGAGAGTCCCGTAGGGACGACTGAAGAAAGGGTTGCTGCTGTTCAGTCGTCCCTACGGGACTCAATCATTTTTATCGTTCTGTTTCCCAGCCATAAATTGCTGGGCTATTATCAATCGTCCCTCACGGGACTTAAAAACTTGCCTTTGTCTTTAACTGACCACTGACCACTGCTTTACGGTGTTCGCTGCTTGTCTGGTGGCACGGCGCGCGGGATGTCTCCGTCGTCCAGAACTATTGGAGTCTCCGGCGCATTCGGTTTGAGCCTCGGCGCGGGGCGCAGGACAGGTGGCAGTTTGGGGCGTGGAATCTTGACGGTTGCAACATCGCCTGTGCGACGCAGGATAGCGCCGCCGCGCCCTGCGACCCATGCGTCAGCGCCGCCGCGATAAGCGACCGAGAAGAGCGCCGCGCTCGTAATCGTCGGCTGCACCTCCCACGTTAAGCCACCGTCTTTCGTGCGGAGCACGCGCCCCTGATCCCCCGCGATGAGAACATCGTCGCGCGCCGCGACCGCGACGGCAAAGAGATTGCCCTTGATACCGCTCTCCTGATCTTTCCACGTTAAGCCGCCATCGTCTGTTCTGAGAATCAGCCCGTCGCCGCCGACGATGTAGCCGCGTTGCGCGTCTGCGAACGCGACATCATAGAGCCACTCCTTCGCGTTCAACTTAACAAACGCCCACGTTTCGCCGCCGTCCTCTGTCCTGAGAATCGTGCCCTGCGATCCGACCGCGACGCCGTGCTTCAAATCTGTGAAGCACACGTCCTCAAGCCACGCGTAGGTGTTGGTCGGGCGATAGTGCCAAGTTGTGCCGCCGTCTTCCGTGTAGATGACTGTGCCGCGTGCGCCGACAGCCCATCCGCGCTCAGGGGACGCGAAGTAAACGCCGAAGAGGTCTTCCTTAACGCCCGTTTGAATCGTCTCCCAGATGACGCCGCCGCTAATGGAGCGCAGGATAGTCCCTTTTTCTCCGACAGCCCAGCCCTGCGTTTCGCTTGCGAAGAAGACCGCGTTGAGGCGCGCGTTCGTGTTCGATATTTGCGGTATCCAGTCTTTGCCGCTTGAGCTCGTATAGAGAATCTTGCCGCGCGACCCGACAGCCCAGCCCTTCGAGCCGTTCAGGAAGAAGATGTCTGCCAGATCGTCGCGCCCGCCGCCGGTCAGACGCCGCCAGCTCAAGCCCCCATCGTCGGTTCTGAGTACCAGCCCCTCACTGCCCGCAGCCCATCCCGTTGTCACGTCTGCGAAATAGACCGTGACGAGTTTCGGACTTGTTCTGACGTTGATTGGCAGCCATGACGCGCCGCCGTCGCCTGTGGTCAGAACGACGCCTTTATCTCCGGCAGCCCAGCCGCGACGCTCGTCCGTGAAATGAATTGACAAAAGATCGGTGCTGGAAAAAGTTTCCGCAGGCGTCCACGTTGCGCCGCCATCTTCCGTGCGGAGGATTAAGCCTCCGTAGCCGACCACAAAGGCACGCTTCTCGTTGATGAAGGCAATGCCCGTCAAAGGTTGTTCGCCGGTTACTGCCGATTGCTGATTCCACGTTGCGCCGCCATCGTTTGTGACCAGAAGCGTGCCGCGCTCGCCGACCGCTGCACCCGTCTTCGCGTCGGCGAAAGCGACTGCGTAGAGGTGCGTGCGGATGGGCGTCTGCTGCGCTCGCCAGGTCTTGCCGCCGTCAATTGTCGAGACGATGCTGCCATAAGTGCCGACAGCCCACCCGCGCATCGGATCATTGGGAGCGAACGTGACGCTGTAGAGATGATCTTTGACGCCCGAAGTCCTGAGCGTCCAGGTATCGCCGCCGTTGGTGGTCGTCAGGACGACGCCGCGCGCACCGACCGCAACGGCGCGTTCCTTATCTTTGACATAAAGGCCGTAGAGCGTGGTGACGGCGGAAGATTTCTGCATCTCCCAATCAAAGCCGCCATCATCTGTGCGGAGGATTGCGCCGTCAGCCCCGACCGCCCAGCCGTGCTCTTTATCTTTGGCAAAGCGAATCGAGTGGATGACGTTGCCCTGCGGCAGGGGGTTCTGCCACAGCCAGCCGCGCGATTGAGCTTGAACGGGAAGAGAAGCGAGCGCGCACCAAAGAAGCAGCGAGGCGCAACACGAAAGAGTGAAACGTCTGCGCCGGAGAAGAAGCGAGCTTGTTTTTAAGAAAGACACAAACACTTAAATTAGAAAACTGACGGCTTAAACATGAGGCCGCAAATTGTGAATGCCTCACTTTATGGGGAGAGCAAATTATAAAGGCGATGCGATACGAAAGCGAATCGTGAGGAGAGACGGAAGAGTTTTCAATTATTAGCTGATGCCACGCGCCCCTGACGGGACTCATGCAGCGGCTGGAAACGTCTCGTTGTTTTTGACCTCGCGCGCCTGCCAGAGATGACGCCGGTTGTGCGTGGCAATCAATCCGAACGTCTGCCCCAGACTCAGCTTAATTAGCTTCGTCACGGGCGAAGTGACTTTAACGCGCGCAAGGTTGATCCCGTTCGCTCCCACGATGAGCCGCAGCAGTTCGTCCTGCATCGCAAAGAAGTCTCGCGCAACCGCTTCGAGCGATTGGTCAGGGCGCGGCTTAAAGATTGTCGGCGCTTTGAATTTCATCTTGGCCGGAGGCTCCATCGAGCGAACAATCATGTTGCCGATGATGCCGTAGCGGAAAGGCCCACGACCCGTCAACCCCCTTGCGCGAGCGTCGTTCATCGCCGCTTCGGTTCGCTCCATCAATTCGCGGTTCGTCACCGTCAGATGATCCAGGCATTCCGCGATAGACCAGTGCGCCGCAGTGGGACGCCAGTTGACCTGAGCTTCGGAGAGTCCCGCGAGCAAATCCCGCGCGTCTTCATTTATAGCTTCAATCTGCTGCCGATAGTCCTCAAGGTCTTTAACGAGCGGCTCATTATTGTTAACAGCTTCGCCGGAGATTTGAATGGTTTGCATCTTGTGCCTCCTTCAATATAAGAGGTTGTCTTGTTCTCAGCCCCGGCAGGGGCGGAATATCAGTAGCCTGTGGCGTCAGCCCTTTAGCGCGTTTACTGTATCAGTCGCTCATTTCAACGACACCGATTTTATCAATCGCATCTCGCAGGATGCTTTCGTCAGCGCGACCTGCGGCGGCGATGCCACGCGCGGCGCGGTCTACGGCTTCCTGAATGATATGGCCTGCGTGTCCCTTCGCCCATTCCCAGTTGACTTCGTGTTTGCCCGAAGCCTTGTCCAGACGCGCCCACCATTCCAGATTCGACTTGCGACGGAAACGCCCCGACATTGTTTCCACGACGTAACGCGAATCCGTGACGACCCGCACGCGGCAAGGCTCGCGCAGAGCTTCAAGCCCCAGGGCGGCTGCCACAATCTCCGCCTGCTGGTTAGTCGCTTGCCCCAGAAACTCGCCGACGCCGCGCCAGATGCCACGATAGCCAAGGAGCGCCGCCGCCGCCGCGCGCATCTCCGCCTGACCATTGCCGAGGCTCGACCCGTCACAGTAAATCGTCACCGACTTTAAGTGATGAGTGATGGGTGATGAGTGATGAGTAGAAGACTTCTTATTCATCTTTGCCGCCTTCCGTCTTCATCCTTGACTCTCATCCCTCATCGCTGCGCCCTCATCCTTTCGCTTGACGTGGACGATGTGGTCAACGTTCTCCCCGAAGGTGTCGTCGTGCGAGATGACGAAGAGCTGGTCGAAGTGCTTGACCTGCCCGATCTGCTGGGCGAGACGCTCGCGCCGCTCGGCGTCCATGTTGACGGTCGGCTCGTCGAAGAAGGCCAGCCGAATGTCGGAAAGCTGCGTCAAAAGCGCGAGGCGAATAGAGAGGGCTGCCGCCATCTGCTCGCCGCCCGAAAGATTCGGAAAGGAGCGTTCGTGTCCTTCCTCTTCCAGCAGGATTTCGTAATCGCGCGACCAGCGCAGGGCGCGGCCTGCCTCACCCGTAATCTCGCGGAAGAGTTGGTTAGCTTCCAGAGAGATATTGTAAAGATAGCTTTCGGTGACGAGCGGCCCGGCGGCCTTGAGCGTGTCGCGGATAAATTCCGTCGTTTCGTCCAACTCTTCAAGCCGCTCCTTATCACGAAACTGTTCGCGCATCTGCTCGCGCACTTCCAGGAGCCGCGCAATCTCCGCAGCCAGATTCGCTTCGCTCTTTTGCATCTCTTCGAGCTTGGCGCGGGTGGCGGCTTCGAGCTTGCTGGCCTGGGCGAGCGCGGCGCGCTCCGTGTCGTGTTGCGCGCGGCTGTAGGCGCGCGCGGCGGCTTCGTAGCTTTCACGCGCCGTCTCGACTTCACGCGCCGCGCTCCCGGCAGCCTCTTCGGCCTTCGCCAGTTCAGCCTGACGCGCGGGAAGCGTGGCGGCCAGAGCGTGGCTTTCCAGATACTCGCGGTGCGCTTCCGTCGTCCGGTCACGCTCACGCCGCGCCTCCTCCCAACGAGCGTCCAATGAACTGTATTGCGCGAGTTTGTCCATTACCTCGCGCACCTGAGTTTCGAGAGCGCGCGCAGCGTCCGTTGCGCCCGCAAGCTCGCTTTTACGCTTCTCTTCGCTCTCTGCTTCCTGACGAAGAGCCGTGGCACGCCCGCGCGGATCATTCAGCGCCGCGAGCCGCTTCTCAACCTCTTCCATCTCTTTTTCAAGATTGGGCAAGGCGTCGGCCACCGCCGCGACGCTCGCACGCTCGTCGCGCTTGCTCTTGCCTTCCTGCTCAATCTCTTTCAAGCGTTGCTGCAAAGGCTTTAGCTCAGCATGACGCAACGCCGCTTCACGCTCGACGATCAGGGAGCCGTCAATGCCTGAGAGTGTTGCTCTCAATTCGTTAAGGCGCTCGCGGCTCGCGGCGGGAAGCTGTGCGATTTCTCTATCAAGACTGGCAAGCGCAGCCTCGCGTTCGTTAAGTAATGCTTTCTCGCTGGTCAGTTGACGACGTGCGCTCTCAAGCCTGCCGAGATGCTTTTCGGCCTCGCGCGCTTCGCGCACTGCGACATTGAGTCCCGCGCGCTCCTTCTCCATCGCCGTCAGTTGCGCGCTGTTCGTCGCCAGTTGGCCGGTGAAATAATCTTCAAGCGTCTGGTCTTCGCCGATGTTTAAGCAGCGTTCGGAGAGAATCGGGCAGAGACCGTTTTTGACTTCACGATGGAACTTCTCGTCATGCTCGATCTGTGCGCGCAGGCGAGCGAACTGTTCAGTCAACTCTGTCTCACGCGCAATCAGTTGCGTTGCCTCCGCCGCCTTGACGGAAAACTTTTCAAGAGAAGCCGCCTCTTTTTCGTGCGCCGCCACTTCACGCCGCAGGCGTTCAACCTCGCGCGCGGCCTCTTTGCGTTGATTGGAGAGATGCTTGTGGCTCGTCGCGGCCTTTTCGATCTTGCTCAAAGTGGTCTCAACGTCGAGCCGCTCGCTGGCCAGCCTGTCAACGCGCTCCTGCGCTCCCTCTCCCTTCTCTGCCTCCTTCACACGCTCTTTCGTCTGCGTGTGCTGCTTACGCAGGGCATCGAGTTCAGCATCCAACTTCAAGAGCCGTGTGCGCTCGCTCTGAGCCTGTGCTCGCAGGTCGCGCAGTCGCTCACGCTCGCGCTCCAGTTCTTCCTGCGTGCTGATTTCAGCACCAAGCGCCGCCAGCGAAGCGCGAGCCTGAGCCGCGCGCTCGACCATCTCACCCAGCCTTTGCACGTGGACTTTCGCAGATGCGAGCAAGCCTTCAACGCTCGCCGCTTCAGCGCGCAACTGGTCACGGGCAGTGCGCTCCGTCTCCATGCTGCGTAAGAGCTTGTCTGCGGCGAGATGCGCCTGGTAGTCGGCTTCGGTTGCGAGTTGACGCTCCACGGCACTTTGCGCCGCGTCGCGCTCGGCTCGCAAGTTGGGCAGACGATTCAACGTCGCTTCATGCTCGACCTCGCGACGGTCACGGAGTGCGCGCCTTTCGTCCATCAGGCGCAGCGCTTCATCCATCACGCCGACGTTTTTCTCACGAAGCTGAATCTCTCGCTGCAATTCATCAAGCGCAACGGTCAGTTCCGCCACCCGCGCGGTGATTGTTTTGTGTTCTTCAACCAGCTCGTCGTAGCGCGCAAGCTGGCTCTCCGCTCCGGCGATGCGCCCTTTAATCTCCGCCGTTCGCTCGTGAATCAGATTAACCGTGTCGCGCAGGCGTTCAGCCCCATCTCTGTACTCTTCGACTTTGAGCAGCTTGTCGAAAGCGGCCTTGCGTTGGGTGGCTGGGCGCAGAAAGTCCGCCGTAAACGTTCCCTGCGGAACGCCGATGGCTGAGCGAAAGAGTGCTTCCAAATCCGTGCCCGGCTCGATTCCGAGCTTCTGGCGAAGCATAGCGGAAACGTCCGTCTTCTTCTCGGCAAGCTTGATGCCGAGGCCGTCGTCATAAATGTAATAGCCCTGCCCCGTGTCTCTGTAGACGGTGTAGAGCCGCTCGTCCAGGTCGCTCTCAAATGTCACGCGGACAGAGCCTTTCTTCGCGCCGCGCCGCAGGAAATCCTCTTTCCTGTAGTCGAGCATGTCGAAAAGCGACCACGCGATGGCTTCAATAATCGTCGTCTTGCCAGCGCCGTTCTCACCCGTAATCGCCGTGATGCCGCGCGCGAAATCAAACTCCGCGCGCTCGTAAGATTTGATGTTATCGAGTTCGACCCGTGTGACGTGCATCTGGTTATTCTCGGCTTGAGCCTTATCCTGGCGTGAAGCCCGGCGGCTAAAGCTTCTCCTGTATCTTCCGCAATAGTCCGCGCGGGGCGGTGATGGCTGCCGAATTCGCTCCCAACTGAACCGTGATTTTTTCAGCGAGCACGGCGACCCCCGGAGGCTTGAAGACCAGTAGATTATCGCTCTGTTGAAAGGGGCGGTAGCGCAAGCCTGTGATCGCCGCGTTGACCCTGTAGAGGAAAGCGTTCCTGTCATAAACCTGAACGGAGATTGTTTGCTTCATCCCCACCAGCGCCAGCAGAGAACTCAACACGGCTATAAAGCCGACCCATCCCCCGACAGCGGTTTTAACGGTGGAGCGGAATTCATCGTCGGTTACGTCCGTTCGCAATTTACTGCCCGAGATGACCAACCAGTAGAACACCAGAGCGCCCAGCGCCGAGAGCAACAGCGCAAAGGCAAATACTTTCAGGAATCTAATCAGGAAATTCATACGAGTGATGGGTGATAGGTGATGGGTGATAGGTGATAAGAGAAAGCGACCGTTCTTTCCTATCACTTATCACCCATCACCTATTACCGCTTTTCAAAGGTCTTCCACCCCGAGTTTGATGTCTGCGTTTTTCCAGGCGCGCTCGAACTCGCGGCGGACAAGGTCGGCTTCGTGTTGTTTGCCCTGCGCCTTCAAGCTCTCGGCAAGGCCGAAGAGTGAGCGTCCATTGCGACGGTTCCTGCGGAGGTCTTCGCGGAAAACCTGCTCGGCCTCCGCGTATTGTTTGTCGAGCATGAGCACGCCGCCCAGAGACTCGCGCGAGAGCGGGTGATACCAGCCGGGCGGCTCGTCGTAGGCGAGCGCGTCTTCGGCCTCGACGGCCTTACGCAGAAACTCGATGGCACTTTTCCGATCATTCTTGGCGCGCGCGAGGCGCGAGTTCAGGAAGTACTCTGCGATCTTGAGCACGGCGCGCGCATTATTCTGCGAGCCATAAGTCATGTCGGGCGGGAGCGCCTGCGCGGCGTTGACGAGAATTTTTAGCTCTGCTTCCGCCTCGGGCATTTTGCCGGTCGCGGCCAGCGCCATGCCACGACCCCAGTGCCAGAGCGCGTTCGTAATCGGCGTCTCCTTCGATGGCTCCTTCGTCTTCAGCACCTCATCCCAGCGACCAAAGCGCGTCATGATGAGCACGCCTGTCGG
Source organism: uncultured Acidobacteriota bacterium (assembly GCA_963791265.1). GTDB lineage: Bacteria > Acidobacteriota > Blastocatellia > Pyrinomonadales > Pyrinomonadaceae > QHXM01. The sequence continues at coordinate 875,747 of CAWBSB010000012.1, forward strand.
CAGAAAAGATTCGATTGAGGGAACATTTTTGATGAAGAGGTTGACGTTATCTTCAAGCTGTGAAGAGGCTCGCATGGCATCCTTGTAACGGCCCAGCATGCTGTACGCGGCGGCCAGGAAGTGCAGGTTGTGGCTGTAATAACCTATCTGGTAGATGGCCTGCGCGCCGCGCTGCTCAAAGTAAGTGCGGTCGGCGTTGGCCGCCCACTCGTTGGATTGCGCCGCGCGCTCGTAATCGCCGACGCGCATGTAGGTATGCGCGGGCATGTGAACGAGATGGCCTGCGGCGGGCGTGAGCTTGCCCAGAAGGTCTGCGCTCTGAAGCGCCCATTCAGGATGCGGCGAGGCTTCGACGACGTGTATGTAGAGATGGTGCGCGCCGATGTGCAGGGGATCGCGAGCGATGACAGATTCGAGGATGGCGATAGCCTCTTCCGTGCCTTCGGCGGGGCGGCCTTGCGGAGACCAGAGCTTCCAGGCGTTGATAATCATCAACGCATCGGCATAAAGCGTCGCGGCGTCCAGATCATCCGGGTAGCGCTGCATCAACGCACGCATCGCGTCGCGGTAGTCAAGCCAGAGTTTCTTCTGGTCTGCCTTTGGGTCTGCTGAAAATCTCTTCGACAGGGCTTCCAGATAGGCGCGCTCATGCTCAGGCGCTTTGGCCGCAAGCTGAACACCCTTTTGCACGGCTTCGTGAGCCGCCTTCATGCGTTCAGTCGAGATGGCCGTCTCGTTGTAGTTGGGGCCGACGGCTATCGCCAGCCCCCAGTAAGCCATCGCCATCTGCGGGTCTAGTTCTGCTGCGCGGCGAAAGGCACGCGCGGCCTCGTCGTGGTTGAAGCCGTAAACGAGGGTAAAACCCTGGTCGAAGAATTTCTGCGCCTCCGCGCTCGTCGTCGCGACCGGGTGACTCATCTCACCAAGCCCCGTCAGCAACACGACCGGCTTCTCCTCGCGCGCGGGAGTATGCCCGTGCTGAGCGCAAAGGTTAGTCCCGAAAATTAAAATGAAGATGAAAACCAGAGTTGACCGCTTCATCTCAGCTTTCCTCCTATTTTTATTTCTGAATTTATTCCAGTTAATTCAGAGCAGCTTTAGAAATTCGTCAACAGTCAAACCGGCATTGCGTATCAGAGCGCGAAGTGTTCCAACCGATAACTCTTTATGTTTAGGAATTGAGAGGTTAACACGAACACCGGGTTTAACCATGACGAGGTGACTTCCCACCTGCCCTATCGGCTGCCACCCGGCCTTCTGAAACGCCTTAACTGCTTCTTTGCCTGAAATGTTGCCAAGCCTCTGCCCATGTCATAAGTGTACTGCTATTACAGGTGGAATAGTGTGTGCAACATGGTGAGCAACATTGCACCGGATTAAATAATCATACCGCGACGACGATTGGCTGCTTCCCAGATTGATTCGGTAATTCTGAAATCGCCTTCTGGTCTTCAGCCCATAACCAGGCCGTTATCGCTTCTTTGATATTGTCCAGAGCTTCCTTTTCGTCTTTACCTTGAGAAACGCAGCCCGGAAGCGCAGGGCATTCAGCAACAATCCAGCCGTCTTCAGCTTGTTCAAGAACTACGTGAAAAAGCATGTCTTTCTCCTGTTAAGCCCCGCAGAGCCATTTTATCTCTACGGTTATATATCACTCATTTACCTTCAGCACGGCGAGGAACGCCTCTTGTGGAATCTCCACCCGCCCGACCTTCTTCATGCGCTTCTTGCCCTCTTTCTGCTTTTCGAGGAGCTTGCGTTTGCGCGAGATGTCGCCGCCGTAGCATTTGGCGATGACGTTTTTGCCGAGAGCTTTGACGGTTTCGCGTGCGACGACCTTGTTGCCGATGGCGGCTTGAATGGGCACTTCAAAGAGCTGGCGCGGGATGAGTTGCTTCATCTTTTCGGCGAGTGCGCGCCCCTTCGCCTGGGACGTGGTGCGGTGAAGGACGAGCGAGAGGGCGTCTACAGGCTCTCCCCCGACGAGCACGTCGAGCTTGACGAGATCGCTCTCCCAGTGTCCGGCGAAATGGTAGTCGAGCGAAGCGTAGCCGCGCGAGACGGATTTCAGGCGATCATAAAAGTCGAGCACGATCTCGTTCAAAGGCAGCTCGTAGGTAAGCATCACGCGGTTGGCCGAGATGTACTCAAACTTTTTCTGGATACCGCGCTTTTCTTCCAACAGAGGGAGAATGCCGCCGAGATAATCATCCGAAGTCAGAATCGTGGCGAGGATGACAGGCTCTTCGATTTTCACAATCCTTCCGGGGTCGGGCATCTTCGCTGGCGAGTCAATCTCAACGGTCTCGCCGTCGGTCGTCGTCACACGGTAACGCACGCCGGGCGCGGTCGTAATCAAGTTCAGATTAAACTCGCGCTCCAGCCGCTCCTGTACAATCTCCATGTGGAGCAGACCTAGAAAGCCGCAGCGAAAGCCGAAGCCGAGCGCGGTTGAGGATTCCGGTTCGTAGAAGAACGACGCATCGTTCAAGCGCAGTTTGTCGAGCGCGTCTCGCAACTCTTCGTATTGATTCGTGTCCACAGGATATAGCCCTGCGAAGACCATCGGCTTAATTTCCTGAAAGCCGGGAAAAGGCTCTTTGGTGGGACGCGCGCTCTCCGTGATAGTGTCGCCAATCTGCACGTCCGCCACCTCTTTAATCGAGGCAGTGAGGAAGCCTACTTCGCCGACGCTCAATTTATCTATCGGCGTCGGGCGCGGGCGATTGACGCCGATAGTCTCAACCTGATAATCGCGCCCGGTGTTGAAAAACCGAATCTTCATGCCGGGCTTAATCGTGCCGTCAATCACGCGGAAGAGAACGATCACGCCCCTGTAAGAGTCATACCAGGAGTCGAAGATGAGCGCCATGAGCGGAGCATCCGCATCACCTTTGGGTGGCGGCACGTCGCGCACGATTGCTTCCAGAACTTCGTCAACGCCTATCCCTGTCTTGGCGGAAGTGAAGACAGCATTGTGCGTATCGAGGCCGATGACTTGCTCGATCTGCTCGATGGCCTTCTCAGGCTCAGCGCCGGGTAAATCAATCTTGTTGATGACGGGAATCAGTTCGAGATTGTTTTCTATCGCGAGGTAGGTGTTGGCGAGCGTCTGCGCTTCCACGCCCTGCGAAGCATCAACGACGAGCAACGCGCCTTCGCAGGCCGAAAGCGAGCGCGAGACTTCGTAGGAGAAATCAACGTGACCGGGCGTGTCTATCAGATTAAGTACATACGACTGGCCATCCCGCGCCTTGTAATCGAGCCGGACGGCGTGCGATTTGATCGTGATGCCGCGCTCGCGCTCTAAATCCATGTTGTCCAGGACCTGCGCGGACATCTCGCGCCCGGTGACAGCGCCCGTCTGCTCAAGCAGCCGGTCAGCGAGCGTGGACTTACCGTGATCTATATGCGCGATGATTGAGAAATTTCTGATGCGTTCAGGAAGCATAAAAAGAGTGACAAGCTAAAAGTGACGAGTGACAAGTTAAAAATAGATTCTAACTTGTCACTCGTCACTTGTCACTTGTCACTGACTTTTATCTCTTCGCTACTCTGGCGGGCGGCGCTGGAGCCATCAGCATGGCGATTTCGCGCAGGGATTCGAGGTGATTGTTGCTGAGCTGGAATTCCGTTGCGCCGAGACGGGCTGTGACGCGCCTTGATTTAATCAGACTGAGGAGGCTCGTGTAGGTCAAAGTTATCCTGGTCTTCTCAATGGTCATGCCCTTTGGGCCGTCCTCTAAGTAGTATTGCGCCGCGCCGCTCAAAGGCCAAAGGTTGCCGTCGGCCATCAGGCTGAGATTGTGCGAATCCCTGTAGACGGGCTTTTTGGCGGCGTTGATGAAGAAAATATCTATCACCGGAGCCGAACTCAGCCTCGGGTCTTGATAAAAGAATGAGGCGTAGAGATGCAGGCCGTTGCCGAGGTCGTTCGGATGCTCAAGCGTGGTCTTCATTCTGCGCGCCCGCTGGTCGTAGCTCGTCACAATCAAGGCGCTGTGCTTGAAGGGCGACGGCGGCGCAACGGTGCAGAATTTTTGAGCGAGTCCGGTAATTGGGAAAGTCAGAAAGATAGCGAATAGCAGGGGGATGCGTTTCAGGGGGATCATATTGTTTTGGTTTATCGCTCCGCACGGAATTTCTGGCAGGCAAGGCCGCCGATGCAAAGTAACCGAAAATGAGTTTTGAGTAAAGGGAAAACTTGGGAGCCAGGGATAAAACCGATAAGAATTAGACAGGATTAACAGGATTATCAAGATTAAGAAAAGCAGATCAGGCAGTGAAGCTTGATGCTTCTTCTCTTCCTCCTGTAAATCCTGTAAATCCTGTCTATTCCTTTCCTGACTTTTTCGGCATTGCGGTTGTTTAGCTGGATGCTCTCGAAACTTTACGCGACCGTCCTCATCCATTCGAGGCAGCGTCGAAGATGCTGCTGCATCGCGGCGGGCGTGTCTTGATGAATGCGCCCGTGTCCGGGCAAGACCCACTCGAAATTGTAATCCAGCAGCCGTTCCATTGAGCGCGTTTGCTCAGGCCATGAATACCAGCAGGCGCTTCTGAAGGCCGTCAGCGTCTTTTTGACGGGCGACCATGCAAGGTGATCGCCCGTGAAGAGAAACTTGTTGCGGTAGAGCAGAACAGCGTGGCCGCGTGTGTGGCCGGGAACGGGGATGATGGTTAAATCGTCGTCGAGCCGCACCGTTTCATCGCCTTCGATGACGCGCTCGAAACCGTGTCGCGCCGCGCCGTCTGCGGCGTGCATGATGCGCTCCGACCCAAACTCTCTATTGAACGCGGCGTGGTCGGCGATGTCATCGCGGTGCGTGAGAAACATCTTGCTTACTCCGCCCATCATTTTAATCTTTTTCACGAGCGGGCGTGTGAAGCGCGGGCTGTCCACTAGAATGTTGCCGCCTTCCTCCGGCGGGCGCACGACCAAGTAGCTCCACGCGCCGAAGCTGGATTCCGAAGTAAAGCCGCAGAAGTAAATGTTCTCAGCGATGAGTGTGGGAAAGGCATCAACGCCGATGCGCGCGTTGTATTTGCGGGTTGTCCCTATAGACGAGGTCGGGCAAGCGACCAGAGACATGAGCGCCCGTTGCGCCTCTTCTTCTGTTTCGGGCTGGTGATAGACGCTCGATTGGTCGCCATGATCACGGAAGATGCCGGGGGCAATCTGGCGGCAGGCGTCGCAATCAATGCACGTCGAGTCAACGTAAAAGTCGCCCTGGATGTTCTCCGGCAACCTGTGCGCGATGTTAGCCATAAAGAGTGTTCCTCGCGGCTTCTATGATGACGCAATGCCGAGCGCAAGTTCAAGGCGGCAGCCACACCTTGAAATGAGTTTGCCGATTGCGCGCTTACGCTTATAATCTGCCGGACAAATCGGCACTCCACTACTGGAAGCTCGCGTGAGCCAGAGCGTTAGCCTCACAGCTTGAGTTTTGAGAGAAGCATCAGCACAATCGCCACAAACGAACAGATAGGGAAAGAGCAAATGAACCGGGTTAAGGTCTTGTTGGTAGAGCATCCACTTATCTCTGACATCCTGAATCCACACGCTCGCCGGTATCATCAAGAATGCGCGGAGGCCGCAGCATGTCGCTAGTGAGACGATCAACGCCCATGCGCTACGGCTTTGCCGTCTTGATGGTCGTTCTGGCAGCGACTATCACCTGGGTTTTCCCGCTGCTCAGTGCCCGCATCCCTTTCGCGCTCTTTTATGCCGCCGTCATCCTGAGCACCTGGTACGGTGGCAAACGCCCCGGCTGGCTCGCAACCGCGTTGTCGGCTCTCGTCAGCGGCTACCTGTTTCTGGGGATTCCCTATTCAGTTGATCGCAGCTTAGAGGAAGCCCTGCTCCTCGGTGTGTTCCTCTTTGTGTCGCTGGTCATCATTTATTTGACAGAGAAGGCGCAACGCGCCGAGTCAAAAGAGCGTGCCAGCCGCGAGCAGTTGCTCACGACTTTAAGGAGCATCGGCGATGCGGTGATTGCCACAGACGCGCAGGGGCGCGTGACGTTTATGAACGAGGTCGCGCAAGGGTTGACGGGCTGGAAACTGGGCGAAGCCGTCGGGCGAGAGCTGCGGCAAGTCTTCCAGATCGTCAACGAAGAAACGCGCGACGAAGTTGAAAGCCCTGTCGTCAGGGTTATCCGCGAACGCCGGATCGTCGGGCTGGCCAATCACACGATGCTGATTGCAAAGGACGGAACAGAGGTTCCGATTGACGATAGCGGCGCACCGATGATAGACGAGGAAGGAACCCTCACAGGTGTGGTGCTGGTCTTTCGCAATATCACAGAGCGGCGGCAGGCGGAAGATGTACGTCGCCAGTTGGCCTCGATTGTCGAGTCTTCCGTGGATGCGATTATCGGAAAGACCCTGGACGGCATCATCAAAAGCTGGAACAAGAGCGCGGAGCGACTCTACGGTTATTCCGCCGAGGAGGTGATTGGCCGTCCCATCTCCATCCTTGTTCCGCCCGACCGCCCGGAAGAGATACCGAACATCCTCAGCCGCTTAAGGCGCGGAGAGAGCGTCGAGCATTTCGAGACCAAGCGGGTTAAGAAGAACGGCGAGGTGATAGACATCGCTTTAACCATCTCTCCGATCATGAATGCCGAAGGCATCATCAGCGGAGCGGCGACGATTGCGCGCAACATCACGGAAAGAAAGCTGGCCGAAGAGGCGCTCAGCAAGAGCAAAGAGCGTTTGAGACAGGCTCTCGAAGCCGCGCGCATGGGCACATGGGAGTGGAACATTCAGACGGGAGCGATTACGTGGTCTGAGACGCTTGAGCCTTTGCATGGACTTCCGCCCGGCACATTCGGCGGCAGCTTTGAAGACTTCAACCAACTCGTCCATCCTGAAGACAGAGAATTCCTACAGCAATCTGTCACCGAAGCGCTTGAACAGGGAACGAATTACGATATTGAATTTCGCGTTGTCTGGCCGGACGGCAGCATTCATTGGATGGATGGCAAAGGGCTGGCTTTCAAAGATGAAACGGGCAAGGCCGTCCGCATGACCGGCCTCGCCATGGACATCACAGACCGCAAGCAGGCGGAAGAAGCTTTGCGCGCGGGCGAAGAACGCTATCGCGCCTTCGTCCGCAACAGTTCCGAAGCCATCTGGCGGTTTGAGTTGGAGGAACCCGTTTCCATTGATCTCCCGGAAGATGAGCAGATTGATATTTGTTACCGTCATGGCTATCTGGCGGAGTGCAACGATGCGATGGCCGAAATGTACGGGTTCGCGAGCGCCAAAGAGATTATCGGAGCAAGGCTCGGCGATTTGCTCGTGCGCGATGATCCGAACAACATCGCCTTTCTCCGCGCCTTCATCCGTTCAGGCTATCGTTTGACGGAGGCTGAATCACACGAACTGGACAAAGACGGCAATCCTAAATATTTCCTGAACAATCTGGTCGGTATCATCGAAGGACGAAAACTGCTGCGCGGCTGGGGAACGCAACGAGACATCACAGAGCGAAAGCTGTCCGAAGATGCCTTGCGCGAAAGCGAGGCGCGTTTCAGGCACGTGGTCGAAGCCAACATCGTCGGCGTCAGCTTCTCGACCTTTGACGGCAAGATTACGGATGCCAACGATGCCTACTTAAAGATGGTCGGCTACACGCGCGAAGAGTTGCTCGCTGGCCTCGTGCGCTGGGATGAGATGACTCCGCCCGAATACAAGCATCTGGACGAACGCGCCATCAAGGAGATCAAGAAAAGCGGTGTCTGCACTCCGTTTGAGAAAGAGCATCTTCGCCGGGACGGAACGCGCGTGCCCATCCTGATCGGCTCTGCGCGCATGAACGAAACGAGCCAGGACTGCGTCAGCTTCATCGTTGATCTGACAGAGCAGAAGCGCGCCGCCAATCGCACAGCCCTTTTGCAGACTCTCACCGCCGCGTTTTCCGAATCGCTGACACCCGCGCAGGTTGCCTCGGCGGTTCTCACTCACGGCTTAAACGCTCTCGGCGCGCATGCCGGTTCAGTTGCGCTCCTTTCGAATGGTGGCGGCGAGCTTGAGATATTGGATGCCGTCGGTTTCCCGCCGGAGAGAATCGAGAAATGGCGGCGCTTTCCCGTGACCAGCGTAGCTCCGCTCGCCGAAGCGGTGCGGACCGGAGAGATGGTCTTGATTGAATCGCTTCAAGCGAGAGAGTCGCGCTATCCGGAGCTTTCTGCCCTGCAAGCAGTCAACAATAGTCAGGCTCTGGCCGCCGTTCCTTTGATTGTCGAGGGACGCATCACGGGAGCGATGGGGATGACTTTTCGGGAAATCCAGGGGTTCGAGGAAGACGACCGTGCTTTCATGCTGGCTATCGCGCGCCTGTGCGCGCAGGCCATCGAACGCGCGCGGCTCTATCAGGCGGAGCGTCGCATGCGCGCCGAAGCGGAAGAGGCGAATCGCACCAAGGATGAATTTCTCGCCACGCTTTCACATGAATTGCGCACGCCGCTGACAGCCATGCTCGGCTGGACGAGAATGCTGCGAATGGAGATGCTTGACGAAGCGACCTCGGCGCACGCCCTTGAAACGGTCGAGCGCAACGCCAAGGCGCAGGCGCAACTGATCGAAGACCTGCTCGACGTGTCGCGCATCATCACGGGCAAGCTGCGGTTGGACGTTCGCCCGATGGAGTTGCTGCCGGTCATCGAAGCTGCGATAGACGCCGTGCGCCCGGCGGCTGATGCCAAAAATATAGAGCTTCAGACAGCGCTCGATCCTCTGGCCGGGCTTGTCTCCGGCGATCCCAACCGCTTGCAGCAGATTGTCTGGAATCTGCTCTCCAATGCCGTCAAGTTCACTAACAGGGGCGGGCAGGTGAAGATCGGCCTTGAGCGCGTTGACTCGCACGTCGAAATCAGTGTGAGCGATACGGGGCAGGGCATTACGCCTGACTTTCTGCCTTACGTCTTCGACCGTTTCCGTCAGGCCGACGGCTCGACCACACGGCTGCACGGCGGCTTAGGCCTGGGCTTAGCCATCGTGCGTCACTTAGTCGAATTGCACGGCGGCACTGTGAGAGCGCAAAGCTCAGGCGAGGGACAGGGCGCGACCTTCAACGTTCAGCTTCCACTCTCCGTCTTGCGGATTTCGGATTTCGGATTACGGAATGAAAACACCGCGTCTGGAGAATCCGCAATTCGTAATCCACCTTCCGAAATCCTGAAGGGTTTGCGCGTGCTGGTCGTCGATGATGAGCAGGACGCGCGCCAATTGTTGAAGACGGTGTTGGAAGTGCAGGGAGCGGAGGTGGTCGCTGTGGGAAGCACGCGCGAGGCGCTCCGTGAGCTTGAGCGCTTGATGCCAGATGTGCTGGTGAGCGATATAGGGATGCCGGACGAAGACGGCTTCGCTCTCATCCGGCAGGTGCGTGCGCGCGAGGCCGTGCAGGGAGGCGAGATTCCTGCGGCGGCAGTCTCAGCCTACGTCGGCGAGGAGAACCGCCGCCAGGCCCTCGCCGCAGGCTTCCAGCGTCACGTCGCCAAACCGGTTGACCCTGAGGATTTAATTGCGGTGGTCAGAGATTTGGCTGGGCGAGCGAACAGAGTTTAAGGGAGGCGAGCTAGAACCTAACCGTCTGGTTCTAGCTCGTCTCGCGGAGGGTAAATCTACCAGCCGGGCGGGAGGTTTTTTGACCTTCACGCCCGGCTGATAGCTTTTTTATCTAAGTTTTGCCCTTTGTTTTGTCATCCTGGTCGTCGTCGCCAATCGTCTCGTCCTTTGATCCCTGCTCACGACTTTTCTCATGAGGCTTGACGGTTGAGCGAATCACCATCAGTCTGTTCAAAAGGTCAAACCAGAAGGGAGCGCCGAGCGAGATCGCCATCGCCGTTAACAACCAGCCTAGCCAGTGCAGGCGAAATTGGCCCAACACGCTCATAGAATAGGGTTCTGCCGGATTGGTGCTCAAGCCTGGATATCTGCGTGGAATATCCGCTTCGGAGAAATTCTCCTTGCAGCCTACCGGGGAAGGAACTGGCGAAGGTGAAGGCGCAACCCCCGGAGCCGGAGTTGGTGTTGACGTTGGGGCTGGCATTGGTTGGCAAGGCTCAATCCACCCAATCGGGAGATCGTATTCCTCAAGTTTGGCTAAAGCATCTCCGATATCGTCAATTCTCTTGCTCAGAGACGGGTCGTCTCCGCTATCTCCACCATTGACTTTACCTGGAGGCTGACCGCCGCTTCCTGACCCTCCGCCGGGCGGTTGGGCGGGTTCGTCACCTGTGGGTGGCGGCGTAGCTCCCGGAGTTGGCGTCAGCGTCGGCGTTGGTGTTGGTGTCTCCTTAGAAGATCTTTCAGCAAGAGCCGGGGCAGCGGCGACTAAAGAGTCGCGCAACGACTTATTACTCGAAAGACTATCGGCGATCCTGATGGTATCAACGTTTGCGAAGACGGTGGTAAACGCAGCAATCAGGAAAATGACGATCTGTGATTTCCGCTTGTACCAGCCAGACACTCGATCCATAGAATCATTGAACCAGGTCTCGATATTCGCGCGCGCTTTGTCCAGGTTGTTGCCCGCGTCTTCGATGAGGACGCTCACTGCTTTCAGCAATTCCGGCGTGAGTAGATTTTGAGCGGTGTCCCCAGCGTTACCCGCAGCCGCCTTAATCTTATTCTGAAGGTCTTGCAAAACAAGCTGCGCGTCGGTGGGTGGCTTGCCCGTGCCGCCCGTCGCAAGAGGCGCAGGAGGTGTCTTTGTCATTGGAGGGTTCCTGATGAGGTCTATCAGGGTCAGGGCGAAAGTCCGAGCCGGGATATACGACGGCGTCTTTCCGTTCGGGCGTAGCGCCGTGATAAGAGGATGTGAATAGAAATTGCCCGTTAGCGTGGCGGCGTTTTCGTCCTCCACTTTTCGGTACCTGCTCTTGATGCGCTGAAAGAATCCAAGCTTCCCGCCCTTATCGTTAAGCAGCATGCGGATTCCGTACTCAAGATCATGGGCGCGTTTTCTCAACATCGCGGAGATCATCTCATTGATCGCCGTGCATACCAGGCTCATCTGTATATAGATGATGGTTAAGCCAATCAACACATCAAGAATTCCTGAGTTAAACATTTTATGAGGCTCCTTTCAGTTGAGCGACGAGTCGAGGGGGGATCGCCGCCATTGTGAGAAAATTACAGAAGATGGTGACAGAAGGATCAGGCGAGATCGCTCTGCTAGAAGACGAGATGCTTTTGGGTATTGCGCGAGGCCGTGCAGCTTATCGTGAGACATTCTGCGCGCGCTCTCTCAAACTATGCAGGAAGCGCATTGTCGTGACATGCGCCAGTTGAGAAGCAGCTAGAAAACGTGTGGGTTATACAACCACCGCTTGGTCTTGTCAACAACTTTTCCGATGAGCCTAATTATCTTAGGCTCTGCCTTTCCGGCGAGCAGCAGATGTCATCAGAATGGTTGGTATGATGAATCAGTTATTCTAAAAAGCGCACGCGACATTAGAGAACAAACTGTTTAGGGTTTCTTCTCCGGCGGATCATCTTCAAAGTCTTCGATGTCTTCGATGATCTTCACCTCTGCGCCGTACTTCTGATAGTTGCGGAAGCGAATCAGGTTGCGTGTCTGGAGAGTCTCATTGCTCACGCGGAGTGCTCCCGTGCTGGTCTGAGTTGTTCGCTCGCCCAATCTGGAACTCATCTTAATCTCTGCGGAAGACGGCAGCAGGTACTGGCGCTCGTTGATCGTTACCCAATCGTAATCTATCAGGCTGCTCGCGGCAGTGATGGGAAAGTCCGCAGGGATGGCGGTCGCGATCTCTTCGATGCGCAGCACTCTAAAGCTTTCGCGGTCAACCCAGATTCTGCCGCGATAACCCGTGACGACCGACCGCTCGCCATTCGTCTGGAGGCTCAACTTGGAATACTTCTGTTGCACTTCGAATTCATAAATAATCGTGCGCTTGCTCCGCAAGGTGTCCGTGTCCACAGGCTTAAACGTGGCTCGCGTCACCTCGCTAAAAAGCGCCGCCAGCATCGAGACATATTCGCCAGCCGAGCTTGCCCCGCCCATCTGCTGGTAGCCCTCTCCCTCTTTCATTTCCTTTCCCGGCGGCAGCCCGTTGATGGCCACCAGTTTGTACTCTTCCCCGGCGCTCGCCCTGTAACTGACGGCGACGGTCAAACGATCCATCGTTGACCAGTTGTTGGTGTTGTTTAAGGCGCGCGAGCGCGTGATCTGCTGCTTGACGATAAAATCGGGCATAGCTTCCGAGGCGTCGAGCGTGGCGACGCGGGTTTTGGTCAGAACGTCTGCCGCTTCAACTTCGGATGGAGGGCGCGACGTGCTGGGACTGACATTGCGCCGCTCCGCTTCTTCGAGGGTGCGCCGCAAGAGCATGTCATTGCCGCTCTTGGTGGCGACGATGGAGCGCAAGCCTGAAGTCAGCGTGAAATTGATGCCGCGCTTGCGAATCTCTTCGATGATCTCGTCTCTCTTCTCAGGGTGCGCGGGCAACTGGTAAACGAGGCGCACAAGTTCCTGGCTGGTTATCGGGGTACTGCCGGATTGAGCCTGAGCAAGAGAGAAACAACCCGCGAGCATAAATAACAGGACAATAGAGCGAAAGGACGAATTGCGAAAAATCATATCAATCAACTTTCCAAAAGGAGACTCGGCACGCGAATCAGAGATGCAGCTCACCACACGGGCGGTTGTACCTATTATCTTAACGAGAGTTCGATGTAAGCGGCTCTGCCGCTTGATTGTGCGGAAAGGCTCTGCCTTTCCGTGAGCCTCTACTTATATCTCTGGCAAGGCTACGCCTTGCCTGTCGCGAGGCGTAGCCTCGACGTAATTAGTAGAAGCAGAAGACGGAAAGCCAGAGGCTTTCCGCACAGACCTGCGGCAGAGCCGCTGATGTCGAACTCTCATTATCTCACAAACAGAAGCGCTCAATAGCACGCGAAAGAACCTCGACACACTCGCGCAGTTCCTCCACCGGCACAAACTCGTTTGTTCGGTGCGCGACGCGTATATTGCCGGGGCCAAAGACGACCGCCTCGGCTCCGAGTTCAGCCATCTGCGGCGCTTCCGTCCCGAAGGCGATTGTGCCAGCCTCGCGCTTCGTCGCTTCTACCAGAAACCGGACGAGCGCGGAATCAATTGCCGTTGCCATTCCGTTATCGAGCCGGATGACTTCGAGCGAGCAATCGAAATCCGCATCACGCGATTTTTCATCCTCAATCGCTGCCTTGACCATATCAAGCACGACGGATGCCGCCTGCCCCGGCAGAGGCCGCCATTCGAGCGTGAACCGGCATTCTCCGGCAATGATGTTCTTCGCCGTTCCGCCCTGAATAAGACCGACGTTCAAAGTAGTGTAAGGCGGCTCGAACGACGCGAGTTGTTCCGTCTTGAGTTCTTCGGCAATCCCCTCAATGCGATTAACTAGACGCGCCGCGCGAAAGATCGCCGAAGCTCCGAGCGCAGGATAAGCGCTGTGCCCTTCGCGTCCGCGCAAAATAATCTCCGCCAGACAATAACCTTTCCCGGCGCGCATCGGCTGCAAAGAGGTTGGCTCGCCGACGATGCTATAGCGCGCGGTGAGTGCGCGTGCGTCCGCAAGACGCTTCGCGCCCAGACACCCGACCTCTTCATCTGCCGTGAAGACGAGCGCTACGGGTCGCCGCAAGGTTCGCAAATCTATTCCCTCAATTGCCGTCAGCGCCGCAGCAATAAAACCTTTCGTGTCGCACGCGCCGCGCCCGAAGAGTTTCCCGTCGTGTTCGGTCAACTGCAAGGCATCCGTCCACGCAGCATCAAAGGGCACAGTGTCCGTATGCCCGACGAGCGCGAGTTCCACTTCCATCTTCTCTGAACCCGACGAGCTATCGCCCGCCACCGCAATCATATTTATCTTCTCAACACCGCGCTCATCTGTGTAAGGAAAGGTTTTGACGCGCAAGCCAAGAGCTTCCGTGCGCGCCGCCAGATAAGAAATGATCTCCGCGTTTGAGCGCATCGAGACGGAATCAAAGCGGACGAGTTCGGTTAAAGTTTCTTCGACGGTCATACGTTATTTGAAGCCTTTGTATCTTTCTTGAGTCGGTCGTTTCTTCCGCCGCGTAGCGGCAACCTGAATTTAGCCCGGCGTTTCAACGCCGGGAATCAGCGGCGAACGTCGTCACGCGTCGCGTCAGCGACGATTGAATCACCATACGGCTGTAATTCAACCGTCGCTGACGCGACGCCCGAATTATTACGGTCATTTTTCCGTGCGTTGAAACGCACGGCTAAATTCATCATGCCGCTACGCGGCGCATTCATGCACACTCAGACGTTATCCTAACTCCACAGCTTAGCTTGAAGCGCCGTGAATCTCTCAACTGTTTCGCGCTGCGCCTCGTGCTGTCCCTCACTGATGATCTGTCTGCCTCCGACGAAGACATCTTTGACCGCTGTTCGTGCCAGCCCGAAGACGATGCACGAGAGCAGGTCGTCGGGCGTTGCTCCGGCGATTGAAGGATCATCTAGATCAACTGTGAAAAAATCTGCCGCGTGTCCCGGCTCAAGTTTTCCGCCGGGAGCGTTGAGAGAGCGTGTGCCATTCACCGTCGCACAATCGAAGAGTCGTCGCGCGAGCGCCGACGGGGAATCGTCGTCTGCGGGCGCGAGAACAGCGCGTTCCAGTTTCTGTAAGCGCAGGTGATATTCAAGCTCGCGCGCATCTTCGAGTAAATCAATCTGCGCGTGGCTGTCCGTGCCGAGCGAGATCGTCACGCCTTCTGCGAAGAGCATTTCGGCAGGCACAATTCCATCGCCGAGATTGCGCTCGGTCGTCGGGCAGGCGCAGACAGTCGCACGCGCTCGCGCTAATCTTCGCGCTTCCTCCGGCGTGATGTGAATGGCGTGAACGCCTGTGAAGTTCGGAGTCAGTAGATTCTCGCTGTCCAGAAACTCGACGGGCGTGCGCCCGTGCTCTTCCATGCAGGCGCTGATTTCTGCCGGTTGCTCGGCCACGTGCATATGCAAGGGGATGCCGTCTTTGCCCTCCGCGTAGCGTGCAACTTCGCGCAGGTAGGAAAGCGGCACGGCGCGAACGCTATGCGGCGCGAGACCGACCCAGGCGGTCGCAGCTTCGGTGCGGGCAAGCTCTGATCGGAGCGACTCCGCGTTGCGAAGATAATCTTCGGCGTTCGTTTCCAGAAAACGACGCTGCTGCTCGTTCGGCTTGAGTTGATAACCTGAGCGAGCGTAGGCCACGCGCAGCAGAGCGATTCGCAATCCCACATCGCGCGCAGCCCTGATGACCTCTTTCGCCATCAGGTTCGCGTCAGCATAAGGCGAGCCGTCGGGCGCTCGATGAATGTAGTGAAACTCTCCGACTGTTGTCACGCCGCCCAGCGCCATTTCGAGAAAAGCCATCCGCGAAGCGTCGTAAATCTCTTCAGGCTCAAGCCTGAGGGCTGCGCTGTACATCATCTCGCGCCACGTCCAGAAGGAATCATGCGCGCCCGTCCGGCGTTCCGTGCGCCCGCGAATCACACGCTGGAAGGCATGCGAGTGCGCGTTGACGAGACCGGGCAGCATGGCGCGATTCTTTAACCTGACGACACGGCCTACGCTTTCCGTCTCACGCGTGAGCCGCGTGATGCGTCCCTGCGAATCGCAGGCAAGCGCCATCCCGCTCTCGAAACGCCCGTCCGTGTAAACAAAATCGGGCAGCCACGCAATCGTCGTTGCAGCATCCTTTAATGAATCAGGCATGGGCGCAAATTATAGCAATTAGCGATTGGCTGCGACTAACAGCCGTAACGCCTGCGGATAGTGGGCAGCACAGAATGCTGAAGCTGCATCTAATCGCCTACCTTTATGAATCCAGAAAAACTAAAAACTTATGCTCGCTTTGCGCGCCAGCACGCGCGCCGCTTTCTTTCTCAACGTTTCTCGGAGGCCGGAAAGCCCATCCCGGCTGCTCTGCATCGTCCCGCGCCTGCGGGTTGGGATGACGACTCGCTGACCGTTTCCTGGTTGGGCCACGCGACCGTGCTGATTAACTTTTACGGCACGTGGCTTCTGACCGACCCGGCCCTGCGCTCAAACGTGGGCGTGAACGTCGCAGGGCTGACCATCGGCCCGCGCCGTCTGGTCAAGCCAGCCCTTTCCATCACAGAATTGCCGCCGCTCGACGCCGTGCTCATCTCGCACGCGCACATGGATCACTGTGATCTGGGCACACTGCGTCGCTTGCCCCGCCGGAAAACTCAGGCGGTTGTCCAAAAAGGGAATCGTGATTTAGTAAGACGTTTCCGGCAGTCGCATGAACTTGCTTGGGGCGAGAGCGTGGAAATTGGCGGCGCGCGCATCGAGTCAATCAAGGTCAACCACTGGGGCGCGCGCAAGCTGACGGACAAGCATCGCGGCTACGGCGGATTTTTAATCACGAAGCGAGGCCGCTCCCTGGTTTTTGGCGGCGACACGGCCTATACAAATGCCTTCGCTTCTTTGCGCCATCGTGCCGCTATTGATCTCGCCATTCTTCCCATCGGCGCTTACGATCCTTACATTCACGCGCACGCCAATCCTGAACAGTCCTGGGCGATGCGCAGGGAAATGAATGCGACCTACATCTTGCCGATACATCACTCGACGTTTCAGTTGAGCCGCGAGCCGCTTGGAGAGCCAGTCGCGCGCCTGCTCCGCGCCGCCGGAGACGAACGCTGGCGCGTTGCCCTGACCGAACCCGGACAGACCTGGCGGCTTCCCGAACAGGAAGAGCAAGAGAAAGTGGCGTAGGACAGGCATTCCTGCCTGTCATAAGTGGGACAGACATTCCTGTCTGTCGTAGCGTGCGCCAGCACGCTCATCAAGATTAACTAACAAGTATCCGCGCTGACGCGCTCAATGACAGACAAGAATGTCTGTCCTACGACAGGCAGGAATGCCTGTCCTACATGGAAGCCGCTATTTTTTGTTGGCGGCTTCTTCCATCTTCTTTCTCAAGCTGAGCGGCCTCATGTCCGTCCATACTTCCTTGATGTAGGCCAGACACTCCGCCTTGGTTCCGGTCTTTCCGGCGTCACTCCAGCCGAGGGCGTTCTCGCGGTCGGCTGGCCAGATGGAATACTGATCCTCGTGATTGACGACGACCTTATAGATTGTGTTGTCTTCTCTTTCTTCTCTGCTCATGCTGCCTCCTCTTTGTGGTTTAAGTTGGATGATAACGGAAGCGCCTTTTGTCAGGCCATTAAAATACTGTGAATCTCAAGCAAAAGCGATTATATTATAGCGCCTTTTGAAAGCCGGATGTGCGCGCTTGAGCGTGGAAGATTATTCGCACTTTCGCCAAGAGCGCCACCTCGCCCCCGGCCACTTTTGCAGAACCGGAGTCATAACCCCCAATGCCGACTTTTCTGCGCTCTACGACTGTCTACACGTCTACCCTCAACTCAATTCACGCTGACGCACGCATTCGCTGGCGCTTAACACGCAGGGGCAGCAATCGTCCTCGTGCTTTCGTCGCCTTCTTTCTTCTCCTGGCGCTCATCGCGGGAACAGGCGCGCGGGCTGCCGTTGATAACAATTCGCGCGGCCTGCTGTCTCCTCCTGCCGCCGCCAATCCTTCTCTATCTTCTCTATCGAGGCCGCACAAAAAACGCATCCTCATGCTTCGTCGCAATGAATCGGTGGACGGGGCGCGCTTTACGCTCACGTCTGATGCGCCGCTTGACGATTACAAATCTTTCGCCGAAGGCGAGCGCGTCTGCGTGATGATTCCGCGAGCGGCTTTCATCTCGACGCGCAATGAGACAAACGGGCGCGGCTTTGCCGATATGCGGATTGAGCAGCGTGACGACGACGTGATGTTCTCCTTTCGCTTGCAGCCGGGCACGACCGTTGCCGTCAATCAGAACTTCAACCGTCTGGACGTAGTCTTTATCACGAACGAGCGTGCGACCCCGAAAGGATTAAAGTGAGCGGTCGCGTGCTGGAGAGTTTATTCCCTAACTCTAAATTCGTGATCGGCGTGATTCATGTCGGCGCGCTGCCGGGCGCTCCCTTGAGTAAGCTCTCGGTCGGCGAGTTAACTTACCTGGCCGTGCGCGAGGCTCTCGTTTACCGCACGGGCGGCGTGGACGGGATTATGATTGAGAATACGCACGACACGCCTTACCTGCGCGGCAGCGTCGGCCCGGAAATCGTGGCGGCAATGGCCATAATCGGTCAGGCGGTGAAGGCGGAGAGCAAGCTGCCCGTCGGCGTGCAGATTCTGGCCGCTGCGAACACGGAAGCGATGGCTGTGGCGCACGCTGCCGGATTGGATTTTATACGCGCCGAAGGCTACGCCTTTGCACACGTTGCCGACGAAGGGTTGATCGAGGCATCAGCCGCAGAGCTTCTACGCTATCGCAAGCTGATTGGTGCTGAGCGCGTGCAGGTCTGGACCGACATCAAGAAGAAGCACTCTTCCCACGCCATCACGGCGGACATCAGCGTCGGAGAGATGGCTCACGCAGTTGAATTCATGCGCGGCGATGCAGTCATCATCACCGGCAGCGTGACGGGTAATCCGCCGAAAGTTGAGGACGTGCGCGAGGCCAAAGCGCACGCCACTCTCCCCGTCCTGCTCGGCTCTGGCATCAGCGCCGACAATCTTGCAGACTATTACGCCATCGCCGACGGCTTCATTGTCGGCTCATCCTTCAAAGCAAACAATCACTGGACGAACCCGGTCGAACTGCCGCGCGTTGAGCATTTCATGGCGGAAGTGCTGAAGAGTAAGGGTGAAAGATGAAAGTGTGCTTGTTCAAGTTGAGTAACTAACATCGTGTGCAAATATAAAGCATACGGAGTCCCGTCAGGGACGATTGATAATAGCCCAGCCATTTATGGCTGGGGATAAATCTAGGGAATAAAACCTGAGTCCCGTAGGGACGATTGAAGAAAGGCTCGCTTTCTTTCAGTCGTCCCTACGGGACTCAGTCATTTTTGCGTTTCTGTTCCCAGCCATGAATGGCTGGGCTATTATCATGCGCCCCTCACGGGGCTTAATACTCTGAGGTGTTAGCCACTTGATTTGAGTTATCCTTCTTTTATCCTTCACCCTTCCGCCCTCATCCCTGCTTTTCCTGCCCCCAGCGATGATACGCCGGATGTCCGGGCTTGACCGCAACGAATGTGCCGCGACAGGTCGCGCAGATTTTTCCACCGGCAATCAACTCGGCTTCGACGATGGCGCGATCATCTTCGGATTCAACGACGCGGGCAATTAATTTAACCGGAGCGTCGGTCGGAGTCGGGCGCTTGAGCTTGATTGCATAATCAGCCGTCACCGTGCAGGGCGCGTGAGCCAGCCCTCCGCGCCGCATCAGATACCAGGCGGCAGTCCAGTTTGAGTGGCAATCCAGCAATGTCCCGATAATGCCGCCGTTGAGCATTCCGGGAAACGCCTCGTGATAACTTTCAGGCTGCCACTCGCAGACGACCTCGTTATTCTCCTGTTCGAAACTACGAATCCCCAGACCCTTCTCATTCACGGGGCCACATCCGAAGCATGTGCCCTGTGGCGAATATCTCTCTTGCAGACTTTGATCGTTCATAAAATTAACCACAGATTCACACAGATGAACATAGATAAAAACTCACCACCAAGACACGAAGACGCAAAAGGGAAAGAGCTTTAACTCTCTTAGTGACTTTGTGTCTTCGTGGTTGAATCTTATCGGCGTTTATCTGCGTCCATCTGCGGTTTCGGTTGATGTTTGATTATCAATTGAAAATAACTTCAACCGGCTGCGGCAGCCCTTCGATGGTCAGCACCAACCCGCGCGGGCTGGCGACCGCTTCTTTCTTCGGTGTTTGAAAGAAGACGAGGCCGCGCCGCTGCCTGCCTGGTTCGAGCGGCGTCCCCAGATCGAAGGCATGTTCGCTCACGGCTTCCTCAAATCTCTTACGCGAGTTCGGATTGTAGAGATAGACTTCGTCGGCGGTCAGAATGCGCGAAACCGCCTGCTTCGGTGAGCGCAGCTTCCATTCTCGCCCCTCGCCATCACTCAGGCGGAATTTGACGCGCTTGAACGAAATCGGCGTGCCGCTTTCGTTGTTAATCTCCAGACGCACAGGCAAGAGTCCGCCGAGCGGCAGGTTTGCCTGAAACAAATCCTGGCTCTCTTCGTCGGTCAAAAGCGGTATGGCGCGAACGCTGAAACCGTTGGCGCTCGCCTCTTTGCCTCCCACGACCGGCGCATCAATTTTCGGCTTGACCTTGTAGAGCGAGCCGCCGCAGCTTGCCACGACCAGCACAAGGCCAAGCAGCATCCACCACGCGGCGCGCGCCCCTTGTTTACGTTTCATTGCTTTGTCCACCATCTCGCGCGCACTCTCTCATGCTCGCTTCACAGGTGTCAACATGCGTGGGCTGTTAGTTAAATCGAAACCAACAAGATTGGGACACGAAGGAATTAGACAGGATTAACAAGATGGACAGGATAAGAAAGACAACATCAAGACCTGTCTGCTGGCTTTGTTTTCTTAATCTTGCTAATCCTGTTAATCCTGTCTATTCCTTCTGCCTTTCAAGTAATCATTCCTCGTACTCGTCCGATCCCTGAACCCACATGAACGATTGAATGTCTATCATGTCGCGTGGACGCAGGTCGCTCAGGTCGCGCCTGATGGTTGCGGCAAACTCAAGGAAGTTCGCATATGTTTCCCATGACGGACGAGACTTGTACTGAAAGTCGAAGCCGTACTCGCGGGCTGCGATGCGCGAGACCATTGGCTTCAGGAAGATATGCGTCTCCGGCTGCGCGATGAATCCAAAGACTGTCACGAGCGGCCACGTCAGCACCCACGTCTGCTTTCGTGGTAACGCCGCAACCGTCTCGCACCAACGCTCGAACCTGCGCTCTACGCTCCCCGCTCCATGAAGAAAATCATAGAGACCTTCGGCAAACGCGCGCGCGCCCGCTTCTGATTTCACGGCGTCGCGCAGCGCCATCTTCTCGAACGAGAAGATCATACTATGACGGCTCTGCTGCTCGACCCGCACCGCGCGGCTCGAAATCTCTGCGAACTCACGAGCGCGCAAGAGCCTGCGAAACTCCACCTGTCCGAGCGACTCCTCCCAACGCTCATGCGACTCCCACTTGTAGCCGCGTTCCCAAGAGATATATTTCTCATCATGGAACCCGCCGGGAAAGAAGCGCAGGAATTTGCGACGACAACTCATCGCTCCTTCCGAAATCTGGCGTCGTCGAACCGGACGCGATGCCGCGCTCCCGGCGCTGATTGCTTTCGTGCCCACTGCTCGAACCTCCTTGCTCACTAATCGGCGGAAGCTGTCCGCCTGTCTTGTAGAGTCAACGTGGGGGCGTGCTATCGCGGGGATGCAAAATGGCTTGTCATGCGGCGCGCACTTCAACATATTCAATGCTCGAAGAAGGCTCAGGGATGGGCTGACCGTCTTCGCGCAATCCTTCGAGATGAAATTCAATAGCCTCTTGAATCAGTTCCATAACTTCTTCTTTTGTATCTGCCACAGCAGCACAACCTGGCAAATCCGGTACATACGCGCCAAAACTAGTTCCACCCTCTTCGACAATCACGGCGTACTTCATAATAAAAGCCTACGGGTTCTTAAATCTTGACAAGCGCTCACGGGCTTGTCTTTGAACTTTGTTGCGGACGAGCGGCGTCCAGCCTAAGAGGACTCCGACCGGGCCTAAGGCCATGCGGCTCCACTTCCAGAAATCGAAAGTGTCCGTGTGCCTGATGATCTTTCCGTCTCGAAACTCGAACTCGGCATCTATCTTGTTATGAACTCTTCGCCCGGTGGCGGAAAAGTCATATTGAGCTTCCCAGTGGGCTTTGCCCGTTTGGTCATTCGCCTGAATATCGGAAAATGTCAGCTCAAAGTTTTTGGCCTGCGAGCATAACATTCTCCACATCTTACTCGCTTCCGCTCCGGCTAAATCTGGGAAGACCGGATCGGAAAAGCGTATGTCCGGATGATAGCAACGCGACATCGCTTCGGCGTCCAGTTTTTGAAACGACGTGTAGAAGGTTTCGATTAGATTTTCGTTCGGGTGCATTCGCCGCCTCTCGCCTCCCGGATTGGACTTCGATTGCCGCCCATTGTAACGCATAAAACCAAGTTGCAAACCAAAAGAAGGAAATGACGAACCACGCGCGTCACACGAAGGAGCACGAAGAGAGCGTTCATTTCGTGTTACTTCGTGTGATTTCGTGGTTGCTTTCGCTCTCCCCTGTAAACCTGACTGAACAAGCGAAGAGTGCCTTCCTTGCCCAGCCTCTATAGCTCATGTTACCGTTTCCGCTTCGTCCGAAGAGAGCAGCGACAAGCAAGCAATCCCTGCACAAGGATTATGATAAGACCGTTTCGCGGCACGCACCCGCAGATTCATCCGACAGCTTTCATCGAAGAGAGCGCGCAAGTTATCGGCGATGTCCACATCGGCGAAGAGTCGAGCGTCTGGTTCAACGCGGTCGTGCGCGGCGATGTCTTTCACATACGCATCGGCAATCGCACCAACATTCAGGACGGGACAGTCATCCACGTCTCAAACGGCACGCACGCCACCATCCTTGAAGACGAAGTGACCGTCGGGCACAACGTCACGCTGCACGGCTGCTACGTCGAGCGCGGCAGCCTCGTCGGCATCGGCTCAATTGTGATGGACGGAGTGAGAATCGGCGCGCAATCGCTCGTCGCCGCAGGCTCGCTTGTCTCACCCGGCACACAGATTCCGCCGCGCTCGCTCGTGATGGGAGCGCCCGCGCGCGTCAAAAGACCGCTGACGGATGAAGAGGTGGCGGGGCTTGATGTCTTCTGGCAGAACTATGTCGGGTACATTCAAATGTACCGCGAATGAGCTGGCGCGAGAACAAGTTTTCTAAAACGACGATTGAAGGAGAACGGAAAAGAATGCGTATTCCTTTCAGGATTACACTCATTGGTTTGTTCATGATTGCGGTCGGAGCAGTTTCCATCCACGCGCAGGAGGTGGCGGATAGTCGCGCCGCTCTTGATAGCTCTGCGTCTGAGACAGGTTCATCGGCGAGCCGGAGCGCTCCTCAAAACGATTCGCCTTACAGACTGAAGAAGGGCGACAATGAGTTCGGTTTCTGGGGCGGCGGTGCGTTTACGGCGACGACCGTCTTTGGCGGGTTGACGGACGCCGAAGCGAGTGATCGCCGGTTCGTCATCGCGGCCTTTCGTTACGGGCGGACGCTCGCAGCAAACCGGAGTGTGGCTTTGCAGTACACGCTCGATATGATTCCGCTGGCCGTTGCGACAGGGAACATAGAGCAAGCGACGACCACGACCACGCCTGCGGGCACGGTGACGACTTTCAGGCGCGGGACGACCTATGGCCTCGGCGTCACGCCGCTGGGCTTGCAACTCGACTTCAGGAATACCTCGCACGTTAAGCCATTCATTCACGTCAACGGCGGCCTGTTGGGTTTCACCGACTCCATGCCTTTGCCAGACTCAGGTGGGTTGGCTCTGGTCGGTGAAGCTGGAGCGGGCTTGCGCGTGTTCACGTCGGAGAGACGTGCCGTGAGCTTCGGTGCGCGCTTTCACCATATCTCGAATGGCGACCGTTCGGGGTCGAATCGCGGGCTGAATCAAATTATCTTTTACGCGGGCTTCTCCATCTTTAAGTAATGGCAAGTGGCAAGACACAACCGGCGCGCGGGATGCGCGATTTTCTTCCAACCGATGTCAGGCGGCGCGAGTACGTCATCGGCATCATCAAGGAAGTCTATGAGCGCTATGGCTTCGAGCCTTTGGAGACTCCGGCGGTCGAGAATATCGAGACACTGCTGGGAAAGTACGGCGAAGAGGGCAATCAACTCATCTTCAAAATCCTGAAGCGGGGCGAGCATGAGAAGACCGGCCTTGCAGACCTCGCCCTGCGTTATGATTTGACCGTGCCGCTGGCGCGCGTCGTCGCGGAATACAAAGAGAAGCTCCCGAAATTCTTCAAGCGTTACCAGATTCAACCCGTCTGGCGCGCAGACCGCCCGGCGCGCGGAAGGTTCAGGGAGTTTTACCAGTGCGACGTTGACGCGCTCGGCTCGCGCTCCATGATTGTCGAAGCGGAACTGTGCGCGGCAGCAAGTGAAGCTTTGACGAAATTGGGATTCACTAATTTCACGATTCGTCTCAATCATCGTCAGGTGCTCTCCGGTGTGTTAGACGCGGCGGGCATCGCAATGGAGAAACACGGTGACGCGCTCGTAGCGCTCGACAAGCTGGACAAGATCGGGCGTGAAGGCGTGGAGAAAGAGTTTGCGGGGCGCGGCATCACGAAGGAAGCAGGCGATAATCTACTGGACTTCTTCGCAGGGCTGGGAGAGTTGGAACACGCCGCGCAGCTAGCCGCAGATGAGAGAGTGCAGAACGGGGCGGAGTCTTTGAACGCCGCAACGCTCGGGCGCCTCGTAGAGTTCGTCGGCGATCATGAAGCGGGCGCACACGGTATAGACGAGTTGCGCTCAATCATAGAGTTTGCTGCTGCCAGTGATGCGGGCGCACGAATCAGGATTGATCCGAGCCTCGCGCGCGGGCTTTCTTACTACACGGGCGCGATTATGGAAATCAACGTGCCCGATCTGGCGGGCAGTCTAGGCGGCGGCGGGCGTTACGATAATCTGGTCGGGATGTTTTCGGGACAGGACGTTCCGGCGTGCGGTTTCTCTCTCGGATTGGAACGCATCATCGTCGTGATGACAGAGCGAGAGATGTTCCCGCCAGAGCTGGTTAATGCTCCGGCTGATGTGATGGTCACGATCTGGAACGAAGAAGCAATCAACGATTCAATCACGCTGGCAATGGAGCTTCGCACTGCCGGGCTGCGCGTTGATTTGTACCCGGAAGCGGACAAGATTGGAAAGCAGTTCAAATATGCTTCGTCGCGCGGCATCCCGTTCGTGGCGGTCGTCGGCGAAGAGGAGCGTGCGCGCCGTGAAGTCGCGCTCAAAAATCTGAGCACGGGCGAGCAACAAACGCTCTCCAGCAACCGCGTTGCCGCCGCCATTCGAGAGGTATTAAAACTGTAGGGGCAGGGCTTGTCCCTGCCCGCTCGGTTTCGATAGCAGACGGGCAGGGACAAGCCCTGCCCCTACAAAATTAATTATGGATAACTCGCTGGCCAAACATTATCTAGAAGACGCCATCCTGAATTTTCGTGGCTACAGGAAGCTGGCGGAAAAAGCTTTCGCGCAGACGACGGAGGAGGAATTCTTTCGCGCTCTAGACGAAGAGGCGAACAGTATTGCCGTCGTCATCAAGCACATGGTCGGCAACATGCTCTCACGCTGGACGGATTTTCTGACGACGGATGGCGAGAAACCCGACCGCAATCGTGATATGGAGTTTGTCATCACGCCCGAAACGACCAGAGATGAATTGCTCGCGCAGTGGGAGAAAGGCTGGGCTTGCGTGTTTGGTGCAATCGAATCCTTACAGCCTGAAGATTTGATGAAGACGGTTCTGATTCGCGGCGAGGCGCACACGGTCGTCAAGGCCATCAACCGGCAGATGACGCACTACGGCTACCACATCGGGCAGATCGTTTTTCTGGCCAAGCATTTCAAATCAACCGGATGGCAGAGCCTGAGTATTCCTCGCAACCGCTCCGGCGAGTTCAATGCTTACCTGAAAGAGAAGGTTACTGAAGACGCGTCGGAACAGAATCGCTTCGACGCGCCGCAAAAATTTATCTCCGATACAGAGAAGAAATAGACAGGATTTACAAGATTGACAGGGTAAAATAAAAAGCCCTCGACGTTCTTGAGTTATCTGGTTTTCTTAATCTTGCTAATCCTGTTAATCCTGTCTAACTTCTTGGCAACTTTGAGTTCAATTCTGAAAATTTAAGTTTAAGATGGAAGCTTTGGGTTTATGTTAGATAATTTAGGAAACACAGAACGCACACATTCATGCGGCGCTTTGCGCGTGGAAGATGTTGGGAAGACAGTCACCTTAATGGGCTGGGTGGCGCGTCGGCGCGATTTCGGCCCTTTGACGTTTGTTGATTTGCGTGATCGCGATGGCATCACGCAGGTCGTTTTCAACGAAGAGACGGCGCGCGCAGCGCACGCTAAGGCCAAGGATGTGCGCGGCGAGTACGTGATTGCCGTCACGGGCGAAGTCGTGCTGCGCGCGGAGAACCAGCGCAACCCGAAAATCCCGACCGGCGATGTGGAGGTGAGCGCGCGTGAGCTTCTTGTGCTTAATGACGCGCGCACGACGCCGTTTCAGATTGAGCCGACTTCTTCCGACCAGCTTGCGAGCGAAGACCTGCGTTTGAAGTATCGTTATCTGGACTTGCGCCGCCCGCAGCTTCAAGCGAATTTGCGCCTGCGCCATCGCGTAGTCGCGGAGATTCGCCGCTACATGGACGAGAAGAGTTTTACGGAAATCGAGACACCGATTCTGATTAAATCCACGCCCGAAGGCGCGCGTGATTACGTCGTGCCCTCGCGCATCCAGCCGGGCAAGTTCTTTGCGCTGCCGCAATCGCCGCAGCTTTTCAAGCAGCTTTGCATGATTGCTGGCTTGGATAAGTATTACCAGATTGCGCGCTGTTTCCGCGACGAAGATTTGCGAGCCGACCGCCAGCCGGAGTTTACGCAACTCGACGTTGAGCTGAGCTTCGCCACGACCGAACAGGTTTACAAACTCATCGAAGGATTGTTCGCGCGCGTCTTCAAGTTGATTGGCGTTGATTTGCCCACACCGTTTCAGCGATTGTCTTATGCGGAAGCGATGCGACGCTACGGCTCGGACAAGCCAGACCTGCGCTTCGGGATGGAACTGCGCGATTTGGCGAGCGTGTTAGAGGGAACTAGCTTTGCTCCTTTTGCCGCGACGCTGGCAGGCGGTGGAGAGATCAAGGGAATCGTCGTCACAGGTGGGGCGACTCTTTCCCGGAAAACTCTGGACGAGTTGCAGGAGTTTGTGAAGCGCTATGGTGCAACCGCGCTGGCCTGGATTAAGCTCGGCGATGAAATCTCTTCGTCGCTCTTAAAGGTGCTGGGACAAGAGACGATTGAGCGGATGGCTGCGGCTGCGGGAGCGCAAAATGGTGATGCCGTGTTGATCGTCGCTGGCAAATCGAAGACGGTGGCGGCGAGTCTCGGCGCTCTCAGAAACGAAGTCGCGCGCCGCGAAAAGTTGATCCCGGAAAATGTTTACGCGCCGCTCTGGGTGACGGAGTTTCCGATGTTTGAGTTTAACGAGGCGGACGGGCGCTACTACGCTATGCACCATCCGTTCACCTCGCCGCTCGATGAAGATTTGCCGCTGCTGAGACGCGCGGTCGAAGATGGCGAAACAGAGTTGCTGGGGAAATTGCGCGCGAAGGCTTACGATACCGTGGTCAACGGCGTAGAGGCCGCGGGCGGCTCCATCCGTATTCACCAGAGCGACGTTCAGGCGCTAATCTTCAAGGTTCTTGGACTGACGCCGGAAAAGGCGCGCGAGCGTTTCGGCTTCTTCCTCGACGCGCTCGAATACGGCACACCGCCGCACGGCGGGATCGCCTCCGGCATCGAACGGCTCTTGATGGCTCTGACCGGAATTGAGAACATCCGCGACCTGATGGCTTTCCCAAAAACGGCTTCGGCTGCCGACCTGATGATTGACGCTCCCGGAGAAGTTGACCCGGCGCAGTTGGAAGAATTGAAGCTCAAGGTCGTGAAAGACTAGCAGCAGGCTTAGAAACTGGAAGGAGGGCGCAAATGACAGGCGAAGAAATGGAGCGCGCAATTGAATTTCTATTGCAGAGCCAGGCTAACTTTGAAGCCAGGTTAGATCGGAGTCAGGCTGACTTTGAAGCCAGGCAGTTTGAATTTGAAGCCAGGCTGGTACGCCTTGAAACCGGGCTGGAACAGACCAATCAGCAGGTAGCTGAAACGGGCAGGCAGTTACAGGCTTATGCGGAGACACAAACAGAGTTCATCCAGATCGTGACTACTGCGATGCAAGGCCTAGCGGCGTCTCAGAGCCGCACGGATGAACAGCTCGCACTAACTAATAAGCACCTCATGCGAACTGATGAGCGCTTCGTGCGAACTGATGAACGGCTCGCGCAAACTGATGAGCGCCTGAATAAGCTGGCCGATCTGGTAGAGCGCATCATTACTGAAGGCCGCAACAACGGGCACGCATGAAAATAGGCTCTTAAAATATTGGAGGAGACATTAAAACGTGGACGAATTACTGACGAAAGAGAATCTTGAATATCGTGAGATGGCGCGCGAGATTGCAGACAAGTTTGTGCGCCCGGTGGCGGCTGAGCTTGATCGGACGGCTGAGTATCCGTGGTCGGTCGTGCGCGCGTTGCAGGACGCGGGGTTGATGGGTGTGTGGATTCCCAAAGAATATGGCGGGCGCGGCGGCGGTGTGACGAATCTGTGCATCGTCGTCGAGGAACTGTCAAAGGCTTGCGGCGGCGTCGGCGTCACTTATGCTGTGAACGCGCTCGCGTCGTTTCCGATTATCGTTGGCGGAACAGAGGAGCAGAAGCAGAAGTACCTGCCGGATGTGGCGCAGGGGAAAACCTTGATGGCCTTCGGGCTGTCGGAGAAAGAGTCCGGGTCGGACGCCGGAAGTTTGACGGCGCGCGCGGAGAAGCGCGACGACTTTTACGTCCTCAACGGCGATAAGAAGTGGAACACGAACGGAAACTCAGCACAGCTTTATTCCATCTTCTGCTCGACCAATCCCGAAAGAGGCGGGCGCGGCGTCTCTGCCTTGTTGGTCGAAAAGGGAACTCCGGGTTTTGAAATCGGCAAGAAGGAAGATTTGATGGGCATTCGTTGTGTGCCCGTGCATGAGCTTCACTTCAGAGATTGTTTCGTCCCGCAGGAGAATCTGCTCGGCGGCAAAGAAGGCTACGGCTTCAAGCACGCGATGATGACGCTTGACCTGGCGCGTCCCGGCGTGGCGGCGCAGGCTTTGGGACTAGCGCAGGGCGCGCTCGACCTGGCGATTGATTACACGATGAAGCGCCAGCAGTTCGGCCAATCGGTCGCGTCGTTTCAGGGCATTCAATGGATGCTCGCGGACATGGCGACGAAGATTGAAGCGGCGCGACAGTTAATCTATGCGTCGGCGCGGGCGATTGACGCGGGCGCGAAGAATGTCTCGAAGATTGCGGCTATGGGCAAGGTCTTTGCAACGGACGTGGCGATGAGTGTCACGACCGACGCCGTGCAGCTTTTCGGCGGCTACGGCTATTGCAAAGATTACCCGATTGAGAAATACATGCGCGATGCCAAGATTACGCAGATTTATGAAGGCACGAACCAGATACAGCGTCTCGTCATTGGCCGCAGCCTCATTAAAGAAGCTGCCGCAGCGAAACCGCGAGCCGACGCTGCCGAAGCAGGAGATTAACCACAAAGGCACGAAGGCACGATTCAATAAAAATCCTTTTGTGTCTTTGTGCCTTTGTGGTTTTAACTATTCGTTGGGCTAGAGCATGATTACATTGTTGCGCGAGCATCTGGATGAAATGTTCGCGCACGCGCGCGCGACTAGTCCCTCTGAGTGTTGTGGACTCATCGGGGGCGGCAGCAAGAAGGCGCAAACGGTTTATCGTCTCCGTAACGTCGCGCGTGACACGCTGGTTGGCTACGAGGCTGCGCCGGAAGAATTATTCGCCGCGCAGCGCCTGATGCGCGAACGCGGCGAAGAGCTGCTGGGCATTTATCATTCGCACCCGCGCTCCCCTACGCCTGTTCCGTCGGAAACGGATGTGCGCCTCGCCTATTATCCGTCAGCAATTTACTTTATCATTGGCTTAGGCTCGAACACTGAGAACCTGCGCGCGTTTCGCATCTCGGAGCGCGACGCTTCTTGGGAACAGGTGGAATACGCGGTTGCGGGTGATGGAGAATAACTGAACCGCGTGGGAACTGATTTCGTAAATCAGTCTATGGTGATGAAAGAGAAAAAGAAGACCAAGTACGATACTAATCCGCTCGATGAAGAGTATGGGCGTCGTGCTGACGATGCGTGGGGAGAACCGCGCCCGGTCAAGCCTTTGCCGAAAGCGGAAGAGCCGTGGCCTGCCGAAGCTCCGACGAAGCGTTATGATTCTTCAATCCCGGTCTCTTATCCATCTATTAACGTTCCGCCGACGTATCCGCCAAAGCCTGCCGAAATGCCTGCGGTGATGTCTTCAGCCTCGTCAACCGCACCCTCATCGACGCGCGCTGTGCCGGGCTTAGGATTGCCTGAAAATTTAACGCTTGCGCTGCCCTACGCGCCTTTCTTCATCGGCGCGGTGGCCGGAGTTCTCGAACTATTCCTGACGCCGCGCAGCGAGCCACGCGCACGCTTTCATGCGGCGCAGGGGTTGGCCTTGCATTTGGCCGCCATTGTGATCAAGCTCCTCTTCAACCTCATCGAAGGTATCACCGGCACCAGCGTCGGAGGAAAAATCTTCTGGGGCGTCTCCACCGTTCTCTTCATTATCGCCATGATTCGCGTCTGGAAAGGCGAAGGCGTTCACGTCGCGGCGGTTGACGATGCGACCGACTGGCTCAACGAACGGATTGACCCGCAAAAGATTCCCAAGAAAAAGTAGCGCGCGTGGCCTCCCGTCTCTTCTTCTGTTAATCTCTCCTTGTTCGCTCCCCCTGCACAATAATTCTGATCGTCCGTCGCTGAACAGATTTTCTGAATAGATGAAAAGGAAAATTTCCGTCCTGCCGCTCACGTTCCTGGTTCTTGTGAGTACGCTTCTGCCTTCAATGGAAGTCGCCACAGCGCAGAGGCGTCGTCCCATTCGCCGCAACTCTCCGCCAGCCAGCTCAAGCGCGAGTTCCGTAGTTGCACGCTTTAACCAGATCGCGGACGAATATCTGAAGGGCTATTACAGTTTCAATCCATCGGCGGCGACTGCTGCCGGACTGCATGAGTACGACTCTCAACTTGAAACGCGCAGCCGTGAAGCGGTGGCGCGCGAAGTTCGCCGCCTGCGCGATACCGTCAGTTTGCTCACGCGCATTAATCCGGTAGTGCTTCCGGAAGAGACGCGCTACGACTACCTTGTGCTGATGTCGCACGCGCGCGGGCAGCTTCTAGACCTTCAGGACATACGCGCGTGGCAACGCGACCCGAACGTTTACAACCGATTGATTTCCGAGGGCGTGGACAACATCCTCAAGCGCAACTATGCGCCCATCGAGCAACGCCTGAATAGCGTTCTGGCGCGCGAGCGCGAGATTGTGCGGCTGCTCGGTGAAGCTCGCGCTAATCTGGAAGCACCGCCGCGCATCTACACCGAAACGGCCATTGCACAGGCGCGCGGCAGCATAGACTATTTCTCGCGCGTCGTTCCGCAGATGATCGAGCGCGCGGGTGGCGGGAGGATGAGCGCGGCGCGGAAAGCGGAATTCGAGACGGTGAATAATGGAGTCATCAGCGCCATCCGTTCTTTCATCGAATGGCTTGAGCGCGATTTATTACCGCGCTCGACGGGCAGCTACGCCATCGGCGCGGAAAACTATCGGCGTAAACTGCTCTACGATGAGATGGTCGAAACCCCTCTCGCGCAACTCATCACAGATGGTGAAAGAGAGTTGCGACGGACGCAGGAGGAGATGCGCGTGCTGGCCGAAGAGGTCGCGCCGGGCAGAGGCATTCAGGCTGCCTTGCGCGCTCTGGGGCGCGAGCATCCATCGGCTAATGGTCTTGTCGGTGACACCCGAAGCGAACTTGATCGCATACGCGCTTTCGTTCGTACCAACAATATTCTAGCGCCTTCGGGGAAAGAGAATCTGACGGTCGAGGAGACGCCGGAATACGCGCGCTCCGTTAGCTTCGCCTCGATGGATTCGCCGGGCGCATTCGAGCGAATCGCCACGGAGGCTTACTACTACGTGACGCCGCCTGATTCGCAGTGGGATGAAAGAAGAAAGGAAGAACATCTCAGTTTCTACAATCGCTATGCGCTGCCCGTCATCTCTATTCACGAAGTTTATCCGGGGCACTATTACCAGTATCTGGCCTTGAGGCGGCAACCATCGCGCGTGCGCGTGGCGCTCTCGTCGGCCAGCTTCGTCGAAGGCTGGGCGCACTACTGCGAGCAGATGATGCTGGACGAAGGTTTTGGCGGCAACAATCCGAAATTAAAGCTCGCGCAGTTGAGCATGGCGCTCTTGCGCTTGTGCCGCTATCTGGTGGGCTTGCGGCTGCACACGGCGGGCATGACGTATGAAGAGGGCGTGGACTTCTTCATGCGCGAAGGCTATCAGGAACGCGTCAACGCTGAGCGCGAAGCACGGCGCGGCACGCTTGATCCGACCTATCTTGTCTACACGCTCGGCAAGATGCAGATTCTGAAACTGCGTGAAGAATATCGCCAACTGCTGGGCGCATCATTCAACATCGGCGAGTTTCATAATCGCCTGCTCAGTTACGGGATGCCGCCGGTTAAAATCATTCGTCTGGCGATGCTCGGCGAGGCTGGAGGAAACAGTAATTCAACTCACGCGATTGAGCCGCCGCGCGCCATTGATTTCTCCGTGCTGGCAACGGGCTACAACAGCAGCTATCAGGGCGCGCGTTCCGTTCAACTGATTATGAATGAGACTGATTGGGAGAGCGCCTGGCGACTCAACAATAGAGGTAGCTCCGGGCCGATGCCCGAAGTGAATTTCAATACGCGCGCTGTCGTCATCGCTTATCAGGGACTGAAGAATACAGGCGGCTACGGCATCTCTTTTGCCGAGATTCGCCGCGAAGGAACAATGCTCGTCGTGCGTGTCAACGAACAGAGCCCAAAGCCCGGTGATGTCGTGACGGAAGCGCTGACGTCGCCGTTTGTCGCCGTTTCGATTCCGCGCCCGCCCGACGGCACAATCGTAAAGTTTGATGACGAGGTAAACAAAATAGAACAGAATCGTAACGTTAAAGAGCGAAGCTCTCCTCCACAGAGACGCAACAGGCGGGGACGCCGTGGTTAAACAAGGCCAACCCCCCTGTGTTAAAGTTTCATCAAACGGAAGCCACTGAAGTTCCGAAGCATTGTTAATGCAAACGGAGGTGGCAGAGATAACGTGCTCTCTCCCCCTGCGCGTAAATTGTCTGAGTAGTTGAACGGTTAAGTGTCGGGGGAGATGCTGAAGTTTTAAGAAGAGCGGCGCACCCTCGATTCGCTTTCGGGAGTGCGCCGCTTTTTTCAACTTTGCACAGAAGAGGACGAATGCGTGCGTCAGCTTAAACTTCTACGCGCGTCGGAGGAGGGGAGAAAATGAGAACTAACATTTATTACCGTACACAAAGATTGGTCATGTGCCTGATGACGATTGCTCTGCTGGCGATGCCTGTTTTCGCACAGACTAGAATCGCTTTGCACAGCAATAAGTACAAAGTCGCGGACGATGTTCAACTCGGGCGGCAGGCGGCGGCTGAAGCCGAGCGGCAACTGCCCATCATGAACGACCGGGAAGTTCAGGATTATATTGAGCGTGTCGGGCAGCGGCTGGTCGAATCTATTCCACAGGAATTTCAGCATCCTGAATTCAGATACTATTTCAGGGTCATCAACGCGCGCGAGATTAACGCTTTCGCCTTGCCGGGCGGCCCGATGTACGTCAATCGCGGCATGATTGAAGCCGCTCGCACGGAAGGCGAGATGGCGGGCGTGATGGCGCACGAACTAAGCCACGTCGCGCTCCGTCACGGCACGGCGCAGGCGACCAAAGCTCAGAAGTATTCGCTGCTCGCAGGTATCGCTGGCATCGCCGGATCAATTATCGGCGGCCCGGCGGTCGGACAAATCGGGCAGGCGGCGGTCGGCACGTACTTCCTGAAATTCAGCCGCGAGTATGAGACGGAAGCAGACCTCCTCGGCGCTCAGATCATGGCGCGCGCCGGATACGACCCGCGCGATCTGGCGAATATGTTCCGCACCATTCAGCAACAGGGCGGAAGCGGTGGCCCTGAGTTTTTGAGCAGCCACCCGAATCCGAGCAATCGTTACGAGCGCATCAATCAGGAAGCGGCGATGCTGCGCGTTAATAATCCGGTTCGCAACTCAAACGAGTTCGCCAGCATTCAACAGCGCCTGCGCAGTGGAGGACGCGCTCCGTCAATGGAAGAGATCGCGCGCAGCGGTCGGCGCTACCCGACACAGGGCGGCAGCAGCGGCAGCAATTACCCGGAAGGTAATGTCGGGGGACGGGTCGGCTATCCTTCGTCGCGCTATCGAATATTCAATGGCGGCAACGTCTTCCAAATCAGCTATCCTGATAACTGGCGCGAGTTGAGCGAGAGCCAAAGCTCCGTGTGGTTTGCTCCTGAAGGCGCATACGGACAGGTTCAGGGTCAGGCCGTCTTCACGCACGGCATCAACGTGGGCGTCGCGCAGTCGCAGGGCGGAAACCTGCGGCAGGCGACCGACTCCTTCCTTCAATCTCTGGCGCATGGCAATGGAAATTTGCGCCAGCAGAGCCAGTATCAGCAGGGCGCTATCAACGGGCGGCGGGCGCTCGCCATTACGCTCTCGAACGTCAACGAGGCGACCGGTAGACCTGAGACCATTTCGGTCTATACAACCTTGCTGCGCAACGGTCAGTTGTTCTACATGATCAGCGTCGCGCCGCAAAATCAATACGCGAGTTTTCAGAGCGCATTTCGCTATGCTCTAAGCTCGATTCGTCTGAACGACTAACACGACCATCCGGCGCGGTATCTGCGCCGTGAAGCAAAAGAAGCAAAAGGCTCGCTCTTCGGATGGCGAGCCTTTTGCTTCTTTCCTTTTTCGGGATAAGCTAGGGCGCGATGAAAGACGGAGCTTCAAAGCGACAACGCCTCGTCAAGTGGGGCTTGATTGCGTTGGGCTGGACGCTCTTCGGGCTGTTCTTCGCCAGCGAGGTCATCATCATCCGCGCTTACGAAGGCAGACCCATGAAGTTGGGCGAGACTTTGGCCGCGTGGATGATTTGCGCGTGTGTCTGGCTCAGCCTGACGCCGCTCCTGCTGTATCTCGCGCGCCGCTTTCCGCTTGAGCGCCGAAGATGGCTCAAAAGCACGCTCGTTCATTTGGCGGCAAGCGTCGCCTTCTCGCTGCTTCAACTGGGGGCTTATGTCCTCGTAGCCTTACTGGTTGGCCTGTATTCCGGCCAGCAGCCTTTCTTTGCATCCTTCCGCAACCTCTTCATCGCGAGCTTTCACTTTGACCTTTTAACTTACTGGGCCATCATCGGTCTCAGTCAAGCCCTTGATTATTACCGCAAGTATCGTGAGCGCGAACTGCGTGCAGCGCAATTGGAAACAACGCTGGCGCAGGCGCAGCTTGACGCTCTGAGGATGCAGCTTCACCCGCACTTTCTCTTTAACACGCTGAACAGCATCTCCGTCCTGATGGCGGAAGATACAAAAGCTGCGCGGCGCATGCTCACGCGCCTGAGCGACCTGCTGCGCGCGAGCCTTGAGAACAAGGGGACGCACGAAGTCACTCTGAAAGAAGAACTGGAATTTCTCGAAAGCTATCTTGAAATCGAGCAGACGCGCTTTCAGGATCGGCTGACGGTGCGTTTGGAGGTCGAGCCAAAGGCGCTCGACGCGTGCGTCCCGAATCTCATCCTTCAGCCGCTGGTCGAAAACGCGATTCGTCATGGCATCGCGCCGCGCGCCGCCCCCGGCCTGATAGAGATTCGCGCCCGGCGCGAGAACGGGATGGTACAACTCGAAGTGTGCGACAACGGCGCGGGGCTTGGCACAAGCTCTCCTGAGAGCTTGATGAAAGGCATCGGACTATCGAACACGCGGGCGCGGCTCGAACAACTCTACGGCGCGTCGCATCGCTTTGAGTTGCACAATCGTGAAGGCGGTGGCTTGACCGTCACGATTGCGATTCCTTTCCGCCGTCCCGTTGATGGAAACGGGTCTGGCACGAACGCAGGATGATGGAGAAGATTCGCACCGTTATTGTTGACGACGAGCCGCTGGCGCGGCGCGGGATTCGCGCTCATCTCAAAGAAGAAAGGGATGTCGAGGTCATCGCCGAATGCAGCAACGGGCGCGAGGCCGTCCACGTCATCGAAGAGCGTGCGCCGGATTTAGTTTTTCTGGATGTTCAGATGCCTGAGCTGGACGGCTTCGGCGTGCTGGAAGCGCTCAACGTCGAGCCTCTGCCCTCCATTATCTTCGTCACGGCGTATGACAAATACGCGCTGCGCGCCTTTGATGTCCACGCGCTGGATTACCTGCTCAAGCCTTTTGACAGCGAGCGGTTTAGCAGAGCCGTAGAGCGTGCCAGAGCGCAGATTGAGCGCCGGGGCATCTCGGATTTGAGCCATCGCCTGCAAAGCCTGATTGACGATTTGAGGACGAATCAAAAGTATGCCGAGCGATTGGTTATCAAAACAGCCGGACGGATTTTCTTCCTCGGCGTCGAAGAGATTGACTGGATCGAAGCCGCAGACAACTACGCACGCCTGCACGCGGGCAGCGACACGCATCTCCTGCGCGAGACGATGAATAGTCTGGAGAGCAGGCTCGACCCCGCTCAATTCCTGCGCGTCCAGCGCTCCACGATGATCAACGTCCGGCGCATCAAAGAACTCCACCCGCTCTTTCGGGGCGAATATGAGATCGTCCTCAGAGACGGCACGCGCCTGCAATCGGGGCGCGGCTACCGCGACCGCTTGCAGGAGCTTTTCGGAAATCCCGGCTAATCGGAACTTCAGGCTAAAACTTTCTGCTCGTTTACCCCACCGCGAAACCATCTCGCCTGCCAAAGTACGCGCCTTGCCACAAACATCTATTCGACGAAGAGAAACAACATTAGTATGTCCGCTCAATGTTCGCTAGAGACGTCCGGCTCAGAAAGGCTGCCTTGACGGGGGATTCCAAAGAGATGAGAAGACATTTAATCATCACCATGCTTGTCCTGCTGGGTTGTTACTCTGCTGTCAGTAGCGCGCCGCAGCAGAAATCGCTTCAGGGCAATTGGGTCGGCGGCTTCTGGTTTAATAGCCACTGGGTAAGAGTCAATTTGAGCTTCCGGGTTGAGCAGGGCAATCCGAGCGGCGTTGCTGGCGTCACCTTCTCAAGCTACGAAGGCACGAACGGCGCAAACCTGGCTGAGATTAAATTTGAGTCCGGTGATTTGAGTTTCGATGTCCCTGTGAATTCGGGAAAAATCGCCTTTAGCGGTCAACTGCGAAACGAGACTATCAAAGGCACGTACAAATATGGCGCGGCGAGCGGAGCGTTTGGCTTAACGCGGGTTGCCGAGGTCGAGCCTCGAAAGCTCGCGCGCCTCTTCGGTCTCTATCAATTGACGCCGACTAAAATCATCGCCATCGGGCAGGACATTGATGGGCCTAATGCCGTGCGCTACGTTGATTATGAGACGGGACAGACGAGCGCTCTCTGGCCTTCTTCGCCCAACGCATTCTTCAGCGGCGATCGGTTGAGAGTGACCTATCCCGTCAGCCTTCGCGTAGAAACAGTCTCCGACAAACAGGGCGAAGTCACAAAGCTCGTCTGGAAACCTGTGGGCAAACGTGAGAGAACGGCGTCTCCAATCAAGCTCAGGGAAGAACAGGTCAGCTTTCGCAACGGCGACATCAAGCTCGGCGGAACGCTGATTACGCCTTCGACCAGAGGGCCGCATCCCGTCATCATCATCACACCGGGGGATTTCGGCACGAACCGTGATTTTCTGCGGCTCTTCGCTTACAACTTCCTGCGCCGGGGCATCGCCGCTCTCATCTTCGATTCAAGAGGCGTAGGCGAGTCAACCGGCACGGCCAATTCCAATTCCTTCAGTGAACTGGCGGAAGATGTGCTGGCGGCAGTCCGGTTGCTGAAATCGAAGGAGAATATCAATCCAAAGCAGATTGGGCTATTCGGTTTTAGTAACAGCGCGTGGACTACGGCTCTGGCGGCCTCTCGCTCAGAAGACGTAGCCTTTCTCATCAATCAATCCATGTCGGGTGTGCAGCCGTGGCGACAGGAGACTTTTCGCGTCGGTGAGATGTTACGCGCCGAAGGTTTTTCCGAAGACGTGGTCGTGCAGGGCGTCCAGTTCATGAAGCTCAAATTTGAAGCTGCGCGCACCGGGGCAGGTTGGGAGCAATTGCAAACGATTAGAGAAAGGTCGGGCGGCGAAAGATGGTTTCCCTTTACCAACCCGCCGAGATCATTAGAGCGTTTGCAGCAATCGTGGAAGACTTCGATGACGTATGACCCGGTTCCCTCGTTCGAGAAGATTACCTGTCCCGTGCTGATTGTCTGGGGAGGCCGAGACAGATACGTTCCGGCGCAGGAGAGTCTGGCAATCTTCGAACGAGCGATGAAGAAGGCCAGGAATAAGGATTACACCGTCAGGATTCTACCGACAGGCTCGCACAGCATCTTCGACGCGAAGACCGGCAGCACCACAGAGTCCAGCGAGTTGCGCGGGTGGGTCCCTGAGTATCTGAATCTGCTGGCTGACTGGACGCTCAAGCGGGTGGCGGTCAAAGTTCAGCCCTGGGCTGCGGAGGTGCTGCGCGCAGAACATGAGAAGGATGTCGAGGGCGTGGCGTTTAGCCCTGATGGACGCCTACTAGCTTCGGCTGACAACGGTGGAAAAATCGTCTTATGGAATCTTTCGCAGAGACGCCCGATCCGCGTCTTCACCGGCGCGAACTTTACAGAGGTTGCCTTCAGCCCGGACGGAAGATTATTGGTGGGCGCAGGTTTTGATAAGAGGGTGCGCGTGTGGAACGTCCGTTCGGGTCGAGCGCTGCATGTGATGAAGCACACGGCGGAAGTTGAAGCGCTCAGTTACAGTCCCGATGGAAGACTCGTTGCATCGGCTGGCGGTGATCGCGTCGTCAGGTTGTGGGAGACGAGCAAATGGAGTCAAGCGTTCGAGCTGGCAGGCCACACCGACAGCATTTATGGTTTGGCTTTCAGTCCTGAAGGGCGGCTGCTCGCCTCTTCAAGCAGAGATCGAACAATCCGCCTTTGGGATGTTGCCACCGGGCGACAACTCCGCGTCCTCAGCGGGCACACTGACAGCGTTTATAGCCTTGCTTTCAGCCCCGACGGGCGCACTCTGGCTTCAGGTTGCAGGGACGGCACAATCAAGCTCTGGGATGTGAGCGCGGGCGTAGAGAAACTGACGCTCACGGGTCATCAGGATTCCGTCCACGGTGTGGCTTTCAGTTCCGGTGGAGAATGGCTGGCCTCTGCCAGTTTCGACTCGACCGTCAAAGTTTGGGAAGCCTTCGGTGGACGCCTGATTCAAACGCTCAGCGGTCACAGCCGCGATGTTAATGCTGTCGCCTTCAACCGGAACGCCTCCTGGCTGGCTTCCGTCAGCGACGATAAAACCGTGCGTTTGTGGAAGGTGGGAAAGTAATCAATCCGGAAGATTCAATTGAAAGGAATCAATTATGCAGAAAAAATTCGGCCTCGTGGTTGTCTTTATCCTCTTAGCATTCGTTTCCGGAGCGCACGCGCAAGCCCCGGCAGAAGCGGCGGCAATCAAGCAAACGGCGCTCGACTACATCGAAGGCTGGTACGAAGGAAACAGCGAGCGCATGGAGCGTGCGCTTCATCCTGAACTGGCGAAAAGAATCGTTCGCACGAACAAAGAGGGGATGAGCCAGTTCAGCCAGATGAGCGCGATGGCGCTCGTGCAGGGAACGAGGCGCGGCGGCGGGAAAGAGACGCCGAAAGAGAAACAGCAAAAGGACGTGACGATTCTGGATGTCTATGAGAACGCGGCCAGCGTCAAAATCGTGGCCTCGGATTGGATAGACTATCTACACATGGCGAAGTTCAACAATCGTTGGGTCATCGTCAACGTGCTGTGGGAACTCAAGCCGAAAAAGCAGTGATGGGTGATGGGTGATAGGAAAGACCGTGGTTTCCTCTTATCACCTATCACCTATCACTTATCACCGCCTTTCGCTTGCTGCCAGAGTTCTTCCATTTCTTCGAGCGTCGCGGTGTCCAGCGTGCGTTCCCGCGCCCGGAGCCCGTCTTCAATGTGTCGGAAGCGGCGGCGGAATTTGCGATTGGTTGATTCCAGAGCCGCTTCCGGCTCGACCTGCAAGTGGCGCGCGATGTTGGTGACGGCGAAGAGCAGATCGCCCAACTCCTCACGCACCTGCGCCTTGTCGTCTTCCGCTTCGGATTCGGCATGGCGGCTGATCGCGGTGCGAAGTTCGTCTATCTCCTCATGCAGCTTGTCGAAGATGTCTTCAAGGCGTTGCCAGTCAAAGCCGACGCGCGCCGCCTTGGTCGAAAGCTGGTGCGCTTCCATCAGGGCGGGCGTTTTTAATGAAACTCCGTCGAGCAGGGATTCTCTTCGCGCGCTCTCGTCTTTTCCGGCAGCGCGTTTCTCTTCTGCCTTGATTGCCTCCCAGTTGCGCAGGACTTCCGCCGCGTCCTGCGCTTCGGCGCTGCCAAAGACGTGCGGGTGGCGGCGCACCATCTTCGAATGAATCGCCTCCGTCACGTCCATCATATTAAACTCGCCGCGCTCTGCCGCGACCTGCGCGTAGAAGACGATTTGAAAGAGCAGATCACCAAGCTCGTCGCGCAACTCAAGGGGACGGCCCTCGCGCGCCTCTTCCACCGCCTCGAATGCTTCGTAGGCTTCTTCCAACAGCATCGGCGCGAGCGTCTCATAAGTCTGCTCACGATCCCAGGGACACCCTTCGGGCGAGCGAAGGCGAGCCATTAATGCGACCAGATCGTCAAATGTAGCGGGCATAGGTTTAAGTCCAAAGTCTAAGGTTCAAGGTCAAAAGTTCAAAGTCCGGTGTTTGAAGTCTAAAGCCTTGCGGCTGATGTTCCAAGTTGAGTCCAGTTTCTTTGACCCTGAAAGGGTCGAATCTTTTTATACTGTTTGGGGGCGCTGGCGCTTGCCCGGCTATTTTGTTCATCCTCTTCGGGGATGCGCGGCGATTTCCGAATTGACCGTTTCTTGCGAGCATGTGAATGCAGGTGCTACCATCACTATTATCAACGTAAGCATTTTAAGTGAATGAACAAAGCGCGCGAGTTTGAGTTCAAGCTTTCGCGCCGGACAAGGGAATCAAGATGAGCGAAGAACAACCAATTTTCAAGGTCACGGATCGTCGGCTTTTCAACCCGGACGGCACGCCACGCGAGACCGAGCGTGAGGAAGAAACTAAAACAGAAACAGCCGCCGCAGAAACCAGGCAAGCTGCTCCCGCGAATGAAGGCGGCGCTTCGGCTTCATCACAGGCCGGAGAGACTACGCACGAGAACGCTCAGCCTGCGCCCGAAGCCGCGTCACCTGCCGAAACGACCCGGAGCGGCGAAGCCACCACAGAGAGCGCGGACTCATCGGCTACTGCCAACTCCATTGAAGCCGAAGAGACTGAGCCGTTTTCTGAAGACGACGATCCCGGCGGCGATATTCCGGGCGCGGACGACCCGGCGAGCTTTATCAACTTCCTGATGTCAATTGCCTCAAACGCCGCCGCCTCGCTCGGCATGATGGAGCATCCCGCCACAGGCGAGCGCCGCGTTGACCCTGAGCTTGCCAAGCACTGGATTGACATACTCGGCATGTTGCAGCAGAAGACGCGCGGCAATCTCGTCCCGCAGGAGCAACAAATCTTCGAGGGCTTGCTTGCAGACCTCCGCATGCAATACGTCTCGCTTTCCGGCACGCGCCAGCCCAACACCCCGCGCGGCTTCTCCGGCAGCGACATCACGGGGGGAAGATAATAGTGGTCAGTGGTCAGTGGCCGGTGGCCAGTTAAAAATAAGCGACGTGCTATTTTGGCTGTTCACTGACCACTAACTACTGACCACTGACCACTGTAATGAAGCTGACCTTCCTCGGCACAGGGACATCAACGGGCGTGCCTTCTATCGGCTGCGAATGTGAGACGTGCTCGTCCGTTGATTCGCGGGATAAACGGCTGCGGGTCTCTGTGCTGATAGAGCATGGCGGGCAGACTGTGCTGGTTGACACTTCATCGGATTTCCGCCAGCAGGCTCTCAGGCAAAAAATCAACTGGCTCGACGCCATTCTCATCACGCATTGCCACGCCGATCACATCTTCGGCCTCGATGACATACGCCCTCTCAACTTCCGTCACGGCTCGCTCGGCGTCTACGCGAACGAGCGCGCGTGGGTAGACATCCGGCGTATCTTCCAGTACGTCTTCGAGCCGACATATTTTGGCGGCGGGCTGCCGCAGGTCGTCGCCCACACGGTCGTCGCGGGTGCGCCCTTCTCTATCGGAAAGGATTTGATTGTGACGCCGCTCGAAGTGATCCACGGGCGACTGCCGGTCATCGCTTATCGCTTCAACGATTTTGCTTACCTGACGGATTTGAGCGAGATTCCGCCCGCCACGATTGAAGGCTTACTCGACCTTGATGTACTCGTACTCGACTGTCTGCGCTTCAAGCCGCATCCGACGCATTTGTGGCTTGACCGCGCTCTAGAATATATCTCCGAAATCAAACCGCGCCGCACATACCTGACGCACCTCGCGCACGACGTTCTACACGCGCGCGATTCCGCGAAGCTGCCGGATGGAGTCGAGTTCGCTTATGACGGGCTGGTAATAAGTGATAGGTGATGGGTGATAGGTGATAAGAGAAAACCTCTGTTCTTTCCTATCACCCATCACCCATCACCCATCACCTATCACCCATCACCCTATGAGACTTTTTCACGGAACGGATAACGCGAAGATCGCACGGCCTACGGTGCTGACGTTGGGCGTGTTTGATGGTCTGCATCTCGGCCACCAGTTGATTATGAGCACGGTGGTTGAGCGGGCGCGGGAATTGGGGGCTGTGCCGACCGTGATTACCTTCGACCCTCATCCGCGCGCCGTGCTGCATCCTGAATCCGCGCCGCCGTTGCTGCAAACCTTCGATCAGAAAACCGAAGCCTTCGGGGTGTTGGGAGTGGAGCAAGCCATCGTCGTTCGATTCACTCAGGCTTTCGCGCAGATCGAAGCGGAGGATTTTTTGCGCGACGTGGTGCGCGACCGCCTTCATGCAGTCGAAGTTTACCTGGGGCGCGGCTTCGCCTTTGGTCGCAACCGCGAAGGCAACATAGAGCTTTTAAGGAAGGTCAGCCGTCAGCTTGGCTTTCGTGCTGATGAAGTAAGTGAGGTGCGCCTGCACGGGCAGCGTATCAGCTCAAGCAGGAT
Source organism: uncultured Acidobacteriota bacterium (assembly GCA_963791265.1). Lineage (GTDB taxonomy): Bacteria > Acidobacteriota > Blastocatellia > Pyrinomonadales > Pyrinomonadaceae > QHXM01. Next base: position 918,915 of record CAWBSB010000012.1, read on the forward strand.
TCGCGCGCTGCTGGCGGAAGGTCGTGTGAATCTCGCGCGACGGATGCTGGGGCGGCCTTACGGCGTCGAGGGGCGGGTCGTGCATGGAGCGGAGCGCGGGCGGTTGATAGGATTCCCGACGGCTAACCTGCGCCCGCAGAATCGCGTCATCCCGCGCGGCGGCGTTTACGTGACGGCCACCCTGATCGAAGGCGCTTGGCGGCGCAGTCTCACCAACATCGGGACGCGCCCGACCTTTGAAGGCGAATCAGGGCAGGAAGCTTCAATCGAAACCTACGTGATGAATTGGACGGGCGACCTCTACGGCGATGTCGTGCGCGTGCGCTTCCTTCATCGCTTGCGCGACGAGCAAAAGTTTGCTTCCATTGACGAGTTGAAGCGCCAGATCGCTTATGATCGTGATCGCGCCTCAAAATATTTTGAGCGCGGCGGAGTGCGCCGCACGTTGGCGATAGTCTGAAAGGTTTCGAGTTTGGGGTTACGAGTTTCGAGTTCAATGCTCGTAGTCAACTCTAAACTCGTAACCCCAAACTCGTAACTATTATTCGATAATGGCTACACAGGAGCAGAACAAGTTGGCTTTGCGCGCGGACGGTGAGAATCGTGACGGGCGTGCTGTGCCTCAGGTTAGCGGCAATCTAAAGCCGCCTGCACGGGCGCTGGAAATCGCGCGTGGGCGCGGAGCCGGGTTCAAGGATGAAGAGCCTTTAATCATCATTCCGGGGACGCACGCTCACATTCTCAAAGACAACGAGGCTATCAGCGCGAACGGTTGGCGCGGCTGGCGGCGCGTCCTTCAGGTCGGGCGCGTGCTGGGCTTGCTCTCGCTCTACCTCTTTCTGGACAGCTACGACATTCGCGCCACCTTCAACAAGCGCTTCAGTGAGCGTAAGCGCGAGGAGGCAAAGAGGCGCGGGCGGCTAGCGCGGTTTCAGGAATGGACGCGCAACGTTGACCGCCGCATCCTTGATCTTTTCATACGCGCTTTGCGCTTTTTCATCTTTCGCGGCGCGCAGGGGTCTGAGAAGAAAGAGGCGCGGCTGGAAAAGCAGGCCGTGTGGTTGAAAGAGAGCTTAATCAGGCTCGGCCCAACCTTTATCAAGATCGGGCAATCGCTCGGCACGCGCGGAGACCTTTTGCCGCTCTCTTACGTCAAGGAACTCATTAAGCTGCAAGATCAAGTGCCGCCGTTTCCGAACGCGGAAGCCTTCGCGCGCATCGAAGCGGAGCTTAATCGCAAGGTGACGGAGGCTTATGCGGAGATTGACGCGGAGCCGATTGCCGCCGCCTCGCTCGGTCAGGTTTATCACGCGCGTCTGCACACGGGCGAAGATGTCGCCGTTAAAGTTCAGCGTCCCGGTCTGGCAGAGATTATCGGTTTTGACATCGTCGTCCTGCGCCGCCTGACGGATTTAATGCGCCGCTTCCCGCAGATGAACGAGAACGCGGATTGGGAAGGCATGTTGCGCGAGTTCTCCGAGACTATCACGGAAGAGATGGACTACATGCAGGAGGGGCGCAACGCAGACCTCTTCCGCGAAAACTTCAGGAAGTGGAAGACCATCCTCGTTCCCAAAATTTACTGGTCGCACACGACCGCGCGTGTCCTCACGATGGATTTCATTCACGGCACGAAGGTCGTTGACATCGAGCAGCTTCGCGCCAAACGTTTCTCGCCCGTCAAAGTCAATCGCCTGCTGGTTCGCACTTATCTGAAGCAGCTTCTCGAAGACGGCTTTTTTCACGCCGACCCGCATCCGGGGAATCTCCTGGTGATGGATAACGGGCATCTGGCCTTCTTCGATTTCGGGATGACGGGCAAGATTACGCCGCGCCTGCAATCGCTGATGATTAATGCCTTCTTCCACGTCGTCAGCCGCGACGTGCATGGATTGGCGCAGGACTTAATCAATCTGGATTTCTTAAAGCCCGGCGTTGACCCGGAACAGATACGCCCCATCGTCGAAGGACTCTTCCAGCATTATCTTGATCTCAAGCTGGGCGAGGTCAATTTCAAAGAGTTGACGTATGACTTGGCCGAGGTGATGTACGAATATCCTTTTCGCCTGCCCGCGAATTTCACCTACATTATCCGCGCGCTGATGACGCTCGAAGGCATCGGCATCGTCACCGATCCGGACTTCAGCTTCTTCGACACGGCCAAGCCCTACGCCAAAGAGTTCATGCTCAAACGCGAAGGCAAGCTCTTTCGCAAACTGCTGGTTGATAAGTTCCTCGGACGCGAAACCGATGGCCGCATCGAATGGGGCAAGATGTGGAAATTAGCGAAGATGGCCGCGAAGATGTACCTTGAGAAGTGAAGGGTGGTTTACAATCTTTGACCCTGAAAGGGTCATATGCAATAGCCGGGGGCAACGCCCCCGGTCACAAATAACCAACATGTTTCGACCCTGAAGGGGTCGTATATTCAATGTTGCATATACGACCCCTTCAGGGTCGAAATACGTTACGGCGCATGTGACCGGGGGCGCTGCCCCCGGCTATCATATGTATCCCCTTCGGGGATAAACCCTGATTACCTAATTGAGTTGTCAAAGACCATAATCGCTGGGCTGTTTTCAATCGTCCCTAACGGGACTCCTTAGTAGCTTGCTCCTTTGCCAGCAATTTCGCTTTGCGCTCGACGCCCCAGCGATAGCCGCTCAGGCTCCCGTCCTGTTTCACGACTCGATGACAGGGCGTGACGAGCGCCACCGGATTGGTCGCGCACGCTCGCGCGACGGCTCTCACAGCTTTCGGTTGGCCGAGACCTTCCGCCACTTCGCTGTAAGAGCGCGTGCTGCCGTAGGGGATGCGTCGCAGTTCTTCCCACACGCTCAGTTGAAACGCGGTCGCCTGCAAGTCCAGCGGTAGATCGAGCCGCCGCTCATCTCCTCCGAGATAGCCAAGCAATTGCTCTATCGCCTCGCTTGATTCGTTTGCGTCGCGGCGAATGTCGGCGTTCGGGTATTCGCTCTTAAGCGATGTTTCCAGTTCGGCCTCAGAGTCCCCGAGAGTGACGGCGCAAATCCCGCGTTCGGTCGTCGCCACGAGCAGTTTCCCTAAAGGGCTGTCGGTAATCGTATAATTAATATTCATTCCACGTCCTCCGCGTGCATAAGTCTTGGGGGTCATGCCGAGTTGTTCCGGCGCTTTCTCGTAAAGACGACTGCTTGAGCCGTAGCCCGCGTCGTACATTGCGCCGGTCACTCCTTCGCCCCGTCTGATTTGTGTCTTGAACTGTTCCAGCCGGTGTGCCGCCGCATACTGGCGTGGGCTGACGCCCGTGATGCTCTTAAACGTGCGTTGCAGGTGGTGTGGGCTGATGCCAAGCTCCGCGCCCAGTTTGGCGAGCGAGATTGAGTCGTCTTCGCTTTCTTCAATCAGGCGGCAGGCGCGGATGACCATCTCGGTTTGCGGAGCGCGTGCCGAAACGTTTTGCGGCTGGCAGCGGCGACATGCGCGGAAACCGGCGGCTTCCGCCTCTTCGCACGAGGGAAAGAACGTGACGCGCTCGCGGCGCGGCTTACGCGAGGCGCAGGATGGTTTGCAATAAATACCCGTCGAGCGCACGCCGTATACGAAGATGCCGTTGAATTTTGCATCTCTCGTTTGCACAGCCCGCCAGCGTATCTCTTCATCTATCTCTCGCATTTCTTCCAGAACTATTTTATTCTGCATCATCTAAGGATGTCCTCCAGGCTTGAATAATAGGTGAAGCCTGCAATCCAATCTATCCGAATGTTGCGGTCAAATCATTTTGTTTATCGAAAGAAGTATCAACGTCATGGAATTACGCCCTCGCTTCCGGCTCGCTCTTCTTTTCATCCTGCTTCTCTGCCTCCCTGCCTTAGCGCAGCAGGGCACACCTCAATTGTCGGCTGATGCCGGGGTCTTTTTCCGGCAGGGACTGGAACAAGTCAGGGCCGGGAAGTTCAGGGAAGCAATTGAATCTTATCAGCAGGCTATCAAGGTGCAGCCCGATTACGTCATGTCGCATTTCAATTTGGGCGTAGCTTATGCGAGCCTCAATCGCTTTGAAGAAGCCATCGCCGCTTTCAAACAGGCCATCAAGCTCAAGCCGGACATCGCAGAGATTCACGACAACCTCGGCCACTCCTACGTTGCTTTGAAGCGCTATGCCGAAGCCATCGAGGCGTTCAAAGAGTTCGCCCGCCTTCAACCAAACTCAAGCGACCCATTCAACGATCTGGCCCAAACCTATGCTGAGCTGAAGCGCTACGGCGAAGCTGTAGGCCAGATGGCAGAGGCTCTGCGTCTCTCGCCCCGTGACGCGCAGCTTTATTTCAACATGGGACAGCTTCATGCGCGAGCGGGAGATTACGAAGCGGCGCTTGATGATTTCAAGCAAGTGATTCAACTCAATCCCGAGCTCGCAGCGCTGGCCTATAATAGATTGATAGCGATTTACCAGTCCCTCGGGCGTCTCAATGAAGCGCTCGACTCAAGCAAGCAAGTCATCAGACTGGGCATTCGGGACGCGACTATGTATTTCGGGCTGGGAGTTCTTCATTACGAATTAGGACAGCAGCAGGAAGCGATTGAAGCCCTGAAGCAGGCGGTTAGCTTAAAGGCCGACTTTGCCGAAGCTCACAGGGCGCTGGGCATGAGCTATTACAAGGTGGGCGAGCGACAAAAAGCGCTGGAGGCATTCAAACAAGCCGCGCGCTATAAACCTGATGACGTAGAGATTCTATTCAAGCTCGCCGCAGCTTACCAACTGGCCGAACGCATGGCGGAATCAATCGAGCCTTTCCAGCGAATCATCCGCCTGCGACCCAATGACGCCGAGGCGCACGTTCAATTGGGCAACACCTACATGATGCTGGGGCGGTTCGAGGAAGCGCGTGAATCCTTGAGAGAGGCGCTGCGCCTGAAGCCGGAACATGAAATGGCGCAGAATCGCTTAAGCATAGTCAATGCCAGAATCGAGAACGCAGGCAGGTTTGAAGCGCTCAAGCAGCAGGTCGAGCGCGAGCCGAATAACCTCAAGGCGCTGGATGAACTCGGCATGATTTACTACTCATCTCACCAGACCGACGAAGCGGCGGAGATGTATAAGCGCGCCATTGCCCTCAAGCCCGACGATTTTGATTTTCACAACAGGCTGGCGATTACCTATGCGGAGGCCGGGCGCTACAGTGAAGCCATCGAGCCTTATAAACGCGCGCTCAGCCTCAAACCGAATCATGTCTTGTACTGGAGTTTGAGTCATGCCTATTCCGCTTTGGGGCGAAGCGAGGAAGCGCTCAATGCTCTGAAAGAATCTGTGAAACTCAAGCCGGAGTTTTTCCACGCGCATTATGAGATGGGAATCAAGTACAGCGACATGGGGAAACACGCGGAAGCCGCCGAAGCTTTCAAAAACGCCGTGCAAATTAATCCGCGTCACGTTGACGCCAATCTTAAACTCGGCCTTGCGTACATCTATCTCGGCAGCAAAACCGAGGCGCTTCAGCAATACGAGATTCTCAGGAATCTGGATCAGGAAGCAGCCAGGCGGCTCCGCAGCAGGATCCGGTAAAAGACGGCTTCTCGCGGGAAGAGTTCGTTCGTCTCTTTCCCGTTAGAGCGCTTCCTCTATCGCGTCGCCACCGGAATCCTCACATGCGAGGAAAAACGTTTCGAGCGAAACACGCGCTGCGTTGCCGCTTGATAGTCCGAATCCTTCGCCAGGTAAATATTAGGCACAAACTTTTGCGGGTTGCGGTCGTAGAGGGGAAACCAGGTGCTCTGAACCTGCACCATGATCTTGTGACCTTTCAGGAAACGATGATCTGAGGTGTGTAAATCAATCACGTACTCGTTGACCTGATTGGGCAGCACGGGCTCAGGTTTCTCAAAGCTCTTGCGAAAGCGGCCACGCAGGATTTCGTTGGCGATCATTAACTGGTAGCCGCCCATCTTCGGGTCTTTCGGATATTCTTCCGGGTAAACGTCAATCAACTTTACTACCCAGTCGCTGTCAGTACCGGAGGTCGAAGCGAGCAGGTGAGCGACGATATTCCCGGAGATGACCACGTCTTCCTTTAACGTTTCAGTTTCCCATGACAAAACGTCCGGGCGTTGATGAACGAAGCGTTGATCTTCGAGTAGCCAGGTGTACCAGCGCGAGTTTCCCTTTGCCGACGGATTGTAAGTCGGCTCGATGGGACGCGACCTGTAGGGAACAGGATGAGCAGGATCGGAGACGTACTGGTCAAACTCTCTGGAAGTGTTTTGCTGCGGTGAATCAAACGAGAGTCGCCCGTTGCTGTGAAAATATAGATTACGCTCAGTGATACCAGCACGCACCGGCCAGGCGTCGTAGGACATCCACTTGTTGGCTCCGGTTTGAAACGTGATTGCCTCCGGCTGACTCCAATCCCCCTTGTCTTTCAAAAAGTGCGCGAACCACGGCGCAAGAATCCGTTCGCGGAAATGCTTGCTCGTCGCGCTCTCGAAATTGATGCTGCCCATTTTGTCGCCGTCGCGCCGCTCCCATCCACCATGATTCCAGGGGCCGACGACCAGATAGTTCAGGTGATTCGTGTCCGCCTTTTCCAGCACCTCGTAAGCCTTCACGGGGCCGTAGAAATCTTCCTGATCCCACCAGCCCGCGACGTGCATGATCGGAACCAGCGGGCGTTTTAGATGATAGGTCAGCGCCATGTTTTTCCAGAACTCGTCATAGTTCGGATGCTGCACGAAGTTGTTCCATGTTGGCAGCTTACCCTTAAAATATTTCGCGTCAGCGTTTGAGATTGCGCCAAGTCTCAGATACCAATCGTAGGTATCGTACCGGTCAAATTCAAACTCGGCGTTCTCCTTGGAGGATTCCAACTGGTAGGCATACTCAAAACCGTAGCTCAGGCGGAACGCGCCATTGTGTAAGAAATCATCGCCGAGAAACAGATCAGCCGGGGTCGCCTGCTCCGACACCGCTTTCAAAGCCGGGTGCGGCTCAAGTGTGGCCAGCACCGCCATCAAGGCATCGTAAGAACCTCCGGTCATCCCGACGCGCCCGTTATTGGAGGGAACGTTCTTCACCATCCAGTCAATCGTGTCGTAGGCGTCCGTGCCCTCATCAATGGCCTTCGGGTCGGATGAGGAGCGCGGCGGGCGGTCCATGACGAACTTACCTTCGGATTTGAAACGCCCACGAATGTCCTGAAAGGCGAAGATGTAGCCTTCGTCCACCAACTCTTTGAGAAAAGCCCCGTTGATTGATCGCTCACCCCAGCCGGTGATGCCGTAAGGCGTGCGTAGAAAAATAATCGGCAGCGGCTCGCGCGCCGTTTTCGGCACGAAGATTTCCGTGTACAGGCGAGAGCCATCGCGCATCGTGATCATCTGTTCCGTTTTATTAAACGCCAGAACGGGTGCAGGCGTTGGCGATGGTGTGGGCGCAGTTTGAGCGAGGAGCGGCAGCGCGGAAAAGAGAAAGATGACTCCGAATAAGAGGCGCAGGACAAACGTTTCAAGCATTCTATTTTTCATGTGCGCTCCGGGCATAAGGGATGAGTGAAAAAAAATTCAGGCTGCTCTCGTAGGAGAGCAGCCTAAACAAATTACCGAAAGATTTCTAGTGCTAGTTCACAGGCGCTTTCCACTTTCTCGGCAGCAATTTTTGATTGTCCAGTCCTTCACGGGGGCAAGGTGCTTAAAGTCCCAACGTATGCTTCAATGACACATCAACCTCAGTCATTGTTAGATGGCCGATGACGCGATCTATCGCGGCCTCTACGATGGTAGCGAGGTTGTCGGTCATTACCACCGAATCAGTCAACAGGCCGGAGTGTTGACCCTCAGGCGCGGACAGCAAAATCGTAACCCGGCTCGAATGATTGGCGCGGAACATCCTGCTGGTAATCATTGCCACAATGACCTGAGGTAGTCCGGTTTCAAGTTCATCAGCTTGAACGATGAGCGCCGGGCGAGTCTTTGCGGTCTGAAGATTGGAGTTCGGAAAGAGTACCAGGACGACATCGCCCCGCTTATAGCTTGGCTTTGGCTTCGTCATAATGATCGTACACTTTCATCTCCGGGCTATCCCAATCCTCGGTGAAGGGAGCTAAGCGTTCCCACAACTCGGCTGCCGTCTCGCCATCAATTCCGCGGGCGCTCAAATCAATATCTTGAGTTTCAAGAAAGGTCACAATCACACGCGCCCCTTCCGGCAGGTTGTGTGGCTCTTCAAGTAGTTCAATCTTGCCGTTGCGATAGATTCCCTCTGTGCTCTGAAGCATACTCGTTTCTCCTTAGCGTTCTATTCTATGTGCGACGCCCGTTTGCTCACAAGAGCTTTGCGGGAATTAAGATTGAAGAAATAAGCCCGGCTACCTAAGAATAGATAGCCAGGCTTGCTCAATGCTCCTCCATCCGAACTCTGCTTACTTCACAGGCGCTTTCGATCCGTTCTCTGCCGGAAGGTTCAAGCGATCTTTGAACAGATTGAGCAGGAGCAGCGTGCCGATGCCGCCTGCGCCGTCGCCTGTGCCGCCCGAAGCCAGCACGTCGGGCGTGATGCGGACGTTTTTCTCGCCGATGACCTTTAAGGTTTCGACGAGCGCCACGCCTTGCGCGCCGAGCGCGTTGACCTGCTCGTGATAGGCCACGCCCTGCGCTTCGCCCATCAGTCGCACCTTCTCGGCTTCGGCACGGCCTGTCGCCAGAATGTAGTGCGCTTCGCCCTCGGCTTCCGCTTTCCGTTGCTCGGCGCGCTTGCCTGAGATTTCAACTCCGACGGTCGCGCCCATCAGGTCTTTCTGATTATTGGCCTGTGCCGTAATCCTCTCCAGTTGAATGCGCTTCTCTTCGGCCTCGCGCTGCGCGTCGAACATGCTCTGGCGCTGCTCGGCGAGAATCTTCTCGGTCTGCGTCTTCATCAACTCCGCCGGAAGATGTATGTGACAAATCAGGACGTTGACCACATCAACGTGATACTTCAAGAGGTGCGCGCGAACACGAGCTTCGGCTCGCTCCTGTTCCTCGTGGCGGTTTTGCAGATAGGCCATCGCACTTGATTCCGAAGCCTGATTGCGGAAGATGGAATCAATCAAGGGGTGCATGACGTTCTGAATCAGCTTCTCGATTGAGCCGATCTTGGCGACCATGAAGGGCGCGTCTTCCGGTTTGACGCGGAAGACGACCCTCACCTCTAACTGCATCGTGAAGCCGTCTTTCGAGATGACTTCGAAGGGGTTGAACGATTGGTTTACTTCGCCCGCCGTCCATTCGACTGTCTGGTTCGTCGTCGGGATGACGATGGGGCTGATGGCCAGCGTGTTGACGTAGTAACGCCCAGGCCCGACGACCGTCTCCTGAATCCCACGATACCCTTCCGGCACGACATAGGCTTCGTGCGCGCCCTCGTCGAGGCGGCGGTCTGCGGGATCGCCTGACATCAGGTCTTCCTCAATCTCTGTGACGTTACGCTGCTTATCGGAGAGCTTGTCCAGACGGGCGGCGGCTTGCGAGACGTGCGCCTGTTCTTCGCGTTCCATTCGCTCACGCACTTTCGCGGCCATCTGTTTGCGGATTTCTTCGCCGGGGTCTTTGCCGATGTTGGAGACGATGACGGCGACCTCACCCGGCTGGATTTCCTTCGCCGACTCAAGAATCACTTTGAAGACGAGCGGGTTGATGTAGTAAGTACCGGGCAGCAGGATGTCCTTCTGCGGCCCGCGCTGGCCGCCGCTACGAATAAACTCGTTGCAGTCCTGAAAATTGTCGTGTCCCTCGATAGGCGTGGCGACGTAATCGCGCGGGTCGAGCGGTGCGCCGTCCAATGCTTCAACCAGGCCGATCTGATTCTCAGAGATGAGTGTCGCATCGAAGAGACGGACGGTGAAGAGTCCCGGCTTCATAATGTTCTGATCATCAATGTCCAGAGAGTTCGTCAGGATGCGATAAGTTCCCGGCGTCAGAATCTCGACCTGTGGGCCTTTTTGTCCACCACTGCCGATGAACTGTTCGGCGTCCTGATAGTTTTTGTGATTCCCGATGGCTTTGCCGTGCAGGCGTCCGGCGTCGAGCGGTGCGCCGTCGGCTGCCGTGATGACACCGACTTTGCCCGGAGGGACAATGGTCGTCTTCGCTACCGAGACGCGGAACAGGTACGGGTGAATCGGCCACAATCCCGGCGGCAGCGTGCGAAGCTGGATGCCTTTGACGCCGCCGCGCTTGATGAAAGCAATCGGGTCCTGAAAATTGTTGTGCGCGTTCTGAGCACGGTCAAGCGCGAAGATTCCACCCGGAGGCATTGGGTCGCCGTCAACGGCTTCGATAATGCCAAGCTCGTCCGAGCCGACCTCGATGAGCGGCACTTTCCGCACGACCTTTTCAAACGGCCACTTGATGAGATGCAGTCCGGGCTTGAGCACATCGGCCTGAATACCGACTTCGCCTTCGGTCGCGACGACTCTTCCGGGAGGCATCTTCGCGCCGAGATAACGCCGCTCCTTAATCGCAATCTCCTTCGCTCCGACGTTGACGAAGATGCGCCTCACGACGAAGAGCAGCAACATGAGTAGAACGAAACCGCCGATGATGTAAGGCAGGTAAGCCGCAATGTCAAAGTTGTTCATGATGAACCTCAATCAGGTGATAAGTGATGGGTGATAGGTGATAAGAAAGAACTTGTTTTCCTCTTATCACCCATCACCTATCACCCATCACTTTGTTTTACCGCTGCGACGAGTTGGCGGCGGAGTTGCGCGAGCTTGCGTTTGAGCACAAAGCCCGCGCCGGAATTTCTCACTGGGGGAGCGAGTATCCAGAATTCGCTCTCGATGAGTTGGCGCAACTCGTCCGCAGAGATTCCTGTTAATCTCTGCTCGCGCCAGAATTTGTATGCTGTTTCGATTGCTGTTTGATAGATGTTCGCATCACTTGCGAGCGCCGCGATGTGCAGCATCTTCGCCGTCGAGTTCCTGTCGGGCGCAACTTTCCAGCTTTCGATGAATTTTTCAGCCAGACGATTGTTGACTCTGAGATGCGCGTCGCTTCTCGTGATGTAGGAAGCGAGCGCAAGCAGCGCCTTATCGGAATGCGCGCTCTCGCTTAGTTTGTTCAGGACTTCATCGTAAACGCCCGTATCCGGCAAGGCGAGCGCGTCCGCGAGCGCTTCTTTATCACCGGCTGCGGCGCGTGCCAGTAGCGCCTGACGTTGTTCTTCTGCGACCTCTGCTCCGGCTGGTAACTCGCGCGGCAGCGGCTCGTTCGAGTTGTTATCGTCGAATAAGCCGACGGCGCGGGGCGGCGGAAAGTTAAGCTCTGCTTGTTGGTTAGACGAAGGGCGTTGCCAGAGATAAATGACGTAAGTGATTCCAGCAAGCAGGAAAAACGAGGTGATGAGAAGCGTGACCATTCTTGGCCTGACTCGGAACACCCTGCGCTACGGCTTTCCCTTTCTTTGCGCTTCTGCCGGGCGTTCCATCCGCAGAAGTATTATACGACGAATCGGGCTGCGAGGTTTATTTTTTCGGCAAGACGGTTTAATTCCCGCTTGTTTGCGCGATAGCGTTGAAAAAGAGCGGGTAGGTCGCCAGCGATTGCCCGCGATATTGCGGACGAAAGCCGAACAGATAGATACGGCCTTTGCCCAGCCCTACCTCGACGAGAGCCGCCTTGCCTTTGAGACGTTCTCCGCCGAGCAGCCAGCCAGAAAGCAGCGGGTCTGTGGTTTGCGGGTAACGCGCAATGATGCGGACGCGCACCAGAGCCAGAGGATCGCTCTTGATTTCAAAGACGGGCGAGTTTTCCACCCATGCGATTGATTCCTTTGGCATTTCTTTGGCTATCGGGTGCGAGGTGTCAAGCTCAACGCGCAGGATAGAACCGGGCACGAAGAACTCCGTGCGTTTGAGACCTGCGACGACGTTGCGAACCGGTAGATTGAACTGTTCGATGGCGAAATCCGAAGCCCTGTTCAGAAAGATAAGCGTGCCGCCCTGTTCGACAAACTCTCGTAAGCTCTTGACGCCTTTCGCGCTGAGACCGCCCGTGTATTCTTCCGGCATCGAGCCGGGCTTGTGTCCGTCGAGAAGCGCGCCCGGCGATTGATCCGGGATAACGATGGTGTCGTATTTTGCGCGCAGCTTGCCCGCACGAGCTTCCCTGTCTTCGAGAGAAACAAACGGCGGGCTGCCGCGCTTCTCATCGCTTAGCAGCTCGTTTGGGTAATAACCGCCATTGGTTTGGAGCGCCCATCTAGTCCAGCCTTCATCCATCGCAGGAACGTGTGACTTGTAAACCGCCAGTTTCTCCGTCGAAGGATAAGTGGGTAAATGATTATCGTCGCACCACTCGGCTTCCTTACATCTGAAAGGCGCATAGACAGGCTCGATTCTGACATCCGTCATCAAGGAAAGCGTGTGCGCCGTGACATCGTAAGGAGAAATGGGGTTGCCCTCCGCATCGCGCAGATTCGGATAGCTTTGCTTTTCGAGCAGGGCTTTAGCGAAGCGGCCATAAGGCTGTGCGAGTTTGACGAAGCGAGAAACGCTCTTGTCTCCCTTAAAGCACCACTGCATCTCCACGCCGCCTTTGTACAAAGCATTCTCTAAAAGTAAATAGTTCTTAGATGACGAGAGAAGCTCATAGCCCCACAACTCGCCTTTCTTTCTCGGTCGGACGGCTTCCTTCCCTATCTCATAAAACCTCGCCAGCCAACGCTCTCTATTTTGTGCAGCGTGTTTCAACAGAGAGAAAGCGGCGGTCGTCATGTAGTTCGTGATGTCGCGCAAGCGCCACTCGCCGCCCTGCCAGACGGGCGAAAACTCGCCGGACTCTTTCTGCGGGTCGTAGCCATCGCGTGAGCGCAGCTCCGTGAATTTAAGGTTAACGGGCGTGGCGATTTTGGCGGACGCTGTTTCGGAGAGGATGCGGACGCCGCCGTGATAGTGCGAATAGGCGCGCGCCGGAGTCCAGGCGTCGTAGGTCGAGTTGGTGGTGATGCCTTTGAATCCGTTGGCGCGCATCTCTGCGGCTATCGCGCCCCCCAGTTCCGTATAGCCTTCGATGATTTGCTTCGGCACGTTCGGCTCGACGGGCTGCATGTAGGGCGGAAGGAAAAGGCGCGCGCCGTATGTGCCTTGCTGGTGAATGTCGTGGACGATCTGCGGACGCCAGACGTTGTGAATCTTGTCAACGGTAAGCTGCGTCTCAACCTGCGAGAAGGCGTACCAGTCGCGGTTGTTATCGTGACCCGTGTACTTGTGATAAAGCATGGGCGGGTCTGTTCCTTCGTATGACGTGCCGAGCGTTTTGTCATACCAGTTCTTAACGATGTTCACACCATCGGGGTTAAGCGACGGGACGATGAGGATGATGGTGTTTCGCAGGATGTTCTGGATTTCGGGGTCATTAGACGAGGCAAGACGATGCGCGATCAGCATGCTTGAGAGATAAGAGCCAACTTCGGTCGAGTGTATACCGCAGGTGATGAGCACGATTGTCCGCCCGCGCGCGATGAGCCTCTGCGCTTTGCGGTCAGCATTCGCGCCGAGTGTGCGCGGGTCTGCAAGTTGACGCTGAATCTCTTTGAACTCATCGAGGCGCGCGAGGTTTTCCGGCGCACTGATCGTTGCCATGACGAAGGGAGCGCCCATCGTAGTTTTACCCAGTTCCTCAAACTTCACACGGTCGCTCGCCGCATCCAGGCGCTTGAAATATTCGACCACGCTCGTCCAGTCAGCCAGCTTGCGGTCATCTCCGGGGCGAAAGCCCAGCACCTCTTCAGGCGAAGGTGCAGGCACGCGCACAGCCACAACCTTCGCCTCGCGCGGCCTCGTCGGGCGTTGCGCGTTTGCTTTCGTGCCCGGCAACGAGAATGAGAGAACGAAAGTTGCGATAAGCGGAAGGAGGAGCGCGCGTGTTCTCATTCGACTGAAATCTCCAGACCTCTTCGAGTGGTAGAGCCTGAAAGGGAAAGACCGGGTGAACGCGCCGAGTGTAATGGAAAGCGGGCGCGATGGAAAAGGCTAAGCAGGCGCGAAAGCTTTGTCTTCATCATCGCGGGCTGCGAAATTGACCGGAGATTATTGAAATGTTGCTTGCTCTAGCGTTCCGAAGCGAGGTAAAGTATGCGCGATTAAACCCCATTCCGCTCCCCGTTTTAAGAATTCAAGTCGGAGGTCATGACTGATGGCGACTGAAACCGGTAATCCGGGCGTTGCTGGTACTAACGAGTTTCCTGATATCGTCGGGGCGCAGCCAGAGAATCCGTATCTCAAAGTGTTCCGCCCTTACATTCCGGCAAGCGCGAACCTACGCGAGTTAACGATACTCCCGCTCGTTGTCGGGACACTGCTCGGAATAGTCTTCGGCGCTTCATCGCTCTATCTGGTGCTGAAAGTCGGTCTCACGGTCAGCGCTTCGATTCCCGTCGCCGTCATCTCGATTACGCTCTTCCGCGTGCTTTCTAAATTCGGCCTGCGTGACGCGACAATCTTAGAGAACAACATCGTTCAGACCGCCGGTTCAGCCGGAGAGTCAATTGCTTTCGGCCTCGGCGTGACGATGCCCGCGATCATGATTCTCGGCTTCGACCTTGAGATTACCCGCGTTATGCTCGTCGCCGTCCTCGGCGGACTGCTCGGCATCCTGATGATGATTCCCTTGAGGCGCGCGCTGATTGTTCAGCAGCACGGCTATTTGAAATACCCCGAAGGGACGGCCTGCGCCGAAGTGCTCAAAGCCGGAGCCTCCGATGAATCGAAAGCCGCCGCCTCGAAAGGTGCTGTCAAAGAGGCTGCGAAAATAGAGGATGAATCCTCGACGGGCGGCAAGATAATCATCACAGGCTTCGGTATAGGTTTTCTCTATTACGGGATAGAGCAGATTTTTAAGAGCTGGAAAGAGTATCCGACGAAAGTTTTTGGTCGCCCCTTCGAAGCCGCTTCTCTCTCTTTGGAGAACAACCCGGCGCTCCTTGGCGTCGGCTACATCATCGGCCCGCGCATCGCTTCGATTATGGTCGGCGGCGGCGTACTCTCATTTCTGGTGCTGATTCCGATGATCAAGTATTTCGGCGGCGGCTGGATGACGCCGCTCGCGCCGGAGACTACGCACCTCATCAAAGACATGTCGGTCGGGCAGATTCAGAAGGCTTACGTGCTCTACATCGGTGCGGGCGCGGTCGCCGCAGGCGGCATCATCAGCCTCGTGCGCTCGTTGCCGGTTATCTGGGGTGGATTAAAAGGCGGCCTCGCGGATTTGCGCGGCAGCAAGGCCGAGCGCGACAACGCACCACGCACGGATCAAGACCTTTCGATGAAGTGGGTCATCGGCGGCATCGTGGTGATGCTGATCGCCATCATGGTGAGCCGTTCGCTCAATCTACAGTGGAACATTCTCGGCGCATTGTTGATCGTCATTTTCGGCTTTCTCTTCGTCACGGTCTCTTCGCGTTTGACCGGCGAAGTCGGCTCGTCTTCAAATCCGATTTCGGGCATGACGGTTGCCACGCTGCTTTTAACCAGTCTCGTCTTTCTCATCATCGGCTGGACACAGCCTGTCTACTACGTGACGGCGCTCTCCATCGGCGCGATTGTTTGTATCGCCGCTTCAAATGGCGGCACGACTTCGCAGGACTTGAAGACCGGATTCCTGGTCGGCGCAACGCCGAAGTATCAGCAGGTCGCCATCCTCGTCGGCGCGCTCGCCTCTGCGCTTGTCCTGGGTCCGATTCTCTTGCAGTTGAACCAGTCGGGCACGGTCTACGTCCCCATCGCGAACAATAAAGATTTCTCCTTCCCGGCGGACTATCGCGCCAATCCTGACAACTTCGAGAAGGATGGCAGTGGGCCGAAACGCGAAAAGGTCGAAGGCTCGCAAGGGGCTGGTGACGCCACCGAGTATTTCGTCCTGCACAAGACGACGCCGGAAAACGGCCCTGCCGGGCGTTATCTCGTCAACGATCAGGGGCAGCCCGTCTATCTGGCCGACCCCGGCATCAACGGTATCTACGACAAGCGGCCTGACGGATCGAGTGTCCAGAAGTTCACCGCGCCGAAGGCTACGCTGATGTCTTACATCATCAAGGGCATCCTCAGTCGCGAATTGCCCTGGGGCTTGGTCTTGCTCGGCGTGATGATCGCCGTTGTGCTGGAACTCTCAGGCATCCCGTCGCTGGCTTTCGCGGTCGGCGTCTATCTGGCGCTCTCCACCTCGATGCCGATTTTCATCGGCGGCATGGTGCGACTCTTCGTTGACAAGTATCTACGCCGCAAGCCGGGGAACGAGAAACTGACCGAGGAGCAACTCGTGGCCGAAGGTGATAAGAGCTCGGGCGTCCTGCTCGCTTCCGGTTACATCGCTGGCGGCACGCTCGCGGGCGTCATCTTCGCCTTCCTGAACCTGAGCGATCCGATTCTCGCCAAACTAAAGGGTTGGGAGGAATGGTCTACGGAGCACAATCCGTTCTTTGAGGGACCTTACTCGGACATCTTAGGGCTGATACCGTTCATCATTCTAACCGTCTTGCTCTACTTCGTCGGGCGCGAATGGTTGATGGCGGGACGAAAACGCACCAAGACCTGACGTGACGTGAAAGGTTGATTCGTAAATGACGGGTGAAAGCGTTACCGTCCAACATTCATTTGCGATCAATTATTTGGTTTCGACCGGCGAACTTTTTTCGCTCTCGAAGATTCTATCAATGTGCGGTGCGGTTGCCCGGCAAACGGTCAGACGCGCCGCACATTCCTTGTGTTAAGAAGACAGGTTATGAACTATTCCACATCCAGCAATCGCTTGCGTTTTCTGTCAACGCTTATCGCTTCGCTTCTTTTGCTCACGACCTCTGCGGGCGTTGAAGCCTTCGCACAAAACACGCAGGCGCGCACGCCGACCGAGACAGTGCGTGAGTTTTACAAGCGAATGCGTGAGCGCAAGTACACTGATGCTTTCCGGTTGACGATCTACACGCCCGCGCTTGAAGGCTTGAGCGCGGAAGAGCTTGAAGAGTTGCGCCCTGATTTCGAGCGGATGGCGGCGGCCATCCCCGAAAAAATTGAGGTCAGCGGCGAGCAGACGAGCGGCGACATCGCCACCGTTTTCGTCAAGATTGCCGACTCGGACAAAGCCGCGCAGGCCGAACCCGTCACCTTGATACGCGACCCGAGCGGATGGATTGTCGGGGATCGTGAGAGCCAGGCGGTTGTCAAACAGGCCGGGAAGAAATTCTTCTTTGAAGCGCGCATTCAAACGCATCACAACGAAGTGCAGGCGATGTTGCAGCGCATTAGCATTGTGCAGTTAGCTTATGCCTCACAGCACAACAATCTTTACGCAGACTTCCCGACGCTGGTGACAGCCGGGCTTCTCCCGAAAGACATCGAAGCGCCCGAATCAATGGGCTATCGCTTTCGCCTGACGCTCGCCAAAGACGCCAGGAGTTGGACTGCCGGAGCCGAACCCACACGCTACGGGCGGACAGGGCGTTTCTCTTTTCTCCTGGATCAGACAGGAATCCGCAGCGCCGATGTCGGAGGAAAACCACTCATCCTGCCAGCCGGAAAATAGGAATGCAAAATTAAAAATGTAAAATGCAAAAGTGAGGATGCAGCCACATTTAATTAAAAGCGGCTCTCCGCCGCTAACTTTGCATTTTACATTTTCAATTTTGCCTTTAGAATGTTCTTGCTTGCCCGGAAGTCTCACTTTTCGTTTCAGTATTAATTGGCTGGTTTCCCTCTCTCCCGATTTACCTTGTCGCCGCCCGCGCGGCGTGTGGAAGCGTTTGTGAGGTTTGAAGCCAAATGCCGGAGTTGATACGTTCCATTGCGAGTCGCTTGCGCGAGATTGTGGGCAATCGTCGCGCCGCGCCGCGATACCTGACGCATCTCGAAGCGGGACTGGCGTTGAGCATCTCGCTGCCCCATTCAAAGCCCGGCGGTGAGAAAACAGGGCAGCCGTTGAAACTGGCAGGCTACACGCGCGACATCAGCGCGACCGGGTTGGCGCTCGTCGTGCCTACCATACGCATCGGCGGCCAATACATCACGGGCGAAAACCGCACGCTCGAAATCATCCTCAAGCTGCCCACCGCCGTCATTAAGGTCAAGGCTACCCCCGTTCGCTACACGCCCCTCGAAGAAGAAGACGGAGCAGACACCGGCTACCTCATCGGCGTCCAGATCATCTGGATGAGCAACGAAGACCGCGCACGCTTCGACGCCTATCTCGAAACGCTCACGAAGGAATGAAAAGCGGAGGACAGAATTCAGGAGTCAGAAGCCAGAATGAAAAGCTGCAACCCGCCTTCAGTTTTTATTCTGTCTCCTGACTCCTGTATTCTGACTCCTGCTTTTCAAATCTTATCCAACCGAAGGCTGCCGGGACATGAAAGCCGGGTTCGTCGGTGAACGTGGGTTGCCAGGCGAGATAGCCGCGCGTTGCGCCTCCAGCGCCGACGCAGCGGAAAAGATTGGCACGCCAGCTCTCGCCAGCTTGCGGCACGCGCCCCAGCGCCTCCCATGGAACTCGTATCGCAATCGTGACGCTGTTCTCGGTCATGCTCGCCGCCGTCGTCATGCCTGAATGAAATCCCCAGTCCGTCTCCCGCACATCCAGCCTCTGGCGAACTATCACGTCGAGCCATTCGCCCGTCGGTGCAGCTTCAAACTCGTAATATCGCTCCGGTTCATTCGCGTCCGGCGCGATGAACAGCTCGCACACATCGCGATCCCACAAGCCGACGGTCTTCCGCTCAGTTTGCGGATGAGGATGGACGACTAACGGCTCGGTTTGACGACAGACGAACCTGACGCACAGCGCCGCGTCAGACCAGAGAAGACGTGCTTCCGCCTGACGGCCAACCGGCGCATCCTCGCCCGACCAGTATCGCTTGATAGCCGCGACCTGCGCCGCTTCCCACGCCGGATGATCCAGATCGCTTGCGGCTACGTCGTCGGGCGTGAAGCGCGCTTCGATTATATTGTCCGGCTCTCTTTCTTCCGGTAGTTTGGAGATCATCGCTTGATTTAACGTGAGTTCGGACATGAGCCTTAGTACAAGCTCCTGACCCAGCCGCCGTCCACCTGCAATGTCACACCCGTGATGTAAGACGCGCGCTCGGAAGCCAGAAAGGCGACTGCCGCCGCGATCTCTTCGACGGATGCCGAGCGGCGCATGGGGA
Source organism: uncultured Acidobacteriota bacterium (assembly GCA_963791265.1). Classification (GTDB taxonomy): domain Bacteria; phylum Acidobacteriota; class Blastocatellia; order Pyrinomonadales; family Pyrinomonadaceae; genus QHXM01. The sequence goes on from CAWBSB010000012.1 coordinate 938,059, forward strand.
TTTCCGCCTCTCTCATCTCCATCAACTCTTCTTTCGTCTTCCCGGTTGCCTTAGCTTTCGCTTCGGTCAACTCGTCCTGGCGCTCGGTCATCGTGTAGCCGGGTGCGACGGAATTGACCGTCACGTTATCGGCGGCGATTTCGGCGGATAGAGTCTTGGCCCAGCCGGTCAGTCCGGCGCGCACGGTGTTGGAAAGCAGCAAGCCCATAATGGGCTGCTTGACGGAGATGGAAGTAATGTTGACGATGCGTCCCCAGCGGCGCTGGCGCATTCCGGGCACGACGAGTTGCGCCAGCCGAATGGCTGAGAGAGCGTTTAGCTCAAACGCCTTGCGATACATTTCGAGGTCTGCGTCGGCAAATGTCGCGGCAGGCGGGCCACCTGCGTTGGTCACAAGAATGTCAACTCTTCCTCCTCTCTCCTCAGCCAGAGAGACGAAACGTTTGGCGTCTTCATCCTTTGTCACGTCGGCCTGTACGCCGACGGCTTCCACGCCAGTCTCCTTGCTTATCTGCTCTGCTGCGTTGCTCGCTCGCTCCTCATCGCGTGAGCAGAGAAAGACGCGTACACCTTCGCGCGCCAGTTCAAGCGCCGCACCGTAGCCAATCCCACGACTCGCGGCGGCCACAATCGCCACGCGGCCACGTATTCCCAAATCCATTTTTAAGCTCTCCTTGTTTGTTCAAATGCTTCGAGACATGCCGCGAGAAGCCGCGCTGGATCGTCGCCATGAAGCACGCAGGCTTCAGTCTGCTTCGGAAACATTTCGAGCAGGCGCTCTGCTTCATCAGCCACGCCGCCCGTCCCCGTCAGACAACCCATCACGCGTCCTTCGTCATGCGCGATTGAGAACTCGTTGAGCGTTCCCCAAGAGCCGCCGATGAAAAGCACTATGTCGCACGAACGAACCAGCACGACATTCCTGCCTTTAAGACCGAAGCCCGTGTAGATAATCGAGTCGCAGGAGTCGAGCGGCAATTGGTATCTCTCAACATGCTCGCGCTCATTGCTCGCAGGCGAGATGCCTATATGAAACGCTCCCGCTGCGCGTGCGCTCCTGCCGACGATGTAGGTCATTCCGGTCGTCGCACCCGTCAGCAGCAACAAATCGCGCGCCGCGATCTCACGCCCCAGCGCCTCGCCTTTAGCGCGCACAGCCTCCGTCACTCCGCCCGCGAGCGCATTATCAGCCGAACCCATGACGCCGACTTTAATCTTCATTCCTGACCCGCAACCTTGCTCCTGCGTTCAAGCAGGACAACATCTCGCCACGTTCCATTGAGCTTCCCAATTCGCTCACGTCTTCCGACTTCACGAAAGCCGCATTTCCTGTGTAAGGCAAGACTGGAAACATTCTCCGGCAATATTCCCGCCTGCAACATCCAGATTTCGTGCTGTTCCGAACAGATAATGAGCGCGTTCAGCAACTCTAAGCCGATTCCCAGACCTCTGAAACTTTCGGCTACGTAGACGCTCACTTCCGCTACGCCTGAATAAACACGCCTGCTTGAAACAAGGCTCAGCGCCGCCCATCCCGCCACCGTCTCGCCCCTTCTGGCGACGAGCCTGCACTCCGGCAGGTGGCCCAAGTCCCATTTCTCCCAATCGGGCGCTTCCGTCTCAAACGTGGCCTGTCCTGTCAGGATGCCTTCCAGATAAACCGAACGCACCTGCTCCCAGTCGCCCGACTCCATCTTGTCAATAATACATTCAATCTTTGTCATCAAACCTGTGTAGCTTCGACGGTCTCCTCAAATCGCTTGTTCGTCTCAATCGTTTCTTCCGCTTCTTCGCCTCGCCCATTATTCCACCAGCGCCGGGTCGTAAACCAGAGCAGACCGGGGATGAGAAAGAAGATTCCAATAAAGATGGTGACAGTGCGCGGGGAGAAATGAAAGCGGTCTAAGAGTTCGCCGGTCGCGTAATTCGAGGCGGCCATCGCGAGCGTCAACAGCGCCAATTCTGCGGCGAAGACGCGCCCTCGAAAATTGTCTTCGACGGCGCGCTGCAAGAGCACTGTCGAGTTGACCCAGAGAATGCTGCCGCCCGCGTGCGCGAACATCAGCACGGCAATGGCCAGCACGAAACTGGTTGCGCCGCCAAAGGCCATGTAACCGATGCCGCCGATGAGAAACGCCGTGCCGATGTATGTCTCCATACTCTCGCGCGTCTCGCCGGAGACGCGGCGCATGACGATAGGGCCAATGGCCGTGCCGATGCCGCGCGCCGCGTAGAGAACGCCGATGCCGATGGCGGCTTTGCCCCCGACGGGAAAAATCTTCTCGCCGAACACCGCGAGCAGCGTGAGGATGCCGCCGCCCACGCCCCATGCCGGTTTGACCATCATCAACGCAAACACGCGCGGGCGCTGCCAGACATAACGCGCGCCTTCGAGAGTGTCCGTGATGCCGAGAGCTTTGCTGATTGTCAGTTTGCTTTTGACGCGCGCCGGGCGGCGCGGGAAACGCACGCTGGCGACGAGCAACGCCGACGCAAGATACGTCAACGAATCCAGAATGAACGCGGCATCCGTGCCGAACCAACCCGTCACGAGGCCGCCGAATGCCGCGCCGAGCGTGAGCATCGCAGACCACGTGACGGAAGAAATGGCGTTGGCGGAGAGCAGTTCGCGCTCCTGTACGATTGACGGAATGACAGCCGTCTTCGCAGGCTCGAAGAAGGTTGAGAAGACGAGTTGCAGGATGGTCAGCGCGTAGACGAGCCAAACGTGTTCGGGCTTGCGGATGAGGAGAAAGCCCAGCACGACGATTGCCCGCAGGATGTCGGACACAATCATGATGGTGCGGCGGCTGAAGCGATCAGCCACAACACCCGACAATGGCCCGACGATGAAGCTTGGAAGAAAACGCGCGACGAGCAGGAGTCCGACGGCGCGTCCTGAGCCGGTCAGACGGAGCAGCAGCGAATAGAGTGCGATGGTGTTGAACCAGTCGCCGAGTTGGCTGACGACCTGTCCCAGCCAGAGTTGACGGAAATTGCGATTGCTCCGAAGCAGTTCAAGATAGCCCGAAGGTCTCTCCGGCCCGACACTTTTGCTTAATGCTTCGTCCAACAGCGCACCGCCTCGACTATGAAGAATACTTTGAGAGGGTGCATTTTCGGTTTGAGGATTGTCAATGCCGGAGCCATTTTATCGCGGGGTTTTTTGTGGTTGCGGGTTGTTTACCTCATTAGTTCTGCCTCGATCATTAGAGAGCGAAATAACCCGCCGTTGCAACGCCTGAATTCTTTCTTCGAGGCCATTCTTAACATTATTCAATTCATTCCTGAGAACTCTGTTCTCTTCTCGCAGTCGATTAAACTCCTCACGCGAAACGCTCGATTGAACGAATCTATTATTTACTTCATTCCTGAGAGCTTCGTTTCCATCTTGGACTGTCTTCGTGACCTCTTCCCGCGAGGCTTTCGTTTTATCCACCGCATCTATCTTGACGCTCAGTTCATTCCTGAGAGCCGCGTTCTCACCTTGAATCTTGTTTATTTCTTCCAGCGAAACTTTCGTTTGGGCCACCTCATTAATTTTATTGTCAATCTGTACGAGCGGCTGGCTGATCTGTTTTTGCACTTCCGTTTCAACCGTCGGCCTGATCTGCTCGCCCACCTCCCGCTGCACGATGGGCGGGGCTTGCGCCTTGATCTCGTCCATCACCACACGGCGGTCGGAGCGCCCGAAAACCAGAATGATAATTGCGAGCGCCACCGGAATAATCAGCAACATTAGATAAAATCTAAGCAGCCGCTTGCGCCGTCTGGTCTCGCGCTCGACAAACGATCCGGCATCGTCTTGCGCCTGCGCGGCGCTGCCAGCTTCGACTGTGAGGCTTTCCCGTTGGCGTTGACGGGTGCTTCCTTCATCTACCTGCGACATTTTTTATCTCCCCCATTTGAGATTTGAGCACCACGAAGCCGAGTAGGATTGTGAAGAAGATGATGACGCAAAAGCCTACGAGCGAGGTCATCGAGAGCGTGACGATTTGCAGTACAAAAAGCAGCGAGACGAGAATGCACAGCAGCACCAGGCCGATGGCTAACGGCGCGAGTATCCGGTTGAGCCAGGGAATCATATTAGCCTGCGTCTTTTTGTATTGCCGGGCTAACCAGCTTTCCATTGACTTACGCACGAGCATGGTCAGAGTTTGCGGGGAATCGAATTTCTCGAACCACCTGCCGCCCATCCCGAAGGTGGAGATGCGATTCAAGAAGTCGCGCTGCGGAGCTTCAATCTGATCTTCGGGGACGATTTTGCGAAAGGGCATGATCTCAATACCCGGACGAGATTGCGCCGTTTGAAACTCCCACTCGACGATTGATCTCATGTCATCGGGCGGCTTGTAGGGCGAGCCGTAGCGAGTGCCGAGCAGGCAGATGAAAACATCACACTTCGAGAGCGTCTCCCTGAGAATTTCTTCGGGAGAAGTATTGCCCGCCTGATCGCTTCCCGCGCCAAAATCTTCGTAAAGAAAGAGCTTGTATGCGCGGCGCAGTTCTTCCGCTTCGGCCAGAGCCTCACGCTCGGCTCTTAAGTCCGAGGTTGAACTGATGAATAAATATATATCTGAATCCATGAACGCCCACGCCGAAAATGTTGCGCTGATTGATTCGGCCTTGAGTCTCCTGCCGAGGATTGGCCGAAATTCAGGATGTGAGTTGATTCGACAGCGTCGAACCTGTTAGCTCAAAGACGAAAGAGGCAAGGCGAGGACACAAACATGTCTTTTCGGTGTCGCTTCGATTAAACGAAATCTACAGTTTGGATAATATCACCGAGCTTGACGAGCTTCCAAGAAATTTCGGCAGAGGTTGAGTTTGAAAAGAGTGCAGGGAAAGTTGAGATTCACCGCAGAGACGCAGCGAACACGTGAGGATGCACAGAGAAAAGAAATTACAAAAAGCAGATTTGAAATCTCAGATTATGAATTTGAAATCTCAAATCTGTAATCTGAGATAGTCTTCCTCTGCGCTCCCTCTGCGTCCTCTGCGACTCTGCGGTGAATCTCACCTCAGCGCACACTCAATTTGAACTTGAACCACTCCTGAAATTTTTGGAGATGATTAACTACCAGTACCGACTGCACTACTGACCGGAGAGAATCATTCTGACCTGTCAGGTTGATTGAGCGAGGCGCATCGCCGTTTGTCCCGCATAATGCTTGAATCTCCATAAGTCTAACCATTTTGCGAATTGAGTCTGAAAGTTGAAGCCCGCGCCCGCACGGCACACTGCTTGTTAAGTAATGGGCGCGGCTTGAGGCGCTTCGGCGCTTCACGAACCCACCGCACGGGGTTTGACAGCCGCACCAATTGACATGAATTGAGCGCATCTTCGGCAGGAAAGTTAGTGCGACCGCGAGGACCGACTCAATGGAATTCTCACCCCCAGTCAGGCGCGCAAGAGTGCCCCTCGAACGCGCCGCTTGCCCTGTCCCGCGCCGGAAGTGAAAGCTGAATTTGCTCCTCAGCTTTCGCTTCCGGCAAAGGACATTGAAAGAGTTTATCCGGCAAGCGCGATTGGTTTGGTGAACCGATGTGGATTTTGACGAAAGCAATTAAGCTGCGGCTCTCCTCGATAGCTCTTATTAATTTAACTCTCGGTCAATTGAAGACTGGAGCGGGCAAGTGAAACTTCTAGGGATGTCTGACTACAATCGTGCAGCCAAAATTTATTGGTCTGTCATGGTTGCCGCAGGCACATTGACGGGAGCGTGGGCGCTGCATCAGTGCCTCGCTTTCAATTCCGCCCAATGGTCGCAGTTTCTCGCACTGCTGAGCCTCGTCGTCGTCACGGGCTGGTATCCGATCCGCATTCCGGGAACGACCGCCAGCGTCACCGTCGGCGACACCTTCACTTTCTTGAGCGCGATGTTTCTAGGCGTTCCGGCGGCGATCATGTTGAGCGTCGTGGACGCCTTTTTAGGCTCGAAGCGAACGACGAAAAAAGCAACAAGCTGGCTGGGCGCACCCGCCATCATGGCCGTCACGACTTTTCTTTCGGCGAGCGCGTTCTACTACATGCTCGCCGCCTATGCTCAAGTTAAAACTGTTCCCCTGGGAACTGCGGGGTTGCGTTTCGAGCAACTCCTGTTGCCGCTCGTGGTCATGGGCGTCGCGCACTACCTGCTGAATGGTCTTTCACTCGCCACCATGTACGCCTTGAGAAAAAGTCGCTCTTTCTTCAGCTTCTGGCGCGACGGCTACATGTGGACTGCCCTGACTTTCATCGCGGCGGCGTGTGCCGCAGCCTTGATCTACGAAGCAATCACGGCCTTCGGCTTTCTCTACGTCCTGCTGGGCGTGCCGATTATCGCCGCGACCTACGCGACCTACAGAGTTTTCTTCGAGCGCGTCAATGAAAAGACGCGTGAGGCGGACGATCTCTCCCGCCTTCATCTGGCAACGGTCGAGGCGCTCGCCACCGCGATTGACGCCAAAGACCAGACGACGCATTACCACGTCCGCCGTGTGCAGATTTACGCCGCCGGAATGGGCAAAGTCTTCAACCTCTCTGCTAACGAGATTGAAGCTCTCAAAGCCGGCGCGCTCTTGCACGATGTCGGCAAGCTCGCCGTGCCCGATCACATCCTGAACAAGCCGGGACGATTGACCACCGCCGAGTTTGAGCGCATGAAGGTGCATACAATCGTCGGCGCGCAGATTCTCGAACGAGTCAACTTTCCTTATCCGGTCGTGCCCATCGTTCGTCATCATCACGAGCAGTGGGATGGCTTAGGGTATCCCGATGCGTTAAAGGGTGAGGCCATTCCGTTGACGGCTCGTATTCTTTCGGTCGTTGATTGCTTCGATTCGGTGCGCGAGGATCGCCCCTATCGTCGCGGGATGACGCGCGAAGAGGCCAGAGCCTTGCTGCTGCGCGGAGCCGGGACACATTTCGATCCGAAGGTCGTTAATCTCTTCATCAAAAACCTGCCGCGCTTTGAAGAAGAGATTATTGAACTCGGTCTCGACCAGCAGGGATTCACGAACGAAGGGTTAGAGCCGAGCGCTTTAATCGAGGCCGACATTCATCAGACCAAAGAGCGCCCATCGGTTCTGGCTTACGACCAGATCAAGAACGCGCATCACGAAGTCTATGCGCTCTACGAAATCGCGCGCACCTTCGGCTCATCGCTCGATATTGAAGACACGCTCTCGATTCTCGTCAACAAGGTGGGCCACGTCGTCCCGTTCGACACCTGTGTAGTCTATCTCTACGACGAACTAAAGGCTTACGCGACCGCTTCACACGTAGCGGGCAAGAACGCGTCCGTCCTGCGCGACCGCTGCATCGCGCCCGGCGAAGGTGTGACCGGATTCGCGCTCGCGAATCGTCGCTCGATTAATCGCATTGACCCGAAGCTGGATTTTGACGGTCTCCATCTGGACACGGACGGCGAGTATCGCGCGATGGCTGCGCTGCCGCTCATCAGAGACGACCGGCTGCTCGGCGCTCTCTCTGTCTATTCGATGGAGATGGAAGAATACACGGACGATCACATGCGCCTGCTGGAGACGGTCACGCGCCTGGCGTCTGATGCGCTCTTCAATGCGATGCACCACGCCGAAGCGGAATCGCACGCCATGACAGACCCGCTGACGGGACTCCCGAACGCTCGCTCAATGTACCTGCGCTTTGAGCAGGAGGCTGCGCGCGCACGCCGCACTAATCGCCCGTTCCAGGTCATCATGCTCGACCTTGACGAGTTCAAGCAGGTCAACGACACCTTCGGTCATCGCACCGGGGACAAGATGCTGCGCGAGATTGCGCACATCATTCAGGGTCAACTGCGCGAGTATGATTTCCTCGCGCGCTACGCAGGCGATGAATTTGTCGCCATCGTGCAGGATTTGGTCGGAGTCCAGGTAGAGGAATTGTGTGAGCGAATCGAAAGCGCCGTCTCGAAATTCTCGCTGCACATCCGCGCCGATCACGCCGCACGCGTCGGCATCAGCGTCGGCTGCTCCACCTATGGCGTTGACGGCGAAACGCTCGACCAACTTCTGATTACGGCTGACCAGGCCATGTACTCGGCCAAGTCGAGTCATAAGACAGAGCGCCGCGCCCGGCTCGAAGGAAACCGTGACGCGGTTCTAGACCTCAACACAGGCAAGCTCACTTCGACGGCAATAAACTAAAAGGGGGGAGGTGAAGAAGGTAAAAGTAAAAAGGTAAAAGGCAAAAGTGTTGGCGGAAACCCACATTTAATTAAAACGCGGTTTCCGCCTCACTTTTACCTTTTTACTTTTACCTTTTTCCTTGATTTATGAGTTATCACATTCTTCACCAGTTCGACGAGCAATGGCTCGCGGATTTGAAGCAGGAAACGGATGGAGAGATGCGGAAAAGTCTGCTGGATTCGCTCGATGATCAGCCTCAGCAAGTGCGCCATACGAGACTCTCCACGCGCGACTTCAAGCGACGGGCTATCGTCGCCGTCGGGATTCTAATGGCCGCCTTCGCGCTCCTCTTCTCAGTTGAAGCCAGCCGCCGCGCAGAATCTTTACAGCAGCGCGTTGATTCGCTGGAACAGACGGTAAGGAAGTAGAAGCAGGCAAATAATAAATGGTCAATGGTGAATGGAAGCAGGCGGTTTCCATTCACCATTGACCATTTATTATTTGCCTGTTGGGGCTACGTCGTAGTGTGTGCGCCGCGTTGAAGAACCTCGTCAACCAGTCCCGGAGGGACGGCGGAAGGTAGCCAGTGGCCAGCGCGGAACGAAGTGCAGCGCGCAGCCTCTGGATAAACGCAAAGAAATGGTGCGCGTCCTGAATGGACGCGGAGAGCGGTCTGCCGCCCCTCCGGGGCTACGGAATCTTTTTGTTAACTATCCCAGGGGCTGCGCCTGCGGCTTGCCCCTGGCTACCGCCTGTCGTCCCTCCGGGACTGATCGACGGGTTTCTCCTCACTCTTTAGATAACAGTTCTTGACAAACCTGCTGGCATCGCATTCAATCCTTGATGGCGTTACTTGAAGGGCGGGGGAGAAAGTTATGCCGCCCGCGAGCGCCTGACCTTTTGCCTTGCTTCTGATGTCAGCTTCTTCCAATACAGTTAGCGCGAATGCCACGCTGCTCATCGTTGATGATGAATTGAGCGTGCGTCGCCGCCTGCGCCAGATTTTCGAGAGCGCGGGGCATCGCACCATTCTCGCCGCAGATGCGCCCAAGGCTCTCAGCCTGCTCCACCGTGAGCATTGTGATCTGATTGTCCTCGATGTCGAGATGCCCGGCGTTGACGGGCTCGCGCTGTGCCGCCTCCTGCGAGCGCAGGCCGCGACCAAGCAGTTGCCCATCGTCATCTTTTCCGCCCGCGATGATGAGAACCGCAAGGTCGAAGCCTTTGCCGCCGGAGCAGACGATTACATCGTCAAGCCTTCGACTCCGCGCGAGATTCTCACGCGCGTCAGCGCACACCTCGAAACAGCGCAGCGCGAATGGGCGCTCGTCGGCAGCAATCTGGAGCTCAGGTTTCTGTCCGACTTGGGACGCGGACTCCTGCGTGCACTTGAGCCTGAACAGGTCGTGCGCCATGTGGCGGGCGCGACCTTTGAAGGAACAGGCGCGTCACTCTGCGCGACTGCCGTCCTCAACGTTAATCAGGAACAGCCCATCATCGCCTGCGCCTTTGATCGTGAGGGAAGCGCCGAAGACGTTGCGTTGATTCACATGGATCGTCTTCAAGCGTGGCTCGCCTCGCCAGCCTCTTCGACCTCCGTGCTGTTGGACGAAGTGGACAAGTTTTTCCTGCGAGATGATAAGCACCGCGTCGAATATGCCGCACCTTTGCGTTTCGGCGGGCGTACCAAAGGCGTCCTCGTCGTGGGCTTCGATAGTCGCAATGATTGTGGCGAGACGCAGGCGAGGCTGGTTGATGCTGCGGCGCAGCAGGCCGCGCTCGCCACGCACGTCGCCACGCTCTACCAGGCGGCTCGCCAATCTTCCGCGACGCTGGCTGTAGAGGTTGAGCGACGCACGGCGGAAGCCGAAGCGCAACGCCGTTTCACGGAAGCGATTATTGACAGCCTGCCGCTTTCGCTCTACGCGGTTGACCGCGACTATCGCATCGTCGCGTGGAATCGCAACCGTGAGCTGGGCGGGCAGGGCATCCCGCGTGGAAAAGCTCTCGGTCAAAACATCTTCGACGTGTTGACCAGACAGAACCGTGAGATTCTTGAACTGGAATTCGCGCGCGCCTTTAAGACCGGCGAGATTGAGCGCATCGAGCAGGAGACCGCTGGCGCTGACGGCGAAGGGCATCACTGGCTGGTCAGCAAGATTCCGATGCGCGCCAGCGAGGATGCGGATGTCAGTCATGTCATCACCGTCGGCGAAGACATCACAGCGCGCGTCGAAGCCAATCGCGCCGTCGCGCGAGCGGAAAAGCTGGCCGCCGTCGGACGCCTCGCCGCAGGTGTCGTCCATGAGATCAACAACCCGCTGGCAACCATCTCGGCTTGCGCCGAGGCTCTTGAATCGCGTTTGAATGAGGGCGCGTTTGATTCGTCGCCCGAAGTTGAAGACTTGCGCGAGTATCTTTCATTGATTCGCAGCGAAGCTTTTCGTTGCAAATCAATCACGAACGGCCTGCTGGATTTCAGTCGCACACGCGCGGGCGAACATCTCCCCGTCCAGATAGTGGAAGTGATAAATTCTGCGGCGCGATTGATGACGCACCAGCGGCGAGGTGACAAAATCGAGATTCAAATTGAGGTCAACGATGATCTGTCTCTCGTCTCCGGCGACGAAGGGCAGTTGCAGCAGGCTGTGATTGCGCTTGCCACCAACGCCATTGACGCGATGCCCGAAGGCGGACTCCTGACACTTCGCGGGCGCAACGAGAACGACCACGTGCTGTTGGAAATCAGCGACACAGGCGTCGGGATTCCGCAGGAGAATCTGACCAAAATCTTCGATCCATTCTTCACGACCAAAGAAATCGGGCGCGGTACAGGTCTTGGACTTGCAGTCTGTTATGGTATTGTTACGGAGCACGGCGGACGACTTAACGTGCAGTCGGCGGTCGGGACGGGAACGACCTTTACCATTTCGCTCCCCGCCGTTAATCCAGAGGATGGAGACTGAAGAGCTTGAGCGAGACGATGGGTGCGCGACTTCTCGTTGCCGAAGACGAAGCCAATCTAAGGCTTGTCATTCAAAAGGAACTTCAGCGGCTGGGTTATAGAGTGGACGTGGCGCCCGATGGTGAGGCGGCGCTGAGGCGTCTCGAAGAAGGCAACGTTGACGTTCTGCTCTGCGACATCAACATGCCGCGCATGGACGGTATGGAACTCCTGCGCCGCGTGCATGAGCGCGCCAACCCGCCCGAAGTCATCATGCTCACCGGCCACGCCACGGTCGAGACGGCCATCGAGGCCATGAAGCTCGGCGCTTACGATTACCTCTCAAAACCCTATCGCATTACGGAACTCGACGCGCTCGTCAAGCAGGCTGCCGAAAAGCGGCGGCTGCGCGTTGATAATCAACGTCTCAGGCAACAACTTGCGCGACAGTCGCAGATGCCTGAGATCGTTTCCAGTTCAGACGCGATGCGCGAGGCCATCCGGCTCGTCGAGCGCGTCGCGCCCTCGGACGCCTCCGTCCTGATTACCGGCGAGAGCGGCACGGGCAAGGAATTAATCGCGCACGCGATTCATCGTCTCTCGAATCGGGCGGATGCTTCCTTCGTTGATCTCAACTGCGCGGCCTTTCAGGAATCCTTGTTGGAATCCGAACTCTTTGGCTACGAAGCAGGAGCGTTCTCCGGCGCTAAGGGACGTAAATTAGGGTTGATTGAACTGGCAGACAGCGGCACGCTCTTTCTGGACGAGATTACGGAACTGCCCACGCAGTTGCAGTCAAAACTGCTCAGAGCGATTGAGACGCGCACCTTTTATCGCGTCGGCGGCGTGCGTAAAGTCGAAGTCAACGTGCGTATAGTCGCGGCGACGAATCGCAACCTCGATGCAGTCGTCTCGGACGGGACTTTCCGTGCAGACCTGCTTTATCGCATCAACGGATTTCAGATTGCGCTCACCCCTTTGCGCGAGCGCCCTGATGATGTAGAGCCTCTGGCGCAGCATCTCTTGAAACAGATCGGCGGCGCGCATCCTCCCGAACTCACGCCCGAAGCTCTCGCTTCCTTGCGCGCCTACAGTTGGCCGGGCAATGTTCGCCAACTAAAAAACTGTCTTGAGCGAGCCGTCATCTTAGCCAACGAAGGTCGCATCACGGTCAATGAGCTGCCGCCGGAAGTCGCACGCCCCACCGCAGCCGTCTCATTTTCATCAACCCCGCTCGCCAACGGAGAATCATCTACGCAGGATGGCTATGCCGCAGCGCCCGCGTCCACAACCTCTTCCTCCCTGCGCGATGTCGAGCGCCAGCAAATCCTCTCCGCGCTCGAACAAACAGGCTGGCATCGCGGCAAAGCCGCCGAAATCTTAGGCATCTCTCCATCTACACTCTATCGCCGATTGCGCGATTACAATTTAGAGCGGCGCAACTAGCGAATCCTTAAGATCAACAGGCTTTCGGCACGCACGCGCCCGCATCTTTTCGAGGCTGTCTTTATAAGTCGGTGTGCTTGACAATCGCGCGGCGTAGAATCGAAGATACGTGACTGTTGCCCGAAAGCCTTCCGTCTCCCGTCGGTGCCGATCTCGGCAAAAATCGGCTTCCGGCGCGTTCAAAAGTTCAGCGCGAATGAGCTAAGAAAACGCTCCGCTTGTAAAGAATAATTTTTCATTGGAGAGATTATGAAAGTTCGTCATGCCCCCAGCGAGCGCTCGCTCAAAGTTTTTTGCCTGCTGCTCTTTTGTGCGCTGGCGAGTGCCATGTTCATTGCGCGCTTCAAGGTGGATGCCGGAGGAGAAGTGCCAGCGCGAAATCTCGCGCCAGGTGAGATGCCCGTTGCTGAGAATCATCCGCCCGAAATGGGCGACGTTCATATCAAGCGCGTTGGCGTCGGCCAGCGTATCACTTTCGGCCTCTCCGTGATTGACGAAGAGACGGACGACATTCGCGTCGAGATGACGCAGAAGCCAGTATCTGCTAAGTACAACGAAAAGACCCTGACCGTTGACTGGACGCCGAACAAGACGGATGGCCGCATGGGGCAGTTTGCCGTTCGCATCACGGAGTACCCGCGCGGCGGCGCAAACCCGCGAACCTCCATCAAAACTTTCAGCATTCAGATCGAGCCGAACCCTGTCCCGCTGCCCGCAGTGCCGCCTGCGCCGCTTGCCGTCGAAACGCTCATCTCGATTACAGACCCTGAGCGGCTTGCCGCCTCGAACGCGCGCTGGCCGATCATCAGTATGTTCGACCGCATCGCTGCGATTGAAGCGAGCAAGCAGGTCAAGCCGGACAACGCAATTCAGCCGACTACGGGCGCACAGCTTTTCCGCGACGCTTTGAAAAATCTAGCGGCTCTGCATCGCAACGACGAGATCAACCCCGACAGCCCGAAATATAATCCGCAGTTCAATGCCGAGAACTGGCGGCTTATCATGGTGCGCCCGCGCGTCAACAAGCGAATCTTTGAACTCCGCCTCGTCTACAAAAACGTGGTCGCAGGCGAGCCTGTCTTCCTGATGCCGCGCATGCGTATCACTCGATTGAAAGACCCGGAACTGGACAAAGACGAGGACGCGCGCCAGAAGAACAACAAGACGTTTGCCACCATGTTCCACAACGCATTCTTCGACGGCGCTGACCTCAAGCCCTTCATCGCGCGCGACAAGAAGACTTATGGCGAAGTGCTCTCCGATTTCATCTCAGCAGTCGTCAACTACAGCGACAAGGACGACCCGAACATGCGTGCGAATTTTGCCGCGCTTCCGCACAATGCGCGACTCGGCGGCGACGATCAACTGGACGAGAAGGGACGCTACCTGCGCGGCGATGGTTGGGCTTTGGGCGTGATGAAGGTCGTCCCCGTCGAGCGAGACGGCAAAAAGGTGCTGGCCTTCAGCAATCTCCCGATTGACGGTTTTGCGACGAGTGTTAAGCTCACACCTGACGGTACAGCTTTCAGGCGTGTGCCTGCGCCCGCGTTCGATCCCGCCAGCCCAGCGTTTGTCGCGGGCTTTGACAAGCTGGTTGATGTCGGAAATTTTTCTGCGATTCCAGACGACCATGATGCGATGGTCAAGCCTGCCATGATTGATTCGTCAATGTTCTCGCGCGAGTTCAAGCAGAAACAGATGGTAGCGGAAACGAGCTTGCGCGACCCGCGCCGCCGCCTCTTTGAAGAGCGCGGCATGACCTGCATCCAGTGTCACGTTCGCAATTTTGACGAAGGAGACTATCTCAACGCGGGCGTCAAGAATCCGAAGGAGGGAAGTGTGGGTGCGACGCGCGACATCCCGCGCCTCTTCTTCGTGATTACGCCCGACGACGGTTTCCGCAGCGAGTTCTTCCGCCGCAATGAAGAGGAGCAGGTCGGGAATCTCAAAGGCGTGCTGCGCGATTATCTCAACATCAAGGTCAATCTTGAATCGCCGCTCGCCGCCGAATGGCCTTTCAAGACTCGCGCCGGACGGAGTTAAGACTGAGGTAGTTGCAACTTTGAGGATTGCTTATTCTATTTAGCGAATGGGTTGATGATCTGCAAGCGATTTTCTACGATCAAAGCCGACTGCATGTCTTCGGAATAGAGAATGGTTGCTCCTTCCATAAAAGCGCAAGCCACAATCAGGCTGTCCCAGTATGAAAAGCGGTAGCGATCACGCAGTTCAGAGGCTTCGATTAAGAGCGCCTGGCTCACTCCGGCGACACGGTACTTACTGTAAAATGATTCGACCAGATCGCGAATGCCTGCTTCGTCGAAGCGCGCCTTTTTGATGAGGTTGACGCAAACTTCGCTGATGACTTGAGAACTGACGACTATTTCGCTGCTCTGGATAATTGTTCTGGCAATAGCAGTCTTGCCCTGATCTTGAGTTTGAATAAAGGCGTAGAGCCAGACATTAGTATCAACAAAGCAGAGTTTTGGCTCAAGGCCGCTCATAGACTTCTTCCCGCGCCAGTGGCGTAAAGTTTTCGATCTCGATGGGCTGCTCTAAAAGCCGGTCAATCATGTCAGCCGCGCCAATTAATTTTTCCTGTGAGACGACGATGACGCGCACGCTTCCCGTAATCTTGTCTTTATGTTCTGCGGGAATCTCGATGCGACCATTCTCAGGTTTAGCTTGAAACTCGATAACGTGCATAATCATTTCTCCATCTCTAAAACGTCTTATACGTTCGCGCCAGTTGGATGTCAAACGTTTCGCCACAACGCGAAATTTGTTTAGCGCTAACTAGACCGCCGTTATCGAAGCGGTCTAACATGAAACTCGAAACTGAAAACCGGAAACTGCAAACTGAATTTATGGCCGTTGCCACACCCCGAAATCCTGCGACACCGACGAGGAACTTGCCCGTGATGGCGACGAAGGCGAGCGAGCCGGACGCTGAATGGTGGGTCGGGCCGGTCAGGTGGGTCGCGCTCGCGGTCTTCGTCGCCGTTCCCCTCTTCGCGCACACGCAGATGATGGAAACGCTCGCCGGGCGCATCGTCTGGACGGTGGTAGTGGCGGCGATTCCTCTCTTCATCGTCCTCGTCGGCTATCACCGCTGGCGCAGAATCTGCCCGCTCGCCTTCTTCGCGCAAATCCCCGTGCGCCTGAAGCGTCCCGGCATCAAGAAGGCATCGCCCTGGCTGGAAGCGAATTATTATTACGTCTCTTTCACAGTCTTCTTCCTTTCGCTCTGGATGCGCCTGATCGCCACCAACGGCGACGGCCACGCCATCGCCGCTTTCTTCGTGATGATCTCGTTTGCGGCGCTCATCTTCGGCGCGTTCTACACAGGCAAGACCTGGTGCAACTACATCTGCCCTCTTTCTTTCATCGAGAAGATTTACACAGAGCCGCACGGCCTGCGCGAAACCAAGAACTCGCAATGCACGAAATGCACGGCCTGCAAGAAATCCTGCCCGGACATCAATGAGGAGAACGGCTACTGGAAAGAGATTGATTCGCGCCCCAAGCGGTTCGTCTACTTCGCCTTTCCCGGCCTCGTCTTCGGTTTCTACTTCTACTATTACCTGCAAGCCGGAAACTGGGCCTACTACTTCAACGGGCTGTGGACGAAGCAAATGATGGTCATGCACTGGGCGTTCCTTCCCGGAAGCAATGCGGAGACAGCAGGGTTCTTCTTCTGGCAGAGCGCGCCGCGCGCCTTCGCTTCAATTCTAACGCTGGCTGCGTGCGCGTTCCTGAGCTACCTGCTCTTCTCGCTGCTGGAACGCCCCATTGGAAACTGGCTCAGGCGGCGCGACCCGGAGATTGAAGCAGGGCGCATCCGCCACGTGATGTTTGCGATAGCGGCCTTTGCAGCCTTCGTCACCTTCTACACTTTCGCGGGCGCACCTACTCTTTGGAAAGCTCCCTGGGCTGTCCCGCACCTCTTCCTGATAATCGTGCTGTTGACGGCGACGCTTTACTTGGCGCGTCGCATGCGCCGCAGGCAGGGAATGTTTGCCGAAGAGACTCTGGCGCGCAACGTCATCAAGCGTTGGGAGTGGGCTGACAAGCCGCCGCGCGATTTGCACGAAGCCTTTCTGCTTCACACTATTCGTATGCGCGAGACTGCTAAGGGAGCGGCGCAGGTCCTGGAAGGTTACAAGGACGCCGTGCGCGAGGCTCTGGCCAACGGCTTCGTGACGCGCGAAGAAGTGCAGATGCTCGAATCCCTGCGTAACCAGTTGCAGATTAAGAAGGCCGACCACGACAAGATTATGGCTGCGCTTGCCGACGAAGAGCGCGCGATGTTCACAGACCCGACGAAGCACATCTCCGCCGAGAAGCGTCTCCAACTCGAAACCTACCGCCACGCGCTCGAAAACTATCTGGACCGCGTGCTCGCCGCCGAGGGAACTTACGACGACAGCTTCGTTGTACAGTTGCGTTCCGAGTATCGCGTGACCAGAGAAGAACACGCGGCGGTGCTGGACGAGCTGCTGGGCGGCGAGCGTGGGATGGCTACACGGCTGGCGGAGCAGGCTGCCGTCATCGAGAGCGCCGCGCAAACGATTCAGGCGCTGGAGCTACAGCCAACGCCCGTGCACGACTTTCTCAGAGACCTGTTGCGGCGCAAACGCGCCCGCGCCATTGACAGTCTGGTGCGGGGCTTGAGCTTCACCATGGAGGATGAGACGGGGCAAATCGTCAGGCAGGGGCTGGCCAGCGCCGAAGGAAGCGAGCGCGAGTCGGTCATGGAAAAGCTGAATGCGCTCGTCACGCCAGCGATTGCCGAACGCCTGGTGGCAGCGTATCGAGAGACCGTGCAGGTCGAATCAAGCTGGCCGACGCTGACCGAGATGCTGTACGCGCGCCTCTCCAACACCGATCCTTACATTCGCGCCCTGACGCTCTATGCTCTGGCCGAGCGCGGCGCGGCGGGCGAGGCCGTTTTGAATCGCTTGAGCGCGGACGAGCACGCTCTGGTGCGCGAGACCGCGACGCATCTGAAAGAGCGCGGCGGGCGCGACGACACGAGCGCTCATCGTCATCTCATCACCATCGAAAAGATGATCGCGCTGCGCTCGGCTCCAATCTTCTCCAGGATTGCGCCCGAAGGTCTGGCGGAACTGGCGACGAGCAGCATTGAAGATGAATTCAGTCCGGGCGAGACTCTGTGCGTTGAAGGCGAGCCGGGCAACGAGGTCTTCATCCTGCTGGCGGGTGAAGTCAAAATCACACGTCGCGATGGCGATGGTGTGCAATTCATCGGGACGGAAAAGGGTGGGAGTTTTATCGGCGAGATGGCCGTGCTTGATCCCGCGCCGCGCTCGGCCACGCTCATCGCAGGCGATGAGGGCACTCGCGCCCTGCGCTTAAACGGCGACGCCTTCCGCGCAGCCCTCGACCGCGACCCAACCATCGCCTCCAGCGTCATGCGTATCCTTGCACAAAGATTACGAAGAAGATGAAGGATGAGGTAATGTGAGTCGGACTCCGTAGTCAGCGCGCTTTCCCTGACCCTTTCAGGGTCAAAACATTGTGGATAGCTTAGAGCGGTTTTCGATTGAACGAAAGGCGCGGGCATCATTGTAGGGGCAGGGGCTTGTCCCTGCCCGCTCAATTGACACGATAACTCAACGTTAAATTCCATGAATCCGGCACGGGCAGGGACAAGCCCTGCCCCTACAGTTTGATTCAGCGCCGTACATTCATTTGCAAACCGCTCTAGTCGATGGCTTTGGATTACTTGTCTTTTCGGATAATGGTTTTCCGATTAACCGGACGCGTTCTCTTCTCACGCAGTTGTCTGTGTCTCGATTCGAGGACGTAAATCAATCTCTGATGCGTCAGCCCAAGCCTTGTCGCCGCTCGTGTGATGCTGCCTCTTTCTTCCGTCAATGCCTGCTCGATGAACCTTGCTTCGTATGCTGCTAAGACATCCGGTAAATAAAACCCTTTATCATGTAGACTTTTACCAAGTAATCTTTTCATCACCATCCGAGCGCAGGCACGAAGCCTTGCTATATCTTCATCGTCTTGTCTGGAAGCCAATAATCTATCAGCTTTGAGATAGGTGCGATAAAGTTCATAGTCAGATAAACGTGTTCCGTGTTCTTCGATGATGGAAAGGAAAGTGAGTC
The DNA here is from genome assembly GCA_963791265.1 of uncultured Acidobacteriota bacterium. Lineage (GTDB taxonomy): Bacteria > Acidobacteriota > Blastocatellia > Pyrinomonadales > Pyrinomonadaceae > QHXM01. The sequence goes on from CAWBSB010000012.1 coordinate 956,725, forward strand.
CGGCGTCTTCCGCCAACTCCGTGGCAAGGTAAAGATTTGTCTGGAGCTTTGGTGAGGTCATGGTATTCTGGCCACGCGATCTTTTAACTACCGGCAACGGCTAATGCGACGACTCAAGCCTCCACCTCAAAGTGAGTGATGAGCGCCGCCGTTGAGTATGAAAGGTTCACACTCACGGCGAACAAGTTGCGCGATAGCATTTTATGTATAACTATACGTAAAAGCAAGCCGCTTGCTGCTTTTTCCGCTCCATCAGGAGGTAATGCCTGATGGGGTACGCGCGCCCGAAGCCGGAGCGTTTGGCCGAAAAGCTCTTACAGATTCGGAATGCTCTGGGACTCGCTCAAACTGATATGTGGAGGCGTTTGGGGCTTGAGGATAGTGTTACTTACGACAGGATTTCAAAGTACGAAACAGGAAAGAACGAACCACCGCTAGTGATTCTCCTGCAATATGCTCGCCTTGCTGGCATACCTACAGAAGTTCTGATTGATGATGAGCTAGACCTGCCCGACAAGCTGCCCGGTACGACCAACCACAATGAAATCAGACAGAGATTCGCCTCCCATCGCAAAAGGGCACGGAAGACAGAGGCGCAGTAAGATAATTTGAAAAGTGTGCATCATTGCCGCGTAGCGGCAGGCTGAATGTAGCCCGGCCTTTCAAGGCCGGGAACGAGCTTGATATGACCCGCGTCGCGTCAGCGACGATTGAATCTGAGGTGGACGCCTTCAACCGTCGCTGACGCGACGCGATGAACTTACTGTTCACCTTATCCCGGCCTTTCAAGGCCGGGCTACATTCACTTCGTCGCTACGCGGCGGATTGCTACACTGGTTTCAGATAATCTGTCTCGTGAGGCAATAAAAAATCGGCGCGGATGGGGAGCACATTCCATCCGCGCCTTCCAATTTTGCAGGAGAATCAAAGGAATCTTATGAGTCGCTGTGCGCCTTCTTCCGGCGAAGGCGACGGGAGTAGAAACCATTCGTTGCTCTTTAGAAAAAGTCTCAGTGAAGGCGGATTTCCAGAAAAGCTCTCTGGTAGAAGAAAAATTGCGGGCTATTCGGGGCTTTTGACGAAGATCAGGCGATAGCGTTCCGGGATGGGAACGGCGCGGCGTGTGTCCAGATTCATTGAGACGTGAACGTTGGTGGAGCGGGCGCACAGCACCGAGTCCTGCGCTCGCCGGATGCTGTATTCAAAGCTCACGGAGCTTCGTCCCACGCGCGCGACCGACACCTCAATTTCAGCCTCATCACCATAAACCAGTGGCACGAAAAACTCCGCCTGAGTGTTAACGGTCGGAAAGCCGAGGCGCTCATCCATCATCAACCTGTGATAAGGGATGCCGCAACGCTCCGCGAAAAAATCCTCCATCGCCACATGACAATAATGGAAGATGACGGGATAGTAGACCAACCCCGCCGGGTCACAATCTCCGAAGCGAACCTTAATGTGTGTGGAGAAGGGCATAAGTGATAGGTGATAGGTGATAGGTGATGGGTGATAAGAGAAAACCGCGCTCTTTCTTATCACCTATCACCCATCATCTATCACTGCTTTAACTTCTTCCGATCAATCTTGCCGCGATCATTTTTCGGGAGCGAGGAAACGAACTCGATGTGGCGCGGGTATTTGTAGAGCGCGAGCCGGGATTTAACAAACTCCTGAATGTTGTGTGCCAGTTCTTCACCGGGCGTGTGGGGAGCGCGCAGGACGAGGAAGGCTTTGGGCTTGATGAGGCCGGAGCCTTCGTCATAACCGATGACTGCCGCTTCGAGCACGGCTTCATGTTGCAGCAGGCAGTTTTCAATCTCGGCAGGCGCGACGAAGACGCCGGAGACTTTCAGCATGTCGTCGGTGCGCCCGTGATACCAGTAATAGCCTTCGGCGTCCGTGTGAAACTGATCGCCCGTCGTGCACCAATCGCCCGCGAAAGTCTCTTTGGATTTGTCGTGCGCGTTCCAGTAGCAGAGAGCGGCGGAATCGCCCTTGATGCGTAGCGTGCCCATCTCGCCGGTCGGAACCTCACCGCCTGCGGCGTCAACGATGCGCGCTTCGTAGCCTTCGACCACGCGCCCGAGGCTGCCGGGCTTCACGTCTCCGGGACGATTCGTGATGTAGATATGAAACATCTCAGCCGAGCCGATGCCGTCGTAGATTTCAACTCCGAAGGTCTCCATCCAGCGAGTGTAAAGCTCTATGGGCAGAGCCTCGCCCGCCGAATAGCAGAAGCGCAAACTCGACAAATCTCTTTGCACGCCGCCTTCGGCATTCAGCATCGCATTAATCATTGTCGGCACGGTGGTCAGAATAGTCGGGCGGTAGCGTTCGATGACATCAAACAACGTTTCGGGCGTGGAGCGTTCCGCAAAGAGCGCGGTCGCGCCGCCCACTGCGAAGGGGAAGAGCAGGTTTGTCCCCGTTGCATACCCGAAGAATAATTTAGGCACGGAGACGGTTAAATCGTTTTCATGGACGCCGATAGTTTGTTTGGCGAATACTTCCGTGTTGAAGGGCAGATCGTGGTGCAGATGCACAGCGCCTTTAGGATGGCCGGTCGAGCCGGAAGTGAAAAGCCAGATGGCTATGTCGTCACGATGCGTGTCGGCAGGCGTGCACTCATCCGATTGAGCGTTGACCGCCTGCTCAAACGAAAGAAAACGCCCGTGCTCATTGCCGACGACGAGCGTCTGGCGAAGATAGCAGGCATCTGTCGTCGCTTCATCGAAATTCTTCAGCAGAGATTCGTGTATCACCGCGCAGCGGGCACGCGTGTATTCAAGATAATACTTATAATCTTCGGCTGGCAGGAGCGGGTTGACCATCGTCACGACAGCGCCGATGCGACTCGCGCCAAACCACGTCCACACAAACTCAGGGCAATCGGGCAGCACGATCAACACGCGGTCTTCCATCTGCAATCCAAGCTCGCGCAGAGCGTTGCCCGCGCGATTCGCCATCCTGACGGTCTCGCCGTAGGTGTAGGTCTCGTCGCGGAAATAGAGACAGGTCTTATTCTCGCGCCCTTCCTCTATGTTGTGGTAGAGGAAGTAGTCGGCCATGTTGAAACGTTCGGGAAATTCGATCTTCATCGGGGCATCCGGCTTCTAGATGAAAAGAAAGGGAGCTTTCAGGCTTTTAAGATTCGAGGAGTATCTAACATATCTTTCCGCCTTGCCGCAACAAACATTCAGAAGTCGGAGTGTTTCAGTTTGAAAAGAGTGGAGGGGAAATTAGGATTCACCACAGAGACGCAGAGGACACAGAGGGGGCACAGAGATAAGAAATTACAGAGAGCAGATGTGAAATCTCAGATTAACGTCAGCTCGACATAAGAGGGACAACGTTTCAGCCCCGTCAGGGGCGGCAGATTGTAGCCCCTCCGGGGCTGTTGAAAGTAATTCCTTAGGTCGAACTCACGTAGGGTTATGAATTTGAAATCTCAAATCTGTTATCTGAGATTATCTTTCTCTGTGCCCCCTCTGTGTTCTCTGTGTCTCTGTGGTGAATCTCCATCTCGGCGAGCATTCGATTTGAAATTGAACTCCTGCCTCCGAAGTTGCTCTCCTAACTGTCTACGCCTCTTCGCACCCACCCTGACTGAAGATACAGCTAAAATGTCTTGCAGAATGCCGGGCGTCCACTATAATGAGCGGCCTGCTTGCTTGAGCGTTCACTCGCGTGATTGAACGTGTCTCGCGTCTCGCTTTTAATTCGAATCATGAAATCAATTTCACCCGGAAAGGAAGAATGTTGTGAATACCGCTTCAGAAAATAGGCTCAAGAAAATCCACCCCGAACTCGCCAGCCGCATCAGGGCTGTGGTCGCCGCTCTGGCGCAAGCCGGTATCAATATCGAAGTAGTTCAGGGACTACGCACGATTGCAGAGCAAAATGAACTCTACAAGCAGGGTAGAACCAAGAAGGGGCCTGTCGTCACAAACGCGAAGGGCGGACAGAGTAATCATAATTATGGCCTGGCCGTAGATGTCGTTCCTTTCGTCAACGGGCAACCGCAATGGAACGCTCCGAACAGCGTCTGGATGGCGATAGGCCATGAGGGAAATAAATTAGGACTTGAGTGGGGCGGTAGCTGGAAGAAGTTTATTGACAAGCCGCACCTGCAACTGCCCGGCCTCTCCATCAAGCAGTGTATGACCCTTAACAACAAAGGCGGACTGAACGCGGTTTGGGCGGAGGCCTCGCGCCTGTTGGGGAAAGCGGGGGCAACACCGCCGCCGCCGCCACAGCCTCAGAAGCCTCCGGCAGAGCGCACGCTCGCTAAAGGTGATCGCGGCGAGGATGTGCGTCTCGTTCAAACGCGATTGGCCGCGCTTAAATTTCTCACCGCGAAAGATGTGGATGGGGTGTTCGGTCCCGGCACGGAAGAGGCGGTTAAGAAATTTCAGGCAAGTAAGAAGCTGAAGGCGGACGGCAAAGTCGGGCCGAAGACGCGCGTCGCGTTGATGAAATAGCGAAAGCGAGTTCTCAGGCTTAAAGCGCCTAACAAAACTACTAGAAATAAGAAATAGACAGGATTAACAGGATTAAGAAAACAAGGCCGGTCAAGAAAGCTTGATGGTTCTTCTCTTCATCCTGTCCATCTTGTTAATCCTGTCTCCCTCTTATCAGTTTTGTTCGTGGCTCTTAGTGCTTACGAAAGCGGCGAGAGCGCGGGACAGTCCTTTACTCATGAGCGAAAGGACACCCGCCCTCGCCGTGTTTTGTGTCCAGATAGGTGCGCGCTTCCCACAATTCCGGAAAGAACTTTTTGTCGAGCGTGGTGCGTAAGTAGCCGATGCCTTCCGAGCCGCCCGTGCCGCGTTTCGACCCGACCATCCGCTCGACCATCTTGACGTGGTGCGAACGCCAGAGCGAGAAATACTCGTCGTGCTCGATGAGGCTCTCGATTAGTTGAAACTCCTCAAAGCGAGTCTCGAAGTGGGTGAGAATTTCGAGGATGGCGCGCGTTCGTTTGCCGTATGCACGGCGGCTTTCATCTTCCGGTAATTTGTCTTCGTCAGCGGGCGCATCGAGGCCGCGACGCCGGAGCAGCGCATACAGGGCATCACCTAACGTCGGCGAATCGTAGCGCGCCTGAAGCCTTTTCATGGCAAACTCATCGGAACGGAAGCTATCCAGAATCTTCGCATCTTTTATCCCCGAAGAGAGTTCGATTTCGCGAAACTGCATGCTCTGAAAACCGCTCGCCGGGTTCAGCTCATCGCGGAACGCCAGGAAGCTGATCGGCGTCATCGTCTCAAGAATGTGTATCTGCTGAACCAGCACCTTCTCGATTTCGACGACGCGACGCAGACTCCGCGACGCCGCCGCCGCACGGTCTTCGTTCATCTGCGAGATGGCCGCGTCAATCTCATGAAGAATCTGCTTGAACCAAAGCTCGTAAGTCTGATGAATCGTGATGAACAGCAATTCGTCGTGATGCGCCGGATCAGACAGACACTCCTGCAAGCCGATCAAATCAGCAACTCGTAAATATTTGTTATATGAAAGCGGAGCATTGCTCCCGTATTCTTTATTCATAGTGATAGGTGATAGGTGATAGGTGATAGGTAAGAGCGCTTCTCTCATTACCTATCACCTATCACTTATCACTTAAAAAGCTGCTCCAGCCGCTTCGTGCTCGGCGTAGGCGCGTGTGTCTCTGATAGTTTTCATCTCGCGGATGATGAGTTCAAGTTCTTCGTCTTTGGTGTAGAAGTGCGGGGAGACGCGCACGCCTGCGCCGGGACGATAGTCAACGATGAACTCGCGGCGGATGAGCTCTTTGGTCATGGCGGCGGCGTGCTCGGCGGCGATGGTGATTGTTCCGCCACGCCGGTTTGCATCTTTCGGACTCGTGACGCGAAAGCCAGCTTCTTCGGCCAGCGTGATGAGCCTTGTTGTCTGCCGCACGCTCTTTTCGCGGATAGCTTCGACACCGATTTCATTAATAATCGAATAGCCGCTCTGGGCCGCGTAGAGCGCGGGGATGGCTGGCGAGCCGTGCAGAAACCGATTGATGCCTCGCGCATAACGAATCGCGCCGCCCTCGAAAGCGAAAGGAGATTCGTGCGCCATCCAGCCGGTCGTTTGCGGCTCAAGTTGGTCGTGCAGGTCAGGGCGCACGTAGAGATAACCCGCGCCGGGGCCGCCGCAGAGCCACTTGACAGAGCCGCCGCAGGCAAAATCCACGTTCAAATCTTTAACGCTGAAAGGCACTGTGCCCGCCGATTGATATGTATCCAGCACGACGCGTGCCCCGACCTCGTGCGCGCGTTCGATGATGGCTCGCGCGTCCTGTAAATAGGCGCTCTTGAAAAGAACGTGCGAGATGGGAACGAGCAACGTCTCTTCGTCTATCGCGGCAAGCATGCGTTCAAGCGGAACGGTGATGCCGTCGTCCGATTTGACAGACACGATTCGCAAGCGCCCATTGCGCGCGTGCGCTTCGTAGACGTACATCACGGAAGGAAAGTTTAATTCCGAATAGACGATCTTGTTTCGCGCAGGCTGTGGGTCGTCGAAGCAGGAGAGAATCAGCGACTGGCAGATGGAAACGTTCTGGTGCATGACGACGGTATTCGGAGCAGCGCCGATGATGCGCGCCACCTCGTCGCCCAATGTGACGGGCATCTCCCACCAGCCTTCAGCCCACGCGCGCACGCCGCGCGTCGCCCACGCTTCGGCGTAATCATGCAGACGCTCATAAGCCGCGCGCGGCATCGCGCCCAGACTGTGCGAGATTAAATAGACAGACTTGTCTAAGATCGGAAATTCCGAACGCCATTTTAAGAGTTCATCCGTCAACGCTGTTGTGTTCCTCCCCGGTGAAAACAATTTACCCGATAAAAGAAGCGAAAGCCACCGCCTCAGGCTTCACAAGGCCCGCTTTCCGTTTCCTCGTACCAGCAGTTCGTGCACCACGCGTGCATCGCTTCGCGCTCACCGGGCGTGTAGTCCACTGATTCAGGCATCCGGCGCACAACCATCTGCTCCTCTTCGGTGAGCTCGTCCCAGCCACGTAAATCGCCCTCATTGCAACGCGGGCATTTTGTTTTGAATTGATCGTTTGTCATCTCTCCCCGCCTGTTGTAGGACAGACATTCCTGTCTGTCGTAGCGTGCGCCAGCACGCTTATCAATATTGGCTAACAAGTATTCGCGCTGACGCGCTCAATGACAGGCAGGAATGCCTGTCCTACTTCGATTTGAGAATGAAAGCCGAAGCGCGGTAATATCGCGGCGTTCTCTTCGGCAGACCATCCTGTTATAGAAAGCTTTAAGCCGCAATGATCTCAACCAGCCGCTCGCTTCGTGCTCTGGCGCTCCTTTGCACGCTTCTTTCGTCGTTCGCTTACTCGCAACGCGACGATTCGCGCTTTGATTTCTACGCGCGCGCGCCTTACCGCGAAGCCGTCCCGCGCCCGCAGCAGCTCTTGCGCTACGACGTGGGCGAGTTTCACACCAACTACGCGATGATGGAACGCGTGCTGGAAAAGATAGCACAAGCGGCGCCGGAACGCGTGCGCGTGATGGACATAGGACTGACGAACGAGCACCGGATGATGCACCTGGTGGCCATCTCCGCGCCCGAAAATATCCAGCGGCTCGACGAAATCAAGGCCAACATCGCACGACTCGCAGACCCGCGCAAGACCACAGCCGAAGAAGCGCAGCGCATCATTTCTTCACAGCCTCTCGTCGTCTGGCTCGCTTACACGATTCACGGCAACGAGTCGGCTTCGTTCGAAGCGATGATGCAGGTCGTCTACCAGTTGGCGGCATCGAACGAGCCTGCGACCTTAGACATCCTGAAAAATGCGGTCGTCCTCATCAACGTCTGCGAAAACCCGGACGGGCATGAACGCTTCGTCACCTGGTACAACGCCAACGCCGTCGGCGATCCTGACCCGCTGGCCGCAGAGCACCGCGAACCCTGGTCTGTCTATGGCCGCTATAACCATTACCGTTTCGATCTTAACCGCGACAACGCAGCCTCTACGCAGATTGAGACACACCACATGCAGCGCGCCTACCTCGAATGGAATCCGCAGGTCTCGGTGGATCATCACGGGCAGCCCGCGCAGTTTTTCTTTCCCCCGGCGGCGCAGCCGGTCAACCCGAATCTGCCGTCCGCCCAGACCGAGCGCTGGCTGACCGTTTTTGGCCGCGCCAATGCGGAACAGTTCGACGCGCGCAACTGGGATTTCTACGTGCGCGATGTCTTCGATCTCTTCTATCCGGGCTACTGGGATTCGTGGCCTGCTTTGAACGGCGCGACGGGCATGACGTATGAGACTGACGGCGGCGGCTTCAAAGGAATCCGTTGGAAGCGCGACGACGACACCATCGTCACCCTGCGCTCCGCGATTGCCAAGCACTTTGTCGCCTCGATGACGACGCTCGACACCGCCGCGCGCAACCGCGAGGCGCGGCTTAAGGATTATTACGAGTTCAGACGAAGCGGGATTGAAGAGGGACGCACCCAGCGAATGAAGCGCATCGTGCTCCTGCCCGGACGTGATGCGGGTAACACAAGTGCGCTCGTCAAGGTTCTCCTGCGCGCAGGGATAGAGGTCGGCGTCGCACGCGAGCAATTCGGCTCGCAGAGCGCGCATAGTTATGTGGGAAGCGAGAGCATAGCGACCCGCAACTTCCCCGCAGGCGCTTACGTCATTGAGCTGGCGCAGCCGCAGAAGCGGCTCATTAAAGCCTTGCTTGAGCCTGACACGCCTCAAGACGCCGGGTTCCTGCGCGAGCAACTGGCAAGGTTCGCGCGCAACGAGCGGCGCGGGAGCGGCGCGTTAAAGGAAGGCTACGCCTTTTACGACATCACTGCATGGTCGCTGCCCTTAGCCTTTGGTGTCGAAGCCTACTGGACTGAAGACGCGGGCGCGGTCGAGCGCAATCCTGTAAGTCTCTCTGACTCCTCAACCGCAGTCGCGGGCGGCGTGCAGAATGGCCGCGCTCAGATAGCTTATATCATTCCTTACGATACCAACGCCGCTGCTGCGCTCGCCTTCCGCCTGCAACGCGAAGGCTTCCGCCTCGGCGTCGCCATGAGAACTTTGAACGCTGGAGGGCGTGCGTGGCTGCGCGGCACAATCGTCGTCCGCGTCTCGCGCAATCCGGAAACTCTGCACGACGCGATTGCGCGGCTCTCAAGGGAGACGGGCGCGAATGTATGGAGCGTCAATTCGGGCTTTTACGAGACGGGCGAGACGGGCGTCGGCTCCGAAGACGTTGCGACCTTGAAGCCGCCGCGCATCCTGATGGTCGCCGACGAAGGTGTAGATCAGTCCAGCTACGGCGCGCTCTGGTGGATGCTCGATCAATCGGGCGTTAACTTTACTCCGATGACAATTGCCAACCTCAGGCGCGCAGAGCTTGACCGCTACAACGTCATCATCCTCCCGGACGGCTCGCCCGATAGGTACTTTTCATCCTTCGGCAAGGGCGGAATTGAGACGCTGCGAAGCTGGGTGCAGAGAGGCGGAAGCTTAATCTGCATCAAGGGCGCAGCCGTCTTCGCTGCGCTCAAGGACGTGAATCTCACTTCGTCCCGCCTGGTCGGCTCGGATGAAGATGATGAGAAAGGGCAGAAGCCAGAGGAAGCTAAGGCCGCGCCGACCCCGACTCCGCCGCACATGGAAGCGGGCGCTGGAGGAGGAGGCGCTCAGGCTGGAACTCGCCGCAGGCAGCAAGGCGCGGGGCAGACCGCGACCGAGCAACAGCGCGAGGCGTCGGATCAAACAGAGAAGCTCGAAGGTGTCGCGCCGGAACTACCGCTCATCGCTTCGCCTTCGGCGCGTCCGGGCGTCGTGCCTGAAGCCGTGCCCGGCGCAATTATGCGCGCGACCATAGACCGCACAACGTATTTAACCTACGGCTACGAAGACACCTCGCTTCCCGTGCTCGTCAACTCCGGCTATTTCTTCCGCCCGTCGAAAGAAGGCACCAACGCTGTCATCTTCTCGCCGGACGAGAAGCAGCAGCTTCGCCTCTCAGGCTTCGTCTGGCCGAACAACACCGAGCGGCTGTTGCGCGGCACGGCCTACATCGTGGAAGAGCACGCCGGGCGCGGCCACGTCATCCTCTTCGCCGAAGAACCCAACTTTCGCGGCATCTGGCGCACCACCATCCGCCTCTTCTTCAACGCGATTCTATTTCCATCGGCAATGTGAAAAGCAGGAATCAGAAGAAAGAAGCCGGGAGATTGGCACGGGATTGATGTGAATTTGTTGCTGTGTTGCTACGATTCGTGTCCGGCAAAGTCTGTCCCGAGGTCGGGTGCTGCGCTACGTCACTCGCCTCTGCTCACAGTTCCTCATAGACGTCGTGAGAGTGGTCAGGCATGATGCGGCTTTTTTCATCGTCAGTCACCATCTCGGCCATGAGAAATGGATTCAACAGAATCGAAGGCATGCGGTTCACCTGATTAGCTTGCGCCGATGGAGCGCAGTTCATATAAAGACCATAGCGCCATTCTTTGTTGTTGGCGTCGGGTTGGGTGAAGAGCCAGTACAAGATGTTAAGGTCAGCGGCCTCGCTTCCTTCGACTCTGAGATCGTTGTAAACAGTCCCCCGGACCGATGCGAGGGTGGCCCGCTTAGTCTCTAGAGATTTGCCGCTGCGAATGAGGCAGCGGATACGGAAGGTGGGTAGATCGAAGAATACCTCTTCCCTTGGGCTGTACCCTGAAAGGCTCTCGATCATGCTGTCGGTCATGGCAGTGGCTAATTCATCAATCTCAATGGGAGTCAGCCAACGACTCAATTCCTCGAAGTAAGCCCTCGTCTGCGGATGAGCACCGGATTGGAGTTTTCTTGCAATGTCGTCGCGCAACGATGACCAAACGGTCGCCCATGAAGGGACAAGTTCGGGTGCAACTTCGCAATCTTCCCAGGCGCGTAATGCCAGCATGCGCTCGCCCAGCAAAGCCACTCTCACCCTGATGCGGTCTTTGACGGTCTGGGCTAGATCAGCCGGAATACCACACGTCCTTTCGAGAAGCTCTGGAGACCAGCCGCGAAACCAGTCTTTCGCAAACTCGAAAACATCCAGGCAGTCCTGGATAGCGAGACGGCAGTCCTCGGAGAGCCATCCAACCTCCCACGCCGGGCGCAGCAGTTCAGGGGCGATACTCAGGACTTCTTCGAGCATTTCGTAGGCCGCGCGGTTGTGCTCATTCCAATCCGCCTCAGCCGCAAGCTGGATGTGGGCGCGAAACACTCCCGAGCGTAAGCGCAACGAAGCTCCGAAGACAGTCGGATCACCGATAGCCGCTGCGCCGTCCAGAGCGCTCCATCGCATAAGATCGGATGACGAACGGTCAACAATGGACAGCAGGGCTTTCCAGTCTCTTTCAATGTAAAGACGCGCAGCCGTGGATACGAGGCTAAAGAGCTCTGATCGTAGCGCCACCTGCTGCCTGCGGTTCGGCGCATCAAGTTGCCGACGCTGTGGCTCGGGACCTCGTAATGAGCTGATGAGGTTCTCAATGAGAAGCCCCTCTAAACTTAACTTTTGTATTGCAGGCTGCGACGGGATGAGCGGTTGCTGCAAAGCGGCCAGCATTTCGTTTGGCCCGGTTCGCTCGAACCAGTCAATGGAGCGAATTCCGGCCAGAAGCGGGAGTAAAGGCGTCCGATCCAGTCGCGCAATCAAACAACGGTCGGGAGCAGAAGAAATCGCGAGCAGAACCTCGCGCAGGGCATAACCTCCCCGGGTGAGCATTTCCAGAGACAGGCAAATCACGATTCGGCTGGAGCGCAGCATGGCGGCGGCGATCTCGTCGTTTAGATGGGAGCCGTCCGGCCTCTGTTCCTCGTCTATCCAGGCGATGAGGTGTGATTCCGTGACTAGTTCGTAGATGTCGCGGGCACCGCGCGTCTTGTCTGACCAGGCATATGAGATAAACACGTCAACTGGCTGCTGTGGTAGCGACGAAGCGCCTGTCGGCTGCAAGAGTAGCGGCGACTCACGCAGGCGGGCGAGACCTTCGCTGGCAGGAAGGTTCGGGTGAGCCTCTTCAAAGAGTGTCCACGCCTGAGCGAAGCGATCCCGCGCCTCAGAACCGCAGAGCCGCAGCAAGTCCGCCTTCAAGCTGGCTGGCAGTGATCGAAAACGGAGAGCATTGGTGAGATTATGCGGTAGCCACGTTTCATCGTACTTAGAGATGGGCAGGATATGATTCAGCCCAACTCTTTTTACCGCTGCATTAAAATCGTCAACGAGTTGGATGAAGCGGTCGCGAACCTCGTTGAAACCTGGTAATGTAGGCCCCCTCTCGTCAGGCCGATAACGCAGACGTTCCTCCATTGCTTTGGTGAGATTCCAGGCAGCCTCGGCTAGCGCGACAATGTCTATCCCGCCGGGGGGCGCTGCAACCTCATCGTCGCTGGCCCTGGGCTCAGTCCCCCACGGCAATAATGACCTTTGCAGCGGTTTGGGCAAGGGCGCAGACGCCTTTGAAAACGGAATCCAGGCGATTCGCAGTTCGGCGGTTTCCGATCCTCCAAGGAAAAGGTCGAACTGGAGCATTCCAGCGCTATCTGAACTCTCACCGAACATCAAGGCAGCCTTGAAGAAATGCTCCTTGGCCTCGGCTCGAACTTCAGACAAAGGCTTCGGCCAAGTCAATCCAGTCACAATCACCGTGAAATTACCGAGAGAGGGGAGCATTAGCATGAAGCTATGTAGCTGGTTATCTTGTGATGTGAGCTTCGCTTTCTCTACCAAGGTGCCAAGAATTGGTCCCGCGAAGAACTTCAAATCGAGGGCATTCCAGATTTCAAGGGTCAGGGGGCCTAGAACCGGGAGCTGGGAAAGTCCCTCGAACGCATCTGAAAGGGCGTCAGTGAGATTTAAGTCAGACATGGGAAACATCCTTCTTTTTAGGGAGGCACGTGAGAATGTCAATTACACTGGTGCGGGCTGCACAACCATCTTCCGCCACCATCTTCAGCGCTTTGACTCGCGAGGCAAATCGAGCGCCGAATTCAAACAGCTTACTTCGTTGGCTGCCAGATGAAATTTCCGGTCTTGTTTATGTAGCCGTGCTTGCCTTTGAGCCAGACCTTCGCCACGCCGTCGGAAAAGGGGAGGGCGCTGTCGAATTGCGGGGGGATGACGACTGCTCCGCTCCGGTCTATGTAGCCGTACTTGCGCTTGTCCGTAATCAGCGCCAGCCCTTCTGAAAAACCGCCCGTCCATTCAAACTGCGGCTGGATAATTGTTTTGCCGGATTTGTCCACGTAGCCATACTTGTTATCCATGATGATCGGGCCTAAGCCTTCGGCAAAGGTTCCTGTGAAATCGAACTGCGGTTTGATGGCGACCTTTCCATTCTTGCCGATGTAGCCATACTTCAGCCCGATCTTCACGTTGGCCAGCCCTTCGGAAAAGTGATAGGCGTTTTGATATTCAGCCGGGATGACCACCTTGCCCTTTTTGTCTATGAAGCCGTGCTTGTTGTTGATAATCACCAGCGCCAGCCCGTCATGGAAAGAGTAGGCTTTATCAAACTGCGGCTTGATGATTGTTCTCCCGGTCTTATCAACGTAGCCGTACTTGCGATCCATCATCACCACCGCCAGCCCGTTCTCAAAATTCTCGACCGCATCGAACTGCGGAGCGATGACAATCTTTCCGGCTTTATCAATAAAACCGCGTCGCGGATTCTGCCCGCCGGTCTGGACGGGCGCGAGACCTTCGGAAAAGCGCCCGGCAAAATCAACCTGCTGTAAATCCACGACCCATTTGCCGCTTCCATCAATCACGCCGCGACGACCGCCAGCCCTCACGTAGGCTAATCCTTCGGAGAAGTCCCAGGCATCATCGAACTGAGGTTTGATGACGACCTCACCCGCCTTGTTGATATAGCCCCACTTGCCATCCTGACGAACAGGGAAGAGCTCATTCGCTTCTTTCTTCTGCGCCTGCGAAGGGGCAACCGTTAAAGCGATAACCACAAAGACACAAAGGCACAGAGCGAGAAGGCGGAAAGTAGAAGGCAGTGGGCAGTGGGCAGTGGGCAGAAAACGACGAGTCTTCTGCCTTTCGCTTTCTGCCTTCTGCTTTCTGCCTTCCGCCTTCCTCATATCTGCGGTGCCTCTGTGGTTAATTCCTACTGGCGGCCATAGCTGATCATGTTGGCGAGGACGCGGAAGGCTCCGGGGATGCCTGCGCGCAGTTGCCTGTACCAGACCATGCTCGTATAGATGTAGCGCCCGCGCCCGTAATCCGCCGCGAGCAACCCGCCGCGCAGGGCTGGCTCTTTTTCATCGTTCGTGGAGAGCGGTGCGCTGTAATGAGCATCCCAGGTTTGCGGGTAATACAGCCCGCGCTCCTGAATCCAGCCCGCGAAATCTTCCCGCGTAATCTTGTTCGGGTAGTTCAGGAGCGGGTGCTGAGGTTCAGAGAATTCTATGCTTGCGGTCTCATCTGTGACGCGGGAGTTACCGAGGATAATCGGGTAAGGCGCAAGCTGCGGGCGATTCCTTTGCGGGTCAGGATTCCACTCGTTCGTCCTGTGATAGAAGACGATGAGAGTGCCGCCCGCCTGAACATAATCCATGAGGCGGGAGTTTGCGCTGATGAGTTCGGGATGAGCCAGATAGCCGCGATTGTCTATGATGATCGCCTGATAGTTTTGCAAATTGCCCGCGCGCACGTCTTCAACGGTCAACTCTTTCGCTTCGACGCCGAGCGAGTTGAGCGCGTTTCGCAAAGTATCGTCAACGCTGCGAACGTAGCCGACGCGAAGATTCGCAGCCACGCGGGCATCGCTATAGACAACGCGGACTCTTCGTTGTGTGACGGGGCTTGAACTGCCAGCTTCGACGACGCTGAAGGTGACGACGTTGGGGATAGGATGCTCCCTGCCGTTCACAGAATCTTTTATTAAGTCAAAACCACCTCGACGCTGCACCGTCACCTCACGCGATTCATTGGCTGCGAGCGTAATCGCCTGCGCTTGCGCCGCAGTTTTAGCAGGCATCCCTCCGACGGATATTTCTCCCTTGAAGGTCTCGTTTCGATGGTTAATTAATCGAAGAGTAAACGGGGCGCTCCGATCAGAACCGGGACTGAGGTTGAGATCGGAAGATAGCGTAACTCGTTCGGGCATCGCCGGTGTCAGGACGAGAGTTGATGGCGTGATGCTTGCAATTTCGACGGCAGGCGCGACATCAATCCGCGTCGTCGCGTTGACGGGAAAAGCTGCGCCGCCGATCTCGACGTTGACGCTGGCGGCGAGTTCTTCGCCGAGGAGTTTGCCGTCGTAAAGATGTTCTGCGTGCGGGACGCTGATGCTAATCGTGCGCGGAATTGAGGTTTGAAGCTCGACGTTAAAGGTCTTACCCGGCGCGAGAGTTTGGGGAAAACTCAATTTGCTTGATAGCTGCAAGCCATTCAGGTTGATGCCGCGAATCTGCGCGATTGATTGGCCCTCGTTTGAAATTTTGAGAGAGACCTTCGTGGTTGTGCCGGGAATGAGCACGTCGTTCTGCGGAGTGAGCGTCGCTTTGAGTCCGCTCGCCACGACGAGCGCGCGGTTCAGCCGTTCGGTCATTAACTGAAAGCGCGGGCGCTCCTCCGGCGTCCCCGGGCTTGGGGAGAACAGCTTGCCTCTCCGCACGAAGATGAGCGCTTTGAGCAGACCGTCATCGTGTGCATTGATGGAAGGAGGCGGGAGCAGTTTCTCTGTCGCCGACCCCATCAATTCATCTGTCAGTTTTTGGGAAAGCCGAAGGCCGTCCAGAAATGTTTGAGCATTCGGGGGAAGCGGTGCTGCCGTTTTCGCGTTGCGCGCGAGGCGATAACGAATGGTGGACGCCCAGCCAGCGGGCACGGTTTGCGGCCAGGGGCCTTGCGAGGCGTGGCGTTGCAGGGCGCTTAAGGCTTGCTCGGCGTAAGTCTTGCCGCGCACCGCGTCGCGCTCGCTGCGGTTGATGGAAATCACACGCCCCTCGCGCTGCGCTTCATCTTCCGCCGCTTTGCTGCCTGAGCCTTCAAATTGAAAGCGAACGAAAAGCCGTTGCGCCTGCCAGACGGTAACATTTCCGCGCAGTTGTTCTGGAAAGCGTCGCGGGTCTGCCGCCGCGTCGAAGGCTTCGAGGATGAGTATGCCTGTGGCCTGATGATGACCGTGCCCGCTCGTCGTGTCATGATTGGTGATGATGACATCCGGGCGAAGCTGGCGAATTTTCAGCACCATGCGGCGCAGGGCTTCCTCATGTCCCCAGAAGCGAAACGCTTCGGCAGAAGATTTCGAGAAGCCAAAATCCTGCAAGCCCAGAAAGTATGGCTCAGAGCCTTGAATCCGCGCCGCTTCTTCAGTCTCGCGCGCACGAATCGCGCCGAGTTCTTCGTAGAGTTCCGGCCCAGTAGCGTTTTGCCCGCCCTCGCCGTAAGTGGAAAAAACCGTCACCGTGTGCGCGCCGTACTTGCGCCTGAGAACTGTCAGCGTCGCTCCGTCCTCATCATCCGGGTGCGCGGCAACGCACATCACCGTCCAGGGATTCTGTAGATCGAGCAGCGACTGGTAAAGCTCAGCCGCATCATCTTCAGCCTCCATCATTGGAGGCACGCTCTGTTTTTGTTCAACGCCGGGCGCAGCAATCGCCGACAACAGGAGCAGCGCTAGGGCTAACCATGTTCGCCACTCGCGCCGGACAATCGTGAGTCGCTTCTGACCCCTGACCCCTGACCCCTGACCCCTGTTTTTCATTGACTTTTGTGTTCTGCTCTTCATTTGCTTAACCAGTGTTCGCGCTTGCGCGCTCAAGGACAGGCAGGAATGCCTGTCCTACTACAGAGAGGAATGTCTGTTCTACGTGTTATTTGAACTCCACGCAGAGATCGAATAATTTGCTTGGCAATCGCACGTCAACGCGTTCGTCGGAGACGTCCACGCTGACGACGCGATTGCAGATGAGTACGAAAAGACGTTTACAACCTTCCAGTTCCTCGCCGGAATTAAACTCAATCTGAAAAGCCTTCGGGCGAATGGTGTAGTGACCGCTCATGCGCGCGGGGATACGCATGGCGAGCCCTTCGCGTCCCAACTCGAAAGTTGCGCTCGGCCCCTTCGCCAGTTGGAATGACCCGCCGCTCTCGTTCTTCGGCGTGAATTGAATATCTCCGCGCCTGGCCACCGTCGCCAGCTCCGCCCTTTGCGCTCCGGGCGCGAAGACGCGCGCGAAATCCACCACCGGAATCGAGAAGCTTCCACTTGTGTGCCCTTCGTGCACTCGCTCGATAAGCAAGAGCGTGACGGGACGCATCTCCGGCCACTTGAGACAACTGAAGAGAGCCATAAAAGGTTTCCAACAAACTTTGAAGTTCTTCTGAGCTACCCGTGCCGCCTAATATACAGTCTCCAACGTAAATCGTGCTATATTCTCGCGCTTGGATTGTAACTGCCGGTCAATGTCGAACAAGCTGATGAAGCTCCGAAAAAAACTCTCTGCGCTCCTCGCTCTCTCAGGTCTGGCCTGCTTCCTCATCTCATGCGGTGAGATGAGCAGGGCTAAAAGACTGGTCGGAGACGGCAATGGCGCTGTCAAAGAGAGTGAGAAGTATGCTGTCGAGGCGGACGCCAAACTCAAAGAGCTGGACAGACGCCGGGAGGAATTTCCCGGAAACCGTGAAGAACTGGGCGCGGTTTGCAAAGAAACGATTGAACTGCTGGATAAGGCTGCGGGGAAACTACGCGAGGCCGCGTTGAATTACGAAACGGCCAGCCAGGCGAAGATTGACGATAAGCTCAGGGAGTATCTATCTCTCAAATCACAGGAATTCAACAAGCACGTCGAACATCTGGAAGCCGCACGCGAGATTCCAAAGTCCATCATGGACGGTTCGGTCACAGATTTTTCTCTCCTTAACGAGCGACGCTACGAGATCAATCAGAGCATCGAAAAGTTAAAAAAAGAGTGGGAAGAGTTGGCGACGCGAGCTAAAAAAATCCGGGAAGAGAATCAAGAGAAGTTCGAGCCATAAGAGCGGGAAATAAGAATCAGAACAAGGAGTCCCGCCAGGGACGATTGATAATAGCCCGGCAATTTATTGCTGGGGAACAATGCGGTGAGAAAGATTGAGTCCCGTAGGGACGACTGAAAGGAAGCGAGCCTTTCATCAGTCGTCCCTACGGGACTCAGTTTTATTCCTTGATTTTATTCCCAGCCATAAATTGCTGGGCTATTGTCACGTCGTCCCTGACGGGACTTCTTATGCTTAACCCCTGACCCCTGACCCCCGTCCGCGTTCCAGCCGCGAGGCGAGGAGCATGGCAATGGTGATGATGACGATCAGGATTACGCCGTAGGCGGCGGCTGTGCCTAGATTGAAGTCGCGCATCTCAGCGGCGATTCTGATTGAGATGGGTTGGTTTGAGGGCACGAAGACGAGCACGCTGGCGACGTATTCGCCGAGCGCGATGACGAAAGCCAGCAACGTCCCGGCAATCGCTCCCGGCCAGATGAGCGGCAGCCGCACTTTCCAGAAACGCATCCACGCACGCGCGCCCAAACCACTGGCCGCTTCCTCCAGACTCGCATCCATCTGCTCAATACTCGCCTGCACCGCACGCACGACCACCGGCATAAATCTCAGAAAGTAGATGACGGGCAGAATCCAGAACGTGCCGACGAGGATAAACGAGCCGGTCAAAGGATTCTGCTGCCCGTAGGCTTCGGCGATTGAGATGGCCACGACCGTTCCCGGCAAAGCCCAGGGAATGAGGATGAGCAGGCTGATGAGACGACGCCAGCGCAGCCTCATTTTCGTGACTACCGTCGCCACGCCGAAACTCCATAGAAGCGCAAAGAGTGCCGCCAGTCCTGCCATCAACAGGCTGTTGATGAAAACGGAGCTGGCATCGGGTTGCGTCAGGATGCGCGTGTAGTTCTCCATCGTGTAGGAAGGGGGCAGGGCTTGCGTCGTCCAGACGCCGTCACGCGCGAAGCTGACCAGCACGAGCGTTGCTACCGGCAGCACGAGGAGAATGGTGAAGACTACACCTGAGAGCGTGGCGATGAGACGCGTTCTTCCGCTTTTAATCGGCGCGCGTTTTGTCGTCGTCCCTTTCATGGCAGCGGCGGCGAAACGGCGCGTGCCCTCGTAGCGTTGGAAAATGACTAGAGCGATGAGCGAGATGATGGCGAGGATGACCGTTTCCGTAAGCGCCGTTGCCACATCGCCGCGCTGCCGCGCGTTGTAGATTTCGAGCGTCAGCACGCGCACATCGCCGCCAAAGAAAAGCGGTGCGCTGAAACTCGCCATCGAAGTCATAAAGGTCAACAGCCCTGCGGCGATGAGCGAGGGAGTTAATTGCGGCAGCACGACGCGAAAGAGTACCTGGCGGGGACGCGCGCCCAAACTTCGCGCGGCTTCCGCGAGTCCGGCGTCAATCCTTCTCAGCCCTGCGCCCGTCAGGACGTAAAAGAACGGGTACATCGTGTAGGTGTGAAAAAGCAGCAACGCCGTCCAGCCGCGCAGCGACCAGGGCGCGTTTTTCAAACCGAACGCCCACTGGACGAAGCGCGCGAGGATGCCCGATTCGCCGCACAGGAAGATGAAAGCAATCGTCCCGACCAGCGGCGGCAAGACGAGCGGCAGAGCGGCGAGCGCGGCAAACAGGCCGCGCAGAGGAAACGTGTAACGCTCGAAGAGAAATGCCAGCGCGCAACCGACGAGCGCACACAGCAAGACCGTCAGGAGCGATAGCCCGACGCTCGTCAGCGCGGCTTCGATGACCGCACGCTGCGACAGCAGGTGACGATAATTAAAGAGCGACCATTCATCACCGACCTGAAGCGAATCGGTCAGCACGCGCAGGCTCGGATAAACGACACCATAGAGCAGGACGAGAGCGACGAGGATAGGGACTAAGGATGAGAGATGAAGAATGGAAGACGAGCGGGCGCGATTTTTCTTTGTTTCATCTCTCATCCCTCCGCCCTCACCTCTTCGTCCATCCCTCATCCTTTCGTTATTCCTTCGTGCCTAAAATGTTGATTCGTTCCGGGGGAAGATAGACGGCGCAGGAATCGCCTGGGTTGAGGCCGTCGGGGCTGAGCCGGAGAACTTCAAGCATGAGTCCGCCTGCGTCGAGGTGGAGGCTGGTGGTCGCGCCCGCGAAATTTATCTCGCGGACGATGGCGGGCAAGGTATTTTCGGCGGCGGGCGATTCATTTTTCGTGACGACCAGATGCTCGGGACGAATGGCGAGTGTACAGTTTTGGTTGAGCGGCCCTAACAATTCACGCTCCGTCGGAACGGTGAGCGTGTGTTCTCCCTCTATCGTCTTGAATCGCCCAAGGGGTTCGTCGCTGGAAGTTAATCGCCGGGCGATGATTAAGTTGTTGCGTCCCAGAAAGCGCGCGACCCGTTCGAGCGCAGGATGTTCGTACAACTGGCGCGGCGCTCCGGTTTGCAGGATGCGGCCTTCGCTCATCACACTGATGCGGTCACAGAGCGCGAAGGCTTCTTCCTGATCGTGCGTGACGTAAACGGCTGTCAGCCCCAGTTTCGTGACCAACTCGCGCAATTCTCCGCGCGTCTCCTCGCGCAACGCGACATCCAGATTCGAGAGCGGCTCGTCGAACAACAGAAGCGCGGGTTCGATGCTGATGGCGCGCGCAATCGCCACGCGCTGCTGCTGCCCGCCGGAAAGCTCCGTCACGGGGCGGCGCTCAAATCCGGGAAGTTGAACCAGCGCGAGCGCATTGGCGACGCGTTCCGCAATCTCCGCTTTCGGGCGTTTGCGCGCACGCAGACCAAAGGCGACGTTTTCGAAGACGTTGAGATGAGGGAAGAGCGCGTAATTCTGGAAGACCATGCCGAAGCCGCGTCGTTCCGGCGAAAGCTCTGTGATGTCGCGCCCGTCGAATGCTATGCGTCCACTGTCGGGCGTCTCCAGTCCGGCAATCATGCGCAAGGTCGTGGTCTTGCCGCAGCCGGAAGGGCCGAGCAGGCCGAAGAACTCCTTCTGCTCGATGTCCAGCGAAAGATCGGCGACCGCCGCCCGTTCGCCGTAGCGCTTCGAGATGTTCTGCAATGAGAGAAAGGACAAGTCTTTGGATGACCCCTTAATTATAGAGAGAAGTTAATGTAAAGCTAAGTTAATGTGAAGCCTGTGCATCAATCCGCCGCGTAGCGGCAACGTGAATTTAGCCCAGCGTTTCAACGCCGGGAACGTCAGGCCGCCGCCTGTGCCGCGTCGCGTCAGCGACGGTTGAGAGATTCAACCGTCGCTGACGCGACGCGATGAAATCACCATTCATCTTGTCCCGGCCTTGAAAGACCGGGCTAAATTCAGCCTGCCGCTACGCGGCGATTATGCACAAGCTGCATTTAATGTAATAGACCGCTATGTTAGCGTGAGTTCAATATAAAAGGTAGCTCTGCCCTTTAGTGAGGCGCACAAATCTTGACGCCATCGCCAATGAAGTGATAAGCAATTGCTGCTCTTCAAATCCACTCGCCCTCGTCCAACAGCAACTCCCCGAAAGGAAAATATCAATAATGTCCATCAGAAGATTTCTTGCCCTGACTTTAACGGCGATTTTCATTCTGACCTTAACAGTCTCGGCCAGTCCCGTGACCAGCGTCTACAGTTCTCTCTCCGGGTGCAAGCTGGTGAAAACCGGGCGCGACTGGTCTGTCCAGGCCTGTCGCGGCGTCGGCGGTTATAATCTGCAACTCGAATACGACGATGCGCGCGAATCAATCACGGTGTTCGGCGCGGACAGGAAGGCGCATCCGCTCAATCTCTGGCAGGTCGTCAGCAGCGGATTCAGCAGCGTGGGGCAGAAGGCCGAGTGGCGCGTCACGACAAAGAACGGCAAACAAGTTCCGATTGCGCTCATCGTTCGCTTCAACGCGAGCGAGAACCCGGAGGATTCGAGCAAGTCAACTTCCTATCTGGTGGTCGCCAAGATCACGCCGCAAAAAATCTGCGTGACCGATAAGATCGCTCCGAGCGCGACAGCCAACGAAGAAGCACGCCGCGCCGCAGATGCCTCTGCCGACAAACCCTGCATGGAATAAATGCAAAATTAAAAATGTAAAATGCAAAAGTGAGGCAGAAACCACATTAGATCAAAAGTGGCTTTGCTGCCTTCCTCTTTGCATTTTACATTTTTAATTTTGCATTTACTTATTCCTTCCCCGTATCTCGCTATCCCAGTAACGCAGCCATTCGTTGCCCTCTTTGCGGAGCAGTTCCCAGTCCATCTGCATTCGTGTGAAAGGCTCATTCATCCAGGCGGGCAGTTGCGAGCGATCCAGGTCTGTGCGCGTGGGGATGCGGTAGTAAACTTGCGCGGCGTAGACGAGACTTTCCGGCGTGTTGACGAACTCATAAAAGCGCCGCGCCTCTTCTTCGTGGGGCGCTCCCTTCACGATTGCGATGCCGTCCGTGATGACGGGTGCGCCGCTTTTGGGAATCACGTAGGCGATTGATTTGAGATTCTTCTTCTCGCGATAGATGACGACATCGGGCATGTTCCAGAGAGTGATTGCGCCTTCGCCTCGCACCAGTTTCTGCATCAGCAACGTTCCGTCAGCCGTGTACTCGTGCACGTTCGCGTCCAGTTTTCGCAGCCAGTCGTAGCCGCCGTTGGGCGAGTTTGTCTCCTTGTAAAAGCGCCAGATCATCGCGCCGAAAATCGCGCGCATCGAATCCGAAGGGTTCGGGTTGCGGATTAAAATCTTGTCACGCCATTTCGCATCCAGCACATCATCCCAATCTTGCGGCGCATCTTCTGCTTTCACCTGCTCAGAGTTGTAGACGATGACTTCGGGCGTCTCGTATGTCCCGTACCAGCGATCCTGCGGGTCGCGTGATTCCGTTGGAACTTTGTCAGCCCACGAGGGACGATACGCCGCCAGCAGGTTTTCGTCTGCCGCCGTTTGAAACGTCGTGTGCGCCGCGCCCCACCATAAATCGGCCTGCGGGCGGTTGCGCTCCGCGCGCAGTCGTTCAAGCACTTCGCGCGAACCCATGTCCAGAAACTGCACGTCCACTTCGGGGTGCGCCTGTTTGTAGCGAGCCATAAAATCTCGCAACAAATCCTGACCGTGCGGAGTGTAAATCAAAAGCGATTTGCCCTGGGATGTGCCGGAAGAACGGCAGGCGAGAGCCAGCAGGATGAAAGCGAGCAGGACGAGGACGAAGAGCGAGCGGCTGATCTTAAATGGCATCTGCTTAATTTAGCGGGCAGGTGGTTGTTGAATCGAAGAACGCGCTCATGCTAACACATCGGCAGGAGCAGTAATCAATGCTCCCTTGGGCTTCGGGTGTGGGTGCTAGGTCAATTCTGATATTGAGTGTGATGGAAGTTGGGGTTCACCACAGAGACACAGAGGACGCAGAGGGGGCACAGAGATAAGAAATAACAGAAAGCAGATTTGAGATTTGAGATTCCGAATTTGAGATTGCTTTTCTCTGTGCTATCTCTGCGTCTCTGCGTCTCTGCGGTGAATCTCAATCTGACTCCCACTCAATTCCCAATTACCTCCATTTGTTTCAGGTTGGCGGATTCGTCAAGACGTAAGTAGAATGAGAGGCAAAGATCATCACAGGGGGGCAAGCATGGCTGCGGGGTTCAAACGAAGAATATTACGGGCGGGTGGCTGGCGCGTGGCAAAGCGCATCATCAAGCCGATTCCGGTTGTCGGTTCACTCCTCGCCCTCAGTCTGGCGGGGCATGAAATCAGGAAGAAGGGCTGGCTTCGCGGCGCGGTTCACGTCGGGCTGGATGTCACGCCCGTCGTCGGCGGGGCAAAGGGATTGGTCGAACTATTCACAGGCGACTTGATTCCAGACAGAAAGCCGGAGAAAGACGCGCGCCGGAAGCGTCTCCCATCCGGGTGATTCCAAATCGCAGACGACCACAAGAGGGCCTCTGTCTTCAGAGCATGTGACGGGAGGTTCAACACGGCTGCCTCGCACCCAAAGCTCATCTACACAATTGCGCTCGCGCCTCGTCGCCAAAGTAGAAGAGCTTGACCATCGTGCCTATCTTTTATTCGAAAACTTTGACAAGCATTCCTGAGATTGAGACCGCCAGATTACGTCTGCGCGCCTTCACGCCCGGTGATCTGGATGAGCTCTACATGGTTTTCGGCGATGCAGAGGTGATGACGTATATCTCCGGGGGAAAGCCGAGGACGAGAGCAGCAACAGAGACTGGGTTGCTTCGGACAATCGAAGGCTGGCGAGAAGAGGGTTTGGGTTGTGGGCTGTCGTGGTGAAAGACAGCGGCCACGTAATCGGCTATTGCGGGCTTATCTTCCTCGAAGGCACGACCGAAGTAGAGTTGGCTTACGGGCTGGCGAAGTCGTCATGGGGAAAAGGATTTGCGACCGAAGCCGCGCGCGCCAGCCTGAGATTTGGATTTGAAGAATTGAAGCTGAACAGAGTTGTCGCCGTCGTAAATCCTCAAAACATCCCTTCGCAGCGTGTGCTGGAAAAGCTCGGGATGAAATATACGAAGGACGCGCATCACTACGATGCCGATCTGATGTATTACGAAATCCCGAAACAAGATTAAGAGCGACTAAGAAAACTCACCACAAAGGCAGTAAGAAAAACAAATCTTCTCTCTTATTGTCTTTGTGCCTTGGTGGTTTTGATGGTTGTTCTAAAAATTAGCCTGCGCTACTTTTTGTCGCGCGCCGAATTCAGACCCTTGCGCGCATACTCTTTCACTTCCGGCGATGGGTTCAACTCCAAAGCTTGCTCAAATGCCTTAATCGCTTCCTGAGTTTTGCCCATTCCCAGCAGACTCCAACCGATGTCAGTGTAGGCGAGCGAGTTGTCAGGACTTATTTCAAGCGCCCTGCGGTAGAGCGCGAGGGCTTTCTCGTAACTGCCTCGTACGGCATATTGAAAACCGGCATTCAGAAAATTCTTCGCTGCCGCTTCTTTATCGCTTGAGCGGGCGGCCATCTTCTCATAATTCGCAACCGCCTCCTCAATATTTCCCTCGTCTAGATAGACGTTGCCGAGATTTCCGTAGGCGCGCGTATTATCGGGATCGGCGGCGATGAGCTTGTCGTAGAGTTCGCGCGCCTCCGCAAATAATTTCGCGCGGCGATAGGCCGAGCCAAGCTCAAGCATCACGTCCAGGTTCTGAGGATCGAGGGCGAGCGCCGCTTTATACTCCTTAATCGCCTCATTGATTTCACCAGCTTGCGAGTAGGCGAAGGCGAGATCAAAGGTGGACTTGACCTGCTCTTTTGTCGTTAAGGCTTTGGCTTCGACCTTCGATTGGATGAG
The DNA here is from genome assembly GCA_963791265.1 of uncultured Acidobacteriota bacterium. Lineage (GTDB taxonomy): Bacteria > Acidobacteriota > Blastocatellia > Pyrinomonadales > Pyrinomonadaceae > QHXM01. Next base: position 982,024 of record CAWBSB010000012.1, read on the forward strand.
AGCTTTGAGAGCTTCGTCCTTGTCACCCGTCCTCAGCAAAAACATTCCGTACTGGTTATAAGCCTGCCAGCGGAGGTGCGTTGAGTAGTCGCGCTTCTCAATCTCGCTCTTGATCTTTTTGAAGCGACCGCGCGCCTCATCCACGTTGCCGCCGTATGCGTCTTGAATCGCCCCGACGACCATGCCGAGCATCTGCGACTCTTCCTGCTGTGTGGCCGGACGGCGCTGCTGAACAATTGAGGCTGCCGCCGTTTGCGCGAGCAGGATAAGGAGGCCGAGAGAAAGTGAGAGGATTGTCTTGAAGTGACGTATCGGCATAATGAAACTCCTCGAGTTATGGATTAGCCGGTAGACGCAGAGACGCGCGGGCGCGCGTTGAACGGATGAGCCTCTTCATAAGCGTGGCTCAAGCGCAGGAGCGCGGCTTCAGACCAGTAGTTGCCCATCAGTTGAAAGCCTATCGGCAACCCCGCACCGGAAAGCCCACACGGAACGGAGATGCCGGGAATGCCCGCCAGATTCGCCGTGCAGGTGTAGATGTCGTTCAGGTACATCGAGAGCGGGTCATCCTTCTTCTCGCCGAGGAGAAAAGCGTGTGTCGGCGTGGTCGGCGTCAGGATAGCTTCGCATTGCTCGAAGGCTTGTACGAAGTCGCGCTTGATGAGCGTGCGAACCTGCTGGGCTTTGAGATAGTAGGCATCAATGTAGCCCGCGGAGAGGACGTAAGTGCCGAGCATGATGCGGCGTTTGACTTCCGCGCCGAACGCTTCATCGCGCGTGCGGCGATACATCGCGCGAAGCTCTGGCGACTCTTCCGCGCGATAGCCGTAGCGCACGCCGTCGTAGCGCGCCAGATTTGAGGAGGCTTCAGCCGTCGCGATGATGTAATAAACAGCGATGCAATATTTCGCGTGCGGCAATTCAATCTCGACGATCTCAGCGCCAAGCTCGCGGTAAGCTTCGATGGCGCTCTCGACCGACGCGCGCACCTCCGCATCCAGTCCTTCGCCAAACAACTCGCGCGGCACACCGATGCGCGCTCCTTCCAGCCCACGCGCAATCTCGCTCGCGTAATCCGGCACGGGAACGTCTGCGGTCGTCGCATCGTGCGTGTCGCGCCCGGCGATGACGCCCAGCACAGCGCCGATGTCGCGGGCGCTTCGTCCGAAAATTCCTATCTGATCGAGCGACGAACCGAAGGCGACCAGCCCGTAGCGCGAGATGCGCCCGTAGGTCGGCTTTAGTCCGACGATGCCGCAGAGCGATGCGGGCTGGCGCACGGAGCCGCCCGTCTCCGACCCCAGCGCAACGGGAACAATCCCAGCCGCCACAGCCGCCGCAGAGCCGCCGCTTGAGCCTCCGGGGACGCGCGCTGTGTCCCAGGGATTTCTAACAGCACCAAAGGCGGAATTTTCGTTTGACGACCCCATCGCAAACTCGTCGCAGTTGGTCTTGCCGATGATGACTGCTCCGGCGGCGTTGAGCCGCTCAACTGCGGTCGCATTATAAGGCGGATGATAATCGCCGAGGATGTGCGAGCCGCAGGAAGCTTGAAGCCCGCTCACGCAGATGTTGTCTTTGATGGCGATGGGAATCCCGGCCAGCGCCCCGTTTGAATCATTTGCCGCCGCGTCCAATTCTTCCGCACGACGCAGCGCGCCAGCGCGATCAATCTGGAGGAAAGCGTTGAGCGTGTCGTTAAGTTTTTCCGCCGCGTCAACTGAAGATTCTGCGACGGCGCGCGCCGTCGTCTCGCCGTGCTTCAGCTTCGCGCGCAAACTCTCGATGTCGGTTTCAATCATAATTTAGAATACAGGAGTCAGAAGTCAGCAGTCAGAAGAAAAAGCAGAAAACAGTTTTTATTCTGTCTCCTGACTTCTGTCTTCTGACTCCTGCTGTTCAAAGTATCTTTGGCACGCGGAAGTGGCCGGAGGCCGGGTCGGGCGCCTGGTCTAAGGCGAGCTTCTGTCCGAGCGAAGGCTGCACCACGTCGTCGCGCGCGGAATCGGTCTGCTCGCCTTCGGGCGTCAGGCCGCCGGTAGACGGCTCAACCGCGCTGGTGTCGAGCGCGTTCAATTGCTCGACGTAGGCGACGATTTCGGCAATCTGTGGCGTGAATGCCCGGCGCTCCTCCGGCGTGATTTCGAGATGCGCGAGTTGCGCGATTTTTTCAATGTCGGCTTCTGTGATTGGCATAATCAGTTTTCAGTTTTCAGTTTTCAGTCCTCAGTAAAAGCATCTTATCTTTGCTTAAAACTGAGAACTGAAAACTGAAAACTGTTCATTCTCTTTCTCGTCGGTCAATGCAGCTACCTGCGGCCAGGAGGAAACGGTGGCGCAGGTCGTCGTCGTGAATTGCGTCGGCTGCCAGCGAGATTTCACCGGAGACGCTTTTGAGCGCGCGTCGCTCCTGCTCAACAGGGGTCGGCCTCTGCTGCGCTTGCTCGATGGCGCGTTGGGCGCGAACGGTTTTAGGATCAATGCGAAACTCTATGTAGGTCACGACGGCCTGGCCGAGCAGGGAATTGAGACCAAAGAGCAGTTGGCCGCTCATGGCCTCAAGCTGCTTTTGCCACGTAGCATCTGCGACCGCCACGATCAGGGTTTTCCGGTAAAGACGAAAAGGCACAGCCTGCGCGCGGAGGCCATCGCCCGCCACCCGACGCCAGGCGACGAGCGCGGCGACTTCCATGACTTCCTCCGCCTCACCAGCCGCGCGAAGGAGCTTCGGCAATGTTCGGATCAGATCGTCCACGTTTCAATTTCGGAATGCGGATTTCGGATTGCGGATTTAAGAGCGAAGCCTTATTTTTCAATCCGCAATTAACAATTCCATGTCCGCAATCGTTGGGAGTGTAAAGGAAAAGGAGCTTGAGCCACAAGTGGGTGCGCTCGCGCTCTAACTGGTGATAATGGGAATGATGATGGAAAAACTCTTGCTGGCTTCGGCCAGCCCGCGCCGTGCGGAAATCCTGCGCGCCGTGGGTTGGCCGTTTGATGCGCTGGCGACGAACATAGATGAAACGCTCGCTCCCGGAGAGAGCGCACCGCAGCTAGTCGAACGCCTCGCGCTTGAGAAAGCGGAGGCAGCGGCGAAGAAACATCCTTCGCTGCTGGTGCTTGGCGCGGATACGACGGTCGTAGTTGATTCCGAAATTCTCGGTAAGCCTGCTGATGAACAGGACGCGCGGAGGATGTTGCGGCTTTTGAGCGGCAAGTGGCACGACGTGCTGACGGGCGTTGCCCTGGTGCGCGCCGAGGGCAATGGCTGTCGCGTAGTGGCCCATGAAAGAACGCAGGTGCGTTTTGCTGTGATGACGGATGCGGAGATTGATTGGTACGTCCGAAGCGGCGAGCCGATGGATAAGGCCGGAGCTTACGCCATACAGGGTCGCGCCGCGCTCTTCATCGAAGAGATAAAAGGCGATTACTGGAACATCGTCGGGCTGCCCATTCGCCTGGTTTACAAGCTGGCCGGGGAAATATAATACCGAGTCGCAGCATAAAGTAAGGCCGCCTTCAAATCGAAGGCGGCCTCAGGCTTTGTCAGTTCTTCCCGCTGCTCTTACTGCTTATTAAGAATTTCTTCGAGGGGCTTTGAAAGCTGCTCGGCCAGATTGCCGTCCGGGTCGAGCCCGCCGATGGGCGTGCCCACAGTATTTCCCTGCTTGTCCAGAATGACAAACGCCGGAAGCTGGTCAACCTTAAACTGGCGGGAAACCTTTCCGTCGGGGTCGCGCAGCACCGTCACGTTCAATCCGTACTTTTTCGCGAAGGCGCGCAACTGTTCATCCGTGGCGTAGTTCTTAGACTTGGGCGATTCGGAATCCGTGCTTACCCAGTAGACCACGACGCCGCGTTCAGAGTATTTGTCGGCAAGTTTGCGTATGCCCTGAAGCTGTGTGCGCGAGAGCGGCAGCCACGATGCGCCGAACGCCAGCACAGCAACCTCACCGTGCAGGCCCTCGGAAGAGATGGTCTGCCCGTCAATCGAGCGTAGAGAAAACTCTACCCCCTGCGGAGCCTTAACCACATTCTTTCGCGGCATATGAGCGCCGATTGAGAGCGGCAGCATCACGGAAAGGGTCGCGATGGCAATAGCCTTGCGACTTTTCAGAAACATTCTGTTCTCCTTTTCGCCTCTCAGGAAGCGTTCACGCATGGCCAGCCTGGTTGCCGGAGAGCGTTCGCTTGAATCGTTTGGAGAGGCGATTCATACGTGCGATTAGATGAAGCTCAAGCGATTCTGGTTGGATGAGGGACGGACGATAGACCATACACGATGGACGATAAAAACCACGCTTTCCATCATCCATCGTCCATCGTCTATGGTCTATCGTCTGCGTCCCTCCCAAAGACCTCTCGATACAGCGCGCGGTAATCATCCCACCTATCCATGTCGCGCGCAACGTAGGGGGATGCGACCGGAACACGCAACACTTCTTCGCGGTGCGCCTCAAAAAACGCTCGCAAACCTCTCTGCGGATCGAGATTCATTAGCTCGTCACGAAAACTGAGATCAACCCAAACCGGATGCCCGCCGCGTCCCTTGTATTCAGGCACGACGAGCCGCGCACCCTCGCGCTTTCCGGCTTCGTTTAAGAAAGCTATGGTTGCGGGCGGGATGGCGGGTTGATCTACGAGCGCGATGAAAACTGCCTTTGCCTCCGGCGAAACCTGCTCGACACCCCGCGCGATGGAAACGCCCATCTCGCTTTCCCTCTCCGCATTAACCGCGAAGCGAACTGGCATCTGCATCAACCGCTCGCGCATCTCGTCGGCGCGATGTCCGATGACGACGACTATCTCCTCAATCCCACCCTCCAGGAGATTGCCGACGCATGCTTCGACCACCGTTCTTTCCCCGAAAGGAAGCAGCGGCTTGAACGCGCCCATGCGCCGGGAGCGACCAGCGGATAACAAGATGGCAGCGGTTTTATTCACACTGTAGAGGCAGGGCTTGTCCCTGCCCGCTCAATTGACGCGATAACTCAATGTTGAATTCCATGAATATTGCACGGGCAGGGACAAGCCCTGCCCCTACATTTGTTGCAACTCTTGGAGGGCGCGCAGGACATATGGCCGTGCCATCTGCTTGCGCCAGTTCATGACGAAGTCCGTGTTGTCGAGCGGGCGAGCTTTCATGTAGCAGCTTTCAGCCGCAGCCTGCATTCGCTCATCATTGAGCGGAAAGCCTACGAGCGCATCTTCGGCCTCTTTCACTTCGATGGGCGCAGGCGCGATGCCGCCTAAGATCAGCTTTGCCGCTGTCACCGCTCCATCTTCCGCAACGTCGAGTCGCGCCGCCACGCCCAGCACGGGAAAGTCGAACGCGCCGCGCCTTCGCAGCTTCTTGTAGGTCGCGCGCCAACCGTTCGTGGGCGGCAGATGAATCTCCGCCAGCAACTCGTCCGGCCTTTTATGCAGATAATCAATCCCGTCATTGTTGTAAAGCCCTGTGGCCTCCACCACCCGCTCGCCGAGCGTGGAGACAAACTTGAGCTTGGCTCCAATCGCCACCATCAAAGGCACGAGGTCTGACGACTGCACAGCCCAGCACTTAGAGCTTCCCGGCGCGACCCAGCAAATGTCGCCATCCTTCTTCAAGCAGAAGTTGATACCCTTGCGCCACTCATAGTTCTGATCATAGTAGTTGCATCTTGTATCAAGCAGAAGATTGCCGCCAATCGTCCCCATATTACGCAGGATGGGTGTTGAGATCGTCCGCGCCGCCGCCGCCACAAACGGGTAATCGCGACTGATGACCGCATCCTCGCAGATGTCCGTCAACGAAACGCCTGCACCGATTCTCAATCCGCTCTGGCCATCGCCCGTAATCTGATTCAGCTCTTTGAGGCGCGTCACAGAGATAACGGTCTGCGGCATCTGCTGCCGCCGCTTCATATTCGGATAGAGGTCTGTACCCCCGGCAACAAACTGCCCCTCCGGCCCAGCGTCACCCATCATCTTCACCGCATCCGAGATTTCTCTCGGAACAAGGTAAGAGAATTTAGGAAGTCTCATCATAGGTTTTAAAATGCGCCTCTATATTCGATTGTTAACTCTCAGGCCCTCACAATAATTCAGCAGACAGATAATAGAGTATGAAATAACTGGCCTGTACATCATGCTCTTTTTCTTTCTTTGATCTTCAACTCGGGGTGACGCGCAAGAAAGCCGCCACGCTTGAATTTGTAGCGACCGGGTTTCATTGTCGCCTCTTCATCAATTCCGGCGGCCAGATCGGCTTGATAGTCTTCCTCAGAGACCTCGATAATTACGTTCACGCCGTCGTCTTCGACGACAGTGAAGGTGAAAGGTCTATAAGTTGAGGGTTCTTGTTCGTTCATAGAATGCTTGTTCAGACTTTATGCTTCTACCAATAGCCTACGAATGCACGGCCACGCGCGGTATCTCTCTTCCATCGCCGCCTTCGGCGGGCGTCTGTACTTTCAACGGCTGAGGCCATTCCGTTTCGGGCACGGACTTCGGCCCGAAGCGGCCTTCTTTGCCTTTGGCTTTGTCGCGCAGCGCCGTCAAAACCTTTTCGGGTGTGATCGGCACTTCGTCTATGCGGACGCCGACGGCATCGTAGACGGCGTTGGCGACGGCTGGCATGATCGGCAGCAGCGGCCCCTGCCCAACCTCTTTCGCGCCGAACGGTCCGTTGGGGTCAGCGTCTTCGATTAAGTACGTCACGACATCGCACATCTCAAGCGTCGTCGGACTCTTGTATTCCAGAAGACTCGGAAACTTGTGTACGACGTTGCGGTTCGCGCGGTAAGTCATCTCTTCCATTAACGCCTCGCCCAAGCCCATGTAGACGGAGCCTTCGACCTGTCCCATGACGAGTGCGGGGTTGATGGATTGCCCTATGTCGTGGCCGATGTAGACGCGCTCGACCGTGATGATGCCCGTCTCGGCGTCAACGTCAACTTCGGCGACTGCCGCCGAGTAGCTGTAAGCGGGCGATGGGCCAACGCCTGCGCCTTTGAAATGACCGGGCGAGCGCGGCGGCGTGTAGGAGCCGACCGTGCCGATGGTACCGAACTTCGATTCGGCGAGCACGACCGCTTCCGCGAACGCCACACCCGTCTCTGGGTTCTCGACATCGAAGACGCGGCGCTCCGCGAACGAAAGATTCTCAAGCGGAACGCCCAGCTTTTCCGCGACGGCAATCGTCAAAAGCTCGCGGGCGCGCTCCGCCGCTTGCAGCGCGGCGTTGCCCGTCATCAAGGTGACGCGGCTCGAATAGCTGCCGAGATCAACGGGCGTCAAATCCGTGTCGGCGGTAATGACGCGAATATCAAACGGGTCAATGCCGAGGACTTCCGCCACGATGTATGCGAGGATGGAATCTGAGCCTTGCCCGATGTCTGTCGAGCCGCACTGGACGCAGACGCCGCCCTGACGATCAAGGCGAAGCTGCACGCCTGAGTGCGGCATATTGTTCCAGTAAATCGGCAGCCCCGCGCCGCAGATGTATGAGCTACACGCTATTCCGATGCCTTTGCCTGCGGGCAGCTTGCGATTCTGTCTCTCCCAGTTGGAAAACTTGTTCTTCCAGTCAGAGCCTGCGACCACCTTGTCTATGCACGCTCCGAGTCCCATGCTGCCGATGCGTAGATAATTGGCCGTCACGGTGAAGGGCGGGACGAGATGTTTGCGGCGTATCTCTACGGGGTCGAGCTTCAATTCTTCGGCAAGCTTGTCGAGTTGAACTTCAAGCGCGAAGCGCGGCTGCGGTGTTCCGTGACCACGTTTGGGGCCGCACGGCGGCTTGTTTGTAAAAGCGCGCAGGCCGCGAAACTTGTAGCGCGGGACATTGTAGGTGACTGTCTGAAGCGCGCCCGTGTAGAAGGTCGAGGCGACGCCATAAGAGCCGTATGCGCCGCCGTCGAGAAACGACTGAAAATCCATCGCGGTGATTGAGCCGTCTTTTTTGACGCCGGTTTTGATTTTCATCAGGACCGGGTGGCGTCCGCGATGGCAGTAGAAAACCTCTTCGCGCGTCAGGGTAACTTTGACGGGGCGACCTGTCATCATCGAAAGCTTGCTGACCGCGATCTCATGGTTGAAAGGGTCTGACTTTCCGCCAAAGCCGCCGCCGTTCGGCGTAGCGATAACGCGAACGTGGCTCGCCGGGAGTTCTAAGGTTTTGGCTAGAGCGCGATGAACGTAGTGCGGCGTCTGCGTCGAACTCCAGAGCGTGAGTTTACCGTCGGGGTCGAAATGCGCGACCGCCGCGTGCTGCTCCATCGGCAGGTGCGTGTTGCCTTCAAAAAACATGACATCTTCACGCACGAGGTCTGCTTCAGCAAAGCCCTCGTCCATGTCGCCGAATTCGAGCGAGACTTTCTTGTGAACGTTTGCCGCATCGCCATACTCGTGTATGCGCGGCTCGTCAATCTTGATGGCTTCTTCGATGTTCGTGATGGTTTGCAGTCGTTCGTATTCGACTTCGATTAAGTTCATAGCGTCGAACGCCGTGTCCTCATCAATCGCAGCGACCGCCGCAACCGGGTCTCCGATGAAGCGAACCTTATCAATCGCGAGCGCGTGCTCGTCCTGGCTGACGGGGAGGATGCCGTAAGAAATCGGCAAGTCCTTGCCTGTGATAATCGCCACGACGCCGGGAAGCGCGAGAGCTTTCGATGTGTCAATGCTCTTAATAAGCGCGTGCGGCTCACGTGAGCGCAGGATTTTACAGAAGAGCATGCGCGGCAGCACGATGTCGTCGGCAAACTTGGTTTGCCCCGTACACTTCTGACGCGCATCAACTTTACGAAACGGCTTGCCGATGACTTTCAGCGGCTCGCCGTTCCTGCCATTCCCATTCTTTCCGTCCTTATTCGTAGCCATAAATCGTCTCTTTAACAGGCTCGGCTGCTTCGCCTCTCATTCGTGCTGCCGCGAGTTCGACCGCTTCGTAAATTTTAAGGTAGCCCGTGCAACGGCAGAGATTACCCGACAATGCTTCTTTAATCTCTGCGCGGGTCGGCTCAGCATTGGCCTTCAGCAATTCTTTGGCGACGAGGAGGAAGCCGGGCGTGCAGTAGCCGCATTGCGCTGCGCCGAGGTCTGCGAAGGTTTCCTGTAGCGGGTGAAGTTGCGAGCCTTCAGCCATGCCTTCGATGGTCTCGACCTCGCGTTCTTCGGCGTCCAGCCCCAGCATCAGGCAGGAGAGAATGCTTCGCCCGTCAACCAGCACCGCACACGTGCCGCATTCGCCAAGCTCGCAGCCATGCTTCGTGCCCATCAGGTTGAGGTCTTCGCGCAGAACTTCGAGCAGCGTTTTATGCGGCGCAAACGCAACTTCCGCCCGTTCGCCGTTCAAGATAAATTCGATATGAGCTTTTTGCTTTCTTCCAGACATAGCGCGTAAATAGTAAATGGTAAATGGTAAATAGACAAAAGCGGAGGAAAGCGGACGATTGCTGATGGACGATGGACGATACAAGCAAGAACGTTATGCTTGTCTATCGTCTATGGTCTATCGTCCATCGTCTGCTTTTCCGCCGTTCTTCTTGCGGTTGATGATGATGTTATCAATCAGGCGTGTTTTGCCGAGATGAACCGCGAGCGCGATGAGGACTGTGCGGTCGTCCAGCTTCTCAAGGGTTTCGAGCGTATCCGCGTCCGTCACGCTGACGTAATCGAGGCGCGGGAGAGGCTCTGCGGCAACGGTCGCGCGAACCGTCTCCGCAAGGCGCGAGCCACTTCGTTCGCCAGCTTTATATGCTTCTTTCGCGCGGGAGAGGGCGCGGTGGAGGATGGTTGCCGCGCGTTTCTCTTCTTCCGTCAGATAGGCGTTGCGCGACGAGAGCGCGAGGCCGGATTCTTCGCGCACGGTCGGGAGAACGACGACCTCTGTCTCGAATGCGAGGTCGCGCACCAGCCGTTTGACGATTAAGGTTTGCTGCGCGTCCTTCTGCCCGAAATAAGCGAAGTCCGGGCGCACGATGTTGAGCAGCACCGTGACGACCGTTGCCACGCCGCGAAAGTGGCCGGGTCGCGCTGCGCCTTCGAGTTGCTCAGAGAGGCCGCCGACGGTGACGTAGGTCGCAAAATCTTTCGGGTAAACCTCTTCAATCGAAGGCGCGAAAATGTAGTCCACGTTGTAGTCGGTCAGCCGCGCCGCATCTTTCGTCAAATCGCGCGGGTAGTGAGCGAAATCTTCGTCCAGGCCAAACTGCGTCGGATTGACGAAGACGGAGACGACCACGACATCGCACATCCGGCGTGCTTCACGAACCAGACTCAGATGCCCTTCATGGAGTGCTCCCATCGTCGGCACCAGCCCGATTGTTTGATCCTGCTCGCGGCGCACCTTGCGCGCAACCGAACTCATGCGTTGACGGCGATTGATGATTTCCATAAGGGGAGTGGTCAGTGGCCGGTGGTCAGTGGTCAGCAAGAGGCCAGCTTTTAACTGACCGCCGACCACTGACTACTGACTACTGCTCTTTCACCTCCGCGTCCGTGCCGGGGGTTGTGATTTCCAGTTCGGCTGCGGCCTGAGCCGGGAGGCCGTAGGATTCAGCTTCGGAAGGATACGCGCCCGTGCGGACATCTTCGGCGTAATGGCTGATGGCTTCCGTCATCGTACTCTTAAGATCAGCGTATGGCCGCACGAAGCGCGCGAGCTTGCCGAACGACAGACCGAGCAGGTCATGGATGACAAGCACCTGTATGTCGCAATGCGCGCCTGCGCCGATGCCGATGGTGGGAACACTGACGCTTTCCGTGATGAGTTTGGCAATCTCACGGGGCACGACTTCGAGGACGATGGCGAATGCGCCCGCGTCTTCGAGCGCCTTCGCGTCGTCAAGCAGCGCGCGAGCCGTCTCAGCAGTTTTCCCCTGTACGCGGTAGCCGCCGAGCATGTTGACGGATTGCGGCGTCAGGCCGATGTGCCCCATCACGGGAATCTCTTCGTCAACCAATCGCTTAACCAGCGATGCGCGCTTGCGCCCGCCTTCGAGCTTGACCGCCTCCGCCGCGCCGTCCTTAATCAAACGCAAGGCATTGGTAACGGCTTCATCCGCGCCTGTGTGAAATGAGCCGTAAGGCATATCCGCTACGAGCAGGGCGCGCTGCACGCCGCGACGCACGGCGCGCGTGTGCATCACGATCTCGTCGAGTGTGACGGGGACGGTGTTGCCGTAGCCCATGATGGTATTGCCGATGCTGTCGCCGACGAGAATGATGTCAATGCCCGCCTCGTCAACGATGCGCGCCATCGTGTAATCGTAAGCCGTCAGGCACACGAGGCGTTCACCCCGCTCCTTGCTCGCGCGCAAACTCGGCGCAGTCACTTTCTCAGGCCGCTGCGGTTTGAGATAAGCCATACGAAACTCTTTTCTCCAGACAGATAGGCGGCGACCCCTTCATCAATCAGGGTCGCCGCGCATGGTTCGCTCAGGTCTTCATCTTAGAGGTGTGCAAGGCCGTAATTATAGGCCAGCGGGACGGAAAAGCAAGGAAGAAGATGAATATAGGGGCAGGGCTTGTCCCTGCCCGCTCAACTCCGCAATCACGCGGGCAGGGACAAGCCCTGCCCCTACGGATTGTTTGTCCATCGTTTTACTTCCGATTCATCCAGTGTTTCTGCGAGCAGTTGGCTGATGGTGCGTTGAAGAGTCGGGTGCAAAAGCTCTGCCGCAAGCTCTGCCAGCGGCGTGAGAACGAAGCGCCGTTCGTGCAGGCGCGGGTGCGGGAGTTGCAGAAAATCGTTTACGCTTCGTTCGTTTCCGTAGAGCAACAAGTCCAGATCAATCGTGCGCGCTCCGCGCCGAACCTCGCGCCTGCGCCCCAGCGCATACTCGATGCGGAGCAGGCGGGCGAGCGTTTGTTCGGGTGAAAAGAGACGGACGCGCAGCTCCGCCACCATGTTGAGAAATGCTGGCTGGTCACGCACCTCAACCGGCTCTGTTTCGTAGATTGATGACAGGCGCGTGACTATGAATCCGGCCTCCAGCATCCCGCGCACAGCCAGCAGGAGATTCCCCGCGCGGTCGCCCAGATTCGAGCCGAGGCCGACATAGGCGAGAGAGTCAGGAGTCAGGAGTCTGGAGTCTGAAGTCATGGTCGAATAGCGTGAGCGACTTCGAGCTTACTGTCAACTTAACGGGCATGCCTCAGATTTTCACTTCTGTTGAAATTTAAGTTGCCAGTTGCTGAACCAATTGTGGCTGTGCCGCAGATCTGTGCGGAAAGCCTGTGGCTTTCCGTCCCCGCCTCTCTTAATTATAGCGAGGCTACGCCTCGCAACTGGCAAGGCGCAGCCTTGCCGGAGATAAAAGCAGCAGCTACCGGAAAGGCAAAGCCTTTCCGCACAAGCCCTGCGGCAGAGCCGCAATTGATTCGGTAACTTGTAGCTTGGGTTATTTTATAGCCATCACGCCGCGCCACTAATCTGATTTTGACTCCAGACTCCAGACTCTCTAGACTCCAGACTCGAATGAGCCAACTCTCCGCGTTGATCTGGTTGAAGTGGACGCTGTTTCGCAATGCGATGCGGTCGCGTAAGGCCGTGTTGAGCAAGATCGCGTCCATCCTGGGCACGCTCGCGGCGCTGGCAATTGCTCTGGTGATTGCGGTCATTCTCGGATTTGCTGTTTACAACGTCCTGTCGCCGGGTGCGTCGAGCCAAATCATCGCGCAGTTGCCGCCCAATCATCCTTTAGCGGCAGAGTTGAAAGACGTGATGAAGTCCGGGTCAACGCTTCTCTTCATGATCTTCGGCATTCTCTACCTGATGTGGGCGACTGTGCCTTTGAGTCTGGGCGGCGGCAGCCAGTTCACGCCGGGGCGCATGTTGCTGTATCCGGTGAGCCTGCGAAAACTCTTCGCCCTTGATTTCCTCAGCGAGTTGACGAGCCTCGGGACAATCTTCGCTATTCCAATCATCTTTGGTGTCGCCATTGGCGCGGGCGCAGGACTTGGTCATCTCATGCTTGCGCTCCTCGCCGCCCTGTTCGCCATCATGTGCGGCATCAGCATTGCCAAATGGCTCTCGACTTCGATGAGCGCCTTGATGCAAAAGCGCCGGACGCGCGGTGAAACCGTGCTGGCCTTGATAGGCGTGCTGGTCGCGCTCGGTGGCGCTTTCTTCGGGGAGTTGGCCGCCTACATGATGCGCCACGCGGATTCGTTGGGGCGCTTGCGCTGGACGCCGCCGGGCGCGGCTGCCATCGCTTTGACGGAAGGCTTGAGACGGGGAGGCGAGGGCGCATACGCGCTGGCGCTCAGTGTGCTTGCCGGGTACACGATTATTCTGGTCTTCGTCACTTACCTGATCGCGCGTCGCGCGGCTCTCGGCGCAGGCGGGGCAACGCGCTCTTCCGTTCGCACGAAAACGCAGGGCGCGGAGTTGGTACATACAGGCTGGCAACTGCCGTTTCTCTCCGCGCCAATCTCTGCGGTCGTCGAAAAGGAGTTGCGCTACGCCATGCGAAACGCGCAACTGCGGATGATGGCTGTGATGCCTCTGGTACTGATCGCCGTCAGGATGTTGCGAGGCAGCCGTCCCGGTGGAAACAACGGACTACCGTCTCATGCCGCGTTGGATGTCAATAGCTTTGCTTCATACACCGATGGATTGCTGGTCGCGGCGGGCGTGCTCTACGTCTTCCTGATTCTCTCGTCGCTCGCTTGCAATCTCTTCGCTTACGAAGCGGGCGGGATGCGCTCCTTTATCCTCTCGCCAGTTGACCGGCGCACGATTCTTTTAGGCAAGAACCTGACGATTACTTTTCTGGCCTTCGTCTTCTGCTCCGTTCTGCTCGCGGTCAATCAACTCGTCTTTCGTGATTTGTCGTTCTCCGCTCTCCTTTTCGCTGCCTTGAGCTTCCTCTTCTTTGCCGCCTGCTTTGCAGTCATCGGTAACTGGCTCTCCATACGCTTTCCCAAGCGCCTGCAATTCGGTAAGCGCATGAACGCGTCGGGCGTGACCGGGTTTCTCCTGATTCCGATTATGATTGTGTTGGCTGCGCCCGTGTTTCTCTCGGCCTTCGCGGGCTACCTCGCGCAGAGTTTCATGTTGAAATATGCTACACTGGCCTTGTTCGCAAGCCTGGCAATCGCGCTCTACTGTCTATTGATTACGGGTCAGGGACGCGCTCTTGGGCGCAGCGAACAAGAAATCCTCGAAGCCGTCAGCGGTCGGAGCGAGGAAATTTAGATTCCAGCGATGCGCCTTTCTCTGACGAATAGCGCATCCGGGCGGGAAGGCCGCTAGAGCCCCGTCCAGACACAAATGGCTCGCAGAAAATTTCGCAGCAACCAGCGACACGAACCCTCCACGGAACGCTCTTTCCAGGAGTATATCTCCTCCATCCCCGCGCCGCAGACTTCGCGCACAGAATTGATGCGGCTTGTGCGCGGCGGCGAAGATACGTTTCTCGAACTCAAGGTCAAGCTCTCGAACACGGAAAAGATCGCGCAAGGGATAGTCGCGCTCGCCAACACGGGCGGCGGCCTCATGGTCTTCGGCGTCAACGACCAGATGCGCGTCGAGGGTCTGGACGACGCCGAGAGCGTGCAGGATGAACTCGTCCGCATCTGCCGTGAAGAGATTCAACCACCGCTCGTTCCCTTCATTGATCGCGTAGCGTTCGACAATGGCCGCCGCATCGTCGCGCTCGACGTAGTGGGCAAGGCGCGACCGTACAGGACACGCGACGGGCGTTTCTACATCCGCGTCGGCTCGGAGAAGCGCGAGGCATCACGCGAAGAGTTATCGTCTTTGATAGACGAAGCGCGCCCGGTCAGATACGAGAACGTGCCCGCCATCGGTGCGAGTCTCAGTGACATAGATGAAGCGCACCTGTGGAGCTTCGTCAAAGAATTTGAAGGCGACGCTTTTGACGAAGCGAGCGTCGTTGGCTATCCGACGAAAGATGTGCTGGAGCGCGACCTGCTGCTGGCGAGCGCAAGCGGGAGCGACACTATTCCGACGGTCGCTGGCGTTCTTCTCTTCGGGAACGATGAGCGCGTCGCAGAGCTTCTCCCGCGTTCACAAATCGTCGCCACGCGCTTTGCCGGAGAGACGACACAAACTCCCGTCATCGAAAGGGTGCAAATCATTGGCAATCTTCACACGCTCTATGAATCGGCGCTGCGTTTCATAGAGCGTTATGGTGAGTTGTGGGATGCGCGACCACGCCGTTTTCCGGCTTCTGAAGTTGGAGATGCGCCCGTCGCTGCCCGCGCCAATTATCATCGCGGCGCAATTGGCGAAGGTGTCGCCAACGCGCTCGTTCATCGAGACCTCGCGCTCAGGGACTTCGTCACCCGCATACACATCTTCGACCGCTCGATAGAGATTATCAATCCGCGCCGCAGCGTCGGCTTTGCGCCCGCCGCACAGAAGGCCATTCGCTACGGCGTACCGCAGCGCCTCAATCCGCAACTGACAGCCATCTTCCACAGCGCCGCTTACGGCCTTCAGCTTGCTCGCGGCGGGCTGCCCGAACTCCTGCGTCAATCACGCCTCTTCTCAGGTCGCCGCGCCGAAATCTTCGCCTTCAACGACGAATTCCGCCTCAGATTCTACGGGGTATAAAACGTAGGACAGACATTCCTGTCTGTCTAAGCGTGCGAAAGCACGCTCTTGATATTCGCTAAGAAGTATTCGCGCTGACGCGCTCAATGACAGACAGGAATGTCTGTCCTACGACGGACAGGAATGCCTATCTCACTAAGGCGCTTGGTGAATGAGTTCGAGGAGTTGAGCGTAAGCCTGCTCTGCGGCGAGAGATGTCTTTTGATATGCCCGTTCTAATGACCTGACATTTCCTTTGCAGTGCGGGCATGTTCTGGTCTCTGGCATGACGTGGCGATTGCAGCCCCGGCAGATGGTTAACTGCGGGATTTCTCGCGGCGCTTTGCTCGTGACGGGTTTGGTTGCGCGTTTGATGGAAGAGGTGATTTGGATGGGCTTCGTGGCTGCCGAGATGGACAGCGCGGAAACGGGCACGCCTTCCGTTGTTTCCAGCGCGAGTTCAAAGAGACCGTGGTCGAAGGGCTTCCCAGGAGCTTCGCCGACGCGCACCACGCGCTCGCGCAAACCCTGACTTGATAATTCGAGCGCGCGATGATGACAGTAAGGATTATTGCCTGCGCGTCCGAACAGAACGTGTCCCGTCCATGTGCAGCCCGCGCGGCAGACATCCGCGTAGTAGCAATCGTGGCAGAATCCCCACAGGTCATTGGTCGTGCGATTCCGAGCGAAACCTATTTCGGGTGCGTCGCGCCACATCTCTTCTAAAGTTAAATCGCGGATGTTGCCGCCGGAATATGTGTTGGTGGGAAGCGAGGGGCAGCCCTTGATGGTCCCGTCCGCTTCGATGCCGATGGTGTTCTGGCCTGCGTTGCAGCTTGACCAGTGGATGCGCTCATCTCCGGCTCCGCGCCAGAGCGATTCGAAGGGGCCGAAATAGCCGATGTTGTTGCCGGGCTGCATCAGCAAGCCTCTTCCATAACCTTCCTCGTAGAGTTCGGCCAGCAGCGGCATCAACTCAAGCAGCTCATATGGTTGAAGCAGGAGTTCCGGATGATCTACTGCCCGACCCATCGCCACCGTCAACTGCACTTGCCAGTCTTTAACTCCGGCCTCGATGAATCGTTCCATCAACTCGCGCAACTGCGGCATGACGAGAGCAGTTATCTGCGTATTGACGCTGGTCGAAATTCCGTGCGCGCGGCACAGTCGCAAAGCCTCAAACGCTGCGTCGAACGAACCCTTTACTCCGCGCAGCTCGTCATGCAGCTCAGCGAGGCCGTCAATTGATATTCCGACGGCTTGAAGCCCAGCCGCCGCTGCCTCCTCGATTCGTTTTTCGGTCAGGTGAAGCCCGCCTGTCTGAAGCGTGCAATCCATGCCCTGAGCACGAATCTCACGAATGATCTCCAGCCAATCTCTTCGCAGGTAGGCTTCACCGCCGATGATCGTCACCTCGCGTGTCCCCAGGCGTGCCAGTTGACGTACAAGGTCAAAGCACTCCTGTGTGGACAGTTCTTCGGGACGCCGCTTTCCGGCGCGCGACCCGCAGTGCTGGCACTTCAAATCACAGGCCAGCGTAATCTCCCAGACAGCGTAGACGGGCTTGAGCGCCTCGCGGTCTTCCGGGGTGATATAGCGCGATGGTTGATCCATGAAAGTTCCGGTTATCTTCTGCTCATGGTCTTGGCGGCGGGGGCCTTTGCTCCACCCTTTTTGATTCCGGCGTCCAGCTTGGCGAGCGCTGTCTCGACTTCCTTGATGTGGCTGCGCGCGGTCGTCGCCATTTTTTTCATCTGTGACAGATTTCCACCCTTGAGGATTTCCAGGATGGGTCTGCCGTAAAGCGGGTGAGCCGGGTTGCCGGGAATTTTAGAGGCGACCTTGCCTGGGGCCTTTTTCTTTGCTGCTACCATACGGGATGTCTCCTTTTCAGAACTGATAGAAGTTAATGTTGACGAGCGTGATGCGGTCGGCGATGAATGTGCTGGCCGCTCCTGCTCGATGTCCGCCAGAGCATGAGCGAGGCGGAGCAACGAACCACTCGCGATTCCCTACACCTTGAAAGCTGCCGTGAGATTAACCAAGAGCGTCACTCTTGTTAACGAAGAGCAAGAAGTACGTCTGTTTCTATACACTCCTTCAAAGAGCAGAGTCAATAAAATTGTTTTTAGGCAGATTGAAGGAAAGTTGGAAGCTGGGCCTGTGGAAGGCAAGGAGAAAGAAGCAAGGCGAAGGATGAAAGTGTGAACGCGCCGCAAGGCATGATTTAAGAAGTTGTTTGAAAAGTCCCATCAGGGACGGCATGATTAATAGCCCGGCAATCTATTGCTGGGAGACAGATGGATAAAAATATTGAGTCCCGTAGGGACGATTGAAGAAAGGCTCGCTTCCTTTCAGTCGTCCCTACGGGACTCAATAAAATTATCTACAATTTCTCCCAGCCATGAATGGCTGGGCTATTATCAATTGTCCCTGACGGGACAAAGGGCCGCTACTATTTTCAAACAGCTTCTAAGATTTAGAAATCAACGCGCCAGCGTTGTTCCCACTTTCACCCTTCGCCTTACTCTTAGTTAGCTTTCTCTGCCTTCGGCGCGTTGTAGTACAGGCGGCTCTGGACGATGTACTCTTTATCGTCCGTCGTCCCGTCGCCGTCAACATCCACTTTGACAACGATCTTGTGTTGCTTACCGTCGCGGCGGTCGCCGGGATTGTAGCCGAGGCTGTACTGGTTGCGGAGCAGCGCGTTGATTTCTCTGAGCACGTTCGGCACTTCACCTTCAAAGGTGACGGGATAGTATTTCCCGCCCGTTTCTTTGGCGAACGTGGTGAGTTGATTCTTCGCCTGTAGAAAGGTGAGCCTGCCGGGATTGCCGAGCAGGTCATCGGTGGCATCGAGGCGGTCGCCGTATCTTTTGAAGAATAGCTCTCCTGTACCGATGATGTAGATGGGCACGCCCGCGTTCTGCGCGATCTTGCGCGCCTTGTCGTAGTTGATCTTGCTGAAGGTGTCTATCCCGGTCGAGATGAGAATCATGGCCTTGCGGCGACCCTGCACGCTCGCCAGTCCTGCGTAGTCAGACTGACGCGTCTTTGAGTCTTCCAGCACGACCGAATCGCCACGCCCGCCGACGAGCGTGAATTTGAGCGCATCGAAAAGATTGGAATCGCTGAAAGCAGGGTTATTCCTCAACATGAGGTTGATGACTTCCTGAATCCGGCGCGGGTCGTTGGTAAAGTCTGTGATCGGCGTCGGGCGAATGTCATAAGCGATGACGGTGACGAAATCGTCCGGCGGCTTGACGAACTGCGAGAGAAACATCGCCATCGGTCGGAGGACTTCGTACTGTCCCGGCTCAAAGCCCCCGCTCCCGGCAGCGCCTATCGCTGCTGAGAGCTTGCTGTATTCAATCACCATCGCCACCGTAATCGGAGCTTCGGGCGTGGAGAAATTTGTAATCTCCTTCTGCCCGCCGTCTTCAAAGACGGTAAAGTTTTCTTTCTTCAATCCCGTGACGATCTGCCCGGATTTTTTGTGATAGACGACGACATCGACGTTGACAACATTGGTCGTCACCGAGATGGTCTCGGCCTCCTGCGGCTTGCCGCTCAAATCCGGCGGCAGTTCCTCCTGCTGCTCGCCCTCTTTCTTCTCCGTGCCGTCAGGCCGCTTGTTCTTCTTCTGTGTGCCGGTGGGCGGCTGGCGTCTCGATTGAGCCAGCAGGCTGAGATTGCTCGCTGCTCCAAATGCAAAGATAAGCGCGATTGTGAGAAGAGAACAAAGGCGGCGGAAGAGTGTGCGTTTCATAATAAAATCCTTTACAACTCAGGAGGCGGGGGAAGTCCAATTTTGATAAACGAATATTAGGCTCTAACAAAGCGCATGGTCAAGATGCAGAGGTTAGATACTAGATGCTGGATGTCAGTTGTCCGCCGATACTCTCCAATCTCTAACATCTGACATCCAGCATCTGTTCTTTTATCGTGTCCTGTTCGGGGGTTCGGCTTCGATAACAACATCGTAAGCGCCCGTGTTGTCACTCAAATTGCCCTCGTTGATTCCGAGAAAGAGCACTCCGTCGCGTTGCGCGATAAACTCACGGCGTCCCCCGACGGAGATGAAGTCATCATTGTCGTCACCGATGACGGCGATCAGCGAGCCTGTCGGGTAAGCAGGCATCAGCTTTCCGTTATCCTGTACCCCTGTGAGCCCGACAGGGGTTGAAACGCGACCTCCGCCGAGTGTGATGCTTCCTCTTGCGGTAATGCGTATGCGCTGGCCTTTCGTCGCCACGAACCCGCTGTTCGTCCAGCCATTAGCCGTATTGTCTGCGCGCACGCGTGAATTGAAAACTGGCACCATTTGCGACGAAGACGGATTGCCGGTCGGCTGCGAAGCTGTGTCCTCAATATCGGATTGCGGGGTTGGCGTCGGGGTGGGACGCGGCGCGGGAGGACGCGTGGTAGTGGTGGTGGTCGGCGCAGTCGGACGGTTGTTCATGCCATCATTGCTGCTGACAGGAGCGCTGCCCGCCGAATCAAACTCTATGGATTCTACGTCCTCCATGTAGAGCGTAATCTGGCTGCGGCGTCCGCGCGCGCCTGTGCCGACGAGCACGATGAACTGCTGATCGCGGAAGCCTATGATCTGGCCGCGAATCACGCTGCCATCCTTCAGGCGGATAGTGTCTGCAAAGGCCACCACGCTCAAACTCAGGACAAGCGCGAGAGCAACGATCAGGCGCGACATTCTCTTATTCATAATTCTCCTCCGGGACGAGTGCTGCTTCGATTTAGGCTTCTGGGCTTCGGCACATCCGACGTTTAGCAAAGACGCGCCTGCTTTGGCAAGCGGGGAAGAGGTGTGATCTTAAGGCGATTGATGCGCTGAAAGGTCAAACTGGTTGCTTTCCTGAGTCTTCGTTGCGCCGCAAGACATGTTATAACATGCCTCCTGCGCTTTTAGAGGCCAGCCGCCGAAGCGTGTCGAAGAATTCCTTAAGGGGAGCAAAATGTTATGAAGCGTCTGTCACCGTCTCTGAAACTCAGCATCTTCTGCCTGATTCTGGTTTTCGGCGTCCAGGCTCAGGAGCGTGGCAAGCAGAAATCGTCAAGCCCGAAGACAAGTCAGGCGCAGCAGCAGGGCAAAGGGAAAGGCAGTTCAGTGAAATATGTTCCCGTTGAGCGGTACGACCCTGCGAGAAATGCGGAGCAGGATATTCGAGACGCCGTGGCGGAGGCTGGTAGAACGGGCAAGCGCGTGCTGCTGGAAGTCGGGGGCGAATGGTGCATCTGGTGCCACATCATGGACGCTTATTTTGAAAAGAACCCGGAGCTTCTGGCCTACAGGGAAAAGAACTTCGTCACGCTGAAGATTAATTTCAGCGAAGAGAACAAGAACGAACAGGCGCTCTCACGCTATCCGCAGATTAATGGCTACCCGCATCTCTTCGTGCTCGATCGTGATGGCAAGCCCCTTCATTCACAGGACACAGGCCAACTGGAGGAGGGCAAAAGTTACAACCTGGATAAGTTCATGGCTTTCCTGAAAGAGTGGTCGCCGCCTGAAAACGAAGGCACAAGCCGGTGATAGCCGGGCACGCTTTAAGCCCCGTCAGGGGCGACTGAAAATAGCCCAGCGATTTATCGCTGGGAAACAGAGTTGTAAAAATGATTGAGTCCCGTAGGGACGACTGAAGAAGTGCGTGACTTTCATCTTCAGTCGTCCCTATGGGACTCAATCTTTATTCTCTGACTTTATCCCCAGCAATAAATTGCTGGGCTATTGTCAATCGTCCCTGACGGGACTTCTGATGCTTTAACCTTGCGCACGGCGTCAGCTATGCTGCGTTCCAGTTGCCATGCCCTCGCCGCTTTCAAACTCAAGAGATTTAGTTTTGCTTACTGTCCCTGGACGTTGGTGATGTCCCGGTCGTGTTGCAGCGCGATGAACGTGATAACGAGCACTGCTGCGACAACGCCGACGGCTATCCACATGCCCTTTTTACCACCATCATCGCCATCATCACTGTCCGCTTGAGGAGATACGAAGCGCTTGTTGGGCGACTTGAAAGTATCTTTGAAGTTCGCCTGAGCCTTAAGAAAAGTATTGCCCGTCGCTAGCCGCGCCTGCACATCACTTTTCGAGAAGATACGATTGAAGAGTGCCTTTGACCCAGCCGTGAGCGGCATCTTTTCGGCGGCTGCTTGAGGCGTCAGCAATTGGCTCTCTGCGGAAAGCGTTGGCGCCGTAACCGCCTTGTCGCTGGAACTGTCAACCAGCGCTGTCTCGCTCTTGGTTTCTTTTGCCTTGGGGTCTGTGCTCACCTTTACCGGGCCGGCCAGAACGTAAACCTGCGCCACAGCGAAAACAAGCACCAGAGCTGTTAGTTGAAACGCCTTTGTAAATCTGGAAGCTATCATTGAGTCTCCTCCTCCTGCATGGTTAGTCAAGATGTCAAAATGAAGCAATATACCTATTCGCCCCGTACATTGCTTTTAAGCATGGCAGGAGTGTAACGCTAAGGGTTGGAACGGTCAATATTTTATAGCCGGACAATTCTGCACAAGCTCCCTGGTCTTTCTCGAAAAGAAAATAAATTGGCTATTGACATCCGCTTTCCAGCGTCATACTGTGACGCGCGTTCCTGTTCCTCGCCCGCAACGGCTCGCCGGGAACGTCTCCTGTGAGCCTGACACTTGAAGTTTTCCTCTAGAGAGTCTGCTAGTGGATTCTCACAACCCTCGGAGGTCTCATTATGCCGGTAGTAGAATTCCCACCTAAAATTTTCGGTTTCAAAGTCGAGAAGAAACTAATTCCGCGCCCCGGCGGTAAGAAGCTTCTCTTCAATTCGCACACGCAGATTGGCGTCCTCCATAGCACGGAGTCGTCTTCGGTTGATGCCTCATTCAAAGCATTGAGCAAGAGTCATAGCGCCCCGCACTTCATCGTGGGTGAAGGGCGCATTATTCAGTGTCGCCCGCTGAACACGCAGGCTGCGGCGCTCAATGGAAACAAGCCCTGCTTCGCCAACGCTCAGGCTTCAATTCAAATCGAGATGGCTGCTTTTACGGGCGGGGGCAAGGACACCAAGACCACGACCGATCTCTGGCTTCCCAATGACGGCGTGCTGTTGCCGACCGTGGCGATCATGGCCTATTGCGCGGGCAACGAGATAGACATTCCTCTCCAAGTGCCCAATGATAAGTGGAAGGACGACGCCTCCGACATGCCGCTGCCGTGGGCTGCCGGGCCGACGCCCAAGAAACCAAATGCTAAGATGAATACACGGCGAATCGCCGCCGCCGCAGGAGATTTCCCGAAGTTGAAAGGATGGTGGATGCACGTCGAGATTCCCTGTCAGGGGCCGACATGGCATCACGACTGCGGCAGACTCAGGCGCAGGGACATGCTCAGAATGGCTCTGGAACTGTTGAGCAAAGGCAAATAACAACGGCTCGATGAGTCCTGTAGGAACGACTTGAACAGCAATGAGTTTCAGTCGTTCCTACAGGACGAGTTATTCAGAGCCGACCGGGCACTTCAATGAGGGCGAAGTAAGTCAGGTCTTTCAAGCGAAATGCCCCGGATTGCCTGCCATGAAGTATTTAATTTTGCCAGTAGCATTAATCCTGTTTTTCTCAAGCGCATCCCCGGCGCAAACGAATGATTCCGATAACAAATGTAAGGCTTTGAATA
Source organism: uncultured Acidobacteriota bacterium (assembly GCA_963791265.1). GTDB lineage: Bacteria > Acidobacteriota > Blastocatellia > Pyrinomonadales > Pyrinomonadaceae > QHXM01. The sequence continues at coordinate 1,005,231 of CAWBSB010000012.1, forward strand.
AGAAGACTGCGGCGCTTGTTAAGGAGTATAAAACCTTGCGTGACAGGCGGCGCAAGTTGCCGCAGGGAGTTTTCGATCAGGATTTGGATCGTGACGGCGGTAGATTGTCCGGGGTTTTGTCTTCTCTGGGTGACGAGCTTGGGCATCGCCCCTTTACAAAGAAAATCATTGTTGGCTGTCTCGGCGAGCCGGATGCAATCAGAAGCCATCGGAAGATGGGTGGACTTCTCGAAATTTATAACAGGGAGTTAAGGAAAGCGGGGCGAAAGGTAGAAGAGAGAAGTGACAGAGAATATCTAATCTATTTTTGGAGAGGCTGGCACGATTTTATCTTCTTCATCAGCGAAGATGGCGTGATAGTAGATCACGGCTGGTGGTTTGCTTACGAGTAAGCCGCAGTAGATATAAAAAGGATGGCCATGCAGCATAATTACCTATGACTAAAAACGCTTACTACAATCACCTGACCGGGCAGCGCTATCTTTGCGAAATAATCGAAGAGACAGCGACCATGGTGAAGGTGCGCCTGCCTGAAGAGACAGCAAGGGAACTAAAGTTCACCACCGAACTGTGGTTGCCGAAAACGCATATCACTACAGAAGATGCTTGAGTTAGAAAGCTGAAGCCGATTCGCAATTCAGATTGGGGCGGGAAAGAAATATAGACAGGATTAACAGGATTAGCAGGATTAAGAAGACAAGGCATGACAGAAAAGCTTGTTCGTTCTTCCCTTTATCCTGTTCATCTTGTTAATCCTGTCTATTGCTTCTGTCTTTCAATTCAGGCGCTCAAGTGTTCGACCAGAATCTTGAGGCCGATAATGATGAGGACTACGCCGCCAAGCAGCTCAGCACGCTTCGCCATCAGTGTGCCCAGCCGTTTCCCCAGCCACACCGCTGGCAGGCAGAGCGCGAACGTCACCAGTCCGATGACGGCGACGGTCAACGCGAGCGAGATTCCCAGCAGAGAGAAGCTGACCCCGACGGCAAGCGCGTCAATGCTCGTGGCGACGGAGAGCAGCAACAGCCTGGGAGTGCTGAAAGGATCGCTCTGCGAATCCTCATCCACGCGTCTGGATTCGTAAATCATCTTCGCCCCGATCAGGCCGAGCAGCGCGAAGGCGATCCAGTGGTCAACCGCCTCAACCCAACCGCGAAACACAAGACCGCAGGCGTAACCTAGCGCGGGCATGATGGCCTGGAAAAGCCCGAAGAACGCAGCCATCTTGACAGCTTGCGGCCAGCGGACGCGGCGTGCTGTCATACTACTGGAGATGGAAACGGCAACGGCATCCATCGAAAGCGCCGCGCCCGTTACTAAAGCGAACCAAAACCACATTGCTGCGTGTCGTCACTCCCGCGAAGTCAAATTAAACGGCAATTTCGCAGAAGGTTTGGACAAATTGATTCATTCCATACAATCTTTGAAATAATAGGTTTTCCCTTTCGGGTAATAAGTCGCACATAAAACGTCACTCTCAAGCATACCCAAAAACAGATGGTTTTTACTTATCCGGTCAAAGACTATATAACAATTCGAAATGCCGGTTAACCCATCTTCGTAATAAGCCGGTGCATCTGCTTTCTTAAATGGAGCATTGAAGATCGCTAAAGCGAAATGGGCGTCGTCATCTTTTTGCTTGCGGCCATCAACTAAGAGGACGGCAAAATCTTCCTTCCCATCACGGTTCATATCGCCAACGGAATAATATTGATAATTGTTCCCTCCGAGAGAATCTCGAAGAAACCGTAGATTAGATTCAAAGTCTGATTTGTGTTGCTCCTGGAAAATATTATCGTCAATTTCCTCGACTGCCGGACGCAAGTGCGTTTTGGTCTTTAACCATTCCCGTAAAACTTCGCGATGCTTTGGTTTTAGATGAGCATAATAATCAACGTCCATTGATGAAGCTTGTTTGGCCGCCTCCGAAGAATCAGCCAGGTGTTTGGGATTTATTCGGAATAATCCTTCCTTAGAAATGGCCCATCCGTGTTGAGCGTCAAGAAAGAACATTCCTGAAAACTCTGTGCTGGTTTCTATCTTTGTCCAGGTTATTCCGCCATCTTCCGTCCTGTACATTTCCCCGTATTGCAACAGCCATCCTATCTGCGAGTTGATGAATTGATATTCATAAATTGATTTTGGCTGAGTAATGCTACTGCCGGAGAAAAGCCGATTAAACCCTCCGTCGAAGATGATCTTCCATGTTTTGCCTCCGTCCTGCGTCCGCCAAAGCTTCTCCTCAACGGCAAGCCAGCCGTCTTGCTCATTCAGGAATTGTAGTGAATAACCAAAATTGTATTTCCCGATGGCGGGCAAATCACCAATCTTCTGTAGCTTGTCAGAAATCAGTGGCTGAGATTGCCGTTTAGTTTCGGGGATTGAGGGGGATTGGCCTGCTACCTTGAAAGCATTTGGCGTCTGTCTGTTGATGGAAGGAAAGTTGGTGGAAGTTATTCCGACAAAGAAGGCGAGAATCGCAACTGCGAGGCGAAAGACAATGCGCTTCATGTTCCGGCTCTTCTCTTGAAAAGGATAGACAGAGAACGTCTTTAATTAAGCTATTGCCACACAACTCGTAAAGATACAGAGCCACAGTAACAACATGTGGTTAGCCACAGAACAGGCAAAAGAAAACGGCCAGCCCGCTAGCCTGCCGTCGCTTGAAACTTCCTGAATATTTGTTGGTGGAGCAGAGGAGGGTCGAACGCGCTCCGGTTCAATGAGTTGTCAGGTGGCGATGCCGGGATCTAATTCGACGCCCCACCTGGTGTCTGCCGAAACTACTACTGTGCCTGCAAGTATATCGCCGACCCGCTGCTTTCGTTGCGTTGAAATAATAACAAGGCCAGCAGGGAGACCGCCGAACAACAGCGGGTTAACCTCTATGACGCGGGTCACGCCCCTCAATAGCGCTGCCTTCCAATCACACAGGCTGCCGTCCAGCTTCCGCACCACCAAACCCTGAAAATATTTGCCCAATGTGCGTGACCATAAAGCTTCGAGGACAACGTAGTAAGCTACGTAAGCGAGGAAGAAGAGCAAGCCTTTGAGGAGGGCTGATTCTTCCGGGATGAGAGCTACAATGAGCAACATCAATGCGAACGCGAGCAGGTGATCAATAAAAGCAGCTATCAGGCGGGCTTTAGATGTATCACCGATAACATTCACGGATTATTCCCTATATGTAGAAGGCTATCTTCCTTTCCTATGTGCTTCCGCTTAATTCTACCTTGTGTAAAAGCCGACAGTCAGACCCATCCAGAGAATAGATCGACAGCGTATTCAACGTAAACGGTTCTCCTGGAACTGGCAGCGACAAAATTTCATCAACCAATTCTTGAGACGGATTATCGAATCTTACGATTGTGCAATGTGGCGTAAACGGGAAAGGACTTTCATTGAATTTTAATCCGGTAGAAACTATTTCACTTTGCAAGTCGATGAATGGGTGCGGATCGTTCGGCTCATAGTAGAAAACGCCAGTGTTTGGAAATGTTGTGACTCTGCGGAAAGCTGTTATCAATGGCGCGAAATTGGCTGCCACCGAATCAATAAGCTCGAATGCAGCATCTATTTCTTGTTCTTTATGAAATGTTCCAATACCGGAAGAACCGATCACTGTTATTTCAACAGGCAGAATAGTCAGGGGCGAAGAAAATCGCTCACGGATGGATTTGACATGCTCCCAGATAGGCGGAGGCATGTCTAAAACAACGTATGTATCATATTCAAATCTCATCTAATGCTAGCAAGCGCCCAACACTCATTAGACCGCCAGTGGCGGTATTTCTCGACTACAGGCGATTTTTACCGCCATCAGCGGCCTAACACCCTGAAAGGCGACGATTACCGCTCCGAGCGGTCTAATCATACTGATAGCTGTAAATTACCGCTATCTGCATTAGGGCTTCCAGGCTCACTCCAACACACTCTCAGAAAATAAATCCTTCTATTCGGCAGGCATCAAATTTGATAGATATATTATTACCACTTACATACTATCTGAGCATCGCGCGGAGCGTGTTTGTGGTCATGTTGCTTCACAGTTTGTTTGAGGCAAAGAAAAAGCGGCGAACGCATGGTGCATCCGCCGCCTTCATCTTATAAGTTTTCATGTGTGAGGCGCACGAGACTATCCTTACCTTTCCGCTCGCGCTGTCGGACAGACACGTTCAGCCTCCGCCCTTTGTGCCGCGCCTGTTCGCCTCATCACTCACCGCACAGAAACTTGACGGTCTTGGTCATGGTTAAAGCTTGTCTTTGCCCGACCACGCGGGCCGTGATTTTAAGGGGGGAGCAGAGACCATTACTACCTATCCAGAAAGGGGCATAGAACTTTTTACCGTCCTCACTAGCGCCTTGATAGGGGCCAGGATTAAACGTCCCTCTGAAGACCGCTCGGCGGCCTTCCGTAGCAGTTAAGGCGATTGATTTCCCGCTGCCCGCTTCCAATTCTCCGGTGACTTCTACAATGATCAGGATAGGCCCGAAAGGAGCATTCCCTGAAGTGCTCAGCGTTTCCTCAAGGCTCAGTTCAGCCAGATCACCTGTTCCTTGATTATATCCTTTCACCTTGATACTCGTGATTCCCCAGGTTTTGTTCTGGGGAGCGGGTGGATTGCTGATTATGCTGGCAGTGGGTTGGGTACGAAGTTTCTCTGACAGCGTAGTTGGCACAATGATCGAACAAACGACGCAGATCAAGAGAGCGCGAACTGAGAGCTTCATAAAGTTCTCCTTCAGGTCAGATAATTATAATGCCTCTGGCTATCCTTTAGGGATTGGACGGCCATGTTACCACAGCCGCCCGGTCTAAAAGTGTCTCAGAGATGCGTCTGGACACATGGACTGGCCAATTATGCGGGACAGAGGGCTATTGACTTGCGGCTGGAATAATCATACAAGCAGTTTGCTTTATTCACCTCTTCTTAACAAGGGAACTTGAAAATGAAAAGAACAATCTTACTGATCGTTGTCAGTTGTTTGGCGACAGTCTTAATGCTCGGTTGTAACTCATATGGAACCAAATTGGAATACGGTAAAGGTGAGCTGTACTACACCAAGAATGTGACTGAAGCCGAGGCTAAAAAACTTGGCGATTATCTTACTAAGATAAAATTTTATGAAGGCGACGGGAAGACAGCACAGCTAGATAAATCAGGAGACACATATCAATTCCGGCTGGTTGTCAAAGAAGGTTTAGACAAGGATGAGAAGTACATCGCCGCTGGCCAGGAAGCAGCCGTTGAGTTTTCAAAGAATGTTTTTGACGGCGCTAAAGTAGAGGTTCATCTGTGTGACAACCAGCTAAAGACGCTCAAGGTTGTGACGATGAATGGTTAGCTCTCTTAAATAAACATCAGCGTGTCAAAAGTAAGGGCAAAAGGAAACGGCAAGCCCGCTAGCCTGCCGTCGCTTGAAACTCCCTGAATATTTTTGGTGGAGCAGAGGAGGGTCGAACTCCTGGCCTCCGCATTGCGAACGCGGCGCTCTGCCAACTGAGCTACTGCCCCACGAGCGAAGAGAGATGATAGGAAGAGTGTGCGGGCGGTGTCAAGCGGCGAGTCTCTCGTCTATGAGCCGCCGGTTAGAGTGTGGGCAGCCATCTCAATCGCTTCGTCGAGCCTGTCGAGACGGCTTCCGCCGCCTTGTGCCATGTCTGCGCGACCGCCGCCGCGCCCATCTATCATCTGGCAGGCTTCGCGCATGAGAGCGTTCATGTCGCCGGGAGAATCCTGAGAGCGTGCGAAGACGAGTCGTGCCGCGTCTTGCTCGCGTGAGCCGAGCAGGGCAATCGTGGCGTGATGAGCAATGATGGCCTGCGCGAGTTTCTTCAAAGACTCGGCATCACGATTTTCAAAGACGCGCGCGCAGAGCTTTGTGCCGTCGCTTAAATCACGCGCCTCGCTCAATAGCTCTTCCGCCTCGACGCGCGCCGTAATCTCTTCCAGCGAACGAATGCGCCGCGCGAGTTGTTTGTTCTCTTCCAGCAGGCGAGCGACTGCGTGCGGGGTTTCGTCACGCCCGGCGCTGAACATGGCGGCCACACTTCGCGCCGTGTGATTAGCGCGACGGTAATCAGCGAGGGCGCGGCCTCCTGCGACGAAATCAATGCGCGTCAAACCCTTCGCCCGTTCAAAGGAGCGGACGGCCAGGAGTCCTACTTCGCCCGTTCGCCCGGCGTGTGTGCCGCCGCACGGCGTCAAATCGAAACCTTCGATCTCGATAAGGCGCAACTCGCCTTCACGCGCAGAATCTTTACGCAGCGGAAGATTCTGTGCCTCTTCCTTCGTCACCTGCCGGATGTGGATGGCGCGATCTTCCCAGATGATGCGATTGGCAAGCTCAATAGCCTTTTCAATCTTTTCATCCGTCGGATCATCGAGCGCGACATCAATCTCGGAGTATTGGTCGAGCATTCGGAAGCCGCGCGTTTCCGCGTTGAAGAGATTGATGAAAGCCTGCGAAAGAATGTGCTGCCCCGTGTGCTGTTGCAGATGGTCTAGACGACGCGGCCAATCAACTTGACCCGTAACTTGCGCCCCCACTTGCAACGGGCGACCCTGCAAGACATGCAGCACTCCTTCTTCCGTCTCGATACACTCGACTACCGGCGTGTCACCAAGCATTCCGGTATCGCTCGGCTGCCCACCGCCCGTCGGGTAGAACGCCGTGCGGTCGAGCGTAACGGCCACCCACCCGCTGACGCGCTCCGTGATTCCCGTCACACGCGCTTCAAATTCCGTCAGATGTGAGTCCGTATAATAGAGACGTTCGGTTGCGCTCATAATAGTGAAGAGACTACAGGTTCATCATCGAAAGATTCAAAACTAGACGACCGATTCACCGTGCGTCAAGCGGAGCAGTGATCAATAGTCAGTGGTCGGTGGTCATTGGTCAGCAAAGAAATAACGATAAGCATTGCTTATCCTTTGTATTTAACTGACTACTGACCACTGACCACCGACCACTATTTCTTTTGACACAGGGCCAGGAAATGCAGATAATCCGCGCGACCCAGAGCCTCAACGCCTCGCTGCCCTATCTTCGCCGTTTGGAGCCGCACGCCATGACTCGACACCTCTCAAAAATCGCCCTCTCCGCTCTCATTCTGTTATCTCTCTGTTGCCTCACGACGCACGCCGCACAGGACGCGTCGCTTGCTTCCATCCGGTATCGTCTCACGATGTCGCGCCCGGTCTCACATCTCTTCGAGGTGAGCATCGAAGTGGAAATCAGTGAAGGCGCGACCATTGAGCATCTTGATTTTCAGATGCCCCGGTGGGCGCCCGGTCGCTATGCGGTCTTCGACTTCGCCAAGAATGTTCAGGAGACTCAGGCGGCGGCAGGCATCTGCCCGCCGGGAGCGCAATGCAAGATGGCGCCGCTCTCTGTCACCCGCATGGACAATCAGACGTGGCGCGTTCAATTGAATGGCACGCGCAGCGCAACGCTCAAATATAAAGTCTTCGGAGACGATTTGTCCGGCACGTTCTCGCAACTCGATAACCGTCATGCGAACTTCAATGGCGGTTCGATTTTTATGTACCTTGTCGGCCACAAGCAAGACCCCGTGAGGCTCAATATTGATCCGCCGAAAAATTGGCGCATCGTCAACGGGCGCATGGAGAGCGCAGACCAGCGCGAATGGCAGTTTACCAACTACGACCTCCTGATTGACACGCCGACGGAAATCGCCCCGGACTGGACGGTGGACGAATTCAAAGTTGACGGGAAAACTTATCGCGCAGTCGTTCATTCATTCGGCGACGAAGGAGGCAAGCGCGCGCAGCTCGTTCGTGATCTGGAAAAGATCGTGCGCGCAGAGACGCGCATGTGGGGAGCGCCGGATTTTGCGACCTACACTTTTCTGATTCACTTCGCGGCTGACGACCGTTCAGGCGATGGAATGGAGCACCTGACTTCAACGCAGGTTATTGTTCCGGGCGCGCTCTCCGAGCCTGATGCTTATGAAGGCGCGCTTAGCACGGCCTCGCACGAGTTCTTTCACGTCTGGAACGTCAAGCGTCTGCGCCCCGTCGAATTAGGCCCCTGGGATTTCACGCGGCCTCTCGTCACGCGCGCCATGTGGATTGCCGAAGGACTGACGACCTACTACGGCAACCTGATGCTGCGCCGCGCAGGCTTGTGGAGCGACGCTCAATATTTGAATCATCTGGGACAGTTAATCGGCGGGATTGAAAATGCGCCGGGCAGTCGTTTGATGAGCGCCGAAGAGTCATCGCTCTCTGCGCCTTTCCTCGATGGCGAAATCCATGCACAGCGCACGAACCTTGAGAACACCGCCGTCAGTTATTACCCGAAAGGCGCAACGCTCGGCCTGACGCTGGATTTGTTGATTCGCCGGAAGACTAACGGGCGAGCTGGCCTGGATGATGTCCTCAGGCGCATGTACGAAGAGTTCTATTTGAAGAGTCCGAACGCGACCTATTACCTGCGCGGGCGCGGCTACACGAGCGAAGATTTCGAGCGCGCGGCGTCCGACGTGGCGGGAATTGATCTGAGCGATTTCTTCAAGCGTTATGTGCGAAGCGTGGAAACGCCACCTTATGATGAAGCCCTCGCGGGCGTCGGCCTGCGCCTTATACGCGAGCCTGCGCGCCAGCCTTATTCGGCAGGTATCTCGTTCAATGGAGAAGGTATGGAAATCAGGGGCATCCGCAACGGCTCGGCGGCGGAAGATGCGGGGTTGAAACAGGGCGATGTGCTTCTCTCTATCGGCAACAAAAAAGTCACGCGCGACACATGGGCGAAAGAACTCAATCGCTATAAGCAGAACCAGCAAGTCGCAATCACCGTCCAGCGCGACCGGAACACCATCAAGGCAAGCCTCACGCTCGGCGAGCCGGATTACTACGATTACCGCGTCGAAGAAATAACCGATGCCTCGCCCGAAACCCGCGCGCTGCGCGCCGCCTGGATGAACGGGTGATGAACAGTATGCAGTAGGCAATGAGCAGAAAGCAGGAGACAGAAGTCAGAAGTCAGAAGAAGCCATCGAGCAACAGCCCCGGAGGGGCGGCAGAGTGTAGCCCCGGGCGCAAGCCCGGGGTTAATCGCCACCCCAAAGATTGAGAGCCCCGAAGGGGCGACAGAAGCCCAAGATGCGTTGCATTGTACCTTGAGCTTCTGCCGCCCCTTCGGGGCTGTTGCCTGGTGGCTTCTTCCGACTTCTGTTTTCTGTCTTTTGGCTTCTGACTCCTGACTTCTAACTTCTGCCCACTGCCTACTGCCTACTACCTGATGATTTCGATGGGAGAGGGCGCGATTTCGAAGGTCATGGGAAGCTCGCCGGTCAGTTCACCGTCAATTTGCACCAGCACGTCGCCGGTCACGCGCGCGTGCGTCGCGCGGATGAATTGAACCCCGCGCATGTCTTCGGCTACGCCGCTCGGTCGCACCGCGTGAGTGAGCAGGTAGAGAAACCGCAGACGGCTTTTTGAATCCACGATGCAAACTTCAAACTCCGGCTCTTCCATCCTCGCGCGCGGCGTAATCGCCAGATTGCCGCCGTAGTGCGCCGCTTTGCCGATGGCGGCAAACGTCGCCTGAAAAGTCTGCCCGTCAACTTCTATCTCAAAGGGCTGAGGCTGCCAGTGTGCCAGATGTCCCAGGCCCGCATACCAGAAGGCTGCCTCGCCCACGCGACGCTTCATGCGCGGGCGCACATGCTGCACGACTGAAGCATCAAGGCCGATTCCGGCCATCAGGAAGAAGTAGCGCTGCTCGCCGGTTCGCTCATTTGTCGCGCAGCCGACATGCACCGGCTTCGAGCGCCCGCGCGCAATCACCTCCGCCGCCTCTTCCACATCAAAAGGAAGTCTCAACTCACGCGCCAGCACGTTGGCTGTACCGCGCGGCCAGACGGCCAGCCGCGCTTCTGTTCCAACTAAGCCTTGCAGCGCCTCGTTAATCGTGCCGTCGCCGCCGGAAACTATCACATCCCGCGCGCCTTCACGCGCGAAGTCTGCGGCCAGCCGCGCGGCCTCATTAGGGCCGCTCGTGTCAAAGGCTTCGACCTCGACGCCGCGCCTTCTCAGGCTCGCGCAGAAGCGCGCAACTTCGCGCCTGCGCCGCTCACCGCCGCGCCCCGCATTCGGATTTGAAATCAAGATTGTTTTGCGCTTCTTCATCCTAACCACGTCAGCAGTAGCAAACTCAGGGCCGAAGAAGAGCAGGATGTGGAGATGAAATAAAAGCTATTGTCTTCTGTCGTACCCCCGCCCTCATCCCTCACTTTTATCTTACACTTGTCCGGTAATTCATGCGACGAGCTGTAAGTTGCACGCCGCAGCTCATGCCGCCGCACTTATATCGACAGCAGCTTCGCTACCACATCGTGGGCTGCGTTTGGGCGTGCGAGGCGACGGGCATTGGCGCGCATGGTGTTCATGCGTGTCGGGTCACTCAGCAAGCGGTCAAGCTTGTCGGCAAGCACGGGGAGGTTGTTGCAGCGGATGGCGACGCCTTCTTCGAGCAAGTGGTCGGAGTTGCGCTCTTCCTGCCCGGGAATCGGATTGACGATCACAAAAACCAACCCGCGCGCGAGCGCTTCGGAGGTAGTCAGGCCGCCCGGCTTTCCGAGCAATATGTCGGAAGCGGACATATACTCGTCCATCTCCGATGTATAACCCACCCCCTTTATCGCCAGATTGCGCTCAGGTGAAAGGCTCGCTGCCAGCCGCTCTATCCTCCCCTTCAATTTTTGATTGCGGCCACAGAGGGCGACGATCTGCGCCGGAGTTTGTAGCTCCATCAAAGTCTTTAAGATGTGTTCCATTGGCCCGACTCCGAAGCCTCCCGCCGAAAGCAGGATGGTTGTGACATCCTGCTTGAGCTTATGCTTGTCGCGCATCTCACGCTGGCTCTTCGCTTGAGCGAAGACGGGATCAATTGGAATGCCGGAGACAGTGATTTTATCTCCGGGGATGCCGAGTTTCTTCAGGTGCAGTCGTGTTTCGTCAAGGGCGACGAAGTAATGTTCGTAGTGATGACATAACCACATCGCATGAACATCGAAATCCGTCACCACAATGGCCTGCCGACAATCGAAACACCCTTTGGCTCTCAGCCATGAGATGATTTCTGCCGGAAGAAAATGTGTGCACACGATGATGTCAGGCTGATACTCTTTGAGCATCTTCACGAAGGGGCGCGTGTTGAGCTTGTCGAAGGCCAGCCGCCGACGCTCATTCTTCCAGGGCTTGTCCAGATGGTCATACAACCAGCCGAGCACTTCCGGCATTTTGTTGACCATCTCGATGTAAGCCCTGGAGTAAAGATGCCGGAATACCTTGTTGGTGTAGGCGAGCGTATCAATGTGGCGAACTTCCTGCGCCGCATTCATCAGCAGAAACGCACGCTCAAGCGCTTCGGCAGCGCGAAGATGTCCCGCGCCCGCAGACACGGATAGGATTAATACTTTCTTGAACATGTAAGCAGGTTTCTCTTGAGGGGAAGGGAAGCGCGAGCGCTCCCCTTCGTCGAGTTTGGTGGTTGATTACGGGCAGTCGGTATTCAAACGCTCCGCCCTGAATGATCTAACTGCGCTCCAGGGACCCCATACACTTCCGACTCTGGCACGTACCATCCAGCGCCAGCCCGTTGAATTCTGGTTGGCGATGTAGGTCTGCGGGGTGTCGTGATGATAGTCTGACGTAGCCACGTTGGTGTTGTTGACGACCGGAAGATTGGGATTGCGCCAGACCCTGATGTGATAAGCGGTTGCGCCCGGTACGTCCGACCAATCAAAGTCCCATGTAATTCCGTTTGATTTATCCAGACAACCGTTATCCATCACCGCCCCGTTAACGGGTGAAACCAGTGTCGGCGGAGGAATGTGTGGGCCTTGTCCGGCCAGCGCGAGCAACGCTACAAGCGTCAAGACCCCTGTGATGTGAAGATGAAAAGGCATTTTCGGCGACCTCCATTGGATGAATTGAGTGTTTGGAGTATAGAGATCGAGAAACTGAGATTTAGCGTGCGCGCGCGTCCGGCCTCAGTCGTCAATCTCCGCTGCCTGCTTGCTCAACAATTATTCCAATCGGTAGTTCGGCGCTTCCTTCGTGATAATTACGTCGTGCACGTGCGATTCACGCAAGCCTGCCGAGGTGATGCGGACGAAGCGCGTGTTCTCCTGAAACTCGCGAATGTTGCGGCAGCCCGTGTAGCCCATCCCGGCGCGTAAACCACCGACGAGTTGCGTCACCATGTCGGCGAGCGTTCCCTTGTACGGCACGCGGCCTTCGATGCCTTCGGGGACGAGCTTGGATTCCATCTCGATGCGTTCCTGGCTGTAGCGGTCGCGCGAGCCTTCGCGCATCGCGCCGATTGATCCCATCCCGCGATAGGATTTGAAGGAGCGTCCCTGAAAGAGAATCACTTCGCCCGGCGCTTCCTCTGTGCCCGCAAAGAGTGAGCCGATCATCACCACGTCCGCGCCCGACGCAATCGCCTTTGCCACATCGCCGGAGAATTTGACGCCGCCATCTGAAATGATGGGAACGTTGCTTCCCTTAGCTGCCTCGACGCAATCGCGTATGGCCGTAATCTGCGGCACGCCTGAGCCTGTGACAACGCGAGTTGTGCATATTGAGCCAGGGCCAATTCCTACCTTTATCGCATCAACGCCTGCTTCAACTAACTCGCGCGTTCCTTCTGCCGTCGCGACGTTTCCGGCGATCAGTTGAACATCAGCGTGACGGCGCTTGATGTCCCGCACGGCTTCGATGACGCGCGACGAGTGGCCGTGAGCCGTGTCTACGACGAGGCAGTCAGCGCGTGCGCGGACTAATTCATCTGCGCGCTCGCGGTAATCTCCGGTTGCGCCGATGGCTGCGGCGACGCGTAGGCGACCCAGATCGTCTTTCGCTGCGTTTGGATACTTGATGGCTTTCTGAATGTCTTTGACCGTAATCAAACCCTTGATGTGTTTGTCGCCGTCAATGACGAGCAGTTTTTCGATGCGATGTTTTTGCAGGACGGCCTTCGCCTGTTCGAGCGTTGTGCCGACGGGAACGGTGACGAGCGGCTGTTTCGTCATCACTTCGGAGACGGGAATATCAAAGCGCGTCTCGAAACGCAGGTCGCGGTTGGTGATGATGCCGACGAGGTGCCCGTCTTCATCCACGACGGGCACGCCGCTGATCTTGTAGCGCTCCATTACGTTCAGCGCCTCGGAGACGGGACGATCCGGACGAATCGTCACAGGGTCAACGATCATGCCGGATTCCGAGCGTTTCACCTTATCAACTTCTTCAGCCTGTCGCTCGATGGGCATATTTTTATGAATGACGCCGATGCCGCCCTGTTGCGCCAGAGCGATGGCGAGCGCGGCTTCTGTCACGGTATCCATCGCAGACGAGCAGAGCGGAATTTGCAGGCGGATGCCGCGCGTAAACTGCGTCGAAGTATCCGTCTCGGTCGGCAACACGTCAGAGCGCGCGGGAACTAAAAGTACGTCGTCGAAGGTCAGTCCTTCCGGAATATCGGAGGTAATCATGATGTCTATTTTACTCCTTGATTTTAGTAATCAGTAGTCAGTAATCACTGGTTAGTCAAAGCATTTTGCCAATAGCTGACTACTATAAAACAAAAATGCCCGCTTCAATCTGCGGGCTGCGGGCCGGTTCACATTCCGGCGCAGGGTTACACATCGCGCCAAAGAGACGCGGCGCGCGGACGTTGCGCTTATTGTTGCAGGAGACTTTCGTAATCCTCCTTTGTGATGACCATCTCGGGCTTATCAGTTGGCACTTGCGCTTTGCGGCCATTGATGGTGACTTCGAGAGCTTTGGCCTTCGTCGGCGCATATTGAATTCGCAAACGCTCTACGGGATCGAACACTTCCGGTGTGTCCGTCTCTAACAGAATTCCTCTGGCCTTTTTATTGTCGTCAACCTGGGCGCTCACCCAGACTTTTTCGCCGCGCGCCGTCAACTCGATGTGAAACTGATTCGTCGTCGTTGTTGCAGGCGTAGGTGCGCTGGTTGGGAGAACAGATGAACTCGGAGCTTGCGTGGCCGTCGGTGTTGATGGCTGCGGGGCGGTAATCGAGCGTGCCGCATCACGGCGTTGATACCAGTGCAGCGCGGCATAGACGCCGAGAGCGAGAATCGCCAGGATAAGAATCGTCAAAAGCAGCGTGACGAACGGCGAGCGCGAGCCTCCGTCGGTGTAGACGTGCGGTTTGTAGGGCGTGGTCACAACTTCGTCGGCAGCATCGCCCTGCTCACGCGCCGTGCGCAGGTAGCCCTCCAGTGCTTCTTTCTCATCGAAGCTGATCTGTTTGGCGTAAGCCTTGATGAAGCTCCGGTTGAAGATGCCTCCGGGCAGTCGCTTGTAATCGTTTGATTCGATGGCTTCGAGGTAGCGGATGGAAATGCGCGTTTGATCGGAGATATGGCGCAAAGTAATGCCGCGCGCCTCGCGTGCGAGTCGCAATTCCTCTCCAAAAGAAGCTGCCATCACCAATATACTTCCGCCGCTAGATGTTGTATCGGGCAGAACTGAAGTTTACCTGGAATTAGCCAGTCTGGAAAATTCATCCTGTTCGCTGCCGCCACTCCCACATGACGTGCTCGCTCTCTTCCCCTCAGCGACAGCGTCAGAATACCTTGTTGGCGCGCAATATAACGTGCTGTGGAAAACGTTGTCAAACTTTATATAAGTCAGAAGTCTGTCGCGTCTGTCGAGTCTGGCAAGTCCTTTTGACTCGATAGACTCGCCGGACTCGATAGACTCGACAGACTTTCGTGGCTTTTCGTCTTGATTCTTCGGGCGCACAGGACTACGATTGCAGAGTTAGCACAACAAGCAATTCGTTTTTAACTTCTACAATAGGAAAAGTGAGGAGGAGACTCAGTCATGTCTCTCGAAGCACTCGGAATGGTCGAGACCAAAGGTTTCGTCGGCGCGGTGGAAGCAGCGGACGCTATGGTCAAGGCGGCCAATGTCACACTTTTAGGAAAAGAATATATCGGCGCGGGCTACGTCACCATCTTCGTGCGCGGCGATGTCGGAGCGGTCAAGGCCGCGACGGATGCAGGCGCAGCCGCAGCCCGGCGCGTTGGCGAACTCATCAGCGTTCACGTCATTCCGCGCCCGCACACGGAAGTCGAGCGCGTCTTGCCGACCAACGGTCGCACGGGCCTCAGCCCCGACGAACGCGCCCTCGGCGCAGGCAGCGGCTCCGCCGGGCAACTCGGCGAAGGCGATCAGGGACGCTCTTTGCAAGGAACCCGTGAGAATAATAAAGAACGTGCGAAGTGATAAGTGATGGGTGATAGGTGATAGGAAAAAGCATTTACTTATCACCTATCACCTATCACCTATCACCGTCTTTCGGAGGTGTTGTCATGTCAGTTGATAAAGACCTCGTGTCGGTGCAGCAGGCGCGCGATCTGGTCGAGGCGGCGCATCGCGCTCAGGTGGAGTTGGCGCGCTTCGATCAGGGTAAGATTGATCGCATCTGCGAGGCGATGTCGAAGGCTGCGCTCAGGGAAGCGGCGCGGTTAGGCGCGCTTGCCGTGGAAGAGACTGGCTTCGGCGTTCCTGCGGATAAAGAGATAAAAAACCGCTTCGCGTCTGAGGATGTCTGGAACTACTTCAAAAACCTGCGCACTGTCGGCGTCGTCTCTGACTCAAAAGACGTGGTGGAGATTGCCAGCCCGCGCGGCATCGTCGCCGGAATCATTCCCTCGACGAACCCGACCTCGACGGCCATCTTCAAATGCCTCATCGCTATCAAGTCGCGTAACGCCATTGTCCTTTCACCGCACCCGTCAGCCGCGCGCTGCATCAACGAGACGGTCAAGGTCGTGCGCGATGCTGCCATCAAAGAAGGCTTGCCCGCAGACGCCATCGGCTGCATGACAACAGCGACCATCGAAGGCACGGAAACTTTGATGAAGCATAAGCAGACTGCCGTCATCCTGGCGACGGGTGGCATTGGCCTGGTGCGCGCGGCCTATTCATCTGGCAAACCTGCCTTCGGAGTTGGCCCCGGCAACGTTCCTGTCTTCATCGAACGCACGGCGGATGTCTCGAAGGCCGTGCAGGACATCCTGACCAGCACCTGCTTCGACAATGGAACGATCTGCGCTTCAGAGCAGGCGGTCATCTGCGATGCTCCGGTTGAGAAAGCTGTCCGCGAGCAGTTCAAGGCGCAGGGCGGACATTTCCTGAATGCGGCGGAAGCGGATCAACTGGCAAAGGTCGTCGCCACCCCGCAACGCTCTTTGAATCCTGCAATCGTCGGCAGGTCGGTCGAAGTAATTGCGAAGATGGCTGGCTTGAATGTTCCGAAGGGCACGCGCTGCCTGCTTGCCGATGTCGGCGGCGTAGGCCGCGAGCACCCGCTCTCAATGGAGAAGCTCTCGCCTATCCTGGCCTTCTACGTCGAAGATGGAATAGAGCGCGGCGCTGCCCGCTGCTTTGAAGTCCTGAGCTACGGCGGCATGGGCCACACGGCGGGCGTCCATACGCGCTCGCGCGAGGCTGCGGTAGCCTACGGGCGCGAGATGCCTGCATCTCGCGTTATCGTCAACTCGCCGACGACGCACGGCGCTATCGGATTCTCGACCGCGCTTCCGCCTTCGATGACTCTGGGCTGCGGTTCGTGGGGCGGCAACGTCACTTCCGACAACGTCTCGCCGCTTCATCTGATGGACATCAAGCGCGTAGCCTTTGAGACTAAGCCGGTCAAGAGCGCGCGTCCGGCGCTGGCCACGCAAAAGTCTAATGAGGCAGCACAGCAACAGCCAGCTATGACCGCTTCTTCCAGTGCGCCGCGCACTCCCATTGGCCGCGAAGAGATTTCGGCCATCGTTGATCGTTTTCTGGCGAATCGCGCTCCAGGTCAGTCCACGCACGCCGAGCTTCATGCGACAACGTCGCAAGCGCCTGCTCAGCCCGTGATTGATATTGAAGCCGACAGTCGTTATGCCGCGCCTTCAGCCGCACCGCATGCGGAAGCCGCGCCGACCGCAGTAGAGACCGGTGGCAATGGCGGCAATGCGTCCGCGCGTCCTGCGCCTTCGACACCGCCCGCCGCGCCCGCACAGGCGAACGGCGGACAAGCTGCGACCAACGGCAACGCTCGCAAGTCCGTTGATTTCGTCAGCGAGGACGATGTGCGCCGCGCCATCCAGAAAGGCGAGAAGATTTACGTCAACGCGCGCACCATCATCACCCCCTCAGCACGCGACATGGGCGACCCTGCGGAAGTGTTCGCGAAAGGATGAAAGGCAGTGATAAGTGATGGGTGATAGGTGATAAGAGAAACGCTCTTGCCTATCACTTATCACCTATCACTTATCACCGTTCTTATGTTTCTGGGAAAAGTTGTCGGCACAGTCTGGTCAACGAAGAAGACGCCCGATCTAGAGGGCGTCCGCTTTTTGATTATTCATCCTTACGATCTGGACAAAGAGCCGACGAAGAATATTGTCGTCGTCGCAGACCGGCTTGGCGCAGGCATCGGCGAGACGGTGATGTGCGCTTACGGTAAGGCCGCGCGCTCGGCCATCGGCGATCAGGACATGTCAATCGAGGCGGCGGTCGTCGGCATCGTTGACCGCATGGACTTGCAGGACGCTCTGTCGGAAGACGCCCGCGACGCCGCGCGCGAATTGAGGACTGGAAAGCAGTGATGGGTGATAAGTGATAGGTGATAGGAGAAACGCTTTCACTTATCACTCATCACCTATCACTTATCACTTAATCGAATGGCAAACGAAGAATTAATTTACCGAATCACGCGCGCCGTCTATAGTCGTCTGGGCGCGAGCGCGGACGAGCAGATGGTCGAGCAGTTGGTGACGGACGTGTACCGCGCGATTGAGCCTGTCGTTGAGAACGGTAGCAACGCAAGTGCAGGTGATGATGGCTCAAGGAACGCGCGTGAGCGTGAGGCGCATGATGCGGGTTCAGCCGAGCGATTGATCGTCTCCGTGTTTGGCGTTGACCATCCGGGGATAGTCGCCGGAGTCGCGCAGGTTCTGGCCGAAGCCGATTGCAGCATCATTGACATCAATCAGACGGTGGTGCAAAGCAAGTTCGCCATGATTATCATCGCCGACATGTCGCGCGCCAAAGAATCCGCCACCGCGCTCAAGGATCGTTTTCGCAACGCAGGCGAGCGCCTCGGCGTCCGCATCTACGCGCAACGCGAAGACCTTTTCAACGCAATGCACCGAATATGAAAAGAAGTGATAGGTGATAGGTGATAGGTGATAAGAGAAAACGCTCTTACCCATCACCCATCACCCATCACCCATCACTTATCACTGTCTTTATGGAACCTGAAATAGCCCGGCGATGTCTGGATTGCGGCGCGTCTGTTCGCGGAAACGCCTTCTTCTGCCCGCAATGCGGCAGGCCATTGAAAGCGGGAGCGTCGGCGAGCGTCGGCTCCGCAACGGAAGCGCCTGAGATGCCCGCGCGCAGGAAGACTGATGCCGAACTGAATGCGCCAACTGTTGGCTTGCCGGAAAGCGCCCCCGCGCCTCCTGCTTCCGACCTGGCGGCTACACAGGACAGCTTCTCGCGCGACGCTTTGGGAGAGAGCTATCAGCGTGCCGAAGTCACCGCCACGATGACAATGGATGAGAGCGACGCCACCTCGAAGCGGCAGTGGGTGGCGACAGCGGCGCGCGGTATGGTCGAAGAGAAACTATCTCCCCGCGTGGAAAAATTGCGGCAGGCTTCAAACGTGATGCTGGAAGAAGCCTCGTATGATCCGAGCCTGCGCTTCGTGCTCGTCGCCGTCGCTATCATCATTCTTTCCCTCTTGCTGCTTTTACTCAATTATCTTCTCGGATGAAAAGGTTTCGAGTTACGGGCTTCGGATTGCGAATGAAGACAGAACCCGAAACTTGAAACTCGAAACTCGAAACCTGATATGGAATACACACAAGCGGAAATCTTGCAGACGGTGCGGATGACGGAGATGGAGCATCTCGACATACGCACCGTCACGCTCGGCCTCTCTCTGCGCGATTGCGTCTCAGATTCTCTTGAGAGAACGGCGGCGCGCGTGCGCGAGAAGATTGAGCGCACGGCTGGGCGGCTCGTCTCAACGGTTGATGAGATCGGCGATGAGGTCGGCATCCGTATTGCCAACAAGAGAATCTCCATCACGCCCGCCGCGATTATCAGCGAGGGTGCGCGCTCACGGAGCGATTACCTGACGCTCGCGCGCTCCGTAGATGAAGCCGCGAAGAGCGTCGGAGTTGATTTCATCGGCGGCTACTCCGCGCTGGTTCACAAAGGCTGGACGAATGGTGAGAGCGATTTTCTTGATTCCATTCCCGAAGCTCTGGCCTCGACCGAGCGGCTCTGTTCTTCTTTGAACGTGGCGACGACGCGCGCCGGAATCAACATGGACGCGGTTCGCCGCACCGGAGTTTTAATCAAGGAGATGGCCGAGCGGACGCGCGAGCGCGGCGGTCTGGCCTGCGCCAAGTTCGTCTGTTTCGCCAACGCCGTCGAAGACAATCCGTTCATGGCTGGCGCGTTTCACGGCGTCGGCGAACCTGAAGCTGTGATTAACGTTGGCGTCTCCGGCCCCGGCGTGGTCAATCATGCCGTGCGCCACGCGCCAAAGGATTTGCCGCTGCATGAACTGGCGGAGGTCATCAAGAAGCTCTCCTTCAAGCTGGCGCGTGCAGGCGAACTTGTCGGGCGCGAAGCGGCGCGGCGTTTGGGCATCCCGTTCGGCATCATTGATCTTA
This sequence comes from uncultured Acidobacteriota bacterium, assembly GCA_963791265.1. Taxonomy (GTDB): domain Bacteria; phylum Acidobacteriota; class Blastocatellia; order Pyrinomonadales; family Pyrinomonadaceae; genus QHXM01. The sequence goes on from CAWBSB010000012.1 coordinate 1,024,988, forward strand.
GTTTGGCTCCGACGCCCGCGCCCGGTGATTCCGTCGCAGACATCCTGGAAGCCTTCGGGTTCGAGCGCGCGGGCACGCATGGAACGACCGCCGCGCTCGCGCTTCTGACGGACGCTGTGAAGAAAGGCGGCGCGATGGCGAGTGGCTCAGTCGGCGGAATGAGCGGCGCGTTCATCCCTGTTTCAGAAGATGCGACTATGATTGAGGCTGCGCGCGTCGGCGCACTCAGCTTAGATAAGTTGGAAGCATGGACGAGCGTCTGTTCGGTCGGCATTGATATGGTCGCCGTGCCCGGCTCGACCACGGCTGAGACGATTGCCGCGATCATCGCAGACGAGATGGCCATCGGCGTGATGAACAACAAGACGACAGCCGTGCGAATCATCCCCGTGCCGGGTCGTGATGTCGGCGAGATGGTCGAGTTCGGCGGGCTGCTCGGCACAGCGCCGATCATGCCGGTCAACAAATTCTCATCCGATGTCTTTATACGGCGCGGCGGGCGCATCCCCGCACCGATTCATTCACTGCGGAATTGAGAGCGTCTTCCAGTCCGGGTAATCACGGAAAGTGCTGGGAAGATTTTAGCAGGGTGGGTGACAAGGTGAAGAGTTACGAAGCCGTTCGGTCTAAGACCTCGTTGCGCGCGGCCTATGAAAAGGCGACTTTGTCATACACTTCTCGAAGCTCAAGTGAGCATTGAATAGAAGCGAGCTTGACGGTGTCTTCCGGCGAGCGATGCTCTGACAGCAACCACCCTCCGTCAGCTTGTCTGACAAACTGCTCAATGCGGCATTCATCCTGTGCGACTAATAAATATTCGGCGAGAGATTCAATCGTTCGATAAAAGCTGAACTTTTTACCACGATCATATAACTCCGTAGACTCTGAGAGTACCTCGATAATGACGGTTGGGTTAAGCAGCGTGTCGAACTCCTGGTCTTCAAATTGAGGCTCATCACAGACGACCACCATGTCAGGGTAGGTGTACAGGCGACTTGAGGGAATTCTGACACGCATGTCATTGGAGTATGCTTCGCATGAGCGCCCCTTTAATTGTTGGCTGATTTCACGAGTTATATTGACGACAACTAGATTATGCTCCCGGCTCGCTCCGGTCATCGCTACTATTTCGCCGTCAATATACTCGTTTTTGAACTCAGCCTTACGCTCCAGAGCCAGATACTCTTCAGGCGTTAGATAAGTTGTCAGTTGGCTAGACATAAGCAATCCTAAATCCCGGCATTATCGCCCGCTAAAATATATCACGGGAATTGAAAGTAAGCGTAAGCTGCCCGCCGATAATTCACTCTTCAGCCGTCACCCTTTTCTTTTGCTACCGCCACTGTCATGAATGCGAATGATGCTGCGACGACGGCGTTGCGCGGGCTTTCTAGCAGTGAGCAGGTCTTGATGCCTGGTATTGAGAATGGCGATTAGTGCTTGATGCGTAGTGCCCAGAAGTCTGGCTGCACTTGTGACGCCGCCTTGCGCTTTATCGAGCGCGCGGCGGATCAGGGTCTTCTCATAGCGCAAGACCTCTTCGACGAGGGAGCAGCCTTCCCACGCATTTGCGAACCCGGCTTTCCGTGTCTGGCGAAGCGCAACCGTCTCAACCGCTGCGGCTGAAATCTCCGTGCCGTCTGCGGCTTCAAGAAGAGTGCGCTCGATGAGGGCGCGCAATTCGCGCACGTTGCCTGCGAGCGGCAATTGTCGCATGGCTTCCAAACTTGCAGGGGTGAAGGTCACGCGCTTGTTATGAAGGCGGCATGCTTCCTCAATGAAATGTTTTGCGATAGCAGGGATGTCTTCGACGCGCTCTCTGAGCGGCGGAACCTCAAGATGAAAAGTCTGTAAGCGATAAAGCAGGTCGTGACGAAATTGGCCTTGCGCCGTTTGCTCTTTAAGATTGCGATTGGTGGTCGTGAGGATTCGCACGTTGACGCGCTCCGGTGCGGTCGCTCCAATAGGATGAATCTCGCCGCGCTCGATCAAGCGCAGTAACTTGCCCTGATTGGGCTTGCTCAGCTCGCCGACTTCGTCAAGCAGGAGTGTGCCGCCCGCCGCTTCGCGCACCGCTCCCGGATAGTCAGCAATGGCGTCGGCGAAGCTCCCCTTCTTATGACCAAACAACTGCGATTCGATGAGCGTGTCGTTCAGCGTCGCACAGTTAATCGCCACAAATCGTCCGGGACGTCCGCTCCATTCGTGAATCAGGCGTGCTAAGACTTCCTTGCCAGTTCCAGTCTCGCCGGTCAGCAGCACACTGCCGTCCGTCATTGCCATTCGCAGCGCCTGACGCAACAAAGCGGCTGTCTCGTCTGCCGCATAGATAAACTTCGTCGGCTCTTCTGCCGCCTGCGCCTGTTGCGTCTCAATTACACGCCGCGCACACTCACGCAAGCGCCCAATCGTTTCTGAGTGCTGCGTCCGAGAGAGCAACTGGTCTGCCCGGTTGTATGTCTCGCGCAACTTGTCTTCACTCAATCGGGCTGTCACTTCCTCAATCAAGGTCAACGCCGCCCGACCCGCGCCTTCCAGATCGCCAGCCTGCTCGGCCACTTCTATGGCGCGCTCAAGTGTGAGCCGCGCTTGCTCGTGCTGCTCCAACCGCGACTGCGCCACGCCATGCGTCGTCAAAGCCTCCGCCAGCAACGCCTGCTCTCCGCCCTGCTCCAGCGTATGAACAGCCGACCTGACCACTTTCTCCGCTTCAGAGTTACGACCCTGCGCCAGCAAAGCACGCGCCCGCGTTTCCTCTACCTGAGCGCCATGCACTCCATCTTTAAGACTGGCAAAGAGTCGGCAGGCACGGTCTAAGTGCTCGTATGCTTTGTCGAAATTGCTTGCTTTAAGAAATAAAAATCCTAGATTGTTTTCGACTGCGGCACGATATGATGTGTGCCCGGCCTGTTCGAAGTGATAGCTTGCCGCTGCATATTCGACAAGCGCCCGATCTGTATAATCTTCCCGGTTTTCAGCCGCGCCGAGATTTTTAAGCGCAGTGGCTAGTTCAACGTGGAATCGTCCCTTGAGTGAGTGGTCAGTGATAACCTCAAACACCGGCGCAGCCTCAGTTAAGATGCGAAGAGCGTCGTTAAGCCGTTGATCCGACATCTCGACTATGGCGCTACGCTGCAAGGCTACAGCCTTCAAAATAGTATCTGCGTCGGTCAGGCGGCTCAATGCTCCTCGTAGCATGACTCGCGCCTCGTCAAACGCACCTTCTCGCCAATAGCAGTATGCAAGTTCCGTTTGAGCTTCGGCAGCCTTTGTTGTATCCGGCAATCTTTCAAATATGGAGATGCTCTCGCTGATGAGGTCTTTCGCCATCCCCTGTGCCCCGGCAATCTGCCTGGCACTGCCAATCCATCCTGTCAGCGTTCCGGCACGCATCAACGTGTCGGCTGCGGTGCGCTCATCCAGGTCATCAAGAACAGGATGTTCGCCGACGCGCTGCCACACCTTGCCCATAGCTGCGCGCGCTGCCTCATAATTGCCTACTCTTTCCAACTCCTTTGCGAGCATGCAGCGCAACTGCACTTGCTCGTTATAGCCGAGTTCGGGACTATTTATTTGCTGAAGCAAGTTTGACGTTAAATCCATGTAAGAGTTACCTTTCTCCATTTACGCAAGAGCTATTGCAAAACATGATTAATTACCCGATATGGTATTATGGGTATGCTCAACTCATTGGCTCGGTTTAATTTCATTGCCAGCCGCGACCTTTAACTATATTTCAGGAGAAAATCGATGAGTCGCTTACACCGATTCTGCATTGCTACCGTCCTAACCTTCGCGCTCACCCTTTCTGCGTTTGCGGGTGATATACATTGTGGAGTCGTTTCCACGCCTCCACCTCCACCGGCATCGGTGATGGGCGAAATGCCTGACGGAGTCACGGCGACAGACGAGGAAAGCTCCGAGACCTCTTTTGTTGACCCCGTGACAGAGTTTACGTTGAATATTCTGCAAGGCTTGCTGTCACTGTTCTAAGCAAGGTCGTTTATCCCGAATCAGTTTTGCTGCTGTGATTGCCTCACGCGCGGCCTGATATAAGTGTGTGTGCAGTGAAGTCGCCGGAAAAGGACAGCGCTAATACTTGGCGAGGTAGCACGCACAAGGGCGCAGCTTAACTTTACGCCGCGCGAAATGCAATATTAATTTCCTGACCCGCCGTTCAACACGTGTTCGCATAAGGGAGTCCGCGCTGCTTCATGCTACTATGGCGCACGCGCGTTCGACTATCAAACGATTGAACCTGAGAGGTTACGATATGGAAGCACTCGGCATGGTGGAATGCATGGGACTGGTGGCGATGATCGAGGCGGCGGATGCGATGGTCAAGTCCGCGAACGTCACGCTCGTCGGCTATGAAAAGATTGATGCGGGCTTGGTGACGGCGATTGTGCGCGGCGAAGTCGCGGCTGTCAAAAGCGCGGTTGACGCAGGCGCAGCAGCCGCCTCCCGTGTCGGGAAGGTCGTCGCCACGCACGTCATCCCGCGCCCGCACGCGGACGTGGATCAGGGCATCCCCGTACTCAAGACCGGCGAGACAACTCGCAAGAAGATCAGTGGCTCGGTCAAAGCTAAAGCTTAGAGAGCAGAGATTAGTGGTTAGAGATCAGAGGTCAGCCAAAGACAAGCCGCTTTTACTAACCTCTAGCCTCTGACCTCTAACCTCTGCTTTCGGTGTGTAGCCTTCCGGTAAATCGCCATTGTCAGCGCGCAGGTATTGCCAGGCCTTGGGTTTGAGCGAGGCAATGAGTTCGGGGCGTGATTTCGTCCTTAAAGGTTTTCCCAGATAAATCTTGCCCATGCGCGCGAGTCGCTTTTCCGAGAGAGCACCGGAGAACATCCAGAGCGGCCATGTAAAGTTCGGCCCGTTGAGCCGCCGCAGTTTGTAGAGCCACATGGCAATCGAGCCGACGCGCCACGCGGTCGGCCCCCACCAGCTATACTGGCCAGGACGCAAGTTCATCTTCCAGCACTTCATCATCAACTGCCATTGCAAAGGCGTTAACTGTTTGGTCTGCGTCACGCCCATCTCTTTCTCCATTCGCGTGTCATGCAGCGGCGTGAAGATTGACGGGATGAGAAAGGCGAACAAGCCCCGCCGCTCCATCTCGTAAACCAGATCGAGCGTCGCCATGACATCTTCGTCACGTTCACCCGGACTGCCGACGATGAGCGTCATGGCCGGAAACCAGTTGTTCTCGTTCAGCACACGCAAACCTTCAAGGACGACGCTCGGCCAATCTTCGACAGCGAACGGCACGCCCTTGCTCGCCATCATCTGTTTTGCCACACGCACCGAGCCAGTCTCAAGACCGATCAAAGGAGCAAGAGCTTTCTTCTCCGGATGGCTGCTGAGATAGGGAAAGTGAATCGGGCTTTTCGGCAGGAGCAGTTCCGAGAGTTTCTTGATGAGCAGCGGGTCAACAACTGCCGGAGCGATGGTGCAGTGTGAAAGGACGTGTTGCTCTACGCCGGGCGTGTTGACGATCTCGGAATAGAGGTCTAGCAGGGCTTCGCGGTTGGGGAAGTAGAACGGAGTGTCCGTATGAACCTGCCCCCAGATGAACATGTCCTCTGTCGCCAGAGAGATTTGCTTGTTGCCCTGACGCACATTGGCGCGCACGGCCTCCATCATCTTCTCTTTCGGCAGATCAATCTGCGGGTTCAAATCCGGCACGCAAAACTTGCAGCGCCGCCCGCAGCCCGTCGTCATCTCAACTACGCCAAACGTCGTGCGCGCATCAGGAAACAGGATGCCTGCGGGGTCTGATGGATGTTTGACTTCGATGCGGCGCGGCAATTCCTCTCCATTGATGGCTTGACGGAAAAGCTCCAACGTCTCCGTTGATTCACTGCGGCCTTCGACGACGCAGTCCACGCTCAATTCTTCATACGTGTCGGTTTGAATGATCTGCCACCCGCCAGAGCCGCCGACGATTACTTTGAAGTCCGGGCGGTAAGGGTTCGATTTGATGTCGGCAAACATCTGTCTGGAGTAATGCGAATTGATTGGCATCCGTGACGAGCCGAAGATGGAAGTATAGACGCCTGCGGCGAAGGTGACGCCGAGCGGGTTATGTGTCGAGACGGCGACGACGCGCGTGCGCGGGCCGATGAATTTATCCAGGTCTTCGGGGAAACAGGCGACGATGTCGTCACGCTCATACTGTCTGAGCAAGGATTTCTCAACCAGGCGCACGCCCGCGGGCATGTAGCGTGCGGAGCCGTCCGTGTTGCGCTCGACCTCACGCCACTTCGGATATTTCCGGTTGAGCACGCCTTCCATCCAGATTGGCAAAGAGGCCATCGCCATTTGAATGAAGTAGCCTGCGTGGTCAATCGTTTCAGTCAGCGGAGCTGTCAGGACAATCAGTTTTCCGCCATCGTCAGGCGCTTTTGTTTCGGGCTTGTGAGAGTTGCCGTTTAAGCTCTGATGATTGCCGTTCTCGTGGGGTCTTTCAGCGAACATCTGACACCTTCCTTGCGGAGCGGATATTTCTGATGGATACGCGCCGATGAGCGTTAGCCGGTAATTGGATTTCCCTTGAGATTGTTTGCGAGGACTAGTGATGGACAACTTCTCACGGGACTAACCGGTCGGCGTGTGAGGGGACGTTAATGCTTTTTAACGGCTTGAGTCAAGAAGAAAGCTTAAACACATTCGATGCGCTCTTTGAAAAAATTATAGAAAGGGTATACTCCACTCGTTTGCCAGGGCGAGAGAGGAGAGCCGGAGCGTGATTAAGACGATTTGTTTGGATAGCGCGGAGAAGAAGTTTACTAATGACTTCCCGGCGGCGGACATCAGCGAATACTGCCTGTCTGAACATAACGTCGTCTGGGCAGATGTCAGCGACCCGACGAGCCAGGATTTTATAGAGCTGGCCGAAGAGTTTAATTTTCATCCGCTCTCGATTGAAGATTGCCAGCAGACCCACCAGCGACCAAAGGTTGAAGAGTATCAGGGCTATTACTTCATCGTCCTCTACGAAGCCGAGTTGGTCGGGCCTCACGATCATCTTGAGTTGCGCGAGTTGAATATCTTTCTCGGCGCAAACTATCTCGTCACAGTTCACAGTCGTCCCATTCGCGCCATCGAGACAGCCAAACGCTTGTGGCCTGAATGGAATGATAGGGCGGAGCACGGTGCGGGTCTGCTCGCCTATCTTTTGATGGATGCGATTGTCGATGATTACATGCCGCTTCTGGACATCCTGAGCGAGCGGATGGACGATCTGGAAGATCAAATCTTCGGCACGTTCAAGCCCGAATCAATCGAAGAGATTTTCCGCATCAAGAAACAACTTCTACACCTGCGCCGCTCGATTACGCCTCTGCGTGATGTCTTCAACACGATGCTCAGGCGCGAGCAACCCATCTTCGCACGCGAAACGCACGTCTACTTTCAGGATGTGTTCGACCACATCATCCGCGTGGCCGACACGATTGACACTTTGCGCGATATGCTCAGCTCGACGATGGACGCTTATCTCTCCGTTCAGGGCAATCGGATGAACATCATTATGAAGCGTCTGACCTCGATTGCGACGATTCTGATGTCTGTGACGCTCATCGCGGGAATCTATGGGATGAACTTCGGGCAGATGCCGGAGCTTAGCTGGAAGTACGGCTACGTTTTCGCGCTTAGCTGGATGCTGGTCATCGGCGTCGGGCTTTACATTTATTTCAAGAAGAGGAACTGGCTGTGAAGCGAAAACGAAAGCGTAGGCACAATCCCGTTCAAGCGTCGAGCGAAGAAGGGCTTGAGAAAGCCGACCAACTCGCGCCGCTTGAGGAGCGCGCGGGAAAGTCCGCCAGCCAAATCTCGAATAACGGCGGCGTCATCAACGTTGATACGGGAAGTCTGAAACTTCCGTCGGAGTTCACCGAGAAGGAGGAAGGGAAGTCCGGGCTTTTTGGTTTAGAGCCGGTCACTATCATCATTCTAACCTTCTCGCTCGCCTTCATCGCTTTCATCACGTACTTGATCTCGATAGAGCCGCCGAAGACTAAAGACGAGCCGCCTCCCGCCGCAGAGAGTCCGCGTTGAAGATTTCTCTTTAATATTTAAGAAAGCATGAGGAGGAATAGACAGGATTAACAGGATTAGCAGGATTAAGAAAACAAGGCAGAACAGTGAAGCTGTTTTGCTCTTCCTTGCATCCTGTCCATCTTGTTAATCCTGTCTATATTCTTCTCGATTTTGTTAGTGGCTCTAAGCGCGACTGCGCTCAAGCCTTCTCCGTTTGAGGCGACTGGGCAAGGCTCTTTTCCAGTTTGGTAAACCGCGCGAGCATCTCTTCGTACATCCGATCCGTCTTTTCGTGCAGGTGCGCGACTTCCAGCTCGGCCTTGATGTTCACCTCATACTCTATGTCGGAACGCACGCGGTCTTTCTCTGCCTGCCGGTTCTGGCTGATGAGGACGAAGCATGAAAGGAAAATCGCTTCGAGCGAAACGATCATCGTCAGCAGGCCAAAGGGAAACGGGTCGAAGCCGCGCTCGTTAGTGACAGGATCAACGGGGAGAATGAGGGTGTTGAGCGTAATCCAGGTCACGAACCAGATGAGATTAATCGCTAAGAAAGGCATGCTGCCGCTGAACCATGCAATCCAGTCGGCAACTCTCTCTATCAGCGTGAAATGCGCCTGAACTTCTTCGTTGACGTTGCGTGAGACGCGCGTGCGCAACAGTTGATCCGCCTTGCGCGTCATGCTGCTCATCGCCGCGAGCATGTGCAGCGCGGCGTCAGGTTTCTTTTGAAAAAGCAGGAGCAGATCGTCGCGGTCGAGCACCAGCAATTCTGTTTCCGTGAGCGCGGTGGCCGTAGCGCTTCGCGGGCCGCTGTCGAGCAGGGAGAGCTCGCCGAACATCTCGCCCGGACGCACGACGTTCAATACGATCTTCTGTCCTGCCGTGTCCTTGATGTACAACTCGATTTCGCCCGTGCGAACAATGTAGAGGGCGTCGCCCGGCTCGCCTGTTTGAAAGAGTATCTGGTCTGCGTCCAGCTTCTCGAAATCAACCACGTCCGCCAGCGCAATTCGATCATCTTCTTCGAGCATCTCGAAGAATTCGATTCCGGCGAGCATCTCAACGTCACACGACATACCTGGCTCTCCTACCGTGAAATATATTTACGAAACGACTCAAGGGAAAATCTGGAAACTCGGAAACAGCGGCGCGCATTCTAGCAGAAGCGGAAGACCAAAGGCGATTATTAATCATTCACGCTTTCTTTGACCCTGAAAGGGGCACATAAAATAGCCGGGGGCATCGCCCCCGGCCACACGCCCCACCACACGTTTCGACCCTGAAGGGGTCGCACAATCAAGGTTGAGGTGCGACCCCTTCGGGGTCGGAAATTATTTCGTGCGTAGTTCCGGGGGCGGTGCTTACGCTCTGCCCCCGGCTATTATATGTGACCCTTTCAGGGTCAGGGGTGTGCGTTATGGATTCCTGCCTGTGCCCGTTTTCTTTTGGGCGGGAGCGGTGGAGTTGGTGCTGCGCGTGACGGGCGGCTTGACTGCTGGCTGCGTTCCTTCACGTCCTGAGATGCGCCCCGAACGCGTCAGGGCGATGCGCTTATCCTTGCCTGTCGCATCGGCCACAGTCACACGAATGGCGCGGTATGAGCCATCGCGCGCCTTGTTCGTCGGGCTGTAGCTGATGACGTACTGTGTTCTGAGGTCGCGCACAATCTCTTCGGCAATCTGCGGCAACTCGGAGAGAGATTCCGGAAAGAAGGCACGCCCCCCGGTCTCTTTGGCCAGACGGTTGATGAGATTGACGGCCTTGTCGCGCGGGCTTTTGCGAATGAGGCCGCTTTCTTTGTCCAGTTCGTTGACAAAGCCTATGACGTAGATCTGCACGTCCTCTTCGCGCAGCCGCTCGAAGAGTTCTTCCTGCTTGTAAGTGCTGCCGCGATCTTCGCCGTCCGTGACGACGATCAGGGCGCGGCGGCGGCGGTCGTCTGTCCCACCCTTCTTGTACTGCGCGACGTGCTCGGCAGAAACATAAACGGCGTCAACAATCGCCGTCTGCCCGCCTTCCGTATAGAGCGTGTCAATGGAATCAATCAGGTCGTCCTTGTTCGCCGTGAAATCCAGAATCTGCTCGATCTTGTCGCTGCTGATGAAGCGGACAAGGAACGTTTCGTCGCCCGGCTTGTTGCTGTTGATGATTGTCTTTCCGGCTTCGATGACCTGCGCCAGTTGCGAGCGGAGCGATCCGGAAGTATCAACTGCCAGACCGTAGCTGACGGGCACTTCTTCTTTTGAGAAGGAGAAGATAGGTTGCGGCACGCCGTTCTCGAAGACGTTAAGCTCTTCCTGCCGAATATTCCCGATGGGACGATTGTTGCGATCAATGACGCGCACGTTCAGGTTTACCAGGTCGGTATCAATCGTAATGCTCTCGTTTTCGTTGATCTCCACGCCCAGCGGGTTCGCCATGTCAGGCGGCGCATCAGGCAAAACAATCTGACCCGGATTGACAGTTCCCCCGGAGGTTTTCATCACCGGCTTCGGAGTCGCTTTCGGCGTCGGCGTTTGCTGTGGAGAAGCGTTGGCGGGTTTCCCCTGCTGCTGTGGCGTCGTGGTCGTCGTGCGACGCGCACGCCCTTCCTGCGCCCGGCTGACGTTTGATACGACCATCAACGCGCAAGCCATCAACAAGACTGCACTGATCGCAACAGCGCGACGCGCACGAGTGGACATTTGAACCTGAACGCTTTTCATAACCAAAAACCTCTCGTCAAGCAGAATTCAGGAGTCAGAATACAGAAGTCAGAATGAATCGGCTGAGAACCGTTTTTATTCTGTATCCTGACTCCTGACTCCTGACTTCTGAACTCCTGCTTTTTCGTGCTGCTGGGGCAAAGAGCGCGGGCGAGCTTTTACTCGTCAGCGCGCGCACACGCTTTCAAAGATGCGGTTCAGGCGGTCGCGCGTTGCCGGAGACTGAAAGCATTTCAGCGCGGATTGGTGACGGCGTAATAGCCCTCGCGGCTGCGAACGAAGAGGCGTGGCAGCCCGCGCGGCGGCGTCACCTTGACCTTGAGCTTATGCCACTTGCTGTCGTTCTTGAAATTCTTCGGCCTGTAGCCAATCGAATACTGGTGACGGAGTTCCAGCGCGATGCGCTCAAATAGCTCATCCATCTCGGCTGCCGTATTCGGGAAGAAAGCCTTGCCGCCGGAGACTGCCGACAATTCGTCCAGACTGGCTTGACCTTCCATGCCCAGAGAACTGCCGGGGTCGTTGCCGCCGAGGATGCCTATCGAATAGAGCACGACATCGGATTCCTTCAAGAGGCGGCGCACCTCGCTGAAGGTGTAGCGCGAATCGTTGTCCTGCCCGTCTGAGATTAAGAGCAGGGCGCGTTTGGGATGCGTCCCGCGCGTCACCTTCTCCACGCCCAGATAGCAGGCGTCGTAGAGCGCCGTGTTGGAGCGCGTCTCGACAAAGGTCAGCTTGTTCAAAACCGCGTCGCCGTCGCGCGTCTTGTCGAGCAGCAGTTGTGCGCGCGAGTTAAAGGCGATCAGAAAATATTCGTCCGAGTCGTGGCTCGTCTGGATGAAACGCGAGAGAGCCTCGCGCGCCTTCCTGATCTTATCGCCGCTCATCGAACCCGACACGTCGAAGATGACGCCGACGGAAACGGGCGCATCGTCGTCCGAGAAATATTCTATCTCCTGTTCCTCTTTATCCTCGAAAACCTTGAAGGCTTTCTTGTCGAGGCCGGAGACATAGCGACCGTAGGTGTCTGTGACGGTCACGGTCAGGGTGATGAGATCGGTGTTGACGATCTCCGTCTCTTGAGCCTCCCTGCCCTGTTGCTGCGGCGCAGGCTGCGGCGTCGGCGTCTGCTGGGCTTTTGGAGTATCGGGTTTCTTTTGTTCTTGTGCCGTGACGAGGGTGGGCGCGACGAACGAGAAGAAGGTGAAGGCGAGACAGGAGACAAGCGCGACCTGAAGTGCATTGCGGCGCTGGGATTTCATGCGGCTCCCTGTTCTTTTTAACTTCGGCGAGACGGCTGACGGTCTCCCGGAGAAAATAGGTTTACTTTGACTACAGCTTGCAGCGATGAACGGCAAGCTATAGTCACATTAATTTTTGAAGCGATGTGGACGGCGTTCCGGGGAGACTACCGCTCGCTATTTCCACCAATTGTCAGCGAAGGCTAAACCGCATTGTAGGACAAGCGCGGCAGCTAGGCAAGAAGAAGCGGCAATTTGGCGAACACCTGATTTGCAACTTGCTATGCCTCCGCTGTTGAATCCGGCTGCTGCTCCTGACATAATGCTATTCGATGAACTTTGAAGTTATCGGAAAGATAACTGAGATTGAAACGATTGCTGTTGGCGGCAATATTCGTCTCCTTCCTGTTTTACGGAAGAGATTTGGAAGAGGCCGTTGGAGAAAGTTGAAAGGTATCGCCCAGGTTCGTCTTCGTGATGGTACGGTACGCCTCGCTGAGATACACTGGTTTGAGGCGCACGGCATAGGCAAGAAATTGATGCGAATCAAACATTACCTTGATTGAAAAACATGGCTAAGCGTCAGACCTCAGCGCCGCAGTTTGCTATCTGCATCCAGACGGATGATGCGGATTTACTAACCCCGCGTATGATCTATCAGGTCTTGCCTGACGAGAGCGCGGCCAGGTCGAATTATGTTCGAGTGATAGATAATGAAGGCGAAGACTACCTGTATCCGGCGGATTATTTTGTTGTGATTAGTCTCCCCAGAGAAGTTGAGCGGGCTTTGTTGCGCGCTTCCTAACCTGCCTCCACCTTTTATCGCTTAACAACTCTTCACTTCCCACGCCTTCCTTAAATTCCCATTCTCGAATTAAACAATCGTCTGGCAACGCTCTTCGATGCTTGCAACTTTCGTCGGCGTCCGGCGTGTATTCTGGGCGAGAACTTTTCGCAACTTTGATTTAGAAGCTGTAATGAAAAGAGTACGAAATTACATCCTTGCGGGGCAATTCGCTTGCCTGTGTCCGCATGTTATACTTCGGGACGTCTGCCAGTTGACTTATCCGGCAGACAGTTTTTTGTCCTCTCAGAATTAATCATGGGTCATGACTAGATAAGAGCCATCGAAATGGCGTTAAACTAAGTCATGACAGTCAGTTCTAATCAATTTGTTCGCGCACGTATTTCTCGTGCTAAATTTCGGCAGCTTCTTCGGCTCTTTTCGCTTGATTTGACCGCCACTCAGATCGCTAAACTGAGTTGCTTGAATCGCAACACAGTCAATCGTTATTTGAAACTTATCCGCCAAGCCATCGCTCAACATTGCCAGAGAGAGTCGCCTTTCTCTGGTGATGTTGAACTCGATGAATCGTACTTCGGCGCGCGCCGTGTGCGTGGCAAGCGAGGGCGCGGAGCACGAGGCAAGATCATTGTCTTCGGCATCTATAAACGTAATGGCCGGGTCTATACAGAAATCATCCCGAACTGCAAAAAGGCCAGTATTCAGGTCATTATTCGCGGCAAAGTTGATTTGGCTTCGACCATTCATACAGACGGCTTTCGTTCTTATGACGGCATCGTGCACATGGGTTATCGGAAGCATTATCGAGTCCAGCATGGCCAGGACGAGTTTGTCCGAGGCACAGCGCATATCAATGGTATCGAAGGCTTCTGGGGCCTGGCTAAAACACGACTCGTCAAGTTCAAAGGGATGAGTCGGTCAACTTTCTATTTGCACTTGAAGGAGTGTGAGTTCAGGTTCAATCATCGAGATGAAGACCTCTACCAACTCCTTCTGAAAATTACTAGATTGGCTATCCCTATCTAGTCATGACCCTTAATCATTATGGCCGAGTTTATTTGTCGTCTGGGAACGCCTGCGGGTGAAGTCGTCACGCGTACTATCGAAGCGGTCGGCGCGCAGGAAGCGCGCGTGCGTCTGGAAAGCGAGGGCTTCCGCGTTTTCACCATCACACCACCGAAGACTATCGGCGTAGCGGCGCTGACGCGGCGCGGCGGCAAGGGAAATCAAGGGCGTTTCAAAGCCAACGATTTTCTGCTCTTCAACCAGCAACTCGCGGCGCTCCTGCGCGCGGGCATCCCAATCCTGCAAGCCATCTCGATGCTTCGTAAGCGCGCTCAATCCGCCGGGTTGGGAATGGTGCTCGCGGACGTTGAAGAGAAGATTCGCGGGGGCGCGGCGCTCTCGGCTGCATTCGCGGCGCAGGGGCCGATCTTCCCGCGCATCTACACGGCCTCAATCTTGGCGGGTGAGCGTTCGGGCGCGCTCGACGAGGTGCTTGACCGCTACGTTGGATACATGCGGCGGAGCGTCGGCTTGCGGCGCAAGATTCGCGGCGCGCTCGCCTATCCGACGCTGCTCCTGATTGCCTCAATCGGCATGGTAGGTTTTCTGACGGTCTATGTTGTGCCGCGCATGTCGAGCCTGTTTGAAGGCATCGGCAGAAACAGGCTGCCGTGGCTGACGGTAGTGGTGACGGGAATCTCCACCTGGCTGACCTTAAACTTATGGTGGCTTGCTCCCGTCCTCATCGTTGCCATCATCGCGTTCGTCTTCTGGGCGCGCACGCCTTCGGGACGACTGACGATTGATCGAACGCTTTTGAAGCTTCCCTTAATTGGAAAGCTCTTGCAGCAGGTGGCCGTCGCTCAGGCCACGCGCAGTCTGGCGACTCTCTTGGCGGGCGGCATCACACTTGTCGAGTCATGGGAGATTGCGGCGGAATCAATCACGAATCGAGAACTGCGGCGCAGGAGTTCCGCGATCCTGCCGATGATTCGTGAGGGGCGCTCGTTTACGGAGAGCCTGGAATCGGCTGGCTGGTTTCCTGAGCTGGCGATAGACATGATCGGAGTGGGAGAGCGTTCCGGCAGTCTGCGCGAGATGCTCGACGAGGTCTCGGCCTTTTATGATTCCGAATCCGAGGTGAAGCTTGAGCAGTTGACGACGACGATAGAGCCTGCGATTCTTATAGTCATGGGCGGAGTCGTCGTCACGATTCTGCTGAGCATTTATCTCCCGATTATTTCCGCCATCTCCGGCGCTTCGTCAGGACGTTAAGTTAAAGGGTAATCCTTCAGTGTTCCCAGCGGCATCAAAGATTTTATGAAACAGTTGTCGGAAGAATATACGGAAACGATTTCATCTTATGATGAAACCTTGCCGCGTGTGGGAACGGGCGCTCTCAACGCCTTGCCGGAGGACAATGACCCGCCCGAAGTTCGTGAGGCGCGCTCCCTTGCTCGCCGCTATCGCCTGCCCTACGTTGACCTGCTTCCGCCTGAAGGCGATTCGCCGATAGATTACGCGCTCCTGAACGAACTGCCCGTTGATTTGATGGTGCGTAACCAGTTTGTGCCACTCCGCCGTGAGGGCAAGCGGCTGCACGTGGCGATGGCCGACCCGACCGATCTTGAAAGGTTGGATGAACTGGCGAGCGCACTGCACGCGCGGATTGTGCCGCACGTGGCGACAGCCGGAGCGATTGATGTTGTTCTCAGAAAAGGCGACGCCACACAGCGCGTCCTTCAGGAAGCCGCCTCCGGTTTTCGAATCTCGCTGGTCAAAGAGACGGAAGCTGGCGAAGAGGTCTTAGACCTTGATCGCCTGGCGACGGATTCGGAGATGTCGCCGATCATCAAGCTGGTTGACACGGTCATCTACAACGCTATGGAATCGCGCGCCTCCGACATTCACATCGAGACGCGCGACACCGAAGTGCAGGTCAAATACCGCATTGACGGTGCGCTCTACGCCAAGGTTGACCCGATTGATCTGGCCTATCATCAAACGCTCATCTCGCGCATCAAGGTCATGTCGGAACTGGACATCGCCGAGCGCCGCGTGCCGCAGGACGGGCGCTTCCGCGTGCGCTACAAAGGTCGCAACGTGGATTTCCGCGTCTCGATTATGCCGACCGTGCATGGCGAGGATGCTGTCATTCGTATTCTCGACAAGGAACAGATCAACGAAGAGTTTCGCAACCTGAATCTGGATGTCGTCGGTTTCTCGGATGATGACATCAGGAAGTTTCGCCGCTACATCGCAGAGCCTTACGGGATGGTGCTCGTCACGGGGCCGACCGGCTCAGGTAAAACGACGACGCTCTACGCCGCGCTCAACGAGATTCGCAATGAAGAAGATAAGATCATCACGATTGAAGACCCGGTTGAATACCAGTTGCACGGCATTACGCAGATTCCGGTCAACGAGAAAAAGGGCTTGACGTTTGCGCGCGGGTTGCGTTCCATCCTGCGCCACGATCCCGACAAGATCATGGTCGGCGAAATCCGCGACGAAGAGACGGCGCAGATCGCCATTCAATCGGCGCTGACCGGACACCTCGTATTTACAACCGTTCACGCCAACAACGTGATTGATGTTATCGGGCGCTTCCTGAACATGGGCGTTGAGCCGTACAATTTCGTTTCATCCTTAAACTGTGTGCTGGCGCAGCGCCTGGTTCGCATTCTCTGTCCGGTCTGTAAGCGCGCCTATCACCCGCCGGACGCGGAGTTGATGGAATCCGGCTTGCGGCCTGAGGATCAGGCCGGACGCGCCTTTTACATGAGCGTCGGCTGCGATGCCTGCAATCACACGGGCTATCGAGGGCGCACGGCGATTCACGAATTGCTAGACCTGACGGATAATATCCGCGAGATGATCGTGGAGCGTCGTCCCGGCTCGGAAGTGCGCCGCGCAGCAGAAGCCGAAGGTCTGACGGGCTTGCGCGAATCCGCGCTCCAGAAGGTTTTCGCAGGCATCTCCACGCTGCACGAAATCAATCGTGTGACGTTTGTGGAAGAAGTTAGTGTGAGGCAGTAAAGCAGTGGCCAGTAAAGACCGGATTCGTTTTGCGTTGCTTTTAACTGACCATTGACTACTGACCACTGTTTTCGGAACTGCCTTTGACGCGGGGCGTTTGATAAGTTTGTGGGACGCTCGTGGGTTGAGCCGGTTTCGGTGTTTGTTAGTCAAAGTCAATATTGTCACCCCGATAATTGTTACGTCATATTTTTTCGGAAAAGGAATTGAGATGAAAAGATCATCAATTCACGCGCGCTCGTTTGCATCGCTCGTCGTGATTTTCTGTTTGCTTGCCGCGCCCATGACGGCCTTCGCCAAAAAGGGTGAGAAGAACTACAAGCAAGGCTTGCAGTATGAATCGGCGCAGCAGTGGGAGAAGGCCGCGCAGGAGTTTACGCTGGCCGTCGCCGCCGACCCGTCGAACATCGAGTATCAACTGCATTATCGCCGCGCCGTCTTCAATGCTTCGCAGACCTACATGCAGCAGGGGCGCGCGCTCGCCGAGCAGCGCGATTATATCGGAGCATACAACGCCTTTCGGCAGGCTTATGGCTACGACCCCGTCAACGAGCTCGCGCTTGCCGAGATGGAGCGCATGCTGCGCCTGCAACGCGAGAAGACCGGAGAACCGGGCGCGGGCGATGGCGGTGGCAAAGGCAAAGGCGCGAGGGTCACACAGCTTTCAGACCGGCAGCAGGGAACGGGCGGCACACCGGCAGAGCCGGGTGCGGCAAATGGTGTTGAGCAGGAAGCTCCTCTGCCGCCATCGCGCTCCGATCAACTGCGCGTCATCAAATACAACAACGACCTCAAGAGCCTGATACGCAATCTCGCCGAGCAACTCGGCTTCAACGTCATCTTCGACACTCAATCGTTTCGCGCGCCGCGCAACGTCGAAGTGAACCTGACGGATGTGACGACGGCGCAGGCGCTCGACTTAATCTTTCTTCAGGAAGGCTTGTTCTTCCAGAAAATCAATCGCCATACTATTCTCGTCGCCGATCAGAACAGGCGCGCTCAGTATCAACAACTAGCCATTCGCACGTTTTATCTCTCGAACATTGACCCGACCGAAGCGCGCGCCATCATCTCGGCTGCGATTCCGCCCAACCAGGGTCGCCCGCAAACAGTCGTGCTGCCGGACAAGACGACCAACAGCATCACGATTCGTGACACGTCCGAGAACCTGCGATTGATTGGAGAAATCCTGCGAAGCCTCGACAAGGATCGCGCAGAGGTCGTGATGGATGTCAACATCTACGAAGTCTCGCGCACCGACCTGTTACAGCTTGGCAATCAGGTTGGCGTAGGAGACGCAAACGGCTTCTTCAATCTTGGTGGGTCAAGCGGTATCAGTGCCATCGCAGGCTCCCGCGAGGTGGCGACCGCCCTCTCGACAGTGCCGACGGCGCTTGGCGCTGCCCTCGTCATCCCGGCTTCAGCCCTGACCGCGTTTCAACGCAAGGATCGAACAAAGCTCGTCGCTTCAACACAGGTTCATGCCTTCAACGGCGAGGAGTCCACCGCCCGCATCGGCCAGCGCGTGCCCGTGCAAACGGCGCAAACGTTTCCGTTTGCTTCCACCCAGCAGCCGACCACTCCGGGCGGAGTCACCGGCGGCGTCAATTTCGGCGGTGGTTTTCCGGTCATTCAGTATGAGCCGACCGGATTGACTTTGAAGTTTACGCCGCAGGTCTTCCCGAATCTGGACGTGCAGGTCAAGATGTCAATCGAGTCGAAAGACATCCTCAATGCCGGAAGCCTGACGCCGACCTTCACCGAGCGCGCGATTACCGGCACGGCGCGCATTCAAAACAATCGGACGATGATGCTCGCCTCGGTGGCGACCGATAGGCAATCAAACGGGCGACGGGGCTTGCCGCTGCTGGGCTTGATTCCAATCCTGGGGCGTCTGTTTACTTCGCCGACGCGCAACAACGATCAGATAGACATCGTCATCGCCGTCACCCCGCGCGTCCTGCGCGCTCCAACCGTGACTCCGGCTGACGAGCGAGAGCGAGATAGCGGCACGTTGTCAACGCCGACGAGCGGGTCGCTCGAAGCGATGGTCAGGGAGACTGAGCGTGAAGACCAACTGGCCGCCGCGCGAAGGGTTCCGACCAACGTGGTCGTGCAATTGCCGGATGCAGAACCTCCACCGGCCTACGTGCCCGCGCCGCAATCCATGATGACGACCAATGACAACGTCTCTGCTCAACCCGCGACCACGAAGACGGAAACGACCATAGCTCCGGTCAATACCTCGCTGGTTGGCAATCTTCCGCAGCCGTCGAACGCTCTGGCGAACGCGATTGCTCAACTGACGGGCGATCCTCCGCCCGCCCCGACTGCGTTTGTCAAAAAATCAAGCACCGTCGCCGAGCACCCAATCGAAGTGGCTCAACCTTTAAGCGTGACGCCGATGCCGCTCCCGGCAACAACAGCCGGAGCTGTGAAGACCGAAACTGCGACGGACAATGCGGCGAAGGCTCAGCCACGCACGACCACCACATCGCTTGCCGACAAAATAAAGGATGGAGTATTCGGAAAGCCTCCCGCGCCGCCTGAGCCTGTTCTGCCTGTGGTCGAAGCGCGTTTGATGGCAGAGGGACAGGAGATGCGTGTTGGCCAGAAGCAGCGCATCGCGCTCGTGCTGGTCTCGAAAGAGAAACTCGGCAATACGCTTGCGCGTCTTCAGTTCGATCCGCGCTTTCTGGCCGTGCGCGGTATCTCGCAGGGACCCTGGCCGGATGGAGCGGCAACCGCACCGATCATTATGCAGTCAATTGATCCGGCGGGATTAATCATGCTTGCCATCTCGCCGCAGGCGGGAGCGCCCTTGAAGACTGGCGCAAACGTCGTCCTCTATCTCGAAGTCGAAGCACTGGCGGTGGGCGAGAGCGCTATCACCTTCGACGAAAACGCACGCGCCGTCACAATTGATGGTCGCGACGTGAAGATGCAAATGATGGAGAGCCGTATCACGGTCAAGTAGTATGAGAAGGAAGTGGTCAGTGGTCAGTGGTCAGTGGTCAGTTAAAGCGGTGGGCGACAAGCACCCTTTGCCGTCGGCTGCTCCGCATCAGCAATCGTCCTGCCTGACCACTGACCACCGACCACTGACCACTATTTCTTCACGTGGGTTCACGCTGATTGAGTTGGTCGTCACGCTGACCGTGCTGACGATTCTGACGATGGGCGTGATTCCGCTCATCAAAGTTTCAGTTAAGCGGCAGCGCGAGCAGCGCCTGCGCGATGAATTACGCATGATGCGGATGGCTATTGATCAGTTTCACCGCGAAGCGTTGGCCGGGCCTCAGGGACAGCAAGGACAGCAGCAGGCGCAGACTCCGCAGCAGCAACAGCAACAACAGCAACAGCAGATGGTAGACCCGCGCATCAGGGTCGCGATTACCGACAACACCATCTTCGGGGTTGATAACCCGGATCGCTATCCGCCCGATCTCGAAACGCTCGTCAACGGCGTCAGCGTCACGCCGATAGGGGCGAATCTGCCGGTTGGCGGGGTGAATGGGCCAAACGCGACCGACAACACGCTCACGTCAACCAAGAAGAAAATTTACCTGCGCGAGATTCCGATTGACCCGATGACGGGCGAGCGCGATTGGGAGCTTCGCTCAACCTACGATTCAAAAGACACCGGATCATGGGGCGGCGAAAACGTCTTCGACGTGCGCTCGAAATCAACTGCGACGGCGCTCGATGGGAGTAAGTACAGTGAGTGGTAAAAGTCAGTGGTCAGTGGTCGGTGGTCAGTGGTCAGCAGGAACGGTCTGCAATGGAGACGTGCCTTCTGCAACTGACTCCTGCCGACCGCCATTTTTACTGACCACTGACCACCGACCACTGACCACTATTCTTCAGCGCGGATTTACCCTGCTCGAATTGATGATCGTCATCTCGATCATCGTGATTCTCGCTGTCATTGCGATGCCGCAGTATCAGAAGACCATCGTGCATGCGCGCGAGACGGTGCTGCGCGATAATTTGTACCAGTTGCGTAAGGCGATTGATTTGTACGGAGCGGATAAGGGCAAGCTGCCGCAATCCCTTGACGAGTTGGCCACTGCCGGATACGTCCGCGAAGTTCCGCTTGACCCGATCACGGGCGAGAAGGACTGGACACTCGAAACGGGCGAAGACCCCGGCTCGCTCACCAGCGAATCAGGCATCATCAGCGTCCACAGCGCATCGCCAGATACTTCGACGGAAGGCACGCCGTACAGCGAATGGTAGGAATTAAGGAGTGATAGGTGATGGGTGATAGGTGATAAGAGAAAAACTGTTCTTACTTATCACCTATCACCCATCACCCATCACTTATTATCTATCACTCCTCAAAATAATCTGATGATTTTCAACAAACTCATTCGCCCACGTTTCCCTTCAGCCGCGCTCGGTCTTGAGAGCGGCAATGCGACGGTCGTTTATCTTGAGCAGCGACGACGCGACGGGTTCTCGATAAAACGCGCGGCTACTGCCAGCCTTCCCGAAAGTCTCATCCGTCCCAGCTTCGATGAATTAAACATCACGGACGCAAATGCGCTCGTTCTGCTGTTGTCTGAAGTTGCCTTGAGCGCGGGTCTGGGCAAGCAGCGCAAGTGGTCTGTGACGCTGCCCGAAGCCGCCACGCGCGCCACCATCCTGACGCTGGAGAGCGCGCCCGCTTCGCGTTCTGAACTGGAAGAAGTCCTGCGCTGGAAATATGAACGAAGCTTCGGCGCACCGCCCGAAGAATTGCGCGTCTCGCGCGCTCCGCTGCCGTCGGACGCGCAGGGACGCCAGCGTTATCTGGTCGCCGGAATGCGTCTCTCGGTTCTCGCGGAATATGAAAGCGTGTTTGAAGCGCTCGGCTGGCGCGCAGGCTTGATTCTGCCGCGACATCAGGGCGAGGCGCGTTGGATTATGACAAGCGGCGTGCCCGGAGATGCGTTGCTCATCAGTTCGCACGCGGAAGGCTTCACCGCGCTTCTCCTGCACAACAAACAGCCCGTCATCGCGCGCTCTGTGCTGTGCGAAGCAGAAGATCGCGACGATGAGCTTTATCGTCTGCTGCTCTTCTACCGCGACCGCATTCTTTCCGCTGCCGACGCCGCAGGCGCAGCGCTCCCGCTCGACCGCCTGCTCGTCGTCGGCGAAGGTTTCGACAAAGCCCACGTCAGCGAAATCGTCAACGAGACACTCGAAGTACACTTGCGCGCTCTCGGCCCCGTCGAAGTCGGCCTCGCACTTCCATCCGCTGAACTGAACTTCGACGCCATCGCCGCACCCGCCGGACTCGCCACGCTGGCATGGTGAAGGGCAGAGGCTAGAGGTTAGAGGTCAGAGGTCAGCAAAAACTAAATTTCTAATCCCTGACCTCTAACCTCTAGCCTCTGCCTTTCTGAAACTTTCCGTGTTTCAAAAGCGTAAAACCAGGGCATCATGAGTATGAGTGCATCCTCCACAATTTTAAGTAGTCTGTCGGCGTTTGCCGATAGGGATTTGGTGACGCGGGCTGTTGCCGGGCGCGAGGACGCTTTTGAAGAGCTTGTGCGCCGCTACCAGCGCCCGATTGCGGCCTACGTCTATCGTATGGTCGGCGATTACGAGGCCGCGCTGGATTTGACGCAGGAGGTCTTCATCAAGGTTTACAATTCGCTTCTGCGCTATCGCTCAGAGTTCAAGTTTTCGACCTGGATTTACAAGATCGCGCATAACTCAGCCGTTGACCACCTGCGTCGCTACAGCCACCGCGCGCAGGCGCTCTCCGGCGAGTTTGAGGGAGAGCAGTATGATCTGCCGCTTGAGAGCCGCAGGCTCTCGCCCGAACAGGAGAGCGAAAAGGCCGAGCGCCGCGCGGAGATTGAACAGGTAGTGCGCGGACTTCCGACTACCTACAGGGAACTCGTCCTGCTGCGCCATTCGCACGACATGAGCTATGACGAGATTGCGGAGGTGACAGGTCTTCCGCTCGGCACGGTCAAGAATCGTCTCTTTCGAGCGCGCGAAACGATGCGCCAGCAGTTCATCCAGAGAGGAATCACGAGTGTCTGATGAGATAGACGATAGATGATAGACGATGGACGATAAAAGCAAGAGCGTTATTCTTGCCCGTCGTCCATCGTCTATGGTCTATGGTCTATCGTCCGAGCCGTTATGCTTCCGAATAATTCAGTTTGCAGGAGTGAAGAGATCGTCGCTTACCTTGATGGTGAGCTGGATGCTTCGTCGCTGGCGCGGCTGGAGCAGCACTTTGAGGATTGCTCACGATGTGCTGCGGATTTGCTTGCCCAGCGCCGCCTTCTGAATGAACTGAACTTTGCGCTCATGGATGAACCGGCTATTGAGATGCCGAAGAATTTTGCTCAGGTCGTGGCGGCTCGCGCCCAGTCGGATATGCGCGGCGTGCGCGCCCCGTCGGAGCGAAGACGCGCTCTGCGTTTGTGTGCCGTGCTCGCCACCATCTCTTTCGCGCTGCTCGGCGGAGCGGCCTTGAGCGAATCCGTGTTTACGCCGCTGCGCGCCATCTGGAAAGCCGGGGTGGCGCTTTTCAGTTTCTTAGGCCACGCGCTCTACGATGCGGGTGTGAGTGCGACCGTCATCTCTCGCGGATTAGGCGGGCGCTTGTTCTTCGAGTCGCGCATTTTGGGACTGCTTGCTCTACTCTTCCTTGCCGTGTCTCTCTTCACCTTAAAGCGCCTGATTGTCCGGTATCACCGAACAAGAATTGTAGAATGAATCCGCAAGCGCACGCGCCCGGACGACAGCGGCAGCTGTGCGCTCTTTTTTCAACGATTGTGAATCAGCTTTCGCTTCAGAGGTCTCTGGATTTATCGCCCGCGCGCGCCGTGTGGAAAGCGGCGTTGACTGTCGCGGCGTTTTTCCTGATGGCCGTCTGTATCCACGCGCAGACTTCCGACGGGCTGCTGCCGGACGATCAAGCGCCGCTCATCGTTGATGGGATGCGGGAGTACGACGTGTTCGGCTGGGGACAATCAATCGTCGTGCGCGGCCACGTCAAGCACGGAGTCATGGCCTTTGGAGGCGATGTCGTCGTCGAGGGAATCGTCGAAGGAGACGTGGCGACCATCGGCGGCTCAATCGTGCAGCGCGAGGGCGCGCAGATCGGCGGCGATGTCATCGTCATCGGCGGCTCGTATCGTCGTAGTGCAACGACGGCACAGGGGCGCAATCCCGCGAGCACGTCTGTCATGTTTGAAGGCTTCGAGCCGGAGCTTCGCAACATCATGCGTAACCCTGCGAGTTTGCTTGCGCCGCAATGGTCGCTTGCTTACCTGGGAAGCCGCGTGCTGGCCGTGCTCTTCTGGTTCATCGCTTCGCTCATGTTGACGGCGGTGACGCCCGGCGCAATCAGTCGCGCGATGACGCGCTTGCAGTTGACGAACGTGCGCGTCGCCGTCATCGGCTTCGTCGGCTCAATTTTAATGACGTTCGGCGTGGTCGCAGGCTTGAGTGTGCTGCCGACAGTAATCGGCGCTCTCGTCGGCTTAACGGCGCTGATTCTGCTCTTGCTGGCTTACCTGTTCGGGCGCGTAGCGATTTCTGCTGCGACAGGCCAATGGTTGCAGCGCAAATTCTTTCCTGAAAAATATCGCTCGGAATCAATCGCGCTCCTCGCGGGCACAATCCTCTGGGCAATTCTGTTGTCCTTACCTTACGTCTGGCCGCTCGTCGGCGCGGGGCTGCTGGTGGCGAGCCTGGGACTGGCACTGACGGCGCGTTATCGCGTCGGCTGGAAGCGGTCGTAAGAGCGGTTCGGACTCCGCAGAAAATTCTCATTTTCCCGAAAAAAAATAGATAAGACAGGAGACAAAATAGCGTTTTCGTGCGTCTAAGCCTGTCCGCTTTCGAGAAAGCCCGGTAATGGGTCTTTGGAACGGATTCCGGGCTGAACACTTCGCCGGTTAACGCTTCTCTTCAGCAGAGCGTCTTGCTAGAAATCGGATGTTGCAGATTTCGGGCTGAACACTTCTGACGGACGCTCGCACGCAAGCCCCCTGATTTTGGAACTTTTAACCTCCGAGCCTTCAATCTCCCTTAACGGTCGCTCTCGTTGACCTTAATGAATACCGGGATTTTCTGGACGATGCACCGCGCGGGCATAAAATCTGAACAATAATTGCGATTAATGCGTAATAAAGCATCTGGTCGCGCGTTTCTTTATTAGCGGCAAGACGCGAAGTTAGCCACCTGTTTTACCACCGAACTGCCCGACACGCAGTTTTCCTTAAACTTTAGCGAGGGGACTTTTGATGAAGAAGGCTTTAACAGTTTTTGCACTGGCGTTGCTCGTTCTCAGTCTGGGAACAATCGCACAGGCTCAGGGCGATGACACGGCAATCACTGCGACGCGAGTTTTTGGCAAGGTCACGGAGATCAATGCTCCCGCCGGTCAGATGACAATAAAAACAGAGGCAGGCTCGGTCGTGGTCGCGAACTTGAACGCGAAGACGACCTACCAGCGGATGCCGCTCGGTGAAACAGATCGCAGCAAGGCCGTCACGATTGCTTTGACGGACATCGCGGTCGGCGACGGCGTTTATGCGCGCGGCTATGTGGCGGCGGATAAAAAATCAGTGCCCGCGCAACAACTCATCGTCGTCTCTCAATCCGAGATTGCGAAGAAGCAGGATAAAGAGCGCGCGGAATGGCGCCAGCGCGGTCTCTCCGGCATCGTCGAGGCGGTCAACCCGCAGACGAAAGAGATTACTGTGACGACGCGCACAGCCGAAGGGCCAAAGCCCATAATCGTCCCCGTGACGGACAAGGTGAAGATGCGCCGCTACACGCCGGATTCGGTTAAGTTCTCGGATGCAAAAAAGAGTTCCTTTGAAGAATTGAAAGTCGGCGACCAGTTTCGCGGCAAGGGTGACAAAAGCCCGGACGGCGCACGCTTCACTCCCGAAGAGGTCGTGTCAGGTTCTTTCCGCACCATCGGCGGCCCGATCACATCCGTTGACGCTGCGACCGGCGAAGTTAAGATCACCGACATGCAGAGCAAGCAGCCGCTCACGGTTGTCGTTCGCAAAGATTCAACGCTCAAGCGCGTTCCCGCAGAGTTCATGCAGATGATGATGCAGGGCGGCGGCCCCGGTGGACCGGGCGGCGCTGGCGCTCCCGGTGGCGCCGCTCCGCAGGGTGGTCAACGTCCCGCAGGCGCTACTCCTCCGCAGGGTGGCACTCCCCCGGCAGGCGGCACGCCTCCTGCCAGTGGCGCTCGTCCCCCGGCAGCAGGTGGCGCGCAAGGCGGCGCTCCGCAGGGTGGGCCGGGTGGCCCCGGCGGCGGACAGGGTAATGGCGGTGGCTTCGACATTCAGCGAATCATCGACAATCTTCCGACCGCGACTCTGGCTGAATTAAAGCCCGGCGAGATGGTTCTCATTTCCAGCACGACGGGCGCAGATCCGTCGCGCGTCACGGCCATCACACTCGTCGCGGGCGTGGAGCCGATCTTCGCCATGCTACAGGCAAGGCAGGGTGGCCCGTCTAATCGTCCCCCGAATCTAGGCACGATCACCATCGGTATTGGTGGACCGTGAGCAACTGAAAATTTTAGTTAGGAAGTTTCCCCGTTCGGAGTGCGCGCTCTTAAGCTTGTGAGTCCATTTCCGAACTACATACAAGAAGGCGATTATCATGAATCTCTCTAAAAGAATAATTACGCGAAGCCTCGGACTCGCGCTGATGCTGGCTCTCTCTGTTGTGGTCAGCTTCGCGCAGCAGCCGGGCACGTTGCGCGGTCAGGTGACAGACGAATTCGGCGGCGCGCTCGTTGGCGCGACCGTCACGGCTGTGAATCAGACGGGCGTTGAAAAATCCACCGTCACAAATGACGAAGGCAACTATGTCATCAGCGGCCTCGCGCCCGGAGCATACACCGTGCGCGCTGTGGCCAATGGCTTCGCAGTTTTTGAAGCCGCTGATATTGATGTCTCCGCCGCGCGCCGCGACCCGCTCGACATTAAGATGAGCGTCACGATTGAAGAACAGAAGGTCACGGTTTCGGGCGATCAGAGAAACATCAGCACGGATTCCGAGAGCAACGCCGACGCGATTGTCCTGCGCGGCAAAGACCTGGACGTGCTGCCGGACGACCCGGACGATCTGGCCGCAGCGCTCAGCGCTCTGGCCGGGCCTTCGGTTGGGCCAAACGGCGGACAGATTTACATAGACGGTTTCACGGGCGGACGCCTTCCGCCGAAAGAGGCTATCCGCGAAGTCCGCGTCAGCCAGAATCCTCTGAACGCAGAGAATGACCGTCCGGGCTTTGGCCGAATTGATATTCTGACCCGTCCCGGCTACGACCGCTGGCGCGGGAGCGCGAACATGAATTTCAACGACGAGAGCATGAACGCGCGCAATCCGTTCGCCCCGTCGCGTGATAGCTTTCAGTCGCGCCTCTACGGCTTTAC
Source organism: uncultured Acidobacteriota bacterium (assembly GCA_963791265.1). Lineage (GTDB taxonomy): Bacteria > Acidobacteriota > Blastocatellia > Pyrinomonadales > Pyrinomonadaceae > QHXM01. Next base: position 1,052,250 of record CAWBSB010000012.1, read on the forward strand.
CTTGAGCGGGCCTATCCAGACCAAGAAGTCATCTTTCTTTCTGGATTTTCAGCGGCGCGAAGTTGACGATAACAACGTGATCAACGCGCTCGTGCTCGATTCGTCACTCAACACAGTCAGATTCAACGAGACGATTCTTCAGCCGCGACGTTTTCTGACCTTCAGCCCGCGCTTCGATTACGCGATCAACCAGAATCACACGATTGTAGCGCGCTACACCTATTCGCGTTTCAGTCTTGATAATTCCGGCGTTGGCGACTTCAATCTCCCGTCGCGCGCCTTCGATACGGGGAATCATCAGCACACGTTCCAGATTACGGAGACGGCTGTCATCAACCCGAAGGTAATTAACGAGACGCGCTTCCAGTACATCCGCACCGCTAATGAGCAGAACGGCGACAACGCGGTTCCAACCGTCCAGGTGCTGGATTCTTTCACCACCGGCGGCTCGCAGGTCGGCCTCTCCTTCAACAAGGAAAGCCGCTGGGAGTTGCAGAATTATTCGACGGCAACCTGGTTCCCGAATCACGTTTTCCGCTTCGGCGTGCGCCTGCGCGGCGTGAGACTGACGGATGTGTCTCGCAATAATTTCGGCGGAACATTCACCTTCGCCGGTGGACGCGCGCCGCTGCTGGACGCGAACAACAACATCGTCCTGGAGAATGGTCAGCCCGTACTGACAGACATTACGAGCCTTGAGCGTTTCCGTCGCACCGTTCTCCTACAACAACAGGGATTCACCCCCGCGCAGGTAACTTTGCGAGGCGGTGGCCCGACACAGTTCGCGCTCTCGGGCGGAAATCCTGAGGCTGATGTTAGCCAATTTGATTTCGGCGGGTTCTTTCAGGACGAATGGCGCTTGCGTCCGAATCTGAGCGTGACGCTCGGTTTGCGCTACGAGAGTCAAACCAACATCAGCAGCAAGTTCAACCTTGCGCCGCGCATCTTTTTCGCGTGGGCACCGGGCGGGACGAGCACCGGCCAACTCGGCCAGTTCGGCGCTGGACAACCTGCGTTCGTCGTTCGCGGCGGCTTCGGACTTTTCTATGATCGCTTCACTGAGAACAACACGCTGAACGCGAACCGCTTTAACGGCGTCAATCAACAGCGCTTCAATGTCATTAATCCGGCGATTACGGCAAATAGCATCTTCACCTTTGACGGCTCGGTGACAAACGTCCCGACGATTGACCAGCTCACGGGGCTGGATGCGCCGCAGGTCATCAACCGCGTGTCCGACGACTTGCAAGCTCCTTACACGATGATTAGCGCAATCAACGTCGAGAAGCAGTTGCCGTACAAGATAACCGCGTTCGCGCTGTTCGTCTCGATTAACCAGAGAAACAATCTGGTGTTCCGCGACATCAATGCGCCGTTGCCGGGAACCCCTCTGGTCCGACCAGATCAATCGCTCGGCAACGTCTTTCAGTGGGAATCATCCGGCTATTTCAACATGAAGCAATTTATCCTGGGCATGAGGACTCAGGTCAACCCGGCGCTGACGATCTTCGCCAACTACGTAGGCGTCAAGGCAGACAGCAACACGGATTGCGTCTTCAACATTCAGGGAGGCTGCTTCCCGTCCAATAGCTACGACATTGATGCCGACAAAGGACGCGTCCCTTTCCTCGCGCGCCACAGCTTTTTCCTGGGCGGCACAATCGGCATCCCGAAACTGAAACTCTCTTTGAATCCGTTCATCATCGCGAGGACGGGGCAGTTCTTCAATATCATAAGAGGCGATGATCCAAACGGCGACAGGGTTTTCAGGGAGCGTCCGGCCTTCGCTTCGGCCAGCACGCTGCCTGAAAATTTGAGACAGACGCCCTACGGTGATTTCGACATCAATCCGGCTCCCGGCGCGACCATCATTCCGCGCAACTACGGCGAAGGTCCGGGCTTCTTCTCCGTTAATCTCGGCATCAGCCGCTCCTTTGGTTTCGGTGAGCTGCCGGGCGCAAAAGCTGCTGCGGCGGCTGCCGCGCCGCAGGGCGGTGGCGGTGGCGGCGCAGCCGTTGGCGGCGCTGGTGGTCGCGGTGCTGCTGCTGCCGGTGGCGGTCAGCGTGGCGGTGGTGGCGGCGGACGTCCGGGCGGCGGCGGTGGTGCGGCTGGCCCCGGAGGAGCAGGCGCGGAGAAGCGTTATAATCTGACCTTCTCGGTCAACATTAATAACCTCTTCAACCGCTCCAACCTCGGCCCGCCGGTCGGCAGCCTGAGCTCGCCGTTCTTCGGGCAGTCTACCTCAACGCTCGGAGGCTTCGGCGGCGACGGCGGCAATGCCTCTTCGGCCAACCGGCGCATCTCGGCAGGTATTCGCTTCAACTTCTAAGTTTTAATCGAAGCAAGCGTTACCAGCCAATCCTTCAACCAGGAGCGAGGCCACTTCAAACAGGAGTGGCCTCGCTCATTATTTTTGACCGACCTTATCCATTCCCACCTTCTACGTTATCAATACCAGGATGCAGACCAAAAGAAGGAAATAGCAAACCACGAAGTTACACGAAACAGCACGAAGCGAGAAATAATATTTGTGTTTCTTCGTGTGACGCGCGTGGTTCGTTTCGCCCTCATTTTTTTTGGGATTATTTCAGCGCGAATGTCACTAACTGTCTGAAGGTCGTTTTTGGCAGAACGCTTTTCATCCTGATTGTCCCGATACGGTTAGAGAGTTGAGGGGAAATAATGAGACGAGCGCGGTTTCTTTCCATAGTCTTTCTCGCCATCTCTTTTTCAGCACAGGCGACTACTGCCCAGCAACTCAATTCGCGAGAGGCGGACGCCGCGCATGCCATCCGCAATCAGGGACTGGAGCATTACAACGCAGGCCGCTTCGAGGATGCGGTTGCAAAGTTCAAACAGGTTGTCGAACTAAAACCTGATTACGCGCCAGGTCACAACGAGTTGGGCATGGCTTATCTTGCTCTGAACCGGCACGGCGAAGCCATTGAGCACCTGCGGCAGGCGATTCATTTGAACCCTGCGTTGGCGCAAGCGTACTACAATCTGGGAACTGCTTATTACAAGCTGGGACAACCGGCAGAAGCTATCATGCCCTTCAAGCAGGCTATCGAATTGAAGCCCGGTTACACCTGGGCGCACAACAATCTGGGGGTCGTCTATTTTGAGCTGGGTCGCTTCAATGAAGCGATTGATTCTTACAAACAGGCGCTCCGTCTCAACCCCGACTGGGCTGAAGCTCATTGCCTGCTGGCGCTGGCGTTTTACGAAGCAAACCGGAGCGCGGAAGCGATTGAATCTCTCAAGCGGGCAATCGAATTGAAGCCCGGCTATGCGGAGGCGCACAACAGTCTGGGCGTCGTTTACTACAACACGAGGCGTTCTCGTGAAGCCTTCAACGCTTTTCGTGAAGCGATTCGCTTCAAGCCTGACTATGCTGTGGCGCATTACAATCTGGGCGTCGCGAGTCTGGTTGTCCGTCGAAGAGACACAGCATTGGAACGCTACAATGCGCTCAAGACCTTGAATAGCGAGTTGGCTAAGAAGCTCTACGGTGGAATCTATCAGGGGATGCTGCTCAACGTGAGCGAGAAGTGACACTTTCATCAAAACCACAGAGGCACAGAGAATACAAAGGGACTTGAGATTTCAAATTCAGAATCTGAAATGGTTTTCTCTATGTCTCTGTGATTAATTACGAAACGTAAGAATGGGGCGGCCTCGCGATGGATGTAATGAGGCTGGCAGGCCAGCCGGGCGCATACGCCGAAGCTGCAATGAACAGTGCAGAAGACCTGATCGCACGCGCGCGTCGTGGCGACGAGGAGGCATTCCGCCTGATCTTCGAGCGGTACACGCGCCCCATCATCAGCTTCATCTTTTACATGGTCAACCGGGCAGACCTGGCCGAAGAACTGGCGCAGGAAACTTTCGTCCGCGCCTACAAAAATCTCAACGCCCTGCGCGACGAAGCCAAGCTCTCCACCTGGCTCTTCGGCATCGCCAAAAACATCGCGCGCGAAGCCATCCGTGATCGCCACAGGGAACAGGGACGCGTCGAGCTTGGGTGTAGCACAGTGCAGGAGATGCGCGCACCTCATGCTTCGCCAGCCGTCGAGCTGCTCGATAAAGAATTAAGCCGGATGGTGCGCGACGCGCTTTTGAAGCTGGACGAAGATAAGCGACTGGTTTTCACGCTCAAGGTTTACCAGCAGCGAAGCTATGATGAGATCGCGGAGATTACGGGGTTTTCGATTCCGAAGATCAGGAATGACCTGCACCGCGCGCGCGCCGAGATGCGCCATCGCCTGAGTTCTTATCTGGGAGAAGGAAGATGAGATGTGAAGAGTTTCAGCCGCTCGTCGAAGATTATTTCGATGGCGAGCTGGACGAAAGAACAAGCGAGCTTGTGGCTCAACACGCGAGCGCCTGCACGTCGTGCGCGAGCGTTTACCGTAAGCTTGAGGGCGAGCAGGAGCTATACCTGCGTTACGAGTGCGACGCTCAGCCTGCGCCCGATTTCTGGGACAATGTGATGGCGCGGACAGTTGAAGAGAGCACCGCTCGCTCCTCGCGGCCTCTCAACGTCCTGCGCGGCTGGTTGAGCGGCGCGCTCGGAAATTTTACTGCTCCGCGTTTCAGTCCTTCGCTCACAGCTCTGATCGTGGTCATCGCCATCGGCATCACCGTCGGCGTGATGCGCTTCGTCAATTCGCCGGAGAAAACGACCACGCCCGTCAGCCTGTCTCAAAACGAAGGCGTGCCCGTGCGCGTTTCTTCACCGCTGCCGGATGAGACAAGCAAGCCAGCGACTCCGCCGAAGGAAGACAAGACAGGGAAACAGGGAAGCGAGCGAGGTGGAAATGAGCAGCCGCAGCTTGTTAAAAATGATGTTGGAAAAAAAGACCGCGTAGCGTTGGCTGCGAGCAGAGGAAACGCCGGGCGAAACAATCTCAGGCCGTCAACTTCGGGACGCAAGCCGACATCCGATGAGCTTGTGCGCGAGGCCGAGCAGAAGTATGTTGAGGCAATAGCGATGCTGTCGCGTGATGTCAATCGTCGTCGCTCGCGGCTCGACGCGGAAACAGCAGCAAGATTCGAGCGAACTCTGGCCGCCGTCAACCGTACCATCGCCGACACGCGCCGCGCCGCACGCAAGCATCCCGGCGATCCGGTGGCGACACAGTACATGCTGACGGCCTACGCCAGAAAGGTTGACGTGCTCCGTGAAATGGTCAGCTATTGAGCGATATTCAATTGATTCGGGGACAGGAGAGAAGGAGCAACACATGAAGGACAGGGCAGCAAGGTGCTTTAATCGAATCGCCCCCGTAATTCTGGCGGTGCTCATTAGCAGTGCCATCGCAGGAGCGCAACAAATGTCCGGGGCATCAGGGCAAAACTCATCGTTGACAGATTCAGAAACACGGGCTGGCGACAATTTCCACAACAGTTTTGCGTCCGACGAATTCGCTTTCAACGGGCGCGTCATCGTCCAGGGCGCTCCTTTCTCGGCAGTCGCCGTTAAGGAGACTACACAACTCTTTATCGATGGTCGCCGCTTCGTGCGCCGGAGGGCTGCGAGCGTTTACCGTGACAGCGAAGGCCGCACCCGCCAGGAATGGGGAAATGAAACAAAGACCAGCGGAGAGGCTCGCGCTCCGATGATCTACGATGCTGTTACCGGTGCGATCTATTTTCTAAATGCGGTCAATCATCAAGCCTCCCTGCTCCCTCCGGGGAAAGGGGTTGTGTTGCAGCAACCTAAAGTTATCACGCCGCAGAGTCCGCCGGAGAACATCACACAGGTGCTGGGAGAAACAATCGAGCCGCTCGGAACAAAGAACATCGAAGGTGTCGCAGTCGAAGGCGTGCGCGTCACAACCACGATTCGCGGAACTGAAGTTAGCGGCCAGCCACCCGGCAAAGTTATCTACGAGCGTTGGTACTCGCAGGAATTGCGCCGGAGCATTTTAATCAAGGTCATTGACCCACGCTTTGGCGAGGCGTCATACCGGCTAACCAAAATTGACCGCAGCGAACCGGCGCGCGAGTTGTTCGTCATACCTGCCGACTACAAACTCACCTCGACGATGAAGAATCGTGAAGCGGAAGCCAGGCAGGCGACGGTCGCACCCTTCAGCGTCAAACTCGAACGCGGCGGCAAGGTTGCTGTCGACAATCGCACGACGGGGCGCATCGTCGTCATCGGGTGGGATAAAGATACGGTTGAGGCCAGAGCGACCAGCGAGCGCGGCGCCGAGGCGGTCAGGTTTTCCGTTCAGGGAGACTCGTCGGACAAATCCGTCTGGTTGAAGGCCGACTACGCGAAAGCCGAAAAGCCTGAGAGCAAGCCGCCCCCCGAAGCATCTCTGGAGGACGAGAACGAGGATGACCCGCCGATGCGCGACGACCGGCCCATCGAAGTTCATCTGGAGGTGCGAGTGCCGCGCTACGCCGAGATTGAAGTGATTAAAGTCATCAGGAGCTACGTGGAAGTCTCCGGCATTGAAACGTCTGTCATTGTTCTCGGCAACAGAGGCGACGTTAGCCTGAAAAACGTCGGCGCGGTGGAGGTTCGCACTCGCGGCGGCGCGGTTGAAGTGGATAACGCGAAGGGGCTGGTTGACGTGGTGACAGTGAGTGGGCATGTTCGCGTGCGACATGCGAGCAGCGACGTGCGCGTGCTTTCGATTAGCGGACAGGTCGAAATCGAGTGTGTGCGCGGGCGCGTCAACGTTGACTCGGCCTCCGGCGCTGTCAGGCTCGATAACATTTCCGGCGACGTTGACGCCAGCACGTCGAACAGCGACGTTCTCTTTACGGGTGCGCTGCGCGAAGATGGCCGCTACCATCTCAAATCAATGTCTGGCGCGGTCGGGATGATCTTGCGCGACAAACCGCCGGGCTTTACCGCCGCGCTCTCATCTTATCGCGGCCAGATTGATAATCAGATTCAATTGAATATTAAGCCTGCTTCGCAACAAGAGGAAACAATCAATCGTCGCATCGTCGGTCGCTACGGGGACGGGCAGGCGCAAATCACGCTCGATACATTCGACGGAAAAGTTAAGCTCGGCAAACTCGCACCCGGCGAGATGAAAGAATGCAAAATTCAAAATTAAAAATGCAAAGTTAGACAGGATTTACAGGATTAACAGGATAGAGAAAGAGCATCAAGGAAGCTTGATGCTTCTTGTGTTCTTAATCTTGATAATCCTGTTAATCTCGGTCTCTTTCTTCTTCCAGTCTTCTTGCCAGATTGATTGGTCGAGTCGTCAACCTGACGCGGTTCGGTCAACTCAAATTCCTCTCATCCAAACCCTTTTCCTCATTATCCCTCAGTAAATCAGCAAATTAAGCATTGAATAAGGAATGGCACGGGTCATGCAGTTCGGGGGAGCGAGCAGGACTCCCCCTGCGGCTCTATTGAATGTCCCAAGAGCTTTTGACTCAGGAGTAAGATTCGAAATGTTACCGAAGATGCCAAAGATTAAATGGCTTACTTGCCTCTCACTAACTTTCTCGCTTTTTGTCGCTCCGCTGATTAGTGCTGGCTCGCCCGCTAATCGTTCGCTATCGCAGCGTGTTGCCGATTCCCGTGAGTCTTTCGAGTTAAAAGCGCTCTCGCAATATGGAACGGACCTCACCGAACTGGCGAAGATGGGCAAACTCCAGGCGGTCGGCGGTTACGACGCTCAGATTGAGCGTGCCATCAGAACTCTTGCACGGAGTGCGAAGAACAATCCGGTGCTGCTCGGCGAGGCGGGAACGAATAGAGGCATCATCGTCGAAGGCATCGCGCGCAAGCTGGCGGATGGCGATGTCCCCGCCAATCTGCTGAACAGGCGAGTCTTCAATCTCAACGTCGAATCTTTGTTTGCCGACGCTCAGGGACAAACGGAAGTTAATAATCGTCTGGCTCTGGTTTTGGCAGAGGTGAAAAGCGCAAAGGGCGAAGTCATCCTCTTCATAGATGGGTTGGACGAACTCGCAAATCAGGACGAAGCCGGGAGCGCCTCGCTCTTGAACATGTTGGAAGCGGCGTTGGCGCGAAATGAAGCGCGCATCATCGGCGCTGCCACGCCCGCGTCTTTCAATCTCAAACTGGCCAGCCGCGAAGGTCTCAAAGGCAAACTACAGGAGATTCTTATTGATGAGCAGAACAACGATGTGTCCGAAGCGGACGACGAGGAAGCAAACGATAACGCCGAAAATGCTCAGAACCAGAGTGAAGCCTTCGTCGGCGACAAGGTGTCTCCCGACCTGCGCGAGTTGATTCAAAATCAGAGCGCAAGCAATGACAGCGTCAGCGTTATCCTTCAAGGCGAAGCGCTGAAAAGCTCCAGCCTGCGCGAGTTCTTCAAACAAAACGGGATTCGCACCACCGGCAATTTCAACAATCTCAATGCTCAGGCAGTCGAAGTCCCTGCTCGCCTGATCCAGCAGTTGGCGGATTTCGATCAGGTCTCTTACCTGTCGCTGGACAATGAAACGACCTCCATGAAGGGTCACGTCGAGGAAACGACCGGCGCTGAGGATGTGCGAGAGATAGAGGAATCCAAGCCGGACGGAACAAAGAGCATCCTCAAGGTCAACGGCGGAGGCGTCGGAATCGCCATTCTGGATTCAGGCATCTACACCACCCATAAAGCGTTCCTGGATCGCTCGGGCACTAGATCGCGCGTCATTTACAGTAAAGACTTCACGGGCGAAGGACGCATCGACAACCCGTATGGTCACGGCACTCACGTAGCTTCGCTCGCCGCCGGTAACGGTCAGGTCGCCGCAGGCGCTTATACAGGCATCGCACCTGACGCGAACATCATCAATCTGCGCGTGCTCAACTCGCAGGGCACAGGCAAAACCTCCGCGCTGCTCAACGCCCTCAACTGGATTCTGGCCAACCGCGCGACCTACAACATCCGCGTTGCTAACCTGAGCCTCGGCACGGTCGCGGTCAATTCTTACAAGAATGATCCGATTTGCCGCGCTGTGCGAAGTCTGGCGAACGTTGGTGTCGTGGTCGTCGCTGCCGCCGGTAACGAAGGGAAGAGCAGTCTGGGCAAGAAAGTTTACGGGCAGATTCATTCGCCCGGCAACGAGCCTTCGGCGATCACCGTCGGGGCAGTGAACACGTTCGGCACCAGCAGCCGCGCCGATGACGGTGTCGCAACCTACAGCTCGCGTGGGCCGACACGCAGCTACTGGGTGGACGAAAAGGGCATCAAGCACTACGACAACCTGATTAAGCCTGAGATCGTCGCGCCCGGAAATAAACTCGTCGGCGCAGAGTCTCTGAACAGCTTTCTGATCAAGTTGCTCCCGTTCCTCGATTGCAACGTCAGCACCGTGCCGACCTCCGAGATGATGACCTTGAGCGGCACGTCTATGGCTGCTCCCATCGTCGCGGGCACTGCCGCCTTGCTGCTTCAGACCAATCCGACTTTGACGCCGAATATGGTCAAAGCTCTGATGATGTACACGGCGCAACCCCTGCGTGGTTATAACATGTTCGAGCAGGGCGCCGGACAGGTTAACGTCAGCGGCGCGATGACACTCTCGCGGCTAATTCGCCCTGACCTTTCGGCCAGCACGCCGCTCGGCGCACCTCTCTTTACCAAAGCTCCGCCGACGGGCACGACCATCGGCTATACGACCATCTCCGGCTATACCTTCAAGTGGTCGCAAGGCATCATCCTGAGCCACACCTACGCCACAGGCTACGAGCTTGGTTTGTATCAGAAGATTTACGCTCAAGGCGTCTTGCTCGGCGATGGTGAAGCCATCAGCGACGGAGTTCTGGTGGGAGATGCGACCAAGATTACGCGCGGCGTTCTCTTAGGCGACACTATTATGACGAGCAGCGGCGGCAGCCTCAATCAAGGCACGGCCTTCCTTGGCACGGGCGTCCTGCTCGGTGACGGTGTGTTGCTTGGCGACGGCGTGTTGCTTGGCGATGGTGTGCTGCTTGGCGACGGCGTGCTGATAGGTGACGGCGTTCTCGTTGGCGACAACATTTCGTTGACTTCAACGCCGATGTTCTCCGGCGACAGCACTTCTGCAATGGCTATCGTGAAAGATACGGGAGTAAGCAATTTCAACTATTGATGCGAGAGGCGCTCGGAAGCCTTCCCGTTCTTCCTGATTGTTAAGCGAGACAAAATGACCATGTCCTTAACCAACATGACAGCCAGAATAGATGCCGACGCTGCATTGCCCCGATTCTTCGCTCCGGGCGGTGGTTCGACGGTGCGGTTAAGCACTCCCGAAGATGCGGCGGAAGCCATTGCCTTCCTGGCCTCCCGCCCCATTCACACGGTCAACCTGCGGAGCTTCATCCGCGACAACGGCTTGAATAGTCCGCTCAATCGCGGCACTTTCTACGGCTATCGCAACGCCGCAGGACTTCTGGAAGGCGTCGCCCTGATTGGTCATGCAACGCTCATCGAGACTCGCACCGACCGCGCCCTTGAAGCCCTCGCGCAGCAGGCGCAAGAGTTCCCTGACACTCATTTGATTATGGGCGAGCAGGAAAGAATAGAAGAGTTCTGGGCTTATTATTCTGAGGACGGACAACAAAAACGGCTCGCTTGCCGCGAACTGCTGTTCGAGTTGCGCTCCGTCATTGAAGCTCAACCTGAAGTCCCGGAATTGCGCCTGGCTACCGTGAATGACCTTGAGTTAATCCTGCCCGTGCAGGCTGCCATGGCCGAAGCAGAGAGCGGCGTCAATCCGCTCTTGAAAGACCCCGAAGGGTTTCGCAGACGCTGCGCGCGCCGTATCGAACAGGGACGAGTATGGGTGCTGGTCGAAGACGGCAGGTTGGTTTTCAAGACGGATGCTCTCGCGGAAACGCCTGAAGTTATCTATTTGGAAGGCATCTACGTGAGCCGGGAGGAGCGCGCGAAAGGACGTGGATTGCGCTGTCTCTCGCAGTTAAGTCAAACCCTGTTGCAGCGAACCGAGGCGCTCTGCCTCCTCGTCAACGAAGAGAACGTAGCGGCGCACGCGTTCTACCGGAAGGCCGGATTCAAGTTCATCTCCACTTACGATACGATTTTCCTCCAACAGAATTAACGCGGCAGACAAAAAGCAGATCATAACGAACCACGAAGTGACACGAAGAAACACGAAGACAGCAGCAATATTCGTGTCTCTTCGTGTAGCTTCGTGGTTCGTTTCGCCCTCAAGTTTTATTACAATTCAGTAAAGTACTAACCATAAAGGCACAAAGTCAGGAAGAAAAACGAATCTCTCTTCCTGACTTTGTGCCTTTGTGATTGGTTCTGTTAATTTCTCTCAGCCTAGACGCTCATGATTTCGTTCTCTTTGGTCTTCATCAATTCGTCAATCTTGCCGATGTAGGTGTTGGTCAGCTTCTGAATTTCATCCAGCCCGTCGCGCTCGTTATCTTCCGAGATAGTTTTATCCTTAAGCATTTTCTTGAGGCGATCATTGGAGTCGCGGCGGATGTTGCGAATCGCCGTGCGATGCTCTTCGGCGATGTCGTGTACCTGCTTGGCCAGTTGCTTGCGACGTTCTTCCGTGAGCGCCGGAATCGGAATGCGAACGAGCTTGCCGTCGTTTGACGGATTAAGGCCGAGGTCGGCGGCGCGAATGGCTTTTTCGATTGCGCCAAGCTGCGTTTGATCCCAGGGCTGAACGGTGAGCATCTGCGGCTCAGGCACATGAACGGAAGCCATCTGGCTGAGCGGCGTCGGCGTGCCGTAATACTCGACCATCACATTGTCGAGCAGGGAAACGGCTGCGCGCCCCGTCCTGACGGTCGCCAGTTTGCGTTTCACATCATCAATCACCGCTTCCATTCGCGGTCGCGCTTCATTGCTGACAGCTTTCTCACTCATAAAATTTTTCTCCGAAAAATTTTAAGTGATAAGTGATAGGTGATGGGTGATAAGAGAAAACCTGCTTCTTTCTTATCACCCATCACCTATCACTTATCACGGCCTTTCGACGCAGACGCGTGTGCCGACGCCTTCTTCTCCGGTCGCGACGCGCATGATGTTGCCGTGTGTTCGCATGTTGAAGACGACGATGGGGAGATTATTGTCCATGCACAGGCTGATGGCCGAGGCATCCATCACCTTCAACTGTTTTTCGAGAACTTCCTGGTACGTGATGCACTCAAAGCGGGTCGCCGTTTCGTCTTTCATCGGGTCTGCGCTGTAGATGCCTTCAACTTTGGTCGCCTTGAGAATCACGTTGGCCTTGATTTCAAGCGCGCGCAGAGCCGCCGCCGAATCCGTCGTGAAATAAGGATTGCCCGTGCCCGCCGCGAAGATGACGACCCTGCCCTTTTCAAGATGGCGAATGGCGCGGCGGCGGATGAAAGGCTCTGCCAACTGCGGAATCTCTATAGCCGACATGACGCGCGTGAAGACGCCTTGCTTTTCGAGCGCATCCTGAAGGACGACCGCGTTCATAATCGTTGCCAGCATCCCGATATAGTCGGCGCTGGAGCGATTCATGTTGCCCGCGCTCTTGGAGACGCCGCGAAAGATGTTACCGCCACCGACTACGACGGCAATCTCAACGCCGAGGTCACGCACGGCCTTAATCTCTTCGGCGACAGAGTGCGCGACATCAACATCAATGCCGTAGTTTTGCGCGCCCATCAAAGCCTCGCCGGAAATTTTCAGCAAGATGCGGCGATAGGCCGGGGCAGTTGCGTTCGATGCGATTGCTTCTGATGTCATGCGTTTCAGAGTTTCGCCTTACGAGTTTCGGGTTCGCTTTAACTCGCAACCCGAAACCCATAACTCGTAACTAATTTCCGCCCGCGAGCGCGGCGACTTCATCTGTGAAATCATCTGCGCGTTTCGCTAAGCCTTCGCCCATCTTGTAGCGCGTGAAGCGACGGATTGAGATACGCTCGCCTGTCTGCGCGGTTTTCTCCTGAATCAAATCCCCTATGGTCTTCGCGGGGTCTTTGACGAAAGGCTGGTCGAGCAGGACGGCTTCTTCGTAGAACTTGTTGAGGCGTCCCTCGACTATCTTGTCAATGACCTGATCGGGCTTGTTCGCGTTCTTGGGATCGTTCTTGGCCTGCGCGCGTGCAATCTCGCGCTCCTTGTCAAGCGCATCCGCTTGAACTTCATCGCGCGACACAAATCGCGGCTCGGAGGCTGCGATGTGCATGGCAATGTCTTTGATAAGCTGTTGGAACTCATCCGTGCGCGCGACGAAATCAGTCTCACAATTGATTTCAACCAGCACGCCGACCTTGCCGCCCATGTGAATGTAAGACCCGACAGCGCCTTCGGCGGCGATGCGGCCTTCCTTCTTGCGCGCGGACGCTAGCCCCCTCTTGCGCAGGATTTCGATCGCCTGCTCTTCGCTGCCATTCGCTTCTGTGAGCGCACTCTTGCACTCCATCATGCCCGCGCCAGTCTTTTCACGAACCGATTTGATAGCGCTCGCCGTAATCTCTGCCATAACTATCTCCCTGTAAAAATGAATACAGGAGTTCAGAAGTCAGGAGTCAGAATAATAAGGCTGAAACCGTTTTTATTCTGACTCCTGACTTCTGTCTTCTGACTCCTGCTCTAAAAAAAGCGCAGCCCGGCGGATTCCCCGCGCTGTGGACTGCGCTCGCCGTAAAATTGAGGCCGTTGATCTTTACTTAGCTTGCGACGCCGACCGATTCGGCTTCCGCGCCCTTGTCCTGCTCGGCGGACGACTGGGGACGCGATTCAGCTTCGTCGCCCGCGCCGGATGTGCCGCTCACAGGTGCGCCGGTTCCCGCCTGCGGGTGGTCGCCGATGCTGTCGGGCTGCTGTGCGGTCGTGCCGAAGCCCTGATTGCCCGGAACAGACGTTTGCGTCTCAGTCGAAGGTGCAGCCGCTCCCGTGTCGGTAGCCTTTCCAGCTTCGCTTCCGGGGTCGACACTCGTCGTCACGCTGCCGGTGTTGTCTGCGCTCGCGCTTGCGGGTCGGCGCGGTTTCCCAGCACCGTTGCCATCACCTTCCGCCGTTTGTGCCTGTGCGGTGTCGCCTTCAGCCGCTGCGTCCGCGCCTTCGGCGATCATCTGCTGGCCTTCCAGCACGGCGTCGGCAATGCGTGAAGCAAACAGCCGGACTGCGCGCAACGCATCGTCGTTGCCAGGAATGATGTAGTCAATTCCTTCGGGCGAACAGTTTGTGTCAACTACTGCGACGACCGGAATGCCCAAACGATTCGCTTCTGCGACGGCAATCTCTTCTTTCCGAACGTCGATGATGAAGACGATGTCTGGAAGACGCGTCATCGTCTTGATGCCGGAAAGGTTCTTGTTGAGACTCTCGCGCTCGCGGTCGAGCTTGATATTCTCTTTCTTCGTCAGCTTCTCGGCGCGACCGTCGGTCTGCATCGCTTCAAGGTCTTTGAGGCGCTTGATGGATTTCTGAACGGTCTGGAAGTTGGTCAGCAGGCCGCCGAGCCAGCGTTGATTGATGTAGTACATCCCGGCGCGCTCAGCTTCTTCGCGGATAGCGTCCTGCGCCTGACGCTTCGTGCCGACAAAGAGCACGGTTTTGCCGCGATCTTCGCCCACCATGCTGGTGACGAACTGGATGGCGTCACGAAACATGCGCTGCGTCTTTTGTAGATCAATGATGTAGATGCCGTTGCGCTCGCCGAAAATGTATTCCTTCATTTTCGGATTCCAGCGCCTGATCTGGTGGCCGAAGTGTACGCCAGCCTCCAGCAATTCTTTCATCGTAACCGAAGCCAAAAGCAAATCTCCTTTGCGTGAATTGGTTTAATGTACTCGCCGCCGCCACAGTGACTTCCCCGGTGGGAAGCAACCAAATCAAGACAGGCGACAATGGACTAAAAGCGGTGATGGGTGATGGGTGATGGGTGATAAGAAAAAACAAGCGTTTCTCTTATCACCTATCACCCATTACCTATCACTTATTACTATCTCTTCGAGAACTGGAAGCGCTTGCGTGCGCCCTTCTGTCCGTACTTCTTGCGCTCTTTGATGCGGGGGTCGCGCGTGACCAGTCCGGCGTGCTTAAGGGCCGGGCGCAGGTCGGCGTTGAATTCCATCAGGGCGCGCGTGATGCCGTGGCGAATCGCTCCGGCCTGTCCCGCCGGGCCGCCGCCCATCACGTTGATGAGAATGTCGAACTTTCCGGTCGTCTCGGTCAACTGCAACGGCTGGCGAATAATCATCCGCAGTGTTTCATTCGGGAAATACTGCTCGAACGCCTTCTTGTTGATTTTGACTTCGCCCGCGCCGGGTCGCAAATAGACGCGCGCCGTAGCGCTTTTGCGTCGTCCTGTTCCGTAATATTGAATCTCAGCCACAGTATTCTCTGTCCTTCTAATCTAATGCTTCCGAGTTTTATCCGTGAATTTGGCCGGAGGTGATTTCGAGGGGTTCGGGCTTTTGCGCGGCGTGGCGGTGGTTGGCGTCCCTGTAGACCTTTAACTTCTTAGCCATCGCCTTGCCGAGTTTCGTCTTCGGCAGCATGCCTTTGACCGCCGACTCGATGACGCGCTCCGGGTGCTTCTCAAACTGTTCTTTAACGGAGACCTCGCGCAGTCCGCCCGGATACAGCGTGTGGCGGCGATACACCTTCTGCTCGGCCTTCGATCCCTTGAAGACAGCCTGGCTCGCGTTAATCACGATGACGTGGTCGCCCATATCTAGAAAAGGCGTCCACTGTGGATTGCGCTTGCCGTTAAGGATGCTGGCGATTTCCGTTGCCAGCCGCCCGACCGTCTGCCCCGCCGCATCAACGACGTACCATTTGCGATTGTCGGCAAGCCCCTTGCCGCTAGGAAAGTATGTTGACATAGATAACTCTCTCTGGATAAAGCGTCTGAAACGCGAACGAGTAGAATACCGAAATGCTCAGAAAAATGTCAAGTTAGTGGGTGAGGTACGGGGGGAACTTCTCTTGTCCCGAATGACTAGAGCCTTGAGAGCCATTTCTCGTATTTCTCTTTCTTTTGGCTCAACCACTTCCGAAAGGCATTTACAGAGGATGATTGCGACTCGGCTTTTTCAAATTCTTGAATGTCTTTGACTAAATCAAATTTTACGCCACTCAATGCAACTTCAATTGCTCTTTTCAGATCTACTTTTGCATTTTCGTCCAGACTCGGAAACTCTTTCCCCAATTCATCCACAACGCTCGTGTTCACTTCACCGGCCAGAGATGCAACTCGCGCCTTGAAAGCTTCTACTGCCTGCAAGCCATGTAAATCATTAGCAGCCAGGGTCTGCCGTATTAACAGAAGCACTTTCCCTATCTGAATCTTGCGGCCAACTACGAATGCTCTGAAATTGGCAGCGACTTTAGCATCGCCCTCGTAAGACCCATCCTCAAAGACTGCGGTGCTGATGAATATCTCCTGGTGGGGTGGAGCGTCCGGCACATAGCCGCCGTTCATCATTCCGGCATCATTTACTGCCGAGACGCCAAGTTCGTAATCCTTCTCATACTCCGACCCGGCCTCAATGATTGGCTGACCTTCTTGACGGTGTGGCAATGAGCTTATCCGTTCACGGCCATTGACGAGTACGTAAATTCCTAATGCGAGCACATTCTTGCCGGATAGATTTCGCAGCCGTAGCTTATATGAAGGAAACGTAGATTTATTAGCCTCGACGCCGGTCACTACTATTGATTGCGTTTTATTCACTATCTGCGGGAGCTCGGTCGAAAGCGTGGGAACTCTCACGAGCTTGATCTGAAAAGGCTCAACCCCGAATTGTGTTAACTCGTCCGTGCTGATCTTCTCATTTTCACTGATGAGATAATTGGCTACGGGTATCTCTTTCTCGTGGAATCGAACGCCTACATAAACAGACACCGCGATTCTGACGGAATCGCCTTCCATGCCAGGGACGATATTGACCGCCCGGACGGGCAAGGAGCCAGCGGGAGGCTGCCATGAAGGTATGCGACGGAAAAGGGCGTACCATGCGCGAACGGGCTTAGAGTCGGGGCCTAAAATCGTCAGATAAGCTGGCGGGCGGCTTTCATAGTAAGTGATTTCTAAGGCCAGGCCGATTGGGGATTGTTGTTGAGAAGAAACTGCATGACCGTTAAAAGAGAGAAGCACCAGCGCGGATGCGGCGAGGATAATTAAACGGATTCTACTCATGCTCTTCCTCTCCTGCATGATTTGTGAGTGCTCAGGAAACCATCTTATACACCGAGAGGCTCTCAAGCGTGAAGTTGCTTGGGAGCCTCTCGATTTTTCTTCCTATTGTTTGCGCCTTACGGCGTTGACTTGGGCGTCGTCGTCTGGTTGTTCGGATCGTCGCCCGTGTTGCGCTTGAGCTTCGGCGGATCAGTCGGTTTCTTGTCGGTCGGAGCAGTCGTGCTGTCCGACGTTCCCGTTGTCCCGTCGGGCGCAGGCGGCTGCCGACGCTTCAAGGTCGGGCGTCCGGGCGTTCCGTTCTCATCGGCGGCGATGTTGCCCGCGGTCGAGGCTTTCGCATTAGACATTCTCATCAAGCGAGCCTTGACCTTCTGAAATTCAGAGGTGCTGATGGTGTACTCTTCGCGCTCAGGGAAACGCGCCACGAGCGTCAGCGAGGCTGAGCGTCTCTCCGGCGGCTGCGGGTGCGAGGCGAACGCTTTCGAGATAAAGCCGGGCTTCTTCTTGTTCTTCGCCGCGAGCTTCTCAAACATCGTCGCCAGCGCGTTCGGGTCGTAACCGGCTGCGTAGAGATATTGCACGCCGAGTTTGTCCGCTTCGGATTCCGCGCCCCGGCTAAACTTCATAAAGCCCAGAAGTGCGGCGAGCGGCCCGGCGTTATTGACGATTAAGCCGGGAATGCCGCCGAGGAAGATCGAACCGGCCAGGAGACCGTAATCCATCAAGGTGGCTTTCGCCTGATTCTCGACGGCATGACGCGCCGCGACGTGGGCGATTTCATGCGCCATCACGCCCGCCAGTTCCGCCTCGTTGTCGGCGGCCAGAATCAAGCCCTTGTTGACGTAGAAAAATCCGCCGGGCAGGGCGAAGGCATTGACCTCGTCGGAATCAATCACTTTGATTGTGAATGGCACTTTGGCATCGGAATGAAGGACGATGTTCTGGCCGACGCGGTTGACGTACTCGGTGATGATAGGATCGTCAACGAACTTCGCTTCTCTATCCACTTCGGCGGCTAGATAACGGCCAAGCGCGACCTCTTTCTCCATCCCCATCGCCATCCAGTTGATGAAGCCGCCGTTGATCTTGCGCTTGCCGATGAGCGACGGGTCTTCGTCCGCCGCCAACGGCTTGCCATTGGGCGCGCTCGTCGTGGTCGCCGTCTTCTGGTCTTGCTTATTCCTGGAATCCTGCTGGGCTGTGGTCTGCTTCGAGTCCTGTTGCGGCTGTTGGGCGGCGACTGCAATGGCGCTCGTCCATAAACTAAAGGCGAGCATGAGAGCCGTCATCACGCGGGAGAAGCGATTATTCATGGTGAAAAGCCTCCAAAAACTTGTAAACACCGGGGCGATTTCTGAGAGCTTGCTCTCCAGCAATCGCATCAAGCCATGTCTCTAACGGATCACGGCGAAAATATTTTCAGTTGACAAGAGGGGCGCGCACGGGACGCTTCCGTTTTGGGTCAACGCTGACCATTTTGGACTATCTTTTCGGCGCGCAGGGCTTTGATGCTCGTGCGCGACAAGAGGGTTGCGCCCTTCCGGGCGTAAAATTCAAAGGTCTCGGTTGACTTAAAAGGGGCGTCCGGGGCTGTCTGGCATTATACAGTAGAGGGGCGGAAAAACCATAAATATTGCGCCCGACGCCTGCTTGGTGCTACATTCAAATCTGAGTGACCTCACGGCCTGTTTTCTTCCCGGAGAGTGTATTTGAAGCGCGCGCAGGAGAAGATCAAGGATTTAGTCGAGCCACGGGCTTTCACAGAGGTTCACAACTACTCTGACGACCCGGCGCGTGCGCTCGATTCCTACCTGTTTACGGACGCCACCTCAGACCTTTTTGCGCGCTGGCTCGATGCCCTCGCAGACCTCAAGCCCAGTCGGGGCACGGCACGCGCTCTGGCCGGTTCGCGCGGCGTCGGCAAAAGCCACATGCTCGCAGCCTTTGGCGCGCTCGCTTCTTTGCCGGAGCTTCGCCGCTCGGTGGCGGACGCTCACGTCGCCGCGAGCGCCGGGCGACTCATCAGCGGGCGCTACAGGGTCGCGCGGGTCGAGCGCGGCACGCGCCCCACGCTTCACGAAGAATTGAGCGCGGCGCTCGGCGGCGAGGAAGAGACCTGGAGAACTGAGCCTTCCAAGATGCTCGCTTTCGCGGCGGGCATGACCGAGACGCCGCTCGTCGTCGTGATTGACACGGCGTTTGAGCGCGAGAACCGCGTCGAGCGCGACGACGGCCTGCTGTTGAGCGAACTGGCGAATGCTGCGCGAGATTTGAGCGTTTTCGTCGCGCTGGCGCTGGACGACGACATCGCGGGCGCGGACGGCGCAAACGTCGCGCTGTCGGGCACGTTCCAGATTGATTACCTGGACCCTGAGCATCTTTACAGGATCACGGACACACACCTTTTTCAGAAAAACGCGCAATCGCGCGAAGCCCTGCGCGAGATGTACAGGACGCTGCGTGCGGCCATGCCGGGTTTCAACTGGAGCGAGCCGCGCTTTGCCGCCATCTACCCGATGCACCCGATCATCGCTGACGTGGCGTCGTCCGTGCGGCTCTACGTGCCGACGTTCGCCTTCCTGCCTTTCGCGGCTGCTGCGGGCGCGCACGCCGCCAATCGCCCGGCGCTTTCGCTCGTCGTTCTGGATGAATTGTTCGACCGCACGGAAAGGGGCTTGCGGCTCGCAGAAAATCTGAAAGAGCCTCTGGCGGCTTACGACCATCTGGCGCGTCACGGCGTCTCGCAGGTTCCCATCATGCAGCGGCTTCAGGCGAAGCTGGTCTTGAAGGGATTGTTCGTGCTTTCGCTCGACGGTCGTGGCGCGACGGCGCGCGAGCTTGGCGCGGCGATGTTGCTCTACGACGAGCAGCAGCCAACCGCCGCCATCGAACGAATCGAAAACGTGCTTTCCATCTTCACACAGGCCGCACCCTTCGGCTCTCTCCTGAAAAACGAAGATGAAGGCGAGTCTCGCTATCGTTTCAAAATCATCGCGCCCGTCACAGTAATCGCCCCGGCAATTGAGGTGATCGAGCGGACGGACGAAGAGAGCGAAGATGAGCACGAACTGCCGCCGCTGCGCCGTGTGACTTTGACCGAAGCAGAGCTGGCGGAGTGGGCCTCGCGTTTGACGACGCGCCAGATGCCCGCATCGCTCGGTGAGCCGGAGGCGCGCGATGCAGTACGCACCGCTCTGGCCGACTGGCTCAGAAAGTGGCGTGCCGACAATCCGCTTAAAATCTTCGAGGCGCTGGCGGAAGAAGGCTTGACGACGCGCGTCTGGAATCTGACGGAAGCCTTGCGTAAGAGCTTCGGCAATTTAGTTGCCGCCGTGGAGGCCATGCTGTCAAAGAACATCTCGCTCGAAGAAGGCTTGCAGCGCGTGGCGGACATCTACGATAACTCAGCCGATAACCTCGCGTTGAATCATGAGCGGCTCGCGCAACTGACAAACTTCGTCAAAGGAATACCCGAACGAACACGCGTGCGCGATTATCTCAGCCTTGCCGAGCCGACCGGAATTGATGAGATCGAAAGCGCGCGCCGCGAGCTACTGACGATAGCCGGAGACATACACAATCTCTTAGATGAAGACTCGACAAATCGCTTCAATCTCCTGTGGCGCGAATTTTACGCGCGCTACACGGAGCATTACGCGAAGACGCATGACGAGGCGCTGCATGACGACAATCGCCGTGAACAGATTGAAGCCCTGACGCGCAGCGAAGAGTGGCGCGAGTTTGAAGCGCTCTCGCAACTACGGCTCGTCAACCGGCGCTACTGGGACGAGACGACCGGGATGCTTGAGCGTGCCCGCCACGCAGAGTGTGAATTGCCTGTGCGTCAACTGCTCACGGAGTATCCTTTGTGCGCGTGCCGCTTCCGGCTGGCAAGCGCAGAAGCTCTGGCGCGCATCCCGCAGGAGATTAACGAGGTGGTCGAGCGCGGGCGCGCAGCCTATCGTCGCACGTTGATGTTTCTGGCCACACCGCTTGCCATTGCTCTCGACGCGCTCGCGCGGAAAGATGGCGAATCGGAGATTGCTCATCGCGCCCGCTCGCTTTCGGGAGCATTCGCGCAGGGGACTGGCCCGGCGCAGTTTTCTCCGGTGGACGTGCAGTTGATTGAAAGCGCGCTTGGAAGGATGACCTCGCCTCCGCCCGTGCGCCTGCATCTTCCCGCAAGCGATTACGGATTGCTGACGCGCGACGAGTTGCGCGCGCGCCTCAACCAGTGGCTGGACGATCTGCCGAACGAGCCTGCGGTGGTCGAGGTCGTTGACCGGGAAGAGACTGATGCCAGTTGAACGAAGCGGCGGCGCAGAGGCTGGCGGCAGCGGGCGCAAAAGTACTCAAAAGCCTGCCGTCTCAATTATCGGAGCAGGTCGTCTGGGCTGTGCGCTGGCGCTGGCGCTCACGAAACGCGGCTATAGCATCGAAGCGGTCGTAGCGCGTAACGTGCGCCATGCCCGCCGCGCCGCCGCACTCATCGGCACAAAACCTCTCGCCCTCGCTTCCACACAACTCAAAGACCTTCCCCGTAGCGACATTCTTTTCATCACCACACCTGACGACCACATCAGGGAAGTCGCCGCCGCGCTTGCCGCGACGATTGATAATCGCAGGACGAAGAAGAGGAAAAGCGTTAACGAAGCGAGGGACAATCGCGGACGAACGGCGCTGCACGCGAGCGGCGCTCTCTCGTCCGACGCGCTTCGGAGCTTGCGTGAGGTGGGCTTTGCCACAGGCTCTATGCACCCGCTGGTTTCCGTGAGCGATTCGGTTCAGGGCGCAAAGAGTCTCAGTTCGGCCTTCTTCTGCGTGGAGGGCAGCGCGGCTGCCGTCCAGGTAGCGCGCAGCCTCGTGCGAGCGCTCGGGGCGCAGAGCTTTTCGATCAGCGCCGAGGATAAGGCTCTTTATCATGCGGCGGCGGTGATGGCTTCCGGCCACATCACTGCGCTCTTCGATATTGCAATGGAAATGCTCGCGCGCTGCGGCCTGACAAAGAGCCGCGCGCGTAAAGTTTTCCTGCCGCTTCTTCAGAGTACGCTCGAAAATCTTCGCACGACCGATCCCGCACACGCGCTAACGGGAACATTCGCCCGCGCAGACACGGCGACGGTGCAAAGACACCTTGCCGCGCTCCGTTCAGTGGCGCTGCCTGAAGCACTCGCCGCCTATCAGCTTTTGGGCAGGCGATCTTTGCGACTGGCGAAAGAGGCGGGCGCGCGCCCTGAGGCTTTGAAGGAGATTGAGCGGGTGCTTGAATAACAGCCCCGTTAGGGGCGGAAGAATGTAGCCCCGGGCGCGAGCCCGGGGTTAACCGCCACCCAAAAAATTGAGAGCCCCGTAAGGGGCGACAGAAATTCAAGATTCGTGACAACGCCTCTTGAACTTCTGTCGCCCCTCCGGGGCTCGAACCTTTATCGCTGGCTATTCCCCGGGCTTGCGCCCGGGGCTACACTCTGCCGCCCCTTCGGGGCTGTTGCTTGGTGGCTTATTCCGACTTTTCTTTTCTGACCTCTGACTCCTGACTCCTGACTCCTGTCTTCTGTCTCCTGCTCTTCAGTACGACTGGATGTTGCTCGCATATGCGCCGGGCTGCATCTGCGGGGGCAGGGGACGGGGGTAGGAGCGATTTCTGATTCGGCTGAAGATGAAGAGATTGAAGAAGTGCATCCCGCCGAGCACGAGCAGCACCAGCCCGACCTTCCACGATAAAGCCTCTATGCCTTCGCTCGCGGTTTCAATGGTGTAGCCGAGCTTGAGAGCCAGACTCACGTAGCCGAAGTTGATGAGATAGAAACCCACGACCAGCAGGTGATTCACGGAGTCGGCCAGAGATTCGTTGCCCTGAAAGACATCTACCAGGAAGACGCGCCCGTTCTTGTGCAGGGTCTGCGCGACCCAGACTGTGAGAGAGATGCTGATGGCAAGGTAGCTGAGATAGGTGACGGTGATGGTGTTCATAACTCCTCCTGTATGCGAACTGAAGAATTTAACTTTCAATGTCCTTTTAACCTTCGTGCCTCACCAACCGGACTCGCTGACGGGCTGCCCTCTCCCTACTCAATAAACATGCCACAGCAACATGAGCGGATATTCGCTGCTTTTATTCGATAGCTTGCGGCGGACGCTTGGCAAGCTGCGGATTGCAAGCAGGCTCTTTGCAATTTGCCAGAACAGATTAGGTGCGGAAAAAAAGGGAATTAAAACAGGGAGACAGGATTAACAAGATTCACAGGACGGAAAAGAAGACAAGCAGCAATAAATTCATCTTCCTAATCTTGTCCATCTTGTTAATCCTGTCTATGCTTGCGCTGCTCGCTTCTTTGGCGTTAGAGTTTCCGGCGTCCCCGAACACATTCACACGCGAAAGGATTCTCGCTCTAGTCGCAATGGAAAACACACCCAGCGCCAGTTATAGCCTGACTTTGCGCGTCAAACTGGCGAGCCGCACCGGAACACTTGGAGAATTAACCACCGCCATCGGTCGCGCCGGAGGCGACATCGGCGCCATTGACATCGTCAGCGTCGGCGGCGATGCGGTCGTCCGCGACATCTCCGTCAACGCCCGCTCAAACGAGCACGGCGAGCAGATCGTCGAAGCCGTGCGCGACATAGACGGGGTGGAAGTCGTCAACGTCTCCGACCGCACCTTCCTGATGCACATCGGCGGCAAGATTGAAGTCACGTCGAAAGCTCCCTTGAAGACGCGCGACGATCTCTCGATGGCTTACACACCGGGCGTGGCTCGCGTCTGCGAAGCCATCAACCGCGACCCCGAAAAAGCTTTCACCCTGACCATCAAGAAGAACACCGTCGCGGTCGTGACGGATGGAACGGCTGTCCTGGGCTTGGGCGACATAGGCCCGGCGGCGGCGATGCCAGTGATGGAAGGCAAGGCGATGCTGTTTAAGGAATTCGCGGGCGTGGATGCCTTTCCTATCTGTCTCTCGACGAAAGACCCTGACGAGATTGTGCGAACCATCAAAAACATCGCGACCGCGTTTGGCGGAATCAACCTCGAAGACATCTCAGCCCCGCGCTGCTTCGAGATTGAAGACCGCTTGAAAGAGGAACTGGACATTCCAGTCTTTCACGACGATCAACACGGCACGGCGGTCGTGGTGCTGGCGGCGTTGATTAACGCGCTGAAGATTGTCGGCAAGCGGATGGAAGATATTAAGGTCGTGGTCAACGGCGTGGGCGCGGCGGGCGTGGCTTGCTCAAAAATAATTATGGCGGCGGGCGTGCAGAACATTGTCGGTTGCGACCAGAAGGGCGCGCTCTATCGCGGGCGCACGGAGCACATGAACTGGGTCAAGGACTGGTACGCGCGCAACACGAACCCCGATAACGAGGACGGCACAATCCACGACGTAATCAAGGGCGCGGATGTCTTCATGGGACTCTCCGCGCCGGGTGTGATTACGACCGCTGATTTGCAGAAGATGGCGACAAAACCAATCGTTTTTGCGATGGCGAACCCGACGCCTGAGATTATGCCGGAAGAGGCCGGAGAGTTCGTGGCGGTGATGGCTACGGGCCGTTCGGATTATCCGAACCAGATTAACAACGTGCTCTGCTTTCCGGGCATCTTTCGCGGCGCACTCGCCTGCCGCGCCTCGCGCATCAACGAAGAGATGAAACTCGCCGCCGCCCACGCCATCGCCGGGATTATTCCCGACAACGAATTACATCCGGACTACATCATCCCTTCCGTCTTCGACCGGCGAGTTGCCGAAGCGGTCGCCCGCGATGTCGAAGAGGCCGCCTATCAAACAGGCGTCGCGAGGCGTGAACGCGCCAGCTCCGATCCGATGGTGTAATTGGTGAGGGGTACGCTGGCAGGAGCGGCAGGTTCAGGATGCTTTTGCTTGCGGAATCAAAGTTGGCTTCTTCGGCGGCAATGAAACTATCTGTCGCTCGCTCTGCGCTTCCTGCTTCTTCAAATCCGCGTAGATAGCCTCAAGGTCATAGTTGAATTTTGCTGCATATTCTTCGCGCGCTTTCCTTGTTAGTTCAACTATCTCATCCGTCCACATCTTTCAATCTCCTAACAATTCTTCAGGCGTGCAAATGACTGGAGGCTCATACCCGCTCGCGCGGGAAATAGCCGCAACCGCCGTTTGCATTTCAGCGTTGGCGATGTGCTTGCAATTCCATGTCAGCAAGTAATCCATTCCATGAGCGGTAGCAACCGCGATATGCAAAGCATCTATAGCCGCCTTCTCCGGTAGCGGCCCTTTTTCAACCAGCTTACGAGCCAGCGCAACCGCCTCTGGATTCACATTAAGCAACAAAGTTTCGTCCAGCGCTGCGAGACGCAATTGCGCCATTTGCGCTTCTCCCGCACTAGATTCCTGAACTACTAATTGAGAAGCATATAACTCGAAATCAGAGCGACGATTCGTCCACCATTCCTGTGTAATCTGCTGATGAGCTGCGATAACCAGGTCTCGACTCGGGCGCGCGGTTAGATAGCTGACAATGGTGGTTTCAATGTAAACTTTAGACTTCATAAGGGACGCTTAATCCGGCTAAAGTTTACCATAGCCATTTAAGAAATCGGCACGCGATGTCGAAGAGGCTGCCTATCAAACAGGTACCGTACGTCGTGAGCACTTGAGCGCCGACCCGATGATATAAGGCAACGTGAGTTGAGCGTCAGAAGAGGGGTGTGGGAATGTTTGGGAAGAAGACCATCAACTGCCCTGCCGGAGAGTGGACGACCATCATCCGGTCGCGCTTCGCGCAGATGCCAGCCGTCTGGGAAATACATCTACACTCGGAAGGCGGCGAGGTTGCGGGCGAGTTTGAAGAAACGAAGTCCCGGTGGGTCTTCCCCGGCCAACCCGTGAGCGGGCAGCTTCAAGAGCGTCTGACCTTCGAGCGCGGCTACTGGAATACATTCTATTCAGTCCGAATCCGCCCGCGAGCGCCGGTCGTCGCAGAGATTCGATGACTGTCTGTTGTGATTAACGTGAGTTCGACGTAAGTAGGGACAACGTTTCAGCCCCGTCAGGGGCGGCAGAATGTAGCCCTGGGCGCCAGCCCGGGGTAACTGCCACCCCAAAGATTGAAAGCCCCGAAGGGGCGACATGTGATAGCCCGGCGCACCGCGCCGGGTCACAGTTCTCCTTTGATGAGAAGCCCTGAAGGGGCGGAATAAGTATGCCGCCCCTTCAGGGCTTAATGAATAAACTGGTCTCTATTGCCCTGTGGCGTTGCCACAGGCTTTCACCTTTCGCTCCTTCGGAGCTTTCATGGACTTTCCGCACAGCTTCTAAGATAAGCTCCTTTTCCGCCGCGAACTATCTGCGCGCGCCTGCTTTGTGTGTTCAACTATTTCGTCTTAACACATCTGACCCCTTTTCTCGCGGCGATGCTCTCCTCTTCGGTCTTGAAGGTCACGTAGTTCTCAATCTTCATCCACTTTCCACAGACACCACAGTAGGCGTAGCCATCGCGGGCGGCGTAATAATCAAAATGGGGATGTTCGCGAACTTGCTGACAGTAGGGACAAGCGAAGGAGCGACCGTTATCATAGAGCCGGACTGTCTGCGGTTGGTAGTCGCACATGATGAGGAACTCCGCAGGATAATGAGGCTCGTCCGGTCGAAGGTGACGACGGGCGACGATTTTGTTATCTTTCGGTGGCTTTCGTAATTGACAACTAAAGCAACGGCCAATGCGACGACTCAACCCTCAACCTCCGACTGAGAGATGAGCATCGCCGTTGAGTATGAAAGGTTCACACTCACGGCGAATAAGTTGAGCAGGCGCATTCTATACCATCATCGGTATAAGATCAAATTACTTTGGGCTGGCGCAACTCCATCAGGGGGTAACTCTTGATGGGAACGGCGCGTCAGAAGTCGGAGCGTCTTCCTGAAAAGCTCCTACAGGTGCGGCTTGCTCTCGGTATATCTCAGACAGAGATGCTCAAGCGTTTGGATGTTGAGGCGATGATTGTTTACAACAGGATTTCCAACTACGAGATAGGAAACCGCGAGCCGCCGTTGCCGATACTCCTGCGATACGCTCGAATCGCGGGCGTTCCTACGGAAGTTCTGATTGATGATGAGCTAGACCTGCCCGAACATCTGCCCGGTACGACCAACCACGAAGAAATAAGGCGCAAGTTCGCCGCGCGAAGCAAAAGAGCAGTAAAGGTAAAATGAGGTAGGGAATTGTCTATAAGCCCAGCGATCTCTCTGCTGGTATGCTTGCTGAAATCTTGGAGTGTGTGTTAGCTAGCGTATCGTAATCAATAAATTTTACGGTGTCGCGTACTGGTGAGAAAGTGGCTGAGGAAATTTTACTCTCAAAGTCACGCTTGCGTGCAGCATCCGCAACAATAAAGAAGTTAATCCGAAAGTCCTCAAAGTCCAAAAACTTCAGTAAAGAATTTCGCATGTCGGTCGAATGCTCTACCTCGAAGAAAGCCTTTGGCAATTTCCTTTCATTGAACCATGAGACATCAACCGTCCTCGCTCTCTTCAGCAGGGAATCGTAAGTGAAGTTATGGAAATTTCTGAGCGTGGAGACTTCAGCCAGCCTGCGTTCCAGAAAAAACTTATTCTTATCCTGATGCGGAACGAACGTCTCATAGTTCTTTAAGTTGCCTATCTCGACAAGCAAACCCTGATAATAGCTGTGATTGAATTCTTCGGCTTTAGTTGAGGATACTTGCCCTGCGAGAGCTAATTTTTCAAGGACTTCTTCTCTCTGGGTAGTGAGCGCCCAGAGACCTGGCCTGATCTTAAAGAATAGTTTGGGATAAACTTGCACGATGCGGCGTATGCTTGCAAAAGGCGTCTTCGTGCCCCACTGACAATCCGGGATTTTCAAAGCAGCTTGATATAAATGGCCAAGTGTCGCGAAGCCGCCATTCAGCCGCATCGCCTCAATTACTGCTTCATGCTGTTTCATCGCCGTCCACCTGGGTGAAGTTTTCGGTGCGGCTGGATTATACACCTAAGCAGCGTGTTCTTCCCGGCTTTTTCTGGAGACGGAGAGCAGGCGACGTAAAGCCCATTCGAGTTGGCCGTCTTTGGCTTGTCGGATATTAATTAAGTGTTTGATGGTGTCGAACGCCTCGCGCAAAGCGGGGCGAGCCGTTAGCCAACCGTACCCATCTGTAACCCAAACAAAGCCAATGCCTGCATCTTCAAGAACTTTGTAGCGTCCAATATAATCGCGCGCAATGGACTTCAGTTTAGAACCACCGCCACCATAATGATTGACTTCCATAACAGCGATGCGGCGCGGTTTATCCTTTGTCCAGAATACCCAGTCCCAACGTTCGCTGCGAAAAATCTCAGGTAGGACACAGCCTTGAGTTGCCAGAAAATCGAAAGTTGCTTCTGACTTATATTGGAGAAATGAAAGTTTAGCTAAAGCTTCATCCACAAAAGGTTGGATTGCTTTTACTCCGCACTTACCGCCGCGATTCTTACGCCCATTGGTGTCCATTCCCACCTCGACGCCAGTGACGTAGTCAGGCACAGATTTGATATGGTCAAGCAGTTCGATAACACGCGAGGAACAAAGAAAATGTATGTAGTGTTCGATCTCGGCATTAGATAATTCTCTTAAGTTTTCAGGAAAGTCATAGTTTATTACGCGCGCTTCACTCTGCTCGTCCATAATCTGAACCGTCTCTCGACGAGCCATGAGTAGGGGCAACACTGCAACTACTTTGGGATAATCAGCTAAAAGACGGCGCGCGGCAACCTGCTTGTCTTTAGCGCCGCAGAGCGAGCTTAACAAAAATAATTCTGGACGGAAGTATTCAATCCTTTCATAGATTTTATCCCAATCAACATAAAAGTCAGCGTCATAGTAATTCTGAAGCGTGGCTTTGAAATGTTCAAAGGCCGCATCCGCAGAATTGATGCCGTATTGTGCGAAGTAGAAGGAGGGATCGGCCATGACCTAAAATTCCCCCCCCCCAGCATTTTGCGTGCCGAAAGCGAAGCTTTCCTGCTTTGTCATAAACATTACTTCGTCCTCAATTCGTTTGGTCGCAAGCTCGACAAACGAAGCGTCCGACTCGAAGCCAACAAAACGCCTGCCGAGACGAGCGCACACAACTCCGGTCGTGGCGCTGCCGCAAAACGGGTCAAGCACCATGTCGTGCGGATTTGAAGAGGCGCGGATAATCCGGTCGAGCAGGGCTTCGGGCTTTTGCGTCGGATGCTTGCCGTAGCGTTTCTCGCGCGGCGCGGGCGGCCTGATGTGCCAGAGCGATTGCATCTGCTTGTTGCGATTCTCGCGCTTCATCTCTTCGTAGTTGAAAACGTGACGCGCTTTCGGCGAACGTCGCGCCCAGAGAATCGTCTCCGTCGCATGTGTGAAGTAGCGGCAGGAAAGATTCGGCGGCGGGTTGACCTTGTACCACGCGATGTCATTCAGAACCTTGTAGCCGAGCGTTTGCAGAGCGAAGCCGACGCTGTAGATGTTGTGCGATGTGCCCGTCACCCAGATAGTGCCGTTGGGTTTGAGCAGGCGCTGGCACTGTTCGAGCCATTCGAGATTGAATTTGTGTATCTCTGCAAAGGTCGTCGCCTTGTCCCAGATGCCTTTGTTGACGCTGACCATCTTCCCGGCCTGACAGGTGATGCCGTCGTTCGAGAGAAAGTAGGGCGGGTCGGCGAAGATGAGGTCGAACATTTCATCCTTCGCCTGACGCAGCAATTCCAGGGCATCGCCCTGATACAGGCGAAGGCCGTGCTTCTCGTCAACGAATACCGGGCTTGGAACGGGTTGAGGCATTTCCGCTTCCCAGATGAAATTATCCGCAACTACTAAACCTGCTGGCTGGCTGACAGACATGAACCTCGCTTCGATTCGGCGCTCAAGACCTCTGAAAACGATCCCGATCTAAGATCGAATTCGCCGGAACGTCAAGGCGCGGAGGCGGGTCAAGTGATCTGGCAGCAACAGGTTAGAGATGTCTTTGAGGGGGATGGGCGGTTGAGAGGGATTGGGGAAGTGTGGTTTTGAAAGTGGAGTGTGCGGTTCAAATCTTCTGATAAATAGGATTTCGGGGCATTGCCTGATGGGCGGCTTTGCGGCTCTGCCGCAGGTCTGTGCGGAAAGGCTTTGCCTTTCCGGGAGCTTGCTTTTATATTTGGCGAGAGGCTATGCCTCGAAGCCCGTTCGGGGCGCAGCCCCTCACTAAATAAAGGAAACGCGCGACGGAAAGGCAGAGCCTTTCCGCACATCGGGCGGCGAAGCCGCCAAAGAGCGGGGGTAGAGCCGCTGGTTTAATTTGGGTAAGAAGTTTTTCAATTCCTTCTGCGAGGCTGCACCTCATGATTACAGTCTCAAGAGATACGCCCTGTTTGTACCTCACAGTCGTCACGAAAGATCGGTTGCCGGTCTTTCGTTCTGATGCCCTTAAAATTATTGCCTGCACATCGCTCGATGAGGCGCGACGGTCGGGCGGCTTCGCGTTGCTGGCGTATGTAGTCATGCCCGATCATCTCCATGTTTTAACTGACGGAGCGCGTAAGCCATCAGACACGTTACGTTTCATTAAGGGAATTATGAGCCGCCGCATCATCGGGCACTTGAAAGAGCGCGGATATGAAAGCTCGCTGAAAAAACTGCAACATGAAAAGGGAACACGACAGTATAAATATTCGCTGTGGCAGCATCATTCAAATGTTGTCTTGTTGACGAGCGAAAGCTCACTGATGCAACGAGTGCATTACACACACCAGAATCCTGTCCGCGCGGGACTTATCGCGAGGGATGAAGATTGGCGATGGTCAAGCATACGCTGCTGGAATCGCGCTGTAGCAGAGAATGAACCGCTCTTAATGGATATTGAGCAAATCAACTGGCGGAGCGTGCGCGGAGGCTAAGGCAAAGCCACTAAGTAAGCCATGGGAAGTTCGGGACACTTTCTGATGACGGCTGTGCCGCCTGTCTGTGCGGAAAGCCTCCGGCTTTCCGGTCTGCATTGCTTCAGTATGTGGCGAGGCTGCGCCTCGCCACAGGCAAGGCCTAGCCTTGCTAAAAAGTAAGAAGGCATTCAACGGAAAGGCAGAGCCTTTCCGCACAGCGCGGCGGCAGAGCCGCTGGAAAAGCGGAGCGGACTTTTCATGGCTTACTTAGAATGGTAAGTGGTCTTACTTGACCAAAGCTCGCAGGGATTGCGCGATGAGTGGAACGATGCGGCGGGGAACGGCGATGGCTTCTTTGATGTGGCGGGCGTGTGTGAAATGGCCTGCGACGTAGAGGCCGGGAATGTTGGTCTCGAAGGTCTCAGGGTCGTAGACAGGCACGTCCGCCAGTCCAGCGCGCACGATTTCAACTCCGACCTCGCGCAGGAGCCGTAAATCCGCATCGCTGCCGATGAGGATGAAGACAGCATCGTTGGGGAGCGTGGTGGTCTCGCCGTCTTCCAGACGGACGCGGACTTCCCGTTCGGTAATCTCTTCAACTTCCTTAAAGAACAGAAGCTGTAAGCGCCCCTGTTCAATCAACTTTTCGAGCGGCGTGCGAACCCAGTGCTTGATGGCGTTCTTCTTGGGGTCGCGGTTCTCCCAATCGGAACGCCAGATGACGAGCGTGGTGCGTGCGCCTTCTTCCGCCAGAAAGAGTGCAGCCTCAGCCGCGCTGTTGCCGCCGCCAATGACCATCACATCTTTGCGGACGTGTGGATAGGCTTCCGTGAAGCTGTGATGAACTTTGGATAAATCTTCGCCGGGCGTGTCGAGCCTGCGTGGATGAGCCATCGCGCCGATGGCGAAGAGGACGCGCGCCGCGTGGTATTCGCTGCGAGTCGTGCTTACACGGAAGCCGTCCGGCTCAAGGCGCGCAATCGCGCTCGCCTCTTCTTCCGTGTTGATTCGCAGGCTTTGTTCGAGCGTGAAGCGGACGTAGTGTGAGAGCAGTTCCTCGCGCGTGGGCTTTTCGCGGCAGGGCTTGAGCGTGCCTTCGCGCATCTCCAGTTCGTTCGGCGTCGAAAAGACTGTGTGCCCGATTGGATAATGAAAGATGGTATCGGCAATCAAGCCCTTCTCGATGACTAGATAACTCAAGCCTTCGCGCGCCGCCGCGTCCGCCGCCGACAATCCTGCCGGGCCTGCGCCGATGATTAGCAAATCCAGTTTCTCGCTGCTCATAGTAAGTTCGGGGTTCTAAGAATCAGGAGTCTAAAGTCCG
This sequence comes from uncultured Acidobacteriota bacterium, assembly GCA_963791265.1. Lineage (GTDB taxonomy): Bacteria > Acidobacteriota > Blastocatellia > Pyrinomonadales > Pyrinomonadaceae > QHXM01. The sequence continues at coordinate 1,084,518 of CAWBSB010000012.1, forward strand.
GGAGTCTGTAGAGTCAACCAGATCGAACCATAGCCCAGGCGTGAGGTCATACTTATGCCGGATTGCAGACAAAAGAGAGGAAGAAGAGAAACCACTAAATAACACGAAGCAGCACGAAGAAAGAATCCTTCGTGACGTTCAGTGTTACTTCGTGGTTTGTCTTCCTTCCTCTCTTTTGTCTGCTGTTATTCGCTGCCTGTTCCCATGATTTACGTCATGGGCTACTGTTATGTCGCCGCTGCTATTTAATTCAGGTTGTCTTCTACGCGTTTCTGGAAATCATCGAGGTCGGCAGGAGGCTTCTGGGCGTCAATCCCTACCTTTGGTTCACGACAGAGCGCGTCAATGATGTGTGAGCCGAGCGCGCGATAGCTCTCGAACTGTGATTCGCTGAACCACTGGTCGCCGATGAATTCCTGCGGGAAGGAGTCGTTCTCGCTCGCGTAGTTGAGAACGTCGCGCGTCTCGTCTCCGAGGAGAGTCGGCTTGATCAAAATCAGCGTGCCGTTAGTTGCTTCCGCGTTGCCGCCGTCAATGCACTGATAGTTAATCGTGCCGATGGCCGCATAGAGCACCCTGCCCGTCGCGCGCTGGCTTAACAATCGAAAATTTCTTGAACTCGACCGGGATACCGAAATCAATCCTGATCTTGCGTAGCGATTGGCCGAGGGAGTCAAAGGAATATTCTGCATCCGAACTTGCATCTCCGATGACGATCAGGCGGCAGCGGCGCAAGACCATTTCGTAAAGCCCGAAGTTCTCGAAGTGGCCGCCGTCGGAAAGATAGATGTAGTCAGACTTGTCGTTGGTCATCCCCAGGGCTTCTTTGACAATCGGCTTGACGGACAGGCGTGGCGAGTTCAAATCGTAGGTGCGGATTAAATCGCTTGCGCCATCCCCGGCGCGACCGGGATTGCCTAGCCACCAGCCGAAGCGCACGTTGAAGAGCGTCATCAGAAAGCGTATGACCGGCGAAGTCTGCATGTAGCCCATGTTGGGGCTGACGAAAGCGCCGGAGATGGCAATGGATGTTCCGAGAGAAATGCCGCTCTTTCCATCTTCATCGCCGGGCTTCACGCGCCCTCCGTAATCTGCCGCGCGGCGATACCCGAGCCGGTGATTCCCGCAATGAAGCGGTGAAGCCGTGAAGGATTCGGCCTTCCTCTCCTGCCACGCGAGCTTTTCGCCGCCCACGAGATTCAACGCGAAGTTCAGAACGTGGAGCAGTTTCTTCTTCTTCGCCGGTTCCGTCTCGTGCGTATTCTCCTCCGTCGTCGGTTTCATCTCGTGCATCTGTATGTTGTCGTTTCCGTCGAAGCCTGTGAAGAGGTTCGGCTGGCGGTTCGGGTTCGATGCCCCCAGATAAGCGCGGATGATGCGGTTGCGCCAGAGGTAATGAAGCGAGAACTTGTTGGTGTTGATGAGGCGTCCGAACAAGTAGCCGAGTAAGAGCAGGATTGCCGTCAGCAGCAGCAGTAAGAAGGTGGGTGAGCGTTGGAGGACGACGGCATGAGAATACGAGCCATACACCTTACTTGCACCTTCGAGCCACGGCCCATACAACAGGGAGGTCAGCAGCACGTTCGTCAAAAGCGCGAGAACAATGATGATAAATACTAGGAAGATTGCTGCTGTAACATTAAGTAAGATTTGCAGGAGCGTTCCCATCACTCCTGATTTCTTTGCTTCCTGGTCGCTGGCCGGGGCTTTTGAGCTGAATCCGCCGGAGATCGAAATCACGCCGGAGAGGATGCCGCCCACCGCCAGCAACACTTCCTTTGAAAAGAAATCTCTCTCGAATATTTGCTTCGGCAAACTAATTAAAAGCTGTGGGCCATAAATGACGATTACACTGATGACGCTCCAGCCAATAATTACAATGAAAATCCAAGCGCCCGCGCGTGCCCACCATTCCTGATCGTCATCTTCGGTGTAATTACTGGTCAGTCCGGCGAGCAAGACGCCTGTGAAGGCCAGCAGAGCCAGGATGACGGGGACAGCCAGGCAAGCATAGAACAGCACGAGTTCCGGTGCTTCATTCATCTCCGACCATGCTGTGGCCATTCCCCACAGCAACCAGGCAGTGATGAGTTGAACCGCGAGAATCAGTAGCGTTGCAAAAGCAAAGTGCAGGCGAAGTTTGCCCGGTTTGGTAAATTTCTTGCGGATGGAACGCTGGTATAACGCGCAGACGAGCCAGGGCACGATAATAATCGCTACTTGATACCAGACGAAGTTGACGAGGTCGTGACGGGCGCCCGCTTGAGAAGCGCGCACTGCATAAGTGGCCAGCGCGATGGCAGAGATTATCAACGGCACGAGGCAGCGCCACAGGAAAGCCGACTGTCCGCGATTGCGTCTTCGCGTGCTGGGAAGATTGAGACCGATATACAGCAGCGCCATCATCCCCATGAAGAAGCCGATGCCGATGCTCAAATCTTCCGCCACGTCCCAGGTCCTTCTGGAAACGAAAGCGACCCACAATCTGGGAAGCATCAACACAGCCATCAGCACCGGCACGAAGACCAGCCAGTTCAGAAAGATGTTCCGCAGGATGGTGGCAACGAGCGTCCAGGTGTCTGCGCTGAAGAGTCCCAGCTTGGGATTGAGAAAGTTGCTGTAGCTGCGTAGCCAGCGCAAGGGTTCGGGCTCAGGCTCAAGGGGGTTCGGCGCGGTTGGTCGCGCCGCATCTTGTTTCCCCAGTTCTCTCATCACGCCCTCTAATTTCTGCGGGTGACGATTAATCCAGGCCGTCAGCCAGCCGCCGGAGAAACCGCCGCCGGAAACCGTTGAGAGATATTCAAATTGTTCCAGCAGGCCGTGTCGCGCCAGACCCTGCAAGAGACCCAGATTGAACGTGGCGCTGCGGATGCCGCCGCCGGAGAGACAGAGCGCCGAATGGTTTCCTTTATGAATGAACTCGTAATAACCCTTCGCGATGCTCTCGTCAACTTTCTCTATTTCGTCTTCATAGGTTTCCTCCAGCAGCCAACGATTAACCTGCGGGAGTTGCACGTCGGTTAAAGGCTGATCCTTGAGTTTGTCGTAGTCTAAATAGATTTCAGGGTCTGTTTTGGCTTCAGCTTCGCCTAAATCGGGTTTAGGATCTATTTTGACTTCAGCTTCCGCCAGAATGTAGTTCACAGTCTCTTTACCATAGAGTTGATAAAGAGTCCGGTCGGAGAGGAGAACGTTCAGAGCTGTTACGAGGGCACTCTGAAGCTCCGGGGAAAGGTGCTTTTTGCCGTCAAATTCTTGCAGTTTGGTCTGCGCTTCCTGGCTCAGTTGCTCCCGCAGACGTGTTGACACCGCGGTTGACACCGCGTCGTCAGGCTTTTTCAGCCTGAGCGCGAACTGAATCGGATGTTTCAACTGTTCCGGTTGAAACGACCAGTTGTGCGTCACGTCTGGGCGCGCACCGTGGAATAATTCATACTCATCCCTGAGCACTTGCCAGAGACGAAGTCTTGGACTTGGCATGATCTACTCCTCTACCTGGACGAGGCATCCAGAAGGAATCAAGAGCGGTGAATGGGAACGCTTGCTACTGAGGCCAGAGCGTTATTTGCTGCCCGGCGAAAGCCGCTCTCCGGTTAGCTGAAAACCACGGGCGGCGTCCAGGTCACTAGGACAAGAGAAGACTCGTGTGAAAGCGAGCGCGGCACGAGAATGCGCGCACGATAAACCGCCTCAATTATGAATGTCAATAGTTTTAAGCCGGAGAATTCTCAGGAGGACCTGCTGAGTGGTAAGGCCATTCATCAGACGCAGGGAGAAACATTAATCTGCGAGGGCAACGCTTTCGTCAACCACAAGGCCATTGAGGTCTCAAAGTTTTAGAGAAAAATCGCAGTCGCGCGCAACTCCCACGCCTTGCAAAAGTCCTTGATAGCTGAATCGCTCTCAAGGACTTTTGTGTGCCAGCCTCCGGCGTCAGTCATTGCGCGTCTCTGGAAGCGGTCGCTATAATGCTCCGGCTTGAAACCACCAGACGAGACAATCGAAAAGAACTCTTCAGCCGCCGGGTTCTCGCCGGAAAAACTGCGCGGCATCATGCTCCCGTTTACCACTCCGTTCGACAATGATGGTGGAATAGACACCCGCGCCGTGCGCGCGAATGTTGAGAGGTGGAACGAAACAGGCGTCGCAGGTTACGCTGCGCTCGGCTCAACCGGCGAGCGTGTGCATTTGACTGAGCGCGAGTGCCTAGATGTGATTGAGACAGCGCGCGCGAGTGTGCCGTCTCACCTCGCTTTCATTGTTGGAGCAGGACAGCAAAGCACACAGGCGAGCGTTGATGAAGTGCGTGGCGTGGCACAGGCGGGCGCGGATGCCGTGCTGGTTATCACGCCGCACTTTTACCGGGCGGAGATGACACAGACTGCGCTCGTCAATCATTATCTGACGGTAGCGGATGCTTCGCCTGTGCCGGTGCTGCTGTACAGTGTGCCGTCGTTTACGAATATCACGCTCGCCTCGGAGACAATCGCGCGCCTGAGCGGGCATGAGAACATCGTCGGGGTGAAGGATAGCTCCGGCGATATTTTGAATCTGGCGGAGACCGTCAGGCTCGTGCCAAAGGATTTCATCGTGCTGACGGGAAACGGCTCGGCGCTCTATCCGGCTCTCTGCGTTGGCGCGCGTGGCGCTATCTTAGCTGTCGGATGTATTGCGCCGCGTTTGTCGGTTGCTATCTACAAGGCTTTCGAAGCGGGAGAGCATGAGCGGGCGCGCGAGATGCAGCAACGCTTGACGCGCCTCACGCGAGGCATTTCGGGTCGTTACGGCATTAGCGGATTGAAGGCTGCGCTTGATATGCTGGGGTACGCGGGCGGGCATGTCCGCGCGCCGCTTTCTGATGCAAACGAAGCAGCGCAACGTGAGATTCGAGCGGTACTGAAAGAGACCGAGATTTTGGCCGATGAAGCGGGCGACGAAGAACATCGCCTTCAGGCAGGAGCGTCCATAAAGTGAGCACGACGGAAGCCCCATGTTACAGCACGCCGGAGGAGGCAGGACTGCGCGTCGAAACCTTATCGTTTGAGCGCATCCCGCAGCAATCGCGTCTCTTCCTTGATTACCTGCGCGACCCGGTTGCGCTCCGCCGCTTCTACCCCTCAGCCGTCCGCTTTCATCACGAATTGAGTGAGCGCGCGCCGGAAGTTTTAGCTGCCCACAAGACAGATCGGCGTGAGCTATGCGATGCGCTCGAAGCGATGAACAGACGCTGGGGCGCGACGGATGAAACTCTCGCTAACATCGAGCGGCTGCGAGAGACGGATTGCGTCGCGGTCGTCTCAGGCCAGCAGGCCGGACTCTTCACAGGCCCGCTCTACACCGTCTACAAAGCACTGTCTGCGGTCAAGCTCGCTGGCTGCCTGACGCAGCGCGGCACAAAGGCTGTGCCCGTCTTCTGGATTGCTACCGAAGATCACGATTTCGCTGAAGTCGCGACGGCAGAGTTCATCGGCTGCGATTGTCGTCTGGCGAGCGTGAATGTGCAGACAGCAATGCACAGGGAAGGTGCGCCCGTCGGCAGCGTCCGTCTGGATGATTCCATTGACGAGACGCTCAAGCGCCTGCTCGACGTGTTGCCCAGCACGGAATTCATCCCCGAAGTTGAACGCCTCTTGCGCGAGACGTGGAAACCGGGCAAAGGTTATGGCGACGGCTTCGCGCAGATGATTACGCGACTCATCGGCTGCTACGGTTTGATTCTGCTCGACCCGCTCGACGCGAAGTTGAAACACTTGGCCGCGCCGCTTTACGCAGAGGCCGCGCGCCGCGCACCCGAAATGGCTGCGGCGCTCGTCACACGCAGCCGCGAATTGGAAGAGGCTGGCTATCACGCGCAGGTCGCCACTTCGGAAAATGCTTTCCCGCTCTTTCTGCACACGGAAGACGGCTCGCGCCATGCGGTCGCGCGCACAGGCAGCGGTCGCTACAAAGCGAAGGACGCGCGCGAGGAGTACACGGCTGAAGAGTTAGCCGAGATGGCGGCTACCAATCCGCAGAAGTTTAGCCCGAACGTCACGCTGCGCGCCGTGGTGCAGGATTACCTTCTGCCGACGGTGGCCTACTTCGGCGGCGCAGCCGAAATCGCTTACTTCGCGCAGACGGCTGAAGTTTATAGAACTCTGAATCGCCCCGCGACGCCTATCTTGCCGCGCGCGAGCCTGACGATTGTCGAGCGGCGCACGTGGCGCACGCTCGAACGCTACGGCCTGAGTCTCGCTGATCTTTTCGACGGGCTGGATGTTGTGCTGGCGCGCGTGGTCGAAGAACATCTCGGCTCGGAGACGGCGCAAACGTTCAACCGGACGGAAGAGTCAATCAATCGAGAATTAGATGTGCTGCAAGAGCAACTCAGGAATGTTGACCCGACGCTCTCCGACGCTCTCGAAACCGGGCGGCGCAAAATCACCTATCAACTCGAAGGCTTGCGTACACGTTTCCACCGCGCGCAGATGAGCCGCGACCGCGCCGCGCATCGCCAGCTTGAGCGCGCCTTCGCTGCGCTCTACCCGAACAAGACTTTGCAGGAGCGCCACATCAACATTACCAGCCTGCTTGCGCGTCACGGCACCTACATCGTCGGCTGGATTTATGACGCAATCAACTTAGGTTCTTCCGACCATCAGATAGTTTATCTGTGAGTGATAGGTGATGGGTGATAGGTGATAAGAAACTGCTTTTTCCTATCACCCATCACCTATCACCCATTACCTATCACTTCTTCTCTTATGTCCAAGATTCGCGTCCTCTCAGATCAGTTAGCTAATCAGATCGCCGCTGGCGAAGTGGTGGAGCGCCCGGCGTCTGTGGCTAAGGAGTTGGTCGAGAATGCGATTGATGCGGGCGCGCGTCGCATCACGATTGATGTCGAGGCGGGCGGGCGCAGGCTCTTGCGCATCGCGGACGATGGCGATGGCATGGCGCGCGACGATGCCGTGCTGGCGTTTGAGCGTCATGCGACCTCGAAGATTAAGAGTGCGGAAGACCTGAATGCGATTGCTACGCTCGGCTTTCGCGGCGAAGCCCTCGCTTCGATTGCTTCGGTGGCGCGCGTCGAGCTTGTGACGATGACTGAAGGCGAGGTGGCCGCCACGCGCGTCCTGATAGAAGGCGGGCGGATGCGCGACGTGAAAGATGCGGCGCATCCCAGGGGCACGACCATCACGGTGCGCGATCTCTTCTTCAATGTTCCGGCTCGCCGGAAATTTTTGCGCTCCGAAGCGACCGAAAGCTTTCACCTGATGAACCTCGTCACGCATTACGCGCTCGCTCATCCTGAGATTGCTTTCACCTTGACGAACAACGGGCGCGAAGTCTTACGCGCCGCGCCAGCTTCCGACTTACGTGAACGCGCTTACCAAATCTTCGGCGCGGAGTTTCTGGATAATCTCTTGGAAGTCAACGGCGGGCATGAGCGAATAGCGCGCGTGCGGGGCTACGTTTCTGCTCCGCGCGAGCGGCGCACGTCGCGCGACGCGCAGTATCTTTTCATCAACGGTCGCTACGTTCGCGACCGCCTTATCGGGCGTGCGCTTTCTGACGGCTACCGCGCTATCCTGCCGCACGGAGTTTTCCCTGCGGCTCTGTTGTTTCTCGAAATCCCGCTCGAAGAGGTTGATGTCAACGTTCATCCGGCGAAGACCGAGGTGCGCTTTCGGCGCGCGGCTGCCGTCGCCGACGCCGTGCGCGAGGCTGTGCGCGGTGCGCTCGCCAGCGCAGGCTACGCGCGCGCCGTCGAAGCTGTTTATGAAACGGTGACGCCAACGACGCGTGACGCCGCGCTCTCTGCCGAACCGAGGCACGACGAAGGCTCTCACTTCGATTCACGCGAGAACGCAGCGCAGCTTAGAGTAGTCGAAAATGCCGACACCTCTTCATTCGTTGAAAGCAATATCTCGAAAGTCACGCGCGAGCTTGTCCCTCCGTCGCGGCAATCCAGCATCGAATTCGGGTTCACGCCGCCGGAGGAAGAAAATCCGTTCCCTGAAGAGTGGAATCAGCCATTGCCATCAAAGGGAGACACGGCGAGAGGTTTGGACGCCATTCTAAGGAACGCGCAGTCTGCGTCTTCGGAAGAAGACAGGGATGCGGGGAGCGCGGGAACAGTCGTGCCGTTCGGACGGGAAGGGGCGGGGCAGAGCGAGCCTGTCATCAACGAGGTGCAGCAACCGTCACCGTCCGTTCATTCCGAGCATGCGCTCCCGCCGCTCGTCTCTGCCGCGAACCTCGTGCGTGAAGTTGTGCTTGAAACAGTCTCAACCAACATTCGTCCGCTCGGCCAGCTTGAAGAGAGTTTTATCATCGCGACGGACGACGAAGGCTTGCTTTTGATTGACCAGCACGTCGCGCACGAGCGCATTCTCTTTGATAAGTATCGTCGGCTCGAATCTTCGCGCAACGCAGAGTCGCAGCAGTTACTGATGCCCGAAACCTTTGATCTCACACCCGCGCAAGTCGCCGCCTTCGACATCGTCGCGGAAGAGCTTGAAACATACGGCTTCGGGTTGATGCGTCTTTCTGGCCGAACGGTCGCAATCAAAGCTGTCCCGGCGGACTTGCCCGCAGGTGAAGCGCGCAACATGCTCGCGGAAGTTTTAGAGACGGTTGACGCGGAGAAGCGCGGCGCGGTGCGCGAGACCTTGCGAGACGACATCGCGGCCTCGCTCGCCAGCCGGGCTGCAATCAAACTCAACACGCCGCTAGCAGCGGAAAAGATGCGCTGGCTGATTGATCGCCTGCTGTTGACATCTTCACCCACCACCTGCCCGCACGGGCGTCCCATCATCCTGCGCCTGACGACGCGCGACATCGAAAAAGGTTTTCATAGAGGCTAGCGTTTGCGGAAAAGCGCTGGCTCACCACGAAGGCACAAAGACACAAAAGAGAAAAGGCTTTAACTTTCTTAGCGGCTTTGTGGTTAATTCTTACTTTCTCTACAAAGCGGCGAACGTCTCCATCGCCAATCCAACGTCTGAGAGATCGGGCAGGAGAGCATCAGGTTTGTAAGGCAGGAGTTCTGCGGCAGGATACATGCGCCCGGTGGCGACGGCGACCGATTTCGCTCCGAAATGGCGAGCGCATGCTATATCGTTGGGCGTGTCGCCGATGACGATGAATTGCGAAGGCTGAAGGTCAAGGTTGAGATGCGCGTTGATGCGCGCGGCGGCGAGGGCGGGAAGATCGCGGCGGTCGTGCGACTCGTCGCCGAACGCGCCCGGTAGATCGAAGAAGTCTGAGAGTCCGACCAGCCGCATCTTCAAATGCGCGGCAGGCTCTATGTTGCCGGTCAGCAGAGCGTTGTGGTAGCGCGGGTGCTCACTTGTCACCTCCAACACTTCGCGCGCTCCCGGCAGCAGGTAGAATAGCTCGCAATCAGCGCCGAGAGCCCGCTCCATCTCCTGCATGTAACTTGTTCTGAGATCGTCAATGCGCTCGCGTATGTGTTCATGCGTGAACCCTTCGTCCCGCAGAGCTTCAGCCACAATCTGCAAATCCGTCATGCCGGAAACAGTCATCTCAGGAAGACGCCCCGCCGTCCCGAAGACTCCTTCAAGCATGGGCACGGTATAATCCTTGAATGCGCCACTACGCGCCGAACGCATGAGCGTCCCGTCAATATCCCAGAGCAGGATGCGGAGATGCGATGGAGCAAAAACTGTATCCTTAGTTTTCATCCCTCATCCCTTATTCCACCACCGCCAGCACGTCGCCCGCGTTGACGGTTGCGCCTGCTGTGACATTGATGCTCGTGACTTTACCGGCCTTCGGCGCTTTCATCTCGTTCTGCATCTTCATCGCCTCGACGATGACCAGCCCTGCGCCTGCTTCAACCTCCGCCCCGACTTCGACCAGTACGCGCACGACTTTGCCCGGCATCGGAGCAATGATTTGAGAGATGCCGTCCGATTGGCTGCCCGAAGCCTGTGCGCCGCGCAAACGCTTCGGGTCGGTGAGCATGACGGAAAGGGCGCGCGTCCCCGTTGTGACTTCCAGCGATTCGCGCCCCGCTCCCTGTTGATTCACACGGCACTCGTAAACGTGGCCGTCCGAGATGAGAAGATAAACGCCCGGCTGCAATTCGCGTGCTTCAACCTCGTAGCGGCGCCCGTCTATCTCGGCAAGAACTCGCGCGCCGTCACGCTTGATCTCAATTGCCTGGCTCTTGCCTTCAATGTCTGATTTGAGTTTCACTCTTAATCCTGTAACCGAAAATGTTCGTCACGTCACGCCGACGATTAACGTCTGGATTGGTGCAGCGCGGTGAGTCCGGCCAGTTTCCAACGGCTCGGCTGCTGCTGCGGCGCGTCATGCTGGCGTGAAGCGTTTTTGGCTTGCTGCTCGTAAAAGAGAGCGGCGGCGATGAGCGCCATGTCGCGGTGCTTCGTCCCGGCTTCATCCGTTTCATCTGCCGAAGATTTCGCGTCGAGCGCAACGCTGCGGCGCTCGAAGAAGCGCGAGATGAAGCCCGTGTCGAGACGGCCTTCGATGAACTCCGCGTCGCGGACGATTTCGCGGAAGAAGGGAAGTGTCGTCTTGATTCCGCCGACCGTGTATTCATCAAGCGCGCGGCGCAGGCGATCAATCGCCTCTATCCGCGTGCGTCCCCACGCGGCGAGCTTCGAGATCATCGGGTCGTAGTAGATGGAGACTTCTGCGCCCGCCTCGACGCCGCCATCATCGCGCACGCCGGGGCCAGCGGGGACGCGCAAATGTGTGATGCGACCGGGCGAGGGAAGAAAATTGTTCTCAGGATTTTCCGCATAGACGCGACACTCGATGGCGTGGCCGCGCCAACTAACATCTTCCTGCTTGAAGGAGAGAGGCTCGCCTGCGGCGACATTAATCTGTTCACGCACGAGGTCAATGCCCGTGACCAATTCGGTGACGGGATGCTCGACCTGCAACCTTGTATTCATCTCAAGAAAGTAGAATTCGCGTGTCGCATCCGCGACGAGAAATTCAACTGTGCCCGCGCCCGTGTAGTTGACCGCCCGTGCCGCCTTGATGGCAGCCGCGCCCATCGCGGCGCGCAAGTCCGCGTCGTTAATGGGTGACGGGCATTCTTCGATTACTTTCTGGTGACGGCGCTGGATGGAGCATTCGCGTTCGCCCAGGTGGACGAAGTTGCCGTGATTGTCCGCGAAGATTTGGATTTCGATGTGGCGTGGGCGTTCTACAGCCTTTTCGAGATAGACCTCCGAGTTGCCGAAGGCCGCCGCCGCTTCCGATTGCGCTGTCTCGAAAGCCGATTGCAATTCTTCTTCGGTTGCGACGAACCTCATGCCCTTGCCGCCGCCGCCCGCAGAAGCTTTCAGCATGACCGGGTAGCCGAAGCTCGCGGCCACTTTCAACGCTTCATCCAGAGACGAAAGCGGATCGGTCGTGCCGGGCACAACGGGCACTCCGGCTTCCGTTGCGACACGCCGCGCGCTCGTCTTCATGCCCATCAAGCGCATTGCCTCAGCGCGCGGCCCAATGAACGTCAGTCCTGCATCCGTGACCGTTTGCGCGAACTCCGCGTTCTCTGCCAGAAAGCCATAGCCCGGATGAATCGCCTCCGCGCCGGAGAGGCGCGCAACCTCCATGATTCGTTCAATCCGCAGATAGCTTTCGACTGACGGCGCAGGCCCGATCTCGTAGGCTTCATCAGCCAGCCGGACATGAAGCGCGTCGCGGTCAGCTTCCGAGAAAACTGCGATTGGCGAGATGCCCAGCTCGCGGCACGCACGAACAATCCGCACGGCGATCTCACCACGATTGGCGATTAAGATTTTTTTGAACATGAAATTACAGTGATAGGTGACGGGTGATAGGTGATAAGAAAGAACGGTTGTTTTCTCTTATCACCTATCACCTATCACCTATCACTTTTCATACGACAATTGAATTGCCCGGTTGGTGCGGGGCGTAGCGAATGGTGACGCGAGCGCCGGGGCAATAGTCTACCTCGCGCTGGCGCTGTTCGTCGTTGAGCAGTTGCGATGATTCGTATTCGACGCCGCTGACTTCGTAGCTGAAATAGACTTGCCTGATCGCGCCGGAATCGTCGTTGCCGACATCTATGATGACGCCTTCGGTGATGCGCCCGGCCTGAAGCAGACGCGCGCGCCGTTCAACCTCCGGGTCAGTTTTCTTCCTGCGGAACAAATTTGAGAGGGGCATGACCGTCCGGGTTTCTCTTAAGGCTGGCGGCGTGCGGCGTCTGGTGCTTCCGTCTGCTCTTCCGGCTTGATTGGCTTGATGATGACGCCATCGCGCATCGTCCAGTCGTCATCAGTCCCCAGCTTATTATCCGGGCCGGGCAGTCGCATCTCATATCTTGTGAAAGATAGGCCGCCTTCGGGCGCATCATCCGTTGAGCGCAGGGATGCGTTGCGAAGTGCAGCGCCGCGCGGCGTGCGAGACTTCTTCTTGGGAAGCGCGGCCAGATCAGCGCCGGGGCTGTAGGCGGTCGCTTCAATCCCGGCGAGCGCGGAGGCGATTGAATGGTCTGCGTCGGGCAGTCTTCTTAATTCATCCAGCGTCGAGGGCAACGTTCCGTAACGGGCGCGGTAATCAAGCAGCGCGCGCTGAATCGTGTAGCCCTGCGCGTAGATGGCTGCCTCCTGACGAAGCTCAACCTGGTGCAGACGCTCCGGGACGGTGATGCCGATGAGGGTGGCTATCAACACGGCGACGGTGATGATTGACCAGAGGCCGCTGTGCGCGACACGACTCCAGAGGAAGCGTTGCGGGTTGCGCCGAATGCTCCGGCAGATGAGTGCGCCTCCCCAGAGCGCGATCATCGTCGCGGGGATAGCAATCCACTTCAAGCGCCACGCGGCTGTCTCGGCAGCGCCCATGATTGACCAGAAGCCTAATGAGACGGGCGCGCGCTCGAAAATCGCGATGATGGTCGAGACGAGGAAAGTGATAAGCATGACGCCGCCCATGACGCCGACCAGCAGCGAGCGTCCATAGGTCGGCAATTCACGAACGGGTCTGGAAAGGGGAGGACCGACGGCGCGCGCTCCGCAAGCGGCGCAGCCGTCAACTTGTAGGTCGCCTTCAAACTTAAAACCGCAGCAGGGGCAAACTGTCAATTTCGTATACCTCTAAAAACTTTTGGGGAGAAGCGCTTGTACAACGTTTGCGGCGGCTTCCGTCTTACATGTTAGTGTGTCGCGCCCGCATTGCGCGCAAAATCCGGTTCGGGCAGTCTCTCTTGCCCGGCATTAGATGCAGCCTTGGTCGAAGCGGCTGCCGCTGAAAGCTCCGCCGCGTCAGCTTTATTAACTTCGCGCCACGTATGATACATGCGGTGCGCGAAAGTCCAGTAAGAACCGATTGCCAGAATCCAGAGCACGGCGGGCATCCGGTTCAGAAACGGGTTTTGTGAATCCGTATGCGTCGTCAGCGCACCGATAATCAGCAGGACGACTCTTTCCGGGCGGCGCAGAAAGCCCACGTCGCACTTCGGAATCAGGCTCTCGGCGCGCGCGCTCGTGTAGCTGACCATGACCGACCCCATCAGCGCCGCGCCCGTCAGAAAAACGTTGAGCGTCGAATGAAACTCCGTGTCGCGCGCGTAGAAGATCATCAGGCCGACGAACACGACCATGTCGGAGAGGCGGTCGAGCGAGGAATCCAGAAAGCCGCCAAACCTGGTGACGCGACCCGAAAGACGCGCCACCTGCCCGTCGAGCATGTCAAAGAGATTGGCGACAATCAGGATGACGCCAGCCCAGAAGAACTGGCCATAGCCAAAGAGCAGCCCGCACCCGACGTTGATGGCGACGCCGATGACGGTGAGCAGGTTCGGGTTGACCTTACCGGAAGCCAGCCCGCGCACCATCGCATTAATAATTCGCTGCGCGCCGCGCCCAATGCTCGACCCAAACACTTCTTGGCCCTTCTCCTGCTAACAACAGAGGCGAAAAAGGCTCTGCCCACCGGCAGCGCCTTTCAAACAGCGCATCATAGGGATGCGCCGAACAGCTTGTCAAGGAAATCGAGTGATAGATGATAGGTGATAGGTGATAGGATGAACGCTGTTCTTTCTTATCACCTATCACCCATCACCCATCACTGTTCTTCATCGTGAATCGTCGTCAATCGCTTGATTTCAAAGGTGCGCGCTCCGGCGGGGGTGCGAACCGTGACTTCGTCGCCCTCTTCTTTGCCGAGCAGACTTTTGCCGACCGGCGACATGGTGGAGATCAGTCCGGCCTGCGGGTCGCTCTCTTCCGGTGTGACGAGGCGATAGGTCACTTCTTCTTCGCGCTCGCCATCATAGAGGAGCAGCGTCGAGCCATAGCCAGCCCTATCGCGCGGCACTTTCGAGATGTCTATCGAGCCGATTTCGCTGATTCGCTGGCGAAGCTCGACGATGCGAGCCTTGACCACGTTCTGGCGGTCCAGCGCCGCGCGATACTCCGCGTTTTCGCGCAAGTCGCCAAACTCCAGCGCGCGCTTAATCTCCTTCGGGAGATGCACTCGCAATTCACTCTCCAACTCGTCCAGCTCCCTCTGTAAACGGTCTTTGATCTCTTGTATCGCCATCGTTCTCACTTTCGGCGGGCGGTTCACCCGCTGCTCGTTTGGGGTGCAATTAAATTGCAACGAAATAAAAATATTGAATTAGCCCAATTTAGTAATAACATCTCTCCCGGCACTATCACGAAAATCTGACAACTGAAATCGGATTTTGGCCTCTTAGCCCCACTCCTCTCTTTTGCTGTCGTCCCAGCTAGGGCGATGCAGTCGGTTTTTGTTTATCCGTTGCACGTTCCGAGTTTTTTAGCTTTGAGTCGCTCCTCGCCTAAGTCTCGCGTCTCTCTGATGGAGAGCGTGTCGCTCTTGATAATTAAATTCGACCCGAGGGAGGATGATATGTCAGAGCAATACCTGAACAAAAGAAGAGTAGTGCTCATTGTAGACGATGACCCGGAATTGCGTAAGCTGGGGCGTGTCAGTCTGGAACACGCCGGGTACGGGTATATCGGTGCCTCCGATGGACGCGAGGGCTTGCGGCTCGCCCGCGAACTCTACCCGAATCTCATCCTCCTTGATTATATGATGCCGGGCATCAGCGGGAAAGAAGTATTCGTCACGCTCGCCACGAGCGACGACGAGCGCCTGCGGCAAACCCCCGTCGTCATGCTGACGGCCAAGCATGACAATCAGGACGAACAGCGTGAACTGCTTGAACTGGGCATGGCCGCCTATCTCTGCAAGCCGTTCGGCCATCGCGAGCTGCTCAACGTCATTGACAACGTGCTCATCACGGCGCAGATAAGGGAGCGCAACCGCGTTCTGGAAATGGAAGCGCGTCAATCGTTCGTCGGCGTTGTGCGGGCGATGATTTCACTTTTGGCCGTCAAGGACGGCTACACGGGCGAGCATTCAAACATGACCGCCGATTTGTCGGAGACGTTGGCCCGCCGTTTTAATCTGCCGGAAGAGGAAATCATGCACGTCAAGCTCGGCGGACTCCTGCACGACATCGGCAAGATCGGCATCCCCGAATGTATTCTCTGCAAGCCTGCCTGCCTGACGCCGGAGGAAATGGCCGTCATGCGCCAGCACGTGCATTACGGCGAACAGGCTCTGGCGGGTGTGCCGCATATGGAAACCGTGCGCGGGATTGTCAAACATCATCACGAATGGTGGAACGGCGGCGGCTATCCCGACGGCTTGAAGGGCACGGAGATTCCGCTCGCCACACGCATCGTCACCGTCGCAGATGCCTATGATTCAATGACCTCTGATCGTCCCTATCGCCGCCGTCTCTCGCAGGCGACGACCATCGAAAGGTTACGCGCCGCCGCAGGTATCCAGTTTGATGCTCTCGTCGTCGAAAAACTGGTCGAGTGTCTCGAACACTACGACACAGAGCAAACACGCTCACTCAACTTACAATTTCTGGATCATCTACACCACGCAGCGTAAAGCAATGCAAAATTAAAAATGTAAAATGCAAAAAGGAAGGCAGCAGAACCACTTTTAATCTAATGTGGTTTCCGCCTCACTTTTCCATTCTACATTTTTAATTTTGCATTCATCAGACGCATGGCGCTTCCTCTTTTGCTGCGTGATGTGTCGCTTCGTCGGGTGCGCCGAAGGAGATGCCTGTGTCGCGGGCTGTGCGGACGAGTTGGCCGTCGGGCGGGACACTCTTGATGGCGGCGACGGCTTCGGAGATCGGGACTGTTTTGATGTCTGCGGCTTGAAGCGCGACCATCACGCCGCTCTCGCCTGCGACCAGAGCGCGCACCGCGCACGCTCCGAAGTTCGTCGCCAGCATCCGGTCGAAAGCGTTGGGTGAGCCTCCGCGCTGCAAGTGGCCGAGCACGACGCAGCGAGTCTCCTTGCCCGTCATCTCTTCAAGCTCACCGCGCAAGTGGTTGCCGATTCCGCCCAGTCGCGGCGCACGCCCCGTAGCGCCCTTCTCCTGATAAATTATGTCATGCCCAATTTCCTGCGCGCCTTCGGAGACGACGATGATGCTGAACTGCGAGCCGCAAGCCTCACGCTCGGCTATTTTCCGCGCCACCGATGCGGTCGAGAAGGGAATTTCGGGAATGAGAATCACGTCAGCGCCGCCCGCGATTCCAGAATGCAAAGCGATCCAACCGGCGTGCCTGCCCATCACTTCGAGAATCATCACGCGGTCGTGCGATTCGGCTGTCGTGTGCAGGCGGTCTAACGCTTCGGTCGCGATGTCGAGCGCGGTGACGAACCCGAAAGTCAACTCGGTCGCGGCCAGATCGTTGTCAATGGTTTTGGGAACGCCGACGACACGTATGCCCCTGCGAGCAAACTCGGCAGCGATGGCGAGCGTGCCCTCGCCGCCGAGAACCACAAGCGCTTCGATTCCCAGCCGCGAGAGATTTTCGGTAGCCTCCTCGTAGCTCTCAACGCGCTCGTCGTCCGCGTCTCCAAGCTCGCGCTTGACGAAGCGTCCGCGATTGCGCGTCCCTAAAATAGTGCCGCCACGCGGCAGCAGTCCGCGCACGTCAGCGGGCGTCAACTCTCGCGTGCAGGTTTCACCCAGCAATCCCTCGAAACTGTCTTCGATACCAATAACGCGCATCCCGTATTCGCCGACAGCCGTCTTCACCGCCGCGCGAATCACCGCATTCAAGCCGGGCGCATCGCCGCCGCCCGTCACTATGCCGATTGTTTTGTGCATAATTTAGCATTCAGTTTTCAGCCTGGAGCTTAAAACTGAAGACCCCTCCTGAATAATTTCTAACTTGAAATTAGGACACTACCAAAATTCTTTCAATCACGCTTCGCCCAGAAAGAGAGCGGCCACATCTTTCGGACTGTGGCAGAGGTAATCAGCTCCTGCCTCCCTTAACTCTTCCGCCGAGCCATAACCGTAAGTCACGCCTGCCGCAGAGCAACGGTTCTCTTTCGCCCCCGTGATGTCATACTTTCTGTCGCCCACCATCAAAGTTTCGTCCGCGACTAGAGATTCATTCGCCAGCATGTGCCGGATCAGGTCGGCTTTATTATCGAATTTGCCGTTCAGCTCACTTCCGTAAACGCCTTCAAAATAGCCGGACAGATTAAAGTGCTTGAGGATTCTCACGGTATAAACCTGAACCTTTGAGGTGGCGACGAAAAGCCGTTTCCGTGCTGCACGAAGAAGCGCGAGCATTTCGGGCACACCATCGAAGACTTCATTCTCGAACATTCCTACTTCCGCGAACCTTTCCCGATAGAGATTGACCGCTCTTTCGATCATCGCTTCGTCGTTCGTTTTCATAATCTGTGAAAAGGTGCTGCGAAGGGGCGGGCCGATGTGAAGCTGTAGCTCGGCCTGAGTGAGAAGCGGCACGCTCATTCGCTCCAAAGCATAGTGAAAGCACCGCGTCATTCCTTCGATGGGATCGGTCAGCGTCCCATCAAGGTCGAAGAGAATATTTTTGATTGAATCGAGTTTCATTACCGGGAATCCTAATCTGCCTAAATCGAAAATAAGAATACTGGGATACGAAGAGAATAGACAGGATTTACAGGATTAACAGGATGGAAAGAACAAGCACTCAACCTGCTTGGCTTGCCTTGTTTTCTTAATCTTGAAAATCCTGTTAATCCTGTCTATTTCTTCTTCGTTTGATTTTCTGATTTAATACTCCTACAAATGAAACAGAACGCCATTATCACACAACGCGGTGCTGAGCGCGCTCGCGCCGGACATCTCTGGATTTATCGCAGCGACGTGCGCGACGTGAAAGGAATCCCCGGCGGCTCAATCGTGAGCGTGCAAGACGAGCGCGGGCGATTTGTCGGGCAGGCTCTCTACTCGGCACGCTCGGAAATCTCTCTGCGCCTGCTCTCCCTCGATACGGAAGAGATTAACCGGGAATGGTGGCGCGGGCGACTCAGAGCAGCGGCACGCCGTCGTGAAGGCATCGCGCCAGAAGCCAACGCCTATCGTCTCATCTATTCAGAAGGCGATCTCCTCCCTTCGCTGATCGTAGACGTTTACGATGACGTGCTTGTCCTGCAAACTCTCTCGCAGGCGACCGATGCGTTGAAAGAGATGTTCGTCGAACTGCTGGTCGAAGAGTTTCAACCGCGCGCCGTCATTGAGCGCAACGATGTCCGCGTACGCCAGCTTGAAGGATTGGAGATGCGTGCGGGCGTGCTTTACGGCGATGCGCCGGATGAACTGGAAATTACGCAGCATGGAGTGCGCTTTCTAGTCCATCCCCTCGGCGGGCAGAAGACCGGCTCGTTCTTAGACCAACGCGAGAACAGGCTCGCGGCGCGTCTCATGGCAAGGGGGCGCGCGCTCGATTGCTTCACCTTCAACGGGGCGTTTGCGCTCCATCTCGCGTCCGCGTGCGAGAGCGTTCTGGGATTAGACATTTCCGCTGAAGCAGTTCAGGCTGCGCAACGCAACGCTGAGTTGAACGATGCCCGCAACGTTGAGTTCCGCGAGGCCAACGTCTTCGACGCGCTGCGTGAGATGGAAGCGGCGGGCGAACGCTTTGACACCATCGTGCTCGATCCGCCCGCGTTTGCCAAGAATCGTGCGAGTGTGCCGAAGGCGGCGCGCGGCTACAAAGAGATAAATTTGCGTGCCCTCAAATTGCTCAACGAGAATGGCGTGCTCGTCACCTGTAGTTGTTCCTACCACATGTCCGAGCAGATGTTTCTTGAGATGATCGCGGACGCCGCAAGGGACGCGCGCCGCCGCGTGCAGCTTGTCGAAAAGAGAATGCAGGCGAGCGATCATCCCATCCTCTTCGGCGTGCCGGAGACCTACTATTTGAAATGCGTGATTGCGCGAGTCGTAGATTAACAACTCCGTGAGGGGCTACACTCTTCCGCCCCTTCGGGGCTGGGCTTGATTATTCTTATCTTCAGACTTCTAACTTCTAACCCCTGCCTTCTGTTTCCTGACTCCTGACTCCTGCTTGTGGCTTATCGGTGTTCCGCTTTTCACGCTTTCGGCGAGGCGCTTGGCTTCGGGCAGGGCTTCGAGTGCGCGCAGGACTTGCGGGTCGCTGTCGAGCAGCACGCGTGCGCCCGAATCGCTGGCGAAGGCGGCGGTGACGATCTCTTCCCGGATACGCAGCTTTACGAAATCCAGCTCTTCATCAATCTGCGCGGGTTCAATCCCCAGATTGCCATCGCGTTGAACGAATTCGCGGAAGGCTTTGACGACCGCGTCATTCATCGGGTAATCGCCCTGGCGCAAGCTGTGATCGAAGTCTGTCTTCTCGATGCGATAAGACTCAAGGCCGGGAATCTGACCGGCGGCAAGCTCGCGCGTGAAGTAGAAGGCTGCCTCGGCGACGCGCCCGCGAATGGGCGTGATCTGAAACGGTTTGACATCTATATCGGGCGTGATGCCGCCGCCGCCGTAAAAGACGCGCCCGGCGGCAGTCTGAACGGCTGGCCCTGTCGGTGGAGGCGTCGCTTCGGGCGTCGGTTGCTGCACCTGGTCAATAGCAGTTTGAGCCGGAGAGCGCGGCGCCTTCGCTGGCGGTAATTGCTCGTCTTCTTCGTCGTGACGCGAGTAGTAATCGTAGAGCGAGCCGTTGGAGTAGTCGCGTTGCAGCGAGCGACCGTAGGGCGTGTAGTATTTGGCTGTCGTCAACGTCAGTCCAGTGCCGAAAGGAAGTTGGAAGACGCGCTGGACGAGTCCCTTGCCGAAGCTCGTCTGGCCGACGATTAATCCTCGCCCGTGATCCTGAATCGCGCCCGCGACAATCTCCGAAGCCGAAGCGGAGTTGCGGTTGATAAGCACGACCAGCGGATAATCTTCAGGGTCTGCGACGGTCGAGCGATAGATGTAGGGCTCTTTGTATTCCGTCCGACCGCGCACAGACACAACTGTCTGGCCGCGCGGCAAAAATTCGCTTGCGACATCTATTGCCTGATCGAGCAGCCCGCCGGGATTCCCGCGCAGGTCTAAGATAATCTGGCGCATCCCCTGAGCCTTGAGCCGCGTGAAGGACTCGCGCAACTCATCGCTCGTCGTGTGTTGAAAGCCGCCCGTCAATCCGATGTAGGCCGTGCCGGGACGAATCATGTAGGCGTTGCGAATGGAAGGGAGGGGTACGGCTTCGCGTGTGATCGTAAACGTCTGCGGAACAGGCGAGCCTGCCCGCTCAATCTTGATGCGAACGGGTTCGCCGCGCTCGCCGCGCACATTCTTCGAGACCTGCTCGCTCGTCCAATCGCGCGCATCTTTGTTATCAACCTCGACAATGCGGTCGCCGTAGCGAAGGCCAGCGCGCGCAGCCGGTGTGCCTTCGACTGCCGACTGAACGTAGACGCCGTCGCGGTGGCGCAGGATGGTCACGCCGATGCCTATCAGGCGTGAATCCTGATCTTCTTTGAGCTTATTGAACTCAACGCGCGGGAAGTACATCGAGTGCGGGTCGAGCGTCCAGAGCATTCCCTGAATAGCGGCCTGCGTCGCCTTTTCGTAATCAACGTCGCCAGCGTATTCCGTGCCGATAATCTGCACGGCCTGCTGGTAATCCTCCGTCACGTCGCGGCTGACGACGGCCTTGCTCGTTCCTCGGACGGTCGAGGGACGCTTCCTGATAATGTCCGCCATGCCCCCGGCAATGGTCGCCGAAATGATGAATGCGAGCGCGACTAGGCCAAATTTTCTCGTCATGCTATGCTCCAAAATCTTTCAGCCGCGCCTGCCCTTCGACAAGGCGGACGCACGCTAAATATAGCACAGCCGCAGCAACGACACCGAAAGCCGGAGAGAAGCTCTCGCACGTATGCTATAAATAGTTTTCCAGCTTTCAGTTTTCAGCTCTGGCTAACTACTGAAAACTAAAAACTGAAAACCGAAAACTATTTACTCCGATGCCCTTCTCACTTTCAATCGTCATTCCCGCATTCAACGAGGCGGCGCGGCTGGGCGAAACGCTCCGCACCGTCTTCGAATATTTGAACGAGCATATTCCAGACAGCGAAGTGATCGTCGTTGACGATGGCTCAAGCGACCGCACGGCGGACGTTGCAGAAGAGAACTTCGCGCAGGCTGGCAGCATCCACGCGCAGGCCATCCGCGTGCAACCGAATCACGGCAAAGGCTACGTCGTGCGGACGGGCTTGCTCGCCGCCCGCGCGCCCGTCGCGCTGTTTACCGACGCAGACCTTTCGACGCCGATTACGGAGACTCCCAAGCTCGTCAATCCAATCGAGCGGGGCGAGTATGATTTAACGTTCGGCTCGCGCGCGCTGGATCGAACTTTGATTGGCGTGCATCAACCCTGGCGACGCGAGCAGGGCGGGCGCATCATCAATCTCATCGTGCGGCTCGCAACGGGGCTGCCCTTCTGGGACACGCAATGCGGCTTCAAGGCTTTTCGGATGGATGTCTGTCGCCCGATTATAGAAGCCGCGACGATTGAGCGCTTCGGCTTCGACGTTGAATATCTCTACGTCGCTTATCTAGCCGAACTGCGCTTGAAGGAGATTGCCGTGCGCTGGGATCATAACGAGGGAAGCAAACTGAGCGTCTGGCGTGATACTCCGCGCCTGCTGGAAGAAGTCCGCACGGTTCGCCGCCACGTCAATCGCGGAATCTATAACGCAGCCATCGCCGCTGCGCGCGTCGGGTCGAAAGAAAGAGAACGTGCGCTGCATTCTTCCGCCCCGCCATCGCTGGATACTGATTCACAACCCAAACTCGCCAGCGCTTTCAAAGCCGACGCTGGAAACTGATAAAAACAGAGGTCAGAGGCTAGAGGTCAGATGTCAGTTTTTGACTTTTTCTAACCTCTAGCCTCTGACTTCTAATCTCTACTTTTTATGACTGCACGACTCAACGTCAACATAGATCACGTCGCCACCGTTCGGCAGGCGCGGCGTGCTCCTGAGCCGAACGTCATCGCGGCGGCGCTTGTTTGCGAACAGGCGGGAGCCGACGGCATCACCGTTCACCTGCGCGGAGACCGTCGCCACATACAGGACGAGGATCTTCCCAATCTGCGAAGGGCTGTCACGACCTATCTCAATGTCGAGATGGCCGCGACCGAAGAGATGATGAAAATCGCGCTCGACGTACATCCTGATGCCGTCACTCTCGTGGCCGAAAATCCAAACGAAGTGACGACCGAAGGGGGATTGGACGTACGCGCCAATCTTTCAATCGTGCGCGCCGCCGTCCATCGCCTGCGCGAAGGTGGCATCATCACGAGTCTCTTCATAGACCCCGACCCGCAACAGATTGAAGCCGCGCGCGAAGTCGGCGCACAGCAAGTTGAACTCTGCACCTCTGAATACTCGGAAGCGACGCTCGGCGCGCGCGCCGCTCATAACGAAGGCGCGATGCGCGCCGCGCACGAATTGAGACGACTGCGTGAGGCGGCGACGCTCAGTATGCAGTACGGTCTGCGCGTGGCGGCAGGCCACGGACTCACCTACAGAAACGTCACGGCGGTCGCCCGCATCGAAGAAATCACCGAATTCAACATCGGCCACAACATCATCGCGCGCGCCGTCTTCACAGGGCTGGAACGCGCCGTCACCGAGATGCGGAAGGCTATTAACTCGTAGGACAGGCATTCTCGGCCTGTCGTGGGACAGACATTCCTGTCTGTCCTAGCGTGCGCCAGCACGCTGACATTTTCGCTAACAAGTATTCGCGCTCACGCGCTCATAGACAGACAGGAATGTCTGTCCTACTTATGGCAGGAATGTCTGATCTACAAAAGCCGGGGGCGAGCGTGAGTGACGGCTCCCGATCCGCCCCTCAACGCTCGCCCCCGGTTTTATTCGGCCAGTCTATTAATCCCGACCGAAACTTGAACGCGTTAGTCCTCTATCTAGTCCGCGTATTTGATCGCCATGATCGTCAAATCGTCGGCTTTGATTCCGTCGCCGCGAAAGTCAGTTATCGAAGTCACGCAGGTCTTAACTAACTCTGCGGGACGCGATGGAAAAGGAGCGTTGAGAGATTGCAGCAGCCGCTCGACTCCGTATTCTGCTCCATTCAAATCCTGCGTCTCGGTCAATCCATCCGTGTACAACAGCAGCGCATCGCCCGGAGCGAGCCGGAGCCTGTTGGTCGCGAACTGCTCGTCGCAGAACATCCCGACGGGCAGCCCTGTTGAATCAATCGGAACGCATTCGCCGTTCTGCAACAGAATCGCCGGGAGATGACCCGCGTTGCAAAGTTCTACCTCGCCGCTCTCGCTGGCCTTGCCGCAGACGAGCGTCGCAAAGTGCGTGGACAGAGTGTTCTCGCAAAACAGGCGGCTCGCGCGCTCCATCAACTTGTCGAGCGAGAGTCCGAGCGGCACGAGCGCGCGGAACATGGCCTGCAAGTTCGACATCAAAAGCGATGCCGCCATCCCCTTGCCGGACACGTCGCCCAGAATGAAATACAAGTCGCCGCCGTCCGCCCGTATCAGGTCGCAGTAATCTCCGCCGACAAAACCGACCGGCTCGTAGTGATAGGCCACCTTCCATACGCCCGCATCGAGGTTGGGCGGCGGCAGCAGCCCGCGTTGAATCTGCACGGCGAGTTCGAGGTCTTCTGCGAGCGCCTCCTGCTGCTGCGCGGTGAGATCGCCGAGACAGAAACGCACGAGCGGGTCGGCTAACAAACGCTCCGCTTCGATTGGGTCGTGACAGGCATCGCACAACCCGTAAGAGCCATCGTCCATGCGCGCCAGCGCCGCATCCACTTCCGTGAGCAAGCGCGTCAACTCCACCTCAACTCCCGACGAAGAAGCCGACACCTCCAGCCTTCCGCGTCGCTCAAGCAGTTGCTCGCGCAATGAATCATCTATCACCGTCGCCATCGTTCTTCACCTCAACTATGAAAACCCGCGCTCACAGACAGCAGAAGCATTTTAGAGACCCCGACAAAACAGATAAGAAATTAGACAGGATTAACAAGATGGACAGGATGAAAGGAAAAAGATTCAAGCTGCCTTGTCCTGCTTTGTTTTCTTAATCTTGAAAATCCTGTTAATCCTGTCTATTCCTTCTCTGTAGCAGTTTTGCCAGGCGCACTTAATCTGCCTCTCTTAACCCGCCAGCGCATCTTGTTCCGTGCGAGGTAGTGCCACACCCAAGTGTTTGTAAGCGGCGCGCGTGGCGACGCGACCGCGCGGCGTGCGATTAAGCAAGCCGATCTGAATCAGGTAAGGCTCGATTATCTCTTCGATACTTTCGCGCTCCTCGCTGATTGAAGCCGCGATAGTCCCGACGCCGACCGGCCCACCGTCAAACTTTTCAATAATCGCCGCCAGCAGCTTGCGATCAACTTCGTCCAGACCGAAGCGGTCAACTTCCATCTCGTCGAGCGCGCGCCGCGCAATTGACTGCGTGATTCGTCCATCACTTAAGACTTCCGCATAATCGCGCACACGACGCAAGAGACGGTTAGCGAGGCGCGGTGTGCCGCGTGCGCGCCGTGCGATTTCACGCGCGCCGCTGGCTTCGATCTCGACACCCAGGATTTCAGCCGAGCGATGAATAATAATTTCCAAATCCTTCTGTGAATAGAAATCCAGATGCTGGATGATGCCGAAGCGCCCGCGCAAAGGGGCTGTGATGAGGCCAGCACGCGTCGTCGCTCCGACCAGAGTGAATTTCGGCAACTCTAATTTAATTGAGCGCGCCGCCGTACCCTGGCCGATCATCACGTCGAGCTGATAATCCTCCATCGCCGGATAGAGCACCTCTTCAATCTGCGGGCGGAGACGGTGAATCTCGTCTATGAAGAGAACCTCGCCCTCCTGAAGATTAGTCAGGAGCGCCGCCAGATCGCCGCCGCGCTCAATCGCGGGCGCGCTGACGCTTTTTAATTCGGCATTCATCTCGGCGGCGATGATATTGGCGAGCGTCGTTTTCCCAAGTCCCGGCGGCCCGTAAAAGAGAACGTGGTCGAGCGCTTCGCGGCGGGCGCGTGCGGCCTTGAGAAAAATCTTGAGATTGCTCGTGACCTTCGTCTGCCCGATATATTCGTCCAGACTACGCGGGCGCAAAGATGGCTCAGCCTGTATATCTTCGGGCGTTGCCTCGCCCGCGATTACGCGCGGAGACTCTAACTCGCTGGTTTCGGAGATAGCTTGTGACATTTCAGAAGACCCTCTTGATGCTTACTAAATTGGCCGCTCAACAAGGTCGTATTATACCGTCTCCGGGCTGATGTTTCAAGCATGAAACAAGAAAAGATGCACATAATTCAAAGTCCAAATGTCCGAAGTCAGGTGGTTCTGACTTCGGACATTTGGACTTTGAATTTGAGCTATTTTTAAGAGTTAATGTTAGGAGAGCCGCTGGCAAGTTGCAGGCGGACAACGGAGCGTTCGAGGCGCGCGCGGGCGACCTCAAAGTCTTCCTCAGTGCCACTAAAGGCGCTCAGAGCCTTTTCGGCATGCTCGCGTGTCAGGCGCGCACGCGCCGCGTCAATCTCCGCCGGATGCTCTGCGATTTCGGCCAGCACGGAAACGCGGTCGGCGTTGACCTCGACGAAGCCGCCGGAGACGTGCAGGCGATGCGCGACACCGTTCTGCACGTAAGAGAGCACGCCCGTCTGGAGCTGCGAGATGAGTGGCGTGTGCCCCGGCAGAATACCAAGCTCACCATTCAGGCCGGGAACATTAACCGAATCCACCGCCTCGGACAGCACGCGGCGCTCAGGTGTGACGACTTCAAGTTGAATCTGTTCAGCCATAAGAAAAGTGATAGGTGATAGGTGATGGGTGATGGGAAAGAGCGTTTCTCTTATCACCTATCACCTATCACTGCTTTTATCCTTGCGCGGCGATTGCTTTCGCTCTTTCCTGCGCTTCTTCGATTGTGCCGACCATGTAGAAAGCCTGTTCGGGCAAATCGTCATGTTTGCCGTCAACGATCTCGCGGAAGCCGCGCACGCTGTCTTCGAGTTTGACGTACTTGCCTTCGAGGCCGGTGAACTGCGCGGCGACGAACATCGGTTGCGAGAAGAATCTTTGAATCTTGCGCGCACGCGAAACCGTCAGCTTGTCTTCGTCCGACAATTCATCGAGGCCGAGAATGGCGATGATGTCCTGCAAATCTTTGTAGCGTTGCAGAATCTGCTTTACGTCCTGCGCCGTCCGGTAATGCTCTTCGCCGACGATGCGCGGGTCTAGAATGCGCGAACTGGAGGCGAGCGGGTCAACCGCCGGATAGATTCCGATTTCGACAATCTGGCGCGAGAGCGCGGTGACGGCGTCGAGGTGAGCGAATGTGGTCGCGGGCGCGGGGTCTGTATAGTCGTCCGCCGGAACGTAGACGGCCTGAATCGAAGTGACAGCGCCCGTCTTCGTGGAAGTGATGCGCTCCTGCATCTCGCCCATCTCGGAGGCCAGGTTCGGCTGATAACCCACCGCCGAAGGCATGCGCCCCAGGAGAGCAGAGACTTCGGAACCGGCCTGCGTGAAGCGGAAGATGTTGTCAATGAAGAGCAGCACGTCCAGGCCCTGATCGCGGAAATATTCTGCGACCGTCAGCCCGGAAAGAGCGACGCGCAGGCGCGCTCCCGGCGGCTCCGTCATCTGGCCGTAGATGAGCGAGACCTTTGACTCTTCGATGGCTTTCATATCCACCTTGGTCATGTCGAACTCACCTGTTTCTTCCATGTGCTTGTTGAACGCTTCGCCATACTGGATGACGTTCGACTCGACCATCTCGCGCAGAAGATCGTTGCCCTCGCGCGTGCGTTCGCCGACGCCCGCGAAGACCGAAAAGCCTGAGTGCGCTTTGGCGATGTTGTTAATCAGTTCCATGATGAGCACGGTCTTGCCCACACCCGCGCCGCCGAACAGACCGATTTTGCCGCCGCGCAGGAAGGGCTGAATCAGGTCAATGACCTTGATGCCCGTCTCGAACATCTGCAACTCGGTTGACTGCTCGTCAAAATCAGGCGCGTGGCGATGAATCGCATAACGCTGCTCATATTTGACCTCGCCCAGATTGTCAACGGGATCGCCGATGACGTTCATCACGCGGCCCAAGGTGCCTTCGCCGACGGGCACTGTGATCGGGCCGCCCATATCAAGCGCAAGCATTCCGCGCACCATGCCATCGGTCGGCAGCATGGAGACGGCGCGCACGCGTCCTTCGCCTAAGTGCTGTTGAACTTCGCAGACGACATCAACCGGGGTGGGCACGTCAAAGCCTTCCGAGGTGACGCGCAACGCCTGGTAGATCGGCGGTAGCTGCTTGTCTTGAAATTCCACGTCAACGACGGGGCCAATAATCTGCACGACGCGACCAAAGTTCTGGCCGTTGGTGCTCGCATTTCCATTGGGCGTAGCCATACTGTTCTAATCAACTCCTCTAAAGATAAGCCTCATGAAGGCGAAAAACTGGTAGGGTTAAAAGACGGTCAAGATAGCATACGCCCCGCAGCTTTGGCAAAGCGTGCCTGCCTCAGTCTTTGCCAGGCTTTTTGTTGGAACGATTGCGCCCTGTGGCTCGTATCCCTCGGCATCAAGGCCGTCAAACGAAAACTCTCTGCTCTTAGGGTCACTAAGAAAATCGAGAAGAAATTAGACAGGATTAACAGGATTTTCAAGATTAAGAAGACAAGACAGGACAGATAAGCTTGATGGTTCTTCCCTTGATCCTGTCCATCTTGTTAATCTCGGTCTATTTCTTAAACCCCGTAGTGTTCCACTCTTCTACTGGAGGCGCACGATGAAAAATTACAGGTTCGCAGTCTACGGTCTGGCAATTATCTTGCTGTTGCTCGTTTCGTTTCAGCCAATCAATGCTCAGGGAGCGAAAAGCGCTTCCGAAAAATCTTACGCGCAAGCCCGGCGCGTGCTCGACGCTGGAATTGAGGCGCTCGGCGGACGCGATGCCATTGTTCGTGTGGAAGACATTTCGCTGAAATTCTCCGGCATCAATTACGCTAGAAATCAAAGCGAAAGCCCGGACACGGCTTACTTTGAAGGCCGCCTCAATGGAGCCATAACGTTTGATGTGAAAGGCAACCGGGTTATCTTCGAGCAAGCGGCCAACTCGCCCGGCTTCAGTTTCCGGAACAGGCAAATCATCAAAGCCGATAAGGCACTGATCTTCGACCTGACGGCGAAAACGGCAACAGCCGCTACCAACCCCAACGCCATTCCCAACATCGCGCGCGGCAGATTCCCTCATGCCATGTTGATGACGGCGTCGGAGCGGGCGGCGACCTTGCGCTTTCTCGGTCAGGAAGATTTCGACGGCAAGAAACAGAACGTCCTCGCCTTTGCCCTCGCGGACGGGACAATGTGGACGCTCTATCTCGACGCGGCGACGAATCTTTTGACAAAGTTTGAGAATCTGGACACGGATGCGCGCGTCGGCGATGTAACGCAGGAATTTATCTTTCGCGATTACGCGAGCACGGGCGGCGTGAAAATTCCTCTGGGGCGCATCGTCAGGCGCGGCGGCGAGATTGTTCAGGACATCAAAGTCTCGGACGTGCAGCTCAACACGCACCCGGCAGAGAGCGCATTTGAGAGGCCGCAAGGGTTTGAAGACTTACCGGCGAACAACCCGACGCCGACGCCGACGGTGGTCGAGCTGGCAAAGGATGTGTATCTCGTGCAGGACGCGGCCAACGGCTATAACGTCATGTTCGTCGCCATGAACGATCACATTCTGGTAGCGGAAGCCCCGCTCAACGACGGCACGTCAAAACGTGTGATGGCGAAGATCAAGGAGACTGTTCCCAACAAGCCCATCAAGTATATCGTCACCACTCATTTTCACGACGATCATTCGGGCGGCGTTCGCACTTACCTGGGCGAAGGCGCGACGCTGATTACGACTCCGGGTAATCGTGGCTACTTTGAAAAGATGTCGCAGGCTGTACGCACGATTGCGCCGGACGCCCTCACCTTGAAGCCGCGACCGCAGCCCGCCATCGAAACCGTCCAGAACATGAAGCGAGTCTTCACGGACGACGCCCACACGGTAGAGATTTATGACATCGGTCCGGGGCCGCACACCAAAGAGATGCTGATTGTTTACCTGCCCAAAGAGAAGATTGTCTTTCAAGGCGACCTGCTCAATCTGCCGCAGGCCGGGACGACCATGATTACACCCGGAAACGAAACCACGGCACACTTCGCCGACAGGCTCAAAGCGCTCGGCCTCAATGTGGAGAAGATCGTGGCGGTTCATGGCAGGATAGGAACGATGGACGACCTTCGCGCCGCCATTGAAAAATTCCGCGCGCTAAAATAAGGCAACGGTAAAAAGTAAGAAAGCAAAGTGAAGACCGACGAGCAGCGAGAATTGCTCATCGGTCTTCACTTGCTTTTTTCTCGATGAAAAACACAAAATGAATCTATGAAACGAATTATTCAGGTGCGCATCACGAAAGGCGAGAGCTACTACGTTGCGGAATGTCTCGACCTCGCGGTAGTGACGCAGGGAAAGACGCTCGACGAGCTTAAAGACAATCTTGAGGAAGCAATCGCACTTCACTTGGAGGGCGAAGATTTTAGCGAATTTGAGCTTGACCCGCGACCGTCTGTCCTCGCCAGCTTTGAACTCGACCCTTTAGAATATGCCAAGGCTTAGAAGGCTTTCGGGCGGTGAGGTTATCAAGGTTTTTGCCTCATTCGGTTATGCGCAGGTTGCGCAGCGCGGCAGCCATGTAAAACTCCGTCGCGTGCTCGCGGACGGCTCACGACAAACTCTCACCATACCTGCGCACACAGAATTAGATACCGGGACGTTAAGGGCTATTTATCGTCAGGCGCTCCGATACGTTCCTGAGAGTGAGCTACAGCCACACTTCTATACTGATTAGAGAAGTCTTTGCCTTCCCGGTCTATTCTTCCGAGTCAATCCGAATCTTCATGCGGCGCAGCGTCCGCATGTCTTCATCCGTTAATTCGAGCGCTGCCTCTTCGTGGTTTGTTTCTTCTTCCGTGTGCTCGCGCAAGGCAATCTCCAAACGAAGCGTCAACTCCATTTCATAACCGGCTTCGCGCAGGCGCTCGATGGCTTCGGCGACTTGCGGGGATTGCTCGACCGCCGAGTTGATGGCCGTGCCCAACTCGTGGACGATCTGCTTGGCTTCGTCGTTAATTTCCAAAATAACCTCAGCCGCGCACGGGTTCAGTTTGAAACGATAATTCGGGAAGAGCGTTGATGCTGATGCTAAGCGACGAATGCGCTTCGGGTCAACCGTGTGAACAACGCATTGGAGCAGCCCAAATTGCGGCGCTCGCACGCCGTATGTTAGGCTTTCAATCACACGCGCCAACGCATTCATTAAAAACCGCCTTCGCAAGTATTGAGTCATCATGGCCACAAAAACCATCACAGAGCGTCGAGAGCGTTTCGAGACACCTTCCGGTATAGAACTGCCTGTGGATTTCAACCCGTCGAACACGGAAGCAGTCGATTATGAGAAGAATTTGGGAGCGCCCGGCGAGTATCCGTACACGCGCGGCATCCGCCCAAACATGTATCGCGGACGCTTCTGGACGATGCGGCAGTATGCGGGATACGCGACGGCTGAAGAATCCAACGCGCGCTATAAATACCTGCTCGCGCACGGCACTACGGGGTTGTCAGTCGCCTTCGATTTGCCGACGCAGATCGGGCTGGATTCTGATGATGCGTTAGCCTCAGGTGAAGTCGGCAAAGTCGGCGTGGCGATTGATTCCATCGAAGACATGCAACGACTGTTTGACGGCATCCCGCTCGATTCTGTCTCGACTTCGATGACGATTAACGCGACGGCCTCCACCTTGCTCTGTCTTTATCTCGCCGTCGCAAAGAAACAGAACATTAGCTTTGACAAAATCAGCGGCACGATTCAAAACGACATTCTGAAGGAGTACATCGCGCGCGGAACATACATCTATCCGCCCAAGCCTTCCTTACGATTGGTCACGGACACCTTCGCCTTCTGCGCCCGCGAAGTTCCAGACTGGAACACCATTTCGATTAGCGGCTATCACATCCGCGAGGCCGGTTCGACCGCCGTGCAGGAAGTCGCCTTCACGCTCTCTGACGCCATCGCTTACGTCGAAGCGGCTCTCGAAACAGGATTGACGATTGACGAGTTTGCGCCGCGCCTCTCCTTCTTCTTCAACTCGCACAACAACCTGCTGGAAGAGATTGCGAAGTTTCGCGCCGCCCGAAGATTATGGGCGCGCATCATGCGCGAGCGCTTTTCTGCGCGCGACCCGCGCTCGATGATGCTGCGTTTTCACACGCAGACGGCAGGCTCTTCACTTCAGGCTCAACAACCGGAAGTTAACGTCGCGCGCACCACGATTCAGGCGCTCGCCGCCGTACTTGGCGGCACACAGAGTCTTCACACCAACGCGATGGACGAAGCCCTCTCGCTTCCGACCGAGATGGCCGCGCGCGTCGCACTCCGCACACAACAGGTCATCGCGCATGAATCGGGTGTCGCCGACACGGTTGACCCTCTCGCAGGCTCCTACGCCATCGAAGAGTTGACGAGCGAGATCGAACGCCGCGCCACGGACTACATCGAGAAGATAGATGCGATGGGCGGGATGCTGCGCGCGATTGAGACGGGCTATGTTCAGCGCGAGATTCAGGATGCGGCCTACGCCTACCAGCGCGCGATTGAGACGGGTGATGCGGTCATCGTCGGCCTCAACCGTTTTCAGATTGAAGAAGAAACGGACATTCCCATCCTGCGCGTTGACCCAGACGTTGAGCAGGCGCAGGTCGAGCGCGTCCGCGCCCTTCGTGAGCGGCGCAACGCTGAAGCCGCAGAGGTCTCGCTCGTCCAACTTGAAGAAGCAGCGCGCGGCACAGAAAACCTCCTGCCGCGCATCCTCGCCTGCGTCGAGTCTGATGTGACAGTCGGCGAGATCAGCCATCGCCTGCGTCGCGTGTGGGGCGAGTATCAGGAAGCCGTGACGGTGTAAGACCGTGTGACGAAAGGATTGGTTTACGTTGGCAAAGACTTTTAAGTATCGGGTGTGCCAGACGCAGATGGCGCGTGTGACTTTCGTCAATGGGCACTGGCAGGGTCTGCAAGTTCCTGAAGAGTCTAACCCCGCCGAACTCTATAACTCCTGCCCGATGGTCTGGGAGTATCTGGAATCGGCGGGTCGAGACGGCTGGGAGTTGGTGGCCGTCTCCTCACAAAATGATGGGATGGGCGGTTCGACGGCGGCGAATCTTCTGTTTTTGAAGAAAGAAGTCTTGGCGAGTTAGAGTTGTAGGGGCAGGACTTGTCCCTGCCCGTGTTTCGCTAAACAAGAGCGGGCAGGGACAAGCCCTGCCCCTACAGCTATCCTCAGGAATCCTTAATTGCTATCCCGCCAGGCGAAGACTCGCGGCGATTCGCTCGAAAGTCTGCTGGTAGTTTTTCATCTCGTCTTCGGGCGCAATGGTAATCAGGTAGAACAATCTTCCATCGCTGGTGGCGGTCGTATAGATCACGTCAATTTCCACGACGCCCGTGACGGGTGACGGGCCTGCGACGATGGTGGCGTAGCCGCGCCGCCCGCCAAAGTCTATGGCTTGCGTGGCGCGGGCGATGCGGAAGTCAGGGTTCATGCTGACCTGCTGCCCTACGAACGCGGCGTTAGCCGCTTCGAGGTCGGTAGACCCGGGCGGAACGATGCCGATGAAGACTCCGTGCGTGACGACCAACCCTTCGTCAATCTGCCCGTAAGCTCCTTTGGGAGCGAAGATCATGTTTGCATCGTCAGAGGTGAGCGCATCCCAGTTCTCAGGGTATTGCAGGCCAAAAGAATTGTCGCGCGCCTGAAAATCGCGCAGGGTCTGAGAAGGTGGTTCAGGGCGCGTGCCGGATTCGTTCCCGTTCGGATCGCTGGAGCCTTTGCGTTCCGGCCCGGCGGAGGAAGCGAGAGTTGTCCCGCCGCTCATTAGTTGTCCTTTGATCTGCTTGAATTCGTCAGAGTCGCGAAGCGGATTTCGACTCACGCTGAGTGAAGGAAGTTCGCGGTTGATTGCGGCAACGCGATTGCCGGGGTCTGGATGATCGCTCATAAACTCCGGCGTCCGCTGCCCGCTCTTGGATTGCAGTAACTCGAAGAAGCTGGCCATGTCGCGCGGGTCATAGCCAGCGTCGGCCATGATGCGTGCGCCTTCGAGGTCTGCCTGAGTTTCGGCGGTGCGCCCGAACTTGAGAAAGAGTAGGTTTGCGCCCGCGCCGCCGACCTGTTCAAGAATCCCTCCGATGTCAGCGCCCGTCACCCTGCGTATGATCTTCATGCCCCTTTGGGCAACATATGCTTTCGAGACTTGATTGGTCGGATGCCTCAGCGCGACGTGGCTGATTTCATGCGCCATCACACCCGCCAACTCGCCTTCGTTGCGCGCGGCGGCAATCGTGCCCGCGTTGACGAAGACGTATCCGCCGGGGAGAGCGAAGGCGTTAATTTCTTTGGTGGCAATGACGTTGAACTGGTAAGTGAAGTTGAAGCCGGGAGCTTTCGCCGCGAGTCGCGCGCCCAACTGGCGAACGTAGTTGACGATTCTTTCATCAGGCAGAAGCGGAACTTGCTGCGCGACCTCCTCGGCGGATTGCCTGCCCATCTGGATGTCCTGTTCGGGTGTGAAAAGATTGAATCCGGGCTTGAAGTGCGGGGCGGGACGATTACTCACGCCGCCGTAGCCGTCCGAGCCGGATTTGTCTCCGAGCATTGATTTGCAGGCGGGTTGGAAAGCCAGCAAAGAGATAATCAGTAAGATGGCAGCGCTTCTTCGTCGGAACATAACTCTCCCTTTTTGTTCTAGACCCCGCACGAGCAGGAGCGCACACCTGTAGTAAAACAAGCTGCGGCTCGTTCCTGAATTTTATGCAGGGGGATTCGGCAAGTAATCTTAGTTTACCGCAGCCGCATTTACCACTTAATTGTTGGTCAACGGGCTTCGTCGCTGCTAAACTCCAAACTCATGTCGCATCTGCTCGAAGTCAGAAACCTTCAAACTCAGTTTCCCACCCGCGCCGGACTCGTGCGCGCGGTTGACGGCGTGAGCTTTCACGTTGACCGGGGCGAACTGTTGGGACTGGTCGGGGAATCCGGCTGCGGTAAATCCATCACGGCGCTTTCGGTGATGCGCCTGATTTCGCCGCCGGGAAAGATCGTTTCGGGCGAGATCAGCTTCGAGGGCGAGAATCTGCTGAACGCTTCCGAGCGGCGGATGCGCGAGATTCGCGG
Source organism: uncultured Acidobacteriota bacterium (assembly GCA_963791265.1). Lineage (GTDB taxonomy): Bacteria > Acidobacteriota > Blastocatellia > Pyrinomonadales > Pyrinomonadaceae > QHXM01. The sequence continues at coordinate 1,119,173 of CAWBSB010000012.1, forward strand.
CGACGACATCGCCATGATCTTTCAAGACCCTATGACTTCGCTCAATCCCGTTTACACAGTAGGTGAGCAGATTGCCGAAGCTCTCAGACTCCACCGCAATATGTCGCGCCAGGAGGCGCGCGATGCGGCCATCAGGGCGATGGATGAAGTCGCTATTCCTGATGCGGCGCGTCGCGTCGGCGATTACCCGCACCAGTTGTCGGGCGGGATGCGCCAGCGCGTGATGATTGCGATGGCACTCGCGTGCGACCCCAAGCTCTTGATTGCTGACGAGCCGACGACCGCGCTCGACGTGACGATTCAGGCGCAGATTCTCGAACTCTTAAACGAGCTAAGACGCACGCGCGAGTTGGGCGTTCTCTTAATCACGCATGATCTGGGCGTGGTAGCCGAAGTCGCAGACCGCGTGGCCGTGATGTACACGGGGCGAATCGTCGAAGAGTCTCCGGTCGAAGAATTGTTCGCGCGACCGAAGCATCCATACACGGAAGGCTTGCTCAGGTCAGTGCCGAAACTGACGATGGCTGAAGTGAAAAAGGTGGAGCGGTTGGAGACCATCGAAGGCATCGTGCCCAGCCCGACCGCCCTGCCTTCGGGTTGCCACTTCGCGCCGCGCTGCTCTCACAGGATGCCGCGCTGCGAGCAGGGCGAGATTCCGCTCTACGATTTGGAAGGCAGCGTGCGCGTGCGCTGCGTGCTTTATGATCTGGCGGCGGCAGTCACGGCAGACCATCAGAATGAAGTAGACGCTCGGCCACAGTAATTGTAGGGGCAGGGCTTGTCCCTGTCCGTGTATTTCTTTAATCAAGCGCATTTCGTTAATTGAGCGGGCAGGGACAAGCCCTGCCCCTACAGTATAAGGACAAGAGTGAGCTTCGACCCACAAGTTAATTTCGACCAAAGACCGGACGTTGCCCCTGAAAGGGAAGCGGCGGCGGCGCGTGCGCGTGGAGCGATGGAAGGCTCGCGAGACAAGGATGAACTCGTGCGCGTGCGCGGGCTGGTCAAGCATTTTCCGTTGGAAGGCTCGGATGACGTGGTGCGTGCGGTGGACGGCGTGACGTTTGAAATCCTGCGCGGTGAGACGCTCGGTCTGGTCGGCGAATCGGGGTGCGGAAAATCAACAGTCGGGCGCTGCCTCCTGCGACTGATTGAGCCGACGGCGGGACGTGTTGAGTTTGACGGGCGCGACGTGCTGGCGACTGACGGGCGCTCGCTCAGAAACTTGCGCCGCGAGATGCAGATTATTTTCCAGGACCCTTACGCTTCTCTTAATCCGCGCATGCGGGTGCGCGACATCGTCGGCGAGCCGCTCGTCATTCACGGGCTGAAAGATAAAGAAGAGAGACGCGCGCGGGTTGGAGAGCTACTGAGCAAGGTCGGGCTTGACCCTGATTACATGAATCGCTACCCGCACGAGTTTTCCGGCGGGCAGCGTCAACGCATCGGCATCGCACGCGCGCTGGCGCTCAATCCGAAATTGATTGTCGCGGACGAGCCTGTCTCAGCGCTCGACGTTTCCGTTCAGGCGCAGGTCGTCAATCTCTTGCAGGACTTACAATCCGAGTTCGGGTTGACGTATCTCTTCATCTCGCACGGGCTGGCGGTGGTCGAGCATATCTCGACGCGCGTGGCGGTGATGTACCTGGGGCGCATCGTCGAGGTGGCCTCAGCCGAAGAGCTTTACGCGCGCCCTCTTCATCCGTACACGCAGGCGTTGCTCTCGGCCATTCCCATTCCAGACCCGACGCGCAAGCGCGAGCGCATCATTCTAACGGGCGATGTGCCGACGCCGATCAATCCGCCTTCGGGCTGCCGCTTTCGCACGCGCTGCCCGATGGCTATCCCGGAATGCGCGCAGATTGACCCGGACTTACGCGAAATCTCGCCCGGCCACACGGTCGCCTGCATACGCGTCCCCGGCTGGGCTGAAGCGCCGACAGCGGCGTAAAACGCTGGACGATAGACTGTAGACGATGGACGATGGAAAGTTCGTCTTTTATCGTCCATCGTCTATGGTCTATCGTCCTCCTGAAAGGAATCTTAAATTATGCGGCGGATGGTTGGTGTCGGTATCTTCATCGTCGGGCTGTTGCTCTTGCTGAGTAACCTCTTGCTCAAAGTTCAGGGAGTGAAGGGTCTCGGCATCTTTGGGATGTTCGTCGGCGCGGCTGTCTTCGGCCTCAGTTTTATCCCGCGTCCCGTGCCCACTGCTGACGCGCCAGCGCCTCTCTCTCCAATTGAGAGAATCACGCGGGTCTTTTACGAGCCTGAGCCGGTCTTCAGGAATCTGCGGCATCACCCGCGCTGGCTCGCAGGTTTTCTCGTGCTGGCGTTCTTCGGGACGATCTATCAGGTAGCCGTGACACAGCGTCTGGGAGTCGAAAGATTTGCGGAAGACCAGGCCACCAGAGAGGTCGAGGGAGGCTTTGTTCCGCTCGATAAGGTTTCGCCGGACGATTACAAGCAGGCGAAAATCAGGGAAGCGATTGCCACCGCGACCGTGACCAAAATAACCTCGCCTTTCTGGACTACCGGCATCGTCCTCATCGCGATGTGGGTTCTAGCCGGAGTTTTCCTGCTTTGCGTGATGGTCTTCGGCGGACGGATGAATTTCTGGCAGGCCTTATCGGTGGCGGTCTACGGCTCGCTTCCTGCTGCTGTTATCTCGACGGTTCTGAGCCTGATCCTCCTCTACATTCAATCGCCCACTGATATGATTCCGCTCGAAGTGCAGCGGCACGGTCTCGCACGCGCCGACCTGGGGCTACTCTTCAGAGAAACAAATCCGATGGTCAACACGCTCGTGCGTCCGGTCGTCTACACGCTGGCCAGCGCAATCGGACTTTTTCAGCTTTATGGATGGTGGGTAACTGTCAGCGGATTGAAGCACGCGGGCGAAAAGAGTATTAGCGGCGGCTCTGCCTGGGCTATCGCGCTCATGCTCTGGCTGCTCGGCATGCTGCTCACGACCCTTCTGGCCGTGCTCGGCCCGACTTTCGTTGCGTAAAGAAGAGACGTAAAGAGCAGGAAGAAGAAGGAACCACGAAGACACACGAAGCAACACGAAATGGCTGGAACTTTCGTGTTGCTTCGTGTGCCTTCGTGGTTCCTCTCTTTCTCACTTCTGTCTGCTACTCAATATCATTCATAACGAAGCGCTTCAATCGGGTCGAGCCTTGCGGCTTTCCATGCTGGCCAGAGGCCGAAGACGAGACCGATGCCGACGCTGGCGACGAAGCCGCCGATGGGTGCCCAGAGCGGAACGTATGAGGGCACGAGCATTCGTATCAAGAGCGTCGTCAGCCACCCAAGCCCTAAGCCTATCAGGCCGCCGAGTCCCGTCAACGTCATTGCCTCAATCAGAAACTGCCAGAGGATGTCGCGCTTGCGTGCGCCGATAGCTTTGCGAATGCCTATCTCGCGCGTGCGCTCCGTCACAGAGACGAGCATGATGTTCATCACGCCGATGCCGCCGACCATCAGGCCGACGCTGGAGATGACGACCATCGCGATGGCGACGCCAAACGTAATCGCGCGAAATTGATCCAGCACCGAATCAGCCGTCGCCATCCCGAAGTTGTCTTTCTCGCCGAAGGCCACCTTTCTACGCACACGCAGCATGTCCGTAATCTGGTCTTTCGCCTGATCCATCTGCCCCTGACGCGCGACCGCCAGGATGAACACGTCGTCGGCGTTCGGCTTGAGCTTGCGGGCGACGTTGTAGGGCATGTAGAGGACGTTGTTCTGCATGTCGTTGCCCCCGCCGAAGAGAAACGACTCGCGCTTTTCCAGCACGCCGAGAACGCGAAACTCGTTGCCGCCAACCTCCAGGGTCTTGTCTATCGCAGAGGAGAACGGAAAGAAGTTTTCCGCCACCGCCGCGCCGATGACGCAAACCTGCTGGTTCGTTTCGTTCTCAAACTCCGTGAAGTAGCGCCCCTCGGAGACAAGCTCCACGCCCGCGCGCTCGTAGTCGGGGAGCGTGCCCTGCAACTGAATTGACGCCGAACTCTTCCCGTTGGCCGTGACCATCAGTTTTTGTCCGAAGAAGTTGTTCGTGATGTCGAGAAACGGCACGCTCAGTTCGACCGCAGGCAAGTCTCTGAGCGCGATGGAGTCCTCGTAAGTCAACTCCTTACGCATCCGCTCCTCGCGCGAGAGGCGACCCACGTGCAAGCCCGGCTGAAACTTGGCGATGAAGATCGAGCGCGTCCCGAAAGATTCGACCTCTTTCCTGACGGCTGTATCTATGCCGCTGATGATCGAAGCAATCGCCATCACCGTCCAGACGCCAATCACCACGCCAATCACCGTCAGAAACGAACGCAGCTTATTCTGGCGCAACGTCTGAAGCGCCATCTTCAGGTTTTCGTAAATGTCACTACGAAGAAGCATAAGAAAAGTGATAAGTGATAGGTGATAGGTGATAGGTAAGAGCGTTTTCTCTTATCACCTATCACCCATCACTCATCACTTCTTTAATCCGCCCTGAGCGCTTCAATCGGATCGAGGCGCGCGGCTTTCCATGCGGGAAAGATTCCTGACAGCACGCCGATGACGCCTGAGACGCCGACCGCCGTGATGACAGCCGCGATTGACAGATAGGTCGGGAAGAAGACTGCCGTCAGCACGCGTCCGATGAGCCATGCGATCAGCACACCGATTGCCCCGCCGATGGCAGAGAGCGTCACGGCTTCGACCATGAACTGTTTGAGAATGTCCGAGCGTCGAGCGCCTAAGGATTTGCGAATGCCAATCTCTTTCGTCCTTTCGGTGACAGAGACCAGCATGATATTCATAATCACGATGCCGCCGACGACGAGCGCAATTGCGGGAACGGCAATCGCCACCACGGAGATTGTGCCGAGCACGCGGTCGCGTATCCCTGTGATGGCATCGGGCGTCAGAATGCCGAAGTTGTCTTTTTCGCCTGCGGCCAAGTGACGACGCGCACGCATCAGAAACCGCGCTTCTTCAACCGCGTCGTCGAACAGCTTGTTCGATTTCGCCGTTGCCACGAAGTAAAGCCCGCGCTGGTTAATCAAATTGCCAAAGTTGCTCGCGTAAGACTTGAGCGGAATCGTGATGAAGTTGTCCTGCGGGACGCCGAAGATCGTCCCCTTAGCCGCCGCCACACCGATGACGCGATAAGGCAAGCCAGCGATAATAATCTCTCCGCCGACGGCGTTACCCGCAGGGAAGAGTTTGTTAGCGATATCCGCGCCGACGTAAGCGACGCGCATCTGTGCGTCGTTTTCCGTCTCGGTAAAGAATCGCCCATCGGCTATATCCAGATTATCAATGTCGGCGATGTTGGCGGTCACGCCGTCAACCGGAACATCTTCGATAATCTCGGCGTTGCGCTTAATCTGCGAGCGCGTCGCGTTGGCCTTCGCGCCGAGCTTATCAATCAATTGCGTGCGCGCTCGCAAGTACTCGAATTCATCGAGCGTTAAATTTTTATTCCGTCGCTGCGCGGCGGCAATCGTGTCGGTGTCTTTGAAATCGTCAAAGCTGAAGCGGCGAATGCTGAAAGACTGTGAGCCGATGCCCGCAATCTTCTCGTCGAAATAAGCATTAAAACCCTGAATGACGGACACGACGACGACCACCGCCGTCACGCCGATAATCATGCCGAGCAGCGTCAAAGCGGAACGCAGCTTGTGCGCCCAGATTGCCGAAAGCGCCAGCTTTAAGGTTTCGATAAATTTCACTGTCGCTTAGTACGTTTGAACGCGGGGGATGGTTGCACGCCGAGGGGATGAATAGTTAATTGTCAGAACAGGAGCGTTAACCAAAGATTTGACGCACCTGACATTTGAATCCGGGCAGCACGGATGAAGTCAGATTATCTTCATCCATCAGGGTTTCAGCCAGCGCAAGGTTATGTCTCTTCAGACGGTATATTTCTAAAGACCTGTTCAGCGGGTCGGCTATCCAATATTCTTTGACACCATGCTTGCCATAAACCTGGCGTTTCACTTCACGATCACGCCGCGCATTTTCTTTGCCCGGCGAGACTATTTCTATTACTAACTCCGGCGCTTTAATTATTCGCTCACCGGAAACAATTTCATTGATGTGCTGATGGCTACTAAAAATAGCATCAGGTATAGCGCTATTGAACTGATCGAAGATCACCCCCGGCGTGAGCAATACCTCGCCTATCGGATTTTGATCTAAATAAACCCTCAAAATGGCGTGAAGATTCCCTAAGACACGTTGGTGAGAAAGACTGGGCGCACGTGACACGAAAAGTTCTCCCTCGAAGAGTTCATAACGATTGTCATCGTCAGGCAACGCGTCAAGATCGTCAATGGTCAGGATGGGTTCAACTTTAGCTGACATGAATATCTCCTACCCGGAACGAAACACTATCACAGTATGAAGAAAAGGGCATAACTCCTCACTCATATCTCAATGCCTCAATCGGGTCGAGCCGCGCGGCTTTCCACGCAGGCCACAAGCCGAAGACGATGCCGACCAGTGCGGAGATACCTATCCCGAGCGCAATCGCCCAGAGCGGTACATACGCCGGGAGCGGCGAATAGATGTTCATCAGGATGCTGAAGATTTCGCCGACGATCAATCCGGCGATGCCGCCGATGGCCGTCAGGAAGACTGCTTCAATCAAAAACTGCGAGAGGATGTTGCCGCGCGTCGCGCCCACAGCTTTGCGGATGCCTATCTCTTTGGTGCGTTCCGTCACAGAGACGAGCATGATATTCATCACGCCGATGCCGCCGATCATCAGCGCGACGAAGGAGACGGCTGTCAGGACGAGCGCGGTTGCGCCGGTCAGTTGGTTGTAGATGTCGAGCAATGAATCCTGCGAAGAGATGCCGAAGTTGTCGGGTGCGCCCACGGGGACGCGACGGCGACGGCGCAAAGTCTCTCGTATCTCGTCCATCGCAGGCTTAACGTAGGCGCGCGAGATGGGACGCACGATGACGAAGAAGATGCTCTCCGGCGCGGGGATGTCCGGGTAATATTTTTCATACGTCGTAATCGGGATGAAGACGGAGTTGTCGCGCGATTGGCCAAAAAAATTGCCCAGAGGCTCCATGATGCCGACGACCGTATAGGTGTTGCCGTTAATCTTGACCTCTTTGTCGAGCGGCTCTTTGTAAGGAAAGAGCGCGCGTGCCACGTCCACGCCGATGATGCAGATGTTCGAGCGCGCCGTCATGTCTCCGTCGCTAATCCAGCGCCCGCGACCGACGTATTGTGAGTGGACGTATTCGTAATAGGGCGTGACGCCGAGCAGGATTGGCGTGTCGGTTTGCTTGTCCGCGTAGCGCATGGTGACGGCAATCAGGCGCAGGATAGGCGAGACGCCGGAGAGTGAAGGCGCTTCGCGGCGCAGGGCTTCGGCATCCTCCATCGTCAGGTCTTTGCGATGCAACTCTTCCGCGCGCGGCATGCGCCCGAAGCTGGGATCAAACTTCGAGACGAAGATGGTGTTTGACCCCAGGGATTCAATCTGCTGCGCGAACGCGCGATTCAAGCCCTGAATAATCGAGACCATGAAGATGATCGTGATGACGCCGACGCTCACGCCAAGAATGGTCAGGGCGGAACGCAGCTTATTCGCGCGCAACGTCGAAATGGCAATCTTCGCGGATTCTTTTACGTCATCAAAAGTCATTTTTATTCAAGTGATAGGTGATGGGTGATAGGTGATAAGAGAAAACAATATTCTTTCCTATCACCTATCACCTATCACTCCGCCCTTAAAGCTTCAATCGGATGCAGCCGCGAGGCACGCCACGCAGGCCAGAGGCCGCTGATGATGCCGACCAATGAGGAGACGCCGACGCCTAAGATTGCCGAGTTAATACTGAGCAACAGGGGAAAGCCCATCAGCATCGAGATTAAGTAAGCGAGGCCGAAGCCCGTCAGCACGCCGATTGCTCCGCCGACCGCCGTGACGGTGACGGCTTCAATCAGAAATTGTCTCAGGATGTCCGCCTGCCGCGCGCCGACGGCTTTGCGAAGCCCGATCTCTTTCGTTCTTTCTGTGACGGAGACGAGCATGATGTTCATGACGACGATGCCGCCGACGACGAGCGAGATGGCGGCGACGCCGATAGTGACGATGTAGATGTTGGAGGTCGCCGAGCCGTAGAGGTCTAGAAACACGTCCTGCGTCTCAAGAGCGAAGCCGTCGTCTTCCTCCTCGAAGGAGCGCCCGCGCCGGTTACGCATAATGGCGCGCACCTGATCCTGCACTGCCGGGAGTTTTTCCGCCGAAGCAGCCTGAATAAAAACGACCAGAGATTTGCGCGCGCCGTAAATTCTTTGATAGGCCGTGTAGGGAATGTAAATCAGATTGTCACGCGAGAAGCCGAAGATTTTCCCTTTCTTCTCGGCGACGCCGACGATTTGAAAGACGCGACCCGCAAGGCGTATGTCCTGCCCGACCGCTTTTTCAGGTGCTGCGCCGCCGAAAAGATTTTCAAGAATATCCGCGCCGACAACGCAGGCATCTCTACCGGAAGCCTGCTCGCTGTCCGACCAGAAGCGACCCGCATCCAGATTAACGGCGTCAATATCGAACATCGAAAGCGTGATGCCGCGAATGGTCACTTCGTCGGATTTCTGGTCGTTGTGCTTGACGGTCTCACGCGGGACGTTGGCTGAAAGGCCCGTGCGCCAGCATGAAGTGCAGAGCCGGGAGATCGCGTCCGCGTCTTCGTGCGTCACATCTTTCCGCTTATTGAATCTGATAAAGTCCTCGCGCGAGGTGATGATCTGCGGGCGCTTGGAAATTGTGAAGACGGTCGAGCCTTGCGAAGAGAAGGTTGAAGCGACGGTTTGATCCAAGCCCTTGATAATCGTCACGACGGCGATGACAGCCGAGACGCCGACGATGATGCCGATGAGCGTCAGTCCTGCGCGGAGCTTGTTGGCACGCAGACTGGAAAAGGCAACGCGAAAAGATTCCCAGAGGGCTGAAGTCGCAAAGATACGACGACGCAGGGATGTGAAGACGCGTAGACGCGGCGAAGAAGAGTGAAAGTCTTTATCGCCGCGTCCAGGTGTCTCCGCGTCCTCTTGTCTCATAGCTACCTCAAACGCTCGTCCTTCTCAATCATCCCGTCGCGGATTGAGATAACGCGGTGCGCGCGCGCGGCGATGTCCGGCTCGTGCGTGACGACGATAATCGTGTTGCCTTCGGAATGGAGTTTCTCGAAGAGATTCATAATCTCCATGCTGGTATGTGTGTCGAGCGCGCCGGTCGGCTCGTCCGCGAGCAGAATCGAAGGGTGATTGACGAGCGCGCGGGCGATGGCGACGCGCTGGCGCTGCCCGCCGGAAAGCTCATTCGGTTTATGCGTCATGCGATCCGCGAGATCAACCGCCGCCAGCGATTGTTTCGCTTTCTCGTGTCGCTCACTTGAACTCATCCCAGCGTAGATTAATGGCAACTCGACGTTGTGCAAGGAGGTAGCGCGGGCAAGCAGATTGAAAGTCTGGAAGACGAAGCCGACTTCCTTGTTGCGGATGCGCGCCAGTTCGTCGTCGTCCATCTCGGAGACGTTCTTGCCGTTAATCCAGTATTCGCCCTTGGTCGGCGTGTCCAGGCAACCGATCAAGTTCATCAGCGTAGACTTGCCAGAACCCGACGGGCCGATGATGGCCAGGTATTCGCCCTTCTGCACGTCGAAGGAAACGCCGTGCAGGGCGTGAACCTCTTCCGAACCCATCTGGTAAGTCTTCCAGATGTCGCGCATCGAGATGAGCGCGGCGGGCACAGCATCACGCACCAGAACTTCGCCGCGTGCGAGCGCTTCTGCCGCTTCTGCGGGGGTGGCCAGGGTCGTGTCTGACATCGCTATTTCTCTCCGCCAGCGGCTATCTCGCCGGGCTTTTGCGTTTGCCGCTTAACGACCGCGCCATCTTTCAACGTCTTGAGAATGCGGCTGGGGCCTGTGATGACTTCCATGTCCGCCTGCACGCCGTTCAAAATCTGTATGTCGGATTCGCCCGTGATGCCTGTCGTGACATCCATAAATTTCGCCTTGTTGCCCTGAAGAATATAGACGCCGTTTGTTTCTTTGGGCTTATCGGCGGGAGCGGGAACGCTTCCCGTGACGGTCGCGCTCGGAGCAGGTTGCGCCGGTTTCGGGACGATGGCCTGAAGCGGCACGGCGATCACGTTGTTCTCGGTTTTGGTCGTGATGACGGCGGTGGCGCTCATGCCGGGTTTCAGTCCGTTGCGTATCTCTTCGGAGATGTCCAGTTGAACGACAACGCGAAACTCTTTCGCCTCCTGCACGTTGATCGTGTTCTGAAGCCCGCCCTGCGTCGAAGATTTGCCGACCGCGAGTGGGGTCTTCTGCGTCACGGTGCCGTCAATTTCCCGCCCCTCAAAGGCATCAACTTTGACTTTCGCTCTTTGCCCGACTTCGACCTTGGATATTTCGGTCTCGTCAACTTTGACTTCGACGTTGACAATGGACATATCCGCGATGGTCAACAGTGGTGTGGTCGAAAGCCCGGCGACGGCGAACTGGCCGACCTTTGAAGGAATGTCCGCGATGACGCCCGTGATCGGCGCGACCTGCGTGGCTTTGGCTAGCTGGCTGCCTTGACCGCTCAAAAGCGCCTGCTGCTGATTGGCGCGCGCCTCGCTGGTCTTGACGCTCTGTTGAGCGACCACCACATTCGTCTGCGCGTTGCGGACTGCGATGCGTTGCTGGTTGACGCGCGCCTTTGCTTCTTCAATAGCAATTTTCTGCGCCTCAAGATTCGCCTGCGCCGTTCGCAAAGCGACGCGCGCCTGATCGAAGCGGTCGCGTGCCGCATCGTACTCAGCACGCGAGGCGACGTTTGATTCAACCAACTCGGTCGTGCGTTTCAATTCGCGCTGTGCCGTGTTGAGACCAACCTGCGCGCTATCAACATTGGTTTGAGACGAGACGACCTGTTGACGCGCCTGGGCGAGACCCACTTCGGCGGCGCTCAGCGATTGCTGCGCGGTCGCCACACCATTCTGAGCGGCGATGATCTGCGTGCGCGCGTTCTGCGTGTCGCTGATGGCGGCTTGCAGGGCGGCGGCTTGCGCTGCCTGATTCGACTGTAATTGAGTCGGGTCGAGCCGGACGAGTTGCTGTCCCTTCGTCACGAGCTGACCTTCCTTGACGTAGATTTCTTCTATGCGGCCTGCGACCTCGCTCGTCTGGTTGATGAACTGGATGGGACGCACTTCTCCGCTGGCCGTCACGGTCGAGCGCAATTCGGGTCGGACAGTGATCTTCACAGTCGTCACTTCCGGCTCGTCCTTGCCCCCGGCGAGGATGCTGATGACGACGATGATTCCGAGCAGGGCGACCGCCGAGACGGCGATGATGATTTTTCTCTTACGGCTCAAAGCCATTTTGTTTATTCCTTAAACTCAAAAAGGGAATCGTGAATCGAGTCGGGTCAAATTATAAGTCTGCGCCCTCTGCGGGAACGAAAACAAACGCCAGTCCTCAAGGCTTGCGTCTCTTTTACGTGGAAACCGCGCGCACGGTTTCATTATACGCGATGGCAGAGAGGAGGCATAAGCCGGGAGACTGTGAGGGCAGGGTCTATCCATTCTCGATAGAAAGAACGTGAACCACGAAGATACACGAAACCGCACGAAAAAGAGTTGCTCCCTTTCGTGCGGTTTCGTGTGTCTTCGTGGTTAGTTGTTCTGCTCATCGTCGTCTGGTTTAAGCGGATTGCGTATTGCGCTCCTGCAAATATCGCGTCCGAAGTATTTGCATGTGATGCGTCTCATGCCCCGCCATGATGTAGACCAGCGCCCTGACGCTGACCTCGTTATCACTCGCCGTGCCCCGCCTGAGCCATGCCTCGTCATCCAGAGCGCGAAGCATGGACAGATTTGCCCGGCGCACATGCTCAAACTCGTCTGCCAGATCAGACAACCGGCGATTGTCGAAGTTTCCTGCGCTGACATAATCATCCTGTTCAAAACCGGCCAGCGCCGCCTGGTCGTTGCGGGCAAAGCGGAGGGCGCGATAAGCAAAGATTCGCTCGGCGTCTATCATGTGCCCGACCAACTCTTTGATGCTCCACTTGCCGGGCGCGTAGCGCGAGTCCGCCTGAGTCTCTGTGAGGCCGCGCAAGGTGGACAGCGTCTCGTCTAGCTGGCGGCTCAGCGTGGCGACGACATCATCATCCTTCGGGACAAGCACAACGTACTTCTCATAGTAAGGCGCATATTCGGTCGCCTCCGGCTGTGTGGTGGTTACGTTACTCACTGGTTATCTCCTCAAAAGGTCACAAATTCACGCGAGGCCACGAGCGGCGTTAACTCAAAAAGGTCTATCTCGTTTATTAATAATGACGGGTCTTCTCAAGAGAGAGCTTAAATTGTATCGCTCGATTTTATAAGGACGCACTTTAGCATTCTTGTTTTCAAGGAAGGTAGACCAATCGTTCTCCCGGTAATGGCCGAGGTTGATGGTGTCCCCTCGACGAGAAAGTAGTCTGACCCATCTCTTAAAGAAGACCTCGCCGCGCGACGGATCAACGACTGCTAAATAGTCCGCACCGAGACCGCCATCCGACATCTTCACCAAAAGCGCGACTTTCCCGCTTGCGGTTTTAACTTCGGTGACTTCGTCGATGGAGTAGTATTCGGACAAGACCTTTTTAATCTTCCCGGTCCGGGCATCATAGACGCGCAGCGATTCTCCCTCGTCCTCAAATCCTCCTGCCCCATCGCGCATCGAATACGCCACCTTGCGGCCTCCGTCTATCACCCATGCCTCGATGACAGGTTCGGCAATTTTCTGCTCCTTGCCATTGATGGTGGCATAAAGTATGCCCGTGTATGCGTCAGTCGTCTTGTCCACGCGGACTTTGCTGACGAGCGCCTGTGATTTGGAAGCGCCTGCCGGTCGAGCATGCAATTCGGATGAATAGCCTGTCAGCATTACTAAAATCAAAGAAGTTACTATGATTCGACAAAAGCCTTTCATCTTTATTCTCCATTTAAGGTTTAGAGTCCGGGGCTGATTATACCCGCAGAAAGATTCAACAACCATCTAAGAAGCTGAATGAAAAGCTCCGAAGGAGCGATATGTAGTAGCCTGTGGCAACGCCACAGGATGATGGATTCCATTTTATTCGTTAAGCCCTGAAATGGCTGAATATTCTATGTCGCCCTTTCAGGGCTCGCGATGATAACGATGACTGTTTACCTGTGGCGCTGCCCCAGGCTCTTACATCATCGCCCCTTCGAGGCTTTATAGGTTAATGCTCTTCGTGCCATTTACGCAGCAGATTTTGCTCTTTCTCGGAACTGAGACCGGCCTTCAATTCTTCATTCGGGCAATCCTTTTCGCGCCAGTCGAGAGTGTCTTGAATCGTCTCGCTTAAGGGACGAAAGACGAGGCCGGAATTTACAGCCTGATCGCAATTGACGAACATAAAACCTTTTAGCTCCGAGGCATCTTCCGGTAGCCACAAAGGTACTTCGCCCCACGCTCTAACCTTCTCCCGGCTGAGAAAACTGTCGCTGACCCACGTCAGCGAAGCCGCGCTTCCGCTCACAGCTTGACACTCCTCAAGCATCCTTTCCATAGTCAATTCGCCGGGCAGACCCGTTGCGTTGAAGACGCCTGTTTCCCTGCGCTCAAGCATTTTCACAATCCACTCGGCTAAATCTCGAACGTCAATCAACTGAACATAGCGCTCCGGGCGACCCGGAGCCAGCACTTCGCCGCCGCGAGCGACCCGAACGACCCAGTAGGTGAAGCGATCTGTGTAATCGTGAGAGCCGACGATTAAACCCGGACGGATAACGAGAACCCGGTCGGGCAAAATCTCCTCCAACGTCCGCTCGCATAAAGCCTTCAACCCACCATACATCTCCCCGTAGGTAACAGCCGAAACCTGCCCGGAGGAATCAATTGCCTCCGCCTTTTCCAGTTGCTCGTCCGTGAGGGTAGCGACCGTCGCCGTTTCATCTATGCCGGGCGTGCTGACATCTGCGTAAACTGAGAGACTGGAAATGAACACGTAATGATCTACGGAGTCGGACAGGGCTTCTGCCGATGCGCGGACGGAACTCGGCAGATACCCGCAAGTATCAATGACGGCATCCCAGCGGCGTCCCTGAAGTTTCATCAAATCGCTGTTTCGATTTCCGTGTATCGTCTCGACATCTGCTAAAGCAGCCGAAAGTGTCCCGCGATTAAAAAGCGTGACTTCGTGGTTGTGTGCAAGCGCCGCCGCAACCAGATGCCGACCCATGAACCTTGTGCCGCCAAGAATCAATAGCTTCATCTATTTTCACCACGTTACTGAAAAGATAAACTGTGCGCCTTCTGCCTCAACTGGGTTTTGTAGTTAAATATGCTCTGCCCGCATATTATCATGCCCGGAGGGCGGCTCAATTACGGGATTCCACATTCCGACAAAGGGTAATTGGCGCGGCTCTCGATTTCGCGCTACAATAATGCCTGTTTCTCGCGCGAGCGGCGGCGCGGCTGAACCTCAGGCAGGAGAAGCGCGGCGCACCCTCCCACAAGTCATGGCGCGCACGAGGGGAATTGTTATGACAATCTGCGAAAGATGCAGTACCGAAAATCTGGACGGGTCGCAGTATTGCGATGAGTGCGGCGGGCCGCTGGGCGCGGCGGGCGCGCAGTCGAAAAAGTCTGTCGGGACGGGTAACTCCGGTAGCCCGACCGATAGCCGCGAGATGAGTGAAGCGCAGGCGGCCATTGCCCTCAATCAGGAAGTCGCCGCGCAGATGCCTTCGTCGGCCTTACCCGGCTACAACGTCTCCTCCGGCTCGATTGCTCTGATGGACGGCGCGCACGCACGTCTCGTCATAGAGCGTGGACGGAGCGCAGGCAAGCAGTTTCCCTTAAGCGATGACGAATCGCAGATCGGGCGCTGGGACGCGGACGGCGGCATCTTCCCGGACGTTGATCTGGATGCGGACGACCCGGAAGCGAAAGTCTCTCGTCGTCATGCGCGAATCATGCGGCGCAACGGGCAGTATTTTGTTGAAGACTTAGGTTCGACGAACGGCACTTTTATCAATCGCGGGCGAAGGCTTTTGCCCGGCGACCGTCAGCCCCTTCGTGACGGTGATGAGATTATCGTCGGTAAGACTTTCTTACGTTTCCATATCGTTAAATAAACAGGGTGTGGAGCAGACAGACCCCGTGCAAGCTCGAACGCCCGGACGCTCCTTTTGAGTTAACTTATCCCTCGCCAATGAGTCATCGAGAGAGATGTCTTTGTCTTTTTGCCATGAATGCGGTGCGAAGAATGCGCCAGATGATCCGTTCTGCGGCAACTGCGGCGCAGTGCAACTGAACGCACCCGCCGCGAGCGATTCTCTCATCGCCGATGGCGGAGCAATAGCCTCTGCTCCCGCACTTGAGCCGACGGCAACTCCTGTTGCTGCGGATGAACCGCAAGACATGGAATCTCCAGATAAAATGGAACCCCCCATTGAAGAAGAGAGCGCGGAAACCCCCACGGCTTCCGAGTCTCAGCTTGATACCACTTTCGCGCCCGCTGCTACGGAGTCTTCAGCACAGGGCGAAGTCTCCGAGGACAGGACGACGGGCGAAGTTGGAGAGAGTGAAAATAAAGCTCCGGCCTCGGCGACCGTAAGAGCCGGTTCGACGGGTGGGCGCAAACCCGCCGTCCAGCAACTCGAAGCGGGCGCGCTTCTGAACGGGCGCTATGAGATTGTGCGAAGAATCGGCGGCGGCGGCATGGGCGCGGTTTATCTAGCGAAAGATCATCACCTGGGTGATGCTCCACGCGCCGTCAAAGAGATGGTCGAATCTCACCTCGATAGCTCGCAGCACGAAAAAGCCATCGGCGATTTCAAACGCGAGTCACTGCTTCTGACCTCGCTTGAGCATTCTTCCATCCCGACCATCTACGATTATTTTTACGATGACGCGAAGGGGCGTTTCTATCTCGTCATGAAATACATTTCGGGCGGCGACTTCGCTGGCCGACTTCGCAACGCTCCCGGCGGACGGATTGACGAGAAGACCGTCACGGACTGGGCTGTGCAGATTGCCGACGTGCTCGATTACCTGCACAAGCGCCCGAAGCCGATTATCTATCGCGACCTTAAGCCCGCGAACCTGATGATCGACGGCAACACGGGGCGCGTGATGTTGATTGACTTCGGCATCGCGCGCTGGGTCGCGCCGCAGGAAAAGGGCGTGACAGCCGTCGGCACGATGGGCTATGCGCCGCCGGAGCTTTTCAGCGGCAAGGTCGAGCCGCGCTCGGACATCTACAGTTTAGGCGCGACGATGTTTCACCTGCTGACCGGCGCAGACCCGCAGGACAATCCGCTCCTGATCTTCGATTTCACAAAAAACCCGCGCCCGCGCTCTGTCAATCCCAGCATCTCGACGGAGATGGAACGCATACTAATGCGCGCTGTCGAGTACAAGCCCGAAAATCGTTTTCGCTCGGCGGGGGAGTTTCGCGATGCCCTGGCCGCTCATCTTGAGAAGCTGCGGCGAGGCGAGGTGAGCTATGGCGCGATGCCCGCGCAGCAACTCGGCGGCGAGACGATTCAGGTTGAGACGGTCTTTTGTGGTTTCTGCGGTGGCCGCATCGCCGCAGACGATGTTTACTGCGCGCATTGCGGGATGAAGCAGCCGCTCGTCGGCGCTGGCTCAAGCGCAGCCCTTCGCGCCGCGCGTGCGACCGCCAAGCTAATCGTCGCCGGAACGACCGAGTTGGATGTTTCCTTTGTCTTGCAGAAGGATAACAATCTGGTTGGCCGGAGCGATCCGCAGTCGAACATTTTCCCTGAAGTTGATCTCTCGAAGTTTGATCTTGAGACGAAAGTCTCGCGCCGCCACGCGCGCATCTGGCGCGAAGGCGAGACATTTTTGATTGAAGACTTAAACTCGGTTAACGGAACTGTCATCAACGATGCCGTGCGACTTGCGCCGCGCCAGCCGCGCGTCCTCGAAAGCGGAGACAAACTCCGCCTCGGCGAAACGACGCTCCATTTTTTGGTAGGATGAGAAAGGCAGAATACAGAATTCAGGAGTCAGAAGTCAGAATGAAAAGGCTGCAACCCGCTTTAGTTTTTATTCTGACTTCTGACTCCTGACTTCTGACTCCTGTAGTTATGACCGCCCGAATAGAAACAACTCGATTGATGCAGGCCGAGGGCGAAGCGCGCTCTGACAGGCAAGGGTATCTGGAGAGATACCGCGCGCCGTTCTCTTTGCGTTGCGGCGCTTTTCTGGTTGACTACATTTTGCTGGCGGCGATTATTGCTTTCAGCACGATGCTGGCGCGGATGGGAGTGCGACCGCGCGCTTTGACGAGCACATCGGAAACGCTCGGCTTCCTGATAGCGGGAGCTGTCGCTTTACTGAATTTCGTTGGCTTAACTACTTTGCGCGGGCAGACGCTCGGCAAATGGGCTACGGGGTTGTGCATCAGGCGCAGCGACGGCGAGCATTTGAATCTGGTGCGCTCGCTCTTGCGCCATCTGGTAGCGTATCCGCTCTCTTTCCTCATCCTCGGACTCGGCTTCTTCGTCGCAGACTTTCCGACAGCCGCGATAGTTATGGCCGGAGGCTTCGTCCTGACTCTGGCGCTCGGATTTGTGATGGCGGCTGTGGGCGCTAACGGGCGCGCGCTGCATGACATCATCGCCGACACGGTGGTCGTCCGTGAAGACGTTCGCCGCACGCGCCGTATTCGTTGACATCTTCATTCACCGAAAGCGGAAAGAGAATTAATGGCTAAGCCCTGTCCAGGTTGTGGAGCAACGACGATGCCGGGAGCGCGCTTCTGCCGCTCGTGCGGCGCTCCGCTCATGATGGGCAGCGCAACGGACGGGGACGCGCCCGTCTCGCCGCTCGCGCAAACCATCCCGCTCGCAGGTGAAGGGCGTGCTACCGACGGGCTCACGTCGGAAGAAGCGCGTCGCGCCGCCGCCGACACCTCGCGCGTTGGGCGCACGGAGATGGAGAATTTTCTACGGCGCACGCCGCCTGCGATAGCGCCGGACACGCAGACCAGTGATGGCGACGGGGAAAAGAACTCGCCGCAGACGACTACGCTCGTCATAGAGAATTTCACACCCGCTCCTGACCCCACCCTTCCGGCGTCCGGCCTTCCGACTACTGCTCCTGCTTCCTCCGCGCAACCTGTAACAACAATTCGTGCGCGGCGCATGTGGCAGGTGCTGGCCATCGTGCTCCTCTGCGTCGCGCTCGTGGCGGGAGTGCTCGCCTTCATCCTCTCGCGTCGAGCGAGTTCAACGGACGGGGCCGGGTCATCTCCCATCTCGATCAGCGATCAGAAGCAACTGGTCAGCGAGAAACTGTCGGAAGCCGATGTCTTACTTAATTCCGGCGAGTTCAACCGGGCAATCACGGTTTTGCGCGCCGCCGTCAAGCTCGATCCTTCAAGCGCGGAAGCGCACATGCGTCTGGGCGCGGTGCTGGAGAAGACAGGCGCGCGTGGCGAAGCGATAGAGGAATACAGCGCGGCGACTAAAAACAATCCGAATGATATTACAGCCAGACGCGCTTTGGCCTCCGCTCAGTTTGAAGAGAAACTCTATGGCGCTGCTGCTGAGAATTATCGTCTCTTGATAGAGACGATTGGTGAGAGCAGCGTGGACGATGAAACCCGGCTGGCTTATGCAGATGCGTTGCGTCTGGCCGGGCAAACGGATGACGCACGCATCGCTTATCAGAAAATCAACGCTTCTGCTCCCGAGGCAATCTTACAGGCCGCGCGACAGCATCTGGCCGAATTAGGGCCGCCCACTGTTGCCGGTAACACGGAGCGCCCGCGCGATGGTGATAATAATAATCGCGTCGTGCAGCAGGCTGGCACGACGGAGATTGCCACGACAACGGCTTCGCCAACGCCGTCAGCGAGTACGACGCCTGTCGCCACGAGCGGGACAGCACAAATTGAGGCGGAGGCTGATGCTTATTACTTTAAGGCTGTGAGTCTAGTCAACGGGCGCGATCCTAAAAAACTGTCCGACGGTGAACTGTCGGCTGCCCTCAACTATTTCTTGCGCGCACAGCGGAGCGGCACGCACGGCGCGGAAGCCAGAAGAAACGCCGAGCGACTGGGGCGTGAACACGATAGACGAAAGAAAAGATGAACAACAGTGGTCGGTGGTCAGTGGTCAGTTAAAAGCGAAAGCCCAACGCTGCTCATCGCTCGTTCTTAACTGACCACTGACCACCGACCACTGATCACTTCTCTACCGCTATGTCTGACCTGATCGTTAAATACCCTGACCGTAGTCCTGACACCTTCCCGCTGGGTCGGTTGCGGATCACCATCGGGCGCTCGGCGCGCAATGATTTGTGTATCCCCGATCCCTTTGCTTCGCGCGTTCATGCCGAAGTCCGCAGGGAAGGCGACCAGTACATCCTGCAAGATTTAGGCTCGGCCAACGGCACGCTCTACAACGGCGCGTCGGTCGAGGGCGCAGTTCCGCTGGGCAACGGCGGGCGCATTCAAATCGGCGAAACGGAGATCGTCTTTAACGACGGCAACGCGGGCGCACTCAATGCGACGATGATTACAGACCCGCACGCCTCGCCCGTGCCCGAAGCGACGATTGCGATGAACTCGGCTGACCGGACTACCTCCGGCCTGCTCGAAGCCATCGAAGGCGCGCGCACGCAACCCGATTATGACGTACAGAAAAAGTCTGTCCGGCAAAGCGACCTGCTGGCCTTAATCAGCAAAGTAGGCGTGACTCTTCTGGCATCCGCCACGCTGGGCGAAACCCTGCAACAGATCGCCTCCCTGGTCTTCGAGGCCGTCCCGGCAGAGCGTTGCTGCATCATGATGCGCGATGAAGGAAACGAAGAATTAAAGGTCGCGGTCGCGCGCCTGCGTGATCGTGAGGGCGACATCGGCGAGATTCGCGTCAGCCGCACAATCATGGAAGAGGTAGTCGGCTTAGGTAAATCCGTTCTCACGGCGGACGCCCAACAAGACCCGCGATTGATGAGCAGCACGATGACCTTGCAGGGCATACGCTCCGTGTTGGCCGTTCCCCTTGGTGTCGGCGAAAAGGTCTTCGGCATCATCTACGCCGATTCTCCCATCGCCGAAAGCAAGTTCACGGGAGACCACCTCAAGGTCTTGACCACGCTTTCGTCAGTCGCCGCCATCCGTGTCGAGAACGCGCGCCTGATGGAAGAACAGATCCAGCGCGAACGTCTTGAGCAGGAGTTGCAACTGGCGAGCGAGATTCAGCAGCGCTTTCAACCGACCACCTCACCCATCGTTCCCGGTTACGAGATGCAGGGCATCAGCTTTCCCTGCTACGAAATCGGCGGCGACTACTACGACTTCATCAAGCGCGAAGACGGACGCTTAATCATCACGCTCGGCGACGTGTCCGGCAAAGGCACTGCCGCCGCGCTCCTGATGTCCAGCTTGCACGCGGCGGTTCACGCACAGGCCGCTTCGCATACTTCGCTGGTTGACACCATCAGCGCGGTCAATAACTATCTGGCCGAGAACACTCCGACCAATCGCTTCATCACACTATTCTACGCCGAGCTTGACCCCCCGACGGGCGGCCTCGCTTTCATCAACGCCGGGCACAACCCACCCTTGATCGTCCACGCCGCAGGCACGACCGAGAACCTGGCCTCCGGGGGCTTGCCGCTCGGCATCCGCCCCAACGCCGACTACCGCGAAGGCCGCACCAGTCTTCAACCGAGCGACGTGCTCGTCATCTACTCCGACGGCGTCTCCGAAGCCGTCAGCCCACAAGGCGAAGAATTCGGCACACAGCGTCTCTACGACGTAGTCTCACGCAACCTCGACGCCTCCGCCGCAGGCATCCGCGACCGCATCGAAGCCGCCCTCACCAAATGGGCGCAAGGCACACCCGCCGCCGACGACATCACCCTCGTCATCGTCAAACGTCAGGCTGCGGGCTTCGTCGCCTCATCCAGAGGCTAACGAGCAGTTGGACGGTTAGTCCTAAAACTATGTCTCACCAATTAAAAGTAATGATCAGCAGCACCGCGCGTGATTTGCCGGAGCACCGCAAAGAAGTGATGGATGCGTGTCTGAGACAGGGTATGTTCCCTGACATGATGGAGCATCTGTCCGCGAGCGATGATGAGGCGATTTCCGCTTCACTGAGGATGGTAAATGACACGGACGTTTACGTGCTCATCCTCGCTCATCGTTATGGTTATGTACCCAAAGGCCACGCGCTGTCTGTCACCGAGATGGAATACAACCGCGCGGTCGAGCGCAAGATTCGGCGACTCGTCTTCGTGATGCACGACGATCATCCGGTCAAAGCCTCTGATGTAGAGAAAGGCGAAGCTGCTATCAAGCTTGATGCCTTCAAAAATCGAGTGCAGACTGAGAACATCGTCAACTTCTTCAAATCACCCGCAGATTTACGCGCCCACGCGATTGATAGTTTATCCAATCTTCGCGAACCCAATTTAACCGAATTCCATTACGTCAGTGACATCCCCGCACCGCCCGAATCCTTCATCGCTCATCCTTACACATTGCTGCAAACTCATCGGCTGGTCGGACGGCAATCAGAACTCAACCTCTTAACCGATTGGGTCGCCAAACCAGATTCGCAAGTCTACAAGGCGCACATCCTGAACATCGTCGCCATCGGCGGACTTGGCAAGAGCGCGCTGACGTGGAAATGGTTCAACGACATTGCACCTCAGGAGATGAAGCCCCTCGCCGGACGCATGTGGTGGAGCTTTTACGAATCAGACGCCACCTTTGAAAACTTCGTCTCTCGCGCGCTGGCTTACGTAACACGCCGGACGCTTGATGAAGTACAGCAGATTCCCGCGCCCGAACGTGAGGCACAACTTCTCGCCGTACTCAATCGCGAGCCATACCTCGTCGTGCTCGATGGGTTGGAGCGGATTCTGATTGCATATCCTCGGATGGACGCAGCGCATCTGCAAGACGGTCAAGTCGAAAATAAAAAGAGCCTACGTCAGACGGCAGACCCAAGAGACGGGCGCTTTTTGAAGAAGCTGAGGCAGATTAAAAACTCGCGCATTCTGGTCAGTACACGTCTCTATCCTGCCGCGCTTGAAACGGACGGAGGCGATCCAATTCCGGGTAGTCACCGTCATCCCCTTGAGGGATTGAGCGATGAAGACGCCATCGAACTCTGGCGCGCATTTGGAGTCAGCGGATCGCGCGACCAGTTGCTGCGGGTCTTCACGACTTTCGGCAAGCATCCCTTGTTGATTCAGGCTTTGGCAGGAGAGGTGAAGCGCTATCATCCCGCACCGAGTAATTTTCAAGAATGGCGCAAAGCCAATCCGCAGTTTGACCCAGCCAAATTTCCACGACTGCAAGAAGCAATGGCGCACGTAATGGAATTCGCTCTGCGTGAATTGGACGATAAAGCAGGCCAAGTGTTGCATATCATTTCCGCATTTAGGATGCCCGCGCGGTACGATACGCTGGCAGCATTATTGATAGGTGAAGGAAAGGTGGGCACCGGCGAGCGTGAATTAGATCAGGTGCTTACCGAATTGGAAGATCGCGGCTTGCTTGGCTGGGACAAGCGCGCTAACCGTTACGACCTGCACCCGATTGTGCGCGGTGTGGTGTGGAGTGGCTTGGGCGAGGACACACAACAGGGTGTCTATGCGAGCCTGCACGAGCACTTTGAAGCATTGCCGATGATTAGCGATTGGAAAAAAGTCAATGGTCTAGAAGACTTGACGCCCGCCATCGAATTGTACAATACGCTAATCGGCTTGGGTCGCCATGATGACGCATATCTAGCCTTTCGAGACCAATTAGAGAATGCCACGCTCTACCGTCTGAGTGCCAATCGTCAACGGGTCGAACTTCTAGAGATGCTCTTCCCCGACGGATTGGATCAGTTGCCGCGCTTGAACCGCCCTGTTTGGCAAGGTATCACCCTAAATGCCTTGGCACTGACGTATCAATTGAGGGGACAGCCGGGGCGTGCCTCTCCACTGTTTCGCCGCTATATCGCAATTTCTTCAGATACGAAGGATGACCTTAACCTGGGCATTGGCTTATTCAATCTATCGGATGCGTTGAGGGTATCGGGCGCGTTGTGCGAATCGGAGACTGCTGTGTGTCACGCAATGATCATTGCACGTGAGCAAGGTGATCGCTTTCGTGAAGCGGTCAGTCTGCGTTGGTTTGGGTTAACGCTGGCGGCGCGGGGTATTGAGAACGAATCCGAGGCCACTTTACAACGATCACTCCGAATTTTTGAAGCGCTGTCTCATAGGGAAGTCTCGGGCAACCTCGACCTTGCACAGAGGGCGCTATGGCTTGGCGAGTTTGCTCTGGTGCTATCGTTCGCCAGCCGCGGGTGGGAATTGGCTCATGCTCTGAATCTTGAGCATGATTTTATCCGCGCGGCGGAACTGCAGGGTGAGGCGGCATTGGGGTTGAATGATTTCGCCACAGCCGATGAATGGCTGCATCACGCGCTCACCCGCGCGCGGACGGTGAACTTGGTTGAGGAAGAACTCGCCGCGCTCGTTGCGCTGGCTGAGCTGCGGCGGAGGCAGGGAGATGTGAAAGCGGCGCGCGAGCTGCTGGATGATGTCTGGGAGGCGGCGGAGCGCGGGCCGTATCCGCTCTTCCACGCTGATGCCTGCAATGTCCTGGCGCAGATTGAGCGTGATGAGGGAAATCAGGTGAAGGCAGTTGAGGCAGCGATGAGGGCGTATCGGTTGGCGTGGTGCGATGGGCCGCCGTTCGCGTATCACTGGGGATTGGAGAAGGCGCGGAGGCATTTGAGGGAGTTGGGGGCGGCGGAGCCGGAGATGCCGCCGTTTGATGAGACGAAGTTTGAGCCGATGCCGGAGGTGGAGATTGACCCGGAGGATGAGTTTCACGCGGGGAAGAGTGATGGCAGTGAAGGCGATTCACCAGAGAGGCACGAAGAAGGATAAGCTGAGATGCGGGATTTGAAATCTCAAATCTTTGAACCGTCTCAGTGCCTCTGTGGTGAGTTGCTCTTACCAAACGCCCAGCTAAAAACTGCTTTAATGCTTCGCGTGGGTGGCTCAGGTCGCTGAAAAATCGGTTAAGTATTCCTGAACGCTTTGGGGAAGCTCTTTGTAGGTGTCGCGGATGCTGAACCATCTGACGGTTTGTCCCTCCTGCATGCGGACGTAGACGAAGCCGGTGCGGAGGTTGATGGCGAAGGCGGCCTGGTCGGTGTCGCAGGCGTGTTGGCGGCAGACCTTGACGGCGAGGAAATCGCCGATTTGCTTGATGGGCGTTTCGACGCCGTACTCTTTCGTCAGCAAATTGAAATCGGTGCGGCTGAGGAGAGCGACGAGTGGGCGGCGGACTTCGGGCAACTGGAAGAATTTTCGGGTGACACGGCCTGTCTTGTGCGTGGGATACCTGCCAGCCCAGGTTCGCAAGCTGCCTAAGCCGCCCTGCGCGCTCGTGGTGACGCCGCCGCTGAAGCAGAAGAGAAGAAGCAAAAGCGCGATCACGTTTTTACGTTTCATCAAAAGTGTTCCCTTCATGGAAATTAAGTTTATAGGTGTTTGAGACTTTCTGTGATTCTTTCGGCGGTCTTTTCGCCGATGCCGTCAACCAGTTCAAGGCCGCCGCCTGCGACGAATTTTTTGAGATCGTCGAGCGAGGCAATCTTGAACTTCTGGTGAAGCGTGGCAGCAGTCTTGAGGCCGATGCCGCCGACACGCAGGAGATCGAGCGTGGTTTCGGGCGTCTCGATAATCAATTTCTCCCAAGCGTCGAATGTGCCTCGTTCAAGCAGTTCAACGATCTTGCCGCTGATGGCCTTGCCCACGCCGGGAAGCGTCTGTAAACCCTTGACGCCTTCTTCCAGCGCAATCTTGCTGAGAGGCGTCGGCCACGTCTCGATAATTTCGGCGGCGTTGCGGTAGGAGCGTATGCGGAACTGGTCGTCGCCGCGAATCTCCATCAACTCCGCCAGCCGCGTGAACCTTTCGGCAATCGCTTCGTTGTTCATACCCACAGCCTCGCCGCTTGCAGTTGAATAAGCCCAGGAAATCTTAAATTAAGAGTGTCACAAAAACTTGTTGACAGGATTCAGTCTGAGGTATATAAAGCGCGCGATTGCTGGTGACTTTTACGTGGGCAAGAGCCTCACTCCTCAACGAGTCCCGCTCCTACTTAAGCTCACGTCCATCGTTCACAAATTGCCGCTCATTCAGGAGGATCACATGAGACAGAGGTTTTTAAGTTTACGAGAGACTTTAACCACCGCTCTCAGAAGCAGGAAAATAACTACGGCGCTAATAATAGCCAACCTATGCTTGCTTACGTTGTATGTAAGTGGTTGGACTCATGGTAGTGCCCAAATCGCTCAACAAAAAGCTGTCTTGAAACATTTTACGCCGAGTAATGAGCCAATTGACGTAACGCAAATCAGAGTCAAGGCAAAAGCTGTCAAACTCGGAAAAGAGTTTGACGACGGGCCTGATTGGCTCAAACATGTAACTTTCAGGATTAAAAACAAGTCGGATAAGGTCATCACTTTCCTTCAGATTGATCTGGATTTTCCTGAAACGGAAGCAGTGGCTGGAGCTATCATGATGCGCCAGCTTTTCTTCGGCCAGCGTCCGGATTTCAAGTCAACGCTTCGCAACCCACCTCTGTACCTACAACCGAATGAGACAATGGAAGTCTCGCTGGAGAAAGAGTACGGTGATATTAAAGCCCTCATCGAGCTTAAATATCCGTCAGTTGAAAACATCAACAAACTCACCATCAGGACAAGCGATATAGTGTTTGAAGACGGCACCCTCTATGCCGGCGGGATGTTTTTCAGGCGCAACCCTGACCCCGACAGTCCCCAAAAGTGGCTGCGTATCCCTGAGACACAAGGTGCGCTTAAAAGTAATTGATTCCCCTAATGAAAGGTGAAGCCACCCATGAGATTAAACATAGTCCTTGCCACTGTGTTTGTCAGCGGAATTGCCATGTTAATAGCTGGCGTCAATAATACTCACGCAACTAAAGGTTTTAGTTCCACCCTTCCTCAAGGTAGTCAGTGCCAACAGTTCGATAACGCCCAAGAAGAATGCGGCACTATTGCTTGCGGCTTTTCCACTTATACATATAGTTCGGGCATCAGTGGTGGACCCGGCACCAGATCGTTAAGCCCCAGGCTTCAGTTATGTAAAACTGGGAATGACACGCCGCAGAATCCGTGTACAAGCCAATACACTCAGATTCTTGTTGCGATTGTTGATGGCAACTGCTGTGATCTGGATGGAGACGGCTATAACAGCACGGCTTGTGGCGGTACTGATTGTAATGACAATTCTATCAGTGTCCATCCCGGCACAACCGAGTTGTGCGGTGATGGGATTGATAATAATTGCAACAACCAAACGGACGAGTCAGGATGTTACTGCACAGATGATTCTCATTGCCAGTGGGGTTGGTTCTGCTTTGAGGGAATATGTACCCGCGACTCCCCCATTGTATTAGATGTTGAGGGCGATGGCTTTGATCTCACCAACGCACGGGGCGGAGTCTCCTTTGACTTAAATGCCGATGGTGTAAGGGAGCAACTATCGTGGACGGCGAGAGGTTCCGACGACGCATGGCTCGCGCTTGACCGCAACGGCAACGGCAAGCTTGATAATGGCCATGAGTTATTCGGCAACTACACGCCGCAACCGCCGTCCAATGAGCCGAACGGCTTCCTCGCGCTGGCCGAATACGATAAGCCAGCCAATGGTGGCGATGGCGACAGGATGATAACCAAGAGGGACGCCATCTTCTCCAGCCTCCGTCTCTGGCAAGATAGCAACCACAACGGCATCTCGGAGCCGCGAGAGCTGCATGGCTTGCCAGACTACGGGGTGGCAAAATTAGACCTCGACTATAAAGAGTCAAAGAGAGTTGACCAGTACGGCAATCGGTTCAGGTATCGGGCGAAGGTCAAAGACAAACAGGACGCTCAGGTGGGACGTTGGGCGTGGGATGTGTTTCTTGTCTCGACACGATAGCTAAAACATTGGCACGCGGAAAATCGCCCCTGGGGCTGTTATGGCCTGCGGGGCGATTTTCTTATGGGTGGACTTTGCTTGACATTATACATCCATCGCGGTTATCAATTCAGGCATCCCTTTGCACTGACCCGGTATTCTAAGCAGGTGATCAAATTCTCCTCCGCTTAAACTAATACTTTTGAGGACTGTTATGAAACTGAGAAAATTTTTGTGCGCGCTGCTCGTGGCGCTCTTCGCAACCCAGTCGCTTTCCTTCACGGCATTGGCCGACGAAGGCATGTGGCCCATCAACAATGTGCCGAGAGCCGAGATCAAGCGTAAGTACGGCTTTGAAGTGACAGACGCATGGCTCAAGAAAGTGCAGATGTCTGCGGTTCGCTTCAACAACGGCGGCTCCGGCTCGTTCGTCTCGCCGGATGGCCTCGTTCTGACCAACTATCACATCGTCGAAGATTTCGTCGGCGAACTCAGCACGCCGCAGAAGGATTACGCCAAGGAAGGTTTCGTCGCACGCGCGCGCGCCGACGAGATGAAAATCCCCAGCCTTGAGCTTAACGTCCTGATGAGTGTGGAGGACGTGACAGACAAGGTCAACGCCTCTGTTAAAGCGGACATGGCGGCTGCGGATGCCTTCGCAGCCCGCCGCGCCTCAATCTCCGGCATCGAAGCCGACTCGCTCAAGGCGACGGGACTTCGTTCCGATGTCGTCACGCTCTATCAGGGCGGGCAGTACAATCTATATCGCTACAAAAAATATACTGACGTGCGGCTGGTCTTCGTCCCGGAGTTTCAGTCCGCCTTCTTCGGCGGCGACCCGGACAATTTCAACTTCCCGCGCTTCAATATAGACATGGCCTTAGTGCGCGTCTATGAGAACGACAAGCCCGTCCGCGTCGAGAATTATCTGAAGTGGTCGGAGAAGGGTGTCAAAGAAAATGATCTGGTTTTCGTCGTCGGTCATCCCGGCTCGACTTCGCGCCTGAACACGGTCGCGCACCTTGAATCCTCGCGCGACGTGAGCATTCCTTTGTTGATGCGGATGATGGAGCGGCGCGAGGCCATGTTGAAAAAATACATGGCGATGGGCGATGAGCAGACTCGTCAGGCGCAGAACGAATTGAACAGCATTCAGAACACACTCAAAGTTTATCGCGGCCAGATTGGGGGCTTGCAGGACAAAACCCTGATTGCGCGAAAGCAACAATCGGAAGATGCTCTGCGTAAATCTATCGCCGCCGACCCGAAGCGCCAGAAAGAATATGGCGATGCTTGGGACGCGATTGCCAAAGCGCACAAGGGGTATGCTTCTTACGCGAAAGAGCGAAGGTTCATAGACCTCGCGGGAGGCTTCAATACGACGCTCTTCGGCATCGCGCGCACGCTCGTTCGTCTGGCGGCGGAAAGCGGTAAGCAGGACGCCGAGCGCCTGCCCGAATTCACGAACGCGCGCCGCGCCTCGCTTGAGCTTGGTCTCTATTCGACCGCGCCCATTCACACGGACTTCGAAAAATTGAAGCTCGCCGATTCGCTCGCCTTCATGGTCGAAGTCTTCGGCGCAAACGATCCGTTAGTGAAGCGCGTTCTCGAAGGCAAGACGCCGGAAGCTCGCGCCGCCGAGTTGATTGACGGCACGAAGCTCAAAGACCCTGAGTTCCGCAAGCAATTGGCCGCCGGGGGCGTCAAAGCGATTGAGGAATCCACAGACCCTATGATCGTCCTGGCTCGCAGCGTTGACCAGGAAGCGCGCGACGTTCGCCAGCGTTACGAGAACGAAGTGATCGGAGTCGAGCGCACGAGCTACAGCAAGATTGCGCGGGCGCTCTTTGAGACCGAAGGCACGAAGCTCTACCCGGATGCGACCTTCACGCTGCGGCTCTCCTACGGCGCGGTCAAAGGCTACATGGAGAACGGCAAGAAGGTTGAGCCGTTCACGACCTTCGGCGGCCTCTACGAGCGCGCGACGAAGTT
This sequence comes from uncultured Acidobacteriota bacterium, assembly GCA_963791265.1. Lineage (GTDB taxonomy): Bacteria > Acidobacteriota > Blastocatellia > Pyrinomonadales > Pyrinomonadaceae > QHXM01. Next base: position 1,148,173 of record CAWBSB010000012.1, read on the forward strand.
CAATGAAAAGTTTCCGTACAACCTGGCTCCGCGCTGGACCGAGAAGAAATCCGCGCTCAGCCTGAAGACGCCTTACAACTTCGTCTCGACCAACGACATCATCGGCGGCAATTCCGGCTCGCCGACGATCAACAAGGAAGGCGAACTCGTCGGCTTAATCTTCGACGGCAACATCCAATCGCTCGTCGGCAATTTCTACTACGACGAAGCGGTCAACCGCGCCATCTCCGTCGATTCACGCGGCATGCTCGAAGTCTTGCGGAAGGTCTTCGACGCCAAAGAAATCGCGGACGAACTGACGAAGTAAGGCAAAAGTAAAAAGGTAAAAGGCAAAAGGCAGGGGAAGCCAACTTATTAAAACGGCTTCCGCCTTCCTTTTGTCTTTTTATGAAAAGTGGCAGACAAAGAGAAGGAAATAACGAACCACGAAATAACACGAAGAGACACGAAGACAGCAGCCATGTTCGTGTAGCTTCGTGTAACGCGCGTGGTTCGTTTTGCTCTCACGTTTTATTTGTCTTCCGGCGTGGCAGATTAGCTGAGTCCTGCAAATCCGCCACAGCTTCTGCTCGCAGCCGTCCGCGCTTTCCCCCCGCATTGCTCTTACTTCTTTGAATATATCCTCATCCTTAAGTTGTGGCCTTCTGCTTGCTATCTGGTTTGTCCTGAAAAGAGTTTTCAACTCTTCATCTCAAACAGGCAAATTATTGAAAGGTGGCTAATCATGAATATGAGACTAGGGCTTGCAGCCCTAACGATGTCGCTGGCTCTTTCCGTCGGCGGATTCGCAGCTCCGGTCAAGACGAAGGTCAGGCACAGCGCCGCGCACAAGGCGGCAATCAAACAGTGCGACGCGGATTACAGGACGGCGGAGAAGGAGGCAAGGGCGAAGAAAGGCAAGGAGAGGAACGAAGCCGAGGCCGCAGCCCGGCAGGCTCGCAAACAATGCGTGGCCGCAGCCCCGCAGTAGTCATTCGTAGCAAGGCACACGCAACACAGATGGAAGCCCAGACTTATTGAGGCAACCCCAGCGGCTCAATAAGGCTAAGCGCGAGAGTCATTGGTCTCTAGAGCGCGGAGGGATGCGATTATCCAGCGTTGGCTAGTCGCATCCCTTTTTATAGTTGGTGGAGTTGATTCCGCGCTTGCTGGCAAACCCGCATCATCCACCATAGTAAGCGGCAAGCAAGAAGATTTATACTGGAAGCGCGCTCGCTCCTTTGTCTCCCAACTCCGGGCGTGAGATGTTTGCTTTGTTGTATGCGTCCGCTCAAGCTTCATACCAAAACAACACTGCTGGCCTGCGCCGTCACGCTCGCCGTGCTGGGCGTTGTGCTGGCGCTGGTCAGCATGCGCGTCGCCGAGCATGTTCGGGATGAACAAAAGGCACTGGCGGAGCTACAGGCAGTGAGCCTCGCAGAGCATATCTCTGAACTCCCAGACCCGCGTGATTCGCAGGTGCTGGCTCGCTCGGCTACGCTGGTTCACGGCGTTCGACCTGACGCCGTGACGGTACGTATCTGGGCAAGAGTCGGCGGCGTCTTCGTCCCCGTCGTCGCCTCATCCGAGAGCGCGCCCGTCGAGGACATTCCCGAAGATATCAAAGAGGCTTTGCGCAGCGGGCTTGCCACGAAAAGCGTTAGCGCGCAACCGACCGGGGCGAACGATTCGCTCTACCGTGTCTTCGCGCCGGTCACAGAGAACGGGCGAGTCAGCGGTGCTGTCGAAGTCATCGAAAAGCTGGATGACGCTCCGGCGATTGCCTTCCGCTACGGGCGCGGCGCTGTCTGGATGGCGCTCGTCGCCGTCGCCTTGATTACCCTCGGTGTTTACCTACTCTTCCGTCATCTCGTCTACCGTCCCATCGAGCATCTACTCGACGCGATGACGCGCGCCAAAGCAGGCGACTTGAAAGCGCAAGCGCCTATCCTGGCCGAAGACGAGCTGGGAGCTTTGTCGCGCGAGTACAACGACCTGACAGCGCGGCTGCTGGAGATGACTGAGGAACGCGAGGCACAACAGCAACTCCTGCAAGAGCGCGTCAGCGAAGCGACCGTCGAATTGGCCGAGCGCAACACGCAACTGGAGGAAACCAACCTTGAATTGTGGCAGACAGCCCGGCGATTGACGGCGCTTGAGAGGCTCGCCGCTGCCGGGCAGACCGCCGCGCAGTTCGCGCATGAGGTGGGGACTCCGCTCAATCTCATCAGCGGCCACGTCCAATTGCTTCACCTGAGCTTGCGCCAGGACCCGAAGGCCGCAGAGGCTCGGCTGGAAACCATCACCGCGCAGATCGAGCGCATCGAGCGGATTGTCAGGCAGATGCTGGATCGCACCAGACCCGAAACGCCCGCGCTGGTTTTGCTCGACCTTAATGCGCTCCTTCGCAAGATGTTCGATGCGACCGCCCCGGCGCTCGAAGCGCGCGGCGTCCATCTCGTCACCTCTCTCGATCCAGAGCTTCCGCTCATCAAAGGGGATGCCGACCGTTTGCAGCAAGCCTTCATCAACCTCTTCAACAATGCGCTGGATGCGATGAGTGAAGGGGGTGAACTGCGCGTCAGGACTTTCAACGAGAGTCCGAAGATGAATGGCGGCATCTACTATTCGTCGGTGGAGTTCGCCGACACGGGCTGCGGGATGACGCCCGAAGTGCAAGCCAAAATCTTCGACCCGCTCTACACCACAAAGGAGCGTGGGCGGGGAACGGGGTTAGGTTTAGTGGTGGTCAGTCAGGTGATGAGCGAGCATAGCGGGCGTGTCGAAGTAGAGAGCGAGCCGGGCTGCGGCGCACGCTTCCGATTGCGATTCCCGGTCGCACCGGATGAGACGGCCTTAGCAGATAGTTCCAAAGAGTTGGTGGACTCAATGAGGAGCAGCTCATAGCACGTTCAGGTTTTAAGCCCCGTCAGGGGCGACTGACAATAGCCCAGCCATTTATGGCTGGGAAACAGAAGGGTAGACATGATTGAGTCCCGTAGGGACGACTGAAAAAGTTGCTCATCCTCATTCAGCCGTCCCTACGGGACTCAATGTAAAATTCTTGGCGCTACCCCCATCCATAAATGGCTGGGCTATTATCACGTCGTCCCTGATGGGACTTCTAACGCTTTGGAACTTATCACGCTCTGGAACTTGTGCGCGGGTTTAGCTCACATAGGTGAAAGTTGATGAAAAGAATTCTCGTAGTTGACGACGACCGCGCCTCTTGTGATCTCCTGAGTGAGATTTTCGCGGCCCAAGGGTGGGGAGCGGAGACGGCGCAGACGCCCACGCGCGCCCTGGAGTTAGCTGCCAGTTACCAGCCTGATTTAATCGTCAGCGACATCAATCTTGAGGCGGAGCAGACCGGCCTCGACCTCTTGCAACAGCTTCGCGACCTCTGCCCCGTTATTCTCGTGACAGGCTTCGGCACGCTCGAAGCAGCGGTCGAGGCGTCGCGCGAAGGCGCCTGGGATTTCATCTCAAAGCCGTTCAAGGTCGAGGAGGTGGTTGCCATTGTCAGGCGTGCCCTTCAAAGAGAGCCTGCAAACGGCGACGACGGGGAAGTCCCTGTTCAAGTAGACCTCACCACGCGCTATGAAGAAGCGGGATTGACGGGACGCGCTCCCGCGATGATCGAACTCTACAAGGAGATTGCCCGCGTCGCTCCATCACGCACGACCGTACTGGTGACGGGCGAGTCCGGCACGGGCAAGGAACTCGTCGCACGCGCCATTCACAAACATAGCCCGCGCGCAGACAAAAGTTTCGTCGCCGTCAATTGCGGCGCGTTGACGGAGACACTGCTTGAGGCGGAACTTTTCGGGCATGTGCGCGGGGCGTTTACAGGAGCGGTCGGCGACCGCCGGGGATTATGGGAAGAGGCATCAGGCGGCACGCTCTTTCTGGACGAGATCGGCGAGACGAGTCCGGCGATGCAGGTCAAACTCCTGCGCGCCTTGCAGGAAGGCGAGGTCAAACGCGTCGGCTCTTCTCAGACGGCGCGTGTGGACACGCGCGTAGTGGCTGCGACCAACCGCGATCTGGAGCACGAGGTGAAAGAGGGAAACTTCCGCGAAGACCTCTTCTATCGCCTGAGCGTCGTAGCCATTCGCGTGCCCCCGCTCAGGGAAAGGCGCAGCGATATTCCCTTGCTCGCCGAGCATTTTCTGCGAACAGCGTCGGCGAAAGCCGGGCGAGGTAGACTCAAGCTCTCCGAAGAGACTCTCAAAGTGCTGGTCGCTTACAATTGGCCGGGAAACGTGCGCGAGCTTGAATCGTTCGTCGAGTACGCGGCTCTTCACGCGCGCGGTTCGGAAGTGATGCCGGAAGACTTGCCCGCCAAGCTGCAAACCAACGAAATGCGCGCCGCCTCGCGCTCTCCTCTGCCAGCATTGTTTGAAGACCTGCCGTCGCTTGACGAAGTGGAGCGTCGCTACCTTCAACACGTTCTCAAAATGGTCAACGGAAACCGCACGCGAGCGGCGGAGATCCTGGGCGTTGACCGGCGGACACTTTACCGCATGGCCGAGCGATTCCGTATCGAACTGGGCAAGGAGTGAGGGGATTTTAGATTTACGATTTTGATTGGAAGTCTCTGAAAGCCCCGAAGGGGCGACGATGTAATAGCCCAGGGCGCAGCCCCGGGTCAAGACATGAATAAACTGGACTTTACTCCTGTGGCGTTGCCACAGGCTCTTACATTTCGCTCCTTCGGAGCTTTTCGTTCAGCTTCTAAAATTCAAAAATCCCTCACTGTTCCAGGCTGTCATCCAGCTTCTTGTTCAGCGAGATGAGTCGCGTTCTGGCGTCGCCGAGCGCCCCGTGCTGGACGTAGCGTTCGGCGGAGTCAATCTCTCTGAGCGTTTCCTCCAACACGTCGAGCCGTTTACCCTGTTGTCGTCTACGATCTATGGCGTGAGCAGTGGCCGAGCGTGCCTGTGTTATAGCGCGGAGTGCCGCCGCGCTCTGACGATTCTTCAGGTAAACGGTGGCCGCCGCGATGTGATCGCCCGCCGCTTCGATGTCTGCGTCGCGTTGCGGCAACTGTGGAGTGAATTGCAGCGCTGGCCCAGGCGTAGCGCGCGTCTGTGGGCTTTCTTCCGTCGTGATGGTTTCGACGACGGGCGTGTGCCATCTTGAAGACAGTCCGAAGAAGAGCAGCAGCGCGCACGAGCCGAGCACGCCGAGCAAGAGCAGACGGTGCGATCCTACCTGACCTATCCTCGTCGTAATTTGCTCACGGTATTTCATAAGACGAGCCACCCGTCATGATTAAAGAAAAGCGAAGGGGGCGCTGCTTGTCCTCAAAGCAGCACCCCCTTCGTGCGCGCAAGCGGCCTTTGGTTTTGCCCTGCCTACTTGCGACCTGTGGCCACTACCTGGCCTCTTGATGTTGTTATCTCGCCGGAACAACAGAAGAGGCCATCACAGGTTTTTGTCTACCTTCGAGCGACTTTGTCCGCGCTCCTCTGTGGTCAACTCTATTTTCGTGTGTTGCCGTTGCCATTCGACCTGCGATTTCTCCTCATCTGATTTCTTCTGTGATGCCTGCGACGCCAACGACGACGCTTGTTCATTCCTGTCTTCGTGGATGTGGTTGTCATGGTTGACGAGTTCGTATTTCGATTTTTGACGGGGGTCTTTGCGAGCGCGGCATTCGTGCCGAACGCCAGCGCGATAACGAACGCTATTGCGAGTCCGAGTTTGCTTCTCATCTCTCTTGGATTCTCCTTCTGTGCTGGCCACTTTGACCATGCTGATGATTTCAAGGCTGAAGCGCTGACGAGGGAACTCTTGCCTGTCCCTTCTCCTTCGCCGCACACCTTCATCTATCGCAACGCTTATGCCAGATTGCGGAAAGAATGAGAGCCACACTTTCACAGGCTTTTAGAGTCAATGAGCGCGAGCGCCGCCAGAAAACTCTGTGGCATTTATGCGCCCGCCTCAAACTCGCCACACCCGTCACGGGCATCTTTCCGCTCGGTTGTCAGCGCTAGAGTGAGGGAACCTGTCATGTGCGGGCTGGATACATTCCGGCCCTCTCTTTTTATTTTGCTGAAGACTCATCGGTGTTATAAATAGAGCGCTCCGGCTCGGGGAAACCAAAGAGTTATTCGAGGCCAGTGTCTGATCTTCACAAGAGAGGAGTCTCAATCAACTTTGACCTCACCCATCATTCAGGTCTACGTCAGCTCCACATGGAAAGATTTGCAGCCAGAGCGAAGGGCTGTGGAAGTGGCCGTGCAGCGCATGCGCGAGACGAAATTCGTCGGCATGGAATACTTCGGCAGCCGCGACGAGGACACGCGAACAGCCTCACTTGATGATGTAGACCGCAGCCATGTTTATGTCGGCATCATCGGCGGGCGCTACGGCTCCGGCATTACCAGGGATGAATATCTTCGCGCCCGCGAGCGCAGCCTGCCATGCTTTATCTATTTCAAGCAGAAGGCAACCATCCCACCTGAGCATCTTGAGCAAGATGCTGAAAGTGCCAAACGGCTGGATGCGTTCAAAGCGGAATTACGCCTCCCGCACCTGAAGACGGAGTTTGCCAACCCGGACGATCTGGCGGCCAGAGTGACCGCCGATCTGCATCGCTGGCTCTTTGATAATTACCTGCCCGCGCGACTGGACGGAGCATTGCAAGGCGCGGTTGCACGGGATGAAGCGCAATCCTTGCTGAAGGCAGTCATAGATTCGCGCCTGCTCGATGAAAACCTGCTGGTGCGCTTGCGTGGGATAGGTATCACCGTTGCTGGTGATGTGGTGCTAGGCGATAAGGATGTCGTACATGGGGATAAGATTGTCTACCAATCTGCACCGCCGCCGACATTCAACGCGCTGCACCAACTTCCGTCGCCGCCGCGCGACTTCACCGGACGAGAGAAAGAGCTTGACGAACTCATGCGTGCGCATGAGCAAGACGGCGTTACCATCTCCGGCCTGCAAGGTTTGGGCGGCGTGGGCAAGACGACGCTAGCGCTGAAGTTGGCTCATCGACTCACTCCGCGCTACCCGGACGCACAGTTCTATCTGGATTTGAAGGGCCTGAGCAAACCGCCCCTCCCCGTGGCCGACGCGATGGCTTACGTCATTCGCGCATACCAACCTACCGCCAAGCTTCCCGAAGGCGAAGCGGAGTTGGGCGCAATGTACAGGTCTGTGCTGCATGACGAGCGTGCGCTCCTGCTGCTGGACAATGCCGCCGACCGTAATCAGGTCGAGCCGCTCATTCCGCCTGAGAGTTGCGTCATGCTGTTCACCTCGCGCAAGCGTTTCACTTTGCCCGGGACGTCACCCAAAAATCTCAATGCACTGCCCGCCGAAGATGCCAGAAAGCTTCTGCTGAAAATCGCTCCACGCATCAATGAACAGGCCGACACGCTTGCCCAACTCTGCGATTATCTCCCGCTGGGCCTGCGCCTCGCCGCAAGCGCACTGGCCGAGCGCATTGATCTCAGCGTGGCAGCCTATATGCTGCGTTTGACGGATACACAGCAGCGACTCAAAGTTCTTGATGCGGTCGAGGCATCGCTCAATCTAAGCTATGAGTTGCTCAGTCCTGAGATGCAGGAGCGTTGGCGCGTCTTGGTCGTCTTCCCTGATGCGTTTGATTCAGCGGCAGCCGCAGCCGTGTGGGAGATTGAGAAGGATGCAGCCCAAGACTCGCTCAGCGAGTTGTTCAAGTATAGCCTCTTGAAGTGGGACGACATCAGGTCCCGCTACCGCCTGCATGACCTTGTCCGTTTATTTGCTAATGCCCGACTGAGCGAGTCTGAGAGAGATACAGGGCAGAGGCGTCATGCCTCACACTATCTTAGCGTGAGCCGGGAGACCAGTGAGCTTTATAGACAAGGCGATGAGGAACTCAAACGCGGAATTGTTCTGTTTGATCTGGAATGGCCGAACATCAAAGCCGGACAAGCGTGGGCTGAGAAATATGCCAGTGAAGATGATGAAGCGGCCTCGTTGTGCAGCAATTATTCTAACGCTGGAGCGTCTGTGTTCGACATCCGCCTATATCCTCGCGAGCGCATCCCTCGGCTGGAATCCGCGCTGGCTTCTGCTCGGCGGTTAAAAGATCGCGACGTTGAGGGAATACATCTAGGCAGCTTGGGGAATGCCTACTGGAGATTGGGCGAAGTGAGGCGTGCCATTGAGCTCTATGATGAACAGCTTGCCATCGCTCGTGAGGTCCGAAACCGGAATAATGAAGGACATGCGCTGGAGAGTCTGGGATGGGCATACACACAATTAGACGACACAAAGAGCGCCCTTGAGTTCTTTGAGCAAGCTGTGACCATTAACCATGAGAAAGGCGACCGACGTACTGAAGGAAACATATTATTAGGCCTAGGAAACATTTATTTAGGCTTAGGCAAGAAAGAGCGTGCCCTTGAGTCCTACGAACAGGCGTTGAGCATAGCCCGCGAATTTGGCGACCGTCGGAACGAAAGCAATGCGCTCGGCAGCATAGGCGCAGCCTATGCTGCTTTGGAGGATTCAGAGCATTCCATCAAGTTCTACGAACAGGCCTTGGCAATCGCCTGTGAAATTGGCAGCCGCCGTGGCGAAAGCAATCTACGATGGAATTTAAGCCTGTTGCTCGGCAAACTCCGTAAGCGCGATGAGGCTATTGCTCATGCTGAAGCTGCACTCAAAATTAAAGAGCAGATCGAAGCCCCAAACGTTGATAAGGTACGCAAACAACTGGCGGAGTGGCGCAGGCAGGAGGAAGATGGTGCAACTGAGGGATAGTGAAAGACGGCTGGGGAATGTTCCCAGCCGCCTTTGCTTGGTTATAGATGTTCGGGTCAGAGTTGTTGGTCTGATTCTTCCTTTCTTTATTGAGTCAGGTTGCGGTTGATGTCTAGGTTGCGGAGGGCGGTGTCGAATTCCGCCTGGAGGCGGGCGCGTTCTTCGGTGAGGGCTTTGCGGTCTTTGGTTAGTTGCTCGATGCGTGATTCCTGCTCGTCGGCTTTGGCGACGTAGCGGGCGATGAGTTGTTTGGCTTCAGCGGTGGCGGTCAGTGCCTTGATGTTTTCGCGGAGGCGTTCCTGATCCTGGGAAATCTCTTCCGTCTCCTTGTTGATGGCAGCGAGGCGTGCGTCTACCGAGGCGATGCTGGTTTTAATGTCGATGAGCTTTTCGAGGGCGGCGCGGGTTTGAGCGTCTATCTGGTTGCGCCGGAGGAAAAGCTCAAGGTCTGTGCGCGTGATGCTCGTCAGCGTGTAGGATTCCATCAATGCCTGACGCTCGACGACGGGCAGTTCCACGCTCTGGCGCGGTTCGAGCGGGATGCGGAAGCGATAGAAGCGCGAGGTCTTGCCGTCGGGTTGGCGCGTTTTGTCTGTCAGCTCCCAGCCCTGTCGAATCGGGTGCTCGATGAAGACGACGCGCGGGCGATCCGTCTGGTTGGTGATTTTGTAAAGCCGCTCGTCGGTCTGGTAGAAGTGAGCCTGAAAGACGCCGTTGATGACCTTGATGAGAAACGTCGGCGCGCGGTCGCCTTTCATGCGGACGGTGACGAGCGTGCCCAAGTCCAGAGCGAACGAGATTAATCTCTTCTCGCCGGGTTTCAGGCGCTCCATCAAAGCCTCGCCCGCGTAAGCGTCGCCGTCGAGGATGGTCATCGAGCCGTCTTCGAGCGTGAGCGCAGAGGTATTCTCTAATAACATTCCACCCAGGGGACGGTCTGAGCGCACGGCTGCGTTGTAGATGGAGACGCGCTCGCCCATCATCTTCGTTTGCAGAATGGGAATCAACGCGGAGCGGTCGCGTCTGACCGTCACGGGCTGGTCAATGCGATACTCGAAGAGGTCGCCGACTTCTTTGCCCGTAGCTGCGGCTTCGACGCCGACCTGCTGGCTGACAATGGCGTCGCTCATCGAAATCGTCGTCTCGGCAGTCGCGCCCGATATGCCGTCAATCAGCAGGTTGTTCGCATTTCTGTCCCGAGCGCCGTTGACGCTGTAAAGCGATTGCACGGAACGCTGAGCCGGGATATTCGAGTACTGCTCGGAGGAAACCTGAGTGCCCGCCCCGCCCCCAACGCCGCCGTCGCCTCCACCTACCGAGACGCGATTCATCTCTTCCGGGTCATAAACCTGCGGGTTGAGTCTCAAATCACCGGGCATCGGAATGACTGGACGATAGCGATAGAAAGGTTTTTGAATCGGCTGGATGAACGAGACCGGCGTGCCTGAGACGAGCGAAAGCTGCACGTTCTCCCAATCTTCTTCGCTGACGTTATCCACAATCGCCCAGCCCTGAAAGAAGGGCTGCCCGGAGGCGTCCAGCACCACACGATACGTCGTCTTCCAGATGGGCGCGGCAATCGTGTAGCTGACGACCATCTCGCGTGCGCCCGCGCCGTCTGAACTGACAACGATGGTCTTGGCATCGCGCCTGCGCGCCGAAGCGGTCGCGTTGGCAAACTCCGACACGTCGCGCCGCGCGCCTTCGTCCACGAGCCGCACGGAGCGCACCTCCGCCAGATCGAAGCTCATTAGCTCGCCGCTTTCAGATGCGATGACGAGCGCGTGCGTCGTGACCGGAGGCTTCGTCGCATCAATCTGGCTTTTACGCTCCTCGACCGTGAGGATTGAGCCGGTCGCGGTGCGATTCGCTGTCGCCACGACGACGCGGGCTCCCTGCAACTGGCTGAGCACGCCCGCGAGTCCGCCCTGCAAGTTGTCTCCGGACTCGGACGCGATGGAGAAGGGAATGTCCGCCATGCGCGCAGACGGCGGCGCGGACGAGTTGTAGCTGACCGCCCCGATCCGACCCTGCCCAAGATCGAGCACGACCATAGACTTCAACACGTCGTCCACCTGCGATTGCTTGAAGGAGAGATCGACTTCGGCATGACCCGAAACCATCCCGCGCCGCTCGATATAGGCTACACCGTTGCTGTAAAGAATCACGCGACGAATGGGCAGCGTCTGCCCGCGCGTTGTCGCTGCGACGCCTGTTTGCCGAACTTGAGCCGGTCGTCTGGGTGAGCGCACCTGCGCCTGCACGTTGAGTGAGCAGAGTACGATTGTGATTATCAATATTTTGAGTTTCATAAGTGGCCTCCGGTAGTCTGTAGAGAAAGAGAATCGTGGGGAGATTCCTGGCTTATCTTGCCTGACGGCTGGAAGGAAAGCTGACCGGCCTTTCATGGCGTCCACTAATTGATGCGAGTTGCAGAGAAGTGGTTGACCAGGCCGATTGCGAATTTTGTGATGTGGTAGTGTCTCCTCATACCTGACTCTTGGTAACAGCGCAGTTCACCACAGAGACACAGAGAACACGGAGAATGCACGAAGATAAGAAATAGCAGAGAGCAGAGTTGAAATCTCAGATTCTGTATTTGAAATCTCAAATCTGTAATCTGAGATAGTCTTCCTCTGCGCCCCCTCTGCGTTCTCTGTGTCTCTGTGGTGAATCGCCATTCACGTTATCTTCGAGATTGAATTAATCCTGAGAATAATTGCGGATTGAAAAGCGATTGGGTTACTCTCCAGTCCGCAATCCGAAATCTAAACTCGATACATTCGCCCCCATGACCAAGTGCCCCCAATGCCAGCGAGAGATTCCTGACGACAGAAGCTCATGCCCTTCATGCGGGACGGCCTTCGGTGATTCTTTTACGCCGACTCGCCTGCTCCCCGATGAAGACGACAGCGCATCCGTCAAAGCTGGCGCGACACGGCGCAAGGCTTCCTCCAGTTCTTCGCGCCCCTCATCCTCGTTTGATTCGATAGACAACGCGCGATTCACTCCCGGCACGACGCTCATTGGTCGCTACCGCATCGTCAGCCTGCTGGGACGCGGCGGCATGGGAGAAGTCTATCGAGCGGACGATCTCAAGCTGGGTCAGCCCGTTGCTTTGAAGTTCCTGCCCGAAACGCTTTCGACCGATGGAGCGACGCTCGCACGCTTTCATCGTGAGGTGCGCGTGGCGCGTCAGGTCTCGCATCGCAACGTCTGCCGCGTTTACGACATCGGCGAAGTAGATAGCCACCAGTTCCTCTCGATGGAATTTATCAAGGGCGAAGAACTCTCATCCTTGCTCCGTCGCATCGGTCGCTTGCCGACAGACAAGGCGCTTGAGATCGCGCGCCAGCTTTGCGCCGGTCTGGCCGCCGCTCACGACAATAATGTCCTGCATCGCGATCTGAAGCCCGCGAACGTCATGATTGACGGCGACGGCAATGTCCGCATTCTCGATTTCGGATTGGCCGGACTCGTCGAAGAGTTCGGCCATGAAGAGATTCGTGCGGGCACGCCTGCCTACATGGCCCCGGAACAACTGACGGGGGAAGAAGTCTCAGTTCGTAGCGACATCTATAGCCTGGGGCTCGTCCTCTACGAAGTCTTCACGGGCAAGCGCGTCTTTGAAGCCGGAACGCTCGATGAGCTGCTTCGTCTGCGAAAGAGCAACACGACGCCGACCACGCCTTCCAGTCTCGTCAAAGATATTGACCCGCTAGCCGAGCGCGTCATCCTGCGCTGTCTGGAGACGGACCCCAGGCAGCGCCCGGCATCGGCGCTTCAGGTGGCGGCTGCGCTGCCCGGCGGTGATCCGCTGGCGGCTGCGCTGGCGGCTGGCGAGACGCCTTCGCCCGAAATGGTCGCCGCCGCGCCGAAGGCCGGAGCGCTTCAACCCGTCGTCGCCGCCTCGTTACTCGCTTCATTTTTCATTCTGTTCGTGCTCGCCTGCTTCTTTTCAGACAGTGTGACTCTGTACAGTCTTGCGCCGCTCAATAAATCGCCGGAGATTTTGGAGGAGCGCGCACGCGAGATTACAAAGAAACTCGGCTACACGGATGCGCCCCTCGACAGCGATTATGTGCTATACCCGGATCGCTCCCTTTTGCAGTACGTGAAGGACAATGACCAGTCGCGCAATCGCTGGGATAAGCTCACGACGGGGCAGCCGTCCGCGTTCTATTTTTTGTACCGCCAGAGTCCACGCCATCTGCAAACGTCCGGCACTGAGGCGATCAGCGCTGATAATCCGCCGGAGACACTTTCCGGGATGGTCAGAGTTCTGCTCGATACGCAGGGGCAGTTGCGGCTTTTCTCGGCTGTCCCGCCGCAGAGAGAAGAAGCCGTGAGCCGGGGCGAGCTTGTAGCGCCGGACTGGCAGGCGCTCTTCGCGGAAGCCGGGTTCAATCAGGCGAATTTCCAGCCGGTCGAATCCACCTGGGTTCCGCCGCACGCTTACGATGTGCGCGCCGCCTGGGACGGCGCTTATCCGGCGCGACCTGAAATCAAGATACACCTCGAAGCCGCAGCCTATCGCGGCAAGCCGATTTACTTCGAGGTCATCAATCCCTGGGATCAGCCCACCCGGCAGGTGCAACGTCAGGAGAGCGCATCCGACCGCGCCCTCTATCTCATCCTGATAATCATCGCGTTGGTGACTATCGTCGGCAGCGTCCTGCTCGCGTTCAAAAATTTGCGCCTCGGGCGCGGCGACCGGCGCGGCGCATTCCGGCTGGCGATTTTCTTCTTTACCCTCCACATGCTTGTTTATCTTTTCGACGCGCACCACCTCTGGACGCCCGACGAGTTTGGCCTCTTCATTGATTATGTAGAGGGGGCGTTGTTTGGAGCCATTTTCCTCTGGCTCCTCTATGTCGCGCTTGAGCCGTATGTCAGGCGGCGCTGGCCTGATGGCATCATCGGCTGGACTCGGTTGCTGGCCGGGGATTTTCGCGACCCGCTGGTGGGGCGAAATATTCTGATCGGTTCGATTTTGGGGACTCTGCTGATTATCAACAACTATCTCGTTGACCTCGTCCCGAAATGGCTGGGCTTGCCACCCAATGTGCCTCACATTGACGCGCAATCCATGCTCGGTATGCGCCACTTCATGCCAAGCTTCGCGGGATTATTCACCTCTTCGCTGTTCATCGCTTTCGTCCTGTTGTTCTTAATGCTCATGTTTTTAATTATCCTGCGACGGAAGAGGCTGGCCGTCGCAGCGAGTTGGCTCATTATTTCTGGAGTATTATTCTTAGCCTTCAGCCAGGTGCCACCCGCTAGTCGTGTGTTTGCCGTCACCGGCGCTCTGATTATGGTCGGCGGGCTTTACCGTTTCGGGCTGCTGGCGGCGGTCACGAGCGGCTTCATCTTCCACTCGTGGGTCTTCTTTCCGATTACCACGAAGCTCTCGGCATGGTGGGCTGCGGATTTCATCCCGGTCTTGATTATCTACGCCGCGCTCGTCATCTACGCTTTCTATACGAGTCTGGCGGGACAGCCGCTGTTTCGCGGCAAGCTGCTGGAAGATTAAAGATTGGAACGCGATTTCAGAAGGAATAGACAGGATTAACAGGATTATCAAGATTAAGAAAGACAGACAGGACAAGGCAGCTTAATGCTTCTTCCTTTTATCCTGTTCATCTTGTTAATCCTGTCTATTCCTTCTCTGCTTTGTTGTTGACTCCAAACCAAATCACGCGAGCCTTTCATGTTTGCCGGAACATTTTTAGAACAGCCGCGTGTAAGCAAGAGTAGCCAGCCATTTGAGCTTTAAGGAGGAAATCATATGCCCCGGAGATTGAGTAAGGGACTCATTGCGCTCGTTGCGCTCACCTGTCTGATTGTCTTGATGGTCTCGGCTCTGGCTTCGTCCACTCCGCAGCCGAAGCCCATGACAATCCTCGACTATTATCTGGCGCTGCCGCAAAAGTATCTGAAACATGCGGGCGGCGATTCCGCGAAAGAACGCAGCGCAGCTCTCTACATCAAAGACGTGGAGACCGGCTATCTACAGGCGCGTCAGCCAAACGGTGAATTCTATAGCTCACTCGCTCTCTTCAAGCGTCCGGACGGCAGCGACCTCGTGGCCGTCGAGAATCGTGATTGCGCCGCAGGCTGCAACGAAGAGTTCTATCTTCTCTCTTACGAGAAAGGACAGTGGGTTGATGTCACCACGAAGACTCTGCCTGCTATGAAGGCGGAAGATTTGCGCGCCACACTTGAGAAGCAGTTCAAGGCGAGAGAGGGTTTTGAGCCGCGCGTGATGCACAGGCTTGCGAATAGTGGAGCGAGTATTGATGTCAGCGAATACTGGTCTGGTGTCGGCTTAGGTCGGCTTGAGTGGACCGGCGGCGAGTTTGTCTTCAAGCCTCTCGCAACGGAAGCGACTCGCAACGTGCTGGCGAGCGTCAGCAACGCGGATGGAGACCGCCTGGAAATCATAGAGGTTGGGCCTGAGTCGCCCGCCCGTCTGCCCTTGAAGGGACGCTTGAACGTCCGTATCGCTTACCAGCTTCGCTCGGCGCGCGCGTGCCGCATCTGGGCGCGTCCAGTTGTTTTAGAAGAGCGTTTGCCGGACGAGTTCACGCATGGCTCTATGCTTTACCTGCAAGGCTCCGGAGAATTGACCACCTGGTTCGGCTTCGACAATCAGGCGCACCTACAGCAGTTCAAAGTGATGATGGTTGACGATCAGAAGAAGCAACTCCTCGCGCTGAACTACAGCGTTGATGCCCGTTGGGAAGGCGTTCTGGAATGCCCGACCTTTCGCGTCGAGTGTTTCCCGAACGATTTTTCAAGACCGAACTCTCCGCTCGCCTGCATGGTCTATCCGAGCGGCGTTCATCCCGAACAAAAGTTCGACATCAACTGGACGGTTTCAGCCGGAACGATACAGAGCGGGCAGGGCACGCGAAGAATCATCGTCAACACAGAAGGCATTCAAGAGAAGAGCATAACGGCAGAGGCTTTAATCAGTATCCCTGTAGGAAAATGCGTGACCAATGCTTCCTACACCGCGCCGCTCGGTAAGATGTCGAAGTAGCTGAATAGACAGGAACGAATTTAGACAGGATTTACAGGATTAACAGGATAAAGGGAAGAAAAAGATTCAAGCTGCGTTGTCCTACCTTGTTTTCTTAATCCTGCTAATCCTGTTAACCCTGTCTAATTCTTTTTCATGCTTCCTGACGCTTCGATTCTTTTATCACTCAAGCCTTCTCCAGCCCGGCATACTTCTCAATCAACTTCTTCTGCCCGAAGCCGGGAAAGCTGACCGTGAGCTTCGCCGAATCGCCCACGCCTTCGCGCCTGAGGACGAGGCCGCGCCCGTATTTCGGGTGACGAACGTGTGAGCCGGGGGTGAAATCGCCGCCGCCCGTTGATGAAGACGAACCACCTGTCCCGGCGTTCGTGGCGCTGGCGGCGCGACGCTTGATTGTTGGCTCCGGCTGGGTTTTGTAGGAATCGGAGTTTCCCAAACTCTGCCCGCGCTTGCGGAAAAACTCCGCGATGGAATCGGCGCTGTCGTAAGTCTTGCCCTGATACTTCGTGCGCTCGCGTGTATCGCCACGAAGCGCCTGTGCCGCGTGCTTGTTCTCCAGCGTCGAAGAGCTACGCGCAAACGCGAGCCACGAATTTCCGCGCGAAAGGTCTTCCATCAAATCAAGCGGCATCTCGTTCAAAAACTGCGAAGGCTCGCTTGCCATCTCTTCGCCGTAAACGCGACGCTTCATCGCGTGCGTCACATACAGAAATCTCTCGGCGCGCGTGATGGCGACGTAACAAAGACGACGCTCTTCTTCCAGTTCTGCCGGGTCTGCGGCGGAGCGCGAGTGTGGAAACAGTCCGTCTTCGAGGCCGACGATGAAGACGAGCGGAAACTCTAATCCTTTGGCCGCGTGCATCGTCATCAAGGTGACGGGAGCATCGCGCTTGTATTGATCCGTATCTGAGACGAGCGCGGCGTGGTCTATGAAGTCGCGCAAGCCCTCTTTTTCCTGCTTGTCATAATCAACTGCCGCGTTGACGAGTTCCTGCAAGTTTTCGAGCCGCGCTTCCGCTTCGTCCGAGTTCTCGGTCTTGAGCGCCGTCTCGTAGCCCGTGTCCAGAATCGCCGCTTTGACGACATCGGAGACGGGAGAATCGGTTGACGGCGCGTTGTTCGCGGCGGTGACGAGATTCGTGATGATCTGCTGAAAGTTTTTGAGGGCGGAGATGGCGCGCGGACTCAACCCCTTGCCCTGCTCGATCAGGATAGCGATGGTCTCCCAGTGCGAGACGGCATAGTCTTTGGCGCGGCGCGCGATTTCGTCGAGCGTCTGTTTGCCAAGGCCGCGCGGCGGACTGTTGATGACTCTCTGAAGCGCAATGGAATCGTGCGGGTTGAGCGCGAGTTTCAGGTAGGAGATGATGTCGCGCACCTCCATGCGCTCGTAGAAGGAGAAGCCGCCGACGATATTATAAGCCAGCCCGACGCGCCGCAGGGCTTCTTCAAAGACGCGCGACTGTGCGTTGGTGCGATAGAGCACGGCGGCGCGAAGGTCTTCATCTGTGCGGCGATGCTCTTCTATCTTGGCGGCGACGAAACGCGCTTCCGCATCGGAATCGAAAGCCTGATAGTAGCGTATGCGCTCGCCCGCAGGGTTGGCCGTCCAGAGAGTTTTACCTTTGCGCTCGGTATTGTTTTTGACGACCGCGCCCGCCACATCAAGAATCGTCTGCGTCGAGCGATAGTTCTGTTCGAGCCGAATCACTTTCGCGTTCGGGTAGTGCTCCTCGAAGTTGAGAATGTTCGTGATGTCCGCGCCTCGCCATTTGTACACCGACTGATCTTCGTCGCCGACGACACAGATGTTCTGCTGCTTCTCCGTCAGAAAACGAATCATGGCGAACTGAAGCATGTTCGTATCCTGGTATTCGTCAACGAGGATGTAGCGAAACTTGTTGTTGTAATACTCGCGGACTTCCTCGACGCGGCGCAGGAGTTGGACGGTCTTAATCAGGAGGTCGTCAAAGTCGAGCGCGTTGTTGCTGATGAGGCGTTCTTCGTAGAGCTTGAAGACGCGGGCGATGGCCGCGCGCTTTTCATCGTTGTACTCGACGCGGGCGGCGTAGGATTCGGCGTCGTCGCCGTTGCGATTCTTCGCGCCGGAGATTGCGCCCTGCGTAGCGCGCGGCGCCAGTTGCTTGTCGTCGTAGCCCAAATCCTTGATGCAGGATTTGATGAGCCGCACGGAATCATCTTGGTCGTAGATGGTGAACGAGCGCGTGTAGCCGAAGCCGCCCGTTTCGATGTGCTGGCGCAGGATGCGAACGCAGAGGCTATGAAAAGTTGAGATGAGAGGTGCGCTCGCCATCTGCGTTTCTGACAAGAGCCGCTTGACGCGCTCGCGCATCTCCTCCGCCGCTTTGTTTGTGAAAGTGACGGCGAGGATGTTGTGCGGTGCAACCTTGCGTTCCGCAATCAGGTAAGCGATACGATGCGCGATGACGCGCGTCTTGCCTGAGCCTGCGCCCGCTAAGATGAGCAACGGCCCGTCTGTTTCCACAACGGCTTGGCGCTGCTCAGCATTAAGTGTCGATAAAAAGTCCATAAGTCAATTGTAGATATTATTGAATAAGCGGAGACAAGTATTCACCGCAGAGACGCAGAGAGCGCAGAGGGGGCGCAGAGAGTTGAATGGCATTCAAGCCTCTGCGTAATCTCTGCGTCCTCTGCGTCTCTGCGGTGAACGGTCGTACTGTGATCCACCCATCTTCGAAAATATAATTCACTTTATCAATTTCTGAATAGCCTTGAATTGTTCGTGCTTCGCATCGCGCATCAACTCAAAGAGCGCCATCTCGGTTGAAGAGGGAAGCGCGCCGCTTTGTTGCATCTTGGCGAGTCCGACCTGTTTATTGTGCTCGACGCGGGCGGTGATGCAGTCCGTCAGAAGATGCACGCGGTGGCCGCGCTCAAGCAAATCGTGCGTCGTCTGGTTGACGCAGATGTGAGCTTCGATACCGCAGATGAGAACGTGCAGCGCCTGCGTGCGTTCCAGCTCAGCTTCAAACGCCTGCGCGCCGCAGGAACTAAACGCCGTCTTCTCAATCACCTCTAGATCAGGAGGCAGGACGGCCTTGATTTCGTTGGCCGTGTGGCCGAGACCTTTCGGGTATTGCTCCGTCACGATGATGGGAATGCTCAACAGTCTGGCGGCGTGAGCGACGAGCGCGATGCGAGCCGCCGTCTCCGCAAAGTCGGAGATAGCGGAGCGAAAACTCTCCTGCATGTCTATGATGGCGAGCACGGTCTGCCTCGCATCAAGCGTGTTCTTGTGTTGCATCTGATTGGCCTCGAAGGAACATTTAAGCACACGACTTGCCGGGAGCAAAACGGGGGCGCTAAACAGTAGTGGGTCAATTCGGGGATTGAGTATCAATCAGATTGAGATTCACCCCCGCAGACATAGAGAACACGGAGGATGCGCGGAGAAAAGAAATTACAGAAAGCAGATTTGAAATCTCAAATCTATAATCTGAGATTGTCTTTCTCTGTGCCCCCTCTGCGTCCTCTGTGTCTCTGTGGTGAATCTCATCTCGGCGCATATTCAATTTGAAACTGAACCACTACCCGCTAAACCCTGGAAGCCGAGGCGGTGGGAAAGTCTTCCCGTCACGCTCTTTCGAAAATGATTGTTGAGAATCAAAGGTGTTAGATATAGTAGAACGAAACCGAACCGCAGGGAGTGATTGGGCGTAGTTATTATCTTGCCCGTGGGGCAAGGGACGCGAGGTCAATTTATGTTTTGTCCGGGTTGCGGGGCTGAAGAGAGACAGTTGAGCCAGTTTTGTCGCGGGTGTGGAACGGATTTGCGTGCGGTGCGCGCGGGGCTGGAAAGACCGGATGCGATTACCAACTCTGCCGCGACAGCCCGCGACGAGATCGGGCGTGCCGTCGCTGCCAAAATCAGAGAGCTTCAAGGGCCGGGCGAACTCAAGATAATGGCCGATGATGTCTTACCCAAGATTGAGCAGTTTCTGGAATCGCCGGAAGAGAAGCGTCTCAGACGGATGCGGACTGGTGTCATCACTTCGTCAGTGGGCTTGGGCGTCATGCTCGCGTTCCTGCTGCTCGCTCTGGCTACGGGAAAGGAAGACCTGCTTTTTCCGTTCGGCATGGCCACCATCGCTTTTTTCATAGGTCTGGCAATAATCATCAACGGCAAATTACTCACCGTGCCGAGAAAGCAGATTCCAACTGACCCGCCGGACGTTATCCCGCAAAGCGCGATTGAGCGACAGCCGGAAATCGCAAACATCGAGCGCAGAGAACTCGCGCCGCCGCCATCCATCATCGAGCATACAACTCACAGGCTCTCGAATGAGCCGGTCAACGTTCGCCCTCGGCCTGCTTCCATCAATGACGAAAGCTAAGAGTGCCTAACAAAACTACAGTAGAGAAGAAATAGACAGGATTAACAAGATGGACAGGATAAAGGGAAGAAGAAACAAGCTCTCCTGTCTTGCCTCGTCTTCTTAATCTTGCTAATCCTGTTAATCCTGTCTATTTCTTCTCTGTTTCGTTGGTGACTCTAAGGATTCCGGCATCGCTCACGGCTCAAAATCCTACTGTCAGCATAAGTACACAGACCGTTTGTCCGATGTCTTCTGTAGGAGACAGTCCGCGACCTGCCGCAAGCGATATTGCGCGGTAATAGGCTGAGCGTTCGGCGGCATAACGGTTGCAGATGCGCCCCTTCGGGATCGAATGCTTATGCTTTACGCGCACGTTCCTCCAGCACTGGCTTGTCTGGGATGAGCCATCATTTGCGCCAGCCTCACGCACAGCAAGCGGCAGTAAATTTGTCCTCGCTTCTAATCACCAGCAAGTAGATCGAATGATAAGGAGAAAAACATGGCAGCTCCAAGATGCTTAGACGACCCTGCAACCATCTTCAAACAAAAGATGTGCGTCAACGCGGTGTCGAAAAACTTCAAGGGAACGATCAAGGTGGTAGAGAAGGACGAGCAGAAATGCGCAAAGCCGGAATGCCGCACGCTCAAGACCATCCACGCGCTGAAGATCGGAGTAGTCTCAAATAATCCTTGCGACTCGAAGCTCGGAAAAGCGTTGACCGGGACTCTGGTGGTCGAAAGGCTCGTCACCGCCTTCTATCAGGACGGAACGGGCAGGGGCTTTCACGCAGGCGATTTCGTGTGGAAGACCGCGAGCTTTACTCTCGAAGGCCGGATTTCGGGCGTGAGCAACGCCGGGACGCATCGCAAGCCTATCTTCAACGATTGCCAGCTCTGCGACGCTCGCGGCTTTATGGAAGGGCGAATTTGCGGGCAGATTGTTGAGACGAATAAGCCGGAACTCAAAGGCTGCCAACTCGTCGGCACCTATCGGATGAGATACACTCCGACGGCGACGGGTCCCAACGCAGGCGGGACGGGAACGATAGAAGCCGTCCTCGCTTGCCCATGCGATTAAAAGGAAGAGACAGGATTAACAGGATTAAGAAGACGAGACCGCTCAAGCGAGCTTGTTATACTGAATGGCAGTAAAAAGGGAAGGCGAAACGAACCACGAAATCACACGAAGAGACACGAAGAAGAGGCAATCAGTTTCGTGTTATTTCGTGTAACGCGCGTGGTTCGTTTTTCCCTTCATTTCTCCGCTGGTTTATTGTCCCAGACACGCTAGTGCAAAACTATGCACCTTTGGTGCAAGACTTTCAGTTGCTACACACTTCTAGCACGTGATAGAAGTCGTGCCCGATGCGAAACAACCGGCACAGCGGGCACACCATTACACGACTGACGGCACATCTGGTCTGGGGCACGAAGTACCGTTACCACGTGCTGACAGGCGACATCAAAGTTAGGTGTCGAGATTTGCTGGTGCAAATCTGTGACGCCGAAGACGTGCGAATCCTGAAGGGCGTAGTCAGCAAAGACCATGTGCATATGCATATCGAGTACCCGCCCTCGAAGTCATTGGCGGAGTTGGTCAAGCGGCTCAAAGGGCGCACGAGTCGCCGTTTACAGGAAGAGTACCCAGCCTTGCGACAACGATATTGGGGGCGACACTTCTGGGCCATCGGTTACGGGGCGTGGAGCACAGGCAACGTCAGCGAAGAAGTAGTGCAGGAATACCTTGAGCATCATCGTCAAGAATCTAATCAGGAAAGTGACTCGTTCATCCTCGAATGAGTCAGACTTTCAGTCTTTGAGAAATCTATGCACTTTCAGTGCATAGTGGTTTAGTTTGCAATCGCGTAGCGCAGGACGTAATCGCCGACGCGCTGGCACGGCTGCAATTCAATCGTGGTGTTTGCCGTCTCAGCTTCGCGTCGGAGTTTGGCGCGTGTGTCTGAGTCCCACGCGAGCGGGCGGGCGATGCGCTCAGGTGATTCACTCTCAGGCGCGGGACGTGCGATGAGCCAGTAGCGACCCGGCGCGAGATTCTTGAGCGCGAATGTGCCGTCGCTGCCAATCGAAGCCTCACTGTAGCGCATCACATCTTCGGCACGCTCGCGCTCTACGGGGACGAGGTAAACTTTCAAATTCGCAGGCAACGAAACGCCTTCCGCTCCTTCCGCAGCCCCCGTGACGCGCCCGCGCAACCCGGCGGCATCCTGTGCTATCTGGATCGCTACATTCGTTGCGTGCTCGCCCGTCTTGAGCGTGACGATGGAGGCGACCGCCACCACCGCAGCAGGCGTGCTCTTCGCCTGTGCAGTTTTCGCCGGAATGGTTGGTTGAGGCGCGGCTGCTTTTGGTAAGACGATTGAGCGGACGTACCAGGCATCGCTGGGCAGCCGGACTGAGATGCGATAGCCTCCGGGCATCAGGTTACGAATGCTGAAATCTCCTTTGTCGTCGGGGACGCTTCCACTGGCAGAAAAGAATGCCGTGCGGGATAACGCTTCGGATAGATTCTTTTCGTCGCGCCGGGCATTGATAGGAGTTTCCAACAACGTTGCCGCGCGACCTTCTTCTGCACACGGCTCCTTTGGCGCTGCTTCAAGCGTGACGCGCCCGGTGATTGAAGCAAGCGGGACGAGCGCGAGTTCGACGCCCGTTACATCAGTGCCTTTGACAGTGATGCGCCGGGGGATGGAGGCGACGCTATCATTTGCGCCGCCCCATTGCTGCGCCATCAGTTCGTATTCCCCATCGCTGACGCCGCTAAACGAAAAGCCCGGTTTAGTTCCAGCTATGACAAAAGTTGACGACTCAAATCCGCCGCCCGAAGCCTGCCTGAGCATGATAGGAACGCCGGTATTCCTCCCCGGATCAATAAAGCCTGTGACTGTGCCGCTGACGGTGCGCCCGCGCTCGCCGCGATAGCGTATGTCAATGGCGGTCGTTTCTTCGCCGCTACGCACAGGCACTTCCGCTGCCGTGTCGCGCGTGGACGAAGGAAAAAAAGTCGGGACATCGGCTTCATAAGTGCTGATGCCGCCGTAGTATCTTTGACTGCTCCCGGCGGAAACGACATAAGTGCCGGGCGGCAGGCCGTAGATGCGATAAACACCCCTGTCGTCCGTCATTCTCTCCGGGACAGAGCCGGAGAAACGATTCGTCCCCCCGCGTCCCATTGAATCTCGCACGCGCGTGGCTCGCACTGTGACAGCGACGACCGCAGCACCGTTTACATCCCGCACCGTTCCCGTAATCACGCCGCCTTTGACGAGCGTGATGTTCACGGAATCTCCCGGCCTGTAATACCTGAACTCATTAACGTCAGCCGGTAGCTCCGAGGAAGTAAATCCGGGTACCGCTGCGCTCACCACGTAGAGACCGGAGTCGAGACTTGAACTCCGAAACCTGCCCTCGCTGTCGGTGGTGGCCGTCAACGGCTGCCCCGTCGCACGCGAATAAGCTTTGTTTAGATAGACGACCGCATCGGCAATCGGGCGTCCATCTTCGCTGGCAACCTGACCCGTGATTATGCCCGCGCCGGACGACGCGGCGCGTGCTCCCTTCGTCTCGGAAGCTTGCGTCGCCACCGCCTCCTGCGCTCTCGCCCCGTTTGAAGCGAATGTGAGCAGGCAGATCAGGAGCAGCACGCGCTTCCCGGCAATCGCGGCTGAAACCTGATTGAGGAACGAAGAAGTGAAGGTAGCTGCGAGGCTATTCATCGTTGCGACCCTCCGGTTGATTTGCGTTCAGGTCGAGAGTCATGGTGACTTCCGCTTCGACTCCGTTGGCTACCGTGACGCTCTGCTTGACGGGCGCAATCCTGCGCGGCGGAGTTCCTGGAACAAACGCTTGAAGCGTCAACTCATAATCGCCGGGTGACATTCCTTCGATGAGGAATCGCCCGCGCGAATCAACCTGAGCGCCGCGATTCGGTGGCCCTGCCGTGTCACTCCGGCGGCGAGCGTAAACAACCAGCCGCGCATTTTCAGTCAACGTGCCGTTCTCTACCTTGACCAGTCCGCGCACGCTGCCCGATCCATATTCGATGACGACTCGAACCCCGGTTATCTGCGCTCCCGGCGTAATCTCTATTTCCCTTTGCGGCATGCCGTCGCGCTCAATGCGCCCGAGCGTAAATCCTGGAACCGGCGGATAGGTGGAGAGATAGATGCGTGCTTTGCCGGGACGCAAGCCCGTGAGGCGAAAACTTCCATCGGGAGCGATTTTGACAATGGCATAGTTGGGCGCAACCAGTCCTTCCGACTCGACATTGGCGCTCAATGAAAGTTGAGAGAGCTTGGCGAGAGTCGCCCTGTCAGTCGCTCCTTCGAGCACCGCGATTCCGCTGATGCTCCCACCGCTGTGCATCTTCAACTCAAGCCCGCTGATGTTTCCCTCGGTGATTTCAAACGTGACCGTATCGCTGTAGTTCCCCATGCTGCTTTCGCCTTCGTTCCAGACGAAAGCCGCGTAGCGTCCGGGCAGGAGTCCGTCGAGACGGAAGCCGCCTTTCGCGTCGGTTATAGACCCCCAGCCGAAACCTCCCATCCTGTTTCCATCCTTCATCACCGCACCGTTGCCGACGCGCATGCCGACCACAGGCTTGCCGCCTTCGTCAACGACTCTCCCCGTGGCCGTGAATGTTTTCGACTTGCGCCCGACGCTGATGTCAACGTTCGTGACTTCAGTGCCTTCTCCGATTTCGATAATCGTGGCCTTCGCTTCCTCCGTCACGTCAGGATGAAAAGTGCGCGTGTAGTAGCCGCGCCCGCCCGCCCCGAACCTGATCGACCCGGTATCCGGCGAGTCGCCGATGCTGATTGTGTATCGCCCCGGAACAATTCCGTAAAGGCGATAAATTCCCCGGTCGTCCGTCTCATACATAAACGGGTTCAGGTTGGAGAAACCACGCCCGCGCCGCCGAAACTGGTCTTGATTGCCGGACTGGTTCAACTGAACGTGCTCGCCGATGACCGGTGAGCCGTCCCCGTCGGTGACGCGGCCTGTGATGACGCCGCCTTTCACGAGCGCGAAGTCAATCTTCTCGACTGTCTCTCCTTCGGCGATAGTGACCATCTTGCCCAACTCTCCGGATGTGTCCTCGCTCTCGCTAACCAGCGCGGGCGCAACCGCCATCACGCTGTAGCGACCGGCTGGAACATTCGTCAGCCGGTAGCGTCCCTCGTAATCAGTCACAGCCCGCACGACCGCCGAGCGATCTATCGCACGCTCGGCAGGCAGCAGCGCCACTCCGACGCCCGCGACCGATTTCCCGCCGACCGTGACACGGCCTGTAATGATTCCTGTGCCCTGTTTTTGAGCGGTTTGCGCCACAGCCGTGGAGAGCATTGCTCCCAGCATCAAGGCCGTGAAAAATGCGTGGCGTGCGAGAAAGCGCATGAGGAAGCTCCTTCTTTTACGGATTAGGCAGAACGGCGGCAAGGGGAGACACGCGCGACATTATAGCGGGTTTCATTTTGTCAGGACAGGAAAAGCAGTGGTCAGTGGGCAGTGGTCGGTGGTCAGTAATTGAGAGTCGGTGGGATTGACCTCTAAAAGTTAAAGTCACGATTTCGCAGAGAGGTTTTAACTGACCACCGACCACCGACCACTGTCCACTGCTCATAATCCGCCGACGTTTGCAACGACCGTCACCAGTTCGGCCAGTTCCACGGGTTTTGAGACGTGCATCTGGTAGCCGGAGCGCAGGACGCGCAGCCGGTCTTCGGCGCGAGCATAGGCGGTCAGCGCCACCGCCGGAATTTTGCCGCCCTTCTCAGGCGGAAGCTGGCGCACTTTGCGTATGAAGTCGAAGCCGTCTTCAGTCGGCATCCCGATGTCGCTGATAATCAAATCAGGCCGCATTTGCTCAAGAACTTTGAGCGCCTCCGCTGTTGAACTGGCTGTCGTGACCATTGCGCCGCACTGACTCAACAGGACTTTAATCAGTTCGAGCGTGTCCGCCTCGTCATCCACCACCAGAACTTTCAGGCCAGCTAAATTGTCAGCATACTCAATCGGCGGATGGGTATCGTTCGCGGTCGGATGCACCCGCTCGTCGTCCGTCTCACGCTGGTAGACAGCCAGCAGCGGCAGCTTCACCGTAAACATCGCGCCCGTTCCATCACCGGAACTCGTGGCTTGCACCGTGCCGCCGTGAAGCTCAACCAGGTGACGCACAATCGCCAGCCCAAGTCCCAAGCCGCCGAACCGCCGCGCGCTCGTTCCGTCGGCCTGCCGAAAGCGGTCGAAGACAAACGGCAGAAACTCCTCTTTGATGCCCTCGCCGCTATCGCTCACGGAGATTTCGATGTGCGAGTTGATGCGCTCCAGGCGAACCTGTACGCGCCCGCCGCGCGGCGTGAATTTGATCGCGTTGGAAAGCAAGTTCCAGATGACCTGTTGCAGCCGCGCCGGATCGCCCGAAATCGAACTCACTCTGCTGTCTAATATTTTCTGAACGCGAATCTCTTTGGCTTCAGCCGCCGGAAGCACTGCTTCGATGGCCGATTCGATGATAGCTGCCGGATCAACAGGCCGGACATCCAGCCGCAGCTTCCCTGTGATAATGCGCGAGACATCGAGCAAGTCTTCGATGAGTTGATTCTGGGAGCGTGCGTTGCGCTCGATGATTTCCAGCGCGTGAGCGGCAGCCGCATCGTCGAGCTTTCCGCCGCGCAGGATATGAATCCAGCCGAGCACGGCTGTCAGCGGCGTCCGTAGTTCGTGCGAAACTGTGGCCACAAACTCATCCTTCAAACGGCTCGCCGCTTCAGCCTCGGAACGCGCCGATTGCTCGCTCGCCAGCAGTCGTTCACGTTCCTCAGCGGCGCGCGCTTCTCCGTCGAGATGATTACGCACCTCATACTGGCGTCGTCGTGCTCTCAATGCAGATTTAATCGCGCTCAGGAGTGTCGTCACGCGCACGGGGCGCTCGATGAGTGTGACGTTTCCGGCCTCACCGAGCGCATTGAGCGCGTCGGCGTTGACGGGCGTCTCTGCTCCGCCGCTGGTCAAAACGATGAGCGGAACATCCGACCATGTGGGTTGCTGCGTGAGCGCCTCGATGAGACACCACAGGGCTTCCGTTGTCAGCGCCTCGCCCGTGAGAAAAGCGAGAACCCGCACCGTCGGGCATCTCCCGGCACATCTCTTCAATGCTGCCGCACACTTGCGGGGAAAGACCGGCTTCGCTCAGGAAGCGCGCAGTCATCCCTGCATCTCTGCCAATCGGCGCGAGGATTAGTATCCGTTCATCCCGATTATCTGGAGATTCAGGCATCATCATCTGATTCCTGGATTAACTTTCCCTTGACTCCTCTATATGTGGGAACGCCGGACAGCACTCCATGAAACTTTGTCAAAGGCTCGCCGACGCGAATCCCTTTTGATGTGATTTCAAGTTCGCGGATAGTGTTTTCGTGCGCGCCGGTACGCTTCTTGACGACCGACAACGCGCGATGCACCGCACCTTCCGCCTCGAAATATCTGAGCATCAAAACCGTGTCGGCCAGATAGCTCACGTCCACCGGCGTTTGCATATTGCTGCCGAGAAATCCGTGCTGAGCCATGATGAGAATGGTGACGACACCCTGCTGATTAAGATACGTCAATAGCTCGTGCATCTGGATGGTCAGGAAGCGTTCTTCCGGCATCGCGTTGAGATAGCCGTTCAGGCTGTCAATCACCACGACGCGCGCACCGCCCTTGTCAACGGCGCGAATCACGGCATGGGCAAACTCACCCGGCGCGAGTTCGGCTGGGTCAACCTGCTGCAACTTGATAGAGCCATCTTCGACGTACTTCCGTATGTTCATGCCGATTCCGTTGGCGCGCGAGATATACGTCTCAAGAATTTCATCGAAGACGAAAACGGCGGCGTGCTCCTCCCTCATGGCAGACATCGCTGCGAACTGCGCGCCGATGGATGATTTGCCGCAACCCGCCGGGCCCAGAATCAACGTGCTCGATCCCCGGTCGAGTCCGCCGCCCAGCAGCGCATCAAGCTCCGGCACGTCGCTCGTCGCAGCGCCTCTCGCAAAATCCTTGCGGTGATCCGCCGCGACGAGACGCGGGAAGACGACTATGCCGCCGGTCTCGATATTGAAGTCGTGATAGCCGCCGCGAAAGCGTGCGCCGCGCAACTTGACGACACGCAGCCGACGCCGCGCACCTCCATATTCGACTGCCAGATGATCCAGCGAAACGACACCGTGCGCGATTGATTGCACTTGCAGGTCGTGCTCGTTCGCCACTTTATCGTCGAGCAGCAGCACCGTACTTTGCTGTCCGGTGAAGTATTGCTTGAGAGCCAGAATCTGGCGGCGGAATCGCAAAGCATCATGCGCCAGCAGCTTCATCTCCGAAAGCGAGTCGAAGACGATGCGGCTGGGCTTGATGCGCTCGACCTCTTTCAGCACCGCGCTCGTCGTTTCGCTCAGTTCAATCTCAGACGGATGAAAGATGGTGTACTGCGCGTCCGGCTTCAGACTATCTTCGGCTGGAACGAGTTCATAGATGTCGATGCCGTCCAGCGACCAGCCGTGAGAATCGGCGACCGAGAGCAACTCTTCTTTAGTTTCGGAGAGAGTGACGTAGAGACCGGGTTCTCCGAGGCGCGCGCCTTCGAGCAGGAATTGCAGCGCAAGGGTTGTTTTACCCGTGCCGGGGTCTCCTTCGATCAGGTAGATACGATTCGCTGGAAAGCCGCCCTCCAGAATGTTGTCCAGACCCTCAATGCCTGTCGCCATTCTGGTTGAAGCGGAAATACCGCCCGTTGATTGATTGAGAGGCTTATCGCTCATAAATTATGCAGTTGGGTTCTTGAGTTAATAGTCAGCAGTTACGGGGGGTGAGGCAGTATTGCAGACTTCTGTCAGAAAGCCAAAAGAATTAGCCGGTACTGACCTCTCAGAATCTGTTTGAAAAGTCCATGAAAGCCCCGAAGGGGCGACGATGTGGTAGCCCAGGGCGCAGCCCTAGGTCAAGAAATAGATCAAATGGTTAAGCCCTGAAAGGGCGGCATAAATATGATCGCCCTTTCAGGGCTTCATGAATAAACACAAATCCATCCCTGTGGCGTTGCCACAGGCTATAACATTTCGCTCCTTTCGGAGCTTTCCAATCAGCTTCTCAAAACATTCAGGATGCCATGATCTTCTCTCTTAACTTCTGCGCGAAGAAGAGCAGGGTAGCGCTCGTCACGCCTATGAACGCGACGATGCTCCAGTAGCGAGAATCCAGGTAATTGATCTCATAAAATAGCTTCAGCCATTTCAGGAGAATGAAATCACTGCCGCTCCCGACCATGAAGGTATAGACGGCCAGGATTCCGATTCCGTAGAGCAGGTAAATACGAACGTTGGTTTCTCCCTTGTGCAAGGCGATGGCGAAGAAGTTGGCCACCGAAGTGAAGATGATGAGGCTGAGCCAGACCATCTGTAAGTCGGCTTCATTGATTCCGTAGTACTTCGTCGTCACGTACTCCCCGACGTAACCCGCCCCGATCATGAAAAGCGCCGAAACGATGACGAACGAGTAGAGGTCACGGCTAAAGTTCAGGGTCTTACTGACGTTGTTATTCCTGAGCGCGATGAAGAAAGAGGGCAGCGCAATCGTGAAGATATTGATGAGCGAGACGCGGCGCGGCGTTAAAGGGAAATTGAACAGGAAAAAGATATGGAGCAGGGCAAGATAGATGACTAAAAAATTTTTCGTCAGAAAGAGTTTCGCAATCGAGCTGACCGTGTTGACGATCTTGTTGCCTTCGTCGAAGATGCTGGGCAGCAGAGAGAACCTGTTTTTCAAGAGAACGATGTCGGCAACCTCTTTCGTAATCTTGCTGCCTTCCTCCATCGCGATGCCCATGTCCGAAGCCTTGATGGCGGGAAGGTCGTTGACGCCGTCGCCGATCATGGCCGTGTAAATCTTCTCGCGCTTCAACGTCTCGATGATCCTGAGCTTGTTGTCGGGGCTGAGCCGGGCGAAGATAACTTTATCCATGACGACTTTCAGGAATTCCCCGTCGGGGATTCCATCCAGCGCCTGCCCCGTGATGAGCTTGTCGTCTTCAATCTCCCAGCCGATTTCCCGGACAACGGCCTGAATCGCTTCGGGCGCATCGCCGGATAAAATTTTAAGATTGATGTCGTGCGACTGGAAAAGACGAATCGCTTCCATCACGTCGTCTCTGATTTGATCCGTAATCGAGACGATACAGATTGGCTCAATCAAGAGCTTGCCCGCATCTTCCCGCGCGTCATTCAAAGAGACATGGGATGCGAGCCGCCCGAACAGGACGTTGCGGTAAACGCTCAGCCGTCTCTCTTCATACAACTGTCTCGCTTTCTCCCTGACTTCAGGAGCGACTTTCGGCAACAGCAGATCGAACGCGCCGAAGACGAAACTGGTCTCGCGTCCCTCCCTACGCGTTTCAATTAAGCTCATCTTCTTTTCGGAACTGAAAGGAATCTCGTCGAGCAGCTTGACGGTTTCATCCGCCGCAAAGGGGGCGAGCGTCGAGAGCGTGGCGTTCTTATCGGAAGATAATTTACCGTAAGTGCCGAGCAGGGTTTCAGCCTGCGTCTGATTGTAGCGGTCGTCCAGCAGCGTAATCTGATTGACCGCGAGCTTGTTCTGCGTGAGCGTGCCGGTCTTATCCATGCAGACGATCTGCACGTTTGAAAACGATTCTATCGCGTTCAGCTTTTCGATGATTGCGCCGATGCGGCTGATGCGATAGACGCCGAGCGCAAACGTAATTGACGCCATCAGGACAAGCCCCTGTGGAAGAAGCGAGATGACGATGGTCGAAAGCCTGCGGATGAAGTTCAGGTCGTTGATGTTGGCATGCGGGTCGAAGATGAATTCGAGCAGCACCAGACCGGCGGAAATCAGCATCAAGGTTTCGACAATGTGGTCAATCTTCTTTTGCAGCGGCGTCAAGGTGTGCTTGACCTTCTTGGCCAGGTCTGTGATCTGGTTTGCGTAGCAGGCGTCTCCAACCTTTTCGGCAACGTAAGTGCCGTTGCCGGACACGCAGAAACTTCCAGAGAGAACCTGGTCTCCCGCGCTCTTGAAGATCGGAACGGATTCGCCCGTCAGGAGTGATTCATCAATCTCCAGATAGTTTGAAACCTGGACTCGCCCGTCAACGGCGACCTGATCGCCGCGTCCGATGAGAATCAGGTCGTCAACGACAATCTCCTGCTGGTCAATCGAGACTTCCTCGCCGTCGCGTCTGACGGTCACTTTCCGTTCCAACAGAAGGCTCACCTTATCGAGCGCGCGCTTGGCCTTAATCTCCTGCGAGATTGCCAGGACGGTGTTGATGAGCGCGATCATGAGGACGCCGATTGAATCGAGTATCAGTCGATCATCGCGGGTTCTGAAATAAAAGAAGAGGAGGAAGACGACGACGAGCAGAACGATGAGATTGAAGATCGAGAAGAGATTCTCGAAGATAATCTCCTGCACTCGCTTCGTGCGGGTGGCAGAGGTGACATTGCGTAAGCCCTTGCTGATGCGTTCCCTGACTTGCTCAGAGGTTAAGCCGGTGAGTTTCAAGTTAATTGTTCCAGGTCAGTTAAGATGAGAGTTTGTAAATCGCCGGACGATAGCGCGGCCTAGGGATGGGTTTCCCTTCGACACGGGCTGTTTCAATCCATAGTTGTTTAGCTATCTCAACCTCGGCGAGAGCTTCCGTAGGCGAGCGTCCAAAGGCTGAACACATCGCCATGTCTGGAATGTCTGCAATGTAGCCTTCATCCGCAGCACTGTAAAAGATATTGATATGATAGTCTTTCATCAAGCCTCTTACAAAATCAATTGCGGCTCTACCGCCTGTTTGTGCGGAAAGCCTGTGGCTTTCCGACCTACGCACTTTCACTCTCTTCGGTGAGGCTGCGCCTCACATCTGGCAAGGCACAGCCTTGCCGGAGATAAAATTGGCGGCTCACGGAAAGGCAAAGCCTTTCCGCACAGCAGACGGCAGAGCCGTTATCACCTGCAATCTCTGTTGCTGATGAAATCGAAGCTATGGTTTATTCAGCCTGAATTTCACCACCTGCGTGCGCGCCGCGACAAGGAGTTCGTTTTTGTCGTTGAAGACCATCCCGAAGGCGACGTTGCCGTCCACCTTGAACGTCTCCAGATAGCGCCCTTCCGAATCGAAGACCTGAATGCCCTTGATGTCGCTGACGTAGACGCGTCCCTGGCCGTCCACCGCGATTGCCTGCACTGCACGAAACTGGCCTGGCGCGTCGCCGTCGCCGCCGAATTTATTGAGGAAGCGTCCTTCGGGCGAGTATTTGAAAACGGCTTCGTTGAATGACCCAAGCACGTAGATATTCCCGAGGCCGTCCGCTGCTGCGCTCGCGTCCAACTCGGAGCGGTCGGTCTGCCCGCTAACCGATTTGTTAATCGTGCGGACGCTTTGCCCGCTGGCGTTGAAGCGCACGATGTCTTCATTATTGACAACGGCCACCATGCCGCCATCGGGAAGGGTGCGCGCGTTGTCAAAATAAGCGCGCCCGCCTCCGCCGTATTCCACCTTGCCGAGCGGGTTGCCGCTTCCGCCCTCGAAACGGGAAATCTCACCGCGCTGGACGACGTACACCGTCCCCTTCCGGTCAGCCGTCAAATCCCTTAAAGGCATCTTCGGATCAACCGTCCATTGCGTGATGAATTTACCTTCAGCATCGAACACTTGAATACGCCCACCGTTCAAATACTCGCCAACATAGATTTTCCCTGAGCCGTCTACGGCAATGCTGCGCGCGTCCTTGAACATTCCCGGCCCGATGCCTTCACTGCCAAACTTGAGCGTGACGCTGGCGAAACCGGGCGCGGCAGACGAGGTCGAGGAAGATGATGAAGATGAGGAAGATGAGGAAGACGACCCTGAGGAATGAGAAGGCAGGAATTCTCCGACCTTTTTTTCAACAACATTTTTAATTATCAGCCCGAGGGCGACGGTGAAGCCGATGATGACGAGCACCATGATCACCCAGAACTGGGTGAAACGCTTAACGGGGCGCATCACACTCTGCGGATCGAAAACGTGCTGGTGAAACGCGGACGCATTAGACGACATCACTACTGCTTCCGCCGCCTCGCCCGCCGCCATCCGTTCCACCGCAACTTTGGCTTCTTCGAGTCCGACGCCGAAGATTTCGCGGTAGAGCTTGATGGCTTCAAGCTTACGGTTGCTGCGGGCGAGGCGCGCAACTTCCTGCATATTAGCCGCCCGCTCTTGCAACTTGTAGATGCCGTCAACCAAACCCGCTCCCCACAACTGGGCGGGTTTGGCGCGCAGTTCCTCCGGCACGATGATCGAGTTGCCGCAGAACGGGCAGCGAACGGTCGAGGCGTTGCCGTCGTATTCAAGCGGCCCGCCGCACGAGGTGCATTTGAAAGGTTTACTCATTGCTCTGAATAATCGTCTCGAATTCTTTACTCGTCGGTTGGAGTTGATTGACGGTTTCTAATCAGGTCAGCCAGTCCTTCCAGCGCCCGCCTGCCCATTCCCGTCGGGTCTTTCGTCATTCCCAGAGAATCCTGCGCGTCGCTGATAATAGCCAGAAGCTCATTCTGCACCACACGCCTGATCTGCTCTTCATCTGCTTTGGTCATTGGTTGCTCCAGTCTCCCGCTCGAAATCTAATTCGGATGGAAAGTCAGGGCAGTATAAAGCCTCTCCCTCGGCTGCAACAAATTTCGACAAACAAACCGTGCAACTTTTGCGTAAAATTGACGATCAACCACAGACACTGGAGAGACACAGAGAAGAATATTTCAAATTCAGAATTTGAGATTTCAAATAAATATTCTGAAATTTCAAATCTGCCATCTGCTATTTTATCTCCCTGCGCTTTCTCTGTGCATCTCCGGTCTCTGTGGTAAATTATGGTTTCTGATGAAGGAGGGAAACTATGCCTACGAAACGATTCCGGGTCTTGCTCGAAAAGCACGAGACCAGCGAGGCCACAGGGATTCTCGTCCCGTTTGACGTGCTGAAAGTCTTCGGGACGCGGGCGCGCGTTCCCGTGTGCGGGACGATCAACGGATTCCCCTATCGCGGCTCAATCTTCCCGATGGGCGGAGGCAATCACTACATGGTGGTGAACAAGAACATCCGCGCAGGCGCGAAAGCCAAAGGCGGCGAAATCGTCTCTGTTGTGATGGAACGAGACGAAGCGCCGCGCATTATTACCCCGCCCGCAGATTTCGCACGTGCGCTCAAATCTAACAAAGAGGCACGAGCCACCTGGGAGAAACTGAGCTACACACACCAGAAGGAGCACGCGCTCGCTATCGAGGAGGCCAAAAGGCCGGAGACGCGGACGCGCAGAATCGAAAAGGCAATCGCCGATCTGGCTGCCGGGAAAAAGCCCTAGAGAATCGCCATTCCCGACAAATCTGCGTAAATAGCCCTGAATTTAAGGATTTGCCCTGCCGTCTTCCTGCCCTCGCCGGGTTGACGCGGGGAGGCAACTGCCTTTATATTTAAGGCATCTTAAATTTTCAGATTTGTTAAGTAGCGGAGGGGGAGGGTCTGATGGCAGGATCAGCGCCAGCAGCAGAGGTGGAGGACGTTTTGAACAGTTTTACCGAGATTATGTCCGGGTTGATGATTGACCAGTACCAGAAACAGATCACGGAACTTGAACTCACCCTGCCGCAGGCGCAGCTTTTAAGAGTCCTCCGGCGCGGCCCCATGCAAACAGGCCAGTTGGCTGCGGAAATGAGAATTTCAGCGCCAGCTATCACGCAACTAACCGACCGCCTGATCCGTAAAGGATTAATCGAACGAAGCACCACTGCTGACGACAGGCGTTGCGTGATTGTCGCGCTCTCGGGCGAGGGGCGCATTCTGGTGGATCAGTTTCGCCAGCGTCGCCGGGAAATCTTCAACGAGGCGCTCGCAGATTTGACCGAGACGGAGCGCAAACAGGCGCTCGAAGTGCTGGAAAAAGTGGTCAAAGCGCTCGAAAGCTATGAATCGAGCGCAAGTTTTCGACCGCATCACAATTCAATAGGCAAGAAACAAATAGGGGTTAACGGTTAAAACTCAAGGGGGAAGTAAGAGAAATGAGAAAAGTAAAAAGTCTAATCTTTACAATCGCAGCCATTTTAGCGATTGCGACATCTGCGGCGGTCGCCGCCCCTGTCAAATCGAACGATCAGGGACTCGACCAGCAGCAGATTATGAAGAAAGTTCGGAAAGAGCTTGTCACGCTGCCCTATTATGGTGTATTTGACAACCTCGCTTATAAAGTTGAGGGCGACACCGTGACACTTTACGGGCAGGTTGTGCGTCCCACGACGCGCAAAGATGCCGAGCATCGCGTGGCGCGGATTAAGGGAGTCGAGCGCGTAATCAACCAGATAGAGGTGTTGCCGCTCTCTTCCTTTGATGATTCCATCAGGGTTCGCATGTATCGCACGCTGTTTCGCACGGGCGGCCTCTATCGCTACGGGATGGGAGCAAATCCGTCCATTCACATCGTCGTTAATCGCGGCCATGTGACGCTGGAAGGTGTCGTCTCAAATGAAGGCGATAAAAACCTTGCTTACATAGCGGCGCGCGGCGTGCCGGGCGTCTTCTCCGTCACGAATAACCTTCGTTCGGAGCGTGAAAACGGGGCTTACTAAGAGTCCTATGGGGAACGTTGAGTAAACAGAGCAGGCCGGGTCGGGAGAAATAGCCTGACCCGACCAACCTTGACCGACAAAGTTTCTTTAGGAAGATGATAGGTTGTTGAGATTATTCTAACCGGTAATGGGCGCATGATTCATGTTTTCTAAATATGAGGCTTGCGTCCGGGAGAATTTATGGGGACTCGCGCGAGAGGTGAAATTGTGAGCATGATTGAAAAAGACGTGAGCAAGGATGGGTTTCGTTCGCTGGTCTTGGGCGATGAGAGGTATCGCCCCTTTGATGGCATGAATCAGGAACAAGAGGGCGAAACGGTCGTCACAGACAAGCTTGAAGATGTCCTGCAAAAGCTGGACGAAGCGAATCTGGCGGAAGCCGACCCCGCAGCCCTGCTGCTGGAGGATGTTTCTTCGGGAGCGTCAGAGGAAAGCGGCGAGGCTTTTGAAGAAGACGAGCTCGATTTATCTGCGGGCGAGGAAGACAAGGCGACCGACCCCGTGCGTATGTACCTGCGCCAGATGGGTCGCGTCCCGCTTCTGACACGCGAGCAGGAAGTCTCTATCGCCAAGCGCATTGAGAACGGTCAGATTCGTTCCAACCGCGTCATCTCGCGCTCGCCCATCGCCATCGCTGAGTTGATGAAGATCGGCGACGAGCTGGAAGCGGGCACGCTCAGCATACGCGATGTCGTGGCGTTCTCCGAGCAAGCAGACATTGACGAACAGGAAGACAGGGGCGACGAATACCTGCGCCTGACGATGGAAGGTCTCCAGCGAATCCGCACGCTATCCCGCCAGGGACAGAAGGAATGGGAGAAACTGCGCGCCGAGCAGAAAGTCACACGCGGCAAGAAGTCTAAAAAATTCCTGCGCTTAAAGCGCAAGGCCGTGCGGACACGTCTGGACATCGCGCGCGAGATCAAAGAATTGAACCTCAAGGAAGACACCCGCCAGCGTCTGATTCATTCGATTGGCGTCGTCTACAAAGAGGTGCGTGCCCTTGAGCGCGAGAGCGAAAAGCTGACGGAGAAACTTGGCCGGAAGCGGATCAAGCCGGAAGACGAAAAGGAATTCAAGCGGCAAATCAGCGTGGCCAGACGACGGCTCAAACAGATTGAGGCGGACACAACTCTCTCTCCGGTCGAGATTAAGCGTTCGCACGTGGCGATTGCCGTCAGCGAGGCTCAGACAACTGAAGCCAAGCGCGAGATGACTGAAGCCAACCTGCGTCTCGTCGTCTCCATCGCTAAAAAGTATGTCAATCGTGGTCTGCAATTTCTGGATTTGATTCAGGAAGGCAACATCGGATTGATGAAGGCCGTGGATAAGTTTGAATGGCGTCGCGGCTACAAGTTCTCGACCTATGCGACGTGGTGGATTCGGCAGGCGATTACGCGAGCGATTGCGGATCAGGCCAGGACGATTCGCATCCCCGTCCACATGATCGAGACGATCAACAAGCTGGTGAAGACTTCTCGTGCGCTCGTGCAGGAGTTCGGACGCGAGCCGACCAACGAGGAGATTGCCGAACGCGTTGATATGTCTGTAGCGAAAGTCCGCAGCGTATTCAAGATGGCTCAGCAGCCTGTCTCTCTGGAGACGCCGATAGGCGAAGAGGAAGACTCTCACCTCGGCGATTTCATCGAAGACAAATCGGGCAGCAACCCTTCTGAATCGGTTGTCGCCTCGAACCTTCGGGAGATTACAGACGAAGTGCTGGCGACGCTTTCACCTCGCGAGGAGAAAGTCATCAAGATGCGCTTCGGTTTGGGAGCGCAGGGCGAGGAGCACACGCTCGAAGAAGTCGGCGAAGACTTCTCCGTCACGCGCGAGCGCATCCGCCAGATTGAAGCCAAGGCACTGAGAAAGCTGCGGCATCCTTCGCGCGCAAGGTTGCTCAAGCCTTTCATCGAAGATCAGCAATAAGGCGGTAGACAGTAGGCAGTAAAAGCAAGAAGGCAGTGGAGACATGGAAGCGTCTCTACTGCCTTTTCTCTTTACTGTCTCTTGTCTTTAACTACCCACTGCTTTACAAATTCTTGACCATCGTAAAGAGCGGCGTTCCGAACAAATCGTGAGGCCCATCATTATTGCGACAAAAGCCGTATCTTTCGTAGAGCCGTATCGCGCTTAATAGAAAAGGCGTCGTACTCAGAAACAGGGATTTGAACCCGCCCTGAACGGCGAACTCTTCCGCGCAGTTCAACAGAGCGCCACCCGTCCCGCCGCCTCTCACCATCGGGTCAACCGCCATCCCACGAATGTAAAGTGCCTCGCCTTTGGCAACTGCTGACACCGTCCCAACGACCTTTCCATCTTGCAGGGCAATCCAGATTGGCCCTTCGTTAATGCGCTGCCTGATCTGTTCGGGCGTAGAAATCGTGGCTGCGAACGCTTCGGGAGTATATGAGGATTCGTATTCAATGAATGACCGGCGCAAAACGGACGCGATTGACGAAGCATCGTTCGGCACAGCCCTTCGTATTTGCGCGGCTTGCCCGCTTCCTTTATTTGTCGTCATAGCCGAACCTCACGTTCCCGTTGAACGGCGCGCAAAGAGTAGAACAGGCATTCCTGCCTGTCGTGGGACAGACATTCTTGTCTGTCCAAGCGTGCGAACAGCACGCTCTTGAGATTAGCTGATAAGTATTTCGCGCTTTCGCGCTCAATGACAGGCAGGAATGCCTGTCCTACGACAGACCGAGAATGTCTGTCCTACGGTAGTCCTATTCAACCGTGACGGACTTTGCCAGATTTCGTGGCTGGTCAACGTCGCAGCCGCGACGCACGGCGATGTGATAGGCCAGGAGTTGCAGCGGGATGACGGCTAGGATAGGCGAGAGCAGGTCAGAAGCGTGCGGAATCTCGATGACGTGATCCGATGCGACCGACGACATCGAATCGTCTTCATTCAAAATCGAGAGGACGACGCCTTCGCGCGCTTTCACTTCCACGATGTTTGAGTGCGTCTTCTCGTAGCGAATCTCGGAAGCGCGGTTGCCCTCTTCGCGCGTATTGATGAAGACGACGGGCAGGCGTTCGTCAATGAGCGCGTTTGGCCCGTGCTTCATCTCGCCTGCCGGGTAGCCTTCGGCGTGGATGTAGGAAATCTCTTTGAGCTTGAGCGCGCCTTCGAGCGCGACGGGGAAATTAATCCCGCGTCCAAGATAGAGAAAATCCGTCGAGCGGAAAAACTCTTTCGAGAGTTCTTCGATTTCGTCCGAGTTGTTCAAAAGGTGCTCGATCTTGACGGGAAGCTCGGCCAATTCCTGGGCGTGGTGCATGGCCCGGGCTTCAGACAGCACGCCGCGCAGTTGTCCCAGATAAAGGCCGAAGAGATAAAGCGCGATCATCTGCGAGGTGAAGGCTTTGGTCGAAGCCACTCCGATCTCCGGCCCCGCATGCGTCAAGATAGCGCCGTCAGCCTCGCGCATAATCATAGAGCCCTGCACGTTGCAGACCGCCAAAACTTTCGCGTTATGCTCTTTCGCTTCACGGAGCGCAGCGATGGTGTCAGCGGTTTCGCCCGATTGAGAGATAACGAGTAATAAGGTGTTTTCGTCCAGGACGGGATCGCGGTAGCGAAACTCCGAAGCGTAGTCAACATCAACGTTGACGCGCGCCAGTTGCTCGATCATGTACTTTCCGGCCAGCCCCGCGTGCCAGCTTGTTCCGCAGGCAGCGATCTTGATTGAGGTGAAGCGTTTGAAATCGCTTTCCGTGATGTTCTTCATCTCGTCGAGGAAGACACGCCCCGTGTCCAGCGAGATGCGTCCCTGCACGGTGTCGCGAACGGCGCGCGGCTGCTCGTAAATCTCTTTGAGCATGAAATGCTTGAAGCCGCCCTTTTCCGCCATGATCGGGTCCCAGGTGATGCGTTGCTGCACGGGTTCGACAGAATTTCCGTCAAAGTCTATGACGCGCACGGCATCACGGGTTAGGACGGCGATTTCACCGTCGCCCAGGAAAAAGATGTCGCGTGTGTGTTGCAGGATTGGCGGAATGTCGGAAGCGACGAAGTACTCGCCATCACCGAGGCCGATGACGACGGGCGGCCCCTGACGAACGGCAATAATCGTGTCAGGCTCGTCCGCGTTAATGATGGAAAGGGCAAAGATACCGTGCAAGTCTGAAACAGTCCGGCGCACGGCCTTTTCAAAAGAGTCACCCGCCTTCAGATACTCTTCGATTAAATGCGCGACGACTTCCGTGTCCGTTTCGGTGACGAAGCGATGATCGGTCTTGCGCAGGCGGTCCTTCAGTTGAAGATAGTTTTCGATGATGCCGTTGTGAACGACGACGACGCGCCCCGTACAATCGCGGTGCGGGTGAGCGTTCTCTTCCGTCGGACGCCCGTGCGTCGCCCAGCGCGTGTGGCCGATGCCGTAAGTGCCGTCAAGTGGAGACAGGCGAATCGCCTCTTCCAGATTGCGAAGCTTGCCTTCGGCGCGGCGAATCTCAAGGTCGTGATGTTCGTCAACGACCGCGATGCCAGCCGAATCGTAGCCGCGATATTCTAATTTTCGCAGCCCGTCAATGATGACGGGCACGACCTGCTTGTTACCGACGTATCCAACAATGCCACACATAAAGAGTTCCTTTGTTCTATCTTTTGATGATTGCAGGAGGATGGTTGAGCATCAGAGCAACTTTGAAATCAGGTCTGAGTAGAAGCCACTTCGTGTGGATGGTTCTCTTCATCCTCTTTCCGGTTGTTATCTTCGTTACCTTGATTCTGGCCTAAATGTTTCTTGACCACCGCCGGGACGCCCGCGACGAGTGTGTCAGGCGGTACGTCCTTCGTCACCACAGAGCCTGCGCCTGTGACGGAATTTCTGCCGACACGCACGGGGGCGACAAGCATTGTGTCAGAGCCGATCTTGACTTCATCTTCGATGACTGTCTCATGCTTATCCTTGCCGTCGTAGTTGCAGGTGATTGTGCCCGCGCCGATGTTCGTCTTCTCGCCGATGGTCGCGTCGCCCAGGTAGGTCAGGTGCATGGCTTTCGATTTACGTCCCAGCCGCGACTTTTTCATCTCGACGAAATTGCCGACCGCCGCGCCCTCTTCCAGTTTCGCGTTCATGCGTAAGTGAGCGGAAGGGCCGACCGTACATCCATCCGAAACCTCGCTCTCGACGATGACGCAATGATCTTTGATGACTACGCCGTTGCCGATGCGCGAGTTGGTGATGCGCGTGCCGGAGCGTATCTCGCAATCGTCGCCGATGACCGTGTTGCCTTCGATGTGTACGTCCGGGTAGATCACACAGTCGCGCCCGACCTGCGCCTCTGCGCTGACGTAAGTGTGCGCGGGATCAATGAAGGTCACGCCGCTATCGAGCATCAGGCGGCGGAGCGTGCGCTGGCGCAGGATACGCTCGAACTCGGCCAACTCGACGCGCGTGTTGATGCCGGAGACTTCGCGCGCGTCTCCGTGCAGAAAGATACTCACGTCTTCGCCATCAGCGCGCAGGATGCTGGGCACGTCCGTCAGGTAATATTCCCCCTGCGCGTTGGCGGGCTGAACGCGAGCCAGAGCGGAAAAGAGGGCGCGAGTTTCAAAGCAGTAGATGCCCGCGTTGATCTCCTTAATCTGCCGTTCCTCAGGCGTAGCATCTTTTTGCTCGACAATCTTCTGAAAACGCCCTTCTTCATCGCGCACGATGCGCCCGTATCCGGTCGGGTCTTCAAGGCGAACGGTCAGGATAGTGCAGGCCGCGCCGCGCCCGCGATGCGCGCGGTGTTGTTGGACGAGAGCGCCCAGGGTCTCTGCGCGAACGAGCGGCACATCGCCGGAGAGAACCAGAATGGTGGAACCCGCATCAGCGAAAGCCTCACGAGCAGACATCACAGCATCGCCCGTGCCGCGTTGTTCGACCTGTGTGATAAACGTCGCGCCGTGCTCGTCCAACTCTTCGCGGACGGCCATCTCGACCTGCTTGGCTTGATGACCGACGATGACGTGGATGGGACGCGAGGTGAGCGCAGCGGCGGCTCGACAGACATGCGCGATGAGCGGACGCCCGCCGAGTTGGTGCAAGACCTTCGCCGTGCGCGAGCGCATGCGTGTGCCGAGTCCAGCGGCGAGGATCAGCACGTCTAAAGTCGCGGGCGCGTCCTGCATGGTGAACTGCGTTTGTTTCTCCATAAAAATCAGAGCTGAATAGCTGCGGGGCGGCTCGTGCGCGCCTGCTCGCAGCAGGCTAAGACGACACGCGCCAACTTATCCGGATTGTGCCGGACTTTTTCGCCCTCGTCCAGAAGGTCTGCGCGCACAACCTCCGTCTCCGCGCTGAAAGCCTTTTCAAACATGTGATCCTGCATGCCGATTTGAAAGGCACCGTCCGCCGCATAGAGCGCAGCCTGTTCCGGGCTAATCGGATGATTGTTGAGAATAACGTAATCAAAGGCTATTTCGGGCGCGTACCTTTTGACCGTCTCAAGATGCTGGCGAGCCGTGTAGCCGTCGGTCTCACCGGGCTGCGTCATCAGGTTGCAGATGAAAATCTTGATGGCACGCGACTGGCCGATGGCATTGGCGACACGCGCGACCAGCAGATTCGGCAGAATGCTTGTATAGAGAGAGCCGGGGCCAATGGTGATTGCGTCCGCCGCGCGAATGGCTGTGAGAGCTTCCGGCAGGGGAAGACACTGCTCTGGCTCAAGCCGCAGGCGGCGAATAGGCGCGAGCGAGGCCGTGATCTGCGTTTCGCCGCGCACGTAGCTTCCGTCTTCAAGCTCTGCGACGAGTCGCACGTCATTAATCGTCGCGGGATAGATGCGGCCTTTGCTTGCCAGAACTTCGGAAGAGAGACGGACTGCTTCAACGAAATCGCCAGTGACTTCTGTCAACGCTGCAAGGAAGAGATTGCCGAAGCTGTGGCCGCCGAGTTCGCCGGAGCCGCGAAAGCGATAACGAAAGAGACGCGAGAGCAAGGTGGAATCTTCCGAGAGCGCGACCATGCAGTTGCGTATGTCGCCGGGCGGAAGCATCTGCAATTCATCACGCAGACGACCGGAACTGCCGCCATCGTCCGATACAGTGACGATGGCCGAAAGGTTTTCAAGCCAGACGCCCTCTCCATCGCTTGCGCCGACGAGTTGCTTGAGTCCAGCCAGCAATGTGGAGAGACCTGTTCCGCCGCCGATGGCGACGAGCTTCAAGCCGTGGTTCGTTTCCGCAATTGGCAACTTTTAGATTCCTTCAACAGACGTGGCGGAGTTCTTTCAGCCACAAGTGAAATCATATCTGAAAGGTAGAGGGTTTTGAAAGCTGCATGCTGGAGCTGGAGAATAGATAATTAAGGAGGTTAGAAGGGGAAAGCTAAAAACGGAAAGCGAAAACCAGGCGCTCAAAATCGGGGTCGTTCCTGAGCGTCGTCAGATCGTGGTCGTGCTGGGCGCGCAGGCGCAAGTTAGGTTGAAGCTCTAAAGCACGCTGTAAAGATTCCAGCGCCGTCTCGACCGAGCCTAAGCGTGAGCGCGTCGCCGCCAACCCGTAATGGATGTGTGCCGCTTCGGGTTCACGCTTGAGCGCCCGCTCAAACATCTCCTGCGCGGCGACATATTCCCCACGATTAAGCTCTATCACTCCGCGATCATAGAGCGAATCGGCATCACGCGGCAGCGAGAGTTCTGTGCGAAGGCGCGATTCGGCCACCGCTAAATAGGTGCGTGCGCGAGCCGTCACTTCCGAAACATTCGCATACTTCTCAATCAGAGAGCGAAACTGTGTGCGCGCGTCACCAAAGCGACCGTGCATAAACTCCTTGTGTGCGCGCTCGAAAGCCTTCAGAGCAGCCGCTTCATCCCGCGTTGGCTGGCGCGGTGGCGGAGGCGGAGCGACT
The DNA here is from genome assembly GCA_963791265.1 of uncultured Acidobacteriota bacterium. GTDB lineage: Bacteria > Acidobacteriota > Blastocatellia > Pyrinomonadales > Pyrinomonadaceae > QHXM01. The sequence goes on from CAWBSB010000012.1 coordinate 1,191,843, forward strand.
GTCTTGCGCGGCGGAGGCGTCACAGCCTTCTTTGTTTTGGATTGAACAGGACGAGACTTGGCCGCTTTGACCGCGACAGGCTTACTTATCTTTTTGACTGGAGGCGCGGGCTTGCGCGTTTGGGCTTTAGCTTTGACTTTAGAGGCCGCCGCTTTTTTCTGAGGCGGAGCCGCCTTCTTTGGGGCAGGCGGCTTACGTGCCGCAATGGATTTTGCCGATTTACCTTTGGCCGAAGCGGTCGCGCCCGGCCTGGCGCTTGATTTGGGAGCTTTACGTGCCGGGGCTTTCTCGGATGTCGAACGCTTGACGAGCGGTTTGGGTCGCGCACTCTTGCCCGCCACCGCGCGATTCTTTGCAGACGACGCTGGGGGATTTTGACGCAGGGTCGGACGGGAGGAAGATCGTTTCACGCCCTTGACGATAGGATCGCTCATGCGAAGCACCTGATTTCCAAAGGGCTGCTCCATATATCTCTCGAAGCAACCACTATCACTGCGCGCAGCTTAGCACAGCTTGCCCGCTAAATCAACGTTAGAGTAAGGTTTAGCGGACGCAGAGCGCACCCCGCGTTAAATCATGCAGGATGAGTGGCCAACATAGAAAAACACTTGAAGTCACCGAACGCGCCATGTTAGAGTGCTTGTTGGAGTCGCGGCACACGTGCCCATCATCGCCTGCGACCGACAAGAGCGTGTGTGCGGACGCGCAAAAAACCTTCTAACTCTTTGATTTAAGCTCCAAACTGAGAGTTTCGGGCAGCCGCATTGAGCGAGCCTCTCGCCTCGCCTGCTTCCATTTCAAAAAGAAAGCTGTACTGATGGCAGACACTCCCATAGTAATGCGTGAGCAGCAGTACCACCAGATTAAGGCTGTGCTAGCCAAACTGCGTCTGGACTCCTCGGCTCGGGTAGCATTTTTGGTAGACAAAGATGGCCAGCAAATCGCCGTGCATGGCGATGTGAGCAATCTTGACACAACGAGCCTCGCTTCGCTCGCCGCCGGGAATGTCGCCGCCACGAGCGGTATGGCTCAATTAATCGGTGAGAAAGAGTTTCCGACGCTCTCGCATGAAGGCGAGCGCGAAAGTATTTACATCTCCGTCATCGGGCGAATGCTGCTGGTCGTCGTCTTTGACGAGCGTTCGAGCCTCGGCCTCGTCAAACTCCGCGTCAGGCAGGCTTCATCGGAGCTGGCGGCGATTTTCGACGAAATTGTCCGCGAATCCAGCAAAAAAGAGACCAGTGCGGCCTCGCTTTTCGCAGAGATTACGGATGAAGATATAGACAGCCTGTTCAATTAGTAATAAGTGATGGGTGATAGGTGATAAGTAAAAGCCTTCCCCTATCACCCATCACCCATCACCTATCACCGGATTTTTATGACGTTCATTAACTACGCTTCGCGCGAGATCAATTGCAAGATCGTGTACTACGGCCCAGGATTGTGCGGCAAGACGACAAATTTGCAATATATCTTTGATTCCACCGCTCCGCAGTCGAAGGGGAAGCTCATCAGCCTCGCGACCGAGACCGACCGCACGCTTTTTTTCGACTTCATGCCTTTGGAGTTAGGCACGGTGCGTGGCTTCAAGACGCGATTTCACCTCTACACCGTGCCGGGGCAGGTCTTTTACGACGCTTCGCGCAAACTGATTTTGAAAGGTGTGGACGGCGTGGTCTTCGTCGCGGACTCGCAAGAGGAGCGCATGGACGCCAACATCGAATCGCTTTACAACCTGCAAGAGAATCTTGAATCGCAAGGGTATGACTTGAACAATCTCCCTTACGTCCTGCAACTCAACAAGCGCGATCTCCCCAACGTCGTTCCCGTCCCGGACCTCACGGCGGAACTGCAACGCAAGAATGAACCTGCCATCGAGGCTGTCGCCGCCACAGGCGTCGGCGTTTTCGACACGCTCAAGTCGGTGGCCAAGCAGGTGCTGACAGAATTGCGGAAGAGCTAAGACTCTAAGGCCGCATCAATCCATCCCACCCTCAAGGAGTTTTCCCATGACTTCTCATAAATGCCCGAAATGCGGATTGGTGAGTTTCAACACAGCCGCGAACTGTAAGCGATGCCAGGCGAGCCTGACGGGTTCAGGCGAACGGGCGAAATCAGCGACTTCGTTTGAAGCCTACGACGTTGCTGATGCCAAGCCACGAAGCTCGTTCTCTCCTTTGAAAGTTCTGCTTCTGATCTTGTTGCTGGCGATTCCCGGCTGGTTTTACTATCAGTCGCAAGCGAGTGCGATAGTCGATGAGAAGGAGCAGCAGAAAAAAATTGATCAGGAACAGTCACTAAGAGGTCAGAAAGAGTATTTCGGAAGGTGCGGGACTTCCATGAATTGCCGGTAAATAGGGCTGAGCTTCCTTTCAGTAAGCTCCCTCAGATTTTCTGCTCACACCCGCCACCCCTTCAGCACTTTCGCGACGGACAATATTTTCCTCAACTTAAATCTGGCGACTTAAACGGCACTTCTCACGAAGCCGGAGGTTGGCTTTGATGCCCTTGCAACTCTGTCGAAACTGCGGGTTGTTGAATTACGAAGATGCCGCGAGGTGCCAAAAGTGCAGGGCGAGATTATATGCGGGCAGCGTCGTCAGTGATAGCCCACGCCAAAGGACCTTCTCTCCGCTAGGAGTCCTGCTCATCCTCTCGTTGCTTGCCTTTTCCGGGTGGTGGTATTACCAATACAAGGAATCGGAAAGAGTCGAGAAGGCTGAGAAGATGGCGCTGAAGCCACGGCAGCTTTCACCACCTCCGCAACGAAGAGAACCGAGACCGCGACAATGTTGGGATGAGAGCGCGAGGGTTGTGAGAACGGATTGCTATTGAATATAGGTAATCGTCTGCTACAGAATCTATCGCCGGAGCACTCCGAAACTGTCGCCCCTCACTTGCGCTCACTTAAACGTCAATTCAGCGGTTTAATCATTAAGAGACCATCGCCACCGTTTGAGTAGTAGCGTGGTAGACGCTGTGTGACGGTGTAGCCGAGGTTGGCATAGAGTTGTTGCGCGCCCGTGTTGATTGAGCGGACTTCGAGACGAACGATGCGGACATCGCGGCGGCGAAAACCGTCTTCGGCTTTTTCCATCAAGCGGCGAGCGATGCGGCGGCGGCGATGCTCCGGCGCGACGCCGACGGTCGTGACGTGTCCCGTGTGGTCAGGCTCGACGAGGCCGATGATGAAGCCGACCATCGAGCCGCCCGGTGTCACCGCGCGATAGGAAACGGATTCAGGGGCGGTCAGCAGATATTCAAAAGTGTCGCGGCTGTAGGCTTCGCCGTCCACGAAGCAACGCTGATCGAGTCGCCAGCACTCGTCCAGTTGCGTGACGGTCAGAGGCCGCACGTCGTAGCGCACTTCCAGAATCGAAGACTCAGCCGCCGACGCCGAATCATACTCGACAATCGGCTCGCCAGACTCTTCGCCTTGCGACCACCACCGCGAACGAATTTTCTTCAGGACAGCCATAATAAAACAGTGATAAGTGATAGGTGATAGGTGATGGGATAAAAGCTTTCTCTTATCACCCATCACCCATTACCTATCACTAAATTATTAACATGCAATCGCCGTAACTGTAAAAGCGATAACGCGCTTTGACCGCGTGGGCGTAAGCGGCGAGGGCGAGATCGCGTCCGGCGAAGGTGGCGACGAGAACAAGCAGTGACGAACGCGGCAAATGAAAGTTCGTCAAGAGAGCATCAACGACGCGAAACCTGTAGCCCGGCATGATGGTCAATTGCGCTTGCGATGCGCCCGCGTGGACGCGCCCCCTCTCGTCCACAGCAGATTCTAAAGCGCGCGTGGTCGTTGTGCCAATACTGATAATGCGATTGCCGCGCGCGCGTGCTTCGTTGATATTTTGCGCCGCCGCCTCGCTTATCTCGTACTGCTCCGGCGCAACCGCGTGCTCGCTCAAATCTTCGACGCGCACCGGCTCAAACGTGCCGTAGCCGACGTGCAGCGTAAGCTCTACTATTTCAGCGCCGCGCGCACGAAGCTCCTCCATGACGTGTGGCGTAAAGTGCAGCCCGGCGGTCGGTGCGGCAATCGCGCCACGCGCGCGCGCATACACGGTTTGATAACGCTCTCGATCTTCGTCAAAACTCACGGCGCCGCGCTTGATGTAAGGCGGCAGAGGCGTCTGCCCAAGCTCTTCAATCGCGTCTTCAAGAGAACCGGCGCACTCAAAGCGGACGGCGCGGCGTCCGTCATCAAATAGCTCAATCACCTCTGCGCGCAATCTTCCATCGCCGAAAGAGACGCGTGCGCCCGTCTGCAACCTGCGCGCCGGTCGTGCCAGAGTTTCCCAAACACGCGGCTCCAACTCGCGCACGAGGAACAACTCGACGCGCCCGCCCGAAGGCTCGCGCCTGCCCACCAGACGCGCCGGAAAAACGCGCGTGTTGTTAATCACTAGCACATCGCCCGCTTGGATATACGAAGGGAGCTCGGCAAACTGGCTGTCATGCCAGTTGCGCCGCTCTCTCTCAATCAACAGCATTCGCGCCCCATCGCGCGCCGCCAATGGATGCTGCGCGATCAGTTCTTCCGGCAACTCGTAATCAAAATCGGAGAGAAGCATAAAGCAGTGGTCAGTGGTCGGTGGTCAGTTAAAGCACTTGTGACGAATTTCGACTCTCAGCTTTCAAGTTTCAAGATAACCGAGACTCGGTTACTGACCACCGACCACTGACCACTGACCACTGCTACGGCATTGGCGCGATGGCGGCGTCGGCGGCTGAGGGCTTGATTGGCTCTGCCGGATGCTCGCGGTGGAAGACCTCCGTCAGTTGCGCGCCGTAGAGCAGAATCAGGCTTGAGAAATAGCCCCACGTCAGCACGGCGACGACCGCGCCGACCGAGCCGTAAATCTGATCGTAATGAAAATAGTGCAAGCTCCAGGCAAAGATGTACTTTGCCGCCTCCCACAGCAGACCGCCGATAATCGCTCCGGGTATCGTGTCGCGCAGGCGCACGCGCGCGTTCGGCATGAAGCGATAGACGAGCATGAAGAGAATGACAGTGATGAAAATGCTGACGAGCACAAAAACGATCTGCCAGAACGCGCTGCCGAGTGAGCCAATCCATGCCCAGCGTTCGGGTTGGTGCGGAGAGAGTTTCCCCGCGAATGTTTGGATTGTGACGAGCAGGGATGTTGCCAGCACGGAGACTATCAGCAGCAGCCCGACAATCCCGATCATGCCGAGCGTCAGCGCGCGCCCATGCAGGAAGGTGCGCGAGGTCGTGTTCCAGATTCGATTGAGCGCGCGCTCGACGACGGCGAAGACCCAGGAGCCTGCCCACAACGTAACGACGATGCAGGTGATAATGACGCCCGTTCCCAGATCAGAGAGCGAGCGAACGGTCGAATCCAGAAATTCTCCTGAACCCGGATAGGCCTGGGCGACGCGCTTCAGCATTTCGTTGAGCATGTCTGTCCCGGCGGCCAGCCGCTTGCCGATGGCGAGCAGCAGGATGAGACCGGGAAAGAGAGTCAGCAGTCCGAAGTAGCTCATCGCAGCCGCCGACGTGAAGAGGTCGTTGTCGTGAAACTGGTGGAAGGTGTGACCCAGCATCGTAATCCACGGCGCTTTATTTTTGACGCCGAAAGACTCACGCGAAAAAGATGGTTGGCGACGCATAGGGTAATGCAGAGTTCAGAATCCAGAAGTCAGGAGACAGAATGAAAAAAGATCTGTCGAAGCGGTCAACGCCCCGGTTGTGATGACAATAGAATGCTGCCCCTACTCCTTTGCCGCGCGAGCGGCGTTTGAATTTAGCCGTGCGTTTCAACGCACGGAGAACATGAGTATAACGGTTCACGCGTCGCGTCAGCGACGGTTGAACTCTATCAGGCGCTGATTCAACCGTCGCTGACGCGACGACGGGTCAACCTCGACATTCCAACCCGGCGTTGAAACGCCGGGCTAAACTCAAAATGCCGCTACGCAGCCAGATTGAACACGACTACGTTTTCATCAACATCTCGTGGTGTCCTCATTCTGGCTTCTGACTCCTGAGTCCTGACTCCCGCTTTTCTAAAATCCCTCTCGCCACCGCAATCGTGGCGAGGGCTTGCGGCACGTCGCCTTCAAGCGCGCGTGCCTCTGTCAGAGCTTTGTCAAAATCCAGATGAGCCATTGTCGCAAAAATTCCGTCCAAACGAAATATCTCTGCTTCGACGCTGAAGCTCTCCGTCGCTATCTCAGTCGAACTCTCGCCTGTGATTAAGTCAAGCGAAACGTCGTCTCCCGTGAAGTCTTCCACCGCGTTCGCCGCCTTGACAAATTCACGGAGCAAACTCCAGGCGCGCGGCGCATCGAGGCGCGCGGCAGTCGTGACGAGAACACCGTATGCGGCGACGCCCTCATCCTTCCCCAATGTGGTGCGCGCGGCATGAGTCTCGGCTTCGTTGATAAGTTCCGCGACCGTTTGTGCTGAGCGTGAATCTTTTTTACGCGCCGCGATGATTGCCGTCTGAGCAAAGCCCCAGGCTTTGGCGAACGGCGGCACGTCGGCCTCGCGCACGAATTTAGCGATGCTCTCGAAATCGTCCTCTTTCTGATCTTCGTAGGCGTGCAGGATGTCTCTGATCTGGTGAACCTGAATGAAAGAGAGCGCATTCTTTCGCTGCTCCGCGTTCTCTATCTCCGCTGCGGCGCGGCGCGCGCGATCCCAATATTTGTTGCGAGTCGCAGTCCTGACTATGGAGACGGCTATGCGCTCGCGCTCGACGGCGTCAGTCGCTTCGGCAAGTTCGGCAGTCTGTGAGCGCAATGGGTCAACGTAGCCTGCGGGCGTCATACTGCTCACGCCGAATTGAGCGGAGACCTGCTCGCGGCGGCTCGCTTCGATTTCGTTGAACAGTTCGCTGTGGCGTGCGCGCAAGGTGGGGGCATACGCGGCGTGTGGCTCGGAAGAATTTTCGAAGAAGGGCAGCAGCCGTCCCGTAGCGTAAAAGCGAGCCACCAAATCCTGCATCGTCAGCGCGTCTCTCGGCGGCAGGGGGCGCGAAAGCACGGACGCTGCCAGATTGTAGAAAATTGTTCTCGTTCTCGTCCCGAACATTGCAGTCGGTATATCTGTAATTTGAGGCGGGGGCATGAGACGAAACTGCAAGGCACCGAACTCGTCAACAACGACCATTAAGTTTGGCGAGACAACTGGCGACGAAAGCAAAAGCACCGCATTGGCATCCGTTTGAGGGTCAGCAGCGGCGCGTTCGAGCAATCGCAGGTAAAGCGCATCTCCGTCTGTAACGTTGCCCCGGCGCAGGCGCAGGATGAACGCCATCAGTCCTGCGCTGACACCTTCGTTGATGACAGGCGCAATGATTTCAACTGCGCGGCGTGTTTCACCAGCCGCCAGCATCTCATTGGCGAGCGCTAGGCGCCGCGCGCCGCTGGCGCTTAATTCGCGCCAGGCCGTGCGACGCGACGGCTCATTCTTAGCAGCGTTGCTTTCATCCTTCTCGCTCGATAAATCGCGCAGGAAAACTTCGGCCAGTCGAGCATCGCGTTTCGCGGTTGCCTTGAGAACTTCGTCGCGCGCTTCCGTCGTCTTCCGCGTTGCGCCGGGAAGCGAGCCCACTTCGCGCGCCGCTTCTTCCCAGTCCGCTTTGTCTGACGCGGCTGCGGCCTCCCACGCGCGACGGAAAATGGCGCGAGCCTGTCGCGCGTCGTGCGACCAGAGCGCATCGGCGGCGAGAGTTTGAATCCTCGTGCGGTAATACAGCTCGTCGAACGTGCGCGCCTTGTCCGCCGTCTCGACGAGCAGCGTGATAGCCAGAGCGCGTCGTGCGCGCTCTGCATTTTTACTCTGTGCGGAAGGTGCTTTGGCTCTGCGCCCGCGTTGCTGTGAAAGGGCAGAAGTCGGCAGGAGCAGCAAAGCAAGCGCGAGGGAAATGATTGCGCGAAGGCTTTGAGTTGGGCGAGGTCTCGCTTTCATGTCCTGATAAAACCTATGTGCGGCTTTGCCGCTTTATCTGTGCGGAAAGGCTTTGCCTTTCCGGTAGCTGCTATTTTAACTCCGGCAAGGCTGCGCCTTGTCAGCCGCGAGGCATAGCCTCGATAAAGAGGAGAGAGTATGCAAGCCGGAAAGCCAGAGGCTTTCCACACAAACATGCGGCAGAGCCGCGACCATGCCCCGCAGAATTTGCATAGGTTTCAACCTACTATTCTGGATCATCGAATAGCCCGAGCTTATTCGATGAGGGCAGTTTGATTCCGAAATGTTCATAGGCGAGCCGCGTCACCATGCGACCGCGCGGCGTGCGATTCAGGAAACCTATCTGAATCAGGTACGGCTCGATAATCTCTTCGATGGAATCTTTCTCCTCGTGAATCGAAGCGGAGATCGTGCCCAGGCCCACAGGCCCGCCGCCGAACTTTTCGATAATCGTCAACAGCAGCTTGCGGTCAATTTCGTCCAGGCCGAAAGTGTCAACTTCCATCCGGTTGAGCGCATCCTTTGCGACCTCTTGCGTGATGCGCCCCTCGTATTCGACTTCGGCGTAGTCGCGCACGCGCCGCAGGAGACGATTGACGATGCGCGGTGTCCCACGCGCGCGTTGTGCTATCTCGCGCGAGCCGCCCTCGTCTATCTCGACGCCGAGAATGTCTGCGGAGCGTTTGACGATCACTTCAAGGTCATCGTGATTGTAGAAGTCCAGATGAAAGACGATGCCGAAACGACCGCGCAAGGGGGCTGTGATTAATCCCTGTCGCGTCGTCGCGCCGACGAGCGTGAATTTCGGTAGCTCCAGTTTAATCGAACGCGCCGCCGTGCCCTGTCCGATCATGAGGTCTAGCTGATAATCCTCCATCGCGGGGTAGAGCACTTCCTCGATGGCCGGATTGAGGCGGTGAATCTCGTCTATGAACAGCACGTCGCCTTCCTGCAAGTTTGTGAGCAGGGCTGCGAGGTCGCCAGCTTTCTCGATGACCGGCCCGGCGGTTGAACGCAGTTCTGCGCCCATCTCGTTGGCGACGATGTTGGCGAGCGTGGTCTTCCCCAATCCGGGCGGGCCGGTCAGGAGAACATGATCGAGCGCCTCGCGTCGCTGCTGCGCGGCCTTGATGAAGATACGCAGGTTGCCGGTCGCATGACGCTGACCGATGTACTCGGCCAGACGCGTCGGGCGAAGAGACAATTCAAACTGCCGCTCTTCATCCACCGGCGTTCCATCGCGTGCATCAAACGGTTCCATCTCGTCGGTCATAAGTAAGTCCAAAATCTAAAGCCCAAAGTCAACATCCACGGTATAAATTGGCTGAAGCCTGTGCATCAATCCGCCGCAGAGCGGCGATGATTCATACTCTTCATTTAACTTTAGACTCTGGACATTGGACATTGATTTATCCCTTAGCTAAAAGCCGCAAGGCTCGGCGCAGGATGAGTTCAACGGAAAGGTCGCCGCCTTCTTGAATAGCTGCGGTGACGGCCTTCTCGGCGGCGGCTTTCGGGTATTCCAGATTCTGAAGCGCGGAGAGCGCATCGTCGCGGATCGCGTCCGCCGTGCTGGGCGCCGTTCCTCCCGTCTGCGCTCCAAATTCTTCTTCGAGTGCGGGCGAGGAGAGCGCGGCGATCTTGTCGCGCAAATCCAGCACGAGGCGCTCGGCGGTCTTGCGCCCGACGCCGGGAATTGAAGTCAGCCGCGCCAGATTGTTGGTGCGAATCGAGGCGATGATTTCGTCTGCGCTCATGCCGGAAAGCATCGTGATGCCGAGTTTTGGGCCGATGCCGCTGACCGAGATGAGCCGCATGAAAAGCTCGCGCTCGCGCGCCGTCTTGAAGCCGTAGAGTTGCAGCGCATCTTCGCGCACGTGTGTGTAGATACGTAGCTGAACCTTTGCGCCCGCGTCTTCGAGATCGTAAAAGGTCGAGAGCGGAATCGTCACTTCATAGCCGACGCCGCCGACATCCAGGATTACAGAAGTTGCCTGTTTAGCAAGTAGAGTGCCGGATAAATGTGCAATCATTGGTAGTTTGAAATAGAGTTAATCGAAGAAGAGATTTCGGGAGCGCCTTCGTTTTCTTTCAAGTCGAATTGTAGTTGATTGCGGCGTCTTCGGCAAAGTTGTAGGGGCAGGGCTTGTCCCTGCCCGCTCAATTAACGAAAGGCACGGGCAGGGACAAGCCCTGCCCCTACAATAAACGGCGCGCCCGCGTTATACTGAGTGGCAAGAGAAAAGGCTCTACGGGATGAAATCGGAGAAAATCTCAGAACTGACGACCAATCGCCTGAGCGTTTACCTGCGCTGTCTGAACACGCTGGCGGCAGCCGGGATAAAAACAATCTCTTCGCAGGCAATGGCGGATCAATTCAATCTCAACTCGGCGCAGATCAGAAAAGACCTCGCCTACTTTGGCGAGTTCGGCGTGCGCGGCGTCGGCTATTTCGTGGAAGAATTGCGCCGCCACATCACGGAAATCCTCGGCCTCGACACGGCGCATCGCGTCGGCATCGTCGGCGCGGGAAACCTGGGAACGGCGCTCGCCAACTACAACGGATTCCGCCAATCCAACTTTGAGGTCGTAGCCCTTTTCGATAACGACAAGAAGAAGATCGGGCGGCGCATAGGGGATGCCGAAATCATGGTTCACGACGTGAAACGGGTCGAGCGAGCCGTGCGCGAAGAGGGAATTGATGTGGCCGTGATTGCTGTGCCTGCGCGGGCGGCGCAGGCGGTTCTTAATCAGTTGATGGCGGCTGGCATCAAGGCCGTCTTGAATTTCGCGCCCGCGAATTTGCGCGCACGGCTCGGCGTCAAACTCAAGACGGTTGATTTGACGATCTCGCTGGAATCGCTTTCTTATTTTCTTGCCAGCCCGCAAACTGCTACAGTCACGAATCCGCGCAAGATACCCGCCAACGGAGATGTCATGCGCCCCGGACAGCGTGAGTTGTAAAGACCTATCGGATAAAGGAGCATCGAGGATGCTAAAAAGAGTAGTGCCGTTTATCTTGACCCTGCTCATCGGCACATTTTTAGGAAGCTGGTTCGATATTTCGTCCTACAGGAAGAAACTTGCGGCAGACTATCCAGGCATTTCTCATCAGGGAAGATTTATACAAGACAGGGAATGGGCAGTCTTCAAAAAGCAGCCGGTCGTGGACTACACCGCCGCCGCTCTTCGGAATCATGTCGTGGGCAGGGTGCGCCTGCGCGTGCTGCTTGGTGCTGATGGGAAAGTCCCCAGTGTGGTGACGCTTGAAACGCTTCCTGACGGTTTGACTGAAGCTGCCGTCAGCGCAGCACGGAACATTGAATTTGTCCCGGCGATGAAAAATGGTAGGCCGGTCTCGGTCTGGGTCGAAATCGTTCATGAATTTACGGGGCGCGGAGTTCTAAGCTATTGCAGAGATAATGTCTACAGCGAAGACGACTTTTCAGACGACGCAGACGGGTTATCGAATGAATGAGCAGACCGCGCGGCGCGAGATAGTCCGCGTCGGCCAGTTGATGTACGAACGCTCTTACGTTGTCTCTTCGGACGGCAACGTGAGCGTGCTTTTGGACGACGGGCGGATAGTCGCGACGCCGACGATGACCTGCAAGGGAAGGATGACGGAAGACTCGCTCGCCATCACGGATATGCAGGGCAAGGCGCTCAATGATCGCAAGGCGTCAAGCGAGTTGATGATGCACCTGCTCATCTATCAGGAACGGCCTGACGTCAAAGCTGTCTGCCACGCGCACCCGCCGCACGGGACGGCGTTTGCCGTCGCCGGACTCGCCATCGACCAGCCTATCTTATCGGAAGTTATCCTGACGCTGGGCTGCGTACCGCTGGCAGATTACGGCACTCCTTCGACAACAGAGTTGACGGAAGCGATGCGCCCGCTCGTCAAGCATCACAACGCGCTGTTGATGGCGAATCACGGCGCGGTCGCTTACGGCGCAGACCTCTGGCAAGCCTTTGATCGTTTGGAAACTCTGGAGCATACGGCCAGGATAGCGATTCTCTCGCGCCTGCTCGGTGGCTCACGGAATCTGCCAGCCGACGCTATCGAAAAGTTAATCAATGTTCGCGAAGCCGCCGGGTACTTGAATGAAGAAGCGCGTTGTCAGGCTTGCGGTTATTTGCACGAAACGAAATTGACTTGCCTGACGGGAGAGCGTACCGTCGTTAATAATTACACGAAAGCATCAACCAATGGCGCAGGCAAGATCGCGTTGACGCGCGAAGAACTGGTCGAATTGCTTTGCGAAGCCACACGCGCCAGTGGTTAAAGATGAAAGGGCTGCTAAATAAAGTTCTGTATTTTCTGCACCTCAGAAGGAGAGTGCTAACCAGGCGCCTGATTAACAAGGAAGAAGAGGCTCTGGCTCGCCAGGTATTTCATGACCATTTGCCCTACGGCAATATTTATATCGCCAACTTCTTTCTGCCGGGTAATGAAGACGTGGCTGTGACGGTGGCTTCCGGCACGGAGCTGATTCCAATCAAAGCGCTGACCGATTACACGATCTACTTCGGCCCCGTGGTCTTTAGTGACGGCGCGCACGCCCCTGACACGAGAGAGACTTTCATCCACGAGCTGACGCATGTCTGGCAGGGGTATCACAGCACTTTCTCCTGGCAGTACATGGTGAATTCGATGCTGTCACAGGGACGTGCCCTCATCTTTCATGGCGACCGCAACAAAGCCTACGAGTTTACGCCAGGGAAAGCGTGGGAAGATTACAACGTCGAGCAGCAAGCAAACATCGTGGAATGCTGGTTTGCCGGAGGCATGCAGACGGACAGCGAGCTGTACGTTTACATTACCGAGAGCATCCGCGCTGGCCGCCCCGGTTGATTTTCTTTTCGATTTCAAGTACGTAGAATACAGCATTGAAGAGCTGGACAGAGCACGGAAGCTAAAAGTGGTAGATTAGAGAGCTAACCACTACGGGGAAATTTGTACGCAGTACTCTTAACGAGAACAACTGAAACGGAGAGCAACAATGGCTCAAGAAGCACTTGGAATGGTTGAAACAAAAGGATTGGTGGCGATGATCGAGGCGGCTGACGCGATGGTCAAGGCCGCCAACGTCACGCTCATCGGCTACGAGAAAATCGGCGCAGGCTTTGTGACGGCGATTGTACGCGGCGATGTCGCGGCAGTGAAAGCTGCGACCGACGCAGGTGCGGCAGCCGCACGACGCGTCGGCGAACTCGTCAGCGTTCACGTCATCCCGCGCCCGCACGGCAGCGTTGACGATGCTTTGCCAATCGGCAACTGATGAAAAAGTGATGGGTGATGGGTGATGGGTGATAGGTAAAACTTCTTTCTTATCACCTATCACCCATCACCTATCACCTATCACTTCTTATGATTATTGCGCGTATTGTCGGCACGGTCGTTTCGTCACAAAAGGACGAGCGATTGTTGGGAAAGAAGCTGCTGATCGTTCGTCCCATCAATCTGGATGGAACGGACACGAGCGGTTATGTCGTCGCCGTTGATACGGTCGGCGCGGGCTTTCACGAGCGCGTGCTGGTCGTCGCAGGCTCAAGCGCGCGGCTCGCGCAGGGCATGAAAGATGTGCCTGTTGATGCGGCCATCGTCGGCGTTATAGATACGGTGGATGTGGGGAACGATTAAAGAAGTCTGGCGAGGCTGGCAAGTCTATCGAGTCTGGCGAGCATAAAAGCCCGTTTGACTCGCTGGACTCGACGGACTCGCTGGACTCGCTGGACTTGATTTATGCAACTGGCGCGTGTCATCGGGACGGTCGTTGCGACCGTGAAGAATGATTCTCTGGAGGGGCGCAAGCTGCTCATCGTTCAGTCGTTGAACGCAGACCTTCAACCGCAGGGAAAACCTCTGGTGGCCTTGGACTCTATCGGAGCGGGCACGGGTGAATTGGTCTTCTGGTGCAGAGGCAAAGAGGCGAGCTTTCCTTTCAAGCGGGAAGACACGCCGACCGATTGCACCATCATCGCCATCGTTGATTCCGACGCTCATGTGACGAACGGGAAAGGTCGCCGTCAATGATTCTCGCGCGCGTGCTGGGAAACATCGTTGCGACGCAGAAGAATCTGCGCTACGCCAATGCGCGCATCATGCTCTGCCAGCAGATAACGCCCGAAGGCGAAGACGCTGGTACAACCTTGCTGGCGCTCGATTCGGTTGATGCGGGCGAAGGGGACATGGTGTTAATCGTGCAGGAAGGCTGGGGCGCATCAACGGCTGCGACGAAAGAAGCGGGAGCGGCGATTGATTCGGCGATTATCGGCGTGGTTGATCGGATTGATTTGCTTCCCAGCGAGACGAAGGAGAAAGCGCGATGAGCAGCGAACAGGATCAGGCGAGACTTCTGGCCGAACGCATCGCGCGCCGTGTATCGCAAGGCGGCAATACAGAAAGTCGTGCGCCGCGCGTTGAAAGCAAGCCGGATGTCGGCGCGGAACTGTCTGTGATGCGCGCGAGTTTGGAAGAGCTACAGCAGAGACTGGCGCGAATTGAATCCCACGTCACGCGCAATAAAGATGATGACAGGTTTCAAGGCGAGCGCGGCACGCAAAGGGATGAGCAAGGCAGCAGCGGTGTCCGGCGTCAAAGTGGCGGAGCGTTTGCCGCGCCTGCGGCTGCGGGGTCGTCATGGTTGAGCGGCATGTATGTTCCGGCGGCGGCGCATCCGAGTCAGGAAAGATTCGGAGTCGAAGAGGCGGCGGTGTCCGAGTTGGTTGATTTCTTCGAAGGCGAGAAAAAGTGTGAGCTTGAGCCGGGCGGCAAGCCCTGCGACCACTGCGCGATGTGCAACACGCGGGGCTTTTGAGGCTAAATCATCAGGATTTAAGCGTAAGCGGGAAATCTTAGGATTAAAGCAGGCGTGCTTTCAATGGAAGCACGCCTGCTTCCGTTGAAAACACACGTGCTTCCATTAAAAGCACACCGTCTTCCATTGGAAACATGTCAGCTTCCATCATTAACACACAATCTTCCTTTTGAAGCACAACAGCTTCCCTTAGAAGCACGCGTGCTTCCTTCATTAACAGCCCCTCTTTGCTTCTAACCGAGCCTGATTATTAAGTAAGCGCGCTCGGTTACGTTATAAGCCTGCGTGCTGATAGCGGTTTGCGAGCAGATGACGCTGCTTGAGACGGAAAAGGAGGACTCTTCAATTAAAGAATCCTCCTTTAGTTTGCTGGTCAATAGAGTGCGTGCTCGTACTCTACCTGGCGGGGGGCTGGTTATTTCGCAGCGTATTGGCATCCGGTACTTTGGGAGCCTGGGTTGCCGTCGGGTCAGCCTTGAAGTAAGGCTCTTCTTTGAAGCCGTACATCTTCGCGCCGATGATGGTCGGGAAGCTGCCGCGCGTCGTGTTGTAATCCGTCACGGCGGTGTTGTAATCGGTGCGCGATTGCGCAATACGGTTTTCCGTCCCGGCCAGCTCGTCCTGCACCTTCAGGAAATTCTGGTTCGATTTCAAGTCCGGGTAGTTTTCGGTTAAAGATAAAAGGCGACCGATGGTTCCCCCGAAGCTGTTGTTCGCGTCAAGAATGGCCTGCTTCTGCTCAGGCGTCTTGTCGCCGCCAGACCCTTGCGGTTGAGCCGCAGTCGCATTCAACAGGCGCGAGCGCGCGTCGGCGATTCGGCCAAAGACTTCCTGCTCCTGCACACCCGCCATCTTCGCGGTCTCGACCAGATTGCCAATGAGATCGGCGCGGCGCTGAAGCTGGGCTTCGACGTTAGCCCATTGCCCTCGAACCTTTTGCTGCTTCGCATTCAGCGTGTTGTAGCCGCACCCGCTGCCCGCAACAGTAGCCAGCACGACAAGCGCCAGGATTAGTATCCTTTTTCTATTCATCTTTCTTCTTCTCCTTAACTCGGTGAATCCTGAACAATAGTCCGGAAAAGCTCTCTATCAATTCACGATTTGTTAGCCAACCTGTCAACCGCTTCGATGACACGCTCAATCTGCTGAAGATAAGCGCCGAAAAGATCGTTTGCTTCTACTTCCGTCAAAAGAATCTCATCGCTTGAGCGCAAATTGAAAATCTGCTCGAAAGCGTAGCCCTCAAGCTCAAGCAATTTCACGGTTGCGCGCACACACTCGGGTTTGGCGATTGGCGGCTCTTTGCCGTGCAGCATCAACACGGGGCGAAACAGCGCGGCAAAGCTCGCGAGGCTATCAGACATCAGCGCCGCCAATTTTTCGACCGAGACGGAAGCCGGAATGTAGAGGCGGCGAAGCTGAATCAGCTTGCTTCTCAATTCATACTCTGTTTGATGACGCAGATTCACATCTGACAATTGCAGCGACTTGAAAGGGTCTTCGCCATAGAGTACGAGCCGCGCTTTTTCCATCTGGTAAAACTCAATCGGAAAGACATCCGCCGCATCGTTCAACTCTTCGACGGTGAAGTAGACAGGCAACGGATGCCCCAATCGTTGCCAGTTGCGCATCGGCGCTTGAGCCTGCCGCAAATCTGCCGGAGTAATCCGGTGCAATGCGATGAGCAAATTGTAATCCGAGCGCGTCTCAACATAGTCGCCCGCTGCCGCCGAGCCGTAGAGCACAACGGACACCAGATTGTCCCCGTGCGTCGAGCGCAAATCTTCAACCAGATTATCGAGCGAACTCTGAACGATCTTATCCACTATCAGTCTCCATCAAAAGATAAACGCCGCGCGCTGAGTCGAGTTGGCTAATTCTAATTCACCATTCGTCATTACACCTAACTCTACCAACTGCCGCCCGCGCCGCCGCCGCCAGCATCTCCGCCGCCGCCACTAAAGCCACCCCAACCACCGCCGCCACCGCCACCGCCGCCGCCAAAGCCGCCGCCGCCCCAGCCGCTCGAACCACCCCACCCGCCTCTCCCGCTATTGAGAAGAGAGTTGAGAAAAAGCATGTTCAGGCAACCGCCACCACCGCAGCCGCCTCGACCTCCCCCGCCACGGCTCGAAAGGAGAAGGAAAATTACGATGACGATGATAATGATAAAC
This sequence comes from uncultured Acidobacteriota bacterium, assembly GCA_963791265.1. Classification (GTDB taxonomy): domain Bacteria; phylum Acidobacteriota; class Blastocatellia; order Pyrinomonadales; family Pyrinomonadaceae; genus QHXM01. The sequence goes on from CAWBSB010000012.1 coordinate 1,208,801, forward strand.
ATATTCTTCTTTAAGAAGCCGCGCGCTGACGTTCTTCCTGTAGATGGTTGAGATTCCTGGTATGCTCGTCTCTGGTCTATTCCTTCAACGCTAAATCCGCGCTTCTGGGCCAGCGTCGCAATGTATGTTTCAACCGTATCGGAGATAGCCTGACTGTATTTGCCCTGCTTGAACAGCGGCACGAGCCGCTCGCGCTGTATTTGACCCACCAGGCCATCCGGCAAATCGCCTTCAAGGTGGCGGCTCACCTGCGTGAAATATTTACGATCATCAACAGCGACGAACAGCAGCAGCCCGCCCTTTTCGCTCGAACCGATTCCCCACCCGCGCATTATCGCCAGCGAATAGTCGAAGATGTCCTGGCCGCCTGTTGTCCTGACCGTGACGACGCCCATCTCCACGTTGGCAGCCTTGTTCTCACTGAGATTCATGAGAATGTTATTCAGGCGCTGCTCGGTTGCATCGTCAATGACGTTGGCGTTGTCAACAACCGGCGTCGGCGGGTTGGGCATCGGAACTGGTGATTGTGTCGTCTGCGCGCGCAGAGACACGCTGCCCAAAAGCAGGCAGACAAATAGTAAGGCCGCGAGCCGAACGAATCTGTTTTGACGATTATTCAATAACGCAATCATACCAACTCACGTTCGTGAGTCAAAACGCCTGCTTCATCTTTTTTGATTTGCAGCTTGGATTGCTCAGCCCGGCAGGCGTTCATAGGTCAATCAAGCGGTGTAGTAGATAAAAGAGCGCAACCCCGACAAAGACGACGATAGAGACGATAGGATTCTTCTCTTCCTTATGATTAACCTCCGGAATCAGATCGCTCGCAGCGACGTACAGCGTCACGCCCGCCGAGAAAGGCAATGCGTAAGCGACCGCCGTGTTGACTCTGGTTCTGAGGATGGCGACGGTGATGACACCCGCAATCGTCGCGGCTCCAATTGCCAGGGAAGCGATTCGCGCCTTTCGCGCCGAGCGCCCGGAGGCCAGCATGATTGAGGCGACGGTGAAACCTTCAGGAACTTTATGCAGGAGAATCGCTATAAAAACCAGCAGCCCGACTTTGCTGTTGACTAAAAATGCTGCGGCGATTGAGACCCCGTCGAAGAACGTGTGAATGAGCAGGCCGCCGATTGCGGTGTAGGCCGCCGAAGGGCGTATAACGTGCTCCGGGTGCGTCTCCGCCCCGAAGTGAAAGTGCGGCGCAATCGTGTGCTCGAAGAGTTGGATTAAGAGATAGCCCGCCAGGAGCAGCGTCATCGCGCCGAGCACGGATTCAGCCGCCGCTTCGCCCGTCTGCCCCTCCGTCCAGATGCTGAACGTTTGCGGGACAATCTCAATAAAAATCGCCGCGAGCATGAAGCCTGCGCCCAGCGCGACGAGATATTTGAGTAGACGTTCGTTCAGACGAAGCACGCCGGGAGAGGCAAGCATCAGTCCGCCGACCAGGTTGGCGAGAGCCGCCAGTGCCCCGAAAATGAGAAGTCCGCCAAAGCTAATCAAAGTCGGTTTTGCCTGTCGTCTGGAGTCAACTTAACAAGTGGCATGACCCGAACTATACATGATGAAACGGCGATTGGCTACGATGGCACATGGCCAGTTCGCTCTGGTTCATGCTTAAGAATGAGCCGCCCCAAGCAGGAAAATTACGAGTTGGAAGGGTGAGAGCCTCCATCCGTACACCATATCGTGCTTAAGAAATCTATGACAAACAGGATTTTTTATTCTTGACAGCTTTAACCGAAGGGGCGTAGTATTCGCCGCAGGTGGAGAAAAGTGGTCGGAAGTGGGCTTTTCTGAGTACCTTGTGCCAGATGATTAAAGTTTTACTTAAGGGTTTAAGCACCCCTCGCCCCGCCCGTCCGCCGAAACCTTATGCTGCGAGGAAATTACACGGCGCGAATTGATTCCAAGGGGCGGTTGAAAATTCCGACCCCGTTCCGCCGCCTTGTGGAAGAGAAGCATGGGACGGATGTTTACGTGACGAGCCTGACCGGCGAGAGCGTGCGGATTTACCCGCTTCCTGAGTGGGAAGCAATCGAGCAGCGGCTGGCGCTTCTCCCCTCGATGGACCCGGCGAGGCGTAAGTTCCTTGATAGAACCAACTATTACGGCCAGCAGGCGAGCGTTGACGCGCAAGGGCGCGTGCTGATTCACCCGCTCCTGCGGAAGAGCGCCAGCGTCGTTGGCGACGTGGCGGTGCTCGGCTATCTGACATATCTGGAAGTTTGGGAACTGGAGAGATTTCAGCAGCGCCTGCTCTCCGACCCTTATACGGAAGAAGACGAAGCTGCGATTGCGCGGCTCGGAATTTGAAAAGCGGTGCTAGGTGATAGGTGATAAGTGATGGGTGATAAGAAAAAAGCAGTTTCCTATCACCCATCACTCATCACTTATCACTTTAGACAGTTCTTTGAGATCACGGGGCGGTGGTGATGGCTGCGCTTATGGGGGGCATGGGCGCGCCCCATCGCCCCGTGTTGCTTCGAGAGACAATCGAGTTGCTCGGGGCGGCACGCGGGGGATTGTTCGTTGACGGCACGCTCGGACTGGGCGGGCATAGCGAGGCGATTCTCGAAGCGTCAGGGGAAGCGCGCGTGATTGGCATTGACCGCGACCGTGAGGCGCTTGAGTTTGCGAAAGAGCGCCTGGCGCAATACGGCTCGCGCTTTCAAGGCGTTCAAGCGAACTTTAAGGACGTCGCGCGAATTGTCGAAGAAGCAAATGAAAGGGACGTGCGCGGGGTATTGGTTGATCTGGGCGTTTCGTCGCTTCAGTTTGATACCGGAGAGCGTGGGTTTAGTTTCCGGCAAGACGCGCCGCTTGATATGCGTATGGATGCGAGCGGCGATGAGGAGACAGCGGCAGAGTTGCTTGCGCATCTTCCTGAAGAAGAGATTGCTCGGATTATTTTCGAGTACGGGGAGGAGCGGCGGTCGCGTCGCATCGCCCGTTGGATTGTTGAAAGGCGCGAGCGTGGAGAGCCAATCGAGACGACGAAGGAGTTGTCCGATTTGGTCGCGCGTGCGGTTGGCTATCGAAAGACGGATAAAGTCCACCCGGCGACGCGCACGTTTCAGGCTCTACGCATCGCCGTCAACCGCGAGCTTGAAGGCTTGAGTGAATTCGTTGAAACGGCAGTTGATCTTTTACAACCAACGGGACGCTTCGTAGCGATCAGCTTTCACTCGCTCGAAGATCGGATTATGAAGCAGACGCTCAGGCGGCTGGCGGGTCATTGCGAATGCGACCGGCGGGCGCCTGTCTGTTCGTGCGGCGCACGCCGCGCAATTGAAATCCTGACGCGCCGTCCCCTCGTACCGGGCGAGGAGGAGGTGTCCGAAAACCCGCGCGCGCGCAGCGCCAAGCTGCGAGCCTGCCGCAAACTCTGAAAAGCGCCCGCTCCGAAGTCGGCGCTGTTTGAAACCCGGCTACCCTTTCAAATCTGACTTTTTGACTGCGAGAGGCCCTGACTCCTGATGAGAAGATTACCCTCGAACCGAAAGAATTTTACGGTACATCGCGAGCGCGACATGCGCGCTCTCTCGCGTCTGGCGCTCCTGCTCGCGTGCGGGCTGATTCTCGCGGGCGGTTTCGTCTACGCAGCGGGGCAGCACTTTGCGGCGGTTCAGTACGGTTACAAGAATGAGGCGTTGCGCCTTGAGCAGGCACAGCTTCAGGAGGAGCAGCGTCGTCTGATGCTGGAGCGTGAGGAGTCTGCCACGCCGGAACACCTGGGAGCAGCGGCGCGCGGAATCGGAATGCAGCCCATCCAGCCCGCGCAGATTAATCCGGCGAGGAATTCGGAGCAGCCGCCGACACGCTCGGTTCCGGCATTCATAAACCCATCGGCCTCGCTCAGCCGCTGAGGCTCTTGATTGTGTCTGAAAAGTCAGGCCAGACGATTCGCATGTATTCTCCCCTCGCGGCGCTGGCAGAAATTGTTTTGAACAACTCACAGGCCAAGCGCGAAGAGGTAGAAATCTTTGGCCTCCGCGCAGTAACTGGAAAGAAGACAAGCAGAAGTTATGCGCGGACGTCTTGTCACTTCATCAAAAGCTCGTCCTGATAAAGCACGCACACGCGCGCTCCTCGTGGCGTGCTTTCTTGGCGTCTGGATGCTTGCCATCGGCGTCCGTCTCATCTACCTGCAAACCGCGCAGCACGAATGGCTGCTGACCCGCGCACGCACCCAACAACAGGATGCAATCGAGACGAGTCCGATACGCGGCCTTGTCCTTGACCGTCATAACGTAGAGCTGGCGCGCAGCATCGAGACGGAATCTTTCTGGGCTGTTCCGCGCGAAATCAGGAACGTCGAAGAGGCGGCTGCAAAACTCGCTCCCCTCGTTGACGTGGATGCTCCAGCGCTCACCGCTCGCTTGAAAGACGCGCAGAGTGCGAATCGAAAGTTTGCCTGGATTGCTCGCAAACTCGACGCACAGACCGCAGAGAAGATTCGCGCGCTCAATATAGAAGGCGTCTACACGCTCAAGGAGCCGAAGCGTCATTATCCGAACGGACAACTCGCGGCGCACGTTCTCGGCTTCGTCGGCATGGATGAAGTCGGGCTGGCGGGCATTGAGCGCTCATACAACGACCGCATTCGCGGCGAGGCTGGCAAGATCACGATAGATACGGATGCTCACGGGCGACCTTATGGCAGTCTTGAAGCGCAGGCCAGACGCGGCGAGACAGTGGTGCTGACGATTGATCGCCTTGTTCAGTACAAGACGGAGCAGGCGCTCATCGCGGCTGTCGAAAAATCGCGCGCCAAATCAGGCACGGCCATTGTGCTCGACCCGCACACAGGCGAAATCCTGGCGCTGGCGAGCGCGCCGACGTTCGATCCGAACGACCCGCGCGGGACGAATGAACAGGCGCGCATCAACCAGGCGCTACAGAATATCTACGAGCCTGGCTCGACCTTCAAGATCGTTGCTTACTCTGCCGCTATCGAGAGAGGGCTGGCGAAGCCCGAAGACCGGATTGATTGCCAGATGGGAGCGATTACCATTGCCGGGCGCGTCGTGCATGACCACCATGCGTTCGGCTCTCTGACTTTGACGGAGGCTCTGGCGAAGTCGAGCAACGTGGCGGCAATCAAGATGGGCTTGCGCGTCGGCAACGATTCGATGTTCGATTTCATGACGCGCTTCGGTTTCGGCAGCAAGACAGGAGTTGAGCTACAAGGTGAGACTGACGGGATACTGCGGAAGGTGAACAAGTGGCAGCCGTCTTCGATGGGCTCGCTCGCCATCGGGCAGGAAATCGGCGTCACACCTTTGCAGATGGCGGCAGCCTTCGGCACGCTCGCCAACGACGGCCTGCGTATCTCTCCGCATCTGGTGCGCGAGGTGCGCGCCGAGGACGGCACGGTTCTCTACAGCGCATCGCCGGAACAGCGCAGAGTCGTTAGCACTCAGACGGCGCAAACGATGCGGGGCATGCTCGAAGAAGTAACTCTGAACGGCACGGCCAAGCTCGCGCAGCTTGATGGCTATACGGCGGCGGGCAAGACTGGCACGGCGCAGAAGATTGACCCGAAAACCCGTGCTTACTCGAAGACGAAATTCATCGGCTCGTTCGTCGGCTTTACTCCCGTGGAGAATCCGGCGGTCGTCATCATCGTGGTGATTGACGAACCCGTCGGCGGTTATCACGGCGGCGAAGTGGCCGCGCCGGTCTTTCGTGAGATTGCCGAGCAGATTCTGCCCGCGCTCGACATCACGCCTGACACGAAGCTGAAAAGCACTTCTCAGCCGGGGCTGCTCGCGCGATTCTCCATGAGCCCCGAAGCGCTGGCTCGTCTGCTTGAAGAGCAGGAGCGAGTCAGAGCAGCGCGCGATGCGACGTTGCCGAAAGTTGTAGAGGAAGACGGGCGCGCAGGGCTCACCAAGGTTGTGTACACGGCGGCGACGAAGCGCGGCGCGTTGATGCCGGATTTGCGTGGGCGGAGCGTGCGCGATGCGGCGCGCGTCTGCGATCAACTGGGCTTGCAATTGGAAGCGCGAGGCGAAGGCCGCGCCTTCCAACAGAGTCCGGCGGCAGGCTCTGAAGTAGAGAGCGGGCAAACCGTTCGGATTGATTTCGGGAGAAGCAGGTGAGGAAATTTTTGATTTGCGATTTTTGATTTTTGATTGGAATGAGGACTAAAGATTTTAAGTCTGAAGTCTGAGATTTGAGATTCTAAAGCTCATCCTTATCCAATCAAAAATCGCAAATCAAAAATCAAAAATTCGCTATGGCTGAACAAGCGCCGCACGGAACGAAGCAGAGAATCAGCGCCTGCCGGAAGCGTTTACGCCGGATGCGTGCGACGCAGAGAACGCTGAGAATAGAGCTGGATGAAGCGGTTCTCGCTGCCAATAGTCTCCTGGCGGGAGGCGCGGGAAGCGCGGATTTGAGGGATTCGAAAGATGTTTTTGAAGAGGCGGGAGCATCCCGGTTGAGGACGACTCGCCAATTCACGCTCCCAAGTTGACCGCCGTATGAGGCTATGCGCAAGATGATATGGCAACCGGGATTCTTGCGAGAAGAGGATTGACGCGGCGTGAACATACGGACGGCGGCGGATTTGATGGGCGCTCAGGTTAGTGGTTTGAGCGCCGAGATGTTTGACAAAGAAATAGTCGGATTCTCGATTGACTCGCGAACGACCGGCGCGGGCGAACTCTTCTTCGCGCTGTCGCAAAGTGATTACGCGCGCGCCGGTTTTAACGGCACGTTTGCCGATGCTCATCGCTATATCCCGCAGGCGTTCAAGCAGGGCGCAATCGCAGCCGTCGCGCGCCGCGAGCGCGTCCAGGAAGACGCTGCGTTGCAGGCGATGGCTCACAAGTTGTTACTCGTCGAAGATGCCATCGCTGCTCTGCAAACGCTGGCGCGCAAGGTCTACGAAGCATGGGCGCGACCTGTCGTCGCCATCACCGGCAGCGCAGGCAAGACGACGGCGAAAGAGTTGACGGCGCATCTGCTCAATGCTTCGGGTCGCCGCGTTCTCAAGAGCGAGCGAAACTATAACAACGGGCTTGGGCTGCCGCTCGCGGTTTTGCAGATGGTGACTGAAGGAAGAGAGCCTGAGCAGTTTGACCTCGCCGTGCTGGAGATGGGGATGTCTTCGCCGACACATGAGATTGAGCGTCTCTGCAAGATTACGCCGCCGGACATCGGCGTAGAGTTGCTGGTCGCGCCCGTTCATCTCGAACACCTGGGCACGATTGAAAGAATCGCGGCGGCGAAGGCCGAATTGATTGAAGGTCTCAAGCCGGGCGCAACGGCGGTGCTGAACAGTGATGACGAGCGCGTGATTGCGATGCGTGGCCTTCACGATGGCCCTGTTGTTACTTTCGGAGTTGATAACGCGGCGGACGTGATGGCGACCGATATTGACACGAGCCGCTTTGGACGAAGCCGCTTTCGCTTGCGGACTCCTCTTGGCGATGCGGACGCAGAGTTGCAGATGCCGGGTCGCCACAATTTGATGAACGCGCTGGCGGCAGCGGCGGTCGCCGTTTGTTTTGAGATGCAGGCGGGAGAGATTGCGAGGGCGCTCAAGAGTGTTACCCCAGCAAAGATGCGCGGCGAGGTGATTGACTTCGCCGCCGGGTTCACGGTCGTGGATGATTCTTACAACTCGAACCCGCGCTCGCTCCTTAGCATCGTGCAAACAATCGTGGAGAGCGGCGCTGAAGTGAAGCGTCGGATAGTCATCGCGGGCGAGATGCTTGAGTTGGGGCCGGACGGCGCAAGGATGCACCGAGAGGCCGGAGCTGAGATTGCGCGAGCCGGGATTGATTCATTGTGGGGCGTGCGTGGGCTAGCCCATGAGATGGTTGAAGGCGCTCTCTCTGCCGGGATGGGCCAGGGACAGGCGCGCTACTTTGAAACTTCGGAGCAAGCCGGGGCTGCAATTTGTGAGGAAGCGAGCGAAGGTGATCTAGTGTTGGTCAAAGGCTCGCGCGGTGTGGAGACGGACAAGGTCGTGAAGATGTTGCGCGACCGTTTTCCTGCGCTCGGAGCAGATGAGGAAATATGACGAAAAGCAGAATCCGGAATTCAGAATTCAGGAGACAGAATAAAAACAGGAGCGGTTGCAGCTTTTCATTCTGGCTTCTGGCTTCTGGCTACTGACTCCTGACTTCTGCCTGACTGACGATGATTCACTGGATCTTCTACGAGTGGCTTTATAACACCTACGAGGGCGGCGGGTCTTATCTCGTCAAGGCGCTCAACGTCTTCAACTACGTCACGTTTCGCACGGCTTACGCTTCGGTCACGGCGCTCCTGATCTCGCTCATCTTCGGCAAGCGCGTCATACAGGCTCTGAAGACCTGGAACGTCGGGCAACAAATCCGCGAGGAAGGGCCGCAGGCTCACATGGCGAAGCGCGGCACGCCAACGATGGGCGGCGTGCTGATCATCGGTTCGGTTCTGATTTCGACCCTGCTGTGGGCCAAGCTGTCGAGCCTCTACGTCTGGATCGTGATGATCGCGTTCCTGCTCTTCGGGGTCATAGGCTTTCTGGACGACTACCGGAAGATGGCGATGCGTCGCAGTCTGGGGCTGACCGGAAAACAGAAACTCGTCGGGCAATTGCTGATTGCCATCGCGGTCTGGGGCGTCCTTTATCTCTCCTCTGTTTCCGTCGGCGGCCCTCCCGCGTTGCGCGCCGGTGACATCAGAGACCCCGGCTCTCTGACGGTTAAGCTGCGAGACGGGCGCGACCCGCTGTCGCAGTATCTCTGGTCGCAGTTGAGACCTGAGACGCAGGAGCTTTTGGGAAGTTATGACGGCACGGGCAAGATGTCCGAAGAGAACGGGCGGAAATTGCTCGACGGATTGAACGGCCTGATGACCGGCCATTCGCTCTTTGACGAGCAACGCTTCGCGCAGGTGAAGCTGACGGATGAGACGCGCAAGTTTATCCAGCTTAACCCGGAGGGTGAACATCTCATCCATCTCAACCGGATGTTGCTGGAAGAAGCGTACCCGTCAGAGATTGCGAAGGGCACGAAGTATTCGTGGAACGTGGACATCCCGTTCCTGAAGTCAACGTCGGACCATAATCCGTTGACCAGTCCCAGCTACATCGGCCCGTACCTGTACCTGATCTTTATCATCATTGTGCTCCTGGGGTCGTCGAACGCGGTGAATTTAACGGACGGGCTGGACGGGCTGGCAATCGGCGTGACGTTCATAGCGATGGCGGCGCTGACGGCCTTCACGTACATCACGAGCGACTTTCGCTTTGCGAGTTACCTGGGGTTGGTGCATAGGCCGGAAGCCGCCGAGTTGACAGTCTTCTGCGGCGCGATGGCTGGAGCGAGTCTTGGTTTCCTGTGGTACAACGCGCCGCCAGCGGAAGTTTTCATGGGCGATGTCGGCAGCCTCGCCATTGGCGGCGCTATCGGGACGATTGCTGTGCTGACGAAGCAGGAATTCATGCTGCTGATGATCGGCGGCGTGTTCGTGCTGGAAATTTTGTCTGTGATGCTTCAGGTCGCTTCGTTCAAGATGACGAAGCGGCGCATCTTCAAGATGTCGCCCCTGCATCACCACTTTGAGTTGCAATGGGAACGTCGCTTCGGGCAGAGAACGGTGGAGACGAAGGTCGTCTTTCGCTTCCTGATCTTAGCCATCCTGTTTGCGCTCCTGAGTCTTTCGACGTTGAAGTTAAGGTAAACGGATAAAGTTTGATCTTTGAGAAACGAGTGAGAAGAGTTTGGAAGTTGCGGGCAAGAAAGTTTTGATTATCGGCGCGGCGCGAAGCGGGATTGCTTGCGCGCGGTTTTTAGCGAAGCGCGGAGCGACGGTCGCCATCAATGATCGCAAGCCGGTTGAAGAGTGGTCATCGGAGGCCGTTGCGCTCAAGAGTGAAGGCGTCGGATTGCTGCCGGGCGATGTGCCGATGTGGTTGCTCGATCAGGTCGAGCTGGTGGTGATGAGTCCGGGCGTGCCGAGCAAGGTCATTCCGGCGAGATACGCGGATCGCGCGGGCGCGGAAGTCATCGGAGAGGTCGAGCTTGCTTCAAGATTTTTGCGCGGGCGCATCGTCGGCATCACGGGCAGCAATGGCAAGACGACGACGACGACGCTGATTGGTGAGATTTTGAAAGATGCGGGATTAAGCGTGCAGGTCGGCGGCAACATCGGCACGGCGCTCATCTCGATGGTTGAAAGTTCAAGCGATGATGGATGGACAGTCGTCGAGCTTTCCAGCTTTCAGCTTGAGACGATTGCCGGGTTTCACCCGACGGTTGCGCTCTGTTTGAACGTGACGCCGAACCACATGGATCGCTACGAGACTTTGATGGACTACGCGGCGGCCAAGCATCGTCTCTTCCGCAATCAGACGGCGGGCGATGTCGCGATTCTCAATGCGGACGACGAAATCGTTTCATCTTGGGCGAAGGGCTTGCGGGCGCACGTTACGCCTTTCAGCGTGCGGCGCGAATTGGATGAGGGATTGTTCCTGAGAAACGGGCGCGAGATCGTGTCGCGCACAAAGGACGGCGAGCGAGTGTTGATGATGCGGGACGAAATGCAATTACGCGGGTTGCACAACGTCGAGAACGTGCTGGCGGCTCTGGCTGCCGGACTCGCTTGCGGCGCTGCGCCCGATTCGATGCGCGAGACAATCAAAAGATTCAAGCCCGTCGAGCATCGGCTGGAGTTCGTTGATGAAATTGGTGGCGTGAAGTTTTACAACGACTCGAAGGCGACGAGCGTTGATGCGACCCTGAAGGCGTTGGAAGCGTTCGCGGAGGAAGCTGGCAAAGTCGTCTTAATCCTCGGCGGGCGCGGCAAGCAAGCTCCCTATGCGCCGCTTGCGCCGCTCATTCGCTCGCGCGTTCGCAAATTGATTCTGGTCGGCGAAGACGCCGACACGATTGAACGGGAATTGAAGCAGGATGCTTCGATGGAACGCGCCGCCGACATGCCGGACGCCGTCCGCCGCGCTCACGCGTCAGCCGAAGCGGGCGACATCGTTTTGCTCGCGCCCGCCTGCGCCAGTTTCGATATGTTCAAGAGCTTCGAGCATCGAGGGGAAGTGTTCAAGGAAGCGGTAAGAGAGATAGTGATAGGTGATGGGTGATAGGTGATAAGAGGAACGCTCTTTCCTATTACCTATCACCTATCACTTATCACTGAGTTTTAATCATGGCACGAAAGCTACAAGCCGATAAATGGTTATTCGCGGCGACAGCGGGGCTGGCGCTGTTTGGCATCGTCATGGTCTACAGTGCGTCGGCGGTGCTGGCGCAGGAAGAGAACGGCAACCAGTATTACTACGTCATCAAGCAGGTCATCTGGACGGCGATAGGCTTCGGCGTGATGCTGCTGATGATGCAGTTCGATTATCAACGCCTGCGGGACAAACGAATCGTTTACGGCTTGCTTGGGTTGACGGTGGTGCTGCTCGTGGCCGTCTTCGGTTTTTCGGCGACTAACGGCGCGCATCGCTGGATCAAGCTGAAAGCGTTTTCGGTTCAGCCTTCGGAGTTGTCAAAACTCGCGCTGGTCATCTTTCTCGCTTACTTTTTGGAAAAGCGCGCGGGTGAAGAAGGCTCGCTCTGGCGAACTTTCGTGCCGTGCATGGCCGTCTCGGGAATGCTGGCCGCGCTGATTTTGAAACAGCCTGACTTGGGCACGGCTCTGATGCTGATGGTGATTTGCGTCGTGGTCTACTACACGGCGGGCGCGCGGCTGCTGCATCTGGGGATGGCCGCTGCGCCGGGTCTGGTCGTCGGAGCATGGATGCTGCTCTTTGTGCCGTGGCGTTTTCAAAGGCTGGTGACGTTTACGAACCCCTGGGCTGACCCGCAGGACAAAGGCTTTCAGGTCGTACAGTCTTTAATCGCGGTCGGTTCGGGCGGAACGAGCGGGATGGGGTTCGCGCAAGGCAAGCAGAAGATGTTCTTTCTACCGTTCGCTCATTCGGATTTTATCTTCGCGGTGGTGGGGGAAGAGTTGGGATTGTTTGGCGCGATGGCTGTGGTCACGGTGTTCGCGATTTTGCTGTGGCGCGGTACACGCGCGGCGTTGCGTGCGCCTGACAGGTTCGGGATGCTGCTGGGCTTAGGGATAGTGACGGGGATTGTCGTGCAGGCGCTCTTTAACATCAGCGTTGTGCTGTCGCTTTTGCCGACGAAGGGAATCCCGCTGCCGTTCATCTCCTATGGTGGTTCGTCCCTGGTTCCGACGCTGGTCGCGATGGGCATCCTGCTTAATATCTCGCAGCATGCTATGAGCGGCGCGGGAGCGCGGTCAGAAGGGATTGACGTGGAGGCGCTGGAACGCGTTGGAGACGCGTCTGGAGAGAAGCGTAGCAGCACTACGACTCCTGCTTTGTCGCCGCGTCACCCGGTCGCCGTGTCGCCGCGCAGGGCATAAGGGCGATGCGCGTCTTGATCGCCGCCGGAGGAACAGGCGGACACATCTATCCGGGCATCGCGGTGGCAAAGGAAGTGATGCGCCGCAACCCTGAGTCGGAAGTCAGGTTTGTCGGAACGGAGCGCGGGTTGGAAAAGCGGCTCGTGCCGCAAGCGGGTTTCGAGTTATCGCTCATTGAAAGCGCGGGACTGAAGAACGTCGGGATGGGCGCGCGGCTGCGCGGGGTTCTGGTGCTGCCAAAAAGTTTCTTCGCGGCGAGACGCCTGATACGCGAGTTTCGCCCGGATGTCGTCGTTGGTGCGGGCGGCTATGTTTCAGGGCCGGTGCTGCTGACGGCGGCCATGATGCGACTGCCAACGCTTGTGATGGAGTCAAACGCTTTGCCGGGTTTTACGAACCGCAGGCTCGCGCGTTTTGTAGATCGTGCGGCGGTGACGTTCGAAGCGGCGCTACCCTTTTTTCGCGGCAAGGGAGTGGTGATAGGCAATCCGGTGCGCCGCGAGTTCTTTGATATTCCGTTGAAGCTGCGCGATGCTACGCGGTTTTCCGTGCTCGTCTTCGGCGGCTCGCAGGGCGCACGCGCGATTAACGAGGCGATGATTGCGGCTCTCCCTGACCTGGAAGCGCAGCGCGATGTCTTGAGCATCACGCACCAGACGGGCGAGGCCGATTTTGAAAAAGTTCACGCGGGCTACACGGATGCGGGCTGGGGAGAGAACGCGGACGTGCGGCGCTACATTGAAAACATGGTGGCAGAATTCGCGCGGGCGGATTTAATCATCTGTCGCGCCGGAGCGACGACGAGCGCGGAACTCGTCGCGGCAGGCAAGACGGCAATCATGATTCCGTTTCCGCAGGCCGCAGACGATCACCAGCGTAAGAACGCTGAAGCATTACAGGCGGCGGGCGCGGCTCGCATGATCCTGCAACACGAATTGACAGGCGAACGACTCGCACAGGAAATCAGTGCGCTGGTTCAATCGCCGGATGATTTGACACACATGGAAGAAGCCAGCCGCAAACTCGCACGCGGAGACGCAGCGGCGGCAGCAGTTGATTTGATGGAAGAATTGGTAAACAGCGATAGGTGATGGGTGATAGGTGATAAGAAAGAACGGTTTTCTCTTATCACCTATCACTTATCACCCATTACCGCTCTTAATATGTTTCGTCGCATTCAACATATTCATTTCGTCGGCATCGGCGGCATCGGCATGTCCGGGATCGCGGAGGTGTTGATTAACTCCGGCTTTAACGTTTCGGGTTCAGACTTGAAAAGCTCGGAGGTGACGAAGCGTCTTCAGGCGTTGGGCGTGGAGTTTATAGAGGAGCACAAAGCCGAGAACGTGGGTGACGCCGACGTGGTGGTTCGCTCGACAGCCGTGCGCGATGACAACCCTGAGATCGTCGAAGCCCGGCGGCATTCGATTCCGGTCATCCCGCGCGCAGAGATGTTGGCGGAGTTGATGCGGCTCAAACCGCACTCGGTCGCCGTCGCAGGCTCGCACGGCAAGACGACGACGACCTCGATGGTCGCCACCGTCCTCGGACACGGAGGACTTGATCCGACGGTCGTGGTCGGCGGCGTGGTCAAATCTTTCGGGTCGAATGCCCGGATTGGCCAGTCAGATTTGATGGTGGTCGAGGCGGACGAAAGCGACCGCTCGTTCCTGATGTTGACGCCGACCATCGCCATCGTCACGAACATCGACCGCGAGCACATGGACTATTACAAGGACATGGATGACGTGCGTGAGTGCTTCGTGCAGTTCGTCAATAAAGTCCCGTTCTACGGCGCGTCGATCTTGTGTCTGGACGACCCGCATGTGCAGGCGGTGATTCCTGGCGTTAAGCGGCGCAGGATAACCTACGGCTTGAGCGCGCAGGCGGACGTTTCGGCGCACGGGATTCGTTTCGATGAAGGCTACGGTTCGAGCTTTACTGTGTGGCGCGGGACAGAAGTGGTCGGCGATGTCCACTTGCGCGCACCCGGTTTGCACAACGTCTATAACGCGCTGGCGGCGATTGCCGTCGGCTTCGAGTTGAAAGTTTCGTTCGAGCAGATTGCGAAGGCGCTGGGCGACTTTACGAATGCTGACCGGCGCTTTCAGTTCAAAGGCGAAGAGGCGGGCGTGCTTGTCGTGGACGATTACGGGCATCACCCGACGGAGATCAAGGCCACGCTCGCGGCGGCCAAAATCGGTTCGGCGGGTCGCCGCATCGTCGTCCTCTTTCAGCCGCATCGTTACTCGCGCACGCAGGATCAGATGGAGGAATTCGCGCGCTCTTTCAATAATGCGGACGTGCTCTTTGTGACGGACATCTACGCGGCGAGTGAAGAACCGATTGAAGGCATCACGGCTGAAGCGCTGACGGAAGCTATCAAGCGTTACGGGCACAAGAACGCCGAGTACATCGGCCCGCTCGAAGGTGCGCCGGAGATTTTGCGCGACCAACTGCACGCAGGCGATATGTTCATCACGCTCGGCGCGGGCACGGTCTATCGCGCGGGCGAACAACTGCTCGGATTGCTTCGCTCAAGCAGCGACGTGAAGGCGGGCTAGATTGAGAATCCAGACTAGTTTCAGTTTGAAACGAACATTAGGTAACGGCACAACGGGTGTAATGGTAGTTGACGAAGTGAAAAAAGAATTGACCCTGCAAGAACGCGACGCGGCGATTGAAGAGATCGCGGCGCGCTTAGGCGTGCGCTCTGAACGCGGGCGACGCTTTGCGGAGTTGACCAGCTTGCGCGTCGGCGGAGCGATTGATTGGGTCATCTCACCTGTGACGGAAGAACAGGCGGCGACGGTCGTTTATGAACTCGAACGGGCGGGCATAGCGTGGCGTGCGCTCGGCTCCGGCAGCAATGTGCTGGCGGATGATGCGGATCATCACTACGTCGTCGTGAGCTTGAAGGAACTGAAAGGCGAGGCGCGCTTCGACAATGAGCGCGTTTCGGTGAGCGCGGGCTACTCTCTGCCGCGACTGTGTATTGATACGGGCAGACGCGGCTTGTCCGGCATAGAGGGTTTGGGCGGTATCCCCGGAACTGTCGGCGGCGCTCTCTGGATGAACGCTGGCGCTTACGGCCACGAGATTGGAAACGTGACGGAGATTGTGCGCGTGGCGCGCGAAGGCCGCGTCGTCGAAGTTCCCGGCCATGAGGTCAAGTGGGATTACCGTCATACATCTTTTCGTGAGGGCGAGTTGCTGCTGGGAGCGACCCTGCACCTTGAGCGTGACGATCCTGAAAAAATCGGAGCGCGGATGCTGGAAGCGAAGAATAAGCGTCTGTCAACGCAGCCTCACGGCGCACGAAGCGCCGGATGCTTCTTCAAGAACCCGCCGGGAAGCAGTGTCGGCACAGGCAAGATGATTGACGAGATGGGCATGAAGGGAGAGCGGCGCGGCGGCGCAATCATCTCTCCCGTTCACGCCAACTTCATCGTGACGGACGGCGAAAACGCGAAAGCCTCAGACGCGCTCGCGCTGGCCGAAGAGATCAGAGAGCGTTTCAGGCGCGAGAAGGGAATCGAACTGGAGTACGAAGTCGAACTGTGGCGGGGGGGAAGTCAAAAGTCTATCGAGTCTGATGAGTTAGATGTTGATAAGACTGCTGAGACTCAAGACCACCAGGACTCGCTAGACTCGACAGACTCGGTAGACTCGACAGACTTATGAAAGAGCAGGTCATCACACCGAGAGCAGGGAGAAATGCCGCCAGCAGCAAGGGGCGTGCGGGAGAGATTCCGCAGCGGCCTACGCGGCGTGAGCGTGGGGGCGCGTCCGCCTCGCGCGCCAAAACAAAAGGCTGGCGCAAAGGTCTCGCTTACCTGCCACTGGCCGGAAAAATCACGCTTGCCGTGATTATCGGTGTCCTTCTCTTCACGGGCTATCGCGCGGCGGCTTCGGCCTCTTTCTTTGAGGCGCGCAACGTAGACGTGAGCGGCACGTCGCGCACTTCCCCGAACGAGATCAAGGCGATTGTCCTCAAAGGTGCGGCACAGACCGGCGGCGTCTGGAACGCTGACCTTGACGCCATCAGCCGGGAATTGAAGAAACTCGGCTGGGTCAGAGAAGCGGTCGTCTCGCGCATTCTGCCGGATGGATTGCGCGTCCGCGTCATAGAGCGCGAGCCGCGAGCCGTGGTGAGAATGAATGCCGGAAACTTCGTCTGGGTTGACGAGGATGCGGCCACGCTTGGAGTGGCTTCGCCCGCCGACCAGATTTTCATGCGCGGGTGGGATGAACAAAAGACTGAAATTGCGCCGGAGCAGAACCGCGAGCGCGTTCAGAAGTTTCTGCTAATGACGCGAGACCTGGAAATTAAGGGCATCAGCCGTCGCGTCAGCGAAGTCAACTTCAATGATTTGCGCGATGTGCGCGCACAACTGACGGGTGATGATGCTCAAGTCGAGATTCAACTGGGCGGAGAAGATTTCGGCAACCGTCTTGCTTTTGCCCTGGCCAAATTAGACGAGCGGCGCAACACGGAGATTTACCCCTTCATCCAGTACATCAATATCGCGCAGGGAATCGAAAAGGGCGAAGACCGCATGTCAATCGGCGTTGACCCGGAGGCTTTCAAATTACATCTCGCCAGCAATGATTCAAGCGGGCCGGAAATTGAGAGCGCGAAGACCAGGACACGCGACGAGGCGAAGCCGCCCACCGAGAGCCGGAAAGCGAAGGAGAAGGTCGCGCGTCCAAACGACGAGCGAGGGCGCAGGAAAGAGCAGGCCAGGAAAGATCAGGATAAGCAGGAGAAGGATAAGAAGGACAAGAAGGATAAAGCCTCTCGTGAAGTGCGGGCAGAAGGTCGCCCGCGCCGAGTAGGATGATAGAAGTTTAGGGTTAGGAGTTTAGGGTTACGAGTTAAAAGCTAATAACTCAAAAACCCAAGCTCGAAGCTCGAAACCCGGAACGCGAAACTCGTAACTAAGAATTATGGCTAAACGCGCGGCACATACAGTCGGCCTGGACATCGGCACAAGCAAGGTGACGTGTATCGTCGGCGAGCCGAGCGATGGCGGACTCCTCGACATCGTCGGCATCGGCGAAGCAGAGGCGCGCGGGCTTCGTAAAGGTGTCATCGTCAATCCTGATGCCGCGGTTGAGGCCATCAAACGGGCTGTAGAAGATGCAGAGCGTATGAGCGGGCTGGACGCCGAAGAGGTCACGATTAATCTCGCCGGTTCACACATCACGGGCTTTAACGGTCAGGCGATTGTCGCCGTCTCCGGGCGCGACCGCGAGATTACGAACGACGACGTGCGCCGCGCGATTGATTCGGCCTGCGCGATGCCGCTTCCCGCCGGGCGCGAGATTGTTGATCGCCTGCCGCAGGAGTTCATCGTTGACGATCAGGATGGTATCAACGACCCGGTCGGGATGATCGGCGCGCGGCTCGCCGTCAAAGTTCATGTGGTGACGAGTCCTGTGACGGCGCGGCAGAACGCCATCAATGCCGTCAATCGTTCAGGGCTGGTCGTCGCCGACATGGTGCTCGAACAACTGGCGGCTGCCGAAGCCTCTTTGACAGAGGATGACAAAGAGTTTGGAGCGGCGCTCGTGGACATCGGGGCGGAGACGACCGGGCTGGTCATCTATCAACGCGGTGCTGTGCAACACACGGCTGTCTTTGCGCTCGGCGGCTCGCACTTCACCAATGACATAGCCTTCGGCCTACGCACGCCGATTCCGGAAGCAGAGAAGATCAAGCGCACCGTCGGCAGCGCCTACAGCGCTTCCCTGAATGAAATGGAGCGCGGCGAACTTGTAGAAGTGCCGTCGGTGGGAGGACGCGCCCCGCGTCAACTCTCGCGGCAGATTCTCTGCGATATTTTGCAGCCGCGCGCCGAAGAAGTTTTGATGCAGGTCGCCGACGAGATTAGAGAGTCAGGGTGGGAGCGCCAGTTGTCGAGCGGGGTGGTGCTGACGGGCGGAGGCTCTCTTTTGAGCGGAATGCCTGAGATCGCCGAGCAGGTTTTTGATGCTCCGGTTCGACTCGGCTACCCGGAAAGAGACCGTTTCGGCGGCCTCATCGAAGATATTCAAAGCCCCGTCTGGGCTGCCGCTGCCGGTTTGTCTCTGGTGACGCAACGCGCGCAAAACGCCGATGCACGCAACGGAGTAGGTAAGCGTGGTTCGACAGGCCGCTTGACCCATTTTGTTTCAAAGTTTCGCCACCGTTTTAGTGGCATTTTCTGACAAGTTGTTGTATGCTGCCGCGCCAGCCGGCACAAGATGTAGTCCGCAATATTTAGTTGCCCCCGGCGCGCACAGCCCAATATAAACGCATTATGCGCTTCGGAAGCCTCACCAGAGGGCTGCCGAGAGAGAGGAACGCGAATGATGACACCGGACCGCCAACCGGGCAACGGCATTAATATTTTTATAGACGACGACCCACCAATCACTGGCGCTCGCATTAAAGTAATCGGTGTGGGCGGCGGCGGCGGCAATGCCGTCAACCGCATGATCGAAGCTGGCATCGAGGGCATCGAGTTCCTGGTTGCTAATACAGACCTGCAAGCCTTGAAACGCTCATGCGCGCCAATCAAGATTCAACTGGGCGGCAAGCTCACCAAGGGCTTAGGCGCAGGCGCAGACCCCGGCATCGGGCGCAACGCCGCGCTCGAAGACACGGAGAAGATCATCGAAGTGCTCGAAGGCGCGGACATGGTCTTCGTGACGACCGGACTTGGAGGCGGCACGGGCACGGGCGCGGCTCCGATCATCGCAAGTTTGGCGACGGAGTTGAACGCGTTGACAGTGGCTGTTGTCACCAAGCCGTTTCACTTTGAAGGCCGCCGCCGGATGCTTCAGGCCGATGAGGGATTGAGAGAACTCCGCGAGTGCGTTGATACCGTCATCACGATTCCGAACGAGCGCCTGCTGCACACGGTGGAACGCGGCGTATCGCTCGCGGATTCCTTCAAGGTGGCCGACGATGTGCTCAGGCAGGCCGTGCAGGGCATCTCGGATTTGATTACCGTGCCCGGACTCATCAATCTGGACTTTGCCGACGTGAAATCAATTATGGCAGGCATGGGTCTAGCTCTGATGGGCGCAGGCCGCGCCAGCGGCGAGCATCGCGCGATGGAAGCCACGCAGCAGGCCATCTCTTCGCCGCTTCTGGAAGAAGCGACCATCGAAGGCGCGAAGGGCGTGCTCATCAACATCACGGGCGGGCCTGACCTGACGCTCTATGAAGTCAACGAAGCCTCTTCAATCATCCGCGAAGCGGCAGACCCTGACGCCAACATCATTTTCGGCGCGGTGATTGACGAAACGATGCGCGACGAGATGAAGATTACGGTCATCGCCACAGGCTTCGATAAGGAATCGGCGGACTCCGGCAAGATAGCCGCGAGCGCGGGCGCGCACTCGACACAGCCGCGCTACACGCGCACTCCCGGCGACGATACACAGCGCCCAATCGTCAATCCGAATCGCACGGACGATCTGGACGTGCCGACTTTCATCCGCAAGAAAGCAGACTGAACAGCAGTGGTCAGTGGTCAGTGGGCAGTGGGCAGTGAAGACAGAAGGCAGTAAAGACACCAAACGTCTCTACTGCCTTCTTTCTTTTAACTGACCACCGACCACTGACCACTGCTGTTTGCGCCTTGAACTTTGTACTCCTGTCGTGTAGCATGTCGGCAATTCCTTGAAGGAAATTCTATTCGGGTAAATTTCTACATCTCTCCTTGATTGGCCGCAGTCTGTGAGAGTTGTAATTGGTTGTTCGCGCCGTCCAGACGCAGCCGAACCTTCGGATGTGTGGCGTGGGCTGTCATATCTCATTTCCCCTTAAACGGTGGAGGCTTGGAAATTCACAGTGAACCGCAAACTCATACGAACAACATTAGCAGAGGTGAAAAACAAGGAACGGGAAGTACCGCCGCAGAGAGCGCGCGTCAACAACGGCGGCGCTCCGCGCTCAGGTGATAGTGGCGGGCACGCCCCGCAGCGTCCCGCGCAAACATCTACGCCTGCCGTGCAGGTGCGTAAACGCGTTCCCCCTCCGATGGAAACCAACGCGGAAATCTTCTACTACAAGAAGCAGATTGACGCGCATACACAAATGGTCATCGTGTTGCTGGATGGCGAAGAGATCGAAGGGACTATCGAGTGGTATGACAAGGCTGCGCTGAAGGTCAACCGCAAGTCCGCGCCGAATCTGCTCCTGCTCAAACATAACATCAAATATATGTACAAGGCCGACGAGCGCGGGTCTGAATGAGCGCCTGGCGCGGTTCATGTCAAATGCAGGCCACCCATCTCAGTTGATAATCCGCGCCCTCCTCATCCGTCGCGTCCGGTTATGACAGAGACGTTGCACAATTCATCTCATGCCGCCGAGCCCCGCCGGAATTCTCGTTTGCCGCGCATCGGCATTACGATGGGCGACCCGGCAGGAATAGGCCCTGAAGTCGTCCTCAAGGCGGTCGCTGAAGAAGAAGTCAGGCGCGTCTGCGTTCCTGTCATCATCGGCGACGCGCAGCTTCTGGCGCACACCGCCCGCACGCTCGACCTCCAATGCGGTTATGACATCGTGCGCTATGACGAGCGGCTGCCGGATCAACCGGGCGAGCCTGTCATCTTCCATCTGGACAACGTCAGCGGCCACATCGAGCCGGGAATAGAATCGGGAACGGCGGGCAAGGCCGCTGCCGGTTACATAGAGGCTGCCGTGAGATTGTGCGCCGCCGGGAGCGTGGACGCGATTGCGACCGCGCCGATTAACAAACGCGCGCTCTTTCTGGGTGGGTACAGTTTTCCGGGGCACACGGAATTTCTCGCGCATCTGACCAGCACGGAAGAGTATGCGATGGCTTTCGTCGCCTCCAATCTTCGCATCGTGCTCTTATCAACGCACGTTCCGCTCGCGGAAGCCATCAGGATGGTCGAGCGCGACCGCATCATTCGCGTCACCCGTCTGACGCATCGCGAATTGAGACGCTGGGGAATCGAACGCCCTCGCATCGCCGTTGCGGCTCTAAACCCGCATGGTGCAGAAGGCGGGCTGTTCGGAGTTGAAGAAGCTGCGGAGATTGCTCCGGCGGTTGAGATATGCCAGCAGCGCGACGGCATGGATGTGCGTGGGCCATATTCGGCGGACACGGTTTTCCTGCGCGCCTCGCGCGGCGAGTTTGATGCGGTCGTGGCGTGTTATCATGATCAGGCGATGATTCCCGTCAAATGTTTGTCGTTTGGCGAGGCGGTCAACGTCACGCTGGGCTTGCCGTTCATCCGTACATCTGTGGATCACGGCACGGCGTTCGACATCGCGGGCAAGGGACTTGCGGAACATTCGAGTATGCTGGCAGCGATTATGCTGGCAGCCGAGTTGTCCTCGCTGACGGACGAGTCAGGCAGAACTGTAGAGGCTTAAAAATTTTAGGAGAAAGATGTGAACACTCCCACCGAAAATCCTCAACCTCTCCCTCGCATCCTTGTCGCAGACGACGATCCCGCAATCCTGCGGCTCGTGACCGCCATCGTCGAAAAGGAAGGCTACACGGTCGTGCCTGCGCGCGATGGCCGCGAGGCGTACAAGCTCCTGCAATCGGATTCCGATTTCGTGGCGGGCATCTTCGACGTGGTCATGCCGCACATACAGGGGCCGGAGCTTGTCCGTTATATGAAGACGGAGAAGCGGCTGATGAAGATTCCCGTGATGATGATGACCGCCGAGCAGAACCCGAAGCTCTCTTCCGATAGCTTCTCCGCCGGAGCGGTCGTCTTTCTGCCCAAGCCCTTCACCACAGCGCAACTGCAAATCATGCTGCGGATGCTGATCGCCAAAAGCGCGTCATAATTAAGCGCGCTTTTCCAGCAAACCATCAACTAAGAGATAGATGATGAACAAACGAATGCAACGCACGGCTTCCGTCTTTGGTCTGACGGCAATCTGCTTCCTGTTGGCTCTCGCTTACGGGCAGGCGGCGGATGATTTGAGTCCGAATCAGGCGCGGAAGATAATTGCGAATCTGGCAGGCATCAAGCTGCCTTCGGACGCGGTGCGTGTCAGAGAGGTCTCAATGTTGGGATCGTCGGCGACGGTTGTGGCGCAGGTCGAGACGGCGTTTCGCTTCGTCAAAGGTGAGGATGGAAAATGGAAAGTGGCGGAGATCAGGACGGGCGATAATCGCTGGGAGGACGTAGACATGCTGGTGCGCGCCGTCAACGGAGAAAAGACCGAAAGGGCGCGGGCTGAGCTTGAGACGTTGGCGACCGCGCTCGAAGCCTTCCGGCGCGAGCGCGGCTTTTACGTTGCGGTAAAGGGCGAGGGCGCGCTCGTTGACCATCTCAATCCGCGCTACCTCGCGCGCGTGATTCGCCTAGACCCCTGGCACAAGCCCTACTTCTACGAAGGCACGCCAACATCCTTCATCCTCCGCTCAGACGGAGCCGACGGCAAAGAAAACACGCCCGACGACATCGTCAGGCAGAATTCAGGAGTCAGAAGTCAGAATTCAGAATGAAAGGCTGCAACCCGCTTTCAGTTTTATTCTGACCTCTGACCTCTGACCTCTGACCCCTGCTTCTGTCTTTTTTCTTGACGCTGCCCGCATCGGGTGTTAGGTTTTAAGAGTGGCTTCCGGCGAGAAAGCTGTCGTGAGCCGCGCCACTTGCCTCGCGCCATTCTCATATTGAAGAGCAAGTCCCACTGAGATAATGGCGCTCACCTCAAACGAAGGAGCCTGGTTTTGGTAACGGGACGCACACTGTTGCTCGCAGACGATTCCGCCACAATCCGAAAGGTGGTTGAGCTGACGTTTTCGGACGAAGGTCTGGAAGTCATCACGGTGGGGGACGGCCAGCAGGCTCTGGAAAAGCTGGAAGAGATTGTCCCGGACATCGTGCTGGCGGATGTCTTCATGCCTGAACTCAGCGGTTATCAGGTCTGCGAGCATATTAAGCGTACCGAACGTTTCCGCCATATTCCTGTTATGCTTCTAGTCGGCTCGTTCGAGCCGTTTGATGAAGCGGAGGCGCGCAGAGTCGGCGCGGATGATTATTTGACGAAACCTTTTCAATCAATACGCGCGCTGGTCGGCAAGGTGCGCGATCTTTTGAGCGGGAGCAGCGGCTCGGCAGAAGCCCCTACCCGCAAGCTCACGCTGCCGCCGGAAGCCGAAAATGAGAACCTGTTAAACGAAGAAGCTCTCAAACGCGCGACAGCCGATACAGCTCCGCTCCCGGATCAAGAGCAGGAAGAGACGCTGCGCAGCGATAACCCTCGTGAAGATTCTTTTAACGATTTAAGTATGGACGATCAAATGATTGAGGCAACGCCCGCCAACGATTACGGCAGCGCCACCGGGCGGGCGCAGGACACACAGCAGGAAGCACGCCAAACGGTCGCTTATTCAGCGGCGGATTTGCAGGAAACCGGAATCAACCAGGCTGTTGAAAACAAGAGCGCGTCTGAACAGGAAGTCTCTGCTTCCGGCGCATACGCTCCGGCGCAAGTTGGCGAGCCTTCGCCGATGGCAGCCGGAAGCCACTCGTCATCAGTCAGCCGCATGGCTACCCATGCGGGTTCAGACGACTCGCTGCTCGACTTAGGCGACATCGAATCACCAACGGCGGCGACGACCGAGGCCGACGACTTTTTCCTTGATCTGCTGGATGAATCTCCCGCAGAGGAGCGATCAAGCGCACCGCTTTTCGCCGCAACTCCAGAACCGCGAATTGAGGCAGCCCCCGAATCTTCGACCGCTGAAGGCATGGACGCGCACGCGCGCTCCAGTTATGAGGAAGCGACTGCTGAAGCTCCGCCGCAGGCGCATGAGTTCGCCGAGCCGCAGGTTTTAAGCGAAGAGTCGCGCGCTGAGTTCTCGCAAGCTGAAGGGTTCGCTCACGCTGAAGCTGAGGCGGCAACGGTTGCGGAATACAAAAGCGCTGATGAAGCATCTGTTTCAACGTCTGAAGACTTTTCCGGCGACATGCAGTTAGCTCCGACAGAGCGTTTGTCCGATAGCTTTCAAGCCGAAAGAGCGCCCGCAGAGATGGGCGGCGCTGAGAACAGTGCGGCAGCGAGCGCGCCTCCCGTCACAGGTCAAATCACGCTCGATCAATTATCGCCGGAAGTGATTGACGCCATCGCCCGCCGCGCCGTCGAACAGCTTTCCGAGCGCGTCGTCGAGCAAATCGCCTGGGAAGTCGTCCCAGACCTCGCAGAGCTTCTCATCAAGCGCCATCTCGAAAAGCAGTAGTCAGTGGTCAGTGGTCAGTAAAAACAGATAAGTGGCCGCCAGCTTTCCTAGCATGAAAACTGGCGGCTATTGCTTTACAATAATCAGCTACCGGAAACTGAAAACGAAAACTGACCACCGACCACTGACTACTGACCACTATTTTATGGACATTCCGAAAACTTACGATCCGAAACAGGCTGAACAACAGCACTACGCGCGCTGGGAGGAGCAGGGCTGCTTTGCTCCTGAGATTAACCACGACGCGAACGCTCCCATCTATTCAATCGCCATTCCGCCGCCAAACGTCACCGGCTCGCTCCACATGGGGCACGCGCTTCAACATACCTTGATGGATGTGCTCGCGCGCCACAAAAGGATGTGCGGCTATCGCACGCTCTGGCTGCCGGGCATGGATCACGCGGGGATTTCGACGCAACTGGTGGTCAGCCGCGAATTGAAGAAAGAGGGACTGACGCGCCACGATCTGGGGCGTGAAAAGTTTACGGAGCGCGTCTGGCAATGGAAGCACGAATCGGGCGGGCAGATTTTGAAGCAGATGCGGCGCGAAGGCGCGAGCGTGGACTGGTCGCGCGAACGCTTCACGATGGACGAAGGCTTGTCGCGCGCAGTGCGCGAAGTCTTCGTGCGGCTCTACGACGAAGGCTTGATTTACAGGGGCGACCGCATCGTTAACTGGTGTCCGACCGATCAGACCGTTCTGTCGGATTTAGAAGTTGAGAAAACGCCGCAGGCAGGCAAGCTCTATTATTTGAAGTATCCTGTGAAGGCTGAGAGCGGCGAAGAAAGAAGCGTGACCGTTGCGACGACCAGACCCGAAACGATGCTCGGCGATACGGCGGTCGCGGTTAATCCTGACGACGAGCGTTACCGCGACCTCGTTGGCGCGGTAATCAATCTCCCGCTCACTGGTCGAGAGATTCCAGTCATCGCGGACGAGTACGTTGACGCCGGGTTCGGCACGGGCGCTGTGAAGATTACGCCCGCGCATGACCCGAACGATTGGGAGATGGGCGTGCGTCATAATCTGCCGCAGGTGTTCGTCATTGACCAGCACGCGCGGATGACGGAAGACGCTGGAAAGGATTTCTTCGGGCTTGATCGCTACAAGGCGCGCGAACTGGTAGTGGAAAAGTTTGAAGAACTCGGACTGCTTGAGAAGGTGGTTGATTACGAGTTCTCCATCTCGAAGTGTGAGCGCTGCAAGACGGTGATCGAGCCGCTCATCTCGACGCAATGGTTCTGTCGCATGGCGGAGCTACGCGACCTCGCGCTCAAGTTGATGGAGGATGAAAAGAAGCCACGCTTTACGCCCGACGTTCCTTACACGAAGGTTTACACCGACTGGCTCGAAAATCTGAGAGACTGGACTATCTCGCGCCAACTCTGGTGGGGGCATCAAATTCCGGCGTGGTACACGAGCGACGGTCGCCTCTTCGTGGCGCGTTCCGTTGAAGAGGCGCGCGTGGCGGCTGGCACAGAAGAATTGACGCAAGACCCTGACGTGCTCGATACGTGGTTCTCGTCATGGCTCTGGCCTTTCTCGACTCTGGGATGGCCGGACGAGACCGCAGACCTCAAGACGTACTACCCGACCTCAGTGCTGGTCACGGCGCGCGACATCATCTTTCTCTGGGTCTCGCG
The DNA here is from genome assembly GCA_963791265.1 of uncultured Acidobacteriota bacterium. Lineage (GTDB taxonomy): Bacteria > Acidobacteriota > Blastocatellia > Pyrinomonadales > Pyrinomonadaceae > QHXM01. Next base: position 1,235,074 of record CAWBSB010000012.1, read on the forward strand.
CATGGTGATGAGTGGCTTGAAGTTTATCGGTGAGACGCCCTTTCATGATGTCTTCATCACGGGCACGGTCCTGGACAAGCACGGGCAGCGAATGTCTAAGACGAAGCTCAACGGCATTGACCCGATGGACGTGTTTGACAAGTACGGCGTTGACGCGACGCGCCTTGTGCTGGCTTCCGTCGGCAGTACGGACACGCGCTGGAACGATAATCAGGTCGAGTCCTACCGCAACTTCGCCAACAAAATCTGGAACGCCGCGCGCTTCTGTTTGATGAACTCGGAAGGCGCAAAGGTGAGCCCGGATGCGTTTCAGTCTGACGACGCCGAGCTTCCTTTGCATGATCGCTGGATACTCTCGCGGCTCAACAAGACAGCGCGTGAAGTTGACGCAGCATTAAAGACGTATTCATTCCACGAAGCCGTGCAGACGCTCTATCATTTCTTCTGGGACGATTTCTGCGATTGGTACATCGAGTTGACGAAAGCGGACGTGACCAGTGAGCAGCCTTCGATTGAGAGAGACCGGGCGCGCAGCCGACTCATCACAGTCCTGGAGCAGGCGCTGAGATTACTGCATCCTTTCATGCCATACATCACGGAAGAGTTGTGGCAGCGCCTGCCGGGCGTTGATGAAAAGCTCCTGCATCCTGCTTACACGGGCGCGCAACCGACCGTCATGCTGGCTGCTTACCCGCAAGGGGCTGCGAATTTGATAGACGAGCGCGCGGAAGGTGAGATGGCGGCGGTGATTGATTTCATCTCGCGCGTGCGTAACATTCGTTCCGAGTTGAGCGTCAAGCCGGGTGATCGTGTGCGGGTGCTCGTCGGCGCGAGTGAAGAGAAAGTGCGCGATGTGTTCACAGCGAACCGTGACCAAATCGCGCGGCTGGCTCGCGCTTCGGAAATCGTCATTAACGAACGATTGGATGCGCCGCGTGCTTCTGCTCGCGCGGTGCTTTCAGGTGGCGCAGAGGTGGCCGTGCCGCTCGAAGGCTTGATTGATTTCGAGCAGGAGCGTGAGCGTCTGGCCAAAGAGCGCGAGAAGTTGCAGAAGGAGGCGGCGAAACTCGAAGCGCAGCTTGCTAACCCGCAGTTTGCCGAACGCGCGCCCGCCGAGAAGGTCCTGGAAACAAGGGAACGTCTGGCTGACATAGCGCAACGCACCGCCGCGCTTCAGCAGATGTCGGAGGCTCTCAAATGAACTGGCTCGACGAAGGCGCTCTCTTCTCCCAGATCGGCGCGTTTCTCTCAGAAGATTTGGGGCGCGGCGACATCACCACACAGGCGACCGTCACGCGCAACTCACGCGCGCGTGGCCGCTTTCTAGCCAAAGAGCCGATGGTCGTCGCCGGATTGGAAGCGGCGGAAGCAGTCTTCTCCACGCTCGATTCGCAGCAGCAGATCGAAGCCTTCGCTTCCGATGGCGAAGAGGTCGAGGCCGGAAAAGTCATTGCGCGCACGAGCGGTTTTGCAGACGTGTTGCTGGCGGGCGAGCGCGTCGCCTTGAATCTGCTTCAACGTCTCTCAGGAATTGCGACCTTAACGCGCAAGTATGTCCGCGCCATCGAAGGCACAAACGCGCAGATTGTTGATACGCGGAAGACCACGCCGGGATTGCGTATGCTGGAAAAGTACGCGGTGCTTTCGGGCGGGGCGCGCAATCATCGCTTCGGCTTAGACGACGGCGTGCTGATCAAGGACAACCATATCGCGCTCGCCGGAGGCATCGGCGCGGCTGTCGAGCGTGCGCGAGAATCCATCGGGCATCTGCACAAGATCGAAATCGAAGTCTCTGCGGAGAAAGATTTGCGCGAGGCCATTAAGAGCGGGGCGGACATTCTCTTATTAGACAATCTCAGCCCGGAAGAGACTGCGCGGATGGTCGCAATCGCACGCGAGCTTTCGCCACAGATCGCGCTCGAATCTTCGGGCGGCATCACGCTTGAGAACGTGCGCGCCTACGCCGAAGCGGGCGTTGATCTCATCAGCATCGGCGCTCTCACGCATTCCGCGCGGGCGATGGACATCAGTTTCAAGATTCAGCCCGGATGAGAAGCGGAACTTGCGCCCTCGCACAACGTGTAAGAAAAGTCGGACATCTTCGGGGATGCGTCGCGGCATCATTAGTGATAAGCTTAATGCGTAAAGTTAGTGCGGGAGGTCTCGTGATGCGTCGTTCAATTACTCGCCGGATAATGATTGCGCTCGTCGTTCTGTTGGCGTTTGGCATTTCCCTTGACGAAGCGAGCGCGCAGCAAAGACGCACACGGCGGTCACGCCGCGTCACCAATCCCGTCGCCTCTCAGCCGGTCGTGCCCCCGACCACTTCTTCGTCTCAATCAGCAGAGCCGCAGATCATCAGCACCGCCGACCAGCAGGGGAGCGAGCAAGGCAATGCTCTGGAGGTCAACGGCCAGGTGCCTGCCCGTTCGCGCCCGGTAAGTCGCAAGCGCCCGGCAGCCGAGCCGGAGACTGAAGAAGATTCGATGCGCCGCACCGTCAACGACCTATCCAATCAGGTCAACAGGCTCTCGGATAAATTGAGCCAGATGGAAGAGAACCAGCGCACGCTCGTTGACATGGAGCGCCTGTCGCGTGCGGAGCAGCGCGCCGAGGCCTTGCGAACGCAACAGCGCGACGTGCTGGAGAAGGAAGGAATTTTGCAGGCACGCCTTGAGCAAATAGAGTTCAATCTCAAGCCTGAGAACATTGAACGCAGCGTTTCGACTTACGGCTCGACCCGACCCGAAGAAGCGCGCGATGCGCGGCGTCGCGGGCTTGAAAGCGAGAAGGTCAGGGTGCAGGCGCAGATCGAATTGTATGCCACGAGCCGCCAGCGCCTGGAAACCGCCATCATCAATGCCGATCTCGAAGTTGATAAGTTGCGCCGTCGCATCGAAGAGGCGACCGAGCCTCCAGCGAAGCTGGGCACGCCCGCCGATATCAATGCCGACGACACCGAAGACACGTCAACTACCAGGCCAACGACTGTGCCGCCCACTTCTACTAATCCGCCGCTCTGAGAAAGAAGTGGTCAGTGGTCGGTGGTCAGTGGCCAGTAAGAAACAAGAGCGATAAGTAGCGTTGAGCTTTGGTCTTTAACTGACCACTGGCCACTGACCACTGACCACTTCTTATTGACCACTGCCTACTGCACACTACTTTTTAGTGGTAAACTGAACGCCGGACACGCGACCTTTCATCAATAATTATCATGGGCACGATTGCACAGGCCGAGCTCTATCATTTAATCAGCGAACGGAATGCGCGGGGCGAGCGTGTCGTCGTGGCGACCGTCGCGCATACGCGCGGCTCAACACCGCAGCGGCGTGGAGCGAAGATGCTCTTCTTCGAGAATGGCGAGGTGAAGGGCACGGTCGGCGGCGGCTGCATCGAGGCAGAGGTCTGGGCCGAAGCGCGCGAGGCTCTACGCAGCGGCACCTCCAGGCTTCATCAATTCCAACTCACAGCGGACGAAGCGAGCGAAGAGGGCATGGTCTGCGGCGGCACGATGGAGATTTTTATAGACGTGTGGAATGCTTAAAGCGGTGATAGGTGATAGGTGATAGGAAAGAACTTGGTTTTCTCTTATCACCTATCACTTATCACCTATCACTCGGAGGTGAATATGCCGACAACATCTTTCATGGAGAATTATAAGGAGAAGCATCAGCATCCTTTGAACAAGCTCTGCCACAGCATTGGCATTCCGATGATTGTGCTGAGCTTGCCGCTCTTCTTCTTCAATTGGAGGTGGGCGCTCACGCTCTTTATCGTTGGCTGGGTTTTCCAGTTCGCCGGTCACTTGATTGAGGGCAACCAGCCTGCGTTCTTCAAAAATCCGATGTACCTGCTGGCTGGCCCGATGTGGATTGTGCATCGCGTGGGCGTTGCGCTCGGACTTTCCAAATCGCCTGCACAGACGAGCCGTGATGATGAAGATTCTCGCGCGATGAAACTCACAGCGGATGCCCGACCGAAATAAACAGCCAGTGTCGCAGGCAATCGCAGGAGCAATCGCGCAGATTCTCGAACGTAATTCTACGGCTGTTCTCGCCACGCTCGTCGAAGCGCCCGCCAAGGTCGGCGCAAAACTGCTGGTTGAATATACGGGCGAGCGCAGCGGCGGTCTGGGAGATCCCAGGCTGGATGAAGCGGTTGCCTCCTTCGCCGTAACCTTCCTTGATTCGCGCGTCGAAGCGCGGACTTTCAAGCTCGAAGAATTGATTGGTGAACTGCAAGGCCAGCCCAGTGCGCGCATCCTCTTTGAGCGCATCGAGCCTGAGCCGCGTCTGGTCATCTGTGGCGCTGGGCACGTCGGCGCAGCGCTCGCGCACCTTGCAAGCTTCATAGGCTATCGCGCCGTCCTGATTGACGACCGCGCAGATTTCGTCACGCGCGAGCGTTTCCCGGATGAAGGAATAGAGTTAATCGCAGCTTCTAACTGGACTGATGCGGTGCGCGTTGGTATAGGAGCGGGGCGCGGCGTCTCTGTCGCCGTCGTCACGCGCGGGCACAACGAGGACGAAGAATGTTTGCAGGCGGTCATGTCCACGCATCCGGATTACGTCGGGTTGATTGGAAGCAAGCGGCGGACAAACATCGTGCTTGAGCGGTTGCGTGAGGCGGGCGTTGATGAAAAGCGTTTGAGGGAAGTCAGAGCGCCCGTCGGTTTGGACATCGGCGCAGTCTCGCCACAGGAAGTCGCGCTCGCTATCCTCGCTGAAATCGTTGCCGAACGACGCGGGGGCGCAGGGCTTCCGCTCTCGGCGTGGCGGCGCGAATAGAAGGCAAAAGTAAAAAGGTAAAAGTAAAAAGGGAGGCGGAGACCAATTTTATTAAAAGTGGTTTCAGCCTTCCTTTTGCCTTTTTACTTTTACCTTTTTACTTCTTCAAGTCGTTGTTCAAGTCTCTTTCTGCGCTTGCCCCTAATCTCGCCGTTGAGGTATTGCACCGGGCCGATGAGCCAATAGACTGCTCCGCCAAGGCCGCTTCTCGTAATGAGTGTGACGAGAATCGAACCCACACCAATCACGACATGGAGCAAATTCTCCACGACGTAGCTCCATGTATCATGAATCTCTAGTTCGTTAAGCTCCAACTGCGCTCGTTTACGATAGGCGTGATAGTAAAGCAGCGCAAAAATCAGGAACATGGCGGCATAGCCGAGGCCGAAGACGGTTAGCAGGGTAGGTATCTGTCTGCTCTCAATAATAGGCACGAGCGTTCCGTCCGGCGCGGGGACGCTGGTTGAGAATCCGAAGATAGCATTGACCAAAAATGTCCAGAGAAACTTGAGCGGATAGACGTAGAACAACACGAAGAAGAGGAGCAGGGCGTTGATCCAGATGGTGAAGTTGTCGTTGAGACCGTAGCGGCGAAAGAACTTGTACTGCGTGAGCCAGATGACGAAAAGCATGGTGAAACTGATGGCGAAGGCTGTGAAACCGCGCATCACTTCCAGCAATTCGTTGAAGGTCTGCGGCACTTCCAATGACACGACCAGCAGCGTGATGGCAAAGCCGAAGACGGCGTCAGACAGCGCCTCGATGCGTGAGACTTCGCCTGTGCCGCGCATCCGAAAATTTTTATCAAGGCCGATGCCCTTTTCAATCAGTTTCTCTCGAATCAATGCGCGCCTCCGCCAATTCGTCGCGGCAGAATGTAATGTGTTAATTTGATGAGCACTTCTTTCAACCTCAAAAGGGAGCGAGACGAAATGAATTAAAGGCGAAAAGAGTCTGTCTTAGCAAGTCTTTTCTGAAGGCAGAGGCTCAGGATGGTTTCGCTTTAGATTCATAGATGACCAATGGTGGCACAGTCAGAAAATAGCACGAGGGGCGTGTCGGGGATGTTTCGCGCGCTCTCGCACCGTAATTTCAGACTGTTCTGGACGGGCGCGTTTCTCTCGAACACGGGAACGTGGATGCAGGCGGTCGCGCAGGGCTTGCTCGTCTATCACCTGACGAATTCTCCCTTCTGGCTTGGGGTAGACGGCTTTATGGCGACCGCGCCGGGCTTAATGCTTACGCTCCTGGCAGGCGTCTTCGCAGACCTCGTTGATCGCAGGCGTCTGCTGCTCTACACACAAATCGGCGCAGGTCTCTCCTCGCTCGTGCTCGCCATACTGGTTCTGACGGGAGTCGTGCATGTCTGGATGATCCTCGTCCTCTCGTTCATCACCGGCTGTTGTTTTGCGATTGCCGGGCCATCGTATCAGGCGATTACGATTGACCTGGTTGAGCGTGAGGATTTAGCCAACGCGATTGCGCTCAATTCGACGCAGTTTCAGTTCTCGCGTGTCGTCGGGCCGACGCTGGCGGGAGTCGCCCTGAAAGTTTTCGGCATCGCCGGATGCTTCTTCGCCAACGCGCTTTCGTTTGTCGCCGTGATCGTCTCGCTCAACATGGTGCGATTCGACGAGAAGAAGTCGCCGCCTGCGCCTGCGCATTCGGTCAAGGATAGGCGGGCGGTCTGGCAGGATTTGATTGAAGGCTTACGCTACGTTCGCCAGCGCCCGCGCGTTTTCATGCTGATGATGATTTCAGGGATGACGAGCCTCTTCGGCGCTCCATATCTCTCGATGATCCCGGTCTATGCGAGAGATGTTTTTCAAATGGACGAAAGCGGGAACTCTTTGTTGATGGGCGTCTCCGGGGCGGGCGCGTTCATCGGCGCTCTGGTGCTGGCCTACCTGGGCAACTTCAAATACAAAGGCTGGTCTGTGTTAAGCGGAGCGTTCGGCTTCGCTGTCTGTTTAGTCGGATTCGCCTTTTCGACTCAACTGATTGTCTCGCTCGCCTTCATCTTCGGGATGGGATTTGCGATTGTCAGTTGCGTGGCGGTCGTCAACACGCTGTTGCAGCAACTCGTGACGGACGAGATGCGCGGGCGCGTGATGAGCATGTTCATTCTCTCATTCATCGGCACCATGCCTATCGGCAATCTCATTGCCGGAGCGTCAGCCGAGCGCTTCGGTGCGCCGCGCACACTCGCCGCAGGCGGCCTCATCATCGCCCTCTTCATCGCCATCGTGACGCTCAAAGACAGGCGTTTGCGGGAACTGCATTAAGAAGTTGTTTGAAAAGACACTGAAAGCCCCACAGGGGCGAAATGTAATAGCCCGGGGCGCAGCCCTGGGTCAGTGACGATAGATAAAATGATGAAGCCCTGAAAGGGCGGAATAATGGCCATATATCTATTGCGCCCTTTCAGGGCTTAATGAATAAACTTGAATCTATCCCCTGTGGCGTTGCCACAGGCTGTCACATTTCGCCCATGCGGGGCTTTTTCAAACAACTTCTTTTGCAAGAAAAGCCTGCCGGGGCGTTCTTCAGTCAAATGCGCAACAGATGTCTGCGCCTCAAGAGCCTTCAAAGGAGAGTGTTATGAGAAAAGTTACAATCTGCCTGACCCTGATTCTGATGGTCTTGGGCTTGTCTGTCATGGCTTCGGCGCAGGGCATGATCGTTCCGGGGCCCTGTCGCCGCTGCCCCGTGCCGCCTCGCCCCGTCAATCTTCCTCGCGCCCTGCCCGTCAAATCCATCAACATTGACACCAAGATAGCCGGTCAGGTCGCCACCACGCACGTCGTGCAAATCTTTCGCAACGACTCGGACGCCGTCCTCGAAGGCACATATCTTTTTCCGATTCCAGAAACGGCCTCAATCGTCGAGTTTGCCATCTGGGACGGAAACAACAAACTGGTTGGCGAGGTGCGCTCGCGCGAAGAAGCGCGCAGGATTTACGACGAGATCGTCCGCCGCCAGCGCGACCCAGGGCTTCTGGAATACGCAGGCAAAGACCTTTTCCAAGCCAGCATCTTTCCCATCCCCGCGCACTCCGATAAGAAATTGGAACTAACCTACACGCAGGTCTTGCGCGCGGAGTCCGGCACGGTCTCGTATCGCTATCCGCTCGGCACGGGACACAACCTCGCGCCGATAGGCTTGGTTTCAGGTCGCGTCGAGATTGACGGCAAAGAGCCTGTCCGCAACGTCTACAGCCCCAGCCATCAGATTGATCTGGCGGCGCACGGTTCGCGCAACGCACGCCTCTCCTTTGAAGAAAAGGCGGGAAAAGAGCCGCAGGACTTTCAACTCTTCTACACCATTTCACGCGAAGACTTCGGGTTGTCGCTTCTGACACACCGCGAGCCGGGCAAGGACGGCTACTTCCTGATGATGCTCTCGCCGAAAGACGACTGGTCTGAAACCGAGTATGCGGCCAAAGACATAGTCTTCGTGCTGGACACGTCGGGTTCGATGAACGATGAAGGGAAGATGGAGAAGGCGCGTTCCGCCTTGCTCTTCGGCGTCAAGAGCCTTCGTGACACAGACCGCTTCAACATCGTCTCGTTTGCCGGGGAAGAACGCTTGATGGAAAGCGGGATGATTACGGCGGATGCTACGGGGCGCGCTCGCGGCGAGGCTTTCGTCAATAAACTGCGCGCGACTGGCGGCACAAACATCAACGACGCCTTGCGCGCGGGCTTCCGCCAGTTCAAAGAATCCGAACGTCCCAAGATGCTCGTCTTTATGACAGACGGGCTACCGACCGTCGGCGAAACGAATGTCACGCGCATCATCGAGAACGCGCGCGGGACGCGCATCCCCGGCGTGCGGCTGTTTACGTTCGGCGTCGGCTATGACGTGAACACTGCGCTCTTAGACAAACTCGCGTCGGAGAACGGCGGCGTGGCCGATTACGTCGAGCCGAAAGAGAATCTGGAAATCAAGGTCTCAAACTTTTTCGCCAAGATTAATTTCCCAGTGCTGACCGATTTGATTCTCAACATGGGTGGTGTCGAGACTGATCTGGTTTATCCGCGCAACCTGCCTGATTTATTCAAAGGCACGCAGATCACCCTGATTGGCCGTTACCAGAACCCGGACGATTTGCGACGTGTCAACGTGTTGCTCACCGGCAAGACCGGGCGCAGCAGTCGCACCTACACGTTTGAGAATCTGCGCTTCGCGCTCAAGGAAGATGATAATGATTTCCTGCCCCGGCTGTGGGCCACGCGGCGCGTCGGCTGGCTGATGGAACAGATTCGCAGCAACGGCGAGCAGAAGGAACTGCGCGACGAGATTGTTGATCTGGGCACGCGCTACGGCATCGTCACGCCTTACACTTCATATCTGGCGGTTGAGCCGAACATGGCCGGGATGGACGTGACGAGAACTGAATCCGATAGGCGAGACCTGTCAGTCAACGGGCGTGTGGCAAATCGTCCGGCCAGCCCGCAGGTCACATTCGGTGGCGCAAGAGCAGGCGCAGCGCAAGCACCACCGAAGGAGGCCGCGAAGGCTACGACCGGTGCTGTCGCTGTCCAGCAGAGCAAGCGTGACCGCGAGCAGCAGGAGACGATCAGCATCACCGCTGACGATAAAGACACTCCATCGTCTGTCGTGCGCAGCGTGGGTAATAAGACCTTCTACCTGCGCGACGACGTGTGGACGGACGCGGACTTTAACGCGGACGCGCGCAAGCCTGAAACGACGCTCGTCTTCGGCAGCGACGAATACTTCGCTCTGCTCAAACGCGAGCCTCGGTTAGCCGCGTTCTTCGCGCTGGGCGAGCGTGTGGTCGTCGTTTACGATGGGCGCGTCTATCGCGTCAATGCGTCGAAATAAGGACGAGCGCGGGTAAAAGCCGTAGGCGGTAAGCGGAAGGCAGTAAGCAGAAAACAATAATGAGTTCTGCTTACTGCCTTTCGTCTTGTCTTACGCAGTCTAGTTCGTGTACAAGAGCATCCATGTAGGACAGACATTCCTGTCTGTCTAGCGTGCGAACAGCACGCTCTTGAGATTAGCTAACAAGTATTCGCGCTGACGCGCTCAACGACAGACAAGAATGTCTGTCCTACGACAGGCAGGAATGCCTGTCCTACGAAGAGTATGAAGAAAGCAGTCATAGTCCTTTTGTTTATGATTTCGGCGAACGTTGCTCAGGCGCAGGATGGCTGGGTGACGGTGCAGAGCGGTGCTGCCGGAAAAGATTTGAACACGGTCTATTTCGCAGACGCTAAGCGCGGGTGGGTGGCTGGCGATGGCGGGTTCGTCAGTCGCACGATAGACGGCGGGTTGACGTGGACGCCGCAATCCGTCGAGACGAAAGATGCCATCAACGACATCTATTTCCGCAACAAAGATAATGGCTACCTGCTGGCAGGCAGCAGCATTTTCCAGACGGAGGACGGTGGGCAGGCTTGGCGGGAGATACGGCGCTACTTTGCTTCGGATTTCGGCGGCGCGCAGCCGGAGCTTTACAGCGTGCGCTTTTCAGGGAAGAAGAGAGGCTGGGTGGTCGGCTCTATCAGTAATGATGATGTGGTGGTTGATAGTCTGGTCATCTACACCAACGATGGCGGGAAATCCTGGCAGCGGCAGCGCGTTCCCACCAGGCAGGAATTGATTCACGTAGACTTTGCGGACGAAAAGCGCGGGTGGATCGTCGGCGTCGGCGGCACGATTCTGCATACGGAGGACGGCGGCGAGACGTGGGCAGAGCAACTCTCGAATACGAAGGCGACGCTCTATCACGTGGATTTTCGCAACGAGCGGGTGGGCTGGGCTGTGGGCGAGCGAGCGACCATTCTGAGAACGACGGACGGCGGGCTGACCTGGGTGGCGGTCGAAGTGACGGTGCGCGCCACGTTCCTCAGTGTGGAATTTCCTGACGAAAAGGCTGGCTGGCTGGTCGGGCGCGGCGGCGTGATTTTGCGCTCCGACGACGGAGGCCGTACCTGGATTCAGCAGGCAAGCAAGACGAAACAGAACCTTTACGCGCTTTTTATGGACAAAAAGATGGGCTGGGCTGTGGGCGGCAACGGGATGATTTTGCAGTACGAGCGTTGATTATTGAGGTTGAAATAAGCGAGCAACCTGGAAGGCGGGTCAAGACATCTGAGGATTTGCAAGGTTACTCCAAAGAGAGCCGCCCAAGGGGAAAAGCGGTTGGGTAACATTCGATTCCTCCTGTGATTCCGCCCGGCGTGACGACTCATGCCGGGCGGCTTTTTTATTCGGAGGCTCGCATTTAGCCGGGATTTTCGTTAATCATCCCGCGCAGTTCGGCGCGCAGGCGCTCAATCTCGGCGAGCTTTTGCTGGACGCGGTCAAACAGGGCGGACTGCGTCTTGATGCCTTCGTCAATGAGGAAGGCGGCGGCTTCGGCGCGGTTGCGAAAGACCCCGGCCTGAACGAGTTGTTCGAGTTTCTCCTGCGCATCGTGCGAGACTTTGACGGCGACCACGTAATCATCCTTTGCAGAAATGGCGCGCTCGATGGTGCGACTGATGTCGCGCCCGATGGCGCTCAGTGATTCGGGAATGCGCGAGGCGATCTCGCGCACGGAAGAAGAAGTGCGCCCCCGCTCATGCTGCTCCGGTTCATCCTCGCGCAACATCAGGTCGTCTACTATCTCCGGCGTTTTCGGGTCTTCCTGCGGGTTGTCGTATGGATTGCTCATCTTTAGCTTAAACTCCTTTGATGCTCACTTACGCGCGGCGCGTCGCAAAAGTTCTCGCGCGGGAAGTGGGCGCAATTGAAAGTCCGGGCTTAATATACACCATTGTGGTTCCTTACACCCTCTTCATTGAATCCCGGCTCGCCCTTGTTTTCGTATCTTAAATGTTCTATATCGTCAGAATCTCCCTCGCAGACGGAGAAACAATCCATGCCCAACGGTAAACTCGAACTGAAGGAGCGCGAGCTTGAAGGAGCGGTCGCAATTGACGTGATCGGAGAATTGACGATAGCGGGCGGCCACGAGATTTTGCTTGAGACCGTCAGGCGACAGCTTGAGGCCGGTCGCCGCCTCCTGCTCGTCAATTTATCGCAGTGCAGGCGCGCAGACAGCGCGGGCCTCGGCGAATTAGTCACCTGTCTTGTCACGGCGGCGCGACATGACGCCGCCCTGCGGTTGACCAACATCCCCCAGCCGATTCGCGGCCTGATGAAGATGACGAACCTGCTCAAGGCATTCGAGGTGTTCGAGACAGAAGACGACGCTCTCAAGCCGACTTCCTGAAGAAAACTGTAGTTGAGTGGTAAGCAAAGAATAGTTCACCACCGCAGACGCAGAGGACACAGAGGGGGCGCAGAGATAAGAATTAGAAATAGCGGATTTGAGATTTGAGATTCCAAATTTGAGATTGCTTTTCTCTGTGCTATCTCTGCGTTCTCTGTGTCTCTGTGGTGAATTGCTGTCTGGTTTTATACTAGGATGAAAGGAACGCTTCTCTTCATCCCTGCCGATTCTGCTGGGCGATGGTGTAGAGAATGGTTTTGACCTGAAAGGGCGTCAGGTTTGGATAGGCTTCCATGATGAGGGCGATGATGCCGACGATGTGTGGGCACGCAAAGCTGTTGCCGGTCAGTTGACGGAAGCCTCCGCCCGGCCAGGTGGTACGCACCTGCACGCCGGGCGCAACGATTTCGATGACCTCGCCGTAGCGATACCCGAAGTTGAAAGGGTCCTGGGCGTCCGTCTTAACCACCGAGACGAGCGAGGAAGAGAAGATTGAAGGAAAGCTCGGCTGCGGCAAATTGTTGGCAGCCGCGACGACGATGCAGCCCGCGTGGTAGGCCATGTCGAGCAGATCATGCAGCGGCCCGTGATACTGAGGCTTGGTCGTTCCCAGGCTCAGATTGATAATGTGCATCCGCTGCTTGATGGCATAATCAAGCCCGGCCAGGAACAGCTCGCCTGAGCCAGAGGCATTCTCTCCAAGCACCTTGATACTATAAAGCTCTGCTTCGGGAGCAATCGAAGAGATAATTCCGGCGCAGGCCGTGCCGTGCCCCGCCGCGTCCCCAGTCTTCGATGAGCGAAACGTGACGCGACCTCCTTCTGCGACGGCTTCCACAGACGCCTTCACTTTGCCTTTTAGCGCCGGGTGCGCCGCGTCGATTCCGCTGTCCACGACGCCGATACGCACACCTCGCCCCGTGCGTCCCTTCCACAGGGCAGCGGGCGTAATCGGCTCCCACAAATTGAGATGCGCGCCTTTCGTGTTTCCTCTTGAATTAGACTGCGCCATTAGGGCAATACGGGCATCAACCGGGGTTTTCGGAGAATCTTAAGGGCGCGCTATTGTACGATGCGCGCCGCCCCTTACGCACGAAGAAAATCTTGAACATTGCGTCTCCTCATTTCGTTCTGGGCCAAGGGAGGAAAAAGAGGTTGACTCGCCCCGCGCAACCTTGCCCGCGCCGCGCGCATCCGTGTACTATGCAAAAAGCCGAAACGCTCGGCGGTCGCCCTTGGTCGGCGCTCTCCCTTCGGAGTTAACGCCACAACTTTCCGGATTTTTCAAAAGAGGCTTTCAGCAGTGAAAAATAGAATTACTCTCGCGCTGGTCGCATTACTCATCGCCGCTCTCACGCTCCCGATGCTCGTCTCGGCCCAACAGCCGAAACAGACTCAATCGGGCGAGCCTTCAACCACCACCCGTCCAAATGGAACGATGAACCGGCGCGGCACACGCCCGCCACGCATCATCAACGAAGCTGCCTCCGGCGTGGAACGGGACTTCGCAGAAGCCCTGACCATCATCCAGGAGAATTACATAGACGGCAACAAGCTCGATTACAACTCAGTCTTCAAGTCCTCGATCATCGGGATGCTGCGTTCCCTTGATCCGCACTCGAATTATTACGACCGGGAAGAGTTTGACGAGTTGAAGACCGATCAGCGTTCGGAGTATTACGGCATCGGCGCGAGCATCCAGAACCAGACCATCGGCGAGCAGACGGACACCTACATCATGGCGACGTTTGACCGTTCGCCCGCCGCACGCGCTGGCCTCCGCTATGGCGACAAGATCACCGCCGTTGACGGCGTGAGTATGAGTGGCAAGTTCTCTTCGGAAGTGCGCGACAAGATTCGCGGCCCACGCGGTTCGACCGTCAAGATAACAGTCGAGCGCGCCGCCACGCTCAAGCCGGAGACCGTCGAGATTACGCGCGATGCCGTCCCGCAGCCTTCCGTCCCTGACGCTTATATGATTAAGCCGGGCGTGGGCTACATCGGCATGACGCAGGGCTTCAATTACACGACCGCCGACGAGTTGCAGGAAAAGCTCGATGAGCTTCACGCGCAGGGCATGCAGTCGCTCGTGCTGGATTTGAGAAACAATCCGGGCGGGTTTCTGGATCAGGCTATTCGCGTCTCTGAAAAATTCCTGCAACGCGGGCAGAACATCCTGACGCAAAAGGGAAGAGACGGCCTCGGCGACAAGACTTACGAATCCAGCAATCGTAATCCGGACGCAACGCCGCTCGTGATTCTCGTCAACAGCAATACCGCTTCGGCCTCCGAGATCGTCGCGGGCGCGATGCAGGATCACGACCGCGCTCTGATCGTCGGCCAGACGAGTTTCGGCAAGGGACTCGTGCAGGGCATCTTCCAGATGGAATACGGAACTGGGCTGACCCTGACGACCGCCAAGTATTACACGCCTTCGGGTCGCCTGATTCAGCGCGACTACTCAAACGGCGGCTTCTACGATTACTACACGCGCGGCGGAACAATAGCGCTCGACAAAAAGGACGAGCAGACCAAGCCCGCCGGTCCCGAAAGCAAGACCGACACGGGACGCAGCGTCTACGGCGGCGGCGGCATCTCGCCGGACGAGGCGATCAAGCCGCGCACGATCAACGCTTCACAGGCTCGCCTGCGCAATCCCATCTTCGCCTTCACGCGTGAGCTGGTCAACGGTCGTATCAACGGCTTCGATAGCTACAAGGTCGGGCGCGCGATTGATTTCGAGAAGAGGCTTGAGGCGACCGAGTATCGCGTCACGGATGATTTGTTCAAAGCGTTCAAGGAGTTCGTCGTCAAGAATCCGGATTGGAAGATTACGGCGCAGCAACTCGACCGCAGCCGCTCGTTCGTTGATTTGGAGATGCGCTACAACATCGTCACCGCCGCCTACGGCAGAGTGACGGCGGATCAGGTTCTCATCGGAGACGACCCGCAGGTAGATAAAGCCATTGCCGTCATGCCCAAAGCACGCGAACTGGCCATGGCCGCGATGAACCGGCGCACGCAACCGTAAAGAAATTAAAAATTAAAAGTTAGAAATGCAAAAGTGAGGACGAAGAGCAAATCTTCTATCCTCACTTTTGCATTTTACATTTTTAATTTTGCATTCTTTTAGCCGCTTCCGGTCATGCTGTGCGGCGCGTCAACGGGCTTGGATTCGGGCGAGCCTTTCTGGCGGAGGAAGATGGAGAAGATAATCAGCACGCCGACGGAAAGAAACTCGCTCTGCCAGTTTTGAAAAGACTCGAACCAGAAGCGCGAAGTGCCTAGATATTGAATCATCGAGACAGTCTGACCGCCGTGCTCTAATTGATCCTGACTGAATTCCTTCGCTCCCCCGGCAGCGTGCAGCAGAAACGAAATGATAAAGAGCGAAAAGAGTGCGATGCACAGGGAGTTTTCATAGAGTTTCAAGACAAGTCCGCCACGGCGCACCGGCCACGGGACATCTTTCCCTTTCCTGCGCGACTTCTGTGGGTCGCGGTCAACCGCCTCTTTCTTGTCTAACTCCTTGGATTCGGGCGAGCCTTTCTGAAAGAGATAGGCGGTCAGCAACACGTACATTCCCATCTGGAGAAATTCGCTCTCCCAGTTTTCAAAAATCGCTTCGACGAAATGCCCGCTCGCGAGATATTCGGTGAAGCCAGCGGTGGGCTGCCGATGTTCCTGCTGATCCTGATTGTACTCGTGGAAGCCCGTGATGCTCTGGCCAGCCACAGTGAAAAAGAACAAGACGAAAAGAACAATCGAGAGGCCGTTCTCGCGTAGTATGCGTCGCATGAATTCTCCAGTCTAAGGTGAAACCCGGTATGCAAGTTATCTGCTCAAGGAGTCCCAGCAGGGACTCTTGATAATAGCCCAGCCATTGATGGCTGGGAATAGAGACGGGAAATAAAAACTGAGTCCCGTAGGGACGGCTGAAGAGAATGTCCACTTCCATTCAGTCGTCCCTACGGGACTCAATCAATTCTTACCGGTCTGTCCCCCGGCCATCAATGGCTAGGCTATTTTCAACCGCCCCTGACGGGGCTAAAAACTCGCACGCATGGCGAGCGCCTGAATATCATTGAGCCGAATCGTCAGCCTGCATAATCCCGAAGACGTTGCTCTCAGTGTCCTGGCAGTAAATCAGGTAGCCGACGCCGGGAATCGCCATCTTCGGCACAACGACTTTGCCGCCATGTTCCGTAACCTTCGCGGTGAACTCTTCAACCGAAGGAACGTCAATCGTGTTGACGAAATTGACCGGCCCTTCGCGTTTGAAAACGCCGCCGTTGATGCCGGGCTGATCGTCTGCGCCTGTCGTGACGAGCCAGTAGTCTTTCGGCCCACCCCATTTCTCCGTACTCCAGCCGAAGACATCCGTGTAAAACTTGGCGGCGCGCTCGGGTTCGTCAGCGCTGATTTCAAAGTGAACTACTCTAGGCATATCTCCTCCATTCCGCTTTCTCTATTGGTAAGGAAAAACTCACGCGCTCTCAGAGCCGGTCGGCTCCTCTACGATGGACAAAGTGTTGCCGTAAAGGTCTTCAAAAATAGCTTGAATGCCCCAGGGCTGCTCTTTCGGCTCGCTGGTGAATTTGACGCCGCGCGCCTTTAACGTTTCGTAATCCTCGCGGCAGTTGTCCGTGTTGAATGCCCAGGTAGTGGCTTTCCCGACTTGATCCATCAAGTCCATTCCAAAGCCGTCGGCTTTCTGTAGAAAGATTTGCACGTCTTTCTGGTTCTTCGCCGTGACAGTCAGCCAGCGGTCGCCCCCAAAAGTCATATCATCCATCTTTTCGAGTCCGAGCTTTTCCGTGTAGTAAGCAAGCGCTTCATCCTGATCGCGCACGAGAATCGTGACGACCGCGAGTTTGGTCAGCATTATCTTTTCCTCCGTTGAAAATTAATGAAGATGGAAGGCGAGGGCAGAAACGTTTCTTCCATCTTCGGCGTCTTTGAGTTATTTAGCTGCGGGATTCATTGATTCGTGTCCATGAACGACGCGCCATGTGTTGCCCTGTTTGACGTACACAGTAGACACCTTCGCCGTGTAATTGACGGGCTGACCGCCAAAAGAGGCAGAGACCGAACTGTTATATGTCAGCACGGCTGTATCCCCGTAAACCTGCACACGCGGATTGTACATAGAAAAATCGTTGAACTTAATCATCTCCGCATACTGCTCGAACTTAGGCAGAAAATTCACCTTCGGCTCGGTTTCAAGATACGGACTCATCCAACTGAACATGGTGGAATCATCGGCAATGAAATCTGCGAAGAACGCTTTATCCTTACGCTGCCATGCTTCAAACGAACTCTTCTCGCGGGCGATAATCGCAGCGGCGATGGCCTGCTGATTGGCTTCAGCCGAAGTGCCCTTCGTAATGTAGAAAAGACCGCTGGCGAGAACAACAAGAACGACTAACAAACTGAGCAATTGCTTTTTCATAGTTTCTCCTTAGATAGAGTTGTAGCGTCCGCCCGTTGTTACGGGGCGCGAATGTTCGTGTTGCGAGGGTAAATCTTCTTACGAGGGGTTGTGCACGGCTGGCCTCTTTTGTCAGCCGCGCACTTGTTGTCTGATGAGAGCGCGTGTGATGCCGAATGAAGGCATCTGGAAGTTAAGCGCCGCCCAACTTAATCAGCGAAATGGCCGCGCCCGTAGGATCGTTGATGACGCAGAAGCGACCCACGTTCGGGATGTCCATCGGGGGAACGATGACTTTGCCGCCAAGCTCTTCGGTGCGCTTGGCCGATGTGTCCACATCGTCAACGGCCACATATGACATCCAGTTCGACGGCATATCGCCACACTCTTCGGTAATTTGGTACATCCCGCCGATGTGCTTGTCGCCGACGACGATCTCCGTGTAATTCATCCCCGCCGCTTCGCTCCCCTCAATCTTCCAGCCCAGGAGTTCTGTGTAAAACTTCTTCGCTGCCTCAAGGTCTTTGCTCCCAAGCTCTGCCCAGCAGATCGTGCCGTGCGGGATTGGTTCGTGATGCTTGGTTTGTTCGGGTGCGGTTGCTGTTTGTTCTGACATGGTTTTCTCCTCTACAGAGTTTGAACTTTTGAAGAACTATTCCAACGGAAAAGCTTGATTGCAGTCCGAACTGATGAAAGCTCGGACGGGCGAGGTACTTAACTGAAAACTCGTTTGACTTAAGGTCTATCTCGGGAGATTGTCGAAAATAGAAAAGGTGAGTCCGGTCCCTCCCGAAAAACTCACCTTTTCAAACCCACCCCTTGCTCGTTCTTTTGAGAGGGACCTATCCTTCAGCTTTGATAATTCACTCGGCTCTTAGTGTGCTGCGAGCCATTCGTTGAAAACTTCAGATTCTTCCTGCTTGCCGCTCCAGCGGGCGCGATTCTTGCCGGTCAGCGCAAGCACCATCGCCTGATGCTGGCCTGCGCGATCACCGAGCCGCTCGAAGTAGTTGTAGAGGCGGTCAATCCTATGAACGGATTCCTTCGCCGACTCGATTGTTTTGAACGACAGCACATTGCGGAAGAATCTGGAATAGACGTTCTGCTCGCGCGCCGTCGTGGTGTAAAGATCGAAGTAGCCTGTAATCAATCCAGCGCCCTGCAAGACCTGTGCGACGTAACTGGGCCTGGCCGCGACCTTGCGCACAATCTGCGCGATGTCTGTCACACCTGATTCATAGAGAGCGATAATCTGCTCCTTCTTGGAGCGAGGCTCTTCACTGGTCGTAGCTTCGTCCGGCCTCTCCTCGATGAGTCTTCGCTGCGGCTCCTCCGCATACTCAAGCTCCATCGCCAGTGGCCGCGTATGTTGCTCAATCATCTCTTCAGTCGTCATTGTCTTTGTACCTCCCGAAAAGCAGTGGTCGGTGGTCGGTGGACAGTGGTCAGTAACAACAGGCGAAGCAGCGTTCGTGCTTTTGCCTTTAACTGACCACCGACCACCGGCTACTGACAACTGTTCTTAGCTTGCCCGGCGCATGCCGCCTGCGGCTTCCTGCTGCAAGCCCTTCAGATGATCTATGAAGCTTGAGGCTGCGCGCTTCGAGAGTTCATCCGTCTTGCAGCGAAGCACCGACTGACACTCTTCCTCAACGTCCACGCCCGCCTCGCGTGCGAGCGCGCGGATCATGCCGAGCTGCTTCGGTGTCACGAGGTCGGCCATAGACTTGGCCAGCGGATCGCGCGGGAATGCCTGCGGCGCGGCAGCTCCTTCCTTCTCGATCACTTCCGACTCGCGCTGGTAAAGCTCACGTGCGATGCCGAATTTGACAGCCGCGCGCTTCAGAGCGTCGTGCTCGGCCTTCTTGATGCCCATCTCGCTTTCGGCTGTGCCTGTGCCGACGCCTTCGCGCGTCACACCGTCAATGGTGATAGCGGCGGTGACGGCCACCATGTCGCCGATCTGCACGACGTTGCGAACCGAGTGCGACCAGTTGGGAACGACGCGATCAAGGATGTCTGCGACGGCATGCCACTCGACGTACTCGACCATGTGTAGATTTCCCTGACGATCAGTCCAGCCCTCGCGGGTTTTGACGACTGCGGGATCAACCTGCGTGCGTAGTGCGCGCAAGGTGTTGGTGAAGGCCAGCGGCACGATTGAGGCGATTGGCTCTGCGGCGAGCGCCATCTCTTCGTTTTCCGCAGCCTCTGCGATAGAAAGTTTGTCCTGTCTCTTATTCATGTCTTGCTCCTCAGTGTTTGTGTGTTTCGCAAGCGAACGAACGTTGGAGGCCGGAGCAGCAGCAGTAATCTCGGCCACCGCCTCCATCTCTTTCGTTTCGTTCTGCTCTCGTTCGGAGCGTGAATCTTCGGCCTGCGCTTTCGCAGCTTTGCGGATTTCACGCTTCTCGGATGCGTCTGCGTTTGTGTTGGGCGCAACAGCCGTTTCACTAGTCGCGGCGACAGGTGAAGCGGGCTGCGGCTTGGTAACAGCTTCTGAATTTTTGGCCAGAAGCGAATGCTTGACCGCGAGAATGTGCTCGCAGCGAAAGAGCGCGTCGTCAGTCTCGTGCTCCTCAAATTCGAGGCAAGAGCAGCGAACTTTTCCGACCTCGTCGCGCCAGACTTCGTATTTGGCGGTGCGACCTCTGAGGGAAGGAGTCGCCACGCGAAAACGGTCGCCTTCGCGCGTCACTAAGCCCATCGCGGCGATGCCCTGAGCGCGCTTGTCGCGCATGATCGCTTTTCTGTCGGTTGCTAATGCTGCCGTGTTTGACATGGCTCTTTTGACCTCCAAAATCCTTTAGGCCGCGCGCTCGGCGGGCATCTCGTTGACAATATGTGGCGTTTTTTGCGGCTCGACGGCTCGCTCGCTCAATCGGCGCTCAAGGTCTATGACACGGGCTTCCAACTCCTCCACGCGCCGCCCCTGCCGGTGCACCGTCTTGAAAAGGCTGTCGAATGTCTCCCAGATGTACTCTTGACTCACGACCCTTGTCCCTCTTCTTTCACAGGCTGTTTTAACCTGCTGTTTCATACGTGAAACAGTGTACCATTGTTCCATGCCTGTTGCAAGCATAAAACAAAGTCTTGCAACTAAAATTTTCCTGTGATATGGTTGGGTCGTGTTAGGGGGCGCAACCTGCCTTTAAGGGGGAGGGAAGCGCACCAAAAGGAGGCCAAAATGGCGCAATCTACTGGTAAAAGTTTAGTTAACACGGTCGAACTGGGACGCTCAATCCGCCGCAAACGCGAGGAACTGGGCATGAGCCTGCGCGATGTCGCGGATAAAACAGGCGTTTCCGCTTCGACGCTTTCGAGGATCGAGAACGGCACGGGCAAGCCCGATGCGGACAACATCGCGCGGCTGACCGGCTGGCTCAACGTCCCCGTGGAACGCATCATGAGCGGGCGCGAGATGGATGGCAACGAGGAACGTGCGGTGGTCTACTTCCCGCAGGAATCCACGCCGGAGATCGTCGAAGCGCACTTGAGAGCCGACCGCAATCTCTCGCCGGAGACGGCCAAGGCGCTCTCGGAACTCTTCCGCGTCGCCTATTCGCAATTCAGCCATCCGGGCGAAGACACGCGCGGGCGCAACAGGAAGAAGTAAGCGAAACTAAGTTTCAGGTTCGGAAAGTTTATTAGGCGCTCGGCTCATAGTGGGTTGAGCGCCTATTTAGCTGTTATGTAGCATCGTTTCGTGTTGGGGTTTATATTTAGGGAGATATTACATGTCTACATGGAATCATGCGCGGGCATTAACTTCAAAAAATTATACCTGCGGTTATTGCGGAAATCCTCTTGCCACTAATATAGGTTACTTCTCAAGTTCAAAAGGGTACATCTATATTTGCCATTTTTGCGATCAGCCAACCTATTTTTCTAATGATGGCCGACAAGTACCGGGTAGCGCATTTGGTTATTCAGTAGAGCATATTCCATCTCCAGAAGTAGCCGCCTTATATGGAGAGGCTCGAAATTGTGTGACGGTTAATGCCTTTACTGCCTCTATTCTTTGTAGCAGAAAATTGTTAATGAATATAGCCGTTTCCAAAGGTGCTGCTGAAAGTCTTAGATTCGTCGAATATGTAAATTATCTTGCTGATAACAACTATCTTCCGCCTGATGGGAAAGAATGGGCTGACCATATTCGTAAGGTAGGAAATATTGCAACGCATGAAATCAAAATAATGGGGCGCTCTGATGCTGAAGAACTAATTGTGTTTGTAGGAATGTTATTAAAGTTCATCTATGAATTTCCTGCGAAGATAAGGAACAAGAGTGCCACGCCTGAGACTGCTACATAGTAAGTCAGCTTTTGAAGTTCAATGCAATTTATAGCGTTGATTCCAACGAAGCGTGCGGGCAGTAACACTTAGATAGCGCGGAGTGAGCGCAACGGACGCGGGCAAGGTATAATTCATTTCGTGGAAGAATCAATCTGGCCTCCATCGTTCAAGGGACGGCAGTACGAGATGCGTGCGCTCGGGCTGCGGGATTTTGCGCGGGTGCATGGGGACGAGCCGCTTGACCCGTTTGCGCTGGCGCACTTCGCGAAGTTGATGGTAATTAACTTCGATGAGATTAAGGGACTCTCGGAGGAGACGCGCGAGCATCTTTTGGGCGATGGGTCAAGCGCGTGGTCGGGGGGCACGGCTTCGCGTCCGCTGCCGAACGGGTGGCGGCTGGTCATCCTGAATCCGAAGCATGGGGCGGCGCGTAATAACGCGACCTTGATGGAAGAGGTCTGTCACGTCTTCTTAGGCCACAAGGCCAACCGTCTGCACATCGTCGCCGAAGATAAGAACGGCAAGACCGTCTCGCGCGATTACAACGAAGAGGATGAGGAGGCTGCCTACGCCGTCGGCGCAGCCGCGCTCGTGCCGTTTGCCGCGCTCCGCCGTTTCGTCTCGAAGAATAAAACTTCCAAAGAGATTGCACAGCACTTCAACGTCAGCCGCGAGTTGATCGAATACCGGATGAAGGTTTCGCGCCTGTGGGCTGATTACAAGCTGCGCCACCCGGAAGAGATGCGGCTGCGCGAGCAGTGGAGCGGAAACGGAAATACAAGGCAACAGTAAAAAGCAGGATTTGTAGGGGCAGGGCTTGTCCCTGCCCGCGTTCTCGGTACAGAAAACACGGGCAGGGACAAGCCCTGCCCCTACTTTTATCTCCCGAAAAAGATGGAACAGGCTGGTCGAAACCTGAAGCGACTGCGCCAGTTGAGCGAAGAGATTAAGTCGCGCCTGGATTATCGTTCCTTCTACCTGCGTTACTGTACGGACGCGCGCGCTGGCGGCACGCGCATGCAAACCCTCTGTCCAATCCCTGCACACTCACATAGCGGCAAAGGACATCCGAGCCTTTCCATTGATCTGCAACGCGGCCTCTTTCACTGCTTTTCGCGCGATGAAGGCGGCGACGCAATTCGCTTTTATGAGTTGATGCGCGGTGTCACGTTTTCTCAGGCCGTGCGTGAACTGGCGTCTGACTTAGGAATCAACGCCAGCGGGAAACCCTCGCTGGCCTTTCGCGCCGCGCCAGACCGCGAGCCACCGGAAGCGCAGCAGGAAGCAGAGCCGCTCGGCGCGGAGCGTATGACCGCTATCTGCGAGAGTTTTCTGGAAGTTTGCCGACGAGAGGAGCAGATGGAGGGCGTCAGCTATTTGGCGCGGCGCGGGATTGATGCGAAGACGATGCGCCGCGCCGGGCTGGCCTACTTCCCGCGCCGCGCCTATCGCCGCGTGATGCGTTATATGCTGGATACCTTCGTGCTCGAAGAGTTGCAGCAGATCGGGCTTTTCAACGCGCAGGCGCATTTGACCTTTTACCGGCACCGGCTGCTCTTTCCGTTTTACGTCGAGAAGCGCGCGGTTTATTTACAGGCGCGCACGACAGCTTCCGGCGTCGAACCGCGCTGGCACAACATGCGCGGGGGCGTGCCGTCGCTTTACAACGTGGATGCTCTGAGCGATTTGCCGAGCGGCGAAATCGTTTACCTGGTCGAAGGATTCACGGACACGCTGACGCTGTGCGCCTACGGCTTCAAGGCAGTCGGGCTGGTCGGTGCGGGAGGGTTCAAAGAAGACTGGCTCGCGCCGCTCGCGCGGTTCCGCGTCGTCGCCGCGCTCGACGGCGATACGGCTGGCCTGCGCGCCACCTCCCGCTATCGCGAGATGTTTGCTGCGCGCGGGATGCGCCTTGCCCAACTCGAATTACCCTCCGATGTCAACGACTTCTTCCAGCATCATCCATCCGCCGCGCTTGAGTTCACTTTGTTGACTGAAGCAGCGGAAGAGCGAGCCGAAGAGCAAGGGGAATAGTTATTAAGAAATGAGACCAGAGTGCAGCTTTATCCTGTCTTTCTCCTTTCGCCCTTCGCCTTTCCCCTTTATAATCACCCGTGGCCTCGCGTCTGAATCGGAATTGCTGGCAAGGGCCAGCCACGTTGCCCCATTATGGCTGAACAAGTAAAAGAAGCTCCCGTAGCGACAGCGGAACTCTCCGTGACGGATAAGCTGCGCCTTCTGTTGGACATCACTAAAAAAATCAGCCGCTCCCTTGATCTACAAGAAGTTCTTAACCTTGTGATGGACACGCTCGGCTCGTTGATTCATTACGATGCCGCCGGAATCTACGTCCTCAAGTGTACGATGTTACATGCTGATGCTACGCCGAATTCAGCCCGTGTCTTTCACACCGAAGCCGTGCGCGGCTACGACATAGACGATTTGATGGATTTGCGTCTGAAGATAGGCGAGGGAATGATCGGCCACGTCGCGCAAAGCGGCGAACCCATTATCTCGCCTGACGTGCGGACAGACCCGCGCTACGTCAATGCCCGTGAAGAGACGCGTTCCGAGATGGTTGCTCCCATCATCTCCAACGACGAGGTCATCGGCGTCTTCGACCTCGAAAGCGATCAACTGAACTCTTACACGCCGGACGACCTACAGGTGCTGCTGCTCCTGGCCTCGCAGGTAGCCATCATCATCGAGAAGGTGATGCTGCATGAGCAGTTGATCGAGAAGAAGCGTCTTGAAGGCCAGCTTGAAGTCGCGCGCCAGGTTCAACTGGAGCTTCTCCCGGCGCATGATCCGCAGCTTGAAGGCTTCGACATCTGCGCCTGGAACTTTTCGACCGAAGAAGTGTCGGGCGATTACTACGATTGGGTCAGCATCTACGAAGACCAGATCGGCATGGTCATTGCGGACGTTTCAGGCAAAGGCGTCCCGGCGGCGCTCCTGATGGCGTTCCTGCGCGCCAGTCTGCGCGCGGCCATCCACATCGGCTACGCTCCGCATATTTCTATGGCGAAGGTGAACTACCTGCTCTGGGAATCCATTGAGCGGAATCAATTCGTGACGGCCTTTTACGGCGTGCTCGATGCGTCGAACAAAACGCTGGCCTACACGAACGCCGGGCACAACCCGCCGCTTTTGATGGATGCGGACGGCACGGCGCGTTTCATAGAGCGCGGCGGATTGCCGCTCGGCATGTTCAGGGATACGCGTTATTATGAGTATTATCAGGCCATCGAGCCGGGGCAGCTTTTAGTACTTTACACTGACGGCGCGACAGAGGCGAATGGAGCAAACGGCGAAGAATACGGGCGCGACCGTCTGGAGGCTGCCGTCAGAGCTGGCCGCCATTTGAGCGCGCGAGAATTGATTACAGCGATTCAGCAGGACGTGCTGGCGTGGACGGACGGGCGCGGCGCGGGCGACGACATGACTTTCTTCATCGTCAAAGCACTGTAAATAATGCAAAACGCAAAATTAAAAATGCAAAATGGAGGAAGAAAAGCTCGGCCTCCCTCATTTTGCATTTTTAATTCTTAGTTTTGAACTACCCTAGTGCGCCGTTAAAGAAATGTGCGCGCGATCACCGCCAGGCGCGAGCGGGGCGCGATAATCCCCGAAGTGAAACTCAGCTTCCGTGTCCGAAAAAGCGTAAACATCAAAACCGTATGCGTCTAAACACGCTGCCAAATCATCGTTCGAGACGAGATAAACAACGGGAGAGAAACCCGCTTCGGCACGAATTTCCAGCAGGCGCTCAACGACTTCCAGTGGAGCAAAGCATCTGACAGGGTCTCTGTAAGTTGCCATGACTTTTAGCGCCTCTCTTTCGTGTATATTCGGGACATTTGCAAACAACCGAGCCGTCCCCTTGCACCCGGTTGGATGTACGCTCATTATAGAGCAGTTGTTCGCGCCAGAGATTTATTTTCTGTCACGACGCTCTGCTGAAACTTTGACGCTTTCGTCCGTCCCCTTAGCCTGAATAAGAGGTAAACCGCATGAATCGCCGAAAATTCGTTCGCAACTCACTGGTCGCCGCTACCAGTGTCACCGCTTCTGCAAAACTGGCCGGGGCAACCAGCCTTCTCAAACGCTCGGCTGCCGCCACCGCCCGCCGCCCCCTGAGCGCCGTTTCAGGCTTTACTTTCGCCCGCCTGCGTTACGGTTCGGGCAACTGGGATGCAGACCCCAAAATGCCCTCGAATTTGCTGAACTCGCTGGTCGAGTACACATCTATACGCGTTGACCCGAACGAACGGATTGTCGATGTCGGCTCCGGGCAGCTTTCCGACTATCCTTTCGTCTACCTGACCGGCAACAAGATGCTCCGCTTTACGGAAACCGAGCGCACGAATCTGCGCCGGTATCTCAGAAACGGCGGCTTCATGTTCGTGGACGACTGCAACCACGACATAGACGGCACATTCGCCAAAACCTTCGAGAGCGAGATCAAAACCGTTCTAGACCGCCCCGAAGAGGCTCTCAAGAAACTGCCTAAAACGCACCCGCTCTACCGCTCTTTCTTCGAGTTCAAGGAAGGCCCGCCCGCCACTTCTCACGAACTAAACGGCTGGGGCGACGACATCGTTCACGACTACCTCAAGGCCATAGAGATTGACGGGCGCATCGCTGTCCTCTACTCCAACAAAGATTACGGCTGCGAATGGAACTACGACTGGTCGAACAAACGCTTCGCGACCAAAGACAACACACGCTTCGGCGTCAACATCATCGTCTACGCTTTAACACATTAGAGCAGTGATAAGTGATAGGTGATGGGTGATGAGATAAAACGCTCTTACCTGTCACCCATCACCTATCACCCATCACTTTCCTTATGAGTACACCAGAACAACCCACAACTCCTCCGACTCCTCAGGCGGATTCGCCTGCCGTGACTCCTCCTACGCCTCCTTCTCCTCCTCCTGCTGTGGCGGACTTTGGCGAAGTGTTGAGGCGCATGCTGGCGGTCTCCGATAATGTGAGCGACCTGATCTTTTCGCCGGGACGCCCGCCGCAGATTGAGCTGGTCGGCAAGCTCCAGCCTGTTCGCTTGCCCGGCCTTGAAAAGCTGACCCCGGCGCACACCGCTGGCATCTCCAAGTTAATCATCGGCAGCCACCTGAGAGCCGGTCATCATCTGGCCGCCGCGCAGAACCTTGAGACCTACGGCTCAGCCGACCTCTCTTTCAGCGTGCCGGGATTGTCCCGCTTCCGTGTGAACATCTTCATGCAGCGCGGCACGCACGCCATCGTCATGCGCGTCGTTCCACCGAAAGTCCCGCGCTTTGAAGACCTCCATCTGCCTGAGCAACTAAAAAGTATTGTCGATATAAAAAACGGTATCGTGCTTGTGACCGGCCCGACGGGCTCAGGTAAAAGCTCCACGCTGGCGGCGATCATAGATTTGATTAACGAGACGAAGTATTACCACATCGTCACCATCGAAGACCCCATAGAGTTTCTGCATTATCATAAAAACTGTACGATTCACCAGCGCGAGCTCTACTCCGATACTTCCGACTTTGCGCGTGCCCTGCGTGCTGCCCTGCGTCAGGCTCCGAAAGTAATCCTCGTCGGCGAGATGCGCGACCGCGAAACGATTGAAGTCGCGCTCGAAGCGGCAGAGACAGGCCATCTCGTGCTCTCCACGCTCCACACGATTGACGCCGCCAAAACTGTTGACCGCATCATCGGCGTCTTTCCGAAGAACGAGGAGCACGTTATCCGCAATCGCATCGCGCAGGCTTTCCGCTACATCGTCTCGCAGCGCCTGCTCCCGCGCGCCGACGGCAAAGGCCGTGTCGCCGCCATCGAAATCCTGAGATCAACCTCTCGCACGAAAGAATACATCGAGAAGGGCGAGCAGGAAGGCAAGTCTTTGATAGATGCTATGGAGCAGGGCGATCAGGAAGGGATGCAGACGTTTGACGGGGTGCTCGAACGAATGATCCGGCAGGGTGTGGTGACGAAAGATGACGCGATGCCATACGCCACTAATTACAACAACCTGTTGCTGCGGCTCGCAGACATGGACGATGAGCCGCCCGCCCGCCCCGAACCCAGCCCAGCGCAAACTGATCCGATGCTCGATATGATTGAGCGCTAGCAGGGCGAGAGTTAACGAAAAGTAAGGATAAACGGGAATGGCGCAATCGAGAATAGACATCTTCGCCGAGATGGTGAAACAACAGCCGGATGATGCGATGATCTGGTATGGCTTGGGCAGCGAGTATGTAAAGATTGAAAGCTGGAGCGAGGCTGCCGATGCGCTTCGCAATGTCCTGCGAATCAATCCCGATTACACAGCGGCTTACCAGATGCTCGGCACGGCGCTCCTGAACGCCGGACACAGAGAAGAAGCCGTCAGCGTTTGGACGCGAGGGATTGAAGTCGCCCAGCGCACGGGCGCGTGGAAAGCGCGGCAGCACATGGAAGGCTTGCTCGCAGGCGCAAGCGCAGTTGCACCCGGCGCAGAGTTTTGCGAATAGATTGACATGCAGCAGTTGATGGGCGAAAGCGAAAAGGCCGCGACCCTGGATGCGTTGCCGGAAGTGGTCGCGCAGCTTGAAGCGGAGATTGCAAAGGTGATCGTCGGGCAGCGCGAGGTTGTGCGCCAGAGCATGACGGCGCTCGCCTGCGGCGGTCACTGCCTTCTTCGCGGCGTGCCGGGGCTAGCCAAAACCCTGCTCGTCAAAACGCTTGCCCAGGCTCTGGAACTGCGCTTTAACCGCATCCAGTTCACCCCAGACCTGATGCCTTCCGACATTACGGGAACGGAAGTCATCGAAGAAGACCGCGCGACCGGACATCGCGCCGCGCGTTTTATCTCCGGGCCAATCTTCGCTAACATCGTGCTTGCGGACGAGATCAACCGCGCTCCCCCGAAAACTCAGGCTGCGCTGCTGGAAGCGATGCAGGAACATCAGGTGACGGCGGGAGGCCAGCGCTACACGCTCGAAGCTCCGTTCTTCGTGCTCGCCACCGAAAACCCAATCGAGCAGGAGGGCACATATAATCTTCCCGAAGCGCAGCTCGACCGTTTCATGTTTGAGATCGTGATTGACTACCCCGGTGCTGAAGAAGAACGGCGCATTATCGCGGAGACGACGGCAAACCGCGCTGAAACCGTGCGTCCCGTTCTAGACGGGGCGACGCTGCTCAGGATTCAGGAGGTCGTGCGCGACGTTCCTGTGGCTTCGAATATTGTTGATTTTGCGGCGCGGCTGGTGCGCGCGAGTCGTCCCAACAGGGAAGAGGCGAGCGCCTTCGTCAACGAGAACGTCAGGTGGGGTGCTGGGCCACGCGCCGGGCAATACTTGATTCTGGGGGCGAAGGCACGCGCGCTCTTTGATGGCCGCTTCGCCGTCGGGTTTGATGATGTCCGCGCGATTGTCTATCCTGTACTCAGGCATCGCATTCTCCCCAACTTCCGCGCCGAAGCCGAAGGCATCACCAGTGAGGCGATCATCGCGGAGCTATTGAAGCAGACGATGGACGATGGACGATAGACGATTGCCGGGAACTACGCACTCTTTCGTTCGGCCATCGGCCATCGTCCAACAAAGGGAGAAATTGAGTTATGCTTTATTTACGACACGCGAAATTTCTCTCTCCCGTTTTAATTGCTGTTCTCCTGATTCTCTTTTCCGCGCCGCAGATTGTCAGTAGTTCTATCGCTGATGAAGGCGTGCGCGCCGATCTTCCTCCGGGCGGGGAAGTATCTATCGTCAATCCCAGAGGCAGCGTCCACCTTGAAGTGTGGGACGAGCAGCACGTCTCGGTGGCGGCCACCGTCAAAGGCGAGAAGTTGAAACGCTCGCCGGTCGCGATTAAAAGAACGGAGCAATTGCTGACTATCAGCGTCTCTCCCCGTGAAGTCGGAATGCTGACGCGCGTTGACCTCGCCATACGGCTCCCTCAGCGCTCCCTTGTGACGGTTGTTTCTGAAACCGGAGGCATCACTATTCATGGCCTGCCCGCCGGGCTGAACATCGAGAGCGGGTATGGCGACATTCGCGCCGAGTTTCCTGCGTCCGGTGATGCCGATATTGCCGCCGAGTCGCCGAATAAAGAGATTGTCTCGACGATTCCCGACAGCGCGTTCACCGGCGGCAAAGTTCTTCAGGCACGCCTCGGCGCAGGCGGCAAGCGCGTGCGCCTTGTCTCTAGACGAGGGAGCATCGCGCTCGCGTCATACGGCGAGCCGAAGAATGTTACGCCGGTAGAGGAAGCGCAGCCATCGGAAGCACGCCGGACGCCCGCTCTCATCGGCGCAGCTAAAAATGGAACAGGAGCGGGCACGCCTTCGACGCCGCTCACGGGGCCGGAAGAGATTGACGAAGGCGACATCGTGCGGGTTGATACGGAACTCGTCACGCTCAGCGTCAGCGTCGTTGATCGCGGGACGAATCGCGGATTAAAGGGACTGACCGAGAATGATTTCAAATTGTTCGAGGACGGCGCTCCGCAACAGATTGCGAATTTCGAATCGTCCAGCGCCCCCTTCAATCTAGTCCTGCTGATAGACCTTTCACTTTCCACGCAGGATAAGCTCGCGTTGATTCGCGATGCGGCGCTCCAGTTCGTTGCCGCCGCCCGTCCCTCAGACCGCATCGGCATCGTCACTTTCACACACGACGCCGTTATCGTCTCGCGCCTGACCAGCGACCGCGCCGCTTTGCGCGAACGCATCAACGCGATTGAGAAACCAAAGGGCAGCACCAACGTTTACGATTCAATCGCCTTCGTCATGAGCGAGGTCTTCAAAGACGTGAAGGATTCGCGCCGCAACGCCATCGTCCTGATGAGCGACGGGCTGGACAGCACGATGGAGAACGTCCCCGGTCCCGGCTCGACCATCGGCTACGAAGAGTTGCTCTCGCGCCTGCGCGAGTTCGACGGCGTGCTTTACAGTATGTGGCTCAACGTGGAAACCGAGTACAGCAGTTTGAGTCCGCTTGACATCCAGCCGGAAACTTACGATCTTGCACACGACCAGATGGAGAAGTTCGCGGAAGCAGGCGGCGGCCTCTTTTACGAAGTAGACAAGGTGGAAGATTTGGCCGACGCTTACGACCGCGTCGTCGCCGACCTCGGCACTGTTTACAGTCTCTCTTATCGCCCGACAAACAGACTACGCGATGGGAAATGGCGTGCTATTCGTCTCACGGTGGCACGCCCCAACGCCGTCGCGCGCGGCAAACGTGGCTACTATGCAAATTAAGGCAAAAGGCAAAAGTAAAAGGGTAAAAGGAAGGCTGAAACCACTTTTAATCAAATGTGGTTTCAGCCTCACTTTTGCCTTTTTACTTTTGCTTTACCTGTTTGGGCGCAGGATGAGCCGCCGCCGCCGATTGCCCAGCAGAAGAGCGAGGATGTTGAGACGATCCGCGTTGATACGGAGCTGGTTGATCTGAATGTCAGTGTGTTTAGCCGCGACCCTCTGCGCCCCATCGGAGAATTGCAGCAGAAAGATTTCGCGGTGATGGAAGACGGCGTGGCCGAAGAGATAAGCTTCTTCGCTTCGGCTGCGACGCCGTTTGATCTGGTGCTGCTGATAGACCTTTCAGGCTCGACCGCTGACAAGCTCAGTCTCATTCGTAAATCCGCCATCCGTTTCATCGAAGCTGCGCGCCCGATGGATCGCATCAGCATCATTACGTTCACTGATCTGCCGTTTGTCGTCTCGCCGCTGATGACAGACCGCACCCAACTCGTGGAGCGCGTCAAGAAAATCGAGAAGCCGCGCGGCGGCACGAATTTCTGGGATTCGCTGCGCTTCGTTCTGAAAAACGTCTTCGGCGCAAAGGACATGTCACGCCGTCAGGCCGTGATCGTGATGTCGGACGGGGTGGACAATGCGTTGCCGGACGTGCCGGGTCCCGGTTCGGAGACAGGCTACGAAAAGCTCCTGGAGATGGTCAAAACTTCGGACGCGATCATCGTTCCCATCTATCTGGACACAGAGCGCGAGATGGTTAAGCAAAAACGCGCGAGCGAGAATTCCTACACACTCGCGCGCCAGCAACTGACGGAACTCGCGGGCGAGAGCGGCAGCCTGCTTTATCGAGCGCGCAAGGTGGAAGATTTGAACGGCGTCTACGAGCAGGTGATGCGCGATCTCGGCACGGTCTATAGCATCGGCTATCAACCGAAGAACAAGCCCCGCGACGGCTCATGGCGCAACGTCTCCGTGCGGCTCATCAATCGCCCAGACCTCTCCGCACGCAGCAAGCGCGGTTATTACGCAAGATAAATTTTGGTCGGCAGTATTTTCGGAAAGAATCGCTGCCGTTCTGCCGCGTCCCGGCGATTGATTTTAGCCGTGCGTTTCAAAGCCTCGCCGCTCGCGCGGCATTAAAATTTCACGAGAGACTAGACTTTTAGCGTTGTCTGGAGGTGTCAATGCGACATTACAGTTTTATAAAGAATACTTCATGGCGAAACGGCGCAAGACTTCTTGGCCTGAGTACATTGATTTTGGGATTGTTGCTTGCGGTTGGTTGCAGCCAGCAGGTTGAGACGGCTCAAAAGGCGGAAACCCGGACGAACGAAGCGGCGGCTGTTCGAGCGCTCCAGACTATCTTCCAGGCGCAAACAATGTATTCAACCACACATCCGGGCGACTACGGCGTATTCGACCAGTTGATAATGGAGAAACTGCTCGACCGGCGCTTTGCCGGTGCGGCGCCTGTGCTGGAAGGCTACGTTTTTACCCTGCGAATCGTTCAGCAGACGGGTTCTCAGCCTGCCACCTTCAGCGTCAACGCCGACCCGAAACAAGCCGAAGGCGCTCCCGCAGCTAACGCGCGCCATCTCTATATAAACTCAGACAGCAATGTGGTACGCGCCAACGCCACGCGACCTGCGACGGCCAACGACCCGCCTCTTCAATAGGAGTAAACTGCCAGACAGCGGATTTTTGTAGGGGCGGGGCTTGTTCCTGCCCGCTTTCGATTAACGGAGAACGCGGGCGGGAACAAGCCTTGCCCCTACAGTTTTAATCTGTGGTGAACATCCCGTCGTCTCACTTCGTTAGGGAATACAAGTTTATTCATCAATTATTATCGGGAGTGGGCGAAATGAGCCGAATGTTTTGGGCGCTATGCCTTCTGATGCAGTTAATAATTCCGGGCTGCACGCGCCTTCAATCCGCAACTTTTCCTGCTCAACTGACGATTGCTACCGACAAGCTCCCACAGACTTCCTTACCCGATTTCACGATTGCTGATAACAAGACCCGGACAACTTTGCCGTTTGACCTGATAGATAATCGCATCGTCATAGATGTCAAACTTAATGGCAAAGGCCCGTTTCGCTTTATCTTTGATAGCGGCGCGAGCGCGGTCGTCGCGCCGGAAGTCGTCCGCCAGTTGGGATTGAAAATCGAAAACCTGCAAACAGGCGGCGGAGGTGTCGGCGAGCAACTCGTCGAGCGCGGCGAAGCAAACATCGCGGAAGTCGAAGTCGGCGACATTCATCTTCC
Source organism: uncultured Acidobacteriota bacterium (assembly GCA_963791265.1). Taxonomy (GTDB): domain Bacteria; phylum Acidobacteriota; class Blastocatellia; order Pyrinomonadales; family Pyrinomonadaceae; genus QHXM01. The sequence continues at coordinate 1,268,336 of CAWBSB010000012.1, forward strand.
CGCGCAGGAATTCGGTGTCATCTCATTCGCCGATACGAAATACGTCTTCGGAACCAACAGGATCGAAGGCATCATCGGCTTTCCTTTGTTCAAGCGTCTCGTCGTCCACGTTGACTACGAGCGCAAACAATTGATCTTCACGCAGCCCGCGCACTTTGCTTACAAAGGAAGCGGCACGATTGTGCCGATAGACTTTGACAGGCATCTGCCGCTCGTTAGAGGCGAGCTGGATGGCGTTCCCGGCATCTTCGTGATTGACACGGGCGCACGCTCCGCGCTCATCCTCTACGGGCCATTCATCGAGCGAAATAATTTAAGGACGAAATATAAAGCGTCGTTTGAAGGCATCACGGGTTGGGGCATCGGCGGCCCGGTTCGCTCTCAGATTGTGCGTATAAAAGCTCTCAAACTCGGCGCGGTCGAAGTCTACAATCTCATCGCGCGCCTCTCACTGCAAAAAAGCGGCGCTCTCACCAGCGCAGACCGCGCCGCCTTGGTCGGCCCTGACGTTCTCAAACAGTTTACGACCATCTTCGACTACAGCCGTCGCCAGATAATTTTTGAGAAGAATAATCAATACGGAACGCCTGATTCTTATGATCGAAGTGGAATGTGGTTCGGGCACGCTGGCGACCATTTCGAAGTGATTGACGTGATTGCGGGAGGCCCCGCCGCAGACGCAGGCATCAAGGTCGGCGACCAGATTCTGGAAATTGACAATCAAAAGACCGGGCAGTTAGACCTGCCCGCCGTCAGGCTCAGATTCAAGAACGATTCTCCGAAAAAGCATGTGCGGCTCATCGTGCAGCACGAAGGCCAACGGCGCGAAGTCGTGCTCATCCTCAGAGACCTTGTTTGATTGAATAATTTAGGTTGCCAATCATCAACTGCCCCGTGAGGGGCTACAGGAAATTAGCCGGTGGTGTAACCACCGGGACATCGCCAACCGAGAGAGACGCGCGCCCCGGCAGGGGCGCAGGAGACATGCGATGCCATCAACATATCTGAGTCTCCATTATCATCTCATCTTTAGCACCAAAGACCGGCAGTGCTTGATTGCCGATGATTGGCGCGACCGCCTGCACGCTTATTTGGGAGGCGCGGTGCGAGCTTGCGGAGGCATTGCCGAAAGCGTGGGTGGAACTGCGGATCACGTACATCTGCTAGTCGGATTGCGCGCTACACATCGCCTGGCCGACGTGCTGCGGGAAATTAAAGCCTCATCTTCGGAGTGGATACATCAGAACATCCGAGTGAGCGCTTTCGCATGGCAGGAAGGGTATGGTGCGTTTACAGTCAGTGCCTCACAAGTTGCTGCCGTTAAGATTTACATCGCGCGGCAAGAGGAGCATCATCGCAGGCGCACGTTTCAAGAGGAGTATTTAGAATTCCTGCGACAAAGTGGCATCGAATTCGATGAGAAGTACCTATGGTGATTGAGCGCTGTATCCAGCGCCCCGCCGGGGCGCAGATCGCGTCCGTTGTGTTGTCCCGGTGGTTACACCACCGGCTAATCTCCCTCATCCCTCCGGGATGTTAAATGACTGGCAATCTAGGTTGGATAAAATTTTGGCCGGTACATCTTCACACGAACGCTTGCTTGATCCAATGGTGCTCGCCTCTATCGGGCGGCTCGATTTGATTGCGCGTACTATTGTCGAAGGTTTTCTCACGGGGTTGCACAAAAGTCCTTATCATGGACTCTCGCAGGAATTCGCCGCGCATCGCCCGTACATCGCGGGCGACGAGATGCGCCGCATTGACTGGCGCGTGTACGCGCGCACGGACAGGCTGTATGTCAAAGAATCCGAAGAAGAGACGAACGCGCCTATCCGTTTACTTTTAGACACGAGCGCGTCGCTCAGGTATGCGCCGCGCAAGGTGAGCAAGCTGGACTACGCGCGCTACCTGACAGCCGCGCTCGCTTATCTAGCCACGCGGCAGGGAGACCGCGTCGGGCTTGTTTGTTTCAACGAAGAAGTGCGCGCTGTCTTACCTGCGCGTGGCGGCAAGCGCCATCTGCAAACAATTCTTCTCGCGCTGGAAAATCTGGAAGCCAGTGGGCAGACGCGCATCGGCACTGTACTTTTGCGCCAGGCATCGCAATGGAAGCGGCGCGGTCTCGCCGTCCTCGTCTCCGACCTTTATGACCAACCGGAAGAGATTGTCGAAGCCGTCGGGCGCGTGCGTCGTGTCGGGCACGATGTTATCGTCTTTCACCTGCTCGACCGCGTAGAGAAGTTTCTAGAAGAGCGCGGAACTTACGAGTTCCATGATCTTGAAACGAACGAAACTCTGATGGCCGACGCCGACCGCGTGCGCCGCACTTACGTTGAACGCATGGAGAGCTTGCGCGCTTACTTCCGCCGCGAGCTTGAGCGCACGGGCGCGGACTACGTTGAGTTGGATGCTTCAGAGCCGCTCGACAAAGCTCTCGCTATTTACCTGCGCCGGAGAAAATCCGGGAGCGCAACAGGGAAGAGATAATGCCTGCCGGATATTCCAAGAACATTAATCACTGACGTCTCGTAATCAATGTGTCCTGTTAATTAGTGATGCTTCCGTAGGAGGAGATAATCGCATGCCATCGGAGAATAACTTTACCGCTCGTCGTAGGTTTCGCTTGCCCGCTCTTATTGTTTTCGGCGTCATTATGCTGTTTGCTTCAAGCGCGATTAGCTTAGCGCAGGATCAGCAAGACCAAAAGAAGGATGGCATGGGCTTTCCCGATCTGGTTGCCGGATTGAAAGCTACACCGGGCTGTCTGGGCGTCGAGACGGCTCGAACGGACAGCGGCAAGAACGTTATCTTCGCGTGGTTTGAAGATAAGAAAGCTGCCCTGAAGTGGTACTACAGCGGGATGCACCAGGGAGTGATGAAAGGCTTTTTCCCCGGTCACAAAGCAGACGCGCCGTTGAAGAATGTGCCAGATAATAGCGGGCCTATCCTCGCAATCGCGTCAATCACCATGTCCGACAAGGCGAACTTTAAGGCGTCAACCTTGCCGATCTCGCAAATTGCCATCGAATTATATCAACCGGTCAGCGGCGGAATATTTCTTGGCGGTCGGTTCGCTCCAGATAGTCTCAAAGTGCCGGGGCTGCGAGACATCTCAAAGCAGGATTAATCCGAGGGCGAGATTCAATAAGATGGATGCTTTTGCCAAGAGCGATTCATCTTACTTGTTGGGCGCACGTTACGTGGTCATCGGTTTCTGCGCGAAGATATAAGCGCGGCGACTTTGATGCTCTACGTCGTCCGCATATGGGTCTCGCTCGATGGCTTCCTGTAATTCGAATCCTGCCTTTATCAGATAGCCTTTCATCTCTTCTCTTTCAAAGAAGATAAAATCCAGCGTCACCGCTTTCCCCCACCATTCGTCCAGGTGAATGATTTCCTGCCCAATGTGAAAGGTGAGCAGCAATACCCCGCCGGGGCGCAGCAATCGCTTCAACTCGCGCAAAGCCTGAACAACTGCCGGGCGAGGAATATGGACGATAGAGTAAAAAGCTGCTACTCCGCCATAGGAATTGTCTGCCACCTCTGTGAGAGCCAGCATATCACCCTGCTGAAATGGAATATCCGGATTCAAAAGGAGCGCTCGCTCGACCATCGCCTGTGACAAATCAACGCCACAAACCTTCGCTCCGCGCTCATGTAAATAACGAGCTATCTGTCCGGGGCCGCATCCCATGTCGCAGATGATGCCCCGGTCGCCAACTTTTTCAATTAACCAATCGAGCATCCTCCGGTCAAATGGCTTCTTCTCCATTTCATCACGAAATTGCAACGCATAATCTTCCGCCACACTGTCATAGCTGTCTTTCAAATCGTCGTTCATCAGCCCCATCTTTTATCCGTAATTTTATCTGTCAACTCAAGCGAAGCAATTCAACTTGGAGTAATTAGCAAAGCCGATAAGAAATAGACAGGATTAACAGGATTAGCAAGATTAAGAAGACAAAGCAGATCAATAATGCTGAAGGCTTGTTCTTTCATCCTGTCCATCTTGTTAATCCTGTCTATTTCTTCTCTATCCTAGTTTCGTCAGGCACTCTTATTATGCTTTGCTGCGCTTATGCCAGACGACCGTATAGCGCCACAGTAAATGACGCCGCACCTTTGCCTCCGGCAAATACTGCCTGCACATTTCTTTGACTTCATTCAGCGATAGATAGACCTCGCCTTTGCCATGCTCGCTCCACGCTTTTCGCACTTCTCGCGGCGCTCGAAGCCTGCCCGTCTTCCAGAATCGCCTCGCAACGCTGACCGGATATGCCAGCGCACTTCTGACTTTGTCCGTAATCCGGTGGTCGGCAACCAGATCATGGATGATGAGCACTCCGCCCGGTTTGAGCGCGTCCTTCATCTTCAAGACTGCCTGCTCCTGTGGAAGATGATGCAGCGTGGCAAGCGAGACGATGCAGTCGTAACTCTCGGCGGGAAGCGAAAGGCGCATGACATCACCCGTCACATATTCGATGTTCGGGTAATCAATTGATTGTTGCCGGGCGAGACGAATCATTTGCGGCGAAAGGTCCACGGCCAGGACGCTTTGCGCGTGGGCCGCCAGGAGACGAGTGAACACTCCCGTTCCGCAGCCGATCTCCAGCGCCTTCTCACAATGAGGCGGGAGATGACGCCGGACGTATTCATGATAAACATCGCTCGCGCCCCCATGATGCTCTGTCAGCAGGGCAATGCGATCAAAGTCCTCACGTATTTCGTCCATTGGATGTGGCCTCTATGACGAATAGACTTTTGAAACTTTAATTATGCTGATGGGTAAACAATTTTTCTGCGGACACGCCAGATAATAATGGTCAGGGCGAAAACACCCACTATCGCGCCAATCAGGATATACGGGACTTTTGTTTTAGTCTCAATCGCCGGTTCAGCCTTTTCACTACTCGGGCTTTCAGTAACAGCCGCGTTCTTGTTGTCCTCGGTGGTCGCCAGTACCGTGATTTTTCCGTCTGGTGACAACTTGCGAACCCGCGCGCCGTGTGTCTTGTTCGGAGGCGTAAAGCCGAACTCTAAAATATAGAGATTGCCGTTTCTAAAAGCCATGCCTGCCGGGGACCAGGGTTGTTCCGCGCGCATGAGCGTCGTGGCTTTGCCGTCAGGCGCAATCTTCAACACGCGCCGGTTATCATTGTCAGCGACAAAGAGATTATCCTGCCCGTCAACGGTTATCCCAAGCAGGCGGGTGGCTGCGCTCTTTCCCGCCGAACTCTCCGAAGAGTTATCCGGCACAAGGTTGCGCGCCAGCGTCTTGACTGCGCCGTTCATCATCACCTTCCGAATGTTTGCTCCGTCGGCTACATACAATGAGCCGTCTCCTCCAAAGGCCATCCCGCCGATGCTGTACAAAACAACCTGACGAAACTTGTCCGCCGTCTCTGGGCTACCGAACATCGTACTGACTTTGCCATCAGGGGTTCTCTTCAGGATGAGAGTCTCATGCTCCGCATTACTTTTCCACGAAGCGGAGTACATATTGCCCTCGCGGTCTCTCCAAATACTCATCCCTTTCGGCGGCTCGTGTGTAGGGGCGAGGATGTATGCGAAATTCCCTGCGGGCATCATCTTCCAGAGAGCGCTGAAGTAGCGCCCTGTCCCCGGTTCGTAAGTCAACTCATCGCCGTAGAGATTACCGCTCTCATCCATCGCCAGTTCGTGCGTATGCCTGCCGCTGACACCGGCTCTGAAGACAGTGAGTTTGCCCTGAGCATCAATCTTCCAGATGGTTTCCAAATCGCTAAAGTAAACTTGATTGTCGCGGTCAACGACGATGCCCCACGCCGGATGCGCCCACGCCCGACCTGTGGTGAGTGCACAGACTGCAATGATAGATAGAAATGTCGGGACAATCGCGCGAGGCATGACTCTTATCCTTACGGACATATTGACAGGAAAGCACGTTCAGCTATTAGACCGAGATGACGGTCTTTTTCTTCACTGTTCGCAATATGAAATGAGCGCCTGATGCCTGGACTCAGCTGCGCCGAGTGCCTACGATAATTTACAACGCGAGGAAGTGCCATTAAAAAATGCTATCAAGGCGTCGGGTTGATTGAGATGTTATCCTACGGCGTTTCTTATGAGTATGCTATTGTTTTTAGTTAATACTGAGATGGTTCTCACCCACACTTAATTTCCCTTATGTGTTTGTGGCTACACTTCTTTCAATCAACTTTTTGATAATTGTCTTAGAGTCATCATTCCAGTCTATTATATTTAGTTCCGTATGCCACCACATAACCAATGAGATTAAACAATAAAGTGTTCGAAGTGCTTCAAAGTCACTCAATGGTACTCTGGATTTATGTGAAGCCGCATTCCTGAATCGAATCAGTTCATTAATGTTATCTTTGATTCTACTTGGAAACACAGAAATGACCGAAGTTTGCTTTTGACTTTCCCTGGCCAATTCACGGCCATAAGTACGCTCTTCCTTAATGAGTGTTATAACCTGACGCAGCAATTTAAGAGCGTCATCAGTCGTAGGTACAGAATCTGTCTCTGTTCGGGCAATTTGTTCATTTACAGCTTTGTACATTGAATCAATGTCAGGGGGTTGCAGCGGCTCCTTCTGAAACATCTTATTTGTTTTAGACTGTACTAGATCAAATAACTGTCCCATAGTTTGGCCTTTGGGGACTGGATCGCGAAATAATGTTTCATAAATTTGAGTTAAGAAGTCTTCTCCAATTAAGCCAAGCGTACTAGTGCTACTTTCAAAACGCTGCGCCTCGTACTCACTAAAGGCTTTGGTAAACAACGGATGGAGTCTGCTGTCGTTAATAACGTTTGGATACGCCAGTCGCGCAAATAGAAAGTAAGGGCTAAAAACCTCTTCCTCTGGAGAAAAGACAGGCATAACGCGCCAATCAGCAATCTTGCCAACTTTGGAGAGAAATGTTGCAAGTTCCCTCAGACTATCTGGATGTAAAGAGACATATGAAACAAGGTCTTTTACTTGCGCAGTATCTAATGTGTAGAGAACACCATTCTTAGTTAGATATGGAGCATGGGGTTTAATTATTGGATCGAATCCTTGATAATAGACGTTATCTTTGAAGTAACCGTAAGCATCTGAAAATGCTTCCTTCAATTTTTCTAGGTCAACGTTATTAATAATGGTTCGATATGTTGCGTCATTTAATTGCCATTCTTCAGCTGATTTACTTTCATTAACTTGCATGTACATAAATAAATTAAGAAGGAAAGATACTTGATGAAAAATTGCGGACTTGAACTCCACGATTTTTTCAGGAGAAATTCGAATACTTCTCCCTTCACTTTCTAGAACAATCTCTTTTCCCTTCTTTTGTAGTTTGGGACTAAAATCCTGCCAGATATGTTGCGATATACCTGAATCGGTTAGCCAATTAGCACCGAGTCTCCAGACACCTGTTTTTGTGGGGTTCTTGAGATACTCTAGTACAACTTTTATATCTTCAGAGCGTAAAAGAGTCTTCTTCGCTTTTGGTAGCGGGATTGTATCTATTGATGATTCGAGCAATTCTCCGAAATTATCAAACAGTTCTATAAGATTTTCACCCGCTAATTCCTTCCAAGCCATAAATCCCTCCTAGATTTATTATAACTAATAAAACATTTGCGTTAATAAGGGTATCAGGCTAACTACCGATTAAGTCGCATGACGCGGCTTGATCCTACTTTTAAAGAAGATTCTTATCGTGTAATCCAACCCCATATCAAGCCGAGAAGTTCGTCGAAGCAGTGCTCGTTTCGTACTCGCGCAGCTTACGGTAGAGTGTGCGCGCGGAGATGCCGAGGATGGCGGCGGCGCGCTCGCGGTTGCCGCCCGCTTCCGAGAGGACTCGCAGGATGTGTTGTCGCTCCAGTTCGTAAAGAGTCGAGGGCTGGGAACCGGAGGTTGGAGTCTGAGGAGAAGAGCCAATTCCTGACCCCTGACCCCCGTCCCCCGATAGCATCAACTGCCCGGCTTCAATCGTGTCGGTGGGAGAGAGCGCGATGGCGCGCTCTAGGCAGTTGCGGAGTTCGCGGACGTTGCCGGGCCATGATGAGGTTTCAAGCCTGTGACGGGCTTCCGCAGACAAAGAGAGCGCGGGGCGATTGAACCTCTGGCGATAGAGCGTCAGAAAATATTCGATGAAGGCTGGAATATCACGGCGGCGCTCGCGCAAGGGGAGAATGTGAAGCGAGACGACGTTGAGGCGATAGAAGAGGTCTGCGCGAAAGCGTCCCTCGCGCACATCCTGCGGGAGATGACGGTTGGTCGCGGCGATCACTCTCACGTCAACGCTCTGATCGCGCGTCGAGCCGACGCGACGAAAGCGCCCCTGTTCGAGAAAGTGCAAGAGCTTGACCTGCGCCGGAAGCGGCATGTCGCCGACTTCGTCCAGGAACAGGGTCGAGCCGTCCGCCGCTTCAATCAAGCCGCGCTTGAGTGCGCTTGCGCCTGTGAACGCACCCTTTTCGTGCCCGAAGAATTCCGACTCGAACAGGGATTCAGGCATCGCGCCGCAGTTGACCGTAATCAGTGGCGAGCGTTCGCGCGCGCTTCTCGCGTGAATGAAACGCGCGAGCACGTCTTTACCTGTCCCGGACTCGCCCGTGATGATGACGGTCGAATCGAGCCGCGCCGCAGACTCCGCCAGTTCGACCACGCCGCGCATCTCATCACTTTGATAAATAATCGCGGGTGCTTCATCTTCAGTCGCTGCGGGCTGGCGCACGACCGAGCGCAGGGATGCGTTTTGGCGAACGAGCCTGCTCTTCTCGTCTGCCTTGCGAATGACAGCTTCCATCTCGTCCAGGGTCGCTGGCTTCGTCAGATAATCGTAAGCGCCGAGCCGCATCGCTTCGATGCCGGTCGAGAGCGAGGTGTCGGCGGTGAGCATGATGACTTCGGGCGCGTCTTCCATCTGCCTGATCTGGCGCAGCACGTCGAGGCCGGAGATGCCCGTCATCTTGATGTCGAGCAAGACCACATCACAGTCGGTTGCGCGTAGGGACAGCAAAGCCTCCTCGCCGCTGGCCATCGAGGTCGCTTCCATATTCAAGTCGTTGAGCTGGTCGGTCACAAGATCACGAAACATCTTGTTATCGTCCACGACCAACACACGAATCTTGCGACTCATAAAGTCTCACCCCTTCTGTTGCTCGCCGTCTCCGGTGCTCGACGCGGAAGCCACAGGCGAAAACGGCTGCCCGCGCCCTGCTTGGATTCGACCGTGAGCGCGCCGCCCAGAGCTTCGGCCAGCGTGTACGAGATGGCGAGGCCGAGACCTGAGCCCTTGCCCTGATCCTTCGTCGTGAAGAAGGGATCGAAGATGCGAACCAGCATCTCAGGCGCGATGCCGTGCCCTGTATCCGCAACCTCTATGGCGACGCGCTCGGCCACGCGGTGCGTCGAGACGGTAATCTCTCCGCTCTCGCCGACAGCATCAAGCGCGTTGCCCATCAAATTGTCCAGGACCTGCCGAACCATCCCGGCATCGGTCGCAATTTCGCCGACCTCCGGGTCTAAGTTGACTGTAATCTTGATTGTCTCCGATTGAATGCGGTCTTCGACGAGCCGCGCGCATTGCGCCGTCATCTCGTTAATGTCGCACGCGACGCGCACGGGGCGACGCTGGCGCGATAAATCGAGCAGGCCGCGCGTAATCTCTTTGCAGCGCAGAGCCTGCCGCACGATCTCTTCAAGATAGAAAGACCAGTCGCGGGCCTCGTTAGATGGCTGGCTAAGAACGCCTGCCTTGCGTATGTTGCGCAGCGTGGCTTCGGCGCAGGTCGTGATGGTGGCGAGCGGGTTGTTGATTTCGTGCGCCACACCCGCCGCCAGTTGCCCGACCGTGGCGAGGCGGCGCGAGCGCGCGAGTTGCTCCTGCATCTCGGAAAGCTCTGTCACGTCGCTCCAGGTGATGACGCTTCCGGGCTGGCTTGTCGTTTCGTCCAGCGGCGCGACCGCGACCAGATAGCGTCTTCCATCCTCGGCCTGCAATTCAAAAGACGAGGCAGTGCCCCGGCTCTCGCCCATGTGATAAGCGGCGGCGCGCTCGCCGAACAGTCGCGCGAAAGCATCTGCACATGTGAGGCCAACGGCCTGCGCCGGTTGTAAGTCCATCATGTCCGCTGCGTGAGCGTTGCAGCGGATAATCCGCATCTGATGATCGTGGACGATGATGCCGTCGGGGATGGCGTCAAATGTCTTCTCCCAGATTCTCTTGGCAGTTCCGACAATTTCAAAGAGCCGCGCGTGGTCGAGCGCCAGCGCTGCCATCTCCGCCAGACCTTCGAGCAGTTTCTCTTCTTCAAGATTAAACTCATGTTCGGCGCGATAGCCGACGACGAGCGCGCCTAAGGTTTCGCCACGCGCCTTGAGCGGCGTGACCACGACATCGCTCACTCCTTCAGGACTGTGCAGCGGAAAGTCCGTCGCCGGAAACTCATCGCGCACGCCGATGCCTTTGATAATTACTAACTCGTCTGCGACCGCAATGCGTTCGAGGAAGTTTCCGTCGAGAGGCATCAGGATGTCCGCCTCTGCTTCCGCCCGCGAGCGAAAGCCGCTGGTCGCTTTCCATCTCACAATTTTATCCGGCAGAGAGAAGGTGGCAATGCTCGTCGTATCCGCGCGCATGATGCGTCGCACCGTGTCGGCCATCGTGCGCAGCGTCGTCGCGGATTCTGTTCTGGTTGCGTCCATAGTTTGATTGTGATCTACGACCGGAATATCTCCAATCACAAATCAAAAGTCATCTGACGGCAAGTTCTGAAGTGTCGGGACTCTAGATAGCACATGAAACTGCGCGTTTTGAGAGCGCGACCTCGCGCAGCCTTTGCCAATTTCTACGCGGAAAGACGCTCCATAGTCAAGGCAAAAGTAAAAGGGCAAAAAGGGAGATGAAAAGAATGGTTCTCATCTTTCTTCCGTCTTTATCTTCCCGCCGCCGCAGTCGTTTTCTTTCAATTGTCGCGACACTCCGGCGCTCCGATGAGTTGCCCCTCTATAAACCCCCGCTGTGAAGGCTTTCTTCCGGGCGGCACGACGGTTGCCATTGCGACCATGTCGCGATGATTTGATTCTTGCCGATGGGAGAAAGTTTTTAGATGTATCTGCGATTTTCGATAATATTCCTATTGATCCTCTCGATGATGACGACGGCTACAAGCCATCCTTTCGTTGGGGAAGATCCATCCGCCGGACAACAGGAAGCCGTGCTTAAGCCGGAAGATGAACGTGCGGCTCGCGCCATCGCCGTCCGCTTCGTCAAAGAGTTTCAGAAGACTTTGGATGTTTCATCCCTCGTCGAAGGCGAGATGTTTGTCAGCGATCTTTCGGAACGCATTCGGAAGCAGCCCCATAACGAATCGTTCTACGTTCTCGCCGAGGAGAGCGTTATTGAGCAGGCGAGCGATGAAGACCTGCGCCGGTACTTCATCAACATCAGCAATGTTTGTTTCCTCCATTGGGCGCTGGTCGCGACTGATGAGTTCAGAAGAAAGCACGTCGAGCAAAAAGATGACTGCGGAGAGGAGACGCCTTTTGGGAAGCTGGTGCCGGTAGAAGCGGTCAGCGTGCTGCGAAACGATCCGACATTCGGGCCTGTTATCGCTAAAGAGATGCGGGCGGATGAGGAATCGGGCGACGCAACTCAAAGCGGCGAGGATGCCGACAATGGTGTAATCACCAGCCTGGAGCGGTTGAAGCTCTCCGCCTCGATTTGGGAAGAAGCCACGTCCATCACGCGTAAACACCTGAGCAAGCTCCCCGCGTGGCAACAGGCCAGGCGGCACATGCCTTACTTCAACCCCGAGCTTGAAGCCGCTGACGATGAGACAGTGAGCGTAGAGGTGAGCAAACTCTCGGAGGACTTTCTTGGCCAGCACGAGGGCGAGAGCATCATCTGTGCCCGCATCCTGATGTTTCACCTGGACCTCATCCCCGTCGGCGGGAGCTTGAAAATTCTCTCCATCTCGTCAAATAACTATAACATCCACACTCGCGAGGAGACGACAAAGGCGGCACAATTCGGGGAACTGATGAAGGCAATAGAGGCGGATGATATGGAAGCGTTCGATTCTCTGGTGCGAGCGGGGATTGACCTCAACGCGAGAGAGGATGATTGCACCACCCCTATGATTTATGCTGCCCAGTCAGGGCGGCTGGAGATGATCAAGGCGCTCATTGCTCTGGGAGCAGATGTTAATGACGGCAACAGGTACGGCAACACGGCATTGATCTATGCGGCGGGGGATGGTAATGAGGCAATGACTCTCGCCCTGTTAGATGCCGGTGCTGATGTCAACGCAAAAAACAAGAGTGGAGTGACCGCGCTGCGTTCCGCGTCAGACCACACGCAGAGCGAAAGTCACCGCCGCGTGGTCAACCTGCTGGAGTCGCACGGGGCGCTTCCATAAAGCGGACAAACAGTAGTTACGAAAAAAGGGCTGCCTCATAAGCAGCCCTTTTCCTGTTCGCAACCTTAGAGCGGTTTACAAATGAATGTCAGGCGTTGAATCAAACTGTAGGGGCAGGGCTTGTCCCTGCCCGTGCGAGATTCATGAACTTCAAGGTTGATTGTCACGTTAATTGAGCGGGCAGGGACCAGCCCTGCCCCTACAACTATCCCTCGCTCCTGACGTTCTATCGAAAACCGCTCTAGTAAACCTTCATTCAGCCTTCGGCGCTACCTTGCGTACTTCTTCTGATACTCCGTCAGAGTACTTCTTGAAATTCTCATTGAAGAGTTGAGCCAGATGACGCGCCTTTTGGTCGTAAGCGTCTTTGTCCTGCCAGGTGTTGCGCGGGATGAGAACCTCCGTCGGAACGTCCGCACAGGAAGTGGGAATGTTCAGGCCGAAGACGGGGTCTGGTTGTGTTTCAACGCCTGCGAGCGAGCCATTTAAGATGGCGCGAATCATGGCGCGCGTGTACTTAATCTTCATGCGCTGGCCTTCACCGTATGGGCCGCCGGACCAACCCGTGTTGACGAGCCAGCAGTTGGCTTTATGCTCGGCCATCTTCTTGCCCAAGAGGTCAGCGTAGACGCCCGGATGCAAGACCATGAAGGGTGCGCCGAAGCAGGTTGAAAATGTTGCGGTCGGCTCGGTCACTCCCCTTTCAGTTCCGGCGACCTTCGCCGTATAGCCGGAGAGGAAGTGATACATAGCCTGCTCCGGGCTCAGGCGCGAGACGGGCGGCAATACACCGAACGCATCAGCCGTCAGCATGATGATGTTCTGCGGATGTCCCGCATAGCCTTCCGGCATGATGTTCGGAATGCTTTCGAGCGGATAAGCCGCGCGCGTGTTCTCCGTTTTCGACGCATCGTCCAGATCGAGCGTTCGTGTCTCCTCATCATAGACGACGTTTTCCAGGACAGTGCCGAACATGCGCGTAGTGCGATAAATGTCCGGCTCTGCTTCGGCGGAGAGCTTGATGACTTTGGCGTAGCAGCCGCCCTCGAAATTAAAGACGCCGTCATCAGACCAGCCATGCTCGTCGTCGCCGATGAGCCTGCGCTCAGGGTCTGCTGAGAGAGTCGTCTTGCCTGTGCCGGACAGCCCGAAGAAGATAGCCACGTCGTTCGCGTCTCCGACGTTTGCGGAGCAGTGCATGCTCATCACGCCGCGCTGCGGCAGCAGGTAGTTGAGAATCGTGAAGACACTCTTTTTAGTTTCGCCCGCGTAGGATGTGCCGCCGATGAGGACAAGCCGCTGGCTGAAATCCATCAGGATGAACGTCTCTGAGCGCGTGCCGTCACGTTCGGGTTCGGCGCGAAACGATGGAAAGTTAATAATCGTGAATTCGGGTTTGTGATCGGCGACCGAATCGTTAATAAACATCGTGCGCGCGAAAAGAGAGTGCCAGGCAAACTCTGTGATGACGCGCACCGGCAGGCGATAGCGCGGGTCAGCCCCGGCGAAGGTGTCCTGAACGAAGAGGTCTCGCCCTTTGGCATTAGCCATCATCCGCTCCTTCAGAGCGTTGAACTTTTCCTGCGAGAACTCTTTATTGACCTCGCCCCAGAACACTTTATCTTCAGAGGAAGGCTCGCGCACGATGGCCTTGTCTTTAGCCGCGCGCCCCGTATGCTCGCCCGTGTCTATAATCAGCGCGCCGTGATCTGAAAAGATGCCTTCTTCCCGGCGGGCAATCTCTTCATAAAGCTCAGGCGTGTTGAGATTCCAGTAAACGTTGGCGGCTTCCGTGATGCCGTAGTTGTCCAGTTCATAACTGGTTCGCTTGTGCCCCTTGTCCTGAGTGATTTTTTGTGTACGAAGTGAAGTCATAGCTTCTCCAATGAAATAAGATGAAGAGATCGAAGAGATTGAAAGAAGCACAGAGCGCTCTTTCACCTTTCGCTTGCCTTATTCGGACTCGTTTGCTGCGGCGTGGCGCTCGTGCGCCAGTTCACGCAGGGCGACGGCAAGATCGCGTGCGGCTCGCTCAAGACGGTCGGCGCACGCTTCGAGTTCATCTATGTCGGACGTTGAGCGCACAGCCACAGCCGAGCGCGCACTTTCAATCTGCGAGGTTAAACGCTCCGCCGCTGTTTCGGTCTCCTTCTCAGCGCGCGTTCTTTGTATTTGTGACATGCTTGTTCCCATACTGACAAAATATTAAGAGCGGTGCAAGGCGCAAAAATTTCCCCTCGCGAGTCCGCTATCTGGCGACGTACCCGTTCCTCAAACCAAACGTGCCGTTTAAACTCAAATTTAGCATTAAGTGTAAGTAATGTCTTACATCACGAGGGCACAGGAATCAAGTCGTAAAGAATGCAAAATTAAAAATTAAAAATGCAAAAGTGAGGCTGAGACCATTATCAATTAAATGGCTTCCGCCTTCTTTTTGCATTTTACATTTTTAATTTTTAATTTTTCCTTACCTTCTCCATCGCCACCTCTGATGATTTGAAACCCATCTTTTCCCAGAAGGCTTCGCTTCCCCGGCCAGCGCGTAGTATCCAGGTGATGTTGCGGTCATCGCCCATCAGGTATTCAATGAGCTTGCGCCCGATGCCCTGTCCGCGCCTGTTGGCGGCAACCGCGACCATAGAGATATAACCGTTCGATGCCCCGTCGCATAAAGCCCTGGCAAAGCCAACGACGCGCGAATCATCCCATGCGACTACGGCTCTGTCCGTCTTCAACATCATCTGGCGAAAGCGTTCGGGGTCGCTGACACGCTGCTCCCACCCTGCTTCCGAAAGAAATTGGCGGACGGCCTCGTAATCTTCCGGTTTGACGGATCTGAGTTCCATGCTTCACCTAAACTTTAGACGCCATGCTGAGCCTGGAAACAGGTTGCGTAATGATGATGTCCTAGGCCCACGCGTACTCGTCATAAAATGGTCGGGTCAGATTTCGCATCTTCGTGATTCAGGTCTTGCGTTGACGCGAGGGCTTCTGCCGGACAGCCCTGATCGCATTGTTGGGCATCGGGTTTAAGCCGCGATGCTTTTCTGAACAGTAGTTTTTCGAACACATAGCGAAGAGTTGATAAGAAAAACACTGCCAATATACCAACCCAGACGTACAACCAGGGGCCCTGTAAGTTGCCAACCCAAATCCAACCTCCTGCGGTTAAGAACGGCATTACCGTGCCGCAGATCATACCCATGACATTTGATGATCGCCCCCCGATTACCATTGGAAACAATTTTTTCTTGCTCTTTAATTTACCAGTGAATGTGGCCAGGTCGCGTTCGTTATCCTTTATCGCTCTAAAGGCGGCTAATACCCCGAGTAAAGCCGCGAGAGAAGACAAAATTCCCAGCACAACCAGCCCGCGCCTGACGTAGTTTAGATTTCCTGCAAACGATTGGAGCGCTTGTTTCGCAGCGTCAGATGGATTGGGCTCAAGAGCTTTTGCTCCTAAAGAGGTGGCCTCTGCGCTCATCGAAAAACCATAAGCCGTAAATAGCAAGCCCTGTAGGGTCATCAACCAGGTCAGCCTTTGATTAACAAGGCCATCCTCATGTTCGTTATGGTTTCTACATTTCGAGTAAAAATCTATTGCTTCCTGTTCTTCATCTGAAAGGTTGGGCATGAGATTCTCCAATGCTGAACTGACGAAGATGCCGGGATATTGTTTATCTGGACTCGATCAGGATAATACGTCAAACCGGCAATGTTATTTTAGCCAAGTTCGGATAATAACGCTTCACACCTTCTCTTCATCAGGAGCAACGAAATCTGTTCTGCTCCATCATCAGAGAATCGAAGTCTCTTCGAGAAGGCGGCCTTCGGTGAATCTCTCAGCGCCGAGCGGCTTGATGTCTAGCAGGCGCGTCTGTCCGTGCAGGATTAATTCCGAGATGATGCGGCCTGTGGCGGGAGAGTGCATCACGCCGTGACCGCTGAAGCCGTTGGCGAGAAAGAGGCCGCGCACGTTGGGCGCTTCACCGATAATCGCGTGATGGTCGGGCGTCATCTCGTACAGCCCTGCACGACAGCGGCTCGCGTCCACGACCCCCAGCGCCAGCAGCGGCATGCGATGCGCGGCTCGTGCGAAGACTTTTTCGATAAAGGTCTGCTCGAATTCCGTCTTGAAGCCAAAAGTCTCCGCAGGGTCGGGCCATGCTAGTATCACGCCCGGCTCAGTCCATTCCTGCGGGGCGCGTCTGAAGTGAAAGCCGTCGGTCATGTCAATCACCATCGGCAATCGAGCGGGCAACTCATTCGGCAAGCGTGCGGCGGCGAGTTGTCTGCGTAATGGAACGACTGGAATCTCCACTCCGGCGAGACGTGCAACTTGAGCAGCCCACGCGCCCGATGCGTTGACCACCGCGCGCGTCGAGATGTGGCCTCGCGTCGTCGCAACACCTTTGACTTCGCCGCGCTCGGTTTCGATTCCGGTGACTTCAGTCTCAAGCCACACCTGAACGCCGCGCTCCCTTGCGCGCTCCGTAAAGCCGCGCATCACGCTGAGCGGTTCGATGAGACCATCCGTTGGGCAGTATGAGCCGCCGAGAATGTCGTCCGTGCGGAGGTGCGGAATCATTGCTACGATCTCTTCGGGAGAAACGAGCTCGACCGTTTCAAGTCCGGCTTCGCGTTGCCGTTCGCGAGCTTGCTTGAGGTAGTCCAGGTGATGCTCGTTCGTGGCGAGGAAGAGATAGCCGTTCGGTTGATAGCCTGACTTGCTTCCGGTCGCTTCCTCGAAATGGGAAAAGAACTCAATCGAGTAGAGCGACATGCGTATGTTGATGGAAGTGGAAAACTGTGCGCGCACGCCGCCCGTCGCTCTGCCCGTCGAGCCGAGACCCTGCTGGGCTTCGCGCTCTAACACAATGACGTTCGAGCATCCGGCTTCCGATAGATAATAGGCGATGCTTGAGCCGACTATGCCACCGCCGATAATGACGACATCCGCTGTCTTCGACATGATGGCCGCTAAGCTTGAGGGATGAGCGAGTTTTATGCAATCCGAAGGGCGAGACCGATTCTTTGCGCCTTCCTGTGCTGGAATTGCTTCTAATCAGATGGCCGAGTGTGCTAAGGTTCTGCGCCAAACAAACGGCAATTCAAATTCATTGGAGGAAGAAGAGAGATGGCGGACGATAAGGACAAAAAAACCTGTAAGAACCCACCCTGCGGCTGTCCGGCGACCGAAGGCAGCAAATATTGCAGCGCTTCGTGTGAAGGTACGGGCGACACCATAGAGATTGATTGCGATTGCGGCCACACGGATTGCAGCGGCAACTTCTAAAGCTTCAAGCGCACAGGGAACGTGGCCTCGCCCCGTGCTTAATCCCCGAAGGGGATACATAAAATAGCCGGGGGCAGAGCGATAGCGCCGCCCCCGGAACAATACGCGAGAAAGATTTCGACCCTGAAGGGGTCGCACATGCAAGGTTGAGGTGCGACCCCTTCAGGGTCGGAACATGTGTGGGCGTGTGTGACCGGGGGCGTTGCCCCCGGCTATTACATGCGACCCTTTCAGGGTCAGAAAAAAAGGACATCTCTCTTAAATCGGATTAATTACTCTCCGCGCTTTAATTTCTTCTTCGCCGTTTTCTTCGCTACCTTCTTTGCCCGCTTACCTGCTTGCCGCGTGGTGCGCTTCGTCGCCTTCTTCGTTTTTGCCGGTGCCGCCTTGCTCGCTTTGACGGCCTTCCTTGCGGTTTTCCCTGAAGAACTCTTTTTAACTGCGCGCGTCGTGCTTCGTACTTCAATGATCACGGGGGTGAGATTGGCCGCAACGTCGGCTACAGCGTCGCGCGCAGTCTCCGCGACGGTTGAAGCCTGACTCAAGACTCCGCCTGCGATGCTGGCCGCACGGTCGAACAGCTCTTCGACCAGTTTGAACGGTGCTGCGAGGATGCCGCTTACCGGCTCGCGTTTTTCACGCGTGTCGGCAACCGCCGGTTTTCGTCTGCGCCCGGTGGTTGTCCTGATTTTATTGACCTGCTTGATAAGATAGCCCTTGATCTTCTCCCTGATAATTTCAGCGCTATTCTCTTTACCAAACTGGTTCTTAAAGCCGTCGCAGAAATGCCCGTACTTACCCGAAAACTGGATGCACCATTCATCCCCACCCGCCGATTGGCAGACATCCTTGATCTCGCAGTCGAGTTGCAGATCGCTGATGGCCGCAATCGCCGCCCCGTTAATAGCTCGTTCGTCCATATGATTCACCCAAGAGTGATGGGTGATGGGTGATAGGTGATAAGTAAGAACAAGGATTTCTCTTATCACCTATCACCCATCACCTATCACCTGTTATTTCTTTCCTGCCAGCGTAAAGATCGGCTCGATGTCTACGGGAACATTTCCCATCCGGTCGAGCGCCTTCTGCATCGAGGGGCGAATCACTCCGTACTTGTCGAGCATCGCCTTCGCCTTGTCGTAAGAGCCTTCGGCCTGAACGGTCATAATCTCGCTCGCCAGTTTCCGTACAGCCTCTTTAATCTTCGCCGGATTGACGCTGAACACGCCTGTGCGCTCGTCGTATCTAAATGCGTCTTCGTCCACCAGGTAGTTGAACTGCAAGGCTATCCCTCGCCCGTGCGCCTCCGTGATACCGAAACGCACGGAGCGAAACGCACTCGCCAGAAACGTCGTGTACAAAGCGCGCTCCATCTTCTTCTCAACCAATCCCTTGTCCATCAAATACTGCAAAGCCCACAGACCCACGATGTCCGCTTTGGCTTCCTCAAACGCCGAGGACAGCTCTTTGAGTTGCTTACGCACGGTCGTCTCTTCGCCATTGACGGTGATGTTGTGCGGCCCCAGGCCGTGCATCAATTCGTGCGCGAGAATGTGCGTGAAGAAAGGCTCGAAGGAGACATCTCGCTGATCGGCAATTGAAAGCACGACCTTCGAGATGGGAATCAGTGTCTGCTTAAACTTGGCCTCCTGCACGTTCTTGAGCATGACGCGCTTCGAGCCTTTTTCTTTAACGACGCGCTCGTCATTCGGCAGGTTGTAGGCTGCGGTCTGCACGCCGCTGTTGCCTTCGCCCGAAGCATAGACTTCGTTGACGACGCGAATCGGCGAGGCCGCACCGAGCTTCGGGTTGCGATAGCGCGCGTCAATCGGCAGGTTGTCTTCCAACTCTTGCAGGTACTGGCTGAACTTTGCCAGCTTGTCCGTCTCCACGTCGTCACGCAGCGTGACGTAAGCCTCGAACGCCGCCTTGTAGCTGAAAAGCTCGTCCTCATACGTTTCATACGGCCCGATGGTCACGTCAATCGGCGCATCCAAATCCATCCACGCCACGTCGCTCGCGTAATAATCGTTTGAAGCGAAGGCGTCGGCGCGTTTGGTGAGAAAGTTCCTGAGCGTTTCATTCGTCGTGAGTGCTGCCGCCTCGCGCAGGAGACGTGCCGCCGGAACGAGGAACTCTTTGTACTCCTCGCTGTAGGGCACGACCTTGAGCTTGCCGCCCGCGTCGCGGCGAATCGTGTAGAAGAACCATAAGGCGCGCTCGCGTGCTTCGAGCGGCAACGTCTGCGACCACGCGTTGAACTCTTCCTTCGTCATATCCTCCGGGTAGAAATTAGCCCCCGTCGGCTTCTCTTTGGGCACGCCCTCGATAAAAGGCTCATCGCTATCGAGACGCGACCACGGGCCGTTATTGATTTGGAAGTAGTGCAGGCGCTCGCGTCCCGCCGGGGTTTTATCTCTTTCCAGCTTTCGCTTCAACGCCTCGTTGCCGCTCCAGACTTGCCGCAGGAAAAGCGGATCAAGCAGGCGCGCGGCCTCGATAATCTTCATCAGTGCGCGACGATCTCCGGGGGAGAGACGCGATGTGTCGGCTGTGATGACGGTCGGGGCGAAGCGGCGAATCTTAGCCGCGAGGGACGTTTCAGGAGTTACCATCTCGCTCTCGTGGTTTTTAGGATTGGCGCTCATCGTCAAAGCGAAGCCGATAATCAGCGCCAGCGAACAAATCTTCCGTACATTATTCATCGTCAATTTCTCCTGCGAATTTTCATTACGCTTAGAGTGCTTAACAGAACTAAGAACAAGAAAAATAGACAGGATTAACAGGATTATCAAGATTAAGAAAAAGAGACAGGACAATGGAGCTTGAATCTTTTCCTTTTCATCCTTTTCATCCTTTTCATCCTGTCCATCCTGTTAATCCTGTCTATTCCTTCTCGGTTTTGTTAGTGCCTCTTAGTTACGTGCATTCTGCTTGACAGTTCTCGTCGCCCGGTCAATCTCTGTGGTCAGGCGGTCTATCGTCTCCGCGATGATGTTGACCTGCTCGCTCGCCTCTTTCCAGTTTCGTTGTTCGATGGCTTCTCGCACGCCCGGCAGCGTCTTGACGCCGTAGCCCGTGTAAAAGCCCGGTGCGTAAATCTGGTGTTTGAACCACGAGCGGCGCGGCAAGCCCTGCTCTCTGGTCATAGCACGCTCTGTCTGGATGAGAATTTCGTCCAGAGATTTTTGGGCTTCAAGGGGAAGCGTGCGCCCCGCCAGTGCAGCCTCGTTCATCGCCGCGTCATAGAGCCGCGCGCTCTCTTGCAGGCGAGCGAAAGAGTTTTGCAGAGGCGCGAAGTTCAGATAGGGAACTGGCGTTTCCGGTTTCGGCACGACGTAGGCTTGCGTCGGGTCGGCGATAATCTCCAGCGTGCGATCTGAAATCTGCCGGTTCTTCTGACGCGTCTCCTCACGCATGTCGTCTGCCAGCTTCGCCACCTCGCGGACGTAGCTCTCAACTGAGTCCGCGAAGTTGCCGAAGACAAGCGGCAGCACGTCTGCGTTCGCCAGTCTCATGACGATGCGCCCGCCCGTCTGCGCCAGCGCGATTCCATAGTCGAAGTTCGGGTCGCCGAAGCGTGTGTAGTGGTCTACGGAATCGTAGACGGAATGGTAAGAGCCTCCGCCGTCCTCGCCGCCATAGCCTATGTTGAGCGAAGCGATGCCGAGATGCTGTATGAACGGGGTGTAGTCGGAGCCTGAGCCGAGCGCGCCGATACGCAGGTCTGCGCGCTCGCGCGCCTCGCGCCTGTCTTCCGCGCTGCCTCCTCTCACAATCCTGAGAGCGCGGATGCGTTCCAGCACGGAGACTTTCGTTTGCGGGTCTGTGACATCGCGCCCGACCTCGCTGATAAACTTTTCGAGCGTGTGTGAGCCGCCAACGAAGAGGAAGCCCCGCCCGTTGGTGTCTGAGTTGATGTAAACGGCGGCGTTTCTTTTCAAGAGGTCGGCGTGTGCTTCCACCCATTCGGTCGAGCCGAGCAGTCCGGGTTCTTCGCCGTCCCACGCCGCATAGACAATCGTGCGCTTTGGCTTCCACCCGCTCTTGATTAATTCGCCAACGGCACGAGCTTCCTCCATCTCGGCCACAAGGCCGCTGATGGGATCGTCAGCGCCGTTGACCCACGCGTCATGATGATTACCCCTGATGATCCATTCGTCTGGCCGCTCGCTGCCTCGAATCTTCGCAATCACGTTGTAGGCGGGAACGGTTTTCCAATCGAATTCGAGCTTAAGGTGGACGGTCGTCTGCCCCGGCCCAAGATGATATGAAATCGGGAGCGCGCCGCGCCAATCTTCGGGAGCCATCGGCCCCGTGAGCGAACGCAGGAGCGGCAGCGCGTCCGCGTAAGAGATCGGCATGACGGGAATCTTCGTCAGCGTCGGCGCATCTTTGATGGCCAATCGCTTCGCGTCTTTGGTTGAACCGACGCCGGGCGTCAAGGGGTCGCCCGGAAAGAGAGGCATGTCTGCGACAGAGCCGCGTTGCGCGCCATTCTCGTTGCGCCAGGCACCTTTCGGATAAACGTCGCCCTGAAAGTAGCCATCGTCGCGCGGGTCTGAATAGATGAGACAGCCCACCGCCCCATGCTCTGCGGCGACCTTCGGCTTGATGCCGCGCCACGAACCGCCGTAGCGCGCGATGACGATCTTGCCTTTGACATCAATGCCGCGCTCGGCGAGTGTGTCGTAGTCTCTGGGCACGCCGTAGTTGACGTAGACGAGTTGCGCCGTCACGTCGCCGTCCACAGAGTAGGCGTTGTAGATGGGAAGCTGCTCGCTCGTTTGATTCGAGGTCGAGTCTTCCTTCAATGCAGGCTCTGCGAGGCGAGCCGTGAATTTCTCCGGGGCGGTCATCTCAAGCAGGCGCGTTTTAGGCGTGGGGAAGAGAACGTCGAATTGCTCGATTTCGGTCTCGTAGCCCCACGAGCGAAACTGTGAAGCGATAAAGTCGGCGTTCTCCTTGCCGTAGGCCGAGCCGACGTGGTGCGGCCTCGCCGCTAGTCGCTTCATCCACTCGCGCAGATTCTCCCGCTTCAACAGTGAATCAAAGCGTGCTTCCATTTCGCGTTGCACCCTCGCGCCTTCGCGTGTGAAGCCGAGCAACGGTTTGTTATCAATTGGCGCGGCCTGCACGATGAGCGTGAAGGACAGGCAGAGGGCGAAGAGGGCGCGTTGGAGACGCAGGTGCATCGAAGCCTCCGGTAGTTTTTCTGGTGGAGAGCGAACTATGTTTCTAAACCGCTTCCGGCGGAGAGTCAATAGCAGTGGTCGGTGGTCGGTGGTCGGTGGTCAGTGGGCGGAAGAAAAGATTAATCAAGCCTAGCCCCTTCGGGGCTGTTGCTCAGTGGCTTCTTCTATCTTCTATCTTCTCCCCACTGCCCACTGCTTCCGGCTCTTCCCTCTGGTATTCCCACAAAATTGAACTATAATGCCCGCCTTGCCGTATCTTGCTCTACTCGATGAAAGGAGTCCTCGTTAATATGCTGAGACATCGTCATCTCTCTTTGTCGCTCGTGTTGCTGCTGTTGCTCTCTCAACTTCTGCCGGTCGTCGCGCAGACTCGCAGGCGCAATAATCCACCGTCGCCGCCTCCGACCGCTCAGACCGGGAGAAGCCAGGATGCGGGCACAGTTCCTAAAATCACTTTTGAGAAATATACCCTGCCCAACGGGCTTCAGGTCCTGCTGCACGTTGACCGCAAGCTCCCAGTCGTTCATGTCAACCAGTGGTTTCACGTCGGCTCGAAAAACGAGCGCGCAGGGCGCAGCGGCTTCGCGCACCTATTCGAGCACATGATGTTTCAAGGCTCGAAGAATGCCGTCGGCGAGTATTTCTCATATGTCGAAGCGGCGGGCGCGAACCTGTTTGAAGGCGGCGTGAACGGCACGACGAGCGAGGATCGCACGAACTACTTTGCGACCGTTCCATCGGGCAATCTCGAACAGATTCTCTGGCTCGAATCCGACCGGCTGGCGACGCTGACGGACGCGCTGACGATAGAAAAGCTCAATAATCAGCGCGACGTGGTGAAAAACGAGCGGCGACAAGGGTTGGAAAATCAGCCTTACGGGCGTGCGTTCAAGCTCATCGTCGAAAACATGTACCCGAACGGCCACCCGTATGCGCACGACGTAATCGGCAGCCACGAGGATTTGACGGCGGCGAGCGTTGACGACGTGAAGGATTTCTTCAAGACTTATTACACGCCGAACAACATGTCGCTCGTCATCGCCGGAGACTTCGACCCGGCGGAGGCCAAGCGGCTCGTCGAAAAATATTTCGGCACCATTCCGGCTGGGCCTGCCCTGGATCGCCCCGCCAGAGGGATGGTGAAACTCGACAGCGAAAAGATTATTGAAGTCAACGACCGCGTGCCGCAGGAGCGCACCTACTTTGCATGGCACACGCCAGCCTATTTCGATGCTGGCGACGCCGAGCTTGATCTGGTCGCCACTATCCTGAGTGATGGGCTGTCGGCGCGTCTCAATAAAGTTCTGGTGTATGACAAGCAACTCGCCTCGGACGTTGTGACCTTCCAGTGGGCGCACGAGCACGCAGGCACTTTCGTCATCTGGGCCACAGCGCGTCCCGGCGCGTCGCTCAAGCAGATCGAGCAGATCGTGACGGACGAGATAGCGCGTCTAGCGCAGACGGGACCGACGCAGGAAGAACTGGCACGGGCGAAAACCAAGTGGGAGTTCGGATTCGTGACCGGGCTTGAGCGCATCGGCGGCTTCGGTGGAAAGTCCGACCGCCTTAACCAGTACAATACTTTCCTCGGCGACCCGAACAAGTTCGACGCTGATTTCGCCCGCTATCGAAACGCGACCCCCGAGAGCGTGCGCGCCACAGTCTCCAAATGGCTGAACACGCGGGATCGTCTCCTCATTCGATTCCACCCGGAGACTTCTGGCCGCGAATCGCAAATCGCGATTGATCGCTCGAAGGTGCCCGCGCTCGGCGGTGATCGCCCCTTTATGGTTCCGCCCGTCAAGACCGCAAAGCTCGAAAACGGCATGGAGCTTTTCGTCATCGAGCGGCCAGATTTGCCCAAAGTCGCAGTACGTTTGGCGACCAAAGCGGGCAGCATCCACAACCCCGTGGGCAAAGAGGGACTGGCCGACTTGACGGTTGAGGCGATGAAGCGTGGGACAAAGACCCGGAGCGCCCTACAGGTTGAAGACGAACTCGGCGATCTGGGCACAGCGGTCTTCGGCGGAGCCAACCGCGAGTCTTCCGAAGTCGCTTTCGAGGTCTTAAAGAGAAACCTCACACCCGCGCTCACGGTTTTCGCAGATGTCGTCCGCAACCCTGCGTTCCCCGCAGACGAAGTTGATCGCGAGAAGAAGAAGCGTCTGGATGCGCTCGCGCAGGACGCCGAAGACCCGAACGCCATCGCTCAGCGCGTCGCGCAAATGCTCGCCTTCGGAGCGGATCATCCTTACGGGCGGCCCGGTCGCGGATTCCCCTCGACCGTTCAGCAATTGACCCGCGAAGACTTCGTGCGTTTCCATGAAACCAACTGGAAGCCCGGAAGCTCTGCTCTGATTTTCGCCGGAGACATCACGCTGGACGAAGCAAGGGCGCTTGCCCAGCAGAACTTCGGTAGCTGGTCGGGCGGCGTTGCTCCGACGGTTTCGATTCCGGCACCGAAACCCGTTGGGCCGGGTAAAGTCTATCTCGTTGACAGGCAGGACGCGGCTCAAACCGTCGTCATGCAAATTTTGCCGGGCGCAAAGCGCAAGACAGACGATTATCATGCCATCAGCCTCGCGGATGCGGTCTGGGGCGGCGGCTTCGGCACGCGCCTCAATCTCAATCTGCGCGAAGACAAAGGGTATTCTTACGGAGTCTTCTCCTTCCCGATATTCTTTTCGGAGTACGGGGTGTGGCAATCGAGCGGAGGTGTCCAGACGAACAAGACGAAAGAATCTGTGGTGGAGTTCGTCAAGGAGTTGAAGAATCTTTCGGGCGAGAAGCCGATCACGGAAAAAGAATTGCTGAACGCCAAGGCCAACCGGATACGCGGCTACGCGCAGCAGTTTGAATCCATCGGACGCCTCACCGATCAGGTCGCAACTCTCTGGGCTTATGGTCTGCCGATGTCCGAACTACAGGACGAGACCACCGGGCTGGAACGCTCCACGCTCGCCTCGGTCAACGCTGTGGCCAAGAAATACGCTGTCCCCGGCTCAACGATGCTGCTGCTGGTCGGCGACCGCTCGAAGATCGAAGCCGGTATCCGTGAATTAAAACTCGGCGACCTCGTGATTCTCGACGCCGAGGGGAAGCCCAAGTAAAAAGGTAAAAGTAAAAAGGCAAAAGGAAGGCGGAAACCACTGTTAATAAAAGTGGCTTCCGCCTTCCTTTTGCCTTTTACCTTTTTACTTTTGCCTTATCTCACGCTCTTCTGAGATTGCGAGCCGCTTGCGTTTTCGTCCCGCCTTCACCGGCTGAGGCTTCCTTTTTCAAAGGTGCGTTATCTTCGCTCTGCGTGGCGTTCATCTTTTCGACGCGCGCAGTAATGCGGCGGTCGAGGTCTGCTATCTGCTCAGGGGTGAGGCGATAGATGTTCGGCTGGCTGTGGTAGACCTTTGCGCCAGTCACGATGTCGGCCTGCTTGAAGCCGAGCTTTTCGGCCTTCGCAATCAACTCCTGAATCGTCATCGTCTGCGGAACGAGACTGATGGGCTGGTGCTTCTCTTCCAGAACTTCCGGCACGGTCTGCGGCTTCGGCGCTTCCATCGGCAAATCCGTTCCGTGCTCGCGCTTCATGTGGTCTAGAAAATCCTTGAACGTGACGTTGCCCGTCATCTCAAAGCCGACCTCGAAAGCCGGGCTGTTCGATTTAACGACCTGAAAGACGCGCGTCACGTCGCCGTCACGCTCCTGCATCGAAACTTCGACCATCACATCCACAAAGTATTCGAGGCCGCTCGCCGTCATCGGCAGCACCCGCCCGATCTCGTTGTCCTCTTTGGCCTCTTTCCCTTTGGCCGGAATTTGGTCAACGATCACCACGGACTTGCCGCTTTCCACGCAAAGCCTTCGCAAGACCCCTTGAAGAATCATCTGGTCGGCGGCCAATTCTTCAGCCGTCGGTTGAGCCAGCGGATCATTGGTGCGCTCGCGCACCGCCGCGACCATCTCGCTATGCTTGGCGCTGAAATACCCAGCCCAGGAATCCAGCGCGAAGCAATCGTAGTTCTGCTCGCGTCCATCGCCCGACAGCGCCCAGTCTATAAACTCCGGCAACTCGTCAGCGTGCTCGATCTCAAAAGCATCGAACTGCTTGCCCACGCCTTTCAGGAGGCGTGCCTTGCGCTCGACATCAAAGATGCAGAGGCGTCCCAGCCCGGCTTCGGCCATGCTGCGAATAAAGTGGCTTTTGCCTGTTCCGGCTCCGCCACGAACCGCCATCACCAGCCGCTGCTGGCGCGGGCGACGACTGAGCGGGTTTACTTTGGGTCTCGTTTGTATACTCATCTCTCACTCCTCATCAGCCAAAGGGTTGCAGTCTCACTAGAAAGGGGGAAAACACGCGCTATGACTCGATTTAGCTAATTGACTTTCCCCACCGGGGAAGCCTGCCTTCTCAGCAACGTTGGGGAGTCTACCACACTTAAAACAAGAATGGAACAATTTTTCATCGATGAAACAAAAACGATTGCGGATTATCTCGGACTGGAATCATAAGTTAGCCGCACTCCATTGGAAGCATCAGGTGTCTATGGCAACTGCTTATGTTTCTGTAAAGTCTTTGTTAGAAAGCCTAAAATTGGTTAATCTGTTCCTGCGCTGCGAACCAGCAGTCAGGATCGTCCTCAAGCGGATTGGTTTTAAGCACTTTGGCTGTACCGCAACCAACTCAACTACTGTTTGTGTAGCTGGCATAAATAGCCTCGCCCATAACACCACCAGCCGAGCCTCAAGTTAGGATTATGTTTGACGATAACAACCACCTCCTGAGCAACCGTTACCGGATAATAAGACTGTTGGGCATCGGTGCCACGGGCAAAGTCTATCTGGCTGAGGATACGACAACAGAGATCGGTAATAATTTATGCGCTGTTAAAGAGCTAGACCCGCGGACGATTGACCCGGATAAGCGCAAGATAATTTGTGAGCGGTTTGGTGATGAGGCGACATATTTGCGCGCGCTTAATGGCTTTAATGGTCAAATTCCAAAGTTTTACGATTATTTCTCTTTAACAGATGGGAACGGCGAAGAAAAGCACTACATCGTTCAAGAGTATATCGAAGGCAAGACCCTGAGAAAGACGATTGAGGATGGCCGTGTGTTGAGTGAAGCTAGAGTTAAAGAACTTCTTCTATCTCTTTTGCCCGTACTTGCCCACATTCATTCCAAAGATTTTATCCATCGCGACGTAAATCCTTCAAATATAATCTTGCGCGACGGGGATGAAACGCCGGTGCTGATTGATTTCGGCGCTGTCAAAGAGGTGCTCACCACAATAGTTGCCTCGTCCAATGATGCAGCATCTCTAACCTTGATCATCGGCAAAGAGGGCTATATGGCGCCGGAACATCTCGGGGGAAGACCTGTGTTTACCAGCGATTTATATAGCCTTGGGGTAACGGCTATTGAGTTGTTATCCGGATTGAAGCCCCAGGAAATAGACCGAATCCTCATCACTAACGTTTCATTGTGGTCGCACAGCTTTCCAAGCATATCCCGAGATTTCGCTGTAGCTATAGACAAGGCAGTTAAGAGAAGCGCAGACCAGCGTTACAGTGACGCCCAGGCAATGCTCAAAGCTCTCGAATCGGTGGCTCTCCCCGAAAGCGACGAAACGTTCAGACTACGCTTAGGCGATTCTTTATCTTCTTTGTTAGAGCGGCGGCCTAACACTCCTGCTGAAAGTTATAAAAAATGCTACGACGATGCTTGTGATTTCTATGTGACTTTGCAGGATGAATACTGTTTGAATTGCGGGGCCTACAACGTCGATCTATTCAGTGAGGATGAGCTTCATCTGATGCGCCATGATGCCGAAGAACACTTGAAGCGGATTGACCCGGAGCTTAGCGATTCAACCATTATTGGCCTGGGACTTCAGATAGAGACAAACATTGATGAGATTTTCATGGTTCTGTGTAGTTGTACCTCACTTGCAGGTGCTTTCATCGGATGGAATGTAGGGGAAGGCTTCTTTGGCACTATCGGTTCAGTCATAGGGGGCGTTATGTTCGGTTTTTTGAGTGGCGCACTCTTAGCTACCATTACATGGCTTTTAGGGAAGGCCGTTCTAATTAAATACAAGCAACGGCTGAATGATTTAGAACAAGAGAAAAAATACCTTCAGCATAAGTTGAAGAGTACTACGGAAAAGCACCGACGGGTCGATTTTCATCTTAAGAGTATTGATAAGGAAACCCGGAGTGTGATTAAAGACATCTCCAGTCTGGAGGAGAAGTATAAAGAGCGGTTGTTATCTACCCGCAGTGCCCTGAAGAAACACTCCGGCGCATCTGAGTTGCAGAAAGAGGAAGAAAAATTTGAACGCGCTCTGGAGGAATCCCAACTAGAACATAAAAAATATCAAGTCAAATTGCTGGAGATAAAATTACTGAGACTCCACAACAAATTACAAGCGAAGACGGATCGCAAAACAATCAGCGAAGAAACTTACTCGAAGATTGAGGAAGAGCTGGATGCCCTGAACGATCTCATAAATCAAATATATGGTGATTTGAAAGGCTCTAGCATCATAAAGTCAGAGAAAGGCAAGGGCTGGGTTGCCCGTATTCTACTTGCGCGCGACATTCTGGAAAGAGCACTCATCCTCTTGATTAAGCAGAGGAATGATCTGATTTGGATGAAACGTAAGGAAGTGACTATCGAGCCATCGGAAGAGTTCGTTATAAATCTCAATCTTTTGAATACCTACATCACCTGTGAGGACTTTTACAGAGAATATCGAGCGCTAAAATCTGAAGAGCTGTGAGGGGTGACAATCGCATAGATCGTTTTAGCGGTTTGAAAAGTAAAGGTCTTAAATCCGCAATCTGCTCGCTCGCTTGACACAAAGGCGCAGAGTCACAGAAAATTGGCCGCGCGTCAGCCGTCATCCGATGCTGTCTAGCCAGCGCTACAGAAACTCATCCGACAATTGCCTGTGAACTAATGACCTCTGCTCTGGACGGCTGAAAGCGTTTGCGCGCGGCAGAGTATCTCTCTTAAGACTGGCTCGACCTGCGTTCGCTCCAGCGGCGAGCCTTCATCTTCGGCTTCCCCGTTTATCCATAACCTGGTGAATTGTTCCGGCTCACCTGTCTTTCTCAGCTTGAGGTTTAATTAATGATGACCTATCGAAAACAAATTTCCCTCGTCCTCGCGCTGCTTTTACTGTTGACTCCTTTGATGAATGTGCGTGCGGCGGGCGGCCAACTCAGCGGCACTGTGACTGACCCGAAGGGAGCGCTCGTCGCCGGAGCCACCGTGACCGTGACCGCGCCTGCGACCGATCAAAAGTTTACCGCCAGGACAGACCAGCAGGGACGTTACAAAGTTGAAGGCTTGCCTGCGGGCGTTTACCTTGTGACAGTCACGGCCAAGGGCTTCAGCATTGCGGCGCGCGAGGGTGTTGCAATCGTAGACAATCAGACAGCGACATTGGATGTGACGCTCGAAATTGCTCCACTGGCGGACGTGGGCGTGACGGTTGGCGCGAGCAGCGTCAAAGGAAATCCCGACCCTCTCTACATACAGCTTCGGCAAAAATCAACCAGCCAGGATGCTTTCGCTGGTAGCGTTGCCTCTGTCAATAATCTCGTGCTCAAGCGTGATGCCGCGACCTTCACGCTCAAGAGCGGCGAAATCTACTTCATGTCCCCCGTCGAAGGACGCTCAATCGCCGCAGTCTTCATCGGCGATGGCGAAATGACCCTGACGCCGCCGACGGAAGTTGAAAAAAGCGCCATTACAGTTTTCACAAATGAACCCGGCATGACCGAGCAGTTCACCCAACTCGTCTTAAGATTCAGTGATCAGACCTTTGAAGAGATCAAGCAGTCTCCAAACGCCAAGATGCAGATGACTGGAGCGCAGGCTTCACGCGCCCGCGATCTTTTCCGTGAGAAAGAGAGCCTGATGCGTAAGGAGTTGCGTTTCCTTAATTTTGAGACGCGCACGCTCGCAGACCTCTACGCCACCAGGCGTCCGGGCTATTTTGTAGCTTTCATCGGAGGCCGCCGCTGGAGCAAGTTGATTTTCATGCTCGACCCGCTTGGCATTCCGTTTGTTTCGCCGGAAGAGGTCGCGCTCTTCAGCTACGGCGTGACAGACGGAGGTTTCTGGACGGCTTTCCACCTTGCGGATGAGTACAAGAACGGAACTGCAACGAGCACACAGGACACTCGACTCTTCGACATCTCGCACCATCAGATCGACGGCGCGATTCGTGGCACAAAGATCGTCGCTTCTGACCTCATCACATTTCGTCCGCTCCTTGAAGACGTGCGCGTTCTCCCTTTTGATTTCTTCCCGACGTTGCGCGTCAAGAGCGTGCAGGATGAGCAGGGGCACGAGTTGCACTTTATTCAGGAAGCCAAAGATGAGGATGCGGACTTTGCCGTAGTTTTTCCGGACGCTCTCGAAAAGGGTAAGGAGTACAAACTAAATATCCAGTACGAGGGAGACGGCGCGATCAGGGATTCGGGCGGCGGCAACTTTATCCTGATTCCGCGCTCAAGCTGGTATCCGAACAACGGCGGCACACAGTTTGGAGACCGCGCCACTTTTGATGTGACGTTTCGTTACCCCAAGAGCAGCATGTTCGTCGGCACGGGCGCGTTGGCGGAAGCCGAGACGCAGGACGGTGATGCCAAGGTTGCTAAGTGGACTAGCGGGAAAACCGAACTGGCTGTCGCCGGATTCAACTACGGTAGATTTAAGAAAAAAGAGCTGACCGATAAGGATTCAGGCTACGGTCTTGAGTTTTATGCCAACGAAGAGCTGCCAGCCGAACTGCGAGCTTTACAGATTCAAATCGAGCAGGCAGA
Source organism: uncultured Acidobacteriota bacterium (assembly GCA_963791265.1). Lineage (GTDB taxonomy): Bacteria > Acidobacteriota > Blastocatellia > Pyrinomonadales > Pyrinomonadaceae > QHXM01. The sequence continues at coordinate 1,300,079 of CAWBSB010000012.1, forward strand.
AGCCCAGGGAACTGTCACAACAACGACGCTCGGTTCTATGTCCACAATGGGTATGGCTGGCACGGCGCTCAACGATACGCAGAACGCCGTGCGCATCTACAACGCTTACTTTGGCAAGCTGGCCTACACGCGCATCGCTATGACGCAGCAGCCCGCCGCCAACTTCGGGCAAGCCTGGCCGACGCTCGTCTTCATGCCGTACACAGCTTACCTTGACTCGACGCAACGCACACAGTTGATGGGTATTCGTGGTGGCAACGACACCTTCTGGCGATACGTCGGGCCGCACGAGATCGCGCACCAGTGGTGGGGACACATGGTCGGCTGGACGAGCTACCATGACCAGTGGATGAGCGAAGGGTTCGCAGAGTTTTCGACTTCGCTTTACGTGCAGTTCGTCAGAAGAGACATCAACAAGTTCATAGACTTCTGGGAAGAGCAGCGCCAGCGGATTGTCGAAGCGACTCCGGCCACCAAAGGTATCAAGCCCTACACCATCGGCCCCGTCACGCAGGGTTTTCGCCTCAGCAATGCCAAGACGCGCGCCGCTTATCAATTCCTAGTCTATCCGAAAGGGGCATACATCCTGCACATGATCAGGATGCTGATGTACGACAACCGTGGGAGCGGTGATACGAAGTTCCGCGAGATGATGACGGACTTCATCAAGACCCATTACAACAAGGATGTCTCGACAGAGGACTTCAAGCGGATCGTTGAGAAACATATCACGCCCCAGATGGACATAGATAAGAACGGTCGCATGGACTGGTTCTTCAACCAGTGGGTCTATGGCACGGAAATCCCGGCCTACAAGATGGACTATTCGATTTCACAGGCGGGTGGCGGCAAAGCCATAGTCAACGCGAAGATTACGCAGTCCGGAGTCTCGAAGAACTTTGGGATGGTAGTCCCCGTTTACGCCGACTTCGGCAAGGGTTGGATACGGCTCGGCTCTGCGTTAATCAACGGCAACACGACCGTCGATCTGAACAATTTTCCATTGCCGCAGGTTCCCAAGCGTCTCGCCGTCGCCGCACTGAACGACGTGCTCGCCACGAGCATCGAGAACAACAAGAGATAAGGGCAGGACTCAGGAGCCGGGAGGCAGAGGTTCAGTTTGAGCAGAGTGAAGGGAAGTTTGAGGTTCACCACCGCAGACACAGAGGGCACAGAGGGGGCACAGAGATAAAGATTAGAAATAGCAGATTTGAGATTTGAGATTCCAAATTTGAGATTGTATTTCTCTGTGCCCCCTCTGTGTCCTCTGTGCCTCTGTGGTGAATCTCATCCCGGCGCATATTCAATTTGAAACTGAGCCACTATTCTCTCGTTTTTCCCTTGCCAGCCTCGCTCGCTTTCTTTATGATGTGCAGGCATTGACTACCAATTGCCTGCTCTTTACCGGGGTAAGTCACGCGCCCAGTCTAGCCTTCGTGCGCTAGCTTTTAACTGAAACGCCCTCAACATCAGAATTTTTTGCCGCCTCGTCCGGCACCACCGTCATCTGTAGGCGGTCTACAGGTGACACAACTTGCGGAGGTTTCTCTAATGCTTAGAATGGGAAAGAATACGAAAGATCAGACGGAGAGCGAACAGACTACGGATAGCCAGACAACTCAATTCAACACATCGCGCAGCAACTACGGCTCGTCGTACCAGCAACCGGCTGAGACACAGTACCGGCCTCAGCCAGAGTCAGCCTCTTCGTCACGCGCCGTCACCGAGAGCGAATCTCTGGCGCGCGACATCAAGGAAGGACTCTTGAGCGGTTTCGTCGGCAACGGCACGACCTTGACGGGCGAGGCCAACTTCAAAGGCATGCTGCGCGTTGACGGACATCTTTCAGGACAGGTCAGAAGCGAGGGCGGAACGCTGATTGTCGGCAACAACGGGCAGGTTGACGCCGACATCGAAGTAGCCGTCGCCACCATTCATGGAGCGGTCAACGGCGACATCACAGCCAGCCAGCGTCTCGAACTCGGTCGCGCCGCCAAGGTCAACGGCAACATCACGACACCTTCGCTGATTATCGAACAGGGCGCGGTCTTTGAAGGCAGTTGCCGGATGTTTCAACAGAAAGACGCGCAGGAGAAGAAGCAGCGTGACGATATAGCGCGCGATGCTTCGAGCAGCTCGGACGACACTTCAAACGCGCTCGACACCACCGGCATGCAGCCGATTACCGAGAGCGAATCGCAGACATCCAGCTATTCGGATGTTTCCGAGGCCGCCAGCGCAAGCTGAAGAAGTAAAAAGGTAAAAGTAAAAAGGCAAAAGTGAGGCTGAAACCACTGTTAATTTAATGTGGTTCTCCGCCTCACTTTTGCCTTTTACCTTTTTACTTTTACCTTTTCTCATTTGCCTTGCTACACTGTTCGCCGATGGCTCAATCCATTGGTCACAACGGAAATCGAGAGCGCGGCCTGACAATCGTCAAGGCTGCGTGCCCGCATGATTGCCCGGATACGTGTGCGATGCTCGTGACGGTGGAGAACGGGCAGGCAATAAAAGTTTCGGGCGACCCGCACCATCCGTTCACGCGCGGTTTCCTCTGCACGAAGGTCGCCAACTACGAGCAACGAACGCACAGCCCGGAGCGTGTGCGAACCTGTCTCCGGCGCACAGGGAAGAAAGGCGAAGGGCGCTTTCAACCCGTTAGCTGGGACGAAGCGCTTGACGAGATAGCTTCCAGATTCAAGTCGCTCGCCGACTCAAGCGAAGGCGCAGAGACCATCTTGCCTTACAGCTACTGCGGGACGATGGGGCTTGTTCAATCGCAGTCAATGGACAGGCGCTTCTTTCATCGTCTGGGAGCGTCGCAACTCGACCGCACGATCTGTGCAAGCGCCGGGGCTGCCGGTTACAAAGCGACCGTCGGCGCGAGCATCGGCACAGACCCGGAGCGTTTCGCCGAGTCTCGTCTCATCCTGCTCTGGGGCACGAACACTCTCAGCGCCAACGTTCATCTCTGGCCGCAGATTCTGGAAGCTAAGGCTGCGGGCGCACGCCTCATTGCCATTGACCCGCGCCGCACGCGCACCGCCGACCAGTGCGACGAGCACATAGCACTTTTGCCCGGCACGGACGGCGCGCTCGCGCTCGGCCTGATGCACGTCATCTTCGCCGAAAAGTTAGAAGACGGAGATTATCTTGAGCGATACACCGTCGGCGCAGAGGCTTTGCGCTCGCGCGCCAGCGAATACTCGCCCGAACGCGTCGCAGGCATCTGCGGACTTGAACCGGAAGCGATTGTGCGCCTCGCGCATCTTTACGCGAGCGTGAAGCCTTCCGTCATTCGCATCAACTACGGCTTGCAGCGACACGCGGGCGGCGGCATGGCAGTTCGCACCATCAGTTGTCTGCCCGCCATCACGGGCGCATGGCGCGACCCCGCGGGCGGCATCCTGCTTTCGACGAGCGGCACGTTTCCTTTGAATTACCCCGTGCTCGAACGCCCCGATCTGATGCCGGTGCCCGCCCCTCGCCTGCTCAATATGTCGCAGCTTGGAGACTTGCTGACGGAAACCTTCGACCCGCCCGTGCGCGCCCTCTACGTTTACAATTCAAACCCGGCGGCGATTGCGCCCGATCAAAGAAAAGTCCTGGAAGGCTTCAGGCGCGAGGATTTGTTTACGGTCGTTCACGAACAGTTTATGACCGATACGACAGACTATGCGGACATCGTGCTGCCAGCCACCACACAGCTTGAGCATTTCGATCTGCACAAGGCTTACGGGCATCTCTACCTCGTCATCAACGAGCGCGCCATTGAGCCGCTGCATGAAGCGAAATCCAACTCCGAAGTGTTTCGCCTTTTGGCCGCGCGTTTGAATTTCGAGGAAGAGTGCTTCAAGGATTCTGATGAGGAGATTGCGAGGCAGGCTCTCTCGACCAATCATCCGGCTCTGCGGGGGCTAATGCTTGAGAGTTTGCGCGAGCATGGCTGGATGCGTTTGAATGTGCCGGAAACTTTCGCGCCGTTTGCGGAAGGGAATTTCCCGACCCGTTCGGGCAAGTGCGAGTTGTTTTCCGAAACGCTCGAAGCACAGGGGCTGCCCGGTGTGCCGGAGTTCATTCCGCCCCAGGAATCCGTACAGAGCGCGCCGCGAATGGCAAAACGTTATCCGCTCGCGCTCATCAGTCCCGCCGCGCACGCTTTCCTGAATTCGAGCTTTGCGAATCTGCCCAAGCAATTGCGACAGGAATTACATCCGTTTGTTGAGATTCACCCGAAGGACGCCGAAGCGCGCAGCATTGAGAACGGCGACACCGTTCGCGCCTTCAACGAGCGCGGCTCGTGCGAGCTTTCAGCAGTCGTGACGACGCGCGCGCGCGAAGGCGTCGTCGTTTCCCCTTCGGTCTGGTGGAACAAGCTCTCGCCGGGCAAGACGAACATCAATCAACTGACTTCGCAGACCTTAACGGACATGGGCGGCGGCGCAACCTTCTACGACGCGCTCATCGAAATCGAGCGCATCAGCGAGCATCGCTCGCCGGGCAGTTCGACTGAAGCCTAGTCTTTGTTTGCCAGAACGGTGATGCCAATCAGTACTACGAATGCCACCACGCCTACTCCGACCACGATGAGGACATTTTTCAGCGAGGAGCCGCGATTGTCTTCGAGCTTGGCCACGTCGCTGTAAGGAATAGTCGTCGTCGCATTGGTCTTTCTATCGCGCACGGTAAAGTCATCCGCGCCCGCCTGCGAGATTGTGCCTTTAATCTTTGTGCCATCCTTCTTCCTGACCGTGACGCGCGTCTTGTCGCCCGTGCCGATTTTAGCGACTTTCACTCTGACCTTCTCGACGGCCTGTGCGTCGTCATTCCCCTGCGCGGCGCGCACCGGCGCGGCGTTCAAGCCCTGTATCAATAGCCCGACCAGCACGAGAGATAATAAGGTTCTAAACATTGAGCATCTCCTCCTCAAATTCGGTTTCCATTGTCAGGTGTGAGGCGTAACTTAAGACCCTTATGTGGGAGGTTCGAGGGGCGAGAAGCCGTCGCAGAAGATATGGTGGCATCCCGCGCTCTGCGGAGAGTCTAACATTTATCCCGGCATTGTTCTCTGTCGGGCTTGACATTCGCAACCCGTCTCCCTGATACATAAGTAAATCCCTTTGCGCCGAAGGGCTGCACACGAATGAGCATTAGGCTGCTTCTTCTTCGGTAAGATAATATCTATCAGACAGGTGAAGTTCTGGCGTGGTATCTTTCCCTCAATTGCTTAACTAATCAGGCACGGAGAATATCGTAAATGGCAGAGCAGACTCTTTCCTATAAAAGCTATCTCGCCAGTCTTCCCCCCGACCGCCGCGATGAGGTCGAACGCGTCTGGCAGGTGGTGCGAGAGAACGTGCCAGCCGGTTACACTGAGCACATCACCCCCAAGTATCTGACTTTCATGGCCGATGGCGAATGGTTTCTGGCGCTGGCGAATCAGAAGAATTATATCAGTCTCTATCTTTGCTCGATCTACATTTTCCCTGAGCTGAAAGCCAAACTGGATAATTCCGGCAAGAAAGTCAAAGGCGGCAAGGGCTGCATCAATTTTAAGCGGGCTGAGGATTTGCCGCTTGAAACGATTGCCGAGATTGTCAGCACATATGATGCCGAAAGCTACCGAAAGCATATGCAGGAGATTCGTGAAAGCGCGCGCGCCGAGAGAAAATCCGCCAAGGCGAAAGCCAGCGGCAAGGCGAAATCAAGTGGCAAGGCGAAAGCTAAACGGCAAGCCTGAGCGCGCAGATGCACGCGCCGGGTCAGCATCTGATTCCATGCAGCAAAATCGTCAAATGGAAAATCGTCATAGAGCAGCCGCGCTCGTTCTCAAGCGCGCCGCACTCATCTTTGCCTGCGCTCTGATTTTCGGAGTCTGGAACGAAGCGCTCGCACAGCGTAGAACTTCGCCGACCGCACCTAAGCCTGCGCCTGTGAAGCCGATTCCCGATGACGTGAGATTGCGAATCATGCGCGCCGAAGATGAAAGGCGCTGGGACAATGATCTCGGTGTGCTTCTCTTCGACAAGGATGCTCGTGTGCGCGAGCGTGCGGCGCTCGCAGCGGGGCGCATCGGTGACGAACGCGCGGTGGCCTCGCTCGTCACTCTGCTGCAAACAGACGCCGCAGATAGTGTGCGTGCGATGGCAGCTTTCGCGCTGGGCGAAACTGAATCGGCGGCGGGCGCAACTGCGCTCTCCGACACAGCGCAAAAAGCGAAAGAGACGGGCGAAGTCCGCGCACGCGCCGTTGAATCGCTAGGCAAAATCATTGCCGCCCTGCCGAAGACGGAAGAAGAGCACGGCAAAGCTCTCGGTCAGGTTATCTTGAAGACGCTTGATGACGAGCTCAAGCGTGCCCCGAAACCGAACCGCGCGGTTGTTCTGATGGGACTGACAGCAGCTTTACGCGCGCGACCCGCAGGCGCAGGCGCAGTCGTCGCGCGCTTCCTGTCTTCGGGAGATGCCCGCGTGCGCGCAGATGCAGCGAACACGCTAGCGCGACTGAAAGCGAAAGACGGGTTGGAGCAACTGCGCGCATTGCTCTCAAGCGACACAGACCCTGTTGTTAGAGCCAACGCCGCGCGCGTGCTGGGCGCGGCGGAAGACGCAGCCTCGCTTGAGGCTTTGGCCGCGCGCGTGACGAACGACACGGACGAGCGCGTGCGCGTCAGTTCCATTCGCGCGCTCGCCAGCCTCAAGGATGCGCGCGCCGCCCCGCCGCTCATCAATCGCGCCAGCTCCCTGATGCCCAGCTATCACTCGGCGAAAACAGGCACATCCGATCATCCGCGCGAGACGAACGAACTGCTGGAGATTGCGACCAGCTTAAGTCGCCTGCTCGCTAACACGGGCGACGAGCGGGCTGTCGCGTGGTTGCGCGCCTTTAGGGAAACGGAGACGGGAACACCGGAAATCGAGATTGCGTTCGCGCGCATCGCGCCTTTCCTTTATCTGCGCGAGCCGCCGTTTAATAAACTCTCTGATGAACGCTTGCGCGCAGGCGTGATGAGAGATTGGCGGCGCGTGTCGGCGCTCGCTCAGGCGTTGTCGGAGATTTCCGGCATCAGCGCTGAATCGGCGGGCAGCGGCATCGTCAGTCTTCAGGCCGACGCGCAGATTATCCTGCGCTCATGGGTTGACGATTCTGCTCTGCCCGCGCAGGCTGCGCCCGACGTGCTGCGCGCGCTCGCCGCTTTCAAGGCTAATGATATTGGTCAGGTCTTGCGAAAGCAGATGAGCGCCAAGGATGTGATCGTGCGTGCAACCGCCGCCGAGCTTTTAGGCGAATTAGTGTCTGACGAAGCCAACACCCGCGCTCTTGTCGAAGCCCTGCCTGTCTCTACGCGCGACGAGTTGAACGACGCGGTTCTTTCGATTCTCGATTCGCTCGCCAAACAGAAATCTCCTGCCGCCAGCGAAGCGATTAAGACGATGCTCGATTCTCAGGATTATCTGGTGCGTCGTCGCGCTGCCGCGCTTTTGAAAGCAAACGGTGTGGGCGATTTTTCACAGCGCGCACAGCTTATCGCGCCGCGCAACTCGGAGGCCGACTACGCGCGTGCGCTGGCGCGAACAAACAAATCCGTGCGCGCGGTGGTCAGCACGGACAAGGGCGCGTTCACCATCGAGCTGCTCCCCGAAGATGCTCCTTTGAATGTTGATAATTTCGTCCAACTCGCGCAGCGTGGTTATTTCAACAACATCACGTTCCATCGCGTCGTGCCGAACTTCGTCGTTCAGGGTGGCGACCCGCGCGGCGACGGCAACGGCGGCCCCGGCTACCAGATTCGCTGCGAGATAAATGAAGTTCCCTATGAACGGGGCGCGGTCGGGATGGCCTTGTCGGGCAAAGACACAGGCGGCTCTCAGTGGTTCGTCACGCATAGCCCACAGCCGCACCTCGATGGCGGCTACACGGTCTTCGGGCGCGTCATCTCAGGGATGGAGGTGGTTGACGCCATCGCGCGCGGCGACCGCATTAGCCGCATTGTCGTCACGGAAAGCGCACGCGACGCATCAAAAAATTCGACTCCCCCCGGTGAAACAAAGAAGAAGCGCACAGGAAAACCTTGAACAGATTTTGGGGACAAACAGACGAACCTCGCGCGCGGGAAACACGCGCTCTTTTAGTCGCGCTCATCCTGCTTGTGGCCGCTTCAGCCGCACAGGCTCAGAATGCCGCCGACCCTTCGCCCGCTTCCGCGCAACAAGCCGCGTCGCAGTCGCAAACCGAGCGCACGCGCTACCGGCTCAACTTTCAACTCGATTTCGACGGGCGCACCTACACGGGCACTGAGCGACTGCGCTGGATTAACCGCGACAACCGCGCCGCCAACGTTCTCTATTTTCATCTTTACCCGAATCTGCGCGCTCCCCTTCAACGCAACCCTACACCCGCGCCCACGCCGGACGAACCACGCCTCGAAATCAGCGAAGTGCGCTCCGGGGCGAATGGCGCACCGCAGACCTTTTCGCTCGACGAGCAGGGAACCATCCTGCGCGTGAATCTGCGCGAAGCCGTCCTGCCGAATGCTTCGACCGAGATTGAAATCAGCTTCAAAGGCAACGTCCCTGAAATTGACCCGGAAGAGACGGGCTTGCTGGTTCACGTTCTGCAACAGGTCGGCGCGGCGCTCCGTAGCGAACGCGAGACGCGTAGAGCGCGCGACATCAACTATCGCTGTCGCGGCGTGATGCTCCTGGGCGCGAGTTACCCGATTCTGGCCGCGCGCGACAACGACGAATGGCAGCGCAAGGTCGAGACGACCATCGGCGATACAGTCTTTGCCGAAACTGCCGATTACGAAGTCACCATTGATGCGCCCTCGGATGTCGCCCTGTTCGCGTCTGCGCGAGCGCGTGAGACTTCCCAAAAGAGCGAGATTGCGGGAAACCTTGTGCGCGAGTTCAAGGGCGAGAATCTGCGCGACTTCGCCTTTGTCGGCGGAAAGACTTTACGCTCCATCGAGCGCACGGTTAATGATGTGACCATCCGCTCAATCTTCGCGGCGGAGCATGAGACGACCGCGCGACGGGTGCTGGCGGCGGCGGCGGACGCGGTGAAGATTTACAGCGAGCGCTTCGGTGCTTTGCCGCACAAGCTGGTGAGCATCGTGGACGCGCCGCTCGTCGCAGGGTTAGGGAGCGCGGAGTTCTCCGGCCTCGGCGTCATCGCCAGCGCCTTCTACGTTGATTTCGATTCGCCCTCAATGCTCAAGCTGCCGGAGATCGTGCGCGAGCAGCGTGCTTCGCTCGAAGACAGTCTGGAATTCACTGTGGCGCACGTCGTCGCGCAGCAATGGTGGGGCGTGGCTGTGGGCAACAACCCTGAGCGCGACCCCGTGCTGGACGAAGCGCTGGCCAACTGGTCTGCGCTGCTTTACTACAAAGAGATTCATGGTGAGGAGCGGGCGGCAGCCGCGCTTGATGACCAACTGCGCGGCGTCTATAAAGTCTATCGGACGTTCGGCGGCGAGGACATGGCGGCGACGCGTTCGGCGCGCGAGTATCGAAACTTTTTTCAATACTCGGCAATCGTCGCCAGCAAAGGCGCTCTGATGTTCGTCAGCCTACGTCGGCTGATGGGAGACGAGAGATTCTTTGCCGCGCTTCGGAGCTACTACGAGACGAATGTTCTTGAGATTGCCGAGTTGGACGATTTGCGGGGCGCGTTCGTCGGAGAAGCGTTGCGCCCGCAGCGTCGCGCCGTCACGCGCACGTTCAGCCGCTGGCTTTCAGGCAAGTATGGCGACGAAGACATCGCGCCGCCCGACCCGCGTCTGGCCGCCGCGCTGGGGCTAAATCCGAACTTCGCGAAAAATGATCGCAACGCGTTTTCGCGGCTCGGCAGATTTTTCTGGCAGCAGATGACGAGGCTCAGGTGAAGAGATGAGGGAACTCAAAGATAAGATCGGGACTCTGGCGGGGAAAGCCGCGCGCAAGCCGGAGACGGTCGAGGTTGAGCGCAGCCTTGATCGCTTGAGCCATCTGCTCGACGGGTTGTTCCGCATTCCGGGAACGAGTTGGCGTTTCGGGTTAGACGCTATCGTCGGCTTGATTCCGGGCGTGGGCGATGCGGCGACCTCGCTCGCTTCCTTCTACATCCTGGCGGCTGGCGTGCGTTATCGCGTTCCGAAGGTGACGCTTCTCAGGATGGGGATGAACATCGGTCTTGATTTCCTGTTGGGTGCGATTCCGGGCGTCGGCGATTTGTTTGACTTCGCCTGGAAATCAAACGAGATGAACATGGAATTGATACGCAAGCGCGCGACCGTCAAGTCTGCGGAGGAAGCGAAGCAGGGAAGAAAGAGCGACTGGATGTTCGTCGGCCTCATCATCCTTGTCCTGATCGGCCTGCTGATCGGCTCAATCTTCCTGGCGGTTTATTTATTGAAGTTGGTTGGTCAGGCTATAGGGTTGTGGAGCTAAAACTTAAATAACCCGTGTAGAAGGTTAAAGCATAAGAAGTCCCGTCAGGGACGACGTGATAATAGCCCAACAATTTATTGCTGGGGAACAGATTGGTAAGCATGATTGAGTCCCGTCGGGACGACTGATGAAAAGCTCGCTTTCAGTCGTCCCGACGGGACTCAGGTTTTATCTTTCGGCTTTATTCCCAGCAATAAATTGCTGGGCTATTTTCATGCACCCCTAACGGGGCTATTGCTGTACTGCATGCTGCGCGCCGGGCTTGTGGTCGCGCGCGTAGTCACTAATATAATCCTTCATCGCAAACTGGAAGCGGCTCATGCCATACTTCTTCGCCTCCTTCTTCGCCTGCTCCAAAGTCCAGCCGTCGCGCGTGATTCGATAAATGGCTATGATTGTGCCTGTGCGGTCTTCCCCATGATGGCAATGGACGAAGACAGGCCAGTTTTGAGCATCGTTGATAATCGCCAGAACTTTCTCGACCTGCTCATCTTTGGGACGCCCAAAACCAGGCAGCGGCACACTGAAGTAACGCAGCCCAGCCGCCCGCGCTTCAGTTTCATCCAGGCGCGTGCCCTCGTCTTCGCCGCGCAAGTTGATGACAGTTTTAATATCAAGCGAGGCCAACTCCTTCATGCCGCCGCTTAAGGGTTGCGCGCCTCGATAAAGCTGTTCGTTGACCTGGTGGAAATTCGGGAGGGCTTCTTCCTTCGGCACGCGCGAGGACGCGCCTAAGGTTGCGGCGAGTAGTATGACAACAACTGAGATAGCTCTCAGCCTGACGAGACGATCCCCCATCGTTCGACCTCCCTGTTTTGACTGCTTCTCTTGATCGCGGGGGAGAACTTAAGATGAGGGATATTACGCTGCTGTCACATACTATGCTGTTGTGGCTGCGTTGGCAAGCATTCGCTGCAACGCCGAAGCGAGCATATCAAGGCCGCGCTCGCCCGCCGCGAAACTCTTGAGCTTGCCCTGCGCGTCGAACAGGTAATACGCGGGCACGTACCCGTGCTCATTATGAAAAGCATCGCGCAGCTTGTGCTCGTTATCAACCGCGCACGGCTCCGTGATGTCGTATTTGCTGATGGCTTCGCGCACCGCCTCGACATCCGTGTCCGCTTCGTAGCGCGGCATGTGGACGGCTATCACGCGCAAGCCTTCTTCGCGCCGCCCCTCACGCCACTCACTGACGCGCGGCATATTCTCTTTGCAGATTCCGCAACTGACAGACCAGAAATGCACGAGCGTGGGCCTGCCTTTGGCTTCCGCCTCTGCATGCGCCTGCGTCCCCCCGAACCATTCAGTCGCCCCATCCAACGTGGGCATCTCCGTCCCAATTCTCATTGGCATAATGAAACCTCAGTGATGAGTAATAGGTGATGGGTGATAGGTAAGAGCATTTCTCTTATCACCTATCACCCATCACTTATCACCTACTTACGCATGAATTGTTTCCTGTCCTGGTTTCCATTCGGCCTGGCAGAGTCCGCCGGTCTGCAAGGCTTGGATGACGCGCAGGGTCTCTTCGGCTGAACGACCGATGTTGAGATCGTGTATCACCTTGTAGCGCAGGACGCCTTCGGGATCAATCACGAACAGACCGCGCAGCGCGATGCCCTTGTCCTCAATCAGCACGCCGTAATCGCTCGCCACCTGCTTGGTTGAATCCGCCGCCAGCGGGTATTTAAGATCGGCCACGCCGCCTTTGTCGCGCGGCGTCTGAATCCAAGCGCGGTGCGAGTAGACCGAATCGGTCGAGACGCCGATGATCTCCGCGCCGATGCCCTGAAAATCCTCATAACGGTCGCTGAACGTCGTCAACTCCGTCGGGCAGACGAACGTGAAATCGAGCGGGTAGAACAGAAGTACGACCCACTGTCCCTTATAGTCTGAGAGCTTGACGTTCTCTTTCAAGGTCTCAATGTTTTTGGTCGAAGCCATGTCGAAATCCGGCGCGGGCTGGCCGACCATCGCGCTTTCCTTTGCTGTTGCTGTCGCTTGCATATTCTCTCCATCCTTCTAAATCGTTGTTTCAGTCAAACGCGCAGAATCTTAGAGCTTGTGCTGCGCGCACTTAAATCTCATGAATTGCGGCTCGCCCTTCATTCACGACAATCAGGGCATAATCCTCTGAGCGTCAGGTGAATAGATTCCGGCTTAAAGCGCGTCTTGCGAATTGCGGCGCGCAGCACCTCATTTGTGACCGTCAAATCAAAGTCAACGAGTTTGCCGCACGCGGTGCAGAGCGCATGATCGTGCCTGGCGGTCTCGCGGTCGTAACGGCTCGCGCCCGCGCCGCCGAAACTGATTTCATGCACCAGCCCGGTCTCTCTCAGATATTTCAGCGAATTGTAGACGGTCGCATAAGAGATCGAGGGCAGACGCCTGCGCGCCGCCTCGAATATCTCGCTCGCCGTCAGGTGATTCTCGCTTTCGCGAATCACCTGAAGAACCGCCTCACGCTGCCGCGTGAGCGTTCGTGCGCCACCCTGCTCTCCGTCACCTGAACTCATAGTCATTTCACCTGGAATTAGAATAATTCTAAATCAGCAATTTGTCAACCAGCAAACGTAGGACAGGCATTCCTGCCTGTCGTAGCGTGCGCCAGCACGCTTATCAATATTTGCTAATCAGTATTCGCGCTGACGCGCTCAATGACAGACAGGAATGTCTGTCCTACGACAGGCAGGAATGCCTGTCCTACGGTAGTTTCGGATGACGGGCGACGTATTCAACGAGTGCCCCGACATATTCAGTAAAGGGCGGGCAGTGAATGTCGTGTGTTGAGAGAATCGCGCTCGCTTGTGTGGTGTCGTAGGTCTGGTTGAGAAAGAAGTAGGGGACGCCGGATTGGGGTAGACCGGTGATCTTTGAGGAAAGCCGCAGGGACAGGCTTGAGCGCACCAGTTTGGCCGGAAGGGTGAAGCGCGAGCCGCGACCGACCAAAGCTCTGGCGATGGCTTCAAACAATTGATGCGTCGTGAGCGGATTCGGATCGGCCAGTTGCAGCGTCTTCCCCGTTGATCGCTCGTCTTTCACGAGAGCCGTCATCGCTTCGACGACGAAATCAACGGGCACCAGATTGAGCGTCACCTGTGAATTACCTATGTTGGCGAGCGAAAGTATCGAGGGAAGCTTTCGCAGGTAATGAATCAGGTAATAAATGCCGTCATACTTCGCCGTCTCGCCCGTCAGCGAATCACCGCAGACGACTGACGGGCGATGAATCGTCACGGGTAATTTCGATTTCAACGCGTCAACTTCCATCTCGGCCAGATACTTCGTCTCTTCATAGAAATTGCGAAACCCTGCGGAGTGTTGCAGCTCGGTCTCAAGAATCACTCCGGTGCGAAGCCCCGCGACGTAGCAGGTCGAGACGTAATGGTAGCGGCGCAACTCTCGCACAGAGTGAGCGAATTGATTAACGTTGCGCGTGCCTTCGACGTTGACGCGCATCGCCAGACCCTGCTCGACGGCGAGGTCGTAAACGGCGGCTAGATGGAAAATTATCGTCGTCTCAGCACGCGCTCTTTCAAGCTCCGTGGGTGAGATGCCCAGGTCGGGCTGCGTGATGTCGCCTTCGATGAGATGAAAATAATCGGCAGGTGCGCCTGCTTCCAACGCGATGCGTGCTACTTCTTCACGCGCGCGTTCCATGAACGCTGGCTGCACAAGCAACAGAAACCGCGCGCCTTCTGCCGCTAGGCGTTTGACGAGCCGCCCGGCAATGAAGCCTGGAAAGCCGGTCAGAAAGATTGTCTCATTCAGAGCCATGTTCTTTGCGAGAAGGAATAGACAGGATTAACAGGATTTTCAAGATTAAGGAGAAGAGGCAGGACAAGTAGGCTTGAATTTCTTTCTCTTATCCTGCCTATTCTGTCCATCTTGTTAATCCTGTCTATTTCTTCGTTGACGGCTCGGCGATCAATCGCTTATGGAAGAAGAGTTGGCAATGGCCGGGCGGGAAGCCTTTGAGCGTGGCGTAGACGGTGTAGCCGTTCTTCTCATAGAAGGATGGAGCTTGAAAGCTGAAGGTGTCCAGCACCGCGTCGGTGCATCCGGCGGCCAGCGCCTCGGCTTCCGCCGCTTGCAGCAGCCTGCTCCCGGCTCCGCTGCCTCGATACCGCTCATGCACCCAGAGCTTGTCCACGTAGAGCCAACGCCAACGCCATCCTCCGACTAGTCCGCCGACAACCTGACCCGCGCCATCACGCAGGAAGAGCGTTACCGGGGCTGATTGTGGTTCGAGACCAATGTGGGCAACATTAAACGCGAGCAGCCCATCACGCACGACGCGCACGTCCCGTTCAGATGGTTGAAGCTCGCTCGTAATCTCAAGGCAATCGTCCACAACCAGTCGCCTTCCTCATAGGTAATCGAGGCCGTCCGGTCTCAAGTTATAAAGTCTCTTTTTATCAAGTCTCGCCGCAGACCAGTTCCACGAGGGAGCGCACGCCTGCGCCCGTCGAGCCTTTGGGCGCATGAGGCTGCATCTGGTCGTGCCATGACGTGCCAGCGATGTCCAGATGTACCCAGGGCGTTTTGTCTGCAAACTTGCTCAAGAGGAGCGCGGCGGCTGTGGCATCCGGGCGACCGCCGTAGTTTTTGAAATCGGCGATGGCGCTCTCGATGCGCTTCTTGTAGTCGTCGCTGACGGGCATCCGCCAGACGGGTTCGCCCGCACGCGTGGCCGATTGCTCGACGCGGCCAGCCCATTCGTCGTCATTGCTGAAGAGTCCCGTGCGATGATCGCCGAGCGCGACGATGATTGAGCCGGTGAGCGTCGCCAGATCAACGATGCGCGATGCGCCGAGTTGTTTGGCGTAAGCAATGCCGTCGGCCAGAACCAGACGCCCTTCGGCATCCGTGTCCACGACTTCAATCGTGTATCCGGCGAGCGTCTTGATGACATCGCCGGGTTTGATGGCACGACCCGATGGCATGTTCTCGGCTGAGGGCACGATGCCGACGATGCGGCGTCGCGGCTTGAGTTGAGCGATGGCGCGCATCGCACCCAAGACTGCTGCGCCGCCCGCCATGTCGGTTTTCATCTCGTACATATCCAGCCCGTGCTTGATCGAGATGCCGCCCGTGTCGAAGGTGATGCCTTTGCCGACGAACGCCCATAACTCATCGCTGGCGCTCATGCCTTCCGGCTCGTAGCGAAGCACGATGAGCGCGGGCGGATTGTCCGACCCCTTGCCGACGCCCCAGAGTCCGCCCATGCCGCGCGCCTTAATTTCATCAGCCGAAAGCGTCTCGATCTGAAGGTTAAATTCTTCGGCCATCAATGCAGCGCGACGGGCAAACTCAAGCGGCGGCAAACTCCCGCCCGGTTCGTCTGCCAGGGCGCGTGTCCAGTTGACGGCTTCGGCTACAATCCTTCCTTGCTCAATCTCTTCGTGAAGCCTGGCGCTCCGTTCGGAAGTGATGATGGTTAGCTTTTCGAGTGCACTCGCATCTTCCTGTTTCTGGTAAAAGGCGTTGTCGTAAAGCCCCATCACAGCGCCTTCGACGAGGGCGCGCGTTAGATTCGGCGTGCCGTCTGTCGGAAGCGTGATGAAATGTAAGTGTTTGATGTGGCCTTCGCGGGCACGGCGCACGGCCATCGCGGTGGCGTGGTGGAGCGTCTTCGCGTCAAAGTCAGAGTGTGCGCCGAGACCGATGAGCAGCAAGCGTCGCGCGCCGTCGCCGTTTAAGCTGGCCGCATGAATGAGCAGCGAAGTCTCCGCTTCGCCTTTGAACTCGCCCTCGCGGATCAGATTATCAACGATGCCGTACACTTCGTCGTCCGGCGCGAATCCCACGCGCGGCTCGTCCGTGAAGACACAAACGGCCACAGCTTCACCTTCTGCGGTCGGTGCGAGTTCGGATTTGATCTCAATGTTCATAAGTAGAACAGACATTCCTGTCTGTCGTGGGACAGGCATTCCTGCCTGTCGTAGCGTGCGCCAGCACGCTTGTAGTTTTCGCTAATAAGTATTCGCGCTTTCGCGCTCAATGACAGGCAGGAATGCCTGTCCCACGACAGACAGACAGGAATGTCTGTCCTACGACAGAGCATGTCTGTGCTACGTGGCGCGCATTGCGCTGGCTGAGTATAATGCAGCCTCTCGAATTCGTCCTAACCGCTGAAACTTTTTCATACTTTCCCCGGAGGAATTTTGATGATTTCCCCTCGTTTGTTTGCGCGTCGCGCCAGCCTCGCGTTTGCCCTCAGCTTATTCGTTGCAGTTTCCGTTTTCGCGCAGACGACGACGGAGCGCACCGTCAAGGTCACGCTGCTGCAATTGAATGACGTGTACCAGATTTCGGCGATTGATAAGGGAACGCGCGGCGGGTTGGCGCGCGTGGCGACTTTGCGTAAACAGGTGATGGAGCAACAGCCCAACACGCTCTTCCTGCTCGGCGGCGACACGATTGCGCCTTCCGTTGCGTCAAATATTTTCAAGGGACAACAGATGATCGCCGTCTGGAACATGATCGGGCTTGACCTGGCAGTCCTCGGCAATCACGAATTCGATTTCGGCCCGGAAGTTTTGCGCGCACGCATCAAGGAATCGCGCTTCGCTTGGCTCGGCACCAACGTGATTGATAAAAAGAGCGGAAAGCCTTTCGCGGATATGCCGCCTTTCATCATCCGTGAGATCGGCGGAGTGAAGCTCGGCTTCTTCGGTTTGCTGACGCCAGACACGGCGCAGTTTTCGAGCGTCGGCCCTGATGTCACGTTCCTCGACCCATGCGAGACTGCAAAAAAGATTGTACCGGAGATGAAGGCAAAGGGAGCGCAGGTCATCATCGCCATCACGCATCTGGCCATGCGCGAGGATAAGCAGGTTGCGCGCTGTGCTTCAATTGATGCCATCATCGGCGGGCACGAGCACGAGATGCTTGAGTCTTTGGCAGGGCGCACTCCGATTTTCAAATGGGGCTCGGATGCGCGCGATTTGGGACGCATTGATCTCAACGTGAAATTGCCGTCAGGTGAGCTTGAGAGCATTGACTGGACGGCCATCCCCGTGACGAGCGACGTGAAGGACGAACCCGTCTCGGCGGCGCTCATCGCGGATTACGAGAAAAAGGTTTCGGCGGATGTTGATAAGCCAATCGGCAGCACGAAAGTTCCGTTGGATGCTCGCGGCGGAATGAATCGTTCGCGTGAGACGAACCTGGGCAGCTACATTGCGGACGCTTACCGCAAAGCAGTCAATGCGGACGTGGCGCTCTTCAACGGCGGCTCGATTCGCGCGGGCAAGGTGTTCAGTCCGGGAGCCCTCACCAAACGCGACGTGATGGCGATTCTGCCGTATGAAAATCCCATCGTGAAGATTGAAGTGACGGGAGCAATCCTGCGCGCGGCTTTGGAGCACGGCGTCAGCCGGAGCGCGGAAGAGAAAGAGCCGGGACGCTTTCCGCAAGTCTCAGGCGTGCGCTTTACGTTCGACGCGCGCCGCGCACCGGGTTCGCGTATTACCAGCGCGGAAGTTGGCGGCCAACCGCTTGACGACAAGAAGACTTATACCTTAGCGACCAACACCTTCCTCGTCTTAAAAGGCGGGGACGGCTACACTATGTTCGACGGCGCGAAGTTTTTAATTGACCCGGAGAACGGCCCCGTCGAGCCTGTCGTCCTGATGAATGCCATTGGCGCGGACAAGGAAATCGCGCCGGAAGTTGACGGGAGAATTAAACGACTGGATCAGTGAGTAAAAGGAGACAGAAGACAGGAGTCGGAAGTCAGAAGAAATACAAAAGCGGCTTCCGCCTTATTATTCTGACTCCTTACTTCTGGGTTCTGAATTCTGTTTTTCGTTTGACTCCTGCTTTTGCTTATGTTCGATGATGACTTTCCAGATGGCCCGAAGCGTGAGGCGATAGAGTTGTTCAGGCGCGCGTTCGAGGCGCAGCAGGTTGAGGATTACGAAGAAGCGATCACGCTCTACCAGCGTTCCATCGCCACGTACCCGACCGCCGAGGCGCACACTTTTCTCGGCTGGGTTTATAGCTTTCAACAGCGCTACGACGAGGCGATTGAAGAATGCCTTGAAGCCATCCGCGTTGACGAGACGTTCGGCAATCCGTACAACGACATCGGCAGCTACCTCGTCGCGCAGGGCGATCTCTACAACTCAGTCAAATGGTTCAAGCGCGCACTCCTTGCGCCGCGCTACGAATCTTACGCCTTCCCGCACATGAATCTTGCACGTGTCTACGAGCAGCGCGGTCGCCTCCTCGAAGCCGCGCGCCACTACGGCCTCGCCCTCGAACAGGAATCCGGCTACACGCAGGCCGCCACTGCCTTGAGGAAATTGCAGGCGCGATTGAATTAGCCTCTCAAGAAGTCTCGTGCTGTTTGATGTCGTCAGGAAGCGAGACTTTGTTGATCTTTGTCTTCTTCCGGTTTTCGTCAACGGCCACGTAGACGACCTCGGCTTCGGTAACGCGGACGCGGTCGCGGCTTGTGCCGCCGTGACGCTCGGTCTCGACGATGACGCGGACGGTAATAGAAGTCGTGCCGATGCGGACGGTCTCGGTGTAGAAACTGACGAGGTCGCCGACGAAGACGGGTTTGTGAAAGATGATTTCGCGCATGGCGACCGTGACAAAGCGCGGCATGCCTGTATGGCGGTGAGCTTCGATTGCACCCGCCATGTCAATATAGCTCAGGATAATGCCGCCGAAGATCGTACCCTGCGGATTGGTGTCGCGCGGCAGCAGCGTGATGCGAATTGCCGGATCGGTGTAAGAGTTCATAATGGTTCGGACGATAGACCATAGACAATGGGCAAAAGACAACGAGCTTTCCATCGTCTATCGTCTATCGTCTATCGTCTGTTGTTCCATCCATTCTGTAATCACGCGTTTCATTTCGTCCAGATGACCTTCGAAGAAATGATCTGCGCCAGCGATGACCTTGATCTGAGCGTGCGCCTCCGCAGGCAATGAAGCGGCGAGGGCGCGCACTTTATCTGCTGCGCCGAACTCGTCCCGGTCGCCGTGAACGAAGAGAATCGGCTTGCGGCATGATTGAAGAAAGGCGAAATCGTATTTGTCAACGGGCGTGCCGATGCTGATTAAGTTGATGACCCGTGCGTCAGAGATCCCGACCTCCATGCCGACGCGCGAGCCGAAGGAGAATCCGGCGAGCGTGACGGGCTCTCCCTCATACTGCTTCGCCAAATAATCAAGAGCGGCGCGAACATCTTCAATCTCGCCGCGTCCATCGTCGTGCTCGCCCGTGCTCTGGCCGACGCCGCGAAAGTTGACGCGCAAGGTGATGAGTCCGGCGTCATTCAAGGCGCTTGAGGCGCGAAAGACTACCTTGTTGTGCATCGTGCCGCCGCCGAGCGGGTGCGGGTGAAGCACCAGCGCAACGCCCGGAGCTTTGCGCTCGCGCGGCTCCTTGAGGATCGCCTCAAGCTGACCATGCGGAGCGGGAATGAGAAGATTGCCAGCCGGATACATAAAATAGAGGTCAGAGGTTAGAGGTCAGAGGTTAGGAAATCAGTTTTTACTGACCTCTGACCTCTAACCTCTGACCTCTGCTTTCTGCTACCATCAGTAAACTATCAGAAAGCGGGGGCGCTGGCTAATGGACTCAGGTAACAAAGAGCTTGTCGTTGTGTTGGCGGTGATGGCCGGATTACTTATCTTCGGAATCATCGCGGTCGTCATCTTTGTGCGCGTATGGCGTAAGGAACGAAAGTAAATTATTGCTCCCTGGAAGATGAGCAGCGCGGTCGTGCGGTGTCAGCCTTCGTGCAATTTGATATTGAAATGAGCCCTGGTTTGGCGTAGTATGCGCGCCAATGAGGTACTACTTTTAGGCTGGGCGTATTGCCCAGATTTTTTACCCGCTGTTTTCATCTATTCTTCTTCCCCGGTACTGGCTCCTGACAGTCATCCGAACCGATGATCGGGCAAACAGTTTCTCACTATCATATCCTGGCAAAGCTCGGTGAGGGCGCAATGGGCGCTGTCTACCTGGCGGAAGACTCTCTCCTTGGCAGGCGCGTGGCTATCAAATTTCCCGCTCGCAAAGAAGACGAGCAACAGTTTCACGCGCGCTTCCTGCGCGAGGCGCGAGCCGCCTCCACGCTCTCGCATCCGAACATCGCAACCATCTACGATTACGGCGAAACTGCGGACGGGCAGCCTTTCATCGTCATGGAACTGGTCGAGGGGAAATCCTTGAGCGAGCTGCTCTACGAAGACAAATTGACGATGGAGCGTGCCATCCAGATTGTCGAAGATGTTGCTTCTGCGTTAGGCGAGGCACACTCGCGCGGCATCGTTCATCGTGACATTAAACCGTCGAACATGCTGGTCAACGAGCGCGATCAGATTAAAGTCTTAGACTTCGGTCTGGCCAAGCAGATGGAGAATGTAGAAGCCGCGCATGCAGACCCCGATGCGCACACGGTGCAGGCGATGCGCACGCAGAGTGGCGTCATGATTGGCACTCCGCTTTATCTCTCGCCTGAGCAAGCGCGGGGCATTCCTGTAGATGGGCGTAGCGACCTCTTCGCGCTGGGTGCAGTGCTTTATGAATGCCTGGCTGGTAAACCTGCTTTCTCCACCCTTGGGGAAGGCATAATCGAAATCGCCGCCAACGTTATCCACGTTAATCCGTCGCCTCCGTCCAGCTTCAATGCGCACGTTCCGCAGGAACTGGATCGCATCACGCTCAAGGCGCTGGCAAAGAAGCCTGAAGAGCGTTATCAAACGGCAGACGAGTTAATCAAGGATTTGCGCGCGGCTCAGAATGGGTTGCATGAAGAGGATGTCGCCCACAAGCACACTCAGAGAATTGATGCCGCGCACGAGACTGGACATACGAGCGCGCGGGCGACGATCTCAGACCTCTTCAAGCGGCCACGCATCTCGGTCGGCGTAGTCGTCGCCGCGCTTCTGCTCGCAAGCCTGGCCGTCTGGTTGATAGTGCGTAGCCTGCGCCCCGTCCCACACCAACCGACGGCGGAGGCCGTGCGCTGGTATGAGATGGGGACGAATGCTTTGCGTGATGGAGCCTATTATCAGGCGAGCAAAGCGCTGGAGCAGGCCATCGCAGCCGACGATGGCTATGCGCTGGCACACGCGCGGCTGGCCGAAGCATTGATGGAATTAGATTATGTTGACAGGGCAAAGGATGAGATGCTGCGTGTCGCCTCGCTAACTCCAGATCGCTCCGTGCTCCAGCCGATAGACGCGCTCTATTTAGACGCCGTCACTGCTACCGTCCGGCGCGATTTTGCTTCGGCGGTTGCAGCCTATGGGGAGATTAGTCGGCTAACGCCCGATCAGAAGCACGTCTATGTTGACCTGGGGCGCGCGTATGAAAATAAGGAGGACATCAAGCAGGCGGTTGAGAGCTATCTTGAAGCGACAAGGCGCGACCCACAATACGCTACAGGTTTTGTCCGGGTCGGGATTCTTTATGGACGGCGGCAGGAGTTGGCCAGCGCTAAGGCGGCGTTTGATGGGGCTGAAAAGATTTATCAGGCTACGGGTAACGTCGAAGGCCGCGCGGAGGTCTTTTACCAGCGCGGTTTCCTGCTCAGAAATACAGGCAAATTAAGCGAGGCTCGCCCTCAGTTTCAGAGCGCGCTCGAATTGGCGCGAGCCGCCAGCAATCTATCGCTCCAGATCAAAATTCTCTTACAACTGAGTAACGTGGCTATCTCCGAGGGCGACACTAATCAGGCGCAGCAGTACGCGCGCGAAGCACTCGATTTGGCAGAGGCTAACGGTATGCAGAATCTGGTGACGCGCGGGCTGGTTGATCTCGGCAATGTGTTCCTCGCGCGCGGCGATTACGGCGAGGCGGAGAATTATTTCAAACAGGCTCTCGACCTCGCGCGGAGAAATAAGGGTCGCCGCAACGAAGCGCGAACGCTGCTCACGCTCGGCAGCCTGCGTGAGCAGCAGGGCAAGGCGGATGAGGCTGTGAGTTATGTCGAGCAAGCGTTGCCGTTCTATCAGCAGGGAGGCTATCGCAAAGAGACCTCACAGGCGCTGCTCTTGCTCGGACGCGCCAATCTTCTGAAAGGCGATTACGACGCTGCGCTTCGGGCGTTCGAGCAACAGCTTCAAGTCGCTCAGCAAATAGGCGACCCGTCACAGCTCTCCCTCTCGCATGAAGGGATTGGCACCATCTTCAGCCTGCAAGAACGATTCCCGGAAGCCCTCAGCCATTATCAGCAGAAATATGCTATCGGCGAGTCAACCAACGATAGGAAGGGGATGGCTTACGCGCGTGTGAGTCAAGGCTATGTGTTAGGACGATTAGGGCGCTACCCGGAGGCACGCGCGGCGCTCGAACATGCCTCAGCCCTGGCGAACAAACCTGATGGCGGGATGAAATCGCTCTCGGCTCAGATTTATCAAACCGAGGCCGTCATACTTCTCAGCGAACGACGTTTTCCGGCGGCCAGAGCGAAAGCGGAACAGGCTCTCGCGCTGGCCGGAACACAGTATCCAGCCATAGCTTTCGTGGCGAAGCGGGTGATTGGAACGGCACAGGTTTTTTTAGGGGCGGCGGGTGAGGGAAGAAAGTTGCTTGAGGAAACCGTAGAGAAGGCCATGGGCGCAGATGACCCGGAGCCGCTCTCAGCATTGCTGCTGGCCCTGGCGGGCGCGATGCTTGAGAACGGCGACGCCCAGAGCGCCTTGACCACTGCGCTGCGGGCGCAGGAGAGCTTCGCCCGCTCTAAGCAACATGAATCAGAGGCACGCGCCTGGCTCGTCGCGGCGCGCGCCAGCCGACGCACAGGCGACCAGTTGAAGGCGCAGGAATATGCCTCACGCGCAGCCGAATTGCTCTCAGGTCTTCAACAGAAGTGGGGGGATGATAACTACACGAGCTATCTTGCCCGGCCTGATGTGCAGTATTATCGCAACCAAATCAGCGAAGAATTTGGGCTGAATAAATAAACTCAACTCAAAAGGAGCAACTCACATGGCAACTAAGAAAGCGTCGGGAAAACCCACCTCAACCAAACGCGGAGCCTCCAAGTCTGCAAGTGATGCGACGGAAGAAGCTGAATTCAAGCGGCCACCTCAAGAACCGATTATCATCGGGGGCGGCTCTGTCTTCGTGGAGTTCGATAAGAAATTCAAAGTGAAGAATCATCCGACCAAGTCTCACAGGCACAAGGCTGACCACGAGGATTCCAAGAAAGTGGCACTCGTAAAAGCGCTGATCTACGACCGCAACGGCATCCTGACTAACACTATTCTTCTGGATGCAAAGGGCAAGGTCAAAATCTGTTACACCGGCTCTGACTGTCCGTCGTAGCTGTCTACGACGGACAGCCCGCGCAGGTTGTCGCCCTCGCGATTTTAATCTCTAAAGGCTTTCCGCGTTTTCCGAAATCGCGGGTGAACCCGTACCAATGATTGGGCAGACAGTTTCACATTATCGCATCCTGGAAAAGCTCGGCGAGGGCGGGATGGGTGTGGTCTACGCGGCGGAAGACCTGCATCTGGGACGGCGCGTCGCCATCAAGTTTCCGATGAAGGCTTCAGTCGAAAACGACTTTCGCCTGCGCTTCCTGCGCGAAGCACGCGCCGTCTCCACGCTCAGCCATCACAACATCGCGGCCATTTACGACTACGGCGAGACAACCGGCGACGCGGACGGCACAGACCAGCCGTTTCTCGTGATGGAGCTCATCAAGGGAACCTCGCTGGCTGATCTGATGCACGATGGCGCGCTCACCTTGAAGCGGGCGGTCGAGATCATCGCGGACGTTGCAGAGGCTCTCAAAGAAGCTCACCATCACGGGGTCGTTCACCGGGACATCAAGCCTTCCAACGTGCTCGTCAGCGAGCGTGGTGAGGTCAAGGTTCTGGACTTCGGACTGGCCAAGCAGCTTAACGAAGAGACTGTCAGGAAAATCGGCTCGGATGCGCGAACCCTCTTTGCCACGCAAACGCGCAGCGGGGTGGTCGTCGGCACGCCGCTTTATCTCTCGCCTGAGCAGGCGCGGGGCGGCGTCATTGACGGGCGCTCGGATTTATTTGCGCTCGGCGCGCTGCTGTTTGAATGTATCGCAGGCAAGCCCGCGTTTAGCGGAACGGGCGTGCTGGAGATCGCCGGGCAAGTTCTTCACGTTGACCCGCCGCCGCCTTCGACTATCAACGAGCGCGTGCCGCCCGAGTTAGACCGGATTACGATGAAGGCGCTGGCGAAGAAGCCGGAGGCGCGTTATCAATCGGCAGACGAAATGCTGGTTGACTTGCGCGCGGCGCATGAAGCCCTGAGCGATGATGACACGTTTCGCACAGAGCGGCTCACCCCGTCGAAAGCCAAAAATTCAAGTTTGCTGGTGACTGTGACCGACGCGCTCCGGCGTCCAAGACTTTCGCTCGGACTGGTTTTGCTTGGAATCGCGGTGGCCGCCTTGGTCGTCTGGGGCGCGGTGCGCTGGCTGCGTCCCAGGCCCTACGTTGCATCCGCAGAGGCGCAACGCTGGTATGACAGCGGAACGGCTGCGTTGCGCGACGGACTCTTTTCGCAGGCGAGCAATACGCTGGAGCGTGCCATTAACGCCGATGGGAATTTTGCGCTGGCGCATGCGCGCTATGCCGAAGCGTTGATGGAACTGGACTACGTTGATAAAGCGAAAGACGAGTTGTTGCGCGTCTCCGCTCTGGCTCCTGACCGCACGGGGCTGATGCCGCTGGATGCGCTTTACCTGGAAGCTATCACGGCCAGCGTCAGGCGCGATTTCCCCAGCGCCATCGGAGCTTACAAAACGATAGCGAGTCTCTCATCGAATGACCCGCAGGTTTACGTTGACCTGGGTCGCGCCTATGAAAATAACGAAGAGCCGCAGAAGGCCATCGAGAGTTATGTCAAGGCCACAGAGCTTGACCCGCAATACGCGACGGCTCATCTGCGAGCAGGAGTTCTTTACGGGCGACAGCAAGGGTTGCCAAGTGCGGCGGCGGCTTTTGATAAGGCCGACCAGATTTATCAAGCCCTCGGCAAGGTCGAAGGACGCGCCGAAGTTTTTTACCAGCGCGGCGCTCTCGCCATCAGGTCTGGGAAGATTGCCGAAGCTCGTCAACAGTTGCAGCAGGCGCTCGAACTATCGCAGGCCGTCAATAGTCAATCTCAACGAATCAAGACGATGTTGCAGTTGGTCTACGTCTTCCGGCAGGAAGGCCAGATGGAGCAGGCTGAGAAACTCGCCAGCGATGCCGTCAATCTGGCGCAGACCAATAACATGGAGGGCATGACCGCGCGCGGCCTCGTTGATTTAGGCAGCGTCTTTTTTCTTCGTGGCGATTACGAGGAGGCTGAGAAGTATTTCAAACAGGGGTTGGATTTTGCCGAAAGATATAAAGCCCCGCGCAACAAGGCGAGGGCGCAATTGATGATGGGCAGCCTGCGCGTCCAGCAGGGAAACGCCGACGAAGCCTTATCTTATATCGAGCAGGCGCTGCCCTTTTACCGGCAGGGAAGCTATCGCGCGGAGGTCTCGCGCGCCCTAACCATGCTCGGGCGCGTCAACCGCTTGAAGGGCGCTTATGATGCGGCGCTCGAAGCCTACAAGCAGCAACTCCAATTGGCCGGAGAGGTGAACGACCAGCATCAGAGAGCGCTCTCGCTTGAAGGCATCGGCACAGTGCTGGCTTATCTGGAGCAGTACCCGGAGGCTCTCAGCTATTTCGAACAAAAGTATGCCATCAGCAAATCGCTGGGCAGCCAGGTGGATGCGGCCTATGGATTGATAGAGCGTTGCGGCGTGCTGTGGGAGATGGGACGTTACGAAGAAGCACGCCCGCTGCTTGATGAGGCGCTCACTGTGGCGAATCGTCCGGGCGACGAGATCAAGGCGCTGCTAGCCGTGATTAACTTAAACGCCGCCGAAATTGCGCTCAGCCAGCAACTCTACCCTCTGGCCAGAGAGAAAAGTCAGCAGGCGCTTGAACTGGCTGATACAAAGAATGAAACAGCTATCGAAGCTAAGCGTGTGCTTGGGTTGGCGCTCGCGTTTTCGGGAGCGACGCGCGAAGGCAGGCGAGCGTGTGAAGAGGCGCTTGAGCTGGCGACGGCTTCAAAAAATCCCTGGCTGATTTCCAGAGCGCAACTGGCGCTTGCCGAAGTCCTGCTGCTGGCAAACGATCCGCAGGGGGCGTTGACAAACGCTCTGGCGGCGCAAGGCAGTTTCGAGCGCTCAGGACGACAAGCCTCAGAGTGGCGCGCGTGGCTCGTGGCGGCGCGTGCCAGCCAACGTTTGAACGATGAAGTGAAAGCGCGCGAATACGAGTCGCGCGCAGCCCAGACGCTCTCAGGTCTTGAGAAGAAGTGGGGAGCAGAAATTTATAGCCGTTACCTCACGAGAGCGGACGTGCAGTACCTACGCAAACAGCTCAATGAAGAAGTCGCTTTGAGCAGGTAAACTAAACCCCAACCTCAAAAGGAGCAATTCGCAATGGCAACTAAGAAAGGTAAGGGAAGCAAAAAGAAGCCCAGCAAGAGTAAGAAAGCCGGGAAGAAGAAACCAACCAAGGGCAAGAAGAAGCCCAGCAAGAAGCCGACCAAGAAACCGGCCAAGAAGCCGACTAAAAAGCCGAGCAAGAAACCGAGTAAGAAACCAGCCGGGAAGAAGGCCAGCAAACGCGGCGCAGGTAAAAAGAGCAGCAAGAAAGTCTCGAAGGGTGGTTCAGGCAGCAAGAAAAGTAAAACCCCGAAACGCAAGACAGGCAGTACGAAGAAGGGCGGTGGTGGTAGTACTGGCGGTGGCGGAAAAGAGGAGATGCCAATTGAGCCTCCGCCGCCAATTGGAGCCATGCCTGAAGGCCCGATTGATATTCCCGGCGGCCCTTAATCGAAACACAAATTGCGGGTGAGTTCGTCCCGAAGGAAGAGGGCACGGATGGGATCGTTAATCTCATCCGTGCCCTTCCTGATTTTTGAGCTGCTGGCCTGTTACTTACTTTCCTGCTGAGCTTGTTTATCCTCTTCGGTGATGCCAGCCGCTTTCTCAATCGGCGGAATCGCTTCTGCGACAGCGCCTTTGAGAGCCCCTGCGGCTGCCGCCGAGAGAACTTCGCCAACTACCTTTTTAAGGCTCTTGCCTACGGAAGACCCGTCACGCTTACCGCCCTTCTTGCCGCCGCTCTTCTTCCCTGCGGTTTTCTTACCTGCCGGGACGGACGCCTTCTTTGCCCCGGACTTCTTGGACGATTTGGCCGGAGACTTCTTCCCGCCGCCTTTTTTACCAGCCCCTTTGGTCCCGCCAACCTTGGCGGCCTTCTTGCCCGACGATTTCTTACCGCCGCCGCTCGAACCCTTCTTTGCTTTCTTCCCACCCTTTTTAGTTGCCATTGTTCTTCCCCTCCCATTGTTTGTAAACATATCCTTTAACGACAAGCTATCAAACTCTGAGCGGGATGGGAAGAGCAAAGCGAAAGTTAGGGCAGCGCAAGTGTGCTCAATTAGTTGAAGTCCGTGCATCACTTCGCCGCTACGCGGCGATTATTCGTACTCTTCAGTTAATTCAGAGCCACGCCATAAGTTGTGTCCTGACTTTCGCCTTTGGCCCTTCGCCTTTCCACTTGCTCTTGTTGACTCGCTTTGAAATTCGAGCTAGCTTCGCAGGAGGCCGCCAGGTTTTTCATTAACAACAGAATGTCGGCTTGCCACCTCGCGGCGAGAGAGATGAGGTCTATGGAAAGAGTCCCGCTGTCTGAGACTGACGAGCGTTATCGCATTATTGCCGAGACCGCTTCGGATGCTTTCATTACGATTGACGAGAGCAGCACGATTCTCTTTATCAACCGCGCAGCCGAGAAGATCTTCGGCTACGCTCTCGCGGAGATGCTGGGGCAGCAACTCACGATGTTGATGCCCGAATACCTGCGCCACCTTCATCAAGCGGGCATCCACCGTTACATCGAAACCGGACACAAACATATCTCCTGGAAAGCGGTCGAGCTGCCGGGGCTGCATAAAAGCGGGTATGAGATTCCGCTCGAACTATCCTTCGGCGAATTCGAGAAGGATGGAAAGCGTTTCTTCACAGGCATCGTGCGTGACATCAGCGACCGTAAGCGCACGGAACGACGCCTCGTCGCGCAGTACGCAGTGACGCGCGTGCTTTCGGAAACGGCTACGCTTGATGAGGCTGCGCCGAGAATTCTGCAAGCCATCTGCGAGAATCTGGATTATCAGGTCGGCGCGCTCTGGCAAGTTGAACGTGAAATGGATGTGCTGCGCTGTGTGGAAACGTGGCACATGCCGTCAATATCGGAAACGGAATTTGAGGTCATCAGCAAGGGGCGCACCTTTGCGCGGGGCGTTGGCTTACCCGGTCGCGTTTGGGCGAGTGTAGAACCCGTCTCTGTAGAGGACATCTTAACGGACGGCAATTTCCCGCGAGCGCCCTTCGCCGAAAAAGGAAACCTGCATGGAGCAGTTGCTTTCCCGCTCCTGATAGGCAGTGAGATTCTCGGTGTTATCGAATTCTTTACCAATAAAGTCAGGCAGCCCGACGAAGATTTATTAAACATGATGTCAGCGGTGGGCAGCCAGATCGGGCTGTTCATCGAGCGCCGACGCGCCGAGGCGAACTTACAATTAAGCGAGCAACGCTATCGTTACCTGGCCGACGCGATGCCGCAAATTGTCTGGACGGCGCGACCCGATGGCTATACGGATTACTACAACCGCCGCTGGCTTGAATACACAGGCATGACTCTGGAGCAGACCGAGGGCTGGGGGTGGCAGCCCGCCCTGCATCCTGAAGATGTCGAGCCTTGTCTCAGGCGTTGGGCGACCGCCGTTGAAACGGGCGAAGCCTACGAGATCGAGTATCGTTTCCGTCGCGCTTCAGACGGAACTTACCGCTGGCACTTAGGCCGCGGCGTGCCGATGCGCGGCGGAAGCGGCGAGATAGTTAAGTGGTTCGGAACTGCGACCGACATTGACGACCTCAAGCGTGCCGAAGACTCTCTGCGTTTCATCGCCGAAGCCAGCGAGATGCTCGCCTCCTCGCTCGACTATGAAACGACGCTCTCCAACGTGGCTCAATTGGCTGTGCCGCGCCTTGCCGATTGGTGCGTTGTCCACGTGATTGGAGAAGACAGCCATCCGCAACAACTGGCGGCAGCGCACACGGACGAATCGAAGCTCGAACTGCTCAGGGAACTGAACCGCCGGTATCCTTCCGGCCTGGAGACGGCGCATGGCTACCGGCGCGTCGCGCAAACGGGTAAGCCGGAGTTGCTCCCGGAGATTACAGATCAGCTTCTGGCAGAGGTTGCCCGCGATGAGGAACATTTGAAGTTGCTCCGCGCGCTGGGTCTGAAGTCCACTTTGTGTGTTCCGCTCATTGCGCGCGAGCGAACACTCGGCGCGATTACTTTTGCGACCGCTGAATCAGGCCGCGTCTATGATCCTTCAGCGCTGGCTCTGGCCGAAGACCTCGCGCGACGAGCCGCCAGCGCGGTTGATAACGCGCGCCTCTATCAGGAAGCGCAGCGCGCCAACCGCACCAAGGAAGAGTTTCTCGCCACGCTCTCGCACGAATTGCGAACGCCGCTGACGCCGATCATCGGCTGGGTACACATGATTCGTCGCGGGATGATGAAGGCCGAAGACCTGGATAACAGCCTGGCCGTCGTGGAGAATAATTCTCAAGTTCTGACCCGGCTGATTAACGATTTGCTGGATATGTCTGCCATCCTGAGCGGCAAGATGCGAATTGAGAAACTGCCTGTGCAACTCAACGCGACAATGAAAGAGGCCGTTGCGACCGTTCGCCCAATGGCTGAGAAGCGCGGCATCGAGCTCGAAGTACAATTTTGTGAAAACGACTACATCCTCGTTAACGGCGACCGGACGCGACTCGTGCAAATCTTCTGGAACATGCTCGCCAACGCCATCAAGTTCTCTGACGACGGAAGCCGCGTGCGCGCGACTTGCGAGGCGAATGAGCGAGAAGTGCGTGTGGTGGTTGAGGACGACGGGTTGGGCATCGCGCCGGAATTCCTGCCACACGTTTTTGAGCGTTTCCGTCAGGCCGACAGCTCAAAGACGAGGAAGCACGGCGGCCTCGGAATAGGATTGGCGCTCGTCAAGAGTTTTGTCGAAGCTCACGGCGGGAGCGTGACAGCCGAAAGCGCGGGCGAGGGGCGTGGGAGTCGCTTCATCGTTCGCCTGCCGCGTCTCGCTCTGCCAGTTGAGAACAAAGCATCGAGCGTGAAGAGCGTCGAAGCGCGAGTGCTGCCGAAGGGCATCAAGGTGCTGGTCGTCGAGGACGCGACCGATACGCTGGAGATGTTGCGCCAGACGCTGAAGGTGCGTGGCTACGTCGTGACACCGTTTGAGTCAGCCGCAGAAGCGTTCAGCGCGGCTCAATCCTCATCCTTCGACATCATCATCTCCGACATCGGCATGCCTGAGATTGACGGCTACGAGTTGATCCGGCGTTTACGGACGTTGCCGCACCTGAGCCATGTTCCGGCCATAGCTCTCACAGGCTACGCCGCCGAGAGAGACATAGACTCGGCGCTCGACGCAGGTTTTGACGCGCACATCGCCAAGCCCGTTGACCCGGCTGACCTCGTAGCGCAGATGGAAGAGTTGCTGCAAAGAAAGAGTCAGAGAAGAAATTAGACAGGATTAACAGGATTAGCAAGATTAAGAAAAGCTGATAAATCAATACAGCTTGTCGCTTCTTCCTCTTGTCCTGTTAATCCTGTAAATCCTGTCTATTGTTCGTCCTCTATCTTAGGATTGCCGAATCAGCAGGTTTGAGCTAAATTAGGCGACGCGCTAACTCCCATTTATTAAGTAGTCCGTCTCCCTACAGCAATACGGTTGAGAGGATATGATGATGCAAGTAGCCCCAGCTGCTCAGTGTGTTGATTTTCTTGCGGCGATGTATGAGCGGTCGTCAAGTCTTTTCTCACCCAATAA
The DNA here is from genome assembly GCA_963791265.1 of uncultured Acidobacteriota bacterium. Taxonomy (GTDB): domain Bacteria; phylum Acidobacteriota; class Blastocatellia; order Pyrinomonadales; family Pyrinomonadaceae; genus QHXM01. The sequence continues at coordinate 1,331,447 of CAWBSB010000012.1, forward strand.
GGCCAACCTCCCAGGTCAAAGGGTGATGGAAACAGGCGATGCTCCTGAGAAAGATAAAGATAGGCCGCGCGCTCTCGTGGTTGACGATGCTCCCGATGTCACGGAGATGATTGCGACGCTCCTGCAACATGCGGGCTATCGGGCGGTGATGGCTTTCTCTGCCGCCGAAGCTTTGGAAGCGGCGCGTGCCGAGCAGTTTGAAGTAGTCGTCTCAGACATCGGGATGCCGGGGATGAACGGCTACGATCTGGCCATCGCCCTGCGTGCCCTGCCGGAATACAGAAGCGTTCCACTCATCGCCGTCACGGGTTTCTCCATGTACGATGACAGAGGCCGCGCTCTCGAATCCGGCTTCAACGCTCACATGACCAAGCCCATCAACCCGATGTCGCTTCTCGATCTGATCAAAAGTTTAAGAGACTAACGAAAGGCAGGGAAAGACAGAATCCAGAATTCAGGAGACAGGAGACAGAATGATAAGGCGGAGAACCGCTTTCGGTTTTTATTCTGTCTCCTGTCTCCTGTGTTCTGACTCCTGTAGTTGAGTATGCCTGAACCGAGCGATGAAGGGGTAGATAACGTCAAGGTCGAGCCAGTGCGGAAGCAGGGTGGTTTCTTCGGATCGGAGACGGCCATTCACGCCGTCTTTCTCATCTTCGGCGCAGTCGTCATCGCGCTGATCTTTCGCAAGCTGCAATACTCCACGCAATCTGTCTGCTGCGGAGACTACGACGGCTATTATCACATCAAGTGGAGTCGCCTGCTGTGGGAGGGAATGAAGGAAGGCCATTTCCCGCCGAGGTTCAACTGGCTGCCGCTGACGACGCTCAATCCTAATGATTACGTTGACCATCATCTCTTCTTCCACTTCTTACAGATTCCTTTCACCTGGTTTAGCGATTTGCGCGCGGGCGCGAAAGTAGCTGCGCTGCTCTACTCCAGCCTCGCTGTCTTCTCCTGCTACCTGCTGATTGTTCGCTACCGCATCCGGCACACGCTCATCTGGCTGGTGGCGCTGCTGGCCTGTTCCGCACCGTTCCTGTATCGCCTGAACATGGCGAAAGCGCCGCCCGTCGCAATCATCTTCATGGTGATTGGCATCTACCTGCTGTTTGAGAAGAGATACCTGCCACTGTTGCCGTTGGCGTTTATCTTCGCCTGGACTTACAGCCTGTTCGTCACACTATTCGGGATGGCCGTTATCTGGACAATTGTCATCGGCTGGAGCGAGCGGCGCTTCGAGTGGCGTCCCCCGGTCTGGACTCTTATCGGAACAATCGCGGGACTTGTTATCAATCCTTACTTTCCAAAAAACATTTGGCTCTTCGTGGAGCATGTTTTGATGAAGGTTGCACCTTCAGGCTTCGCCACAGAGGTCGGGCAGGAATGGTATCCCTATGATAGTTGGTATCTGCTGGGAAACTGCGGCATCGCTTTTCTAGCGATGGTCGTGGGCTATATCGCCTACGATTCGTCTGATAGAAAACGCGCCGCGCGCCCGCTCTTCCTACTGGTTTTTTCAACGATCCTGATGGTCGCCTGCTTCGCCCAGCGCCGCTGGGTCGAATACTGGCCGCCGTTCGCCATCCTTTTCGCGGCCTTCAGCCTCAAGCCGCTCCTGGAAGGTGCGCGAGCCGTCATCGGTCGCCTGCCAAGCGAGTTGATAGAAGAGTTGCAGCCCTTTCTCGACAGGCATGAGCCGCCCGGAACAGTTGAGGAGGCGCGGCGCAGAGATTTCTGGAGCGAGATCGAGCTGGCTGCTATAGGTATCGCTCTCGGTCTGGCAAGCTACTTTATTACGACGCTACCAATCCCCCTGCTCTTGAAGATTGTTACTGCGCTTGTCATCGGCCTGGTCGGTTTCGTCGGCTACTTTTTCTGGCGTCGCAGTCTGGTCAAGTCTTTCGCGGTCATGCTGGTCTTCGCCCTCATCATCGTCGTCAACTTCAACGTGCGCGAGACGCGAAAATCAATCGAGGGGGATGCAAAGCCCGATCACTACGAAGCTTCTATGGCGTGGATTCGTGAGAACGTGCCGCCCGGTGAAATGGTCTTCAATACGGACTGGGACGATTTCCCCAAGATGTTTTACTACGACACGAAGCACGCTTACGCTTCTGGGCTTGACCCGACCTACCTGCTTGACAGAGACAACCAACTCAAGCGCGACCCTCAACTCGCCGAAGCCTACAAGCGGATTACGCTCGGCAACGAGGACGATCCCGCGCCGCTCATCCGCGACAAGTTCGGCGCGCGCTACGTCTTCTCGGACAACGAAGAGATTCACGAAAAATTTTACGCCAAAGCGATGGAGAGCGGCTGGTTTGAGCAGGTTCACATCTACACCTTCGAGCGCAAAGACGGACGCCCGCTGACCGAAAGCGATCTCGCGACTCTCAAGCAGACCGCACCGCCGGAGCTTAATAACTGGACACTCATCAGCGGAGGTCGTCGCGTCGTCTCAGGCGCAATTCGTGATTTCACCTGCGGAGACATCAACGGCCTCTGCGTTAATTTCTTCGTCAACAAAGATGTTGACTCGACCGTGCTACACATCCGCGACGCGAAAGGCGCACCGCCCGAAGACGCTCAGGAAGAGCCGGGCGAAGACGCTGGGGAAGGTGACGACGGCAACGGCGATGGTGGCGATGAGCCGCCTGCAAACCAGTAGAATGCAAAATTAAAAATGTAAAATGCAAAAATGAAGAGGAAGCCACATTTAATTAAGAGTGGTTCTCCACCTTCCTTTTGCATTTTCTTTATGGAACGAGTACGAGCTTGCCGAATTGCGCGCGGTCTTCCATCAACTCATGCGCCCGGCGTGCTTCCGCGAGCGGCAGCGTGCGATCAACGACAGCGCGGATTGCGCCACGCTCGACGAACTTCATCGCGTCTAACAACTCCGCTTTTGAACCCATGAACGAGCCTAAGAGTGAGAGGTGGCGATAGAAGACCTGCCGGATGTCCGTGCGCGCATCAAAGCCGCTGGTCGCGCCGCAGGTGACGAGCCGCCCGCTCTTGGCGAGCGCCATCAAAGAGCCCGGCCACGTCTCCGCGCCCGTGTGCTCGAAGACGACATCAACGCCGCGCTTGCCCGTCAGACGGCGCACTTCTTTCGGCCAATCCTCGCGCGTGTAGTTAATCGTTTCATCTGCGCCAAGGGTGCGTGCCTTCTCTAATTTCTCGTCCGAACCGGCGGTCGCAATAACGCGCGCTCCGCGCAGCTTCGCAATCTGGATTCCGATTGAGCCGACGCCGCTCCCCGCCGCGTGAATCAAAACATCTTCGCCCGGCTGCACCTTTGCTCTCGTCACAAGCATGTGCCACGCCGTCACTGTGACAAGCGGCAGCGCGGCAGCTTCTTCCCAACTCAGATTCTTCGGCTTCGGAATCACATTGACGCCGGGCGCAGCGACCAACTCGGCGTAGCCGCCATCGCGCCTGTAGCCCAGAATGTCATACTCCAGGCATTGATTGTCCTGCCCGCGCAGGCACTCTATGCAATGCCCGCACGAGACTCCCGGCTGCAACAGCACTTCATCGCCCAGCTTTTACCCACGTCACAAGCTCGCCAGCTTCGCGTACTACACCGGCAATATCATTACCCAAAATATGCGGCAGTCGGAATCACTATGCCGGGCAAGCCCCCGCGCGCCCACACGTCCAGATGATTCAAAGCGCAGGCGCGCACCTCGACCAAAACCTCGTTGGCCTTAATGCGCGGCTCTTCGGTATCCGTGTACTGCAATACCTCCGGCCCGCCATGCTCATTAAAAACGACAGCTTTCATAAAATGACTCACTCAAAATACTGAAATGTAGATTTCCCGCCCCTTGCGCCCGCAATATAACGCGAAATCAAGATAAAACTGTAGGGGCAGGGCTTGTCCCTGCTAGTGTTTCTCCGCGAGTAGCGGGCATGGACGAGCCTTCTCCGCTTTTGCTTACCACTAGGACGGTTTCTAAAGTGTCATAGCTCGGACAATGAGCGGCGCTGTTAATTCGTATGCTCTCTTTCAGAAAGTTGAGGGCAGATGAAAGAAGACAAACCCAGCGCGACGGCTTACCTGATTGCGAGAAGCACGTTTTTTCTCTCGCGAGATCCACTTCTCGGACAACTCGTCCCGGCGCATTCCGCCGAACTTTGCGAACGATTTGTTCATACTCGCTCACGATTCGCGCGCCTGCTTGACGCCGCCATCAATTCAAGGCCGCTGCGCCCGCTGGCCGCAGCTCTGGAGCGCGCCACCGTCCCCGGCATCAAGCTCCATTACGCTCTCAGGAAACGTTACCTTGAAGAGATAGCGCGCGACGCACTCCGCGATGGCTTTCGCCAGGTGGTCGTCATTGGCGCAGGCTTCGACACGCTGGCCTTGCGGCTGCACGAAGCGTTTTCTGAAACAAAATTCTTCGAGATAGATCACCCGGCGACACAGCGCGTCAAAAAGCATGTCGTCGAAAAACATCACGCCCGCGAAACGTAACCTGCAATTTATCTCGCTCGACCTCGCGCACGGGAATCTGGAAGGCAGCCTGCTTTCCTCGGCAGACTATCAGCCCGAGACCGCCACGCTCTTCGTCGCCGAAGGTCTCCTGATGTATCTCGCGCCCGCAGAGATAGACCTGATCCTTCAGTTCATTCGCTCTCACAGCGGAGCGAAGAGCAGGCTGGCGTTCACGTTCATGGAGATGCAAAGCGGCGGGCGAATCGGTTTCCGCGAATCGAGCCGCGCGGTGGACGCCTGGCTGCGTTTGCGCGGCGAGAGTTTTAAGTGGGGAAGCAAGCGTGCGCTGATCGGAGATTATCTCGCGGCCAGAGGTTTCGCTGTGCGGGACATCATCACTTCGGAGACATTGAGAACCAAATATCTCACGACAAAACATCTGCGACATCTTTCTCTCGCGGACGGTGAATGCATCTGCGTTTCAGAGGTTAGCTAAAGAGACACACCTATGCCCATTCTAAGAAGAGTTAATCGTGAAAGCGCGACCCCGACGACATCAATTGCGGCGTCCGTTTACCGCCGTTTGCGACGGCTTCCCGCTAGCGACGACCGTGTAGTCAACGACGTTCATTCTCAATTGAACCGCACGCGCGTGCGTTCAATCGTTTGTCCCGAATCAATCGAAGCCTTGCAGGTGATTGTTAAAAGGGCGCGCGCTCGTGGATGGGCAGTCTCGATTGCGGGCGGCAGGCACGCGATGGGCGGGCAGCAGTTTGGAACAAACAATGTGCTGCTGGATATGTCGCGTTTGAATCGCGTGCTGAGGTTCGACGCGTTGCGGCACGAGGTGGAAGTCGAGGCGGGCATTCAATGGCCGGAACTCGTCAACTATCTGGTCAGAGAGCAGAGAGGCCGCGCCGAGCAACTGGGAATAATTCAGAAGCAGACGGGCGCGGATCGTTTGAGCCTCGGCGGAGCGCTCGCGGCCAACATCCACGGGCGTGGGCTGAGCTTAAAGCCGATCATCGGAGACGTTGAATCCTTCGTTCTGGTTGATTCGGAAGGCGACGTTATCACGTGCAGCCGGAGCGAGAACGCAGAATTATTCGGTCTGGCTATCGGCGGCTACGGTTTATTCGGAATCATCGCGCGCGTGACGCTCAGGTTGACGCCGCGTCGAAAGTTGGAGCGCGTCGTTCGGATAGCAGACCTTTGTGAGTTGATGCCTTCGTTTGCCAGGCGGATTGACGATGGCTTTCTGTACGGCGATTTCCAGTTTATGACGGACAGCGTTTCCGAAGGTTTCCTGCGTCGTGGAGTCTTCTCATGCTACAGGCCGGTGGCGGATGACGCTGCTGTCCCGGAGGAGCACAAAGAACTGTCGCCGGATGACTGGAAACAACTGCTCTATCTCGCGCACGCGGATCGCAAGCGCGCCTTTGAACTTTACTCCTCTTATTACCTCGCAACCAACGGGCAGCTTTACTGGTCGGACACGCACCAGTTGAGCGTTTATCTGGACGATTATCACCGCGAACTGGACAAGCAACTGGAGACGGCGGAAAGCGGCAGCGAAATGATTACGGAAATCTACGTGCCGCGCGAGAAACTCGTAGCCTTCCTGGAAGAGACGCGCGCGGACTTTCGCGCACGCGAGGCCGCGTTGATCTACGGGACAATCAGGCTTATTGAAAAGGATGATGAGAGTTTCTTAGCCTGGGCGAAAGACGCTTACGCCTGCATCGTCTTCAACCTGCACGTCACGCACACCGTTGCGGGAATCGAGAAGGCGAAGGAGGATTTCCGGCGGCTGATTGACCGCGCCATCCGGTACGGTGGCAGCTATTACTTAACCTATCACCGCTGGGCGACGCGCGAGCAGGTCTTAGCTTGTTATCCGCAGATGCCGGAGTTTCTGCGTTTGAAACGAAAGTATGACAGGGCGGAGACTTTTCAAAGCGACTGGTATCGCCATCACCGGATGATGTTCGCACAAACAAGCTAAAAGCATGATGCCGCCCTCGCTAGTGACCGCCGCTGCAATACCACCCGAGTACCTGTTTAGGCTTTCCTGCCTTCACCTCGTAGACGTTCTTCCCGCCGTCAAAGATGGACTGAAAAGTTGTGATGATTTCCATCACGCCGTCGCCGTTTAGATCAAGGATTGCCGCCACAGTCTCTTTATGATGCCACTGCCCTGTCTGTATCGGGTCTTTGTGATTTTTAAGCTCGACCTCCGAGACAATCGGTATCGTTTGCGCCTTGCCTTGCGTCACACGCCTGAGGAGTACTATGGAAAAATCTCCCCTGCCGAGGAAGTGCGATGAGAGTGGATTCTCGTTGCTGTTTGCCGAGATCAAAACCTCTTCAGTGCCGTCGCCGTCGAGGTCAACACGAAGGAGCTGGAAAATCGTAACTTTCGGATTGCTGATTCCAACCCCTTTTAAATAACTGCTGACGACCGCACGGTATTCCTGCTGCTCCGTGCTCTGAACTTTCGACAGCCTCGGCTGAGCGTTCCACGATCCGTTGACGCCGATGACATCGCCCTCGCCGTCAGGAAGCGGGGAAACGGTGATTTCGACCAGGTCGTCACAAGGGCCTTCCGGTGGTTGAGGCTTACTTATGACCCCGTTCCCCGCTGGCCCGGTTAAAGAATAGAGACGAAAAGTCTCACCTTCTTTGACACGCGGCATCGTTTTCAGCGCATCAGCCCAAATCCTGCCGTTGAAACTTCCAAGTAGCTCTCCGGCTCTAGCGTCAATTACCAGATGGACGGCTTGAGCGGGAGCTGATGTCCTTGCGCTCCGCGACTGGGGGGCGGCTTTCCTGCCAGCGGTCTGCGCCCACACACTGCTGGAGGCGGTAATCAGTAGCAGGCACACGAGGATTAAAAGTAAAGGCCTTCTCATAAAGTTCCTTTCCCACTCGCCGGTCTATTCAGGAATGTAGGTAAAACTTTTGGTTTTAGAACTCGCCGTTTCAGCGAAACGGTCACAGGGCCGGAAGCATTGTCCCGCCACTTATCTCAGCGGGCGGTTGCGAGACTTGCTTCGGGGATTTCCTGTGACGGCTCTTCTGTCTGTTGACGTGCGTGATACGAAGAGCGCGTCAGCGGGCTGGATTCGACATGGCGGAAACCCATCTCCATGCCGATGTCGCGCCAGCGCGCGAACTCTTCCGGCGTGACGTAGCGCTCGACGGGTAGCCGCCGCTCGTAAGGTTGCAGGTACTGCCCGATGGTCATAATGTCGCAGGAGACCGCGCGCAGGTCCTTCATCAACTCGACGACTTCAGCGAACTCCTCGCCTAAGCCGACCATGATGCCGCTCTTGGTGAGCATCCCGCGCTTTTCTTCATCGCGCCTGCGCGCCGCGCGCTCAAGGAGCGTCAAGGTCTGCTGGTAAATGGCGTCGGGGCGCACGCGACGATAAAGCCGCGCGATGGTTTCGGTGTTGTGGTTGAGCACGTCCGGTTCGGCGTCCAGCACGATGTTGAGCGCCGCCTCGTCCCCGTTAAAGTCAGGAATCAGAACTTCGATTTTGCAGTTTGGGTTGAGCGCGCGAACCTGACGAATCGTCTCTGCCCAGTGGGCTGCGCCGCCATCCGCGAGATCGTCGCGGTTGACGGAGGTGATAACGGCATGGGCGAGATTAAGATGATGAACAGCCTCGGCAACATGGCGCGGTTCTTCCGCGTCGAGCAAGCCGGGTTGGCCTTTGCCGACCGCGCAGAATCCGCAATGGCGCGTGCAGATGTCGCCCGCGAGCATGAAGGTCGCAGTGCGGTCAGACCAGCACTCGAAGATGTTCGGGCATTTCGCTTCCTGGCAGACGGTGTGCAGATTCAAGCCTTCGATCAGCTTGAGCACGTGGTTCTGATTCGTCGGATCGCCCAGCCGAATCTTTAACCATTCCGGCTTCGGTTGGCGCGGTTTCTGACCGATAACTTTGAGTTCGCGTCCCACTAAAATTTACTCCGATAGATTCCTGTGTTGAGCTTATTCTAACATCTCACGGTCAGGTTGTCGCTTGGAGCAATCGGGCGAGCGCCGTTGGATCAATGTTGCCGCCTGAGAGGACGACGCCGACGCGCCTGACATCTTTCGGAATCTTTTTGAAGAGAACGGCGGCGGCCCCGGCAACGCCGCTCGGCTCGACGAGAATCTTCAGGCGGAAGAGCATGAACTTGAGCGTCTTGATGAGTTCTGCCTCCGAAACTGTCAGCACATCTTCAGCCGTTTCCTGTAGCACTGGGAAGGTGAGCGCGCCCGGCGTCTGGACTCTCAGCCCGTCAGCAATCGTCTCAGATGGCGCAATCCTTACGCGCTCGCCTGTGAGAAACGACCTCTGCGTATCGTTAGCCAGTTCAGGCTCGACGGCAAAGCACCGAATCTCAGGATTCACACCTTTGGCGGCTGTGCTTGTGCCCGCGAAAAGTCCGCCGCCGCTGCAAGGCGTGACGATGCCATCGAGCTGGGGCACTTCTTCCAGAAGTTCCAGCGCGCATGTGCCCTGACCTGCCATTATCAAAAAGTCGTCGTAAGGCGGAACCAGCACGAGCCCCTCGCGCTCACTAATGTCGCGCGCGATTGATTCGCGGTCTTCTCGTAGACGGTCGAAGAGAACGACTTCAGCGCCGTAGCCGCGCGTCGCCGTAATCTTAAATTGCGGAGCATCGGCAGGCATGACGACGACCGCGCGTGTTCCGGCTTCGCGCGCCGCGAGCGCGACCGCCTGCGCGTGGTTGCCTGAAGAGTGGGCGACGACGCCGCGCTTCAATTCGTCCTTCGTCAGCGAGAGTATCCTGTTTGTCGCGCCGCGCATCTTGAACGCCCCGGCGCGTTGCATGTTCTCGCACTTGAAGAAGACGCGCCGCTCCGAATCGGCGGCGTCAGATGCCGCTTCATCAAAGGCACGCGAGGTGATGACAGGGGTTCGATGGACGGACGATTTGATACGCGTCCGGGCTTCCTGGATGAGTTCAAAAGTGAGCACGCTTTTTTTGTTTCTCCGATTCGGTCAGCGGCGAAAACTGAAGATTTCGCCGGTTAGATTACCGAAAAAAGTGTTGCCGAAGACGACGACAAAATTATAGTATGCTGGATGGCATAACAGCCATCGAGCTCAAGGCTCCCTCACCGACAGTTCGTCAGAGAAACTCACGCTCATCCGCCACCCAAACCGGAGCAAATATCAAATTTGGAATAATCATGAAGAGCATCAAATGCCCATCTTGTGGGCTGACCAACTGGTCTACCACAGAGGTTTGTAAACGTTGCAGTCAGCCGCTCACTAACCGGAGCGCGTCCGCCGAGAGCCTCCCGGCGCAGAGCGCCTACTTTGGGAGTGATTACCGGCAAATGGCGAATCATCAGTCGCCGCCAGCGGTAAAAGACGAGCGTCTGGTGTCGTTCGGCGTGCTGATGCTCATCCTGGGAGGTATCCTCTCGACAATATTTTTCGGTGCGATGCTGCGCGGGGTTAGCTGGCCGTTACACTTCGCGATTCTCGGCGTCAGCATTCTGGCAAGCGGAGTCATCTTCTGCATGAAAGAATGGGCGGCGGTTTACGTTTATCTCGGCGGCTTTGTTCTGGCGGCCATCGTCGTGTTCATGACCGAAGATTCACAGAAGTTCCTGGCTAGTCTCGCCGTGCCGGGTCTCCTCGGCCTCTTCCTGCTCAATAAGATGTTCAAGTCGAAAAAATCTTCAGTCGCTGGCTACGCCGGGCAGTAAAGCTTGAAAGACTTTGATTTAGTCCGCCTGACAAAATCGAACTACCAGTTTGTTTAATGTAGATTCAGGATGCGGTCGTCTCCGCTCGCCTGCTGGCTCTCTCTGCCAACGTCATCTCGAAAACCTCCGCGAAGCGCGCGATGATGCGATCTTCAACTGTCCGCATATCAATCTCGCGCTTCAGAAGTTTCTGCATCGAGGTGACGGGTTCGCCCTCGCAGGCGATGATGAGATCAAAGAAGCTGAGGTCTGTGTTGATGTTCAAGGCGAAACCGTGCGTCGTTATCCAGCGCGCGATGTGGACGCCGATGGCGGCCACCTTCCCCTCGGTTGTATGAACGCCGGTCAGCCCCTTGATGCGAAAGCCTTCAATGTCGAAATCAGCGAGTACACGGATTAAAACTTCTTCCAGGTCGCGCACGTAACGATGCACGTCCTCGCGCTCCGGGCTTAAATTGATAATCGGATAACCGACGAGTTGTCCCAATCCGTGATAGGTCACTTTCCCGCCGCGATTCGTTTCAAAGACCGCGACGCCGCGCGCATCCAGAACCTCCTGCGGAGTGATGACTCCCGATTGAGTTGCTCCGCGCCCCAGCGTGAGCGTGTGCGGATGCTCGACGAAGAGCAGCGTGTCGGGCTGTTCGCCAGCCAGCACGGCGCGCTCTGTCTCCTTCTGCACACTGAGCGCCGCACCGTATTCGAGGCGACCTAGACGTTCAACTCTAAGCACTTTTGGTTTCACTTGGCCGAAAATTGATTGATGAAAACGCATGGCATTTTAGCAGTACAAGCTCGATGATGACCAACCCTTCGGGCGTCCGACCCTGCCGGCGGCGCTTGACTACGCAACCATTTGTGAGAATAGTCTAATCAAAGCTCCATTGAAAAAGTCGAAGTTTTGAGAGACACGCTCGAAGAGCGATAGAGGAGGAAGAGAATTGAAACGCGCTTTTATCTCAACTATTGTTTGCCTATTGCTATTGCCTGCACCGCTCGTCGCCCAAAGCAGGCAGCGAACAACCGGCAAGCGAAGCACACCGAAGAGTCGCCCCGATACTGCTCAGAGCGCGAGTGAGGCGCGCATCGCGGGCGCAACGCGCGTGGCCGATCAAATCAAGGTGCTGACGCGCTTTCTCTATCTGCTCGGTGGAGTGGCGAAAGGAATCGAAGCGGCTGATGCGGCGGCGCGTGCAGGCGAGGCCACGCCGCAGCAGGTCCAGCAGACACAACGGAGTAAAGCATCAGTCAAAGAGAGCATGAGAAATGTGCGGGAGGGGCTGGACACTCTGGAGATTGATTTTCGCACGAAGCCTGAACTGTTGCGCTACTACACGAAACTGGCGGGCGTGGCGGCGGGCGCGGCGGCGGCTGAAGACCAGGCTGCCGCCAATCAATTCGATCAGGCCGGAAGGTCCTTGCTCGGCGTCGTCAATCGCCTGACGGACGTGCTGCTGGAAATGCGCTAAAGAATTAAAAATTAAAAATGCAAAATGCAAAAGGAAGGATGAAACCACTTTTAAATAAATTGTGGCTCTCCGCCTCACTTTTGCATTTTACATTTTTAATTTTGCATTATTTGCGTTTCGGATAGTAGCCCTGTCGCGCGCGAATGCGGAGTTGTGGCTGCGTGCTGAGATTGACTTTAATGCGCAGGAATTTGCCGCTCGGGCTATCGTTGTTCGAGTAATACTGAAGAAGATATTGCGAGCGAAGCTCGGCGGTGATTCGATTGAACATCGCGCTCAAATCTTCCAGCCTGGCGGGGATGAAAGCCGCTCCGCCGGTTGCTTCGGCTATTTTTTCCATCCCTTGCTCCGAGCGAGCGGTGCGGACGTTGAGATGCATCGTATTGCCGCTCGGATTGATCGAGTAAAAGGTGATTTCCGCCCGCTGCACTTCCTTCTGGACTTCTGAGACTGAACGATCAATCAAATTCAATTGAGCCTCTTTGCCGGTAACCCTGAGAGTTGGATTCTTGTTTTGATCGCTCGGTGCGTCCAGCATCCGCGCCGTATCGTCTCCGTCGGAGATGACGACGATGACTTTGCGGCGACCCGCCCCGGAAGACTTTTCCAGGTAGCGCGCAGCTTCCAGTACAGTGTCGAAGAAAGCCGTGAATCCTTTGGCCGAAGTAACCGCCATCAATTTCTCAGCAGCATGCGCGGCGGAAGTCAACTCCTGCACAAAACGCGGCTTCTCATCAATAGCGAAGACGGTCGCCCTGTCTCCCGCTCTCAAAACCTGCTTGAGAAAGCCTGCGGCTGCTTGCTGCTCAAATGCAAAGCGCGCATCAACACTGCCGGAAACGTCCAGCAAGATGGCGATGTCGAGCGGTACTTGCTCGGGGTTGCCAAGCTCTGTTATCTCCTGCGGGCGGCCTTCCTCTTCGAGGCGAAAATCAGTTGCCTTCAAGCCAAGCACCGGCTGACCGCTCGCCTCCGTTACCGAGACCGGTACGACGACCAGGTTCGACGAAACGCGCACCACCTCATATTCATCATCTCTGGGCGGAGCAGGCGTCGGCGTCGGCTTAGGCTTCATGACCGGCGGCGCGTCCTGAGGCAGCGTCGGACGCTGCGCGCTGGCGGTGAGCGAGGTCAATAAAAGAAAAGCCAGCGCCGCGGAGAGCGCCAGCGTAAAGCGAATTCGTCTCCCGTTTTGATTAAAAGTCATAAAGTGATTGGTGATAAGTGATGGGTGAGAGGTGATAAGAAAAAGCTCTTTCCTCTCACCTCTCACCCATTACCTGTCACTAGGTTTTATTCAGGCGTTGATGCGCCATTGCCGCTGGAGGTGTTCATCACGGGCGCGGCCTGTTGCAGTCCGCGATTAACGAGAATCTTGACCTCGACGCGGCGGTTCTGCGCGCGGCCATCGCGTGTGCGATTGTCGGCGACAGACTGTGATTCGCCATAGCCGAAAGGCGTGACGATGCGGCGGAGCGGGATTCTGTGATTCTCCGCCAGATAACGCACCACGGCGTCTGCACGCTGCGTGCTCAAGCGCCGATTCCTTTCAACGCTGCCGGTCGTGTCTGCATAGCCGGAGACCTCTATGACGTAGCCCTTGGCGTTGAGCGCCTTGGTCGCAATCTCGTCCAACTGGGCTTGAGCATCGCGCGAAAGCATGGCGCTGCCTGAGCGGAAGTTAATCGCGATTGATTCCTGCGGCACGTAATCGTCCAATGCGGAGATGCGCTCGTTGGTCGCCCCGACACCGGCGATGGCTGCGTCGGCTGCTTCCTGCGCGGCCTTCGCCCCACCACGCGCTGCATTGGAGACAGCGGCCAACTCGTCAATCTGGCCGGAGAGCCGTTGCGAGTTCTGCTCGACCTGCTCGATTCTGCCCTCGGCATTACCGACGCGACTCTCAACCGGGTCAACGCGCGATTCGACCGTGCGCGCGACTCTCAAATCCGAGGAAGAGAAACGAATCTTCGAGGCGACCAGTTGGCCTGAAGAATCGCCGCGTCCTTCAACTTCGACGTTGAGGCCACGCAGGATGGTCGTCACGCCGTAGCGAGTTCCGCCGCCGAAGAAGCCGCCCTTCGACTTGACGCTCGTCGCGTCGGTCAGGCGAACGACCGTATCCACGCCGTTCATGTCGCGGACAGTAAACGTATCCGCATCGCGGCGCACGACCACACCGT
>CAWBSB010000013.1:0-1508802 GCA_963791265.1 uncultured Acidobacteriota bacterium
ACGAAGTTCTGAAACTGGACGTTTCGGTTAGGCGCAGGGTAGAGCGCGGCGAGGCGACGGCCAATCGCGCTCTGCCGAGTTTCGGGGAATAATGCCGCCGGGGAAAGGCTGCCCAGTCTGTGGGTCTATGGGCGCAACATTGCTTTGCGAGAAATCGCCGACGCGCTCGCGCAGAGTCGGCACGTTGGTGACGCGCGTGATGCCCTCGCGCGAGCGCGTGCCTTCGTAGTCGGCGAAAAAGAAGGTGCGGTTTTTGACGATGGGGCCGCCTAAGGAGAAGCCGAATTGGTTGCGCTGGTATTTGGGCGCGGGTTGGTCACTGGGGGCGAAAGTAGTTGCGCGCGTCGAGCGCGCCGTTGCGGAAAAATTCGTAGAGCGAGCCGTGGAAGTCATTTGACCCGGACTTCAAGACGACGTTGACCTGCGCCCCGGCGTTGCGTCCGAACGAAGCGTCATAGGTACTCGTCAGCATCTCGTACTCGCGGATGGCATCCACAGGTGGGCGCACGCTGAACGTGTTGAGCTTCGGGTCTACGTTGTAAACTCCGTCGAGCAGGAAAATGTTGCTGTCCTCGCGCGCGCCGTTGACGCTGAAGGCGAAATCGCCGCGCACGCTCCCGGCAGACCCTTGCGCTGCCGGGACGGCTCCCGGCACGAGCAATTCAGTTCGTAGAAATTGCGCCCGTCGAGAGGCAGCCCCGTGATCTGGCGGTTTTCGATGATCGCGCCGAGCGAGGCCGAATCTTTTTTCGAGGTGCGAGTTCGTCCGTCACGAGGATGTTGTCAGTGGTCCCTAGCACTACAGAGGCAACGTCAATTCGGCGTTCCTGGTTGACTTGAAGAACGACCTCTCGCAAGCCACTTCGAATCCCGTAGCCGCGATTATCAGCCGGTAGGGGCCGGGCCTGAGCGAAGAAATTATATACTCGCCTTCCCCGTCGCTGGTTGTCGTCCGCATCTCACCAGTTTCGTCATTGGTTAGCCGGATGGTCGCCCCTGTAACCACGGCCCCACGCGGGTCCGTCACGGTGCCGCGAGTCGAGCCCGTGTGGGTTTGAGCGCTGAGGGACTGGGCACACAGCAGCAGGATTATGGCGATGAGAGCGATGCTAATTCTCAACTTCAAGATAATTCTCCCTTAGACCAGACTTCAGGATTAAGATGGAGTTTCGTCCGCTATCGTTCAATTCGGCTTGCAGCCGTATTATGACCTGAGACGGTAGCTTTGTTGTAAAAAAGCTGTAAAAGAAGCGTGCCGTCTGTCAATAGTTTGTAAAAGGGAAAAACGGCAGCTATCAATTTTCTGAAACCGATTGTTAGAATACGTAGTATTAATAACAGAAGTTCGCGCCTCTAAAGGGGAGAGATAAAAACCATCATGTTGTTTTCGCCATTTTCGTTACGGCCTTTCTCTCAAAAGGCCGCGCTGCTCGCCTGTCTTACTCTGTGCCTCAGTATCAATGCCTTCGCGCAAACCTCCAGCACGCTCACCGGCGACATCAAGGATGTCAACGGCGCGGCTCTGGTCGGAGTGAAAGTGACGGCGCGCAGCCTAGATACAGGGCTCCTTCGCTCCACCGTCAGCGAAGACGAAGGCCGCTTCGTCTTTCCGGGCCTCGCGGTCGGCGCTTACGAAATCCGCGCCGAACATGCGGGCTTTAATAACTATGTAGACAAGAGAATCACGCTGACAGTCAACGAAACGGCCACACTCAACATTGTGATGCAGGTGGCCAGTCCTGAATAGGAAGTGACCGTCACAGACGACACAGTCCTGGTTAACACCAAAACGCAGGAGTTGAGCTATCTGGTCGGCGAGCGAGCTATCCGCGATCTGCCCTTGAACGGCAGAAACTACACAGACCTCTCGCTGTTGCAGCCCGGCGTCATCGCTTATTCAAACCGCGACGGCGGCTCGGTCGTCGCGCACGGCCTCGGCATCAGCATCAACGGGCAGGACCCGCGTTCGAACGTCTTCCTGCTCGACGGCACGCCGCAAAATGATTTCACGAACGGCCCGGCGGGCAGCGCCGCCGGAACCTCGCTCGGCATCGAGACCATCCGCGAATTTCGCGTCGAAGCAAACGCCTACAGCGCAGAGTACGGGCGCAACTCCGGCGGCCAGATCAACGCCGTCTCCAAATCAGGCACGAACAATTTTCACGGCTCGCTCTACGAGTTTCACCGCAACGACAACTTCGACGCTCGCAACTTCTTCGACCCCGCGGACAATCCAGAGTTTAAGCGCAATCAGTTTGGCGGCTCAATCGGCGGCCCCGTCCGCAAAGACAAGCTCTTCTTCTTCGGGGGCTACGAATCCCTGCGTGAGAATTTGGGCAGAACAATTTCGACGGTCGTGCCCGACGTGAACGCGCGACGCGGGATTGCTACCGAACCCTGCCCTTCCGGGACAGACCATTAACGTTAATATCAGTCCTGTTGTGCGTCCTTATCTGAACGAGTTTCCGCTACCCAACGGCGCGAACCTTGGACAGGGACTCGCCGCTTACAGCTTCGGCTTCGGCCAGCAGATTCGCCAGCACTTTTTGCAGGGGCGCGTGGATTACAACCAGAGCGACCGCAATCAGTTCTTCGCGCGCTACACTTTTGACGATGCAGACCAGTTGCTCCCGACAGACTTTCCACAGTTCCCCCGCACGTTCTTCTCGCGCAACCAGTTTTTTACCGGCGAATACCGCCAGACTGTCTCCGCCTTCGACGCTCAACACGTTTCGCTTCGGCTTCAGCCGCACGCGCGTCGGCCAGAACGTGGAGGCGAACATCTCGCAAGCCCTGACGCCTTTTGTGCCGGGTCGTGACATCATCGGCGACATAGACATCGGCGGCATCCCCGCGCTTCGGTCCGCAATCTTCCGGCAATCTGCGGCTCGTGCAGAACGTCTTCGGCGTCGAGTATAATCTGTTGCACAACCGCGGGCGTCATCTTATTAAGGCCGGAGCGCTCGTCGAGCGTTATCAGGACAACATGGTCAACCCGACCTTCGGCCACGGCATTTTCACTTTCGCCAGCCTCCGAGACTTTCTCGAAAACCGCCCGCAGCGCTTTATCGGCCTGACGCCCGACGCCGCGCTCGACCGCTACTGGCGCTTCACGCTCTTCGGCGTCTACGTGCAAGACACCTTCCGCGCGCACCAGCGCCTGAGCCTCAATGGCGGGCTGCGCTACGAGGCCGCAACGCTGCCCGTGGACATCAATGGGCGCGATTCAGCGCTGCCCAATTTGAGCGACCGCACGCCGACCACGGGCCAGCTTTACGAGAATCCGACGCTGAAAAACTTTTCCCCGCGCGTCGGCTTCGCTTGGGACGTGATGGGCGATGGTCGGACCAGCGTACGCGGTGGCTACGGCATCTACTTCAACACGAACAACCAGCAGAACCTGATTGTCACCGTGACGAATCCTCCCGCGACTCCCCGTCCCGTTATCAACAACCCTATTTTCCCCGTCCCGAACTTCGCCGGTTCGATCTCGATTCGTCCCGTGCAGTTCGACCTCGATAATCCATACGTGCAGGTCTGGAACTTAAACGTGCAGCGTGAGCTTTTGTTCGACACCGTCTTGACGCTCGGCTACGCAGGCTCGCGCGGCGTACATCTGCTGCGGAGCAATGATGTCAACATCCCCGCGCCTGTTATCCGCGCCGACGGCACGCCCTTCTGGCCCGCAGGCCAACTGCGGCCCAACACCGCGTTCACGACCATCGAGTTAAAATCATCCGACGGCAATTCGTGGTACAACGCGTTGGTCTTCGAGTTGCGAAAACGCTTTAGTCAAGGGTTATACGCGCAATCGTCCTACACCTTCTCGCGCAACATAGACACCACTCAAGCTTCGACCTTCTTCTCGGACGCGACCAACGGGACGACCACAGCCTTCCCCGAATTCCCCGACCTCGACTACAACAAGGGGCTGGCCGACTACCACGCCAAGCACAACTGGGTCTTCAACTTCGTCTGGGAAATTCCCTTTGCGAAAAACCTGGAGGGCGTCGCAGGACAGATTCTAGACGGCTGGCAGCTCTCGGGCATCGGGCAGGCGCGCAGCGGCAACCCGCTGACGGTTTTTGTAGTGCGTAATCGCTCACGCTCACAGTGGTCGCCATCGCTTTCGCCGGGCGTCGGCTTCGACCGGCCCAGTTTCGCCCCCGGCTTCACAGCCGAATCAGCCGTGACGGGCGACCCCAACGCTTACTTCAACCCGGCGGCCTTCGTCCTTCAGCCCGCCGGGACGCTCGGCAACGTGGGCCGTGGCTCGCTCATCGGGCCAAATCTGCGCACCTTCGATTTGTCGGCGCTCAAAAACATTCGCCTCAGCGAGACGACGCGACTACAGCTTCGCATTGAGGCTTTCAATCTTTTCAATCGCACGAATTTCGCGGTGCCGAGCCTGCTGGCTTTTACAGGCATTGACGGCGAAGCCCCGCTCTCGTCGCTGGGACGTATTCGCGCGACCGCGACCTCTGCGCGGCAAATACAGTTGGGATTGCGGCTCGCTTTTTAAGTCTGGAGTCAAAACGTCAGTAGCGCCTGCGGTAGCGGGCGGGTGCTCGATGTTGATAACCCGCCCGCTACCGCAGGCGCTACTGACATAAACATAAAGGAGCACGATGATCTGGATATTCTTCGCTCTCGGCGCGGCGTTGTCGTGGGGACTTTACGGGCCCGTACTGCACCGTGGCCAAGTGTTGTTGGGCAGCCCTTTGCGCGCGTTGCTGTGCGTGGGCGTGGCCTACTTTTTAATCGGGGTGCTGGTTCCCCTGGTCAGTCTCTGGTATCAGGGCAATCTGGGCGGGTTCACCGTCAAGGGCACGCTGTCGGCGATGGGGGGCGGGGCGCTTGGCGCAATCGGCGCGGTCTGTATTATCCTCGCCTTCAAGTCCGGCGGGCTTCCCACTTACGTGATGCCGCTCGTATTCGCGGGCGCTCCCCTCGTCAACGTCCTTTTTTCGATGTGGCTGCACCCGCCCAAAGAATCGCCCAACCCGCTGCTCTACGTCGGCTTTGTGCTGGCATCACTTGGTGCCGGGCTGGTGCTCTATTTCAAACCTCAAGCATGACCTGAAAGATTGACAGCCACCGACACGCCCGGTGTCTGCGACATGCTTTACAATCATTTTACAAACGCTGACAACGAGGGGCGCTATAATCCTATTGCAGTTTGCCATTGAGTGCGCTTCATTCATGTCAGTACCGCCTGCGGTAGCGGGCGGGTGCTCGATGTTGATAACTCGCCCAGCTTAAGCAGGCGGTACTGGCTATGGGTGGACAGCGGAATCAAGCAGCGAAGGAGGCTTAGGAATGAGAAGCTCACGCGTGATGTTGATGGGCGCAGTTTTTGCGCTCCTTTTGTTATCCGTGGTTGAGGCCGGGGCGCAAACAGGCGGCGAGTGGCCGCAGTGGCGCGGGGCCAACCGCGATGGCATCTCGAAAGAGACGGGGCTGCTCAAGCAGTGGCCTGCTGAAGGCCCGCCGCTGGTGTGGAAGGTAACGGGCGCGGGACGCGGTTATTCTTCGTTCGCCATCTCAAAGGGGCGCATCTATACGATGGGGCTGCGAGACGACCGCGAACACATCATCGCCTTCGACGTTGCCACAGGTAAGCAAGTCTGGGCGACTCCGCACGGCACGAGCGCGTTTCGTAACGACCGTGGCGACGGTCCGCGCAGTACACCCACAATTGACGGAGACCGCCTCTACGCGCTTGGCGGCAACGGCGACCTCTCCGCCCTCGACACGAAAACAGGTCGCGTCGTCTGGACCATGAACGTCCTGCAAAAGTTTGGCGGCTCGAACATCGTGTGGGGCATCAGCGAGTCGCCCCTCATCATCGGCGAGAAGTTGCTAGTTAACGCAGGCGGCCCCGGAGCTTCCGTCGTGGCGCTCAATAAAAAGGACGGCTCCTTGATCTGGAAGAGCCAGAGCGACCGCGCGGGCTATTCTTCCGCCATCCCCATTCAGGTTGCAGGCAAGACGCAGGTCGTCTTTTTCACGCACCAACGCGGCCTCGGCCTCGATCTGGAAACGGGGAATCTGCTGTGGGAGTACCCGCGCGCGGCCAACAACGTCGCCAACGCCGCCACCCCCGTCGCACGCGGCAACCGCGTCTTTATCACCTCTGACTACGGCAACGGCGGCGGCGTCGTCGAGATTAAATCGGACGCTAAGGGCGTGACGGCGACGGAAGTCTATTTTACGAAGGACATGCGCAACCATCACAGCAGCTCTGTCCTCATCGGTGATCATCTCTACGGTTTTTCAAGCAGCATCCTGACGGCGATGCGCTTCGACACGGGCGAGATCGCGTGGCGTGACAGAAGCGTCGGCAAGGGTTCGCTCGTCTACGCCGACGGGCATCTCTATTGCCTGAGTGAAAACGGCGTCGTCGGCCTTGTCGAAGCCGCGCCTGAAGGTTATCGCGAGAAGGGCCGTTTCCGAATTCCACAGGACTCGCTGCCCACCTGGGC
This sequence comes from uncultured Acidobacteriota bacterium, assembly GCA_963791265.1. Lineage (GTDB taxonomy): Bacteria > Acidobacteriota > Blastocatellia > Pyrinomonadales > Pyrinomonadaceae > QHXM01. Next base: position 6,486 of record CAWBSB010000013.1, read on the forward strand.
GCATCCGGTCGTCGCCGGTGGCCGTCTTTATCTTCGCGATCAGGATGTCATCTACGCTTACGACGTAAGGCAGAAGAAGTAGGAAAGACAAAAAGCATTCGGCGTTAACAGAAATCGCTCCATCGCAGCCCGCGCTGCGATGGAGCGATTTTCTTCGGTCAAGCGGCGATGTCAGTAGCGCCTGCGGTAGCGGGCGGGTCTGCAACATTGAGTACCCGCCCGCTACCGCAGGCGCTAGTGACTTGGGGGACACTCAAGCGCAAAAGCTCACTCCGACTTGAGCGCCGGAATCAAAGGGGAACGCAGCGTGGCAGTCGTCGCGACGAGCGAGGCCAGCAGGCCCGAGATTAAGACGGAGAGCAGCAACAGGCCCAGGGAAAGGTTTGGAAGCTGTCCGCCACGCGAGAATAAGACCGGGGCTATTGCCAGCAGCGCGCAGGCCGTGCCCGTCAAGAGTCCGCACAAGAGCAGCACCGCGTTTTCCGCCACTGCCATCAGCGCAAAATGCTTCGCGTTGTAGCCGACAGCGCGCAGCAATGCCAGCTCGCGCCGTCGCTCCAAGACGTTACGCAGCAGGATAGCCGCCATGCCCAACGTGCCAAGCGCGAGCCCCAGCGCGCCGAGCATTTGAAAAGTCGAAATAAACGTGTTCTCGACGCGGTGAAAACTGGCCAGCCGCTCAGTTGTCGAAGTGACATCGAAGCCAAAGTCAGAAAGTTGCGCTTCGAGTGCTCTCATTTGGGCCGCCGCAGTTTCCGGCGCGGGCAGGTCTAATAGAAAAAAACGGAAGCCCTCCTGCTCCGGGAAGAGGCGCAGAAAGTTTTTCTCGGACATCAACAGCTCGCTCTGAAAAATGCTGTCGGAAAGCGCGCCGACAACGCGCAGGCGCACAGGGTTGCCGCCTTGACGGTCGAGCGTCAACTCGTCTCCGAGTTTCAGGTGAAGCACGTAAGCGAGCGAGTTGGCGTCGGCCACCACGGGAATCGCGCCGCCGTCCTGTTCCGAATTCAGCAGCAGCCAGGGATTTTCCTTTTCCTCATTCGTGCGGGCCAGAGAACCCTGAAAGCTGAAGCGATTGCCCCGCACGAAATCCTCTGTCGGAGCCAGAATCCTCGGGTTGCGTGGCTGGTAAAGATTGAGACAACTGGCATCGTCGCCGGGCCGCAGCCGAAAGCGCGCGAATGAAACGCCGTCGCGCTTGACCGCATCCTGCGTCGCGTTGAGATTCAAAGCTTCACGCCCCTCCGGCGTGTTCGGGTCATGAACCAGCGGCAGCGCAGACTCGGCCATCAGCGCGTAGCCTCCGACGCCCGACTTTCTGTCGAGCGAAGAGTTCCGGCCATCTCGTTTGAAGGAATCAACGGCAACGATGATAAAGGTCGCCGAAGCAATCAGCGTGATGCACAGGACGCTGCGCACGGGGCGGTGCGCGACGTTGCGAAAGCCGAGCCTCGCCACCGACCACCAGCCGTTGCCGTCGAGCTGCCGACGCCTCCGACGCCGCAGCCAGACAGACTGATAGCAGAGCAGCGCAACCAACAGCAGCGCGCCGCCGCCAAAGAAGCCCGCGACCTGCCCGACCCAACCAAGCGCAGACGACAGCAGCAGTCCAAGCGCAATGACGTTGGAGACGATGGCCACAATAAATGTTGATGAGCGCCGCGCAGAGGCAAAAGCCCGCCTCGGTGATGCGTCGGTCAGCGCAGTACCCGTCAGCAAGCTTCGCGGCGATGCGGGAGCGAGTCTTCTCAAAGTCCAGAAGACGCAGCCGAGCGCGGCCAGCACTCCGCCTGCGCCGCCGAGAACCAGAGAGATTGGAGAGACGTGCAGACTAAGCTGTGTCGTCCCGACCGCTCCCACCCACCAAGTGCCGAGGCCGAGCATCATTAGTTTGCCGTAGAGCAAAGCGCCCATCAGTCCGAGCACGCTCCCCATCGTTGCCAACACGAGTCCTTCGATGAGAAAGAGCCTGCGAATCTTCGCGGCGTGAAAGCCTATGGCCTGAAGAATGCCGAGCTCACGCACGCGCTGCTCTACGCCCAGCTTGAAAAAGAGCGCGGCCAGCAGCAAGGCCGAGACGACCAGAAAGAAACTGAAATAGAGAAAATACTCGCCGAAGTTTGTCGCACCCTTCGAGGCTTTCAAGCCCTCTTCGCGTGCCGGGTAGAGCGCAAAGCCGACTTGCGTAGGGTCGAGCGCCGCGCGCAGGCTTGAGCGGTAGGATTCGAGAATCGTTTCAAGCGGCGCATCCGTTGGCGCGAGCAGTCGCAACGAAGTCAGCTTGCCGAAGCGCGACGGCCAGAGTTCCTGCCCCTTTGCGAGCGGGATGAAGGCTTTTGGGGTGGTGCGGTATTGGTCCCAATAGTCTTCGTCGCGCTTCTGAACGCGCGAGAGGTCAACCGGAAACGGCGGATCCCAGTCCGAGAGGCTCTCCGACCCGGTGATGCCCGGATATTCCGGCACTAATTTCCTGTCAGCGGCAATCCCCTCTATCGGCACGACGCCCACGAGTTGAAACTCGGCAGTCCCGGTCGAAAGCCGTCCTCCCTCTTGCCACAGATAATATTCAAGCGTTACAAGAGCGCCCGGCTGAATTTCCAACTCACGTGCCGCCCATTCGTTCAAGATTATGGGTGGCAGTGCGGACGACGCCGACGAAGGTGAGACGGACGTTGATGAAGTTGACGCAGGCGTGCGTTTGAGTTTTTCAAAGCTCTCGTCATCAATCGCCGTGACTAAAGAGTACGGAATCTCGCGCGAGCCTGAGCGGATGCTGTTGGCTAGATAAGAAAAGAGCGGTTGGGGACGCAGGCCGAGTCCGTTGGCTGCGGCGCTGGCCGTCTCCGCCAGAGAACTATTGATGAGCGCGCTGTCGGTTTCGAGCGACAGGCTTCGCTGCTCGTCAAGCGCGCGGAGTTTTATCCCTAAGTCTTCGAGTCTGACTCTCTCTTTGACGATTTCCCTGAGCAAGTCATTATTCGTCGTCTCTCCTCCGCCAGTTGCCTGTGCGGAGATCAGGATGGTGTTGACCTTGCCTTCCTGTTCGAGTTCTTTCTGGAGCAGTCGGAGTGGCACGTAGACGACCTTCACAGCCGTCTGTTGCGGTTGCAGCGAAAACTCGCCGAGGGCGGACGAATCGAGCCGCCCGCGCGCGCTCATGCGAACGGTGCGCCCCAAATCTTCCTTGCGCCCGTGCAGAGATTCGACGGGGATGGCCGAAGGCTTCTCAACTCTAAGGAGCAGCGCGTCTCCCGGCTTGATGTCCAATTCGTCGGCCAGGCTCGCGCCCGCCAGCAGCTCGCGGTCGCGCGGCGCAAGTGTGTTTTCCTTTCCGTGAAACAGCCAGAACCTTTCGTCAACGCCGTAAATCTGAACATTCGACGACCAGCGTTTGCTCGCCTCGTGCGTGATAGTTCCCTGAAGGACAATGAGCGGGCAGGCGGCGCGCAGTCTGCTTTGTGAGAAACGTTCGTCCTGCTGAATCTCTGCGGCGAGCTGTTCGCGAAAGAAGCTCGCGGCGCTGATAACTTGCTCCGTGCTACCAAGCCTTTGCAAGAGCAACTCGCGCAGGCTGGCACGGACGGAATCGCCCACGAGCAAAGCCCCGGCCAGCACTGCCACCGCCACCGCCACACCGCAGACTACCGCCAAATTCGTGCGCCAGTAGTAAGCTAGATTACGCTTGAGCAGAAGCGTGGTGTTCATAAAAGAAAGGGACTGTCGTCCCGTCAGGAACGTAGTGAAAATAGCCCAGCCATTTATGGCTGGGAACAGATGTCAATCAATGCTCCGCAGTCCCGTAGGGACGATTGAAGTCGTGTGGCTCAGCGGTTCAGCCGTCCCTACGGGACTCGCCCGATTGTAATTTTCGTTCGACACCCAGCGATAAATCGCTGGGCTATTGTCAATCGTCCCTGACGGGACTTTTTAGTCCTCGCCCTTCAGTTTTCCTTCCACCAACTCGTAGCGCACGGGGAAGCGTGCGGCCAATTCCGCGCTGTGAGTAACGACGAGCAGGATGGTTTCCTGTCGCTGGTGTAATTCCAGTAAGAGCGAAGCGACCACTTCGGCTGATTTATGGTCGAGGTTGCCGGTGGGTTCATCGCACAATAGCAGAAGCGGCTGCATCACGAGCGCGCGGGCCAGCGCCACGCGCTGTTTTTCTCCGCCCGACAGCTCTGCCGGGCGATGTTCGATGCGCCCACTAAGCCCGACCTGCTCAAGGAGTGAGAGCGCACGCTGTTGCGTGTCTTCGCTGTTGGCTTGAGCAACGAGGGTCGGCGTTAAGACGTTCTCGATGACGGAGCATTGCGGTAGTAAACAGTGGTCTTGAAAAATAAAGCCGATCTCTTTATTTCTGAAGGCTGCGAGTTCCCGCTGTTTCAGTTGAAAGATGTCCTGGTCGTCGAGGCGCACGCGGCCTGCGCTCGGTGGCTCAAGTGCGCCGAGGATATAGAGCAACGTGCTTTTGCCGCTACCCGAAGGCCCCATAATCGCCGCCGCGTCACCGCGCTTTAAAGAAAGGGAAACGTCTTCGAGAATAGAGAGTTCTCCCTGCGGGGTCGTGTATGACTTTGAGAGATTGGCGACTTCTAACAAACTTGCGACCTCCGGGAATATTCGGTCAGGCGGTACTGACCTGTAGGGTTCTCAAGTCGAACCCACCACTAGCGCCCCATCTTTGCTGACAGCCGACGGCTGCTCGCCGATTGCCAAATCGCCATACACTTCGAGAGCGCGCTGCGCCATCCGGGCCACGCTGTAGTGCTCGCGGACTCCGCGAAAGCCGTTGTCGCCGAGCGTTTCGGCGAGCTGCGGATTACGGTAGAGCTTGAAAATGGCTGCGCCGAGGGCTTCCGTGTCGTCGGGTTCGACGAGGAGCCCACCCGCCGTTTTTTCAATAACTTCTGTAAACGCCCCGCGTCGCGGCTGCACGACGGGGACGCCGCACGCCATAGCTTCCAACAGGAAGATTCCCTTCGGCTCATTGTAAGTGGCGGGCACGGAGAGCACGTCAAGGCCGCGCAGAAAAGCTATCTTCTCCTGCCGGTCGAGCACGCCCCTGTAATGAAACTCGTCGGCGAGTCCCCACTTTTCCATCCGCCGCGTGATGTCGTCCAGATACTTTTTATGTTCAGCGCCGAGATAGCCCGCGACCTCCAGTCGCGCCGCAGGGAAATCCTCGCGCTCGCGCCGCAGCCGCCCGTAGGTCTCCGCCAGCACGTGCAAACCTTTTTCCGGCGCGACGCGCGCAAAGTAGCCGATGGTGAAAGGCTGTGTGCGCTCGCGTGGCCGCGCTTCATAGCCGTTGAGGTTAATGCCCAACGGGACGACTCGGATTTTGTTTCGAGGGATGCCCAGATAATCCGGCATAAAGTCGGCGTAGTATTGGCTGACGGCGATAAACGCATCCACGTGTTTGACGTTCTCGCGAATCAACTGAAGCGCCTCGCGCCGGTATGGCTCTTGCAGCCCGTCTAGAAATAAATCCTCGCCTTGCAGAGTGCAGTAAACGGGACGCTGCAATGCTTCCTTGAGAGGCTTTGCCAGTCCGATCAACAACGTGTAGGGCAAACTGATGACATCGGGTTGCGGCTCATGGCGCAGCCAGTCGAGCATCTTCAACAATTCTTTACGCTGGTTGCCGTCTTCGCCCCGGAGCATCGAGACGGTCAACTCGCCCAGCAGCTTTGGGCTGGTGGAGATAGAGCGGCGCGCGGCCAGCTTTAACATCAAGGCGGAATCCCAAAGGCGGTCGAGCACCCAAGGCGACTTGCGAAAGAGCGAGACGTACTGTTGCAGGTAGATGCTGATACCGCCGAAGAAGACTTTCTCGCGGCTGACGTTCTGCTCGTCCGTCAGCGTCGGCGTATACATCGGCAGAAGCGTTACGTCGTGGCCGCGCGAAATCATCTCGGCAGCCAGCGCATTGTCGCGCAGGCAACTACCGCAATACATGTTGGCGGCCCCGGCGGTGATGTACAGAATTCTCATCTCAAACGGTCGCCGCACGTTGAAAAGCCCTGCGTGCGTACAAATGCTCAAACAAGTTTCCCTCGTGCGGCTGATTCCAACTGACACGGGTTGTCGGCACAGCGCCCAGATTCAGACGGTCCACATTGGAAGACGCGACGAGCCTCTGTATCAACTTTTCATCCGCCGTGATGGCGGTGACAACGAGGCTCGGGCCAAGCGCCGCTGGAATCAAGTCCTGTCGGGATTCAACGACACTCGCAAAGGGAAAGAGGAATTCCCTGTTCGCCAGCGGATGATTCGCCTCTTCACAGTGAAGAACGGTCGGCAGCAGGTACGAACAGTTTTGCCAGTTGACGAGCCGACCGCCTTGTCTGTAACTGGCCGTTACGTCGCGCGCTCCCTGGTGGGCCAGGTCTTGCTCGATGCTGGCATTAATGCGCGCGGCCACACCCGCGTCCGTGAAGGGAGCGAGTTGCGCCGCTTCGTCCGCCGCATCGCGCGGCACGATGCGTGACAGCCTCTCACTCAGCGCCTCGCTGATTTCAGCGGCGCGCGACGGGACCCAGATGGCGGACGCGTTAATGCACGAGCGCCCGCCGTTGTCCGCAATCGAAGCGACCATCACGTCCAGATACTTCTCCCACTCGTCAATGCAGTCTTCGCCCATGACGATCTTGCTGTAGCCCGGCCCGTGGACCTCCACGCGCGGGTCGTCTTTCCAGAGTCCTGTCGAGCCTGCATCGCCGAAGACCATCCCGCGCCCCGTGCGGCGCAGGATTTCGCCCGCGCCCGCATGGTCAGCCGGGTAAAAGCTGAACGCTTCGGAGGGAGCGCCCGCCTTTATCAATGCCTGAATAACGCGGAAAGGAGTCCAGGGCTCACTGCTACCCGGCTTCAACACAAGCGGGATTTTCAAGGGCACAGCGGGAATCCAGAGCGAATGCACGCCCGGCGAATTATTCGGCAGCACGACTCCAAGCGACTGCGTGCGCGGGAAAAAGCTGAGCGGCTGACCGGCTGCTTCGCCGAACCCTTGGTCAAGCACGCGCAGGTCAAGATTTCTTGTCAGCCCCGCGAGCACGTCTTTCATCTCGGCCATCACGCCGCCGATCTTCGACATGTTGCGCCGCACCAGCACGTGCGGCAATCCGGTCGTCGCCGAGACCTGCCGCACGTAATCATCCGGCGTCTGCCTTTCATCGCCGAGCGGCAACTCGTCTTCACTGAAATACTCAGCCGCCCGCGCACACATCTCTAACAACTCGGCGCAGGAAAACTTCGCGAGCGCCCTGCGGCCCGTTTCCTGATCGAGCAGGTCGCGCCGGATGAGGCCGACGTTGGCCTGGCTAACTTCGACGAACAGCTCGCGCGTCCGATGGTGCGGCACGCGCGCCACGTCCAGGCTCTTGTACGGCTCGCCTTTGCGTAGTAAAGGAAGATGAAGCATTTGCGATTATTAATTACGATCAGGCGTCTAGTCAGTACCGCCTGCGGTAGCGGGCGGGTCTGTAGCGTTGAGTACCCGCCCGCTACCGCAGGCGGTACTGACCTGTTTGCAACTCCTAATAGACTCCTTCAACGACCGTCGCCTGTAATCTCGAAAAGGGCCGAACGTTGCGCACTCCATCCCACGGATAGAGATCGCACGGGGGTTCTCTCTCGGCCTCGTCGCGTTCGAGAAAGCGGGGCATGAAGAATTCGCGCGTCAGCGTCGTCAGGCACACACGGCCTGTCGCGCCGTATTCGACCGTGCGATCCGGGTCGTCAGGGTCTACGACATCAATCATCGCGCGTGGGAGCGGCGGATAGTAAATGATGGCGTAGTTGTCTTTTGCTTCGCGCGGCTTGTGGACGGCAAGGCCCATCAGGGTGTTGCCGTAGGTCGGCGCGAAATAGACGCCGTCGAGCAACTCTTCGACCGCGAAACGATGAAACTGCGGCGTCATCTCCGTGCCGCCGCAGAAGACGCCCGTGATGCCTAGCTTTTTGAGCGAGACTTTCTCGCAGAGCGCTTCCAGGAGTTTCGGCGTCGTAAAGAGGCAGCGGATATTCTCATGCGCGCGGAGAAGGGTGAGACCCTGCTCGACAACGTGTTGCTTGTACTGTTCGGCCATGCCGGGCTGATTCATCTTGAGCAGCTTGATAACCCAGCGCGGGTCCAGGTCAACCATGAAACAGATGCCGCCGCGATGTTGGGCAAGATGCTCGACGGCGAGGCGCAGGCGGCGTGGGCCGGTCGGCCCCAAGCTCAGCCAATCGGCCCCCGGCGGAAAATACTGGTCGGGCAGAGTCTGACTAAAGGCTTCATAATCGAGCCGAAAATCTTCGCTGCTGATGCGTGATTTGGGCACGCCCGTGCTGCCGCCCGTCTCGAAGACGTAGATGGGCTTGCCCTGTAGCCCGCGCGGAACCCACTTGCGCACAGGCCCACCGCGCAAGGCTTCGTCCTGAAAAAAACCGAACCGCGCGAGGTCAGCGTAGCCTTGGATTTCGCGGCGCGGGTCCCAATTCAAAGACTGCGCGTAGTCGAGCCAGAAGGGGCAGCCCGTCTCCGGGCTGAAATGCCACGCGACCGTTTCGCGGACCCAAGCGTCCAGAGTCTCGCGCGCCGCTTGGAATTGTGTTTGCAGGTTCGCTTCGCTGGTAGACATCTTGTTCTGAAGATTACTAAGCACAACGGTTTCGGTTCAACCCTCAGGCTGTGAAATTACTTGAGAGACATGTAAAAAGATATTTACATATCTTATGAGCTACTGTGATTCCCTCTAGCGGTAGGCCACGCGATTCTCCTTTGCCGCCTGCGCCGCTATGCTTCATTTTTTTGTTTTAACTGGTGGTGCGGAATTCTCCGCAATGGCGAACAGGTGTTTGATTCCGCGCACGATGAGCAGGCCGTCGGAGATGGCCGGAGTCGCCATGAGAACCTCACCCATCGGATTGACCGAGAGAAGCTCATGCTTTGGCCCGGATTTAACGACAAAGATTTCACCGTCTTCACTGCTTAGATAAATCTTCCCATTGGAGGCGACCATCGAGGCGGTGAATGCGCCGCCGCGGTCAGCCAGGCGTTGCTGGTAGATGCGCTCGCCAGTCCTGGCGTTATAAGCAGTCATCACGCCCTGGTTCGAGCAAACGTAGAGCAGGTCGCCATAGACGATGGGCGTCGGCATGTACGGGCCGCCGCGTTTCTTGCTCCAGGCAATAAATTGATTCGACTCTTCGCCTTCTTTCAAAGTGATGTCGCCTGTAGCGCCGGGCCGGATGGCGTAGATCGGTTGGATGGGGGCATAACCGCTGGTAACGTAAATTAAATCGTGCGCGACGAAAGGAGTCGGCGTCGTGATCTCAGAATTGGGGGTCAGTCGCCATAACTCCTTGCCCGTCGCAAGCTCGTAGCCGCGTATGGCTTTCGTCCCGTTGGTAATCAGCTCTGCCCGCGTCTTCCCCTCATAGATGGTCGGTGTGGCCCATGAAGGAATCTCTTCACGCAAAGTTTTCCAGACCTGTTTGCCTGTCTTAATGTCATAAGCGGCGATGAAAGAATCTTTCTGGATGTCCGCCTGCAAAATGACGAGGTTTTTATGGATGATGGGGGAACTGGCATGCTCCCATTGATAATCCGGATCATAGAACCAGCCAGCGTCGAGCACGCCGAGGTCCTGTTTCCAGAGAAGCTTGCCATTCAGGTCGTAACAGTAAAGCCCCTCGGAGCCGAACAGCGCGATGAGATGTTGACCGTCTACTGCGGGAGTAGAAGAGGCATGCGTCGCCTTCGGATGGCGTTTGACTTTCGGCACTCCTTCGTAAGCCGTGCGCTCCCAGAGAATCTTGCCCGTTTGCTTATCGAGGCAATAGACCTTCCACGTATGCTTTGATTCTTCCTTGACAGGAGCAACGTCGCCGTAAAGTCCAAACCGCGTCTCCTCCTTCGGGTTAACGCTGACGGCAGTCGTGATAAAGACTTTGTTGCCCCAGATAATCGGACTCGAATGCGCCAACCCCGGAATCGGAACCTTCCATCGAATGTTGACAGACTTTTCCGCATCCCAACGAATGGGCGTCTCTCCGCCTTCAATCACGCCGCCAGCCGCAGGACCGCGAAACTGCGGCCAGTTCTGCGCGCGTGTAATGGAAGTGACCAGACAGAGGAAGAGGAAGCAAAGTGCTAGTCGTTTCATTAGGAGAACCTTTCATCTGTTTCAGTTGATGGCTTTTTACTCTTAACCGAGCGGATGCAAGTTGACGTTACGACAAACTGAAAACTGTTCACGGATCTACTTTCTTGAATTGCGTTGCGGTCTCGCCTCGCTTGAGCGTGAAGGCGCTGGCCTTACTGCCCTCGACATTGAATATGATGGTGATACCGTCGAAATCTGTCGGCCTGAAAGTAGTCTGGTCTACGGCGATCAAGCCGAAGGGAGGTTGGCCTGCCGGGGTAGCAAAGAGTTTCCCCTCCTTGACCGTGACAGTGATTTCAGTTCCCTGCTCGTTTTTGTACTTTCCAACGTAAGATTGCAGCGTCTCGGCATTCACAGTGGGCGGCGGAACAGCCCCGGCTTTCTTGAGCATTTCCGCGATCTCAGCCCTCTTTGCATCGCCCGTCGTGGCTTCGAGAGCCGCCGTCAGTGTCTCGGCCTTCGCCCCGCCCCTATCGAGTGCGGCGCGGACAAGTGCTGCATCACCTCCTCGCGCTCCTGTAATCAGAACTTCGTCCACGCTCTCCGCGCTCTTTTCGAGCAGTGCGCGGACAACACCAATATGCTTATTATCCAGTGCCCACGTCATGGCCGTCGCGCCATAGAAGGTGTCTTTCACGCTCACGTCCGCGCCGCGTGCAAGCAGAAGTTTGACGACCTCTGTGTGACCCCGCTCAGCGGCCTTAAAGAGCGCCGTCGTGCCGTATCGGAACTTAGCATTTACGTTAGCGCCCTTGTCTAACAGCGTCTTGACGGCCACCACATCGCCCTTGCGCGCGGCTTCCCAGAGTTGATTGTCGAGTTCCTGCCTGGCATCCTGCGCGCGGATCGCGAGCGAGAAGACCAGAATTAAGGATAGAAGGATGATTTTTCTTTTTGACATGATTTTCGCTCCCGGTAAGGTAGCAGTTATCGTATCTCTCGAAAAGGTTATATAGCCATCTCTCATGGGCGATTTGGCGCGCGAAAAAGCTTTTCGTTGCTCGCTTTATTTACGAGCTTAGCCACCGATAGGTTCTACAATTCAACTTGGCGTAATAACCGCCAGCGCCAAACAACGTCAAGCATTGGAACCCTGATCTGATTGCTCCGCTGTACTGCTCGCGGAAAGATATGAATCTCCCCCCTGAATCTGACGTTGTATGAATATTTGGCAGGGATAATTATGGTTACTTCTCAGGACATCAACCCTTGAAGGGTACGCCCCTATGTGGAAGGGAAATAATTAGCGTCCCCAGAAAAGGCTCTATCCTTTCTGGCTGCTGCTTTAGCAGGCGTCCAGACTTTCTTTAATTTCCAAAAGAGGTCGAATGTCCCACGAACGCCGGAGATGTCTACAACAGTATTAGCAGTTGAGCGTTTGTATTTTCTGACAATGGGGTTGGTGGGGCGCTCAGGGTCGCGTTGCGCGAGCGCCATAGAACCGCTCCCGACCATCAACAGCACGAGAGCTGGATAAATAACAAACAAAAGCAGGCGATGCCGTATCATCTTCCGTTCCTCTCACTCTAAAATCGAAGTCGGGTTTTGGAGTCCCATGCAACGTAGTGTGAGCTATTGAGTTTCACTGCCAGATTTTGAGGTCTTGATCCCTTCCCCCGCTCAACAGGGTCTTCCCGTCCGGTGAGAAGCTGAGCGTCTCCACGCCTTTCTCATCCTTAGCTAGAGTCTGCTTGAGTTGTCCGCTCCGAACATCCCAAAGCTTTATCTTTGCATCATTACTCGCGCTGGCGAGCGTTGCTCCGTCTCTGGTGAAGGCGAGGAAGCTGATATATTGCGTGTGTCCCGGCAAAGTCTTGACTACCTGTCCTGTCTTCAGATTCCACAGCTTGACCTTATTATCAGCGTGGCCGCTCGCTAATGTCTCGCCGTCCGAAGACAAAGCAAGCGAATAAGCGTTTACAGCCGGAAGCCTGTTCTTCTCGCTTCTCGTCCCAACGTCCCAAATTCTGATGGTGTTGTCTCTTCCCGCGCTGGCCAGGGTTTTACCGTCTGTGGAGAAGGCTATAGACCAGACTTCATCCGTATGGCCTTCGAGTGTGGTTATGAGGTTTCCTGTTTCGATGTTCCAGAATTTAATGGTTCTATCGGCGCTGGCACTGGCTAAAACCTGCCCATCAGGGGAAAACGCTACGGAAAGGACTTGACCGCTATGTCCATTAAGAGTGCGGAGCAGCGAGCCATCAGCAATTTTCCAGACAAGTATATTCTTATCCTTGCTGCCACTGGCGATGAACCGTCCGTCAGTTGAGAAAGCGACCGAATTGATAATATCGCTGTGGCCTTTCAACTCGGATTTCAGTTGCCACGATTTAGTGTCCCAGACTCTCACGATTTTACTATCGCCTGCGCTTGCCGCCAGATTGCCGTCCGGCGAAAAAGCGACAGACCAGACAGTGCCTCCCTGCCCGCCAATGGGCTGCTTCAAGTTGAAACGTTGGGGAGCGGGTATGGGGGGCGCGGGGATGCTGCCTGGTGTTTCATTATTGTTATTCGTCTGATTGGATTGCGTGGTCTGGGATGCGCCGGATTTTTTGAAATAGACGAACGCTAGAATGGCCGCGCCGACCAGCAGTACGGCGACAAGGCTCGCGACGATTATCAACTTGCGGCTGGATTGGGAAGTGGGCGGCGGCTGTAGTGCAAACGACGGCCTGTAAATTTTCGGCTCGGCTACCATCGTGCTTAATTCGCTCGCTTGCTCACGCGTTGCGCGCAGGCGCACTTCTTCGGCTCTTTGCCTGGCCACTTCTTCATCTCTGCGTCGCGCCTCAGCTTCAGCGCGTTGGCGCTCCGCTTCCGCACGCCGTCGCGCCTCTTCCTGCGCCTGCTTCCTTTTTTCTTCTTCCTCCTGTCGTTGTCGCGCGGCTTCCGCCTGCCTTTGGGCTTCTGCCTCGCGCTTTCTGGCTTCCTCTTCGGCCTGTCTTCTGGCCTCTTCTTCGGCACGTTGCCGCGCCGCTTGCTCTGCGCGCACCCGTGCAGCTTCTCTTTCCTGCTCCAAACGTCTGGCAGCTTCTTCGGCCTCCAGACGTTTGCGCTCCTCCTGCTCCCGGCGACGGCGTTCTTCTTCAGCGCGGCGCGCGGCTTCTTCTTCGGCCTCGCGTTGCCGTCGTGCTTCTTCGGCCCTTAAACGCTCCTCTTCGGCGAGCGCACGCTGCTTTTCCTCCGCCTCTTCTCGCAGACGCTTCTCTTCCGCCTCTTTCCTTTCCACCTCGGCGAGACGCTGGCGTTCAAACTCTTCCTCTCGCTGCTTTCTCTCAATCGCTTCTATAGCTTCCTGCGTTGTCTCTCTGGCCGGTGTCGTGCCGTCGTCCTCATCATGCAATTCCGAGTCAACAACGGTTGATGCCCAGGATGATTCCCCGGTCTCAGAGATGACTTGAGAAGGCCATGAGGCTTCGTTGCCGGGCTGGGATTCCTGCGCGGGCGCACTGGGCGACGGGGCTGTAGGTGAAGCAACAGTTGGGATAGGTGTATTGGGTGGAGAGTTACCAGGCCGCCGTGCAGTTTGAAGCGCAGAGGCCGAGTAAGCCTCCGTATCGGCTTCCGTTATTTCGCGGCGAGCGTCAATAAATGCCTGACGCATCTCGGCGGCTGATCGAAGACGCTCCCGGCGGCTCATCGCCATCGCTTGAGAGAGAACGAGCGAGACGGGCTGCGGGATGACGGTATAAATCTCGTGTGCGGGGAGCAGGGGGTCACGCCCGCCCATCTCCATACTCTTGTACCGCTGAGAGGCGTTGACTGGTGCGCGCCCGGTCAATAAGTGATAAAGGGTTGCGCCCAGAGCATAGATGTCGCTCTGCTCGTTTGTGCCGGAATTGTTGAGTTGCTCTAAGGGAGCATAAGCCGCCGTATAGCCATGAACGCTGGAGCTTCGCTGGCTGCTTTCAGGCACAAGCATTTCGCCCGCGTAGCCTTTAGCCAATCCGAAATCGAGCAGGAAAATCTCGCCATCGTTGGTCAGCTTGATGTTGGCAGGTTTGATGTCGCGGTGAAGAATGACTTCAGGGCGAGTGTGGAGATACGCTAGAGCCTTGAGCAGTTCATCCGCCCATGTCAGAACCTGCTCGACGGTGAAAGGCTGCTTCCACTTGGAGAGGAGGCGAGCCAGATCGTCGCCTTCAATGAACTCCATAACCAGATACTGGCCTTCGCCCGCAAAGAAATGATCCATGACTTTGGGCAAAACGGGATGGCGCAGGTTGGCGAGCAGCTTGGCCTCTTTCTCGAATGCGCGCCGCATCTTTTCGGAATCGAGCTTGGCGAGCCGTTCCTTGATGGCCACAATGCAATCCAGTTTGTCGTCCAGCGCTTCATAGACTTGCCCGAAGCCGCCTTTGCCGAGCGCACGGATGATGCGATAGCGTTGATGTAAAAACTGATTCCGCGACAGCATGTGAGTTCACCGTCTCTTTGAGAATCAACCTGTGTAAAGACTAAAAGACTATCGGCTAATCTACTAAGAAGGCTTTGGAAGATTCTTACTACTTGTTAATGAGACCGAGAAGCCTTTTGGCTCGCTCCTGATCAAGCTCTCGAAGCTTCTCATACTGCGCCATCGCCGCCGTCTTATTATCGACATTGTTGTAGACGACGCCCAGATTGTAGTGCGCGAGAGCATAATTAGAATCTAGCCGGATGGCTTTCTGAAACTGCTCGATAGCCTCGTTATAGCGTTTGAGGTTATTGTATGCGTCACCCAGATTATTGTACGCAGCGGCGTAACTAGGGTTTAGCTGAATGGCTTTCTGATATTGCGCAATAGCCTCGTTGTAGCGTTTGAGGTTTTTGTATGCGATGCCCAGATTGTAGTACGCGGTGGCGTAATTAGAGTCTAACTGGATGGCTTTCTGATACTGTTCGATAGCCTCGTCGTAGCGTTTGAGATCGTTGTATGTGCTACCCAGATTATTGTACGCGATGGCGTTATTAGGGCTTAGCTGGATGGCTTTCTGAAACTGCTCGATAGCCTCGTTATAGCGTTTGATGTCACTGTATGCGTTACCCAGATTACTGTACGCAGCGGCGTAATTAGGACTTAGCTGGATGGCTTTCTGATACTGTTCGATAGCCTCGTTGTAACGTTTGAGGTTTTTGTACGCGATGCCCAGACTGTTATAGGCAGAGGCGTAATCAGGTTTGAATCTGGTGGCTTCTTTGTAGGATTGGACTGCTTCTGAGTAGCGTTTAGTATCAAGATAGACGTTGCCGATGCCGTAGTAAGCACGAGCCTCTTGCAAATTCAGCATCAAAGCTTTCTGATACATCGTCAGGGCTTGCTCATACCGTTTTGCATCACGTGCCTTGTTGCCGCCATCTATCGCCTCTTCTACTTGATCGGTGATGGAGACGGTCGGAGATGTGGGCTTCGGGTTGCGTGTCGAAGGCGATGTTGATTTGCCGGATGTGACGCTTGCCGATCTTTGAGATGTCCGAGGTTTCCTGTTTTTACTAACAGAGGTTGAAGGGGAAGGTGTAGGAGTTGAGCGTTTATATGGTTTGACGACCGGGTTGGTGGTACGCTCAGGGTCACGTTGCGCCAGTACAAGTTGTGCGGAGACGAGCACGAAGAGAATGCTAAACAAGAGATGTGGGAGGGGGGTGGGGCTTCTCATAATACTCCTTTGGGCTTAATTTGCTGGCCTTCGCTAGCTTCAAATCCGATAGAGTGTGTCAACGTTAGAGGGCTATTCAACCATGCCAGCGCACCTGGTTGAAAGTTGGAGCGTATTTTATGACTCTTTTGCCTAAAAAGTCACCTGCGACAATCAATGGCAGATATTTCAAGAAGCGCGAGTAGTCGTTTCAATCTAAAGGCGGCGCGCGTCACGTTTGGTACAGCACGCCCGTCCGTGTGAGTCTTAAAAACTTATGCGGACTTTTATATTAGCTGAGGACTTGCTCTCGGGAATTAATCCTTCGGAATCGTGATGCCGATTGATTCGAGGAATCTGGTCGGTCGGTCGCCGCCGATGAGGGCAAAGATATAGTCGTTTTCAATCCTGTCTTTCTCTTCTTTCGTGAGCGCGTCCATCAGGACGACTTCACGGTCGCTAATCTCCTTAATGGCTGCGCCGAAGTAAACCTTAATCTTGCCCTCGTCTATGCACTGGTAGGCCTGGAGTTTGTTGCCGAACTTCAAATCGTTCTTGAAGTCGCTACGCACGACCAGCGTGACTTCGTTGATTTCTTCCTGAGGACGAAACTCTATCTGGTCTCCGACGCGTCGCGCCACCAGATCAACTGCCGCTTCGACCGCCGAATTGCCGCCGCCGACGATCAAGACTTTCCGGCGCTTGAATTCTTCCGGATTAGAGAGCCTGTACAGCACCTTATCTTCCGCCCGCCCGTTGCGCGTAATCTGCATCTCCTCGCCGGGCACACCCAGTTTCATCGGTGTGCCGCGATTGCCGATGGCGATGACGACGCGCCGCACGTTGTACGTGACCGCCTCGCGCTTTAATCCCTTCTCTGTTCGGATGGTGAAGTAGTCGCCGTCTTCGGCGCGCTTGATCGCTTTGCAGCTTTCGCTTTCGTTGATCGTCACGCCCGACTTCATCATCGTGCCGAGCCAGTTTTCCAGAATAGTCTCGCGCTGCTCGCCGACGCCCGCAACCATTATGCCGCCGCGCGATTCCATCGTATCGGGCTTAAAGAAGATGTATTTATTCTTCGGATACGCCTCAATCGTCGCCAGCACCTTGTCCTGCTCGATGCCGACGTAACGTAGATTGTACTGGCGCGCAACGACTGCCGCCGAGAGTCCCGCCGGGCCGATGCCGATAATCGCCACGTCGTAAGCGGCTTTCGGCTCAGATGGCGCTTCTATCAAGTCGCCTGCGATGCGCTTGATGACATCCGCGCCTTCGTTCGCGGCGTTCTTGATGAGCGGTGTGCCGGACACGTCGCCGATGATGTAGCAGCCGGGAACGTTCGTCATGAATCTTTCGTCGCGCGTCGGCACAGGACGCGGGCGGATGATTTTTGTGGTGTTGACGACGATGCAGGCTTTGGGATTAACCGGACACTCGACCTGGCAAGAGGTATCTTCGGCGCACTGGTCGCGCGCGACCGGCACTGCCAGATTATCAACCATCGCCAGCACGTCGTGCGGGCAGGCGTCCACGCAGGCATGGCAGCCGATGCAGCGATCCGTGATGATGACCGGGTGTGGATAGTCAGGCCCATCGTGGTCGAATTTTTCGAGCAACTCCGGCGACAATTGCACGCCCAGATGGTCGCGGCTCGTGTCTTTCGCCACTCGTTCTTCGAGCAACCGGCGCGCATGCCATCCATCCCTAATCGCAAACGCGACGGCGACGATGATGAGAAAGACACCGATGCCCATCCAACCGTACCAGGGCAGGCCACCGGCGAAACTCTTGAGGAAAGCAGTATCCGAGGTCGTCTGGTTAATCGCCAGAAGCAGCACCAGCAGAGCGATAACGATGAGCAGTTGCGACTTTCTCATAACCGATTAAATCTCAAATTCAGACAGGATTAACAAGATGGACAGGATATAAAGAAATAAAATCAAGCTCGCTTGAGCTGTCTTGTCTTCTTAATCTTGAAAATCCTGTTAATCCTGTCCATTCCTTTTATGCTTATTTCGCCGTTACGTTCTCGTGCCAGTTCGGCGGAAGCGGCGCGTCGGCAAAGAGCGAGGGTCGCCAGTGCGTGTCGCGTATGTGCTGAACGTGGCAGGAGGTGCAGCTAATCGTCGCGGCTGCCCGCACGGAGCGCGAAGTCGGCTCGAAGATTTGGCCGTTGTGACAGCGGATGCAGGTCGTGCGCGGCGTCTCGCGGTCAATCGGGGTAAACGATCTATGACAACTTGAACAGGAGATAACCCTCGTATTGTTGCCCGCGTCTTCGTCCTTGATGCCTTCGATGCTGGCGACAGAGCGAACGCGGTAGATGTGCAGCGCGTGAAACTGTTTGTTGCGCCACTGCTGCTCCGTGTCTGTGGGGCGACGCAGTTTCGATACTTCAGGTTTCAAAGCAAGCTCTTCATCGTCCAGCCCCTTCCAGACCCAAGCGCCTCCCGCGACCGGATAGCCGAGCGTTCCATTGTGCGGGGTGCCGACCTTCTTCCCGTTGTAGAGCTTCTTGTTGCTGTCGTTATGGCAGACGGTGCAGGCATCGAGCGCGGCGTTCATCGGTCTGAACTCCGCCCCGCGATGCTCCGTGTGGCAAACCGTGCAGGTGATGCCCGCTTCGCGGTGCGCTTTCATGGTGGTCGCAACGAAGCTTTGGGTTTGATGACAGGCGGCGCAGTTGGCTTCCATCCGCGCGCGATTTTCCCCGCTCACGCCGATGGCATGACAGGTCGTGCAGGAATTGCTGTTCGGCTCACGAGCTATCGGCGGTATCAAGGTAAAACTCTCTCTCGCGTGCGGAGTGGAGACGAGTTCGGGAGCGAAGGCGTCTTTGAATTTGAATGCGGCGAAGGCTGAGAGAGCGCCGACGACGATGATGCCCCAGACGAAGACAGAGACAGGCCAGGGACGAACCAGATCGCGTGTCGGAGTCCAGTTGAATCGCTCCTTGCCGAGACGCGGCGGGTTGTGCGGGTGCAGGGGCGATTGGCGTCCGGCCTTTTCGCGCGTGCGCTTGTCCCAGAAAACCTTGAGCGCGCCCGCGACATCGCGTGGAACGAATTCGACGGTCGTTTCTTCCTGCTGTTGTTGGACGGCTTCCGTCTCGCGCGCTTCTATGTCGCCGACGGTGAGCGCGAATTGGTGCGAGACGCGAATCCTGAGGATGCGCTCGTCCGCCTGCTCGATGAGGAGGAAGAAAGGGCCGATGCTGATCTGGTCGCCGGAGGCCACCGCCTCTGTTTCGTCGAAGGCAATGAGCCTGCCGTTGAGTGTCGTCGGGTTCGACCCCGAAAGATTGATGATGTAGAAACGCCTGCCGACCCGGTTGATTCCGGCGTGCATGCGCGAGACCGTCGGGTGATTCAGCACGAGGTCGCAATCGTTCTGCCGACCGATGCGTAAGCCTTCGGTGACGAGCGTCTTCGCATCCTCCGCGCGATCCTCGCGCGTGATGATGAACGTGCTTTGCCGTAGTTCTAATCCCATTTTAAGATTGAATTAAATCAATATCTCGCTAGTTAGATTCAGGCGACGGCACACGTTTCCAGGAGAGATGACAGACACCTCCCGGCTCAAGCGATTCCACACGGAACATTACATAGAAATCAGCATCACCGTTCTTGAGGTGCATCACATAGAGATGGCCTGCGACGGCTCTGATATTTACACCTTCGGGAGAAATCTCAGTCAACTTCCCGTCTTTGTATGTGAACCTTACCGGGCCGCTATGAGGCATAGGGCTGGCAAGGAGAATCGGAACATGGTAAACATCAGACCAATTCAACTCTCCCAAATCTTTAAGCCGACTCCTCGAAGCCTTGCCCATGCTAACCTCGAACCAATGATTGTCGCCGTTATCCGTAATGCCGCCATAACGCAAATCCCTGTATGCTCCCCTGTTTGGCAGTTTCACCTCGCCCCGAACACCTTGCCTGAAACTAAACCAGCTTCGGTCCTCATCTTTATGCTTTGATTTAGAAAGGAGCGTAACGGTTTGAGCCTCGATGCGGGAGAGATCAATTTCCTGAGCTTCCACCTTACCGGCTGCGCCAAAGATGATAGCCAGAAACATAGAAATCAACACGAGATTTAATCGTTCTGTTTTCACGTTTGGACTCCTTTCAGCCTTACGCCAAAAGAATTTATCATCTGACGGTAAAGAAGATTACCTGAACGATGTGAACAACCATCAGCGCCAGCATGATTGATGTCGAGACGACGTGGGGCGCGAGCCAGAGCTTGAGCAATTGGTGCAGGTAGACGAGCGCGTCCACGCGGCGCAGGGTGACGGTCGCTTCGACCACGTCCATCAACAGACGACGCGCCTCAGTGTCGCTCAAGCGCTCGGCGTCTTCCTTAAATTCCTCGCGCGCTTCGGCCAGCATCCTCGTTAAATCCTCGCGCCGGACGTATTGCCGCACGAGATAACGAAACGACAGGAAACGCTTGCGGATTTTCCGCTTCAACAGATCGCGTAGTTCCGGGTTGCTCAGATCAATCCGCGCCAGTGTTTCGCGCAACTCCTCGCGCCGGTCGCGCAAATCTTCGATCAGGAGCGGGTCGCCTTCGATGCTCGTCATGATGCGCGGCACGATGATGTAGCAGGCGATGCCGAAGATTCCTGAGACGATGACCAGATCGAACGAGACCATCAAGAGCGACGTGAGCAGTCCGCCGGAATCTCGCCCGCCGTGAAGCAGCAGCAAGATACCTGCGATTAAGCCCAAGTAAACGTGCGCCAGCATCCAGTAGCGCAGAGGGCCTGCGCGCCGCCTGTAAATTTGTTTGCGCGCAGGATAAGCCATGACGGCGGCGATGCCGACGAGACCGACGATGCCAGTGACCCAGCGCACCGTGAGCCAGGTTTCGCCGAGATGCCCGTCGAGCGTATATTTGCGCGCCGCCCACAGCGTCACGAAGGTAATCGCAATCGTCGCCGCGACGCCGAAGATGTGCCAGAGCCTCGCCGGGATGTCGCGCTTGTGTATGTTGCGCCCGATGGCGTGCGTTTGATCTTTGAAGACGATCCCGATAGCGTTCTTCGCTTCATTGAAATACTCGCGCGGGTTGACGCGCACGAGCGCACCCGTCGGGCAATTTTCCTGGCAGGAATAAGCATGCTTCTTCGCATTGGGCGGATTGAGCGGCGTGTTCTCGCAGAGATTACACTTGACGGCCAGCAGGTTATCTCTATCCGTCACAGCTTCTGGCAAGGCGGGGCGCGCGAGGCTGAACCAGCTTTTGACTCGTGCGCCCAACTTCGGAGGCAACGGCACTGCCGCCTTACGCGGAACCATCGTGATGGCGTTGTAAGGACACTGCGTCGCGCAATCGCCGCAGCCGATGCAGGTCTTCGGATTGATGTCTATCTGGCCTTCGACAAAGCGCCCGATTGCTCCGGTCGGACATCCCGTCAAACATTCAGGGTCTTGACAATGCAGACAGACAGAAGGCGAAAGGACGTGTTGGATAGATTTGCTCGCGGGCTTGACGGGGCGCGCAATGTGTATGCCGCGCCTGAGAAGTCTAGAGCGCCCGTGAACTTTGTGGCAGGCGAGCGAGCAATTGCCGCAGCGTATGCACAAGTCCATGTCCATGACGAGGAGGTTTGTGCCGTCAACGATGCCCGTGGTGATTTCACGTCCGGCGGCGGCGATAACGCGACGGTCAGCGGGAGGCTCAGGCGGGTGATCGTCCGAACGTGAGAACTTGGAAAATTCTTTCAGCACCGCCTCGCGCAAAACTGAATTGGAGCGCAGCCGCGCGATGGAAACTTCCAGGACTTCGGTTCGCGCCATGATCGTCGCGGAAAATTTCCAGACGCTTTTATCTTCGGTGCTGAGGGCTTCAAGGCCGAGGCAATTGCCCGCGCCGAGGAAATCTACGCCGACATCCTTGCCGAGTTCCAGAACCATATCGGCCTGCGTCGGATTGGCCAGCCCGCGCACGCGCCGCACCCAGCCGTTCATGACGAAGACAAGCCGGTTGAGCGGATCATTTTCCTGACAAAGAACATGGTTCTTGCCATAAACCGTGAACCGCGCGGCGTCGCCCAGTTGCTTTAACAACTCAGGACTGAAAGCATCTTTGGTCGCTTCTTCGACTTCCAGCAGCGTGCGGTCAAGCCCGTATTTGCGATACGAGACATCGAGCATGTGGCCGAACTTTTTGAGCTTTCTCAGGAGGCGCAAGGCCGGGCGCTGGATTTCGATGACGCGCGCCTGCGCTCTTGGCGGGACTGTGATGGTGGCATTACGCGGCTGACCCGCGAGCACGCTGCGCTCGCCGAAGGTCGTCCCCGGCTGAAGTTCCGCAACCTTTTTGGTCGCGCCTTGATCGTCTGTGACGAAGACATCCAGTTGGCCGTCAACCATCGTGTAGAGCGTGTTGCCGCCCCAATCGCCCTGGCGAACTACGTCCTCGCCCGCTTCGTAGACGAGCAGCCGGGCGTAAGGGCCAACCTTCTTGCCCGTGTAGTTGCGCCCGTAGACGATCACTTCCAGATCAAGCTCATACTTGAAATGGCCTTTTTCCATCTCGATTAGCTCAGAGATGCTGTCAACGCTGCGGATGGCTTCGAGAATCTGTCCGTGATGTGTAATCTCGCGCGGCATAAAAAGTGTTCGGATGTTTTCAGGGAAATCGCCGAGACCATTTCGGTCGCGGGCAAATGACGGCGATCAATTGTGGAGACCCGTAGTTTTACGCTCGACGCTCACTTTACCACCGATTATTGGAAAATTAAACGGATAGGAATTTGAGGTGATGGGTCAGTTTGAAGTTTGTACGATTGAAGCTGCCCTCTCCCAGTAGAAAGCAACAGGGCGTCACCGTCTTCACACGGCAACGCCCTCTGCTCGGCCATAAAAAAAGCGGAAGTCAATTTCCAAGATTGAAGTCATCGAAGAGATGATTTTTGGCATGGATAGCCACGATGGTGATGATAATCGCCACTGCAATCACCACAACGATAGCAATCTTCGTCCCCTTAGAGAGACTGTTGCTTTGCTTCGGTTGATTTTGCGGGTCGGTGACTGAGACACCCTTAGGTGCTCTGGCATCGGCGACGAGTTTTTGAATGTTGGCCTTCAAACTCCCGCCCGGTTGCGCCTCCTTTTTTACGGCAAGAGCGGAATCAGGCAAATCGCTGAACTCGTTCGTTTTATTATCAGGCAAAGGTTTATTTTGAGCGAAAGCCGGAGTGCCGCCGAGAGTACAAAAGAGCGCGGCAACCAGCACGAGGGCTGCGTATTTCTTGAACATAGATTCTCCTTCGGCATGACGAGCGGTGTAGCTCACCACAGAACACAGATTAAGCTTGTATTCATTGTCACGCTTTGGACTGAGGTTGAGAACCCTGCGAGGATTACGCGACGGCTTATATCACTTATCCAGCGAAGCCACAATGTTTTCAGTCTCCCGATGCCTTCACTGCGGCGAGGGGATTCAACCGATGCAACTGATAGCCACTAACAAGACCGATAAGAAATAGACAGGATTAACAGGATTAGCAAGATTAAGAAGACGAGGCAAGACAGGAGAGCTTGTTTCTTCTTCCCTTTATCCTGTTCATCTTGTTAATCCTGTTTATTTCTTCTCTACAGTAGTTTCGCTGAGCGTTCTAAGTCTGCTGATCCAAATGCCGCAGAAAACGCGCGTTAATTAGTTAAGACAGCTGCGAACTCTTTTTCAGGAGAATCAAGATGGCCGTAGAACAGATGAATTTACCCATGAATAGACAGGGCGCTTTCCTGAGCGCACGCTTTCTAGGGACGCTCGGAATGATTACCAGCCCTATGCTTTTTGTCGAAGGAATGCTTTATACCTTCGGGTATGGAGGTAGCCCGAACGCCCGGTTTATTCCCCTTCTCGGAATTATTTATCTAACAGGCTGGGCGTGCAGCCTGACGGGTATGCGCCAATTGAGAGCGACTGGACACGGCACACTCCCCACAGCGGTCTTCATCCTCCAATTCCTGGGGCTATCGCTGGCCTTCCTCTTCAACGTGCAGGAGATGACGGGGGCGAACCCGGACAGTCTGTTCTTCCGAATCACGGACATAGCGTGGCCAGCCAGCCATGTATTCATGCTGGTGGTGGGCGTCCTTGTGCTGAAGGCTAGAGTGTGGCGCGGATGGCGAAGTGTCACGCCCCTCTTGTGCGGGCTGGCATTGCCTGCTTTTTTCGCCGCTGGCGCAGTTGTAGGGAAAGGCGTCGCGGGCTTCCTCTTCGGCAGTCTCACAGCCGCCGCCTTCATGCTCCTGGGCTATACGGTTCGCACAGATAGCCGGGCAGCAGCTTAAAACCTGTCAGCACTCTATCGAACGGCGGTTTGACCTCTCGCCGTTAACAGTGAGACGATTGACGCCGAGCAACAAGCAATCATTGAACTGACCGGGAGGTTGAACCAAGTGGAAATTGACAAGGATAAAATCGTTACGCAGGAAGAGACTGGCGAGCCTGCGCCCATTGACCAGATCGAAGAGCGCGTCGAAGCCGAGATGAAAGAGATCGAAGGCAGCGCCAAGGTGCGCGTCGCCCAAGGGTTGCAAGACAAGGAACTCGAACGCGAAGCGCAAGAGCTAAAAGAAGAAGGCGCGCAAGAGTTGGACGAAGCAAAAGAAAAATAAGGCAGAGTTAAAGTTGACGAGTGAAGAGGGGCAGGGACTCTGAATCCCTGCCCCTCCTGATATTGCTTAACACGCCCGGTTGAAAGCTCCTCTACCTGCTCCGACCGATGCCGGTGCGGCGCACGCCTCTGAAGTCTGTGAACTCGAAGCCCGCGAAGTTCTCGTTGTACGTGAACCCCCAGTCTTCAAGAAGCGAGATGGCAACGTCTTCACCGCGCAGGATTGAGGCGGCATTGTCGGAGCGCCAGTGCACCCCGGCGAGGTCGCGCCCGAACCCTATGTTGGCGGCTAGTTTATTCAACTCGCCTCCGACCGTTATTTGATTGGCGTCCGACCCCGTGTATGCCACGAGCGCACTGCCGGTGGCGTTCGGCTGCTTCGGGTTCGGGAGAGGCGCTAAATCGTTGAAGAACGCCTTGAGGATGGTGACGCAAGCCCCAGCCGCCGTCGCGTGACCAGCGGTATAAGACGGGAAGATGGGCGAGCCTTCGGGGTATGCCTGCGGCAGGAAGTAGTAGCCACCCGTCTTCGCCGCGATCTTGGGTATGGCGGTAGAAGTCCCAAGCACGGAGTGGATCGGGTAGTCCCGCTCGTTCCTGAAGTCGAAGTTGACCCAGCCACAGTATTCCTCTGGCCGCAGGCGGCGATGCACGAACCACTTCTCATGCCACGTGTGCGTGTGCGCAGCAAACGCCGCCTTCTGGATCAGCGCGAGAATGTGCGTCATGCCGAAAGTGACGAAACCTTCCTGTGTGCAACTGTGGATGTACGGATTAGTAGGACCGAAGGGAATCCCGTATCCGCCGCCGTCGATGCGTTGCGGGTCCGGCGGCATCATCAGAAGCCCAAGAGCATTGTTGTAGGGCTGTGTGACAAAGCAAAATTCAATGTAGCGAGATAGGTCGCGGGAGTTCGAAATGAGCCGGGGCGTCGGTAGGAGCGGTAGAGGACTCGGCATACATCCCTTCTGCACGAACAACCAACTCGCCGGATCCATCATGTAATCCTGCGCCACCGCCGGTTGAATCTTGGCGGGAAAGGTCTGAGGCCCAAACGGTACGTCCCGAATCAGGAACTGTGATAAGAACGGCCCTGTCTGGTCGCCTTTGGTGAAGCCGCGGAAGAGCGTTTTCACCGTGATGTTGTTGCTCGGCCCCGGAATCTGCCCGAGCGGGGTCATCGGCTGGGTCGGGAACCCGCGCGGCTCCTTTCGCGGCGTCCTGCCCGGCGGCACAATCTCGAACTGTGGCAGCCCGGCGTAGAATTTGAACCTCGCGTTCAAGTCAGAGATAGCGGCGGCGATGTTCGTGTCGCTGCCATAGTTGATGAAAGACACATCGCGCGTCAGGGCCCCCCAGTACAACTCAACCGTCTCAGCCGCAACATCGGCGCTGGCGATGGCCGGAGGCGCCGGGGCCGCCAACTGCGTGACGGCAACGTTCTCAAGCTGATAGGCGAGGCCGCCCTGCGGGTCGCCCAAGCGACGCTGAGTGTTGGCCGATTGCGCTGTGATGCCGAGGCGCGACTCCGACTCGTTCGGCACACTCGACGCTTGATCGTCGAGCGCCTGTTGTTGTCCCGCCTGATCCTGAGCGTCAGTATTGACTGAGCCGCCATAGATTCTGGCCTCGTCCGCAGAAGAGAGCGTTGTCCCGTCCGAGCTGTTGGAGTAAGGCTGCGCATTAGGAACGGCCTGATCCTGAGCGAACTTACTCTCAAGGGCTTGTTCATCATACGCCATCTCCGTGCTCCCCATTGTAGTGGAGTTGCAGGGAGCACAGCCCAACGGGATCGCCTCGAAGTCCGACGGGCTGTTGCTTCGTATAGCCTTCAGCAGGGCGCAATAGGCGACCGGATCAACTTCGCCGAAGTTATTGATCTTCCTTAGCGCTTTGGTGAAGTTGCCGATATAGTTCTGGTTCTTGTAGAGCACCTCGTCACCGTTGCAAGGGTGCGCCGGGACGCCCATCGTGCGGTCAAAGATAGCAGCGGTGACGCGCTTGGCTAATTGGACGTTGGCGCGTCCCGTCGGCGTCAGAATCTCTATGTCACAGCCCGGCGCAGTCGCGCAGCCCTTGTTAACGAGGTCTGTTCCAACGGATGCCATCTCCGCCTCTTGTGACTTGATGAACTTCGGGAGGCCGATGACGCTGGCAGCTAAGGCGGCGGCAGTAACCTTGCCTAGAAAGGAGCGGCGGCTGCGAGACATTTTCGATTGCTCTTCATCGCTCTTCGCAACCGGCGCGTGATCATGTTGTATCTCACTTTCGGAAGTGGGAGGTTGTTGTTCATTGGTTTTGTGGGCGCGCGAGGTTTTGGGTGTTTTCTTCATGTCAGTCATCTCCTGAGCTTAAAGACCGTTTGGTGATGACCGTACGACGCACTATAATGCCGACCCGGTGGAGAGGCATCTTCGGTTTGCGCGTCAGTGCGGCAGATGGTGTTCTCTATCACGGAAGAGTTCCTGCTGTTGGCTTGTCGAAGAATCAGCAGCAGGGACTCTTTTCTTGTTTCCTCTGCGAAGGTGGCTAATGCAAATTAATGGGACTCATCGGATTACCGGAACTTCTCTCAAGATACCTCCAGGTATCAGAGGTTGACGCAGAGCGTTGCTGATAATTCTCTGCACAATGTTTTATTTTGGCGATGAGCTGGAATACAAAAGGAAGTAGTGTGGTTTCGGTGCAGATGCTGCGCCGACAGGCCAGCATCATCTCGCCGATAATCACACGTATATTATGCCAGCGAGGTGGATGTTCCGGTTGGGCCGCTGATTCTGCCCAGCATTGGCGGTAAGACTTCTTTTGCTGCGACATCCCTTGATACCTTCCGCTGTGAAGCGGAAACCCTTGTTAGCGCAAAGAAGTATACAAACACAGAGCAAATGCTGCTCTGCCGGGGGAATTGTAAGTTCAAAAATGAGGCAGAGGGGCGACAGTTCGCCCTTGCAGATCCGGGCATGAACGAGTAGCTGATTGAGCCAGCGAGATTCAGCTACCTGGAATTTCAATTGAGTGTCGTGAATTATACGCCTTGTCGTTAACGTGTCAAGGAAACTTTTTCTTAAAACTTTTCCTTAACAGGGAAAAAAGAATAGACCTCGATTGGGCATGTGTTGCCAGCAGTATTTTAGAGTGTAGTAATGCCAGGTTGCAGACTAAAAGAAAGTAACGACGAACCACGAAGAGACACGAAACAGCACGAACAGAGCCGCCATTTCGTGTGTCTTCGTGTGAATTCGCGGTTCGTTTCGCCCTCACCATTTACTGCAATTCGGTGTGAGGTCACAAGCTATGCTTTCTCAGGCGGTAATCTGAAACAGCGAAGCAACGAATTCAGCCAGGCGAGTTCAACATGAAAGGTGGTCGCCCGGTCAACCACCTCATCCTTCTCGTCACCCGTTTAGTCCGGTTCAGCACATACCCCCGGTAGTCCGTCACATAACTCCGCTTTTCATCAACTCCCAAACGTATTGACCACTGCAATCAGATGCCCTTCGTAAGGGATCAACAGTCCATCTACAAGCAACGCCAGTAAGAGCGGATAATTTTCCATAAAGCTGGCGCTCATCCGAACAATCGGAGGTGTGGTCATGAGCATCAGCAGATTTCGACAGACCTTCACCCTCACGCTGGTCTTGACGCTCTTCATTGGCGCAACTGCTTCCAGCAAGCAGCTCAGACCAAGCGGCTATAAAGTTACGCGAAGTATCCCGGCGCAATCTTTGCTTAGCAATTACTTGATGGAGCAATCGCTGATTGATAAAGCTTACCTGGACGCTTATGCGATCCTGAATGAGAGTAATTCTTGCAGCCGGTTTTTTGGCGGGTCGCGCATCGCTACGAGTGCGCTGAATTCTCTACGCCCAAGATTGAAGACATCCGTGATTGAGAATCATGTTGGCATCAGCATGTTTGGGCCATTCACACTTGTCACAGATTCCCAGACGGGCGTTAGCTACAGGCTCTTTCAAAACGTCGTGGTGAATCTGCGAGGCCCATTTTACCGGAGCGACAATTACCGCTCTCAAATTTTCTTCAAAAAGATCGGCTACTATCCGGCAAATACCAGAGAGGCGCGTGTGACGATGCTGCTGCATGAGCTTGGACATCTGCTGCCGGGCTCTGACGGGCGCTGGCTCCTGCCTGACGACGGGGGCAATCCTATCCAGATTGCTGCCAACACGGCCACGATCATGGATAAATGCAGCGAGCAGATTAAATCCCTGCCCCGGTGATAAACAGAAAGTGAGGCCGGAAGCCAATCTAATAAATTTGGCGTCCGCCTCACTTTTTACTTTTACCTTTTTACTTCTGCCTTTATTTCAGCGCTTCCTCAATCGCGGCGCGCAGCTTTTTCGGAGTGTTGGTCACACTGTAGCCGACGAAGTGATCAACGATGCGTCCGTCGCGCCCGACGACAATGCTTTGCGGGATGTTGCCACCGCGCATCAGAGACATCGCCAGTTCCCTTTCAGCGAAGGCGAGTTTGTAGTTGACTTTGAACTCGTCTGCGAATTCTTTGACATCCTCCGGCGTGTCGCGCTCGGGGTCAATATCCAGACCGATGACCTCGAAACCCTTCGGCCCATACTCCTTTTGCAGGCTGACGAGTTCCGGCGTTGACGAGCGGCACGGCCCGCACCAGGTAGCCCACAAATCTATCACCAGCACTTTGCCTTTGAGGTCTGCGAGCTTGAAGGCCTTGCCCTCCATAGTCTTCAGTTCGGTTTCAAGCGCGCTCGCAGGCAGCGCCGTCGGCGCAGGCGGAGGAGTATTACTCTTAGGCGCATTCGCGGGGTTGTTAGCGGTGATGGTCACTTTCGGCGGGCCTGCGTTGTTTGTCGAGTCCGCAGGCTTGCTGCAACTTGTGCCGCCGAAGGTGGCCAGCAGAGCAAACACGGCCAGAGTGAGTGTGACGCGCACCGGCGTCCAAAAACTGTTGGGCTGACCGGGCTGTGTAGAAAATCTCATAAACTTATTATTCCTTCACTTAGAATTCGATTGATTAGACGACGCACCGATGCGAAAAGTTGCGATGCGCTGAAGGTCTGTGCCGATGATGGCGTACTCGCCAAACATCAGCGGCTCGCGCGTGCGAATCTCCATGAAGAGCAGACCATTTTCGCGCCCCAAGACTCTGTAATGAGGCTTGACGATCTCTTCGGAGTCAATGGCAAAGCCCTTGTAACCCTTCTGGGCCATCGCCGTCACGCGCCGCGCGCCGCGCTTCTCCGTCAGGCGCACAATAAACGGCGGCTTCGCGTGTCCATCATCCGGCAGGAAAAGATAGAAGCGCGGCTCAAGGCTGGTGATGACGGTCGCGCTCGCCGAGCCTTTCAACTCGACATAGCTTCGCTTGTCGCCCTTCGCCTCCCTTTCGACGCTCAAAGGCGTTGCGCCCACCTCGAAAGCAAACGGCGCAAGTGCGCCCCTTTCATCACCGACATAAATGAGCGTGCGGTCAGCAGGCGGCGCGGGGAAAGTTTCCTGCGCGAGTGTCGCGGAGACAAGACTGGTTGAAGCCAGACTCATGGCCGCGAGCAGAACGAGCAACAGGGCAAACGCTATTTTCGACTGAGTTTTCGATTGAGCTTTCCGATGAGCCTTCAAAGTAATGTTCCCTGAAACAGTATCAGCCAGACTTTTCACGATTGAAACGCTTTTAAGTAAATAGCGTGACTTGATGCAGATGGTCAAGCGGCGGTCTGGCGTTAGACATAGAATTATCCGGTCGATTGTTTCCTGTGGCGCTCTGACTATTCATTAAAAGATGCACATGACGCGCGCTTGTCGCGAAGTCTTTTCATTTTGCAGGTGGGGGCATCATTTGCGGCATGGGGGGTTGCGCGCTACCGCCTTGAGGTGCGCTAACTTGAAAATCTTCCGCGACCGTCACATTCGAGCGAGCGACGATCTCGCCAATAATCTTCTCCTGCTTCTCCTTTTCGGCAGCCGCCCGCGCCCGCTCACGCGGCGACTGGGGCGGAGCAAGCGGGTTGGCCTCGTTCGTGCTGCCGCTAATCAAAATGTGGCGCGCGTGAATTTGCTCTTCAGGCTTGCCGTCAGCCCCCGGTTTCATCCCGCGCTCTTCAACCTTGATGATGTGAAAACCGAAATCCGTCTCCACGACATCGCTGATCTGTCCGGGCTGTAAAGCGAAGGCGACATCCTCGAAAGGTTTGATCATCTTCCCGCGACCGAACCAGCCGAGATCGCCGCCTCTATCCTTAGCACCCGGCTCAGCAGAGTATTCTCCGGCGAGTTTTTCGAAATTCTCGCCCGCGCGTGCGCGTTTCAGAATCTCTTCAGCCTGCGTGCGCGCCTTCGCCGGATCAAGCTCAGGATGTTGGACGATATAGGCATCAACTTCTGCTTCAGTTGGTTTGACGCGCTGGAGAAGCTCAGCCTTCGCATAAGCATCAGCCAGAGTACGCGCTTCCTGCAACATGATCTGCAATTGCACGCGCCGGGTTTTGTCCAGCCCCGCCTGCCTGCCCTTGCGCTCGGCGACTATAATCTGCGCCCATTGCTGCTTCAAACTTTTTCTCTGTTCTTCGGTCAACGCTTCCGGCTGCGGGTTGCGCGCTTTCGCGTCGGCGATAAACTCCTCGAAATTTTTATCCTGCTCAGGCTCTTTCAGAAACGCATCAATCTCGTCCGGTGGAATGCTCGCCGTTGGCGACGCGCCCGGCGTTTTCTTACCCTGCCCTTCCAGATAGTTTTGGCCGATGACGAGCGAACGAGCAAGATTCATTTGCCGCTGTATCTCCGGCTTGTCTTGATAGCCTGAAGCTCTGGCCTCTTCCGCGAGCGCGAGCAATTCGCGCAGGTCTTTGGCAAACTCTTTGCGCGTCTTTTCGTCTGCGGCGAGTTGTGCCTGCGCCTGCGGCGGAAAGCCTTCGACAAGCATTGCCATGTCTTCTGCGGTGAGAATCGTCGCTGGCGCTTTGGGTCTGAAGTTAATGCCGCCATCCGCCGAACGCGAGTGCCAGAGCGTAAAATAGAGCGTGAGCGCTCCCGCCAGAATCAAGCCCAACGCGACACCGACGACGGCGACGATTCGCCCGGTGCTCCAACCGGGACGCATCGCGCGCGGCGCAGGCAAGCCATATGGCACAGGCGGTTGCGCGGGGAGAGACATAGGAACGTATTTATGTGCGGTCTTCGCGGCAACCGCATCTTCCAGCGTTTCGTGCATTGGAGCGGCAAGAGTGAAGGGCAAGCCAGCAACGCTGCTCTGGGTTTCAGGAACGCCCCGCTCGCGGCCTGTCGGCGGTAAAGTCTTCTCGTCATCAATTCTCGCATCTACGTCGTGCGGCGCGACGCGTTCTTCATTTCCTGAAGCAGCGTGCGCTTCAGTGGGCGGCGTCGAAAATGCTTCTTCTGCCTGTTCGCTCTTGACGGGATCGGGGATGGGCGGCGGATGAAGGAGCGCGGTGTCGGCCTCGCTACTGATGAATTTCGCGAGAGATTGTCTGGCAAGGCGCAGGGCGGCGCGCATGTCTGCGGCGCAGTGGAAGCGTTGCTCGCGTTTGAGAGCCATCGCGCGTGACAAAACAGCCGCGACATCCGGCGGGACTTGCCAGTGGTCGCTCTGGGTCAAAGAGAGCGGATCGGGTTCTTCGTTCAAAACCGCCGAAGCGCGCGAGACGGCATCGGCTGGCAGGCGGTTCGTCATCAAGTGGTGAAGCGTTGCGGCCAGAGAGTAGAGGTCTGAGCGCGGGTCTGTGCCTGCGCCCTGAATCTGCTCAAGCGGCGCGTAGTAAAGCGAGTAGCCAAAGATGCTGCTCGTCGCATGACGAGAGATGTGCGATGAAGTCCCTTTGGCGAGTCCGAAATCAAGCAGGATGAGTTGGCCGCGCGACATTAACTTGATGTTCTGCGGCTTGATGTCGCGGTGAATGATTGGAGTGTCCTGCGTATGCAGGTAATCGAGCGCATCCAGCAGTTGGTCAGCCCAATCCAGCACATCGGCAACAGGAAAGGCTTCATTCCTGCGCTTGAGCATCTCTGCGAAGTCTTCGCCGGGGATATAGCCCATCACGAGAAACTGCCCGTCGCCCTCCGTGAAATGGTCTATCACACGCGGCAACGCAGGGTGATGCAAATTGGCCAGCAGCCGCGCCTCGCGCTCGAACGCTTTCCGCAGCAGCTCATCCGAGAAAAAAGTCTCTTTCAGAGCAACGTTGTTGCCGAGCCGACGATCCTCTGCGAGGTAAACCGCTCCCATGCCGCCCTGCCCGATGGGGCGCACGATGAGGTAGCGATTTTGCAGCAGCGTACCGGGAGTCAGCATGGGGAAACGCTCAAAGCAAAGTGAACGGCGGCGCACGCTCGCGGATGGTTCAAATCAAACAGGAATCAATTAGGGTCTCGCTCTCGGCTGTGGAGCTCCCTTTGTCGGGATGCCATTAGCATATCTCTGCTTGGAATCCGCATCCGATTTCTTCTGTTCCACAATAGGGGCGCTCTTGTTTTCATTCTGGAGGGGCAGATTTGAACCAGGCTTTCCTTTGCCTATCATTTGATTCATCGCTTCCGATTGTGTCGGGGTCGAGTTGGCATCCTTCGCCCCGGCAGTAGTTTTCTGGGCGGGTGCTTTCGCGCCGGGCGACGCTCTACGGGTATCCGGCTTCGTCGCGGCAACGCTTTTGCCTTTCTCATCAAACGAAACGCCAAACCCGACCGCATCGGCCAGAGAATCGCCTGTGGATTCGAGCGCGGTCGCCACCCTGTCCTGAGGTAAGTCTCGCACTTCACCACTGATGGAATGCGCTTGCGCCGCTTTGTTGCTATCGCGTGTGGTGACGACGACCTTTGCGAGGCGCGGGTTGCTCTTGAAGGTGCGCGTTTCCGTCTTTAAGCCGCTTGCGTCCAGCGTTGTGATGATCTCGGAATCATCAGGAGCGGCTACTGCCTGTAGTGAAACGTTAGACACGGGCACGTTGGCTGAACTCGTGTCAGTCGCGGCGAGTTTGGCAGCTTTGTCTGTCTCTGCGGATTTGTTCGAGCCGGAGTAGGAGACAAATGCGAAGGTGACTGCCATCAAGACCAATACGGCAACGCCCGCCATAGCCCAGGGCAGGCGCTTTACTGTTCTTCCGGGGTTAGCCACCAGCGCAGGGTCTTCGACGGGCGCGGCAGTTTCCAATTTAGAAACAGGCTGTTTGGTGGCGAGCGATCCGGTGGTCGGCGAAGCCGCAGTATCGACAGCCGCCGGAATGTCCTGCGTCGGCACGGCCTCGATGAGAGTGGAGGGCAGGACGGTCTTCGCCTCGCTGTCTATCTTCGCAAGGTTATGGTTTGTCCTGGCGTCGCTCGCGCTCATTTGTGTGAGCGCAGGGTACGCTCCGCGCAAGAGGGCGCGCATCTCTTTGGCGCTCGCGGGGCGGTGGTCGCGATTGTGCGCCATCGCCTTCGTCAGGATTTCGGCGACCTCACGCGGAATCAGCGGATTCACTTCGTCCGCCGCGCGCAGAGAGTCTGTCTGGCCGTTGGCAACTTCCGTTATCCGCGTCAAGGCGTCGGGCGGAATCGTTCCTGTCATCAAGTAATAAAGGGTTGCAGCCAGACTGTAGAGGTCTGAGCGCGGGCCTGTGCCTGTTCCCTGAATCTGTTCGAGCGGCGCGAAGTTGGGCGTGAAGCCGAAGACGCTGCGGCTCGTCATCACGCTTGAGGTCTGTCCGGCAGTTCCCTTCGCCAGACCGAAATCGAGCAGGATGATTTCTCCCTGCGGCGTCAGTTTCAGATTCGCGGGCTTGATGTCGCGATGCAGGATTGGCGGGTCTTGATGATGCAGGTAATCCAGAGCCTTCAAAAGCTCGTCGCCCCACGTGAGAACTTGTTCGACAAGGAACGGCTCGCCCCTCTGCGCCAAAAGCATTTCCAGATCGTCGCCGGAGATAAACTCCATGACGATGAACTGCCCGCCGTCTTCGTCAAAGTGATCCGTGACTTTCGGCAGCGCCGGATGGCGCAGGTGCGCGAGCAGGCGCGCCTCACGCTCGAACGCCCGCCGCATTCTCTCTTCGGTGAAGAAAGTCTCTTTCAAGGCCACGGTGTGACCGAGCCGCTGATCTCGCGCTAGATAGACAGCCCCCATCCCGCCATGACCGATGGAGCGGACAATCAAGTAGCGATTCTGTAAGAGCGTGTTTGGCGCGAGCATGATGAAACTCCTTTGAGTAATGCAAAATTAAAAATGTAAAATGCAAAATTGAGGATGAAACCACATTTAATTAACAGCGGCTCTCCGTCTTCCTTTTGCATTTTTAATTTTTAATTTTGCATTGATTTATCCTATGTCCTGCGAACGAAGCGCGAAGAGAGTTGCGCCCAGGAGGCCGAAGAACATGCCCATGAGAATGAGCGCGTTGAGCAGGCGTCCGCCCCAGGGATGCAGGAAGTTGACGTAACTGCTCAAATCAGGCGGCTCTTTGACGGCGTCTTTCGGCTGCGGCGCGTCTTTGAGCTTGGGCGGTTCGGGCTTATCAGGCTTCTCGCCCTGCCCGCGCATCGCCGCCTCCACATCTTCCTGATAAGTGTCCATGTCCTTGCGGAACTGTTCCGAGTTGTCTTCGGCCTCCTGCTTGTAGTTTGTGATGTCCGTTTTGGCCTGTGCGATGTTCTTGTCGTTCTCAGCCTCTATAAATTTCTTGAGTCCCATTCCCTGATTCGGCCCTTCCGGGTCTGAGCCTTCCTCGCTGATGGTATCCAGTTTCGACAGACGCTTAATCTCGTCGAAAGCCCACGTCGCGGGCATGCCAGCGCCGATAACTCTGGCCACTCCTGTGGGGACGCCCACCAATCCCGAAAAGAGAATCTGCGGAATCAGGATGAGCGGCACAAGGCTCGTCGCCATCTCAGAGGTTTTAACGATTGACGAGATGAAGAGGCCGAGCGCGATGCCGACCATGCCCGTCAGGATCATGACGAGAAGCTGCGCCACCGTATCAGACAAGCTGTCGGGCGGCATCTTCCACCCCGGCAGCCCCAGATAGTGAAAGGCTTTGAGCGTCCCGAAAAGGAGGAGGCACTGGAGGCCGACGATAGTCGAAAGCACAAGGAGCTTTGAGCCGACGTAAGGCAGCAAGCCCAGATTGACCATACGCTCGCGGTTGTAGACGGCACGCTCGCGGATAACCTCGCGCGCGGAGATGCTTGTCCCAAACCAGATGGCGACGAGCGCGAGCATGAAATAGGGGAAATCGCGCGGCGCATGTTCCCCCACGACGAGATAGGTCAGGAAGGCGATAATCGGAGCCTGCCCGAACAGGATAAGCAAATTGAATTTATCGCGGCTCAGCACCTCTACGTAGCGGCGCGCGAGTGTCGCCCACTGGCGCAGAGAATCCGTCACGGTCGGGCGTCGCGTAACAACCGGAGCTTCCTGCTTCTGCCCTTTCAGTCCGGCCAGAGGCTCGACGATGTGCTGCCGGTGCTGCGGCGTTCTCTGAAAACGCTGCTTCCATTCTTCGGCGACATCTTCGGCAATCTTCTCCTTCTGAAGTTTGAAAGCCAGCTTCTGCTCCTTCGTCGCCCCTGCGGGCAGAGGCGGCATTTTTCTGGTGCGCTCTTCAATCGGAGCTTCGAGCTTGTCGTAGAGGTCTTTGAAGCTGTCGGCCTTGACGTGTTCGAGGGCTTCTTTCGGAGCGCCGTACCAGACCAATTTGCCGCGCATCATCACGACGATCTTGTCGAAGAGGCGCACGTTCTCCATCGCGTGCGTCGTCAGGATGACGGTGCGCCCCGACTCGGCAATCTGCCGGAAGAGCTTCATGATCTTCTCTTCGGTCGCGGGGTCAAGACCGGAGGTCGGCTCGTCCAGAAAGATGACGGAAGGTTTCGTGATTAACTCGACGGCGATGGAGACGCGCTTGCGCTGCCCGCCGGACAATTGCGAGACGGGCACATCGCGTCGTTCGGCCAGTCCCGTCACGTCCATCACTTCATTGATGATCTGGTCAATCTCCTGCGTGGACACGTCGCGCGAAAGGCGCAGGCGCGCGACGTAGTAGAGCGTGCGATAGACCGTTAGCTCACGGTGGATGATGTCGTCCTGTGGGACATATCCGATGGATTGCTTGATGGAGTCGAGATGCTGGTAGAGGTCTAAGTTATTAATCAGCACGCGACCGCTCGAAGCGGGGCGCATCCCGTTCATGGAATCCATCAGCGTTGACTTGCCAGCGCCCGACGGGCCGAGGAGTCCGACGAACTCATTGGGCTGTACCGTCAAATCAACGTCATCGAGCAGCTTGATCATCCCGCCGCCCGAACGATTGGGCACGACCTTCGTGATGTCAATCACGTCAATGCGCGTCTTCGAGCGTGTGTCGAAGACGGCGACGCCGAGGCGCGGATCTGCCTGAAGCACGAACGGGCCGACCTGCACGATGTCGCGCGAGGTCAACGGGCGGCGACCCGTGATGCGCGCGCCGTTGACATAGACGCCGTTGGTCGAGCCGACATCTTCGACCGTGATCTGGCCGCCTGCGTTCACAAGGCGCGCGTGATGATTGGAGATTTGCAGACCGTCGAGGGTGATGTCGTTGTCGGGCGCGCGACCGACTGTGAGCTGCGGCTTGCCGTCGAAGCCGACCTGCATGAGAAGCTGCGGTTGCGCTCCTCCTCCGGCTGAAGGCGACGGCTGATTAAGCGAGCCTGAGCCAGCCTTGACCACCATCGTCTGCGCGCTGGCAGGCGCGGCGAGCGGCCCTGAAGACGGCGGCACAGGAATCGGAATAGGAGCATGGGGCGACGCACCGCTTGAGATGGCGACGGAGCGTTGGCCTGTGTTCTGCGCGCCGGAGGGCGCGGGGTGCGCCGGATCAAGGAAGCGCAGGATGGGGCCACCCATGCCTAGTTGGATACGGTCGTTGTCGTAGAGCGGCGTCGGGCTGGTGATGCGCTGTTCGTTGAGCAGAGTGCCGTTGAAGCTGCCGAGGTCAACGAGCGTGTACTGCCCGTCGCGGCGTTGAATCTCTGCGTGACGACGCGAGACGACGGCTGACGCAGCTTCAATCGTCACTTCCATTCCGGGTTCACGCCCCAACCGCGTCACGTCCTTCGTCACCTGGATGCGTTCGAGCTTGCCGGTCGAGGTGCGCGCCAGCTCGATGGTCGCAGGCCCCGCCGGAGCGGACGGTGGCGGAGTTTTGGCCTTAGGCTGAACGGGCGCTGGCGGTGGTGGCGGCTGCGCGGGTTGCTGCGGCTGGCGCGGAGGCGCGGGCGGCGCTGCCTGTTGTTGAGCCATTGGCGGCGGCTGTGGTGGCGCGACCGGGCGCGGCATCTGCGGTGGCATTTGCGGCGGCGGTTGCGCGCCCGGCGGCTGCGCGTAGGGCGGCGGCGGCTGTCCGGGTTGCTGCGGATAGGGAGGCTGCTGCTGCGGATAAGGTGGCTGCGGATATGGCTGCTGCTGTGGCGGCGCAGGCGGCTGTCCGTAGGGCTGCTGTTGGGGCGGCTGCCCGTAAGGCGGTGGTTGCCCGTAAGGTTGCTGCGGTGCGTATGGTTGCTGTTGCGGCGGCGCGACGGGCATCGGCGGCGGCGGAGGCTGCATGTGCGGCGCGGGCTGCTGCGGCGGCGGAGGTGGCGGCTGTCCGGCGGTCGGTCGCTGCGCCGCTTCGCGTGGTTGAGTTATCTCTTCCGGCGGCGTGCCGATCATGTCGCGGCGCGTTTCCATTTCGGCGAGGCTCGGCGGAGGTGTCGAGACCTGAGGCTGCTCAAGGCGCACCACGATCATCAGAGGCCCGCCCGCTCCGAACTGCACGCGCGCGCCCTCCGCGACTTCCGTCGCCTCCATGATGCGTCGCCCGTTAAGGAAAGTGCCGAAGCTGGAGTTGGTGTCAACGATCAGGCAGCGATTGTTCTTGAAGCGAAACTCGGCGTGCTTGCGCGAGACCATCGGCCATTCCGACTGGTTGAAAACGATGTGACACTCTGCCGGGTCGCGCCCGATCTTGACGGCTGGATGCTCATAGGCGCGTTCCGGCGGAATGGGCTGCCCGTTGCGCTCTTCTATCAGAACGATTTTCATGTTCGTTACCTGAGGCTAAGTAAAACCAGAGAAGGAATAGACAGGATTTACAGGATTAACAGGATGGAAAGAACAAGCATTCAACATGCTTGACCCGTCTTGTCTTCCTAATCTTGATAATCCTGTCCATTTCGGTTTAGTTTTGGAGTCTGAAATGAAGAACTCTCACTTGCTTCCCATCCTGAACGAATTGAGAATGACGGGAAGTTCGCCTTCGACGCCGACATCATCCGCGCTCTTTAGTTCAGGCGCGAGCGAGGTGGTGAGCATCAGAAGCTGGACGCCGTTCTTTTTGCCTTCTGCGCCGGGCGGAAGGAAGATGACGCGCCCCCAGAGAGTGATGTCGCCTTTCTCCGTTTCTCTCGACACGCTCTGGAAACGGAATTCATAACCCTTAGCGCCATTGACAGTCGTTTCACCTTCCGAGATTACCTCAAACTCCGGGTAGGCTTTCGACAATCTATTTTTTAACGACTCGACGAGTTTAGGAAACACGTCCTGACTATCTGTCTCGAAGGTTCCCTTGCTCTCGTACCAACTGACAGTAAAATTCTCCTGGGTGAAATCAGGCGGTAGCCTGCGCTCGACCCTGACAAAATTGCTCGCTCCCGCTACGCCCATCTTCGGGTCTTTTTCCCAGGCGTTCGGGTAGTAGAAAGAGAAGTCGGAATAATTCTCAGCGAGTTTGCCGTCGAGGCTCGCGCTTGAGTTGACGAACTCTGTGGAGTTTGGCGGAGGAGGTTGCGGCGGCGGAAGCGTGTCTGTGTTCGCGTTTGCGCTCGTGTTCGAGTTGTCGTTTGAGTTCGCGCTGACATTGGCGTTCGCGTTCTGGTTGGCCGTGTTCGCATTCGCGCTTGTTCCCGCTTCGCCCTTTTTATAAATCAGGAAATACCACGCGGCTGCGCCGCCGAGCAGCACCAGCACGAGCAGACCGATGATTAAAGGCGTCCGGCTGGACTTCTTAGCCTTGGACGGAGCGGGCGGCGCCTGATGCTGATATTGCTGCTGCTGCGCCACGGGCGCGTATTGCTGTGGCGGCTGCGCCGGAGGCGGCGGCATGGGCGCGTTGATGGTCGGCGCGGGCGGCTGCTGTGACGGTTGATAATATTGCTGCTGTGGTGGTGGCTGCGTTGGCGGCGGCTGTGTTGGCGGCGGCGGTAGAGGCGGAGGCTGAGTGAAGGCAACAGTCGGCTGGCTCTCACGCACAGGAGGTTGCACGGGAGGCTCAGGCTGATAATGAGTCGCCGGTGGAGGCTGCGGGGCTGGCCCTGTTCCTCTGGGACGAATCTCCGATGTCGGGGCAGACGTGACCGTCTTATTCAGGTCAGGCCGCAACACGGTCGCCTCCGGGTCAAACGGATCGTTCAGCACCGTCTGTCCCAGATCGTAAGCCGTCGGCGCTTCATCGCCCGCCGGTTGGTTGTCCGGCGCGAGCCGCCCGCCGTCATGCGTGCAAAACTTCTGCGTATCAGTTTCGTAAGTGCGACCACATTTTGGACAATGCAGCATAGATGAGATGGGTGATAGGTGATGGGTGATAGGTGATAAGAGAAGATACGTTCTTTCTTATCACCTATCACCCATCACCTATCACTTCCTTTCCTTCCTATCTCCTCGCCTTCGCCTGGAGGCCGGAGTTATTGGGATCGAGTTGAAGAGCGCGCTGATAGGCTCTGAGCGCATCCGCTTTACGATCCATCTTCATGTAACCGTCGCCGACGCCTTCAAAGCCGAATGCGCCCGCCAGTTGTTTGCGCTCGCCAGAGCTTGCGACATCCACCGCGCGATTGTAAATCTTCTCCGCGTCTTCGTAACGCTCTGCCCCTAAATAAGCCGAGCCGAGAACGGAATAAGGCGCGAAACTTCGCGGGCTGATTTCGATAGCCCGCTTCAACACCTGCTCCGCTTCATCGAAAACTCTTCGGACGACGAGAGAGCGTCCCAGGAGATAGAGCGCGCTCGGACTGTTGGCATCAATCTCCAGCGCACGGCGCAGGAGCGGCTCGGACTCATTCCAACGCTGCTCGGACTGCAAGGCTTCGGCTATCAGAACGTAGGTTGGAGCATCTTTTGCCAGTTCGATGGCTCGCGTGTAGAGCGGCTGAGCCTCTGCTTTGCGTCCCGTTTTTCTCAACAGGCTCGCCAGATGAACGTAGGCGACGGCAAACTGTGAATCAAGCTCAATGGCGCGGCGATACGCCAACTCGACATCGGTGTTAGACATGCCGCGCTCTTCGAGCGCCACGCCGAGCCGGTCGTATGCAACGGCGCTGGTTGCTTGAATCTGGATGGCGCGGCGCGCAGCCAGTTCCGCTTCGAGCAAGCGCCTTGCGTTAGCGCCGCCCGTGCGCGGCTGAACTAAAACATAGCTGAGCGCGATGAACACATCTGCGCTCTGCTGTGCGAAATTAGAAGCCTGCTTGTAGGCTTTCTCAGCCTCGTCCCAGCGCTGCTGATCCGTGTAGACGTTGCCGAGGCCATACCAGCCGCGCCAGTCTTTCGGTTTCAATTCACCGGCATCGCGGTAGGCTTTTTCCGCCTCCGAATATTTCCGGGCATCGCGCGCCGTGTTGCCTTCTTCGAGCGCGTCTTCAAAACGCTCTTCAATCACTTCTGGCGGAAGCGGAGCAGGTCTGCCCGTCCCACTGCGCCCGCCTGTCGGACGCGTCGTCGGCGTGCGATTAGTCGGCGGCTTGATGCCGGGCGTGCGCCGCCGATTACTCTCAGGATTCTTCGGCCTGAAGATGCCCGCGCCGCCTCCGAGGTCGCCGCCCGCTTCCTGCGCGCGTGCCGTGCTCGTCACTAAAAACGCCGCGCACAGCATGAGCGCCGACAGTTTTAAGACTGAACGCAAAGTTCCGTAGCGTTTCATCTCTCTTCCTTTCTGCTGTAGCACAGGCATTACCTGCCTCTCGTAGAACAGATATTCCTGCCTGTCGTGGGACAGGTATTCCTACCTGTCCAAGCGTGCAAACAGCACGCTCTTTAAGATTGCCAAATAATATTCGCTAACAATATTCGCGCTTTCGCGCTCAATGACAGACAGGAATGTCTGTCCTACATATCAAGGCTTGTTTAAGAGACGGCTCACTGATGGCACAGGAGATGACGGGCTTTGCTGCGCGCTTGATGCCCCGGCGCTGACGAGGCGGAAGCCGATGACGGCGTATTTGCGCGTCGGGTTAAACCAGTCGCGGAAGGTGGCCGTCAATTTCTCTTTTTTCTCCGTCAGGTAAGCCGCGCCGCGAACGACTATCCAGTTTTTGTGAGCCGGGTTGAGCTGCACGCCGCTTCCCGGATACAGAGAAGCCGTCGAGGAAGTCCATTCGTAAACGTTGCCTCCCATGTCCAGCACGCCCCAGCGAGTTTTATCTTCCGGGTAAGAGCCGACCGGCTTAGGCTCGGTCGCGCCCGGCTCGTTTGTCCCGGCTCGTCCCTGCTCCCAGGTGCTGCCCCAGGGATAAAGATTATTCTGATCGCCGCCGCGCGCCGCATACTCCCATTCCTCTTCGGTCGGCAGACGATACCTGACGCCGTCGCGCTTCGAGCGCCACTCGGCAAACTTGACTGCATCCTGATAGGAAACGTTGACGACCGGCATCATCTTGATGTCCGGGCTGGGCTGGTTGCCCAACCAGTGAGACGGCGGCGCATACCCACTCTCGCGGACAAAATCAGCATACTCGCCGTTGGTCACTTCCGTCTTATCCATGTTGAAGCTACCGACGCTGACATTGTTGCGTACAGGCCCTTCCTGCGGCTCGCCGCCATCGCGCCCCATCTGGAAACGTCCTCCGGGGATCGCAACCAATTCTGGCTTGAAGGGCGTCGTCGGCGTCGGCGATTGACCGGGTGACGGCGTGGCGGTTGCGGTGGCGGTCGGCGTTGGCGTCGGCGATTTTCCTCCACCCACCTCAACGCCCGGCTGCGTCCTCGTCATAAACCAAACGCCCAGGCCCCCGCCGACGAGCAGCACTCCGGCGATTGCCGCAATCAGCAGGGTCGAGACGCCAGACTTTTTCTGTCCTGCGGCGTCTCCCGGCATGAAGCTACCGAAGGACGGTTGCCCTAAAGCAGACTGGTTTTGCTGTGAAGTTTGCCGACCATGCTGCGCGTCTGGCTGCCCTGCTCCCGGCAGGATGCCCGTGTCCACCGGCTGCGTAATGACTCCCCGACGCTGTCCCTGCGTCGAATCAAGCTCAGAAGGCGGCAATTGCTGCGAATTAATCGTCGCCGCAATGCGTGCGGCCTGCTCTTCACGCTCCCTTTGCTGCCGCGCCTCGCGCTCCTCAGCCGCCACGCGCTCACGCTCAACGCGTTCCTCTTCAGCACGACGCGCAGCAGCCTCTTCTTCCTCAATTCTCTTCCGCGCGGCCTGCTCTTCCGCCCGACGCGTCTCCTCTTCCAACAGGCGCGCTTCTTCTTCCGCTT
This sequence comes from uncultured Acidobacteriota bacterium, assembly GCA_963791265.1. Classification (GTDB taxonomy): domain Bacteria; phylum Acidobacteriota; class Blastocatellia; order Pyrinomonadales; family Pyrinomonadaceae; genus QHXM01. The sequence goes on from CAWBSB010000013.1 coordinate 49,359, forward strand.
GTTTCCTGGCCTCTTCCTCAGCACGCTTGCGAGCGGCTTCTTGTTCCAACTTCAGACGCGCTGCAACCTCTTCGGCTTGCCTGCGCTCTTCGGCTGCCACACGCTGACGCTCTTCCTCTTCCGCACGAAGACGGGCGGCTTCATCTTCAACCTTGCGTCGTTCCGCAGCTTCGGCTTCAGCAGCCAGTCGAGCTTCTTTCTCTGCTTTGAGTCGCGCGTCTTCTTCAGCCTGCTTTTGTGCTGCTTCTTCCGCCGCTCGTTGCGCTTCGGCTTCTGCGTGTTGTCGTGCTTCCTCTTCAGCTTTGAGGCGCGCAGCTTCTGTCTCTGCTCGACGACGCTCCTCTTCTTCGGCTCGCAAGCGCGTGGCCTCTTTCTCCGCCTGCTTGCGCTCCTCGTCCTCGCGCGCCTGTTGCTCGCGCGCCAGACGTTCGCGCTCTTCCTGCGCTTCAAGCTCATCCGCCTGCCGACGCAAACGCTGCGCTTCCATCGCCGCCTGGCTCTGATGCGACACTCCCGGAAGCGAGCCGCTGATGGTGCCCGCGTAAGGATCGCCCAGACTCTGATGCCCCTGCACGGAGGGCGGAGGAATGCTCGTGTCGGCCAAACTCTGCAAACGCGCTTCGACTTCGCACACGCCGCCACTACATTCCACCTGCTGCTCCCACTCTGCATAGCCGTCGTGCATGATGTGAACGCGATGCTCGCCCCGCAGCATGTCGGGCACAACGAGCATCCCCGCTTCATCGCTCAACCCGACCGAGACGTTATTGATGTAGACACGCGAGCTTGGCGGGTTGGTGCGAATCCGCATGGTGGTAGAGTCCGGCGGAATCGAAGTCACCCCCTGCGAGGTGATGACGGTCGGCGCTTGCGACGTGAGCACACCGAGCGAGGTGCGACTCAAAGAAGCCGAGATGGTATTGATCGCGTCGCGCAGTTCGTTAATAAAATCTTCGACCGACGCGGGGCGATTCTCAGCCTCTTTTTCAAGCGCGTGGCGCACGACCGCTTCGATCTGCGGCGGGACTTGCACGCCCAGCGAAGCGAAGGTCGGCGGCGCAGTCGTCAAATGCTTCTTCATAATCGAAGGAATGCTCGTGCCTTTGAAGGGCACGTCGCCGCCGAGCATTTGATAAAGAATGACGCCGAGGCTGTAGATGTCTGCGCGCGCGTCCGGCTCTTCGTCGCCCCATTGTTCAGGAGCCATGTAGAAGGGCGAACCCATCAGCCCGCTCGTCTTCGCCTGAACGAACGATCCCAGCAGCTCACCCGATTTAATCTTCGCCAGACCGAAGTCCAGCACCTTGAGACCTTCGGCGACGGGCTGTTCCTCCTGAAACATGATGTTCAGCGGTTTCAAATCGCGATGAACGATTCCCTGCCGGTGCGCCGCCGACACGCCCGCGCCGACAGCCGAGATGATCTCCAAAGCGCGCGCCGGAGGCAGAGCGCCTTCTGCCGCGAGCATGTCGTGAAGAGATTTGCCGTTGACAAACTCCATCACGAGGAAAGGCATGGTGCTGCGGACGACGCCGAAGTCGGTGACGGCAATGATGTTTTGATGGCGAATAGCAGCAGCCGCTAAGGCTTCCTGGCGAAAGCGCGTGACGAGCATCGGATCGTTGCCGACGAGATCGGGCAGGATGACTTTAATGGCGTGCGCGGTCTTGAGGAAGATGTGGCGAGCCTGATAAACGACACCCATGCCGCCGTGCCCGATTCGTTTCTCCAGTTGGTAGCGACCGTCCAGGATAGGCTCACCGGCAATGGAGTGAGTCGTGGCGTCACCATCGTCCGGGCAATGGTTGACCTGATCGGGGAAGCAACGCCGGCAAACTGGGCATTCTTTCATTTATCGGCTCGTGTTCTGAAGGCAGCCCTTTATTCCGCAGAGGCACGCCGCGCAGAACGGCTCGCGCTCTATGGAAAAGTTCGGCCTCTTAATATCTGACGACAGCAAGAGAGTCGCTACCATATGTCGGGGAGACTCGTCCTCGCGCGGTGCGTTTACAGGGGCAGCACTGAAGTTTTACCGGCTGCCGGACAATAAGTTGAGAAGATGACAAAACCCGCGCGCAAAAGATTTTAACGACTCCCTGTCCTTCAAGCAAGTAGGATTGAATTTATTTACGCACCCGCTTCTTCACGCACGCTCTTGAACGCCCGAAACTACCGAGGCTTGCGAACATGCGAGCCAACGCTCCCTATATTGATTACCACGCCCAGCAGGCACACAACACCCTTGCCGCGCGTGAGACATCTACGGCAGCCCGGATCAATCTGAATTAAGCGACACCCTTAGAAAAGCGCGAACAGGCTTTGCAGCAGACCCAGCGTGAACTCCATCACCGGATCAATCTCTGACGTATCACCCTGCGGCAGGTGGCCAGTCACCGAATCGTCCGATGAAGATGACGATGAGGTAGTTCCACATGGCATCTGGCCTATTACGGATTCCTGCGGCGGAGGCGGCGGTGGTGAAGTAACCCCATATGGTATCTGGCCTGCCATTGCTGAAGAAGCTGCCAGCACAAGGGTCAGCAAAGTTATCGCGCATAGTTGGCGAACTCGTTTCATTAGTTAGCTCCTTAGTTTGTGGCGGTTAGCAATCAGATGAGAACAGCCAACCTAAATCAGAAACGGCTTGCAAAAATCTTTGCAAGTATCTTGAGCGGGTTGTATAGTATCACCAACGTAGTGATTTCCAAGTTTCTTCACAGCCCCAAGAAAGGTTTATCTTAAATATGCACCTACAAACCTCACTGTTGCGCCAACTTGACAACCCCGGACTTTGCCGTAATGAGCGAGCAGAACTTTGTTGTCGTCTGGCAAAAGAACTGGAAGAGGCAGGTAACTACGAAGCTGCACGGAACGCTCTAGGCGAGTTTTGGCAACGTATCGGTGAACAGCCGAAGATTGAAGGCTTAGCCCAGTACATTGCGGCTGAGGTGTTACTGCGCGCCGGTTCTTTGGCAGGATGGATTGGTAGCTCACAGCAGATTGAAGGCGCGCAGGAAACAGCAAAGAATCTCATGAGCGAGAGTATGGCTGTGTTTGGGTCTTTAGGAGAGGTGGAGAAGGCAGCGGAAGCTGAGACGGACTTGGCATATTGCTACTGTAGAGAAGGCGCGTTCGAGGAATCGCGCGATATGCTGCGTGATGTGCTCGGTCGTCTTGCAAACACAGAAGGTGAAGTAAAAGCTATCGCGCTGCTGCGTAGCGCCATCGTAGAGTTGTCGGCCAATCGGAATAATGACGCATTACGCCTTTTAACTGATGCCGCACCCTTATTCGAGGTAAGCCAAAATCATGCCTTGAAAGGCAAGTATCACGGAAATCTGGCCTGCGTGCTGGATAATCTCAGCAATGATGAACAGCGCGAAGATTACCGCGACCGTGCGCTAGTCGAATTTGCTGCCGCCAATTTTCATTTTGAGCAGGCTGGACATACACGCTACCGCGCCCAAACTGAAAACAATCTCGGATTTCTCTATTTCAAAACCGCAAGATTTGACGAAGCTCACGAACACCTGGATCGAGCACGCCGACTATTCATCAGTCTTAAAGATAGCGGTATTGTTGCTCAGATAGATGAAACCCGCTCACGCACCTTGCTCGCACAGGGGTATAACTTAGAAGCGGAGAGAATCGTCCGCTTAGCTGTCCGCACACTCGAAAAAGGTGATGAAAGGTTTGTCTTGGCGGAAGCGTTGGCGACGCATGGTACGGCGCTGGCGCGGCTTGGTCACTACGAGCAGGCACGCTCTACGTTGCAGCGCGCAGTTGAAGTTGCTCATCAGGCAGGCAGCCTTGACCGTGCGGGGCAGGCGGCGTTGACAATAATCGAGGAGTTAGGCGAGCGCTTGACGCTCGAAGAGATGCAGTCCATTTATGACCGGGCAGATGAGCTATTAACTAATTCGACAGACCGGGGCACACTCTTACGCCTGCGCTCTTGTGCGCGGCAGGTAGTGAAGGCCCAACAATCTCGCGCCGTCATCATACAGCCTGCGGTTGAAGATTACTCAACTTCCTTTGTATACGCATCTGAACAAACAGCATCTCTGCTGCTGGATGCCCAGCGCATGGCCGCCACTTCCCGCCCGGTGCTGATAACGGGTGAAACGGGCACTGGCAAAGAACTGCTCGCGCGTCTCGTTCATCAATGGAGCGGGCGCTCAGGCGAGTTCGTCGCCATTAACTGCGGCACACTGACCGAGACGCTCATCGAATCCCAACTCTTCGGCCATCGCAAAGGCAGTTTTACCGACGCCGTCACAGATTATCCGGGCGCAGTCTGCCAGGCGCGAGGCGGGACACTCTTTCTGGATGAGATCGGAGAATTGAGCACCGGCAATCAGAGTAAACTTTTGCGGCTGGTCGAACGCTGTGAGATTCATTCAATCGGCGCACCGGGGCCGGAGCAAGTGGACGTGCGAATCATTGCGGCCACTAATTGCAATCTGAAAGGCGAAGTGGCGCAGGGTCTGTTCCGTAGTGATCTCTTCTATCGGCTGCAAACTTTTCACCTGGAGATTCCCCCGCTCAGAGATCGCGCGGACGATATCCCCAGGCTCGCCGAGCATTTCATCAAAGAAGCTTTTGTCAGGCACGGGCAGAAAGTGACGTTCGCGCCGGAAGCAATTGAAGCGCTGCGCCGATTACCGCTCAGAGGCAACGCGCGTGAGTTGCGCTCGCTGATTGAGCGCACGGTGTTGATAGCTCCGCAGGGAGCAACCATCACACAGGAAGCGGTGGAGACGCTGGTGGCGCGTCAAACAAAAACGGCTGGCATGGCAGACGCGTGGGCAGCCTGCTCTCTCGATGAAGAGGTGCAGCTATACGAGAGAAGCCTGATTCAGATGGCTCTGAAAGCCGCGCACGGACACGTCACGCAGGCCGCGCGCCTGTTGGGCATCACGCATCAGCGGCTCTCAAGCATCCTGCAAGGGCGGCACAGAGATTTACAAACCGCCAGAACGCCGCGAAAACGCCGGAGACGTAGCATTGTTACGCGTTAGGCTTGAGAATGAAAGAAAGCGATTCTCTTGCTCTCTCGATAATGAAGGCTGACCGCTAACTGGTCTCGCCCCTTGAAGCTGATCTTCGCTTCGGCGGTTTGTATTCTGACTTACGCTTGAGTCCGAGAGCCTGCACTTCGTTTGAGTCTTTACCAAACTGCGCGATGATCTGCTCCTTCACGCCCAGCATCAGGTTGTGAAACTCCCATTCTTTAGCAACAGCGCCATCTCGCGCGGCAGCCATCACAGCCTGAGCCTGCGCTTCCGCGCGCCGCAAATTCTCTAGCTCAAGATGGGTTGCGCTGACGGCGTCGAGCGAATAAGCAGGATTGATCGGAGTGTAGCTTGAGATTGCTTGCAGCGCAGCGAAACCGCTCTCGTCGGCTTCGAGCTTCAAGGGAGGCAAACGTTTGCTCTGGTTTCTGGCCATTTGAGGAATCTCCTCGTGAGGAAAGAGATGATTGGGAAAACGCGCGCATTTTATGCGATGCAGCTTTCTGCTTGCAAGCAAATCTTCTGATTGGCAGTGATTCAGTTTGAGAAGAGTGCTGGCTAAGAGATATTCACCACCGCAGACGCAGAGAACACAGAGGGGGCACAGAGAAAAACAAGCCTCCGTGCTATCTCTGCGTCCTCTGTGTCTCTGTGGTGAACCGCCCCTTGTCGCACATTCGGTTTGAATGTGAACCATTACTTTATGTTTGCCAATTGGAAAGCAGGCTTCTTCTAGTCGCATTCCGCAATGCTTACGGCGTTGGGCAGTTTTTCGCCACTCTGTATCCGGCGGCTTCCGCTTCCTCTACAGTCTTGAATCTGACCTGATTCTTTTCCGACACGCCGTTGTAGCCCGGACAATCTGGCCGGTGGTAAATCTTGCTGTTCTTATTGCCGATGATCTCCCCTGTTGCCGGGAGGGTCGTTGCGGACGTGGCGGCGACACTTGCGGGCGCAGCAACCGGCACAGCCTTTGCCGTCGGCGCTTGAGAAGAGGCAGGAGTTGTCTTTGCTGTTGATGCCACGCTCGGAATTGGCGCTACGCTCGTAGTCGAGACTTCGGGCTGACAGTTCCCTGCGCGCTTGTAACCTGCTGCCTCCGCCTCTTCCACGCTCTTGAAGAAGACGCGGTTTTTCTCGGCCATGTCACGGTAGCCAGGACAATCCGGCCTGTGATATTTCTTGCTGCTCTTGTTGCCGATGATCGTGCCTTCGGGCGGCGCTGGCCCCCAACGCGCGACCTTCACGCCTACCCTGTAATCCCCAGGAGGAGTGGGATTGGGGTCTTGCCACAATCCTAATTTACCGGCACGCGCATCTGCTTCCGCTTTGGCGTAGGTGACGCGATCCTTTGGCTCCTGTTCGTCCTCATACTTCTTGAAGTGCCATGCGAGACCCGCCTTGACCTGCTCGATATTCATGTCCTTACCGTCAAGCATGATCGTCCCGACGGTTCGCCGGTACTTATCAACTTTCGTCCAGACAATCGTGACCTGCCTGCCCATGACCATGCGTTCCAGATTCTTCTGGGACTCCGCGCCAGAGGTTTGCTTCAACTCCGGGGCGTCAATGCCTTGCAGGCGGATGTGAAACTTCTTGCCGTTCGCGTCGAGCACGGTGATGGTATCGCCATCGTGGACATTAATGACTTTGCCCTCGATGACAAGCTGTACGTTGTTAGCCTGCGTCTGCGGCGCTACCGCCGTAGAAGTCTGCTGAGCCGCGCCAGTACACACGCACGCCAGCATGAGCACGAAAAATAGAGCAGCCTTTATTCCTGGTTTCATGGTCTTTTCCTCCCCGCACGTCCCGGCTCCGCCAAAATTGAGCTTCCACCCCGTCGGATCACGTTGAAAACTAACGGAATCTTTAATTCTTCCGATGGGGGCTTAGTTGTTTCCTTTAGAAACTAGATTGTTTCTTTAGGGAGAATAGTTGCTTCCTATGAAATAGCAGTATTTTCAAAAGGAAGCAAGGATGTTTCTTTTAGAAGCAGGGATGATTCAAAGGAAAACGCTGATGGTGAGGGTGGAAGACTACGAGTTTCCGTGTGGTACGCCGTAGAAACCTGTTGAAGAAGACCAGCGTACCGCGCAAAGGCAGGACAGGATAAGGGTGGTCACTAAGGATTAGAGGAAATCATTTGTAGGTGTAATAATAAAAGCGATATAGGGGGGAAGAAAATGAGAACGCTGCGACAGAGGATATTTATGACGTTCGGGAGCGCGGTCCTGCTCCTCGGCTCTTTGTGTGCGGTGCAGGGACAATACACTCGCTCCCGCCGCGTCCGCGTTTACAATCCCGGCACGTATCACAGAACACGAAGCGTGATGAGCAGCAGAGCCGCAAGGCGAAAGGTCGTCAAGAAGCGCGTACGGGCGGCGAGAAAACGCCATCGGCATTAGCGTCAAAGGCTTGGCTTCATATCTTTTGACAACAGGTATGGTGGGGCATATATTGCGGCCATGAACGAATTGGAGAAGCTCAGGGGGCGTGAGTTTAGGGGTGTTGAGGCGCTCGCGGCGGCTGCCGGTTCGTTGATAGAGCAATATGGCAAGGAGCCTGCGCGCGGCAACGTTCGGCTGGGGATTACGCCGCGCATCGTGCGCCATTATCTGAGTGAAGCCTTGCTCGGCGCACCGTCCGGGCACGCTGGCCCCGCGATAGTTTTCAATTACGGAAATTTGCTGCGCCTGCTGGCCGTTAAAAAGCTGCTCGCCGATCACTGGTCTGTCTTCAAGGTCAGAGAGTTCATGTCGTCGCTCGACACCGCAGCGCTCGAACAACTGGTCACGAGTGCGCTCACTTCATCTTCGGAGTCGAGCCGCGCGGGGCGCAGGAGAGCCGAAACGGGCATCGAGGACGAGCATGATTTCCGCGTCACGCAGCCGCTCCTGAAAAACGCTCAAGCTGAATCATCACCCGCCCCGTCAATGTCTCTCGCAACTGCTCCGCCGTCGCTGGCCTCACTCGCCGCCGAATCCGTCAAACGTCAGGAGCGTGCCTCCGCCGAATGGATTGAGATTGCTACCGGACTGGAGATCAAGGTGCGTCGCAGCTTTCGCCCGCCGCAAAGCGAAGAGGAGCGAGAGCGACTGGGCGCGCGTTTCTGGTCAGTGATTAATGGGAAAAAGAAGTAATGACGAACCACGAAGTCACACGAAGCTACACGAAACTGATTGCCTCTTCTTCGTGTAGCTTCGTGTGACTTCGTGGTTCGTTTCGCCTTCACTTTTCATTGCAACGACAAACGACCGTCAACGTTCAAGCGACTGCGCGCGGCCTTCCGCATGACGCAGCTTGAAGCCGAGCAGGCGCGCAATCGTTGGCCCTTCGTCAATCAATTGAATCGTTCCGAGTGACCCACGCTTGCCGATACCTGCCCCGGAAGCAATGAATGAGGTGTAGTAGCGCGAAGGAAGAAAACCGTGCTGGCCTTTCAGCTTGCCGGGCGTGAGCGCGTCGCCGGAATAGCCAGCGGTGAAGTAATACCCGTCAGATGCTTCCAGAACAAACGCCGCGTTCGGGTTTGTTCCGAGTTTGCGCGCCTCTTTCTCTTCGATAATGCGAAGAGTTCCCTGCCCCTCGCCGTTTGTAAAATCCCTGAAAGCGGCCAACGCTTTGTTGTAAGCATCGCGGTCTTTCGGGTCACGCAGGATGATGGCGCACGAGCCGCCGGAGATGTAAGGCGCTGCTCGCCAATCCGTGACCACTGTGCGCGCGGCTCCTTTGGCGTCCTTTTCCTCGCGCAGCTTCAAAAGGCCAGCACGCGCCAGTATCACGCCCGGATGAATCCGTTTTGAGACCGGCATGAAGCCATGATCGCTGACGATGAAGATTGCCGTCTCGTTCGTCGTACCCGCGCGCTCCGTGGCCGCGATGATGCGGGCGACGTAAGCGTCAACCTTTTCCAGTATCGCAAAGGCTTCCGGCGTGAAAGGGCCATAATCATGCTCGAAGTGATCCAGATCGAAGAGGTGAATCAGCACGACTTCGGGCTTTTTCTCCGCGATGACATACTCGGCAAAGCGCGTCCGAAAGTCGTCGCCCTCGTCCTTGTTCTGGTTGCTATAAAGCTGCGGGTCGCGTCGCTCTAACTCTTCGACCAGACCGAGGGGGCGCGCGTTTGCCTTAATCACCGCGAACGACTCTTCGCGCGTACCTCCGATTTTGAAGATTTCCGGGAAGTTGTAATCGCCCGCGCCCACGCTCACAGGCCAGGAGATCATCGCCGTCTTCAGCTTGGCTTTCGAGGCAGCATCCCACAAGGTTTCGGCGCGGATGGCTTGCGCGTACCAGTACCATTTGCCCGTCTGTGTTTGATCGGGCGGCTCGAAAATTTCGTTGCCGTAGATGCCATGATGCTCAGGCATCACCCCCGTCACAATCGTCGTGTGCGACGGGTAGGTCACGGAAGGATAAACGCCGACGACCTGCGCCATCACGCCATCCTTCATCAAACGACGGAGCGTCGGAATCTTCAAGCCGTACTCGTCGCGCTTCTGCAAGTAGCGCACGTCGAGGCCGTCGAGCGAGATGATGATCGCACGCTTCGCCTGCGGAGGCGCGAGAGCTGATGCGGGCGGCGAGCCTACGCCGACAGACGACGCGAGGCTCAAAGCCAATCCCGCGAGGAGAAGAATAAGAGCGAGGCGGCGGCGCATGTATCGTACGGTGTTGTTCATTATGAGTAGGACAGGCATTCTTGCCTGTCGTGGGACAGACATTCTTGTCTGTCGTGGGACAGACATTCCTGTCTGTCCTAGCGTGCGAACAGCACGCTCTTGAGATTAGCTAACGGTCTATTCGCGCTTGCGCGCTCAATGACAGACAGGAATGTCTGTCCTACTTCACGACGATGTTGACGAGGCGTTGCGGGACGACGATTATTTTGACGATGTCGCGCCCGTTGGTAAAGCTCTGGACTTTGTCGTCGGCCAGCGCGGCCTCGCGCAGTTTGTCTTCCGGCGTGTCGGGCGTGGCGTGAATACGCGAGCGCAGCTTGCCGTTGACCTGCACGGGGATTTCCAGTTCTTCCTTGCGTGCGAGTTCTTTGTCAGCCTGCGGCCAGCGCGCCTCACCCGCAATAATCCCGCTCGCGTGCCCCAACGCCGCCCACATCTCTTCCGCGACGTGCGGCGCAAACGGCGTCAGCATCACGACGAGCGATTCCAGAGCTTCACGCACGGCGAAGACTTCCGTTGCGGAAGCCGTCTGCGGCTCTACCTGAAAGTCACCCAGCGCGTTCGAGAGTTCCATCAAGGCTGCCACGCTCGTATTGAAGTGCAGTTCCTCGAAATCATCTGTGATGCGCGCAATCGTCTGGTGAGTCTTGCGGCGGAGGCTGCGAGCTTCCGCTGAAAAATCATCTGCGCTCGGAGCCGTCTGCTTTTGCAGCGCGTCCGACAGACGCTCGTGCCAGCGCCAGACCATTCCATAAACGCGCCGCAGGAAACGCACAGCGCCTTCGATGCCTGTCTCCTGCCAGCGCAACTCATTCTCCGGCGGCGCAGCGAAGAGAATAAACAGGCGAACGGCGTCAGCGCCGTAAGCCGCGATCATGTCGTCAGGGTCAACGCCATTGCCCAGAGACTTAGACATTCTCTTCCAGTCACTTGTGCCCTCGACCTGATTCGTCACCATGCCCTGCGTCATCAAACGCTTCACCGGCTCGTTGAAAGAAACAAGGCCGATGTCGCGCATGAACTTTGTCCAGAAACGCGTGTACAAGAGGTGCATGACGGCGTGGTCAATGCCGCCGATGTACTGCGAGACGGGCGTCCAGTAAGCAGCCTTCTCTTTATCGAAAGACTCCTTGTCGTTGTGCGGGTCGCAATAGCGGAAGAAGTACCAGGACGAATCTATGAACGTGTCCATCGTGTCCGTCTCACGCCGCGCAGCGCCGCCGCACGTCGGGCAAGTCGTGTTGACAAACTCCGCCACGCCTGCGAGCGGAGATTCGCCAGTGCCCGTGAAGTCCGCGTGATCCGGCAACATGACCGGCAAATCTTTTTCCGGCACGGGCACTATGCCGCACTTGTCGCAATAAATAATCGGCACAGGTGCGCCCCAGAAACGTTGGCGCGAGATGCCCCAATCGCGCAGGCGATATGTCACGGCCTCTTCGCCAAAATCTTTCTCTTTGGCCGTGCGTGCCATCTCCCGCATAGCGTCTTCCGAAAGCTTCCCGCTCCAATCGCCTGAGTTGACCAGAATGCCGTAGTCCGAGAAAGCGTGCGGCATCGCGGTGGACTGATCCTCGCGCAAAGGATCGTGCTCGATTGCTTCCTGCTCGTGCGAGATGCGCTCGATGACGCGCCGGATGGGTAAGCTGTATTTTTGCGCGAACTCGAAATCGCGCTCGTCGTGTGCCGGGACAGACATCACCGCGCCCGTGCCGTAATTCATCAGCACGTAGTTCGCCACCCACACCGGGATTGATTCACCGCTGAACGGATTTGTCGCCAGTAGGCCCGTGTTGATGCCCTCTTTCTCGATCTCTTCTTCACCCGCGTTGGTGCGATTAGGCGCTGTAGCTTTCACATGCTCGACAAACTTCATCACGTCCGCTTTCAAAGACGAGTCTTCGAGCAACTCGGCTATCAGAGGATGCTCGGCGGCCAGCACAATGGCGGTCGCGCCGTAGATGGTGTCAATGCGCGTAGTGAAAACGCGCACCTTCGCATCTTTGTCCTTGATACTGAAATCCACAAACGCGCCCTTGCTTCGGCCAATCCAGTTGCGCTGCATCGTCAGCACGCGCTCCGGCCAGCCGCCCTCGATCTCCTTCATGTCTTCGAGCAGTTGCTCCGCATAGTCTGTGATCCGCAGAAACCATTGCTCTATGTTCTTCTTTTCGACGGTCGCGCCGCAACGCCAGCAGACGCCGCCCGACGATTGTTCGTTCGAGAGCACGGTCTCTTCCTTCGGACACCAGTTGACCTGAGATTCCCGACGATAGGCCAGGCCACGCTCGTGCATCTTCAGAAAAAACCATTGATCCCACTTGTAATACTGGGGCGTATGCGCCGCGATCTCGCGCCGCCAGTCGTAGCTGATGCCGAGGCGTTGCAGTTGCCCGCGCATGTGCGCGATGTTTTCTTCAGTCCAGTCGCGCGGATTTATACGGCGCTTGATGGCGGCCTGCTCCGCGGGCTGCCCGAAACTGTCCCAGCCAATCGGGTGCAGCACGTTGAAGCCTTGCAGCCGCTTGTACCACGAGAGCGCGTCGCCGATTGAGTAGTTGCGAACGTGCCCCATGTGCAGAAAGCCTGACGGGTAGGGCAGCATCTCCAGACAATAGAACGGAGGGCGCGCATCATCACGCTCAACACTGAAGGCGCTTGTCTCAGCCCAGTGTTTCTGCCACTTTTCTTCGATTTTTTCAGGAAAATATTTTTCGTCCATCTCTTCGGACTCCTTCGATTTCTTTACAATAAAACATGATCTGACCACCGGGCACAAACGCATCAAGACGCTCATGCTTCTCTTCAGGATCAGTTATTTGAATTTTGCGCGGGTGTGGATCGCCGCTACGGAGTGACGCGCTTGCTTAGCGTGCGCGTCGTGTGCCGAGCGGCAACGTAAGGAGGAGTTTGGTCAGTTCTGAGAAGTGTCGCATCTGAAATCTTCCACCATTGGACTAAAAATCCGTTGGACGTATCTTAACGCAGCCGACATGCAGTTGTCGAATGTTTGCGACCTTAGTTTATTGGCACGAACAAAACCGATAAGAATATAGACAGGATTAACAAGATGGACAGGATGAAAAGAAAAAGATTCAAGCTCCCTTATCCTGCCTCTTCCTCTTAATCTTGAAAATCCTGTTAATCCTGTCTATTCCGTTTTCAGCTTTAACGGGTCGAGTTCCGACAACAGCTTATCGCCCGCCTTGACGTTGCCGAGTAGATAATAAACTCGCATCAATTCATATTTGGCGACCTCTACGCGCAGAGTATCGAAGCCATCTTCATACTCTTTATTTGGCCCGGCATGTCTCGCCAGAAATATTTTCCAACGGTCAGCCGCCGCCCGCACAGTCTCAGAGGCGGCAGCCCATGAAAAATCTCCCTTGAGCGTGCCGCGCCGGGCCTGCTCTGTCATCTTCACACTCGCCGCATAGACCGGAACATAGCGGCGACGCTTTGGGGCAGCAGCAGCAGAACTTTGGGTGAAGCCAACAATCAGCGTGAACAAAACACAGACCGAAATCACAACTGGTCTGATTCGCTTCCGGCTCACACTGCTGAAATGACGCATCATGAAAAATCCCTCGCTTGGACAAAGCACAATACCAGGTAGCAGACTAAAAGAAGGAGACAACGAACCACGAAGTAACACGAAGAGACACGAAGAAGATTCAAGCTGTTTCGTGTGATGCGCGTGGTTCGTCTTGCCCTCTCTTTTTACTGTAATTCAGTATATGGCGTGCTCTTTAGCTTGAGTGTGCTTTCAAATCATCGAGGATAGCGGTGGCGATGGCTGCGCCGATGTCGCTACGCACCTTGGCGGCGTTGGGGCCGATATTCAAAAGCACATCAACTTCCTTAACGTCTATAAACTCGATTTCAACCAGACACGCGCGCGGCGTGGGGCCGAGGTCGGTGTCCTTCAACACTCCCAGAACCTGATCCTTGACGCCTCTGTCTTTGGCGTTAGCATCATGAGACTTGATAACGTTGAAGACTGCGCTTTGAACCCTCTTAGCGAAAGCCTGATCGTCGGCGTGATTCGGATTGCCAGCGGCTTTGGGACGGACGAGGGTTTCCGTGCCCCTGGATTTCTTGTTAAAGCCGTTGAAGTGGATGGCTAAAAATATGTTCGCTTTATTCTTCTTAGCCACCTGCGCTCGTGCGGCGAGACCCAGATTCTTGTCTTCAGTGCGGGTCATCACGATGGTAATTTTATGGCCGCCCTTCTTCGCAGCATCTTCCAGCGCAAGCCGAACGAGATTTGCGAATTGAAGGGTCATCACCTTTTCAGGCACTCCGCTGAAACTCGTCGCGTTGTTCGCCGACGAGCCGCCGACTTCGTGAGTGCCGCCATGACCGGGGTCAATAACAACCGTCGCGGTTAATTTGCCTGCCATTGAAGTTCTCCTTTGAGGTTTACCAGTCACCGAAGACTGAGGATGAGAAAACGTGTGCGAGCCATTCGTGTGGAATGCGGAACGCAAATGGCTCAACAGTCGCCGATGTAATAGTTGATTAGCTTGCCGGGTGTCAAGGGAATCACAACTAATCAATGTCGCCGATAGCGAACTGGCCTTTGATGAGCAGAAACGCGAAGATAGCTTTCTTCGTCTGCTCGCCCTGCCGGAAAGAGACTTCAAGCGCGTGCCATTCGCCTTCCCGTTCCCTTTCCACTTTGACCGCGCCGAACTCGTAGCCATCGCTCTCGTCCAGGTAATTCTTGATTCTGCCACAGAGACTTTCTACCGCAGCCCTCTCCTCCGAATCGTGGGAGTTTAAGACATCCTTCCATTCCCGGCTCTTGTCCGGCCCTCTGTAAACAAAATAAGCGGCGGCAGCTTCGAGGTCGTCTCTCCGGCAGAGATCGAACAGTTCTGTCAGGCGAGCTTTGACGGCTTCCGGGTCGCTCGCCTGCGCCAGTGGAGTCAGGTTCTTCCGCTGCTCCGGCGTCGAATAACTGGCAGCCGCTGCGGTCGCGCTATTTGTCGCCGGTACGCTTGAAGCACATGAAGCAAACAACACGGACGCCAATCCAACAATCAAGATGAAGCTCTGTTTCTTCATTCTCATATCGAATAGCAGATAAATAACAGGAGGAAATTAACCACTAAATCACACGAATCAACACGAACTGGCCAAAACTTTCGTGTCCCTTCGCGTGTCTTCGTGGTTCATTTCCTCCTTAATTTTTTGTTTACATCAACCCCGAAGTTCAACATTGCTTTTCCCCGGTGTCTCACCATTACATATTATTGAAGAAGAAAAAGAAGAACGCGGCGGCGTGTTCTGCCTTCACGCCCCTGGCGGAGCCTATCGTGTTGCCGGATTTGTCTCTGACATCCCCATCAGACTTAACGTAACCAATCGTGTTGCCTGATCTGTCCCGCACCTCGCCATCCGATTTGACGTAACCGATGGTGTTGCCGCTGCGGTCGCGCACCTCACCATTCGACTTGATGCTGCCAATGGAGTTTCCCGACCTGTCTCTGACATCTCCGTCCGGCTTGAGATGACCAATCGTATTGCCGGACTTATCTCTCACGTCGCCGTCCGACTTCACGTAGCCGATGGTGTTCCCAGACCTATCTCTCAACTCGCCGTCCGAAAGATTGAGAGCAGAGACACTGATTGATAGACAGATGAGAAGAACTAAAAAAACGCGTGCTTTCATGTTTACGCTGCCATCCTTTCTGAAGCTCAAATTCCACGCGACCAGAGGCCGCGACAGACAGGACGTTTCACCGACACCAATTTTGTCTAACCGGAAAAAGGTCTCAAACTCATAGCGGCACGCTCGGAGACTCGTCTTCAGCCTCCACGAAAGAGCGTAAAGCCGCGAGATTGCGCGCGTCGTCTCCGGGCACGTCCTGCGGCGTTTCGAGCAGAAAAGCCGCGTGTGAGAGTTTCGGGTGTTGCGCGATGCGGCGCAGGGCTTCGCGCCCGATGTGGCCTTCGCCGATATGCCAGTGGCGATCTACCCTCGAATTATACTCAGCCTTTGAATCGTTGAAATGAATCGCGCGGACGTTCTTCGCACCAACGTTTCTCTCAAGCGATTCGATGGTGGCCGCCAGTCCTTCCGGTTCGCGCACGTCGTAACCCGCCGTGAAAGCGTGTGCCGTGTCGAAGCAGACTCCGAGATTGAGTTCAGGACATGCTTCTATAATTTCTCCGAGATGCTCGAAGCGATGGCCGATACATTCGCCCTGCCCCGCAGTATTTTCCAGCAGGATGCGAAACGTACCGAGGTCTAAATCATCGCAGGCGATCTTCAAACTCTCCTGACAGACACGGATGCCGTCAGCTTCGCAAGAGCCGCGCGCGCTGCCCGGATGAACGACGAGGTAGTCTGCGCCCAACTGAATCCCGCGCTCGATCTCTTCACGAAACGAGGCGCGCGATTTTTCGAGTATCTCAGGATTGGCGGCGGCAAGGTTGACGAGGTAGTTGCAGTGAATGACGACGGGCGAGATTCCGGTCTCTGCGCGAACGGCTTGAAAACGTTCGATCTCTTCATCCGTCAGCGGTCGCGCCATCCACCCGCGCGGATTACGCGAGAAGATTTGTACCGTGTCGCACGAGAGCGCCTGCGCTTTCAAAAGCGCGTTCTGCAAACCGCCCGCGATAGGAAGATGAAGACCAACCGGCGGCACGACGTTTTTCCGCTCATCACTCATAACTAATCAGTGATAGGTGATGGGTGATGGGTGATAGGAAAGAACAAAGCATTTCTCTCATCACCTATCACTTCTTTTCCACTTCTTCCATCACGCGCAGCATGTTGCCGCCGAGAATCTTTGCGATGTCCTGTTCGGAATAGCCGCGTCGCACAAGCTCCTTTGTCAAATTCGGCAAATCTTCAACCGTCGCAAGGTCTGTCGGCGTTGCCTGAATACCGTCGAAATCCGAGCCGATGCCGACGTGATCTATGCCGACGAGTTTGACGATGTGGTCAATGTGGTCAACGAGGCGCGAGACGGTGACGGGCGGGAGACGCCGCGCGTATTCGCGTAGGCGCACGCGGTCACGCGCCATCTTCTTCTGCGCGATTCCACCCGGCTCTTCGTCCGAAGCCTTTTGCACAAGGGGCGCAATCTGCGCGTCCACCTGTTTCTTCTTCTCGCTCCAGCCGGGTTCCAGAAATTCCGGGTAGAAGAGAACGGAGCAGACGCCCCCCGTCTTTGCCAGCGCGCGGAGCATCTCGTCCGTCAGGTTGCGCGGCACGTTGGCAATCGCGCGGCAGCCTGAGTGTGTGGCGATGACGGGCTTGGTCGAAGTGTTGACGATGTCCCAGAAGGTCGGGTCGGAAACGTGCGACACGTCAACCATCATGCCGAGCCGATTCATCTCGCGGACAACGTCCCTGCCGAAATCGTTGAGACCACGCGTGCGCCCCACCTCGTCGCCGCTCGACCCTGCCCAACTCGTCGAGACGCTCCACGCGGGCGACATATAGCGCACGCCCACCTTGTAATAACGCTCGACCATCTCTAAACGCTCGTCAATCGCGTAGCCGCCTTCGAGTCCCATCAAGGCCGCGAGCTTTCCCTCGCCGACAATACGGCGCACGTCCCCGGCGGTTGACGCCAGTTCCCAGGTGTCCGGGTGCTTCTCGGCAAGTTGACGCACGGCGGCGATCTGGTCGTCCGCACGCTTGATTGCCTTCTCGCCTCCGCCGCCGTAAAGCTGCGGTTCGACCCAGATGGAGAAGAACTGCGCGTCGAGTCCGCCTTCGCGCATCCGCACGGCGTCCAATTGGCCGTCCGCGAGTCTTTGATTGATGTCTAGACGCTCGTCAACCATGCGCTGTGTGGTGTCGGCGTGCATGTCTATACTGATGACGCGACGGTGGATGCTGACGGGGTCACTGGCGTCGTTGGATTGATTGTTATTGGGCGAAGTTGTGGTTTGTGTGTTTTGGGTTTGTTCAGACATACGACAGTTATTGAAGGTTAAGGAGCAAAGAAGCACAACAGCAAGAAGCAGGATAGAATTCGTCTTCTGTGCGCGATGCGTCATCCCGGAAGGTTGAAGGTGAAAGTTAAGCGTAAATGATGGCTCGTGTGTTTCCGTCAGCGGCGCTGCTCTTTATGTGCCTCAGCGTAAATTCTTAAAGCAGCATTGATGCGATTCTGAAACTCTTCGCCCTGTGCCTTGAACCATTCCAGCACATCCGCATCAACGCTCACCGTCATGGAAATCTTTTTTCCCGGTAAACGCAATTTAGCATTAGCGAAAAACGCTTCGTCGAGCGATGGAATATCAGACGTATCAATATCATCGTCTTTCATTTCGTCAATTCGCGTCCAGTCCGTTTCTGATGGCTTGTTCAAATTTGAGGCGCTCATGTTTCAATGCCTTTCGCAAAGAGATAATGCGAATTGCGTCATTATCTCGCTCTGTGAACACAATAACAACGATGCGTTCTTTGAGAAAACCGATTCCAATCCAGCGATCTTCATCATAATCTTCCCTTGTGTCGGGGGACGCGAGCATGGGAGCTTCAAAGATTTCCCAGGCGTCCGCAAAATCAAATCCGTGCTTGCGAACGTTGGCCTCGTTTTTCTGCTCATCCCATTCAAAACGCACAGCCGGAAGTTTAACTGCAAGGCTCTATCAAGACAAGGAGCTTGCCTTGCAAAGGAGCGCGCGTTTACGGTATTGTGCCCTATCTTAACAAGGCTTGATTAAGCGAGACGGAAGCTGCCGTCTTCATAAGTCGTTTCCGTGTAATTCCGAGTTGGGAAACATGCAGCCGCCCAGACGAGCACCTCTCTCAAATTTATTCCCGAAGGAGTACAAAATCATGTTCTCGAAAGACGGTAAATCGAAAGACGTTAGGACCCCTCGCATCGTTTCGGACATCTGGCACAACGGCGAGTGGATCAAGTGGGATGATGCGCGCGTGCATGTGATGTCGCACGTTTTGCATTACGGCTCAAGCGTCTTTGAGGGTATCCGCTGTTATAAGACCAAGCGCGGCCCGGCCATCTTTCGTCTACAGGAACACATGCAGCGTCTCCTTAACTCGGCCAAGATTTACCGGATGGAGCATGAGTGGACGCGCGACCAGTTGTGCGACGCAGCCGTCGAACTGGCCGCTCGCGGCGGACTCGATCAATGCTACATTCGCCCGATCATCTTCCGCAGCCTGGATGAAGCCAACCCCGCGTTCGGCGTCAATCCTTTCCCGAATCCGCTGGCCTGTTATATCGGCGCGTGGGACTGGGGCAAGTATCTCGGCGAGGAAGCCATCGAGCAGGGCGTTGATGTTTGCGTCTCGACGTGGAACCGGCTGACGCCGAACTCCATGCCCGCGATGGCCAAGTCCGGCGCAAACTACATGAACTCGCAATTGATTAAGATGGAAGCACTGCTGAACGGCTATGCCGAAGGCATCGCGCTCGATGATCGCGGGCTGGTCTCGGAAGGCTCCGGCGAAAATATCTTTCTCGTGCAGGACGGGCGAGTCGTGACACCGCAGCTTTCAAGCTCAATCCTTCCCGGCATCACGCGTGACAGCGTCATACAGATTTGCCGCGAGTTGGAAATTCCGATTCAGGAAAGCAACATTCAACGCGCCGCGCTCTACATCGCCGACGAACTTTTCTTCTCAGGCACAGCCGCCGAGGTCACGCCGATTCGTTCCGTAGATAAAATCACCGTCGGCACAGGGCGACGAGGCGAAACGACGCGACGCATTCAGGAAGTCTTCTTCCAGATCACTTCAGGCGAGCGCGAAGCTCCGGGCCCCTGGCTCACGTATGTCAACGAGCGCAAGGGTGCGCCACCAGCTAATAACAACGGCCACAGCACAACGCAGGTCAAAGCCTCCGGCGCTTCGACAGGTCTCTCCGAATCGGTTGTGGGTTACGAAACGGTGATGACGGAATAAACCTGACATCGGATGAGCCGGAAGATTCACTAACAGAGAAGCGCATCGTGAGCGATTACGATGCGCTTCTTGCTTCAAACGAAGAAGAGAAGAATATAGACAGGATTAACAAGATGGACAGGATATAAGAAGAATCAAACTATCTTAACCTGTCTTGTCTTCCTAATCTTGATAATCCTGTTAATCCTGTCTATTTCCTCCGTACCTGATTAGTTTCAATTCAGATGGACATTCGAGAATACAATCGCAATGCGTGGGACAAGGAAGTCGAGCGTGGGAACGAATGGACTCAGCCGGTCAGCCCGGAGGTGATCGCCGCCGCGAGGCAGGGTCGCTGGGAGGTGTTGCTGACTGAGACAAAGCCCGTCCCGCGCGATTGGTTTCCAGATTTGAACGGACTGGATGTTCTCTGTCTCGCGTCGGGCGGAGGCCAACAGGCTCCTATCCTGGCGGCGGCGGGAGCGAGCGTGATCGTGTTCGACAACTCGCCGAAGCAGCTAGAACAGGATCGCAAAGTTGCGCTGCGCGAAAAGCTCAGCCTCGTCACCATCGAAGGCGACATGAAAGACCTGTCGGGATTTGCGGATCAAAGCTTCGATCTTGTCTTTCACCCTTGCTCGAATCTGTTCATCCCGGACGTGCGTCCCGTCTGGAAAGAGGCGTTTCGCGTGCTGCGTCGTGGTGGCTTGCTGCTCGCAGGCTTCGTCAATCCGGTCATCTACATCTTCGACCAACGCCTGGACGAGCGCAAGCCGCTTCAGGCACACCACGCGCTGCCCTATTCAGACACGAGCAGCCTGACCGAAGAGGAATGCCGCCAACTCATAGAGAAAGGCGAACCGCTGGAGTTCGGCCACACGCTCGCGGATCAGCTTGGCGGGCAAACAGATGCAGGCTTTGCCATTAACGGTTTCTACGAAGACCATCACCGCACCCTGCCCATTGCGAAATACACGCCGACCTACATCGCCACGCGAGCCGTCAAGCCTTAAACCTTCAATCGCCAATGCTGAGAGACCGCTGTGCAGTCACTGTTGACTGCACAGCGGCCTCTCACCAGACGGGAATCCGGCTCGTTTAAGCAGACGCTGCGACCTAACTATCAAGGCCCGAATCTTAGGCGATACTCCATTGAGTTCAGGAAGCCATTGATCATCGTGCGATAGTCGCCGGTTTGATTCAGTGTCTGAATCCATTGCAGGTACATGCTATCGGGGTTGCGCCTCAAGTACCCGAAGTATTGCATCACTACAAACGCTTCATTGTAGAACTTGAGATAGAGTTCCTGACTCTCAATCAGCGCTCGCAAGACCTGTCCTCTCGTCATCGTTCCGTTCGTCAATCCTGTGATCCATGCCCCTCTCGAAGGATGACTCAGCAGTCCGACCGTTTGGAGAAGTGCATCCACATAAGCTGTCGGATCAGTCAGCGAGCCGTATCTCGTCTGGAATTCCTGCCGAGCCATGAACTCAGTGACAAAGGCTGCCTTGCTTGCTTCTAGCTGCTGCGCCGTGATGAAGCCGCTGACCTTGGCGAAGTCCGTCATGAACTCAGTAAAGAGCGGGATGCGCCCGAACACCGTATAGAAGCGATAAATGAAGTAGCCTCTCACCTGAAACTCTTCAGAGCGGAAGAAGCCCGAGGAGACTTCGATACGGTCACAGGCCGCATTCCCCGGCGAGCAACTGCTCAGGATGTTGCGCCAGCCCTGGAATCCTCCGGGCTCGGGTTCGCGGCCCAGAAAATCGAGGTAGTGCTGGCGAATGAAGAAATCAATGGTGTCAATCGGGTTGGGTCCATTCGCCGCTTCATTATCCGTGATCGTCACGGTGGCAGTTGCCGTTGCGCCGAGGCTCCCGCCCGTCGGGGCGCTGAGCGTAAAGGTGAAACTCTCTGCGCCGTCGGCATAAGAGTCATCCACGATTGAGACCATCACGGTTTTTGATTGCTCACCGGCGGCGAAACTGAGCTTGCCGACGGAGAGGGTGTAATCGCAACGCGACGACGCGATGCCGGTGACGGTACTGCATTGGTTGAGGCCGGAAGTGTCCGATGTCGTGTAAGAGACCGTCGCTGGCTGGGAGACATCGCCTGAGCGCACGACATTAATGGCGACAAACACACCGGCCTCGCCTACGTTATAGCTCGATTGACTGAGCCCTATGGTGGGCGATGGCGGCGTCTCGCTCAATTTGGAGATAAAGACATCGGTAGCGCCGCCACCGTTCGTGCTCTGAACGGGATTAAGAACGGGGAGGTTGGTTGACGAGGTGCGCCCCGTCAGGTACATGCTGCCGACGGAGTCCAGCGCGATGTCCAGTGCCGCGTCGGTGCCGCTGCCGCCGAGGTAGGTCGAGAAGACCAGCGCCGAGCCAGCCGTGTTGAGCCTTGTCACGAAAGCGTCAATGCCGCCGCCGCTTGTGCCCTGAGTCGGGTTGAGCAGGGGGAAGTTGGTCGAACTCGTCCCGCCTGTGACATAAGCGTTGCCGGAAGAGTCTACGGTGATGCCGTTGCCGGAATCATCCGCGGCGCCGCCGAGATAAGTCGAATAGACGAAGGCTGTGCCCGCCGAGTTCAGCTTCGTCACGAAGGCGTCTGATGTGCCGCTCAGCGCGCTTTGTAAGGCATTGGCAGTGGGGAAATTGCCTGAGCGGGCAACTCCGGTGACGTAGGCATTGTTTGATGAGTCAAGCGCGATTTCAAATCCTATATCGTTATCGCTGCCGCCGAGGTAGGTGGAATAGACGAGGGCTGTGCCCGCCGCGTTGAGCTTTGTGACGAAAGCGTCGCCGTCAGGTGAGCCGCCGCCGAACGTGGCCTGAATCGCGTTGGCCGTTGGGAAGTTCGTCGCACGGGTTTGTCCGGTGACGTAGGCGCTTCCGGTGGAATCCACTGCGATGCTGAAACCCGCAGTGAAACCGCCGCCATTGCCGGCATTGCCGCCGAGGTAGGTCGAGTAGACGAGCGCCGAACCCGCCGCATTGATCTTCGTCACGAAGGCATCAGCGCCGGGGCCGCCGCTATATGCGCTCTGAATGGGGTTGACTGTGGGGAAGTTCGCTGAGGTGGTGCGCCCCGTGATGTAAACATTGCCATTGGAATCAATCGTGAGGGCATGGGCTGCATCGAAAACGTCGCCGCCGAGGTAAGTGGAATAGACGAAGGCCGTGCCCGCCGCGTTAAGTTTGGCGATATAGCCGTCGGACAAGCCGCCGCCGTGGGTGGACTGGAAGGCGTTGGCCGTGGGGAAGTTGAGCGAGCCGGTTTCACCCGCGACGTAGGCGTTGCCGGAAGCGTCAACGGCGATTTTATTACACCTGTCGTCTCTGTTGCCGCCGAGGTAAGTGGAATAGACGAGGGCTGTGCCCGCCGCATTGAGTTTCGTGACGAAGCCGTCGCGCGAGACCAAGGTGGGGTCGATGGGGGGATTGAACGTGCCTTGAATGGCGTTGGCGGTGGGGAAGTTGGTCGAGTTCGTGATGCCGCAGATGTAAGCGTTGCCGGCGGAGTCCACAGCAATGTCATTGCCTTCATCGTCACCACTCCCGCCAAGATAGGTAGAGTAGATCAACACCGGATCAATAACGAGCGGACGCCCTGCGTCATACTCGCCCACCGCAAAACCGACCTGCCCGTCTCTCTCGATTGTGTAGCCTCCATTAACTGTCAGCCGCTCGCCATCCACTTCCTGATACACCACGGGCTTCGGCTGCCGGATCACACTCTCGCCCAAGGTCAGCAGCAGATCGCCCGCCGCGTCTACTTCGACTTTGCTGGTGCCCTCGAACCGGAGTTTGACGGCGCGTGCGTCCCTGCCGGGTGCGACCACGAAGTCGTACTCCAACTGCTTTTGGTTGCCGTAATACACCACGTCTATGCCCGGATAGACTTCCGCGTAGCGCACGCGGCCAAAGGTCGGGATGTTCGTCCGCCACTGCGCCGGGTCGTTGCCTATAAGGTAGTTGACCTTGCCTTCTAATTCATTCAAACCTTCGACTCTCCGTCCCCCGCTTACTCCGACGAGGCGCATGCGCAACACTGTCGGCGGCTCTGAACGAGGGGCGTTGGAAGTGTCTGCACCGCGCTCACCCCTTATTGCCGCGCCGCTATCATCGCGGCGGCTCGTAGACGATTCACCGCTCCGCGACCTTTCATCAGAGTGGTGAACCAGAGCGAAAACGGCTTCCTTTGGCGAGAGAGCGAGCGTGTAGCCCGCGCCACGAGCCAGAAAGTTGACCGTCTCACCCGCCTGACCGTGATTAGCCTCAAAACTCAAAGGCAGTTGCCCGTAAGCATCGCGCGCTTGGGCGACCGTGGGCGACGCGCTTTTCGACGACGCGGCGACGGCATTCGTTGAGGTGTCCGAGGCGCTGCCGCCGATGAAGAGGCAGAGGGAGGCGAAGGCGACTATGGCCAAAGCGAAGCACAACACCGGGCGTCTGCCTCGCAGTGTGATTTGATTAAAGAGGGTGGTGGGCGTTGCAGATGAGTTTGTCAGGCGTTTCATGTCAACTCTCCTCAATTTGTTTTTGGTCTGGTCTTTTCAATAATACAGATAGCGACGGTGGAGCCGATAGATTAGGTGACATCCTACATTGGTCCACGCTTTTAACCAAATAGATTGGGAACCTTGCCGCGAGCTTCGAGTAAATTCCCTCTCCCAAATTGGCCTTCATCCACATACGCGTGACCTCCGGGCCAAACCTGACAGGGGCGCACGAAAACATTGTGGACGGCAGGGTTTTCCGCGATAGAATCAGCGACAGAGGACGGAGGTGAGACCCTTTGAGCGGTGAGCTTCAACACGAAGTCACGCAAATTTTGCAAAATTGGAGCGGCGGCGACCCCACTGCGCCGGAGCGCCTGATGCCTTTTGTCTACGAAGAGAGGCGGCGGCTGGATCGGGCCTTTCTGGCAAAGGAGTGTGGTAATCACACCTTGCAGCCGGGATTTCTGAGGTCTTTTAAGCCGCTCGAACCGATTTCTGCCTCAAATCTTATTCGTTGACGCGCCTCAACCGGAAAAGCTATCATATCGAGAGCGTCTCCGGGCTTTAATTTTCCGTCGGCGCAACTTCCAGCCCGCGAGTCAATTCCAAATCATCAGCGCCCCGCTTGATTTTCTCCTGATTTTTCTCCGAAAGGTTTACGGTCCCTCAAACTATGTCAGTCAAGATAGACGACCTTCTGCGCTTTGCGACCAGTCATGGCGCGTCAGATTTGCACCTCAAGGCAGGCTCGTTTCCCTACATGCGAACAGGCGGAGAGCTGCGCCCCGTCGTTGACTCGCAGCCGCTCACGCAGGAAGACACGCTCGACATGGCTTTCTCCATGATGTCGAATCGCCAGAAGCAGCGCTTCAAGGAAGTCTCCGAAGTTGACATCGGCTACGGCGTGTCTGGCGTCGGACGCTTTCGCGCCAACATCTTCCAGCAGCGCGGCACGGTCGGCATCGTCCTGCGCGTGATCCCTGACTCGACGCGCAGCACCAGCAGTCTCGGACTGCCTCCCGTCGTTGATAAAGTCGCGGACGAGCAGCGCGGGCTGATCTTAGTCACGGGCGCGACCGGCTCCGGCAAATCCACGACGCTGGCCGCGATGATTGATCGCATCAACGCCCTGCGTAGCGGTCACATCGTCACCATCGAGGACCCGATTGAATTCCTGCACCGGGACAAGCGCTCGTTCGTCACGCAACGCGAGGTGGACGTGGATACGCGCTCGTTTGCGGAGGCGCTGAGAGGAGCTTTGAGGCAAGACCCGGACGTGATTCTCGTCGGCGAGATGCGCGATCTGGAAACGATTGAGACGGCGCTGACGGCAGCCGAGACGGGACATCTTGTGCTTTCGACTCTGCACACCCTGGACGCGACCGAAACGATCACGCGCGTCGTCTCTTCATTCCCCTCGCATCAACAGAAGAGCGTGCGCCTGCAACTGGCAGGCATACTCAAAGCCGTCATTTCTATGCGATTGGTGAGGGCGGCCAAAGGAAGAGGCCGCGTACCTGCCGTCGAAATTATGGTCACGACCGGCCTGATCCGCGATTACATCATCAACGAAGAAAAGACCTACATGATTCGTGAGGCGATTGCCGCCGGGACTTCTCAATACGGCATGCAGACCTTCGACCAGTCGCTCTTTCACCTGCACCAGTCAGGGCTGATTTCCCTCGAAGAGGCGCTCCGCAATGCCAGCAACGCCGACGAATTTTTGATGCGCGCCTCCGGCATCCAATCCACCAGCGAGCGCGCCAAAGAAGAGATGGAACACATCGTCAGCGTGGTGGAGAAACAGGGGTAAAACAGTGATAGGTGATGGGTGATGGGTGATAAGAGAAAACCAAGTTCTTTCCTATCACCTATCACCCATCACCTATCACTGCTTTTAATGTCCGCCGTGCCCGCCGCTTTCGGGAGTGGGCTGGGGAGTTGATTGGGGCGCTCTGTTGGGAGAGTTGGGCATATTCATCGGCTCTGTGTGTGCGGCTGCGCCAGCGCCACCGTCCTTCAGGTAAGGCCGCAGCAAACTGAGCCACGCATTGGCGAGCCTCGAATATTCCATTGGACAACGAACGGCTCTGGCCTCCGGTAAGGGAGAGTTGACCATCGCCATATACTTGTTTGGATTGTGGCCGAAGACCCAGCAGAGGATGTTGTAAAATCTCTGCCCGTCCATCGAATGCTCGTCAGCCCAGAGCATGTCGAGTTCGGCAGCGGTCTTCCCTGACTTCGCGAGCCGCTCGTATTGGATGCCCCAAGACAGGGCGCCGCTGATCGCCATCCGCTCGCCCTCTTCCCCTTTGAGCCCGACGAGGACGAAAGTGGAAAGCTGGTCAACCGCATCTTCTTCTCTGCCGGTCGAAGGCAGTTTCAGCACGTCAATCAGACAGTGTCCGAGTTCGTGTATAAACGCGAAGGTGAGCGCGCCTCCGACCTTCTCGCCTAAATCCTCTTCACTTTTCGCAATCGGTTTGAAGTCTTCGGTCATCTGCGCCATCAACTCGTAGCACATCACGATCTGGCGGTCTTTCGGATTCCAGAAAGCGTTGGGCTGACCGCACTCCTTGAACGTAATCACCACGTTTTCGGGGATGGCTATCATGGCATTCAGATCGTCGGCGATTCCTTCGAGAGTTCTCTGCTGCCGGAACTGTTCATTGATTTCAGCAAACTGGGGATTCCGCACGGCAGAGTATTCGACGCTGAAATTGCCCTTGTCCAACTGCGTGGCCTGTCCCTGCTCGTCAGCCATACGCTTGATGATTTCGGCGCTGCTGGTATCCACATCACCCTGGCTCGTGTTATCAGGATTGATGCCGCTCGTCCCGCCGCTGCTGCCTGAATTATCATTCTTCTTACAACCCATCACCAACAGAGCGGCGCAGATGAGAAGGCTCACCGCAATCATGAGCTTTCGTTTACCTCTCAACGCATGGCTCACGCCGCAATGGGGGCTCTTCGATCTTGTCATTTACTTATCCTCTCAATTATCCGAAGGAAGATTAACGAATTGAATGCTGTCTTGAGTAGAACTTGACGTGGGGGCTAATACCATAAAAAGGCTGGCTGGCACAAGCACTAGACCCTGCTGGAGAGTTCTACAGTTTCGCCATCACTTCTGCCCCGGCCTGCGTGGCTGCCGCTTAACGCCAATTGCTGGCAGATAATTCGGATTTGAACTATATAATGACGACTGAAATTCACTCTCGCAAGCTGGAGCTGTATTTATCCCTCATCTCAAAGGATTGCCCATGAGCAACACTCACATCTTCATCTCTCACACCAGCAAAGACAACGGTTTTGTAACGGAACTGCGCGACACGCTTGAGACTCACGGGCTAACCGTCTGGGCTGATTCTCGCAATCTGCGCGGCGGCTCAAAACTCGCGCCCGAAATCGAAGAGGCTATCGAAGCCGCGCGCCAGTTCATCGTCGTCATCAGCCCCAACACCGCCAACTCGCCCTGGGTACGCAAAGAGATTCAAAAGGCGTTGGAGGTCGAACGAACACGCAAGGATGAAGGCTATCGAGTCATCCCGCTTCTCCTGCCCGGAATCGAGCCTTCCGCGCTCCTGCTCTGGTTCGATGAAGAGCCTGTCGGCGTCCGCGTCGAGGTCAAAGCAGGCGGGTTGAGTGAAGCGCTGCCTCAGATTCTCACGGCTCTTGCTGAACGCCTCCCGACTGACCGACAATCCATCAATGATGTCGCCTCTCAACCTGTCGAAGAACTGATTCTAAGATTGGACGACCTGAAGATTGAGAACAAAGACGGCAAGCGCCGCGCGCAAGCAGTCGCGCAATTGGTTTATGAGCCTGCCAACAAATCCGCACGCGAAGTGGAAAGCAAAAGATTCGTCTTCACTGCGCCGCTCGGAGTTATCGAAGCTGAAGATTTGCGCTGGTATCTGGAAGAGTATTTCGTCTGGCCGATAGGAGTCTTCAAAGAGCGCGCTGAACGCATCGAAACCCAATTGCCGAAGTGGGGACAGGACTTATATCAAGCCGCTCTCGCTACGCCGTTTGCACAAGAAACTCTGACCGCATGGCAACAGGCTGGCGCTGTTGGAGAGCGACGTTTTTCTGTTTTCGTTGATAGCGAATTGCTGGTCGGCGCGGAGGATGAAGTGCAGCTTGTTGCCGGAGAAGCCGCAACGGACTTGCTCTCTTTGCCCTGGGAACTGCTGCACGACGGGCGCGGGTTTCTCTTTCATGGTAAGCACCCGGTGCATGTGCGTCGCCGTTTGCCGAATCGCCATTCGCAGCCAGTCAGGCCAACCCAACTGCCGATTCGCATCCTGCTGGCCAGCCCGCGCCCCGAAGACGACGGCACGGGCTACATTGACCATCGCATCAGCGCCAGACCACTGGTGGAAGCGGTGGAGAGCCTGGGCGAGTTGGCGAAGCTCTCTGTGCTCACGCCACCCACCTTCCCTGCACTGGAAGAAACGTTGCGAAAGGCTGAGGAAGACGGCGTGCCTTTCGACGTGATTCATTTCGACGGTCACGGTGTTTTCGACCGCAAGGTTGGCCTGGGCGGACTCTGCTTCGAAGACCCGAACGACGCGCAGAAGTTAGAACGGCGTGCGATGCAGTTGATTCATGCCGGGAAGCTGGCCGAAGTCATACGCGACCATCGCATCCCGCTCGTCTTCCTCGAAGCCTGTCAAAGCGCGAAGACCGAAGAAGACCCGACAGCCTCTGTCGCCGGAAAACTCCTGGAAGAAGGCGTCACCTCGGTCGTAGCGATGAGCCACACCGTTCTCGTCGAAACGGCGCATCGCTTCGTCAAGGCTTTTTATCAGGAGTTGGCCGAAGGAAAGCGCGTCGGCGCAGCCATGCTCGCCGGACAGCGCGAACTGCACAGGGACACCTATCGAGGAAAGATGATGGGCGCTGGCGAACTACGTCTGCAAGACTGGTTCGTTCCCGTGCTTTATCAGGAAGTGCAAGACCCGCAATTGGTCACGAAGTTGCAGCCCGAAGAGGTGCAGCAGCTTCAGGCCAAACAACGCCGTTTGAGTTTAGGCGCACTGCCCGACCCGCCAGCGCATGATTTTCAGGGACGCAGCCGCGAGCTACTGGCCTTAGAGCGCCTGCTGCATGGCGAGCCTTACACTGTGATTCGAGGACAGGGCGGAGAGGGCAAGACTACTTTAGCCGTCGAGCTAGCGCGCTGGCTCGTGCGAACGGGACGCTTTCGCCGCGCCGCTTTCGTCAGCCTTGAGCAGTACACCGATGCGCGCAGCGTGCTGGACAGTCTTGGCCGCCAATTGCTGCCCGAAGGAGAGAACTGGTCTGTCGCGCAGTTCCCCGATTTGAAGCAGGCGCTTCAACCCGTCGAGCGCGCACTCGCCGACCGCGCGACCATCATCGTGCTGGATAATCTGGAAAGCGTCCTGCCCGATCAAACAGGACAGTTGCCGCCCGGCGTCGCACCAATCGAAGAATTGTTCGATCTCTGCCGGAAGCTGCTTGATGCCGATGCTGCCACGCGGATTCTCTTCACGACCCGCGTGTCGCTCCCCGCCCCTTTTGACTACAAGCGAAGGGAAATCGCTCTTGGTGCGCTCAGCCGGGGGGATGCCATCAAGCTGGTCGGCGAAGTGATGAAGCAAGAGGGCTTGATTCCCAAGGCCGAAGACCCCGGCGGCGACCCACAGGAAATCACAGACCTCGTCGAAGCGGTCAATCGCCACGCCCGCGCCCTCGTCTTGCTCGCGCGAGAAGTAGCCCGTCGTGGCGTGCGAGCGACAACAGAGGACCTGCACCATCTGATGGCCGAGTTGGACAAGGAGCATCCCGGCGACCGCGAGAATTCCCTCTATGCCAGTGTCGAGCTATCGCTACGCCGCCTACAGCCGGAAACATTGGAGCAGATCAAGGCATTGGCCATGTTTCATGGTGGGGCGCATCTTTCTGTATTGGGGCTGATGTTGGGGGCAGACAGGGAAACAACGGTCAATATAGCCAGGCAGATGATCGTAGTTGGGCTCGCCGAAGATATGGGTTACCACCACTTGCGCCTTGATCCTGCGTTGTCATCTTATTTGCTGAGAGTGATGAGCGAGGAGGAGCAGGCTAAAGCAAGGTCGCGCTGGGCTGAAGCAATGATGCAGTTGACGGCTTTTCTGAATGAGCAACGGTTTCGGAATGCCGAGTTAGCCGCCCGGTTGACCCTGCTGGAACTGCCCAACCTGATGGCGATGCTTCTGTGGATACTGGATAAAGCGACGCCGGAAGAGGTAGTCGAATTGGCGAATTATGTAGAGGGACTGCTCTCCCATCTAGGCCACCCCCAAGCACTTGCACAGGCAACGAGAGTACGAGAACGGGCCACACAGGGATTGGGTGAGTGGAGCCACGCCCAATTCACTGCGGAAGCCGCTAATATAGATCGACTGGTGGAACGGAACGCCTTGCAATCGGCATTGACTGCTGCCCAACAACTTTTACAGCGAGGTCTGGCGTCAGGGGAAGAAACTTATCAAGGTGCATCGTTTGACATCGCTGTATTGTATCTCCGACTTGGACGGATACAAGCAGAAATTGGGACTGTCGAAGCCGCTCTCCGATCTATGGAAGAGGGGCAACAACGTCTTCAACTTCTTGCTGATGCTGGCGAATCCATTCCCGAAGGCATAATTTCTTCGGCAATCAGTTACCGGGGGAATTGCCTGATGACGTTAGGACGATTAAATGAAGCAGCAGAAGCTTTTGAAGAAACTATCAATTGTAAGGGAAAACTTAATGATAAGAGGGGAGTAGCCATCAGTAAAAGCCAACTCGGAACAATCCGTCTAATGCAACAACAATATGCTGAGGCGCTGGAAATCTATGATGAAGCACGAAGTATTTTTGAAAGCTTGGGCGAGCCGCTAAGCGTTGCTGCTAACTGGCAGCATATCGGGATTGCACACAGAAATCTCCGGCAATTTGAAAGGGCTGAGCGGGCCTATCGACAATCGCTAGCGATCCATGTGCAACAGAAATACCTCGCAGGTGAAGCTAATAATTTGAACGATTTGGGGCTTCTTTATGACGCGATGGGGCGATTAGAAGACTCAGTAAAATGCCTCCGGCAGGCGACTGATATTGCGGTCAAACTACATGATCAAATGAAAGAGGGAGCACGCCGCAGTAATCTAGGTATTCGCCTCATTAAATTGCAACGTTACGACGAAGCCCGCCGCGAGTTGCACCGCGCAATTGAGTGCGCTAAGCCCTACGGCCATGCTGCCGAACTATGGAATACTTGGGCTATTCTATGTAGTCTGGAGCAAGCCATCGGCAACGTACGGGCCGCTGCTCACGCCCGACAACAAGCCATTGAGAGCTATCTAGCTTATCGTCGTGCTGGTGGGCAGAGTATGAGTGGCTGCGTACAACTTTGCGCCATGACAACACAGGCAATCGAGAAGGGGAATACGAAGAAGGTGGAACAACTCTTTGCCAAACTCTTAGGAGCAGAAACCATTCCTCCATACGGCAAGCTGCTAATCTCCAAACTGCAAGCCATCCTACACGGAGACCGCAATCTCGCGCTCGCCGATGATCCGGAATTGGACTATGACGGCGCTGTGGAATTACGATTGTTGTTGGAAGAATTAAGGGCAGAGTGACGCTTGCCGTTCGCAGTTTCGTAGGCGGGCGCATAGGGGATTGATGGTCAGAGTCGCTGCCAGCAGAAGTCATCACTACGGCTTGCTTAAGGCTTGGCGGGCGCGCTTGTTCCGGCCAAGGTGGTGAGGGGTGGTGTCTGTAGCTCGAAGGTCTGGGGGTTTTCGCCGATGATGGCGGCGGCGAAGAAGCGTGGGACGTAGGCGGCGTTCTCGGTGCGGAAGGTGTTGTCGAGTTTGTCGCGGTTGACGAAGAGTGTCCAGAAGTTTCTTTCGTAGTTCTCCGCGTCGCTCTCTCTCAATTGGCGCAGGGTGTCGCGCACCCAGTTCGAGCCGCGATTGTAGCTGAGGAGGACGAGTGTCATGCTTTCGGCGTCGTCTCCGAGTTCGGCCATGAGGTCGGCGATGTGGTGGGCGGCGGCGGGCGTCATCTTCTCCATGTCGCACATCTCTTCATAGGCAACGCCGTATAGTTTCGCGGTCTGCGGCAGAAATTGAAACAGTCCCCTCCCGCCGAGGCTGCTCTCGGAGCAGGGCTTGTATTCCGACTCGATCATCGGCAGGTAGATGCCGACCATGAGCGGAACTTTGCGCGCCGCAAACGAACGCGCGATCAGCGGCAGGTAAGGCACAGGACGGGCATAGACGACGCGCAGGTCTTCACTTTCAGGCTTAGTTGAGACGCTGCCCAGACGCGCGACGTAACCGTCCAGATGACGCTTGATGGCGCGCAACGCGTCTTCATTGAGCCGCGCGGGACGCTCTCCCATCTGCGCGGAGATTCTTTGTTCCTGCTCGTGGATGAAGGCGAGTTGCTCCGATTCGCTCATCTGCGTGTAGAGTTTCGTCGTCGCGGTCGTAGCGGCGGGCGAGTTGCCCTTGTTCGCTTCGCGGCGCGCAGCCGAACGATAATAGAAAAAGACTACGACAGCCAGCAACACGATGACGATTAACGCTTGCAGGACATGACGCTGAGCCTGGCGCGTTTCCTGTTGAGCGAGAGCAGATGATGATGGCGGCGGTGCTGTAGCGGCAATTGTATCGGTCGCGGCTGGCGCAAGGGTGATGTCACTGCTGGCGCTTTTCAAGTCAGCAAGCATCTCCGACACCGTTTTGTATCGTTCATTTCTATCCTTACGCAGAGCCTTCTCGATGATGTGCTGTAGTTGCCGCAACTGCGCGGGCGGCTCTTCCGACGATTGAAACAGCGGCGCAGGCTCGCGCTCAAGCACGGCGACGAGCGTATCCAGGCGCGTTGCTCCGGTGAACGGCGCGCTTCCTCGCAGCATCTCGTAGAGCACACAACCCAGACTCCAGATGTCCGTGCGCTCGTCAACTATCAACCCCCTGGCCTGCTCCGGCGACATATAGCCGACCGTTCCCATCACCACGCCCGCTTCGGTCTGCGCTTTAATGATGGTCGGGGCTTCGCTTGAAGATTCGGACGGCGCGACTTCGGTCAGTTTAGCGATGCCGAAGTCCAGAATCTTCACGATACCATCGGCGCGTCGCATGATGTTTTCCGGCTTGATGTCGCGGTGGATTATGCCCGCCGCGTGCGCCGCACCGAGAGCCGAAGCGACTTGTATGACGATAGCAAGCGTCTCTTCGAGCGACAGGCCCTCCGGGGGAATCAACTCGCGCAAAGTCTGCCCGTCAATAAACTCTGTGGCGATGAAGTGAACGCCCTCGGACTCTCCAACGTCATGGATGGTCAGGATGTTAGGGTGATTCAGAGCGGAAGCGGCGCGGGCTTCGCGTTGAAAGCGACGCAGGCGCGCATCGTCAGAAGCGTAAAAGGAGTGCAGAATCTTCAAAGCGACGAGCCGCGCGAGCCGTGTGTCCTGCGCCAGATAGACTTCGCCCATGCCGCCCGTGCCCAACTCTTCGATAATTCTATACGGGCCGATGACGCGCCCGACGTTGACGAACGGCTCGTCGCCGATGAGGACGCGCGCATCCGTCGCGATAGCAGGCTGCTCTATAAAATCACCCGCTTCCGTATAAGCGGTGAGTAGCTGCGCGGCCTCATCCTTCAACTCTTCATCGCCCCCACACGCTTCGTCCAGAAAGGCAGCACGCTCCTGCGGCGCGCGATCAAGCGCCCCCTGCAAGACATCTTCTACCTGTTGCCATCGCTCAGGAGTCATAAGAATGGTGATAGGTGATAGGTGATAGGTGATGAGTAATAAGAGAAACCAAGCTCTTTCTTATCACTCATCACCTATCACCCATCACTGCCTTATACAGCCAGGCTTTCGCCGCGCGCCAGTCGCGGCGGACGGTCATCATGGAGATTTCTAAAACGTCTGCTGTCTCTTCGAGGCTGAGGCCGCCGAAGTAGCGTAGTTCGACGACGCGGCTTTTGCGCGGGTCGAGTTTGGCTAAAGCGTCGAGAGCGTCGTCGAGAGCGACGAGTTCGGCGGCGCGCACTTCGGTCATCGCGTTGGCTTCTTCAAAGGAAACCTGTTGGGCTTCGCCTCCGCGCTTCATGTAGCGTCGCTTGCGCGCGTGGTCAATCAGGATGTGTCGCATGACCTGGGCAGTGACAGCGAAGAAGTGTGCGCGATTCTGCCAGTCTATTTTTTGCCCGCCGACGAGACGCAGGTAAGCTTCGTTGACGAGCGCGGTGGTTTCGAGCGTGTGGCCGCTGCGCTCCATTTGCACGTAACGATGCGCGATACGGCGTAGCTCGTCGTAGACGAGAGGCGTCAGCCGATCGAGCGCCTCGCGATCTCCCTGCTGCCATTCGATGAGCAGTTCCGTCACGTTCGGCTTTGAAAGCGTCGTCATCAATAATCAGATTCCCTGCGTAGCACACAGCACAGAAACTTCGGTCGCGCCGGGATTCTACCATCTTTCAAGACGCCGGGGTGCAACGCGATTTCCTGAAAAATCTTTTCATCCGGGGTGAACACTTTCGCCGCTCGTTCTCGCTTATTAAATTGAGAAGCGTCTTTAC
Organism: uncultured Acidobacteriota bacterium; assembly: GCA_963791265.1. GTDB lineage: Bacteria > Acidobacteriota > Blastocatellia > Pyrinomonadales > Pyrinomonadaceae > QHXM01. The sequence goes on from CAWBSB010000013.1 coordinate 84,039, forward strand.
TGAAAACGCTCTCGCAAGTTCAATTAATCCATGCGAGGAATAAACGATGAAACTTCAGAGAATAATCTTTCTATCGCTTGTCGCCATCATTTCTTTGACGACGCTTGCGCGCGCCGCACACGCGCAGGAGGCGCAAGGCAGCAGGCTCTATCAACAGATGTCGCAGGATGAGCGCAAGGTTTTTGTCGCGGAACAGGCGCGGCGCATAGCCCGCGAGATGTCCGGCACAGAGTATGAATTTACGGCTGAGTTTGAAGCGACGGTTCAGAAGTTTGTTGATAAATACGCGCGGCGCATCGGCAACAACGCGGGCGAACGCGATGCGCGTCCGGTCTTCGAGCGCGGGATGGCAAACGCGCCCGTGCTCATCAGCGCCTTCAAGGCGCAGAATGTTTCGCCGCTCATCGGTCTTTACCTGCCGTTGATCGAATCCGAGTACCTCAACCTGCAAGCGCCAAACTCTGTGGGCGCAATTGGCATGTTTCAGTTTTTGCCGCAGACCGGGCGGCGCTACGGCTTGACAGCGCAAGGGTTGTTAGACGTGGAGAAGTCTGCGGACGCCGCCGCGCGCTACATCACGGACAACCTCAAGCAATTCAAAGATGATCCGATGAAGGAAGCCCTCGCGCTGCTCGCGTACAATCGCGGCGAGCAGAAGACGGCGAGCGCCCTGCAACTCATCCTTGACGATCAGAACAGGCGATGCAGCATCTGCGCGCTGACCGCCGCCAGCAGCCGACTCGATGCGACGTTTCAAAAAGAGAACGTCCACTACGTGCCGAGCTTCTTTGCCGCAGCCATCATCGGCGAAAACCCGCAGGCGTTCGGACTCCAGCAACAGCCGCTCTCGTCCTATGAGACGAAACGCTGAGTTGTAATTGAGAAGATAGGAACGGAAGGAAAATAGACAGGATTAACAAGATTAGCAAGATTAAGAAAAGAACCAGCAAGTTTCCTTGAACTGCCTCTTCTTCTTAATCTTGAAAATCTTGTTAATCCTGTCTAATTCTTTTCGTATCTCGGCAGCCCTTAGTTCGAGCAACGCGCTTCGATGATCGTCCTGGCCTTGCGCTCGAACTCCGCAGCCCACGCTTCCGGCGATTGGTCGCGCTCCTGATTGCGCGAGGCGCGGAACACCTTCGTGATCGTGCCGTCGCTTTTCTCGGCATCGAGGAGCCGCTGAAGACCAGTGGCCAGCAGTTGGCGTCCAGCTTCGCTGATATTAGCGTCGCCCACGCTCTTGGCGGTCGTCGTGCAGCGCCCACCGCTCACCTTGATCGGGTCTTTGCCGCTCCACCCCTTGAGCCTTGCTTTACTCTCGCTGGAACTGGAGTAGCCAAAGGTCGAACCCATGTCGCTGACGTAGAACACAGCCTTGCCCGGCTTGCAGGTTCGTGTGCCGTTGTCGTTCTTCTGTGAATCAAGGCAGGAGAACTTCTGGTTGTCGGTCTTGGTATCGCCATGATCTATGAAGGCGAGCCAGAGTTTGAACGCGTCAATCTCGGCGCGTGGAGCACCGCTGTCCAGCAGTTTCTGGAGCGATCCACTGATTGCCCCTGCATCCTTTTGATTGCACTTCACGTCAATCCCCTTGCCCAAGGAAAGCTCGATTCCTGCTGCCGGTTGAAATGGTGTCCAGCGCGCCCCTTGGAAGCTGCTGGTCAGGCTCTTCTCGCAATCATTGCAGGTGACATCGGCGACCCACTCGTCGTCGGCGAAGAAGCCCAGCGCCTTCGAGAAACGCGAGGAGAGAAACTCGCCATAGATTTCGCCATTGCGCTTATCACTCGACTGTCCCTTGAAGTGGGGCTTCACTTTGTAACGAATCAGCTCGCCGTCTTCATCAACGACGCCCGCGACTGAGCAGTGGAACTTCGGCGTCGTGCCAGCGCCCTTGGTCAGGTCTTTGTTTGCGACGCAAATAATCGGCGCGGCGAGTCCGGCGTCATTAACCTGTGGCGCACCGGGGCGTGGGCCTTTCCGGGTGTTGTAGCCCAGCACCGGATCGTAGTCGGGATCGGGCTCCTGCCAGACTTTCGCCGTCTGCTCGGCGCGCGCGCGCTCCTCCGCCGTGAAGCAGTGTTCCTGCTGTGCCGCGATTGGCAATGCGATAAAAAGGATGAAGAGAAAGAGCAGCGGGCTGATGAAGTTTTGCGGCTTACGAAGCATAGACGAACACCTTTCTGCACTCAGGTTTCTTTCAAATCTCAGTTTTCATCCTGATTCTAACCATAAATTGGCAGTTCCTGCCAGTTGTTGGTTAAATTCTTACGACTGAGACTTCAAAGGGGCAGGAGTCGCTCTGGAATGTTCAGGAAATAGATTTAGCCATAAAGCTGCTTAACGCAATTGCAGGCCGAAAGCACAGAAGACTGGCAGTGAGCAGACACAATCAACAGAGCCTCTAGCGAATGCGAGCGCTGAGTAACCTATGCAGGTTACTAAAAGCATCTGTCATCTCTTCATATGAGCTGGCTTTTGACATCACGCGCGAGAACACTGGCCTGGGAATGTCTCTATCGAAAATCCATCCCAATCCGACCAGAAAGAAAGATGCCACTATAAAAGACTTCATCCCATCTGCTTTAGCAAGAAGCTCATCGAACGGCGGCAGGCCGGATAACCACGCGGCCTTCTCTTCTTTACTGAAATCTTTGAAGCCGCTGGCATATAGAAATCCACATAAACTCACTACATGCTCCTTTTCTGACTGATCCGTTCGAGACCGAAGTCGCCCATCCACAATGCGGTTAACGCAGGTGCGGATTTCTGAATCAAGGAAGGCGGCGAAGGACGCGCCCGCCTCGTTTTTCACGATCCGCTCACACTTGAACCACAAGCTGTAAAGATTCCACAGATAGAGCAGAAGATGTAGAGTTTCGGCGCGCGCAAAAAGCGCGGTCACATTCCTGTTGTTGCACAAATCCAGCATCCGCCGGTCGATCTCATGCTGGGCGTGCGAGGTTGCCAGGACGAAAAGCGGCTCGCAGGCCGCGCGAAGAAAATTCGCATCCTCGTACCAGTTGTCTTCCTTCGGCAGAATGCTGAAAAAAGATCGAACCAGCTCATCCCTCTTCGACGGTGCCCGCCGCCACAGCAAGATTATACATTGAGCAGCTTCCTTAAAGGTGTCGAAGCGAAGTGAGGGTATGTCGATTTCAGCTAAATGTTCGTCGAGCATGGACTGAAGATGCCCCTTGAGATGCGTGTCCGGTGACTCTGACAGGTAATAGGCACTTAAATTCAAGGTTGGCCAATCAGCCGCGTGGATTAACTTTTTGAAAGTCGGGCTGAGACGCTTTATAAGAGCAAAGGTAAACAGCATCGAAGAATACCAAGCCCCCCACCTGACAAAGAATGTAAGTTTGCCGAAGTCACCGCGTAAAAGCAGGCCATTCCAATCCGCTGTCGTGAGCCGCGTAGAGGCTTGCACCATTTCCTGCTTGAATGAATCGTCCATGTACTGCATCAACGGCGCAAGTGTATTTATCTTCCCGTTTGCTAAAATGAGTTTCCACCATCGCAGCACTCCTATCTTCCTTTCCAATTTATCTAATATGTTCGGATCAGATATTTTCAATTCCCGTAGCGTAAAGCTGAGCGTTCCGATGGAGCGACGAGAGGCAATGGTCTTCTCAATCAAATCATTTATCGTTTTATTATCAAGCGCCTCAATCAGTTGTCCCGCCATAGATGGTGAGGAATACTGGATCACTCTGAACAACTCGAAGACAGTTCCGGTGCTGGCGATGAGGCGTAAGTAACGCTGTGCGCCGATCTTCTGCTCAAGTTTTTCAAGTAAGTCAGCGTTAGCTTCTTTTATCTCTCGCAACTCTAAATGGATATGGCCGACAGAGTTTCCTGATGTAAGGGTACGCTCTATCAATCCGTCAAAATCTTCGTCGCAAACTGAATCCAGTGTGCCATCTAATATAAAATCTCGCTGAGAAACGATAAGCCTCAGTAAATTACGCATCAACTTTGTCCTGACCAGTTGACGAAACCCTTGTGTGGCAAACTGCTCTTGTAGGCAGGAATACCACAACGGGTATTCTTTTTTTATGAGTTGCAGGAACTGTGCAGGGAAACTCGCTATTAAGGCTTTGAGCGCCGTTCCGTCGTCTATTTTTCTTTGCACCAGATCACGGTAACGATCGAGCGTCGTTGCGTCGGCACTTTTCAGGGTGTTCAGAAGAAGCGCGACGGTGTTCAGCGACAGGTGATCAAATATGGTCTCCACGAGGGCGTAAATACGGTCGTCGCCCAGGAAACGGCTCTTCAGAAGATATTCCTCTTTCTCGTCGTCGCGGAGTTTAAGCCGGTTCCGTAGGATGCTCGATAAATCAACTGAGAGTTGCGGGTCGGTAGCCGGGCGGCCACTGAAAAATTCAATAAGCTGAAGAGCGGCAGCCTCGACATGGTCAACGCGGTAATTTCGCGCGAGTGCGCGGAAGACCAGTTCCGCTGCCGACGAATGAAGGAAGAAGTAGCGCGGAGGATGGTCTGCTGCCACCATAAGCTGCGCCGCCGCCTTCGGGTCTTCTCCCCGAAGATTGTATGGAAAATCAGACACCTGCGGCGCAATCTCGTATTGGGCCAGCGCCGTCAGCATCATAAAGCCGGGGCGGTCCACAGTAGGCTGGCCGAAATAACGTATCAGCGTTCTCTCGAAAAGGTGCTCCGGTTCAAATCGGTCAATTTCGTCAGGGGATTTGATCGTGTCAAGGAGTTGATCGAGCAAAAACAGGTCGCGGCCAGTGAGTGAGAAGATTCGATCCAATCTTACTTTTGAAAGCCCCAGCAGATCGGGATTGACCAGGGCAGCGATGCTGGCAAAAAGCGCTGGCGTCGGGCTAAATTCCAAAATCGCTTCGGCCTTCTTAAACCTCTCGACAAAGCCCCAGTAGTCTGCGCGAGTCATGCCTGCCGGGGCCGGGGTGGTGCGCGCTACATATACCAGCATGGCCCTGCCGGGCTGTCGCGCCAAAACTTCTTGCAGCCGGTCGTGCGCCCCTTCCAGGATTTCGTCGTATTTCCCGTGGCAATCGTCTATCAGGAAAATGGTCGGTCGCGCGAGCCTGCGCCGGATGCCTTTGGCCAGCGCGTCTTCGCTTAGATCGCGGCGCATGTTGATGTAGAAGACCCGGTAAAGGCCGCTACGAAATGATTCCGCGAGAGCAAGCCCGGTGAGAGTCTTACCGCTTCCGGGCAGGCCGAGGATTAACAGGCTGCCGCGGCGTTCAAGCCTTTGCGTAAAATCTTCGGTCTGGTGGGTGCCGATGTAAATCTGCCCGGCGGCCTTTTTTTCCAGATAACGATTAACCATCGGCTCTCCCGAGCCGGGTCGGACGGGACGGAAGAGGTCTTCATTCCAGTCGGCTAAATCGCAAAACCGTTCCGCAGCCTGATCGGAGAACAGGTCTGCAACAACGTCTGGAAGATTTTTTAATTGTGAATCGAGATATTCCTTATCCCAGACCTCGATTCGTACTCCTGTTCTATCGAAGAATTCGCGCTCAAGAATTGTCCACTCCTCATTTAATTTTCGTTCCCGCAGCGGGAGCGAACAACAGAGCACGAATTTTGTGGGTCTCGGAAGTTGCGCGCGGCCTAGCCACTTTTCCTCAAAGAGCTTCAGCGCCTTTCCCATATTTTGCAGGGTGAAGGAGCTGACATTTTTGCATTGGTAGACGGTGCAATCATCACCATCAGTTACAATCAAATCAATACCGTACTGCTCTTGTCCGGGGTTGCCGAAATATCTTGGCACGCCACCGTGTGCCGATATGAGCGAGTAACACAACCGCTCAAGCCCCGGACCACCGAGCTGATGATAAGGCAATGAATCATTTACGGTAGATAAGATGGGTGTAGGAGAAAAGCTGGTCTGGAGATGCTGAACCGTCCGCAGGTCGGAAATTTCCGAGATAGTTGCAGTTCCCTCCTCAGAGGCTTTACTAACTTCGCTTTCAGATGTGGTGAGGTCACGCTCCATTAATCTTTTAACTCCGAATGGAATTTTCAAGAAATAATACGCCAAGATAACAGCACATCTCCGCTCATGAAGTCTAGGAGATTAATGGACATGGTTGCGTTTTCCAACGCTAATTACGTTAGATTACAACGGCGTGAGACTTTAATGATTACTTGGCAGCCTGCTAAAGCAATTATTGGCAGTTGAGGATAAAAATATCAAAACTTTTGCACGCACGCACTGCCATTGATTTAATCAATTACTAGCAGTAAGTCTAATTTTTAAGCAATAATTTGCAGTAAGTTTTGATGTAATAGGATTGAAACGAAAAGAGGCGGAATTTCGGCCTCTTTTCGTCTTATAGCATCTATACTCAAGATATAGACAAATTTGGGCAGTGGTTTGATGTTACATATCAGCAAGCTCAGCGTAACGCTCAAAAGGCCCTCTACTGAAGATAGTCAAGACCGAATCCGAAACTGGCCGCGTCAGAACAGTAATTTGAAGACGAACTGGATGGTCCTCGGCGGCGTTGTCGTGTAGGTTGATTTACCGAACGCAGGCGACTCTAGGATGCGAACGGGGATACCAAAGTTCGTTCGGTTGAAGAGGTTGAAAATTTCTGTGCGGGCGTGGAGCCTGACCCGGTCGTTGAAGTTGAAGAATTTCGTGACCGAGAGGTCGAAGTTGAACTGGCTCGGGGCGCGGAAGGTGTTACGGCCCACGGCCCCGGCTCGCCCGTCGTCTGCAAGCAGGTCGAGAGGATTCGTCCCCGGCGCGAGGCTCAACTGAACGCTGCGGTCTCCAGCGACGCTGCCCCGAATCAACCCGGCGGTGTTGTCAAGGCGGTCAGTCAGATTGCCGTCGCGGTTGATGTCGAACGCGCTGTTGACGGTGAAGGGCTGTCCCGTCTGTGCTGTCATGATGCCCGCCAACTGCCATCCCCCGAACCTCGTTGGCCCGGAGAAGAATAAATCTTTCGGAAAGTCTCGCACGAAGTGCGTCACGGAGCGGAGCCTGATGTCGAAGTTCGACGAGGCGCGCTCCGACCTGTGGAGGCTGTCCTGTGGCAGGGCGAAGGCCCCGGCAGTGTCGAAGAAGTCTGACACATCGTCTATCGTATGCGAATAGGTAAAGGCTGTCCTGAACTGGAAGCGATGCGTGTACTGCCTGCGGAACTCGACCTGTAAAGAGTTGTAGGTGGATGAGGCACTGCTCTCAAAGGAGGTGCGAGCGATTGCGAGTTGTGTGTTGGGGACGGATTCCTGCGCTGGGAGTATGACGCCGCCGAAGCGCGGGAAAGTGCCTCCGAATGGCGGGAAGGAGATGTTTCCCTGCGTCGTGACAGTCAGGCCGGGCGGCTCTAGCAAGCGGCTGCGATTGAGGCCGAGGCGGGGCGTCGAGAGGCGCAGGAGCTTGATGCCGCGCGTCCCGACGTATGCGATAGAGACCGCGTAGCTCCTGCCGAGTTGCCGCTCCAGCGTGACGGCATACTGCAAGGAGTAAGGGTTCTGCAACTCGCTCTGGGGCAGCACGAGATCCACGCCGAGAACGTTGCTTGAAAACGGCCTCTGCCCTGCATCTACAACCAGCCGGGTCGTGAGAAAAGAGATAGCATTGATGTTCGGCAACAGAGTATTCAGCGTGCCGGGTGCAATTGCCAGCGTTGGCTCGAAATCACGGAGGATGGGGTTGGCCGGATTGAAGAGGTAAATCTCGTTACCGAGGTTGTTAGGCAGGTGGGTAGGAAAGTCGGCGAAGTTCAAGGGGAGGAAGTCTGGGAAGGCGTTACGCGACTGTCCAATGACGATGCCTGGGAACTCGCCTGCGTAGGTGCCGATGCCGCCGCGCACGACCGTCCGGTCGTCGAGCGACCAAGCCAGTCCTGCGCGCACATCTAGGTCGAACCTCTCCCTGGCGAAAGGGGTCTTCAAGCCCGCCGGGAAGGACGAGATAATGGCTTTGGCGACTCTGTCGCACTCTGCCCTATTCCCCGAAATCCTGAAACAATCTTCGATTGCCGCCTGGCCCCGCCTCTCTAGTTCAGCCGGGTCGAAGGCCCTCTCAAACGTATTACCCTTCGTGCTGAGCTGCGTGAGGTAGTTGAAGCGCGCGCCTAAGTTGATATTGAGGTTATCACGCACCCGCCAGTCTGCTTGCTCAAAAAAGCTGGCCTGCGTGAAGCGAATCCCGACCGTCGAATTCGGGGTGACGGCGAGCGTCTGGAACAATCCCGTCGGTACACCCACGGCGGCCAGCGTCGTGCCGGAGAAGACACGCGGCGCGAGGGGCTGGCCACCCGGCAGCTTGGCCGCAAAGCCGGGCGATGGCGTTGAAGTCCGCAAGCCGCCGAAGACGGCAAGCGGCCTAAAGTTCCGGTCGAGCGTGCTGTTGATCTCCGTCTTCCTCACATCGAAGCCGAAGGTGAAGATTTGGTTATTGCGGCTGATATAGGTGACGGTATCAGCAACCTGAAAGGTATTGTTGGCGCGCGACTGCGGGAAGTTGTAAACGTCCACACCGAGGGGGCTGAAGCCTGGGATGATAACCTGACCGAGCGGCCCGGCGACCTGCTCGGCGTGCTTGACGCCGTCATAGCCAAGCAAGGTAAGCAGTGCCGCCCCTTGCAGGCTCGACGCTGACAGGTAAGAGGGATCCGTCAGCGTGCCGTTCGGGCGCGGCGCGGTGACGTTTATCAACAGCGGCGCATTGAGCAGGAACGGCTCTCCGGGGAAGAAAGTTGATGGCGACAGGAATGGGTCGCGCACCTCGTCGAAGGTCAGCTTCGTGCGCCCGAAGGAGAAGCGGATCACGTCACTAACCCGCTTCGTCAGTTGCCTGTTCAGGTAGAAGGCGATGTTCTTGGTACGGACACTGGGCCGCAGCGACGAGAATAGAGCCTCGCCCGTCACGGGGATAGTGCTCGTCTCCTGCGAGAAGTTATAACGCCCGGTCAGGTTGTCGCCGCCGTTGAAAAAACTCCAAGGGGGACGGCTCTTGTCCGCACTATGCGTCCCGAACTGGCGGTCGAGCTTGGCCGAAAGGCGCGTCCCCTTGGCGTTCGCCGGTAGAACCGCGGTGTAAGTATTGCGCCCGAAAGGGCCGAGCGGGTTATTCGGGAAGGGGTAGAGGCTGAAGATGGCGTCGCCGGGGATCGTTGCCGGGAAGAGGGGGCGGGTCGGCGTGGCGGTGCTGAGCCCGCCCAGCAGAAACCCTGTACCGCCGGACTCAAAGACGCCACGCTGCTCCACAGTCGGCACGACGAAATGAGACTCCCTGCTGGCGCGCGACCTCACGCGCTCTAGCGTGACGAAGAAGAAAGCGCCTAACTTCTCAACGGGACCGCCGACGGCAAAGCCAAGCTGAGTGCGCGTGAAAGGGTTTTCGCCGCCCACCGGATTCGGGGAGACAATAGGGCGTCCGTCGAGCAAGACGTCCGCGCCGTCGCTCTGCCTGTTGAGCGAGAAGGAGGCAGGGTTGTTGCCGATCCTCTGGTCGAAGAAGTCTCGTGCGTTGAGGCGGCTGTCAGTGACGAACCCGTAGAGCGAACCATGAAACTCTGACGAGCCGGACTTGGTCAGCGCGTTCACCCAACCACCGATGTTGCGCCCGAAGCGCGCGTCTCCGAGCGCCGTCACAATCTGGAACTCGTTGAGCGACTCGATGGACTGCGGCGCGAGGGCGACGAAGCCTTGCCGCCGCGTGCCGATGTCCTCGTCGTTGTTATCCGATCCGTCAACAGTGAAGTTGTTCTCGCGGCTGCGCAGGCCATTGACCGTGAACTGTCCGGCGGTGCCGAGGCCGGGGCTGAGGCCTGGGCCCCGTGCATTCGGCGTCTCGGGCGGCGGGGCGATGCCTGGGGCGAGCAGCGCGAACGTGTCGAAGTTGCGCAGCCCCGGAACGGGCAGCGCCTCCATCACGCGCGGCGTAAACACGTGGCGGCGCGTGGCCTCAGACCTCTCGACCAGAGGCTCGTCCGGGAACGTAGCCTCGTCCATGACGATCACCGATGGCGGTGTCTCTCCCTTTCCCATCACCGCCACGAAGCGGTTGAACCCCTCCCTCCTAACGGACAGCACGTACTCTTTACTATCGCCAAAATCCTTCACATCGAGCGTGTAATCGCCGCGGCTGTCGGTTTTAGTCTTGGCGAGCGGAGAGAGGCGGGTGCCGCCCCTCCTGACGAATATGGACACGATGGCTCCGCTGACGCGCTTTTTGTCGCGGGTGACGACGCGACCGCTCAAACTAAACTTCCCCTGATGCGTGACCTTACGCGGCGAGGCCGGGGCAGGCGAGAGCCCGGAGTTTCTAATCTGATACAGGATTAAGACGACTTGGGGCGCTTGCTGACTCATGGCTCGCGCGGAGCCCACGAGGGAGATGGGGGGAGGCTCAACGTCAGTTCGCGCCTTAGTATCAGGCACATATACTATCTTGGTCTCGGGCTGCTGAGTATAGCCTGCAAGCGTCGCTATCAGGTTGTACGACCCGGCCTCGTCCACTGGGATTGAGAACCACCCCTTTGCATCCGTGCTACTCTGATACCAGCCCGCGCCAGTCACAGTAACTGTAATGCCTGATCTGGAGGGTGGATTCGTCGGCTTCCCATCGACATCGAAAGTCAATACTTGGCCGTACAGATTTCCGTTCGATGTTCTGGAGGTATTTTGTGCCGTCACGCGGACGCCAAAGTAGCCGAGCAGGTAAAAGGTTGCGATGGACATGAGTAGTCGCCACATCGCCTTAATCAACGATTTGCTCGCACGTGTCATAAGAAACTCATGGATTCTTCGGCAGCGGGTAGACGTACACATATTCAACCCGCATCACATCCCCAGTGCCCCTCACCAAGAAGCCGATTGTGCCCCAAGGCCAGCGTACGTTCGAAGGGTCATCCTTGAAGTCCACCACGAACGGCTGGCCCGCTATAGACTTGCCGTCCGGCTTGTCATCCTCAAAGGTGATGACATAATCGAACTTGTTATCAACGACCGAGACGTTCACGCGCAGCCCCTTACTTTCCCGCAACTCCCCGAAAGGTATATTGAACGGTATTCTTTTCTTGCCGAGGCTTTCGACCTCATGCTTCCGCTCATAAATCCAACCGTAGAGGAATAGGTCGGCATCCTCCTGTCTTAACTCGAAGAGGTAACCACTCGCCTTGTCACGTTGCGCCCGCAAGACCCACGCCATCCTGATTGAGTCGCCCTTGAAGCGGACTTTAAAGCTTGCCTTGAAATCATAGAAGACTTTATCACCTAGGTCGTTGGGAACGCCCATCTCCTGCCCTTTGACTAGAAGCGCCTCGTCATCCTTATTTGTACCGACCATTTGCCCTGGCTCCGTGCTCCACATGCCTTTAGGGTAATCCCAGTGGTCGTCCAAATTTTCCGCTTTGGTGAAGCGAGCCGCCCAATCGTTGATGTACTCACGGGGCCAGTAGGCGAGGTAGATTCGGTAAGCGGTGAACAATGCCAGCACGAAGGCGATGGCAAGGCAGAGTATGAGTTTGGCGTATCTCTCCCAGAACTTGCGCTTATGGGCGGAATCATCGAGCGTCTCCGAGACCGCCTTCTCCACCTTCTCCGTGAACTCTTTGAGGTTCTTGAAAAAACCGACCATGAGTTTCTTCGATAAGGAACGGCGCAATTCCTTGATCTGTGTCACATCGCTGTCCACCATATCGAGCGACCATTGGGCGTTCTTGTGGAGGATGAAGAGCAGCGGCTTTATCTCCATATCGACGGCCTTGAGGTATTCCAGCTCGGTGATGGATTTACCTTCCGGGTTATTGTTCTCGGGGATGTGCCCGTAACGCCACGCGAAGATGCCGAGGTAGTAATCACATTCAGCAACGTCCTCCAGACACCTCTCCAGCGGCGCAACCCAGCTGGCCGTATAGTTCTCCATGCCGACGACCGAGTGGCCCATCTTCTGTAGTATTTCGAAGACCTGCTGGCGGTAGTCTTTAAGGTCTTCGTAGGTGGAGGAGAGGTAGAACTTAGCCATGACGTGAAGATTCCTTCATAGCCGGGGCGCAAGGCTGGGAATGGGTTGAGGCGCACCCGGCTTAATAAACCGCGTCTGCGAGAGCCGTTCCGAGAGCCTTACAATTTAGTGTCGGTGATAGTGAGCGCGTAAATCGTATGGCTGTTCGGATGAGAGCGAATGACAGCAGCGACCCTCTAGGCTGCGCCGCAAAGCGCCGTGCCGAGAGCCAAGTGGGAGCGCACTCGGCCTAGCGGCGGTTGGGATAACGTCTTGTCACTCGCCGGGATGTTAATTCAAGTCGCTTGGTCAAAGCAAGAGAGGCTAGAGACTTCCTGTGTCGAAGGATTCAGCCTAATTCTGTAATATGGCTTTAAAATCTGTCTAACTTTATTTTGATCAACTCTAGATTACTCCTCCAACGCTCGGAGAATTTGCTCTTCAAATGCTATCGCCTTATCTTCCCCTCGTCGAGTATACGAGTAATGCCAAACGGGCTGTATTTTGATTGCTGAACCAGCGAGACTGAACAGAAGCAAGTCATAAACTTTCTTTCCGAACGCAATGATAAGTCTTGGTTAAACGATCTGGATCTCCTGATCGAATACTCGACGATGTAGACCTATGTCATCGGGATATGGATCTTTAACCCTTCCACGGGTTTTAATTACGTCGGTTAAATGAGCATCTGCTACACCATGCTTTTCTAAAAGAGAGTAAAGCAAAGAGTCAGCACGCACGCCAAAATTCCTTGTAGAGGGACGCTCACCTACAAACATTACAGGGGCAGCCCCCATGAAGCCCTTAACTTTGCCACGCGTAGGAAAAAGCCAAGGCTTCGGAATCGTGGAAATTATTTCTTCACGAAGTGACTCTAGTTGTCGAAATTTCACGGTACTCATATCTCTGTGCAACACCGTGGCTATCCTTCTCTCCCAAGAGAATGAAAATAGTTAATATAGACTTCTTTTACTCTTCCAATAATCACCACGTACTCTGCTCCGTCAAACTGAGGGAACATCTTTAGCTTAACTATAAGTTCATCACCCGAAATGATTTTGAAGCCTACTGATACAGTACACTTTCTAACGGGAAATTCCCTTCGATCAGAACATCCAACCCAGCGACCTATATCATTAGTCTCGCCCAGTATTGCCGGTACTATGTACACTTCTTCAAATCCATTGAGTGTGTATCTTTGGACCGCATATCCGTAAGCCATTTTCGCAATAAAGCGTGCGAAAACTTCTATTGGATAATTAGGAAGTAGGACTTTGTCTGCTCCATGCCTCTTTGCTATCTCTTCACCTTTCTCAGACAACTCAAATTGATCCATTGAAGTAGATTCGATACCACTCGTATAGTGGCGACCGTCAATATGTGCTGGAAGCGGAAAGAGGGGTAGTTGTATAACCTTCCATTGATCTTGCCAACCTGCCCATATTGTTTTGATTTCCCCATCTTTTTCAATCAGCATCGGCTGCGGCTTTTGGCGCTCTTTTTTGTGTCGCGTTCGGGTACGCAATGCTGCCCTGGCAGCGAACCATTGATGTCTCAGGAGGGTTGTTTCAAGAGATGACGTTATCTTCGCGCAATGCTCACAGCTTGCATGGAGCAAGACTAGCAATCCGCTCAACCCAAAAGGTGCTACATGCTCTTCAGAAAGCGACACTTTAGTTGCCCCACAATAGATGCATTTTCCAATTTCTGTTGATTCCCTTTTATCAATAACTCTCCGCATACAACGCTCACCCCGTTTCAATGGGATTATAATAAAATGTGCTAGTCAATGTGAGTGGCAGGGTTAAAGATGGGATTTTTGTGACTGTCCAAACATGAGCATTAGACCATATATAACATAGGCACAAATGCGAATAGATGAGATCGTAGAACTGGCCCGCGAAGCCCATCAACTTCATTGGGCGATGACGGGCGTTGAGGGCGAAGGTGATCGTCGTGCCGCACTCGTGACGGCCACTTGGCAGAGTAATGTGGTCACACATCTTGGCCCTAGGCTCGTGCCGGAGTTTCGCATCGGTGAAGGGCTCGGTGAACGAATTGACCTTGTTGATACTCATGAGCTAGTGGCATACGAACTGAAGGTCTCGCCTAACAACACACACTTCGAGTTCTATCGAGACATCTTCAAGGTCATCATCGCGCGTGACAATGCCCTTCCAGGGCTCAACCATTTCGTATTTATTACGCCGCATGCCGGTGCGCAAAGGCTTTATCGTGATTTCCCTCGCGCGGTCATTGCGCATGCTGCCAGCCTGCGACTCCATATCGAAGTTAGAGGTATATGATTAGCACCATATTGGCTGCGGCTTAGACATCAGGCTACCAGCCTAATAATTGATAGTATCGGACGTTTTAATAACGTATGGCTAAAATAGGTAGAAATGATCCCTGCCCATGCGGCAGTGAAAAGAAGTACAAAAAGTGTCACGGCTCGTTTGTCACTCAACAGCCGCAGTTACCTATTAGACCTTGGGGAGTTGGTACGAAGGCACCTCCTCTTACCGCTGAGATGAATATGATTGGCCTACCAGGAAAGAAGCATCATCTCGTAATGAAGGCGCTCTCCTCTGATCCAAATAACCCGATAAATGCCGGTGGCCTTGGAGGACTACCCGGGAAATATAAGGTTATATTCACTCTGAGTCGCCCGGGATTTTCTCCGCTGACTGATAGACATTTCTCAGTAGCTTCACATTTGAAAGGTGACTCGCACCTCGCTATAGCAAAGCCTGCGTTAGCATTTTTGGACGGAGAAGAATTTGACCTGCTCAGATTTGGATTGACCACACCATTCGGACAATTTGTCTTTACCGGCTTCCCAAATGATAAGGGGCTTCTTGGCAAAGTTGAGTCAGAGCCGTTCGAAGCGAATCATTTCAGTGATGCCGCACTAAAAGCTCATCACGCTATATCAGTGGTTTTCAGCACGATGTCCGTTCACCTTGATGTTCCTGTGCATGTCCATCAGATGGACGTCATCGAAATGCGAACCGGGAGTGTAAGGATTAGTGTCACAGCTCCGTTTAGGAATGTTGTAGGTTGGATCCCCCAAATTGACAATGCCTCTGAAGAGCAGCAAAAGTACGCGAGCCTATATCGAGAAGCCTTAAATAGTAACAGTTCTAACTATCAATTCTTGTGCTGGTACAGGGTCATTGAAGGTCTTAGAGAAAGGCGTCGTCGTATTAGAGGGCAGGCCGCAGTTGAAGCGAAAGCCAGAGGAGAGAGCCCTCCGTCTTATCCGGAGGAGAAAATTCCTAAGGATAAAGCAGAGCAGATCAAATGGTTGGATTCGCTTTACACGAAGCCGCAACAGTGGGACGACATGGCTCTTGATTCCGTCTTTCTGAGTGAAGTCGTAGATAGAAGAATCCGTAATCTTATCGACAAAGGCGAAGAGTTTCATAAGCTACGGAACAAGATAGCTCACGCGGTACTGGATTCCGGCGAACCTATGATCTCAATAGACAACGGGATGGATATTGAGGAAGTTGAGAAGTGGCTCCCTATCACAAAATTCATTGCTCGGCATCTTCTGAAGGATGCTTTTCCGGATATGTTTAAGAGCAATTGAGTTGTCCTGACAAAACGCATTATCATCAGCCATTTTAGTGTAAAGGAGTGCGCCTCACGAGATAATTCGACGAAATCTTAGTATACGTAAACTACGGATACGGCGACACATATTTACAATCTACGTCGACAACTCGCAGTCCGGAAACTGGTGTTTGCTATGCTCGGTGCTGTCCTTCAACGCTCATGCTGATTGACTGGATAATACTTATTAAGGGAGAGAAGGTTATGAGAGATGAAAGAGTAGGATCCCTGACGCAGGATGACCTCATTGCCGAGTTGCACAGGCAGGGCTACGATGACGTGACCGAAAGGCAGGTCGCCGACTGGAGGAGGAGAGAACTGCTCCCCCCTTTTGACGTGATAGGAAGTGGCCAGGGCCGACAGCGCGGGAGGGCCCGTAGTTCATGGTCCGATGGCGAGGTAGTTCTCAATCAAGCGCTGTGGGTCCGCGAACTCCTTCAAATCTACGGGAGCGTAGAGAGTATCCGCCTGCCCCTCTGGGTGCTAGGCTACCCTGTCCCACTCAAGCGTGTGCGTCAAGCCCTCGGCAGGCCCCTAGCCGAGCTTGCTGACGGCATCGCTGAAGCTATAGAGGATAAATCCCGCGCGAGTGGTGAGATAGAGGACTTCATCGAGGAGGCGGCTTACCATCACGTTGAAAAGTTGAGGCGTGCGGGGGCAGGGGGATTACTTATGCCTCAGCACTCACTGGAGGCACTCATTAACGTCTTCTTGAATCAGGATTACGACTTAACCGACGGGGCATTCGAATTAGGGGCCGAGGAGTTGAAGGAGTATGAGAGTGCGATGTTGCAGCGGCAAGCCGCCGATCTGACCGCCGAGGGCCTCAGCGATGCTTACCTGGCGCGAAAAGATAATAGATTGGAGAGCCTCTTCGACCGCGCGCCGTTCATTAAACAGTACTTCTCACTCCACCAGCTCAAGCGCGCAGCCGATGAATGTACGGACGGCGATCTGCGTGCGGTCAGCCGTGACCTTTACCTGTTGCGCGAGATGGCTCTTTTAGCCCGTAAGATCATCACTATTCTATCGCAGGAAGTATCCGCCGAATACAAGCCAGCAAGAGCAGACATCCTACAGCCCATTCTGAGTGTCGGTGGACTGCTGATCCTGGCTGACTTATCCTTGCGTCGTAACGGCTTCGCCCGGGAGATCGACTATTTCCTGCCGGAGGCCCTGCGGGCGTTACGACAGGGATTTACCGAGGAGGTGGAGCGTAAGTTAGTTGAGGCCAGTAAAATCGTCCCCGACGCTATTGAGACTTATGGCCCCATAATAGTGAACAGCTTCATCAAAGAATTAAAGATAGAAGGCCAAGAACGAGCCCGCACTTAACCTCAACGGCCATGTGTGGAAGTAGATTGCAGATCAGACGGTATTTTTGGGCCTCATCACGGAATGATACGATTCAAATGTCCGCGTACTTTACAGCCATAGTCCTCACGAAGGCGGAGGACGATGACTCCAACGCGGGTACGCATACCTTCGAGTTCATGCCAATATTGGCCACGGAAACGGTCAGTATGATTCATAAACGATCTGAATTCAGCGACAAGATCCCTAATGAGACCTTTCAAGTCGCCATCGTAACGAACACGTCTGGCTAATTGCTGAAGTTCGGAACGCAGCCGGTCAATGGAGATTATCACGTGCTGCTCAACTTCGAAGTGCCGATCCATGAATAGAGCACCGTGGTTCTCCAAAGCGTCAACCACATCTTGGGCAAGTTGTCCCTCCTCGGTGAACTTCCGGAGCAGAGGTAAGACGCTGCGGTGCGAATGAAGCAGAGAGCGAAGCACGTTCTCATGTTTTTGCTTCCATTCAAGTAAGGTCTCCACGGGAAAGTCTTCACCGTTATTTTTGTCGATTAAAGTGTGGCAGCTTGCACAAAGCCAAATGCCGTTGTCAGGATGTGCACGTTCCTCATCAGACATGTTCTCATCGAAACGTGGTCCTGGCCGGGCGGCACGAATATGGGCAGCCTCACCCAATTTTACCGCCAACCGGCCTTGCGCGTCGGCGGGACCAAGCGTAATTGTCGCGCATGCTGGATTGCTGCAAATGAGACTGGCCCGAAACATGAGTAGCTCGCGGGTGTCAGCCGAAAAATCAGGTGGAACTGGCATAGCGACTCTCCTAGAATAAATATATGCGGCCCAACGCCCTAATACCCGCGCCGAGCGAGCAGCCTTCAAGCCGCAAAATACCATACGAGGATGCGCTCGCAACAAATAACCCCATCATTATAGGAGATGCGCTGGCCATCCGAGCGACGATCAGGGTAACCCACCTAACCATATATCGCTTACTTATGCCGATGTTCGACATACCCATAACGCTGTCGGAGGAAATAATCCTCCCACCAATGAATGATGTTGAGCAAGCGATGAAAATCTACGCACAGGCCGGACAATTCGAGGGTGAACTTCGCGCCAACATTCTGCTCGCCGATCTCCTTATGCTTGCCGGAAAAGAACGCGAAGCTCAAGAGATGGCGCAGGGCATTTTGCCTAAAGCGCAGGCAATGAATTATGCCGGATTGCAAGAGCGAGCCCAGCACATTATTTCAGGAAAGACACTGTGGACAGTGCGTGAGGCCGCAGATGCGGACGCGGCCACCAAAGATATGGACTTCTCCTTAGCTGAATACAGCCCAAAGGCTCTCAGTAAAGCTGCCAGAGACTCACACAAAGCACTCGACCTTCCTATCAATCGGTTGTCGGTGATCGAGCGTGAATTTCAGTCTATGCAAGATATTGCCCGCGAACGTTTGCAGTGGTGTCGATACATTGAGCTCATCCAGGACCTGCGCCATACTGACCATCCATCTACCTACTATCAAACAGACCCAGAGCGCTTTTGTATATGCCTTATGCACAAGTATCAGTCCGTTATTGGGAGCACGGATTGGAGATCACTGGTTTCAGCTTTTAAACAGGCTTATTGTAGTGTATGCCCTGACCGTGACCCGAAGGTAAAAGCACTGTAATCGTGACAACTCGTTATGCTTGAATTCTCTCCGCCTAACTTATGCTCGCTATCGCTCATGTAGATATGTTTGCCGCTCTGCTTGTGTCAATTCACGCCTCCGTCGCTTGTTCGCCTGAACGAGTAGATCATCAATTGAGCCACAAACGTCACAGGCAAAAACCTGTGCGGTGTTATCATCACTGGCTGTGACTATCCGTTTGCCGTCTGGACTAAATGCTGCACTATTAACTACATCCGTGTGACCATGTAGTACCACCAAACTCAACCCCGTTCGCACATCCCATATCCGCACCATATTATCGCTGCTGGCGGTGACAATGAATTTCCCGTCCGGGCTAAAGACGGCGCTATTCACAAACTTTGTGTGCCCGTTCAGTAGTGCCAAGCTTTGGCCAGTCGCAGTATCCCACACCCGCGCTGTTGCGTCGTCGCTACAGGTAACAATACGCTTGCCGTCGGGGCTGAATGCAGCACTCTGTACACTTAATGTGTGGCCTCGCAGTTCTGCCAAGCTCTGCCCCGTTTGCGCGTCCCAGATTCTGGCTGTTTTGTCATTGCTGGCGGTGACAATGAATTTCCCGTCCGGGCTAAAGACGGCGCGCAACAAGTAGTCCGTGTGTCCACGCAACTCCGCCAGACTCTGCCCTGTCTCGGCGTCCCACACCCGCGCCATATCATCACCGCTGGCCGTGACGACACGCTTGCCGTCAGGACTGAATGCTGCGTCGTACATCAAAACCGTGTCGGTAATGGAGCTTGAGCTTCTCATCAGTTCTGTCATTTGTTGATCTTTAGGCAGCTTCTCGATTCTTTTTAGTTCTGCCTCTAGCGCTCTCTTTCGTTGTTCTTCTGGGCTCCCCTGAGGTCCACGCAGTTCAGCTAAGCTTCGTCCTGTCTCTGCATCCCATACTCTTGCAGTGTTGTCATTGCTAACAGTGACGATCCGCCTGCCGTCATGGCTGAACGTGGCGTTCCTCACCAAGCCTGTGTGTCCACGCAACTCCACTAGACTCTGCCCTGTTTCTGCGTCCCACACCCGCGCCGTGTCGTCACTGCTGGCCGTGACGACACGCTTACCGTCAGGACTGAATGCTGCATCTAGTACTATATCTGTATGCTTTGTGTTGTAGCCCATAGATTCAATGACTCTCTGCCACTCCGTCTTTTGTTGGTCTTTGGGCTGACTCTGTTGAGGCGCACGCAGTTCGGACAGAAACCGCCCTGTTTCCGCATCCCACAGCCGCGCCGTGCTGTCATAGCTAGCCGTGACTATGCGTTTATTATCCGGACTGAACGCGGCTTTAATCACTTTATCTGTGTGGCCTCGCAAATCAACAAAGCTCTGCTTCGTCTGCACGTCCCACACCCGCGCCGTGCCGTCACGGCTGGCCGTAACAACCCGCTTTCCGTCTGGGCTGAACGCCGCATCGTCAACAAAATCTGTATGACCGCGTAATACAGCCAAGCCTTGTCCTGTCTTCGCGTCCCACACCCGCGCCGTGTTGTCAGGGCTAATCGTGACGACCCGCTTGCCCTCGGGGCTGAACTTAGCGCTTTCAACGCTACTTGTATGACCCCGCAGTACAGCCAATTCCTCCCCTGTCTTCGCGTCCCACACCCGCGCTGTGTTGTCACCGCTGGAGGTGACGATTAGCGTACCGTCTGGGCTGAAGGCAGCGTCGTTCACATATCCTGTGTGACCACGCAGTACACCCAAGCTTCGCCCAGTCATTGCATCCCACAGCCGCGCCGTGTTGTCATGGCTGGTCGTGACTATGCGTTTGCTATCCGGGCTGAATGCGGCGGTCACCACTATTTGGGTGTGGCCGCGTAATACAGCAAGATATTGCAATGTCTCTGCATCCCACAGTCGCGGTGCATCTCGGCCAGCCGTGACGATGCGCCTGCCATCCGGGCTGAATGAGCCGCCGAACACTACATCTGTATGGCCGCGCAGATTAGCCAAGAGTTTGCCTGTCTCTGTGTCCCATACTTGCGCCATGTTCTCACTGGCCGTAATGATGCGCTTGCCGTCGGGGCTGAATTCGACGCTCGAATCAATATTTGGGTGGCCACGCAATTCAGCTAAGCTCTGCCCTGTTTCCGCATCCCACACCCGCCCTGTATCATCTGAGCTTACCGTCACGATTCGCTTGCCATTGGGGCTATATACGGCGCTATACACGACATCGGTATGGCCGCGCAATTCAATCAAACTTCGCCCCGTCTCCGCATCCCACACCCGCGCCGTGTTGTCCCAACTGGCTGTGACTATGCGCTTCCCATCTAGGCTAAATGCGGCGGTTTCTACCCAACCCGTATGGCCTGTCATCCGAGCGGTTTCGTACGGTTGGACCAACGATTGCCTCAACGCATCTTCAGCCTCATCTGTATAAGCAATATTAATCGCTTCAATTGCGAGCAACATACTCAGTTGAGGGTCATTTAACATTTGCGTTTTGGCAGTTGCCGCTAATTCACGCGAGAACGCGATCCTTTGCTCTTGATACCATCTGACAGCCAACACGCTGATTAATATGAAGACGAATAATAAACCACCAACCAAAACCCGCCCGCGACGCCGCGCGGCGGCTTGTTCTCTGTTCTGCATTTCCACGCTTGCATCTAGAAACTCACGTTCTAATACATTCAGCGCCTCTTCATTCTGTTCCCGCCACTCTGTCGCTTGAGTTAATCGTGTACCTCTATATAGGAAACTGACATCTCGCTTTCGCTCTCTCCATTCCTGTGCTGCTTCCGTCAGTCTGCGATGTAGGCGGAGCGCAACACGGTTCTCATCTATCCATCTATGCAAGCGGGGCCATCCGCGTATTAAGGCTTCGTGCGCTACATCTACTTGCCGTTCCCCATCGCTGTTCGTACTCGCCGTGAGCAGTCGCGCATTAGTTAAAATCTCTATTACTTCCTCGACAGCGGGCTGTTCGATCACTGTGCCCAATAATTCATTTACTTTCACCCTCCTTCGTGTGTCCTCAGTACCTTCTCCAGGTTGGGTCAAGCGCAATAAAATCCGCTGCGCCAAGGTCTGCTGCTTAGGCGTGAGTTGCCCAAAGATTACATCGGCTCGCTTCGCAAGCGTGCCATGTACGCCTCCACTTTCTTCATACGCTTGCAGCGTCATTACATTATCGCTACGTCTTTTTTCGCATAACTGTAAGAGCGTGTCCTCCAACAAAGGCAGAATGCCGGGTTCATGACTCACATCCTTCAGTATCCTCTCGGTAAGGCCATTCTCAATATCCAGGCCAACCAATCGGCCTGGGTTCTCAATCACCCGTCGCAAATCTGCATCATCCATCGGGCTAACAATGAATTGATGTCCCGACAACATCTCAGCCAAGTCTGTGTATTCAGCAGCGCGAGCCAGGAAATCAGCACGCATCGTTATGAGGACGATTGTCTGCCCTCCAGCGACTGTCGAAGCGTACCGCAGGTTATCGATAAATCGCTTCCGCTCACCCTGGTCGTGACAGAGAGTCAATACTTCTTCAAATTGATCTATGAGAATGAAGAGACGAATTCCGTTAGAGCGCTCTTTGAGCAAGAGCCGAGCCTGTAAATGGAGTGCCCGCTCATCAGCCTCCAAACCATGGAGTAGTTGCAGTACGTCGTCATTCTTTGCGGCGCAAGCCAGGCTCATTGCAAGCTCCTGCAAAGGATGTGCGCCAGGTCTGAAGGTGAGATAAATCCACTGTTCACTGAGAAACATAGCGCCTGTTTTCAGCTTTGGTATAAGCCCGGCACGTACAAGCGATGACTTGCCGCTGCCGGATGGGCCAAGTACCGCGAGGAAGTGAGTCGGACGCAATGCCTCGACTAGATGCTGTGTTAGTGCCTCACGCCCGAAAAAGAATCTCGCATGAGCTTCGTCAAAAACTTCAAGACCACGATACGGACACTCAAGAATTAAGGGATCAGAAGTGGATTGATCGTCCCGGCCAGGTATGATTCCGCGTATACCAGCGACGAGCCGCCGGAATGGTTCGTTATTATCTAGTCCGGCGCGAAAATCTACCCAGGCCAATCGGGAGAGAAAGCGCGGCAGCTTTCCACGTTCAGGCAGACTTGCGCCTGGCAACAAAACAGGAATAACGCGAAAACCGGTATGGTTGACGCGGGTGTCGAGGGCCAAGCGCATTTCTTCGTTTTCCCATGCGCCTACTCCACTTGGTCCTATAAACACTGCGCAAGTGCGGGAGGCATCGAGTGCATGTTCAAGGGCTTCTTGCCAAGGCTCACCAGGAATCAGATTCCACTTGTCTAACCAAGGTTTTAATTTGACCTCATCCTCAAGGCGCCGCGCCAAGTACTCGACAGCCGGTTTATCGTGGTTATTGTGGGAGAGAAAGACATCGAAATGCTTCTCTATATGAATGGATTCCATCTTACTCTAGTGCTTCAAAGAATTTTAGCCTCAGTTGACGGAACTTAGCTTCGCATTGTTTGGCCAGCCACTAAACTTGATAGATTGCATAGAGGGCCAACAGACATTTGTTGGTTTATCTTCCCACAGTTTGATTCTTTGTCGTCAGCAAGATTAGATCAATAGTTACAATCTATCCTCGCTTACACAGGCGATTGAAAAGAGGCTATGAGGTAAACAAGCTTCAGAGGAGTTTAACCTCTCACCATTAGCGCTAGCAGCCTGACGCCGAAATCGAGCCGATGCAAGCTACAAGCATTCTATCAAACCGCAGCAAACGAGCGTGAGGCAGGCTATTAAGCGGTCGAGTTGAGCGAGTTTATTGGGCGGCGTTTAGAGGTTAAATTAGTTATACAAATGTTCCATCTCGATTGAGAACTTTTGCTGCACGCACGTACATCAAGTCTAAGCTCTCTTGGTATTCTCTGGTTGCACACCTGAGCAGTGTACACATACTTCTAGCATAACAATTCTCCATTATCAGTGGCATAACGCTGTTTAGACTGCCAGTAGTGGTATTTGCGACTATTACCGACTTTTATACCGCTCATTGCAATTTAATACTACGAAAGCCGACAAATACAACTCTCAGTGGTTTAAAATATCCCAGGGGATTTTTACCGCTTAACGGACGTGAGGCTAGCGAGAAAGCTCTCATTAGCAGGATGCGCAAGGATCAGGCACGAGCAAGGTATTCCCACATGATGTCAAAAATCTCCTCTTCTGACCGCCTATCACTTTGGTATATTTGTTACTGTTGCTTAACGCGCCTGTGAGTTCGAGACTTCAGGGATCTCGCCTTGGGTCGTCTGATCCCCTCACGCATCCCTAGTGATGGAAGATCCTCCGGCAAAACGACGTTATCGTCGATGATAG
The DNA here is from genome assembly GCA_963791265.1 of uncultured Acidobacteriota bacterium. Lineage (GTDB taxonomy): Bacteria > Acidobacteriota > Blastocatellia > Pyrinomonadales > Pyrinomonadaceae > QHXM01. Next base: position 107,933 of record CAWBSB010000013.1, read on the forward strand.
AGTTGAGCCATATTCCGGAAATTTCGCTGTAGCGCAGCAACACGGGTAAAGGCGGTTCTCTCGTTCCCGACTCATATCCGCTGATACTCGCCTGAACCAAAACCCGATCAAAACCCAATCGACGGATCAATTCGTTCTGCGATAATCCGAGCCGCTCACGAATCTGGCGCAGCTTCTCCGGCAGCCCATTCGGCCTCATTCTCGGAGTCTTCCCCATCAGGATATTCCTCCTGATGGGATGAGTACTGCTACAAAACACTTGATGCTAATACGAATTCGTATTAGCATGGCTCCGTACTCAATTGCTGCCGGGAGTTTAACACTCAAAAACTCCCCAGCAGTCATCATCATCCGGGACGGTAGGCCTCTTCACTCATAGTGCTGAGCAAGCGAGTTTCAAAGATGAGCGCCAGGATCCTTCGTTTCAATTCAACCTTCCAGGTTACGTGGCAGGCGCATTGTATCCACGACCATGGCCTTGAGCAACAACTGACAAGAGAGTGGCCCCGCCAGACTATCAGTTCGTCGGAGTTCAATAACCTCTGCAAGGAAGCCATGCAATGCCTCCGAGAACCGAAAGACACAAATGCCTTACTGGAGAGCGTCTGGGTGAGACTCTGCTATTGGCTCGGCGTGGACGCAAACCAGCTATTGCTTCCTGAACTGTACGAGCGACGCACTACGGACTATCTACAAGGAATCGGCAATCTCCTGCAAGCCAGATTATGCGACCAAGGCCAAGAGGATCAGAGAGAGATGAGGCTCGCTCTCGATACGGCCAGGCAAGTCGCTTGAGGAAAATCCTTGTGAACTGTAAAGCACGTTTATTCCTCATCCTTGGGTTGGCGTTTCTGGCGGCTGCTAGTCTCAACCAAAGCGCGGCTAAAAGCGTTCAGAATATTCCCTCCCAGAAAACTAACCCTGTAAATGCAGGGACTCCAACGAATCAGGATCAATGGGTTGAGATAACCGGGCAGGATGGCGATTTCACGGCAGCTTTTCCTGTCAAACCCGAGTACATTTTCAAGGATCGCCCAGAGCCAGGCCACACGCAAAACAATCACATATTCCTCGCTCAGCACAACGGTCATACGCTGATGGTGAGCTATACGGATATCATGTTATCGCTGGGTGAAAAATACGATGAAGTGCAACAGCGGAAGTATCGAGAAGCAGAGATAATCAAAACCAAAAGGAAAGAAGGTTGGAAGTTGTTGAGTCGTGCTAACCTCGCCGGTAATGGTTACCAGCACGTCTACTTCGCACCGCCAAGAAGGCCCAATGATTTACCAGCTTACTTTCGCGCCATAACTTTCGTCCGCGGCTCCCGTGTATATTTGATTACCTACGACGCATTGACGCGCTCGGAATTATTCGGGCCGGAAGCAAGACGCTTCTTCAACTCATTCAAATTCAAGAATCATCGGAAAGCATGAGAACTCCTGCCTGGGATGAACATGTCGAGCGAGAGCGCTTACACTATTGGCACGGACTACCGCGGGGGAGGTTTGTCCATGCCGGGAGGTCGCCGCGACTTGAAGGGGCGAGTAGCGCGGCGGCCTCTCTCAACATAACACGCCATGGTTATTGAGAATTGTCCCTTTTACTTCCCAGACAGTTCTACATGTAGTTTTCTGAGCAGCGTCACCGGGTTGAATCCGATTGCTTCGGCGACTTCAAAGAACTCGATCACGTCCAGACGACGGCTTCCATTCTCGTACCTTGAAACATAAGCTTGCGTGCGCTCGAGCCGATCGGCGACATCGACCTGCGTCAGCCCGGCGGTCTTACGGGCTTCAATCAGCAGCGCCCGTAGAATTTCATATCTTTTGCCAGTAGTAGGATTCTTCACGGCTTCGAATTACTACTCTCACGCTCCAAAAAATTCTTCTTGCAAATATTCAATTTTTGATTATTATGTCTGCCGACGTTTCAACCCCGCAACGTCGTCTAACAAACGACACAACACTGTTTCCGCGCCGAAAGGCATGTGAAACAAGGCAGGGGTTCGCTATGACCAAGAGGATTTTCCTGGACATTGAGACAATTCCTCCCGATAAATCCGACCCTTCGAGCCGTGACAAGATACAACACTGCACCGAAGAAGAATATAGAAAACTCGCCCTCGACCCAGAGTACGGCAGGCTGCTCTGCATCGGCTTGATCGTCGAAGAAGGCGACCGAATCATCCACCGGGGCACACTAGGGCGAGACCGGGACTCCAAGCTCTTCCACCTTGACGAAGCGCGCACGCTCCGGGCATTCTGGAATATCCTCAAGGGATTCGACCAATACAAAGATCTCATCATCGGCTGGAATGTCCTCGATTTTGACCTCCATTTCCTCTGCATGCGCTCCGTGATACGGAAGGTCAAGCCGTCCATAGACGTTTGTTTTGCCCGGTTTCGAAATCGTCCCGTGTACGACGTAATGTGGGAATTCGAACATTGGCGGAAGCGGTTCAGCCTTGATGAGGCTGCCAAGATTCTCGGTCTAAAAAGTTCTAAAACAGACGAAGTTAACGGGGCTAAAGTTTATGATCTATTTCTTGAAGGGCGCCATCAGGAGATTTGCGATTACTGCTTGGCGGATTGCGAGCTGACTCGCTCGCTCTACTACAGGATAAATTTTCTCGGCGAACAAGAAACCATGTAGAATCGGAACCTTTATAACCAGTTATCCGGCAGCATCCGGTGTCCGATATTTGCGACACAACTAGAAAAGAAGAAGAGACTATTTAGTGCAGCCACAAATTTATCTTATCTCCGTCCAAAATTTGACGTCCTACCAGGAACGAGAGGTGGTAGAATTCTGGAATTACTGCCTGCCCAAACTTCGTAATCTTTTTCTCTGGACACTCAGGCCAATCAACATCACCGCTGTAGAGGCACGAGAGTATGCGGCGGACGTCATGGTTGAGATTTACCCGAAACTCGGAACACTTCAAAATCCGACAATCCAAGACATCCTGAATTATGTCTACAGGTCCGCATTCAATCTGGCGCGCTACCACCTGAAAAGGAAATATTCATACAAACAGTTGAGAGAATTTGCTCCATGGATCGGCCCAGCGACAATTGTGGATCATGACGGAAACGTTATCGAGGTGGTAGACCATCCGATCTTGGCTGATCCCGGGCAACATGTCGCCGAACTCATCGCAGTCAAGGACGCTTTGTTGGAACTGGATAAGAGAGATAGGGAGGTATTTAACCTGAGATATATGTGGGGATGGAGCATAAAGGAGACTGCTAAAATAACCGGTCTCTCTCAAATCAATGTGAAAGCAATAGCCTCACGTGCCAGGAAGAAATTAAGAAAGCGCTTTGAAGCCTCTTGTGCTAATGTATGAGGCGCATGAGCGCTGACGAAGAGACTCTGGAGGAAGAAGCCATCGAAGCGGAAGACCGTAGCATCGCAGCCGCGAAGTGGCTGCTCCTGTCACCCGATTGCCCGCCGCTGCCCAAATCGGTGATGGACTCTTTCCATTCGATGCCGGAGCCCTGCCCAGAAGAAGAAGTCGCGATCATGCAAAAACTAGTTATTGAAAAGCTCTTTGCCAAACTGTATCCAAAACCGATTCGCCAACCAAAGGCGAAAGCGCCTTTCGGTCTCTACATCAAAGAGACGAGGGAAACAATACGGTTACATGCCGGGGACATCGCACGCTTTCTTGGCCGAAGTGCCTCTTACGTCAAGGATATCGAAACCGGCAAGACGCTCCCCTGGCAACTCGACCCCGAGGAGGTGGCCACCATCACCACCCTCTTCCGCCTCCACGCCAAGGCCCTCCGCAAGCTGGTCCTCGCCTCCATCTCAGTCAGTCAAGGTCGAGCCGAAATGGACGAGGCGGTCAAGAAAGCCCCCCGCCCTCTCCGCAAACGACTGACGGCCAGGAAGGATGACGAGATAGAAGCAGCCACCGACGAATTCTACGCTCGCTCCGCCAACGAGAGCCTAATGACGGATGATATCGAGAGGTGGTTCAAGAAGGTGATCAAAGTACTCAAAGATCGGAAAGCGATAGACTTCATCGATTAGTCGATGGAGGCAAAAAGAATGAGATAAAAATGAGATAAAAAGAGGCTACAAGAACTTTTTTAGGACTTCTAGGAGGCAGAAGATCGAACAATCCTCACGAGGAGGCTCACTCCAGCTGTGTCCCGACCGCCTACAAAGTTCACGGAGGAGATCAAGTTAATTCTCAGTCAGTGCGGCATCACCAATCCGCCAGTCGACCTGGGCAAGGTTGCTTCTAACGAGGGACTAACCTACACAGAATACTTATCTCCGTACGAATTTGAAGCCATGATCCTTCGCCTCAAGGGTCAGGCGCACGCCATCGTCAATACCAGTGAGGCTGAGCCTCGCCGCCGATTTACGCTCGCCTACATCCTCTATTACTACATATATTGTGACGCTCCAGTCTGGCGGGAAAACAAAGTCCGGCCTCGCTTCCCAAAGTTTTTCCCTACCTACTACAGATTACAACCATGGTCAAAGGCTACCGCAAGCCTTTTCGCCATAGAGCTATTGGTACCTTACTCCATGCTACGAAAGCACTTCCGCGCGTCTGCAAACGCGCGCGATGTGGCCCGCCTATTCAGAGTCAGCGTTGAGGTTGCTAAGTTCGCAATTTCCTATCATTTCGCCTCCCTCTTCCCGAAATAATCGAAAAATTTTCTACCTGCCCAGTCACCTTTTTAAGCTTCGATACTTTTTATAAGTAGAGGGCGGAATTCTGCCTGGGAAAGGATTGTCCTCTGGAGCAGTTGATGCCGAGAACAGTGTTCGCGGCTTATCTCATAAGAGGGTAGGTCTGATGAGAAAAAAATCGACTTCGGTCTGTGACCCCGGCGGTTTTGCGGGCGCTTCTATCTCACTGTGGGGTAAGACCGTAGAAGAAGAGTCATCCGTTGCCGATTGTTGTTACAGATGAATTTTCCCGTCGAAGGATGCTGGTAACTATTTTGTGGCTCAACATTGTAATCAACTCTGACTCTAAGTTGATACTAGCGGGGAGTTTAACTCGCCATCCCCAATTCTGCCCAAAAATCTCCAGATAATTGGTAAAAACTCGGTCTCCGCTGCGAAAGGACACACGATTGATCGATAGCAATACTAGAAGGTATGTATGCTGAACGGCAAGGAGCTAGAAGATGTAATCGAGTCTCTCAACCTTCCTGAAAAAGGCAGGCAGATGATCGACCGCATCATGACTTCCGAACCAGCCCGCGCGGTGCGCACAGGGCCAAGGAACAGGAGCGGGGATTATTCCAGTCAGAAGATGGGCTTCACCGTCCAGTACGAAAGTGGACACTACGAGCTCGCCTTGATCCGCACGTGGGAACATAATGATGACGTGATAGGTTTCTGGGACCAGCCTATCACGTTGAAGATTCCCTGCGTCAGGAAAGATGGCAAGAATCACGCAATACTTTACACTCCAGATTTCTTCGTCATCTGGAAGACAATAGCCGGATACGTCGAGTGCAGGACAGAAAAAAAGATGTCCGAGCTCGCGAAAGAACAACCCAATCGCTATTGCCGTGGTGAGGATGGTCGCTGGCACAATCCGTCGGCCGAGAAGCACGTGGAACAATTCGGTCTCGGTTATTGGATAATGACCGAGGCTAACTTTGATCGCACCTATTTGAGAAATCTCGATTTTGTAGAGGATTATATTCGTGAAGACCCGAAAGCTATCCCTAAAGAGGCGCGTATACAAATCTTGGCGCACGTAGCATCGAGACCGGCAATCCGCCTGTCCGATCTCATAGGACTTACTCTCCAAGCCGGATTATCGACCGACCTCCTCTACATAATGATCACACATGAGGTTCTTTATGTTGACCTATCTGCTGCCGCGCTAGCAGAGAGAGACCGGGTTTATGTCTTCGCCAGTGAAGAAGCAGCCCGTGCGTATAACCCCAGCGCGACTCTCCCGCTAACTGACACAGACTTCATTGATGTTGCGGTTGGCAGCACCATCCTTTGTGATGGGAAATCTGCTGAAATCGTAAACATAGGCGAAAAAGAGATATGGCTTTGCGGCGAGAGCAAGAAGGTCGTCAGGCTCACCCACGAAGAGTTTGAAGAGCTATTCCGAAAAAACTTGATCCAAGGGCTGAAATCGCCGGAAGAAGAAACGATCAGCGATAAAGTCAACGAAATAATTAGCGAAGCAAGCCCCAAAGAACTGGAGGAGGCGAGCCGACGTGTCGAGTTCGTTTCTCGTTATTTGGCCGGAGAAAGATTTCCTAAAGAGATTATTCCAGAGCGTACTTTGTACAACTATCTAGCCGATTTTCGTGCTGCCGAGTCCCTTTACGGGAGCGGGTATTTGGGGCTCATACCCAACTTTCACGGTAGAGGGAATCGTAAGCCCAGGTTTGATGATGTGGTCCTGAAAGATTCAGAAGACGCCATTAAAAAAAACTTCGAGACTGAAAAACAAAAAAGTTTCACCTCGGTTCATACCACCCTCGCGAAGCAACTCGCGGAAAAAGGATTCGATGCTCCCAGCTTACCAACTTTTATAAAAATGACGCGGCTTCGCCCACAAGCTGTCCAGGTTAGCAAACGAAAGGGACCCAGGGCGGCCAAGCAGGTCCAGCCTTTTAGCCACTGGCTGGAGAAGGACACACCCGTACAGGGAGATCGCCCGCTCCAGATCTGCCACGTAGACCACACAAAACTCGACTTGCGGCTGCGTTGTTCTCAAACAGGTAAAGTGCTCGGGAGACCTTGGGCCACATTTCTGACGTGCGGATTTTCCCGGAGGCTGCTGGCGATATACCTCACGTTCGACCCGCCCAGCTACCGCAGTTGCATGATGGTGCTTCGCGAGTGTGTGCGTCGCTTCGGACGCTTGATGCAGTACCTCGTGGTCGACGGCGGCAAGGAGTTCAAGAGCATCTACTTTCGCGCCCTCTGCGGATTTTTCGGTATCCATACGATTAGCCGCGAGGGCAAGCCCCGAGGCGGTTCCACATGTGAGCGTCTTTTCGACACTAACAGGAGGCAATTCCTTAATAACATGCTCGGCAACACGCAAATCATGAAAAATGTTCGGGAGGTTTCACCCGAATTTGACCCGAGCGTCCACGCGGTCTGGATGCTCGAGGGCGCGCACCGTCGGTTGTGCGAATGGGGCTATGAAATCTACGACACGATGGATCACTGGACGCTAAAACAAAGCCCACGAGAAGCCTTCGATTCAGGCACACTGTTAACAGGCAAAAGGGAGAGCCGTTTGAGGAAGTATAACGAAACTTTTAGACTCCTCACGCTTCCCTCAACTCGTAAAGGTACTTCAATGATTATGCCCAATGACGGGGTGAAGATTAACAATATTTACTACTGGGCTGACGTCTTCTATGAGCCCGAACTCCAGAGGGTGAACGTGCCGGTGCGGTATGAGCCCTTTGACGCGGGCCAGGCATACGCGTACGTAAAGGGCAAGTGGACCCCCTGCAAATCCGAAAAATACTGGTTCTTCCAGGGCCGAACTGAACGGCAGATGCAGTTAGCAAGTTCCGAGTTACGCAGGCGGAATCTGCTTCTTCACCGCAACAGGACTATCAATGCCGGGCGATTGGCTGAATTCATTCAGTCTCTCGAGGAGGAGGAGGAGAGCCTGAAGGCCTATTTCATTCGCATGCAGCGAACTCGTGATATTGAGCAAAGAGTTGTGCATTCTGCCATCAACGAAGCTCGGTCCGCCTTGGCCCCGCACCGCCGAAGGCTTCCGGGTGGTGATGCACCTGCCGCGAGTGAGGACACCCATCCTACAATAAGTTCTGTTTTTGCTGAGGAGGTTGATGACTTAGAGGAGATCGAATTATTGGGGGACGATAATTAGTGACGAAAAAGTACAGCTTCCCGGACGAACTTCTACGCGCCTCTACTGATGACCGGATGGCGTATTACAGGGACATTGTCATCGTCAACCACCGCAAAATGCGTGAGGCATCTGAAGCAGTGATGCTCGCGATTAACCAGCGCGTGGAGGGTACTATAGTGCTATTGTTCGGCCCGGCCGGGAGCGGTAAAAGCACCGTACTGCGCCAAGTTGAAATAGATGTAATTAAGGCCGCGTTGCCAGGGTTGAGCCCAGGCTGCATACCCTTTCTCAGAATGGTGGCACCGTCTCCCGATAGCGGGAACTACGACTGGTCGGATCACTACATACGGGCACTTACGGCACTCAGCGAAGTGCTTATAAAGCACAAAGTCGTTTTCACCGACTCCGAAAAGAAGGTCACGCGCGTAGGCAATAGGTACAAGGATAGAAAGGAGCTACGGCGCATATATGAGGACACCCTTCAGCAACGTGATGTGAAAGTTGTAGGAGTGGATGAAGCTCATTCCCTAATGGTGATCTCGAAAGGCCGCAAAGTATTCGATCAGATGGAGTGTGTCAAATCCCTCGTCACCCTCACTAACGCCATACATTTTTTAGCGGGGACATACAGGTTGCTCGGTCTGCGGAGCTTGAGCGGACAGGTGAGCCGTCGTTCTGTAAATGTTCATCTGGGGCGTTACGACTGCACCATCGCCGAGGATTTGAAAGAGTTCCGAAAAGTTGCCTTTACCCTTCTGCAACGAATGCCGCTAGAAGAAGCTTTAGACATATCTGGCCTAACGGAATATCTCTATACATACAGTTGCGGCTGTGTTGGTGTACTGAAAGTTTGGATGACCAGAGCTTTACATTTGGCCCTCGTCGAAAAGTGCCGCAAGCTCTTACAAAGGCATCTTGAGGATACTGCGCTTGGGCTTACGGAGCTCGACAGACTGGCTACAGAGATTAAAGAGGGAGAAGAGAAATTGAAGGCAAAAGAAACCCCCGCGACGCTGAAGAGGGTGCAGAAAAAACTCGGTATGGAGGTTGAACCCGATCCTAATGGAGAGGAGAGTTCAGAGAGTGACCAAATCTTACTACCGCCCCCACCGGCATCAGCCCGAAAAAGAATAGGCGATCCAGCCCCCCAGAGGTTTCCGGTGGGAGCCCAATGAATGTGATCCCCAAAGAGCCTGAAGAATGCGGATTATGTGTCTTTGAGGACATTACCTTGCCGCCGCGTAGCCGACTTTTTCACTTGGAGCCTGTTGGAATCGGAACACCATTCGTCGAAAGCCTTTCAGCCTATTCCTCGCGCCTCGCAGTAGCTCACCACGTCACCCACGCTTCCCTTTTCGGCCACGAGATAGCTCCACACATCGACAGAAGGCACTTACGAAACAGCGCCTCTCGGTCAAATGCAAACGCGGTACTGGCAACCTCCTTCCGGCCTATGGAACGCGCCGTGAACGGCACTGGGCTTACAGCGGCGGATTACGTCAGGGCACTGGAGAAGATCACGCTCCAACCCACTCTTCGCTATCTTACTCTGTTGACCTGGAGATCTGTTATCTCCCACCGCCACCTTCTCAAGCCATCGCGCGCATGGTGTCCTTCTTGCTACGAGGAGAGGAAACTAGACGGATTACTCGTCTACGAGCCGCTTTTATGGTCGTTAGAAGTCGTGACCGCATGTTCCCTTCATAACAGACCATTGAGGTCACGGTGTAATCATTGCAACCACACCCTTCACCTGCTTGATTCACACTCAAGGCCAGGCTTCTGCTCAAAATGTAAAGCATGGTTAGGAGAGACCTCTACCAAGGTCATATCTTCAGAAGACCTGAGTAATGAGGAATTGCAATATCAAACTTGGGTGGCAGAGCAGGTTGGCAACTTACTGGCGGCCGCGCCAAACATTTCGGAGCCGCCATCCAAAGCAGTGATCGCTGAATCGATTAACTGGTGCATTAATAACTCGCGATATAAGAATGAGTTCGCGTTTTCTCGCGCCACTCGGCTGTCACAATCCACAATCAACGACTGGCGCAGGGGAGATAGCATCCCTCAACTAGACAAGCTGCTGAAGATCTGCCTCATCACACATATTCCGCTTCTCGATTTTATATGTGGAGATTTACATCGTTCTAATCTCTCAATGCAGTCCCAAGATACGGTAGTCCAAGATCCGCCGGTTAAAGCGCCAATACCTTCTGATCCCGGTCGTAAACACAGAACTGTCACTCTAGAAGAAGCTAGACACCGTTTTGAAATTATTCTCGCATCGGATCCTCCTATACCCTTGGAGGAAATTGCTGATAGCATTGGATATCCAAGTAATGTACTTCGCCGAAGGTTTCCCGAACTATGCCATGCGGCCGTCGCCCGCTACGCAGATTACGCCGATTTACGTAGGAAGGAGTTTTGGGAGGCCGCTGGTCTCAAACTTGAGAAGGCCCTGAACGAAGAAAATTCACCTTGCGCACAAGAAGTTGCCCAAACCCTGGGCTGCAGCAGAACAATGCTTGTCAAGCATTTCCCCGACCTCTGTGCCCGCTTGGCTGAGAAATGCGTACAAGACCACGCGGCATCATGGGACAAGGTCGAATACATACTTGAACAGGAGTTAGATGAGGATACCCCGCAGCCACTAAGGGTTATCGCCAGGCGGCTAGAAATAAGTCATACGAGCATTCGTAACTATTTCCCAGACCTGTGCCGTCGAATTGCAGAGCGATATGCTCAGTATCGCAAGGAACGCTCCGTACAGGAGAAAGCACAATTCGGGCAAGAGATTAGAGAAATCGCCATGGCTCTGCATGCGGAAGGGTTCTATCCATCCGTCAAGATGGTCGAGCGCAGTCTGACAGCCCAACGTTCTTTACGAACCAGCAAGATAGCCTTGAATGTACTCCGGGACGTGAGGAAGGAGTTAGGACTCGATTCGCTCCCTAACAATTTCGTAAAGCTTGTGGCCTGATGAGCGATAGCAGCCAATCGGTTACTGAGATAGAGTTGTGGGAGCCTCCTCATATTGAGTTTCCCGAGCGGAGTCGTCTTTACCACCTAGAGCCCATCGGCATTGGCACTCCGGACGTTGAATCTTTAACTTCATACCTATCCAGGCTTGCCGCCGCGCACCACGTCTCACTAGCGGTACTGATCTTAGAAGAAATCAAGCCGGAGCTTCACAGCGGTTACCAAGGTGAAGGACTAAAGGGCAGCCAAATATATTCGTGTGCGAGGGTCTTGAACGGGCTGGGCGCAATGGCAAAGGATTGGGTCTGCGCGCTACAAACATTAACCCTCCGGCAAGATTTAAGTTATTTGACGATGCTGTATTGGGGCAAGGTGTTACCGGCCCAAGGGCTACTTCGTTTCAGACGCGCATGGTGTCCAGCTTGCTATGACGAATGGCGGGACACAAAGCAAACTATATACGAGCCACTTTTGTGGGCTATCAAGGACGTTGATATTTGTCTTCATCATTGCCGAAAGTTAACTCACCAGTGTCCTCATTGTAATAAAGATTTACCGCATTTAGATAGATACTACCGAGCCGGGCATTGTTCGAAATGTGCGAGATGGCTTGGTAGTTCTGCTAAGAGGATTGATCCAGAAGATTATGAATTACAGGAGATTGATCTAGAGTGGGGGAAGTGGGTGGTTTCGAATATTGGAGAGCTACTTTCATTTTCCGGGCAATTCGCCACGCCTAAAAGGGAAAGAGTAGCCGAAATTCTATCTGCTTTTGCAAAGAGATCCCCTGAAGGAAATTTTTATGGCTTCGGTCATTGGCTTAGAATGGACGCCGGGCGGGTTTTTTATTGGTGTAAGGGCGAAAATCTTCCGAAACTCCTTCCGGTACTTCACATTTGCTATCGACTAAATATTTCGCTGAAGGATTTTTATACTGGAGACAATATAGCCAGGAATATTGATGAAAGTCCCAGCCTCCCTGATGTTCCCTATGAGACAAAGCGAATTGAAAAAGCCTTGGATAGGGAAGAACTGAAACGCAACTTGGAAATGGTAGTAGCTAGTGAAGAGTGCCCGCCACCCTCAATGAAGACAGTAGCGATTCGACTTAAAATCGAATATCGACGACTATATCATTACTTTCCAGACCTGTGCCGAGAAATTGCTTCTAGGCACATGGAATATCGACGGAACCTTAAATCACAAAACATTCAGTCAGCGTGCGAAGAGGTAGAGCGGGCAGTACTGATGCTGCAAGCCGAAGGCATCGAGCCTATTGAGGGAAGAGTTGCTTATCGGATGAGCAAAGCAGGCTACCTTCGCGAGAAACGTGTAATGGATTTTTTATTGAGCTTGAGGCGTTCCTTGGGATATCAGACAGACTAAAGAGGAGCGATGGTGCAGTACATCGCATCAATGGCTAACAAATTGTAGATAAAGGCATTTAACGATAGCTGACTGGACATCAGGTTCCACAACTCTCAAATGGATTTTAACCAATTGTTGGCACCTGTGAGTTTTAACTAATAATTGGCAGTTACTGCAAAGAATTGGTTAACGTCTCACGGCGCATGACGCGCACGCCTGCACGCCAGTTCTCGTTGAGGTCGAAGCGGTAAATTTCTATCTGCGGTGTGATGGCTCGCGCCAGGAGATTGAAGGAACGGTGAAAGCGGAGGGTGGGGGCGACGAGGTAGACGAGCGGCGGTTCGTCCGCGATGATGGCATCGCCGAAAAGATGTGCGTGTGTGAGGTGTCCGTGGCGGCGATAGATTTCGGTTCGTCGCCAGTAGTCCGCGCCCTGTAGAACGTGCTCGCGGTCTTCGGAGACTTTCAACTCGATGACGACGAGACGCCCGTCGCGCCGAAGCGCGAGGAGATCAATCGGGCGCGAAGTTGCGCCAATGTGTGACGGTCGAAACTGCGCGTAGAGCGGCGCTAGTCGCAAGCCCGGATCAAGACGTGTGACCTCGCGCCGTAGCGCGGATTCAAGCCACGCTTCGGGCGATGCTCTATAGAGCGCGTGATGCTGGTCTACGGCTTTCGCCGAGCGATGCTCTTTCAAATCTCGAAGGAGTTTCGACCAATCTTCCTGCGTGCTCTCGTCCAGTAGACGGTGGCGCGTGCCTTCGGTACCGAACCAGACGCTCTCTTTATTCATCACGCGGCGCACGCGGGCAAATGGCAGCCCGTGAAAGCGCAGCGTCTCGCCATGACGGGCGCGCACGACATCAATCGCTTCGGGCGCGTGAGAAAGGATGCGCGCGGCACTCTCGCTCAAATCACGCAGCGCCGGACGACGGAAACGTTGCGGCGGCTCTGTCCAAAGCTCATCGAGTTGCGGCACGCGAACAGGCTCAAGTTTCTGCCATTCATCATCTATCCGGTAGAGCGTGATGACGCGTCGCAGTTCATCACGAAGCAGCGCGAGTCGCTGCGCCAGAGATTCGACACAATCTTTCGCGGCAATCAACCATAGTTGGCGAATGTAGGGCGGGCGTGCCCGCTCTGAAGCGCGTGTGAACCAGATGAGCGCGGAGGAAAGATAGGCATCAACGTCTTGACTAAAGGGTTCGGCGACCTCGCCCGTGACGGCGATTCGTTCGCGGTTGAGATGCCGGAGCAAGATGCGCGCGTATCTTCCGGGTTGAGAGGGACGCGATCCCGCGCTCAAGGCCGCACGCTCCACTTTCATTCCGTGCAGCGGAGCGCAGGCGAGACGCGCAAGGTGCAAGCAACGCTCGCGGCGCGTGTCGCCGATGGCTGCGAGGGCAGTTTTGATTGAAGCGCGCGGAATTAATTCAAGCCGCGCACGCTCGGCTCCCATCCGCCGCGATGCTTCGAGCAGGAGCTTTTCATTCGTCCATTCCCAGCCAACGATGCGCCACGAAATATTCCCCTGCTCGCTCCAGCAAGAGAAAATCAGGCGTCCCTGCGAGACACGAAAATCACACTCGCTCTGACGCAGTAGCACGCCGCGTTGCGAGCCGTGCGCGTAGAACCATTCGCCGTGCGCGTCAATCAGTGCTCTGATGCGCGCTTCGGCGTTCTTAATCGAATCCGCAGTTGTGAGGCGTTCGAGCATGTGAGGAAACTGTAGGGGCAGGGACAAGTCCTTTGCCCGTCTATTACTAAACAAAAGTGGGTAGGGACAAGCCCTGCCCCTACTTCGTCCGCTCTATAGCGTATGCTAACATTTCGTGTCAATAAAAAACGGGAGAACAATCCGAAGCAATGAAGAACGTTTATCTGACCGGCTCTGCGCGCACTCCTATCGGGCGCTTTGGCGGAACGCTCGCGGCATGGAGCGCGGCGGACATGGGTGTTGCCGTGGCGACCGAGAGTCTGAAGCGCGCGCGAATCACGCCCGCATCCCTTCAGGAATCTATTTGGGGTTCGGCGCGTCAGGCGGGAGGCGGGCCAAACGTCGCGCGACAGATCACGTATCGCGCGGGCGTGCCTGAAACCGTTCCGGCCTACACAGTCAATCAAGCCTGCGGCTCTGGCATCAAAGCCATCATCCTGGCCGCGCAGGAGATCATGCTGGGGCGCGCACGCGCGGTGCTCGCGGGTGGAACCGAAAGTATGTCGCGCGTTCCCTTTTATGCGGAGGGCGCACGCTGGGGCATGCGTATGGGCAATACGGAACTCGTTGACGGGATGTACCGCGACGGCTTCAACGATCCGCTGTCAGGTCTGGTGATGGGCGAGACGGCAGAGAATCTGGCCAAGCGTTATGAAATCTCGCGCGACGAACAGGACGAGTATGCCTTGCGCTCGCAGCAACGTGCTGAAATTGCCATCAATGCGGGTCGGCTCGATGACGAGATCGTGCCGCTTGAGATTAAAGGTCGTAAAGGCGAGATACAGAGTTTCGCGCGCGACGAGCATTACAGAGCTGGCACGACGATTGAATCTCTACGAAAGCTTTCGCCAGTCTTCAGCAAAGACGGGACGGTGACAGCCGGGAACTCTTCGGGCATCACGGACGGCGCGGCGGCGGTAGTCTTGATGAGCGAGGAGATGTTGAAAGAGACGGGCGCGGAGGCAGAGGCGCGCATCGTTGATTATGAAATCACGGGCGTTGCGCCTGAGATTATGGGGATTGGCCCTGTTCCGGCGGTGCGTGCTCTTCTCGATAGGCAAAAGCTCTCGCTTGACGAGATAGATTTAATTGAATTGAACGAGGCGTTTGCCGCACAGGTCATTGCCTGCGACCGCGATTTAGGATTCGACGCGGAGCGCCTGAACGTCAACGGCGGCGCAATCGCTCTCGGTCATCCGATTGGCTGCACGGGCGTGCGAATCACGACCACGCTGCTGCACGAGATGAAGAAGCGCAAGGCTAAGCGCGGACTCGCCACGCTCTGTGTCAGCGGCGGCATGGGGCTGGCGCTCCTGGTCGAGCGCGTGTGAAGTGATGATGAAAACGCTTCTTCCCGTATTCCTGTTAACGCTTCTCCTCGCCACTGCGTCTTGTAAGAAGTCGGAGGTTGCAGGCAATCAAAATGCAGCAGACGGCAACGCTTCCACGGCTGCTGGCGACACGTCTTCGATACCGCCTTTTGCGACGAAAGAGCCTGAGCGATATCAGGCAACGCGCGTTATCACGACGAGCGAAGGCGGAGAGACGACCGTTGAAGGCGGGGCGCGGATCTCGCGGGATGGCGAGAGACGCCGCGAAGATTACGAGATGACGGAGGGCAGAAGTTTTTCTTACCTGCAATTGCCCGAAGGGATTTATTTGCTGCTGCACGCGAAGAAGCTATACGCGGAAGTGAAACCGGAAACGGGTGGATTGGGAGATGACCGGGAGGTGAATGTTCCGCCGGATTTCTCGACGGACAAGTTGCTCAACGAGCTGCGCCCGGAGTCGAGTTATGAAAAGCTCGGAGCCGAAAACCTGAACGGGCGCGCGACTACGAAGTATCGCGTCGTCGTGCGAGGAAACATCGGCGAGGCCAAAGAGTACACGACGGAAAGCCTGGCCTGGGTTGACGATAGTCTGGGGCTTCCTGTTAAGTCAGAGACCACTTCGACCAGCGGGACGGGGTCGCGTATGACAATCATTGTGGAGTTGCGCGACATTAAAGAGACGGTTGACGCCGGAATATTTGAGTTGCCGCCGGATTACAGGAAAGTGGAAGCCGGAGAGCTTTTCATGCGTTTGAATCAGGGAAACGCGCAAGGGAAAGGGCGAGAATAAAGCCAACCCTGCGTGATGCGCGAGGCATCCGACAGTGGCGTGTGCCCAGTTGTTTGCGGCATATTCGATAACAAGACCGAGAAGAAATAGACAGGATTAACAAGATTATCAAGATTAAGAAACTAAAACGGGACAAGGGAGATTGAATTTATTTCTCTTTAGCCTGTCCATCTTGTTAATCCTGTCTATTCCTTTTCCGTTATAGTTTTGTTAAGTGCTCTTAATTGATAGTAAAAGTTTGAAAGGTGAAATCTTAGATCGTGAATAAAAAATCCTTCGCATTATTTCTCGCGCTCAGTGTGGCGCTCATCTCTTTTGCAATCACGGGCGGTGCTCAGACCGGAACGCATCCGGCGCTCGCTCAGGCATCTTCCATCGCTCCTTTGAATTTGCTTCCGCCGTCAGACCTCGTGGCGTTCGTCAACGTCAAGCGGTTGATTAACGACGCCGCGCCGAAAGTTTTGGCGGACAATCCGGCGAAACTCGCCGAGTTCAACGCCGCGATAGATAAGCTCAAGATGCAGACGGGTCTCGACGCGCGCTCGTTCGAGTCAATTGCCATCGGCCTGCGCTACCAGCATCCTTCGCCTGGGGTGACGACCGCCGACACGGTCTTAATCGCCAGCGGCACTTTCAATGCGGGCGCGCTCGTGGCAGCCGGACGCCTGGCATCCAAAGGCAAATATCAAGAGCAAAAATACGCGGACGCGACCATCTACATTTTCAGCATCAACGATCAGGTGAATATTCCCGGCGTGATGAATATGAGAGTGAAAGAGATGGCGGTGACGACACTCGGCACAAACAATCTGGTCATCGGCGAGCTGGCAGCAGTCAAGGCCACGCTCGACGCGAACAAAACGCGAGGCAAGGTGAACACTGACCTTGTGGGTCTGGCAACGCGCACGCCAAACGCGCTGATGGGCTTTAGCGCCAACGTGCCGCCGTCTTTGACCAAAGGCTTGAACGTCGGCAACGACGAGATCGGCAAGCTCGTTGGCTCAATCCGTCAGGCTTACGGCGCGGTTGGCACGACCGCCAACGGTTTCGACCTGATGGCGATTGCGCGCACCGAAAACGCAGGGCAGGCTGTGAGCTTGAGCGAAACGCTCACGTCCTTGAAGCAGTTCGGCGGCATGCTCGTCGGGCAACTTCCAGCGGAGACAAGAGAACTGGCGCAGAGCGCGCTCGACAGCTTGAAGATCGGCGCGCAGGGCAACGAAACCTCGCTCAGATTCGAGCTTCAACAAGCGGACATCACCACGCTCATGCGCGTGCTACAACCCAAGATGGCCGAAGCAAGATAAACAGTAACTTCCGAAAGGCAGCAATGATGAATAGGAAATTCTACTTTTCGTTTGTCGCATTCGCACTGACGCTTCTGGCGACGGTGGCGTTTGTCATCGGTAACAATACGGGGACGAGAGCGGCCTCGACCAATGCGGCTCTGGCCGCGCTCCCGGCATCGGACTTCGTTATCAGTATTGACGCGCAGCGTGCTCTTAGCGAAACGCTCCCCAGCCTGCTCGCCAGTAACCCCGCACTCCTGGCGAAGATGAACGCTGAGCTTGAGAAGTTTGAAAAAGAGACCGGCATCAATCCGCGCTCGTTCGAGAGCGTAGCTGTCGGCGGTCGTCTCACTGGTGGAAGATCGCATGACTCGCGCACAGTCGTCATCGCGCGCGGCAGTTTTAATGCGGACGTGCTGCTGGAAAACGCCTTCGCTGCGGTGAAAGCGAAAGGCGAGAAGATTCAGAAAGAAGAGCAGCAGTATGAAGGCAAGCGAATCATTCTGATCAGCTCGACCAGACATATGAAAGTCGAAGTTGAGACGGGTGAGAAAACCAGCGCAGCCGCGCCGAGCATAGATTTAAGAAGAGACAAGATGGCCATCGCCGTGCTTGATTCCAACACGCTCGCCGTCGGCGATCTGGAGAGCGTGCGCTCAGCCGTTGATGCGAGTTTGGGACGTAACCGCGTTGACGATGAATTGGTCAGGCTGGCGACGCAAACGCCTAACGCCGTCGTCGGATTCAGCGGAAAGATTCCGCAGAGTTTCGCCGAGAAAGCTTCTTCCAAAAACTCCATCGAGAAATACTTTGCCTCGATCCGCCAGTTCTACGGCTCGTTTAGCGCCAATGGAACAGACGCGGAGACTCTCGTCGCGGTTCGGACAGAGACGGCGGAACAGGCCAGTGACATAGGTCAGGCGCTCAACACAATCAAGTCGCTTTCCGCCTTCGGCTTTTCACAATCATCGGGCGGCAACTCGGCGAAGAAAGACTCCATTGCGGATGTTCTCAAGGGATTGACCATCACGACACAAGGCAACGAGGTTCAAATCAACGTGAGGATTCCGCAAGAAAGCCTCGCTCCGTTGATGCGTACCATCAGATAATCAAGGCGCGTTTTTCTGACCCTGAAAGGGTCACATAAAATAGCCTGGGGCAACGCCCCCGGTCACGCATACCCAAATACATTCCGACCCTGAAGGGGTCGTATATTCAACATTGAATATACGACCCCTTCAGGGTCGGAATCTTTTCTCATACTGTTCTCCGGGGGCGACGCAAACTTCGTTTGCTTGCCCCCGGCTATTTTATGTGACCCTTTCAGGGTCAGGAACAGAGCATTTCACAGTCGCATTAAAACCGGAATCCCTGTAGTATTCCCGCCCGTCATCAAGAATCCCGCAAAGTTCAGAAAGCCAAAACGAATAATGGACGCCGGTTCTGACTCTGTTCCGAACGCTCCGCCAGAAAAGGACGCGCCAACGCATCGCAGGGCGACGCACATCATGCTCATCAAGTGGGGCGTAGTCGTAGCCGCCGCTGTCAGCGTTGCGCTCACGCCTGTGCCGAACGGAATTACGCCTCAAGCGTGGCGGCTGCTGGCGATTTTCGTGGCCACGATTATCGGCTCTATCCTGCGCCCCGTGCCGAGCGGCGCGATGGTCTTGCTGGGGGTGACGGCGGTGGCGCTAACGGGAGCGTTGCCGGTGGATCAAGCCCTCAAAGGCTACGCCGACCCGATTGTCTGGCTCGTGCTGGCGGCGTTCTTCATCTCGCGCGGGATGATTAAGACCGGACTCGGAAGACGTATCGCGCTGCTCTTCATTCGCACCATCGGTCATCATTCTCTCGGCCTCGGCTACGCGCTCGTCTCAACGGATATGCTGCTGGCGTCCGTCGTTCCTTCAAACGGCGCGCGCTCCGGCGGCATCATCTTCCCCATCGCTAAAAGCCTGTCTGAAGCTTATGAATCAAAGCCTGGGCCGACCGCGCGCAGGCTCGGCGCTTTCCTCTGCGTGCTTCTCTACCAGTGCGACGTAATCGTCTGCGCGATGTTTCTCACGGGGCAAGCGTCAAACGCCATCATCGCCAAGTTTGCCATGCAGGAGACGGGAATCAACCTGAGCTACACGCGCTGGCTCATTGGCGCAATCGTTCCCGGCTTGATTTCGCTGGCGGTCGTGCCGCTCCTGCTTTACCGCCTCTTTCCTCCTGAGATTAAGCACACGCCTGCGGCTGCCGAATTCGCTGCGACCGAACTCAAGCGTATTGGGCCGATGACGTGGGCTGAGAAGATGATGCTCGCGGTCTTCGGGCTTGTAGCCACCCTCTGGATAATTGGCGACAAACTTCCAGCGATGACTGGCGGACGAGTACCGGCGATTCATTACGCGGTCGTGGCGCTCACGGGCATCTGCGTGCTGCTCTTGAGCGGTGTGCTCGAATGGGAAGACCTGCTCGCGGAGCGCGGCGCGTGGGATGTGTTCGTCTGGTACGGCGGGCTTGTCAGGATGGCCGAGGCGCTTGGCGAAACCGGAATCACCCGGCAATTCGCGGCGGCGGCGGCCAGTCTGACCGCCGGATGGACATGGGGTGTTGCGCTCGGCGTGTTGCTCTTAATCTACTTCTATGCGCACTACGGCTTCGCCAGCATCACGGCACACGTCACGGCGATGTATCTTCCCTTCCTCGCCGTCATTATTGCCGCCGGTGCGCCGCCCATCCTCGCCGTTCTCTCGCTCGCCTACTTTTCAAACCTCAACGCCTCGCTCACCAACTACGGAACAACGCCCGCTCCCATCTGGTTCGGCGCGGGCTACGTCAAGCAGCGCACCTGGTGGTGGCTCGGCCTCATCGTCTCCGTCCCGAACATTCTCATCTGGACAATTATTGGCTTCCTCTGGTGGAAAATTCTCGGATGGATATGAGGGAGGAAAAAGTAAAAAGGTAAAAGGCAAAAGGAAGGCGGAAACCACTTTTTATCTTAATGTGGTTTCCGCCTCACTTTTTACTTTTACCTTTTACCTTTTTACTTACTTCGCCGGTATCTGAATCGGCAGACTCCTTGAGTTCGGGCGCTGTGGGATTTGCGGCTGAGTTGAGATGGTCGGCTCGTTGCCTTCGAGCTTGGCGATGACCTCATCGTAAATCTTGATGCGGCCTTCGTTCTCCATGCGCGCCTGAGCGGCCTGGATGTAATCCTCGAAGATTTGGCTGCGACGTTCCGTAACTGCGCCCTGAATCATGAGGTCGCGCTGCTTGGCAAACTCCGCGAGGTCTGCTTCCGTTCGCTTGGTCGCGCCGATGACAACCCAATCGTTTCCGATCTTGACGGGTGTCTTCGTCACTTCGCCCTGCTTCAAAGCATAGATCGCTGCTTCGGACGCCACGCTCGACTCCAACTCCCCAAGCTGCATGGTGACTCTGAAGTTGTTCTGGGTCTTGGCTTCGAGACCAAGTTTCGCGGCGGCAGCCTGTAGGTCGCCTGCGCCGCCCGTGCCGCTCGCCAGATTGCGCGCCGTCTCTTCAACCTGAGATTTCGCGCGCTCGCTCTTGAGAGCCCTCGTGATTTTCTCTTTAACTTCGTCAAACTCCGGGACGCGGTTCGGCTCTTTCTTATCGACGAGCATCGGAACGGCAAAGCCGTTTTTGATGGGTGTGCGCTCGCCTACGTCCTGCGGGTTCTGGAGCGGCTCAATCCCCTGCTCAAACTGCTGCGAGCTTCCGATGTTCGGCACATCATCGCCGGGAATGATATACGGCGTCTCTCGAACCATCTCAGCCGGAGTCATGTTAGCTCCCGAAGCTAACTCCTGCGCTACCTTTTGAACATCTTTCGTTTCCTTCAGACGAGTGGCGGCGCGCTGAGCAATCTCGGCGGCGACAGCGTAAGCCCTGCGATTACGCACGGAGACAAGCAACTCCTGTTTGGCTTCCTCGAAGGTTTTCGTCACCGTCTCTCCGCGACGGAAGATGTAGTAGGCGTTGCCAAATTTAATCGGGCCTGAGATTCCACCCACTTCCGTCTCAAACGTGCGTTGGAGCGGATCATCAGGCTTGTTCGGATTCTTTCTGACGTTGCCCGCGAGCCAGCCCCCGGCTTTAGCCGTCACAGGGTCTTCGGAATTTCCTTTGACCAGTTCGGTAAATTCTGCTTCGGTCGCCGTGCCGGTAGTGCCGCGCGCTTTTTGCGCCAACTCGTCGGCTTTACCCTTAACGAGTTCTTCCAGTTTGGGGTCTGCGATTTTCAAGACGATCTGCTGCACGCGATGCCCGCCCTGCTTCTGCTCCGGTGTGAGCTTGTCATACTCGGCGCGCAGTTCCGCATCCGTCAACTGAATCTTCTCGCCCAATTTGGCCTGATCTATGAAGAGGTAGCGAATCTTTTTCTGCGGCAAGGTGATGCGATACTCCGCCTTGTGCTGCTCGTAATAGTCGCGCAGTTCCTGATCTGACGGATTGATTTTCTCCGCCAGCTTGTCCGCCACAATGGGCACGTAAACGAGATCAAAGGTCGTGGTGCGGCGTTGGTACTCGCGCTGAATTTCATCTTCCGAGACGTTGACCCCGGCGGTGACGAAAGCACGCAGCTTTTCGATGGCGATTTGATCGCGCACCTGCTCTTCGTAGCGTGCCACGTCGCCGACCCGCTGTTTGTACTTCTCCACGTCAACTTTGCCCGAAGCATCCTTGTTGAACTCACGGATTTTCGCGGCGAGTTCCTCGTCCGAAGCCGTCAGACCCAACCGCTCGGCCTCCTGAACCATGACGCGCTGGCGAACCATCTGATTGAGGAGCATTTTGGCAATCTGCGGGCTGAGCATCGAGGCGTCGCCGCCCTGCGATGTGATAGCACCGATGAGGTCGCCAAGGGTGATGTCGTCGCTGCCCACGCTCGCCACGACTTCCGTGTTGGTGGTCGAGGGCGCGGCGCTGTTACGACTGGGCGCGTAGAAAACAACGAGGCTGACGGCCATCAGGATGGCGAACCCGACGATAATCAGGCTCCGCGTGCGCTCCATCTTGCTTAAAAATTTGAGCATTATTTATAACCTTCTTACTAGAGGTCAGAGGCCAGAGGTCGGAGGTCAGTCATTGGCTTTTTACTAACCTCTGGCCTCTGACCTCTAATCTCTGCTCTCTGCAAATGGCGAATTGTAGCGGAGAGATGGGTAGCCTCGCAACCGCGCGGGAAGATAATGGCTTTTAGATAATGCCATTCGGGAACAGTCGCAAATATTTTCCTGACCCTGAAAGGGTCGTATGTAATAGCCGGGGGCAGAGCGTCAGCGCCGCCCCCGGAATCATGCAAGAGAAGATTCCCGACCCTGAAGGGGTCGTATATTCAACATTGAATATACGACCCCTTCAGGGTCGGAATACCTGTGATTGCGTGTGACCGGAGGCGATGCCCCCGGCTATTACATACGACCCTTTCAGGGTCAGAATCTTTTTATACTGTTCCGGGGCAGCGCAAACTTCGGGTTGCTTGCCCCCGGCTATTTCGTTCATCCTTTTCAGGGATGCGTTGGCTGTTCTATGGCGTCGGTTGATTACGCGCTGAGGTGGATGCTATGTTAATCAACACATATGGACATGGCAGCACATTCGTTCTGGCTGTGGGTGGGTTTCGGCGCGCTGATTCTGACGATGTTGAGTCTCGACCTGGGGCTGTTCAATCGCAAATCGCACACTGTCACCTACAGGGAATCGGTCATCTGGAGTTCCGTCTGGGTCTCGCTGGCGCTGATCTTTGGCGGAATTGTCTTCTGGCATCTGGGGCATCAAAAGGGCGTAGAATTTCTCACGGGCTATCTCATCGAGCTGTCGCTCTCGGTGGATAATCTCTTCGTCTTTCTGCTCGTCTTCGCTTACTTCAAAGTTCCTGCGAAATTCCAGCACCGCGTTCTCTTCTGGGGCGTGATGGGCGCGCTCGTCATGCGTATCGCCATGATTCTGCTCGGCACGGCGCTCATCAAACAGTTTAACTGGATCATCTACATCTTTGGCGCGTTCCTGGTTTTTACCGGCGTGAAGATGTTCAGCCAGGAAGAGACAGAGATTCAGCCCGAAGATAATCCGGTCGTGAAGATAGTGACGCGCTTCATCCCGATTGCGCGCCACTATGATGAGGATAAGTTCTTCACGGTGGAGAACGGGCGGCGCACAGGCACGCTCCTTTTGCTCGTGCTGGTCATTGTCGAAGTCACCGATCTGGTCTTCGCCGTTGATTCGATTCCGGCGATTTTCGGTATCACGACCGATACGTTCATCATTTATACCTCGAACGTCTTCGCCATCATGGGGCTGCGCTCGCTCTATTTCCTGCTGGCCGGAGTGGTCGAGAAATTCCACTACCTCAAGCTCGGTCTCGCCATCGTCCTGACCTTCATCGGCGTCAAGATGCTGCTGCCGCTCCTGTCGAAGGGACTGGCCTACGCGCTCGATTATCTGGGAGCGCCAAGGCTTGCGGAGTACGCCAGTCACGGCAATCACATTCCGATTGGCATTGCGCTGGGCTTTGTGGCGACGGTGCTGGCCGGTTCCGTGGTGGCCTCGCTCATCTGGCCTAAGCATGCCGAAAGAGATATTGACGTTGACCTTCCGCCCGGTTTCGGCCAGCCCTTCGAGAATGTCGAAAACGACGATCCGGCGGCTGTCTCGGAAACCGTCGAGCGGCGCTAGAGAGTTTTCACCTCTAAATAAAATCCCAGGCGGTGTATACTCCCGGCATGAAGGTTGACCTCGAACAAAGGTTAATCAATCCACCGCCCGGTAGTGCCGTTGCGTCCGCACGCGACTTCGGAATTGATCTTTCACTGCTCGCCGGGCGGCTTCGATTATCGCCGGAAGATCGCCTGCGAGACCTCCAACAAGTAATGCGCGCCCTGGAACAAATTCAGGCTGCTGCGAGGCTCTCCAAGTGATTGACATCGAGAAGATGATCCGATTGCTGGTTAGCAGCGGAGCAGGGTTCGTGATTGTCGGCGGTATCGCGGGCAGCATTCACGGCTCAACGCAGGCGACTTTCGACTTGGACATATGTTATGCGCGCGACAACGATAGCTTAGCGCGTCTGGCAGAGTCGCTCTCACCAGTTCATCCACAGTTACGCGGGGCGCCTGCCGGATTGCCCTTCATCTGGGATGTAGAGACGCTTCGTCGAGGACTGAACTTCACGCTGCGGACGGATTTGGGTGATCTTGATCTTTTGGGTGAGATATTAGGTGTCGGCTCCTATGAGCAGGTATCCTCGGCATCTATCATAGTGCCCCTCTTCGGCATCGAATGCGCCGTCTTATCGCTTGACGGCTTGATCGCTGCCAAACGCGCCGCCGGGCGAGCAAAAGATAAGCTCGTTCTTCCGGAGCTGGAAGCCTTGCGCGAGCTTGTGCGGGAAGACTAATCACCGAAAGCGGAGCAGGCTTGGGCTTAAGCGATTGCGCTTTGGAATTTTCCTTTTGCTTTGAATAGAAGGTTTATGCTAACTTTCTTTGTGGTCGCGGTGGTGTTCTCCGCGATTATCCTGGCTTCACCTCATTGAGAGAGTGGGGGAAAACTTAGCCCCGCCCGACTCATCGCTCGTTAGGCACTTCAGCCCCGCAGAAGTTTCAGTTTACTTCCCTATTATGACTTCCAAGCACGGTCGCTTCGATATGGACTGGTGGGTCGTTCAGAAGCGGCTGATTTACATCATCATCGCCGCGCTCATCTTCGCCGTGCTGGCGGTGGGCGCAGGGGTCTACGTCTGGAAGTACGGCAACCCGTTTGCCAGTCCGAAGTCAACGACAGACGTGCCCGAAGGAGCGCGCTTCGCCTCGTTTGAAGGTGACGTGCGCGTCATTCGCGCCTCGACGCGCGAGACGCTCCCCGCCAGTTCCAAGACACAGCTTTACCCCGGCGACACCGTGCAGACGCAATCGGACGGACGCGCCCGGATCACGCTCGCAGACGGCTCGTCCCTCGTCATACGCCCGAACAGCACCGTCACCATCCGCGACAACACCAGCGGCGAAGGCGGGCAGAAGAATGTCCGCGTCAAGGTTGATACAGGCCAGATCAACGTCCGCACGGAGCAGCAACCCGAAGGCACGAATAACGTTGTCGAGACGAGTCAGACCCAGAGCAGGCTGGCATCCGAGACGGCTTCGACCTTTAACGTGAACCCGGACAAGACCGCCGAGATTCGGGTGCAGACAGGACAGATCGAGACGACGACCAACAACGGCGAGAAGACCATCATCCGCAGTAACGAATTCGTCTCGGTCAACCCGGCAGGCACAGTCGGGCAGCGCGAGCGGTTACTGGATATTCCCATCCCCGTCGGCCCGCGCAATCTCGAAAGAGTTGCCGCCGGAAGAAGTGGTGCGGCCAGCGTCACGCTGCGCTGGCAGCGCCCGCAGTCGGGCACGGCTGCTCACTACCGCGTCGAAGTTGCCTCCTCGCCCTTCTTCGTCGCCGCAGGCAAGGTCATCGAGCGCGACCAACTCGCTTCGAGCGAATTCAACGCCTCAGACCTCAGACCCGGCGATTATTTCTGGCGCGTGCGCGCCACAGCCCGTTCGGGGCAGGACAGCGATTGGAGCGAGCCTCTGAAGTTCACCATCACCTCGCAGGGAACAGGCGACCGGCTCTCCTTCTCTGAGGTCGCAGCCGAATATGTCGGCGGCCAAATCTACGTCATTCGCGGGCGAACGCAGCCGGGCACGACCGTCAGCTTCGCGGGGCGCGAGACGCTCGCCGACAGCAGCGGCGCTTTCCGTCTGCAAATCACAGCCCCCGAAGGCGCAGGCGATGTGACCATAGAGGCGCAGGATCAACAGGGAAATCGTAGCCCGTTCAAAGTCCAGCTTGCGGCTGGCGGGGGCAGACAGAGGAAATGAGAGACGCAACTCTGGTTTGACGATGAAGCACGTAGTTTTATTAACGAATGCTCATGAAGCTCCGGCAGCGGCGCTGGCCGATGTCCTGCACGTCGCGGGCGTGGCGGCGTTGATTGAGGGAATCCGCGAGGAAGTCATCGCGCCTGCGCCCGTCGAGCAAGCGGCTGAAGCCGAGAGCGAAGATGTCACGCCGCCGCTCGCAGTCCTCTACGAAGTCATTCCCGGCGGAGACATGCGCGAGCTTTACTCCGTGATTGAGCACGCGGTCGCCGTCTGGCCTAACGCGCCGCTCGTCGCCTGCCGTCGTCCGAACAACGGCGCTTCGACGTTGCGAACGCCGGACGCCGCGACGCTCAAACGGCTGGGCTTCCGCGCCATCGCAGACGAACCGGCGCAACTTCCGGCGCTCCTGCGCGAACTGGAAGATCGCGGCATGACGGGCGAGCTTCGCCTGCCCGACGTGGTGGAAAGCGCGTGGCTTGCAGAGACGCTGCTGCTTCCCGAAAAGATTTCAGTAAGCGATTTGCGAGCAGCCTTCGAGTTGGTCGCGTCGCTTCATCTGACCAGCGATCAGGTGAGCGCGGCGAACGCTGCGCTGGCCGGGCTTGCGCCGCTCGTTGAGGCCGACCGTTGGACGATTTACCTGACTTCGGAAGCGAGCGGCAGCGCGGCGGCGAGTCTTGAGCCGCTGGCCGTGCGCGGATTGACCACACAGGATCGCCAGCTACCCGAAACAAGCTGGCAGAGAGCTTTGCTCGGAAACGCCCTGGCGCTCTCAGGCTCGGAATCGAAAGCGGCGCGCACGGCAGTCTCGAAGATGGAGGCCATCAGAAAGACTGAACGCGGGCGGCGCGTCGTCGCCATCCCGCTCATGGGCGGTGACAAGGTCATGGGCGTGCTCGAAGGCGTGCGCGAGGGCGAAGGGCGACGTTCATTCACGAAAGCCAACCTGCGCCTGCTCGCCGCGCTGGCGCTGCCCTTAGCCGCCGCGCTTGGCAATTCCTTGCGGATTGCCGAAGCCGAGCGCCTTTCGCAGACAGACGATTTGACGAAGCTGCACAACGCGCGCTACCTGCGCCAGTTTCTGTTGAGCGAGGTTCGCCGCGCCCGTCGCTACAATTCGACCGTCGCCGCACTCTTTTTCGATCTGGACGATTTCAAGCACGTCAACGATGTTCACGGCCACCTCGTCGGCTCGCACGTCCTGATGGAGATGGCGACCATCATCCTCTCATCCGTGCGCGATACGGACGTGGTGGCGCGATACGGCGGCGATGAGTTCGTCGTCATCCTGCCTGAAAGCAGCGTCGAGTCGGCTGAATTTGTAGCGGAACGCGTCCGCCACAAGATTGAGCGCAACGCCTTCACGGGCGGGCGCGGGCTTAAATTGCAATTGACTGCCAGCTTCGGCGTCGCAACTTTTCCGGCGCACGCCCAATCGCCGCAGCAACTCGTCGCCAACGCCGACGCCGCGATGTATGAAGCCAAAGCCGCAGGCAAAAACTGCATCCGCTTCGCTGTCGCACCGCCTTCCGCTTAATCCCACCACCTCTCACACTCTTTCAATCCAGTTGGAGCAAACGTATGCCAAACCCGAAATGCCAAGCCTGTGGCTTAGTCAACTTCGCCTCGGCACAAATCTGCAAGCGCTGCGAGAGGCCGCTCTTTGAGCAGAGCGCGACCGAGCCGCCGCAGGTCGGAAAAATCGAAGCAGCGCGACCCCGTAGCCAGCCGAGCGAGCCCAAACCGGGCGCAGATTTTGGTCGCATCCTGCTCAAACCGCAAACCATCAACGGCAGTGGCATTGACCTGCTGGGTTACAGGCAGCTTTCGGCTGATACTTATCAAGTGACCCGCTGTTTCACCCTTTGCCATATCCCTCTGTTTCCTATCTCCACCTGGGTTATCCGCCCGCTCAATCGTGAACTCTCGACGTTCACCACCCGCGAAACATTCAACTTCGAGCTACTCGAAGACAAGGGATTGGTCGTGGAGGATGTCCTCCGCATGTACGGGGGCTTTCTGCTCTGGGGCGTTCTCGCCTTCGCCCCTTTCGCCCTGTCCCTGATGCTCCTGAGCGGTGAAGAAGTGGAAAGAGATCAAATGGGGGAAATAGTGGCCAGGGGGCCATCCACAGTCAAACTTATCAAGCTCATCTTGTTTCTGCTCTCAATGCCGTGGTGCATCGGCCTCCTCATCTGGCTCAAGAGGCGGCGGGATAAGATTTATACTCTGACCAAAAAGAACTGGTTCGCGCGCCTGCTTGGGGTACGCTAGCGGGCATGGATTAGCTTGCAGCCGGGGCTTCCGGGTGGCGCTTTATCGGCATGCGCCCGACGACCTTTTTGCCCCGACCAATCTTCATGCGCTCCGCCGAACATCTTTTGTCCCATTTTCTTAAAAAACCTGTAGACATTTCTCGCCAGTTGCTGTAAAGCATTAGGCGAACTGTTTAGGAGCAATAACCCCGCCCCGTCAGGCCTCCAGTAAAACAGTACGGCAGGCTCATGGTTCGTCCCGATGCTTCCCGGTCGGCTTTCCGGGTTAGCCAGAATGCGCCCCCTCGTTGTATCTTTATGGGTTCGCCGCGCGGTCTGAGAGCACTCCGGGTCGGGGTGTCTGGCAAGCTTTCTCGGGCGAGCGCTGAGCGCAGGTTTTTCAAATCTTCTAGCGCAATTTTAATTGACAGGTACGGACCAAAACTCGAATGGCATTTAAATCTATCTTCAGTCTGTTTTCCAGCGATCTGGCGATTGACCTGGGCACGGCCAACACGCTCGTCTTCGCCAAGGGACGCGGCATCGTCGTCTCCGAGCCTTCCATCGTTGCTATCAACAAAGTCACCAACGCCGTCGAAGCCGTAGGCCGAGACGCCAAAGAGATGCTGGGACGCACACCCGGCAACATCGTTGCCATCCGCCCGATGAAGGATGGCGTCATCGCTAACTTTGAAGTGACGGAGAAGATGCTCCAGCATTTTATCCGCAAAGCTCATAACGGAAAGACGTGGGTCAGCCCTCGCGTCGTCATCGGCATCCCCTCAGAGATTACGCAGGTTGAGCGCCGCGCCGTCGAAGACTCTGCCTATCGCGCCAAAGCCTCGGAGGTTTACCTGGTCGAGGAAGCGATGGCGGCGGCCATCGGCGCAGGTCTTCCCATCACGGAGCCGCACGGCAACATGGTCGTAGACGTTGGCGGCGGAACGACCGACATCGCGGTCATCTCCCTTTCCGGCATCGTCTATTCCCGCGCCGTCCGCGTCGCCGGAAACGAGATGGACGAAGCCATCACGCAGTACATCAAGCGTCACTACAACCTCCTGATCGGCGAGCGCACCGCCGAAGCGATCAAGATAGAGCTTGGCTCGGCCTGTGAGCTGGACGAGCCGCTCTCGATGGAGGTGCGCGGGCGCAACCTGATCGAAGGTATCCCCAAGACCATCACGATCACCGACCGGCAGGTGCGCGAAGCCCTCGCGGACTCCGTCTCGACCATCGTCAACGCCGTGCGCGTGGCTCTGGAGCGCACGCCGCCGGAGCTATCAGCCGACATCGTTGAGCGCGGCATCGTGATGACGGGCGGCGGCGCGCTGCTCAAGAATCTGGACAAGCGGCTTTCAATCGAGACGGGTCTACCCGTCAGCGTCGCCGAAGACCCGCTCTCGTCGGTCGTCCTCGGCACAGGCAAGATGCTCTCCGACTTCAATCTCCTCAAGCGCGTCAAGTGGGACAACACACTGACGAGCGGAACGTAAAAGCAGAAGTCAGAGGCTAGAGGTTAGAGGTCAGTCGTTGACTTCCTAACCTCTGACCTCTGACCTCTGACCTCTGACCTATGGCAGTCGCACGCTCACAGAAAGAGATTAGGCAGCGCGCCCCCTGGTGGCTGGTGGGGTTGCTGGTCTTTAATCTCGCGTTGGCTGCGTATGATGCGCGCGATGGGGTGACGAAGCAGCGCATGATTCGC
Source organism: uncultured Acidobacteriota bacterium (assembly GCA_963791265.1). GTDB lineage: Bacteria > Acidobacteriota > Blastocatellia > Pyrinomonadales > Pyrinomonadaceae > QHXM01. Next base: position 138,104 of record CAWBSB010000013.1, read on the forward strand.
GTGTGGGGGCAGTCTTTGGTAGCGCCGTTTCAGAGCGCGGCATCAGGCGTCGGCGGCACGGGCGCAGGTTTTTTCCAGTATATTGGCAATCTACGCAACGCCGCTGCCGAGAACGTGCAACTCAAGCAGCGCATCGAGCAGATGGAGATGGAGTTTTACCAGTTGCGCGCCGAACGCGACGAGAATAAGCGCCTGCGCGAATTTCTCGATTTGAAAGAGAAGAACGAATATCAGACGGTAGCGGCGCGCGTGATTGCGCGTGATCCTTCGCTCTGGTTCGATACGATCACGATCAACCGGGGTAGTTCCAGCGGGATTGAATTGAATATGCCGGTTGTGACGCCGGGCGGCATCGTCGGGCGGATTATCGCCGTCGGCCCCTGGACGGCGCAGGTCATGCTGATTACGGAGGAACGCTCGGCGGCTGGCGCGGTCGTCGGCCAATTGGGGCAATCCAATGCGCTCGGCTCCGTCAAGGGTCTGGGCGATAGCGATCTCCTGGAGATGCACCACGTCTCAGGTCTTGAAGAAGTCAATCCGGGCGATTACGTAGTAACCACAGGGCAAGACCGTATCTACCCACCTGGCTTAAACGTCGGCCAGGTGCTAGATGTCAGGAAGGGATCGGCGACGGTCGCGCACGTCATACATATCAAGCCCGGCGCGCGGCTCAACGCCCTCGGAGAAGTGGCTGTGCTGCTCTATCATCCGCCGCAAGCAGGCACGCCCGTAGATGTGCTGCCGAATGTGGAGAAGAAAAAGTGATGAGTAATGGGTGATAGGTGATAAGTAAGAAGCTCTTTCCTATCACCCATCACCTATCACCCATCACTTATTGAAATGCGTCAACTGAAAATCGCGCTGGTGCTGGCGGTCGCGGTCATCCTGCAAACGTCCCTGCGCGCCGTCTGGCCTTTAATTGTTTACGTTGACCTGCCGCTGATTGTGGTAGTCTATGTCGCGCTGCAACGCGACGCCTTGCAGGCGTTGTTTGTCGGCGCGATTGCCGGACTGGCGACCGATGCCCTGAGCGGTGGGTTACTCGGCGCAGGCGGCTTTTCCAAAACGCTGGTGGCGTTTCTGATTGTCAGCCTGGCGACGCGCGTCAATCTGGACAACCCGCTGGCGCGAATCCCCGTCCTGGCAGGTGCATCACTCATAGATGATGGCGTCTACGTGCTGCTTCACCGGATGCTCGGGCAACCGTCAAACGTCAGTTTTGTCGAGCAGGCATCGTTTAAGCTCATCGGGACGGCTGTCGCCGGAACGATCCTTCTCTACCTGCTCGACCTGCTCTTTAGCGACCGCGCGCGCCAGCGTCGCCAACTCGCCTTTCGCCGCCGCGTCGCGCGACGTGGCATTGTGAAGCTGGGGAAAAGAAGATGAAAAGCCAGTGATAAGTGATGGGTGATAGGAGAGAGCTTTCTCTTATCACCTATCACCCATCACCTATCACCTATCACTGCTTTATGAAATTTGAGGACGATTCACAGAACTTGCGAACGCGGCTGCGTGTCATCCAGATTCTTGTCGTCTTGATGATTACGGCGCTGGGGATCAGGCTCTACTATTTGCAAATCGTCAAGGGGGCGTACTACGCCGAGCGCGCCGAGAATCAACGCATTCGCCTGCTTCCCATCCCTGCGCCGCGCGGCGTCATCTTCGACCGCGACGGTAAGCTGCTGGTTGACTCGCGCCCCACCTACAACGTCATCCTTTCACGCGAAGACATCAAGGGCAAAGATTTCGGGACGCTCGTCAAACCTTACGCCGAAGGTCTTGGTGTTGACCTGGATGATTTGACCACACGCTTCGAGCAACTCAAATCGCAGCCCGCCTTCGAATCTTTCACCGTCAAGGAGAATGCGACACAGGCAGACATCGCCTGGGTGGACTCGCACACTCTGGAATTCCCGGAACTGCGCGTCGAGTTGCAGCCGCAGCGTCGTTACCCGGAAAACGGCACGCTCTGTCATGTCCTCGGCTACGTCGGCGAGATCGGCCCCGAGCAGTTGAATTCGGACACGTACAAGGGGAAAGGTTTCAAGCCGGGAGACATCATCGGGCAGGACGGGCTGGAGAAAGTTTACGACGAATACCTGCGCGGCAAGGACGGCTATCGGAAAGTCATCGTTGACAGTCGCGGCCACATCCAGAGCGAAGTCGAAAGAGTTGAGCCGCAGCCCGGTCAGGATTTGGTCTCCACCATTGATCTGGACTTGCAGTTGGCAGCCGAAGAGCAACTGGTTAAATCGCCACAGGGGCGCGGCGTCATCATTGCCATGAACCCGACCAACGGCGAAGTTCTGGCGCTGGCTTCAGCCCCGACCTTTGACCCGAACCTCTTCTCGCAGCGAATCACGACGAAAGAAGGTCGTGCCGAGTACGCCGGACTGCTTAACGACCCGAAGAAGCCGCTCATCAATCGCGCGGTCGCGGGACGCTTCCCGCCCGGCTCAACGTGGAAACCTTTGATGGCGACCGCCGGACTGATGCAGGGCGCGATTGAGATAGACCATTCCAATCTGGTCTGCGGCGGCGGCATCACCATCGGCAACAAGTTCACGCGGTGCATGGGCGGCAATCACGGCTCGCCCGACGTGCATTTCGCCATCATGAAGTCGTGCGACGGCTACTTCTACCGGCTCGGGCTGAAGATGAAGCTCGAAGGCATTCAGCAGATGGCCGAGATGTTCGACCTCAACAAGCGCACCGGCATAGACCTGCCGCACGAGGTCGTCAGCACCACGCCTACGCGCGAATTAAAGGCGCGTCAATCGCCGAAAGACCCGGAGTGGAAAGACATTGACACGGTTTACTCCTCTTTCGGTCAGGGTCAGGACGTGCTGACGCCGATAGCCCTCTTGCGCGCCCACTCGGCCATCGCAATGGATGGCAAAATGAACGTTCCACACCTCCTACAGGAGATACGCGAGATAGCGGCTGTCGGTGATGACCCGAACAGCCCCGACTATAGGCCCGCTCGTCCGTCAAGAACCTTTACGACCCCGCCGAAGATCATCCAGATTCCGCTGGATCAGAATCAGCTCGTCATCAAAAGCATGTGGTCGGTAGTCAACGAAGCAGGGACGGCGACAGGCATCCGCATGGCCGGGTTCGATATTGCAGGCAAGACGGGCACGGCGCAGGTCGTAAGCCTCGGCAAAGATGTCGGCGCACTCAAAGACCACTCGTGGTTCGTCTCATACGCCCCGGCCTACAAGCCGGAGATTGCCTGCGTCGCGCTCATCGAAAACGCCGGACTGGGGTCTCGCTTCGGAGCGCCCTCGGTGCGCGCCATTTATGATGTTTACTATCGCAAGACGCGCCAGCAGGAGCCTCCCGGCGCTCAACAATTCGCCAAGAAGAAGACCGAGCCACCACAACGCAACACTACTCCGCTGACGGCGCATTAAAGCAGAAGACAGAAGTCAGGAGTCAGGAGTCAGAATGAAAAGGCTGCAACCACTATCACAGATATTCTTTTCTCCCGTCTCCTGACTTCTGTCTCCTGACTCCCGAGTTATGGTCACAATTCTAAAAAAGATCCGCTTAAGAGATTTTGATTGGCCGCTGGCTGCGCTGGCGCTGATGATCGTCGTCTTCGGGACGTGGCAGATTCACAACGCGCAGCCGACCGAGAGCTACTGGCAGAAGCAACTGCTCGGGCTGGGGGTCGCGCTCGTGACGATGATCGCCGTCGCTTCAACGGATTATCGCAAGCTCATCCATATCGCCCCGGCTTTCTACATCTTCGGCCTCGTCCTTTTGGGCATCGTTTTGATTCCCGGCATCGGCATGAGAATCAACGGCCAGCAGTGCTGGATCAAGCTGCCGCTGCTCGGACAATTTCAACCCTCGGAGTTTGTCAAGATTCCGACCGTGATGATGCTCGCGCTCTACTTCGGCAGGCCGCGCCATTCGGCCTTGACGCTGAAAGAGACGATCATCGGCGTGCTCATCCTCGCCTTGCCCGTCGGATTGATCCTGCTTGAGCCGGATACGGGGCAGGTCTTGACGTATCTGCCGCTCCTGGCGGTCGTTCTCTTTCTTTCTTCTATCAGGATGTGGATTGTGATTGCGGCGGTCGTGCTGATGATGGTCGTTGCGCCTGCCGCCTACTTCGTCGGAGTTAAGACAGGAGCGCTCAGCGGTTACAAGCTGGAACGCATCAACGTCATCCTCGATCCTGAGCACGCGGACAAGCGCGGCTACGGCTATCACACATGGCAATCCATCCTGACGGTCGGCAAGGGCGGACTCACGGGCACGGGCGGCTCTATCGAATACTCGCAGAGCAGTTTGAAATACCTGCCTGAGCCTCACACGGACTTTATCTTCGCAGTGACCGCCGAGAGAACAGGCTTTCTGGGCTGCATCCTGCTGCTTCTGGCCTATGCCCTGTTGCTCTCTCGCCTGATAACGGGGGCGCGGCGCGCACCTGACCGCATAGGGATGCTCGTCATCATGGCGATTACGGGCGGACTGGCTTTCCAACTCTTCGTCAATATCGGGATGGCGCTCGGCATGTTGCCCGTCGTCGGGGTGCCTCTACCTCTGATGAGCGCTGGCCTCTCATCTATCCTCGCCACTTTTATTGCCATCGGCTTTGCCATCAGCGTCCAACTGCGCCGGTTCGTTAACTAGCGCCTAATGAGTCTTAGGTCAATTGTTCGAGAAGACCGTCAGCTTGCAATTTCTCAAATAGTTAGAGTCACTAACAAATCGATAAGAAATAGACAGGATTAACAGGATTAGCAAGATTAAGAAAAGCTACTAAGATAATGTAGCGTGCTTCTTCTTCTCTTATCCTGTCCATCTTGTTAATCCTGTCTATTCCTTCTCCTCCATTCGCTATTTACTTAAGAACCCTGTCCTCGCCCGACCTGCAACCGTAATCTGTCACTTGTCCAAAGGAGACCCGAAGATGAAGAGTAAATTTTTCAGCCTTGCTATTGCTCTATTAATAGTCTCAACGCTTTCGCCGAAAAGCGCGGCAGATGACGCGGCGGCCACGATGACGAAGCAAGAAGGCCACACGGTGTCTCTGGAATTGAAGTTCACTAAGAAGCAGAAGAGTTCGCTGGAGCACGCCCTGTCATTTCTAGACTATGGGCCGAACGGATACGCAACCGGATTTCTGGTCGGCGATGGATTAGTAATGACGGCCTATCACGTCGTCTCCGGAGATTTGAGCATCTCCAAGAAAGGGCAGTTGGGGTTTGCGGCCAAGGATCAACTTGAGGTCAAGGTCAGCGTCAACGGCTGCCAGGCAACAGTCATCAAGATAGACGCAGATGCCGATCTGGCGCTCCTGCGCATCTGTGGGTCGCAAAAGCAGGCTAAAGCTCCCGCCTTTCAAACGAGCATCGGCAAAGACGAAACGCTCGTCCTGATTGCTCGACCGCACGGCGACAAGATGGTGAGACGAGGAAACTTCTCCGGCCCATACATGTTTCGCGGCCTGCAATACTGGTCGGCCAGTATTGCCGTGCGAGACGGTTATTCGGGCAGCCCGGTTTACAACGACAGGGCAGAGCTCGTCGGCGTGTTCAGCGGCTATGACTGGTCGAAAAAACTCGCGCTCATCAGCCCCGGCGAAAGAGCGCAAAAACTGCTCGAAGACTATACCTCTAATCCCAAGCCATGAAGCCGGACAGCTTCGCCTGAAGGAGATTGACAATGACTACAGCGAGAGGCTCGAATCATCCATTCTTCAAGGGGGCCAGGAACAAGCCGGAGGTCATCGCTCACCGGGGCGGGGCTGGACAGTGGCCCGGAGAGACTCTCTTTGCCTTCGAGCAAGCGCTGAAAATCGGCGTTGATGTCATAGAGATGGACGTTCACAGCACAGCCGACGGTGCGCTGGTGCTGCTTCATAATCCTACCGTAGACGAAACGACAGATGGTCAGGGGCCGGTCAACAAATTCACACTTGAAGAGTTACAAAAGCTGGACGCCGGTCATAGATGGACGGATGACGGCGGGAAAACATTTCCCTTTCGCGGCAAAGGTATTCGAGTGCCCACGCTCGAAGAGATACTGCTCAGATTCCCTGAGCAGCGGATGAACATCGAAATCAAGCAAAAGTCTCCAGACATCGTCGAGCCTTTCGTCGCGATGCTTCGCCAGCACAAGATGCAGGACAGGACGCTGGTGGCGTCGTTTTCGGATTCGGCGTTAACAGAGTTTCGACGCATCTGCCCGGAGGTGGCAACTTCAGCTTCCAGCACCGAGTTGATAAAGTTTGTAGCCATCAGCAAATTGCTTCCCAGCGCGGCCAGGGCTCCCAACACGGACGCAATACAGGTGAAATCAAGGCTCTCCATCCTGCCGATTATCACGAAGAAGATTGTCAGCGCCTCGCATGATCGGGACTTATCCATCCATGCCTGGACGGTCAATGACGCGAAAGAGATGCGGCGCTTGATTGAATTGGGCGTGGACGGCATCATCACAGATTTTCCGGGCACTTTGTTAGAAGAGCTTGGCCGAAGCCATGACGAAGCTCAAACCTGAAGCAGGGGGATTGAAGCAAACCGTCATCATGAATTTCTTCAGCTCTAAAACAGCAGCCGAGCGGTATCCGAAAGGTCGTCCCTACTTTCACCCGCTGGTCATCGAACGAATCCGCACCTTCCTTTCGCTCACACAACCTGTGAGGCGTGCCGTTGACGTAGGCTGCGGCACAGGCATGTCTACCATTGCCTTGAAAGAGATTGCCGAAGAGATCGTCGGAGTTGACGCCTCAGCGGAGATGATTGCGCTGGCCGAAAGAGACGAGCGCATTGAATACCGGGTCGCAGACGCCCTGAGCCTTCCTTTCGGTGAAAACGAATTCGACCTGATGACTTTGTGTTCCGCTTTTCACTGGCTTGAGAGGGAGAAGTTTCTCAGGGAAGCAGGCCGCGTGCTGCGCCCACAAGGCTGGCTGATTGTCTACGATAATTATTTCTCAGGCCGGATGGAAGAGAATGCTGCGTTTGAGACGTGGTACCGCGAAAGCCACGTCAGGAAGTATCCGCCTCCGCCAAGAACCCGGGCAAGTTTCACCGTGGAAGATTCAGGCAACGAGGGCTTTCACCTTGCCGGGCAGGAGCAGTATCAAAATAAACTCAAATTCTCGGTTGAAGGCTTAATAGATTATCTGACGACTCACAGCAACGTCATCGCGGCTGTGGAAGGTGGGAATGAAAACATACAGGAGGTCAGGCGGTGGCTGACGGAAAACATCAAACCATTATTCGGAGATTTGAAAGAAGCGACCTTTCTGTTCAATGGACCGATCTGGTATCTGGAAAGCAGTGATAGGTGATGGGTGATAGGTAATAAGAGAAAACGCTCTTACTTATCACCCATCACCTATCACCTATCACTGCTTTTAATCCGCCATTAGCACAGTTAACTCACGAAGCTGCGCGGATTCCTTCGTATCAATGTCGGGCGACTGCTCACGATTGACGTGCTGGTAGAGAATGTCGCGCTGTTGAGGCCGAAAGCCCGCTTCGCGGATCAGGTAACGCAGCATCTTTTCATCAGCAAAGTTATGCGCGCCTGCCGCCGAGACGACGTTCTCTTCGATCATGATTGAGCCCATATCATCTGCCCCGAAGCGCAGCGCGACCTGTCCGAGTTTCAATCCCTGCGTCAGCCACGACGATTGAAAGTGTGCAATGTTGTCCAGGAACAGGCGCGAGACCGAAAGCATCTTCAGATAATCAATGCCCGTCGGCTCTTCCTTGATACGACGACCGAGGGCGGTATTTTCGCGCTGAAACGTCCACGGGATAAAAGCCGTAAAGCCTCCCGTTTCGTCTTGCAGATTGCGTATGCGTTCGAGATGACGCACGCGATGAACGACCGAGTCTCCGATGCCGAACATCATGGTCGCGGTCGAGCGCAACCCCACGCGATGAACGGCGCGCATCACACCGAGCCATTCATCGGTCGTGCATTTGGTGGAGATGCGCTTGCGAACTTCGTCATCCAGAATCTCGCCGCCGCCGCCGGGCAGACTGTACAGCCCTGCCTCTTTCAGTCGCGCCATGATCGTCTCGTAATCAAGGCCGGAGATGAGATGTATGTTGTGAATCTCAGGCGGCGAAAAACAATGAAGTTGAAAATCGGGATACTCCGCGTGCAGCGTGCGGAGCAGGTCTTCGTACCACTCTATTCCGAAGTCAGGATGCAGCCCGCCCTGCATCAGAACGCCCGTGCCGCCCAGAGCGATGGTCTCATCTATCTTCTGGCGAATTTCATCGAGCGTGCGGACGTAGGTTTCCGGGTGTCCGGGTCGGCGATAGAAAGCGCAGAAGGTGCAGACGACGTTGCAGACGTTCGTGTAGTTGATATTGCGATCAATGATATAGGTGACAATGCCGTCAGGATGCCAGCGTTTGCGGATTTCATCGGCGGCAAGGCCAATGCGGACGAAATCATCGGACTCAAGCAGCGTCGTGCAATCCTGAGCGGTCAGGCGAGAGCCGGAAAGTGCGCGATCAAGAATTGGTTGGATGTCGGTGTTTGATTTCATAAGCGGTTCAGCAATCATTTGACAGCTATTATAAACCAGACGAGGTGATTTCTAAGAGCCTTCCCGTCCCGCCAGGGACGACGTGACAATAGCCCAGCCATTCATGGCTGGGAAACAGAACGGTAAACATAATTGAGTCCCGTAGGGACGACTGAACAGAGGCGAGCCTTTCTTCAGTCGTCCCTACGGGACTCTGGTTTATTCCACCATTCTATCCCAGCGATAAATCGCTGGGCTATTATCAATCGTCCCTCACGGGACTCTTCAAACATTTTCCAGGCTGAAAGCTATTGCTGACTGCTTTACCCCGACGCCGCAGGCAATCTGACAATGAACGTCGTGCCCGCATTCGGCGCGCTTCTGGCTTCGATGTCGCCACCGTGACGGCGCAGGATGGCGTAGCAGGTGGCGAGTCCTAAGCCTGTCCCCCGTTCACCCTTGGTGGTGAAAAGCGGGCGGAAGAGTTTCTCCTTCACCTCGTCGCTCATCCCCGTGCCCGTGTCGCTCACCTCCACCACATCGTGCCCGTCTTCCAAACGCGTGCGCGCCGTGATCTGCCCTTCGCCTTCGATAGCATCCACAGCATTGCGTAAAAGGTTGACGAAGACTTCGCGCAACTCGCTGGCACTGGCACGCACCGGAGGCAAACCGTCGGCGAGTTCGGTCCTGAACTTAACGCGCGCGTTGCGCTCATCCTGCGACGCTTTAGCATAGTCTTCAGTAAACGCTATGGAATCTTTCACCAACTCGTTTAGCTGAACGTTCATCATCGCGGCGGGCGCTTCCGTATAATGGCGCGTGCTCTCGTGGATGCGCCCGATCATCTGCTCGCCGTCATCGCTCGCCTTCAAAATCTTTTCGATTCGCTGCCGCGCGAAAGCGTCATTCATCAAGTGCATCAGGAGCAACTCGGCGTTGCCGCGAATCACGGTCAGCAGATTATTGAAGTTGTGCGCCACGCCTGCGGCCACTTCGCCGACCTCTTGCAGGCGAGCGCCACGCAGCAGGTGCTCGCGCAGCACATCCTTCTCCGTCACGTCGCTGACAGAGATGAGGCACAGGTTCGAGCCATCTTTCTGAAAGCTCGTCAGCGTGATTTCAACTTCACGGGGTCGCCCCGGAAACGGAAAGCGAAAGTGAAAATCCGCGACAAGGCCAGCGCGAAGCATCGTTTCCTTGAAGCGCCCGTAGAATTCTTGCACCTGCGTGCATGGAGCGACCTCCGAGAAAAAATTCCTACCCAGCACATTTCCCCGCCGACGATTGGCAATCTCCTCCTCGCGCGCGTTGTAGTAGAGAATCTTGCCTGCCTCGTCAACCACGATGATGCCGTAAGGCAGGAGATCGAGCGTGGCGAAATCTATCTCAGGGATGTCTTGTGAATGTGGAAGCATTAACTGCTTCATGGCTGTCCCCTAAATGCTCAGGCGACTAACTGCCGAGCATCCGTAAAGGCCGGACTTGCCCTATGATTCCGTGTTTGTGCGCGAGCCTGTAGAAGAGGTCTAACCCGGCGCGCATCTCTTCGTCCAGCGCGAAAGAGATATTTTCCAGCAAATATGATTTGATTTCATTGTGCGGCAGCCCGAGTGTCTCACTGTAGAGCGAAGCAATCTCTAAGACATGCTCCAAACCCTCGTCGCGCGCTCCGGCAAAATCAATTCGCAGAACTTTCTCAAGCTCTCGCTCGCGCGCCATCCACATGGCAAAGACGAAGCCCAAAGACGTGTGCTCGCGCCACAGTTCGGCCAGATCATACACAACTACGTGCTCGCGCGAAAAGCTCATCCCCGGATCGCCGATAATCAAGGCGGCGTCGGCGGTCGAAAGCATCGAAGCAACGTCGGGAGCGCGCGTCGTCCACTCCGGCTCGAACCCAAAAAATTCGCGGAAAATGACTTGCACGAGCGCCGCAGACGTGCGTGACGAGATGTCCAGCGCGACTGTCCGAACCTCTCTTAAATCGTTGAGCGTATCTTTCATCACCAGCACGACGCTTCTCACACGAAGGCGCGAGCCGACGCAGACACCGGGCACGATTGCCAGTTCAGGGATGCGCTGGTAGTCGATCACGGGCACGAGCGCCGCTTCGACCTCGCCGCGCGCCAGCATGTCTGCACAACGCGCTGGCGCAGCGTCCGTCACCAACTCAACCTCGCGCTGCCTCGTGCCATACATAAAACTCCAAATGAGCGGCGCTGTGTTTAAGTAACTGGAAGCAGCAATGCGCGGCGCACTTTCTCTTCGACCTTCAAACAGCTCAGTATTGTTCACATTTTTAGACACCTGGAAATGCTACCGTAGGGGAAAGGCAAAAGTAAAAAGGCGGAAGGTAAAAGTGAGGCGGAGAGCCGCTTTTTAAGCAAAATGAAGAACGTGCATAAATGCGCCGCGCGAGCGGCGTAACGAATTTAGCCCGGCGTTTCAACGCCGGGAATGAGCGCCGTGCGTAACCCGCGTCGCGTCAGCGACGGTTGAAATCCCCACGCGGCTATAATTCAACCGTCGCTGACGCGACGCGTGAATCGGCACAACCATGTTCCCGTGCGTTGAAACGCACGGCTAAATTCAAGCAGCCGCTACGCGGCCACTCTTGCACACTTTTCTTTTAACCTAAAAGCAGTTCTCCGCCTCACTTTTGCCTTTTTACTTTTACCTTTTGCCTTTATATTAAAGCGGTATATGCGAATCCATGATGTCAGCGTACCTATCTCGGCGGCGACGCCGGTTTATCCGGGCGATCCGGGAATAGAGATTAGACAATGGGCGGCGATGGCCAATAATGATGCGGCCAATGTCTCCCTGCTTCACTTCGGCGCGCACACAGGAACGCACGTTGACGCTCCATCTCATTTCATCGAAGGCGCGTCGAAAGTTGATGCCATGCCGCTCGACGCTCTTGTCGGCACGGCGCGCGTCATCCAGATGCCGGACGAGGTGGACGCCATCACAGCGAGTCACCTGTCCGCGCAAAGCATCGAAGGCGCAACGCGCATCATCTTCAAGACGCGCAATTCCGCTTTCTGGTCAGATACTGCGAGCGGCTTCCGTCAGGATTTTACGTACCTCGCGCCGGACGCGGCACGCGCGCTCGTTCAATCCGGCGTGCGGCTCGTCGGGATAGACTACTTATCTGTAGAGAAATTCCAGTCCGAGCGACACGAGACGCACTTGATTCTGCTCTCAAGCGGTGTCGTGATAGTTGAGGGATTGGATTTACGCGAAGTCGCCGCAGGTGATTACGAATTGATCTGCCTGCCGCTGAAAATCGCAGGCGGCATGGGCGACGGCGCACCGGCACGCGCCATCCTCAGAACATTGGATTAAAATTTATGCGACGAGAAGAGTTTGCCGCCGCGCGACGCGCGTTGATGCGATTATCAATCCCGGAATTGATAGAGCTTCTCTCAAGCTCAAGCTTGCGAACACGCTTCCTCGCCGAAATGTGCCTGCGCGATGCGACCTCGACCTGACTCAACTTTCAGCCTGCGGCTTCGCAGGCCGAACGAATGAGAGCGATAGCAGAATGGCGCGCATGGTGGCACGCTCATCAAGATACGTTCAAAAAACGATGGCAGACTCCAGAAAAGAGACAAAGGAAAATCGCTTGAGCAAGGTTGAACCGGATCGCGCTGTGCAGGAGTCCGCTGGCTACCGCGAGCGCGTTTATGAAATTGTTGAGCGCATCCCCGTGGGGCGCGTGATGACCTACGGACAGATTGCGGAAATCCTCGGTGAAGGCTACACGCCGCGCACCGTCGGCTTCGTGATGCACGCGGCGAATGAAGAGAAAACGCCCTGGCAGCGCGTCATCAATTCGCAGGGCGCTTGCTCGACCACTCACGTCGTCCTGCCGCCGGACAAGCAACAGCGCATGCTCGAAGCTGAAGGAATCATCTTTGACGGGCGTGGCCGCTGCGATTTGAAACGCTATCGCTGGACGCCCGAAGAAGTGGAACAGGCTGAGGATGAAGATGACGAGGCACAGCCGAGTCTTTTCACCAACTGAACTTTTAAGCCATGAGGAATAGCTGATGAACAATGCTCCAATGGGACGGCTCGCGCCCTACGAAATCAGCCCGCCGCGCTACTCCGTCTCGCATCACATGGTGACGACCGCGTTTGAAATACCGGCTTTCCGTGTCACGAGAAATCTGGGTGTCGTGCGCGGCATCGTCGTTCGCTCACGCAACGTCTTCGTCAACATCGGCGCGGCCTTCAAAAGCATGGTCGGCGGCAACATCACTGCTTGGTCGCAACTGTGCGAGCAAACACGTTCCGACGCTTTCGACATTATGATCCAGCACGCGACGGAACTCGGAGCCAATGCCATCATCGGCGCGCGTTATGACGCGACGGAAGTTTCGGGCGGCGTCACGGAAGTACTCGCCTACGGCACAGCCGTCATCGTCGAGCCGTTGGACGCCGGAGAGACTTACCGCTCGTGACAGCCGACGCTCCCCTGACCGCCGAAGAAGAAAAGCGCATCCGCAAGGCTTTCGAGCGCGTGCCGTTCATCCACCTTCTGAAAATAGAACTGGGCGAGGTGCGGCGCGGCGCGGCCACTCTTTACCTGGAAGTGCGTGACGAGCTAAGGCAAAATAAAGGCGTCGTTCATGGCGGCGTGATCGCCTCTCTGGTAGATACCGCCGCCGCTTTTGCCATCATTACTTCCCTTGAAAAAGACCAGACCACCACGACCGTTGACCTGACAATCCACTATCTGCGCCCTTTGCTCAGAGGGCGAGCGACCGCGCAGGCTCGCGTGCTGCGCGCCGGGCGGCGCATTATGACAATCCGGGTGGATGTCCTCGACGAGACTCAAGCTCTTGCAGCAACAGCGCTTACGAGTTTTATCAGGCTCAATTAAACGCCCAATCCGTCCCCGACGGATTTTCCCTTCGATTCCGGCTTAAATTATTCTCGACAAGAATGTTAATCCGTGTAAAAATGGGTTTGACTCCGCTGCTGGCTCGCCCAGCGGTCCCAGATGAACCCCAGAAGTGCAAGCCCGCCGTTTTACTTTACTGCGCCGCCCGGACTCTAGATGTACTCACTCTACCAGGCTCTGCTCACACAACACTCGCGCCAGCTAACCCCCGTTCGCTGCGCCGAGCAGACTATTGCCCAGCTACATCATTATTTTGAAGACGTAGTGCTTGAGAACAATTTGGCGGCACTCGTCATCGAGAGTTTGCCGATGAAGGCTGAGCGGTCGCTGCGCGATCTGGCGCGAGTGCGAGAGGTCGGGCGGGCGGCGCACAAAGCCTTCTTTTTTGTTTCGCCCGGCGACGCGCTGATAGATTTGCCGCTCCGCACAAACGACCAGGATCGCGAGCCTGTGCTCTTAAAACGCGCGACGAACGAGAAAGCCTATGAGCGCTTCGTGGTTATCGCGGACGCACGTTTTTCTGCCCTGCTCGCCTCCGTTCATGGAAACGATGAAGAAGACGCGGAAGCCGATGATGGAGACCGCGTCATCTGGACATTCGAGCCTGACATAGTTTATTCGGCGCTTGAATACCTGATGGCACGCGTCACAGCCGAAGGGCAGCTTCAAGCACCGGCCTTCACCTCCGCCGTGCGTTCAAGCATGCCCAAGGCGACATCTTTGCAACTCACCGTCAGCGTCACGACGAAATTGGCGCGGCTGCTGCAAGAGCAGGCCGGACGCGAAGTCGCCGTCAATCGTATCGCCACAGCCATCCGCAACTCGCTGGAGCTTGACAGCATTCTGCAAACCACAGTGACCGAAGTCGGGCGGGCGCTCAGCGCTCAGCATTGCGCTCTGCGGATTGAAGGCGAGCCGGGCAAAGCGCCGCTGACGAACTGTTATTTCCGCGACGGCGCGGGCAGCGACAACGCCGAAGCGGCAGAACTGTTAGCCGATTTGGAAGCCTACAACGTGCGCCTCGCGGGTCGTTACAAAAGCTATGTGCTGGACGGGCGCGTAGACCTGGACGCCAACTCAAACAACGTTCACCCGCTGGCCGCTGTGCCGCTGATCTACCAGAAGCGATTTATGGGTGTGCTGATGGTGCGCTCAGACGATTCGACGCGCACCTGGCAGGAGAACGAGCTTTTGCTTTTACGCACGGTGGCAGATCAGGTGACGGTCGCCGTCAGCCACGCGCGTCTCTTCTCGCAGATGCAGCAGCAGGCTCTGACGGATGGGCTGACCGGCTGCTTCAATCGTCGCTCTTTCGAGATGCAGCTTGAGCGTGATCTGCACATGGCGACGCGCATGCGCCTGCCGCTCTCGCTCATCCTGCTCGATCTGGATAACTTCAAGCGCGTCAACGACACCTTCGGCCACGAAGCCGGTGACGTGGCGTTGCGCCTGCTGGCAGAGGGATTGCGCGACGAGTTGCGAAGCGTGGACACGGCTGCGCGCTATGGCGGCGAAGAGTTTGCGGTGATACTTCCGCAGGCCGGAGTTGACGGGGCGATGATTGTGGCGGAGCGCCTGCGCCAACGCATAGAGCTAATGGAAGTGCCCGGCGTGGGCCACGTCACGGCCTCCCTGGGAATAGCGACGTTTCCGCAGCACGCTTCTTCACGCGACACGCTCGTCCTCGCCGCCGACCGCGCTCTCTACAATGCAAAGAACGCGGGACGCAACTGTGTCTGCGTTCCGCCCAACGACGATGACGACGACTCCATAGAAATTTCTGACGAGCATTCGTCTACCCTCCTGGAAGATATTGCGGACGATTCAGGCACACCTCTCCTCGTCTCTGATTCTCAGATCAACTGATACTGAATTGCGATAAGAAGCGCGGGCGAAACGAACCACGAAGTTACACGAAGCGACACGAAGAGAGCAGTCATTTCGTATCTCTTAGTGTGACTTCGTGTGCCTTCGTGGTTCGTTATTTCCTTCTTTTTGTCTGCGACTTGTAGATGACTTCCCTCATCGCTCAACTCAGAACTTTCACCACATTCTTCCCGTACAGTTCAAGGCCAGACACGCAAAGTCCGTTTCCCCGTTTGGCGTCCGGGCGAAAATCGCGCATCATAGAGACACGCGGTTTTCCAGAAGCCCTGATGCAAAGACGATGGGGCTGATGTGTGCCGCTCGCGCCTTATGGACGACCTACGCAAATTCGCACGCTACTTTCGGCCTTATAAAAAATCCCTTATCACGGGCATCCTCTGCATTCTTGCTTCCGTCATTATTGCGCTCTTAATCCCGCTCATCGTCGGGCGGGCGGTTGACGACCTCAAGCAAACGGGCGTTGATTGGGGCAAGCTCACACGCTACAGTTTGTTGATTCTCGGCGTCAGCCTCGTCAGCGGCACGTTTCTCTTTCTTCAACGCCGCATCCTGATAGGCATGTCGCGCCACGTCGAATACGATTTGCGCCGCGATTTCTACGGGCATCTGGTTAACCAACCGCTTTCGTTTTTTCAAGATCACCGGACGGGCGATCTGATGGCGCGCGCGACCAACGACCTGGCGGCGGTGCGCCAACTCGCCGGGCCGATGATTATGTACACGCTGCAAACCATCTTGGTCGTCATCATCATTCTGCCCCTGATGCTGCGGATTAGCGTGCGTCTCACACTGATGTTGTTCGTGACGATGCCGCTGGTTTCTCTGACGGTTAAATACTTCGGCCAGCAGGTTCACGTTCGCTTCGAGAAGATTCAGGACTTCTTCGGGCAAATCACGGCGCGCGCACAGGAGAACATTTCCGGCGTCCGCGTGGTGCGCGCCTACGCGCAGGAGAACGCAGAGATAGCGGCTTTCGAGGAGCTTAACAGCGCTTATGCGAATCGCAATTTAAGTCTCGTCCGTGTCTCGGCGGTGATGCGTCCGCTCATGCAGTTTTTGATTGGCGCGGGCTTCGTCCTGATTCTCTGGTACGGCGGAACGATTGCCGCGCGCGGCGAGATTACGATTGGCCAGTTCACGGAATTCAATCTCTACCTGACGCGGCTCATCTGGCCGCTGATCGCGCTCGGCTACGTCGTCAATCTCTATCAACGCGGCACGGCAAGCCTCAAACGCATGAACGCTATCTGGGCTATTCAGCCGACGATTACGGACGAAGCCAGCGTTAAGCCACAGCCGCCGATTGCCGGTCGAATCGAGCTACGCAATTTGACGTTCAGCTACAACGAGTTGGACGAGCCTGTGCTGCGCGACATCAACCTGATAATCGAAGCGGGACAGATCGTGGCTTTCGTCGGGCGCACGGGGAGCGGCAAATCAACCCTAGCGAACATCATCCCGCGGCTAATAGAGGCGTCGCCCGGCACGGTTTTCATTGACGGCATTCCAGCGCGCGAGTATCCGCTCGCGCAGTTGCGCGGGGCGGTCGGCTACGTCCCGCAGGAGACTTTCCTCTTCAGCGACACGCTCGCGGAGAACATTGCGTTCGGCGTTGAAAAAGCGGAGAGGGCTGACATCGAATGGGCTGCGGAAATCGCTGGGCTGAGCGAAGACATACAAGGCTTCCCCGACGGGTTCGAGACTCTGGTGGGGGAACGCGGCATCACTCTTTCGGGCGGGCAGAAACAGCGCACGGCGATTGCCCGCGCGGTGATGCGCCAGCCGAAGATTTTAATCTTAGACGATGCGCTCTCTTCCGTTGACACTTACACAGAAGAGAAGATTCTGGGTCGGCTGCGCGGCGTGATGCGCGAACGCACCAGCATCATCATCTCGCATCGCATCTCGACCGTCAGAGACGCCGATTTGATTTGCGTGCTGGATGACGGGCGTATCGTCGAACGCGGCACGCATAGTGAACTGCTCGCGCTTGGTGGCGAATACGCAGACCTCTACGAGCGGCAATTGTTGGAAGAAGAACTGGCGGCGAGTTGATTTCAGCATCGAGGTTACTGTGATGAGTCTGGGACTAGACGAATCAAAAGGTAAGGATGTTGCGCGAGAACTAGAGGTGGACGCGAATTACCGCACACTGCGCATTATCTGGCTTGCGATTCTGGCGGGGGTGATTACTCTCTTTATTGTAACGAGACTGGTACAGCCTTCGGGAAACGGGAGCGGTAACGTATTGGTTTGGGGTCTGTGGTCGTTCGGCTTTGCCACCTTCTTATACTCTTTCGTCCTGAAATACAGTTGGCTGAAGCAGGCGGTCGAAAAACAGAAACCTGAATTGGCACGGAGCGCATACATAGTGGCCTTCGCCATGTGCGAGTCAATCGGTCTCTGCGGCCTCATCGCGCATTTGATTACTGGTATTCAGTACTATTATCTTTTCTTCGTCTTGAGCGGCTTCGGTATCCTGATGCACAAGCCGCAGCGCGACGACCTGCTCGCGGCTTCTGCGGGGCGCGACATCTGGGGGATGGAGTAGAACGACCCGGCGGTTATTAAAAACAAAGCATGGCAACAGCGGTCAAACAATTTCACGAAGAAGAGGCCATCGGCAAGACTAACGACTGGCAGGTGACGCGTCGTCTGATGCGTTATCTGAAGCCTTACCTGCGGATGCTTGTGCCCGCGCTCCTCCTGACGCTGGTGCTGAACATACTCGGCATCATGCAGCCGATATTTACGAAATGGGCTGTGGATTATCACATCATCCCGGCTCAGACAGACCGCAGCCATATTGACGGGCTGCAATGGCTCGCGCTCGGCTTTCTCGGCGTCAAGCTCCTGCAATTCATCCTCTCTTATGTTCAGGAAGTGCTGCTCAACTCCGTCGGCCAGCGCGTAATGTACGATCTCCGAAGCGAGCTTTATCGCAAGCTGCAACGTCAGGAGGTCGCCTATTACGACCGTAACCCGGTGGGGCGCGTGATGACGCGGCTGACTTCGGACGTGGACGCGCTCAACGAGCTGTTCACTTCCGGCATTATTGACCTGCTCGGCGATCTGGTGATGATTTTTGCCATCATCGGCATCATGCTCTGGATGGACTGGCAACTGACGCTCGTCACGCTCATCACCGTGCCGCTGCTGATGCTGGCAACGCGTTGGTTTCGCATCGGCGCGCGGCGCGGCTACGACATGGTCAGGACGAAGCTGGCGCGCATTAACGCTTTTCTTCAGGAGCATTTCTCCGGCGCGCAGACCGTCCAGATTTTCAATGCCGAAAAGAAGTCGCTCAAACAGTTCGACGACATCAACGACGATTACCGCAACGCCAATATCCAGACAATCTTTTACTACGCGGTCTTCTTCCCGCTCGTTGATCTCATCGGCGCAATCGGCGTCGCGCTGATTATCTGGTACGGCGGCTGGCGCGTGATGGGCAGCGGTGCGATGACCATCGGCGCACTCGTCGCGTTCATTCAATATTCGCAGGCGCTGTTTCAGCCGATACGTGACATCTCGGACAAGTACAACGTGCTGCAAGCGGCGGTCGTCGCCTCGCATCGCATCTTCAAAACGCTCGATTTGCCCATCACAGTCACAACGCCTGAGAAACCTTTGAAGGCTGGACGCGCTGCCGGGCGGATAGAGTTTGAGAACGTCTGGTTCGCTTACAAGGAAGATGATTGGGTCTTGAAGGACGTTTCGTTTACGGTCGAACCGGGGCAATCCGTCGCGCTCGTCGGCCACACTGGCTCAGGCAAGACGACGATTACGAATCTCCTGATGCGCTTTTACGATGTGCAGCGCGGGCGCGTGCTGCTTGACGGAGTTGACGTGCGCGATTGGGATTTACAGGCGCTACACGAAAACTTCGCGGTCGTGTTGCAGGACGTGTTTCTTTTCAGCGGCACAATCGAGAGCAACATCCGGCTCGGCAAGACGGAAATCACAGATGAACGTATCCGCTGGGCTGCCAATGAGGTTCACGCAGACCGCTTTATCCAGCGCCTGCACGAAGGCTACAAAACGGAAGTGAAAGAGCGCGGCGCGGGTCTCTCGGTCGGGCAAAAGCAACTCATTTCATTTGCACGGGCGCTCGCCTTTGATCCCGCGCTGCTCATCCTAGACGAAGCGACCAGTTCGATTGACACCGAAACGGAGCGATTGATCCAGCAGGCTATCGAGCGCGTGATGCTGCAACGCACATCCTTAGTCGTCGCTCACCGTCTCTCAACCATCCAACGCGCCGACCGCATCATCGTCCTGCATCACGGCGAAATCCGCGAGCAAGGCTCTCATCAGGAACTTCTCACCCAGCGCGGTCTCTACTGGCGACTCTATAAACTCCAATACGCCGACAGTTCCCACGAAGAAGGCAGAACGGAAGAACCGCTCAGCGGTCGTCTGCAATTCGGAGATTAAGGTGCGGCTCTGCCGCCGTGCTTGTGCGGAAAGGCTCTGCCTTTCCGATAGCTTCTCCTTCTATCTCCAGCAAGGCTACGCCTTGCCTCTGGCGAGGCGTAGCCTCTCAATAAAATATAGGCGGGAGACGGAAAGCCAGAGGCTTTCCGCACAGACCTGCGGCACAGCCGCTGACGTGGCGCTCACGTTTTTACTTACTTCGGAGTTGCCGGAGTCGGCGCTGGCGGTGGATTGAATTTCGTATCGTCCACCGCGACGTTGTGCTTGATCTCCGTGTACTTGCGCGTCCAGCCGACCCAGGGGTCAACGAAAGATTGGCGGATGGTGAAGGGCAGCCGGATGCCGTCCACTTCCCTGTAGTCCTCAAAGTCCGTCTGCTCTGGAATCGGAGCTAAAAGAGTCTGTGTGATGCCGAGGATGCGTAGGAGCAAGCCTGTCTGAGTGTCGAAGTAGAGTTTTTCCGTGCGCGTGTCGGAGACCTTCGATGTCAGAACAATCGCTTCACGTTCGCCAACCTTCTCGCGCCCCGTCACTGTCAGGTTCAGGAAAACTTCTCTGGGCTTGATGTCGCCGTAAAAATCCGAGGCGCGTTTCATCAGCGCTAACTGTGCGCCGCTCATTTCGCGCTGCCCGCGCGCGTTCTTCGACCAACCCGTTGTCCCATTGTAGCCGGACATCATGAGGCCCTGGCGCGGAGTCGTCAGAATCGTGACGAGTTTATTGGGCGCGGCCTGATAAGTTTCCAGAGGGATGGTCGTCCCGTCAAAGGTGATTTGCGCTCCCTTCATCACACGCGTATTCAGTTTCTTAAACGCGGCCTCGCCGCCTAACCCTTGCACATATTTGTCCAGCACCTGATCCACTGTCGGCAGAGGCGCTGTCTCGGCTTTCGCTTCGCCCGCCGGGCCGCCAGCCGGAGGAGGTTGCGGCAACGCAGGCATAATCGCAGGCTTCGTCTGGCCTCTGTGGCAGGTGAAGCAGGTGATGCCGCCCGTCGTCCCGAAAATATCTTTATTGCCCTGATTGACGGCAAACTGCATACGCATCATCTGTCGCGCAATCACCTTGGTCGGCTTGTCGTCCTTCTCCCACTCCCACTTGTCGCCACCGGAGTTGACGTGACAGTAAGCACAACTGACGCCGAGCGAGGTGCGTATGAAATTCATCACGGTGAAAAGCTGCGAGTCGGGCAGCCCCTTCAAGACCTGAATATTCTTGCGCGTCTGCTCGACGGGCTTATCAGTTTGCTGCTGAGCGTGGCTGCTCCTGATGAAAGCTATGCCGCCTGCCAGTAAGAAGAACGCGAGCGCGAGAAGTTTGAGCCGGGTCAGCTTCATACTATGCCTCCGAATTGTGGTGTTACTGCGATGAGACGTTTCGAGGACGAGACGGATTTACAGCCGATTTCTGTGAACCTGACGGAAAATACGCGGAATGTTCGGGCTTAGTTCCCGGCAGCGTCCGGCAGCGTGTTTTCTTTGACCCTGAAAGGGTCAAGAGAAACCTAATAACGAATGGCTGTAAAAGGTGCTGGCGAACGAACCACGAAGTCACACGAAGCCACACGAAATGACTGCCGCTTTCGTGCTGCTTCGTGTGACTTCGTGGTTCGTTATTACCTTCTTTTTTATCAGGCTTCAGTTAAGAGCGAGCCTTCATCGGAATCGAATCATCGAGCGAACGATAGATTTGCAGGTACATCTGCGTCTCGCGCGGGATGAGCGTGCGCCACGCGGAGCCTCCCTGCCGGATGTAGCGCGGGAGCTTGGCGGGGTTGGAGTTATAACCGGCGGCCATCAATTCCCAATGCGTGGCTATTCCCGTTCTCATCGCTTCGGCCACATCCGGGCTGGCGGCAAGCAGCTTCCAGGTGTCCAGCACATAGAGAAGCATGGCTTCGAGCGCGTTTCCATGATTACGCATCCCGTAAACGAAGTCAGGGTTAAGACCGATGCCCGGGTGCATGCGCCTGATCATCTGGTAGGTCGAAGGAATCATCTGCACCATGCCGCCCGCTCCGGCAAAGCTCACCGAATGCTTGTAGGTGTTCAATTCGTTCAAAGCATAGAGCGAGAAAATCTCTTCAAAGAGCGCCTTGCGGTTCTCATTGCGAAAGCGCGTGTGGTCTGCGTGCTCGACGATACACAGGCGTTCGGCGATGTCCACGAGGTTCGACGGGATGTTGACGCCTTTGTCCTTCAAACGCTTCGCCGCCAGGTCAATCATCGTGCGAACATAATTCTGCCCCGTCTTGATGACCTCCGGCGACAACAGCGCCGGATGCGCCGACACGTAATAAGCAACCTCATGCAGACTACCACCACGCTCAATCGGATACTCGACGATGAGCGGCACAAACGAGCGTCCCGCGTAGTCTGTGACGGTGACGGCAGTGTTGACTCCGTTAGCCCGAATAATCCGCAACCTGATGTTCGCGCCGAGCGAAGTCGTGAGTGACATCTCCGAGCCTTTCTTCAAAAAGGTCTCCTTCGGGATAGTTATCAGATGAATCTGGGAACTCTTATCATCGAGCGCCGCGAGCGTCACCGTGTAGAGCGAAGGACTGGGTATCGCCGTCGGTTGCGAGTGCGACTTGAGCAGCCGCTGTGCTTCTTCTGTGCGCGAACGGATTTTGCTCATCGAGAGCGGGTGCGACTGCTGCTGAGGGGCGGCCACAGTGTTTGTCACCTCTGATGTCGCCTGAGCAGGCCATGAGGTTGTGGCCGGTTGTTGCGTCGGCGGCGTCGCGTCCTGCTGAACGGGACGCGTCGTCACCGTTCGTGGACGAGTTGCGCTTGGCGTGGATTCGTTGGATTGCGAGCGCGCGGGTGAAAACTCGAAGAGGATGCCCGCAGCAAGCAGAAAGAGGGATAACTTCGCACGTTTATTCATAACTCTCTGATCTCCTAAGGGTCAACTCGCCCGAAATGGCGGCGAGGCACTAAGATTCGCGCGAGCGCCTTTCGGTTGTCAACACTTTTTCTCTTAATGGAGAAGGAATAGACCGAGATTAACAGGATTAGCAAGATTAAGAAGAGAAGACAAGTCAGTGAAGCTTGTTGCTTCTTCCCTTTATCCTGTTAATCCTGTAAATCCTGTCTATTTCTTCCCGGCTTTCTCAGTGATTCTAAGTTTCAAATTAGCTTGAAGAAAATCAATCAACTCCGGCAGGTAAGTGGGAGCGACGCGGCCAAACTTCCAGTAAAAAATCTCCATGTTGCCTTTGCCGCCCGGCAATTTTTGCAGACGCTGTACATGATCCAGCCCGTGCCCGGCTTCCGGTATCACGACGATGCGGAAATTACGATTGCCCGCCTCCGTTAATAATCGTCGTAGCTCCGGGACGTTCTCTTCGGGAGGAACGACGCGGTCGCTCCCGCCATAAAAAGCCAGAAAGGGTACGCGCACGCGCTTGAGGTCTGCGCGCGGGTCATAATTGAAACGACGCACCCAGAGATTTTTAAGCTCACTCGCAGACGGAGCAACATCCGTCGTGTCCAGAAATTCCTGCGCCCACCCGGTCTTCTCTCCCTGCGCTATCAGTTGCCGCATCTCTGCAAACTGCGCGTCCGAATCACTTGTCGTAAACATCAACTCGACATAGCGCATCAAAGGCTTTTGATCTTCGGCGCTCAGTTTCAAATCACGGCTGATGTAGCGCGCGTTATCCAACTGTTGCTCGCGCACACTGGTCGCAGGGCCAACCATCGTCACGATAAACGCGAGCGGCGTTTTAGAGCGCACGGCGGCGCGCGGCACAACCCACCCGCCCGCGCTATTAGTAATCAAGCCTATCTGCGTGCGGTCAATCTCGGCTCGGCCAGCGAGAAACTCGATAGCCGCCAGCACATCATTCGTTTCATCATCAATGGTCGCGCTCTCGCAACGCCCCTTTGACGCGCCCACGCCGCGCTTATCGAAAGCCAGTCCCGCGATTCCATATCGCGCCAGCACAAGAGACCTCCTCAAATATCGCCCCTGGCAGCCTCGGCCATGAACCTGCAAAGCCACGGGGTGCGGCCCAGCGCCTTCAGGCAACACCAGCGTGCCCGAAAGAACAACGTCGCCGCTGCGAAACGTTATCTCTTCCGTCCTGATGCCCGGCATCGGCGGGCGCAAACTACGCTTGAGGTGCAGGCGCAACGACGGCATGTTGTCGGCAACATCTCCCACCATCTCAAGGAAGACAGGGTCGAGCGCGACCACCGCCGGGCCATAAATGGTGTCGAACTTCAGACGCCCGTTCGCATCGCGCTCGATTGCGCTAATTGCCGGTGCGGCGAAGGGACGATCCGGCACTTCCATCTCGATTTTGAGCTTATCGCCCTCGCGCCGAATCTCTGCGTTGACAATCTGCACCGCGCCGTCTCTGATGAAGGCTCCCGTCCAATAGCCTTCAAGCTGTTCCTCATGGGTGGTCTGCGCGATAAGGCCGATTGGCCAGACGAACAACCCCAGGAAGAGGCTCGCCTGTAGAACCTTGAATGGAGTTCTGAGATGAATCATAGAATTTCGCCGTGCTTTGTGAAGAGCGAGCAGGCCATAATGGTCCAAGCTCAATCGTGGACTTAATAAAGCAATGCAAGTATACTCCCGCCGCCTTCGTTATCTGTAAGGGCGTGGTCGCCAAAGTTCTCCCGGTCTCGCCGTCCACAATCTGAGATAACGCATCTACAGTAGTTTTCAATATAAAACTTTGGAGGAAGATTATGGCAATTGAAGTTGTCAACGGAACCAGCGCTCAAGGATTGGAGTTCCTGATCTGCGGCTATATTGACGGGTCAGCTAATCCGCCGATGTGGTCAGGCACTTTAACCCCTTCGGGCCAGTCCGGCGCTAGTGTGTCAATGGATGTGAGCGGCTACGAGACATACGCCGTAGGTTTCTACCCTGTGGGCTGGGCGGGTGACAATATGGCACTCGCATGGTCGGCGGAGGTCACGGACAAGACCACCGTGACGCTGGCAATTGACGTTTATGCTGACTAAGGTCTTTGCCCACCTTGTTCAAGCACCTGGCGGAAGAGGGCGTTCCAACGCTCGGAGATGTTCCCCCACTGGTACTCCGGGCGCGTTGCTGTACGGAACGCCCTTTCCGACATCTCGGCTAGAAACTCTCTATCCCCGTATAACTTCTCCAACGCTTCCGCAACACTTTCAGGCGTCACCAGCCACGCATCCGTCAAGACCTTTTCGTTGATTACTTTGAATGCGGGTTCCAGCATCACTGCCCCGTCTTGCCACAACTCCGCGCAGGCGCTGTGGCGCGGAACAATCTGGGCGGCGCGCGTCGCGGCGTGCTCGAAGCTGGGCAGCCCCCACCCTTCAGCGCTCGAAGTATTGATGCCGACATCGCAAGCGTTATAGACGCGGTTAAGCTGGGCGGTGGAAACCCCTTGAATTGTTTTAGCGAGGCTCGACATCAACACGCGATCTTCAACGCCGTAGCGTCGCGCTAAGAGGACGACGTTCCAGCCCACATCTTCGACGCCCATGTGCAGGAAGAGCTTGACGTGCGTGGGTTTGTCGCGTGCGAACAGGGCAAAGCCGCGAATGGTCGTATCAATGCGCTTGCGGGGCTGGTTGCGGTTGGCATTGAGCACGATGAAACGCTCCTCCAAATCCGTCGCATCCGGAAACAGGAGTCTTCTCGCGTGCAACCGCCCCGGCACACGCTCTTCCTCTCCCTGAAGCGGATAAAAAGTCTCTGTGTCTATCCCGTGAGGAATAATCTCGACCTCCGGGAAGTTAAAGGAAGCATCTATCTCTCTCTGTTTTTGCGCGGCGACTTCGACCTGCTGCCGACCGAACTCTGTGTAGACGACACAGCGCGCGACGCCCATGAGCGGCGCGATTGCTTCAGCGTCAATCGGGCCGCCGTCAACCGGACAGTAGATGATGACGGGCTGAGTAGTCTTCGCCTTTCTCAGCTCCTGCATGTATGCGCTCTGAACCCAAATGTCGTTGAGGAGGAAGATTAACTGCGGCTTGAGTCTTTCGACCAAAGGGACAAGACGACGAGCGCCCCATCTGTCGCCGCCGAGTTCCGCAGGATAGACTTTCCAGCTATAGCCATGCGGGTCGCCCAGGTAGTTCGTGCCCAGTTGATGAATTTCGTAGCTGGCGGCGAGCGGTTTGAAGATGCCTTCGATGACCCGCGCGAAACCAGTCGGCACGGCGGCATCACCGACGACAAGAATGCGCGGGGGGCTTATGTTTTCGCTCAAGCGACATGTCCTATCAGGTCAATTTTTGTCGAACTTCACTGCAAACTAAATGAACCACGAATTCACACGAAGAGATACGAAGAAGAGGCAAGTTGTTTCGTGTTGTTCCGTGTGACGCGCGTGGTTCGTTATCACCTTTTGTCTGCAACTTGATATACATGCGGGCCGGAGTTGAACGAGTTATCCCGCGGCGCGTTGCGAATTATCACTTAAGGTTGAGGAGCTTTTGCTTAACGAGGAATGACTTCAAAGTTTGGTTGAATTCCTGTGGCTTCTCCATCATCAAAAAGTGGCTGACATTGTCCCACATATAGAACTCCAGATTCGGCGCGAGCGAGCGCAGGAACTGCTCTGTGTCGGCTGGCCAGAACGGAGATTTTGCCAGAACCGCCAGCACCGGAACTTTGATCGGGTCTTTTTCATAGAGCTTTTCGTCCGACATGTTCACCATCGCGCTGACGGCAACATGCTCCGGCGTGGACTGCGTCGCCGTGCGGATTTCCACTTTAAGCTTTTCGTCTTTAACCGGCATCAGCATTCCCTCAATCATTGATTGAGCAACCGTCTTGTAGTTCGTTCGAAGCATAGCGGTGAACTGCTCTGTTTGCTCTTTCGGCGCGAACATTCTCAGCCCGCCGTCAACCACCACCAGGGCGAGAGTTTTATCCGGGTAGAGCCTGTAGAACTGCCGCACGATTGGCGTGCCCATGCTATGACCGACGAGCACTGCCCTTGTAACTTTGGCATCACGCATCACGGCCTCGATTGAGCGTGCGAAATAAGCCATCGTGTAATCCGTTTGCGGCTTGTCGCTTTTGCCGTGTCCCGGCAAATCAATGGCGATCACGTGCGCGCCAGGAAACGCAGAGGTTTGCCCACGCCAAAAATCCGTGTTGCACGTCCAGCCATGAACGAAAATCAGAGCCTCTTTACCCTTGCCGCTCGTCTGGTAATGAACTTTTATGCCATCGAACGTAGCGTAATGGCTCTTCAATTCGGCGCTCCTGGCCGGAGCAGCAAAGAGTATGGTGGAAAGCAATGCCGCAAAGACAACGCCTTTGCTCAACAGATGAACGATGCGATGAGAGCTTCTGACTTTCATTATTTCTCCTCTCCTTCCAGTTTCTTCGGCTCTGAGTTAATCCGCTCCAGCACGCCCGGTTGCTCGCCTTCAAACTGCTGGTAACGATTCAGGTCATCTTCATTGAACTCGACAGCAAGCTGCAAATGCTGGCAATGAACACACCCGTAGGCGCGTATGCCACGATTACCTATGCCAAAAGCACTCTTAAGAAACGGCACGTCATGCGGCTTGAAGAAAACAGTCGTCCCACCTCCATCGGTGAGACTACCTTCGACTAAGGCTATACTTCCACACGCCATACACTTCATCCTTTGTTCCTTCCCTGACAAGCTATGTTTTGCTTCCGCTCAACTACCTTTAATCAAAATGAAGTCCTCCACGCCAGAACTCAGCCGTCGTCCGTATAGACATTTTAACAAGCCAGAGAAAGCAACAATACTATAGGGCGGTTGGGTTGAATAAATGGTTAGATGCGTGGTTAAGCATCGAATTCTAACCTAGCCTAGAAATGGATAGAGCAAGCTGTTTAGAACTTCGAAAGCCAAGGCTTTGTGGTATTCAACTTTAATAAATAATTCAAGCTGTTCCGAAGCTGAACGAACGTCCTCAACAGGTGGCTTTAAGTTAACAGCATCTTTATATGCTTGGATTGAGAAGCGCTTTTTACCTAACGCAACGGCGGCCTCTCCCCGACACAAGTGAGTCCAGTAATCTGCTGTCCCTTTTGCAATTTTGTTATCGCATAGCTCAAGAACATTCCCGTAATATCTTTCTGCATCTCCTTTCCGATTTAGCAATACAGAGACTGCACCAAGATTCACCAATGAATACAGATCGTCGTTTACTAAAGAGTACGCCCTAAGGTAGTGTTCTATAGCTTTTTCATATTCACCTTGCCTCTTCAGCATGCCACCAATCATGCCATGCAATTCTGGGTCAGCGTCATTTATTTTTAATGCGGCTAGGAAATAGTCTTTGGCCTCTTCATAATGTTCTTCTCCCAATTTTCGGCAGCAAAAGCCTAATTCCCTCAAGATTTCAGAATCATTAGGGTAAATTTTATTTGCAAGTTTCAAAGCACTCAAAGCTTCCTTGAGCCTACCCACTTTACGTAGTCGAATACCCAATACTTCTAAAATTTCTATGGATGAAGTTTTCTGCGATAGAATGAAATGATAAAGCGTGATAAGTTGATTTGAATCGCTGGCATCATTAATTCTTCGTAATAACCGCTCAACACTTTCTCGTTGTTTGAAATCTGATACTTGTGACTCAAGCTCGGCAATTCTACTGTTCAATCGGTTGACTATTACTTCTGGAGTATCGTTTGCCTCGTATCTTCTAACAAAAAGGCCGGGCAGGAAAATATGAACAGGGCTATCCTTCTCATGTGAAGCTGCATTTAAGATTCTAGCGGCAAGATTCTCTTGAAATTTATTTAACGAAGCAGCATTGAAATAGTCATAGTTCAAGACACTCTGACTTGCCACATCAAAAGGAAGTGCCATACCCTGTTGAGCAACTAATACAGTTCCGCGCCTTGATAGAGCCTGTCTAATTCCCAGTTCATAGTAAACATTTGGATTGCCAAAAGTCAGATCAGCAAGAACAACATTTGCCTCAAGCAGCCATTCAATATAAAGCTGGTCTATAATGCCGGACTCCTGAAGTTCGTCCGCCCGTTTAGCAATAAAGTCTTTAGGTATAGCCGGAGAGAGAATACCTTCCCACACGGCGTTAAAATTGACTTTCACCTTTTTGTTTGCATTTCTGTCATCAAGGCAGCTCGTTCGTTCTCCATATGGCATAGCGACAAAGAGCCGTTTTTTCTCTATACCAGATACCATTCGACCTCCCAATAAAAACACATCGTTATACTGAATAATAATACTTTGTTCGGTAAAGATAACGATTTATCATCTAACTAATATTGTGCCGAATGACGCGGCCTAACATTCCATATTGTGAAATTATACCGCACTACTCTGCATAGTTCTCCTTAAACCTCAAGCCCCAACTGTGAGATGAGCGCGCGGCAGTGTTAAAATAATCCAGCAATGAATCAAGCGATACATCTGACGGGATTGACGCAGGCGGAGTTGACTGCCTTCGTGGAAGAGATGAATGAGCCTGCCTATCGCGGGCGGCAAATCTTCGCTTCGCTTCATCAGAGGCGGCTGCGCTCGTTTGACGAGATGACGGATTTGCCGAAGGATTTCCGCGCGAAACTGAACGAACGCGCGACGGCTTCGACGCTCAAAGTGGAATCGCGTTATTTATCGGAAGACGGCACGCGCCGCTATTTGATGAAGACGCATGACAATCTCCCGGTCGAGACCGTTTTCATTCCTGAAGAGAGGCGCGACACCATCTGCTTCTCGTCGCAATCGGGCTGCCCGCTTCAGTGCAGTTTCTGTTTGACGGCGAAGCTCGGACTACTACGAACGCTGACGGCGGGCGAGATTGTCGAGCAGATAGTAATCGCGCTCAACGATGCTTACGGCGTAGGTCAAAAGACTCCGCGCGGGACGAACCTCGTGGCGATGGGAGCGGGCGAACCGTTCCTCGCCTTCGAGCCGTTGATGAAAGCCTTGAGAATCATGGCCGATGCGCGAGGGTTGCACATCGTCCCGAATCGCGTGACGGTCTCAACCGCAGGCATCGTGCCGCGCATACGCGAACTGGCAACTATTCCAGACCGCCCGCATCTCGCCATCTCTCTGGCCGCCCCGACCGACGAGCTACGCGATGTGCTCATGCCTATCAATAAGAAGTGGCCACTGGGTGAACTGCTCGCGGCCTGCAAAGAGTTTGAGCGGTCGTTGAAACCCACCGAGCGTTTCACCTTCGAATACGTGATGCTCGACGGCGTGAATGACACGGACGAGCACGCGCGACAGCTTGCGAATCTGCTCAATCGTCACGCGTTGCGCGCCAAGGTCAATTTGATTCCGCACAACCCGGCTGACCCGCTTCCCTATCGGCCATCGCCGCCGGAACGCGTGGAAAGTTTCAAGTACATTCTGGAATCAAAAGGCGTTCATGCGTTCGTGCGGCGTCCGCGCGGGCGCGACATCTATGCAGCCTGCGGTCAACTCGCGGCGCGTGGCACAGCCAACCCAACTCCAGCGCAGCTTCATCAATTAGCTTGACGCTTTATTCGATTCAAATTCAACTTCGGGGCAAATTAATTTCAAGATGATTAAGAGAACATATACACGTCGCGCAACCC
Source organism: uncultured Acidobacteriota bacterium (assembly GCA_963791265.1). Lineage (GTDB taxonomy): Bacteria > Acidobacteriota > Blastocatellia > Pyrinomonadales > Pyrinomonadaceae > QHXM01. The sequence continues at coordinate 168,394 of CAWBSB010000013.1, forward strand.
TCGTTTTGCTGGCGGGCATCCTGCTTGCGCTTCCCGTCAACTTTCACGCCGAGCCGCGCACGCTTGCTCAGGGGAACTTCGGAGTCAACGGCTTTTTCTCTGCTGACAAGGTTCAACGCGGGCGTACCGTCCAGGCTGCGGTCGTGCTTGAGATACCTTCGGGCTTTCACGTCAACAGCAGCCGACCCCTCGCCAAGTTTCTGATCCCGACCTCGCTCAAGATCGAAGCGCCGGGCGGAATCAGGATTGGCCCCGTCAGCTATCCGCGCGCGGTGCTTCGCAGCTTCAGCTTTTCGCCGGACAAACTGTCCGTGTACGAAGGCCGCGCCGTCTTGCGTTTCAACGTCACCATTCCGGCGAACTTCAATCCGGGCGTGACGGAGCTACGTGCCCGCCTGAAATATCAAAGCTGCAACGACGAAGCCTGCTTTGCGCCGACCACGCGCTCCATCACAATGCCCATCGCAGTCGTCGGCGCAAACGAATCCGTCAAGCGCATCAACGGAAGGATTTTCGGAGGCGGAAGAGGGTAAGAGCAGTGGGCAGAAAACAGTATTCAGTAGAAGCCGCCAAGCAACAGCCCCGAAGGGGCGGCAGAGTGTAGCCCCGGGCGCCAGCCCGGGGAATAGCCAGCAATACATGTTCGAGCCCCGAAGGGGCGACAGATGCTCAAGATTCGTGTCAACGTACCTTGGTCTTCTGTCGCCCCTCCGGGGCTTGATGATTTTGTTGGTGCTGTGACACCGGGCCTGCGCCCGGGGCTACACTCTATCGCCCCTTCGGGGCTGTTGTTCGATGGCTTCTTCTGTCTCCCGTCTACTGCACGCTGTTCCTCCCGATGACTGACATCAGGCGACCTGTCCGGCCAAGTGTGCGCTTTTCGCGGCGATATGAGAAGAAGAGGTCTGTGCGGCACATGGTGCAGAGCGGCGCGGTGTAGATATTCCGGAGAGGAACGCCTGCCGCGACTAATTGTTCGCGGTTTGCTCTTTGAAGATCAACGAGCGCGTGCCCTTCGCGCGTCGGCTTGAACAGTGAAGCGGAGTCCGGGAATTTTTCCTGAAATGCTTCGATGACTTCATGGCCGACTTCGTAGCAGCAGCCCCTCGCTGCGGGGCCGATGGCGGCTGAAACGTCTGCGGCCTTTACTCCAAACTCCGCAGCTATACGCTCAAGCGTGCGCGCGACAATCGAAGAGAGTGTCCCGCGCCATCCGGCATGAACGGCGGCGCATGCGCCCGTGCGCGCGTCGGCCAGCAGCACTGGCACACAGTCGGCGGTCTTCACGCCCAAAAGGATTCGCGGGGTGCGGGTCGTGAGCGCATCGCAGTAGACAGTTTCGCCGCGCGCCTTCTCAGGCTGGCGCGTATCATCTATATTTTCGACAAGGCGAACGTCCGCGCTGTGCTTCTGCCAGCAGGAAGCGAGCGCCCACTCGCCGTCAAAGAGCTTGAGAAAGCGGCGGCGGTTCTCGTAAATATTCTCGGCCTCGTCGTCGTCAAAGCCCGCGAGGTTCAAAGCCATCTGCGGCATCGGGCTGACGCCGCCCCTGCGAGTTGAAAAAGCGTTACTGAACCCCATCGCTTCGAGCGGCGCGCAAGAGAGCGCGAGCGTGTTATCCTGAGAGCGCCAGTGAAATCCGGCGCGGGTTAATTCTGCTTCGTCAGTGATTATTTCCATCGGCATAGACATTATCGAAGTCCACCGCGTGCGCGAAGTCATGGCGCGCACGCCGCGCTTTGTCGAGCGCGTTTATACCATAGCTGAGCGAGCTTATTGCGACGGTCGCGGAGTGGTCGCCGCGCAACATTATGCCGCGCGCTTTGCTGCCAAGGAAGCCGCGCTCAAAGCCCTGCAAACAGGCTGGGCGGGCGGCATCGCCTGGCAGGACATTGAAGTTGCCGCGAAGGATTCCGGTGCTCCCATCCTTATCTTTCACGGTCGCGTGCGCGAACTCTACGAAGAATCGGGCGCACGCGCCGCGCATCTCTCCATCTCGCACACAACCGAGCACGCCATCGCGCAGGTCATCCTCGAAAAATAGGCGGTTGTTTCAAACACTTCGCTGTCAGCTATCTTAACGTGAGTTCGATTAAGCGGGAAACAGCATTGACATCCAGCCCCCTGAGGGGCAATAGAATGTAGCCCCGAAGGGGCGGCAGAGTGTAGCCCCGGGCGCAAGCCTGGGGAATAACCCACAATAAATGTTCGAGCCCCGAAGGGGCGACAGCAGCTCAAGACGTGTGACCATCAAGCTTGGGCTCCTGTCGCCCCTTCGGGGCTTTCAATATTCGGGTGGCGATAACCCCGTGCTTGCACCCGGGGCTACATTCTATAGCCCCTTCGGGGCTATGAATTCGAGGCCGGTCCCTTCTTATCTCGTACTCACGTTACATTATGGCCTGGCGGCTCTTGAATTCGAGACCTGCATCTCATTGACGAGCGTCTGTTGCCCGCGAGCGTCTCTCACAACTCGCGTTCGCTGCGTCCCCGTGGATTCCAGCCGTTCGTCGAGGATGAGGGGACGCGGCAGAGGTCGCGGGCGGGCGCCCGTCGAAATGTTTTCTGCTTCCACGCGCATCGCCGGTTCGTAATCGTAAAGTTCGGAATCGTCTGCCGAAGCCACCATCTCATACATCTCGCCGTGCGTGGTGCATTCCAGATTCGGCGCGAGCGTAGAGGTAATGGCAATGCGCTCATGCTGGGGGCAAGAGGCACCTGCGAGCAAGCCCGTCGCCGGGTCTACTTCGACGAAGGTTATCCCTGCTGGACGAGCGAACGCTTCGCCGCCGAGGTCTGGTCTTAACTCGACCGCGTTTCTGACGAACTCTGTCCAGGCGGGCAGCGCAGCTTCCGCGCCCGTCAAGCCGAGTTGCTTGTTATCATCAAAACCGATCCAGACGGCGACCACCAGATTCGGCGTGTAGCCGATGAACCAGCCATCGCGCGAGGTTCCGGTCTTGCCAGCTATTGCAGTCTTCTTGACAGCGCCGCGCGCCGCTCGTGCCGTGCCGTGATCTATCACGTCCGAGAGCATATCCGTAATCATGTAAGCGGTCGTCGGCTTGATGATTTGCCGCGCCTGCGGAGTTTCTTTGATGACGGCTGTGCCCGTAGCATCCGTCGCGCGTGCAATCACGTTCGGCTCAACCCGAACGCCGCCATTGGCAAACGTGGTGTACGCAGCGGCCAGAGCCAGCGGTGATGCTTCGGTCGTGCCGAGAGCAATCGCCGGATAAGCTTCGGCTTTCGGTAGACCAAACTTTTCTGCTGTCCGTTCGACGCGCGAGAGCCCGGCTCGCATCGCTACGTCAACCGTCACGACGTTGAGCGAGCGCACGAGCGCCGTCCTCATTGTCACGTCACGCATCGAAAAGCCGCCACCGTAATTTATTGGGCGATATTTTGAGTTTCCGTCGTAGATGAACTCCTGGGGCGCGTCCGCGTACATCGTGAGCGGCGACAATCCACCTTCCAGCGCCGTCGAATAGACGATGGGCTTGAAGGTTGATCCGGGCTGGCGGCGCGCGTCCGTTACACGATTCAACTGCGACTCGGCGTAGTCGCGCCCGCCGACCATCGCCAGCACATCCCCCGTCTTCGGATCAATGGCGACGAGCGCGGCCTGTGGCCTCACCTCGCGTTTTTTGTAAACCTTATCGAGTTGTTCGAGTTGACGCTTGACTGCGTTTTCGGCGAGTTGCTGCAAATCCAGATCAATCGTCGTGTAGACGCGAAGCGCGCGCTCGTCACCGCGCTCTTCTGCGCCGAGACGCGCTTCCACTGTGCGATTGACGTAATCAATAAAGTACGGCGCGGTTGACTGCTCGTGATTGAGGGGAGCGACCGCGATTGGCTCAAGGGCTGCCGCGCGAGCCTCTTCGAGCGTGATGAATTTATCGCGCGCCATTGCACCTAAGACAGTGTTACGGCGGACGGTGGCTGCTTCCGTGTGGCGATCCGGCGCGTAGCGATTGGGGCTTTGAATCATTCCCGCAATCATCGCGCTTTCGGCGAGCGAGAGGTCTTTCAATTCTTTGCCGAAAAAGATGCGCGCCGCCTGCTCAACGCCGCGCACGCTGATACTGCCGCGCTGCCCCAGGTAAATCTCGTTGCAGTAGAGAGCGAAGATGTCTTCTTTCGAGAGACGATGTTCGAGCGCAAAGGCCGTCATCGCTTCGGCGTACTTGCGACGAAGGGTGCGCTCCGGCGTCAGGAAAGTGTTCTTGACAAGCTGCTGCGTGATGGTCGAGCCGCCCTGCGATGTTTCGTCGTCCGTGGCGTTGCGTAAAAGAGCGCGCGCCACTCCCCAGATGTCCACGCCGCCATGCTCGAAGAAGCGCCGATCTTCAATCGAGAGGATGGCGTGCGCCAGCACGGGCGGAATGTCGCGATAGGCGAGTTGCGGGCGCTTGCTCGTCTTCATCGCGGCATCCGTCGTCAGGATTTCCGGCTCAAGCGTGTAAGACTCAAGCGTCACGCCTAAGTCGCCCGTCAGGTCTGAGATATGATTCCTTTTATCAAATTGGACGCGCACGACATCGGGCGAAGTAGTTCCAGCACGACGCGGGTGAATTTCGACCGCCGTTTCCTGGTTGATGAAACTCCCGCTCCACGCATCGCTCGCATCGCTTTCGATGTAACCGGCACGACGCAGAAGCTCAACGAGGCCGTCGCGCGAAAGCGTCTGCCCCTTGCGGAGAGTTCGCGGCGCAGCGTAAATCCCCGCTCGACTCGTCAGGTAGCCGCTCTTCAAACGAGCGTCAACGACACCTGAATAATAATTATAAGAGTGTATGAAGAAGCCTACGCTCAGGACGATGAGGAGAACGACGGAGGCAAGGATGGAGCGAATAATGAGGCGGCGCTTGCGTTGGGCTGCCAGATGCTTGATGGTCTGTCTCACCACCCCGATGCGTTTGACGCGCGGGCGGCGTTTCTCTTCTACTGATACAACTTCGATTGCCATGGAATGCCTATGACTCGGACAGCCCTGCCAAAAAGCCTGGCTAACGCTCTTGCTTCAAACTGCTCTCATTGATGTCTTCTTTATAAACGTTCAATCGTCGCGGAATTCTTTTCCGTTGCTACCTGGCGTCCGCCACGATGAGTGTTTGCGGCTTCAAACCCGCCGCGCTCTTCGCCGCGCTGCTGCCTTCGCTCGCCCATTGCGAGATGGCTGCGGTCGAGATGGCGAGCGTGATTAAAATCATGATGATGGCGGCCAACTGCGCGAGGCTGTTTGCTAACTCTTTCATCTTTCCCCTCCGAACCAACTTGACCTTTCAATGTTGGCAGATGTTTTAGCAATGTTTATGCCAGCGCGGGATGAGGAAGAAAGGAAAGGCGGAAGAGAGGCAAATCGCACCGGTAAACAGCGATTTAAGCGATTGGAGCGCGATGTTCTGAGCTAACGTGAAATCCGTTAATGTCCGTCTTCAGTACGGGCTTTCGAGAATTGAGAGGCAGGCGTGTGTTTTGAAAGGCTACAACCGGGGAGGCTGCACAAAAATAGAAGGGGATGCCCGGTACAAGCGAGCCGCCTTCCAATGTCTGGGTGGCAACTTGGCTACGTGCTCTCCCGGCGCATCCCCTATTTTAATTCAGCTTGCGGCAGTATGTAGTCTTGCTTGGAAGTTTGGCGGGTAAGTCCAATTCATCGTCAATGATCTCTTCCATGTAAACGCCAGCCACACGCGCATAGCGTAAGAGAACTATTAACGGCGGCTCGCCCTTACCCGTTTCATACTCTGAGATTCTATTCTGCGTCAACTCAACTCCAAGCCGCTCAATCATTCCATTCTGAGACAGTTCTAACATAGTCCGTATCTGGACAAGTTTCTCAGCAAGGCGGTTCGGTTTCAGACGTGCGCCCCTTGCCATTAGGAGTTTCCTCCTAATAGACACGGGTTGATTTTAACCGAAACTTCGGTTAGACTGTGGCTGCGTCTTTTTCCCGCCGTGAGTGTGAGCCTTTCACATTCAACGGCGATGCTCATTTACTCGACTTTGAGGTTGAGGCTTGAGCTACGCATGACCGTTGCTAATTTTCAAAGATAGACCGCGCGCATCATAGCACGCTTTTCCTTACACCCGATGTTCTCACTTCACTAGAGAAATTCGCTCAGGGGCGCGTGATGGGTGGACGCCCCCTGTGGTCGCACGCCACGCTTGCATGGGCAGAAGCGGGTGGTGCGCCGTGAGGCCGCCGTTTTCCAGTCGCACGCCCGTGCGAAACGGCGGCCTTGCTTTTACCGTCAAGAGCATACAAGACAGTAAAAGCGGCGAGTTGGTGTGGACTCGCCGCCGCAATTAGGCTTCTTAACCCTTGTCATCCGTGACTATCGTAGTGATGCCCGCAGCCGCCTCTAGTACATTCGTATCCAGACCCTTGGAATCCAGGGCAGACACACAGGGTACACGCACCATAGGTACTAAGATGTTCGTCCTGCGCCAGGTCTCTATCATCAGAGTTTGACTCTGTAGCTGTTTCGGTTGACATGAGTGATCTTCTCTCCAGTGAGTATGTAGACGAGCGGCACGTATCTCATGCCCCGCCAAACTCTACGTCAATACCAAGCTCATACCATGGATTGAATGACGCAACATAGATTGTGACAAAGGACTTTCGCTAACATTTCATTCTCCTGCGCTTTTGGCGCAAAGCCCGACAGCATTCTTTTCATGATGCTTCCCCTGATGTAAATTGTCGCTGGCGCTTGGCGCGGGTCAAGTCAGGCGACAGGTTGCTATGAGAAAGGTCGAGGCTCAATGGAAAAGCATCTCGTCTTTGTTTATGGGACGTTGAGGCGCGGCGGTGTGGGCGCAATGTCTCTTAGATTTCCCGATTCAAAATTCATTGCCGAGGCTCAGGTAACGGGCAGCCTCTATGATCTGGGCGCATATCCCGGCTTGATACTTAATGAAGCGAACTCATCGGTGATTGGCGAAGTGTATGAAGTTGATGATGAGCTGCTGAAAAGGTTGGATGATTTTGAAGCCTCAAGCCATTATTGCCGGAAGCAGGTTAAGCTCTCTCTCGGTGCCGACCGAAAGGTGTGTTGGATTTATGAACCTGATCCTGAATTTTATCCTCTTCGGACATTAATCACCTCAGGTGATTGGATTGAATATGCCAGGACGAAAACAGACTGGCCTGAAGAGACAGGCACGGACGAAACATTCTTGTCATCGTAGGACAGGCATTCCTGCCTGTCATTGAGCGCGTCCGCGCGAATACCGTATTAGCGAAAACTATTAGCGGAGACTATTAGCGCGCTAACGCACGCTTAGACAGACAGGAATGTCTGTCCTACTTAGCGCAGGGGTGAGACGCGGCGTTTGTCTACCTGTGGCTGTTCAGGGCGGCGGCGTTGATACCATTTAAGCGGCGGTTCGACGGCGGGCGCGAGCAGGTGTTTGATTCTCTCGATGGTGGAGCGCGCAGCCTGTTCGCCAAGCGCGATGAGGTCGTCAACGCGTCCCATCTCATCCCAGCGAATGTGCCCGGTCTTGGGACTGATGACGATGTCGGCATCGTGTAGCTGGTGAATCGCGGCGGTTCTCTGCACGACCATGATGGATTGAAGAAGGACGCCGATGATGGAATGCGGCGGGCCGATGAACTTCGCGCCTTCGCTGTTGACATCAACGGCGATTACAAGGTCTGCGCCGAGGTTGCGAACCGCTGCTGTCGGAATGTTGGCGACGAGGCCGCCGTCAACCAACTGCCGCCCGTGCTCATCCGTGACGGGCACATACCATCCGGGCAGAGCGCAACTGGCACGGACGGCAAAGGGCACGTCGCCCTCAGTCAGAATCACAGCCGAGCCGGATTTGAGATCGGTGGCGACAACCGCAAGCGGGATACGCAAATCCTCGAACCGCTTGACCGGAAGACGCGCACGGACGAACTCTTCCATCCGCGCGTTTGATTGAACGCCGAGCCTTGAGAGCGTGACGCGCCCCACATCGCGCCAGCGCATCTTTCGGCCTATCTCCGCAATCTCATCCATCGGCATCCCGGCGGCGTAGGCGGCGGCGACGAGCGACCCGGCTGATGTGCCTGCGATGTAATCTATTGGAATGTGATTTTCTTCGAGGACGCGCAAGACGCCGATGTGCGCGTTGCCGCGCGCCACACCGCCTGACAGAGCAAGGCCGACGCGCGGTCTTTGATTCTTGCTGGCATCATCTCTAGACATAAGCCGGAGATTTAGATGTTGAACGAGAGAGGCAGGATGTCAATTGAGGTACATCTTGAAAACTACTTGATGAGTTGCTGCCTGCGCTTAATCTCTTCCAACTGCCGTAAGGATTCATTCAATTCCCTGTCTTCGTCTTTCTCTGCAAGCTGCTGTGGGCTGGATTTCCCGGAGAGTTTTCTGAAGATAGAGATGCCGAAGACGATGACCGCCACCACGAGCAGGAACTTGACGATTGTTATCACGACGCCGACAACAGTCCAGACGACGATTGCCGCGAGCAGAATGGCAAGAGCGGTCAGGATGAGTTTTCCGTTTTTCATTAAAGCACAACCTCCGAACTATTAAGACCTGTCAGCAATTCAATTTTGCTCTCAGTGCGCTCTTTTGGCAACGATTTCGGGATTAGAGTAGTGGTTCAAATTCAAATTGAAGGTGCCGCGAGATGCGATTCACCACAGAGACACAGAGGACACGGAGGATGCACGGAGAAAAGAAATTACAGAGAGCAGATTTGAAATCTCAAATTTGTTATCTGAGATTATTTTCCTCTGTGCCCCCTCTGTGTCCTCTGTGTCTGCGGTGGTGAACCTCAACTTCCCTTGCACTCTTCTTCAAACTGAACCTGTGCCGCAATCACACCGGGTTGAGCGTGACAATCTCGGCGCGCTCGCGGATGCTGTCCAGAAATTCGTCCGTGTCGGATTCGATCTTGCTTTCGGTCAACTCCGTTTCGATCTCTTTGAGCACGTCCTTTAATTCCGGGACGAGGCGTCCGGGCTGCTGGCGGCGCAGGCGCGGAACGTAAACGTCGCGGTAGTAGTCCTCGATCTCCTTTTGCGTAACGACCGTAAACGAGCGGAAGCGAAAGTTAAGATACCTCTCTATCGTCAGGCGCTGGCGGACAATCTCCGTCAATTGATCCTTGCTCAGGCCCACGCTGGCAGCACGCTGCTGGAATTCCGCCTGTGACGGAAAGAGCTTGACGAGCTCATCAAGCCTGGCTTTGACCTCTTCATCAGTCGGAGCAATCGAGGGCAGTTTCTCCGCCTCCTGCAAGATCAGGCGCTGGCCGATGACGACGTTCAAGGCGCGGTTCAGATTCTGCGAGCTTGGATTCTCAAGCGAGACCTCCGGCTGAAGCGCAAGCTGCCACAGGAGATCGGAATACGTAATCAGAGAGGGGCGCACACCGTTATTAACCGTCGCTACCATCTTGTCCACGACCACCTGCGCTTGCGCCTTTGGCGCAAGAAATAAAAAGGTAAAAGTAAAAAGGCAAAAGAAGAAGACGAAAGGAAGAAACCGCCGTCCTCGCTCAATCCCAATTGCTTTAATTACTGTCTTCATACTTTTACCTTTTACCTTTTTACTTTTGCCCTCTTTAGAACGCTCTGGTGAAGCGGAAATGAAGCTGCCCGCGGCTGGGACGAAAGATGGCTTCATTGCCGCTCGCCTGTGGAATCAGGAACTCTGGGGGGTTGAGCAGAAACCCGTAATCAACCGAGAGCGTTCCGCCGAGCGGCGTCTTGATGCCTAAGCCTAAGCCAACCGTGTGCGTCCAGCGTGTCCGCACGTTGAAGGCGTTGATGCGCTGTTCGCGCGTCAGGTTGGGATCATCCGCCGCCGGACTATCGTTGCGACCGAAGATGTTGCCGACGCGCCAGAAGACGTTGCCGCCGTCGTAGAACGGCACGAGCTGGAAAGCTTTCGAGAGCGGCGTTCGTGCTTCCAGATTGACGACCGCCAGAGCGTTGCCGCCGATGGGAACTGTGAACGGGTCTAGCTGGATAAGCTCGTTCTTGTTATTACGAAAGATGCCGCAACCAGCCGGGACAGGGGATTGCAGGAAACAGTCCGGCACGACGACGCGCGGCCCCGCCTCTTCAAAGTTGAAGCCGCGCAGCGTGGTCGAGCCTCCGGCGAAGAAACGCTCGCTGATGGGTAATGTCCGGTCAACGTCGTCTATCACGCCGTTGTCGTTGCGGTCGCGCGGGTTGAACAGATTGGCCAGCCCCAGTGTCACGTTGCCCGCCAGGACAGTTCCGCGCGCACGCTTCTGTGTCAGCTTGTAGTAGCGGCGGTAGTTCACGAGCAGCTTGTTGAAAGAGATATTGCCGCCGAGTTGGCGCAAGGCCAGAGAATAATCGAGCGTCAGAAACTCGCCGCGCTGCGTGTCGAACTGGCTGTCGCGCGTGTCGCGGACGAAGGTCGCGCCAAAGCGCGAGAGACGAACGGCGCGATCCGGCCTGAGAACCGAAGCTATCAAAAGGCTGTTGATGTTATAGAGCCGCACGTCTTCATAAGAGTAGCGCAGGAAGAGTATGCTGCGGGACTTGCGGTCTATCAGGCGCTGCGTCTCGGCGTTGAGGGTGAAGCGATTAATCGTCGGCTCGCCCGCAGGCTGGCCGAACTCGTCAATCGGATTGCCGTTCTCGTCCAGGCGCTGCACGATGCCGAAGCTGCCGCGATCAATGGTCGAGCGGAAGAAGCGCGTCACGGTCGTATCACGCTGGTACTGCGCGGAGAGCGCGAGCGGCGCGAATTGATTTTCGCCGTAACGACGAAAACGCGGATCTATATATTCAAGCCGAACGAGCTGCTGGCGCTTACTTGCACGCACGCGGAAAGCTCCCTGCTTGAGCGTACCGAACATATTGAGATTGCGTATGTCGAAGAAGCCGAGCGGCCCGTTGTCCGTCGAATAGCCGCCGCCGTAACGCATCTCGCGCGGTTTCAATTCCTCTACGTCAATAATGATGTCGCGCTTCTTGAAGCCGGAAGCGGTTTCGCCCGCTGGCTCTGTGCGAATGATGACCTGCCGGAAAACATCCGTCGCATAGAGCGCACGCTCGCTGTCCGAGAGACGATCCGCACGCAGCACGTCGCCTTCTTTGAGCGGGATGGCGGCGAGAATTGCTTCCCTCTTCGTTCGGATGTTGCCGTTGACGAAGATACGATTAATGATGACCTTCTCGCCTTCGTTCCTGATGCTGTAAATGACGCGCACGCGCTCTTCAAGTTTGCCGTCCGCGAGGCGCACACTCGGCAACTCGACGAAAGAGAATTCAAGCTGCGCGCCGACGTAGCCGTTGCGCGCGTAGAGATTGGAAATCGCTTCGCCGTCGGCGCGCGATTGCGAGCGCGAGAACGGCTCGCCTTCACTGGTGCGGAAGCAGGGCGTGAAATCATTCGCGTCGAATCTCGCAGCGCAGCGTGCGCGCCCCGCTTCTTCAATCTCACCTTTGAGACGCGCGTCCGTGTAAAGCTTGTTGCCGCGAAACTCCAACCCTGCGATGCGCGTGCGCGGGCCTTCGTCAACGACAAACGTGATAATAAGATTTTCGCCCTCGATGGAGACGCCCTGCCGCACGGTGACGTTGGCGCGGCGATAGCCCAGGTCATTCATCCGCGCCTTGATCGTCCGCGTATCCTGCACCAACAATTCACGGCTCGTGTAGCCGCGCCCGTAGCCGAGCAAGGGGATGAAGCCGAGCGCGTTGGCCGTCTGCGTTCGCAACTCGTCTTCCACGTCCTCAATCTTCAGCTCGTCTGTGCCCTCGATGCGAATGTCTGTCAGCTTGAAGCGGCGTCCGGGCTCGACATCGTAAACAATCTTGACGGTGTGCCCGGTCAACGCCTCCGGGTTCAGGTTCTGGCACATCTCAGGCGTGCCGTTCATCGCGGCCTCAGTCGCGATGGGCGGCGTGACGGTGCAGATGGTCGTAATCTCTGCGAAGAAGTAGCCGTTCTCCTGAATCTTGTTACGCAGGCGGCGCTCGCCTTCGACAGTCGTGGAGATGTCTATGTTGCCCTCGCGCTTGATGGGCAGAAGCTCACGCAGGGTTTTATCTTTCAGGCTGTAGTTCTTGACCTCGACTTCAATCTTCGGGCCGATGCCGCCGACAAGCGTGATGGTGACGTGATTGGTCTCAGTATCGAGAGTAAAACGCTCGTCTTCAAATTGCGGCGCGAGATAGCCCAGATCAATGATGGCCTGACGAATGCGCGTGATGTCTTCGCCGAGCGCCGAGCGCGTGAAGGGAGCTTCCGGTTGAAGTTTCAGCTTGGGACGAACCTTGCTGTCATCAAAGCCCTTGATCTGAATATTGAAAGCGGCGACGCGCGCCTGCTCGTTCGGCTCAATGTCGAAGACGACCGTTTGGCGAGTGCCCGTCGGGTCATTGGGATCACGCACCTGCGTAAAATTGACGTCGGCGCGATAGAACCCTTTGTCGCGCAGGTAGGCTTGAATCAAATCGGCGTTGTTTTTGAGAATCTGCTCGGAGACGCGCGAGCCGGGTTCGAGCATGTTCAGGCGAGATCGCATCTCGTCTTCGGAGATGGGCGAATCGAGACCGGCATGAAGACTGATTTTGACTTCGCCGACTTTCACCTGCCGCTGGACGATGAAGCGCACGCAGAGCGGGGGGGTTGCGGCGCTCGCGGATCTGCACGTCTCGCTCAACTCGATCCGCGCATTTGAGACGAGGCCGGAATCAAAGAGCGATTGCAGGGATTCGCGTATCTTGACGGCGGTGTACTCGGTGCCCGCCGCGACATTCAAGAGCGAGAGAAACTCCGCTTCAGCCGCTTCGTCGCGTGGGCTGCCTTCGATGACGACCTCGACCGTGGTGATGATGCGCCCCTCGTAATCGCTCGCGTCCGGCGCAGGCGATGCAGTGAAGGCACTCGCGCTCTGCGCGGCAACGAAGGCAGCGAGCAGCAGCAGTGTAATCGAAAATAAGCGACGAAGACTCAACCCTATGATCTCAGATTTCAATATTAAAGATGTGAAAGCACTAATAAAGAGAGACAGGAAGAAATAGACCGAGATTAACAAGATGGACAGGATGAAGAGAAGAAGTATCAAGCTGCCTTGCCGTGCCTTGTTTTCTTAATCTTGCTAATCCTGTTAATCTCGGTCTACTTCTTCCTTTCAAAATCTCTTCTTCAACCTCACCTCAAAGCTGAAATTATCGTTGCGCGAGCCGAAACTCGTGACGCTGCCCTGCTCATACTGCGCGACGAACGAGAGGCGATTCGAGACGCGGTATTCGACGGCCAGCACCTGATTCTGGTTGCCGGTCACGTTGGTCGAATAAGTGACCGAGAGGTTCTTGTTAATCTGTCGTCCGACCGTTAAGCGTGCCGTCGGGCTTTGACCGCCGCGCCCCGCAATCAGCGGGTCAAGCTCAAAGCGGTTCAGGCCGAACAGCTTGTCCGTGGCGCGTCTGGCCGGGGCCGAGATGAGACTTTCCGTCAGCAGGCTCGCCGCCGTTCCGAGTCCAGACTGCGCCAGAGCAGAGGCTCCCGTTTCGCCGGTCGCTAAATCGCCCGTCAAAATCAGGGAGACCACATCAGCCTGCGGAAGCGCTGGGTCTGAGCGCACGTTGACAGATGGCTGCGTCAGCGGCCCCGTAATGCTGGTAATCACATCGTAGCCTTTAATCTCGGCTTCGGCTTGAATGTTGAGAATGGGATCGGCGTCGAGTCGTCCGGGCAGATCAATTGTCGCACGCTGAATTTCGTAACGCTTATTGCGGAAATTGATCGTCCCCGTCGTCGCCGTGATGCGCCCCGCCACTACTGGCTCTTTCACAGGGCCATCTATCCTGAGCGAGACCGAGCCGACCGTTTCAGCCAGATTGTTTCTGACGATCAGCGCGTCGCGCCCTTCGATGCGTAAGTCCTGAAACTGCGCGGTCGCAGCCAGAGCGAATTCCCCGCCCTGCTCGATTAAGCCTTCGCGGCGACCGCTGATTAAAGACTCCAGATCAATGTCTTCTGTGTATTCGGCGCGGCGCAGATTAATCGTGCCGGAGATAATCGTGGCTAGCTGCTGGCCTCTTCCTTGCGAGCCTCTGAACTCCAAATCCACGTCCGCCGTTGAACGAAAATCTTCCGGGTAGGGCACGGTCACATCTTCGCCGCGCACGTTGAACTGGAAGCGCGTGGGCGTCAGACCCGAAAGCAGCGCGCCGCCCGTCACAGAGACGCGACCGCCGCCGAGCACACCCGTCAGAGAATCTATCTGCGCCTGATTGTTGTTGAAGCGCACGCCGCCCTTGACGTTCGAGATGGTCAAACGCTCGTCGGCGATGAGCGTGGCGATGGAAGCGTTCGTCAGAGACGCCGTGCCGTTGATGCGCGGCACTTCATATGTGCCCGCGACGCGCACGTTGACATCAGCCGAGCCGGTCAGGAAAAGGTCCGGCGAGATACCGTTCAGGACACGCAAGTTGAGCTTGCCGTCAACGGTCAGGCTCTGCGTGCCGCCCTCGGCCAAAGCAAGTCTCCCGCCGACAGTAACGTTCGTATTCTGTCCCGTGAACTGCGTCTTTTCGAAGAAGACTTCTTTTCTCGAAAACTGCACGAGGAGCGGCGAGACGGCCATCAACTGCACGTCTTCGATGAAGATTGTCAGGTCTTCAAACCGGGCGGTGCCCTGCAAGCCCGTGAGAGAGTAGTCCTCTTCGCCCGCAGCATTCTCCGTGACGAGTGGGCCTGCGGCGTACAGCCTTCCGGTCGCGCGCCCCGTCACCCTGACATTGGTTTCGGGCAGGAATAGTGTAAAGAGATTCGTCAGGTCAGCGCCGGAGAGCGTCGTCTCGATGGTGGTCATCAGATTTTTAGTGCTGAGGTCAACGCGCGCGGCCACCGTCTGCTGCTGCGCGCCGAGAAGTCCGGTCGTGAAGGTGATGTCGAGTTGCTTGTTCTGTGTGCGGCCAACGAGCGTCAGCGCGCCAGCCGGACGATTATTAATCTTCACGTCGCGGCCTTCTCCGTCAAAGCTCACGTCGAAGTTGGAGAAATCGTCTTCCGTCAACACGCCCACGATGTGCGCGTTCAGATTGGCCGTGCCCGTGACGGTGGGAAGCGCACCCGCGTTGGGAGCAAACGAGGCGAGACGCTCAAGCTGAATGCCTTCCGCCTTCGCTTGAATATCAAGCGCCTGATTCGACGTGTTGAAAGTGCCGTTGGCTGTGACGCGCCCGGCGTCAAGCTGCGCGACGACCGATTCGAGGTTGACGATTGAACCGTTGAAGGTGGCACGGGCTGTAATGTTCTCGAAAGGCTCTCCGCCGATGCGCCCTCTGGCAAAGCTTAATTCGGCATTCCCGTTCATCGCGTCGGGAATGCCCTGAATGTTGATGCGGCCTGAAAGCTCCGACTCTATCTGGCCGAATTTGGCGAATTGCGGGCTGATAACCGACAGTGCCGAGGTCAGATTGCCCGCGTTGACGCGATCAAGTGTGGCCACAATCGAAGCATTACTCAAGCCTTCTTTGAGCGGCACGTTGAGCGCAAACTGGACGTTGCCATTACCGCTGCGCTCGACGAGGCGTCCGTCCGTGATGCGTACTTCATCGGGCGTTGTGCTGATGTTGGCGGCGAGCGACCCCAGATCGCGCCCGTTCAGTATCAACGAATCAAGAGATGCGCGCCCCTCCACGCTCGGTTCTTTCAATCGCCCGCGCACGGTGCCGTTGAAGGCTACCTTGCCAGCGAGTTCGACTTTGCTCTTCTCAAGCTTGTCTTCAAGCTCGTAGAAGAGGCCGGTGCTGAATAGCACACGCTGAAGCTCGCTGGCATCGTTGGAGGCGAGATCGAGTTTCAGGTTCGATTCGTCGCGCTCGACGGAGAATCTCCCGGAGGCGTTTAGTTCGGAAGCAGGCGTGCGAAGGCTGGCGCGCTCGATGTCGAACAACCCGCGATCCGCGCGCAAGGTGATTTCGCCGTTGACGGGTGTTCTACCGGTCGCATCGTCGCCCGTTTCGGCGTTTAACTTGATGCTCGCCGTACCGCTCGCAGCCGCCAGGTTTGTTCCCGGAAACGAGAGATTAGCCGCACCGGTAGCGCGCCCTGTGATGGCGATGTTCTGCTGCGCTGTTAAGGTAGCGATGAGACCGCCGATGTCCAGATTGTCGAACTCTGCGGCCACACGCGATGAGCCGCGACGCGCCGTGCTGACAGTGGCGTTGCCCGTAGCCCGGCCACCGAGGATGTTCGCGTCAAAGTTATTGAGTTGGATTTCGCTGTTCGTCGCAACCAGCGCAGCACGCGCAGAGCCTAGATTGACCTGTCCCAGCACACCTCCACCCAAACTCAAATCCGCGCTGACGCGATAACGCCCGCTCGGCTCGACCACGAAGGTGGGACGCCTGAGCCGCAGGTCTTCAACACGGCCTCCCGTGAACTCTTTGCTTTGAGCGACCGTCACCGTGCCCGCGTTGATGTCGCTGCTTGTGCCCTGAATGCGCCCGCCGTCATAAACACTGAGGCGAACGCCCGCGATGTTGAGGCTGCCAATCTTCGCACCCGCCGCCACAACGCCGCCGACGCGCAAATTGGGCGTCTCCACATTCGTGACACCACCGCGCGAGACTATCTGAAGGTTGTTCGTCGCCAGCCCGTCAATGCGCGCGGTCGAAGAAAGAATCGCGCCCGTTTGAAGTCCTCCGACTGAAGCGACCGTGACGCCGTTTTCCGTTCGCCCGCGAACATTCGAGGCTTGCACGTTGTTGACGCTCGCGCCCTGCGCTGTGAGGCGAGCAGCGCTGGCGCGGCTGGCGGAATAGGTCAACACCTCGTCGCGCGATTCGGCTGTCACGTCGCTCAAGATCAAACCTGTGACGGTTCCAGACGGATGGCGCGCGGCGGCAGCGCGTAGTTCTCCGAGCCAGCGAAAGTCCGTGCCCGTGCCCATCACGTTGCCGGTCAACTGCACCGCGTTAATCTGGAAATCTCCCGCCGTCAAAAGCTCTGCGACGGCGCGACCGTTAATCTCGTAGTTCTTCCCTTCGCCCTGTCCTTTGCCGCTGACGGTCAAAGCCTGCAAGCGTATGCCGTCCGCCGCGAGCGCATCCGCCTTGATACTGCCGTCAACCTGATAACGCTCTCTCTCGCCCGACACCGTGCCGACGATTCGGCCTGCGCCGCGCAGGGTCGCGCCCGTTTGCAGGATGTCCGAGGCTTGTGTCAGATCAACAGTCGAGTTGACATCCATCCGGTAACGAAGGTTGCGCCAATCATCCATCACGCCGCTCAGGTGTGCTTCCGCAACGGGCGAGCGCAAGACCAGTTCATCTATCTCGGCGCGTGTTTGATTAACGCGCCCGCGAGCCGTGATGTCCACAGGATTGACGGGATGCCCGTTATAAACAAAGGTCGAGGCGGTTGACGAGAACGTCACACGGCTCATCCGGCTCGCTTCCGGCGCGTTCGGGTCGTCAGGCTCGACGGTGGCAACGATGTTGCGAGCTTCGCCTGAAATGTCGTAGCGCTCGTCGCCGTAATGAATGACGGCGTTGTTGAGGCGCGTTTTGGCGGTCGAGTAGGAGAAGAGTATGCGCGCGTTCGGGTCTGGCGGCGGCAAATGCAGGTTGCGGAAATTCGAGTTGCCCGCTTCGTCGAACTTGACCCAGAGTTCGAGGCCGTCAACCTGCAACTCCTGCAACTTCACGTTGCGCCGCAGGCTGATGGCGTAGAAGTCGTCAATGCGAACGGTGGCGAGGATGCGATCAATCTTGCCGATCTTTTCGTTCGTCACCTGATCGTAAAGCTCTATCTCGCGCATCTCGACGGTGCGGGGGCCGAACCTGGTTTCGAAATGCTTAATCTCGGCGCGAATGCCGTATTGCGAGAGCGTCGTCTTAATCTGGTTGGCGATGTAGCGATCAATGTAGCCGAGGCGATAGAGGAGGAGGGCGGCGATAATCAGCACGACGATGCCGACGGCAACGGCGAGCGTGGCGATGAGCGCATTGCGGCGCGTGAGAAAACGACGACGCTTGCCCTGCGGAGTCTTCGGCTCAGGGCGGTCGGCATCGCGCTCGGCTGCGGCTTCGGCAGCAGGCGGCAAGGGAGCATCTGTCTCCGACTGAAGCGCGGCCTTTACTTCCTTCTCTTTTTCCGGCGGCGACGATTTTGTTTCGTCACGATCATCAACAGGCATAGATTCTTTGCCGCCTCAGGCGACTTCACAAATGAATTTAGAGAGGGAGAGCCGAAAGGTTATCAGCAAGTTCTTTGTGCTCCGTAGGAGCGACTGACAATAGCCCAGCCATTCATGGCTGGGGAGAGATTAGTTAATAATTGTCCGCCGTCTCTTTCTCATTCGCAGGCGAGCCAAGCGGCACGTTGCCGACGACTTCAAGCTCGAAGCCTTCGAGCGCGGCGACCTTCGGGGGATGATTGGTCAGAAGCTGTATGCGGCGCAGCCCCAATTCATGCAGGATTTGCGCGCCGACGCCGTAGTCACGATTCGCACCGTAGCCCGTCGCCAGACTCGCCTCCTGCGAGTTCAAACCACGCTCCTGCATCAGCGCGTAAGTTTTCAACTGGTGAACGAGGTCTAGATTATGCTCGCGCTGCCGCAAGTACAACACGACTCCGCGTCCGGCGGCGGCTATTCTTTCCAGCGAAGTTTGAAGTTGAAAGCCCGTGTCGCCGATGAGCGAGCCGAACATGGCAAACGTCACGTTCTCGGTGTGGACGCGAACGAGCGCGGGTTCGGGCGTCGTCACGTCGCCCATGACCATCGCCAGATGCACTTCGCCGTTGATGACATTCTCAAAGGCGATGGCGCGGAAGCGTCCGTAAACGGTCTGCATCTCGGTTTCGACGGCGCGGCGCACGAGCGTTTCTTTGCGGATGCGATAGCGCACGAGGTCTGCGACCGAGATAATCTTGAAATCATGACGGCGTGCAAACTCTTCCAACTGGGGTAATCGCGCCATCGTGCCGTCCGGGTTCATAATCTCGCAGATGACGCCCGCCGGATAAAGCCCGGCGATGCGCGCCATGTCCACGCTCGCCTCCGTCTGTCCGGGTCGAACGAGGACGCCGCCCGTGCGCGCGCGAAGCGGAAAGACGTGACCGGGTCGCGCGAGGTCTTGCGGGCGAGTCTGCGGGTCAACTGCCGTCAGGATTGTCGTCGCACGATCCGAGGCGGAGATTCCGGTCGTCACACCTTTGCGGGCTTCGATTGAGACGGTGAAAGCTGTGCCCAGAAATGAGGTGTTGTCGGCCACCTGCATGGTCAGATGAAGCTCATCGCAGCGCTCTTCCGTCAGGGGCATGCAGATCAGGCCGCGCGCGTGCGTCGCCATGAAGTTGATGATTTCGGGCGTGATTTTCTCAGCCGCGCACACGAGGTCGCCCTCGTTTTCGCGGTCTTCGTCGTCAACGATAATAATCATGCGCCCGTCGCGGATGTCTGCGGCGGCGTCTTCAATCGAAGCAAAAGGCATAAGACTTACTCGACCTGTAGATTTGGGAGAACAATCGACAACTATGTTACCCGAAAGCCTCTTTTTTTGCGACTAGCAATATGAACGCGGGGTGGAAGGCGGGAGCGTTTGGGATTGTAGGGGCAGGGCTAGTCCCTGCCCGTCTCAACATAAGGCAAATTCAAACAGGGATGGACAGGATGGACAGGATACAAAAGCAAGTCTTTTATCCTGTCTATCCTGTCCATCCCTGTTAATTTCTTCCGCCACTAAACGGGCAGGGACAAGCCCTGCCCCTACAAATTATGGAATTAGCGAAAGAGCTACTTTTTGCCGAAGCGGAAGACGACGCCGAAAGCTATTCGCCCTTTGTTCTGGGTTTCGTTGAAGAAATTCGTTCGCAGGTAATCGAGTTGGATGGCGCGGATGGCGACGCGGTCATTAATCTCGATGTCGAGGCCGCCACCCAGGACAAGAGCAAAGCCCGTATCGGAAAAGAGAAATCTCTGCCCGAAGCCGGTCAACTCTGTCTTCAACGTCGAAGCCCCGACGAGCGTGTGCGCGAATGGCATTACTCTCTTCCTGCGCGCGGAGAAGCGTGCCCCGAAGAGATACGAATGCGCCCGCTGCCTTTCGTCAAAGCCGTCCTCGTCAATTGCTCCGCCGTAGTGTCCGCTGAAATCCGCTGTGAGGCCGAACCACTTATTGACGTTGCCCGTCAGGGATGCGTTCCAGCCGTGAAAGTTTCCTCCGGCGTAGGAATAGCCGCCGAACACTTCTGCCTTCGGGGTGTCCTGCGCGACAGCCTGCACTGATAGCAGCAGGAGCAAAATCATAACCAAGCATGCTTTTCTCATCTCACCAATTCTCCTTCGTCTTGGGATTCAAAATAATTATGGGGAGAGAAAACGCTTGCGTGCTCTTTGAATTCTCAGGAATCAATCAGATGCTCGATCAAGGCCCGAACCTCTGGCGATACTCGGCAGAGTTGAGGAAGCCATTAATCATCACGCGGTAATCTCCACCGTTAGAGTTCATCGTCTGAATCCAATTTAAGTAAGAGATGTCAGCCGAACGGCGGAGGTAGCCGAAGTACTGCATAATCACGAACGCTTCCGTGTAATACTTCTGGTAGACCTCTCCGCTTTCCACCAATGCGCGTAAGACCTGCGCCCTCGTCAGCGAGTTATTTGTCAGTGAGGCAATCCAGAAACTTCTCTGCTGGTGATTCGGCAGTCCGACAGTTTGCAGTAAGGCGTCAACATAGGCAGTCGGGTCAGTTAATGAACCGTACTTCGTTTGAAAGCCCTGCCTTGTCATAAACTCATTAACGAAGGCGACCTTGTTCTCTTCCAACTGCTGAGCGGAGAGAAAGCCACTGACTTTGGCGAAGTCAGGCATGAACTCTTCGTAAAGCGGAATCCTGCCCACCGCCGAGTAGAAGCGATAAGTGAAGTAGGCTCGGCTCTGAAACTCTTCCGAGCGGAAGAAGGCCGAAGAGACTTCAATCCGGTCACACGGCGGCGCGAACGTCGTCCCGCAATTATTGAGAATATCCTGCCAGCCCTGTAAGCCTGCCGCGTCCGGCTCGCGCCCCAGGAAATCTATGTAATGCTCGCGCACGAAGAACGGTGTTTGGTCTATCGGATTCGCGCCGTTGACGGCGTCATTGTCCGCAATCGTCACTGTGGCCGTAGTGTTTGTGCCAAAGCCTGCTCCGGAAGGATTGCTCAGGGTAATGGTCAGGCTCTCCGCGCCTTCGGCCAATGCGTCGTCAATGAGCGGAATGAAGATGGTCTTCGAGGTCTCTCCGGCTGCGAACCGGAGTGTTCCGACGGTCGTCGCGTAGTCGCAACGCGAAGAGGCCGCGCCTGTCGCGCTGCTGCAAGCATTGAGTCCTGAGTTATCCGACGAGGCGTAATCTATCGTCGCCGCGCCTGACGTGTTGCCCGTGCGGTTGACTGTGAGCTGAGCGTGCCCCGCTCCTTCTCCAATCCCATAACTTGCCGCATCAAGCTGAATGGACGGTTGCGACGGCTGAAGGGCGTGCAGCGCGGCGTTGATGTTGAGCTTGCCGTAGCCGAAGCGCTCGTGCCAGCCCGCCCCGCCTGTGTACCCATCGTGCGTGGCCGTAGTCTTAATCAATTCTTTAATCTGCTCGCTCGTCAGGTTCGGATTCTCCTGTAAGAGCAACGCCACGCCGCCCGCCACGACGGGCGCGGAAGCGCTTGTGCCATGAGCGCCGACGTGAAAAGCGCTATCAGGAGCAAGCGGGGTCGTGAGGCTCGTGCCGACGGAAGATTTCGCCGAATAGATGGAGGAAGAGGGTGCGGTGATGTCCGGCTTCTCGCGCCCATCGGCGGTTGGCCCAACGCCCGTGTAGGAAGCGTAATCGCCGACTGCGCCAAAATTGCCGGGACGTGTGACGAAGCCACCGACCGTGATCGCGCCACGCGCTGTGGCCGTCGAACTCAGGCGGCGCGAACCATCAACGAAGCTGGTGAACCTGCCGTTTTCTATCCACGCATCGAAGTGCCCGTTGCCCACCGCTCCTGTTTCCAGCATCACGAGCCAGGTGCGGGTTGGAGTTGAGCCTAGATTCGCCGCAGGGGTTTTGAAGAAGATGGCGACAGCTTTCTGATCGTTCTGCGGGTCTCCGTCGCGCTTATCGTCGAGGCTGTTGTAAATATCCACATACTGATTGTTCACCCCCGGAGTCTGGCTGGCGTTGTAAGCGACCGGGCCGATCTGCACGCCGTCTGGACGAATCAGCGAGACAGTCAAGTTGTCCGTTCGTGAATAAGAGAGACCGAAGAACTGTGGCGACGATCCGGCGTTGACGTTGACGTTGATGAAAGTGGTGCTGCCACCGGGCAGGTTGCCGCTCGCATGCACGTCTGCGTTGCCGTAGTTGCCGGTGGCGATGCAGAAGGCGCGGCCACTGCCGCTATTCACTACTTCGTCAATCGCTCTTTCCTGATCCATCGTGCCGTCGTGCGAGCCGACGTTTGTGCCGAGACTCATGTTGATGACGAAAGGCTTGCCCATCTCGGCGGCCATCTGTTGAATGAACTTCATGGCGTTGATGATGTCGCTGTTGGTCATGCCGCCCGACCCGGTGTTGTCGCGACTGACCTTCGCAATCACCAACTCGGCTTCGGGAGCCATCCCGGCATACTTGCCCGTTGTTGAACCGGCTAGACCGTTGCTTGCGGCAATCCCCGCCGTATAAGTGCCGTGCCCGTGCTTGTCTCTCTCTTTAACGATGTCCGAGTTCTGGGGCGTTGTGTCAGGCAGTTGCAAAGCCGCGTTGATGTCCGCCTCGGTGTAGAGATGACCTATCGAAGCAGATGCGCCCGGCAGGACGTAGTTCCAGTCGGATGCTGGCTGGCTGTAGACGGTCATGTCGAGCAGCGCCTTGATGCGCGTCTGTTTGCCGTCTGAGCCAGGGACTGTGAAATCAAGATGGCGAAAATCAATTCCTGTATCAATCACGCCGACGATCACATTGCGCCCCGTCTGCGCGACCTGTCGCGTGCCGGTTGCGTTGTCCACGCCCACAGCCTGCCGCGCCAGATCGTTGGTCGGGTAGGAATAGGTGGCGGCGGAAATTTTCCTGACGGAAGCGAGCGCGGCCAGTTCGGGCAGCCTTTCAATATCAGTCTCGACGGTGGCGACATCGCCGACGCGTGCGCCGACAGGAAATCCCGCCACTTTCAATTCGGCAACGCTGTTGCCCGTCAGCCTGATGGTCAAGCTGACGTTGACTGTGCCGTCGGGCAGCCGATTAACGCCCGCGAGCTGTGAGAGACTCCCGACTTCTGAAGTGGGAGCTTCGGCAGGCGCTGTCAAATTCTCCGGCACTGACTTTCCATCTCTGGCAGCACGATCTTTGAGGGCTGCGCGGCGCACAGACTGAAGCAAGGGGTCGGCCTTGATTGCCAGCAAGGCTTCCGCATCGGTGATTGCATCGTTTTGCCGCGCGGAGACGTTAAAGGGGAGGGGTGCGATACAGAGTAGAACCGCGAGGCAGAGCGCCAGCATGAGACGCGTTGGGTGCGTTCGCCGGGTGCGATGAGCTTTTCTCTTATCAGAAGGCAAACGTGTGAGCTGAACTAATGACATACAAATAAATTCTCCTATCCGGCATGTATCAAAGGGAGATGGATTATCTCAGGGGAGAGAAAAGCCTGTGCGTTGTCATTAGAGGGTCAATCGCCTTGAAAGTCGCCCTAAATGAAGAATGTGGACGTGCAGAAAGATAATTCTGGACGATTGGCCTGGCTTTCTTATGAGGAATCAGGGGCTCAGAGCTAGTGAGCGCCGTTAATGGCTTTTCTAAATTCGGAGGGCGTCGTGTTGGTGTGCTTTTTGAAGACGGCGTTGAAAGACGATTTGGAGCTAAAGCCGACTTCTTCGGCAATGGCCAGCACCGTGTAGTGTTGCGTCTTTGGATCAAGCAATCTCTTTTTGGCCTCCTCGACCCGGTAGGCGTTGATGAAGTCGGAGAAAGTCTGATCCAGCCGCTCATTGATGACCTGTGAGAGATGTTGTGCCGGGATTGACAATCTTTCCGCCAGTTTCTGGAGCGTGAGGTCGCCATCCAGAAAAGGCTTTTCGTTTTCCATGACTTGAAGAAGTTTGTTGAGATACCTGTCAGACCAGGCGGGCAAGAGCGTTGACTTTTCGTACTTCTTCGCGGGCGGCTGAGCATCCTCGCTGCCCATCACCATCTCAGGCTTACTTAATTGCAGGTAGCCCATCGCATAAATGAGGACGGACGCGCCGAAGGGCACGAGCAAATTCGTACTCCCGCTTTGGTCGAGCGCATAGCGTAGAACCGCGCCAATCCACAGCACCACCGAACAGATGACGAAAAACCGCACCTGGAAAAGAATATGTTGTCCATGCGTCGAATTCCGGTCGGATGAGCGTGAATATTTGACGAGCGTCACAGTGATGAGAATCAAGTAGACCAGAAACTGGAGAATGAACAGCCCAGACCTGATGTAATACCACCAGCCCAGAGACTCTTCGTAATATTCTGAGATAAGGACGTTGAGTTTAACCGCGCTGCTTTGGAAATAGTAAGGAACCAAATAGAGGAGGCAGAGCGCGAAAGGAATGAAGTGCCACAACTCTTTTTTAGCGAGCTTCTGTTTGCCTGAAATTAGCGCCTTGATGTACAGAAACAGCAGCGGCCCGGCGAGAAAAGCGAAGGGATGATGTAGACGGCTTAAATAAGGAAACAGGAAAACGTAGTTTGTCGTGAGCAGGACTGCGCCACCCACGATAATCGCGATGGTAATTACCATCGCCCCTAGAATCCGATTGGCAAACCTGTTGCCTCGCTTCATATTCAGAAGCACGACAGCCATCAGGAAACCCTGGGCAACTCCTAAAAGATTGAGAACGGCGAGAAGATTAAGTGCGGGTTGCATGGGGCAAAAACCAACTCCCGGGATAATAGCTGCGTTTGACGAAACTATTACCTCAAATATGGGCTTCAGTTTAGCAGTTGGATTAGAAAGAGACCAGAGGTGTAGAAATCCCGTAGTGGTTCAGTTTGAAAAGAGTGGAGGGAAGGTTGACGCTCACCACAGAGGCACAGAGAAATGAAATAGCAGAGAGCAGAGTTGAAATCTCAGATGATGAATTTGAAATCTCAAATCTGTAATCTGAGATAGTCTTCCTCTGTGCCCCCTCTGTGTTCTCTGTGCCTCTGTGGTGAATCACCTCTTTGCACACATTCGATTTGAAATTGAGCCAATGCCGCTACTGTTATATCGCCCCTGCTGGGCTATGACCTGAATCTCTGGCGATACTCAGCAGAATTCATAAAGCCGTTAATCATGGTGCGGTAATCACCGCCCGTCCGGTTCATCGTCTGAATCCAGTCGAGATAGAGTATGTCTGGATCGCGACGCAGATAGCCGAAGTACTGCATGACGACAAAGCTTTCCGTGTAATATTTCAGATACACCTCAAGGCTTTCAACTACTGCTCTCAAGACTCTGGCGCGAGTCTTCCTGCCTGCTATTAGATCATCAACGAGCGCTTGCTTCTGCGGTAGAGTCACGCCTGAGGCGGCCGTCAAGGCATTGACGTATGCAGCGGGGTCGGTCAACGAATCATACTTGCCCTTAAACTCCTGGCGCGCCATGAACTCTTGAATGAAGGCTGCTTTATTGGCGTCCAGTTGTTCAGGAGTCAGGAAGCCGCTGACCTTCGCAATGTCCGGCATGAACTCGACGTAGCGCGGGATGCGACCCAGCGCAGCGGCATAAAGGCGATAGATGAAATAGCCGCGCTCCTGAAATTCCGGTGAACGAAAGAAGGCCGAAGAGACTTCGATTCTATCGCATTGGATGCTGCCCTGCGGACAATTGTTGAGGATGTCCTGCCAGCCTTGATAACCTGCGGGCTCAGGCTCGCGCCCTAAGAAGTCTATGTAATGCTGGCGGATGAAGAATGCTGTTTGGTCTATCGGGTTGGTGGCGAAAGCCGTCGGGTCTTCGAGCATTCCCAGAAAGAGTGTAGCGAAAGGAGAGCCTGTCACGTTGCCTGCGCCGCCCAGTGCGTTGCTGAAAGGCGCGCTCAATCCGTCGCTGTTGGCCAGCAGAATCAAGGTCACATTGCGTCCCGGCACTTTCAAGATCAAGGCAGAGAAGGTCGGCCAGTAGCCGTAGTGCCAGATGAGACGCTCTCCGCGATAGTGCTGTACGAACCAGCCGTGCGCGTAAGGCAAAGTCTGACCCGTCCGGTTGGAGACGGCATTCGTCCAGGCCAGCTCCTGCGTTTGCGGTTGGAGCAAAGTGTGATTGTCAATCGCCGCGTCGTAGCGCGCCAGATCGCGCACGGTCGAAATCAATCCGGCAGAGGCGTTGATTCCCCGGTTGGGATAGGTGGACAAAACCATTTCTCCCCGGCTGTTGATCGCGTAAGGCTTGGCGAGCCGACTGATGACGTTTAAGTAGCGCTGCAAGGTTTCGGGGGTGAAGAGCGCGGCAGCCTGCTCCGTGGGAAATTCCATATCCTGTCCGGGCACAGAGTCGCGCATCTCCAGAGGGTCTAGAATCGTCTTTGCCAGGGCTGCGCGGAAGGGCTGGCCAGCGCAGGAATCCACGACCGGGGTGAGCGAGCCGAAGCGGTTGCCGTTGTAACGGTAGAACGCGCCGGGCGGATTCTCCGAAGTGTGCGTGAAGAGATGGCGGACGGTGACGCCGGGATCAAGGATGGCAAATGTGTAGTCGAGGATGGAGCTATCCAGATTGAGATTGCCCCGCTCGACGCACTTCATCAAGAGCATAGAGGCAAAGGTCTTGGTCAGCGAGGCGATGCGATAGGGCGTATCGGGTGTGGCCGGAATATTGTTGCCGATGTCCTGGAAACCGAATCCCCTTTCCCAGACGATGCGCCCGTTGTTGACAATCGCCGCAGACAGCCCCGGAATCCTGTACTGCTGCCGCAACCCGTCTAAAGATTGCTCAAACTGTGTGAGCCGCGCTTCGTCGGTAGAAGTGACAGGGCCGACGATTCCGCCCTGTTGAGCGAAGATGTTTGATGGAAAGAGAGTTGCGCCGAATAACAGCGCGAGGCTGAGCGACAGCAAAAGGCGCAAGCGTGATGGATGTCTTAATGTCATAAAAGTGTTTCCTGTTTCGGCGGCTCTGCCGCATGTTTGTGCGGAAAGCCTGTGGCTTTCCGGTCTGCATTGCTTCAATCATCTAGCGAGGCTGCGCCTCGCGGGCGGCAAGGCTTAGCCTTGCCAGAGATAACAGGAGAGACTACCGGAAAGCCACAGGCTTTCCGCACAATCAAGCGGCAGAGCCGCTGACTATCGAACTCAACCTAAATACAGGCTTTTCCCCGGTCAGTCGCCCGCAAACGCAGTTTTGCACGTCAAGAATCGCGATTCTGGACGTGCGGACGGTTTTTTAGAGAGTAGAGAAGGGTGTGACTAACGCGCCTTCAGCCTGAGTCGTGGCCGTTGGCAGCTTTCCTGAACTCGGAAGGCGTGATGTTGGTGTGTTTCTTGAAGACCGCGTTGAAGGAGGATTTCGAGTTGAAGCCGACCTCTTCGGCGATGGCCAGAATCGAATAGTGCTTTTTCTTCGAGTCCAGAAGCTGTCGCTTGGCTTCTTCCACACGGTAGGTGTTGATGAATTCGGAAAAGCTCTGGTTCAAGCGTTCGTTGATCGTCTGTGAAAGATGCTGCGCGGGAATCATTAATCGCTCGGCCAGCTTCTGAATCGTCAAATCGCCGTCCGTGTACGGCTTTTCGGTCTCCATCAAATCAATCAGCTTTTTGAGATACCTCTCAGACCTTTCCGGCGTCAGGTTTGAACGCTCATACTTCTTCGCGGGCGTGGCCGTTTCCATTTCCGGCCATTCCAATTTCCTCAAACCGAAATAGGCCATCGTGTAAACAAAAATGGTCGCTCCCAGAGGCAGGATCAGATTCGTATACCTCATGTAAGCCGGAAAGCGCAGGTCAAAGAGATAGCGGAGGATGGCAATCAACAGGAGCGCGAGGAAGGTGAACACCAGAAACCGGGCTTGAAAGAGAATAGACCTTTCTGCCGGAGTGCTTTCTCTTTTAATCTTCCGTGTGAACCTGACCAGCATGAAGACTATGCAAGTCAGATAGACAACGGCCAGAAGTAAAGTCAGCGCAGACCTCACGTAATACCACGTTGCATATTGAGGGGAGACATAGTTGGCGAGTTTGTAATCGCTGCTTTGGAGATAGTATGGAATCAGGTAAAGGACGCAGAGAACAAAGGGGGCGAAATGAAGCCAATCTCTCTTCGACAGAGGGCTTCTTGTCAGCAGCGTCCTGATGTAGAGATAAAGCAGCGGTGCGACAAGAAAATCAAATGGATGATTTATCCTGCTCAGATGTGGGAACAGTTCCACGTAGTGCATGGAGACGAGAATATGACCACCGACGAGGACGGCAATCGTCAGGGCGAAAGCGGCGAGCAGACGGTTGGCAGTTTTATAACCGCCCTTGATGCTGACCAGCGCCACGGCCAGCAGCAGCGCCTGAACCGCGCCCAGCAGATTCAGGATTGCCTGTAGATTGAAAGACCGTTCCATATCACACTTACAGGGTGAATTGGCGAGGTGGGGAGAATGTCTGCCTGCGGCGGCGGCGGTGGCGTTAATCGAAGCCGGAGACCTTAGACCGAACTCGCCAAAAGCTCAGGGGCAGTCAATAAAGTGAGAGCCATCTTATCCGAATGCCGCTTTTTTTACGATTCTGTATTGCCCGCCGGTTAGCTCTGCCGGAAGCGAGCTTACTTAAGCTCTATCGTTGAGACTTTCTGCTGACCGTTGCTGTGGGTGACAGTTATCAACACAAGTTGCCCCGCCGGGGTGTTCGTCGCGACCACCGTATTCGTGGCGTCGCGTGATTGTTCACGCCAGTTGGTCAGGTTTGCGACGCTGCCACCGCTTTTTTTGAACGAACTTGAGTAGCCGCGGATGAAACTTGATGTTTCTATCTCGCGCGCAGCGTCACCACTGGTATTCCTGTACATCGCCCCGACATCGACTCCCATCATCTTCAGATGCTCCCAATCAATCATCGCCTTCACAGACTCGTCGCCATCTCCCAGAAGCTGAAAAACCTTTTTGGCATACTCGATGTCGTTTAGCGGAGGCCCGGTATAGACGGAGGACGGTCGAGTCGAAGACGTTCTGCCGCCGGTCGACGTCGTCGTACTGCCTGCACCGCGCGTAGCAAGAATAATACCGACGCCTGCCCCAACCAGCACCAGCACGCCCAGGATAATCCACGGCAAGGGGCTTTTCTTCGGCGTCGGAGACATCATGTATGGCGTCGTGGGCGGAGCGGTGGGCGGCGCTCCATAACTATCTGCGGTCGGACCGCCGGGTAACACCTGCGTCGGTGCTGAACTACTGCGATATGAAGGATTCCCCAGCGGCGGGTAGGCCGAGCCGGACGAATCGCCAGTCGCGCTCACCAAAATCGTTCCATCATCCAGGCAAAAATTCTGTGAGTCATCATATAGTTGTTGACAAGCCGGACAGCGTTTCATTTCAAGCATCTCCTCTCAGACTTCTTTGTGCTTTAGTTTCCCATGCCCTTATATTCACTGCCCTTTGATTGCTATATGCTGACGAGCATACGGTCGGTTTGTTACTGCTCTTCGCGCAAGCCACTCAATATGAGACCGCAGAACACAATTAAACCCAGATTTGATTCATTTACTTTGCTCCTCCTTCGGTTTAAGGCGCGGGTGTCCGCCCACTCCTTCAGCGCCACTTATTTGTACCCCAACTCCGCCAGCTTCTCTATCGTCAGCGACGAAGGCTTCTGCTCCGCTCTAATCTCAGGCGCGATTGTCAGAATTCGCTCGACGTATTTGGCTATGATGTCGGCTTCGAGATTGACTTCATCATTTGGTCTGAGGTGCGAGAGGTTCGTCACGTCCCAAGTCTTCGGAATCACCGCGATCTCGAAATACTCGTCCGCGAGTCCGGCGACAGTCAGGCTGATGCCTTCGACAGTGACAGAGCCTTTGAAGACGAGGTAGCGCGCCATCTCACGCGGGTAAGCGATGCGAACTGTCCAGGAGCCGCCGTGTTCGGTCGCGCTCAGGAAACGCCCGCGCGCATCAACGTGTCCCTGAACGATGTGACCGCCGAGGCGCGTTGAAGGCGTGACGGCGCGTTCGAGATTAACCACAGACCCGGAACGCAGGCGGCCAAGCGTGGAACGCTGCAAGGTCTCGCGCGAGCCGTCAGCCGAAAACGAATCTGCGCGCACGTCAACGGCTGTCAGGCAAACGCCATTGACCGAGATTGAATCTCCTTCTCTCGTTCCTTCCATCACCGTGCGCGCTTCGACGACAAGCCGCACGCCCTCGCCGCGCTGCTCAACGCTCCGCACCCGACCGAGTTCTTCGATGATTCCAGTGAACACGATTTACGAAATTTTTGATTTTAGATTTCTGATTTGCGATTGGAAGAGGGCTAAAGATTTTAGGTCTGAAATCTGAGATTTGAGATTTGAAATCTCAGATTTCATCTTTATCCAATCAAAAATCAAAAATTGCAAATCAAAAATTCTCCTTCTTCTCCTTTATCGCTGTCATCATCTGCTCAAAAACTTCTTCAATTGAAAACTCGGTCGAGTCTATGACGACGGCGTCGTCGGCGATGGCGAGCGGTGAATCGTCGCGTGTCGAATCCCGGCGGTCGCGCGTGTTGATTTCTGCGAGGGTTTCCTCAAAGCTCCCGTCGCGCTCTTTCAGCCGATCCTCATCATACCTGCGGTGCGCGCGTTCTTCGGGCGCGGCAGTCAGGAAAAACTTGAGGTCGGCCTGCGGGAAAACCACCGTGCCAATGTCGCGCCCGTCGAGCACGACGCCGCCCCCGCGCCTGCCCAACTCGCGCTGGCGATTGACGAGCGAGCGTCGCACTTCCGGGATGGTCGAAATCACGGAGGCCGAATGGCTCACTTCCTCTGTGCGAATCTCCTCGGAGACATCGCGGCCATCGAGCATCACCTGCAACGAAGCGGGGTCGCCTGCCAGATTGATGTCGGCTCGTTCGACGACATCAGCGACCGCCCGCTCGTCCCTCGTGCTGACACCCGATTCGATGACGGCCAGAGCGGCGGCGCGGTACATCGCGCCCGTGTCAATGTAAAGCAACTTTAACTCGCGCGCGATCAAGCGTCCCAGCGTGGATTTGCCCGCACCCGACGGGCCATCTATGGCAATTATCATAATCAGGGGTCAGGGATCAGTGGTCAGTGGTCAGTGAACAGCCAAAACAGCACGTCGCTTGTTTTTAACTGGTCATTGACTACTGGTCATTGACCACTGCTCTTATCTCTCCGAGCGTTGTTTCAATGTCTGCGGCGGAGACATCGTAATGCGTGACCATGCGGATTGACGAGCCGAAGCCGGAGCCGAGAACATTTCGCTCCTTGAGGCGCGCGCAGATTTCGTCAGCCGCGATTCCGGTTTCCGAAACGTCGAACAGGACGATGTTGGTGACGACTTCTTCAGGGTTAATCTTGATGCCGTCAATTTCCGCGAGACCTTCGGCCAGACGACGCGCATTGGCGTGATCTTCGTGCAAGAGCTTTGGCGATTCTTCCAGCGCGATGAGACCGGCGGCAGCCAGTACGCCCGCCTGACGCATTCCTCCGCCGAAGACTTTTCGCCAGACACGCGCCTCGTCTATAAAGGCGCGTGTGCCGAGCAGCATTGAGCCAACCGGCGCACCCAATCCTTTCGAGAGACAGAACATCACGGAATCGGCTGGGCGAGCAAGAGCCGCGACCGGCTCACCCAGCGTTGCGCTCGCGTTGAAGATGCGCGCCCCGTCCAGGTGAACCGGAAGCCGAAGCTGATGCGCGCGTTCGCAAATCTCTTCAGTTCTCGCGCTCGTATAAACTGTTCCGCCCGCTAGATTGTGAGAGTTTTCGAGTGCGACTAACGCGGTCGGCGCGATGTAGTAAGCGCCGCCAACGTGAATCGCAGCTTTTATCTCGTCCCAGTTGAGAATGCCCGTTCCATCGGTGCTTCGGACGGGGCGCGCGAGCGTGCCTGAAACAACAGACATCGCCGCCATCTCGTAATTGTAGATGTGCCCGCGTTCTTCGATGACGACTTCCGAGCCGGGGCGCGTGTGCAGTTTGACGGCAATCTGGTTGCCCATTGAGCCGGTCGGAACGAAGATGGCGGCCTCTTTTTCAAAAATCTCAGCCGCGCGCTCCTGCAAGCGATTAACGGTCGGGTCTTCGCCGTACACGTCGTCGCCCACTTCGGCCTCCGCCATCGCGCGCCGCATCGCGGGCGTTGGCCTCGTCACTGTATCGCTACGTAGGTCTATCATTGGTTTATTCAACGCAGAGGACGCAGAGGGTCGCAGAGGAAGATAAAAAAATATGTTTCAAAGCCGTACTCCTTGATTTGAAATCTCAGATTTAGAATTTCAAATCCGAACTTCCCTATTTGATATTGTTCTTCCCCTGCGACCCTCTGCGTCCTCTGCGTTTTAACTGCTAGACAAAGGTTAAGAAAACTTCATTAGAAAGAAGCGCACCCGTGGTTGTCAATTTCATCAAGTCTTTATCAAGCTCAATCAGTCCGGCCTCGCTCAGTCGCGTTAGATCATCCCGGTATTCGGCGCGCAGGTCTGCGCCAAAGCGCGTTCGATACTCTTCCAGATTGACGCCGCGCATCAAGCGCAGGCCGAGAAAGATTGACTCCGCACGCGCGGCGCGCTCGTCCAGTTCGGTTGTTTCGACAACGGGCGTGTGCCCGGCTTCAACGAGCGCGGTGTAGCGCGCAGCATCGCGCTCGTTAGACCAGCGCGTGCGTCGTCCGTCGTAGGAATGCGCGGAGCAGCCGAAGCCGTAGACCGTCTCGCCAGTCCAGTATTTCGTGTTGTGGCGCGATTCGTAGCCGGGCAAACAGAGATTGGAAATCTCGTAGTGCTCGTAGCCTTCCACACGAGCGCGCTCAAGCATGACACGGTACATCTCCGCCGCCAGATCGTCGTCCGGTCTCATTTCAGCGCCGCGTTTAATTTGCTCGGCGAGCGGCGTTCCTTCGTGGACTTCCAGAATGTAGAACGAAAGATGCTCAGGGCGGAGCGCGAGCGCCTGCGCCAGATTACGCGACCAACCGGCGAGCGTTTGTGATGGAAGCCCCGCGATGAGATCGAAGCTGATGTTTGTGAATCCCGCTTCGCGCAAAAGTGTGAACGTGCGCCCGACATCTGCGGCGGTGTGCGTGCGCCCGAGTCGTTTCAGTTCGAGATCATCAAAGGTCTGTGCGCCGAAGCTCGCGCGGTTGACGCCTTGAGCGCGGAATTCGCGCAAGGCATCCGGCGTCACAGTGCCCGGATTCATCTCCATCGTCACTTCCGCGTTGGGGGCGACACGAAAACGCTCTCGCACCGCATGGAGAATGTGTGCGACCTGCGCGGGCGCAAGGAGGCTCGGCGTGCCGCCGCCGAAATAGATGGCGTCCACGTCCGTGATGTCTTCAGTTGAGCGAAAGGCTGTCACCTCACGAGCGACCGCGCGGACATAACGCTCGGCTAACGCACTTTCATATGCGCCGGTGGCGAAGTCGCAGTAGGAACAGCGCGCACGACAGAAAGGAATGTGGATGTAGATTCCGGCTGGCTGCATGACGGTACGTTTGATTATAGCATGCGTGCTCTCGCTCCGGGTGCTTCAGGGTACGCAAGCGTACACGTTTTTAGAAGCTATTTGAAAAGTGCCAGCTTCTCTCTGTCCCGTCAGGGACAATTGAAAATAGCCCAGCCATTCATGGCTGGGAATAAAGCCGAAAGATAAAACCTGAGTCCCGTAGGGACGGCTGAAGAAGTGTTCGCTTCTGTTCAGTCGTCCCTACGGGACTCAATCATGTTTACCGTTCTATTCCCCAGCAATAAATTGCTGGGCTATTGTCACATCGTCCCTAACGGGACTTTTTCAATCAGCTTCCTAGTGAATGAGAATGCAACGCCGGTTTTTTGCTGTGTATGATTTCCTGTAGCGTACTGAGCTGCGTCTAAACATGCGCCTGATTATTTCTAACAATTTCGGCAAACTTCCCGCACAGATATACGGCATGATAGTTGATGGCCAAAAAGGATAATCGAATGGACACGAATGCTTGTGCCTCAGTTAGCTTTTCATCGCGTGTTCATTGAAATCTGACAATCAACGTAAGTACCTAACCAACAAGGGAGGAGTTCTACGATGAAAGAAGAAGAAGAAGGAACGGGCGGCGGTAGCGGCTCTGGTTCTGGTGGCTCTGGCAGCTCCGGTGGCGGAGAGGGCAGCAGCGGTGGCGGCGGCGAAAGTTCCGGCGGTGGCTCAGGCTCTGGTGGTGGCAGCGGTTCAGGCGGCTCCAGTGGAGGCTCCGGCGAAGGCAGCGGTTCGGGTGGCAGCGGTGGCTCCGGCGGTGGCTCTGGTAGCGGCGGCGGCTCTGGCTCCGGTGGTTCGAGTGGAGGCTCTGGTGGAGGCTCCGGTTCGGGCGGGAGCGGTGGTTCCGGCGAGGGCAGTGGCTCCGGTGGCTCAGGCGGAGGATCAGGTTCTTCCGGTGGTGAGTCCGGCAGCGGCGGCTCCGGCGGAAGTTCCGGCGGCGGCCAGTAATTGTTAGAGCTAATCCCAATTCTCTTTTAACCACTAACGACAAAAGCGCGCGGCGACGAGTTTCGATTCGTCACCGCGCGCTTTTCGATTTTTCACCAAGCCTATTTCGGGGGCGTGTTCAAGCGACGTTGATTGCCTTCGCCGCTGATTGTGCGGCTCATTGTTTTGGCGACCTTCTCGGCTTCGGCAAAGGCGCGCAGGAGATTCTCGCCCAGGATTTTACGAATATCCTTTTCGTTATAGCCGCGCCGCAAAAGCTCATAAGTGATGACGGGCAGCCGCGAGATGTCTTCGATGCCGATGGGCAAGGAAGGTACGCCATCGAAATCCGACCCAATC
This sequence comes from uncultured Acidobacteriota bacterium, assembly GCA_963791265.1. Lineage (GTDB taxonomy): Bacteria > Acidobacteriota > Blastocatellia > Pyrinomonadales > Pyrinomonadaceae > QHXM01. The sequence goes on from CAWBSB010000013.1 coordinate 203,328, forward strand.
CCGACGTGGTCAACGCCCGCGACCTTGGCGATGTGATCTATGTGGTCTATCAGCACGGAGAGCGGCGTCGGAGGCAAGGGATTAGCGTCAAAAACTTTCTGCCTCTCTTCGTCAAGACGTTTCTGGTCATCTTTGAAACGTTCATTCAGCGCGTCCAACTGCGGCTTCAGACGCTCGTTGCGCTCCTTGTTTGCGTCCAGGGCTTTCTGGTCTATGAAGACCGGGTAGAAGTTGACCATTACGACGCCGCCGTTTTTGGCAATGCGGCGGAGCAGTTCGTCCGGGATGTTTCGCAGGTGACTATTGAGCGCGCGAGCGGAAGAATGTGAAGCGATGACGGGAGCAGTCGAAACATCGAGTACGTCACTCATCGTCTTGTCGGAGACGTGCGAGATGTCAACGAACATCCCCAAACGATTCATCTCGCGCACGACCTCACGCCCGTAATCCGACAGCCCGTTGTTGCGCGCCGTGTCGCAGCAGGCGTCAGCCCAATCGTTCGTGTTGTTGTGCGTCAACGTCATGTAGCGCACGCCCAAACGATAAAAGTCGCGCAACGCCATCAAAGAATTTTCAATCGCATGCCCGCCTTCAATCCCCATCAGCGCGGCGATCTTGCCCTGCTTCTTCGCGCGGCGAATGTCCGCCACAGATGTGGCCATCATTAATTTATCGGGGTAACGCTCCGCAGCGCGGTAAACCAGATCAATCTGATCCAACGCGCGGCGAGCCGAGCTGCCATCTTTGGCATACTTCCGGTCAACATAAATGGAGAAAAACTCTGCGGTCAGCCCGCCTTCCTTCATCCGCGCCAGGTCTGTGTGGTACTTGCCGACGGAAGACGTGCCGAGATCATAGCCGTCATCAATCATCATCGTGGTGATGTCGTTATGCGTATCAACCACAATTGACTTGCGCTGAATCTTGAGAGCCTCGTTCCACAAACGCTCGTCACGCGGCGCAGCCGGTGGTGGGCCTGGTTGTTGGGGAGCAACCGTGCTCGTCTGCGCTCTTGGCGCAGGCACATTTGCGATGGCCAGGAACAAACTCAGAATAGTCAGGGACAAAAATTTACGTTTCTTCATTTTGCCGAGCGTCCGCTTTCGATAGGGTTGATGAATGCGAGCGAGAAAACTCTAGCTTACTTCACCCGGTCGAGCAAGCTTGCGATAAAGCGAAACAAACGCCACCACCAACGTCGATGGAATCCAGACCCAGACAAACTCGCTTTGAATCACTTCCAGTCCGCGAGGGCTAAAGAACCTCAAGCCCATCGGCGAGACTTCGATGGGTCGCCAGGGGAAAAAGTAGCGCGTCGTGTCAAAGGGCGCGAAGAAGGCCACGCCCGACCCACCATCCGTCAGCGCGTCGAGCAGACCGTGCGAAGCGGTGACGATGAAAAAATAGACGAGCAGCTTCCACCAATCTTTAGAGAAAGCGCGCGCCTTCCTGAAAGCCAGCCAAACGACCAGGAGGGCGACGAGCAGGGCGAACAGGAGCGAATGCGTTAATCCTCTGTGGCCGAACTGCGAGCCTCGAAGGCCGAAAGCGAAGCTACTAATAGCATCAGCATCCGGCAGGACGGCGCACAAAGCCGAGAGCACCCAGAAGCGCGCAGGCATCTTTTCGCCAGTGGACGTTTTGCCTAACGCGAGCGCGGCAACTGCATGGGTGAACACCGAAGGCATGTTGACGAGATAGCCACGTCACCTGTACGCCTGTCAACTGTGGATGTCCACATTGACCAGACAATGTAAATGACTAATGTTAGAAACCATCATGTGGCCTCGAATTAGTTTTACACTGACATCTACCTTCCGAAGTCTTACAATATGAGCATGTCCATCCTGATTGCCGAAGACAACGTAGCGCAGCGCCGTTACCTGCGCGAAATCTTAGAGCGCGAGTTCGCCGCGCACGCTCCCGTGATTGAAGCCGCCGACGGCGAAGAGACGATTGAACTGGCGTTGAAGCACAAGCCGGGACTTTGTGTGCTGGATATTCAGATGCCGAAGCTGTCGGGCGTGAAGGCGGCGCGTGCCATCTGGAAAGAGTATCCGGCGGCGCGCATCATCTTCTGGACGCAGTTTCCGCACGAAATCTATATCAACGAGATTCGCAAGATTATCAAGTCGGTCACGCCTCCGCCCGCCTACGGTTTCATCCACAAGAACAATCCAGAATCGCGCTTCCTGCGCTTTGTCGCTGCCGTCCTCGAAGACGGCGCGGACATGATTGACCCGGCCTTCAAAGATTCTTTCAAGCGCCCGCTCCTGACGGAGTTTGAAGCCGAAGCTCTCTATTATCTCGCGCTCGGATTATCGAACTGGGCGATTGCGCGAAAGTGCAGTCTGAGCTTGCGCGGAGTGGAAAGCCGACTGGCGACGCTCTACGAAAAACTCTTCGTCTCGATGCCCGAAGGCACGCCGAACGAGGCTTACGATAAGCTCGCCTACAACGTCAGAACGCGCGCCTTCTTTGAAGCTCTGCGGCGGGGCTTGCTCAATTCAGATGAACTGGAAACAGCCGCACACGATCTTGAAAGTTGGATTACGCGCGACCGTAAGCGTTATGTCGAAGAGCAGAAGACGGAAAGCAAAAAACAGTAGCCAGGTGACTTTCTAAAAAGACATCCATGAAATTTGTAAACGTTATAATCCTGGCTACCACCCTGCTTTTACCTCACGCGGCTTTTTCTCAACGGCGTATCCGATCAATTCGTTCAATTGATTTCCAGAATTTCACATACCCGCGAGTAGGCGAACAGAGAGCATACATCCGCCGCAAGACCTTCACCTTAAAAGCCGGTGAGTATTTAGAGCATGAAATTGAAGATGGGATGCACTTTGGAGGTGTCGTCTATGGCGACGTAACGGGCGATGGAAGTGAAGAAGCGATTGCTATCCTCGGCATTCAAAATCGCGGCTCGGCGATTCCCAATTGCGTCTATATCTACACACTCAAACATAGCCAACCGAGTTTGCTTTGGGGATTCGTGACCGGTGACAGAGCCGACGGCGGATTGCGGCGGATTTACGTCGAAGAGGGCGAGCTTGTCATCGAGCTTTATGGTAAAGGCACGCGCATCGGCGGAAAATTGTATGGGACAGAAATGGTCGGCGCTTGCTGTGCTAAATCTGTTACACGGACTCGTTACCGTTGGCGCAGAGACAGGTTTCGGCCACAGGGAAGGTCAGAAGTCTTTCCTAATCCTGCCAGTAATAGCTCATATGTCAGTCAGTAGTTAAGAAACGCCACAAGCTAAAGAACCGGCGAGACCAATCATCCGATGACAATCAATTCATGCCAGCCACATGAGCAATGACACAAGAGTTCTCAAGCAAAGATGCCAGGGCGCACAGCGGACGAGTGGCTAAGGGACTGGCGTTTGCTGTCTGCTGCCTCCTGCTTTCTTTCTGCTTTAACGCAATTCTCTCGGCACAGAACGCGAATCAGTCTCCGACGCCGCAAACGGCGACCCCGCAAACGTCGCCAACGCCGACTCCTTCGCCGACCCCGACGCCGCCGCTAACGCTGCATCAATGGGGCGCGGTCACGCTCTTTCACGGCCTGCCTTCTGACCGCGTGCACGCGATTGCTCAGGACGCAGACGGTGCGATGTGGTTTGGCACTGACGGCGGGCTGGCGAAGTATGACGGGCGGCGTACCGAAGCGATAACGATTGAAGGCTTGATGTCGAAGCGCGTGCTCGCGCTCAAGGTAGACGAGAATGGCGCACTCTGGGTCGGGACGGAAGACGGCGCGGGCGCGCTCGTCGGCGGCCAGTTTCGCTACCTCAAAGAGACGGCAGGCAACACCATCACGAGCATCATCACGCCGGAGCGCGGGCGCGCGATTCTCGCCAGCCTTCAGGGCGTCATCTTCGATTGCCGCACAAACGCCGACAATTCTTTCAGCGTTAAGACCATTCCCGAAAAGCCTCTGACGAGCGCGGACTTTGATCGTCCGGGCGCGCTCAATCTGACCAGTCTAATGATGAAAGACGGCGTGCTTTACATCGGCACGCGCAGTCGCGGAGTGATTGCGATTGAGAACGGCGAGGTCAGCGAGATAAAGAGTACCCCGCGCCCTTTCTTCGTCGAGGCGCTTGAGATAGATGCTCGCGGGTCGCTCTGGTACGGCGCGAAGGCCAAGGCGGAAGACAGCGGGCTGTATGAAGCTCGCGACGCTTTGCGCCCTGTGAAAACGGGAGCCGGGTTAGGCATGGTGATGAGCTTGCGTGCGGGCGCATACGAAGATATGTGGGTCGGCACGGATGGACGCGGCGTGTTTCATTACGACGATTCATCGCGTCTCATCAAGCGCTTCACGTTTGAAGGAACGGCGGGCGGGCTTCGTTCCGATCACGTCTATGCCATCTTCGTTGACCGTGAAGAGGTCGTCTGGTTCGGTACGGACAGGGGCGTCTGCCGCTATGACCCGCACGCGCCGCGCGTCGAAAACATCTCCGCGCAGGCAGAAAGCAACTTCGTTCGCACGCTCTTTCAAACTACGAACGGGCATCTGCTGGCGGGCACGAATCGCGGGCTGTTCATTTACGACCGCGCATCGTCTGACTGGCTGCCCGTTTCAGATTTGTCTCAAAGTCCCGTCTATGCGATTGCCGAAGACAAAAAGGGGCGCGTGCTCATCGGCGCTGGCGTCGGTCTTTATCGTAGTGAGAAGCCGGTTGGTGAGCGCGTGGCTAATCTGCGTCTCATCCGCATTGCAGCAATGAACGCGGAAGCGAGCGACAGCGTGCGCGCCCTCGCGCAGTTTCAGGGAGAAATTTACGTTGGGACGTTCGGGCGCGGCGTCGAACGGCTCGACGGAGAGACCCGCACGCTCATCTGGCCTACCGCGAAAGCGAGCGCGCAGGAGCGCGAGGTCGTGAGCCTTCGCGCAGACAAAAGCGGGCGACTCTGGATCGGCACGGCGCTCTCAGGCGTTTTCGTCTTCGATAATCGCGAGGTCAAAAGTGTCCCTGCGCTTGAAAAACTGAAAGGCAGCGCCGTCTGGTCAATTGACGATGGAGGCAGAGATTATCTCTGGTTTGCCTCCGCTCGCGGCCTCTACTTTTATCACGCGGGAGAGTTGAAAGACGTAGTGCCGGGGCTGGACGCGCGAAGCGTTGTCGCCACGACCAATGATTCATCTTCCGCGAGCGTGTGGTGTGCGACCGCCGGAGGCGGACTGCTCAGGGTCTTGATGAACGACCAACTGGGCGCGGTCGTCTCTCGGCTGGACGCCGAACAAGGATTGCCCTCGCAGAGCGTCTTTGCCGTCCTGCCTGTCATATCAGGCAGCGCGGACGAGACGCTTCTCATCGGGACGAATCGCGGCGTCGCGCGCTACAGTCCTGGCAAGCGCCCGCCCGTGCTGAGCCCGACGCGCATCATCGGCCAGCGCATACATCAATTGGACGAACTACGCACCGGCCTTAATTTAGAATACCCGCAGAACAGCCTCCTGCTGGACGTGACGGCGACGAGCAGCCGCACCTACCCGGAACAGTTTCAGTATGCGTTTCTGCTCTACGATGCGGCGGGGCATGTCATCAAGCAGAAGTTCTCCCACGACGCGCAGTTTACGATGGAGAGCCTCAAGCCGGGCAGCTACCGGATAGTCGCCCGCGCCTTCTCGAAAGATTTGGTCGCATCCGAGCCTTTAGCTTTTGAGTTCAAAGTCGGGGGCGCACCGTTTCCGCGAACGACTGCTTTGCTCTCGGTGCTGCTGGTGCTCGCGCTCGTCGCGCTGTGGTGGGGCTACCGCCAGAACCGCAGGCTGTCGCGCACGGGCGCAACCCTCAAAGACACCAACCGCCAGCTTGCAGATGCGCGCATGCAGCTCGCCAACGAAACCGAAGCCGAGCGCCGCCGCATCTCGCGCGACCTTCACGATCAAACGCTCGCAGACCTGCGGCATCTCTTGATGCTGACGGATCAACTGCCCGCAGACGGCAATCCTGCGGGTGAGCAGTCACCGGCTACCCCTGCCGTCTTTCGCTCGGAGATTGAGTCAATCTCAAACGAGATTCGGCGCATCTGCGAAGACTTGAGCCCGTCCGTGCTGGAAAACGTCGGCTTCAGCGCTGCGCTCGAATGGGCGCTCTCGAACGCCGTCACACACTCGCCGCCAGAGCGCAAGTTTGAGTATGAGTTTGTCGCAGACGAGGGTTTGGATGAGCGAATTAATTTCTCGCGCGCGACACAGATGCAGATTTACCGCATCGTGCAGGAAGCCGTCAGCAATCTCGCGCGCCACGCCGCCGCCACCCGCGCGCGGCTCGTCGTCAAGACTTCAGACGAGGGAGAGTTTCTCCTCACGCTCGAAGACGACGGGCGCGACTTTGATCCGAAAACCAGGAAAACCAAGCAGGGGCGTGGGCTGGCGAACATTCGCGCGCGCGCGAGCTTGATTGAAGCTGAGGTTAAATGGAAAAACCGTAAGGGCGGCGGGACACAGTTTACGCTTTGCAAAGCAAACGCCGTCAAAGACTCCACCGCTCAAACCGAAAGCTGATCGGTTTTTATACCGGGTTACAGTCAGATGAAAGGAAGGGGGCGAACCACGCGCGTCACACGAAGCAACACGAAAGAGCCTGAGTTTCGTGTTGCTTCGTGTGACGCGCGTGGTTCGTTTCTTTATTAGTCCGGAGAAAAGCCTCTCCGTTCAGCGAGTTTTGAGATAACAGCCTCGACGCCTTTTGTGATTCCTTCGCTGTAGTTGCCCTGACGGAATGGCTCGGTCATCAAGCGCATCAGTTCATCCTCCGTGCCGTCTTTTAAGTCATCCATCAGACTGCGCGACCAGCGAAGCACCCACCTGCGATCCTTGACGGCAATTAACAGAATGAGGCCGCCGCCGCTTCCATCTTTAGGGCCGATGCCCCAGCCACGCGCCACCGCATCGGCATAGTCGTTGTGTGATTTATCGCCCGCAGTCTCAATGGTCACGACAGCGAATTCGATTTTCGAGTTTTGCTTGAGCTTCTCAATACGCGTTTCCAGGTTCTTTCTCGTCTGCCCGTCAATTACCTTCGCGTAGTCATTGACGAACCCTGTGGGCGATGGCAAAGGATTTTTTGATTCGACTTGCGAGGCGGCGGGAGCGTCGTCAATCGCGCTGGATACGGGTCTGCCCTTTCCCGATGAGGTAGTTGAAACGGTGTTCGCATTGGAGCGGACAAGCTCGCTCCTGTCATCAACGTTGCTCAGACCGCTTGATTTTGAGCAGCCAACGACGAAGAGGCTGACGAGTAGCGAAGTGATAACAATGAGCCTTCTCATCAGGAGCGATTCCTCAACTTTCAATCACGAATTACTCTTCTCCATAAACTCGATTCTGTTGCCGAACGGGTCGAAGAAAGAGAACCTGTTCATTCCGGGAACGGCGGTTTCCTCTTTAATCTGCACCTCGTTCCCTCGCAAATATTCCCTGATTCCCTCCAAATCTTCGACCTCGAAGGCCGGATGACGTTTTGATTTGCCCTGCGCGTCTTCGACTCCGATGTGCAGTTGGATGTCCGCCACTTTGAACCAGAGACCGCCGTTCGGCTTCAACGCGTCGGGTTTTTCGATCTCTTCGAGGCCCAGCACGCGAGCGTAAAACTCCCGCGCCTTCTCTTCTTCGCCAATAGGAATGCAAAGCTGTACGTGATCTAATCTCTTGATGCGAACTTTCAAGTGTAGCCCTCCTTCAGAAGTTGACCGGGCGAGAGTGCGCTGAACGACGACTAAAGATTATAGTCCAGGCCGCGTCGTCCGGGCATCTCCTGCCCGTGCGCCTTAACCGAAACTTTGGCCATCATCCAATTTTTCGGAAATAAATTTCTTTCTCGCAACAACTCAAAAGCTATAGTCGCGCATCTCAGCCGCAAATCCGAAGACTTCTCGCAAGAGGTCTGCGATTTGCATTAATCAAAAGTAAGATAATGAGGAGCTACTCCCCAGGCCCACGTTTGTCTGCATTCCTGCTGAACACACAGGAGGTCCTCGATGCGACATCGAAGATGGGTCATCGTTCTCTTTTGCCTCTTCACAGTCTCCCTGCTCCTTTCTCAACTCTCATCAGCCAGCACATCTTTACGTGTCAACGAAGCAAGCACGAAGCTTCTACTTGAAGACAAGCAAACCAACCTCTCGCTCGCCATAGAGAATCCGACCGGGCAAGCCTTTCCGGCACACGTTCGACTGGAAGTGCTGAACCCGGAGAGTCAGGTCGTGGCCTTATCCGAGAGCGATGAGAACATCAGGCGCGGAAACGCGGCGCTCGTCATTCCTTTACCATTGCAACTGACGGGCTTGAGCGAGAATGCCCGCAACGAGATGCTCTGGTATCGCCTGCGCTACCGGCTCACTCCGCTGTCAGCTTCCGGGGCGACGACGAATGCGAGGGTCGAAGGCATCGTCTCGCTGTCGGAAATCACGCCGGACATTTTCCAACTCAACGTCACCGCGCCGGAGAAGGTACGCGAAGGGACGCGCTATCGCGCACAAATCCGCACCATTCATCCGGTCACGTCGCGCCCGGTCAAAGGCGTGCAGGTCGAAGCCAAAATTGATTTTGACGGCGACACGTTAGAGGACATAAAAGCTTCGGGCATCACGGACTCCAATGGCTCCGCGGGGCTGGATTTTGATTTGCCGCGAAAAATCGATAGCGAGGAGCATATAGAGTTGGAGGTGGTCGCGCGTCGCGGCATTCTGGTCGAAGAGGCCGATACGGAAATTGAGGTTGAGCGCGGCACACAAATCCTCATCAGCACGGACAAGCCGCTTTATCAACCCGGCCAAGTGCTGCATGCCCGCGCGCTCGTGTTCGATTCGTCAAAGCACGCCATCAGTGACCGCGACGCCACGCTTGAGATTAAAGACCCGACGGATCAGACCGTCTTCAACGTCGAACTCAAAACCTCGCGCTTCGGCATCATGAGCGCCGACTGGACGATTCCGGATAATATCAAGCTCGGCGACTACAACCTCAAAATCGAGATGGACAACGACGACGATGACGCGGAAGCTTATGCGAGCGTCAAGGTCAGTCGCTACGAGATTCCGAATTTCGCAGTTCAGGTCAAGCCAGACCTTCCCTACTATCTTCCAGGGCAGAACGCGACCATCGAAGTCCGCGCAGATTATCTCTTCGGGCAGCCGGTCAAGCGCGGCCACGTTCGCGTCGTGCGCGAGAAAGAGCGCCGCTGGAACTATCGCGAGCAGAAGTGGGAGGCGGAAGAGACAGAAAAATATGAGGGAGAGACGAATGAGCAGGGCGCATATCTCGCGCACATAGATTTTTCAAAAGAGCATCAGGATTTGCGCGGCGAAGACTATTCGCGCTTTCATGATCTCTCTTACGCAGCCTATTTCACAGACCCGACGACGAATCGCACCGAGCAGCGGCGCTTCGAGCTACGCCTCACAAAGAGCGCGATTCACGTCTACCTGATTGAAGACGGGTCGCAGCAAACCAGAGACTTTCCCTTGCAGTTTTATCTTTCAACCTATTACGCCGATGGCGTTCCCGCGCAGTGTGAAGTGGCGATTAACGAGAGCATCACTTCCACCAATCCTTCGCGGTCTTCGGTCAGCTTCCTTGAACAACCTTTGCGAACAATCAAAACGAATCGCTACGGCGTCGCTAAAGTGAGCAACCTCGCTCTGGCTAAGAACTCAAAGGAAGAGAGCGAAGCGACGCTCACTTTTCTAGCGCATGACGGTAAAGGCGCGTCGGGTCGCCAGACCAACAGCTTCTCCTATAGAGATCGTCCAGTCATTCGTCTCGCCACCAACAAGACGCTCTATCGTCCGGGCGAAGCAATCGCGATGGAGATTGTGGCGAGCGAGCCTGAGATGAGAGTGGCCGTTGACGTGTGGCAGGGCCCGGTCGTCATCCAGTCGCAGGTTGTTCAGTTGCATGACGGTCGCGCATCTCTCAACGTGCCCTACACAAAAGCGTTCAGGGACACCGTGACCATCACCGCCTACTCTTATTCCGGCACAGCCTCCGAGAGCAGATACGAGATACCTTCTGCCACGCGTAGCGTACTTTATCCACGCGAGCGCGATCTTAAACTGGATGTGCGGCTCGATCAATCAACTTACAAGCCGGGCGAAGAGGCGCACGCGGAGTTCACCGTGCGCGACCCACTGGGGCGAAACGTTGAAAGTGCGCTCGGCGTCGTCATCTTCGATAAGGCCATCGAAGAGCGTGCACGCACCGACCGCGAGTTCGGCTCACGCTACGGTTTTTACGATGCCTACTACAGCTTGAGCGGCTATGAAGGTGAGATGTCGGGGCTGACCGGAAGAGATTTCTCCAGGCTAGACCTTTCCAAACCCGTGCCTGAAGGCATGGAGCTGGTGGCAGAGATCATGCTGCGCGGCGGCGACTACTATCCACACATCTTCGGCGGCCACGCCTACTCGCTGGATCAGCGCGAGATTTTCTCAAAGCTCATCGCCCGTCAGGTCAAACCGACGGAGGATGCTCTGGCCGCGCACTATGCAAGCAAGATGGAGTATCCGCTGGATGAAGCGAGTCTGCACCGTCTGCTGGGCGTTGCGGAGTTGGATTTTAACCAGCAGCGAGACCCCTGGGGCACGCCGTTTCGCGCCTCCTTCAACGTCGAGCGCGAGTTGGACGTGCTCAGGATAGCGAGCGCCGGAGCAGACAAGCGATTCGACACGGACGATGATTTTATCGCTACGCGCATGTCCTGGCCCTACTTTCGTCCGCTTGGCGAAACACTCAATCGCACAGCCGAGCAATATCACAAGCGCACGGGTGGCTACATCCATGATGCAGCGACAGTCAAAAGCGAGCTTTCGGGCAGCGGCACGGATTTCAGCGCGCAGCGCGACCGTTGGGGCAAGTCTTACGCGCTTGAGTTCGGCACAAACGGCACAGACTTTACCGTCGTGGTCAAAAGCGGCGGGCTGAATGGAAAATTCGAGACGAGCAAGGAAGCGATGTCGGACGACTTCACCGTCTGGACTTCTTTCACCGATTACTTCTTCGAGAAGCGGGCGGAGTTGAGCACAGCGCTCGCCAATCATCTCAGGCTGACCGGGCTCTTCCCGCAGAACGAAATGGAACTACGCGCGTCGCTCGATAGGACGCAGCTTTACCTGGAAGACCAGCGCGACCCCTGGGGACAGAGCTACTACGTTGCCTTCTCCTACGATGCGCGCTTTGCTGCGCCATTCACGATTCAAACCTATGCGAAGTATGACGAAGCGACGAAGAGAGGCCGGGAGGTCTCGCCGCTGACGCAGCCGAACAACCTGATCCGCGTGCGAAGCGTCGGCGCGGACGGCAAGCCTTCGACCGCAGATGATTTCGATGTAGCCACGCTCTCACGCAGTCAGATTGAGTTACTCAGCCAAGGCCAGCATTCTTCTCAGGTGAGCATGACGGCAACGCTCACAGGAGCGAGCGGGGCAATCACAGGCACAATCACCGACCCACAGGGAGCAGTTGTTCCGGGCACTACGGTTACGGCCACGCATGCGTCAAGCTCAGCAATATATACAACGACGAGTGATGATGAAGGGCGTTTCATCCTTCGTAATCTGCCCGCCGGTTTCTACAACGTCAAATTTGAATCGCCGGGATTCGCACAATATGTGGTAGATGGAGTTCCCGTGCGCTCGTCAAACCTCACGCATCTTGACGGCAGTCTACATGTAGCTGGCATGAGCGCTACGGTTGAGATCACCGCGTCGAGCGGCGCTATGGTGGATACCAATCAATTAACTATCGCCAATTCTGTCTCAAGCCGTTTCTCAGCCGAATACGGGAGGAGCGCAGGAGGAGCGGTGCAAGTCGCGACGCCGCGCCTGCGCGAATATTTCCCCGAAACTCTGGTCTGGCAGCCCTCGCTTGAAACGAACGCGCAAGGGAGAGCGCAGCTTGATTTCAAGCTGGCCGACAACATCACGACCTGGAAGATGGCTGTCATCAGTTCGACCGTAGACGGCGAAGTCGGCATCGTCGAAAAAGAGATACGCGCCTTTCAACCTTTCTTCGTCGAGCACGACCCGCCGCGCGTGCTGACCGAAGGCGACGAGATTCAACTGCCCGTCGTTCTCAGGAATTACCTGGACAAATCGCAGGCGGTTGAATTGGAGATTAAGCCTGAAAGCTGGTTCGCGCTGCTCAGCCCCGCACGAAAGCTTGCGGAAGTCGCTTCGGGTGATTCCTCGCGCGAGACGTTTGATTTTCGCGCCGTCAGTTCCGTCAACGATGGCAAGCAACGCATCACAGCGATGGGCAAAGAAGCAAGCGACGCCATCGAAAAACCAATCAGCGTTCACCCGGACGGCGAAGAGCGGGCGCTCGCGATAAGTCAGCTTTTGGGAGATTCAACCACGCTCGAAATGAGCATTCCCACGGAGTTGATTAAGGGGTCGCTGCGCGGTGAGTTGAAGATTTATCCGAACCTGATGTCGCACGTCACAGAGAGCGTCGATGGCATCCTCGTGCGCCCCTACGGCTGCGGCGAGCAGACTATCTCTTCAACCTATCCGAACCTGTTGATTCTCCGCTTCAACAAAAGCGCAGGCGTTGATTCCCCGGTCACAGCTAAAGCCCGAAAATATTTATCGGAAGGCTACAAGCGCCTGCTCAATTACCGCGTTGAGAGCGGAGGCTTCTCCTACTGGGGCGGAAACGAAAGCGCAGACTTCGCGCTCTCCGCTTACGCGCTCAGATTCCTGAACGACGCGCGCGAATATTTACAAATTGACGAAGCCGTCATCAGCGGCGCACGCGACTTTCTCATCAAGCAGCAGCTACCAGACGGCAGTTGGACTACCGCCTCGACACGCTACGGCTCAAACAAAGACACCCCACGCGCAAACGTTGTCCTCACCTCATACATAGCCCGCGTCATCGCGAGCGTGGAAGCGAAGAGCGTCGGCCAGGGAAATCCTCAGACCGCGCCCGGTCAAAAACCGTCCCCGGCCTCACTCGCGCTCAAGCACGCGCTCGATTACCTCACCCGCCATATAAACGAAGCGAACGAACCTTACGCGTTCGCTTCCTACGCTCTGGCGGCAATGGACGCGGGCGAGACGGCGGGCGCTGGGCCCGCCATCGCAAAACTGCGCTCTATGGCTCACGCCGAGTTGGATGGGACTGTCTCATGGGCATCCGATGGGAGCACACCTTTCTATGGCTGGGGAACGGCGGGGCGCATCGAGACGACCGCGCTTGTCTTGCAGGCAATGGCAAAATACTGCGGCTTGCAGAAGGCGGATTGCGGTTTGAAAAATTCTGCCTCCGCCAATCCGCAATCCGAAATCCGCATTCCGCAATTGATTGATCGTGCACTGCTCTACCTGCTTCGCCAGAAAGATCGCTACGGCGTCTGGTATTCCACGCAAGCGACCGTCAACGTGCTCAATGCGATGATCGCAGTTTTATCAAAGCAGGACACCGTGGGCACATGGATTGCGCCCGGGACAAACGCGGGTGGACAGGCTGAGATCATCATCAACGGGCGACCCGCCACTTCCGTCGCTCTCCCGGCGGGTCGCCTGAATAATCCGATCATGGTTGACATCTCGCCGTTTATCTCACCCGGCGATAATCAGATTTTGATTCGTCGCAACGGCGCGTTCCAGTTAGCATCGGCGCAGGTGGTCTCAACCTTCTACGTGCCCTGGTCTGTCGCTCTGGCGGCGCACGGCGCGACGGCTGCGAGCAAAACTTTGCGCCTCGCGGTGAGCTTCAGCAAAAGTCAGGCGAGCATTAACGAAGAGGTGACGTGCAAGGTCGAAGCTGCGGGCAGGAACTATGGAGGAATGCTGCTGGGCGAAATCGGGCTGCCGCCGGGGGCAGATGTTGATCGCGCCTCGCTTGAACTGGCCGTGAAAAATTCCGGCTGGTCTCTGAGCCGCTACGACGTGCTGCCGGATAAGCTCATCGTCTACCTCTGGCCGCGCGCGGACGGAACCAGGTTCGAGTTCAAGTTTCGCCCGCGCTTCGGCCTGACAGCACAGACCGCGCCCTCTCTGCTCTACGATTACTACAACCCGGAAGCGCGCACGGTCCTCGCACCAACGAAGTTCGTGGTCAGGTGATTTTCGTAGGACAGGCATTCTCGGCCTGTCGTAGGACAGACATTCCTGTCTGTCGTTGAGCGCGAAAGCGCGAATACTTATTAACAAACATCAGGAGCGTGCTGGCGCACGCTTAGACAGACAGGAATGTCTGTCCTACGAGTGAACGTAATTCTGTAAGGGATGAATCGGAGATGAGGCGAAAGACGCGTATGTCGTAGCCGTCGGGGAGGAGGGTGGCGGTGAGCGCGTCCGTGATGACAAAGGCGCTGGAGCGCAAGCCCCGCTTCCAGCCTTGCTCGCGTGCGTCGCGGGAGCTTAAAGAGGTGGGATCAATACCGGCGGCGACGAGCATGGTGCGCGCACGGCGCAGGAACTCAGGCCAGTGTGAGACGACGGCCACGAGCGCATCCGGCGGCGGCAACTCTCTTCCCTGCATCGAGTCTGGAACGCTCCGTGCATGAAGCATCAGGCAGGTCGTGCCCGGCGGAAGCGCCGCGCGGACGCGCTCGCCTTCCTGCCCGTAGAACGCGACCGGCTGAGCGCCCGCGAGCATTGCCGCATTATCGCAAACCTCCAGACCCGCGCCTGAAACACGAAACGCGGTCGCCTCCTGAATTTCTGCAACGAGAATCTCGCGCAACTCTTTGTCCGTCTCGACGACGAGAAAGTGATCGGGCGGCTGCAACTTGAGCAGGCGCTTGATGCGCGTCTGAATCTCTCCGAGCGAGTAGCCATGCTCTCGCGCGGCCTGTAGAAAGGCGTTGATTAGTTGGTCAAGCTCAAGCCCCACGCTCGATGTCGCGTCGCTCCGCTGCTCGCGCACGTAGATGCCGCTGCCACGGCGCAACTCGACCCAGCCGCGCTCGGCCAGATCGCGGTAGGCCGCGCTGACGGTGTTCGAGTGAATCTTGAAACGCCGCGCCAACTCGCGCGTGCTGGGCAATTTCTGTCCCGGCTTCAAATCCCAACTGACGATGCCCAGCACAATCTGGGTCGCCAGTTGCTCGCGCACCGGAACTTCACTGTTTTTCGAGAGCCAGATTCGCATAACTTAAGGATTACCGGCGCGTGACGATTATCTGACAACTTGTCTTGCCGAAAGGATCCGCTCCCCGTAGATCAATCACATAATCTCCAACCGCTGCTTTCTCTCCGATGTCCACCCATTGCCGCTGCTCTTTCCCGTCCAGCGTAATGACAAGGTCTGCGTCCGCAGTTTCGCCTTTGCCGTCAACGTGCCAACTGCGCCGAACGCCTTTTAACTCGATGGTCAAGGCAGTATCTTTGACTGATACCTTTTCATCCTTCTCTAATTTGAAGCGTTCTCCCAAAACTGCTTCCCTGCCATCCGCCTTCATGCCCCTTTCCGCTTGCCCGTTACTTGTCACGGCTCCGCAGCCCGACAGCAGCAAAAGAATGAAAGCGCAGGAGGGAAAAAAGAGGTGCCTCAATGATTTTAGTCTCATAGCTCACTCCGTTTGCAAAGTTAAAGCAGCAAGAGTCCCGTCAGGGACGACGCGATAATAGCCCAGCAATTTATTGCTGGGAATAGAGCCGGGGATAAAACTGCGCCTCGCACGGGGCTTAGAGTGGATAATTGCAGACAAGTCATTGTCGCCTTGCTCCGTTCTGTGGTACACAGAACGTCAATTCTAGTCTGTTTATCCAACTGCCGCGTGCCGTGCGAGCTATCTTTCAGAGGAGTCAAGCTAAGGGGTTATGTCTTCCGTCACATCAAACATCGAATCGGTGCTTCACGAGGAACGCGTCTTTCCGCCTCCTGAAGATTTCAGCCGGAATGCTCACATCAAATCAATGGAGGAGTTTGAGAAGCTTCGCGCCGAAGCGCACGACGCGCCCGAAAGTTTCTGGGCACGGATGGCCGAAGAGCTTCACTGGTTCAAGCGTTGGGACACGGTTTTAGAATGGGACTTGCCGCACGCGAAATGGTTCGTCGGAGGCAAGACGAATGTTTCCTATAACTGCCTCGACCGTCACCTTCAAACATGGCGGCGCAACAAGGCCGCTATTATCTGGGAAGGCGAGCCGGGCGACCAACGCACGCTCACCTACCAGCAACTACACACGGAAGTCTGCCGCTTTGCCAATGTGCTGAAGCGTTCCGGCATTGAACGGGGCGACCGCGTTGCGCTCTACATGCCGCTCATTCCTGAGTTGGCGATTGCTATGCTCGCGTGCGCGCGTCTCGGCGCAACACATTCCATCATCTTCGGCGGGTTTTCCTCCACAGCCTTGATTGATCGCATCAACGACGCGGGCTGCAAGCTGGTCGTGACGGCTGACGGCGGCTGGCGGCGCGGCGCGGAAGTAAAATTAAAGCCCGCCGTTGACGAAGCCTTGAAAGAGACGCCGTCAGTCAAAGGCTGCATCGTCGTCCGTCGAACTGGCACGAAGATTCACATGCAGGCCGGGCGCGATTACTGGTGGCACGAGTTGATGGAAACGGTTGACGCGAATTGCGCGGCGGAAGAACTCGACAGCGAACACCCGCTCTACATTCTCTACACTTCGGGCACGACCGGAAAACCGAAAGGCATCCTGCACACGACCGCAGGCTATCTACTGCAATGTCATCTGACCTCGAAGTGGGTCTTCGACCTCAAGGATGAAGACGTTTACTGGTGTACGGCTGACATCGGCTGGGTGACGGGTCACTCTTACGTCGTCTACGGCCCGCTCTCAAACGGCGCGACCGTTTTGATGTACGAAGGTGCGCCGAACCATCCTGAGCCGGATCGTTTCTGGAGCATCATCGAGCGTCACCGCGTCAACATCTTCTACACAGCCCCGACCGCAATCCGTGCTTTCATCAAGTGGGGCGAGCACTGGCCGCTCAAACATGATTTGTCTTCCCTGAGATTGCTCGGAACTGTCGGCGAGCCAATTAATCCTGAAGCGTGGATGTGGTACAGGGAAATTATCGGCAAGGCTCGTTGCCCCATCGTTGATACCTGGTGGCAGACGGAAACGGGCGCAATGATGATTGCGCCGCTGCCGGGTGCGACGCCGACCAAGCCCGGCTCGGCGACGAAGCCGCTGCCCGGAATCGAGATGGACGTGATGACGCGCGACGGGAAATCAGTCGGTGAAGCGGAAGGCGGCTATCTGGTAATAAAACGTCCCTGGCCTTCGATGCTCAGGACAATCTGGAATGACGACGAGCGCTATCGCAAGCAATACTGGTCTGAGATAGAAGGAGTTTATTTCGCGGGCGACGGCGCGCGGCGCGACAAGGATGGGTACTTCTGGATTATGGGTCGCGTGGACGACGTGATAAACGTCAGCGGCCACCGGCTCGGCACAGCCGAAGTCGAGAGCGCGCTCGTCTCGCACGAAGCGGTCGCAGAGTCGGCGGTAGTGGCGCGTCCAGATGAGCTTAAAGGCTCAAGCATCGTCGCCTTCGTCACGCTCGAAGGCACACACAAGGCTTCGGACGCGCTCAAGGAAGAGTTGCGCCGCCACGTCACCAAAGAGATCGGCGCGCTCGCGCGTCCCGACGAGATACGCTTTTCCGATCAGCTTCCCAAAACCAGATCGGGAAAGATTATGCGCCGCCTCCTGCGCGAAATCGCCACGAGCGGATTGGTCGCAGGCGACGTGACGACGCTCGAAGATTTTTCCGTTCTGGAAAAACTACGCGCGGAAGAGGAGTGAGAAGCCAAAGCGATGAGCGGCGGCCATCATGCTCAAGCAATTAATCAGAGCGATCATCCTGTTGACTCTCATCTCGCTTCCCTTTTGGGTTGCGGTCAGAGTCAAAATAAATATCTCAAGAAGAAATCGGAATGAAAAGTTATCCATTAAAAGAGAACTGATTCTGGGGACACTTTTTATCTATGCAGTCGTGGTGGCGGCAATCACGATAGTTCCTTTGCCTATCTCCAAATTTAGAGACCCTAAGTTCAGCGGGATAAACGTTGTTCCGATATTCAACTCAGTGAGGTGCGTTTTACCGGATCGCACAGGCAGGCAACATCCGATGGCGGGCTTTTGCTTGCAGAACATCATCGGCAACATCATCTTATTTCTACCGCTCGGAGCGCTGCTCCCCTGGACATCGGAGAAGCTTCGCTCCGTCAAAAGAGTGTTGCTCCTGGCATTATTCTTTTCATTGAGCATTGAAGCGATTCAATTCCTGTCCAGATTTTTCGGCAGCTACAGATCAATTGACGTTGACGACGTTCTTTTCAACACTTCGGGAGCTTTCCTCGGATTCATTATTTATACTATGGTAAAGAACGTCTATTCTACGAAACTTGCGACTTAAGCACTCCCCCGTTTGTTAACATGACGTTCCTGAGTGGAATTGAGATTAACCGAATCTTCAAACGTCATAACGATCTGGGATTCTCTATCAACCAGATTACTCCGCAGTAAGGAGACGACAAGGATGGCCCGACAAATCAGTACAGAGCAACGAACGGGGGCGCGCTATCTGGCATCGCTGGTGGTGCGCGCCGAGTGGGACACGGAACAAGGCAAGCACGTCGTCGCCGACGGCACGACCGAAAATGTCGGCCCCGAAGGGGCGCTCATCCATTTGCAGCGAGAGTTGCCGGATGTCGGCAGCCGCGTGCAATTGATGGTGCTCAGTGGAGAGGGGCAAAAGCTGCAAGTCGTCACAGAGGTCTTGCGACTTGAACGCAACGCCGCCCATCCGCTCGCCGCGCTCCAGCTTCTGGACGCGACCGAAGAATGGCGCGGCCTTGTCTGGGAGCCTGCTGCGCCTCGCGTCACTCAGCCCGAACCGGATGAGGAAGAAGACGAGGAAGCAGAGGACGAGGAAGTAACACATTAGATAATGCAAAATTAAAAATCGAGGCTGAAACCATTTCTAATAAAATGTGGTTCTCCGCCTTCATTTTGCATTTTGCATTTTTAATTTTGTATTAACGGAGGGCGCTATGCTTGACTCACAATCTCAGGGTGTTGATACATCTAATGAGCGGCGCAGGTATCCACGTTATCCCGTCGTGGAGCAGGTGAAACTGGCGGTTGAAGATGAGAGCGCCGGTGAAACTATCGGCATCGGCGAGGCGGCTGACATCAGCCAGGGCGGATTGCGTGTGCGGTATCTGCCAAAAAATACGGCGGTGCGCGCCGGTGATAAGCTCGGACTTCTGCTCATAGATGAAGAGCAGGCATTGTCTTTACATGGCGAGGTAGTCCATCATGGCACATCCGATAGCTTCGGCGTGGAGTTCCGTAATCTATCGCCGACAGAGCAACAAGAGATCAACCTGTTACTTCAACGCCTGCACCTGTGATCCGAGAAACCTTTGAAACTCAGAAAAGACCCAAAAGAGAAGCAAGAGAAAAAACAGGAAGCCCAACAGATCGCTGAGACCGCGGCAGTCGCGGCAGCAGAAGCCTCCTGGCCGCAGACGCGCGCCATCCTGCGTGTCATCATCATCATCCTGCTGGTCGCGGCCATGATGTGGGTGCTGTACAGGATCGAAGGCGTGATCCTGCTCATCGTTCTCTCAATCTTCTTCGCCTACCTGATCGCGCCGCTTGTCGAGTTCGTGCGTCGCCCCTTCAACCTGCGCGGGCGCGAGACCATCATGCCGCGCGTTGCCGCGCTGGCGATTGTTTACGTCGTCATCTTCGGTTCGTTGATTCTCGCGCTCTGGGTCTTGCTGCCGCGCCTCAGCAAGCAGATCAAAGCATTTTCGGAGGCGAGCACTCAGTTTCAGACCAACGCCGAAGGTCGCGTCAAACTCCTGAACGATTTCTGCCGCCGGAACGAAATTTCGGAGAACGTTTGCGACGCCCTCAACAACGCCGCGACGGGCGGAATCGCGGCGCTCAAAAAGTCCATTGCCACAGACCTGCCGAATCTGGCGGTGGTGATACTCGGTTATGTTCCGTGGCTGGTTCTGATTCCGATCCTTTCATTCTTCCTCTTGAAGGACGCGGATAGTTTTCGTCGTTCAGCGCTTCAGATGCTTCCGAGCGGGCGCTGGCGCTGGCGCGGCGACGAGTTCTTTCAGGATGTGAATAGCGCGCTCGCCGCTTACATCCGCGCGCAGTTGACCGCCTGTTTGCTCATCGGAACGATTTGCACTCTCGGCTTCATAGTCCTCGGCGTGCCGTTCCCGCTCGTGCTGGGCGTAATCGCAGGCATGTTGGAATTCATCCCGCTGGTCGGGCCGGTGGTGGTGGCGGGCATCGCGCTGCTGGTCACGACCTTTAGTCCCGACACCTCCGGCTATACAGCGCTCTGGGTGCTTATGTTTCTGGGCGTCTTACGCATCGTTCACGATTACGTTGTTTATCCACGACTGGTCGGGCAAGGCGTTCACCTGCACCCGCTGGCGGTGATTCTGGCAATCTTGACGGGTTACGAGTTGGCGGGCGTGGCCGGAATTTTCCTGTCGATTCCCGTGATCGCCATCGCCACCGTCAGCTATCGCCACTGGCTTGAGCATAGAGGCAGCGAAGGATTGGTAGCCGAGATTTTACAGCCTGTCGAAGAAGCCGCCGGTGTGCCCGCAGAATCAGACAACGAAATTCACGTTACTCAGCCGCAATCTCTACCCTCTGAGACACATAGGCACGAGGCACATCCGACCGCCGAAACAACACCCGACGAAATGCGACGCGCCCGCCCAGACCTCACCACCGGCGAACTCAAAATGCCCAGAATGGATTAAGAGCAGTGATAGGTGATGGATGATAGGTGATAAGAAAGAGTAGTTGTTTTCTCTTATCACCTATCGCCCATACCTATCACTGTTTTTCCATCATTTCGATGAAACGTTTGAAGTGATGCTCGGCGTCGTGTGGGCCGGGGGCGGCTTCAGGGTGATATTGGACGGAGAAGATGGGCAGGGTGCGGTGACGCATCCCTTCCACACAGTTGTCGTTGAGATTGATGTGCGTGACTTCGATCTCTGCGGGAAGCGTTGCGGCTTCGACGGCGAAGCCGTGATTGTGTGAGGTAATCTCGATTGAGCCCTTTTGTAAATCTTTCACGGGCTGGTTGCCGCCGCGATGACCGAATTGCAGTTTGTAAGTCGTCCCGCCAAACGCACGCCCCAGGAGTTGATGCCCGAAGCAGATGCCGAACGTGGGCACGCCGGAGTCAGCCACACGACGGACTTCCTCGACAACCTTCGTCATCGAAGCCGGATCGCCCGGCCCGTTCGAGAGATAGATTCCATCCGGCTTTAAGTTGATGACTTCCGAAGCTGACGTACCGGCAGGCACGACCGTGACGCGGCAATTCATGCGCGCGAGTTCGTGCAGAGAATTCAGCTTGACGCCGAAATCGTAACAGACCACATGAAAACGCTCTTCACCTTCGGCTGGAATTTCGTAAGGCCGCTCGCAGGTGACGACGCTTGCCAGTTCCCTGTTCTCCATCGTTGGCGACTGACAGGCTTTTTCAACGAGGCTCGCTTCATCAAGCTCAACGGTCGAAAGGCAGGCTCGCATCGCTCCCTTGTCGCGGATGTGGCGAACCAGCGCGCGTGTGTCAAGACCTTCGATGGCGACAATTTTCCAACGCTTCAGGTAGGCATCAAGGGTTTCTTCCGAGCGCCAGTTTGACGCCACCCGGCTCGCTTCACGCACGACGAAGCCTTCGACCCAGGGGCGCGAGGATTCCGCATCCAGGCTCGTCACGCCGTAATTGCCGATGAGCGGATACGTCATGCAGACAATTTGCCCGGCGTAAGATGGGTCGGTCAGAATCTCCTGATAGCCGGACATCGAAGTATTGAAGACCATCTCGCCACACGTCTCGCCCTCAGCGCCCCATGAGCGGCCACGAAACGTGCGCCCGTCTTCGAGCGCGAGCAACGCAGGTTTTGAATCGTTGAGAGACATTTAACTCAGGAGGCGGCGAGCAATGCTTCTTTTACAACCTGTGGCAACTTGATCGGAACGAAGTAGCTTTCAGCGTACAGATAGTCTTCTCCTGACTCGTCAATCACTCTGATAAGCTGATGCTTCGCCGCCTTCTCATCAGGCAGAACCCGATAAACCTTCCACAACTCCAACGAGGCGGGATAACCGTCGTTCTGAATACAAATCACAAATTGATGTTCAGTGCTCATAGCCTTCAATCGAAAAGATGCTTGACCTTCATTTCCTTTTGCCAACAAGCTCGAAGATTATCACGCTTCGCCCTCAGCGTTCCATGAGCGACCACGAAACTTGTGCCCATCTTCAAGAGCGAGCAATGCAGGTTTTGAATCGTTGAGAGACATTATTGGCTTCCTGCGCCAGCGTTCGATGAGACTGAAGGCTTTTGAGGTCGCGGTTGAGCGACGTTCGATAGGTGCGAGGCCACAACCTGCCAGCGTCCCCCGCGCTTGACGTAAGTGTCCGTGTAGCGATTCTGCTCTTTCATCGTTTTACCGTCACGCACATACTCTGTGACGACGCGCCCTATCAGAATCACCACGGTGTCGCCATACACACGCGATTGAACATCTTCCGTATAAAACTTGAGAGCAGGGCTTGAGGGAGGTCGCGGCGTTTTAATCGAACTAATTATTTGCGGCTTGGTTTGCATCGAGCCGTCGGGAAACGTGATCGTAAAATCATCTGCGACAATGGCGTCCATCGCTTTCACGTCGTTTTGTTCATAGGCATCGAGCCACGCGCGCTCTAATTTTCGCACTTCCTGCTCAGCCTGGCTCGCTTGCGGGATTTGCGAACCTCTCGATTGATTAACGGGAAAAGTCAGCGCCGCAACCAGAATCATAAAAATGATGGTGTGTCTCATGTTTTAACCTCCGCGTGGCTGCGACACTTCAGCAGCCCGACGATTATTTATCCTTAACCTGTAATTCTTTAATCGCTGCTCCAAAACTCGCTATGGATTTATGGCGAAAGTATAGGTGATGATTCCCCATACCTTAAATGCTCTTCCGCCCACTACTGCTGGTTTGAACTTAGCTTTGTATGACGCCTGAACTGATGCTCCTCGCAGCGAAGCGGGGCCATTCAATGCGCGTGCTGAGATTACTTTCCCCTTCTCATCAATTAATACTTCGACCTGAACAGTTCCCGTAGCGCGCTCAGCTTTGGCCAGAGCAGGATAACCCGGAGGTGGCAACTCAACCGCTTTGCCACTGAGGCACTCACCCGGCAAGTAGATTTTATCAAGCTGGTCGCCCTTTTCTTTAAGGATGAGGTTGAAAGCGCGGGCTTCCGTGGAATCAGCCTCCGGGTTTTTATTCCGGCGCATGGCGCAAGAATAGCGTAGTAGCAGGAGCGCGTCATCCAGATTGTTAAAGCCCGAAATTCGTTCCTTGATCACCACGGCACGCTGGTACAACGGCTCGGCCTTGCCGTAATCGCGCTTGGTATCATACAAAACAGCCAGCTCATAGAGAGGACGAAAGACATTTGGGCTGTCTATGCTTGACAGCTTTTCCTCAATTGACAAGGCTCGTTGATGAAAGCTTATCGCGTCATCATACTTCTCTTTCTTAGCGTAGATAGTGGAGACATCGTAAAGCGCATCGGCGTATGGAAGAGAATTTTCGCCTTCTACTTTGCCTATGATTTCCAGCTTTTGTTTAGCCAGCGACAAGGCTTCGTCATACTTACCCTTCTGATACATCTCGCTCATGGAAGCAGTCAGTTGTTTGACTCTGGCTAATTCCGGGCTTTCCGATTGAGAGGACGAACCGGCGTTTGTCTGAGCGTTGACGGCAGGCATAAGAACCAGACACATGGTTAGAATTAGCAGGATTCTCATCATCTGAAAATATCCTTGTGTTGAGTTGTGTGCCTGGTAAAAGTCGCCGACGGCGCGCGTCGGAAGCCTGATTATTAATTACGCCTGCGACCGCAGGAACTGTTGCGCCTCGTTGAGCCAGCGCTTCTCGGCGCGATACTTATAGGCGGGCGCAGTCTTGACGGCTTCGATGCAGGCTTGCATGGAACTGGCTGCTTCACGCTGGCGTCCTAAGCCTGCGAGAGCGCGTCCCATCAGGTAAAGCCCCTGCGGGTCCAGATTGCGATTCTCCAGAAAACGTTCGAGGGCTTCGCGCGCGTCTTCAAACTGGCCTGCTGCCAGGTAAGTCGCGCCGATCTCGCGCCAGATTTCGTGCAGCGAATGCACCGGATCGCGCTCGACAACCTCGCTGAAATGCTTAATCGCATCGGGCAGTCGCCCCTGCTCGCGCGCAATCCGTCCCAGTTGATAATGAGAGTCCACTTCATCCGTGTCTATCTCGATTGCACGCTCGAAACGTGCGCGCGCCTCATTCAGTTCGTTACGCTGCTGGTGAATCAAGCCTAGATTGTAGTGGGCGGAAGCGTCAGCCGGATTGAGCGTCGCCGCTTCCAGATTCTGCTTGAACGAAGCGCGTGCGCGCTGACCCTGCGACACGTCTGCAAAGTAGCCGCGCAGGAGAATGAAGAAGAAGATAAGCAGGAAGGGCTGCCCGACCACTCCGCCGAAGATTGGCAGCAGCACAGGGCTGGTCACGAGCAGGAAGATGCCGCTGGACAGGACGGCGACGATTGAGCGCCAGGCTGCGAGCCGGAACACTTCGCGCACCGCCAGCACAGCCCAGAACGCGAAGAGCGGCAAGAGCAACATCGCGGCGAAGGAGATTGAATGAACTCGCGGGTCTGCCAGCAAAAGGGCCGTCTCCGGCGCATAGCCACCCTGCTGAAGATTCACCTCAAGCTGTTCTCTGAACTGTGTGATGAAGGCCGCTTCAAAACCTGTCGCCCTCGCGAGCCACGCCAGCGGAAGGGCTACCAGGTTGGCCGCCGCCCAGGCGTAGAAGGTGGTCGAGGCGAGCGCCGCATACTCCTGCCTGATGACCAGACCGAAGCTCGCGCGTCGCTCAAACAAGTTGGCGACGAGCGCCATCAGGGGAACGAGAATAACGGCGATCAAAAGAAGCGGGATGATGGAGCGAAAGACCAGGCTGAAAGTTAGAAACGGGCCGCGCAGCGCGAACGCCGGATTCAGAAATCGCCACTGCGTATAGACGATGAACCCGATTTGCGCCAGCAGGGCAAGGAGCATCGCAGGCCCCAGCGGAGAGCGCTCGCGGACCTCGCTCATGCCGCGCGCAGGCGCATAGAACATCATCAACAGAGGCCGCAACCAGTTAGTCATCTCTTCTATAAAACCCGCGCTTCAAATATCTACAGACTGCGCGCCATCACTGCTTATTGCTCATCGTCCGCATCCTCTGCCGTCCCGGACTTGTTCGTCGAAGTCGGCGCAGGGACGTTGCTTTCAGACTCATGCGAGATAAAGCTGGCGCTGCCCAGAGGCCAGTAGCGAAAGAGCGCCTTGCCGTAAATATATTTTTCCGGCACGAGTCCCCAGATGCGCGAGTCGCTCGAAGCGTCGCGGTTGTCGCCCATCACGAAATAGTAGTGCTGCTTGACCTCCACCGGCACATGATTGGCGCGCGAGAGATTGCGCTGCGGGTCAAGGTAAGGCTCTTCCAGCAACTGGTCGCGCCCCTGCGACTTGATGTAGATGCGCCCGTCGCGGATCTCGACTGTTTCGCCGGGCAGCCCGATGATGCGCTTGATGTAGCTCTTTGACGGGTCGTCTGGAAACCAGAAGACCACGATGTCGCCGCGCTGAAGTTCGGGCAACCCGTAATAGATCAACTTGTTGACGAAAATTCTTTCGCCGTCGTGCAGGCGCGGCAACATCGAAGTGCCTTCGACTTTGACTGGCTGAACGACGAAGACGACCAGCAGCGCCGCGAACATCAAAGCGAACAGGAGGTCGCGCAGGAGAAGACGCGCTTCCGCCCAGAGACCATGACGCGCCACATCTCGCGCCCGCTGCACTTCAATATCTTTATCGTCTTCGACGGCGACGCTGCCAAAGAGCGGCGCGCGGCGTTTCCTGATTCCAAACATAAGAGAAAAGCAGAAGTCAGAATTCAGAAGCTGGGAGTCAGAAGGAAAAGCATCTATATTTTATTCATCCAGCTTCATTGTTTACTCAATTGGAGGTTAGCTGCGCGCGGCAAGCTTTGTCAAAGCGAAATAGTGGCAGAAGAAAAGGAAAGTCAAGTGCAGCCCCGAAGGGGCGGCAGAATGTAGCCCCGGGCGCAAGCCCGGGGTCACAGCACCAGCATAATTATTAAGCCCCGGAGGGGCGGCAGAAATTCAAGGTACGTCGTAACGCAACTTGAGCTTCTGTCGCCGCTGCCGGGGCTCGAACATGTATTGCTGGATATTCCCCGGGCTGGCGCCCGGGGCTACATTCTGCCGCCCCTGTCGGGGCTGATACGCAATGGCTTCTTCCGAATTCTGCCTCCTGACTTCCGACTTCTGACTTCTGTCCACAGCCCACTACCTGCTGCTCACTACTCTTTTCCTTGACAGTCTTTGCGGCGCGTCTCTATCATCGCCTGAGCAGTGTACCGCCCGAAGAGACCAATTACATTTAAGAGGCATTTGAGAGAGGGAGGCCGCAAGCCGTGATTAAACTAGACATCGTAAACCGTGTGGCGGATCGCACGGGTGTTCCCAAGATGAAGGCCGAACAAGCTGTGGATGCCCTCTTTCATTCGATGAAAGAGGCGCTGATGCGTGGCGAGAGAATCGAGCTGCGCGGCTTCGGCGTCTTCGTCGTCAAACCGCGCAAGCGTGGCGTGGGGCGCAACCCGCGCACAGGCGAAGAGGTCGCCATTCCCTCCGGCAAGACCATCCGCTTCAAACCCGGCAAGGAGCTACAGGCGCACGAAGAAGGCGACGAAGGCTCAACGACGGCCAATGACACCGGCGCACGCCTGCCCGACTCAACGTACTAAAAAAGTGATAAGTGATGGGTGATAGGTGATAGGAAACTGCTTTCTCTTATCACCTATCACCTATCACCCATCACTCTTCTTATGTCAGCCCAAGCCATACCGCCGTTTGTTGATTCGCCCGTGCCGGATGCGCGTCGCCGAGATGCGCGTCCGAGTGCGCGGGAGTGGAGAAAGCACGCGACGTTTTTTCTCCTGACTGTTTTGACGACCACGTTTGCGGGCATCATGCTCGTCAGCGAAACAGTCCCGGAGCCGGTCATGCGCTCACCCGTAGGGCTGCTCGATTACATTCTCTACATCCCTGAATTTTATGTGAAGGCGGTGGCGGGCTATTGTGTGTACGCTTTCGCTCATCCACAGCTCATCGCGCAGGGCGGGATGTTTGCGGGCGCGCTCCTGGCTATCCTGACGGCGCACGAGGCCGGTCACTACGTCGCCTGCCGACGCTACGGCGTGGACGCCACCTTGCCTTTCTTCATCCCCGCGCCGCCGCTCTTTCTGGCTGGCACGTTCGGCGCATTCATCAAGATTAAATCGCCCATCCCGACGCGCCGCGCGCTCTTTGACATCGGCGTTGCCGGGCCGCTCGCGGGCTTCGTGGTCGCTTTGCCTATCGCCGTCATCGGCATCCTGACGGCGCATCCCGCACCTCCGCAACTCGCAATCGAGCCGGGGCAGCAAACAGCAATCATCTTCGGCGACCCGCTGCTTATACAGTTAATCGCACGCACCTTCGGCGCCAGTCTCAACATCCAGATCAATCCATTCTATTTCGCCGCGTGGATCGGGCTGCTCGTGACGAGTCTCAATCTAATGCCTGTTGGTCAACTCGACGGTGGGCACGCGACGTATGCGCTGTTCGGTAAGCGCCTGCACAGTTGGCTCGGTCGCATCGCGTTTGTCGTAATGTCTCTGCTGGCTATCCTTGGGTGGGTGTGGTACAGCAGTCCCAGCGGTTTCCTCTACGCGGTGCTGCTCGCCGTCATCCTCCGCGTCCGGCATCCGCAGGTGATAGACGAAAGCGAACCGCTTGATCGCCCGCGCGTCATCGTGGCGATTCTCACGCTGCTGGTCTTCGTGCTTTCGTTTCTGCCGTTCCCGATTAAGATTTATTGAGAGTCATTAGGTTCTGTTGACATTTCAGCGTAACCAAATGACATTTCAGCGTAACCAAATAAGTGCGCTGACGAAACTCAAGAACCCCAAGTAGTTCTTTGAGAGCTTCTCAAATCGTGAGAAGACTCGGCGATATTGCTTGATCTTGTTGATGAAGCATTCAATCAAATGTCTCTCACGATAAAGGTGCTGGTCATACTCGCGCTGCACCAGTCGATTCTTTTTCGGCGGAATCACTGCGAGGATGCCTTTGGCCGTGATTGATTCAATCAACGGGTCTGAGTCATAGCCTTTATCGGCAATCAAGACTTGCGGCTCAAAGTCTTCGATCAATCGCGCTGCGTGCGGGCTGTCATGGCACTGACCCGCCGTTAAGAGCAAGCGCAACGGATTACCGAGTGCGTCCACGGCGATGTGAATCTTGGTGGAAAAGCCGCCGCGACTTCTCCCTAAGGCTTGGCTCTCTTGGCCGCCACTTTTTTTGTCGCTCCTGCCGCACAGGGGTGAGCACGGATAATGGTTGAGTCAATGAGCAAATGCTCCAGGTCGGCATCATCAGCCAGTTCTTGATGTAATTGCTCGAAGATGCCTTGCTCGCTCCAGCGCCCAAAGCGTCGGTAGATGGTGTTCCAGTAGCCGTACTCTTTAGGAAGCAGTCGCCATTGTGCTCCTGAGCGTGCCATCCAGAGTACGGCTGAGAGAAAGCGGCGGCATTCGTCCTCTTGCCCGACATAGGCGTTTGGATGAGCGCGTAGGATAGGCAGCATTTTCTGCCATTGTTCATCAGATAAAGTCAGGGGTAGCATTCAAAGAGCTTAACCTGAAATGTAAACAGAACCTAATAAAGCCAATAAGAAATTAGACAGGATTTACAGGATTAACGGGATAAAGAGAATAAGGACATAAGCTAGCTGGCTTGCTTTATCCTGATTTTCTTAATCTTGATAATCCTGTTAATCCTGTCTAATTCCTGCTCTATAGTTGTAACTCTCTTTTCAATCCTGATACGTGACCGCCACAGTCTTTGTGGTCGGAGTTTCGTCCGGCACTTTAATCTCGAAAGTCACTTCCGCAGGATGAGCGGAAAACAACCGCTCGACATTCTTTTGCCCGTGGATGGTGATGATGAGCATGTTTTTGTCGAGCTTTGTTTTGATGCCTGCCTCTCTGATGATCTCGTTCATCCCCGCCGGTGTGCGTCCGAAGACGCTCCTTTGTCCTGCTCTGATTAACTCGGAGAGGCTCCCGGAGTCAGGTGTTGCGCCCGCGCGCTTCCAGAGATAAAACCCGAAGGCGTATTTCCGGCCTTCGTTCTCAACGCCGACATCCATCCGGTATTCCTGCGCGTTATCTTTTGTCTCAGGCCGTCGCCATTTCCATTCGGGACGAACCGGCACGGGGAGGACGAACTTCGCCTCGCTCTTTGTGATGAGTGCCGTAAACGGCGTGAAGGTGGAGGAGGAATCCGACTGCCATCGCAGGCCGCCGGATTTTTGCGCGTTCAGCTCAACTGCCAGCGGCGCGCAAAGCAGGACGAGGCAGAACACATGGACTATCAAACGGGCGGACTTCATTCAAGCCTTCCTCCCATTCAATTGATATAAGAATCGCAGCCCCGTCCTCAGACCACTGCTGTCAGGTCTCGCTTTAGCGTAACGATGACGGCGGGTTGGGCGGCATTGGCGCGTCCCGGTGTGGCGCTGGCGGTGGCGGTGGCGGCAGTTCGCTCAGCGAGGGCACATTACATTTATCACGTTTACGATAGGCACGGGGCATGTCGGCACTCCCAGGCTGCGCGTCCAGGCCGTGGCGAAAGCCGTCACGCTGGTAACGATAATGTCGCTCGCCTGAAGAACT
Source organism: uncultured Acidobacteriota bacterium (assembly GCA_963791265.1). Taxonomy (GTDB): domain Bacteria; phylum Acidobacteriota; class Blastocatellia; order Pyrinomonadales; family Pyrinomonadaceae; genus QHXM01. The sequence continues at coordinate 233,155 of CAWBSB010000013.1, forward strand.
CTGGAAAGGATTGAACCCGCCGAGCGCCCATGCAGCACTAATGCCGAGCAGAAATGCGAACAAGCCGACCGCGAGACGGAGAATGAAGCGTCTGGTTACTGTACACATAATGGTCGTTCCTTTCCAAACAAAGATGCCCGTTCGGGGCGGATGGTTTGTTTACACGAAGAAGAAAATAGCCACCATAGTAATTGTCAGCAGAAAGCCCACAATTGTTGCTTTTTTAATCAACTGCTCATTGTCACCCATTGTGATTACTTATCCCCTCGCTTTTACTTTATTTCTATCCTTCGAGAGTTCCTAGTCAAGGCCCGGTTCGTACCCGGACTATTTGCCAGCGCCCGTCTCTCTTCTCATACTCGCGGATGAATCTGTACCTCGGGCTGCTGAATTCCGTGCTATACCGGAAGCCCCGAACATACGCCTCTCCGGTCACACTCGCCCTGTCGCCACGAACTTCGACCTTGACGTTACTTGTGTTAATGGCTTCAAAGCCAAAGGCAAGACTTTCTAACAGAGCCAACCTTTGAGCTTTGTTTTCGATTGTCCGAAGATTCCCGAAAGTGAACTCTTCAGCCAGAATGTTATCTAAGGCTGCGGTATCCCGGTTCAAATGAGCCTGGATGTATTCCCGCTCTACTTGCAGGATTTCCTGTTCGGCCTCGCCGCTTGAGACGGCATTGAAGCGCGAACCCGGCAAGAGTGTGGCGGAGATAAGGCCGATAGCGAAGGTCAGAAGGGCGACAACGAGACGAACAGCATAGTGTTTCATGTTCTTCATTCCCCGATAAACGTGCAAGCTACATTATGTGTGGAACGCGCCTTTTCAAACAATTGCGTCACGCCGCGTTTCCTGCCGGGAGCAAACCTTTGATTTCTCTGACAACGCGCGCCACATCTTCCTGCCCGGCCAGCGCTATCATAAAGAATTTGTAGCCCTGATAAAAGCAAAGTACGCCGTTGGCGAAAAGCCAGATGCCGTCAAGCAAGGGGTTGCCGCCCAGTATCCAGCTAATCGGCGCACCCGTAATCGCCCCGGGTTGAAAAATCTGCGCCCACATCGCCACGCCAGCCGCGCAACTGAACGCTCCCAGAAGCGGCGCACCGACATACTTGACAATCTTACGCTCGAACTCTACGCGCTTCTGCTCGGCTTCGGTCAACTCACCATTCTTGACGAGCGTCTCGCGCTCTCGCAGGTAGCCGTCAAACTTCTCGCCGATTTTACGCAGGCCGTAAACGGGAAGCGCAGAGTGCGTGAACCAGTGTGGGTGCGCGCCGAGAAGCACTCCATCCAGACTGGGGAACGACGCTCCGATGCGCGCGCCCGCGACGAGGGAGAAAGTGACGAACGCAGCCTTGCCGGGATTTTCTTTGATCCACGTACGCGCCTTGAGCACGGTGGCGGTCGAGGCGACTGAAGCCTTTGTGAAGCGAGCTCCGGCGCGGGCTGTGCGCGAGGCTTTCTCGTAATAATACTTCGCCCCGTCAAAAACCTCACCGGCTTTATCTCCGGCTACTCCGGCAACATTGCGAACAGCTTCACCGGCATCACGCGCCCGGCGCGCGGCTTCTTCGGCGGCGCGGTGCGCGTACTCGCGCACTTCGTATTCTTCGCTTAAACGCTCAGCCTCGGCACGCACACGCTCTGCTCCACCGGCCAGAGTCTCCGCGCCTCGCCTCGCGGCATCCTGAGCAACCCGCGCGCCCTCTTCGACGCGCCCCTTGATGCCAAACTTTTCATCAAGCTCGCGCGCCTTGCGCTTGGCCGCCCGCTGCCACTCGTCCAGTTTGTCTTTGTAATCGGCCATCTGCACCTCCGTAGGAGACAGAAGACAGGAGTCAGAAATCAGAATAATAAGGCGGAAAGCGTTTTCTTCTGATTTCTTTTCTTCTGTCTCCTGTGTGCTGTCTTCTGACTCCTGCTCTTGAGCTATACGTCCAGCGTCGGCTGGCGGTTCGCTTCGTTTGGCGTCCCGCGTTCGACGCGGTTGCGCCCGCCGCGCTTGGCTTCGTAGAGCGCAGCGTCCGCCACCCCAATCAACTCGCGCCCGGTCTCCGCGCAGAGCGGAAATTCCACCACGCCGAAACTCGCCGTAATCCCTCCGACGTTTGAAATCTCCATCTCGTTGATTGCGATGCGTAAACGCTCTGCCACGTCTACTCCGCCATCGAAATCCGTCTCAGGCAGGATGACCGCAAACTCTTCGCCGCCGATGCGCGCGGCCAAATCTATTCCGCGCGTTCCGGCCTGAAGCGTCAGTGATAATCGGCGGATGGCTTCATCTCCGGCATCGTGCCCGTGTGTGTCGTTGACCAGCTTAAAATTGTCTATATCCAGAAGGAGTAGACAAAAAGGGCGGCTGTAGCGCAGCGTGCGCGAGACTTCACGCTCCAATTGCCGCTCGAAGCGGCGGCGATTGGCCAGCCCCGTCAGGTGATCCGTGAAAGCCTCTTCCTCACAGGTGTCCAGATAGCGTTTGAAATCAAGGAGCGTGCGCGCCCGCGCCAGGAGCAAATCAATATCCGTCGGGTCTGTGATGTAGCCGAGCGCGCCGACCTCCGAGCCGCGCCTTAAGTCCTGCGCGTCGTTTCGCGCCGCAGTTTGAATAATGATGGGCAGAAATCGGGTCAAAGGGTTCGCGCGAATTCGCCGCGCCAGTTCATACCCGTCCAACTTCGGCATCATCACGTCTGTGATAATCAAATCTGGCTGATAGGCTTCGACAGCCGCCAGCCCTTCTTCTCCGTCATTTGCCGTCCGAACTTCGTAGCCTGCCATTTGCAGGGCGACGGTGAGGAGCATGCGCTTGTCCGGGTCGTCGTCAACGACAAGAACGTTGAATTTTCCTATCATAAATCGCTTTTTCGCCGTGTAAGGATAGTGCTTGCGCCCTTCTCTTCTTCGTGATAGAGTGTCGCTTCTTCAGTTGTTGTCCGTGACAGATCGGTTTGAAAGCTGCCCTTCTTCAAGCAATCCGAACAAGAACTGAACAGCGCTTTGCCTCGCGCTACTACCAGAGGGTCGATACTCCTTACCAAATTTCCGAATATAGTCCGAGAATAAATCTTTTCCAGTTAGACATCATCGTGAACAAGGTACGGGAACGAAGGCTGAAAGTAAACGCCAACCTCTGCGCTTCACAAGAAAACATAAGGAACTAACCCCCGATGTTACAAAAACGCGCCTGCGACCTGACTGCTCAGGATCGCGCTGAAATCATCAGTAAATCGGACTTTGGCGTCCATCTGAGTGATGATTTATTAGCCCGGCTCGCTGCAAAGTCCCTTGCAATTGATTATCGTCGTCGCCGTTTCGTTTACCGCGCCGGTGATCCGGCTGACGCTCTGTACGTTATCGCACCGCGTGGCCGCGTCAAGCTGTGCCGCGTCGAAGGCGCGACAGGTCGCGAAGCCGTTATAGACATTTTACCGGAAGGCTCACTTTTCGGAGAGTCGGCGCTCTATGCTGCCGGGTCGCGCGAAAAATGCGCCGTCGCTTACGAGAATTCGCGGCTGCTGCGAATCCCTATGGGGGATTTTAAGGAGGCGATGGGGGAAAGTCGCGAGCTTTATGATTACACCTTCCGCCTTATCGGTCAACGCCTTGCCCGCGCCGAACGGCTGATGGCAGACTTTGCGCTCGACGCTATCCCGGCACGCCTCGAAAAGCTCCTGCTCGAATTCTCAAAGCGCTACGGCATCAGCGAAACGAACGGCAACGGCGTGCTCATTGATATTCCACTGCCGCACCGCGAAATCGCCTCTATCGTCGGCTCGACGCGCGAGAGCGTGACGGTGCGCTTGAACGCCATGCGCCGCGACGGTATTATCGAGTTTGTCAATCGTAAGATTCTGATCAAGCGCCCGGAATCGCTCGCAACTGCATGAAGAAATGTCCGAATTGTGGCAAACCCGCCGAATGGCAAGATAACCCGCACCGCCCTTTCTGTTCCGAACGCTGCAAGCTGATAGACTTTGGCCGCTGGGCTAACGAAGAATATCGTGTGCCCGCCGAACCCGCGCCCGGTGCTGAAAGCGAAGAAACGCCTGTCGAGGCGGAAGAGGGTCACTAAGAGATTTACCGGCCAACTATTTCAGGAGAAGAAATGACTAAAGCGGAAATCGAGCAATACATAGAAGCAGACCTAAAATCGTTAGACCTCAATTTAGCGGTGAAATCTATAGAAGATGATGGGGCAGGGGCTTGGAGCATTTCCATGAAATGTCCGCGTTGCGGTAACGTTGATTTTACTGTCCGGGAGTATGGGGATTCGCCTCTAAAGGAACAAATCCAGACCCAACTTCACACCCATGCAGTGACGCACTAAGAGTCAATAACAAAACCCAGAAGAAATAGACAGGATTAACAGGATTAGCAAGATTAGGAAGACAAGGCAGGTCAATGCGGCTGAATGTTATTTCTTTTCATCCTGTCCATCCTGTTAATCCTGTCTATTTCTTCTCCACAGTGTTTTGTTCGGCGCTCTATGTAGCACTCCCCTGCGTTCTCACCTCTATCCCCTGAAGCCCCTCCCCTGTTAGAATGCTCAAACAATTTTCCTGAAGCCGGGAGTTAGTCAAGAAATGTCGTCTGTTTTTTCAAGTCGCGCGCTTCGCCTAAAGATAGGATTAACAATCGGCGCTCTCTCGCTTTTGATGCTCCTGGCAGCGTGCGGTGCGCCTGCGCCCGTTGAAGTCAGCAGGTCGGAGACGCCGAAGGGCAGGACGCCGCCGCGCACATCGCTCCCGATGCCGCCAACGAACGCCAGTAATGGTCAACCCAACGCGCAGAAGTTTACGCTGCTCGATAATCAACAGGTGAAGCTTTCCGACTATCAGGGAAAAGTCGTCGTGCTGGATTTCTGGGCGACGTATTGTGCGCCGTGCCTGGAAGAAGCGCCGCATCTGGACGCGCTGCAAAGACGCTTCGCCGCGCAGGGCTTAGAGGTCATCGGCCTCAACGTCGGCGGCCCCGAAGACCGTCCCAAGATTCCTGAATTCGCCGAACGTCTGAAGATTAAGTACACGCTCGGCATTCCCGAACCTGAGATGACCAATCTCTACATGGGCGGCGATAGCCGCATTCCGCAAACAATCGTCTTTGACCGCAAGGGGCGCATCGTCAAACATTTTGTCGGCTACGACCAAACCGCCTCGGCAGAGCTTGAGCGCACAATCGAAAAGACAGTGATGGGTGATGAGTGATAGGTGATAAGAGAAATGCCTTCATCCTATCACCTATCACTCATCACCTATCACTGACCTTATGCCTCGTGACATCCCCGTTGGAAATGGCTCGTTGCTCGTCGCCTTTGACGAGTTGTATCAAATCCGCGACATCTATTTTCCCTACGTCGGCAAAGAGAATCATTCGGAAGGCCACCCGTTTCGCTTCGGCGTCTGGGTTGACGGCGCGTTCAGTTGGGTCAGCGATAAAGGCTGGACGCGCGAGCTGAATTATCTTGATGAAACGCTCGTGACGGACGTGCGCCTCGTCAACGAGAAGCTCGCGGTAGAGATTGTCTCAAACGATGCGGTTGATCCTCACGAGAACGTCTTCGTTCGTCGCCTCAAGCTCAGAAATACCGGCAGCACGCGGCGAGAGTTTCGGCTCTTCTTTCATCAGGACTTTTACATCTCCGAATCCGAAGTCGGCGACACCGTCTACTTCGATCCTGAAACGCAGGCGCTGATTCATTACAAAGGCCAGCGATACTTTCTCATCTCCACAGACGCGCCCACGGGTGTGGAAACGTTTGCCACCGGAAGAAAAGCATTCAAGGGCGCGGAAGGAACGTGGCGCGATGCCGAAGACGGACGGTTGAGCGAAACCGCGATCACGGAAGGCTCCGTTGACTCGACCATCGGGCGCACACTCTCGGTCGAAGCAGGCGAAACGGCGTTGATGTTCTACTGGATTGCGGTCGGCACGTCTTACGGCGAAGTGGCGAAATTGAACCAGCTTGTGCATGAGCGTCAACCGCACAATCTTGTCGAGCGAACAAATAATTACTGGCGCGCGTGGGTCAACAAGAATGAGACGGACTTCGGCAATCTGCCGCCGGAAGTCGTCCGCCTTTACAAGCGGTCGCTCCTGGTCGTTCGCACGCAGATTGATTCGGGGGGCGCAATCCTCGCGGCCAATGATTCCGACGTGACCTTGCGCGCTACCGATCACTACAGCTATCTCTGGCCGCGCGATGGCGCGCTCGTCGCCTATGCGCTCGATCTCGCAGGCTACAGCAACCTGCCGCGTTCGTTCTTCGATCTCTGCGGAAGAATCATCACGCCCGAAGGATATTTTTTGCAAAAGTATAATCCGGACGGCTCTGTCGCTTCTGGCTGGCACGCTTCGTGGGACCCGCACACGAAGCGTCGTCTCGTGCCGATTCAAGAGGATGAAACGGCGCTCGTGCTGTGGGCTTTGTGGCATCACTATGACGAATTCCGCGACATAGAGTTTGCCAGCCGTCTTTACCGTCAACTGATTACACGCGCGGCGGATTTCCTCATGAGCTTTCGTGATAAGGAAACGGGTCTGCCGCAGCCTTCGTGGAATCTGTGGGAAGATAGGCGTGCTGTTCATACGTTCACCTGCGCGACGGTCGTCGGCGGACTGCGCGCGGCAGCAAACTTTGCGACGTTGTTTGGCGAGCCGAAACGGGCGGAAAAGTACGAGCGCGCGGCGCAGGAAGTCTGCGACGGGATGCGGGCGCATCTCTATCGCCCTGAGCTTAAGCGTTTCGCCCGCTCCATCATGCCCGTCGAAGGCGGCTTTGAAGTTGATGAAACGATTGATGCCTCGCTCTTCGGCATCTTCTACTTCGAGGCGTTCGCGCCCGACGACGAGGTGGTGCGGGAGACGATGAGCGCGGTTGAGGCGCGTTTGTGGGCGAAGACCGAGGTCGGAGGCTTAGCGCGCTATGAAGCGGACGGCTACATGCGTGTCACCGATGAAGTCGGGAAAGTTCCCGGCAATCCCTGGTTCATCTGCACGCTCTGGCTGGCAGACTATCGCATCGCGTCGGCGCGCAGCCTCGAAGATTTGGAGCGCGCCATGGAGATTCTGGAATGGGTGGTCGAGCGAGCCTTGCCTTCGGGCGTGCTCGCCGAGCAGGTTGACCCTTTGACGGGTGCGCCCGTCTCCGTCTCTCCGCTCACGTGGTCGCACTCGACGGTCGTGGCGACGGTCATCGCCTACCTGCGTAAGCTGGAAGCCTTGCTCAAGTGCGAGGCTTGTGGTCGCCCGCTCTTCCGCCATGATCGCCGCGCTCGCAGAGCGTATAGTTAAGCGCAGGTTAATTTCTTGATGGAAGGTACGGGAAAATTCATCGGCGGCAGGTGGAAAGCGCGGGTCGAGTTGCTGCCGGGCGAGTTTGAGGTCTTCACGCGGTCGGCGCGGCGCGGCTGGCGCGTCGGCCAGCTTGTGTTCACCAACCAGCGGTTCATCTGGCGGCCAAAATTCAAGCGCAAAGCGGAGGCGTTGGACATCCTGTCTATCCCGCACGAGCGCGTGATCGGCTGCGACGTGGCGCGTCCCTGGCAGCACCTTTTTCTCGAACGCGCGCTCCGTTTACGCCTTCAAAGCGGCGAGGCAATCCTGCTGATAGCCGGAGACGTGGAGACCATCCTGCCCACCGTGCGCGATTACATGTCGCGCGAGCGCTATCGCCACGGAGAATTATTCAAGTGATGCCCCTTAAACTCTCTCTTTTCAGGCAACTTTTGACCGTTTTCACCGCATCTTGACTCTGTTCTAAGCGAGGCCGTAAAATCACCGTTACTTAAGATGGCCGCGCTTTGCAGCGCCTTTGCTCTGATAACCTGAATGTTTTCCCTGGGGTTGCTCTCTAAACTGCCTGATTAAGCTGTGCCGAGTTCTTGAAAGAGCGCGTTTTGCGCTCGCTCAGGAGCTAGAGGCTTCCTCTTTCGTTTTTCAACAGGAGTTGTCCCGCAATGTCTGATCACAAATTTACCCGCCGCTTGAGTCTGGTTCTCCTCGCTCTGGTACTGGCCGTGCCAGCCATCTTTGCGCAGGATTTGCCCGACCGGAAGACCAACCAAAAACCCGAACTGCCGAAAGCCTATAGAGACTGGATTGATAAGGATGTCGCATACATTATCACTCCGCAGGAGCGCGATGCGTTCAAAAAGCTCAAGACGAACGAAGAGCGCGAGCAGTTCATAGATATTTTCTGGCGGCGGCGCGACCCAGACCCGGACACGGACGAGAACGAGTATCGTGAGGAGTATTACGAGCGCATCGCTTACGCCAACGAGCATTACTCTTCCGGCGTCCCCGGCTGGAAGACGGATCGCGGGCGCATCTACATCATGTACGGCAAGGCCGACGAGGTTGAAACTCACCCGATGGGAGGCTCCTACGAGCGCCCCTCGTATCATGGCGGCGGCTCGACCTCGACCTATCCGTTTGAAATCTGGTTTTATCGCTACCTGCCCGGCATCGGCTCAGGCATCGAGATTGAATTCGTTGATCCGACAGGCAGCGGCGAATATCGCATCGCTCGCTCGCCCGACGAAAAGGACGCGCTGCTCAACGTTCCGGGCGCTGGCTTAACGCTCGCCGAACAGCTTGGATTGGCAGACAAGGGCGATAGAGTCCTGGGGCGTGGAAACTATACAGGCTACCAGCGCGCTCAGGATTCGCCTTTCGAGCGTCTGCTGTTGCTCAGCCAGCTCAATCAGGCTCCGCAAGTCAAGTTCAAGGATTTGGAAGGTCAACTTAGCTCGACCAGCGGCCCTGTCCTCGACGACAATCCGCTCAACTTCGACGTGCGCGTTGACTTCTTCCGCCAGTCGGATGAGCGCGTGATTACGGCTATCACGGTTCAAGCTGAAAACAAGGATTTGGTCTTTCAGGACAGCGGCGGCATTCAACGCGCTCGCATGAACATCTTCGGGCGCGTCATCGCAGTCTCTGGCCGCCGCGTCGCAATCTTTGAAGACCCGGTGGAGACAACGGCCTCGCCAGCCGAGCTGGCTGACGCCAAAGAACGCAAGTCCGCTTACCAGAAAGCCATGCCGCTCCAGCCCGGAACATATAAGGTCGAAGTGGTCGTGCGCGACATCGCCTCGGGCGCAACCGGCGTTCGCAAGATCGGGTTCACAGTGCCGAAGTATGATCCCAAGCAGCTAGGCTCTTCGACGCTCGTGATGGCCTCGAAGCTTGAGAACATCACCAATCCGGCGATGCAGCCCACGATGTTCGTGATCGGCCAGACCAAGGTTGTGCCGAATCTTTCGGGCAACTACCGGCGCGGGCAGCCTGTCGGCCTCTACATGCAGGTTTACAACGTGGGGACTGACCAGACGACGCTGCGTCCTTCGGTTGACGTTCAATACGTGCTCATGCAGAACGGCAAGGAAGTCGGCAAGCAGAGCGAAGATTGGCAGGGACTGGCCGACTACGGTCAACGTCTGACGCTCTCTCGCTTGATTGACACGCGCAATCTCAGCGCGGGCGATTATTCAATGGAAATTCGCATCCGCGACCGCGTCTCCGGCCAATCCATCAAGCAGGAAGGCAAATTTACCGTCACACAGTAAGTTTGAGGCATGAGGTTTTAACGTTTCGGGCTTCGAGTTCAAGGATGAACTCGAAGCCCGAACTGTTTCTGAGCTTAAAGGGGCGAAACGAACCACGAAGTTACACGAAGCAACACGAAACTGCTTGCTTCTTCTTCGTGTCCCTTAGTGTGACTTCGTGGTTCGTTATTTCCTTCTTCTTCTCTGCAACTTGGTATTAAAACAATCGAGGAGGCTCATCCCCGGTTGGCTGGCGTTCTCCGCGTCGGAGCGCGTTGACTAAAAGATGCGCGCGGCGCGTCGGCTCAGGCTGGCGATAACCGCCGTCACACTGAAGCGTGAGCTTGATCGCTCCCTCAAGATCAATCAAGTGTCCGGGCGAAACGAAGATAGGATTAACATTCGTCTTCGTTCTCACCGCCGCCCCGACCACCTCACCTTTATCAATCAACTCCGTCCAGTTGCCCTGTTCCGCCTGCGGCTCTTCATACTTTCCGACCAACACGGATTTAGCGCAGCCCAGCGTCGGGCGATTGATAATCAATCCGACGTGCGACGCAATCCCCACCCGGCGCGGGTGCGCGATTCCCTGCCCGTCGAACATGACGGCATCCGGCTCAGTCTTCAACTTCGCCCATGCTTCCAAAACCGACGGTGACTCACGAAAAGAGAGTAGCCCCGGCACATACGGAAAACCCGTCTCGCTCACCACCCCCACCTCCTCAATCACTTCGAGCGAAGGCAGCCGCATCACCACCAGTCCGGCGTAAACCACCGGAGAAAACTTATTGAAAGAAATGTCCGCCCCCGCAATCGTCTTAATCTGCTTCTTGAGGGACGTAAGACGCACACGCTCGCGCAAACTCTTCTGAAGCTCAACGGCCTCGCGCGGCGTCATCGTCCAGTCATGTAGTTGTTCGAATTTTGCCATAGTAAAAAGCGGTGATAGGTGATGGGTGATGGGAAAGAGCGTTTTCTCTTATCACCTATCACCCATCACTTATCACTGTATTAAAATCCAGTTCCAGGCTTGAAGAAATATCCGCGCCCGCGCGGACGATGGAATGGACGCGCCAGTGTTCGTCGTCGCGCTCAGGGAAGTCCGTGCGAAAGTGTGCGCCGCGTGATTCTTCGCGCCAGAGCGCGGAGCGTGCGATGAGCGTGGCGACGTTGAGAAAATTTCTCGAAGCGCGGGCGAGCGGCGCACGGGCGATTTGCTCAAACTCCAGCATCGCGCGCTTGACTGATTCGCGGCTACGCAAGATTCCGACGCGCTCCCACATTAAGCGCCGGACGCGCTTTCTGACGGCCAGCGCCACATCGCCCGAAGCGCGCACCGCAGCAGCCTCGCTCACTTTCCTTTCATCTTCAATCGCGGCACCCTGCGCGCCGATGGCAGAGCGGTCTTGAGCGTGGTCTACCGCTGCCGCGCTTCCCGCGCGAGCGCCGAAAACCAAGCCTTCGAGCAAAGAGTTTGACGCTAAACGATTCGCGCCGTGAACGCCCGTGCAGGCCACCTCGCCTGCCGCGTAGAGTCCGGGCAACGTCGCGCGACCGTCAAGGTCTGTTCTGACGCCGCCCATGCAGTAGTGCGAAGCTGGCGAGACGGGCACGGGGTCGGTCGTGATGTCCAGTTCGTAGCGCAAACACGTCTCGTAAATCGTCGGGAAACGACGACGAACGAAACGCGGCTCAAGCTGAGTCATGTCCAAGTAGACTGTGCGCGTTGCCGTCCGCTGCATCTCCGCGACGATTGAGCGGCTGACGATGTCGCGCGGCGCTAATTCCGCGCGCTCGTGATAGCGTGTCATGAACCGCTCGCCTTCGCGGTTGCGTAAAATCCCGCCTTCGCCGCGCATCGCTTCCGAGAGCAGGAAGCGCGGCGCACCCTCTATGTTCAAAGCCGTCGGGTGAAACTGCACAAACTCCATGTCGGCGAGTTCTGCGCCCGCTGCAAAGGCCATCGCCATCCCGTCGCCGGTCGCAACCTGCGGATTCGTCGTGTGCAGGAAAACCTGTCCCGCACCGCCCGAAGCTAGAATGACCGCCCGCGAACGCAACTCGCGCGGCGCACGCACCAACGGGTCAAGATACCGAACGCCGCACACGCGCCCGTCCGTCACAAGCAAAGCATCTGTCGCAGCGTGCGCCACGAAAGCAATCCCGCGTTCGGCGCGCGCTCTGGCAATCAAGGCGCGTACAATCTCTCGCCCAGTGGAGTCGCCGTGCGCGTGCAGGATGCGGCGGCGCGAGTGTGCGGCTTCCTGCGTGAAAGCCAGGCGGCCTCCTTCGCGATCAAACTCCGTCCCCCACGCAATCAATTCCTGAATGTAGCGCGGCCCGTCTTCGACCATCACGCGCACCGCGCGCGCGTCACACAACCCCGCCCCGGCATTCAAAGTGTCCTCTTCGTGAAGCGCAACTTCGTCTTCTTCAGAGAGCGCCACGGCGATTCCGCCCTGCGCGTATTCCGTGTTCGATTCGTCTGTGCGGTCTTTAGTGAGAACCGTGACGCGCGCGCCCGTGCGCGCTAATTCGATAGCCGCGCGTAAGCCCGCAATGCCGCTGCCGATGACAATAAAGTCCGTTTCAATAGACATTGGAAAAGCAGGAATCAGGAGTCAGAAGCCGGAATGAAAGGCCAGTTCAGGGGAGCAGATCATCAACGGGCATTGACCAGCCAGCTATAGCTGGCTCAGCTTCGGCCATCTCTCCTTCATGATAAAGATGAGGGTTCTCCGGGTCGCTGGCGCGATATACTTTGACGACTCTTTCTTTCAACACATCAACATCCCATACTACGAGCGTTCCGGCAGCAAAATAATCAGCGCGTTTAGCAGCCATTTCGCGTTCAGCACTTGCGCCGTAATCGCCTTCGCTTCTGACTTCGACGGCGAAGACAGGCGCTCCGTCGAGAAATTGTCCGCCTTTTAGTTTTCCGTTATAAAAGGCTGCGTCAGGGCTGAAGGAACGGCGATTGGGCAGGTTCACGAGAAATCCAACGTTATCGGGAAATGCGTAGCCACTCTTTGTGCGTCGTTCATAATCTCGCAGACTGACGTAGATTTCGCCGCTGGCGCGTCCCGGCACGCCTCCTGTGGGTGACATCAGTACCAATTCTCCATTAACAATTTCAGCTTTGCCATTCTCCGGCACGCCGTATAGGTCTTCGACCGTTGCATAAACTTTGGTGCTCATATCTAGCCTCTTTTATCTGCATCTATTCTACACCGCGTTTTAAGGAATGTCTGCAACTGGCCTACTTCCCATCCACTGAGATTGCCGAAGCCAGCCCGGAGGCGGAGACCTGAGCGAGTTTGCATCTCTGCCAAACGCCGCGCTAGAATGGCGCACGGATTCATCCCCTGCATTAACCCAAACAATTAAGGAGACCGCGCGCCCGCCTTCATTGGTCAGCGCGGCGTTCGCTTCTTTGCCTATCGCACAAGATGAAAAGGAGATTTTGAGATGAGAATGAAACGACTTTTCGTTATCCTGCTTGCCGTCTCACTTTCAGCACCCGTTGGGGCGCTAGCGCAGAGAAGAAAGAAGGCTGCGATGAAGACCGGAGGCGCGTCCGCTGATAACGCCGTGTTACCGCCAATCAAGTTTACACAATTCACGCTGGCCAATGGCCTGCGCGTCATCTTCCACGAAGACCACTCCACACCCATTGTCGCCGTCAACGTCTGGTATCACGTCGGCTCGAAAAACGAAGTGCCGGGTCGCACAGGCTTCGCGCACCTCTTCGAGCACATGATGTTTCAAGGCTCGCTCCACCACGACAACGATTTCTTCATACCGCTTCAGGAAGCGGGCGGCACACTCAACGGCTCGACCAACACAGACCGGACGAACTACTGGGAGGTCGTGCCGTCGAACTTCCTTGAGCTTGCGCTCTGGCTCGAAGCAGACCGCATGGGCTATCTGCTCGAATCCCTGACGGAAGCGAAGCTGGCGAACCAGCGTGACGTAGTTAAAAACGAGAAGCGGCAGAACTACGATAACCGGCCTTACGGATTGGCTGGCGCGAAGATTGCCGAGACCATGTATCCTGAGAATCATCCGTATCACTGGCTGACCATCGGCTCGCTTGATGATCTGACCGCAGCCTCGCGTGAAGATGTTTCCGATTTCTTCCGTCGCTTCTACACGCCGAACAACGCCAGCCTCTCGATTGCTGGCGACATCAATCCGGCGGAAGCGCGCATGTTAGTCGAAAAATATTTCGGCCCGATTAAGCGCGGCCCGGAAGTTCAAAAGGTCGCACCAATGCGTCCCGTGCTCGAAAAAGAGAAGCGCCTGACGATGGAAGACCGCGTCTCGCTCCCGCGCGTTTACATTACCTGGCACACGGAAAATCAATACACGAGCAACGATGCGCCACTCGATCAACTCGCTTTCGTTCTCGCGGGCGGCAAGGGGTCGCGCCTCTATAAGTCGCTTGTCTACGAAAAGCAGATAGCGCAGGACGTTTCCGCTTTTCACAACTCGCGCGAGATCGCGGGGCAGTTCCAAATTGCCGCCACAGCCAAGCCCGGCGTCAAACTCGAAGAGATTGAGCAAGCCATTGATGAAGAGATTGCTAAGCTCAAGACCGAGCCTCCGACCACAGAGGAGATGGAGCGTGCCTACAACGCTCGCGAGTCTGCGTTCGTCTATGGCCTGCAAACCGTTGGCGGCTTCGGCGGCAAGAGCGACCAGTTGAACGCTTATGCCACTTTCCTTAATCAGCCCGGCTACTTCCGGGAAGACCTCTTGCGCTATCGCAACGTCAAGCCTGCCGATGTGATGACCGTTGCCAACGGCTACCTGACCGATAAGCGGCTCATCCTGACGGTCACTCCGCGACAGAAAGGCAAGACGACGGGCGATGCCGCGCCGACGAATCCGACGACTGCCATCGGCACTCCGTCACAACAAACGGGCGCACAAACGGCGACCGCCACAACACCGGCAGCCACCAAACCCGGCGGAGCGACTCCCGCAGGAACTCAACCGCAGACGAAAACCGAAGCTGCCGCGACCATCCCGGCGGGCGCAACTCCGCCGACAGCCAACTCTAAAGGCGCGGGTAAAGGTCGGGACAAATCCGAACTCGGCGGGCTTTACGTTCAGCCCAAGCCGAAGCCCGATCCGCGTTTCAACTTGCCGCAGGTGCAGCGTCGCAAGCTCTCCAACGGTCTCGAAGTCCTGATCGTCGAGCAGCACGAATTGCCCGTCGTCAATATGAATCTGGTTTTGCGCACCGGGGGCGCGGCTGACCCGCAAGGCAGAGCGGGGCTGGCGAGTCTGACCGCTGCTCTGATTGACGAGGGCACGAAGTCGCGCTCTGCTCTGGACATCTCGAATCAATTGGCAGCCATCGGCGCGCGGCTCGGTACGAGTTCTGATTTCGACAGCGCCGGACTGAATCTGCTGACGCTCTCGAAACATCTGGATCGCGCTCTGGAAATCTATGCGGATGTCGTCACGAATCCGTCTTTCCCTGAAAGCGAACTGGACTTGCAGCGCAAGTCGCGCCTCGCCACCTTGATGCAACGCCGCGACGACGCCAACGCTATCGCCGGAGTCGTCTACGCATCCCTGCTCTACGGTCGCAACCATCCTTACGGACATCCGGCCATCGGCGATGAGCAAAGCGTGCGCGCCATCACGAACGGCGACATCACGAGTTTCTACGATACGTACTATCGCCCGAACAACGCCGCACTCATCGTCACCGGAGACGTGACGCCCGCAACCTTGCTGCCGAAACTGGAACGCGCCTTTGGCAACTGGAAGCGCGGAGAAGTTCCTGCCGTCAACGTCGCGTTGCCGCCCATGCGCGATAAAGCGACTCTCTATATCGTTGATAAACCGGGCGCGGCGCAGAGCGTCCTGATGATTGGTCAGGTCGGCCAATCGCGCTCAACGCCCGACTACTTCCCGCTCGTCGTGATGAACACCATGCTCGGCGGGCAGTTCACCTCGCGCGTCAACATGAATTTGCGCGAAGAGAAAGGCTACACCTACGGAGCGCGCACGTCGTTTGACTACAGGCGCAGCGCCGGGCCGTTTGCGGCGACCGCTGGTGTACAAACCGCTGTGACGAAGGAATCCGTTTTCGAGTTTCTGAAGGAGTTGCGCGGTATCAGGGGCGAGCGTCCCGTCACGCCCGCCGAGCTTGAGTTCTCGAAGCAGGCGATCATACGCGGCTTCCCGCGCACCTTCGAGACGCCCGAACAGATGGCGAATCGTTTGACCGATGTCGTGCTCTACAATCTGCCGGACGATTACTTCAACAACTATATCACGCGCGTGCGAGCCGTTTCGGTGGAAGACATCAACCGCGTCGCCAATCGCTATCTAGACCCGTCGAAGATGGCGATCCTCGTCGTCGGCGACCGCAAGGTCATCGAGCCGGGTCTGCGCTCGTTGACGGATGTCGGCACGACCATCACCTTCGTTGACCCCGAAGGCCGTCCCGCCACAGATGGCGCGAGCGGTGGCGGCAGCGTCGAAGGCGGCGGCACACGTCGTTAAGCTAACTCACCCACGCATCGTTTGACACGCAAACGAAACCCGGGAGCCGCACGGATTTTTTACTTTTCCGTGCGGCTCTTTTTTTCTGGCCCACACGGAAATCCGTATCAAAATTATTCCATTTCAACGGTCGAACTTTTCCAGCGATACCTGCGTATGGGGTTTCAACATCAGGCAGGCCACGCGCTGTGCTTACATCGCAATGGCAAAATGATCGAGTCTGAAATCATTCTCGATTAATCGCAACGGCCTGACCACAACATAACAGGGCTTGGAAGTTCCCCCTTCTCCTTTCGCTTGCGATAGGGCGGATGTTTTCCAAGAAAGCGGATTTCGAAAGGAGTAACGATGAAAAAGTTTTCAGTTCACATGATGATCGCGCTCTTAGTGTGCGCTCTGGCCAGTAATGCTGCTCTAGCCAAGGTGAAGAGCAAGACTATAACCGTCGGAGTGGATTTTGTGGTTGGCAACACGCTGGTCAAGAAGGGCACCTACAAATGGAGCTTTGATACCGAGACCAACGAATTGAGTATCATCGCGAAAGACAAGACCGTGGCCGCCAAGACGGTCGCCCATTTGGAGAAACGTCAGGCTGTGGCCTCTGGAACGGACGTAGTCCTGGCCCAGAAAGGCGCAAACCAGATGTTAATCAGCGTAGCGTTTCCCGGCGACAGCCAGAACATCGTTGTCCAGATGGGCGGGCCTGAGATGGCTCAGGCCCGGTAACGGGTCTGGTATTTTGCGCCCGGCTCAATTTCGGTGAAAGGCGCTGCTTGAAAATGAAAAGGGCGTGCCGTAACGCAGGCACGCCCTTTTCATTTTGTTAGTCAGACCTTGCTCGATGTTTAGTCTACAGCAAAGCCGACGTTGACAACCGCCGTGATGTCCTTGTCAAGTGAAGAGGTGTCGTTGATACCTTCACCCGAAACCTCGTTTGAATCTGCCGCTGTGATCTGCATGACACCCATGCGAGCCGTGCGGACGCTGCCGATGCTGCTCCCCGTACTCTTGGCGACCTGTTCGGCACGCACCTTCGCGTCTTTCGCCGCTTCAGCCAGCATCTCTATCTTCAGGTCTGCGATCTTGGTGTAGTAATACTCCGGAGCGCCTGATTCGAGTAGGATGCCCTGATTGATTAACTCGGTCGCCTCGCGCGCGACCTTCTCAATCTTATCTACATCATTGGAGCGCACCTGCGCTTCCTGACGAAGGCTGTAGCCTGTAATCTCCGACGTTTCGTTCCCCTCATTATCTTTTCCGTGAAGCGTGGTGGAAGAGATAGACGAGATTGTGATCTGCTCTGCGGGAATGCCCTTCGAGACCAAATACTGCTTGATGCGCGAAATGCCGTCCGTCAGTGATTTGTAAGCGTCCTGTGGTTGCGATCCCTGATACGAGACGCCCGCGCGCCAGATAACCAGGTCAGACTTGATGCGCTTGCGCGCCGAACCCGTGACCGTGATGGTTTGGTCACTCTTTTTGTTCTGCGTGATTGCCCAGGCCATGACGATTGAAGATAAAACCAAAGCCACTGCCAGCGCAAACCCGGCGTTAAATATTGTTCCGTTTTTCTCTGTACTCATTGTTTTTTTCTTGGCACCTCCCAATGCCGCGCACATTAGACGCGAGGGGCAGGTGTCTTTGCATAGTACAGCACACGGTGCTTGACTGTGGTCAGCCACAGTGGAGTCAGGGAAGGAGGAAAGAGATTTAGCAGGGATGGACAGGATAGACAGGATAAAGAAGGAATATGAAAGCCGTGCTGCTTGTCTTTCTTCATCCTATTCATCCTGTCTATCCCTGCTAATTTCTTTGGCCACTAAAATTCCCGCAAACTTCCGGCCAGCGCGCCGACCGCCGATTCAGCCAGGTCTTTGAGCTTTCCTTCGTGCTGCATCAGCCGGAAGCGAGTTGCAATGATGAACCCGACGCTTAAGCCGAGGCTCGTATCGAGTGCGCTCAATTCTCCTGCGAGCGCCTTCTGGGAAACGCGCTCAAACGCCAGCCTCAGTTCAGCAGTCGCATCCACGCCTTCAATCAAGATCACTTCAACGTCGCTGCCGCCGCGCAAGCGCCGCCGCGCGTGCTCGCGCAGCCGCTCGCGCGCCTCATCCTGAATCTTGCCGCTTGAGACAACCACCAGATGCGCGGCTTCGGTTTCCACCTGCATGGCCAGAGCGTGCCGCGCCTGCGCTGTCGTCACGTCGCCATCTCTGAGCACCAGCAGGAACGGCTCATTGCACACGCTGAGCATGATGTGGGCTTCGCCGTCTTCGGAAGCTCCACCCGTAGCAATCTGCTTTTCCGGGACGCCGAGTTCACGCAACGACGCGACGACGCGGCTGGCGAGCCATGAGCCGTCTTCCAGCAACTGCGAGGCCGTCTCCGTTGGCTTCACCAAATCTTCAATCTTCTCATCTGCAATAGCCTTGCCGCATTCGCTGCACGTAGCGTTGCTCGCCGTAATCACGTTGAGCGCGTCGGGCGACGGCAGGCGAAAGAGCGACCGTCCCTTTTCACGACAACTGACCTGCACTTCGCGGCGCAACAATCCGGCATCCGCCATCCGGTTGATTAAGGAGACGGTTGCTGCTTCGTTCTCAACTCCCGCCACGATTTCCGAGATGCGGCCTTCCGTCTGCGATTCTCTGATCCGGCGCAGGAGGCGTCTGGCATCCACATCTTCAAGTAATTCGACGGCGCGCGGATGCCCTGTCTCATTTCTCCGGCCTGAGATGGACGAATCGCTTTCCTGTTCGGTAGCCTTGCGTCCCAATGTCGCCATCATGCGCGGCTCACGCTGTTGCCACTCCGGCTTCTCATCAATCTCAACGCTCTGGCTCTCACTGTGCGTGGCTTCGAGCGAATCGCTGATGTTGCGGCAGAATGCGTCCAGCTTTTTCATCGGCTCAAGCATCTCCGCGCCGTGAACGATTCCGGCGCGCATCCCCGCCGCTTCATCCTCGTCATTGCCGAAGATCAGAAAGAGAACAAAATCTTCAAAGCAGAACACATCGCCGCGTATGTAGGTGCGATCATCCTCCGTCTCCTCCCACGAAGCGACCTCGCGCTCCATCTCGGCGACCCTGTCCGGCGCTAATAACGCCTGTTCGTAGCAGCCCAAGCGCGTTGAGCGGATGAGCGGAGTCATTCCCTTTTCCTGAAGTTTCTCTAATAAAGGCAGGCGCTTTCCGACTTCAACGCTCCTTTTCGAAGTCTTGCTTTCGATAAACAGCATCTTTCGACTATCTCCTCTCTGATCCTATGGCCGCGCATGCTATCACGACGGGTGGAAAAATTTCTACGTTTCGCTCGCCCACATCGTCGCAGATTGACCGACTGTGTGCTGTGATGGGACGTGTGTACGCTCATGCTTCACAGGTGCGAAGGGTCGAATCATCACGCATGACCCCTTTTGAGTCGTCACAGGTAGGCCATTTGTGACTCATCACAAAACAGTCACATTGCCTCTTGTAATGACTCTAAGTGCTGAGTAGAATGGCTTTTGTGGTCAGGTACTACCCGCCGCAACAAAGCAATCCCTAAAAAGGCAAGACCCGAATTTATCAAGGAGATAAGTGTTCCCCGTCTATGAATTATAAGAGAATATTCCCCTGCGTACTCGCAGCTTACTTTGCATTCAGCGCGTTTGCGGTCATCGTTACCGCTCAATCCAACAACGGCATTCATTCAGCTACTACTAATTTAACGACGACGACGATTGCCCCAAGCGGCGCTGCACGGCTTGAAACCGATCCGATTATCATTTCGCGCGCTAAGCCGACGCTCACAGGCTTAAACGCAGCATCGAATACTACACTCCGTTTTGACAATCTATTACATACAGCGATAGACGCACGTCTCGGCGCACGCTATGTGTGGGGAGCCGCAGGGCCGCGCGTGTTCGACTGTTCCGGTTTTGTCTGGAGCACCTTTCAGGAACTCGGCGCAGATTTCACTCGCGGCAACGCACGTTCCTACTGGACGCGCTTTGCCCCGGCAACCGAAGAGGAAAAGGTTAAGTTCGGCACGCTGGTTTTCTTCAACAATCAGACGCACGTTGGCATCGTCGCCGACGAATACGGCTTCTACCACGCCTCGCGCCG
Source organism: uncultured Acidobacteriota bacterium (assembly GCA_963791265.1). GTDB lineage: Bacteria > Acidobacteriota > Blastocatellia > Pyrinomonadales > Pyrinomonadaceae > QHXM01. The sequence goes on from CAWBSB010000013.1 coordinate 253,335, forward strand.
CAAAGGTGTGATCTATTCACGTTTTGATAAATATCCTGCCCATGTTGACGGCTTCCGCCGCGTTCCCCTGCCAATGCAGTTGCTGGCAACAGCGGAATAGTGACTCAAACAAAGATAGTCAAAAAGGCCGATGCTGAACATTCAGCGTCGGCCTTTTGAGTTTTAAGATGTGTTCCCCACTCGCCTAACGATTATTGGGCGGGCCGGAGACAAAGCCAGAGACAAAGCCAGCACGCTTTTCATCCTCACGCGCCTCCCAGACGACCGCGATCTTCTCTATCGCCACATAGCACATCGTCTGCTCGTCATCCTTCAGATGGAGCACGCCGCCTTCGACCTTCATAATCTCTCCGCGCAGGCTCGACGCCCCACCACAAAAAATGTCCACCTTGCGCCCGACCATCCTGGAAAGAAACTCCTGCATCTTTTTACACCTCCAATAAAGAAGTGATGAGTGATAGGTGATAGGTGATAAGAAAGAGCGTGTCTTCTCTTATCACCTATCACCCATCACCTATCACTTATTACTCATCACTTATCACCGTTTTCGCCATGCACCGTTGTCTTCTTCACTTCACGGAACGTGATTTGAATCAGCGGCAGCACGTCTGGATCGGCCTGTTGAATTCGTTCGAACTTCAAGAGGTCGTAGTAGGCGCACCGCGAGCGATCCGGGTATTCGCGGCAGACCTGCGGGCGCGCGTGATAGATGGAGCAACCGCGCGTCTCCTGATTAAGAAACATGCACGCCTGCTCAAAAACCTCATCCTTCTTGCGGCGCAGCACGCGCTCGCCACTCGACCTGTCAATCTTCGTGTAACGTTTCTCCGCCGCTTCCGTAGTCAACTCGAAATATTTAGCCAGCCGGTTGAGGTCGCGCTTTGAAACCTGCACGCGCTCATAAACCGAGCAGCAGAAAGCCGGGCACTTCGAGCAATCGAAATAAACGCGCGGCTGTTCGTCAGTAACCTTTTTCCCCATTGTCCCTCAATCAGTGATAAGTGATGGGTGATAGGTGATAGGAAAGAACTTGGTTTTCTCTTATCATCTATCACCCATCACTTATCACTTTCTACCTTCTTTTCGATTTCTTATACTCAGACATCAAGAGTTCCATAAACTCTGCGCGGCGGTCGTAGAGACGCTTCGGCTCGCGCGGCTCGTGGCGAGCGAGAGCGTAGGCTGTGATAATGGGCAGCGCGACCGTAGAGTCAACATAACATACAACTGCGTCGGGCAAGCGGTCTGGATCAACTTTTCCCCATGAGACAGCCTCGCCGGGAGTTGCGCCTGAAAGTCCGCCGGTGTCGGGGCGTGCGTCCGTGACCTGCAAAAAGTAGTCGTGCCCGCGCTCATCAATGCCTAAGACTTCCTGAATCTGCGGCTCTGTTTGGAGCATGAAATTCTTGGGGCTGCCGCCGCCGAGAATGAAGACGGCAGAGCGCCCGCCATGTTTCGTTCCCTTATCGCCACGCCCATGAATCGCGCCGCGCTTTCCGGCAAGCACGATTGCGGCGGTCTCGTTTACGTCGAGCGAAGGATCAAAGGCGAGCTTGTTTCCCTGCAAAGCCTTCGCCGCGACGTTCATCCCGATGGACGAATCGCCGGGCGATGAGGTGTAGATCGGAACTCCATATTCGTAAGCCACAGCCAGCAGAGATTTGTTTTCCAGTCCGAGCTTGCGCTCGCGCTCGCGCACGTAGCGCCCGCACAGGTAATGAAACTCGGCGGTAGACATCGTCTTCTGAAATTCCTCGCCTTCGATAACCCTGCGAAAGAAGGCATCCGTGTCCAGGAGCACGCTGTAGTCGAAAAAGATGTCGTAGATACGCACGACCTCTTCCTCGCGCAGCACGATGTCCGAGATTTGTGTGTTGCCCTGATGGAGTTGGAGCCCGATGCCGAAGTGCGTGTCGTGATAAAGATTCGCTCCCGTAGAGATAATCCAATCAACGAAGCCAGCCTGAATCAACGGAATGAGTGCGGAGATTCCCAAGCCAGCAGGTGTGAGCGCACCCGTCAGCGAAAGGCCGACCGTCACCTCCGGCTCCAGCATCTTTTGCGTAAAGAGATGACACGCCTCGCGCAGTCTGGCCGCGTTGTAAGCGAGAAACGATTCGTCAACCAGATCGGCGAGCGTCGTCTCGCGCTCTATCGGTTTCGGGTCAATGCGCCGCCCCTGTAGAAACTTGCTCTTCTTTTTCGCCATTGTTCTTTTCGACCTCTGCGTAATTTTCCAGACATGCGCGACACAAACAACGCTCGTAACGTGCGCGAAGCTCTCCCCGCGCCGATTCGCTCAACTTTATCTCCTGACACCAGCAACTCGACAGGCTCGCCCCGCAGACGAACTGTTCGCCGCACGCCTCGCAAACCGAAGGCTCGCGGTATTGCGGAAGACTAACTACTGCTGGCTTTCGCAAGCTCATCTAAATCCTAACCGACAAGATGGTGATGAAAAGAGAATAGACCGAGATTAACAGGATTATCAAGATTAGGAAGACAAGGCAGGACAGACAAGCTTGATGATTCTTCCCTTTATCCTGTCTATCTTGTTAATCCTGTCTATTTCTGCTGTGGCTTGATTTAGACTCTAAGCGAATATCCATCAACTCATTCGGCCTGTGCCTTGCTCTCTTCGGCGCGACGCAGACGCAGGCGATTGATGCGACGTTCGTCAGCTTCGAGCACTTCCACGTCAAGACCGCGAAACGTGAGATGCTCGCCCGCACGCGGCACGTAACCGGATTCGCTGATAACCAGCCCCGCGATGGTCGTGAAATCATCGTCCTCAATCTCCATGTCGAAGAGCCGCTCAATCTTTCCAATCTCGGTCGAGCCGAGCACATCGTAATAGCCGTCCTCTGCTTCGACGATTTCTATGATCTCTTCCTGTTCAGTATCCTCGTCCTCAATCTCGCCGACGATCTCTTCCAGAATGTCCTCGACAGTCACCAGTCCGGCCACGCCGCCGTATTCGTCAATCACCATCGCAAGCTGCGTGTGTGCCTTCTGCATCTCTTCCAGGAGGTCTGCCACCGGCTTGGTTTCGGGAACGAAATAGACTGGACGCAAGAGTGCGCCGATCTGTTCATCTTCCCTGCCTTCGGGCCAGCACTGTAATAGATCGCGCACGTAAATGATGCCTTCGACGTTGTCAATCTGCTCTTTGTAGACGGGCAGGCGTGAATACTTGGATTCAATCACACGGTCGCGCGCCTCGCGCACGGTGGCAGTAAGGGGGAGCGCGACGATTTCCGTGCGCGGCGTCATCACCTCGTTGACGGTCGTATCGCCAAATTCTATTATCGAATGAATCAGCTCGCCTTCTTCCTCTTCGAGAATGCCCTCTTCCGCGCCGACATCAATCAACGCCTGTATGTCGCCGCCGTTATCCTCTTCCTCTTCCATGTCGCCCGTCTCGGTCAACTCACGCTCACGACGCAAACGATTAGCCCTGCGATGCAAAGGGTCTGCGATAAGGGAGAGCGCGCGATAGAAGGGTTTGACTACGGGCAGAAGCGCGAGCAGCGTTCTTTCGGGATTACGCAAGGAAATCATGCGCGGGATTAACTGGCGAAAGATGCCTGCCAGGATGAGTCCGGCGAAGAGAGCCATGAGCAGCAGGTTAATACCTGAGAACCACTCAAGCAGAATCTTGGTGATGAGGATGGAGACTGCGACCAACTGGATTTGAATGGACGCGCCCAGAGTGAAACGAAAGTGAGGCCGGTCTTCCTGAATCTCCTTCAAGAAAGTCGCATCAGCCGAAGGGTTTTCTTCAACCTCGGCAATCAGCACACGCAAACCCACATCACTCAACTGGCCAAACGCCATATCAACCGTCGCGAGAAACGTCAGCCCGACGAGCAACAAACAGGTGATTACAATTTCGATTCCCATAAATAGAGTCTGGAGTCTAAAGTCTGGAGTCCAGAGAGTCAAAACAAAAAAGTCTTTGACTCCAGACTCTCTAGACCCCAGACTCCAGACTTTCAGGGATTATATTCCAAGTCGGCGGCGTAGGCGCAGTTCCAGACGGTTCATCTCGCCCTTGTCCGTCTCGTGGTCGTAACCGCACAGGTGCAACACCCCATGCAAAATAAGCTGCGCCACTTCCGCTTCAAAACTGAGGCTGTTCTCTTTGGCCTGCCGCGCCGCCTGCTCAACCGAAATCACCACATCCCCCAGCGTCAAGCCCCCCACCTTCTCAAACTCATCCTGCACCGCCCGAAACGACAACACATCCGTCGTCCCCCGCTTCCCCCGCCACCGCCAATTAAGCTCGCGCATCATTCGGTCTGAAACAAAAGCAACGGTCACGCTCGCACCGTCAGCAGGCGCAACTTTCAACGCCTTTGCCACAAACGCCCGCCAGCATTCGCAATCAACTGACATCTTGCGTTGGCGGTTGACAACTTCAATCATTAGCAATATTGAATGCAGTTGATGGTAAAAGCTCGCCGATTAGGAATAGAATCATTCAATCCTCCAACGACTTACTTTATAAGGTTCGGGTCTCTGCCATTCATCTGCCTTAACAGGAGGCGAAAACAAACTGTTCAGCATAGCCTTTTTATCATCCGGCGGCATAAAAGCTAATTCCAAACAATCTCGCAACAACTCGGTAGCCCTGATGTAACGAGTCATCCGTACATTTTGTATTGCTGTTATATTCCACTCATGCCCAATATCTCTGTATTCTATTGTCAAAGCGCGTAATTTATCCGTGAACTCTTGCCACTCTACAGCGGTAGCTTTGTAAGTTGGTATCGATAGCGCGGCTAATTCTTTTGCAAATTTATTTAAGCCCAGCTCGCGAACGAGATCGAGGGCGCGGGTGTAGTCATTGGCGAGCACAAGGGCACCGGTAAGATTGCGGGCGCTAATGAGAGTGTGAGTGAGAGCGAGGTCAAGGGCAAAACCGAGATCAAGGATGCGAGGGAATTCGTGGACGGAAAGCTGGCGTGAATAATGAAGGATGATGCTCAGGTAACTTACGCGCGCCAACCAAGGATCAGCTTGAATCGAAGCCGCTTTTTTATCCGCCCATCTCAACAATGACCGCAACTTCTCATCGATCTTAATAAACTCATCAACACGACATTGGAAGATTTTAATGAACTGGCTGGCATCTGGTAACAGGCTTGTTGTCAGCAATATCACTTCACGCCAACGCCAGTCTGCGCAATGTGCCCTAACCAGATTCTTTAATATGTTTTCTGTGGCATTAACAACAATGTATTTTGCCGTAAAGTATTCCTGAAAAGTTAGGTGCGAAAAGGAATAGACCTCGCGGGCACGCTCGACAAAGATACCGTGTTGAGCTGCAATCGCTTTGAGAATTACTTCCCCGTCAACTAATTCGTTCGTGTCATGTGGCGGAACGTTCTTGACATAATCCGTGATAAGTCTTTCCAATCCACGCTGCGGAATGAAATATTCGTTCTTTTCAAACGTCTTAGCTGCGATGAGCGCTAACATGTTCTCTTTATGTCCTAACGAGAGCTTGCGATAAACTTCATCGCGCTTAATCCTGCGCGACGCATCCCACTTCTTTAACAACGCATCCAAGGCTTCTTCATAAATCTCGACTCGTCGCTGCGGAAAGGTCAGCGTCTCGTTGAAAGCTAAACACAAGAGCGTCAAAAGCAGCGGCGTGCGCGCCAGATCACGCAACCCTTTGTTGTCGTCCCTTGTAAACTCTGCCAGAAATTTATCGCGAGTCTCTTCGTCCTTCTCCCCTTCTTTACGAAACCAATTACTGACAAATGTTTTAATCTGCGCCTCTGTAAAATCGGCAATTTCTACGTAGGTGAAAGGTTTGAAGGAATAATCACTGGCGGCAAGGCGGCAGGTGATGAGGCATTGAGTTTGGTCATACTTCTCTATGAAATTGCTCATCTCGCGCGTCTGTGTGTCCCTTTGCCCACCTTCTTGATTGACCTCATCAAGTCCATCAAAGAGCACAATCGCGCTGCCCGATTTCAGCAGTTCCTCGACAAACGGCTGCGCGTCGGGAAAACCACAGATGTCGAAACGCTCTGCGATGAAGGGCATCAACTCCGCGCCGGAATCAGCCCACTGCTTGAGTGAGATTAAGATTGGGACTTTATCAATTACCGGCTTTATTGGCTCGGCAGCTTGTACAGCAATATATTTGAGGAAGGTTGTTTTGCCCGCGCCCGGCTTACCTAAGATAAAAAGGTTCTTTTTCTTCTTAACCAGCGTCAGGCCACCGATTCTTTTCGCGTTGGGAGGCGGCGCGTCCGGGTCTGCCGACATCTGTTTTAATCGTTCAATGTCGAAGCGACCGAACGCGGTGGGCTTATCAAGCAGGTAAGCCTCAGTGAAGATGTCATCAAGCGGGACAGGCTCGGCCATGCCCATAATCTGCATGGTGCCGTAGAGCTTCTTGATTTTCGCTCGGTAGGCTTCCGCCGCATTCTTCCACTTAAACTTACCCCAGCGGCCTTTAACGGTATCCGCCGCTTTAGTCGTTACGGTCTCGCCGTACTTGTCCCAAAGCCATGCGCCAGCAGTGAAAGCAAGTGAAGACATCGGCATCTCAAAACTTACGGTAAACGGGCATCACAAAATATTTAGGGCATCTGCTAGAGATTTTAGCGGCCTGCCTAAACATTCTAACGACTTGGTTAGAAACTTTAGCCGTCTGGTTAAAATTTCTAGCTGCTTAGCTAAAATCTTTAACCGCTTAGCTAAAGTTTTTAGCTCGTCTCCTAAAAATTTTAGCCTGCCTGCTAATTATCCTAACCGCTTTCCTAAAAACTCTAGCTGCCTTCCTTAAAAATTGTCGCAGCTCGCCCCTTACTTTAGCGATAGGGCTGCTGCTTTCGGAGGCTATTATCAAATCTGGTTCTTGCTTGTGTGCTTTTCGTAAGCCTTGATAATCATCTGCACGAGGCGGTGGCGCACAACATCCTTTTCGGTGAAGTAAACGAACTCGATATCTTCGACCCCCGACAGCACGCGCTCGGCCTCGATCAGGCCGCTGCGTTTGCCGGTCGGCAGGTCAATCTGCGTCACGTCTCCCGTAATCACAGCCTTTGAGCCGAAGCCGATGCGTGTCAGAAACATTTTCATCTGCTCGCTCGTCGTGTTCTGCGCTTCGTCGAGAATGATGAAAGCAGAGGCCAAAGTTCTTCCTCTCATGAATGCCAGCGGCGCGACTTCGATCACGCGCTTCTCAAGCAACTTCGTCACGCGCTCGTAGTCAATCAAATCGAAGAGCGCGTCGTAGAGCGGTCGGAGATAGGGATCAACCTTGTCCTGCAAATCGCCGGGCAGGAATCCCAACTTCTCGCCAGCTTCAACCGCCGGACGTGCCAGCACGATGCGGTCAACCTGTTTCTGCATCAACGCCTGCACGGCCATTGCGACGGCCAAATAAGTTTTTCCGGTCCCCGCGACTCCTATTCCGAAGACGACATCTTTATTCTGAATGGCTTCGATGTAGCGGCGTTGCGTGGCGGATTTGGGCGCGACCTGCTTTTTGCCTGCCGGGTTGAAGCGCGCTTTCGTGAAGTAGTCTCGCAGGGAATAGGCGCGGTCTTCGGCGATCTGAGAAAAGGCTTCGCGTAGTTCCCTGTCTGTGAAGGTCTTGCCTTCGGTGAACAGCTCTGCGAAATCTTCGAGGATGCGCTCGACCGTCTCCACGTCTTTCGGGTCGCCGTCAACCGTCAGGTCTTGACCGCGCGCGTTGATTCGCACATCCAGGAGCGATTCGAGGTATTTGATGTTCTGGTCATGGACGCCGAAAAGCGTTTCAAGACCTCTGGGCGGAAGTTCTATCTTCTTCAAAAGAGGCAAAAATCTCCTTGCTGGTGGTGTAAGTCTTGCGGCGCGATGGCGTGCCGATGAGGGTGAGCAAAATTCCCTTGCATATGACCTAAAGCGGACGCTACTACATGCCGCGCGCAGGTGTCAATGCGCTTTCAGACAGAAAACGTGTAATTCCCAGCAGCACACCTCGCCTTGACACAGCACTTCTCGATACCTATACTTTGCCCTTTGCGCTTGATGGTCTGAATTCGGGCTATCAAGACTATCTAGAAAGCAATCATCACAGAGTAGATAACAGGGACGGAGATTAAGAGCAATGCCAAATCATAAATCAGCAGAAAAGCGTATGCGCCAGAACGAAAAGCGCCGCGACGTTAACCGCAGCAATCGTGGTCGCCTGCGTACTTCCATCAAGAAACTGCGCACGGCTTTAACGACAGGCGGCGAGGCCGCAAATGTTCAGGAGCTTTTGCCCGCAACCATTTCCACGATTGATAAGGCCGTGCAAAAGGGCGTGCTTCATCGCAATGCCGCCGCGCGTTATAAATCGCGGCTGACCACGCGGGTCAATCAGGCTGGCACGAAGTAAGACAAGACTTCAACAATTTTTTGAAAAGCGAGGCAGGCCGGGTCATTCCGGTCTGCCTCGCTTTTTATATTAGAAGCTGTTTGAAAAGCCCCGAAGGGGCGACGATGTGATAGCCCACTGGGTCTAGACATAGACAACCTGATGAAGCCCTGTCAGGGCGGAATATTGATGTCACCCTTATTCCGCCCCTTCAGGGCTTCATCATTAAACTGGAATCTCTCCCTGTGGCGTTGCCACAGGCTCTTACATTTCGCTCCTGCGGAGCTTTCATAGGCTTTTCAAACAGCTTCTTAGAGAAGACGAAAGGAGTTTTCATTATGGTTAATCCAAAGAACTACTACCAGAGCGAGGCGGAAATCGAAGCGATAGTGAAGGGTTTTGAGAACTGCACGTTGCCTGATTCTGAGTTTAAGCACGCGGAGCATCTGACGGTCGCCCTCTCGTATCTTCATTGCTCGCGCCTGACCGTCGAGGAAGCCACGACGCGCATGCGTGAAGCGCTCTATCGTTTTCTGGATAAATATGCAGGTGAACGTCAGGCATACAATGAGACGATAACTCTCTTCTGGATTGAGATTGTTAATAGCTTCCTCGAACGAACCGACACCGCGCGCCCAATCGAAGACATCTGCAATGAGCTGATTGAGTCTTTCGGCAACTCAAACCTGATATATGATTATTTCAGTAGAGAGCATCTTTTATCGAAGGAAGCTAAAACGGCGTGGGTAGAGCCGGATGTGAAGCCGTTCGATGGAGGAAGAAATTAGCAGGGATGGACAGGATAGGCAGGATGAAGGCAAGAAGGATCGGCTGTCTTCTTTTATCCTGCCTATCCTGTCTATCCCTGTTTGAATTTGCTTTGCGTTGTGGCTGCAAATCTGAATTACGCGGCGAGTTCGCAGATGAGAAGTTCGAGTTGCAGGCGTGGGGTGGCCTGTGAGGTCTTGATGGCTAAATCGGCGGCGGCGATGCGCTGGATACTGCGTGCCAAACTTTGAGCATCACTGCGGCGGGCGGTGGCCAGAAATTCCTCTCGCCTGCCGAAGATTCCGACCTGACGATAAACTTCCTGATTCGCCGCTCCCTTAGCCATCAACTCTTTGGCAAGCGCCAGCCTTCGATAGTTGCTGCCAATCAAGCCAATCAACATCACAGGCTCTGCGCCGTCGTCCAGCAGGCGCTGCAAAGTCTGCAACGCGCGCTTGCGATTTTTAGCAATCAGATGATCCGCCAACTCGAAATTAGATAACTCGCGCGAGCGCCCGACGAGCGCCTCAACCATCTCCATATTAATCAGACCAGACTGAAGCGCGGCGGTTGCTAACTTTTCAATTTCATTCGAGAGCGTGCGAACATCTGCCCCGACGAGCGCCACGATCTGATGCAGAGTCCTTTCGTCCGTCTGCACCTTCAAATCTTTCAGCCTCTTTTTAGCCCACTCCGCAAGTTCTGCATCCGAGAGCGGGGCGAACTCGACCGCGACGCAGGCTTCCATCAACATCTTGCTCAACTTACGTCTTTTATCCAGCTCATCGGCGACGAAAATTACGGTTGACGATTCGACGGGGCGCGCGAGGTAGCGCATCAGGGCTTCCTCGTCCGATTCGCGCAGCTTACCGAAATCTCTAATCAAGACGACGCGGCGCGGCGACATCATCGGAAGTTGCTCAACGGTGGCAATCGCCTGCTGCACATCCGTGTTCAAGAGGCTATAGCTCGCCTCGTTGAACTCACGCAAAGAAGCGCCTTTGAGGCTCATGTCTGCGATGGCGCGCGCGGCGAGTTCGCGCAGGTAAGACTCTGCGCCGAACAGCAGGTAGAGCGGTTTTGTTTCTCCCTGCTTGAGAGAGCGGTGCAAATCTGAGCGGGTGAGGAGACTCATTTCTCGTCGTTGACTCCGAAGCCGTTGACGAGCGTTGAGACGACCGACTCGGCGAAGCTGCGCGCCATGCGCTGCACAGCCGGGTCTTCTTCGTTGAAGAATGAGCGCGGGTCGCTGGTGAACTCAAACTCGCCGCGAAAGACGTAATTCTGATTGTCGTAGAGGACGCGATTCTCCACCTGATCGCGGACGGTGACGGCGGCTGTGATCGTGACTTCAAAGATGCGCGCCCGGCGGTTAGGGTCGTCCGGTTGAAGCAGCACGCCCCCGAAGCTGAAGCTCTTAATCACTCCGTCAATCACGGCGTCTGCGCCTTCACGCTCACCCTGCACGCGCAAGCCTCGCCCGCGCCGGACAATCTCGTTGATGACAGCTTCCGTGAAACGATGCTCTATCTTGTAGCGCAGCGCCTGATTCTGAAAGGCCGGGACGGCGACCGTCTTGATGCGCGTCGGCAGTTGATTCTTCGTGACAGGCTTGTAGCATTCTGTAAAGCCGGAGACGAAGAAGAGCATCAGAGAGAGCGCAGCCACGCGCCAGTTTGTTTGTCTCAAGTTCATTTGCTGATTCTACTCCAACACTATGTTTTGCTCTAAGAGTCACTATCAAACCTGAAAAGGAATAGACAGGATTTACAGGATTAACAGGATAAAGGGAAGAAGCATCAATCTGCTTTGCTCTGTCTGGTCTTCTTAATCTTGATAATCCTGTTAATCTCGGTCTATTTCTTCTCTATTGTAGTTTTCGTTAGGCCATCTAAGGCTGCTCCGGCTCTCTCGTCAGCATGAGCCACATACCAGAAGTCAATTCCGTCGGCGAGTTGTTCCTCTCGCTGATAAACGAAGCCTATCTTTTCCAGCACGCGTTGCGAGGCGACGTTGCGCGAATCAACGCTGGCCGCGAGTTCCGGCAGGCGCAAGCGCTCGAAAGCGTACCGCAGGCACGCGGTCGCCGCTTCCGTCGCCAGCCCGCGTCCCCAGTGTGAGCGTGCCAGAGTATAACCGAATTCAATGGGCAGCCCACCATCGCGTTGATAACCCATGCCGCAACTGCCAATCACCTGCCCAGTCTTTTTGTCCAGCACCGCCCAGAAACCGAACCCATGCTGTTCATGATGAGCTTTCATCCGGCCAATCCAAGCCTGCGTCTCTTCAACGGTGGCATTAGGCTGCCCCGTCCCGATATAGCGCATCACTTCCGGGTCGCTCCAAATCCTGAAGCCGTCTTCCGCGTCATCGAGCGACCACGTTCGCAAGCTGAGGCGCTCTGTCTCAAGAATGATTGTCATTATCAGGGAATCAGGTCAGGAGACTAAGAATACTTATCATAACCACAAAGACACAAAGTCACTAAGGGAGAAGCCTTGAATTAATTCCTTAGTGTCTTTGTGGTGAGTTCTATTACTCGCTCTAAGGGTTGAACTGACGCTTTTTTGATCGAGTCCACAACGCGCACGGTCTCGACAGCAGCTTTGACATCATGCACGCGGACAATGTGCGCGCCGCAAAGCACCGCCGCCGCGACGGTCGCCATCGTTCCATGAAGACGCTCTTCCACCGCCGCGCCTTCGAGCAGGCGTCCGAGGAAAGATTTTCGTGATGTGCCGACAAGGATGGGAAACTGCGAGAACGCCTGCGCCAGTTCGTTAAGTTTCGCAATCAACTCCACGTTTTGCTCAAGGCTCTTACTAAAACCAATGCCTGGATCAATGGCTATGCACTCAGGGGCGACACCTCTTCGTTCAGCCTCCGCAATGCTCCGGCGCAAACTATTCGTCACTTCCGCCATGATGTCCGCGACAGGTGCGAGGCTGTGCATCGTCCCGGCATCGCCGCGCGAGTGCATCAGGACGAGTCCGGCCTGCGCCCCAGCCGCCACGTCCGCCAACGACGGCTCAAAGCGCAAGGCCGAAATATCGTTGATAATTTCCGCCCCGGCTGAGAGCGCGGCGCGCGCCACCATTGCTTTCGTCGTGTCAACTGAAACGGGAACAACAGAGCTTTTCGACAGTTCCTCAATCACAGGCACAACGCGCCGCGTCTCTTCTTCGGCGGAGACGGTTTCGGCTCCGGGTCGCGTTGATTCGCCGCCGATGTCTATGATGTCCGCGCCCTCCGCAATCATCTCTGCGGCGCGTGCGAGCGCGCTCTCCGTTGACGAGAACCGCCCGCCATCGCTGAAGCTATCGGGCGTCACATTGAGCACGCCCATCACGAGCGTTCGCTCACCGACGATGAGCGCGCGGCGCGCAAGTTTCCATTGTCCCATAATGCAAAATTCAAAATTAAAAATGCAAAATGGAAGACGAAGAGCACGCTCCTTGTCTTCCATTTTGCATTTTTAATTTTGCCTTTTTAATTCGGCTATGCGGTCGCCGGATTGCTGCCCGTGATGGGTGGCAGGATCGGCTTCAAGGGTTTGGCCGCAGGCTCTTTGAGTTGCGGCTTTTCATCGTCGTCCGCCACCGGCGGCTGATCGTCGTCAAGCGGCAGGCCAGCAACAATGCGCCTGATCTGCACGCCGTCGAGCGATTCACGCTCCAGGAGGGTCTCGGAGAGACGCACCATCGTGTCGCGGTTATCCGTGATAATCCCCTTGGCGCGCTCATATTGCTCGGAGATGATCTTCTTGACCTCCTGGTCAATCTTGATCGCCGTGTCCTCCGAGAAATCACGATGCTGCGCGATTTCACGTCCGAGGAAAATCTGCTCTTCCTTCTTGCCGAACGTGAGCGGCCCCAACTCCGACATGCCGTATTCGCAAACCATCGCGCGCGCCAGTTCCGTCGCACGCTCGATGTCGTTTGATGCGCCGGTCGTAATGCTGTCGAGGAAAATCTCTTCAGCGATGCGCCCGCCCATCAGGATGGCGATTTGTCCCACCAGATACTCCTTCGAGTAATTATGACGGTCGCCTTCGGGCAGTTGCTGCGTCACGCCCAGAGCCATGCCGCGCGGGATAATCGTCACCTTATGCACGGGGTCTGCGTTCGGCACTTTCAGGCCGACGAGCGTGTGCCCGGCTTCGTGATAAGCGGTGATGCGCTTCTCGTCGTTGGAGATGACCATTGATTTGCGCTCAGCGCCCATCAAGACCTTATCCTTGGCCAACTCAAAATCCGGCATCGCGACGAGCTTCTTGTTGTAGCGCGCAGCGTTCAAGGCAGCCTCGTTGACCAGATTCGCCAGGTCTGCGCCCGTGAATCCCGGTGTGCCGCGCGCGAGGATGCTGATGTCAACGTCTTCGCCGAGCGGAATCTTTCGCGTATGAACCTTCAGGATACCTTCGCGCCCGCGAACGTCCGGGCGAGAGACGACGACGCGACGATCAAAGCGTCCCGGTCTGAGCAGAGCCGGGTCTAAAACGTCCGGCCTGTTCGTCGAAGCTATCAGGATAACGCCGTCGTTCGACTCAAACCCGTCCATCTCGACCAGCAACTGGTTAAGCGTCTGCTCACGCTCGTCGTGGCCGCCGCCGAGTCCTGCGCCGCGATGACGCCCGACAGCATCAATCTCATCAATGAAGATGATGCACGGCGCGTTCTTCTTGCCCTGCTCGAAGAGGTCGCGCACGCGGCTGGCGCCGACGCCGACGAACATCTCTACGAAGTCGGAACCTGAAATCGAGAAGAACGGAACGTTGGCTTCGCCCGCGATGGCGCGCGCTAACAGAGTCTTGCCTGTTCCCGGCGGTCCCATCATCAGGACGCCCTTCGGAATGCGCCCGCCGAGTTTTTGAAATTTTTGCGGCTCTTTGAGGAATTCGATAATTTCCTGCAACTCCTCTTTAGCCTCTTCCACGCCCGCCACGTCCTTGAACGTGACGCGCTTCTGCTGGTTGTTCAAAAGTTTCGCGCGCGACTTGCCAAAGCTGAGAGCCTTGTTGCCGCCCGACTGCATCTGCCGCAGCATGAAAATCCAGATGCCGACGATGAAGAGAATCGGAGCCCAACTCAGGAGCACGCCCCAGAGCATGCTGTTGCCGGCCCCTTCTTCTTCAACCTCCGCTTTCGGCTGATCGCTGTTCGGCTTCTTCTCGGCAGCAAGCGTCATCAAGTCTGCTTTGTACTTCTCGTTGGAAAGACTTGTGCGATATTCCTGCTTATCATTGCCGGTGGCGACGACCTCGCTCTGCTTGATCGTCATCTTGGCGATGTCGCCGTTGCGAACTTTGTCTGTCAACTGCGTGATGGAAAGTGGTGCAGCGGGCTTGCCCTGCGGGTTCGCGAAGAACTTGTAGAGCAAGAGCGCCCCGACCACTATGAACATCCAGAAAATGATTTGTCTCGCCGTAGAACTCAAAATATTTTCCTGCCTCCGATGCCGATGATAACCTATCCCGGCATCTTTTGTCGCTCCCGCCTGACCTTAAAATCCTTTGCGCGCCGGAGCGGGAGCTAATCCTTATTTATCCGGCGCGGGATTGCCTGTTTTAGATGCCCTGAGCGCCTCTCGCGTTGTGCTTTTTCAGGCACGCATCCTTTGTCAAAGTTCTCAATCTTTCTTCACGAATCCTCGGCTTTGCTCGCAAAAGTCGCCAAATGCGGCAGCCCGCGCCACCTGTCCTGAAAGCCCAGCCCGTAGCCGAAGACGTAGCTCTCATGCGTCTCAAACGCGCGCCAGTCAGGTGTAAGCTCGACGCGTCGCCCATCGGGTTTATCAAGCAGCACACATAATTGGACGCTCGCCGCGCCATGCGCGCCCAGTTGCTTGATGAGATACTCCTGCGTGACGCCCGTATCGAGCACGCCTTCGACTAGCAGCAGATCACGCCTTGAGAGATCAATCTGCGTGCTGAAAGAGATGTCCTGAACGCCGCCCAGGGATTGATGATCGTAGCGCAGGAAGGCTGTGCGAAGCGGAACGTTGATGGCGCGCAGGAGGTCTGCCAGAAAGACGAAGCTATCGTCCAGCACACCCAGCACAGTGAGGTCGCGTCCCTCGTAAGCCTGACCGATTTCCCCGGCAAGCTCTTTCACGCGAGCAGCGATTGCCGCCTCGCTATAAACCTCTACGATCTCATCCGTCATGCTCTGTGCGCCCCGCTTTCAATCAAAAGAGGCCAACAAACCGAAAAACCGCCTGCGAAAAGAGGCGGCAAGTCAAAACTGATTGTAGAGTGCAGCGTCACCTTTTTCAACCTAATTCCTAAGAACAGGAGCCAGGAGTCAGAAGTCATAAGTCAGGAGACAGAATAAAAACAACAGCGGTTGCCACCATTTCATTCCGACTTCCGACTCCTGGCTCCTGGCTCAGGCTTTTCATCATTTTCGTGAAACCATAACCTCCCGCGCCTGCGCTCGACAAAACTCCCGCCCGGCAACTCCGCAATGCGCCCGCCGCGCTCGCCCGCCAACAATTTTTCAACGCCCAGAAGGTGAACTAACTCCAACCGCCGCAAATTCCCGCGCCCCTCTGCAATCCACAAACGCAACGCGCGCCTACGCACAGACGCGGGCGCGCATGCCAGTATATTTACGCTCAGCGACCCCACACCGGATGCGAATGCGTCACCCTCCGCCTTTTCTTTTTCCCGCGCGGCCTCTAATAACTCCCCGGCGGCCACCTTCAGGACTGCCCCATCACCGCGCAACAGTTCCGCCGTCCGCGAAAGAGACTCCACCACGCGCGGATTAAACTGCGCCATCAACGGCAACAGCCTTCGCCGCACACGCACGCGAGCGAACCTTTCATCTTCATTCATCTCATCCGCCCTGAACTCCACCCCGCGCTCACGGCAATACTTTTCCGTCTCCGCCCGCCGCGCCCAACTCAGCAACGGCCTCGCCAGCAAAACATCTGAGTTTTCGTTGAGCGCCCGCACCGCCTCCATTCCGCCCAATCCCTCCGCGCCACTTCCCCGCAACAACCTCAACAACAACGTCTCCGCCTGATCATCCATCGTGTGCCCCGTCAAAACCACACGCGCCCCGCACTCTTCGGCTACCTCCGCCAGAAATTCATAACGCGCACGCCGCGCCGCCTGCTCCAGATTGTCCCCCGTCAAGGCCGCGCGCTCTTTCACACCCGCTCGCCCAACCACAACTTCAACTTTAAGACTATCCGCCAACGCCTCGACCCAACCAGCATCCTCGCGCCCCGCCTCCCCCCGCAACCCATGATCGAGATGCGCCACCTTCATATCAAGTGCCAGCCGCCCACCCTTCAACAACTCGTCCACAGCCAGCAACAGCGCCACAGAATCCGCCCCGCCCGACACGGCCACGACCAAACGCTCATCCACCACAGGCAACGCGAGCCGCTGCCACTCCTTGAGCAACGCCTCTGCAAAGCTATTCAACCTCTTTCGACCACGCCTGCCCACTCTCCGCCGAGTCTGCGAGACACTCTGAGATTGTTTTTTCCTAACGCTATCCATTAAAGCGATTGTCAGACCACGCCCGCAGGAAAGTCAAAACCCAATACAGACAGGCAGTGCAATTTAGGATACATTTTTATTTCGCCAACGGCGTTATAATGTCGCGCCGGATAGCCTGATCGCGTCTTCTTTTCCCGTATAGTGGTTGCTCAGGCATAAGTGTAAGCGAAGCAGAACCATAAGCAATTCACTCGCGAGTGGGCATTGACCGGCAGCGAAAGGCAGGGTGTAGGCGTTCGGATGAGATTTAAAGCTGAGAAAGACAAGTACTGCTGAATTTCATTTGAGGAGTAGCAAATGGGTAAGAGGCGAGACCAGCGAAAAAAACAGGAGTCAGATGATTCGTCTGAGGTGCCTGCTCGCATTGAAGAAGCCCGCCGGAATGGTTTATTCGGATTGCATTTATCATCTCGGCACTTGACTGAACTGCCGGAGTCTATCGGCCAGTTGTCTCAGCTTGATAGATTATTTTTAGACGATAATCAACTGACGACATTGCCGGAGTCCATCGGTCAGTTGGTTCGGCTTGAGATACTATCACTCGATGACAATAAACTGACATCGCTGCCAGAGTCCGTCGGCCAGTTGACCCATCTTCGGGGACTATATCTCCGTGACAACCAACTGACATCACTACCAGAGCTTATCGGCCAGTTGTCTCGGCTTGAGACACTATCCCTTGAGGGCAATAAACTGAGATCACTACCAGAATCACTAAGGAATCTCAGTCATCTGAGATTCCTTTACCTTCATGGGAACAATGCTCTTGGCTTGCCAGCAGAAGTTCTCGGGCACACCTTGCAAGATGTAATAAATGGAGCTCTACCCGCTAAGCCCAGTGAGATTCTCGAATACTACTTCCGGGTGCTGGGCGGTAAGCGACCACTGAATGAAGCCAAGCTCATTCTGGTGGGTCGAGGAGCAGTCGGCAAGACTTCGATTGTCAACCGGCTGGCACACAACCTCTTCAGGGATGAAAAGAAAACAGAGGGCATCAAGATCACCGAATGGCCTCTCCGCCTCAACGGAAATGAGGACGTAAGGCTGAACGTCTGGGATTTCGGCGGGCAGGAGATCATGCACGCCACACACCAGTTCTTCCTCACACAGCGTAGTATTTACCTGCTGGTGCTCAACGGGCGCGAGGGGGGAGAAGACGCGGACGCCGAATACTGGCTCAAGCTCATCGAGAGCTTCGGTGGCGAATCGCCCGTCATCGTCGTACTGAACAAAATCAAAGAGCACCCCTTCGACGTGAACCGCCGCGCCCTGCAACAGAAGTATCCTGTCATACGCGACTTCATTAAGACGGATTGTGAAAATGGAATCGGATGTAAGGAACTTCACAAAGCCATCGAGCGGGAAACTGACCGCCTGGAACATCTGCGCGACGCCTTTCCAGCAAGCTGGTTCACCATCAAGGAACGGCTTGCGGGGATGAGAAAGAATTACCTGAGCTTCGACGAATACCGCGATTTCTGTAATCGGAACGGCGAAACGGAAAAGGGCGCTCAGGAAATGCTCGCCCGTTATCTGAACAACCTCGGCATCATCCTGAACTATAGAGATGATCCGCGATTGCAAGACACGCACGTGCTGAATCCGCACTGGGTCACGAACGGCATTTACAAAATTCTCAATTCCGACAAGCTGGAAAAACAGAAGGGCGAGATTCGTCTGAATGACTTGGCTAAGATTCTCGACGAGCGTGAGTACCCCGCCGGAATGCGCCGCTTCGTCTTCGACTTGATGAAAAAGTTTGAGCTTTGCTTTAGCTTCCCGGACGACGACACGCATTACCTGATTCCTGAGTTACTCGATAAACAGGAACCAGCGGAGGCAGCAGAGTTCAAGCCTGAAGAGTGCCTGAACTTTCAGTACCACTATCCGGTGCTGACGGAAGGGTTATTGCCGCGCTTTATCGTTCGCACTCACACACTGAGCGAAGGTCTGTCGCGCTGGCGCACGGGCGTGATCCTGAGGGTTGAAGGCAATCTCGCGTTGGTCAAGGCCGACGTGCAGGACAAAAGGGTCTTCATAAACGTCTCCGGCCCCGTGGCGGGACGCCGCCGTCTGCTGGCGGTCATCCGTTCAGACTTCGAGCGAATTCATCACGACATTCGCAATTTGCAGCCGCTGGAAATGATTCCTTTGCCGGATTACCCGGAAGTGGTCACGCCATATCAGGAATTACTGGTGATGGAGCAAAACGGGATGAATAAATTCCCGAAGGTTGTGGGCAATCAGGTTATAGAACTGGATGTGCAGGGATTACTCAACGGCGTAGACCTTGAAGGGACACGCCGAAGAGAGCGGGCAATAGATGAACGCAGTCAGGCCGTTCGCTTGTTCTACAGCTACTCGCATAAGGACGAAAGCCTGCGCAATGAACTGGAAACGCATCTGAAGCTCTTGCAGCGACGCGGACTGATTGAGACATGGCAAGATCGCAAGATTGAAGCGGGAGACGACTGGAAGCGGAAGATTGATGACAATTTGGAGCGGGCGGACATTATTCTGCTGCTGGTGAGCGCCGACTTTATCGCTTCAGACTACTGCTACGAAAAAGAGATGACGCGGGCGCTGGAACGCCAGCGGAATGGAGAGGCGCGAATGGTTCCTGTCATCGTGCGTGATGTCAGCCTGAAGGGCGCACCGTTCGAGGGACTACAATATCTGCCCAAAGATGGGCGGGCTGTCACCGAATGGGAAAGCAAGGATTCGGCATGGCGGAATGTTTCAGAGGGTATCGAACGAGTAGTCGGAGAGTTACGGAAGAAGTCCGGGCGATTTGCTTAGTCAAAGATTCTTGCCACAAAATCGGCTCAGGCGGTGTTTATCTTCAAAAGAGGCTAGAACCAGCGGGGCAATCTCAAGCCAATCTCGCAAAAAGCTGATAAAGCAGGAGACTCAACAGATGAATAAGCTTAATAACTCGGGTAGAGCGCAGCGCGTCGTCCGCCGATTATTTTCAGGTTACAGAGCATGGTCGCTCTCGCTCTTCGCCGCGTGCGCGCTCCTCTGGGCGTGTGCCCCGGCGTCGTACACGAATGATGCGAGCGTTGGAAGCGCTGTCAGCGGTGTCCAGACAGCTTTTAACGGGCAGTGGTTGATAGAATTCAAGACCGGAGAAGATAAGGTTCAACTGTCTTTGCGCTACCAGCGTGAGAGCAAAAACGGCTACGGTTTCGGCTACAGCAACAACTCTTTCGGCATCGCGCCCGACCAGTTGCAGGGACTGACGCGCGAGCAGGCGATGTCGAGCGCAGGAGGACGCGTCCAGTTTCAACTCAAGCGCGATGCGGGCACGTTCAACTGCGAAGGCTGGTTCAAAGACGGCAACGGCTCAGGCCATTTCGTCTTCTCTCCGAATCCCGCTTACGCCGCCGAATTGAAATCGCAAGGCTTCGGAACTCCTTCCGCAGACCAGCAGTTTTCGATGGCCTTGCACGATGTCAGCCTGGCGTTCATCGCAGAGTTGAAGTCTCAGGGCTATGAGCGCCCGACACTAGATCAACTCGTCGCGATGGGAGAACACGGAGTTCGTCTGGAATACGTTCAGGGACTCAAAGCGATGGGCTACATGCTGCGCTCTATTGATTCCCTGATTGAGATGAGAGATCACGGCGTCACGCTCAACTTCATACGCGAACTCGCGGCGCTCGGCTACGAACGCATCCCTGCGGATGAACTCGTCAGGACGAGAGATCACGGCGTCACCCCGGAGTTCATCAAATGGTTGCGCGAAGCTGGCTATGATCGGCTTCCCTTGACCCGACTCGTTGACATGAGAGATCACGGGATTAGCCCGAAGTTTGCCAAAGAGCTTGAAGAACTGGGGTACAGTAAGCTTTCGGTCGAGAAATTAATCGAACTCAGAGATCACGGCGTCAGCGCAAATTTCATCAGGGAACTCAAGCAGCTTGGTTACGAGCGTGTCCCAGTGGAACAACTCATCCGCCTGCGCGATCACGGAGTCACAGCCACCTTCATCCAGAAGATGAAAGCGCGCGGCCACAATAACCTGTCGCTTGATGAACTGGTTGAGTTGCGTGATCGTGGTGGGGAAGATTGAGAATATCTAAGGCAATTTAGACAGGATTAACAGGATTAGCAAGATTAAGAAAACAAGGCAAGCCAAGCAGGTTGAGTGCTTGTTCTTTCCATCCTGTTAATCCTGTAAATCCTGTCTAAGTTTTTTCCATCATACCTGACGAAATTACACGCCGATCATCGTCCCGGTTCCCTCGTCCGTGAAGACTTCCGCCAGCAGAGCATTACGCAGGCGACCGTTGATGATGTGCGCGCTTTTGACACCGCGCCTCAAGAGGTCTGTGATGCTCTGGAGTTTCGGAATCATGCCGCCGGTCGCCTTGCCTTCGCGCACCAATCCTTCGGCGTCATCAATTGAGAGCCGCGAGAGTTTCGTCTCCGGCTCGCCCTCGCGCAGATAAATGCCGTCAACGTCCGAGAGCAGAATCAACTTTTCAGCCTCCAACTGCACGGCAATCTCCGAGGCAATCGTGTCAGCGTTGATGTTGAAGACCATCCCTTCCCGATCTGCGCCGAGCGACGAGATGACTGGCAAATACCCTTTATCGAGCAGCACGCACAGCAGCCGCGTATTAATCTCTACAACATCTCCGACGTGCCCGAAATCCACGTGCTCGTGCTCGCCCGTCGCACGATTCAAAATCTCTTTGGGCGGTCGTCGCTCCGCGTGAACGATGTTGCCGTCAACGCCCGACAGCCCGACAGCTTCAACGCCTTTGTTCCTGAGCGCCGCCAGGATGTCCGTGTTGATCTTGCCCGCAAAAATCATCTTCGCCATCTCAAGCGTCGCATCGTCGGTCACGCGCCGCCCGTTGATGATCGTTTGCTCCACGCCCATCAGCGAAGCCAGTTCACTTAACTGCTTTCCGCCGCCGTGAATGACGCAGAGGCGGATTCCGACCTGATGAATCAAAGCCAGCTCTTCGGCGAGCGAGGCCAGGTTCGCGGCATCTTCGGTCGCTTTGCCAGACAACTTGACGACGAATGTCTTGCCCTGAAACCGTTGAATGTAGGGCAACGCCTCGCGCAATAAATCGAGCCGGAATTGATTGGCAGCGTCGAGCATAACTTTTCACCTCTGGCGAAAAGAATGCAAAATCAAAAATGTAAAATGCAAAAGGAAGGATGAAACCACATTTAATTGAAATGTGGCTCTCCGTCTCAATTTTGCATTTTTAAGTTTTAATTTTGCATTCCAAATAGCTTTACCATGACGGCTTTCTGAACGTGCAGGCGATTCTCAGCTTCGTCAATCACGACCGAAGAGGGAGAATCAATCACGCCATCGGTGACGATGACGTTACGACGCACGGGTAGGCAGTGCATGAAGATACCCGCGCGCGTGCGCGTCATCTTCTGCTCGTCAACAATCCAGGCGGCGCGATGCGCGGCGCGTTCTTCCATATCCTTTTCAGGCGCACCGTAAAACTGTCTGCTGCCCCAGCTTTTCGCGTACACGACCTCTGCGCCGTCAAAGGCTTCGTCCACACCATTCGTCACGGTCAGAGATGCGCCCGCGCTTTCCGCCTGCTCCGCGATGTCGCGCATTAACTCTTCGTCTAACTCGTAGCCGCGCGGATGTGCTATGACCAGATCATGCCCCATCTGTGCCGCAGCCAGCGCGAAACTGTTCGGCACGGCCATCGGCAGAGGCTTCGGATGCCAGGCCCAAGTGAGCAGCACGCGCTTGCGCCCCGTGCCCAGTTTCTCACGCACGGTCATCATGTCCGCCAGCGCCTGACACGGATGGTGCATCGCCGATTCGAGATTGATAACGGGAACATCTGAGTATTTCGCAAACGCATTCAAAATGGGATCGCGCCGCTCCTCTTCCCAATCCTTGAGAGCCGCAAAGGTTCTCACGCCAAGACCGGCGCAATATCTCCCAAGCACTCGCACAAACTCCACGAGATGCTCTGTCTTGTCCCCGTCCATCACCACGCCGTCGCGGTGCTCAAGCGTCCAACTCGTTCCGCCCGGCTCAAGCATGACCGCGTTGCCGCCAAGCTCGAAGATGCCAACCTGCATCGAAGCGCGCGTCCTGAGAGATGGATTGAAGAAGACGAGCGCGATTGAGCGCCCCGCGAGCGGCTGCCCGCGCTCATCGCCCCGCTTGAAACGAAGCGCCGACTCGATCAAGCCCTCAAGCTCGTCGCGCGTCCAATCGCCAGTTGTCAGAAAATCTCTCAACATGGAATTGTTCTTTAGGGGCAGGGCTTGTCCCTGCCCGCGTTACTGTGGATTCAACGCCATCCTTAATGAACGAGACGGGCAGGGACAAGCACTGCCCCTACAATTGCTTTAACGCATCAACAAACAAATCAACCTCTCCGCGCCCCAGGCACAAAGGCGGCAGCAACCTCAAGACGTTCGCATCGCTCGACGTGCCCGTGATGATGTGTCGCTCAAGCAAAGCCTGATGAATCGGCGCAGCCTTCTCCTCAAACTCCAGCCCCAGCAGAAAACCCAACCCCCGCACGCTCAAGACCTGCGATATCCCCGCCAGACGCTCGCGCAGATAACTCTCGACCGTCTTCACGTTCTCTAACATCCCATCAGCTTCAATCGCTTCGAGCGTCGCCAAGGTCGCCGCCATCGCCAGCATCCCGCCGCCGAAGGTCGTCCCCAGATCGTTCTCTTTAATGTGCGAAGCGATTCGCTCATTGACGAGGCACGCGCCGACGGGGACACCGCTGCCAAGCGACTTCGCCAGCGTGATGATGTCCGGCACAACCCGGCCTCCCGCCTCGCTGCCAGCGAAGAACCACTCGCCCGTGCGCCCGACGCCCGTTTGCACTTCGTCGTAGATCAAAAGAATCCCGCGCGCATCGCACAATTCGCGCAGGCGTTGATAAAACTCTGCCCCGGCCATCCGCACACCGGCCATTGATTGAACCGGCTCAAGCATGATCGCGGCGACCTCTTCGTCAGCTAATTTTTCGACGGCTTCAATGTCACCAAATTCCGCGAACAGGTGGCCGGGCACATTCGGTCGCCCAAGCTCACGATATTTTCCCAGACCGGTCGCGCTAATAGCATCGGCGGTGCGTCCATGAAAACTGCCCGTGAAAGTTATAATCTTCTCTCGACGAGTCGCCATCCGCGCCATTCGCATCGCGTTCTCGTTGGCTTCAGTTCCAGAATTGCAGAAGAAGGCTTTGCTGATAGGGCGAGGCGCGAGCGAAACCAAGCGCTCAGCCGCACGCGCGCGCACTTCCGAGTAAACGAGATTCGAGTAGAAGAGCAACGTCTCGGCCTGCGCTTTGATAGCCGCAACCACGCGCGGGTGGCAATGCCCTGTCCCGGCGACGGCGTGCCCGCCGTAAAGGTCCAGATAACGCTCGCCATCGGAAGCAATCAGCCAGACGCCTTGCCCGCGCTCTGCCGCCACAGGCATTTTCTTGTACGTCTCAAGTTGGAAGCGGTTTTCAAGCGTCTTAACCGCATCGAGAGTTGAGCCTGTGTCTGCTTTCATCCTGCCCTCGCTCCGTCCGGGACGCGGCTTTCCGGGACGGCCAGCACGGGCTGAAGTCCGTCCGCGTACCCTATATCGAACAGCATTCCTTCAGAGATTTCACCAGCCATCTTTTTCGGCTCAAGGTTGACGACGAACAGTGCCTGGCGACCCTCTATCTCTTGAGGGTTCTGCCGCTCCTCTTTCATGCCCACAAGAATCGTTCTCCGGTGATCGCCGAAATTCACAGTCAGCTTGACCAGTTTATTCGAGCCGCGCACGTCTTCGACGAGTTCGATGGTTCCGACGCGCACGTCAATCTTTTCCAGCAGGTCAAAAGAGATAGGCGACTTGACCGGCGCGGCTTTGAAGCTCTCATCCTGACTCATGGGTTACTCCCCGTCAGAATCAATCCTGCCTTCTCATCAATTCCCGCCATCAGGTTCATGTTCTGCACGGCTTGTCCGGCTGCGCCTTTGACCAGATTGTCAATCGCGGAGAAGACGACGAGTTGGCGACCACGCGCCGCGAATCCAAGGTCGCAAAAGTTAGTCGTCTTCACCCAGTTGATGTCTGGCGAATTTTCCACCAATCGGACGAAGAAGGAATCTTTGTAATAATCTGCGAAGAGGGCGCGCACCTCATCTGCCGTCATCTCTGTTTTCGTCTCGACGTAAATGGACGCGAAGATGCCGCGCGCGACGGGCAGGCTATGCGTCATGAAAATTAGCTCGTGCGTCCAATCACCGACGGCACGTAGCTCCTGCTCAATCTCCGGCACGTGCTGGTGCGTGAAAGGCTTGTACGCGTAAAAAGAGTTCATGCGCTGCGGGTGATGCGTGTTCGGCGCAGCCTTTGCGCCCGAACCCGAAGAGCCCGTCTTAGCGTCAACAATCACGCGCCCCTGCAAAAGATTCCGGGCGATGAGCGGCGCAAGGCCGAGCAAGGTTGCGGTCGCAAAGCAACCGGGATTGCTGATGCGGCTCGCCTTCCTGATAGCTTCACGGTTGGTCTCCGTCAAGCCGTAAACGAACTCACCTTGCGCCTCCATCGCCGTATGCTGGCGATTGTAGAAACGCTCAAACGTCTCGCGGTCACGCAGGCGAAAATCCCCCGACAGATCAATCACCTTCAAGCCTTGCGGCAAGCGCGGCACTACCTCAATCGCCTGCCCGTGCGGGAGCGAGAGAAAGAGGAAGTCCAACTCGCTCAAGCTCTCCAAATCTTCCGGCATGGCAACGAAGCGTAACTCGGTCAACCCGTACAAATTTCTATGCACGTCGCCGACAGCCTTGCCCGCGTGCTCGTTCGCCGTCACTAACGCAATCTCAACGTGCGGATGCAGCAGCAACAGGCGCAAAAGCTCCGCCCCGCCATAACCCGAACCGCCGAAGATAGCGACGCGAAGTTTCGAGTTCTGAGTTTCGAGTTTCGAGTTCATCTTGCCACCTCCGCGATTTAGTCGGGCGCACCGGAAGGCAGGCTCGAAACACGCAACCCGAAACTCGAAACTTTATCCTTAACAATCTTGAAAAGCCGCGTGCCGTCCCTGCGCGCGTTGCCTGCCGGAACATGAAACTCGCGCTCGATAAAATCTTCGCCCATCTGTGAGTCGGTCACGGAGCCTGCGATGACGTCAACAGAAATCCCGCGCCTGCGGAATAACTCGATGCCGCCCCACGCGCCGACGTAATCCGACGCGCAGAAGACAATGGCAGCGGTCGCCGCGCGCAACTCTTCGTCGTCAAACACGGAATCAACCGAATAGCCGCCGAGGATGCCGTCGCCGAGTTCGATGACGATCATGTCCGGCTTCTCATTGTTCAAGCGCGTGATGATTGACTTTGCGACGGGAGCTAAATCGCCCGCGTCAACCGTCGAAGGCAGCCCGCAATCAAGAAAGCTGGCGGTCGCAATCGCCCCGTGATCCGCCATGTTGAGCGTGTCGCGCAAGCACGCCACGCCCGACAGCTTCGCCGCCGCGACTTTCAATCCCGTGCGCGTCGCCTGCTTAATCAACTCCGTCGCGGCGTAAGTCTTGCCGCTGTTCATACACGTTCCGGCGACAAGGACGAGCGGCGCAGTTTGTCCTAAATGTTCGCTGAGCGGTAAAGCGACATCCGCGATGTTGAGCACGCGGCCACGCTCATCACAGGCCAGCCCGATTACTTCAACACTGATCGCGTCAGACAAACTCGAATGATGTCCCGTGCAGAAGCCTATGACGCCGCCCATATTCAACAGATGAAGACGATCTCCCGCGTGGACGTTCAACGGCACGTCGCCGACGAATCCCTTCAACGCCCGCCTGCGACCCAGCACACCGACCAGCACGTCGCCCGGATTAATCTTCGCCATGCGTCCGGTCGGCAATTCCAACTGGTTATACGTCGCGCTGTCTGTCAGAGCGCGCACAACCACCACATCACCCGCGCGCGGGTTCTCTGAGGCATCAACAACCGCCATCGTCTTCGGCAAGTTGAGAGGCGAAGCGGCAGAGCCGATCTTGTCGGCTTCCACCACCACGACCGTCGTTGCAAATTCAACATCCACGCTTTTCGTCATTAACATCGTTCTCCCTCCGGGAAAGTTTCGGGTTACAGGTTACGAGTTACGAGTTCAAAGATGTCGTTAACTCGAAACTCGAAACCTGAAACTCTTACCCTCAACCTCGAAACCGTGCTTGCGTTCTCAAACGCAGGGCGTTGAGCTTGATGAAGCCTTCCGCGTCGCGCTGGTTGTAAATGTCTTCGGCCTCGAACGTCGCCAGCCGCTCGCTGTAGAGCGAGCGCGGCGCGCGTCGTCCGACGACGGTTGCGTTGCCTCGATAAAGTTTCAAACGCACGTCGCCCGTCACACTGCCTTGCGTTTCATCAATCATCTTCCGCATCAACTCGAACTCAGGCGCAAACCAGAATCCGTAATAGACGCTCTCCGCGAATTTGACGCTGAAGGAATCGCGCAGGTGCATCACCTCGCGGTCGAGCGTGATGGATTCCAGCGCGCGATGCGCCGCTTGCAGAATCGTCACGCCCGGAGTTTCATAAACACCGCGCGACTTCATCCCGACGAAACGGTTTTCGACCAGATCAACGCGCCCGATTCCGTGCGAGCCGCCAAGCTCATTCAATTTTTCCAGCAGAGCGACAGCACCCAGACTCTGGCCGTTGATTGAGACAGGCTCACCTTTCTCAAACCCAATCTCAACATACTCGGCTTCTGCGCGCGCCTCTTCCGGCGCTTTCGTCAACTGGAAAATATCTGCGGGAGGCTCACTCCAAGGGTCTTCTAGAATGCCGCCCTCGTATGAGATGTGCATCAGGTTACGGTCTGTCGAGTAAGGCTTCTCGGCTGTCGCCGTCACCGGGATGTTATGTTCTTTGGCGTAGGCGATAAGATCGGAGCGCCCCTTGAACTCCCACTCGCGCCAGGGCGCGACGACCTTGATGTCCGGCTCAAGCGCGTAGTACGTCAACTCGAAGCGCACCTGATCGTTGCCCTTGCCTGTCGCTCCGTGCGCGACCGCATCAGCGCCCTCACGACGCGCAATCTCAATCTGCCGTTTCGCAATCACAGGCCGCGCCAACGATGTGCCCAAAAGATACACGCCCTCGTAAACCGCATTGGCCTTGACCGCCGTCCAGACGTAATCGCGCACAAACTCTTCGCGCAAATCCTCTATATACAACTTCGACGCGCCCGTCTCATGCGCCTTCGCTTCGAGTCCGTCCAACTCTTCGCCCTGGCCCACGTCGGCGCAATAGCAGACGACTTCGCAGTTGTACTTCTCCTTGATCCAACGCAGCATCACGGACGTATCCAACCCGCCCGAATAAGCCAACACGATTTTGTTGATTTTCTTCTCAGTCATTTTTTAAGCGGGGGTCGGGGGACAGGGGCCGGGGGTCAGTAAGAACCAATTTTTAACCGTCCCCCGGCCTCTGCCCCCTGACCCCTTCCCTTTTATCCAAACAGCTCCCAAATCTTCTTGATCGTCGTGCGTTGCGCTTTGTGGTCTGTGACGGCGATGAAGATGGTGTCTTCGCCCGCGAGCGTGCCGACGATTTCAGGCATCGCGGCGCGGTCAATTTCAACGGCCACCGCCGAGGCCATGCCGGAATCGCACTTTGCCACGACCAGTACCTCGCCCGCCGTGTCCAGACTGAGCAGCCCTCGCGCCACTGAGCCGTTCGTGCTTCTGGGCAAAGTGTAGTGCCCGTGATGCTTGACGACGCCAAGCTCTACGAGGTCGCGCGAGACGCTCGACTGCGTCACCGCGACCCCGGCGCGCTCAAGGTGCGTCGTCAATTCCTCCTGCGTCCCGATGCGCTTGGCGCGAATCAAGCTCAGTATTCTCTGCTGTCGTGTCTCTTTCTGCATAGCTCTTCTTATGCAACTGATTTGCATAATCGTTGCATAGATGCATAAAATAGCATCCGGGATGCTTCTTAGTCAATTTGTGGGACAGACATTCCTGTCTGTCATTGAGCGCGTCAGCGCGAATACTTGTTAACAAACATCAAGAGCGTGCTGACGCACGCTTAGACAGGCAGGAATGCCTGTCCCACTAATGACAGACAGGAATGTCTGTCCTACTATAAGAGAATGAGCGAATCGAAGAATTTATGGGGCGGGCGATTCACAGGCGCGGCTGATGAGAGGTTTACGGAGTTCAATCGCTCGTTTGGCTTCGACCGGAAATTGTTTGAAGCGGACGTGCGCGCAAGCCTCGCGCATTGCGAAGGCTTGCGCGGCGCAGGCGTTCTGGATTCGGCGGAAGCGGAGCAAATCAGAAACGGTCTTGAGACAATTCTCAAGCGTGCGCGGACTGATGCCCGTTATTTCGACGAGCTACCGGCTGAAGATGTCCATTCATTTGTCGAAGCACGTCTCGTGCAATTAATCGGCGATACGGGGCGCAAGCTCCACACTGGGCGCAGCCGCAACGATCAGGTAGCAACCGACCTGCGGCTCTGGCTGCGAGACGAGATTGACCACATGATCAGGAAGGCGCGCGACGCGCAAAGCGCATTGCTTGAGCTGGCGCAAAATCACTCGACGGCGGTGCTTCCCGGCTATACGCACATGCAACGCGCGCAGCCCATCCTCTGGGCGCACTGGTGTCTCGCTTACTTCGAGATGCTGGCGCGCGACTGTGAGCGGCTGGCGGAAGTGAGAAAGCGCGTCAACGTCATGCCGCTCGGCTCGGCGGCGCTCTCAGGCACGAGTTACAAAATTGATCGTGAACGAGTGGCGCGCGCTCTTGGTTTTGACAGCGTTTCGCGCAACAGCCTGGACGCCGTGAGCGACCGCGACTTCTGCGTAGAGTTCACGGCGGCGTGCTCTCTCGTCATGCTTCACCTCTCGCGCCTCAGTGAAGACATCATCATCTACTCGACCACCGAGTTCGGCTTTCTTGAGTTGAGCGATAGTGTGGCGACCGGCTCAAGCCTGATGCCGCAGAAGAAGAATCCAGACTCGATGGAACTGGTGCGCGGCAAATCGGGGCGCGTCTTCGGCCACCTGAGCGGGCTGCTGGCGACGCTCAAGGGATTGCCTCTCGCCTACAATAAGGATATGCAGGAAGACAAGGAGGCCGTCTTCGATGCGGCTGAAACGACCGCCGCATCATTGGAAGTAACGGCGACGGTGCTGCGTAATGTGCGCGTGCGCGAGCAGGACGCGCGCGCGGCGTCAGAGCGCGGCTACATGAATGCAACGGAACTCGCTGATTATCTCGCACGCAAGGGGATGCCGTTTCGTGAAGCTCACGAGATCGTCGGGCGTGTTGTCTTACAATCAATCGAGAGAGGCTGCGAGTTGCAAGACCTCGCGCTAGATGAGATGCAGAGATTCTCGCCTCTCATCGAAGAGGACGTTTACCACGCTCTTTCGCTTGAGCAGACGCTCGCGACCAAGTCGCAAACGGGCGGCACATCATTTGAGCGCGTGACGGAAGCGCTCGAAGCGGCACGCGCATCTCTGGCAAAGACAGAGACGGCTGCCGATGAGTAGTCATTTGACGCCTCAATGGATTTAACGTATTTTCCGACAGTCTTCAAAGCGCTGATAATTTAGAGTCACCAACGAAAGCAAGAAGGAATAGACAGGATTTACAGGATTAGCAGGATTAAGAAGATAAGGCAGGCAGAAGTCGATTGATGTTTCTTCTCTTATTCTGTCCATCTTGTTAATCCTGTCTATTCCTTCTCTACAGTAGTTAGGCGCTCTTAGTCAGGAATCATTCATTTGTCACCAACAAACCTGCCGCACCTGAAGCGGAGAACAACTTGAATGGAGAAGATTGACCGCCTCGGGTGGGCGGCAGGCGTCTCCTTTACCAGTCATGGCGTGCTCGTCGGGGTTCGCGTTAACAACGCGGAAGCCCTCGGTCTCGTGCAGGACTATTTTCCGCCGGGATGGAAACCGTCGTCCGCAACCATCGTCGAGCGGTTGTACTCCTTCGTCTATGGCGGAGGTGGTGAGGAGCAATCGAGAGGCGTTCGCCGTTTCAATCTGCTCTACAGGGACATCAGCCGCCTGGTCCGCACGAGAAATCTGGACGAAGCTCTGGCGATGTTCGAGTCGGATTTGCAAATGCACGTGGCGACGAAAGCGCCGCGCAGAGTGTTCGTTCATGCGGGCGTGGTCGGCTGGAAAGGACAGGCCGTCCTCTTGCCGGGACGCAGCTACAGCGGCAAGACGACATTGATTGCCGAGTTGATTAAGGCCGGAGCAATTTACTATTCGGATGAGTATGCGGTGCTGGACGCGCGTGGGCGCGTTCATCCTTACGCGAGGCCGTTGCAGATTAGAGAGGACGAAACGGGAAGACAGCAGAGATACGCGGTGGAGAAACTGGGCGGGCGTGCCGGGGTCAAGCCGCTGCCGGTGAAGCTGGTGATTGTGAGCCAGTACAAGCCGGGAGCGAAGTGGCGACCGCGTGAGTTGTCAGCCGGGCAGGGCGTTCTGGAACTGCTTAACCAGACCGTTTCCGCGCGCATCCAGCCGGGGAAGGCTTTCGCTGCCTTGCAACAGGTGGCGACGCAGGCGTTGATTCTGAAGGGAGCGCGCGGCGAGGCCGAAGCGATGACGGCTCCCATCCTCAAATATCTGGACGAATGAGCGGCAGAGTTAAGCAAAGCAGGTTGCAAGCGCTCACTGAAAACTTGTTGACTTGCCGCCGGATTCCGCTTATCTTCCAATCGCTCGTCCATCATTATTTTAATCACCCGAATAAGCCTTCCTCGTACTGAAATTGCCCAGGCTGTAAGAGAATCTGAGACGAAGGGACTCCGCATGAAACCTAAAGACAGCCAAGCCCTACCTTTTGCCCGAACCGCTCAATTAATCGTTCAGGAAGTGCCAAACGAATTGCTGGTCTATGACCTTGATCGCCATAAAGCGCACTGTCTTAATAAAACTTCCGCGATTGTCTGGAAGCATTGCGACGGGCAAACAACCGTGAGAGCGATGGCGCGCACGCTAGAGCAGGAAATGAACACGCCTGTAGACGATGATGTCGTGTGGCTGGCTCTCAAGCAGCTTGAGAAGTTTCATCTTTTGCAGGAGCGGGTGCCACAGCCGAAAGGGGTGTCGCGGCGAGATTTAATCTTGAAGTACGCGCCAGCGACGCTGGTAGTGCCGCTCATTCTCTCTATCAGTTCGCCGACAGCGGCACAGGCGGGCTCCCCTGTCCCACCCGATCCCTGCGTTGCCAATCCGCGAGGCATGGGTTGTCCCTGCGGGAGCGACGGCGATTGCGACTCGGCTAATTGCAGTGGCGGGACATGCGGGCCTGAGTTGTAAGCTGAGGCTCATTTTTCGGTAAAGCCGACGAAGCAGCAACTCAGACTCTCCTCCCTCGCTAACTAAAAGGAGGATTCAATGAGGGCCAGACCCGATCAACCCTTACCTCTGGCGAGGAAGGATGAGCTGATTGTTCAAGAACTGCCGGACGAGTTGCTTGTCTACGATTTGGTTCGACACAAAGCGCATTGCCTCAATAAAGCCTCTGCGTTTGTCTGGAAGCACTGTGACGGCCAGACGACGGTGGAGCAGACCGCACGGCTGCTTGAGAGAGAGCTTTCCCAATTAGTTGACGACGACGTTGTCTGGCTGGCTTTGAGCCAACTGCGGAAATTTCATCTGCTGGACGAATCAAGCAGAGAGATTCTTACGGTGAAGGTTTCGCGGCGCGACTTGGTCAGGAAGTATTTGCCTCTCGCGCTTTCCCTGCCTCTAATTATGTCTATCGCTGCCCCGACACCGGCTCAATCGGCTTCGACGTGCGCAGGCGTAGGTCAATCCTGCGGCGACGGTATCGAGTGCTGTCCGGGTCTGACCTGCGACGGCATTTGTTTCCAAATTGCCGCCTTCTGAGACACGCTCCTCTCATGGCTGAAGCCCTGGTTAAATCGTCCGGCCATCTGGTGGCGATTGCGCTCACAGGCTCATGGCGCGATGTCCCTCCTGCGTTAGAGCTTGATGAAGCGGAATTGAACAGGATTGCGCCGCTGCTTCTGAAATCGGGGGCAGCGGCGCTTTGCTGGCGGCGAGTCAGCCAGTCAGGACTGCGAGATGTTCCTGCGGCTCAGGAGCTTCGACAGGCTTATCGCAGGTGCGCTCTCAAGAACGCCATCAATCAACAAACAATCGAGCGAGCAATCGCGCTGTTGCGTTCCGTAGAAGTTGAGCCGATTCTGGTTAAAGGCTGGGCAGCGGCAAGACTTTATCCTGAACAGGGCTTGCGCCCTTACGGAGATATTGATCTGTGCGTGCGTCCCGAACAATTCACCAGGGCTGAAACTGCGCTTGAGAGTGTTTCCAAAGTGCGTTGCGAGGTAGACCTGCACTGCGGGTTTGCGAAGTTCGGCGGCGGGAATGTGGAGGCGATTTACGCGCGCTCGCGCCTTGCAAGACTCGGAGAGACTGACGTGCGCGTGCTCTGCGCGGAAGATCATCTTCGCATCCTCGCAATCCACCTGCTGCGCGAAGGCGCATGGCGTCCCCTGTGGTTGTGCGATATTGCGACGGCAATCGAATCCCGAAGCGCGGATTTTGATTGGGCAGTTTGCCTGACCAAGAACCGGCGGCGTGCGGGTTGGGTCATTTGCGCGATGAGGCTGGCGCAACAACTGCTCGGCGCAAGCTTGGACGAAACTCCGGCGGCTCGCCTCAACAGACCGCTTCCACGCTGGCTTGTTCCCACCATCTTGAAGGAGTGGGAATCACAGTCGCCTTCCATGTCGCAGCGGCACACCGCGCCGATGGCGAGTTTTTTACGCTACCCGGCTGGCGTCCTGAAAGGTCTTCGCCACCGCTGGCCTAATCCGATTGAGGCAACTATCAGCATGAACGGGTCGTTCAATGTACTGCCGAGACTACCGTTTCAGATTGGCAACTGTGTTGCGCGCACCGCGAAGTTTGCGGCGCATTTGCCGAAACTATTACGCGAACAGTAACGCCCCGATAAATTTTCCAGCCCCGTTAGGGGCGCATGAAAATAGCCCAGCAATTTATTGCTGGGGATGAGGTCGGAAAATAAAAGTTGAGTCCCGTAGGGACGGCTGAAAAGAAGCGAGCCTTTCTTCAGTCGTCCCTACGGGACTCAATCATGTTTACTGATCTATTTCCCAGCAATAAATTGCTGGGCTATTGTCACGACGTCCCTGACGGGACTTTTTCAATCCGCGTCTTAGAGAAAATTTCTGTTTACTCGCCTAGGTAAGCTTCCTTGATACGCGGGTCGGCGGCGAGTTCTGACGAAGGGCCTTCCATGACGATTCTGCCGGTTTCGAGGACGTAGGCGCGGTCAGAATGCTTCAGCGCGGCGTGCGCGTTCTGCTCGACGAGCAGGATGGTCGTGCCCCTGCCTTTAATCTCATCAATCGCTTCAAAGATGGTGTGAACGACGAGCGGGGCTAAGCCGAGCGATGGCTCATCCAGAAGAAGCAGGCGCGGGCGCGACATCAGGGCGCGGCTCATCGCCAGCATCTGCTGCTCGCCGCCTGAGAGCGTTCCGGCCTTCTGCGCTTCTCGCTCCTTCAGGCGCGGAAACATCTTGAACGCGCGCTCCACGTCTTCGGCAATCTCCGCCTTGTTCTTCTTCAGATAGGCGCCCATCTGCAAATTTTCGCGCACGGAGAGATTGGCAAACACGCCACGACCTTCGGGCGACATGGAGATGCCGCGCGCCACCAGTTTATGAGTGGGCGCACCGTGAATCTCATCACCCTCGAAGATGATGCGCCCCTCGCGCGGCTCAAGCAGCCCCGTAATCGTGCGCAGCGTCGTCGTCTTCCCCGCCCCATTCGCGCCGATCAAAGTCACAACCTCGCCCTGCTCGACGTGCATCGAGATGCCCGTCAACGCCTCGATAGCGCCGTAGTTCACTGAAATGTTTTCGATGGTCAGCATGGAACAGTGGTCAGTGGTCGGTGGTCAGTGGTCAGTGAAGAGCCAAAACAGCGCGTCGCTTGTTTTTAACTGGCCACTGACCACCGACCACTGACCACTAATCTCCTAAGTAGGCTTCGATCACCTTCGGATCGTTTCTAATCTCTTCGGGCAGACCGAGCGCAATTGACTTGCCGTAGTCCACGACCTGTATGCGCTCGCAGATGCCCATGACGACTTTCATGTTGTGCTCGACGAGCAGGATGGTCAGGCCGAAGCGGTCGCGTATCAGCCGGATCAACTCAATCAAATCTTCCTGCTCCGAAGGATTCATGCCCGCCGCAGGCTCGTCCAGCAGCAAGAGCTTGGGACGGGTGGCGAGAGCGCGCACGATTTCCAATCTTCTCTGGTTGCCGTAAGGCAAACTCGTTCCGCCCTCGTTTTGAAAACGTTCGAGATCGAAGATTTTCAAAAGGTCGAGACAGAAATCTCTTTGTTCTTTCTCGTCGCGCGAAAAACGCGGTGTGCGAAAGACTGCGTCGGCGAGTGTTTGGCGAGCGTGCATGTGGCAAGCCGTCATCACGTTTTCGAGGACGGTCATGCCGGGAAAGAGCCGTATGTTTTGAAACGTGCGCGAGACACCGAGCCGCGCAATCTGGTGCGGGCGCAGGCCGTCAACGCGCTTGCCCTGAAAATAGATTTCGCCGTCGGTCGGCTCGTAAACTCCCGTCAGCAAATTGAAGATGGTCGTTTTGCCTGCGCCGTTCGGCCCGATCAGGCCGTAGATTTCTCCCGCGTGGACAGCCATATCGAGAGTATTGACGGCGACCAGACCGCCAAAACGAATCGTGCATTTATCTGTCCGCAAACACGCGCCGCTTCCGTCAACGGGCACTTTCGAGCGCGCAGTGCGCGCAGCCTCCGTGATGATGGAATCTTCTTTCGTCGCGCTGACGGCGTTTGGCTCAGGCGCTTCGTTCATCTGTTCTCACCCTCTTTTTCCCGTTCCTTGTCCAGATCATTGCGCTCCGCAATCGGAGTCCCTTTAGACGCCCCGACAGCTTCATCACCTTCGGGACGCCGCTGCGCTCGCTTGAGCCATGAAAGGCCAAACTCGCGCCCGCCCAGCAAGCCCTGCGGCCTCGTCAACATCATCCCGATCAATAGCGCTGAATAGATAACGAGCCGGTATTTAGAGATGTCTCCAATCACGTCTTGCAGCCGCAGATCAAGGTCCAGAGTATTGATTAAAACCAGACGCGCAATAGCGAACAGCACAAGGTAGAAGGCGAGGACGAAACCATAATATCCCGCCCCGTCGCGCATGAAGGCTGGCAGGCGCTTGCGCCCGATGGCGCGCAAGATTAGGACTGTAATCGGTATCAGGACGAGCAGAAAGACTATGTCGTATGGATATGTCCGCAGGAGTTCCGGCAGCACAGTGATGACAACCGCACCCAGGAGAGAGCCTGTGATAGATCCCATGCCGCCGAGCACGATCATGATGATGACTTCAAACGAGCGGATGAATTGAAAATCCTGCGTGCTCAGGAACTGGTTGTAGTGTCCAAAGAGCGCTCCGGCAACTCCGGCAAAGGCCGAGCTGATGACAAAGGCCAGAACTTTGTACCGCGTGGTGTTGACGCCCATCGCCTGCGCCGCCAGTTCATCCTCGCGGATGGAAATCAGCGTGCGCCCGACATCGGAGCGAACAATGTTATAGACGACGACAATCGTGATGACGGCGAACAGACCTATCCAGAAAAAATCTGCGTATGGTGGAATGGTCGCGCGTCCTTCAAAGGGCGGGATTGCGCCGGAGAACCCGGTCGGCCCCCCGATCTGCTTAATGTTCACAAGCACAATGCGGATAATCTCCGCAAAGCCGAGCGTGACGATGGCCAGGTAATCACCGCGCAGGCGCAAACTCGGAATGCCGACAATCAACCCGGCGATGGCAGCGGCCAGTGCGCCCGCCAGCACAACCAGCAGGAAAACAATCATTCCGGCTGCGCCTGCGCCGATTGCGCCCGCCAGTTTCTCTTCCAGCCCTTGCGTGTAATAAACCGTCAGGTAAACGGACGAGTAAGCGCCGACCGCCATAAATCCGGCATGCCCGATGGAGAATTGCCCCGTAAAGCCTGTAATCAGGTTCAGCGAGACGGCGAGGATGATATTGATACCCGCGAGGCGCAGCAGGTGCGAGTAGTAGAACGGCAGCCCGAAGCCAAACAAGCCCTCACTGCTCATCATCATATTAAGAGCGATGAGCACGAGGACGATCAAGAGCGCGCCGAGGATTCGTTTGATGAAAGGTGGCATAAGGTCAGTGATAAGTGATAGGTGATAGGTGATGGGATAAAAGCTGTTCTCTTATCACCCATCACCTATTACCTATTACTGCCTTCAGACTTTTTCCTGCACGGTCGAGCCCAGTAGACCCGCCGGGCGAAGTAGCAAAACAAGAATCAGGATGGCGAAGGCGACGGCATCGCGGTAAGACGATTCGATGCCGACGTTGCTGCCATAGGCGACCACCATTGTTTCGGCGACGCCGATTAAGAGTCCGCCCAGCACGGCTCCCGGAATGTTGCCGATGCCGCCCAGGACAGCGGCTACGAATGCCTTGAGGCCGGTGATGATACCCATCAAAGGATCAATGCTCGGGTTGTACTGCGCCGTCAGGACACCGCCCGCTGCGGCGAGCGCCGACCCCAGAGCAAAGGTGAAGCTGATGACGAAGTTGGTGTTGATTCCCATCAGTTTCGCCGAGTTGAGATTGAACGAGACGGCGCGCATGGCCGTGCCGATTTTCGTGCGATAAATAATCCACTGCAACAAGAGCATGAGCGCAATCGAGACCCCGAAGATCACGATCTGCGGCTGCGAGATGGCAGCCCTGCCAAATAATCCGTAGGCATCGCCCTTGATGAGTGAAGGGAAAGACTGCTGCGCCGCGCCCATGCGTGCGACAAAGAGGTATTCAATCAGGAGCGAGACGCCGATGGCGGTAATCAACGTCGTCATGCGCGCATATTTTCTGACCGGGCGATAGGCGAAGCGTTCAATCACCATGCCGACGAGCGCCGCCGCGATCATCGAGCCGATCAGCACCAGAGCGAGTCCGCCCCAGAGCGACGTGCCGACGGTGTCGGCATTGTAGCCGAGGTTGTAGCCAAACAATTTCGCCAGCCACAGCCCGACGAATGCGCCGATCATGTAAACATCCCCGTGCGCGAAATTAATCAGCCGGAGAATGCCGTACACCATCGTGTAGCCAAGCGCAATCAGCGCGTAAATGGCTCCGATGTTGAGGCCATTGATTAGTTGTTGAACGAAATCATCCATCGCCAGCTTCTCGCTCGTGCTACCTGTGTGATCGAACCCAAAGCCTCGCCCCTTCTCTCACGCCGAGCCTTTAGTGGCTCGGCGAAGAGGCTGGCGAAGCCGTTGTTGACGGCGATGTATTCGTCGCCGCCGGAGATGAGCTAGGAGACGGAGCTGAACTGGTTGACGGCGATGAACTGGACGCCGGAGATGCGGAAACATCAGCCGGTGGAGTCATGCCACCAGGGAAAATCTTCTCCTTGTAGGCAAACTTGCGTTCTCCTGCTTTCAGTTCAAGCACGGTGGCGGGCTTGTCCACGTTACGCTCGGCGTTCATCGTGATCGTACCCGTCACGCCCGGAAAATCTTTCGTCTGGGCGATGGCATCGCGCAGTTTTGCGCCATCGGTCGTGTTCGCGCGTTTGAGCGCGTCGCCCAGCACTCTCATCGCATCGTAGCCGAGCGCGGCGAGCGCATCCGGCGCAACGCCACCATAACGCGCTTTGTAATCGGTGACGAACTTTTGAATCAAGGGAGCGGGGTCGTCAATCGAATAGTGGTTCGAGATGAAGGTGTTGTTCAAGGCGTCTCCGCCGAGTTCCCACAGTTGCGGGGCGTCCCAGCCGTCGCCGCCGAGAATGGGAACGGTGATGCCCTGCTGGCGTGCCTGCTTGGCGATGACGCCGACCTGACCGTAGTAGCCCGGAACATAAATCACGTCGGGATTTGAAGCACGGATGGCCGTCAACTGGCTGCTGAAATCACGATCCGATTGCGTGTAGGATTTCTCGTTGACGATTTCCCCGCCCGAGCCGGTGAAGCTTTGTTTGAAGAACTGCGTGAGACCCTTGCTGTAATCGGAGTTGAAGTCGGAGAGGATGGCGGCGCGTTTGGCCTTGAGCGTACCCGAAGCAAACTTGGCCATCACTTCGCCCTGAAACGGATCAATGAAGCAGACGCGGAAGATGTAATCGCCTTTTCTGGTCACTTCAGGATTGGTTGATGACGGCGTAATCATCGGTATCTTGGCTTCCTGGGCTTTGGGCGCAGCCGTCAGGCTGTTGGTCGAAGCGACTTCGCCCAGGAGCGCCACCACCCCGTCCTGCCTGAGCAGCTTGGTCACAACGGTTGTGACCTTGCCCGGTTCGCCCTGTTCATCCTCGATGATGAGTTGAATGGGGCGACCGTTGATGCCGCCAGCCGCGTTGATTTCATCGCGCGCCATCTCGACACCATTTTTAGTTGACTGCCCGAAGCTGGAGGTTTGTCCCGAAAGGTCTAGATAAACACCGACCTTGATAGGTTCGCCGCCAGGCCCGCCACCTGTCGTACCGTCTCTGCGCTGACAACCCGTAGCCGCAATCATGGCGGCGATCAATCCAAGCGCGATTAAAGTGCGTCTCATATTTTACCTCACTGAAGCGTAGTTTCGATTAACTCTGAAACGGAAGATTGAAGCAGCGCAGTTTCGGACTCCACGCGAAAGAGAGCATCCGGTCACGCTGCTCGACAACAACCCCGACCTCTCGGCGCACGCCGCCGCACTCATTCATGATAGAGAGCGTTGCGCGCGGCCTCCCCATGCTCGCTGGCTATGACTCTGCATAATAGCTGCGAGTTGGGCGTAGAAGCAAATTTTCGCCGGGCGCTATTGTGGTCGAACGACGCGCATTATACCCATTTGCTGCCGCGTGTCGAGCGATAATCGCTCACCAACCGTATCCATAGGCACAGAAGAACGAAAGTTTGACCTCAGCGGCTCTGCCGCAGGTCTGTGCGGAAAGGCTGTGCCTTGCCGGAGATAAAAGCAGCAACTATCGGAAAGGCAGAGCCTTTCCGCACAAACACTGCGGCACAGCCGCTACAGCCGCTGCTGCACTTTTCTTTTACTCTCCTGCTATAGTTTGGACTTAAAGTTTCCCAATCCTTCCTCGCGTGAGTTGAGGGTGCTGATGAGAGAAAAAGAAGAAGAAGCCAATGGTCTTGCGCCCGAACTCGGCGACATGGGCGCGCGCGAGTTTCGTCGCTTCGGCTACGAGGTCATTGACTGGGTTGGCAATTATCTGGAGCACGTCGCTGAACATCCCGTGCTCTCTCAGATAAAACCCGGTGAACTTGTTTCTCAGCTTCCGTCCTCCCCGCCCGAAAAAGGCGAAGCGATGGAAACTATCCTCGCGGACGTTGACCGTCTCATCACGCCTGCGCTGACACACTGGAATCATCCTTCGTTCTTCGCCTACTTCGCTACCTCTTCATCAGCCCCAGGCATCTTCGGCGAACTCTTCAGTGCCGCCTTCGATGTCAAAGCGATGCTCTGGCGCACCAGCCCTGCCTCGACGGAACTTGAGCAGGTCGCGCTCGACTGGCTCAGGCAGATGATGGGACTCGACGCCGGATTCGACGGCATCATCTACGACACGGCCTCAGTCGCTTCCATGCACGCGATTGCCGCCGCGCGTGAGAGTTTGAATTTACGAATCCGCGAAGACGGCATGAGCGGTCGCCCCGATCTGCCGCTGTTGCGCCTCTACATTTCAGAGCAAGCCCACTCGTCAATCGAGAAAGCGGCTCTAACGCTAGGACTCGGCCAACGCTCCGTGCGCCAGATTCCGACGGACGCAAGATTCAGCATGGATGCTTCACGGCTCGCGCGTGCGATTGAAGAAGACAAGCGAGCGGGCACGCTTCCCTTCTGCGTCGTCGCAACGGTCGGCACGACTTCGACTTCAAGCATTGACCCTGTGCCCGCCATCGCAGACATCTGCGAAGAACATAAAATCTGGCTGCACGTTGACGCTGCCTACGCAGGCTCGGCGGCGATTCTCCCGGAGATGCGCCACATCCTTGATGGTTCGGAGCGAGCCGATTCGCTTGTCACCAATCCGCACAAGTGGCTCTTCACGCCGTTTGACCTCTCCGTGCTCTACTCGCGCCGGATGGACGTGCTGCGCCGCGCCTTCTCGCTCGTGCCCGAATATCTCAAGACGAGCGAGGCCGAGACTGTTCGTAACGGGATGGACTACGGCATACAGCTTGGCCGTCGCTTCCGCGCCCTGAAGCTCTGGATGATTATTCGCTACTTCGGCCACGAAGGACTGGCCGCGCGCATTCGTGAGCATTGCCGTCTGGCGCAAGTCTTTGCGGCCTGGGTTGAAGAATCGCCTGACTGGGAACTGCTTGCGCCCGTGCCCTTCAGCCTTGTCTGCTTCCGCGCCTGCCCGCGCGTCGAGGGAGAAACAGAAGACGCACGCGCCGCGCGGCTGGACGCGCTCAACGAGCGCGTCATGAACAACCTCAACGCGGCTGGCGAGATTTTCTTTTCACACACGCGCCTGAATGATGTCTACACACTGCGCCTCGCTATTGGTAATATCCGCACAACCGAGGCACACGTCCGCCGCGCGTGGGAACTCTTGAACGAAGAACTGAAACGCTTGTCATAATGCGAATCGTAGTTCAAAGCAGGAGAATAGGGGGCAATATTGAAGAAGACGATCCACGAAGTCACACGAAACGACACGAAGCAATTTCAACTCTTTTCGTGTCGTTTTGTGTGACTTCGTGGTTAAGGCTCTTTGCGTCTCCTGCGTCAGACTAACGTCAACCTGTTTCCCTCTGGCGCATTTCAACGCTCGAATAAAGCTATGAAAAAGAAACTGGCTTTTACTTTTCTCGCCCTGCTGATTTCCATATTCGCTCAATCCGTCAACGCGCAACGTGCGATGACTCCCGCAGAGACCCTGC
Source organism: uncultured Acidobacteriota bacterium (assembly GCA_963791265.1). Lineage (GTDB taxonomy): Bacteria > Acidobacteriota > Blastocatellia > Pyrinomonadales > Pyrinomonadaceae > QHXM01. The sequence continues at coordinate 294,963 of CAWBSB010000013.1, forward strand.
GCGTCGCGGGCGTCGGGGACGCACAAATCTCGCCCGATGGCGAGTGGGTCGTATACACGGTCTCCACGACGGAAGACAACGCGACACGCTCAACGCTCTGGCTCGCGCGTGCCAGCAGACTAAATTCAATTCAGGACAGAGAAAGACCTGTTACCGATTCGAGAATCGCAACCGAGCCTCTTCTTCCCGCTGGACTGAACGCCTCTAATCCCCGCTGGTCGCCGGACGGAAAGCGCATCGCGTTTCTCGCCTCCAAAGATAAGCAGAGCGGCATCTGGGTCGTCACACTGCGAGAGCGTCAGCCTCGTTTCGTCGCGTCCGTTCGGGCAACCAATTTTCACATTCCTTACGCTGGCGAATCCTTCAGTTGGTCGCCCGATTCGCGCCGCATCGCTTTCATCTCCGCGAGCGAAGAATCAACGAGCGTAAGCGCGCCCATCATTACAGCGCGCACGCCTTCGCGTGAGGACGACCCGCGCATCGTAGACCGCATCCAGTACAAATCGCGCACCTCATTCTCCGACCGCACGCGCACGCACGTCTGGGTCGTGGATGTTGATGCTTCATCAATTGGTGATGATGGGGCGATACGTCAATTAACTTCGGGGCAGTTTTACGATCACGCTTTGACGTGGAATCCGCGGGGCGACGAAGTCGCGTTTCTCTCCAACCACGAAGCCGACCCGGAAGCCAACAATAACTCCGACATCTTCGCCGTTGATATGAACGGGCGCGTTCGCCAACTCACCGAAACTCGTGGCTGTGAATACGAACCCGCGTGGTCGCCCGACGGCAAGTGGATTGCTTACACGGCGACGAAGCGAGACGTGACGACGATTGATAGTGTCGCGGAAGACACACACGTCTGGGTGATTGACGCAGAGGGAAGAACGGGGCGCGAACTCACCACCACGCAAGATCGTCGGACTCGTAGTCCAAAATGGTCGCCCGATAGCCGTTTGATATTCTTCCTTGCAGGAGATCGTGGGCAAACATTTATCTACCGCGTCGGAATAGATAGAGGCGAGGTCCGACCCATCTCCGTTCTTTACTTCGGCGGCATAGATTATAAAGATGCTTTTTTCACAACCGAGGCTGCGCCAGCTACCAGTAATACTGTGTCTCCGATTCGCCGCGCCCGACCTTTTCAGATTAGCAATTTCAGTATTGCTTACAGAAGCTCTATCAGAGTGAGGCATAGTGTAGATTCAACCTCTATTTATTCGAATCCGTTGGCATTCACATTGAGCGATGCGACTCATGCTAATGAAGTGTGGTTTGGACTGGGGCCGAGTTCGCCTGTTTGGCGCTTGAGCGGACATAATGACGCGCTGCGCTCACTCGCGCTCAGCGAGCCGGAAGAGATTAAATTTAAGAGCTTCGACGGCACAACCGTTCAAGGCTGGCTGATGAAGCCCGTCGGCTGGCGCGCAGACCGTCGCTACCCGCTCATCCTGAGCATTCACGGCGGGCCGCACGGGATGTCAGGCTACAGTTTCAATGCGACGTTTCAAGCATACGCGGCGCGCGGTTACGCTGTGCTTTATCTGAACCCGCGCGGTTCCTCCGGCTACGGGCAGAAATTCTCCGACGGGACTTTGCGCGAGTGGGGCGGCGGCGATTACCGCGACTTGATGATGGGCGTTGACGAAGCGTTGCGCACGCGCTCATGGATTGACGCTGACCGGCTGGGCGTGACCGGCGGCTCATACGGCGGCTTTATGACCAACTGGATTATCACGCAGACGACGCGCTTCAAGGCGGCGGTCGCCGCTGCAAGTCTCAGCAACCTCGTCAGCTTCTACAGCACCTCTCTCTATCAGGATTTGATTCACGCGGAGTTTGGCGGCTTTCCCTGGGATGACTACGATCTGCTGTGGCGCTGGTCGCCGCTGCGCTACATCAGGCAGGCGCAGACGCCGACGCTCCTGATTCATGGCGAGCAGGACAACGACGTACACATTACGCAGGCCGAAGAGATGTACATGGCGCTCAAGCGGCGCGGCATCGAGACCGTCCTCGCACGCTACCCGCGCGAGGGGCACGGCTTTCGTGAACCGCTCCACCGACAGGATGCGCTTGAAAGAACCCTCGCCTGGTTCGATAGATTTCTGAAGTAGCCAAAATCAGATTCGAGCTTGATACTAAGGACACTGACGGAAACGAATTGCCGAAATACTACAATGAAGAACCGGACAGGATTTACAAGATTAACAGGATGAAAAGAAGATGAGCTGCGCTGATGTTTAATTCTTAATCTTGTCTATCCTGTTAATCCTGTCTATTTCTTTCTTTACCCCAGAGGTTAAAATTAAAAATATGCTGACTCATATTGTTGTCTGGAAATATCGTGCCGACGTGGAAGAGGTTGTGCGTGAGGAACACGTCGCCCTCCTGCGGCGGCTGGCGACTCTCATCCCTGAAATCGAGAGCTTCAACGTCGGCTTCGACGTGCTGAATCTACCGCGCTCCTACGACACCGGCCTCGTCTCCACTTTCCGCGACCGCGCCGCGCTTCAAGCCTACACGGTGCATCCCGAACATATTCTGGTCGCTGACATGGGACGCAACATCAGCGAACATGTCGTGTCGGTTGATTTCGTGGACGAGGATTAGGCCGGGCGGAGAGTTTTCTACGGATGAAGTGGAAGTGGAAACCCAACTGGAAAGAGATGAAGCGCTGGAAGAAAGTCGCGCTCATCACGCTTGGCCTCTTTCTGCTCTTTCAGATTCCCTTCATCTACCGTCGCACGCGTCTCGGCAATCTCCGCTCGGCCATCCGGCAAGTAAACGCCGAGCGCGTCGTAGACCAAAACGCGAGCGCCTACACGGACTACAAAGGCGTGATTCACGTTCACTCCAGCCTCGGCGGCCACAGCAACGGGAACTTCGTGGACATCATCGAGGCCGCCAATCGAAACAACCTGAACTTCGTCTTGATGACCGAGCACACGTCCCCTTTGATGGACACTTCCGCGATGACGCTCAATGGAATTCACGCGGGCGTGCTTTTCGTGGGCGGCAACGAGGTCAACACCGCCAGCCATGATCGCCTGCTGCTCGCGCCGGGAAACGCGGAGGCTGCCAGCGCAAACACCATCGGAACCGAGGAACTACTCGCGCGCCAGAGAGCGCAGGGCAGCCTCTCGTTCATCGCCTACCCGCATGAATTCAGAAGCTGGGAGGTGAACGACTTTGACGGCATGGAGGTCTACAATCTTTACACGAACACGAAAAAGATTAGCTACTTTGTCACCTTCTTCGATTGGCTCTGGTCTTACCGGAGCTACGCTGACCTGATGTTCGCGCGGTTTTACGAAAGACCGAATGATGAATTGAAAAAGTGGGACGAGTTGATGCTGGCGAAGAATCGTAAAGTCGTGGCCATCGCCGGAAACGACGCTCACGCCAACGTCGGTTTTCAACTCGGCGACCTGACCGGCAAGAGTCTCATCGGGGTTCACCTTGATCCTTACGAGCGAACCTTCAGCGTCGTCCGCAACCACGTGCTCGTCGAAAAAGAGAAACCTTTAACCCAGGAGACGCTGCTTGCGGGGCTGAGTAGCGGTCATTGCTACATCGCCTTCGATCTCTTCGGCGACTCCACAGGCTTCACCTTCACCGCCGAGAATAATCAGGAACGGAAAATCATGGGCGATGAGATTGGGCTGCTGGACGGAGTTCGCTTGATCGTAACGACGCCCGTTAAGGCGCGCGTCCTCGTCATCAAAGACGGGCAGGTCATACGAGATGAAGATGGAACGGCAAGAAAGGAATTTCCGGTTGCGGAGCGTGGCATCTATCGCGTCGAAGTCTATCTCACACAGCTTGGCTCATTGGTCAAAGACAAGCCCTGGATTATCTCGAATCCAATATACGTTAGATGAAAAGCGCTAATAAATATGCCGCTAGCGCGGCATAAAATCTCATCACTCGTCCAAACACGCCAACGCCCCACACAGTCTTAACAACCCTGTGGGGCGCGCGCCGTGTTGGAAAGCTCCAACACTCTTTTGGGAGCGGTGCGTACGTTCACCGACCAACTGTAGAGAGCCTAGTGTTTGGCTCTGCTCTCGCTTTGCAATTCCAAGTGTTAGGAAATGCGCGAGTACAGCTTCCCTTAACTTGTGCTATGTCCCGAATTTTATGCCCGTACGAGAGAACTGTCAATACTCATCTTGACCGAACCGGAAACATACGCCAATAAATTCCAGGAATTATGCCTTTTGTATTTTGTATATTGCCTGCGCTGAACGATACGGTATATTAAGCGGCAACCCGTCATGGCTAACAAAACCGAAAAAGCGCAGGTGGAAGAAGAGCAGGCAAACATTTCCACGCCGCAAGAGGTCGTCAACGTCACGCCGCCTGCCGCCGCGAGTTTCAAGCCGCTGCCGATGGTCGGCTGGTACGACCCGCGCCAGCTTGTTCGCACAGGTCTTCAGGTCGCCATCTCCACCATCTTCGGTCGCCATTCAGACCGCCGCCTCGTCGAAGCTCTCGCGTCGGGTCGCCCGGAGATTTACGACTACACATATCACTACACGGACGACGGCCACGAGTTGTGCGAGATGGACGAGAGCCGCAGGCGCGATGAAATCTGGATTGACTACGTCGCAGACCTCGGCGAGGGTTGGAATTCGACTTACGCGGTCGCCTATCACGTCAGCGAAGACACGCGCGACTTTGAGTACACGGATCGAGCAACGGGCGACAAGCGCTGCGCGCAGACAAGGCGCGGCAGCCTGTTGCTCTTCGGCGGCGATCAGGTCTATCCGGCGGCAGACCGCATTGAATACGAGCAGCGTCTCGTCAAGCCATACGAAAGAGCCTTTCCATCGAGAGTGCGCGAGGAGCATCCACACGCTTTCGCTATTCCGGGCAATCATGATTGGTACGACAGTCTCATCTCTTTCTCTCGCCTCTTCTGCTCGAAGCGTTGGTTCGGCGGTTGGCGCACACGGCAGAGCCGCAGCTACTTCGCGTTAAAGCTGCCGCACGGCTGGTGGCTCCTGGGAACGGACACGCAACTCGGCTCAGACCTTGACGCGCCGCAGGTGGAATATTTCAAAGGCGTGGCCGCCGAGATGAAGGAGACAGACCGCATCATCCTCTGTCATGCCGAGCCGCACTGGATTTTCGCCCGGATGTATGAGGATCTGGATTCGAGCATCTCTGAGAGCAATCTCTCGTTTCTTGAAGAGATGCTGGGGAAGAAAGTCGCCGTCTTTATCGCTGGCGACCTTCATCACTATCGCCGTCACGAAGCAACGGACGAATCCTCCACACAGAAAATCACCTCGGGCGGTGGTGGTGCTTTTCTGCATCCGACGCACATGGGGCTACTCGGTAAAGATGTCACCCAGCTTGAAGAGAAAAGCTCTGGTCGTATCTTTCAAAAGAAGGTGGCCTTTCCGCCGGAAGAAGAATCAAGAAAGCTGTGCTGGCGTAATCTAATCTTTCCCTACCTGAAAGGAAATCAAAGCCGGGCGTTCGGCATTCTGACCGCAGGGCTTTACCTGCTGATCACGCTGGCCGTGGTTTCCGACTTCAAGCACATAGAGCAAACGGCCAACGGCATTCGCTCCGTCGTCGGTTTGAAAAACATCATCGGCACGACGCTGCATACCATTCTCAATAGCCCGATGACCCTGTTCGGGGTGCTGCTCATTATCTTAGGCTTCGTGCTTTTCACCGACACGCACTCGAAAGCGTATAAGTGGCTGATGGGGTCAACGCACGCGCTCGCGCATATCCTCTCCGCTTTCACCGTCACGCTCGCGTCCATCTATTTCGTTATCAATCTTGTCGCCACGACTTCGCGCTGGAATAATCCGCCAATGAAGATCGGCTCGTTAGAGTTGAACTGGGTCTACCAGATAACGCAGGGCGAGCACGTCTTCAATCTTGACCTCAGAGTTCTGCTCGTGGTGATTCTGATTTTAATCGGGGGCTACGTCATCGGCTCGTTGATTCAAGGGTTGTACCTGCTGGTCTCTCTTAATCTCTTTGGCCGCCATTTCAACGAAGCCTTCTCGACCATCGCCGTGGAAGACTGGAAGAGCTTTCTTAAATTGAACATTGACCAAAGCGGCGACCTCACCATCTACGCGATAGGCATCCGCAGAGTGCCGCGCAAATGGAAAATAAGTAGGGACGTGACAGCGGCGGAGATCGTTCCGGATACAGAGCACGATCCGCGAGCGACCGAGCCTGCGCTCATCGAGCCGCCGATTGTCCTGAAACGCACGACCGCCACCGCAACCGGCGTCGTTGATTCAAAGCGCCTGTGATTAACTTATATCGGTTTGCAGATGAACGCAGATGGACACATATGAAAAGACAAGAATTAACCACATAGGCACAAAGCCACTAAGAGAGTTACAGCTTTTTCCCTTTTGTGTCTTCGTGTCTTGGTGGTTAATTTCCGTATCCGCGTTTATCTGCGTCCATCTGTGGTTTCATTTTGCACGGAGTAATAACTGATGAGAAAACTTCGCTACCACATTGTTGATGTCTTTACCAATCGAGCCTTTGGCGGAAACCCGCTCGCCGTCTTCACCAACGGTCGAGGGATTTCTGCGGAACTCATGCAGTCAATCGCCAAGGAACTCAATCTCTCGGAGACGACATACGTTTTGCCGCCCGATAATCCTGAGAACGATTATCGCGTTCGCATCTTCACCCCGGCGGCGGAACTGCCGATGGCTGGGCATCCGACCGTCGGCACGTCTTTCATTCTGGCGCGCGAGCACATGATCGAACTCGGCGCGGACGAGACCACGATTAAACTCGAAGAGGGCGTGGGCACAATCCCCGTCACGCTCAAGTTCAAAGATGGTGTGCCCGATCACATCTGGATGCAGCAGCCGCTTCCCAAATTTGGCCCGCGCTTTAAGGATGCTTCATTGATTGCCGAGATGTTGTCAATTCAGCCTGAAGCGATTGAGACAGAGTTGCCGCTCGAAGCCGTCTCCTGCGGAGTTCCCTTCCTCTTCGTGCCGTTGAAAACGCTCGAAGCGATTCGCGCGATTCGCTTCCGGCTCGATGTGTGGGAAAGAGTTTTGGGCGACTTCGGCGTCTCTGAGGTCTTCGTCTTCACGAAGGAGACGGAGCTTGAAGGCTCAAGTGTTCACTCGCGCATGTTCGCTCCCGCGCTCGGCGTGTGGGAAGACCCGGCGACGGGCGGCGCGAGCGGGCCATTGGGCAGTTACCTTGTGCGTCACAAAGTTTTTGGGGAGACTCAAAGAGCGGAGTTTACCAGCGAGCAAGGGATTGAGATGGGGCGTCCGAGCATCATCAAAATCATCATCGAACAGGAAGCGGGCGAGATTAGCTCAGTGCGCGTCGGCGGGCAATGCCGCTTCATGGGCGAGGGTTATCTGGAAGTCGGTTGACGAGGAGACGAACCACGAAGAGACACGAAGAGACACGAAACACAGGCTAGCTAACTTCGTGTTGTTTCGTGTGACTTCGTGGATCGCCCGTTTCCTTCTTTTATTCTGCGATTCGATACAACGCAAGTCGAAATGTAATATCGCGTTCTAGTCGTGCTGGAAAATGTTTTAGGCCAGCGCGTGTGTATTTTGTAAATCTCCCTGATTTGACTAATTTTTGATTCGAGCGAGAACCATCATCCATGAAGCATCTCAAACTGACACTCAGCCTCTCCTTAATTTTCTTTATCTTTGCCGGGAGCATCCCACGCCTCAACGCCGATACGATGGCCGCCGCAAGCCGGGATGAAATCAGCAGCCAGGATGAAGCAAACGAAGCAGACTCGACGCAGGAAGGGCTGCAATTTCGTTTGAGCCAGGGCGCGGGGCAGACTGAAAGCCAAACCTCCGTCACGCCCGCGCAAACGTCGCGCCTGTCGGACAGCGAAGTTCAGAACGTGCTGAAGCGCCTTCCGCCCGTCAAGGCGGAAGAGGGAGACCAGCAGGATTTCGCCATGCGCGACCGCTCGCTTCCTCCGCCGCGCACAGGGAAAACCGTCAACGTCTCGTTCCCTTCATCCGAAGCTGCGCCGACTCCTGATCCAAAGACGGCAGCCCCGCTCGAAGTCCTGCGGTTTGCGCCCGAAGGAGAGATACCGCTCGCTCCGCAACTCAGCATCACGTTTTCGCAGCCGATGGTTGCCGTAACTTCAAACGATGATCTCGCGGCGCAGGACGTTCCCGTCAAACTCACGCCGCAGCCTCCGGGCAAGTGGCGCTGGGTCGGCACGAAAACTCTGCTCTTCGTTCCGGACGGACGCTTTCCCATGGCGACGCAGTACACGGCGACAGTTGCTGCCGGAATAAAATCGGCCAACGGCGGAACGTTTCCCGCCACGAAGTCCTGGACGTTTGCCACCCCGCCTCCGCAGATGAGGATGTACTATCCTTCCAACAGCACGCCGACGACGCGCGATGCGCTGATGTTCGTCGAGTTTGACCAGCGCATTGATCCGGCTGCGGTGCTGAACACGATTAAGGTTGTCGGCGGAAGCAGCCCGCTGAAGATTCGGCTCGCCACGCAACAAGAGATTGACGCCGACAAGACAATCGGCCAGCTTGCGAAATCTGCCCAGCAGGGGCGCTGGCTCGCGTTTCGCGCAATCAACGCTGAGACGGGAGACACGCGACAGGCGCTTCCCGCCGATTCAGGCATCAACGTTCAGATTGGCCCCGGCACGCCTTCAATGGAAGGCCCGCGCACGACCACCTCGGAACAAAGTTTTGCTTTTCGCACTTACGGGTTGTTCCGCGTTCAGTCTCACAGGTGCGGCTACAACGAGAAATGTACGCCCTTCGATTCGTGGAATATCATCTTCAATAATCCCGTGGACGCAGCCGCGTTCGATCAATCACAGATTCGCGTCGAGCCTGAAGTGCCGGGACTGAAGATGAACATCTACGGCCAGACGCTCCAGATTAATGGCGTCAAGCGCGGGCGAACCGTCTATAAGGTCACGCTTCCTTCCTCGCTTAAAGATCAGTTCGGGCAGACGCTCGGCTCAAACGTCACCTTAACTTTCAACGTCGGGCCAGCGCCGCCGACGCTCTCTTCCAGCGGCAAAGCGTTCGTCGTGCTGGACCCATCTGCGCCGCGCGTCTTTTCCGTCTACAGCGTCAATTACAAAACGCTCAAGGTCAGGCTCTTCAAGGTCAAGCCCGAAGACTGGGACAAGTTTACGCGCTACATGCGCTTCATCTATGAATACTACGAGGATGAGAAGCCGAAGCAGACCGTGCCGCCCGGCGTGCTCGTCTCTTCAAAGACGGTCACGGTCAAAGGCCAGCCGGACGAGATGACCGAAACGAGGCTCGACCTCGCGCCTGCGCTTGATGAAGGTCTCGGTCAGGTGGTCGTCATTGTCGAGGCGGGAGAGGGTTTGAAGAAGCGCGAGCGCCCGTCTATCGAAGCGTGGGTTCAATCAACCAACATAGGGCTTTCGGCTTTCGTTGACTATACGGATTTGGTCGCGTGGGCGACTTCGCTCAAGGATGGAAAGCCGCTGCGCGATGTCGAGATGACGATTCACCCGCTGGGCGTTTCGGGAACGAGCGGGATGTACGGCCTCGCGCGGCTGGCCTTGAAAAATTACGAGAAGCCGGGAGCGAGCTTGCTCATCGCGCGGCAGGGACGCGACGTGGCCATCCTGCCTGAATACGCTGAATGGTGGAACACCGGAAGTAGCTGGTACAAGCGAGACGCTTATGACGAACTGCGCTGGTTCGTCTTCGATGATCGCAAGATGTATCGTCCCGGCGAAGAGGTTCACATCAAGGGCTGGATCAGGCGGGTTGGCGGCGGCAAGACCGGCGACGTTGAATCGCTCGGCGGGGGCGCTGGCCCCACCGTTACTTACGCGCTGAGAGATTCGCGCGGCAACGAGATTCTGAAAGGCACTGCGCCCATCAACGCGCTCGGCGGCTTTGACACAAAATTCAAGCTGCCCGCGACGATGAACCTGGGCAACGCCTACGTTCAATTCGATGCCCCGAACGCGACCGTTACGGGGACGACCATGCAGCATTATTTTCAGGTGCAGGAGTTTCGTCGCCCCGAGTTTGAAGTCACCACGCAGGCTTCCGAAGGCCCGTTCTTCATCAAAGGACACGCGGAGACAAGCGTGGCAGCTTCCTACTACGCTGGCGGCGGGCTGCCCAATGCCGAAGTGAACTGGCGCGTGACTTCCACGCCGACCAACTTCACGCCGCCCAATCGTGGAGATTTCACCTTTGGCGAATGGATTCCCTGGTGGCGTTCATGGAACTCACGAGACACGAGCCGCACAGAGACGTTCAAAGGCATGACGGACGCGGCTGGCAAGCATCAATTGAGAATTGACTTTGATTCGGTCAAACCTGCGCGCGCGTCAAACGTCACGGCGCAGGCGAGCGTGACGGACGTGAATCGCCAGCAGTGGGCTTCTTCAACAAACCTGCTCGTTCATCCGGCTGATTTGTACGTCGGCCTGCGATCTGAACGCACCTTCGTCCAGCAGGGCGAGCCGCTCATCGTTGAGACGATTGTCACAGACCTTGAAGGCAAGGCGGTTGCGAATCGTGAAGTCAAGATGCGCGCTGTGATGCTCGATTGGGTTTACGAAAAGGGACAGTGGAAACAGAAGGAGACGAACGCGCAGGATTGCACCGTGAAATCTGCGAGCGAGCCGGTCAAGTGTACGTTCACTCCGAAACTCGGCGGCATGTATCGCGTCACCGCAACGATTTCTGATGACCGCGAGCGCCCGAACCAGTCTGCTTTGACGCTCTGGGTTGCGGGAGGCAAGACGCCGCCCAAACGTGATGTCGAGCAGGAAGCAGTTGACATGATTCCCGACCGCAAGGAGTACAAGGCGGGGGAGACGGCGGAGATTCTCGTGCAGTCGCCTTTCTATCCGGCTGAAGGCGTTCTGACCCTCCGCCGTTCGGGGATCCTCAAGAGCGAGCGTTTCCAGATGGACGGGCCATCTACAACGCTTCGAGTGCCGATTGAGGAAGCCTACACGCCGAATCTTTACGTGCAGGTTGATTTGACGGGCATGGCGGCGCGCACGGATGACAAGGGGCAGGTTAACGATAAACTGCCGAAGCGTCCCGCGTTTGCCAAAGGCGAGCTGAATCTTTTGATTCCGCCAATCTCGCGCAAGCTCATGGTGACGGCCACACCGCGCGACAAGGCGCTTGAGCCGGGCACGGAAACCATCGTCAACGTCGAAGTGAAAGACGCAATGGGAAGCGCGGTCGCGGGCAGCGAGGTGGCGCTCGTCGTGGTTGACGAAGCCGTCCTGTCGCTGACGGGCTATCGCATCGGCGACCCGCTCTACACTTTCTATTCTCAACGCGGCGGCGGCGCAACGGATTATCACCTGCGCGCCAACGTCCTGCTCGGCAATCCCGAAGACGTGCTCAAGCAGATACAGAGCCTGCCCGTCAATGGGCGCGGCGTTGCGGGTCTGGCGATGCTGAGCTCGGATGCTGCCGCACCCAGACCGGCGGTTGCGGCCAAGCGTGAGGCAAGGTCACGCTCAAATGAAGATAAGCTGGATGGCTTTGCTGAAAACGCACCCGCTGAAGCCGAAGAGAGTCAGGAGATTCGCCTGCGTGAGAACTTCAACGCGCTGGCGGTCTTCGCTCCTGCTGTCCCGACGGACGCGAACGGTCGCGCTTCCGTCACCATCAAAGTCCCGGACAATCTGACGCGCTATCGCGTGATGGCCGTCTCGGTCGCGGGCGGTAAGCAGTTCGGCTCAGGCGAATCCGTCATCACGGCGCGCATGCCCCTGATGGCTCGCCCCTCTGCGCCGCGCTTCCTTAACTTCGGAGACAAGTTTGAGTTGCCCATCGTCGTGCAGAATCAAATGGACACGCCGATGAGAGTTGACGTGGCCGTGCGCGCGACCAACGCCGAACTCACGGACGGCGCAGGCCGTCGCGTCACCGTCCCGGCGAATGATCGCGTCGAAGTGCGCTTGCCTGTTTCGGCCAACCGCGCAGGCACGGCACGCTTTCAGGTCGGCATCGTTTCGGGTAAATGGTCGGACGCGGCAGAAATTCAACTGCCCGTCTGGACTCCCGCGACCACCGAAGCCTTTGCAACCTACGGCGAGATTGACGACGCAACGGCCATGGTTCAACCCGTCAAGGCTCCGTCAAACGTCTTCAAGCAATTCGGCGGACTGGAAATCTCCACGTCTTCCACACAGCTTCAAGCCTTGACGGACGCCATGCTGTATCTCATGGCCTACCCGTATGAATGCTCCGAGCAACTCTCCTCGCGCATCCTTGGGGTCGCCGCTTTGCGCGATGTGCTGACGGCATTCAAGGCCAAAGACATGCCGAAGCCCGAAGAGATGTTGAAAGCCGTCACGCGCGACATAGAGCGATTGAAGGGGAGACAATCGGACGACGGAGGCTTCGGTTTCTGGCGACGCGACGAGCACGTCTGGCCTTACGTCAGCATTCACGTCGCGCACTCGCTCCAGCGTGCGAAGGAGAAGAATTTCCCTGTGCCGCCGGAGATGCTCGAAAAATCAAAACGCTATCTGCGCGAAATCGAGCGCCACATTCCAGCGTCTTACGGCATTGACGCGCGGCGCGCACTCATCACCTACGCGCTCTACGTTCGCAACCGCATGGGAGACCGTGACACGGCGAGAGCGCGCAAGCTGATTAGTGAATCAGGCGGGCTGGCGAACCTCTCGCTCGAATCAGTCGGCTGGCTCTTGTCTGTGCTCTCCGGTGATCCGGCTTCGCAGGCGGAGGTTACGGCCATTCGTCGCCATCTCAACAATCGCGCGACCGAAACGGCTGGAGCGGCTCACTTCGCCAGTTCCTACAGCGACGGCGATTATCTCTTGCTCAATTCTGATCGCCGCGCCGACGGAGTGATTCTCGAAGCCTTGATCGGAGACCAGCCGCAGAACGACCTCATCCCGAAGATCGTGCGCGGCTTGCTCGCGCATCGCGTGCAGGGACGCTGGGGCAACACGCAGGAGAATGTCTTTATCCTGCTCGCCCTTGACCGCTACTTTAACGTTTACGAAAAGGCGACGCCGGACTTTGTGGCGAAGGCATGGCTCGGCGATGCGTTCGCGGGTCAGCAGCAGTTCCGTGGCCGCTCGACCGACCGCCAGCAAATCAACGTGCCTATGAGCTATCTGGCCGAGAAAGACGGGGCGCAGAATCTCATCCTGACCAAGGAAGGAACGGGACGCCTCTACTATCGCATCGGGATGAACTACGCGCCGACGAACCTGAAGCTCAAACCGGCGGATTATGGCTTCACGGTCGAGCGCGTCTACGAAGCCATTGATAATCCGGCGGACGTGCGGCGCGACTCGGATGGCACATGGCACATCAAATCCGGCGCGGCCGTGCGCGTGCGTCTGACGATGGCTGCGCCCTCGCGCAGGTATCACGTCGCACTCGTTGACCCCTTGCCCGCCGGACTGGAAGCGATGAACCCGGCGCTCGCGGTCACGGGCGACATCCCCGCCGACCAGAAAGATGACACGTCGAAACGCGGAGGCTGGTGGTGGTGGCGCAACTGGTTCGAGCATCAGAACCTGCGCGACGAGCGCGTCGAAGCCTTCACGTCGTTACTCTGGGAGGGAGTTTATAACTACGCCTACGTCGCACGCGCCACGACACCCGGCACGTTCGTCGTTCCGCCCACGAAGGCCGAAGAGATGTACCACCCGGAAACCTTCGGGCGTAGCGCGAGCGATAAAGTTGTGGTTGAGTGAATCGAAAGGGGTGATTGAACCGTAGAGGAAAGAAAATAGACAGGATTAACAAGATTATCAGGATGAAAGAAAAAGCATTCAGCGTTCCCTGCATTGTCTGCTTTTCTTAATCTTGATAATCCTGTTAATCCTGTCTATTTTCTTTTCGCCGCAGCCGCGTCCGCCTGAACATTCAGCCACTCGGCTTGCAGCTTCTCAATCGCCAACTCTTTCTGCTTCGCCTCGACCTCAATCCACGGCGCGTCGCGGAAAGCGGCGGGCATGGTCGTAATCAAATCACTGTGATTTCTATCATTGAAAGATTCTCGCCCGTTCGAGATGTGAACCAACTGCCATTCGGGAACAGGCCACGTCTCGCGCGCTGCTTTCAGCATTCGCCCTACACTCTCATCATCGTAGCTTTCCAATTTTTCGTGAACCAGATGATGATGCGCGTCAAAGACCATTGGCACACCAGAGGCGCGGCACACCTCCAGAATCTCTGCGGCGCTGTAGGTATATTCGTCGTTCTCAAAAGCAAGGCGCGAGCGCACCGCTTCCGGCAGATTGCGCGTCGTTTCCACCAGCCGCTCCGCGCGCCCGCCCTTGCCGCCGTGTATCTCAATCAAAGCCCACGCGGAGCGCGGTTGTTCGAGCATGTCCATCACACGCGCGTGCGTCTCAAGAATCTTGATGCTGTTGACAATCACCTGCGGCGAATCCGAATTGAGCACGACGAATTGATCCGGGTGCAGCACCAGGCGTATGCCCAAACTAATTGCGCGCCTGCCCGTTGCCGCGACCTGCTCGCGTAATTCTTCCAGCACGTCTTCGCCTATCGCGTCGTCGGCGAAAGGGAAAAGCCCGGAGGTCATACGATAAAGCCGAAGCCTGCGCCCGCTGCAAAAATCGAGCGCGAGATTGAGGCGCGCAAGATTGTCCGCGTACAACTCGCGGAGCATTCGCTTCTGCTCAGTTTCTTCAAACTGCAAAAGCCGTTTGCGCGTCAGCGCGCGATAGCGCACGGCGTCGGAAGTAGTAATACACACCAAACCCAATCGCGGCTGCGTCAACGAACTTTTCATGCCTGTGATTTAGAGCGCTCAACAAAAGAAATAGACAGGATTTACAGGATTGGCAAGATTAAGAAAAAGAGGCGGGTAGAGAAAGCTGAATGCTTTTTCTCCTATTTCCTGTTAATCCTGTAAATCCTGTCTATGTCTTCTCGGTTTTGTTAGCGACTCTTAGCTCCTTGATTCTGGCTAGAGATTCAGCGCTTTCTCTTCTCGCGCTCTTTCTTCTCATACAATGCTTGATGCCGCTCGACGCCCGCTAGATATTCCGGGTCTGCTTTGACCGCGTCCAGATACTCTTTGAAGATGCGGGCGCATTCCAGCTTCTCCGGGTTTCTTTCAAACGGCGCAACCTCGCGACCCCACGCTCCGCTCTGGCCTTTACGGTCAGGCGGCACGGGGCCGACATACTTCTTGCCGCTTTTATGATTGAAGTAGCGCAGGCTGCGCGTCCATCCCATCTGCAAAAACTTTCTCGCCATGTCCATGCCGACGAAATCATCCGCAGCCTTGTAGCGCAAATAGATTTGGTAAATCTCTGCGGCGGATTTGCGGGCGATGTCCGGCGTTCTGAATCGCCAGTGTGGAAGGATTTCCGATTTGTAAGGTTCGACCGACAGCACGCCCTGCTCGCCGCGCCCGATGCGGTACAACTCAGGATGCTGACGGAAATCTACCTGGTCGAAGTCGAGCGTGTAATCAAATGTCATCACGCGCGAGAGCTTATCGCCGCCGCGTCACGACAATCTGTCCGGCGTGTTGAGAATGCGTGCAGTTTGCTTTGTCGTCCCGTTAGGGACGAATGATAATAGCCCGGCCATTCATGGCTGGGAAACAGAATGGCAAAAGTGATTGAGTCCCGTAGGGACGACTGAAGAAAGGCTCGCTTCTTTTCAGTCGTCCCTACGGGACTCAATAAATTTATCCGGCTCTATTCCCAGCCATGAATGGCCGGGCTATTTTCATGCGCCCCTGACGGGGCTAAAAACTCGGGGCAAATAACTTGCGCTTCAGGCGAGATCGAACAGGAGAATTTCCGACGGCTCTGTGCCGACGATCTTCAATTCCCGTTCCTCGCTGATGGCTGCCCCGTCGCCCTGCTTGAGCGGCTGCCCGTTGATTTCGATTGCGCCGCGTGCCACCTGCACCCAGGCGTGACGGTCAGGCTTTAATTCATACTCGACCTGTTGCTCCGCATCGAGCAGCGAGGCGTAAAGGCGCGCGTCCTGATTCATACTGACCGAGCCGAGGCTTCCGTCAGGAGACGCGACCAGACGCAGGCGTCCGCGCTTCTCTTCATCCTCAAACTTCTTCTCCGCATAACTCGGCTCGACATCCATCTCGTTTGGCAAAATCCAGATTTGCAGTAGATGCACGGACTCGTCCTCGGAAGGGTTGGCCTCGCTGTGCCGGACGCCCGTTCCGGCGCTCATCCTCTGCACATCGCCGGGACGAATGATTGACCCGTTGCCCATGCTGTCTTTGTGCGCGAGGCCGCCTTCGAGCACGTAGGTAATAATCTCCATGTCGCGGTGGCCGTGCGTGGGAAAGCCTCGCCCCGCGTGAACGAAATCTTCGTTGATGACGCGCAGACTGCGAAAGCCCATGTTGCGCGGGTCGTAATATTCCCCGAACGAAAAAGTGTGGTACGTGTTCAGCCAGCCAAAATCGAAATGGCCGCGATCCTCTGCTTTGCGAATGGTAATCATCTGTCCCCCTTATTAGGCAGAAGACAGGAGTCAGAAGTCAGAAGTCAGAATAATAAGGCGGAGACCCGCTCTTGTTTTTATTCTGTCTCCTGTCTCCTGTCTTCTGTCTCCTGCTCTTATTCCACGTCTTCGCGTGTGATTCCTTCAATCTCTAAAATCAAATCCGCCCCGTAAGCCTTTGACGGCGTCTGGAAGCCGATGGAAAAGTTTCCGGCGAGCACATGCCCGACGATTGTCAGAGCTGCGAGCGCGGTCAGCGTATAACCTTCCGGGCCGCGCAGGCGCGAAACCGCCCTCTTGCCGGAATCGTCCTTCACTTCTCCCCAGACGAAGCTCTTGCCACGCGTGCGCTCCTCCTCGTTCGGCCCCGGCGGTTGAGCTTTGATACGTTTCTTCAGAAAGCGTTGCACCGTCTCAGAACCCAGCAGCCCGCCGAAAGGTCTGGTCAGTTTCATCATCCGGCGCACACTCGCGGGGATTGCCGCATAAACTTCTATGTTCGTGATGCCCGTGCTGTAAAAGGCCGTCGCCACATCGCCCCAGGGGATTGTCGTCGCCTTGACTGCACCGCGCCCGAAGTCTATCTCACGCGTCTTCCATGCGGCGGGAACAGGCGTCAATTTACCGTCGCGCCTGACGAGTCCGCCGCGATTGATGTTTTCCACCATCGTCGTCGCCGTCCCGCGCGAGACGCGCCCCATGCCCTGAATGGCCAGAGCAAGATGTGTGGCCGCAGGCAGCCGCCTTTTGAGATGCGCGGCCAGACAATCCGAAGGCACGACATCGAAGCCCACGCAAGGAAGCAGCATAACGCTTGCGGCCTTTGCTTCGTGGTCGCGTGCGGCGAGAGTTTCAATCACCGTCGCTTCGCCCGTGATGTCCAGATAATGCGTCTTCGTTCTCAGGCAGGCATCGGCCATCGGCTTCGAGGTGCGCGAGAAAGGCCCTGCACAATGCAGCACGACTGAGACTTCGCTCAACGCCGCATCCATCGCAGCGGAATCATCAAGCGAGAAGACCCGATGTTCGAAACCGTGCTCAACGGCCAGTTGCTCAATCGTGGCGGCATCGCGCCCGGCGAGGATGGGACGGAGATTGCGCTCACGGCAGAGGCTCGCAATCAGCTTGCCCGTGTAACCGTTCGCACCGTAGAGAAGAAAGTTTGACGACATCCGCTAACTATCCATCTGTGTTCATTGAATGTTGCTGGTGGACGATTGTAGCACCGTTGTAAAGCGGAAACGATGTTTGTGGACGCGCGTCTTTTTGTTATTCTGCCCTCAGTTTTAGAGTCACCAGCAAAGCCGGGAAGAAATAGACAGGATTAACAGGATTAGCAAGATTAGGAAAACAAGGCAGGACAGTGGAGCTTGAGCAGTGGTTCAGTTTCAAATTGAATGTGCGCCGAGATGAGGTTCACCACAGAGACGCAGAGAACGCAGAGGGGGCACAGAGGAAAGCAATCTCAAATTACAGATTTGAAATCTCAAATCTCCGTGCATCCTCCGTGTCCTCTGTGTCTGCGGTGGTGAATCTCAACTTTCCCCACACTCTTTTCAAACTGCACCACTACCAAAGCTTGCTCCTTCTTCCTATGTCCTGTCCATCTTGTTAATCCTGTCTATTTCTTCTCTATCGTTGTTTTGTTATCCGCTCTTAACCTAAGAACCTTTGCGCCGAACGAGGCCACGCATGATAACCAGACCAATCCGTTCCAGGACATTTATCACTGTGCTCATCGCACTCGCGCTCATCTGTTTTTCTTTTACCGCTTGCCAGCGCGGAGGCAGCGGCAACAACGGAAAGCAACTGACGCTGGCGGTCGTCTCCGGTGTCGAAGGCGACGCGCTCAAAGAGGCCGCGCGTGATTACGAAGCGCAGACGGGCGTTCATATCAACATCGCAGAGTTTCCTTACGCCAACCTCTTCGAGAAAGAGTTGATTGATTTGAACGCGCGCACGGGCGCGTATGATCTCATCATGCTCGACGATCCCTGGTTTCCCAAGTTTGCGACAAAAAATTCTTTGACAGACCTTGCGCCGCTCTACGAGAAGCGCGGGATAAAAGGGCCGGACGAAGATTTCGTGCCGTCGTCCATCGCTCTCTGTCGTCATCCTTACCAGTCGGGCGCGCTCTATGCCCTGCCCTACGTCGGCAACTCACAACTCTTCTTCTATCGCAAAGACATTTTCGAGAAGCATAGTTTGAAAGAACCCGCGACATGGGACGAGGTGCTGGCGGCGGCGCGCACCATCAGCGAGCGCGAGACGGCGGGCGCACCGGGCGGCGGGAAGATGCACGGCTACGTGATGCGCGCCGCGCAGGGCAACGCGGCGGTCGCAGACTTTATGCCAATCTTCTGGGCGCACGGCGCGGAGATGTTTGACGAGAGCGGAAAGCCCACGGTCAACAGTCCCGAAGGCATCGCTGCTCTGAAGTTCATGCTTGAGCTTGGAAAATATTCGCCGCCCGGCTACGCCAGCTTCAATGCCGATGAAGTCAACGCGCATCTCCTGCAAGGCACAGCCGCGATGTCTATTAACTGGCCTGCGTGGATTAGTCCCATCAACGACCCCGCCAAATCGAAAGTCATCGGCAAGATGGAGTTCACGGTGATGCCGGGTGCTGCCAAGCCCGGACGCGCGGAGATAGGCAACTGGCTCATCAGTATTCCACGCAGCGCGAAGAACGCGGACGCCGCCTTCGATTTCCTCGTCTGGGCGACGAACGCAGAGCAGATGAAGCGCTCCGCCATGCGCGGCAACCCGCCGACGCGCAAGTCTGTCTTTACGGATGCGGAACTGCTCGCCAAGTTTCCCGCTTACCCGGCGCAGTTGCGCTCGCTGGAAAACTCGCGCCCGCGCCCGCGCACGCCCGCGTGGAACGAGATTGAAAACGCCTTCGGTATCTACTTATCGAAAGCCAACAGCGGCGAACTGTCACCCGAAGAGGCGATGAATCAGGCGAACGCGAAGCTTGCGGAAATCGTCGCGCGTGCTCAGTAGGCTTATTCAGGAAGCGCCGCGGCTGGTGGGTCGAAGCGGGGGGGTTCAGTTTTTTGCAAGGCAGGCGTATTAGCCGGGTGAGCCGTTTCGCCGAAATGCCCCATCAAAGAATCTGAGCAGATGAACAGCGTGCCGCTCTCTGTTTCGATGAAATGAAGCGCATGCGCTTTGTTTTGTAGTCCGAACGAGTCTTGGAATAAAATGATTGCCGTTCACGGGTTGCTCACGCCGAGCGTCGTCTCAACGGCTCAATGACGAACGCCATCGTCACCGACCGAGCGCATAAATGTCCTAAAGAGCCTCCTAAATGTTCTAAATTTTTTCTTTCAACACCGAAGATGCACCCGCCGACAGAGCACATTTTTGAGTTCGACGCCTTCCGCGTTGACGCTGCGAAGCGGCAACTCCTACGCCGTGAGGAGCTTGTCCCGCTCGCCCCGAAGGCGTTCGACGTTCTGTTGCTGCTCCTCAGAAATAACGGTCAGGTGCTTGAGAAAAACGAGTTGATGAAGCGCCTCTGGCCTGACAGCTTTGTCGAAGAGGCAAATCTCAACGTACATATCTCGGCCATCAGGAAGGCATTCGGCGAAAGCGCGCAAAATCCCCGTTATATCTCGACGATTCCGGGGCGCGGATACCGCTTTAGCGCCGAACTCTGGGAACAGCCGCCAGGCGAGACGGCGGAGAAGGTCATCGTGCGGGAGAGAACCACGTCGCGCGTCGTCTTAACAGAGGAGATAGGAGACGTAGAAGGCGTCGAGGACGCGGACGCTCACGCGCTTCAGGTAAATGTCCGGCGACCGGGTTATCGGCTCCCGGTTCCGGTCGCCTGCGCCGTCGTCTTATTAATAGGTTTGGCATCCGTTTTTTACTTACGGCAGACGCCGGAGAATGTAAGTCCGAGGGTAAGCGTCGCAATGGTGAGGTCGCTGGCCGTGCTCCCCTTCAAATCGTTGGGCGACGGGGACGAGCACCTCGGCGTCGGCGTGGCGGACACATTGATCACGCGCCTGAGCGCATTGAATCTTCTCACCGTCCGCCCGACGAGCGCGATCCTCCGCTACGAAGCCACCGCCCGCGATTCGGTTGAGGTTGGACGGGAGTTAGGCGTCGAGTCTGTGCTTGAAGGCAGCATCCAGCGCGAGGGCGAACACGTCCGTGTGACGGTCAGGCTCATCAGCGTGCCGGAGCGCCGCGTGCTCTGGGGCGGGCAATTCGACGAGCAGTTCACCGGCATCATGGATGTGCAGGACGCGATCTCGCAGAAGGTCACTGAATCGCTCGCACTAAAACTCTCCGAGGAACAGCGCAAGTCTCTGGTCAAGCGCCATACCAACAACACAGAGGCTTATCAGCTCTATCTGAAGGGGCGTCACTTCTGGAACAAGAGGACGGCGGAGGGGCTGAGGCGTGCGATAGAGTTTTTCCGGCAGGCGATTGATGAAGACCCTCAGTACGCGCTGGCCTACGCCGGGCTGGCCGACGCTTACTCCATGCTGGGGGAGTACACCGGGCGCGCGCCGAAAGAGTATCGCCCGCAGGCGAAGGCGGCGGCGATGAAAGCGCTGGAGATGGATGACGCGCTCAGTGAAGCCCACGCCTCGCTTGCCTATCTGAGGATGCGCGATTGGGACTGGGCGGGCGTCGAAGACGAGTTCAAGCGTGCCCTTGAGCTTAACCCCAATTACGCGACAGCCCGCCAGTGGTATTCGACCTTTCTTGAACTGACAGGGCGACCCGAAGAAGCCGTCCGAGAGGCAGTGCGAGCACAGGAGCTTGACCCGCTCTCGCTCATTATCAACGATAACCTGGGATCCCGTCTGCTCTACGCGCGCAAGTACGACCGGGCAGTCGAGCAACTGAGAAAGTCCCTCGAAATTGATCAGAACTTCGCCCAGTCGCATCACACGCTCGGCGATACTTACCTCCAGAGGGGAACGTTTGAGGAGGCTTTCAGGGAGCTACAGCAATCGAGGCAGTTGGACGACAACCCCTGGATTATGGCTTCGTTGGGACACGCGTATGCGGTATCGGGAAGAGGTGACGAAGCGCGGCAATTGCTCGGCGAATTGAAAGAGCGGTCGAAGCAATCCCGCATCCCGCCGGAAGAAGTGGCTAGAATCCATGTCGGGCTGGGCGAGAGGGAGCAAGCGCTCGCGTGGCTGGAAAAAGCATACGAAGAGCGCTCCGACCATCTTGCTTTCGTCAAAGTAGACCCGGCCTGGGACAGCCTTCGCTCAGACCCAAGATTCGTGGACATTCTGCGGCGAGTCGGTCTCGCGCAGTAAGCCCTGTCGCTTCGTATCACAGATAGCCTTTGCGCTCTCAAGCCGGGCGCTCCTTGTTGTGCCTGTCTCCGAACACATCACAAGGAGCGCCCGACGCATTTTGCTTGTCGCTCCAATTGGAGTTCTGTAGGATATGCCCGCTTTGGCTTTCATCCGCACTAGCACCGAGGCTGCATGAAAAAACTGTTAGCCCTAACACTGTTACTTTGCGCTTATCCCACGCTCGCAGGTATCGAGAGCGCAGACGCTTTATCTCTACAGATCACGATGATCAGAGGCGAAAGAAGCAAGGACAGCAACTCTGCGACCACTGAGATAACCATCAACGATCAGACGCTTGTTTACAGGAAGACTTACAGTGGAAGGTCTAGAGGCCGCATGCCTGAGGAGACGAAAGAGTTCAAACTGAAAGCTGAAGATCAAAGGAATCTCGTCAAGCTGATTAAGGAGAGGAATCTGCTGCGGACGGATTCAATCGAGCGTGAGCAAGCTATGTCCGGCATCTACCTCTACTTTGAGCTTTCGGTAAAGTCTACCGTCGATCAGAGCACAGGCTCCATCCACATCAAGGGTTCGAGAAAGGCGACTGATCTCAAGGAGGAGAAGCTCTACCAGGACGCAGTCGCCCTGATTGAAGAGATTTACGCAATCATCCATCGCACAGATGAACGGGTCGTTTATGAGCCGTTGATTCGTTAACCTGCCACCTGCCCCTGTGTCGAAGGCAATAAGCGAGCAATGAGAAAACGGATTCTCTCGTCAGGAAGCGAGCGCGCGCTGCCCTTTCTTCTCGTCGCGCCGACCATCGCGGTGCTCGTCGCGCTTTCCATCTACCCGCTCATTTACTCTGTGAAGGTTAGCCTTCAGGCGGAATCCGGCGAGGGGGTGCGCTGGACGCTGCAAAACTTTGCGCGGCTCTTCAAAGACGATTTTTTCCTGAGCGCGCTCGCGCACACGCTCGTCTACGCAATTATCGCCCTGACCTTCGAGTTCCTGCTGGGTTTGGGTCTCGCCGTGCTGTTGAATAGAAAGATGCGCGGGCGCAGCTTCTTTCGCGCGGCGCTGCTCGTGCCGATGATGCTGCCTTCGGTCGTCGTCGGCGTCGTCTGGCGATTGATGCTTAATCCGAACTTCGGCGCAATCAACGGAACCTTGCAAGGCTTCGGCGCAAACACGGAATCTCTGACGTGGACGGCCTCGCCGACGCTGGCCTTCGCTTCCGTTATCCTCGTGGACATCTGGCAATGGACGCCTTTCATCTTTCTCATTCTGCTCGCGGGGCTGCAAGCCATTCCCGAAGAGCCTTACGAAGCCGCGTTGATTGACGGCTCAAGCGCGTGGCAGACTTTTCGTCACGTCACGCTGCCGCTTCTGAAGCCAGCCATCTTGATTGCGCTCCTTTTGAGAACGATGGACTTGCTACGCGTCTTCGATCAAATCTTCATCCTGACGGAAGGCGGCCCCGGCAACGCCACTGAAACCATTAGCCTCTACATCTATCGCACGGCGTTTCGCTTCGGTGATTTCGGCTATGCGGCGGCAATGTCTTTCGTGCTGCTGCTCCTGACGAACATCATCAGCCTGACTTACATCCGGCTGCTTCAGCGACAGGAGGCGGGATGAAGAACAGGGGTCAGGGGTCGGGGGTCGGGGGTCGGGGGATGAAGTATGGGCTGGTGGCGCTCGCTGTTTTTTCGGCTTTGCTGCCGGTCTACTGGATGCTGACCATCTCGCTCAAAAAAGAGGTGGATCAATTCGCCGTGCCGCCGAAGTGGTTCGCGTTCAGCCCGACGCTGGCGCACTACAGGGATGCGTTCGTCGAGCGTTCGTTCGGGCAATATCTCACGACGAGCGCGATTGTCGCCGTCACCTCGACCATCTGCGCGCTTGTTTTGGGAACGCTCGCGGCATACGCGCTGTCGCGGTTTCGCCTGCCGCACAAGCTCAACACGCGGCTCGCGCTCTGGATACTCTCGACGCGCATGTTCCCGCCGATTGTCACAGCCGTCCCGCTCTTTCTCCTGATGAGCGATGCTCGTCTTCTAGACACGACTGCTTCTCTCATCATCGTCTACACGGCTTTCAATCTGCCTTTCGTGGTCTGGATGATGCGCGGATTTTTTAATGAGATACCGCGTGACCTGGAGGAAGCCGCGCGCGTTGACGGCGACTCGCGCCTCGGCGCACTCCGCCGCGTGATACTGCCGCTCGTCACACCCGGACTCGCCGCCACAGCCGTTTTCTGTCTCATCATCTCGTGGAACGAATTTCTGTTCGCGCTCACGCTCACGCAAACGGACGCCGCCATGACCTTGCCTGTCGGCATCGCTGGGCGCGTCACGCAGTACGAAATCGAGTGGGGCGTGATGAGCGCCGCCGGAGTCGTGGCCATGATTCCCATACTCATCTTCGCACTCGCCGTGCAGCGTTATCTTGTTCGCGGGTTATCACTGGGAGCAGTCAAAGGGTGAGCGTCCATTTCAAAAATGTGAGCAAGAGCTTTGGCTCGACGGTCGTGGTTGATGACCTGACGCTTTCAGTCGAGGACGGGGAGTTCGTCGTCCTACTGGGGCCGTCGGGTTGTGGAAAGACGACGACGCTCAGGATGCTGGCGGGGCTTGAAGATGTAACGTCTGGCGACATCCTGATCGATCAGGAGCGCGTCAACAATATTCCGACGCAACAACGCGACATCGCAATGGTCTTTCAATCTTACGCGCTCTACCCGCATATGACGATTGCCGGGAATATCGCTTACCCCTTGCGCGTGCGTGGGACTCCGCGCGAGGAAATTAAGCGGCGGGTGAATCAGGTTGCAACGATGCTGGAAATTGACCGGCTGCTGGCGCGCAGGCCGCGCGATCTTTCAGGCGGGGAGCGCCAGCGAGTCGCGTTAGCGCGTGCCATCGTCCGAAGCCCACGTGTCTATTTGATGGACGAGCCGCTCTCGAATCTTGACGCGAGGCTCAGAGTGCAGATGCGCGGCGAGTTGAAACGCTTGCAGCATGAGTTGGGGACGACGACCATTTACGTCACGCACGATCAGGCCGAAGCCATGACGCTCGCGCATCGCGTCGCGGTGATGCGCGGAGGCCGCCTTCAGCAATTCGACACGCCGATGAACATTTACAATTATCCGGCCAATCGCTTTGTCGCAGAATTCGTCGGCAGCCCCAGCATGAACTTCATCGAAGGCCGCGTGAAGGCGAGCGAACGCATGTTTACGAACGATAGTCTCGCGCTCCCCTTACTGGATTCTCAAATCGAACAACTGAACAATCACGAGCGCGTCACCTTCGGCATCCGCCCGGAGCATGTTCACGTTTCAATCTCTCAACATGAAGGCTTGCTCCCGGCGAGCGTCTACGTGACGGAACTGATGGGCAACGAGACGTTCGTCTTTCTGCGACTTTCCGGCGGCGAAAAAATCATCGCTCGCGCGGCAGCGGATTTCCGCGCCGAGCAGGAGACGTCCGTCTGGATTCGATTCGAGATGGACAGGGTTGCTTTCTTCGAGGCGGAGTCGGGTGAGGCAATCAAGCGAAGCTAAACATCTCAAGTGTGATAAATTCACATAGCGGGACTAAGAAATAGACAGGATTAACAAGATAAACAGGATGAAAGAACAAGCACTCAACCTTCTTGACCTGTCTGCTTTTCTTAATCTTGATAATCCTGTTAATCCTGTCTATTGCTTATCAATTTGTTAGTGACTCTAAGACTTATGTTAAGGAGTTCTGGATGAAATTAGCACTGAACGGTGCGACCACGATGCGAGCCGACCTCGCCACAGACATTCGCGCCGCAAGCGCCGCCGGGTTTGATTGCCTGGAAATCTGGGCATCAAAGCTCAGGGATTTTCTCAAAGCAAACTCGACCACCGATTTGAAAAGCCTGTTCGATGAACACGGGATTGAGCCTTACAGTATCAATTCAATCGAGCGCATCACGTTTAGAAACGCGGAAGCGCACGCGGGGCTGCTCGAAGAGTGCGAAGAGTTGTGCCGCATTGCATCAGAGATTAGCTGCCCGTATATCGTCGTCGTGCCGAGTCCGTTGCCGCCAGATAAGAATTGGGATGATGTAAGGGAAGAATCCGTGCGCGTGCTTGGCGAGCTTGGTCGAATTGCCGAAGGCCACGACGTTGCGCTCGCGTTCGAGTTTCTGGGGCAGCCTGATTGCAGTGTGCAGACGCTGGCGCAAGCTTCCGAAATTGTCGGACAATTAAAGCGCTCCAATGTTGGGCTCGTGATTGACAGCTTCCATTTCTACGCGGGCGGTTCCCGAATCGAATCAATTGACGCGCTCGATGCCCGGCAGCTTTTCATCTTCCACATCAACGACGCGGAAGATTTACCGCGTGAGCAACTGGAAGATCGTCACCGCCTTCTTCCCGGTCTAGGCATCCTGCCGCTCAAAGAGATTACGGGTGCGCTCCGGCGAATCAATTATGACCGCGTCACGAGCGTAGAGATTTTCAGACCCGAATACTGGGAGCGCGACCCTTCGGAGTTGGCGCGCGAGGCGCGTGCAGCAGTGAGCCGGGTTCTTGCAGAAGCAGGCATCTCTCACTAAGAGTTAAAACTAAACCACAATGGACAAAATCAAAATTGGGATTATCGGCGCGGGTTACATCGGCGGGGTTCACGCTTCTGTGCTGGCGCGAGATGAGCGCGTTCGTGTCTCAGCAATTTACGACGTGATGGACGAACGAGCGCAAAGTCTCTCACGCTCATCGGGCGCAAACGTCGCGCCGAGCGCCGAAGAGTTGATTGCATCGTCGGATGCCGTTTACATCACGACGCCGAACACGAAGCATACGGAGTTGGCAATCACGGCAGCCGAAGCCGGAAAGCACGTCTTCTGCGAGAAGCCTATGGCGACCGACATAACGGACGCGCAAAAGGTACTCGACGCAGCCAAAGCGAGCGCCGCTGTCTTTCAGGTCGGGCACAACCGTCGTTTCGCTCCAGTCTATGCGACGCTCAAACAGATGATTTCCGAAGAGGCTGCGCCGCATTCGGCGCACGTCAAGATGAATCGCGGCGAGCTTATTAATCCCGAATGGGTCGGCGACCCGCAAATCACTGGCGGCTTTCTCTACGAGACGACTATCCACATGTTTGACATGCTGCGCTTTCTCTTCGGCGAGGTCGCGCAGCTCAACGCATTGGGGTCAACGCACGAATATCCCGAAACGGACGACTTCTCCGTGCTCGTCGGCTTTAAGAGCGGCGTCCACGCCACCCTCTGTTCGTCGGCTGACGCAAGCTGGCTCTTTCCGTTCGAGCGCGTCGAGGTCTTCTGTCATCATCGCACCATCACGACGCGCGAGATGGAGGCCCTGATTTCCAGCGAGGGCATGGAAGGCAAAGAGGTCACAATTTCCATGCACCAATTATCGAAGGAAGAAAAGTGGGGATACCTTCAGGAAGACAGAGCCTTCGTTGATTCCATCTTGAACGAAGCGCCCGCAACTGTGACCGCGCTCGACGGCTACCAGTCTGTCGAACTGGTGGACGCCTGTTACCGCGCCGTCCGCACAGGAGAACGAATATCCTTCTGAATTGTTGAGCCGGAGTTTAATAACCCCGGATCACTCTTTCCAGTGGGGTCAGGCTCTCTTCTTCATGGAGGCGTGCGGGGCTTTCGTCAACGTGAATCTCCGCAGCCGCCAGACTCTTTCGTGGAACAGCCGTCCTGAGAATTCGTCTCCCCGCTCTCTCTTCAAGCCCCAGAACCGAAACCCTCTGCGCGCGTGGTTGCGTCTCTCTCTCCCAGAGCAGCGCGCCCGCGATTGTCACCGAAACGCCCAGAAGCCCGGTCAACATGGCTACTCGTTCCCACGAGTCGAGGCCCATGTCTGCATCGTAGATTACGAACTGCTTCTCCGCCCCGTAGATTCGATTCACAGCGAGGCGCGGCCCGTAAAGGCTTATTGCCACGCACGCAGCGAACAAAACGACGGCGGCGGTGAAAGTGAGCGCGGTGGTCTTACTCATCGGTTGACCTCCCGTTGGACGCTTATATTATTTCGCAGGTTTAGACACCCGTCGTGGGTGAAATGTTCCTCCGTCAGATTGAATTAACGTCAAACAGATTGAAGTGGCGCGGCGAATGAGATATAACCTCAGCCGTTGCGAAACGAGAATTTTTTAGAAACAGACCGGCATCTTTCAATTTACCCTCGTACAGCCATTGATCGGCTCAAATCTGTCCAACTATCGGATTATCGAAAAGCTCGGCGTCGGCGGGCAGGGAGAGGTCTACAAAGCCGTTGACTCGAAACTCAATCGCACGGTCGTCATCAAAGTCCTGCCGCCGGAATTGACCGTTAAGGAAACGAATCTCAAACGCTTCGAGCGCGAAGCACGTCTGGCCTCATCCCTGGATCACCCGAATATCTGCACCATCTTCGATATGGACGAAGCAAACGGCGTGCATTTTATCGCCATGCAATATGTCGAAGGGCGTACCGTGCGGCAGCTCGTCAATGGCCGCCCGCTCGAACTGAGCAGCGCGCTCTTGATTGGGATTCAGGTGACGGACGCGCTCGCCGCAGCACATGCCAAAGGCATCATTCACCGCGACATCAAATCAGGCAACGTGATGGTGACGAGCACGGGACAGGCGAAAGTGCTGGACTTCGGCCTCGCCAAGCTGCTCGATGAAGATGTCAGCCAAACTGGAAGCATAGACCGAACGCAGTTAACGGAGGTCGGCGTTCCCTACGGCACGCCGACGCACGCCGCGCCGGAGCAGGCGCGCGGCGACCGCACAGATGCGCGCACGGACATCTTTTCGACGGGCGTTCTCCTTTACGAATTACTGACCGGAACGTGGCCTTTTCGCGGCAAGACGACCATAGATGTCCGCCACGCCGTGCTGCATGATCCGCCGAAGCCGCTCGCGGAAGCCAGACCGGGCTACGTTCCGCCGCGCCTGCAACAGATTCTGGATCGTGCGCTCGCCAAAGAGCCGCGCGACCGTTACCAAAAGATCGCGGAGTTTCGTGACGACCTCAAGAGCGTTTTGCATGAAGTCTCAGCCGGAGACGCACAGTTAATCACAGGCGTGGCTGGCAGCCAGCCGCGCCATCTCTCCGGCTCCGGCCCTGTCTCGCGCGCCATGCGCTGGCTGCGCAGCATCACCAGCACTGAAGCGCCGCACCACACCAGCGCGCCCGTCTCCGCGTCTCACACCTCGCAGGAGATTCATCAAACACCGATGACGAGCCTCGGCGAGCGCGAGAAAAAGAGCCTGGCGATTCTTCCTTTCAAAAACCTGAGCAACGATGCGGCTTCCGCCTTCTACGAATTCTCGCTCGCCGATGCGGTGATTACGGAACTGGCGCGCTTGCGCTCGCTCGTCGTGCGTCCCTCATCCGTCATCGCAAAATATCAGGGCCAGACAATAGACCCACGCGATGCGGGGCGCGAGTTGAATGTCAATGCCGTGCTCGCCGCAGGCTTCATCCACGCGGGCGAGCGTTTCCGCGTCACGGCGCAACTGCTCGATGTCGAAAGCGGCGACATGCTCTGGAGCGACCGGATAGATGCAGCGGCGAGCGACATTCTCGTCGTGCAGGACACCATCGCACAGCGCATCGTTGACGGCTTGCGTCTCGAACTCACGCACGACGAGCAGGCGGGCATTGCGCGTCCCGCAACCCAAAACGCCGCCGCTTACGAAGAATTTTTGCGCGGGCGCGACCTCTTTGCGCGCTTCATCTTTCGCACGGTTGCGCCGGAGGATTGCGACGCGGCAATCGCGCATTTCGAGCGCGCCACCCAGCTTGACCCGGATTTTGCGCTCGCGCACGACGGTCTCGGCGCTTGCTACGCCAACCGCGTTTTCAAGGGCTTCGGCTCGGCTGAAGACTACGAGCGCGCCGAAACGTCGTTCGAGAAAGCGCTCGCGCTCGACCCGACCATCACGGAAGCGCGGATGCTGATGGTTTTCGTTTACCTCTGGCGCGGAGAAAAGCAGAAGGCGCGGGCGGAGGTCGCACGCGCGCGTTCCGCTTCACCAAACGAGGCTGTGGTCTACTTCGTCAAAGCGACGCTTCATCGTCTCGACGGCGAATACGACAGGGCGCTTCGCAGTTATGACAAGCTGGTCAAGCTGGACCCGGCGGCGCATGTGGTGGTGAGTTGTAATCGTGCGCTCATCCGCATTTTTCAGGGGCGCTTCGACGATGCGATGAACGAACTCGACGAAGCCAGCAAGAGCGAGCCTGACAATCCGCTCGTCAAGACGTTTCGTGCGCTCACGCTCTACTACAAGAGGGACGCTCAAGCGGCGACCACTTTGATGCGGCAGGTCTTTCAGCAGCATCCGAACATGCATGGCGTTCGCCCGTTCCTAGCCATGTTCCTGAGCGCGCAGGGTGAACACGAAGCCGCGCGCAATGAATTGACCGACGAGGTGAAGAAGAACGCGCTTGTTGATCCTGACATAGCCTACGGGCTGGCTTCCGTGTACGCGCTCGAAGGAATGCGCGATGAAGCATTTGAATGGCTGGGACGCTCCATCGCGCTCGGCAACGAGAATCGCCCATGCTTCGAGCATGATCCCAACTGGGCAGCCTTGCGTGATGACGCGCGATTCAAAGAATTGATGCTCAGGATAGCTGCCCCACGTTCGCTGTGAACGGCATTACCTGATTTTGACCCTGAAGGGGGATAAATAAAATAGCCGGGGGCAGAGCGTCAGCGCCGCCCCCGGTTTGGCGTTAGAAAAGATTTCGACCCTGAAGGGGTCGCACTTCAACCTCGCATGTGCGACCCCTTCAGGGTCGGATTCTTCTTTGGGCACTTAACCGGGGGTGGCGCGCTCACGCGCTGACCCCCGGCTATTAATATGTATCCCCTTCAGGGATAAAAACCTACTGCGTGTTTTTGTTCTTATTCTCGCCCTTATTTTTGTTCTCAGCCTTGCTCTCGTTTGTATTCCCTGAAGATTTCGTGCCTCCATTTTCCGGCTCAGCTCCCGGCCCGCCTGTTGGAGCGATGTTCGAGCTATCTATCCTTTCGCTGTTGACGGTCGTGTCGGTATCGTCTCTCCCCGCATTGACGCTCGTGTTCGAGCTTCCGCCACACGCGCTCCAGAAAGCGGCAATGGTGAGCAAGGCTAGAATCGTTAAAGTCCGTCGCATTGATTTCCTCCCCTGACCTTCAAGACTTCGTTATTTCGGACAGCATACCTCAATCAGCTAATTCTACGCTCCTCTAGTCTTCATCGTCTTCCGGCGCGACACCGAAATATCGCATCCACTCATCGAGTTTCCCTCCGACGGACGGCTCATCCTGATTCTGATGAGCGTCCGCAGTTGCAGTTTCTTCCATCTTCTTTCGGAATTCTCCTGAGCGAACGACCTGCGCGCCGCAGCGTCGAACATAGTCTGCAAGCTCACGGTCGGAGGTCACGACGATGAGCGTGCGACGCTCGCGAGCATTCTCGACCATCTGCTTGATACGCTCGTCCGCGTTTGACCCGCGCTCTGCATAGAAGACGCGCACGCCTTTGTAACTCGCGCCGTCACCAAAATGCTGCTCCGGTGCGCCATCGAACACAATCGAGACGCGCACGCGCCGCCCTTGAGCGAACCGCGCCAACTCATCCATCAACCCGCGCCGCGCCTTCCGTTTATCCCTGTGCCAACCGACGCGCTGCGCCATCACATTATTTCCATCAACGAGATAAGGCATAACAGCAGGAGACAGAAGTCAGAAGTCGGGAAACAGGAGACAAGAATATCTGTGACAGCGGTTGTCAGCCTTTTCATTCTGACCCCTGACTTCTGTCTCCTGTCTTCTGACTCCAGCCTTTCATATTCTTCCTTGTCCGTAATCGCAGTATTCCACAATCGGGCAATACTCGCACAAGGGATCGCGCGGGCGGCAGAGAGAGCGCCCGTGACGAATCAGGTTGACGTGGAATGAGTAGAACTTACCCGCAGGGACAATTCCGTTCATGATCTCATGCGCGCGCCGGTCTGTGCATGATTGCGGAATCAGGCCGACGCGCCGGAGGATGCGGAAGATGTGCGTGTCGAGCGGAAAGACCTCCTTGCGACAGGCGAAGAGAAGCGTACACGCGATGGTCTTCGGGCCGATGCCGCGAAACTGCGAGAGGTAACGTGTGGCCTCTTCGCTTGAAACGTCGTGCAGGAAATTGAGGTCGAGCGTGCCGTGCTCTTCTTTAATCTGCCGGAGCAGGTCTTTGATGACGGCGGCCTTCTGGTTTGCCAGCCCCCCGGAGCGAATCGTGGCAGCGATTGTTGACACGCGTGCGCGCAAGAGAGCGTCCCACACGGGGAAACGCTTCTTTAGCGCGGCAAAGGTGCGCTCCGAGTTCGTATCGCTCGTCGCCTGCGAGAGAATGATTTTAATCAACATGTCGAGCGGATCGGACGCGCGCCTGTTTTCAGGCACGCCGTAAGTCCGCTCAAGATTCTGGATGATGTAACGAACCGGCTTTTCGTTTGCTTCCGATTCGTCATGTGCCGCTTCAGGCTGCGAGGACGCGCTCATAAAAATTGATGTATTGCGGGATGACCAAATCCGTGCTGTAACGCGAGATGGCTGATTCACGTGCGCGCCTGCCCATCTCGCGCCGCAGTTCTTCATCTGCCAGCAGGCGCACGGCGTCCGCGCTCATCTTCTCAACGTCGCCGACCTCGCTTAAAAATCCCGTCTCGCCGTCGGTCACGACTTCCGGCAATCCGCCCACGCGCGACGCAATCACGGGCACTTCGCAGGCCATCGCTTCGAGCGCGGCCAGGCCGAATGATTCCTGCTCCGAAGGCAGCAGCAGCACATCCGACGCCGAGAGGTAATCAACAATCTTCGGCTGCTTGCCGACGAACGAGCATTGCTCGTAGATTCCCAGACAACGGGCGCGATGCTCGGCCAAGGAGCGCTCGCTTCCGTCGCCGACCATGATGAGGCGCGCTTTAGTTTGTTTCAAAACGCGCGCAAATATTTCCACGCAGTCAACGGGGCGTTTGACTGGACGAAAATTAGAGACGTGAACCAGCAGCGGCTCATTGTTCGGCGAAAGCTCCACGCGCAACTTCTCGACCGTGTGCCTTTGATAGTCAGAAGCGCAGATGAAATTCGGAATGACGGCGATGTTGTCGAAATCGAAAATTTCCGCCGTAGCTTTTTTCAGATAGTTTGAGATGGCCGTGACACCGTCTGATTGAACGATGCCGTAGCGCGTAATCGGCAAGTAGGAGCGGTCTGCTCCGACGAGCGTGATGTCCGTGCCGTGCAGCGTCGTGATGACGGGCAGGCGTCGGTGCGGCTGCAAAGATTCGCGTGCGAGAATGGCGCTGATGGAATGAGGAATGGCGTAGTGAACGTGAAGCAGGTCGAGGTCTTCCGCCTCCGCCACCTTGGCCATCTTCGTCGCCAGCGCCAAAGTGTACGGCTGATGCTCAAAGAGCGGGTAAGACATCATCTCGACTTCGTGAAAACGCACCCGGTCGCTTAATTTGGTGAGGCGAGTCGGCAGGGCTGAAGCGATGAAATGAACCGTGTGGCCGCGCTCCGCCAACTCTTTCCCCAACTCAGAGCCGACGATCCCGCTGCCGCCGTAGGTCGGATAGACGGTGATGCCGATGTTCATAAAAGCAGGAGACAGAATACAGGAGTCAGGAGTCAGAATGAAAGCGACGAACAGCTTTGCTTCTGACTCCTGACTCCTGACTCTTGTCTCCTGTTTTCGGATGCCGAACAGCAAGAAAGCAGGCGACCCTCGCAATCGCCTGCTTCTTGCCTCAACTTGTCTCACCTGGTTAAAGGGGGGTCAAGCGAGGCTCGGAAGTATATTCCCCTACCCCGCATTTAGCAACAAAATTTTTTGCAAAAAAGAGGAAATCTTTCATCTGCAACCGGAATCATCGGGGTGAATCTGAACGCGAGATGAAAAACGCCGATATTTTCGAGCTTTTTAGGGGTTTTTTGCGGTTTGAGCTGGCGCTGATAAAAGCGGCTCGAACTGGTGCTTGTGGGACTGCGGAAGTGCGCGAAACAAAGTATAATTATGGTTGTCATTAAACCTTGTGATTGATAGTAGTCGCCGCCCCTTTGAAACGGCAGGCGAACGGAGATTAAGGAATGCCGAAAATTAGCGATATTCAGGAAACACCGAATCCCAACGCGGTCAAATTTATTCTCAAAGAACCTGTGACCAACGGCGTCGCGCGCCAGTTTGATTCCGTAGAAAAGGCCCAGGAAGACTTGCTGGCGAAGGCTTTGTTCGACACGGGCAATGTCGTCTCGGTCTTCTACATGGACAAGATGGTGACGGTCGAGAAAACCGACGAAGGCGATTGGGACGAGATGCTGCCGCAGCTTGCCATCCCGATTCGCGCGACCGAAGCCACTACGGGTGCGCCCGCTGCCTCTGCCGATGCTTCGTCGCTCGGTGGGTCGCTCGCCGCCGTGATGAGCGACGACCCGCGCCTGGTGCAGATCAACGAGATTCTGGATGAGAAGGTGCGCCCCGCGTTGATGGGCGACGGAGGCTATCTGGAAGTGCTGGGCATCAAGGACAACACGCTCAGCATTCGTTATCAGGGAGCTTGCGGAAGTTGTCCCAGTTCCCTCACCGGAACGTTGATGGCTATCGAAGGAATGATTAAGCAGGAAGTTGATCCCGACCTTGAAGTCATCGCCGTCTAATCCAAAAGTTTCCGACCACTAGTGACAAGCGGCTAAGAAACTGATTGAAAAGTCCCGTCAGGGACGACGCGATAATAGCCCAGCGATTTATCGCTGGGAATAGAGCCAGAGAATAAAAGCTGAGTCCCGTAGGGACGACTGAAGAGAGACTCGCTCTTGTTCAGTCCCTACGGGACTCAATCATTTTTGCACCTCTGCTTCCCAGCCATAAATGGCTGGGCTATTTTCAATTGTCCCTCACGGGACAGAGAGCCTGTAACTTTTCAGACAGAATCTTATTTTCTCTATCGTGGCTTTGTGCCTTTGTGTTTATCGTTTGAATTTCGTGGAACTTCCCACCTGCACGCGCGTTTGTGCGCTCAGGAAAACTTTCATCCGGCGCAGCCATGTTCTCGTGCGCCAAGTTCTGTCTGCGTCTCTCGGAAAACTCAAACATGAATACTGGAAACAAGCCGCTCTCTAGCGCCGTACAGTTAATAGCAATCATTCTGGGCTTGCTCCTCGGCCCAACTACGGCGCTGGCGCAAGGTGCAAAGCCTCAAATCAGAGAAGCTGATCGCATTCGCATGGCAGAGGCTTTCCGCATGAGCGAGAAGCTGAGCGAGAGGGTGTGGAAGGGATGGAGCAAAGCTCCGTTTGCCGTTTTGCTGGTGACGCCTGAGCATGAGTTTCTCGTGCGTCACCCACAGCCTTCGAAAGATTTCATCTCCATCGGCTATGACCCGTTGCTCAAGAGTGAAGTCTATTTCCGCAAGCGAGTTTTCCAGCCGGGTTTGCTCGCCACATTCCCTGCGGTCGGCGGAGTCTCGACCGTTGTCATCGGCCAGGCTGAAAACACGGAGGCGAAAATATCAACGCGCTGGGTCGTCACGCTCTTTCACGAACACTTTCACCAGATGCAGGATTCTGAGCCGGATTTTTACAAAGAGGCCCACGCGCTCGGCCTCGCTCGCGGAGACGAGACCGGAATGTGGATGCTTAACTTTCCCTTCCCCTATGAGAGAACGGAAGTGAGAGAACAGTTTTCTACGGCGAGCCATGCGTTGGCGGATGCGCTTCGCGCTCCTCAGAGAAAAGATTTCAGAGACAAGCTCTCAATTTATCTTGCTGCGAGAAAAAATTTCGAGCAGTTGCTCCCGCCCGATGATTACAAATACTTCTCTTTTCAACTGTGGAAAGAAGGCGTGGGAAGATACACTGAATATCGCATCGCGAAAGAAGCCGCTGCCCGTTACAAGCCGAGCAAAGAGTTCGCAGCGCTCAAAGATTTTACACCCTTTGCCGACGACGCCCGTCAACTGCTCGACCGCATGATGAACGATCTCGACAAGATGTCTCTCGATAAGCGGCAGCGAACGGCGTTCTATTCTTTCGGCGCGGCTGAAGCAATGTTGCTTGATCGCGCGAATCCGAAATGGCAGCAGCTCTATTTTACGGAAAAGTTTTTCCCTGATAAATTCTTCGCTCGTTAAAGCCGCACGGCTGCGCCCGAAATCCCTCGCCCTGTGTATTAAGGAGATTCACATGATTCATCGCGCTCGCGTTTTTACCCTCCTGCTCGGCCTGCTGGTCTCATCTTCCATAGCTTTCTCTCAAACGCCTCCCGGCAAAACGACTCCGCAGAAAGCGACGAAAGTTGAGAAGGGCGCTAGCCCAACACGCGAACGCGTGGACCCGATGGCCGAACAGCGCCGCAACACAGCCATCTCGCTGCTCACGACGCTGGCCGACGAAGCCAGGAACTATCAGGATCAAGTCTTGCGGGCGCGCGTCCTGGCCAGAGCGGCTGATGCCCTCTGGGCTGGTGATTCGGAACGCGCACGCAATCTCTTTCAACGCGCATGGGACGCGGCGGTGATTGCCGACGAAGAAGCAGCGCGCCGCATGGAAGAAGATATTCGCAAGCAGCAGAAGACATCAGGCGGGGCGGTCGTCTCGTCTCCTCCCAACATTCGCAATGAAGTGTTGCGGCTCGCAGCCCGCCATGACCGCACGCTCGGCGAAGGATTGTTGAAAAAGCTGGAAGAAGCAAAGGAGCGCGAGGCCGCCGCTAAAGACTCGCGCAATCGTGATCCCTGGATGTCATCAGTCTCTCAATCGCAGCGTTTGAGATTAGCCACCCAATTATTGCAAGACGGAGACTCGGAGCGCGCGCTCCAATTCGCAGACCCGGCGCTGACTTCCGTCAGCATGGAATCAATGAATTTCCTCTCCGCCTTGCGCGAAAAAGACGCAGCAGCGGCAGACCAGCGATATAGTGCCATGCTCACGCGCGCCGAGATGGACCCGGCGTCTGACGCCAACACAGCGTCAGGACTTTCGTCCTACGCGTTCACGCCGTTTCTCTACATAGTCTTTCACCCGCGTGGCGGCGCATCGCAAATGCAGCAGCGCGGGCCCACGCCGCCCCCTGACCTTCCGCCGGGCTTGCGAAAGGCTTTCTTTGCGACAGCCGCACAGATACTTTCGCGCCCACTGCCCCCGGCAGAGCAAGACACCACGAGCGCGGGACGCGCGGGTAAATACATGGTCATCCGTCGGCTGCTTCCGCTGTTCGAGCAGCATGCGCCGGAGCGCGTGGCGGACTTGCGCGTGATGATGACGGCGCTCATGTCGGACGTTCCTGCAAATGATCGCACTGGCGAGAACCGCGCCGTCACGCATGGAATCGTGCCCGAAGACACCACGAGAGACCCCATGCAGGCCATGCAGGAGCGTCTCAACGAAGCCGACAACGTTGCCGAGCGCGACGCGATTTACGTTGACATGGCTGCGTCGCTCGCAGGCGGAGGCGACCCGCGCGCGCGCGAACTGGTGGACAAGATAGAAGACTCGGAGTTGCGCCGACAGACGCGCGCTTATACGGATTTTGAATATCTGGACAACGCCCTGCAAAAAAAGGATGTGCCGGAGGTAATTCGCATTGCTCGCAATGGCGAACTGACGAACTTCCAGCGCGTCTATGGGCTGACGCAGGCTGCACGTCAACTCATCAAGTCAGACCGCGAGCGCGCCGTTGAACTACTGGAAGAAGCATTAGCCGCAGCCCGTCGCATCGGCGGCAGCGAGCCTGAGCGCCCGCGTGCGCTGACAGCCATCAGCTCCGTCTTCATCGAAGCCGACCGCACGCGCGCGTGGGAGTTGGTTTCCGAAGTCGTCAAGGCCGGAAACTCTGCGGAAGGGTTCACGGGCGACGACGCGCGGATAAGTGTCATGCTGCGCTTCAAAAACGGAGCGATGATGAGAAACTCAAACGCGGCGGACTTCGATCTGCTCGGAGTCTTTCGCACCTTAGCCAAAAGCGATCTTTATCCGGCTATCGAGGCCGCGAAGAATTTTACGAACGAAGTACCGCGCGCCAACGCCATCCTGGCCATCGCCCGCACGGTGCTTGAGGAGAAGCAGAAATAAGAAATAGACAGGATTAACAGGATTAGCAAGATTAAGAAAAGCTGACAATGTAGGAAAGCTGAATGCTCTTTCTTTCATCCTGATAATCTTGTTAATCCTGTCTAAATTCTTTTCTTTCACTTCGGAGACAAAATCATGTCACCCTTCATCCGCGCATTTGCTGTCAGTTGCTGCCTGATTGCGATGACGGCTCTCATCAACGCTCAGACGCCTCCCGGCAAAGTTACTCCGCCGAAAACGGCGACGGCGGAGAAAGGCGCGAAGCCTAAACGAGAGCGACCCGACCCGCTCGCCAGCCAGCGACGGGCGACGGCTATCACGCTGGCGACCTCTCTGGCCGACGAGGCGCGCTCGTTTCACGACGAGCAACTGCGCGCGCGTGTCCAGATGCGTGCGGCAGATGCTTTGTGGGAATCGGATGCGGAGCAGGCTCGCGCGCTCTTTCGTAGGGCATGGGATTCGGCGGACTCCGCAGACCGCGAGTCTTTCAGACTCTTCGAGGAGAAACGAAAGGCGCAAGCACAGAGCGGCGGATATGCAGGGGCTGGCCCACCGAACCTGCGTGGAGAACTCTTGCGGCTTGCGGCACGGCGTGATCGCGCGCTCGGCGAAGAGTTTCTCGCCAAGCTCTCGGAAGCGCGTGAGCAGGAGAATCAGAATCTCACGATCAAGACGGACAATGCTCCTGCTCAACCGACAGCCGATCCTGAGAACCCGCCGTTCGCGGTCGTGCAAAGAATACTCCTCGCCAGAGAGTTTCTCGAAGAAGGCGATACGGAGCGTGCCCTGCAAGTCGCAGACAAAGCGCTCGACATCGTTACCACACGCGGCGTCAACTTTTTATCCATGCTGCGCGAGAAAGATCAGGCGGCTGCCGACAAGCGTTTCGCCGCTATGTTTCAACGCGCGGCTGCCGACCCTTCGTCGGACGCAACTCACGTTTCGGTTCTTTCTTCTTACGCCTTCACGCCATTTATGACGCTTGTCGTCAGGGGCGATGGCCGCAATCACACGAGCATGGAGCGCGACCGCATCGTTGCGCCCAATATGTCGCCGGAGCTTCGCGCGGCCT
Organism: uncultured Acidobacteriota bacterium; assembly: GCA_963791265.1. Classification (GTDB taxonomy): domain Bacteria; phylum Acidobacteriota; class Blastocatellia; order Pyrinomonadales; family Pyrinomonadaceae; genus QHXM01. Next base: position 333,931 of record CAWBSB010000013.1, read on the forward strand.
TCCTGCGCGCATCAGCACAGATTCTCCTGCGCCCCGTTCCGACCGCCGATCAGGATCGCACGGTCGCCGGACGCGGCGGCTTGTACTTCACCATCGCACGTTTGCTTCCGCTCTTTGACCAGTATGCAGCAGATTTTTCGCCTGAGTTGCGCGCGCAGATGGGTGCGCTTGCGCCCGATGCGCCTGAGAGATTCCGCAACGGCACAGATAAAATGCTGACGCGCGGACTCGTCCCAGACGAGACGCAGAGAGACGAAGGTCAGGAAGCAATGGAGAGCGCAGACCGTGCCGCCACGCCTGCCGACCGCGATCTCTCCTTTGCCAGAGCAGCATTGGTCGCAGCCAGAAAAGGTGACATAACTGCGCGCGATCTCGTGGATAAAATTCAGGACAGCGAGATGCGTAAGTCCGCGCGCGCCTTCGTTGATTTCAGTCTCGTGAATCGTGCAATTGACCGTAAAGACACGCAGGAAGCGTTGAGGCTGGCGCGGACGGGCGAGTTGACGAGCATTCATCGGGTCTGGGCGTTGACGCAGATTGCGCGGATGGTGAAGCAGACGGACACCAAGAGCGCGGGCGAAATCCTGGACGAAGCGGCGATGGAAGCGCGGCGCATCGGCGGCACTGACCCTGAGCGGACACGCGCGCTTTTCGGTGTTGCTACGCGGATGTATGAAGTTGATCGCACACGCGCGTGGGAAATTGTGGCCGAAGCGGTCAAGGCGGCCAACGGGGCGACAGGCTTCACAGGCTCGGATGCTGAAATCGTCTCCCGCTTTCAGACTTCGCGCGGCACTTCGACAACCAACATGACTGTCGAGAGCTTTGACCTTAACGGCATCTTCGGTCTGCTGGCCAGAGACGATCTCTTCCGCGCCGTCGAACTGGCGAAGACTTTTACGAATGAGGCTCCACGCGCCACCGCCACCCTCGCCATCATCCGCGCCATCCTCGAACAAAAGAACAATGAGAGAAGAGTTGAGAACCGGGACGTGACGAACGAGTGAAAGCGGGGGTCAGAGAGCAGAGGTCGGATGTCAGAAAGAAGGCCATAACGAACCACGAAGTTACACGAAGCTACACGAATATGACTGCTGTCTTCGTGCTGCTTCGTGTAACTTCGTGGTTCATTTCGCCCGCACCCTTTACTACAATCCGGTATAAGACCTTTACGTCTGGAAAGGCGGAAGTGTAATCTATGCGCCACCAGTTGAAGTTCAAGGGAGACTATGTCCGAGCCAACGCCCCCCACATTGGTCGAAACGCCCCCACATAGTTTCAGTGTCTTCCTCTCGCACAACAGCCGAGAAAAACCCGTCGTCGAACGCATCGCCGCAAAGTTGAAGCGCGAAGGGCTGGAGCCCTGGCTTGATAAGTGGTGTTTGACGCCAGCGGGCGATTGGCAGGATGAACTCGCCGTGGGGCTTCGCGCATCCGCGACCTGCGCCGTCTTCGTTGGCCCAAATGGCCTGGGTAGTTGGGAAGACCTTGAGTACAAGCTGGCGACCGACCGGATGGCTAAAGACCGTTCCTTCCGCGTCTTTCTGGTTCTCCTGCCGGGACTGCCTGAACCGTTCGATACGAGCGTGCTGCCACCCTTTCTGAACATCCGCACATGGGTTGATCTACGCAAAGGCATCGAGGATGCGCGCAGCTTTCAATCTCTGATTCACGCCATCAAAGGAATTCCGCTCGGCCCTGAGACGCCGATTGAGCGACGCGACGACGTGTGCCCGTATCGCGGGCTGCAAACCTTTGACGAAGAGCACGCGGAATATTTCTACGGGCGCGACGGCGACATCCAGCGCCTCATCGAGAAGCTCAAGGCGACGCGCTTTCTGGCCGTCGTCGGGCCATCGGGCAGCGGCAAATCTTCGCTCGTCCGCGCTGGCGTCATCCCGGCCATCAAGAAAGGTGTTTTGTCCGAAAGCGACACCTGGACGGTGCGCGTCTTCACCCCCGGCGCACGCCCGTTGACGGCTCTGGCCGCCAATCTCCTGCGTCTCTACCCGCAGGAATCAATGAATCGAACGCTCGACCAGTTGAACGAAGACGAGCGCACTCTTCATCTCTCTATTTCACTCGGACTTTCGGAGCAACCTCAGACTGCGCGCACGGTCTTAGTGATAGATCAATTCGAGGAGATTTTCACGCTCTGCCAGGACGAGCAGGAACGCAAGCAGTTTCTCGCTAACCTGCTTTACGCGGCGTTCATTCCTGACGGGCAGACAATCGTCCTGCTGACGCTTCGCGCGGACTTCTATCACAAGTGCGCCGCTTACCCTGAGCTTTCCTCGCGCATCGCCGCGCAGCAGTTCCTCGTCAGCCTGATGAGCGCAGACAATTTGCGACAGGCGATTGAAGAACCCGCGTGGCATGTTGGGCTGGAGTTTGAGCAAGGTCTGGTCGGGACAATTCTGGAAGATGTCGAGAATCAGCCGGGCGCGCTGCCGCTGCTGGAACATGCGCTGCTGGAATTGTGGGAACGGCGGCGCGGCACGATGCTGACGCTCGAAGCCTATCGCGAATCGGGCGGCGTCGAAGGCGCGATTGCCAAGCGAGCCGATACCATCTTCGAAGGGTTCGACACCGAGCAGCAACAGATTGTGCGGCGCATCATGCTCCGCCTGACCCAACCCGGCGAAGGCACTGAAGACACACGCCGACGCGCAACCATGTCGGAACTCATCACGCGCACGGGCGAAAGCGGCGCGGTCGAAGGTGTCGCGCAGGCGCTCGCCAACGCTCGCCTGCTGACGACGGACAGCGATGAAGCGCCTGGAAAACAGATGGTAGACGTTTCTCACGAAGCGTTGATTCGCGGCTGGCCACGTCTCAGAAAATGGATAGAGGAAGATCGCGCGGGGCTTCGTATTCTTCGCCGTCTGACAGAGGCCGCGCGTGAATGGCAGCCGACGAAAGACGAAAGCCTCCTTTATCGCGGCGCACGCCTCGCACAGGCCGTCGAGTGGCGCGAGCGCAACGAAGAAGCGCTGAACGAGGCGGAACGCGAATTCCTCAACGCCAGCCTGGCCGCGCGACGAGCCGTCGAGCGACGGCGAAGAAGAATCTTCATCGGGCTGGTCGCAGGTTTCATCCTTGCCGTAGGTCTCGCCTTACTGGCGCTTTTTCAATGGTGGCGCGCGAACGACCAGGCAAAGCTAGCTCTCGCCAGACAACTGGCGGCGGAATCCTACGCGCAGATGGAGAATCAACCCGATCTCGGTCTGCTGCTCGGCGTCGAAGCTAACCGCATCCGCACCAAGTCTTTCGTAGCTCCCCGAACCCTGCTCCTCGACATGTACTATCGCGAGTACCTCGCAATGTTTCTTCACGGCCACACGGCAAAGGTTGGCAAAGTAGTCTTCAGTCCAGACGGTAAATTGCTGGCTTCAGCCAGCGGCGACGAGGGCAAATTGCTGACTTCGGCCACTGACGAGAAGGGCAAAGACAATTCCGTGCGACTCTGGGACCCGGCTTCAGGCCAGCCCATCGGGGAAGCTCTCGCAGGCCATCAGAGTAATGTCAACTGCGTGGCCTTCAGTCCTGACGGAAAACTTCTGGCTTCGGGCGATAACAACGGAGTCGTCATTCTGTGGGACGTGGCTACTCGTCGCATGATCGGCCAACCTCTCACCGGACATAAGCAACCCGTGTACAGTTTGGCCTTTAGTCCCGACAAGATTCTGGCTTCCGGCAGCTCCGGTGATGGCACAGGAGAAATCTATCTTTGGAACGTCGCCACTCATGAGCGCATGGGCGAGCCGCTCAAAGGCCACACCAGCTTTGTGCAGAGTCTGGCCTTTAGCCTTGATGGTAAAACGCTGGCCTCCGCTAACGGCAGGGATGCTGCCGTTGGCGTTGATGCTTCAATCATTCTCTGGGATGTCGCTACGCGTCGGCCTCTCGGCTCGCCGCTCAAAGGCCACACCGACGGAATAGCAAGCCTCGCGTTCAACCCGGACGGAAAGGTGTTGGCTTCCGGCAGCGCGGATGAAACGGTCAGGCTTTGGGATGTCGCCGCGCGCAAATCTCTCAAGGACTATGAAAGACTAGAGGCTGACTTCCGCAGGCCGATGAAGCATCATGATAGCGAAGTTCTCGACGTGAAATTCACGCGCGACGGTAAGGCATTGATTTCAGCCGACGCCGAAAACCACATCCTTGTGCGGGAGGTCGCGTTTTCGGCCAGCGGCAACAACCTCACCCTCTCAAGCAGCACCCCCGTCAAGTACTTTGCCAGCTACTCCTCGAGTGAAACAAAGAGCATCGCCTTCAGCCCGGAGACGTTCAGATGGGCAACAGGCGGCTGCCAGAAGTTGGGAGCGGACGGCTATTGTGTAGAGGCTGAACTCAGTATCTGGGATGCAGCCGCTCACCTGCCTATCAGCCGCCTCTTCTCTGAAAATTCTACCGACAAGGTAGAAAGCGTCGCCTTCAGCCCCGACGGTCGTGTGTTAGCCTCCGGCGGCTGTGACAGGTTTGCTGATTGTACTGGCAGTGAAGTCTATTTATGGGATGCCACTACACGCCTGCCTCTCGGTCAGCTTAAAGGCGCGCCCGATGCAGTAACCAGTCTGGCTTATAGCCCTGATGGAACAACACTGGCGGCAGGCAGTTGCGCGAGGACTGAAGAGGGGGGTTGCAAGCAGGGCGAGATACGCCTCTGGAATCCAGCTACACGACAACTCATCTCTCAACCGCTCACAGGCCACAGCGATTCTGTCAAAATATTAATCTTCAGTTCCGACAGTGAAATCCTGGTTTCCAGCGATGGCAAAAATATTATCCTGTGGAATGTTGAGACCCGCCAGATGCTCGGCGAAATCGCCCCCGGCCATCAATATGAACGTGGAAGTACGGGTTCACTCCCGGTCAACAGCATAGCTCTCAGCCCCGACAGCAACACGCTGGCGTCGAGCGGCTGCGGTAAAAGAGGGCAGAGACTCACCACCGTAAATGACGCGTATGACGCCTGTATTGAAGGCGAAATTCGTTTATGGAATGTCTCTACTCGCCAGATGATGGGGCAACCTCTCAGGGGTCACAAAGACGAAATCACGAGCGTGGCTTTCAGTCCTGACGGTACGACATTGGCTTCCGCCTCCGGCCAGGCGGACGGAACAATTAGACTCTGGGACGTAGCCACTCGACAGCCTTTAGGCGGAGCTTTCACAGGCTCCATCGCTGTCATGAACAAGATGGTCTTCAGTCCTGATGGCGAAACCCTGGTTTCAGCCTCGTTGGGCGAGAATCTTCCCAATCAGAACATTTTCTTGTGGAACGTAGCCACTCGCCAACTAATCGGTCAGCCGCTCATGCGTCAAGAGGATTCGGTTAAGGATATAATGTTGAGTCAGGATGGCCGTTGGCTGGCGTCCGGCGGCTTCGACAAAACGCTGATCATTTGGGATATGACACTGGAATCTTGGATCATAGACGCCTGCCGCGTCGCCAACCGCAATCTCACGCCGGAAGAATGGCAGCAATACTTCCCCGGCCAGCCATACCACAAAACCTGCCCGAACCTTCCGTAGCCTTGAGAGGCAGTTATAGGTGATAGGTGATAAAAGCAGAATTCAGGAGTCAGAATTCAGAACCCAGAATAATAAGGCGGCAACCGTTCTTCTTCTGATTTTCTTTTCTTCTGACTCCTGACTTCTGGATTCTGACTCCTGCTTTTATCACCTATCACTTATCACTTGAAATCGAGCGGCGTCTTCGCGCATCCGCACGTTGTTGAAAAGCACGTAGGAAGTCTCGTCACGGGGCAGCATCATAGATAGCTCTTCGAGTTCATCGTCTTCGTAGACGTAGCGGAAACCTGTGCGCCCGTGCAGGCGGAAGTAGCAACGCTCAGGCGTGACGGTTCGTGCGGCAAAGGGATCAACGACGTGTGTGAGATCAAGCTCGCGGCAAAGCTCGCGCACGATGTCATCAGGCCAACCTCCGCGCGGCTCCCAGAGAAGTTGCAAGTCGGGCGGGCGTTTTATGCCTCGGAAGAACGCCCGCATGTTTTTGAGGTTTTCTTTCGTCGGCTTGAAGCTGGCCGGACACTGGAACAAGAGGCGACGAGCGGCGAGAGCTTCGGCACACTTGCGCGTCACGTCCCAGGCTTCCATGACAATCGGAGTCTGGCGAAACGAGCCGCACTCATCGCGCTCATCTTCGCTCAATTCTCGCTTGAGCCTCCGATAAGTCGGGCTGCGCGCTTCGTGCGTGATCAGCATCCACGCCTTCAAGGTAAACTCGAAATCAGCGGGCGCACTCGCGCGCCAATTTTCGAGAGTCTTGACTTGCGGCGGTTGATAGAAAGTTTGCTGCACCTCGACGACCGGAAAGTGCTTGACGTACTCCGCCATCGCCATCCGAAACCCGCAGCAACCTACCTTGACCCGCTTGTTAAGACTCATCAAATTAAGAATAGATGTTCATTGGTTGGGTGAGAAGTCGAACCGGGTCTTCGACGTTGAGAGCCTCGCGGACGTAGAAGGCTTCGCCCGCAGCCACGCCGATGAGCGAGCCGTAGTAGCGCATTCGCCATTCGATCTGCTGTAGGAAATTTTTGTCGCTGATGCGTGTCTCCGGCTCTTCGGCGTCCGCTCGGTAGAACTGCGAAGCGTGCGCGCGGATGGAGCGCATTTTTTCTTCCAGAAAATCGGAAACGTCAACGATGAATGACGGGGGGACGAGGCGTGAAAAGACTACGTGCGCCAGCGCGGGCACGGCCACGCTGTCGAGTCCAAACTCTTCATCATAGCGGCGCATGCTGGCCAGCCGCGCGGCTTCGCGGACGATGCGGGCGGTCGCGGCGTGATCCGGGTGCGGGTCGTCCCAGTGTGAAGTAAGAATCACTTTGGGCTTGTGCCTGCGGATGACGCGCACCATCGCGCTGCGCGCTGCTTCCGTCAGCCAGACGTGGCCATCCGGCTGCTCAAGATTGAGACGCGCGTCGAGCTTCAGGATGCGCGCCGCTTCCCGAGCCTCTTCAGCGCGGCCTTCGATAGTCCCGCGCGTCCCCATCTCGCCCCGCGTCATGTCCAGAACACCCGTGCGATAGCCCAGGGATTTCAACTTGAGCAACGTGCCCGCAGCCGACAACTCCGCATCATCCGGGTGCGAAAAGACGCCCAGCGCATCAAGCTCTATGTTTGAGTCGTCCATCAATCCTCAATTTAATTTCGACCGTAGAAATTAACCACAGAGACCGGAGAGGCACAGAGAAAGCACGCGGGTATAAGATTGCAGATTGCAGATTTGAAATCTCAAATTCTGAATTTGAAATATTCTTCTCTGTGCCTCCGTGTCTGCGGTGGTTTTTACGCCTTGAGATTTAGCCCAACAAATGCGCTCCGGTCAAGCGAACAGTTGACCTCCCTGCCCCGATTTCGGTAGCCTTCCATCCATCAAACAGAAAAGCAACGCTAACTGTCAGACAATTTTTATTCTGACCATTGCCCACTGACTACTGACTACTGCTCTTATGCTGACCCTCGTTGTTCTAGGCTCAGGCACATCGGTTCCGCACCCGCAACGCGCGGCCAGCGCGCACTGGCTTGAAACGACGAGCGGAACGCTCTTGCTCGACGCCAGCGCGGCCTGCGTTCATCGTATGGCTGAGGAGAATCTCGATTGGGTTAATCTGGACGCCATCTGGATCAGCCATTTCCATCTGGATCACGTCGGCGGCCTCGCTCCCTTTCTCTTCGGCACGAAGCATGCCCCGCAAACCAAAAATCGCCGCAAGCCTCTCACGATCTTCGGCGGAGCGGGGCTGGAGAAACTTTTCCGTGCGTTCGATGAAGCGAATAATTACAACCTCTTGAAGCAGCCGTTCCCTATCGAAATCCGCGAGGTCGCGCCCGCCGAGGAGTTTGAGATGCTGCCCGGCCTTCAAGCTCAAACTTTTTCGACGCCGCACACGCGCGAGAGCCTGGCGCTGCGTTTGACGGATGAAAGCGGCACAGCTCTCGTCTACACTTCGGACACGGGCTACACGGAGGCGCTTGGCAAATTTGCCGAAGGCGTTGACCTGTTCATCATGGAATGCTCTTTCCGGCGCAACAAGCCAATCGAGACGCATCTTGAATTGAAGGATGCGATGCGACTGGCTCAACAGGCCGCACCCGGCAAAGTCATGCTCGCGCACCTCTACCCGGAATGGGACGGCGTTGACATCGCAGCGGAAGCGAAAAAACTCTGGCCCGGCGAGACCATAGCCGCCACCGACGGGCTGCGCCTTAGCATCCAGACGTAGGACAGGCATTCCTGCCTGTCGTAGGACAGACATTCCTGTCTGTCATTGAGCGCGCCAGCGCGAATACTGTATTAGCGGAAACCATTAGCGTGCTGGCGCACGCTTAGACAGGCAGGAATGCCTGTCCCACGACAGACAGGAATGTCTGTCCTACTATGGCAATCTGTGAGAAAGGCTGTTAAAGTCTGGCGGCGTCCCATCCCCCGTAATGTTTCTTCTTTCCAACTCGGCTACGCCAGACTTCCATTAAGGGAAAGATACCGTCATGGGTCATCGAAAAAACCTTCGCACCTGCGTCTCAAGGATTTTATTTATCCTTGTCCTTATCTCCGCACAGCTTCCGACGTTCACACGCACGATTGAAGAACCTGATTCGGGCTTGCTGGAAACAGGAGGAGCGTCAAAAGCTCATTCACCGGCACCAGTGCCCGACGCAATCAAAATCGTTTCCTACAACATACGCTGGCGGGGCGGTGAAGACCTGCGGAGGTTGATCGAGCTATTCAAATCGGATGCGGAGGTAGGGAGCGCGGCAATCATCGGCTTGCAGGAAGTTGACCGCAACCGTAAGCGCACGGGAAACGTCAACACTGCGCGCCTGATGGCTGAAGAGTTGGGCATGTACTACGCCTGGGCTGCGCCGCCTCCGCCTCCGACGAAAGAGAAGAAGGTGCAGGAAGAAGAAACGGGCGTCATGATCTTGAGCGCGTATCCGCTGAGCGATGTGAAGCGGTTCGTGCTACCGAACGCAGGGCCGGGAGGCCGTCGTCGCGCGGCCATCGGCGCGACCGTCAAAATCGGCACGACGAGTTTGCGCGTCTATTCAATTCACGCCGAGCTTCGCACCTCGAACGAGCGGCGGCTGCAACAAATCGGGGCCGTGCTGGACGATCTCAAGGCGCATCATACGGAGATTGAGCGGGCAATCGTGCTGGGAGATTTCAATACCATCACGGAGAAAGACGTGGACGGAACGACCACGCTCTTTACCAAAGCAAAATTCTCCACACCTTTCAAGAACGGCGTCTCAACGTGGAAGACTTTCATCATCGAACTCAAGCTCGACTGGCTCTGGCTGCGCGGACTCACGCCCACCAATCACGGGATTGATAAAAAAATCGGGCTGTCGGATCACTGGCCGCTGTGGGTCACGGTCGCGCTGAACGATGCCAAGAGAGAAGACAAAAGCGCGGCAAAGTAAAAAGCTCTGCCGTTTGGCTCATCCTTTCGACTTCCGCCGCTCGATAGCTGACTTCAGGCTCGCGGCTTTGTCAATATCCTGCGTAATGCCTCAAAAACGTCTCATTGCGCGTTGTGATGTCCACTTTTATAGACGGCACTGTCGTGAATAGTAGACAGCAATGCAATTCCAGAGAAGCTTTCTGTTCAATTATCTCTATTTTCCGTTCTTCTGCCATCGGGTATAGCAATTGCCTATCCATAACAGCACCTACGCAGATGACGTTCTTCAAGGCTGGTTAAGAACTCACCTTCCCAGGAATGAATCAGCCAAAGCTGAAAGCTCAAGGGTTGCGCCGGTGAAGACCAGCGCCAGTTGTTTATGGACTGTGCGTCGTTCACAAGGCGACCGCTGTCAGTGATAACCCGACGCTCTGGTCGGTACTCGCGTAGTGGCTCAACCAAGACTGACCACCTCATCTCGCAGGTCAGTCCGATCTAGTTGTAACGGACTTGCAGTCCGGTACGCTTCACCTCATCAACAGTAAAAGGAGAATGACAATGGCAGAAGATAAAAAGAAGCCTGAGGCACAGGCTCCGAAGCCTGGTGGCCAGGTTCCGACGAATGCACCGCCAGGCGCGAGTGCTGACAAAGCGATAACTGCCCCGGCCACCGGAACCCCAGAGTCTTTTGGGGCAGAGAGTTGCTGCGTCCGCGAATTTTGGGCTGTGGTCGAGGCCAACGGCACGCTGATTCGTGGCCGTAACGTGTGGCGCGTCGCGAGACTGGCCACGGGCATCTACGAAGTGATCTTCACCGGTGATGTCAGCAATGGCGTCTATAACGCCACCATCGGCAGACCCGGTATCTTCACAGAGCCTCCCGGCTTTATCACCGTCGCGCTACGCTTCAGTGTGACTTCGCCGGAGATAGACAAAGGCGTCTGGGTGGACACACGCGCCTCTAACGGCACTTTCAGCGACCGTGCATTCCACCTGTCAGTTCTCACCCAATGAGGACTTAATCACCACTGACCTCTGACACAAGCGGCAAATAATAAAGGCGGTGAGTTTCGCCCCAAAAACTCACCGCCTTCACGCCGTGTGGTGCTGCCTCCCGGGGAGACCAAGTTCAGCGCACACGCACGACGAATCCTCTTGTTTTTATCTCACGCTAACAACCACATTATTTGCCTGCATTGCGTTGCCAGTGGCGCGTTGCAGTTCGGCGATTGATTTGTTCAAATCGGTCTGCGCGCGCAGTTCGTTACCGCGAGCGGTAGTCAAAGCCGTGTGTCGTTCAAGGACGAGGAAGAGCGTTGATTGACCTGCGTCGAATCTTCGCTGCTCGCTCGTGTACTGCTGCTCTGAAGCCTCGCGTGCCGCTGCCGCCGCGCGCAGGCGCGACTCAGCCGTTCGCACTACCTGCAAAGAGTTTCGCACCTCAACCTGAATCAGTTGCTCCAATTGCTCGCGCTGCGTACTGATGCGTTTCCCTTCGACGAGAGAGCGCCCGAGTTGCGCTTCCGCCGTCCGATTTCTGAGCGGCAGATTCAACTGCACGCCGACGCGGAAATTGCTGTAGCGATTCGCGCCGATATTCAAGAGCGATTGTCCGAGCCCACCGAGCAGGTTTTCCGGGAGTGTCTGTGGCGCGGTCTCCGGCAGCGGAGGCAATCCGTTGAGCGCCGACAGCACGTTGATGCGCTCGCGCAACTGCGCCGTTGAAGCGGTCAAAGGATTGGCGATGCTGCTGGTGTTGATCGCCCCGGCTAAACCGACGACGCCGTAGCTTCCGATCAAATCAACCTGCGGCTTCGTCTGCTCACGAAAGTAACGCTGGTCTATCTGGTTAATCTCGCTGACGACCGCAGACTGCTGTAGCTCTGTGCGATTCGCCATCGCCGCCGTCATCGCCTCATTCAAGTTGATGGTAGGCGGCGTCAGGTCAACGGAGTCGGTCGGAATAATCGAGACGTTCCAGAAAGGCGATTGACGATTCTCGGCAATCAGGTTCTTCAAATTGTTTTCAGCTCGCTGCACATCTTCGAGCGCGGTATAGACGCTCTGCTCGTAGCCGGAGACCTGCGCGTCGGCTGCGACCACGTCAATCGGCGCGAGCACGCCTTCTTCGACCAGACGCTTGTTATGAGCAAGCTGGGCGCGAGCGTCTCTCACGGCTTCGCGCTGAATCTGTAGATTGCGGAGCGTGAAGACCAAATCCCAGTAAGCGCGCTGCACCTGCGTGATGGTTTCAATGGCACGCTGGCGAAACTGTGCGTCAGTCAAGTTGAGATTCTTCTTGGCGACTTCGATCTGGCGACGATTGTTGTCAAAGCGCAGTCCGCGAATGAGCGGCTGCGTGTAGTTGAAGGTCAGCGCCGTCGGAAACTGCGGATTGAGCGCAGCAAATTGATTATTAGTCGTCAAACGAATTGCCGAAAAATCCACGCGATAGCCGCCGCCAAACTTCGGCGTCAATCCCTCAAGACGCGCCGTGCCCGTGTAATCGCTCTGCGTTACTGCGCTGCTCAGGCCACCGCTCAGGAAATTGGCCGAAGGCGTTTCACTTCGTTCGTAGTAAGAGAGCGAACTGAAGCGCGGGTCGTATGCGCCGCGCGATCCCAGCAAATCAAACTCGGCGGCGCGAACATTCTGGCGCGAGACCTCTATGTCCTTGTTGTTAAGAAGCGCCATTTCCAGGGCTTCGCGCAGAGAGAGCGGGCGCTGGTCTGTCATGTCAACGCCGACGCGCCCGATTTCAGGCAAGGGGCGTTCAGGCGCGCGATAGTTCGGAGCGATTGCTGGAACATCCGGGAGAGTTTCCGTTTGCGGCGCTGGGCTGGCCACACTCTCGCGTCCCGGAGCGCGCGGCGCTTGTGCTGGCGCGACTGTTTGACCGGGAACTTGTCGTTGCGGCTGACCCTCCTGCTGTGAAGTCGTAGCGGGCGTAGACAAATTGCCCGAAGGCAAACTATCCGTCGTCGGGATTGATGACGAGGGAGCGCCGCCCTGCGGCGTCTGCGGCTGCGTCGTGGCCGCGGGATTGTTCCCGCGCGTTTGTTGATCCGCTTGCGTGGTCGGCTGCACGCTCTGCTCTGTTTGTCCAGCGGGTGTGACAGGGCGCGCGTTCGAGCCGGGCGCGGTCGCGGGCGACTGCGGATTATTGCCGCTCGGCGCAATGTTCACCCCGCTCGAAGATGACGGCGGCGCGCTCGTCGTTGGCGTGTTACCGGACGGCGCGGGAGTCACGGGCGTTGTTGTCGTCGTTCCTCCCGGTTGTTGCGCGAAGACGGACGCCTGTATGCCTGCCACCAAAAACAATAGCGCGAAGGTCAAGCGGATAATTGCCGAATTTATTTTGTGACGACTCATAACATTTTCAGATTTGAAATCTCAAATATCTTATCTGTAGGGGCAGGGCTTGTCCCTGCCCGCTCAACATTCATCAGGCACGGGCAGGGACAAGCCCTGCCCCTACAATTCAGCTCCTAATGTTTCGTAAACATCCCGAAAATCGAAGCAGTTGCCGAGGCTGTCTTGCGTCTCACCCAAGCGAACGCGCCCCTGACCGGCGCATAAATGCGGCTGAAGATGCGTGCGCGGCCAAGATCATCGAACAGCGAATAGAAGACCGGCACGGCCAGCAGCGTCAGCAGCAAACAGAGCGATTGACCGCCGACGACCAGTACGCCGATTGAACGGTTCGTGCCCGCTCCCGGCCCTGTAGAGATGACAAGCGGCATCATGCCCGCGACGAGCGCAATCGTCGTCATCAGAATCGGGCGCAGGCGGTCGCGGTTCGCCTGAATGATGGCGTCCAGACGTTCCATGCCCTGCGAGCGCAATTCGTTCGTGTGATCAATCTGCAAGATGGCGTTTTTCTTGACGACGCCGAAGAGCAAGAGGAGTCCAAGTCCCGAAAAGATGTTCACGGTCTGCCCCGTCACCAGGAGCGAGACGATGCCGAACGGAATGGCGAGCGGCAAGGTGAGCAGGATGGTAATCGGGTGAATGAACGACTCGAACTGCGCCGCCAGCACCATGTACATGAAGACGAACGAGAGGAGAAACGCGAGGCCGAAATAGTAGCCCGCGCGTCCCAGTTCTTTCGAGCGTCCAGCCGTGCCCGTCTTATACGCGCTTTCGACCTTCAACTCTTTGACGAACTCATTCATCTTCGCAATCACGTCGGCCTGCGAGCCGCCGGGGCGGACGTTGGCGAGCAAAGAAACCTGACGCTCGCGGTTGAGACGATCAATGGCGGAAGGCCCTGCGCCCTCTTCAATCTGAACCAGATTATCCAGGCTGACCCAACCGATTTTCGCCGAAGGCACGATCATGCGCCTGAGTCCCTCGACGCTCGCGCGAAACTCGCCGACGGCGCGAACCCTCACGTCATACTGATCCGTGCCCGCGTTGAAGGTCGAGACCTTCTGTCCGGCAACCAGCGTGTTGAGCGCCTGCGCGATGTCGCCGACGCGCACGCCGAGGTCGCCCGCTCGCGCGCGATCAATGCGGACGCGAAGTTCTGGCTTGCCCGTAATCAAGGTCGAATCGGCATCAACTACGTCCGGGATGGTCTTCATCTTCGCCAGCAATTCTTCAGAATACTTCGTCAGCTTCTGAAGGTCGGGGCCGCCGATGACGTATTGAATGTCTGCGTTGCGGAAGCCGCCGCCGGAAATGGCCGCGACCTGCTGTACGCTCGTGCGTAATTCCTTCGGATAGTTTTTCAACAACTCGCGCGCACGCACCATCAATTGATCCTGCGTCTCGGCGCGTTCTTTAATCGGCACGAGCTTGACGTAGATTCCGGCGCTGTTGACGAGTTGCTGCTGGCCGCCGCCGATGGTCGTCAGCGTGGCCTCGACGCCGGGCAGTTTGCGGAGGTCAGCCGCAATCTTTTCGACGAGCGCGGAGGTCGCGGGCAGCGTCGCGCCTTCGGTGGTGCGGACGTTGATTTCAAACTGCGATTGATCGTCCACCGGCAGGAAGTTCTTGCCGACGAACTTGAAGAGCGGCACAATGCTGATAATCACGCCGAGGCACATCAGCACGATTGCCCAGCGATGCGCCATAGACCACCTCAGCATCCATGTATAAGTGCGGTCAATCGGGCGATACCAGCGAGATTCCTTCGAGTTGTGCCCGGCGGATTTCGCTTTCGCCTTCTTCTCTTCCCCAGATGATGCGGCTGTTTCCGTCTCCTTTAACGCGAGGGCTTCCTGCGGCGGCGCTGTCGTTAGCGTTGCAGCTTTATCGTCTTCTACGTTCTTCTCAGGCGCACTCTCCGCAGCGACCACACGCGATTCGTTGGCGAGCGCGACCGGGGCGTCCGTTTCTGAAGGCTCGCTCCCCGCGCCTGCGGGCAGCGGATCGTCCTTGCGCTTAATCAAGCGCGCGGCCAGCATCGGCGTCAGCGTAAACGAAACCAGCAGCGAGACGGCGATGGCGAACGATGCTGTCAGGCCGAACGAGGACATAAAGCGACCGACGATGCCGCCCATGAAGCCTACGGGCAGAAAGACTGCGAGCAGAGAGAGTGTCGTCGCCATGACGGCGAGGCCAATCTCTTTCGTGCCCTGAATCGCCGCTTGAAACGGCGGCATGCCCTTCTCTTCGATGTAGCGAAAGATGTTTTCCAGAACGACGATGGCGTCGTCAATCACGATGCCGACCATCAAGGTCAAAGCAAGCATCGTAATCTGATTGAGCGTGAATCCCATCGCGGCCATCAGGCCGAAGGTGGCGATAATCGAAGTCGGGATAGCAAGCGCCGCGATTAAGGTCGAGCGGAAGCTCCACAAAAAGATGAAAACGACGATGGCCGCGAGGATGCCGCCTTCGATCAAGTGCGTCTGAATGGATTCGAGCGATGCTTTGATGAAGATGGATTGATCGCCGACGACTTCTGTCTTGAATCCCGGCGGCAAAGTCGGCTTAATCTCCGCCAGTTTTTCTTTGACGGCATCTGCGACCGCGACGGTGTTCTGCCCAGATTGCTTTGAGACGACGAGCGTCACGGCGGGCTGGCCGTTGAGCAGCGCCTGCGTGCGTTGCTCCTCCGCACCGTCTTCGATGTAGCCGATGTCGCTGACCTTGACCTGATAATTCCCGCGCGTGGCGACGACCAGATCATTAAAGCTCGAAGGGTCTGTGATGCGCCCCATTGTGCGGACGGTCAATTCGCGCATGCCCTCGTCAATGCGCCCGCCCGGCACTTCCATGTTCTGCGAGCGAATGGCGGCGGCGACCTCCGCGACCGTCACGTTGTAAGAGCGCAGCTTATCGGGGTCTACCCAGACCTGAATCTCGCGCGTGCGCCCGCCGACAATCTGCACCTGCCCGACGCCGTTGATGGATTCGATGCGCTCCTTAATCTGCTTGTCGGAAACGTCTGTGACTTCGCGCAGATTGCGCGGCGCGGAAACGGCTATGCGAAGCACGGGCGCGGCGTCCGTGTCCAGTTTCTGGACGATTGGCTCTTCGGCGGTCTCCGGCAGATCAGGGATGACCAGACCAACCTTATCGCGTATCTCCTGCGCGGCAACGTCCGCGTTCTTGTCCAGCAGAAACGTAATGAAGACCTGCGAGACGCCTTCGACGGAGGTCGAGCGCAACTCGTCAATACCGCTGATGGTGTTGACCGCGCCCTCTATCTTGTCCGTGATTTCGGTCTCGATCTCCTGCGGCGACGCGCCCGGATTGATGACCGTGACGGTGATCGTCGGCAAATCAATCTTCGGAAACAAATCAACGCCGAGAGACTTGTACGAGAAGAGACCGACCACAGTCAGCGACAGGATAAGCATCGTCGCGAAGACCGGGCGGCGGACACAAATTTCAGCAAGCTTTTGCATAATTCAGTGGTCGGTGGTCGGTGGTCGGTGGTCAGTAAGAATCAGTTTTTAACTGACCACTGACCACTGACCACTGCTTTATTGTTTGACGGGCGTGCCGTCGTTCAATAGTTCGACGTTACTGGTGGCGACCTGTTCACCGGCGGCCACTCCGCTTTTAATCTCGACAAGGTCGGCGTCCGCTTGACCGAGTTGCACAATACGTTTTTCGGATCGCCCGTCCTTGATGACGAAGACGTAGCTTGTGCCCGATTCCGCGCGAACGGAGCGCAGGGGAACCAGCACCGCCGCGCTTGTCTGTGATTGCAGGATACGGACTGTGGCAAACTGTCCGGGCTTGAGCAGGCCGTCCGGGTTCTCAACCACTGCTTCAATCGTCAGTGTGCGCGAATTCGGCGTCACGCTCGGCGCGACGTGATGAACACGCCCGCTGAAATTCCTGTCCGGGTAGGCGCTGACGCTGACCGAAACGCTCTGCCCCATCTGAATGCTCGTGATCGCCTGTTCAGGGATGTCTATCCGCACGCGCAAGGGATTGGTGCTGACGACCGTTGCGACCTTCGTCGCAGGTGAAACGTATTCGCCAAGGTCTGCTGGACGCTCCGCGACGTAGCCGTTAATCGGCGAGTAGACGAGCGCATACGAGAGATTCCGGCGTGCCTGCGCGACCTGCGTCTCGGCATTCGCGACACCGGCGCGGGCGGCAATAACGGCTGCGTAATCCTGCCGGGCTTTAGTCAGAGCCACTTCGTACTGCTGCTGCAACTGGTCGCGTTGCGCTTTCTGCTGATCGTAGGAGGAGCGCGAAACGTCGCCCGTCTCAAGCAAACGCTCGAAGCGGCGCAACTGCTTTTCGGCCAGCTCAAGCGCGACGCGCGCCGAGCCGACATCCGCCACACGCGTCGGGTCAAAGTTCTGATTGGGACGCAAGCCTATCTTCGCTTCAGCCTGGCGGACTGCGGCCTGCGCTTGCTGCAATTGCGCCTGCGTTTGATCCAGACGAATGCGCGAATCGTTTTCGTCGAGCCTGACGATCATCTGGCCGCGCTTGACGTAAGAGCCGAGTTCGACGCCGATGGCAACGACCTTGCCGGAGATTGACGGCGCAACGTCCGTCTGCTCATCCGCAATGAAGCTGCCGGTAGCTTCAAAGAAGCGCGGCAACTCGCGCGTGATGGCAGATGCGGTCGTTACGTCAACTGCTACGGGAGCCGCCGCGACATTGGCCTGCTGCGCGTTTGAAGCCTTCGAGCCACCGCACGCCGCAAGCAGCACGCTCGCTGCAACGAGGACGAGGGCGAGAGATAAAATTTTGAATTGCTCGCGGGAGATCATTTCGTTTGTTTCTTCTTCGCAAGGTTTCTGGTTAACGACTGAGCGGCGCGTTTGCCCGTCTCGGCTGGCGGCGCTGAATCGTTGCTAATGCCACGGAGTAAAATCTCTGTAAACTCGCGCGCGGCCATTTCGTTCGTGATGTCGAGCAGGCGGCGCGAAGGGTCCCACAGATTGTTGTTCAGTGAATGATGAATGAGCATGCCGATGAAGGCGCGCACGACCACCTTCGGCTCGATTGGGCGAAACGCGCCGTCGAGCTGCCGCTCCTCAATGTAAGTGCCCAAAAATTCGTAAATCTGGAGAATGTTCCGATCCCAGAACATCTGCGCCAGTTCATGTCCTTCGAGCGCGGAATGCAGCAGCAGGCGCATGAATTCGCGATCTTGCTCGTGGTGCTCCAGGGCGGAAAAGGCCAGAGTCTCAAAAACGTCGCGGTCATCTTTACGCCCGACAGCGTCGGCCACTAACTGGCATGGGTCTGCTATTTCGCTCGCGCAGGCTTTGTGATCGAGAATGGCCGTGTAGAGTTCTTCCTTGGTGGCGAAGTGGCGAAAGACCATCGCTTCGGAGACTCCGGCGGCCTGCGCTATCTCTTTGGTGGTCGTGCCGCGAAAGCCGCGCTGCGAAAACAGGCGCACGGCGACGCGCAGGATTTGGAGCTTGCGCTCCTCGCCCGCCATCCGCCCGCCGACGATGGGGAGTTGCTCACTAAGGGGAACGGGGTTGATCTCTTTACTCAAAAAATTAATTCCATTTCTGCGCCGGGCTGCTTAAAAGTAAGTACTTACTTACCATCTTTCGATAAACGGAGTCAAGGCGAGTTTGGTTTCAGGAAATTGTTGGTGGACGACGGACGATGAACGATGGAAAGCTCGTCTTTTATCGTCCGTTGTCTATCGTCTATCGCCCGCTCTCGCCTGTACTGTTCCCGACCTTTGCGCTAAAGTATCACGTACCTTTTCGCAACAAGATCAGGCAGTAGACCTCGCGCTCTCTTATGGGAGGCGTGCAGCCGCATCTCTTTATTTAGAGGGATATGGCTTGAGCTGTCATGTATCACGCGGGGCGATAGTGGTCGGCACGTTGTTTGCTCATTTGCGGCGGGAGCGAACGATTTTAGGATAATTCACACGCTGAAGCTCATCCGATTCAAAACAGCGGATGAAATACTTTTAAGGAGAAAGACGAGATGTCAGAGAACAGAAATTCAGGGTACGGTGCAGGTGGACAGGCAACGGGCGGCGCAGGTACGGGCGCGACCGATGCCGGAACGACGCGCGATTCCAACACTGGAACGACGGGCGGCAACAACCAGAGCCTGACGCCAACGGGCGGCCAGAGCACGGGCGGCGGCACGGGCGCAGCGACGGGACGCGCAGAGGATAAAGGATACGGCGCGAAGATCGCCGACGCAGCCTCGACGGCCAAAGATTATGTGGCCGACAAAGTCTCCGTGATTGGCGACAAGCTCGCCGACCTCAAGAACACGGACATCAAAGAGGTCGCTACCCAGGCGAAGGACTACGCGCAGAAGAATCCCGGCCAGGCGATTCTCATCTCGGCTGCGGCAGGACTCGTCCTCGGTATGCTGATTCGCGGAAGCAGGAGATAAGACAGTGATAAGTGATGGGTGATGGGTGATAGGTGATAAGAGGAAACGCTTTTTCCTGTCACCTATCACCTATTACCCATCACCAGCTAGGAGGAGCGATGGCCGATTTAGAGAAGAGGACAGCCGCCGCGCCCGCTAAGAACGCCGAGACGCAGGCGGATATTGAAGGTTTGCCTGCGCTCTTCGGGCGTTTGAGCGATGGCGTGACGACGCTGCTGGACACGAAGCTCAGCTTGCTCAAGGTTGAGATCAAAGAAGATGTCAGCGGTTACATACGCGGCGCGGTCAAGATTCTGATTGGCGGCATCATCGCGGCAGTCGGGTTCGCGATCTTGAACGTGGCGGTCGCGTTTTTTATCAGCACGGTGCTGCCGGATTCGTTAGACCCGTTTATGCGAGTGGCGCTCGGTTTCGTTATTACGGGGGTGCTTTATCTTGTCATCGGCGGCATCTTCATCATCACGGCGAAGAACCGCCTCGCGAAGCAGGACATTGTTCCGAACCGCAGCGTTGACGAACTCAGAAAGGATAAAGAATGGCTGAAGAATTAACTCTAGGACAACCGCGCGCTTTTGGTGACGGAGATGGCGGCGACGAAGAGCCTAGCAAGGAAGAGCTTCAGCGTCGGATGGAAGAAGCGCGCGAATCAATCACGCAAACTGTAACGGAGATTAAAGAGACAGTGACTAACCAATACTATTCGATGAAAGAAACGGTCTCGGATGCGCTCGACTGGCGTCATCATTTTCGCAAGAACCCTATCGCCTTCAGCGTCGGCGCGCTCTCGGTCGGCTTTCTCGTCGGCTACGGGCTGACCGGCACGATCAAAGGCAGTGGGCGGGGCGACGACGACGACTATCCTTCGTCCGAAGAAACGGACGTTTACGCCCGGATGGATGCGACACCTTCCAGGTTCGAAGATGAGCGGGACGAGGCGGATCGTCGTTCGGCTTTTCACGGCCACTCTTATGCGGCTCAACCAATCACAGACCAGGCAGACGAAATCTCAGGCGACGAGCGAGCGGCGGGCGGCTCTTTCAGCTACAGCGCGCCGCAACAGCGGGATGAGACGCCGCAGAAGCCCGGACTCTATGAGCGCTTCAAAGAGACCTCGGCTTACGACCGTTTGCAAACGGAAGTCTCGACGCTCGGAGAGCGCTTTATGGAAGAGTTGTCGAGCACGGCTCAGAACGTCGTGCTGCCCGCGCTCTTCAATAAGCTTAAGGAACTGTTCGGCGTTGATTTATCCAACAAGCAAGGTCAGCAGTCGCAGGACAATCAACCGGCGCAGGCCGGTAGCGCGCCGGAGACCAACACAGGCACACGCGCGGCGAGCGCTTCCGCCTCATCGTCTTATGCCACGAGCGAAAATCGCGGCTACGGCGCTTCAGGGACGACGCGCGAAGCGGACAAAGGCGGTGACGGAAGCTCTGTCCTTGATCTTGATCGCTAACGATCAAGAGCGCGGCAATTCGGTATCTGTCGGATAAAGGGCGAGCTAACAAAATCAGGCTCGCCCTTTATCATATGTTTGTGAGCTGGAGTTTTAGTCCATCATCTGCGGAGGAAGATTTGCAGGAAAGCGCGACCTTAAATCTTCAAAGCGAGACGCGAGCCGACAAACCCGGCGCCCCGCGCCCGGCTGTCATCCTCAACGCTTCTTCAGGCACAGATGACAAAGAGAAAGCGCGCGAAATTCTCGCGAGCACCTTCGCTTCCGGCAACATTGAAGCGCGCATCTCTCTGGCCAAAAGCGGCGAAGAGATTATTGAACTGGCACGTCAGGCCGTGCGCGACAATTGCCAGCCGATTATCGCGGGCGGCGGCGACGGCACAATCAATGCCGTGGCCTCAGTCCTCGTAGACACGGATCGCACGCTCGGCGTTCTGCCCCTCGGCACGCTCAACCATTTCGCCAAAGATTTGAAAATCCCGCTCGACGTGGAAGCGGCGGCGCGAGTCTGCATGGAAGGTCGCGAGGCGCGCGTTGATGTCGGCGAAGTCAATGACCGCATCTTTCTCAACAACTCCAGTCTGGGGCTTTATCCGAGCATCGTGCGGCATCGTGAAAAGCAGCAGGAGCAACTGGGACGCGGCAAGTGGCCTGCCTTCATCTGGGCGACGCTCACGATGTTGAAACGCTATCCTTTTCTGAGCGTGCGCTTGAGCACGGATGATGAGCGGCTTATTCGCCACACGCCGTTTGTCTTCGTCGGCAACAACGAATACGAGATGGAGAGTTTCAACGTCGGCGCTCGCTCCTGCATAGACGCTGGCCTATTGAGTCTCTACGTCGCTCATCGCACGGGTCGTCTGGGCTTACTTCGTCTGGCCTGGCGCGCGCTCTTCGGCGGCCTGCGCGACGAAGAAGATTTCAACGCCATGTGCACCAAAGAAATCTGGATCGAGACGCGCCGCACCAAGCGCCTGCGCGTCGCAACGGATGGCGAAGTCACAGTCATGACGACGCCGCTGCACTACCGCGTGCGCCCCGGCGCGCTGCGTGTCCTGGTTCCAAAGGAGAGTGATAAGTGATAAGTGATAGGTGCTAAGAAAAAACACGTTCCTTCTTATCACCTATCACCTATCACTCATCACTGATTTCATTATGCGAACACTTGTTCATCTCTCTGATCTTCATTTTGGGCGAATTGATGAGGCGTTGCTTGAGCCTGTGATTGCGACCGTGGCGGAGATTAAGCCTGATGTCGTGGTCGTCTCAGGGGATTTAACGCAGCGGGCGCGCAGCCAGCAGTTTAAGGAGGCGCGTGAGTTTCTGGACAAATTGCCGTTCCCGCAGATTATCGTGCCCGGCAATCACGATGTGCCGCTGCACAACGTCTTCGCGCGTTTCGCACAACCACTCGACAAGTACAGAGAGTTCATCACGGATGATCTCGAACCGTTTTACGCAGACGAAGAGGTCGCCATTATCGGCATCAACACCGCGCGCTCTTTTACGATCAAGGACGGGCGCATCAACGAAACGCAGATTGAAGCTATCCGCTCGCGCCTCTGTCCATATCCTGACGAGATAGTAAAAATCGTCGTCACGCATCATCCCTTCGATCTGCCGGAGGGGCATCACCGCGATGACGATCTGGTTGACCGCGCGCAACTCGCTATGGAAGCGATTGCCAAGTGCGGCGCAGACGTGTTGCTGGCGGGACACTTGCACGTCAGCCACACGGGACATAGTTCCGCTCGCTACAAGATTGCGGGGCACAGCGCGCTCGTCGTCTCTGCCGGGACGGCCACGTCAACGCGCGGGCGCGGCGAAACCAATTCCTTCAACGTGCTGCGCGTCAAGCATCCTTTCATCAACGTCGAGCGCCTTTCGTGGCAACAGGAGCGCGCCGCGTTCACCCCGTCTTCAACCGAACATTTCCGTCACACGTCAGACGGCTGGGCGCGCGTCCCCGACGAGATGGCCGCCGACATAGTTTACAAAGACGAGAGCGAAGCACAGCCGGGTTAACGCCTGACTCGTCGCCAGCTTTATCGCGTTCTTATTCTCTCTGAGACAAATCAAAATATGACACTACCTAAACGTTGGTAGTGGGTCATTTTCATAGCTCAACAGGTAAGAAGTAGGATTACATCGTGCCTTTGACGGAGCCACCCGCCACGCGGGGCGTGTAGTGACTAGCCACACGCACGCCCTGCGCTCCTGCGACCGCACGCGCGGCTGTTCCGGCGGTCGCTGTAGAAGACGTTCACTCACCTAGCGGTCGACGTGCTCGGAGAGTGCGGCTAATCGAACGGCGTCATCGGCGAGGAACATGACGGGTCTCATCCATGTAGCGGTCGGCAGCAGCGGTGGCGTCCTCCGGATTGCTGCCGTTCTGACGTGCGCTCAGATAGGGCGCGTACCAGTCCCACCAGTCGTGCTCGGCGTGCGTCTGCTCGTAGTGGTGGTGGGCAAGCCCCGTCTCGTGGAGGAGCTCTGCAAGGGTCGCGACGTCCGTGGCTTGTGCGGGCGTCGTCTTCCACTCGCGGCCCGGAAACCGCGTCCCGATCTCCTGAAGCAGCCAGCCGTTCCCGTCCGGGTCATTGAATGAGGCGAACGAGTAGTAGGAACGGCCCTCGGGGTCGCGCCCGCCGACGCGCGGGTTCTCCACCGAGTTGTTGAAGGGGCCGCCAGCGTAGTGGAAGACCTCGCTCACCTCGACGCCGCGGGCGGCGAGGTCGTCGCGGGCAGCGTCGACGTCGTCCACGGCGAGGACAAGGCTGCCCGCCGAGCCGGGCTTGGCCGACGTGACTCCCTTGCCGAAGATGATCGAGGCGTCCGAGTTGTGCGGCGTCATCTGTACGGCGCGGAAGTCGTCGCCCACCACGAAGTCGCCATCGAGCCGCCAGCCGAGATTCTCGTAGAACGCCTTCGCGCGGTCAACGTCGGAAACGCTGAGCACCACGACTTCGAGCTTCATGTCGATTTGTGCTTTTTCCAGTTCGGTCATTGTGTGTTCTCCTTTATGAAACTTGTCCGTACACGTACCCGATTCGTGAAACGCACGACCGGCTCGTGCGTGCAGCCTTTAGCCCAGTCCGAGGGCCGTGTTGGTCATGATGTGTGCGCCATGCCGGTGCCTCCGGCTACCTCGCTCGGTGCTCACTTGACCGGCATGACGAGCGGCTTCCCTTTTTCGACGACATAGGTGGCGAGTTCCGCCCCGTTGCCGCTGCCGACGTTCTTCGCCGCGTGGATCGTTCCAGCCGGGATGAACAAGACCTCGCCGACCTTGAGCGTTACCGGCGGCTTGCCCTCGACCTGATACTCCAGCGAGCCTTCGATGACATAGACGATCTCTTCGCCCGGATGGCTGTGCCTGGGGGCGACCGCTCCGGGGGCGATGTCGACGCGCACTTGGATGACCTCGCGTCCGGGGACGCTGAGATCGTGCCGCTGGAGATCGGTGCGCTTGATTCCCGGCTGCTGCGCCCGCGCCACGTACAGCGCCAAACCGCTTCCGACGATCAGCACGGCTAACGCCATGATTCGAGTCGTTTTCATGTGGACCTCCGTTTGAGTGTTAATCGTGGGCCGCGCGAGGTTGGAAATGTGCGGGGAAAATATTACAGCGGGCGGCGGCTGTCAATACGGAGGCTTTCTGCCGTTCAACATTGAAAATGACCCACGACCTAAACGTTTGATTAGTTGACACTCTCTTTAACTGCTCATAGACTTCCCTTTCGGCTCCCGGCATCTCCCCCTATCAATCACAGAATTTTCTAAGAGGACTCTCTCATGCCCAAGCAAACTCTAACGTCGTCTCGCAAGCCCGTAATCGCAGTCTACGTCCTTCTTCTGCTCGGACTAATGCTCTCCAGCGCCGTGCCGCGCTCCTTCGCACAAGGAACGGCGCCTAACCAGGATGAGCGCCAGCGCGCAATGCAGCTCTTTGACCAGAACAAGTTCGCCGACGCGATTCCGGTTCTGGAGAAACTGGTCAAAACCAATCCTGACGACGCTGTTCTGTTCGAGCGTTTAGGCTGGGCGACGTTAGTTGTCGCAAGCTCTACGAAAGACCCGCAGGCACGCAAAGCGGCTCGCGACCGTGCCCGCGTCTACCTGCTTCGCTCCAAGGATTTGGGCGGCGACAGCGAACTGTTGCGGATGGGACTCCAAAATCTTTCAGGCGCTGACCCGTCCGAACAGGCTTTCTCAAGTAACGCTGAAGCTGACAAAGCCATGCGCGAAGGCGAGGAGGCGCACTCGAAGGGTGATCTGGACAAAGCCATCGCCGCTTACCAGCGTGCGCTGCAACTAGACCCCAAGCTCTACTTTGCGGCTTTGTTCATCGGCGATATGTATTTCAAGAAGGGCTATCAGGCAAATGACCCGCGCGCGAAGAAAGAGCAGATGGACAAAGCGGGCGAGTGGTTTGCGCGAGCAATTGCGATTGACGAGAACGTAGAGACGGCACATCGCTACTGGGGCGATGCGCTGATGAATCTAGGCAACCAGCAGGAAGCGAAAGCGAAGTTTGTTGATGCGATCATCGCCGATCCCGGCAGTCGTAATGGCTACATGGGGCTTTCACAATGGGCACAGCGCAATCAAATCAGCATGGCACATCCGAAAATAGAGATTCCGGTCAAGCTCACCATGTCCGGGGACAAAAAGCTCGATGTGTATCTTGACCCGGCGTTGCGCGAGAGCACGGATGGGTCGAGCGCATGGGAACACTATGGCTTCGTTCGTGCCAAGTGGGTCGTAGAGGATTTCGCCAAAGCATATCCCAACGAGAAAGCTTACCGGCACACTCTCCGCGAAGAAACGGAAGCGTTGCGTAAAGCCGCCGAAGTCGCTTCGGAGTTGCTGAAATCCGGCAAGATAAAATCGCTCTCGCCATCGCTCGCGGCACTGGTCAAGCTCAACGACGCCGGGCTGCTGGAAGCCTACATCTTTTTTACTCGCGTGGATCAGGGCATCGCACGCGATTACGTTTCCTATCGCCAGGCTAACCGGGATAAGCTCAGGCGCTACTGGAAAGAGTTCGTCATTTCCAATTAAGAGTCACTAATAACACCGATGAGAAATAGACAGGATTTACAAGATTATCAGGATAAAAGGAAGAAGCTTCAATCTATCCTGACTTGTCTTATCTTTCTTAATCCTGCTAATCCTGTTAATCCTGTCTAATTCTTCCCTTTAGAAAGGCGCTCTTAATGTCTAAACCCAACATCGCTTCACAGCGTCAATCGCGGGCAATCTTTTACGCGGTGGCGATCGTCTGTCTCCTGCTAATCATCGCTCCTCCTGCGCCCACCTTCGCGCAAGCCAGCGACAGTTATGAAACGGAGCGAACGCGCGCCAATCGTCTTCTAGATGAAGGCAGATTCCTCGACGCTCTCCCCGTTTTCGAGAAGCTCTCAAAGGAGAAACCGACGGACCCGCAGGTGATGTTCGGGCTGGGCTTCTCGACGCTGGCGAAGGCGAACACGAATAAAGACCCGGAAGCGCGCAAGCAGGGACGCATACTCGCTCGCGCCACTCTGGTTCGCGCCAAAGAGTTGGGCTATGACCATCCGTTGTTGCAGACGCTGCTTGATGCGCTGCGCCCCGACGGAGAAGCAGTGGAAACTTTTTCCAAAAACAAGGAAGCCGACGCAGCGATGCACGAAGGCGAAACAGCTTACGTTCAGGGCGACCTGGACAAAGCTCTCGCCGCCTACCAGCGTGCCCTTCAGTTAGACCCGCAGCTCTACGAAGCCGCTCTCTTTGCCGGTGATATGTACAACAGGAAGAATCAGACTGAACAAGCCGGGGAATGGTTTGCGCGAGCCATCAAGATTAACCCTGAGCGGGAGATTGCCTATCGCTACTGGGGCGTAGGCTTGATGAAGCAGGATAAAATGGCTGAGGCGCGCGACAAGTTTATCGAAGCCTTCATCACAGAGCCTTACAACCGGCTGACTATTAATAATCTGGTCGGCTGGGCTGAGCAGAGCAACGTAACGCTCAACCATCCGAAGATAGAGATTCCGACCAGCGTCTCGCCGATGGAAAAAAATCAGATGACGATTACGATTGATCCCAAGGCGTCATCCAGTTGGACGATCTACGGGCTGTCGCGCGCAACCTGGACGACGAATAACAACGCGAGATTCACCAAAGAGTACCCCGCGAGAAAACTTACCGGCATAGCCTGCGTGAAGAGGCGGAAGCGCTGCGGATGGTAGCCGACGCAGCTTCAAAAGAGTTGAAATCGGGCAAGGTTAAAGTGCTCGACGCCTCGCTTGCCAATCTGGTCAAGCTCAACGACGCCGGACTCCTCGAAGCCTACATCCTGCTGGCACGTCCCGACGACGGCATCGCCCATGATTACGCCGCCTATCGCAAAACCAACCGCGACAAGCTGCGCCGCTACGTCGTCGAATATGTGATAGAAAGAAATGCGGTAGAAGAGAAAACGCTAAATTAACGAGAGTTCGACATCAGAGAACCTGCATCAACCAGCCCCGGAGGGGCGAAAGAGTGTAGATCGGGGTCATAGCACAAATAGAATTATTAAGTGAGCCTAACAAAACCCAGCCAAGCAAAGAGATAAACCACGAAGTCACACGAAGCAACACGAATCATTCTTCGTGTTGCTTCGTGTGACTTCGTGGTTACATGGTTTTGTTAGACGCTCTAAATGTTCAAGCCCCAGAGGGGCGGTAGAAACCAAGGGCACGTTGTCACGTACCTTGAGCCTCTGTCGCCCCTTCGGGGCTTGAACATTTATTGCTGGCTATTCCCCGGGCTTGCGCCCGGGGCTACATTCTGCCGCCCCTTCGGGGCTGTTGCCTTTTACTTTTACCTTCTTCAGCTTGCTACTCGTCTATCGCTCGCCTCCGCAGGCTTGACGGTTGTGGTCGGCGCGTCACGTTCAGCGCGATAATCGCAGCCTTCCTTCGCGCAGTACCTGAACGTGCCTTCCTTCTTCGTCGTCTTCTCAAGCGTAAACGGCGCGTTGCACTTCGGGCATGGTTCAGCAATGGGCTTATCCCAGAAGACTACGTCGCACTTCGGATATTCCGAGCAGCCGTAAAAGGCTTTGCCGCGTTTGGATTTCTTGACGACGATCTCGCCGCGACAGCCCGCGCGCGAGCAGGCAACGCCCGTCGTCTCGCGTTTGATGTAATTGCACTTCGGATAATTCGAGCAGGAGACGAACTCGCCGAAGCGACCGTGACGGCGGACAAGCTGCGCGCCGTCCACCGGACACGTTTCGTCCAATGGTACGGGCGCTGGTGCGACCGCGCCGCTGCGCGCGATCTTGCGTATGTTGCGGCATTCGGGATAACCCGTGCAGCCAAGAAATTGTCCGAACCTTCCGCGCTTCAAAGCCATAGGCTTGCCGCACAACTCGCACGATTCGGCTTCCTCTTCGCTTGCGCCGCTGGCTTCGCCCTGCCCTGCCGTCTTCGCGGAAGACGCGGCGGCTGTTGTGCTCTTACCGTCTCCCTCCGCTGTGGCGGGCTTTGCGACTTCGCGCGTCGTGCGGCATTCGGGATAGTTTGAGCAGGCGAGGAACTGGCCGAAGCGCCCGAACTTGATGACCATCCCTGAGCCGCAATTCTCGCACGTCTCGTCGGTCGGAATCGCCTGCTGCTTGGCCGCGCGCATCTGCGTTTCCGCGACCTTCAAATCTTTCGCAAACTTTCCATAAAACTCATGCAGCGCCGCCGTCCACTTCAACTTCCCTTCCTCAATCTCATCCAACTCCTGTTCCATACGCGCCGTGTAGGATTCGTTGAAGAGATCGTTGAAGCTGGCGACGAGCAGATCGTTGACAGTTGTGCCGAGCGCTGTCGGATGAAAACGCCCTTCGTGCTTCTCTACATACTCGCGGTCGAGGATCGTCGTCATAATGGCCGCGTAGGTCGAAGGACGCCCGATGCCCTTCTCTTCCAGAACCTTGACGAGCGTGGCTTCCGTGTAGCGCGGCGGCGGCTCTGTGAAATGCTGTTCCGGCGCGATTGAGTTGAGTTTCAACGCCTCGCCTTTTTCCACTAACGGCAACTTGCGCTCGGCCTCGTCGTCATCCTCAGCCTTTTCGTCGCGTCCTTCCTGGTAAACTTTCAGGAAGCCGTCGAACTTCTGCACCGACCCGGTGGCGCGGAAAATAAAGCGCCCGGCTGTGATGTCAATCGTGGTCTGGTCGAAGATGGCAGGCATCATCTGAGAAGCGACGAAGCGCTGCCAGATGAGGCGATAGAGTTTCAACTCTTCTTTATTGAGATATTTTTCCAAAGAATCAGGGGTGCGCGTGA
The DNA here is from genome assembly GCA_963791265.1 of uncultured Acidobacteriota bacterium. GTDB lineage: Bacteria > Acidobacteriota > Blastocatellia > Pyrinomonadales > Pyrinomonadaceae > QHXM01. The sequence goes on from CAWBSB010000013.1 coordinate 362,939, forward strand.
CATCCGTCGGACGAATCGCCTCGTGCGCGTCCTGTGCGTCTTTTTTCGAGCGGTAGTAGACAGGCTTTTCCGGCAGATAGTTGGCGCCGTATTGAGCGCCCACAAACTCGCGCACTTCATTCAACGCCGCATCCGAGACGCGCGTCGAATCCGTTCGCATGTAGGTGATGAGACCGACCGCGCCCTCTGCGCCTACCTCCACGCCTTCGTAGAGCTTCTGCGCCAGCATCATCGTCTTCTTCACCGCGAAGCTGAGCTTGCGCGAAGCCTCCTGCTGCAACTTAGACGTGATGAAAGGCGGAACGGGATTACGCTTGCGCTCTTTCGTGGTGACATCAGCGACCGAGTAACTCTGCGTTTCCGCTTCCGCGACAATCTCTTTGGCCTGCGCTTCATTGCCAATCAGAATCTCGTTCTTCTTGATGTCCTGATCGAAGTTGCCAGTTTTAACAGACTGCTCGCCGATTTTAAGCAAGCGCGCGTCAAAGGCGGGCGGCAAGTTAGCTGCGAGGTTGGCCGTCACCGTCCAGTATTCCGTTTTGACGAAAGCCTCAATCTCGCGCTCGCGTTCAACCACCATGCGAAGCGCGACGGACTGCACGCGACCCGCGCTCAAGCGCCCGCCGATGGTGCGGCACAGCAAGGGAGAAACTTTGTAGCCGACGAGCCTATCGAGGAGACGCCGCGCCTGCTGTGCGTCCACCAGATTGGCGTCAATCTCTTTCGGATGAAGAAAAGCGTCCTGCACGGCACGCTTCGTAATCTCGTTGAACATCACGCGATACGAAGGCTTTTTGGGTCGCTTCGGCACAATCTCTTCCGCCAGATGCTGGCAGATGGCTTCGCCTTCGCGGTCAGGGTCGGCGGCCAGGTAAATAGCTTCGGCTTCTTTCGCGGCGCGTCTTAAATCGGCGACGATCTTTTTGTTGTTCCGCTTCTTCGTGTCGGGGATCAATTCGTAGGTCGGCTCGAAATCATGCTCGACATCAACGCCCAAGCCCTTCGACGGTAAATCCTTGATGTGGCCGATGGAGGCCATCACCAGATAATCTTTCCCTAAATATTTATTGATCGTCTTAGCCTTCGCGGGCGATTCGACGATAACCAGATTCTTTGCCATTGTCTTTTAATATCTCACTGAGCGGGGGAATTGGCAGGGATGGACAGGATAGACAGGATGAAGGATAAATATGAAATGAGGGCTGCTCTTTTCTCTTTTATCCTATCTATCCTCTCCATCCCTGCTAATTTCTCGCTCTTGTTAATTACAGTTTTATCACGCTATTTGAAAATAACATCATTAGTGACTCCAAAGTCAAATGCAGCGATGACCACATGAATCAACACCGGAATCATCAACACTAGTTGCAACGGGCACGTTTGAAGCGGCGAAAGTTGGTTTGGTTGTCTGTGGAGATAATTTAGCAGGGATGGACAGGATAGACAGGATAAAAGGGAAAAGAGAAAGAGTAGCACTGATTTTATCTTCTCTTTTCTTATCCTGTTCATCCTGTCCATCCCTGCTATTTCCCTGTTAATTATTTATGAAGTCTCCGGTATTCGAGTTTGGGATTGCCAAAATTCACCAGCAAGCCGACTTCTATGCCGGTGGCTTTGAGATAGTTGATAACCTGCGCTTGATGCTCTGGCCTGAGTGCTGAGACACTTTTCAATTCGATGATGAGTTTGTTATCCACCGAAATATCTGCGAAGAATTCGCCGACAATCACCCCGCGAAACCTGACCGTCAGGGGCACTTGCGCTTCAGCCCGCAACCCCTTTTGTCGCAACGCAATCATCAGCGCCTTCTCGTAAACAGACTCCAGGAATCCTGCTCCAAGCTCACGAGCAACTTCAAAGCACGCTCCCAAAACCTTATCCGTCAACTCTTCATGCAACACAGATCTTTATCCTGCCTATCCTGTCCATCCCTGCTAATTTCTTCTCATGCCTTTACGTCGTCGGAGGCGTAGAAGGCGCAGCGGGCGTGGTTGGCGTTTGCGGCGTACTGCGGCGCGGAGAGCGTTCCGTGTGGCTGGCGCTGAGCCACGCGGCGAGAGTCGCGTGCTGTGTCCTGAGACGATTACGCATGATTGCGTCCAACTCGCGCACGATGTTGATGCCGCGTTCCAGCGCGTCATCAATCGCGGCGGTGGCGGCCACCTGCGCCGCGCGTTTCCGAATCTTCTGGTTGATGGCCTGCTCAAACTCTTCTATGTCAGCGTCCAAGTCCTCCAGAAAATCGTCGGGCAGGCCGCGCCGCGTGAACTCTGTTTTCAAAGGCAGGGCGTCCGCCGCAAAAGCGCGTGCGGTGGCGAGCAACGCCTGATCCGAGACGTTGCGCGGGGCGCGAAACTTATCTTCGAGGCCGGGCGTTGACATTGCCATCACGCGCGCCGCACGGCTGATGGCATCAAGGTCACGGCGCAGTTCATCGCGCGCCGCAGCCTTGCTCGTAGAGCTTTGCAGCACGGCGCTGCGCCCGGAGATTTGCGCCGTCGTGTGCGTGTCCAACTCGTCAATCACGGCGTTGAGCCGCGCGAAAAGCTCTCCCTCCAGAGAGGTCGGCGGGAACTCTGCGACGCGGCTAGCCATGTGCTCGCGCACACGTAAAAACGTCTCGTACCTGCGTCTTTCGGTGTCTCTCATAATGTGAAGTCTCCTTAATTGTGGTGAAGGTCAAGGGACGTGTAGGCAGAAGGTGCGAGGAAGTCTGCCCGTGAGTTTTTTGAGATTTCAGCACGGCTGAGGAGCCGCCCTGCGCGGCAGATTATACGCCTGGCAGCTTGGCGCTTGAAACTCTTTTCTTATCCGGCGCGATTTTTCCGGCTGTCTAAGTTAACGTGAACTCGATGTAAGAATGGCGGCACTCTCAGCCCCGAAGGGGCGGAAGAATGTAGCCCCGGGCGCAAGCCCGGGGTCACAGCGCAAACATAATTATTAAGCCCCGAAGGGGCGGCAGAACCGCAAGATTCATGGCAACGCATCTTGAGCTGCTGTCGCCCCTTTGGGGCTCGAACATTTATTGCTGATTATTCCCCGGGCTGACGCCCGGGCCTACACTCTTTCGCCCCTTCGGGGCTGGTTGACGCAGATTCGCTGATGTCGAACTCATGTTAAGTTATCTTTCGCGCCATTTGAGTCGCCGTGCGCGCTGTAAAAGTCACCGTTGACGCTGTAAAAGTTCCCGTTCACGCTGTAGAAGTCGTCGTTCACGCTGTAGAAGTGCCCGTTCACATTGTAAAAGTCGCCGTTGACGCCGTAGAAGTGGCTGTTGAAGTTGTAAAAGTGCCCGTTGACGCTGAATAAGTGAGCGTTCGCGCTGTAGAAGTGAGCGATGCGGCTGTTTGGAGAGGCTCTAACTCTGTCTAAGCGGTTGTTTTTCTTGATTTTAGAGGATTCAGGTTAGCTTTTGCCTTAATTTTGCCCGAAAAGTCACTTCCGGCGGGTGGGTAACTTCTCTGGCAAATCAAGCTCGTCGTCAATCAAAACATCTGTGCTGACGCCTCCCGCGCGAGCGTATTGCAGGAGAATGATCAACGGCGGCTCATTCTTTCCAAGCTCATAGTCGGAAATCCGATGGTATGTAATTAATTCTTCTACCCCTAAACGCTTGAGCATTTCGGTCTGAGATAAGCCGAAAGCAAGTCGAATCTGCCGCAGCTTTTCAGCAAGACGCTCCGGCTTAGGACGTATTCCCTTGCCCATCAGGAGCAACCTCCTGATAAGGCAGAAAACAACTTGCTATTATACTTGAATATGTATAATATGCGTTCGCTCAAACGAAACGCCGTGAGAATCCTTTTCTTCTCAACGGCGGCGCTCATCACTCACTTTGAGGTGGAGGCTTGAGTCGTCGCATTAGCCGTTGCTAGTTATTGAAAGATCGCGCGGCCAGAATACCATGTCCTCATCACAGCACCAGACAAATCTTCACCCTGCGATTGAGTTGGCGGAAGACGCCGGACTTACTTTCCTCTCCATCATCGAAGAACACGGCACACGTTTATCCGATTACGAGCTTTATCATACCTATCTCAAAGCTGACAGATTACTAGCCTCAAGACAAAACGGCGAAGACGTAGCGAGACTTCGTGCCTGTGCGCGAATAGTGATGAAAAGATTACTTGGTAAAAACCTGCACGATGCGGGGTTTTATCTGCCGGATGTCTTACGAGCCTACGAAGCAAGGTTCATCGAGCAGGCATTAGAAGAGGAAAGAGGAAGTATCACACGGGCGGCGCATAGACTGGGGTTGACGCATCAGAGATTGGGTTACGTTCTCGAATCGAGACACAGACCACTGCGTGAGAAGAGAACGCGTCCGGTGCGTCGGAAAAGCATTATCCGAAAAGATAAGTAACCCAAAGCCTTCGACTGATTAACATTTCCACAAGGCACGCATGACAAGCGCCTCTTCTTTACCGCTCTTGCGAATTCACCAGCAAGAGTTTATTTGGGAATTGTGGGTCAAGCTTCCAGAGTACTATCGAGGCGGTGGATTGAATTATAGCGGTTTGCAATTGGGTGTAACATGTCAGAACCGCCTGCGGTAGCGGGCGGGTCTTCAAGGCTCAGAACCCGCCCGCTACCGCAGGCGGTTCTGACAAGCACGCTGGCTTAATCACCAATAAATATTCAAAGCCCCGAAGGGGCGACAGAAGCCCAAGACGTGTGACCATCAAGCTTGGACTTCTGTCGCCCCTTCGGGGCTTACAATATTTCGGGTGGTGTTAACCCCTGGCTAGCGCCCGGGGCTACATTCTGTCGCCCCTGACGGGGCTGAAACGTTGTCCCTCTTACGTCGAGCCGACGTTAGTTAAGAGACGCGATTATTTTTAGGAAGGTAAACTTATGCGTGTCCATTCTCCACTCCATTTAATCCTCATCAAAAATTTGACATATAGTATTTAAGATTTTGATCGTCTAATTTCGATTTGAAGCGTTCAAACACTAAGTCGGCAGATGCCTTCATGCTAAACGCACTGCAACATTGGAAAAATCTATATACCGGCGCCTGTGAATACCGACTGAAGCGGTAATTGGGTTGTGCGATGAATTCCAGGAAGCGTTGCGCGCACTTTTCTTTTTCCCTCTGCCGCTTCCAGATAGCGAGAAGTTCAGACATGGCATGGTCGTTTAGCGGATCAATTATTAAAGTTTCTTCCACTATTTTCCCAGCTTCAGCCAACTTGCCCTGCCGCTGATATATCTTCGCCAACTCGGTTCGCGGGTGTAGTTGCTGAGGGTCTATTTCAAGACTCTTCAGCAACACAGCTTCGGCCTCAGCCAGCTTACCCTGCTTCTGATATATCTTCGCCAACTCGGTTCGCGGGTGAAGACCTTTAGGGTCAAGTTCTATGTACTCCTCTAGACGCTGTGTTGCCTCAGCCAGCTTGCCTTGCCGCTGATATATCTTCGCCAACTCGGTTCGCGGGTGAAGACCTTTAGGGTCAAGTTCTATGTACTCCTCTAGACGCTGTGTTGCCTCAGCCAGCTTGCCTTGCCGCTGATATATCTTCGCCAACTCGGTTCGCGGGTGTAGTTGCTGAGGGTCTATTTCAAGACTCTTCAGCAACACAGCTTCGGCCTCAGCCAGCTTGTTCTGCCGCTGATAGATCTTCGCCAGCTCGGTTCGCGGGTGTAGTTGCTGGGGGTCTATTTCAAGACTCTTTAGCAACACAGCTTCGGCCTCAGCCAGCTTGCCCTGTCGCTGATAGATCTTCGCCAGCTCGGTTCGCGGATGAAGTTGTTGGGAGTCTATCTCAAGACTCTTTAGCAACACAGCTTCGGCCTCAGCCAGCTTGTTCTGCCGCTGATAGATCTTCGCCAACTCGGTTCGCGGATGAAGAGCTTCAGGGGCGAGTTCTATTTCTTCCTCTAGACGCTGTGTTGCCTCAGCCAGCTTGCCTTGCCGCTGATATATCTTCGCCAACTCGGTTCGCGGGTGTAGTTGCTGAGGGTCTATTTCAAGACTCTTCAGCAACACAGCTTCGGCCTCAGCCAGCTTGTTCTGCCGCTGATAGATCTTCGCCAGCTCGGTTCGCGGGTGTAGTTGCTGGGGGTCTATTTCAAGACTCTTTAGCAACACAGCTTCGGCCTCAGCCAGCTTGCCCTGTCGCTGATAGATCTTCGCCAGCTCGGTTCGCGGATGAAGTTGTTGGGAGTCTATCTCAAGACTCTTTAGCAACACAGCTTCGGCCTCAGCCAGCTTGTTCTGCCGCTGATAGATCTTCGCCAACTCGGTTCGTGAGTTTAGATCATTCGCCTTTGTGTCAAGTACACTTAAAAGAGCATGTTCAGCCTCTGGAAGCCTATTCTGTCTCTGGTAAACCTTTGCTAGTTCTGTGTGTGCCCGTATATTGTGTTTATCTAATTCAAGGAGCTTAAGCAAAACAGCTTCGGCTTCAATGAATTTGCCCTGTCTCTGATATATCTTAGCTAACTCAGTTCGTGAATTTAGATCGCTCGGTCTTATGTCTAGTATTTTTAGAAGTACAGCTTCGGCTTCAGTGAGTTTGACCTGTCGCTGATAAATCTTCGCCAGTTCTGTTCGTGAATTTAGATCATTCGGTTTTATGTCTAATACTCTTAAAAGAGCGGCTTCGGCCTCCGCGAGCCTATTCTGTCTCTGATATATCTTCGCTAGCTCAGTGTACGCTCGTATATTGTGTTTATCTAATTCAAGGAGCTTAAGCAAAACAGCTTCGGCCTTATCCAGCTTGCCTTGGCTTTGGTAAACCTTCGCCAACTCAGTTCGAGTGTGTAAATTCTCAGGCGCGATTTCAAGGAATGATTCTAAGAGGGTAATTGCTTCCTCAGGTTTGTTCTGAAATAGCAGTAGCCAAAACCTGGCAAGATGAAGCGTCGCGTTCAGCTTCGGAGAAAGGGCAACTCTCTCGTGCAGATACCCGCGTAAAAGAAAATCTATGAGATTTCGAAAATCAATGTATGGGTTTTCATCCGCATAATTCTTCTTCGCCCCTAAAATATTGATTAACGCCTGAGCTTCTAAAGCATCTCCAAAATCGGTGTGCTCGCACCATTCCATTAACAGCTCATCCTTATTCAATTCAGGATGCTCCAGGAAAAAAATCTCTGAGATGATCTCATGCTTAGTTCGTACATAGATGCTCTTCCGAAAGGAGTCATCTCTTTTTTCGTCCAAGATAATAGGCTCGTTCACCAAGCCTCGGAACCTTTCCAGAAATGTTTTCTGCTGCGTTTCATCAGCCCCGAAGATTTTACTCAGGACGGCAAATGGCGTTCTAACACCAAAAAGGTAGAATAGTGCTATGTATTTGTATCCTTCACTGAAAGCGGAAAGATCAGAAGTTGACTTCCTGTAATCATCCCAATCAAAGTCAAAGTCGATCTTTCGTTTTCTCCTGAGTTCCAGCAACATCAAATAAGTAGCATTAACATAAACAAGGCGTTCGTTAAGAACGATGTCTCTCAGCGACGCTATATCAGCTTCTGAAAGCTCCAAAAGCTCAAAAAGCTTGCTGTATACCCTTTGCCGATGGTTGCGTGTATTTTGGACGAAAATAGGGCGGAGTTCTTCTTCGCCGTGCAGGTATGTCAGGCAGCCTATTCTCCGCAAAGCCTGGTAACGGTGTGCACGCTCCGCAAGAAGAATATGTATCCCGGTGCAGCACTCAGGGATTCGACGTAGAAGTACTTCCAGTGCTTCTTCATCAACAGCCGGGTTGTCAATACATAGCACTGTTTGCCCAGGCGTTGAGCAATATTTAAGCCACGATAGAATTGTCTCCAAGTCATCTTTACTTAGATGGGTTTCAAGATTGAGCATGTAGATATTCTGGTCAAGTCGAGCTAACTCTAGAGCCAGGCGATGCAGAATCGTCGTCTTGCCGCAGCCTCCATCTCCCAAAATCCACAAGGTTCCATTAGAAGAGAGCGTGTTTAGCTTGTTGAAGGCATGCTCCATAACCTTATCGTTGCGTACATCTATGTCATTGCAAACTACTCTGAATACCACCTCACTCCTATCATTGATTCTGTAGTACTCAATGGCCAGTTTATTAAGCTCATTCCCATCACTCGTTTTTACTTTAGTAATTAAATTGGGGGTGATTTGTCTGAAACCAGATACTTGTCTAACCGGGCATAGGGGGTAATAAGTTGGAATCAATGACTCAGCGTATTCCCAGATTTTTTCATTTATTGTGTCCCAGCCCCAATATTCCACAGTTATTGATTCATCAGACAGAGAACTGGCTTTTTGCTGAAGATGTGTATCGTTTTTGAAAGTTGTCGCGAAAATAAACCGTTGGGGTTGGTTTATCAGTCCTTTTGTTTTTTCAAGCTCCTCTTCCATTTCGGTAAGAAGAATGTCGCGCAGACGATCATCATTCTTATATCTTGTATCTTTTAATTTACATTGAAATGTAATACCCGGATTAGCAGGCGAAAAACCATCAATTCCATATTGGGACTGTCCCTCTCTTCCAAATCGCTCAATACCAGGATCGTCATAGACTCTGCGAAGAATATCGCGAACTAATCTTTCAAATTCGACTTCATCATTTAGGGGAGGTAATTGATAAGACATAATTTGATTACTGAGCTAGGTGAAAGATAGAGCAGGCGGCTAGTGTGAGTACTGAATTAGCTGCATCATTTTCGCTGTTCACTAACCCACTTTTACAGTTATCCACAAGAAATCTCAATGCTTTGTAGTGGTTCAGTTTGAAAAAAGTGTCGAGGAAAGTTGAGGTTCACCACAGAGACGCAGAGAACGCAGAGGGAGCACAGAGGCTTGAATCTCTGCGTCTCTGCGGTGAACCTCATCTCGACGCACATTCAATTTGAAACTGCACCACTACTCAATGCTTTGTGCGCGATTATATAAGTCCACAAAAGTTCTTCTGTGGAATTATTATCTGTCTATGCAGTGCGCGAGCAAATCAATTTGAAACTATCAGGTTTCTACCTGACAACGCTGTGCTGTTAGACACTTATTTACTTTAGGCAGCCTGCGGGTGTGGCTGAATGGTGCGGACGCGGGCGATTTCACGGGGCGCGATGGAACGCACCTGTCTGGATGAAGGTTTAATGCTCCGAAGAAACCCGCGTCTGGGAAAACTTTATTAATAATCGCCTCGCCCGCCCTCTCTAGTGGAAGAAGCGGGCGGTGCGACAGGCCCTTCCATGTTCGGGTCGGTGGACTACCGGGGTCGGCGCCATGGCAGGCTCCACAGTCCGCGCGCCGCGAGGATGACGGAGAAGAGCCCGACTACGCCAATCGCGAGCAGCGTCCAGACGAAGAAGAAGTGTCCGCTGGAATTGGCGAGCCTGCTGGCGATGCCGACGCCCTTCCCGCTCATGTGGATGTAGGGGACGACCAACGAAAAGAGCGACAGGAGGAAGATGATGATGTACCCCGCGCGCCGTCCGGCGAGCACCAGCGTTCCGTACAGCCAGACGACGGAGATGAGCACCCCGCCCACCAAATTTGAGAGCCCTCCCGGTTCAAACCCGCGCACGATGTCGTCCGTCAGGTGAAACGTCAAGAGGAGGAGCGAGAGCAGAGACATGATGGTTAACAAAAGGTTCTGTTTCATTTGATATTCTCCTTGTTGGATTTGCGTGTGCCTCTCGCCACGTGCATGCGTGCGCGTTCAGCACGACGTTCATCGGCTTGCGCTCCGTTTACTCTATGCTGCCGGTCGCTCGCGTTCTGCTTCCTCAGGCTCAAACCGGAGAATGTCGCCGGGCTGGCACGAGAGCGCCTCGCAGATCGCTTCGAGCGTGGAGAAGCGGATTGCGCGCGCCTTGCCGGTCTTGAGGATCGAGAGGTTGGCCAGCGCCATTCCGATCCGGTCTGCGAGTTCGGTCAGCGTCATCCGCCGATCGTGGAGTATGTCGTCGAGCTTGACGGCAATCGCCATGTCACACCGTCCCTTCGAGGTCTTCGCGCATGAGTGTGCCTTCCGCGAACACGCGGGCCAGCAAGAACGTGAGGAGTACGGCGAGCCAGCCGTTGATCGAAAAGCCAGCGTTTATGTGGAGCGGATGCGCCGGAGTGGAAACGGTCTTGGCGATCGCGCCGATCACGATGCTGAGAAGGTTCAGCGCGAGCAGCGCCCAGGCGATCCCCTGCAACCGGTTCGCGTTGGCGGTGACGAACGGGTCGCCCGCGCGAACCGTCTCAACGATCGCGAGCAGCCGCTTCAGGACGGCATGATTGAGTGGAATCGCGACGAGACCGAGCACGGCGATCGCGCGCAGGCCCATGACCAGCCGCTCTGCCTCAGGCGAAGGAGAGAGTTTGAAAGCGGCCATGATCCATTGCTCGTTGGGCATAACAACCAGCAGAGCGAGGATCGCGGCGCCCCCCAGCCAGTTCACGACGATGAGGATCCGCAGCACGACGTACACGATTGGCAGCGCGGCGGATGACGAAGTTGGGTTTGACATGATCGATTCACCACCTTTCTTATCGAATATCAATAAACTATTTATCGATAATCGTCAAGTTTCTAACCTGACAACGCTGTGCTGTTAGACACTATTTACTTTTGTGCGGACTGCGGACGTGGCTTGATAGTGTGAACGCGGGCGATAATGTGGATAGACTCGTCTGTCGAGAGCAGTTTGAGAATGGTGCGCTCGCTCGCGGTCAAATCAACCGGGACGCGCGATAGCTGCTTGATGAGACCTTCCTCTTTATCCGGCTTAGTGGTATGAGGCAACAACTCGGCGGCGATTTCGGGCGGCAACTCGGAGGCGTTGGTTCACAACGCGAAACGGCAGGACTATGACGATGACCGGAAACACGAACTGTGATTTAGTCCGTTTCACTTGAACTCTTCAGCACTGATTGGCTGATTGATGCTGTAGCTTGTTACTTTCGCCTCAGACAGCAACCGGGTTGAGCCATCGTCCAACATCTGTGAGACTTGCCAGCCGCTGGGAATCCAGCCCCATTTCTGGTCTTCGACATAATCAATGTCAATCTGGACTATGAGTCTCTGTTCAAAAGGAACAAGAATCTGGTTCACAAGAAATTTTCGTTCCGGCTCTATTCTGAAAATCGTTTTCCACCCCGAAGGGTCACGTCGCTCCTCCAGCAAGAACGTGGATTTGCCTTTGTGGAATGACCGCATTTGATTGGTCACGGCTCGGTCTATCAGGAGATGTCCCATCGCAGAGTCAAGCGGGCGAAACGCCATCATAATCGCTCTGTTATCGAGATTCTGAGCATCTATATTCATCGTTGTCTGACTGACGGTAGGAGGCGGCGAGTCATTCAGAGAAGTGTGCCGGACGCTTCCCATCTGCCCGTCAAATACACTTATGTATGAGTAGTGCTTACCCTCACCGAAACCAGTATTATCGCCTTGCGGCGAAACGATGAAATAACCATCAGGCTCCGCCTTGCGATCAAGCTCGAAGGAAGATCGCATCTTGTTGCCGTCAACCACCAGAGTTTTTGAAACAGTATAGCTCCTGTCTTTGAGCAGTCCGGGAATGTCCAGCCATTCGCGTTGCGGATACCTCGGGTTAGGCAGCCAACCTTTGGGATGCGTTTGTTGTTCCGTCCAGGCAAATCGAAACGACCTTATAGCGTCTTGACGTTTCTGCCATGCCTTGACGACCTCGGCTTTTGCGGGAACTGGTTTGCTGCGGTCTAATTCCGGGTTCTTAGGGAAAACCTGTGCTAATAAATCATAACGAAGCTGTAGGATTACGAGTAGCACCAGAAAGAAACCAAGCATGCCACTCAGAATCAAATTACGAGTTCGGTGCATCAGGAAGTTCCTTTTAATGGTCAGCATAGTTTGGTTCATAGCTTTTGGTTCTTAGGGTTATCTCGCTACGCTCATTCGCGAATGCCACGCCAGGTTTTTATAATCCGTCCGTCCAGTGCGTTGATGGTCAGCCGTGTCACCTTTCCCTTGGTCGCATCTTTGTGACGAATCAGGATTTTATAAATGAGACCTTCATCAGATTGTCCAAACTCGCTTTCGATAACCGTTCCGGGCTGAAAGTTTGTCGCTATCTCAATCGCTTTTGTTTTTGAAACTTTTGCCTGTTGAGTTAGGTCGGATGAACCCAGGCGCTTTGCTTCCTTTTGGCTATTGTTCGGGAGGATAGAGGATTCAACTGAATTTCGTTCAGCAACAAGAGGCTTACCTTCTTTAGAAATGCCCATTCCGACGAGTGGAATCGCTAAACTAAAAATTATTAGACAAATGACTGATATTTCGGCAATGGTCATCGGTCGGCGATGAGTCTCAGGATTGAGAATCGCCTCCAGCCGGGATTTCAAACTTTTTTGCTCAACCACGCCGGGAACTATCGAGAAACCTTTACTCAATAAACGATCATTCCATTCTAAAAGCAGCCTGACATAGCCCGATGCTTTTTCGCCCATTTCCAAGACACAATCATCCGCTGCTCGTTCTTGAGATTCTTTAAGATTTTTGCGAGCCGCCCAGGCCAAAGGTTGAAACCATAAAACAGCACACAAAACTTCGGCGAAGATTCGATTTACAAAATCGTATCGTCTGATATGAGCCAATTCGTGGATTAAGATTAACCGACAATTCTCGGCTGGCAGTTTCTCAAAATCTTTTGGAAGAAGTATGAAATGCCGGGAAATCCCCCAGGTCACGGGCGTTTCGATAGTTTCATTTCGGAGAATCGTCACGGATTGTTTTTCGTATCCGAATCTCCCGGCAATTTCCTGCACCGGAAAATTTATGTAATCGCTGGTCTCAAGACGCGACGCCTGTCTTAAATGTTTTAGCCTGAATAGATTTGCTGTTAACTTTCCAAGCAGAAAAAGAGTAATTGCCAGCCAAACAAAGGGAAATATCGTCACTGTCAAAGAGATAAAATCTGCGCTTTGCCTATTCTTATTACTTGAATCGGTTCCAAACCAGAGCTTGTCATCTCCAGACTGAAAGCTCCGACTTTCATGCTCAGTCGCCGGTTGATTAAGCGTAGTCTTGCTACTGAAAACAGAAAGCCAGTCAGGTGTGTTTATCGTCCAACGCGGAGAAATTGGGGTTATCATCATAAAGCAGAGCATCGTCAAAATGCCCATTGAATAAACCATTTGCCTGAATGAAGCTGATCGTCGCTTTAATAATTCCCCCAGCAGAACAACGCTTCCAAGAATAATGGTTGACTTCCACGCTATTTCAAAAATCAGAAGGCCGAAACTATCTGCTAACTCAAGAGCGACCAGTAGTACTCTCATCATCGTCCCTCCTTTTCAGCTCGCTTAATAAGTGCGGTCAACTGTTCTTTTTCTTCAGCGGAAATTTCCTCTGCTGACATTTGCAGCAATGCCGCCGCCGCCGCAATCGGAGAACCGTTAAAAAAGGTCGAAACAAGATGCCGAAGGGCTGATTTTCGTGCTTTCCTGGTGGTCACGACGGGCAGATAAACATACTTAAGCCCTTTTTGCTCGTGCCGGAGATGTCCTTTGGTTTCCAATAGATTTAACATTGCCCGAACCGTCGAATAGCTTGGCGGATGGGGTAAAGCATCTCTGACTTCACCAACAGTCGCTTTCCCCAGCCGGTAAACTGTCTCAACAATCTGTCTCTCCCGGCTGCCTAATTGCACTCTAATATCTTCACTCATAATGTACCTCTTACCACCTGCCTTCGACCTGCTAATACACTAGCACATGCGGGCACATTAGCACCCACTCTTTTCAGATGTCAAGAGATAAAAAGGAGAGCAAAGCTTAAGAAACCTCACCCCTAAATTATGGTAAAGCTTAGGCGTGTTGTTACTAATTGAATCTTATTAGTGTGCGGAAGCAATGAGAATAAGCAACAGAATTTCACACAGCTTGTTGATTATTATCGAAAGCAAAATCAGATCGGAGCGGAAAACTGCTTCGGGTTCTATAACAGATGCGCAGCCATTGGTGGTGCGGCCTTCATATCTTTCTCACAAAGCATCTGCCCGGCAGTTGTCTAATCAGTTCGCGCATCTCCAAACCCAACAATGCGCTCGTCATCTCTGAAATGGAAAGTTTGCTGCTCTCCGCAAGCTGGTCAATATGCACAGCCTCATCCGTCGAGAGCAGCTTAAAGAGAGCTTGCTCAGTGGCCGAAAGGTCTGCGGGGATGAGCGCCAATTGGTCAACCAATCCTTCACCCTTCTTCTTTTTGGTTTCTGGCGGCAGCAACTCTGCGGCGATGTCTGGCGGAAGCTCCGTGACGATGTCCTGCCATTGTTGGACGAGTTTTGCGCCTGCGCCTTTGATGAGATAGTTCGTGCCGAAAGAATTGCGCGAGGTGATGTTTCCCGGCACAGCCCAGACCTCGCGGTTCTGCTCCATGGCCATCCGCGCCGTAATCAAAGACCCGCTGTTCTCGGCAGCTTCCACAATCAAGACACCCAGACTGAGGCCGCTGATGACGCGATTGCGATACGGGAAATTCTGCGGCGCTGGCGGCGTCCCCAAAGGAAACTCGGACACCAACGCGCCGCCGCTCGCCAGAATCTCGTCCACCAGTTTCCTGTGATCGCGCGGGTAGACCTGATCAAGTCCGGTTCCCATCACCGCCACCGTCCGGCCTCCGGCTTCGAGCGCGCCCCTGTGCGCGGCTGCATCTATGCCGCGCGCCAGCCCAGAGATTATCGTCACGCCTCTTTGAGCAAGGTCGCGCGCCAGCATTGAAGCCGCGTTCTGCCCGTAGGTCGAGCAACGACGCGAGCCGACAACGGCCACGCACGGATTGTCGAAACACTCAGCCCATGCGCCCTTGAGGTAGAGCGTAATTGGCGGATCGAAAATCTCACGCAGAAGCTGTGGGTAAACTCCATCATCCAGCAGCAACACGTCTGCGCCGAGTTTACGAACCTGCTCAATCTCGCCTTCAGCCTTCTCAAACAGATCACGCGCCCTGATGCTCTCAATCGCTTCAGGCCGCAGCCGCAAACTCTCAAGCTCGCCCCTCGTCGCATTGAAAACCGCCTCCGCCGACCCGAAACGTTCGAGCAGCTTGGCGGCAGCGCGCGGCCCAACACCCGGCGTCATGTTCAGTGCTATCCAATCTTTCATAAGGCAGTGGTCGGAAAAAAGTGGTCACTAGTCAGTAGTCAGTGGTCAGTTGAAAACAAAAGCTCGACGCTGCTCATCGCTCGTTCTTAACTGACCACCGACCACTAACTACTGATAACTGTTGTCCCTTTAACAATTACTTGGCTCAAATTCAAGTAATTAATGGCAGAATGAGCCGCCAAAAATGCTAGGGAAATGAGGTTTAGATAAAAAACTTATGAAACCAATTCTTGGCAGAAAGTACAATTTGAAAGTAATTATTGGCAACCAGTGCTCCCCCTCCTGGCACAGTCTCTCCTTGAGCCTTTAAGCGCGCCGCCGCCAGAAGACCTTTTCACGATCACGCCGCGCGGCGATTCTGTATTCGTCATTGACGATCGCGATTGCTCCCGTGCGCTTCGCCCTTCAGCCACTTTAAGTTTCGGCTCCCCACCTTCGTAAAGTTCGACTTTATCTCCTTAAATTTTTTTAACGCCCGGCGAAGTTCGTTCTCGGCTTGTGCCACCCAGTCATTTTTCTTTTCTTTGGCTATGGCCGCCCCCAGATTGTTACAAACGGTGGCGAAGCCGCGCCAGTCTTGAGCCAGTTCTTTATACTTCTTCGCCTTCTCGTAATGCTGCCGCGCGTCCGCGTGATCGCCCCAATGATATGCACAAACGCCCAACTCAAATTCGACGACCGAAAGCTCCACGATAACGGGTAGCTCGCTATTTTTTAAGACAAACTCCGGTTCCCTTTCTGCCTCTTTCAAAATCTTATCGCCCAGCTTGCCGCTCTTCTTTTTGAGTTTTTCATAAAACTTTCGCACCTCCTCAATGTCCTCGTGTTTGATTTCAATGATTAGCGGGGGCGACAGATTTTTATTGTCCCCGAGTTTCTCCTCCGCCTGTCTTTCGGCGAGGTCTATCGCCTTCCTCCAGACGTTGAATGAGTGAATGTGACCCTTCGTCTTACAATACCACTCCATGAGTGTATCCCACTCCCCGATGTAGGAGGCGAATTGCATCGCTCTTACGATGTTACTTTTCTCGGATAGGGGGGCGGCGAGTTGCTTGTCCCTAGCCCAATTGTATTTATCAACCTGAACTCGGTAGTATTTGACGAAGTTGCGCCAGTATTTAGCGGAGGTGCGTCTTTCTGCCGAAAGGAGCTTTTCGGCCAACTTGCGCGTTATGCCTTTAGTGGTGAACCTCAGGGGTTTGCCTGCCGTAACTATCTCTATCAGCATCAGCGTGCGTAAATCCCTGATGGCTTCCGTGAGACGCGGTTCGTTAAGACCTACCACACTCCCCAGTGTCTCGCGCGTGGCGCTCGACGGGAATAATGAGAGCGCGAGCAGCGTAGCGCGCCCGTCTTTGCCCAGCCGTTCAAAGGACCGGTTGAAGACGCGCTGGAGGACATCGCCTTCGCCGCGCGCCACCTTCTTGAACACCTCTTCCGGCTCTTCCGGCTCAGCGTCGATCTGCTGCACGACCCATTCTATGAGTACAGGTCTGCCATCCGTCACGTCGTGGATCCGCCAGCGAATTTCGGCGGTGAAAACTTCCGGATTTTGGGTCCACTCAACCAAACGTCGTATCAATTCGTCTGACTCGTCGCGCCACATCGGGGGCACTGTGACGTTTCTGCCGTCTTTCTTCCTCCTGAGCGAAACGTAAAGCACTGAGCACCGCGTGTGCTCTAGCACTTCATCAATGTGCCCAAGTTCTTCCGTCGCTATCATCTCGTAGCTGTCGAACACGACGAGGGTGGGTTGCTTGGCGAGGAGCGCGCGCACCCGCCCCTCTTTTTCGTCGGGCGCGAGCATGCGCAAGCCGCTGTGGCCTAACTGCGTAGCAATGTCGTCAAGCAGCGACTGGATCGTATAGTCCACGCGTTTTCCGGCGTCGCTCCAGACCACGCACTGTTTATAGTCCTCTTCCAGTTGTCGCGCGACCTCCGCCGCCAATTTGGTCTTCCCAACGCCCTCAAGCCCTGAAAGCGTGATGAAACAGCGCTTGCCTGGTGCAAGCATTTTCTTCAAACGCCGCACCAGGTCGCGCCGCCCCCTTCTATCCTTACTTCTATCCTTACGCGGTACAAACCCGACCGCAGGCGCGTGGGGAATGTCGGGCATACCCTCACAGCCGTGCGCGGGGGCATGCATCTCCCCTATAGCTTTGCGGATGCCCTGAACTACATCAAGAAAAGCCCTGTCTCGGTTCCGCCAGGAGGTGACAGGACGGGCGTCGGTGGGGAGTGCTTGGAGCTTACCGAACGGGGCGTATTTCCAGTCCGCCGGGCGCAGGATGACAGGGATGACGCGGGCTATCCCTGCCTCGTGCCTTTCCATTGCCTCCTTGACCTCGATATTGTTGATATAGTCCGACTCTATAAAGTCCGGGCTAACGAGCAGAAGGATAATGGTGGACTGCCTGAGTTGCGCTACGATTTCTCCGTGCCACTCTTCCCCCGCGCTGATGTCGCGGTCGTACCAGCCGTTGAGAAGCCCCTCGCGCTTCAGGCTAGCGAGGTGCTTTAGCAGTTGCTTGCACAGTCTCTCATCTTCGTGGGCGTAAGAGATGAATAATTCGACGGCGTTGGAAGGTTGAGGCTCCACGGCTTTTGCTACTCCTTGCGGGTCAAGCGTAAGTAAGCGAGAGGGGGATAAACGCTCCAGCAGCCAATTTTTAACACGAGAAGCGCTAAATCATGTGCGGTTTTTCATTCCCTAATGTAAATAGGCCCCAGAAAGGAGATGTCCGAAATTAGCATGAATCTCAACCGAGGAACACAAACATATCTTCCGTAATTTCTGTTTCTGGTGGATATAACTCATCAGGCAATTCTGGGATCTCCCCCCAGCCTTTAAGATACATATTAAGATTCGTCAAATTCATGCTCCCGCCCCTGGGTATGCTCTAGACGTTAGCAGTCACTTTCCTGAATTTTCAAGTATAGCTTTTTCCCACGATTCGAATGAAAGTGCATTTCCGAATCTGAGGATTGCATGACGTACCCACGGCTCCGCAAGGAATCTCAGTTCCTCCGGAGCAGACACACATATTGCTCCCGTTGGTTGACCGGACGAGTCATCGGCTAGACCGACAGGCGCGCAGAGTAGTCTCTTACGTGGGTCATCTTCAGGGCTATGCTTATATGAGCAGATATAATTTTCAAGTTCAAGACTTCCCTTCTCCGGCCTATAAAGCCCAATCTCTCGATCTTGCAGGTCCCAAGCTTGAATGTTGCTTGTGCTATATTGATTTCCCCAGCTATTTCCTGTCCACAGGACGAACCCGCGCCGCGCAACCGCACAGCCGACGATGCCTCTGATCTCTGGAGCTCTATTATCAACCGGGAATGGTACATAGCGAAGTGGACGAGTTGCTGCGATTTCCTTAAAGTTGAGAGCAGAGCCCTGTTGATCGTTCTTCTGTTCAGTGACCGCAAACATTATGACACTTATAGATGAAGCATTACTCTCACCGGAGGTTCGCATCAGTGTTTCTCTCAACTGACCTGCACTCTCTTGCAGCAGGGGTTGGAAACGCGCTTGACCGGCCGCACTCGAATTGTTACGGAACGTTGCGAGAGAGCGTGTCACCCCCACTTGTTCTTGTGGCTCGACTTTCACCAGCCGCCATAGTAAGTTGGCGCGGGTCCAGTTAACGTAGCCTACATAGAAAGAGAAGGTGGAGACCGCGAAGGTTATAATAGCCAGTCCGAAGACGAGACGCCGGTTGATTTTGGCTTGCTGATACCACTCCGCTCCTCTATTGGCGGCTTGAGCCAGTAAACGATTCGGGAGAGCTTGATCGACTTCGGCGACATCAACCAGATAACACCAGCTATAATTTAATGTGCCTCGCCCTTCGAGTTTTATCGAGATGATAGGCCTGACCGTGTGCTTGATGCTCCACTGCAAAACAACCTTCATTGTACGCTTATAATTCTCTAAACTACCGTCGTCCAGCAGTGCGATGGCAGCACATCCGTCCATCTCTTTGGCAAGAGTGTTAAGCGTTCGGACATCCTTGCCATGAAGCGTGTGGCCTTTATCCTCATTCAACTGACCGTTGATTGGCTCCGGGATGCAATGGAACTGCAAAATGTATGTTCCACCGCGATTGTAAGCTTCTTTCAGTTGAGTAGCTTCCTTTTCCCTCCCAGGAGGCGCGATTACCATCACCTGTGCATAATGCAGTTGCTGGCTCTTGTGCGGGATTCTATTTGTGAGCAACCTCCATAGCCAAGCTGGCCTCTGAACCTTTCCTTCAATCTCTAAATTGTATTTGGCGCGTCTGTATTGGAAAATAAGCCAGAAAACTCCGAAGATCGGGAGTAATACGGCATAAATCATCCACGTAAGCTTCTTATCATCTACTCCAATCCCGAGCCACGCGAGAGGAGGACATAGAAGTATCGTTAGTAAAGAGACGTAAGTAGCAGCTTCTTCTAACCGGGATGCCAGTGTTTTTCGTGGGGTGTCCTCGCCGTTACTCATATTTCAACCTCAGCACTTGAAACCGATGTGTTTAACAGAAACCAGGGATTACAACGCTCCAGAGGGCATTGACAGCTATGGCAAATATGATCTTGTCGACATTATGTGAGAACGCTGACGTGAGGCGAGGGTAAGCAACAAACGCGAATAGCAAGAAAACAGTTACAGCGTGCTCAAAATACTCTGGCTAAGCATTGGAGTCAATTGTTTTTGAAAATTGGATAGCTAAGGGATGTTGATGTCGAGATAAAGGTTCTCGATTTGAAGGGCAACCCTGTTCAAGCAATTAATGGCAGACTCTGCCATTTAAAGGTTAAAGGGTCAACTGTTTTTTGGCGGAGGCGTGTGGGAATCGAACCCACCTGAGCCTGCTCTCACAGGCCCACAGACGGTTTTGAAGACCGCGCCGTTCACCAGAACAGATGCGCCTCCCCGGATGAGGCAAAACGAATTAGAACCTACGCGCGCTCCCATGCACCTGTCAAGAAACAAGTTTCCAGTCAAAAGCTTCTGCGTTGATTTGTGAGAACTGGAGGGAGGATGCGTGAGAGTTAATCTTCCAGTTTAATAATAATTGTCTGCTGCCGTAAAATCTATCAGGAAGCCAGGTGTTCCAGACGGTGACGGGCTTTCGTAATTTGCCGGTCAATGTTTTCCGCCATCGCCAGCAGTGCGTCGCGCCCGCCTTCCGCATCCTCGTCAACCTTGAGCTTGAGACGATAGAGACCGTCCTGCTTGATGCGTTTGATACCAAACTCGGCTGTGCTCAATTCTCCTTTGAGCCTCAAGAGCCTGCCGGTTAAATCTTCTTCCGGGTCGTCCGCGCCCTGCGACGCACAGAAGAACTGCAACTGCTCGTCGCCGAGGAGCGTGTTGAGGCTCTCAACATCGCCTTCCTGGTAGGCGCGGCTTGCTTCGGCCATGACTTCGTGGCGTCGCTTCGCCTCTTTCTCATCCGTCGCATGATCCGGATGAAAAAGCCGCGCGACCGACCAGAATAATTTACGCAGGGCTGTCTTGCCTGACGCGCTGGTCGAGAGTTGCATTTCATCAGCAGCACGCTCTTCAACGTCGCTTTCGGCTTTCGTCTCAAGATTAAAGAGACGCGCTTCAGCCTCCTTGAGCGCGCGCTCGACTTCGTCCAGCTCGGTGAGGCGGCTGCCTACAACTCGCGCGTAACGCTCCTTGAAGGCACGTAACTCCTGCTGCAAGGCGACAAGCTCTGCGCGGCGCATTGCAAGGAGCGATTCAAGCTCAGAGATTTGTAGCTCCAAATCGGGCGGAGCGTTTTGCGCGGCGGTTTGGTGAAGACTCAGGCTTTGCATAAAGGATTCCGGGCCAAGCCAGTTTAGCAGGACGACGGCGGAAAGTCCCAAGCTATAGAGGTAATACCTTATGACTAATCCCGATTTGACCAGAGGCTGCGCGCTTCAGCTTCGCTTACGCGTTTGCCACTGGCTACCTTCCCTCAGCCCTGCCGGGCTGAAAACTTGCGCCCCTGACTATCCACGCACCTAACTGCCCCTAATCCCGGCTTGACTGCTCATGTTTATGCCTTTAATATAATTCGAACGGACGTTCGAACGGCCAAAACAATCGCGCTCTCTGCCCGGTCAATTTGCCGCTCGCTTCGCCCTTAAAATTTTCGACTAAAGATTATGGATTCGGGGTTTCGGATGGTTAATTTTGAGACACAGCCGGAAAGTTACCGGCACTGGAAACTGACGATAGATGGCTCTGTGGCCACGCTTTCAATGGACGTGCAGGAAGACGTGACGCTGAATGAAGGCTATAAATTGAAGCTCAACTCCTACGACTTGGGCGTTGACATCGAACTGGCGGACGCCGTTCAGCGCCTGCGCTTCGAGCACCCGGAAGTGCGTGTGGTGGTCATCAGCAGCCTCAAGCCTCGCATCTTCTGCGCCGGAGCGAACATTTACATGCTGGGTACGTCCTCACACGCCTTCAAGGTCAACTTCTGCAAGTTCACCAACGAGACGCGCTGCGCCCTCGAAGATGCTTCCGCCAATTCAGGACAGAAATATGTCGCGGCGCTCAACGGCACGGCGTCGGGCGGCGGTTATGAACTAGCCATCGCGTGTGACGAAATCTATCTGGTGGACGACGGCAACTCGGCCATCTCTCTGCCGGAAGTTCCCCTGCTCGGTGTGCTTCCAGGCACGGGCGGGCTGACACGTCTGGTTGATAAGCGGAAGGTGCGACGCGACCGCGCGGACGTTTTCTCCACGCTCGCCGAAGGACTCAAAGGCAAGCGTGCGAAAGAGTGGGGCTTGATTGACGACTACTTCCCGACCAGCAAATTTCAGGAAGCGGTCGCCGCTCGCGTGCAAGACATCGCCCAGAGCAACGGGCAGAAGAAAGCAGCGCAGGGCGTCAAGCTCAATCCTCTTCAAGTCGAAGTGACTGATGATGGTCGCGAGTACAAGTACGTCCAGTTGAAATTGAACCGCGAGAAGCGTTATGCAGACTTGACCGTGCGCGCGCCCGAAGCAGACACGCCCAAGACCATTGAAGAGATTGAAAAACTCGGCGACGCTTACTGGCCGCTTCAGGCTTACCGCGAGTTGGACGATGCGCTGCTACACCTGCGCGTCAATAATCTGGAAATCGGGCTGGTCTGCCTGCACACTGAGGGCGATATAGACAACGTGCTGGCGGTTGATAAAACTCTGGCCGCAAACCGCGAGCACTGGCTAGTCCATGAAATCATCTTGAACATGGCGCGCGTACTCCGACGGCTCGACCTAACGGCGAAAAGTTTCTTCGCGCTTGTTGAGCCGGGAAGTTGCTTCGCGGGCAACCTCTTTGAACTTGCGCTCGCGGCTGATCGCAGCTACATGCTCGACTCGCCGGACGAAACGGTAGAGGTCTCGTTAAGTGAACTCAGCACGGGCGCTCTGCCGATGAGTAACGGACTGTCGCGCCTGCAATCGCGCTTCCTGGCCGAACCAAAGATAGTCGAGCAGATCGTTAGTATGGACAGAAGCTTCGATACGGAAGACGCGGATGAGTTGGGGCTTGTCACGTTTGTGCCTGACGACCTTGATTGGGAGGACGAAATTCGCGTCGCCATCGAAGAGCGCACGTCGCTTTCGCCAGACGCGCTCACAGGCATGGAGGCATCCTTGAGATTCGCCGGGCCGGAAACACTCGATACCAAAATTTACGGACGCCTGACCGCCTGGCAGAACTGGATTTTCCAGCGCCCCAACGCCGTCGGCCCGCAAGGCGCATTAACCAACTACGGCAAGCCGACTCAGCCGCAGTTTGATTACAAGAGGACGTAAAGGCGGTGATGGGTGATAAGTGATAGGTGATAAGAAAGAACAAAGGTTTTCTCCTATCACCTATCACCCATCACCCATCACCGCGAACGGAGTGAGCTAATGGAATTATACGAACGCATTCCTAACAACGTGAATCTGTCGCAGGACAAGCGCCTTCAGCGTGCGCTTGAAAAGTGGCTGCCGAGCTACCTTGACTGGTGGCGCGAGATGGGGCCGGAAGGTTTTCAGGATAAGGACGTGTACCTGCGCACGGCGATTGATGTTGATGCCGAAGGCTGGGCAAACTTCGACTTCGTTAAGATGCCGGACTATCGCTGGGGCATCTTTTTGAAGCCCGCCGAGGCAGATGCAAGAGTTGGCTTTGGCGACAACTACGGGATGCCCGCTTATCAGGAAGTTCCCGGTGAGTTTCGCAACTCACTGCGCCGCATCATCGTCACGCAGGGCGACACCGAACCAGCTTCGGTCGAGCAGCAGCGCGAGCTTGGCAAAACCTGCCCGTCGCTTTACGACTTGCGGAATCTCTTTCAGGTGAACGTCGAGGAAGGCCGTCATCTCTGGGCGATGGTCTATCTGCTGCACGGCTACTTCGGGCGCGACGGGCGCGACGAAGCCGATGCTTTGTTGGAGCGCAGAAGCGGCAACCCTGACAAGCCGCGCATTCTCGAAGCCTTCAACCAGCCCTGCGACGACTGGCTCAACTTTTTCTGCTTCACGATGTTCACAGACCGCGACGGCAAATACCAACTGGCGGCGCTGGCCGAATCGGGCTTCGAGCCGCTGGCGCGCACCTGCCAGTTTATGCTGACGGAAGAAGCGCATCATCTCTTCGTCGGCGAAACGGGCGTCGGACGCGTCGTCAAGCGCACCGCGCAATTGATGAGGGAGAGCAAGGACGGTGATGTGCGTGAGAGCGGCGGCATCCCGCTCGACATCATTCAAAGATATATCAACTTCTGGTTGAGCTATTCGCTGGACCTCTTCGGCGGCGAGATTAGCTCCAACTCTGCGGACTTCTTCGCAGCAGGGTTAAAGGGACGCTACAAGGAACGCGAGCAATACGAAGACCACATCGCCGCCGAGGGGAGTTTTACGATCATGGTGGTCGAAGATGGAAAGCTCGTGCCGCGCGAAGTGCCTCTGAGAAATGCCTTGAACGAAGTCCTGCGCGGCGAGTACGTCAAGGATTGCGAGCGTGCCATGACGCGCTGGAACAAGTATCTCAGGGATGAAGGCGTAGACGCGCAGCTCTATCTACCCAGCACGCGCTTTCACCGTCACGTCGGCGAGTTTGCCGGGCATTACTTCGACGTTGAGGGCAATCTGACAACGAAGGAAATGTTCGAGCAGCGTCAAGCGCACTGGCTGCCGACGTTGGAAGACCGAGAGTACGTCCGCAGCCTGATGCACCCCGTGACAGAACCCGGCAAGATTGCCAACTGGATTGCGCCGCCAGCCGCAGGGATTAAAGGCAAGCCGTTTGAGTTTGAATACGTGCGGTTATAAGAATTAACAGGGATGGACAGGATGAACAGGATAAAAATAGATTTGAAATCTCAAATCTATTTATCTGTAATTCAAAGCCTTCCTTTATCCTGTTCATCCTGTCCATCCCTGTTTGAAATAAACTAATGGCTGCTAATCTTTCAGAAAACTTCACTCGCTACGAGCAGAAGCTGGAGTTTATCCTGCGCAACGCGGCGCGCATTTTCGCCGGGAAGGGTTATCACTCGACGACCATGCGCGACATCTCGCGCGAGACGCAGGTGAGCCTCGCGGGGCTGTATCATTATTGCCGCTCGAAAGAAGAGTTGCTTTTTCTGATTCAGGACAACTGCTTCGGGCATGTGCTAGAACGTCTTCAAGAGCGACTGCAAGAGACGGCAGAGCCGATTGAGAAGCTGCGCCTCGTCATCGAAAATCACCTTTCGTTCTTCGCCGCGAACATGGCCGAGATGAAAGTGCTCTCGCACGAAGCCGACTCGCTCGCAGGCGAGATGCACGCGCATGTCTCCGGCAAGAAACAGCAGTACACACAACTCGTCCGCCAGATTTTGTCCGAGGCGCAACAGGCACAGGGCGATGGCAGCCAGAAGATTGACTTGACGGTTGCGACCTACGCGCTCTTTGGCATGATGAACTGGATTTACAATTGGTATGACCCACACGGCAAACTGTCGGTGACAGAGTTGGTGGGAAACGTCACGCGCCTGTTTCTCTCCGGTTTCCTCGCCGGAATGTTCGGTGACGAGCTACAATCCAGACCGAGCACCACAAAGGCCGAACGTCTCAGCGTCTGGCGCGTCGCCGCAGACCTGAGTCTCAAAAACAGCTAATTCAAGGAGCAGATAAGAATGGCGGAAGCTGAAGCGAAAGTCCAAGGGTCGTCAGACGTGGAAGGCAGGCTCGTCCAGTACACAACGGCAGAAGGCATCGCGCTTTTAACGCTCAATGATCCTCCGGCCAATACCTACAGCTACGATATGATGCAGGAGCTTGATCGCTCGATTCTCAAAGCGAGGATGGACGAGAGTGTGCATGTCATCGTCATCACCGGGCAGGGCGAGAAGTTTTTCTGCGCGGGCGCGAATATCCAGATGCTCTCGGAAGTTACGCCCGAATACAAATACTATTTCTGTCTCCACGCCAACGAAACGCTCTCGCGTCTTGAGCAAACGCCGAAGCTCGTCATTGCTGCCATCAATGGCCACTGCGTCGGCGGCGGCCTTGAGGTCGCAATGGCCGCAGACCTTCGCATCGCGCGCCGAAAGGCTGGCAAGATGGGATTGCCGGAAGTCTCTTTAGGCGTGCTGCCGGGCACGGGCGGCACGCAGCGCATGGTTCGCATCGTCGGCAAATCGCGCGCAATTGAATTAATGACGACGGGCGAGCTTTTCGACTTCGAGAAGGGCGAGGAGCTAGGGCTGGTCAATCACATCTATGAAGCTGAAACGAATGATGCGTTCATGCAGCAAGTTCTGACTTACGCTCGCCAGTTTACGCCGCCGGGCAAAGCATCGCGCGCCGTCGGGCGCATCAAACGCAGCGTCCAAACCGGCGCGGAGATTCCCTTCGAGTCCGCACTGGCACTCGAACGCGAACTCCAGCAACAACTCTTCCAATCCGAAGACGCCAAAGAAGGACTCGACGCCTACGCAGGCAAACGCAAACCTCAATTCAAAGGAAGGTGATAAGTGATGGGTGATAGATGATAAGAAGAAACCCTGCTCTTTCTTATCACCTATCACCCATCACCCATCACGGCTCTTATGTACGACAACATCAAAATCGCCAACGAAGCCGGGATTGCGACCATCACGCTGGATCGTCCCGAAAAGTTGAATGCTTTCGCCGGGCACATGCGGCGCGATCTGGCAGACGCGCTGGAACATGCGGCGAGCGACCGCAACGTGCGTGTGTGTATCATCACGGGCGCGGGGCGGGGCTTTTGTGCGGGCGCGGACGTGGCATACATGGCGGAGTTGATGGAGCAGAATGACGCCGACGAGTTTGCGCGGCTGCTCGGCGCGGGTCGTCGCGTGGTGCTGGCTATACGCAATATGATGAAGCCTGTCATCGCTTCTGTTAATGGCCCGGCCTACGGCGCTGGTTTCAATCTGGCGCTGGCGTGTGATCTTCGCATCGCCTCAACCTCGGCGACGTTCAGCCAGTCGTTCGTCAAAGTCGGCTTGCACCCCGATTGGGGCGGGACATTTTTCCTGCCGCGCGTCGTGCCAACCAATCTGGCCTGCGAGATGTTCTTTCTGGGCGAGGCGATTAATGCAGAGCGCGCGGAGCAACTGGGAATAGTCAATCGCGTTGTGCCGGAAGACGAGCTCGCCGCAGAGACGCTCAAGCTCGCGGAACGATTACGAGATGCGCCGTTCAGATCAATCGCGGCGGCCAAGCACGCGGTCTACATGAGCGGCGAGTCGAGCCTTGAGCGCATGCTTCAATACGAAACGGAAGCCCAGCTACAATGCTTCCAATCACCGGACGCCCGCGAGATGGTCAAAGCATTTTTAGAGAAACGCGCCCCACGCAGGATAGAAAAGCAGTGATAGGTGATAGGTGATAAGTGATAAGTGAAGACGTTCTTTCTTATCACCTATCACCTATCACCTATCACCTATCACTGATGAAGAAACTCGCTGACAAGATTGCGTTGATTACGGGCGGCGGGCGCGGCATTGGTCGTGCCGTCGCTTTGGCGTTTGCGCGTGAGGGCGCGGAGGTGGCGGTCTGTGCCCGGACTGAAGATGAGGTGCGGCGCGTGGCGGAAGAGATCAGGGACGAGTGCGGCGTTCGTGCGATTCATGCCGTGTGCGACGTGGCGGATGTCGAGAGTGTCCGTGCCGCGTTTGGCTGGGTCAATGAAGAATTCGGACGCGGCGCTGATATTCTCGTCAACAATGCCGGAATCGCCGAGAGCGCGCCGGTTGTCAAAACAACAGACGAATTCTGGCAGCGTCACCTAGCAATCAATTTATCAGGCGCGTTCTATTGCACGCGCGCGGCGCTGCCCTCGATGATTGAGCGCGGTTGGGGGCGCATCATCAACATGGCGTCCATCGCGGGGAAAACGGGCGCACCATACATCGCCGCTTATTCCGCCTCGAAGCACGGCATGCTCGGACTGACGCGCTCCTGCGCGCTGGAAGTTGCGACCAAAGGCATCACCGTCAACGCCATCTGTCCCGGCTACGTCGAAACTGATATGACGGAGCGCGCCATCGAAAACATCGAGACCAAAACCGGCAAGCCCTCAACGGAAGCTCGCGCCATCATCGAGCAGATGAGCCCGCAAAGGCGTCTCATCACGACCGATGAAGTCGCTGCGCTCGCGCTGCTTCTCGCCAGCCACGAAGGACGCGGCATCAACGGGCAGGCGATCAACGTAGACGGCGGGAGCGTGCTATTTTAAGTAGTGGTCAGTGGTCAGCGGTTGGTGGTCAGTTAAAAGCAAGCGACGCGCTCTTTGACTGACCACTGACCACTGACCACTGACCACTGACCACTGACCATGCCTTTTCATTTCATCAACCCTGAATCGCTTGGGCTACCGCGTGGCTACTCAAACGGAGTCTTGACTGAGGCTGGCGGCAGGCTTCTTTTCATCGCGGGTCAGATCGCGTGGGATGAGCAACAAAGAATCGTTAGCCAAGATTTCGTAGAGCAGTTTGACCGCGCGCTCGCCAACGTCATCACGGTCGTCACGGAGGCGGGCGGCCACGCTGAAGAGATTGCGCGCCTCTTGATTTACGTGACCGACAAGCAGGAGTATTGCTCGCGCACGCGCGAGATCGGCGAACGCTACCGCGCCCGCATGGGGCACCACTTCCCCGCGATGGCGCTCATCGAGGTCAAAGGCTTACTCGAAGACGAGGCAAAAGTTGAGATCGAAGGCATGGCGGTAATACAGTGATAAGTGATAGGTGATAGGTGATAAGAGAAAAACTGTCCTTTCTTATCACCTATCACCTATCACCCATCACCCATCACTTTTATGCTTGAACCTAAAAGTTTCCTTTACGAGGCACGAGACAACGTAGGGTGGATTACGCTCAATCGCCCGGAGCGTTTGAATGCGCTGACGTTTGAGGTCTACCGCGAGTTGACGGACACGTTCGCCGCCCTGCGCTCAGAAGATGAGGTGCGCGCGGTTGTTATCACGGGGGCGGGGCGGGCGTTCTGTTCGGGCGGCGACGTACACGATATTATCGGCGAGTTGTTCAAGCGCGACATGCAGGGCTTGCTTGAGTTCACGCGCATGACCTGTGAGTTGATCCGCAACATACGCGCTCTGTCAAAGCCCGTCATCGCGAGTCTCAACGGCACGACCGCAGGCGCGGGCGCGTGCATTGCTCTGGCCTCGGACATACGCATTGCCGCGCCTTCGGCCAAGATCGCTTTTCTCTTCGTCCGCGTCGGGCTATCGGGCGCGGACATGGGAGCAGCCTATCTTTTGCCGCGCCTCGTCGGGCTGGCTAAGGCCACAGAGATGCTCTACACGGGAGACTTCGTGTCGGCGGAGGAAGCCGAGAAGATAGGTCTCTACAATCGCGTCGTCGCGGCGGACGAACTCAGCGCAGCAACGCACGAACTGGCAACGCGACTCGCGCGCGGGCCTGCCTTCGCTCTCATGATGACGAAAGAAATGCTCAACCGCGAGATGGACGTGAGCCTCGACACCGCGCTCGAATGGGAAGCGCAAGCGCAGGCCACCTGCATGCAGCACCCTGATTACCGCGAAGCCTACGAAGCCTTCGTCGAGAAGCGAGAACCAAGTTTCAAGAAGTGATAAGTGATGGGTGATAAGTGATAAGAGAAAAGCCGTTTCTTATTACCTATCACCTATCACCTATCACCTATCACTCTTATGGATTCTTTCATTGCCGAGACACCGTTTTTCACGATAGAGCAACGCAATCTGTCAATCAGCGTGGGAGGATTCGTCGCGCGCGAGATTGAGACGCGCGCGGTCGAAGAAGAGCAGGAGGGGGAGGTGTCGGACGCGAGCTTCCGCGCGTACCTTGACGTGTTGGCGAAAGCCGACCTCCTGCGCTACGCGATTGCTTCTCCCGGCGGACGCCTGGACACGCGCTCGCTGTGCCTGATTCGTGAATCTCTCTCCTATGCTTCGTCGCTCGCGGATTTGGCGTTCGTGATGCAGGGGCTGGGGACTTACCCGCTCAGTCTTGCCGCGCCCGAACACGTGCGTGATTTCTGGCTCGCGCGCGCTTCGCAGGGACAGGCTATCGCTGCCTTTGCGCTCACGGAAGCCGAAGCGGGGTCGGATGTCGCCGCCATCAGGACGACTGCGCGGCGTGAAGGCGACACCTACATCATTGACGGCAGCAAGCGTTTCATCTCCAACGCGGGGTTGGCCGATTTCTACACGGTCTTTGCGCGAACGGGCACGCGCGCCGATGGCCGCGCGGAGATTTCCGCTTTCGTTGTCGGAGCGCGCATGCCAGGCTTTGCCGTGCGCTCACGCACAGAGATGATCGCGGCGCACCCCATCGGCGAGATTGAATTCAGCGGTTGCCGCGTTCCGGCGGAAGATATGGTCGGACGTGAAGGCGACGGCTTTCGTCTGGCGATGCAGACGCTCGACACTTTCCGCGCGAGCGTCGGCGCAGCCGCTTGCGGCATGGCTGGACGCGCGCTCGACGAAGCGATTACTTACGCGAAGAAGCGGCAGCAGTTCGGTCGCGCTCTGTCCGAGCACCAGTTGATTCAGGGAAAGCTGGCCGACATGATGACGGAACTCGACGCCGCTCGCCTGCTCGTCTACCGCGCCGCGTATCTCAAGGACGCGGGAGTTGCGCGTGTCACACGCGAAGCGAGCGAAGCCAAGCTGTTTGCGACCGAAGCGGCGGGGCGCATCGTTGATAGCGCCGTGCAGATTCACGGCGGCGCGGGGCTGGTGCGAGGCAGCGTCGTTGAACGACTGTACAGAGACGTTCGCGCGCTACGCATCTACGAAGGCACGTCAGAAATTCAGAAACTGGTGATTGCTGGCCAGCTATTGCAGGAATAGCTGAGAGCAGTCGCTTTCCATCGGTCTGATACCAGGAAGCAGACAAGAAGAAGGTGATAACGAACCACGAAGACGCACGAAGACGCACGAAGAAAAGGCAAGGAGTTTCGTGTCGCTTCGTGTGTCTTCGTGGTTCATCTCCGCCTCTCTTGTTACTGTATTTCGATATAACAATGTAATCTTTCGCCGGGCGGCTCTCTCTTTGCTCCAAGCCAGAGAGCGGCTGGAATGAAATTCACCCCTACATCGCAGAAAGGACCCTTGCCCGTGTTCAAGCGAAGCATCGCGTTTCTCGTCTGTCTGGTCTTCCTGTGCGTCTGCCTCAAGGCGCACGGGCAAGGTGAGGATTCGACCAAATTGTTTCCCGTCATACAAGGCGGCAAGTGGGGTTACATTGATAGAAGCGGGAAGATTGCCATCAAGCCGCAGTTCGATGCCGCTTATCCTTTCCACGACGGCGTAGCAAGGGTGATGAATGGGAAGAGGTTCGAGAATGAGAAGTGGAGTTATATAGACGAGACGGGAAAGCCGATCTTCAGGGATTTGTCCGTCAACAGGCTTGAAGATTTCTCCGAAGGACTGGGCGCTGTCTGCACGAATAAGAGAGACGAGAGGGGCGGCATTCTCTGCGGCTACATGGACAGCAGCGGCAAATGGGTGATCGAGCCGAAAATCTACAATGCCTTCGCGTTTCACGATGGATTGGCGCGGGTCGCCCTGCCGGACAAAGAGAGCAGAACGGGCACGCGCGAAGTCTATCTGGATAAGGCGGGCAAGATAGCTATTGATTTGTCTTCTATCCCGACGCAGAACAGCGACGGATTTTTCGAAGGGCTGGCACGCTTCGCCATCTCCGTGAAGGGTAAAGATTATTTGCCGCAGGGCTACATGGACAAGACAGGGAAAGTCGTCATCGAACCAAAGTTTCAAGCCGCCGATGATTTTTCAGAGGGGCTGGCGGCGGTCATGTTCTTTAAGCCCGCGAAAGTGCCCGACGATGAGAAAGGCGACCCCTTTGACGCGGGCTTCATTGACCAGACAGGGAAGATAGTTATCAAGCCGCAGTTTGAATTTTACCAGCCTTTCTCCGAGGGGCTAGCGTTCGTCCTGATTGGCGGCAAGATGGGCGCGATAGATAAGATGGGGCGCGTTGTTATCAGGCCGCAGTTCGCTTTCGTCGAGCCGCGCCCTACTCCGTACTGGCAGGTGATTGATTACTATAGTGAATCAAAGCGGTGGTCATTTTCCGAGGGTCTAGCGGTGGTCAATAAACTCGGCAAGTGGGGCTATGTTGACAGGACAGGGAAATTCATTATCCCGCCCCGCTTCCAGGAAGCACATAGGTTCTCTGATGGGCTGGCGCTCGTCATGGTTGGCAACAGGGTGGGCTACATTGATAAGGCTGGGAAGTACGTCTGGAATCCCACCAAGTGAATTTTGAATTTAGAGTTACTAAGAAAGCAGAGAAGAAATAGACAGGATTAACAGGATTATCAAGATTAAGAAAACAAGACAGGACGAGGCAGCTTGATGTTTCTTCTCTTATCCTGTCCATCTTGTTAATCCTGTCTATTTCCTTATCAGTTTTGTTAGACGCTCTTAGACGGCAAGAACGTTGACGCGAATCGAAATCTGGATGCTATGAAAATCAACATCATCGGCGGCGGGCCAGCCGGATTGTATTTCGCGCTCCTGATGAAGAAACAGAATCCGGCGCATGAAATTATTGTCAGGGAACGAAACGCGCCCGACGATACGTTCGGCTGGGGCGTGGTCTTTTCCGACAAGACGCTCTCTTACCTGAAAGAAACGGACGAGGAGTCTTACAAGCAGATTACCGATAGCTTCGAGATGTGGGACAACGTGGATGTCGTTCATCGCGGAGAGAAGATCACGATTCGCGGAAACAGGTTTTCCGGCATCGCGCGCATTAAGCTGCTACAGATTCTGCAACGCCGCTGCCAGCAGCTTGACGTTGATTTGCGCTTTCGCACGGAAGTCTCAGAGGTGGACGCGCTTCGTGCCGACAGCGATCTGCTCATCGGCGCAGACGGCATCAACAGCACGGTCAGACAAAAGTACGCGGACATTTTTCAACCCGCGTTGAGCATCGGGAAGAACAAGTATATCTGGTACGGAACGAATCAATTATTTCACGGGCTGACGCTGACCTTCCGCGAAGTGGAGGCGGGCGTCTTCGCCGCACACTCTTACAAGTTCAACCAGACGACCAGCACGTTCATCGTCGAGTGTGATGAAGAAACATGGGGAAGGTCTGGGTTCGACAAAATGTCGGAAGCGGAAACGCGCGAGTATCTGACCGGAGTTTTCCGTGATGATCTCGATAATCATCCGCTGCTCTCGAACAACTCTAAATGGATTAACTTCGTCAACGTGCGCAACGCGCATTGGAGTCATGGCAACGTGGTGCTGCTCGGCGATGCCCTGCACACGGCGCACTTCTCCATCGGCTCCGGCACAAAGCTTGCGCTCGAAGACGCCATCGCGCTCTACAACTGTTTTCAATCAGCCGCAGATGTGGAAGCGGCGTTGCGCGAGTTTGAAAGGGTGCGTAAGCCCATCATCGAGGAATATCAGGAAGCCGCGCGTGAGAGTTTGGTCTGGTTCGAGAACGCGAGAGACTACATGCACCTTGCTCCCCTGCCCTTCGCCTACAGTCTGATGACGCGCAGCAAGCGGATTGATTACGAGAATCTGAAAAGACGCGACCCCGCTTTCATCACCGCTTACGAGCGCGCTGTTCGTTGATATAACAGCCAACACAAAACTCCGGTAATAGAGTGGCAATTGGATTGAAACTCACCACAGAGACACAGAGGACACAGAGGGGGCACAGAGCAAGACAATCTCAGAGAACAAATTTGAGATTTCAAATCTGCTCTCTGTAATTTCTTATCTCTGTGCATCCTCCGTGTCCTCTGTGTCTCTGTGGTGAATACCAACTTCCATCACGCTCAATTTCCGACCCGACCATTACCAATTTGAGAATTTTTGCCACAAATCAAAGCTTCGCGGTGTTTATTGAGGTAAAGGCGGCAAATTTCACTGTCAGGTTTCCGAATGGGAGGAGTTTTATGAAAGAGGATTCTTCAACGACCACGCAACCACGTTCGATTCACAGCCCTCAAATTCAAACGCGCATTCTCGTAACCATCCTGCTCAGCCTGTCCATCTTTCTTGCGCTCTCGGCCACCACCTCGCTCGGCAACGCGGCATCCGCCCCGGTAGGTGTGACGATTGCGATGGCGACGCCGCCGCAGGAAATATTTTCGGGCACGTGGACGGCGGAGAGTGAGCGCGACAAATCAACCGATAGAATTCAATTTTCGTTTCACCGCCGCACCGACCGGGGCAACGGGAGCTTCTCCGGCTCTGATTATGCGCTCAGCGATTTTCAAGGCTTGACGCGTGAGCAGGTGTTCTCAGGCATAAATACGCGGGTCAGTTTTCGGCTCGTGCGTGAAGCCGGAACAATCGAGTGCGAAGGCAGCTTTCGTGATGGCAAAGGCGCTGGCGACTGGCGGCACGTTCCGAGCCAGAGTTTCAGGAGTGCGATGCGTAGCCGGGGCTACGACAATCTGACCGACCAACAGATGTTCACGTCCGTGATGATTAATCTGACCGCGAAATTTGTTGACGACTTAAAGTCAATCGGCTTCGACAAATTGCCTTTCGAGGATGTCATCAAGGCACAGATTTTCAAAGTCACGCCGCAGTTCGTCACCGAGATGAAATCGCTCGGCTTCGATAATTTAGAGCTTGAAGAACTCGTCAAGGCTCGTATCTTCAAGGTGGATGGGGAATTTGTCCGGCAAGTTCAGGGGATGGGCTTCGAGCGACAGTCGCTCGAAGGACTCGTCAAGCTCAGAATCTTCAAGATCACCCCGGAATTTATCAGCGCCATGAAATCGGCTGATTTTGAAAATCTCTCGGCTGAGGAATTGGTCAAGCTCAGGATTTTCAAGGTCACGCCCGAGTTCATTAAAAGCATGAAAGCCGAAGGTCTCTCGCAGATTTCAGTCGAAGATGCCGTCAAGCTCAGGATTCATCGCGTTGACGAAGATTTCATTCGTCGCGCCAGAGCCAGCGGCTACACCGATCTGAGCGTCGAGGAACTCGTTAGATTAAGCATTCGCGGCAAAGTGAGATAAGGCAGTGATGGGTGATGGGTGATGGGTGATAGGTGATAAGAAAAAGCAAAGGTCTTTCCTATCACCTATCACCCATCACTTATCACTGCTTTCCGTCGCGGAGGTAGGAGCCTGCGTTTGCCGTCGCTGCTGAGGGCGATTCCGGGTTCATCCATGTCTAGACGATCCCAGAGTTTGCATGTGACCTGCTTGTGCATCTGATCCAGACCTTCGCAGTAGTTCGTGTAGGTGCAGCGCCTGACCGACTGCCCGCGCCCCAGTTTAACTTTCAGAAACCAGTCGGGGTCGGCGAGCGCTTGTCGTGCGAAGCCAGCGATGTCGGCCTCACCTCTTTGAAGTATTCCTTCAGCCTGCTCAAAGGTTGTGATTCCCCCGGCGGCGACGATGGGCGTGGTGAAACCAGCATCGTTGACTGCGCGCTTGATGGTGGACACGAGCGGAACGCTGCGCGAGAACGGGCCGCGCGCGTCTGAAATCACGGTCGGCATACATTCATAGCCGCTCTGTCCCGTGTAGGGATAAACGGCCTGCCCGACTTTCGGCTGCTTCGCGTCCTCGAACTTCCCGCCCTTCGAGATTGAAAGATAATCGAAGCCCGCTCGCGCAAACTCGACGCCGAAATAGGCGGCATCATCAACGCGGTTGCCGCCTTCAATCACTTCGTCACAGAGAAAGCGCACGCCCACAACATAGTCACCACCAACGCGCTCGCGCACCGCACGATAGACTTCCAAAGGCAGGCGCACACGGTTTTCGCGCGCTCCGCCATAACCGTCCTCGCGTTTATTTCTCGCGCTCAGGAAAGACGCCATCGTGTAAGCGTGCGCGTAGTGAAGCTCAACGCCGTCGAATCCCGCAAGGCGAGCGCGCAGGGCGGCGGCGGCGAAGATTTCGGGGAGCGCCTGCGGGAGTTCATTGATGTGTGGAAGATGAGTGTCGGTGACGCGCTCGCGATAACCGAAACGCAGCGATTCCAACTCGCGTTCATCAAGGACGCGCTCAAGCAACTCATCCGGCGCAACGTTGAGGAAAGACCGCACTTCCCTTTCATCATCGGTGAGCCAGCGTTCTTCGCCTGTCGCTTCCGCGAGAGTTTGCCTGTGACGCTCAGACACGACGAGGAATCGCTCGAAGAATCTCTCTTTGTCCGGGCGGCGCTTGACCGAAAGGAAATCTATAATCTGGATGAAGAGTTTGGTCTGCCCACCGCTCGCCTCGCGCACGGTTTCAACCAACTCGCGCAAACCCGGCAGGTAGCGGTCGTGGCCGATTCTCAGGAGCGGGCCGCTCGCAATGTCGCGCACGCCCGTCGCTTCGACCACCAGCGCACCCGGCTGCCCTTCGGCAAATCTTTTGTACCAATCAAGATTGCTGCGCGTCACAAAGCCTTCGTCAGTCGCGCGCCAGGGAACCATCGCCGGAACCCACGTGCGGCTTTCGAGCGTGAGAGCACCGATTTTGATTGGCTGAAAGAGGAGCGACTGCGCGGCCTCATCTTTGGTCGGCCAGCGCGTCTCAGGAATCTGGTGTCGAATTGGATTTTCGGGATGCCACATGCTGTTTCGATAATCGTATCGGCTCCAAGTGTAGCAGCTTTGCTTCAAGGTGAGGAACGCCGCCCGCGAGCCTGCTCGCCATAAAACTTGACTGGACCACTCGTTTCAGCATAAAAGAGTATTGCTCTCGCACCCTTCCTTGAAAAGAAAGAATCACCTTTGAAATTAAAATCAACGATCATCGCCCTCTTGATCGGGCTATCCCTCTTTGGCGCGGCTTGTAGCAAAAGCGAAAGCGCAGGCGCATCAATGTCTGATGATGACAAGCATAAGCTCTATCAAGCTGGCATCATTACATCAGTTGAAACCGCAATGGAAGTAGCCAAAAAGTTGGGGATGACGGACTCCGACGGTAAGCCGCTGCCTGCATTTCGGCAATTCAATGCGGAGCACTCCGCCTGGCTTAACAAAAATCCTTCCTTTCTGCCGCCGACTCCTGACCAGGCCGCAGATAAGAAGAAAGCCAAAGAATATGTGGACGCTCACATGCCCAAATAAACTGATCCATCTGCTCAACGGCTCATCAATCTGTAGAACAGCAAGCTGGACAATTCAATTCCCTGTTATCCGGTTGTAAGCTGCGCGCACGTTCTTCATGCGCGCAGCAAGCGACTCGATTAGCTCATCCGGCGAGGGGAAATTGAGCTGGCGCGCGATGTCGCGCAAGGCCGGATGGTCTGCTGTCGGCAGCCGCGTCGAACGTCCGACAATCAGGCGAAGTTGATGGTCGAGCGAGCGTAGGAGATCATAGCCGTCTTTCATCGCCGCATAGTCCTCTTCCCTGAGCGACCCGGCAGCACGCAAGCGTTCAAGGACGGCGCGCGTCGAGCGGTCTGCGCCTTCGTCCGGCACACGCCACCGCAGTTGCAGGTATCGCGTGGCGAAATAAACGTCGAGCATCCCGCCCGCGCCGTACTTGATGTCAACACTCAGCCCACGCCGACGGCTCTTCTCCTGCTCAAGTCGTTCGCGCACGCGCCGCGTCTCAAGACGCAGAGCGTCCGCGCCTGCCGTTTGTGCTGCTTCGTGGACGATTCGACGCGCTTCCGCTTCAACTTTTGTTCCCAACTCAAGATTGCCCGCCGCTGCGCGCAGCTTGACGTATGCCAGCCACTCCCATTCGACCGCGCGCTCTTTCAGATATTCCGTGAACGCTCGCGCGCCCGAACACGTCGCGCCGTTTCTCCCATCGGGGCGCAGTCGCAAGTCAACGCGATAAAGATGGCCGTCGCGCGTCATGCTTGAGAGCGCGGCCACCAGCAGTTCGCTGAAGCGTGCATAGGCTTCGGCAGGCGCAAGGCTCTGGACGGGAGACGGCACAGTGTCGTCATAAACGAGAACGACATCGAGGTCAGAGCCGTAATCCATCCCACGAACGCCGAGACGACCCATGCCTAGAACAGCGACGCGCGTCCCGTTGTCATCTTCACCGTAACGCCTCGCCAGCTCGCGCCTCGCTATCAGGCATCCGGCGTCGAGACTCGCGGCGGCCAGCGCTGTTTGACGCGCGTTGGCCTCACGCATCGAAATCTTTCCGGCTGCATCCAGCGCGCCGATTCCAATCAACAATCTTGTCCAAACGCGGCGAAGCGCGGCCATCTCCGCGCCGAAAGTGTCTTCGCTTTCGATAGCCGTGTTGAGAACGGCATGATAATCAGGAGCGGCGTCGCCGTCGTCTGATTCGTCCAACGGCAGGGCAAGAATCAACGCAGGATTGCTCGCAATCATCTCGCCGAAGAATTCCGACGCCCCGCACAAACGGAGGAGAGCCGCGAGGTGCGCTCTCGAAAAGCTGATCTCCGCGCTCGCCTTGTCGAGCGAAGACGCGATGCGCGCCGCCAGCATCAGGGCGCGACGCGGGTTGAGCGACTCGCGCGCCGCATCTCGCAGAAATTGCGCGAGTGCTTCGTTGCCTGTTGCACTTGCTGCATGCTCTTGTTCAAAGCTCTCATCTTCTGCCCCCACATCATTCAGGTGCGCGGCGAAGATTGTTGCAGCCAAGGTTGCCGCCGCCGTCTCCGCATCAATCGGTTTCTCCGAAACGACCGCTGAACGAGACGGCGCGAGTTTGAAGGAAGCGTCT
Source organism: uncultured Acidobacteriota bacterium (assembly GCA_963791265.1). Classification (GTDB taxonomy): domain Bacteria; phylum Acidobacteriota; class Blastocatellia; order Pyrinomonadales; family Pyrinomonadaceae; genus QHXM01. The sequence goes on from CAWBSB010000013.1 coordinate 401,145, forward strand.
AATGACCTGGCCTGAGCGTCGTCGCCTTCTTCAGCGGCTTTGCCAAAGAGGCGGTCGTAGGCGGCGCGGACGTGGGTTGTGTGTAGTTCGAGCGCACGCTCAAATTCACCTGGAGCCTCGCCCGCGAAATCCATCCGGCGGGCGACTGTGCTGCGGCGCGAAAGCTCTTCGGGGACGGAGTGAGTCTGTAAGCCATGCTCCATTTGCAGGCGGTGTTCGAGCTTGCGTAAGAAAACGTAGGCGTCGGAGAGTTCCGTGCGCTCGCGTTCCGTGATCAACTGCCGGTCGGCCAGACGCCCCAGACTGATGAGCGTGTGTGGAGCGCGCAGCCACGCATCGCGCCCGCCGAAAGCGAGTTGAAGCGCCTGCGCTATGAACTCGATTTCGCGTATGCCGCCGCGACCGAGCTTGACGTTGAAGCCGCCCGTATCATGCGCGTGGTGGCGGTCAATCTTCAGCTTGGCGAGCCGCACGTTTGCCAGAGCATGTTCGACGGTCACTTCATGCGCGTAAACACGATGGCGCACGCGTTCCGCAAAGCGCGTGTAGAGCGCGGCGGCTCCGGCGGCGGCGCGCGAGCGAATCAAAGCCTGAAGCTCCCACGCCTGCGCCTTCTCGCAGTAATAACGCACGGCCTCTTCGATTGAGGTGGCGAGCGCGCCGTCTCGCCCGAAAGGACGGAGACGCAAGTCAACACGATAGGCCGCGCCTTCGCCCGCCTGCTGGCCGACGATGCGCGAGACACTGGCGGCCAGCCGGTTGAAATATTCGCGGTTGGTGATTTCGCCGCGCTCGCCCGCGCCGGAGGTCGTGCCCTCATCCGAGTAGAGGAAGAGCAGGTCTATATCGGAGGAGTAATTAAGCTCGTGAGAACCGAGCTTGCCGAGGGCGACCACAGAGAAGCTGGCAACGGCGGTGCGCCCTCTTTCGTCCGTACACTGCGGCGAGCCGTAACGATTGTCCAATTCCTGACGGGCTAGATTGAGGGCGTGTTCTAAAACGGCGTCCGCGAGGTTAGATAATTCTTCCGTGATTTCGACCAACGTGCTGGTGTTGCGGATGTCGCGCAGGTAGATACGCAGTAGCTCGCGGCGACGAAAACGCGCGAGCAGGACTTGCGGCTCAAGCTGCGAGTTGGTCAAACCGAACCGCGCGAGCGACTCGTTGAACTCCTCACGGCTTTTGACGCGCGTATGTAGACGCTCGCGCGCCAGCCACGCCAGATAATCAGGATGCTGCGCGAGCGTGGTTGCTAAGAGCGGACTCCATGAAGCTAACGCCAGCGCGTCAGAGAGCAATCCTGCGTCACGCATCAGCGTCTTCACGGCGCGCGGGTGTTCAGCTTGTAGACGCTCAAAGAAGAGGCGCGCACCTGTAGAGTCCGGCAAATCGCGCACGAGTGATTCAAGTTTTTCATCTGGAGCAGTCAAGATGCGTCGATCACTTCCAGCAAATTCCTTCGGCAGCGGCACCGTCACGTCGGGCGCGCGCTCGGATTGTAGCGCGAAGCTATGCTTTGCGCCGAACAGGTCGGGACAGATAGAGGCGGCGCGAGTTCGTTGTTAAGCGAGCGCGAGCGTTGGGGAATTATTGATAAGAACGGGTTGGTAGTGTGATATAGTTTGCGCGCTCGTCAAATAGCAGGCGCTTCCACAGCTTTTGTATCCTCAATATGCGGAAGCCGCTTGATCCTTTCCTTACACCCCTTACCGGAAGTGACGCGGAAACCATTGCTTCACGAAATCCAAAAGGAATCCTCTCATGACAGTTGACTCGTCAACACCGCTCAATCCATCCGACGCCAACACGAAATGCCCGAAGCCCCTGCGCTGCAAGCATCCGCGCTGTAAGTGTCTGCGCGAAGCCGGACAGGAGTATTGCAGTTCCTGCTGCAAGGAAAATCCCGAGACGGCTACATATTGCACATGTACACATGAGGGCTGTTACTGCGAATGCGATCTGGTGATGAAGGGTGGTGTGACGAGCGGCATTGTTTATCCGCCGCTGGTTTACAAACTGCACGAAAACAACTATCGCTTTCGCAATATTGGTGGAACATCTGCCGGGGCAATCATGGCGGCCATTACTGCGGCGGCAGAGTATGGTCGGGTAGCCGGAGGATTTGAGAAGCTCAACCGGATAAAGGAGCAGTTGGGCAAAGATAATTTCCTCTCCAATCTTTTCCAACCCTCGAAAGAAACGCGCCCGCTCTACAAGTTTCTGATGGATTCAGCCGAAGTGGCGAAAGGGAAAGACAAGAGCGCCGGGAACAAAGGAATATTCATAAAAATATGGCGGCTCGCAGGAAAGCTTCAGCGGGCAGCGCCACTGGAGTTTGCCTTAACATACGTGCTCGGCGCGCTGACAGGTTTAGGCATAGCCTACTTGTTTATATTGATGGTGAATGGTGGAGTCGTAACTGACGGAGGGGGCGTGGTGCTCCTGATTTTCGGGCTACTCGGGGCGCTCGCCGGATATTTGGTAGCCTTCGGGATAGGAGGGCACGGGTTATTCAAAATTCTGACCAGAAAAATTCCCGATAACCATTTCGGCATGTGTACAGGCATGAAAGATGAGTCCATGCCTCAGAATCAGCAAGTCCTAACCAACTGGCTGAATGACAGTATCAACGACCTCTCAGGAATGACCGATAAAAGGATGCCGTTGACCTTCGGGATGTTGAAAGAGAAGGAATTTGCCAAAAAACGGGAGCATGAAGACGGCATCAATCTTCGGATGATGACCAGCAACTTGAGCCAGAACCAACCCTATGTCCTGCCTTTCGCAGACCAGTTTTTACTCTACAACGAAGTCGAGTTCAAAAAATTCTTCCCTGACGAGATCGTCGAATACATGAAAGAGATCGTTGCGCGCAGGAAGCAGGAGTCTCCGCCTAAACCAACTTACGACCTGTCCAGGATTCCGGGATATTTTTTCCTTCCGGCAGCAAACGATCTGCCTGTCATCGTGGCAACCCGTTTGAGTCTCAGTTTTCCACTGCTCCTCTGCGCTCTTCCGCTTTATACAATCATTCCCGATAAACTTGTCACGGATGAAACTAAAGAGAACATCCAATTGGAGAAATCCCACCTGAAATTGAACTGGTTTAGTGACGGAGGAATTGCCAGCAACTTCCCGATACAGTTCTTTGACACGTGGCTGCCGACCCGCCCCAGTTTCGGCATCAACCTCACTTCATTGCCGGATGAAGGATTCAAAGAGGAATCGAAGGGTGAGAAAGAACGGCCATGGTGGGATATAGTGTCGCCTAAACAGAGAGAGAAGAAAGTTGTCGTGCGGAGCGAGTACAGCAGCCCGACGGCTGACACGTCCGGTAAAAAAGCTAAAGCGGTGACGGGCGAAGTCGAAGCGAAGACGGTGAGTGCTGACAAAGACGCGATCTATCTTCCGGCGGCGGATGACCTGCTTTTTACGGAGTGGATACCGCTGACAAAGAAATCGCCGAAGAGCAACGAAGAGGTTCCCAATCTCTTTAAGTTCGTCTGGGCTATTTTCACCACCGCGCAGAATTATCGTGACAACATGCAGGCGATGCTGCCGAGTTATCGCGAGCGCATCGTCCAAATTCGCCTAAGCGATGATGAAGGCGGGCTGAATCTGGCAATGCGAGATGAAACTATCAAGAATGTTATGGAAAAGGGCGAAGAGGCGGGGCGCGTCCTGCTGGAGCACTTCGACTTTAGAGTTCATCAATGGGTACGCTTTCAGGTGCTAATGAGCCAGATGGAAAAGTACCTCGAAACCACGTTGAAAGTAGCGAGTCCAGACCCGAAGACCAATACCAGACAGTTCGATTACCCGGCACTGTTGGAGGCTCAAAAAGCTCAAGCGGCTAATGAAAATAGATTCCCCTATCGCCGTGAAAAGGAATGGTGCGACATTGCCCTGCATCGTATGGAAACTATGGGCGACTTCATACGCGGGTGGCCGGAGAAACCCAGATTGTCCGACGAGCCGCCGCTTCCCGAATCGGTACTGCGTGTGACGCCGGAAATTTAAGCTGGAGGGACAGACTATGCTTTCATGGCTTGAATCGGTTGATTATCTTGGTCTGGGGATAGTCTTTTTGATCCTGCTCGTTTTGACCTTCTGGGTAGGCGACAGGGCTTCGCCGCATCTGGATAACAAAGAGCAGCTTCCGTGCTGGCTTCCGATGTTCCCGGTTGTGATGGCTGGCAGTGTGGATAAAGCTCAAAAAGCGCTTGATGCTATTCAAGCAGCGGATAAGAACGCGAAAGAGAAACTCAAGACCGCACTCGGTTGGGACTATCTTTTCATTTTCATCTATCCGCTCTGCGGCGCTGTCGGCTGTTTACTCGTCATTAAGTTCCTGGCGGCACACAATCTCTCCGGCACGACAATCGGGTTCGCCCTTATCGCGCTCTTACCTCTAGCGGCGCTGCTTGATGCCGTGGAGAATTACGCGCTGCTGCGCTTTCTACGCGGGCCGATAGAGAACCCCTGGCCGCAAATCGCCAGATGGTGCGCCATCCCGAAGTTCACCATCGTGGGGGCAACTCTGCTCTATGAGATATTCGGTGGCGTGATGTGGCTTGTCACGCGATTGAAAGGATAAAGAGTCCGTGAAGTTTGAAGAGACGCCTTACATCTCTTCAAACTTCACGGACTCCGATAACCTTGCATTAGATGTCGAAGTACATCCCGAACTCCAGCGGATGCGGTCGCATCCTCAAAGGCTGAATCTCCTTCTCGCGTTTGTAGGTAATCCAGCGATCAATCAACTGCGTGGTGAACACATCGCCTTTCAGGAGGAAGGCGTGGTCGTCTTCGAGCGCCTTGAGCGATTCATCCAGAGAGCCGGGCAAACTCGGCACATCCTTCAAGGCTTCGGGCGAAAGATCGTAGATGTCCTTGTCGAGCGGCTCGCCCGGATCAATGCTGTTCTGGATGCCGTCGAGTCCGGCGAGCAACATGGCCGAGAACGCCAGGTAAGCGTTGCAGGAGGGATCGGGCGGACGAAACTCCAGTCGCTTCTGTTTCGGATTGGTCGAGAACATCGGGATGCGAACCGCTGCGGAGCGATTGCGCGCCGAGTAGGCCAAGTTCACGGGAGCTTCAAAGCCGGGCACGAGCCGCTTGTAGCTATTGGTCGTCGGCGCGGCGAAAGCGACGATTGACGGAGCGTGCTTCAGCAACCCGCCGATGTAGTAGCGCGCCATGTCCGAAAGTCCTGCGTAGCCGTCGCCTGCAAAGAGCGGCTTCTCGCCTTTCCACAAGGATTGATGACAGTGCATCCCTGAGCCGTTGTCGCCGTAGAGCGGCTTCGGCATGAAGGTGGCCGCTTTGCCCCAGGCGTGAGCCGTATTGCGAACAACGTACTTGAAGATTTGTAGATTGTCGGCGGTGCGGAGCAGATTTGAGAAACGGAAATCAATCTCGCATTGCCCGGCGGTGGCGACTTCGTGATGATGACATTCGACGTTGATGCCGCAGTCGGCGAGCGTCAGCGAAATCTCCGAGCGCAAATCGCTGAGGCTGTCTGCCGGTGGAACCGGCACGTAGCCTTCTTTGGCGCGGATGCGATAGCCTAAGTTAGACCCGCTGAATTCGTCCGCGTTGCGCCCGCTGTTCCAGTGGCCTTCGTCGGAATCAACTGTAAACCCGGCTGAGTTCTGGTCGTTATGAAACTTGACCGAATCGAACACGAAGAATTCGGCTTCCGGGCCGAAGTAGACCGTGTCGGCCAGCCCTGTGAATTTAAGATAGCTTTCGGCGCGCGTGGCGACCGAGCGCGGGTCAAACGGATAGCCTTCTTTGGTAATCGGGTCAACGGCGTTGGCGATGAGACAGAGCGTTTTTTCGTCTGCGAACGGATCCATCCAGTAGTGTGACGGGTCAGGGACGAGCAGCATGTCAGATTCGTTAATTGCTGCCCATCCGCGCAAACTGGAGGCGTCGAAGCCGAATCCGTCTTCAAAAGAGTCTTCGGAAAGCTGACTAATCGGGAAGGTCAAATGATGCCAGGCGCCCGGTAAATCTGTGAACCTGACTGAGACAAACTTTGCCCCTTGATCCGAGGCATATTTCAAGGCATTTTTAGGGTTCATATCTTCTCCTGAGATTTTAAGGGAGTGTTAGGGGTTCGAACCGCGCTGCTGGAGCAACCGGCGTGATACAATTTTCCAAGCTGAGGATAAAGTGCGAAGTGCAGCACGCGCCATACTAGCAGCCCAAACTTAGAACTGCAATATCCATTCTTTAATTCCGAACCGAATTGCAGTCAAAAGAGAGGGCGAAACGAACCACGAAGTTACACGAAGAGACACGAAGAAGAGTCAAGCAGTTTCGTGTTGTTTCGTGTGGCTTCGTGTGACTTCGTGGTTCGTTCTTTGCTTCTTTTGGTCTGCTACTTGATATTAAGCCGTTCCAGCGCAATCCGGCAGAACTCCTCGTTAGCCTCAAAGCCCACGAAATGCCGCCCTAAATCGCGTGCGGCCAGAGCGGTCGTGCCGCTGCCCATGAACGGGTCGAGGACGATTTGGCCTTCCCGCGTCGTTAATCTGATTAAATATTTGATGAGGTCGAGCGGCTTCTGTGTCTCGTGCAACCGCTCACCTGCTTCCGAATCAAACCGTAAAACGTTCGTCGGGCTCCGGCCTTCGACTAAACATTCGGCAATGTTAATTGCGCCGACTTCGTGTTCCAGCACATTGTCCAGAATCGTGTGCCGGTAGGGTTTGAAGAACCACGCGACAGGCTCCCAGATGGGCGCAAGGTTTCCCACCTTCCAGCCCGCCCACCTTTCAGCTTCCGACTTTAACCCACGTTTGTGAACAAGATTTTCCAGACTTTGCGCGCGATGATGAGCATTCGACTTTTCCCAGGCGAGAATGTCGCGTAATAAGAACCCGCTATCTTCAAACGCCACGATTGCCCTGTGCAGAGTCCGCCGCGCCCCGAAGATGAGCACGCTCGCGCCTTCTTTCATCAAGGGAAAAAGCTGTTCAGTCCACCGGCGACACCATGCCTCGTATTCTTTCGGAATATTTCTATCGGCAGCATTCCAGCCGTTGATGGGTTTGCCTCTGCGCTTGAAACCCGCTTTGCCGCGTTGCGCCGGAGATTGGCCTAAGAGAGCAGAATTGGTATTACGGTGAAGCACGTCCCAATCGGCCAGATTAATCCCGTAGGGAATATCTGAGAGGCAAAGATGAATGGATGCTGGCGGAAGATTCGGGAGATGCTCCAGGCAATCCCCTCTGGTGATGGTGTCAACGTAATTCTCTAAGGATTTACCCATGCGAGAGGTGCGGCGAATAAAAGCCTTGAATTATATTTCTAAAGCAGGGCGTGTCAAGGTTTGTACGGCAATTTACGGGGCAGATTAAACTTCAGAGCGGAGCAGTTTCAGGACTTAAACCTTTCAGTTGCCTCATTTATCCCTTTTCAGCCCTTCTTCGGCGGGGAAAATAGTTATTGTCCGCCCCTGCATTTTCTGTTAAATTGCCACGCAAGAGTGTCCAATCATTAAACTAAAGCTCACGAAGCTCGGATGTAGGGGCAACTGCGCTTCGGACGCAAAAACCTACACGCACACGCAAATAGAAGCAAGCAGGAGACCGCGAATTGACCACGGCTATCGAACAGACGCTTGAAACTTATGGCATAGAAAATTGGGGAGCCGGTTACTTTGACGTTAATCGCAAAGGCAATTTAATCGTGCATCCGTCTGAGAACGACAGTCGCGCGGCTGACCTGAAAGAGATTATTGATGATCTTGCGCGGCGCGGTATCGGCGCACCCGTGCTTTTGCGATTCCCACAACTCATCGCCAGCCAGGTGCGAAAACTCCAGCGCGCTTTCAGCAAGTCCATACGCGAGTACGAATATCAGGGCGCGCACATGTGTGTCTATCCGATGAAGGTCAACCAGCAGCGTGCCGTCGTCGAGGAATACTTACGCGAAGGCTCGCGCTATGACTTTGGTCTCGAAGCCGGATCGAAAGCAGAGCTTTATGCGGCGCTCGCGCTCGACCAGCCTTCGGAGAGCTTGCTCGTCCTGAACGGCTTCAAAGATGAAGAGTTTATGGAGTTGGCCTTTGCCGCAGCAAAGAGCGGCAAGCGCGTCGTCATCGTCATAGAGAAGTTGAACGAACTGGATCACGTGCTGCGTATTGCCGAAACCCACGAAGGCGACTTGCCGATGATCGGGATGCGCGTCAAGCTCTACTCCAAGGGGTCAGGTCGTTGGGAGAAGTCCGGCGGCGAGGCTGCCAAGTTCGGGCTGACGACGACCGAGATTTTAGAGACCATCCGGCGACTTCAGGAAGCCGACCGCGTGGACATGCTGCGCTTGCTGCACTTTCACATCGGCTCGCAACTCACCGACATCAAGCGCATCAAGAATGCTATGAAAGAGGCGGCGCGCGTTTATGCAAAGGTGCGCCAGATGAAAATTCCCATTGAGCTACTGGATGTCGGCGGCGGCATGGCCGTTGATTACGACGGCTCGAAGACGGCGTTCGATTCCTCTGCCAACTACACGGCGCAGGAGTTTGCCAACGACGTGATTTACACGATCATGCAGGTCTGCGACGACGAGAACGTGCCGCATCCGACCATCATTCAGGAGTCTGGCCGCTTCCTCGCCGCCTATCACGCCATCCTCGTCACCAACGTGGTGGACGAGATTGAAACCGTCGTCCAAGACATCACGCCGATTGAGATTGACGAAGACGACCCGCAGGTTGTCGTTGAACTCGGTGATCTGCGCGAGACCATCACGGTTAAAAATTATCGAGAGTACTACCACGACGCTCTCGAACATCGTGAGGAGTTGTTCACGCTCTTCAATCTGGGATTAATCTCGCTCGAAGATCGCGCCAAAGGCGAGGTGCTGTTCTGGGACGTGTGCGAGCACGCGGACAAGTATGCTCAGCAGGCCAAGTATGTCTCGGAAGAGTTTGGCGAATTGCGGCGGCTTCTCTGTGCCAAGTATCTGACGAACTTTTCCGTTTTCCGCTCCGTCCCGGATCACTGGGCGCTCGACCAGTTGTTCCCGATTGTGCCGATTCACGGCTTGAACAAAGCGCCGACGGAATACGCGACGCTGTGCGACATCACGTGCGATTCCGACGGCATCGTCGATAAGTTCGTAGACCTGCATGATGTGAAGCAAGTTTTAGAGCTTCATAAATTGAATAAGGACGAGCCGTACTACCTCGCTTTTCTGCTCGTCGGCGCGTATCAGGAAGTGATGGGCAATAATCACAACCTGTTCGGCGCACCCAACGAAGCGCACGTACACATTGACGAAGGCGGCTATCTGATTAAAAAAGTGATTCGCGGCACTTCCATCGGGCAGGCAGTCGAGCGCGCACGCTACGAGCGCAGTCTTCTACATGATGGCTTTCGCCGCCAGGTCGCGCAACGCGTCAAGCGCGACGAGTTGACGGAAGCCGAAGCCGCCGAACTGATCGAATTTTACGAATCGCGTTTTGACGCCTACACCTACCTATCAATTAATGGAAAAAATCGTGGGAAACGCGGAAGGGATTGAAAAGAAGTGATAGGTGATGGGTGATAGGTGATAAGAGAAAACAGGTTCTTTCTTATCACCTATCACCCATCACCTATCACTCGGAGAAAAACTTATGGTGACTCAGCGAAGACCTAAACCCTCTAAGTATTTGACTGTACCGACACGACCCGTGCAGGTTGACCGTGACCGCTCGGTAGCCGGGCTGCTTGAAAAAATGGAGGGCACAGGCTTTGGCGGGCGGCAGATGGCGGAAGCGCATCGCATCTGGCTCGACATGCTTGGCGACAGCACAACTATTTATGTAGCGGCTTCGGGCGCTTTAATCCCGGCGGGGATGCGACGCCTGCTGGCTTACATCATCAAGAATCGCTTTGTTGATGTGCTGGTGCTATCGGGTTCGATTATCTTCCACGATTTGCACGAGACGCTTGGCCGCCATCACTTTCAGGCTCATCCCAGCATGACGGATGCAGAGCTGGAAGCGTCGCAGATCAACCGCATGTGGGACTTGCTCTCCAGCGACGAAGAGTATAGGGAGGCGGAGGAATGGGTCGGCGGATTCTCCAATCAACTCGACCCGTCGCGCCCCTATTCGACGCGCGAGTTTCTGCATTTGCTGGGACGCGAACTGGCCGAGATTGCGACCGAAGACGGCGTGCTGACTTCCGCTTACAAATCGCGCGTGCCGATTTTCTGTCCCGCCATCGCCGATAGCTCGATCAGCATCGGCATTGCCGCCTCGCGCTTTGAGAAGAAGAACAATTTTCAGTTCGACATTATTCAGGATGTTCTGGACATGACGCAGATTGCGGCGCGCGCGCGCGTCTCAGGCGTCATCCATCTCGGCGGCGGAACGAGCAAGAGCTTTATCCAGCAGACTGAGATTTCAACCAACATCGTCAAGGTACCGGCGCGCGGTCATAAGTACGCCATCACTGTCGCCACGGACGCGCCCCATCCGGGCGGGCGCTCTCACGCCACCGGAGCCATCGGCGACGAATCGCTCATCTTCGGCAAGCTCCAACGCGGCGCGCACACAGCATATGTGAACTGCGACGCGACCATCGCGCTCCCCATCCTCGTCACCGCGCTCTCGCAAACCGCCGCCAAATATATGAAAGGCCGCAAACGCCCGAACTTCACTTTCGCGGGTAAGGATTTGACGATAGAAGTTCCCTAAAAGCAGTGATGGGTGATAGGTGATAAGAAAAGTCTTTCCTCCTATCACCCATCACCCATCACTTATCACTGTTATGTCTGAATCAGCCAATCTTCCAATGAACTTCGGCGGGATTGCCGAAGAAGAGTTTTCGAGTTTCGAGGGATCGCGTGTGCTCGTGTGGCCGGTTTCTTACGAGGGCACGGTCTCTTACGGCACGGGGACGGGGCGCGGGGCGGAAGCCATTATTAATGCTTCGCGCAACATGGAGCTTTATGATGAGGAGACGGATGCGGAGGTTTATAAGCTCGGCATCCATACGGTTGCCGAGTCGCCTTCGGTTGAGCCTCCGGCGCGGATGATGGAGTCGCTTTATGAGCGCGCAAGCGAGTTAGTTGACAGCGGAAAGTTCGTGACGATGATTGGCGGTGAACACTCAGTCAGCGCGCCCGTCATCCGCGCGCACGCCGAACGCTACGACAATCTCTCTGTGCTTCAGATAGACGCGCACGCGGATTTGCGCGACACCTACGATGGCACGCCGCACTCGCACGCTTCGATCATGGCTCGCGTCACGCGCGATTTGCGACTGCCGTCCGTCCAGTGCGGCATCCGTTCCATCTCCGCCGAAGAAGCGCGCGCGATAGATGAATTACCGACGCGCATCTTCTGGGCTAAAGACATCGTGGGACGCTCGGATTGGTGGGATGCGGCGGTTGACGGGTTGACGGAGAATGTTTATCTGACGATAGACATTGACGGCCTTGACCCATCGCTGGTGGCGCAGACGGGCACGCCTGAGCCGGGCGGCCTCGGCTGGTACGAAACCATCGGACTCATCCGCACGCTGGCACGCAAGCGTCGCGTCGTCGGAATGGACTTAACCGAATACTCTTACGTCGAAGGCTTCGAGGCGTCCGCCTTCCTCTGCGCCAAGCTGATTTACAAGTCGCTGGCTTTCATCTTCGAGGAACAGACCTCTCGTGTGAGAGGCTCGACGAACACTTAAATTCTCAAAGCGGATTCAAACAGGGATGGACAGGATAGACAGGATGAAGAAAGAAAACGGGCAATACTGATTTCATCTCTGTTTTTATCCTGTCTATCCTGTCCATCCCTGTTAATTCCTTATTTTGCCCCTTAATGTTTCTTCTCTAACCTAACCACTGAAGAACATCGTCACCCGTCTGCTGCGCGCCGCCGATGACGTGTATGAAATAATCTTCAAGCGACATTGGCCCGCGTGCCATGTGTCCATCGCCTTCGACCTCTATGCCGCGCCGCAATTCGTTGAGCGAGCCTGCGGCAACGAGCCTGCCGGAAGAGATGATGGCGATGTCCGTGCAGAGCCGCTCGACAATCTCAAGCACGTGTGAGGTGAGAAAAACCGTCAGGCCGCGCGCCGTCAAACGCGAGAGCAAATCCTTGAGCGTGCGCGAGGCGATGGCGTCCACGCCCTCGAACGGCTCATCCAGAAAGAGAATTTCGGGACGATGAATCAGAGCGCACGCCAGGGAGAGTTTCTTCTTCATTCCGTGCGAATATTCGACGACGAGCTTTCGCGGTTCATTATCGAGTTCCATCAGCGCAAGCAACTCCTGCGTGCGCTCTGCTATCTCCGCCCGCTGAAGACCGTACATCCGCCCCGTAAACGTCAACATCTCCGCGCCCGTCAAACGCTCAAACAGATTCAGGTCTTCGGGTACGACGCCGATCCTGCGTTTAACTTCCAGCGGCTCGGTCTGAATATCGCGCCCCAGCACGCGAATCTCACCAGACGTTGCGGCTAATAAGCCCGTCAGCATCTTGATGGTGGTTGATTTGCCCGCACCGTTCGGGCCGAGAAAACCGAAGAAGCGCCCCGGCTCGACGCGCAGGTTGATATGGTCAACCGCCGCGAAGCTGCCGAAGCGTCTGACGAGATTGAAAGTTTCTACCGCAGGCTGCCGGACGGAATCAGGCGGGGCGCTACTCATCATCCCTAGCTTTGTACGCGCGGACGAGCAGCGCAGTCAAGAGAAAGGATGAACGATGAATGGAAAAGCAGTCATCATTCCGCGTTCATCGTTCATCCCTTCAACAGCGGTTGCGCTTCGTCTGCTCGCACATAGGCTGGGAGCTGGCGGTGCGTACTCATCAGGAACGCGGTGGAACTGGCGCGCAGGGCGTTGCCGTGTGTGGCGGCGAGGCGCGCGAGGCGGCTGAAGAATGAATCGCCGTAATAATAACCATCGCGCAGGCTGACTAACACGTCCGCCGTGTGGCCGACGCGCGGCGTGTGCAGCGATTGAAAGAGATTGTCGAGCGCGTCCGGGTAGAGGTGCGAGGCCGTGCGCTCGTACCATGCGGCGTCCTTTGCGAAACCGTTCTGGTCGAGCAATCCATCTTCCTTCAGTTGAGAGGCGAAGGGAGCGACATCGAGCGGATCGCCCGTGATCTGTTCATAGCGATACATCTTGCCACCATCGTCGCTCGCGCGCTGGTGGATGCGAGCCGCGCCTCTTGTTCCCTTCACCACGACAGCCGTCTCGCCATCACGATGAAGTGAGAAGTCTATGCCTTCCAGATCAACGAGCGAAGCGGCGACCGCCGAAGCCGCCTCGTCGTCCACACAATACAGCGCGGCATAACTACAGAGACCGAAGGCCGGGACAGAGACGCTGCGGCGGTCGCGCCCGCGCAGGCGGTCTGTAACGACGAACCCGCTCTTGCGCAGGTGCGTTTGCAGATTGATGCGCTTGTTCTCTTCCAGATTCATTCCATGATCCGAGAAGAGAACGATTTCGGTTTCGTCGCCGCAGTAGTCGTGAATTTCCGTCAGAATTTTATCCAGAGACTGAAGCGCGACCGCGAGATGTTTGGGGCCGCGAATGTGCATCAGGCCGTCTGTGCCTTTGAGAAAGGCGAAGAAGTCGCGGCGTTGCGGGGCGCGGCGGAAGCGTTCGTGAAAACGCTTCATGTCTGCGCGCCAGATTGTTTCGGGTGCGAAATAGACCAGAAACTCGAAGGGGAGCGGCTCTTGATAATCAAGCTCGTCCATGTAGGACGAAGGCACTTTGTCGGGCGTGCGCCAGCCGACGTACTTACGCATCCCGCCGCGCAATTCTCCCGCGCACTTGTCGAAATAGAGACTCTCGTAGCCGAGCGGCGCGGTCGCGCCCAGCATTCTGGACAGCGCGACATTCGTCATCGTCGGAAAAGGCGAGAGCAGGCGCGACGGCTCTGAGAATTTATCAAACAGCCCGCGTCCCTTCGCCGCTTTCAGCACTTCATAAGGCACGCCGTCCAGACACAACAACAGACGACGCGGCCTCGTCACCCCTGCTCGTTCGATCACATGCTTCCCGTTGGCTTTCATTTTTTTTATTACTGACGATAGACCGTAGACGATGGACGATGGACAAGAACTACGCGTTCTTTCGTTTGTCCATCGTCTATCGTCCATTGTCCATCGTCACTCCCCTACATTCTTTCCATTGTTCTTCAACTTGTAAGGCTCTTTCAAACCCTGTTTGGCTTCCTCATGCGCGCCTGATGCGTCTGGGCGTGCCAGCACGTTGCGATATTGCGCGACGGCCTCGGCCCGCTTGCCCGCCAGATCGAAAGAACGCGCCGCCTGTAGATGCGACAGCGTCACGAGTCCCGGCTCTGCGCCCGCCACGCTCGCGGCGGCGACATACTCTTTCGCCGCACTCTCAGGCTGCCCCGCATTCAAGAGTGCTTCGCCGTAGCGGAAATGAATCAAATCCAGCGACCGCGTCGCAGCTTCCCGCATGGCGCGGTCACGCACGAGCGAATCTAAAACGCTCAGGGCTTCTCCCTCTGCCTTTGACGCTTCCGCTGTTCGCCCCGCCTGACGCTCCATTGAGGCAATCGAGTTGAGCGCGTCCGCTGCTTCGAGCTTGAAAAGATAGTTACGCGGGTATTTCGTCCCAAGCTCGCGCGAGATGGTGAGCGCTTCTGCATAACGCTTTTCACGCTTGAGCAGCACGATCAGAAGAGCGCGTGCGTCGTCGCGCGCAAAGCTACCCTGATCGGCAACACGTTGCAAGGTGAGTAAGCCCCGCTTCTTCGACCCGCGCGCGCCAACCAGGCTGACCAGCAGCTTGACGGGTGCGGGCAGACTTCCCACCACGTAGTCATAGAGTCCGATGGTCAGCTCCGCGTCGTGAAAATTGGGATCGAGTTTGAGGACTTCACGATGACGGTCAACGCTGCTCGACCCGTCGGACAGGGCAGCCTTAAAGCTACGCTGGACGCCCGTCGCGAAGGCGGCCTTCAAGCCTTCCGTCGCGCCGAGAAAATAGAGCGCCTCCACGTCTTTCGGATTGCGCTTGAGTCGCGTTTTGGCAAGCTGCGCCGCCGTGCGCGTGAGGGAGCGAAACTCCTCGACCATGCGCGGGTCTGGCTTATCGTCCTGCTGCTCGTAGAATGATTCGGTGTTGTAGAGCGAGGATTGCAGGCGGCGCGATTCATTCAAGGTCTGCGCCCAGAGGGTGGCGGCGAGAAACTGCGGCCCCGCCGGATGGTCTGGAAAGAGCCGCGCGATTTCTTTGAAATGCTTGCGCGCCGTTTCGTAATCCAGATTGTAGAGCGCTTCAAATCCTGCCGCGCGCAATTCATCCAGCCGTGCGGCGGCGGCACTGTTTGTGTTCGTCGCGCTGCCGCTCTTTTCGCTCGTTAAAGAATTCTGCGCGTTAATAGTCATTGCGCCAATCAACAAAGCAACGAGGAGTCCACCAATAAATCTTAACCGAAACCGCATTCTCTTTCGTTCTCCTTCGTGTCAGGGGATGTCTACTGCTTCACCCGCCCGGCTCACTTCTCCGGCTTGCTCTCAATCTTCACCGATGCACGGATTTTGGTCAGACGCTCTGTGACGCGCGAGGCCATCAACTGCGCCCCGTCGCCGCCGCCCCACGCATAAACCTTACCCGCCGTAATCACCACGCCCGTGCGCTGATGCCTGATTGAAAAAGGGAATTCCCAGGTCAGCGGCACATGCTCTATCTCCAGAATCAGGTCTGCGACTTCGCGTTCATCAACCAACGATAGATTCCAGTTCGTGAACTCCTGTCTCTTCCTCAGCTCGTTGAGCAGTTGAACCGACTTGAAAACATTGCTGTACGAAGTGATGTATAAAGTCCTGGAACTCGCCAGGAGTTTGGCCGGGTCTGTCTCGCGTATGACGACAGACCCGGGGCCTGCGGGGGTGAGAGGGGTGGTTGGTCGCTGTGGGACGGCGACCGGCGGCATCGGTTCAAGCGGCGTCGTGGAAGATTGCCAGACGGGAGCCGCCCGGTTCATACCTTGCGTCCCCGGTGCAAGCACGAGCGCCGTTGTCGTTGGATTCTGAGTCGGAACTGCGCGTACCAGTCCGACGACATTGTAGAGCGGCACGGCGTAGCTTTGCGTCTGGGCTTGCGGATGCGGCGCTATCAATCCCAGAGCGTGGCCTTGAGAATCAACCAGCACGCCGCCGGTAGCGTTCGCGTCAATGGTTGAAGTGAATTTCAGCACGCGAAAGCCCGTGCCCGCGCCGGGAATCTCGTCCGCCATGCTAATCGAACTCAGGAGGCCCCCGCCCTCAATCATGGCTTGCCCGCCTGTGCTATAGAGCGCGTTGACGCCCACGCCGACAGCGGATTCATTCATCACACTGACGATGACGAAAGGCGTGCTCGTCGCATAAATCCGCAGCACCGCGACGTTGCGGCGTTCATCTGTGGCGACGACCTCGACCTTGTCGTAAGTCTCGCCGTTCGCCAGCCGCACCTGAAGCTCGCGCATACCCCGCACCAGGCTGTAGGCCGTCAGCAACACGCCATCGCCGCGCACGAACACGCCCGACCCGACAATCTTGAAGCGCTCACCATCGTTGCGTGCCAGAATAGTAGCGACGGCTGGCCCAGCCACCCGGCTCGCCTCAGCCTGCGCCAACGCAAACTGGCTGGCGAACGTAAGAAGCGCCGTTAGCAGCAATGTCTTGAAAGCAAAACGAAATCTCATCTCAACACCTTTATCTTACTCATGTACGTCATTAACGACGCTCATGTTTAGTGCTTCCGTATCCGGCTGGATGTTTCTTCATCCGCCGTAACTCTCCAGATATTTCACGCCCGCGCCCGTGTTGAAAAGAACGACACGTTCGTTCTCTTTGACTTCCCCGGCGGCAATCAACTTCCGCAGCGCGGGCAGGCAAGCCGCTCCTTCGGGCGCGCAGAACAAGCCTTCGCTCGCGCCGATCTCGCCGGTTGCGGCAATCAACTCTGCATCAGTTACGCTGACGGCAGTCCCGCCGGATGCCCTGAGCGCGTCGAGAATCAGAAAATCACCGATAGCGCGCGGCACGCGTAAGCCCGAAGCGGTGGTTGCAGCGTTCGGAAATTCGTCTGCGAATCGCTTCCCTTCTTCAAACGCCCTCACGATGGGAGCGCACCCGGCGGCCTGCACTGTTACCATGCGCGGACGCTTCTCACCTATCCATCCCATCTCTTGCATTTCGTCAAAAGCCTTCCACATGCCGATCAATCCCGTCCCGCCGCCCGTTGGATAAATGATTACGTCCGGCAGCTCCCAATCGAGTTGTTCGGCCAGTTCGTAGCCGAGCGTTTTCTTTCCCTCGATGCGGTACGGCTCTTTCAAGGTCGAAACGTCAAACCAGCCTTCCGCATCCTTCAGCCGTGCTACCTCTGCGCCGCAATCTGTAATCAAGCCGTCCATCAAAGTAACGTGCGCGCCCGTCTGCTCACACTCGATGATGTTGGCGCGCGGCGTGTCCTTCGGCATGAAGATGTGCGCTTCAAGCCCCGCTCGCGCGGCATAGGCAGCGAGTGCGCCCGCAGCATTTCCGGCAGACGGCACGGCGAGTTTTCGCGCGCCCAGCTCTTTCGCCATCGAGACCGCCGCCGTCATCCCGCGCGCCTTAAAACTCTGCGTCGGATTCTGCGACTCGTCCTTGATGAAAAGCTCGCTCAAGCCGACCCGCGCGGCCAATCGTGGCGCAGAGAGCAGCGGCGTCCAGCCTTCGCCGAGCGAGACGATATTTTCGTCCGCTTCGACGGGCAGCACCTCGCGGTAGCGCCAGAGGTCTGCCGCTCGCCCTTCCAAAGATTCTTTTGTCAAACTCCGAGCCGCCTGCCGTAAATCGTAGCGAACGAGCAGCGGCTTGCCGCATTGCACGCAGAGGTTGTGCAAGCGTCGTGCCTCGTGATGCTGTTCGCACGCCCCGCACTCCACATGTGTCACGTTCATTCGTTTCAATTCTCCCTTTCAGAGCCTGATTGTGAAAATAACCCGTTAAAAAGTAAGGATGAATGATGAAAGCCGAAGGATGAAGAAAAGCGCGCTTTTCATCATTCCGCTTTCATCTTCGGGTTATATCATACCCGCCTTGCCCCTGTTTTATGTCAGGTGGAGCATTCGTATTGCAGTGGACAGGCTTTGCCCGACAATGGTCTTTTGCCCGCCAATTCGTGGGGTTTGCCCGACAATAGGCGTGCTTGCCCCTACCTGACAATAGGCGTACAATAGGCGAACGGTTGTTTCATGGGCGAAACGGGCGGAGAGGAAGTCTCAGAATGGGAGTTGGCTACTCTGTTGGGGCTGGCAAGCTATTCCATATCGTGATGAAGCTATCAGCTTCTCCATAGAGTAGCGGAAGCAGAGCGTCGTTTGGGTCTTTGCTGACGTACTCTTTGTTGTGGTTTACATCCAACAAAGCATACTCGGCTAAGCCCTGCGGTTTGGGTAGGGAGTTTTTCATTAAAACGAAGATTACATCAACTTTTTGTTTAGAAAGAGGCACGGATTTGAAGTATAATTTCATCAGGCGTTTTGAGCCGTTGACGCTTATACAAAGCTCAGGATTGATGCGTACTTCAAGTGTTTTATATTTCCAAGTCGCATTTTCTGTGTCGTGTGTATCGCACTTCTTCTTGCCCAAGAAGCTTTTGTAGTTCGTTATCAGAGGTCTGTATGACTCTTTTTTCTTCTCATCTAAAACGGTTTCAATAAAGGAATCAAAGTATTTTTTATCGCCCTTATTCTCGGCATGGTAAACCACGATTGCCTCTCTAAGGTCTTTCCAGTGGTCAAACTGTGGCTGGTATTGGGGACGGTTTTTGATCTGACGCACTTTGGTTAGTTTCGACGTACCAGAGGCGACAACGAAATCAACAAAATCAGTTAAGGATATTTTCATTATGTCTGACAAACTCCTCATCGAGATTGATATGGTCAATGGAGATGCTTCGGACGCTGTTCGAGCATTAGTGTTTTTAGCTAACGAGATTGTTGAATCCTCAACAATCGAAATTACAGATACCCCACAATGGCGTGAGCGCGCGAGTGATGCGTATCAAGTAAAATGGCGTTTCTCTGAGGATGCGCTATCTAGCTGGCAACTCAGTATAGGCGTTGATCTGGCATTGCAAATCAACGATGCTTTGAGGGCAGCCCATTCTTCGCTGGACGGGGAAACGAAGCGAATTGAAAATACACCGAACACAGCTTTAGAGGCAATACAAAAAGTTCAGAGAGAGCTTCTTGGTTATATCCAGAGTCTCAATCCAGAGTTATGTAGTCTTATCGCTGATTAAGTCTCTTGACTCCCAAATATCTCTTAAAGGAAAGCCCCGCTAACTTGCGGGGCTTTTTTCTAAGCAACTTGCGCGTAGAACTTTGGTTTCAGATTCAACTCATACATCGCCTGAATAAGACAGCAGATGTTATGAGACAGCACCTTGCAAAGTGCTTCGTTGATCTGCGCCCGTTCGGTTTTACTTCTCAGGCTATCTCCGAACTTACTTTTAATCATCATAAAGGTGGTTTCAACGTTGGAGCGTTTGTGATAAGACCGCATGAAGCGTTCCGTGTTTAATGAGAAGTAGTGATACATCTGTTTCCACAATGATGTTTGTCGCTTCTGCGCTTGCGCGCTAGTCGAAGCGTTAATCTTAAATGGAATGTACGGGACGGCATTAACGTCTGCGGCATGTTGAAGGTTATCCGACGATAGATAAGCCTTATCTGCGGAGACTTCACGCATCCTGAAATTGCGCGCAGTGGTATCAACCAGCGACTTAAAGTAGGGGCTATCGTTCTTAAACTTATCGCTGATTTCAACCGCCGTTATCACGTTAGTTCTCACGCCTGTTACGATGTGCATCTTTATCCAGTCCTTCTGCAAGATAAGCTGCTCGTCCCTGTACTTCGCTTCTATCCATTGAACGAAACGGCAACCGGACAGCCCCGTTGAATCAACCGCAAAGTCCTGCTCAATAGCAGCGAGAGGCAAGCTGGATTCTTCAATCAACATGAGCAAATAGTCTGTCAGCATCTTCGTATTGAAGTGGTCGAACATGCTGTTGTAGCTTGGGACTTGTGAGAGATAACCTTTGGCGTGCGCGTCTCTGAGGTCAGTCATAAAGCGACGGCCTGAGACGGTTGAATAGACCTTGAACACCATTGCGAAAGTCACATCTTCGAGAGGCAAGAATCTGCGCCCCGCGCCGTGCTGAGCAGGGCTACCGATACCCTGACAGAGTTGATTGAGCAGATAGCGGAAAAGCCTTTTCTCGTTCGTCTGCGCTTTGTTATATGCAGGCCATTCTTGCTTGTAGGTCTTGCGCTCAACTTCGATTGTCTCTGTGGTCGTGGTCTTACCGTTCTCCGTGACGGTTGATTTTGTATAGACGGTTTTCTCAATCGCATATTTAACGGCAAAAACATGCTTGCAAGGCTGGCGGCGAAACTCATAATCAGGGCAGCTACAATGCTCGTTTTCAAAGTCAACCTTGTATAAGCCGCCTCCGGTTTGAGAAGGCACTAGCCAGAGATCGCCTTTTCGTACAATCTTCGCTTTGTCGGCTATCTGTAGTCCTTTTTGCTCGCGTAGATTCATCGTTGTAGTCTCCGTCATTACTAAGCATTTCCTATGTGCTCAGCTAGTATATTACTAACTAGGTATATAGTCAAGAAGTATTTACTTGACAAGGTATTATTATCAAGGTATATACTCACTTCATGGCAAGAGTACCAATTACTGTAATGGGCTATCGCTGCGAGCGATGCGAACATGAGTGGATACCACGCGGCGACAATGAAAAAGAGCCGCGTGTGTGCCCGAAGTGCAAGAGTCCCTATTGGGATCGCCCAAGAAAGGCTACGTCAATGATGAGCTATGAAGAGTTTCGGGATACGATTAAGCAGACCTTGAAGAAGGCAAAGCGGCCATTAACATGGACTGAGGTCAGAACGACTGCCGGACTGCCGCAGGCACTTCCAAATAATCAATGGGTTCGCCGGATGGAGACGGACATCGGCCTTAAACGGGAAAAGGATAATCATGGTGTAATCCACTGGCAGTTGAGTTAAACTACCGATATGGCGCAAGCGAATCGGCTGAAACTCCCAAGTGCATCGGCTAGGCAGCAGGCCGAAAACAAAATCGTCTGGAATGAGGCGCGGTGTAGGGACACCGCGCTTTTCTTTACCATTGGATACACAGGGCGACCGCTGGATGAGTTTCTGGACTTGCTTGAGTCGAGGGATATACGAACGCTTATTGATATTCGCCAGTACCCTGTCAGCATGTATCGCCCAGAGATGAGCAAGAGTAATCTAAAGCAGGCTGTCGAAGAGCGCGGAATGGTTTATATTCACCTTCCCCAGCTTGGAGTGCCAAGAGATATTCGCGCCAAAGCTATAGAAACCGGAACGCGGGATATTATCTGGGAATGGTACGATCAATACGTTGTTGCTCATTATATAAAAAAGAATCTCCACCGCTTCTTTAACACTCTTGAGCATCCTATAGCACTTATGTGTGTAGAGACTGACCCTCAAGAGTGCCATAGACATAGACTCTCACTAGCCTTTGAGGCAATGGGAGTGTCCAGCTTTGACCTTTGACGTGCTATGCCCTCACGCGAGACTAAAAAGGCGCTAATCGTTGCTCGCACCTATCCCATCCCCGCTAAGTCAGGTGTGGAGGTTTCCTGTACTGCCGCGATTACAGATGATGGTAAATGGCTACGTCTCCATCCTGTTCCTTATCGGTTTCTGGATAACGACAAGCATTTCAGAAAGTATCAATGGATTGAAGTTGAGGTTACTAAGTCAACAGACCCGCGACCAGAAAGCTACAAGCCAAACATTCACTCAATCAACATACTCACAGAGCCGCTACCTACTAAAAACGAATGGGAAGCCAGAAAGCAGATCGTTTTCCCTCTTAGGGCGCAAAGTTTGTGCTATCTACAAAGGGAACGAAAAGCACACCACTATCCGACGCTGGGATTCTTTCGCCCAAAGCTCATAAAAAGACTACGCATTACACCCGCAGATTCTACATGGACACAGGGGCAACTTAACATGCTCCGTCACGGCAACTTGCTTTACGATAAGCCTGTGGTTGAGTTAGAGAAAATCCCGCACTATTTTACTTACGTCTTTCGCTGTGATGATGATTCATGTAAAGGCCATTCAATACATTGTACAGATTGGGAGATGGGACAATCTTGGCGAAGCTGGACAAAACAATACGGTGAGGATTGGGAAGCTAAGTTTCGTCAGAAGTACGAGACAGAGATGATTGGTCAAAAGGACTTACACTTTTTCGTTGGGACTACTCAAGAGCGCCCGCACGTCTGGATTATCATTGGGCTGTTCTACCCGCCAAAGCCCAAAGCTGACAACGCCGCTACACTTTTCGACTGACAATTCCTCATCCTGCGAATAATAAGCACACTACACCTATACTGCGCCGCACGCGCCAGCCTGAAAAGATTTAGCTCATGCTCTCTTTTAGAAAAGCGACAATATCAGCCAGATCAGTGAGTCCGTCACACCGTTTTGCATCTCGCCCATCTCCGTGACATCGGTAGGAGTAGTGTTCTCTACTGTTGTCTGTGGCGGCGGTTCAACCACGCCCGGACACTCTATTTGCCCCGCAAAAGTAGAAGCGGTTAAAGCCAGCGTCAGGAGAAGCCCCGCGCAGAATAGACGTAATTTGTTCATCTTGTGTCTCCTAGAGAACTGCTTGCATAATTTTTTGCTAACTATACCGCGTGCAAAAACCCTTGCGAAAGACAATAGACCAGCTTTGAACTTTTCTTGCAAGCTCATGAGTCGGCGTCTATTATGTCGAGCGGTTTGCACCGTTTTTTGCAGTCACTCGGAAGGGTTCATCTACCATGACGCTGCTATCCTCACTCTTAAATCAACTGGAAAGTCCATCACTAAGCCCTGACCATCGGGCACAAATGCGCTGTCAACTCGCCAAAGGTCTGGAAGATGCTGGCGACTATGAGGCCGCGCGGCAAGTAATGGGCGATTTATGGCTGTGTATTGGCGGGCGTCCGCAGATTGAAGGTCTAGACCGCAGCACAGCCTCCGAAGTCTTATTAAGGGTCGGAGTATTGACCGGATGGATAGGCAGCAAACAACAGATTCCCGGCACGCAGGAAACAGCAAAAAACTTCATTAGCGAAAGTATCTCTACCTTTGAATCACTCAGCTATATGAAAGTAGCGGAAGCGCAGACGGAACTTGCTCTGTGCTACTGGCGCAGCGGTGATTATGATGAAGCCCGCCTCATCCTTAATGGAGTGCTGGCGAAGCTCAAGGCAGATAATGATGAGTTAAAGGCCAAAGTATTACTTCGCCTTGCGGTCGTAGAGCATTCATCAGGACGAATAAGCGAGAAACGCCGAATCTTGATTGATAGCGCGGATTTGTTTGAGAAAATCAGCAATGACACCTTGAAGGGCAGTTATCATAACAGTCTCGGTAATCTTTGGGAGAATATGGGGAAGGATGAGAACCGAGAGGACTACACAGATCGTGCTTTCGTAGAATATGCGGCGGCAAGTTATTATTTTGAGCAGGCCGGACACAAGATTTATCTTGCCAACGTCGAGAACAATCTCGGATTCCTCTACTTCAAAGCCAATAAATTCACAGAAGCGCATGAGCATTTAGACCGTGCTCGCAGGGTTGTGTGGAGTCTTGAAGATAAAAGCACTCTCGGCCAAGTGGAGGAAACCCGCGCCCGCGTCTTTCTCGCCGGAGGCAAAAACCTTGAAGCTGAAAAGACGGCGCGAGCTTCTGTCACGCTAATTGAGCGAAGCGGTCAGCAAGATTTATTGGCAGAGGCATTGATAACACACGGCACGGCACTAGCCCGCTTACGCTTATACAGTCAGTCCTATGCCACGCTCCAACATGCCATTGAAGCAGCACAGCAAGAGGGTCTACATGACCACGCCGGACGTGCCGCGTTGATTATCATAGAAGAGTTAGGCGAGCATCTAAGCCCCTACAAAGCACGGACTCATGCTGGAGGCACTTTGATTGAAGAGGTGCGACGTTATGAAGGGGAGCTAATCAGTCAGGCACTCGTCACGTCAAAGGGTAGTGTCACACGGGCGGCTGTGCTGCTTGGCATGACACATCAAAGGTTGATCTACATTCTAGAGAGCCGACACAGGGAATTGCTGTCTGTGAGGACTCCCGCCAAACGCCGCCCTAAGCATCGCAAGTCCATTATCAAGCGATAGCAATGTTGCCCGACAATTCTAATTCTTGCCCGACAATTAACCTCTCATCTTGGATTGTCGGGCAAAGCCCAGTGGACAAGAAACAGTGGGCAGTAGGCAGTGGACAGTAGAAAAGAAATCAGGCGCAGCCCCGAAGGGGCGAAAGATATTAGCCTCGGTCGCAAGCCCGGGGTCACAGCACCAATAGAATTATTAAGCCCCAGAGGGGCGGCAGAAATTCAAGATTCACGGCAACACTTCCTTGAGCTTCTGTCGCCCCTCCGGGGCTCTCAATCTTTGGGGTGGCGATTAACTCCGGGCTTGCGCCCGGGGCTAATATCTTTCGCCCCTTCGGGGCTGTTGCTCGATGGCTTCTACTGCCCCCCGCCCCCGGCCCCTGCCCCCTGCCCCCGTTCCCTGCTCTTTGCCTTTTCCCCCATGTTCGTTTACCCTTTCCTTTCTCTTTTTACCCTTATGTCTATACGTTTGCTGGCCCTCGATCTTGACGGGACGCTGCTCAACTCGCGGGGTGAAATTTCCGAGCGCAATCTGGGGGCGATTGCGGCGGCGCGCAGTTTGGGTGTGCGCGTCGCGCTCGTGACGGGTCGCCGCTTTCGTGATGCGCGCCCGCTGGCTCTCGAACTTGGCTTGGACGTGCCGGTCATCTCGCACAACGGTGCGCTCACCAAACATGCGCGCACGCTCGAAACTGTCAAGGTGCGCTTGCTGCCGCTTGAAGAGGCGCGCGAGGTCTTGCGTGTTGGCCGGGAAAACGGCGCGGACGCTCTCATCAGCGACGACCCGCATGGAGCAGGCGTCCTGGTTTACGATCACATGAGTGATGACAATCAGGCGCTCGCCAAGTATATCGCGTGGTCGCGCCGGATTCATGGCGATGAGGTGGAGGAGGCCGTGCGTCGTGTCCCTTCGCTCGAAGATTATCTTGATCATGCGCCCATCCACATTACTTTTTCCGGCAGCGTCGCGCGGATGAGTCACATGACTGAGAGACTAAGCAATGAGCTTGGCGCAAGAGTTAAACTTTTGAGCACGATCTATCCGAAGATGGACTTTGCGCTTCTGGACGTGCTGCACGCGGAAGTCTCGAAAGGCGTGGGGGTGGAGGCCGCAGCCCTCGAACTGAGTTTGAAGCGCGAAGAGGTCATGGCTATCGGCGACAATTACAACGATCTGGAGATGCTGCAATACGCAGGCACGAGCGTCCTGATGGGCAACGCCGACGCCTCTCTGCACACTCTCCTCGAAGAACTCTCAGGCTGTCACACGACAGCCACCAACGACGAAGACGGCGTAGCACTCGCAGTCGAACAATTCATTCTTCAGGAGCCAGAAGTCAGGAGACAGGAGACAGAATAAAAACAACAGCGGCTCTCCGCCTTATCTATTCTGACTCCTGACTCCTGTGTTCTGTCTTCTGCTTTTTAAGGAGCAACAAATGGCTAATCGCATCGCAGTTATCAAAACGAACATGGGCACAATTCGCTTCGAGCTTTTAGAGGAGGATGCGCCGAAGACGACGGAGAACTTTCGCCTGCTGGCCGAGAAGGGCTACTACGACGGCATCATCTTTCATCGCGTCATCAAGGGATTCATGATTCAGGGTGGCGATCCGCTCGGCGCTGGCTACGGCGGCGAGTCCGCCTGGGGCGGGAAGTTCAAAGACGAAATCAACAGCTCGTCTCCGCTTTATCAGGGAGGCTACAAGGCGGGCACGGTGGCCATGGCCAACTCCGGGCCGAACACCAACGGCTCGCAGTTCTTCATCATGCACACAGACTATCCGCTACCTCCGAGCTACACCAAGTTCGGGCAGGTCATCGAAGGCCAGGACGTAGTCAACGCCATCGCCACAACGCAAACGGGCAGCAACGACAAACCCGTTTCACCCGTGACGATGGAGAAAGTAACGATTGAAGAGCAGTGATAAGTGTTGGGTGATAGGTGATAGGAAAGAACCGTTGTTTTCTCCTATTACCTATCACCCATCACCTATCACCGCTTTTACGCTGTGGTTGATGGGTCCGTGACCGTGACCTAGCCCCGGCGCATGGCGGATGGCGTCCGAGACGAAGCGTTTGGCTGCTTCGATTGCTTTTTCAAGAGTTAGCCCGCGTCCCATGCACGCGGCGATAGCGGCAGAGAGCGTACAGCCTGTGCCGTGCGTCGAGGTCGTTTCAATCCACTCGCCGCGAAACAGCGTCACGCGTCCATCTATATCGAGCAAGTCAACAGCAGTCAGCATGCTCTTTGTCTTCTGCCCGGTTTCATCCTTCACGCTGCCGCCCTCATCCCTGCTTTTCAGGTGTCCGCCTTTGACGAGTACGGCGCGTGCTCCCATCTCGCGCATGGCGCGGGCAGCGCGGCGCATTCCCTCTTCGTCTTCTATCTTCAGTCCCGTGATGCGTTCGGCTTCCGGAATGTTCGGTGTGACAACGCAAGCCAGCGGCATGAGGTCTGCGACCAACGCAGCCAGGGCTTCGTCGTCAATTAAATCGTAGCCGGAGGTCGAGCGCACAACCGGGTCAACGACGGGCGCGGGCAGGCTTGTTTCACGAAACAGGCGCGCGACCTCTGCGATCACTTCTCGCGTCGGCAGCATTCCGGTCTTCGCGCACGCGACGTTGAAATCTTCGATGATTGGCGCAACCTGCGCCCGCACAGTCTCAGCCGTCTGGTGTGTTGCGCCGAAGACGCCCACCGTGTTCTGAAACGTCAGGGAGGTGACGGCGGCGACGGCGAAGCAATCAAAGGCCGTGAAGGTCTTGATGTCTGCGACGACGCCCGCACCGCCCGACGGGTCAAATCCGGCGATGGTCAATGCGACAGGCGGTATGTTTGATTCACGAGAGGCCATAAGTAGCTAAAGTGCGTAACGAAACCGAAGCGTCGAGATAGGTGAAGAAGAAATAGACAGGATTAACAGGATTAACAGGATAAAAGGAAAAGCATTCAGCATTCTTTCTCTTGTCTTCTTAATCTTGCTAATCCTGTTAATCCTGTCTATTTCATTTTTCCTCTAAGATCAGGCGCTGGCGCGTCTGGTCGTAAATCACCTTTTTGAACCGGCGGAGTAGGCTCGCGCCGATGACGCCTGCGCCGATGTCACCTGCGTTTGCGCCCTGCGATGCCGTCGAGAAGAAGACGACCGGATTCTGAATCACGAGGCGTCCTATTCGGAGGTTCGTAGCTTTGCCGATGCGGACTCCGCTCACTCCGCCAATCCCTTCCACGGCGGCTTCAGTCGTCTGCTGGGTCGAATCGAGCAGCTTGCGCTTTCTCACAAAAGGGCTGTAGAACTCAAGGTCTGTCCCTCCGCCTCCGCTATCAATCACAAACATCCCTGTGATGGGAGCAAGTCCCGGCAGCGCGACGCGGACGCGAACGTGCGGGTTATTGTCCATCATCCTCACAGGAATAATCTCACCGTGCCCGCGATAACGATAACCTCGCGGACGATATAAAGTCATGACCTTCGTCTCGTAATCAATTTCCACGACGAACCGGCTGATGAAATCGTAGCCGAGGAGTCCGACAATCGCCGGGCCTGAAGCGGAAGAAAGCTCCAGCGGCAGAACGCCGATTTCGCCCAAAGTAAACTTGACGCCGGAGAGATTGAACGAAACATTCTTCACCAGAGCAAAGTCAACCAGGTTTTCGCCACTCCCGGCGGCCTGCGTTTCATTCTGAAGCTTGAGATTCAGCGCCATCGCCTGACGCCGGTTGATGAGCGTTTGTTCATTCCCAGTATCAACCCCGAACCACAAAGGCTCAGAGCCGTTCACACTCACGCGCACTAAAACGTGGCCGCCATTAGTCAGCTCAAAAGGTACTCTTGAAGGACGCTGCTCTTTAGCAGGCCGCGAAGCTGGCAGTGATTTAACGACTCGCGCCCGCGCGTTGCCGGACAAGGGAAAGCTGAGCAACAGGCCAGAGACGGCGAGCGCAAGCAACTGCAAAAAAAATCTACCATGAGATTTCATCGCACATTCCTCCGCATCGGATTGTCAGCACACAATACCTTATACCGAATTACAGTAAAAAGTGAGGGCGAAACGAACCACGAAGGCACACGAAGAGACACGAAAATGTTATGACTGCTTTCTTCGTGTTATTTCGTGTGACTTCGTGGTTCGTTCTTTCCTTCTTTTTGTCTACAACCTGGTATTAGACACCGGGGAGCGGCCATTGACCCATTAAAATTTATGGAGCGGCAGAGGCTCTCCTTTTCGGCTACCCGTTAGAGCTTTTGTCGCGAATGGCTCGGACGGTGGCATCCAAATCAACCAATTCGCTAAAGAGGCGAATCGCGGCCACACCGCTTGCGCCTGCACGCGAGATTTCCGACACGTTGTCGAGGGCGATGCCTCCAAGCGCAAGCAGCGGAAAGGGGGAAAGCATGTGCGCGGCTTCGCGCAAGGATTCTAAACCGACAGGCTCGCCGTAGACCTGTTTTGACGGAGTGTCGAAGACGGGGCCGAAGACCGCAAAGTCTGCGCCGCCGTCTCGCGCGGCTCGCGCTTCCGAGAGTGTGTGCGTGGAGACGCCGATCAGGAAATCCGCGCCGAAGGTGCGACGAATGACTGAGGCGGCGATGGAGCGTGTGGTGAGATGGCAGCCGTCTGCGCCTGCGGCGCTTGCCGCGTCTGCGCGGTCGTTGACGAGAAGTCGCGTCTTTGTGCCTCGCGTAATCTCAACAGAGCGGGCGGTCAGTTCATAAAGCGTGCGTGTGTTGAGATTCTTTTCGCGGAGCTGGATGAGAGGAATGCTGGCTCGACAGGCCGCGCGGACGAGCGCGAGCACGTTCTGGAAATCTTCACTACTCGGAGTGCTGGTGGGGGTCGTCGCGCCGCTGGTAATCAGGTAGATAATCGGCTTTGGCAGGTTGAGCGGCATTGGTCGCTTGCGTTGTGGGCTTAACGGGGACGCCTTCGAGCGCACGCACGGTCTGGCGGAAATGCGTGATTTCCCAGACGGCGATGCCTAGATTCAAGAGTCCCAGGCCCGTCACCGCACCGCGTATCCAACCCGATGAGACGGCGTACTGCAAACCCTGTATGCCCGTCTTCTGCGCCGCGTAGAGCAGGAAAAAGTTGTCGCCCCAATCCGAGAGGCCGAACGGCGCATACCAGGGCAACAGCGTCAGCACGATGCCGACTTCGAGGCACAGGACAATGTAGAAAATAACGCTGAGCTTGGCTGCCATACGAGTGAATGGTAAATGGTCAAGGGTAAATGGTCAACTGCACGACGGGCTTTCCTGTCATTCACCACTCGCCATTTACTATTGACTGGCCTTCTGCTCCTGAAGCTCGCGCAGCTTCTCGGCCACCCCCCTGTAGGAGATGCTGATGCCGTAGACTTCACTGAAAACGTCTATGGCTTTGTCCAGTTCGCCCAGTTGTTCGTAAGACGTACCCAGATCGTAGCGCAGTGCCTGATACTCGTCTTCCGTGTGGCCGGGCGCTTCCAGGCCCTTCTTGAACCACATAACGGCGAGACGTGGCATGCCCTTGCTCATAAAACAATGGCCGAGCATGTTGCAGCATTGCAGATAGCGCGGCGTGCCGTCTCGCGGTGAAGTCAGGGCAGCGGCGGCCTGAAACTGTTCGACCGCTTCGTCCAGCAGCTCCATCTCTTTGTAGGCGATGCCCAGATTGTAGTGCGTTTCGTAATCGCCGTCGGCAGAGGGCGACTCTTCTTCCTCAGCCGCCGTGCGAAACTCCTCGAAGATGGCTGCCAGCCCCTCATCAAGCCCGGGCTTCGCTTGGCCGGAGGCAGGCGCGGGCGCGGGCGGCTCGGTTGCGGGCGGCGCAGCTTGCACCTCTGCAAAAATCTCGTCCACATCTACGCTGCTGGCCTCAACGACAGGGACTTCTTCGGCAACATCATATTGCGTGAAGCTCTCGAACTCTACAGTTTCAGAGGGTTGAGCGGCGGCAGGCTCAGGCGAGGCTGGCTGGCCTAGCTGCGCGCGGCGCGAATCAATCTCCGCGTGCGTGCCGAACTGGCGTTCGAGCATGTCGAGCGTGTCGGCGGCGATGTCCATGTAGCCCTGTGCGAGATAGAAATCAACGCTGTCGAGTTCCTGCTTGAGCGCCGCATCGCGTCGCGGATCAGCCGCGCCTGAAGAAGCGACTGCTTCGCTGGCGGCAGCGGGAGGCTGTGGCTGCGCTGTCCCGCCTCCAAAATCAAACTCCTGAAAACTACCGGACGCAGAATCGGTCTGCGTCGCGTCGCCTGCGCCCGCCGGATTCCAATCATCGTTCAGATCGGCAAAGGAAGCCGCCGGGTCAGGCGCGGGCGGGGCAACCGCGTTGAACTCGAACTCTGTGACCTCCTCGGCGGGCGGCAACCCCATAGCAGAATCTGTCGAGGATTCTTCATGAATCATCGCGAAGCTCTCGAACGATGGAACCTCTTCCGGCTCCGGCTCCGGCTCCGGCTCAGGGGCTACTGCTTCCGCAGCCTGCTCCGACCCGTAGCCCAGAGCGTGCAGCCGCGCCAGGTGACGCTGGTCCGGCGCAAACTGCGCGAGTTGCTGCAAAGCTGAACGCTCGACTTCAGGCAGCCCGGCGGCTTCAGCCGCTTCCGCCAGACGTTCGAGCGCCTGATGCTGCTTTTCATCATCGCGCTGCCACGCGTAGAAACGAACGAGCAGGCGCAACGCTTCCACATGCTCAGGGTCGCGCGCCAGCACTTCGTTAAGCAACTCCATCAATCTGTTTTCTTCGCGCCCGGAGAGCATCTGTTCCGTGATGCTGGACAAGACCCGGACGGCATCGTCCACCGCGCCCGCGCTCAGGTGAAGCCGGGCTACGTCAACAAAGCGCAAGTAGTGCGACGTTTCGCGTGTGACGAGCGTGGTGACAGTACGCTCGGCAGCGGCGGCATCTTCCCCCTCGATATAAGCGTCCGCGAGCATCGAAAGAAACTCGACATCTTCGGGTTGCGCCTGGAGCGCACGCTCCAGAATTTCTGCGGCTTCGTCGGGCGTGCCGAGCGCGATCTGGGTATTGAGAAAGCCTCTCAGGGAAAGGTAATCCCTTGGGCGGAGGTCGAGCGAGGAGGTGTAGGCTTCGGCGGCGCGTTCGTGAGCGCCGCGAGCGAGAAGCTGCGCGCCCGCTTCTCTGAACGCTTCAGCCGCTTCGTCCGGCATTCCTTCGCGCATGTAGCCTTGTGCCAGCTTGACGCGCGTCTCCGTATTATGCGGCTCAAGGTCTGCGACCTTGCGTAAGATTTCGAGAGCCTTGCGCGATTGCCCGTCGCGCAGCCAAGCCTCCGCGATAATCATGTACTGGGCGCGAGCATCAACGACGAGTCCCTGCGATTCGTAGAGCACGGCGAGCTTGTTGGCGATTTCGGGGCTGCGCGGATTGAGGCGGTCGATCTTCTTGTACATCGCGATGGCTTTGCTCTGAAAGCCCTCTTCGCGGTAATGTTCGGCGATGCGTAAGAAACACTGAATGGCCTGTTGCTTGTCGTTCTGGCGAACGTAGAGGTCGCCGAGCATGTTGAGCGCGGTGAAATCCCCGGTGTCATGCTCGACTATCTGACGATATTCTTTGATGGCTGCCGGAATTTTGCCCTGGGCAAGGAACTTCTCAGCCGCACGCACAACCTTTGCTTTATCGAAGGCCATTCTGAATCTTCTAGTCGGTCACAAATCAGGATTGCGGGATTAAATCATGAGCGGCGAGCGGGCGCTAATCTTAGAGCGCTGTTCGGGTGAACTCGACCGGCAACATACCCGACGCTCTCTCCGATAAAGCGTCAGACAGGTACGCTAACACGCATAAATACTGAGTGTCAACGCTTCGTTTTTTCATAGTTTAGCAGAGTTTTCAGAGTCAATTTTCCCCACTAACTTGAAACTAAATCGCCCGACCGTCAACGAAAGAAAGCCCGCACACGCGAGCGCGGACACTACCAAAGCGCCCGCCGTGCGCCTCGCGGAGCGGGTGGCGCTCCTGGGCTTTGCCCTCTACGCCATCTTCGCCCCACACTCAATCGCGGGCGCGGAGCTTGCCCTCATACTGGTCGGCTTCGGCTGGCTCATGCGTCTGCTGATTACGCGACGAACCAACATTAAGCGGAGTTCGCTTGACCTGCCCATCCTGCTTTTCCTGGGCTGGACGATTCTTTCAGCCGTCTTTTCGGCTGAGCCGCGCATCAGTTTGCCGAAGCTGCAATCAATCGCAGTCGTGCTTCTCTTCTACTTCACGCAATCAATTCTGACCAGACGCAACGCCATCCTGATTGCCGTCCTGATGATTGCTTCCGGCGTGGCCGGAGTGATGGGAAGCGTCTTTGATCTGGCGCGCGGGCGCGGCGTGATGATCGAAGAACTGTCGGCGGAGAGTCCTTTTCACGAACTGCAAATGGGAACGGGTGACGCGGTGTGGCGCGTGAACGGGCGGCGCATCCGGTCGGTCGAAGAGATTGACGAAGCGATCAGGCAAAAGCGTGCGGGAGAGCGCCTGCCCGTCAGCATCATCAAGCAGGGCGAGCATGATGACCGTCCCGGTTTCATCGTCACGGATGAGATGAAAGCGCGTGGAGCGCCATCCGGCATCAAAAGCTCTGGGCCGACGCACCGCTTTCGCGCTTCCGCGTGGACGCGCCACTACGAAACATTCTCCGAGACGCTGCAAATTCTGGCTCAACTCGCGCTGGGGTTAGCGCTCGCGCATCTTCAGCGTCGCAACTCGCGCCGAAGATTTATCTATCTTGCTCTGGCGGCAACCGCGCTGCTCACCATCGGCATTGTGCTGGCGGCGATGCGAACGGTGCTGGTTGCGCTCACTATCGGCGCTGCCGTCATCACCATGCGCGCGGCGCGCGGTCGTGCGCGCTTAATCGTCGCCGCAGTTATCGTGCTGGCGCTCGCTCTCGGCACGTTTGCCATCTGGCGCACGCGCACAGTTGGAGCGCTGACCCTCGAAGACCACAGCGCGTCTTTGCGTTGGAGCGTCGCGCGCGTCGGGCTGTCAAGAATCAGGCAGCATCCGGTCTTCGGTCATGGGATGGACGCGGTGAAGAATCATTGGACGGAGTGGGGCTTTCCCGGCACGGACATGATTCACCTGCACTCGACACCCTTGCAGATAGCATTTGACAGAGGCTTACCCGCACTTCTCTTCTGGCTCTGGCTGATAGCGGCGTGCTGGCTGATGGCCGCTCGCACGGAAAAGTTGTTTCGTGATTTCACGGACGCGAACCGTCATGGCCTGCTGCTTGGCGCGACCGGCAGCATAGCGGGGTTCTTCGCCAGCTCACTCGTCAACTACAACTTTGGTGACGCCGAAGTCGCGCTCGTCTTCTGGTGGCTGCTGGGTACAGTGGTTGTGCTGTCTGCTCGTGAGGAGTAAACGCGGAATGGCTTTATTAAGCGACGGACAACAATGCCTCTTCAGCCGCTTGAGGTAACTCGACGGGAAAGAAATACCCGGCAGGATACAAATAATCTTCCCCTGATTCATCTATCACTCTGATGTAACTATCTTCTGCCGCCGCTTCATCCGGCAATATCTGATAAATCTTGCGAATCTCTAAATCTTCGCAGCCCTCGTTTTTGACACACACCACGAATCGTGGCTCTGTTTTTTTAGACTTCATCACACTAATCCAGATAGCGTTTGATTTTTATCTTCTTTTTACCTATTCCATGAGCCTCATACCAGTGTAGCTCTACCTTGCGTATCCTACCATTGATGAGCCTGACAGTAGCAATACCTTTTCGCTTTCGCCAACGTCCAGCGCCAAACCGTTTACGGAGGCGCTCAATTTCCCGAATACTACTGCCGATAGCGATAGTCTCAGCATCAGTGATTTGTCCAATAATCTCGAAATACATCGCTAGATTACGTCTGCAAAGTTTTTCCGCGTTCTGGCGAACCACCAGTAGCCGAAGATGAAGACGATGAGGGCGAAGCCTGTGAAGTAGGCCAGCCCGCGCCAGTCGGGTGCTGTGCCTTCGAGCATGATGTTGCGGTAGCTTCTAATCAGATGCGTGAAGGGGTTGGCGTTGATGAAGGGCAGAAAGCGCGGGGGCACGATTGATTCCGGGTAAATAATCGGCGTCAGGTACATCCAGACCATCAGGAGCAGCGCGATTCCCTGCACGATGTCTCGCAGGAAAACACCCAGCGAGGCGACGAGCCACGCCGCGCCGAATGTGACGAGAAGTTGCGGCACAACGAGCGCGGGCAGCCACAAAATGGTCGGGTGAAGCGTGCGTTGAATGATGAGCGCCAGCACCAGCAGCGCGATTGTCCCGAATAACTGGTTGGCGAGCGAGGCGAGCACCTGCGCGACCGGCAGAATTTCGAGCGGGAAGACGACGCGCTTGACCAGGTTTGCCTGCGAGACGATCTTCTGCGACGAAAGCTGCACGGCTTCCTGAAACGCAGTCCAGGGCAGTACCCCGCAGAAAAGATAGAGCGCGAATTCCCAGCCGCTGCCGCTGACGCCAAACCGCGCGCCGAAGATTCCGGCGAAGATCAAGGTAAACGTCGCAATCGTCACGACCGGCGTCAGGACAGCCCAGAGGATGCCGAGCACAGAGCCTTTGTAGCGCGCAGCAATCTCGCGCCGGACAAGCGAGCCAATCAAATCGAAGCGGCGCGGTAATTCCCAAAGCGGACGCCACACCGCCCTGCGCGCTGTTTGAGCTGAGATCATGCGGGGATTATAACAGGGGTCGGGGGTCAGGGGTCAGCAAAGAGAAGTCAGAAGAAGTTATCGAATAACAGTCCTGCCAGTCCCAGCCTCGTCAGCCCCGATAGGGGCGGAAGAGTGTAGCCCCGGGCGTCAGCCCGGGGCTACACTCTTCCGCCCCTATCGGGGCTGTTGCTCGATGGCTTCTACTGCCCACTGCCTACTGATTTGCATTATCGAACTCTTTCCCTGATTATTCATCGCTGATTATGGAGACAGAAAAGCAGGGAGAGCTTCCGCAGCTTTCCGACATCAAACTTGGAATCGTCTGCCCGATGGCGAATGAAGAAACGTCCGCCGTTCCGTTTGTCAACGCTGTCTTAGAACAGTGTCTGCCGCGCGGATTTCAGTCAATCACTTTTTTCGTCGTGCTGGATCGTGTCAGCCGTGATGGAACGCGCGGACTTCTTGAGGAACTGGAAAAAGAGAATCCGCAGCTTCGTGTCGTCTGGTCGCCGGAGAACCGGAGCGTCGTTGATGCTTATGTTCGCGGCTACCGTGAGGCTTTCAACGCCGGGTGCGATTGGATTCTGGAGATTGACGCAGGGTTTAGCCATCAACCATCGGACATCCCGCAGTTTTTTGACAAGATGCTGGAGGGTTACGACTGCGTTTTCGGCAGCCGCTTCTGCGCCGGGGGCACGGTTTCCGATAGCTCTACGAAAAGAGAGTTCATCAGTCGCGGCGGAACCGTCCTGGCGAATCTCCTGCTCGGCACGAAGCTCAAAGACATGACGAGCGGCTTTGAGATGTTCACGCGTACCGCTCTACAGCAGATTCTGACGCGCGGGATAAAATCTCGCGGCCCGTTTTTCCAGACTGAGATTAAAGCCTATTGCCGCAACTTGCGAATCACGGAAGTCCCGATTCAATACCGCGCCGCTAGCCACAATGTCGGCAATCAAGCTCTCAAAGATTCTTTCAGCAATCTGTGGCGATTGTTTCGCCTTCGATTGCAAGGCCAACTCTAAAACATAGGACAAATCAATTTTATTCCGATGAAAGATAAGACTGCTCTGATTGTGACTTCAATCGCTGCGCCGAACGCGGTGCTGCAAACCCTCGCGCAAGGATGCCTCGAAAATGACATAGACTTCATCGTCATCGGCGACGTACCAAGCCCGCCCGACTTCAAACTCGAAGGCTGCCGCTTCTACGGCCTCGCAGAACAACGCGAGCTTGGACTGAGCTTCGCCGACAAATGCCCGACCAGGCATTACGCGCGAAAGAATATCGGCTACCTGCTGGCGATGCGCGATGGCGTGTCTGTGATTCTCGAAACGGATGACGACAACCATCCCCACCCGGAGTTCTGGGAAGAGCGCAGCCGTCGTCAAACAGTCAAGACTGTCTCAAACGCTGGCTGGGTCAACGTCTATCGCTACTTCACGGACGCGAACATCTGGCCGCGCGGTCTGCCGCTCGACCGGATACTGACGGACATCCCGGCCTTTGAATCGCTCGCTCAAATGGAAGTTGATTGCCCGGTTCAGCAGGGCTTGGCGGACGAGAATCCTGACGTTGATGCTATCTATCGTCTTGCCTTGCCGCTGCCGCAGTCTTTCAGGAAAGATCGGCGCGTGGCGTTAGGCACAGGAGCATGGTCGCCGTTCAATAGCCAGAACACGACGTGGTGGCGAGAGGCTTTCCCGCTCCTTTACCTGCCCGCTTACTGCTCCTTTCGGATGACGGACATCTGGCGCAGCTTTATCGCGCAACGCATCAGTTGGGCTAACGATTGGGGGATTCTCTACCACGAGCCGACCGTCTGGCAGGAGCGCAACGAGCATAACCTGATGCGCGACTTTCGCGATGAAGTGCCCGGCTACCTGAACAACAGCGCCATCTGCGAAGCTCTCGACAAACTGTCTCTCCCTTCGGGTGTGGATAAGATTAGCGACAATCTTCGCATCTGTTATGAAGAGCTTGTCAGGATGGAATTGATTGGTAGTCAGGAGCTGGATTTAGTCGAAGCATGGATTGCTGACCTTAAAGAAATCTGAGGCTCTTTCTCTCCCGCCTGGGCATTGCAAGATTTCGTAGACACTTATAATGTATCTTCTCCGGTGTCCTCTCTGAATCTCATTGCTGGAGATTAAAGACATGCCCTCGGCGCAAGACCTCTCACAAAATCCTGTTCAGGGTCAGCGACTCCCGAAGCGAGATAGTCGCGTCTCATGGGGGCTAATCCTTGTCGGCATCGTCTTACTTATTCTCGCCCTGCTGATGTTCCTTTATGTCAAAGGCTATCGCCCGCCACAAAAGAAGTTTGTTTTTGAAGGACGAATCGAGCGAATTCCGCCAACAGCCCGTGCAGTAAACTCGCCGCTCCTGCCGACGCATTCATCCGATTCGTTATCACCACCGAAGCAGAGCAGCGAAAAGCCAGAACCAGAACAAGAGCGTCGTATCTTAAACCACTCTCAGCACGCGAACCGTCAAACAGTTTCCAGCCGTAGTCTTACTCTCACTCAATCTCATAGGGCAGCGCCAGAACCATCGCAGGAAGCAAAAGGGTCGCCTCAAGACTCTTCAGCCGCGCCCGTGCCTACCCCAACGCCGGAGCGCATCAATGGGCAGCAGAAACCGAACATCGTGCGCCGATTTTTCAGATGGCTCGCAGGGCTTTTCAAAGGCAAGAATAAGGCGCGTAATCTTCCCAACAGCCCTCCGGTCATTTCAGCCGTCACGCTCTCGGAGACAACGCTAATGCTTAAGCCTGATTGCTCGCGGGGGTTTGCACCTGCGGGTTATTGCGTATTCACGAATCAGGTACAGGTCAGAGTAGCGGCAAAGGATGCCGACGGTGATGAGTTGCGCTACAAACCTATCGCGCAGGTCGGCAAGCTCTCCGGCGACAAAGAAAATATCACATGGGATTTGTCAGGAGTGTCGCCTGGAACGCATACGCTGAACGTGTCGGCTTCGGACGGGAAATCGGAATCGAGACCGTATCCCGTAACTTTAAACGT
Source organism: uncultured Acidobacteriota bacterium (assembly GCA_963791265.1). GTDB lineage: Bacteria > Acidobacteriota > Blastocatellia > Pyrinomonadales > Pyrinomonadaceae > QHXM01. Next base: position 439,076 of record CAWBSB010000013.1, read on the forward strand.
CCGGCAATGCGCTTGCGAGAGTATGTTTCATCCAATGTCAGTGTGTCCGTTTCCGGTCAGTGTCTCGGCACCCGCGACTGCGACCAGCGGTGATGCCGTCACCTTTTCAGCGGATTTGTTCTATAAGGGCGACCCGTCCATACTCACTTATAGCTGGACGATTACCCCTACCACAGCGCGCATCATCAGCGGCGCGGGGACGCGGACTATCACTGTTGACACGACGGGGATAGTGGGACAATCCTTAACAGCCATTCTGGTTGTTGATAACGGCTGGGGCGTGCCCGCATGTCGGCAGACGGCGCAGGCCACGACGAACATATTCTCTCCTCCTCCTCCCAACGTCACGATGCTCGGCAGGGTTGTGGACAGGAACGGGGCTGCGGTTCGAGGCGCGACAATCACCATCGTCAGCGTGGAGGATTACTCCATGCGGTGGTCGCTGCCCACAGACGCTAATGGGGAATACAGGTTTGAGAATGTGCCGCCGGGCACTTACCGTGTCGAGATAGAAACCACAGGTTTTGCTAAAAAGGTCCAGACAATCTCTTTGCAACAGGCAGGAAATCCTACTTTCGTTTTCCCTCTTGATCCGAGCGGAGACGGTAGCAACGATCCCGCCAGGCCGAATGCAACGCCGTCACCGACTCCCAGCCCTTCGCCCAGCCCTTCGCCCACTCCTGAAACGGCTTCGACGCCTCCTGTACTGAAGGTCAAGAAACAGGATGAGATTAGAGTCTATTACCCGGAACGTTTTTTGAAAGACACGGAAGGCGAAGTCAGCTTTGAACTGGAACAGGTGTTCAGAGAGGTCGTCGCTACTACTCAGGTAAATAGTGACGGACAGGTCGCGGTCGTCAGTCGTCCTGCTCCCATCGCCGGAGTTGCCGTCGGGACTCCGCTCGCAGAGGCGTTTGAAGGATACGAGGCTTATGCCACAGTTCGCCTGATTCCGAACGGCCTGGTCATCACCTCGCAGCCTCCCGAATTGGAACAACCTCTGAACGCTCAATTGGCGAAATGGGTCTGGCGGCTTAAACCTGTGGGCGACGACGGGACAGAGGCTTCGTTCAGATTCGAGTTGACTGTGGTCTGGCGTGCAAAGAACCTGCCTGAGAAAACTGTTCCGAACGTCTGGCCTCACGAGCCGTTCAAGGTTTTAATCGGGCCGCCGCTGACTGTCAAGGCAGCTAATTACGGTGCGCCGGTCTCTCTCGGTGGCGGATTAGTTGCGCTCGGCTTCGGGGGGCTGCAAAGAAGGCGCAGAAGACTTTCAGGTGAGGAAGAAGCGGAAGAGGAAGCGCCTGCAATGCCTGCGGAGGTGATTGAAGCGCAGGCGGAAGAACCTGAAGAGGAGGTCAGCAGCACCGTCTATGCGCCGACGGAAGCGCCACCGGGTGACAGCTTTCTGGTACAGGTTTTCGTTCACCTTCCCGAACAGGCCGCTGCGCTGGATGAGTTGGCGAAAGAAGCCGACGACGCAGCCAAACAACGCATGACCGCCAAGTTGAAGAAGAAGCTCAAACGCGGGACAGAGTTAGCATTTCATCTCACCATGCCGGGACTGGAAATTGACGAGCCTGTGCAGTCTTGCGTCTGGAATGGCGAGCCTGTCTGGGTTCAATTCGGGGTCACGATTCCGCAGGATCGCAAACCCGGCAACTTAATCGGCACTGTGGTAGTTAGCGAAAGCAGCATTCCTATCGGCCATCTTAAATTCAAGTTCAAGATCGCAGGCGCTGCGCCTCAAGAGGCAACAGCGCCCGTTAATCAAGCAATTCCTGCCGGTAATATGGTTCGCTACAAACAGGCTTTCATTTCCTATACGTCAAAGGATCGTGCGGAGGTGCTCAAGCGCGTGCAGATGCTTAATCTCGTCAAGGTGAAATTTTTTCAAGACCTGCTGACCTTAGAGCCGGGTGACGCTTGGGAAAAACTCCTTTACCAATACATTGACCAGAGCGACGTGTTCTATTTGTTCTGGTCTAAAGCAGCCAGCGAATCAGAGTGGGTCAGGAAAGAGATCGCTTATGCGATTAAGCGTAAGGGGGGCAACGAGGAATCAGCCCCGGAGATTGTTCCTGTCATCATCGAAGGGCCTCCGCCTGCCAAGCCGCCAGAGGAATTGAACTTCCTTCATTTCAACGACAAACTCATTTACTTCATCAGCGCCGAGGACGCCGAAAACTGAGCTAAGGAATTCACTGTTTCCCAGCGATAAATCGCTGGGCTATTTTCGATTGTCCCTACGGGACAGCAGGCGGAGTTTCCTTCGCTTGCGGCGTCGGCAGAATCCCCGCCAGAAACTGCGGCTGACTCCAATCCCACAGCCGCTCAGGATGCTGGTCTATTTCAAGCGGCCTCATATTCCAGAGCCACGTCGCGTGTGATGCCGCGCCGCGTGTGTTAATAAATGCGCTCATCAGCAAGAGCAGCGCGCCGCAGGCGAGTTGCGCACGCCAGCCTGCGCGTGAGGCCGAAGCCGCTTGCTCCCGCCAATTCAGCATTGCTCTGATTCCCAAAATACCAAGCAACACAAACCACGGAACCAAACCCGTCGTGAAACGCGGCCCGAAGCTGTGCCCGCCCCACCAATGCGAGAAACTGGAAATTACCGCGAGATGCCCTGCGATAATTGCGAGCGATAGCCACACGAGCCGTTGATGAACCAGATGCCGACGGTAGCGCATCAAGAGGAAGGCCACAAAGAGAAGCGACGGGACATAGACCAGTAACCCGCGCGCAGGGCTGATGAGATTTCCCGCCAACGCCTCCCAGAAGGTGTCGAACTGCAAACGGCTGGCGCGATAATAATTGGGCAGAAGCTGGCCGAAGTGCGACCAGGAATAAAGGACGAACACCACGAGCCACGTCGCGCCCGTCGCGGCAAACGTGAGAAACAACCGGCGATGATAGATGAAGAGATAAACGGTGACAGCTAAGATATGCACGCTGAAAGTCGGGCGCACAAAGTACATCCACGAAAGCAAGCTTGCCAGCAAGACTGGATTGAAACTGCGTTTGCCGGTTTCGCTTCTGAGCAGCAGAAAGATGACAACGCCGAGCAGCAGGATGCCCCACGTCTCCGACCATAAAGCTCTCGACGCGGTGCTGTAGACCTGAGTTCCGAGCGCGCCGCCAAAGGCGACAACGACGCTCCACTTAACCGAAAGCAGCAACCGCGCCGTATAAAAAAAGATGACGGCGAGCAGAGCCATCAACAATGCTGCCAGCCCTGCTTCAATCACGACTTCGCCCCGGCGGTCGTAAGTCCCGTCCGCGTTGGCGGCAGAAACCCCGAAGAGATTGAAGACGGCCACAAACGGCGTCGAGAGAATGGAGCTACCGGGCGGCAGGTGATAATAGAGATGGCCGCCTGTTACTTCCAGTTGATAGACAGGCCCGTTCTTGAAGTAGTATCCGTGCCACACAGGTTCGTGGCGCGGGAGCGCATAGGCGTCCAACGTGAAACTACGGTGGCTGAGCAGGCTCTGGCTGAGCAGCATCGAGTATTCCGAATCGGCAACCTGATGAATGCGCGAAAAGAGGAAGATGGAAAGCGTCAGGACGAAGATGACCGCGCCCGCTACGGTCGTCGAGCTTAATCTTCTGACAAGGCTGCGTCGCTTTTCAGTCATCAATATTCGATCATAGTTAATGCGGCTCGTGATTGATGGCCGGATGATAACAGAAAGCAGGATCGAAACTGATGAGATTGGAGCAGAGAAGAGATAGACCGAGGTTAACAGGATTATCAAGATTAAGATGAGTTCGATAAAGCAGGAAACAACCTTGACGCCCAGCCCCGTCAGGGGCGAAAGATATTAGCCCCGGGGGAATATCCAGCAATACATGTTCGAGCCCCGGCAGCGGCGACAGCAGCTCAAGGTACGTTGACACGAATCTTGAGCTGCTGTCGCCCCTTCGGGGCTGGCAACGTAAATGACTCTTATATCCTGTCCATCCTGTCCATCTTGTTAATCCTGTCTATTCCTTCTGCCTCCGTCTCGCACCGCTTGCGCGCTTGTCACCCGTCACCCGTCTAAGGTAGGTTTTAGCGTATGGCAACGGCATTGCGCGTCGAGAATGTTTCCAAGCAGTATCGCATCTATGAGCATCCGGGCGACCGCCTGAAAGAGTCTCTGACGCGCGGGCGCTGGAAGCGTCATCGCGAGTTCTGGGCTTTGCGCGATGTCAGCTTTGAACTCGAAGCGGGAACGACCACAGGCATCATCGGCCCGAATGGTTCAGGCAAGTCAACTCTGCTTCAAATCATCACGGGCACGCTCGAACCCACACACGGCCACGTCTATCACGAGGGGCGCGTGGCCGCGCTCCTTGAATTGGGCGCGGGCTTCAACCCTGAGTTCACGGGCTTGGAGAACATTTATCTGAACGCTCAGCTTCTGGGTTTTTCAAAAAGCGAAATCGAAGCGCGCCTGCCGGAGATTAAGCGCTTCGCGGAGATCGGCGATTTCCTGAGCCAGCCCGTCAAGACCTATTCGAGCGGCATGTATATTCGCCTCGCCTTCGCCATCGCCGTCAGCGTCGAACCCGAAATCCTGATCGTAGACGAGGCGCTCTCGGTCGGCGACGCCGTTTTCCAGCATCGCTGTCTGCGCCGCATTAAGGAGATGCAGCAAAACGGCGCGACCATTCTCTTCGTCTCGCACGACCCGCACTCCGTCCGCGCGCTCTGCTCGCGAGCCATTCTGCTCAACGGCGGACGAATGGAAGCAGACGATGATCCGACCGACGTGCTCAATCGTTACCGCGAACTTATCATGTCGCGCGAAGCGGCTTACAAGGCTTCGATTCCCTCCGCTCCTGAAACTGACGAATATGAAGAAGACATCTCGTTGATGGATGAGCCAATCGAGCCGCTCAGCTACACGTATCGTCATGGTGACGGCAGCGCAGAGATTCTGAGCGTTGAATTGATGGACGCCGCGCGTCGTGTAGTTGACCTTGTTGAAACGGGCGAGCCGGTGATGGTGCGCGTTCGCGCTCAACTGAACAGCGATATTGAGGACCCCGTCTGCGGCTTTCTGATTCGCAACCGTCACGGCATCCACGTCTACGGGACAAATACAGAGATTCAGCAGGCGGACTTCGGCTATGTCAGAAGCGGCCAGATTATCGAAGCGACGTTCTCTTTCAATTGCTGGCTGGGGGCGGGCGAGTTTTCGATTACGGTGGCCGTTCACAGCGCCGGAGCTATTAGCTTCGACTGGGTTGACGACGTTGTCTTCTTTCGCGTGATGAGTGCCTTTCCGATGGAGGGCGTCGCCAATCTTAATGCCAGCGTGACGACGCGGCGGCTCAGTCTGCGCGCTGACCGCGCGGGCGCAAATTTGTAGAATGGAACTTACACGGCAGGTAGCAACTATCCCTGCCTGCGCTTAAACGTCAATGATTGAAACTACTGATTCCGAACTTGATGTTGAACAGTTGATGAAGGAGATACGCGACGCGGTCGCCCTTCGCGAGGCTGAAGGGCGCGGGTCTCTAATCGGCGCGTCGCTGAAGTTGTCCGATATTTTCGCGACTATTGACGCGACGGCAGACGAAGAGGCCGCACAGGTTGAACAGGATAAAGAGGCCGCACAGATTGAACTATCTCCGCTCAGACTCCAACCTGAGTTTGTCCCCAATGAGGACGATCATTATCACATCAACGACCTGCTGAAATACCACGACCACATCTTTGTCTGGAACGCCTACCGCGCGATCCTGAAGCGCGAGCCGGATGAAACGGGGCTGACGCAGTTTCTCAAGGAACTGCGTAGCGGGCGCTTCAACAAGATAGATATTCTGGCGAGCCTGCGCTTTTCACCCGAAGGCATAGCCCGGAATGTTCAGATCGATGGTTTGGCGCGACGCCCCCTGCTCAGGAGGTTGTATCGCGTTCCGGTTTTCGGCTACCTGTTAGAGATGCTGATCACGGTGGCGCGTCTGCCAATGATGATACGCAGCCAGCGGCAGTTTGAGAATCACACTCTGGCGCAACAGGAATTGCTGGCAGCCCACGTCAACCAACTGGGCGACACCGTTTTTCAGGTCATAGACTCTTATTCGCGTGAGTTGGAGCGGGGACTGTCAGAAGTTTCTGAAGTTTCATCAAAAGTATCTGAAGAACAGAGGGCGCTCGCCAGAGTGCAACATCAGCAGGTCGCGGGGTTGTTCCTTGAACAGCGAGAGATAACGGAGCAATTGCGGAAGCTCAAAGAGGAATTGAATGTTCGTCTGGCAAACCTGCAAGGGGCAGGAAGCAACATGGCGCTGCCTCATCAGATAGCTAACGAAAAGACTTCGGCGGAAGAGACGCGCGCCCGCATGGATGAATTTTTCGCTTCGTTTGCAGAGGAGTTTCGCGGGCGTCGTGAAGAGATCAAGGAAGGTCTCAGATTTTATCTGCCGCTGCTGAAAGCGGCGGGAATCGAAAAAGATATTCTGGACATCGGGTGCGGGCGCGGCGAGTGGCTTGAGCTATTGAAAGAGGAGGGACGAGAGGGGCGCGGTGTCGAGATTAACCGGGTGCTGGCCGAGCAGTTGCGAAGCCGGGGGCTTGAGGTCATGGAAGAAGATGCGCTTCTCTATCTGCGTAATCTTCCCGGTGAAAGTCTGGATGCCGTGACGGGCTTTCATTTCATCGAGCATCTTTCGTTCGAGACGTTGATCGAAGTGCTGGACGAGATAACCAGAACGCTGCGCCCCGGCGGGTTAGTCATCTTCGAGACGCCGAGCCCGAAGAATCTGGTGGTCGGAGCTTGTAACTTCTATTCCGACCCGACGCACGTGAAGCCGCTTTTTCCGGAAACCATTCATTTCATCCTCAGCAATCGTGGCTTCACGGATGTCAGGCTCGAATACGTTAATCCGGTCGGCGGCAGTCCTTTCAAAGATGAAAGCGAAGGCTCTTCTGCGCTCGACAGTTGGTTCTACAGCCCGCGCGACTTTGCCGTGATAGGCCGGAGAGCTTGAATGTGCGCGCTCCCTGATGGCTTGTCAGGCGTGGAATCTCAAACCTCGTCCGAAACCTGTATCTCAGCTATAATGCGCTCAGAAACTACTCACATCAAATCGAGGTAGAAATCATGACTGACGACGAAGTGCAAAAGAGGATGGAATTTATAATTGAGCAGCAGGCTCAACTGGCTGTAAATCAGGACAAGGCCGAAGAAAGAATCACTCGCCTGGAAAACGCAATGAGTGAATTGGCTGAGTCTCAGACACGCATGTCGAGAATGCAAGAGCATATGAATAAAGTTGTCGCTGTGATGGCTGAGGCTCAAATCCGCACCGATGAAGCTCAAACTCGCACCGATGAACGATTAGATATACTCATCAATACTCAAATCCGTACCGATGAAGCTCAAACTCGTACCGATGAACGATTGGATATACTCATCAATGCTCAAATCCGTACCGATGCGCGGTTAGAGGCACTTCTTGAAGCTCAAAGTCGCACTGATGAACGCCTTGATACGTTTGTCAACGTGCTTGAGCGTTACATCAGCGAAGATCGTAACGGAAAACCTGAATAGAATCCGATCTTGAATGCTTACCCACATCCGCCGCTACTCCTTGAATCGAACGATTAACCTGTGGCAAATCTTCCTCTTCATCGCGTTGCTATCCTGACTTCTCATTTTTCGACGGGCGATGCCGTCAGCAATGATGTTGTAGGGATGTGCGACGCTTTTGCGAGACACGGCTACGACACGCGGATGTATGCGGGAAGTTGGGATCAGAGCGAGGCGGAGATTTTCCCTGTCGCCGAAATCCGGCAGTTTCTCACAGACCCGGCAGACTTGATGATTTATCACTACTCAATCGAGTGGGGTCCCGGCCTTGAGTTGTTGCGAGAGTTGGAATGCCGGACAGCCATCAAGTATCACAACGTGACGCCGCCCGAATTCTTCGTCGGTGTGAGCCGGTGGCACGAGGAGAAGTGTCGTATCGGACGAGCAGAACTTAAAACACTCGCTCACGCCGACTGCGACGTTTATCTTTCCGACTCTGAATACAACCGGCAGGACTTATTAAATGAAGGCGTCGCCCCGGAAAACTGTTTCGTCGTCCCACCCTTTCACCACATTGATCGTCTTCATGCACTCGAAGCTGATTTGGAGGTGCTGGATGATTACAGGGACGGCAAGACCAACATCCTGATGGTCGGTCGCGTTGCGCCGAACAAAGGCCACCCGGCATTAATCGAAGCCTTCGCCGTTTATCATCACGATTACAACCGCGATAGCCGCCTGCTCGTCATCGGCAAGGAAGAAGAGGCGTTCAAGCTCTATTCCAGACGGCTGCGTGAAACAACCGCGTTCCTGATGATGAACAAGTCCATACTGTTTACCGGCGAGGCTTCCGATAGCGCGCTCAAGGCTTATTATCTTTTAGCCAGCGTCTTTGCGATTGCCAGCGAGCATGAAGGTTTCTGTGTGCCGATTATTGAAGCGATGTCTATGAAAGTTCCGGTGGTGGCTTACGCTTCGTCCGCAGTTCCCGCGACAGTCGGCGGCGCTGGATTGGTTCTCGACAAACGCAGTCCTTACCTGATGGCCGAAGCCATTGATCGCCTCGTCCGCGATGAATCGCTGAACATCGCGCTTGGGATGAAAGGCTGGCAACGCTATCAGCAGCAGTTTACGAATGAGCAGATAGAGACGGAGCTGTTCCGCAGCCTTGAGCAAGCTGGAATAAAGAGATGACCCGAATCGCTATCTTAACTCCCAGCATCACGACGAACGATGCCGTCAGCAACGATGTCTTCGGGATGACGGACGTGCTCAGGCAGCTCGGCCATGAGACGCGGATTTATGCCGAAGGCTGGAGTTTTGAGAAACCCAAAATCTGGCCTGCTCCGAAAATCGGCGGCTTTCTGAAAAACCCTTCAGACCTTTTAATCTATCACTACTCCAGAGGCTGGGACTTCGGCTTGAATTTGCTGCACGAGCTAAAGTGCCGGAAGGTGGTCAGGTATCACAACGTCACGCCGCCCGAATTCGCCGTCAGATTCAGCAAAGATTATGCGAGGATGTGCCTGGAGGGACGCACTCAACTGCCCTTCATCGCCCGCTCAGGCTGCGACCTTTTCATGTCTGCCTCCGCATACAATGAAGAGGAGCTCTTGCAGGGAGGCGCACCGCTTTCGAGAAGCTCGGTCGTCCCGCCCTTTCACCACATTGATCGTCTCAAAGCAATCGAAGCTGACCGGAATATTTTAGACGCCTACACGGACGGCAAGACTAATGTGCTGATGGTCGGTCGGGTCGCGCCGAACAAAGGCCACCCGATGCTGATTGAAGCTTTCGCCGCCTATCATCACGACTACAACCGAGACAGCCGTCTCGTCATCGTCGGCAAGGGCGAGACGCGGCTGAATGCTTACAACAAATTACTGCATGAACTCGTCAAGCGCCTGAAGTTACAGGAAGCTGTCATCTTCGCCGGAGAAGTTTCCGACTATGCGCTCAAGGCTTTCTACATGACGGCGCACGTCTTTATGATTACGAGCGAGCACGAAGGTTTTTGTGTCCCGCTGGTGGAAGCCATGTCCATGAAAGTGCCGATTGTGGCCTATGGCTCGTCGGCCATCCCCGGCACAATTGACAAAGCGGGTCTGGTCTGGAAGGAGAGGAATCCTTACCTCTTTGCCGAATCCGTCAACAAGGTAGTTAAAGATAAAAGCATCAGCACTGCCCTGGGGAAGATGGGACTGCGCCGCTACGAACAACATTTTACGAACGAGAGAATCAGGGCGCAGTTCTTAAGCGCCGCCGGTCAGTTCTTATGAGGAAAGTCGCCATCGTCGTGCAGCGTTGTCACCAGAGCGTCGTTGGCGGCTCCGAAGCTCTCGCCTGGCAATATGCCACGCTGCTGCGGGACACCTACGAGGTTGACGTTTTGAGTACGACCGCCGTTGACGCGGCCTACTGGTCGAACGTCCTGCCCGAAGGTTTGGAGATTCGTGATGGCATCAACATCTATCGCTTTCATGTTGACATAGGCTACAGCGAGTACAGGACTGAGCTTTGGACGCGTATGATGCAGGACTTCGGCAGATTCAATGCCGGGACTCAGCGCGCACCCGATGGTGGAACCAAACATATCCCCTGGAGCATTCCGCTTCAGGAAGAACTCATCCGGCGCATCGGCCCTTACTCCGAGTCTCTCATCAAATTCCTGCGCCACAACTGGTCGAAATATCGAACCGTTATTTTCATCACCTACCTTTACCCGACCGCCTACTTTGGGCTGACGGAAGTTCAGCGTGGGTATGCGCTCTTTGCGCCGACGCTGCACAATGAGCAACCCGCTTATCTGTCCGTCTACAAGCATGCTGCCCGCCGCGCGCATTCTTTAATCTGGCTGACCGAAGCCGAGCGCCGTCTGGGACAATTTCTCTGGGGAGAATTGCCGGGGCGCGTCGTTGGCATGGCGATAGACGCTACCTTACGCGAGCCTATCCGGCGCGATGAGCCATTTTTGCTCTACTCCGGGCGGATTGACCCGAACAAAGGTTGTAACGAACTCTTCGAATATTTCATCAGGTTCAAAGAGCACAATCCATCTCCGCTGCGTCTGGTCTTGACGGGCAAGGATGACATCCCTGTGCCCGACCACCCTGACGTAGAGTTTCGTGGGTTCGTTTCGGCGGAGGAAAAGTTTAGCCTGATGGCGGGCGCAACCGCCTACGTGATGCCATCGGGCAAGGAGAGCTTCAGCATCGTGACGCTGGAGGCGATGGCGCAACGCACTCCCGCGCTGGTGACGAGCGCCTCCGATGTGCTAGCCAATCATGTGAAGCAAAGCGGCGGCGGCAGAATCTATCAGGACTACGAAAGCTTTGCCGAGCAACTCAGCCAACTGCTCTCGGATGACGGGGCGCGCACACGGATGGGCGAAGCAGGCCGTGCTTATGTTACGTCCAGGTACACCCATGAGCGCGTCCGGCAATCGCTCATCGAAGCGGTGGAATCCTGCCCTGACCCTGAAGGAAACGGAAACGTTGTCCACGCGCCTGAATTCTCGCTGAACGCCAGCCAGCCTCTACCTGAAAAGCGAAAGAAGATGGGAGCACTGCAAGCAGATAATTTGTCTCAATCTCCGCCGCTGCCCTTGCCTGCGGGTTGGGGGGAAGATGACTTGCGCGCCCTCATCGGTTCGGTGCGGGTCGAAGATGCACCAGATGAAGAGATGAAGATGTACGTCGAGGCGGATTTCAAACGTTTCGTCTACACCCTCGGACTCGTCCCCGAACGCTCCGGTCAAAGCGTGCTTGAGCTGGGGGCAAATCCTTATTTCACGACCACGCTTCTTTATAAGTTCAGAGAAGCTGACTTGCATCTGGCAAATTTTTTCAGCCAGTCAGAGCGGGAAGGTAAGCAGAGAGTCACGATTCGACAAACCGGCGAAGTTATAGAATACGCATACAAGCAGTTTAATATTGAAGACGAGGCTTTTCCTTACGCGGACGATTCCTTCGATGTCGTTCTCTTCTGCGAGATCATCGAGCATCTTCTCTCCGACCCGGTTCACGCACTTTTAGAAATCAGGAGAGTGTTGAAGCCCGGCGGCACGCTGGTCTTGACCACGCCCAACGTCGTGCGTCTTGACAACGTGCGAAAGATAATTGGCGGCGAGAACGTTTATGATCCCTATTCAGGCTATGGGCCATACGGCAGGCATAATCGTGAATACACACAGGAAGATCTGTTCAGCTTGCTCTCGGTCAATGGCTTCGCCGTCGGCACGATGTTTACCGCCGACGTTAATCCCGGCCACACAAGCTCAAGCGTGCCGCTGGAAAGAATCGCGCCTCTGGTGAGGCATCGGCAGACCGACCTGGGACAATATATTTTCTGTCAGAGCAGCGTCAATCAAGTGAGCAAAAAGCTGCCTCCGGTGCGCCCCGGTTGGTTATACAGAAGTATGCCCGACGAGTCCGACTCTACTGATTGAAGATTATCCGAATGATTAACTTCAAGCAGGTCTCAGCCCACCTTTCTCAACTGGTTGGGCGCGTTCGCGACACGCTCAAGCGAAGGAAGTATCTGTGGCTGTTAGTCCTGCTTGTGGCGTTTCTTTACTCGTCGCTCTCTATCCTGCGTCACCAGCACTTCACCTCAAGCGCATTCGATCTGGGAATTTTCGATCAAGCCATCTGGCAGTACAGCGAGTTTCAAGCGCCTTACATCTCGGTTCGCTCAAATCGCTTGACGGAAAATATTTTAGGGGATCACTTTCATCCGATCCTCGTGCTGTTAGCGCCTCTGTACTGGTTGACAGATAGCGTTGAAGCCCTGCTCATAATTCAGGCGCTGCTCTTTGCAATCGCCATCGTTCCCATCTTTCTCTTTACGGAGAAGCGTCTGGGGCAAATCGCCGCATACCTGTTCGCCATTTCCTACTCAATCTTCTGGGGCATTCAAAAGGCTGTCGAATTTGATTTCCATGAGATCGCGCTGGCTGTTCCGCTCGTGGCGCTGGCTATCTATTTTATTGACGAGAAGAGATGGAGGGCTTATTTCGTCTGTCTGGTGCTGCTCCTGCTGACGAAAGAGAATCTCTCAATCCTGATATTTTTCTTCGGGGTCTACCTGCTGACACAACGGCAATTCAAGCGCGGGCTAATCAGCATGGGAGCGGGCACGGTCTGGTTCGTTGCCGTCACTAAAGTTTTCATTCCCTTCTTTATTGACCCGGAGACGATGCGGATTGACCGCGCAAATAACTATTACCGGTATTGGAGCTACAATCATTTAGGGTCTGGCCCTCTCAGTGTTCTGCTCAACGCTATCAAGAATCCTCTCCTCATCATCAAAACGCTTTTTTCTCCGGGCGCTAAACTTCATACCTACTGGCTGCTCTTTCACCCGTTTCTGTTTTTAGCTTTCTTCTCGCCACTCTTTATTCTGGCTATTCCACTCGTCGCAGAACGTTTCCTCTCGGAGAACGCAACCCTCTGGATGGCTGATTTTCATTATACGGCTGTGCTTGTGCCTGTGCTTGTCATGGCTTCTGTTGACTGCCTCAGTAGAATCACACAGCGAATCAAAAAGGTCAGGCCGCGTTATCTAATCATTATTGCAATGAGTTGGTTAGTGGTGCTGCTCAATTTACGCTTGCTCCCCGAATATCCGCTCTGGAACTTAACGACACCTTCGCACTGGCGGCTCAGTTCAAGCGATCTGGCCGGGCGCAGGGCGCTCTCTTTAATTCCGCCGACCGCCTCGGTCATCACTCAAGGCCCAATCACGCCTCACTTAACGCATCGTCGCATTGTGTATGTGCTGCACCCGGCTCTAACCATCCCCGACTCTGATTTCATAGTTGCGAGCGAGCGCATCAATCCCTATCCTTTTCTCAGCACTCAGGACATCAGGGCTTTCTTAGACTATCAACAGGCCAGAGGCTATCGCAAAATCTTTGAAGAAGAGGGCTGGGTCGTGCTCAAGTCCGAACCCGTGATGAGTGCGCCTAATCGTCAAAATAACGATGCGGCCTTTGTCGAACAGTCTGTGCCTGATTCAATGACGGCTGGCCAGAGCTATGATGTCTTCGTCACGCTGAAAAACACAGGGATCAAATCTTGGAAGTCCAGCGAGGCTTACAGGCTGGCGTACCTGAGCGGAAACCGCGACTGGATTCTGGAGCGAGTGGAACTACCTTCGTCAACGGTTGAACCCGGCTCAATCGTAAAATTCGAGTTCAAAGTTAAAGCTCCACAAAAGCCCGGTACGTACTCCTTTCACTGGGGCATGGTGCAGGATGGAGTAGCAGCCTTTGGCGAGCGCGCGCCGCAGGTTTGGGTAAAGGTGACGACAACTGCCATAGAGAAGAATTAGACAGGATTAACAGGATTAGCAAGATTAAGAACACAAGGCAGGACAGTGCAGCTTGAATCTCTTTCGCTTTATCCTGTTCATCTTGTTAATCCTGTCTAATTTCTTATCGCTCTTGATAGTGACTCTAAAGAGCATCAGGGAAATCTTTTATGGATAATCCGGTGAACGAGAAGGCCAGCAATGATTGGCAGATCGCGACGGAAAAGGATATTTACTACTGCTATCGTTTGTTTCTGGACAGAGAGCCGGAGGCCGATGGATGGACGACGTATGCCAACAACATCAGGACGGGGATGAGCGTGCAGAGTCTTGTCGCGTCATTTTTGAATTCCGTCGAATTTCGTAACCGGCAGTCAGCTCAAGCCGCTGTTGAATCAACCCCGTTGCTCGTGGAAGCGGAGACGTTCAAGATTTACGTCGCTCCTTCCGGCTCTCCCGTCGCGAGTCCCATTATCGAAGGACGACCGTATGAGCCTCATGTGGTAGCGGCGATTAGACGCCTGTTAAAGCCGGGGATGGTGTTTGTCGATGTGGGAGCCAGCATCGGCTATCTGAGCCTTGTGGCGGCGCATGAAGTAGAAAACGTCGGGAAAGTAATCTGCTTTGAACCCGACCTCTATAATTGCAAACTTCTCTACCTGAGCGCGAAGGTCAACGGATTTGCGAATGTGGAGATTTATCCATTCGCCATCGCCGATAAAAGCCGGAACGTCATTTTCGACAGCATGCAGGGCAACGGCGTCATCTCCGACTTTGACGTTAACCTTGAATCAACGCCGATGAGATTTGTCGTCAGAGCCTTGCCCCTCGATCAGATTCTGCGCGACGAAGAATCAATCCATGTTCTCAAGATGGATGTCGAAGGCGCTGAATACATGGTGCTGCGCGGCGCGGCCAACACGCTCAAACGCACGCGCCCGGTTATCATTTCCGAATTCTCCCCGGCAGGTCTTAGAAATGTTTCCGGCGTTTCCGGTCAGGAGTTTCTGCGGCTTCTCGTTGACGAGGGCTACGACATCTCCGTACTGGGCTTTGATAACCAAGTCATAGACTGCGGCGATGACATTGAGAAGGTCTTACGTTATCAAAGCGAGATGCTAACGTCTCATGTAGACCTCGTAGCCTTCCCAAAGTAAGAAGCTGTTGAAGGCAAGCAGCTATCTCTTATCTTAGAAGTTGCTTGAAAGTTACAGCTTCTTTCTGTCCCGTTAGGGACAAGCGAAAATAGCCCAGCAATTTATTGCTGGGAATAGAAGCGCCGAATAAAAGTTGAGTCCCGTAGGGACGGCTGAAAGAGGTGCTAACTCTCTAGTTCAGCCGTCCCTACGGGACTCGATAAAACTATCCGCACTCTCTCCCAGCAATAAATTGCTGGGCTATTATCAAGCGTCCCTGGCGGGACTTTTCAAACAGCTTCTTAAAGAAATTCTCGATTGAATAGCGCTTTGAGTCTTATGAGCGAAACTTCGACAACGGAATCGAGCGTGCGGCGCAAGCTTCGGCGGCTCATAGATTCACCTTTCCTGAAAAGCTCGACGGGCCACGTCCTGCTGGTTGTTTTATTCTACTCTCTCCTGTTCACACTCTTTATTTCCCCGGTGCTTTTCACCGGCTCGCTGCTCGCTCCCGGTGATGGGCTGACCTACCACGTAGCCTACTTCGAATCGAAGAAGGTCTTCTGGGATCAGCTTCTCGGCGGTGGTTTTCCCATGACCGCCGACCCGCAGGTCATGGCGTGGTATCCGCCGTCGCTCATCCTCTCGTGGCTTCCCGGCGCGTGGAACATCTTCGTCCTTTCGGCCTACGTCATGGCGAGTTGTTTTACCTACGGCTACGTTTATGCGCTGACCAATTCAAAACTATCGAGCGCCGCGAGCGGCATCATCTACGGCATGTGCGGTTTTATGATGGCTCACTTAGGGCACACAGCGATTATTCATGCCGCCACCTGGATTCCCCTGATTATCTGGTCGCTGGAAATGCTGCGCCGCAAGTTCAGTTCCCTGTGGTTCGCGGTCGGCTGCGCGGCGGTCGCCTGCTGCGTTCTCGCGGGGCATTTGCAGATTGTGGTCTATGGTTTAATTCTCGGCGGCTGCTACGGGGCGGCGCTCGGTTGGAAAGCAATCACGGGGCGCTGGCGGTATTACATGGCCGCGACGCTTGTCATGCTCATCGGCCTGGGACTGGCGGCGCTGCAAATTCTCCCTACACTTGAGCTGGCGAGTTTGAGTACGAGGACGGAATATGTTTTTTCGGATTTCGTTTCCTACTCTTTTCCGCGCCAGCAACTCGTGCAGCTTCTGTTTCCGGGCATCTTCGGCGGCTTGTCCGGCTACGGCGTCCCTTCGTATTTCGGGCAATGGAACTTGACGGAGTTGACAGGCTACGTCGGCCTGTTGCCGCTCATGTTGGCCGGAGTCGGGTTTATTGTTACGCGCCGCACAGCAGTTTCCATCTTCTGGCTGTGCGCCGCGCTCGTAGCCTTCCTGCTGGCCCTGGGCGATCAAACACCGCTCGCTCAACTCGTTTACCGCCTGCCTGTCGTGGGCAAGTTTCGCGTGCCTGCGCGCCACTTCATCGAGATGGCGTTGGCCGTCAGTGTGCTTGCCGGACTCGGCGTGCGGGCAATCATTCAACAAATGGTGACGCGAAGGTTGCTGCTGAAAGCAATTGCGGCGGCGGCTGTCTTGATGTTGGCGGGATTGCTCTACATCGTTTCAAAAAACTCGGCAGAGTATGCTTTCAATGGCGGGTCTGTTCGTTTGAACGGGCTGCCCTGGGCTAATGCGGGGGCTGCCGTACCGCTGATAATTTTTCTCGCAACGGCGCTCACGCTTCTCTACTGGCATCGCAACCCGGCGCATCGTTCAAGACAGATGCTGCTCCTGCTCGTGCTGGCGCTGGATATGGCAAGTTTCGGCTGGTTCTATAGCTGGCAGGAATTCGCGCCATCCAAAAATATTTTAAGCCCGCCTGCGTTGGCCGCTCATTATCAAAACCTGTTGCGGGAGACGAATCAGCGCGTGATTCCCGTGCGCGGCATCCTGGGGAAAC
This sequence comes from uncultured Acidobacteriota bacterium, assembly GCA_963791265.1. GTDB lineage: Bacteria > Acidobacteriota > Blastocatellia > Pyrinomonadales > Pyrinomonadaceae > QHXM01. Next base: position 455,989 of record CAWBSB010000013.1, read on the forward strand.
CAGGTGAGTTTCCGCCGAATCTGTCGCGGCTCTGGGAGATTCCGAGCGCGAGCATTTACGGCCCGTTGAGTTTGTCCGGGATGACCTATCTGCTCTCCATGCGAGCCGATGCGAGCCTTGATCCTTCATGGAAGAATAGCTTTGACCAGAGTTTGAATCTGGCGGCGGTGCGATATGTTTTTCTGCCTCGCCCACAGCCTCTCAGAGACGCGCAGGGGATTCTCTGGGACGAGGAGAACATGGACATCTGGCTCGGCTCAGGCTGCGATCATCCTCCACGCGACTCAGTTAAATTCAATCTTCCAACGCCTCTTCGGGCGATGACTGTTGATATTGTGAGCCGGTTAGCCTGCGCGCCGCCCGTCCCCGAAGGTGAAGAGGTCGTGCGTGTGTTAATCACGGATTCTGCCGGAATCGTTCGGACAAAAAATATGCTAGCGGGTCGTGATACGGCGGAATGGGCTTATGATTGTCGCAGCGTGACGCCTCAGATGAAGCACAGGCGCGCGCAGGTCTTCAGCAGCTTTCCCGCGAAGATGATGGACGAGCCATGCGAAGGCCATTTCTATCTGGCGACGATTCCACTGGACGGCCTCAAAGATGTCAGCGGGATAGAATTGCAGTGGGTGGGTCGTTCCGGCTCAATCACCATTGAAAAGCTGAGCCTGATTGACGGACCCAGTAAAAGCTCCGCTCCGGTTACTTCATTGAAGCAGGATGACAGCCGCTGGCGCTTCGTCGAAGAAAACGCAGAGGCTCGCGTCTACGAGAACCTGCAAGCCATGCCGCGCGCGTGGCTTGTTTCGGAAGTGATTGATCTCAAGCCTGAAGAGATTCTCAAAGCCATCAAAACCTCACGCTTGCCCGACGGGCGCACTTATGATCCCTCGCGGATGGCTTTTGTCGAAGAATCCTCGCCCGTCATGGCAGAGCCGCTCGATGCGTCTGCTTCCGCCCGCGTAACCCAATTGTCTTCGACCGCGATGGAAGTCGAGACTGCCGCCTCTTCGCCCGGCTTTCTGGTGACGAGCGACGCCGATTATCCCGGCTGGCAGGCGACTCTGGATGGTGCGCCCATCCGGATTTTCCGCGCAAATTACGCGCTTCGCGGGGTGCGCGTGCCCGCTGGTCGCCACGTCATCCGGTTCGCATTCAGGCCGAAAAGCTTTTATTATGGAGCGGCCTTGAGCGCCTTTTCTCTCCTCGTTTTATTGAGCTTTCTGGCGTTTCCCGTCCTTCGCCGGAAGGCCGCCAAATCTCAATTATTAAGTTGACAGCGGAGAGCGGGGCGTCTTACACTACAAAGTGGCTCAGGGATGGGTTCTACGCATTCTGGGCGATGATGGAAAGCCCTTCCTCATAAGAGTGAGATACTCTTCCCCTTATTTGCTAAAACTTAGGAGTCAAGAGATGAAGTTCGCTATTACCCTTTTGCTGCTCGCCCTCACGGCTGTAACTGCGTTTGGACAGAGTGCGCCCCCGACGCTCAGGATCGTCACCGACGACCCGAACCTCCCATCTGAGCTTTTCTACGGGGACATCAAAGTTAAGCCGCTGCGTCTGCGACCCGGCACGAACACGCGCATTACCATTGACGATAACGACTTTTTCATCCAACAGCATTACATAGATTTCCTGGGACGCATGCCTGAACCGGCAGGATTTCAGGGCTGGATGAACGTGCTGAACACCTGCGCGCCGAACAACCCGGCGTGCGACCACGTTGAAGTCAGCGCCGGATTCTTCCGTAGCCCGGAGTTTCAAGCTCGCGGCTACCGCATCTATCGCTTCTACTCGGCAGCCTTTAAGCGCATTCCTCTCTACGCGGAGTTTATGCCTGACCGCAAGCGCGTCAGCGGCTTCCAGTCTGATGCTCAATTAGAGGCCAGCCTGGTTGCCTTCATCAACGATTTCATGGCGCGGTCTGAGTTCAGGAACAAGTACGATGCCTTGACCGCCCCTGCGGATTACGTTAACACGCTGGTGAATACGGCGGGCGTGACGTTGCCGAACAAGCAGGCGTTGATTGACGGGCTGACGGCGGGAACAATGACCCGCGCAACGGTCTTACGCGCGATTGCCGAGAGCAACGAAGTCTACAACAAATACTACAACGAAGCGTTCGTCATCATGCAGTATCATGGATACCTGCATCGTGACGCAGACATCTCTTATCTGAACTGGATTCAGACGATGAACCAGAACGGCGGAGATTACCGCGTGATGATTAACGGTTTTGTCAACTCTCTCGAATATCGCAACAGGTTCTAACAGGCGCGAGTAGTCCTCGCTCCAACGAAAAGGCCAGCTTCGATTGAAGCTGGCCTTTTTCGTTTCGGTTCATCTCAAGCCAGTAATCCAGATTGCCAGTTGCGAAATCAATTGCGGCTGTGCCGCAGGTCTGTGCGGAAAGCCTGTGGCTTTCCGTCTCCCGCTTCCATAATTACAGAGAGGCTACGCCTCGCTGATGGCAAGGCGCAGCCTTGCCGGAGCTAAAATTAGCAGCTATCGGAAAGGCAGAGCCTTTCCGCACAATCAAGCGGCAGAGCCGTTAATATCGAATTCTCGTTAAGTATTTTCCGTCGTCGTCTCAATGTTGACGCTTTCCTGCACGACGTAGAGTGGCCGGTGCTTGGCTTCAGCATAGGTGCGCCCGACGTATTCACCGAGGATGCCGATCCCGATGCTGTTCAATCCAATGGCGGCCAACAGGAGCACGATGATGGTGGTGACGCCCGGCGGCGGAGACCCCGTGAACCAGAGCAGCGCATAGACGAACGCCGCGATTATCGAAAGCGCCAAGATAAACGTGCCCATCAGCGTGAAGAGCCTGAGCGGTCTCAAAGAGAAACTGGTGATCGCGTTGAAGACGAAAAACAGCAGGTGTGAAAACGGCGCTTTGCTCTCGCCTGCATTGCGCGGCTGGCGCTCATATGTGACGCCCACCTGTCGAAAGCCGAGCCACGCAATCAATCCTCGCATGTAGCGATTATGCTCCGGGCAGCGCTCCAACTCATCGCGCACCCGCCGCGTAATCAAGCGAAAGTCGCCCGCGTCATTCGGTATCGGCACATCCGAGAACCAGCCGATGAGACGATAAGCAATCTTGACGGCCTTGTTCCTCCACGCGGCATCGCCCGGTCGCTGAGTCCGCACCCCGTACACCACGTCGTAACCTTCACGCCACTTCTCTATAAATTTCGGAATCACACCGGGCGGGTCTTGCAAATCGGAATAGAGCACGATGATGGCTTCGCCGCTCGAATAGTGATAGCCCGCGGTGATAGACATCTCGACGGTGAAGTTGCGGCTGAAGCGCAGGTACTTCCAGCGCGAGTCGCGCGCGCAAATCTCTTTCACCAACTCGCCCGTCGCGTCAGTGCTGCTGTTGTCCACGACGATGAACTCAAAAGAAAAGGGCAGAGGCTCAACCGCCGCCAGAAGTTCTCGCTCAAGGCGCGCGATATTTCCCTCTTCGTTGAAAGCGGGAATGACAATTGAAATCAGAGTTTCGCTTCTCGCCATTGCGTCACTAATTTTCCGCCCGTTTGTATTCAAACCAGATTACTTGCCAGTCATTATTCTCGAACATCTTAGTCGGCGTGTGCGTCCGGGTAAGCTGATTATAGAACCAGAGGGAAGAAGTATAAGACGCTTCTTTCCTGTTCTGAATCAACCAGCCGCTTAAACGAGTCCGGGCGGTGAATCGCCTCATGTACGTTTGTCTACGCTCTTCCGGCAGTGGGGCAAATAGTACGAAAGGTGTGGTGGGAAGCCAAGCCCTGTAGGTGGAGATGAGTTGCTGGCCATTATTAATCGGCCACGCGGGCAGCAGAACACCGTGGTCGTGCGAGAGGCCGTCGGCCAACGGTTCGATTGCTTTCACCCTGACGGCGCTATAAACCAGGGGGTCATCCACTTTGACTCCCGCTGTATTCAAAAGCTCCTGCAACGACGGATCTATTAACGGCAGGTGCGTCTCAATATTCCTTTCATAAGTGAGCTTCGGCGAGGAAAGATAGAGGCCGAGGAAAGAAGCGTTCCCGAACGTCGCCGTCAGGAGAATGGTCAGGACGGGAACGAAGCTCATCTTAACAAGGGTTGCCCACCACTCTGTGTGCCTGTGTGTGGCGAGAAGATAGAGCGTCAACCCGATGACAGCGCAGAAGACCGGAGCCAGAACCGCCGCATTATTCGGATGGCTGCGCGAAACGAAGTAGCTCGTGACAGACCACAAAGCTCCCCACGTTCCAGCGATGAGGCTCGCTGCCCTGTGCGTTAAGCCGGAGCGAAGAAAATAGGCGGCGACGGTCGAGAACGCACAAAATATCAGGAAGAGAGTCCAGACCACCCCGCCAGCCTCAATCGGGATGGCAAAGAACCCATTAGCGAATGAGAGCGAGTATTCAAAAAAGCCACGCCAGTCCGGCGCGTGCCCTAATCTCAGGATGTAATAAACGGTAATCAGTCCGATTGACAGCGCCAGCAAGACGGGCGGAATCATCATTCGGAAGACGACCGCGCGTAGACAACTCTTGAGGGACTTCCGCTCAGCGTAAAGGCTCTGGGCTTTCCGGTAAATGATTAACGCATAAGCCGGGAGCCAGATGGCCGCGCAATAGACTGCGCTCTCGGACGACCACAATGTTCCGATTAACCAGACGACGCACCCAATCAACGGCAACTGTTGCTCTAATCTTTTTGAGCGGCTGCGAAACTCCAAGACAAGAATGAAGAGCAGGGCGTAGCACCAGATGAAGCGGAAGGGGCCGAGGCTTGGGAAAACCTGCGGGCCTAAGAGCGCGGGCGGCCAGCCTGCCATCAGGAAAACTGCGGCCAGTGTCACCAGGAGAGCGAAACCAAAGTTCAAGAGGCCAGGTTTCACCGAGCGCAGAATGTAGAAGAGGAAAAGGGCTGAAGCGAAAAGGAGAAACGAGTTGATGAAATACGTGGCCTGCCAGACGGATTTGAACGGCGAAAAGGCTATCAGCAGGATATTGAGATAGCCGTACTGCGACGGCACGTCCCACAGCAGCCATCCGCCCTGCCGCACCATTTCAGAGGGGCCAACGAACACGCTCCAATGGGAGTTCGACATTGTATTAAAGAGCTGGTCTGAGCGAACGCTCGCCACCCCGATAATCAAGACGGCAATAATATTCAGGACTGTCCACATTCGGGAGGTCGCGCCGTCACCCGTTTTCTCCTGATTGGTGAGATTGACGAAGACGAGGAGTAAGAAAATGGCGCAGATTAAAAATCTGTAAATGGTTTCAGTGGTGCTGCTCCCTGAAAAGAACCAAGCGCCGAAAGAGTCCCACCACAACAGTCGCGCGGAGACTGTCCAGGCGAGAACGATGACAAAGAAGCTCACCAGAATTGAAACGGGATTCAGTGGCAGGTTAGCTCTTTTATTAAGAGATATGAGCAACAGGAGATGAACAATCGAAATAGTAAGCGCCGTGTATTCATGCTGCCTGATGATGAAAGGAATGGAGACAATGACGCACAGAAGCGCCAGCGCCAGCCTGAACATTTGCAGGCGACGCGGCGCAATCTGCGAGAAGCGATTCGGCAAGGAAATAATCAGCAGCAGTGCCGGAAAGATTGTGCCCAGCGTCAAATAAATCGCCCACTCGTATCCTTCGCCCTCCAAGCCCAGCCCCGTTCCCCAAAGAAGACTGCCTAGATACACACACAACAGGGCAAGGCCAGCGATCCAGAGAGGCTCCAGATTACCTGCGGCTGCGTCGAGCAAACCAACGGTTTTCGGTTTTGACTTCAAGGGCGTTGGCTGAAACGGCTAGGTGCTTTCCATCTCGGTGGGTTTGGCGAACGGCTCCATCTCCGTCATCGGGCTGCCGAAAGCAATCTTCGGATAAGCGTTCGCGTAGGTGTCTATCATCACCTGCAACAAAGCAGGCTCGGACGGATCAGCCCACAGCCAGCGCAAGGCTTCTTCCGTTTCCTTCTCATCTTCAATGGTGCGTGCCGTGATTTTGTAAGCGGCGGCCACAGACGCGAAATCCGGCGCGCTGTAGCCCCAGAGCGTTGATTGATAACGACTCTCAAAATAACTTTCCTGAAATTGCCGCACCATCCCGTGACACCCGTTGTTGAGAATTACCATCTTGAGGGGCAGGCGATGATGCGCGACGGTTTGCAACTCCTGAATGTTGGATTGAAATCCGCCGTCACCCGCAATGAGGACGATTGGCTGGCGTGGGGCGGCAAACGCAGCGCCGATGGCGGCGGGCAGTGAAAAACCCATCGAACCCATTCCGCCTGATGTCAGGAAGCGTTGATTGCCCCCAACGTCAAGCGACTGCGCCGCCCACATCTGATGTTGACCGACATCAACCACGTAAGCTGCGGCCTGAGTTGAACAGGCTGACAACTGGTGCATCAGCGCGTTCGGGTTGATACCGGGCGCGTCGGCCAGTTCACGCGTATCGGGCCAAGCGCGGCGCAGAGCCTCAATCTCTTCGCGCCACTCCGCACGCTCCGCAAATTCGCGCTCCGCCGTGACGCTCAGAGCAGCCGACAAAAATTCCTTCAAGCCGGAAACGATGGCGCGACATCCCGTCACACGGTTATTGATTTCGCCGCTTTCACAATCAACGTGGAAGATGACACGCTCGCCCTTGAAACTTTCAGTCTGCGAGCCTGTCTGCCGGACATCCAGCCTGCTGCCCAGGACCAGCAGAAAATCCGATTGACCAATTGCCAGATTCGCCCAGCGATTACCGTAGCTGCCGATCATCCCGACGCGCATCGGATCATCAAACGGCAGGGCATCAACCGCCATCAGAGAATTGACGACGGGTATCCGCAGCCTTTGAACGAAACTCCTGAAGAGTTGTGTAGCGCGCGCCGAGGCCACACCACCACCAACTAAAATAAGCGGGCGCTTCGCCGCTTCAAGCTGGCTAAAGAGGCTCTGCCAAGTCTCCTCGTCTATCTCCGAATCATGCTCAGAGGCGCGCACATTTCCTTCCGCACCTTCAACAGAGATTTCGGCGCGCTGCACATCCATCGGAATATCCAGGAGAACTGGGCCGGGTCTCTTCTCTGTGGCGAGAGCGAACGCTGCTTCGAGCATTGACGGTATCTCTTCCGGCTCACGCACGCGCCAAGCGGCTTTCGTCACAGGAAGCGCCATCGGCACGATGTCCGTCTCCTGAAATCCGAGTTGGCGAATTGCCCTCTCGCCTTTTTGCTCGTTGCGATTGACCTGACCCGTGATGAAAATGGCCGGGGAGGAATCGAAATAACAACTCCCGATGCCCGTCAACAAGTTGGTCGCGCCCGGCCCACTCGTCGCCATCGCCACGCCGGGAACGCCCGTCATCCTCCCAACGGCGTCCGCCGCGAACGCAGCCGCCTGCTCATGGTGCATACTGACGACGCGAATCCTGCCGCTGCGTTGAAGCGAATCGAGCAAGTGCGCGATCATCCCGCCCGACATCTCGAAGACGCACTCCACGCCACGGCTTTCGAGATAACTCACGATGTAGTCGGAAACTTTCATGTCTAAAAAGCGATTTGAAAACTGACTGGTTCTTTCTGTCCCGTTAGGGACAATCGATAATAGCCCAGCAATTTATTGCTGGGAACAATGTGGTGAAAATGATTGAGTCCCGTAGGGACGGCTGAAAGGGGTGCGGCTCTCAGGTTCAGCCGTCCCTACGGGACTCAATAAATTTATCCGGTTCTATTCCCAGCAATAAATTGCTGGGCTATTGTCACGCCGTCCCTGACGGGACTTCAAATAATTTCTTACTCTGGATTTACACTAACCTGCCTTGTGACCTGTACCAATCAACTGTGCGGCGCAATCCTTCATCAAGACTAACCTGCGGCGTCCAGCCTGTCGCGTCGCGCAAACGGTCAATGCTTGTTTCCAGACGCATCAACTGATCCTCTGGATAAGGGATTTCGCCGAAGCCCAGCGGGAGCGTGGGGTCAATCAAATCTCTGATGCGCTCCATCACACGGCGAATGCTCTCAGTTTCGCCGGAGCCGAGATTGAAAACACCTCGGGCTTCCTCGCTCATCGCCGCACGATAAATTGCGTCAGCCGCGTCTTCAATGTAAAGGTAATCCCAGGCTTGCTCGCCCAGTGTAAGTGATGGCCGCTCACCAACCAACAGCCTGGCGATAGTCGCCGGGAGCAAGTGCCTTTCATCGTCCTTCGGGCCGTAAGTCGCCAGCAGCCGCAGCCAGACGTGGCGCATCCCCGCTAGCTCGCAGAGCTTTCCCGTCAGCAAACCGACGCAGAGCTTGGCCGTGCCGTAGGTGGTCAACGGTCGAACGGGCGTCTCCTCTGTCAGTACGGAATCGTGCGCGCCATACTCGGCCTGCGAGCCGACTCCGACCCAGAGCTTGCAGCCCGCCGCACGGACAATCTCGAATAACTCAAGACTGCCCGTGACGTTGCGCGTAATCTGTTCGGGGCTGTTTTTGAAGGCGCTCGTCACGCCCTCCCATGCGAGATGAAAAGTGGCCTCCGGCTTCAGATCATTAATCAATAGGGCGACGTTTCCGAGGTCGGACAAATCCGCTCGCAGTACTTTGATTCCATCAAGCACGCCGTCGAGTCGCCACAGATCGCTCTGCGGCCTGACAAGAATAAAGACTTCCGAGCCTTCCTTCACCAGCCGCTCTGTCAGGTAGGAACCCAGATGGCCGGAAGCGCCCGTGACCAGACATCGCATCGCTACTGCTTGACCATCCTGTGTAGAGTTTCAATCACGAACGAAAGCATCTCCTCTGTGAGTCCCGGCCAGACGCCCATCCATAAAACCTGATTCATCACGAAATCAGAATTAGCAAGGTCTCCGATCTTTCGATGTTGGACATTTTGATAAGCGGGCTGCCTGAGCAGATTGCCGCCGAAGAGGAGACGCGTCGCTATCTTGTGGCGCTCAAGATAACGCAGCACGTCGTCGCGCGAGAACGGAGCATCGGGTCTAACAGCCAGAGGAAACCCAAACCAACTCGGCTCAGAATTCTTGGTCGCCTGCGGCAGAATGAAAAACTCTTCAAGGTCGCGCAAGCCATCGTACAGAAACGCGAAGTTTCGTCGTCGCGCTTCGATGAAGGAAGGCAGCTTCTTGAGTTGGGCCACGCCTACCGCCGCCTGCATGTCCGTCAGCTTCAGGTTGTAGCCGATGTGCGAGTAGGTATATTTGTGATCGTAGCCGTAGGGCAAATCGCCCAACTGCCATTCAAAGCGCTTGCCGCAGGTGTTGGCAACGCCGGGCACGCACCAGCAATCGCGTCCCCAATCGCGAAACGACTCGATTAGAGTTTTGAGCGCCGGGCGATTCGTCAGCACACAACCGCCTTCGCCCATCGTGATGTGATGCGCCGGATAAAAGCTGACGGTCGCAAGGTCGCCGAAAGTTCCGACGTGCCGATTCATGTAAGTCGTCCCGACCGCATCGCAGCAATCTTCAATCAACCAGAGATTATGTTTCTTAACAAACTCTGTGACCGTCGCCAGATCGAAGGGATTGCCAAGCGTGTGCGCCAGAGAGACGGCGCGCGTGCGCTCAGACAGAGCGGCTTCAAGCTGGCTCACCTCGACGTTGTAGGTCGGAATCTCGACATCAAGAAAGACCGGCACAAGGTTATTCTGGATAATCGGATTAACGGTTGTGGGAAAGCCGGAGGCTACTGTGATGACTTCATCGCCGGGGCGTAAAGCTCTCTCTTTCAGTGTCGGAGAAGTCAGAGAGGTGAGCGCGAGCAGATTGGCCGAAGAGCCTGAGTTGGCCAGCATCGCATAGCGCAGTCCGAAATGGCGCGCAAACTCGTCTTCAAACTGAGCGGCGTAGCGCCCGGTCGTCAGCCAGAAATCTAATCCGGCATCAACCAGCAATTGAATTTCAGCTTCATCGAAGACTTTGCCGGAAATCGGCACGGGCGTCTCACCCGGAATGAACTTTTGCGCGGGAAAGGCAGCCCGGTAATAGCGACTCACCATCTCCAGAATTTGCGCGCGTAGCTCATCGGCACTATCTGTCATCGGATGAGCAGCATACTGCATCGCTCGGAGCGACTGCAAACAGGAGGAATGGACAGGATTAACAAGATGGACAGGTTAAGAAAGACGACTTCAAGGTAATTCAACCGGCTTCATTTTATTAGCTCAGATTTAGCTCAGGTGGCGCAGAACTATTCAACGAGTCCGAAGGGACGCGGGGAGCGGTCTGCCGCCCCTCCGGGGCTAGGGAATCTTTTATAACCTTGTTCCAGGGGCAGCGCCTGCGGCTTGCCCCTGGCTACATTCTGCCGTCCCTCCGGGACTCGTTGAACGATTCATTCAACGCTGCAACTCTCAACACGGCGGCTTCATTACTACATAACATCTGTTAACTTATCTGCTTTTCTTAATCTTGATAATCCTGTTAATCCTGTCTATTTCTTCTTCTTTCCAGAGCTTCATCATAAACAGCGAGCGTCGCCCGCGCGGTCTTCTCCCACGAAAACATGGAGGCACGCTGCTGCCCCGTGCGGGCAAGCTGTCGTCGCTCGTTCTCATCGCTGAGGATTTCGATGATGCTGCGGGCGAGAGCTTGTACGTCCGTTGGCGAGATGAGACGCGCGGCATCTGTGCCAACCGCCTCGACGATGCTGGGAATCCGGCTGGCGATGACGGGAGCGCCGCAGGCCATCGCCTCAAGCGGCGGCAGACCGAAGCCTTCATACAAAGATGGATAGACGAAGACGCGGCACGATGAATAGAGCGCGCGGAGTTCTTCATCAGTCAGATAGCCTGTGAAGCGCAGGCGATCCTTTACGCCCGACTCTTTGACGTGAGAGAAGAGTTCATCCACGAGCCAGCCTTCTTTTCCGGCGATGACGAGTTGCGGGCAAAGCGATGTCGAGCGCAGGATTTCTTCAAGCGCCTTGAGCAGCGTCAATAGATTCTTGCGCGGCTCAATCGTCCCGACGAAGAGAATGAAGTCGTCCTCTATTCTGAGCCGTCGCCTCACCTCGATTGTTTCCTCAATCGGTATGGGACGGAAGATGTCGCGCGGGGCTTCCGGGATACTGACGACCTTTGATGGCTCGATGCGTAGATGCGCTAAAACCTCTCGCCTGACGCTCTCCGAAGGCGTGATGATGCGAGAGGCGGCGCGCGCCATCAGCGGAAGACGCCGACGCCCGCGACGTACCAATCGCGCCTCGTGCGTATCCGCGTGCAGCAGAAGCGAGAGATCGTGAATCGTCAAAACGCTTGGACGCTTACCCCAGAGCGGCACTTCGTAGTTCGTGCCGTGAAAAAGATCGCTTCCTCGTTGCCTCAGATAGAGCGGCAGACCGACGGCGAACCAACGCCGTCGCAGAGAATTTACTTTCGCATGAACGGTGCGGAGATTAGCGGGCAGGTCCGGCTCCTTTTGGCCGGGAAAGGGTGTGGCGATGGGGAAAGGCGAGACCAACTCGAACTCGTCTGCCGGGGCGAGGAGCGCTAGATGACGAGCAAGCTCGAAGGTATAGTGCCCGACGCCTGTGCGCGGTGCTGCGAGCGGAATGGCATCAAGGCTTAAGAGCATGTCTTAGAGGGAGAAGAAGCTGATTGAAAAGTCCCGTCAGGGACGCCGTGATAATAGCCCAGCGATTTATCGCTGGGAATAGACACAGCGAATAAAAGCCGAGTCCCGTAGGGACGACTGAACCACAGAGCCGCACTCATTTCAGTCGTCCCTACGGGACTCAATCATCTCTACCGTTCTGTTTCCCAGCCATGAATGGCTGGGCTATTTTCAATTGTCCCTCACGGGACAAAGAGGCTGTAGCTTTTCAGAGAGCTTCTCAGATTTACTGTAAAGAAAAAGGCCAGCGAGAGTCTGTTGACTTTCGCTGGCCTTCTGGATTTGCACTCCAGCTAGTTAATCCTGATGCGTGCCGCTGTGTCAGCCGCGCGACTTGAAGTAGTCACGCCGTCTTTGACGACCGTGATGATGACAGGCACGTCGCCTGCGCCCGCCAGCGTGGCGGGAAGCGTGACATCTATCTGATCTGTTCCCGGCAAATCGGTCGGCGAAACCATAATGATGGCAGCGCCTGTCAAATCAGTCGTTCCGATTCGCACGGTGATCTGCGCTTTGTCCGTCACGCGCCTCACTCCGGTCAGGAAGAAGCGAAGTATCGTCGCGGCGGTAACAGTCGCCCCGCTTCCGTTCACATACGTCGTTGTGACGGTGAAAGGCTCAGGCGACCCGGCGCTCAAGGGGTTCGTGACGTTAAGGACGCTCGCGCGGTTAGTCCCGAAGCCATTTACTTCCGTGAAGATGTCAGGCTGCGCGGGCAGAATCTGAATCGTGGCGCGAATCGTGGTGCCGTTGTTGTTGATGACGACCGGATAAGTGTTAGTGCCGGTCGTGGCCGCGAGTCCCGGCGGCACGACGAAGTTTATCTGTCCCGCACTGACGAAGTAGAGACCGGCAGACGCGCCGTTGACCGAGACGGTGACGCCGTTGAGTTCGACGGGCAGCGACGGACGATGCGCGGCTTCCGACGCGCTGCCCGCTATCTGGCCTGACGGCGCAAGCGGGGTGACCGAACGCACGATTCCCAACATGCCCGGCGCGAGTCCCTGCACGGCAGGAGGCGTCGGGCTCGGCGTGATTACGGGGCGCTCGCTAGCCCCCGTAAAGAACGTGACTGTTGCGCCCGCCGCGTCCGTTCCCTGTCGGCTCAGGAGATAGAAGGCTTCGGCGAAGCCGTCCGTGTTGAGTCCGCCCAGTTCCGTACCGGCGATGGTGAAAGCGGTGCGGTCGCGCGTGTTGCTGGGAAACGGCTGGATGGCCGGACCGGGAAAGCCCAGCGGAGCCGGAGTGTTCGTCAACTTGGTGAACGTAGTCGGCGCAGCAACTGGCGCAGCGAAAATCTGTGTGCCGCCGCCCGGATTCAATCCGTCGGTGGCGGTCGCCGGAGCCGTCCCGTCCGCCTTAAAGTTCAGCCCCGATGCAAAAAGGATCGTTGCGGGCTGAAGCGAAGGGTTGTAGTCCGTGAAAACCGGGAAGCGAAACGCTGATGAATTTGTTGCGCGCGGTCCAACCTGCGTAAAGGCGTTGGTCGTGACGTTGTAGATGAAGACCGTAGTGTTAGATTGAATCGCGCTATTGCCGGAAAGGTCTGCCAGAGATTCCAGCGCGATGAGATTTCCGTCGCGGCTGATGCGGCGTCCCGGGGATAAGAAGTTGATGCCGATGCCGGAGAGCGGCGCGGTCGTGCGCGTCACCTGTCGCGTGACGGCTGCGGTCGAAGTCGTCGCATCATAGCTGCCGAGATAAACTTCCGCATTTCCGTCCGCATTGTTGGCTGAGCCGCCCGCCGTGATATTCGCGTTCGAGAGGAAACTTATGGCCGAACCGCTGCCCGAAAGCGACGGGTTCTCGTTGAATAAGAAAATGGCGGTGGTCGTGTTGCCCGTGACGGTCAGTTGTGAAATCGTCGCCGAAGGAGTTCGCCTGTAGATAAAGATTTCCGGGTTCGCGTCCGTGTTGCTTCCGGCGACGAGGTCGCGAGTGGAGACGAAAGCGACGACCGAAGAGTTGTCGTTCATGGACGCATCGCGGTTATCGAAAGCGACGAAGGGCGCGGCTCCATCCTGTGTCGAGGTGGCAGCCCTGCCGGGTACAGGCAGGCGGCTGGCAGGCGTATTGGTTATCCGTGTAAAGACGCCTCCTCCGGCTGCCGTCAGGTCAACCGGGCCGGGGTCTGCGCCATCTGATAAAGTCGCGGCAGGAACTGCCGGAATAAAGTAGATGAAAATCTCCTGGTTGCCGTCGGCCACGAGAGCGGCTGAATTGGCATCACCGTCGAAGTTGTCTGGAGTGGAGGCGTTTGAGCTGAAAGCGATCCAACGCCCGTTGTTGCTGAGAGTCGGCTTGTTGTTGCTGACCTCGACCTTAATGTTGCTGAAATCTGTCGGATTATTCGTAGTGGTAAAATCAAGGGCAGGCTTTGTGGTGTCCACACGCGCGCTCGTCGTGTTGGTAATCTGAAAGATGCGGCGCTGCGCGTAATCCAGAAGAAAGATTTCGCGGTTGCCGTCGGCGTTGTTGCGCGAGGCGGTCTTCTCCGTCGAGATGTTGCCCTCCGATTCGATGACGACGAAGCGCCCGTTGCCGCTCATGTCTCCGGCAAACGAGTTGCGAGGAGAGGTGGTAAGCTGCGTGACGAATGGGTCGGGGGTCGTCTGAGCATAGATTGTGGAGGACGCGCCGACGAAGAGAACAAAGAGAGCGGCAGCGCACGACAAACGAAAAGCTTGCTTCACGTAAAAAGCCTCCGAATTAAAAGACGGACATAAAAGAAATAACGCTCACCTGGGGAGCTTTGAGCAGAGCTAAATTGCGCAGGTGAAGAACTCTCGCACACCCGAGCGGCTAAAGACAGCCATTTTAAGCGCAAGAGGGCATAAGCGCAAGGCAGAACGCAGAAATTATCAAAGAGAATCGCGCCAGAAAATTAAATAAGAACGTGAGTTAGACATAGAAGGGTGGCCTTATCAGCCCCTTTGGGGCTGGTGGGTACTGTTTTCCTTAGCGGATGAAGAAAGAGTTGAAGAATCCGCCGGCGAGGCCGAGCGGCACTGTGGAGTTTCGCGCGCCGAGGGCTTCGTCAATGGTCAGGCCGCCGGAAATGTAGGCCACCTCGCCCGTCTTCGATTGCAGGCGGATGCTGTAGTCGCCGAGCAAGGCTTCGGGCGCGACCTCAAGATCGAAGCTGATAATCGGATACTGGTAATTGACGCCCGATTGCAGCGTCAGGCTCGCCGGATTCACCTTGATGAAAGGCGAGGTCACGCTGATGCCGCTCCCCTGGATTTCATCTACGCCCCGGCCTCCGACGAAGATGGTGTAACGCTTGCCCTGGCTAATCGGTACAGCGACGGTCGAAAGATGGCCATTGCTACCGAAGACCTGCGGCATAAAGGTCTCGCTTCCCTGTCGGAGTGAAATATTCTGCTGCACGATTTCGCCCGCCGCGACGTTAACCTGATTGCGCGGCTCTGCCGTGCTCAGCGCTCCCCGCAAATCCTTTAGCCCGGCAGAAGCTCCCCTGGCAAAATCGTTTTCAGCATCTTCCGCACGTTCGCTGCCGTGCTCGCTGACGAGGCGATAGTGTCCCGGCGGCAAGCCTTCGATACGATAAGAGCCGTTTGCCAGTGTCTCGTTACCGGCTACAACTCTGCCCGTCGAGGCATCTTCTGCCCAGACATGCGCGCCCTCAACGGTTGCACCCGCAGCGTCTGTAATCGTCCCCGCGATAACTCCATAATTTTCATGTGCGCCGTAGAGCGCATGCACGCCTGCACGATCATCATCGGAGAGTGTGCGCGAGCTGACAGCCGCCTGTTCGTAAAGCCCGTTTGTTCCCTGTCGCGGCTGCATCGCGGCGCTGACCTCGCTTGAATGCTCAAGGCCGAGAAGATGTCCGATCTCGTGCGTCAGGGTCGCTTCCAAATCATAAGTGCCAGCAGTGCCGTCTGTCGAAAATTGCGCTGCCGGATTGATGACCACATCCGCTTCCATAATCGTGCCCACCGCAGGATCGTAGAACACGCGCGTCCGCCCTGTTCGGTCGGAGGTGCTGAAGACGCTGCGATTATCAGGCGTGTCGGCGACGGTAATCAGGCTGATTCCGTCTCCCTGCCCACGCGCGCTGATGGAGAGCGCACTGGATGAAGTTTCGATGAACTGAATATTGGCGGCTTCGGCCCAGCGCGCGAACGCGCGGCGCGTTGCGCCCATGACATCGCTGCCAGCCTTGATGTTTGAGGGTGGAGAATTAAGCGAGCTTGAGAGCGCCACCTTGATTTCGCGGCCAGGCCATTTAATCTGCGCGGTGGCTGTGCTATCCGTATATTGAAGCGTGTAGGCGCGCACGGGCAGCACCCAACTCAGGATGAATATAAACAATACCGGAATGGTGATAATGCGCCGCATGCCCAAACATAAGAGCAACATGCAGGCCACACCGCGCCAATCATGCAGATTAACCGATACGAGTTCGTTACTGTTGAGAGACGAAGCCTTACGTTTTCAACACTGAGGGGCGAAAACGAGGCGGAGGAAGAGAAGACGACGAGAAGCTGATTTGAAACGAATCTGAACGTATCAAACGAATGCAGTCAATTGAATATCGGCGGAAAATGCAATTTCAAATCTAGGAATCTGAAATCTCAAATCTGCTCTCTGGTTTTTATCTCTGCGCCCCCTCTGTGTCCTCTGCGTCTCTGTGGTGAACCTCATCTCGGCGCACATTCAATTTGAAACTGAACCACTACTAAATATTGAGCTATTCTTCATTCAACTTCAAAGTTGACGCGCTGCGAGGCACTGGTCTTGGCGATGCGATCAATGACCGTGACTTGCAGGAGATAGCGACCCGCGAGCATGTTGTCGAGCGGAATCTCCGCTGCATAGGGAAGACGCGCGAAGTCGCTCTTCTCATCGGTGGCAACCTTCCTGAGCGTCGTCGTCATCAATGGCTGCTCGTCGCGCAGAACCTGCACCTGAATTGCCACATCGGGCGTTGACGTTCCGGCCACGCCGCGCTGCGCGTTATAGATGAAGGTCAGAAATCTGAGCCGCGAAGTCCTGGGGAAACGGCGAGTGATATTGAGTTTCGCGGGCGGCGTTGCCTCAATCTCAGTCGCGGCGTTGCGTGCCGCGTCTGCTTTGGTCAACTCGCCTATGAAGAGGCTGCTCAAGGCTAAACGCTTGGCCTTCAAGTCAGGGACTTCGACCCACTGTGTTGCCACGCCGAGGTGTCCGGTCTTCGCATCACGCGCAGCGACGCGCACCTGATAAAGACCGGGGTTGAGATGAACCTGAGAAGTATAGTAAACGTCGTTCTCATGCGGGCGCAGTAGTTCTAAGTTATCGGCATTGACGTTCAAGTGATCCTGAAAGGTGGCTCCTACTTTACCCTCTATGTTGTAGACATTGCCGCCGACATCGAGCGCTGCTTTGTATTTTCCTTCGACGGGCTCGAAGGATAAAGCTTCTGCCGGAACTTGCATCGAGATGGTCAGGAGCGCGCCGCCCTGAGGTGCATCTAGATAATCGAGAGCGAGGGAGGTGGGCAGCGTGCTGTTCGGATAAAACGCGCTGATAGCCGCGCCTAACTGTTCGACCGGCGTTTTGACTTTAGCGTTTTTAGCCGCCTCCGCCGGTTTTGGAGTCTTCGCCTCCGGCTCTTTCCCCGGAGTCAGAAAGCCGCTTTTGACCTGCACTTTATAGTCGGAGTGTGCCGCGATCTTCACTTCGATGCGCCGCCGCTGGCTCTTCTTCTGTTCCTCCGTTTCAGGTCGCCACGCGATGACGTAGTAAGTGGAAGTCTCCTTCAAGGTCTTGCTGATAGCCATATCGAGGGCGTTGGTGTTGAGCAGTGCGCGCCCGCCCGTGTTGGCGGCCAGCGTGCGCAGAGGCTCCTGTGAGGCTGCGCCCTCGCCGAGCGTGGCGCTGATGATGCGCCCCGTCGGATCGAAACCGCCAGACGATGAGGCATCGAAGAACGATGGGGTGCTGAGCCCGCGCGCGTCCAGCGTATAGATAACGACGCTGTTGCGCGCCGCCGTGTTAGTAATTTTCCAGAGATGATCGTAAACGTCGCTTTCGTTCGAGTTGAGCAGAAAACCGTCTGAGATAAAGAAGACGAGCTTGCGACCGGGGACGACCGCAATCGTGCGCGCGAGGCTCTCCAATGAAAAGAAGGTATTACGCGTGAAGGCGCGAGACTGCTGAAGAATCTGATTGGCGCGAGATCTGACGATCTCGGTGGCAATCTGCACGGGCGTGCCCTGCTGGACGAGCGGCTCGACAAAGTAGTTGAGCACATCTCTATTACCGCGCGCTATAATCTGCAACGCCAGATACTCTGACATCGGAGGCTGCTGCGTATCATTGATGAGCTGGCGTTGGAGCTTCAAACGCTCGACGGCTGTGCGCAGGACGACTTTGTTGTCTGTCAGTTGCTGTAGAAAGCCCAGCTGCCCGCCCGTCGTCGCGATGGCAACGCGATCATTCTGTCCCATCTCGTCGTTGATGAAATGCAGCAGGACTTTCTGCGTTCGCTTGAGGCTGTCGAAGGCCAGGTGAATATCGTCTATAAAAAAGACTATGGTGCGCCCGCGATCAAAAAGCCCGACACTGCTTTGAGCGCTGGCGGGATTATTCCCCGGCTCGACGGGACGCGCTTGCCCGCGCGCCGCCGCCAGTTGCGATTCCTCGCTGGCGCTTCCGGCTGTCACGCGGTCGAAGAAAGAGATGGGCTGCGGCTTGCCGTCTACACGCAACTCAAACTGCTCGCGCTGCAAATTGTCAACGAAGCGCCCCTGCTTATCGAAGACCATCACGTCCGTTTGCACCAACTCCGTGTTGATGCGCAAGACATCATCCGTTTGTTCGGCAGGCGGCGAGGTCGGCTCCTGCGCGAGCGCGCGAACAGCGGGCAAGAACAGGCATAGGCATACGGCAAAGAACGCACACGTCAATTTCCGATAGCTGGAGAGAAACATATTAGACGGTAGTGTAAAAGCTTCGGGTTAGTGGGCGGGGAGTCCGCGCCAATGATAGCACAGGTCGCAATCGGTTCTTGTAACGATTGTGAGAAGAAAAGCGGCGAGGGATTAAGAACCAGGCGATTTCTCTTGGTCAGACGGATTCTCGAACCTAGTCTAACGTGAGTTCTACGTAAGCGGCTGTGCCGCCTGTCTGTGCGGAAAGGCTCTGCCTTCCCGATAGCTGCTACTTTTATCACTGGCAAGGCTGCGCCTTGCCTCTTGCGAGGCGTAGCCTCACAGTAATTAATAGAAGCGGGAGACGGAAAGCCACAGGCTTTCCGCACAACCAGGCGGCGAAGCCGCTTACGCCAATCTCACGTTAATCAAGGCCCGAAGCGCTGACGATACTCGGCAGAGTTGAGGAAACCATTAATCATCACGCGGTAATCTCCACCATTAGAGTTCATCGTTTGAATCCACTGCTGATAGGAAATGTCAGCGCTTCTCCTCAAATAGCCGAAGTACTGCATGATGACAAACGCCTCGTTGTAGTACTTGTTATAGACTTCCGTACTCTCCACTAACGCTCGCAACACCTGCCCTCTCGTCAAAGAGCCATTCGTCAGTCCTGTAATCCATCCCTGTCTGCCCGGATGATTCGGTAGCCCGACAGTTTGCAACAGTGCATTCACATAACTGGTCGGGTCAGTCAATGTTCCATACCTGTTCTGAAAATCAGGTCTGGTCATAAACTCATTAACGAAGGCCACCTTGTTCTCTTCCAGTTGCTGAGCGGAGAGGAAACCACTGACTTTCGCGAAGTCAGGCATGAAGTCTTCGTAGAGTGGAATCCTGCCGACTGCCGAGTAGAAGCGGTAGATGAAGTAGCCTCGATCTTGAAACTCCGGCGAGCGGAAGAACCCTGCCGAGACTTCGATCCGGTCACACGGCGGCGCAACTGTTCTGCCGCAGTTATTGAGGACATCCTGCCAACCCTGAAAGCCCGCGGGGTCTGGCTCACGGCCTAAGAAATCTATGTAATGCTGGCGAACGAAAAACGGCACAGAGTCTATCGGGTTGCCGGTTCCCGTCACGGTTTCATTGTCCGTCACGGTGACGGTCGCCAAGGTGCTTGTGCCGAGACTTGCGCCGTTGGGACGACTCAGTGTCAGTCTAAAAGTTTCATTACCTTCCGCATAAACATCGTCCACTAACGGAATGAAGATGGTCTTCGAGGTTTCTCCCGAAGCAAAGCGAAGCGTGCCGATTGAGGTCGCGTAGTCGCAGCGCGACGAGGCCAGACCTGTGACGCTGCTACAGGCATTGAGTCCTGAATTATCCGACGTGGCGTAATCAGCACTGACGGCTGTTGTATGGTCTCCCGTGCGTGTGGCAACCACCTGCGCTCTGCCCGCTCCTTCGTTAACAGAGATTGCGACGGATGAACTCTCTATCTGGATTGAGGGCCGAGGCAGCGTTATCGGCGGATAGATGGATTCCGAATTGATAGCATTCTGATCGCAGGGAGGAATGGTGGTCGGAACATTATTGCCCTGATCGTTGATGCCGCAAGCGTAATTCAAGGTGGTCGCACCATCCGGCTGGTCGCAAATGTTTGCGGGGACAGCAGGGTGATCCAAGCCCATCAGATGACCCATCTCATGCAGCACGAGCTTCATGACAATCGTGCTGTAACCAGCCACATTGGGATCGGCGACGAGTATGTTTGAGCCGGGAAAGGTATTGTTGGGATCGTAAGTTATGCTGGCGGATGTGATGGTGAGGGTCGCGCCGTTATACGTCGCGTTGAAGATGGCCGGGTTGCCGGGCGTTAAAGCCCCCGTCTTAAATTCCAGGTTGAAATTCTGGCCTGAGGTATCTTCAATGAAACTTACTTTCGAGTTATTGCTGGAATTGGCGCGGCTCCATTCCGCCGCCGCAGCCCTGATCTGCCTTTTCTGCTCTTCGTTGAAAGTGCCTGTGAAGGCATAACGGACTATCGTGTTCTGCGCCCACCCGCGATTGGGACTGAAAAGAGTTGGACACCCCTGAGCATACGTTTTGGATGCTCCGCCCAGCGCCAAAAGGAGCGCACAACCTGCGATTATCAAAAATAGACTGGAAGCTTGCCGCGAGCTAAATGAACTACCCATGTTCGTCTCCTTGCCTTCCGCGCTCGCTAGTAACGTTAAATTTTTGTCCTAACGTATTACTAGGAATTAACCAGACTGTACTGACCTCAAACACAACAGCGAGAGAAAGGCCAGACTGCGGGAGATGGCAAGGAGAGAAGCAACTTTCAAGCCAATCAAGGCCCGAAGCGTTGACGATACTCAGCAGAGTTCAGGAAACCGTTTATCATAATCCGATAATCTCCGCCATTGGTGTTCATCGTCTGAATCCAACTCAAGTAAGAAATGTCAGCCGAGCGCCGGAGATAGCCGAAGTACTGCATAATGACAAACGCCTCGTTGTAGTATTTGTTGTAGACTTCCCCGCTTTCCACTAATGCTCGCAAGACCTGCGCTCTCGTCAGACTTCCATTCGTCAGCCCTGTAATCCATCCCTGTTTGTTCGGATGATTCGGCAGTCCGACGGTGAGGAGCAGCGCATTGACATAAGCAGTCGGGTCGTTCAACGAACCATATCTGGTCTGATAGTCCGATCTCGCCATGAACTCGTTGATGAAGGCTACCTTGTTCTCTTCCAGTTGTTGAGCGGAGAGGAAGCCGCTGACTTTCGCAAAGTCAGGCATGAAGTTTTCGTAAAGCGGAATCTTCCCGACCGTCGAATAGAAACGATAGACGAAGTAGGCTCTGGTTTGAAATTCCTCCGAGCGGAAGAAGGCTGAGGAGACTTCGATGCGGTCGCAGTAGTTGCCGCCGGAGTCTTTGCCGGAGGGCGGGCAGTTGTTCAGGATGCTTTGCCAACCCGCATAACCTGAGGGGTCTGGTTCACGACCGAGAAAGTCTATGTAATGTTGGCGGACGAAGAATGCGGTTTGGTTTATCGGGTTCGCTCCGGTGCTGAAATCATTGTCCGTGATAATCACGGGCGCAGCTATCGGTATCTCGATGCCGAAGCCGATGGGAATGCTCAAGGTCAGCGTCAAGGTCTCTGTGCCTTCGGCGAAAGCGTCGTCAACCAGTGGGATGAAGATGGTCTTGACGGCCTCTCCGGGGGCAAAGCGTAAGGTTCCGATGGAAGTGGCGTAGTCGCAACGCGAGGACGCGACGCCGGTTGGCGGAGTCGGCGCGCAGGGCGTTAGTCCCGAAGTGTCCGAAGTAGCGTAGTTAAAATTTTCTGCGATGGACGTGCTGCCGATGCGCGTGATGGTTATGCTCGCGTGGCCTGACCCTTCGCTGAAGCTTCCCGTCCCGATCTGAATGCTCGGCTGTGCGGGGGTGGAGGTCAGGGAAACGCGCCCCCACCACGTCGCCCATTTATCGGTGCCTCCGGCGGGAGTCGCGGCATACTCCTGAATCGTCCACATATCTTTATCGTTGGTGGGGTCAACGACGGTGCCGCTGAAATCTCCCCAGCGATTTCTGGTCGGCGTGGCGGTCCCGGACTTGTAATACGTGGCATCGCCCGCGCGTAGCACGGTGTCGTCGCGCAGACTATTGAGCGGGTCTGTTCCGGCGCGGAAGGAATAGTTGCCGCTGACATACTGCGTGGGAGAATAGCGCGAGTAGCCTATGAGCACATCGTTATCACGATTGACGGCGATGCTGGGGAAGGCATAGAAAGTGTTGCCCGTCGAATCGTCAATCCGGCCTCTTTGCTTGATCGTTCCCGTCGTAGAGAGTTCCCACCACTGGACGGCGCTGCGCGCGGGCGATGACCCGGCGGGAAGAAAGACTGTGTGAACGCCCCAGAGCGAGTTGTTGCGATAGACGAGCGTTTGGATGCGCGAGTCGTTGTTCTGAACCTTGAGCGTCGAGCTAAGCTGCGGCGCAAAATCCGTCGTGCCTGCAATCTCCGGCGTGCTGCTCGACCAGGGATTGGGCGTTCCGATGAGAGTGGGAGAAGTCCCGTTGGCAACGTTCAGCACTTCCGCGCCGACTGCGCCCGTGATGCGGTAGAGTCCGACGTAGCCGTTGCCACCCGAATTGCCATTCCAGTTTTGCAGCAGGTAGAGAGTCGAAACGGTCGCGTCATACGTGACGGCAGGAACTATCGTGCCGCCAAGATTCGGCGCTTTAATCAAGGTGTAGAGTCCCTGTCCGCCAGCGTAGAGATTAGCCTTGTTGAAGACGTAAAGGTGCGAGGTGAAGCTGCCCGTGCCGTCCACCACAGGAAACATATTAACGTGAACGACGATCCAATCTTTATTGAATCCGATGCTCGGATAATCAGCCCACAGGAGGTCTGTCGAATCCGCATCGACGCGATAAATGTTCCAGTTGCCCGTCGGGTCAGTTGTTTGCGAGACGGCCATCATCACGCTTGCACCAGCCGACCGGCGCTCGGCGACTGCCGTCAGCATCCAGCGTCCGGCGTAAGGGTCGTAGAGAATTTTTGGATCGAAAACATCTGCGGGAGCATTCGAGAGCGATGCCCAGAAGCCGACGAGTGAAACGTTGCTGACGAGGCTGCCCGTCTTGCTCTGAATCCTCACGCGACCGTTATGCACGACCATCAGGTTATTGAGGCCGACTGCGCCGTGCGTGTCCGGGGGAAAGCGCCCGGTGTCGTCTGAGGCGAGAAAGCTGGCCGAAGGAGCGGGCGAAGGCCCCAGGGCTTTCGGATTATCAAGCGCCTTCGGTTGAGACTTTTCAATAGACGCGGCTGCACCGGGGGGAACGGGCATGTTCTCCGGCATCGCTTCAGGCGGCTCTACCTCTTCGGTCTCTTCGCTTCTTTCGGCACGCGCGGGAGGAGCGAGTGATTCTTTACGCGCAAGCTGCCGGACGTTCATCACACCGGAGCGCATCGCAACATTGCGCTTGCCAGCTATCTGCCGCGCAGCATTGGGCTGAACGGCGGGAGCAACCGCCTCTGCTCGCCTCTGCCCTGAAGCGTTGTGAGCAGCGCCGAGGGTCAGCGACAGCAGCAACAACAGTAAGGGTCTTGCCGGAAACCTGTTGCCTGTTCGTCTGGCTCGAATAAATCTCATCATCAATTCGGAGGTTTATAGCTTCGGGTTAACGCGCGGCCTGGAGTCGAAATCTGGCGACGGAAAAGGAGAGACAGACGTTGCTGAAACTCGGGATGAGAAATTATACGAAGGCGAAGGATAAAGCAATGGGTCGAGGGCGTTGTCTTCTCACAACCCCCGACCCATATAGCTCGTGACAGTCGCTCTCGCGTCAGCCTTGAAGCAACTGATTACTGGAACCGGTTGCGATACTCGGCAGAGTTGAGGAACCCATTAATCATCTGCCGATAATCTCCACCATTGGTGTTCATCGTCTGAATCCAATTCAAGTACGAAGCATCGGCAGAACGTCTGAGATACCCAAAGTACTGCATGATCACAAACGCCTCATTGTAATACTTCTGAGCAACCTGCCCATCTTCCGTCACCGCTCGCAACACATCCGCTCTCGACGACCCGCCGTTTAAGGCATTGACCCACGCCTGCTTGTTCGGATGATTCGGCAATCCCAAGGTGTTCAACAAGGCTGTCATATAAGCATCATTGCCCGTGATGGAGCCGTACAGGTTCTGGTAATCAGCCCTTGTCATGAACTCCTGCACGAAAGCTGCTTTGTTGGCCTCTAACTGCTGAGCTGAGAGAAACCCACTGACTTTGGCAAAGTCAGGCATAAACCCTTCGTAGAGTGGAATCTTCCCTACCGCTGAGTAGAAACGGTAGACAAAACTTGCTCTGTCTTGAAACTCTGGACTGCGGAAGAAAGCACTGCTGATCTCAGTCCGGTCGCAGGGCTGCTGAACGGTCGTGCCACAATTGTTATAGACGTTGAGCCAGCCTGCTAACCCCGCCGGTTCTGGCTCACGTCCTAAGAAATCTATGTAATGTTCACGGATGAAGAACTCTGCTCCGTCTATCGGATTGCCCACACCATTGGCGTTGTCCGTGATCGTGATGGTGGCCGTTGAGAGGGTGTTTCCACCGCTAGTCAAAGTGATGGTGAAATTCTCGTTACCGTCAGCGATGTTGTCGTCAATGATCGGAACGTAGATGGTCTTGAACGCTTCTCCGGAAGTAAACCGAAGTGTCCCGACGCCGGTCGCGTAGTCGCAGCGCGAGGACGCGACGCCGGTGTTGATGGTCTGGCAGGTCTGGCTGATCGGGAAGGTATCCGACGTGGCGTAGTTAACGTCTTCCGCAATCGAGGTATTCGCGCGAATTACATTGACGGCCACGCTGCCGCTCGCTTCCCCGATGGACTGGTTTGGTTGACTGAAGATGGCCGTAGACCCCTGTGAGCAACTGCTCTGTGTCCAGTGAAGAACGAAGTTGCCCGCTTCGCCGCCCCAGCCGTCAACCGCAATTTTATAGACCTGGCCTGCCGTAGCGTTGAAGATTACGCGGCTGTCCGTGTCG
Source organism: uncultured Acidobacteriota bacterium (assembly GCA_963791265.1). Lineage (GTDB taxonomy): Bacteria > Acidobacteriota > Blastocatellia > Pyrinomonadales > Pyrinomonadaceae > QHXM01. The sequence continues at coordinate 481,035 of CAWBSB010000013.1, forward strand.
CCATTAGCCACATCATCATTCTTCATAATCGGTGTGAGCGAGCCGACAGCGTTGCCGGTGTAAACGGCCAGCATCGTATCGTAATCCGTCCCCGTGCCCATCGTGTCTATAGTTACGCTACTGCTCACGGGCGCTTGCCATTGATACCAGACCGACGCACTACCCGGATGACCGGTAGTGTCAGGATTGTGGCTCGGCTCGCCGCTCTCTTTCGTGGCCGAGATATTTGTGCTGGTCAGGCTACCCGTACAACCGACCAATACCTGAGCGGCGGTGAAGTTATTATTCGCCGGGGCAGGCGGTGGCGGTGGCGGTGGCGGTGGCTGGGCGTTGTTGTCCAGATTGTAGCCGAAGAAATTAAGTGCGGTCGTATCGTTGACGGTAATTTCCCTGCGCGTTCCGCTCGGGATACGCGGGTCCATGATGCCGATGTAAACGCCGCCATTCAGATTTCTCTGCTTCCAGTGGCTTGATTGATTACCGTCGCCGCCTGACGCATCGCCGTTCGGCCCGCCGGTTGAGAGTCCCAAATCAGAGCCACCCACGAAAAAGTACTGAAGCCCGTCGGCAGTCATGATGCGCTCGGCTGTCCCGAACGTACCCAGAGTCGTGCCCGCGCGAAAGCGGAAGAGGTCCCAGATGGCGGGAGTAGCTCCGCCAGTTGCTCCTGCCCTCGACGTAAATCCGAGCGCGTGTCCGATCTCGTGCGTCGCGACAGCCTCGAAATCCGTTTTACCCGTAGAGATGCCGTTGCTCGGATCAAAGTCAAATTGGAAATTCGAGTTGAACCCGATTCTCGAAGCCAGATCGGTTTCAGAGGCCACCGGATTAAGTATTCCCAGCGCACGAGCGATGGAAGTCGAGATAGAGATGTTACTGGCACCGCCGCTATTAGTCGGAAGAGACACCGTAGAAGGCAGTTGGGCATAAACCGAAGTCTCAGACGCCGTGGATGCTCCATTAACCAGGCTCTGTCGGACGGTTGAATACGGGCGCGAGGTAGCGGTCGAAGAGGTAGAGCCGAGAATATCAGGGCTGCTCCACGCTTGCCCGAAGTTTGTCGTGCCGAAATCAACGTCAATGTAAATCTTGATGGGCGATTGAATGTAGCTTTCCCAAACCAGCGCGGCTCTATTGAACGCTTCCTTGGCTTCCGGGAAATTATCTAGCTGCGCCGTTCCCCGCAGGATGATTTTTGTCGGCTCGACATTATCGCTCGTCGCGTTATCGCCTTGCGTCTTAGCGTTAGAATTGGCCTCACGCGTGGCGGGAGTAATCCGGTGCATGCCCAGATTGGCAGTATTAATCTTGATTAATTCGCGCTTTTCAGCCAGCGTCGCCGTGCGGCAAACGCTGTCGCCGTTCTCATCCTGATAAATCATGAAATAGTCGCCGTCCGGCACTTTAGCGCCGGGCAAGCCTTGCTGCGCTGAGACTGTGAAAGAGAGCGGCGCAAGAAAAAGGAGCGCCGCAAGGCCGAGCGCCAACACGTTGCGTAAGCGATAAAGGAAGCCCGGCTGCATGGTCTTCCGGCGGTTCAGGGGGCTGAAGCGAAAGCGGGGAAACTGCGACATCAAGATTCTCCTAAGATATTTTTGTTGAAAGTACGCACACGCCATCAACTTCGGTTGCGAGGCATGCAGAAACCAATCTAAACGGCGCTCGAAAGAACGAAAACTGAGGTTTTTTACAATGAATTTTGTGGGGGGGCGTGCGAACATCACCTCAGATGCAATCAGCGAGGCCGAAGATGCTTGCAAAACGGCATTTTTATTGGGTTAATTTTTGAATCTTCAGCGAGGAAATACCCTTCGATGCCGTGCCGGTAAACTACTAGCCGGAATTGCTACTCCCATGAAGCCATCCCGAGCCTGACGAAACCGACCGCAGGCATTATACCTGCTGGCCTAGTCCGGCGTCCAAAAATTTTTGGTCTACTTTACGGGAAGCGCCGAACGCTCAGCGGAATTGCTGCCCGATCTGTTCCGTGCCGAACGAGCCGATACCGTTTAGACGGAAAGCGAAGACGAAGCGGTTTTCGTTGCGCAGGCCGACATCGAAGCTGTAGTTCTGGATGGTGATGGCGCAACAGTCAAAGGCGTAGCCAGCCGTAATGACGGAACTGATGAGCGAGGAGTTTCGCTGAGTGGGACTATTCTGGAAATCGAAGAAGAAGGAGACGCCGCCGAAAAACCCGCGCTCGCGGTTGCCCACGAAAATGGACGGACTCCACTGCGAGCCGCGCTGCGTGCCCGGCTCCTTGCCCTGCGCGTTGGCGAAACGGCTCAAAGACGGCACGAGGTCTATGGCGCGCGTGTAATAGAAGGTCTGAAACGCCTGAATGAGCTTTCGGTTAAGACCGAAGCTCACGGCCAGAGTCCGCAAGCCCCCGCTCTGCACGTCAATATCCGAGCGCACGTCCGCGAACAAACTCTGGCTCGGACGATAGCGCCCCTCGATGTTGAGCGGCGAGAAGCGGCGCGGAACGCCGCCGTAAGTAAAGCCGGAGAAGGTATTGATCGGATAGAACTGGTTGCGCTGCCCCGGAATCAGCGCGCCACCGAAATAAGGGTCGAAGAAATACTTGCCGCGCAGCGTGATGGTCAGAGCCTCATAAGGCTGGCTCGAAAGCGGAATCTTCGGGCGATTAGTTTCCTGCGCAGCCTTCTTATTGACATTCTCCGTCGAGCGCCGCGTGAAGAAGCGATTCGTGATTCCGAACTCTATCTCGTTGGTGTCGGCGATGGCGTCCTGGTAATCGAAGCGGATGATGCGCTCGAAATTCGAGATGCCTTCAATCTTGCGATAGATAAAGTAAGGCTCTATCACGTGGCGGAAAAAGAATGAGCCGTCGCGGTGTGTGAAGTTGCGCGCCAGCGCGGGCGGTCTCACGTCCAATTCAAACTCGCCGTAGCCGCGCACGACATCGCGGCTCAAGACCAGGCGCGTCGCCGGGTCAATCGAATTCGAGTAGTAGGTCGCGCGCAAGCCTGCGGTCGTAGTCACAGACCAGCCGCCGAAATGGATTGGAACGGAGAAGCGCGGGTGTACGTCGAGCCGCTGCACGATGGAAGGCGTGATGAGAGGTTCGCCATTCACACGGAGGTGAAAGAGATCAATGTCGTCAACCGTCTCTTTGCGGCTGACGCCTTCAAGCCCGCCTTCAAAGGAGAAGTAAACGGGGAGGCGCTCGAAGTAGCGCAGGGCGGACGGGCGCTTGTCGAGCGTGATGCTGGGAAGCTGGCGCGTGCGAATGCGCGTGTTGGTAATCGAAGTGACCTGCGAGCGCGCGAGGAAGTTGAAGCTGTAGTCGCCGAAGTTTTTGTTGACGAAGACCTGCGAGCGTTCTTCCGGCGAGATGGCCTGCTGAATCGAATCCGAGAAGACCTGACGGAAGGCCAGATTCGACGTGACGTTGATGTCGGCGGCGGCTAGAAAACCGTTCGGGAAATAATGCACGCCTTCCATGTAAAAGCTGGAGCCACCCTGATCCGGGTTGTCAGGACTCTCTGCCGGGCCGAAGATGCGATCCTTGACGGCGTAGAAACCAAAGTTGAGATAGGAGCGCGAGTTGGCGCGCGTTCGCACGTCCAGACCCAGCCCAAGGCCACGCCCCGTGTAAAGTTCGCTGCGGAGGGTAGCGTCAGCCGAGCGTCCGAGCGTTTGATAGTAAGCGGTCGAGAGGCGAAAGCCTTTGTCGCCTGAGCCGCTGAAGGTCGGCGTCAGGAAGCCTGAGGCGCGGTCGCGTCTCTTAATCGAGACGGAAGCATACGGGAGATAGAGAATGGGCACGTTCTTGACGCGGAAGGTGGGAGATTTGATTCGCACGCGGTCGCCGGTCTTGATCGTCGCGCGTTTCGTTCTAAAGCTCCACTTCGGCACGTTGTCTTCGCAGGCGGTAATCTCCGCGTTGATGGCGACGATGGTATCGTAGCTCACACGTTCGACGCTGTCGGCTGTGAAGTAGATGACCGTGCCATCCTGCGTCTGGTTCGTAAAGCCAGTCGAGTTGATGAAGAAGCCTGTCTTGGTTCGATAGTTCCATTCGGCGCGCGTGCCTGTGATGCGCTGCTGGTCGCCCTGATCGAAGACGACGTTGCCTTCGGCGATGACACGATTGCTCGCCTCAATCACCGTCAGCTTATCCGCCTGCAAGCGAAACGTGCCGATGCGCGCATCGACGTTGCCTTCATAGACGGAGACGAGCGCGTCCTTCGTTCCGGTGACGGTCTGCGTTCCGGCGGTGACGGTCAAATCCTCCGTGCCCTGCGCGCCGCCCGCGCCTCTCGCAGGGAGTTGGGGACGAATGGGCTGCTCCTGTGTCAGAGGATTGACGTTCGGCGTGTCCGTGATGGGATTCGTGACCTGACGATCAACCGGATTCGTCTGCTGGGCAAGCGCGGACAGACTCGCGGCGAGGCAGAGTAAGAGAACGAACGTGAGCCGGGCGCAATTTTTTTTCACGGAAAGACTTTTGTCCAAGGATGAAACCGAAGACCTCCCCAGAGGCCGAACTGAGGCCGCGAATCTCCACCTTTTCGGGGTCTTGAGAAGTGCGCGCCATCCTGACTTGAAGAGCGTGGCGATGCTAACACGGAAAGGCGTAAAGGAAAAAGCAGTAGGCAATAAACGGTGGGCAGTGGGCAGTGGGCAGAAGAAAAGAAAACCAAAGGGCAGCCCCGGAGGGGCGGAAGAGTGTAGCCCCGGGCGCAAGCCCGGGGTCACAGCACACACAGAATTATTAAGCCCCGAAGGGGCGACAGAAGCTCAAGATGCGTTGCCATGAATCTTGAATTTCTTCCGCCCCTCCGGGGCTCGAACATTTACTACTTGTTATTCCCCGGGCTGACGCCCGGGGCTACATTCTGCCGCCCCTTCGGGGCTGCCCTCGAATTCTCTTCTCTGCTGCCCACTGACTACTGACCACTGACCGCTGGTATGATGCTCACGATGACCGACCACCTGCGTTTGATGATCGTTGCGGGCGAGCCTTCGGGTGATGCTCATGCTGCCGCTTTGGTTAGAGCATTACGCGCAGAAGCGCCGGACGTGGAGTTTGAGTTCTTCGGTGCGACGGGAGCGCTGATGCGCGAGGCGGGCGTTGATTCGGTTGTGCGCTCGGACGAGTTGGCGATTCTGGGGCTGGCCGAAATAGCCGGGGCGCTGCCAAAGTTCTGGCGTGCCTACAAAGCTCTGAAGCGGGCAGTGATTGAACGCCGCCCCGATGTGGTTGTCCTCGTTGACTGGCCGGATTTCAATTTGCGCCTTGCGCGTGCGCTTCACCGGCGGGGCATGCGCGTCATCTACTACATCAGCCCGCAACTCTGGGCCTGGCGCTCCTATCGCGTCCGCAACATCCGGCGCGACGTTGATCTACTGCTCTCCATTCTTCCCTTCGAGCCGCAGTGGTACAAGAAGCGCGGCGTCGAGCACGTCGAATTCATCGGCCACCCACTGACAGGCGAAGTCAATCCGCGCTACGGACGCGAAGAGTTTTGCCGTCGCAACAAACTCGACCCGACGCGCCCCATCATCGCTCTTCTGCCCGGCAGTCGCCGCAAAGAACTCGAACGCATCCTGCCGCCGATGCTCGACGCAGCAAACATCATCTCGCGCGAGCGACCTGAGACGCAGTTTGTGGTTGCGCTCGCCGCCAACCGCTCGCGCGCAGAAGCAAACACAATCATCGAAGCAGCTTCACGCAACAACTCGCATGGTGCAAGCAATCTACATCTTTCGCAGTTTGAGACGCGTGAGGTGCTCGCGGCGGCGGACGCGGCAGCCGTTGCCAGCGGCACGGCTACGCTCGAAGCCGCATTGATAGATACGCCCTTCGTCATCGTCTACAAAGAATCTTTCATCAACTGGCACACCCTGGGACGCCTCATCAGCGCCGAACACTTCGGCTTGATAAATTTAATCGCGGGCGAACGTCTGGTGACGGAGTTGATGCAGAACGATTTTGACGGAGAGCGATTGGCGGAAGAACTCAAGACGTTATTGAACAGAGAACGAAACGAAACTGCCCGCGCGCGGCTCAAAGAGGCCGCCGCGCGACTCGGCACGGGCGGCGCATCACATCGCGCAGCCCGCGCCATTCTCAAAGAAGTAGGACAGGCATTCCTGCCTGTCTAAGCGTGCGCCAGCACGCTAATGGTGTCCGCTAATACAGTATTCGCGCTTGCGCGCTCAAAGACAGACAAGAATGTCTGTCCTACGAACTGCGCGTCCCGTCTATTTTTTCCTGTAGCTCTTTTAATTGTCGGCGCAGCTCTTTAAGCTCTTCGCGCATCTGCGGCAGGCGATTCATGTGAGCGTTGAGTCGTTTGTATTGCTCGAGCGGTTGCACGGGGATACCCCACCAGACGCCTGCGCGCACGATCTTGCCCGGCAGGATTCCGGCCTTCGAACCGATGACGGCACCGCTCTCGACGCGCGCATGATCGCCCATCCCGACCTGCCCGCCGATGATGGCGTCCGACTCGATCACGGTGCTGCCAGAGATTCCCGTCTGCGCGGCGATGACGACGCGCTCGCCGATCTCTACGTTGTGGGCAATCTGCACGAGGTTATCAATCTTCGTCGCGCGCCCGATGCGCGTCTGCCCCAGCGCGCCACGATCAATACAGGTGCAGGCTCCGATCTCCACGTCGTCCTCAATCAACACCGTCCCTACTTGCGGAAACTTGTGACGCACGTTCTGCTCGTCAGGCACGTAGCCAAAGCCATCCGCGCCGACAACCACGCCTGCATGAAGAATGACGCGCTCCCCTAAATGGACGCCATCGTAAAGCACCACGTTCGGATGAATCACGGAGTCGCGCCCGATGCGAACATCATCGCCGATGACTACGCCCGAATGAATCTGCGTTCCCGCGCCGATAAAGGTGCGCTCGCCGATTTCGACCCACGCGCCGACGAAAACGCTTTCATCTAAGTTAGCGCTCGCCGCCACAATCGCCGTCGGATGAATCCCACCCGCGCGTCGCCTCGGCGGGTGTAGTAACTCCGCAATCAGAGCGAACGCGAGTTTTGGGCGTTTCACTTCGATGACGCAGGCGGCTTCAACCAGAGCGCCCTCCGGCACAATCAAACATGACGCGCCGGACGAGTGCGCGCTCGTGAGTAGCTTACTGTCTTCGATGAAAGCTATCTCGCCCGCGCCCGCGCTTTCAAAGCTCGCAATGCCTCTAATCAAAACGTTGCCGTCGCCACGAACGCGCCCGCCAACGTGCGCGGCTAATTCGGCGACCGATTTTTCTCTCGTTTCTCTGTTCATGGAAATTCAGATTGCCGGTGATTCTTCGTCCCCATTGCGCCCGCTTTTTCGTGCGCGCGTGAAGCCGCGACGTGAGCCGCGTATGAATTGAACGAGGTGCTGGACGTTTTTATCTTCAAGCGACGCCATTTCAACGAGCGCATCTTCGAGCGCCAACCCGCTGCGAAATAAAAGTTGGTAAGCCTGCTTGAGAGCGCGGCGCTCATCGGTTGAGAAGCCTGCGCGCCGCAAGCCTACGGAGTTTAGCCCACGCACGCGCGACGGATTGCCGTCCGTGATAAAAAACGGAAGCACGTCCTGCACGATCTTCGACTTGCCGCCGACCATCGCATAGCGCCCGATCCGCACGAACTGGTGACAGCCCACATTGTTGGAGAGAAAGGCGTGGTCTTCGACGATGAGGTGTCCGGCGAGAGCTACCTCGTTGGCAAAGATGTTGTCGTCGCCGATCACGCAGTTGTGCGCGATGTGGACGCCAATCATCAGGAAGTTGCGCGAGCCGACGAGCGTTGCACAACCTTCACCGCTGGCGCGATGCAGCGTCGTCCCTTCGCGGATCAGGTTATCGTCGCCGATGACGAGACGGCTCTCTTCATGCCTGAACTTTACGTCCTGCGGCTCGCCGCCGAGGATGGCGTGCTCGAACACGCGGTTGCGTTCCCCCAGGGTAGTGAAACGCTTGATGACTGCGTGCGCGCCGATCTCGCAGCCCGTGCCGATGGACACGTCTTCTTCGATGACTGCATAAGGGCCAACGCGCACACCCGGCGCAACCCTTGCACGCGAACTGATGACGGCTGTCTGATGAATCTCCATACGCCACTCGGTCTGGCGCATGGTACTTCTTCCGCGCAAACGCTGCAAAGGCAGTGGTCAGTAGTCAGTGGCCAGTTAAAGGCAAAGGCATGTTTTTAAGTCCCGTTAGGGACGATTGATAATAGCCCAGCCATTCATGGCTGGGAATAGAGCCGGATAATTTTATTGAGTCCCGTAGGGACGATTGAACAGAAGCTCTCTTCAGTCGTCCCTACGGGACTCAGGGTTTAGTTTTCGGCCTTAGTCCCAGCGATAAATCGCTGGGCTATTATCACGTCGTCCCTGACGGGACGAAGAGAACCTATAACTTTTAACCAGCTTCTTAGCTTTTACTGCCTGCTGCCTACTGCTTAGAGTTCGACGACTATCCCGGCTTTGCCTTCCGGGGGATATTTGATTTGATACTTGTGCTTGGTGATGAGGCTCTTGTTTTTCCACCATTTGTTGAACTCGGTGTTGTAGTTGAAGCACAAGAGCGGAGACGTTTTGTCGTGCGTGATGACGCGCGCCACCGATTCCTGATCGGGATGCCGGAACTTGTCGCCGTTGGATGAGAAGATGTACTGCTTGCATCTCATCATATCAATCAAATCGGCGCTGAGGTTCGAGCGGCTGCCGTGATGAGGAATCTTGAAAAAGTCCAGCATGAGCTTCTCCGAGGGCTTCTTCAACATGCGGCGTAAGGATGCGGCCAGCACGTTCGGATAGGCGTCACCGGAGAAGATGCCGCGCAAGCCATCGCATTCGGCGAGGAACCCAATGCTGCTACCGTTTGCTGGCGCGGTGTCTTGCTTAAATTCCGAGCCTCCGAGCTTCAGCACGTTGACCACATCGCCGAGAACCGGTTGCAGATTCTTAACAGTGGCGAGCTTCTCCTGTGCCATTTTCGCTTTACCGGGCACAAGACCGGCGGCCTCCACCTCTTTCTGCCACTTCGGACGAAGCTTTTCCAACTCAATCCACGTCGGCGAAAGCAGCGTCAGCTTCATGCCGCCTTTCAACTCATGGACGGGCAATGGGCCTTCGTCAGGGACGACGACCGACTCGCCGCCGAAGGCTTCATTCCAGGGAAGTTTTAGTTTCTCGATGGTGGAGGTCAGGTATTCGCCTTGCGGGCCGCCGAGCACCTCCTTCTTCTTACGCTTGAGGTGCTTCCACCCGTTGAACCAGATGTCGCCGTAAGTTACCTTGAGCTTCGTGTCCTGCAACAATCTGACTGCGCCCTCGATGTGGTCGGCGTCAATGTGCGTGATGACGAAGAGCTCAAAGTGGCGCTTGCCTTCGGGGATGGCCAGGATGCGCTCGCGCAGGTCTATGTAGGTCGGGGCAGGGCCAGCGTCAATGAGCATCCGGTAAGGTTTTTTCGCGTTTCCGTACTCGATGAAAATACAATCACCGTGTCGTGCCGGAAGCATTTCTATTCTTAGCATATGTTTGAATCCTCCGTTATCTGCATTTCATTTGAGATACCAGTCGGCGTCGCCGTAAGCCTCAAGGCACAGCACCATCGGCAGTCCCTTGGCGAGCAGCTTGCGGCGCACGTCCAACATCACTTCGCCAAAGCTGGTGCCGCCCGGTTTCCCGGAAAGCTGTGAGAGCGTGTTGATAAACTCCATCGCAACCTTCGCGGCCTGTACGGCCAGCACGGTCGCCCCCGTGCTGATGACGATTGAAGCGAACTGACTAAAAGGCGTGACGAAGTTTTCGAGCGGGTTGTCCGGCGAGTGCGTACTACAGCCGACGAGCATGACGAGCGGCCTCGTCTGCGAGCCGGGCTTGGTGATGTACTCTTCCGTAATGTCAACCACGCTCAAGCGGTCGTCTTTGCTGATTTCCAGCGACCGCATCTCGTCGCCCTCGCCCTCCATCGCCTCCTCCGTGTGCGAGAGCACGATAAGCAGGCTCGGCGATTGAGACTTGATTTTTTTAGTCCAATCATCCCAGCTCTTGGCATAGGCAGACTTCTTCGTCGTCTTCTTGAGCAGGTCTTGCAGACTCTTGATCGTCCCCTTGCTCTCGCCTTGATCAACCCTCGCGCTGGCTGCAAACAACGCCTTGTCGAGCACCTGGAGCGGCTTGCGCTCCGAACTGGAAGCAGCCTTCAGACCATATGTGCCGCTCATCTGAAGATTCTTGTCGAAGGCATGACGCTCGATAACACGGTTAAGTCCCCAGAAACCGAGCGGGCAAACGACCGCTTTATTATTCCTCAACCCTTCGCACGCTTTATCGCATTGCCCCTTCGGCAGCGACTTCTTGGCGAAAGCACACAGCTTGGCGTCCTCCTTCGGGGCGTCGTAGTCGTAGAGAAATTCGAGCGGGAGGTTGCTGTTGAGCTTGGTCGAGATGACCTGTATTTTCTTTTTGTCCTGACCGAGCGGCCAATCTCCTTCCTGACGAAACTTGAAGAGATTGAGGTGGAGCATTCTGCCATGCCGCGCCAGCTTGGTAAGCAGCGTGGTCGTCGGATTCTTGCCGATGTCTTCCGGGAACTCAGCGTCGAGGGCGAGTTTTGTCAATTGACCATTGAGCAGGTCAATCGTCTGTTTGAAGGACGCATCATCGAAGGAGAACATCGAAGCCTGCTCCCCGGAGACAGTCATCGCGTAGGGCTTCCCGTCGTCCGCGTGGTTGAGAACGAGCGCCGCGTCGAAGGTTTGCCGTCGCTTGAGGTCGCCTATGTTGGGGAGGACGCGCGCTTCGATCTCGACGGTCAGCCCCTCTTCCTTCTTTGCTTTACCCGCAGCCGCGACGGGCGCATTCAGAATGGCCGTCTGAATGACGCGGTTACGATGCAGCACGGTGATTCTGGCTCTCACGCGCTCTAGCCCGTCGCCCGTGTGAAAGTAGAAACGGCAGGGTGCGCTCGCGCCGTCGGGTGGAAGAAAGAGCTTTCCAACCTGCGGGTCTGGCGAGACGCGCGGCTCCGTAAAGATGACAGTCAGGTTGTGCCCCGTCTCGCTCGGCGGCAAATCTTCTATGGGGAATGCCTTCTGCGCGCTCTCCCATTCAGCGTCGAGCGGGCCGATGCGAACGTCAACGGCATAGGAGGTGGAGGGCTTGAGCGCGCTGCGCTGCTGTTTGTTGCCGGGCGAGTCGAACACCTGAGCCTGTATCCGCCGCTCTGCGGGCTGATGCGGAATCTTGTTGATGATTGATTGCGCTTTGCGGCTATTCTCGACCATTGCGGTGACTTCGACCGGCGTCATCGCTGCGGGAGCCTCGACCGACTCGAACATCCCGCCCGCGCTCTGAGGCGGAGGACTCAATTCCGCCGCAACTTCAAGCGCCTCGTTTCTGGCGGCAACGGACATACCGCCTCCGCCGTTCTTCTTAATGGAGAAGGGTGGAGGCGCGGAACGTGTGGCCCCCCCTTTGGCTCCGCCCTTGCTCCCGCCTTTACCACCGCCTGGCCGCCTGCGAGGTGGCGCAGGCCGCTCGCCAGCAGGAATGTCTATAGGTTTCTCCGCAGGCATCCCCCTTCCTGGGGAAAGAGGACTGCCCCTGTCCTCCGGTGGCGGCTCTGCATGAGTAGCAACCCTGCGTGTGAGCGCCTGGCTCATGCGCTCCGCAGTGCGCGAGATGAGGGTCAGGTCAATCAGCCGCCTTGATGCGGCGAGCAGTGGACTCTGAGATTTCAACGGACGATTGGCGTTGAAGAGCGCCACGTCGAGCGCGTTGTTGAGCGATAGCTCGGCTATCAAATTCCTGAGCCATTCGCCTCGCTGCTCGTCCGTAATGAATAACAGCCCGACTCCGCTTGTCCGCGCCTGCGAGCGCACGGCTTGAAGCAAGGCGCTCATCCTTTCAGATAAATCTCTGCTTCCGCCCAGGAGCAGCACGCAGTCGGCCTTCGGATGCCAGGCCGTTTTGAGCAACTGCGACAAGGCGTCATGCAACTTTTGCGGCAAAATAAGCAGGTCGCAGTCGTCGCCCTCGCTCGTCAGCGTAATGAACTCGACGAGTTTCTTCAGACTCGCTGGCTTGAGCGCGTTTTCCAACTGTGGCCGGAGTCGCCCTGATTCGTCGTCCTCCAGAAAACCGATTCGCAAAGGCCAGTTCCAACCGACAGCGGCTTGCGGTTCGTCAACGCGCACGTAGAGCGACATAGCACCGACGGCGCTCCCCAGCAATTGCTCGGCGATCCAGAAATAGTCTTCCGTCCTGTCCAGATGAAGCTCGAACCGCAGGTCTTTCGGGTAAAACTCTCTGAACTTCTCCCAGGCTTGAGCGAAGGCGAGCGCCGCACCCGGCTTTTTCAAGGCTACCAGTTTTTCAAGCAACTCACGTTTGAGACTCCAACCGAGCAGCCCTTGTGATTGGACAGCCGCACTTAAAAGTTGCTGTTGGATGAGGTCTACGGAAGTCGGCAAGCCCTGGCCTGAGCCTTCAAAGACGCCCAGCGCCGCCAGCGCGCGAGCGAACTCCTCCGGCGACAGATCCAGTCCCCACAGGCCAAAATCGTTTCGCTTCATGTTTATCTCCGTCGCTCGTGTACCGGCTCGGCGCTCGCTCGAAGAAACCGGTTTATTGACAGGTGGATAAGCCTCGTCTCAAGTTGTGAACAACCGTCTTACGCGGAAGCAAGAAACGCGAGGTTTTACTCAGGAAGTTCTTTCATCGTTGTTAGCTCAGGACAATCCGGCGCAAACGTTTTCGGCTGCTGCGCCTCAGGAGTTTCGGAGTCTACTGCTTGAAAAGAACGGTCAGAGTGAGATTGCCAAAGTACAGGTAAGAATGGCTACGCACGCAACATAATCCATACCTTCGAACGTGTCAATGATTTGAAAGGGGCGGCGCGTTCGGGCTTTGTTTCTGCGCCTAACGTCTTGCGAATATCTATAGATGCGGCTATCATTGCGCGTTGCTGTGCTAGCTTCCCCCGGCAAAAGCGCAGTGATTCATACGGATATATGCAATATTTCATCGGGGCGTCAGATAGTTTAAGACGAGTCCCAAACGCTAGAGGAGAGTGACTGTTGTTTAGCGATCAATTTCGCAGGGGCGAATCAGAAAAGGGCAGGTTCAGCGGAGTGAAGACTTCAAAGCTGATCTCCGGCCTTTCGGATGTCGCGTGGAAAGTCTTTCAGTCGGTGAATCGCCGCCTGCCGGAAGGCGAGGCCATTCGCCCGAAGTGGGCACCGGGGCCGCTTCTGAAATCTTACGAGCGGACAGCTCCGCCGCTTGGTTTCCCGCGCGAGACCGACAGCCTGTGCCCGCGTTGCGTCAAGGAAGTCCGCACCGCCGTTATCACCGGCGAGACGCCGCTCGAAACCCTGATGCACCAGCATCCAGGCGAAATCAAAGCGCAGATTCTGGAAGAGAACGGTCAGGTCATCATGCGTAAGACTTGCCCCAAGCATGGCGAGTTTACGGACGTGATGGCGACCGATCCGAAGTTTTTAGAGCGCATCGAATCGCTCTTCTACGGGCGCGACTTCCGCTCGGCTGAAGACAAGAGCATTCACAAGCACGGCACGTCGAATATCAAGTTTGGACGCGGCGCAGTCTTGACGGTTGATTTGACCAACCGCTGCAACATGATGTGCGACCCTTGCTTCATGGACGCCAATCAGGTTGGATACGTTCACGAGCCGACGTTTGAAGATGCGAAGGCTATCCTTGATCGCGCCGTCTCGTTTAAGCCGCGCCGCCAGATTATCATTCTCTTTTCGGGCGGCGAACCGACGCTCTCGCCTTATTATCTTGAAGCGGTCGCTTACGCCAGGAAGATTGGCTTCTACCGCATCCTCGCAGCGACCAACGGCATCCGCTTTGCCGAAGACATAGAGTTCTGCAAGGCCGCGAAAGAGGCCGGGCAGCACGGCGTCTACCTGCAATTCGACGGCGTCTCCGAAGAGAAGAACAAGCACAGGGGCGTGGGCAATCTCTTCGACGTGAAACTGCGCGCGATTGAGAATCTGGCTTCGGTCGGGATAAAGGTGACGCTCGTGACGACCATCGTCAACACGATCAACAACGACGCCATCGGCCAGATCGTAGAGTTCGCAGCGAAGAACATAGACAAGGTTCAGACCATCGCATTTCAGCCCGTCTCTTTCACCGGGCGTGATGAAGATGTCCCTGACGAGGTTCGTATTAAGCAGCGCTACACGCTCGCCGGGATGACGCACGACCTTAAGGATCAACTCGGCGGACGCCTCCAACCCCTGCGCGATTGGTTTCCGCTCTCAAGCTATTCGGCATTCACGAGCGTGATGGATATGTTGCAGGGAGCAGACGCGCCCTGGGGCTGGTCAAGCTGTAACTGTCATCCGAACTGCGGCATCTTCACGCTCATCATCGTCAATCGTAAAACGGGCGAGTTTAGTTCCCTCTTCGACTGCTTCAACTACGAGCAGTTTATGAAGGACGTGGCCGTCATCACGGATACGGCGCGCGGCAAGAAACTCTCTTACGCCCAATTAGCGATGGCGATTATGCGAAACTTCGACGCGCAGCGTGCGCCCGAAGGATTTCCCATCTCACAGATTATCAATCTCTTCAGGCCGTCTTCGACGAATTCAAACTCGGATCGCAATGACCGCATGAAGACGGAGCACGCGAGCGAAGACCCGGCAGACATGTGGCGTGTGCTCTGCGTCGAAGGCATGTGGTTTCAGGACTTGTTCAACTACGACTTCCGCCGCACAGAGATGTGCGTGATTCCTTACGGCACACAGGAAGGCGAAATTTCCTTCTGCGCTTACAACACGGGCGTCGGTTGGCGGCAGATTATCGAGAACATGCACAAGACCGCGTCCTTAGGCGAATGGTACGAAGAGCATGGACGCCACGCTGTTTATGCCAAAGGCAAAGCAGTGCCCGGCATCAACAAGAAACATTCGCTGAGCCTTCCCATCGTCAACGCGATCATCGCAGAGGATTCGGACACGCCACCCCAGACAGTGACTCCTTATCTTGTCGAAGAGCAAGAAGAAGTCACAGTTTAGTGATTCAGGTGATGCCCGGCGCTCTAAGGCCGGGCATCACACTTTATAGAGTCAGGCCGATTCTCCCCGGACAGAGGCTCCCGGTTAGACCGCTGTCCAGAATACTGGGTTTAGCCTGACCGCGCTTTCAGTAGAGACCAAACCCGACTTGGTTTCCCCCACCCTCAACCCTAACCAGAAGGATTTTTATCATGAAAAGATTCCTATCTTTGCTTCTGATTTTAGTGACTGCGAATTTACTCCCCTCTCTGGCGACGGCCAGGCCGCAAGCTTCAGTTAATAACTCACAACAGGAGCAGACCGCGTTAACTAATACAGACGTGCTTGAGATGCTCAAGTCGGGTTTGTCTTCAGAAATCGTCGTCGCCAAGATCAAGACTTCTCCTTCCAAATTTGACACCTCTCCTGCCGCCTTGCAGGAATTGAAAACGGCCAACGTGCCCGAAGCCGTGATGCTGGCGATGGTGCAGGCTGCCGACACTAAGCCTGACAATTCATCCGCCCCCGCAACCAATGCGGAAGCGGTCGAGGTTAAAGTTCCAGACGGAACACCTTTGGAGATTGAGTTGATGTCTAACGTCTCTTCGGCGACGGCGAAAGAAGGCGACATCGTTGATTTCACAATCGTGAATCCGGTAATCGTTAACGGCGTCACGGTGGTAGAAAAAGGCGCACCCGCAAAGGCTCGCATCGCCGCCGTGAAGAAGGCTGGCTACTGGGGCAAGGCCGGACGCCTCGGCTGGACAATGCAGGATGCTTTGGCCGCTGACGGTAATCGGATAGCTCTTCGCATGGAGAAGAAACTGACCGGCGATAGTAAGGGCGGCACGGTCGCCACCGCGACCATCGTCACGGCTGTAGTCTTCTGGCCTGCCGCTCCATTCTGGGGATTCAAAAAGGGCAAGAATGCCGTCTTCCCTGCGGGCAAACGCTTCGAGGCGTTTGTGCATGGCGATGTCGCTGTGAAAGGAAAGGCCATGACGGTCGCCGCAGCACCTGTCGCCCAGCCTTGAGAGAAGAGAAGATTTCTGTCTGCCAGTAAGCCCCCGGCAATTGATGAGCTTGAACAAATGCGTGGCATTTATTTGCCACGCATTTTTATTTAGCCGAAACACGCCGCACGAAAATCAGATAACCATATAATACCAGGTAAGAGGAGAAAAAGAAGGAGAGAACGAACCACGAAGTCACACGAAGCTACACGAAACCGCTTGCCTCTTCTTCGTGTTGCTTCGTGTGACTTCGTGGTTCGCTTCGCCCCCACTTTTTACTGCAATTCAGTATCAGGTGACGGTTGAAAAAGTGTCACAAGACGGGCGACAGCAGACAACACGGAAGGATTAAGCTCCAGCGACAGGAACATGGCACCGTTATTGCCAACGTCTCTCTGGAAGATTCTCACTCGTCAAGGAGTCCGCTGAATGAAAAAGCTCTTATCCGCATTTTTATTGTCGTTGCTGCTGGTTCAAACGATGCCATTGTTGACCGTTGCCGCGCAGCAGGAGGCAGCGAAAACTATCCAGGAGTCGCAACGAGGCGTCACCCCGCTCATCAATCAGGATATTCTGAGGATGGTCAGGGCGGATTTCACGCCCGAAACCATCATCGCCCAGATAAAAGCTTCCCCGTGCGACTTTGCGACGACGACTGCCGCGTTACAGCAACTTAAAGAGGAGCGCGTGCCCGATGCCGTTATCTTAGCGATGGTCATGGCTCCGAAGAGCGCCCCGTCACAGAATCATTCCTCAGGTGCAACGAAGCCGCAAAAAAATCTCAGGGTAAAAATTCCGAACGGCGTGGCGATAGAGGTTGAAGCGCCTTTCACGGTGAGTTCGCAGGACGTGAGAAAAGGCGACGCGATCAGCTTTCGTGTGGTCAACCCGGTGAAGGTGGATGGAGTGGTAGTGATTGCGCCGGGCGCGACCGCGACCGCGAGAGTAGTACAGGCGAGCCGTGGCGGGCATTTCGGGAAAGCTGGCCGACTGGCCTGGACGATGGAAGACGTGTCGGCTGTTGACGGCACGCGCATTCCGCTTCAGTCTGGCGGAAGAATCGTCGGCGACAGCAAAGCCGCCAAAGTCATCACGCAGACGGTAGTCATGGGAGCATTTCTCTGGGTCATTGCTCCCGTTGCGCTCTTTCACGGATTCAAGCGAGGCGAGAATGCCCTGCTCCCGGCAGGCAAACGATTGGAAGTTCTCTCTCAAGGGGAAACATCAGTCAACGCCATCAGCAGTGGTCAGTAGTCAGTGTCCAGTGGTCGGTTAAAGACAAAAGCCTAACCTCGCTAGTCTTTATGTTTTTACTGACCACTGACTACTGACTACTGACCACTGTTTTTCGGTGGACGCTGCACGTCGCGTAGCTGCGCGACGGTGTCGCGGATTCTTCCGGCGAGTTGTTCGATTGTTTCGACGCGCCGACGCGCCGTCGGGCTCAACTCTTCACGCAGGAGAAGTTGCGCCTGACCAAGCACGCCTGTCAGTGGATTATTAATTTCATGGCGCACATGCGCCACCAGGTCTGCAATCTCCGTCAACTTCGCTTCATGCTCGGCGATTAAGGAGCGTAGGCGCTGCTCCGTCGGCTCAGTCGTACTACTACTGCTGTCGCCCGTTTCGTCGGTGCTCATCTGCTTTTCCATCCCTTCAGGAAGCCGCTGCCAGTCAGCCAGCGTAGGTCACGAAGGCTGTCCGGCGATTGGCAAGAGAGCGCGGCTTCGCCGTGCTTCCATTGTGCGTCGGATGCGCGACGGCGGGCAAGCAGAAAATTTCGTGCAGGGAGAGAGCTGAAGATTGTGGAGGTCACGTAGGCTGCGGTTGACAACCAGCGCGTCCATACGTAAATTAAATCTCCTTGTTGGGAGGTCGTCCAATGGTAGGACTCCAGTCTCTGGATCTGGCTATCGGGGTTCGAGTCCCTGCCTCCCAGATAAATTAAGACAACAAGTTACGGGCGGCTCTAAATCAGAGCCGCCCGTTTTGTGCGCCTGTAGCGTGCCAATCAAAAAAAGCGCGTCATTACTCATACATCCTGCTTATTGAGTTTATATTGGAGAATGTTATTAACTCTTCGTCATGATTAAGTGATATATCAATTCTACAAAAGAGCCTTTTCGTGGAATAGCTATAGCCAATGTCGTAGAGAAAGGGAGTAGCTTGGTTTTACGAAAGCCCTGGCTTCTGTTGGGAGGGGGAATTGAAAAAAGAACGAAATGCGCCCGCCTGATGCTGGCCTTGATAAACTGGTTCTATTTTTGAACAGAGTACTAGACAGACTGTCTTGGTTCAATGTAACCTCTGTTGTTTTTAACATTCATAACTGTTATTTAGGAGAAGCGGCCATGTCAAAGATTGCAAAGGCATTTAATACGGGTGTTCAACGGAAATCTAAGGGGAAGCGGAATCTGCCACCACTGAATCCGGAATTGGAGGGGAAAAACTTAGAGTTGCGAAGGGCTGCACAGAGAGGGGACCTGAAAATGGTCAAGAAGTTGCTAAAAGGCGGTGCTAAAATACATGCAGGGTTTGATGCAGCTTTACGTGATGCAGTGCGAGAGGGTCACAAGTTCGTAGTCGCGTTTCTGCTCGATCAGGGAGCCGACCCTCACACGTTAGACGATGCGCCCATAGCCGTTGCAAAAAGGCTCGGGCACACTGATATTGAGGCTCTCTTGGAAGAAAAGATGGAAGTAACGAACGCCAAGACTTGGTTCGAATTTGCTTAAGTAAAAACCGGCCAACTTATCAATTTATTAGTTTCATTTACATTGTCAGCGCGCTTGTCCGGCTGCGCTGACAATGTAAAAAGAAAACTTTAGCCACGACTTGATCTGGCATTCGCGCCCTATGCGACGGAGCGCGCAAAGCCATTCTCCGCAGCATACATTTCTTCCTTTCGCTCACAGCCGCTACGCGCCACCCTTGTTACAAATAGCCACCGGATCGTATCTGATATTTAAGCTCGAATCTTTAAGGAGACTGGTAAACCTCCCAGGCGGCCCGTAGTCCGGACTCAACCGCCCCTTCTATCCACCGATGATAGTTAAGAGAGGTATGCTCACCAGCAAAATGGAAACGTCCGTCTATTTGTCGGCAAGCCTTATCGTGGGCCTCCTGATAAGGGTTGGTTAAGGCAAAGGCCCCCCCTGAAAACTCCTCATTCTGCCACATAATCGAATACCCTCCTTCAATCAACCAGGGTCTCCGATTTAGTATCGGGTGGATCTTAGCCAACTCTTTAATCGCATATTGCATTCGATCTTGGTGGGAAAGATGTGTCCAACGGTGCGAATCTCTTCCCCAGGTATAACTGGCAAGGAGAGTGGCTCGTTTTGGTAGTTTCTTTTTAAGTTGTTTTAGTAATTTCTTGGGAGGCTTGGTTGGATACCAAACAGCCCGAATGCCGAGGTCAGTTTGGGATCTGCCTCCTTGAATGTCTTCGTCTTCCCAGAAGCGACGCCTGCATTGAAAAAGAATTTTCCCGGCGGCGCTGTAATTAAGTCCCTGAATTGCGATCTGTTTCTCATTCCTAAGAGGTGTGCTAAAAGGGTTTTCAAAGATAATATGTCGCAACATAGGAAAGGGAAGGGTGATGATCGCGTAATCTGCCGTTATACTTTTCTGCTGATTACTAACAGTCGTATAATAAACTCTTGCTTTATTCCTTTCTTTTTTCAAACCATTCACCTTGGCTCCGAAAATAATGTTGTCTGAAAGGTATGGAAGAAACGACTTGGGAAGAAGATCCGTGCCTCCATAAATCTGATATATTCTATCGTCCGAAAAGGAGCCAGCTAGATGTTCCCTTACTAAGGCAACGATGCCGTTGTTCAATCTGGCTTGTTGATTTTCGATAATCCCATAAGCATTTATTACATCTGTACTCCATCCCGGTGGCAGCTTTAACTCTGAAGAGGCAGACGCAAAAGGTATCGTCGAACCTTCCTTCAGGATTACCTTATTCCTTACTTCTATATATTTCGCTGCAAGGTATCTCCGCGTCGAATACTCTCTCAACTCATACATTAGATCGTTCAGTGCCTTTGGATTATCTTCCCTTGTTTCAATCATCTGTCGCAAAGGTTTAATAACCTCATCCTTAAATTTCTGCCCCATGGTTTTCGACGCTTCACTTCTTGTTAAATTGAATTTAAAACAATCTTCACGGTTCTTTGCCTGAGCCTCATATTGATTCCATGTCAACTTTTTCCCGTTAAAATAGCACCATGCGTTGTCATCATCGTTCTTAAATTCGTAACGCCACAGCGGTTCGACACCCCGGTCATTTGTGCCTGCATTGGTCACATATTCCATAGTTAGCCTGTGACTTTCGGGGATTCTCATGGCCCCGGCTTCTGCATATAGGCCCTCACTGAAGTATGGCTCTCGGATGGTTCTTATCCTGCCTCCCACACTTTGCCGTGCCTCAAGGATTTTTACAGTGAGACCCATCTTTTTTAGCTCGTGGGCCGCAACAAGCCCGGCCATGCCAGCACCAACTATGATGACCGATTTACCAGGACGGCTTTCTCTTCCGACAAACTCCTGTAAGCCTGCTTCAATAATCCGAAGTCTTTTACGTTGAGTAAAACTCTGCCATTCATCATCCCATTCATTACCTTTCTCTGGATTCATATCAACCCTTTCCTTCATTGAGAATATCCATACGAGCTTTGGACACCTGTGCCAGGTCAAAACCTGGAACACCAGCGAGTAGTGAGTTAAAGATTAGAATGAGGCCAACGAAGAGTAGGGCATTCGTCAGCAGGAACTAACAGGGAAAGCGCAGGCAAATTAACAATTTAAGACTTGAGAAGTCAACAAAATTACTAATTCTGGTCAGGGTTAGATTAAACCTGAAAGTCCACAATATAGCCCTTTAGCGGAATATCTGGTGGAGCTGGAGATAGCAAGCATTCCGATAATTGCTCCTCCTGAAGCGGTTTTTAACTTGTATCAACGCAAAATTGTGTAAGCATTTTTAACTGTAGAGTTAAATAGAAATTATCTGCGAAAGGCATCTTCTCCAATTTCTCTAAAGCCTCGACTCTGGATTTAAGACCGTGAAAAAGGTAGAATGCACGGGCGGCCCCCCGCCCCCTCGCGTAAGACATGGCCCAGATGGAACATTACGCGCCAGCAATCTTGACGCACCCAGAGCGAACGTAACCTCCCCCGGTGAAGAGCACGCCTGCCGTAGTTAGTTGATAGCGGTACTGCGCCGATTTTAATAATCATGTCAGGTGTCCGGGCTTAATCGTCCGACCCTCACGAACCAGCCCCGGAGACTTCTTTGATCAAAGCAATAAATGATGGCCGGTCTGTTCAAGAGGCGCTGCCACATGGTGCTGGCGACATCGCCGTGCAGGACTTTGCGCCGCGCTCACAGTGGAGCGAGATGTGCGAGTCCGATCACTTCGTGCAGTTCTACGAGACGGACGTGTTTCTCCTGAACTCGTTGAGCGGTTACGTTGGCGAGGGCTTGGAAGCCGGTGATGCCTGCATCGTCGTGGCCACGAAAGCGCACCGGGAGGCGCTTGAGGAACAACTGAAAGCGCAGGGGCTGGATGTGGCTGCGGCCAGTGCAGCGGGACAGTATCTTTCTTTCGACGCGACCGAGACGCTATCGAAGTTCATGGTTGACGGGCAGCCGGAGTTGGGACGCTTCAATCAGGTTGTTGGGGACATCGTCGCGCGAGCAGCGGTTGGCAAACGCCGTGTGCGAGCTTTCGGAGAGATGGTTGCTCTCCTGTGGGCTGAGGGTAATCAAACTGCCGCGATTCGCCTTGAAGAATTCTGGAATGATCTACAGAAGTCTCATGCCTTCTCGCTCTTCTGTGCCTATGAAATGAGCGGCTTCGGCGGAGAGCAATTCATCGAGCCGCTCGGCAATGTTTGCGCGACCCACTCGCGCGTCATCCCTGCGGAGAGCTACAGTGATTTGACCAACTCTGACGACCGTCTCCGCGTCATCACACAGTTGCAGCAGAAGGCCAGATCGCTCGAAGCCGAAATCGCGGAGCGCAAGCAAGCTGAGGAGCGACTCAGGGTTTCACTCCTCCAGGAACAGATGGCGCGCACAGAAGCCGAAGACGCTAATCGCCTGAAGGATGAGTTTCTGGCCACCGTCTCGCATGAATTGCGGACGCCGCTTCACGCAGTCATCGGATGGTCGCACATGCTACGCACGGGCGGGCTGGATGAAGCAACGACCGCTCGCGCCATAGAGACCATCGAGCGCAACGCCAAATCGCAGGCGCAACTAATCGAAGACATTCTTGACGTATCGCGTGTCATCACGGGCAAGCTCCATCTCAATATCGGGCTGGTTGATTTAGCTTCGGTGATTAACGCGGCCATTGATTCGGTGCAGTTGGCGGCTGAATCGAAAGACATTCAACTGGAGGTGACGCTCGACCCTTCGGCCAGGCGTGTCTCTGGCGACCCCAGCCGCTTGCAGCAGGTGGTCTGGAATCTGCTCTCAAACGCGATCAAGTTCACTCCTGCGGGCGGGCACGTCCGGGTGAGACTGGAGCGCGCAGGCACAGACGCACAAATCAGCGTGAGCGATACGGGCGAGGGCATCAACTCTGATTTTCTTCCTTTCATCTTCGACCGTTTCCGTCAGGGCGATGGCAGCAGCACACGCAAGCATGGCGGGCTTGGCTTGGGTTTGGCGATTGTGCGGCATCTGGTAGAGCAACACGGCGGCACTGTCTCTGCCGATAGCCCCGGAAAGGGACTTGGAACAACGTTCACGCTCAGATTGCCGCTCGCGGCTGCACAGAAAGAGGTGAAAGGCCGTAGAAGAAAGACCGAGAGCTTCCTACAGGGTGAAACGACCAGCGCTCAGCTCAAGCCTCTTCCTTCGCTTGAAGGTGTGCAGGTACTGATCGTTGACGACGAGCAGGATACATTGAACATGCTCGCCGTGATGCTGACCGAGTACAGGGCCAAAGTACAAACGGCGAGTTCTGCTGCGGAAGCGCTTGACGTGCTTCAGTGGTACAAGCCCGACGTGCTGGTCTCTGATCTGGCAATGCCCGATGAAGACGGCTATTCGCTCATCGGTAAGGTCAGAGCGCTCGCCGAGGAAGATGGCAAGCGGATTCCGGCTGTGGCGTTGACCGCCTACGTTCGGATTGAAGACCGTGTGCGCGCATTGTCCGCAGGCTATAATATGTTTGTCCCGAAGCCGGTCGAGCCGAGCGAATTAATCACAGCCATTGCGAACCTGGCCGAACCCGGAGCGAACGAGTCTCTCCTGTCACATTAAGAGCTTGGATAATCGTTGTTCTTAGACTGAAATGGGCGCTCCTCTTGTGGGAGCGCCCATTTCAGTCTAAGAACAACAGCGCGCGGGGTGGCGCTCTTGATAAGAAGTGTGGGGGCGTGGGGGTTATCCCCGCCAGTTGAACTGCACTAGAATCTGCTGTAGTTGAGATAGATAAGAAGCGCCCAGACTCCCGTCGCTATTCCGGCTATCCCGAGGGGGATTTGAATCCCTGTCAATTTTGCACGAACCATCTCACCACTGCGAGCCGCATCAGCATTCTTGCTGAGAGCGTATTTCGAAATCAGGGCGTATCCTAAAAGGATGCCGAGCGCGATTGCAACCAAACAAGCGAGGAGCATTCCAATCCCCGTGAGGGGAGCAAATTGAAGCAACAACCCCAGCACGGAAAGCAATCTGAAGAGCAGGACGAACAGCCCCCAGAGCAGCAGGAGGATGCCGATAATGCCCTGATATGGCACCAGTTTACTGATCGCCTCCTGTGCATTCGGCTGCTTTGAAACTATGAGCGGCGCAGCGGCGAGGGCACCGCCAACGACCAAAAGTAACGCCAGTAAAAGTAATTCCATACTCTGACCTCCATCTCAAAATCTAAAAGCGCAATGTGCCGTGAGACTATATGGCAAGTTTTGATTTTCGCCAACTTTTTTGGGACGACCGGCGGAGACGATCTTGCTGATTATTCTACTTCCCTTCAATCAGCCTTCTTCACAAGGGCTAGAAGCTCAAGGTCGTGGCCGTCCGGGTCGGCAAAGTAGATTGATTTGGATGGCATCCATTCGTGAAGGACAGGGCCTTTGACCGTCAAGCCCTGCTCTCTCAGCATGGTCGCGGCGCGCTCAATATCTTCTTCAGCAATTGTGAAAGCAAGGTGCTGCACAGGCCATTCGGTCTTGTCTTCCTGAAGCACGATCATTCCGGCATCTCCTCCCGCATAGAGGAACAGCCAGTTGCGCTCCTCGTCTCGGATGCCGACTTCGAGACCGAGCACATGACGATAGAAATTTTCAGCCCGCGCCAGTTCTTTGACGCGGATGGCTACCTCGTAGAGACCGCGTATCGGTAACATTTCGTCTCCTCTCGTTAACGCCCGCCCGTGGCGAGGCATCAACTCTCGCTCACAACCAAGCCTTCGCGCGAGAGTTTCCAATCGAGGACTTCAACCTGCTCTTCTTCGAGCGCACGCTCAACTTCTGCGCGTCTCCCTTCGGCGCAGAAGAAAGCGATGCAGCCGCCGCCGCCCGCACCGCAAACTTTGGCCGCCTCTGCTCCGTTTTTCAAAGCCTTCTCGACCAACATCTCCATGTGCGGTGTAGTCACACCGGGCGCGAGCCGCTTCCGATTCGGATAGGCGTCGTACATCGTGGCGGAGACGTCCGCCCAATCGTTCGCCAGCAGAGCCGCGCGCATTCTGATGGATGAATCACGAATGCCGTCAAAGAGCTTGAAGAGTTCGGGGTCGCCGTCTATGTGATTTTTTGTAATCTCCCAGTTGTTCGTTCCAGACAGGCGCGGCTCGCCCGTGTAGCAGATGGCGATGCGCTTTTCAAGAGTCTCTTCGTCAATTGAAAGCTCCTCGCGCACGATTCCGTCCGGGCGAAAATGGATGCAGCTTGTGCCGCCGTGAAGCGCGGGGTAGTAATCCTGAAAACCTGCCGGGACGCGAATCACTGTGGTCTCGACATTGGCGGCGATGGTGATGAACTTGCTCTGGTCGTAACGGTTTCCCACCAGACGATTGAGTGCGCCGATTAGAGCGATGTTAAGAGCGCTCGACCCGGCGAGGCCTGCGCCCGCCGGAGCCTGGCTATGAGCTATGAGGTTGAATCCGACTTCGGGCTTGAAGAAGTGTACGAGTTTGGAGATCAACTCCAGTCGTTCCTCATGGATCAAATCTTCGATGCCCGCCAGATTCGTTTCAAAACTGACCTTGCGATCACGCGATTCAAGGATGATGCGATCATCGTCGCGCGTCTCAATGCGGCAGGCGGCGCGCAAGTCCAGAGCGAAGTTGACGGTTGATGCTCCGGGATGAAACAGGTACAGAGGCCAGATGTCTATTGTGCCCCCGGCCAGATCAACGCGCGTCGGGGCAGATGATTCAATAATCACTAGGGAAACGAGTATCCTTTCAAAAGGTAATAAGTGATAGGTGATGGGTGATAGGTGATAGGAAAACAACTGTTCTTTCCTATCACCTATCACCCATCACCTATCACTGCTTTTAGTCTCCGCCGCTCTCATTGCTCTTCGGCGCTGGCTGCTCATGCTTGGCGGATGAATCTTTGCGGCGCTGTAGATGCGGCAGGTGCATGCGCTCCTGCATCTCTTCCTTGAATTCGTGAACTTCGTCTTTGATGCCCTGAATTTTTTCCTGCGCGGCGTGCTCCAGTTCTTTCAATCGCTCAGGGTCGGCCTCTTCGACCTTCTTGCTGAGCCAGAAGCGTTCGACCAGATAGAAGCCGACCACACCGACGACGAGAATTATCAGCAGGATCAGACTGATGTTCTGCACGTCGCCGATGAACCGGGTGATCGTGCCGCTGAAAGAATAGCCGATGCCGCTTAAGACCAGCACCCACGCGCCGACGCTCGCTATCGTCAGCAGGGTAAAGCGCACGAGCGGCATGCGCCCCACTCCGTAGAAGACGCACGAAGCGATGCGCAGGCCGTAGATGTATTTGACGATGAAGATGGAGAGCGTGCCGAATTTATCAACCAGCTTGACGATGCGCGGCGCGGCCAGCTTGTAGAAGCGAAAATTCCGCACGCTTCGTTCAAAGCCGCGCCCGCCGCTGTAGGCCAGTCCGTCGCCGACCACGCCGCCGAGCGTGCCTGCGCCCAGGACTTGCGCGAAGCCGTATTCACCGAAAAGCCCGTGATGCGCCAGCACGCCCGCGAGCAGGAGCGTGATGTCGCCCTCCCACATCGTGCCGAGAAAAACGGCATAGAGGCCGTACTTTCCCATCAGGTTATAAAAGAAATTGCTTTCCACCGCATCCGTGAGCAGAATCGCATTGTCCCCTGCCCACACTGTGAGAGAGAAGAATGCGTAAAGGATAAACTGACCTATTAGTCCGTTAAAGTAACTCAGAGCCATACGGCAAAGATGAATGGAAAGTGTCGAGCAGAGCTGTTACTCCGGCTCAGGTTGAAGGGGTCTTAATCAACCCGGTCTGCTCTCTTATGAATCTTCTTTCTCAGGGGGCGGCTTGACGACCAGCACAGGGCAAGGCGCGTGGCGCACGACCGATTCGGCGGTCGAGCCAAACAGGATGCGTCCCAAGCCCGTACGACCGTGCGACGAAATCACTATCAGGTCAACATTGCGTTCCTTAGCGACTCGGACGATTTCTGATGCAGCGTCCCCGTGGGCGATTACTTCTTCAACCTCAAGTCCGGCGCATTCCTCACAGTCCGCGATTTTCGGCAATTCGCGCGTCGCCGAATCTTCCAGTTGCTCGCTGATGTCGGCCACCGGCAGCGGCTCTGTCAGCCCAGTATATCCGACTGAGGGCATGACGGGTTCGACGACATGGACGCAGATGATGGCGGCCTTCGAATCCCGCGCCAGAGACGTGGCATACGAGAGCGCGTGTCCCGCGCACTCGCTGAAATCCGTCGGTAATAAAATAGAACGAAGCTGCATAAACGTAATGAAGGAGTCAGAATACAGGAGACAGAAGTCAGAAGGAATAAGGCGGAAACCGTTTTTGTTTTTATTCTGACTCCTGACTTCTGTCTTCCGACTCCTGCGTTCGCATTCTACACGGAGAAGGGCTTGTTTGACAGTCCTGTAAACCGTTTATTACAATGCAGGCGCTTCCTACCATAGCGAACTTATTCTGAGACTTCATTTGGAAGACCCCAAAAAGATGGCACAGCCCACTCAATCGGCAGCAAATTTCATCGGCGTTGATGTCTCCGGCGCGACGCTGCATGCTGCGCTCGTGACCACTGACGGCCAGGTGATCGAACGCCGCGAAGCGCCGCTGGAGCGCGATGCAGTGGTCGTGCAGGTGACGCGTACCGTCGCGGAGCTGCGCGATGTGTCGCCCAATATCGCTGCCATCGGCGTCGGCATTCCCGGTCTCGTCAACCGCCAGACAGACCGCGTACTGGTCTCGACAGACTTGCCATCGGTGGTGCGCGGCGACATTCACGCCGAATTGATGAAGGCTACGGGCTTGCGCGTCGAGCTTGAGAATGATGCGAACGCGGCGGCCTATGGCGAGTTTAAGGTGGGAGCGGGGCGCGGCAGCCGCGATATGTTCTATGCAACAATCGGCGCAGGCATCGGCGGCGCGATTATCCTCGACGGCAAACTCTGGCTCGGCGCGAGCGGCTTTGCGGGTGAGTTCGGGCATATCACGATTGACGCCGAAGGAATCGAGTGCATGTGCGGCAACGCGGGCTGTCTGGAGACGGTCGCCTCTGCGCCCAACATCGTGCGTCGCGCCAACGAGCGGCTTTACCGCGACAACACCTCATCGCTCTCGCGCCTCGCGATTAACAAAGAGTTCACCGCCACAGACATCGTGCATGAAGCGAAAGACGGCGACGACTTTTCCCTGATGATGATCGAGCGCACGGGCAAATACATCGGCGCGGCTGTCGCTTCGGTCATTAATCTGCTGAACATCGAGCGCATCGTGCTTGGCGGCGGTGTCATGGAAGCGGGCGATCTCATCCTCGACTCCATTATCCGCGAAGCCGAGCACCGCGCATTCCAGCCCTGCTTTGAGTCCACACAGATTTTGGCCGCCGCGCTCGGCACAGATGCCGTCTCTATCGGCGCAGCCATGCTCGCCCGCGACGCAGCACAGGCGACGGCTGCCTGAGCAGAGATAGCTACGGCAAACCTGACGAAATCCCCCAAAGTTAAATGAAGCATGTGCATCATCGCCGCGTAGCGGCGAGGTGAATGTAGTCCGGCCTTTCAAGGCCGGGAGAAAGATTCCCCACCATTCGCAGGCGTCGGATTGATGCACAGGCTTCAGTTAAATAAGAGTATCGGAGGAAACAGATGGCGAAAGACGACGGCGAGCGTGAGAACTTCGGAGTGAGACTTTCAGGACATGTTTTGTTCTTAGCTCTGGCTTTCATCACGGCGACGGCTGCCCGAGCGCAACGCTTAATCGTTCCCGTCACGGATGCGCTGCCGCCTGCTACGCAGCAAGCGAATGAGGAAGAAGAGGAGGAATTTATCAAGCCGTCTCGTCCCGGCGCTGCCAATCCTGCGGAGATTCAGAAAGCGGGCGTGCTGCAAATCGAATACGGCTACGACGCCAGCTTTCGCGCCGAAGAGTTTCACACAGAGCAGACCGCGCCGCTCTCTTTGCGCTTTGCCGCCAGCCAGAGACTCCTGCTCGAAGCCAGCCTCGATACCTTCATCTCTGAGACAGACGAATCGGGCACGCGCACGACGGGCGTTGGCGACACGCGCATAGGCTTGCAGGTCGTCGCGCTCAAAGAGACAGAGCGCCATCCGGCGCTCGGTTTCGCCTACTACATCAAGCTCCCGTCAGCGAGCGAGGAGAAAGGGCTCGGCACGGGTCGCTTCGATCACAGATTCGTCACTCTAATCAGTAAGAAGCTCGGCTCTGTTGATATGGACTTAAACGGCGCGGTTCTGATTGTCGGGCGAGAGGACGCGAGCGGCTGGATAACGGGCGGGCAGGGCGCTCTCTCTTTCTCAGGCGAGTTTGAGAATGGCTTCGGTCTGGCGGGCGAGCTTTCGGGACAAACCAAAGACGACATCCAGCCGAAGGGACTGTATGCGCTCGGCGCGATAACCTATAAAGTTAATCGTAGATTCAGACTCGACGGCGGGATGCGCTTCGGTCTGACAGAAGACGCGCCGCGCGTCGGCGTCTTCGCCGGGATAGCAGTTGGCGTCGCTGATCTTTATCGAAAGAAGCATTAAGTGAGACGGACGATTCATGTGGTTTGGTCTATTCCGCTCCGGATGATTTTCGATTCTGCTCATAGCCGCGCGGGTGTTGCTGCATCCACTTCCAGGCGGACGTGATAATCGCGCGGAGGTCTTGTCTTTCAGGCATCCACCCAAGCTCTCGCTTGATTCGCGCCGAACTGGCGACCAGCATCGAAGGATCGCCCAGCCTGCGCGGGCGGACGAGCGTCGGAATGTCGCGGCCTGTCACCTCACGCGCCATGTCAATTACTTCGCGCACGCTGTAGCCATCACCGCCACATCCCAGATTGTAAATGGCGCTGCGCTCGTCCAGAACATTGAGCGCGAGAATGTGCGCGTGTGCAAGATCAAAGACGTGTATATAATCGCGGACGCATGTGCCGTCTCGTGTCGGGTAATCATCACCGTAAATCTCGACGCATGCCTTGTATCCGGCAGCCACCTGCAAGGCGGATGGAATCAGATGTGTTTCCGGGTCGTGCGATTCGCCGCAATGCTCCGTCGCCCCCGCAGCGTTGAAATAACGTAAGCTCACATAACGCAGCCCGTAAGCATTTTCATACCATAGCAGGGCGCGTTCAAATGACAGTTTGGTCTCGCCGTAAGGGTTGATCGGATTCGTCGCATCGGCCTCTTCAATCGGTTGCTTTTCCGTCTCTCCATAGACCGTGGCAGTTGACGAAAAAACAAGACGGCGAACATTCGTCTCACGCATCGCATCCAGCAGAACCAGCCCTGCTACGACATTGTTCCGATAATACTTCCCCGGCTCGGCGACGGATTCACCGACGAGCGAATCTGCCGCCATATGAATGACCGCTTCGATTCGCCCATCACGGAACGTGCGTCTTAATTGCTCGCCGTCCATTAAATCGGCATGGGCGAATCTTGCACCGGGCTGAACGCTCGCGCGATGACCCTTGGAAAGATTGTCGTAGACGAACACCTCATGCCCGTCCTTGAGCAGCTCTTCCGTAACCACGCTGCCGACGTAACCGGCACCGCCTGTGACTAGAATACGCATCTTCTAAGACCCATCTTTACTCTCACCCTAAAACGCCGATTGAAATGATACCGCACTCTCCGGCAAATATCTTGAGAGAGGTCTTCGTTCTCCACACTGGCAAAGAGCTTGCGCTAAATAGAGAAGGGTGAGTTTGCCACCAAACTCACCCTTCTCTTCCCCCCATGCTCGTTCCCGCGTCGCATTGCCTTTTACCAACGCATCGATGCGACGCCTGTTTCAATGAGAAGACGAGTTGCTCATTGAATCTGATTCTGCTGACTCTGGAGCGAGCCAGCTTTTCCTGAATAGTCGTGT
The DNA here is from genome assembly GCA_963791265.1 of uncultured Acidobacteriota bacterium. GTDB lineage: Bacteria > Acidobacteriota > Blastocatellia > Pyrinomonadales > Pyrinomonadaceae > QHXM01. Next base: position 511,634 of record CAWBSB010000013.1, read on the forward strand.
CTCTCTAAATGATAAGTCTTCGGCGTCTCATGTGAAGTTTACGCAGGGGGCTAACAGTGCTGGATTATATTTATTACTCCCCGGCACTTCAGTCCGCTAGCGTACTCTGAGAATAATTTCAGGTTGCTTTTAAGAAGCTCCGGCCTCGCACGCGCTACTGCGAGTTGTATCGCTGGCCTTAATCTCACTAATGCAGAAGCCGCGCACTATTTTTAGTATGATAGCGCACACAAAATTTGTGTGGTAGAGTCTCGCTATCAAGAGTAACGCGCTGGTCTTTGTTTGACTCAGCTCTCGACCTCGAAATCGGCCCGACAGCCTTTTTCCCGTGCCGTCTGCTTTGGTTCATCGGCTCAAACGGAAAGTGGGGCTGTGATGTGCACGCGCTTTCGGACAACCCCATTTAAGAAAAGAACCCCCTTTACTCGCCGTTTGCCCAATCAAAGAGGCAAATGCTCGTGTTTCGTTAAAGCGGAAGTTCCCCCAATGTGTTAGTAAAAGAAGCTCATCTCTAGTTGAATCGTACTAATAGACTCATAGATGGAAACAATGGGTGCGGACAAGGAGGCGCGGCTGACCGTCATGGTGGTTGACGATAACGAAGACCTCCGCGAGATGTTGAGGTACATGGTGGAGAGGCTTGGTTATCGCGTGGTGGAGGCGGAAAACGGTCGTGAGGCCATCGAGATCGCGCGCCACAAATGTCCCGACATGATCCTGATGGATTTGAGTATGCCGGTGATGGACGGCCTTGCCGCCACACGTCTTTTGCGAGAGATGGAAACGGTGTCCCATGTGCCGATTGTGGCCATCTCCGCCAACAGAAGAGAGCAGTCGCAGGCAGAAGCCCTTGCCGCCGGGTGCAACGAGTATTTGACCAAACCCGTCAACTTTCACCAGTTACACGGTCTTCTGGGCACTTGGCTACCAACGCCGACCTAATGTGTGACATCGCACATACAAGCATATACAGCTTTTGTATTATGGCCTGAAGTTCTTTCCAAATTCATCTCTCGACATTGGAACAGGGCTTCTCCCGAAGCCTTCTTCTTGTGCCGTCAGTTGTCTTTCATAGACCTGAAGCGAACAAGGAGCATTCCGATGCCTGCTGCTTTATACGCTACACCAACACTCAAAAACTCTATCCTCGCGGCATTGCCCGCAGAGGATTACGAGCGCATTGCCCCATCTTTGACTCCGGTCTCGCTTGAGTTGGGCGACATTCTCTTCGAGCCGGGCGAGCGCGTTCGCCAAATCTATTTTCCCATCACTTCGTTAATCTCAATGCTGGCGACGATGGAAGACGGCACGACCGTCGAAGCGTGCGTCGTCGGCAATGAAGGAGTGCTCGGCCTCTCCGCCATTCTGGGCGCTGAGACCAGCACGATGCAGGGACTCGTTCAGGTTTCGGGCGAGGCTTTGAGTATTTCTGCGGAGAGGTTCGTGGACGAGTTTAAGCGCGGCGGCCAGTTTCAATCTCTGGTCTTGCGCCACACGCATTCGCTCTTCACGCTGGTTTCACAGACCGCCGCCTGCAATCGTCTTCACACGCTGGAAGAACGTCTCGCCCGCTGGATGCTGACCACGCGAGACCGCGTGCAGCGCGCCGAGTTTTTACTGACGCAGGAATTCATTGCCCGGCTGCTCGGCACGCGCCGCTCCGGCGTGACGGTCGCCGCCGGAATTCTTCAGAACGCGGGACTCATCAAATACACGCGCGGGCGAATTACTATTCTCAGTCGAGAGAAACTGGAAGCGGCCAGTTGCGAATGCTACCGGACAGTTAAAGAAGAGTACGACCGCTATCTAGGCGGGTGCGATGCGGGCGGCGCGTCAGTGTTCATGGACCTGAAAACTTCCGCTCATGATGGAAGCCGGACTCTCTTAGAAGGTTTCGGAGCTTGAAGATTCTGTTGCTCTGATTACATAGCCCTCTCCAAACTTTCTCCACACATTTTCAAAACTTTGTGAGCAAGGCCGCTGCCTGGATGGCACTGGCCTTGCTCTTTGCTGTGCTGCAAGTTCTCTGGCGTACAAAAATCGTTCGTTAGGCTTAATCTCAGGGACGCGACATGTACTTTTTTACAAATCAAGGCGCGGTCTGCCACATCCTCGAAGATAACGAAGGAGGAAGAGCACCCGCTCCCTGCGGCGCTAGACTTACTAGATTGGAACTCATGCGTCTTCGCGACGGAATGCCGACAACCAAGGTCACAGGCGAGAAGCCCGTCAATATACCTTTGTGCAAACACTGTCAGAAAGCAGGCATCGAGGTGAATGCTTGACGAGATTCTCAATAGTCTTTCCTGTTTAAGGCGAGGTATAAATTCATCAAAGATTACCGCTCGCGCTTCTTCATCTTTTCGTCTTATTTCTCCGCTATTTTTCTTCGCGCGAAAAAAACACGCCTTAAGTATCAATTGTTGATTTGAAAAACTTTGCTCATCTGGTAAAGTAACGGCACTTGGCATTACTTCTATAGGCAGTTAAAACGAGTGGGGATCAAGGCACGGGTGTACTCGATTGTCTTTTAGTCGAGTCTGCTGCCGGATTGTCGTGCTAGTAGTATATCTTCAAGCTGTTATCGCCCTGCGCAATTTTTCTGCCCGCACTAAGGTTCGCTTTTTCGGAAGTTTGAACGAAAGGCCGGGGCGATGCCTCAGATTTTTAACCACAGCACAAATTTTTTAGCCAGGCTCACAATCTTCGGGGCGATCTTTATCGCGTTGGGAGCGCTCTGGTTCATCGCTGCCATCAACCGCTCTTCCTGGGTCACGGGCGCGTATGTCGAGCGCGAGCAGCCCGTACAGTTCAGCCACAAACATCATTCGGGCGACGACGGGATTGATTGTCGCTATTGCCACACGTCTGTCGAGACTTCGGCTTCAGCCGGAATGCCTTCGACGCAGACCTGCATGAACTGCCACACGCAGATTTGGGCAGACAGTCCATATCTGGAGCCGGTGCGCGAAAGCGCCCGCACGGGTAAGCCCATCGAATGGACGAGAGTTCACGACCTGCCTGATTACGTCTACTTCAATCATAGTATTCACGTAAACAAAGGCGTCGGCTGCTCGACGTGTCACGGTAACGTCAGCCAGATGCCTTTGATGTACCAGGCGTCGTCGCTGCAAATGGAATGGTGTCTCTCGTGCCATCGCAACCCCGCGCCGTTCATCCGGGAGAAGAAGGAAGACATTTACAAGATGGACTGGCAGCCGCCCGTCAATCAGGCCGCAGCAGGCGCGGAGCTTGTCAAGAAGAACAAGATTCCAGATTCATTCGTGCTGACAAGCTGCTCGACGTGCCACCGGTAAAGTTGAGGAACGATTTTTTATAATGCCTAGCAAAGACAGTCACAAAAACTTCGCTTTGATGCGCGACCGTATCTTAGCCGAGCAGAACGGCAAGCAATACTGGCGCAGCCTCGAAGAGTTGGCGGACACGCCGGAGTTTCGAGAGTTCGTCGAGCGCGAGTATCCGCAGCACGCCGAAGAGTGGAGCGACCCCGTTGGCCGTCGCTCGTTCATCAAGTTGATGGGCGCATCGCTGGCGCTCGCGGGCTTGAGTTCCTGCGTCTACCAGCCGCCCGAAAAGATCGTTCCTTACGTCAATCAGCCCGAAGAGATGGTTCCCGGTAAGCCCCTGTATTTTGCTACTGCCATGCCGCTCGGCGGAGTCGCGACACCGCTTCTGGTCAAAAGCAACGAAGGCCGACCGACCAAGATTGAGGGCAACCCGGATCATCCGAACAATCGCAATGCAGACCCCGCAGATAAGGGGACGAGCGCGACAGACCTCTTCGCGCAGGCTTCCATCCTGACGCTCTACGATCCAGACCGCTCGCAAACCCTGACCTACCGCGAAGAGATTCGCCCGTGGGCTGCCTTCGTCGCGGAAATCAACACGGCGCTAGAGGAACAGCGAAAAGTTCAGGGCGCAGGCTTGCGCTTTCTGACTGAAACAGTGACATCGCCGACGCTCGCCGCTCAACTGAAAGCGATTCTGACGGAGTTTCCGGCGGCGAAGTGGCATCAGTATGAGCCTGCCGGACGAAGCGGCGCACACAATGGAGCGGTCGCCGCTTTTGGCGGGGCTGTCAACACCATCTATCGCTTCGATCAGGCCGAACGCATCCTGGCGATTGATTCAGACTTTTTAGCTTGCGGGCCGGGAAACCTGCGCTACGCGCGCGAGTTTGCGCAAAAGCGCCGCGTGACAGAAGAACGCAAGGAGATGAATCGTCTCTATTCGGTCGAGTCTACGCCGACGAACACGGGCGCGATGGCCGACCACAGATTGAGCTTGCGTCCGAGCGAGATTGAAAGCTTCGCGCAAGTGGTCGCAGCCCGTCTGACATCTACGGCAGAAGACACCGGAACTCACGCCAATTTTATCAACGCTCTGGCACGCGACCTGTTGCAATATCAGGGTCGAAGCCTCGTCATCGTCGGCGATGAGCAACCGCCAGCAATCCATGCGCTGGCGCACTTGATGAACCAGACGCTCGGCAACGTCGGCAAGACCGTCTTCTACACGGAGCCGATTGAAGCCCGACCCGAAGACCACACACAATCTTTGCGCGAGCTTGTCAGCGACATAGACGACGGGCGCGTCTCCGTGCTCGTCATGCTCGGCGGCAATCCCGTCTACACGACACCCGCCGATTTGAAATTAGATTTGGCGCGTCTCAACAAGGTGAACCTGCGCGTTCACCTGAGCCTCTACAAAGACGAGACCTCGGAACTCTGTCACTGGCATGTACCGGAGGCGCACTACCTCGAATCATGGAGCGACACGCGCTCCTACGACGGGACAGTCTCAATCATTCAACCTCTGATTCAGCCGCTCTACGGTGGCAAGAGCGCGCACGAACTGCTCGCCGTCTTCTCAAACCAGTTTGACCGCAAAGGCTACGACATCGTGCGCGAATTCTGGCAGGGGGAGATGGGGGCCGGGGGTCTGGGGTCTGGGGCTGGAAATCAAACTCAGGCGGCAGCCGGGAATCAAGGGACGAACTTCGCCAACAAGCCGATTCTTACCGCGCCCATCTTAAACGCTTCAACGGACTTCGAGATGGCCTGGCGCAAGGCTCTGCACGACGGCTTCATCCCTAACACCGCGGCGAAGCCGAGGGAAGGTCTGGTAGTCAAAGCTCCGGGTCAGGGCGGCGCAACACCGGCCCCCGGCCCCCGCCCCCCGACCCCCGACTTCGAGATCGTCTTTCGCACAGACCCTTCGATTTACGACGGGCGCTTTTCCAATAACGGCTGGCTTCAGGAGTTGCCGAAGCCGCAGAACAAATTGACGTGGGACAACGCCGCGCTCATCAGTCCGGCGACCGCCCGACAACTGGAACTCAAGAACAAGATTGGGACTCACGGCGGCGACGTTCACGTTGACACGGTGACAATCGAATACGCGGGTCGCTCGGTCGTAGCCCCGACGTGGATTACGCCGGGGCAGCCCGATGGCGTCGTCACTGTTCATCTCGGCTACGGGCGCACGAGCGCCGGACGCGTCGGCACAGGCAAAGGCTTCAACGCCTACGCGATTCGCACGGCTGACTCGCCATGGTCAGGCGGCGGCGTCAAAGTCAGGAAGACAAACGAGCAGTTTTCACTGGCCGTCACGCAGCTTCATCACCTGATGGAGAATCGTGAGCCAGTGCGCGTCCAAAAGCTTGACGAGCTTCTGGAGAACGAGAAACATCCGAACGAGAAAGCAGAAGGACACGGCGAAGGTCACGGCGAGGGGTCATACGACGATTCGATGTATCCGCGCTACGACTACTCGCAGAGGGATTACGCTTGGGGCATGGCAATTGACGTGAGTTCCTGCGTCGGCTGCAATGCGTGCGTGGTCGCCTGCCAGTCGGAGAACAACATTCCAATCGTCGGCAAAGAACAGGTGCAGCGCAGCCGCGAGATGCACTGGCTCAGGATTGATAGCTACTTCGGCGGCGCGGACGAGAACAACCCGGAAGGGCCATACTTCCAACCCGTGCCCTGCATGCACTGCGAGAACGCGCCGTGCGAGCCTGTCTGCCCCGTTCACGCGACCGTTCACAGCGCCGAAGGCTTGAACGACATGGTCTATAACCGCTGCGTCGGCACGCGCTACTGCTCCAACAACTGCCCGTACAAGGTTCGCCACTTCAACTTCCTGCTTTATCAGGATTGGAACACGCCGACTTATCAGTTGATGCGTAACCCTGAAGTGTCTGTCCGTAGTCGCGGCGTGATGGAGAAATGCACCTACTGCGTGCAGCGTATCCAGTGGGGCAAGATCGAAGCGGAGAAGGAAGGTCGCAAGCTCACGGATGGCGAGGTCGTCACAGCCTGCCAGTCCGTCTGCCCGACGGAAGCAATCGTGTTCGGCAACATCAACGACCCCGAAAGCCGTGTCTCGAAGTTGAAAGCCGAAGAGCGCAACTATTCCCTGCTTGCCGATCTCAACACGCAGCCGCGCACGACCTATCTATCGGCGCTTAAAAACCCGAACAAAGAGATCGCGGAGAAGAAGGCTTAAAGAGAGAGCTTATGCCAGAAGTGGATCAACCACACGACGACACTCGTATTCACATGACCGAGACCGCGCCGCTGGTCGGGCCGGGACACGATTTCGCGTCTGTGACGGACAAGATCAGTTCCCTGGTCTTGAAGCGCAAGACGCCGATCTGGTGGTTCATCGGGTTCGCCATCGCTTTCTCGATTACGATGATGCTGCTGTTGACGATCACCAATCTGGTCTTCACAGGCATTGGCATCTGGGGCAACAACGCGCCCGTCGGCTGGGCTTTCGACATCATCAACTTCGTCTGGTGGATCGGCATCGGCCACGCCGGAACCTTAATCTCGGCCATCCTGCTGCTGCTTCGTCAGGAATGGCGCACATCTATCAACCGCTTCGCCGAAGCGATGACGCTCTTTGCCGTCGCCTGCGCCGGACTCTTTCCGCTCCTGCATACAGGTCGCCCCTGGCTGGCCTACTGGCTCTTCCCTTATCCGAACACGATGGGAATCCAGCCGCAGTTCCGTAGCCCCTTGATGTGGGACGTGTTCGCGGTTTCGACTTATGCGAGTGTTTCGGCGCTCTTCTGGTTCATCGGCCTGATTCCAGACTTTGCGACCTTGCGCGACCGCGCCAAGAGCACAGGGTGGAAGAAACTTTACGGCCTGCTGGCGATGGGCTGGCGCGGGAGCGCGCGCCACTGGCTGCGCTACGAAGCGGCTTACCTTTTGCTCGCAGGACTCGCCACGCCGCTCGTGCTTTCGGTGCATACCATCGTCTCTTTCGACTTCGCGGTCTCGCAGGTTCCGGGCTGGCACGCGACCATCTTTCCGCCTTACTTCGTCGCGGGCGCAATCTACGCGGGCTTTGCGATGGTCTTAACGTTGACGATTCCGCTCAGGAAGTTTTACGGCTTAGAAGACTTCATCACCATGCGCCACATACACAACATGGCGAAGGTGATGCTCGCAACGGGATTGATCGTCGCCTACGGCTACATGATGGAGGCTTTCTTCGGCTGGTACAGCGCCAACGAATACGAGAGCTATATGATCTGGAATCGCATGACAGGGCCGTATGCCTACTTCTACTGGGCGCTGATTTTGTGCAACGTCATCGTTCCGCAGTTTCTCTGGTCGAAGAAGGTCAGAAGCAATCTGCTGGTTCTCTGGTTAATCTCGCTGGTCGTCGGCGTCGGCATGTGGCTCGAACGCTTCGTCATCATCGTGACGAGCCTGCACCGTGATTTTCTGCCCGGGTCGTGGGGCATGTACAGCCCGACGATGTGGGACTGGACAATGTTCATTGGAACTATCGGGCTGTTCTTCAGCCTCCTGTTCCTCTTCATACGCTTTCTGCCCATCATCTCAATCTTCGAGATGCGGACGATTCTGCCGCAGGCGGAAATCGAGGAGGAGCATGCGTGAAAGCAGAGGCCAGAGGTTAGAGGTTAGAGGTCAGTAAAAAGACCAAAACTAACCTCTGACCTCTAACCTCTAACCTCTGAGTTGCTATGGAAACGAAACCACCGCTCTACGGCTTGATGGCCGAATTCGATAATCCGACGGATGTGGTCGAGGCTGCGCGTGCCACTTATGACGCGGGCTATCGAAGGATTAATGCTTATTCGCCGTATCCGATTGAGGAGTTGGCGGAGGCCATCGGCTTTCACAAAACGAGGCTGCCCTTGATCGTGCTCATCGGCGGCATCATCGGAGGACTGGTCGGCTACGGGTTGCAGTATTACGTGGCGGTGATTGATTACCCGCTCAACGTCGGAGGACGCCCGTATCATAGTTGGCCTTCGTTCATCCCGATTACGTTCGAGATGACGATTCTCTTCGCCGCACTGTCGGCGGTCTTCGGGATGCTGGCATTGAACAAGCTGCCGATGCCGTATCATCCGGTCTTCAACGCCGAGAGATTTGCGCTGGCCTCGCGCGACCGCTTCTTTTTAGTCATAGAGGCCGACGACCCCAAGTTCGATCACGACAAGGCCATGAGCTTTCTGAAAAGTTTGAATCCCAAAGAGGTGGTTGATGTCGAGCAATAAAAAGCAGGAGTCAGAAGTCAGAAGGCAGGAGTCAGAAGGCGTGATGCGACTTAGAGTCCTTTACTGCTTGCTGCTTTCCGCTTTCTGCCTGCTGCTTTCCGGCTGTCGTCAGGATATGCAGGATCAACCGCGCTACGAGGTTTATGAATCGAGCAAGCAGTTCAAGGATGGTCTGTCGTCGCGGCCTCTGGTGGAAGGAACTGTGCCGCGCGGGTATTTGAGGGCTGACACGCAACTCTACACGGGCAAGATGAGCAAGCTTCAGGCAGGCGGCGCGCAGAGTGGAAACGCCAACGCGAATCAAGGCGGGCAGGAAGGAAACGCGGGTGGCGCGAACGTGACGGCTAACGCAGGTACGAATGCTCAAGCAGCCGGTAATGGCAGCGCACCTTCTCAAACCGGCGCAGTTTCCGGCGCGGCTGCGCAAGGGAAAGCGGGCGAGGATGACGATGCAGTAGATTTCCCGTTCGCGATCACGGCTGAGGTGATAAATCGCGGGCAGGAGCGCTACAGAATCTTCTGCGCCATGTGTCATGGCGAGACGGGACAGGGCGACGGCATGATCGTCAGGCGCGGATTTCGCCAGCCGCCGTCGTATCACGAAGACCGTTTAAGACAGGCTCGTGTGGGCTATTTCTTCCGCGTGATGACGGAAGGCTATGGTGCGATGCCGCCTTACAGGGCGCAAGTTCCCGTGCAGGATCGCTGGGCGATTGCCGCTTATATTCGCGCCCTGCAACTCAGCCAGATGAATCAGCAGTTAGCGCCCGCGCACGGAACGGAAGTCCAACCTGCGACCGGAGGACACAGATAGTGGCGGAGACGAAAGTGGAAATCCTGACCTACGCGGCTCCGCGTGAGATTGGTCGCTATCACCAGTTGGCGTTAATCGTCGGCGCTGGCTTCCTGCTGTTGCTCATCGTGGGCGCGTTTTTCCCGGCGATTGGTGGCGGCTTTGACCAGTTTTTCCGATCCTATCTTGTCGGCTACATCTTCTGGGTCGGCGTCACGCTCGGCTGTCTGGGACTGTTGATGCTGCAACACCTGACGGGCGGCGCGTGGGGAATCAGTATCCGGCGCGTGCTTGAAGCCGGGACGCGAACGCTCCCGCTGATGCTCCTGTTCTTTCTCCCCATCGCCATCTTAGGTCTATCGCATCTGTACGAGTGGATGCACATCAACGATATTACCGAACCGGCTGTCAGGAAGATTCTCGAAAAGAAGAAGCCGTACCTGAACCCTACGTTCTTCCTGATTCGCACCGCCATCTACTTCGCCATCTGGATGGGGCTGATGTTCTTTTTGAACAAGTGGTCGGCGGAGCAGGACAGAACGGCTGAGCGGCAATACTCGAAGAAGATGCAGTTCATCAGCGGCCCCGGCATCATTCTCTTTGTGTTGACGGTGACGTTCGCTTCCGTCGATTGGGTGATGTCGCTCAACCCCGAATGGTTCTCGACCATCTACGGGTTGCTCTATGTCGCCGGGTGGGTGCTCTCCGCTTTCTCGCTCGTCATCGCGGTGATGGTTTACCTGGCGACGCGCAAACCGCTCGAAGGCGTGGTGCAAGCTCCGCACTTTCACGATCTCGGCAAACTCCTGCTCGCGTTCGTGATGCTCTGGGCGTATTTTTCTTTCTCGCAGTTTTTGATTATCTGGTCGGGCAATATCCCGGAAGAGACGAAGTGGTATCTGCATCGTCTGCGCGGAGGCTGGGGATGGGTCGGCATCGGTCTGGTGATACTCCATTTCGCGCTGCCCTTCGTGCTGCTGCTCTCAAGGGATTTGAAGCGCAACGCGCGAAGATTGGCGACGATTGCCGGATTGATTTTCGTGATGAGAATGGTTGACACGTTCTGGCTGGTCGAGCCGGAATTCAATCGCGCGCATTTCAGGTTTAGCTGGATGGACATAGCAGCCCCCATCGCGCTCGGCGGATTGTGGGTGGCGTTCTTCATCTGGCAACTCAGTTTGCGCCCGCTCCTGCCCTTCAACGACCCGGAATTTGAAGAGGCAGTAGAGCATGGTCGCAGCAAAGGGCATTAAGAGAGTTCTCAGTTTTCGGTTTCCAGTTAAGAGATAACTGGTAACGAGCGGGATTTCTAAGAGGTAGGTAGAGAATGAGGAAGCGTAAGGACAATATTCACGAGACGCCGGACGTGTCGCACATCCAGAACCCGGACGTGAGCCACGAGGCGAGCGACGTTGATGTCGGCACGATCATCAAGTTTGTCATCGGGCTATTCTTTCTGACCGTGATTACGTTCGTTCTGATGAAGCTTCTCTACAACGTGCTGGAAAGTCGTGCGACCGCAGCCGACCCGAAGCCCAGACCGATGGCCATGTCGGAGAGAGAGCGGCTGCCGCCTGAGCCTCGCTTGCAGGCTGCTCCCGGTTTCGGAGTCAATCTAGGCGACGGTAAATTTATCAACCTGCAATTGAGAGAGCCGCAGGCCGAATACAAGGAGTTGAGTAATATCTGGAAGGATGTGCTGGAAGGCAAACCAGACCCGCGCACAGGCAAAACGAGCATGCCGATAGAAGAGGCGAAAAAGAAAGTCGTCGAAGACGGCAGCCTCAAAAGCCGCCCCGCCGCAGACGGGCAACAACAGTTGGGAACAGGCGGAATGGACATACCGTCATATCAAAGCTCAGGGCGGATGACGGAAAAGAGAGATCAATGAAGAAAGCAGTAGTCAGTGGTCAGTGGTCAATGGTCAGTCAGAGAAAGACGGAAGGCGGGAGTGCGCGCGCAGTAGGCGGGCGAATCTTTTTCCTGTGCTTGCTGCTCACTGCCTGCTGCTCACTGCTTTTCGCGCAGGGGAGGATGTACGACGGGTCAGCGCCGCTTTACAGCCCGCGTCCGGGTTTGGGCACGACGGAGAACGGGCTGCCGACGGCTCTGCGCGAGGTCAGGATTGAGCAGCGATTGAACGAACAGCTTCCGCTTGAGCTTCAATTCAAAGACGAAACGGGGCGCACTGTTCAGCTCGGCGAATATTTCAATAAATCGAAGCCCGTCATTCTCTCGCTTGTCTTCTACAAGTGCCCGATGCTTTGTAACCAGATATTGAGCGGCCTGATGTCTGGCCTTCGTTCGCAGACTTTCGCTGCCGGGAAAGAGTTCGACGTGCTGACGGTGAGCTTCGACCCGCGCGAAACGCCGGAGATTGCCGCAGAGAAAAAACAAGAGTACATCGCGCGTTACAATCGCCCCGGCGCGGAAAAGGGCTGGCATTTTTTGACGGGAGATGCGGAGAACATCCGTCGTCTGACCGAAGCGGTCGGCTTTTATTACAACTACGACGAGAAAACCAACCAGTTCGCGCACGCCTCCGGCATCATGTTGCTGACGCCCGAAGGCAAGCTCTCGCGCTACTTTTACGGCATCGAGTATAACGCGCGAGATTTACGGCTCGGCCTTGTCGAAGCCTCGAACAATCAGATCGGCTCAACGGTAGACCAACTTCTTCTCTTCTGTTACCACTACGACCCGGCGACAGGTCGCTATGGTCCGGCGGTGATGAATATCATGCGGGCGGGAGGAGTCGTCACCATGCTCGGAATCGGGGCGCTGCTTTTAATCTTGCGGCGGCGAAATGGAAAGAGCGGCGGCGCGAATGTAGCGGCGGCAGGTCTCAGTCAAGGAGGAGCGGCTTAAACCTATGCAGGGTTGGATTCCATTCATTCCTGAGAGAGCTTCGACACTCGCCCCGCGCGTGGACGGTCTCTACTTCTACCTCGTCGGCGTGACGATCTTCTTTACGCTGCTCATCAGCGCGACCCTGATCTTCTTCGTCATCAAGTATCGCAGGCGCTCCGATTCCGAAATCCCGCGCCCCGTCGCCGGTTCAATCAAGCTGGAAACGCTCTGGTCTGTGATTCCCTTCCTGATAGCGATGAGCATGTTCGTCTGGGGCGCAGACCTCTACTTCCACCAGTACCGGATGCCGAAAGACGCGCTCGAAGTCTACGTCGTCGGCAAGCAATGGATGTGGAAGATTCAGCACACGACGGGACAGCGCGAGATTAACGAACTGCATGTTCCGGTCGGGCGCAAGATTAAGCTGATTATGACGACCGAAGACGTCATCCACGACTTTTTCGTGCCCGCGTTTCGCACCAAGGCGGATGTTGTGCCGGGTCGTTACACAACGCTCTGGTTCGAGGCGACGAAGCCCGGACGCTACCATCTCTTCTGCGCGGAGTATTGCGGCACGAACCATTCGGGCATGATCGGCTGGGTCACGGTGATGGAGCCGCAGGAGTTTGACCAGTGGCTCGCGGGCGGCGCGAATCAGGAAACACCGGTCGCCGCCGGGCAGAAACTATTTCAATCGCAGGGCTGCACCTCTTGTCATGGAGCGCAGGGAGAAGGCGGCAAAGGCCCGCCGCTCGTGAGCCTCTTCGGAAGCCAGGTCAAGCTGGAAAACGGGCAGGCGGTCGAAGCGGACGAGAGCTATATTCGCAACTCGATTCGCAGTCCGCAGTCGCAGATCGTCGAAGGATTCCGCCAGCCTTTGATGCCGACCTATTACAAGGAGCAACTGAGCGAAGAACACCTGCTGCAAATCATGACTTATATCAAATCCCTCAGCCCGGCACGGGCGCAGGGCAGCGCTCCGGCGACTCCCGCAGCGACGGGTGCGAAAACAGGCGCTTCGCCACAGTCGAACACGGGCAGCCCGACGACGCCGAGCATGAGGACAGGGACTGGCCAGTAATCATTGCAGTAATAAATAAAGCGTATGGAAACCACAGCAGCAGCATTACCACTCGAATCGGTTGAGACATCGCGTGTGAACTATCTCAACAAGGACTACGGCCTCAAGTCGTGGCTCCTGACGAAGGATCACAAGCGCATCGGCCTGCTTTATCTGGGGTCAGTCTCGCTCTTTTTCCTCCTCGGCGGCATCTACGCGATGGTGATTCGCCTTGAACTGTTAACGCCGCAGGGCGATATGGTTCAATCGCACACCTACAACAAGCTCTTCACACAGCACGGGATCATCATGGTCTTCTTTTTCCTGATCCCGTCGATTCCAGCCGTGCTGGGAAATTTTCTCATCCCGATAATGATCGGCGCGAAGGATTTGGCCTTTCCGCGCATCAATCTCCTGAGTTGGTACATCTACACGGTCGGCGGGCTGATTACGCTCTGGGCGCTGGTCGCGGGCGGCGTCGATACGGGCTGGACTTTCTACACGCCTTTCAGCACGACGTTCTCAAATTCCTACGTCATCGCCGCCGGACTTGGCATCTTCATCAACGGCTTTTCGTCAATCCTGACGGGTTTGAATTTCATCGTCACGATTCACACGATGCGCGCCCCCGGCATGACTTGGTTCCGCCTGCCGCTGTTTGTCTGGGCGCACTACGCGACGAGCATTATTTTCATCCTCGGAACTCCCGTCATCGCCATTACGGTTCTGCTCCTGGCGTTTGAGCGGCTGGCACACGTAGGGATTTTCGATCCGGCGTATGGCGGCGACCCCATTCTTTTCCAGCACCTGTTCTGGTTCTACTCGCATCCGGCGGTCTACATCATGGTGCTGCCCGGCATGGGTATCATCAGCGAATTGATTGCGAATTTTTCGCGGAAGAATATTTTCGGCTATACCTTCGTCGCCTTTTCTTCGATTGCGATTGCGGTCTTCGGCTTTCTCGTCTGGGGACACCACATGTTCGTCAGTGGTCAGTCGATTTATGCCGGAATGATCTTTTCATTTTTGAGCTTCGCGGTGGCGATTCCTTCCGCGATTAAGGTCTTCAACTGGACGGCGACGCTCTTCAAAGGTTCGATCTCCTACGATACGCCGATGCTCTACGCGCTCGGCTTCATAGGATTATTCACCATCGGTGGAATGACGGGATTGTTCTTAGCCGCGCTCGGCCTCGACGTTCACCTGACGGATACTTACTTTATCGTCGCACACTTTCACTACGTGATGGTCGGAGGAACGCTGCTGGCTTATCTCGGCGGGCTGCACTACTGGTGGCCGAAGATTTCGGGGCGCATGTACCCGGAAGGCTGGGGCAGGTTTGCCGCGCTGGTCATCTTCGTCGGCTTCAACCTGACGTTCTTCCCGCAGTTTCTGCTCGGCTACATGGGCATGCCGCGCCGCTACCACGTCTACTCCGAAGAATTTCAGGTACTGCACGTCATGTCCACTGCGGGGGCTTCAATCCTCGGCATCGGTCTCTTGATTCCGCTGGTCTACTTTGTCTGGTCTATGCGCTACGGGCGGATAGCGGCGGCTAATCCGTGGCGCTTGCCGGGGCTGGAATGGCGCACGGCCAGCCCGCCGCCGACGGAAAACTTTGAGACCACGCCAATCGTCACCTGGGAGGCTTACGAGTTTGCGCCTCCCGAAGATATGGAAGTCGTCGGCAAGCTCTCGCCGCGCGACGAGCCGGATCATCCGGCTTTGCAGACGTAAGAGCGGTGATGGGTAATAGGTGATAGGTGATAAGAAAGAGCTTTTCTCCTATCACCCATCACCTATCACCTATCACCTATCACCAGGAGAAAGTTTTGGCTGCACACGTGGAAAATCATGGGGCGCATGGGCACAAGGCGCTGGCGCACCATTTCGATAATCTGGAGCAACAGCGCGAAGCTGGCTCGATTGGAATGTGGGTCTTCCTCGTTCAGGAGATCATGTTCTTTGGCGGGCTGTTTCTCGCGTACTCGATCTTCCGTGCGAAGTTTCCAGAAGCCTTCGCCGCCGCGAGTAATCACCTCGACTGGCATCTCGGCGGCATCAACACAGTCGTCCTGATTGTGAGCAGTCTGACGATGGCGCTGGCGGTTTATTTCGCTCAGACGGGAAAGCGCCGCCCGCAGGTCGGGTTTCTGGTAGTAACCATGCTGCTCGGCACGACGTTTCTCGTCATCAAGGCGTTCGAGTATGCGGAGAAATTTAGGGACAACCTGTTTCCCGGCGCGTCCTTTGAGTGGAAAGAAGCTGGCGACCCGAATCAGGTACAGATTTTTTACTGGATTTATTTTGCGATGACGGGGCTGCACGCGCTGCACATGATTATCGGCATCGGCATCCTCGCCTACCTGATCTTCTTCGCGTGGAAGGGACGCTACACGCCGGAGTATCACGCACCCGTTGAACTGACCGGACTCTACTGGCACTTCGTAGACATTGTCTGGATATTCCTCTTCCCCCTACTCTACCTGCTTGGGAGACACCTGGAAGCGGGAGGCGGACATTAAAGGAGGTGATAAGTGATAGGTGATAGGTGATAGGTGATAAGAGAAAGCAGTTTCCTATTACTCATCACCCATCACCCATCACTGGTTTTTCATCATGTCGGAACACATTGTCTCAAGGAAAATTTACTTCGCCATCTTCGGCGCGCTGATGGTGGGGACGGCGCTGACGGTCTTTGCCGCGTTTGTGGATTTGGATTATATCTTTCACGGCGCGAACACGGTCGTAGCTCTGACAATCGCTGTCTTCAAGGCCACGCTCGTCGTCCTCTACTTCATGCACGTCCGCTACAGCTCGCGCCTCACGTGGGTGATCGTCGCCGCAGGCTTCTTCTGGCTGGGGATAATGTTCGTCTTTACAATCAGCGACTACATGACCAGGCCGAACGGCCTGACGCCATAAAAGTGATGGGTGATGGGTGATGGGTGATAAGAGAAAACAGGTTCTTTCTTATCACCTATCACCCATCACTCATCACTGCTTTTCAGCGTAGATGTGCATGTCTCGAACGCGGAGTGTTCTGCCGCACTTCGGGCAATCGAGCCGCATGGTCGCGTCTGTCGTGTGGATGTCAGAGCCGCAGGCGGGGCAGGGTTCGTCAATGTCGTTGCGCGCGAAGACGCCGCGCATCATGAAGAGTGGGACGGCGAGTCCCGCAATCAAGAGAGGAATGCCGAACACCAGGCCGAGGCTGCTGTCTCCGCCGAGCGTCAGGCTCACCACCAATCCGGCAATGAACAAGACCAGACCGAGCGCAATGCTGAACGAGAAGCCGTAAGCGCCGTCGAAAGTTCGACCCTCCTGCTTGGCGGCCTCAGTTCTCTTCGCTTCCATAAAAAGAGTCTCCTTCGGAAAGAACAAGATAGCGATTATGATGAAGGGAACGCGGACAATCTATCCGGGGCGAACATCTAGCTCTTATGCAGCGCAAGTTACCACATGCGCGCAAAGCGCGACAAGACAAGTCCAGAATTAATGGCCGGACGGCTTTCGGGCGATGGAACTCAACCGACAGCCGCCGCGCACTCCTTGTCGGCGAGCAATCGCTCCACTGTCTCAATTAACTTACCAATCTCCGGTTTAGAGACATACGCATCGGCTCCGGCGCACAAGCCTTCCTGACGATGTAGCTCGTAAGCGTCGCCCGAATAGAAGATGACCGGGACGTGCGGCGTCATCTCGGTAAACCTCTTGCACAGGTCAAGGCCGGAGCCGTCGGGCAGTCTCTTGTCGAGGATGTAGAGATCAAACTCCTCTTCCTCAATGAGCCGGAGAGCATCGTGGATGCTGCTGGCCGTCACGACTTCGTAGTTTGAACGTCCGAGAAGATGAGTGAGCATGAAAGAAGTATCCTCGTGGTCGTCAACGCAGAGGATACGGCATTTTGCTGGTTGCATTGCGGGGGAAGCCTCCAACGAAAATTTATCGAGTCGAAAATGTCGTAACTGGGAATCCCAGGGGGAGATTCGACGGTGATTGCATTATAAACGGCTGCCGCGCCAAATACCATCCGAATTTATTGCTCGACGGTTGAACCACAGACTTAAATCAAAGCATTGAAGAAATAGACAGGATTAACAAGATTATCAGGATGAAGAAGACAAGGCAGGACAGATAAGCTTGATGCTTCTTCTCTTTATCCTGTCCATCTTGTTAATCTCGGTCTATTGTCTTTCTCCACGTAATCGCGTCTCTCAAGATTCAGCCAGCTTCTTTGCCTGTATTTGTGTCAGGCGGCATTGACTGCTAAAGTATCCGTTTTTCAACAGAGAGCATATTTTCATCTTTGAGGTAATCATGAGCGTCCAAATAGCAACTTCTTTCGAGAATTTTTTGAATCAACAGACAGACGAGACGTGGGAGCAAGCCATCAAGACCCTTTTGCCTGCCATCCACGAGGTAGACAAAACGGCCACGCAAATCTGGTTTCATTTCTACCCCGTAGCACTGCTGCGCGCGCTTCAGCAAGCGGAAGACCCGGAAAAGCTGGCGGCGCAATTGCTCCTGCAAGGCAACTACTATCTGAAAGATCAGATTGATTCTTCGCACACCTTTCTCTACGGCCATCGCTTCTGGCCTGAAGTCAAAAGGACGGTCGCAGAGCGCGCCGCATCCTTTGGTGAATCACAGGCAATGGATGATCTTGCAGCCGAGGTACGCGAACTGGCGAAGCGTGCCGCCTCAGAGGTCAAAGCCGAGGAATCTTTGCTGGTCGGCATTACAGCCGTTGCGCTGATGACCTTGCAGCATGTCGGCATCGAAGCGTTTCGAGCATCAAGTGGCGAAGTCAAGATTAATAAACACGCCGCGCGCAAATCTCCCGAACAGATTTTGAAAGAGCGTGCGCGTGACGATAGTCAGGGCTTGTTCGGCTTTCTCAAGACGATTGATAAGGATTGGACTGTCACTTACGACGAGAGCGAAGAGCGCGGGCATTACAAGATGAAGAACGCGACCGATCTGGCGTATGGCGCAGCCCTTGACCAGTCGCGCGATTGGAGGGCGATTGACCCGCGCCGCATGGAAGGGCCTATCCCCGTCGAATGCCGTTCGGCTTCCTGCGGTACGTGCTGGGTCGGCGTCCTCGGCGGCGCAGAAAAACTCTCGGATGTCGCCCGTCTTGAAGGAAAGAAGATCAAAGAGTTCGGCTACATCGTCACGGACGAGCCGAAGCCTTTGATTCGTCTGGCCTGTCAGGCGCAACTCTCCGGCGCAGTCTCCATCGTCATTCCACCCTGGAACGGAGTCTTCGGCAAAAGCCTGCGCGCGAAGAACAGCGAGGGAGACGGAGAGCAAGAAGTTTCCAGCTAATCGAAGAAGAGAAGAAATGGACAGGATTAACAAGATTATCAAGATTAAGAAAACAAGGCAGGACAGTGAAGCTTGTTTCTTCTTCCTTTTATCCTGTCCATCTTGTTAATCCTGTCTATTTCTTCCCTTTGTTTCCAATGAGGCACGCCTTTGGCAGATAAATCGGAGACTGGCGGTGGAGCACACAATGCTTCGCCGCTTTTTCTTGTGCTGGCGGCGGCGCTGCTGTGGAGCACGGGCGGGCTGTTCATCAAGTGGACGCAGCTTTCGGCCTTTGAGTTGACGTTCGGGCGGTCGCTTCTGGCGGCTTTGGTTGTCGCCTTCTTCACGCGCCACGAAGGTTTTCGCCTGAACGGGATGACGATCCTTACCTCGCTGCTTTACGCGGGACTGCTCTTGCTCTTCGTCGTCGCCACAAAATTGACGACTGCCGCCAACGCCATTTTCCTGCAATACACCGCGCCCATCTACGTGCTGCTACTCGAACCCCTGTTCTACAAAGAGAAGTTTCGCCGTGCGGATTTAGTGACGGTTGTAGTCTGCATCGCCGGGATGTCGCTTTTCTTTATCGGCAAGCTGCGCCCGCAGGACGTGAGCGGCAATCTGGCTGCGCTCGCCTCCGGTCTCTGCTTCGCTTTCTACATCCTGCTCCTGCGTCATCCCCAATCGCAGCGTGTGAATCGCGCTTCATCCGTCATCTACGGCAACCTGCTGCTCGTCATCCTCACTGCTCCCGCCGGAATCGCAGCCATTGAGCAGATGACCCTCAGGGACACGGGCAGCGTTCTCTATCTAGGAGTGTTTCAGATCGGCGTGGCCTACACGCTCTTCACGCTCGGCATGGCGCGCGGCGTGCGCTCGCTGGATGCAGCCATCGTCGGCTACATAGAGCCTGTACTGAATCCTCTCTGGGTCTTCATCTTTCTGGGTGAGCGGCCTACGAACTGGGCGCTCGTCGGCGGCGCAATAATTATCGCCGCCGTCGCCTCTCACACTATCTGGGGAGCAAGAAAAGCGAAGCTGAAAGCGACGCTCGATAAGTTGGTTTGAGTTGCTGGCAGCGTGATTAAAGAACTACAGCCAGTAAAGGACCTCTGCATTTCCTGGCGGCCAGAAGATTTTATTGACACGCTCAAGCTGTGAAGGGTATAACTCCCGGCGTTCTGTCCCAACTCTTGTTTCCTCGTTCTTCAGAAACAATTGCCGTCATTTCCTCTGTACTCGTTCACTACTTTCCGCGCTGTCTCATGCCTGCGAATCTGACTGAGAGGCTTCTTGCAGGAGTAATTGGCTCACACTTTACCTAATCCCTTTGGAGAACTCGAAGATGACTTCTACACAGACTAAAAGAGAGCCGAGCGCGAGCGTAGCCGGGGCGCAGGAGATTCTTCGCGGACAAAAGCTCCCGCCGCCCGGCGAGGTCTTGGGGCTTGCTAAGAAGCTGAAAGAAGAGAAAGCCTTTACCTACGCGCGGAGGATTCTGGCGCGCGCCATAAAGGACAAGCGCATCTTTGAAGACGATGAACTCCGGCTCGAAATCTACCAGCAACTTGCGCTCTGCACCTACAAGGACGCAGACCTGCCCGCGGACGAACGGCTCGACCGGGCGCTCGACATCCTGCGTGCGGTCGAAGACCTCTCGACGACAAAGAATCAGGAGACGCTCGGTCTGACGGGAGCAATCTACAAGCGCAAGTGGGAGATTGACAATCAAAAATCTCAACTCGAACGCGCTCTGCTTTATTACCTCAGAGGCTACCGCGAGGGCGTGGTGAAGGATTGGGGCTACACCGGCATCAATGCTGCTTTCGTCCTTGACCTGCTGGCTCACGAAGAGGAGGAAGAAGCGAAGAAGGCTAGGCTCGAATCCGAGACGGCGACCAGAAGACGCGCCGAAGCTCGCGCCATTCGTGAAGACATCGTCAAACAGGTTGCACCGCTTGTTGTCGAATCGAGCAGCGATTTTGTACCGCCTGTGGTTGAATCGGGCAGCAATTTGTCGGAAGGCGATTGGTGGTTTTACACCACGATTGCCGAAGCGCAGTTTGGACTGGGGAATTACGATGAGGCAGTCGAGTGGTTAAAGAGGGGCGAGTCGGTGGTCGAAAAAATTCATGAAAAGATTCCTGAATGGGAATATGAATCCACCCTCAGACAACTCGCCGCGCTGACGATGGCGCAGAGTGATTCAAACAAATCGGGCGAGGATTTCGAGAACGCCCCGGCTTGGAAGGCTCTGAAAGAGTTCTTCGGCAACAACGCCGCTGCGGTGCGGAGCGCGTTTGTCGGCAAAATCGGGCTAGCGCTATCCGGCGGAGGCTTTCGCGCCTCGCTGTTTCACATCGGCATGTTTGCTCGTCTGGCGGAACTCGATGTCTTGCGCCGCGTCGAAGTTCTCTCATGCGTCTCAGGCGGCTCGATTATCGGCGCGCATTATTATCTGGAAGTTCGCCAGCTTCTCCAATCAAAACCGGACGAAGAGATCACGCATAAAGATTACATCGAACTCGTCAAGCGCATGGAAGAGAATTTTCTGGCAGGCGTGCAGCGAAACATCCGCATTCGCGTCGGCGCAGAATTGACGACCAACCTCAAAATGATTTTTCTTCCAAACTATACCCGGACAATGCGCGCGGGCGATCTCTACGAGCGAGAAATCTTCTCCTCGGTTAAGGATGGCGAAGAGGACAAGCCGCGCTATCTGAACGACCTGAGAATCACACCCATCGGCGAGCGTGATGATTTCGCGCCGAAGAATCACAACTGGCGGCGCGAAGCGAAAGCCCCAATCCTGATTCTCAATGCAGCCACACTCAATACAGGCCATACGTGGCAATTCACCGCCTCCTGGATGGGAGAGCCGCCCGCAGGCATCGGAAGCGAGATAGACGGCAACGATTTTTTGCGGCGCATGTACTACGAAGAAGCGCCCGGAGGACACAAGCAGGTTCGTCTCGGCCACGCTGTTTCGGCTTCGGCCTGCGTGCCCGGTCTCTTCGAGCCGCTCGCGCTGGATAAACTGTACCCGAACAGAACCATTCGTCTGGTTGACGGCGGCGTCTGCGACAATCAGGGCATCGGAGGTTTGATCGAGCAGGACTGTACGGTCTTGCTCGTCAGCGACGGCAGCGGCCAGATGGGATCGCTCGTAGACCCCAGCAATGGCTTGCTCGGCGTGCCTCTGCGCTCGAACACAATCTTGCAGGCGCGTGTGCGTGCGGCGCAGTATCAGGAGTTGAGCGCGCGTAAACGTTCACAGCTTCTGCGCGGTTTCATGTTCATTCATCTGAAAAGCGATCTGGACGTTGATCCTGTTGACTGGATTGATTGCCCGAACCCTTACGACGCCTCAGACGATGCGCGTCCCGCCTACCACCAGGACGCGCAGACGCGCTACGGGATTGACAAGAAGATTCAGGAGCGGCTGGCGGCGGTGCGGACTGATCTGGATTCCTTCTCCGACGCTGAAAGCTACGCTTTGATGACGAGCGCTTACCGCATGACCGAGCGTCAGCTTAAAGAGGGAAAGTGCGTTCCGGGCTTTCAGGAGCCGAAGGAGGTAGTTGACTGGAAGTTCCTCGCCATCGAAGAGGGCATGAAAAAGCCTAACGAGAAATATCAATACTTGATGAAGCTGCTCGGCACAAGCAACAGTCTCGCCTTCAAAATCTGGAAACTTTCAAAGCCGCTGAAAATCACTGCGTGGATTTTAGGAGCGGCGCTGCTCGTGCTGGCTGTCTGGGCGGGCATTCGCTGGGCGGACCTAAAGATTTTTCCCGCCGTCACGGTCAGGCGCTTCGGCATAGTAGTTCTGACGACAATTGCCATCGTCGTTTTGACTGCCGTTCTTGGCAAATTGCTGATGCGTATCGGGCGACTGAGAAACACCCTGACGCGCATCGGCATCGGCATTGCCATGAGCCTTGTCGGCTTTATCATCGCACGCATTCACCTGCACGTCTTCGACAAGATTTTCCTTCGTTATGGCAACCTTGAAACATTCAAGCGTCAGGAATGAGAGCGGTTTGAAGCCTAAGACCGGGTTGGAAACAAAAAGAAGTAGATAACAAACCACGCGCGTCACACGAAGAGACACGAAAATGATATGGCTGCTTTCTTCGTGTTATTTCGTGTGACTTCGTGGTTCGTTTCCTTCTCTTCTTTTTACTTTGAACCTGCACACGGCGTTAACTATTTCTCTGCCCTCTTGCTTAACTCTTTTTCAATCTCTTTCACCCAACCTAGCGCCTCTTGTCGGCGCTCGCGCGCTTCGATAATCAATCGCAGGTTGCGCGCCGATGTCTCAGCTTCCCAACTTTCGCGCACCGCCGCGAGCGCGTCGCCGAGAGCGTTCATGGCTCGCTCTTCATCTTTGGCTAGAACGGCCAGTTCGACACGCGTCGCGTGATCCCAGTAATCCGGGCGACCCGTAGCGAGGCGTCTTTCAACTGCGTAAGAGACGACGGGCAGGAGTTGCTCGCGGCGCGGGTCTGGCGGCTCGCGGAGTTCCATCAGGGTGACGGCATTGATGCCCGGATAGGCGTCGCGCCAGTCCGATTCGAAACCGCTCAGGTATGCGCCTATCGCTTTATCCAGCAGCCCTCGCGCGAGGAAGGTCTCGCCGCTTTTGACAGCCGCATCCCAGCGGTCTTTATAGATGCGTCCCAGGATTCCGTAAGTCTCGCTGCTTGGGCCACGCCGTTCGAGCAGCTCTTTAATCAGGCGCTCCGCATCCTCGCCGCGCCCGGCGCGATTCAGCGCCAGCCCCAACTGTTCCTGAACCATGACGGTGGCGGCCAGCGGGCGCGGCATCTTCTCAACGAGCGCAATCATTGCATCCCAAGCCTTCACCGAGCGATATGAAAGGAAGAGGTCAATGACGACTCCCGACTCCTCGTCTTTAATATCTCCAAGCTCGCTTTCTATCTGGCGCAACGCTTCGACGCCTTTTTTGCGCGCCTCTGCAAGCTTCGTTTTAATCTCCCCGGAATAGCGCACGCGCTCGCGGAAAACATCCGTTTTTGTGTGGTCAACTTCAGGGAAATTCTCGACGAGTTGATAGATGGGACTGTCGGCCACGCCCTTCGGATTGTCGGTGGCCGCTTGCCGCGATTCGGCGAGACGCGCCGAGAGAGCCTTCTTATCTTTCGATGGGTCTTTGGGAACGCCCTCGCCATTCAAGCCGTAGGGCAGCGCCCGCAGGAGCGCGACATCAAACGGCAGGCGGCTGCCTTCGGAGAAGATGAGCACGGTGCTCCAGGGACGCACAGCATGGCGCAGTCCCAATTCGTAAAACACATTCGCATTGGCCGTCGTCAAATCCGCCACCGCATACTCGCAGAGAATCAGGCGCTCGAACATCGGCTTATGAATAATGCCGCCCGTCATCTCTTCATCGGCGCGCAGGGTTTCAAGCCCCGCCTCTTCGATGGCCGGAGCGATCAAATCGCGATAGACGGCATCAAAATCAACCATCATCCCGGCGGCATCGGGCTTTTTCCCGAAAGGCATCAGGACGAAACATAATGGCTTGCTCATCTATAATTACTCCCGGTAAATCAAATCGGAGAAGAAATAGACAGGATTAACAAGATGGACAGGAGAAAGGGAAGAAGCATCAAGCTGCATTGCCTGATCTGCTTTTCTTAATCTTGCTAATCCTGTTAATCCTGTCTACTTCTTCTCTTGTCCCAATCCTGTCAGTCTCGACACTGCCGGACAATCAAAAGCCTAAGTAGCTCAAACCGGAGGCAGACTTCTTTTCCGTAAAACGATCCAGCACCTCCAGCACGTCACGACAAAGAGCGCGCTCCTGATCGCCGCGACCTGCGATGTCGCGTAAGCGCACGGCGAGTTGGAGTAGGTCGCGATGCTCCGGGGCGGAGCGCACCCCTTTGAGCCATTTGAGCAGATCCGCGTTCTTTCCCGCGCCGTTCTTCGCTCCGCTCTCATCGCTCGCCTTCACAGATCGTTCAAACAGCGTCTCGACCAGTCCGGCGGTTTCGTGTGCGTCAACGAGCGTGGCGATGGCGTCGGCGAAGTGCGCCGCTTTGTCCATCTCTTCGGGCGTGAAGGGCTGGTAGGGTGGATCACCCAGACGATTGACGAACTCAAGCACGCCGACCGTCTCATCTTCGACGCGCAAGGGCGTGGCTAAAATGGTCTGCGTCGAATAGCCTGTGGCGCGGTCCACTTCAGCATAAAACGTCTCTTCCTGAGCTACGTCGGCGATGGCGACGGGCTGTCCGCTCGCAAAGACGAATCCCGCAATGCCCTTGCCCGGCGGAATTCGCACCTTCATCAACTTGTCCGCGACCTCGCCGATGGCCACCAGGAATTTCAACCCACCGCGATTTCCGTCGCGCACGAGCACCGAAGCTTCGTCCGAGCCCATCGCATCTCCGGCGACGTGCAGGAGATTTTCGATGGAACGACGCAGCGGCGAAGTCAGCAGATTCGCCACGTCCACCGCGCGAATCGCATCGCGCAACTGCGCCTCGAACTTCAGGGCGGCGGAGGCCGTCACCTTGCCGCGCCTTTTTTTATCTGAGCTCTTTGCGCCGGTCTTCTTCTTCGCCATGCCTCTCTCAAATTCTCCCGGACGATCTGACCGAAGTTGAATCGTCCAATGACTGGGGGCTTTTCAGGAAACTTTATCTCAATGCTTTTTGCGCCGCTTGGTTTTGCGGGACTTCGTTGCTTGCTTTGCTTTGGCCGGGGAGGATGTGACCTTTGGCTTATCCTTTTTCATCATCTCAGCTATAAAATCCTGCACCATTTCATTTTTGATGTCGAGCCTGAGCTGAACGACATCATTCTCCGTCGTGATTTGCACACTATCGAGCAGGCCGCGAATTTTCACATCGGTAATCTGAGGGCCAGCTTGTTGACGCAAGCCCAATAACATATCGCTGACGCTCTGCGCCTGTTCGGCAGTTCCGAACCGCACGCCGACAATTAGATTGAAGTCCGTCGCGGTCGCGCCCACAGAGTTGTAAACCTGCTTGATGCCGCTGACCATTTTAACTATCCCCTGAGCCATTTCATCTTTCGGCACGCTGGCGCTGACGCCTTCTTTCAAAGAGTCGGGCACATTGGTGGCCCCACCCATCAAAGAGCTTGGCTCACGAATCGCAAGTTCAACGAGCGCAGATTCCACACGCCCTTTGCCCGTCAGAGCTTCTACATCTATTGTCGCGCGTATCTGCGGCAGATCGCCCAATGCCAGCGTATTCGCGTCAAGCACCACGACAGCCGGAGTCTCCCGCTCGGCTCTTTTTCCGGGCGGGGCGGGCATCGGCTCGCTGTAGATTATTTTCCCGCCGTATGTTTCTTCCGTGACCTTGCCTTTCGTCTCTCGCTTGAGAGCCGCGATGAACAGGTTGGGATCGAAATCTCCGCGCACGATAATGACGACGCCGACGTCCGCTTTCTTCATGCCCGGTCCCACCGGCCCGTAGAAACGCATCCCCGCCGCGAGGCGCTCGATAGAAAGGATGTTGATGCCGGTCTTCTTTTTCACCTCGTCCACAGCACCCATCATCTTGGCGAGCATCGCCGGGTCTTTGGCGAAAAGGCGCGGAATGATTTCGGTCAGAATTCGCCGGACATCTGCGAATGCCACCACGTCAGAAACCGGAAGTGCAGCCAACGCGTCGTTGCCCCCCATAGCAGGTGTCTGCATTGTCTGCGCGGAGACGGAGCCGATGCTGGCAACAGTCGTCAGAATAATTGCGAGGAGCAGAGAGCGTAGTTTTGTGTTCATCATTGGAGTAGCCTTTCGCGACAAAAGCCGGGGCATGTCTTTCCGGCGCTATCAGGGTCAAAGAGCCCGACGAGCCGACCGAGAAGTTGTGACGTTTCACTTATCCGTCGGCGGCTTGATTTTCGGCGCAGTCGGCGATGCTTTAGGCGCAGCCCCGCCGACCGTCGCTCCGCCTTGTGTTGGAGCGGCAGTTGTTGTTGACGGCACAGGCGCGCTGGAATTGCTGTAGGTGGTCGTCCCCGGCGCATTCGAGTTTGCAGCGCCGCTCTGGTCGCTGCTGCCTCCGCAACCGAACGAAATGACGGCAAGAGTCATCATGACAAAAAGGGCTAGAGTTCTACGCATTAGCTTGTCTCCTACGAATAATGTTTTATTTCGGGCGGCGATGAGCATACTACTGTCAGGAAAGTTTTGCTACAAACTTGTAGACGTAAGTGTGTGGTGTCCCGAAGGAATGAGGGGAAATAGCTCTCAATTTATGGCCGAAGAGAGTGCGGCTGAATATTAAACCACGCGAAAAGACATCGGTCTGTGCGGCCAATACACACTGAAAGCGCGAACAGGCGAATGCCCCGGCCTCAAACGAGACCGGGGCATTCACCAACCTTTACTGCTTAGCCTGACTACTCAAGGCCGATTCAACGAAACCATCAGGGCTCGCATCGGCTCAGACAGCCTTTGCAACAGCCCCGAAGTTTCCTGCTCCCACGGCGAGGCCACCCCCGGCGACCCCGTCCGTAGACTCTGCGGCGCACTTCCGCCACAGGTAAAGGCCTCGACCTCCACAATGCGGCTGTACACCCCGTCGGCACTGGCTGTGACGAGGATTCTTATCTGGTTGGTCGAGACAGGTGAGGCAAAGATCACCTTCCTCTTCACCAGATTATTCCCGACGATATTGCCGCCGGGAACATCCACCCAGCCGCCGATGCCATCCGGCACCTGCACCTGGAAGTTCGTCAATCCATAAGCCGTAAATGTCGTCGAGTCAGTCGGCTCCACAGGACTCGTATAGTTGTCCTGTAAGCTATAGACATCAACCTCGGTGATGGACTGCGTGCCGCTGAAGGTCACGACCAGATTGTCAGGATAGGCACCTGCCGTTCCATCGTTCCAGCCAACACCCGTGCCCCAGCCTGCGCCAGTGTGATTGCCGTCAATCGCGCCGCTGGCTGCGTAGCCGGGTGCAGCCACGCTGGAGGCCGCAGCCGTCGCTCCGGCGGAAGCGGCTGCCACGTTGTTTGTACACGGTGTCGGTGTCGGCGTCGGCGTCGGCCCCGGCACGGCACTACAACTGAGTGCCTCGACCTCTGCGATACGACTGTAAACTCCATCCGCCGTGCTGTTGACCAACACTCTGATCTGGCTGGTCACAACGGGGGCGAAGACCACCTTACGTTTGACCAGATTATTCCCGGTCACATGACCACCGGGGACATCCAGCCAGCCGCCGACACCATCCGGTATCTGCACCTGGAAGTCTGTCAGACCATAGTAGGTAAACGTCATCACGTCTGTTGGCTCGACAGGACTCGTGTAGTTATCCTGCAAGCTGTAAACATCCACCTCGCTGATTGACTGATTGACGCCGAAGTTGAGAACGACACTGTCCGGGTAAGCTCCGGCGGTCGCATCGTTCCAGCCCGTGCCTGTGCCCCAGTTGGTGGCTGCACGGTTGCCGTCAATCACTCCCGAGGCCGGATAGTTAGCGTTGATGGTTGACGAAGCTGTGGCCGTGCCTCCGTAAGAAGCAGCACCCACATTCGTCCCGCAAGGCGTCGGCGTCGGTGTCGGTGTCGGCGCAGGCCCAGCATTGCAGCTAAACGCCTCGACCTCTACCACGCGACTCCAGATGTCCGACGTGTTGTTGACGACGATTCTGATCTGGTCGGTCGTCACAGGCGAGGCGAAGATGACACGTCGCCTGACCTTGTTGTTCCCCGTGATATTGCCGCCGGGAACATCCACAAAGGCCGCGCCATTCCAGTACTGCACCTGGAAGTCCACCAGACCATATAGCGTGAAGGTCATGCTTTCGGTCGGCTCCGACGGATTCAGGTGGTTATCCTGCAAGCTGTAAACGTCAATCTCGTCGAGTTGTCTGGAAGTACCGAGATTGATGGTCAGCGTGTCAGGGAATGTCCCGGCGGTGTTGTCGTTCCAGCCAACACCTGTGCCCCAACCTGCGCCTGTGTGATTGCCGTCAATCGCGCCACTCGCCGCGTAGCCGGGGCTGAACGTGGACGAGGCTGTAGCTGTCGAACCGTAAACGTCTTCAGCCACGTTCGGGCATGTGGACAGCGGTTCCGTGACCACTTGCGTGATGGCGGGCGAGGTGCTGGGGTTGTGGCCGGTGCTTCCGAGGTACTCGGCAGTAATCGAATGACTGCCTTGCGAGAGCGACGAAGTGGTGTAGGTCGCCTGACCAGAACCATTCAGGGTGCCGCTTCCGATGATGCTAGCGCCATCCTTGAAGTTCACAGTTCCGGTCGGGATGCCGGTGCCGGAGGTGACGGTCGCCGTGAACGTGACCGGCTCGCCTCCCGCCGACGGGTTGTTGTTGGAAGTCACAGTCGTTGACGTGTTGAACACAGGGTTCTGGTAGCAGATTGTGACATCGGCCAGACTCGGCGTCAGAGTGCCGTTACTCGTGGTAAAGAACGCCTTGTACTTCAGGTAACGGAAGCCGTTGAACTGCGAGAGCGAGGCTCCGTTGGTAAAGAATGTGCCAGCCGTGCTGTCTGGGCCGACGAAGTTGAACGGCCCGCCGAAATTGTTGCTGGCCGCCGCCTGGAATTGCAGTGTCGTGCCAGCGGGAACGGTCGCGTTCCACGAGAGCGTGCCCCACTGGGTTGTCCCCGCGACCGGCGGATTGGAGTCCTTCAGCGACGAAGTGAAGTCGCCAGAAGGCGCGTTGCCCGTCTGCATGTAGGTGGTGAAGACGAGGTCGCGGGCCGTGCCGGTGGATGTCGGCACAGTCCACGTCCCGCCGCTGTTGGTCGAGACGACGCGGTTGCCGTTCGCGTAGTCGGTCGGCGCGTTGCCGAAGACAGCAGCGTAGGTTCCCGTCCTGTTCGTCACGAGCCGAAGCGTGTAGGCGTAGGTCGTGCCTGCCGTCAGCGCCGGTGGGCTAGCGAAGGTCGCGGTGAAGGTGCTGGACGCGCCGCTGTTGAAGCCCGGAATGGTCGTCGTCGCGAGCACCGTGCTCGTCGGGAGCGCGGGGCTGCCCGTCGTGGTTCTGACTTCGACCGTGATGGGCTGGTCAGTGCCGGAGCAGGACGCGCAGAACAAGGCCATGTCTATCCTGGCCAGATTGCCCGTCACGCCCGGCACGAAGGTCTGGCCGAGCCACTGCGTCGTGTTGAAGCCCGTGCCGCTGGTCGAGGCGACGGTCTGCGTCTGGTCGGCGTTCGCCGGGTTGAGCAGAACCACGTTGCCTGGGCTCGCGTTCACGTCAGTGTTGTTGGTCGTGCCTGCCGCGAAGTCTGCCTGCGTGGTGTCGGTCACGCACGCAGGACCGGCGACCGGCGCGGGGTCAATCAACACGCTGAAGGTCGTCGTGCCCGCGCCCGGAGCCGTCGCGTTCACGGAGAAGAAGCCGGACGTTCCGTTGGCCGTGAGCGTCGGCGCGGTCGCCACGCCCGAAGCGTTTGTGACCGAGATTGCACTCCTGCCCGTGCCCGAGAAGCTGCCGTTCGCCCCTGAGCCGCCCGCGTTGGCCGTCCAGGTCACGGTGATGCCAGCTATGGCGGGGCTAACGGTTACGCTGAGCGGCGTCGAGTACGGCTGGTTGAGCGCCGTGTTCTGGTTGTCGCCGCCCGTCTTCGAGATGGCGGTCGGAATCGCCGACGCGACCCAGCCGATGTCGCGCAGTTGCGAGAAGGTCAGGTCTTGCGGCGGCGTGACCTCGTGCGTCAGGTCGCCATTGATGTTGGGTTCCATCAACTGGTTCGGGAACGCAAAGGTATCCCAGTGTGAAACGGATGACCCGGAAGAGAATGGGTTGGGAGTGTACAGGAGCGCTTTTCCGAACAGATCCGCCCCGGCGCGCGTGTTGGGGTCGAGCCTGATAGTGGCGTTGACGCCGCCGCCGAGTTGGGCCTTGACGAGGTTGCCGTCCGTCTGCGTCAGCGAGACGGTCGGAATCGTAATCGGCGTCGTGATGGTCGCATCCTCGCCGAGGGCGGGGGCGGGGGTGCCTGCCACATTGTTGACGATGATGACGCCAACCGCGCCCGCGTTCTGAGCGTTCAGCGTCTTGGTCTTGAAGCTGCACGTGCCGCGATCAATGACCGCGATCTGTCCGGTGAAGAAGCCCGCGGGAAACGGCTCGCAGCCGTCCGTGACGGGAGCCGTGCCGTCGTTCGCCAGGAGCAGGTTGGCGGTGACGCCTCCGACGGGGGGCACCGGGCCATACGAGGAAGCAGCCACATCTCTATAATCCCCGGCAATCCCCGGGGGCGAATTAACTGTCACGACGGGGACGCCGAGGGCGAGCACGCTCGGCACGTCGGCCTGAACCTGAGGGCCGTTCCACGCCAGGTTGTGCGTGTTGATGCTGGAGGCCGCGCGCTCCGCGTTGGTCATGTTCAGCCAGCTCTTGCCGCTGGAATTGTCCATCAGGAAACGGTCGTAGATGGAGGGGAAGCCTGAGTTATAAGCGCCGGTCTGGGCGTTGCTGAAGGTCTGGAAGCCGAGGCCGTGGCCGAACTCGTGTTCGAGCACGGTCACGAGGTCGATGTTTGTACCGTGGTTGCCGTCCAGACCTAAGTAGAAGAAGGTGCCGGTCAGACAGCCCGGCTGGCCGAGGTTGATGTTGAAGGTCGCGTTGATCTCGGGCTGCGTCGCATTGAGGTCAGAGCCGAAGAGCTTGCTGCCGAGCGACTCGTTGTACCACGTGCCCGCGAAGGGGAATCCAGGGAAGTCTCGGAAGATGCCGATTGCGCCAGCGGAACCGAGGACGGCAGAGGTGGCCGTGCAGGTCTGCGCGGCCCACTGTGCCCTGATGGTGATAGTGATGGGGCTGGTCAGCGTCGCGCCCCACTTGTCTGCCGCAGCCTGAAAGGCGTTGAGCCGCTGCTGGCCGAGGGTGGTGCCGGGGTTGCCGCCGACCGGCGCGGCGGCGGTCGTGTCGTTGAAGCCGAAGTTCGCGGCGTCATTATTTAAGATAACAATGGTAGCTTGCCCGAAGGCCGACGAGGACGCGCCGAGCAGCAGCATCAAGCAGAACAGAGTAAGCACTAGGGGGCGAAATGTTTTATTAGTCATTATTATTCTCCGTTCTCGCGCTTAGCGGTCTTCCAGTTTGTTGGTGGTCTTCGAGACCGGGGCAGAGAGTCCTAAGAGGGCGGGGTCAATCTCAAAGAAGTCTGCTGCGGATTCGAGGTCGTTGACGCACGCCTGCGAGATCGACCCGTCGGCCTCCTTCTTTGCAAGCGTCACGTTCTGGAAGTGGCCCTGCAAGTCCATGGAGACGCCGCCGTTGGCGTGCTTCACCTGCACGAGCCCTTCGGTGGTCGGGTTCACCAACTGCTTGAGTCCTTCAGCCAGCGTGCGCTCTTCCTGAGGTGTCAGCTCTCGTGTCTGACCTGTCTGCCTATCGAGCACAATAGTTTGGCCGGCTGGATTTAAGGTCACATAGTTTCGGTTCTGAGACTTGGCCATTTCAGGCTTCCTTTCTTCAACCTGCGCCTTTTGATTTTGTCCGCCCTGATTCGAAAGGGCAGTAACGATGCCGACACAAAGGAGCGTTGCTATCACGACTCCGATCAATGGCCACCGTGAAACCTTTTTCACCGGCTTTAACTGTTTTTTGCTGGCTCTGTTTTTCATTGTCTCTCCTTAATTATTGGGGTTAGAGTTTGCGAAACGTTGTCCCCGGGGATTCGTCCATTGAGGCTCAAAGGCGGAGCTAACATCGTTGACGTATAGCTCAATGCCGCGTGTGCCACAGGATTCCCGGGTTCACACCTTTCCTTCACTACCGATTTCTTACATAGCAACCCAGGCGAGTCGCTAAAGGGAAGCTTGTCTCAATCTTTGTCAGCCATGATTCCGACAGGATTACGGTCAATTAGTCTGGCCTTTTACGGCTCGTTTACGAAGGTCACTACTTTTGCTACCCGCTCGCGCCTATCCCAAAAGGCCGGGATTGCCCCTGGTCTTTAAGGGCCGTTCCGGCGAAATGCTCCTCAAGCAAATGCGTTGAGGAGCAGTGCTAACTACGTATCTCGATAGTAGAGGGTGATGAAAAGGATGGAAGGATAGGCAGAGCGCTTCTAGTTCTCGTCTTGATCGAAACATTAAAGAGCGATGGAACGAACCTTCACCTTAACCAAGCCTGTAAAACTAATTGCAGACTGTGCTATAGCCGATGGTTGGAAAAACTTTGAAACGAAAAAGAGGTGATTGAATAAATGCCCACACCACAAAAAACTAGGCGCATAAATTAGCCGACTTCCGGCTTAATGTCAACGAGAGCGTTAGCCTGGTAGTGGGGTAATAGTGTGTTGCTCACAAAATAAATCTTCTGGCATCTGATTTCCGAGCATGGCAGACTTTCCCCAGGCCAAAGCCTACCAAACGAACGAGAGATGAAAACGCGCTGGCTAAGAGTATCGTTGACTCCATCTTAGATGAGCTAGAGCAAGAGCCAAAGCCCGCTAAAGAGAAAGACTCACTCGCGGTCAAACGTGGACGGCAAGGTGTGCAGCGTGCACAATATCTAGTGCTCCATTTTGCGCATCGGATTGTAAACGCACTCGTCGTCGTGAGGTATTCATGCTAGTTTTAAGTGGAAGTATTTATTCAATCGATAAAGATGCCGCTTAGGACATTAGATGCCTACCAGTGAAAGAATAGTTACAGGTCAAGAACAAGTGAGACCTGCAACTGCGTGGAGTCCCTTGTCCCAACCACTGTTTCGCGCTCTGTGGTTAGCCGCTGTCGCATCAAATATCGGAACATGGATGCACAACGTCGGCGCTGACTGGTTGATGACCACACTGGCTCCATCACCCTTAATGGTCGGACTGATGCAGACGGCAGAGAACGCCCCTCTCTTCCTGCTGGCGCTGCCCGCTGGAGCCCTCGCCGATATTGTAGATCGCCGCCGCTTGCTCCTTTACACGCAAGCATGGATGCTTGTTTCAGCCGTTGCTCTTGGAGTGCTGACGCTCTTCGGACTAACAACTCCCTGGATCTTACTTCTGCTCATTTTCTCTCTCGGCCTCGGCTCCGCACTTAACGCTCCGGCATGGCAAGCAATCATCCCGGAATTAGTGCCCCGCACTGATCTCTCCGCTGCCGTCTCTCTCAATAGCGTCGCTTTTAACATTGCGCGGGCTGTCGGCCCCGCGTTGGGCGGGTTTGTTGTTGCCGCGATTGGCTCCTGGGCCGTTTTTTTTCTCAACTCGCTGTCATTCATCGGCGTGCTGATCGTCCTCTATCGTTGGCAACGCGCTCCTGTTGAAAGCATCTCTCCGACAGAGCGGATTGTGGGAGCGATGCGCGCAGGTGTGCGCTACGTGCGTCATGACCCTGAACTGCGTGCCGTGCTTGCGCGCACGGGCATATTCGTCAGTTGTGCGAGCGCACTCTGGGCCATGATGCCGCTTGTGGCCAGGCAGCAATTAGGACTGGGGGCTTTCAGTTACGGCATGCTTTTAGGTGGATTAGGCGCAGGGGCGATACTCGGCGCATTTATCCTCCCTGCAATCCGGCGCAAAGTGTCGGTCAATCTCTTGATTATCGGCGGAACGATTATCTTTGCAGCGACTACAGCCGTTCTGGCTACTGTTCACATTTTTCCATTGCTCTGCATCATGATGATCTTCGGCGGCATTGCGTGGATGGCGCTGATGTCCAGCTTTAACATCAGTGTACAGGCGATTGTTCCTGCCTGGGTGCGGGCTCGCGTGCTGGCTATTTACCTGCTGGTCTTCTTCGGCGGGATGGCTGTGGGAAGTGCTTTGTGGGGCGCGGTCGCTACCCGCATCGGCATCTCCGCAACGCTGCTATATGCAGCAGCAGCATTGATGCTCGGTCTGGCGGCTGCTTATTTCTTCCCTCTTCGGATTGGAGATGAACTTGACCTTGAGCCGTCGCTGCACTGGTCGGAGCCAGTTGTTATCACCGAGCCTCATCCTCAGGATGGCCCGGTGTTAGTGACCGTTGAGTATCAGATAGAACCGGAACGTGCCGGGGAATTTGCCGAAGCGATGCTCGAAGTCAAAAGAATTCTCCGACGCGACGGCGCAATCCGCTGGGGCTTATTCGCCGATCCAGCGCAACCAGGCCATTACGTCGAGACTTTCCTTGTGGAATCTTGGGCCGAACATATGCGCCAGCACGCGCGCATCACCAATGAAGATCGCATCGTGCAGGACCATGCCCGCTCATTCCATGTGGGTGACTCTTCACCCGTAGTAACACATTTGATAGCTCAAGACTTCACAAAACGGAATAAGGGCTGGCTTAGATGACGAGCACTGGCTGATTCAAGAAGAACGACGAAGCTGTGGCGACTGTTAATGCCTGGCGCAGCGGGCTGGTGAATCCT
This sequence comes from uncultured Acidobacteriota bacterium, assembly GCA_963791265.1. GTDB lineage: Bacteria > Acidobacteriota > Blastocatellia > Pyrinomonadales > Pyrinomonadaceae > QHXM01. The sequence goes on from CAWBSB010000013.1 coordinate 546,562, forward strand.
AAAATAGATGGAGGCACTCAGGGAGTATCCCAAGAGCATGAGATGAGAATAAGCGGCTGGCGTCAATGGGTAGCGGTGGTGGCGTTTTTACTGGCGGTATTTACCGCCGGTTTTTTCGCCGTCCGCACTGTCCGCCACGCTATCTATTGGAGCCAGCACAAAGACGAGACCATACGGCCCTGGATGAGCGTACACTACGTCTCGCGCTCTTACCGAGTTCCGCCACATGTGCTCTATCAGGCTATCAAGTTATCGCCTGCGCCCCGTGACAGGCGCCCGCTCAGAGAAATCGCGCTCGAACAAAATCGCCCGGTCGATGCTCTGATTCTTGAGCTACAGGAGGCGATTACTGCTGAACGTCAACAACGTCACCCGCCTCCGCCGCCACCTCCGCCACCGCACGACGGAGGCAACTCGCCTTGAGTGATTATCTATTAAGCACGCTCGGCGTCTATGGCCTGCCCGTCTTATTCGGGATTCTGCTTGTAGGTTCCATCGGCCTTCCAATGCCTTCGAGCTTGTTGCTTATCGCCGCCGGTTCGTTCGTCGAGCAGGGGGAGATGAGCCTCTGGCCTGTGCTGGGGCTGTCGGCAGCGGGAGCAATTATCGGAGATAACCTTGGATACGCACTGGGGCGTTGGGGCGGTCGCCGTCTCACCGGAAGGATCACCAGCCTGGTCGGCGGCGAAGAGCGACTCAAATCGGCGGAGGACTGGTTGAAACGTCGGCAGGGCGCAGGTGTTTTTTTGAGCCGTTGGTTGCTGACGCCGCTCGGACCCGTCATCAACATCATCTGCGGTGCGACCAACTACCCGTGGCCACGCTTTCTGCTGTACGACGTGCTCGGGGAAGCATTATGGGTTGTTCTTTACGTATTGTTAGGGCAGTTCTTTAGCGACCGCGTACAGGCGATGAGCGACCTCTTAGGCGATTTCACCTGGATGATTCTTGGTCTTATCATTGCCTTTGTGCTCGGATGGATACTCTTCCGGCAGTTCCGTGCGCCTGATTCAGAGAGGGCTGAAAAAGAGCCTCGGAGTAACCTTCTGGATGAGCACTCTTGATTGTTTGCACCTTTGAGCGGACTATCCTAAACCGCTCTGCGGCCCCTCAGTAAATTGAGGATGAAGATGACTAGAGCGACGACTAAGAGCATGTGAATGAGTACGCTCGCGACTTTCGCTACCAATACCGCTATCACCCATAAAACTACCAGCACTGCGATTATTATCCACAACATATCAAGTCCCTCCCCCTATGGCCTTTCCGTAATTATTATTCAGCTACGATGGCTCAACCTGATCATCTCCTGCCGGTGGCTCCAGCACCCGGACTCTAAACTCTGCGACCGTCACCTCGGCCTTCGCGACCATCAAGTCACGCAACGTAGAGAGGTAACTCTCCAGATCACACTCTCTCTGCTCGAAGGCTTCTCTTAAAGCGTTGTGCCGAACATCTGCCATCTCGCTGTTGAGTTGTGCCTGGTCGAGCAGTTCCTGAGCCTGTTTCAGAGCGTCGCTCACTTCTGCCTGCCTTTCAGCCGCTCACCCTCTTAGGTGCCACGTCCCAAGTAACAGTCATGTCCATTGAGCAGAGGCAAATCATCTTACTTATACTTCTTTGGAACGGCGTCAGCCGGAACTCCGGGGCACTTTCTCTGAAGCGCCTTCGAAACTAAGGCATCGTGACATAGAACTTGTACCACCCTGACTTCCCGAAGAATCTCTGCCCGTCCTGGTCATAGAGTGCCAGATAAAATTTCAAATTATACTTATCGCCACTTTCCAGGTTCAGCGCCTCATAGGGAATGAAAATCTGCAAATCGTTGTAAACGGCAGGATCATAACGCGGCGTGAATCTGGTATAAGCACTGACCTTGCCCTGCTTCGTAGTGTATTTATCGTCACCTGCGTCGAGCGCAGTCCCATCCTCATCATAGAAATAGGCGATCATCTGACAGGCAACATCCTGCCCGTACTTCACCCTGAATTGAGCGTGGACGCGCATCCCCTTTTGCCCAGCAACGGTGACGTTGTGTACCACCCGCGCCCCCTGAAACGTGGCCTCCGGGTCGGTCAGGGAAACTGCGTGGCTGAATTGTCCGGCCTTGCGTCCTCGCTCATTCCTTTCCTGGGCAAATATTGTGGTGAACATTGAAAGAACAACTATAGTAGCTCCGAGAATACCCTTAGCTATGATTCTCAACGCTGAATTGGTCATTAACATCTCCTTTGGGATCTATGAATTTCACTACTTGCTAGGGAAGAGTCTTCAAGAGCCTCGTCGGGTCTTTCTTACGTGCCCTTTTTCTTGCCACTGACTTCTCAGCCTTATCCTCAGGCTTCGTTCGATGCGAGGCAATTCTAACACACCAAACTTACAGCGGCTTCAGTTGATCTGCGTGTGCGGTGGCTGACTTAAGACACGATAATCGCTCAGTGAGTATTGAACCACCTGCTTCTCTTCCCTTGCCTGACAGGTCAAGGGATTCTGAAATTCCGAGAGCTGACTCTTGAGATAAACTTCGTAAGTCTGGCCGCCCTGTGGTGAGAGAAATCTGACCCGCCAATGGTTCCCTGTGATGGGCACGTAATCTAAAAAACGCACGTCGTTGATGCCGCTCAGTCCTGACTCAGAACGCAGGAAGAATTCCGCAGCTTGAATCGGAGAGGGATAACAACAGCGCCCCCTGTAGTTATTTAAGGATACCGTTTGTTGACTGTATTGGCTGATGATCTGGCGCCCGGCGTCTGCCGTCACGTGCGCGTAGAAAAATCCGTGCGGGAAACAAATTAGATTCGCGGCGAACCTGTCTCCGCCGACATGACTCGATTGCCAGACATCGTCCCCGGCGTCCACCCTTAAAGATTTATAAAGCGCGTATCCGAATTTAGCGCAGCACTTGTCGCGCTTGCCATGCGTGCAGACGAGGAAGAGTGGCCGTTCCCAGCGCTCTCCGCCCGCCGATTGTTCCCCTGCCAGGATTGCAGCAAGGTTAACGTTCAGCAGTTGCTCATAATCGGTCAACTCCACTCTGGCGATTGAAGCATCCGTTTCAGTGGAGCGTACAGTGAAAAGGCTCAGGTGACTACGGGTCTCTCGCTCACGTTTAATGAATAAAAGGCGCGAGCGTGGGACAGATTGGAGCGCTTTCTTCAAATGCGCCTTGACCGCCCTCGTGAGCTGACTCTCCTGAAAAGCTCTGGCACCCCAGGCTGCTGAATATTCAAGGAGCAACCACGCGTCTGCCGTAGAAGCCGTCCCGAAAGGCTGCTCACTCGCCTCGCGAGACAATGCCGAGCAATAGAAAAAATCCTGTGTCATCTAAAACAATCACTCTTCGACGACGGCGATGAGTCCATTCAGAATCAACTCCCGCAGAAACACCCTGACGGTTTGTTCTTCGAGCCGACCCTTTGCAGCTTCGCACAATTCAGCCACAGAGCAGACGCGCCTCTCGGCCAGCGGGCGCAAGATCAAAAGCGCCTCGGAAGCAAACCGCCAGCGCTTCCTGTGACAGGAAAATTCGATAACGCCATCTACGACCTGCAAGTCGAGCGGCCTGGGCGCAGTCAAATACACCCTTGCCTGCGGCGAGGACGGTAGCCCCGAAGGCGTCGCGACCCAGGGCAGTCCCAGACGTGGTCGAGTTTCCGCAGCCCCATCCAGTTCAGCGAAGTATTTGGACAGCACATCCCCGTCCCATTCGGCCAGCAACTCTTTGCGTAATTGTTCGAGGTGTTGGACGCGCTCAGTGCTCGAAGAAAAGCGTGGTAAGTCCGCCCGGAAGATTTCACTCGCGCGCATCCGGTCGCTGACCCAGCGCAGGAGATCAATTCCCGTTCGGTTGTGTACCCCGACCGTCAGATGCAGCGTCGGCTCGTCCAAAGGTCGCGCGACGTGCCACCAACCGCGCGGGATATAAAGCAAGTCGCCTTCGTTGAGAGTCTGTTCCCAGAGCGGTTCATGCGTTGGCTTCTGCGCTTGCTCGCTATCCTGCGCGAGCGGGTAGGCGCGGGTCATGCCATAGACCTTCCAGTGCTTCCGACCCGTCACCTGAAGAATGAAAACGTCGTGGTCGTCCCAGTGGAGATCGAAGCCCTGAGACGTGCGCCAACCGGCGTAGGCATTAATCTGGATGTGTTCGTGAAAGAAAAGTTCCAGCCCTTCGGCCAACTCTCGGAGAGGTTCTATAAATTCGTCTACGGCGTCGAGGACAAGGGTAGCGCCTTCTCTGAGTTGCTGCGTGAGCTTGGCTGGTTGAAGACGCGGGATTGGGATTTTCCGTCGTCCGCCCGTAGCGTATCGCAGGTAGGAATTAGCCGGAAGACTCTGGCCGTTCTGCGTCAGGCGCAGACGCGGAAAGTCTAGCCGGTGCTGCTGCAAAATCTTGTTCAGTTGATCCCAGGGCAGCAGATGGGAGAACTTCCCCTTCCACCCTGGCACATGCTGATAAGTTTTCCCCCAAGAGGAGGCGATAAACTCCTCTTGGGGGTAAGGTTCTAAAAGCTTTTCGAGATGATTGATAACCATTCCCTGAAGTGGCGATCAACCTGCTTATGCGTCCGTGCTGTCGGCGTCAACGGTCGAGTCCGTGCCGTCTGTGTCCGTCCCTTCGGTATCCGTCCCGTCGGTGTCCGTACTCGCGCCATCCGTTCCGTCTGTGCCGTCGCCTTCGGCTTGATCCGTTCCATCTGTGTCCGTAGCTGAATCAGATGCGTCGGTATCATCGGCTGACAACTTTAGAGTTTTCGCAGATTCGCCCCCCGGCAAAGGCTCGACTGATAAAAGAAGCCCCGACGAAGATGGCAGTGCGTTCTCAGTCTCCACATTACGTTCTGACATTCCTTCTCCTCCAGCTTATTGAAATATGTGATTGTCGCTCTAAGATTATTACGAGAAAAGTGAAACGACAAGCGGCGGGGCTGGCGTCGAGCGGCCACCTCTGTGGAAATCGCCCAAGCTTCGATGACGCGCCGACTCGAAATCGAAATATTAACTCGCCCGTGAACTCCCTGGCTGGTTCAGTCCGAGCGCGTGTTTTCTATCCGTTGAGAGACATCTTCCTCATCGCGAGATAAGTTGAAAGACCGGAACCGAGCGCGCTTGCAGGTTGTCGCAACAAGCTGTAGCCGGGATAGAAGGGCGCGGCGATAAGCTGAGCACCAAAGTAAAGAAACGTCAGCTCGACGTAAGAGGGACAACGTTTCAGCCCCGTCAGGGGCGGCAGAGTGTAGCCCCGGGCGCAAGCCCGGGGGCACAGCACCAATATAATTATTAAGCCCCGAAGGGGCGACAGAAGCCCAAGCTTGACTGTCACACGTCTTGAGCTGCTGTCGCCCCTTCGGGGCTCGAACATGTATTGCTGGTTATTCCCCGGGCTTGCGCCCGGGGCTGTTGAAAGTAATTCCTTATCTCGAACTCACGTTAAAGAAAGGGAACCGTGATGCCCATACCGAGAGCAGCCCGTGTCAGCCGCCTTCACCAAACTCTGACGCGGGACTCCGGTGACAGATAGAGCTTGCGCCCTGGCTGAATGCTGAATGCCTGATACCATGCGTCAAGATTACGTACCGTGTCGGCTCGATATTCATCAGGGGCATGCCCGTCCGTCGTCAGTTGGAGGCGCAGCGTCTCTGGCCGTTGCTTGCCCCGCCAACTCTGTCCGTAGGCCAGGAAAAAGCGCTGGTCGCCAGTGAAGCCCTGAGAGTCCGGTGCTGGTTTGCCACTATAGGCGCTCCTGTAGCCGTCATAAGCTGCCGAGAGTCCCGCCACGTCAGCGATGTTCTCGCTCAAGGTCAGCTTGCCGCTCACATGAAGCCCCGGCAGCGGCTCATAAGCGTCGTACTGCGCCGCCAGTTTGTCCGCCGCCGCGCGGAAATGCGCGAGGTCCTGCGGCGTCCACCAGTTGAGAAGCCGCCCCTGTGCGTCGAACTGGCTGCCCTGATCGTCGAAGCTGTGACTGATCTCGTGCCCGATGGTCGCGCCGATGCTGCCATAATTCTCGACCGGGTCGGCGGCCAGATCAAAGAATGGCGGACTCAGGATAGCAGCCGGGAAGTTCATCCCGTTCTGGATGGGCAGATTGACAGCGTTGACGGTCTGCGGAGTCATCCACCACTCCGTCCTATCCACAGGCTTGCCGAGCTTGGAGAGGCTCCAGCGATAGTCGAACAACTCTGACCGCTCAGCATTGCCGAGGGGATCGTCGCGCACAATCTTCAGCCCTGAGTAGTCTCGCCAATGCTCCGGGTAGCCGATGCCGACATACAAAGTGTCCAGCTTGGCTTTGGCCTTGGCGCGCGTCGCGGGTGACATCCAGTCAAGGTTATCTATGCGTCTGCCGAAGGCAAGGATGATGTTCTTGACCATCGCTTGAACGGCGGCCTTGGCCTCAGGCGGGAAATAACGCTTCACGTAGAGTTTGCCGACCGCATCGCCCAGTGCGTTGCTGGTGGAGCTTACCGCGCGCTTCCAACGGTCACGCTGTTGGGGCACACCGCTGAGCGTCCGACCGTAGAAGTTGAACCGCTCGTCAGCGTATGCCTTTGGCAAGAGAGCGGAGGCGCGGTCAATAGCACGGAAGGTCAGGTACTCCTTCCAGACGTTGAGCGGTTGATTGCCGACCAGGGCAGAGATGCCTGTGACCCCGCCGGGATGCCAGACCATGATCATCGGCTGGCCAGAGAGGCCAGCAGCCTTGAAGAAGCTTCCCCAGTCGAGTCCCGGCGCCTTACTGGAAAAGTCCCGGAGGCGCCAGGGATTATTCGCCTTGTGCACATCCTCAGAGTCGGTGCGGCTCGTGTGGGCATTCGCTATCTTTCGCTCAAGATCATAGATGCGCGCTGCCTGAGCGTCAGCGTCCGTTATCTGTGCGAGTTTCAGCACTGCTGCAATGTGCGCGCGATATTTGGCTTGCAATTCCACGTCATTGGCTTCCGTGCTGAGGTAGCTCTCGCGGTCGGGCAGGCCAAGGCCGCCCTGCAACATGTAAGGGATATTGTGGTCCGGTTTGTTGAAGTCCGGTGAAATCCATAGGCCGAACAGCCGGTCAGTGTAGAAATTCGTACTGTTGAGCGGATCAACATCTGCGCGCAGTTCGCCGCCGAGCACTTGCGCGAGCGCTTGTTTACTCGTGACCGCGTTGATCTGCTGAAGTTTTGCCTTGAGCGGACTCAGGCCCTTAGCCTCGATGGCCTTCTCATCCATGTAAGCATCGTAGTAGTCGCCGACCAGACGTGCCTCAGCATCCCTGGCAGACTTGCCCGCTTCCTTGATCAGGTCGGAGGTTCGCCGGTTGGCCTCTTCGGCGAGGATGTCGAAGACGCCGTAGCTTGAGCGGTCGTTGGGAATCGGAGTCGTCTTCAGCCACTCCCCGTTGGTATAGCCGAAGAAGTCGTCACCGGGATCGACACTCTTGTCCATCCCAGCGAGGTCAAGACCATGCGGCTTGTCTACGTTACCCAGAGGGAGAGCTTGAGGGATGCTGACGGCCAGCATGAGCACTAATGCCAGAGAGAGGATATTACGGTAGGTTACGCGCATAGCTTTCCTCGCTGTTCTTTAATCTGAAGGGAGCGGTTGAGCCGGGCTCCTCGTCGGGTAGTTCTGTTTTCCATTACGAGTTCAGGATCATCATTTGTTCCATAATGGTGGAGAATATTAGCAGGGTGAAATTCCAGGAGGAAGAGGGGCTGGAGTTCGGATCGCCTTGCTTTCCATTGACGCTCCACCCCACCCCCTAATATCTTCTCTCAGCCCTCGATTAATGGCGGCCTAATGTGTGTTAGATGGCTTCGAATAAAATTGTGAGATTTATGAAGAAAGCAAATCTTTTTTTATTACTCGCTTTTCTGACTTTGTGTGCCTGTACAGTGGCGGCGCAAGGCGATTCGGCATCGGCCAGCATTGGCAGAGGTCAACTTAAAAATCAGCAAGTCAAGTTCACGAGTTACAAATTAGCAAACGGATTAAGAGTTTTGCTCGCGCCTGACTCAGCCGCATCAGGTGCCGCCGTCAATATTTCTTTTAATGCCGGCTCAGGTAAAGAAAGTCCTGAACAAGCCGGATTAGCCAACCTGATTCAAAGTCTCGTGCTACAAAATCTCCGGCAGGAATTGGGAAGCGAACTCAAGCCTTTTGAAGGCGTCGTCAATCAAGAGCGTGCCAGTTACTTTTCCGAGTTCACCGCCAGCCAGTTAGACTTTATATTGTCGGCGCTCGCTCGCCAGATGCGCCCACCTGACATTAATCAATCATTTATAGATGAGCAGCGAGTTGCCGCCCAGGATCAATGCAGGCAGTTGGACAAAGGGCGTTTCGGCAGAGTGCAGGAAACGCTGCTTGAGTTAATTTATCAAGACTCTGCTTTCAAATATGGTGCAGTTTGCTCGCCGCCTAATTCGAATCAATTGTCGCCTGAAAGAGCGAAGTCGTTTTTCAAAACTTACTATGTTCCAAACAACGCAGTGATGGTGATTGTCGGTAATTTCAGGAAGGACGATGCAAAGAAAACGGTTGCGAAGCATTTCGGCACAATCTCCCGTCGAGCGGTGCCTGCTAATACCGGCGTTGACAAGCAGCAGTTTTCTCTTGAGCGGCGTAAAATTCTTAGTAATTCACGCGCCAACGCCGCAACTTATATGTCAGCCTATTTAACCGTTCCGAGCGATCATCCCGATTGGTATGCGATGAATATACTCGCAGATATTATCGGGCAGGGAGATACATCGCGTTTACACACGGCTCTCGTCGCCAGGAATCTCGCGGCCAGTGTTCCTGAAGGAGTTGCCGAATCACGTGGGCAAAGTCTTTTTCGTATCGGAGCGGCATTGTTGCCGGTGGTTAGCGTCGGCAGGGCAGAAGCAATTATTGATGCGGAAATTACGCGGATTCAAAACGAGGGAGTAACGTAAGCCGAAATGGACAAAGCAAGATTGCAGGAGCGCGAATACTCCGCCGAACAGCTTGGCACGCTGCCGGGCAAGGCAAGTTTTTTAGCTCGTTCAACTCTTTATTACAACGACCCGAACCGCGTCAATACTGAACTTAGCCGTATATTAGCAGTGACGGCTAAAGACGTGCAGCGAGTTGCCCGTAAGTATCTTGTGAAAACGAATCGCGCTGTCGTAATTGCACAGCCCGCAGCTTCTAACTAGTTTTAAGAAAGAAGGGCTTTTGGTTAACACGCGATCTACAACTCAACCCCACACCTCCAACACGGGGCATCACCTTACGGGTTAGCCGGAATTGGCTTTCCTGCCCGCCAGAACGCGTTTGCCGTGGAGTTGCAGATCCACAACCGCGTTCCTCCTTTGTCTCCAAAAACGTATTAGTGCCGCACCACCTCAATCGCATCGCAGATCCCGGCGGTAATCTCGAAAGAGCGCAGGCGTGCCGCGCGGTCGAAGATCTGAGCCGTCACCATGATCTCGTCAGCTTGAGTCTCTTGAATGAAAGACTCAAGCCAGCGGCGCACGGTCTCTGGAGAGCCGACCGCCGAGTAGCGGAGCGCGTGCCCGACCCCGGCCACCTCGACTTCAGACCACTGAGCTTCTGTGGGGTTGATTGGTGGCGACAAGAGACCGGGATGTCCACGCCGCAGGTTGATGAACGCCTGCTGGAGCGACGTGAACAGGCGGCGAGCCTCTTCATCGGTATCGGCGGCGAACACATTGATGCACGGCATCGCGTAGGGCATGTCTAGCGCCTCGGACGGCCTGAACTCGTCCCTGTAGATTTCCAGCGCTTGCATCAGGTAGTTGGGAGCAAAGTGGGAAGCGAATGCGAACGGCAGGCCCATCAGGGCAGCGAGTTGCGCGCTATAGAGACTCGAACCCAGTAGCCAGACTGGCACCCGCAGTCCCTCGCCGGGCACGGCGCGCACCCTTTGACCCGGACGGGAGGGGGCGAAGTAAGCAAGCAGTTCGGCCACATCCCGTGGAAAGTCTTCTTCGACATTTGAGAGGGTGCGACGGAGCGCACGCATCGTGAGCTGGTCGGTGCCGGGTGCGCGCCCGATTCCTAAATCGATCCTGCCGGGATAGAGAACCTCAAGCGTGCCGAACTGTTCAGCCACGACGAGCGGTGCGTGGTTCGGAAGCATTACTCCGCCAGATCCGACGCGGATGGTGTTTGTACCTCCGGCGACATACCCAATCAGGACAGCGGTCGCTGCGCTGGCGATGCCTGCAATGTTGTGGTGCTCGGCCAGCCAGAAGCGGCGGTAGCCCCACTCTTCAGCGTGCTGAGCCAGAGCCAGCGTTTCGCGAAAAGATTCACTGATCGTCCCGCCTTCCTTGACAGGCGCGAGGTCTAAAACCGAGAGGGGAATACTGCTTGTGCTTTCCATGAATTCTTACTCACAATCCTCCGACGCGGCTATCATCTCAAGATGCCCAGGAGTGGTGCGTGGACGTAGGCTTCTGAGAACTCTTTTCCTATTGTTGGGCGTGGTGTTCACTGGACAACTCCGATAATCGGCCCCAAGTCCGCTCTGGAGTCATTCCGCTGCAAATTGACGGAATACAGGCTCGAGACGACACCATCCAGATACAGAGCGTCCTGGCATTGTAGCTCGTCGCGGAAGAAGACGGCGAACTCGTAGAAACTGATTGGTTGCTCGCTGATCACGAACAGGATGGTGTGCTTCGAAATGCCGACTCCATTGCGTATGAGCCGGGACGTCGACGCAGCATCGAACGCTCGATTAATAACACCGTTTCGTAAGAGCAAGGGACCTGATTGCGTCGCCAGGCGCACGCCCTGAGCAAGGGCGGGATACTCCGTCGTCTCTACAATTCGAGGCCCGGACGCAGAAACGAAGAACACGCCATTGGGCTTCAGAAAGAAGTTGCCCGTGCCGTCGGCAACATTGAGCGGAGAAATCTCCCGACCGTCCTCCACTAAGAGGCCCACCGGCGAGAAATCGGGTTTGTACATCCCGGCGTTCATGGCAAAGCGGAGCTGTTGGTTTCGGCCTGCGAGCCAAGCTGCAAGGTGGTCGAAGCGATTGAAAACGCGTCCCTTTTCATCTCGCAAGAAAAGTTCAAGCCGGTCTGTTCGAACATCTACGCGAACCGTCGTGAATCTTCCCGACGTGGCGACCGCCGGTTCTGACCCAGCGTCGACTGTATCGGAGGGCGGCGTCTCACTAATATTGCGTGTGCATCCGCCGAATGGGGTGCAGGCCATTAAGAGCACGAAGATGATTTTCGGTACAAGGTTCATTCTTTCAGAGTCGCCCAACGATGGACTTGAACTGCCGCGCACATAGCGCCGAAACCGCCCAAACTCTCGGTGAGTGGGGCGCTGATTCGCGGTCAGGTTCATGCTGTTGTCAGGCTTCGCCATCAGATGAACCTTCATCCGCGAAGATGCTGAAGGACAACTCTAACCGGAGGCTTGCCAAACGCCGCTGCAAATCCGCGCTCAATATAATTGATGCTGTCGCACTTGTGGAAACATAGCAATTAATCTGCAACCAGCAACCCTGTTCCTCTAACTCCCTCATCACAGATTCACGCCCTTCCAGCAAATTGCACCAATGCGCTAATCGTTCGTGCAATTCCAAATCTTGCTTCTCGTCTGGAATAAAACTTTTCCAGCCACCCCATTCATATACACTGTCGAAATAAATCACTGTGCCATTAGGCTGGACGAAAGATTTTCGCTCACCTCTACGCCATGTTTGATTAGGTTCAATCTTCAACAGTTCTGAAATTCTTTCTGGAACTAGATCGTCACTCAGAATTATTAAAGTAGCTGAACATGAATACTCTGGTTCTTCACTCATATGTTGACATCACAAGTCAGAAGCATAACGCTGGAGATAACCGGCGCGCACAAGACATTGAAGATAAAAGGTGTGCTGATTGCGCGTCCGGTTCAGCGACTTGTTGGGCGGCGGACTGAGCTGAAGCAACTAGAGCCTAATACATTCTGGAGATGATGATAATAGCGCGTGAATTAGAAGGCGGCTTTTTCTCACAATCGCTAGAGGGATTGTCTGTGCCAATAGCCTTAATATCCAAGACACGCTGCGGGCGAGGAGCATCAGCAGGACGCCTCCAGAAACCACCTTTACCGTCTCTGGTAAATCCTGCATCTCCCAACTTCCGGTGATAGTAATCTACAAGCTGAGACGGCTTGGCAGATGAAGCAAAAGCATCCCATGTGATTTCGTGGCCTGATCCGTAAACGCGTCGTTGACATAAATGTGTCAGCTTAGGGTGACTGGGGAATTCATAGGACTGGAAGATCGAATCATTCGAATTAGAACTACCACTGGCTGCTTGTTGAGAGCCATGGCCGATCAATCCGATGACCGAGATAATAGTTGCTAAGATCAAGGGTCTCATCTCTTCTCCTTTCAAGGGTGATTATACATTTTACTCAAGGTAGACGATTTATCGCGGTCAATCGGCCAGGATAGTTGAAAATGCCGTCCTGGCGATAATGACTTGCGTCAAGTATATAAGTGCCCTTCGTAATGGTATTTACTTCCGTCCGGAGAGGTGATATAAGCGCCGCAGTTGACATCATCCTTACTTACTCATTTTCATCCTCGCTAAAAGAAGATAAGTGATTCTGTCGGAAACGGGCCGGGCATTGGCATGAACCTTTGACGGGTAGTGTTCTTTTGCGTCGCCGAATTTCGGCACTCAATGCTCGCCTCTTCTGGGGTTTACAAATCGCGCTGGCAACCATGCCTCTACACGCGCAGAGATCGGCCTCGCAAAGACACTGGGACAAAACTGCCGGGTTGAAAGGCTACTCCTCTCTCCGCGGCTCTGGTGCAAATAGGATGAGTAGTTGGAAATGGCTGCCATAGAATGTAGGGAATGCTTCCTACGCTTCCCATATCTTGTAGCCAATTGAATTTTTGCACCCGAACCTTAGCCATTCTGTCTGGACTAACGAAAGGAAAAGCACATGAGCGCACCCAAGCTCAACATTAAGGTCGAACCTATGGAATCGGGCAAGGCCGTTTACCTTCTTCTGGCGGCGAGGACCAAGACAGGCAAAACCGGAGTCAAGATTGTGTTACGACTCCAACTGGAGAACAAGGAAAACAAGACAGTGAAGGTCAAGGGCATACGCTTCTCGTTTCCCGGCTCCTCGCAGCCTGCGACGGACATGCAAGGCGTCAACATGGACGGCAGTCTCGATCTCGACAAAGGCGCGATGGCCACGTGGTCTAACGGGGTCGTGGATCTCGACCCCGATCCAGACAAAAAGAACAACGTCAACAATGCAATCTACCTGACTGGCGCAGCGCCCTCGCAGGTGAAGATCGAAGTGACGTGCAAGGACTTCTCGGATCCCGCTACCGTCACGTTGCCATTGGCCGCGCACCAGAGTCCGGTTCCGGAGGAGGCTTACCGTTTTCCTTACGCGGCAGGCGAACTTCGCACGGACGAGTACTACTCGACGGATGCCGTCCATTGGGCCAACGGTGGAAGCGGCGGCACACAGATTTTCGCGCACGACATTGGCGTGGTCGGCTGGGACAGCAAGGCCAAGAAGTGGTCTAGTCTACTGCCCGGTGGCGACAAGATGAAAAACGAGGACTATCGTATTTGGAACAAGCCTGTGCGGGCTGTGGCCGACGGAACGGTCGAAAAATTTGACACGGGCATGAAGGACAACACGATTACGGCTGACAAAAATGGGAGCCTCCAGTTTCCTTCTCCCACGCCCAACCCCGTAGGTGGCAATAGCTTTATTATTAAGCACGGGACCGAACTCGTGAAATATTCCCATCTGCGGGACGGCTCGATGCCTGCTGAGCTGCTGAAGAAGGGCGCCAAGGTTTCAGAAGGCCAGTTGCTGGGTCGCGCGGGCAACACCGGAAACAGCACGAATCCACACACACACATACATTGCGTGCGCGCCTCGGATTCCGCGTTGCGTCCGCTTCCGTTTCGCAGCGCCTCGGTGATTGATCGCGAAAAGCTCGCGCCTCCGGGCGCCGACGGACCGTGGTTCCGGCTGCAAGGCCACGGAATTCCCAAGGACACAGTTTCGATCTGGCCAGCGTCCACCTCGCCCGGATTCCCGGTGCCGACTGTCGGCATCTCGATGGCCGGTGACTGGGCCAGCTCTTTTTACATCCGGCCCGATCTCGATAGCTTCTCAAAAACGGCGCAGGAGCTCTTCGACGAAAAGGGCCGTCGTCTCATCCGCGTGACGACTTTCATGGAAAACGGCGCGCGTCGTTGGGTCGGCATTTCTCGGGCCGGCGACTGGGCCAACCGATGGTGGATTAGTCCGGACCTCAGCAGCTTTAAGAAGGAGGCGCAAGACTTATTCGATGAAAAGGGCCTGCGGCTGATCTACGTGGATAGCTTCGTCGAGGGAAATAAGCGCAAGTGGATCGGGATCGCGCGCGGCGGTGACTGGGCGAGCCGACTCATTATTAAGGACGATCTCGCCAGCTTCTCTAAGGAAGCGCAAGACCTGTTCGATGACAAGGGTCTGCGCCTGATCTATGTCATGACCTGGGCGGAGAGCGGCAAGCGCAAGTGGTTTGGCATCTCGCGCTCAGGCAACTGGGCAAATACATGGTGGATCAGTCCGGACCTGGGGCACTTCTCTACTAAGTCGCAGAAGCTCTTCGACGAGGATGGCAAGCGCCTTATCCACGTGACATCATACGTTGAGGGCAATCAGCGCAAGTGGATCGGGATCTCACGTTCGGGCGACTGGGCCAACCGCTGGTATCTGCGCTCCGACCTCGATTCTTTCAAGTTGGAATCTCAGCGCCTCTTCGATGACGAGCACCTGCGGTTGATACATGTCGACATGCTTGAATAGGCTGGGGCCGCTGCTTGCCTTACTAACGCTGACGAGCATACGCCGTTGGTCGGCCTACAACGAAGGAGCACATCATGTCGGAACAGTGGACCCTCAGAGGCAAGATAGTCGTTAACCACCTGCTGCCAGAGCTGCGCGATGCCTTTGGGTCAACTAACGGCGTTGCCGGGATTCAATGGTGTGGCAGCTCGCGAAGCACGGCGACACGCACCAGACCAGGGAGAACACCACCTTCGTGCCGTCCTACGAGGCGTTCGCGGAATGGGCGTCCTACAAGATTCTGAAGGAGATCACAGACGGAAAGCTCTCGAACTTCGTAGAGGATTCGCTGTTCACGCTCCCGGACATTCCACTCAGCCGGGCGCACATCGGGAAGGCGCTGCAAGAGAGTGAGAGGTTCCTGTCCAACGTGGACTACACCGAACACGGTTGGCATAGTTTGTTCAACATCCTCACGTACCCGTACTTGGACCGCTGCGACTTCAACAAATCGCTGATCGAAGAGGACCCTATGTTCACGGCTCTCGTCCTGTCCACAGTGTCGTGCCCGGAGGTCAGGACGGGGTACAGCTTGAAAGACGTGCTCAGCATCTTCCTCAAGCATCCGAGCAAGGGCGTTGATGACTACCTCAAGAAGAATGAGTTGAACTTCAGCGATTTCCTGCACCGGGCCAGCGCGGTTCTACCCAGGCTGGACAGTGAAAAGATCAAAATGGTCAAGAACTGTCTGGACCCCAACAGCACCAGCAATCCATGTCCTCACTAGATCGCGCACAGGCAAAGACAGCGGCCTAACGCCGCGCATCAGCGGGTGCGCACCGAGCCTCAGGTGTAACGGCCAAGCATCTTGCGCGCTCCGCTGCATGCAGTTGTTGGGCGGCTCGTGCAAGAACTTCAGGCGCTCTTGTTCTTTTCATCCCAGATCATCGGCTCCCACAACTCCACCTTGTTCCCCTCAGGGTCCATCACCCACGCGAACTTCCCGTTCTCATGTGATTCGGGGCCGCTGATGATCTCAACCCCGCCCGCCCGGAGCTGCGCGATCATCTCATCAAGATTATCAACTCGGTAGTTGATCATAAAAGATGAGTCACTGGGGCTGAACCACTGGCTTTCTTTTTCTGCGATGTGCCACACGGTGAGCCCCTGATCCTCGGCCTTGTCGTCCGGCCATTTCAGGACGGCACCGCCAAAGTCCTCTAGTGAAATGCCCAGGTGTTCCTGATACCAGGCCGCAAGCGCGGCACGGTCATTTCTGCTCTTGAAAAAGACCCCACCGATTCCAGTAATTCTCGCCATCGTTGCCTCCGTTTAGTAGAAATGCTAATGCCTTTAGCCGCCCAACGCCCGAATGAACCCGGCCCGCGCAGGCGCCATTCAATCTACACCGCAAGGAGAGATGATGAAAGCCATGCTATCGCGGGCTCGCGCTTGAATGAGTTATAGGTTGACGAGGTTCATTCTTCATCTCTGATTCATCAGAGTTAGAGTGAAGGAAGAACATGCCGGGCGGGCGTGACGAATCTTGAATGAAAGGCGCTTTGGACGCCTCTAACAACCTGTTCGCACGCCAGCCCCGCGCTTTAGCTCGACAACGAACTCTCAGATGATGCGCGCCGAGCGGCTCACTATAACTATTTCGCAGAGCTACTGCCAAGCATGTTCTCCGAACCAGACCTGACTCTCTTGGGTGGAGGACTCTCATGGCTGATTACGCCGCGCTCATCGGCATTGACTGGGCTGATCGCAAACACGACATCTGTCTCCTTGACCCGACGACAGGCGGGCGTGAGGCTTCTATCCTCGGCCATTCGCCAAAGACCATTGACGAGTGGGCGACAGCTCTGAGATCGCGCTTCGGCGGACGCCAACTCGCTGTCTGCCTGGAGCAGTCCAGAGGCCCACTGATCTATTCCTTGATGAAGTACGACTTTCTGACTCTCTACCCCGTCAACCCGTCCACTCTTGCTCGTTACCGCAAAGCCTTCTCGCCGTCGCACCACAAAGATGACCCAGCGGATGCCGCCTACCTCGCCGAACTGCTCTTCTTCCACCGCGACCATCTGCGCGCCTGGCACCCGGACTCACAGCAGACGCGCACGCTTGGCTACCTGGTCGAGCATCGCCGCCGCCTGGTTGATGACCGCACCCGCATTAGCAATCGGATGACCTCGCTCTTGAAGTGCTATTTTCCGCAGATTCTGGAGTGGTTTCCAGACATCCGCACCACTCTGGTCTGCGACTTCCTGCTCAGATGGCCTTCGCTAGACGCGCTGCGGCGGGTCAGGCGTGGGACGCTCATTGGCTTCTTGCGCTCTCACAACTCGGTCAGACGTGAGGCCATCGAGAAGCGAGTGGAGGCGATCAAAGAGGCCGTGCCGCTGGTGACAGACCGGGCCGTGATCGCCTCTTCGGTAGTGATGATGAGAGCGCTCGCTGCGCAAATGAAGACGACGCTCGAAGCCATCAAAGAGTTCGACTCGGAGATCGCAGCCTTATGCGCCGTCAACGAAGACTTCGCGCTCATGCAGTCATTGCCGGGTGCTGGCCAGAACTACGCCGCGAGGCTGACGGTGGCGCTGGGTTCGGACAGGGGGCGGTGGCAGTCAGCCGACGAGTTGGCGCGACTCTCCGGCATCGCTCCTGTGATTGAGCGCAGCGGGCAGAGTTGCCGGGTGAGATGGCGCTACTTCTGTCCGAAGTTCCTGCGCCAGAGCTTCCACGAGTACGCGGGCGAATCGGTGAGGCATTCGTTCTGGGCCAGGACTTACTACGATGAGCAGCGAGCGCGCGGCAAGAGCCATCAGGCGGCGGTGCGAGCCTTAGCCTTCAAGTGGATCAGGATCATCTACAGATGCTGGCAGACGAGGACACCCTATGATGAGGTGAAGTATCTGGAGGGACTGCGCCAGAAAGGCTCTTCCTTACTCAATTATGCGGCCAATCATCGGGCGTCAGGCAGATGTTCGGCTTGACTCGTCGCCCTCAGATGGGTTGTTCGGTGTCGCAGATGGCCGATGCGACAGCTTTTATCTATGTGAGCCGCTCCGATAAAACTCGAACCCAATTGCCGCCCATAATTTTCTCGATTTCTGCCGGCTTGAAATTGCCCTTTCCCAGAGCTGTATGGATAGTTTGTATCCGTCCGATGTTGTTCAATTCGGGGATGGCGACATGAGTCGGGCGTTTGTCAAAACCAAGGATGCCTGATTTAGCTATTGAATCCCACCAGGGCAGGTAACTCTTAGCTGCCTCAGCATTGTCACCTTTGGCTTTAATCAAAGCTCTCTCGCCCGCGAGCGGGAAATCATTCGCGACGCCGACCGCATTTATTCCCCCGACCTTGATGACGTGACGGATTTGTCTCAGATAAGATTCGACTGTCGGGACGGCCTCGTCGGTCAGCCAGAAACTCATCATAAAGATTCCCATCACGCCGCCCGAATCCGCGACGCCGCGAATGATATTATCTGGTGCGCACCGGGCATTGTTGACGAGAGCGCGCGCCGCGCCGTGCGAAATAATGACTGGTTTTTTGCTTGTAGTGAGCGTGTCCAATCCGGTCTGGTCGGACGCGTGCGATAAATCGGGGATCACTCCGAGCGCGTTCATTCGCTCGACGGCCTGAAAACCAAGTTTGGTCAACCCGCTCTGAGTCTTTTCCATACTGCCGCCGCCGAGCGGGTTGTCGTTGTGATGCGTAATTTGCAGCACCCGTAAGCCGAGTTCGTGCAACAAGTCAATGCGGGTTAAATCTTCGCCGACGATCTCACCACCACCCTGGACTTGCAGAAAGATTGCGGTTTTCCCGTTCCTAAAGGCGTCGTTGATTTGTTGGCCGTCGGTGGCAAGGAAAACGTCTGGAATTTGGCGCAACGCCTGGCGCGTTTTGACAATCAAGCGGGCGGTTTCGGTAAAAGTGCGTTGCCATTTCGGGCTGCCGTCGCTGGTCGGAATCCGTCCGACTGCTGACACGTCCGCGAGTAGCGCGGTTAAGCCCGAAGCACGAATGTCAGCCGGTTTTTCGAGAATGTCCAAACACAATCCGTCAACAAATGGATACCCCATCTTCTTCAACTTAGTTTGGGCGTTTGCGGAAGCGGCGATGGCAGTCAACAACGGGGCGGTTTTGAGAAAGTCACGGCGGGAAGAGGAAAAAGTGTTTGCTGACATATTGAACCTCATATGTTGAGCGTTACCTTACAAGCGAGACACCGAACGCCGAATTAACTCGCCGCGAGCATACAGCATTCAAGCAAACCGGAGAAGATAACGATGAAAGGAATGCTATCGAGGCGTCGGGTTGAATGAGTTCTTAGACAGCGCCGTCATTAAATAGCTATAAATCCCTCTTTATCTAATTCAACATTACAGCGAAAATGTATCTGATTCTGCTTCCACCGGATGCTAATCTGCTGAGCAGTTCCATGTGATAAAACTGCCAGGCTTTTTAACATTTCCACAAGGCACTAATTGCAAGTGCTTCTTCTTTACCATCCTTGCGAATTCAAAACGAAGAGTTATTTTGTGGAATTGTGAAAGTTAGTTTAAATACTAAGGTTCAGTAACGGAGTGTCGACTGAGTATCTATTTAATTCGTAATCGATTGAAGTATGGCGGTAAGCGGCCCCCCAGCCAGCATCGGCGACAACACCGCGAACACGGGAACTAATTGCTGCGGAAAAGTTTCGCTGATTGCGTTTTCTTCGAGCCACTTTTTTCGTTCAGATGGGATAGCGTCCGGCTTTGCTTCATTGGCGAGTTGATCCGCAAATCCCCGCAACTGGAGAAAAGCAGGCGCGAAGATCCCCGCTAAGAATATCGAGTAGAGCGAGCCGTTTAGTATCCCCATGGTCTTGGGAAGATCTATGACGTCCAAGTACTGGGCGAAGACCGCTTTATTTGCGGTCATTATAGTGTGCGCCCAAGCATAAAGTGCTGATGCCATAAGGGTGCCTGCGACCAGCGAGATTGCGCTAATATAAAGAAGCTTGCGCACGTGATGCTGATTTCTTGCTAGGTAAGCAGCCCGGGTAGTCACTGACGTTTTCATCCGACCACCAACAAGGCGACTAGCCCGGGATAGGATGAGCGAGACTGCCAAGGCAAGCGCGGCGAGAGACAAGGGAACCAATATTTCGGCCCCGGTCACGAAAGGTCTGGCATTTGATACTGGGTAAACTGTAGGATCAAGCACTGCCTCGTTAAACTTTATCCGCTGACCCGTGGGTAGCAAAATTGCCAAGGCTCCTACCAGCACCAAAGACAGGGCAAGACCAGCCGCCGCTAGCTTAATTGATCGGAGCTTATCGACTATCTTAATTGATCGGAACGTATCCGTAATTATCCGAAAGACGGTTGCTAGCATGACCATAACGGTCAGGCCGTAAAATAGAACACTAATAGACCACGTAGCGCTAGCAAGGGTCGCGGCGAAGTTCCCTTTCCTACAACACTCCACCAGTGATACTGAGGGAAGATCCCCATGGTTCACTACGTATCTTACAAGGACGAATGTCAGCATCGCCATCAACAGAGGGCCGATAAGCGGTATCCATACAGTAAGTGCAGAGGGGGAAGCCTTGACCGCATCAATATGGGGCGATGCGGTTTCATTCGGTTGGTTGTCCAAAGCGATACTCTCCGGGTTGTGAAGATTTACGTGAGTTTTACCCAATTTGCAGCATGATATTATTCCACAAAAAGGTTCTTTCGTGGAATTATTATCTTCCTCTGTATAGCACGCGAACAAATCAAACTTTTCAGGTAGTAGGGGCAGGGCTTGTCCCTGCCCGCGTGCCTTCGCAGTATAGCGGGCAGGGACAAGCCCTGCCCCTGCAAATCCGGTCGTTGCCCCAAGTTTTCTTATGCGTCCCCCTCTTTGGGGGAAGCCTTCCTTAAATTGGGGGACGGCTTCCCTTTTTAGGGGGAGCGTTCCCTTAAAGAGGGATGGCGGCTTCCTCAATGGGGAGACGCTTCCCCTAGTTATTCCCGTGCCCTTCCCCTGATTTCCGCCCGCCTTCCCCAAAGGGGGGAGCGCTTCCCCTGAGCACTAGCTCTCTTCCTCATTTTTCTTATCGCTCCCCCTCAAACATGGTATAGTGCGAAGCATTACTCAGGCTCAGGGAATTATCGTAGTCTTCACGTTCTTCACAACTCACAACCCTACTTGTAAAGGAGCTACTCACAGCCATGCCTAAAAACAGTTCCATTGATGATGTCATTGCCGACGGCGAGCGGATCATTCGCGTTTGGAGAGACAGTCCGGCCTTCTCTATGAGCGACGTGACGCTGGCGCAGCTTGAAGCGATGATTACAGACTTGCGGACGCTGCGCGGGCAGATTGAGGATTCGCGCACACAGTTGACGCAGCTTGTTAATCAATCCAACGACAAGCTCTCAACCATCAGCAGTGTTGCGTCGCGCGCACGTAGCGGCTTCCGCGCCTTCTTCGGCCCGGACTCAAGCCAGTACGAGCAGGCGGGCGGGACACGCACCAGCGAGCGCAAGCGTCCCGCAGCACGTAAAAAGCAGAGCTAACAGAATCTTCTCTTATCGCGCCTTTGTCTTCCCTGCTCTTTTGCGGCGGGAGGCAAACTTGCGCCTTATTTCATTGTGGTTAGTTGTACCAGGCAGATGTTCGGGCAGGTCTAGCTCGTCATCAACTAAGACTTCCATATGTACGCCAGCAAGACGAGCGTATTGCAGGAGAATTGCTAATGGCGGCTCACTCTTTCCCAACTCATATTCCGAGATTCGCTTGTAATCAATCACATCTTCAAAGCCAAGACGCCTGAGCATCTCACTTTGAGAAAGGCCGAGCGCATTCCGAGCCTGTAACAACTTCTCAGCTAACCGCTCCTGCTTCATGCGCGCCCTCCTTCCCATTAGGAGTTACCTCCTAACGAGAAAGAGATTGCAGACAACTTGCCTTTATCCGTTAATACAGATAAAATGCCTTTGCTCAAACTTTTCGCCGTGAGAATCCTTTTCTTCTCAACGGCGGCGCTCATCACTCACTCTGAGGTGGAGGCTTGAGTCGTCGCATTAGCCGTTGCTAGTTATGGAAAGATCGCGCGGGAAGAATACCATGTCCTCATCACAGCACCAGACAAATCTTCACCTTGCGATTGAACTGGCGGAAGACGCCGGACTCACTTTCCTCTCCATCATCGAAGAACACGCCCCATGTTTATCCGATTACGAGCTTTATCATACCTATCTCAAAGCTGATAAATTACTGGCTTCCAGACAAGATGCCGAAGATATAGCAAGACTTCGTGCCTGCGCTCGTATCGTGATGAAAAGATTGCTTGGTAAAAACCTGCACGATGCGTGGTTTTATCTGCCGGATGTCTTACAGGCTTATGAAGCAAGGTTCATCGAGCAGGCATTGACGGAGGAAAGAGGCAGCATCACACGGGCGGCGATAAGACTTGGACTGACACATCAGCGATTGATTTACAACCTAGAATCAAGGCATAGACAGCTTCGTGAGAAGAGGACTCCGCCAATGAGTCGGAAAACCATTGTCCGCAAAGACAAGTAACCCAAAGCCCAGGGAAGAAAGAAGTATTTAACCTGCCTGACCTGTCTTGTTTTCTTAATCCTAACGTGAGTTCGAGATAAGGAATTACTTTCAACAGCCCCGGAGGGGCGACAGAGTGTAGCCCCGGGCGCAAGCCCGGGGAATAGCCAGCAATCAATGTTCGAGCCCCGAAGGGGCGACAGATGCTCAAGACGTGTGACCATCAAACTGGGGCATCTGTCGCCCCTTCGGGGCTTAATAATTATGTTGGTGCTGTGCCCCCCGGGCTGACGCCCGGGGCTACATTCTGCCGCCCCTGACGGGGCTGTTGAAAGTAATTCCTTATGTCGAACTCACGTTATCTTAGAAGCTGTACGGAAAGTCCATGAAAGCTCCGAAGGAGCGAAATGTGAAAGCCTGTGGCAACGCCACAGGAAGAGATTCCGGCCTATTCATTAAGCCCTGAAGGGGCGGCATACTTATTCCGCCCCTTCAGGGCTTCTCATCAAGGAGAACTGTGACCCGGCGCGGTGCGCCGGGCTATCACATGTCGCCCCTTCGGGGCTTTCATTGAGTCTTTTCGAGCAGTTTCTTAATCCTGCTAATCCTGCTAATCCTGTCTATTTATTATCCGCCATATCGGTTGCCGCCGACGCGCGGGCGGCGGAGTTTGCGCCAGCCGATGAGGACGAAGAAGAGTCCCAGGCCACCGACAATCATGCTCGTCT
Source organism: uncultured Acidobacteriota bacterium (assembly GCA_963791265.1). Taxonomy (GTDB): domain Bacteria; phylum Acidobacteriota; class Blastocatellia; order Pyrinomonadales; family Pyrinomonadaceae; genus QHXM01. The sequence goes on from CAWBSB010000013.1 coordinate 569,635, forward strand.
TTTTCGTTCCCGATATGGGCTTGGCCGTTTCAATCGTTCCGCTCAACTTCGGCTCTGCGCTTGAAGCCGGAGTCCCTTCGGGTACGAGAGTATTTTGCACGCGCGGGAGCGGCGTCTTTTCGTCGAGGCCGCTGATGCCCGAAACGGTGAAGAGTTGACCGTCCTTCGTCAAATACATTCGCTGCATTTCTTCGAGCGTGAAGGGTCGCGCGCCGCGCCGCCCGAAGACCGCCACCTGATTGCCGCTCTCGTCCACCGCGCGGTCGCGGTCGAGTCCCTTGGAGATGGCGAGCGCTGGGCCTTTCGTCTGGAACGTCGCAATCAATCGCGGCTGCGGTCGGGGGCTGAAGCCTGCATACGTGATCATCGTTTCGGGGTCTGTCAACTGCAAGACTCTGAGTCCCGCTTCGCCGTCGGCAACGTAAGCGTAGAGGCTCGCATTCGTCATCGCCACCTTGACCTGATGCGTATCTTTGAGCGGGCCGCCCACCTCGCCTTTAGCGTCGTACATCATGTAGAGCGCGGGCTTCTCCGGATTTTCGACATCAACGATAGCGATGCCTTCATGGCCGTTGGCGACGTAGGCGTAGGTGCGCGCCACGTAAACATCGTGGGCATCGTTTAAGCGCAGGGTCGCTCCATCAACGAGGCGCGCGCGCAACGGATTCGTCACGTCAATCACTTTCAAGCCGTCTTTATCCACCACGAAACCATAGCGGAACTGAACGGCGACTGAGCGCGGGTGATTGAGCGGAATCGTTCCAACTCGTTCCGGCTTGAGCGGGTTGTTGAGGTTGATGATGACAAGCGCGCTCTCGGTCGTCACGTAGGCGTAAGCTCCGGCAATCGTGATGTTGTTCGCACCCGTTAACGCACCGTCAGGGTTATAAGCTCCGTTCGGATAAACGGCGGGGTCGAGAGCGCGCTTGAGATAGTTGTTCAGAGGGTCGCCGTCGAGCAGCGTGGCTGCGCCGACGAGAATCAAGCCTTCTTCGCGGTCTGCGACGTAGAGGTAAGCGTAGAGCGGGTGAATCGGCTGCTCTTCGTTGACCCAGGGGTTGATTGTTTTGTTCTTTGCCTCGACAGGAAGTCGTGACCAATCTCTCCATCTCGTCAAAGCTCTTTGGCTCTTCTCGTCAGTGCCGAGAGGATCGAACCAGCCGACTTCACGATCAAGCCGCCAACGCGCCGGATCAACGGCGAGCGTCGAAGGCGCGGCCACAGCGGTCGCATACTTCGTCTTCACGAAAAACTTCTGGCCGAAGCGAGAGACGGGCGCGGTCGTGATGCGTTCCGAAAAACCTTTGTGATCTATCTGCGCGACATCGTAGACACGCAGGCCGCCCGTGCCTGCCGCGACGTAGGCATACTCGCCGCGCAACTGCACCTGCAAGACTTCGGGGTTGCCGACGTGCTCGAAGAAATAAGAGAGCTTGCGCTTGTCCTTGTTGACGAAACTGTCGAAAGCTTGCGGGTAGGCGAGCTTATGAAGGGTGCTGCCGTAAACGGCCTGCGGCTCGGTGCGCTCCGTCACGGGGACGACTTCGAGTGAATGCTCGGCGGCGACGTAGACGTAGCGCCCCATGAAGTTAACGAAGTTTGTGCCCTGCAACATCGTCTGGGCCAGCCAAGCGTTGTTGTCATTATCTTTCGAGACGTGACAATCGGAACAGTCCTTCGTCTCTTTGGCGCGGACGGTGTGCGGGACGTGCGTGTTGAAGGTTTGCCCCGCGAAGCCTTCCGCCGAAACGGTCTGCTGCTGGCTGTAAATCCACTCGCGGTTCTGATTCTGCGAGCTGACGAGCACGGCGGAGCTTGAGCGCACGGGCGCGATGCGGTGGCCTGTGGCTGTGCCGTCTACGCCGAGCATGAACACGTCGTCGCGTATGACCTGAAAGTTGTAGGTTGTGAAGTTGCGCGTGTCGCCGCCTTCGTTGTGACGGTTCGGCATCTTGCGATTCGCCGTCATCGAGAGGTGGCAACCAAAACAACTCGTCATCCATGAAGAGTGGCAGGCCATGCAACTCATCTTGTTGTCGGGATGCGCGACTTCTCCCTTCTTCTCTCCCCAGGCGAGTTGATCTTTATCGTCGAGGCGGACGGTCTTCGCGTAATGCGACTTCCAGTTGTAATCGCGGCTGCCTTCCGTGACGGTATCAATCGTCTGCTTGACGCGCCACCAGACATTCGGCTCGACCATAGAGTTCTGGATGATGTCGCCGCGCGAGAGCTTCACATCCTTGCCGCTGGCGTCCTTGCGAGTTTCATCACGCCTGACCTTCTCAAACAGTCTGACCTTGCTGCCATCCGCCGAGAGCCACGGCACGACGATGGCCGAAAGATTGCGCCCGGCCTTCTCTTCATACTTGCCGTCTCTCGTCATTCCCTTGCCCGCAGCCGGGCCGGAGGTGAGGGGCGGCACGGCTTTGCCACCCGTCGGCGTATCAGGCCAGCCCTTCTCGTTAATCGTGCCATGACAGTCAGCGCAGGAGATTTCGATGGCTGCGCGCGGCTCGTTGTACAAGACACCGTTGCCGTGCGCGTCCTGGCTGAAATGGCAATCAACGCAGTGCATCCCCTTCTCAAGATGTATGTCCTTGAGATGAACGGGCACGCCAGCCTTCATAGCCTTGTTCGTTAACTCCGCGTTGTCAGTGTCTTTGAAGTTGACGGCCTCCCACAGCTTTTCGGCTTCAACGGAAGTGACGGGCTTGCCGCTTCCATCAAGCAAAGGCTTATTGTCGCGGTCAATCAACTCGCCACGGCGATTGCGTTTGAAGACGGCGCGGAAAATCCATCCATGCCCGTGAAAGTCTGCGAACTGCGTGCGCGTGAGTTGCTTGTTGAATTCCGGCTTGCCTGTTTGATTCAGGAAATTCCGGTCAGACCACAGCCCGCGCAAACTTGCTGCTTCAGGATTGCGGTCGAGCTTCTCCTGCTCTTCATCCTGCGAAGGCGTCACCTCTTTGGCCGGATACATCACGCGCCCGTCGGTCTCGTTGTCCCACCACGTCAGGCCCAAGTAAGTAGAGACCATGTTCGTCCCCGGGTGCATGTGACAGACCATGCACTGCGAGGTTGGGATGCTGCGCGTCAACTGGTGACGAATGGGATGCCCCGGCTCGTTCCTCAAATTATCGAAACTCTTATCCGCCGTGCGCGGCGTGCCCTGATTGCCAAAGGCCGCGTACTCTTTGCCAGAATGGATGGCGCTTGAATCGTTGGCGTAGATGACGTGGCAGGCGGTGCAGCCCGAAGAGCGATAGTCGCCCGCGTGATCGTTTGTGCCGAGAAAGTTGAGCGTCGGGTCGAGCAGGCGCGTCTTCTGCAAGCCCAGATAAACGGGGTCTGTGCGTTGAGCCGTGCCGAACCCACGCGGGCTTAATCCCTTGTCCGGGCGGCCTGCGTCTTCATCCCTGTCAGGCAAGCCGACTTCCAGTCTTCGTTTTCCTCCGCGCTCGAACACGCGCAGGACATTGCCGGGCTGCGAAATCTCCCAGCGCGGGAGCGGGTCTAAGTACGGCAGGATGCCGCGCAGCGCCATCTGTTCGGGCTTGATGTCGCCCTGCTGGATGAGACGTTCGGGAGCGCCCGTTTCATCACTGTAGCTTTCGCCGAAGCGCGTGTCTTTGAGCGGGAAGCCGCCGTTGTTGTAGAGGGCTGCGCCCCAGAGCATCGCGCCGTGGCGCATCATGCTGTTTGAAACTGCGCTGGTTTCCGTCTGGTGACAACTGCCGCAGGTTTGATCCGCAACGCGCAAATCGCCCGGATTGATGAAGCGGACGAACTCGCGGCTCTCTTTCGCCAGCAGCGTGTTGGTGCGCTCAGGGTTCGACGTTGTTCTCTGATTGTTTCTCTTCCACTCGTCCGCGTACCGCGGTTGAACGTGCGCCGCTTCCTTGTTCGTCTTCTCTGAAGGGTTGCCGCCGTGACAGAAAGCGCAGGAGAGTTTTTGTCCATCCTTACCATCTTCGAGCTTGCCGGATTTCGTCTCGTGCATCGGCTCGATCTGGCCGTGACAGGTGACGCAGCCTTCCTGAAAAGCTGCGGGCGCAGTCTCCTGCTGCCCTGTGAGATTTGCAGCCGCGACTGTTTCGCCTTTCGCTGAAGAAGCGCGGGCAGGCGCTGCATCATCGCTCGTAGCTTTTGAACGCACCCCGCCGAAGCCAATCACGGCGAGTACGCCCGTGAAGGTCAGGACGAGAACTAGCTTGATGCGATCAACTGGCTTGCGTTGGCCTTGCATGATGATTCGCTTTCCGTCAGTCCAAGAAGTAGACCGAGATTAACAGGATTATCAAGATTAGGAAGACAAGGCAGGACAGACAAGCTTGATGTTTCTTCCCTTTATCCTGTCTATCTTGTTAATCCTGTCTATTTCTTCTTGGTTTTCTTACTCATCTACAAAAACCCTCAGAACACAAATTTCACCTGCCCGAACAGTGCATAGAGCGGCTTGCTCGGATTGATGACGACACTATCCTGCGCGCAAAAGTCGGAGACGTTCGCGGGGCAGTTGCGCGAGGCATCCGTGAAGATGTCACGGAAGCCACGTCCGGTTTGGAGAAGCGCCGCGCCGAAGGTGAACGTGATGTTGTTAATCAACAGCGGCCTGTAGGCGAGGCCGACGCTGTAATCGAAGCCTATGTCTTTGCGTATGCGATTCTGGAACAAGATATATTCGAGCGATTCCGTGCGATGAAAGCGCAGATAGCTGACATTAAAAATCGCCTTGATGCGCTGTGTGACCTCGACATCTACTCCGGCGTTGTAGATGAAGATTCCGGGATTGACGAAATTCGCCTGCCCCTGTGTCTTGCTGCTGCGTAAACTTGGGAGAATGCTGTTGGGCTGAACAAGGCCGACGCCTGTTTGCGTTAAGCGTATGCCATTGCGATTCCAGAACGAGAACTGCCCGCCGATGAAGTTTGGATCATCGAAGATGGCATCAAAGCCGGTCGCCACGGCATCTGTCGGATTCTGGTCGCCCTGCGCGAAGAAGAACGAACCGCGAAAGCGCAGGTAGTCTTTATCTATCGAAGCCTCGACCGCAGCCATGTGGGATTTGATGCGGGTGCTGCGTCCCGCAATCGGATTGCGGTCGTCGCGCCCGAAGGCGTAGTAGTAAGCGTGCGAAAGATTCAAGCGCCGGATGTGGCCGTCTCCACTGACGCCCAGATAGCCGACCTTGATCGAGTGCGGGCGAACATCGCCGACGAGAGCGGGGCGCACCAGAAATCCGTTGCGGTCATATTCGACGCTGCGCCGGTCGTCGTTGTAATGCAGGCTGCCCTGTAGCGTGTAGCCTTTGGCGAGAAAATCCTGGCGAAAGAGATTGGCGATGTAAACATTCTGTGGGCGCTGGTCAAAGCGATTCAGGCCGCTGTTGGTATCTTTTTCGAGCTGATGAAAATAAGCGGCGTTGAATTGAAACTTATTATTGTCGAACGCGCCGAAGAGACGCGCTCCGAGATTGTTGTCGGAAAAGATGAAGCCGCGAAAGTCCGAGACGAAGGGCTGGATTCCGGCGCGCAAACTTATGAAATCGTAGTTGGCATTGAGGTCAGCAAGCTTAACTTCGCCGAAAGCCTCTTCAAAGGAGAAGTGTGTGTCGGTGCGCGTCACGCCGCGTCGCACGTCCACATTGACGACACCGTTTTCTCGCGCGCGGACGTAGTTCGGGAGACTGAAGGTTGGCGAAATCTTGATGGCCCAGTCGCGCGGCTTGAAAGTCGAATCGCCATGAAACATCTCAAACGTGAACTGAAACGTTTGATTGATGACGAGCAATTCCGGCTTGCCGAAGAAATCCGCGCTGCCGGGACGCACAGCACCGATGTCCGATGGCTTCGGCGTGCGGTTTTGTTCGCCGACGGTGTTTGAGACCGCCGACAAGATCAGAAAGGTCTTGTTGCCGATGATGGGATAGTCGCCTTTCAGCACGCTCTGGTTGTAAGGGTCGTACCAGCGCCCGCGCTTGAAAGGAATGTCGCGCCCGCGCGCACCCTTATCACCGTAGCGGTCGTATTCCGGGAAGCCTATGCGCCAGCGGTCGCGCACCTCGCGGCGGTCAGGCTTTGTTTGCGGCTCAGATTGGACGGTCTCGTCTCCACTGTATCCGGTTGGCTTGTCCTGTTTGTCGTTAGGATTAACAGCGGGCTTCTCTTCTTTCAAAAGCTCGGCGGGAATGTTGAGCTTCGTCTCCTTGCCATCAACGACGATGACGTTCTCCTGCGCGTCGTTGAAATTCCCGGCCTTGTAATCTTTCTCCGATGGAAACTCGGCGGCGTAGCTCTCGCCCGCCATGACATACTGTCTTTCGGGGAGATTGCTGATTCTCAAAAAACGCGCGGCATAGGGAGCTTCCGTTTTGATGCGATAAGCGCCCGCCGGGAGACTAACTGATACTCACCTTTCGCGTCCGTCTTTGTGCGGTGCGCGCGACGGTTGACCTGATTAGTGGCAACTAAACGGACGCCCGCGAGAGGCGCTTTCGCTTGATTGATAACGACGCCTGAGATGCGCCCCTTTTGTTGAGCGGACGCGCAGACAATTGAGGCGAGGAGCAAGCAGGCAACGCTGCTCACCCGGACAATAGATTTGCAGACGGCTTTTCGGGAAGATGCAGGCATAGCGGCCTTACGTCTTAATCGAACTATCTCTCTTCGAGGCCAGCAACTAATCTTCGAGATTCCGAGACGCGGGGCAATGCTTTTCTTTCATCGAAACGAGGTAATCGGGTTGTAGCACAGTAGGCACAGACGGGGCAATCAAATTGTTTCATGTGGGCTTTACCATCGGAGACAACCGCACAAAGTAGCCTCCGAAATAAGTGTTGCCAGCTTAAACTAACAACCTGAACAAGAGCCCTCACGACTAACCTGACTAACACGAATTTTCGGAAGATAAGCAGAGACCTGAGACATCAACCGAACTCGTAGTTCCAGATGTACATGCTCACTTCACCTCAGCCCTGGTGCAGATTATTGAAGTTCTCCAAAAATCTCAAGATAGTTAATTAGACAACATTGATTTTCTGGTCCGCCTAACTCACGACTGCCATCGCCCGGACGTAGGATGAGACATCCTCCCCACGCATTTACGATGCGGTCCACAACTAACTAAACCAAGTCGCGTTCTAGTTGGCCTCACACTTGCCTATCTAACAAAACGAAAAATCGCAGACGCTATGGGTATCAACCCGACTACTTCAGCGCGCTGCGATCAGGCATCCGAAACTTTGAATCATCCGGTTAAGTCCGTCTCCCGGAAGAGACGTGATTAGCTCAACACTTGAGCCGAGTGATGAGGAAGAGTAACCCGACGTGATTGCGGATGCGAACCCGAGGGCGTAACCAGCGAAAAGAAAGATCGCAGGAGAGCGAGCGCCATCATTTTTAACCAACGCGATACTGACTATAAGGAGTTCACCAGCATGAAACGAAGATTTATCATCGCGCTGATCTTGCTCTGTTCTTTTGTGACAGGAGCATCAGCGCAGACCACCACGGGCCGCCTTGTCGGCACCGTCTCCGGCCCGGACGGGCGCATCGCAGGCGCTACCGTCAAGGCCGTTGATAACCAAACCGGTAAGGAGCGGGTAGCGGTCGCGAGCGATGATGGTTCTTACACCATCTCGCAACTGGACGCCGGAACCTACACGGTGACAATTGAAGCGCAGGGCTTCAAGACCGTCACGGCCTCTGACCTTAAAATTGATGTAGGCCGGGATTACTCACTAAGCCCGACGCTTGAAGTCGGCGGAGTCACTGAAAGCGTGACCATTATGGCGGGCGCGGATGTCATCAACGCCACCGACGGTAGCCTCAGCAATTCGATCAGCCCGCGACAGGTCAAAGAGTTGCCGCTCAACGGGCGCGACCCGACAGCGCTGATCAGATTGCAAGCGGGGACGGCCTCAAACGGCGCGCAGAACACGTCGGTCAACGGTCAGCGTCCGACCTTCACCAACATCACCCGCGACGGCATTAACATTCAGGATAACCATATTCGCGGGAACGCATCCGACTTCGCCGTCCAGCGGCCATCGGTTGACGATGTCGGCGAGATCACTGTTACCACGCAGAACGCGGGCGCGGAACTCGGCTACGGCGCATCCCAGTTGCAACTTGTGACGCCGCGCGGCCAGAACGAATTTCACGGCGCACTCTTCGAGTACAACCGCAATTCGAAATTCTCATCCAACACGTTTTTCAATAACGCGGCGGGGGTGGCGAGACCTTTTCTGAACCGCAATCAGTTCGGCTTCAATCTGAGTGGGCCGGTCATCAAGAATAAGGTGTTCTTCTTCGGGTTCTATGAAGGCTCGCGCAGGCGACAACAGACGTCAGCCCTGCGGACAATTCTGACGCCCAACGCGAGGCAAGGCGTCTTCACCTATGTTGATAACGCGGGCGTGACTCGCAGCGTCAGTCTGTTTTCGCTGCTTCCGCCGAGCGCTGGCATCACAGGCGTTGATCCGGTCATCCAGAGCCGCCTCCTGAGCCTGCTCCCGACAGCCGGTAACACGACCGACCGCGGCGACCAGCGCAACACAACAGGATTCAGGTTCAACCGCCGGAACAACGCCGACAGCGACAAATACACGTCGCGGGTTGACTACGACATCACTGAGCGTCAAGCGTTGAGCCTCGTTTTCTCCTACGCGGATGAGCGGGTGCTCGACCGCCCCGACGCCAACAGCACCGAAGGCTTCACGCTCGAACCCAACATCATCCAGCCGTCAAACCGCATCTTCAGTTCGGTGGCTTACCGCTGGTCTCCGACACCCAACTTAACGAATGAGCTGCGGGCAGGATTCTTCTTCAGCGATCCGTTCTTCAGCCGGGCGGAAGCACAGCCAGCGTTCTTCATCACGCCGACGCTCATCAGCAATCCCGAATCAACGTTTCAGGATCAGGGGCGCGACACGCGCAACTACACGATTCAAGACAACGCCGACTACCTGTGGGGGAATCATTCCCTGCGCTTTGGCGGACAGTGGCAGGTAATCTCGGATCACACGGTCGCTTCTTTCGACACGATTCCGCGTTACACGCTGGGCACTAACACAAATACGCCGACCTTGACCGCAGCCCTGTTTCCCGGCGGCATCAGCGCGGGACAACTCGGCACCGCCAATGGATTGCTGTCGCTGGTGGGAGGCATCGTCACTTCGGGAACCCAGAACTTCAACGCGCAGAGCCGCACCTCCGGCTTCGTGCCCGCTCAAGGAGCGGAGTATCGCTATCGCTTCGACACGTACAGCCTGCACTTCGCGGATCAATGGCGCGTCAGCCCACGCCTCGTCTTGAACCTGGGACTGCGCTACGACCTGTTCACGCCGCTTCGCGAGACTACGGGGCTGGCCATCGAGCCTGTCATTCCCGAAGGGATGACGGTGGAACAAGCCGTCTTCGACCCGAATGGGCGGTTCGATTTCATCAACGGCTACGGCAACAATAAACTGCACAAGACCGACAAGAACAATTTCGGGCCGGTTATCAGTTTCGCCTATTCGCCCCAGATCAAGAACAAGTTCCTTGGCGCTATCTTCGGCTCAGGCGACAGCACTGTGATCCGGGGCGGATTCCGCATGAGCTACGTCAACGACGAAATCCTGCGTTCACAGGATAGCTCGCAGCAGACCAATCCGGGACTGGCGACGAACGTCACGAGGATCAATTTGAACGGACGCCTCGGCGCGCCGCCTGCGATTCCGACGCCGCAGTTCCGCCTGCCGATCACCTTCGCCGAGTACAACGCGGCGCAGGCCAACTTCGGCGCGATCTTCGCCATTGACCCGAACTATCAGGTCGCGCGCTCGAACGAATACAATATTGGTATTCAGCGCGAAATCGGTTCTAAGACCGTTCTGGAGATTCGCTACGTCGGCGGCTACAGCAATAACTTGCCGCGCGGACTCGACATCAACAATCTTGACCAGACCAACAACGGCTTCCTCAATGATTTCCTCCGCGCACGCGAAAATTGTCGCCTGCAAGGCGGAGGCGACATCAGGCGCTGCACCGACGCCCGCTACAATCCGGCTATTCCGGGCAGCCAGCCGTTGACGGTGTTTCCGAATTTCGGCGGCGGTGGACTGCTCAACAATGCGACCGTCGTCAACACGATCATCAGCGGTCAGCCGCAGGCGCTCCTGCTGACTTACATTCAGAACAACTTGCAGGGCACAGTCCGGCTGCGTCAAAACGAGAACGCGGGGACGATCTCTATTTTGACGAACGGCGCGCGCTATAACTACAACTCGCTGCAAATGGAAGTGCGGAGACGCTTCTCGCAAGGTTTATACTTCCAGGCGAATTACACCTTCCAGAAGACGCTGACGAACGCGACCGGCTCGGATCAGTTCAAGTTCAATTTCAATCTGGATAACTCCCGGCCTGAACTTGAATATTCGCGCGCCGATTACGATCAAACGCACGTCTTCAATTTCAACGGGATTTATGAGTTGCCGTTTGGCAAGGACAAGCGCTGGCTCAACCGGGGCGGACTCCTCAACCAGTTGGTCGGCGGCTTTCAAGTGACTTCCATCGTCAACATCTCAAGCGGCGCACCCTATTCTTTCTCAGACGTGCGCGGCACGATCAACCGCGTCTCGCGTTCGGGTCGCCAGACGCCACTGACTTCGCTGACGAAAGATCAGATCAAAGACCTGGTGGGCATCTTCCGCACACCGTGCGGCGTCTTCTTCATCAACCCATCGGTGATTAACATCAACCTCAACACCTGTCAGGGCACTGGCCGTGCGTCAGAAGGCTTGAACGAGCCAGCCTTCCCCGGACAGGTCTTCTTCAACAACGGTCCCGGCCAAACCGGCTCGCTTGAGAATGCGTTCATCAACGGCCCGTTGTACGTGAACTGGGACGCTTCCATCATCAAGAACTTCCGCATCGGCGAGACCAAGCGGTTCCAAATTCGCGCCGAGGTCTTCAACGTGCTGAACCGCGCGAACTTCTTCGCCGGGGGCTTGCAAAGCGGCACGGGCGGTGTTTTTGACATCAACAGCCAGAGCTTCGGGAGAATCAGCAGTACATTTACCAGTACGGGTGCTCAGCGTGTTGTTCAGTTTGCGGGGCGATTCGAGTTTTGAAACAACCCAACTGATGAACTACAGCACAGCCTGATCGCGGGCGTTGTCTCAAAAAGGCAACGCCCGCCTTTTTGTCTTCAGATTAGAGGAGCAAGCAAAATCATCTTGACTGAATAGCGATTAGTGCTACATTGGGCGCGGCCCCGTTAATTTCTTCCTCAGCTTGATCCACCTCGTCGAAGTTTGAACGTCTTTTTGACGGCTATGACTCGTAAGCTTCAAAGCACCTGCACGCGATTGCTGATGGCTGGCTGCCTGCTTGCCCTGCTGCTCGCAGGTGACACGAAGCCATTGGAGCGCGCGGCAGCACAAACGACGAGACCAACTCTGATTAGCGAAGCGACTTCGACGCGCGCCGTCGCTTTCGAGTCGGTGACGCAGAAGCGCGAGCCTTTCCAGCTCACCTCCTCGGTTCAGTTTAGCGCAGACAATCGAACGCGCATCATGCTCTTCTGTATGAACCTGAGCTTGCAGCCGGGCGACACAGTGTCTTCCGTCACGGCTGAAGCGGAAGACGGTGCTCATCGGATTTATCCTCTGACGGTCGAATACATCGGGGCTGTGCCGGAGCAATCGTGGGTTAGCTCCGTCATCGTCAGGCTTCACGATGAGATGAATGATGTCGGTGATGTGCTGGTCAAGCTCAGCTATCGCGGGCAAGCGAGTAACCGCGTGCGGGTCGGCGTCGGACACACGGGCGGAGGCCCACCGGACGACGCGGGCGCTGTTCCGACGCCCGGCTCAAGCACTCCACCGCCTCAGCCCGCACTGGCGACGGCAGGCGACCTTTCTTCAAGCGAAGTCCAGACATTAATCGCGCAGGCGGTCTCTGCCGCAGCGCAGTTGAATCGTCCGGTGACGGTGGCTGTGGTTGATCGAGAGGCCAACGTACTCGGAGTTTTCAAGATGACGGGTGCGCCCACGAACACTCTGATTCGCGGCGGCGGAACTAACGGGCAGGGGCTTGAAGGCTTGAGCGTCCCGTCAACGCTCGCAGCGATTTCCAAAGCGGGCACGGCTGCGATTTTCAGTACCACCGGCAACGCGTTCACGACGCGCACCGCGAGTTTCATCGTTCAGGAGCACATTCCGCCCGGCGTGGATAATCGTCCCGGCGGGCCGCTCTACGGCGTGCAGTTCTCGTCGCTTCCCTGCTCGGACATCAAGATACCGGGCTTGCCGCTCGGACTTTCCGCCGACTCCGGCAGTATGCCGATTTACAGAAACGGCGTCGCCATCGGCGGCATCGGCATCGAGGGCGACGGGCTTTACACGCTGGACAAAGACCCGGCAGATTTCGACCAGCCGTTTGAAGAGGTAATCGCGGTTTCGGCAATTCGCGGCTTTGAGACGCCCGCGCTTATTCGCGGCGACAACATTCTGGCCGACGGCGTGCGGCTGCCATTCATCAACGTTGATAACGCGCCCGCTCCTCCGACAATTGCTTTCGGAAGTCTCCCCGGCGCGATTGAACTCCCCTATACGATTCGCGGCGCGCAAACTTCCAGTTTCACGCCTGCGGTCGTCGGAGGTATCGCGGGTGAAGTTGATACAAGATTCTTTCCTTTCATCAACAGCCCCGCCAGCACGCTCACAGCTTCGGATGTCAACACGATCATCTCGCACGCGGCGCAGCAAGCGAACATCACGCGCGCGGCGATTCGCCAGCCCTTGGGGAGCAGCGCACGCGTCTCAATCAGTGTTGTTGATACGGATGGTCGCGTGCTCGGACTCTTCCGCACGCAGGATGCGCCCGTCTTCGGCTTTGACGTGTCGGTGCAGAAAGCTCGCGGGGCGATGTTCTTCTCGAAGGCGAATGCCGGGGCGCGGCTTCGCGCGGCGGGTTTCGGGTCTTACGCTGACAGGGCTGCGGCGGACGGACTTGCACTGAACGGCTCAATCGCTTTCACGACACGCTCAGTCGGCTTCCTTCATCGCCCGCTCTTCCCGGACGGTATCAACAACACGCCGCCCGGCCCTTTCAGCACCGCCTTCCCGGCATGGAGCATCTTCAACGTCGGGCTACAGCTTGATCTGGTGAAGACGAATCTGCTGGCGGCGCTCGTCGGGCCGGTTGCTTCCTGCACGGCGATACCGGAACTGGCGAACGGAACTCAGATTTTTGCAGGCAGCGTGCCGCTCTACAAGAACGGCGTGCTGGTTGGCGGCATCGGCATCAGCGGCGACGGCATAGACCAGGACGACATCATCGCCGCCGCCGGAGCACAGGGCTATTCACCGCCCGTCGAGATTCGCGCCGACCAAATCTTCGTCCGCACGGTGCGCCTGCCCTTCGTCAAATTCCCGCGCAGCCCGAATCTTTGAAGAAGGCAAAAGTGAAAAGGTAAAAATTTAGCCCCGGCAGGGGCGGAAGAATGTAGCCCCGGGCGCGAGCCCGGGGTTAATAGTCACCCCAAAGATTGAAAGCCCCGGAGGGGCGGCAGAAGCTCAAGAGGCGTTGAAATGTACCTTGAATTTCTGTCGCCCCTCCGGGGCTTAATAATTATGTCTGTGCTGTGACCCCGGGCTGACGCCCGGGGCTACACTCTGCCGCCCCTGACGGGGCTGGTTGAAGGCTCTGCTTCATCCGAATGAAATTTGCAAAATGTTAAATTTAGTTTCCGCCTCACTTTTATCTTTTGCCTTTAGCTTTTATTGCCCATTGAGATTAGAGCGCAGGGAGGAGAGCGCGGGGTTTGAAGGATTGACGGCAGCAAGTTTGTCAATCGCTTCGCGCGCAAGCGCCTTGTCTCCTTTGTGAATCGCGGCGTCTGCCAATCTGACAAGCGCCTGTTCGTGCGTGGGTTCAATCTCCAGGGCTTTGCGATATTCCGTAATCGCGCGGTCGTAATCGGGCGGCGTTCGCCTTGAGTAAGTGCTGCCGAGGTCTGCGCGCACGTCTGCATCGCCGGGGCGCTGCGCCAGTATTTTCTCGTAGTACGTGGACGCCCCAACATAGTCGCCCGTGTCATACTTCGTGTGTCCCATTCCGGTGAGCGCGTCCGGGTCGTCTGGCTTCAGGGCGAGAGCGCGGTTCAGATAGAACTCGGCTTTGTCGAAAGCTTCGAGTTGGTAGAAGGTGGCCGCAGCCCTGATCTGCGCCGTGAAATCCTGCGGGCTGCGATCCGCCGCGTCCATTGCGGCTTGCGCCTGCCCGGACGTTGCCGCCGCACTGCCAGCGCCGCTTCCGTCGTTGAGGTTCGGATGTCCCGGCGGAAGTTGCCCGTCGCCTTGCGCCGGATCAACTGGCCGCCCCGCAGAAGTGTTGCCCCCCGTAGTCGCGCCCAAACGCGGTCTCCCGCTAAAGTTGGCGATGGTGAAGCCGATGAAGAAGCCCAAAAGTACGCCGACAAGGGAATAAAGAATATTTTTGGTCATACCGAAATAAAAGCTCTTGCTAAATTTTCGCCAAGCTATGGCGACAGATTGAACTTGCAGATGGAATTAATGATAGCACGATGGCGGGAGCGGGGCAGAGCGCAACTTCTATCGCTCGGCAATTCGTCAGATGTACCCATCACCGAAGATCGGGAAAACAGACTGCAAAATCCTTTAAGTTGAAGACAGCATCCCGATGGGATATGATGGCGAGCAATCAACAGGCTTGGCAATGGTGTTTCTCCAGATGTGTCAATGCCTTTGCGCCAGTATCGTTGGCGTCGTTCTTAAGATTGTTCTTCAGGAATCATAAATAATGTCGGAAGCTGTAGAGACTAAAGGCAAGATAGGTGTCAAACCGACCTGGCAAACGTCATTTGCCGGAGCCGTGTCGAACGGGATAACGAAGCTCTTGAATTTGTTAAGCTCCGTCCGGTTCGGCGTCACGCTGCTGGTGTTGCTCGTCATCGCCTCGATGATCGGCATGCTCATCATGCAGCAGAACGTGGACGGGTTTGACAAATACTACGCCGAGCGCACGCCTTCACAGCAATTGCTCTGGGGCACGCTCGGTTGGTTCGACATTTACCACGTCTGGTATTTCAACGCGCTCCTGCTCATTCTCTCGCTTAACATCGTGCTGGCCTCGATAGATCGCTTCCCCAAAGCGTGGACGTTCATTTCGCGCCCGAAGCTCGACGCCGGGGCGACGTGGCTCAAAGGGCAGGAGCAGAATGCGACGTTGCAGATGGAAGGCGAGAGTCGCCAGAGCGTGTCGGAGCGAATCAGCGCGGCGTGCAAGAGCGTCGGGTTCAAAACGAAAGTGACGGAGAAGGGCAACAAGGCTTTCGTCTTCGCCGAGAAAGATAGATGGAATCGTCTCGGCGCATACGCCGTCCACGTCGCGCTTTTAACCATCTTCACGGGCGGCTTTCTGACCTCGCAGTTCGGGCGTACCGGCCAGATGTTTCTCAAGCCGGGCATGACCGCAAACGAGATGATGGAGACCGAGTTTAATCTGGATCAGACGCGCCCCGTCACGCTCCGGCTGCCCTTTGAAGTGACCTGCACGGATATCCAGCAGAAGCTGATTAAAGACGACGGCCCGATTACTGCGAACAACACGATTGACTGGATGACGCGCATCCGTGTCAAAGACGAGTACGGCGAGCGAGACGCGCTCGTTCACATGAACGCGCCCTTTGACTATCGCGGCTACCGTTTCTTTCAGGCCAGCTTCGCTCCGTCTGGAAAGGCACGAACTGTTACCGTGCGTCTTACCCCGGAAGCAAGCGGCGAACCGCTCGACGTGACCTTGCCGCGCGACGGCTCAACCACGCTGCCTGACGGAACGCGCATCGCCCTCGCGGATTTCTGGGCAGATGTCAGCCAGGGCCCACAGGAGAATGTTGACACCAGCGATTACAGCAACCCGGCGGCAGTTTTGAGCGTGACGCCGCCCGGAGGCCAAACGGAGAGAGCTTTCGCCTTTCCGCCTGAGATGGCCGAAAACGCCCCGATTGCGAAGAAGGCTGTCGGCGGCTACACTTATCGCTTGACTGATTTCGAGAAAGCAGCCAACGCACACATTCTCTCCATCCAGCACGACCCCGGCTCGACCGTCGTCTACATCGGCTTTGGGCTGCTGGGCTTGACGCTCATCGCTGTCTTCTTCTTCTCGCACCAGAGAATCTGGGCGCTCATCGAGGAGAAGGAACAGGGTAACTATGAGGTCGTCATGGGCGGTAATACCAATCGCAACCGGCTGGCATTTGAAACGCGCTTCAAACGCCTCAAGAACATCATTAGCGGACAGCCCCAAGAGGTAGAGGAATCATGAGTGAAGTCTTAAAACAACCGGCGATCATCACTGCCCCCGGCGCAAAATCAAAACGCTCGCCGCTCATTTCATACTTGCCCGCCGTTCTCGTCATCGTCGGCTCAGTCCTGATGGTGCTGCTGCGGATACAGGTGGGCGGTGGACGCTTCATCTCCGACGGTGCATTGATGATGCTGGCGCTGGCCAGTTATCTGACCGCCGCCGTCTTTCACCTGACCAATCTGTACGCGCCGACCAACTGGGCGCAGAAGCTGGGGCTGTGGTGTACGGGGCTCGGCGTCTTCTTCAATCTTTCAAGCTGGGGCGTGCGCTGGGTCGCTGCTCATGATAGAGAGCTTCAAACATTTTTGAGTCAGGGACGCACGGCAGCCGACATGCCCTGGGCTTTTCGCTACATTCCGTTTGCGAACCTGTACGATCTGAGTCTGGCGTTTGCCTTCGGCGCGGGCATCACGACGCTCCTCATCGCACATCGCAAGAACTTCCGTTTCTTAGGCGCAATCAGCTTGCCGCTGGCCGCGCTGATCTTGCTGCTGGCAAGATTCATCGGCGGCGAGTTCATTGACCTGCCGCCCGTCTTGGATTCCTACTGGCGGCCTATCCACGTCGGCATCGCGTCGCTCTCTTACGGCATCGCGCTGGTCTGCTTCGCGGTGGCGGTCGTCTATCTCTTGAAAGACGGAGTGAAGACGGAAGCGATGGCTATCTGGGCTTGCATCTTTGCCATCGCAGTAATTGCGACGATCAGCAAGTTCTCCGTCTTCTCGCCTTCGACGTTTGGCACTTACACGTCGTCAACCATCATCGGAGATGCGCGCTCGCCGCTGGGTTTACGCGCCAACGTTCCATACGTCGGCTGGCTACTGGTCACAGCCGGACTGTTATTGCTTGGCACAATCGTCACCTTTTGCAAATATCTCTGGCAGAAGGATGAGACGGCGCGCAGGTGGGGACATCATTTGCTGAAACTCGCGCTCGTCGCGCAGGGCGCAGGTATCGCCGCGTTCGTCTCCGGCGTAAAGACGGTGACGAACGTCGTCGCGCAGCTTGACCCCAGACAGTATGAGCGGTTCGCCATCTGGATGTTGCAGCAGGAGAAGATGCCTCCAGACCAGATCGCGCAGTTTAGCTCGCCGGAACTCTACACGATGGCTGAGAGGTGGATTCAGCAGAACGGCTCGCTCCTGAAAATGAGTCTCAGGGCTAATCCCGTCGAGTTCGCAGCCCTGATCACGGCTTTAGCGGCCACGCTCTTTGTCATCATCTTCAGCTTCCGCACAGAGAAGCTGCGCGCCGCTCTGCCGCCCGCCGAGAAACTGGACAGCCTGATGTATAAAACGGCGGGTGTGGCCTTCGCCGGACTCGCCCTGCTCTTGATGACAGGCGCTGTCTGGGCTAACGAATCGTGGGGGCGATACTGGGGCTGGGACTCCAAAGAAACGGGCGCGTTTGTGGCGTGGCTCACCTATGGAGCATTTCTGCATTCGCGCATCGCACGCGGCTGGCATGGAAGGAAGTCCGCTTACTTTGCGGTGGTCGCCTTCCTGCTCGTCATCTTTACTTATCTGGGTGTGAGCTACCTGCTGCCGGGCTTGCATTCTTACGCTTAGAGCAGTGATAGGTAATAGGTGATGGGTGATAAGAAAAATCATTTACCCATCACTTATTACCTATCACCTATCACCTGTTCATGAATAAAGACAACATCCTGTTTTCAATCATCGGCGTGCTGCTGGGCGTTATCGCGGGCTACGTCTTCGCCACGACGGTCAACCAGAACGGGTATACGCCGCGCAGGGTTGCCGGGCCGGTGACGGGTAATCCGGCGATGCCGTCGAGTGCTGCGGCGGAGCAGGGCGCTGATTCGAGCGCCGACAGTGCGTTGATCGAGCAGGCACAAACAGAGCCCGACAACTTCGACGCGCAGATGCAGGCCGCCGCCATTCATTACAAGAATCGCCGCTTCGACGAAGCCATACAGCTTCTGGTGCGCGCCAACCAGTTGCGACCCGATAGCTACGAGGCGCTGGTTGCTCTCGGCAACTCGAACTTCGATGCGAACCGCTTTGAGATTGCCGAAAAGTGGTACACCGCCGCGCTCGTCAAGAATCCGAAGGACATCAACGTCCGCACAGATTTGGGGCTGACCTTTCTTTTCCGCCAGGAGCAGGACGTAGATCGGGCCATCAAGGAGTTTCGCCGCTCGCTCGAACTCGACCCGCGCCATGAGCAGACGCTACAGAACATGGTCGTCGCGCTCGTAAAAAAGGGCGACTTCGGCGCAGCGGAAACGACGCTCGCAAAACTAAAGGAAGTCAATCCAAGTAATCAGAGCCTGACGAAACTGCGTACTGATCTGGAAGCGGCACGCACGTCTCCCAAACAACCTGCGAGCAAGGGAAAGTAATCATCGAGAGCGCGTGAATTTTGTCCCGCCAGGGACATTTGAAAATAGCCCAGCAATTTATTGCTGGGAATCAAGCGGGAATAATTGTTGAGTCCCGTAGGGACGGCTGAAATCTTCAGTCGTCCCTACAGGACTCGATAAAATTGTTTGCCCCTTCCCCAGCCATCAATGGCTGGGCTATTATCAACCGCTCCTAACGGAGCTTAAAACATCAATTGCTCTTCTGTGGAGCAAAGCGGACAAAACCCTCGCCGGATCATCCGCAATGTCGCTTCGATTGCGAAAATGCAGGGTAGTCTTGATGACGGCAGCCGTGCTGTGCCTGAGCTTTTGCTTCGCGTTCGACTCAAAAGCGCAAACACCAACACCGACGCCCACGCCCACGCCTGCGCCTTCTCCCGCGCCATGCGCGCCCGTCGCCCCTTGCCCGAAGCTCGCGCCGCGCTTGATTCAGATGACAGCCCTCTACAAGAAGGGCGACCAACCCTGGCAACAGTCCGACAAAGACCTGACGCAGCTTGTCCGCAAACGCTTCTATCTCTCTTCCTGTCCTTTCAACTTCGATAAGATTCAGTCCGCCAACCCGGCGCCGACACGGCGTAGCTACTACACCAAAGCGCAGGCCAGTTCCCAGCTCATCAAGTGGCTCGAAGATAACAACTGCGACACCGTGTATTGTCGTGAACTGAAGAGCGAAGAAGTCACATGCAGGACGGGAGAGACGAACTGCGTTCCAGAGTTCACCCGCGCTTACAATGAAGCCCTGAAAAAGTTGAAGAATGATGCGGAGTTGGCGCGCAAGTGGGTGACAAACTATGAGCCGCTGTCCTCGCCCGAACTCAGAATCGGTTTTTACACAGCGAAGGCGAAGTGGCTTGAGGCCGCAATCAAGGAAGCGGAGAGAACGGCGGGGCTGCCCGCAGGAACTATCAGGACGGCGATGACGGACAGGCGCGGCGTCGCCTATTTCTACGATCTCTGTCCCGGCACTTACTACATCTCAAATCTCGCGCCCGTCGAAATTGACGGCCAGAGCCTGGTCTGGGAAACGACCGCGATCACGATCAAAGGGCCGGAGGCTAACGGGCAGGATCAATTGAGTATGACGCAGGTTTTTCTCGCTAACGTTCCGGCGAAAAAGAAACTTAAGTATGCCTTTGCCAGCCGGAAAGTCTCTAACGCTTCTGCCGTCTCCCAACGCACAATCGAGGAGAAGTCGGCTGGTCAATAATTCAGGCAACTGCGACCATTAAAGAAACAGACAAACGTGAGGCAGAGCGACACCTTAAAGCAGCAAACGAGACGCAGCCTGATTGCCCTGACAATCTTCTGCGTGCTCTTCGCCTGTCTCTTCCTTTACACGCGAACATCTTCAACCGCCGTCGAGCCGCAACAGCGACGCCAGCAACCGCAGAATCGTCGCCGTCGTCCAGCGCCCAGGACTCAAGCCGCTACAAAAGCGGCGGCGCGCAACTACTCGCGCTTCAAACATGAATCTCATCGCCTGCCCGTCGCCAAATTGGATTGCAATAGCTGCCATACGATTCCTTCGCCCGCAGCACCCGACGCAATTGCCGCCGCGACGAAACCGAGCGTTGAAGGCTATCCGTATCACGACAGTTGCGTTCGCTGTCATCGCCCACAATTTTTCAAAGGAGCAACTCCTGCGATCTGCACGGTCTGCCACACGCGTTCAACCCCGCGCCTGACCGCGCGTAACATGCACCCGTTTCCCAAACAGGGTGAGCAACAAATAGCCCGCGAGTTTCCCGGCTACTTCCCCCACACATTGCATCAGAGCGTGATTGCGCGCGAGGGGGAAACACCTGTGCGCGAAAGGGCAAGTTGGAGTTTCGTCAACGCCTCTCTCAAATCTTTTGACGACCCGCCTGCGAAGTTGCTGGACAACTGCGCGACCTGTCATCTGACGGACGCGCGCCCGCCAGTGGCAATTGCCGTCGGCGGAAATAAAGAGATGTATCAGCCGGAAGATAAAGGAACCTTCAAGACTGTCCCGACCGGTCACGCTTCCTGCTTTAACTGCCACTGGCAATCGCAGCCACCTTTGAAGGACGACTGCGCCGGGTGTCATCTTTCGCAAGACGCTTACACGAAGAAGAAGCGCACGGCTTCCATCGAGGTCGCCCTACCCGGCGTGCTCTCGTCCGCTGCCGCGCAGTGGTTCAAAACCTGGCCGCGCGAATGGCCGAAGCGTCTTTCCATCAAGTTTCGTCACGAGACGAAGGAGCACGACATCGGCTGCACGACCTGCCACATCAACATCACGCAGATGGAGACGCTCAATATTCCGAAAGCTGATGTTCCCGTAGCAACCTGCGCGCCCTGCCACGTCAGCAACAACTCGCCCGTGCTACGCAAAGGGAGTGAAACCCTCACATTTTATTCGGAGATGGAAAAGGAGAAGGAAGACAAAGATAATAAGACGAACGCCTGCATCGGCTGCCACACAACGGTGATCGGTCAGGAGCGGCCACCGTGCAGCCACTACCTCGTGTTCGGAAGACAGTGCCCACCATGAAGACTAAGGCGGACTCAAAAACAGAGCATGGAGCGACTCGCGTTGCGGGCGTGAGCGGTCGTCGCGCGCTGTCGCTCGTCGTCCTGCTTCTCTTCCTTGTTTGTGCGCTGCTGATCCTGACAATCGGCAGGCGAGCTGCCGCCGAAACAAATGACGAGGCAGTCAAACACGCGTCCGAGCTTCTGGAAACAAGACTCTTCCTGCCCGCGCCGCAGGACTACTCTAAATTCTCGCACTCGTATCCGCGCGACCACGCGGCCCTGAGCGGTCGCTGGAGTTGCTCTATCTGCCACACGCGCCGCGACAATTCCGCAGCGCCGAGTTTCCCGCAGCATAAAGACTGTATCGGCTGCCACCAGACACAGTTCACCACCCCCGGCAGTCCAATGTGCTCGATCTGCCATCAGCCCGAAGGTCTCAACCAGCAGAATCCGCCGATGAAAAAATTCTCAGGCTTGAGAAGCTTCAATGCGGAGTTTGACCACGCGCAGCACACGACGGGTGCGGCGGAGGCGAGGTCACAGCAGGGCTGCGTCACCTGTCATGCCCCGGCGCGGCGCGGCATAGCCAAAACTATTCCCGCCGGATTAGGCGCGCACCAGACCTGCTATCAATGTCACACGCCGGGCAAGCAGTCCGGCGGCGTTGATATTTCCTCCTGCGGCGCTTGTCACGCGCCGGGACGCTACGCGCCGACCTCCACGCAAGCTCGTTCTTTCGGCATCGGCTTCAGCCACACGGACCACGGCCCGGGACAGAATCTCAACTGCGATAGTTGTCACACGGTTGGGCGTCGCGGACTGGCACAACGACAACAGGTCAGCTCGACTTTCCCGGCGCAGCATTTCCCCAACACGCGCGCACAAAGCTGCGTGACATGTCACAACGGCCAGCGCACCTTCGGCGAAACCAACTTCAACGACTGTAAGCGATGCCACACGGGCACGACTTTCCGTTTGTGATGCTGCTCTTGCTTGCGACACCGTAAAGCCTTATCGTATTGCATTATGAGTACACAATTGACGGATATTCTTCAGATGAGCGTGGCCGAACGTATCCAGCTTGCAGAAGATATTTGGGATAGCATCGCTGCCGTGCCTGAAGCTCTTCCACTAACAGACGCTGAGAGGCAGGAACTTAATCGCCGCCTGGAACTGTACGCGCAGAATCCCGATGAAGGTATTCCGTGGGATGAACTCAAAGAGAAAGTGCGTAAGTCTGCATGACTTACAAAGTCATCGTTCGTCCTGATGCCTGAGAAGTCCCGTTAGGGACGACGTTAGCGTTAAATAGTCCAAACGTCAGCTTGCAAAACAAACCTCGTCAAAGGAGATTCTCTGTCATGCTTCGTCGCTCTGTGATAGTCGCGCTGGTTCTGTGCGCGCTCCTGGTTCAAATTTTCCCGGTCAGCGCGCAGCAACCCGCTCCGCAGCAGACGCCCGCCAAAGACCCGAACGATCCTATCGAGCGTATCAAGGAAGAAGGCATGAAGCGCTCGCAGGTGATGCAGACGTTGAGCTACCTGACGGACGTGATCGGGCCGCGCCTGACCAACTCGCCCGGCATGAAGCGGGCGAACGAATGGACGCGCGACCGGCTGACGGAGTGGGGATTGCAAAACTCTCATCTCGAATCGTGGGGGCCTTTCGGGCGCGGCTGGACGCTCAAGAGTTTTTCCGCGCAGGTGACAGAGCCGCAGACCATTCCCCTCATCGCGTATCCGAAAGCATGGTCGCCGGGCACGAAGGGCACGCTCACGGCAGACGTGATTTACGTTGACGCTAAAACCGAAGCCGACCTTGCAAGTTATAAAGGAAAGCTCAAGGGCGCGATTGTGTTGATGACTACGCCACCGGAAGTCAAAGCTCACTTCGAGGCGCTGGGTGATCGCCGCGACGAAAAGGACTTGCTCAGGCTGGCGGATGCGCCCGATCCGAAGTCCATCCCGCCGCGCTCATTTCAGATGAATCCACAGCAGCGCGCGGAAGCCATGTTGCTGGCGAGGAAGTATCAATTCTTCACAGAAGAAGGCATAGCGATGCTGGTCGAGCCGAGCCGTCGCGGAGATGGGGGAACAATCTTCGTGCAGGGGGCAGTCGTGCCGCAGCCTTTTGTCGAGAATCAAAACGCGCCGGGTGCGCCGAAGCGCATCAATCCCTGGGACGCGGACGCGCCACGCATCTTTCCGCAGGTCGTCGTCGCCGCAGAGCATTACAACCGCATCGTGCGAATGATTCAGCAGGGGCAGCGCGTCAAGATGTCCGTCAATCTCGCGGTGGAATTTCAGGACAAAGATTTGATGGGCTATAACACGGTCGCGGAGATTCCCGGAACAGACCTCAAGGAAGAGATAGTGATGCTCGGCGGGCACATGGATTCGTGGCACGCGGGCACGGGCGCGACCGACAACGGCGCTGGCGTCGCCGTCGGGATGGAAGCAATGCGTATCTTGCAGGCGCTCAAGCTCACCCCGCGCCGGACGATTCGCATTGCCTTGTGGAGCGGCGAGGAACAGGGTCTCATCGGCTCGCGTTATTACGTCATGCAGCACTTCGGCACGCTCGGCGATGGCACGCTCGAAGCCTTCCGCTCCGGTTCATCCAATCAGTCGCCGCCCCCGAAGTTCAATCCAAAGCCCGACTATGAAAAGTTCAGCGCCTATTACAATCTGGACAACGGGACGGGCAAAATCAGAGGCGTCTACATGCAGGGCAACGAACAGGTGCGCCCACTTTTTCGCCAGTGGCTCGCGCCGTTTCGTGAGATGGGAGCGTCAACGCTCTCGATCTCGAACACAGGCGGCACGGATCACCTCTCGTTCGACACGATAGGCTTGCCCGGCTTTCAATTCATTCAGGACGAAATCGAGTACGACACGCGCACGCATCACTCGAATCAAGACCTCTTTGACCGGATTCAAGCCGACGACATGAAGCAGGCGGCGGTGATTATGGCCGTGTTTATTTACAAGACGGCGATGATGGACGAAAAAATCCCGCGCAAGCCCGCGCCCGCGAGGTAAGCGCGAGATTAAGAGCGTGGAAGAAAACCGGGAGAAAGGAATAGACAGGATTAACAGGATTAGCAAGATTAAGAAGACAAGGCATGGCAAAGCAGATTGATGCTTCTTCCCTTTATCCTGTTAATCCTGTCTAATTCTTTTCCTTTAATAGACAGTTCTGTCCCTTGACGAGATAAGGATGAGTCTGGAAGACGCGATAGTGTTGATTATTACCGAAGCACGCGCTGATGGCAGTGGCCTGCTGGCGAGTGTCCGCAATGGCGAAGACCCCGGAGCGGAGAGAATGCGTCGACTCATCCTGGCCTTGAAGACCGTCTTCCACTCGCTCGGCGGTCAGGCTGAATTGGATCGTCATCTGGCCGCCGCGCTTTTCACTCTCGGCTCGGATGTGCCTTTGACCATCAGTTCTCTGGCCAGCAAGGGACAGGTGTGGCGCAGAGGATTTATGGAAGATGAGGTCTACGAACTGTTGATGGGCGTGCAAAGCATCTTCGAGGATAAATGGCTTCAGCCTGAGCCGACGGAGACTGTTCATTAAAGAGTGAAAGCTGAAGGTCGGCATGAGAAAGAGAGAAAAGAGTTCCGATTTTCATGTTGAGTTTGCTGATGGCGGATTGCTGGCGCGTCGTCAAACGAAGTTCCTGCCCGACGGCGCTTACCTGTTTGAGGACAAGCTGGAAGTTAAAGGCACGCTGACGGCGAGAGTCATTACCTGCGCGGCGTGGCTGCTCGAACTTTGTGAATTGAAAGCGGGCGAGCTTTTCTTCATCAGCGGCGAAGCGCACATCCGCCCGCACACAAAATGTTTTGGAGTTTTCTACCCGCCTTTCACCATCTCTCAATTTTGCTTCAAAAATACGAGGGGTCGCCTCGTCGGAGTCGCCGCGACCGCGCCTTTGCCCACAGAGTTGACGACGGTCCCGGTCGTGTTTGAAACGATGTTCACCGAGCCACCTTCAGGCGCGGCGGAAGTAATAGAGATTGTGCGTGCAGGCAAGAGCCGTCAATCAATCGAAATGAACCCGAAGCCGTCTTTGCTTTCGCTCAAAGCGAAGAAATTGATTGACGTTAATTATCTGGCTTATCCGTCAATCGCGCGCGTGGCCGCACGGCTCAACGTGACGCATGAGCATCTCTCTCGCCAGTTCAAACGCGACTTCCAGTTGAGTCCGAGCAATTATCTTCGCCAGTTGCGCGTGGCTGATGCGCCGCTCCGGCTAGCTCGCGGCGAAGAGATTATCAACGTCTCGCAGGAGGTGGGCTACAACGATTTGAGCCGTTTTTACAAACAGTTTCGCAAGACTACGAACACCTCGCCGGGCGCGTGCAAAACGATCATGCGCCCCACGCGCACCTGACGCGCTCTCACCCGAAAGTAATATCAAAAAACGCCAAGACACAGCCACCCCACCTTTCTTAAACTATCCCCCGGTTGCATTGCTCTCATTCTCGAACGAAGGAAAATAAAATGCGCAAGGTAACATTCGGCGTGGCCAACAGTCTCGACAATTTCATTGCCCGTGAAGATAACGTGGTTGATTGGCTGGTCTGGGACGACGAGGTGGCGGCCATCTCGGCGGAATTCTTCAAGACGATAGACACGGTGGTGATGGGACGCAAAACTTATGAAGTCATGCTCAAAAGCGGCACGACTTCCTATCCGGGCGTGAAGAATTACGTCTTCTCGCGCACGTTGAAGGAAAGCCCTGAGGGGAAAGTTGAAATCATCGGGACGGATGCCGCCGCGTTTATCCGGGATTTGAAAACACTGGAAGGTAAAGGCATCTGCGTGATGGGTGGAGGCGAACTGGCGAAATCGCTTTTCGAGGCGCGACTCGTTGATGAAATCGGCCTGAACATTCAGCCGGTGTTACTGGGAAGCGGCATCCCGCTTTTTTACGAGATGAGCCAGCAGATTGATCTCGAACTGCTCAGTTGCAAGCCTCTCAAAAACGGCGGTGTGTTTGTTTCATACCAGGTCAAATAATTCGCTGAACCGAAAGGAGCGGTGATAATGAGAAAAGTAAAATACTTCGTCGCTAACAGTCTGGACAATTTCATCGCCCGCCCGGACGGCGCGGTCGAATGGCTTTTTATGGACGGCACGGACTACGGCATGAGGGAATTTTTCGCCTCCATTGACACGATGCTCATGGGGCGCAAGACCTACGAGTTCACTCTCGCCCACAGCCCCAGGCCGAAGCGGAAAAGCAAAAAGGCTAAGCCCAAACGCGCGTCTAAACCGAGCATGAGCAGTTACGTTTTCTCGCGCACGTTGAACCCTGAAGAGAATGAAGAGGCGAACATCATCTCGGAGAATGCCGGAGAATTTGTCCGAAATCTGAAATCGGAAGCGGGCAAAGACATCTGGCTGATGGGTGGCGGCGAGTTGGCTAAAAGTTTGCTTGCGGAGAATCTGGTGGATGAAATCAGTTTGAATATCCATCCGGTTTTGTTAGGCCGAGGCATTCCGCTTTTCCCTGACCTCGGCAAACAGATTGATTTAGAATTGCTTGAATGCAAAGCCCACCAGAACGGCTGCGTGCAGCTTACCTATCGCGTTAAAAATTGAATTTGGACGGACATAAGAAACAAGCGTCGGAGGTTGAATCATTCGCCCTCGCTTGCATCCCTGCTTCTTTCCTGCTGCCTGAACAATTCCGCTCACGACAACGTATCTTTCAGTACGTATTGATTTTTACCGGAGGATACGGGATGTCCATCGAAAAGTTTGTCGAAGATCAGATTAAAAAGGCGATGGCTGAAGGAGAGTTTGACAATCTCCCCGGCAAAGGCAAGCCCATTGACCTGGACGCCTATTTTCAAACGCCCGAAGACTTGAGAATCTGTTACTCCATTTTGAAGGGCGGCAGCTTTGTGCCCGAAGAAGTTCAGATGCTCAAGGACATAGAGGCTTTGCGTGAGCAGATGGCTGCCTGCACGGACGAAGCCCAAAAGAAACAATTAGAGAAAACCATCAGCGAAAAAGTCCTGAGCTTTAATCTGACGATGGAAAGACAGAAGCGCAACAAGTGAAGCGAAAAGTTTGACAAGCACGCTCGGTGGCAACTATATTCTGCCCGGATGCGATCAAGGCTGAAGGCTCAAGGATCGCAATCGTTCCTCGCGTCCAAATCATCTCCCCCATAAAAAGGAGCGGAGACTGCTTCCGGCCTTCCGTTTTCAAGGACGAGCAATCATGAAGCTAAAACTATTCGTACTGCTCATAGCAGTTTTGGGCTACCTGGGAGTGATGGCTTGCAACACACAGCCACCGACGACCGCGCTGGTTAATAGTTCGACCACGACCACAGCGCCCCCGGCTGCTCCCGACGGTGTTGATCCGCCGCATGCGGTTGACACCAGTGGCAAAGCCATTCCGGAATCGAGCACAACGCAGCCGGACAAGCCCATCATCCTGGCGAAAGACAGCGACGATCCGAAGTCTGGCGAGTTGAAACCGGAAGCGGCCTTTGACCACGTCAAGCACAGCACGCTTGCCACTTACGGCCTGGATGGGAAAACGGTCATAGGCTGTGCCGATTGTCATCACACGGATCAGCCTGCCGCTCCGAAGGGGATGGAGTTTCTGGCGAAGTTTGAGCGCAAAGAGGTCTTGACGACCAAGCAGCTTGAGACTTCTAAAGAACCTGTGAAGTCCTGCCGTGCCTGCCACTTTCAGGCGTCGGCAGAAGAGACGGACGATTATCCGCCAAAGAGCGTGACTTATCCGGCTGAGGCGAAAAGGCCGCCGTCAGGCAAGCTGACCAACGAGATTGCTTATCATCTCAACTGCAACACCTGTCACGACGCGGCCAAGAAGCGCGATCCGAAAATCAAAGCTCCGGTAACGTGTACCGATTGCCACACCTCTAAGTAGCTCCGCACACTTGAGTCTTCCTGACGGTTACGGCGCAGCCCGGTAGATATTCTCCCGGCTGCGCCGTAACCGCTTAAAAGGTCTTCACACTTTCAGGAGCACAAAAAACCTGCGCGGGCATAAATTCGTAGCTTTATGCCCGCGCGATTTTTACAAAGGGGGTGATGCCTTCGCTTGTTGAGAGGAGGATTATCTTCTCACGTCGGCCAGAGATTACAAGTCGCAGCCGAAAGGTTTCAGGGACGCCTTGGACTGTTCGGCAATCATCTTGCATCCTTGAGCCAGACCCGCTTTGCCCTGCGGAGTGGAGGCGGCCTGACGCCACGAGTCGCGCCACTGCTTAATGCTCGTATTGAACTGTGCCCGTGCTGCTTCTGGGACTTTGCTTGAAATACAGGCTTCGTATTTCGCTATGAAATCGTCGCATTCGGCAACGCCTATTTTATCTCCGCTGCCGGAGGTCGTGGTTGTGGCCGGGGTGTTGGTCGTCGTCGCCGGAGTGCTCGTCGTAGTTGTCGTGGTGGTCGTCGTTGTCTCAGTCTTATTAGCACCCGTCGCATTCGTGGAATTGGTTGTCGTCTCTGATCCACCGCAAGCGGCTAGCAGCAGCGCAGCAGTGATAGAGAGCGTCAGGGAAACGAAAAATCTTTTACTCATCTGGAAGTTCTCCTTAAGAATTCAGACCGGCCAGTGCCGGGTCAACTGAATGGGGAAATGGAAAAGCTTTGCGGGGATAATACACGAAAGGAGGGAGAAATTGACAACCCGCATGGGCCATCCGGCGAGCAGCCCCGGAACCTGTTAAAAGCGAGCAAAGCTGATGGTTGATTAAACTTTGAAACGAAGGGATAATCCGCGCATGCGAAATTTTCTTCTTCTACCAGCATTGCTTGGCGCAGCGATTGTCTGCACTGCCTGCGGCTCATCCGAGCAGCCTCAATCTTCAGCCGGAGGCGCGGAAGCCAGGCCGACGGCAACTGTCAGGACGCCCGCTCAACCCGTTCAGCCAGCGGATGCGCCCTCTACTTCCATCGCGCATGGAGCGCCGCCCACCACGAGCGCGCCTCCGCTTGGCACGCAAACCAGCACAGCAGACACCGCCGCCTTGGATAAAAAGATCGAGGAGGCGGAAATGAAAGCGAAAGCGCCGAAGGCCACGCAGGCCGACAAACAGGCGGCGGCAGCAGCCTATCTCGCACGCGGCAACGTCTTCTACAACGCGGGCAATCCAACGCTCTACAAATTCGCGCTTCGTGATTTTCGCCGCACGCTACGCTACGACCCGAACAACGCGGAAGCCCAGGCCAAGCAACAACAGATCGTAGACATTTATCAATCAATGAAACGTCCCGTTCCCGATTTAGGGAACGAACCCTGAAGACAAGTTAGAGCGCATTAGAGCGCAATCGTCGGCCAATAAATCAAATCCCAATTCAGAGGTAAGTCATGCGCCATTCCCTTCTCCGCACGTCTGTTATTCTCTGTCTCTCACTCGCACTCGTCACCAGCAGCGCGGCAACGACACGCGCGACGGCGCACGCCACAGCAACCAGCGGCGGCGCAGCGCAGCAGGGAGGCACGCCTTTGCCCTGGATGAAAGAATCTACGACGAAGCTCGAAGCCGGGTTAATCGCTAAATACGGCGAGGGACAGCGAGCGCGTGTGTCGCGCGGCTTGAAGCAGGTGGCGGATTTCTGGCGTGCGGAGGACGGCGACGCTGCCGCTTTTGAAGAATTCGTGCGAACGCATTTCGCCGGAGACGGGCAGACGCTCGACACGATGTTCGAGCGATTCCAGTATAACCTTGAGCAGGTTGACGGCCACATGCAGGAGATTGGCCGCGAGTTTCGCCAGCAATCCGATCTTGATCGCGGCGCTATCCTGCCGTTTGATGAAATCTTCGCGGGCTACGATCCGTCGGCGCACACGACAGACGATTTCTTCCAGAACAAGATTGCCTTCATCGTGCTGCTCAACTTTCCGCTGACCACGCTCGAACAGCGATTGACGGAAGGCGAGAAGTGGTCGCGCAGGCAGTGGGCGGAAGCGAGGCTCGCCCAGAGGTTCTCGAAACGCATCCCGGCTGAAGTCAATCTAACCATCGCGCAGGCTTCAGCGGAAGCAGACCGCTACATCGCCGAGTACAACATCTGGATGCACCACCTTTTGGACGAGAAAGGCAATCGCCTCTTTCCGGCGAAGCTGCGCCTGCTCTCGCACTGGAATCTGCGCGACCAGATCAAAGCCGATTACAGCGCCGATAAAAACGGCCTTGCCAAGCAGCGCATGATTCAACAGGTGATGGAGCGCATCGTCACGCAGACCATTCCCGAAGTGGTCGTCAACAATCCCGCAGTGGACTGGAATCCGTTTACCAACGAGGTCAAGCCCGCAGCGGTCAAAGACTCGGACGAAACCTCAAGCGCCAGCACAAAACCGCCGACCAACGCGCCTGAGCCGAACACGCGTTATGCGAAACTGCTGTTGACGTTTCAAGCCTCCAGGAAAGTTGACCCGTATTCGCCGACCGCGCCCAGCTTGATTGCGCGCCGCTTCGATGAAAACCGCGAGATACCCGAAGCGCGCGTCAAGGAGATGTTCGAGCAGGTGCTGACCTCGCCGCTCGTCGCGGAGGTCGCCAAAGTAATCGAGTCGCGCTTGCAGCGTCCGCTCGAACCCTTCGACATCTGGTACAACGGCTTTCGCCCGCGCGGGACATACACGGAAGCGCAGTTGGACGAGATCGTGGCGAAGAAATATCCGACCGCCGAATCCTACAAACAAGGGATTCCGAATCTCCTGATGCAACTCGGCTTCACGAAAGAGCGCGCCGAATATTTAGCCAACAACATCATCGTTGATCCGGCACGCGGCTCAGGCCATGCGCTCGGCGCAAGCATGCGTTCCGCCAAAGCTCATCTGCGAACGCGCGTCGGGAAAAACGGGATGGACTACAAAGGCTTTAATATCGCCGTCCATGAAATGGGACATAACGTCGAGCAGACTTTTTCGCTTAACAACATTGACTACTACACACTTCAGGGCGTGCCGAACACAGCGTTCACAGAAGCGCTCGCCTTCGTCTTTCAGGGACACGATTTTGAGTTGTTGGGCCTCGCCAAGCCGGACACGAAGAGCCGCGCGTTCAAGACGCTGGATGATTTCTGGGGAGCTTACGAGATTGCCGGAGTCGCCCTGGTTGACATGGCCGTCTGGCACTGGATGTACGATCATCCCGCAGCCACGCCAGCCGAGTTGAAAGAAGCCACGCTCCAGATCGCCAAAGACATCTGGAACAAATATTACGCGCCCGTCTTCAAAAAACGCGACGTGGTGCTGCTCGGCATCTACTCGCACATGATTGATTCATTTCTCTACCTGCCGGACTACCCCATCGGCCACATGATCGCGTTTCAGATCGAGGAGCAGATGGAGAAGGCCGGAAACATCGGCCCCGAGTTTGAGCGGATGGCGCTGGCTGGCTCAATTGTCCCGGACCTCTGGATGAAGAAAGCAACTGGCGCACCTGTCGGCCCCGAAGCACTGCTCACTGCCACGCGCAGGTCGCTCAAAGAGATTGCGCCATAAAAGAGAGCGAGGCCGCTCGCCTCGTCTTATCCTTAATCGTATGTCTGGATATTTAGATACTGAAACTTGGAGCCGTCGCAAGCAGTTCGAGTTCTTCAAGGACTTCGACAATCCGTACTTCAATCTTTGCGCCAATGTTGATGTCGCGCCCCTGCTTGAATTGACACGCGCGGCGAAGAACATCTCTTTCTTCATCGCATACCACTTTCTTTCAATGAAGGCGGCTAACGAGGTCGAGCCGTTCCGTTACAGGCTGCGCGGCGACCGCGTACTCGTTCACGACCGCATCCATGCGGGAACGACCCTGCTGCTCGCCGACGAAAGCTTCACTTTCGTCTACTTCGACTTTGATGAAAATTTCGAGGTCTTCCATACGCGCGCCAAAGCGGCTGTCGAGAAAGCTCGCGCTGCGGTGTCTCGTCTGGATGAACGCGAAGGTCAGGACGATCTCATTCACCACTCCGTCATCCCATGGCTGACATTCACCAGCATCTCTCACGCACGCAACTGGGGACGACAGGACTCAGTCCCCAAGATCGCGTTCGGCAAGTACCGCGAAGACGGCAATCGAATTACGATGCCTATCTCGGTAGAGGTGCATCATGCTCTGCTGGACGGTTTGCATGTCGGTCGGTATTTTGAAAGGTTGGAGAGCTACCTTTCCAGCCCGCGCTCCGCTTTGAATTTATGAACCACGACTTCTCTCTCTTTCAATTGCCGCATTGATGAGATTAAGGGGTTCATCTTCCGGCTTTAATTTACCTTCTAATGAGAGGACGTACAGCTTGAGGGCAGCTTTGTGTGCGTTTGTGTAAGGATAGATGAGTTCAATGGCATTGAGTAAAGTTTGACTTGCCTGCATTGCTCCTTTCGGCCCACTATCAATTGCTTTCTTAACCGTGAGAAGAAGTCGAGCCAAACATTCGACAGCGGCTGCATCTTGACATAAAGCAGGATCAAGAATCGCAGTCCAATTTTCTTCATCTGCGAGTGGGCGTACAAGTTGATGCTTCTTCTTCATCCGCTATGTTATACAAATACATTGACGAATATACAAAATTGACATATTCCGTACAGGCAGAATCCGCATGATTGAAGTTCGGCGCGGGCGTTAGGCGTCTGCCTTTCGCGCATCTAAGCAATCCCTCGTTTAGTATGTTATTCTCCGGTCTGAGAGGTTTAAGTGATATGCATCAAGTAAATATCGAGGACGCGAAAACTCATTTGCCTGACCTGATAGATGCGGCGGTGAATGGCGAAGAAGTCGTAATCGCTAAAGATGACCAGCATATCGTCAGGCTTGTGCCGATTGCACGAACGAAGACGCGCCCACAATTTGGTAGCGCTAAAGGGCTGATTACGATGTCGGATGATTTTGATGAGCCTTTAGAAGATTTTGACGAATATATGAAATGAAGCTTCTACTGGACACTCACACTTTCCTTTGGTTCATCATGGGCAGCCCTAATCTTAGCGCCAATGCGCGGGCGTTAATCGAAGATATTGCGAACGAGAAATTCTTCAGTGTAGCCAGCCTGTGGGAGATGGCAATTAAGTTGAGCATCGGGAAGCTGGCTTTGACAGCGCCTTTAGATGTACTGATTCCGCAGCAACTCAGTTTGAATGGTATTGAGTCGCTGAGCATCAACACAGATCACGCGGCGGCTGTAGTGACGCTGCCATTTCACCATCGCGACCCGTTCTTACCGGATGCTCATAGCGCAAGCGGTAGTTGAGAAAATGTCTGTCGTAGGCATTGATACAGCATTCGATGCTTATCCTGTAGCGCGGCTTTGGTGAAAGTCTGCTTTATAACACTCGACTTGGTTAATCCGTCTGCGCCGTGTGTTCTTCATCTTGT
Source organism: uncultured Acidobacteriota bacterium (assembly GCA_963791265.1). GTDB lineage: Bacteria > Acidobacteriota > Blastocatellia > Pyrinomonadales > Pyrinomonadaceae > QHXM01. Next base: position 603,263 of record CAWBSB010000013.1, read on the forward strand.
TAATCTAACTTTTCCTTCACCGAGTTAATGCTGATAGACATCTCGCCTTTACGAATCTCACGCGATTATCGTCTGCTCTTCTTTGGCCAACTGATTTCCGCTTTCGGGACGGCGATGAGTTTTGTCGTCGTGCCGATGCAGGTTTACCAGTTGACCAATTCAACTCTCCTGGTTGGATTGCTCAGCGCGTCGGAATTCGTTTTGATTTTGCTGCTGGCATTTGTCGGCGGAGCGTATGCAGACTTTATTGACAAGCGGAGAATGTTGCGGCTGACGGAAATCGGGCAAACCTTCGTGACGGCGATGCTCGTTTTTAACGCGATGCTGCCGCGTCCGCAGGTCTGGTTATTGTTTGTGTGCGCCTCGCTTCACGCCGGGCTTGCCGCGTTGCAACGTCCTTCGTTTGAAGCGATGATGCAGAAAATTGTGCCGCCCGAATTGATGTCTTCGGTCAGCGCCCTGAACTCGCTGCGCTGGAACGTGACGACGATCTTAGGCCCGTCGCTCGCCGGAATTATTTTAGCGAAGTTCGGCGCACAGATAGCTTACTCGATAGACTTGGTGACGTTCGTCGCTTCGCTCACGGCGGTCTTTATGATTAGCGCCGTGCCAAAAGCGACGCAAGCGGAAGAACGCCCGTCATTGAAATCAGTCGGCGAGAGCTTGCGCTACGCATGGCGACGCAAAGAGATTCTCGGCACGTACCTGATTGACATGAATGCCATGTTTTTCGGAATGCCGACGGCGCTCTTTCCGGCGATTGCCGCGAGTTTCGGCGCGGGCACGGTCGGGTTTTTCTATGCTGCGCCGTCAATCGGCGCACTCTTTGCCACTTTGACTTCCGGCTGGACAAAGAAAGTCCATCGTCACGGTCTGTTCGTCATGCTGGCCGCCGCGCTGTGGGGCGTGGCGATGATCTTTTTCGGCTTCGCAAACAATCTTTACGTGGCATTATTCTTCTTAGCTCTGGCGGGCGGCTTCGATATGATTAGCGGAGTTTTTCGGATGACGATCTGGAGCCAGACGATTCCGCATCATTTGCGTGGGCGGCTCGCCGGGTTGGAGATGATCAGCTACACCTCCGGGCCGAAGCTCGGCGACGCGGAAGCCGGACTCGTGGCCACGCTTTTCAGCGTCAGAACTTCGGTGGTTTCGGGCGGGATTTTATGCGTCGTCGGAACAGCTATAATCTCCGCGCTGATTCCGCAATTTATCAGCTACGACGGACGCGAAGGCATCAGGCAAAGAGAGTTGGAAGAAGCGATGCGCGAAACCGAAACCAGAAAATTCATTCTCGAATAAGAGTCGGACAAAACAGAGAAGGAAATAGACAGGATTAACAAGATGGACAGGATAAGCAGGATAAGCAGGATGAGAGAAAGGGATTCAAGCTGCCTTGTCCTGCTTTGTTTTCTTAATCTTGATAATCCTGTTAATCCTGTCTAATTTCTTCTTCATAGTAATTTCGTTAGGCGCTCTAAGATGACACGAGGGCTAATGACGTTGAAGCGCATATTCCTGCACGTCGCAATCTGGTCAGGAGTCTTTATCTTCTGGCTCCTGTCCACACGCAACCATCATCCGACGCTGACCATTGCGATTATGGCGACTGCGGTTTTAGTCATTGCCTTTGCGCTCGCGGTCTATGTCAACCATCTCTTCCTGCTGCCAGCCTTCGCCCGCCGCCGCCTCTGGTTACAGTATTCGGTCTCGCTACTCGTCACCATCGCCGTGCTTGACCTCGCAGCCGTGTTGTTGATTCAGTTCATCTACGACCGTTTGTGGGGGCCAGACCCGCTGCGCTACGGCTTCTGGTTCAACGTGGCGTCGGAAGGAGCGCTCATCATCTTTCATCTGGCGGCGGCGATGGGCTTGATGTGGGTGGCAAGGTATCTTCGCCGGAGAAGCGAGCCCGTCAAGACTGATTGAGAAATAATCGTCAAAGCATCAACAGGAAAGTTAAAAGGTAACTGAGCATGAGTGAAAATTTTATTGAGGATGATGTTAATGGGGAGAGCCTTCTGGCCTCGGCTACGCGGGTCGCCGAAACCATTGGAAATCTGGACGGCTATTCCGAACTCGCGTCGCTGATCGCGGTTCGCTACGCCGAGTCGGGGCTTTTGGACGTGGCCGTTGATCTGGCAGAGACCGTCACAGACCCTTACGCGCGTGAGCAACTGCTCGCAAACATTGCCGCCGAATGCGTTGAATTCGGAGAGAACGATTACGCGGACGACTTGCTTCAGATGATCGAAGACCCCGGCCTCTACAGCTTGGCGAGAGAGCAGATGGCCGTGAAATATGCAGAGGCGGACAGCTTCGACAAAGCTCTTGAGATTGCGCGCGAGATAGACGACAGCGGCCAGACATTAAGCAGGATAGCTCTTATCCAGGCGGACGGCGGTCTCCTCGCTCAGGCGCTTGAGATGGCTCGCTCAATCGAAGACCCGATCTTGAAGGCGACGGCGTTAACTGAACTGGCAGCCAGAAATCTTCGTCAGGGTCTGAAGGACGAGAGCGCAGAGTTGCTGATGGAAGCAACGAGGGCTACCAAAGAGATAGACCTCACGCAGGATCGGATTAACGCCCTTGTTGAGATTGCCTCTCTTTATCAAGAGAGCGAAGAGGAAGAGCAGGCTGTCAACACCTTATCTCGCGCCTCCGGGCTTGCCGATGAATTTGAAGACGAGCGTGATATGAGTGTGGCTCAAGACAACAGGAAAGATGAGATGCTCGCAACAGTCGCCCTGGGCTTTGCGCGATTGCAACGCTACGCTCAGGCCGAGCCGTTGATTGAGAAGCTCGAAGACCCGTTCCAATTCTCGGCGGCGGCGGCTAACGTGGCGCTCGAATATCACAAGGCCGGTCAAAGCGGTCATGCTCTAAATTTACTGACGGAGGCTCTGGAGGTCGCAAAAGCAGAAGAAGTTTACGGTGAGCATGGACTGACGCTGCGAGAGAACTTGTTCGTCAGATTAGCGGTTGCTTACTCCACAATCGGGCACTACGACGAGGCTTTGCAGATAGCGGACATGATCTCCTCTCTTAATCTACGACACAGCGCGTTGAAAGAGGTCGCAAAGACGGGCGTGCATGCCGACAATCACGACATAGTTTTCCGGGTCGCAGACATGGCTTGGGAACCTTACGCCAAGGTTCTCTATCACCTTGAAATCAGCGATGCCCTCGTGGAATCCGGGCAAACGGCGTTATCCGACCGCACCTTATCTCAGGCGCTCGAAACGGCGGAGATGTTAGAGCGGGCGTTTGAAAAAGCGCTGGCCTTAATGGAAATTGCCCTGAGGTACGCGCAAAGAGAACAGGCGGCCAAAGCCGCTGACCTTTTGTTTCAGGCTCTGAGCACCGCTGCCCTGATCGGAGATGAGTATCACAAAGCGCGCGTCCTGATAGCACTGGACGACAGATACAGGAAAGCGGGGCTAGAGCCGGGCGAAAGAGAACAGAGAGTCTTGCAGGAAATAGATTCTCAAATAGGGGGACAGGATTAGGAATAAGAAATTAGACAGGATTAACAGGATTAGCAAGATCAGCAAGATTAAGAAGCTGGTTGAAAAGGTACGGGCACTCTCTGTCCCGTGAGGGACAGTTGATAATAGCCCAGCGATTTATCGCTGGGAATTGACGCAGGGAACAAAGTCTGAGTCCCGTAGGGACGACTGAACCAGAGAGCCGCGCTCATTTCAGTCGTCCCTACGGGACTCAATCATGTTTATCGTTCTGTCTCCCAGCCATGAATGGCTGGGCTATTATCAATCGTCCCTGACGGGACTCTTTCAATCAGCTTCTCAGAAGATAAGGCAGGTTAAGTGAGCTTGATACTTCTTCTTATATCCTGTCCATCTTGTTAATCCTGTCTATTCCTTTCCTTCGTATCAACAGAAGGCCGCAGGCTGATGACGACTGATTTGGAGGCGGGCGTGTTGCTCTTATCAGCTACGCTGCGGATTGGAACGAGCACATTTGCTTCCGGGAAGTAGGTTGCGGCGCAGCGTCGCGGGATGCTGTAGGGGACGACGACGAAGCGCGTGGCGGTGCGCTCCTCACCTTCGAAGTGGCTGACGAGGTCAACGAGTTGCCCGGAGCTTAGACCCGCTGCCGCCACGTCCTGCGGGTTGAGGAAAACGACGCGCCGTCCGTTATAAACTCCGCGATAGCGATCATCTAATCCGTAGATGGTCGTGTTGAACTGGTCGTGGCTACGCATCGTCATCATCAGGAATTGCCCATCCTCAAGGTCGTGGCGCGGAAGCTCGTGAACCGTAAACTGCGCGCGGCCTGACGCGGTTTTGAACTGGCGCTCGCGCGCGAAGTTAGGAAGATAGAAACCTCCGGGCACGCGCACGCGCCGGTTGTAATCGTCAAAACCCGGAATGACTCGCTCTATGCTCGCGCGGATGAGGTCGTAGTTTCCGGCCAGGGCGAGCCAGTCCACGCTGCTTCGTCCATTCAGCGTCGCCGTCGCGAGCCTCGCGACTATTGCTGTCTCGCTTAAGAGATGCGACGACGCAGGCTCTAAAGACCCGCGCGAAGATTGCACGACTCCCATAGAGTTTTCACTACTGACGAATTGTTCACCCGAAGACTGTATGTCAATTTCCGTGCGGCCAAGACACGGCAGGATCAACGCCTGCTCACCCGTGATGAGATGCGCGCGGTTGAGCTTCGTCGAGACGTGAACGGTCAGGCGGCAGCGCCTCAAACTTTGCGCCGTGTACTCCGTATCGGGCGTCGCCGAAAGAAAATTGCCGCCAAGCGCGAAGAAGACTTTGCCCTTCCCCGCGTACATCGCCTTGATTGCTTCCACCGTGTCTAGCCCGTGTGCGTGCGGCGGCTCAAAACTGAATTCTTTCGAGAGGCTACTCAAAAACGCCTCGGTCGGTCGCTCCCAGATGCCCATCGTGCGGTCGCCCTGCACATTACTGTGCCCGCGCACGGGACAAGCGCCCGCTCCGGGTTTCCCGATCTGGCCGCGCAGCAAGAGAAGATTAACGATCTCCTGAATGTTGGCGACGGCGTTCTTGTGCTGCGTGAGTCCCATCGCCCAGCAACAGATCGTCCTTTCGGAACTCATCATAATCGCGGCGGCTTCGCGTATTTGCTCACGACTGATTCCGCTCTGCTCGATGATGTCGCCCCAGTTCATTTGTCGCAGCGCTTCAACGAAACTCTCAAAGCCGTCGGTTTGTGCTTTGATGAACTCGTGGTCGAAGACCGTGCCGGGATGCCGCGTCTCTTCTTCGAGCATCTCTTTCATGATGCCTTTCAAAAGCGCGACATCGCCGTTGATGCGAACCTGTAGGAAGAGGTCGGCCAACGCAGTTCCCTTCCCCAACATGCCTAGGATGTCCTGTGGATGCTTGAAGCGCGTCGTCCCCGTTTCGGGCAGCGGGTTGATGTGAACTATCTTGCACCCCTGACGCTTCGCCTTTTGCAGCGCCGTCAACATGCGCGGGTGATTCGTTCCCGGATTCTGGCCGATGACGAAGATGGCCTGGGCCAGATTGAAATCTTCGAGCGTGACAGTTCCCTTGCCGACGCCGATGGTTTCCGTCAACGCAGACCCACTTGATTCGTGGCACATGTTCGAGCAGTCAGGGAGATTGTTCGTCCCGAACTGGCGGACGAAAAGCTGGTAGAGAAACGCGGCTTCGTTGCTCGCGCGCCCCGAAGTGTAAAAGATGGCTTCGTCGGGCGAAGCGAGCGCGTTTAGTTCGGAAGCGATGAGGGCGAAGGCTTCGTCCCAACTGACAGGCCCGTAATGCGCGGCCTCTTTTTTAAGCAGCATCGGGTGCGTGAGCCGCCCCTGCTTGCCAAGCCAGAAGTCGGATTGCTGCGATAGCTCCGTGACGCTCCACTCGCGGAAAAAGTCAGGCGTGACGCGCTTCGTCGTAGCTTCCTCGGCAACGGCCTTCGCGCCGTTTTCGCAGAACTCCGCGTGCGAGCGCTCCCCATCAGGCTCAGGCCAGGCGCAGCCCGGACAATCGAATCCATCTTTTTGATTGACGGCGAGCAACGTCTTGAGACTGCGCCTCACGCCCATCTCGCGCCACGCGTGCTTGACGGTCTGCGCGATTGCCGGGATACCACCGGCAACATGGCCTGCCGACTTAATCTCGATTCCCGCAGTTTCAATCGGGGGCTGTGCTGCGACATTCAATCCATGAGTGCTTGTGTTTTGTAAGCTCTGGCCGGATTCATCAGGAGGATTGCCGTTTGAAGAGGGCGCAGCCTCGCCCTCGGCTTCACCTTCGTGCGGCGTGACGTTGTAGTGCGTCGGCTGCACGGCGCTGGCGATCTCTTCAGTCGCGCGCTCCTCTTCAACTCTCTGCTGCTTACTCATTTCACAATTCTACAGCATTTCCGTAGGACAGACATTCCTGTCTGTCGTTGAGCGCGTCAGCGCGAATATTCTATTAGCGAATATTGATGAGCGTGCTGGCGCACGCTACGACAGACAAGAATGTCTGTCCCACGACAGAAATGCCTGTCCTACTTCAAGTCCAGGACAAACTTTTCCCATTTCTGCTGGAAGGCGTTCATGTCCGGCTCGTTCAAGACCGCTTGAAGAGTCTGGTAGCCGGTGGGGTCGGTTTTACGGTTGGCGTAAAACTCTTTGTAGAATTTGACGAGCAAGCCTCGCTCCTGAAGGTAGTAACAAAGGTAGCGAGCCTGACCGTAGTTTGTGCCTTTATCCTCGTTGTAGAAGGCGTTTGTGCCGGTCGCCGTGAGCGTTTTGAAGGAGGGCACGGCGTGCGCGCTGATGGCTTTTTGTAATCCCGGCAGACGCCAGTTGGGGTAGCCGTAGATGTGGCCGTCCTGTTCGCCGCTCTGCTCGTAGAGCGATCCCAATCCTTCGTTGAGCCATGCGGGACAGTCCGGGAAATTGGCTTCGATGAAAGGATGAACAATCTCATGCACGAGTGTGCCGCCGCCGGTCTCTATGTTCATGATGAGCGCCTTGTGCGCGCTCGAATAGTAGCCGTAGGGCGTATCGGGTTCGTCGTTGAAGAGTGCGCGGGTGTGTTTTCTGTAAGACGCTTCGTTCTTAAAAAGCCAGATGTCCAGAATCTCCGCCGGGTCTTTCTCGAAATAATCCTGCTTGAGTTTCTCGACAGCCCACCTGACCGTCTCGGTTTGAGACTTGACGGCGGCGGGCGTCCCGTCGCCGATGACGACGAAGGGAGACTGGATGATGATTGTAAACGCCCTGCTCGGCAGCTTCTTCCTGAGTTGCGCGACGTGGCTGGCGAAATCCGCATCCGTGAAGCGGCGGCCTGATGGCGGTTCTTTCAGGAATGAGGTCTTCGCACGGCTTTCGGGCTGAGGGCGTTTGTCGGATTGTCTGCCCGGAGTTTGACGAGTGCTGAAGTACAGGAGGGGGAGAAGCACCAGAACGGAGAGCGCCAGCGGCGCAAAGAGGACGAATGTTCCACGGCCAGAAGTTTGAAAATTCAGCTTCATCAATTGTTAGATGCTCTCGTCAACTCGCTTTTGCGGGCTGGATGGAGAGTTGGATGCCGTCGGCTGTCGTCGTGTCGAGGGTTCGCCCTTCAAAGAGGAGTTGCTCGAAGGCTTCGACCGCGAGCGGCTTGCAGAAAAGATAGCCCTGCATCTCGTCGCAGCGCAGCAGGCGAAGGAAGCGCAACTGCTCTTCGGTCTCGACACCTTCGGCCTTGACCTGCAATTGCAGACTGTGCGCGAGCTGAATGATCGCCATCGCAATGGCCGCATCCTTCGGGTCTGAGGTCATGTCGCGGACGAACGACTGGTCAATTTTCAGGACATCAATGGGAAGATGCTTCAAATAACTTAAGCTCGAATAGCCTGAGCCGAAATCGTCTATCGAAATCCTGATTCCCATGTCTCTCAACTCGCGCAGCGTGTTGATGGCGCTCTCCGCGTTTTTCATCACGGAGCTTTCCGTCACTTCCAGTTCGAGCGAGGCCGGATCAAGACCCGTCTCTTTCAGTGCGCGCTCAATCAACTGCAACAAATCGGGCTGTTGAAACTGGCGTGGGCTTAAGTTGACGGCGACGTGTAGATTCTTGAAGCCGCAATTCTGCCAGACCCTGGTCTGCGCGCAAGCCGTGCGCAAGACCCATTCGCCGATGGGCATAATCAATCCGGTGTCTTCGGCCAGTGGAATAAACTCTGCCGGAGAAACTAAACCCAGTTCAGGATGCTGCCAGCGCACGAGCGCCTCCATCCCCATAATCTTGCCCGTATCTATATTGACCTGCGGCTGGTAGTAAACGACGAACTCCTTGCGCTCCAGTGCCCAGCGCAATTGATTTTCGAGAGCGAGCCTGGCAAGCGCCCGCTCGTTCATATCAGCCGTGTAGAATTGATAGGAGCTGCCGCCGAGTTGCTTGGCGCGATAGAGCGCCGATCCCGCGCTTTTCAACAATCCTTGAGCGTCCGTGCCGTCGTCCGGGTAAAGCCCTATGCCGATGCTGGAGGTGACGTAAAGCTCGTGACCTTCCACGAGGAAAGGGGCATTGAGGACATTTTGAAAGTTGGTCGCACGGCGTGCAGCGTCCTCCGCTCCGGCAATCCGCGTCAGCAGAACAGCGAACTCGTCGCTCCCGAAACGCGCGACGCGGTGCTCTTCACGAAGGGTGAGATTTAATCGCTCGGCAACGCTCTTGAGCAGTTGATCGCCGATCAAGTGGCCGAGCGTGTCGTTGAATTTTTTGAAGCGGTCGAGGGAAAGAAACATCACGGCCAGAGATTCGCGCTGGGCGTTCGCGTGCGCTACCGCCTCGACCAGACGCTCCTCGAACGAAACGCGATTGGGCAGCCCCGTGAGCGTGTCGTGATAAGCCAGATAATTAATCTTCGCTTCCGATTGTTTGCGCTCGGTGATGTCCGCGACGATGGCCATGATGCCGCTGATCTCGCCCTGCGCGTCAAAGAGCGCCGCCGTCCACACGTTGACATCTATCAGCGTTCCATCTTTCTTCTGTCGCCGCGCCTCGTAATCGGTGAGGAGCTTACCCTGTAGAGCACCCTCGAAGGCCGTGCGGAAGGCTTCCTGTTTTCCTTCCGGCACTAAAGGGAACGGTTGATTGAGCAGTTCGCTTTCGTCCCACCCGAACATCTCGCGGGCTGCCGGATTCCAGAGGCTGACGTTTCCCAGGGTGTCCAGAACGAAGATGGCGAGCGGCGAAGCCTGAATCAGCACGCTCAAGGTCTGGTTAGCCTTGTCCAATTCCGTCGTGCGTTGTTTGACGATCTCTTCGAGAAAGTTTTCGTAGTAGCGTTTCGACCGTCGAAGCTGTTGATGTTCGATGGCACGCTTGACAGCCGCTTCGACGTGGCGCAAATCGAAAGGTTTCGTGATGTAGTCGAACGCCCCGGCGCGCAGGGCTTCGATGGCGCTCTCGATGTTCTGCTCGCCGCTAATCATCAGGACGACCGTGTCGGGCGAGAGCTTCAAGACCTGCGGAACCATTTGCAGGCCGGTGATGCCGCCCATCATGATGTCGCTCAAGACGAGATCGAACTCTTCTGTTTGAAGCAGCGCCAGAGCTTCCTCAGCCGAACTGACCTCCGCGCACTCGTAGTCCGCTGTCAACAACTCGTACAGCACATCTCTGATCTGCGCCTCGTCGTCGGCAATGAGAATCCGCGTTCTTTTGTTTTCAGTTTCCTGCATAAAGTGGCTCAAGGCTTGTTCGACGTTTTCCGGTAAAAGCTGACTGCTGAAGCACCCGGCGGCGCGACTGGCTCTATATTATAGCGTTTTACTACGGGTTTGATAGTCCGATGATTGAAGAGGGACACAAGGACGCTTCCGAGAAATCATGCGAAGCGACACTAGAGGTTAGTCAGGTAGAAACCTGATGATGCCGGTTTGATTTGCTCGTGCGCTCTAAAGGAAGAGGATATAACTTGTAACTGAAAACACGCTGCGGTGTGATGGCGTGTCAGACCTGCGAGGTGAGGCTATTGGCATTCCTTAGTTTTGATGAAAGCCCTGTGGTCTTAGATTGAGACGTCTGCCCTGTAAGATTTCAGTGGGACGTTGTGCATGGCCGCAGGTTTATGCGCGTCTAATAATCGCGCCGCCGTTTCAGTCAGGTTTCTGAGGTGATCCGGCTTGACCAGGTAAGCGTCTGCGCCAGCCTGCATCGCTGCCTGCCGTTCATGGTGGTAGGCGACGCCAGTGAAGAACATGATCCGCGTGTCAGCATCGGCCTGGCGTAAGGTGCGACAGACTTCTATCCCGGTGATGCCTTCGAGTTTGTAATCAAGCACATATAAGTCAAAGGGTTGAACTACCGCTAAGCTCAATCCTTCCCCGGGTGTTAAAACACAAGTAATCTCGTAGTCCGGGTTTGATCTTTGCAGCATCAACTGAATTAACTCGCAAATGTCTTCGTCATCATCAATGATGAGGATACGAGGTGAAGACGGTTTCATGATTGGCTCCTGAACGATAGAGAAACTTAGAGAGACTGCCGGGCAAGCTACGTGAGAGCGTTAGCGACTACTGATGGACTACCAATCGTGCGGCCTGTATCTATCAAGTCTGCTACGCGCCAACGAGTGGGCGTACCCTTACTGAGAACCCGCCCTTCCGAGTTAACCCGATATTCGGCCATCCCGAATCCGTTCCGAGTTTGCGGTGTATGAAGGCTATACTCATTCCTTCCGCTCAGGCGCACGACGAACTCTCTCCTATCCGGCAGCGCATAAACTCCACACTCGCGTAGGTTAGTTCTTGACATGATTCAGTTGTCGGGAATTTCTGATGGAAAAATGAAGGGTGGAATTCGTTTTTACCGAAAACCACCCTTTCAATCCCCCGTGTTCGTTAGAGGTCAAACACCCGGTTTGCCGGAGTCAGCGTTGCAAGTAGGACGTCCCTGAACTACTTGCGCCAGCAAACTCAGTTAAAAGACCAGCTAAATAAGGGTAAACGGCCTTACTTTCCTCTGTCTGTATGTTACCACACATAAGGTGTATAATTCTCTCACCTGCTATTCGTCCGGCGTCGGGGCTGCGAGCGCTGCCTTCGCGCCTGTTTAGCGCTGGCCATGAGTCAGCCGCCTCCTTGCGGCTTCTTATTCTTCATCAAGCGAATAGAGAAAGAGGTTTCCCCCATGTCTGAAGCACAAACATCTTCGCAGCCGAATGCCAACCGGGTGCTCGCTTCTCTGCCTGCTGAGGATTATGAACGGCTGCGGCCCAATTTGAAGCCGGTCACTTTTTCTCTCGGCGAAATTGTCTATGAATCCCAGGGACATATGGAGAACGTCTATTTCCCGACGACCTCGCACGTCTCGTTGCTCTACACGATGATTGACGGCTCGACAGCCGAAGTGGGACTGGTAGGTAACGAAGGACTCGTCGGCATCGCGCTGTTTATGGGCGGTGATACGACGCCCAATCGCGCCATCGTGCAGGGCACAGGCGAAGCCTTCATGATGAAGGCTTCCGCGATGCAGAAAGAGTTCCAAAGGGGCGGCGCATTCCAAATCTCGTTGCTGCGTTATACACAAGCGCTGATTACTCAAATCTCACAAACCGCCGTCTGCAATCGCCTGCACACCACCGAGCAGCGACTTTGCCGCTGGCTGTTGATGACACGTGACCGGACAGGCTCAGATGAATTGCAGATGACGCATGAGTTCATCTCAAACATGCTGGGCATCCAGCGCGAAGCCGTCAGTATCACCGCTCACCGGCTGCAAGATAAGGGAGCAATCAGTTACAAGCGCGGTCGCATCAGGATTCTTGACCGGCAGATTCTGGAAGAGTCCTCCTGCGAGTGCTACCAGGTGGTCAAAATTGAGCATGACCGCTTGCTCGGATAAGACAGCCCGCTCAATTTCTTCCTCACTATCTTGGCCTATGTGTCTTCGCGCACAGACGGCTATTTCTCCCCTGTGATATTTATAAGGGTCAATTTTCCTGAGAATTTAATCCTCGTCATTTACACGGAAGGTTCCCCCATGCAAGTAGCAAGTTATCCGAGTGTGATGGTCGCTGAAGCCTCTGCTGATACACGCGAACTCCTGAGATACTGGCTGGAAATGAAGCGTTGCCGTGTCGTCGAAGCTGTGAACGGCCAGGAGGCTGTCGCCATGACCCATGACAATTGCCCCGATCTGATTCTGCTGCATCTCAACATGCCGGTGCTCGATGGTTTGGCTGCCGCGCGCTGCATCCGTGAACGCACCGGGGGACGTGATGTTCCCATCGTGTGTATGTCCACCTATCCGACGAAAGAAGCGAAGGCCACCGCGCTCGCCGCCGGGTGTAGTTGGTTCATCGCTCAGCCAATTGATTTTGTTCAGTTGGGAGAACTACTCGACACTCTGCTACCTGCGCCAACTATCCATTAGCCCACCGGCAGGGTGAAACATGACCATGTCGGCGTGTTATACTCGCCGTGTAAGTTCTAGTAATAACTGAACCTGTTCTTTAGATAATTCATCGTTCGACATCGGGATTGGTCTAACGACCCTCTTCTTGTGCCGTCTGCTGTCTTTCAAGACCTGACTGAAACAAGGAGTTTCCTGATGCCATCCAGAAAAAGAGATGCGCCGGTTGCAAACCGGCTGCTCGCCGCCCTCCCTAAGAAAGAATATCAACATCTGCTGCCCGAGCTGGAAGAGGTCACACTGACTTTCGGGGATATTCTCTTTGAACCCGGCGATGCTATCCGGCACGTCTACTTCCCCAATGACTCCATCATTTCTTTGCTGTCTGCGGTCGAAGACCGCGAACTGCTCGAAGTGGGACTTGTCGGCAATGAGGGAATGGCGGGTCTCTCCGTCTTCATGGGGGTTCAGAAGTCGCGTAATCGCGGTCTGGTGCAAGGGTCAGGCACCGCCATGAGATTGAAAGCGGCGGCACTGCGCAAGGAAGTGAACAATGGTAGCGCCCTGCACAGTCTGTTACATCTCTACACGCACGCTCTGCTGACGCAGATTTCACAATCGGCGGCCTGCAACCGCTTTCATCTGGTCAACGCGCGGCTTGCTCGCTGGTTGCTGATGACCCATGATCGCGTCGCAGGGGATGAGTTCCGCCTGACCCAGGAGTTCATCTCGCACATGCTGGGGGTGCGCCGTGAACAGGTCACGCTGGCTGCCAGCAGCCTCCAGAAACAGAAGCTCATCAGCTACAGTCGCGGCCAGATTAAAATTCTGAACCGGGCTGGGCTGGAAGCTGTTGCCTGCAAATGTTACAGGGTAGTTAAAGAAGAGTACGACAACTTTCTACCCTAGACGCGGGTGAGGCTGCATTCCGGCTTCACGTTTGCCCGCTCTCTCGGTTATACTGCCGATTGTTCGTCCTGCCATGTTCCATTCATTTCTGGCGCGGCGTGTGGACACGTCGCAGCATTTGATGAAGCGAAGCACAGGTAAGCAGCGGTTTCCCGGTGCGCCCTGACAGGCGAGACACGGATTTTTCGGGTCGTGTGCACGCAGCACGCGCCCCACTTGCACTAACTTTTGATTAACAACCGTCCGGGCTGCAATCGCCCATAGCGACCGTCTCGAAGAAAGAGCGAGTCCAGGCGAAATCAGTCCAACGAAAAGAGCGCTAACTCTCGCCAGAGAGGATTTACGCCGCCAGCAGGTTTTTGAGCACGCGCTAATTTTTCAGGTCGCATGCTCCCTGATCGCAGAGTCGGCAACTCAAGAGCGGCGGGTCGCGCACACAACAGAGCGGTTGTCGGGGATTCCATTTTGTTCAAGCCGGACTTCTCTCGCGCTACGGCGAATGAGAGACTTCGAGTCAGCTTTCACTCACGCCCGCGCGCTCCTTTCCTCTTTGCTTCTTTATGCAAGCAAGAGAGAGCGCGCCTGCCACTACTACCATTTCGCAACACCATTCAATCTACGGCCAACAAATTAAACCTGAGCAGCCGCAGCGCGAGCCGCGCGTCTTTCGAGATGCGTGATCGGCTTTCTGCTGCCTGCTCAATTTACTCCTGGCCGTCTTTTCAGGAGAGATTCGAGTCAACATGTCAAAAGAGTTAATCGTCAGCGTCAATGGACGCGAGAAGAAGATCGCCATCATCGAAAACGAGCGCGTCACGGAGTTCTACATCGAGCGCGGCGAAGAGAATCAGGGCATCGTCGGCAACATTTACAAAGGACGCGTGATGCGCGTTCTGCCCGGCATGCAATCGGCCTTCGTGGACATAGGGCTTGAGCGCGATGCCTTCCTCTACGTTTCAGACTTCTTCGATGAAGAAGAAGAGTTCGAGCGCATCGTTCTCGATAAATCGAAGAAGGGCGACGTGGTCGAGGCTACGCGCGCCGCGCAGGAGCGTATCGAGCTGTCGCGCGTTGAGCGCGAGCATCGCATGGAGGCCACGCAGGAGCGCGTTGAACCGCTCTTGGACGCAGAGCCAACTGTAGACGCCACCGCTGAAGAGGCTGCGGATGAAGAGGCTGCGGATGAAACGCCGGAGGTGATGGCGGTCGAAAGCCCTGTCCAAACCGCGGAGCCTTCGCAGGAAACTGAAGGCGGCGGGCGCAAGCGCGGGCGGCGCGGACGACGGCGCGGTAAAGGCGGGGAAGATTTCGCGGGAGAATCGTCAACCGAGCAGACCACCGGCGAGGCGAAAGCATCGCAGGAGTTTGAAGACATCACCACTCCTTTCATCGCCGACACAGCCTCATTCCAGCGCATCGTTGACGAAGACGAAACGGCTGCCGAAAACGGCGCGATGTTCAAGGACGCCAGAGTTCAGGAACGCATCTTCGATCAAATACACGCCGTCGAATTCGATATGGAAGACGTGCCGACAGCCGAGGTCGGCTCTCTGATCGGGACAGAAGCTCCTTCAGCCGGGTCGTTTCAGCGCGTAGACGATAGCGACTTCGCTTCCACGAGCGAAGACCGCGAGCCTGCTTACGTTCAGAAAACCGTCGCCGCGCACGTCGGCGCATTCATAGACGAGATCAACGAAGAGACAACCACTACGCAAACTTTCGAGCGCGTCAGCGACGATGAAGGCGTGGTCGAAGAGCAGGAGGAAGCCGCTGGCAAGCGCGGCAAATCCGCAGCGGCGAAGCGCGGCGCGAAGAAAGAAACAAAGGCATCAGGCAAACAGGCGGACGAGGAGACGGCGAAGCCGAAGCGCTCCAGTAAAGCTGCTGCGCCGAAGAGTGCCGCCAAGAAATCTTCAGCCGCCAAAAAGAGCGCGGGCAAGAAGAGCAGCACGCGCCGCAAAGCCACGACGGACGCGAGCGGCGAAGGTGAAACAGACATGGCCGTGCTCGAATCCGAAGCCGAGCGTGCAGAGCGCACTGATGTAGTCGCAGCGGAAGCAGCCGACGGCGAGCACTTCGAGGCGGGCAGCGGCGACGACGGAGATTACAAGGATGCGGAAGCGAGCCTTTCACAGGGACGCAAACGCGCCGAACTCGCGACGCGACGCGGAGGCCGACGCCGTCGTCGTCCCACCAAATCGCAGGAGGCCAACGGCGAAGACCGCGCCAACGGTAAAGATGAAGAGAGCGAAAGCGAAGTTGTGGTGGAAGTCGAAGAGCCAGTGAGCAGTAAACCTGCGCCTCCTCCGGCGACCAGTAAACCTGCCGCGCCTGCTGCTGCTCCTGCTGCCCCGCAGCCGCGCGCATCGTCGCGTCGTGATCGCCCTGAACGTGACCGTCCCGAACGCGAACGCCCGGCGGAGCGTGAACGTCCTGAGCGCGAGCGTCCTGCTGAGCGCGACCGCCAGGATCGCCCCGAACGCAGCGCGCGTGAAGAGCGTCCGAGCGGTAACGGCGGCGGTCAACGCGAACGCAGCGGGGGCGGCCCGCGTGAACGTAGCAGCGGAGGCGGTCGTCGTGATCGTCACCAGCCGACCATCACAGACCTCTTGCGCGAAGGGCAGGAAGTCCTAGTCCAAATCGCCAAAGAACCTATCGCCAAGAAGGGCGCGCGCATCACCTCGCACATCGCGTTGCCCGGAAGATTCCTCGTCTACATGCCGACGGTCGAGCACGTCGGCGTCTCGCGCAAGATTGAATCCGACGGCGAGCGTGTGCGTCTACGCAAACTCATTCAAGCGATTCGCGCCGAAGAGGACGTGCCTTCGGGCGGCTTCATCGTCCGCACGGCGGGCGTCGGCATCAGCGAAGAAGACCTGCGGGACGACGCGCGCTATCTCGTCAGAACGTGGCTGGACATTCGCCGCTCTGCCGAGAAGATGAAAGCTCCTGCGATGGCGCACCGCGATCTGGACCTCGTGCAGCGACTCCTGCGCGATCAACTCTCGGAGGATTTCACGGCCATTCGCGTTGATTCCGAAGAAGAATATTTAAGGATTGTCGAATTCATCAACCGCATCCAGCCGCGCATGGTCAAGCGCGTCAAGCTCTACACGCGCGAAACTCCGATTCTCGAAGCCTATAACGTGCAGGCTGAGATTGATAAGGCCATCAAGCCGCGCGTCTGGCTGAGGTCGGGCGGCTATCTCGTCATCAACCAGACCGAGGCGCTCGTGGCCATTGATGTCAATACGGGCAAATTCGTGGGACGCGGCGGCACGCGTCTCGAAGACACGATCACGCGCACCAACCTCGAAGCCGTTGACGAGATTGTTCGCCAAATACGCCTGCGCGATCTGGGCGGCATCATCGTCCTCGATTTGATTGACATGGAGGACAGGCGCAATCGCAACCGCGTGATGCAGGCTTTGCAGGAAGCCCTGCAAGGCGACAAATCGCCGACGAAGGTTCTCTCGTTCAACGATTTCGGCCTCGTGATTATGACCCGCAAGCGCGTCAAGCAATCACTCGAACGCACGCTCTGTAGCCCGTGCGCCTATTGTCAGGGCGCGGGACTGGTCAAATCGCCGCAGACGATCTGCTACGAGATTCTGGAAGAGGCCAGGCGGCTGTCACGCGGGCTAAACGGAGAGGGCATCAAGCAAACCACGCTCCGAATCAACCCGGAAGTCGCCCGCGCGCTTCGCAGCACCGAGCGAGATGTCCTGACGGAGATTGAAGACTATCTCGGCGCGGTTGACATCACCAGCGATTCGCAGATTCATCAGGAGCAATTCGATTTTGCTTTCATCTAAAAACAGAGGTCAGAGGTTGGAGGTCAGAGGTCAGTTTTTGACTTTTACTAACCTCTAGCCTCTAACCTCTGACCTCATATTATGAGTAAAGCAGGAAAGCTCTGGAAGGCGATTGGCGCGGCGGGTGCGGGTATGGCCGCGCTTGCTGCCGTCAACGCGCGCATTCGTCGTCAAGCGAATGAGCCTGACGAGGCAGCGTTCGGAGGCGAGGCGCGCACCTTCGAGTGGCAGCACGGGAACGTCTTTTACAAGATTGCGGGCGCAGAGAATCAGGGAACGCCGCTCGTCTTCGTACACGGCATCGGCGCGGGCGCATCGAGTTTCATGTGGCGGCGTAACTTCGACGCCCTCGCGCGCGATTTCCGCGTCTATGCGCTCGATTTGCTCGGCTTCGGTTTTTCCGACAAGCCCGCTGGCGTGCCTTACTCCGCAGACCTCTACGTCGAACTCATCAGTGACTTCATACGTGAAATCGCAGGTGCTCCCGCGCACCTCATCGCCAGTTCTCTCGGCGCGGCTTACAGCGTTCGCGTCGCGGACGAGCAACCCGAACTCGTAGATTCGCTCGTGCTCATCTCGCCGACCGGAGCGGGCAATCTTCGTGCGCGTCCGGGCATGGCGGGCGCGGCCTTTTACGGTCTCCTGCAATCGCCCGTGCTCGGCACATCCTTCTACAACGTCATCGCCAGCGAGCGCAGCATACGCGACTACGCCCGCCGTGAACTCTTCTACGACCGGCGGCGCGCGACCAACCGACTCGTCGCGCAATACTACGCGACCAGTCATCAACCGGGAGCGCAGCACGCTATCGCAGCTTTTCTCTCCGGCTACCTGAACACGGACACGCGCGAGAGCTTTGCGCGCCTGCGACAGCACGTCACGCTCGTCTGGGGCAAGCAGGATCAAACCAACCCCATCGAGCAGGCGGCAGAACTCCTCAGCCTCAATTCTCGCGCAGGATTAGAAATCTTCGACCGCTGCCGCATGATGCCGCAGGAAGAGCAGCCCGAAAAATTCAACGCCCTCATTCGCCATAAATTTCGGGCGCGCGTCGCCGCCGCTTGATTCCAGACGGCAAAGAGTGTGAACCGTTGATTCATCGCTCTAAAACAGACGTTTGGCTTGTCTCATTAATCTGGTTGAGCGTGCTTGTGCCTTTGGCAATTGGAATCCCTCTCCTGATAGCATCAAACGCCAGTCGCTCACTGGGATTGGCTCTGACTATTATCGGAGCAAACACCGGCCTCGTAATTCTCCTGCTGACATATCCGCTTCGCTACGAGATTCTTCCTTCAGAATTAAGGGTGCGCTGCGGTTTGAGGCGCTGGCGTATCCCGCTCTCTACGATTCAGGACGTGCGCCCGACGAGGAATTCATCAAGCGCGCCTGCGTGGTCGCTTGATAGATTGCAGATTGATTACTTGAAAGATGGAAAGACGCGCTCCCTTCTCATTTCGCCGGAAGACAAATCGGCTTTCATGCGCGAGATAACAAGTGTGCGCGGTTGATTTTCCGCCCTGCGATGTTAAGATAACTGTCTAGCTCCACCTACAACCTGCTGCCGAAGATGGTGGCGACTATCTCTCCCCTGTTCGGAAAACCGAGCGTGCTTGAAACCCGCGCCCTTGTAGCGGCGCGCACGCATCTCTTTGAGGACGAAAGATGTCTGCCGAAAACACAGCGCCAAATAACGACACGTCGCATATCGTCAATCTGCTCGTCAAACGACACGACGAGATTATCAATCTCTGGATCAAGGATCGTCTTGAATCGGGCGAGTTTCGCGATGAACTGATTCCCAAGAAGGAATTGCGGCGGCAATCGCAGCAGATCGTGGATATGCTGGCACGCTCGATTAAGGATGCCGAAGGCGGCGAGTTTGAAGCTGTGGCTTTCGACGAGATGCGCGTTTTTCTCAACGAGATTTCCCGCGCCCGCGCCGTCAAAGGCTACACGCCACTGGAAAATGCCACCTACATTCTTTCCTTGCGTAACACGCTGCTGCCGCTCCTGGCCGAAGAATTGGAAGGAGACGCCGATGCTTTAGTGCGCGAGATGCAATTCTTCACGAGCCTTCTGGACAAGATGGGACTGGTGATGGTGGAAAACTACATGCGCTCGCGCGAAGAAATTATCCGGCAGCAGCGCGACGACATGATGGAGCTTTCCACGCCCGTCATCAAAGTCTGGGACAAGATTTTGACGCTGCCCATCATCGGCACGCTCGATTCGCGACGCGCCCAGATGATGATGGAAGCTCTGCTGCAAAAGATCGTCGAGACAGGCTCGACCATCGCCATCCTCGACATCACCGGCGTCAAGACGATGGATACGCTCGTCGCCAATCATCTGATTAAGACCGTGACGGCGGCACGCTTGATGGGCGCACGCTGCATCCTGACGGGCGTTTCTCCGGCAATCGCGCAGACGATGGTGCAACTCGGCATAGACCTCACCCAGATCACCACGCGCGCCCAGATGTCCGACGGCATTAAGCTAGCGCTGGAAATGATCGGGCGTGCGGTGGTCTCGGCAAAATCTCTCGCACAGATGTCCAGCGGCACGGAAGCCGCCACGCAGACGGCTGCCAACCTCGCCGCACATGGAGCGAGCATCACAAACGGAAACCAGCAGCGGGAAGAAAGCTGAAAGGCAGAGGTTAGAGGTCAGAAGCTAGAGATTAGTAAAAGTTAAAAACTGACCTCTAACCTCCGACCTCTAGCCTCTAATTTTTGCGGAGTAAAAAACTTATGAATGGTGCGCGCATCCCTATCTTAAAAATTGGCCGTGTGCTGATTGTTCCCATCCAGGTTGATATGGACGATCAGACGGTTATTCACCTGCAAGAGCGGATACTCTCGGAGCTTGAGCGCACCGGGTCGCGGGGCGTCCTGATAGACATCTCGATGCTGGAGATGGTGGATTCATTTATTGGCCGGATGCTCTCGGACATCGCGGCGATGGCGCGCATCATGGACGCGCGCACGGTCGTCGTCGGCATGCAGCCTGCCGTCGCCATCACGCTCGTCGAGCTCGGACTCGAACTCAAAGGCGTGGATACGGTCTTGAACGTGGATGAGGGTTTCAGATTACTCCGCAACGAGATTGACACGGGGGACGAAGACGAAGAGCCAGCTTACCGGGGGTTGAGCGCGATTGGAAAGCAAGACAATCGCTCTTGAAAACGACCACGACATCGCGGTCGCGCGTAACGAAGTGCGCGCCATCGCCGCCGCGCTCGGATTCCGCATGATAGATCAAACACGACTCGCTACGGTTGCCTCGGAACTGGCGCGCAACATCGTCAAGTATGCCGGGCGCGGGCGCTTGATCGCGCAGCCGACCGAAGACCCGAACGGGCGACAAGCCTTACGCCTGATCTTCGAAGATCAAGGCCCCGGCATCCCCAACATCGAAGCAGCCATGCGCGACGGATTTTCGACGGGGCGCGGACTCGGCAAAGGCTTGCCCGGCTCAAAGCGTCTCGTTGACGAATTCCAAATTGAATCCGAAATCGGGCGAGGCACGCGCGTCACTGTCTTACGATGGAAAGTGTAAGACAGTCTGGAGTTTGGAGTTTGGAGTCTGGCGTCAAAGAAAGAGAAATGCTTTTGACCAGTTGACCCCAGACTCTGAGACTCCAGACTCCAGACTAATGAAAACAATCTACTCCATTGAAATCAAAGACGAAGCCCAGGTCGGTACGGCGCGGCGGGCTGTGCATAGTTTTGCGAGCAATCTTGGTTTCGCTGAGACGGAGTTGGCGCAGCTAGACATCGTGGTGCAGGAGATAGGGACGAACGCCGCGCGTTATGCAACAGCGGGCGGCTGGCTTCACTATACGATGACGCTCGGAGAAGCCGTTGGCGTCGAGCTTGTTTACTGGGACACAGGACCAGGCATCTACGATCTGGATCGCGCCATTCGTGACGGCGTTTCCACGAGCGGGAGTCTCGGCGCAGGACTCGGAGCGATTCGCCGCCTGATGGACGAGTTCGACGTTTACTCGACCTTGCGGACGACTTCGCGGCTCTCGCTGGCTCAGCGTCGCACGTTTCACGGAACGGCGCTCGTCGCACGTAAGTGGCTGAGCAAGGAGAACGACGACGCCCCTGGAAGCGATGAGGCGAGACGCTACGGCGTCTGGAGTCGCCCGCATCCGGGCGAGGAGAAAAACGGCGACGCTTATTTCATTCTTGAGCGAGGCGGGCGCTCCCTTCTGGCCGTGATAGACGGACTCGGACACGGGGCGGGCGCGCAGGAAGCAACTGACGTGGCCGTTGACCAGCTTGAAGAGTGGACGGGGGAATCGCTCGAAGAAGTTTTGCCTGCGCTTCACAATGCCCTGCGCTCGACGCGGGGCGCTGTCATCGGCGCGGCGATTATTGACAAGACGGCGGGACGCTTTCACTATGCGGGTGTCGGCAATGTGATGGTGCGCGTTTACAATGCGCCCGAACACGCCTCTCCCCTTTCGGCCAACGGCACGCTCGGCGCGCGGCTCGGCCAGTTGAAAGTCTGGACTTACGCCTGGGGCGCGGGCACGACTCTCATCATGGCCAGCGACGGAGTGAGCGCATCATGGGACATAGAGTCTTACCCCGGACTCCTCCAGCATAGCCCCCAGCTTCTGGCCGGAATCATCATGCGCGACTATGGCCGCGACACTGACGACGCGACCGTGCTTGTGGCAAGATAAAGAAGTGATAGGTGATGGGTGATAGGTGATAAGAGAAAATGTCTTTCTCTTTCCTATCACCCATCACCTATCACCCATCACTTATGAAAGATATTACCTCGACTCGTCTTGGAGATGTGTATGTTCGCCGTGAGGGCGACATTGTGAAGGTGCGCGAGCGTGTGCGGCGGCTGGCGCGCGAGATGGGTTTTGATTCGACGACGCAGATTAAGGTGACGACGGCGGTGTCGGAGGTGACGCGCAACATTTACGAGTATGCGAAGTCGGGCGCAATTTCGCTGAGCCTGGCCGAGCGTGGGGCGGATTTCGGGTTGCAGGTCACGGCGCGCGACGATGGGCCGGGAATTGACGAGGCGACGCTGCGTTCCATCATGCGCGGGGCTTATCAATCGTCTTCTGGCCTGGGCGTCGGACTCTCAGGCACGCGAAAGCTGATGGACGAATTCGACATTCAAACCAAACCGAATGAGGGCACGCGCGTCACGCTCGTCAAGTGGATGCCGCGCGGTCTGGCCGATGATGTCAAGAATCGTGTGGAGGAGTTGCGGGCGCATCTGGGCGAGGATGTCGAAGATTCTGTGGTCGAAGAGCTTCAACAGCAGAATCGCGATTTCGTCAAGATTCTCAGCGAGCTTGAAGACAAGCGCGCGCAATTGGAAGAACTCAACCAGCAGCTTAACGAAGCCAACCACGAATTGAACGAAGCCAACGCGAAGCTACGCGAACTGGCCGAGATGAAAGAAGAGTTTCTTGCGCTGACGACACATGATTTGCGCTCGCCCCTGACGGTCATCAGCGGCGTCATCAGCTTCTTCACCTCTGGCCGCCTGGGCGAGCTTTCGCCCGAACAGAAGAACATGGTCACGATGATGGAGCGCAACACGCAGAACTTGATTGAACTGGTCAACGATCTGCTCGATGCCTCCAAGCTCGAATCCGGCACGATGCGCTTGGATAAAACTTCGTTTGATCTGCGCGAGGTGATTAACGAGCTACGCGAAACGATGTTGCTGCCGCTGTCCAAAGAGAAAGAGATCAAACTGGTCGAAACATTTCCTGACGATTTACCATCCATCATCGCCGACCGCGCCAAGCTGCGCCGCATTCTCCTCAATCTTCTTTCGAACGCGCTGAAGTTCACAGGCAAGGGCGGGCGCGTCGAGATCAGCGCAGAACACAGGGACGAGCGCGTCCGCGTTTCAGTCTCCGACACGGGCGTCGGCATCGCTCCCGAAGATGTTGACCGTCTCTTTGACAAATACGAGCAGACGCGCAGCCGAGCAACGCGCGGCGAGAAAGGCACAGGCTTAGGACTCTACATCACCAAGCAACTCGTGGAGCTTCACGGCAGCGAAATCAACGTCAAGTCGGAACCGGGCAAAGGCTCAACTTTCTCTTTCACACTACCGATAAAACAGTGATAGGTGATGGGTGATAGGTGATAAGAGAAAACGCTCTTACCTATCACCTGTCACCTATCACCTATCACTTTCCTTATGCACTATCATTTAATCGGAATCTGCGGAACGGCGATGGCTTCGCTCGCGGGGATGCTTCAGGCGCGCGGGCACAAGGTAACAGGCTCGGATGAGCATGTCTATCCGCCTATGTCTACGATGCTTGAATCTCTCGGCATTCCTGTCATGCAGGGCTATGACGCCGCGCATCTCAACCCAACACCGGATTGCGTTATCGTCGGCAACGCCATCCCGCGCGGCAACCCGGAAGTCGAAGAGACGCTGAGCCGCAAGCTGCTCTATCGCTCGCAGGCCGAGACGGTCAAGGAAGAGTTCATACGTGGCCGCCGTTCGCTCGTCGTTGCCGGAACACACGGCAAGACGACGACGACGAGTATTGCCGCGTGGGTCATGGAGCAGGGCGGACTCGACCCGACTTTTCTGGTCGGGGGCGTCGTGCAGAATTTCGATGTCAGCTTTCGCGTGACAGAGAGCGATTATTTCATCATCGAAGGCGACGAATACGACACGGCCTACTTCGACAAAGGCCCGAAGTTTATGCACTACCTGCCGGAGCTGGCGATTGTCGGCAACATCGAGTTCGATCACGCGGACATCTATAAAGACCTCGACGCGGTGAAGACGGCTTTCCGCCGCTTGATGAATCTAGTGCCCGGCAATGGCCGCCTGATAGCCGGATGGGACAGCCCCGTCGTGCGCGAGGTGGTCGCGGAGATGGGACAGAAGCTCTACACACGCCTCGAAACTTTCGGAACAACAGATGAGGCAACGTGGCAGGCGCGCGAGATTGACTACTCAGCGGAGTTGGCTCGCTTTAGTGTCTGGCGCGAAGGCCGCGCGTGGGCTGAGTTTGAGACGCCGCTCATTGGCGACTTCAATATTCGCAACTGTCTCGCCGTGATTATCGCGGCAGATGCCTGGGGAATCGAGCGCGCGGCAATCCGCGAGGCGCTTCGGACATTCAAGAGCGTGCGTCGCCGGATGCAGGTGCGTGGAGAGGAACAAGGCGTCACAGTGATTGACGACTTTGCGCACCATCCGACCGCCGTGCGCGAAACTCTCGCGGCGCTTCGCACCAAGTACAAAGACCGCCGCCTCGTCGCCGTCTTCGAGCCGCGCTCATGGTCTTCGCGCCTCGCGGTCTTTCAGGAAGATTACGCGCACGCCTTCCAACCGGCGGATTACGTCGTCATCGCCAGCGTCTTCGACAGCGGCAAAGCAACTGAAAAAGGGCGCGTGCTTGATACCAACAAGCTGATCGAAGACATCAGCGCGCAAGACAAACCGGCCTTTCAAATCGAAGGCGCAGACGACATCGTGCGCCATCTCACGCCACAACTACGCGCTGGTGATGTCGTCGCCATCATGTCCAACGGCGGCTTCGGCGGCATCCACGACAAACTGCTTCAGGCAATCAGGGAAAAACAGTAAGCAGTGGTCAGTAGTCAGTGGTCGGTGGTCAGTTAAAGACAAAGGCAAGTTTTACGTCCCGTCAGGGACGATTGATTTTAGCCCAGCACTTCAGTGCTGGGGAACAAATGCGGTTTTAATAAGTTGAGTCCCGTAGGGACGACTGAAAGGCAAGGCTTGCTGCTATTCAGTCGTCCCTACGGGACTCAGTCCTTTTTTACTGACTTGATTCCCAGACATAAATGGCTGGGCTAAAATCAATCGTCCCTGACGGGACGAAGAGAACCGGTAATTTTCAACCAGTCTCTCCTCTTTAACTGACCACCGACCACCGACCACTGACATTGACTTTTTTTTCGCACAGGATTATTGTTCCGCCGTTCTCATGGATGGTTGAATTCTCACGAGCAACCCTCCCTCGCTAACTCGCCGGAGACAGCCATAGCCTCGCTAGACTGATTTTCTGAACGGATTCCTGCAATCTCAAAGCAGATTCAACTCTCCGTTACAGAGTCATTGAAGCGTCGGCGCGAAACGCCGAGCACCCGCATAGAGGAGTAAATCATGGCTACCAAATCCAAAGCGCCAACACCACCCAAAGAACCGGCAGCCTCGAAAACCAGGAAACTGACAGAGATAGTCGGCGAGAGCGTAGCCTTTGAGCCGCGCACTTCCGAGACACCCGACATCGAACTGGTGGGGAGAATCAGAAAATCCGAAGATGGCGGTAATTTGATTCTGTTGATGCCCTCCGACACACCCGGAATCGAACACGCGGTGGAGATTAAAGCCTCCGACATAACCGAGCACCAGCAGATTTTCGAGGACACTTCGGGCGAGAGCAGCTACAGCGTCAGACTGTCGCCAACCGCGACGGTCAAGATGGTGCTCCCGGCCTCTGCACTGGCGAAGCCGCCCAAGCAGTTCGATCCAAAAGCATCAGACCCCAAGCAGTTTGATCCCAAGCAATTTGACCCAAAGGCGTCGGACCCCAAGTTCGATCCCAAGCAATTCGAGCCGAAGAGCTTCGACCCAAAACAATTTGACCCCAAGCAGTTCGACCCGAAGATAAGCGACCCGAAGTTCGATCCGAAGCGCTTTGAGCCGAAGGGCTTTGACCCAAAGCATTATGACCCGAAGCAGCTAGAGCCAAAGGGTTTCGATCCCAAGCAGTTTGAGCCCAAAGGGTTTGAGCCTAAAGCTTTTCGAGCCAAAGAGCTTTGAGCCGAAGGGATTTGAACCGAAGGGAGACCCCGGACCGGGGCCGCTTGAACAGTTTGCACAGGGCGCGCTCGATGCGCCGCCGCCGCCCAAACACGCTGAGCCGAAAGGGTTCGACCCTAAAGCCAGCGATCCGAAGTTCGATCCGAAGCGTGATCCCAAATTCGACCCGAAGACGTGGGACCCGAAGATCTCGGATCCCAAGCGGCCAGACCCGAAATTCGATCCCAAGCGCGATCCCAAATATGATCCGAAGTACGCAGATCCGAAGCATACGGACCCGAAGAATCCCGATCCGAAGTACGATCCCAAGTATGACCCGAAGCACACCGATCCGAAGTACACGGATCCGAAATACGATCCCAAGCAGTTCGATCCGAAGATCACGGATCCAAAGCATACTGATCCGAAGTTTACTGACCCCAAGCCCAATGATCCCAAGGGCGACCCGAAGTTTGATCCGAAGGGCTTCGAGGGTAAGGAAGCTGACCCGGGAACCGGGCCGCAGGGACCTTTCATCCTGAGCACGGA
The DNA here is from genome assembly GCA_963791265.1 of uncultured Acidobacteriota bacterium. Taxonomy (GTDB): domain Bacteria; phylum Acidobacteriota; class Blastocatellia; order Pyrinomonadales; family Pyrinomonadaceae; genus QHXM01. Next base: position 629,679 of record CAWBSB010000013.1, read on the forward strand.
TTGGCCGTACTAAAACACTTGGCGGATTCACGGAACACATGATCTTAATCTGCGCCAAGGAAGACGACGCACATACGGTCAAGGTCGCCTCGATTCTGAAGGGTCGCTATTCCGAAGAGCTTTTCATCTTCGATACTTCGGCCTTTCCGACCGCTGCATCTCTGACCGGAAGCTTCGGCAATGGAGCGATGGACTTGTTGCTGGCACAGGACGGTCGGCGCATCCATTTGCAGGACATTAAGAGCTTCTGGTGGCGACGGCCTCAGCCGATGGGGATAGACCCTCGGATAGAAGACCCGCAGGCGCGCAGCTTTGCGTTTCAGGAATGTGTCAGCGCTTTATACGGCATTCTGGAATGTTGTGACACCCTCTGGGTTAACGACATGCGTAGCGATACCGCCGCCGAATATAAAGCGCTCCAGCTCAAGGTAGCTAAAGAAGAAGGCTTCCACATTCCTGAGACGCTAATCACAAACTCACCGGAAGAGCTGTTGAAATTTTGGGAACAGCACAACCGCGAGGTGATTTACAAAGCCTTCAATCAACGCGCTCTGGTCTGGCGGCCTACCCGCGTGCTGAAAGAAGAAGACCTCGCAGTGCTGCATACCCTGCGGCACGCGCCCGTGATTTTCCAGTCGCTCGTGCCGGGTATCCGGGACGTGCGCGTGACAGTGATCGGCGAGAGGATTTTCGCCACCGAGTTCGACATAGAGCAACTGGGTGACGTTGATTATCGAATGAGGATGATGGAAATCCCCTGCCGGATGCACAAGCTACCGCCTGAGTTGGAAACAAAGATTCTCTCGTTTATGTCAACCCTCGGGCTTGAGTTTGGCGGCATTGATTTTCGAGTGACGCCGGAGGGCGAGTACATCTTTTTTGAAATCAACCCGGATGGAGAGTTCATGTACCTGGAAGATAGGACAGGCCAGCCGATTGCCGAGGCGATGGCAACCCATCTGAGTGCCGGTAAGCAATCGCGCCCCCCGCGAAAGCCTGTCCGTTAGCAAGTAAGAATTGGAGGTCAGGCATGACCAGAGTTTTGCTCATCAACATGCCATTCGCCGCGCTCGACACGCCGTCGCTCGCCTTGGGGCTGTTCAAGAGTCGGCTGCGGCAGGACGGAATTCCCTGTGACGTTCAAAATCTGAATTTCACCTTTGCGGAGATCGTCGGGCAGGAGAACTACGAGTTCATGCTCCGCCTGTCTGGAATCCTCGGAGGCGAGCAACTGTTTGCGAGAGCCGTCTTCGGAGATGCCTTGCCGCCCGACGAGGAATACTACCGCGAGGCGCTCGCGACTAACTCTGCCAGTCCCGAGACAATCGCGCGCCTTGAACAAATCAGAAGTTCCGTCACGACCTTTCTACAATATTGTCTGGACACCACGCCCTGGCAAGATTACGACATCATCGGCTTCACTTCCCTGTTCGAACAGAACCTGGCGAGTTTGGCGATGGCGCGTCTCATCAAAGAACGCTACCCGGAAAAGATTATCGTCTTTGGCGGCGCAAACTGCGAAGACATCATGGGACTGACGCTCCATCGCTGTTTCCCCTTCGTGGATTATGTTTGCGCGGGCGAGGCGGATGATTCCTTCCCGGAACTGGTGAAGCGCCTGAAATATCATCATCCGGTGAAGGGGCTGCCGGGGCTGGTTCACAGGGAGAATGGAAAGTCAGTCTATGCAGGGCCAGCCCGCGTCATCGAAGACCTGGACGTTCTGCCCGTGCCAGACTATGACGACTACTTCGACCGTCTACAGGTCAGCCCGCTGCGTAACGGAATCGGGCCATCCATCCTCGTTGAAAGCGCCAGAGGCTGCTGGTGGGGAGAGAAATCGCACTGCACTTTTTGCGGGCTGAACGGCCTGACGATGGCATTCCGCACCAAAACGGTTGACCGCACCATCGAAGAGATCGCAGGCTTGATGGGACGCTACCCGGCCCGCATCGTTCGTTTCGTAGATAACATTCTCGCTCCGAGCTATTTCAGAGACTTGCTGCCGGAGATTGCCCGGCAGGGGCTGAAAGCCGACTACATCTGCGAAGTGAAATCCAATCTGAAGAAAAACCAGATCAAGGTGCTGGCCGAAGCAGGGGTGACGGTGCAGGCCGGAATCGAGAATCTCAGCACACACGTTCTGGACCTCATGGCCAAGGGCAGCAATGCCCTGATGAACATCCAGACGCTCAAATGGTGTAAGCAATATGGCGTGCTGGCCGACTGGAATCTGATCTACGGCTTCCCCGGCGAAGTCGCGGAAGATTACGAGAAGAATCTGGATTTAGTGAAGATGATAACGCATCTTGATCCACCGGCTGGCTGCGGCCCGATTCGTCTTGACCGTTTCAGCCCCAACTTCAACCGTGCCGGAGAGAAAGGACTAACCAACGTCAGACCGTTCAAGTTCTATAAGTACTGCTATGCTTTCGACGACCGCACACTGTCGGATTTGATCTATTATTTTGACTTCGACTACAAAGAGGAGATTAATGACGGCGGTTACGTGCCTGCGCTGGAAGAGACGGTCATCCGCTGGAAAAACATGAGGGACAGCCTCTACGTCGAACGGCTGAACAATGATCTGGTCATCCGCGATAGTCGCCCGGTCGCTACCTATCCTGAGTTGAGCGTGAAGGGAATAGCGGCGCGGATTTATGAGTATTGCGACAAGGCGCAGACTCTCGCCAGAATTGTGGAGGTGATGAAGGAATCAGGCGAGGAGGATGTGACAGAGGAGCAGGTCTCCCGCATTCTGGACGATTTCATCAATAGGAAACTGATGGTGCAAGAAGGCAATAGATACCTCAGCCTGGGCGTGATGACCTACACGACCAACTTCGAGCGGCAGGAAAGCGAGCGCGCCGAAGCGAGGGCCAACAGGACAATCGAAGCCTTACCCGAGTTGGTACAGCTTCAACCGATGGTGGCGCGTTAAGAAGCTGATTGAAAAAGTCCCGTCAGGGACGACTTGAGAATAGCCCAGCGATTTATCGCTGGGAATAGACGCAGGGAATAAAATCTAAGTCCCGTAGGGACGGCTGAAGAAAGTCTCGCTTCTTTTCAGTCGTCCCTACGGGACTCAATCATGTTTGCCGCTCTATTCCCAGCCATAAATGGCTGGGCTATTATCAATTGTCCCTGACGGGACAGAAAGAGCCTGTAATTTTCATACAGCTTCTTAGCCGAATTCAAAGCCCCGCGCCCCATAGCACACTTTCACAAAACAATCGTAACTTTGGCGAAGCCTGCGGAGAGTAAAGGTTGCTGATGAGAAAGGCGACCGGAGGCCGAGGCGCGTTGAAGGAAGTTTCGCTGTTCGAGGAAGCTCTGAAAATTGCCAGCACTGCTCAGGTGGAAGACCTGGGAACGATTCCGACTATCTCGCGTCGCGATTTTGAAGAACGCCAGACGTTCCTCTTCCGCGCGAAAGTTCCCTGCCTTGAATACGCCAGCCTGATGATCGAAAACGCTCTGCTTTTGAGGACGAACCGGACGGGGAGAGTTTACGTCGGCTTTGAGAAACTCTCGCGGATGGAGCCGGTCGCGGAGCGTTATCTCAGAATCGCAGACATCTCCGAGCGGGTTTACGTTTTCGGCGAAGCCGACTGGAAGCCCCCGCGCCACCCGAACATCAAGCTGATAAAATTACCCGGCAGCATAAAACTTGCGCGCGAGTGGTTTGTGATTGTCGAGTCTTCGACGCAGCACGTGGCTCTCATCGGTGTGGACGAAGACGGATTCGGCGTGCCTGTGCTGGAAGAGCGCAACTTTCGCTCCTTCAAATCAAGCGACCCGGCGATTGTCACACGGTTGGCGGCGATTGCCGATGGCCTGATTGATTCTTCTCTGGCGGCTTGAAAAAGGATTTCTATTTAGCGTGCGCGACTTTTCTCTCTTCCCCGTCCGGCAACTCAATGAGTAGTGGTTCTGACTTTTTCGCCGCCTTCAACACGCCATCAAGACCACCGGGCACGGTTTCGACTCTCGCCGAAAGAACCTTGCGGATGCGCTTCGGCAGCAGGCGCGGCGCTAATCCCGCGATGGCTTCCGCCAGTTGAACCACGTCACCTCCACCGCGCCAGTGCTCACGAACAACGCGGTCATCCGTGCGACTAACGAGCCGCAACAGCGTCAGCGAAATCAGATAGCCGTCGTCAATCTGCCCGACGAACGGCAATATATCGGGAATAAAATCCAGCGGCATCAGGGCATAGATGATGGCTCCGGCAAAGAGCGCCTTCTCCGTCGCGGGCACGCGCCCATCCATCAGCAGACGCCCGCAGAGCGCCACCATGTTCGGCAGGAACATCAACAAATTCTTCATCCGACGTTTTGCTTCGAGTCGCGCCATTTTCTCTATTTCCCTCTGGCCTGTTAATGAAAGTGTTTGAGTGGTTCTACGCTTACGAACCGTTTGGAGTCAAGTGAACCGATGTCCGGTTTATTGCTTTATGTTTATTAGTTAATGTTTTGTATAATCTTTGCTATGAATAAGCGTGCTAAAAAACGAATGAAGGAAGCTATCAAGAAGGACATCGCCGAGCGGTCAGATAATCGTAAGGAACAGGGATTGTCTTCTCCGACAAAGAAGCTGCCAGAGAGCCGTGGTTTTACAGCGCGGCCAGATAAGAAGCGAGGCTAGACTCCGCAAACGGATGAAACGCTCCACCTGAAACTGACAACTGACCACTGCTTTTATGATTCTTGAACGCTTACGCCAACGCGCCGCAGCCGATTTACAACATATCGTTTTGCCCGAAGGCGACGACCCGCGCACGGTTGTCGCCGCAGCCATGTGCGCGCAACAACGAATCGCGCGCATCACCCTGCTCGGCAATGAAGAGAAGATTCGCAGCGCGGCGCAAAGCGCAGGCGCGAACCTCGGCGGCGTCGAAGTGATAGATCATCGCAAGGCTTCCGACTTCGGGAAGATGGCGGACTTCTATCACGAGTTGCGCAAGGCCAAAGGCATGATGCCGGACGAGGCGCGTATTGCGCTGGCCGACCCGCTTTATTACGGCAACTTGATGGTCAGGATGGGACGCGCCGACGGCTCTGTCGCGGGCGCGACAAATACGACCGCGCACACGGTTCGCGCCGCGCTGCACTGCATAGGTGTGCGCGCAGGCTTCAAGCTAGTCTCCAGCTTCTTCGTGATGGCGCTCAAGGATGAAAAGTTCGGGGCTGATGGTGCGTTGATCTACGCGGACTGCGGCGTCGTCATAGAGCCTTCGGCGGCAGAACTGGCGGAGATTGCCATCGCTTCCGCCGATTCCTGCCGTGCGCTGCTCGACACCGTTCCGCGTGTTGCGATGCTTTCGTTCTCAACCAAAGGCAGCGCCAAGCACAAGCTCATTGACAAGGTGGTCGAAGCGACCAGGACCGTTCGCGCGCGTGCGCCTGAGTTGGAGATAGACGGCGAGTTACAGGCCGATGCAGCTTTGCTCCAGTCCGTCGCGCAGTCGAAAGCTCCCGGCTCGACCGTTGCAGGCCGCGCCAACGTACTCATTTTCCCGGACCTGCAAGCGGGCAATATCGCCTACAAGCTCACCGAACGCCTGGCGGGCGCAACCGCCATCGGCCCCATCCTGCAAGGATTGGACAAACCCGCCAACGATCTCTCGCGCGGCTGCAAAGCCGAAGACATTGTTGACGCCGTTGCGATTACAGCCGTGCAGGCGCAGGCGCGCAAAACTTAGCTGATAATTAATCCAAGTTGCTAGCCATAACGGCTCTGCCGTCTGCTGTGCGGAAAGGCTCTGCCTTTCCGATAAGCTGCTGCTTTCATCATTGGCAAGGCTGCGCCTTGCTTGCCAGCGAGGCGTAGCCTCCTAATCATTAAGAGAGGCGAGAGACGGAAAGCCACAGGCTTTCCGCACAAACCTGCGGCAAAGCCGCAATTGACTCAGTTGATAGGTGGCAACCCGGGTTAATTAAATTCCCGGCGGGCAACTCGCTGAACGCTCTCCCGGCATCAAACCTGAGCCAAACGTCAAATCATCCTGGTTGCCGGTGGAGGGCACACACATGGCTTTACGCCGTTTATTCTTACTTTTCAGCCTTTCAGCCTTTATCCTGATGACCTCTCCGCGCCTGCAAGCGCAGGAGACACGTCCCAGCCCCTCGCCTGCAACACAGGAATCGCCGCGTGATGATCAGGAGCCGATCAAAGTTTTTACGGAAGAAGTGCGCCTGCCCATCGTGGCTTTCGACGATTACGGCTACTTCGACCCGACGCTTGAGCTTGGCGATGTTCTCGTTATCGAAGACGGCGTGCAACAGCAGGTCAGGAGCATTCGCCACATTCCGGCGAGCGTTCTTTTCGTGCTGGACGTTGACAACCAGATCACTGTCGGCAAAAGGACTGAGACCACGCGCGCCGTCGCCAATCGCCTCATCTCGCACTTACGCAAAGGTGACGAAGTAGCCCTGCTTCAGTTCGGGACGGGCGTGCAGGTCTTGCAGAACTGGACAACGGAGACAGAGCTTCTTCCGGCGATTCTCAAAACCAAGCTTTACGGTGGCAAGCGCGGGCGACTCTCAGAAGCACTCGTCGCGTCGGCAGCGATGTTGAAAGACAAACCTGCGGGCAGCCGCCACGTAGTCCTGATTACTGATGGGATAGAGACGCCGGGTGGCAAAGTGGCTTATGCGGATGCGGTCAAACAGTTGATCGCGGCGCAGGCCACCGTTCATGTCATCAGCTATACGGAGCTTGTCCGCGACGCCATCGCCAAACGATACCAGAAAAGCATTTTCTCAGGCGGCGACGGCAAGCAGGGGAATCAAAACATTGGCGCGATGGACCCGACCATGTCCGACGGCAGCATCAATCGCACTCCTTCTTTCAAGCTGATGACGATTGACACGGATCGAGCCATGCGGCGCTGGTATAAAAAATATGCGGAAGGAACGAAGTCTGGCGAGCAGCGACTGGTCGCACTGGCGGAAGAAACGGGCGGCCAACTCCTGCTGCCGGAGACGACGGAAGATTTTCTGAAACAGGCGGACGTGGTGGCGCGCGACATCGGCGCGCAGTACGTCGTCACCTACACGCCGAAGCGCCCGCTCGCCTCAGCCAAAGCTGGCGAGTATCGCAAGATACAAGTCGCCCCACGCAGAACCGGAGTGCGGCTCCGCACCCGTCGCGGCTACATCGCCAAAACTCAATAGGAACGTAAAATCAAAAAGGTCATAACGAACCACGCGCGTCACACGAAGAGACACGAAATTACTATTACTGTTTCTTCGTGCTGTTTCGTATGACTTCGCGGTTCGTTTCGTCCTCTCTGGTTATTGCAATTCAGTATTACGACACAAGAGCAACCAAGTCGGATTCCGCCACGTTGATGATTTGAGGTTGCGTTGAAGCTCTCTCCTGTTTCTTCATCACAGAGAGACGGCGTAATTCTTCCCAGTCTTCAGGGGAAACGCGACGAAAGGCTGCGACGACCTCCGGATCAAACTGGCGGCCTGCCCATGTATCCAACTCATCTGCCGCAGCTTCGTAAGAACGCCCCCGGCGATAGACGCGATCCGAGATCATCGCGTCGAAGGCGTCGGCGACCGAGAAGATGCGCGCGTTGAGGTCAATCTCGCAGCCTTTTAGTCCGAGCGGATAGCCCGAGCCGTCCCAACGCTCGTGATGCTGCGCGACGACCCGCGCCGCTCCCTCCAGAAATTCTATCTCGCGGAGTATTGCTTGCCCGTGCAGCGGATGCTCGCGCATCTTCGCCCATTCTGCTTCGTCCAGCTTCGCTGGCTTCCTGAGAATTGCGTCCGGCACACCGATCTTCCCTATGTCGTGCAGCAGCGACCCGAACTCCAGAGCAGTCATCTGCGCTTTATCCAAGCCGAGTTCGCGCCCCAGTCGCAGGCTAAAGGTGACGACGCGCTCCGAGTGCCCGTGAGTTTCCGCGTCTCTCGTTTCCAGCGCGGCTGTCAGCGCCTTGAGCGTCGAGCGATACGCGTCTTCGAGCGAGAGCAGGGCTTGATCCAGCTCAGCGGTGCGCTGTTCGACCAACTCTTCGAGATGGTTTTCGTAGCGACGCTTGGCCTCGCGCAATTCGTGATGCTCAAAAGCGCGCTTGACGGCGGCTTCCACCTGTCGCAGGTCAAACGGCTTCATGATGTAATCGAATGCGCCGAGGCGCAGGGCTTCGATGGCGCTCTCGATGGTCTGCATTCCGCTAATCATCAGGACGACGGTTTCAGGCGAGAGGGAGACGACATGCGGAATCATCTCAAGCCCGCTCATCCCGCTCATCGTGATGTCGCTGATAACGAGATCGAAGTTGTCTGTAGAGAGCAACTCAAGCGCCTCTTCAGCCGAAGACACAGCCGCGCAACTGTAGTCGAAATTGAGCAGGTCGCACAGGATTTCCCTGATTTCCGGCTCGTCGTCAACGATCAGCACACGTGCACGACCGCCGCACCTTGCATCAAGCATAAGTTAAATCCACCTATTTTTAAGTGATACGAGGTCGCCCGCGAAAAGCTGCCTCTCAAACAGTAAGGGTAAACACTCCGGGAGAATGGGGCCGGGCGCTTTCTATGAACTCAAGCGCCCAATGAAGGGCGCAAACATTCTACAATTATCCTGCTTTCGCTGGCAATAAAGAATTTTATCGCCGCGCATGCAGAGGTAGTTCCCTGACCCTGAAAGGGTCAAATAGAATAGCCGGGGGCAACGCCCCCGGTCACGCACGCCAATATAGAACCCGACCCTGAAGGGGTCGTATATTCAATGTTGCATATACGACCCCTTCAGGGTCGGGAATCTTCTCGCATGATGTTCCGGGGGCGGCGCTATCGCTTGCCCCCGGCTATTACATGTGACCCTTTCAGGGTCAAAGGGCGCTTGTTAAACGCTGGGCTAAATTCACTTCGCCGCTAGCGCGGCGGATTTCTGCACAAGCTTCGTTAAACCAACCCTTCACCCAACCCGACGGCAGTTGACGAGTGTGCGCCTGCCCACTATGATGACCTGACGATGTGCCGGAGTGGCGGAATGGCAGACGCGACGGACTCAAAATCCGTTGTCCGCAAGGGCGTGTGGGTTCAAGTCCCTCCTCCGGTATATCAAATCCTCCCATGACGGCAAATATGCCTGTAATTCTTCCCATAAATTTTCCGTCATGGAAAGCTTTTGCTACCAAAGTGCTTGGAAAACTTTTGCTGCCAAAGCTAAGGCATCAATTCATTCTGTAATGATTTGTAAAAGGCTTCCACAATAGGCTGCGTCCAGAATACCAGCGCCCCGCAGAAGGTACGCCCGCGACCTTCGGCAAAGCACTTGAGGCGGCCTCAATTCCCGCCGCAAAGAAGGAAACAAAACTCGTCTGGCCGAAGAACATCCCTGAACAGGCGCGCGCCGTGCGCCAGGCGCTCGCAACGGCTGCGGGTGTGGTGACGCCCGAACAACTGGCGAAAAAGTTTGCCCGCGCCAACGTCGAGCGCGTCCGTGAGCTTTTGCAAACGCTCGTCTCGCTCGGACAGGCAAGAGAGGTGGCGGAAGGGCGCTTTGTGGTGTAGAATCACCGCGCTTAGACCAGCGACTTCACAGCCCTCAAAGGCAAACGCTGGGCATTCCTCGGGTTTTTCCATCGGGCTGATCTTTTTCCATCGTAATTTGCGCGTTACTTATTGAAGGCAATTATCAATTCGACTTTTCTCGCTCGACTAACCAATTCTTGACAGATTTTGAAGGAGGTTCCCCACCATGTTTACACCAACGGCGTTGCGCAGGGCGCTCATTCTCACCATCGTTCTCGCGGCTGGCTTATCTTCGCAGGTTTTCGCCCAGCAAAAGAAAGGCACAGCCCCCGTACAGACGGGGAAACCCGTGGCGTGGCGCGACCCCGGCGACATCGCCTCGCTCAATCTGCTTCACGGCCCAGGGTCAGAGCAGATGGCTCCCCAGGCTCCGTTCACCTTCATTTCGGAGAGCAAGCTGGGCGCGTCGCCTAAGTTCAAGGTCAAGGACGCGCGCGGCGTCACCTGGTCAGTGAAGATGGGGCCGGAGGCGCAGGCCGAAACGGTCTCCACCCGCCTGGTCTGGGCGATGGGCTACTTCGCCGACGAGGCTTATCACTTCGACCGCGTCGAAATCCAGAACCTGCCCCGTCTGGCGCGTGGAGGGGAGTTCCAGAATGGCAAAGTCGTGCGCGACGTGCGTATGGAGCCGAGGCGCTCGGAAGTCAAACGCGGCGCGATCTGGGATTGGCTGGAAAATCCGTTTGTCGGGCAGCGCGAGTTCAACGGCCTGAAGGTCTTGATGGTGCTCGTCGCCAACTACGACACACGCCTCGACAACAATCAGATTTACACTGTGAAGAACGCGGAGACAGGCGAACTGGAAGCACGCTACGTCGTCACAGACATCGGCGCGACGCTCGGCAAGGTGGGCGGACTGGGCGGCAAGCGCTCGAAGAACGTCTTGGAAGACTTCCGCTCAAGCAAGTTTATCGAGAGCGTCGAGGGCGGCATGGTCAACTTCGATTACCACACGAAGCCGAAGGGCGCGGGCGGTTTCGCCTCGATGTTCAACCCCGGCTACGGCAAGCGTCAGGCCAACAAGGAAAAAGCCATGCGTAGCCTCCCGCTGGAGGATGTGCGCTGGATCGGCGCGCGCCTCGCGCTCCTGAGCGATGAGCAGCTACGCGATGCCTTCCGTGCTGCCCACTACGACAACGCCACGATGGAAGGCTACGTCTCTATCTTGCGCGGACGCATTAAACAGCTCACGCAACTGCCGTCGTCAACGCCAGTCGCAACGGGTCAGAAGTAAGGAAAGTAAAGGATCAGCTAAATGACAAGAGAGAGCAACCCAGCGACGGTGAGAGGTCGCCTGTGGCTCGTCGCCTTGGCCGCCATGCTTGCGCTCGCGAGTTTGGCGGCTTCGGTCACGCAGACGAAGACTTCCACGGGCGTCATCGAAAACTTCGGCAAGGTGAACGACAATTATTATCGCGGCTCGCAGCCCGACGCCAATGGTTTCGCGGAACTGAAGCGGCTCGGCGTCAAGACGGTGATTGATCTCAGAAAGGACAGCGTGCGCGAAGCGCCGGAGTTGGCGCGCTCGGCGGGCATGCAGTATTTCAACATCCCCTTGAAGGCCAGCACTCCGGCGACGGAAGAACAGACCGAATATTTTCTGAAACTGGTCAACGATCCCAACAACTGGCCTGTCTACGTTCACTGCAAGGGCGGACGACATCGCACGGGCGCGTTGACGGGCATTTACCGGATCACGCACGACGGCTGGACGGCTGATCAGGTTTACAAGGAGATGAAGGAGTACGACTTTGAACACGGCTTCTTCGGCGGCCCGACGGCGCAGAAGAAGTTTGTCTACTCGTTCTACGAGCGACACAGCAGCAACAACACAGGGGGAGGCCGAAAGTGAAAGCAGCGGGGTAAACCCGCGTGAGGAACGGCCACGACCCGAAAAAGAGCTGCCCCACCAATGATGTTCAGTTGGCGGGGCAGCTTCTTTTATAGATAAGAATATAGACAGGATTTACAGGATTTACAGGATAAGAGAAGAAAGATCAAGAGTCTTAAACTTGCCTCTGCTTCTTCATCCTGCTAATCCTGTTAATCCTGTCTATTTCTTCCCGGTTTTATTATTGACTCTTAGTAGCGTCTTGCAGAGCGACGACGCTTACGAATGCCATACGTGTAAACAGCCGCGCCGCCGCCGCCGATGAGCGCCCCAATCGCCGCGCCCTTCTTGCCGCCTGCGACCCCGCCGATAATCGCGCCACCCAAAGCGCCGCCGCCGGTCGTTATTTTATCCCGATGCTTTTGCCAGAAACTGCGACCGTGTTTGTGTCCATCGCCAACACAAGCGCGGTGTGTGTGCGTGGTGTTGCCGTGCCTGTGCCGTAAGTTGCCGCATTGCGCCTGCGCCGTCATTGGCACAATCACGCCCAGCACCGCTATTGCTAAGAGAACCGATAAGATTCGCTTCATTTTCCCCACTCCCTTTCAAGTTACTGTCTTCACGGGAGAGATTGATTGTGAATTTAGGCAGAGTATAAAGAGAAATGGAGAAGAATGAAAGCCATTCAAACGACCGGCAGAGGTTTAATTTGACATCGAATGCGCGTCAAGTTGAGGTTCACCACAGAGGCACAGAGGACGCAGAGGGGGCACAGAGAAATGAAATTACAGAAAGCAGATTTGAAATCTCAGATTATGAAGTTGAAATCTCAAATCTGTAATAGGAGATTGTCTTGCTCTGTGCCCCCTCTGCGTTCTCTGCGTCTCTGCGGTGAATCGCATCCTGGCGCACACTCGATTTGATATTGAACCGCTACTAAACGGCCACAGGCGCTGCGATATGAGGATGCGATTGATAGTTCACCAGTTCAAAATCCTCAAACCTATAATCAAAGATCGAATCCGGTTTTCGCTTGATAGAGAGTTGGGGCAAAGCGAATGGTTCGCGCGCGAGTTGCAGCTTGACCTGCTCCATGTGATTTGAATAGATGTGGCAATCGCCACCCGTCCAGATAAAATCGCCCACCTCAAGCTCGCACTGCTGGGCGATCATTGAGGTCAGAAGCGCGTAGCTGGTGATGTTGTAAGGGACGCCGAGGAAACTGTCTGCCGATCTCTGGTACATCTGGCATGAGAGCCGCCCTTCGGCCACGTAGAACTGAAAAAGCAGGTGACAGGGAGCCAGAGCCATCTGGTCTAATTCGCCTACGTTCCACGCCGAGACTATCAAGCGGCGGGAATCAGGATTGATTTTGATCTGCTCAATCACCTGGCTGAGCTGATCTATCACCCGCCCTTCGGTTGTCTCCCAACGCCTCCACTGCTTGCCGTAAACAGGCCCAAGATTGCCCTCATCGTCTGCCCATTCATTCCAGATGCTGACGCCGTTATCCTTCAGATACTTGATATTCGTCTCGCCGCTGATGAACCACAAAAGCTCGTGAATGATCGAGCGCAGGTGTAGCTTCTTGGTGGTGACTACGGGGAAGCCTGTCCGAAGGTTGAAGCGCATCTGGTAGCCAAAGATGCTGATGGTCCCCGTCCCCGTTCGATCCTTTTTCTCGACGCCGTTATCAAGAATATATCTTAGATAATCCAGATACTGTTTCATTCTCTGTTTGTCTCTACTGCCAACGCTGGATTGGTAAAAGCGCTGCGGCGATGTTATATAGAACTTACGCAATAAAGAAAAGTTTCCGCCGGAAGCGGAGATTTAGCAAGCGCCGGGGGAAGGGGGCGCGCGTGACGCGACCTGCGTCCGCTCGCGAGAGTCAGGATGAGTTGGCCCATCGGAACACAGGTAGATCAACAGGCGCCGGACTTCACCTTGAAAGATGAGTTGGGCGAAGACTGGCATCTTGATGAAAAGCGCGGCCAGGTGGTTGTGATGCTCTTTTATCCGGGCGACGAGACGCCCGTTTGCACCCGACAGATGTGCTCTGTGCGCGACCGCTGGAGCGATTACACGCAGACCGGCGCGGAGATCGTCGGCATCTCAACCGACACGGTGGAATCGCACCAGAAGTTTAGCACCCATCACGAGTTGCCCTTTCGCCTGCTGGCAGACCCGGAGGGCAAGGTGACGAACCTTTACGGGGTGCGCTCATGGATACCGGGGCGCTCGGCGCGCGCCGTCATTGTGATAGACGCACGCGGCATCGTGCGTCATCGGCAGGTGCAACCGCTTTCGCTCTTTCGCCCGAAAGATAATCAGGTCATAGAGGCTATTCGGGCGGCGCAATCCGACAGCGCGGCACGCGCGAGCGGGGCAGCGTTGTAGTTTCACCAAAGGAGATTTTTATGTCAGACAAGATCAAGTGCGCGCGTTGCGGGCAGAAGCGGCCTGCGATTGGCTACGCGCCTATCCCGACGGAATTAGGGCAAAAAATCGGCGCGGAATGCTGCCAGCCTTGCTGGGCCGAGTGGCTGCAAAAGCAGTCGCAGATTATCAATCACTACGGCCTCGATCTTTCCAACCCGGACACGCACGGCTTTCTCTTAGACAACATGAAGGGTTTCTTCTACGGCGGCTCAAGCGATCTCGCGCAGATAGACACGTCGAAGGAAGGCAGCGTCAAGTGGGATAATTAAAAATGCAAAATTAAAAATGTAAAATGCAAAGTCGCGGCGGAGAACCACTTTTTATTTAATGCGGTTTCAGCTTTCCTTTTTCATTTTTAATTTTGCATTTTTACTTCTTTGGTTCTTTCCTCTCTCATTTCCCGTATCAGAAAATAGTTGAGCGCGGTTCGGATGACGGCGATTGCGCCGAGTTTGCCGATTTGATCCCAGCTTGGCGCAATGGCGGTCGAGAGGATGTCCGCGCCGAGTTGGAATTCGAGCGCGAGCGCCAGGAAACGCGCCAGCGTGAGCCGCACACGGTTGAAGTTTTCGAGTTGCGGCGGGACAAGAGCGCGCACGAATTGATACCCGGCGGCAACAATGCCAAGTCCGATTATCAACGCGCCCGTCGTTTCCACGATCAGCCGCAGCCATTGCACGGCATTGACGATTGAGCCTTCGATAGCTCCTTCGTGCGGGGCTTGAATGAAATTGTTTGCGCTCTCCAGCATGAAACTAAGCATGAGGCGACTAGCTTATACCAAATTGCAGACCAAAAGAAGGTAAGAACGAACCACGAAGCCACACGAAGAGACACGAAACTGCTTGACTCTTCTTCGTGTCTCTTCGTGTGACTTCGTGGTTCGTTTCCTCCTCACTTTGTACTGCAATTCAGTACTAGAAGAGTCTCTAACTTTAACGTCAGCACGACGTAAGAGGGACAACGTTTCAGCCCCGTCAGGGGCGGCAGAATGCAACCCCGGGCGCTAGCCCGGGGTTATCGCCACCCGAAATATTGTAAGCCCCGGAGGGGCGACAGAAGCTCAAGCTTGATTGTCATACGTCTTGAGCATCTGTCGCCCCTTCGGGGCTCGAACATTTATTACTGGCTATTCCCCGGGCTGACGCCCGGGGCTACACTCTGTCGCCCCTCCGGGGCTGTTGAATGTAATTCCTTATCTCGAACTTACGTTAATTTAATGCCGGAGAAAAAGAGAGCGCAGAGAGTTTGACGCAGGATGAGATGGAGCCGATTCAATGCGGACGACCGACGAGCGCCCGCTTCTGCGTGCAGGTCGTCTGCGAATGGCTCGCGCAAGGTGTGGACGCGGCCACC
This sequence comes from uncultured Acidobacteriota bacterium, assembly GCA_963791265.1. Classification (GTDB taxonomy): domain Bacteria; phylum Acidobacteriota; class Blastocatellia; order Pyrinomonadales; family Pyrinomonadaceae; genus QHXM01. The sequence goes on from CAWBSB010000013.1 coordinate 644,869, forward strand.
GGCGCGAGTGCGGGCTTCCAGAATCGTCACGTCATGTCCCGCATGGCTGAGTTGATAAGCGGCGGACAGCCCCGCGAGTCCTGCTCCGAGGATGACGACGCTCTTCCGGCGCGGGCGCACCTGCTCCGGCAACTCGACTGCCGCCGTCGTCTTTCGCCTGTAGGCATCGAGCGCGGCGATTCCCAGCACGCTCTGCATCAAAAATTCCCTGCGTCTCATTTGTCTCTCAGAAATCCGGTCAAAGGAGTCTGGATAATACTTGCGCTCATACTCAAAACTGAGTTATCATCCGCCATCCTAAGGGAATGTCTCTTCTGGATTCAACGCTTTTCCTATCTTTGCTCGCACCAGACGAGATTTAGTTAGCAGGCAATCAAGGCAATCATTTGACTCAGGGCAATCGTTACGCTAGTTCTGGCCGGACAAGTGATGACGTTCCACAACTTTTTATCGGCTCAAAAACAGGAGAACATTCAATGAAGATGAAACTGGCGGCGCTTTTGGCTGTAATCGTCCTCGGGCTTGCAGGCTGCGGCACGACCGACAATACCAGCAACTCAACGAATTCGGCGAACAAGGCCAACACCTCCAACACGACCTCTTCAACTACTGCGCCGAAGGCCGATGAGAACATGGTCAAGGCTCAGGCCAATGCGACGGATGAAGTGGGCGGCACAAAAGAAGGCTGCAAATGTTCGGCAGCCGGAATGAAGTGCTCGACCAAGCCCGGCGAGAAGGGTTGCTGCGGCGGCAAAGACGGCGCTTGCTCGACAATGGTTGAGGGCAAATCCTCTTGCTGCGCTGGCAAAGGCGGCGACGGCGAGTCATGCTGCTCGGCTTCAGGCAAAATGGCGATGGACGACAAGAACGCCTGCGCCCCTGCGGAGAAACCCGCTGCCGCTCCGGCTGGCAAGAAGTCCTGAAGGTCTCGCGACCTGACAGAGCCTACGAACTTTCATATCAATTACGATGGGCGACCTTGGCACCTGCCGAGGTCGCCCGTTTTTCTTGCGCCCCATCAAACAACTGATTTAAGATACGACCGCTTTCAAGCCCCCTGATTAAATCTTCATACTCCTCGCGCCGGGCAAGCATCCCCAAGAGTGGCAGCCTGTTCGGTCTCGGCTTGCTATGAAGTATTCAACCTCCGATCCAGCGAACTGGCGCAAATTTCCAGGGAAGGAATCACACCCATGAAGAGAATAACAGCACTCGTCGCAGGCTTAACGCTCGCCCTGCTCACGTTCGGATGTGGCGGCGACGCGACCGACAATAAGCCCAACTCCAATACGCCCGTCATCAACACTAACCGGAACACAGCCCCCGTGACGAACTCTAATTCCGAATCGAACACCAACCGGGGCGCGTACAACGCCAACATCAGCCAGGAAGAGTACGATAAAGAAAAAGAGAGTTTCGGGAAGAAGGCCAAAGACCTTGGCGATAAGGTCGGCACTGGTTTGACCGATGGCTGGCTCTGGGTGAAGGCGCGTGGTGCGCTTCTGGCTGCCGACGATCTGGAAGAATCCGGCATCAACGTCGATGTCAACAGCGGCACGATCACCCTGCGCGGCATGGTTCCCAGCCAGGATCAGGTGAAGAAGGCAGACTCAGCCGTCAAAGGTCTCAGCGGCGTCAAGAGCGTTCAGAACCAACTCAAGGTAGGGGCTGGCGGAACCTCAAACGTTAATAACGCGAAAAAGTAGCCAGCAACCGCACGCCTGTCTAGCAGGTCAAAACCGGAGTTTTCCCAAAGAAGGGGCGGCGCGGCTAGTGAGAAGCGCGCCCCCATTCTTTAACATGAGTTCGACATAAGGAATTACATTCAACAGCCCCGGAGGGGCGAGAGAGTGTAGCCCCGGGCGCTAGCCCGGGGAATAGCCAGCAATAAATGTTCAAAGCCCCGAAGGGGCGACAGCAGCTCAAGACGTGTGACCGTCAAGCTTGGGCTTCTGCCGCCCCTGACGGGGCTGAAACGCTGTCCCTCTTACGTCGAGTTGACGTTCCTTACATGCCAAACTTCGCGCAAACTAGCTTGTATTAGTTGCCGAACCGGTTGCGGTACTCCGCGGAGTTCAAGAAACCGTTAATCATCGTGCGGTAATCCCCGCCCGTACTGTTCATCGTCTGAATCCAGTCCAAGTAAGAGCTGTCAGCCGAACGACGCAGATACCCGAAGTACTGCATAATCACAAAGGCTTCCGTGTAATACTTCTGATAGACCTCCGTGCTTTCCACCAACGAGCGTAAGACCTGCCCTCTCGTCAAAGAGCTATTCGTTAGCCCTGTAATCCATCCCTGTCTGCCCGGATGATTCGGTAGTTCCACCGTTTGCAGTAAGGCGCCCACATAGGCGGTCGGGTCAAGCAATGTTCCATACCTGTTCTGAAAATCAGGTCTGGTCATAAACTCGTTGACGAATGCCACCTTGTTCGCTTCCAACTCCTGTGCTGAGAGAAAGCCGCTGACTTTCGCAAAGTCAGGCATAAAACGTTCGTAGAGCGGAATCTTGCCCACTGCCGAGTAGAAACGGTAGACGAGATAGCCTCTGTCCTGAAACTCCGGAGAGCGGAAGAATCCGGCTGAGACCTCAATGCGGTCACACGGCTGGGCGATTGTCACGCCGCAGTTATTCAAGACATTCTGCCAGCCTGCCAAACCCGCCGGGTCCGGCTCACGTCCCAGGAAATCTATGTAGTGCTCTCTCACGAAGAACGGCACGTCATCAATGGGATTGCCTTTGGTGTTGGCGTTGTCGGTAATGAGGACGGTTGCCGAAGTAGTCGAGCCGAGAATCGCCCCTGTGGGGTGGCTTAGAGTAATGTGGAAGAGTTCGTTAGCCTCACTGATATTATCGTCAATGATGGGGACGTAGATGATCTTGGAGCTTTCCCCTGCGGCGAACTTCAGCGTTCCGACGGTCGTTGCGTAGTCGCAGCGCGAGGAGGCGTATTGATCGACCATACTACAGGGATTCAAGCCGCTGTCGTCCGATGTGGCGTAGTCAACACTTGATGCGCCAATTGGATTCGAACGATTGACGGTAATCTCCACATGCCCGCTCGCTTCCCCGGCGACGTAACCGATTGTGCTCAGTTGTACAATAGTTGGCGGCTGGTCATCGTCAATGATAGTGCCGATGCCCTGGCTTCTTCCGACCGTCACATCTGCGTTGCAAGGAGAAATAATAACCCCAAACATCTCATCCGGCTCAACAAAGGAATCGCCCAGGACACCAACTCCAAGCGTTATCGTGGTGACACCCGGATCAAAAAAGACGAAAGCCGGGGGATTGAAGATGTTGCCGCCCATCTGGCGATAATCACTTCCGGCAATCGCCGTCCAGTCGGCAGTGCTGGCCATAACGCAAACCGACTTCCTACTCGGTTCTGAAAGCGTAATGTTAAAGTCTGCGGCGACGACGCCGCTATTCCCTTCGACCACGCTGGCATCACTTATCGAGGCGACGGGTATCACGTTAGACAGCGGAGGCCCATCCACGGTCAGCGTGTAAGAGCCATTGACATACGGGAGGAAGGAACTGACCATGATATTGTAAGGCCCATAACTCGGCAGCGTGATCAGACCGCTCCCGGCAGGAATACGCGAGTTAGTGCCGCCGCCGCCGTCGTCATCAGTCAGGATCAAATCGCCCGGCCCCCCTACGATCATATAGGTATTGAAGGAGGCGGACGCCGAGATATAGATTTGCTGGCCGGGCGTGCCTTGAAAAGTGTAGATGTCATAGTAAGAGCCGTTAGGGCGCTCGCAATCTCTCGTGGTGAGTATCCCATTTGCTGTCTGCCCGAGGGTGATTGTATTAGAGCCGCAACTATTGCCTGCATAGCCTGCCTGCGTGATGGTGAAGACCTTTGTGCCAACGACTATCACGGCGGTGCGGTATGCACCGTTGTTGGCCGCGACCGAAAAGGTGATCGTGCCGTTGCCGCTGCCACTCGCACCCGAAGTGACGGTGACGAAACTATGGCTTATCGCCGCAGTCCAATTGCACCCGCTCGGCGCCGTCACACTGATGCTGCCCGTGCCGCCGCTGGTGGAGAAGTTCTGGCTGGTCGGGCTGAGCGCGGAAACGCAACTCGCTCCCGTTCCCGTCGTTAAAAAGGCTGAGATACTTGGATAAGTAACGCTGAAGAGCCCGTAATAATCGCTGAGTGTCGGACTCGCACAAGAGGCGCCGCCGCCGGTTAAAGTTCCGACAAACTGTGGGCTGGACGCCGTTCCCTTCCAGATGCCTGAGCCGGACGAGCCAGGCTCGGTCGTGCCGGAACTCCAGGTCACGCCCGTAAAGTTCTTGCATGGGCCGGGGAGACCGTTCACACAATTGGAGTTCGTCGCTCCGAAAGAGATGCGCTTGTGCGACCCATCCGGGTGATGTATCCCCGTGACGGGAGTCGCTGCGGAAATCGGGTTGGCGTCCCACCCGGCAAAGAAAAGCCCGCCGGGCAGAGAGCCTGTCAGGAGCACGAAAGTAAAATCGCTCCCCGTCCCTGTGGCGAGCAGGTTTGCGCCATCCGTGTGCAATGTGCCCGCCGGGGGTATGTCGCCGCTGTTATAGTTCCAATAGACTCTCAGCGTCTGCGCTTCCGCCTGCGTGTTGAAACAGTGGTTGGCCGTCAGCAGGTACGGGGTGAAGTCGTTCGCCTGATTATTCAGAAGCGTGCCCGTGCACAGGTACTCGCTCCCGTCGCTGGTGAACTGTAATTCCCCGACCGACTTCGCCACCTCCGACCATTCGGCAGCCACGTCCAGGTTGCATGCTCCCGCAGCATCTTCCCCCCCGGCCTTCGTCAGAGAGTCTCTGAAGATGTGGCTGACCTCTGAAACTTGAAAAGGGGTGACAGAGGAATCGCCCGCACCGTGTGGGGTGAAATATTCTATAGCGACTCCTTCACCTTCCATCGGCGGAGTCCAGAACGTTCCATCTCCAGACGGCCCACGGCCTTCATAAGGGCCATAAAACTCGTCCGGGTTCTTCAGCGAATAGACGAAGACTCTCGCCCCGGCGGGTAGTGACATGCCTGTAAAATGCACGCGCGTGTAACGCGCCCCTTCGGAGACGACGCCCATGACGCGCACGTCGCCTTCGGCCACCCGGTAGAGCGCGCTGTCCGAGGAGACTTTGACGGGCTGCGGGAAGGCTCTCACTTCGCCGATCCTGAGCCTCTTTTCCAGGCCCGCATCCTGGGCCTCACGCGGAGCCAGGGCTGGGAGCCGCCGGACCTTAGACGGCGAGACCTTAATGTAGTCATGCAAACGATTGAGCGGGGCTTCGCCGCGCGCCGCCCGGACATTGAGCGGCTCCTCTTGTCTGGCAGAGCCATTTTTCTCGACCGGCGATTGGACGCCCGGAATGGACAATTGCTGCGCCTGGACGCCTGGGGCGAAGACCAACAAGAGGGCTAGAAAACCCAGCGAATACGCGATGAGTTGCCCCGCGCGAGGTGGTAAGAGGCGAACGGAACTAGGCACTTCTAATATCTCCTAACGTGACGCCTGGACGCACGTATAGTCTATTCGGACAAATTTCTCTGAAAGAGACTGGATAATACTTCTCCTTCGGAGACATGATTGCAGCGCGAGGGAATTGCACCAGAGACTATTTGTAGTTGGAGATTCCCGTGGGTTTACACCCTCTTCCAGGACAGCTTGGTGGGCCGTGCGGAAAAAGGAATATACGGTTGACTGCCAGAGATGTCAAACGCGTTCAGGCAGCGAACTCACTCAATGAGGAGCGTCTGACTGGCGTCGCAACAGGAAGGGACGGTGGCAGACAAAATGCTTGCGGCGTTCGCAGAACTACACCACTAATCTCAGAGAAATAGACAGGATTAACAAGATGGACAGGATGAAGAGAAAGAGATTCGAGCTCTCCTGTCTTGCCTTGTCTTCCTAATCTTGATAATCCTGTTAATCCTGTCTAATTTCTTATTCAGAGTAGTTTTGTCAGGCGCTCCAGGTAAGATTGTTTATGCGTCTTTACTGGCGGCTGTTAGTATCTCTAAGATGCGCTCGGCTGCTTTTGATAATAAGACTAATTGAGGAGACAGTATGAAGAAGGCTGAAAAGTTCCGCCGTTTTATGTTGAGCGTGCTCGCTTTCAGCTTGTTTGTGACGGTAGCCAACGGCCAATCAACTCCCGACACTCCGGCTGACTTCGCGCGGGCTTACCGGGAATTCAAAACGAATTACGAAAGTGAGTTGCGGCAACATGGCATCGTCGGCAGCAGTTTCTTCTTTATTCGAGATAATCAAGTCGTCGCCAGAGAACTTTACGGGCTGGCTGAAGTCGAACTCAATCGCGCCGTGGACGAAGACACCATTTACCACTGGGCTTCAATCACCAAGACGTTCACCGGCATCGCCATCATGCAGCTCAGAGACCGCGGCCTGTTGAAGTTGGACGACCCGGTTATTAAATATCTGCCCGAACTCAAAGCCGTCCACAATCCCTACGGCGACATGAGCGAAATCACAATCAAACACTTGTTGTCGCACAGCGCGGGCTTCCGCAACCCGACGTGGACGTGGCGTGACGACGACAAGGACTGGCAGCCCTTCGAGCCACAGCGTTGGGAGCAACTCGTGGCGATGATGCCTTACACGGAAGTCCTTTTCAAACCAGGCAGCCGTTACAGCTACTCGAATCCGGCTGTCATTTACCTGGGACGCATCATCGAGCAACTGACGCACGACGACTACGAAGTTTACATAGATAAGAACATCTTCAAACCGCTTGAGATGCACCGCAGCTATTTCGACACGACCCCTTATCACCTGCTGAAATATCGCTCCCATAGCTATTACGTGCGAGATGGCAAGCGCACACCTGGGCGGTTCGACGCGGACACCGGAATCACAGTCTCAAACGGCGGCTTGAACGCTCCCGTGCCAGACATGGTGAAGTACGTCAACTTTCTCCTGGGAGACCCGAAAAAACAGGCGAGCTATGACGGAGTGCTAAAGCGCTCTTCGCTGGAAGAGATGTGGCGACCGCAGCTCGTCGCACGGGATTTTACGCAGGGCGGGATGAACGAGAAAACGTCTGTGGGTCTAGCGTTTTTTATAGATGATATTGAAGGGCAGCAATACATCGGCCATAACGGCGACCAAAATGGATTCAAGTCTTTCCTGAGCCTCTGTCCAAGCACGCGCACGGCGAGCCTTCTGGTTTTCAACACGGAGACCCAGCCGACGACAAACAATCCTCGCAACCTACTCTCAACGGAATCGAAGATCGCGCGGAGTGTGCTCAAGCTCTTTCAAAGTTTGCGCCCACGCTGATCGTGATCGCACGTCCCCCCAATAAACAGGCGGCTGGCAAGCTATCCGGTTTGAGGATTCCTGCCTCGTACTTTAATGCTCTTCGTTGCGCTGCTGATAAGCAGCTACCGCTTCGATAGCACCTTCGTGCATTCTCTCGGGGCGGACATAAAGCCAATGCTTCTCAAACTCTTCGTCAGTCATGTCCGGTTGGGCAGCCCTTTCTTTGTTCTTTAGCCACTGCTCTGCCCATTGCCGCAATTCCGCATCATTATTGAGAGCCATCCGTGCCGTGTGCATATTCATTAAATAGATTCCCTTCAAGCATTCAACTTCATGAGCAGCGAGTCTCGTACACGAAAGCCGCGCTCCTTCCCCTCCGGTTGAATAGTTAGTCGGATATGATTACCAGAAAAAAGCCCGAATTAGCCGACGAGCTTTCAACGGTTGGCCGTCGGCACGCGGCAGCAGAGACACAACCGTGTGAACGCTTGAGCTCCATGCGCCAGAGTCACAGAATGATGTCCGGCTTCTTGCATCCATCAACATCAGGATGAATACCCCAGTCATGCTCCGGATTATCCCTGTTTCCCCCTTCTTCTGCGTCTTCGGCGTCTTTGAGGGCACCGCACCAGAAGCTGCGGAATCTTTCAACATTTTCGACGGTGTCAAGCGTGAAGGTGGTACCCGTGCTCAAGTCTGTATAGCTGAAGCCAGCCCACCCTGTCTCTTCCTCAACCCGACCGACTATCTGGCAGTCATGCACCGCATGGATTTCGTTCCAGCCACCATGCAGCGAGTCATAAATCCAGACGCCTTTGACGACGACCACATGTCCTCGATCCAGAACGCCGAGGCTCGGGTCTATGTCCAGCGGATTGCCGGAGCCCGGCGCACCCGGATCCCCGAAAATCTGCCTAAGAATCGCCAGCAGGGCAATGATCGCCGCAACTATCCAGAACCCTGGAATGACGAGGGCAGCCAGCAAGACTGCCAGCGCGCCATACGCAGCATCCAATAGATTCCGTATACCGTCTCCCTCGAACTCGCAATGCAGCCCTTTCAGATACTTGAGATTCTTTCCATCCTGAACGTACCCTCTCCCGGTTGAAAAAACAGCCGCGTTCTCCGCTACCAGATGGCCCTGCGGTGCCGCCCAATAGGTTTCTTTCGGCTCGTCCGGGTTGAGCGGCCCGGGCGCAAGAAAGATGTTCATCGTGTAGTCGTTATCCCCGAGTTTCTCCGTCGGGTTGGATGGCCCGTGGCTGCGCACCATCCCGATGATCGCGCAGTTTCTCGGATCATCACCCAGGCAGATTAAACGGCCAAACAACCACCAATTCAGATAGGTGATGATGGCGCTCACCAGCGCGATAGCTGCAATGATTGCAGCCGGGCCGCCCACAATAGCAATAACGGCGAACGCGATGAACCCAAAGGTGAGCGCCAGCAGGATTATCTGTGAGATGCCAACAGGGTTGACGCCCAGGTCTACATAGTTGCCTGGCTGTACGCACGATGTGTATTGCTTGAATGCCATACCGATCTCCCCTGACGGTTGCTACGACTTCGAGACATACGCCGTCACGCCACCGGCATACTTGCCGTTGCGAAACATCGCGTGCACATTGAAGGCCTGAATGCCTGTGAAGCTCCCCGGAGGATTGAGGGACACTTCAATATCAACCTCCTCGCCGGGGAGCAGCGACACTTCTGCGGGTGCGGTAGTGACCGTCCATCCAGCCGGGACCGGATAGTTGTTGCGATTGTGAACGTCCTGGATTCTCTTCCATCGCTCATCAAGGTTTCGTCGCACGTCAATCTGCTCACGACAGTCTTTCAACTCCGGCAAGGTATAGGTATCTACGAGGAATGTATATGTTTGCTGCTTGTCCGTGTCATTCCTCAATTGAAAAGTGAAGATGGCGGGCGAGTGCGCGGCCACGACGTTGACGTTGTTCTGTCCGAGATTGTTAGCGGGGTTAAGATCATCAGCCCATGTCAAAGCAACCTGAAGACAATAGTGACCGGCAGGAGGTGTTCTCCACAGCATGCTCGCATGAGCGGGATGGTTAGCCCCGCCTTTCACGCCAAGATTGATGAAGGTGGTGCCGATAAAATTCAGGGTTGTCGCAGCACCGAAGGAAAGAAAGGAGAAGTCAACCTTCAGGCCGACGACCGGCGCGTCGTAAGAGTTGTTCCAGATCGTGGCCTCAATCTCGTAGTCAGTATCGGGCAGCAGGTTGCCTTCGGAAACAATCACGCCACCCTGCTTCAGGACTATATCAGGGTTGTCCCACGTCACCGCCAGCCCCAGTTGCTGCAAATATCTTTGGGAATAGATAAGCGGATCCGGCCTGTGAAACGAAGGATTATGAATCGTGCCGCAGTCCTCATTGGTGGCATTCTTGTCGGCATGTGGCAGACGGTGGCGGGCGCAGAGATTCTTGATTGCTTTAAGAAGAGACTTGATGAGTGCGATTAAAGAGAGGATCCACTTGTAAGTGACTCCTTTGAGCAGCTCCAAAATCGATAAAAACAAGAACCGTAGCAGTCTCATGTTTGTACGACCTTATCTGAAGCAACGCCTGAATTAGAGATGCGCTCGCCACCGCAGCGCACGTAGCACTAATTATTCCGCCTTGTTTTTCTACAGCGTTCGCGGCGAGATGCCGTCTTTGCTTAATAGTGCCAGTGAGTCTTTCTTGGAGTGGTGAGTAGCTGCCATGTGTCCCTCCAGAGCGAATGGTTGAGGGGCGCTATTTTACTCCTCAATGTCTCAGATGAAAAGAATTTTCCGAGCCGTGCAAAAGCCGTTGGTGGAAGCACGCGTTAGATGTTAAAGTCTGCGCTTCTACACACTTTTAGCGCACACCCGGGGCGAGAGGTTTTCAGGGCCTCCGCCCCTTTAATGTTTGAATCAATGAAACTAAATATAACGCTTATGCGAAATCGTCACCTGCGAACTATCTGCGCGCTTGCTGCCGTCCTCTTCACCCTTATCAACGGCTTTTCGCCTGCGGTTCGTGCAGAGCGCAACGCCATAGAGACTTACGCTATCACAGGCGCGCGGATCGTTCCCGTCTCCGGCGCTGTCATCGAGCGCGGCACAGTCGTCATCCGCAACGGTTTGATTGTGGCTGTCGGCGCAGGGGTCTCTGCTCCCGCAGATGCGCGCGTGATTGACGGCACGGGGCTGACAATCTATCCGGGACTGATTGACGCCAACACCACACTCGGCATCCCGCAACCATCAGGAACTGCTGCGGGAGAAAGACGCGGCGGCGCGACAGCGGCGGCTACTCCGGCGGCGCCCACGTTGGCTGCGGCTGCCTTTTCGCCGACGCGGGCACAGCCCCCCGGCCTTCAACCCGAAACGCTCGCGGTTGATTTAATTCAGCCCGGCGGCGAGCAGATGGAAGCGGCAAGAAACGCAGGCATCACGGCGGCGCTCGTCGCACCGCGCGAAGGCATCTTCATAGGCCAGTCTGCTTTCATCAACCTTGCCGGTGAAACCTCTGAGCAGATGATCGTGCGTGCGCCCATCGCGCTGCACATCGGCTTCACACCGCTTCGCGGCGGTGGATACCCGGCCAGCCTGATGGGTGTCTTCTCTACGCTCAGGCAGATGCTGCTCGACGCCTCGCGCCTGCGCGAAGCCAACCAGGTTTACGCGCGCAACCCGCGCGGCCTTCGTCGCCCGGAGCAGGACAAATCTCTGCTCGCGCTCCAGCCCGTGCTGGCGCGCGAGATGCCGGTCGTCATGCACGCCAACACGGAGCGCGAAATCGTGCGGGCGCTCGACCTCGCCGAAGAGTTCAACTTGCGAATCATCATCAGCGGCGGCGCTGAGAGTTGGAAAGTAACTAATCGTTTACGCGAGGTGCCCGTGCTGCTGTCGCTCAATTTTCCGAAGCGCACGACCGCGCAAGTGGCGGAGGCCGATCCCGACCCCTTGCGTGTTCTGCGTGAGCGCGTTGATGCGCCGAAGACTGCCGGACGATTGGCAGCCGCGCGCGTCCGCTTCGCCTTTCAATCCGGCGCGATGACGAACATGACGGATTATCTCGCCAATGCTGCGAAAGCGATTGACAATGGTCTCGCGCGTGAAGAAGCCCTGCGCGCTTTGACCATCAACGCGGCGGAAATCTTGGGAGTCTCTGACCGGCTCGGCACAATCGAAGTCGGCAAGATTGCGAACCTGACCGTCATGCGCGGCGACCTCTTTGATCGCAACGCGCGCGTCGCTCACGTCTTCATTGACGGCCAGCCCGTTGAAATGAAACCCGCCGCAGCGCCTGCCGCTTCCGGCGCGGGCGCAGGTGTTGCGACGGGGACCTGGACGCTCAACGTCAATCTGGGCGAAGGCGATCAATCAATCACGCTCGTTCTGCAACAGGAAGGCGAAAGCTTACGCGGCTCGATTCAGGGCGCGCTCGGCTCGGCACAAATCGCCAACGCATCTCTTAGCCCCAGCGGCGAGCTACGCTTCACCGTCCCCGTCACCATCGGCGGCCAGGCCACCGAAGCGACCTTCACCGGCACAATCACGGGCAACCAGATGCGCGGCACGGCTCAAACCGTCGGCGGCTCGCCCGGCACATTCACAGGCACGAAACCGCAAAGACAGTGATAAGTGTTGGGTGATAGGTGATAGGAAAGAACGGCGTGTTTTCTCTTATCACCTATCACTTATCACCCATCACCGCTTTTGGAGATTAAGATGAGAAAATTAACGGCACTCGTTCTCTTGATGACGCTGCTTGGCGCGATGCGGGTAGGCGTGGTGCGGGCGCAAGCTGCGCCGCAGCGAGGCGCGGCAAATGCGCCCGTTGAGACGTTGATTCGCAACGCGACGGTTCTGACCGTCTCGCACGGCACGCTTCAGAATGCGGATGTGTTGATTCGCGGAGGCAAGATTGCGGCGGTCGGGCAGAATCTCAAGGCGCAGGCAGGCGCGCGTGTGATTGATGCAACCGGAAAATATGTCTTTCCCGGCATCGTTGATTGTCACTCGCACATGATGCTCGACGCCGTTAACGAACTGACGCTCTCCGTGACTTCGATGGTCAGAGCGCGCGACGTGCTTAATCCGAACGACCCTGACATTTATCGCGCGCTGGCGGGCGGCACGACGACCATGAACCTCCTGCACGGCTCCGGCAACGCCATCGGCGGACTAAACACCGTCGTCAAGCTCAAGATTGGGCACGCTGTCGAAGACTTTATCTTTCCCGGTGCGCCGCCGGGAATCAAGTTTGCGCTCGGCGAAAATCCCAAACGCAGCAATCTTCAGATTCCGACACAAGCGCGGCGCTATCCTGCGACCCGCATGGGCGTTGCAGAAGTTATCCGCGAAGCATTCACGCGGGCGCGCGATTACAAGGCTGGTTGGGACGAATACCGCGCCGCGCAGAAGCGTGGGGCAAAGAACCTGATTCCGCCGCGCAGGGATTTACAGCTTGAGCCGCTCGTCGAAGTCCTCGAAGGCAAACGCTTCGTCCACTCGCACTGCTACCGCGCCGACGAGATTTTGATGCTCATCAATATAGCCAACGAGTTCGGCTTCAAGATCAGAACTTTCCAGCACGTGCTTGAAGGCTACAAGGTCGCGCGTGAGATTGCAGAGCATGGCGCGGGAGCATCTGGTTTCTCCGACTGGTGGGGCTACAAGGTCGAAGCCTACGACGCCATTCCCTATAACGCTGCGATTATGTATCGCGCAGGCATCCTGGTCTCGCTCAATTCCGATTCCGACGAGCTAACGCGCAGGCTCAACATCGAAGCGGCCAAAGTCGTGAAGTACGGCGACGTGCCGGAGGAAGAGGCCATAAAGATGGTGACAATCAACCCGGCCAAACAGCTCGGCATAGATAATCGCGTCGGCTCGATTGATGTCGGCAAAGATGCAGACCTTGTAATCTGGACTGGCCACCCCTTGAGCACATTCTCGCGCGTCGAGACCACGCTCATTGACGGCGAGATTTTCTTCGACCGCCAGCAGGATATGGCGAGCCGCACGCAGCTTGAGGCCGAACGAAAGCAACTCGAACAGGCTGAGCCGAACCGCCCGCCCGCGCAGGGCACAGCGCCCGCTCGCCCGCGCGCGCCCCGCAGCCCCGCCGATACGGACGACGATTGGGATGGAGGTTATCAACAGTGAGAAGAGTGGGAATATTGAGTGACACGAAGACGCTGGCGTGCGAAGACACGGCGAAGAGCAGTACTTTCATCATCGCCGCGATGATGCTTTGTTGCTTGCTTCTGATGTTTGTCGGCGTCAAAGCGCAAACGAGCGCGACGGCGCAACAGGGCGTGCTCGCACCGCAGGGCGCGTTCGTCATTCGCAATGCGCGGATCGTGACGGTGAGCGGCGCTGACATTGAAAACGGCACACTGCTCATACGCAACGGCAAGATTGAAGCCGTCGGGACAAACGTCATTACCCCCGCAAACGCCGAAGAGATTAACGCGCAGGGCTTGAGCGTCTATCCGGGCATGATTGATCTGGGAACTTCGATTGGCCTGATTGAGGTCAACAGCGGAGCGCCCGGCACTGTTGACACGACCGAAGTCGGCGATATGAACCCGAACGCGCAGGCAATCGTCGCCGTCAACCCGCACAGCGCCTATGTCAACGTCGCGCGCGTCAATGGCGTAACGAGCGTTATCACGATGCCGCTTGGCGGAATCATTTCGGGTCAGGCGGCTTTCATCAATCTGGACGGCACGTCCTCGCGCGAGATGGCGGTCGTTCCGCAGGCCGCACTCGTCATCAACTTTCCACGCGTCAGCACCACGAGCTTCGACGCGCTCTTCAATCCGCAGCAGGGCAGTCTGACGGAAGCGATTACGACGCGCGACCGCCAGCTTGAGCAGTTGCGTAAAACCTTGCGCGACGCCGAAGCCTACGGGCGCGCGCAGGACGCTTACGCGCGCGACAAGAGTTTGCCGCGCCCGGAACAGAACGTCATGCTGGCCGCGCTCGTGCCTTACGTGCGAGGCGAACGTCCAGTCATCTTTCGCGCGAACCGCGAGACGGAGATACGCGGGGCTGTGCGCTTCGCCGAAGAGTTGCGCCTGAAGTTCATCATCATGGGCGGCAACGAGGCATGGAAGATGACAGGCTTTTTGCGAGAGCATAACGTGCCCGTCATTTTAACCAACGCGCTCGACCTTCCTTCGCGCGAGGACGACGCTTACGACGTGAACTATGCGAGCGCGGCCAAGCTGCAACAGGCTGGCGTGCGCTTCTGCATCTCGACGGGCAGCAGCGGACAGTTCGTGCGTAATCTTCCGTTTTACGCGGGCATGTCCGCAGCGTTCGATCTGCCGCGCGCCGAAGCCCTGAAAGCCGTCACGCTCTACCCGGCGCAGATGATGAACCTGGCGGATCAGATGGGTTCAATCGAGGCGGGCAAGATGGCGAACCTCGTCATCACAGACGGCGACCTGCTGGACGCGCGCACGCACGTTCGACATCTCTTCATAGCGGGACGCAAGTTACCGCTCACGAGCCGACACACGGAGCTTTATGAGCAGTTTAAGAACAGGCGTTAAGAGCGTTATAAGAATCAGTTTGAAAAGTCCCGTCAGGGACGACCTGAAAATAGCCCAGCGATTTATCGCTGGGAAACAGAACGATAAAAAGGAGTGAGTCCCGTAGGGACGACTGAACCAGACTAACAAGTCTCATTTCAGTCGTCCCTACGGGACTCAGGTTTTATTGACCGATTCTATTCCCAGCGATAAATCGCTGGGCTATTATCAGTTGTCCCTAACGGGACAGAAAGAGCTTCTAAGCTCTTGTCTTTATCCTGTCAATCCTGTCCATCCCTGCTCGAATCCGGCGGGTCTTCGACTTCTATTGTCTCCTCATTATGGCTGCCTTTCGCCGGGAACGCTTCTGTTACATTCTCTAAAGGCGCAGCACCGGGCGTTGACTCGCTCTCGCCGCTTGCAGCCGATAGTTGTTCTAAAGATTGTGCGGAGAGATCGAGAACGGGCTGAGTTTGTGCGGAAGACAGGCCGATGCGATGAAGAAGATTGATGAAGCGCGGGTCTGAACGTAAATCATCAAAAGCAGGTTCGACGCCTATCCAGACCAACCAGTCGGAGCGATCAGCGAAAGCCTTTTCCAGCCACTCAAATGTTTTATCCAGTTCACCCAGCCCCCTGTAAACTTCGGCGATGAAATAGGGCGAGACATAACGCTCCTTCGACATCTCCTTTAGCTCATCAAGCACATGACGCGCTTCTTCCGGTTTGCCCGCTTGAGCGCAGGCATGTCCGAGAGCCGACATAATCCCCGGACTATTAATTGAAAGATAGAGCGCCTTGCGATACTGCGTGATGGCTTCTTCCGCCAAACCCTTTCGCTCGTAAGCCTGTCCAAGCTTGTAATAAGCCACGCCGAAATTCGCGTCCAGCTCAATCGTCTTCTCATACTGCTCAATCGCCCGGTCGTATTGTCGCGCGAAATAAGAGAGCCAGCCCAGATTGGTGCCGATGATGAGCGAGAGCGGGTCTAGTTCTTTAGCCTGCGTCAATTCCGCTTTCGCTTCATTGAGCCTGCCAAGCGCCGCCAGATGCGTAATCGCATACCAGTAGTGCGCGGTGGCATAGCTGGGATTGAGTTCGATGGCGCGTTTGAATTCAAACTCTGCGCCCATCCAGTCCCAGTCGTAGCTGTTTTCGACGTAGGCGAGCGAGGTATGAGCTTCGGCCAGCGTGTCGTCTATCTCCAGCGCGCGCGTCGCCGCAGCCTTCGCTTTCGGAAAAGCCTCGCGGGGAGCGAGCGCGCTGTAAGTGCCGAGCATGTTGTAGGAATCGGCCAGGCCTGCGTAGGCCGCTGCGTAAACGGGGTCTATTTCGATTGCTTCTTCAAAATGCTCTATGGCTTTTCGGAAACCTTCGGGCGTTCTTTTGTTCCAGCAGTAGCGTCCCTTGAGATAGAACTGGTAAGCCTGCGGGTTTTCGGTAGAACGACGTGTCAGGCGCTTCTGCTCTTCGCCTGTCAGCTTAAAGCGCAGCTTCTCGGAAATCTCGCGCGAGATTTCCTGCTGGACGCTGAAGACATCAACCATCTTTCGATTGTATTGTTCGCCCCAGAGGTGCGCGCCGTCATTAGCGTCAACCAGCTCGGCTTTGATAATCAGATTATCGTCCAGATGCAGCACTCGCCCGGTCATCACAGCGCGCACGCCCAACTCACGCCCGACCTCCTGCGGATCAACCTCTTCGCCGCGATAGCGAAAGACCGTGCTGCGCGCCATCACGCGCAGGCGTGGAAGCTGCGAAAGATTATTGATGATGCTTTCCGTGATGCCGTCGCTGAAATATTCCATGCTCTTGTCGGCGCTGACATTGATGAGCGGTAGAATGGCTAAAGAATCTATGGCCTTGCGTGAGCGGCGTCGCCTGCTGGAGGCGAGCGCGCGGCTGGAGCTTTTTTCAGGAGAGACGGCGCTGGCGCGCGAAAGCTCAACGGCTGGCCGCGCGTCGTCTCCCGTCTGCCTCTCTTCGTCGCCTCCTTCAAGGCGAGAAGAAGAAGCGAACCTGGCTTTGAATTCCAACTCCTGCCAGAGAGATTTGAGGTCTGAGGCAAAGTCCCGGCTCGTTTGATAACGCTCCTCCTGGTGTTTAGCCAGAGCCAGAGCCACGATGCGGTCAAGCTCGGCGGGGATGTCAGCGGCATAAAGACCCAGCGGCGCGGGAGCGTGCTGCAAGATGGAGACGAGAATATCCGTCGTACTCCCGCCGCCGAAGGGCAGCCGCCCCGTGAGCATCTCGTAGAGCACAACGCCGAGGCTCCAAATATCGGTGCGCCCGTCAACCTCGAAACCGCGAGCCTGCTCCGGCGACATATACTTGACCGTCCCCATCAGGATGCCGGGGTCTGTATCAATCATTGCAGAGGATTCGCCCGCGAGGCGTTGATGTGCGCTGCTGTTCTCGGTCAGCTTGAGGAGTCCGAAATCAAGGAGCTTGATGTAGCCGTCGTTGCGCAGCATGATGTTTTCCGGCTTGATGTCGCGGTGGACTATGCCTGCTTCGTGCGCCGTTGCGAGAGCCGCCGCAGCCTGAGCCGCGATGTCGAGCGCCTGTCCGAGTCTCATCGGCGCATGTCCCATCTGCTGGCGCAAGGTTACGCCGTCAATGAACTCCGTAGCGATAAATCGCACATCATTTTCAGAGCCGACCTCGTAGATGGTGAGAATGTTCGGATGATTCAACGCAGACGCGGCGCAGGCTTCCTGCTCGAAACGGCGCAGGCGATCTTCGTCCTGCGTAAACTTGGCGAGAAGAAGTTTGAGCGCGACGGGACGCCGTAGATTCGTATCCTGCGCGAGATAGACTTCACCCATCCCGCCCACACCAAGCTGGGACTTGATTTCATAGCGGCCTAGACGAGAACCTGGAGGAATGGTTCTGAGCATGTTGATAAAAAGCCGGTTGACACTCTCAACCCGTGCGCGCACTTTGCGAGAAATCCGAAACGAAGGCTTTACTAAAACCGGTCGAGGAGCGCCATTCTAGCTAAGTTCAATCAAGGACGCCAGATTAATCGCCGTTTGCCGCAAAGCCTTGGCTTTAATTCCCCTGAACAATGTTGTTCTCTGAGCGTATGTGAATAAAGCCAACGCTTGCGCGGACGGCGAAGCTAATTTATTGTTAATTCATATGCAGCAAACTTCAGCGTGTACAAATTGCGGCGCAGACATTCCAATTGAGGCTAGATTCTGTAGGGCCTGCGGGCAACGCTCCGTCCGACTTGAGGCTGACAGCGTGACCGAAGGGACAACGCGCTTGCTGGAAACGCCCGAGCGACCGGCTTCTTCGTTTGACCCGAACGTTTATGAACAGCCCGGCAGCCTTGCTCAGCCGACAACCCGCATTCCTTCGCAAGCTAACGAGACCAGTCGGAGCTTGGAAGTCAGTCGCAAATCTCCTCAATGGATGCTGATTGGTTCGATACTGGTGGCGGTTATCGCACTGGCGACTCTCGTTATCGTACTCACGAATCGCGCCTCAACGACGACCGTTTCTCCGCCTGCTGTGACAAGGCCGGAGCTGCCGACCGTCCCGCAGCCGCCACAGCCGCCCGTGCCGCCGCGAGGCAGCACGCAGGGGACTATCATCAATCGGGCCTTCGTCTATCCCGGCGCTGAGATAACGATGGAGGTTATAAGCGCTGATGAAGGCAACGTCCTTCAGTTACAGACTTCGGATTCATTCGACAAAGTGGTGAACTGGTACACTGAGAAGCTCAAGCCCACGAATGTTGTCAGACTTAAAGACCCGACCTCACAAGTTATTCTCGCGGCGGACGAGCTAAAAGCCATCATCCGTGCGAACGGAAGCGGGACTACCATCATGCTCACGGAGGGCGATGAGTAATTGGAATGTCGTGTAGCCTTACCAATGGTCAGTTAAGAGCTGACCGGCTGATTACGCATCCGGTTGAATGAGTTGTCAGGCGCGAGTATCGCGCGGAGACGACAATCGAAGCAGCTCGTTCTGCTCACTTCACCGTCAGCACCGTCTTCGCTAAATACTCTGTGAAGTTGCCGCGTTTCATCATGAGTTCGCGCTTTCCCCAGGTGATGATGTAAACGCTGTATGTACCGGCGGGCAACTTCAGCTCGTCGCCGACCGTCGCATACTTGCTGTTCTTCTCGCCGATGTTCTGCTGATACTCATTAACGAAGTCCGAATCTTTGCCCTCAGCATCCTGCTTGTAAAAGACTATGCCGATGAAGTCCACTCCGACCGGCCCTTTATTTTCGAACAAGACATTGAAGGGCGAGTTTGCCGTCCATTGATTCGACTGTCCGACGCATTTCCAGTCGTCATCAATTTCTTTGCAGATGCTGACCTTTCCCTGAACGGCAGGAGTGTTGCCAGATGTCTTGTCCTGGGCTTGAGCGGTAGCGACAAATAATATTGAGCAGCAAACCGACAGCGCAAACAGCACGAGACCTCGGTTTTGTTTGGGCGACAACATAATCGTTTAATCTCCTTTTGTGTCGGCGAATATTAGCGACCGAGAGAGTTCCAAAATCAGTGATTCAAAGCTAATGTAACGCACAAACGCTTAACGCCCGACTTACGGATGGAAGACACGCTGATTCCGGTCGGGTTCGACGAGTTGGCAGGCGCAGGCATCATGCAGCGAGTCGTGCGACCCACATCAAGCACGATGCAAGGGGCTTTGTCCCTAGCCCATCCGACGCTCGCTTAAGGTGTAAGCTAGGCGTAACAGCCATATAGTTTGCAGCGGCGAAACCAGTCGCATTCGTATAAACATCCGCGGCGAAGGATCATCATCTGTGGGATAATTCCCTGCCTTTTTAAGCGCTGAGCCTTATCTGCCATCCGTTTATAACTCTCATTTGAGTTGGACAGCGAAGCTGCTGCTGTGAATCCGGGCATGTTCATGACCTCTTACCTCCTCTTTTTTCCGGCTGTAGCCAAAATATTACTACAGGCCATACAGCTGAAACCAGGATCAGAAACTTGAATTCTCGCACCCGCAGATGCCAGCACCCGCATCGGGTCACTTCTCCTTGCCCGTCTCCGGGTCAATAAAAAACAGGCGACCGAATTTGTAGCGTTCTCCGACTTCTTTGACCTGAACCTGAAGCAAGCAGTAAGGCCCATAACTTCTGATCAATTCCACGCTGAACATCTTCTCCTCATCATTATACCGGATAGAACCGACACGACTTCCCATAAACCTTTCGTAATCCCTGTCTGGATAAACAAGTAAATCGGATAACACCTTTATCTGAGCCGTCGCCGACCGCCAGTCATTTGTTTCAGGGTAATGCGTAAGCAGTTCTTTGAAAGACGCGGGCGCGGCTCCCATCCCCAATTCCCACAAGGCGGAGACGACCTCGCCGCTTTTCGCGTCCGTCACAATAATCAACTCAGAGTCCATCGAGCTGATATTAAGGCTGCGTTCCATGCGAACAATCGTAAAGCGATGCAAATAGTACTGGAGTTCAAGTGATTTTCTGAGGTCTGCCGGAATGGGAACGACCTCGCCCGTAAAAGTTACTCTGGGCTTGCTCGACTCGCCCATCGTCCTTAGGAACGCGAGGATTTTGTCAGGCAGCACCTCACGCTGAACGGAGACCTTACTTTGCCCCTGAGACGAGCCGGGGGACATGAGCAGGGCGACTAGAAATGTGACGTAGCATAGAGAATGGAGATGTCTTTTCATAATTATGATGAAAGCTCCCGCCGCCGGTTCTGTAAACGCCATGTGACTTGGTTTAGTGATGAGGCCGCCATCATTCGTGGGACGTAGGAAAGAAGGTTTCTTGCCAGATGAGAAGCCGCCCAATGCTCGAACGAGTTGTTGGGCTACCTGTGGTTATAACTTCTCAACTTTATTTTACTCATCAACGACGGAATTAGCCGCCTCACCGCCACGCGCAGGCAAGCCCACGCCCGCACGCTCATAAACTTTACGTCCTTTCCACGCTACTCCTTCACCACGCATAATTTTGATTGTCGAAATCAGAAGCGCTGTATAGAACAGCGATAAACCCAGCGGAGTCGTACACGCATAGCCAGGAGGAATTTCAAATTTCTTGCAGACAAACAGCAAAGCTAAAACTTGAGTTGCCCAAATGATGAGGAAAGGCAAAAGCAAGCTGAACCATGCACCTGATGCGCCTGCTGCAAGCATCAGCAAGCAGACGACTGCGACGATGATGGGCGCGACGACGAATGTATAGCCGATCATGACAGTGAACGCGGCCAGAATAAGCGAGTACCGCGTTCCGGCGAACATCCCCCGTGAGAGAAAATCCCAGATTTCCCGGAAGCTGCTTTGCATCCGCGTCCGAAGCAAATTCGGCGCGTGTTCGATGCGGTAACGTGCGCCCGAACCCTTCAGTAACTCGGCGAGGCGCACATCCTCAACGATGTCCGCACGCACCGCCGCGAAGTCTCCAATCTTCGCTAATGCTTGTCGGCGTATCAATGAGAAGCCGCCAAAAGCAAAGGCATGTTTCATCTTTGGATTATTGAGAATCGCAAAGGAGTAAGCCCCTAACAGAGATAATAACCAGGCTGGCGTAAAGACGCGCTCCCAGAACGATCCGGTCTCAAAGTGCGGCATCAATGTCAAAACGTCGTAGCCACCGGCAAGCGCATGACCGAGGGCGGTCTGAACAGCTTCCCTCTCAAGCACTATGTCTGCGTCAATTGTCAGCACCCAATCCCCGCGCGAGGCATCTAACGCTTGCTGCAAAGCATAAGGTTTGCCAAGCCATCCGGCGGGCGGCTCAGTACCGTTGATGACACCGAGGCGTTCATCGGTTTCTGCAACCGAGCGCAAGATTGATTCGGTGTCATCTGTCGAACGGTCATTGACAGCAATGACCTCGATCTGTTCGTAAGCCTGCGCGAGAACGGAGCGGATAGAGCGAGCCAGGATTCGGTGCGCTTCGTTGCGTGCGGGAATCAGGACGGAGACAAGCGGCGCATTCATTGATAGCTGCGAATTATGCACAGAGGGTAAGGGCTTCCGTTTTACCAGCCCATGCAGCACCACGGCAGCAAAGGCGAGCCAACCCACAGCACAAGTCCAGGCGATGCCTGTGAGAATTGTCAGCCCGCTTATTTGCAACCCAAGGTTAACCATCACACTTATCACGGCTGTCAGAAGATTCGGTTCTTGATGTATGAGGGTGCAGTTATCAAACCAGGAATGAACAGACTGGGGCGCGGCAGTCGGAGGCACTCGCGGCGGCTTCAGTGCAACCGCTATTTCGACCGCGCTCGCGGCAACGATGCCCCGGTCTCCCGGTCATGCAAGATCGACAGATACACACTCCATGGCCCTACCGCATCAACGTAAACTTTCGCCATCGTCCGGGCAATCTGCCCCACGTGATCCAGATCATGCACGACCCACGTCGCCAGCAACTCCCCGAGCGTGACTTCTCCGAAGTCCGGATGTTGCCCTGTTCGCTCAAGGTCGCTCTCACTGAGGTTCATCGCGAGCAGTTCGGCCACGTTGTGAGCGCGGAGTTCAGTAAAGGTGGCGAGAAGATTTTCGAGAGACTTCCCCTCGCTTTCGGTGAACTGGGCCATCCGGTCGTATGGCGCAAACGGGCGTGACTCGCCGGAAAGAATATGCCGGGCGCGCGGAATCCAGTCTGTCCGCTCGCCATGTATGAGATGACCAACGACATCATACGGCGACCACGTACCTTCACCTTCCGTCGCGCGTACCCAGGTGTCCGGCAGGCCATCCAGAAGCGCGTTGATGGTCATCGGCGTTCGTTTGAGGATCGCCACCGCATCTTTTATATGTAAATCTGCTCGCTTCATTACACATCCTCCGCACACATGCCGTATGCCCTCTCAGAGCCGTCTGGCTGTCGAGCGCTCGAATTAACCGGGCTGGACAAAATTAATCAGGCAGCCGAGTCTTGCAGATGAAAGACAAGCTGATTCCGCTCCGGCTCTATGAGTTATTAGCCAGCCCATAACTATTTAACAACTCATGCTTCCACCTTCTGCTTATTCCAAATCAAATGCTAAATTGGAAATCAGAGTATCTTCCGCATCAACAGTTCCAGGATAAACATTGCCGATTTCCAGACGAACCCAACTCGTCCTGATTCCTCCGACTTCGAGCTTCTGCTCAACCATTCGATCCGGAAAAGTAAAGCCTCTTGAAGTCCCATCGGAAAAATAAAAAGTGGCGCTGGCCAGCCGGTTGTTCTGCTTCCAGAGTTCAGGGGTTTTAAAATATCCCGGCGTGATAATTATTCGCTTGAGTTTTACCTCACGATTAAAATCACACCGGAGCCATTCGCCGGTTCCCGGGCCGCTCACTCCTTCACTCCACGCCGTCGCCAAGCTCTGATCCAACACATTGCCGGGTTGGTAAGTAATATCGCCCGCTGACGAGCGGGTGGATGATGCCGTAGCTGTGATAGTTTCTTTAGCTCCTGAATTAAGCCAGACCATTATCCCGGCACCCACAATCAAGACCAGTAACGCTAAAACAATATATTTGAGCGATGAACTCTTTGTTTGCTTGATCGGTTGAGAAGTAAGTGGATCAGAAAGCAAAACTTCTGTTTGAGCTGAATTATCACTATGCGGTATGTGGAGACGCTGGGTGGCTTCGGGGTCATATGGCGCAGAAAGGAGTGAGCCATCCGCCAGACAATAAGTTAGTGATTCATCGGCGTAAGTTCGATTACAGGTAGGGCAGGCTTTCATTGAAGTTCTTCTAAAGAGATAACCATGAGCAATCAAGCTCGAAGATAACAGGTCAGTTGATGATGAGTCCGGTTGAATGCGTTGTCAGGCGCACACTAAGGAAGCTCATTCGTTCATTTAAGAAAGAGGGCTGCAACTGAAAACTTTATTCTCCCCATATTCAACCTCGTGTGCCTAGCGCCCGGCATCACCCGCCGCGCAAGCTAATGCCATGTGTCTTAATGCTTTTCTCATCATCACAATTTTCTCCTCAAGCGTAGAGTCGCCGGTTGCAGGCAAAGCCCGGAATTTTCGTCAATGAACTACGCCGCAGCAAGCTGCGAAGTATCAGAATAGCTTGAGTTGTTCCTTGTGCAGTTGAATGTATTCCGCACCTTGATTTTGAATGTACTGCTTGATGCTTGTTTCATTACCATGCTGTCCAACTGTGCTGATGAAATATCCAGCCGACCAGAACTGTCCGCCCCAGAGTTGCTTCCTGACCTCTGGACAAGCGCGGAAGACTTCCCTGGCCGTGATGCTTTTGATGATCTGCACAATTCTTTTCGGGCTGTAGAGCGGTACTGATTGAACGAGGAAATGCACATGGTCTTGATCTGTGCCAATCTCAAGAAACGTGATCTCGTAGCGTTTGCTGATTTCCAGACAAGTTTCCTTGAGCTGTTTATCCACATCGGAAGAAAAGACCACTCTTCGATATTTGGCTGGGCAGACGATATGGTACAGAAGAACTGAGACATTGTGCCTCTTATGAATAAATTTGCTCACTGCGCCAGTATAGCGCAGCAAGCTTGCGAGGAATGTACCCGCTGAGATTCAACTCTCATTCGGCTTTTACCGCAAGCAGTGCATTACGCTCATTAGACCGCCAGTGGCGGCCAGGCACCCTGATTGGGGGCTATCGGGAGATTTCGCCCGCTGCCTGCGATGCGGCGATAATGCTTTCGATCACCTCTGTCTTGGCCTCCGCGTATGCGTTCATATCGGGCCACTCTTTCGCGGCAAGTTCGCGTTTCGTCTGCTCGTAGCGGCGTCTGTCGTCTATGTTTCGGCGCAGGCGGTCCCGGAAAGTCAGGTTTCGCTCAATCTCCGGGCAGCCGACCGAGTAGATGTGGATGTGTGCGTCCTTTTCAGGAGTGCGGAACATCCGGTGCTCGTTCCAATCAGGCTCACGCACACGCAGGACATACCCTGCCGCCTCCAATTGGGACAGGTAGGCGGACTCATCCGCGGAATCCGGTACCACGACAAGAATGTCTATGATGGGCTTGGCGGCCAGACTGGGGACGGACGTTGACCCGATGTGCTCGATTCGGAGGGCGGAGCCGCCGAGGGCGTCGGCGATGACGCGAGCGTGCGCCTCAAACTTCCTCGGCCAATCCCGGTCGTAGTCGGCGATCTTGATCTCGCGTTTTTCGGAGCCCCCGATCAGCCCTGTTTCCAATGGTTCATCTGCCATAGCAGTCCTTTCGTGATCGGCTGGAAGTGAGCGCACTTCAATGAGCCCAATCAAGGAGCGGCGTGGCGCAAATATTCAAGCTTAATGAATAAATGTGCTAAGCATCTGGCTATTGCGAGTCCGGTTCAATGAGTTGTTCGGCGCGGCGTGAAGACAAAGAGTTTCATGGGATTAACTTGTCAGGACAACGCCAAAATGCTCGTGCAGTATTGCCGCATACTCTTCCTGACTCGTTAAGGTGCGCTCTTGCCGCCCGCCATTTTTAGACGTTGTGATCAAACGCATCTCGCTAAGTGTGATGCGCCCTTCCTCTGTCGCACGCGAGCAGATGCGCGCCCTGGTGAAATGCGACTGCGGAGAAGTCTGGTGGTAGCGGCACATCTCGGCATAGTCACCGTACTCATGAGGCTGTAAGGTAAAGCGATACTGAGCTTTCCATTCATCATCACCATCACGCTGCATCAGAATCAAGTGAGTGCCATCAGGGACGATGCGATAAGCGCGGCTGCCCTGCACCTGCTCGCTCCATTCATCAAGCAGCAGCGGTTCAAGAAATGAATCACCAAAGCCCACATCCACAAGCCAACGCTGCTCTAACGTAACCATCAGCGTCATGTGGTCGAAGTCCGGGCCGAAGCCGCCTTCTGCATCCGCAACTCCGGCTGAGAGCATCCGGACATCGAAGCCCAGGGCGCGCAACAACGCAGCAAACAGACCGTTGGCTTCATAGCAGAAGCCGCCGCGCCTGCCTTCAACAATCTTTGTAAACAGAGCTTCGTCTTCAAGAACAATCGGCTGCCTGGCGTGAATACTTAGATTTTCAAAAGGTACGGCCAACAGATGAGCGACTTGCAAGTCGCGCAAGGTCTCGGCAGTAGGAGCAAGCGAGCCATGATAGTTGATGCGTTCGAGATAAGCCTTGATGTTCAACTAACTCTCTCCTCTTAGTCAGGCAGAACTCCGCTCCGGTTGAATGAGTTATAGGTTGACGAGGTTCATTCTTCATCTCTGATTCATCAGAGTTAGAGTGAAGGAAGAACATGCCGGGCGGGCGTGACGAATCTTGAATGAAAGGCGCTTTGGACGCCTCTAACAACCTGTTCGCACGCCAGCCCCGCGCTTTAGCTCGACAACGAACTCTCAGATGATGCGCGCCGAGCGGCTCACTATAACTATTTCGCAGAGCTACTGCCAAGCATGTTCTCCGAACCAGACCTGACTCTCTTGGGTGGAGGACTCTCATGGCTGATTACGCCGCGCTCATCGGCATTGACTGGGCTGATCGCAAACACGACATCTGTCTCCTTGACCCGACGACAGGCGGGCGTGAGGCTTCTATCCTCGGCCATTCGCCAAAGACCATTGACGAGTGGGCGACAGCTCTGAGATCGCGCTTCGGCGGACGCCAACTCGCTGTCTGCCTGGAGCAGTCCAGAGGCCCACTGATCTATTCCTTGATGAAGTACGACTTTCTGACTCTCTACCCCGTCAACCCGTCCACTCTTGCTCGTTACCGCAAAGCCTTCTCGCCGTCGCACCACAAAGATGACCCAGCGGATGCCGCCTACCTCGCCGAACTGCTCTTCTTCCACCGCGACCATCTGCGCGCCTGGCACCCGGACTCACAGCAGACGCGCACGCTTGGCTACCTGGTCGAGCATCGCCGCCGCCTGGTTGATGACCGCACCCGCATTAGCAATCGGATGACCTCGCTCTTGAAGTGCTATTTTCCGCAGATTCTGGAGTGGTTTCCAGACATCCGCACCACTCTGGTCTGCGACTTCCTGCTCAGATGGCCTTCGCTAGACGCGCTGCGGCGGGTCAGGCGTGGGACGCTCATTGGCTTCTTGCGCTCTCACAACTCGGTCAGACGTGAGGCCATCGAGAAGCGAGTGGAGGCGATCAAAGAGGCCGTGCCGCTGGTGACAGACCGGGCCGTGATCGCCTCTTCGGTAGTGATGATGAGAGCGCTCGCTGCGCAAATGAAGACGACGCTCGAAGCCATCAAAGAGTTCGACTCGGAGATCGCAGCCTTATGCGCCGTCAACGAAGACTTCGCGCTCATGCAGTCATTGCCGGGTGCTGGCCAGAACTACGCCGCGAGGCTGACGGTGGCGCTGGGTTCGGACAGGGGGCGGTGGCAGTCAGCCGACGAGTTGGCGCGACTCTCCGGCATCGCTCCTGTGATTGAGCGCAGCGGGCAGAGTTGCCGGGTGAGATGGCGCTACTTCTGTCCGAAGTTCCTGCGCCAGAGCTTCCACGAGTACGCGGGCGAATCGGTGAGGCATTCGTTCTGGGCCAGGACTTACTACGATGAGCAGCGAGCGCGCGGCAAGAGCCATCAGGCGGCGGTGCGAGCCTTAGCCTTCAAGTGGATCAGGATCATCTACAGATGCTGGCAGACGAGGACACCCTATGATGAGGTGAAGTATCTGGAGGGACTGCGCCAGAAAGGCTCTTCCTTACTCAATTATGCGGCCAATCATCGGGCGTCAGGCAGATGTTCGGCTTGACTCGTCGCCCTCAGATGGGTTGTTAGATGCGGCATTGCGTTAAGCTAAAAGCTGACTCAGTAGTCAGCGCGAAGAAGGTAGGCACCGTAACCGATTACCTCCCTCGCGATTGAATATATATCCCTTAGCTCGAAGTATCGCGCGTGCGCGGAAAACACTGGCGTGATTCCAGAACGCCGCAAAGCTAACCTCATGCGCGGAACATGGAAATACTGAGTGACGACCATCGCACTCTGCCATCCGTTTTCTCTCATTATCCGGGCCGCATTCTTCGCCGTCAGATATGTAGTGGCCCCTCCGCCGTCGACGTGAATGCGGCTCTCCGGTATGCCGTTTTCGACCAGATATTGCTTCATCACCTCCGCTTCATCGAACCCTTCGCTGCCCACCCCGCCACTGACGATCACATCGGGGAACAGCCCCTGCCGGTAAAGGGTGAGGGTTTGGTCAAGCCGCGCACGTAATCTCTCCGAAGGGCGGCCATCTTTTTCGACGGTGTTACCCGGAACAATGGCCACGTCAGCGGCGTGAATTTCATCGGTCAGCCCATCGGCCACAATCAACGTCGCCGCCAGGGTAAAAACCAGCACGATTGGCAAGGCTATGAAGAGCAGAATCCGCTTGATTCTTTTTCGCCACATATGCTGCATATATAGGAGGAGCACCTAACGCTTATTAGACGTAATATTTTCCGCCTGTGAAGACGCCCATTTAGCCGTCTTTGTTTTTATTCCTGCCAAACAGCCGTCTAATCAGTCTAATAGATGACTTTTACCGCTAATCGCAGTAGAACTCAATGCTGAACTGAAGAATCTGCTCCAACCACCTGAATGGTTACGAGGCGCACGCCACGCCTCCGCAGAAAGACTCACCGGACGCGGTTCTCTTTCCATTGACGCAGCAGCTACAGCGTGTGAGGCCCAGGCCGCTGATTCACGCATCTCGAAGGGGGTTTTAGTCAGCCCATTATGTACGGTAAAAGTCGCTCCGGGGGTGTATTATGCCGCCACGAGCAGAAATTGCCGACCTTTTTGGGTGTTAATTGTCAGTGGCGGCCTGATGATAGTTATGCCGCTTGCGAGTTTAATGAAACGGAGGACGACATGCTCAACGAATCAAAAATCGTGACCTTCCTGGCAACGAAGAAGCCTGATAGCGCAATGGAGTTCTTTGAAAAGACATTGGGCTTACGGCTCGTATATGAAGATGCCTTCGCAATCGTCTTTGACGCGAATGGAATAATGCTTCGAGTACAGAAAGTACAGGAACATACTCCTCCAAATCATACCGTTCTTGGTTGGGATGTCGGTGACATCCATACAGAGATAAAAGAACTGATGGGACGAGGGGTTAGATGTGAGCGGTATGAGTGGCTTGAGCAGGATGAGTTGGGCGTTTGGACTGCACCGAGCGGGGCAAAGATCGCCTGGTTCAAAGACCCGGACGGGAACACGCTATCCCTGACGCAGTTCCAATAAGTAGTAAGAAATACAAGTTGTGTTTAAGAGCAAGGGCGGCAGAACAACTCATTCAAACGGACTCGCAATCAGCAAGTCTGTTAAACTCAAATTTGATTGTGGGCCGGTTAATGCGGGCTTTATGCGTCTGTCTCTTTCGATAGTGGGTGAATGAAAGGTGGGGATGAGAATGAGATTGCTTTCGAGATTTTTTATCATGCTATGTCTGGTCTTTCTTGCTGCTCAATCCCTAACATATTTCTTATCGCTACCAGTCTATGCACAGCAGGCTGAGTCTCAAGCGCCGCCGGTCGTGGTGCAGCCCGGTGCGCCGGGCCAGCCAACCCGAACCCTGCCGCCATCGACGAGGGCCCGACTCCCGCCCCGTTCACCGAAAGATGTGGAGTTCATGCAGGGGATGATCATGCACCACGCGCAAGCGGTGGAGATGACGGCGCTAATCGAGTCGCATACGGAGAACAAGAACCTACGCCTTCTCGGAGCGCGCATCAGCAAATCACAATCAGACGAAATGAACTTTATGAAACGGTGGCTCGAAGCCAGGGGAGAGCCGGACCAGCCTCCGATGCCTGAAATGCCAGGCATGAATATGCCGGGCCACGACATGTCTGGTCATCACATGCTCATGCCCGGAATGCTGACCCCGAAGCAGATGGACGCCTTGAGAAAAGCAAAGGGCGCGAAGTTCGATCATCTGTTTTTGACCGGAATGATTCAGCACCACAATGGTGCGTTGATTATGGTAAAAGATTTGTTCGATACGGCAGGCGCGGGGCAGGATGCTGAACTATTCAATTTCGCAACGGACGTTGACAGTGGCCAACGCGCTGAGATTAGAATTATGCAAACCATGTCGGGTGAAAAACCTGTAGAGGAGAAACGATGAACCGAGTACACACTATCGCTTTCCGTTTACTAACAGCTTCCCTTATTTTGTGCTCATGTTTAGCAGCCGGGACGCTGGCACAAACGCCCTCGCCGTCGCCGCAGCCTTCACCCACTCCGACGCCGGAAGCCAAACCCGCCGACGAAGACGGTGGGAATCCGTTTGCTCCTGAATCGGCGCCGACGCTACCGGCGGGGATGACGGGTTCAGATGCAGGCGACCCGCGCGCCAAACTGTCGCCGGGAATGTACGACGCGGGTGAAACAGCGATGGGCATAAAACACGTCATGCTGCTCAAAAAGCCGGACGCGTTTCAACTCGGCTCCGAAGACCCTGATAATCCGAAGGTGCAGAAGGCGCTCGCTCTCCTCGGCGTCGGCGACTCCTCGAAGATGCCAAAGCCTCTCCAACTGGTTATTGCCGGGCTCGCTTTTGCCAACTCGGACCTCGCGTTCCAGGGCAATCACCTGTTTCTGGGAAACTTTTATGGCGTCAACATCTATGACATCTCCAATCCGGCGAAGACCAACTTGTTGACTTCGATGATTTGTCCGGGTGGGCAGGGCGACGTGTCCGTTTACAAGAACCTGCTCTTTATGTCAGTGGAGCAGACGAACGGCAGACTGGATTGCAGTCCACAGGGTTTTCCGCCCGCGCCTCCGCCCGCTGCGGGTCAAGAGAACAAGCAGACTCTACCGGCAGCGCAAAAAGAGCGCTTTCGCGGAGTAAGGATTTTCGATATCGCCGACATCAGGAATCCGAAGCAGGTGGCGGCGGTGCAAACCTGCCGGGGCTCGCACACGCATACACTGGTAGTCGATCCGAATGATAAGAACAACGTCTACATCTACGTCTCGGGAACCTCTTTTGTCCGTCAAAGCGAAGAGTTGGCCGGGTGCTCGGGTGAGACCCCGGACAAGGACCCCAACACCGCGCTCTTTCGCATTGACGTGATTAAGGTGCCGCTAGCAGCGCCGCAAACTGCTCAGGTAGTGTCGAGTCCCCGAATATTTATGGATCCAAAGACGGGTGCTCTGAACGGCCTGAATAACGCTGGCACGCACGGCAAGGACGGATTGGAAAAGCCCTCCGACACCAACCAGTGCCACGATATTACCGTGTACTCAGCGCTCGGACTCGCGGCGGGCGCCTGCTCGGGAAATGGAATTCTGTTGGACATCAAAGACCCGGTCCATCCAAAGCGCATAGACGCGGTAAACGATCCGAACTATGCGTATTGGCACTCGGCCTCGTTTTCGAATGATGGGAAGAAAGTCGTGTTTACAGATGAGTGGGGCGGCGGACTGGGTGCGCGCTGCCGCGCAAACGATCCGAACAAATGGGGCGCCAATGCGATTTTCCGCTTGACGGATAACAAGCTGAGCTTCGCGAGCTACTACAAGTTGCCGTCTGCTCAGGGTGACAGCGAAAACTGTGTCGCGCACAACGGCTCGCTCCTTCCGGTTCCGGGACGGGACATCAAAGTACAAGCCTGGTATCAGGGTGGCATCTCCATCATGGACTTCACTGACGCGGAGCATCCGGTTGAGATTGCCTATTTCGACCGGGGGCCGATTGATCCAAAGATGCTCGTGCTCGGCGGCGACTGGTCTGCTTACTGGTACAACGGCCACATCTACGCGTCAGAGATCGCGCGCGGTCTGGACATCTTTGAGCTGACGCCGACCAAGTTCCTGACGCAGAACGAGATTGACGCTGCGAAAGCGGTTCGGGTGGCTGAATTGAATGTGCAGAACCAGCAGAAAATTGAGTGGCCCCGACAGTTAGTCGTAGCGAAGGCGTATGTCGATCAGTTGGAGCGTTCGCAAGCTCTGCCGTCCGACCAAATCGCGAGCCTCCGGCAGGCGATTCAAAGTGCGGAGGGTAATCGAAAAGAACTCGGAAATCTCAAAAGCCTCGCGCCGTCGTTGGAGAAGAGCGCTGGCCTGACGAAGAGTGCAGCCGACTCAGCCCGATTGCAAGCTCTGGCTGAAATCATGAGGCGGCCCGCACTTTGATCCTTTCGAGCGCGGACTCAGGCGCTGTTTGAGGTGAATTGGTTTAACGTAAGTTCGATATAAGAAACTGCATCAACCAGCCCCGGAGGGGCGGCGTTTTAAGAATGAGAGCGCCCTGCGCCAACTCCTGCGGGTCTCTGTGCGGGGCCAAATATCAACGGAACTTGAGATGTGCACTTGAATGTAATTGCGTGGAACCGCTAACGAAGTTATCTCCGCCACGGAATGCTGCGAGCCGTTCGTGCAGGGGAAAGCGACCATCAGGTTGTGGCGGGGCGCGATCCGCGTGGGGACTCGGTGTTGCATCTGCCGTTCGCCAGCCCCGTGCAGAAATAGCTCGCCTCCGACCATACTGTTCTCTGTGTGGTCGCACATGTAGATGAGCATCGAGATGGCGCGGCGCGCGTGGTCTAGATGGATGCGTCGAGAGTAACCGACGCGGCCTTGATGTATGTCCATACGAACCCACAACTCATGCGGGGCGTACTCAATCTTTCGCAGCGTCCCGCGCTCCTTATCAACTCGATCTTCGCGATAGGGGACGTAGCGCGCATCTGACATTTCGATCTGACAGCCCTCGCCCCGCCAGACCTCCGCGAACTGTTCCCTACCCCACTCGATAAACGTCTGACTGTGAAAGGTGTCAAACAGGGCTCGCCACGCGGGTTGTTCGTCGAGCAAGCGCCGGTATCCCTCGTCGCCCCAGTAGAGTGAGAACCCTGTAGGACTGGTACCCGGAGGGCAAGTCGGGAACGTCCGGCACAACTGCCGGTAATGCTCCGGGTCAATGAATCGTTCGTTGACCACGTGTGGGAACGGCTCGGCATTAACGGCGAGGTGCGTCAGGTCACAGATGCCCTCTGCCGATGTGAGAGAGTCGTGCGTAGTCTTCATCTCAGTCGCTTTGATAGTTGAGGTGTCCCGCATCAGGAATATGATACTCGAAACCTGCGGCGCAATCTCGCCCTCTCCTCAAGACACCGCGCCCGACTTCCGATCTTGCCGGACGATAGGTGCGGCTGACTCAGGTGCGCGCTCGGTGAGAACTGCCTCGTAAAGGGTCTCGTAATGTTGCACGACCGCTTTTACGGGGAAGTACTCGCCCACCCTCGAAAGCGCCGCGCGCCCAAGCGCCTCGCGCCCATCTCTCCCAAGGTTGAGCATCTCTGCCCACGCCTCAGCCAGCGCCCCCAGGTCGCGTGGCGGCACGACGCGGCCTGTGTCGCCCACGATCCACTCTGCGTCACCCACGTCCGTAACGACACAGGGCACGGCGCAGGCCATCGCCTCGCCAATAACGTTCGGAAAGCTCTCACAATAGGAAGAGAGCGAGAAGACATCCAAGGCGGCGGCGAGGCGAGGCACATCATGGCGCTCCCCTAGCAGGTGCGTCCTGTGCCCGAGATTCAGTTCCTGAATCAATCGGCGAAGCTCATGATTGTTATCATCGACGGCACGCCCGACGAGCAGGAAGTGCGTCTCCGGGTGAGTTTTCAAAAGCAATGCGGCAGCCCTGAGAAAGGTAGCGTGATCCTTCATAGGATGATAGCGGCTCACCATCCCAATGATGAGGGCGTCGTCCGCCAGCCCTAACTCCGACCGCAGAGACGCCCTCGCCTCAAGCGAAGGGATGAACGTCTTAGTGTCAATGCCATTCGGAATCACACAACTGTTCTCGGTGCTAAACCCCAGCGGCTTATGTTTCGACTGGCCGTCACGAGAAACGAAAATGATTTTAGCAGGCAACCCGGAAAGAAACGCGCACGCCCTGATAACCAGGGCGGTGAGCCACTTCTCATCGGTGAGAGAGCTGCTCGAATAGTGGATGCTCCATAAAACCCGTGCTCGCCGGGACGAAAAAATACTGGCGAGTTGCACGGCCAGACAACTGTGATACATCCATCCAACGATGAGGTCAGGCCGGAGTCGGCGCATCAGCCGGATCAGACGCCACAGATTCAACGGCGTCGGCAACTCAGGCTTCACCCCTACTGTGTGCACAACGACGCCGAGAGCTTCGATGCGTTCGCGCAACACCCCACTATCCATTAGTGAGATCACGACAGGCTCGAAGCGAGTCCGGTCTGTTTCGGCGAGCAGCTTGTAGAGCATCATCTCAGCCCCGCCGATAGACAGATCACTGATGACGTACAACACTCTAACAAGCTTGGTGGGCGGCTGTTGTGAAATGATTGACTTGACCTCTGGCTGTTGGTTTACCGTGGCGGAGGGAGACCCGTGTGACGGAATGATGAGTCTCTACCTCCCTCAAATCTGAATCTACAAGAACAAGAATAACTATCTGCGAATCATTGTCAACTGACAAGTCGAGGGAGCCGTCGGCGAACTCGTCTCAGTTGACGCGGCTTAGTGCGTCTCTCAGCAAGC
Source organism: uncultured Acidobacteriota bacterium (assembly GCA_963791265.1). Classification (GTDB taxonomy): domain Bacteria; phylum Acidobacteriota; class Blastocatellia; order Pyrinomonadales; family Pyrinomonadaceae; genus QHXM01. Next base: position 679,146 of record CAWBSB010000013.1, read on the forward strand.
TCATGCCTCGCGTGTACATGTGGTCTCTTTTCCCGACGAGAAGTTCCCATGACCCTGAAGCGTCGTCGCTCAACAGACGGTCGGCTTTATCTTTAAGACGCGCCTCGAAGTCGTCTTGCGAAGGGATCACAGACCAGTCGTCCAATTGATAAGTTTCGACGAATCCGTGCGTGCGCTGGTCGGCGTCAATCAGCACAAAGGGGACTCCCAGAGAGAAAGACACGACAGCCGTGTGCAGGCGTCCCGTCACCACCGCGCGCGCACCCGAAAGGAGCCGGAAATAATCGTCTGGACTGCCGGGGCAGACAACCCGACCGTCGAACCATTCGCCAAACAACTGGTGGGCGAGGCTCAAGTCTGCCGGGTCGTTACACACCACCATGACCTCGTGTCCCTTTTCGAGGAGGTTGCGCGCCAGCGAGACCGTAGCGCGGAACATCGCGCGTCCGCGCAGGCGTACCTGCCAGAACCGGCTCTTGCTCGCCCAGAATCTAACGGGCGGCGTAGTAATCAGGACGTGGCCGCCGACGCTACGCTGCGCCGGGTAGTTAAAGATGAAGGTCGCAGGGTCGCCCATCAACTCAGCTTTGAAGATGCCGAGCTTGTGCAGCCAGTCGCGCGTGAGCACGTCTCTCGCGCCGGAAAATGTCGCGCGGTCGTTAAGGAGCCTGATCTCTCTTTTGGCGCGTGCCGACGGCCTGTGCGGACTTGAAAGGAAGTTCGAGCCAGTGCCGATTCCGACGAGAAACAATGGCACACGCAAATCGTCCAGAGCCTCAGGCTCAAGGTGTACACCCCAGCGCCAGCGGTAACTGCCCTCGTAGAGATTTGAGCCTCCGATGATAACCAGATCCGCCTCCCTGTTGGCACGCTCGACGGTCGCGCGGGTCAGGCCGTAACCGGTCTGGTCTTCCCCTCTGCTGTTCACGTTGAAGAGGTCGAAGGCGGCGCGGGGAACAATCTCACGGAACATTCGCTCGATGCCCCTCTGTACGAAGTGGTCGCCGACGTTGCGTGTCTTCGGATAGAAGTGGTGAATCTTCATGCGCTATTTTTCAGACAACACGCTCGCCGCCGTCGCTTCATTCCAACCCCGCGAGTTTACGATAAGAGCGTTCAGTCGTGTCCACACCGGCACGTTACAAAGAATCCGAAGGATCAACGCCCCGGCCAACTGTGCGTAGGCCATGTTCATGGCGTCCAACCTGCCGACGGCGACGAAAACAAACACGACAGCGGCGCTCAACAGCAATCCGAGGTTGTACCATCTAAGCAAGTCCAGGCCTACTGCGAGAGGGCGGAACACTAAGACTACCAGCATGAGCGAAGCGACGACCAGCAACGCATAAAAGACCGGCAGTGCCGACAGGTACTCCGGTCGGGAGAGCCACGAGATAAATATTCGACCGAGCAGCAGTCCGCCTGCTACCGCAAGGCCGCTCAAGACGGACGCGATCATGACATAGCGGCTGATGAGTCGCTTAAGCTGCGCGTACTTCCGTTTGGCGATGAGCGCGATTATTTCCGGCGCAACGGCGGTCTGGGCATTGGTTTGTAAAAGCGCCAACGGGGCCGTGAGCTGTCTTGCCAGACCATAGATGGCGACCTGCGCGGGCGTGGAGAAGAGGCCCAGTAAGAAGATGTCGCCCGGATTGATAGCTAATTTCAGATACCCGGAGAGGTTGCTGTGGAACAGACATCTGAACAACTCCGGACGATATTTGTTTAAGGCGTGCGCGGCAGGTTTTGTTTTAATCCCCGACAGCGAAGGTTTCATCAGACGTAACGCCAGTATCAGCGGCGGCACGGTCTGGACTAAAACGCCGACTGTAAATGCCGCCACAACAGCTTTCAGGTCGTACACCTCAGATGCCGCGAAGTATGCGGCGAGGATGGCGAAGGTGGTCAGCCCGCCCAACACCTGCGGCACTACGATGGAAGTGAAGCGATCATGGATTCGCAGGATCGGCTCATAGACTTCGCGAAAGGCTGTGAATAAAACTGTGAAGCCGTAAATATAAAAGAGCGAAGCTAACTCAGGGCTGTGATAGAAACGCTCCGCCAGCCAGGGCGATAAGACGTAGACGATGATACAGACAACCAGGCCGGTAGCCAGACTGATTCCCAGGCACAAGAGCAGCAGCCCTTGAAGCGCGCGTTCTTCCTGTTGTTCCTTGAGCGGCTGGAAGAAGCGAAACATTACGTCGCTCACTCGCAACCCGACGAAGGCTTCCAGAAAAACGAAGAGGTTGAGGACAATGAGCACCAGCCCGAAATCTTCTATCCGCAAGGCTCTGGCCAGCAGCGCGGTCTGTCCAATTTTAATCGCCAGCGAGAACCCTGAGCCGAGCAGGCTGATCGAGAGGTTGCGCCTGAACCGCTGCCATACCGGATGATCCTGCGCGTGCAAAGAGACTTTCACCCCGCCACGCCTCTTTCTACGACCGCAGGCGACTTCTTCGATAGACGGTCGAGAATGTACGCGGCACCCTCCGCCGCTGGGATGATTAAGAGCATCAGGAACACGTAACGCAAGCGGAACAGCGTGCCGACATTGATCACCACGAGGCCGAGCGCAATCATTCCCGCAGCCGCCACCGACCACAGAAACCACGCCGAAAGCCGACGACGCCCGCGCCACAATCCGAGGAGCGCCAAAGCTTCGACCGCGTACATCGCCAGGCTTTCCAGACCGCCAAGCAATCTACCCGCAGAGCCGACTTGATTCCCCGTCGCGAGCCACATGTTGGGGAACGGCGCGAAGAAACCGACCATCGCGGCTCGCGGGAGGTAGCGCAGGAGGTCAGCCATGCTGTTTAACTGAACGTCCGGGTCAATGTTCGACCCGGAGTTCGGATACATCTCGATAAATCTGCGCCTCACCTTCCCGACGTGCGCCGCCAGCCTTGACCAGAGGTCTGCCCGTGGCGCTTCTTCCGAAGCCGCGCGTGTAGCTTCGTCGGCTGTGGCCGCGCGATGTGCTTCCTGCCGGATCAACATTCTGGCCGCTGAAGGGGAGCGGCCAAGTTCGAGCGCATTCGGCATGACTTGCGGGACGCTCAACGTCACCGCGACGAGCAGCGCCATCCCCACGAGATTCGTCGCCCGCACACGCCGCTCCAAAAGCTGCCGGGCGACAAGCATCAACGCCCCCAGAAGAACGGTCGCAACCAGCATCTCCACCATGTCAGCGCGCGTGAGGCAGAGCGCGATTGCCAGGAGTCCGCCTGCGGCTCCCGTCAGTAAAGCTCCCGGCCACGAATAGGTTCTCGTCAGCCAGCGCACAACTATCAGGATGAGCGCCAGCATCTCTGCGACAAACAGTGGGTCTTTTAGAAACTGTGTCGTGTGGAGCAGGAACGACGGCCAGAGCGCGACAGCGCCTGCGGCCAACAGTCCCGCGCGACGGTTGAAGACTTCCCGCCCAAGACGGAAGACCAGAACCAGGATTGCCAGATAACATAAAGCATTGAACGGCTCAGCGCCGACAATGTTATAGCCCAGCAATGGCCCGAAGAGAGCGAAGCAAAGAGAGTAAAGCTTGACGTGAAATGGATGATCCGCGCCAACCCAAAAGCGAACCTCTCCCCGCCAGAGGGCTTCACTCAACGCGGCGGCGTCCGCTCGATACCGCACGCCGTCCGAGGCGAAAGCGACCGCGACGCCGTCACCGTCGAACGTGCCGGGGAGCCGCGCAGAGCGTCCGAGTCCGTAGACGGTGAGGGACAGCACCAGATGTAGAATCGCCGCGCCACATAGTAAACGCACATGGACGCGCCTCTCTTTAGCCTGCTCTGCCGAGGGGGCTTCGCTCAACCGGCTATCACTTTGCCGTAGCTGGCTCACAAATCTTTTCAGCAATTTGATCACCAACTAGACGATGGCCGAGGGCATTCCAATGTCCAAAGCCGTCTGTGCCATGTAGGAAAGTTCCATGTTGATTAGCATACTCTTGTAGAATTGGAGCTATATTCAAAACTTCTATCCCTTCACGTTCTCCTAAAGCCTTAATACGGTGGTCAGGATAAAACAGGTCATCAACACCTAAACGGCGCATGAAATCCTGGCGCACCGCCGGGTCGGGGTAGACTTGAATGCCAGTGCTGCCCGTCACGATCATGAACTTCGCCCCGTGTGCTCGAACTTCATCACGCATCAGTAGCATAATGCCTTCCGTGATCCGCCACGCTTCATCCCACGCGGGGTCTGTCGGTTCGCGGTAAACCTGAGCCTTGATTCCACGCTCATCGCCAAAGACGGTCGGTACATCCTTCTTCTTCTGCCTGTAGTCCTGAAAAGCCTCGCGCGCCTTGTCAATCAGACCCATCAGCCGTGAATGATCCCTCAGCCAGTTGAGCGACTTTCCCAAAAACGATTTCTGCAAACGAAACTTCAATGATTCGTTTCGCGCTTTTAAGAGAGAGTCATCCAACACCAGCTCATTATTTTTATAGACGAAATAAGGTAAAGGAAGACCGGCGTATTCCTCACTAAGAAGTAGTGAGTTATCTTTAATATCGTTAGCTGTCGTTACCGAGAGCAGGACGATGTCCGGAGAATATTGCCAGACGCGTTGGCGCAAAGTAATCAACTCACGCGCTGTCGAAAAACCAGAGACCCCAAAATTAATCACTTCCACTTTCTGTCCATTAAATGCTTTGCAACCCTGTAATCTTTGTTCCATCACCGCCCAGAAAGCGTTTTCCATCGGCACATGCAGCGCCTCTGCATATGAGTCTCCAAGAAGAGCGATGCGTAACGTATCCGGCGGCTTAACTTTCGAGTGTTCGCGGTCGCGCAATCCGTCGCTGTTGATTTTAATGTAGACTTCCGCTTCTTTTCGCCACCATCCTTCTGCTCCCGGCCTGAGGGTAAACCCGACATATTCATCTTCCTGCGAGAGATTTAGATATCTGAAGCCGATTATGCGTAAGCCCACTTCTACAAATAATAAGCCGACCATCACTCCAGCAAATATAGTCAGAAGCCTGAACGAAATTCGCTTTAACGAAATTCGCTTTTTGCTCATCAACATACTAATCGCCTCAAAATATCGAGTAGATAAAGGGAGACAGCGCTGAACTCTGCGCGAAGACGAGAAGTGCGCCCATCAGCAGCAGCACGATGATGATAGGAAGCAGCCAGAATTTCTTATTGCTACGCAGGTACAACCAGAATTCGTTGGCGAGTCTGAATTTACCCATGAACAAAGCCCCTTCAAAATATCCGGTACAGGTTCAATTTCAACTTGAATGTGCGCCGAGAGGCGATTCACCACAGAGACACGGAGAACACAGAGGGGGCACAGAGTGTTAAGCAATCTCAAATTCTTAATCTGAAATTTCAAATCTGCCATTTCTAATTTTTATCTCCGTGCATCCTCCGTGTTCTCTGTGTCTCTGTGGTGAGCCTCAACTCTCCCTGCACTCTCTTCAAACTGAACCACTACCAAATATCCTTAAAATAATCGCTCAAACTGTTCCTTCGTTTGCCTCGTGGTCTGACGCGGAATCCAATAGCTTTCGCGTCTCGCCTTCCGGCGATTCAAAGGATCGCGCCCGATCAAACGGGACACCAGATTGTAAGGGACGAATAAAATATAGAAAACCAGCGATAACAGGATGCGACTGTTTATCCAACCAAGGACTCCGGCCAACCCCATCCAGGCCACATGAAAGCGGCGTGTCAGCGCAGGGAGTAAAAGAGCCATCAAGATGAGCACTGCGCCAACGCTACCTGCTATCAGGGGCACAGTCGTGCGGCCACGATACAAGCTCCACAGCCCGATTAGTAGGAGCACGAACGCGACGATAAAGGCGCTCTTGCGCGCCTGTGCATTTGTGACTTCCAATAACTTAACAGGCTTAATCAAGCTGAAACTCCTCCTGCAATTCCTCATCCTTTGCCAGTAGACCTTCGCCCTGTTCCATTTTGTCGAGGACATAGTCTTCCATGACAAGGCAGTCCATCTCCGTTCGCATGAAACAGGTATAAGCCTGTTCGGGCGTGCAGACAATCGGCTCCCCGCGAACATTGAATGAGGTGTTGACGAGTACCGGACAACCCGTCAGCCGCCCGAACGCAGCGATCAGTTCATAATAGGCTTCATTATCTTCGCGACGAACGGTCTGCACTCGCGCAGAATAATCAACGTGCGTGACCGCCGGGATGGTGGAACGCGGCACCTTGAGCTTCTCCAGGCCGAATAGCCCTTCCTCGCTTTCGGTCGTCGCTACGCGTAAGCGTTTTTGGACAGAGGCGACCAGTAGCATATAAGGCGAATCCACATCCATCTCGAAGAAATCCGAGACGCGCTCGCGCAGGACTGAGGGCGCAAACGGGCGAAAGGATTCGCGGAATTTTATTTTGAGATTGAGTTGCGACTGCATGTCTGGCGAGCGGGGATCGCCCAGAATGCTTCTTGTGCCAAGCGCGCGAGGCCCGAATTCCATTCTTCCCTGAAACCATCCCACAACCTTGCCCTCGGCCAGCAGTCGCGCCACGTGCTCCGCCAACTCTTCACGATTAATTCGACGATAGCTCGTGCCGGTTGTCTCAAGAAACTCGCGTACCTCGCCGCTCGTGTAAGCCGGGCCGAGATAAGCGCCCTTCATTCCGTCGGCGTGGTTGGCGCAGACTTTCCTGACATCCCTTCTGTTTTCGAGATATTGATACCAGACTGAAAGAGCTGCGCCGAGCGATCCGCCCGCGTCGCCCGCCGCAGGTTGAATCCAGATATTTTCAAACGGCCCCTCGCGCAGGATTCGCCCGTTACCGACACAGTTCAAAGCCACGCCCCCGGCGAGACATAAATTCTTCTCTCCGGTCTCACGATGAACGTGCCGCGCCATCCTGAGCATCGCGTCTTCGGTCACTTCCTGAACAGAGCGTGCCAGGTCCATCTCCCTTTGCGTCAAGGCAGCTTCAGGCTTGCGTGGCGGCCCGCCAAACAGTGTGTCGAATTTGCGGTTGGTCATCGTCAGCCCCTGCGCGAAGTTGAAATACTTCATATTGAGACGGAGAGAGCCGTCTTCGCGGAGGTCAACCAACTCATCAAAAATCTTCTGCGCGAATCGCGGCTCGCCATATGGTGCGAGTCCCATCACTTTGTACTCGCCGGAGTTTACTCTGAAGCCTGTGTAATAAGTGAAGGCTGAATAGAGCAGCCCGAGCGAGTGCGGGAAACGAAGTTCGGCGAGCAAATGAAGCTCATTGCCTCTCCCATATCCGTAAGAAGAGGTGGCCCACTCGCCGACGCCGTCCATCGTCAGCACAGCCGCAGAGTCAAAGGGTGAGGGAAAGAAAGCCGAGGCAGCGTGCGATTCGTGGTGCTCCGTGAAGAGCACCTTGCTGTTGGAGTCGCAGCGCTTGCCGATCTCTTCACGAATCCACAGTTTCTCGCGCAGCCAGACGGGCATCGCCCTCAAAAATGATCTGAGACCTCGCGGAGCGTAATCTATGTAGGTCTCGAGCAGGCGCTCGAATTTCTGAAGCGGCTTGTCGTAAAAGGCGACGTAATCAACTTCCGCTCCAGTGATGCGGGCATGGCGCAGACAGAACTCGATGGCCTGCACAGGGAAATCCTGATCGTGTTTCTTCCTGGTAAAACGCTCTTCCTGCGCGGCAGCTACAACCTCGCCGTCGCGCACAAGGCAAGCCGCCGAGTCGTGGTAGTAAGCAGAGATCCCCAGAATGTACATCTAAATCGTAGTCCGGATGATTGAAAGCGATAAACAAAACCCATTGTGTGACTTCTTTTTGCTTCACTAACAAAAAACATCTCAGTTTATAGTATTTCTACATATCCCTCCGTTCCATTCACGCGGATTCTCTGTCCATCTTTGATCAGCTTGGTAGCATTCTCCACTCCGACAACCGCTGGCAAGCCATACTCACGTGCGATAACTGCTCCATGGGTCATCAGTCCGCCAACTTCGGTGACGAGACCTTTTATGGATACAAACAATGGTGCCCAGCTAGGGTCGGTAAAGGAGGTGACTAATATATCGCCATCTTCCAGATCAGCATCTTCCATGTTTAAGATGACACGTGCTCGTCCCTCTATAACTCCGTAAGAAACAGCCAGACCGACAATAGCTTCAGATGGGAGATTTTCTCGTTTGTACTTACCTGCAATGATTTCACCATCAGACGTGATGACACGTGGCGGAGTTAGTTTTTCATATGATTTGTACTCGTCTTTTCGTTTGCTGATGAGCTGGTAATCCAGTTTATTTGTGCTTACGACTTCGCGAAGTTCTTCAAAAGTGAGGTAGTAGATATCTTCCTTTTCATGAATAACGTTGGCTTGCACGAGTTGTTCGGCTTCTCTCAGTAAAGCCTGCTTATAAACGAAGTAGCGACTAACCATGCCGTATTTAGGATATTCACGATAACCGGCGAAATTCCGGACCAGGTCGATCATTCGTTTTGTTTCTTTGGCTTTTTGTTCACCATCCGGCAATTGCTTCAACCGATCTAATAACTCCTGTTCTTTTTTCAAAGCTTCCTGTCGCCCTTGCTCAAATTTCCGATTGCTGGCACCAGGCTCAAAGTTTTTGATATGACTGAGAATCATGGGGACAAGTGTAGTTGGGTTTTCACTCCAACGGGTTCGCGTAATATCGATTTCTCCGGCACATCGCATTCCGTACTTGTTGAGATAAGCATAGATAGCGTCTCGGGTTTCCTGTCCACCATCAAACTTAATAAGCTCATCCAAAAAGTGATCATCTTTCACCTGTTGTAAATAATCAATGACTTCCGGAAAGAGGCGAATCACATCTGCGACATCCAATAGCTCCAGGCCCATTTCCGAAGTAATATTGTTGGGCGCAGATTGAGCAAGTGTGTCTGCTGCATTTTTCTCACCTAACCATTCGTTCATTTTTTCATTGATCCATGATGAAGCATTCATACCAGTCATAATCACGCCAAAACTTTGTGGGTCAGAGTTGGTCTTCTTTAATTGCTGAATATCTTCCAGGATAAAATCAAACAGTTCCGATCCTGATTCCGTTTGGATGTTTTGTTTTAACTCGTCAATCGATGTTTGACTACTCCTGATCAAATCAGAAACGATTGCCGGGTCGTAATCTTTTAGTGTTTGATAATCCCGAAGCGACTCACCCTTATTGCTTTTACCATGACCTTGTTCTTTTTTGTCATCCGGTAAAGATTTTATGAAATCTCCCCGTTCTATGATGGTCGTCATTGCATCTCTTATGAGTGGGTCGGATTTTCCCAGGACATTTACTAATGTTTCTCTGCCAGCAGGCGAAGCCAGCATAGGTGCAACATCAACAAACAATCTTCCACCGGCTGTACGCATGGATGCAGGAGTCGTTAACAGCCAAAAAGACAATCCAAGTGGTTTCATGGCGTCGGTCATCATTTGTTGATGACCGACAGATATGTAGACGTGATTTTCCTGATCATTCGCTTCAGGGATGGGGTATAAAGTAGTGATCGGACGACTCTGGACAATATAAAATGTATCATCAGCTAAACACCATTCGATGTCCTGGGGGCTGCCGAAATGTTCTTCGATCTTTCTGCCCAAGCCCTCAAGATGCAGAATCTGCTCATCCGTCAGCGCTTGCCTATTCTGTCTCTCAGGCTCAATCTCCTGTTCCTTTGTACCGCCATCTTTCAAGGGATAAATAGCCAGTTTCTTGGTGGATATCTTCTTATCGATAACCTTGCCGTTACACACTTTATAGCTATCAGCATTCACCAGACCGGAGACCATGGCCTCACCAAGTCCGAAGCTGGCATCAATGGATAACACTTTCCTGTTAGAAGTGACAGGATCGGCAGTAAACAAAATTCCTGCCGCCTGCGGGAAGACCATCTTCTGAACAACTACAGACAGGTGGACAGTGCGGTGGTCGAAGCCGTTTTGAAGGCGATAAATTACTGCTCTCTCGGTAAATAGCGATGCCCAGCACCTGGCTGTATGCTTTAGGATTGCCTCCTTTCCGATAATGTTCAAATACGTATCCTGCTGGCCTGCAAAGGATGCCGTCGGCAGGTCTTCCGCCGTAGCACTGGACCGCACAGCAAAGGCATCTTTTTCACCAAACTTTGTGAGATAACCCGCAATCTCTTCTGCTATATCATTAGGAATGGGTATTCTTTCGATGGCCCTACGGATTTTTGCGCTGACTTCGCTGATATTTTTCCTCTCTTCTGCCTTAAGGTGCGTTAATTCCTCCAGCAAGCTGTTAAGCTCCTGATTATTTTCGGTTATTTTTTTATACGCTTCGGTGGTAACGCAAAAACCCTCCGGCACCCGTATCCCCTTGAGTCTGGACAGTTCGCCTAGATTAGCGCCCTTGCCTCCTACAACCATAACCTTTGATCTGTCGATCTCTTGAAAACAAAGTACGTATGTGTTGATATTTTTTCCTCCTTTTATCGACACAAAATTTCGCGAAGAATCTGCAAATACTCTTCCTCTTCTTTTGCTATCTAAATTTAATTTTACATGGAAACGACCGCTCGCTTCAAAGCCTGTCAAATTCGCACGGCGATTAAAGTCAGGCGCGAAACCGAACAATTAAAGAAACTCAATTTTTATGAGAAAGCCCTGTAAATTTATAATAGACAGTTAATACTTTGATGATTCAAACGTTATGACTTTATAGAGAGAATATGAAGGCAAGCAAAAGACAGCCAGGCTCGCAGGTTCACTTTTCATTGACACTTACGTAAAGCTAACCAGGAAGTCCCTTTAATCCCTTTAACCCCTTTCGAAGAGGCTAAGTATGACATCTGCAAAGAGCACGGGGCGAACTATCGGCATCCTGTTGTTGTTACAGTTAGCCGCCGGGCTCACGGTGCCCTTCATTTTGCTGCATTCACTTGTGACAGGATCCCCAGGCTTTCTGACGGCTGCGGCGGAGAATTCTTTCCAGATACGCTCGGCTGTGCTTCTCTCTTTAGTCGGCGGCGCGCTCACCGTCAGTTTGGGTATCACGGCGCTGCCGGTATTTCGTCGGTACAGCAACGCGACGGCGCTTTGGTTCCTGGCCGTCTGTGTGGTCAGTTGTACGCTGGACATCGTACATGACGCCACCGTGCTGTCCATGCTGTCTTTGAGTCAGGACTACGTGAACGGAGGCTCAGCGGAGTCCGGGCTGTACCAGGCGCTGGGCGCAGCGGTCGCTTCGGCGCGGCGGTGGGCGCATTGGACGCAGTTGGTTGCTATCGGTGGTTGGATCTTTGTCTTCTACAGTTCGCTGTTGCGCTTCGCCCTGATTCCGCGCGCGTTGGCTGCCCTTGGACTCATTGGGATCGCGCTCCAGTTCACAGGGGTCACGTTAATGATGTTCCTGGGCTATAGAAGCATAGGGGAGATGGCTATGCCACTGCTTCCGATTCAAATAGCTGTTGCGGTATGGCTGATGGTCAAAGGTTTTGAAGAGCGGCTTCAAAGCCAGATTCAATCATAAAAATAGCGGGAGCTGAGAACGGCGGCGTCTTCAACTCCCGATAAAGATTGACTCCAACACTCTCCACAGGTCTTGCTTAGCGCGTTGCTGAAAACATCTCAACGGATACCCACCAGCCCCTGCACCGATTGAATCAACTTCTCTGAATCATATCCAACGCCGTCTTTGAAGACCATCTCCACCTTCTCAATGTCACTGATGTTCGCCGCCGGGTTTCCCTTCACGATCACGAGGTCGGCCTGCTTGCCGACGGCGATGGAGCCGATACGGGCGTCTTCACCAAGAAACTTTGCACCATTGAAGCTGGCAATCTTGATTGCTTCCAGCGGCGTGAAGCCCGCTTCAACCAGAAGCTCGACTTCGCGCAGATCACCGAAGCCAGCCACGATGCCGCCGTTGCCGGTTGGGTCGAGTCCGGCAATGAGCAATCCTCCTGCTTGAACAAACGCTCGCTCAAAATCCATCGCCTTGCGCAACAGCGCAACGAACTCCGAACCCGAAGGGACACGAGCCCGCGCTTGCAGGTAACGCACGCGCGCGTCCACGGACATCACGCTTAGCACACGCGGATTCAATAACGCACTCGCCGCACCGATACCGTTTTGGGCAAGAGGCGCACCGGCAGCTTCAAACACCGGAAGGGTTGAGGTGATCGCCACATTTTTCGCGACCAGCGTGCGGATCGTTTCCCTGGCGGTAGGGCTATTGAGGTCTAGTTGACGCAAACTCGCGCTGACGGCACCGCCCGGCGGACACTGGTCCGCTTTTTTGTCAGGGGCGAATTCGGAATCAGCTAACAGCCCGTGCTCAAGATTGTCGATGCCGAGTTCCGCTGCTTCACGATAACCAACAGAACAGAGGTGCCCAGTTACTTTCAACCCGCGCTTGTGCGCCTCCTCTACGACCGCGCGCAATTCGTCGCGCGTGATGTTCATATATGCCTTGAATGAAGTCGCGCCTGCATCAGCCCAGTAATTCACCATGCGCCGCGCGTCATCTGCTCCTGTGAGTTGGTGCATGACGGGGGTGAACGCGCCATCGCCTTCGAAATACGGAGCGGTGACGTACATCTTCGGGCCAATCATCCGACCCGAGTCGATGAGTCGCTTGATCTCAAGATCGGTGTACGGTGCGACGCTGCCGGTAGTGCGAATGCTTGTGACACCGAGTGCGAGATAAAGACGCGGAAAGCTGCTGCCCATGTTCGAGTACATCGGTGGCGACCCGCCCATGGGAAAGAACATGTGGTTGTGCATCCCTACGAGTCCGGGCAGAACGGTGTAGCCGTTGAGATCGAGTACCTTCGCATTCGCCGCTGGTTTAGCTGTGGCGCTCGACTCAATCGACTGGAGTTTGCCGCCACTAATGACAATGGTCTGATCCTCACGCGGCGCGGCACCTGTTCCATCAATCACCCGCACATGTGTCAGTACTACTATCGGCGCTTCAACGCGAATGAACTGCTGGCGATCAGGCGTTTGCGCGAAGGAAGTAATAGCGAAGCAGAAGAGAAGAAGAACAGGGCGTTTGATATTCATGGCATTGCTGTCCTTTATGGTGTAATTCGACCGTCACCTATGATTGTCTTTGCTTTCGGGCACGCTGAAGAAGAGATGCGAGGCTGACGAGCAGCCTTTCGTAAATAGAAACAACGGGAACACCGAAGCGCACGATATTTCTGTTGAAAGGTGAATGTCAATGTTTCCGGGAGAGCGGCATCAGGGTAAATCTTGCGTTGCTCATATTTTTAGAATAGTATCCCGCGCTCATATCTCCGGGTAATACCAAACGGCGGGCAGGCTCCATTTTTAGTGACATGGCCAGGAGTTTCGTTCAGACCGCCCTTGCTTTTCTTTACCCTTGACGAGAGCACTATGTATTTCAAACGCCCGCGCTGAAGAGAGGATTTTCAATGGCACAACGGTTTACTCTCAAACTAATGCTGTCCCTTTTCGCCATTTACTTTTTCGTCACCAGCGCCTCCGCGCAGACTGTGCAGACTCCACAGCAGCCATCGCAAACTGTCACGCCCGTAGCTCAAGCTCCGGCAGCCAATCCTGCGGACGTAGCCTCAATTGACAGCATCATCGCCGCGCTCTACGACGTAATCTCCGGCCCGGCAGGCAAGAAGCGCGACTGGGACAGGTTCCGTTCGCTCTTCGCTCCAGGTGCCCGACTTATACCGACCGGCCCACGGCCTCTGCCCGGAGCCAAACCAGGCGACCCGCTCACGGGCGAGGAGGAGCATGCCTCGCGTGTGCTCACGCCTGAGGACTATATCACCCGTAGTAGCAGTCTGCTTGAAGAGCGCGGATTCTTCGAGCGTGAAATCGCGCGTCGCACCGAGCAATACGGTCACATCGCGCACGCCTTCAGCACCTATGAATCAAGACATAAGGCAGAGGATGCGAAACCTTTTCAGCGCGGCATCAACAGCATTCAATTGATGAATGATGGTAAGCGGTGGTGGGTGGTCAGCGTCTTCTGGGAGGGTGAGACGGAGAAGACTTCGTTGCCGGAAAAATATCTCAACAGCAGCAAGCAGTGATTCATCTGAGAGGAGAACGCCGTACTATTGACTTTTGCGCGTAATGGGGATATATGCTTTGAGCGCTCTCAAGAAGGCTGAATTCTCACGAGCCTGCATCGCTGCGTTCTCGCCAAATCCAGCTAGTAGAGACACTGTATACCCTTGCGCGGGATTCTCGCTCCCGATCCATTGCTCGTCATCTAACGCATGACTTCGTAGATTACACTTACTATGAAACACGGGCGAATTTTTTAGTCGGCACCTTATCTCGCACCCTGAACGCCGATAAGCCCGCACACAACAAACATCTCGCCGTTGGACTATTTACCCGGGTACCTCGCTTGTCGTCCTCAACGGGTTTGCGGTTCAACTGTCAATGAAATCGACTCGGGATTCGCGGTTGTTTAAGAATCAGGAGTTTGAATCCCGGGGCCGATAGCCAAGACCTTTCGCCTGGCATGCAGCCATTGATTCACGCGGAGCAATCAACGCCATGGCTTCCACACTCATCGGACGCAGCTTGGCTCACCGCAAGTTGCTCGAAAAGATTTTGAAGATCGCGCCGACGGACGCTGAAGTCTTAATCACCGGGCCGAGCGGCGTCGGGAAAGAGCTTTACGCACGCTATATTCACCAGTGTAGTGAGCGGCGACATGCCGCCTTCGTGCCCGTCAACTGCGGCGCTCTGCCGACCGACCTGTTCGAGAATGAGTTCTTCGGGCATGTGGGCGGGGCATTCACAGGCGCGCGCGCGCAAAGCGAGGGACTGGTAGCCGAGGCCGAGCACGGCACGCTGTTCCTGGACGAGATCGATTCCCTCTCTCTGGGAAGCCAGGTCAAGCTGCTGCGCTATCTGGAGGACGGAGAATATCGGCGCTTGGGTGAAACGCGAATCCGGCGCTCTCACGTCAGGATCATCGCCGCGACCAACGCCTGTTTGGGCACGGCCATTCGCGAAGGCCGTTTCCGCGAAGACCTCTTCTTCCGCCTGCGCGTTGTCCCCATCGAGGTGCCGCCCCTGCGCGAGCGCCGTGAAGACATCCCCCTGCTGCTGTCAAGTTACGTAGACTGCTATGCACGGATGTACAATCTTCCGAAAATCAGTTTCAGCGAAACCGCCACGCGCGTCATGGCAGCTTACAACTGGCCGGGTAACATTCGCGAGTTGAAGAACTGTGTGCAATATCTGACTTGCCTGCGCCTCGAACACCCTGTGAATCCGAACGACCTGCCGCTGCTTGGCGACGGGCAGGAGAAGCAACCGACGCCCGCCATCACCTTCGCCAGCGAGAGACCTCTCAAGGAAGCAAAACGCGAACTCGTCAGTCGCTTCGAACGTGAATACCTGGAAGACGCGCTCCGTCAAAGCAACGGCAACATCGCCCAGGCCGCCCGCGCCAGCGGCAAACCCCGCCGCGCATTCTTCGAGTTGATGCGTAAGTACGACATCAAGCCTGCTGATCTGGTGACGAAAGGCACGATCCTGGAAGACGATTGGCCGGATTCATAATGACGGTTTGTTGCGCGTCCGAGATCAATCTTCAGTCATGATGTTCCTGGAGTCTGCCTGACCGCAGGCGGACTTCTGGGATACCACCACCACCAATGAGAAGGCGGAATGCCTTCCGGGATTAAGGATTCTTTCAGGTAGCCTTCGTCCCGCCCGCGCGTGCGGAGCAGTTCGTCCACTTCCTCCGTGTCCAGGAATTCTTCCGTCTCGGATATGGAAAAGAGTTGTCGAAGGAATTCAATTGCCGAACGACGCTTGCACACCTCAATCCACTCCTCGGATTCCCAGCTTGAGGTTAGAATGTTGGTTGTCTGCACTACGAAAAGGTTTACCACGAGCAGAAGCCTGTCGAGGTGTGCTTCCGTCTCTTTGAGGAAGGAGCCGACGGGCTCGGATTCAGATAATTGCGGCTGGCGCTCCAGGGCCTGGCCGATTACCAGAATGCAATCCATAAAGACATCGGTCTCCGCGCGATGCGGGGCATACGGCCCTGTGGTGATCTCCGCGAGCATTTGACGAGCCGTGTTAAGGTTTATGAGTAATTCGCTATTCACTGTTATATCACTTGCCGTAAGTCAGTATTATCACATTACCGTCGAGTGAAACGTAAACTATCGCCTTCATTGTTTGCTTCTTGCCCCCAGGCAATATCACTTCACGAGTGAATGTGATGGAGGTTCCTCCGCCTGTTGCGGCGCGGGCGACCGATGTCGAATCCGGACTGGTGACGGTCAGGCGCGCACTGTCCATGTAGGCCTGGACTTTGCTGACTCCTGCCACCTGTTCGCCGAGCGGGAGGTCAGCGTAATGCTTCTCGGAGTGGTAAGCAATCGAAGAAGGCGAGCCGAAAGTGATCGTTTTCTGCTCTTTCACTTTGGCTACCATCTGGTCGCGCGGCAAAGCCGGATCGACCTGAGTTTTCCCTATGGCAGCCGACGGGTCTGAGATCGTCTTCTCGTAGGCGGCGTTGATTTCCTGGCGGACAGCGTCGTTGACCTGATCGAGTTTGCCAGGCCCTTCCGCCATTTCCGCTTCGGCCTGACTGCGGAAGAAGTCCGGGCGCTTACCCTTGATGCCTATCTTTTTCGCCAGATCATCGGCTATTTTCTCCCGCTTCACACCCGGCTGCGCCGCCTGGAGTTTATCCACCTCCGCGTTGAATGCCGCAAGCTTGGCATCACCGCGAGCTTTGAACATCTGGATGTAGAACTGGAACAGATCGACGAACTCGCGAACCGACTGCGGCTCTCTTGAGAGCGCCCAGTTCGCGGCCTGCTTGCGCAGGTTCGGAGCGCCGCCCATATGCCCTTCAGCTATCAAATCGAACAGCCGGTTCTGGCCTTCCTGCGGAATGTCTTTGAACAAGGGATGCGATTCGATTCCCAGTTCCGTGAGTTGTTTGAGCGCATTCTGGCGATGGTACTCAAAGCGGAAACGATAGCCGCCCGATTTTGCGAATGCGGTGAGCGCGTCCTGATCCGCCTCACTGAGTTTTGAGAAATCGCCCTTCGCATCCTTCAAGGCTTTTGTGACATTCAAAAGCGATTTGACGTCGGCGTCCGGCATCTCTTTGAGCTTGGACGGGTGAATGTCTATCTGCCCGTTCAGGCGAATCAGGTTATCCGGCGCGACGTCTACTCCGCCCTCGTGAACCAGAATGCTCTTGCTGGGCGCAAGCTCGACGCGGCTCTCATGATCAAGACTATGCAGGCGCTGCATCTGCTCCGCGTAGGGCAAGTCCGCCCCGACCTTCTTGCTCATGAATGCGGGGTCGGCGGCGAGTTTGGCGAAGAAGGCTTTGGGGTCGCCTTCCTTCTCAATCGCGGCCTTGAACTCTTCCGGCGTCTTGTATTCGCCGCGCAGGCGGTCGAAGGCGTCTTTGCTCTTGCCTTCGAGGCTGTCACGTATATCGTTAAGAGCCTTGACGGCCTGCGCGCGAAAGTGCACGGCTTGCAGACCCATCACGAGTTCGCGGTCACTCAGCGTAGTAACGTCCGCCTCGGAATTTATCTTGCGAAATTCGCTTTGCAGCCGAATTCTCACCGAAGGGTCGAGCTTGATCTCGGCGTCTGCCCCCGCCTTGCTTTCGAGGAACTTGCCGAGATTCGTGCCCCTCGGCTTGGCGCCCTGGAAGAGGTGCGCATTGCTGCCGAGAATAAGAAGACCTTGAGAGAACAGGCGCAGATAGGTCTCCATCATGTGGCGCTCACGCTGGGCCTCGGGAATGCTCGGATCGTTGGCGGCAGCCTGTAGTTGGCCAATCGCATCAGCCGCTATGTAGACGAAAGTTCCGACGTCTGTGACCGTCGACATGACCACCAATCCCTGGCCGACGCGAAAACTCGTGAGCGCCTGGCCAGCAAGCTGTTCTCCGAGGGCCGTAGTTTTCCCAGCGGCTCCCATCATCATGCCGCCCTTGATGCCCACAACCGAGGCCACTATCGAAATCGCTTCCAGCACATTGCGCTGATCCAGGACGGGACGACCCAGCTCAAGATTGTTGTAAATGTTATAGGTGGAGCGCAGGATGCCGATACCAAGCAGGGCGAAGGCCGCAACCTTCGTCGCGCCTGTCGGCTCAGGCACGAGGAGCAGGACGAGGGCGACAATCGCCTGGGCGACAAAGAGAATGCGGTCGAACCACTTCCAGAAAGATTTCTTGAAGGTGTCGAGCCCGAAACTTCCGCGTAGATTCCAACCGCTGCGCTGGAAGCTATAATGAAGAGTGCCCTTTTCCGGATATTCGTTGCTGCCGCGCCAACTGTCGATGGCCCTCTCCAACGCCGCGAGGGGCGTCGTCGCGAAGCCGTCCCAGTGGATCACGTCCTTCGTGGTGGTATCGGTGATCCTCGCACCCCAGAAGTTTCCGTTCTTCCTCATCGTCACGAAAACTGTCAGCGGAAATGCTCCTCCGTATTCAGGTGTCGAAAGCACAGCCGACATGTTTGAAACATAAGTGGCCTTATCGACAAAGTCGGCCTCTTTTTCGGGGAAAGATAGCGTTGCGCCGCGAGCGCCCACCTGGTCAAGGACTTTCTCGCGCATCGTCTTCAGGTCTTCCAGCCGTTGGGCTAACTCTTTGCCCTGCGCGCTGCCAGCCTGCTGCATTTTCTCTATGTCCGCGATCTGCTTGTCGAGGTCTTTGACATAGTCGCCGTAGTCTATTTTGGGAACGTTCTTCTCGGTCTGCGAGAGCGCGAGTTTGCCCAGTTGTTCACTGGAGACTGACAGAAGTTCGCGTTGCGCTTTAGCAACCGGCGGGACGTCGAGCTTTTTCGTCCACTTGGAGAGAGGATAGACCTCGGCCCCAACTATGTGTTTGCCGACTTTGGGGAAGTTGTAAGACACTTTCCACTCCTCTGCCACCGAGTCGCCGCGATACAGAGGGGCGCTTCCCGGACCGAGGACGGACCATTGAATTCCGTATTTGGGATTTCGAGCGCCGGGCACGGGGACAGCCCATGAGAGATTGAACTCGATGTCGGTGTCTTGCAGGACGTAGTCAACGGTCGGTGCAGGCTGATCGGGCTGAGCGGCAGCGCCGGAAGCGGGCAGGCTGATGACTCGCGGAGCATTTATGGCGATGGAAGTTGGAACCTTGTCTTCGACAAGATTGATCCATTGGGGGGTGGAGAAGGACACGTCAGGTTGGTCAGAGCCGCCTCCGAGGAACAGGTCTGCAACCATGATGAACCCTGGCGGTTTCCCGGCCTTCTGGTTATCCGCAGCGCCATACTTATTCCAGTACGCCCAAAACTCCTCATCCAGTGTGACAGTGAGGTCCTTGATCAACTTCTTGCTGCCGAAGATTCCCTGTTTCTGCGTGCCCGGATTAAACGCCCACCACACGTAGTAATCCACATCCTTGGGCAGGTAATCGAGCTTGAGTTTGAATTCTCGCTTCTCGCCCCAGTAGATCGGCTTCTCGCCGCCGAGGAGCGAACCCGTCACGGCGAGCAGGTCTGGCGAAGCTTCCTGAAGAAGCTGTTTGAGGATGTCTTGAGCATCGCGGCGAATTCCCATTGCCTGAAGCTTTTGAACCTCGGCGCGAATCTCCAACTGTATTTTAGCCAATTGATCGGATCGCTCGTCGTCCCAACCGGATTTGGCGAGCAGCTTCTTCTCCTGTTCGTGAAGCTCCCGAATCTTCTTTGCCGAAGCTTCGTATTCCACTCGATTGAGGTCCTGCCAATTTACAGTTTGTTCAGGTACGTCAGGCCCGCAGCGTTGCAGCCTGAGTCCTGACCGCAGCGCAGGCATCGTCCTCCCTGCGATGCCCGACAGCTTCTCCCCAGCCGTGCTGAGGACAGCCCCAACCGCAGACACGTCGGCGTCTTCTTCCAGGGCGTTGTACCCGGCGTGGCTTTTCTGCATTACTCCACCGGAGGCATCAGCGCCGCGTTGCTGCATGACGTGCGCCAACTCATGCGCGATCAGCGCATCGCCGATCATTGTTCCCGGTTGATACTCTCCCGCGCCGAACGCTATATCCTGACCAACGGTGAAGGCGCGTGCGTTCAGACTCTCTGAGAGCCCGGCAGCTTTCGAGTCCGCGTGTACTTGGACGCCGCCGAAGCTTTGGCCGTAAGCCGACTCCATTCGCGACTGCACGCCGCCCTCAAGCGAGTGCCCCGCCCCGAGTTGAGACTGTATTTCCTCCGGGTCGCCGGTTTCCACGCCGCCGCCGCCCTCGCGCTCTTTGAAGAGGAGGTTCTTCACGCCGGAGAGGGCGTTGCCGACGCTGGACATCGCACCGGACATTGCGCCGCCGATGGCTCCCATCATCCCCGCGCCGGGTAAACCCACGGGAACGCCTTCCGGCACTCCTGTGATCTCGCCCGTCGTCACAAAGGTCTTGAGCGAACGACGCACCCGGGCGGTGACGATTGGAATGAACTCGCCCGCGTTGGTGACAGCACTTGCCTCTGGAGCGTATTTGCGGATGGCACGCTCAAGGTGCAGGCTATCCTGCGCGGCGTAAAAGGCAAACCACCGATCTATGTAAGGACAACCGGCAGCCGACCAGGGCGTGTCGGCAAAAGCATCTGCTGCCGTGGCGCACACGGCGGCGCGCAACTGAGCAAGAAACTCTGTCTTCTTCATCTGCCCGGGCTTAACTGTTTCCGCATTATCTTCGACAATCAGCACCTGAGCGGGAGTCAGACCGGTATCGACGGTTGCCTGTGTTTCGGTTGGAGCTGTTGCGGGCACAACGGCATTCGACGAGCCGGGAGACCCGTTGCCGTTAGCCTTGCGCTGGATGAGCTTGTGAGCGATAGCCGCATTTCCGTAGCCAGGCTGCCCGTGAAGCATCCGTGCGGAGTCAGGCGGCGATTCGCCCGTGGCGGCGGCGGCCAGCAGCGTATTACCGAAGCTTGCTTGCAGGTCGTGGTGGGCGGACTGAGAGGACGGAGCGACGGCTACTGTTGAAGCCTTCGGCTCCGGCGGCGCAGGCTCCAACGTCGTGCTGGCGACCATTGTATCTTCGGTGTTGTTGAGACTCATAAGGCCAATCGCTTATCGAACCGCAACTCTTAGCATCTCTCTTAGGAGCGACATCGCCACCCCTGGCAGAGCGCTGTAGATTGCCTCTGCCGCTACCAGCCTTCGTAGAAGTGATTGCCGCCAATCCCCTGTTATAGCTCAAGAACTCGTGATTAATCTCCGTCGCCTGGATAGATATACATTGAACCGAGCGGGCCGTTGTTATCTCCACGGATCCGCTTGAGCCATCCATTGGCCCTCGGAACAGTGCCTGCGATCTTGATCTGTTTGGCCCAGTCCCACGCGGCCCGTCTTTCCGCCGCTTCCGCTTCTTCTGGCGTTGCGTGAGGTGCCCTATTAAAAGCAACATCGGGAGTGCTACCCGCTCTCCAATGAAAATACGCGGCACCGGCATCAGCCGGAATCCCGGTCTCCCAGTTATCCAGCACGAGTTGTCTGGCATTCGCCACGTCTGCTATCTGTGGAGGCGCTCCTGACGTCAGATCGGTAATTGCAGCCTTATAATCAGCCTTGCCGATAGCGTGATACTGGCCAGGGTCAAGCACCCCGGCTAGATCGGGCGGGTAGCGGGAACTTCCTATGCGCTTGCGTATGGAAAACCAGATGTATCTCCGTTGCTCTTGTGCATTAGCACCGGCTCTCGTTTGTTCAGCGTAGACCACAGCAATAGCTTGAGTGGCTGGGTCTTTGGGTGTTAGCGTGCCAGGGCGTGGTGGTAACGTGCCAATATTTGGATCACGCCAACCAACCGGAAGAACTATGTAGCGACCGGGGCCGGCAATAATTCTCCCGCCATACATACTCGAGACTTCCTGGGCATACACTGCTCGACGTCCCACAAACAGATCCGGGCGGCGATTGACCACACGCGCCGCGATCACTTCAAAATTATCGCCTGCCCGGATGGGTTCAATTTCCCACTGTGTATAATTTGGATGTGCATTGATTACGGCTTGTAGGGAATCGCGGTTCCTACAGTCTGATGGAAATTGCACAGTTGGAGGAGGTGCTGGTTGTGGGACCGGTGTAGGCGCTGGCGTAGGTGTCGGAGACGGCGCAGGCGCGGGCTGATTCTTATCGCCGCATCTTTGGAGCCGCAATCCAGAACGCAGCGTCGGCAATGTTCGCGCGCCTAGTCCACGAAGTTTTTCATTTCCACCCCACTGAGACAATACGGCACCCATTGCTGATACATCGGCGGCCTCTTCTAAAGCACCTGAGGTGGTTGTGCCCATCTGTGCCGGGGCTTCGACAGAGGCTCCATTCCGCTGCTGTACGACGTGCGCCAACTCGTGAGCTATCAGCGCGTCACCGATTAATGTGCCCGGTTGATACTCTCCCGTTCCGAAGGCGATGTGCTGGCCGACCGTGAATGCGCGGGCATTCATATTCTCGGAGAGTCCGGCGGCGTTGGCGTCAGTGTGCGCTTCAACGGAACTGAAGCTCTGACCATAAGCCGACTCCATGCGCGACCTCACACCGGCATCGAGTGAATGGCCCGCGCCCAGTTGTGATTGAATCGCCTCCGGCTCTTGATTACTCTCCTTCGCTCCGTCATTGCGTGATTTGAGGAAAAGGCTTCCGAGGCCCGAGAGGGCGCTGCCGACGCCTTCGACAACTGAGGAAATCGCGCTGGACACAGCGCTCCCGATTGCTCCCAGCACTCCTGCGACTCCTGTCAGCGCCGACGGCATACCTTGTTCCAGCATGCGACGCACTCGCCCGACGATAGCGGGGATGAAACCAGCGGCTGTTGTTGCACCCGCCGCCTCAGGAACCTGTCTACGAATAGTTGCTTCAAGCTGGCGGCCACTCTGCCCGCTATACTGCGCGAACGCGCTTTCAATCTGCGGCGCGGCTGTCGCCGCCAACGGCGTGCCGCCCGCAACTTCCGCCACGGCATTATTCACCGCCGAGCGCACCTGTGCGAGGAACGCACTCTTCTTCATCTGCCCTGGCTGGACTGTCTCCGCGTCGTCTTCGACTATCAACCCCTGCGTCGGCGTAGTTGCTGCCGGACTGGCCCCCGTGGTGTCAGTTGGTGCGCCGGACGAAGCGGCAGGGGCGCTCTCGTTTGCCTTGCGCTGGATGAGACTTCGCGACACAGCCGCATTTCCGAAACCGAACTGGTGCTGGAGCATCAGCGTGGAGTCCGACGGCGAGTCGCCTGTCGCCGCCGACGCCAGCAGCGCATTACCGAAGCTCGATTGGAGGTCAGAGCGGGCGAACTGCGAGGGCGGAGCGATGGCTGAGGCCGAAGCTTCCGGCTCCGGCAGCGCGGGCTCTACCGTCTTGGTGATAATTGCATCTTCGGTGTTGTTAAGACTCATACGGCTAATGCCGGTCTTCGGCTGCTTCTAAAACTGAAGGAAGACACCGTCACAAGGAGTCCGCCTCGAACTTTAACGCTGACCGCGATCCGGCGACCGAGGCAATTAGCGATTGGAGAGTGGCCGCATCCTGCGCTTTCACCGTCTCAACAGTGAAGCTCAGGAGCGTGGTGGCCAGAGCGTCATCCGAGGTTTCTGATAACTGAACCAACGAGATGATTATGATTCCAGCGTGATAAGGAGCGAATTAGACTCAATCGAGCCCGCGAAGGCTCGTAGACCAAATTCATGGCCGTCATACTGGTTGTCGTAGGTGAAAACTATCCGGTAGCTCCCGGAATGCGTGAAGCGATGCCAGAAGTAAACATCCACCCCGGCGTCGCACGCCTCGCCTGGGCCTAATGGCACGAAGTCTTCCTGCGTCGGTGGCATCCGGTGCGCATCAACCCGTTCATTTTCGGGTGGGGGTATAATGTTTCCGGTCGAGGCGTCATAGACACGAAAGAATAGCTCCCGTGCGAAGCCGTCTTCATAACCGACGCCCATTCTTTTGTTTATCCAAATCGGTGCGGACGAAACGTTGGCTAGCTCCAGGCGCACAGGAATGGGCTCTCCCAAACGAAATATCGCCTCCGCACAGGAGGCTGTTAATCTCAGTGGTGTATCCATAGTGAACTGGTTATCCTTTCTCCATCCCCTTCCTCTTCGGATTGCATCATGGCCGCGCACTTTCTAAGGATTACCAACGCCGCCATTAGCTATCAGCGTCAGGAGACGTTGATAGGTGGCATCATACGTCGTCTTCTCCGCCGTTGAGAACGTATTATAGTGTCCAATGGCGATTCGCGCGTGCAGCACACGGTCGGCGGGCGTGAGAGCTGGCGTGGAGGTATCCAGCGCCTCCCATGAGAAGGATAAGAACTCTCTGACATGTTGATTGAGGATCGGTGTGGTGCCTGTTCTCTGCTGTACATGCTGTAGTTCGTGGCCGATGATTCGGATCATGTGTTCGTAGGTAGCAACAAAGGTCGAAGGGCCAACCTGCACAGTTTGAGAAGCTCCGGTTGCAATTGTCCCGCTCGTTATCGCATCCGCGCTCGTCACCGTTGCGTCATAGGAAATGCTGCCGAGATTTGTTGTAGGAAAGTTAAAGGCATCCACGATGACATGAATGACTTCGTCGAATTTTGAAGCGCCGACTAAAGCCAGAATCATTGCCCTGAGCGTCGCTGCATCCACCTTACCGTCGGCTGCGAGACCTTGGCCGGTTTGCCAGACCGCTATCTTTTGCACGGTCTGGCCGTCCCACGTTCCTGTCGTTGACGCACCGACCAGCGTTTGGATTGAGGTGATCGTGGCAGCATCATAACCGAGACCGCTGTTATGTGTGATTGCTGCTTGCTCTTGTTGAGCTAAAAGAGTACTGGCCGATTGACTTCCGCAATAGCACCGCTGGAGTCGTAGCCCCGACTTCAGACTCGGCATAGAGCGTTTAGGTATCTTAGCTAGGCCCGCCTTTGCGCCTCCCAAAGCGGAGACCACCGCGCCCACGGCGGCCTCATCCGCATCATTCTCCAGCGAGTTGTATTCAGTTGCTCCTTTGTGCGCCACCCCTTCAGTCGCAGCGCCGCCGCGCTGCTGCATGACGTGCGCCAGTTCATGCGCGATCAGCGCATCGCCGATTAATGTGCCCGGTTGGTATTCTCCCGCGCCGAACGCAATGTGCTGGCCGACGGTAAATGCGCGCGCATTGAGATTCTCGGAGAGTCCGCCAGCGTTGGCGTCAGTGTGGACTTCCACCGCACCGAAGCTCTGACCATAAGCCGACTCCATGCGCGACCTCACACCGGCATCAAGTAAATGGCCTGCGCCCAATTGCGATTGAATCGCCTCAGGGTCGTGATCAGTCGCTCTCGCTCCGTCGTTGCGTGCTTTGCGGAAAAGACCTCCGATACTTGAGAGGGCGCTGCCGACGCCTTCGGCAACTGCCGAAGCGGCGCCGGAGACAGCGCTCCCGATTGCGCTCGCTGCTCCGGTCAACGACGACGGCATACTTTCTTGCAGCGAGCGACGCGCTAGACTGACGATGGCCGGGATGAAACCTGCCGCCGTGGTAACACCCGCAGCCCCTGGAACCTGTCTACGAATATTTCCCTCAAGCTGGCGGGCGCTCTGCCCGCTGTACTGAGCAAACGCGCTTTCAATCTGAGGAGCGGCGGCTGCCGACGTGGGTGTACCAGCCGCAACTTCGGCCACGGTATTATTCACCGCCGAGCGCACCTGCGCGAGGAACGCACTCTTCTTCATCTGCTCCGGTTGGACTGTCTCCGCGTTGTCTTCAACTATCAACCCCTGTGTTGGTGCGGTGGCGGGCACGTCAGCCCCGGGGGCGGTGGTTGTGGCATCGGGGGAAGCGGCATTTGATGAGCCGGTAGGCCCGTTGTCGTTGGCCTTGCGCTGGATGAGCTTTCGAGCGACTGCCGCGTTTCCGTAACCGAGCTGGTGCGGGAGCGTCCCCGTGGGGTCAGGAGGTGAGTCGCTCGTCGCCGCTGTTGCCAGCAACGCGTTACCGAAGCTCGCTTGGAGGTCGGAGCGGGCGAATTCCTGCGGCGGAGCGACGTCCGGCGACGAAGCCTCCGGCTCTGGCAGCGCGGGCTCCAACTTTTTGCTGAGGTCTAATGAGATATTATGACGACTCATACGGCTCGTCCGCTTTTTACGGGTAGATCAGCAAATGGAATACGCCGCCGCCCCCTTTGAGTACCTCTGTCCGACCGGAGGGGCGCTTCCTTTCTATAATCAACCTGGCAAGGGATTGGGCGGCCTCTTCAGTTAAGCTCTCGCTTCTGCAAGAGAAGGCGTAATGGTAAATATCGCCCGTCCCACAGTGGATTCTGGACGCCGATACCTGGAGGCCGAGCGACGTAGTGCGTAGAGGAACGAAGCCGGATGCCTTTTCAGTAGTCGCCGCGCGATAGCTATGGCATGGCGCTGAGTCAATCGCACCGGCCAACTCCCTGACGTGATCCGGGTGCTTCAAGTCTTTGTCGAAACTTCGCAGCCGTCGTTCAATCACCACAGCCACGGTTACTATCAGGAGCAGCGCCAGCGCGAGACTGTGCCAGAGCCGAAAGGGGAGGACGCCACCGAACTCAAGACAGACGGTGAACAGAAACAGAGCTACCGAAATCCATTGCAACTGCGAAAGTCCGAACTTGCGCTGATAGCCGGGCGGCCAGCGAACGAACCCGATGCAGAAACGCGCTGAGCAATAGCTGGCGATAAACCAGGTGGTCGCCGCGCCCGGCGTGTCGCCACTCCAAACAAGGCGGCAACCGACAATCACTACGAATAACACATACAACGCTTCCACAAGCTGAGTAGGAAATAGACGCACGTCCACGAGGTGCGGCGTGAAGCCCGCAGCCGCATGCTCCGTGGTGTAACGAACGCCAAAGCGGCACGGTCGTCCATGACAGCAACCCACCATCAGGCAACCGATGCGGCCCAGGGTTGTAATCGCGCCCAGACTGGTTATCGTCACGTCAAGATAAGGCAGTATCGGTTGTCGCAATAACCACATCAGAACTGAAGTCGCTATCAAGACGGCGATCAAGTGGTGGTAGAAGGCAAGGTTCTCCTCGCCGTTCAGTATCTTTGTGGCACAGGCCAGGGCGTAAGAGGTGAACAGCGCCACGCCGATAATCGCCGTCGTTATCCAGAGAGAGAGTCCGCGATGATTCGCCAGCACGAGGTTGAGCGAGACAGCCGTTATCAACCCTGCCGCTGCCCAGAGGGTGAAGGCGGAGTAGCTGCGCCGCCCGATGCGAATGTTTGGCGAGATAAAGCGATCACAGTAGGAATTGATGTCATGCCCCAGCATTGGACTTCTCCCATCTTCATTGAACCAAATCGCGGCTAGACGAAAGGCAATTAAAAGACGCCGGAGGGTTGTTTGAGTCCTTTTGCCAAATTGCGTCTTCCGAGCTTTGCTAGACCGGCGGCATTCCTGTAATACTTCCGAGATTGGCCTTCACCCACGTCATAATGCTTTGCAGTTGTGTGCTGCGACTATCCTCCCGGATGATAGTAAGCTCAGCGGCAAGCGCCCTTGCTTCATCGCGCGTCAGTAAGGCGGGCGTGTCAAAAGGCGAGCCGCTGTGGGAGGTGCGTCCCGTATCAATGATTTCGTAAAGTCCCTTCATCGTCGCATAATGGGATCGGAAGCCATGCAAGAGAGCCGGAATCCCTGCGGGCGCCGTGAGCTTTGCAGGGCTGGACATGACATTAAGTATCTCTGCGGTTCTCGTTTTCTCCCCGGCTCGTTCAGCAAAAAAGTACTCAACGCCGTAGGACTCTCCCTCCTGGTAATCGCGACTCCCGTAGTAGTTTGTATTGTGTCGGGTATGCGTAATCTCGTGGATTAACAAAGAGCCAAGTTTGGCTGTGGGGAAGCCCGCATCCAGTAGGTCGGGTCGCACCAGCGTGTCGCTATTCGGAGTCGTACTAGCGTATTGACCACTTGCGGTAGCCTTGGTGGCCTCTTCAGCCCCCATCTTTTTAATCTTCTGACCAGAGTAGTAGTCGAAGTAGGTTATCTGTAGATTTATGTTATCGCCGCTGACAGCATTGAGAGCCGCTTCAATTCTCCCAAGCTCGTCCGAGGTGAGGTGGTCGTTCTTATTTCGGAAATTCGTGCGCGCTTCGTTCAGACGAGTAGTGCCAACCGGCCCGCTCGAAGTTTTATTGC
This sequence comes from uncultured Acidobacteriota bacterium, assembly GCA_963791265.1. Lineage (GTDB taxonomy): Bacteria > Acidobacteriota > Blastocatellia > Pyrinomonadales > Pyrinomonadaceae > QHXM01. The sequence continues at coordinate 707,227 of CAWBSB010000013.1, forward strand.
AACGCTGCAAACGCAAGCCTGACTTGAGACTCGGCAGGGCGCTCCGGCCTATCTTAGCGAGACCTGTCTTGGCGCCTCCCCAGATGGAAACAACCGCACCCATCGCTGCCTGATCAGCCGCGTCTTCAAGCTGACCATATGCTGCGCCTCCTTTATGCGCCGGAGCTTCAGTCGCAGCGCCGCCGCGCTGCTGCATGACGTGCGCCAGTTCATGCGCGATCAGCGCATCGCCGATCATTGTTCCAGGTTGATATTCTCCCGTTCCAAAGGCGATATGCTGGCCGACCGTAAAGGCGCGCGCATTCATATTCTCGGATAGTCCGGCAGCATTCGCATCCGAATGGACTTGCACCCCGCCGAAGCTTTCACCGAAAGCCGATTCCATGCGCGCTCGTAGACCGGCGTCGAGTGATTGTCCAGCGCCCAACTGAGCTTGAACCGCTTTCGGGTCGCCGACCTCTGCGGCACTCCCATCACGCTCTTTGAAAAGGAGACTCCCCACCGCAGAAACGGCGCTTCCGACTGCTGCGGCCACGCCCGACACAGCACCTTCGATGGCTCCCGCTACGCCCGCACCGGGCAAGCCCAGCAAACCTGCCGGTACTCCAGATGCTTCGCCCGTCGTCAACCACGTCGTCAGCGAGCGACGCACGCGCCCCGCGATAATGGGGATAAAGCCGACGGCACTTGTGACCCCGGCGGCTTCCGGCGCGTAGCGGCGGATGCTCCCTTCAATTCGCGCACTGTCTTGCGCGGCGTACTGAGCAAAGACTCTGTCAATGTAGGGATTGGCTAATAAAGCCCAGGGACTGCCAGCCAGCACCTCGGTAGTGGTGCTATTCACCGCCGTGCGCAATTGAGATAAAAACTCGCCCTTCTTCATCTGGCCGGGCGCAACTGTTTCCGCGCTGTCTTCAACTATCAGCGCCTGAGTCGCCACGGTCGGAGGCGCAGTTGCTCCAGGCTCGGCGCCCTGTGTGGCCGAAGTTTCTGAAGCCACATTCGCCACCCCGGTGACATCTTCGCCTTCAGGCTTACGTTGAATCAGCATTCTTGCGATTGCGGCGTTGCCGTAACCCGTCTGGAGCGCAAGCGCGCTGGCTTGATCGTCGGCAGCCGACGCCGCCTGACCCAATTCACCGCTCGCCGATGATTGAGGCCCGCGTAGATCAAGAGGCTGAGCGGGAATTACAGCTTCCGCGTCTGTGCCTTTTTGCTCTTTTCCAAAAAGTGAACTCATTTTCCCTCTTGCAGCAACGAACCATAGGCTCCCAGTTCCGAGGCTGTAAGTAATCGCGCTTCGCGCTGATACTGGCGCACGATGGCTTGCACGACGTGAACCGGTCTGATTATCGCGTTTGCCTGTCCGCCACCGCCGTTGCCGCTCTTCGCCGCCTCAACTGCTAACAGAGCGGCGGTCTGCGCCGCGTTGACGATACTGGCCCCGGTCATGTCGAGCCGCGCAAGCCGTTCGAAATCTATCTCTTCTTCGAGCGGCGCGGCCTTGGGGAAAGCGAGTTCCCAGATGCGGCGGCGCTCGGCGGGTTCCGGGCGCGGGAAGTTCAACACCACTTGAAAGCGGCGCGTGAAGGCCGCATCTATGTTCTCTCGCAGGTTGCTCGCCAGAATCACCAGGCCGAAATATGTTTCGAGGCGTTGCAGCAGGTAACTGACTTCGAGATTCGCGTAGCGATCAACACCATGACGCACGTCGCCGCGTTTGCCGAAAAGCGAATCGGCTTCGTCGAAGAACAATAGGGCGTTGCTATCCTCCGCTTCGGTGAAGGCTTGTTCCAGATTGCGTTCGGTCTCGCCCACCCACTTGGAGACGACGCGCGACAAATCTATCTTGAGCAGCGCCATGCGCAACTCGCCCGCGATGACTTCCGCCGCCAGCGTCTTGCCTGTGCCCGAAGCGCCCGTGAAGAGCACTTTGATTCCACCCTCGCCTGTCAACATCCTGCCGAATCCCCAGCCCTCGGCCACGCGCGGCCACGCCTTGTGAAACTGCGCGATTTCGACCACTTGTTTGTGGAGCGCGGCAGGAAGAACCAGATCGTCGCGGCCTCGGCGAGGCTTAATCACCGTGGCGAAGTGATAACTTTGTTTGCGCGTCACGGCGTCGCACGCCTGTTCGAGTTGCTCGCTGATTGGCACCGGGCTGCTGTTGCCGACAAGGCTGGCTTGCGTCCCGGCCATCCGGGCGACGGCGCGCAGTTGCTCGCTGCTCATCCGAAAACGCGCGGCCAGATCGTCACGCTGCTCCTTGCTGACTTCCGGCAAAGCGCGTTCCCACATTGTCTGGCGTGCGGCATAACTCGGAGCGCTGATCTCAAGCTGGGCGTATGGCCGGGCTTCAAGCAGCGCAGTTGGCCGCCACGGATGCACGCCGGTGAGAATGATCGGGATTTTTGAAGCCCCAAGATAGTCTGCCAGTAACGCGCCCAGGCCGTGCAGGTTTTCACTGCCTTGCCCGGTTAAGATGTCCGTGTCGATCCAAAGAATCGCATCTAAAGCAGCCGCCGCTTGAATCGCCTCCGCGACGCTCTGCCCATAGCCCGCGCCCGGCGAAGGGTTCTCGGTGAAGAGCCAACGGCGCAGAGGCAAAGCGGCAGCGGCGGCGACCGCGAGCGCAACCTCCCGTTGCCCGCTGTGTCGCGGACCCCAGATACCCAACACCGCGATTCTACCTTCGCCCATCGCCTGCCCCGCCCGCTCGACGAGGGTCGGATCGAGCTCCGCAGGAAGCTGTGACTCATCCACGCGGAGGGGGAGAGCAATATCGGCGCGGTCGAGCAAAAGACCCGTGGCGTCTCCTGCCGCTCCTGTCAGGAACGCGAACAACCCTGGCGCGAGACGTAGCTCCTGACGCCACTCAGTCGCGGGCTCGCCATAAGTCCGCAGCGCTTTGCCGCGACGCAGTTTGCCATAAGGGCCCAGCGCATGTCGGCGCGCGCAGACTTCAGCGAGCGTATCGGCGGTTAACGAGCAGAGCAATTCGACACACGGATAACGACGATTAAGATCGTCCAGGATAAACGCATAGATGCGCTCGTATGAACGATCTAACTCAACCGCCGCACACAAGAGCACAGCCTCTTGTTCGAATGGAGAAAACTCCAGCCCCAGAGTCAGCCAATCGAGCGGCAGGCGCTGGTGGGCCGCTATCGCGCGTCTTCGCAGGTTTTCTTCAGCCGATGCCTCTTCCGGTGTAAACGTCGCGCGTCGAGTCAGACCGGTTCCATTAGCGTGCAACCGATCTACATCGTCGAGCAGCACCTGCACCTGTTCCTCAGTAACACAAAGCGGCGTGATGTCCGGATGAACGAGCCGTGCCGCAGCTTGCCCCTGGCGCGCAACAGCGGCACGCAGGGCGCGATTAAGCGGGCGCAGGCGAAGCAGGAGATGTTCTATCGCGATAGAGTTGTTCAAAATTACCCTCAAACCGGATTAACCTGATGTGAAAGTCAGTGTCCGCCCGTTGAACCAGGGCACATCATTCACATCGTCGATCAAGCCTTGATGACGCAGATCATGGAAACGCTTTCCGAGCGGCAGGCTGACGCGCACGACATCCCTTGAGCAACTGACTCGCGCTTCGAGGTCGCAGAATCTTTCGAGGGCCAGGTACGGCGTCGTCGGTTCACGCTCGCGCCACAATTCCCAGGCGATAGTTCCCAGCGCTATCGACGCGGCCATAGCGAGGTGGCGGTCAAGCCCCGACTTGTCCGCCAGTGGAATACTCGGACGCTCAACGATCAATGCCTGCCAAAGCGTTGCGGCTTCTTCCGCTGCGTCGCGCATGGCGCTCGCCGTTCGCATCAGGGCTGAGTCGGACATGATCGTCTCGTTTGTCCACCAGCGCTCGTGTGGCGCGCGACGCAACGAACGCCAGTGTTCACCTCGTGTCGGGATGGCGTCGGTGACGAAGCGAAAACCCTCTTCATCCATCCAACTCAATAGTTCGACTTCAGCCGCCGCCTGCGGGATCAGAACTATTGAGGAGTCGAGTTGGATCAGAACCTGACGCAGTTCGGCGACGCTTGCAGCCCATTGAATGGGGAACGTTCCTTCGACATCCACCAGGAGAAAGCCGCTCTCCGCATTTGAGTCGGTGCGTAGCAACAGGAGCGGCTGTTCGCGCTTGTGGCCGCTAATCAATGCCCCTGAGAGCGCTGCGTCGAGCGGAGAAAGATGTTCCGGTAGATTCCGCGCCAGCTTGACCAGAGCTTGCTCGGACGCAGGCTGGCTCAACAACCCGAACGTAGACGCGGCTTCAACGGAGCCCGGCTCTCGTCTCCACCCTCGTGCTGGTGGCGCAAGCACTTTGTAGGCCAACGCCGCCGCGAAGAGTGGTGTAGCCTCAAGGGCGTTGGCTGCTTCCATCGTCGCCGCCAGAGCTTTCAAGTAACCCACGCGCGACAGCGGCCCTAACAACAAAAAAGGAAGCGCAGACGCGATCCGGCGAGTTCTCTCCTGACGTGAAAACTGAAACGACGTGTGCTCTCTTTGTGGCCGCAACAACGTAGGGTAGGTTTCTGTCAGCGACGGCGGCGGCGGCATGGGCGACGAGAGCGCAGGCTCAGTCGTTGCGGGAGAGAAACTCATGGACAAAGGTTCTTCCGGTTGAGGCCGTGCTCGCTCCGCGAAGGTCGCGGGAGGTTCAGCCTGCTTCGCCGCATGAGGGAGTGATGCGCTCTCCGCTGCTTGATGAGATAATGAGGTGCTCTCCGCTGTCTGGCCGTCGCTCACGCTCTGGCCATCTAGTCCTGTAAGTTTTGCTCCACCGCTGCGACCCCGTTCATGGATGGCTTGCTCTACGGATGTCGCACGCGCCGGATGCTCTGCCGCCTGAAATGGTGACGCACCCTCCGCCCCGTCGCCAAACTCGCGAAGGTTATTAAGCTCGGCGGCGCTCATTTCGTCTTCCTGAGCGAGTGGAAACGCACGCTCCAATGCCGTCAGCAGAGCAGGAGGACATTGGCGCAGGTCAAGCCGGGCTATCACTTCAGTCAGGACAATCAGGCGACGGCGCAGCGTCGCCGCGCGATCACACGGCACGCTATGGAGCAGTCGCGCGCTCTCGTCTACGAATCTCTCAATCGTCTCCTGAGCAGCAGACTCTTTGTCAGGCGGGACGCTCTGTATTCGGATCAATCGGTCGAGCCAGGCTTCCAGTGCCGTCAGCGAGAAGGCGGCCAGGCGACGGGAAAGCACACCATCTTTGTGCCAGGAGAGGAGCGCATCCAGGACCGCGCTGCCCGTCCTACTCTTCGTAGCAGAGTAGAACCTCTGATCTACGAATAGCCGCGTTTCAGATTCAGGGGATTCAGGGCCTTTTACAGACAGTTTTTCAAAGTCTGTTATACCCGGATGTGGCTTCGTTTTAGATTTAAGGTTTGCTACAGAGACTTTTTCAAAATCTGTTATATCTGCGAATGGATTCGTTTCAGATTCAAGGTCTTTTACAGAGACCTGTTCAAAGTCTGTTACGGAAGCAGTCTGCTCCGTAACCAAAGCTCTGCGTGCCATCGAGCCGATTCGCTCGCTTAACGCCTGTATCGCTGGAGAGGTTTGTAACGAGTTGGGGTCTGAGCCTTCATTGGAAATGGCTAACAACTCGCCCATGCTCAGGGGAACTCTGATCTGGATCGGCGCGGCGAATTCACGCTCGACATCATCCGGCCAAAGCTCGCCGAGTGCGCGTGCGAGTAATTCCGGCAGCGCCTTGATTGCGCTTTGCAGCAGCTTGCGCGGCTCTGAGCCCCACCCCCAGCCGCCGTGTCGCACAATACGTAGGGTGCAATGATGGACTGTAACGTCGGACATAAACACATGCGCTTATGTTGATGGCGGTGGCGGCGGCACCGTTAACCTGGTGAACCGTGATCGCAGACCTGCGACGAGAACCAGGGCGTCATAACTTCCTGCGGGAATTGATGCAGGCTGTTGGTCGGGAAGACTCTTCAAAACCAGCTCGACACTTTGCTTCCCGCTGTCTATTTCGCCCTCGACGACCCGGCGGATGGGCGCCTCATCGGGCGGAGGCGCGACTTGCTGAATCCGACCCCAGACTTTCGTCTTCTCCGCTACGTTGCTGGCCGTCATGATTGTGATCTTGTCGTATGTGAGGACGGGTGGACTCGGAGCGACGCTGCCGAGGGCATCCAGCTTCGTGCCGCTCACAATGAAGGCCGACGGCGTCACGAACGCTTCTTCTTCGAGATCAACGGTGGCGACATCCAGCGCTTCAGGAGGCACCAATAATGGCTCCTGATTTGCCGCACCGGTAACGACGTGTCCGGTGTGAACAGGAAGGGCTGTTCCAACCAGGTCTTCCACCTTGAGCTTGCCTTCGGGGTCAGCCGCACGAGTGAAAGCGGTCAGGACATGGCCAGTTTGTTTGATAAACAGAACCTGCATCTTACTACTCATGCTTGCTTCTCCTTCAACGAAGCGAGTACCAGATAGTCGCAAGCTGCCGGGTGATCCTCGATCAACGTTCCGCCCATAAGCCGGTGCCATCGGATGCGGCAGTGTACTCGTCGGTCTGAATCGACCCACGCCTCCAGCGGGAAAGCGCCCCATGGATCCCCACTTGAACTGCCCGGGGGAACTGTTTTTCCTGTGAGGCGCAATGAAATCTGCGTCTGAATAATCGCGTCGCCGTCCGTCACCTGCTTTTGAGTGACGCCGGGCGGCAACGGCAAGATCATGCCGTCGGTGGCTATTCCGGATTCGACCTGCACGACGCCCTTCGCCAGCGCACCGATGATCTTGCCTGCTGCATTAACGTCGCCTTTCGCGTTAACACTGAAAACCGGCTGTAGATTTCCCTGAGCGTCCAGCGTGCCGAATTGCAGCAGCCCGTCATTGGTCTCGTCCAGAACGATGGCTGGCTTCTTTGCCTGTGGCGTTGTCCGAGTTCGCAACTTCAACGAACCGCTTCGAGCCGCCACTTCGTCCGCCTGGACTCCGGCATACTTGCGGCCAATCCCATCCACCTCATACTTGAAATCTGTAAATTTATCGCCGCTCTTGTTTGTCTTAACGAAGCCCAGAAGAATCTTCCAGCCGCCGTTGCCGGGACCATCCGCAACTTTACTGCCTGTCTGGTCGGCCAGCGTGCGCGCTTCGCCCAGCCTGCGGAATGTGATTTCGTATCCTTCGACCTTGCGCGAAGGCGCTGAATCGTTGCAGGCACCTGTTGCCAGCGGTTGCTGCTGGGCTGCCTGATCTTTGCCTACCAGGAAGACTGGATACCAAGCCTCCAGGTCTTGACCGGCGGTCAGTTGCAACTGCGAAAATTTGTTTTCGCTCAACCGCTCGGCTTGCGGCACGACTATCTCACGCCCGTTGCCGTCGATTGCCAACCCAGCCGAGAGCGTGATCCTCTTGAACTTCTCGTTATTCTCTTCATCATCTTCGTGGCTAAATTCCAGGCCGGAAGCGATGCCCCACAGGTGCAGGTAGCGATGATGACGCGCCTGCTGGCCGCGCCCGTGCTCGACCGTGGCGGTGAGGTCGGCAGCGCCAAGAATCTGATTCTCGAAGAAAAGTGGTCGCTCGATGCCGGTGCTCACTTCTGCTCTCCTTCCCCGCCGTTGGTCTTAGCGCCGTTGGTCTTCGCTCCATTGGTCTTCGCGCCTGCGCCTTCGGGCGTCTCGGCAGGCGTCGCAGCGGCAGTTTCATTCACAGTCTTTTTGTCCGCTTTCTTAACGGAACTGGTTTTAGCTTTCTTCGTCGCGGGGGCGGGCGCCTTCACCTCTGTAGCTTCGTCGGCGGGCTGCGGCTGCTCCGTCGCCGCTTCAGTCGAGGCTGTTTCCTTCAGGCTGGGAGCGAACTCTTTTCCGACTGAACCACCGTCTCTGCCTTTAGCCGGGTCGGACTGCTCGATTTTAGAGGGGGGAGCGGAGCCCTGTTGTCGCGATCTTAAGACCTGATCGAACATTGTGGTCAGGGGATTGAGCTGGGCACTGCCGCCCACACAGTGTGAGTTTTCAAGAATCCGTTTGACCTCCTCCGTCAGCAATTTGCCCATGTCCAGGTCGACGTTGAGATTTGACTTGCCGTCTGTTCTCTTGAGAAGGCTCTCTAAGGGATCGCAGCAAAGGCGTTCGATCAGATTGCCGAGTAGTTGCAGAGGCGGCAGCCAGTAGCGAACTGCTGCGGGCGACAGCACGAACGTGCGTTCCAGATTGCAGACCTTGACGACGTTGCAATTATCGACTTCCAGACAGGCCAGCAACACGCCTGCGTCGTCGCAGGGCAGACATGCCGGATTCATTACGAGACTGACACAATCACGTAAGAAGTTGACGAAGGCTTCGATCAGTTGTCGGTTTCCGTCAGCGATTAGCTGCGCCTGGTTCGGGCTTCCCTGTTTGTAGTCGGGCAAAATCATTGCATAGACTTTTTGGCGCAACGTGCAGTCGGTCAGAAAAGGCGCGTTGCCGAGTCGTTCAAGCAGCCAGTCGCGCACCACGTTGAAATGGACGGCAGTGTCCGCCGCCGCCGCTGCGACCGCCTGCGAAAGATTATCTTTTATCTGGGCTACCCGATTCGAGAGGGCCGGGTCTTTTCCCTGCAACGGTTCTCGTTTTTCCTGCGGGAGGGCGTTGTAGCGATACGTCAACATCGCCGCGTCTCGGACACTCTCAATCAGAGTTGACGAAACCCTGCCCGAAGACGACCTCTGTGATTTGAGGAGTATGAGTTGACTTTGCAAATTCTGGTCAACGTCTTTGAAACGCACAATATCGCCTTCGCTGAAGCCTGCGTGATCCTTTACGAGGGCGGCCTGTGCCAACACCGTGCGACTATCCAACCTATCCAGAGCCTCTAAGACTCTGCGGAACTGATTTATGTCGCCCACAAATGCACAGAGGCGTTCGATCAGCGGGTTCGCGTCGCTGCCCTTGGGACGGCAGCGTAATTCAAATCTCACACCTTCGCGAACGCGCGTCGGCTCGCAGGCGAGCCGACCGCAGTCCTCGCCCGTCGAGTAAGGCATCACCGGATCGGACGACTGCTCGCGGTAGCGAACGTAGAGGCAATAGCGAAACGCCTGTGGCGGCGGCGGCACCACACCACCCTGTTGAGCGGAGCCGATGGCGGGATCCTGCTTCGGCTTGATGGTGGCATCCGCTCCGGGGTCCGGACAGGGGTCGCCGCAATCGTAGCCGCCCAATTGATCGCGCCGTAGATCGCGAACCATCGCGTTGATGTCCAGAGTCTGGGCGCAGGCAAGCGTCAGATCGTTGCCGCAGCAGTCGAGGGCGTAGCCCGGATGCACAATCACGCGCCCATCGCCGCACGGATGGCAAGTGACTTCCAATCCGCAAACGACACCCGCGCCGTAGAGATGACGATTGTGCAGGCGATTTTTATTGCCTACATAATCGGTCAGCAATTGCAGGTCGTCCTCGGTCAGAAGCTGTCCGGCGAAGAAGCGCGGACGAACAATTTCCTGTCCCTGGCAGGAAGCGCACTCGGAGCCCCCGCAACCGCAAGAAGCGGCGGAGGGCGCTCCGCTGCCGCAGCCACAACCGGTGGATTTATAACTGGGGATGCCATTCATCTGATCTCCTCCACTAAGCCTGATTAAAAATTCTGTCTCGTGCCTTTCAATAGCCCGTTAGTGCCGACGGCGCGAGTATTACTCGCTCGTCGCGTACTGCTGGGGTGTGTTTCCCCCCGGCTTCGGCGCCCTCGGCGGTCTCTGGATGTAGAACCAGCTTTCAAACGTGCCGCCGGGCGTGCCGTTGCCGGAGACCCAGGCTCCGTAGCGACGAGGCGGGAGGACACACGGAGGAACAGGCGACGTTGTTCCGTTCTGCGGCTTATTGCCCGCGAAGCTTTCCAGCAGCGGCACACGTCCGCCGGTGTGATTCCCATCCACTGAGCGACAGCATTCATCGAGAATGAAGTCTGTGCGAACGATGACCAGAACACGATCTCCATGCTCAAGCGATTCTCCCGAAGGGTCAGTGAATACGACCCTACGCCTGTCCGAAGAAACCGTCACATCGCCGTCGATGTAATAAATGCCGCTGTGACGGCCTTTGCCCCCCTCGAAGATCACCACTTCGACCACGCCTTTGGTAACAGTCTCCGCCAGGATGGGGCGTGAAAACTCTATGGTCAGCCCCTGCTCCTCAAGCATGCGTCCTGCTTCCTCAGGGCTATAGTTGTCGGCGGCGTGAACCCAACTGATGCCGGTAATCGTCACTGGTTTATAGACGGCGATCCAGCGGCGCACATCGTTGTGGATAACCAGAGGTCTCCCTTTTTCAAAATCGATGGCCGCTAGCAGCAGACACTTGTCTCCACACTTATCGCAGCAGTTATCGCGGCAATGATCCGGGTTTGGCTTTTTGGTCGTGACCTTTATCTTTACCGAGTCGCGCAACTTGCTGTAGACACATTCGGAAACTGCGTCGCAGGCGTCCGGCAATACAGGGCGCACCGGGTCAATGGCCTGTACGCAATAGCAGATACTCACGTAGAGCTGGGCGCGGCCTGCGTTTTCAATCTCCTTTCGCTCGACATCGCTCAAGGCAGGCCACAGATCAACTTGCAGCGGGTGGCGCACGATCAATTCGTTACCCTCGCAATCAATCGCCATCCCACACTCGATTTCAACTCGCGTGTGCCCGTCCGCACGCCGTTCACCTTCGCCGCCCTGTTGCTGCGGCGCAGCAACCAGCGCCGCGTCGTCCTGCCTGCTGGGGTCGTACACAGGCATCTGATAGCCTGCACCTTTCGCGGGCAGCTCATACGCGTGCGGGGGCTTGATGGCGACGACCTTCAACCCGCAGACCGTGCCGTAGCCATGAAGACACCGGTTGTGGAGTTTGAGCTTCTCCCGGAAGTAGTCTTGTTCGGTTTGTAAGTCCTGGGCGGCGAGCATCTGCCCGTAGAAATATCTCAGCCTCGTGAAGTCGGGCATGGAATCGCACGCAGTCTGTGTTGGCTGATGAGCATCAATGTCATCCGGCGGTTTGATTTTGCTTTCAGAGTCCATCTTATTCGGCTCCTCAAAGATAAGTAACGGCTATCAAGTTGCTCCCGCTTACCTGGAAACAACGGCGGTAAGCCCGACTGCGAGACATATCGCGTCGCGCCTCGTGTGTTTCAAAACGTCTCGACCGTAAACCCTGTTCTTCTCTTCAAACTTTATGTGGCGATTGCCCGCACCCCGACGATGCTCGTCTCGCCCAGCCGCATGCCGCGACGCGTGCCTTGTCGTCCGTGCCGCAGTACGCTCATGCGGCGCAATCGCACGTTGCCCGATGTTCCGAGCACAGGTGGCGGCAAGGCAGCAAAGATAGTGTCAACACCTACCGCCGATCTGTCGCCGAGGATAAAACCATCGCCGCCGATGCGAATCGTGGCAACCGTGTGCGCGGGCTTCTGGCTAACAATCAACTGTTCGAGTCGGCGACGTGCCGTCGCGGAGGTCACACTCAGAGGCGGAATCAGCACGCGCAAACGAAAGGCATGCGCTAGCAGCGGGTCGTGATCAGGATTGCCGTGACTCCGCAGCGGAGCCTTGCCGAGCGCTGAAGTGTTGAGCCGAAAGCGTGCGCGTGACTTTCCGAATAGCCGCACCAACCCGAGTTGCGCCGCGTTTCCGGGTTGTCTCGCATCGCGTTTTGCGACGCTGCCCCAATCTCGTTCGGTCGCCAGTTCCTGAATCACGGGCTTGACGCCGAAGATGATTTTGACAGTGTCGGTGAGACCCTTGATAGTGCCGCGACGACGATACAGCTCAGGCAAAGCGCGCATGACCTCGCGGCGCAATTCAGGTTTCCACGCAGGATCGAAGACGAGGTCGAGAAAACTGCCGAGCCAGGGCAGGACATCGTCAGGGACGCCGCCGGAGTCGAGTAGAGCCGGGGAACGCTCGATGGCGCGGTCAAGGTCGCCGATCACTGCATCAAAGAGCGAGAGAAACCGTTCGGTAAAATCCTCTGCCTCCGGGTTGTCGCGGTAAACTGCGGGCAAATGCTCCAGACTCGTTACGCGCGGAAAATCGAGCCGCACGCGACGCACGACCGGCGTGGCCTTTGTATCCCCTTTGAGTCGCAAGCGGACATAAAGAAGACGGCCCGGCGGCTGATTAATCAGGAAATCCAATGCGCCCGCAGGTGCGACTTGCCAGTTCAGATGATGCGGGACTCCGGCTTCAAAATCTTCCCACCCCATCTCCAGTTTTTTGTCGCCATGTGGGGTTGGCTCAGCACCGTCGGGAGCAGGCTCACTTGTAGCCACTGCGATCTCCAGGCTGGCTCCCGACGGGACATCAGCATCTATCCGCACGCGGTGCCAGCGACAGCGGGGAATGCCGCTATCAATCGCGCGGGTCAGAAGCTGTCCTTTCTCGTAAAGTTCTGGCGAGGCTGAAGGCTTAATCTCTTCTTCCGAAGGCTCGCCATCCCAGGTGAAGCATCTGGAGACCGGCAGCCCTTCAGGCCCGCACTGGGTGATGCAGAAACCCTTCTTCTCGTCCGCTGCCGTCAATCCAGTGGGCTTAAATGAATCCTGAAGTTCTTCGACAGTAGCCGCTTTGAATTCCTTGTCTTCGCGACGTGCCGACCAGAGCCTCAGCGAGTGTTCATCTTTGCTCGTGACCACCCAGATGGAGCAATTGTCGCTCACCGCGAGATTCTTTATCACTTCTCCGTCGGCTTCCGCGGGCAGCGCGATTGCCAGTTTCCCTCGAAATTCGCCCCCCGGGCCGAAGCGCCAGATGGAGCCTGTCGCAAAGTCTGCGGCCAGCAGCTCGCTCCAGGGTGTGAAGGCAAGCGCTCCGACACGTACTATCCGGTCGGCGGCAACGTCACGATCACAGTCCAAATCTGCCGTCAGGTTTTCCGTGTTGATTGACCCGATAAGCTGCTCGCCATCTCCTGCCCAGATAAAGATACGCTTAGCCTTCGCGTCGGCCACTGCGACGCGATGGCTTCTTGCGGCGATAGCGACTGCGTCTTTTAGCAGATGCTGGTCACAGCGTGCGCTCCAAGCGGGCAGCCAACCCGGCGCGCAACAGTCGTGACGCAGGAGACGGTTCTTACTAACCAGAAACCAATCGCATCTTCCGCACCCACGCGCCAGGCGCGGCGGCGGCAGGTACATGAGCACCGTACTGGCCGACACGTAAACGTCGCTCGTTTCGCACTTGGGCACGGGGACCTTCGGGTTCACCTGCGAGAGGCGCAGCCCTTCGGCGTCGTCAAAGCCCAGGCCAGTCAGGCCAGCGCAATCGGCCTTGTCCCAGCCGACGAAGCCGTCGAGCAATCTGAAATTCTGGGTAACGTCGCCGCAACTCATCCGGCTGCCTTCCTTTCCTGAACTATGATCTGGTGAACTTCAGGCCACAACAGAGCGTGCGCTTCCGGGATGAAGTCCTGACACGCCAGAAACCGCGAATCGTCCGCGATGATATTGAGCGTCGGGACGGCGCTGATACCGGCGACGAGGGTTAAGCGTCTGACCAGTGCCTGGTAACGCAACACGCCGCCGAAGGGCCATCCCGCTCCGTCTTCGCCGCCGGTCAGCGGATGCAGATACTCGTCCAGCGCTCTGATCGCGTCGCGCACCGTCCCGCCTGAATCTGCGCCCGTGCGAAGCGTGATCGCGGCTTCGATCTTCACCCTGTGAAAATGCGTTGCGGCAGCCACCACCTCGACGCCCGCAGGCGCTGCGTTCTTAGACAAGTGAGCGGCAACAGCGCGCAACGTGTCTTCGTCGGCAGTAGGCGGCCCCTCGTTACGATCCGGCGGCACGACAAACACGGCGACGACGCCCGGGATAGCCCGACCGGGAAGCGCCGGGTGTAGTCCTGCGACCGCATGCGCACGTTCGACGAGAGCGCCCTGAGCCTGGCGAGCGAGTAAGTCATAGTCGGCGATTGTCACCGCGCGCGAGCGCGCGCGAATCTCCTGCGGGCCGCGCCGCATCGCTTGCTGGCTGCTCTCGCGATTACGACCGCCGGTGGCAGGCCACGGATTTGTAACCTTGGTGATGAACTGAACAGAAGAAAGCAGCGTGCTGATTGCCTCTGCCTGAACCGCGCCACCGCCTCCACCACCGACCCGGTAACGCACCGCGCGCACGTTGCGGAAGCCCTGCGGAACCGGCGTGCCGTGCGCTCCATCACCGAAGGTCACGATGCCCTCAAGCGGATCCAGGACGTAGACTTCATCCTCAGGCCCGTAAGCTCCGAGGTCGTCAACCTGACGCCAACGCCTGGTCTTGTTCTTCATCCCGCTCGCGCCGTTCGTGAGGCCGTCCGGCGAAGTCGAAAGATCAATCTCAGGCTCGTTTGAAGTATCGAAGCCACCATCGTCCACTTCGATTATCAGCGAATCGGCGAGGATCGGTTTCTGGCTCAAGCTCATTTGACGGTTGCGGCTTCGCGGTATCGGCTGAAGCACCTCGTTGAAGATCATGCGTGCAGCAATGGCGCGCACCATATTCGGTCTGAGCGATGCCAGCACAGGGCTTTCCGGGAAAGTTCCGGAAACGATTTGCAGGCGCAGCCATCGCAGCGGCGCATCGCCGGACATACCTGTGGGGCGTCCGACCCGCCATTGTCGCGGCAGCCGCAGCTCGACAACGCCGCTGCGCGCCAGCCCGCCCGTTTCATCGAAGACTATTTCAGCCGGTAAGAACTTGGCGCCATCAAGGACACTCCATTCCAACTGCGGCGCGTGTGCGACGGGCAAAGGCGCTACTCCGCCGATGGCTACGGGCGGCGGCGAGCCGAGCGGCGCGGCAACGCGAATGCCGAGCGAGATGGTGGGGCCCGGCGTGATGTCCGTCAGAAAACCGATGAAGAGTGCGCTGCCGGGTTCGGGCTGACTCCCGAAAGGAAGAAAGCCTGCGGCCTCACCTTCCGTCGGCGGCTCGATTGATTGAAACAGGTTGTCTTGCTGAAGATGTATCTCGGCAATCTTTACAGGAGCGGCCAGGAGGTCGCGTTCGGTCTCGAAGATCACCAATTCTTCCGTCCCGTCGGCGGGCTGCGCGCCGATTTGAAAGCCCTTGCCGACGAAAACGGATTGTGGAGCGGTGGCAGAAACCTCGAATTCGAGCATGGCGGCAGCAGGCGATGCTTGCAGGGGTCTGATTCCGGCAAGATTTAGAAACTCCACGAACGCCTTCTCTGGCAAACGATTTAAGCGTTCGAGCACAGGCTCGGTCTGCTCGCTGAAAAGCTGTATGAGCGCGATGCCAGCGTCAGTGGAACGCAGATTTGTCCACTCAGGCGTGAAGGCTTTAATCCGGCCAAGCAATTCATTCTTCACATCCCGACGCGAAGGCGGCGCAAGCTCAGGCTGGGGCGTTGATGACGCGCTCGTGCGCTTGAGTCGCACCCCGCCGCTGCCTGTTGATTCTTTTCCCCACCAGACAACGCTCATCGCATCCCCCCTTGAATCTCTGCGGCATGCTGGAAGTTAATTGTGACCTGGCGCAATTCAACCAGTTCGTGAGCGCCGATTAGAACGTCTCCACAGGTTGGCTCTGCTTCAGGCGGAGCGTCTTTTAGGATTTGGTCGTCATAACGACAGCGCAGCTCTGCCGCTTCACGCACTCCGATTGCCGTTACTCCATACTTCTCATCTTCCTTCGGATCGACACGTCGGAGCATGGAGCAATCACAATTGACCGAAGCAGAAATCTCATCAATCCGCATGCCCGGTTTCGACTCCTTAGGCAATTCGATGGAGAGCCAGACGACTCTGCCATGCTCGCCGAGCGCGTCCTGAGCTTCGCGCAGGATCGCCGAGGGACGCACTGGCTCACCGAAAGGCCACCCGTCGCCTTCGCCACCCGTAAGTGGATCCAGGAAGGCTCGCAGTCGCCGTCGTATCTTTTGGCTGATCTCGACAGCGGCGTCGGAATCGGATTCCACGTTGAGGGTGATGGCAACCGGACGATACTGCGGGGCTGAAACGAACACCTCGCTCCCCGCCAGACGTGCTACCTCTAATCTCGCTCGGACTGCGGCGAGCGCTCCCGGGTCGGGCACAGGCGCTGCTACAAACGCGCTCTCTACCGCTGTCTCATCGAACTCTTCCGAATCCTCGCTCAAGACATCAGGGCGCGACACGTCTGGCACGATGAAGACAGTGACCGCACCGGGGATAGGTACGCACGGGTGCTTCGGATGAAGACCAATCGCCGCGTGTGCTCGCTTAATGGCGACGCCGGAAACCGTGCGGGCGAGTTCTTCATAGTCTTCCCGAATCACGGCGCGTGTCTGTTTCTTGAGCGCGGCGGCGGCACGCTCACGAGCCGCCGCCATCGTTTCGGGTTCTTCGCCGCCCTCGGTGCGTGCGACGTTCATAATTTTCACGCTGGAGTCTTGAATTTGCACGCTGGAGTTTTGCGCCGTCTGTGAAGTGACTACTTCCCATTCGAGATTCGCCCCGAGTCTGCCCGCCGTCCCGCCGCCGACGCAGTACTGCACCGTCACTTGAGGGCCGGAGGCTTTCGCCAGGACAGGCAAGCGCCCCGTCAAACCGTCGCCGAAGCGAATCTTGCCCAGTAAGCGGTCGGCGATAAAGACACGATCCGCCGGGCCGTGAAAGCTCAAATCGGCGACGGGACGCCATAGATGCCACTTGCCGTCAGCTTCTTTGATAGTCAGCTTGATAGTGTTCTCGATTGGGGGGTGATCTTTGACCGGCTCTTTTTCCGGCAGATCGGCGGTCACAATCACGTTACCGGGCAAAGGAAGAAGCTCGCGCTCCAGCAGATGCTTGCGCGTCACTCTCTTGTGAGAGGCGATGACCACGTTTGGTATTAATCGTTCGAGCCGTGGCGGTGAGCTAAAGGTCGTCTGCTCGACGCGCATCCAGAGCACGTACCGGAGAAGTTTTGTGTCAATGGCAGTATAATCCGGATGCCAGTCGATTCGCCCGTCCGTGCCGGTCTTAATCGGCAGCGACACCAGACCCGAACGGCGCAGGCCACCCGTGCCGTCCTCGACTTCCTTTTCGGTGAACGGCAGACGCGCGCCATTCACGCCGCTGTAGAACCATTCGATCTTCGCGGGAGGCGCAACTGGCTTGGAGGCTTCAGGAGACCACTGGGGAACGATGCCGGACGGGTCGCGCAGATCGAAGAGCAGCGAGAAGGGCGCGCCCGCGACAGATTCCGGCAAAAGATCGGGCAGCCAGAGTTCTATCCTGACCTCTGAGGCTGCGCCGTCGGCTCGAAATAGTCGCAGAACTTTCCCGTACTTCAAGTCCGCCGTGCGATCCACTTCATTGATGATGAGGCTGAGTTGTTCGTCCTTCTCTTTGAAGGGCAGCAGGGCAACCTTGCTCTCGGTCGAAAAGGTGAGCGGCGGAACTGATCGCACCAGATTCAACTTCGTGCGCGCGTCGAGAACCGTCGCCTCTTTGAGTCCTGAAAAGTTCATCACGGTAGAGGCAGGCTGGGTCGGCTTAGCGCTCTCGCCAAGCAGCGAAAGCGCACCGCGCACGAGCGAATCCGGCACTTGATCCATCCAGTAAACGCGCTGCTCCAGAAGGAACGCGAAAAGCTCAAGCAGCGTGATGCCCGGATCAACCGGGGCGTGCAGCGTCCAGTTACCGGCGGACGCGGCGGCAATGCGATTCCTGATGGCCACGACCATGTCGCCCCAGTTGAGATCGTCTAGTTTGACCGTCTCCAGCATTATTAGCCTCGCTCCGCCGTGGTCAGGTAGAAGGGGAAAACCAGATTAGCGCGTGTGTTGGTCTGCCGGACTCTGTAGCCTACGTGAACGGTGATGCGCGTCTCGTCGTCCACGTCCGGTTCGGCGCTCACTTCTTCGAGGTCTATGCGCGGCTCCCAATCGCGCACCGCCTCGCGAATAGTGTTTTCGAGCAGGCCGAGGTACTGAAGACTTCCGGGCGCGAAGACCAGACTCGGCGCTTTACTGCCGAAGCCGGAACGCATCACCCGTTGGCCGAGACTGGTCAGCAACAGGATTTTCAGCGACTGCTCGACGTTCTCGTCACCGGACACGTAGGAGAGCCCGCCCATCAAATCCGGCTGGATGGGGAAACGCCATCCTCTGCCGACAAATTCAGAATCCATCTTCGCCTCTTGCTCCTTTTTGTTCTCATCCGATCAAGACTGTGCCGACGGCTATCACCGTGCCGACAGGAAGATCACTTGGGTCATTGCACGTCTCCGCCGTGTCACCATTACGAGCGGCGGCTTTGCCGTTAAACTTGACCGTCGTGCTCCCCGTTTTGATTGTCGCCTTGTTGCTTGGGGGTTTCTGGAAAGCGGTTCCGGGAGGCGTGGGAATGTGTGCCGGAGTGTTATCGGCTGTGCTGCCAACGGTGGCCGCAGGAAGTCCCATGATGTTGACGTCGCTGCTCAGGTCGCCCTGAATGATTCCGATGAACGGATGCGGAAGGGGCGTGGGCACAGGGCTTGGCACCGCCGGAACCATCACAATGTGGGTGTCGATGGCTGTCACCTTGTCGCCCTTTTTTGCTGCCGGTTGTCCCATAGCTAACCTACTCAGTTGATATTTACAGTCGCGCCCTTGATGGTCATCTGCCCGCCCGCTTCGATCTTTAGCGTGCTATCGGCGGAGATTTCGATCTGGTTGGCTTTGAGGACAAGCTTTCCGCCGCTGGATTCGACTTTTATCGAGTTTGCGACCATATCAATCTCAACCCGGTTTTTTTCCTTCGAGTCAATGATCGTGATCTTTTCCGAACCGCTGGTATCGTCGAGCGTGATCTGATGCCCGCCTTTGGTCTTTACCCGGACAAGCTCCTTGTTTTTCGTGTCGTCAAGAAGAATCTCGTGCTGACCCTTCGTGCGAATCATCTTCTGGTCTTTGTCGTCAGCGCGGGCAGTCGGCGGTTTGTCCTTGCCGTTGTAAAGCCCGCCGAGGATTATCGGGTAACGCATGTCGCCCTGTATGAAGGCAACCAGCACTTCGTCGCCAACCTCCGGCACGAAGAAAGCCCCGTAGTCGTTGCCCGCGTAGAACTGGCGCACGCGACACCACTCGGTCGTCAATTGATCGTCGAACCACGGAAACCTCACCTTCACGCGCCCCTCTTTGGCCGTGTCGTTAACGTCCATGACGAGGGCTTCGTAGACACCGTAGTAACGTTTGTCGGTGGTGCGCGTGCGTGATTCGTTCATGCTCATTTCGCGCCTCCCCCCTTTGCGGCGCGAGTGCCCCCATCGGTCGTCGAGTCCACCTCGAACTGCGATTGGTAGCCGTTGCCCCCGATAGTGTGTGTGACTTTCTTGACGCGATACTTAATCGGCTGTTCACGCGTGCCGCTGAAACGCTTACCGAGCCCGTGCAGTTCGACGCGATCACCCGGACGCATATCGGGCAGCCCGATAACGCTGCCGTTGCCTTTAAGGAACTGATAGGCGCGCTCGCGCAGGTGACTGATGGCCAACTCGCGCGCCTCCTGCGTGCTGGTGACGGGTTGATCCACTACGATGTCCTGGCGGTTCTCCATTCTCTCTTCAGCCGCCTTCGGCCCGTTTGAGCCCGCGCCTTTCGCTTCGGGCAAGTCGCTCTGCTTGGCCGTGTAGCTAATCTTCTGTTTGGTTGTCGGGTCCCAGCCGGACACGGTCACGCTGGCGACCTGTTTGTTAAGCGTGAGCTGCGTGCTGTAGTTAATCAGATTTTTTCCCCACTCGAAGATATAGGTGCGCGAGCGCCGAACGTTGCGCTCGTCCGTGCGGCTGATGAAGAAGAGCACGTCCTTGCCCGTTTGCGGGTCGGTGTGTACGTAGAAGTCGAAGTCAATTCGCTTGGCGCGCTCCATCAGGAAGGTCAGGTCGTCCTGATTCTTCTGCACGACGAGGGGATGCTTCAAATCCAGTTTTGTCACCTGCGCCTCAAGCCCGTTGCGCCGGGCGATTTCGAGGGCGATGTCCGAGTCGGTCTTGTTGACGAACTGCTTGACATCTTTCGACGTGGGCTTGCGGTCGCGCAGCTTGACGCGCCGGTCAACGCCCGTGACGGCCAGAGTCGGTGCGCCCGATTCGGGAAAGCGCGGCGCGAGCGTTTGAATGATGCCGCTCGCCATGAAACGCAACTGGTTGGCGTAGCCCATCTGAATGTCTACGCGCTTGCCGATGTCGAAGGTCGTCGTGTCGCTGTACTTGAAATCGAAGCTCTTGTCGTCCCAGTTATTAATCGACAGATCGAAGCTCGTGAGGGCTTCGATGTCCATCGTCACTTTGAGATCGATGATGTCGCCGTGGGATTCGGCGTCGAGTTCGCGCCCCTCGACCAGCACCCTGAAATCCGGCGCGTAATAATCTGTGTCCGGCAGGCCGGAGAGCAGGTCTCGGTTGTCTAGAAACTGTGTGGACATGCGAAGTCACTTTCGGTCAACGGATTCTCGGCAGCGTGAGCACAGTGCCCGGCAGCACAACCCTCGGATCCTGTATGTCGTTAGCTTTGGCGATGGCACGCCACTCCCCCGGGTCGCGATAGACGGCAGCGGCGATGCTGCTCAGCCGGTCGCCGCGCCTGACCACCCAGGTCTTCTCCAAATCGGGCGAAGCCTTCGGCGAGTCTTTAATCTGAATCTGGACGGGACGGTATTCCTTGAGCGTCAGACTGAGTTTGGCGCGCAGCGGCACGCCCTCGGGCGAGAAGAGCACGTAGGTGATGTTCAGACTTTCGACAACGCCCCGGAATTCGTTTTTGCTCCAGACGAAGGTGACGATGGGCGGCGCGTGCGACTCCATCCTGATTTTGAGCAGGTTTCGCAGCTTGTTAACGTAGACTTCGCGCACGTCATCGAGCGTGCCGGAGGTGTCGGCCAAAAGCTCCACGCTCAGCTTTTCGCAGTTGCCCCGCACAAACTGAATCGGCGGCGACTCCAGACCTGGGATCGCTATCTCGGCAAAGTTGTTCGCCTTTTGCAGTTGGTACTCGGTCGGGTTGAATTTAAACTCGACGACGTTGTCGCCCGTCACGGGCGACTCGATAATGAGTTTGGCACGCTGCAAATCCTGGCCTGCGCTGCTGACAGGAGTACTCATAATCGTTAATCCTCTTGCCGATCCCCCACGGCCCGCTCATCCCTTCCGTGACGCTCACGCTCCTGCGTTTCTTCGGCCTTGCGGCTCCACTGCTTGATGTATTTCTCGAACAGGCGTGCGAAGTTTGCGTCGTCGCCTTCGCTCTCAACGTCGAATCTCACTTCCAGATTGCTGATGTTGACCATCTCTCTCCCGCCGCCACTACTAGATCGTTATCTGCTCAATGCCCTCGTGGGCAATCTCAATTCCCTCAACGGCCACCGCGCCCTGCATCGCGTTAAACTCCGGCCCAGTCCATTTGACGGCGAGGCCGCCCCGAAACTCCCAGGACATCAAGTGCTTTCCGTCGGGAGCCATCAGGATCACACTGCCGTCACGCCGCGCTCCCAATGATTGCGTCAGCCCGGCCCGATACCACTCCCACAATCCGCGCTTGAGCACTAAGCCACGCCGCAGCGAAATCCGCGCCCACGAGTGGCGCAGCGGCAACTGATGCACAAAATCGTTAACACCGCCTTCTGGATAAGCCGTCACTTCAAGGTCAGCGCCGAGACCTTTGACCTCTTGAAACTCGCCCTCGGCGAACTCCTTGACGAGCTTAGCCTGTGCCGAAGGCAGATAGGCGTCTCCCGGATTGAGCGTGACGATGAAGCGGTGGCTGATGAGTGGATCTTCGTCGTTCATGCCTCAAACACCTCCAGCTTTCCGTCGCCGCTAAACGAAACCCGCAACTGAATAAACTCCATTGGCGTCGCCGGTGCGACCTCTATCTCACAGAGCACGCGACCAAGGTCTTGCTCTTCAGGCGGATTTAATTTTTCGTCGCAGCGAACACGAAAAGCCTCTTCCCGCCGCGCCCCCTTCAACGCTCCTGCGCGCCAGGCCTCAAGCAGCACGGTGTTGATCGACCGTGCAAGGGCCAGCCACAATTCAGGCCCGTTGTTGTCAAAAACAAGTGGCTCGGCCACGCGGCGGATCGCACGCACCAGCCTATGAATCAACCTGCGGTAGACGAGAAAGCGTCGCTCCGGATCAAGGTGGAGAGTTCGTCCGCCCCAGACAAGCAGTCCGTTGCCCGCAGAACACCGCAGCAGATTCACGCCCGTTCTGTATAACCGTTCCTGCTCCAGAGGAGCGAAGCCTTGGGTGATGTCAACCACACCGAAGATTTCAGCATTGGCCGGTGTGTGATGTGCGCCGCGCTGTCGATCCAGTCGGCTAATCACGCCCGCCACATGTCCCGAAGGAGGAATATTACGCAAAGGATGTCTGAGGCCGCCGAGCGGGTCTTGAATCGTCAGGCGTGGGTGGTAGACAACCGCCGCTCTTGGCGCTTTGTCACCGGCAGCCTGGCGTAATTCGTCGATCCACTCCAACGTTTTTTCCACCTCCCTGATAGCGAGGTTTTCGCCCCCGTGCTCTTCGTCTGTTCGCACGTCAATCAAAACGAGGCGATCACGGAGCTGTTCTGCCTGCTCGATCAGCGCAAGGAGAACTTCGTTCTGCTGCTCCCTGGCGTCTGGAACATCCCGTATGTCGTCAAATAATCCCGGCACGGCAACCAGCGCCACCTCGCTGATGTCTCCAAGTTTTGTAACGGCACTTACGTCGAGTTCCTTGATAGGATCAAGGTAGCCACGCCTGCCCGGAGTTTCACCCGGCTCGCCGTCCTGACCACCGCTGAGAGTTAACTCCCAGTGCATCGCGTGCGGCCCTTCGGTGGGCTTACGAGGGGACCGTTTCTGGCCCTCAGGGATCAGATAAAAGAAACGCGAGCCGGAGTTGACTAATTCCGCGAACGACTTGGACTTGCTCTCATCAAACTCGCGCTCCTGAAGTTGCCCCGGATCGAGGTGAAGGGAAATACCGTTGAAATATTGGGTTGGCTCGTCGGGGACGTTGATTGCCAAATCCAACTCTGGTCTTCCCGCAGCTCCGCGCTGCCTGTAGGTAATCGCGATCCTTGCGTTGTTGGCCCAAGCGCCGGGGCTGCTGGCCACAATTCTGTACGCCGAATGCTCGAACCCGGCGGGCGTATTGGCCGTCCATTCACCTTTGTCGAAGCGGCCTACCTCCCAAAGGGCTGTCGCCGGTTTCGCCGATGGACAACAAAGGCGTATCACGTGAGCGACTTCGCCTTCGTTTGCGAAGTAGCCGCGAATGGCGTAAGTCATGACGGCATCAGCGGCGAGGCCGCCGAACTCACGTTGATAGCCGCGCCAGCCTTCAACCCGAACCGGCACGCCGACGGGGCCGCGCCGGGTACGCCCGATGAAACCGGCCACGTCCGAGCGCAACGGCGAGGGCTCCACCACAGGCGGCGACACCGTGAAGTAAAGCCCGGGAACTGTGGCCTCTGTTCTCATCCGGTCTGCCCGTCAATGGCGAGGCCCTCGTGGCAGATTTCGACCGTCTCCATGGCAACCTCGTTGTTCTTGGCGTTCAAACCCGGCCCTGTGAATTTGCAGGCCCAGGCTCGCCTGAAGTTCCAGCGCATTACCTCTTGCTTACTTTCGTTGAGCAGAAGAATCGAGCCTTCAGTGCGAAACACCGTGCCGTTCATCCCCTGAACGATCCAGTTCCAAAACTCCAGATCGCCCGTGATGCCGCGTTTGAGCGTGATGTTTGGGAACTTCTTCAGGCCGGGCAGCTTGCGGACAGTGATGTCTTCACTGCCATTGCGGTATTCAATCGGGTCCATCGCGGCCTCAAGTCCAGAGACTTCGGCGAACGAACCCTTGACCGCCTTACCGTCCTGACTGATACCGGTGATGACGACCTCGAAGTTATAACCGGCGTATGGGTCTTCTCTGATTACTGGCATAATCGTCCTCTCTAGGTCATGAGTTTGTCGTGGTCATCCTGAATGACTACGAGACCTTGTCTTCGCGTGTCTTCTGTTGGATACGGAAGATTACGAATTCCGCAGGTTTGACCGGAGCGATGCCGACGAGGCAGATCAAGCGCCCGTTGTCAATATCGTCCTGAGTCATAGTGGTGCGGTCGCACCTGACGAAGAAGGCTTCGTCGGGCTTCGTGCCCTGAAGTGCGCCGCTGCGCCACACGCTGGTCAGGAAGTTATTGACGGTTGCGCGCACGCGTGCCCAGAGCGGCTCGTCGTTCGGCTCAAAAACCACCCACTGCGTGCCCTCGTCAATCGACTCTTCGACGAAGATGAAGAGGCGGCGCACGTTGATGTATTTCCACGCACTGTCGGCGGTGACGACGCGCGCGCCCCAGACAAGATTGCCGCGACCCGGAAAGAAACGCAGAGCGTTAATGTTTCGCGGGTTGAGCATGTCCTGCTCGCGCTTGGTCACTTCCTGCGCAATCTTTGTGATGCCACGAATCACCTCGTTGGCGGGTGCTTTGTGGACGCCACGTTCGACATCCACCCGTGCATAAATGCCAGCCATGTGCCCTGAGGGGGCTATCTGGACGTTGCGTCGCACGGAAGGATCACGCACTTCAATCCAGGGATAGTAGAGAGCGGCATACTTCGTATTGAGCGGCTCGCGGAAGGTGCGGATGCCTTCGATGCTTAGACCGTCCTGAGGATCGAGAATGGCAAAACGGTCTTTCAGTATCTCGCAATGCTGGGTCAGCGCGGAATGAACGGTCGAGGCCCAGATGCCGGGCGCCAGACAGATGGAGATCTCGTCTATGTCCTCAAGTGCCTGGATGCCTGTGCGTTTACCGCTACCACCGTCAACCCCGACAAAATCGTCCGAGGAGAGGGTGGCTAGACTATCGTCGCCATTAGCCAGGGTTTCCCATCTGCCGCTTGGCCCACTCGGAAATCCGGCCAACGTATTCGCAGAATAGGCCGCGCCCGCTGAAACATCTAGAAACGCCGATTGATCCGCGACGTTATTAACGAGGCTGCTCAAACTTCCGTCTTGCACCAGCCTCAGGTTGCTGAAGGTCTCGACTGCCGGGACGCCGCCCTCCGGCGCGTATAGCGCGGACACCTCCGCCTCGATGACTCGCGCGTTGTTTCCTTCGTAATATGCTTTCGTCACGTTGCCTGACAGCGTGGCCGTATCGCCCGCCACACTATCAACAATTAAAATCTCCTTATCCCGCCCGTTATCGAGTTCGAGCATCGCTCCTTTGTAGAGGGTAGAAGCTCCCCAAACGTTCAGCGTTTTTGCAGGCACACCCGTGTTGTTCGCGGGTCTCAGACGCATGATGGCGGTTCCGGCAGGCCATTTGTCGCCAGCCGGAACGGCGGGGGCGATGTCAAAGGTGCGCGGCAGTTCCCTCACTTCGGTTCCGACCGCCCACGTCGCGCCCGCCGGAACTGCCGGGTCTATATCGACTGTGGACGCGGCCACGGCGGTGATCTTGAACTCCTTGTCGTTAATCACCACTTTGTCGTTGACGGCAAGGCCTGCAACGCTATCGAGGGTGATGGTTGTGTCTCCTGCATTCGCCTGTGCATCCACAGTGGTCGTGGGATCAGCCACCCTATTGCTGATGGTGTATTCGCGTTTGTCGATCATCACACGGTCGCCGTCAGTCAGCCCCGTCACGCTGGCGACCTCAATAGTCGCGTCTCCTGCGTTAGCTTCCTTGCTGACCTCGGTCTTCACCTGAGCGCCGCCGACTGTCGGGCTGGCTAAGATGCGATAGGTTGTCCCGACGACCGGGCGCACGCGAACACTGAGGGCGTTTCCCCAATCGCCCCTCGATTTGGCCTCAACTTTGAGCGTTGTGTTCGCGTCGCTGACCGGCGTGGCGGTGCGTGGGAAGACCTGGACGAAATCGCCGCGTTTGACTAACAATGCCGGAGTGACGGCGGGATTCAACGTCACTTCACGGCTTTGAGGATCATAAGCGGTTACGGTGAAGGGGCCGCCAGTCACCTCAACACCAGTATCTCCACGAAAGATACGAAGTGTCACGTTTGCCCCGTCGCGCGTGACAGCGATTCCGATCAGGTGTCGCAGCGTCAATTTGGAGGCGTTCGCGGCTGTGTCTTTTTCTATTTCACTAACGACGCCTTGCCCCAGTTTGGCGTTGGACGCTTTCGCGCCGCTACTGAACACCCGTTTGATATAGATGCGCTGCCCGCCATTATCGAAGAAGCCTTTCACGGAGAGCGGGAAATACCACCATCGTCCACCGTCCGCATCGTTCAGCGCCCATTTGACGACAGTGGCGTTGTCAGGCTCAGGCAGAAAACCACCGAACTTACGCTGGAACTCCGCGAAGCTCGTGACCAGTTCGGGCTTCCCAGTCGTCGGGCCGAGGGCTGTCACACCGACCGCGCCAGCCGTGCTCGTGCTGACGCCTTCAATCGGCTTTGGCCCCGCGTCAATTTCTTCAACGTAAACACCAGGACTCAGATATTCAGGCATTGTTTCATCCTCTCAAGAGACAGTTATTGTCTGGTTGGTTCCCACAGCTTTGGGAACGATGACGCTTATCGTCCCCTGTTGATTCGTTCGCGGATCTCTGGCATCGATCTTTTGGAGATCAGTCATATGTTCCGCTTGCGTGACCCGCATCGGCAGACCGAAGGCTCCCTTTTCCGCCGTCAGGGCAGTCTCCTTATTGCCCCAGATAACCTCTGCACCGATCACCGGTTCTCCCGTACCCCCTCTCACGACGGCGCCTCGCAAGATGAGCACCTGATCCGGAAAGGGATAGTTTGGCGCTGGCACTAGCCACATTTTCTTCAGCACCGCTTTGAGATAGTCTGGAAACTCCGCCGGCTTCTTCGGGTAATTCTCTGGCGGCTGCGTGTCGCTATAAGGAAAGCCGGTAAATTCGATCCCGTCGAACGTGCCGCCAGCCGTCTTCTTGTACAGAGGCACGTAGAATTCGGCCTGTACGCGCACCCGGTAGAGGCGCTCGACTTCTGCCGTAACATCTCCGCTTCGACCCAGTCCCGGATAAGCGATAACACCACCGGGCGTTCTGACTTCTTTGATTTCGGTCTCGTGCCATTCGTGGTTATCGTCGCGTATGTCAAGCAGCACCCGCAGCCGCCCCAGAGGCGATTTGCCCGTGAAGGTATCGGTCGGAATCAGGCCGATGGGGCTGTACAATTCCAGGCGTTCCCCGGGCAAGCTGCGACGCCTGATCATCAACTCTTCTCCACACCTTCAAAGTCCGCCGTGCGCCGGGTGACAGGTGTCAGGCTGATGGCTTCGGCGGAATCAAGATTGACGACGCGCACCTCGTAAGAGATTGACAGACGGTACGGCTTCTGCACCGCGTGCCAGACGCGCGTTCGCTCTTCCAGACTGAGCGGCGAGAGAGTCACCTTGAGCGCCTCGTCCGTGTTCTGCAAGACGCCTTGAAGATCCAACCCGCTGAGGATTGCCTTGTCGTAGAGCGCTTGCATGGTTCGTCCGAGAATTTTTTGCTCGGTTGACTGATCGCCACCCCACGTGGTCAACAAATAACGAAGGAGCAGGGCCATCGGCGGCTTCCTGATTCTCAAATTTGGCGGCTCCGTCTCGCGCACTCGCGCGCGATTGCGGGCGCTCGGGTCTTCACCGACTTCAAACAGAAAAATGGTAAGCGCCTTTGTGGCTGGCGGATGCTCAACGTCGAGGAATAAAACCGCCTCGGGTGGGATAATGGGAGCCAGAGCGGCCTGTAGCGTCGCCTTCAGAGTGTCGGACACTGCCGCTATGACTTCAAAATTGGCCACGTACCCTCTGCCTCGCCAGCACCTGTCGAATAGGGGCCTGTTGCCCTCATGAAAACTCAGATCTGCGACGGTCGCGCTTCAGGTGAGGAGCATTTCGTGTGCCATATCGAAAAGCATCGGTAGATCACACCGTTTTCAGAGAATTACGTGATTGCCGTTGGATTTAACGTTCCGAGGGTGGAGTTTTTATCTCTTACCTGAGGCTCTGGAGCGCTGGTCAATTGTGACGCGAAGTTACTGACCCACAATCGTTTGAGTTCAGCGCCCCGGGCCATAACAAGGCGTGGACATTTTTATCCACGAACGAGTTTGCGTGAGCCAGTCGAACTGGCCGACTGGCATTACCTTTCAAAAGCCCCCTCTGGACTCCTATACTTTCTATTCGGCGACCTTTTTCGCGGCTCGGCTTAGACCCACGGCCCATGACTCAGTTAGCCCGAGCCTTCGGAGCTGCCGCTGCGGCGGTGTCTTGCGGCAGCCCTTGCAGGTACTTGAGCCGCTCCTCCTTCGTGAACTCCCGCCCGGTCAGGCCGAGTCGGTGCCGAGCCATGCCGAGGAGGTCTTGCGAGGAGCCGCATAGCTCGCAGGGGTAGATGCGCGCCGTCCCGTACGCGCTGGCCGTGAAGACGAGCTTGCCGTCCGGGCTGAAACGGATGCTGTTCATCCTACCCTCCTGCCCGCGCAACTCGGCCAGCGACAGACCCGTGGACAACTCAATGACTTCATAGACGCCGTACTTATTCATGTCAACCGCGAACTTCCATTCGGGGCTGAACTCGTTGAGGTACGCGCCGAACTCCGCGACGACAAAACTCCGCCACGTGGCGACATCCCACTGCCGCAACTCCCACTTGTTATCGACCGAGCCCTCGCCCATTGTGAGTAGAAACCTGCCGTCCGGGCCGAAGCGCGCCCTCTTGATCTTCTTCCCCTCCGGCAGACTCAGCTCAGCGACGCTGCGGCCCGCACGCACGTCCCACACGCGCGTCTCGCCGTTGTTCTCGTCGGTCGTGACGACGAGCCCGTTGTCGGGGCTGAAACTGACCTCCTTGGTATCGCCGAAATAGCCGTCCTTGTCCTCGCGCTTGTCCGGGCGAAGGGTATATAGCTTCCGCCACGTGCGCGCGTCCCACACGCGCAGGATTCTACCCATGAACCTGTTGTGCACCGTCACCAACCGCCCGCCGTCGGGGCTGAAGGCTGCGAGCACGACCCCGATCATCGAGGGCGGCCCGAGCACCGTACGCCCCGCGGGATCCGTCTCCCTGGGTTTGTTATCCTCGGCGAGAGGGTCGCTCGGACGGAACAGGACTTTGCCGGAGGCCGTGTCCCACACCGCCGCGTCGCCGCCGCCGAAGATCGTCAACACCATCTTGCCGTCGGGGCTGAACGCGGCTTTAGAGACGAAGTCGTCGCTGAATGCTCCGGCCTCGGGCTTTTCGCTCCGCTTGAGGTCGGCGACGCTGTGCCCGCTACCCACGTCCCACACGTGCGCCACGTTCTTCCCGTCCGTCGTCAGGAAAAGCTTGCCGTCGGGGCTGAAGACCACGCCGGGGGAAGCGTTCACGTCGTTGTTGATGTCGTGAAGCTCCTTGCCCGTGCTAACCTCCCAGATTCTTATTGTGTTGTCGTCCCCGGCCGTGACCAGCACCTTGCCGTCGGGGCTCGGCTCGGAGTGCCTGACCTCCTTCGGCCCGGGCTCGCCCAGGATGGAGCGCGCCCCACCCAGCCCCGTGTCCCAGAGGCGCACGACCTTGTCGCTGCCCGTCGAGACTATCCACCGCCCGTCCTTGCTGAACTCCACCTGCGTGGCCTTGCCCGCGTGGCCGCGCATGACGGCCAGCAGCGAGCCGTAGTGAGTCCAAAGGCTGACCGAGCCGTCGTAGTTGCCCGTCGCGACCATCTCACCGTCGGGGCTGAGCGCCGAGCTGGTGGTGTTGACGCCGCCGTAGTCGGCCGCCTTCTTGCCCTCGGCCTTCGCCACCCAGTCGAACGCATCACTTTCGGCCTTGGCTAAGAGCAGCCGCCCTTCGAGGCTGAGCTTGCCGTCCTTCGCGTATTCGGGGGGTAGTTCGGAAGAGGGCCGCCATTCGCCCGCATCGCTCGCGCGCCAGAAACACAAGTTGATTGACTTGGAGTCGTAGGTCAAAGTCATGACGTATCTCCCGTCGGGGGTCCAGGCGGAGGAGAGTATCTTCTTATCATTACTCTTCGGCGACACCTCATCGGGGCCTACGTCAACGGGGTTCGCCACAATCATTGCCCTCGCACTCTCGTCCGGCGGCACACCCGACGCCTCGTCGGGACTCGGTGCGGGGGAAGGCGTCATTGACGTATCTTGAGCCTCCCGGAGCACGGCCAACTCCTGCCCGGAGTCGGCCTTCGCGACGACGACCTCCGGCTCGGTCATGGCGAGGAAGAGCTTGTCGTCGGGGCTGAACTGCGCGTCCTTCACGGCCTCCTTCAGCGGGCCGAGCGCCGCCAGGGCGCGTCCCGTCGCCGCCTCCCACACGCGCGCCGTCTTGTCGTAGCCGGACGTGAGGATGAGCCTGCTGTCGTGGCTGAACCGGACGCCGTCGATCTGACCCGTGTGCCCGCGCAGCTCGGCCAGCATACGCCACGTGCCCACCTCGAAGACGCACGCCTCTCTGGCGCCGCACGTGGCAGCGAGGAGCCGTCCGTCCGGGCTGAAGACTGGATGGAACATGTGCTTGTCGCCCACGCGCAACTCGGCCACGGCGCGTCCCGTGCTGGCCTCCTGCACGCGCACCACGTTGTCGCCGCCCGGGAAGCCCCCGTAGTGGCTGTGCGTCGTGGCGAGCAGGCGGCTGTCGGGGCTGAGCGCGCTCCCGTTGACGTCGCGCGCGATTCCGCGCAGGCGCGACTCGGCCAGCGAGCGTCGCAGCGCGACCTCGGATTGGACGTTGGGGTCTACGCCGATGGCCTCGGCGGCCAGCATCAGGCTCAGTTCCGGGTCAACCTGCAACTGCGCCACGGCGTTCGACGCCAGCTCGCGCGAGAGGGCCACCCTCTGCCGCTCGTTGGCGATACGCTCCTGCTCCTTCGCCATCTCCGCGTTCCGGTGCGCGAGCGCCTCTTGCCGCCGCGCGAGCTGCTCCTGCTGCCGCGCCTTCTCAGCGTTCTCCTTAGCCTCTTTGGTCTTCTTCTCTAAATCCAGCTTCCCCTTCTCAAGGTCTTCGTTCTGCTTCTTCAACAACTCCTGCTGCTGCGTCAGCCTGGCCGTGCTGTCTTCCAGCTCCTTTTGCTTGATTACGAGTTCGGCCGTCTTCTGCTCGGCCAGCGCCTGCTGCGCGCGCGCCTCGCGCGCCTGCAAGGTGGCGAAGACGGAGAGGGCGAGCAGCACCAGCGTCAGCGCCGTCCCGGCCGTCCTCCGCCAGACTTTCACACGGTTGTACTTGAAGAGGCGGTTGATTTCGTCGAAGACGACGGGCGAGGGCGTGTCGGCGTTCGGCTCGTCCACCCAGACCAACTCGTTGTCGTGGATGACCGCCCACTCTGACTTCGCCAGCGCCCCGCCGAGGAAGATCGGCACCATCGCGCGCCCGATCTTGAGGAACTCGTCCACCTCCTGCGCGACGTACTTTGAGTTGCGGGAGTTCTCCGTCCCGACGAGGACGAAGACGCTGCTCCACCTGATCGCACGCCTGAGCGCGCCGCTCAAACGGTCGCCGGGGAAGACCTTCTCGTAGTCGATGAAGCAGGAGTAGTCCATGCTCGACAACTGCTCCTTCAACTTCTTTGCGTAGACCCTGTCGGCGCGCGAGTAGGATATGAAGATGTCGTGGCCGAGGAGTTTTCTGAGCAACATGGGTGGGCTCCTTCGCGTAGGCTCAAAAGGGTTCAAATGGATAGCCGGCGAGTGGCCACCGTGATGGGCACGCCGCTAGAGAAACGCGGCGATGATAAGAGAAAAGGCGATGCGTTTATCGTCGAAGACAAGATCACGAGTACGAGGAAGACGGTTTTCTTCATGGTGAGCGTCTCCTGGTTTTCACGTTGAGAACATTAAGAAGCGGTCGAACGCCAGGCATTACCCGCGCCCCTGCGCAACGTACATGAGAGGCAAGCTTATGGGGCGTCGGGTGCATCCCGTTGTTAGATGCGATGCAGAAGACTTAATGACGCGCAAAGAAAGTAGATGCGCCTCGGGCGTTCCGATACATGTGGTTGTTAGATGCCTTATGCAACCCAAGCATTACTGTTCAGAATAGAAATCAGTAGATGAAGGTGGCAGCAATAATTGCGTTTCTTCTTGTCCACCTTGAATGGACTGATACGAGCCGGGAATATTTCGGACTAGAGGTAATATTTCTTGATCTATAAGCTCAAGTATTGCCTCATCCTTTTTTCTTTTTAATTGCTCCGCAATAGGAATTTCTGTTCTCGCTAATTGATGACCGTATTACGGATTATCGCGGGCATCCCCTTATGTTGCCAGCACCTCCCCGTGCCGCGCACGCGGCGCTGGCAGGGAGTGCCTTTCTGTGTTCGCGCGCCGCAGATCGAGACCATCTCATTGGGATCGGTCGGGCGTTCAGTGGAAGAACCGTCAGGACCATATGGCGGCTCTGTCTTTGACGCGGCTGCCGCGTCTCTTTCCGTCTCTGCGCCCGCCGCTCGTTCTTCGCTTTTCGTCGGTGGAGCGGTCACTGCCGCGAGTTGGCCGCGTTCGACAATCAAGGGAGGAGGCGCGGGTCGCGCGGCACGCCCCATGGCAAGACCGATGACGAAAAGCCCTGCGCCTGCGACGATTGGCAAGAGAAACTGCGCCTTGCGATAACGCGGCGCGCAATCCGCACAGAATTGCCTGCTCGTCCAGAGACGCCAGCGCGCACGTTCAATTCGTGAGCCGCATTCGGAGCAGAAGTTGGGTTTGTACATGGTGAGAAGCTCCTTCTTGAGAAAGGGACGAGACAGCTCACCCTGAGAGGATTGTTGGTGAGGCCGTCCGTGAAGATTGTCCAAGACTGGTCGCGATTATATTCCAAAGATGAATTGACGGATAGCCCGATTTTGCGTTGCGCGTGCGGGCAAGAGTTGCACACATAGGACAAGCGTGCTATAGTGCCAGGCACTCCCGAGGTACTCACGTTTTGAAGTCTGGACTTTTATGCTCTGACTTCGAGTCCCATGCTACCGAGGAGGCGCGGCCCCTGTCGCGTGTTGTTCTAATGCGCTTGAAACTCTATTGCAATCGTTACGCGCATTTCAAAGACGCGATTGTGTGCGCCGTTAATTGTCCCTACCGCACGCGCTGCCAGGATTTTGCGCTCTTTTATGACGCGAACCGGGAAGGCGTAGACACGCTCGTTGAGGATTATTTCGCGGCGCGCAGTGGTGAGGCTCCGCAACGCGCACGCCTTCCCGTTCTTGTGACCAGTGTCGCCACAGGGATGCGCGAGCTTATTCGTTTAGAGGTGAAAAGAGAGATGTCTGAAGCCGCATACATTTGGATTGGAAAAGACGATCACGCCGAGCTGCTTGAGTTGGAAGAGATCATTCGTCGTGCCGAACGCGGCGCAAAGGCCAAGCAGATTTACAGGGTTGCACAGGAGATGGAGTTGCGCTACCAACTCGTGCCGCGCAAGCGAATCGATAAGGCAAAGCGCGTGCAGCAAGCCGAGGCCGAGCGCGCCGCCGCGCGTAGTCGTCGGCCACGCCCCGTCGCCGTCACGCCGCCCACTCCCCTCAATACAGTTGCGCCCACAGATACCGTAACGCCCATGCCGACCCGCCGCGCACGTACACGCACGGCAAAGGCCGTCGGCGAAAGATAAAGAGAGTGGTCAGTGGTCAGTGGCCGGTGGTCAGTAAGAACAAAAGCGTTTTGCTTTTAACTGACTACCGGCCACTGACCACTGACCACTGTTACTCCCCAAGCAACTTTCAACGCATAGAAAGCGTCCGACAGGGGCGTGTTTGTGCCGCTCGTCCGTGCTTGCCAAATGTCGCGGGCGGCAGGCATACTCGCATCATTACGTTCCTGTTATGGTTGTTTCGAGCAATGAGCTATTTTCGTTTCCCTTTCACATCCCCTGCCCTGAAATATTTCTCTACCGGCTTCGCGCTCATCCTGTCGTGCATCTTTTTGTCGGCGGCATCAGCTACTACTGCGTCCGCGCAAGAACCGGACGAAGTTGTGAAGGTCAACACCTCGCTGGTACAACTCAACGTCGGCGTCGTGGATCGCCAGGGACGCGCCATCACGAATCTCGCGCGCAACGACTTTGTCGTCTACGAAGACGAGGTGCGGCAACCGATCACGGATTTTGAGCCGACGACCAAGCCCTTCAGCCTCGTGTTGCTGCTCGACATGTCTGGCTCGACGCAGAGTTTTCGCCCGACGCTCAAGCAGTCGGCCTATCGCTTTCTGGATGCGCTCGCGCCGGATGACCGCGTTGCCGTCATCGCGTTTAATGAAAAGATCAAGACGCTCGCGGGCTTCACGACCGATCTGAGGAAGGTCGCCAAAGCCATCGAATCAGCCGAGGGCAAGGGCGAGACCCATTTTTACGAAGCCTTGAAATCCGCGCTTGAGCTACTCGGCAAAGAAGGGCAGAGGCGTAAAGCCATCGTGGTGCTGACCGACGGCATTGACACGCAGATGAAGAAACTGGATAGAGATTCTGCGGCCAATGCTCACACCAATGAGGAGGCCCTCGCATCCGTCAAGCCTGACGCGAGCGGGTCGCTGGGCGCTGTGCTTCGTGCGGCTGATAGCCAGGGCGTCACCATCTATCCGCTGGCGCTGCCTTCGGGCGATCCCAAACGCCTGCCCTTTCTTGAGCCGGTCCAGACGGCAGTCTATAACGCCGCGCGCACACGCCTACAGAGTCTGGCCGACCGCACGGGCGGACGCCTGAACGAAATCCGGCGGCTCGAAGATTTGGGTCGGATTTATGCGGAGGTCGCCGCAGAACTACGCACACTCTACACGGTCGTCTATCGCCCGATAAATACCACCACGCCCGCTGGCCGCCTGCGCACTATCCGCATCGAACTCTCGCGCCCGGAACTGATCGCCCGCACCCGCTCTGGATACTACGGACGCTGATCAGGCGAACGCGCTCCGCCGTTGATTTGCCGGGATATGCTCGCTTGACACCTATGAAACCGACCCGTTATCCTTTGCTCTGCTTTGACAGATAATACGCACCCGTAGCTCAGCTGGATAGAGTACTTGACTACGAATCAAGGGGTCGCATGTTCGAATCATGCCGGGTGCACCATATTTTTCTGGAGAGAGATTGCTATTACGGCAATCTCTTTTTTATTTTGTTCTGCTGGCTGCATGATAAAATGCGGCCATGCAATTGAAGCTTACAAACCCTCACGAGACTGACCATAAAACATGCTCAAAGTGTAAAAGACTCAAGCCGGTCAGCGAATTTAACTTCAAACAGAAAACTCTCGGGAAACGCCAATCCTATTGCAAAGAGTGCGGCAGTAATTTAACGCGCAGCCATTACCGGAGAAATAAGCGTCAGTATCTTGATCGTAACTCACGCACCAACGCGCGACACCGCGCGCTAATCCGCTCAGCCAAGTCGCTTCCCTGCGTAGACTGCGGCGCTCAATATCCGTACTACGTGATGGACTTTGATCATCGGGACGGGACGACAAAATCTTTTATCCTGAGTGATGTGCCGCGCGCGACGAGTAAATCTTTGATGCGAGAGATTGGGAAGTGTGATGTCGTTTGCGCCAATTGTCATAGAGAGCGCACTCATCAACGTTCATTAAATGAAACTTGACTCAGCGCACTGAACGACTTTATTATCTTTGTGGCGGTCGTCTCACACTAAAACGGCTGTCAGGCATCGCCCCCGGCTGAGAATTTCCTCTCTCGCCCACAAATCCTTTCAACTTCCAATCTCAAAGGAATTCATTAAATGAAACGCCTTGTAGTCATTGCTCTTCTGATATTGTGCTGCCAAGCGCTCCCGGCCAACGCAAACACCTTGCAGGGTCTCGTCCGCGAGGTTCACGACGGTAAAACCATCTCGGTGGAAAATACCGGACGGCGAATCAAAGTGGTCTTAAAGGGAATGGATGCTCCCGAACCGGATCAGCCTTACGGCGATGTCGCCCTTCGACATCTGACGAGTCTCGTCATGAACCGGCCAGTCGCCATCGAGCTCAATGGGCTTGGAGCGGGAAGCACGCTCATCGGCAAGGTCATTTGTGAGGAGAGAGACATCGCCCTTCAGATGATTCGTGACGGCGTGGCCTGGTTCGAGAGAAGCTATGAAAACGGGTTGAGTGAAGCAGAGCGCCGTCTTTATGATGCTTCGGAACAAGCGGCTCGCAACGAGCATCGCGGCATCTGGCAAGACCCGTCACCCACTCCGCCCTGGGAATGGAGACAGGCCAAAGCACCCAAACCGAGCGGAAGGCTGACCGTAGCGTCGGCTGCCAGGAGATCGCCGACAGTTGTTCAGGCATCATCCGGGGAAACGCCGCGAAGTAGCTCAACGACCTCCAATGTTTCAACGTCTACCGGACGAGTTGATGCCTCGAAGCGCCCGATCTTCTCACCGTCCGGGTCTCCATTTTCGATTCGGATGCCGGCTGGCGGGCATCACTTCTCGGCAGAAATCGCCGTTCCCAAAGGCCAGCCGATAAACGCAAACTTCTACTGGGTAGACCATCTCAGGATCGGGTATATGGCTGCGTGGGCAACCGGCCCGGCTCAGGATGAAGCCATCTCCGCCCTCTTCGACAAGGCGCTTGAGGCACTCAACAGGGCTGCCGCAGCGCAAAACCTGCCATGCGAATTTTTTCAGACGAAAGACACGGCAATGAAGGGTTACGTCGGAAGACGATACACGGTGCGAGGTTGCTATTTTCAGGGCGGCCTGCGCTACTACTTCAAGACTGAAGGCAAGATGCTGAAAGTGCGGATCGTGGGCGTGATGAGTGAAATCCCCAACGATCCTTCGGTCAAGCAGTTTCTGGAATCCTTCGAGATTAACAACTGAAGTGAGAAGGAATAGACAGGATTAACAAGATTAGCAAGATTAAGAAGACAAGACAGGACAGATAGGCTTGATGATTCTTCCTTTCATCCTGTCCATCTTGTTAATCCTGTCTATTTCTTCTCTTCATCACTTTCGCTCGCTTGAAAAACGCGGGCGCGCGGGTGATGACGGTCGTAGGTCGCGCGCATGTGGCGGTCTGTGATGTGTGTGTAGATTTGCGTGGTGGAGATGTCACTGTGCCCCAGGAGCGCCTGGACTGAGCGCGAGTCGGCCCCGCGTTGCAGGAGGTGCGTGGCGAAGCTGTGACGCAGCGTGTGCGGCGAGACATGATTCAGGCGCGCGCTTTGAGCGTGATGCTTAATCATCGCCCAGGCGAAATTGCGCGAGAGCCTTGCGCCCAGACTGTTAAGAAAAAGATGCGGGTTATTGCCTTTGCCAAAGCGCGCACGCACGCTCTGATACTGTTGCAACCAGTGTGTCGCACTCTTGCCGATGGGCACGCGCCGTTCCTTGCTTCCCTTGCCATGACAGGCGACCAGCCCCGCATCGAGATTCAAGTCCGCAAGTTTAAGTCCGACCAACTCTGAGACGCGCAGACCCGCCGCATACATCAACTCCATCATCGCACGGTCGCGGATGCCTTCGTCGGTCGAGATGTCCGGCGCGGCGAGGAGGCGTTCCATCTCTGCTTCGGTCAGAAATCTGGGCAGGTAGGCGTTGCCTTGCGGCGTGCTCAAATCCTCCGCCGGATGCGTTTGAATATGCCCGTCGAGCATCAGGAAACGAAAGAGACCGCGCGCAGCGCTGACGGCACGCGAGACTGAGGCGGGTGATAAGCCTTCGCGCGAGAGATCGGCAATCCAGCCACGGAGGTCTGCGCGCGCTAAATCCTCGATTGATTTGCCCTGAGCCTTGGCCCAGGCTTCCAATCGAGCGAGATCACGCCCGTAACTCGCCAGTGAGTTTCGCGCCAGCCCTTTTTCTACCTGTATGTAGGTGAGAAACTCCCGCACCAGATCGCGCTTCATCATACGCAAAGCAGAATACAGGAAGCAGGAGGCGAGGGAAAGAAGAATACAGAAGACAGGAGTCAGGAGTCAGAATGATAATGCTGCAACCAATTCAACAGGTGGTTGTTTTCTTCTGACTCCTGTCTTCTGACTTCTGTCTCCTGCTTTTCACTTCTTTTCGACAATGTCCGGCTTGAGCGTGCCTAGGATTTTGACCAACTCATCCTGCTCGGCTTTCGGCACTTTGAACTTGTTGAGCGTTTCGCCAAGCAGCTTGACGGCCAGAGTCCATTCGTCTTCCGAGATTCCCAGCCCGACGTGCGAGGCCTTCATGGTGCGCCCGATGTAGATGCAGGGGCCGCCCGTCGCCTCGCACAATTGATCCAGCACATGCTGGCGGATACGTTTTTTGGAATCCGTGCTGGCGCCGCCGAAGAAACGCGCAAGCTGCTTGTCACTCACCAGCCGCCCGATAAAATCATCCGTCACAGCAGCCAGCGCGTCGTAGCCGCCGAGCCGCTTGTACAGGCTCGGCGACTCCTGCGCCTGAGCGCGCGTCTCCCAACCCCCTCCGACCAAAAGCAGCAAAACAAGTAAACCCGAGCGAAGATAGAAACTCTTTGTCATAATCTCTCCTTTCCGGGGACGAAATTTCCTGCTTGTTCTACAGTAGAGCTAAGAAGCAAATTGCCGACCTTCATTCTTCGTAGTTTCCGGGCATGGAGCGTTCCCGGCTTCACCTGTAGCTGGTGACGCCGAACCAGAGACCGTAGAAGAACATTAGAAATACGACCATTGAGGCGATAGTGGATGCAGTAGACCCCATGATCTTCCGCACGACGAGGAACAAGTCGCCTGAGATGCCGAGCGCGCTCATTTTCTACTCATGTGTGAGTCCGGCGCAAGCTGATTTGAGTCGGCACGCTTAAAGGATGAGCGGGCTTTGAAACTTCTGATTATCCCAACGAGACTCTTCGTCTGGACTGATCTCGCTTTCCTCTCAGAACCTCTCGTCCTGGGGACGGCTTCGGGCCTGTGCGACCGCCGGGCTTGAGATTGTCAGGTTTGACCGTCGTTAGTTTTATCTCCTTGATGGCTTCAATGTTCTGCGGCCTGATAGTCTCCGGCACAGGAACGACTGGAGGCGTAGCCATCAACCGCAGCGCATCCGCGTTCTCCCGTACAACACGCTGCCTCTCTGCACGCGACCAATTCCAACTACGCCAGTCTCTTTTTTCATGCAAGGATAATTTATAGAGGAGACTGCTGGCGACGATGCGCTGCTCGGTCTCATTCAATGACGGCAGCGATTCAAAGAGCGCTGGCGCGGCGTCCGCACTCAAGGAGCTGGCGTAGTGTGCGTCCAGGAAGCGTCCGGCGCGTGCGTGCGCCACGTTGACGCGGACGATTAAGGCGTCAGGGTTGATGACGTGAAGTGTCATGATGACCAGCAAGCCCGCGATGAGCGCGCCACAGGCAAACTGCTCTCGCCGTCCACGCAAGGCCGTCGCGACAAACCAGATGAAGACGAGCGCGAGCCACGCCATGAACGCCGTCGTGTAGAGCCGCAACTCCGTCAACCCATACACGGTCTGGTAAAGCAGCATGCGCCTGACGGCGGAAGCCATCATGACGAAAAGCAAAAATACCTGCGCGCCCGCCAGCAGGCGAAAGATGCGCTCGTGCGCCGGATTACTTTTACGCAGCAGCCAGTGCAAGACCAGCAGCAGGGGCAGCACGAGCGCGGCTACCGTGACCAACTCGAAGAATCCGCGACGGTAATATTCGGCAAAGGTCAGCCCGTCCGATTCCTGAACCAGAGCCATACCGCCGAAGAAGTAGCGTAGCTGTAACAGGACGAAGGCCAGGAAGAGCAGATTAAGGAGGCCGAGTGTGACGCCGACCTCGACGATGCCTAAACGAAGCGGCTCAGCCTTCAGAGGCTCTACAGTACTACTGCTCGCGCCGATAGTTTCTATCACACCGCTCCCGGTCTGAGTTGGAGTAAAAATGGTCGCCCGCCCGTCCACGATCTTGACCTCGCGTCCGAGCAGCAGCCCGCGCAGGAATCCCCCGGCAATCCACGCCAGCGCCAGCGCCACAAAGATGTGGCCGAAAGCTTCCTGCGGATTCGTTAAGAAGATTGCATCCGCGATCATTCTCTCGAAGGCCGCGTCCGCTGACATCAAAAGGCCGCCAAAGAGAAGCAGCAGCGGCAGAGCGATCACCCCGCCGAGCGCAACCTTCTTCAAATGCCGCGACCACACGCCGGGCGCGACCTCCCGCCAACGGACATCAGCCAGGAGCGCCGGGAAGCCTGAGATAAAAGCGTTGATGCCTGCGGCCAGGATTCCCAGCGCGTATTCCGTCACGCTGGCCAGCCAGATTCGTCCTTTACGCGCGCGCCAGGCCATGAGCGCCAGCGCGATCAGCAGCCCTACCCCGGCCAGTAAATTCAGCGTTCGAGAGTCGCGCCAGGCGAAAGCCGCCGCGAACAGGATGACGGACAACAGCAGGAAGTGCCCCCCGCCGGAGAGCGCGAGACGACGCCTGTTAGCCAGCAAAACAACCACCGCGACGACAATTGCCCCCACCCACAACAAGACGTTCAAGCCCCAGGGCGTAGCGCGCAACAGCCCGTCGCCCAGCACGCCCAGCAGCAACGCCGCTTCAAGCACCTTCAGCCCTTGCTTTGTTTTCTCGTTCATCTCTTTTTCCCCGTTAAAGCCGCCGCACAATCTGTCCCTATCTAGTAACGCGAGTTTCCTGCGGAAACCGTATCGTGCGAAGCAAGCCTTTCATCCTTCCAGTTTGAACTGACACTGTATTTTCCACTCACCGCTAAACAAAGGACTTTACAGAACAAAGCCACCGCGCAAAAAAAAGCGCCGCCGTTTCAGGAGGCAGCGCGCATAGTTTTAATCAGGGCTTCCATGTGATTGAGATACTGTTCGAGCGACTCGCGCCCCTGTGCGGTCAAGCGATATTCCGTCTTCGGCGTGCGTCCGTCGAACGACTTGGTGCAGGCAATGTAGCCCGCATCTTCCAGCTTGCGCGCGTGTACGCTCAGGTTGCCGTCCGTCGTCTTCATCAGACTCTTGAGATCATTGAAAGTCAGAGACTCGTTGACGGCCAACGCGCTGATAATGCCTAAGCGTGAGCGTTCGTGAATCAATTTCTCAAACTTCTGGTGTGGCGCGCTTTCACCTGCGCTCTCACTGACACTCTGAAGCTTACCTTCAGCCGCGCGGCTCTTGCGCGTGGACTCTTTTTTTAGAGCGTTCTGTCTAGCCACCGTGCCTCCTGGCGATAATCACGCCGAAGATGATGTGCAGGCCGCCGAAGCCTGCGGCCATCAGATAATTTCCCCACGCTGTGGGAACGAACAAGGCAACCGCGCCCAGTAACATGAAACAAAGCCCCATCACCGGAATGATCTTGACGGAGAAAGCTCCTCCGGTCACGACTCCCGTCCCGTAGAGCAGCAGCCACATTCCCGGCAAAGTATTTGCCATGCCTGCGCGATAAAGCACGATTGTCAGCAACATGCCGACCAGAATAGGCGGCGCATAACTGAGAGCAAACTTGCGTCCCGGCCCGGAAAGCACTGGCGTCTCAACCCTGCGAGCCTTGCGATCCATCGCCCAGCCGCCGATGACGAGCGCCAGCAAGGCTTCCACCACCCACGTCGCCAGCCACAGATTCCTCGTCGGCTGCTGCGAAGCAACAAACGCCGCGCCTAGAGCCGTCGCTCCCATGACCACGCCGCCCCAGCCCGGAACGGCTGTGAACGATGAAGCGCGCTCCATCGTCTCGCGGATAAACCGCAGATTATCCATCGCACGATCATGCAGCGCCGGAGGCTCTTCCGTGACAGCGGATGGAAACTGATGAATGGACGCCATACGCCGAATCATACGCCTGACTTTTAATTTGTCAAGTGCTTTGCCTGACAAAGCAAGGCGAAGTAGGACAGGCATTCCTGCCTGTCGTAGGGTGCGAAAGCACGCTTATCAATATTTGCTAATCAGTATTCGCGCTGACGCGCTCAAGGACAGACAAGAATGTCTGTCCTACGTGCCGGGCGCAGAGATGGTTCCGTCTGTGCTGACGTTGACGGCGGTTGCGCCGAAGTCTTCTTTTGAAAGCTGCCGGACGACGTTGATGACCGTGCCGTTCTTGTCCGGGCGTGGCCCGTTCTGGCCTTCCTGAATGAGCGGGTGAATTCGCCCGCCGAGGAACGCGCCATCAGGCCCGATGCTTGTCTCAAGCACGAGCGAGAGCGCAGTCGGCCCCGCAAACGGGAATCTGTAGAAGGCGAAGTTGCCGAGTGAATAGACGATCAGGCGATTCTTATAGACTTCCATTCCGCGCACGACGTGCGGCCCGTGACCCAGCACAAGGTCTGCCCCCGCATCCACGACGGCGCGAGTGAACTTGCGTAAATCGCCGCGAGCGCCGCCCAGATAAGTCTCCGACCCATATGGCACGTGCTGCGCCGCAGAGCCTTCTGCTCCACCATGAAAGGAGACGATGACGATGTCTGCCTTGCGCGCGGCATCTGCGACGACGCGTCTTGAAGTTTCGATGTCAATCAGGTTGAGCGAAACGGGGTTGGTGGCGAAAGCAACGAAGATAATCTTTCTGCCTTTGATGTTGAGGGACGGGCTGTCGTTTGTATCAGCGCCCGCGTGGATGAGGCCGAGGTTGTCTATAACTTTGCGAGTGCTGGCGCGTCCTTCTGCGCCGTAGTCCGAAGAGTGATTGTTCGCCAGACTAACCACGTCGAATCCGGCGTCCTTGAGATACTTTCCGTAGCGCGTCGGCATGCCGAACGTGTAACAGAATTTTGAATTCGGGCCGCACTTCGTCTGCGTGCCGCCGTCAATCATCGCCCCTTCGAGATTGGCGAAAGCGATGTCGGCTGAAGAAAGAAGCGGCGTCAGCCCGGAAATCATCTCCGCGCCGTCATTAATGGGCAGCCCGCGCCCCTGACTGGTTGAGCCGAGCATGGTGTCGCCCACCGCCATGATTGAGATTGAGTCAGCGGGTGTCGGTGCGGGTGAAGGCTTGGGCGTGGCAGGCGCAGCCGAGGCGGAGGGCGGTTGGTCTGCTTTGCTACAGGCTGCGCCTCCGTAAAGCGCGAAAGCTGCGAGCAGAATTAGAAAGGTGATGAGCCAGTTGGGGGATTTCATAAAAGTATCTTTTGATCCTTAAAGGGGATAGTTCTGCCGTTCCTTAAATCAGGAGTCCGCTTGCCCGGCGTATCGCTCGGTGCTGGCGTTGGAGATGACTTCCGCATCTTCCGTGAGCGCCTGATCAACCAGCCGACGTTGTTCCATCTCGTGAATTGCGTAAGAACCCGTCGCGGGGCTGGCCGAAGCCGCGCGCCCGACATAGTAGGGACGCTGGCAGCCGGGCAGCATGTTCATCAGGCGCGGCTCGACGAAAGTCCAGCCGCCCATGTTCTTCGGCTCTTCCTGCGCCCAGACCAACTGCGTCGCTTTTGGATAGCTGGCGAAGATTTCGCGCACACGCTTTTCCGGGAACGGGTAGAACTGTTCGAGACGAATAATCGCGACCTTTTCATCGCCCGATACTTTACGCGCAGCGTTGAGGTCGTAGAAAACCTTGCCGCTACACAGGACGATGCGCCGCACGCTTTCGCGGTTTTTGACTTCCCCATCGTCAATCACGGGCAGGAATCCGCCGCTCGTCAACTCGTCCAGACTGGAAGTAGCCGCGGGCAGGCGCAGCAGACTCTTCGGCGTGATCGTGATGAGAGGTCGCTTGGTCTGCTGTTTCACCTGACGACGCAGGAGATGGAAATACTGCGCCGGGGTCGTCGGGTAGCAGACCTGTAGATTATTCTCCGCGCAGAG
The DNA here is from genome assembly GCA_963791265.1 of uncultured Acidobacteriota bacterium. Lineage (GTDB taxonomy): Bacteria > Acidobacteriota > Blastocatellia > Pyrinomonadales > Pyrinomonadaceae > QHXM01. Next base: position 750,836 of record CAWBSB010000013.1, read on the forward strand.
TTGCAGGTAGCGCTCAAGCCGCGCGCTGGAATGCTCCGGCCCCTGGCCTTCGTAGCCGTGCGGGAGCAGCAATCCAAGACGCGAACGCTGCTGCCACTTGTCTTCCGAAGCCGCGATGTACTGGTCAATGATGACCTGCGCGCCGTTGCCGAAATCTCCAAACTGCGCTTCCCACAGGACGAGCGCATCCTGTGCGATGACCGAATAGCCGTACTCGAACCCTAAGACACCCTGCTCCGAAAGAGAGCTGTCATAAACATCAAACTCCGCCTTCGGATTCTTATCGCTCTTGAGTTCAGAGAGCGGCGTCCAGGGCTTGCCGGTCTGCGTGTCGTACATGACGGCATGGCGCTGGCTGAATGTTCCGCGCCCGCTGTCCTGACCGCTTAAGCGCACGCGCGTGCCTTCCAGTACGAGCGAGCCATAAGCCATCGCTTCGGCGAAAGCCCAGTCCATAGGAGTCGTGCCTTCACCCATCTTGGCGCGACGCGCGAGTTGTCCAACCATCTTCGGATTGATGTTGAAGCCTTCCGGCACGAGAGAGATTTTCCGCGTGACTTCGCTGATGATTTCACGACTAACGCCCGTCTCTTCGACGATTGATCCGTCTTCTTCCTGAGCAGGCGCTGGTAATTCTTTTGTGGCAGACTTGCTGGCGACAATCTCTTTGGCACGGGCGAGCGCATCTTCGTAACGCTGCACGCGCTCTTCAATCATCTGCTGAACACCCGCCTCGTCAATCACGCCTTCGCGGATGAGTTTCTGTGCATAGATAGTCCGCACGCCGGGATGAGCTTTGACGCGCGCGTACATGAGCGGCTGCGTGTAGCTCGGCTCGTCCGCTTCGTTGTGCCCGAGTTTGCGAAAGCCCACGATGTCCAGCACCACGTCCTTGTTGAAGTCCTGCCGGAAGTCCAGAGCGATTTGCAGCACGCGGTAGGCTGCGTCGGGGTCGTCGCCGTTGACGTGGAAGATGGGAAGCTGCGTCATCCGCGCCACGTCGGTCGAATAAATTGTCGAGCGCCCCTGTTCGGGCGAAGTGGTAAAGCCGATCTGGTTGTTGATGATGATGTGAATCGTGCCGCCTGTGAGATAGCCACGAAGCTCCGCCAGATTCAGGGTCTCCATCACGATGCCCTGCCCAGCGAACGCGGCGTCGCCGTGAAGCAGGACAGGCATCGCCAGATCAATTGCCTCTTCGCGCGGTGCAGTAATGGCATCATGCTTGGCGCGCACCATGCCTTCGACCACCGGGTCAACGAATTCCAGATGACTCGGATTGGGCGAGAGCGTGATTTTCACCTTGCGCCCGTCCGCCGTCTCGCGCTCGCCCAACGCGCCCTGATGATATTTCACGTCGCCTTCATCCGCAGGGAAGTTCGGATGCACGCTGCCTTCAAACGAGGTGAAGATGCGCTCGCTGTGATTCCCGATGACGTTGGCCAGCACGTTGAGACGCCCGCGATGTGCCATGCCGAGCGTGATGTCTTCGACGCCGCGCAACGCCGCGCCCTCAATCAACTGATCCAGCACAGGGATAATCGTCTCGCAGCCTTCGAGCGAGAATCTCTTCTGCCCCAGATATTTCTTGTGCAGAAAATGCTCGAACTGTTCGGCGGCGATCAGCTTTGAGAGAAGCTGTTTTCTGACTTCAGGCGCGAGCGGCTGCGGGTCAACGAACTGGAGGCGAATCTGTTCACGCAGCCAGACCTTCTGCTCCTTGCTCTGGATGTGGCGATACTCTATGCCGACCTTGCCGCAATAGGCGCGGCGCAGGATGTCCAGAATGTCGCGCAAAGTCGCGCTCTCCTTACCGCCAAGCCCGCCCGTGATGAACCTGCGATCAAGGTCCCAGATGGTCAGGCCGTAAGTTTCGATGTCGAGTTCGGGATGATAATGAAGCGGCATCGCGTGCAAGGGGTCAATGTCCGCGATCAGGTGGCCGCGCACGCGATAGGCGTTGATGAGTTCGAGCACGCGCGCCTGCTTGATGACCTGGGCGCGCGTCTGGTCGCCGCCGAGCAGAGCCGGATTGCTATCCATAGCCCAGCGCATCGGGGGATAGGTGATGTCTAAATCGGCGAAGATGTCGTCGTAGAAACGATGCTCGCCGACCAGCAGTTCGTGGACGCGCGCGAGAAACGCGCCCGACTCCGCGCCCTGAATGAGGCGGTGATCGTAGGTTGAAGAAATCGTCATCGCCTTGCTGATGCCGATCTGCGAGAGAGCTTCGGGAGCCATCGCCTGATATTCAGCCGGATACTCGATAGCGCCCGTCGCAACGATGACGGATTGCCCCGCCATCAGACGCGGAGTGGAAGCGACCGTGCCAATTGTCCCCGGATTGGTCAATGAGATGGTCGTGCCCTGAAAGTCAGGGATTTGAAGTTTGCCTTCGCGCGCGCGCTTGACGACATCATCGTAGGCCGCAAGAAACTGCGGGAAGCGCATCTTCTCCGCGCCTTTGATGTTCGGCACGAGCAACGTGCGCGAGCCGTCCTTTTTCTGTAGGTCAATGGCGACGCCGAGGTTGACGCTCTCGCGACGCAGGCGCGCGGGTTTTCCATCCACGACTGCAAAACCGTCGTTAAGCTGTGGAAACTCTTCGAGAGCGCGCACGATTGCCCACGCGACCAGATGCGTGTAAGAGGCTTTGCCGCGCCCGCTGCTTCGCAGATGCTCGTTGATGGTGCGGCGATTTTCATCCAGGACCTTGACGGGGATGCGACGATTCGAGGTCGCGGTCGGAACCGTGAGGCTCGCCTCCATGTTCTCCACGATCTTGAGCGCGCCGCCGCGAATCGGCACGGCGTTCTCTGCGCTTTCAACGGGCGCGGGCTTTGCTTCGGTGGAAGGACGCGACGCAGCGGGCGCCAGAGGAGCGGCAGCCGGGGCACTGGCCGTCGCAGTCGCGGCGCTTGGCGGCGGAGCAGCAGCGCCGTTTCCGTCAGCCGACGACGAGGTTGCGGACTGCCCGCTCTCCTGCGTCTGTGTAACTACGCCGTCACCGCCGAGCAGTTCGCTGAAATAGGTTCGCCACGACTCATCTACAAGCTGGGGGTCGTTGCGAAAACGGCTCAACAAGCCCTCAACGTAGGTGGCATTGGCTCCGAAATTCTCCGCGATGAACTGCGAAAGGTTTATCTTGTTCTGCTGTTCGCTCAAGGTCTCATCACCTCCAAGTGGAAACGATAGATTATCACCTTCCGCATTTGAATTCATCCGGCGTGGGAGCCGCAGCATCGTCTTACGGCTTAATTTTACAATCCGAAAATGCTATGCTCCCCGCGCAAGCCAACCAATCCGTATCCCTTTTAGAAGAGACGAAACCGATGGAATACTCTAAAACAGTCCCTTTCACGGGCAAGGCGGCTAAAGCGTTAGAGGTAGCCAGGTCAACTTTTCTCCCGCAAGGTTTTCAGCTTGTGGCCAGCACCGATTATGAATTGCGAGTAACGGGGCCGGGCCTCAACAGCACCAGAGAGAACCCCTTGAAAGGCATCACCGAAGCCTCAATCATCATCCGCCCTTCTGCGTCTGTGATAGAGCTGACGGCGAGGCTCGGCGGTGTGGAGAAGATGAAAAAGTTTCTCATCTTCTTCCCACTGGGGATGGCCATTTTTTTTCTTACTGTCTTCGGAGTGCTGGCTCTGACTGTGCCCACCCTGCGTAACCCGCTCTTCTTTCTGATTCCTGTTCTGGCTCTCTCGCCGTGGCTTTTCCTCTCTCCCTGGATGTCTCGCATGATTGCGAGGAGGACTGTGCAAGCCATAGACACGCTCTTGAACAACATGGTCATGATGGGTAAATGAAGATGAAAAATAGATCGCCTCTCGCGCGAGCCGCAAGTTTCCTGCTCTTTATTTGCCTTCTTCTGGCCTCCATCCCCGGCGGGCAAAGCGTCGCCAGCGCATCGAGCGTGAAGGATGACGCGCAGAAGTTTATAGACCAGTTCACCGCCCAGTGGCTTCAGTTGCGCTATGCCTACTCGCAAGCCTCCTGGAGCTCGAACACCAAAATCGTAGAGGGCGACGAGACCAACGCCAAAGCAGAAAACCTTGCGCTCGAACGATTGACGACGTTTACGGGAAGCAAGGAGAACATCGAGCGTGCGACCGCGCTGCTCAAGCAGCAGGACAAGCTCACGCCGCTTCAGGTCAAACAGCTCAAGGGCATTCTCTACATGGCCGCCGAGTATCCTGAGATCGCCAAAGAGATGGTCAAGGAACGCATCGCTGCCGAGACCGCGCAGACCGAAAAGCTCTATGGCTTCGAGTTCAAGATTGACGGCAAACCTGTCACGCCAAATCAGATTGATGAAATCCTGCGTACCTCGAACGACCCGGCAGAGCGCCGCAAGGCGTGGGAGTCTTCAAAGGAAGTCGGCAAGGTTTTGAAAGACGGCCTCGCTAATCTTCAAAAGCTGCGTAACGGGACAGTGCGCCCTCTCGGTTATAGCTCTTACATCAACTACCAGATTTCCGATTACGGTTTGACGGGCGAAGAGATGATGCAGCTTCTGGACAAATTCAATCGTGAACTGCGCCCGCTCTATCGTGAACTGCACACCTACGCCCGCTATGAGTTGGCGAAGCGTTACAACCAGCGCGTGCCCGATCAACTCCCTGCTGACTGGCTGCCGAATCGCTGGGCGCAGGATTGGAGTTCAATGGTCAAGGTTGAGGGACTGAACATTGACGAGGCGCTCAAATCCAAAACTCCCGAATGGATCGTCCAGCAGGCCGAGCAGTTCTACGTCTCCCTTGGTTTTCCAGCCCTGCCGAAAAGTTTTTACGAGAAGTCATCGCTCTACCAGCTTCCGCCGAACACTCCCTATAAGAAGAACACGCACGCCAGCGCGTGGCATATGGATCTTCAGAATGATCTACGCTCGCTGATGAGTGTGGAGCCGAACGCGGAATGGTATGAGACGGCACATCACGAACTCGGCCACATCTACTACTACGTCAGCTACACGAACGCGAACGTGCCGCCGCTCCTGCGTGAAGGAGCGAACCGCGCCTATCACGAAGCCATCGGCACGATGATTGGGCTGGCCGCAACCCAGAAACCATTTCTCGAAGGGCGGGGACTCGCGCTGAAAAACGCAAAGGTAGATGAGACGCAGGTGCTCCTGAAGGAAGCGCTGAACTACTTCGCCTACATGCCGTTTGCGATGGGCACGATGTCGCGCTTCGAGTATGACCTTTACGAGAACAATCTGCCGAAGGATCAATACAACAAGCGCTGGTGGGAATTAGCATTGAAGTATCAGGGCGTTGTTCCGCCGGGTGCGCGCGGTGAAGAATACTGTGATGCCTGCACGAAGACGCACATCAACGACGACGCGGCGCAGTATTACGATTACGCCATTGCCAACGTCTTGCTCTTCCAGTTGCACGACCACATCGCGCGCAAAATTCTGAAGCAAGACCCGCACGCGACCAACTATTATGGAAGCAAAGCCGTCGGAGATTTTCTCAGGAAGATTATGAGTCCCGGCAGCTCGCGCGACTGGCGCGCGGTACTCAGGGAGACGACCGGCGAAGATTTGAGCGCCACAGCCATGCTCCGGTATTTCGAGCCGTTGCTGAACTATCTGAAGAAGGTCAACGCGGGACGGAAATACACGCTGGCCGAGTTGTGATGACCACAGGCGTCTGGCCTCAAGGCTTACGCGTCCCGTAGGGACGATTGATAGTAGCCCAGCACTTCAGTGCTGGGAGTCAAACGTAAGTTTACGATTAGAGTCCCGTAGGGACGATTGAATATTTCAGCCGTCCCTACGGGACTCGATAAAAATATCCTGCAATCTCTCCCAGCAATAAATTGCTGGGCTACTTTCAACCGCTCCTAACGGAGCGAAGAACTGATGAACCAGTCATGAAGCCTAAATCCGACTTGCACAGCTCTCCCAAAACCTCGCGCCGCCAGTTTGCGAAATCAGTTGCCACCACACTTGTGGCAGCGCCGCTCGCGGCGTCGCTCGTGAAAGCGCAGACGCCCACGAAGCCAAAGGAAGCAACTGCGCCGCCAAATCCGCAGCCTACCCCGACACCGCAAAAGCCTTCACCGCTCGTGGAAGCCTACGCAGAGGTGGCGCGCGTGCGCTTCGGGGAGAAACTGACGCCGGAACAACTCGAACAGATCAAGAAAGACCTCGACGGCAACGTCCGTACAGCCGACCGCCTGCGAGCAGTTAAATTGAAGAACGGAGATGAACCGGATTTCGTCTTCACTGCCGGTTAAAAAGAATCATTTCCACACCCAACGAATCATCTGAGCAAGAAATGCCGCCCGCTGTTTTCAGACAGACTACGCGCTTCCTGTTAAGCAGGGCAGACAAGCATTCCTGTGTGGCAATTATCCTCCTGTTGATTTTGTCATGTCTCTTCAATCAAGCTCTGGCGCAATCCAGAGACAGAGCTAAACAGATTCCTCAAGTCTCATCCGCCACGTCCAAAGTTAACAACTGGGAGAGCGGCGAAGCAGAGCAACTGAAAGTTTATGCGCTGCGCCTGATGCCAAAACAGGATTTAAGAAAGCAGCTTGAGCTTTTTGCCCGGCAGCAAAAGATTCAGGCTGGCATGATTTTGACCGCTGTCGGGAGTTTACAAAAAGCCAGCTTGCGACTGGCTGACCAGCAAGGCCCGACCGCATTCGAAGGCAAATACGAGATTGTCTCTTTGGTCGGAACGCTTTCCCCAGATGGAGTACATCTGCACATCTCTTTGTCGGATTCGATGGGTAAAACCATCGGCGGCCATCTGGTCGAAGGCTGCGAGATTTACACGACCGCCGAGATAGTGATAGGTGAGGCTCATGGCTTGAAGTTCACCAGAGAGCAGGACGCCCAAACCGGCTATAAAGAGTTGAAGATTCGCAAGGCCACACGCTCAAACAAAAGGAGATGATGAGAGAGAAGTGAACGCCCTTTCTCTTTCAAGTTATTTTTATGCTCCCCGATGACATCCTCTTCTCTTCCGTTACAGACCTCGCCGTGCAAATTCGCGCCCGTCGCATCTCGCCCGTCGAGTTGACGGAAAGTTATCTTCAGCGATTGGACACAGTAGGCCGACGGCTCGGCGCGGTGGCGAGCCTGATGCGCGACAACGCGCTTACAGAAGCGCGCGTGGCCGAGCGCGAGATAAAACGCGGGCGTTATCGCGGGACGCTTCACGGCATTCCCTACGGCGCGAAAGACCTGCTTGCGACGCGCAACGCCAGGACCACTTGGGGCGCAACGCCGTACAAAGATCAACAGTTCGATGAGGACGCGACTGTTATCAGGAAGCTACGCGAGGCGGGCGCGATTCTCGTCGCTAAACTCGCGATGGTCGAATTAGCGGGCGGGATGGGCTACAACGAAGCGCACGCCTCGCTGACAGGCGCGTGCAAGACGCCCTGGAACGAAGAGTTCTGGAGCGGCGGGTCAAGCTCTGGCCCCGGCGCGGCTGTCGCCGCAGGGCTGGTTGCGTTTGCCATCGGCTCTGAAACTTCCGGCTCGATTATAACTCCGGCGGCCTTCTGCGGCATTTCGGGTTTGCGCCCGACCTATGGCGCGGTCTCGCGTCACGGCGCGATGGCCTTGTGCTGGACGCTCGATAAGCTCGGCCCGATGTGTCGCACGGCGAAAGATTGCGGCCATGTATTCTCGGCAATCTCCGGCGTTGACCCACTCGACCCAACATCAGTTGATGCTTCATCCCGCTTAATGGCTTCCGTGCCGCGTGGGAAAGCAAAGGCGCTCCGCATCGCCGTGATGAAAGATTCTTACGAGAAGGCGCAACCCGAAGTGCGCGAAAACTTCCTACGCTCGCTTGATGTGTTGAAGAAATTTGCAAGCATTGAGATGGATGTGAAGCTGCCGGATTTTCCTTATGGCCCGGCGGTCGGAACGATTGTGGACGCGGAAGGCGCGAGCGCGTTTCGTGAGTTGATTGAATCGGGGCGAGTGCAGGAACTGGCGTCTCCGACGGGTCGCGTCGGCGGCTATTCGGCCTCGCTCGTCACGGCGGTTGATTACCTGCACGCGATGCGCCTGCGTGTCCCGATGCGCCGCGCGTGGAACGAGATGTTTTCAAAGCACGGGATTCTCGTCGCGCCGTCGCGCGCCACAGTCTCTTATCCGCTGAACAAAACCTTCGATCAGGCTTATCCGGGCATCGGCGCATCATCGCCCATCGGCGCAAGCAATCTGGTCGGCGTCCCCGGCCTCTCCATCCCCAACGGCTTCGGCCAGCACAACCTCCCGACCGGAATCCAATTCATCGGCCCGGCGTGGAGCGAACAGCTATTGCTTGACGTGGCGGACAGGTATCAACAGGCGACCGACTGGCACAAGCGACGACCGAAAAGCTAAGTGAGACTTTGAAAGTTCGCACCGCTTTTCCTGCGGCTGTGCCGCCTTGTTGTGCGGAAAGCCTGTGGCTTTCCGTCTCCCGCCTCCATAATCATTGCGAGGCTACGCCTCGCAATCGGCAAGGCGCAGCCTTGCCGGAGATTTAAGCATCAGCTACCGGAAAGGCAGAGCCTTTCCGCACAAATAAGCGGCAGAGCCGCCAAAAGAAGCTGCTTCGCCGCGTCGCTCTTAGCCTTCCGACTTGCTCTTGAGCGGATTTTGAAATGAGAGATTGAGTTCGACGGGGACGACGCGTTTGAATTTGAAGAGGAATTTTTTGAAGCGCCCGAAGACGTAGACGCGACCCGTGACGGGCCAGACATCTTTCGGCTGACTCCATTCGCCGAGAGCGCCGAGCAAAGCGCGCGGGGTGCTGATGTAGATGCTGACAGGCTCAGGCAGGGTAACGGGCTTACTGGTTGGAAGATCAAAGGAGTGCTGGTATTCGTTGACGGTGACGGTCGTGCCGTTGACTGTCATCTCCTCGAAGGTCAGAAAGTCCACGCGACCTCCCTGCTTGATGGCGGCCACCGTGACCGGCACTTCAAGCCCGATGCCGAGCGGTGAAACGCTCGTCACACGCGGCTCGCCCAGTTGAATCAGCTTCTCGTCGTTCGCGTCGGCAGCCTCATCTTTCCCCTTCGCGTTCTGTTTCTTAATCTCCACGTTCGCCAGTTCGACTTTGTAGCCGCGAATCTCTTTCGGATAACTGCGCGCAGAGTTCTTAGGATGCGAGGAGCTTGATTTTGCAGAGGGCTGCTGCGCGAAGACAAGCGCCGAGAGAAACAGCGCAGCACACAGGGCGAGTGTTGCGAGCCGTCTGTGTTTTGTGTTTTCTCTCAAGCTGCTTTTCATCATCCGTTTTCCAGCTTATTCCAACCCGAAAGGGGACGCTTCTCTGCAAACAGTTTGCCTTATATCAGGAAGTAAAGAAAAAGAAGAAGACAACGAACCACGAAGCCACACAAAGCGACACGAAGAAGAGGCAATCAGTTTCGTGTCTCTTCGTGTGACGCGCGTGGTTCATTTCTTCCTCTTTTTTTACCACCCTTAAATATTACGTTGTCTCAGGCTGTTGATTCAGTTCCAGCAAGTGCGGCAAATCCAGCACGAGGGCGACTGTCCCGTCGCTGAGCTCTGTCGCGCCGCTGATGCCGTGCCAGCGTGCCGCGTGGCGTCCAAGCCCGCGCACCAGCGCCTCCGTCCGCTCGCCGAAAGCGTCTACGGCGAGGGCGGTTTTTCTCCCGCCGCTGGCAGCTTCCGTCGCTCTCCCCAAACTCGAAGAGATGATGACGGCGACGCTTTCTCCGCTGATGTCTCCACGCGGAGGCTGCGCGAGCAGTTGGCGCATCCGGACGAGCGGCATCAGCGCCCCGCGCCAGCGTACCCGCTCAACGTCGCCGCTATGGTCAATGTCAGCAGGCGCGACGAAGCCTGTTTCCGCGATGTGCTTTTCGTCAATGCAGTAACGATAGCCCGCCGAGTTGACGATGACGGCGGAGGCCAGCGCCAGCGTCGTCGGCAAGATCATCTCGAAGGTCGTGCCTGCGCCCTGTTCGCTCGCGACGCGTAGTTCGCCTCCGACCAACTCGATGGCTCGCTCGACTACGTCGAGGCCGACGCCGCGACCCGAAACGCTTGAGACAGTTGAAGCGGTCGAAAAACCCGGCCTGAAGATAAGACGCAGGGCTTGCTCTTTTGTTAGCAGCCTGCCCGCTTCAATTATTCCCTGCCCGCGAGCGGCGCGCGTCACGCGCAAAGGGTCTATGCCGCGACCATCGTCCGCGATTCGCAAGACAATGCGGCTGCCTTCAGTTAAGGCTTCGAGCCGCACGCGCCCGTGCGCTCGCTTGCCAGCCGTCGTCCGCTCGGCAGTTGTTTCGATGCCGTGATCCACTGCGTTGCGAAGAATATGCAGCAGCGGGTCGGCCATCGCCTCGGCCAGTGATTTGTCGAGCCGCACATCTTCGCCATGCGTCTCGAAATCAACCTCTTTCCCTGTCAGGCGCGCAGCGATGCGCCCCGCCCGCGCGGCGCGTTCCAGCATCCGTTCAACAGGAATCATCCGCAGATTGATTAAACGTTGCTCAAGCTCGACCAGGCTGCGCCGAACGCCTGCCGCCCGCTCCCCAAGCTCTGCTTGCCCGACGCTCTGCTGGTTGAGAGAGGTAGCGAGATTGAAGGCGTTGGTCGTCTCGACGAGGAGTTGATGCGTCGCGGAGATAATCTCGTCAAGCTCCTGCAACTCGACGCGCACGCGACTGGAGAGCGAAGCACCTGTTCCGGGCAGCGCACTTCGCGTGCTTGCTTCATCTGCTCCGCGCTTGTCGCTCGCCGTCTCGTCGGCTTGAGCGGTCGTCAACTCCGTCAGCGTGGATTGTCCGAACGCAGAGATGCGCGCCATTAATTCTTCGCGGCTGGCTTTGGTCGTATAGACGATGCGGAAACTGATCTGATCGGGCGAAGCGGTTTCGAGTCCGGGCAGGGTTGAGATAATCTCTCCGTCTTCGGCCAGCGTGTCACTTAAGCTGCGGAAACGTTCATCGAAAGTGGCCAACTCGAAGTTGACGACGACGACCATCAGGCGTGCGCCCTCTTCGATTGATTCCTGAAGGCGATGCGCTTCATGCTCGCTTAAGGAGCGCGCAAGCTCTTCCGGCAAACGGGCGAGAATTTGGCGCACGGCTAATGATCTTTTCTGCTCGCTCTCGTGTCGCGCTAACCCGCGCAATCGCTCGACCAGAGCTTGCGTCTTCGGCTGAGCTTCACCATGCGCGATTCTCTCAAGACTTTGCGAGAGAAGACTGGCTGCATCATCAAAAGCGTCCAGGACCATTTCGTCAATCGGAACGCGCCCCAAACGCACACCGTCGAGCAGCGTTTCAAACTCGTGCGCGATCCGCGTCATGCCATTAAGCTCGATGGTGGCGGACGATCCCTTGATGGTGTGAACGTGGCGGAAGATACGCCCGACCAGTTCACGTCGTGCCGGTCCTTCCGAGTGGCGAACACGCAGCGCCTGAAGATCGCCGAACAGGACTTCCAGCAAATCTTCGGTCTCGCTCAGGAATTCGCGCAGAATCTGATCGTTCATGGAAAGATTGTAACAAGTGATAGGTGATGGGTGATAGGTGATAAGAGAAACACTCTTTCCTATCACCTATCACCCATCACCTATCACTTATTCAGAGGGAGGCTCTTCTTCACCAGCCGGTTCGCCATCCTGCTCGGCGTCTTCCGTCGTGGTGTGTTCCTGCGGGTGATGTTCGTCCAGGTCGCGCTTGATGGCGTCGAGGATGCCGTTGATGAATTGTGTCGCTTCGTAGGTCGAAAAGCGGCGGGCGATTTCTAAGGCTTCGTTGATGGCGACGGTGCGAGGCGTCGGCTCATGCAGGAATTCATAGACGGCAAGGCGCAAGATGTTGCGATCAACGATGGCCATGCGCGAGATGCGCCAGTGCTCCGCGCGCGATTTGATACGCTCGTCCAGTTCTGCGAGGCGCGCTAATGTGCCCGTCGCCAGCCGCGTCGCAAACTCGCGCGCAGGCTCTTCAACGTCCGCATCGCCCAGCTCAGTCCAGTAGATACGCACCAACTCGTCGGCACGCGTCTGTGAAACATCAGCCGCAAAGAGCATTTGCAAGGCGCATTCACGCGCCTTACGCCTTGAACCCATGATTACTTCAGTAATAGGTAATGGGTGATAGGTGATGGGATGAAAGCGATTTTCTTATCACCCATCACTTATCACTTATCACTCGATAAAGATTAACTAACTCGACAGCCGACATGGCGGCCTCGAACCCCTTGTTGCCTGCTTTCACCCCGGCGCGATCAATGGCCTGTTCCAGCGTGTCCGCCGTGACGATGCCGTAAACTACGGGCACGTCCGTTTCCATCCCGGCCTGCGCGATGCCCTTGGTCACTTCGGAGGCGATGTACTCGAAGTGCGGCGTTTGTCCACGAATGATCGTGCCGACGCACACGACTGCATCCCATTTCCCCGTGGCGGCCACTTTGCGCGCCAGGAGCGGAATCTCAAACGAGCCTGGAACTTTGAACAACTCCACAGACTTTTCATCCGCGCCCAACCGCTCAAGCGCATCGAGCGCGCCTTCGACGAGCCGCGAGGTCAGAAAATCGTTCCAACGGCTCGCGACAATCGCAAAGCGAAAGCCTTCGGCATTCAGGCGTCCTTGATGAATCTTGGGCTGCAAGAGTTTTCCTCTAATGCTCCTGTCGGATGTGTGTGTGAAAGCACTGGCAGTATAAAGAAGGCTTTGATGAGTGACAAGTGACGATTGAAGATGCCCGCTTTGTCATCAAGAGCGCAGGCAGCTTGTTTATAAACACGACGGGGCGCAGTAAACCTCTGAACGCCCAAGCTGAGCGCTCATAATAACCGGCCCTGCCTTGAGACTCAGGGATGCTGCCGTTCGAGATCACGCACGCGGTCGTAAATGTCTCGATAGTCAGCCTGTATCTGAACCAGATTGTCGTTAAAGATGCTGAGCTTGCGGTTCATGTCGCGCAGTTCCGTGCGCACGTCGCGGACATCTTTACGCATAGACTCTTGCCCTTCCTGAAGCTGCGCGATGTCTGCCTGAACTTTCTCCCAGATGGGACGTGTATCGTAAAGGCGCTCCTCGACCTTAGTTTCGAGGTTTCCCATTCTGGTTTCCAGATTTCCAAATCTGTTTTCCAGACTTCCCAACCTAGTGCCCAGGTCTTGCACGGCGCTGAGGATTTGCGCGAGCGCTGGGTCTGGTGAGGCCGGTAGCTTTTGCGTGAGGTCTTCGCTCATAATCCTTTCCTCCTTGAGCCTGATTCTATACCCGCGAGTAATGGTAAAGCAATTACTTCCCTGTAAACACGGGCGCGCGTTTTTCCAAGAAGGCGCGTGTACCTTCGCGCATGTCTTCGGTGGCGAAGAGACTGCTGAAGAGTTCGGCTTCGAGCTTCAAGCCTTCTTCAAGCGGAAGCTCAAAGCCGCGTGTCACGGCTTCGAGACAGGCGCGGATAGCGAGCGGCGAGAGGCTCATTATCTCGCGCGCCAACGTTTCAGCTTCGGAGAGAAATTGTTCAGGAGCGGCGACCCGATTAACTAGTCCGACACGCAACGCTTCATCCGCCTGAAGTTCTGCGCCGGTCAACATCATCTCAAGCGCGCGCCCGCTGCCCGTCACGCGCGCGAGCCTTTGCGTCCCGCCGTAGCCGGGAATGACGCCGAGCGAGGTTTCCGGCAGACTGAACCGCGCAGTTGTTGAAGCAAGACGAATGTGACAGGCCAGAGCAAGCTCAAAGCCTCCGCCTGCCGCCAGCCCATTGACGGCGGCGATGACGGGGACGTTGCAGCGTTCAATCCGTTCGCAAACATCCTGCCCGCGCTGTGCCGCGCCTCTGGCTTCTTCCGTGTCCATCGCGGCCAGTTCAGCAATGTCAGTGCCCGCACAGAAGGCTTCACCCTCGGCGCTCAGAATGACGGCTCGCAGGTCTCTTCGCGCAGCGATGCCTTCAAAAATCTCCACGAGCCGCGCCAGCATCCCGCGCGTCAGCGCGTTTCGCTTCTCCGGGCGATTGAGGATCACACGCGCCAGCCCCTGACCAGTCTCTTCAAAAATGACGTGCGTCGTGTCGGACATTGTTCTTGATGACAGGCGTTAGCTTTCGGATGCGCCAGCGGAAAATGTGGCGCATCAGGTTAATCAACGTAACTGAAAAGTTGGTGACGCGCGTCGCTTGCTTTTTCAGGGCGCGGGGTTGACCCTGATGGTGAAGGAGACGGTAACGATTTTTTCGGCACGCTGGAATTGAGTCCAGATGCGATAGTCGCCTGCTTCTGGAAACATCGCCCCAAACTCGACCAACGGGCCGCCGCGCATACTCGCTTGCTCCACGCTTCCGGGCAACATCTCAGTCGGATGCGAGTGCAGGTATTCCGATTGATCCGCGTTGAGAATCAGCGTGTGCCCCCATGCCCCTAAGTAAGGTTGGAGGTCTTGCACAGGAGCGCCGGTATGCGCGTCCGTCAGGCGATATTTAAGCGGAACGAAAAGGCCAGCCACAGGCGCAACGCCGTCACCATTGCCCAGCGACAGATTGATTTTCATTCCGTCAATCGTCTTCGTCAGCGTCGCGTCCGGCGTGAGATGCGGTGGCGGTGCGGCCATCGCGGCACGCCCCCGCCCGTAGCCCGCCGTCGTGAGTTCGCGGTGAATCACTTGCGAGGTGCCGCCGATGGGAAAGAAGTCCGAATGCAGCTTGTAGAGACCTGTTCTCGGCAGCACCGTTTCGACGACGAAGCTGCCGTCAGGTTCTAGTTGCGGGTGAATGTGCTGATAGTCGGCCAAATCCTGGCTGATGATGAAGAGATGAAAAAGTTTCTCGTGATTGACGACGAAGCGTTTGACACGCGCGCCCGTCTGCGGCTCGGAGATGACGAAGCGCAGTTGCACCTTTTCGCCGACCTTCGGGCTGCGTGGTAACGAAATTACTTTGAGCTGATACTCGCCTATGACCGATGGCTTGACTGACGACAGGGGCATTCCGCACCGGGGGCACAAGCCCTCCTGAGCTTGATGAACGTCCGGGTGCATCGGGCAGGTGTAGTCGTAAGTGGGAGCTAATCGTTCCAAAGCCCTCACGCGCTCGGCGGTCGAAAGCGTGGCCAGACTGCGCGGCGCGGCGGGAATGGTAGTGGTGGTCGCCGCTGTTGATTTCCGGCTCGCGCCGCGTGATTTCCAACTCCTCTTCGCGGGCTTTCGCCTTTTGGATGCGGTTTTCGCAGGTGATACGGCAACTAGCGCCATCTCGCAGCGTGGACAGTTACCGGGTTGCGACGATGTCACCGCCGGGTGCATCGGGCAGACATACTTGGCCGCCCCACGCGTTTGCGCGGCAGCCATGTCAACGGAAGCGAGTCCGAGACAAAGGCTGAGTACAACCAAGCGAAGTGCGCGCATGTTTAATTCCATTAGAGTCGGTAACAAGCCACACAAAACATAGACAGGATTAACAAGATGGACAGGATCAAGGGAAGAATCATCAAGCTTATCTGTCCTGTCTTGTTTTCTTAATCTTGATAATCCTGTTAATCCTGTCTATTTCTTTCTCACGCTTTTCTTTTAATTTACGTTACGGCTTTCAGCTTAGATTCATCGGCGTCGGATTCTTCGCATCCTTCGTGTAATCGTAGAAGCCGCGCCCGGACTTGCGCCCGTAGAGTCCGGCCAGCACCATGCGCTTGAGCAGCGGCGGCGGGGCGAAACGCTTTTCGCGGTACTCGTTGAACATGATCTCGGCGATGTAGTAGGTCGTATCCAGCCCGACGAAATCGCCCAGCGTAAACGGCCCCATCGGATAATTAAGACCGAGCTTCATGGCATTGTCTATATCAACGATTGAGCCTACGCCTTCTTCGAGCGCGCGGATGGCGTCGAGCATGTAGGGGACGAGCAGGCGATTGACGATGAAGCCTGAGCGGTCGGTCGCGCGCACGGTCACTTTGCCGAGCTGCTTGCCAAACTCTATGGCCTGCTCGTAAACGGCTTCGTCGGTCAGAATCGTTCGCACGACTTCGACGAGCTTCATCAACGGCACGGGATTGAAGAAGTGCAGGCCGATGAAGCGTTGCTGCCTTTCGGCGGATGTCGCCGTCATCATCTCTGTAATCGAGATTGACGAAGTGTTCGAGGCGAAGATCGTTTCGGGTTTACATAGCTTATCAAGCTCAGCGTAGGTCTCGCGCTTCGTCTCAAGATTCTCGATGATGGCTTCGATGATAGCGTCGCAGTCCGCCAGATCACTCAGCGAGGTCGTGCTGGTAAGGCGACCGCGAATCTCTTTCTGCTGGTCAGCGGTGATCGTTCCCTTCTCTGCAAACTTGCCGAGGGATTTTTCGATGCCGCCGACTCCTCTCTCACACAGTTCGTCCGAAACTTCGCGGACGATAGTCTCGAATCCGGCGGTCGCAGCCGTCTGCGCTATCCCTGAACCCATCAGGCCGCAGCCGAGTACGCCAACTTTTCTGATTTCCATTTCTCTCGTCTCTCCTCTGACTTGCTCCCTTAAAAGTGGAGCGATAATTTGAATTACTTGCTTTACTTTGCATTCCCTGAATCCGACTTCGACGTGTTTGATTCCCGCAATTTGATTCCGTAGTTTTCGCCTTCAGTGGTTATCCATTCCAATTGCTTTTTCTGCCACGCCGTAAAATCCGTGAGCAACTTCTGTCGCTCTTTGTCGCGCGCTTGCGCTTGCGTGCGCCCTTCAGCTTTCGTTCCGACAAATTTCCTGACGCGCGCGAGTAGAGATTTCAATTCGCCTCGCAGGTCTTCCGCTTTCTCGTCAAGGCGCGGAGCGTTGTCTATCTGTTCGAGAGCCGCATCAATCCCGCTCGCGTCTCCCTGATTAAAAGCATTGACGAAAGCCGTCTGGCCAGTGCCGAGCGCGTTCAAATGCGCGATGGCGCTCTCCGTATTGTTACTTGCTAACGGCTGATTCGTAGCCACCGGATTCAATGACGCAGAATCATAGTCGTGGAAGTGTCTGGCAACCTGCACGAAACTGACGACGACGAGCGCGAGCGCCACAGCTTGCAGAATATGCCACAAGACCGCGACGCTCGCCCGCTCGCCCGGTCGTTTATAATTGATGAAGAGCGCGAAGAGAGCGCCCGACAGCAATCCGCCGAGATGCGCTGCGTTATCAATAAAGCCGCGCCCGATATAACCTATGGCGAGATTAATCAGAATCACCGGCAAGAGCCCCGTCCCGAAGGCTCGCTTGAAACCTTCCGGCAATTCGCGCCGGAACTTGATGCCGAAAACGAAGAGGACGCCGATTAAGCCGAAGAGCGCGCCCGAAGCTCCCGCCGATGGGCCATCCGTTGTTCTGAAAAGAAAACGACCGACGGGGCCGACGGCCATCTCAGGCCGGACGCTCAGGTAGCTTGCCAGCACACCCGCGATCCCTGTTCCGACCCAGAGCGCGACAAATCTAGCCGAACCGTAAAGCCGTTCGACATACGGGCCAATCATCCAGAGGCCGTACATATTAACGAGCAGGTGAGCGAGCCCGATGTGGATGAAGACCGGTGTGACGAAACGCCACCATTCCTGATGCTGTTTGACCAGATAATTGAGCTTCGCGCCGTAGGCGATCAGCACATGCTGCGGAGGCTCCCATAAAGTCACGCTGTTCAGGCCGCTCGAAGACCACATCAAGAGAAAGATGAAGATGTTGGCGACGAGAAAGATGATGGTGAAGATGTACGGGCGGCTCAGGATGGCTCGTGCGAAGCGGACGGTTTCGTGATCTTGAACGGCTTGCGACGGCGCTTGTGCCTGCGGGGTGGCCGCCAGGGGTTTCGGCGCTCCGCACAGCGAGCACATAGTCTCATCTGTTCCGATGAGTGCGCCGCAGTTACGGCACATGCTTGGTCGCCCGGCGTAATTCGCGTTATTCAGTTGACCTTCAGACAAAACCTTCCACCTCAGGCGTGCCGCGTTCCTCAAACCATAAATCACGCCGAACATTTCACCTGACACGCTTCACCCAAAGTGAAGGCAGAACCTGTGACGCGCGATTCGATGATTCTACACTGAAAAAGCAGGAGTCAGAAGTCAGAAGACAGGAGACAGGAGACAGGAGACAGGAGACGGGGGAAGATTAATCGAGCCTAGCCCCGAAGGGGCGGAAGAGTGTAGCCCCGGGCGCAAGCCCGGGGTTAACCCCCACCCAACAGATTGAAAGCCCCGGAGGGGCGACAGAAGCCCACGATGCGTTACCACGTGCCCTGGATTTCTGTCGCCGCTGCCGGGGCTCGAACATTGATTGCTGGCTATTCCCCGGGCTTGCGCCCGGGGCTACACTCTTCCGCCTCTTCGGGGCTGGGATCAATGGGTCTTTTCTTCTGTCTTCTAACTTCTGTCTCCTGTCTCCTGCCTTCTGACTTCTGACTCCTGCCTCCTGCTCCTCTCTTCCTTCCTGACCGATGGGCTTTGACCGCATTCCGGTCAAAGAGATTGGGTGCTCGTTCACGGCGCTTACAGCCTCACAATGTTTTCAACACTTAGCCAGCCGGTTCATGCGGCATGAGCTTTGTTAAGCGAAAGCCTGTACTGCTTGCCCTCGACAAGCGAGCCGTTGGAGTTTACTCGGCAAGTTATCGAATTTTTTAGGAGCGTGTTTTGACTCGAAAATCCCCCATTCTCTCTCTCTTGCTTATCTTTTCGCTGGTAGCGCCGCTGGCAACCGCTTTCCGTGCGGGCACGCAGGCGCAGACGCGCAACACAGGGCAGCGTGCGGTCAACAAAATGACCGACCGCCTGCGACTGCGCGCGCGACAACCTCGCAGCGGAAACCCGGAACGCACGCGCGTCATCCTCAATTTATCCGACGAAGCGGCGAAAGATCGTGCGCTGGCCGCGCTCAAAGCGAGCGGCGCAAACGTCAATCAGCAATTGGACGAACTCGGCGTGATGGTCGCAGACGTGCCCGTCGAAAAGCTGGAAGAGCTTTCATTGCGTAACGAAGTTTCGTGGATGTCCGAAGATGCGGAAGTGCGAACGCTTGCCGTGACCGACAACACCAGCCACATAGAGGTAGCGACCGGCGCGAGCAAAGTTTTGCCGACAGATGTGACGGATGGCGGCGCGGGCAACGGTGTCGGCATCGCCATTTTAGACAGCGGCGTCAGCCCGCCCGACGCGGCAGAGTTTGCTGGCTACAAAATGACAACCAGCGGCGGATTGCTCGGCGGCGGTGGACTGCTCGGCATTGGCCTGCTCGCTAAACCGAAGCCTGCACCCTACAACCGCATCATGCAGGCGGTGGATTTCACCGGCGAAAACACGAAACAGGATAATTATGGTCACGGCACGCACGCAGCCGGAGTCGCAGCGGGCACGGGTCAGGCGAGCGAAGATTATGCTGCGAAGAAGGCGGGTGCGCCCACCTATGGCGGCATCGCTCCGATGGCGCACATCATCAGCGTCCGCGTTCTCAATTCCGAAGGCGTAGGCTCCGTCTCCAACGTTATCGCGGGCATCAACTGGGCTATCAAGAATAAAGCCGCCTACAACATCCGCGTGATGAATCTCTCGCTCGGCACGGCAATCACGCAAAGCTACAAGACCGATCCTTTGTGCCAGGCTGTGGGTCGCGCGGCTGACGCAGGAATCGTCGTCGTGGTCGCGGCTGGCAACCTCGGCAAAGACTCCGCCGGACAGACAATCTACGGCGGCATACTCTCCCCCGCAAATTCGCCGCAAGTGATTACGGTCGGCGCGACCAACACGCAGCAGACCATCGGTCGCTCGGACGACACGGTGACAACCTATTCGTCGCGCGGCCCAACGCTCGTTGACGGACTCGTTAAACCCGATCTCGTCGCCCCCGGCAATCAAATCGGCGCGTCGGAATCAGCCATCCATTCGCCTACGGCCAGCAGTTCATACACGAACTCTGGCGGCGGCGGGCTGCTCGGCGGCCTTGTCGGTAACACGGTCTTAGGCAATTCGGGCACGACGACGCCGAAGGCAACGGGAACGTACAGAATCTGGAGCGGAACATCTTTCGCCGCGCCAGCCGTCTCCGGCACCATCGCCCTGATGCTCGAAGCCAATCCCTCTCTCACGCCCCGCATCGTCAAAGCCCTGCTCATGCGCACGGCGCAGCGCCTGCCCTATTACGAGAGCAAGGTGCTGACCACGCAGATGTCCAACTACGAGCGCATCATCACCGAAGGCGCTGGCGAATTGAACACCAACGCCGCTGTCTCGCTTGCCCGCGCGATACGCCAGGACGCCAACAAGGCGAAGCCCGGCGATAATTTGATTACAGATAAGAAGATTACTTACAAGACCGTTCCCGGCATCACCGCATCAATCGGCAATCAAGCCATTCCGCTCAATAACGGCGTCGTCTGGGTTGACGGGGTTGCCTTCACTGATCGTTTGCAAATCACGAATGGTTACAAACTCGCCGACGGGCAGACGCTTTCGAGCGGCTTCGCTATCGCCGACGGCTACCTGACGACGAACGGCAGCTATGTCATGAGCAATGGCGTTGTCATCGGCAGCGGTGTCGTCATCGGTAGTGGTGTCGTGATTGGCAGCGGGGTTGTGATCGGGAGCGGAGTTGTCATTGGTAGCGGCGTCGTCATCGGCAGCGAGTATGTCTGCGCCGACGGGCTGCTTTCGACAGGCAAGATGAACGGCTGGAGTTTCGACAACGACGAGATCTGGTCATCAAACCTGGTTGATCCGAGTACGACTGATCTCAGAGGCGAAGAAGTCATCCTGCTGGGTGAAGACGCGCAGCTTGTCGGTATCCACAGGTTGCCGCGCGCAAGTCCGCTCTATCCGCGTCACTGAGGAAACCGGCAACACTTGAGTGGACGACCACTCGCATTTCGTAATCCGCAGGTTAAGGTCATCAAACCATCTTGGCTAAAGAGAGTAAGGATATAAAAAGCCGTGTTTATCCGGCTGCGGTCATCGCCGCGGGCATCCTGTTATGGTTGTTCGCGGCGGCAAGCCTTTTCGGCGGCTCAACGCTGCGCGAGTTGTTGATAGTTCTGGCGCTCGTGCCGCTGGTGGTGCTGACCGGGATGTTTCCGAACACCTTTCCTTTGCCGTCGAACCTCAAGCTCACACAGGAAAAGCTTACCTTCACTTATTCCGACGCCCTCGTTCTTCTGGTAGCCTGCTGGTACGGGCTTCCGGCCTGCGTCTTTATCGCGGGCATCGAAGGATTCACGTCCTCGCGGCGTGCCGTTCGTCGCTTCTCCAGCAATCTGTACTCGTTCAGCATGATGTCGCTCGCCGCCGCCGCTGCCGCCCTGACCCTGACGGCGGTGCTGTCTTACGGCTTTAATAATGCGGGCAGTATTCAACAATCCGCTTTTCCGGCGGTCGCGGTGGCGATGCTCGTGGCGAGCATTGTCCACATCATCATTAACTCGGCGCTTTTCTCCCTCCTGTTCTCCGTCCGCCTCGGCACCCCTTTCGTGCAGAGTTGGAAACAGAATCTCCTGTTGACCGCGCCGATGTTTCTGCCGACGAGCGCGGCGGCCAGCCTGATGTATATTGCGCTGCAATATAACGCTCTGACGATGATCGTGCTCGGTGCGCCGCTCATCATCGCCATCCACTTCGGGCATCGCCATTACCGCGACAGCGTGCAGGAGCAGTTCAACATCATCGAGCGAGGACAACAGGAGCGCATCGCCCTGATGGAGAAGTCGCACCGCGAAACCATCGAAGCGCTCGCCGTGGCGATTAACGCCAAGGATGAAGTGACGCATGAGCACGTCCTGCGCGTGCAGATTTACGCCGCCGGAGTCGCGCGCCTGCTCGGTTGCAACGCAGAAGAGATTGAAGCTCTACGTGCCGGAGCGCTCCTGCACGACATCGGCAAGATCGCCGTTCCCGATTACATTTTGAACAAGCCGGGCAAGCTGACCGCCGCCGAGTTTGAGAAGATGAAGACGCACACGGTCATCGGCGCGCAGATTCTGGGGCGTGTAGAGTTTCCCTACCCGGTTGTGCCGGTCGTGCGCCATCACCATGAGCGCTGGGATGGGCGCGGCTATCCTGACGGGCTGAAGCACGAAGAGATTCCGCTGACGGCGCGCATTCTCTCGGTCGTTGATTGCTTCGACGCCGTGCGCGAAGACCGCCAGTATCGCAAAGCCATGACGCGCGAAGAGGCGCTCGATTTCATCATGGGCGGCAGCGGCACGATGTATGACCCGCGCGTCGTCGGCACGTTCATCACGCACCTGCCTGAGTTTGAAGCAGAGATACTGGCGCATCGCAACACGCCTGCCCCGACCTACGGCATCACGCCTATCGAAGAATTGTCGGAAGCAGCACGCCTCGTCACCCCCGCCGCAGGACTCGCGGAAACAAGTACGACGGAGAAAGCCACCGAGACGAACTTCTCGCTCAAAGAACTCCGCGCTCTCTACGATCTGGCGCAGGCGCTCAACGCCGCACACGGTCAGGCTGAAGTTCTTGCTGCCTTAACCGAGAAACTCCAATCACTCGTCGCCTATGATTTATGCACGGTGACGCTGCCAGCAGCGGAGGGCGGCGAATACTTGGTCGCACATGCGCTGGGACAACACGCCGACCTGCTCACGAATCGCAGGATTACGATTGGCGAAGGCGTGACCGGCTGGGTGCTCGCCAATCGCCAGCCGTTCTGCAATGCAGACCCCAGGCTCGATCTCCCGCCGCAACTAATCGAACATTTCGCAGACTATCGCACGCTCGTCGCCTTTCCGCTCCTCAAAGAAAAGGAGTTGCACGGCGCGCTCACGCTCTATTCATCAACCCTCACCGAATACAACGCCGATCACCGAAGACTACTGCAAGAAGCGGCGATGCTTCTCACAGCAGCTCTCTCGACCAGCTCAGAACCCGCCACGCCACCAGCGATTTCCCAACCAGTCTCCGCTGACACTTATACTCCGCCAAGCACAAGACTAGCCTCCGAACTGGCTCACTAACGTAGGACAGGCATTCCTGCCTGTCGTAGCGTGCGCCAGCACGCTCCTTGAGCTTAGCTAACAGAATATTCGCGCTTGCGCGCTCAACGACAGACAAGAATGTCTGTCCTACGACAGGCCGAGAATGCCTGTCCTACTCGATCTTGCCTTGCGCTTTGATTTCGCGTGGGGCAGTGGTGTCGGCGGTGACTTCGACGGGCGCGCGCCAGACGAGTGTTTTGATCTTGCATGTGCCGGTGTTGTCTTCGCGACAGTAGTAGAGCGTGAACTGGACGCGGAGCGCGCTTGCGCCTGCATCGAGAGCGCGCAAGGGGATACGCAGTGGAAGCTGTAGGTCTTTGACTACACGCGATGCTGCGCTTTTCGTGTTGCCTTCAAAAGCGAGGCGCTTAGCGTCGCCCTCGACGGAGATTTGATAGCGCTGCGGCGCGCTTGAGTTGAGGTGATAGCCTGCGGGAAGCGTGACATCCACAACGAGCGCCCCTTCGCTCTGCGCTCTGAGACGCTGCGGTGCGAGTTTTATCTCTTCACTATTGGGCGCGGCGGCGGTGGTGGTATCTGTTTCCGGCAAAGATGAAGCTGGTGGCTGCAAGCCTGTGAGCTTGAGCGTCGTCGCCTGCCTTGTCTTCAAATCAACGACGCGCACGGCGTGATTGTTCGTATCGGCGACGTAGAGCTTATCATTAGCGATGCTGACGCCGCCGGGTTCATAGAATGACACAGAGGCTCCGTCCTTTTGTCCGGGCTTGCCCGTGCCGAAGAGCGTTTTGACAACTCCTCTTTGCGGGTCGAGTTGCTTGATCTTGTGATTGTAGGTATCGGCGATTAAGACTTTGCCGTCCAGCAATACCAGGCCGAGCGGGTGTTGGAGGCGCACGTCGTCGCCTGTGCCGTCCCGGTCGCCAAACTCAAAGAGATCGCCGCCCGCGAGCGTGCGAACCTGCGGGGTGGACGAGGTGAGATCAATCGCGCGAATGATGTTCGATTCGCTGTCGGCAACAAAGAGAGTTTTGCCATCGGTTGCCAGACCCGAAGGCTGCGCGAATCCGGCTTTTGAAACCTCTCCGTCCAGACGTGCCTCGCGCCCCGAACCGGCGAAGGTGGAAATCTCCTGCTTCTCAAGATCGAGCTTCCAGATTTGATGCGGCCCGGCCATCGCTATGTAAAGGTTGCGCCCCGCAAGCTGCAAATCCCACGGCGAATTCAAACTGATAGAGCGTGCCGCGCCCTGCTGATTATAGTCCTCCATCTGCTTGCCCGTGCCCGCGACGGTTTCGACCTTGCGCGTTTTCAAATCAACGCGGCGAATCAGGTGATTCTCCGTGTCCGCGACGTAGAGCGAGTCTCCGTCGAGCGCCATCCCCTGCGGGCGATAAAGAGTCGCGCTCTCGAACGCACCGTCGCTTGAGCCGCGCGCTCCCGTGCCGATTGCTTCTACAAAAGTGCCGTCGAGCTTCGTGACGACGATGCGGTTATGATTCGAATCGGCGATGAAGAGGCGATCAGTTTTCGCATCGGCCAGAACCTTGCCGGGAAAGGCGAGCGGCAAATCGCCCGTCTTCGCGCGCTCAAGCGCAATGCTCAATGGCTGCTCATTTAATTCTCCGCGCTTGCGGAAGTCTTCAACTGTTTTTGAGATCGCTTCGTCCAACACCTCGTAGTTGCCTTCGCCACGGACTGCGCCGACGATGTAGCCTGCCGGGTCAATCAGAATTTGCGTCGGCCACGCGTTGACGGCGTAACTGTTCCAGACGGCAAAGTCGGCATCATTGATGACGGGATGCTCTATCTCGTAGCGCAGGATGATGCGGCGAATGTTCTCCGTCTCTTTTTCGTTATCGAACTTGGCGGAATGAACACCGATGACGACCAGATTGTTAGGGTACTTGGCTTCGAGCCGCTTTAAGTCAGGAATGATATGAATGCAGTTGATGCAGCCGTAAGTCCAAAAATCCAGCAGGACAACTTTGCCTTTGAGAGCGGCGATTGAGAGCGGCTTATCCGTGTTAAGCCACGAACGCCCGCCCGTGAGTTCCGGCGCGCGCACGCGTCCCTGCTGCGGGAGAGACATGATTGAAGAACCTTTCGCCGAAGAAGATTTGAGCGGTCGAGCATCGAGCAGCGCCATGCTGATAAGAGCGATGCTCAGAATAATGCCGAACCGTATGATGATGTGCCGTTGTCTTGTCATTATTATTAATCCTTTGAAATACATTGTAAATCAGTTACGGGCGAGATGGTAAAACGGATTTTTGCCTGGATTTAAGCCGTCGAAGACGGCGACAGGATAAAGCCCCGTGCGAAGCCGCAGGCGAGCGTGGGGAATAGCACGACATGGAAGATGAAAGCCCGCGTGAGCGGGCGACAGACCGTTGACGAATACGCATCTGTCGCCCGCTCACGCGGGCTCTGTCGATCTTTCCCGCCTGAACCCCACGCTCGCCTGCGGCTTCGCGCGGGGCTACATGCTGTCGCCCATTTCATGGGCTGTCGGCTTTCTTGTCTTATCTTATCTTCCCTTGTCTTCCTCTGCCTCCCTCCGCGTCCTCTGCGTTTAATTTCCTCTCTCAGCAAACTCAATCCCGGAATCCAGGCTTGCGTTGACACGCTTTCTGCCGCATGTTAGAACCGCTCTTGTCCCCTGATAGGCTCTTGCTCCCGCTGGCTGGCCTCAATCGAACGTGCCATGAAGCTCTGTCAAACATGCCAGACGATAACCACTGATGAGCAGAACTACTGCGCTCACGACGGCCAACCTCTCGCCGCAGACCCGCTCGCCACGGCGCTTCAGGAATCGGTCGTCGCGAAATACACCGTCACGCATCTCATCGGCACAGGCTCGATGGGCGCTGTCTATCGCGCGCAGCATCACGCGCTGGGCGACGTAGCGATCAAGGTCATGCTGGGGCCGCCGGATAATCATAAACTCTCGGAACGTTTCCTGCGCGAAGCCAAAGCGCTGCGCAAGCTACACAATCCGCACTCCGTCCTCGTCTATGATCTCGAACGTTCCCCGACGGGTCTCACCTATATGGTGATGGAAATGGTCGAAGGGCGCTCGTTGCGTGATGAATTGAAGCAGCGCGGGCATCTTTCGCTTGAAGAGACGATAGAGATCGCCGAAGCCGTCTGTGATGCGCTTGAGGCGGCGCACGAGCGCGGCATCATCCACCGCGATTTGAAGCCCGACAACATTCTACAAACCGAAGAGAAGACCAGCGACGGCGAGTGCCAGCGCCTCATCAAGATTGTAGACTTCGGCATCGTCAAGCTGCGCGGTACACAACAGGGCGGCGAAGATACCTCCATGCAGTTGACGAAATACGGCTCGCCCATCGGGACGCCTTTTTATATGTCGCCCGAACAATGGTTCGGCGACGGGCCGGGCTTCATGGGATTGGATGGCCGCACGGACATCTACGCTCTCGGCTGCACACTCTACGAGGTGCTTTCAGGCAACCCGCCGTTTGTCGGAAAGACGAAAGACGAGCTGCGCGCCAAACATCTGGAAGTCCAGCCGCGCCCCCTTAACGAAATCGCGCCGCATGTGCCCGAATCAATCAGCCGCGTCATCCTGCGCGCTCTCGAAAAAGACAGAGACTTGCGCCCCAACACCGCCACAGGATTTGCCGAAGAGCTTCGCCGCGCTTTTGACGAACATCTCAAACCCGCAACCAATGAAGAAGAGCGAACACGTTTGCGCGCGACGCCTGAATCTTCCGTGAGCGACGCAGGGACATCCAGCCCTGAGCAACTCTCTCAACTGCAAGCAACCGAAGAAACAGTTACGGTCGTGAGAAATTGGGCGGCGGAAGAAGCGCAGCCGATTATCGAACAGGTGCGCGAGCGGCCACTGGCAAGCCTGCTAAACGAGCCGCAAGCTCTCAAGCAGACAAGCGCTGAATCGGCTGCCAGACAAACCTCGCCGCTGACACCTGCCGACGTCGTAGACATGGAAGATACGCTTACGCCGGACGCGTTCCCTATTGAAGAGGAACAGCGTGAGCCGGGGCAGCGCGAATCAACCGACATCGAATCCGAACAGCAAGGAAAGCTCATGCCTCACACGCTGTCGCCGCACGCGCCCGTCACGAAGCGGGCAGCGTCGCAAGGTGAGTCGTCGCGCGAGGGATATGAGTTGATGCTGGCGCAAGCCGGTACGTGGCATATCGGGCTGCTCAGTGACGAAGTCGAGAGTGTTGCGGCGTGGCGCTCTCCTGTACCTCTGCCGCATGCGCCTCCGGCTGTGCTTGGCGTGGTGAGCGTGCAGGGGCGTATGTTGACGGTGATTGACCCGGCAGTGCTGCTCGGTGAAGGAAGCACGGGCAGAACGAAGGCGACGACGCCTGCTTTCATCATCGTGCTGCGCGGCGACGAGCAACTGGCGATTGCGGTCAACCGCGTGGACGGCTATCTGGGGATTTATCTTGGCGAGATCGTCGCTTCAGCCGGGAGCTTCAACTCAAACGTCGCGCGCGGCAGTATCCAGGGCGCATACGGGCAAACCATCGTGCTCGACGCCAGAGAGCTTTTCGCCGCCGCCATGCAGGGAGCCGAACGCCGAAGGCAAAGATTTTAAGAACAGAAGACAGGAGACAGGAGACAGAAGTCAGAATGGATAAGGCGGCAACCGTTTCAACAGATTCTTGTTTTCTTCTGACTCCTGACTCCTGTCTCCTGTCTCCTTAAAGATTATGAACGAACAAGCATTCGCTACATTAGATTATGACCGGCTTCGGGCGCTTGTCCGGCGCGGGGCGCAGACGCCGATGGGACGGGCGCGTGGAGATGCGCTTGCCCCGATTGACGATTTGTCGAAGCTGCGCCGTGAGTTGAGCGCGGTTGCGGAGTGCGTCGAGCTGCGACGGCGCGGCGTCTACTGGTCATTCACAGAGATGGCTGACCCGGCGGAGGCGCTGGCACGTCTCAGAATAGAGGGCGCGACGCTTGAGCCGCTGACGATTCTCGACCTCGCTCGCCTGTGCGAACAGGCATTGGCCGCGCGCGCGCTTGTAATGACCGAGCGCGAAGCCTGCCCCGTGCTGTGGGAATCAATCGAGCATCTGCCGCGCGAGTTGCACAGCGTCATTGCGCGCGTCCACAACAAAATCCTGCCGAGCGGCGAACTAGATGACCGCGCCAGCCCCGAACTCGCGCGTATTCGTTCGGAGATTACGCACCTGCGATCACGCATCACGCGCTCGCTCGAAAATCTGATGCGACGTTCCGAAGAAGCGATTCAGGATGAGCTGGTCACAGTTCGCAACGACCGCTTCGTGATTCCCGTCAAGTCGGATCATCGCGGGCGCGTCGGCGGCGTCGCGCATGGCTTCTCTTCTTCGGGCGCGACTATCTTCATCGAGCCGCTGGAGACGATTGAAGCCAACAACGAATTGCAGGCGCTGCGCGAAACGGAAGAGCGCGAGATTTATAAAATCCTTTCTACGCTGACGGAAGAGTTGCGACGCGAGTTGCCCGCAATCGAGATGTCCGCGCGCGCCGTCGCCGAACTTGATTTCGTTAACAGTAAGCGCGTGCTGTTTGAAAAATTCAACTGCGTCGTTCCCGAAATCAATGAGAGCAATTCGCTCGAACTCCTGGAAGCGCGTCATCCATTGCTCGAAGAGAATCTGCGCGCGTCGGGCGGGGCGGTCGTCCCCGTCTCATTCTCCCTTGATTCAGAGCATCCGGTGATGGTGATTTCCGGCGCGAACGCAGGCGGCAAAACGGTCGTCCTGAAAACCGCCGGGCTGCTTTCCTTGATGGCTCTCTCCGCGCTGCCCGTGCCCGCCAAGCACGCGCGCATTCCTTTCTACGCTTCCGTGCTCTGCGACATCGGCGACCACCAATCGCTCGCCGCCAATCTCTCGACCTTCACCTCGCACGTCGCCAACATCAGCCGCATGATTGAACTGTGCGAAGCGCCCGCGCTCGTCCTGCTCGACGAGGCAGGCACAGGCACTGACCCGGAGGAAGGCTCTGCGCTCGGCGTCGCCGTCGTGGATCACTTCCGGCGCGTGTGCGGCGCGCATGTCCTGGCGACGACGCACTACAGCGGCTTGAAGATGTACGCGGCGAACGAAGAGGCGGTCATCAATGCCAGCGTCGAGTTTGACGAAAAGACTTTGCAGCCGACCTACCGCTTGCTCGTCGGGATTGCCGGAGCGTCTTCGGGGATAGAGATTGCGCGTCGCTTCGGTTTCCCTGACGTGATCGTGCGCGCGGCCTCGGAGCATGTCGGCGAAGCGGCGAGAGATGCGACCCTCTACCTGCAACGCATCAAGCGCGAGTCGGAAGAAGCTGAGAGCTTGCGCCGCGCCTTAGAGGAAGAGCGAGCGGCGGTCGCCGAAAAATACTCCGCGCTCGACGTGGAAGCGCGCAAGCGTGAGCGCGAGCGGCAGATAGTCTTCGAGCGTGAATTTCAGAAAGCGGTGGCTGATTTTGAGAAACGCTCGCGCGAGTTGGTCGCTAAAATTGAAGATCGCGCTGAACGCGCCAGGGTCGAGCGTGAAGCACAAAAGCAGGTCGCCGAACTCAAGCGCGAAGCTGTGCGCGCTGTCCGCGCAGTTGCTCCGGCGGCGGCCACACCACAACCGTCCACACGCCCCGTGCGCGTCGTCCGTGATGGAAAGCTCGTGAGCGCCGCCTCTGATTCAGCGCCCGTCGAAGAAGAGTATCGCGCAGCAGAGGCGCGTCCCATCAAGGTCGGCGACCGTGTGCGCCTGCGCTCGTTCGGCTCCGTCGGAATCGTTGATAAGCTCAACGGTGATGAGGCAGAGGTGCGCGTCAAGGCTCTGCGCTTTCGAGAGAAGCTCGCCAATCTGGATTTAGTCGAGACAGTTGAGCCGCAAGCCGAAGCCGGACGTTTAGCCAAACTGCGTGGGTCTTCGCGCGGCACTGAAGTTCGCCTGCGCGAATCCTCGGAAGAAGTGAGAGCGGAACTCAACGTCATCGGGCGCACGACCGACGAAGCCGTTGACGAAGCAGACAAGTTTCTGGATGAAGCCTTCCTCAACAGCCTGCACGAAATCCGCATCGTCCACGGTCACGGCACGGGCGCTCTCCGCAAGGCCATCGCAGATTTTCTACGCAATCACCTGCACGTCGAGCGCTTCGCTCAGGCTCCACAAAATCAGGGCGGCGCGGGCGCGACCGTTGTTGTGTTAAAGCAGTAAGAGAGAAATGCGCTTTCCGCAAACATTCATTGACGATCTGCGCCGACAGGCTGACATCGTGCGCGTCATTCAGGATTACGTCTCTTTGAAGAAGAAGGGCGCGAACTGGATGGCGTGCTGCCCCTTTCATCAGGAGAAGACGCCTTCGTTTTCGGTCAACCCGGCGAAGGATATTTTCTATTGCTTCGGCTGCGCCAAGGGAGGAAGCGTGTTCAATTTCGTGATGGAGATTGAGCGCGTCTCTTTCCCGGAAGCCATCAAGATTGTCGCGGAGAAGGCGAATGTACCTTTGCCCGTGATGGTCGAAGACCAGAAGTTTGAAGCGCGGCGCAAGGAAGCCGACGAGGTCATAGAGCTAAACTCCTGGGCGCTTGAATGGTGGGAAGCGCAGCTAGAGCAGAACCAGAATGAAGCGCGTGCGGCGCGCGATTATCTCATGGGTCGCCAGATTTCCGATGAGACGCGTAAGGCTTTTCGTCTCGGCTATGCGCCGGATAGTTGGGATGCGCTCTCGACGCATTTGAAGAAGCGCGGGGCTACCGCCTTGCAGATTGAGCGCAGCGGTCTGGTCGTCAAAAAGGACGCGGGCGGCTTTTATGATCGCTTTCGCGGGCGCTTGATTTTTCCTGTCATGGACGCGCAGGGGCGCGCAGTCGCTTTCGGTGGTCGCACGTTGCAGCCCGACGGCGAGCCGAAATATTTGAACTCGCCGGAGACCGCAGCCTACACAAAGGGGCGGCATTTGTTCGGCCTGAATGTGACGCGCGACGAGATTCGGAAGCGCAAGTTTGCCATTCTGGTCGAGGGCTATCTTGACTTAATCATCCCTTATCAATTCGGCGTGCGGAACATGGCGGCCTCTCTGGGAACGGCTCTCACGCCTGAGCAAGCGAAGTTGTTGGGGCGGTTTGCGCGCAAGGTTGTTGTCAACTATGATGGAGACAGCGCGGGTGTGAAGGCCGCAAAACGCGCCATTGAAACGCTTCTGGCAGAAGATTTCGAGACGAAGATACTGGTTCTGCCCGATAACGCCGACCCGGATGAGTTTATTAGAACTCATGGCGTTGAAGCGTATCACGAGCGACGCGGGAAGGCGCTTCCACATATACAATTCGTTCTTGATGAGGCGTCGCGGGATCGCAATCTCATGCGCCCGGCTGAGAAGGCCGCGGCGGTAGAGGAGGCGCTCCCGTTTGTTCGCGCTGTTCGCAACGGAATTCAGAAGCGCGAGTATTTTGACATGGCGATGGACGCCCTGCGCGTCGAAGAGCCT
Source organism: uncultured Acidobacteriota bacterium (assembly GCA_963791265.1). GTDB lineage: Bacteria > Acidobacteriota > Blastocatellia > Pyrinomonadales > Pyrinomonadaceae > QHXM01. Next base: position 782,203 of record CAWBSB010000013.1, read on the forward strand.
GCGCTCCGTCGCGAGTTGTGGCAGACGATCAAGACGAATGCGCCATCATCTGGACAGGATGTGCGGCAGAAAATCGTTCGCGCGGTGGGCGCGCAGCCGACCATTGCCGAGCAAAGACTTCTTGAACTGCTCGTCCACGACGCAGAGTTGCGCCGCAACATCTTGCCGCGAATGGAAGCGGCTGATTACGAAGATTTGCCGACCGCTGCTATCTTCCGCGCCTTGAAAGAACTTGATGCGGAGGGCGCAACAGTTGATTTTACGACTCTCGCGGCTAAGACCGGAGACGACCCGCTGGCGGCAGATTTCGTGCCGCTGCTGTTAATGAGCGAGCCTCAGCGTGACGAAGGCGAAGCGGTTGACGACACCTTAGCAAATTCGGAAAGCTGCCTCCATGCTTTGCGCCTGATGATGATAGATCGTCGCATCAACGAACTCGGCATCGAGATTGCAACTGCTGAACGCCTGGGCGATGACGAGCGGCGAGACAAATTGGCTTTAGAGCAACTGGAATGGGCCAGACGGAAAAGGCAAATGATAGAGACGCAAGCCGGGGCGGGGTAGAAAATTTTGGATTTTAGGTTTTTGATTTGCGATTGGGCAGGGATGAAATCTGAGATTTCAAATTCCAGATTTCAGATTTAATAAATTCCTATCCTTATCCAATCAATAATCAAAAATCGCAAATCAAAAATCAAAATGGGTATGGAAGAAAAAGATCGTGATGACGTGATGCAGCGCCTGCTGGAGTTGGGCGGCGATAAAAAGTATCTCACGTTTGACGATCTCAATCGTGAGCTGCCTGATAACATCGTTTCGCCCGACGACATCGAAGACGTTCTGCAAAAGCTCGAAGGCTCGAATATCCCTGTTGCCGATTCCGACGAGCGCCTTATTGAGCAGGCCGCCGCGCTCGCCACAGACGTGGACGAAGACGAAGATGCGGTTGACGAAGATGTCGAGCTGGATTTGTCGGCGGGCGCGCTTGAGAAGACCAACGATCCGGTGCGCCTTTACCTGCGCGAGATGGGCGTTGTGCCGCTTCTCACGCGCGAGGGCGAAGTCGTCATCGCCAAGCGAATTGAGCGCGGGCAGATTAAGACGAAAAAAGCTATCTCTCGCTCGCCCATCGCAGTTGAAGAGATTTTGAAAATCGGCGACGAGTTGGAAGCTAACAAGGCCAACATCCGCGACATCGTCACCTTCTCCGAGCAGGCCGAACTCACGGGCGATGAAGACAAGGCCGACGAGTATCTCAAATGGACGATTGAAGGAATCCAGGAAATCCGCAAGCGCTATAAAGTAGGCTTGAAGGAATGGGAGAAACTGCGCGCCGAGCAGAAAGTGACGCGCGGCAAGAAGTCGAAAAAACTGCTGCGCCTGAAGCGCAGGGTCGCACGCACGCGGATTGAAATCGCGCAGGAGATCGGACGCCTCAATCTGACCGAGCGCGCACGCCAGCGTCTCATCAACGCCATTCGCGCCGTGCATAAAGAGATTCGCGCAGCCGAACGTGAGATAGATAATTTTACGGAGAAGCTCAACAAGCGCCGCCTCAAGATTGAGGACGAGAAGGAATTCAAGCGTCGTATCAGCGCTGCGAAAAAACAGCTACCGCAGATCGAAGCACGCTTCAACATCTCGCCCGTCGAAATCAAACGCTCCTTTCAGGCAATCACTACGGGCGAGCATCATACGGGCCTGGCTAAACGTGAACTGGTCGAAGCAAACCTGCGTCTCGTCGTCTCCATCGCCAAGAAGTACACGAATCGTGGTCTGCAATTTCTGGATTTGATACAGGAAGGCAACATCGGCTTGATGAAAGCCGTGGACAAGTTCGAGTGGCGTCGCGGCTATAAGTTCTCGACCTATGCGACGTGGTGGATTCGGCAGGCGATTACGCGAGCGATTGCGGATCAGGCCAGGACGATTCGTATCCCCGTCCACATGATCGAGACGATTAACAAACTCATCCGAACCTCGCGCTCTCTGGTTCAGGAGCTTGGGCGCGAACCGACGAGCGAAGAGATTGCGCGGAAAATGGATATTCCGGTCTCGAAAGTCCGCAAGGTTTTGAAGATCGCGCAGGAGCCAATCTCTTTGGAGACGCCGATAGGCGAAGAGGAAGACTCGCACCTAGGCGATTTCATCGAAGACAAATCCATCCTGAATCCTGCGGACGCGGTTGTCGCCTCGAACCTGCGCGAGATTACGGACGAAGTGCTGGCAACGCTGACGCCGCGCGAGGAGAAGGTCATCAAGATGCGTTTCGGCCTCGGCACATCCGGCTCCGAGCACACGCTCGAAGAGGTCGGTCAGCATTTCGCCGTGACGCGCGAGCGCATCCGCCAAATCGAAGCCAAGGCGCTGAGGAAACTGCGTCACCCCTCACGATCACGCAAGCTGAAAGCATTCCTTGAAAGCACGCAGACTTAGAATCACTAACGGCACAAGGAAGAAATAGACAGGATTTACAGGATTTACAGGATAAGAGAGGAAGCATTCAGTCTACCTTGCCCTATCTTGATTTCTTAATCCTGATAATCTTGTTAATCCTGTCTAATTCTTACTGGTTTTATCAGCGCCTCTTAATAGCTTTCCGCTCTACCAAATCGCTAAAAGCCGCCCCGTCAGCTATACTCCCTGAGCATAGGATTTTATTACCGGGTTTAATGTCCTCATATTTGTTGTTTCGCTATGTCTAAAAGAATTACTGAAAGTTATAAACAAAAACTCGCCGCTGAAGAAGGCTGGACTTTGAAGCGCGGCACGCAGCTTCGTATTGCTCTGTGTTATCCGAACGTTTATGGAATCGGGATGGCGAATCTGGGATTGCATGCGATGTACGAGTTGTTCAATCGCATCCCTGAAGTCTCCTGCGAGCGCGTCTTTCTGCCCGATGAGCGCGAGATGCGCGAGTATGAAAAGTCGCGTACCCCTTTGCTCTCTTTGGAATCGCAGACGCCTGTGCGGGATTTCGATGTCGTGGCGTTTTCAATCTCGTTTGAGACGGATTACCTGAATATGGCGAGCATGCTGCGATTGAGCGGCGTGCCCGTGTGGTCGAAAGATCGAACGCGCCACGACCCGCTCGTCGTGATGGGCGGCGCTGCGTCGTTTCTCAATCCTGAGCCAATCGCGGATTTCACAGACGTGATCGGCGTCGGCGAAGGCGAGATTCTGGGCGCGCAACTCGTTGACGCCATCTTCGAGCATGAGACGAAAGATGAAATTCTGCTGGCGCTGGCGCGCATGGGGCGCGGCTTCTACGTTCCTTCGTTGTACGACGTGACGTATCACGCGGACGGAACGGTTAAGGCTTATACGCCGAGTGAAACGGGCGTACCTCTGCGTGTCGGGCGCGCGGTGGCGGCTGAGAATCCGAAGGAAGGGAGCCTCAGGCGCGCGATACGTCGTGGCGAAACGGAAGTCGCCAAAGCCTTGCGCGGCGAAGAAGTATTCGCGCCTTCGACCGTTATCTTCGCGCCCGAAGCCGAGATGGGCGAGCGTTTTCTGATTGAGATTTCGCGCGGCTGCTCACAAGGGTGTCGTTTCTGCTGGGCAGGATTTAACTACTGGCCGCCGCGTGTTGTGCCTGCGCGCGACATCTTGGCAAAGGCCGGTGAGTGGCGCGGGAAGACAGATAAGATTGGTTTAGTCTCGACCGCCGTCTGCGACCACCCGGAGATTAGCGAAATCTTGCAGGGCTTGCGTGCGATGGATTATCGCATCTCTGTTTCCAGCCTGCGTCTCGACCAGATTTCGGATGAACTTCTTGATGCGCTCGTCGAATCGCGCGACCAGCAGATTGCGGTTGCGCCCGAGACAGGCTCAGACCGCCTGCGTAAAGTCATCAACAAGAATCTGACCAACGACGAGATCGTAGACATCTGCGGCGCAGTCTTTGATCGCGGGATGCTGACCGTCAAGCTCTATCTGATGGTCGGGTTGCCGACAGAGACGGATGAAGATTTGGAAGAGATGGTCGTACTGGTCGAGCGCATTAAAAACAGAATGCTTGAGGCTGGCAAAAGATTCGGGCGCGCAGGGAAAATTATTCCATCCTTAAACGGTTTCGTGCCAAAGCCCAACACGCCCTTGCAGTGGGACGGCATCTGTGATGAAAAGGAATTGAAGCGGCGTATCAAGTGGGCTTCTAAAAATCTGGCGCGGATTCCGAACGTCGAGGTGCGAGCGATGTCTGCGCGCATCGCACACGAGCAGGCGCTGTTTTCGTCAGGCGACCGCCGCGTGTCGCGCGTCATCGAAGCGGCGGCGCGGCTGGGTGGAGACCTTCAAGCGGCGCTGCGCGAAACCGGAGTTGACCCGGCTTTCCACACGAGCCGTGATCGCAGTTACGATGAGAAACTGGCGTGGGAGATTGTTGATTCGGGATTGTCGCGCGAGTTTTTGCAGAAGGAGCACGAACGAGCGCACATCGCCCGCTCGACTCCTCCATGCCCGTCGGTTGACCAATGCACGCGCTGCGGCGTCTGCCCGACGACGTGGCTCTCAAGCGCGCCCGCCGGACTCGTGCAGTTGCAAAGCCCGACCGCTCAACGCCTGCTCGCCGCTATGGGATAAATAAAACTCAAAAGACGTTTACCGGAAGACCCTGTTCTGAGAGGCAAGCTGCGCTCGTGAACAGGGTCTTGTTATGGATTGAGAGATGTATCGCTCTTGGCCGTATGGTCAAAGTCATACTGGTAGGTGAAGCCGGGAAGTAGATTGATCTGGCGCGTGAACTTGACCGTGACCTCCAGCCGACCGTTCTGATAGATGTGAGACATCTTGGCATCAGGCGGAACTCCATACTGGCTCGCGCTGTTTTTCAATTGAGTTTCCACCCGTGAGGCTTTTTGTTCCATTGGAACCGCCGGATCGTCGGCGGCGGCTTGCACTCTCTCATTCATGAAACTTTTGAAGGTGCGTGCCTGATACGCTACAGGGATGTATTGGAAAGCCATGTAGCCGACGAGCGCGACGATGGCGAGTGTAATTATTAATTTCAGGCGCGCTGCGCCACGCTCATGATGTCTGACCGTTGGGGATGAATCAAACGATTGTTTCATCAATCTTCGCCCTCACTCTTTCGGTTCTATGAAATGTTTTGCAGCCCCGCGCGGAGTGAGGCGCGCAAAAGCCTCTGCCCGATTTCCTTTCCATCAACTATCCGCGCACGCCCAAGGCGTTCGAGCAAGACCCACTTGAGATGACCGCCGATCATTTTCTTATCGCGGCTGAGGCGGCTCAGAATCTCGTCTTCGTCAAGGTCGTCGGCGCGTGGGAGTCTTCCGCAAAGGCGAACGGCGTCGCGCAGTAATTCTAACTCCGAAGGAGCGAGCAAGCCTAGTCTTTTGGAAATTTCTCCGGCGACGAGCACCCCGTAGCCGACCGCTTCGCCATGCCGGAAACGACGATAACGCGTGACGGATTCGAGCGCGTGCGCTGTTGTGTGGCCGAAGTTCAGGATGCGGCGTGAGCGATTGTCCTCGCGCGTCACATCTTCGCGCTCATCTCCAGCGACGATTGACGCCTTGAAAGCGACTTGCGCCGCGATGAGCTTCTCAAGCCTGTGGCCATGCGCGGCTGCTTTCTCTTGATGATGAAAGGAGAGGAAGCCGTATGTCTCGTCGAAAAGATGCCGGTCGCCTGCCGCGCCCTGCTTGATGCTCTCGCACCAACCGGCGGTCATCTCTCGCGGCGGAAGACTCTGAAGCGTGTCGGTGTCTATCAGGACTGCGCGCGGATGATGAAAAGCGCCGATCAGGTTTTTCCCCGCGCTCGTGTTGACCGCCACTTTGCCGCCGACGGAAGCATCTACCTGCGCGAGCAGCGTGGTTGGAACTTGAAGGAAAGTGATGCCGCGCAGGTAAACGGCAGCCGCAAAGCCAGCGAGATCGCCAACCACTCCGCCGCCGAGGGCGACGACCGCATCGCTCCTCTCCAATCCTGACTCTGAGAGAAAGTCTAGCAGGCGAGAGAGCGTGGCCGCAGTTTTGTAGCGCTCGCCGTCGTTCATCAACCAGTGAGCGACGGTGAAACCTTCGACACGCAGCGACTTTAAGGCGCGCTCGCCGTAAAGGTCGAAGACTTTTCGATTAGAGACGAGGATGAGACGGCGCGCGTGCGGCAGCAATGTGCGGCGCGCTACATCGCCCAGGCGACGGAGCGTGCCTGCTCCGATTCTTATTTCATAAACCTCTTGCCGCGCTTTTGGGACGCGGACGCGCACACGCTGCACTCGTTTTTCTTCAATCCTCTTTCATGGCCGCGATCAAACTCTCGGCCAAAAGCTCGAAGCTGATCTCGCCAATGCCTATCAGGCTGGCGAGTTCTTCGACAGTATAGCGTGAGGACGTGTTCCAGAGGTCAATCAATTCATCTCCGGCCTTGCGCGATGCCCACCAGCGGCGACCGTAGCGCGTCCGCAAATGCTCGCGGAGCGTCACCTCAAAAGCCCAAGCGCGCAGGTAAGCGGCGGAGTAAAAACCGTCGTCAACGTCGGCCAGATAAAGCGCCGGGCTGCGCCGAAAGCGCGTCGCCTGCGAGATCGCGTCCCCGTAGCTGAGAGCTAAATGCTCGGAGCGAAGCTGGGAGTGATCGTGCAACTCAATCTCGTAATTCAGAGAGGCGCAGCGACGGCGGATGTTTCCGCAGGTCAGAAGCGCCAGACTGCGCACAATCTCGCGCGACTGGGTTTCACCAACACTATGGCGATGCTCCATGAGCCAACCGGTATCGTGGAAGAGGTTGCTGAGAAGAAACGCCTGACCTTCACTCGTTCCATGATCTGGCGCGTAGAGAAACTCCGGATGTTGGCGGCAGAGCTCGCGCGAAGACCAGCCGAAGTGCTGCGCGTGCCCGGCTTCGTGAAAGAGCACAGTGTAGTCATACGCGCCGCCGACGGGCGCAATCAGCAGGCGTACATCGTCAGGCGGATTGATGCGGAAGCAGGCAGCGCGCGGATTTTTGAAGAGACGCGCTTCCGCATCTATATGTATGTTCTGCTGCTGCTCAACGCGGATGCCGAGATTCTTCATGGCAGCGCCGTAAGTCGCTATCAAACCCTGCGCGGGGAAGAACGGGTCGAGCCGCGTCATGCGCTGGAAGAAAAAATAGTCGGCGTGCTGTAGATCGTCGAACGCCACACCCGGCAAATCACGCGCCACGGCCCGCGCCAGCGCAGACATGTAAGCCGCTTCCGTTTGTTCCAGAAAGCGGCTACTGGTAGCGGCGAGGCGCTCGTAATCTGTGCCTGTGATGTCGGTGAATAGCTGACGGTAAGACGCGAAGCCGAGCATCACAGCCGATTCGTGAAAGGATTCAAGACGCGCAGCGCGCAGGTCGTTACAGGCATGATGCGCGTCTACCCAGCGCGCAGATAATTCACGACGGCGTGCAGATGTCGGCTCATTAGAGATAATTTTGGGGACGTTATTGACGGGGACGCTCTCGCCTTCCCACTCGACGCGCGCAGAGGATTCGCAGCGCGCCACTTCATCCGTCAATTCTCTGGCGCGCGCTTCCAGATACCCGATGCGCGCCGAGCCGGAAAGCAAGCGCAAGCCTATGCGCTCGGTTTCCCGGTGCGCGGAAGTCTCCTCGTAAGCACGCTGAAGTGCGTCTATCGCATCGCGCGCAAAGAGGTCGCCGTAGCGTTCGTAGATGGGTTCAAGATGGAGTTCTTTTTCAAAACCGGCTCGATGCTGGTAGTGAGCGAGTTCGATAGCCGAGCAGTATGCGGCAAAATCGCGGCGGTAGTCGCTAATGTTCATCGTGTGAGAGGACCGATTTCAGCGTTCGTCAGCCGAGTCAAATCGTTGAGAATTCAGGGGCAAAACTAGCTGGCGCGGATTGTAACACGATGACGAACAGGAGAGAACTTTCAGGCAGGAAAGAAATTAAGAGGCATAAAAAAGCGAACAGGCGCGGTCAACGTGGGAGTCTACCGCGCCTGCTCATATTCGTGGTCACTGTCCTCACCCCAGCAACCACTTGAGACGGAGGATCCACCAACCGTCTCTCTTGCCCCGCAATATACACCGCAAGGCTTGTGCCATGCAAGCGATAATTTTTGAAGCTCGGCTGAGCCTAAACGTTTCAAGGCTTTAGCCTCATTCAAGCCCACGAGGGGCTTTCAAGTCGGAGTGTAAAGGCGGTTCGGGAGTGTAAGACTTACACCTCTCTTCGCGTAGAATTTTCCCAAACCCGGAAATAGAAACCACAAAGGCACAAAGACACAGAAGAAAAAAATCTTAATCTTTCGTGTCTTTGTGCCTTTGTGGTGAACTCCCGTTTTCTCTGGTTTACCCAAGCGCGTCTCTGATAACAGAGGCGAGGTTGTTTGCGTATTGCTCGATCAAGTCCTGCCGCTCACCTTCGAGCATTATGCGCGCCAGTGCCTCCGTTCCTGAATAGCGTAGAAGCAGGCGGCCAGTCTCACCGAGTTGCCCCTCAATCTCGCGGGCGGCGCGCGAGATTGCCTCGACTTCCTCAAACGGTCTTTTCTCGCGCACGCGCACGTTGACCAGCACTTGCGGATAGCGCTTAAACCCAAGCGTTAATTCCTCAAGCCCCATCTCGCTTTCACGCATCGCGCGTAAGAGGCAGAGCGTCGTCATCATCCCATCTCCAGCCAGACTCAAACGCGGAAAGATGAGGTGTCCAGATTGCTCGCCGCCCAGCGAAGCCCCTGTCCGCAGGAGTTCTTCAAGCACGTACTTATCGCCAACATCCGCTCTGAGCAGGTGCAAGTTTTTCGAGTTCAGAGCTTTTTCCAGACCGAGGTTGCTCATCACAGTGGCGACGACCATCTTGCCATCCAGACGCCCATGCGCGTCCAGATACTTTGCCATCACCCAGAGCGTCGCGTCGCCGTCAACAAAAGCCCCGCGCGCATCAACGAAGAGCGCACGATCAGCATCGCCGTCAAAGGCGACGCCCAGATCGGCGCGCTCCTCAATTACCTTTTGTTGTATGCCCTCGATATGGAGCGAGCCGCAATCGCGGTTGATGTTGCGCCCATCAGGCGTGTCGTTTAACGGGACGACCCGCGCGCCCAGACGTTTGAAAAGCGCGGGCGCAAGCTCAAAGGCAGCGCCGTTGGCACAGTCAACCACCAGGCTCAAGCCATCGAGCGAGAGTCCGCCGCCGATCTCTTCAGCGAGGAAATCCAGGTAACGCGCTCTCAAGGCAAAAGCATGACGTGCTTCCGTTTCATCAGCAACTTCCGCTTCGTTAACTGCCGTCTCCGCCAGTTCTGTTTCCGCCTTCAGGCTTCCCTTTTCAGCTTCGATGTCGGCTTCGATACGTCGTTCGGTCACATCGTCCAGCTTGCGGCCTGAAGGAGCAAAAATCTTGATGCCGTTATCCTGATACGGATTATGCGAGGCGCTGATGACGACGCCTGCATCCATTGACAGCGTGCGCGCCAGATAAGCCACGCCCGGCGTCGGGATGACGCCCGCCGACTGCACTTGCGCTCCCGCTTCAAGCGCTCCGGCCATGAACGCATGCTCGATCCATGAGCCTGACTCGCGCGTGTCGCGTCCCGTCACGATGCGCGGCGTGCCTTCTCTTCCCGCTTCGGTCAAACGCGCGGCGAGTTGACGCGCAAGAGAGCGTCCCGCGACGCTGACGGTCGCAGCGTCGAGCGGAAACTGCCCGGCCTCTCCGCGCATTCCATCCGTGCCGAAAAGTCTTGCCATCTATTTTCTGTTCCCTGCGAGCGAGTTAGAAAAACGAGCTTCTGGTGAATAGCGCCGGGCTGGTAGAGCGCAACTCGACGCGGCCTTGCAGGTCGGCGGGCAACTCCAGGCGGGGCTTAAACGCTCCATCCTCTGCAACGTCTAAAATGAGTTTCACATTTGCGGCGCTCAGTTGATTAAGCGCGGAACGCTCGCCGTAAACAGTGACGGTGGCGTTTTCGGGTCGCACCGGAGCGCCGTCGCTGGCGCTCACGCTAACATTGCTGAGAGTTTTTTCGATGCGCTGCTCGCCAATCTCGAAGCTCAGGTTGACGGCCACATCAATCAAATCAACTTTCTTGTCGGCAAGCTCAATCGCCACTTGCGGCAAGGTGAAACTCTCCTTGCGCCCGTCAAGTGAGATAATTTCGGTCGGCGCTTTCTGTAGCCTGTTGAGATGGCTGTCAGGCCCGCGCACCTTGATTTTTTCAGGGGTGATGGTGATGCCGCGCAACTCGTAGCCTTCCGCGACGTTGCCGGAGCGTCGCACCTCGACTTCAAGCTCGCGCTCAATTCGCGGCTCAAGTCTGAGCTGCACGTAGTTGGGTTGAATATCGCCGTAGCGCACTCCGTCGGGCAATCCCATCGTGACGCGCTCCAGCGTCAGTTGCACATTGTGCTCACCCGGAGTGAAATCGCTGACGTCAACATTTGCCACCAGATCGCGCACGTTGAGCGTATCCAGGGCACGCTTGCTGCCGGTTAAAGAGATTTCAACGTCGGTGCGCGGCTCGTTGCTAATCTCCAGATTGCCCGGCAGACGGAAATTGAGAGGCACATGCGGCACACGAATCGTGGTGGGCTTGCGCTGTCCCGTCACGCCGTACCAGAGCGCGAGCGAGATCACGAGCGCCAGCAATTTCGTCCCCCAATCTTCGATGAAGATCACGCGCAACCAGCGCTCCGCCCAGTGCGGCTTACGCACCTGTCGTCTCACCTCTTCATCTATTCCACGAAAAGACATTGTAAGAAAGTGATAGGTGATGGGTGATGGGTGATAGGAAAGAGCGTTTCTCTTATCACCTATCACCCATCACTTATCACTGCTTTTCACGTTGTGATTGCTTCTTCAGTTTCCGCTTCCGCAGGCTTGCTCCCTCTTTCGCGCGCAGATTTGGCGGAGGGAGCTTCAAGGGCATGGAAGATCGCGGCGCGCAGCTTGGTCGCGTCCAGCCCGCGCTTGATCTGACCGCCTTCGACGAAAGAGATGAGTCCTGTCTCTTCGGAGACGACGACTGCTACCGCATCGGAATCTTCCGTGATACCGATGGCGGCGCGATGACGCGTGCCGAGGTCTTTGGAGAGACGCGGATTCAGCGTGAGCGGCAAAAAGCACGCGGCGGCGGCGATACGATGACGCCGCACGACGACCGCTCCATCATGCAGGGGCGTCGTCGGATTGAAGATCGTGACCAGCAAATCGTAGCTGAGTTCGCCTTCGATCTTGACGCCGCCATCCGTCACGTTCTTCAAGCCGACGCCGCGTTCGATGACGATGAGCGCGCCTGTCTTCGTCGAAGCGAGCGTGGTTGCGGCCAGCACGATCTCGTCATAAACGCCCTCGCCAAACTGCCCGCGATGCTTTCGGGTGAAAGGCATCTGCACACTATTGCCGAAAGAGATGAGCGCCTGGCGAATTTCCGATTGAAAGAGCACGATGATGGCAACGCCGATGTAGATTAATCCGCCGCGCAGGATGAATTCCAGCGTTGCCAGATCGCGGCTCACGGCCAACCCGTAAAGCAGCAGGATGAAAGCAATCCCGGCGGCCATCGGCGCGGCGCGCGTCCCACGCACCAACTTCAAAACTGCATACACGATGAGAAAGACCAGCGCGATGTCCGCGATGTTGCGCGGGTCGCTCAGCCTTCCGAGGTATTCTCTGTATTGCAGAAGTAAGAACATTTTAGATCTGCGATTTTTGATTTTTGACTGGATAAGGACAAAAACTTAAATCTAAATTTTGAAAGCTCTGCTTTCATCCTCTTCCAATCGCAAATCAAAAATCTAAAATCGCAAATTCCTCAGCCGAAATTCCCTAGCCGATGTGCTGCGGACTAGCGTCCTTCTCTTTGCTTCCACGCGCGGTTTCGAGGAAGATTTTGTCAACCTTCGGCTCTGCGCGTTTAATTAACTCTTCAACTTCTTCTATCGTCCGCTCGATGTCGTCCGTTGCCAGATCGGCTCGCACATTGATGTGCGCGTTAATGAGAATCTGCTTCGGCGCGAGGTGCATTGTCAAAAGTTCGACGAGTTCGCGGACATTCGGATGACTCTCAATCGCGGCGCTAATCGCGGCAACCGACTTCGGCGTTGCGGCCTCGCCGAGAAGCAGTCCGCGCGATGAGCGCGCCAGCACGAAGGCGACGATAGCCAGCACAACTCCAATCGCCATCGAAGCCAGCCCATCCCAGTAAGCTCCATCTCCCGGCCCCGCATGATGCTCCGTCAGGTAGAGGCCGATGGCTGCAATGACGATGCCAACCAGTGCCGCAGAGTCTTCAAAGATCACCGTTTTGGCCGTCGGGTCTTTCGACTCACGCAAATACTCCCTGAACGTCAGCCCCTCGTGATGCGCTTCCTTCACTTCCTGCCAGATCGCCAGTGCGATTGAACCGGCTTCAAGGACGAAGGAGATGCCGAGTACCCAGTAAGCCCAGGCCAGCTTTTCCGGCGCGTGCGGATGCGTCAGCTTCTGAAAGCCTTCGTAAAGCGCGTAGGTCGCGCCGACGCCGAAAATGAAAATGGCGGCGATGAACGACCAGAAAAAGCGTTCTTTCCCGTAGCCGAACGGATGCTTTTCCGACGCCGGACGCTTGTAGAAGCGCAAGCCAAGCAGCAAAAAGACTTGATTGGTCGTATCGGCCAAAGAGTGCAAAGATTCGGCCATCATGCCGGAAGAGCCTGTGATGATTGCCGCCGCAAACTTCAGAACCGTGATTAGACCATTAGCTACGAGTGCTCCAAGCACTGCCCACATTGATAGAAACTCCTCTGTTTCGGGAAACAAGACTCCGTATGGATTATGGGGGAAAGTTTAGGATAAGGCAAAATGAAAAATTAAAAATGCAAAAGGAAATGGAGCAACTTGTTCCTTGCTATCAATTTTGCATTTTTAATTTTTCATTTTGCCTTCTTTAGCCGTCCGCGCTGGAGGAAGCCGACAAGGTGTCCGGCGTGGTCAACGACGGCGACTGAGCCGACGCCGTTGCTCTGCATGATTTCGTCTGCGCGAGCCATCGTCGCCGAAGATTCTACGAACAGCGTTGCGTCAATCGGGCGCATCACGTCGCGTGCGCGGGTTGCGCGCCAGCGCTCGCGCGGGAGAGCCTTCAAGTCTTCGAGCGCGAGCATGCCATGTAGAAGCCGTCCCTGCGCCACAGGAAAACTGACACGTCGGTGCATCGGCAGAATAGAATCCACGAAGTGGCTGATCAGCACATCGGGCTCAATCGCCAGCGGCGCGCTCATCGCATCGGCCACAGTCGCCTGCTTCATGTTGCGCGCGTGCCGGACGACACCGGCAGCCGCATCGAAGAGAAACAGCCCGACCAGCACAGCCCACAAACCGGAGAGCGTGCCTTGCACCTTCGGCGAAACGGCCATGTAGACGCCGATGATAATCAGCGTCACGGCGATGAAAATCCCGCCCAGGCCCGCGAGGCGCGTCGCTTCGTTGATGTTGCCGCGCCTCTTCCAGAGCAGAGCGCGCAGCACACGCCCGCCATCGAGCGGGTAGCCCGGTAAAAGATTGAAGACGGCGAGCAGCAGATTGCCCGCGCCGATGAAGAAAAGAATCTCAGCGGCAGTTCGATAGCCGCCCACGAGAGCGATCTGATATGCGCCGAAGGCCAGCACCGCAAACAGAAAACTCGCCGCCGGGCCAGCGACCGCGATGCGAAACTCCGCCCCCGGCGTGTCAGGTTCGCGCTTGAGCCGCGCCAGTCCCCCGAACGGATGCAGCACGATCTCTTCAATCTCGATTCCCTCCATCCGTCCCACCAGCGCGTGCGACAATTCGTGTCCGAAGACGGAGAGAAAGAGCGCCAGAGTTGTGATAATGCCGAGCACCCATCCGACCGCAGGCTCAACCGGCGGCAAGCCCCGGATGCCTCGCTGCAAGCTCATCGAGACCAGCCAGACGCTGACGACGAAGACCACGAACCAGCGATAGTCTATCCGCACGGGAATGCCATAGACGCGCGCCACCGAAATCTGCCGATGAATTAGCTTGCCGATACTCACGATTTTGTTTACCGCAATTTAGCTTTACGCCTGCCGCCGGGTTTTAATCTCCGGCGCGCTTCATCATGTGGTCGTTTCCGCCTGCGCCTCCACGCGGCGCTTCATAAATCTTTTCATCACCGCAATCCGCTCCGGCGCATCGGGCATTCTCAAGACCAGCGGCTCAAGATGCTTAAAATACAGGTACGGGGGCACGCCCGGCATCGCCCGAATTTCCGCCAGAAACGGCTGGAGCTTGGCATAGACGGCGACGTGCTCCGTGTTGATGGCATTGAACATCTCTTCATCAATAGCCCCGAAGTTGACGAAGGCCGCTGCCATATCCCAGTAAGATGCAACCATTCTGAAATCCGCGCTATGCTCGCCCATCAGAACGCTGAAAATGTCTTGCACGCTGGAAGGATTGAAGTCGGTTATGAACCAGGCGCGTGCTTTACGCATGGCCGTATCCCTTCGGATTTCATACAGCCGGAGAATTAAATCGGCGTCTTCCTGCTTGTTGCTCACCTTAATCACTCCTTTCACTCAAGCGCAAATTATACACGGCAGGCAAATCCAACAATCGAAGATGTGTTTCAACTCTCAAATGCTCTGGCTTCAGCGTCTATCAATGGAGGCGGTTCGTTGCGCGTGACGCGGCGCAGCAAGAGAGGCTCTTCGAATAGTTGCATCAGACCATTCACGGTGGCGAAGCGCGGCTCGTTGGCTGTTTGCACGCTGAGCCGCGTCTCGGCTCTTAAGTATTCCTCTAACCCTCTGAGCAAAGCGCCTCCGCCGGTCAAGATGATTCCGCGATCATGCAGGTCGGCGGCAACCTCCGCCGGAAGGTCTGCCAACGTCTCGCGCACGGCGTCGGCTATTTTACGCATCACGATTTGTGTGACGCCGTACACCTCTTCAGCCGTCACGTCTATCGCTCCGGGGCTGCCCGTCTGCACGTCGCGCCCCTTGACCGTGATGCTCTCGGCGGGGTCTTCGGGCGCAATGGCCGACCCCAACTCCGTCTTCAAACGCTCGGCGGTCGGGATGCCGATGGTCAATCCACGATAACGGCGCAGGCGATCCATGATAGCCACGTCAATATCTGAGCTTCCGATTCTTTCGGCGTTAGCGTGAACGATTGAGCCGTTCACCACGACGGCCACATTCGTCGTGCTGCCGCCGATGTCAACGACGGCTGATGCACGTTGGTCGTCAACGCTAACGCCAGCGCCGATGGCCGCCGCCAATCCCTCTTCGACCATGTACACGCGCCCGATGTGCGCGTGCTCGGCTGCGCTCAAGAGCGCACGCTGCTCGACCTGTGTGACGCCCGAAAGCACGCTCATCAAAGCGCGACGACTGAAATGCGAGATGCCGCTTCGCGCTTTGCGGACAAAGCGGTCGAGCATCGCCTGCGTTCGCTCGAAATCCGCGACGACGCCATCCACCAGAGGCGCGATGACGCTTACATCGCGCGCCTCGCGTCCCTGCATCTGTCGAGCCTCGCGCCCGACCGCCACGACTTCACCCGTGAGCTTGTTCACCGCAATGACGGAAGGCTCATCAACGACGACCCCGCGACCGCGCACACTAATAATCGTCACCGCCGATCCCATGTCTATCGCCATCGTATCGGAGACGAGCTTACGCAGCGCATCCAATCCCACTAGAGAGCGCGTCCTGTTCATGAAAGAAACCATATGAAAAAAGTGATGGGTGATGGGTGATAGGTGATAAGAGAAATGCTTTTACCTATCACCTATCACCCATCACCCATCACTTCCCTTACTCGTTATTCGTCCGCTCCGTTGTTGTGAGAGGCTATCAGGGCGTCGTCTTGTGCTTTGCCGGATTCCCACTCTACTTCAAAGAGGGGAACGGGCTGCGCGCGATTCTTGACGTAGATCGGATCATGCTGCTTGAGCGGGTAGCGGCTGGTGGCGGCGCGCGCCGTCACATCGCTGAGGAGGATTTGCCCGGCCTTTGAGTTTGATTCGAGCCGCGCAGAGGTGTTGACCGTGTCACCAATGGCTGTGTATTCCGAACGACGCTCCGAGCCGATATAGCCGACGACCGCTTCGCCCGTGTGGAGGCCGATGCCGATGCCAATCTCGTTAAAGCCTTCGGCGCGCAGTTCCTGATTGATGCCGATGACGCGTCGCTGCATGGCGACCGCCGCGTTCACCGCGTTCGTCGCGTCCTGCGGTGTCGCGGTGGGCGCACCGAAGAGCGCCATCAAGCCGTCGCCCAGATATTTGTCGAGCGTTCCGCCGTGCGCGAAGATGATGTCCGTCATCGCCGAGAAATACTTATTGAGCAGATGCACGACCTTCTCCGGGTTGGCGTGCTCGGAGAGCCTCGTGAAGCCGCGTATGTCTGCGAAAAGCACGGTGATGATTTGATTGACGCCGCCGAGCTTGAACGATTCGGGATTTTCGAGCATCTGCTTGACGACGTATTCGGGAAGAAATCGCCCGTAGTTGGCGCGTGCGACTTCTTCGCGGGCGAGGCGCTCGTGCGCGCGTGCGTTCTCGACCGCGACAGCGGTTTGCGCCGCAACCGCCGTAATCAATTCGAGATCGTCTGCCTTGAAGGCTGCGAACGGGTCCAGACGGTCAGCATAGAGCGCACCGTGAACGCCACTTTCTGCGACGAGCGGCGCGCAGATGGTCGAGCGCACGCCCTGCGAGACGATGGATTCCACGCCCGCGAACATCGCTTCGGCAGCCGCATCCTGTGAAAGCAGCGCCACGCGATCTTTCATCACCTTGCGCGTGATGGTGCGACCGATGGTCAGTTTTTTAGCATGGGCGTCGAGCTTCTCGTCGCGCGCGCGCGTGGCGATAGGAACCAATTCGACATCTTCGCCATCTACGCTTGTGCCTTCGGCTAGAAGAGCGACCACGCGGTCGGCTGGGGTGGAGCGGAAGATGATGTCCGTCGCTTTGGCGAAAATGGCGTTTAGGTCGAAGACGGAGCCGAGCGTCTTGCTCATCTCGTAAAGCTCGGCCAGAATGTTGGCCTTGCGCTGCAAGGCTTCCATCTCTTTGTCGCGTGAGGCGGTCGCGGTCGGAGTTGGCGGCTTGCTCGTTCTGAGCACGGTCGTCATCACGTCGCTGGCGGAGATGAGAAGCTGCGTGTGCCCCAGAGGCTTGTCGTCGTAGCGCACGTCGGTGGTGCGCTCCTCTTTTTGCTGCTCGAAGCGGAGCGTGCTTGCGCCGATGGTGACGCGATCACCGTCTTTCAGCGGATGCTCATAGCGCGCCTCGCCGTTGACGAACACTTTGTTGGCGCTGCGTCGCACCTCACCGTTCATCATAACGCCGTCAACGATGGTGAAGGCAGGATCATCAAACCTGATGTGCGCGTGATGGCGCGAGGCGCGCGGGTCATCCAAAACGACCGAGTTGTCCGGCGCGCGACCAATGGTGCAAGCGGCCTGCGGAATCAGGTTGTACTGCCATTGCCGCCCGCTCGCATCTGTAATTTTTAGTAAAGCCATAGTGGTCACTCAATTTTACAGGCAAACAGAGGATTAAGTAAAAGCAGAATCCAGAAAGTAGGACAGGCATTCCTGCCTGTCTAAGCGTGCACCAGCACGCTCATCAATGTTACTAAACAGTATTCGCGCTGACGCGCTCAAGGACAGACAGGAATGTCTGTCCCACTTATGACAGGCCGAGAATGCCTGTCCTACTTTCTGGATTCTGCTTTTCCGTAACATCGACGTAATATTCGATTCATATTATCTTCAGCCTTACAGGTTGAACATCACCTTTTGCTTGTACACTAAGCGCAGGCATTGGCCGAACTTCTCAAACAGTTAAATCTTCGCCGGAAGGAATCAGTTTATGCTGCAACTTAAAATCTCCCGTGTGCTTCTGTTGTGCGCCCTCTGCATGGTTCTGTCGTTGTCGGTTTACGCACAATCCTCTACCACTCGTCCGGCTGCCGCTACTACCGCCACTGCCACAGCGGGAGGTGTGGCTGCCAACAGTTCAGACCTTGAAGAAGTGCGACGAGAACTGCGCGAGCAGCAGGAGGAACTCCGCCGCATGCAAGCTGTCATCGCAGAGCAATCGCAGATGATAAACGCGCTTCGGCAACGCGTCGAGCAGACCGCACGCGAGGGTGCGGGCGCAGTTGTCCAGACAAACAACATTCCGATCAGTGACAACGCGCCGCAGGATTCTCAGAAAAAAGCGCAATCAAGTGAGACGGACGCGCGTCTCGCCCGCGTCGAAGAGCAGGCCAAGAAGACGAGCGAGACGCTCTCCAAACAACTCGGCTCGATTAACTTTAGCGGCGATATTCGCCTGCGCTACGAATCTTTCTACGGACAGTTAAACGCTCTCTCGAACGGCGACAACCCAAGCATACTCGGCAACGAATTAAGCACCCGCCAGCGTTTTCGCTTTCGTGCGCGTCTGGCGATGCGAGGGCAAATCAGCAAGGAATTCGACTGGGGCTTGCGGCTAGCGAGTGGGAGTTACACCGACTCCATCTCGACCAACCAGACGCTCACAGATTTTTACAATCGCAAGGTTTTCGCTCTGGATCAAGCATACATCGCCTGGACGCCTGCGCGCGTGCCGGGGCTGCGCCTGGAAGCGGGCAAGTTCGAGTTGCAGAACCAACAATCAGTTGAAGACAAATTCTATGTGGAAGCAGGCAGGTTTGATGTGCCCTGGCTACGCACGGAGATGACGCTTGACAACGACTTGCCGGTCGAAGGTTTCAGCCAGATTTACACGTACCATTTCAACGCTCTCAAGAAAGATCCTAAAGCCCCAGACCCGTTGCGCCGTAACATTACTTTCATCGCTATGGAGCTTCCCTTCCTTGAACGCAACTCTGCGTTCATCCGCAATGCCAATGGCACGATTAATCTGGATGAGTCAGGGAGAGCGGGGCGCGATTTGGCTCTTTATGCAGCGCAAGTGCACGGGGTTTTTGATTTCTCGCCCACAGTCGCGCTGATGCTCTCGGCTTCCGATCTTTATTTTTCGGGCACACAATTCATCTCTCCCGTTCAAGTCTTCGGCACCACTGTGCAATTGCCAGTGACCTTCACCATCCCTGCCACCGCCACCACGCCAGCGCAAACCATCACCACGCAAGTGGGCGTTCCGCGCGAACTGCTCGTCGCAGGCAACGGCAATCTCGGTCTTTCGACGGCGACTAACAATGCGGTCAATCGTGACGGGCGGCTCTCGTCCGGCTACAACCTCGTTGACTTGATTGGTCGTCTGGATTGGACGGGTAGCAAAAAATGGCCGGTGGCACTGGTCTTTAATTTCGTCACCAACACGCAGACGCATGATGTCGTGTTGGCCGGGCCGGGAGGCGCGAATGTGTTTCAGAAGAATAATGAGAATAACGGCTACTATGCGGAGATTCAGGTGGGCAGGCAGCGGAAGAAGCGCGGCGATTTGCAGTTCGGCTATACCTTCATGCGCGTTGAGAAGGATGCCGTGCTGACGCCCTTTAATATCTCTGACGTAGGCCAGCAATCAGACATGCGGAATCATCGCTTCAATCTCATCTATACGGCAGACCCGCGCGTCACGCTGACGCTGGCGGGAATCGTAACGGAGCGTCCCAACGGATTGCTCGGCGTCTTCGGCACGACACCGCCGGGATCGCTCAATCGTCCGACGACGCGCTTGCAGTTCGACACCACGTTTCGATTCTAAATCGAAAGACAGAAGGAATAGACAGGATTAACAAGATTATCAAGATTAAGAAAAGCAGATCAGGTCATGCAGTTTGAGTCTTCTTCTCTTATTCTTGTCCATCTTGTTAATCCTGTCTATTTCCTTTCACGCATAAATCTTGTCAGTTGCGATTTAGTTAATGGCTTGACAAGCGCTGAATACGTGGCATTCTCCTTCAGGTATTTCAAGCCGGAAGAGGAGCATGCCAGTCATGAATCACGATCATTTTCTAGTGCCGTCGGGCAGAAAGATCAGCCTCAAGGATTACGACCCGGATTACACAGGAGAGTTTGAGAACAAAGAGCAGGCGGAGACCAAGCTGCGCGAAGATGTGTTGAGGCTGGCGAGCTATCAGGACGTGCTCTATGCACAGAATACCTACTCGCTGCTCATCATCTTTCAGGCGATGGATGCCTCCGGCAAGGACAGCACGATTAAGCACGTCATGTCCGGCGTTGACCCGCAGGGCTGCCAGGTCTTCTCTTTCAAATCGCCCTCGGCGGAAGAGCTCGACCATGATTATCTCTGGCGCAGCGCCAAGTCGCTCCCCGAACGCGGGCGCATAGGCATCTTCAATCGCTCTTACTACGAAGAGGTGCTGGTGGTGCGCGTCCACCCGGAGATTTTGAATTCGCAGCAATTGCCGCCCGAAGCGAAAACCGGAGACATCTGGCAGCGTCGCTTTGAAGAGATCAACCACTTCGAGCGTTATCTCACGCGCAACGGCATCGTCGTCCTCAAATTCTTTCTTCATGTTTCCAAAGAGAAACAACGCGACCGCTTTCTCAAGCGCATCAACACGCCTGAGAAGAACTGGAAATTTTCTCTGAACGATGTGAAAGAGCGCAGGCACTGGGACGAGTACATGGCGGCCTACGAAGATGCCTTCAATCACACCAGCACCGAAGAAGTTCCCTGGTACATTATCCCCGCCGACAACAAGTGGTTCATGCGGACGGCTGTCGCCGACGTGATTATCACTAAATTGGCGTCTTTGAATCTCACTTACCCGACCGTCAGCGAAGCGCACCGGCAGAATCTAATGAAAGCCAAAGAGATACTCGAACAGGAATAGTGCGCGCAGCATCACCGCTTCGCAGGCGATAATCCGAGTCGCTATCTTTACCGAAATTTAACCCGGCCTTAACCATTTGTTAGCAAGCGGAATTTATCCTTCGCTCACTCTTTACTGGTAGCGTTGGTCTTCAGGGGTTGTGCGAGGCTCAAAGGAAATTGGAATGGAGAGCCTCTCTTTAGCGCAACCCCGAATTTTTCAAGGCATGCTCGCGGCTGTCCGAAGTGTAAGCGAAGATGGAAGGAACGGCAGGCCGCAAACGCCTTTGAGATTCAACGGACGCGCGCTCCCTGTATCGAGAAGCCCTCCCTCAAAACCCGGCGCGTCTCTCCTGTCGCCCTGACAGGTCACACACGAGACGCGGCGCGGCTGGCAAAACCACCCTTCCCGGCTCTGAAGCGACAGCCCCGGCAGGTTGCGGACCCTTGCCGGGGCTTTAATTTTCTGACTGATTAATGCGGACTAAAAAGGCTGCGAGAGGGCGGCTAAATTTAGTTCTGCAAAAACTCCGCATAAGCACCGTCAGGTGAAATAGCCCCCGAAAATACGCGGGAATTGTGTGCTTTTTATTCTTCCCTGGGAAGGGTAAAAATACAACCTGGTGGCTTGTTTTAGAATCTTAATTCCTGCGCTCGGTGAGGCGTTGTGACAGTACAGTGAATGGTGAATGGCCGAACACGATACAGTCACATTGACATTCTGGGTTATTGCCAGACCTGATAGAAATCATTAAGATTAGAGACCCTCGCGGTCGTTCTTTTTGAGTTCATCAAAGATACATGGCGACTCAGAATTAACAGTAGCCTTTCAAACCATCTCCTAATTATTAACTGGAATCTCGACCGGATTCTTATTGTGTTGGCTTCTGGAGGATATCAAATGAGTGTGAATCGGAACAGTTTTCGTCGCGTGCTTGGAACCCTCGTCTCAATCTTCGCTCTCGCTATCATGGCTTCGGCTCAAACAGCGCAGCAGGCCGATTTCTCAAACGTCAAAATCAAGAACTTCGGGCAGATGGATGAGCGCTTCTATCGTGGAGCACAGCCCAAGGAAAAGGATTACGAATCGCTGAAGGCGCTCGGCATTACCACTGTGGTTGATTTGCAGGACGAGCCGAAAGAGTATGAGAAGCGGATTGTCGAATCGCTCGGCATGCGTTACGTCAACATTCCGATGGTCGGAAAGAAGTATCCGACGGAAGCAGCCGTCGCAGCTTTCACGAAACTGGTGGATGATCCCGCAACGGGCAAGTTCTACGTTCACTGCGCGGGTGGGCGTCACCGCACGGGAGCGATGGGCGCGGTTTATCGCTTCAATAAATACAACTGGAACTTCGATCAGGTTTACGCCGAGATGAAGAAGTACGACTTCTATACCAGTTGGGGTCACGGGGATTTCAAAACCTTCGTGCAGGATTACGCGGCGAAGATGCAGTCAACCAAGAGCGGCTCATATACGTCCGGTCAATAACGCTCTAACAATAAAGAGAGACTCAAGCTGAAAGGCCGCTTCCATGAGAAGCGGCCTTTTCGTTTGCTCGGACTGTAGGAGTATATCTTGTCCCTACCCTTATACTGAATTGCAATAACAAGAGAGGGCGAGACGAACCACGAAGTTACACGAAATAACACGAAGAAAGCAGTCATCACATTTTCGTGTCTCTTCGTGTAACTTCGTGGTTCGTTATTTCCTTCTCTTTCTCTGCTACTAGTATTACTTAATTCTTCCGCGCTATTGATAAATATAGGAACTGCTATCCTTTTTCTGTTCCCATTCGATGACCTCTACGTTTTCGGGATCAGCTTCGCGTATCTCCTTGCTGATCGTGTCTGTGCTGACGTTCAAATTCATGTTCACGGAATACATGACGCATCCGACAGGCTCGTCATCGTCCGGCGGATCAATTTGCCGCAACTCCGCGTTGAACCCGTGCCGTCGAAAGATGATTTGCAGGGCGTGCTGCATCCTATCGGTGTTACGCGTCTTGACCGTCAACTCCATCGAGCGAAAGACCTGCTCGGATTCTTTGGATTCGAGCAGCCAGAGCAGAGGCAGGACAAACAAGCTGAGGATAATTGCCAAATCCCAGCGGCCTACGCCCGTCGCCAAGCCTAAAGAGAGACTGATTAAGAGAACCGTAATCTCTTTGGGATCGCGTATGTTCGTGCGGAAGCGCACCAGCGAGGCGGCGGCAAAAATACCGAAGGCGCGGGCGGCGTTGTCGCCCACGATCATCATCAGGGCGCTGGCGACGACCGCCAGGAGTATTTGAGTCTGCGCCACAAAGAGGTTGCGCTTGGTGATGGGCACGTCCCTGCGCGGGCGAAAGGCCAGCAGCATAGCCAACAGCGCGGCGAGCGCGAGCCGGACGATGATGCGCGGGATGATTGCCATCCACTTCTCCGTTCTTGGTTGTCCCGGAAGCGGTTGGTCGCCCCCCAGGAGGTCAAGCATCGGATTAGAGTCTGCTTTGCCGGTCGTCGTCTGCGACGGCTGTGCTGCTTGCGTGTTAGCGTTAGCGTTGTTTGTTTGCTCGTCAGGTGACGAAGTCTTGCGCGCAGCATTCTGAATCTGTGCTGCGGTGTCTTCCGGTTGTTTGTCGGAGAGGATATATGTGACCACCCCGAAACCGAGCAGGGCGGCCAACAGACTTACCAGCAGAACTGTCACCAAGCCTTTGTTTTTCATTGGCACCGTCTCAGCTTTCTCTGCTCTCTCACCTAGCAGGAGATAGATTACCCAATCGCGTCCCGGCAGCCGCGTGCTATCCGGGGAGATTGACCAGTTGATTGATTCTGGCGCGCGCAGCCGAAACCAGCATCTGTATCTCCTCCGGGTCGAAATTGCCTGCGCGGAAGGCGTCAGTGAGTTGCTGATCGCTCAGGCGCGAAAGCAGATCACCGATCCACCGGGCATCTGCTACTGTGATGTCTTTGAAGAGGCCGGAGTTTTTGCCGCTATAGGCAAACTTCACGCGGCCACCTTCGACGCCTTCGATGAACCTGGACTTGACGTAATCCGCAACGTCGTTACGGCTACGCGACATGAAGCCGCCGGTCTTGCCAAAGGTCGCGCCGAGGTCGCTGATGATGTGGTGCATCTCGCCCTGCGCGCCATCGCTTCCGGGCACATAGACTAATTTGTTGTTATCGTCTTTCAAGTCCCAATTATTAAGGAAGGCCATCAGGACGATTAAGCCTTTCAACTCTTTCGTCCCCGTGAAAGGGTTCTTCGCCCAACTCCAGATGGTGCCTTGTCGCTTAAAATTCTTCGGTCTGGCCTCGAACCTGACGTTGGCAAAGCCCTTTCCTTCGCACCTCTCGACATTTTTATCGGGAGCGCCTTTGATCTGGACGCATGGAAAGAGATAGTGAATCTCCGAGACATAGCCAACAGCCCAGACGAATCTTGAGGAAGCCGTCTCCGGCTGCGCCTCTTTGCCGAGCTTTGCTACCCAGGTGTTTCCCGCACCGTCGCGCACGCGGAAACCTGCCGAGTAGCCGCCAACTTCATCCTTGAGGAAAGTAACGTTGCTGATGTCGGGCTTCATCGCTTCGCCGCCTGCGCCGAGCAGGAGGTCGCGCGTGCTGATGTCGCCGGGGTCGCGCCACAAAACCGGAGTGCCTTGCGGAGCTTCCTTTTTCTTTTTCGGTTTTTCCTGAGCGAAGCCGGTTTGCGGAAGACTTAAGAGGAGCGCGATTGTGAGTACCGCTAACTTACAGGCTCTCTGTCGTGTGAGCATGGGTTTATTCATTCCTCTCTAAAATGTTTGTTTGATTTCAGAAAGCTTAAAGCCCTGTGCCGATGCTGTTCTGAAAGTGCATCTGGCTATTGAATTCTTCTTCGCCGGGAGCGGGCTTGATCCGCTCGTAGCTGCCGTCCGGAAGCAGTCGCCGCGCTTTCACGTTGTCCTTCAGGTAAGCCATCAGCACCACGTCTTTCAGATAGGCTTTCAGCCTGGGATCGTAGACGGGGACGATGACTTCGACGCGACGGTCAAAGTTGCGCGACATGCAATCGGCGCTGCCGGTGTAGAGTTCTTCCTCGCCGCCATTGGCAAAATAATAAGCGCGGCTATGCTCCAACAATCTTCCGACGATGCTTCTGACGTTGATATTCTCGGAAAGGCCGGGAACATTAGGCCGCAGCATGCAGACTCCGCGCACGATCAAATCAATGGGCACACCCGCCTGCGAAGCTTCGTAAAGAGCGCGGATAACTTCCATGTCGGCCAGCCGATTTATCTTCACGACAATCCGCGCGGGGCGACCCGCCTTCGCGTGTTCTGTCTCTCGCTTAATCAACGAAATTACTCGCTCGCGCAAATTCACGGGCGCGACGAGCAACTGGCGATACTGTTTCTGGCGCGAGTAGCCCGTCAGGAAGTTGAACAAGTCGGAGGCATCTGCGCCGATCTCTTCATTGGCGGTGAGAATGCCGAGGTCTGTGTAGAAGTTTGAAGTGACGGGATTGTAGTTGCCTGTGGCGATGTGGACGTAGCGCCTGAGATCATCGTCCGTCTCGCGGCGCACGACGAGCGCGACCTTGCAATGGACTTTCAATCCCACCACGCCGTAGACGACATGCACGCCAGCTTCTTCGAGCCGCTTGGCCCATTCGATATTGTGCTCTTCGTCAAACCGCGCTTTGATTTCGACAATCGCCGTCACCTGCTTGCCCTGCTCGCAGGCTTCAATCAGAGATTGCGGGATGGGCGAATTCGCGCCCGTGCGGTAAAGACAGATCTTGATGGCGAGCACGTCCGGGTCTTGCGCCGCCGCATCAATAAACTTAACGACCGTCGAATATGAAGTGTACGGATGATGCAGCAGCACGTCTCGCTGCTTGATGACCTCGAAGATGGACTCTTCGTTTTTGATGAACCTGGGAACGGTGATTTTAACCGGCTTATCTTTCAGGCTGGGCTTATCAAGACCGTAGAGCCTCATCAAATCGTCTACACGAAGAGGGCCGTCAACTACATAAACATCTTCCGAGGTGAGTTCGAGTTCCTTTGTCAGGTAACGAATCATCGCGGCTGGCATCGTCCTGGAAACTTCGAGTCGAACAGCCGAGCCGAAGCGCCGCTTACGCAACGTCTGTTCGATGGCCTTCAAAAGATCTGCCGCCTTGTCTTCCCTGACCTCTATATCGGCGTCGCGCGTGACGCGGAAGGAATGTCCCTCGCTCACGTGCATTCTCGAAAACAGGACGTGAGCATTGGCAGCAATCAAGTCTTCGAGCAGTGTAAACTTCGTGCCCGTCTCGCCAACTCTGACGAGGCGCGGCACGAGCGGTGGAACTTTAATGCGCGCGAAGCGCTGCTCGACCGTGCCGGTCAAAGACTGCGTGATGCCATGTTCAGGCACGGGCTCGACCATCAAGCCGATATTGAGACTGAGGCCGGAGATGTAAGGGAACGGGTGAGCCGAGTCAACGGCCTGCGGCGTCAAGACAGGAAAAATATCTTCCGTGAAATAATCGTCGAGGAGTTTTCTCTCAGCTTCGGAGAGCGCGCTGTAGGGCACGATCTCGACGCCCGCAGACTTGAGACCCGGCAGAATCTCTTCGCGCAGGCAGCGCATCTGCTCACTCACCATCGGCAGCAATCGCTCTTTAATCGTCTGAAGCTGCTCTGTGATGGTCATGCCGTCGGGCGATGTTTCCGCCACATCTTCTTCCAATGCTTCTTTGAGGCCGGAGACGCGGATCATGAAAAGCTCGTCTACGTTGGTCGAGAAGATGGAGAGGAATTTGAGCCGTTCGAGCAGCGGTTGACTCTCGTCAAGCGCCTCTTCCAGCACGCGACGATGAAATTCCAGCAAGCTCAACTCGCGGTTGATGAGAAACTCCGCTCCGCGCAAATCCGCTGGCAAGGCGGAAGTCGCGGCATCGCTCTGGCGCTGGTCTCCTAATAGAGATTGCTTGCTTTCACCTGTCGTCATTCGATTCGCGTAAGACTACCTTGCTTGAGAGATCAGGTCACAAATTTTACTGAATTTTTCCGAGAACACCCCGGACGCTTAATCGCTCATTTTAATCAAGCCCGCGCGGGCCACCCGTCCCAAACGAAAGAACTCCAGCCCCGACTCCGTAAAAGCGATTAGCGGGAGAGATTTGCTTCGATGTCTATTGTAGTTGCAGCAAGCATTATTCCCAAGCGGACACGGAAGAGAATATAAGGCAAGACCCACTTTTTCAACATTTGCAAAGTGTAAGGAGTGATTAAATTTCAAATTGAATGTGCGCCAGGGCGAGATTCACCGCCGCAGACGCAGAGGACGCAGAGATAACGCAGAGCAAAGCCATCTCAAATTCAGAATTTGAAATCTCAAATCTGTAAGAGGAGATAGTCTTCCTCTGTGCACCCTCTGCGTCTGCGGCGGTGAATCCCAACTTCACCTGCACTCTTTTCAACCTGAGCCACTGCCGAAGTGTAGGAGCAGGGTGAGATCAAAGAGAAGAAAGAAAGGAGATCAAACGATTTATTGTTCTTTGATGTGTGCGGCGACGGCTTCAGCAGGAGTTAAAGCCGCCGGGGTAAAGTCGGCTGCGGACATTTCATTCTGAAGAAGAGCAATGAGCCGCGCGTTAAAGTCTGCCTCCTCCCACTCGTGCCAACGCGCCAGCGCGTCTCTAAAGTGCTGTGTGCGTTCTTTGATGAAATAATCCAGCAGCCAGATGGCGGCGCTTCTATTTTGCGCGTGCGCTTCATCAGAATTTGTGTCTCGAAGCATCTTGCCAATCTCCGCAATCCACACGTCGCAATCGTGAAGTTCGCCGAGCGAGGTTTGCATCTTCGCAATCTCTTTGGCAGACGAAGCGAGCGGCTCGTTCCAGCACGGAGCAAATAGCTCGATAGCGTAGCGCAGCCGTTTAGCCGCAATACGCATTTCGTGAAGCGGTCTTATTTTGTGCGGCCTGTAAAGACTCGCGCTCAAATCTTGCAGCTCCCTGACCCTCTCCGTGATAACGTCACGTCCGGCATCGCGGCAACTCAATCTTTCAGCGGGTTTCCGGTCAACCCCCACAGTCTTGCGCTTGCGGGAAACTTTCAATCCATTCTCAAGGGCAGAGTCGAATTCCCTTTCCAGCTTCGCCAGCGCCTCAGGCGTGATGGCTTGTTCAAGCTCAGAGCGGGCGCTGTCACGTTTTAGCCGCCGCTCATCCGCAAACTGCTCGATACCTGCCGACACTTCCGGGGGCGCGTCTGCCGCCAGTTTCTCCAAAGCCACTATCGCGACATCCTGATCGCGCACAGCGCCGAGCGCGTCGGCAATTGTTTTCAAAGCTTTATTCAAGCGGCGGAATTTACGCTCGCGTAAGTAAGGCTTGAAATCCCGGAGCGCGCTCCGCAGACGACGCGACGCGACGCGCATATCATGAACGCCTTCGATGTCGCTCCAGTCGAGCGCAGCGTCGCGAAAGGAGCGCATCTCTTCAAAACGCGAACGCAGGATAAGCCGGACGCCGTCGCCCGCGCCCGCCCCGTAATCAAGTCCTTCAATCTCTTTTGCTTTAGCCATAAAAAGCAGGAGTCAGGAGTCAGGAGTCAGGAGTCAGGAGTTAGAAGAAAAGAAAATCAGAAGAAAAACGGTCTCAGCCTTATCATTCTGTCTCCTGACTTCTGTCTTCTGACTCCTGCTTTATGCCCTCCGTGCCAGAGCGCGGCGGCTGAGGGTCAGCTTGCAGCCGAAGGCTTCTTCAAACATATCGCGCTTCTGTTCGGCAGTCCAGATTTCTTTGTGGCAGTCATGCGCGCTCCGCAGTTGGATGTGAACGCTCTTGCCTTCGCGCTCGCAGCGCAGGTCGCGCACGCTGCTGTCGTGGCTGCGGTCGAAGGCATCGGCCACGCGCAGGATTGATCCCAGTTGCCAGACCGTCACGCGATCCTGCAAGCCCAGCGCAGCATAATCCGAATGCCGCTCTTTCGGCAGCGCCCCCCGGTGGTAGCGCGCGATGTTGGCGATGACATCACGCTCGGCTTCGGAAAAGCCCGTCAACTCTGAATGCTTGATGAGATAGAGCGTGTGCTTGTGGTGCGACTCGCTATTGATGTGATAGCCGAGGTCGTGGAGCAGGGCGGCTGCCGAGAGCAGCGTTCGTTGATGACGGCTGAGCTCGTAATGCGTTGCGAGGCTGTCAAAGATTTTCTCGGCAAACGCGGCGACCGCGTGAGCGTGCGCCTCTTCGTAGCCGAAACGACGCCCGACGGCATGCACGCCGCGCAATTGCGGATCAAGCGTGTCCGGCACGGGCGGGCGTGATTCGGCTTCCATCTCGCGCAGGCGATTGATAATCGTTCCCTCGCGCAGAGCATAATCGCAGGTTCGCAACTCCTTTAGCCCTAGAGCGCGCATCGCGCCTTCAAGAATCTGCCCGCCCGCGACGATAATCTCCGAACGCTGCGCGCTGATGCCCGGAACATTGCGCCGCTCATCCGTGCTCATCCCGACCATACGCTCGTTGAAGCGCTCAAGCTCACCCAGCGGAATTTCTATTCCTGCCGGTTGCGCGCCCAACTCGTCGTAAGAGACCGCGCGCAGGCGGCGAAGACGCAACACTTCACCGATGGAGATGATTGTCCCCGAAGTCCCTGTAGCCTGTTGCCAGCGCATGCCGCGCAGTTCACGCGACGGGCGCTCCATGGCAGAGCGTATCTCTTCGCGTACAGCGCGCAACTCTTTCGGCTTGATCGGGTCGGTTGAAATCAATTGTTCTGTGAGGCCGACCGCACCAAGTTTGACGGAGAAAAGCTCTGTGGGAACATTGTTGATGACGAGCGAGAACTCGGTAGAGCCGCCGCCGATGTCTATGTTGAGAAGACTCGTGCTGCCCATCCCGCAGCCCTGCGCGGCGGCGATACCAATCAAACGCGCTTCTTCCAAACCGGAGAGAACTTCGACGCGGACACCCGTCCGTTTTTGAACTTCCTCGATAAACTCTGCCGCGTTGTGCGCCTCTCTGACGGAAGCAGTCGCAATAGCGATAATCTGCTCGACACCGCGCGCTTCGGCAATTGAGCGAAAGCGCCCGATGCAGTTGGCGGCGCGCTCGATGGCATCAGGGCTAATGTGGCCTTCGCGCAGCGTGTCGTGGCCGAGCCTGACGACCTCCTTTTCGCGCGCCAGCACCGCGAAAGAATCACTCGAAGCCGCCTCAACGACGACCAGCTTGATTGAATTTGAGCCGATGTCTATAGCCGCGAGTTTCAAGGTCGTCCTGTTCCCTCCCGCATCTCCCCGCTGTTGCTTGCTGCCTCAGCCTTTTTTAATTTGGCACGTTGTCTCTTCGCGGCTGTCGGGAAAGCGGTCACGGAATCCTCAACGTCAACAATCTTTCCTTCGTCAATCACGCGAGCGACAGCCCGCCTGAGATCGGCGGCAACACGGTTGACCGAGCGCGACGCATCCAGCACGCGAAACCCGTACTCGCCTTTCATCCTATCGAACTCGCGCAGCATCCGCGTTTGATACTCAACAAAGCTGTCATAGAAATCTTCGCCGAGATAAAGGTCCATGCCCGACTCCCAGTAATCGAAGCCGCGCCCGGAAGCTAGCACGCGCGCAACCAACTCTTCCACCGAGCCGATGTTGAGATAAAAAACCACGTCGGGGACGAGCGCGATGCCATAGACGGCGCGCACCCAATCAGGGTCTGCGCCGCGCACGATGGCGCGGGCAATCGCAGAATAAATGTAGCGATCCGTCAGGACGATAAACCCGGCGCGCAAGGCGGGCAACATCTGGCTTTCCAAACGGTCTGCAAAATCCGTCGCGTAGAAAAGCTGCATCATGAGGCGTCCCAGCGTGTGCCCCTGCTTAGCTTCTTTGATTCCGCGTCCCGCCAGCACCGACCGCGTCATGCCGGTATCGAGCACGGCGTGGCCGCGCGATTCGAGCCACGTCCGCAGAAGCGCAGTGTGTGTGGAGCGGCCAACGCCGTCCGCGCCTTCAATCACGATCAGCTTGCCGCTGTAAGGCTCAAGCTCAACACCGGGCAGCGGCGTCCCGTAAAATTTCATCTCTCTCATCGCGCTGCCATCACCTTCTCTTTCTTGAGATGCTGCTTGACGATAGAGCGCATCTCGCGCTGCTGCTTCTCAATCGAGCGCGTCGCATCAATCTTCGTCAGCCCAAACTCGTCAACCATCCGGTCGTACTCTTCCAGAATCCTGCCCTGAAACAATTTGAAACTATCTTCAGCGTCGTCAGCCCAGTCCATGTCCATTCCCGCCTCGTAATACTTCAACTGAGGCCGCCCTGAGATAATGCGATCAACGGCCACGTCGAGCGGCGCACGAAAGAAGAAACTGACGGTCGGTTTGACTGCGAAGTTGTAAATCTGGCGAACCCACGCGCGGTCGCACCCACGCGCCACGTCGCGCGCAAACGCCGTGTAGATGTAGCGATCTGCCAGCACGATTGCGCCTGCTTTCAAAGGCGGAAAGATGTCATGCTCCGTGCGGTCGGCAAAATCTGTGGCATGGAGCAAAGAGAAAGTGGCGGGCGTGAAAAGGCGTCGCTTCTTGGCGCGACGGGTCGTGGCCTTAACCAGCGGCGAAGAGTTCCATTCCGAGTAGAAGACCGGATAGCCTTCAGCCTTGAGCCATTGATAAAGCAGCGCAAGCTGCGTTGATTTGCCGCTTCCGTCCGTGCCTTCGACGACAAAGAGCTTGCCGGGGAAGCGATGATGTCCGTAAGTAATCATTAGTCGCTAAATATAAATCGAAACTGGCAAGATTGGAGCAGAAAGAAAATAGACAGGATTAACAAGATAAACAGGATAAACAGGATAAGAGAAACAGCATTAGGCTTCACTGGCCTGCCTTTTATTTTTAATCTTGCTAATCCTGTTAATCCTGTCTATTTCTTCTCTGATTCATTTTAGCCTTTTCATGTTAAGCCGTTGTAACACGTTTCCAGCTCAAGTCACACGTTGCTTCGGTGGCTCGTAGACACGCTGTGCTTCGACGTTCAGGAATTCTCCCGTCTCGATAATATAAGCCGTCAATTGATACCCATAAACGCAGCCCGTATCAAGCCCGATGGCGCGCGGGCCACGACGCGGCGCGGGCGCAGGCCAGTGGCCGAAGAGAACTATCTTGTCACCGTCATATTGCTCATACCACTTAACGCCTTCACGATTCGTCCGATCCTCGCCCAGCGTGCGAAGCTCCGTTAAGTCTTCGACCACCTGCCCCGCGAGCGCAACATTGGGGCGCACGCCCGCATGAACCACCAGATGCGAACCCAGATCAATCATCAAAGGCAGCGATTGAAGATAAGCGGAATAACGCGCCTCGTCCACGCTCAATTCTGCGCGCGCCTTCTCCTGCGACTCTTTCAACGAAACCTCTTCGCCCCGCCAGTAACGACGCAGCGCGCGATCGTGATTGCCAAGCACGGCGGAGAATCTTTCGTCTTCGATGAAGAGGTCCAGCACCTCGCGGTTCTTTTCGCCCTTGACGATCAGATCGCCGACGGAGACGACGCGGTCTTCGCGGCTGAGCGCGGCCTTTTCCAGCAAAGCCACCAACTCGTCGTAGCAGCCGTGAATATCTCCAACGATGATGGTGCGTCCGCTCATCTCTTTCCTACGCCGTGCCCACGCATGTCGTGCAAGATTCTTTTTTCGACCACGCGCCCTTCCTCAAGATGCTCTGTGACAATCTCACGCGCACATTCTTCGTCCACGCCGCCATACCAGATGCCATCTGGATAAACAACCATCACCGGCCCACGCCCACATTGATCCAGGCAATTAACCTTTGTCATCATCACCTGCCCGCGTAAATCCCGCTCTTTGAGTGCGCGCTTCAAGGCTTTGGCCGCAGCCTTCCCGCCCTGATTGAGACAGGTTTTGTGCTTGCAAATTAGCACGTGGGCATTAATTTTCCTGAGCTTTGACATCCTGTTTTATGCGACGAATACTAGGTTCTGTTGACATTTCAGCGTAACCAAATGACATTTCAGCGTAACCAAATAAGTGCGCTGACGAAACTCAAGAACCCCAAGTAGTTCTTTGAGAGCTTCTCAAATCGTGAGAAGACTCGGCGATATTGCTTGATCTTGTTGATGAAGCATTCAATCAAATGTCTCTCACGATAAAGGTGCTGGTCATACTCGCGCTGCACCAGTCGATTCTTTTTCGGCGGAATCACTGCGAGGATGCCTTTGGCCGTGATTGATTCAATCAACGGGTCTGAGTCATAGCCTTTATCGGCAATCAAGACTTGCGGCTCAAAGTCTTCGATCAATCGCGCTGCGTGCGGGCTGTCATGGCACTGACCCGCCGTTAAGAGCAAGCGCAACGGATTACCGAGTGCGTCCACGGCGATGTGAATCTTGGTGGAAAAGCCGCCGCGACTTCTCCCTAAGGCTTGGCTCTCTTGGCCGCCACTTTTTTTGTCGCTCCTGCCGCACAGGGGTGAGCACGGATAATGGTTGAGTCAATGAGCAAATGCTCCAGGTCGGCATCATCAGCCAGTTCTTGATGTAATTGCTCGAAGATGCCTTGCTCGCTCCAGCGCCCAAAGCGTCGGTAGATGGTGTTCCAGTAGCCGTACTCTTTAGGAAGCAGTCGCCATTGTGCTCCTGAGCGTGCCATCCAGAGTACGGCTGAGAGAAAGCGGCGGCATTCGTCCTCTTGCCCGACATAGGCGTTTGGATGAGCGCGTAGGATAGGCAGCATTTTCTGCCATTGTTCATCAGATAAAGTCAGGGGTAGCATTCAAAGAGCTTAACCTGAAATGTAAACAGAACCTAATGAAAAGCCGGTCGCAAGCCTTTCCTGACCCCCCGTTTTCGATAGTTCGATTACACCACGAAAGACAAGCGAGCAACAACCCTCCTGAAAGATTATGGCTTGGCTCTGGGGAGTTGTGCTAAAAGACTAAGAGAAATTTTCAAACAGAGGATGCGAATTGGCTCAACCCCCTTCAAGCGCCGATGTTTTTTTTACTCTGCGACTCCGCCAGCGAACCGTTCTGCTCGCCAGAGTCGCAAAGAAAGTTAACTTTTAAGGAGAATCGAAAATGAAAGTGCAAGATATTATGACCGCCAATGTGGAATCTTGCGGCCCTGAAAGCGACCTGGCAGCCGCCGCCGTGATTATGTGGAAACGTGACTGCGGCTCAATTCCGGTCGTGGATGGTGAACGAAAGGTCGTCGGCATGATTACAGACCGCGACATCTGCATGGCCGTCGCCACGAGGAATAAGCTGGCATCGGCGATTAAGGTCGGCGAAGTTATCTCCGGGCGAGTTTACGCCTGCGCGCCTGATGACCGGATTAAAGATGCGCTGGAGACGATGCAGAGCGCGCAGTTGCGCCGTCTGCCCGTAGTTGACGACGACGGCGTGCTGCACGGCATTCTCTCCATCAACGACGTGGTGCTTCATTCCAAGAAAGGTCAGAGCAAGAAACACGTCTCTCACCGCGACGCGATAGAGACCCTGAAAGTTCTCTCAGAGCATCGCCAGACTGAAGCCACAGACGAAGAGCAGGCGGTGTCCGCCGCCCTCATCTGAAAGAAGCTATCCCCGTTTATGAAAAAGTTGCTGCTGCTCAGACACGCCAAATCAAGCTGGGAGGATACGTCCCTGCCCGACTTTGAACGCCCCTTAAACGAGCGTGGCTTGCGCGCCGCACCACTCGTCGGAAAATTTATGCGTGAGCAGAAGATTCGCCCCGACCTCGTCATCTGCTCGCCCGCGAAGAGAACCAGAGAAACAATCGCGCTCGTCCTCGAAGCTGCCGGAATCGAGCCGCACCTTCGCTACGACGAGCGGATTTATGAAGCGAGCATAGGCCATCTGCTTGAAATCATCTCGCAGATTGAAGATGACAAGACGGAAGTGATGCTCGTCGGCCACAATCCTGGCTTTGAGAATCTGCTCGAACGCTTAACGAATGAAAGCATGCGGATGCCGACCGCCGCGCTCGCCCGCATCGCTCTCAACGCTGAACGGTGGAGCGAAGCTGCATTGAAGGGTGGCCAACTTGAATCGTTCGTCAAAGCGAAGGAGTTGGCGAAGAATTGAGCGTCCTTTTGGGAAAGGCTTTGGCCGAAGTGCGAGGCCGGATAAATCTAAGAACGACCGGAAGCCGCCTGCGCGTTGGCCTGCGCTGATTCTGACGAAGAACTTGCGTAGATGCGGCGGCGGCGCTCTTCACCCGTTAAGTCGCGCATCGCGTCATGAAAATTACGGACAATCTCAACTAACTCCTCCGTCCCGCCTTGAGGCTGCTCGTCTTTGCGCGCAAGGACGGCGGCGGCGACATCGCTGCTCAGTTCATTGGCAATACCCATAATTTTTAGACTCCTCCGGGAGAAACGACAAAAAGCGTCCCGCGCTGAAGCTGTACAGAAGGCGGGAAGCATAGTCTCCCGATGTTATCAAGATGTTACAAAACGAGAGATTCCGGGTCGTTGACAGCAAGAATTCTCTCAGTCAAATTGGCACGAGGCGAGGTCTTCGAGCTTTCGGCCATGCAGGATTCCGAAGATGATACTCGCCGCAACCCCGCGGCTCATGGAAACCTGACGAATCCTCCCGGCGCATTTGCAAATGCTGAGCTATGCTCTGCCCCTTTGGATGAATGCCTTCAATGCCTGAAGTTCTAAGAGCGTGTTGAAAAAGTCATTGAGCGAGACGCCGCACCATTAAGCCAATCATCGCGACGTGAATCATGGCTTCACTCGTCTCAGTCAAGTATTCGTAATCTTTACTCAGTCGGCGACAACGACCTAACCAGGCAAACGTCCGCTCGACAATCCAGCGCTTGGGCAGTACCGAGAAGCCTTCTGCTTGCTCGTCGCGCCGCACCAGTTCAAGCCGCACCTTGCGCTGCTGACGCAACTGCCAGAGCCAAATGGCCAGACTGCCAAAGTATCCGCCATCAGCCCACACCAGCCGCAGCCGGTGAAAGCTAGACGAGAGCGGTGCCAGTACCTTCAGTGCAGCCGTGCGGTCTTGCTCCGAAGCGGCATGAACAACTGCCACGAGCAGCAGTCCTAAAGTATCAACCAGCAAGTGACGTTTGCGCCCAACTACTTTCTTTGCCGCATCATAGCCGCGCACACCGCCTCGCTCAGTGGTCTTTACACTCTGCGAGTCGAGAATCGCAGCAGACGGTTGAGACTCTCGACCGCAAGCCTTGCGGACCTCGCGCCGCAAGCGGTCATGGATGTGCTGCCAAGTGCCGTCACGGCGCCACCGGCGAAAGTAATGATAAGCAGTCGCCCATGACGGCAGATCATGTGGTAGCAGTCGCCAGGCACAACCGGAACGCACCACGTACAGAATTGCGTTTACAATCTCGCGTCTGGAATACTTTACAGGGCGACCTCCGGGTTTGGGGTTGGGAATCAGGCGAGCGAGCCGACACCACTCGGCATCACTCAAATCTGTCGGGTACGAATCTCTGTTCATACCCTTTTCCTAACTCATTCATCAGAGGTCGTTCCACTTTTTCAACACGCTCTAAGAAGCTGTTTGGAAAATGCTTGCTATCTTATGTCCCGTCAGGGACGCAGTGAAAATAGCCCAGCAATTTATTGCTGGGAACAGAGGCAAATCAATTTTCGGAGTCCCGTAGGGACGACTGACATCGCGCGGCTCCGCCGTTCAATCGTCCCTACGGGACTCACATCTCGTTCTCAATTCTACTCCCAGCGATAAATCGCTGGGCTATTATCAATCGTCCCTGACGGGACTTTTCAAACTGCTTGTAAGAACGATGAACGGAAAGGTAAAAGATTTTCATTCCTGAGCTTTCACCTTCACCTGCTTTATCCCTGCTTCACCTTCCATTCATTAACATTTTGTATACATCCCATTAACACTTTGATAACATCGCCCCGGCTCGCGTCTCTCTTCTGAAGACGCAGTTGCCCCCGCAAGAGTAGTGCTCGCCTTGAGCCTTGTCCGTATCCGTCAAGGAAGGAGTTTTGACGTGGCAGACAGACTTCAAAGGAGAACTTTCTCCGCAATCATCAAGGCTCTCGGCCTGCTCGCCCTCTCTGTTTTCTTTCCTCTACAGTCGTTCGCCTCCGGAAATGTTCTCTGTCGTCCAGAACTCAGAGAAGCGCGGCGCAATGAACTGGCAAACAAACTACGCACGATCACCGGCTGGCACGAGCTTGGCTTTGATGAGAATGGAGCTTTGCAGCCGGGCCAAGCTGCGCCGTCGGGCGGCTCGGAGACTGCGCGCAAACTGCTCACGGCTGCCATCTCAGGCGAGAAGATGATGGTGCTTGAGGATGCGAGCAACCGCGCGGACGTGGTGTTCTGCCGCGTCATCGAAGCCCGCTGGACGAAAGAGGCTGAGAGCAAACCGCCTGTCTTCGTCATCCTCATAGACTTCGCAGATTTCTCGCACGTGACCGGCGACCGCGCCGCGCTCGCAGCCTTCAATGTCGGCTGGGGCGTGCTGCATGAGATAGACCATGTCGTCCATGATTCTGTTGACGCGGTGGCAGCGGGTGAAACGGGCGAGTGCGAGGATGCTATCAACAGGATGCGTCGCGAGTGTGGGCTGGCCGAGCGCGCAGAGTATTTCTTCACTTACCTGCCGGGCACGACCACCAGCGATTTTATGACGAGGTACGTCCGCATCGCCTTTGAACAACGAAAGCCCGACACGAAGAAAAAACGCTACTGGCTCGTCTGGGACGCCGCGCTCGTCGGAGGCCTGGAGGAGCAGAAGCAGGTGGCGTCTCGCCGGTAAGTTATCCTGAAAAGCCCGCTAAAAACTATACATGGGGATGAGGACTGACTACTCTCAAGCCAGGTCGCTCAAAGAGGCTGTAGAGATCTGTCGAAACAGTCTCAAAACCGACGGCAGGGAAGACTATGCCCGGCTCATAACCGAGGACCGGGTACGCTCTGCGATCAAGACGGCGCTTGAAAGCTACAGGCATCTACTTGAAAAAAGGATGATGACCTATGGTAAGGACTATCCGTGGGTCAAAGATAAGGAAGTGGAGAAGCAAGCCAGGCACTTTGAAGATGTAGTCAAACCCATATATTCGGGCATCGCCGATGATGGCTCGTGGCCGCCGGGCACCTCATTCTTCTATTACCTCTTCAGAGAAGACGATAATCATGTGCGTTACGATTGCCTGGGCTTGCGCCTGCAAATTGAGATGCCCGGGACGGGAACTCACGGCTTCGCAATCCCGATTATTGATCTCTACTATGGCCGCTTTACTCCTGATGAAGAGGACGACGAGGAATAGGGAGCGCTTCGACGTTCAGCGGCCTTGAGGTTCGGGCGACGTGAGTCTGAGGTTGGCGTCGTCGCAACGCCCGCAAACGACTCGACGTCTTCCATTAACGGGGTAGTGGGCGCTGCGCTCGACGCCCCGAATTCTCTTCGAGCACAGGTAACAACGGATGGTGCGGCGCCGTAGAAAATACCAGGCGACTGCAACCAGGACTCCGCCGCATATTAGCCAAACAAGTGCCATTTATTCACTACTCAGTACGGGCATAATCTAACTTTCAATCAAGCTGAAGCAACAAACGAAGGCTCGCCGTCTATGAACGGCGAGCTTTTTCTTTTCTGAGCGCAATCCTCAGTTCAAGTTTACAAAAAATTAAGATGACATTCACGCCCATTTAATCTCTGCCAGATACATTCCATCTTTGATTCACACGCACTCTACTCGCACTTGTAAATATTCTGAACGGCTTCGGCGATACGTACCTTTGTCACTCTTATCTGACGGCGGACGTGTACGCGCCCGAGGCCAATACTTTCAATTTTGCACAAACCCCACAGGAGGCTTTATGGCTAAGCTGCAACCCAAGCGGCATCCCCAATCTTTCCGTTTCGTGATAGCAATCGCGGCGCTGCTGATGATGACGGCTGCCGTCTTCGCTCAAACCGATCAGGGTCGCATCGTCGGCATTGTGACAGATGCGAATGGCGCAATCGTGCCCGGCGCTAATATCCTGGTCAGAAATGAGCGAACGGGCGAGGAGCGCACCGCGACGACGAACGACGATGGAACGTTCAGCGTCCCGGCGCTCAAGGCGTCGAATTACATTGTGACTGCGACCGCGCAGAACTTCGCGCCTTCCAAAGTCACAGATGTTCAATTAATGGTCGGGCAGGAACTAAACTTAAATATCACGCTCAGGACGACCGAGGTCACGGCATCGGTTGACATCGTGGCATCTTCGGAAGCCATCACCGACACCGGCTCAGCGCGCATGGGCGCGAGCGTGAGCCAGCGCGAAGTGCAGGGCTTGCCGATTAACGGTCGCCAGCTTTCGCAGCTCTACCTGCAAGCACCCGGCTCCGTCAACAGCGGCTCAGGGACATTCGGCGACATACGCTTTTCAGGCCGCGCCGTTCAACAGAACATCATCCGCTTTGACGGCATCGAAGGCTCGGCAATCATTGACGCCTCGCCCGGCAATCTTAACGGCGAAGTCCCGTCGCCCTTTCGCCTGCAATCGAGCCTGGAGAACGTGCAGGAGTTTCGCGTTGACTCAAACAACTTTCCGGCGGAGTACGGCACGGGCACGGGCGGGCAAATCAACGTCGTCACTAAATCCGGCGGGAATCAATTTCACGGCTCCGTCTTCGAGTTCTTACGCAACGACGCGCTCGACGCCGCCAATTTCTTCGATAACATCATCGGCCAGAAAAGCCCTTTGCGTCTCAACCAGTTCGGCGGCTCAGTCGGCGGGCCAATCGTCAAAGACAAGTTTTTCTTCTTCTTCTCTTACGAAGGCTACCGCCTGCGCGCCGGAGTCAATTCCATAGAGGCCGTGCCCGGCACAGCCTCACGCATCTGCGCTCCTCCGTTCGGAACAGGCGCGACTCCGTGCAACGCGGCCATCGTTCCTTTGATTCCCGCTTTTCGTTCGCCCAATGCAGCGATTATTCAGCAGGGCACGGGCAGCAACCTCTTCGATGTGGCGCAGCTTCAGGCGAATTCCAGCGTCAATGAAAACTCTGTGGCCGCGCGATTCGACTATAAATTCAATCAGCGCCACTCGATGTACCTGCGCTACTTCCGCGATCAGGGCAGCAACGACCAGCCGGAAGGCGTGACGGGTCGCCGCGTCCTGATTCAAGCGAATCCGCAGAACGGCGTCATCGCCCTTCAATCAATCCTGAAGCCGACCGTGCTCAACGAGTTCAAATTCGGCTTCAACGGAGCCTACACGCGCATCAACGGCTTCGCTCCAACCGTTAACGGCATTGATCTATCGTCCATCGCTCTCAATATCTCAGGCAACACGGCCAACTTCGGCATCGCCGGACAGGGCACGTCCGCAGGCACGGCTGTGCCGGGCGGATTGGTTCGCGCCAACTCTGCCACCAACGGGCGCGGTCAGCCTTACACGCCCTACACGCTCTCCTTTATTGATACGCTGAACTGGACGAAGGGCAACCACAACTACAAGTTCGGCGGTGAATTCCGTGCCATTCGCCTCTACACGGACAGGCTCGGAGGCACAACCTACACTTACGCGAACATCGGGGGCTTTCTGGCAAACACGCCGCAGTCGGTTCAATTTCTCGGCGACGTGAGCGCGCCCAGCCCCTTCAACAATGGAGCAACCGGACAGCGTTACGCCAAACAGGAATACTACGTCGCTTACGCGCAGGATGAATGGAGGATTCGTCCGAACCTGGTTTTGAACTACGGCCTGCGTTACGAGTACTACACGCCGCTGCGCGAAGACAGAAATTTGCAGGTCTTGTTCGACATCGAGACCGGCCAACTTCGCTCGCCGGGTGAAGCCGCGTTCAAGGCGTCGAAGACCAATTTCGGCCCGCGCGTCGCTATAACATGGTCGCCAAATCCTGGCGGCGGCGGCTTCTTTGGTGGCGGGCGCACAGTTCTGCGTGGCGGCTTCGGCATCTACTATGGGCCGGGTCAGACCGAAGATCAGATTCAGCCGATTGAAAGCGACCGCATCAGTTCTACCTTCACGAGCGGTGCGCTCAATGTCTTTCCGCTCGACCCGGCTGCGGCGGTCGCCTTCTTCAACGCCAATCCCAACACGCGCTCTTACCAGCCGCGCGCTTATTCCAGCGAGTACGAGATACCGGAGAAGGTCTACCAGTACAGCTTCTCCATGCAGCAGGAGTTGCCCTACAACACGGTGGCGACGGTAGCTTATGTCGGCAGTCAGGGTCGCAACCTCTTCCTCCGCAGCATCGCCAATAAAATCCTGCCGGGGCAGACTTCAATCGTCAATGGAACGAATATTCCGACTGGCATCGGCGTCGTCAATCGTACAGACCCCATCACGGGACGCGTTATC
Organism: uncultured Acidobacteriota bacterium; assembly: GCA_963791265.1. Lineage (GTDB taxonomy): Bacteria > Acidobacteriota > Blastocatellia > Pyrinomonadales > Pyrinomonadaceae > QHXM01. The sequence continues at coordinate 823,267 of CAWBSB010000013.1, forward strand.
GGCGTAACAACCGTGCGCGAGTTCTCAATCGTGTCGGGAACAAGCGTGTCGAATCCCTTCGCCGAAGTTGACTACAAGACGAGCGGCGGCTCGGATAGCTACAACGCGCTGCAAGCGACGCTGGCACGTCGGTTCAACTCCGGGCTGACGCTCAATGCGCAATACACTTTCTCGCGCAGCTTTGGCAACACCGCCGGATCGAACGAGGCTAGAACCTTAGCGACGAACTTCAACTTCGAGGATGATCGCGGCTACAACAACTTCGACGTGCGCCAGACCTTCAACCTGAGCGCGATCTACGCCCTGCCGTTCGGCAAAGGAAAGCATTTCGATCTGGGCAGCGTCGGCAACGCCCTGCTCGGAAATATGGAGATCGGCGGAATCATCAACGCCCGTTCGGGATTGCCGATTGAAGTGCTTGTGGCCAGGGCTGATGTCGTTATTCAATGTACGAATGCTGCGGCTGGCTGCACGGCGGGCGAGGTGCGCGCGCTTCCCGGCACGATCAGCGCCGCGGCTCCGCTGCCCGCAGGCTTCACGGCGGTCGTCAACACACCCGGCGGCGGCGCGTCGCGCAACGTTCGCCGACCCGACCTGATTCCGGGAGTCAACCCTTATTTAGACAACGACCGGAATCTGCTCAACCCGGCGGCGTTCGCCACCCCTCAACCGGGCACGTTCGGCAATCTGCCACGCAACGCTCTGCGTGGGCCAAATTTCAGGCAGTTCGATTTGATTTTGAACAAGCGCTTCCGCTTGACGGAGACCGCAAACATAGAGTTTCGCACGGAGGTCTTCAACATCTTCAACATGACGAACTTTGCGGCTCCATCTTCGACCTTGAATAACTCGCTCGGCGTGGGGACGAATCTGATCCAGCCGGGGCAGCCCTTCACACAGGCCGCCGCAGGCTCGACCTTCGGCCTGCTCAGGCAAACCGTCGAACGCACCGTCGGGCTCGGCACCAATCGCCAGATTCAATTCGCTCTGCGCCTCAATTTCTAAGAGCGGTGATAAGTGATGGGTGATAGGTGATAAGAGAAACGCTCTTACCTATCACTTATCACCCATCACTTTTTATATGTCGCTTGCGTCAACAAAAATCCCATTCGGGAATGTGGAAGCAGATGAGTATGACGACGGCTACCTGCGCGTCGAGCATGCCAATTATTACATCGAGTGTGGCGGGCATTCTCTCAAGCTCCCGCTCAAAGAGTTTCTCATCATCTCGCGCCTCGTCCGTAACATCGAGCGCCTCGTCCTCTCCGAAGAGCTCTGGCGCTACGCCTGGGGCGAGCGGGCTCCCTTCAACGCGCAAAGTCTCCACGTTCACATCTACCGCCTGCGCCAACGTCTCGCTCCCTTCGGCCTGCACATCGAAACAAAGGTCTGCGTCGGCTATTGCCTGACGAGACAGTGATAGGTGATGGGTGATAGGTGATAAGAGAAAAGCCTGTTCTTTCCTATCACCTATCACCCATCACCTATCACTGTCCTGAATTCCTTGACGCTTCCCGACACAGCTTGTTACACTTTTGTGAGAATTAAGCGAGACCCGACGCTTGGATTCGCGTCGCAACTACTTTGACGGGTGTCCAGACCCGCGCGTGCGGCGCAGTCTGATTTTTGTAATTCGATGGAGGTGATAATGGTGGGCTTTAAAGTCGGCCAGAAAGTCGTTTACCCTAACCACGGAATCGGGACCATCGAGCAGATAGAACAGAAGCAAATAGGCCCCAATACCCTTCCTTTCTACACGCTTCGTCTTGCTGCCACCAACTCCCTGGTTCTCGTCCCAGTCGCCAACGCTTCAGAAGTTGGCCTTCGTTCCCCGATCTCTTCCGGCGAATGCGAGATGCTCTTAAAGAATCTCTCAGATGATTTCACGTCCCCCGCCCACGACTGGAAAGATCGTTTCAAAGATTTCTCCGAGAAAATGCGCACCGGCGACATTTTCGAAGCCGCCGATGTGCTCAAGAACCTGACATTTTTGAGCCATATCAAGCCGCTTTCGTTCCGAGAGCAGCGAATGCTTGAGCGTGCCCGCTATCTGGTCATTTCCGAACTGGCAGCCGTCTGCCGCCAGCCCGAATGCAACGTCGAGCCGCGCGTCGAACAGGCACTCGCTCGCGCCTGTTCCAAGCACGAACGCCGCCCTGCGCGCTCACGCGCCGTCGGGGCGACGGCAGGACACTAACAAGGGACAATTCAATAAACGTGGCCTTGAGGCCCTCAGTCGCCGGAACGATTTCCCGCCAAACGGATTCAGGTCGTTTCTCGCTTCGGGCTAAACGTCTTGTTGTGTCCGCCTCCCGGCGTGCTATAATTCCTCGCGTCTAAAACCAGTGAAAACCATACGCTTAACGCTTATCAACCCCCACCATTGAACCGAGATGGACGAACCTCCAAGTTACCTGCTAACGCTCATTCTTGACGACGCCACTGTGCCGCACGTGCCTGCCTCGATGACCGGAACTATTATCAAGCTTTCCGCCGTGCTGGTGCTGGTTATCGCTAACGGATTCTTCGTGGCGGCGGAGTTTGCGCTCGTTGGCGTGCGCCGCTCGCGGATTGAAACGCTGGCTGCCAATGGCAACAAGAGCGCGAAACGATTAATCGGGCTGCTCAATAATCTCAACGCTTACCTTTCAGCTTCCCAGCTTGGAATTACATTGGCCTCGCTCGGTTTGGGCTGGCTCGGCGAACCGGCCATCGCCCAACTGCTCGAAGGCCCGCTCGGCAATCTCTCGGAGGCGTGGCGTCACGGTATCTCTTTCGGCGTAGCCTTCACACTGATTACCTCCCTGCACATCGTGATTGGCGAGCAAGCGCCCAAACTATTCGGCCTCGCAAGGGCTGAAAAGGTCGCGTTGAAGACAGCATGGCCGATGGAGTTGTTCTATAAAATATTTCGTTGGCCGATACGCTCTCTCGATTGGGCGAGCGCGCGCGTAGTCCGTCCCTTCGGCATTCATGCCACGACCGATCATGCTTCCACTTATACGGAAACAGAGTTGCGGCAATTGGTGGACAAATCGCGTGAGGGCGGACTATTGCGCGCCTCAGAGCAGCGATTGATTCATCGCGTCTTCGAATTCTCTGACACGCTGGTACGCGAGGCGATGGTTCCGCGCACGGCGATGGCGGCCATTTCAAGCGACTGCGCGCTCGAAGAGATAGCGAAAGCTTTTAGCAAGCACGGCTACTCGCGCCTGCCCGTCTATCGTGAATCGCTCGATGACATGATCGGCTTCATCCACAGCAAGGATGTCATGCCATATCTTCTGCACCCTGAGAACTTTCATCTTGAGCAGGTCTTGCAGTCGCCGCTCTACGTCGTAGACACCGCACGGCTCGAAGATGTGTTGAAGCAGATGCAAAAGGCCAAATCCCATTTCGGCTTCGTAATTGACGAGCACGGAGGCGTAGAAGGCATCATCACGCTCGAAGACCTGCTCGAAGAGATCGTCGGTGAAATTTCAGATGAGCACGATGAAGAAGTCAACGAGCAGATCAAAGAAGAGAAGGACGGGACATATATGCTCGACGGCGGACTGGTCGTGCGTGACCTCAATCGTCGCCTGAAACTCTCATTGCCCGAATCGGAAGCCTACAACACTGTGGGCGGATTCCTGATGACCGAGGCCGGGCATGTGCTGGAGCCGGGCGAAACAGTCAAGCACGACGGTCTGCTTTTCCACGTCGAGAGCGTTGAGCGCCGTCGCGTGGTGCGCGTCCGGCTCGAAAAGACAGAGGAAGCAGCGGCAGAGGCAGGAACAGAAGAAGCAAAGGTAAAGGGCGAGATAAGCTAGGAAAGGAAACTTGAAGTTCTGTCCTGTGAGGGACAGTTGATAATAGCCCAGCGATTTATCGCTGGGGATAAAGTCGGAGAATTAAATCTGAGTCCCGTAGGGACGACTGAAGAAAGCTTGCTGCCGTTCAGTCGTCCCTACGGGACTCAATCATTTTCACCACATCGTTCCCCAGCAATAAATTGCTGGGCTATTTTCACTGCGTCCCTGACGGGACTTTTCCTATAGTCTCTCAAACCTCCACGCTTCGCCTCGCAGCCTGACAGATGGTAAAGTTGCGGCAAGACACTTTTCAGACGATTGTGAAACAGGAGAGACTTTCGGCCATGAGCTTGATTGAGCAGATCAATGCCCGCGAGATTCTGGATTCGCGCGGCAATCCGACCGTCGAAGCGGAAGTGACACTCATCGGCGGCGAGACGGGGCGCGCGGCTGTTCCAAGCGGCGCATCAACGGGCGAGCATGAGGCCGTCGAGTTGCGCGACAATGACAAGAAGCGCTACGGCGGCAAGGGCGTCCTGAAGGCCGTCAACAATATCAACGAACTAATCGCGCGCGAGCTTGAAGGCATGGACGCGCTCGATCAGGTGGAAGTTGACGAGGCGCTCGTTGCGCTCGACGGCACTCCGACAAAATCGAAGCTCGGCGCAAATGCCCTGCTCGCCGTCTCGCTCGCCAACGCCCGCGCCGCTGCTACTTACTTAGAGATTCCTCTTTACAGGTATCTCGGCGGTGTCGGGGCGCGCACTTTGCCCGTGCCTTTGATGAACATCCTGAACGGTGGCGCGCACGCGGACAACAACGTAGATTTCCAGGAGTTCATGGTCGTGCCCGTCGGCGCAAGCGCTTTCCATGAAGGCTTACGAATGGGCGTGGAGATTTTCCACGCTTTGAAAGCCGTGCTGAAGAAGAAAGGCTACGCGACGAGCGTCGGCGATGAAGGCGGCTTCGCTCCTAATCTGAAATCGAATGATGAGGCCGTCGAGACGATTCTCGAAGCAATCTCGCAGGCTGGCTATAAGGCAGGCGGCGATGTCTTGCTCGCGCTCGACCCGGCGGCGAGCGAGTTTTACGATGGCAAGTCTTACGTCTTCAAAAAATCCGACAAGCGCAAGCTCTCAAGCGATGAGATGGTCGCTTACTGGAAAAGCTGGACGAAGCAATATCCGATTATCTCCATCGAAGACGGCATGGCCGAGAATGACTGGGACGGATGGAAGACTATGACCGACGAGATGGGGCGTACCGTCCAACTCGTCGGCGATGATCTCTTCGTCACCAACACCGCGTTTCTGCGTAAAGGCATCGAACGGGGTGTTGCCAATTCCATTCTGATTAAAGTCAATCAAATCGGCACGCTCACGGAAACGCTCGACTGCATTGAGCTGGCCAAAACAAACGGGCGCACGGCCATCATCTCGCACCGCTCCGGCGAGACCGAAGACTCTTTCATCGCAGACCTCGCGGTTGCCACCAACGCGGGGCAGATTAAAACCGGCTCGGCCTCGCGCACCGACCGCATAGCGAAATACAACCAGCTTCTACGCATCGAAGAAGATTTGCTCGGCACGGCACGCTATCCCGGTCGCAGCGCCTTCTACCAGCTTGAGCAGACCGCGCCGAAGCCGGAGGCCGTTGGAAATCAGCGAAAGAAAGCGCGTGCAGCGAAGCAATGAATAATCCGTGCAGGAGAGATTGAATGAGCTTAGCCTTTATTATCATCGGAACGGATTATTTCACGTGGGGACAGGAACGCACCGTCCAGCCGATTCAGTGCGGCAACTGCGGCGCGTACACAAACTTCATTATGAAAAAGGGCATGCGTTTCGTCACCATCTTCTTTTTCATCCCGGTGGTGCCGGTCAGCGGCATCACTCAACTGGTGGAGTGCCCTAACTGCAAGACGCGCTATCAACCCACGACATAAATCCTTAGAGCGTCTAACAGAACCGAGCCATGCAAAGAGATAAACCACAAACTCACACGAAACGGCACGAAACTCCTTGAGTCTTCTTCGTGTTGCTTCGTGTGACTTCGTGGTTACATAGTTTTGTTCGGAATAGATTCAAAGCAGAAGATTCGGAGGGTGTTGAGTTTTGACCAGTAAAAAGGGGCCGCTCGCGCTCATCATCATTGACGGCTGGGGCTACACACCGGAGCGTGAGGGCAATGCTATTGCGCTGGCCGCGACACCTTTCTACAACGAGCTTGTGGAGAAGTACCCGCACACGCTGCTCGAAGCGTCGGGCACGCGCGTCGGCTTGCCTGCGGGCATCATGGGTAATTCCGAAGTCGGACACTTGAACATCGGTTCGGGTCGTGTGGTGCGGATGGAGTTGTCGCGCATAGACCACGACATCGAGACGGGCGAGTTCTTCAAAAACGAAGTGCTGGTCGAGGCGATGGACACTGCCAAGTCGCGCGGCAAATCGCTTCACCTGATGGGACTCGTCTCCGATGGGCAGGTTCATTCTTCACAGGAACATCTTTACGCGCTTCTCAGGATGGCTAAAGAGCGCGGCCTTCAGCGCGTCTACGTCCACTGCTTTCTGGATGGGCGCGACACGCCGCCCGCCTCTGCTTACGGCTACGTCGAAGCCTTGCAGGTTAAATGCAGCGAGATTGGCTGCGGGCGTATCGCGTCCGCCGTCGGTCGCTACTACGCGATGGACAGGGACAAGCGTTGGGAGAGAACAAAGCGTGCTTACAATCTGCTCGTCAAAGCTGAAGGCGAGCGCGTGATTGATCCGGTCGAAGCGATTAAGCGTTCATATGAGCATGGTGTGACGGACGAATTCGTCGAGCCAATCGTCGTGGAACGCGAAACGGGCGAGCCTGTCGCAGTTATCGAAGACGAAGATGCGGTCATCTTCTTTAACTTCCGACCCGACCGTGCGCGCCAGATTACGCGAGCCCTGACCGAACCCGGCTTCGGCGGCTTTCCCACGCCGCAGCGCCCGACAGTTGAGTTTGCCTGCTTCACCCGGTACGACGAAACGTTCCAACTCCCGGTCGCCTTCGGCCCGCAGGAGCACCACAACGTGCTGGCTGAAGTCTTCGGCCAGTTAGGCGTGCGAAATTTTCGTCTCGCTGAGACTGAGAAGTACGCTCACGTTACCTACTTCTTCAACGGCGGCGTCGAGAAAGAATATCAGTGTGAACGGCGTCTGCTCGTTCCATCACAGAAGATTGCCACCTACGATCTCGCCCCTGAAATGTCCGCCTTCAAAGTCACGGACAGAGTTTTGCGGGCGATTGACGAAGGCGAAACCGATGTCTTCATTATCAACTTTGCCAACCCGGACATGGTCGGACATACGGGTAAACTCGATAAGACCATTGAGGCCGTGCAGTACGTTGACACCTGTCTGGGCTGGATTACCAAAGGCATTCGACGGGCGCGCGGGCAAACTCTGATTACAGCCGATCACGGCAACTGCGAACAGATGATTGACCTCACGACAGGTCAACCACACACGGCGCACACGACCAATCCCGTTCCCTTTCACCTGATAGACGAGTCTGCCGTCGGGCTGAAGCTGCGCGAGGGCGCGGCGCTCGAAGATGTCGCGCCAACAATTCTCGGCTTAATGGGATTGGAAAAGCCAGCGGAGATGACCGGGCGTGACTTACGCGAGCTATAGGGAAGAAATAGACAGGATTAACAAGATGGACAGGATGAAAGGAGGAAGCATCAAGCTTCCTCGTCCCGCCTTGTTTTCTTAATCTTGATAATCCTGTTAATCCTGTCTAATTTCTTCTCGATTTTTTTATTAACTCTTAATAACTCTCTTTGATTTCTTGTGAGCTTCGATCCGCGCAACATCCTCGTGATAGATTTCGGCCAGCTTGGAGATGTGGTCTTGAGCCTGCCTGCGCTGCGCGCCATCCGCGAGAAGTTTCCGCAGGCGCGCATTACTGTCGCGGTCGGAAAGCCGGGCGCTCCCATCGTTGATCTTTCCGCTTACGCCGACGCGACGATTGTGGTGGATCGCGTGGCGCTGCGCGATGGCTGGAAGGTGCTGTCGATTTTTCGCATAGGGAAAATTGTTAAAGAGGTCCGACGCGAGCAGTTTGATTTCGTCATTGATCTGCATAGCCTGTCGGAGACAAACCTGCTCGGCTTTCTTTCGCGTGCGCCCAAGAGACTCTATGCGCGGCGTCCGGGTCGCTCGCTCGACATCCTTGCCAACTTTCATCCGAAGCCGCCCATCGAAGACAACCGCCCGACAAAACATGCGATTGATCGTTACCTTGACGTGCTCATCCCGCTCGGCATTAAGGATGCGCCGCGCGTCCCGCGCCTGCCGACGCGCGCTGACGATGACGCGAGCGTCGAACAGATGCTGAAGAAGGAGAAGGCCAACACCAACGCGCCGCTCGTAGGGCTTTTTCCCGGCGCAGGCCATCCCGGTCGTCGCTGGCCGCTCGCGCGCTTCAGTGAATTGGCCGAACGTCTCGCGCGTAACGATGGCGTGCGAATAGTTCTCTTCGCCGGGCCAGAAGAACGCGAGATGGTCAAAGAGATGCGAGCCATCTTTCCACGCTCAACAATCATCTTTGACAAACTGACCATCCCGCAGCTTGCCTCTGCGCTCGCGCGGCTCTCCGTCTTTGTCTCCAACGACACCGGCCCGATGCACATTGCCACAGCCGTCGGCACTTCCGTTGTCGCTCTGCTTGACCGCCCGACTCCCAACAGCTTCATCCCCATCGAAGAACGTCACCGCGTCATCTACAGCCAGAGGATTTCTGAGATGACTACAGATGAAGTCTACGAAGCCACGCGCGAGCTACTGGCTGCGGGACGCACGGCGACGCTCTTTGCCAGTTAGACCAAATCTCACCTATTTGCCCAAATTTCAGCCCCTTTATCGTTGGCCTATGTTTCCTGTAGACAAACTTTGTTAATCAATATAATATGTATTTGCTGCCTGTGAGGTTTCAGGGCAGTGCCAAGTTTGCAGCCTCGTCAATCTGGCGAAGTCCCCAAACGACCACATTTAGCACTCCCTTTCGCTGGCCTTACTCGTTTTGGGCTGACTTCAGCATCCGGTTTCGGGTGAAAAAACTTTCGGCCTTTCGGCCATCTTCAAGCCAGAATTGAGGCGGCAAACGCTCTTTCGCCCGCCCCTGCCCTCGATTCTTTGAGCCACTCACAAACTATGACTTCAGGAGTTAAGTCCATGAAAAGACGAATAAACCTGACCCTGTCGGTTGCCCTTCTCGTTGCGTTTTTCGGCCTGCCTGCGTCAGCAATAACGAATCCCTCAACTACGACCGGAAATTCTCACGTTTCGCTCCTTTCCTATTTGAACATGGAGACGGACAGAGAGCGCGATGGTCTCGTCGGCCCTGTGCGGCGCGTTCGCACCGAAACGGTCAAGCTCTCGAACAAGGGCGGCAAGGTAGTCGAAGGACAGCGCGCCGTGATGGAAGTGGTCGCCTACGACATCAAGGGCGTCAAGGTCGAGAACGCCTACTTTCCCGTTCCCGGCGCAGCCCTGACCGGCAAAGAGGTTTACAAGTACGACGACAAGGGCAATATCATGGAGATGACGCTGCTCAACTCGGACGGCTCGCTCCTGAGCAAAGAGATGTACGCTTACGAGTTTGACAACTTCGGCAACTGGACGAAGATGACAACCTCTGTGGCATTAATCGAAGGCGGCAAGCTCTCCTACGAGCCGACGGAAGCTACCTACCGCATGATCAGCTATTATCTGGACGAAGCGACTCTGGCCAAGATGAGTCAGCCCGCCGCCGCTCAGCCTGCTCCGTCGGGCGCTGTAGTAACCGCCGCACAGCCAAATCCGTCCAACGATCAAGCGTCCAAGCCCGCAGCGAACTCGTCTCAACCGGCGGGCGCTGTCGCCAGCAAGTCTGTCGCTCCATTGCCGAGCGGTGGCTCGCTTGTCAAAACCAACATCGCACCCTCCGATAGCGCGCTTCGCATGCCGGGCAGCGTCGCCAGCAACTCGACAGTTAAAGTTGCCGATGAACCGCCGCCGCCAGCAGCAGCCGCGAGAATACCGAAGCCTCTATTGAAACCCATCTCGGGCGGTGTGCTTAACGGCAAAGCCGTCAACTTACCGAAGCCTGTCTATCCCCCGGCGGCAAGAAGCGCGCGCGCTTCCGGCGTCGTGGTCGTCGAAGTAGTCATTGACGAAGCGGGCAAGGTGATAGCGGCCAAAGCCACGAGCGGCCACATGCTGCTCAAGCAGGCTGCGGTGCAGGCGGCACAGAGTGCGCGTTTCTCCCCGACGCTGCTTTCAGGCCAGCCCGTGAAAATCTCCGGCGAGATTAATTACAACTTCGCGCTCGCTCAATAATTTCGACGCGCGCGTGTCTTGAGCCGGAACGCAATTGACTAAGACTTAAAAATTTTGCTCCAACGACAAAGGAATAAGCTATGGCACTGAGTGGACAACTGAGCGATCTTTCGCTGGCGGAACTGATTGAGTTTTTCTGCAACCAACGCAAGACCGGACGATTGAAGGTTGCGTATGAATTGACGCCCGGCTTCTTCTACTTTGACCGGGGCGATCTGGTGGATGCCAAGATTGGTTCGCTCAACGGCGTCGAAGCCATCTATTACGCGCTGACCTTAGCGAACGCTTCGTTTAAGTTCAGCCCGGCGTTTGAGCCTGCGCGCCGCACGATTCATCAACCCTGGACGCAGGTGACGCTCGAAGGCTTGCGTCGTCTGGACGAAGGCATCAAGCCGAAAGCGCCGTTTGCCGAAGAGGGTGTGTCCTACATGGAAGACCCGGACGGCGCAAACGAAAGCGCAGAAGCGGTCGAGTTTGACAGCGAGTCGGGGATGCCGCTCTCGTTGATGGTTGACGGCGCGGCCAGCCAAGGAAAGAGCAAGATGGTTTATGCAGGGATAGCCGCAGCCGTCCTCGCGTTGGTCGCGGTGGCTGGCATTCCCGCCGGTTGGTACAAAGGCAAGGCGGCGGTTGCCGCTCAACCTGTGGCGGCTGCCCCCGCGCCGGAAGCGCAAGCCGCAAGCGACAACCCGGACGCAGCAGCTCAGCCGGAACAGCCAGCAATTGATCCGAACAGCGCAGAAGCGGCAGCAGCTATGAATGATGCCAATGCTCTCGCGGCGAAGCGTGCGCGTGATGCCAGAGACCGCGCCAGAATGGCTGAGGCAGCAGCGGCGAAGCAGGCAATAGCCAGCCAAGCCGAAGGACAGCCCGGCAGCGTTGATGCGGCCAAGAAACCGGAGGCAGCGAAACCGGGGCCGAAGATGGTGACGGTTCAGGTCTCTTACGATGAGGCCGGTCGCGTCACACAGACTTCCGGCGGCGACGGAACGGCGCAACGCATCGCGCGCCAGAAACGCTTCCCCGCAGGCAAGGCCGGAACGACGACCGTCACGATTCCGATCAACTAAAGAAGTAAAAAGGTAAAAGGCAATAGCCCCGTCAGGGGCGAGAGAGTGTAGCCCCGGGCGCAAGCCCGGGGTCGCAGCATCAACATCATTATTAAGCCCCGAAGGGGCGGCAGAAATTCAAGCTATGTCATAACGTATCTTGAGCTTCTGTCGCCCCTCCGGGGCTCGAACATTTATTGCTGCTTATTCCCCAGGCTGACGCCTGGGGCTACATTCTTTCGCCCCTTCGGGGCTGAGAAGGCCATCTTTTTGATGCCGAACTAAGGTTAATCAAATAAGGTTAATCAAATGTGGTTCTCCGCCAACACTTTTGCCTTTTACATTTTTACTTTTGCCTTACTATCCCGAGCATGACGAGGAGCGCACGCTTGAGGCCAATCTCGCGTCCGCGCGGGTCGTACCATTCGTCGAGCGTGTGCGAGTTGCCGCTTGCGCCGCCCGTGCCGAGAGTGATGGCAGGAATGCCCAGCGAGATGGGGATGTTGGAATCTGTCGAGGAGCGGTCGAGTCGCGGGCGGCTGCCGACATAGCGCGTCGCCTCCTGTGCGATGCGAACCAGCCCTGCGTCCGGCGGAGTCTCGCCGCTGGGACGGTCGCCGATGAGTTTCAAATCCAGTTCGAGCGGTGGAGCATTCGGGCGGCGCACACTGTTTTCGTCGTCTGTGGCTTCGCGCACGGCGCGACGAAAGAAGGCATCGAGGCGTCTGAGTTCATCAGCCGATTCGGAACGCAAGTCCACGTCCATCTGAGCCTCGCGCGGAATGACGTTGACGCTTGAGCCGCCTTCGATGCGACCGACGTTGAAGGTCGTGCGCGGGTCAGTTGGCGCAGGGTACGCACTGAGACGCGCAACCGCGCGCCCCATCGCGTGAACCGGATTGGCCGCGCCGAAGTCTCCCCACGAATGCCCACCCGTGCCTTTCAATCGCACACGATAGCGGCGTGAACCCAAAGCCGCGTGCGTAATGCGCTCCACGCCGGGGCCGTCGAAGCTGATGAAAGCATCCACCCGACCGGCCCACTCGCCTTCCGTCAAAAGGTAACGCACGCCGCGCAAGTTTCCTTCGCCTTCTTCGCCAACAGTTCCGACAAAAAGCAGCGAGCCTTCAGTCTCGATAGCTTGTTCTTCAAGCGCCTTGAGGAGTGCGATGAGGGCAACCAACCCGCAGCCGTCGTCCGCTATGCCTGGAGCAAGCAGCTTGCTCTGCTCGCGCCGGACTGTGAAATCCGTGCCCGGTGGAAAGACCGTATCGAGATGCGCGCTCACGACCAAGAGCGGCGATAGCGAGCGCCCGCGACGCAGCGCCACGCAGTTCCCCTCCGCGTCCAGTTTCGCCTCGCTCAAACCATGCTGCCAAAATTTTTCTCGAAGATAGATGGCGCGCTCCTCTTCTCCGAAAGGCGGCGCAGGAATCGAACAAATCGCTATCTGCTCTTCCGTAATCTCGGCGGCGCGCGTCTCAAAAAACTGAAAAGCCTCTCGCACTCTGGACGAGACAAGAAGCTCCCTGAGAATTTGTTCCGGCGCGAGCGCAGCAGAAGGAATCATAAAGGGTGATGGGTGATGGGTGATGGGTGATAGGAAAGAGCGTTTTCTCTTATCACCTATCACCTATCACCCATCACGGCTCTTAAACCAGTTGCATAACTTCGTCTTCTTCGAGCACCGCTGAAGATTGCTTGGCGTGTTCGTAGATGCGTGAGACGCGCTCTTCGGAAGCCTCCAAGCCGCGCGTTTCGAGCCAGAAGATGACGTTTGATTTTCCGCTCATCGGGCCGATTTCAATCTTCTGCTTGAGACCGAAGAGGCTGGCGGGTACGCCCGAATAAACCAGATCGGCAAGCTGCGGGTCTTGCTTCCGGTAGCTCTTGATGACCGCCGCCGCGTGAACGCCCGTCGCCGTGCGGAAAGCGTCGCGCCCGAAGACCGGGTAGTTGTAGGGTATCGTCCAGCCGCACGACTCCGCCGCGACCTTGCAATACTCGCCGAGGCGCGAGAGGTCATTATCAATCCAGTTCATCAGCTTGAGATTGACGAGAAGCTGATCCATCGGCGCATTGCCGACGCGCTCGCCGACGCCCAAGGCGGAACCGTGAACCTGATCCGCGCCGCCTTCAATCGCAGCGATGGAATTGATGACGCCAAGTCCACGATCCTGATGCCCGTGCCAGTCGAGCCGCACTTTCTCTCCCTGCTCCTCGATAATGCTCTTCACGAAGCGCACGACGGAACGCGCCCCGTCCGGTGTTGAATGTCCGACCGTGTCGCAGACGCAGACCGCCCTTGCTCCGCATCGAATTGCCGCCGTGTAGAGAGCGCGAATGGTTTCCGGGTCGGCGCGCGTCGTGTCTTCTGTGACGTACATCACGGGCAAGCCTTCTTTGACGGCGAGGGTGACGGCATCCTCCGTGAGCTTCAAGAGCTTGTCGAGCGTCCAGTCTTCCGCGTAGAAGCGCACGGGCGATGAGCCGATGAAGGTGCAGGCTTCGATGGCGATGCCTGCGCGCTGCGAAATTTCGGCAATCGGCATGATGTCCGCTGCGTGAGTGCGCGCGGCGCAGTTGGGACGAATCCGTAGTTTCTTGTCTACGATCTCGCGCGCCAGCCGCTCCACACCGGCAGCGTGTGTGCCGCCCGCGCCCGGCAATCCGATGTCCGCCGTGTCAATGCCGAGCGCATCCATCAGGTGCAGGAGTTCAATCTTCTTCTCGACGGGCGGCTCGCAAACCGAAGGCGATTGCAGCCCATCGCGCAGGGTTTCATCATCGAAACTAATCTTGCGATTGGGCGAAGGGTAAGTCGGCTCAATCGTGTTCCAATCGTAAACGAGTTCTTCAGCGGGCACTTCAATACCTCTCTAGACTTCAGGAAATTCACTGGTCAAATCAATTTCTACGGGAAGAAATTTGATTACAGCAAGCGGCAGGGTGAATGTCAAGCGACCTATTTTCCCATGCCGGGAGCGATGAAGGCAGATGGAACAACTCAAAGAGGAAGCCCGCGCATCAGAGGTCGCAGGGACGCTTGTTAATCCTGTAAATCCTGTCTATTCTTTTCGCTGACTTCAGGAGATTTTATGAAACTCTTACGCTCTCTGCTGCCGTTAGTAATTCTTCTGGCCTCTGCCGCATACGTCGTTGCTCAGAAGCCGCCGCCGCCGAACTGTCCGCTAAAACAAGCGCCGGAATTCAATGGCTTCCAACTCGGCATGGCAATGACTGAGGTCAAAGATAAGCTCGCCGATGCCTCCACGTTCGATTCAAAATTCTCGACCGGAAGCCGCACGGGAGCGCAGGCCGTTCGTATTTCCGGCACGGAGTTAAAGGACGAGTTAGCCGAAGGAGTAGATGATGTAAACCTGACCTTCGTTGACAAAAGGCTGGCCGTCATCAGGCTGACGTATCATAGCGGCGCGGGCAACTGGCTCGGCGCGCAGGATTTTTTCAAACAACTCTCTGAAAAGATGAATCTGCCACAGCCGTCACCTTCAAACTCTTCGGGAGGACGTGGCGGCGAGAAATACAAAGCCGATTGCATCGGGTTCAACGTGACGCTGGCCTATTCGTTCGGGGTTTCGCCGAGTGTCACCATCGCCGACGCCGAAGCGCAAAAGCTGGTCAACGAGCGAAGTGAGAAAAACCCTGACGGCGAAGTTAAGGACATCAGAATAACTCCCCGGCGACCGCCCGGCTCGCGCCAGCCCTGATAAAGCAGTGACAAGTGACAAGTGACGAGTGACGAGGTAATATGCCTCGCTCGTTGCTTGTTGCTCATTGCTCGTCATCACTCGTCACTTGTCACTGTCTTATGATTATCGCACTCGGCTCAGACCGCGCTGCCAAGATTATGGCTGTTCGCGCCGCCGCCGCGCGCATCGCCGTCGTGGACGCGCGATGGAATGAAGCGACCGTGACGGCGCGCGCTGTCGAGCCGGACGCCCCCGTGATGCCTTTGACCGACTGGCAACTGATGCACGGCGCGCGTTCACGCGCTGAAGCTGTGCGCGAGCAATTGCAGAAGGAAGGCGCGAGCGCCGAGCTTTACGTCGGACTCGAAGGCGGCTTTCATTCGATCAACGTTGACGACGAATGGCATACGTTCCTGCTCGGCTGGGCTTACGCCACCGACGGCACGCGAGGATACTTTGGCGCGAGTCCCTCCGTGACTGTCCCTCATTTGATTGCCGATATGGTGATTGATGGCAAACGGGAGCTTGGCGTTGTGATTGACGAAGTAGCGAACGAGCGCGACGTGCGGAGTCGCCAGGGAGCATGGGGCGTTCTGTCACGCGACCTGCTGACGCGCTCCGATAGTTTTGAAGCAGCATTGGTTGCGGCCTTCGCGCCGTTTTATAACCCGAGGCTTTACAGATAAAATATTACTGAACAGAGGCATTCATCAGATGGACGAACTGACAGCACAAGGCAACGACGAGCATCTTATTCACCTGCATACCACGCCCGGCTGGATTGAAGTCATCGCAGGCTCTATGTTCTCCGGTAAGTCGGAAGAACTGATTCGCCGTCTGCGCCGCGCCCGCATCGCGCGCCTGAAGGTACAGGTTTTCAAGCCCAGGATTGACGTTCGCTACTCGCACGATCACATCGTCTCGCATTCGGAGATGCGCCACGAATCATCCACGGTCGAAACGGCTGGAGAGGTTCTTGCCCGCGTCGAGAAGGGCACAGAGGTTGTCGGCATTGACGAAGGGCAGTTCTTCGACAACGAGCTTGTCGCGGTGGCCAACGAACTGGCGCGGCGCGGTATTCGTGTCATCATCGCCGGACTCGACCAGGACTACACGGGCGTGCCGTTCGAGCCGATGCCGCAGCTTCTGGCCATCGCCGAATACATCACCAAGACCCACGCCATCTGTGTGCGCTGCGGCCAGCCCGCCAATTATTCGCAGCGCACGTTTGATTCCGAAGAGCGTGTCGCGGTCGGCGCGAGCGACCGCTACGAAGCCCGCTGCCGCCGCTGCTTCGTCCCCCACGCCGACGCGCCGACTTCGTATGTAACGGAAGCGGCTGACTAAAAACAGCAGAACCAACGACAAAAGAAATAGACAGGGTTTACAAGATTCACAGGATAAAGAAAAATGAGAAGAGTTAACTTCTTATTTTTAATCTTGATAATCTTGTAAATCCTGTCTATTTCTTTTCCTCCTCAACTCTCCAGCCTGCTGGCAACTCTCCCGCTGCCATCCTGCAACAAAGCTCAAAATAAACCCTCGCCGCTTCGTGCAAGAAGCCCACCGTCTCCCGTTCTGTCTACGAAGCGTCATGCACGCCAATTTTTCCGCTTCTTTGGAGGAGGTAGCTTTATGAAGTTCCGCACGCTCGCCGTCGGGATCGCAGTGCTCCTGATGGTGGTTGGAATATCCCTAGCGATGTTTGCAGATGCCAAGATTCTCCCCGCCCAAAAAGGTGAAATGCAAGCCGCAGACTACAAAATTTCCGGGCCTTACACATATGAAAACCTGACGATTTTTCTGGTTCATGGTAAGAATACGATCAGCGGCAAGAAGTTTTTGACGCTTCAGGAAGCCATGCAGCAAAAGGTGGTCATCGTCCACGAGACGCAGGACGTGAATGAGCTGGCTATCGAAAACGTCTCCCAGGACGAAGAGGTTTATGTCCAATCAGGCGACATCGTGAAAGGCGGACAGCAGGATCGCGTGCTGGCGGTTGACCTGATTGTCCCGCCGCGTTCGGGCAAGATTCCGATTGCGGCGTTCTGTGTCGAGCGGGGACGCTGGAGCAAACGCGGCAACGAGGTGGCCGGAAAGTTCGAGTCTTCAAACGAAGTCGTCGCGACCAGAGACTTGAAGCTCGCCGCGAATAAAACGAAGTCGCAAAGCGAGGTTTGGGCTAAGGTGACAGAGGCGCAAGATAAGCTCAGCCAGAACGTAGGCGCTTCGGTGAACTCGACCGTTTCCGGCTCAAGCCTTCAGTTGAGCCTCGAAAACAGCAGGGTGCAGGAGATGACCGCCGACTACGTCAGGAAGCTATCCGGCATCATCAACGGCAAAGCGGACGTCATCGGCTACGCCTTTACCATTAACGGCAAGATTAGCAGCGCGGACGTGTATGGCTCAAACGTGCTCTTCCAAAAACTCTGGCCGAAACTTCTGAAAGCGAGCGCAACCGAAGCCATCGCCGAGCTACAAAAAGGCGCGAAGTTTGAGCAAGTGAAATCCGCTTCCGTGCAAGATTTCTTCGCCGAAGCCGAAGACGGCAAGGCGACGGAAGATAATGTCGCGGGTCGGGTCAAACGGGTGACGCGCGAAACGGACAAGAACATCGTCTTCGAGACGGTCGACCAGAAACAAACGGAAGGTTGGATTCACAGAAGCTACGTAAGGAAGAATTAGAAGACGAGTGATGGGTGATAAGTGATAGGTGATAGGAAAGAACCTGGTTTCCTCTTATCACCTATCGCCCATCACCCATCACTTCTTTTCTAATGAACCAGCTTGGTCGAATAGAGAATGGCGTAGAAGGCGTCTTGACGTTGCTCGAAGCTGCGGCCTGCGGTGGCGAGCATGAGATTGACCATCTGCGACTGCCCCGCGAATTTCCGGTAAGTTATCCATTGCAAGCGGCGAGCATCATCCGGGCTTTCGGGCACAGCCTCTCGAAATGCCACGCCCTTCACGCCGTCAATCTCCAACCAGCGCACGTCGTCAACTTCGCCGTTCTTCTTGCGTGTGACGGCTCCGTCATAAAACGCCTTGAGAGAAATGTCCGTCGGAAAGTCTTCGGCCATCGGCGAGATGTTGACGATCAATGAGCCAATGTCTTTAGCGCCGCCGGTAGTATTCCACATGAACATCTTTGTTTCGACCGTCGCTTTTTTCCAGCCCGCGGGAACCGTCCAGGACATTCCCTGCTGATCCCACTTGGCCTCCTGCCCGCCTTCGAGCGCTGACAACTGCGCCGCCGAGGGTGCAGGCTTCTCGACCTCCTGGCCGCCCGTCACATCAGCCGAGGCGGTCGTACCCGTCGTCGTGGTGGACGCGCCTGTCGAAGAAGACGTGTTTCCAGCGGTGGTCGCCGTGCCCGCCGAGCCGGAGTTCGATTGATCAAACTTCTGGCCGACCTTGCTGCATGAAGCTACGAGGAAAGCCAGACCAACAATTGCTATAATTCGTTTCATGTTTCAACTCACTCTTTTGGGGAACTGAAAAATCAAGCCGCTTCTACGCTAATTCCGGCGGCGAGTCAAGAAAAACAGTGGTCAGTAGTCAGTGGTCAGCGGTCAGTTAGAACAAAAACGTTCTGTTTTTAACTGACCACCGACCACTGACCACTGACTACTGCTTTTCCGTCGTGCGTGCTATTCTTAGCCTACGTTCCCTTCAACAGCTTTACGATTTCGGCGGAAGGCTTCCCGGCTCCCGTCGCTTTATCTCAGGAGAGTCATCTGATGCGTAACTTTGTCTTGAAACACTCGGCCAGATTCTTAACGGGAGCGATGCTCTTACAGCTCATCCTCGTTGGCAGCGCGTGCCAGCAGCAGCCCGCGACCAACGCTAACACCGCCACGAATACAAACACGACGAACACCAGCACGGCGAACACTTCAAACGCCAACATGGGCACAACCACAACTGTTCCAGGCACGACGATTGACACGCGCGAGCCGGAGCAGTACAGCGCGACCATTACGCTGAAGTTGGAAGTGACGGGTAATCAAAACATCTCCACGCCGCCGCTCTCGGCAAATTTCGCGCGCAATGGTGCTGACCGTCGCATCGCTCTGAAGATTCCGGGCGGCGATGAGATCGTCTATCTTGACCGTGCGGATAAGCACTACATCATTGTTCCGGGTCGCAAGCAGTACGCCGAGATAGATGCTCAATCAACCGGCTTCAATGTGCCGACCGTGATGACGCCAGCGCAGATTATTAATCAAGTCAAAGGCGTCAGCGGCTGCGAGAGCGCGGGCGAGGAGCAATTTGGAGGTCGCAACGCCACCAAGTATCGCTGCACGGCTGCGGCCAAGACAGGCACGCAGGCCGGAGAGGTGAAGACGGAATCTTTCATCTACGTTGACAAAGAGACAGGGCTGCCGCTGCGCTCTGAATCAACCGTCGTTTCATCCGGCAACGTGGCCGGAGCAAGCTCGGTCAAGATTGTGACGGAGATGAGCAACATTCAAACGAGTGTGCCCGCCACGATGTTTGACGAGCCGAAAGGGATGAGCAAGGTTGATCCCGCGCAGGTGCGCTCGCAGGTCGAGGCTGTCGTGAAGGCGGCGCTCGTCTTCGCGCAAAGCATGATGCAGACGAGCGGCGCTCCGGCGTCAACGCCAGCGGCAACGCCGTCCGCCTCTCAATCGCCTACGCACTAAAAGTTACTAACAAAACCGAAAAGAAATAGACAGGATTAACAAGATGGACAGGAGAAAGGGAAGAAGCTTGAAGCGACATTGTCTTAGTAGCTTTTCTTAATCTTGAAAATCCTGTTAATCCTGTCTATTCCTCCTCTATGGTAGTTTTGCTCGGCGCTCTAAGGGGAAACTTGAGATGAAATATCTGCTTGCGCTCATCACCGGCATCGTCGGTCTTGTTCTCGGCGCGCTCATCGTGCTCTTTCTGGTGGGTGCGGGACGGGCAAAGCCTCTGCCCGGACAGCCCGTTCAGGCTCCAGACCCGAACGGCGATGCGCCGGGCACGGCTGTCATCACGCTCGACGAAAAGTTCTTCGATGCGCTGCTCGCCTCTATCTTTCGTGATCTGGGCCAGCCTTCGTTTCCGCTTGAATTGACGAAGCTGGAACAGAATCTCTTCGACGACTCGACTCTAAATGTGATTCCGGCGGCGTTGCAGGACAATTGCCCGGATCAGATTGTAATTAAAAATGAAGGCAGTAACATGAAAACGGGCGTGCGCTTTACAGACGGCAAGATCATTGCGCCGCTGGCTTTCACCGGCAGCAAAAATCTGTTCGGCTGCCAGCGTTTTCAGGGCTGGGCGCAGGCCAGCATTAACCTACGCTTCGATCAGGAGAAGCAGACCGTTTATGGTCAGATTAATGTCGAAGGGGTCAATCTCGACGGCGCTCCTGAGATCGTCGGCGGAGTTGCAACCCTACTGGTTCAGCGCTCGATCAACCAGCGCATCAACCCGCTGGAAATCCTGCGCGCGCCGCAACTCTCGCTCGCCATGCCCATCCAATCAACGAACGGCTCGCTCAGCGCCAAGGTTAAAGACGTGCGCTACGAAGTCACAGACGGCAAGCTCGTCCTGCATCTAACCTTCGACTTCACGGGCGTGCGCGGCGGCGTGTAGGACAGGCATTCTCGGCCTGTCGTAGGACAGACATTCCTGTCTGTCATTGAGCGCGTCAGCGCGAATACTTGTTAGCCAATATTGGTGAGCGTGCTGACGCACGCTTAGACAGGCAGGAATGCCTGTCCTACAGTAAGCCGCCCGGACTTCAATGAAGTCCGGGCGGTCTTTTTTTTATGAAGAGACGATTCGTCCGGATTAGTGGAAGACGATACCGGCTCCGATGCGGAAGTTATGTTGAGTCTGATCGAAGACGTGTGTCGGGTTGTAGTCGAACTGGATGACGCGGATGTCAACTCTCTTACCCGCGCGGATGTCCAGACCGCCGCCGAACGCTCCCGCAAAACCCGTTTCCGTCTCGGTGGCATCCACCGGGCAGGGGCTTGGGAAAACGGCAGCACAAACGTTGTTGCTGAAGTCGATTTTATTCCTGACGCGCGCCGCACCGATCAGGGCGTGGACGAACGGCTTGAAACGAGTCTCCTTCGAGTTGTCTTTGATCTGCACGCCGCCTAAGAAGTTGTAGACGGTCGAGTCAATGTCAACACTGGCAGCCCCGATGGGAAACGTCTTGCTCTTGAAGTGGCCGGAAAAGTCACCCTTGAGGCCAACGTATCTGGTGAAATTGCCGGTGATTGACGCATTGAATCCGTTAAAGCCTTCGCGCTCGTTGACGATGTCGCTCAGCTCAGGATCGTTGTCATCAATGCCTGTGTCCACGCGATTGTGTGAATAACCGCCGTAGACTTCGACCTTGTGATAGTCGTCGGTTGATTGCGCGAAAGCCATCGAAGCGGTGGCGACGATGAGGATCGCGAAAAGCACTAATTTACGCATAACTGATTTATTTCTCCTTAAAGATTTTCCTGGTTGTGAGGAGAGAGTTTGGCCGGGGAAAGCTCTCCCCGTTTGTATGATGGTCAATGAATAGTCCCCCTTGATCCTTCAGCCATCCCTGATGGCCGTCTGACATGAAGCGAGTTAGAAGCAAGACTTTTGCCTTTAGTTGCCTCAAACCAAGTCTTCATAAAACGCCTCTCCTCGCCTTAAAGTTCCGAAAAGTAGATAGCAAACCTAGTGCCGGTGGAAACACTTAATTTATTCCGGCATTTCCAACGCCAAACGCACGATTAGCTTGATTCCCGCACGAAAAACCTGACAGTTGGAGTTTTCAGTCGCTCTGCTCATAGCCATGATTTAGATGGCAACGTCCGCTACAGAACCTTACTGTTGAAGATTAAACGTGGTGGGTGATTGCTGCTCGCGGCAATGTGACACTTTTGTAATCGTCACATTTATATTCAGTTGAACGTCAAACAAACAAGCATTCACCACAGAGACACAGAGGACACAGAGGGGGCGCAGAGAGTTAGGCAATCTCAAATTAGGAATTTGAAATCTCAAATCTCCGTGCTTCCTCCGTGTTCTCTGTGTCTCTGTGGTGAACCGCTAGCCGCCTTACGCTCAATTAAGAGAATGAAAAGCTAGCTTAATTAGACATTTTTTCTCGCTTGATTCCATGAGGATTCGAGGAGCGCTCGCCGCGTTTGCGTGAAGATTTACGACGCTCTATAACTTGCCCCGTTTGATCTACAGAACGAATTGGCTGCAAGTCCGTCGCATCGCCTTCCGGGTCATCCAGCCGAGTTTCGATATTCTCCGGCTCGATAATCCCGGCGATAACATCGGCGGAGATACCTCCCTGCGCCGCTTCGCCGCGCTGCCGCGTTGCCGCGTCTTCTTCGTCTCGTCCGCCTTCGGCCAGAGCGCGCTGGCGCGAGAAATGTTCGACAATCTCCTCAGCCGTTTTGCGCCCGACGAAAGGCGAGAGTTCGGCGACACTTGCATTGGCGACGCGCTGAATCGAGCCTAGATTTCTGAGCAGACGGTTCTTGCGCTTATCGCCCACGCCCGGAATCGCCGTCAACTCCGAAGTGAAATCGCGCAGTTCCCTTCGCTTGCGATGATACTGGATGGCTGTACGATGCGTTTCATCACGAATCATCTGAATCAGGCGCAGCACGGGCGAGTGAGAATCCAGAAAGATCGGCTCATGCTCGCGCCCCTTCACTAACAGGTGCGAGACTTCGTTGTGCCTGCGTGGAGGCTTCACCACGCCGATCATCGGGATGGCTTCCAGATCAAGCTCGCGCATCGCCGCTGCCGCTGCGCTCAATTGTCCCTTGCCGCCGTCAATCATCACTAGATCGGGCAAGGGCTTCCCTTCATCCAACTGCCTGCGATAGCGACGAAACACGACCTCGTTCATCGAAGCCGTATCGTTTGCGCCCTCCACAGTTCTAATCTTGAACTTGCGATACTCGGCGCGGTTCATCTTGCCGTTTTCGCAGACAACCATCCCGCCCACATTCTCCGCGCCCTGTATGTGCGAGATGTCGAACGATTCGATGCGCGCCGGGAAACGCGGCAACTCCAGGACCTCCTGCAACTCTTCGAGCACGCGCTCCATGTCCGGCTTCAACACGCGGAAGCGTTGCTCGAAAGCGAGCTTGGCATTCTTTTCGACCAGATCAATCAAATCACGCTTCTCGCCGCGCTGCGGGTCGAGGATGCGAACACGCCGCCCGCGCCGCTCCGTCAGAGCTTTCTCTAAAAGCTGCCGGTCTTCGAAATCCACGGGCACATGAATCTCACGCGGCACGTAATCGGTCGAGTAATACTGCGTCAGCACATCGCTCAGAAACGCTGACGGGTCGAAGTCGTCCTCCGGTAAATCTTCCCAGTAAAACTCTCGGCGACCGACAATCTTGCCCTCGCGCATCGTGAAGAGTTGCAGAGCAAGCCGGGCGCCTTCGCGGTAATAGCCGAAGATGTCAACGTCGCGCTCCGGCGAAGTCGCCATCTTCTGCTGCTCAGCAATCGCCAGCACGGTTTTCAGCAGGTCACGATACTTCGCGGCTATCTCGTAGCGCATCTCTTCGGACGCCTGCGTCATTCGCCCTTCGAGCGTGTCGGCAAGCTCGCGGTTCTTGCCTTCGAGCAGCAGGCGCACATCCCGCACGGCCTCCTGATATTCGGTGGGCGTACACAAGCCTTTAACGCACGGCCCCAGGCAACGCTTGATGTGATACTCAAGACAGGGGCGCGGCAATTTTCCGTCAATCTCTATGTCGCAGGTACGAAGCTGAAAGGTGCGGTTGATGAGATCAATCGTCCGGCGCGCAAGGCTCGCGGGCAGAAACGGCCCGAAGTAGAGCGAGCCGTCTCGTTGAATCTTTCGCGTAATCATCACGCGCGGGAAAGGTTCGTTGATGGTGAGCTTCAGATGCGGGTACTGCTTGTCGTCTTTCAAGAGCACGTTGTAACGCGGCTTGTGCTGCTTGATGAGGTTTGATTCGAGAACGAGCGCTTCGACTTCCGTATCCGTGACGATGAATTCCAGATCGCGTATGCGGCGCACCAGCTCACGCGTCTTGCGATCATGCCCGCGCCCCGACTGGAAGTAAGAACGCACGCGGTTGCGTAGATTCTTCGCCTTGCCGATGTACAGAATCTTGCCCGCCTCGTCCTTGTGCAAATAGACGCCGGGAGAGATGGGCAGATTACGGAGCTTTTCTTCGAGAGTCACTTCGTTGATAACATCAGAGAATAATCTTTCGGGGGATGAGTTTACTATAACTGAAATCTTAAAGGTTACGAAATGCGCGAGGATTCATGGAAAGTGTTCTGAGGAACCGCCACAAATGAGAGTATCCGGCGCGGCGTTGCGTATAGCAGTCTAATCAAATAGAGTGGCTTGCCGTGCAGTTTCCTTTCGAGTTATCTCAAGACAAAGAGTTTGACGCCGTGGGCTTCGGCCTCAATGCCGTTGACCACCTCATCGTCGTGCCCGCATATCCGGCTTTCGATACGAAGGTGCGCCTGCGCGAGCATGTGCAGGCGGCGGGAGGCCAGACCGCCTCGGCGATGGCTGCGCTCCAAAGATTGGGGATGAGAACGGCTTATGCCGGACGCTTCGGCTCGGACGCGGAAGGGCGATTCGGTCTGGCGGAGCTTGTGAACGAGGGCGTCAACACAGACTTTGTGGAGGTGATCGAAGACGCGCGCAATCAGGTTGCCTTCATCGTCATAGACGAGCCGAGTGGCGAGCGCACGATTATCTGGGCTCGTGATGAGAGATTGGCTTACAGCGCCCTTGAGGCTCCCGTCGAGATGGCGTCGCGTGGCCGTGTGCTGCATCTGGACGCTCACGATCCTCCGGCGTGCGCGCGGCTGGCGCAGGCAGCGCGCGCGGCTGGAACGCTGGTCTCCGCAGACATAGACAACATCTACGAAGGCTTGCCGGAACTTTTACCGCTGATAGATGTGCTCATCTCTTCCAAAGAGTTTCCACACCGGCTGACAGGCATCGCGGACGAGCGGGCATCGCTGGTCGAGACTAAAGCGCGCTACGGCTGCCCTGTGGTCGGCATGACGCTGGGACAGCGCGGCGCGCTTCTTTACTCGGAGGGCATCTTTTTTGAATCGCCCGCGTTTGCAGTTCCCAACGGTTGCCGCGACACGACCGGCGCAGGCGATGCCTTTCACGCAGGCTTCATCTACGGAATGCTGCGAGGGCTTGAGATCGAGACCAGCCTCAGACTCGCCAACGCAACGGCCTCACTCAAATGCCGCGCGCTCGGCGCTCGAACTTCCCTGCCGACAGAAGAGGAACTCACAGAGTTTCTCGGGCAGAATCCAACGACGCTTGTTTAATAGTCTTTAGTATCTCAATTTGATAAGCCACGCCTTCTTTGACCCTGAAAGGGTCACATAAAATAGCCGGGGGCAACGCCCCCGGTCACAAAATACCCAAACGCATTTCGACCCTGAAGGGGTCGTATACCCAATGTTGAGTATACGACCCCTTCAGGGTCGGAACTATTTATCGCGTTATTCCGGGGGCGGCGCAAACCTTCGGGTTGCTTGCCCCCGGCTATTACATGTGCCCCTTCCAGGGTCAGGAATATCCGGCTTACTTTTGTTGCTCCATCTTCTTGAGCACGTCAGTCGCGTTGGTGTTCTGCGGGTTAAGCTCCAAAGATTTTTTGTAATTCTTAATCGCCAGCTCGCGCTCGCCATTTGCCAGATATGCCTCGCCGAGGCTGTCGTAAGTATTGAAGCCGCCGGGATACACGGCGACGTTCAGCTTGAAGATTTCAATCGCCTCTTTGATTCGGCGCTCGGCGAGCAGAACGTATCCGAGCGTGTTTAGCTCCGGCTCGCTAAAGTCATACACGTCCGGCTGGTTTTTCTTCCACTCATAGTATTGCTTGATGGCTGCTTCCGTGCCCTGCTCTCTGACAATGCGCCCGATGCCCTGGACGATGGAAAGGGTTCTGACGTTCTTGAACCAGTCAACGGTTCTTCTCAACCTGTCTTCCGCATTGCGTGAGACGGGGTGGTCGTCCTTGGCATAGATGACAAGCTCGTAAAGCTTGCCCTGCTCATCCAGCTTCTGCGCGAACGTCATAATCTTTGACGGCGTTACACCGGGGTCTGCGCCGCCGTTCATAATGAGCAAAGGAATATTGATCTTATCTACCCAGAGAATCGCCGAGCGATTTTTGACGTGCTCTTCCTTGCGCGTCTCGAAATCCGGGTAAATCCCACGCGCGAACTGAACGAAGCCGGGGTCGTCCAGGTTGGGCACAAGATTGGTCGGCGCACCCACGATGGCCGCCGCCCTGAGAGGAGCGCCGAGCCTGATGGCCTGCAAAGTCATCATCGCGCCTCTCGAATAGCCCCACATGAAGAGTTTGCTCATGTCGGCGTAGCCGAGCGAGCGGGCTAAAGGAATGAGATTCATCACATCGTGTGTGTCCGCGCCTGCGACCTCGTCTTTGCCCTCGCTTCCGCCAGCGCCGCGATATTGAGACGCCAGGACGAGAAATCCTTCCGACGCATAACGGTGCATCTCATAAATGTAGTTGTAATTTTCAGGGCCGATGGTTTCGTCACTCAATCCGCCGCGATTGAAAATAACTACCGGAAGTTTCTTGCCTGCTGTCTGTTTGGGCTTGTAGATGAAACCGACGATCTTGAGGCCGTCGCTCATGTACTTGATTTTCAGAAGCTCAAGGTCCGGGGAAGTTCTGATTCTTTCGACCGATTCTTTTGAGTAAAAATTTTTGAAATCATCCGACAACTGCTCGTAAGTGGGAAGCGCATAGGGGAGTTGTTCAACTATCGAGCCGTCCGTTTTCGCGGCGCTAGTCTGTTGAGCGAGCGTAGCGCAAGCGCAGAGGAGCACGACGATGAGCGCCTGAAGAAGATGAGCTTTCTTCATATCAACCTCCGGGGGTCAGTGCAAAAGCTTTCAGCTTTGTAAGCGTTCGCGGAAGAGATTGAGGGCACGCTGCCAGGCGTCCGCTGCGGCCTCCGGGTTGTAGACTTTGGGACGCGTGTCGTTGAAGAAAGCATGATCCGCGTCGTAGCTGACGATTTCCACCGGCAGATTGTACTTATGCGCGGCCTCTCGGAGTTCGTTAACTTTTTCCGGCGTAATCCACCCGTCGCGCGCTCCGGCGATGAACAGCGTCGGGACTTTCAACTCCGCCAGAGTCTGCTCGTCCGGGATGTCGCCGTAGAAAGGCGCGGCGGCGGCGAGCGTGTCAATCTCGCAGGCGGCGTGCAAAGCGAAGGTCCCACCCATGCAGTAGCCCGTGATGCCGATCTTTCCGAGATTGTAAGCCTGCTCGCCTTTGGCGATGGCGCTCTTGATGGTGTTGAGTCCGTCGTCAATGGGGAGTTCATTCATCATGCGCGAGGCTTCCGCCGTGTCCTTTGCGAGTTTGCCGCGATAGAGGTCAGGCGCGATGCAGATGTAGCCTTCTTTCGCGTAGCGTCCAGCGAGGTCGCGTATGTGGTCATTGATGCCCCACCATTCCTGTATGAGAATGACTGCCGGTTTTGATGAGTCTGTCTCGTCGGGAAGCGCAACATGCGCGGTGGTCGCGCCGTTCGAGGTCTCCAGGTTCAGCGTTTCTGTTTTCATGTCAGGCGTATTCCTTGCTTGATAAGAGTGGTCTTCCTTAACAGCTGATTGAAAAGTCTCCGAAAGCTCCGAAGGAGCGAAATATAAGAGCCTGTGGCAACGCCACAGGGAGAGAGTCGAGCTTATTCATCAAGCCCTGAAAGGCGGAATACTCTATGTCGCCCTTTCAGGGCTAATGATGGTAATGATAACTGTTGACCTGGGGCGATGCCCCAGGCTCTTACATCTCGCACCTTCGGGGCTTTCAAACAGCTTTTTAGATAACGTGCCGGGATTATATGGCAAGCGTCTCGAACTTCCCAATAATCTGATGACGGGGAATAATATCTGTCCGAAACCTCGCACGGCTCTGTCTGAACAGGGCTAATCAGTGATATAACGACTGCCGCCCGCGCGCATTTCAATTACATCGAGTTTGATGAAAGGGAGAACATGAAAATCTTCGCGCTCATCCTATCTATTGCTCTGCTCAGCTTCGTCTCCATCAGTCCTGAAACGGAATCGGCTGACACGGTCTTCAAGAACGGCAACATCTACACAGCGAACGACCGCCAGCCCCAGGCGCAAGCCATCGCCGTCAAGGGGAGCCGGATAATCTTCGTCGGTACAGATTCCGAGGTGAAGAAGTACGAAGGCAAAGCGACACGCGTCGTTGATCTCAAGGGCAGGACGGTCGTGCCCGGAATGACCGACTCGCACAATCACCTGATCGGCGTGGGCTTGCGCGAGATGACGCTCAACCTTGAAGGCACGACGAGCCTCGAAGATTTTCTCGCCAAGGTCAAAGCGCGAGTCGAGCGGGCGAAACCCGGTGAGTGGATTACGGGGCGCGGCTGGATTGAGACGTTCTGGAAGCCGCCAGTCTTCCCGACGCGCCAGGATTTGGATAAGGTCGCACCCAACAATCCTATCTTTCTCGACCGCGCAGACGGGCACGGAGCAGTCGTCAACACAGCGGCCTTGAAACTCGCAGCCGTTGACCGCAGCACGCCGAACCCTTTCGGCGGTGAAATCTCGAAAGATAAAACGGGCGAGCCGAACGGGATGCTGCTCGACAACGCGCAGGATTTAGTAACACGGCATATCCCGCAAACTACGCCCGCCGAATATGAACAGGCAGTCCTGCTCGGAGTTAAGCGAGAGATAGAACTCGGCTGGTGCCAGATTCAGGATGCTGGCGGCAGCTACGCCGATGTCGCGCTTTACCGAAAGCTCTACGATGCAGGAAAGATCAAGCTTCGCATCTATAAAGCCGTGCATGGTCCGTCCGAGAGCGCGGAGAAATTGCTGCGCGAAGGAGCAACTATAGGAGCTTACGACGGGCGCTTTACTGTTCGCACCATCAAGGTCGTCTCTGACGGCGCGCTCGGCTCGCGCGGCGCAGCCTTGCTTGAGCCGTATGCAGATAAGCCTGAGACCTCCGGTTTTCTCACAGTCAAAGAGGAAGAGTTGATGCCGATGCTGAACGAGGCGTTGCGTCAGGGCATTCAGGTCGAGACGCACGCCATCGGCGACCGTGCGAATCGTTTTACGCTAGATTCCTACGAGAAGGCGCTTGCCTCCGTGCCGCCCGATCAAAGAAAGATTCGCGAGCCGCGCTGGCGCATCGAGCACGCGCAGATTGTCAATCCTGTGGACATTCCGCGCTTTGCAAAGCTGGGCGTGATTCCCTCTATGCAGCCCTCGCACGCCATCGGCGATCTGCACTTTGCTCCGAGCCGGTTGGGAATCAAACGATTGGAAGGCGCGTATGCGTGGCAGAGTTTCATCAAGTCGGGCTCGATGGTCGTCGCAGGGTCGGACGCTCCCGTCGAGCGCGGCGAACCGATGATAGAATTTTATGCGGCGGTCGCGCGCCGCGATCAAAAGGGATTCTCCGGCGAAGGCTGGCATCCTGAGCAAGCGGTCACGCGCGAACAGGCTTTGAAGATGTTCACCCTCTGGCCTGCGTTTGCGGCATTCGAGGAGAAGATTAAAGGCTCAATCGAAGCGGGCAAGTTTGCTGATTTAACTGTGCTCTCGGCTGACATCATGAAAATCAGTGAGCCGGAAATCCTCAAGACCCGCTGCCTGATGACGGTCATCAATGGTGAGATAGCTTATGAGGCGCGTAAATAAAAAGAGTCGCCGCAGGTTGTGCCGCGCTCTCTGACTTTAAGAAGCAGTTTGAAAAAGCCCTGAAAGGGCGACGATGTAATAGCCCGGCGCACCGCGCCGGGTCACGCGTCACCTTTTGCTGAGCAGCCCTGACAGGGCGAGATACTCTATTTCGCCCTGTCAGGGCTTGATGAATAACCTGTGCTCTCTCCTTGGGCGTTGCCACAGGCTCTTACATTTCGCCCCTGCGGGGCTTTCTGAGACTTTTCAAACAGCTTCTAAGGAGAAAGTGTATGAAACGCTATCGAAAGTGCTTTGCTCATTTACTCTGCCTGGCGGTTCTCGCTTCCGGCTGCGGTGGTGGAGGTCGCTCCGGCAGCAATAGTAACTCCAGAGACGCGGGAGAGGACAAAGAGATCATCGCCGCCACCGAATTGGTGACGAAAGAGGACGCTGAGAGAATTCTGGGGGTTCCTGTCCGCCTCGGTTCTAAAGACCTTTCCGAAAGAAACAGCTCCTGCTTTTATGGTGGAACCAACGTCGAAAAGGGCAATCCTTCTTCTCTTTCGGCCAACTTACTTTTGAACCCGACGGAAGATTTGGCGAAGACCTCTTTTGAAACGTTATCAAAGCAAGGCGATAGAATGGGGTCAGTTGAGCCAATCGCGGGTCTCGGAGATGAGGCGCAACTGGCGAGCGGCAGTCCGGCCACGTTCATGATTTTTATACGAAAGAAGCGAACGGTCTTTTATCTCACGGCGGTCGGCAACGCGGAGGCGAAGCCATCGCTTAGCGAAATGCGAGCCGTCGCTTTGCGAGTCTCCCAAAAGCTTTAGGATGCGGAGGATGACGCTTGAACCGCAAACTTCATTGGAGGAAGAGATGAAATTCTTTCGGCCATGCACGGCGTTAAGCTTAACTATCTGCTTGCTGTTGATCCTGAGTACGCTTGCTCAATCTCAAAGCCAGCAACAGATGGTCTTGCTCAACGTGCGCGTCACGGATGAAGCAGGCAGCCCCGTCAGCGATGTGCGGCAGGAAGATGTCCGCGTGGTTGAGGACGGCGTGCCGCAAACAATCTCTTTCTTCTCGAAAGAGGAAGTACCGCTCAGCTACGGTCTCCTGATTGACAACTCCGGCTCGTTGCGCTCGCAACTTGATAAGGTGCTCGACGCCGGGAGGATCATCGTCAACGGCAACCAGCCCGACGATGAAACTTTTCTCGTGCGCTTTGTTTCAAGCGACAACATCCAGGTAGTATCGGGTTTCACCTCAAGCAAGGCGGCGATCTTTAGCGGCCTGGACAGCCTTTATACTGAAGGTGGGCAGACAGCCTTGATTGATGCCGTGCTTTTGTCCATCAATTATGCGGCGAAAAACAGGAAAGGCATGGATGGAAACCGTCGCCTTGCGCTGGTTATCGTCACCGATGGCGAAGATCGCGGCAGCCGTTCCAAGCGCGACGAACTCATTGAACGCCTGCACAAAGACGACATACAGATTTTCGCAATCGGTCTGCTCAAGCAAATCGAGGACAAAAAATCCCGCGACAAGGCCACTGACCTTCTGAAATTTCTCGCACAGGAAACCGGCGGGCGCGCTTTCTTTCCCAACTCAACGTCGGAACTGGTCGGCATCGCTCAACAGATCACGCGCGACCTCAGAACTCAATATCTCGTCGGCTACATTCCGGCTAACGGTAAGGCAAGTAGCAATACTTTTCATAAAGTGCAGGTCACAGTGGCCGAGTCGCAGGGTAAAGAAAAGCGTGTCGCCGTCACGCGCGTTGGCTACATCGCCGCGCCGCGCACAAACAAGTAAAAGGTGAGGCTATGAACAACTCCCCGGACTTTCAGCAAAACGAATGCGACCGCCGCCAGTTTCTTTCATCCGTCGGCAAGGGCGTCGGCCTCGCGGCTCTCTCGTCTGCCGCCGTCGCGTCATTTCTAGACGACATACGCGCCGCGAGCGCACGCATCTCTCATCTCGCGCCGGAAGAGGCGGCGCAGGATGAAGATTTCTGGTTCACGATTCAGAACGCCTTCACGGTCACGCGCGGGATTATCAATCTCAATAACGGCGGCGTCAGCCCCAGCCCGCGCATCGTGACGGAAGCGGTCGTGCGTTATACGTGGCAGCAGGAGGACGCGACCGCCTACACGATGTGGCAAATCCTGGAGCCGCAATCGGAGACGATTCGCACAGGGCTGGCGGAGATGTTCGGCTGCGACCGCGAAGAGATTGCGATTACGCGCAACGCTTCCGAATCGCTCGAAGCTCTGTTGCTCGGCATGGACTTCAAACCGGGCGATGAAGTGCTGACGACGACGCAGGACTACCCGCGCATGTTGACGACCCTGCGCCAGAGAGAGCAGCGCGATGGCATAGTCTTGAAACTCGTCAAGATTCCGATTGCCCCAAAAAGTCTGGACGAGATTACACAGGCTTTCGAGCGAGGCATCACAAAGCGCACGCGTCTCGTTCTCATCTCACACATGGTCAACATCACAGGTCAGATTACGCCCGTGCGCGCCGTGTGCGACATGGCACGCGCGCGCGGGCTAGAGACAATCGTTGACGGCGCGCACTCATTCGCACAGTTCAATTTCCAACAGAGCGATCTTAATTGCGACTACTTCGGCACAAGCCTGCACAAGTGGCTCTACGCGCCGAAAGGCTCCGGGATGCTTTACGTCAAGCGGGACAAGATTGCGAAGGTGTGGCCGCTCTTCGCCGCCGAGAAGAAACAGATGGGAGACATACGCAAGTTTGAAGAGATTGGCACACATTCCGCCGCGCCGCGTCTGGCCATCGGCGAAGCCATTCTCTTTCACCACGGCATCGGCAGCAGCCGCAAGGAAGCTCGCCTGCGTTACCTTTCCCGCTACTGGATGAACCGTCTCAAAGATATTCCAAAGGTGAGCTTCAATACTTCTTTCGCGGACGAGCAATCGTGCGCCATCGGCAACGTGGCAATAGAAGGCACGAACCCTTCGGACATCGGCAACTACCTGATGCGAGAGCATAAGATTTTCACCACGCCCATCATCCACGAAGAGTTTCGCGGCCTGCGTATCACGCCCAACGTCTACACGACGCTCAGGGAACTCGACCGCTTCTGCAATGCGATGGAGACGATTGCGCGAAAAGGATTGCCAAAGTGAAAATCTAGAGGGGCGCTGGATTTGTTGCGCTACCCGGTATCAGATTTGTAGGCAGTGGTTCAGTTTGAAAAGAGCGCAGGGGAAATTGAGATTCACCACAGAGACACAGAGAACGCGGAGGATGCACAGAGAAAAGAAATTGCAAAAAGCGGATTTGAAATCTCAGATTTGTTATTTGAGATTGTCTTGCTCTGTGCCCCCTCTGCGTCCTCTGTGTCTCTGTGGTGAACCGCCTCTTGGCACGCACTCAATTTGAATTTGACCCACCACAGCTTTGTGGCTCTCGTTTCGCAGCAAGCCGCTCCCGATGTTAATGTAGAGCGAGAGAAAACAATTACGGCTGCTGAAATTTGCCGAACGAGGAGAAGTAGAAATGCCGACACAGACGCCCCCGCCATATTTCCCGCAGAATCAACTCTCGCCGCCGGACGAGGGGCGAGCCAAGAAGACGAAAATCGCGCTCTATGGATGTCTCGCCTTGCTCCTGCTCGTCGTCGGAGGCTCCATCGTCGGGCTCTACTTCTTAATCCGCTGGCTCTTCTTCACTTAAAATTCTCTTCATCGTGACCAGCACGCCGAGGTGATACGCGTTGTGATCGGCGACGAGCAACGCTTCACGCAGAACAGTTTGCCCATCGCCGTGCGGGATTGCCGCGAAGAGATCAATCTTCGGGTCTGCAACCAAATCTTCCATCTCTTTGAGGTCTGCGCTAAATCGCTCGACGCTCTCACTCCACGCCGACGCATCAGGCGCAATCTCCCCCGAAGGCCAGTAACCCTCCGGCCACTTCGGCGAAACGTGCGCCGCATTCCGGCTGAACTCCAGAATATCCCACTGCGCGATTCGCATATGCTCCAACACAGCCCACGCCGTATACGGTAGATGCTCAATCTTTTGATTCACCTTCTCGACGGGAAAATCCGCAACCACAGATTCAAAATCCACATGCGCCCCACCGCCGCGCATTAGATAAAGCAGACTCTCTCGAAGCGACTGATCTTGATCCATAACCTCTTCCCTCAATGTGGTGTGCTTTGGAGAAACAATCAATGATTTTGAATAAATTTCCTGCGTCAGCTCGCCTTTGAATCTTTTAACAATTGAGCAATTTCGTCTTTGTACCAGTCACCAAAACAAACAGGTTTCCAATCAAGGCCAAGCTTTTTAGCGCCATAGTCAAAGACTTTATCTATTCCTTGTCCAACAGTTTCCTTAACTGCCTCTTTATTAACCTCATCCAATTCTTTAAATTTGACCTCAGTAAAAACAGACCATCCCAACTTAAATAATACGCCGAAAAGTTTCAGCGACTTCCGGCTAATGTTGGCAAAGCCACTATCTTTAGCTACTTCGCTGTGATAGGCAATAATCGCATCTGCATCACGCTCTGATTCTGTTTGAAGCCAATCTCGAAATCTTTTTGCTTTCCTTCTGATTTCAAGTACCTTGTTAAAATCTACTACATCTAAATTAACAAGACGGCGCAAGTCTGGAAACTCCACTTTAGCCTCAAGTTTATCAATGATATTTTTAATTTTTATATCACTCTTAGAAATCTCAAGGTCGCTTATTTCATAAAGTTTATTCCCGACAACTTTGCTTATTGGTTTTGAAAGGAAGAGGTCGCATTTAAGTTTGCCGGCAGCTTTAATATATAAGTTGGAAAGTCCAGCACAGGAAAGCGGAAACGTTGGGAAAGAAACTATCTGCTTACCTTTTTCTTTTTCTTCTAAGCTTTTGAGGTTGTTAATGCTGATACTGTAGTCAACTTCATAAATTTTATAATCTGTAGCACTGATATGTCGTCCAACTACTGCTGATGATGTTCGTAGATTATTAGCTATATCATCATAATTACTCCCGTCCATCTCTCTTACCTTGACCTTAAAATTTGGGACTTTTCCAAGCCGATGAACGCGGTATAGCTCCGTCAGAATACTCTTAGTAATAAGCCTACATCTTTCAGTATTCAGAAAGTCATCTAAAGCGTTATCCACAAGATCTTTGCCAACATCGTCAGCAGAAAAACTGAGAGCGGTGTCTTGGGAGTGTTCACAGAATTTATCGAAAGACTTTTTATCAAAAGCAGTCAAACTACTGAAACTGCTTTGCAATCCCTCAAATTTAAGGAATCGTTCAGTGAAGTAGTTTGGCTCTAACATACCTTTTTCTTGTATAGCATAGAGGCCAGATACTATACTGCGCTGGCTGTCACCCAAACCATAACCCATAAATGGCATAACAAGGACGGTGTTAAAAAAGCGAAGCGTGCCTTCTTCGATAAGCTCGTTTAGTGATTCATAAGTCAGGCCTTGCTGTATAAGTAAACTGATAAAAGCAGTAAACTGCTCTGGATTATCAACATGAACATAAACCGAATCATAATAAAGCAATGCTTCCGCAAAAATGCCTGTATCGGCCTTCCGGCCTCTTAACAGAAGCTCCGGCGATTGCATATATCCAGACGCTAATGGCACTAAAGCAATTTTATGGTTTGACATACACTCACCCCCTCATTCATAACCCCCTCTTTTCCTTGCATTGAAACGCACTCTGGCAGATTATTCCCTGCGGGATAATTTCAACAGATTCGAGCTTAATATGCCACACAAAAGATTATTGCTGCTCAGTAATTCAATGAATTACGGCCAGGAGTTTCTGGAACATGCCGTCGGCAACATCAAAGGTTTTCTCGGCGCGGAGGTCAAGAGAGTGCTGTTCGTTCCCTTCGCTGGCGTCACGCGCTCGTATGATGAGTATGCGGCTGCCGTAAGCGGGCGGTTTGAAGAGATGAATTATGAACTCGTCCCGGTTCACAGGACAGCCGACCCAGTCGAGGCCGTCCAGAGCGCGGAGGCAATCGCCATCGGCGGCGGTAACACTTTTCATCTGCTGCGGGAATTGTACGAGACTGCGCTCGTCGAGAGTATCAGGGCGAAGGTTGAGGCGGGCGTGCCGTACATCGGGTGGAGCGCCGGGTCAAATGTCGCGTGCCCGACTATCAGGACGACGAACGATATGCCGATTGTCGAGCCGCCGAGTTTCGTGGCGCTGGGCCTCGTGCCTTTTCAAATCAATCCTCATTACACGGACGAACAGTTAACGAATCATTCGGGCGAAACTCGTGAGCAGCGGCTCAGTGAGTTTCTGAAAGCGAACCCGAGCGCAACGGTCGTTGGACTGAGAGAAGGAAGTATTTTGAGAATTGAAGGTGAGCGGATCGAATTGCTCGGCGAGAAAACGGCGCGCGTCTTCAAGGGCGGCGAGGAGGCGAAGGAATACAAGCCCGCAGATTCACTGGAATTTCTTTTGACCTCTTAACGAGCAGCGCGCCCCCCGCGCTTCCACGTTCCTTTGAGGTTGACGTTCTTCTCTTCGCGCATGACGCACGGCCAGCAAACATACTGCAAAGAGTTGTCCGGCCCAACGTATTTAATCAGGCGCTCCGTCTCCGCATCGCACCTCTCGCAACGATTAGCCTTCGCTTCTTCCTGTGTCGCCATCGCTTCTCTTCGGCTCCTTTGTCCGCGACAGGAGTATCTAATACAAAACTTCGTAAGCGCAAATAGAAAGAGGCAATTAATCACGGGGAAACTATGAAGGAGGAAGGCTCTCTCGCTGAATAAGAGACAAATGCTTTTCGGTTCATCACTCAGAGTTTCTCGTTCATAGTTTTCTCTGGAATGAGTTATCATCCGGCGTCTTTGTTGAGTAAAGGCTGAGCGCCAACGCGGACAAGGAGAAACCAGAGTTTGCACGAGACTGAGCGACCGCACGGCCTTTGGCGATTTGGCATCTTCGCAGCCGTTGCCTTTACGCTCGTGGCGCTCTATCCACAGTTTGCACTCATCAAAGAGCGTGGTCAGGACTGGAACGGCTCTTACGCCTACTTCTCGCAAGACGAGATCGCCTACAGCGCCTATGTCAACGCCTTGATTGATGGACGCCCGCGCCGTAACGACCCCTACACCGGGCGCGACGATTCACCGGGTGCGCCGCCGCAGGCGGAATCACTCTTCTCGATTCAATTCATCCCGGCTTACTTAATCGCACTTCCGGCTCGCGCCTTCGGTCTCACGGCTACGACGACGTTTATCCTCCTGACAGCCATCGTCGCTTTCGCATCAGTGCTGGCGCTCTTCTGGTTAATCAAGCTCTTGACGGGTGACGATAGATTCGCGGCTGCCGGTGCGCTCGTCGTCCTGTGTCTCGGCACATTCGCGATTCTCTACGCGCCAATCAGAATGCTGCTTGGACTGGACACGACTTTCACCTTCGAGTATTTCCCGTTTCTCAGACGCTACGTGCCAGCCCTGCCCTTTCCTTTCTTCTTCATCTTCTGCGCTCTCGTCTGGCGTGCGCTGGGTGGTGAGAAAGAGAGCGCGTACTGGCGCTGGGCGCTGGCTGCGGGCGCGGTCTTTACGCTACTGGTCTTCTCATATTTTTACCTGTGGACGGCTGCTGCCGCATGGCTCGCGTGTCTCGCCGCGTTGTGTTTGATTGCCAGACCGGAAGAATACAGAAAGGCGTTCAAGCCGCTGGGCATTATTGCTGTGCTGGCAATTGCGGCGCTTGTACCCTACTTCTTACTGCTCTCGAACCGCGCCCCGACGATGGACA
The DNA here is from genome assembly GCA_963791265.1 of uncultured Acidobacteriota bacterium. Classification (GTDB taxonomy): domain Bacteria; phylum Acidobacteriota; class Blastocatellia; order Pyrinomonadales; family Pyrinomonadaceae; genus QHXM01. The sequence goes on from CAWBSB010000013.1 coordinate 860,656, forward strand.
CCGTTCAACTCCTCGCCCTCTCTCACGCGCCGGATTTTTCTCGCTCGTCAATCAAGCTCGGCCTGATCGTCTGCGCAACGCTCATCTACGCCGCATGGCGCAGGTCTATCAACTGGCGGACGCGCCCCGTTCTTTTCGCTGCGTCCTTTGCTCTCACGCCGCTCATCGTCTTCAACCAGCAAGTCATCACAGGGCGTTCCCTGCAACCCCTGCACTACGAGCTTTACATCACGAAGTACATGGCGCTGCTGGCGCTCGCGCTCGCTATCTGGCTCACCTTGCGCGGGCGTAGCAGGGCAAGTGCGCCGCGATTGATTCCGAGCCACGCGCTCATGGCTATAGTGCTTGTGGCGCTCGGCTGGGGAATGTTTGAAACGATAGTCGAGACGAAGCGGCATCTCTGGGCGAGTCTTGATCGTGATGAAATGATGCCCGTCGCAAAGCGACTCGCGGACATTGCGCGTGAAGGAGCGCCGACACACGACACGCAATCAATCGTGCTGTATCTCAATCTGGATCACGCAGACATCTCGCCCGTCATCGCGCCGCAAGGCGTGCTCTGGTCTCCGCACGTGCCCGCCTTCTCAGGCGTGTCGCTGGAAGAAAACAGGGAGCGCATCTACCAGTATCTCTATTACACGGGCGAAGATTTGACGAAGATTGACGAGGAGCAAATGGAAACGCTCGATTACCGGAAGAGGTATCTGATTCACTCGTTGATCGAGTGGGGGCACAACGACGCGGCGTGGACGGTCAACTGGAAGGAGATTACTCCGCGAGAGGTGCGCGAGGCGCTGCGCGGCTACGCTGATTACGCCGCCTCGTTCAGCCGTGAGCGGGCTTCAAGCCCGACGCTCGCTTACGTCGTCACCGCAACGGAAGCAGCGTCCGATCTCTCGAATCTGGATCGCTGGTACGAGCGCGACGCGGGCGAGCGCATCGGCTTTTTCACACTTTACCGCGTGAGGCTGCGGCCTTAAAGAAGTTAGCAGGGATGGACAGGATAGACAGGATAAAGACAAGAAGGGCTCGTTGCTTTCTTATCTTTTTATCCTGTTCATCCTGTCCATCCCTGCTTAAATCTAACTCTCACCGAAAACTCAAGCGAACTAGAAATCGAACTTGACCGCCAACTGAAATTCCCTCGACGGAAAGAAGGTTCGCGGCAGGCCGAACGTGAGCGTGCCCGTCGGGATGGTGAAAACGTTTGCGCCCGTGAAGCCTGAATAACGGCTGAGGTTGGGAGCGAGTACGTTGGTGCGGTTGGTGAGATTGAACCCCTCTGCGATTAATCGCAGCCGCAGCTTCTCGCCCAGACGGAAGAGGCGCGTCAGGCGCATGTCGCTTTGCCAGAAGGCGCTCGTGCGGAATTGATTCCTGACAGTGCCCGGCGCGCGGTCGTTGAAACGATTCCCGTCATTATTCAAATCCGCCCCGACCGTCGCCGTGTAGGGCACGCCGGAGTTGATCTGCGTGATGCTTGAGAACGTGTAGTCGCTCAAGAGTGCGCGCAGGAACTTGTTCTTCGTCTTCGTAAACCTGCCAAACTCGCGGACGGAACTGAAGACGAAGCGGTGCGGAATGTCCACGTCAGCCGTGCCGTAATCGTCGCGGACGTTGAGCTGGTTGAAGACGATTTTCGCATCGTCGCCCGCGTTACCCGGCACGACCGATGTTTGATCCGGCCTGTCGTCCTTCGACTTCGAGAAGGTGTAGGTCGCCAGGAATTGCCAGCCCTTCGAGAAGCGGCGTTGAAGCTGCAAGGCCAGCGCGTTGTATTCGGAATTGCCCGTGCTCTCGAAGAGATTGACGCGGACGTAGTTGGTCAGCGGGCGAGCGTTCACGAAGCGCGGAACCTGAAACGTCTGCCCGTTTGTGGGGTCTGTGAATGTCACGAGCGTGGGCGCGGGTAAATTGATGTCGCGTGTGCGTGAAAGATGCACGCCCTTGAAGAACAGGTACGTCACCGTCAGGCTCGTGTTCTTCCAGACCTCCCGCTCATAGCCTAAGCGCCCCTGCTGCACGTAGGGCTGCGCGTAATCATCTGCGAACAGATAGATGCTCGGACGCGTCGGCACTGCGCCGGTCGGAGGCGCTGTCAGGATGTTCGGATAGACCAGACCGGCGGCGGTCAATTGCGCCTGCGTCAGGCTGACGTTGATGACGTTGATGGCGTTCTGCGAGTGCGCCGTGCCGAGCATGATGCCGGTCGTGCGCCCGTAGAAGATGCCGTAGCCGCCGCGCAGCACTGACTTGTCGTCGAAGGAATAGCTGAAGCCGAAGCGCGGCGCAAAGTTGTTCGTGTCCGAAGGCTGCTCGCTGGTGTCGAGTCCCGCATTGATAAGCTGCGGGTCCGGGTTGCGAACAGGCGGAGCGGCCAAGGTTTGCAGATCGTAGCGGAGACCAACGTTGAGGGTCAGCTTCGGCGTGACCTTCCAATCATCCTGCAAGTAGAAGGCATAGTCGCTGAGGTCTGGATTCGTGGTTGCGCCGGTCGTACCTGTGCCCGCGAATGCCTGCTGGTAGGCGGAGGGCGTGTTGGTCTGAAAGGCCGTGTAGTTGTTGAAGGTGTACTGGCCGTTAAAGAAGCCTGGGAAGAAATTGAGGATGCGGTCGAAGTTGAAATCGAGTCCCGTCTTGAATGTGTGGCGGCCTGTGGCGTAGAGCACGTTATCAACAATCTGCGCGCGGCGAATCGTGGTCTCGCGCGGGCTGAAGTTGTTGCGTCCGATGTTGAGAAACGTTCCGGTCGTGCCTGCGACGACAGTTCCGATGCGCGCTTCGGGCTGGTCTGAGTTAGCTTCACCCGGCTCCTCATCGCGCGCAAATTGAAAGCGCACTTCGTTGACGAGTTTCTGCGTCAAGGTCGAAGCGAGCGTGCCCGAAAAGGTGGTCGTCGTCGCAAGGCTGCTGCCCGTATGCTCAAGCACGCTTTGCGGCCCGGTGCTTTCATTGTTCGCGCCCGTAAAATTCTGGCGATTGAAGCGCAAAGAAAGCTGGTTGCTGTTATTGATGCTGATGTCGCCTTTCGCCATGAAGACATCCTGATCGCGGCCAATCGGGTAGGTGATGATCTTCGGTAAGAGGACGTTTTGCACGGCGAGGGGTGCGCTTCCGAGGTTCGGCGCGTCAATCGGGTTCGTCAAGTTCTGTCGCTGGCCGTCGTAGGTGAAGAAGAAGAAGGCGCGGTTTTTGACGATGGGGCCGCCGATGCGTCCACCAAACTGGTTGATCTGCTGCGAGGTGCGAATGTTGGGAACGCCGCGCTGGGCCTGACTGGTTTTGTTGGCCGTCGTGTTGGCGTTCAAAGCTTCGTCGCGGAAGAATTCAAACAACCCGCCGTGAAATTCGTTCGTTCCCGACTTGGTGACGACGTTGATGACAGCACCGCCCGAACGACCAAACTCGGAGGAGAACCCGTTCTGGTTGACCTGAAACTCCTGCACGGATTCTTCCGAGAATTGATACGGAGGACGCACGCCCGTTCGACCGAACGCCTGCCCGAAGAAGGTGTTGTTATTGTCCACACCGTCAACCTGAAGACTGTTGAGTGTTCCCTTCTGGCCGCCGACGGAGAGATCGCCCTGACGCGTCGGGTCGCGGATGACGCCGGGTGTCAGAGTGGCGAAGTCCAGATAGTTGCGCCCGTTGACTGGCAGATTCTGGATGGCGCGCTCGTTGATGGTAGTCGAGACTGAGGTGCGCGCGGTTTCGACAATGGGCGACTCAGTGGTCACGTCAACCGTCACGTTTTCCGTGCCAGCCAAAGCCATAGGAATTTCCAGCGGCGTCTTACCGCCAACCGTAACGGTCACGTTCGTGAAATTCGTACCTCGGAAGCCGGAGGGCGCAGACGTTTTCACGTCATACGAGCCGGGCGGCAGCAGGATGATGCGGTAATTCCCGTCTTCGTCTGTCGTGGCGTTTTTCTCGAATCCTGTTGCCTGATTAGTCGCCGTGACGGTGACGCCCGGGATAACCGCACCAGCGGGATCGGTCACGCGACCTTCGATGTCTCCGGTCGTAGCCTGTGATTGAGCAAAGATGCTGGCGGACATGAGCGTCAGGCTGATGAGCAGCACGAGCAGTCCGGTTGCGTAGGGGGTCAGTTTTCTGAACATGATTTTCCTCGCGGCTTAAGAGAATTTTGGATGTAGACGTGTGCCCCGAACAGCAAGAGACTGGCGCTAATGCTTGAGGAACTGCTGGAAGAAAACTCGTCTGAAGGCTATCCGGGACGCCGGGATATTAGTCGAGAGCGAGGTGGGAAAGCAAGAGAGACGTAGAGGCAACGACAAAAGCAGCAAAGCGGCATCAGTTCGACGGAAAGCGGCTGTGCCGCAGGTCTGTGCGGAAAGCCTGTGGCTTTCCGTCTCCAGCCTCTCTTAATGATTGAGAGGCTACGCCTCGCAGATGGCAAGGCGTAGCCTTGCCAGAGATGAAAGTAGAGGCTACCGGAAAGGCACAGCCTTTCCGCACAAAGGGCGGCACAGCCGCTGATATTGTCCTCACGTCAAAGTAGTTTCCTATCGCTGAATCTCCGCATCTGCGTGTTCCAGTGTCCCCGCGTCCCGTTCTTATCTCTTCCCCGCCATCAATTTTTCGATCTCGTCGGGCGCGGACGGAATCTTCTCGGACATCTTGCGTAGCGTGTTGTCAGGCATGACGAGGTAATCGTCTTCAATCCTGACGCCGAGCTTTTCGGTCTGAATGTAGATTCCCGGCTCGATGGTGAAGACTTCGCCCGGCTGAAGTTGATGAACTCCGTCCGCCACGTCGTGAACGTCCATGCCGAGGGCGTGCCCCAGACCGTGAATGAAGAAATGATCCATGCCGTACTCGCGCCCGTCCGTGTCCTTCGCCCGCAGCGGACTCTTGCGTAGATATTCGACGGCGAAGACGTGCAAGTCCAGATTCGTCATGCCGGGTTTCCAGTGCGCGGCGACTGCCGCCTGCGTGTCGAGCACGAGTTGATAAATCTCTCGCTGGCGCGGCGTGAACTTTCCGCTGGCCGGATAGGTGCGCGTGATGTCCGCCGTGTAGAGCGAGTATTCCGCGCCGATGTCGCAGACGATCAGATCGCCCGCGTCGATCTTTTTGTGATTGTCGCTGTAGTGAAGAATGGTCGAATAGATGCCGCTGCCGACGATTGAAGGAAAGCCGGGGCGCTCGGAACCGTTGCGCGTGAATGCGGCTTCCAATAGAGCCTGCACTTCGTACTCATACATTCCTGGCTTGAGATTGAGAGTGATGTCGCGTTGAGCTTCGCCAGTGATGTCAATCGCCTTTTGCAGCAGGGCGATTTCCGAAGGCGACTTGATGCGTCGCATCTCCCCCGCGAGATTCGCCACCGAAGTAACTTCAACACCGGGCAATTCTCGCTTCACTTGTTGGACGAATTCATACTCTCTGACCCGACCGTTGCTGACGCCGGGCGGCGCGATGGTGTAGAGCTTCATCCTGCTCCCACCTTGCGCGTTCCTGAAAGCGGGAAGCGCGGCGGCCTCTTTCAGTTTAGACCAGAGGTCTGTGTTGGCTACGACCTGCTCAGCCCCGAAGACTTTGGCTGTCTCCGCGCCCGGAGCGAGTTGCACACCCGTCCAGCGCTCATTGCCCAGATCGCGCGGCGGAATGAAGATGATTTCGCGCGCATTGTTCAAAGACGGCAACCCTTGCGGCACGAGCATCACGGCGGCGTCGGGCGTGCGGACACCCGTCAGGTAAGCGAACCAGTTGTTCTGCCGGTAGCGCAACTCGATGCCCATATCCTCCTCGACATTGCCGAGGACGACGACCACCCCGTCCTTAATTTGCGAGAGCAGTTTTGCGCGCCGCGCCCTGTACTCGCCGATGGGTTGATTGAGCAGGCGCACGCCCGGCTCATCCCAAAAATCCGAATCAGTCGCGGCTGAAGAAGTGAAAGGGATGAGCGCGCATAAGATAAGCAGCGCGAGAAGAGTAGATTTTAGCTTTTTCATAATCATTGTTTTAGACCGGATGCGCTTTGGACAACAAGAAGGAGAGACGAACCACGAAGTCACACGAAGAGACATGAAGAAGAGAGAAGTAGTTTCGTGTTTCTTCGTGTAATTTCGTGGTTCGTATTGCCCTCATTTTTATTGCTGTTCAGTATCATCTGACTTTGCTTCGAACGTTCCAGAGAAACAAACGCGCCCTCAATCGTAAAGGCAAGAACGACTGAGGGCGCGTTGCGGTTTCAATTATTGACGCTCACGAATGGCGGCTCGGGGCTAGGGGTCGCCACCAGGACTGAAGGCGATTGCCGCCTCCCGTCTGCAAGAGACTCACCAGCCCCATGTAGCCGTAGCCGAAGAAGAAGAGCGACAGAAAAGGAATCGTACCCCACAACTGCATCTGTACGGCATAGAGAATGGCGAGCAGGAAGTAGACCGAGAAACCCAGCTCAAGCAGCGGCAGCCAGCCACGCTTGCGCTTGTATTTCTTTCGCTTCCACGTTTCGTCCTTTTGCTCCTCGACGCGATACTTCGGCGTGCGGACAAACTCGGTCCGGTAGCCGACCAGCGCCTCTATGACGGCGCGCGCGTTCGAGAACGCCAGCCCAATCCCTAAGCCCATCACCAGCGGCAGGTGCAAGAGACGCGGCGTGCGCCGCTTATCCAGATACCAGACGCCCGTGCCGTAAAAGAGCAGCACAGAGATGGTCGAGAAAAAGAGCAGCGGCACGTCGAAAATCATCAGGTGATAGAAGCCCTGATTGTAGCGCACGAGCAAGAGCGGAAATTGCAGGAGGCTAACCAGAATCATCAACGGATAACTGATGTTGCCCGTCAGCCGGAAGAACATCTCCAGCTTGACGCGCAAAGGCAGTTTCGCAGCCCAGATTCTCCCGAAGAGTTTTAGACCAACCTGCATCACGCCCTTAGCCCAGCGGCGCTGCTGCGCTTTGAAAGAGTTGATCTCGACCGGAATCTCAGAGGGCGCATCCTCGTCCAAAAGATAAACGAAGCGCCAGCCCATGAGTTGCGCGCGGAAAGAAAGGTCTGTGTCTTCGGTCAGCGTGTCGTGCTGCCAGCCGCCGCTCATCTCGATGGCCTTGCGCCGCCAGATGCCAGCCGTGCCGTTGAAGTTGAAGAAGCCCCCGGTGCGATTGCGAACGGTTTGCTCTACGACGAAGTGGCCGTCGAGCATGATGGTTTGAATGCGCGTCAGCAGATTGTAGTCGCCGTTGATGTGCGACCAACGCATCTGCGCGCAACCAACGAGCGGGTCAGTAAAGAAGTCCACGAGCTTCAGCAAACAATCTGGCTTCGGCACAAAGTCTGCGTCGAAGATGGCGACGAGCTCGCCTTTGGCAGTCTTCAAACCGTTTTCGAGCGCGCCAGCCTTGTAGCCCGTGCGATCCGTGCGGTGTATGTAGTGAATGTCGAAGCCCGCCTGCCTGTAATGCTCGACGGTCGCTTCTGCGAGTTTGACCGTCTCGTCGGTCGAATCGTCCAGGACCTGAATCTCAAAACGGTCGCGCGGGTAGTCAATCTCCGTCACGGCTTTGAGCAGGCGCTCGACGACGTACATCTCGTTAAAGAGCGGAAGCTGAACGGTGATGCGCGGCAACTCTCCCTCGTCGTAGTGTCCTGCCGGTGTGGGGACGAGCTTGCGGTAGCGCCAGAAATCAATCACCTGCTTGACGCGATAGCCGCCGTAGATGGCCAGCACGGTCAGGATAGAGAAGTAGAGAATCAGGACTGTCCAGTCGAACGTGTCCAGCCGGTAAAGCGGACTGATGTTGCCGGAGGTCTTATCAATAATCTCGCAAAAGTTGGGGAACTTTACGCAGATGTCTTCGGCGGGCGCGAGCAGAGCGAGCGAATATAAAGCCATATCTTTAATAACTCAGAAGTCAGAAGTCAGAAGTCAGAAGGGGAAACCGCTTGCCTTCTGAGTTCGTCTGTATATCACACAAAACAAGCAGCGCATCTGCCCTTTCAGCACCCTGCGCTGCCAGCCACTTAAGACGCTAATTGTAGCTTAACAGATGTCTGAGATAAAGGCTGAAGGGCTATTAATCGTGCCCCGTAAATAACGTGAGTTCAATAGAAACCTAAAACCAGACCGAGCTACAGCCCCGGCAGGGGCGGAATAACAGTAGCCCATGACGTCAGTCATGGGAACAAGCATCGAATAAATAGTTTGAGCCCCGGAGGGGCGACATAATATGCCGCCCCTCCGGGGCTCAAACAATATTCTTATCTCTTAACCCAGGGCTGACGCCTTGGGCTACTGTTATATCGCCCCTCCGGGGCTGAATGAGCTTTGACTTTTTTAAGTACTTGGCCTGTCGCCGCCATCATAATCACCGGGTGGCGGAGGTGGGAGAGCGTAAGCGCCGCCGGGCGTTCCGCCGTAGTAAGGTGGCGGCGGAGGGCCCGCGTCCGTCTTACGTTTCTCGAAGAGCGGGACGGCGACCAACCCGCCGACCAGCGCAAAGACCACCGTGATGATGAAGATCAGCAGCGTTCCTAAAGAGAAGATTGAGGCGAAGAATTGCTCAAAGAACGGCCTCGTCATCAACGCTTCAATTCCCTGCCGGTAACGCTCAGCCTGCTCCGGGTTCATACGCTCCATCAGATTGATGATGGTGTGCTCGACCGGATAGCCCGTCATAATGGCGATGGGAACGCCGACGATCAACCTGACTACCATGCCGAAGACTCCGGCCAACAGGCCGAGCAACGCTCCTTCACCCATGTCCACCGGAGTCGGAGACTGCCTGATGTACAGGTAAGTGGCGAGCGCCCCGCCCAGAACGACCCAGAGACAACAGGCCACGTTGCCGAGGCTGACGTAAGGGAGACCGGAGAGCAGCCCCATCACGACGCCGCCGATGATTGCCGGACGCAGTTTGCTATTCATCTCTCAACACACCTTCAACCGGAACGCGGGTTTGCCTGAAACTCATCCGGCTCAAGTCCATCAAACCGGGCACGACATAAAAAGCGCCGACCGCCCCCAACAGCACGCCCGTCAGGGAGCGCGACAAATGCGTGTTCTCCCAGAGACCGAAAATCCCCAGCGTGAAATCAATCAGCGTCGGCACAAGCGCGATGAGCAGCCACACGCGCGCGGGGGCGTCACTTCTCCTGAGAGATCGCGCGAGCGGGTAGAGCAACACACCCGCTGCGAATCCAAAGTATATTCCGGTGCAACGCGCGCAGACGGCGAACGGATGGCCTTCCAGATAAAACGCGCGTTCGGGAATCTGGTGGCACACGTGGCGGAACATCTCATAGAGCACAAACGCCGAGGAGTTGTAGCCATGCGCGAGCGCCACCGGCGCAACGACAATCAAACTCACAAAAGCAAGGGTCAACGTCGCCGTCATTGACCAAACAAGCACAGGCCAACGGAGAGACGGCGACTCTGGCCTGCATCGTGAAGTAAGTTGATTCACAGGAGCGAGTATAAGGTATTTCTGATTTTAGATTTTTGATTTGCGATTGGAAGCGGACGAAATCTGAGATTTCAAATTACAGATTTCAGATTTAATAAATTCCTGTCCTTGTCCAATCAAAATCTAAAATCGCAAATCTAAAATCTAATCACCGCGTCCGGCCCGCCTTCAACGTGGACGGTGTCAACGAAGCGTATGTGTTTTGATTCGGTGGTCATCACGAGCGAGTGCGTGCGTTTGCCCGCGCCGAAGAAACGCACTCCACGCAGGAGCGCTCCGTCCGTCACGCCCGTGGCAGCGAAGATGATTTTCTTGCCGGGCGCGAGGTCGTTTGTGTCATAGACCTTGTCCGGGTCTGAGATGCCCATCTCTTTGAGGCGCGCGAGGACTTCTTCCCGCGCCGGAACTTTGTCCTTGTCAACGCCCAGACGTTCGGGGTCGAACACCAGCCGCGACAGAATCTCGCCGTTCAAACACTTCATCGCCGCCGCCGTAATAACTCCTTCGGGAGCGCCGCCGATGCCCATCAGCGCATGAATGTTTGTGCCCGCGACCGCCGCCGAGATGCCCGCCGAAAGATCGCCGTCTGAAATCAAGCGGATGCGCGCCCCCGCCTCACGCACATCGTTAATCAACTTCTTATGACGCGAGCGATCCAAGGTGATGACCGTCAGATCGTCAACATCGCGCCCCAGGCGTCTGGCGATGTTCTTCAAGTTGTCTTTGACGGGCGCATCAATATCCACCGAGCCGCGACACGAAGGACCGACGACGATCTTGTCCATGTAGATGTCCGGCGCGTTCAAGAGTCCGCCGCGCTCTGCCGCGGCGAGCACGGCGATGGCGTTGTTCGCTCCCAGAGCGCAGAGGTTGGTGCCTTCGAGCGGGTCAACGGCGATGTCAACTTCGGGGAAGGACGCGCGCACCTCGTCGCTCGCTCCCTTCCCGCCAAGCTCTTCGCCGATGTAGAGCATGGGGGCTTCGTCGCGCTCGCCCTCGCCAATGACGATTCGCCCGCGCATCGGCACGGTATCCATCGTCTGGCGCATAGCTTCGACGGCCACCTGATCCGAGTACTTGCGGTCGCCCTGTCCCATCGTGCGCGCGGACTCAATCGCCGCCGCCTCGCAGACGCGCAGGAAATCCAGCGACAACTCACGCTCCGTTTTCAACTCGTGTTTCATTACGATTTGTTCTCCTGAAGATGAAGTCTGGCCGCGCGCCCCTAACGACGACGAAACCGCTTGCGAGATGAAAGAATTGCGCTTCGTATAGTAGCAGAGCGGGCTTGGAATTTGTAGGACGGCAGGTTGGGGTCTTAGCTAGTGCGGAAAGTCAGGCAACTCCGCCTTAAAGCTGCACAAAGCGTGATTAATCCGCAACGTGCGTTATAATCACGCAAATCCCCGTGTTACACCGCATCATGCGGCTAATCAGTAGTTAGGTGCCACCTTCCACCTAAGCTGAAAGGATGCTAACAATGAAAAGAAGAGTGCTTGCCATACCAAAAGAAGAGATTGACAGTCAGTTTAAGAAGAATGTCCGACAAGACGTAAAAATCGTTGCCGCGTCAATCCTGACAGACGAATTGTTCAGAATACTTATGGCGAAAGGCAAAAACGTAAAAGCGGAAGAACCTCTCAATGGATTTTACTGGAAGCATTCAGAGGCAGACGAAGCAAATAGATTGTGCGAATCCAGCGATTTCATTGATGATTGCTTGCCGCAATATGTCAAAGGGCCGTTCTCCATATCGTTTGCGAATGAAAATGCGGGGCAAGACGAGCACTATCATAAGAAGCACTTTGAAATCTATTATTCAGAACATCCTATGAGTGCGGAGTTTAGATATTTAGAAGACTCTCAATCTCAACAGCCAATCGAGCTAAAGAAGGGCGGCGTCATTCTTTTTGGTCCTAATGTCATCCATAAGATGCGTCTAGGTGGGCTAACCATTGTTATTGAGGTGGCTTCAATGGATGATAAGTTTAATGAACAATTGTAGTGACAGCAGTCAGGCACATAACGACTCATTCAACCCGACCGCTCGATAGCATTCCTTTCATCATTGTGTGCTGCGATGATGTTGAAGGCGGCGCGCAGGGGCGGGTTAGTCAACATACAAAACTCGGTCGTTAGACGCTTCGCATTATTAAAGTTCCAGAGGAAATGTCTGTGATGAATAATTCAATGTATGTGCGGTTGATGTGTTGGCTGATGATGTCGGCGTTGATTTTTACGCAGCCCCAGCCGCTCTCTAAAATTCAGGCACAAGTAGATCAAACGAACGACCTGACCAACTCGAAAGAATTAGAGGCATTTCTAGACCCGATTTTTGCCGAGCACATGACGAAGCTGCACATTCCGGGCGCGGTCATTTCGGTTGTCAAAGACGGCAAAACGATTTTCACCAAAGGCTATGGTGTGGCAGACATCGAAAAGAAAACGCCTGTCGTTCCCGACAAAACAATCTTTCGCATCGGCTCGATTACGAAAGTGTTTACCGCGTTGGCGGTAATGCAGATGGCCGACCGCAGAAAAATAAATCTGAACGATGACGTCAACAAATATCTCACAGGCGTTAAAGTCCCGAACTCTTTTTCGCAGCCGATTACATTCGCTCATTTGCTGACACACACTTCCGGTTTAGACGAAATCAGTCCGGGTAGACGAACCTCAGACGAAAGCAAAGTCATCCCGCTCGGCGAGTTTCTGAAAACTCGAATCGTGCGTCACGTCCCGCCCGGCGAAGCTATCAGTTACAGCACTTATAATCCGGCGTTGGCGGCGCTGGCGGTCGAGCAAATCACCAGCACGCCTTTCAAAGTGTATCTGCAAAAAAATGTCTTTGAGCCGCTGGGGATGAACCGAACGAGCATCACGGCCGTCAAGCCGGAATACAAACAGGATTTGGCGAGCGGTTACGAATATGACGACAATAAATATCAGAAACTTCCTTTCCAGTGGTTCCACACTTATCCGGCTTCGGACATCAACACCACGGCAACCGACATGGCGCGTTTTATGATCGCCAACCTGCAAGGTGGCGCGATTGACGGCAAAAGAATTTTGAGCGCCCGCGCCGTGCGGGAAATGCAGGCGACGCATTTTAGAAATCATCCGCGAGTTCCGGGCTGGGCGTACGGTTTTTACGAATGGACGCAAAATAATCTGCGCCTAATCGGGCACGGCGGCACGATGGACGACGGTTATTCGGCTCTGGTGACGCTCGTGCCGGAGAAAAACTTCGGGATTTTCGTCGCCTGCAATACCGAATCAGGTGCTTCCGGTTTGGCCGAAGAGGTGAAAGACGCAATTCTTGATCGCTACTTTCCCCTGCTAACAAAACCGGAAGTGCCGCAAACGAAAAACCCTTCGCCGGAAGCGCTGAAAAAATTTGCGGGCAAGTATCTTGCGAATATTTACTGTCATTCCTGCCCGCCGAATACTTCCTATCTTCCTCAATCGTTCGAGGTCAAGGTGACGGACGACGGCATGCTCTCGGTTTTTAACGGACGTTGGAAACAGATTGAGCCGCTGCTTTTTGTCCGCGCCGACGGCAGGCTGGCAGGTCGGTCTCTGCTCGGATTTAAGGAAAACCAGCAAGGCGAAATTGCCTATATGTTTCAGCAAACATATTTCGTGACTGAAAAAGTCTCGCCTTGAAGTGAGAGTGAAATGAAGATAACAGTGCTTCTGGCTTGCATAATTCTTTTGGCGGCTCCATCTTTCGCCCAACGTAAAGGTCAGGACTACAAGCTACCGGCTGGCGCTTTAATAATAGAAAGTCAGCCTGTCAAAACGAATAGAGCTTTGATTTTGTGGATGCTCAATCCCAAAAGGATTCCTCGTGACGTTCCTGATGAGCCTTACACCTGCCCGGAGGAGACGAGGGGGAGTCATTACAACGGCGCAACGCGAGTCTCGCTGGTGGATACTCAAACTCGCAGAATCATCAACACCATTAGAATCAGGCAGGAGTATAACGACGGAGCAGATGAGTTCGATGTTCCTTACAAAATCCATTCAGGCTCGTATTATCACGTCGAAGGTGTTCCAGCAGGGCGTGAAGGAAAGCCAGCCATCATGCGGTTGAGAGATTACAATGGAGATGGCCGGGCACGGGAGTTCGCGTTGTTTGACGCGCTGGCATGTATGGGACTTCAAACCGCCTTGATTGGATATAGCGAGCGCCAGGACAAAGTAATTCAATACACGACTCGTTTAGTGGTTGAGGAAAAAGGAAAGCGTTCAGTTGCGATGAGGCGTTGGGTAGATTATTTGTTCAGCGGAAAACCGAAAGGCGCGGGCTACTGGAAATATGAGATTGATTATCGAGGCAGAGGCGGTCTGATAGTCAAATATGAGATACGCTACAACCGGAGAACGGAGAGGTTTGAAGGTAAAGTTGTCTATACGGAAGGCGAATGATTTCCCGAACCAAGGGGTGTGGCAAAGTCACAGGACAGTTTGAATTTTCCGGGCACGCCTCGCGGCGGAGGTGCGATGGCAACTCTCTTGTTGATGTGCGGCCTGCCGTGCTCCGGTAAAACTACCCGCGCAAAGCAACTCGAACGTGAGCGTCACGCGCTGCGCCTCACACCTGACGAATGGATTGTGAGGCTTTTCGGTTCCGGTCTCACACCGCCTGCGCTCGACTGGTGCCGCGACCCGGTAGAGGCGGTGCAGTGGGACGTGGCCGCGCGGGCACTCGGCCTCGGCATCAACGTGATACTCGATTTCGGCTTCTGGTCGCGCAGCGAGCGTGATGAGTTTCGCTCGCGGGCTGCCGCTCTCGGTGCCAGCGTCGAAGTCCACTTCTTGGACATCCCGCGCCCGGTGTTGTCAGAGCGCCTCGCGGCACGCAATGCAGACTTGCCGCCGTACACCTTCCGCATCACCGAAGCCCAGATGGAACTGTGGTGGAGTTTGTTCGAGCCTCCAACCCCGGACGAACTCCTACCTGCTCGCTGTTGACATCCGCGCTTCTGCGAGCGTATGTTGCCCGCGTCTTATCAGATTGCTGTCTCGCTCTTCGGATGGCCTTGCCTCGCTAACCTCTCGAATCCTCGGCTAAAAACTATTAAAGGAGAAGAATAATGCCCACCAAGAAAGTTGCGCCCGCTCCCGTTCCTCCCGCTCCGAGTTTTCTCTTCCAGTACGCGGTGAAATTCATTTGCACGAGCAATATCCCCGGAACATCGCAAACGACTACATCCTTGCTGCCGGGGTCATACCAGACGGTCGTTAATATTCACAACCCGAACTCTAAGGCGGCAGGCTTCCGCATGAAACTCGCCATGGCTACCTCCACGAAAGTTGACCCGCCGCAGATTACCAAATTCATCAAAGAGTCGTTAAAGCCAGATCAGGCCACGAAGGTGGACTGTAGCCGAATAGGTGAATTCGGCAACCCGCCCATTCACGGGTTTGAAGGGTTTCTGGTCATCGAGAGCACACTGAGCCTCGATGTGGTCGCCGTTTACACAGCGGCGGGACGCGGCGGCGACGGCGTCAGTAGTATGGATGTCGAGTATATACGCGAGCGGAAGCTCAGCTAGCAAGCTCTGAAGGTAATGATCTTAACTAAGAAATAGACAGGATTAACAGGATTAGCAAGATTAAGAAGAGAAGACAGGCAGAAGTAGATTGCTGTTTTTTCCCTCTATCCTGTTCATCTTGTTAATCCTGTCTATTTCTTCTCTGGTTCTTGTCCCTCATACCTTTCCCGCAGCTCAATCACTCAGGCATCTTCGCTCCCTTTATCTACATCTCTAATCCTGGCAGCATGACAATAGAATTCCTCGCCGGTGACGAGTTGCCAGGAGTTGTCTCCCTACAACTGTTTAGCCTACCTACTTTTCGGAGGAGATATGTCACCATCATTAGCCCACAAAGCTCCCCATCTTAGTTTCAAGTTTTTCCTGATGCTCTCGCTTCTCTTCTGCGCTCTCGGCGATGCTACAGTGCTGGCGCAGGATGCGACTTCAACGGCAGCAGCGGCTCGCACACGCTACCTGGCCGAGTTGGGCGTTATCCCTTCATCGCGCGAGGTCGCCGTCGAAGAGTTCGTCAACTATCACCGTCATCAGATTGGACGCCCCAGGGCTGGCGAGGCCGTTGCTCTGGACGTGCGCTGGGGGAACAATCAAGCCGCTGTCGGGCAGGAAGCAGTGCTGCAAGTCGGGTTCAGCACCGCGCTCGCAAACGACCGTCGAGAGTTGCGCCCCATCAATCTATCGCTTGTGATTGACAAGAGCGGGTCAATGGAGGCTGCGGATAAACTTTCCAGAGTAAAAACTGCTCTATTAAATCTGGTCTCCCAGCTACGCGAACAAGATGTCCTCTCCATCGTCATCTTCGACTCGGAAGCCGAGGTGCTGATGCCCGCGCGCACACTGCGGGACAAAGAGAGTGTCAAACGTTTGATTCGGGGAATCGAGCCGGGCAGTTCAACCAACATCCATGCGGGATTGATGCTGGGGTATCACGAAGTTCTCAAGAACTATCGCGAAGGCGCAACCAACCGTGTCGTCCTGCTGACTGACGGGATCGCCAATCAGGGTGTGACTGACCCTGACAGAATTGCTCAGGATTCCCTGCGATTCAATGACAGAGGCATAGACCTTTCCACCATCGGCGTTGGCCTCGACCTGAATAAAGACTTGCTCCGGCATCTGGCCAAAAGCGGGCGCGGGCTGTTTCATTTCGTGGCTGACACCGAGGACATCGAGAAAGTTTTTATCAAGGAAGTGCAGAGCCTGGTCTCGCCTGTCGCCAGCCAGCCGGATTTGGAAATTGACTTTGATGAGGGTCTGGAACTGGTGCAACTCTATGGCTATGAACCGCTGTCAACAAGGAACTACGTGAGGCTCAAGCTGGATAACATGAATCACGGGATGACCCAAGTTGTCTTGCTGCGCTTCAGGCTCACGCGGAAGCGTCCGCGCGATGCGTCGATGTTAGTGAAAGTTCGCTTCACCTATTACGACCTTGAGCAGAAAAGGGACGTGGTCAAGACGCAGGACACGTTTCTCAGCGTAAAGGATCGTTCGCCGGGCGACGCGTTGAAGGATAGCGAAGTGGGCAAAAACTACAGCATCGCCCAACTGGCGCAGGCGATTCGGGAGATGGCAGCGGCCTGCGAAGTGCGACGCTTTCGGGAAGCGGAGGGTGTGCTGGCTGCGGCGATTGCCGAGACATACGAACGCTACCCGAATCTGGAAGACGAGGACATCACGCGGACTCTTATGATCGCCGAGAAGTATCAAGCCGTCCTCAAGAAATACAATCGGGAGCGAGACCCGAAGCCCGATATGTAAACACGCGCTGTGACCCTGAAAGGGTCATATGTAATAGCCGGGGGCAAGCGATAGCGCCGCCCCCGGAATAACGCGATAAATAATTCCGACCCTGAAAGGGTCGTATACTCAATATTGAGATTCGACCCTTTCAGGGTCGGAACGTGTGTGGACGGCGTGTGACCGGGGCGTTGCCCCCGGCTATTATATAAGATCCTTTCAGGGTCAGAGAAAACTCGCTCATTGCTTGACAGTTCTCTAACGGGCTTGTGTTGTTCGGGCGCGAGCCGTACATTTATCTCGCTTTTGCATTATCAAAATTCGTCCCCCTCGTTTAATCCCCTGACCTTTTAACAAAGGAGAAGAGTTATGAATGTCAGCCGCGATACGCTGGAAGACCAGTTGCAGGATTATGAAACACAGTTGAAGTGCCTTAAATCATACCTCAAAGAATTGAACGACATGGCCGCCAAACATGGCACCGGCAGAGAGCAATTCGAAAGTGATTTATTCGAAGCGGAGCACAACATCAAGTACTACGGAGGTGAGATAGCGCGGCTCAAGAATGAGATACGGGCGCTGGAGAAAGCGTCCGGCACTGGTGGAGGCGGAGCGGTGACTACCATGTTGCCGCAGACGATGAAGCAGGGCCTCGGCTTTTTGATTCTTTCTGCACTTAGTTTTGGAGTCGGTGCGCTCCTCGGCTCAACGCTGAGTTCCCGGCGAGGCGGTAAAGATTCATCGGAGTAAAAGCAGTGATGAGTAATGAGTGATGAGTGATGAGTAGAAATTTTAAGGGCAGCTCTTGAGTGAAGAGCTGCCCTTAATTCTTCTCATCTTAAAGATGAAAGGTTATTGGCCGGGCATGGCGGCGGGCGTGGCTTGCGCGCCGCGCGGTTTGTTGAAGGGCGACGATTGCAGCCAGACGGGCATCGCTTCCGCGTTGGCGACGCGCATCCCTGTGATTAAGCCTATGACGGCGATGGTGCGTGCGCCGTCCCAGTTCCACTCCGGGCGAATGATGTCTCCCGGCTGGTGATAGTCGGTCGCCATCCATTTCTGCGCGCGGTCTATCCAAGGCTTCACCTCTCCTTCCGGGCCGCCGAGCAGCATCAACGCGGGCACGCCCTTCTTGACGAAAGCGTAGTGATCCGAGCGATAGAAAACCCTCTCTTCCGGCAACGGGTCGGGCGCGATCTGTCCGCCGTTGGCCGCGACGACCGCTTCGAGAACTGGCCCCAGGTCGGAATGCTCCGCGCCGAAACCGACGACGCGCTTGACGGGCGCGTAGACCTCCGTGCCGATGCCGTCAAAGTTTAAGTCGGCTGCCACCTTATCGAGCGGCCACGTCGGATGCGTGACCCAGTGTTCTGCGCCGAGCAAGCCGTGCTCTTCGCCCGTGACGGCCAGAAAGATGATTGAGCGACGGGGTTTCGTGGGCGACTTCGTAAAGGCTTCGGCCATCGCCATGATTTCGGCAACGCCGAGCGCGTTGTCGGCTGCGCCGGGGAAGATGCGCCCTTCCGTATCAATGCCGTAGGCGTCGTAGTGAGCCGTATAGACCACCGCCTGATCTTTCAGTTTCGGGTCAGAGCCTTCCAGCAGACCGACAACGTTGCTGCCCGTCGTCGCCTCCTTCTTGATTTTGATGGAAATGGTCGCCTGTTTTTTCAAATCACTGGAGACGGCTCCACCGCTCTCGGCCTTTGAGAGCGCCTCGGCATAGGTCATGCCCGTTCCGGCAAAGATTTTCTCCATCCCCTCATCGCTGGCAAGAATGATGGGCGGAATTTTGAAAGGCATGTTCGGCGCTTCGCCGAGCGCGACACGACGGCGCGTCAGATACATATTGAGCAAAGAAAACGGTTGCTCCTTCGTTCCGATGTTGGCAATAACTAAAGCGGCTGCACCGCGCGCGATTAAGTCCCTGCCGACGGTCTGCGCGCTACCCGCCTTCCTCCAGGCGTCTGCATCCACATCCTTCGGCCTGCCGTTGAGCATCACGACGACTTTGCCCTTCACGTCCAATCCAGCCAGATCGTCACGCTTGAGTTCTGTTGAAACCACGCCGTAAGTAACGAAGACCAATCCACCGCTGGCCTCCGACAACTCGGCCATGTAGGGCGGCGCGGGGATAAACTCAGCACCAAACTTGAGCGTCGCGTCTCCGGCCTTAAAAGAAGAATCGGTGAGCGGCTGCGTGCCGTTGAACTTGATAGCCTGAAGAAACGTGCCCGCATCGCCGAGCGGCTTCAGGCCGAGCTTGGCAAATCTATCGGCGATATACTTGGCCGCACGATCTCCGCCGGGCTGAGCCGTTCCGCGCCCTTCCATCTCTTTGGCCGAAAGATCGGCGGTCACTTCCTTGATGGTCTCGACCCGCACGCGCGCGGCAGCTTCTTTCTCCGCAGCAGTGAGCGTCGCGGTTGGCTTCGGAGCAACAGCGCTTCCCTGCCCGAACGCGGGCGAGGCGAAGAGCGCAAACACCAGCAAGAGCGCAGACAGCTTGCGCCATGCGAGCGTTGAAAAAGGATTCGACTTCATTATTGATTTCTCCAGACTGATTGAATTGCCGGGGACGGCAAGTGTTTATACGTCCAAGAAAGAAAAATAGTTGACCCTCTGTTCAGGTTTTAAGTTCGCAAAGTCCCGTCAGGGACGATTGATAATAGCCCAGCAATTTATTGCTGGGGATAAAGCCGGAAATTTAGAAGTGAGTCCCGTAGGGACGGCTGAACAGCAACGAACCTCTTTCCTCAATCGTCCCTACGGGACTCAGGTTTTATCACCACGTTTCTCCCCAGCGATAAATCGCTGGGCTATTATCATCCGCCCCTGACGGGGCTTAAAACCGCGCGTGACGTTAGCATTCTTAAAGCTCAACCCGCGGCGACCTTCTCGCTCGCCTCCGCCGGTCGCCAGGGTGGAAGCGTCCTGCGCGCGGGCTTCTCCTTCTTCAACCCTAGTGCCCAATCCGCCTGCATCAGCGTGTGGATGTCGCGCGTGCCTTCATAGATGATGGCAGCCTTGCAGTTTCTCAGGTAACGCTCGACCGGATAGTCGTTCGAGTAGCCGTTCGCGCCGTGAACTTCGATGGCCATTGAAGCCGCCTTCTCGCTCCTGACGGTCGCCTGCCATTTAGCCAGACTGGTCTCACGCGCATTCATCTTGCCCTCATTCTTCAAATACCCTGCGCGCAGCCAGAGCAGATGAGACATCTGGTAATCGGATTCCATCTCGGCGATCTTCTGCTTGACGAGTTGATGATTGGCTATCTTCGTGCCGAAGGTTTCACGCTCCAGGGCGTAGGCGATTGAAGCGTCGCGCGAGGCGCGGATAACGCCGGTTGCGCCCGACGCGACCGTGTAGCGTCCCTGCTCAAGCGCGAACATCGCAATCTTGAAGCCTTCGCCTTCCTCTCCGACCATGTTCTCTTGCGGAACACGAACGTCCTGCAAAGAGAAATATCCGGTATTGCCCGCCCTGATTCCCATCTTGCCGTGAATCGTGCCCGACGAAAAACCTTTCATCGTGCGCTCGACGATAAAGCAGGACATGCCCGAATGGTCGCGCTTGCGGCGCTTCTCTTCATCCGTCCAGCAGAAGAAGAGGAAATTGTCGGCCACGTCCGCGAGACTAATCCACATCTTCTCGCCGTTTAAGACCCACTCGTCACCCTCACGACGCGCGACAGAGCGCGAGCCGACCACGTCAGAGCCAGCGCCCGGCTCCGTCAAGCCGTAGGTCGCAATCTTTTCGCCCTTGGCCTGAGGCACGAGATACTTCTGCTTCTGCTCTTCCGTCCCCCAGGTGAACAGCGTCAAACTGTTGAGACCCGTATGCACGCTCATGACGACGCGCATGAACGTATCAACGGCTTCGAGTTCCTCGCACACTAGGCCGAGCGAGATGTAATCGAAGCCTGCGCCGCCATACTCTTCCGGGATGCAGACGCCCAGCAGATTCAGCTCACCCATCTTGTCCAGAATGGAACGATCAAATTGCTGCTTTTCATCAAGCTCTTTGATGCGCGGGGCAACTTCCTTCGTGGCGAAATCGCGCACGGTCTGGCGAATAGCCTTGTGATCTTCGGTCAATTCAAAGTCAATCATTCTTTATCTTCCTTAAGCAATAATGTCAGCATAGGCGTGTAGCTATTATGTTGCGTGGCTATTTACCTACCTTTCCAAGTATCTTATCATTAGTGTAGCCATTGAATGAAAGCTCTCACTTATCCTTTACCGGTCACTTTATAAACATGAGCTTACTAGATAACAATGTAGTAACCGGGTGGGAAGCAGCCAAGGATGTTGCGGAAACTTTCTATTATATCCTAGCCGCCAGTGCCGCGATTGGTGCCGCCTTGGTCTATCGGAGGAATTCAAGACTAGAACGCGCACGATGGGCATCGAGTCTCTTTGAAAAATTTTACGAGGGCGAACGTTATAAAGAGATTCGTGATTTGTTGGATATAGACTGCACGGAATCTTTGGATTGCCAAGCTTGTGCGCTAGCACATGAGAGCCACGCGCAGAACATGAAGTTCTCCGATTATCTTAATTTCTTTGAACTTGTTGGTTTCCTTGAAAAGTCTAAGCAGCTAAAAGGTCAGGATATTGAAGACCTTTTCTGCTACTATTTGGATTGTCTTGATAAGCATAAACTAATTAGGAATTATATCCGGCATAGAGGCTACGAACAGCTAAATCGCTTTTTAGAGCGTAGAAGAGAAGCTAAATGACCATTAAACATCTATTTGTTTATGGCACGCTCCTGTACAACAATGCCTCGCCAGAGGTGGCAGGCTTGATCCATCAACTGAGAAGGGTCGGGCATGCAACAACTCAAGGGCGTCTGTATGATTTGGGCGACTATCCGGGAGCTATTGTTGACCCTTCTGCGAGAACCCTGATTTATGGAGAAGTCTATCAACTTCCTCATGATAAAGAATTACTGAACAAATTAGACCTATACGAAGAGTACGATCCCTTAGCGCCTCAAAATAGTCTCTTCGTGCGAACTAACTGTTTCGCCAAAACATTTGACGGACGCACTCTGGAATGCTGGATATACGCTTACAATGGCAATGTCAAAGCAGCACCCCTCATTTCAAGCGGCAATTACGCGGAACTAAAGGCCAGCTAACCATTGGCAGGATTGATTAGAATCAAGGCAGCCTCTTTCGCTTCTTCCAGTGAGCGCACGCGCCCGTCGAGTTGCATCTCGTAAACGGCGCGCGTGATCTCGCCGATGCGCGGGCCGGGAGCGAGTCCCATTTCGAGCAGGTGACGACCCAGCAAGATAGGCGCGGGCGCTTTCTCCTCAACCTGTAGCTCTCGTGCGTGCGCGATAAACCAATCCTGGGCTTCCGCCGTGAACCACTCTTCGCGCGGAATCCAGTCGGCATTGCGTCCCAACGAATCAGCCTTTGCCACGCGATACAAAAGCTCAAGCTCGCAGCGGCGCGCGAGGCGGCGGAATGCGCCGTCGCCGACCTCATCGCGCTTCTTGTAAAACTCGCCAGGCTTCAAATGATCCCGCACGAGGGCCACGACTTGAGAGCGCACGTCGTAGCCGTCGAGCGTGTGGATGTTCAATCTATCGAGAAAGCTTTCGGTCGGGGCAACGCCCGCCTCTTCATGCCCGCGCGAGCGGATGCGTCCATCTATAAACTCGGTCGTCGCCGGTTTGCCGAAATCATGGCAGAGAGCGCCGAGCATCACCGTCACCTGTTTGGCATAAGGCAGGTCGTCAATCATCTCGCGCGCACGATCAATAACCAACCATGAATGAGTGAAGACATCCCCCTCCGGATGCCACTCTTTTTCCTGCGGCACGCCGACGAGAGCTTTCAATTCGGGAAAGAGTTGGTCGAAGGTGCCTAACCTGTGCAGCCAGCGGAAACCGATTGAAGGGCGGCGGGCGCGCAAGATTAGCTTTTCCAGTTCACCCCAGATGCGCTCGCGCGGCAAATCCGTCAGGTCAATCGAGCGGCAGAGCTCGACCGTTTCCGGCTCGATGTCGAACTCGAAACGCGCCGCAAACTGCGCGGCTCGCAGCACGCGCAAACTATCTTCCGCGAAAGTATCAGTCGAGACGGCGCGCAAGGTTTTATGGTGAAGGTCTTCGCGCCCGTTGAAAGGGTCCAGGACTTCGCCCGTGAGCGGGTCTTCAAGGATGGCGTTGATGGTGAAGTCGCGCCGCCGCGCTGCTTCTTCATAGCTCATCGAGGGGTCGCCTTCGATGATGAACGCACGATGGCCGCGCCCCGTCTTGCGCTCGCGGCGTGGCAGTGAAACATCAAGGTCGTTGCCGAGCTTGTAAACCGTGAAGGCTTCGCCAACGGCGTCAACGCGCCCGAACTCTTCCAGCAACGCGCGAAGGCGAGCAGGCTCTATCCCGTAAACCTCCACATCCCAGTCCTTCGGCTCATTGCCCATCAACGCGTCGCGCACGCAACCGCCGACCAGCAGCGCGCGGCCACCTTCGGCGCGCACCACTTGCGCCAGTTTGAGAACTTTTTCAGGGACGTGGGAACTCATCGGAAAGGAGGTTGGACAGGAGCGAAGTCGTCGTAATGTTTCTTAAGCTCCAGACTCTTCAGTCTTCCTCGAAATCTTCATCCGGCTCATCATCCTCGTCATCGTAATCGTCAACGATGACTGAGACGCCGCGCATCGAAGGCATGCAACTGATGACTTGAGCGCGTTCGATGTGCGTCAATTCTGAGGAGGCCGTGTGCCAGAGCTTGACCCAGAAGGTGCGCGTCTCTCCATGCACGGCGTAAGTCGAGCCGTCGAGCATGACGGGCACGGGCTCAGCAATTGTGCCTGCGCGCAGGGCTTCGAGGAGCTCAGGAATATAGGGCTTGAAATTCTCGAACTGCACCAACACCGCGCCGTCAGCAATCTCTGCGGGCGGCAATTCTACGAAGTCGTCGCCTTCCAGCAGAAGACGCGATTCCGTTTGTTGGTTTCTCTTTTTGACAACAGGCATATGTTCGATTGCGGGTCTGTTTTATTGTTGACTCTTCTTCATTAAATAAACCCCGGCGGTGGCCTCGAAGGCCGCGACGACGACCGCCGCAATGTAGTTGCCGCCCGCCCTGTACAGGACGAAGGAGAAGAGGACGAACATGGCGCTCATCACGAAAGCCGAGATGCCGAGAAATTTATATAAACTCTTGTTGAGAGCCATATTCACTAAGTACCAGACAGGATTAACATGATAGGAAGAAGACTGAATAACGTTATGCGCTATTTTCCATCCTGCCCATCCTGTTAATCCTGTCTAATTCTGCTTCGCGCCTCCGGGCGGTTCGGCCTTATCACTAACTTTTAATCGTTCTGAATTGGCGGTTGCAGTCGCTGCTCCAAATGCTCGCGAAGGTCGGCGACTTTGACGCGCTCCTGCTCCCAGGTATCTCTATCACGCACGGTGACGGCTTCGTCTTCGAGCGATTGATGATCGACGGTGACGCAGAAGGGCGTGCCGATCTCGTCCTGCCGCGCATAAAGTTTTCCGATGCCGCCCGTATCGTCGTAGACGGCGCGCATGATGGGTTGCAACGACCGCTTGACGGCTTTCGCCATCCCGACGATCTCCGGCTTGTTCTTGGCAAGCGGCAAGATAGCGGCCTTGATCGGCGCTAACGTCGGATGCAGTTTCAGGATAACGCGCTTCTCTCCCTTGTCATTCACTTTCTCCGAATAAGCATCCATCAAGACCGAGAGCACCGTGCGGTTGACTCCGGCGGCTGGTTCGATAACAAAAGGATAGAAACGCTCCTTCGTGGCCTCGTCGAAGTATGAAAGGTCTTCGGTCGAATCCGGGTTGAGGCGCTTGCCTTCTTCGTTCTCAGGTTTCTTCGAGTGCGCCTTGAGATCGAAGTCCGTGCGATTGGCGATACCCATCAACTCGTCCCACTGCCGTTCATCTTCTTCGCGCTCGGGGAAGAAGCGATAATGAATGTCCACCGTGCGCTTCGCGTAGTGCGCCAGTTCCTCTTTCGGCTGCTCGTAGAGGCGCAGGTTCTCCGCCGAGATGCCGAGGCTCGTGAACCAGTTGAAGCAGTAATCAATCCACTCCTGATGCACGGATTCGTCTTCGCCGGGACGGACGAAATACTCCATCTCCATCTGCTCAAACTCGCGCGTGCGAAAGATGAAGTTGCCGGGCGTGACTTCGTTGCGGAAGGATTTCCCGATCTGCGCGATGCCGAAAGGAATCTTACGGCGCATCGTCGTCAGTACATTCTGGAAGTTGATAAAGATGCCCTGCGCCGTTTCGGGACGAAGATAGGCGAGCGCCGAGGGATCGTCTTCGTCAGCCACAGCGCCGATGGTCGTGCGAAACATCAAATTGAAGGGGCGCGGCTCCGTCCAGTTGACCTTGCCGCAATTCGGGCACTTAATCGCACTGAGATCAAATCCCTGAACGCCCGCCGCCACGCCAACGTCCTCGGCTAACTTGTCTGCGCGGAAGCGACTGTTGCATTCGCGGCAATCAACGAGCGGATCGCTGAACGTGTCTTCATGCCCGGAATATTTCCAAACCTGCCGGTTGAGGATAATGCTTGAATCAATCCCTTCCATGTCGTCGCGCTCGTGAACCATCCAGCGCCACCACGCCTGCTTGACGTTGTTGCAGAGTTCGACGCCCAGAGGGCCGTAATCCCACGCGCTGCCCAGTCCGCCGTAAATCTCCGATGAAGGAAAAACGAAGCCGCGACGTTTGGCTAAAGAGACGATGGTTTCGATGTTCGGTGCTGACACTTCTTCCTCGTAAATGATAAATGGTAAATGGTAAATGGTGATGGACGCGCTCCTCCGTTCATCGCTTCACCATTTACCATTAACGATTGACCAGTCTAGCAGGCGGGCGTGATAAATGAAAAGAGAGCAGCGTCCAATGTGCGGCTGCTCCCTTCTCAATTAAACGAGTCTGGAAATCTCTTGAGGTTGCTACTTGGTCTGGATGTTTACGTCAACCTTGTTCGGCACTGGAGAGCCGCCCCCGCGTCCACCGAATACCCCAAAGAAATAGAGCGCGATCAAAACGACAATCACGAAAATCACCAGCACGGCCACCACTCCGGCGTTGCCGCCGCCACCGCCATCACCTTCAGCCATAAGACACCATCCTCCTTTGGAAAGTTTCTAGTCGAAAACCATTGGGGGAGTGAAAAATTAAGTTTTAAGGGAAACGTTCGGGGGGATTGTTACCACACGCATAACGACAGTGACAAGTTAAAAGTGACAAGTGACGAGTTAAAAACTTCCGGCTCGTCACTTGTCACTTATCACTTATCGCTATTTTCTTATCCGCGGCGTGAACGGCGCGGGCGCAAATTCTCTGCTCCCGGCTGAGCATCGCCCGGCTGTATGGACGGTGTCGCCTGCGGCGGCTCTGCGCCCTGCGGCACGATCCAGAGTTCAAAGTAGTCGCTTTCGCGGTAGCCGCCATTCATAACCACTAGACGGCTGCTGTCAATGCCACGCTCTCTGGTCAGGTAATCCTTCGCCCGCGCGGCCAGTTTATCAGCCTGCCCGGCGCGGCTTCTGCGACCGGAATAGACGATGACGTAGGCTTGCGATGAAGGAGCGTTCTGCAACTCGATGGCGAGATTGTCGAGACGCGCTTTGACATCATCGAAAGCGGGCGGTTCAAACTGATCGAAGATGCGCGACTTGGCTGGCGGGATAACTACCGCGTTAATGTTCGTCACAGCCTGCGCCGTCTGCCTGCATGAACGCTCGCCTGAGCCGTCGTCTACCATCAGGATGGCTGTCACGGGCTGGCGACCGACCCCGGTTGAATCAACCATGATGGTTGGCGTGCCTGCGCCGCTGATGATGCGGACACCGGCAGGGCTGATCGTCCAGGTGTAGTTGAGCGCAGAGTTGCCCTTGTAGGCCACATCCGCCGTGAAGGTGATAACATCGCCATCGTTCGCGGTCGCGGGCGCAGAGACGTTGACCGGATACGGGCAGGGCAGCACGGGCGGAAGCGGAATCACTCGCTCGTTGTAAGCCAGACCGATGCAATAGATGCGACCACCAGTGATAACGAACTCGCGCGTCCAGCGCTCGCCATTCGGGAAGATAATCTCGACCTTATGCGATCCTGCCGGTAAATCCAGCAGGCGCTCGCTGACGGTCGTGTTGCCCGCAGGTTGATCGTCAATCAGAACCGGGTAGCCGCCCGGATTCGTCGAGAGCTTGATGCGACCGTAAGCGGGTTTCTTCTTGTTATCGGCGCGCGCGGTAGTCTGTAACGATTGGACGAAGAGAAACGAGAGCGCAACCAGAGCGAAGAAAGCAAATTTAACGCGCCCGAAGGCTGGTGAATGAGTGGCAATCATCTGTTTGTCTCCCATAATCACACCTCCTCCGTGCTGGTTGGGACTTCCGCATCCGTTCTGGATTTAGTGTAACGACGACGAGCCTTTGCTCCGAGGGCTGCCAAGCCCGAACCGAGCAGGAAGATTGTCGCCGGTTCAGGAATCTCCGGTGGGTTGCACTGCGGGCCGACGCAGGGCGTGCACTGTGGGCCTTCGCAATCACTATCGTCCGTCGTGCAGTCAGCCAGAACGCAAACCAGCGGAACGCCGCCGAGTAAAATCCACTTCGGAAAGGCTCCACCCGGAATGATGAACTCGCCGCAATCGCAGACCGTGCCGGTCACGTCGCCTTCCTGAATGACCTCGACGTTGCCCTGCTGTCCTTCCTGTGTAGTGGAGACAAGCGAGGTCGGGTCTGAGGTTGCTGTTGAAGAATTGTCTGTTGCTGACTTGCTGGCCGAAACCAGAGCGCCGTTGACGGGTGTATTGCCCTCCTGAGAGATGCTGCGGAGGCGAAGCTCCTGGCTCTGGCCACCGCTTCGCAGGTTGCCCATCACGTGGACAACATCTGAATACGACACCGGGCCAGCCTGTGCGGGGATTGCCACAAAAGCCAGCACTAAGACGCTGAGTATCGTAGCGACGGGGCTGATAGCTCGATTCCTCATCGTTGGGAAGCTCCTCCTCGGCTCTGCAAGCGGGACGCGAATCTAATGCGCGTGATCCTGATTTGAGAGCGAACTCGATTAAGCGAAACTGGACTAAAGACGGCGATGCGATCATCGCGGGCGAGATAACTCGGTTAAAAGCCTTCCTTTGAAGGGTTCAACCTTCCGGGAAGCTCGCCATCGCCTTTCAAAATATCGTTGACAATATGGAAACCGACTGTGGGCTTTCCTTATGTGCTAGAGAAAGATGCTTAATGCTGTGTGGATTCCAGTTTTGCGACAGTGATTTAACCCGCCTTTAGCCCGCCTGTCAAGGAAAATCCGGTCAAAACGAGACAAAATATCAAATCGGGACGTTTACCCTGAAAGAGACCTCTTTTCATCCTTCCGCACCGCCAAAGTCAGATAGGGCACCAGCACATGGCCGGAGACAGCTTTAACACCCTTCAAAACAAGTTTGGCCAGAGATTTCAGCTTCCGCAAGCGGAGCGGGTTCAATCGAGAGTACCACAGGTCTATCCTATCGCGGTGTCCGCCCTCGCGCGGCTCAAGGAGAACCGGGCGATGACGGCGGCTGCTCTTGCCTAAAATCTTCAGGATTTCAAACTCCGTCGCGCCCCGTATGCCGCCCCGCAACAGTTCTTCCCCGGTCGCATCGGGCATGGGTTGCAGCCTAGACCACTTGCGCGCCAAAGCGAAAGCCAGCTTGTTCGGCAGATAGTTAATCAAGGGCAAGTTGGTCGAATGCGTCTCGACAGGATAGTAGCGGTGCGGCGTTTGATTGATGAAGAGAGCGCCGCCCGGCTTCAACTGTGCCCAGATTTTCGGGAGAACAAGTTGTCGCTCGTGCGGCAAAAGATGCTCGTAGACGGCGCTCATCATGCAGAAGTCAAACTCGCCGAGACCCCCCGGTAGCTCGTCGCCTGAAGGTGAAATGTGAAAACGTACATTCTCGAAGCCATAATGCTGGCGACGTGCCTCTGCCAGTTCGTTCAGCTTCCTGTCCAACTCGACTCCGACAATCTCAGTCTGAGGTAAGAGACGCGCCAGGCACATCGTTGACGAGCCTGCGCCGCAGCCGAAGTCGAGGAGGCGTTTACCGATAAAAGCTTCCGGCGCGAAGAACTCGAAAAGATTGGCCTCAAGCTCTTCTTTCACAACCTGCGGGTCTTCGTCTCTAGAGATGGCATCGCAGAGCCAGGGCAATCCCTGCACCTTCAAAGTCAATTCAATCAAAGCTGGCGGGTAAGAGGTCTCGCAGGTCTGGAGCGGAACATAGGTGCTGCTATCAGAGCACTTGATCGTCAATCGCCTCCGCCCCTCCGGCAACTCTTCGATGTGCAACTCGCCGTCCGCGTGGTTGATTACTTTCTTTGTCATTGTCGCTTGGCTGTTGGCTCAATTTGCTGGCGAAGAGCTATGCGGTAGAAAAGCGTTAATCGCGCGGTCTTCCCGTAGTTATACTGAATTTCAACCAAATGTGGGGGCGAGACGAACCACGAAGTTGCACGAAATAACACGAAGAAAGCAGTCATATCATTTTCGTGTTGCTTCGTGTAACGCGCGTGGTTCGTTCTTCCCTTCTTTTGGTTTGCTAATTGGTAAGGTGAAACCGCCAGCAAGCCTGTCATCAGCCTGCTGGCGGTCTG
This sequence comes from uncultured Acidobacteriota bacterium, assembly GCA_963791265.1. Classification (GTDB taxonomy): domain Bacteria; phylum Acidobacteriota; class Blastocatellia; order Pyrinomonadales; family Pyrinomonadaceae; genus QHXM01. Next base: position 890,046 of record CAWBSB010000013.1, read on the forward strand.
GAGCTTAGCTTTACCTGGTGGCCTTACTCTACTCGCCGTCGCCCGCTCCGGCGGCTTCAGCCTTCTGCTGTTCGTCGCGCAAAATGGCCTTGCGCGAGAGCTTGATCTTGTTGCCCTCTTTGCCGATGCACTTGACCATGATTTGCTGGCCTTCCTTCAACTCGTCGCGGACATCCTTGACCCTGCGGTCGGCGATTTCCGAGATGTGAAGCAGCCCGTCCGTGCCGGGAAAGATTTCGACAAACGCGCCGAAGTCCACGATTCTTGAGACCGTGCCGAGATAGGTCTGGCCGATTTCGGCCTCAGCCGTGATGCCGCGAATGCGATCAATGGCAGCCTGCGCTGCCGCACCATCGGCGGACGCAATCGAGATCGTGCCGTCATCCTCAACGTCAATCTTGGCTCCGGTCTCTTCCACGAGCGCGCGAATAATCTTGCCGCCTGGCCCGATGACTTCGCGGATTTTGTCCGGGTTGATCTTGATCTGGATGATTCTAGGCGCATACGGCGCGATGTCCTCGCGCGGCTCACTGATGGTCTTCTCCATCGCGTCGAGGATGTGTATGCGTCCCTTCTTGGCCTGCTCTAAGGCTTCCGCCAGAATCGCGGAGTTGATGCCGCTGATCTTGATGTCCATCTGAAGGGCTGTGATGCCCTCGCGCGTACCCGTCACCTTAAAGTCCATGTCGCCGTAGTGGTCTTCCGCGCCCGCGATGTCCGACAGGATGGCGTACTTGTTGCCCTCCATCACGAGTCCCATCGCCACACCCGCGACCGGCGCTTTCAACGGAACGCCCGCATCCATTAACGACAGAATGCCGCCGCAAACAGTGGCCATCGAGGATGAACCATTCGACTCCGTGATGTCCGCAACGATGCGTATGGTGTAGGGAAATTCTGATTCGTCGGGCAGGATGTTTTCGATAGCGCGGCGTGCAAGCGCGCCGTGTCCGATCTCGCGGCGGGAGCTTGAGCCAAAGCGCCCGACTTCGCCGACAGAATAGTGCGGGAAGTTGTAATGGAGCAGGAAGCGGCGCTTGACCTCGCCCTTCTCCAGATCGTCCATGAACTGCTCATCGTCTTTCGTTCCCAGCGTCGTGGTGACGAGAGCCTGCGTTTCGCCGCGCGTGAACAAGGCTGAACCGTGAACACGCGGCAACCAGCCCACTTCGCACGTAATCGGGCGAATCTCCGAGAAACGGCGACCATCTGGGCGGCGGCGCTTGTTCAGGATGTCGTCGCGGAAGATGGTTTCCTTGAGATGGTCGAAAATCTTCTTCGCCATCTGGCGTTTTTCCGGCTGATCTTCAGGATAGGATTCGACGACCTCTTTCTTGAGCGCATCAACCGCCGCGTAAGAGTCGCGTTTCTCCTGCTGCGTGGTGTCGAGCGCAGAGCGCAGGCGTTCCGCGTAGTTTCTTTCAACCTCGCCGAGCATCTCTTCGTTGAGCGCGGGAGCTTCGACCGGGCGCTTCTGAATGTCCAGAGCCTTGTAGAGTTCCCGCTGCCAGCGACAGAGACGATTAATCTCCTTGTGCGCGAGCATCAGGGCTTCGACCATGATCGCTTCCGAGACCTCGCTGGCTCCGGCTTCGACCATCACGATGGCCTCTTCCGTTCCGGCGACGATTAAGTTCAGGCGCGATTCGCGCGTTTCGTCGTAAGTCGGGTTGATGATGTAGCGCCCGTCAATCAAGCCGACGCGGACGCCCGCAATTGGATTGGGAAAAGGAATGTCGGAAAGATAAAGCGCGCAGGATGCGCCCGTGATGGCGATTACGTCTGGGTTGTTGTCCGGGTCTGCCGAGATGACAGAGGCGATGACCTGTGTTTCGTTTTTATAACCTTCGGTGAAGAGCGGGCGGCAGGGACGATCAATCAGGCGGCTGGTCAGGGTCTCCTTTTCGGTGGGACGGCCTTCGCGCCTGAAGTAGTTGCCGGGGATGCGCCCGGCGGCGTAGTTCGCTTCACGATACTCGACCGTGAGCGGGAAAAAGTCTATCCCTTCGCGTGTGTGGGGAGCGCCCACAGCCGCGACGAGCAGCATGGTATCGCCGTAGCGAATGACGACTGAGCCATCCGCCTGCTTGGCGACGCGACCCGATTCAACGGTTAACTCTTTGTCGCCCAATTTGATTGATTCTTTAAGATATTTCTTGACTGGCATGTTTGTTTTGTCTCCTTCGGACAAATAATCGCTGCTTCTTTCAAGCAGTCCGCGCCACAGCGTCACGTTCGGCTCGGCGCGTAATTTGGTGTGATTCGAGAGCAGCAACAAGGTGATACGTGATGAGTTTTGAGCAGGAGCAAGGTTTTAATTTAACCTGTCACCCGTCACTCGTTCCTTGTCACTGTTTTTCAAAAAAACTAAAAGGCGGCGATAATCTCTATCCGTGAGACCATCGCCGCCTTTTGCTGTATGTGCTCAGGGCTACTCGCGTCTGCTTGATTTTCGGTTAACGCCGTCACGTTCGGCACCTCTAGCAAGCTCTTCGATAGACGCGGGCTTTGTATATTTGAGACTCGAAGAATTCTCTCGTTCGTCAATCTGACTCTCGATTTTGTCTAACGCTCTGGCCTCTGGCTTTAACGACGCAGGCCAAGACGGGTGACAACCTCGTGATAGCGCTCGATGTTTTCGCGCTTGAGGTAATCGAGAAGACTTCTGCGCTGCGAGACCATCTTGAGCAGGCCGCGCCGCGAATGGTTATCTTTCTTATGGGTCTTGAAATGCTCGGTCAGCTCGGTAATCCGCTGGCTGAGCAGTGCGACCTGCACCTGTGGTGAACCCGTATCCGTTTCATGGGTACGGAAATCCGAAACAATCTTCTCTTTGGCTTCTTTTGCTAACGACACTGCTGTTGATGGCCCTCCCAGACCGCAGTCAAATCCGCCCCAATCTTGGGCGGCAACCGCTAAGATTAAAAGACAAGGCAATCTAACACGCCGTTTACGGCGATGTCCAGCCGTGCTTCCAGCCTAAACTGAACCACTACGCAAGCGCACCAGAGCTTGGTGACGTTCCACCAAAGCCTGGTATCGCTCCGCCAGAGCCTGGTGATTCTCCACCAAAGCCTGGTAACGCTGCACCAGAGACGGAGAAAACGCTGTAAATAGCTAATAGTGGTTCAATTAGAAGCGGATTCAAACAGGATGGACAGGATGAACAGGATAAAGGAGATGAAGGCAGCCAACCCGCCTTGCCTTTATCCTGCCTATCCTCTCCATCCCTGCTAATTCTCTTTTTGACTTGAACTTAGCCACTACTTGCAGTCACAGAGTTTGGCAGAAGTTTAACGTTTATTTCGGGGCGGCTTTATCCTGATAGCCCCCGACGTAAGTGATGACGCATCTCGCGCCGTTAGGCGAAGAATCGCTGATGGAGACTCCGGTGATGTGGTGATTCGGGTCGAAGACGTTTCGTCTGTGCCCGCGATTGGAAGTGCCGTCGTCTATGATGAGGCCGATGACGATCTCGCGCGCCGTGCGGACCTCATAAACGATATTTTCGCCGACCACGCCTTCCCACCTGCCGTAGCGTTCCAGCCGGGCGTTCGGCGAACTGCCGTCGCTGCCACGATGCCCGGTGATGCCCTTTTGAGCCAGGTCGCGTGCATGATCTTTCGCAGCCAGGTAAGGCCCCATGGTGATTGTCATAGCGGGCAGCGGCTTGGCGGTTTTCAGAAAATTAATCGCTTCATCAACCGCCGGAATGCCCTCGGCAGTCAAAATCGCCGCTTTCGCTCCGGGGTACGTGAGTTGGTTGCCCTTGTAATAACTTCTAAACTCGACGACGTAGGCGGCGTACCTTTGAGGGTCTGTGCGAGCGAGGTTCATCTCGTTGATGATTTCCTGCTCCAGTGGCGACAGGAAGCTGGCGACTGGTTTGCTCTCTGTCTTCGGGGCAACCGTGATGACGGGAGCGCCCTTACTGGAAAGGGTTTTATCCGACTGCGGCTTCTTTTCGTTTTTCGGGGCGACCTTTTGCGCCAGCCCTGTGAGCGGAAAGGCGATGGCAAGCAGGCACACGACTATAGGCAAAGGGAGCATGCCGGGGGTTAATCTTTTCACGATTTCAGACTCCTTGTGGAACTTAAAGGGCGGCGTCACGTCGGGGAAAAGCCGCTGGGTGCGCGCTCGGGAAGTCCGAGCACAAGACTCGCAAGTGAACCGCGAGGGGAAAGTCAGCTAACCTACAGCCGACCGGAATGCCGGACGATATAACGAATCGGTCTAGCTGTCAATGGACAGGTTCACAAGTAGGAGTTCAACCAGAATTGAGCGCAGGTGAGAGGGAGATTCACCACCGCAGACATAGAGTACACGGAGGATGCACGGAGATAAGAAATAGCAGAGAGCAGATTTGAAATCTCAGATGAGGAATTTGAAATCTCGAATCTGTAATCTGAGATTGTCTTACTCTGTGAACCCTCTGCGTTCTCTGTGTCTGCGGTGGTGATTTAACAATTCACCTTTCACGCAACCCAGCGTCAAACAGTGCGCGAAACATTGCTTGTCTGCTACTATCCGTCACAAAGACGAACCCCGAAAATAAGAGGCGAATGATGGCAAGAACCAGGGCACGAATACTGATTATTGGTGGTGGTTTTGGCGGACTCTTCACGGCGCTCGATCTCGCGGGCGCGGGCGAAGTCACGCTTGTCACCCCGGAAGACCACTTTCTCTTTACCCCTATGCTCTACGAATATCTGAGCGGCGAGGTCGAAGCATGGCACATCGCGCCTCAGTACAAAGAACTGCTGGGCGACGAGGTGAACTTGATTCGCGGCGAGGTGGCCGAGATTGATTTGAACGCGCGTGAAGCGACGTTGAAAGGACGCGAGCGCAAGCTCGCTTACGACGTGCTGGTGTTGGCCGTCGGCGGTATCGCGAACTACTGGAACATCGAAGGCGCTGAAGAGTTCGCCTTGCCTTTCCGCAAGATCGCGCATGCGGACGCGCTGCGTCAACGCATGATTGACGCGCTCGATCATGTGCCGCCCGATTTAGCGCCGCAGGATGCGCGGCGGGCACTCACGTTCGCCATCGTCGGCGCGGGCGCAAGCGGGGTAGAGCTTTCGACCAAGATGTCAGACCTGTTGCGCGATGCCTTCAAGCGGCGTGCCCTGAAAGGCGAGCCGCGCGTGATGGTCATAGAGATGGGCGACACGGTTGTGCCGACGATGGGCGAGGAGATTCGGACAATTGTCGAAGAGGCTCTGCGGCAAGCGCGCGTCGAGATTCACACGCGCACGCGCGTGCGGCGTGTGATGAAGGATGGATTTACCATCGAGCATGATGGAGAAGAAACGAACGTGGAAGCGGCGGGCGTGGTCTGGTCTGCGGGGGTTCGCGTCCACCCGCTGATTGAGCAGCTTGAAGTGGAGAAAGATAAGCGCGGTTTGATTCTCGTCGAGCCGACGCTTCAACTGCGCGGGCACAAGAACGTTTTCGCGCTCGGCGACATTGCCTACTACGAAGACGCCACCCCGACTCTGGCGGGCACGGCGCAGCTTGCGAATCAGGAAGCCAGCCTGCTGGCCAGCAACATCAAGGCACTGCTCGACGGGCGCAGGCTTCATGCGAGACACTTTGAAGAGCTTGGCGAGGCTCTCAGTCTCGGCACGGAAAACGCTGCGGTGCTGGCGGGAGGCAAAGCCTTCGGCGGCGCGCTCGCACGTCAGGCGCGCTTTGCGCTCTACACCGCGCGTCTCCCGACTTGGCACCACCGTCTCAAGGTCGGCGCAAGCTGGTTCTTCGAGGGCACAAGCCCGCGCCCGCTGCAACCCCTCGGATTCACGCGCTAACCAAAAAGTCCGAGCATGCTATGGCAAATCGCGCCCGCATCCGATTACTCGTTGCCATCCTGCTTGTGCTGGGCGCTCTGGTCGCGTTTGTCTGGGCACTGAGCAGAAGGTCGCAGACAGAGCAGGTGGTAACTGTCACGCTGCCGTCAGGCGCAAGCTCGACCGCCCCTCCTCCCATCGCAGAGCCGTCGCTCGCAGTTCCCTCTCCGCTGCCAAGCGTTGAATCCACCATGGCGCCGACGCCGATGCAATCTCCGACAATGGAGAATACACCGCCACCGCAATCAACACAGACGCCCCAAGCTTCTCCCGCTGTTCCGTCCAATTCAGCATCACTCCTGATTCCGGTTGAAGGCGTGCGCCCGGAACAACTGCGCGACACGTTTCAGGCTTCCCGCTCCGCAGGTCGCGTTCATGACGCGATAGACATCCCGGCTCCGCGCGGCACACCCGTCCTGGCAGCCGCCGATGGCCCGATAGTCAAACTCTTCCAGAGCGTGGCTGGCGGCACAACCATCTATCAACTCAGCACGGACAACCACACGATCTACTACTACGCTCATCTGGATCGCTACAGCGACGGCCTCAAGGAAGGCAACTTCGCGCGTCGCGGTGAAGTTATCGCCTACGTCGGCGACACGGGCAACGCCGGAGCGGGCAACTACCACCTGCACTTTTCCATCTCCATGGTCTCCGACCCCAAACGCTACTGGGACGGAACGAACATCAACCCATACCCGCTGCTAAGAGGAAGGTAAAATGAAAAATGCAAAAGGAAGGCGTAGAACCACTGTTAATTAACATGAGTTCGACATAAGGAATTACATTCAACAGCCCCGGAGGGGCGAAAGATATTAGCCCCGGGCGTCAGGCCGGGGAATAATCAGCAATCTATGTTCGAGCCCCGAAGGGGCGACAGCAGCTCAAGATTCGTGGCAACGTACCTTGTTCTTCTGTCGCACCTCCGGGGCTTAATAATGATGGTGGTGCTGTGACCCCGGGCTGGCGCCCGGGGCTACACTCTGTCGCCCCTGACGGGGCTGAAACGTTGTCTCTCTTACGTCGAGCTGACGTTAATTAATAGTGGTTCTCCGCCTCACTTTTTACTTTTACCTTTTTAGTTTTGCCTTTTTTCTGGACGGTTTATGCTCTTCTAACCGTTCGTTTATGGTTCATCTCGTCTCTTAACTTCACGCGTATAGCCCTAAAACACCCTGCAAACGAGGCTCAAAAGCTAGGAACGCCTGTTGCAACCCATAAGGTACTGGCGACGCCTGTGCGCCTCGCAAATCCAAGAGAATTGAGCTAATAGAGGAGCAGTAACCCGGCATGAGAATTTTCCTGAAAGCAGCCGTCACTATCATTGTGCTGACAATGGCGCTCGGCGGCTGCGTCAACCAGCCCGCAAACGTCGCGAATAACAACCCTGCAAACACTAACGCCCCTGCGCCGCAACCTTCGCCCGCGACTGTGAAGGTAAGCGTCGCAGACGAGGGCGCGCTGCCCGTCACCCTGCCCGTGCTGGATGCGTTCTTTGCAGACGAGAGTTTCGCGGGCGAGTTGAAATCAAAGCTGCAACTGACGGACGAGCAGGTCGGGAAACTCCGCACGATGGCGCGCGAGGAAACGGCGAAGTTGCGTGAAACGGACACGGACGATTACAGCGGAACAACGGCTGCCGCTCGCGCTCATGCAGCCGAACAGATCAAAGCGACCATCGGCGAAGAGAAGGCGCAGCAACTCTCTCAATTATTGCGCCAGCGTTGGAGCGGCACGAATGAGACAGGCGACAACGCTTCCAATAGTTCGGAAGCTCACGCTTCATCCTCGAAGTTCAACGTCGTTCCGACAGACTCACGCATCGTCGTCAACGCGCCTGCTTACCGGATGGATGTGTTCGAGAGCGGTCAGTTGGTGAAGTCTTACAAAATCGGCATCGGCTATCCTGAGTTTCCCCTGCCGACGGGCACACGCAAAGCCAGCACCATCATTTTCAACCCGACGTGGACTCCACCGGATGAACCCTGGGTTGAATCATCCAACAAGGTCAAGCCGGGCGAAAAAATCGAAGCCGGAAGCAAGCTGAATCCTTTAGGCCCAATCAAGATTCCCATCGGTTTGCCATCCCTGATTCATGGCGGCAAATCTCCGGCCAAACTTGGCGGCTTCGCTTCGCACGGCTGCGTCGGCTTGACCACGCCGCAGATACAGGATTTCTCGCAAGTCCTTGCACGCCTTGCCGGGTCTGAGCTAACACTTGAGCAGATCATGGCCTACGCCAAGACTCCGAAAGAGACAAAGGACGTAAAACTTAATCGTTCTGTGACGGTCGAACTGCGCTACGAAACAATCGTGATCGAAGACGGCAAGCTGCATATCTACCGCGACGTTTACGACCGCGACACCAACACGGAAGAGAATCTACGCAAGGTGCTGGAAACCTACGGCGTCACACTCGAACAACTGAGCGAACAGGAACGCGCCGCAGTGTTGAATGCGCTGAAAGAGATGTCGCGCGATGCTGCGGGCAAAGCGGACGAGACGAAAGCGAGCAGCAACGCAAACGCTTCGATTGAATCAACGCAAGACAAGAAGGCGTCGAACAAGAATGAAAATAAGAAAGTAGATGCTAATGATGGAAAAGTAACTCGCGCCGTCAAAGGCAAAAAGGAGATTGTCATCGAAATCAGTGCGCTCAAAGGCAAAGGCTATCCGGCGGCAGTTGAGATGGACACGGGCAGCGGCGCGAAGAAGCAGCCCGCAGCCGCCACACCGAAGGGCAAACGGTCGTGAGCTTGACGAACGTTAAAGGAGCAATCATGCGAAGCCCTATCAAAATCATTCTGGTCATCGCGCTACTCGCCTGCGTTGCAATTGGACTCAGGCATGTTCAAGGGCAGAGCGAGCACAAATCGAATCAAGGCCGCGTCTCTGCTGTCGTAAGCAACAGCCGACCGCTCGAAGGTTCGACGGTTCAGGCTCAGGGCGGCGCGTTCGCCCTGAAAAATCTGGCGCTGATTAAGATGCAGGGCAGCACCATCCTCAAGGGCAAGATCGTCAATAAGACCAGCCGCAAATACGAACAAATCTCTTTCGAGGTCAGAGCCTATGATCGCGATGGACAAATTTTGAAGGGGCTGGAAAGTAAAACCATTTTCGCCTCGCAGGGACTCAAAGCGGGCGCGTCCATCCCGATTAATCACGGCTACGGTGTCTGGTTGCAGGGCGTTCCGGCGGAGAAAATAGCGCGAATCGAAATCTCCGAAAGCGGCAAAGAGGTTGGGAGTTCAACATTGTCCCGGATGATACCGCTTGCCAGCCACGCTTTGGATTGGAAGAGATATTCCGAGATTGAAGAGTAATGTTAACGTTAGCTCGACGTAAGAGACACAACGTTCTCAGCCCCGAAGGGGCGGAATATCAGTAGCCCAGAGCGTCAGCTCTGGGTTAAGACGCAAGATAAATGAATAAGCCCCGGAGGGGCGACATATTATGCCGCCCCTCCGGGGCTTAAATGATTGTTCGATGCTTGTTCCCATGACTCACGTCATGGCTACTGTTATTTCGCCCCTGCCGGGGCTGTTGCCTGATAGGGCACTTCAAACGGTTTCTGAGGAATCAATCTCCTACGCTCGCAGCCTCGCATGAATCCAGCACGGGCGCTTCTTCCTCAACCTCTTGCCCCTTGCCTTCACCATAATATGGACGCCCTGCCATCATCGCTTCAAAATATTCTGTGATGCGGTCCAGAACTTCAGTGACGGAGTGAGAGTGATAAATGGTGGTGCGAAAGAGCGCGCCGCCCGGCAAGCCCCGCGTGAACTGTCCCGCGAGTTGCTTCATCTTGCCGATAGATGGTATCTCCGGCATGTCGTCGCGCAGCATCTCGAAATATTCCAAGAGCACCGCGCGCTTGTCTTCGAGCGTCGGCTGGAAAAGTTCACGCCCCGCGAGCGCATCTTCGATCTGGCGGAATATCCAGGGATTCGCCATCGCGCCCCGCCCGATCAAGATGCCGTCGCAATTCGTCTCGCGCCATTTCTGGAAAGCGCCCTCCACCGTCGTCACGTCACCGCTTCCCGAAACGGGCACGCTCACTGTCTCTTTAATCTGGCGAACTAAATCCCAGTTAGCGAGCCCCCTGTAGCCCTGCTCCTTCGTTCTCCCGTGCAGCGCGATGTGCTCGACGCCGCAGGCTTCCGCGAGTTTTGCTGTTTCGACCGCATTAATCGTGTGATCGAAAAAGCCCGCGCGAATCTTGATCGTCAACGGAATCTTGATGGCCTTCTTAATCTCTTTCAGAATTTCTTCGAGGCGCGTGTGATCGCGCAGGAGGCCGGAGCCGCCGCCGTGCTTGACGACTTTCGGCGCGGGGCAGCCGCAGTTGATGTCCAGGATGTCCGCGCCGATATCTTCGGCCATCTCCGCAGCCATACGCATCCTCGTGGCTTGGCCGCCGAAAATCTGCACGGCGTAGGGGCGCTCCTCCTCGAAGAAACGCATCTGCCGTTTTGATTTCGGGTTGTTGCGCGTCAGGCCTTCGACGGAGATGAATTCGGAGACGGTCAGACCGATTCCGCCGCGCCGCTTCAGGAGACGACGAAACGAAATATCCGTCACGCCCGCCATCGGCGACAGCACGAGCGGCGGGTTGATCTCAATGTCACGAATCTTGAACGGCTTCACAAATAAAACTGCTGCTCCTAATCAATAGAGATTAAAGTTGTACTCGATCTGGATGTATTGCGAAACGAGTTTGTCATCTTTGACAGCCGGGAAGAACCGTATGCTGCGCGCCGCTTCGACTGCATTTTCCGTAAGCCCGTTTGCCAGCCCCGAAATTACTCTGATATTAGTCACATGCCCGTTTGAATTGAAGACACCCCTTAAAACGACCGTGCCGCTGACTGCATTCCGGCGGGCTTCTTCGGTGTATATCGGCTCGACCCTCCAGATTAAAGTTGCTTTGCGCGTCACCTCACTAGGTTTGAATACCTGTATCTGATTCGACCCTTGAGCAACAGCCTCTCCGCCGGTTAAGGGAAGAGCCACAGGGTCAGGTTTCTTCGTCGGGCGCACATTCATTTCCGCCACACCTGCCGTGTCTCCGAGATGCAATGATGAAAGGAACCGGGCGGGAGATGAATTAGCCTCGTCGCTCACGGCCAGCGTAATGATGTAGACGTGCTTCGATGCGGCGAAAAAATAGACCTGTGAATAATACGGGTTTGCCATCCGATACTGCTTGCCCTTAAAACCATCGAGCATCAGGTCTTTCTCAAAACGCAGATGCGACGCAAGCTTATTAAGCATGTCTTTCAGCAGCCTTGCAGGATTTTTTACTTTGTACGAATCAATGGCGAAGATAAAGCCGTTTGAGTAGCCACTGTATTTACGCTTCTCCTGAATTTTCTCATCACTTCCCTCAAAGAAAAGAAAATCTCCTGATTGAACGATGACTGTCGGAGCGACAGGTATCGAGGCGGAAATCTCTTCTTCCTCGAAAGCAGCCCTTTGCCACTGAGACTCCTTATGCGAGGAAACCGGCACGCTGTCGGGTGATGACGACTGAGCTTGCGCTGCTCCGGCAAATACGGATGAAAGCATCAGCACCAGGGCTAGAGCCGCACACTTAACGCGCAAGTTTGAACGCACCATTCTCTCCATCAATTTGTCCGCCAGCCAGAGTCTCATTTTCTGGAAACGACCAGCGTCGCCACGTAATCTCTTTTCTTGATCTTCGCGTCCTTTTTCGGATACGGGTTCAAGCTCACCAGTTTAATCTCATAGCCCCGGTAATCATCCTGCTTCGGGTCAACACCCGTATTCAGATTCATCCAGGCCGTGCGCTTTCTTACTTTGCTTAGTTTCAGCACGACCTTGCCGTTGCCAGCCCAGATGCAGTCAACACCTGTGGGGCAGCGCGAATCTTCCGTGACGTTGCTGAAGCTAACCTTCAAGCCCTCTTTCTTAATCCAGACTTCCTGGCCGAGTTTAATCTCAAACTCCTGATCCAACCTGGCCTCTTTTGTCAGGCTCGCGGGCTGTGGGACGGTCGTCGCTACGAAGAGAAAAAGGAACGAAAGAATTGCCGATGTCATCATGTTTGTCTCCTGAACATCTCTTAAAGACTGTTCACTCAGATGGAATGTACCTCACACCGAAATCGAGTCGTTGTACGAGTCTGTAGACGTGCGCCCCGTCTCCGGCTCAGATGGCGCGACCTGTTTCTCGCCGCTCTCCAACTGCTGCACGATGCGCGCGTATTGCGCTGCCTGACGCGAAGCGGTGCGCGCCAACCCGACATCGCCCCGGCTCATCGCGTCGAGCGCCGCATCGCCAAACGATTGCGCGTTCGCGCGGTAGTGGTTAATCTGTTCCAACATGTATTCGTCCATGATAGTCACCAGGGAAGATGGGTTTTCTAAAACAACGGCAATCGCTCGTCCTAAAGCTCGTTAGACAACTACGGCGCGAACGGGTCGTCCATTGACACGGGACGGAAAGTTCTTCTAGCTTCTCTTTGAGTCCCAGGACTGCAAGAGATTATAGCAATGCAACACAAGCTCATCCAATCGGTCGGCATCGCGTGGACGATTCTTTTTTCCGCCTTCATCATCTGGATTTACGCCACCGAGCCGCGCAATCTCAAAGAAGTCACGGCGGGCGCGCAGTCCGCGACCGGGATGTACGAGATTGATCAGGCGAGGTTCGATGCCGCGTTAGAGCTTTTTCATCGTGAGCAGTTTCGCGCCGCCCGCGACGAATGGGGACGCGCCGACCCGGGCCGTCTTGATGCGCGCACGCAGTTCTACATTGCCTACGCTTTCTATCGTGAAGGCTGGGGACGCCTCTATCACGACAACGAACTGTTCAAGCAGGGCTTGGAGGCCGTCAATCGCGCCATCGAATTGGCGCCGGATAAAACGTTGACCATAGACGACCCGGACTTGCAGATGCGCACGGCTGCCGAACTCAAGGCGGAACTCGAACAGGGAACGGAACGAAGCATCGGCGACCTTAACCCGTTCAAGGTTTTCCGCAAACGCAAATGACCGACAAAGACCGTTCAAGAAATCGCGCGCTGCTTCGGTACATTCTGCTGCCGATGATTTTTCTGTCGGTGGCGCTCCTGGGCGGACTCCGCATTGACGTTGACACCAAAGCCTTCGTCTTCGTTCCGCCGCCGCTCATCACGCTCATTCTCTCCGTCATGTTGATGATTCTCTTCGTGCGCGGCCACGCCATAGAGTTGCGGCAATGGGTCAGGAGCGACCAACCTCCGCTGACGAACGTCTCACACGTCCTGACACTGCTGACCCTCTTTTTCGGCTCGGCTCAGGCGTTCAACTCCGTCCTGCCCGAACGAGGGCTGCTCTACTGGCTGTTCTCTTTCTTCTTTCTCTGGACGCTCTGGAACAACCAGTTCTCTTCGTTTGATGCGCGGCGTTTGCTGCGTAGCCTCGCCGTCCTTTTCGGGACAGCATTTTTTTTGAAGCATATGTTCCTGGCGAGTCTCTTTTCGCCCGAAGGCGGCTGGGCAAAGAAGATTGCGGGATTTTTCGTCGAACTCGGCACGCTCGGCACGATAGACACGCAGACTTTCGCGCCCGCCACCGGCTACATTTCATTCTTCACGCTCGCGCTCTACGTCCTGGGACTTATCTTGCTGACACCTTCGCCGGAGCCTGAGCCGGATGCGCGTGCCCTCATTCGCGCTTATGAGAATCTTCCGTCGCTGGAACGCATGGCGGTGCGAGAAGCCATCGTGGGAGCGCCCCCCGGCGCTGCGCTTCAATCCGGCGAAGGGTTGAAGAGATTCGACACAGTTGAGGTGACGGGCGAGCTTGTCGGCGACGTGACATCGGACGAAACCTTAGTCAAGCCAAACCCTGATGCCTGAATAACAATTCTTCCGACATCTCTTTCAAGATTTATCATCACTTAACAAGATAACGTCCTGCGTTGCGATTACCTGTGAGAGGACGAGTCGCTTGCCGTCGCGCGCCCATTCGAACCAGTGAACATAGCCTTTGTCTAAACCGGAAAGCGTGATGGCAGAGCCTCCGTCTACCGGCAAGAGTAGAAGATTGGCGTTTTCGCCCGTGTAAAAAATCTGCGTCAAGAATCTGCCGCTCGGATGCCAACGCATCCCGATACCGGCTCTCAACTTCGGAAGACTGAGCTTGCCCTGTATCGCGCCCGTGTCGCTCGAAATCAGACCGATGCGCCGCGCGCCGTCCGGTTCCGCATCCGTGAAATAGCACGCCGTCTGTGTGCCGTCGGGCGAAACCGCCAGACGCCAAGACGGTCTCCGCGTCAGTTGAGTCAGTGCTGCGCCAGTTGTTTCCACACGCCAGAGCGCTGAAGTTTGACCGCTCAGCCCGCGTTGGAAAATGACGTGTTGCCCGTCAGGTAAAAAGCTCCCCCAGACATCCTCTGTGCCGTCCGTCAACTGATAAATGTTTTTCCCCTTTGCGGTCGCCAGTCGCAGAGAGTGTTTACCGTCGCTCACCGAGCTAAAAACGAGCGAGCCATCAACTGGCGAAACAGACAATCCGACACTAATGTCTGCGCCGACAGTTAACTGTATCGGGTTTGAGCCGTCAGAGTTGATGCGCCAAATCTCGCTCCTACCCGTCACACTCGAACTGTAGAGAATTGCGCCGTCTAGTGCCCACGCTACATTGCTAATGATGCCCGATTCGTCATGAATCTCGCGTGAGTGCAAGAGTTTCGCCTCTTCGTCCCAGTCCGCCACGCGCAAATACGAAACCGTGTTTCTCTGCACCGTGAGCAAATCACCGCTGGCGCTCGCCGCGAGCCACGAGTAGCTGTTCAAATCGTCGGTCAGTTGCCGCGCTTGGCCAGTTGTTTTGGAAATCGTCCAAATCTGCCCTCGTCCCCGTTCGTCCCTGGAAGCAATGAGCGCCAGATTTTCCGCGTCCATCCATACAAGGTGAGAAACATAATCCCAACGATGTTTGCTAATAGCTCGTTCTTTACCGCTCGATGTGTTAACCAGAAAGATGCCCGTCTTCACGCCGCCCGCGCTCGTTTCTTCAATCGCGCAAGCGATCTCATCCGCTTCAGGCGACCACGCTACAGGATTAGTTCTAGAAGTAGAAAAGGAGCGAAGGACATCCGGCGCACGAATCAAAATCCGTTTGTTCGAGCCGTCCGCGACGGCCACATTAAGATGTGTTTCTTTTAATCCGCTGGGCGATTCCGTGAAAGCGATCTGTTTTCCGTCCGGCGAGAAGCTGACGGCGCCCCCCGTGACGACACCGCCAATTTGCTCTATCACACCGCCCGCCAGCGGGACACGCCAGAGTTGCGACTCGAATTTATCCTCAAGGAAGGTCGTGCAGTAGATAAATTTTCCGTCTGGCGAAACGGCCAAACCGATGAATTTGACAAGCTGCGAGGGCAAGATAGGCTTCTGGGTACCCGTAGCAATTTGTCGCAAGTAAAGACCTTCGCCGCCTTCTTCAGTCTGAGCGAAAACTGCATACTTCCCGTCGGGCGTGATGGTGGCGTTAGTGACTTTGCCGCTCTTCGTCAGTCGCGTCAGCTTCGGTTGTCTATGTCCCGCTCTCTCTGCATCCTGCAATGACCAGATGCCTGATAATCCGATCAGCAAAATTGCGGCGACGCTCGACCAAAGAATGAAAGATGAAGGCCGAGCCAGACGGTCTGATGTTCGGCTTTCATTCGAGCTTACGCTTTCAGACCTCACCTTTTCAGATCCTGCTTCGGATACGGTTTCGTGTTCGACGCTGACGCGGGAGACGGTGTGGCTATTGATAACGATCTCTTTTTCTTCCCCGGCTGGCGTGAGCACGTTGGCGACGAATTTATAGCCTTTGCCGGGAACGGTGACGATGAAACGATGCTCGCCTTTGCGTTCGCCCAAAATTTTTCGCAGCGCCGAAACCTGAACCGTTAAATTATTTTCTTCGACAAACTGCCCCGCCCAGACTTTTTCCAGCAACTCGTCTTTGCTCAAAACCTCGCCGCCGCGCTCTATGAGCAGCAACAGCAGATCAAACGTCTTCGGGTTGAGCGGGAGCGCACGGCTTTCTTTCAGCAGCACACGCTTTTGCGAGTCAAGCTGAAATTCAGCGAACGCGTAGGTTTTGTGAGGCGACAGGTCTTTCATCACCACCTACCTGAACTTTTAGGAAATTTTAGCCGCGACTTTAAGGACTTTTAGCCAGTCCCCGGTGAAAGATGCGCCGCGTGGTGAATGTCGAGGTGTAACGCGGCGGCCAGTCGCTCGATGCGCTTATCGTAGCAAAAGCCCTGAGCGGCTGGCAAAGATTTTCGCCCCGTTTCGGCCTTGAATTTTTAACGAGGCAGGAGAGGAAGACGGAACTGATTTAGTTCCGAAGAAAGTCCGGTTTAAGAGGGGAGAGCCGGGTTGAGCAAAAACTGAAAGGAGAATTATGAGAACTTTTGCGAAACCTTTAGCTGTAGTGACCGCCATTCTGTTGCTCTGCATAGCCGTGGGCAACGCACAGGCGCAGGTCGCCCCTTCAACAAACGTCCCGGCGGGCTTCGGGCGTTATTGCAGCATCACCTACCCGGACGGCGCATGGAGTTTTATGACGCTCACCGGACAAAACTCCGACCCGTGCAAAGAGCTTCGGAAAGGGCGTCCGGGAGGAACCATTCAACGCGCCGGAATCTGGTCGCACACGAAAAGTAATAACGTCCTGCTGAACTGTAACGGCAGCGTGGGCATCTGGCGAGGAACTGGCAGCACGATGACAGCCCTCGCCTTTAAGGAGGCTCAAGGTAAAAGCAACTGCATCTTTACAGTCGCGCCAACAACCCTTCGTGTTTTCTCAAGGCCATATCTCGGCACTCCGATTGTTGAACTGGCGAAAACCACCAATCCGTTTGATTTTAACTACTACGACAAACCGCTCAACGCCACCGAGTTCGGCCAGACGAAAAACAACAATTGTCCGAACAGCATGTTTATTGACAGGAGCGGGAAACAGCGTTGCACCATCAACGGGCACGGCGGCTACGATTGGCTGATGCCGACTGGGATTCCGATGCTCGCGGTGGCCGACGGCATCGTGCGCGAAGCACGCTGGCGTCCCGTGTCGGGCGGTTGCGCAGAGAAAAGTCCGCAGGGCGAGATATACATTGAACATCGCATCGGCAACGGCGAATATGCGGAACGCTTTCTCACTTACTACGCACACGTCTCGAAAATCTCAGTCAAGGCGGGCGACAGAGTCGTCAGAGGGCAAATCATCGGCAAGTCCGGCGACACCGGATGCTCTTCCGCTCCGCACCTTCACTTCAGCGTTCTGCGCATGACCAACCTTGCGGGCTATCGCTCGTTCAACCTGACAATGCCTAATGGCGGTTACGGCGTCAGCGGGATTCACGGAATGATTGACCCGTTCGGCTGGAATGCCCCGAAGGACATTGACCCCTGGGCGTGGAGATTCCTGGGCAACCACAACGACTCGATCCTCGGCACAGTCCGCGACCCCGGCGCCTTCAGCCTCTATTTATGGCGAGAGGGGCAAGCCCCACCGGCAAACTGAGAGCGGGGAACGAGCGCGTTTTATCAATCAAAGAAACGGAGACAGAAAATGAAAAACAGACTCACGAGATTCAA
Source organism: uncultured Acidobacteriota bacterium (assembly GCA_963791265.1). Taxonomy (GTDB): domain Bacteria; phylum Acidobacteriota; class Blastocatellia; order Pyrinomonadales; family Pyrinomonadaceae; genus QHXM01. The sequence goes on from CAWBSB010000013.1 coordinate 907,497, forward strand.
AGAGTTGGGATTCATCCTAACCTTATCCTTCCTCACCCTCTGGCTTCCGGGCGGCTTGTTTCCGCTCGCTGGCAACCCCGCGCCCGCAAAGCTATCGACAGACCTGCCGATTGGGATTTCCGGCAAAACCCGCGCGGCGGGAGCGGCAACAAATTGCCCGCCGTTCAGTTTTGCCAGCCACATCAATCTAGCCAGGAATCCGAGCTTTGAGATAGTTGGGCCAAAAGGCTCGACAACCATTTGGCTGCCGGGCAATCCGATTCCGCCTCCGTCGGCGGCGCGCGATTGGCTGATGCACAGCAGCAACCCGCCGGGCGACCCGGTTGCGTCCAAACTCGTATCAACTACAGTGCCCGGCCCCGGTGGCTCGCGGATGCTTCGCTTCCGCGCCGGGGGCAACGAAGGTGGCCTTCTCCAACTACTCCCGTCAGCCCCGGCGAAGCTCATGTTCTCTGCGTGGGTTTACGTGCGGCGCGGTCGTGTGCAACTGGCGGCCAGCGCAGGCGCGGACGTGCCAGCCGCATGGAGCACCAAGCATAACGAGTGGGAGCAACTGCGCGTCTGCACAGACGGCACTATCCCCACGGGAGCCTTTTCCATTTACAACCAGGACCCGCAGGGTGGTGAATTCTTCGTTGACCGCGTTGAAATCAGGCAGACGCTATAGGCGGAATTCTAATCGAGCGGATCTTCGGACACCACCACATCGCTCAAAATCGTATAGAGATTGGAAGCGTCGCTTCGTGAGGTCTGACGCGATGCGGGTAAAGCTAGAACGCGGACGGTGAGCAGATGATGACGCCGACGCAGGCTGATCTCGTCACCGACCGCGAGCGAGCGTGAGGATTTGGCAGCCACGCCGTTGACCGAAACCGCGCCCGCCTCGCACAGCGCTTGCGCCACCGTGCGCCGCAGCACAAGCCGACTCGATTTTAGAAAGAGATCAAGACGCATGAAATAGTAATAGGTGATGGGTGATAGGTGATAAGAGAAGATACGTTCTTTCTTATCACCTATCACCTATCACCTATCACCGCTTTAAGGTTTCTTGCTGCCGTCAGCTTTGGCATCAGGGGCGGTGGTTGAGCTGGTCGCGCCCGTGGCGGGAGTGCCGCCGGTCGTGAGCAGCGGCCCGACGGTCGCCTGATATTCAGGGGCGAGCTTGATGTAGGCGTCCCTGCGTAAGCCCTTCAGGTACTCGCCGCGATCTTTTTCGCGGCGCTCGACGGTGATGGCTTCGCGCACCTGATTTTCATCGAAGGCTTTCGGATCGCTGGCGGGCGTTCGCGCGTCCACGCGTAGAATCTGGAACCCCTCGTCCAGGCGAATCAAATCGGTGACGCCGCCGACGGGGACGTTCTTCATCGCAGTGACAAACTCGGCCTTCAAATCCGGCACAGGGAATGTGCCGACCGCGCCTTTGTTCTGTGTGGCAACGCGATTCCCGCTCTGGTCGAGACGCTCGGAGTTGGCGGCGGCGATGGTGCCGAAGTCTGCGCCACCACGCAACTGCGCGAGAAGCTGCAACGCGCGAGCGCGCACTTCCGCTTCAGGCTTACCGGCGAGGCTCAAAAAGATTTCCGAGATCGTGACGACTTCCGGCTTACGGAATTTGTCGCGGTGCGACTCGTAATATTTCTTCAACTCATCCTGGCTCGCGCCGAAATAAATCTTGGCGTCAACCTCGCGGCTGAGCACTGCGTTCTTCATGTACTGCGTTCTGAGCGTTGAGCGAATCAAGCCCGGGTCAATGTTCTCCCGGCGCATCGCTTCTTCCATCTCCGTGATGGTCTTGAAGCCCTGCGAGGTCATCACCCTGAGCATCTCGCGGTTGACTTCCGTCTCGACATCTTCGGTCAGGTTCAGTTCCTTCCCCTTCTGCACGAGAAGCAACTCGTTAATGAGACTGGCGATTATCTCAGGCTGGCGACGGGTGACTTCTTCCGTTGCCTTCTGCTCCGGCACGCCCTGCTGCTTAAAAGAATCTATGGCATCCTTCATCTCGCGCTTGAGCGTGGAGAGCATCACCACGTCGCCGTTGACCTGCGCGATCACGGAATCAATGACGACAGGCTCGCCCTCCTGCGCCACCGCCGCTCGCGTTGAAACCAACAGCAAAGCGGCGAAGGCTGCCACCGTCCAGGCGAATATAAATAATTTTGACTTCACAGTTTTATTACTCCTCTATAATCAGTGGTCAGTAGTCAGTGGTCAGTGGTCAGTAAAAGCAAAACGCTTTTGTTCTTACTGACCACTGACCACTAACCACTGAATGCTCGCGCATTCTAATCTTCCGCCCTGATTTCCAGCAACACGCCACGAGCGGTTTCGAGAGCGCCGTCTGTCTCTTTTTCATTGAGGTCGAGGCGCAAAACGCCGTTCGGCGTAAAGCCTGCGCCCTTGCGCGACTCGACCAGCGCCATCAACTTCTCCGGCGCAACGCGCGCTTTCTCACCCAGCTTGATGGCAATGCCTGTTGCCGTCCGGTCAATCGAGATGACGCCAACTTCTTCCGCCAGCCGACGCAGCCGCGCGTAGTCGAACAATCTTTCGACCGATTCGGGCAGCCGCCCGTAGCGGTCTTGCGTCTCGACGAGGATGGCTCGCAGCGTCGCTTCATCGCGTGCCGAAGAGACGCGCTTGTAAGTCCTGAGCCGCTGTCCCATGTCCGAGATGTAATCTTCGGGAATAGCCACGTCCACGCCGAGATTAATCGAAACGCTCGTTTCATCCTCGACCGCTTCGCCCCTGAGTTCAGCGACCGTGCGCTCCAACATCTGCGTGTAAAGATCAAAGCCGAGCGCATCCATGTGGCCTGATTGCTGGCCGCCCAAGAGATTCCCCGCGCCGCGCAATTCCAGATCGAGCGCCGCGATGCGAAAGCCCGCGCCGAGGTCTGAAAACTCGCGGATGGCGGCCAGGCGACGGCGCGCAATCGGCGAGAGACCTTGTTCGGACGGAATCAGTAAATAGGCGTAAGCGCGGCGATTGGAGCGCCCCACGCGCCCGCGCAATTGATAAAGCTGTGAAAGACCGTAAGCGTCGGCGCGATTTATGATGATGGTATTGGCGCGCGGGATGTCTATCCCATTCTCGATAATGGTGGTTGCAACCAGAACATCATATTTGTAATCAACGAAATCGAGCATCACCTGCTCCATCTCTTTTTCGTTCATCTGCCCGTGAGCCACACCCATCCGCGCCTGCGGGACGAGACGCTTGACGAGCGCCGCGATGGTCTCAATGGATTCGACGCGATTGTGTATGAAGAAGACCTGGCCACCGCGCGCGAGTTCCAATTCGATGGCCGATTTGATGACTGATTCGCTGAACTGCACGACCTGCGTTTGAATCGCCAAGCGGTCGCGCGGCGGAGTCTCGATCAAAGACATATCGCGCAAGCCCATCAGGGACATATTGAGCGTACGCGGAATGGGCGTGGCCGAAAGCGTCAAAACGTCCACCTTCTTCTTCAACTGCTTCAGACGCTCCTTGTGCGCGACGCCGAACCTTTGTTCTTCGTCAACCACGACGAGACCTAGATCGCGGAAGCGCACGTCCTTCGAAAGAATCCTGTGCGTCCCGATGATGATGTCAATCTCGCCCGCCTCCATACGCTTGACGGCATCCTTCTGTTCCTTCGTGGAACGAAAGCGCGAGAGCAGTTCAATCTTCACAGGAAAGGCGGCGAAGCGCGTGCGGAACGTCTCGAAGTGCTGGTAGGCGAGCACGGTGGTCGGAGTCAGCACGGCAATCTGCTTGCCTTCCATCACAGCTTTGAACGCGGCGCGCATCGCAACTTCCGTCTTGCCGTAGCCGACATCGCCGCAGAGCAGGCGATCCATCGGCACGGCCTCTTCCATGTCGCGCTTCACGTCTTCAATCGCCGTCTCCTGATCCGGCGTCAGCACATACTCGAAGCCTTCTTCAAACTCGCTCTGCCAGGGCGAGTCGCCCGCGAACGCGAAGCCTCCGACGAGTTTCCTTTCAGCGTATAAGCGCAAAAGCTCGTCGGCCATGTCGCGCATCGCGCGCTTGGCTTTGGCCTTCGTCTTCAGCCAGCCAAGTCCGCCGAGACGATCAAGGGTCGGCTGATTCCCTTCCGCGCTCGAATATCTTTGGACGAGATCGAGCCGCTCCACCGGGACATACAATTTGGCGTCGTCCGCGTAATACAGCAGCATGAACTCGCCGCGCTTGTCCGGCCCCAGATCGAGCGTCTGCAATCCGCCGAACCGCGCGATGCCGTGATCCACGTGAACGACAAAATCGCCCACCTTCAAATCACGAAAATCCGACAGAAACGCAGCCGTCTTGGACTTCCGACTTTTACCTTTTTCCTTTTGCCTCTTACCTTCGACGCGAAGCGCCGTGTCGCTCGCCTCGTCAAACAAATCGTTCTCGACGTGGACGATTAATCCCGCGCCCGGCAACTCGAATCCACCCGAAAGACGACCGACAGTGATTAGCACACTATTCGTTTGCCCGGCCGCACTTGCAGTCACTTCATCGCTCAACCCGACGCGCGCCAGGACCTTGTATTCAGCCAGCATCTCCGCCACACGCTCGGCCACGCCCAGACTGTGCATCACAAACAGCACGCCCGCACCGCGCTCATCCACCACGCGCTTCACATCGCTTGCCAGTTCAGGCAAGCGCCCGTGATAACGCCTGACGCTTTGCGCTCGCCATTCCACTTCTTCCGTCACCTCAACCGCCGGAAAAAGAAACAGCGGGCTACTCGCGCCCCGCGCGCGCCCGATTTGAATCTCAGGCTGCTCCACCTCAAAAGCCAGCCTTTCATCCACGACTGCCGCCGCTCGTCCCAGCGTTCGCAACTCAAGCCGCTTCGCACGACTTAAAGACGCGCGCAACTCTTCGGCTGTCAGGTACAACTCTTCGGGACGCACACCAAGCTCGTCCGCGCTTTCCGTCTCCGCATAACGCGCTGCCAGAGTTTCGTAAACGCTTCCCAGATACGTCTCCACGCTCGCGGGTTCGTCCACGACCAGCACGGCATCATTCAAATACTCAAACACGCTCGCCCGCCGGTCGCGCACAATCGAGATTAACCATTCCCAGCCCGCAAACGTCTCGCCATCATCCGCATACACCGTCCGGTCACGAAGCGAGCGCGCATACCGCTCGTCCTGCCAACGCTCACGCGCAGCCTCTGCCCACAGGCGGAAATCGTCAGCCGTCGCAGACAGTTCGCGCATCGGCGCAATCTCTGTCTCCGCGACCTGCGCTGTGGAAAGCTGCGTCTCAGGATCAAACTCGCGGATGGAATCAACCGTGTCTCCGAAAAACTCCACACGCACCGGAGACGCTTTTCCCGGCGACCACACATCCAGGATGCCGCCGCGCATCGAAAACTCGCCCACCGCGCCCACAGGGTCTTCGCGCATGTAGCCCGAAGCGAGCAGCTTTTCAATCAGAGCTTCCGGCGCATAATCCTCATCGCGTCGCAACACGGCTCCCGCACGCGCCACCTCTTCGGGCGGCAACGTCCTTCTGGCGAGCGCACGCGCCGTCAACAACACGAAATCCTGCGAGCCACGCGCCAGTCGCCACAACGTCAACGCACGCTGCTCCAGAGTCTCCGCGTGCGGCGACGCGCCCGCATATGGGTCTGACTCCGACGAAGGCAGCGTCAACACCGTCTCATCGCACTCCGTCGCCCCGCGCAGCGCGCAATACCAGAAACGCACGTCGCGCTCCCACGCTTCCAGATCACGATTCGCCTGTGTCACCACCGCAAAGCATTTTCCGACCTCGCGCTGCAACGCCACCAACACCAACGCCCGCGCAGGCTCCGCCGCCAGCCCGCTCAACGAAATCACACGCGCCCCGCCGCGCAATTCCGCCACGAGCCGCGCATACTCATCGCTCTCCATCACGCGCCTTAATGCGCCCTGCAAAACGGTCGTTGATTGAATCGTGCTACTCATAAGTCTAGTGATAGGTGATAGGAAAGAACTGGTTTTACTTATCACCTATCACCCATCACCTATTACCTGCTTTACCCTCTCGATAATCGAACTGGTCGAAGCTCCTTCGATGAAGGGGAGCGAGAGGACGCGCCCGCCTGCGGCTTCCGTTTCTTCGCGCCCGTGAATCTCGTCCAATTCGTAATCGCCGCCTTTGACGAGGATGTCGGGCAGGATTTCCGTTATCAGGGCGCGCGGGCTGATGTCGTCAAAGATGGTGACGTAATCCACGGCGCTTAAGGCTGCCAGCATCTCTGCGCGTTCCTGCTCGTTCACGATGGGACGCCCCGCGCCTTTTAGTTCTCGCACCGAGCGGTCGCTGTTAATGGCGACGACGAGCGCATCGCCGAGATTCCGGGCGCTCTGCAAATATCGAACGTGGCCGACGTGCAGGATGTCGAAGCAGCCGTTGGTAAAAACCAGTTGCCTGCCCTCAGCACGCAGCCGCTGTCGCTCCCTGCGGAGTTCATCAATCGAAACTATTTTTCCGCTCATTTGAAGAATGGAATGCTATCACGATGCGCCTTGCATCAGTAAATGCCCGGCAACAATCGCCAGCGCGTTCTCTGCCCGTACTCTTCCCACGCCGCGCCAAATTCGCTTGCCAGCACCCGCTCCTCGTGCCTGATGCGCCTGATGAGAAAAACGAGCAGGGCCAGCCACGCGATTAACCCGAAGAGGCTGCGAAAGACCAGCACCCAACCGAGCGAACGCACGAGAAGCCCCGTGTAACTCGGATGCCGCACGTAAGCGTAGATGTTATCGGTGATGAGACGATGTCCCTCCTGAATCGTCAGAAAGACGCTGAAGAGCCGTCCCAGATAAATAAACGCCCAGACGCGCAGCGCGACTCCCGCCGTGAAGACCAGCAGTCCCGCGTAGCGCAAAGCATCCGAATCATTAAAGACCAGAATCCCTCTGCGGTCGAAATAGGCAACGAGCCAGGAGCTTAGGAGGAAGCCAAGCTCCAACAGCAGCAGCGTCAGCCACTGCCCTTTGACCGGGCGCAAGCCCCGATTCGCCCGCTCGCTCTCGCTCCAACAGGTGATAAACGGCATGACGAGCAGTACGACGACCAGGCCTGCTCGCGCGCCGTGCGCTAAGAATCCACGGACATCTCCCCACGCCAGCAGCATCACAGCCACTTCGACCGCGCTCAGAAGTACATCCCTGACAAAACGTCTTAGGCTCGGAGGCTTCATGGATAGCATCGTAAAGGGTCTGCTCGTAAATCGTAAACGGCAAATCGTGAATTGAATTTGCGGCTCGTCTTTACGATTCCCGATTTACCATTTACGATACTTTTATGAGCATTCCATTCGATAAGATTATTGAAAACAACGACCAAACGCGCGTCAGGCGCGAACACCTTGAAGAGTTACGCAAGCTCATCGGCAACGTCTACCCGAACAAGTTTGAGCGCAGCCGTGTGAGCGGCGGTGAAGATACCATCACGGCGATTGTCGAAAACGAAGAGTTCAAGCGCCACGTCCCCCCGGTTAAAGAAGGCGAGCGCCCCGCGCAGGATGAGCTTGAGCGCGCCAACGCCGAGTTGAACAAGATACGTGTTCGCATCAGCGGACGCATCAGCAGCCCGCCGCGCGTAATGGGCAAGGCCGCGTTCGTGCATCTCTCGGACGGCGTCTCGCGTCTACAGATTTACGTTCGCAAGGCCGACGTGAAAGGCATTCACAACGACGACGGCGCACCCATCGAAGAAGGCTGGGAGCTTTTCAACCTGCTCGATCACGGCGACTTCATAGGCGCAAGCGGGTATCTCTTCGTCACGAAGACAGGCGAGCTATCGGTTCACGTCGAAACAATTCAGTTTCTCGCCAAAGCTATGCTGCCCATGCCCGACAAGATGCACGGCATCGCTGACCCGGAGATTCGCCAGCGCCAACGCTACGCCGACCTGATTGCCGGAAGTTTGAAAGTCGAGAAGAGCGAAGACGGCGGAGACGATTCGGCTTCACGCGAGCTAAGCTCGCGTGAAGTCTTCGAGCGCCGCTCTCGTATCATCCGCGAGATGCGCCGCTTTCTAGACGACCACGGCTACATCGAAGTCGAAACCCCGATGCTGACAGCGAAAGCCACAGGCGCAGCCGCGCGCCCCTTCAAGACACATCACAACGCCCTCGACATAGACCTCTACGCCCGCATCGCGCCCGAACTCTACTTAAAGCGCCTCGTCGTCGGCGGCTTCGAGAAGGTCTACGAACTCAACCGCAACTTCCGCAACGAAGGCATAGACAGAACGCACAATCCCGAATTCACGATGCTGGAATTTTACTGCGCGTACATGGACGTGAACGGGATGATGGATTTCTGTGAGGATATGATTCGCTCGACCACATATGCTGCGATAGGCCACACGCACGCTCGCTTTGACGAGCATGAAATTGACTTCGCACATCCTTTTGAGCGACTTACAATGAGGCAAGCAATTATTAAATACTGGCCTGATGAGTGGCGGGAATTGAATAGCACTGAATTTAATACTACGTGGCTGGATAATTCGTCCCAAATACATCGCGTTCGTTTATTCTTTGATTCAATGGTTAAAGAAGCTGTCGCAATCGCAGAGAGCGAAGGGCGAGATTTAAGCGTAAGTGAGATTGCTAACCTTCTCCCTTCCGACAAAAAGGATGAGGCTTGGGAGCGAGCCGGAAGGCTTGATGAACAACGTCGAAAAAGATACGGTGAGCCTGACGAATTGCAAACCATGTACTCAATCCAACATTTATTTGAATTGATTGCAGAGAGTTCTTTGATCCAGCCAACCTTTATCAAAGATTTTCCGAAGGCTGTCTCTCCACTCTCAAAAGCTTCACCCGTAGACCCATCAGTTGCCGAACGCTTCGAGCTTTTCATCGCAGGCATGGAATGCGCGAATGGCTTTTCGGAGTTGAATGATCCGAAGGAACAGTACGACCGTTTTATGGAACAGGCGCAGGCCAGAGAGCGTGGCGATGAAGAGGCGATGGTGCTGGATGAGGATTACATCAGGGCACTCTCTTACGGGATGCCGCCCGCTGCCGGAATCGGCATCGGCATTGATCGCCTCGTCATGCTGCTCACCGGCAAGCGTTCTATCCGCGACGTGATTCTCTTCCCGCACATGCGCCCCGAAAGAAAGGCGGAGGAAGAGGCGAAAGAGGCTGGCGAAGAGAGTCAGGAAACAGTTTGAAGAAGTCCCGTCAGGGACGACGTGATAATAGCCCAGCGATTTATCGCTGGGGATAAAATCGGGGAATAATAACTGAGTCCCGTAGGGACGACTGAAAGGAAGCGAACCTTTCTTCAGTCGTCCCTACGGGACTCACGCATTTTTCATATGCTGTCCCCAGCCATGAATGGCTGGGCTATTGTCACGTCGTCCCTGACGGGACGATATAGACTGCGCTTTGTTAAAGCGGCTTCTAGAGCGGTTTTCGATTGAACGAAAGGCGCGGGCATCATTGTAGGGGCAGGGCTGGTCCCTGCCCGCTCAATTGACATGATAACTCAACGTTAAATTCCATGAATCCGGCACGGGCAGGGACCAGCCCTGCCCCTACAGTTTGATTCAGCGCCGTACATTCATTTGCATACCGCTCTAAGAGTCGCGCCGCAAGCTCGCCTTCAATTTATCCCATTCATTTTTTCTTGCTTCGGGAGCGCGAGTTGTAGGCGCTTCGGATGGCTCCGTACTTCACAGGGCCGGGCAGCTTTTCCGGCAAATCAAGCTCGTCGTCAATCAGAGCTTCTACATGCACACCTGCAATGCGGGCGTATTGCAGGAGAATTATCAGCGTAGGCTCACGGAGACCTGATTCAAAGCCCGAAATTCTTGGGTAGTCAATGCGGTCTTCGACTCCCAAGTTTTTGAGCAGTTCACTCTGAGTAAGACCAAGCGCCAGCCGAATCTGCCGCAGCTTTCCAGCAAGACGTTCTGGCTTTTCACGAATGCTGCCCATCAGGAGATACCTCCCGACGAGCAGACAATTACAGAAAACAGCTTGCAATTATTTACAGTTGTAAATATAATGCGCTTGCTCAAACGAGACGCCGTGAGAAGTAACCTTTTCTCAACGGCGATGCTCATTCACTCACTCTGAGGTTGAGGGTTGAGCCGTCGCATAAGCCGTTGTCATTTTTCAAACTAATCGCGCCCATCATACCAGAGCGCGCACTAACTTTTCATTCGATGCCCTCACGTCGCATCCTCTACGTCGGGCATGACCTCGACCTGTTGTTCTACCTGCGACGCACTTTGGCAGATTGCCGGATCGTGCGCTCTCCCGGTGACTCAACGGTGCGGGTCTTAATAAAGGGCGGCACCTATTCGCTCTTACTCTGTGATGAAGAGCTACCCTACACGACAGCCAAAGAGTTAGCCGAGTTTAACTGTTCACTGGAACGTCAGCCCTGCACGCCTTTCATCATCGTTAAGCAGGCGGATGATTTTGAATTGGTGGCACAAGCCATCACGGAGGTCTTTACCAGAGCTTAATCGTGAGCGCACAGTGGAAGAATGCGCTCGCGCCGCACGGTTCGCCGGTGAGGCGGCGGGCAATGCGCGGAGGCCGCCGCGTTGCTTCTCATGCGCGCGGCGGCCTCAGTTTTTGCCCGGTCAGCATTTATTAGCTTCACCAAATTTGGCAGCGTTCCGCCCTGACCATCGCATCACCGGGTTTGCAGCCGAAGGCTTGCGCGAAGGCGGGCATGTTCGAGACGGGGCCGTTGACGCGGAAACGTCCCAGGGGGTGCGGGTCAGTGGCGTTCCTTAAGCGAGCAGCTTCGGGGCGGATGTGTTGTGCCCAGACCTGCGCCCAGCCCAGAAAGAATCGCTGTTCGGGCGTAAACCCGTTGATGTTCTTCGGGCGCGGTTTGCCTTCCAGAGACTTCTGGTAGGCGGCGTAGGCGACCGTCAGCCCGCCTAAGTCTGCGACAGATTCGCCGACGACGAGTTCGCCTTTCTGGAACAGCCCCGGCTCGACTTCAAAGCCGTTGAACTGCTTGACGACACAGTTCGTGCGATCCGAGAACTTCTTAAAATCGTCGGGCGTCCACCACATTACCAGATTGCCGTCGGCGTCGAACTTCGCGCCCTGATCGTCAAAGCCGTGCGTCATCTCGTGGCCTATGACCGCGCCGATGCCGCCGTAGTTGAAGGCGTCGTCAGCGGTCGCCGAATAGAACGGCGTCTGAAGAATGCCTGCGGGGAAAACTATCTCGTTCATCGAAGGATTGTAGTAGGCGTTGACGGTCGGCGGCGACATGCCCCACTCCGTGCGATCAATCGGCTTGCCTATCTTGCCGACATTGCGTTTGAACTCAAACTCGCCCGAAGAAACGGTGTTGTTATAGTAAGGGCCGCGCGAGACTTGCAGCGACTCGTAGCTGCGCCACTTGTCCGGGAAGCCTATCTTGCGAACGAAGGCGTTGAGCTTGGCGGTCGCGCGCTGTCTGGTCTCGTCGTTCATCCAGTCGAGCGTCGAAAGATTCTGGCGCAGGGCTTCGATCAGGTTCTTGACCATCTCCTGCGCGCGCGCCTTGGCCTGCGGCGTGAAAGTCTTCTTGACGTAAATCTGCCCGAGCGCTTCGCCTAAAGAGCGATCCGTGCTCGCCACGCAGCGTTTCCAGCGCGGCAGGTTCTCCTTCGTGCCCTGTAGTTGCTTGCCGTTAAAATCGAAGTTCTCATCAACGAACTTAGACGAGAGCGTGGGCGAGGCGGCGTTGACCAGATGCCAGCGCAGGTACGTCTTCCAGTCTTCGATACTAATCTCGGTCATCAGTTTGTCAGCGGCCTTGAAGAAGTCCGGCTGGCCGACGTTGACCTTGCCGATTTCGGGCATGCCGACGTTGCGAAAGTAACGACCCCAATCGAAGTGCGGCGTCATCTCGATCAGGTCTGCCTTAATCATCGGGTGATAGTTGGCTTCGGGCTTACGCCGCTGCACGCGTGTCACGGAGTTCTCGGCCAGTTTCGTTTCAATCTTCAACACGGTGAGCGCGGAGGCGGAGGCGCGTTCGGGCGCGTCACCCATCAACTCGAAAGTGCGCGCGACGTGCTTTGTGTACTCGTCCCGCGTCTGCTTCGACTTCGCATCGTCGTTCGTGTAGTAATCGCGATCCGGCAGCCCCAACCCACCCTGCACGGCCTGAGCAATCACAGACTTTGAATCCTTGAAGTCCTGCGCTGCGCCGAAACCGAAGATGGCAGGGATTCTGCGCGCGTGAAAGCGTGCTAACTCATCTTGCAGGCCGAGCACATCCGTAATCTGGTTGATGCGCTCAAGCTCTTCGCCAAGCGGCTTGAGCCCCTCGCTCTCAATCTTCTGCTCGTCCATGCAGCTTGCGTAAAAGTCCGCGACCTTCTCCTCGTTGCTGCCTTTCGGATGGCTCTTCTTTTTCACCAACCCGTCCAGAATCTCATGCAGCACTTCCAGGTTCTGCTCGCCGAGCACTTCAAACCTGCCCCACCTTGAGTAAGCGGCGGGGATAGCGTTCTTCGCAATCCAACCACCGTTGGCGAAGCGATTGAAATCCTGACAGGCACTCACCGTTCTATCCAGACTGTTAAAATCAAAGCCTGACGTGACGGCTTGTTGGGGAGAGTCTATAAACAGCCCCGGAGGCTCCGGCTCAGCTTCGTTGAAAGCGGCACGGCTCGGCGGGCCGGATGTCATCAGAGACAAGGCGAGCAGCAAGAGGGACAACACGACCAAAGACACCCTGCGGCGCAAGAGATTCATAGCAGAATCCTCCTCAATTGAAACTGTCAGGTTTTAATGATGCGGGGTAACGGGAGGAATCTTATCAGGAGGGAATGCAAAATTAAAAATGTAAAATGCAAAAGTGAGGCAGAAACCACATTTGATAAAGGCGGTTCTCCGCCGCAACTTTGCATTTTACATTTTTAATTTTGCATTATTTTTTCATCTCTGCTTTCTGGCGAAGCTCGTTGAGACGCGCCTCAGACCAGTCGGGCGTGCGTCCCAGATTCTGGCTGAGGCGAACGTAAGTCTCCATCGCCGTGAGTGCAGCCTGGGCGTTGCCTTCTTTCTCGCGCACGCGGCTGAGGTCTAAGAGGAATTGCGGATTGGCGTCGCCGTAAGCTGCCGCCGCCTTCTCAAAGGCTTCAGCCGCGAGGCTCAGGCGATTGAGCAGTTCATACTTCCGACCGAGATGATAATAAGCAATCGGGTAACGCGCGCCTTCACGGTTCGCAACAATCTGTAGAACCTCTGCGGCTTCGTCGTAACGCTTCAAGTCGCTCAAGACAAAACTCAGTTCCAGATTAGCGGGCGGGAAAAGACCATTGCTGCGCGCTAACACACGGCGATAAAACGTCGCAGCCTCTTCGTTGCGCCCACCTTCGCGAGCCGCACGCGCACGCTCCAGCCATCCATACGTCTCACGATCAACCGTCAACGAGCGCAAAGACGAGTTGGCGCGATTGCCCCCGCCGGATTTTGCGCTTCCCCCTTTGCGAGCATCGTTGTCGGAACTCGTCTTCACCGCAGCGGACGCGGAAGTCTTGAGGGGAACTGTCGGATTAACGCTCGCGGCGCTGCCGGAACCGGAGACATTCGGAGTGGTCGCGACGACCGCTTTTGATTCTTCGCTCGTCTCATTGCCAAAGAGAATCTCGCGGCGGGCATCCGACATCTCGGCGCTTGGGCCACGCCGTGCGACGAATGTATCCAGCACTTCAAGACCGCGTTCGGGGCTGCCGTCTTCGGCGTAGGCGCGAGCCAGCGCGATGGCAGCGTCCGCGTGGTCTGGCTGCACGACGAGCGCGCGACTCCATTCACGTATGGCCAGATCAGCCTCGCCGCGCGCACTGTAAACCCGTCCCAGATTGTAGCTCGCTTCGCCGTAGCGGAAATTCTCCAGCCTGAGCGCGGCTGCAAACTGCTCTTGCGCTTCGTCCCAGCGTCCCTGCCTGAGGAACATGACGCCAAGATTATTGAGCGCGCGTGCGTAGTTGCCGTGACGCTGCTTGATGGCTTTGCGATAAGCGTCAATCGCCGTGTCCGTATCGCCAAGCCTCGCCAAGGCATTACCGATGTTGTAGAAGCCGATTGGATCGAGCCGCTCGGCGCGCGACATCACGCGCAGTTCATTGATGGCTTCGCTCTTTTTCCCAAGCGCTACGAGATAATCAACGAGCATTCGTTGCAGGCGCACGCGCTCGGCGTCAGACTTCGCGGCTTCAATCTGAGCGCGCAATGCGGCGAGACGGTCGCTCCCATTACCAATTGCGAGCGGAGGGCCATCAACCTCAGCGCCCGCCAAGCTTTTCCCTGCCTCGTCACTCGTCGAGTTTGCTGTCTCCACAGCGCGACGTGAGCGCGTCTGCTCAACCGGCGCTGCTCCAACGGCGTTCGCTTCGCTCGCCGATGGTTTGCCCGCAGCCTCGTTCTGCGCCTGCGCCGAAGACAAACAGCAGACGAGCGTGAGCATCAGGCTCAAAGAAAAGCACAGCCCAGCGCCTCGCACAGAACGCTCACGAGCTTTTAGGCGATTCGAGATCGGCGGCTCAACTTGCATCTCTTCCTCCAGGGAAACTCAAGAAATCAATTGCGGCTCTGCCGCAGGTCTGTGCGGAAAGGCTGTGGCTTTCCGTCGCGAAATCTTTCCCAATTCTTTTGGAGAGGCTACGCCTCGACCGAACGGGCAAGGCGCAGCCTTGCCAGAGAGATAATAAGGAGCAGCTACCGGAAAGGCAGAGCCTTTCCGCACAAATAAGCGGCACAGCCGCTATCACCAGCACCGTCGGCTAGTTATTATTCACGTCTTTTTCAGTTCCGGCGCTCTGGGACGTGGAGCGTTGGGCGTAAAGCGGATGATCGTGCCGCCGAAGCCGACGACCCAGCCATGATCGCGTCCGACAAAGCACAGGCGTTCGAGCGCGTGCGTCGTGCCGCTCGGCTCAATTGTCCAACGGCGGCCACCGTCTGTGGTGTGAAGCAGCGTCCCTCCAGAGCCTGAGGCCCAGCCTTCAAACTCGTCCAGAAATTTCACGTCATAAAGGTCTGCCTGGACATTCGACGTTTGCTGGCCCCAGGTTCGCCCGCCGTCGCGCGTCGCAAAGACGCGCCCTTCTGCGCCGACAGCCCAGCCGCGCTTGCTGTCAACGAAGTTTGCGGCGGTGAAGCGCACACGCAACGCACCTCCTGCGTTACCACTTGTGGAAGCTGGCGCGAAGCCGACGAGCGTGCCTGTGCGCCAGGTCTCGCCGCCGTCCGCTGTCTGCAAAAGCGTTGCGCCCGCGCCGACCAGCCAGCCCTGCTCGCTGTTGAGAAACCAACCGCCGAGCAGAAGATTTTGCGTCGGAACACGCTGCCGCTCCCAATTCGCGCCTCCGTCGCGCGTCGTGTAAAGCACTCCCTCTTCGCCGAAAGCCCAGCCGCGCCCGTTATCCGTGAAGAGAGCGCGCACAAGGCGCGCATCCACATCCTTACCGATGACGTTCACCTTCTGCCACGACTCACCGCCGTCCGTCGTGCGTAATAGATAAGTGCGCGGCTCATCCTTTGTCTTGAGGTCGTAGATGCTTCTTTCGCAGACCAGCCATCCGTTCTGCTCATCAGAAAAGTAAACGTCGCGTAAAGCGTCTTCAGTGGGGCGTGGGCTATTGCGCCAGACGTTTCCCCCATCATCGGTTGCCAGAAGAACGCCGCGCCCGCCGACAGCCCAGCCGCGATTCTCGTCAAGAAAATAGACGGCGTGCAGCCACGCGAGCGACCCCGAACGCTGCCGCACCCAAGCGCCTGAAGCTAACACGCATGGCGCACAGGTAATAAAGATTATCAGGCCGAGAAGAGAGAGATGAGCCTGCCGCCGGAAAAAAGTTGAACAGGCATGAGAGCGTCCGGGATAGGCTGCGGCGGCTTTGCCGCTTACTTGTGCGGAAAGGCTGTGCCTTTCCGTTGAGTGCTTTCTCTTACTTTTCAGCAAGGCTATGCCTTGCCTGTGGCGAGGCGCAGCCTCGCTGGAGGGTTGAAGGAATGCAATTCGGAAAGCCACAAGCTTTCCGCACAAAGATGCGGCAGAGCCGCCTGAACTAGATGGAACTTTCGTATTCTCCATCGTTATTCACGAATGTCCGCCGTGCGTGACGCGCTCCGTCGCTTCGGAGGCTACAGCGGCGCGGCGTGTGGCCGAGAGATGCCGGAGCATGACGAGGACGGGCGTCATGTCGCGTCCCAGTGTGAATGCCTGCTGCGCTGCGGTGGTGATGGATTGAACGGGTTCGGGCGCGATTGATTCTTCGGCGCACTGCGAGCAGACGTTGTTGCCGTAGAGTTTTTTCAGAAGATGATGAGCGTCGTCTTTGCCCAGCACGGAGAGGACATCGCCGGGCGGCAATTTCAAACCTTCGGCCAGGCGGAGCGCGCTCTCAAGATTAACGGTCGTAATGACGGAGGATTGCAGCTTGGAGAGCAAGCCCTGATCGAAGCCCGTCTGTCGGCAGAAATCAATCTGCTTGAGGCCGAGTTGCTGTAGTCTCTCGGTGATGAATCTAGCCAGCGGCGTTGATGGATACATAGAGGTTTTCCCCATCACGGTTTACCTTTCATAAAGGCCGGACGATTGCTGATGGACGATGGACGATAAAACCAAGAGCGTTCATTCTTGTCTATCGTCTATGGTCTATCAAGCAATCGTCCGCTTTACTCAGAATCCTCCGGTGAAGACGCGCCAGATACTCAGCGCCGGGAGCATGTCCATGACTTGCTTAAAGGTCTTCAAACGATTGCCGGGCACGACGACCTGATCGCCGGGCACGAGAAAGGCCATCTCCTTGGCTCGTCCTCTTTCGATCTCCTTGACGTTGACGAAAATCGGCTGATAGTTGCCGTCGGGCTTCTGGCGCAGGATGACGACCTTCGATTTGTTGCCCGTGTCGAGCACGCCGCCCGCCATCGCCAGCGCTTCCGTGATGCTGTAGCGGCGCGTCATCGTTCTCACGCCCGGCTGCGCCACATCTCCAACCACAGAGAAGATGGCAGAGACAGCCTTATCGAGCGACACAGTCACTTTCGGATCAATGATGTACTCGTCGAGCCGCTTGGTAATCTCTTCCTGAAGCTGCTGCGTGGTCTTGCCCGCAACGTGTATGCCTTCAGGTATCAGGTAGTAGGAGATGCGACCGTCAGGCGGAACGACGATGCCCGATTTTGAATAACGCTCCTGATTGAAGACCGAGATGGAGATGACATCTTCGGGGCCGAGGCGAAAGGTCGTCAGAAAATTGTTGTAGTAAGGCAGCACGGCTGCTTCGGCTTCGGAGTTTGATTCGCGGCGTCCGGCCTGCACTTCCGCCGGAACATCTCCGGGCAACTTGTTCGTGTCGTCCGGCTCAAGGCGTTCGCCAGCCTGAGAAGATGAGGATGTCGCGGGCGTGCCCGTTTGCTGCGGCTTCTCTTTTTTCGTCTTCGAACCCTGCCCGAAGATTTTACTGAGAATGCCGCCGCTCTTTTCTTTCTCCGGCTGCTGGGCATTTTGTGCAAAGAGCGGAGCGGTGGGCGCAACCACGACGAGCGCGAGCATGAGCGCCATTACTTTAAGCATTGATTTCATCTTCATTGTTCAAACCTCCAAAAACTATTGCGTGCTTTTTCAGCGAGCGCCGCGACTAAAGAGAATCGTCTTGACGGTCTCAAAGAGAATCGCCGCGTCGAGCGCGAGGCTCTGATTCTTGATGTAGTAAAGATCGTATTGCAGCTTTTGCCGCGCGTCCTCAATCGAAGAGCCATATGGATACTTGATCTGCGCCCAGCCGGTCAGACCCGGCGCGATCAGATGTCGCTGCTCATAGTAGGGAATCTCGTCGGCAAGCTGCGAAACGAAGTGCGGGCGTTCGGGTCTGGGGCCGACGAAATTCATCTCGCCTTTCAGGATGTTCCAGAATTGCGGTATCTCGTCCACGCGAACTTTACGGATGAAGCGCCCGACGCGCGTCACGCGATCATCAGATGCGCGCGCCCACACGGGGCCGTCCTTCTCGGCATCCGTCCGCATCGAACGAAACTTCATCACCATGAACGTGCGCCCGTTGCGCCCCACGCGCTCCTGCCTGTACAGCACAGGCCCGCGCGATTCGAGCTTGATGAGAATCATTGTGATGATGGCGATGGGGAGCGACAGGATTGCGCCGATGAAGGCGACGCTGCGATGTAGAAAGATGCGCGTCACCGCATTGAAACGCGCCTGACGCTTGCGCCCCGAAAAGATGAGCCAACTCGGACGCACCATGTCCAGATGCACTCTGCCCGTCACCCGTTCATAAAATGACGCGCCCTCTTCGATGGAGACGTTGCCCGATAGACTGAGATGAAGGAGTTGGTCTGTGGGAAACTGCCCGCGCCGCTCGCCCATCGCGACGACGATGCGGTCAATGTTCTCGCGGCGAACGATTTCATCCAGTTCCGAACTCATCCCGATGACGCGCGGGTTAATCAGGCTCTTGCCCAGTAGCTCCGGGTCGTTGTCTGCAAAGCCGACGATGCGAAAGCCCGCGTCGGGTCTGTCCAGAGTTTCGCGCGCCAGTTCCACCGCCAGCGGGCCTGAGCCGACGATGAGAATGCGCTCGCCGATTTGCGGGTGCCCCAGGAACCAGTGAATCATGAGCCGCCAGGACATCATCACAAAGAGCGCAAGCGGCAACGCAATCAGAGAGACGCCGCGCCCGATCATCAGGTGCGGAAAGATGTAGAAACTAATCGCCAGCGCAACCCACGCCAACCCCATCGCCTGAATCAACCGCAAGACAAGCTCGCGCCTATCGTGCATGATGACGAAGTCGTAGAGGTCGTAGAGATAAAAGGCGCTTAAGCAGAACCCGGTCGCCAGCGCCGCTTTGTAAAATCCGTGGCGCTCAAGAAATTCATACTCGGCGTCAACCGCCCCAAGGCGCAGATACACTGCTACAACCAGCCCGCCGAAAAGCAAACCAGCTTCGGCAAGCAGCAGTAGGACAGTGCGTGCGTTGAGACGGCGCGGCTTCAAGTGGCGGCGACGACCTCCCCTTCTTCTTTCATCGCGGCTTGAGCTTTCGGCGGCGTGGCCGCTTTGTCCTCGCGCCGGTTGTAACGTCGCTGGTAGTAGTAACTGCTTTCATCCAACTGCTCGTCCGTGCGGTTCAGGACGACGCCCAGCATGCGCTCGCGCGGGAGTTGTTCGATGATGCGATCAAGCGCCGCGTAGCGAGTCTTGCCGGAACGCACCACGAGGAGCGCTCCATCGGCCTTGTTAATCAGAACGTTTGCGTCCGTGAAGATGCCCAAAGGGGGCGCGTCAATCACGATGTAGTCGAACATGCGACGAAGCTCGGCGAGGATGCGCCCGAACTTTGGCCCTGAGAGAAGCTCCGCCACGTCGTCGCGCGCCGTGCCTCCGGGAAGAAAATGGAGTCCGGCAGGCTCAAGCCTGATGATGGCTTCCTCTAAAGTAGCTTCGCCCGACAACACTTCGGAGAGTCCGATTGTGTTTTCAATGCCGAGATAGTCAGCCGCGCAGGGGTGTCGCAAATCGCTGTCAATGACGATGGCGCGCACGCCGTCCGTCTGCGCGAGCAGCCACGAGAGATTGAGCGCCGTCAAGGTTTTGCCTTCGGCTACGCCCGCGCTGGTGACGACGAAAGCCTGCATCTTTTTACGTTCGCCCGCTTGCAGGATGCGCGTGCGAAGCGAGCGAAACTGTTCGCAGTAGGCAGAGCGTGGTTGTGTGACCGCAATCAGGTGAGGTTCGACGCGCGCTGCGGAGATGTCCAGTGAGACAAAATCCGCAGCGTGCGTCGCCCCGGCAGCGTCCAAAGTTGCCCCAGCAGCACGCGAAGCTGTAACGCCGGAGAGTGCCGACCCGGCGCGTTCCTCGGTGTGCGCAGTGGACGCTGAATCGTGCGCCAGCCTGCCGGTGAAGAGCGGCGAGCTATCCCAGGGATGCTCTTCGCCGTTCTTCGCCGGAGATGGAACAGCCGCCAGGTCATGTCCGGCGTTTGTCCCGTTGCGGCGCTTCTGGTTCTCTGATTTCTTCTTATTGTCGCCGCTCGTCTTGGCGGCTCCCGAACGCTTGAGTGCGTCGTAAACTCTACCCATCATCTTTCTCCCATCAGGCCGGAGCGACGGAATGCCGCGCCAACCTCGTCAACTTCGGGTGTTGTCCCCTTGTTCGATTCCTCACGCATCGCCAGAGGGGATGCGCCTTCGGTTTGTGAATGAGCGCCTGTTCCGGCAGCCCATAATTCGGCGCGACCGGCGGCTGTGAAAATTCGCGCGGGAGCTTCACGCTCCTCGCCCGCCTGACTGCCGCGCTCGCCTTTGGGCAGCATGTCGAAGGTGTCCGCGACCTCTTCGATAATCGAGCGCCCGATGGTCTCTTCGCCCGCGCTGAAACCCGTGAGCAGAGAGTTGTCGCAAAGATTATTAATCTGGCGCGGGATGCCTTCGGAGCAGCGGAAGATGTAATCAACTGCGCCGGGCGAAAAGATGTCCGTGCGCTCCGCCCCGGCGACGAGCAGGCGTGAAGCAATGTAACGCTCCGTCTCTTCGATATTCGGCAAAGGTTTAATCTCGCAGCGCAGGGCGACGCGCTGTTTGAGCTGGCGCAGGTCAGGGTCATTCAGCACGGCGCGGAGTTCCGGCTGACCTGTCAGGATAATCTGCAACTGCTTGGCCGTGTCGGACTCAAAGTTTGAGAGCAGCCGTATCTCTTCGAGCACGTAGGGTGACAACCCCTGCGCTTCGTCAATGATGAGAACGGTGCGAAGTCCGCGCGAGTGGCGCGATTCCAGAGTCTTGCCAAGCGCGATGAGCAGCTCGGATTTCGTCTCCCACTCCTTCACGTCAAAGAGTGTCGTGATGTGCTGATAAAACTCCGGCACGGTCAAGCGCGGGTTGAAGACGTAGGCGACCAGTACCGTGCGATCAAGCCGCTGCATCATCCAGCGCAGGATGGTCGTCTTGCCCGTCCCGACCTCACCCGTGACGACGACAAGACCCTTGCCGCTCTCGATGCCGTAATGCAGATTCGCCATCACCTCCGTGTGCGACGGGGTGAAATAGATGAAGCGCGGATCAGGCGTCAGCGCAAAGGGCAACTCTTTCAGGCCGTAGAATTCTCTGTACACTCTCAAGCTCCTAAAAGGCAGAGGCTAGAGGTTAGAGGTTAGAGGTTAGGAATTCAGCTTTTACTGACCTCTAACCTCTGGCCTCTGACCTCTGCTTAGACAAATCGGTCGAAGAAGTGCGACTCTTTCAAAACGTAAGCGAGCGCCGGGATGGTGACGATTGTCACGACGATTCCGACGGCGATGAATGCCAGCCGACGACGCGGAATCATGCGCGCCTCATGCGGCGTCAAGAGTTCCGGCACGGAGACGAGGACGGGCAAACCCGTGTAATGCTCCGCATCGCTCGTCGTCTGAATTGTCAACAGGCGCGGCACTTCAAACGCGGCGGCGAGAGCGAGACCTGCGCCGAGACCCAGCATCAATCCCATGAGAATTAGCATCAGGCGTTTGGGCGCGACCGGGTAATCGGGCAGGTTAGCCGAGTCAACCACGGCGATTGACTGCCCCTGCTGGCTGGAGGTGATGTCCGAGATCGTATTGATTTTCTGCTGTTCCTCAATCAGCTTGTTATAGCTCTCCTGCTTGCCCTGATACTCGCGGTCGAGGGTTTCGAGTCCGACCTGCACGCCGGGGATGGCGTTGATCCGCTGCCGGAGTGAAGCGATCTGGGAGCTGGTCTCTTCTAGTGTTTTTTGACGGCGCGAGATTTCACCTTTACCGTACTCAAGGTCGTACTTGACAGCATTGAGGGCTGGCTCGTCCTGAGACTCGTATCGTTTTCTCTTCTCCTCTGCCCTGGCCTTTCCTTCTGTAATGGCTCGCTCCATCTGACTCTGAACCGAGGCAATCTCCTCTTTCTTCTTAATCACGTCCGGGTTCGCATCCTTGAGCGTCGTCTTCATGTTCCGCAACTCGGCGGTCAGTGTATCTTCCCGTTGAGCGAGTTGTAGATACTCCGGCGATTTCTTCGGGTCGTTACCCTCCTCGATAATGTTGTCAATGGTCTGCCTTCGCTGTTTTTGCAAATCAGCGAATCGCTGGTTCAGCAAATTCTGCTGATCCTGGAGGCGCCCGATGTCGGTAATCAGGGCTTTCTGGTTTTCATAGAGCCCGGTCAACTGAACACCGAGATTGTCTGATCCATTCGGCAGGTTCGAGAGATTCTGCGTCATGAAATCAAGCCGCCTCTGGGCAATCGCGTCTAACTCCTCTTTCAGTTCTACCCGCTTGCGCTCGAAGAACTCCGTGGTCACACGCCCTGCGTTGGCGCTGTTTTCCGTTTGCGCGTTGATGTACTTGCTCGCCAGTTCGGCAGTGACGCTCTGCGTCGTGCGCGGGTCGCGTCCCCTGTAGGAGATGATGAAGCCGTTGGTGATGTCGTTGCGGCTGGTGTTGAGTTCGACCTTGATGTCCTTGCGCATGTACACAACGATGTCTTCCATAGACTCGCCGCCTTTGCGCTCAAGCTCGTAGAGTTTGTATTTTTCGATGAGCGGCAGGAGCGAAGATCGGCTCGTCACAACCTGACTGATGGCCGTGAGCTGACGCGTCAGCATGTCTTCGGACATGGTCGGCACGACCGCCTCCGGGATAGTTGACGGCTTGACGACAATCAGCGTGTTTGATTGATAGACGTTAGGCAGGCGCAGGACGACCCATGTGACAGCGGACGCAATGGCGATGGCCGGAAGGATAATCAGCCACTTGCGCTTCCAGATGATGCGGGCGTATTCGCCCGGTGTTCTCTGGCGAAACTGGATACTCATGTTCGGCACTCCTCGTTGTCTCTGAAAAACCCTTTGACGCTTCGCGTTCGCCAAATCTCGCCGGGCAACGGCGATTCTGGTGGCGCATGAAGCGTCGGGGTAAAAACCTTTTAAGTCTAAAGCGTCGCCAGTGTGCGGCGTGCTTCTTCGGCGTTGGCGAAATTCTGTTGCTTCTCGCCCAGGCGCAGAGCCTCTTCGAGTTCGCGCCGCGCGGCTGCCTTGTCGCCTTTGCCCGCGAGCGCCATCCCTAAGTGGAAACGATAACCGGCGCTGTCACCGGCTTTCGCTACGACCCTTTGCAACTGCTCGACCGCCGGGCCGTGCAAACCCTTCTTGTAATAAACCCAGCCGAGGGTATCTGCGAATCCGGGCACGTCCGGGTATCGCTGAACCACGCCCTGCGCCAGCGCAACGGCCTCGTCCAGATTCCCCTTGCCATGAACGGCGTAAGCCCAGGCCAGATTGTTGGCGGCAATCGTCGCGTTCGGGTCGAGTTGGATTGCTTTACGGTAATTCTCAATCGCGGCGTCCGTGTTCTGCCGACTGTCTTCGAGCATCCCGATCAAGGTGTAGGTGACGGGATCGTCGGGACGACGCTCGATTATCCTGCGATACTCGGTGATGGCGCGTTCCTGCTGTTTCGTGTTGACGAAAACGTTGGCGAGGCCGAAGTATGCGGCCAGATAATTGGGATCGAGTTCGATAGCGCGCTTGAACTCTCTCTCCGCGCCTTCGGCAGCGACCCGCAAGTCCGGGTCAAAACCGTAAACCTGCGCCTTCAGGTAATGCAGTTGCGGACTATCGGGGCGCGCGCCGAGTGCCTGATCAATACGCGCATGCGCTAAGTCTAATCTTTTTTGCCTGGAATAGACGTTATTGATGAGGCCATTGAGCGCATCGAAATCCGCGCTGTCAATCGCCAGAGCGCGCTCGTAAAGCGCCGTCGCCTCGTCCAGCTTGTTCTCGGTCAGCGCGGGGAGCGCCAGATTGGTATAAGACGCAGGAGAGTTTGGCGCAAGGTCGCGCGCTGCCGTCAAATCTTCGCGCGCCTGTTTGAGCTTGCCCAACTGAAATTGCGCCAGCCCGCGCGCCATGAGAGTTTTAGCCCGCAACTCCGTGAGCATCTGCGGCGAGTTTTCCGCACTCGGCGCTTCCTTAGCGAGACGGTCTACCAACGCATTTGCCATCACCACGGCAGCCACAGGGTCTTTCGACGCCAGACTGATCTGCACCTGCATCAGTTTGGCCGCGAGATAGTCAGGGTAATACCGGGCGAGGTCTCCGGCGAAGATGCTCGCCTGCTCAACTTTTCCGGCGCGCAGATTCGCGTCAGCCATAAAGTAGAGACCGGCTCGTGAGTTGGGTTCCTGTTTCAAAACTTCCTTGAGGTCTTCGATGGCTCCTCTCGAATCGCCGCCCTGAAGTCGTATGCGCGAGCGTAAGAGCAGCGCCTGCATATCGCGCGAATTTGCCTTCAAGGCTATTTCGACCTGATCGTTTGCTCCCTTCATGTCGCCGCGCTGAAGCATAATCTCGCTCAAACGATAACAACCTCGCGGGTAGTCGCTTGCTTTGGCAACGATGTCCTGATAGATGGCGACCGCTTCGTCGTAGCGTCCGACGGACGAATAGAAGTCCGCGAGGATGGCGCGAGCGTCGGGCTTATCCTTATCGAGTTCGGCGAGCGCCTTGTAAGACTCTTCGGCTTTATCGAGCTGTTTGTTGACGAGATAGAAGCTGGCGAGGACAAAACGCGCATCACGATTTGCAGGCTCGACCTCGACGGCGCGACGAAACTCACCTTCGGCTTGCTCAGGGCGTCCCAATTGCACCAGAAACTTGCCGTAGTCGCTGTGAGCTATCGCAGAATTTCCGTTGATGGAGATGGCCTGACGGAATATCTCTTCAGCCTTCGCCTTGTCGTCTATGCGGATGTAATACTTGGCGAGCGCAAGCGTGGATTCGATGCGCTTCGGATCAATCTCGATGGCGCGCTTGAGTTCGGCCAGAGCTTCGTCGCGCTTGTCCTGCGCGAAGAGAACGTCTGCCATCAGAACATGGCCGCCAATGTTGTTCGCATCTTTCTGAAGAACGTCTTTGGCGAGCCGTTCGGCTTCGGCAACCAGTTCGGGACTCTTTCTGATAGCGTTCGCGCCGACGTAATAAGTACCGAGCTTGATCCGCGCCTCCAGATTTTTGCCGTCGAGTTCAACCGCCTGCTTAAGCTCCTCAATCATCTCAGCCCAGCGTTGCAGACCTTCAAAAGCCTGAGCGAGTCCCCAGTGGGCTGCGGCGTAATGAGAGTCAAGCTGGATGGCGTTGCGAAATTCGATGGTAGCTTCCTGGTACTTCTTATCTTTGAGGAAGGCTTCGCCGCGCTGGAGGTGCTCGGCCTTGGTGGCTTCGGCATTCTTACAGCCGGAGAGTCCGAGCGTCAGACTGAGAATCGTGACAAGAAAGGCTACGAGGTAGCGTTGGCGGGCGCACTCTTTTCGGATCATCTTTCCCTGAAACTCCCTACGCGACCCATCTAATCTTCGGCGAAAAACCGGGGCAACCCTGTTTTCCGAAAGCTGTAAGCCGCGCTTTTGAAGGCTCTCTACAATCAACCGGACGCCCGAGGCGGGCAATGCCGCGCACATCCGGTTAATCGCTGGAGCGAATTGGCTACAAAATGTCAAAAACCCCTGGCGCTATCACTACATTACGAGGAGAAACACCCTTAGAAAACGGCCAATCATCCCTCGCTTCCCGAAATATGTATGAATTCTACATAAGTTAACACACACCTTCTGTCGTAGGACAGGCATTCCTGCCTGTCATTGAGCGCGTCAGCGCGAATACTTCTTAGCTAATCAAGAGCGTGCTGTTCGCACGCTTGGACAGACAGGAATGTCTGTCCCACGACAGACAGGAATGTCTGTCTCACGACAGGCAGGAATGCCTGTCCTACTTCAATCAGGGACGAACGCCGGAAGCGCTGGGGCAATCTGCGCGGCGAGGTCTGTGGCGGCTTTGAGCGTCGCCTCCTCGGATTGGCCGACGGGCATCATGACGCGTACCATCGAGCCATCGGAGCGGCGGCGACGAACGCTGTCAATCACGGTGTAAATCTTCCCCCAGTACTCGCTCGCAACTTTACGCCCGCGCCCCTGATACCAGTAGATGAGCAACTGCCGGTTGTCGCCGTTCTGGACGATGTAGCGATTGGCTTCAAAAGCTGGCTCGCCGTTGGCGGGCGTAATCGTGACGGGCGCCGCTTCGTTCATCTCCCAGCCCGAACCGGGCAGGCAGTTGAGCGGGCTGTGATAGGTTGCGCCCGTGCGCTGCGAGGCGTAGTAGCCGACGTAAAACGAGGCTGTGCGGCCATCCGGCAGCGCGTAGCTGCGCGAAAGATAATCGTCCGCGCGCAGGACGCTTTCCGTCTGCTGGTCGAATCGCTGATCCGCTCCGACCTGCCGCCAGGAGCCGACCGCAGAGGGCATCTCGCTTAACACACGACGTGAGACTTTGGCTTCGCCGACCCACTGCCAGATATTGATGACAACTCCGCCCAAAAGAAGCACGGCGAGCAAGAAGCCAAAGCGCGAGGAATCTTTCAAGTTCAAACTCATTTTGGCTTACTCCACTCCTTTCGCCCGAATCACATTGAGCGGCGTGCTGCCTGCTGCCGCGCCGGTCGTCGGCTCAGGCTTCGCCAGCTTAGCTTCCTGCGCCGTAGCTTTACTCTTCCCGCCGCCACCGTCTCCCTTGCCGCGCCTGCCGATGCGGTCGAGCAGCCAGCCGACGGCAAAGAGGAGCAGGAAGGCGGCGATGTAAACAACCCAGCCGGAGAAGGAATGAAAGAACCCGTCGGCCACCTGCGTGCCGTAGTAATGCGCGAGTACGCCCGTGCCACTGACGCGCAAGGCGTTGGTCAGGATGGCTATCGGGACAGCCGAAACCACCAGAATAACAGACCGCCAGAACCCGTAGCTCTTAACTCTCTGTAAAAGACCGCCGCCGCCGTCACCGTCACTGTCTCGCGGGCGCGTGAAATAAGCGAAGACGACCGCTAATGTGACAAGCGTCATCAATGAACGAATGCCGCTGCAAGCCTCTACGACCTCAAGCTTCTTGGTCTCGCGCGCGCCCTTCGGCATCAACTCGATGACGTTGCCCTGCCTCAGGACAGGAATATCAAAGAGCCGCATCGTCCAGACGGCGCAACGCGAGGCGAAGAGTTGGAGCGGGAAAGCAATCTTGTTGAAGATGATGGCCGGAATCGGAATCGCCAGGATGAGCAAGCCGAGCGGCACAAGCAACAACCGCAGCAGTCGCCAGCCCCAGAAGTAAATCACTATGCCAGCCAGCATCAGGACGAGCGACATGCGCTGAACGTAAAGCTCCGCGCCCGCCGTCCCGACCCACAGGCACAGCATGGCGAAGACTACAATCAGCCCGCCCCAAAGGAGCGACGGGCGCGCTTGTTCACGCCCGAGGCGCTCGCGGTCGGCCCACAGGATGTAGCCGATGATGAGCGGAATCAAGAGGCCGTGTGAATAGTTTTCGTCAGTCCACCAATCACGGCCAAGCGACGTCAGCACGCTGAAGTAGACGAAGGCGAGCGCGGCAGCGATTAACGCAGGTTTCCAGACGGTGCGGGGGATAGGGACACTCATGCTTGCTTTCCGTGGGAAGCGCTTGTTGAACGAAGAGGGCAATTCTTCGAAACAAAAGCGAATCTGTAGTAGCGTAGATGCGCGGGCGACCAAGTCGCATCCGGCGCGTAATTAAGAGCTTACCTCAAAAAGTGCTCATGAAACAATCAATTTGTTTCGCCTGAGCACAAGAAATCTAAATGCTCAATCGGCATGTTGTTCCCTCAAACATGAATTTTGAGCTTTCTTTTCCACTCTCAGGCCAATGGCAGAGGTTGACGCGAGTGGCGGGCACAGTTGTGGGCAATACAGAAGGCTGCGCTAATTTCCTACCCCGTTCACCTTAAAGAACAACATCTCTTCGAGCCTGTTGTCAGTTACCTGCTGTGCATCTGAAATCATCCGTTCCCTACATTCAGGGCACATGTCAAAGCTCAGGGTAGTAATGCAGGAAGGAATGGGGAGGGCGATGACGTTCGACCTCTCTTTCACCCACGCGGGTGAGCTTGAACCGGCAGCATACGTAGTAACGAGACCATACAGAATCTTTCGCGCGCAACGAAGCAACAGGTAATTTGTAGACAAGACCAACAGGACTATAAACATAAATAGGACGGGAACAATAATAGCTGTCAAAACAAGCATGAGTTGGAGAGGAAGAGAGACATAGGCCATCGGATGGCTCCAATCTTTCATATGAATTGAGATTAGCAAGTCGTTAGTGAAGAATTTAATCATTATCCAAGCGCCAAGACCGACGGTGAAGCAGGCCAGCAACCCGAAAATCCCACCCGCAAATCCTCCGAGCAGGCCGTTGACGCCATCTACGAGGACACGTGCTCCTGACTTGCGTGGTCTCGGCCAGCGCCCTCGTTCCCCTACTCCATATGATTTGAAGAAACCTGAAAGAAAACCGAACAGAACTAAGGCTATGACACCAAGTTTGGCCAAGAACCAGCGAAAGGGAGTGCCTTTTGTTTGGTTATCGCCACCCCGTTCTCTTCCCTTCGTGCAGTTGATGACGCTGCAACCAGAGCAGTCACCTTGTGTTGGATTATCGCCGTACCATTCTCTGGCGCGAATCCTTATATAACGAGACTCTAGATCGAACTCAATTTTTTCACCTTTCAGATACGGTTCTTCGCCCGCTTCATCCAACAAGAAGCCGAGCACCTGCGCCTCGTCTAAGCGCTCGCGCCCGTAGTGTTTTCGGAACGCCGGATCATCAAAGATGAACGTCGGGAAATTAGACCAGACTCCACCATCAACCATCGTATGGTGATAAAACTCATCCTCCTTCTTCGTAACTTTCAACAGGTGGCTGGGAAACGCGAACGGAATCGAAGACGAAGCGACCACAGCATCTGCCACGCTACAATTCGGCGTCTCTACGTGGTTAAAGATCATCTGTCGTTTTAGTGAGAGGTCTGTGGCGATAATATACAAGTCAATTTTTGTCGCTTCGAAGAGTTGCCGAAAGGTGACTGCTTCCTCCGGGTCATGGCTATGATTGTGCGTCACCATCTGTTTCTTCAAAGTCTCATCCAGCCAGTAGCGGAGACCCTGAGGATCGAAATACCCGGTCTCGTTGCGAAGTCTTTTCAGACCAGCCCAGAATTTAACCTTGAAATTATCAAGAGCATTGTCGGTTGCTGTTTCCATCTCTTCGGGGTCTAAACCTGCCGCGACCAGTGTCGCCGTGATGGCTCCAGCCGAAGCTCCGGCCACGCCTTTGAACCAGCACTTCCTGTCCTTCATGGCGCGCAACGCCCCGACATACGCCACACCCTTTGCTCCACCTCCCTCGAAGACGCCGTAGAATCGATGCTCAATGCGTCCGGGCTGTTGATACCAAAAAGGGGTAGGCAGGTTTAAGGGGGCAGGCAGGTTTGCGGAACTCTGCACTTCGATTGAAGTTGTGTTTATCATAAGAACCTCCATCTGATTCAAGATGCTTTGCGAGGCCTCACGATTCTTAGCACTTCTCAGGCATGTTACGGAATTGGACTGCAACAAGGCTTCGAGGTTAGACGCCCATCATGATCGGTTTAATGTGAGCCTAACGAGCGCAGGGTTTTGTTAGCAGGAACGATGAGAATACGCGCGCACGATATTCCTCTGAGGATGAGATGTCAATTGTTTTTAGAGTGGGGGCAGGTGGTTCAGTTTGCTGCTATAGAGGCGGGAGTGGGATTTAAGATGGATGGCGACGGACGCGGAGCGCAAGGATGACGCGAGAGTGTTGTACCCGAAGAAGGATGAAGCGGTGAGCACTCAGAGTTTCCCAATCTCGTCCAAATTCTTTTAGTGATGTTCAGCGCGGGGCTGGTGAGATCAAAGTTTCGCAGTAGTTGCAGCAGCCCTGCACCTACCGTTGATTAATCCGACGAACATAGACTATTTGCAGGAGACGAGGGGCGACACGCATCAGCAAGAGCGCGGCGCTCAGCTTCAAGCTTCGTCTGGTGGCGTTCGCTCTCAGAAAGGCTGCTCGCGCTTCCTCAAATTCACCCTTTGCCAGATGCAGTTTGCCGGTTTCAAGTTCCAGGCTCACTCCAATAGCCGCCATCGCCTTTGAAACTTCTTCACGCTCCGCTGGCGTCAGGTCATAACTGCTCTCAATTTTTCCCAGCACCCGCAACTCTCGCTTGATTTGATTGAGAGCGTCACCGGACAAACTGTTTTCGTGATACCTGTAGCGCAGCAACACCCTGCGCTGATAAGCGGCGCACGCACCCTTTCTGATTAGCCGCACCCATAGCTCAAAGTCCTGGGAGTTGCGAAGCCCCTCATCGAACAGGCCGACTTTTAGGACGAGGCGTGTGCGCGCCACCACGCCCGAAGTGATGACGTTGCACTGGCCGTTGATTAAACTCTTGAATGTGACCTCGCCGTTTGAAGGAGCAATCTGCATAAAGGTGCGACCGGCGAGGGGCGATTGCCCGAAGAGAAGCGCATCGGCGTAAACAAAATCGTACTCGCCCTCGCTGATAAATTTGAGTTGCTCACTCAAATAATCCGGCAGCCATAAATCGTCTGCGTCCAGAAAGGCTACGAAGTGGCCGCGCGCTCGTCTCAGCCCGGCGTTGCGCGCTGCGCCAGCCCCACGATTCTCCTGCTTGAGATAGATGATGCGGCTCAGATAAGGCTCAAGCGCCTGCTCCAACTCATTCGTGTCGGGTGAGCCGTCGTTGACGACGATCACCTCGTAGTCAGTGAAAGTTTGAGCAAAGATGGAATCAAGCGTTTCCGAGATGTACGGCGCGACGTTGTAGGCAGGAATAACGACGCTGACAATTGGCGTCCCCGTTTGCGGCGCGGAGTCTTCAGTGATTGCTTCTGGCTGAAGCATAATTAAGAGTCACGAACAAAACCGAGAAGGGATGGACAGGATTAACAGGATTATCAAGATTAAGAAAACAAGGCAAGACAAGGCAGCTTGAATCTGTTTCTTTTCATCCTGTTCATCTTGTTAATCCTGTCTATGTATTTCTTATCTATCCTTACGAGGCGAGAGTATATTCGCCGTCAGACTTTTTCCAGTAGGTGTAAAAGGTGCGCGCGGCTTCGATTATGTGTTCGTAGTCGCGCCAGCCCGTCGAATGAATCCAGGTGGCCAGCCGCAGATTCCTTTTACTCAGAATCTCTCCGGGGAAATCCGCCGCACGCAGCAGCTCTGACGCTTGACGCATCAACCGCTGTTTTTGCGTGGCGCGCTCCGCCCGTTGATATTCTTCCGCCCACTGGTAAGCCAGCCCTTCGGGAGCGGGAAGCGGGCACGGCTCATGATTCGGATATGCCTGCCAGGGGACACCTGTCACCGACGGATGAAAATGCTTCAGCCATTTAACATAAAACTTGTGCCTGAGACAGATGTCAATGGGAAGGGCGACGATTGATGCCAGGAACGCGCTATCGAAGAACGGCAACTGAAATTCCAGTCTATGCAGATCAATATTCTCGAAGTGGCGCGCGAGCTTCCGTCGCTGGTCGTTGAGCATCAGGAAAAGATAGAAACTGCGGGCCGGGTCTCCGGCGTGTAGATTATCCAACTCCTCGCGAATCCCTTTGTTGATAAGTCCAGCAATTTCGGAGAAGACTTTTGGCCGGAAGAGTTTTGGAGAAACGTAGACATACTCTCGTTCCATGTAGGTTTCGATGGCTTCGTCAATCTGCCCGCCACGCATCAACTCAACTATCTTCTCGTTCATGTGCACATGGCCGAGCGCGACGCTTCCGCCCTCACCGCTCCAGACAAGCGTGGGGCGCTCCGCCGGATAATCCTTGCGATGCTTCGACGCACCCCAGACCTGCGCCATCAGCGAGGAATAATCAGGCACATGGTCGCCCGGCTCTTTGGGCACTTCTTCGTGAATGGCATCTACTTGCCGTGCGAACTCAAGCCCGAAGATTTGATCCTGCGTGTGCGGGCGCGCGAAGTTGAACGTATGCACGCGCGTCTTTCCTGAGTGCAGGGCGGCGACCACGCACCTTGAATCAAGTCCGCCGCTCAGGTAAGCGATTGTCGTGGTGTCTCGCCTGTTCCTCCTGACAACAGCGCTTTCAAAGCGATGATAAAGCTCTGGCAGCAACTTCTCTTCCGTCTCGGAAGAAGGAGGGATGTCGTCCCAGCGCCAGTAGTACGAGCGAGAAATCTTCTGCTCTGTAATCTGGACTACTTCGGCTGCCTTGAGCGCGAAGATATTCGCGTATGGCGTCCTGTCACCAAGCGGGACTCCGAGGCCGACGATCTCCGTCACCGCCCGGACATCCATCTTCTTCGGTATCTCGCCAAAGCCTTCGAGAATGCGAAGCGCGCTGGCGAAGACGACGAAGCGTTCATCCACCCAGTAGTAAATGGGTCGAAGGCCAAGCTTATCTGTAAACAGACTGAGCGCACCGCTCGCGGGCTGATAGTGCGCCGCACAGAAAACCCCATCAGCCGTTTTCAACACATCCCAATCCGAGCGCTTACAGCGTGCGTGAATCAAAGCCACGTCATGTTCCCGGCTTTGCCATGCGTCTTCGCCATTGAGAGCGAGCAGCGGCTCGCCTGCCAGCACCGTCAACGTGCTGTCTTCGTCGAACTTGAAACCCGGCTCACCGTAAGCCCCGACATCCACCTTCACAATGCAGCTTCGCTCATTCCTGAACACACTGACCTCATCCGCCGGATGGCGCGAAATCAATTGCTTCAAAGATTCGCAGGCAGAATCAGACACCGTTTGATTCTGCTGACGACTGATGATTCCTGCTATTAACGTCATTTGCTGTAGGACAGGCATTCCTGCCTGTCGTGGGACAGACATTCCTGTCTGTCCAAGCGTGCGCCAGCACGCTCTATAGTTTCCGCTAATAATGTATTCGCGCTCACGCGCTCAATGACAGGCAGGAATGCCTGTCCTACCTGGCGGTTGACCGAACCGCGCGTTATTGATGATACTTCGATTGCTGAAATCCTGTCGCTTCCGCAGAAGGAATTAATGAACGCTCAACTCAATTTACAATTCAAGCGGGTCTCGTATTGGCCGCCGCTCGCGTGGCTGGCGCGTTGCGAGAGAAGCAGTCCGCTGATTACTGTTTTTCATGGAAGACAGGTAGAAGCCAATGACGCGTGGTTTTGCGAAGCCGTCTGGGCAGGCGATTATTCATCAGGCGACTTCGACCAGACAGACATCATCGCAGGCAGCGGCGGTCGCGTCAGAGAAGGTCAGATAACTTTCGTTTCGTCAGGCTCGACCGTTGATCGCTTAAACTCGCTCGAAGCCGAAGATTACGTCTGGGTCTCCAATTCTCTCTCCTGTTTGTTGGCAACGCTGAAGGCACGCGTTGATCCGACCTATTCAAGATACTACAGGGATTTGAAAAGTATCATCGAGGGATTAGATAAATACCGACGGCATCTTAAGACCTCCATCGGCGCTGTTCAACTGACATACTTCAATAATCTCAAATGGGACGGCCATGCTCTAAACCTCCAAGCGAAGCCCGGAGCGGGTCGCGACTTCTCCAACTTCTCCCGCTACCGCGCCTTTCTTGAATCATCCATGAAATCGCTGGCCGAGAACATGGCGGACGGCGGGCGCGCTTTTTCCTACAAATTCTTAGGCACTCTTTCCTCCGGTTATGATTCGGCGACCGTGGCGACGCTCGCTCGACCAACTGGCTGCACGGAGGTCATCTGCGTTGACCGAGCACGCGGCGACGACGAGGACAGCGGAGAGCCGCTCGCTCCGCTGCTGAAGGTTAAGCCGCTCCTCATCAAGCGAGACGACTGGCGCGACATGACGCTGCCCGAAGCGCCGTTCATCGCTTCGGACGGCAAAGGAGAGGACGTTTTTTTCAAGGGCGCGGAATCCTTTCTCGCCGGGCGCGTGCTGCTGACAGGCTTTCACGGCGACAAGGTGTGGGCCAGGCACCCGGAAGATTTGAGCGAGAACATTGTGCGCGGCGATCAATCGGGACTCGATTTGTCGGAGTATCGTTTGCAGGTGGGCTTCATTCATTGTCCCCTGACGTTCTGGGGCGTCAGGCAGATTAGAGACATCAACCGCATCAGTAACTCTGAAGAGCTGAAGGCGTGGGACGTTCCCGGCGATTATAGCCGTCCTATTTGTCGCCGCATTGTCGAAGAAGCTGGTGTGCCGCGAGAAATGTTCGGCACGAGGAAGCGGGCGGCGTCCGTCTTGTTTAATACCTCCGACCAATTTCTCACAACGCAATCTCTGGAAGATTATTTGAGTTGGCTCGGCGCGAACCGCAAGGAGTGGATTCGGCGTGGCCGACTCTTCCCGATTCACAATCAGGCGTTAGACCGCTGGAAACAACTGGGGCGCGAACAACTCTCGTCCACCTTCAGCGAGAAACCGTTGCTGTGGCGAATCTCTTCCTGGGTGGACGAAACAAGCACATCCTTGCGTCGTTACATTTTCCCGTGGGCGCTGGAACATAATCAAAAACTTTATCCCAGCCCTTTTTAATAAAAAGGAGTTCATGCCTCACAGTTAGTAGTAGGTCGGCTTTCTTCACAACTCTTGCCGCCCAACGCCAACGACAACATGAATGAAACCAGCAAAGAATGATGAAAGCAATGCTATTCGCGCTCCGGTTGAATGAGTCGTTAGGCGGAACTTCACGGCAGATATTTATCATGCTCCGTTTCCAAGCCGGACATCTTTATTAGATATTTAATAAGATCAGCAAATTGCTCCTGTGGATTTACGCGCTTCACCGAATGATACTGCTTATTTCTGATACCTTCCATAACCCACGCTGCTCCATCATTAGGTAATGGCTCATCAATAGTAGATGAAAGCCCCCAAAACGAGGCTGGGTATATATGATTTAGAAAATCCATCCACTCGCTTTCTGTTAAAGAGCGGGTGCGCTCAATGCTGAGATTCCCAATTCCATAACCACCTCGACCGTCAAGCTGCTTCGCAACCAAAAAATACTTGTCACCAGAACGCCAAACACGAACGGCGACGGGGGAGTGGAACGTGGGCATCCATACAAGCCGGTAGCTCTCATCAACGCAAGCCGGAAGATTCTCTAAAGGCATCTCGTTAAATCTTGCAAGAGTGACAGCGCCCCAAGTCTGTTCCTGTCCAACGTAAACATCAGGGTTGTAGATAGGGATACAGTCAAGATTCTTTTCCGTAGTTTTGGTGGATTCACGTCGCGTAACTATCCAAAACGTAACGGCAGCAATACCAATGAGAAATGTAAGCAGCGCGATTGCGAGTCGAAGTGCGATGCGCTTCATGATGATTCCTTAGACACCTCTCACTTAAGTTTGTTCCGCCTAACGCCCGCCATCACCCGCCGCCCCGCATCTGTGAAGGCATTTGAGAAGCCGCGTGTCGGCGGTCGGGTGCATGCCGGGCGTTAGGTGCGGCCTCATGATAACTTCGCTGGCTGCGACATCATTCGCCTTCCCGCCTCCTGTGAGCCGCTAACAACTCCTGCGGCTCATCCACGTAGAACTCCGTGAAGCCGCACGCCCCACAGACATAAGCGCGGAGCGTGGCCGGATGCTTCCCCTTGAAGAACATGGCCTCGGGGTTATCATAAACCACAGCCGTTAAAGAGGTCGCACTAAAGTCGGCGGCTTCGACCCGGTCCAATACCTTCACGTCAGGGATAACGTCAGTCGATTGGCACTTTGGGCAAATTCCATCTTGTCTCATCGTTTCTCGCTCACTTGGTAGTAGCACCTAACGCCCGGCATCACCCGCGCCCCAAGTTACGGACATGAGAGGCAGCGTGGCGGGGCGTCGGGTGCAGGCCGTTGTTATGCGGTCGTGCTTCAGAAGGGTGATGAAAGATACTAGCGGCAACAAGAGGACGACGGAATGCCGTAACGGGCACGGCAACACCGGCCTGCTCTACCGCCTACGTCGGCCATGCCGGAACAGTAGCCTAAAGTGGTCTGGCCGCGCGTGCAATAACTTTAAGAATGCCTACCGGCGTGCGCCTCCACTGTGTGGCAAGCTGATAGAGAGTTGGCCCCTACGTACTCAGTGCGCCTCAAGTTCGACGACGCGGCAGTTGCCCATCAATGCGTTGTTTATTTGAACACGAATCTTGCTCGTCGCAACAGACGAGAATAAGAATTGGCGCCACACCTTGTTGTTGCCTGTCACGCTTCCGCCGGGCACAGTCACCCATTGCGAGCCGTCCCAGTACTGCACGTCGAAATCTGTGATGCCCCAAGTGTCGAAAGTCATTGACAGAGTTGGCTCGTCGGGATTCCCGTAGTCGTCCTGAAGGGTAAAAACGTCAATCTCGCCAATCGTCTTCGTGCCGCTGAAATCCACTTGCAGCCAATCTGGAAACTTGTTGTCCGTGCCGTCGCGCCATCCGCCGCCGTGCATCCAGTTCAACCCTTTGCGGTCGCCGTTGTTGACGCCGCTCGGGGGGTAGACAAAGCCATAGCCGTAATATGGATCGCTTCGGTCGTTTGGGTCGGGGGTTGACGAGGCGGTCGCCACGCCGCCGTTCGACGCGAGCGCGACGTTCGTAGAGGACGGCGGCTCGCGCCTTAGCCACACATACAACAACACTATGCCAATCACGAAAACGGCTATAGCGGCGGCAAATTTCGCCCACAGGCGAATCTTCGTCGCCCGCCCTCCATCACCTCTTCGTTGTGTAATGTCTTGTCCCAACGTATGAAGGAGTTTCGATAGACCATCTTGATATAATTTTTCTCTGCGAAAATCTGCGTACAATTTTCCTATTAAGAAACCAGGAAGCTCACAATCTTCTATTAATAACGGTAAAACCTTCACTTTTTTCCCGTTGATTTCTTGGTTCATTGCAATATCTACTTCACGCTTCACCCATTCTGAGTTAACAGAACGCTTTGAGAGGACAACTCCAAGATATTCCATCTTATTAATACCTTCCTCGATCTTAGCAATTAGTGAGTCCCCTACATTTATCTCAGCTTCATCAACCCAGGTTTTGATTCCGGCCTGATTTAGATCATTAGCTAGTCGTTTAACGAAAGGCTTATCCGCATGATTGTGACTAAGAAATATACTCGACATTATTCAATCCTGGGTATTTTCCTTCTAGGCTCACAAATCGGTCGAGCGCCCGGCATTCACCCGCCCGCACACCCAAGACTGTTGATAGGCACGCTCCTGCGAGTCGGGTGCAATCCGTTGTTATGACCGCCCCAGAGAAACGCCGCGCAGCTTCCCGCGCTACCGTGGCGTTTCTTTCAGGCGGCATAACGCTTATTAGACGTACTATTTTCCGCCTGTGAAGATGCCCATTTGGGCGCAGCCGTTTTTATTCCTGCCAAACAGCCGTCTAATCAGTCGGATAGATGACCTGTACCGCTATCTACAGCAGAACTGAATCTGGTTGAGGTGAGTCAACTTTATTTATGCCCTCTTCTGCTCCTGCCTGCGCGGCAGCGCAGCGGAGACGCCCGTCAGCCAGCCTTCAAATTCTATGTCGGACAATCCTGAGACGTCCAGCAATCTGGGCAGAAGCAGTGGATTTGATTGACGCGAAGCGAAGCCCGTGTCGCATGTCGTCGCGGAAACGACACCCGCCTCCTCAAGCCAGGGAAGAAAGGCTTCATCATAAACTCCGCTCGGATAGCAGAAGTGAGAAAGCGCGGAAGCACCCGTCATTTCCTGTATGCTCTTTCGATTGTCTTCAATCTCGCGCAGAAACAGCGCGCGGTCATGTGGCGTGCGGTGGCGATGCGTGTGGAGTTGAATGTCTACCCCGTCTGCGGCGAGAGTCCTGACCTCGTCGGGCGAGAGAATTTGCAGCAGGCGATTGGCGACAAGCGCGTCGTAATCTATCTTCAGTTGCTTTGCCACCGAAGCCATGAGCGAATCTTTTTCCTCCGCCGACAATTTATTCTCGCGGGCGAACCTTCGCAGTTCATCTACAGCCATGACGCGCGCCGCCTCGTCCGCTAAATCCACCTGCAACTCTTGTCCGTTGATTTCTTTGAAATCAAGCCGCGCGCTTCTTCCCTTCCAGAGCAGGTAAGAAGAGACGACATCGAACACTGGCTTGTTGTAGTGGGAATAAAAGGTCGTCAGGTAAATTGTTGCGGGGAAATTAAACTCTTGAAGGACTGGATGTGCCTCCTTGTAAAAATCGTAGTTGCCGTCGTCAAAGGTCAGCGCCACGCACCTGTCGGGTAAGTCGCCCGCGTAAAGACGCTCTATAGCTTCCGAGAGAGGCAGCACCGTACAGCCTGAATTTTTGAGCAACTGCATTCTGCGCCTGAACAGTTCGGGTTTCATGTAGAGCGAGCCGTCCCACTCGTGCTCGTCGTCCAGAGAGAGGCCGTGATAGGCGAGAATCAGAAGCCGCTGGCTGCGCCAACGGCTATTTCGCACAACTGAAAAGAGTCCAGATGTTTTGAGGGAACTGAGTGCTGCTCGCTTGAACCGTTTGAGCATCATGATCTGTTAGACATCTTGAATTATGGCTTTTGTCTTTAGACACTAGGCGGCGGATTCCGATTTCTTATTTCTAATCAGGAGCAGGAATATGTCCTTGAAATTTTGAATCGCCAGCCGTCCTGCCGGGAGAATCGTGAATACTGCCAGAGAAACGACCGCCGTTAGCGCAAACGCTACAGCCAGCCGGAGTATAGCCGGATGAATCAACGCCAGCCACTGACGGGAGACGAGCAAGACCGCCAGAGCACAAATGGAAGCGCAGGCAGAGGGAGCCATCGTGCGATAGAAATCGCGCGTGCGAATCGCCCCCTTGCGCCCGGCGAACCAGAAGAGCAGCGGAGTGTATAGAAGGAGGTCTGTGACGGCGTAACTGGCCGCCACCCCGACCGCTCCCCAGGGCAGACCCGCGATAATCGAGATGATGGCGATAATCCCGCCAATCACACTCCAATGAAACATATCGCGCACGCGACCCTGTGTGGCGAAGAGCCACCAGCACGTTCTGCTCACAGGCTGAATGACGGCGGCAATCCCAAGCAGCATAAAGATGCGCCCGGTCTCGATCCATTGTGGCCCTAAGAGGAACAACACCAGCCAGTCGGAAGTGGCAATCATGAAGACCACGCCGGGCATGGTAATCATCGCCAGTTTCTCTATGATGTTTAAGTAAGCTTCCCTGTAGCGTTCCGGTGTCTTTGCCAGCAGGCTCAGGGCGGGCATGGCGACATTGGCAATCGGGTTGGCGATTTGCTGGATAGGGAGGAGCAGTATTTGGTACGCCTTATTATAAAGACCCAGTTGCTGCGACCCCCAGAACTTACCGATCAACGTATTGTCCAGATTGCGACTGAAATACACCATCAGGTTTGTGCCCGTGAAATTCCCCCCGTAGGAAAGCATCGGGCGCACACCACACCCGCGCACAGGCAGCCCCGGTCGCCATTTACACGCGCTCCAAACGCCTATGGCTCTGGCTATCGCCGTCATCCACTGGTTAATCACTAAAGCCCAGTAGCCAGCGCCGTACCATGCGGACAACATCGCCGCCGCTAATCCCAAAACGAGGGCAGCCACATCAATCACCGCCAGCACACCGAAGCGCATTTGCCGGTTGAGCAGCGCTTCGTGCTGAATTTCCAGACCCATCAGGAAGACGCTCAAAGAGTAGCCGATGGTGATCCAGATTAAGCGCGGCTCCTGATAGAACCAGGCGACGGCAGGCGAGATGGCTATCATGATTAACATGATGGCCGTGCTGAGCGCCATGTTAATCCAGAAGAGGGTGCTGACCTGGTTGTGATTGAGCTCAGCCCATTGAATGGTCGCCGTCGAAAGTCCCATGTATTGAAACATCCCGACGAAGTTGACGAGGATGGCGACCATCGCGATGAGGCCAAAGTCTTTGGGAGTGAGCAGACGCGCCATCACGATGGCTGACGCTGTGGCTAGGATGAACTTGAAGATTTGTGTCGAGAGCGTGACTGCACCGGCACGCGCAGAACGACGACCCAGACCGTCCTTCAGATGATCCGTGCGAAAATGCCTGTCA
Organism: uncultured Acidobacteriota bacterium; assembly: GCA_963791265.1. GTDB lineage: Bacteria > Acidobacteriota > Blastocatellia > Pyrinomonadales > Pyrinomonadaceae > QHXM01. Next base: position 947,452 of record CAWBSB010000013.1, read on the forward strand.
GGATCATCAACGTCTGAGCGCTGCCGGTTAGCTGTTGGTGTCTCGGGCATCGTCTACAGTTGGCGTCTTAAGGTCAACTCGAATTGAAGCCGGTTAAGCACAGCCGGGAAACTTACATTAAGAGACAGGGACTTCGGAAGAACAGGCGAGTGGTTACTTTGCTCCGCACGCCGTTCGCATTTTAGCACCAATCTCTACTGTAAATCTGTTTGAAGAATCTAACGGTGGGTTGCTCGATGCGGAATTAGATTCCGCTGATGAAGAAAAGCAAGAAGGAGAGATTGCCTCGCACGCGGCTCGTCTCCTTCTTGCTTACCTCAGACGACAACTGATGTCGCTCATTTACCTGATAGACACGCTGGCGACGTTGCTCCGCTCGGTGCCCACGATGATCGTCAAGTCAACGCTGCCTGCTCCCTGTAGCTCAGGAATCAGCACGACATTGACCTGCTCCAGACCGGGGAAACTGCCTGATTGACCGGCGTACTCAACCGGCAGAGAGAAGGTGCGCCCGTCGCGCAGGCGTGCCTGAACCGAGACCGATTCGGCAAGATTCAGAATCGTGCTTGAGCCGACGCGAATATCGTTGGCCGTGTTGCTATTGACAGCGCCGCTGCTGATGCCGGTGGCCATCACCATCAGGCGCGTTCGTTTATCCGTCCCCAGATTGGTCGGGACGGTGACATCGAAACTGCCTCGCTCGTAGGTCGTGGCGTTCAAGACCAGACCTGCGCCGGTCCCGTTTCCGTTCGCCGTGAAAATAGCGGGAACGGCAACAGCCGGAGCGACGTAAGTGGTGCCCTGCGAGACATGGCCATCCTGCGAGGTGACGAGGAATTCGATAACGCCTGTAGGTATGTTGTTCGGAACGTAAAAGCTGACCTGCGACGGCGAAACGGAGATGAGCGGAGCAGCGCGACCGGCGATGGTCACACTGACTCCCGACAATTCATAAGGCAATGAGCCGTCCGCCAACAGCGCAGCCTTGCTGGTTTGCGCGGCCAGCGGGCTGACGACAGGATTAGCGAGGATGAGGATGGTGCCCAGACTTCCCTGGCTGATTGCCGGAGCAAGACTGGCGCTGGAGCGAATATCCCCTATCCCGATGACAGGAGCGGGGGCGACGCTTACCGCATGAGAACTATAGCCTGAATCTGCGACGCTGCTACTGCTGCTGCCTGCCTGCATCATATTCACGACCTGCGCGAGTTGAGCCGCAGCTATCTGCAAACGACTCTGCACGCCGGACGACGGGGCGTGAGCCGCAGTCAGCGCCGAGGCGGCACGCGAGAAATAGAGCGCGGCGCGCAACCCGCTATCAATCTGGCTCGCCGTCGTGAAGCGACCGGATTCGTTGTAAAAAACGCTGTAAGCCTGATGGATGTTCGTTGACAGAAGAGTGATCTGCTGCTCCGAGTTATTCGCCGTCACAGCTAAGGCTGAAGCGGTCGCATAAGCATTGGAGACAAGCGAAGGCGAAGCCAGCGACGGCGTTGGCGTCGGGGTTGGAGTCGGAGTCGGAGTCGCCGTCGGCGTAGGTGTAGGCGTTGGGGTAGGCGTCGGTGTCGGTGTTGGGGTCGGTATAGGCGTCGGAGTGGGTGTCGGTGACGGAGGGACAGAGCCATCCGGCTCGACCCTGACGATGAAGAGATCGTACCTGCCGCTGTTCTCCCAGTTAGAGTTGAAAGCGATGTAGCGCCCATCCTTGGTGATGGTCGGTTTCGGTGTCGCCCAGTAGCCGGTCGTTTCCGTCCGGCCATCGTAGTGCATGCGCGTGTGGCAGAGACGGCGGATACGCTGGCTGCCGTCCAGAGCCACCTGAAGAATCTCGTCTTCAAAGACACCATAATCGGGCAAGCCGGGATCATCCGACTCGTCATACGTGCCAATGGTCAGCCATCGTTCGTCATCGGCCAGCATCGTGCCGTGAAAGTCGTTCGTCCAATCCAACGCTCCGCCTTCGGTCTTGAAGGTTAGCAACTGAAAGTATGAATGAACGTTGTTGAGATTCCGAAGCGAGATGCCGTCCGCGTAATTGTCAAAACCGGCGATGGTCTCGGTTCCCAGATCACCATGACCCGGCGGGTGATCCACCTCTCTGGTCAAAGGCTGATACTGCCCCGTCTGCAAATTTAGAAAGCGCGTGCTCGTTCCATCCGCCTGCTTCGTCGGGATGACGATTTGCAGCCACTTGCCTGACTTGTCTACGTGTACTTCATTGATGCCGCCGACATAAACGTTTGCCGGGTTGTTAAATAACACTTTATCGATTGAACGCTTGTAGACGATATAGCCTACCGGCTCACCGTCATTCCCCTGACGATGATGCAGCCAGCAGAAGACGTCCTCATCAGCCGACATATACATCTGCATGAGGTAGTCTTTGCCGCTTCCGTTGCCCAGAAAGCTCAAATCTTTGAGCAGCGTGAAAACTCTGGTCGAGACGTTATAGGTGAAGAGCTTCATCCCACCGTCCCAGTAGCTGGGAAACGTGTAGATGATGTTCGGGTCTGTGTTTGACCAGATGGCAGATTCCCACTGTGGCCCACCGCCACCAGGAAGCGAGCTGGGCAAGGTGACGTAGCCTGCGCCCAGAGTGAAATTGACAGGATCGAACTGCTTGATGATGGCGTCGCCCGAATCGCCTTTGCGGATGAGAATCCGTGTGTTGTTGCAATTGAAAGTCGGCCAGTGTGAGTAATAGGTGCTCAAGCCCGGCGCAGGCCCATCCGTCTCATCCGTCGCGCGCATGATCTCTGAACCGAAGATAGGATCGATGAACTTCCCTCCGGCTCGCGGCAGGACAGGCAGCGTCGGCTCTGCATAAATCTTGTGATCTGTCTTGATGCCGGGTGTGACCGTTTGGGCACGCACCGTCTGCGTCTGGGTGAAGCAGGCAATCAGGAGGAAGGAGAAAAGAAGGATGGAGAGGAAGGAACGAGCACCAAGACGCTCGTGCATACGTGCGGGAATCATCAAGTTGAACCTCACTTCGGTAACCGGACGATCTCTGAAACAACTAGGCTTCGGAGACTCCTGGCTTTGCGAACCCGCATCGCTGCGGGAGTGCCTTTAATCGGTGATTGACTACGCCTGTTGAATTGGCGCAGAGAGTGTGTTGCTGGACGAACAGGGCAACGACCGCACTCGCCTTGATGTCAGCCCGAAATGGTAGAGGACCGGAAAGGGCGGACGATCAGGCGATACTTCGTAGGACGAAGAGAAAGGCGTGCAGCTTGTTTGGTTGAAGAAGAAGAAAGGGGTGAGCCGGGAAGAGGAAACCACGATGCAGGCAGTCTGGGCGTTTTGCGTGTGGCTCCAACCATGACTTCAAGACTTGCGGGAGACGCGGGAGAGTTCCCGCCAATCTCGGACAGCGTGACGGCGCGCGAAACGCCCTTTGTTAAAAGGAAGCGTCGCACCTGACCCATTCACACCAGCTTGAGGCTATGGCTTTCTCGGATCGCCTTCGGCAACCAGACAATCTCTCAGTTTTGAGAGACTCACGGCTTTGCGCCCCTACCTCGCGGCAGGTTTGCCTTTATCGTGTGCAATCATCGCTTTGCGAAAGATCACTGCTATCACCATCGGCAATAGCAGACGAATTTGATTAAACAATATTTACTCATGGCTGTCAAGGTTTTTGATTTTCTCCGGTCAGCGAGGCTGGCGTGTGGACGCAAGTCCTTCAAAAATCAGCAATTTCGCTGGATTCTCGCACCTTTTGCCAGTATTATCCTTCGATGGTGGAACGAACCTCTGAGGGGTTCGCCACGAGCAGAGAAAATCAAAAGCGCGCTTTACCGGTAAGTTGCGCTTGCTTCCAGCAAAATAACCCGGCTTCAGAGGTCTTTTCGGCCCGGTTCTTCTCTCAAAGTTTTGAATAACTCCGCATCTACAGGAAACCAAAGCGTCTTGACACAATCTCAGACCAGCAGAGGGCAGGAAACTGTCTTGAAGGCAGATGAGTCCAGGATACGCCTGTTGCATTTTGTGCCGAGAGTTCCCTGGCCGCTCAACACGGGCGCTAAGCTTAGAAACTATCACCTCGCGCGAGAACTAGCCCGGAGAGCGCATCTCACGCTGCTCGCTTTCTCTGAAAACGTCGAGCGGGCGGGCAATGACAGCAAAGCTCAGCCTCCAACTGGCAGCCAACCAGTTTCAAGCAATTCGCGGCAGGACGAATCTCCCGCCGAGCCGCTTTTAGCCAGCCCGGAGAGTTTCTACGACCGTGTGCTCACCGTCGGGCGCGATCAAGGCTACACGTTAAGCAAAATCGTTCGCGGGGCAATAGGCCGCACGCCTCTTCCGGTGCTCAACTACACGACGCCTGCGATGAAAGAGGAACTGGCGCGCATCCTCGACTCGCAGGACTTTGATATTGTGCAGGTCGAAAGCATTCACCTGGCGGAATACCTGCCGATTATCCGTGCGGCGCGCCGACCGCCGCTCATCATCTGCGACTGGCACAACATCGAATCCGAGTTGATGCAGCGCTACAGCGAGCGCCAGAAAAGTTTTTTGCGCCGGACATACGCGCGTCGGGCTGCGCGCCAGATGAGTAGTTTGGAGCGCCGCTCGATGCGCGAGTTTGATGCTCACGTCGTGGTCAGCGGTCGTGACGGCGCGCGGCTGCTTGAGCTTGAGCCGGAGGCGCGCGTCTTCGTTATCGAGAACGGAGTTGACATCAACCATTACACCGGCGAGCGGATTAAGAAAGCGCACGACGCGTGGCTCAAAGAGCAGAAGAAAGCAGCAAGCGCTCAGGTCGCCCGCCATGAGCAATCTCCAAACACACTTGAGCAGAAGCCGCGCCGTATCGCGTTCGTCGGCTCGATGGACTACCACGCCAACGTTGATGCCGTGGTGAGCTTTGCCAATGAAATCTGGCCGCGCCTCAGTGAACAACAGCCCGGATTGATTTTCACCATCGTCGGGCGCGACCCCGATGCGGAAGTTCGCCAGCTTGCCTCGATTCCCGGCATCGAGGTGACGGGCACGATTGACGACGTGCGTCCCTACTATCATGAAATGCTGGCGGCGATTATTCCCTTGCGCGTCGGCGGTGGAAGCCGCCTCAAGATTCTCGAAGCGATGGCGGCTGGCGTGCCCGTAGTTTCAACCGCGCTCGGCGCTGAAGGGTTGGATGTTCAGGATGGCGTGAATATTCTCATCGCAGAGACGGCTGAAGAATTTTGCAAAGCGATTGGGGTCCTCAGCGAGAGTGAGGAGCAACGAAGACTGCTGATTGCCGGAGGCCGCGCGCTCGTCTCCGAACAATATGATTGGTCAAGACTCGGCGCGCTGCTCTTTGAGAAGTACGAGAGTTTACTTGGCAGGACGGAATCGCTTTGAGCATTAAAGCTAAAAGCGCTTAGCATAACTATTGCGGAGAAGGAATAGACAGGATTAACAAGATGAACAGGATAAGCAGGATATGAAGAAATATTTCAAGCTCGCTTATCTCTCCTTGTCTTCTTAATCTTGGTAATCCTGTTAATCCTGTCTATTCCTTATCAGTTTCGAGAGAGAGCATTAGCACAATGGGAAGCGCGCAGACAATCAAATTACTCGCCGTGATGGAGCCGAAGACCGTGACGGGTGCGGCCAAGAACATGCTCGACTTCTGCCGTTTTGCCCGCGACATCAACGAGACGCTTCCCGGTTCGACGATTATCGAAACTTCTATTGTGACCTTTGAGCGTGGGCGCAATTCCCGGACTGTGCGGCGGCGCGATGAAGGAAACACTTCAAGCCCATTAGAATCAGCGAACGAGTTTGTCAAAGCCGCGCGCGAGCTTGGGCTTGAGGTGGACATCATCCCGGAGCGTTTTCGCTTTGACCTGCGCGTCATTCCGAGTTTGCGTGAAGCAATCGAGCGCCGCGCGCCCGACATCGTTTTAACCCATCACGTCAAATCGCATTTCCTGATGAAGATGTCGCGTCTCTGGCAAAAATATCCTTGGGTCGCTTTTCATCATGGCTATACCAAGACCCATTTCAGAGAGCATCTTTACAATCGGATGGATCGCCTGTCGCTCCCGACCGCTAATCGTGTCATTACGGTTTGCGAGGCGTTCGCGCGCGAACTAGAGGGAGCGGGCGTGGCGCGTGAACGAATCAACGTGCAGCACAATTCGATTCGCCCGGAAAAGATGGCGAGCGCCGAAGAAGCTCAGGCCATCAAAACGCAATTCGGCATCAAAGAGGGTGAGCGCGTAGTGCTGGCCATCGGTCGCCTTTCAAGCGAGAAAGCGCACATTGATCTCCTCTCAGCATTTCACCATCTGCAAAACAATAATTCCGAACTGAAGGCGAAACTTATTATCGTCGGCGATGGGCCGGAGCGTGAAAGACTGGAAGCGGGCGCTCGTTCACTGGGCATCAGCGGGAGCGTTCATTTCGCCGGGCAGATTAGCGACGTGAAGCCTTACTATGCTGCCGCCGATTTGCTCGCGCTCCCGTCACACAGCGAAGGCTCGCCATACGTGCTGCTCGAAGCGATGGCCGCCGGACTCGCAATCGTCGCGACCGCTGTCGGCGGCGTGCCGGAGATGATCGAAGACGGTCTGAGCGCGCTGCTCGTTCCTCCGCGCGACCCGCAAGCGATGGCAGCAGCTATTGCTCGTATCCTGAAAGATGCGGAGCTTGCGCGCAGGCTGACGGCAGCAGCTTCCGCGCTCATCGCCACGCGCTACTCGCCTGAAACGTATGTCCGCTCTCTGGTCGAAATTTATCGCCAGATTATTTCAAGCGCAGCCCGGCAGAACGTTCAAGCCATCTGACCCATCTGACTTAATAAACTTTACTATCCACGCCAAATATGTAAAATTCTCGAACGATTAATGCTATATCCTAGACTAAGGATTCATCTAGGATTCCCATCCACTTCGGGTCGCCAGCTTGTAGTTATCTCAGGTAGAAAAGATGTCAGTCTCACGAAAAGCCACCTTCGCACCGTCCGCCTTTGCTTTACTACTGTTGGCCCTGCTCTTTATCCCCCTCGAAGCACGCGCCGACGCGATAGCCATCACGAGCGGTTCTTACAGCATCAGCGCTCATTCTCGCGTCCCTGAGCCGACATACAGAACGATGAGCTTCGAACTTCAAGGAACGAACTTCAGGGCAGCCGGGAGCGAGGGCGATGGTGTTGGCCGAAGGGCAGGCTCGAACTGCCAGTTGCCTTGCAGAGCCGGTTCGACTTTCAGCCTCAACGCGGGGACTAGCCTTTTAATCGACAAGCCTATCAGTGTCTTACAGACTGACGGCCAGAGTCGCTTTGGCTGGTTCGAGGGAAGCGGACTTCTCTTCCAAACGGACAGCGTCACCATCCCGCTCGACGCCGGAACGGACGTAATACTGACCGCGTCGTTTACGATGGGCGGCTTAGTCTCATTTCAAGAATACGACCTTCAGGCATTGCACTACACCGGCTTCACTTATGGCACAGAGGTTTTCGGCTCCGGCATCGCTACCATCTCGCTCTTTTATAGTTCGATCTCACGCGAATATCACATCGGGAGCGTTCGCTACGATTTCACGGCGGTTCCAGAGCCTGCGACATTGATTCTGCTTGGCACAGGCTTGGCCGGGATTGCCGCCCGCCGTCGCCGCCGACGCGCGAGCAAATAGTCGAACTGGAACACTCACCTCGAACACTTGCAGACTAACGATAGGCAATACCAATTAAAAAAGAAGGGCGAGACGAACCACGCGCGTCACACGAAACAACAGGAATTTGGTTTGCCTGCGTTTCGTGCCTCTTCGTGTTAATTCGTGGTTCGTTTCGCCCTCACTTTTAATTCGGTATAAAGTTAGCGAGGGACTACTCTGCGCGGGCGCTGCGCGGGAACAGGCGTGGGAGTAGTTCTCGGCGCAGAAGAACCAGATGAAGAACCAGCCGGTTCAATTCTGGCGATGAAGAGATCGTACCTGCCGCTCTTTTCCCAGTTGGAGGTGAAAGCGATATAGCGTCCATCCTTGGTGATGGTCGGCTTCGGTGTTGCCCAATAGCCGGTGGCCGAACTTCCATTGTCTATCGAACTGCGCGTATGACAGATGCGGCGAATGCGCTGGCTGCCGTCCAGAGCCACCTGAAGAATCTCGTCTTCAAAGATGCCTGAATCCGGCAAAGTTATTGCAGGGTCGTCATACGTGCCGATGGTAATCCATCCTTCGTCATCGGCCAGCATCGAGCCGTGAAAATCATTCGTCCAATCAACCACGCCGCCGATGGTCTTGAAAGTCAGCATCTGCTTAAACGAATGCACGTTGTTAAGATTCCGCCAAGAGATGCCGTCCGTATAGTTGTCGAACCCGACGATAGTCTCCGTCCCCAAGTCACCATGCCCCGGCGGGTGATCTTCTTCACGTCTTAAAGCCTGATACTGTCCCGTCTGCAAATTAAGGAAGCGCGTGCTCGTCCCATCCGCCTGCTTCGTCGGGATGACGATTTGCAGCCACTTGCCTGACTTATCTACGTGGACTTCGTTGATGCCCCCGGCAAACTCGCTCGCCGGATTGTTGAATAGCACCTTATCAATCGAACGCTTATAAACGATGTAGCCTACGGGTTCGCCCTCGTTGCCCTGACGATGATGCAACCAGCAGAAGACATCATCGTCGGCTGACATGTACATCTGCTTGAGATAATCCTTGCCGCCCGAAAGAGCCTTGAAGTCTTTAATGAGCCTGAAAGCCTTGGTGGCGATGTTGTATGAATAGAGCCTCATCCCGCCATCGTAGAAGCCGGAGAACGTGTAGATAATGTTCGGGTCTGTGTTTGACCAGATGGACGATTCCCACTCAGGCCCGCCACCCGCCGGAAGCGAACCCGGCAGCACCACAGAGCCAGCGCTTAAACGGAAGCTCACAGGGTCGAACTGCTTGATGATGGCTTCGCCCGTTTCGCCTTTGCGGATTAAGAGACGCGTGTTGTTGGAATTGAAAGTCGGCCAGTGTGAATAGTATGTACCGAGGCCGGGCGCTGCGCCGTCCCGTTCGTCTGTGGCGCGCATAATCTCAGTACCGAAGACAGGGTCAATGAACTTGCCTCCGGCTCGCGGCAATACCGGCAGCGGCGGCTTTGGATAGACACGATGATCCGTTCTGATTCTCGCGCCGCCCTGATCTAAAGCTGCGGTCAGAGATTCCGGCAGGTAAGCGAGCAGGCCGCCTGTGTTATGAGTTTCATCACCCGCAGAGGCGGCGACCGTCAGGTTTGCTGGCGCGTCTGAGACCTTGCCGGGGTTCGCCACCCACACGCCAAGCAAGATGACAAGGCAGACTACAGGCAGAGCGACAATGAGCGTTCGTAATGCAAATTTGGTCAACACGTTTCGATTAGCGGACAAGTCCTGACACGTTCACTTCCCGTACTTTTCGTCAATAGTTAATCCAGTAATAAATCATCTTCACATATTCGCCGGGAACCATCTGCCAGCCAAGACCATAAAACCACCAGACGCCGGGTCGCGGCGACTGCTGTCCCGGCTCGACCGCATCGAGGCCGATCTCGACATCGCTCCCACGAAAAACGCGTCGCATCGTCCACAGCGCGCGCCGCGATTGATAAGCGGAAGTCACAATCAGAATTGATCGCAAACTCTTCTCACCCGCGTACTCGCGAAGCCGCACGGCCTCTTCGTAGGTGCTGGAGACAGTGCCGGGCACAATCTCGATCATCCCGGCAGGCACGCCCTGCCGCTTGAGTTCATCCGCTGCAAGCTCAACGAAGAGAGGATTACGTTCCTCTTCCCTTGACCACCCGCTCGGGATATTGTCATTCGTCAGGATTACTTTCGGTGCGCGTCCCTGCTGGAAAAGCTGCGCCGCGCGATGCGTGCGCTCGACGTAGGTGGATGAACCGGCCAGGACGACGAGCGCGTCGGCGTGCGCCAACTCCGATTTCACGATGAGCGCCTCTGCCGCAACCCACGCCACAAGCAGCCATGCAGCGAGCACCAGCAACGCAATGCGCCCGCGTCGCCAGGCACGTCCCCGTCGTCGCGGCTCCCGCGCCGGTTCGGATGCGCCTGTGATTGAATCTACTGTCATTCAATCGTCACGAACTCGCAAGTTTGACAAGAAATTATAGACAGGATTAACAAGATGAACAGGATGAAAGAACAAGCACTCAGCATTGTTTACCTGCCTGCTTTTCTTAATCTTGATAATCCTGTTAATCCTGTCTATTTCTTTCCTGGCCTCTGAGGCTCGCAGTAGATATGTCCCTCAACTGGTTCTATGCGCCGCAACAATCGCGGGGCGGCCTTGGCCAGCAATTCATCGTAGAGCCGTTCGGTGCGCTCAAGCTGCGCCTCGCAGGAAAACTTTTCTTTCACAGCGAGGCGTCCGCGCTCGCCCATCTTTCGCGTGCGCTCCGGCTCGTTGAGTAGCGCGATGATGCGCTCGGCCATTGCCGCATCGTTGCCGGGCGGCACAAGGTAGCCCGTCTCGCCCTCCAGGATTGCTTCCCGCGCGCCGCCAACATCCGTTGCGACGACGGCGCGGGCTGCGGCCATGTACTCAAGAATCGCATTTGAGAAACCTTCGGCCTTTGAACTCAAGACGCAGACCTCTGAGATTGCCAGAAGCTCCGCCACTCGCTCGCACCTTCCCGTAAAGAAGACATCGCGCTCGATACCTAGTTCTGCTGCCAAGGCGCGCAAGCCCGGCATCAACTCCCCTTCTCCGGCGACGACAAAGGCAGCCTGCGGAATTCGTTCTCTGACGCGACGAGCCGCCCGCAAAAACATCGGATGATCCTTCACCGGATGCCGGACGTTGGCGACAATCGTGACGAAACGTCGCGCACCATCCTGCGGCAAACCTAAAAGGGCGAGCGCTTCCTCGCGTTGAAGAGAACCTTGCGGAGCGACCCGTTCAACATCAAGGCCGTTATAAACCGTCACCACCTTCTCCGATGGCACGCCCTCAGCGATTAGCTCACGCCGCACCGCTTCCGCATTGGCGATGACCATATTTGACAGGCTGAAGGCGCGACGCTCTCCCCACCGCTGGATGGCGCTACGCAGGCCGCCCGTCTCGCGCCGCGACGCGATGCGAACCGGCACACGAGCCGACGCCGCCGCGATGATGCCGAAGACGTTGGTGTAAAGACCGTGCGTGTGAACAATATCTATCTCGCGCTCGCGCAAAAAGGAGCGCAAGCGTCTTAGCTGTAGAACGAAGTTGCGATTGAAAAAACTGTTGAGCGGATAAGCCGCAATCTCGCCGATTCCTATCTCATCCACTTCAGCGCGCAGCATGCCCCGGTCGTGTATGCACGCCAGATGAACGCCGAAGCGCTTGCTCTCATGCAGCAGGCGCACGAGTTGAACGGTCTGGCGCTCAGTCCCGCCCTGGTCGAAGCTGTCTATGATGTGAAGGACGTTCGGTTTCAAAGTCAGGCAACCGCCGGAGTCAGATTCGCGCTCAATGGTTCGGGCAAAGTATTGTCAACGCGCGCATCCATGAAGGTGCGCTGCCATAGCTCAAGCATAAAGAGCGCCCACAGTTCCGTCGAATGATCGCGCCGCCCGCGCTCGTGCTCGTCAAACAACAGATTGACGTAGCGCGGCTCGACGTAACCTCGTTGAAGCGTTCGCGGTTCTGTCAGCGTGCCGCGCACGCGCTCCCGCAACTGCTCATTTATCCATTGCTCAATCGGAACGCCGAACCCTTGCTTCGGACGATTCAGGATTTCCGCAGGCACGAAGTCCTGCACCGCGCGCTTGAAGATATGCTTGGTTTCGAGTCCCTTCATCTTCATCCGGGCCGGAATCCGCGTGCAGACAAACTCTATCAACTTGTGATCGAGCAGCGGCGCGCGCGCCTCCAAAGAGACAGCCATGCTCATTCGATCAACTTTGGTCAGAATATCTCCGGGCAGGTAAGTCTTGCTGTCCAGATAAAGCAGCGGGTCGAGCGAATCCTCAGAGCGTGACCGCTCCGCGTACTCACGAAAGCGCGCGGCGGCCTCCGTCGCCCCTAGCTGACGGCGAAAATCCTGTGTGTAGAGCGAGGGCTTATTGAGTCTTGTGAAGATCGAGATGTCTTCGATGTAGCGATCCAGCGGCTCAAAGGCGTTTACATAAATATAGTTTCGCCCGCGCGCGCCATGCGGAAGCCTGCGACCCAGAGGCTGCATCAAGCCTTTGCGTAAGACGCGGGGCAGGCGCGCAAAGCCGCTCCGCCTGCGATCAACGGCGTAGCGCGTGTAGCCGCCGAAAACCTCGTCGCCGCCGTCGCCCGACAGCACGACCTTGACGAACTCGCGCGCGAGTTTCGAGACCATGTAGGTCGGAATCGCGGAAGAATCTGCGAAGGGTTCATCGAAGTGCCAGACAAGTTCGTCAACGATTTCGCAGATGTCCGGCGTGACGACGAACTCGTGATGATCTGTCCCAAACTTTTTCGCCGCCATGCGCGCGTACTTCAGTTCGTTGTAGCTGTCTTCGTGAAAACCTATGGAGAAGGTCTTCACCGGCTGCGGTGTGTGACGCGCCATCAGGCCGACGACTGCGCTTGAATCAACGCCGCCTGACAGGAATGCGCCAAGCGGCACGTCTGCAACCAGCCGCACGCGCACCGCTTCGTCAAGCTGTGCGCGCAACTCTTCAAGACAATCTTCTTCACTCCTGGCCGGGTCGGTTTGAGGCTCTTCGTAAGGAAAGTCCCAGTACTTTTCGACGCGTACCCGTCCTCGCGCGAACGTCAGGTGATGTCCCGGCGGTAACTTGTGAACGTCGCGGAAAATCGTCAGCGGGTCGGGCACGTAGCCGAACGTGAGATAATCATCGAGTGCTTCAATATCAACCTCGCCGCGAAACTCCGGGTGCTCGCGCAAGGATTTCAACTCAGAGCCGAAAAGAAGCGTGCCGCGCGAGGTGACGGTGTAGTAGAGAGGCTTTTTGCCCGCGCGGTCGCGCGCGATGAAAAGCTCGCGCCGCTGCTCGTTCCAGATGGCGAAGGCGAACATGCCGCGAAGATGAGTGACGCATGCTGCGCCGTACTCTTCATAAGCGTGCAGGATCGTCTCCGTGTCCGAGTTGGTCTTGAACTGGTGGCCGCGCGCTTCGAGTTCGCGCTGCAACTCGCGGTAGTTATAAATCTCGCCGTTGAAGACAATCGTGACGAGAGCGTCGCAGCCGGACATCGGTTGGTGTCCGCCCGCGAGGTCAATAATCGAAAGCCGCCGCATGCCGAGCGCGGCTGCGCCTTTGACCATCATGCCCTGATCGTCCGGCCCGCGATGCGCTATCCGGCGACACATCCTGTCAAGCACGATGTTACTTTCATGCTCATCAGGAAAATTGTCTTGAGCGATAAAACCAGCTATGCCACACATCGAATGTTCACCGCAGCGAATCAGGAGTCCCGTCAGGGACGGTTGAGAATAGCCCAGCAATTTATGGCTGGAGATAAAACGGAAATGATTTTTGAGTCCCGTAGGGACGACTGAAGAGAGGCTCGCTTCCATTCAGTCGTCCCTACGGGACTCAATCATTTTTATCCTTCTGTTTCCCAGCAATAAATTGCTGGGCTATTGTCAGTCGCCCCTAGCGGGGCTGAAAGCTTGCCCGCTGCTCTTATTTGACGTGCGCGACGACACAGTGGAGTTTGCCCACGCGGGTGATTTCCCAGCGGGCGAACCCGGCGTCTTTCATCAATTGATTGATTTTGCTCTTCGTGTAGAAGAAGACGGGGCAGCCCTTGGCGGTCAATCTCACTTTGCGGACAGGAGCACGCCACGTCATCAATCTGGGGAAGGCCATGATAGCTTTGTCTTTGGTCACTTCTCGCATCTTCGTGAGTACGGGCAGCGAATCCGAGATGTAGTCGAACAACCCGATGCCGTAGCTCACGTCGAAATCCGAGTCCGGCTTGTATTCCAGCAAATCCGTTTGCAGGAACTTGACGCGGTCTGCCAAACCTTCTTTGCGCGCCGATTCCTCGCAGCGACCAATCATCACAGGCGAGATGTCTATACCGACTACGCGAGCCGCGCCCTTTTTGCCAAGCTCGACGCTGTACATGCCGTTGCCGCAGCCGACATCCAGAAAAGTTCTGCCCTCGACGGGCGCGCAGTTCTTGATGGTAAAAACGAAACGCTCGTACATATCCTTGCGGAAAACCTGATCGAGCATGGTCGAGAGCTTTGATTTCTCGTGCGAGTAAATCCGCTCGAACGCATCAGCCTCGCTGTTCCAGAAATTTCTTTGCACTTCTATCTCATTCTTCATAATCCGAGTACCTCTTTGATGGTGGTGAATTGAAAATCTTTGAGAAGCGCGTCCAGCCTCTTCTCGGTCTGATCCAGATTGCGGTAGTGCCGGATGGCTTTCGATTTGGGCAGCTTGATTTTCGGCTGGCCCGGATCGAGTTCCCAGGGGTGAAGGTAAAAAACTGCGGCTCTACCTTCGGCATTGCATTTCTTCATCAGGAGCTTGGTGTAGGCATAAGGGAAGAGACGAAAATAGCCGCCGCCGCTAAAGGGAAGGCGTTTCCCGAATACCTCCAGACAACTCATCGGAAACTCCATCAGCTTGTCCGTGATCTGGTATGGAACGAGCGGAGCATCGGCCACACCGTAGTCAGGATGAAAGCCGACTGGGAAAACCGACGAGTCATACTTGAAGTCGTATTTTTCCAGCGTGGAGAGCGCCCACTCTCTGGTCTTTTCAACGACCGTGAAGGAGGGTGCGCGAAATCCGAGCGGAGTTTGTTTGACGCCGCAAGCCCTGAGTGTCTCTAAAGCTCTCGCCAAATCCTCGTCAAACTCCTGCGGGCTGATTTCCGTGAGCAGTAGATGGTTGTAGCCATGACAGGCTATCTCGTGGCCTTTCGCTTCAATCTCGCGAATCAACTCCGGCAGACGCTCGGCCACCCAGCCAAGCACGAAGAACGTAGCTTTGGTCTGGTGCTTGTCGAATAAATTGAGGATGCGCTTCGTGCTTTCGTCAACGCGCAGCTCGCAATTATCCCAGTCCTCTTTTTTAATCACATGGCTCAGATTATGGACACAAAACCAGTCTTCCAGGTCAATTGACATGGCATTCCTGATAACCGGCTTTGTTTGCTCTTTGACCATTTCCTTCATCAAGACGATTGCACTCCCTGTTCGGCGCTGGCGCGAATCGGCTCCCAGCGCACGTAGCGTTCGCCGCTCAGGAACTTGTAAAAGGCTATCAGCGAGGCGAGATTACCAAGCACGAAATATTGCGGGATGGCGAGCAGGCGACTATGCAAGCCAACCTTCTCAAGCAAATAAGCCAGCGCAGCCGCGCCGTAGAAAGCGACCTGCCCGGCGAGCGCGACCTCGTAAAAAAGCGAGCGCGGCGCTAACACTGCGGACGCCGCCAGGATTGTGATGAGAAAGATGGGCACGAGATACCGCATGACTTTGTGCGAGAGCAGTTCAATGGCGTAGAAGCCGCTGCGGAAAGGATTCATCATCGCGCGGTTGCGCCAGAGGTCAGCGAAAGTCTGCGTGATGATTCGCACACGCACTTTCAGTTCCTTATCCGCCCGCTCATTGGTCTCTTCCATGCAGACCGCGTCAGGTTCATAAACGGCGCGCAACCCTTGTTCGACCATCTTGGTCGCAATGATGAAATCGCTGCACGCCTCATGGTAGAGCGGAACATAAGCGGAACGGCGCACGGCATAGAGACAACCGCAGACGCCGATCAAAGAACAGACGTTGCTCTCGTGCTTCTTCAATAAAAATTCGTAGCTCCAGTATGAGCGCGTGCCGTGCCCGACGCTCGACGTGGCCGAGTCCGTGTAGACGACGCGGCCTGTGGCGCACCCGACAGATGGGTCTGCGAAGTTCGGCATCAGGGCGCGCAGCACATCCTTTTGATAGAGAGTCGTGGCGTCGGAAAAGAGAATAATCTCGCCCGATGCCTGCTCGACCGCAGCGTTCTGCGCCGCAGTCTTTCCTAACCTTTCCGGCTGGCGATGGAGACGCACACCGCGCGGGGCAAACTCGCGCACGATCTCATCCGTGCGGTCGCTTGAGCAATCCGAGGCGACGATTATTTCCAGACTATCCTGCGGGTAATCGAGCAAGAGCGTGTTCTCAAGCTTCTGAGCGAGGTCACGCTCTTCGTTGTAGGCGGTGATGATGACGGTGACGCGCGGGTTGAAATCTGCTCGACGAACCGGGCGCCCGCGCAGACGGCTCAAGACGGCGAGAAGGAGCGGATAACCGACATAAGTATAGAAGAGCGCCGCCGCACTCAACCAGAAAATCACTTCTGCCACAAGTCTCAAACTCATGTCGTCAACGCTCCGCTTTCACCACTTGCCAGAGGTGCGGCGCGTCGCGCGCCCCGAAGCCTTTCCTTTATCTTCTGTTTTTCAGGAACCACGAGTCTGCCGGTCTCCGATTCGTACATGCGGCGCAGGCAGACAGCATAGGCTACCAGATAATAGACGTACCAGAGATAGGCGACGGACAGAAAGAAGCTCGCCACCATGTACCCGATGAGAGAAGCCTGTAGACCAACCGCCAGATAGTAGTAGCGCGAATCGCTGCGCGCCGCGAACGTCTCGCGCGCGATTTGCCCCAGACGCTTCAAAGGCGTCACGACGAACATTGTGTAGATGGCGAGCGCGGCCATTCCCATCTCAGCCGCCACCTGCGTGTAGGCGTTGTGCGTGACAAGCCCTGTGAAGGACATCTCGCCCATATAATTCCCCATCCCGATGCCGAACAACGGATGATAGAGAGCGACCTGAAGCGACCGGACAAGCTCTCCCTGCCTCGCGCTGGAAGAACCGACGGGGTCCAGACCGGGAACGAAAATAGAGAGGATGCGAATTGAATAGTTGCCCGGCGCAAGCGCTAGAAATAGCCCGACGATAAGAGCACCCCAGACTAAAACAGCCAGCTTGTGGTGGCGACCAAGCTTCCACGCCAGGAATCCGAGCGAAACCAATGATCCCAGGAATGCCCCGCGTGAATACGTGACGACGATGGCTGCCATCATCACAGCGGCGCACGCGCCGAAGAGAACTTTACGGACAATCCCGCGCGTGGCGAAAACAAGGGCGATGGCAATCGGGACTATCGTCACGAAGTGAAACGCCAGATCATTGGAATTGCCGAAGATTCCCTTGCCTACACCTGAGACACGATAGCCTTCGGTGGTTAGCAGTCCGAGCCGGAAATCGTTGACCGCGCCGACACTCAATATGAAACTGACGAAGAGCACCAGATACAACAACCAGCGCAAGCGTAGCTCGGTTCTGACGACATTCACCATCACGATGAAAATCACGATGCAGCGAATAAACGTATCGGTGAAAGTTGCCCAGGCGGTGGCCGGACTGATGGCGAGCGGAATTGACAGCAGCCCTGTCAGGCCAAAGAGCAAGACTAAATTGACTTCGCGCGGGCGAGCGGTCAACGTGCCTTCAACCGTAATCTGTGAAATGAAAAAGATGCCCAGCGTAATGAGGCCGACGATGTAGGCAATCGAATTGGTCAGCGGAGACGGATAAAACTCTGCGGGGCGAGCGTAAAGGATAACGGTGAAGAGAAAGAGCGCGGCGTAAGTTAGCCCGTGACCGCTCCTGAGAAATGTCGCAAGCTGCTTTTTATTGACGGACGGTGGCGCTTCTCCGGCGCTCTCCCCACCATCATCCGTAGTCGAGCCATCAGCTTTGGTCGGCCAGACTTCTTCGGTCGGCAAACTTTCCGTCCCGGCGTCGTCGTTCTCGCTTTCAAACAGACGCCCGCGCCGCGAACGAGTCACGGGTTCGTAATCAGTCTGTGAGCGACCCCTCAGCATTTGTGTGGCACTCTGGCGTTACAGATTCCCTTCTCAAGAGCCTAAGAAAAAGCGCGGCTCGAAGAGAAAGGCTAACACTAAAACGGAAGATGGCGCAGGGGCAACTCTGCACGTCTTCCGCGTGGACTCAAGATTTTACGGCAACGAAGCCGAAACGCCATTATCAGGCAATTGAACCTAAACCACTACGCCTTCTTCGTCACCAATCAACACCAGGGCGCGCACGCGCTCGCGCAAGGCCATCTCGAAGCGGCGTGCTTCTTCAATCTCCGCGAAGGAGAGCGCGCGCAGTTCCTGCTCGATGCGGCGGCGATAATCCGAAACCAGGGAGTCCGAAACGCCGAGTGTCGCGGCGACTTCCAACTGTGTCGAATGATCCGGGCTGAGATAGCAGTGCCACAGCACACCCAGCATACGGTTATATTGTTTGACTTTCCCACGCACCGTCTCGTGCAAGCCCTTCAGGAAACCATCAACGAAATTGGCAGCCTCGCGCTCCGACTCGCGGCGCATTAAGCCCTGCTCAGGATTATCACACCCGTCTACAGGCTCAAACTGGTTGCCGCCATCGTCACCATCGTCTCCGCCCAGCGGGACCAGATAAATGTCCATCACGGGCAGCCGCGACATGACGAGGCTTCGGAGAGCGCGCACATCTACGGGCGCATCTGCGGCTTCGAGGACGGAGATAATCAAATCTTCGAGGTCTGAGTTTCCGATGACGATTTGTGAATCGCCCGTGCAGCCGACCATGCGCGTGTCGCGCTGGCGGACGGCGATCATCTGGATGCGCTGCTCAAGATCATGGCTATCGCGGCGCGGCTTGTTCACAGGCCACTCGGCCAGACCATACACGCGGTCGGCGAGGCGACGATGCGGCTCGTCATCTATGCCTGAGGTATCAAAGCGGCGGAAATTGGCGCTCGATTGAATGAGTGTGGAGATGCGGCGAGCCAGACGATAGGATTCCGGGTGACGCTTACGCAGCTCAGCCGTCAAAAGGTTGGTCAACTCAATCTGCCCGACTTCGCATTCTATCTCAGCATTCGTCATCTCCGTGTCCAGATAATGCTGGAAACGACCTTTGCTGAGAAGTTGGACAAAGAGTTCCTGCGTCAAATCCGTGTAGGCGTTGTGCGTGCCTTCTTCGACCAGCAGACCGGCGCTGCGCGAGGCGCGCACCAGCGGATGATGAGAAACGAGGCGGTGCAGTTCTGCCCAGAGGCGGCTGACATCCGAGCAGCGCAGGCTTTCCACCCAGGCACCGCTGCGGGATTGGCGCTCAAAGCCAGCGCGCGTTGAACGTGGCTGTTCCTTGATAGCGCTCATCGTAGAACCTTTCGGCTGATTATCACTGGTAGATTTCACGGTATTATAGTTATAGCAGTCGCGCAAGGTTGGGATTGGCATCAACGAATCTTCTTCTCAACGGTATGGCTCGCCTTCTTAGGAAACTACTCCTGACCGGTTCCAAAACTCTCTTCGCTTATCTGTTCGCTCTTGATTGATGGGCGAGGGGAGAGTGGTTTTTCAGGCAGGTCGGCAGTCAGGCCCTTCATTGGCCTGCAACCCTTTAAGGTCAGATTGCTCCTCAAGATTGTCAATTATTTTCGGCGTCGCGCCTCATCTCGGGCTACTTACATCAAACTTGTCGAGAGGCAACTCGTGTGAAAAGCTCTTTGACGGACAGCACGCCGGAGCCAAAGTTGAAAGGAACGGGCGGGTCGGGGCGACCATCTCAAGAGAAGCCGCACGCGTGTTTTAGCGGTGATGAGCGAGTCAAAACTCTCATCCGGGAAAGGTACCGCTCGGAACCCGTTGGCCTCATTATTATGGACTTTGCCGGTGTCCGCGCCACCGTGACCGCAAGGGGAAATGACGCGATCATCCAGGAAAGAGTCGGTAGGAGCATGCGCCCCTCTGACGACAGAAAAGATGTTATCAGCAATCCGCGAAATGAGCAACATCTTTTTACAAAGAGGCCAAAATATTGATATTGCGAACAAAAAAGCGGTCTGACCCTACGTTAACTTTGGAAGCTTGAGAGGATTAGCGGTTTATTTACGTTGACCAGGCGAAGCGCCCTTCAGAGGGTTAATAGTTGTCTCTAGCATTTACCTTGCCCCTTCCACCGCCTTCAAAGTAAGTGCTTCGAGCCTGGTGAGTCGAATTAACGACGATTAGAGCGTGCAAAAGGCAGCGGACATCGAAGGGGATTTACACCATGATTCTCAGCGCAATCGCATTTTGTAAAAGAGCTACGTGCCCTTCCTCAGAGACACTGCTGGCGTATCGGACCTGCGATATGGCAGCGGAGCGAATGATTTGGGTGGCATCACATCTGGACGAGTGCGATTTCTGCGGCGCGGAGTTTCAACTCCTGACCGAGCACGCGCCCGTCGAAGAAGAGGAATGCGCGCTCTCAGACATGCCCCTGAACTTACGCTGGCTCGCTAAGTCGCTCCTCAGTACCGATCTGCTCGGCCTTGAATCCCTCGCCGAAACGGCCTACGAAAAAGAGCGCCTGACGCTCACGGACGCCTGATTCGCAAAGGCACGAGGCCGCGCCAACGATTTTTTCTCGTCACGTCAATCTTGTCCTACTCACCTAATGGGAGCGTTTCTGCTTTCCGGCCTTTTGCTTTGTCTCCGGGCAGCTTGATTTTGATGAGAACTTTGCGGCAGCGTCCGCAATTTGCAGTTGATCGTCAGGCCAGACTTCGGGGAAGGTATAACCCGGTCCCTTTTTATAGGTCTGCTCTTCCCAGATTCTTTTTCCAGCCTCGTCAAAGTAAATCCGGTGCTCAAGCTCCGAGCCGTTGACCGCGCCGCCCGTGATGAAGACGAACCGCAGATGCCCCGCCTCGTCGTAGTAATGCTCCCACTTCAAGGAAGAATCATCCGAGCCGCCCGCGTTTTGATAAAAGCGAGCGTGGCCACGCGAGTCTGTGGCAATCATGCGCTCAGTGTCCTCGTAAGGCTCACAGTATTCAAAAGCACGCTTTCTAACGGTCAAAGACTTCCGGCTCATCCCATTCTTCACGGATTGAACGATAGCCCGGATAGCCTTGATCTTCGGATGCTGCTGCCAGTTTGCCTTCGTAATCTCGCCGCCGTCCTGCAAAGAGAAACCGGGCGAAGGAGTCTCGAAGGACGCAGCCACGCGCGAGAAGGATGGGGCGCGCGTAGTTCCAACCGCATAAAGCGAGCTTGCGCTAATCAGAATCAAGAGCAGGAGAAAGCCGCGTGTTTGTCGCATGGGGATTACCTTTCAGCTTTGGTTAAGTAGAGCTTTAGATGGAGCACATCTTCTGTCAAATTCTGATGCCGCGAATCTTCTCTGGCTTCTTCCCCGTATCAGGTTTGGCCAGCACGGAGTTGTCCTGCTGGCGGTGTGTGCGCTCGCGCTCGGTGTGCCATTCGGCCCACTCTGCGGGCGCGTCGAAGGTCTCGCCGCCGTGGCGTGTGATGCGTTCGCGGACGCGGCACATGACAGGAGTGTTGACGCCGACGCCGCTGATGACGGCCTGTCCTTTGGTCAAAGCGGGGAGTTCGTCGAGAAGCTGGCGGCCTGCGCCTTCAACCGATTTTGCGACCGTATCTTGGTCAATCGGGTTGACGATTCGCATGATGATTTGCGTCATACATTGCGAGAGCACGTCCTGGTCTAGCTTGCCGGGGCGCTGCGTAATCAGCCCGATGCCGACGCCGAACTTGCGGCCTTCGGAGAGAATCTGCTTGAGGATGTTGGTGGAGACGACCGTCTGTCCGGCGGGCGCAAAGCGGTGCGCTTCTTCAAGCAGGGCGAAGACCGGGTAAGGAAGATAACTCTCAGTTCCGGTTTGCGCTTCTCCGCGCACGGTCGCCATGCGCGCTTTGTTGACGCGGCGCAGGAGTGTGGCGACGACGACCTGCTGTTCGTTCTGTTCGATGTCGGAGAGTTGCAGCACGGTGCAGCGTCCCGGCTGAAACAACTCGTTAAGCGGGATGTGCTCGTGGTCTGAGAAGATCGAGTCAGGCCGATCAAAACGATTGTCGAGCCGCCACAGGAGCGCATCAATCGAGCCGACGTTGCCGCCGCTCCCGCGCCCGTCATCTTCGCCATACTTCTCCGCCGTCACCGCGTCGCGCAAATCCTGATAGCCCCACAAGCCTCGCTCGCCGCGTTCGCCCGCAGTCAGTTTGCGATAAGCCTGCGAGAGATAGTGCAGCATCTTGTCGGAGGTGCCTTCGGGCAGCAGATACTTGATGTCGGCTTCGGTCAAAGTCGAGACGCGCACCTTGACGCGGTCGTGTGTGAAGATTTTGACTTCCGGCTGATAGCCGTCAGGCCCACGAAAGATTTGATTGTCTTCGATGGAGCGCAGCGTGTCGTATTCGCCGTGCGGATCGACGATGAGGACGGCGGCGCGGTTGTAAGGCCGCATCAACTCTTCGACGAGTACGCCCGCTGTATAACTTTTGCCCGCGCCCGTCGAAGCCAGGATGGCCAGATGCGTTGAGACGACATCCTTGATCGAGAGCACGATTGGCACTTCGCCCGCGCTTCTGGTCAACAGACTCCCGACGTGCGCCGAACCCTGATCTTCGATCCGGCGCGGCGAGAGAACATTTGCCAGCGTCTCCGATGAAGCGAGGAAAACCGCGTCGCCCGGATTGGGCGGGATACGCGGATTGACGAAATCGCCGAGCACGCGGCTGAAGTAGCCGACGGTTTCGACGCTGATCTCATAAAGCTCGCCGCAATCAGAGCTGAGACCGATGAGCGATGAAACGACCGAAGGTGAAATCTCCGGGTCGGAGAGAAAAACGTCCGGCAAGTTGCGCACGAGCCTGCGCGCCGTGATATTGCCGATGATGTGCCGCTCGGCGTCACCGTCGCGCGCCACGTAGTAAACGAACTCGCCGATGCGCGCCCGCGCGCTGTCAGTCGTGATGAAGAGATACTCGTGGGGAAGTTCGCCCGGCCCCTTGACCGTTCCCGTCAGAGTGTCCGGCGATGTGTTGCTTGAGCGCATGAATGGGATGAGAAAAGCGTTTCGTCCAAACGCTTTGTCAAATTAGTTCGCGACCGAAGCGGCGAGTATAGCACGCTCTCGTTGAACCCGGCATCAAGTGCGAGGAAAGACTCAAAGTCACTGACAAAACGAAAGAGGAATAGACAGGATTTACAGGATTAACAGGATAAAAGGAAGAAGCATCAAGCTACATTGCCTCATCTGCTTTTCTTAATCTTGATAATCCTGTTAATCCTGTCTATTTTTTCTCTATCATAGTTTTCTTATCCGCTCTTAAGGAAGATCGAAGTTTTCGTCCGGCGTTTTTGCGCCAGCCTGTTGGCGTTCGACAATCTGCGGCGGTGCGGGAGCGTTCCTTTGATTAGCGACGAGACGTTCAATGCGCTTGGGCCACGCCCCGAATTTCCCGAAGAAATAATCGCGCCACGCGCGCAGCATGGCTTTGCTCTCGTCGCGCGACAGATGACGAGACTTGCCCCGCAATCCCAGGGCGTTACTTATGTTCCACACCAACTCTTTCAGTAGATAAGAGAAGGAACGCGCACGCTGACGGAGCGAAAGGTGATCGTTCATCCAGAGCAAGCGATTGCGAGCTCTCAAGTAAACAGAGATCAGGCTGGCCGTCGAGCGCGAGACTTTGTGATACAGGATAGCCGAAGGGATGACATAGCAATCTAACCCCCCGGCCTGCATGCGCGAGCACCAATCTGCCTCGTCGTAGTAAGCGAAATACCTTTCATCCATCAAGCCAATGTTGCGCAGAACGGAAGCATTGATGAGCAGACAGCACCCGCACGCGTATGCCGATTTGTAAGGCTCGGTCGCAGTCAACTCTTTCCTTGAGCGGCCTGAGAAAAGATGCCTGAACCCCGCCGTCTCGGATTCCCAGACAGAACCTGCGTACCAGACTAAATCCTTGTCGGGATGATAGAGAATCACAGGGCTGACTGCTCCAACGTTCTTGACACTTGAGCTTCCATCAACGAGTTGGGAGATTAATTGAGGCGGAACAATGGTGTCGTTATTGAGGAGCAGAACGTAATCAGCCCCGGCGTCGAGCGCCGCTCTGATGCCCGTATTGCCTCCGGCGCAGAAGCCTGCGTTTTTCTCCAGTCGCAAAACACTGGCTTCGGGAAACTCCCGTTCAATCGTCGTAGCTTCATCATTAGCCGAGCCGTTGTCAACGACGTGCACCTTGACGGATGGGTAGTCCTGCGCTCGGAGTGAGGCCAGGCACTCAAGCGTGTCCTGTAATCCGTTCCAGTTGATCGTGACGATGTGAACCGAAGGAGTCATGCTGTGAGTTTGTCTAAATCAATCGCTCGTGGCTGGCCTTTAACTATCTATGCGCCCAGAAAAGACTTGTACCAATCAATCGTTCTCCGCAAGCCCTCGTCCAGGGTGAACATGGGTTTCCAGTTGAGAGTCTGGCGGGCGAGCTCGGCGCTCAGGTATTGATGCGATATTTCGTTTGTAGCCTCGTTGCGAATCTCCGGCTGAAGGTCGGAATTCATCAACTGCAAAATCCGCTCGACCATCTCCAACACCGTCACCTGAATCTCGTTTGAGAAATTAAAGGCTTGCCCCGAAAGTTCAGGATTCGCAGCCAGTCGCTCAGCGAGCATCGCATAGACTGCCGCGCCATCCTCGACGTAAAAGTAATCGCGCACGTATTTCCCGTCGGAGCGGATAACGGGCGACTGCCCGCGCAGCACTGAACGGATTGTGCCCGGCACGATGCGATTCCAGTTCAAATCGCCGCCGCCGTAGAAATTTCCGCAGCGTGTAACGACGACGGGTAGATTGTAAGTCGTCGCGTAGGACTGCGCGATCAAATCGGCGCACGCCTTGCTCATGTCGTAAGGATGGCGACCCCGGAGCGGCGTTTCCTCCGTGTAGGGCAGCGCCTCCTGGCTCCCGTAGGATTTGTCCGAAGAAGCGGTCACGATTTGCCTGATAGTGGGCGTCCGGCGGCAGGCTTCCAGGAGCGCCCACGTTCCCTTGATGTTCGTTTCAAAGGTCGAGACCGGGTTGCGATTGGCAATCGTGACGATGGTCTGCGCGGCGAGATGGATGACGGTGTTGATTTCGTACTCGCCCAGCGTGCGCTCCAGCAGAGCCTGATCGCAGATGTCGCCGCGCACAATCTTGACCCGCTCGATTAATCCTTCGCGCACCAGTTCGCTCTGCGGCACCCAGTCGCGCACCAGACAGACGATGTCCGCGCCAGCGTCCAAGAGCCGTCGTACCAGCCAACCGCCGACCAGCCCCGTCGCGCCGGTGACGAAGACGGGACGATCAATCCAGAAGCCCTCATCAACTTTCATTACTTATCGGCTCTTCCCACTACTCACTCCCAAACTTTCCAAGACGCCTGCCTTTCCTGCCAGAGACTTTCAAGCAGACGCTTATCGCGTAGCGTGTCCACGCACTGCCAGAAGCGATCATGACGATAGGCCGCAAGCTGACGATCCAGCGCCAGTTGCTCCAGAGCATCCAGCTCAAGACTATCACCGTCGCCTCGCAGGTAATCGAAGATTGCAGGCTCGAAGACCATGAAGCCGCCGTTAATCCAACCTTCGCCGATTTGCGGCTTCTCTGTAAACTCCGCCACCAAATCCCCGTCGAAGACAATCCCGCCGAAGCGCGCGGGCGGGCGCACGGCAGTCACCGTCGCAACACGGCCATGAGAGCGATGGAATTTGAGCAGGTCGTTGAGGTCAACATCCGACAGGCCATCGCCGTAAGTCAGCATGAAGGTCTCGTCTTTCAGCCAGGACTCCAGCCGTTTGAGCCGCCCCCCGGTGTTCGTCTCGATGCCTGTGTCCATCAAGTGAACTGTCCAGTCTTCGCAATCTCTGCCGTGCGTCTCGACGCTGTCTTTCGAGAGATCAATCGTCATGCTCCCGCTCAAAGACTGGTAATCAAGGAAGAAGCGCTTGATGACTTCGCCCTTGTAGCCGAGCGCGATGAAAAACTCCTTGAAGCCGTAATGCGCGTAAGTTTTGGTGATGTGCCAAAGGATCGGTCGCCCGCCAATCTCGACCATCGGCTTCGGCTTGAGTTCGGTTTCTTCGGCGAGCCGCGAGCCGACCCCGCCCGCGAGTATGACGACTTTCACAGCAGGGTCTCCTCAAACGGGTTTGCGGGAAAAGGTTTCATAAGTTGCACGGGCAGCCCGTGAAGGCATGAGCGTTCTCGAAGTTATACTGAATATCTCACAGACAAGCTAGAGAAGATCATCCGACTCGGCTGAGCGTTTGGGCGAATGATCTTTGATGGCTCGCCTTTTCAGTTTACGCATGCCATCAGTTATTCCTGAGCCGACGAGGCTTTCTGTAAAAATAGAAAGAAGCTCCTTTTCCTTCAGCCAGCTCGAATCGCTCCTGAAGCATTTTAGCGCCATCCGTCGCGTCATGCGCGCATCCGTCTGATAGCTTCCGAAAGCTGCCCTGGCGTAATCCACCGCCGCGACTCGTTTCATAAACGAGCGGCCAAGACCGTCTGGCAGATGATGTAAAACCCACGAAGAGAAGCTGCATTCCTCAGAGCCTGGGGGAAAGGTGTTTATTAAATAATAGATTCGCTCTTTTAACCAATGGGCGAAATACTTTGAATCTTCCCTCAAGGTCGGCTCTGTCTCAAAGGCCGAGGTTAGATGGCGACCGGCCTCTTCCTCATTGCCGAGAACGAAGAGATGATAGGCTATCTGCAAATCGAGTAGGGCCTGTGTGCGTGGGCGAACGAGAGCGCCTCCAATCGAAGCGGACTTGCGTTTGAGCGACTGCATCACGTCCAGACCGTGCCGGATGTTGCGATGTTCATCAATGCCGACGCTCGTGTTATAGGTGTGGACGCGATACTTCACCAGCGAGCTATCCATAAAAGCCACTTTCGAGTGTGCCAGCATCCGAACCCAGAAATCCCAATCGCTATAGACCAAAGACTCGTCGAACGGGCCAGCCTTGTCAGAAGCCTCGCGCCGCATGAGCACGGCCATCCCGGGGATTTGATTATCCTGAATTAAAGTTTCCAGCGCGTCACGGGAGCGGGTAATATCTTTCCCGAACAGGTTGCGCTGCGGCAACCGCTCTCCGTCCTCACCAACGTAGTCGCCGTAGCTATAGACCCAGCCGATGTCCCGGTGCTTATCCAAAAACTCGACCTGTCGCTCCAACTTGTCCGGGTACATAAGGTCGTCCGAAGGCAGCCCCATCCAGTACTCGCCCTTGGACATTTCGCACGCCAGATTAACCGTCGCCGAGATGCCGCGATTGCAGTGGCCGGGGTGCGTGAACAGTCGAATCAGAGCCGGGTATTTGGCGACATAGCTTTTAGCGATTTCAAAACTGTCGTCAATCGAGGCGTCGTCAACCAGCACGATTTCAAAATCCCTGAAGGTCTGCGCGAGCGCGCTCTCGATGGCGGCAGGCAGAAAGCGCGCGTGATTATAAGAAGCAATGCAGATACTGACTTTAGGGTCGTGCGACATGAGATTAATAGAGGGGACACCACATTTAACTTACACGGTTCGCCCAATTGTCTTCTCTAACTCCCGCCGTTAAAGGATGAGAGTTGAGCGGCAACAAACTCCTGTTCGCTTTCGGAGAGATGCGGCCCCATCGGTAAGCTCAGCACCTCTTCCGCCATCCGCTCTGACACTTGAAAACTGCCCGGCGAATAACCGAGTTCACGGTAAGCCTTCTGTAAGTGCGGCGGGACGGGATAATGAATCAGTGTGCCGACCCCCATCTTCGCAAGGTGTTCCTGAAGCGCGTCGCGGCGCGGGTGACGAACGACGAAGAGATGCCACACGGGATCAGCCCAATCGGGCACAAAGGGCAGCTTCAGATCGGGCACGCCCTCCAGTATTTGCAGATAGTACTTAGCCGCGCGCTGACGCCTCTCATTCCACTCGTCGAGCCGACGCAACTTGACCCTCAACAGAGCCGCCTGCAACTCGTCAAGGCGTGAATTAAAACCTTTCACCTCGTTGTAATATTTTTTGCGCGAACCATAGTTACGCAGGATGTTGACTTCTTCGGCCAGCGCGTCATCGTCGGTGACGATTGCGCCCGCGTCGCCGAGCGCACCTAAATTTTTGCCCGGATAAAAACTGAACCCGGCGGCGTGGCCGAGCGTGCCCGCCGCTTGATTCCTGTAACGCGCGCCGTGCGCCTGAGCCGCGTCTTCTATCACGCGCAGGCCGTACTTTGTGGCGAGCTCCATAATGGGAGCCATCTCGGCGGGCTGCCCGTAGAGATGCACAGGCATGATCGCTTTCGTCCTCGGCGTAATCGCATCCTCTATGCGCGACGGGTCGAGGTTATAAGTCCTCTCGTCGGGTTCGACCGCGACGGGAGTTGCGCCCGCGTAAGAGACGGCCAGCCACGTTGCAACATAGGTGTTCGCCGGAACGATTACCTCGTCGCCCGCCCCGATCTTCATTGCCCGCAGGATGAGGTGAAGCGCGTCCAGACCGTTCGCCACGCCGACGCAGTGCTTAGCACCGCAGTAGGCGGCGAACTCTTCCTCGAACATCCTGACTTCTTCACCGAGGATGAACCAGCCGGATTCCATGACGCGGCGGGAGGCCACGTCCAACTCTTCGCGCAACTCCGCTTGAGGAGCTTTCAAGTCCAGAAAAGGCACTTTCATCACGCCTCCCCCTTGACCGCTCGGAGGAAGTCTTCGTATTCGTAGAAGTAGTCCGACGGGTCGTAGAACTCCGACGCCAGCACCATGCAGACCGAACCCGAAGAGAAGTTGTTTATCTCGCGCCACATCATAGGCGCAACGTAGAGGCCATAATATGAGCGGTTGAGATGATAGAGCCGCTGCTCCGCCCCATCATCGAGCGTCACGTCGAAGCTGCCCGACATGGCGATGATGACTTGCGCCAACGCCCGATGACCGTGCCCCGCGCGCGTCGCGCCTGACGGCACATCGTAAAGGTAGTAGACGCGCTTGATGTCGAAGGGAATGTGGCGACCGCCTTCAATGAATGTCAGGTTGCCGCGCGGATCGTTGATCCTGGGAAGCTCTATAATTTTGCAATCTTCGAGGCTCATCTATGTTTGCCGGAAATCAATCTCGTAAAAGTCGTAAACCACAGCCCTGCCCCCGAAGCCCTGTTTGTTTTCTACCAGTCCGGCATTGAGATGGCGGCCACCGTCTTCGGTTGAGATGCCGAAATCAAAATACTTTTTCTGCGCGTAATAATCATTGATTAAATAGCTCATTATGAGATCGAGCGCGCCGGTCTTTCTTCCCTCTTCAGTCGTCCCGATATACTGCGCGTGCGCCACCTCCGGGCTTTCGTAAATCACAGCCCCGGCATACATTCCAAGCTCGCCATGCGCCGTGAAGAGTTTGATGTTATCAGGAAAGCGCGTGGCTAACATTTGTAACTCGGCGGCCGTGTGCACGGGCTTCGCCCCGTACTTCTCGCCGAGCAGGTGTGCCTCTATCGTCATGAAGGTCTCAAAATCAGAACTCGGTCTGACTTCAAGGCCGTGCTTCTGCGCTTGCTTGATCGACCACTTGCGACCCTTGCTGAAGGGCAGCCGCTCTTTCATCTCGATGGTCGAAGAAACGTCTCGCCTGAAGAGGCGCGCATCGTGCCTGAACAGAGCATAGAGGTCTTCTTCAGCCGGGGCACGGTGATAAATATGCGGAACGGCCTTGTAAACAATTTTATTGATTCCCTGCGCTAGCGAATACGCTCTCATGGCGTCGAAGACATCTAGCATCAGCGCGACCTTCATGCTCGTTCCCGAAACGACGCCGCCGAACGTGAGTCCGGCGTGGCTCGATAGCACGCCGTCTTTGACGGTTGCAGGCAGCACGGCCACCAACTGCCCGTCCTCACCAAAGAACATCAGCGAGCTATCCGGGAATCGGTCGGCGTGGTATTCGAGGTAATCACGATAGAAGAGGAAGATACCATTCTTTGAGTTCGTGATGAAATCGTCCCACACACGCTTTTGCGCGGGGTCGTAGGTGACAACCTTCAGATTGCTCATGATTGAACGGCAGCTCTCATGAACGCTTTAGTCTTCATCACGTTCAAGACCTCTTTCAGTTTGCCCCGGCAGTTGTAACGACACGCTCCGGCGGAATCGCGTAGCAAATCACGTCCATGCCGTCTTCGCCGAGCGTCCGTAGGTACAAGCGATAACCGAGGCCGAGCGAGTGGACGTAAAGCGGGAGTTGCCACAAATCGTCCGGCTGGTGATAGACGCTAATGGCGAGAATCGGGCGCGCATCCTTCATCAAACGCTCTGCGCCTTTGAGAGCCTCCCACTCCGCGCCTTCGACATCGAACTTCAGATAAAGTGTGCTGCCCGTATTATTCAACACCTCGTCGAGCGGAAGCACCTCCACTTCCGTCTCGCCCGTGTCGCTGAACGAAGCGCCCATGTTGCCGGTCGAGTTGAATCTCACGCGCGCGCGTTGGTCGCTCACCCCGGCATTAAAGATATGAATCCTCGGCGCGGCCTCGTCTCCCAGCGTGGCAGCGTACTGGCCGAGCTTCCGGCAATTCTTTGCGTCCGGCTCGAAGGCGTAAATCTGGCCGAAGCTGCCGCGCTGATGTTCCAGAAAGCGGCGCACGGTGTCGCCATCGAAAGCGCCGCAATCAACGAAGGTCGCATCGGGCGGCAAAGGCGGCACTACGTCGCGCGGGAAATAGTCGCCTCTGGAACTTTCCGGCAGCGCCTCGTAATCCAGGCGCAGGCGTAAACGTAGATGCCCGACGAACTGGCGGCGAGACTCTTCGTCTTTGAAGAGTTGAAACGCGCGGCGGATTTCGTTTGCGTTCTCCAACACCTGCTGCGGGAGCTCAAATTGATAATGGGGCAGAAAAGTTTCGGGATACTTCCAGGCGAGGCTTAAAAACGAGATGACGCGTGCGCCCGTCGCGCTCTGAAGCCTCCGCTTCGCCTCCAGAAATCTGAGCATCTGGTTGAGTATCGTGACGGCGAAGACGGTTCTTTCGCCATACTTTGAGACGACATCCTGCGGTGACATCACGGGCAGGCCAGCGACCTCCTGTCCCTGCTTCTCCGGCGTGTCATCGGCGAAGGCCACCACGGGGACACCGACCCGGCGCAAGCCCTCCAGAACCATCTGGCCCAGCGTGCCCGCGCCGTAGAGGGCGAGCGCGTCATCGTCGCGCAAAGACAAATAATTCGCAGCCCTGCGGCTCGCGTCCTCAAGGCTCTCCGAGAGGAGTTCGTCCAATTCCAGTTCGGCGCGCGACTTTTCCATTCCACACTCTGCCGGAGTCCCGACGATTTCGGGCTTAGTATGCCTAACAAAAAATGCTACAGAGAAGAAATTAGACAGGATTAACAGGATTAGCAAGATTAAGAAAACAAGGCAGGACAAGGTAGCCTGAGTCTTTTTCTTTTCATCCTGTCCATCTTGTTAATCCTGTCTAATTCTTTTCGGTTTTGTTAGGGACTTTTAGTACGACGGCGACTCAGACCCGGCACGCCGGATTCTCCTTTGACGAAACTCCAGGACGTTCTCGTCAGGCTCGCTTTCGTAGCCCAGCAATTTGCTCAGGAGCGGGTCTTCCCGATACTTACCCTTGAGCATCTTGGGCAAACTGACCTGTTGCTTGATGAGCGGCAAAGTGTAAATGTTGTTGACGCCACGCCTGATGCCCTGCGACCTGTTATGTCCCCCGCGATGATACAACATGGAATCGAAGACGATTGCCGAACCCGCCTTCGCGTTGACTCCCAGTTCATGCCGCCTGATGAAGTCTTCCGAAGGAAACGCTTCCGTCTTGTGGGAGGCAGGCAGGAGAAACGTGCCGCCCGTCTCCGCGTTAAAATCATCAATGCAAAAGAGCGCTGTGATGCCCAGCGGTCTTGAGCTAACGAAGTGCTGGTAGCCCAGGTCGCGATGCCAGTAGCCGGGGGTCTGATCGTTTCCCACCTGCGGGACGTTGAGGATGCCGTTCTGCAACATCAGGATAAAATAATCGCCCAGAAACCTCTCGACGATGGCCAAAACCTGCGGATTGGTCGCCATCCTGATGAAGCAGTCGTCGTAGGCGAGCAGGCACATGGCCGTGTAGGTGTCGCTGATGGCCGCGAGTTGTTGCAGGCCGCCGATTTCCTCCACCTGCGTTTGATAAATAGAGTCCATCTTGTGGCGCATCTCTTCCAACTCTGCGCCCGACAGCAAGTCCGGCAGAATCGTGTAACCGGCGAGTTTGATCTCTTCGACACACCCGTCCACGTCCGAAGCCGGACGGCTGAATTCTTTCACTCCGAAGCTCTTGACTACGTCTTGCATTCCTTTAATTTACCCTCGTTCCAGAACGGCGTAGCCGAACCCTTCCCGGCCATAGTCGTTCCCGTTGTAGAACATGTAGGTTCGACCTTTGTATTTAACGATGCTCGGATAGCCCTGCATCCGCGAGTCCCAGCCCGACTCCGAAACGTCTATCCCGATCTCTTCATCTTTGCGCTTCCAGTTAAGGCCGTCTGATGATTCGGCGTAGGTCAACCTGTAGCCTTCCTCTTTGGTCCCGGCACCGTAGAACATCTTGTACACGCCCTCGTCTTTGATGACGTAGGGTCTGCCCACGCGATACTCTCCGCCGCTCATGTCAACGCACACGTCGAAGTCATCGCTTAAGTGAATGCCATCAGGCGAGAAGGCGTGGCGAATATTGTAGCGCGGATATTGCCTGCCGCCTTCAACGTCGAATTCGCTTCCGCCGCCGTACCAGGCTCTCCACCTGCCGCCGTCCAACATGATCGTGTGAATGACGCGGAAGAAGAGTTCGCGGTCGGTTCTGTCACAGACGGGCACGCGGCTGAAACGTTGAAACGATTCGCCTCCATCACGGCTGATGGCGAGTCCTCCGAAGACGAAAAACTTTACCTTTTGACCAAGCTGATAGCCAGCGTAGAAGAGATAAAGTTCGCCGCCGCGTTCGCTGACGGCGCAGGGAACGACCCCGTTTTCGTCGAAGGCTCCGGGCACGCCAACGTCCAGCGCGGGCTGCTTCGAGACAAGCAAAACCTCAGAGGGATTGTCGGCGGAAACGTCAACGAACCCGACGCGGCTGACTCCCTCGTCATCGCGGAAGCCTGCGAAGATGCGGATCACGCCCTCTTCACTTTTCAGGTACGGCGTCGGCTGGAGCGCAGAGTTCTTCGCCCAGTCGGAATCACCCGACGGGCCGTAGATTAATCCTTTCTTCTCCCACTTCATTACCGGGGGCTACTCTTTCACGCCGAAGATGATGAAGCTGTCCACGTGCGAAGGCTTGGCCGGATTTCCGCGATAGACCTTGCGCTCCTCAGTCTCTTTGTTGACGACCGCGCCCATCCCGATCAGGCAATCTTTGGCCACCTTCAAATTGTTCGCCAAGCAGCTATTGACGCCGAGGAAGCAGTTCTCGCCAACCTCGCAGTAACCGGAGACGACGACGTGCGAAGAGATGAAGACGTTGTCTTTGATGACGGATTGATGGCCGATGTGATTGCCGCTCCACAGCACCACGTTGTTACCGACCTTCACGGCGTATTGGAGAACGTTTTGCTCCATGATGAAGCAGTTCTCGCCGATCTCGACGTTGTGCCAGACGAATGCTTTGGAACTAACGTAGGAAACAAAGCCGTAGCCTTTCTTCTTGGCCTCAAGGTAGAGCCTCGCCCTGACGCGGTTCAGTTGCGTGTAGGAGACGGCGACGAAGGCTTTGTACTCAGCCGGGTCGTAGAGCTTCTCGACTTCTTCAAAGTGGACGACGGGCAGGTTGAACAACTCCTGCTTCTTCGCGTACTCACGCTCGACACTGAAGGCTACGACTTCGTGCGGCGAATCGTGCGTGAAATATTCGTAGGCGAGTTCAGCAGTCTCTCCGTCGCCGATGATGACGATCTTTTCCATCTATCCCCTCTTACGTGCGCTGGCACATCAATCAAGCACTCGCCGCGTCCAGCTCATCCATCCTCGCCATGAGCACAGACATTGAAGCTGCGAGCGCCCTTTGCAATTCGACCATCTCCGATTCGCTCTCAGCAGCGCCCGCCAGTGAACACGCCAGCGTTCGGTTGTGATGCCAGAGGAGCACGACCTGATTGAGATTTAACTCTCGCGCCAATTCCCGCGCACGGCCTCTCAGATTAACCTGCGGACGATTTAGATCGTCGCCGCAAACGATTTCAATGTCTGAGCAACAGACGGACACCGCGGACTTTAATTCCAGCCCGGTCCCGAGAGTTTTCGCCACAGCTTCTTTAGCCGTGAAACAGAGCGAAAGCAACGACTGTTGATACCCGAACCGCGCTTGTTCGAGCGGCGTAAAAACTCTCGCGTAGAATGCTTTGCCGACCCGCTTCTCAACTATGGCAAAGCGTGCGATGCGTTCCAAATCAATGCCGCTTCTCACCATATCATAACGTGAGTCCGAGATAAGAAGAGTCTCTGAAAGCTCCGAAGGAGCGAAATGTAAGAGCCTGTGGCAACGCCACAGGAGTAAAGTCAAGTTTATTCATCAAGCCCTGAAGCGGAATATTCTAGACCCAGGGCTGCGCCCTGGGCTATCACATCGTCGCCCCTTCGGGGCTTTTCAAACAGCTTCTGATGTCGAACTCACGTTATCATACTCAAACGCCCCGCTCGTGCAGCACTAAAGCTTCAATCTTTTCGGATAACTCGTTTGGCGAAACCAACGCCTCTTTTAAGAAACGTTCTTTTGTCGTCGGCTGCGACCTGTTGTCCCGGATGCAAACCCACCTGGCTCTCCTCAGACCAATGTTCCTGTGGCATCGCATTGATCGGAGGAGTGGAGAGAATCTCCTGGCGGCTGCCCTTGGTGGCGATGAGCGTATCTCGATCAAGCCACTGCCCCGGCACAGCCGGATTCTGACAGGTATAAACGGAGGTGAACCCACACTCGGCTAAGAGATTAAAGAGCGAGGGACGCGACAGCCAGAAACTATTTTCGTTATCCAGTGAAGCCCAGAGACTCTTGAGCCTCTCTTTTTCCGTAGTCCCCGCAACATGCTCGACGAATTGCCAGCCGCGATATTCCCTTCCCTTGAAAACGTGAGTTTTATTTGGCTGGATACTGACGTGTGTATCAATGATGGCGACCCGACGGCAGACTTCCGCTATCCGCTCGATAAAATGAAAGGCATCCGGGACATCCAGGTGATATAAAATCCCCAAACATAAAACCACATCAAAGTGCCCGTACTTCTCCGCGCTCAACGCTCTAACGTCATCCTGTACGACTGTAAAGTTGTCGAGCGCGAGAGCCTCTTTGGCAAAGCGCGCTTTTTCAACGTTGGCCTCTCTGCCTTCGATGCCGACGACCTCTGCTCCATGACGCGCGAGTTCTATCCCGTAGCCGCCTTCCAAACATGCCAGGTCAAGGACGCGCAGGGTTGAGAGAGGTTGATTCGTGGTGTCTGCCACGCTCTGGATGATGCGCCTGAGATGAAGCCCATATCCGGTCAGTTGATCTTCAAATTTCGGGTGTCCCTGATCGTAGGTGTAGATATTATCCCGCAGGTGTATGTTGTGCGCCGTCCATTCGCCAAACTTTTCGACTACTTCTTTTCTTTTTGATTCAATCTCTTCAGTATTCAATCCCAGACTCCTCTTCAGGTCTCGTCTTCTTTCCCTTCGACGCCGCGACGCACCAGTTCGAGCAATTCCCCAAGGGTCGTCACCTTCGTCAACTCTTTCGCCGGAACGGTGACGTCAAACCGCTCGTCAATGGCTGCGATGGCAGCGAGGTGCGCGACAGAGTCCCAGTTGGCATCGTCCAGCGGTGTGCTCTCGCTGATCTCGCCCCTCTCAAGATTCAAGACTTCGGCCATGTCAGCCATGAATGCTTCATTGTCCATTAAAATGCTCCAGATTTTCAAACGACCCGCATCACGGTGGCCGCCCACGAATACCCGACTCCGAAACCGATGAGCGCGACGCGGTCGCCTGCCTTGATGCGCCCACTTTGCCGCGCGCTTTCAAGCGCAATCGGGATGGTTGAAGAGACTGTGTTGCCGCACGTCTCCATCTCGATCCAGAATTTCTCGGCAGGTATCTTCATTTTTTTACGCAGGCTTTCGAGCATGAATTTATTGGCCTGATGCAGAATAAAAAAATCAACTTCATCCAGACTGCAACTGCACTTCTCAAGCAGTTGGCCGAGCGCGCGCGGCACAGTCTTGAGCGTAAAGTTGAAAATTTCGGGGCCGTTCATGTAGAGATCGCGCGGTGTGCGCCAGCTTTCTTCGCCGCCTGTGACCTCCGCCGCTACGGCAGCATCGGGGCAGCGCGAGCCACCTGCGGGCACGATCAGTTCGCCCGCGCCGCGCCCATCCGTGCCGAAGATAAACGGGCCGAGCAATTCTTCTTCCGACTCGACGCCACCCACAAGCACCGCCGCCGCTCCATCGCCGAAGATGGTGCGCACACCTCTATCTTGCGGATTGATGAACTTCGAGTAGGTCTCGGCGGTGATGAGTAGAATGTTGCGAGCCGTTCCGGCCTCGACGAGACTTTTGGCGAGCGCCAGACCGTAGACGAACCCCGAACAACCCTGGTTGAAATCAATTGCGCCGCAGTCCAGACGCAGCCCCAGACGGTCCTGGATGAGACAGGCGGTAGTCGGCAGAAAGTAGTCAGGGCTTTGCGTACAAAAGAGCAGGAAATCAATGTCGGCGGGAGAGCAAGACCCGCGCTCGAAGAGATGCCGTGCGGCGCTCACTCCCAAATCCGACGAGCACTCGTCGGGCGCAGCGATGTGGCGAGCATTGATTCCCGTCTTCTCGAAAATCTTGGCCGCATCCCAGTCGCCGAATTCTTCGGCCAACTGCTCATTGGTGAGTGTCCCGGCTGGAAGAAACGTAGCGATGTCTTTGATGGCGGCGCGAGTTCTCATAACTGTTTACCTTGAACGATTGCGCCAATGTGCAGGAGGCGCGGTAGAAGCCCGCCGGGTGAGGGTCGTGATACCGCTTGCCGGGCAGAAGATTTGCCGCCGCCACACCACGCCTGACAGGTTAGAGCGCTTTCTTCAGCCTCTTTTCCGCCCTCCGCCATTTTCCGAGAACTTCTCCATGATCAGCTTAAGCCGGGTCTTTCCCCCGCTCAGGACAGTTCGGATGCGCTTGCCCGTCAGCGTTTCTATTTGATCGCCCAGGGTGCGTGCCTGAGGCTGGTTTCTTTGAAGGTAGTGGTGAATGTCGTCGAGAATTGCATTCTGCGCTGAAAAGTCACCGGAGCCTTTAACAAACACCTCTACTGGATGATCGGCAGTCCAGGAGCGTGGGGTATTTGAACAGAAAAGTTTCTGCCAGTGGTTCGGATAATTCCAATCGCCACGGAAAATGTAATCATGAGCGTTGTCCAGATACACTATGCCGCGATCAACGGAGACACGATCAAACAGTTGAAGGTAGCTATCAACATGCTGCTGATTCATCTCCTGAAAACTTTCAATGTTGATGCAGATGTCATACTTCTCTTTATTAAGCTCAGCGAAATACCAGGCAGGAATGATGTAGCAATCGAACTCATTCATGTCGAAGCTATCGCCGTCATAATAAGAACCGACTCGAATATCAGGGCACACGCTCTCAAGATACTTCTTGGAGTAATAAAGACTAACCGGGACGGAGTCTACTAACACATAACGAATGCTTTTGCCGAAGATGTTAAAGGCGGCTTCGGCAAGCCTCCCATATCCGCCTCCAACCTCAAGGATCGTGGTAATTTTCCGGGACGGATCACGCGCATATGTATAAAGAAACGTGAGGTCCATCATTGATCCCAGATCGGCCACTCTCAAAGATTCTGCGACATCGCGCTCATCCACATTTGCTTCCCACAATCCAAGAGAGTCTCTGCTTTTTAAGAAAGACGCATACTTGTTGACCAGAGGGAGTGCCGGGTCTTCAAGAATTGTTTGTGCATTTACATCTCCCACCCAGCCATTCATGCGTTGATCTAAATCGGAAAACTCCTTCTGAAAAACTTCATCCGAACCCGCAAGCTCAAGAATCTCAGAGAGGTCGGTAGTCTCAATTTCCTTTGGATGTTTACATAAGAGCCAGGTAGGGGCCGGGGTAAATGACCCTGCGGATTCACGCATGTCATCGAAAATCCGACGGAATTCTTCACGGTCAGCGACGATGTTTGCGACCGATTGTTTTTTGATAGTCCTGCTAATTATTTCCACAATTTATCACCAGAGAGTATTAGGCGAGCTTCCTGCGATGGCTTCAGTAATGGTTGCTTCGTTAATTTGTTCGGCTCAGGATTATATTGAGAATCATTGTTAAAGACAAACGACCGGTTCTACGCATCTGAGAGGAGGCGATCAGACTCCGGCGCGTCAACGCTCGTTTGCAAAAGCTCTGTCTGCCAGGGCAGTCGGACGCGGATCACTCCGGGCCAGAGACCTCCGCCGCCAGCTTCGCGCATGGTTCCGGTGTCGAAAACGCGGAAGGAAAGCACCTGCGGAGCGTCAACGTGTACCGCCAGCGGCCCCAGTGTCACGATGTAGAGGGTGATATAATACAGACCTTCATTGAGAAAATTTGCTGGAAAGGTGCACGCCGCTCGAAATAGCCCGGCGGGGTGCGCTTTAGCAAACCAATTCTCCGGGAGTGCGTTTGCCGCAGGTGTATTGCCGGTGCTGAGGACGACCGTCCCCATGCTGTCCAGCAGATAGATGGTGACGCAAATATTTCGCGCGTCGGAACTGCGGTTCCAAAACTCCACCTCGACGCGGACCTCTTTATCTATGTCAACTTCGGTCTTCATCACATCTTCAGACAAGACTCGCACTGCGTGCAGCTTGATATTCTCGTTACCGGGTGCGCGGTTCAGGTCCTCCCAGACATACTCGCCGCGCCCGCTGCCCACGCTCAGGTACTCGGCCACGACTTCGGATGTTTCCCCAACCCGTGCGACACGCCCGTCG
The DNA here is from genome assembly GCA_963791265.1 of uncultured Acidobacteriota bacterium. Classification (GTDB taxonomy): domain Bacteria; phylum Acidobacteriota; class Blastocatellia; order Pyrinomonadales; family Pyrinomonadaceae; genus QHXM01. Next base: position 986,241 of record CAWBSB010000013.1, read on the forward strand.
GCCAAAAGCACAGCGCGCGGGCAGAGCTGGTTAACGGCTGTCATGTTGTGGCTGACGAAGAGAACGGTGCGTCCCTCCTTCGCCACCTCGCTCATCTTGCCCAGACATTTCTTCTGAAACGCGGCGTCGCCCACCGCGAGCACCTCGTCCACGAGCAGAATCTCCGGCTCAAGGTGGGCGGCGACGGCGAAGGCAAGGCGCATGTACATCCCGCTCGAATAGCGCTTGATGGGCGTATCAATAAATTTCTCGATCTCGGCGAAGGCGACGATCTCATCAAACTTGCGCTTGATCTCTTCCTTATTCATGCCGAGGATAGCGCCGCTCAGGAAGATATTTTCGCGCCCGCTCAACTCCGGGTGGAATCCGGTTCCGACTTCGAGCAGGCTGCCGACGCGCCCGTAGAGTTTCACGCGCCCGCTGGTCGGCTCCGTTATCCGCGAGAGTATTTTCAGCAGCGTGGACTTGCCCGCCCCGTTGCGGCCAATGATGGCGACCACATCGCCGCGCTCAACCTCAAGGCTGACATCTTTGAGCGCCCAGATAGCCTCGACAGCGCGGCGTTTCTGTCGCAGCCGCTCCAGAGGCGCGCGCAACGTCTCGACCAGTGACTCGCGAAGCGTTGAGTAAGCCGCTTGCCGGGCACCGAGTTGGTACTCCTTGCTGAGATTCTCTACTCTGATCATTGGATTCATCGGCCTGCTAGATAATATCGGCGAACCTCTTCTCCATGCGCCGGAATAAATAGGCCGAAAAGACGAGGACGACGAGGGTGATGGCGGCTGAGGAGGCGAGCGCCGTCCAATCAAACCTGAGCCCAAGCAGCACCGAGCGGAAGCCCTCTATAATCCCCGTCAGGGGATTGAGCGCCAGCACCCAGCGCCACTTCTCAGGAACCAAACTTATCGGGTAGATAATGGGGGAAGCGAACATCCAGAGTTGCAGCATGAAAGGCAGCGCGTAACGAATATCGCGGTACTTCACATTAAGCGCCGACATCCACGTTCCCACGCCGAGCGCGAGCAGCGTCGTCAGCGCCAGCACCGGCAGCAGCATCAGCATGTTCCACGTCGGCGCAACTCCGTAATAGAACATCAGGCCGATGAAAACGACGAAGGCGATGGCAAAGTCTACCAGCCCGGCCCCGACGGCTGACCCCGGAATAATCATGCGCGGGAAATAAACTTTGGTAATCAGGTGTGAACTGCCGATCAGGCTGTTGCTGCTGTTTGTAATGGCGTTGCTGAAAAACGTCCAGGGCAAAAGCGCCGCGTAGGCGAAGAGCGGATACGGTATTCCCTGCGTGCGCTCATCAAGGCCAGCCAGCCTGCCGAAAAAGATGGTGAAGATGAGCATCGTGAAGAGCGGCTGGATCAAAGCCCACGCCACCCCCAGCGCCGTCTGTTTGTAGCGCACCTTCACGTCCCGCCAGATCATGAAGTAGAGCAACTCTCGATAGGCCCACAGCTCGCGCAGATTGAGTGCGTTCCACGGCTTGCTCGGTTCAATCGTGATTAGCGGTTTGCCTGCCAGCCCGTGCGGCGTCGGGTGAAGCGGCAGCGTGTTGTCGGTCGGCGCTGTTTGTGTGTCGGTGCTGATAGCGGATTAATGGATGCACATGCGCTCTGGACGGGAGGCGGTGCTCGTTCAAATTTAACTTCCCGTGCGATGCTCTGCCCATATCAGCCACTGGCGCGAGAAGTTTTCTTATCGAAAAACTGAAACCGTTAGTCTAGCCACACGCCGAAGGCGCGTCAAGCAGCTATGCTTGACGCGCCTTCGGCGTGAAGCTCGTTAAAAGAGCAATTCCCTTCCTGTCGGGGCGCGCAAGCGCCCCGACAGGAAGGGAATTGCCCGGAGGGTTTGACCTCTCTGGTTGAGGCGGGGTGATTGGAGCATCTAGAGAAGCCCCAATCACCCCTTTTGATTGTTTTCAGGAATAGACGCTTCTTCGGTCTATGCCCTCTCTTGCCCGAACCCTGCCGGAAAGTGCTGCGGCAGGAAGCATCCGGGGAAATACTTACTGAACGCCAACGCCAAGGCCAGAGATGTTAACCAGAGCTCCACCAGCAGTATTTGCGGTGTTACCTCTTACCTGGTTGTTCTGGTAAGTTTCCATGATGCCGGCGTTGTTGAGTCCCGTGGTATTGCGGTAGACGTTGTTGTTGCTGATGCGAACAGTTGCTTGCGCAGTGGACGCATTGATCCCCGTGCCGTTGTTGGTCACAGCATTGTTGGTGGCATTGACGACGCTGCCAATTGCACCGGAGCCGAGAATACCGCTGCCGGAGTTGCCGGAGATGTTCGAGTTACTGATGCTGGCTGTTCCAGCCTGTGCGTCAATGCCGTTAGTGCAGTTCGTCAGGTTGACACGGTCGTACGAGCCATTGAGGGTGCCCGCAGTTGTGTTCTGACGGATGCCGGAGCCAGCGCAATTCCTGAAAGTGGTGTTGTTGACGAACACTTCCGCTCCAGCCGTCATGTTGATTTCAAGGCCGTTGGTCGTCAGACCGTCAACGAGACAGTTCTCGACGTGGAGCACGAGACCCGCGATCAGGCGGATGCCGTTGGTGCCTGTGCTGGCGCCGTTGATGTTGAGCCAGTCGAGTTTCACGCTCTTGCGAATGTCAGCCGCGTCGGTGATGTTAATCAGGACGCCCTGGGGTGCGAGGGCGGAGAGAATCGAGCCGTAGCCCTGACCGCCGCCGCCACCATTGATGGTGATTGATTTGGTGATGGTGACTGTGCCGAAGCCGCCCGGGTCGAGCGTGCTGATTTCGCCGTCTTTCGCCGTCTTCGAGATCGCGCCCGCGTAGGTCTTGCAGGGTGCGGTGCGGCTGCACGGGTTAACGTCATCGCCGACACCGGAAACCCATGTGCGCGTTGCCTGGGCTTGGGCGACCGTGGTCAGGGCGAACGTGAAAGCGACGAGCATGAATACCTTCGAGATGTAATTCTTTGTCATATGACAGCCTCCTTTAGCTGTTGTCAAATTGTTCTCCGGGTGGGTGGGTGGGAACCACCTCCGCACCGGGAAGAAGAAAGGGCCGTCACCACAGTCTATTTAAGGTGGCCCGTGGTGAAGGACCGAGGGAAATATTCGATTTGGCGCGGGCGGGGCAGGTCTCACGCCCCGCGCCGCGCGCTCGACCTACTTAAGGTTCGTGGCGGAAACATTTGTAATGGTGGTGCCGACAGCCACATCGGCGGTGTTATTGCCGATCACCTTGTTGTTGCCGAAGCTCTGATATGTGCCGGTGCCTGCCACACCCGTGCCGTTGCGGTGGATGCTGTTGTCGTTGAGACGGACGCTTGACGGCGAGGTGTTGTTGATGCCGTTAGCGCCGTTCGACGTAATCACGTTGCCGTTGGCGTTGATGATTGCGCCGCCCGAAGCTACCAGGCCGCTGCCCACGTTGGCATCGATGGTCGAGCGGCTGATGTTGGCTGTGCCGCCGGTCGCCTCCAACCCGTTAGCCCCGTTGCTGTACAGGCTAACGCCGTCATACGAGGCGTTGAGCGTGCCGATACTAGTAGCCTGCCTAATGCCATCGCCAGCGCTATCATGGATGATGGTGTCCTTGACGCTGATATTGAAGGTCGTGCCGGTGGTCGGGTTAATCTCGATGCCATCGGAGGCGGCGCTGAACCTCTGGCCGGTAATCACGCAGTTCTCGACGTGGAGGGTTCGCCCCGAGAGGAATCTGATACCGTCGGCACCAGTGCCCGCGCCGTTGATTGATAAATTACGAAGCGAGACGATGATGGTGTTCGGGCTGCCGCTGGAGGCGTCATTGATGACGATGCCGTTGACGCCGGTTGAGTTGAGAACGCCAGCGAGCGTGCCCTGACCTTCAACCGTGATGGACTTTGTAATGGTCAATGCTCCAAAGCCAGCCGGATCGAGCGCGTCTATCTCGCCGTTCGCAGCGGTCTTGGAGATGGCTCCGGCGAAGGTCTTACAGGGTGCGGTGCGGCTGCACGGGTTAACGTCATCGCCGACGCCGGACACCCATGTGCGCGTAGCCTGAGCCTGGGCTAGAGAGGCAAACGCTACCGTAAAAATGGCAAGCGTCACGACTCTTAAAGTAAAACTCAATCTCTTCATTTGTGGTCTCCTATGAGTAGTAAAAAACTGAGAATACGCATTCTCATTAGGTGTGGGCGCGGCGACCTCTTGCTCGCCGCGATATGTTTTGATAACCCGCGAGGGAAATTCTAGTTAGACGTGGAAATCTAAGAGGATTCGGGACAGGCCTCACAGATGCCTCGTATTCGCTCATTCAGTTGCGAAGCGCCCAGTGTTTTACGCTAGATTCCCCCAGATGTCAATAATATTTCCGCAGGATTAACAAATAAGTCTGCAAGAGTTCTTAGGAACGTAACAACCGCGAGATTTTGCAGAAGAAAAGTTGCGGACCACCGGACCAAAGCTGTAGTGGCGGCAGGGTGGCTACCGTCTCCCTTTGGCATGCCAATGATAATCTATGTATACTGCGAATCTCTTCGAAATCGAAGAAATGTACCGACTCTAACGGCCTGTAAGTGCGCCACAGAGAAAGAGTCTCATCCTGAAACCTAATCTAAATTTTTCTGACGGAATTCATGCTTAAACTTTTTGTGACAGGCGGCGCGGGCTTTATCGGGTCGGCTTTTATCAGGCTGGCGCTCGCCGAAAATCCCGACTGCACAATTACCAATTTCGACGCCCTGACTTACGCCGGGAATCCAGACAATCTGGACGGTCTGGACCAAGAGCGTCATCACTTTGTCTGCGGCGACATCTCAGAGCGCGAAGCCGTGCTGGCCGCGCTCGATGAAGGCACTGACATCATCGTCAACTTCGCCGCCGAATCGCACGTTGATCGCAGCATCGCTTCGGCTGACGAATTCCTGCGAACGAACGTCCTGGGAACTCAGGTTCTGCTGGACGCGGCGCGCGCACGCAACGTCAAACGCGTCGTCCATATCAGCACAGACGAGGTGATGGGGAGTCTCCCGGAGGACGAAAACGCTTTCTTCACCGAAAGCTCGCCGTTTGCGCCGAACAGCCCGTATGCCGCATCGAAGGCCGCCGCAGAGCATCTGGTGCGCGCCGCTTCCCATACATTCGGCCTCGACACGGTGGTCACGCGCTGCGGGAACAACTACGGCCCGCGCCAGTTTCCAGAAAAGTTTCTCCCGCTGATGCTCTCAAACGCGCTCGATGACGAGCCGATTCCGCTCTACGGCGACGGGCGCAACGTGCGCGATTGGATTTACGTTGAGGATCACTGTCGCGCCATCTGGCTGGTGATGGAGAAAGGGCGCAGCGGGGAGGCTTACAATATCGGCGCGCGCAACGAGCGGCGCAATATTGATGTCGTCGAGTCTGTCCTTGACGCGCTCGGCAAGCCGCGCTCCCTGATTCGTCACGTCAAAGACCGATTAGGCCACGACCGTCGTTACGCGATTGATCCGGCGAAGATTGAGACGGAACTCGGCTGGCGACCCCTTGAGACGTGGGAGAGCGGGCTTGAGAAGACGATCCGCTGGTACGCGGAGAACCCGGAATGGATCAAGCGTGCGCGCAGCGGCGAATATAGAGAGTTCTACGAGCGACAATACGGGAAGATTAGTCTGGAGTCCGGAGTCTGAAGTCTCAAAGTCAAAAGACATAAATTGCTTTTGACCAGTTGACTCCAGACTCTGAGACTTCAGACTCCAGACTTTTCATGAAAGTTTTAGTGACGGGAGCGGGTGGGATGGTCGGGCGCGCTGTGGTGGAGTATTGCACGGCGCAGGGCGACGAAGTTTCCGCGCACAATCACCAGAGCCTCGACATCGCAGACGAGACGGCAGTTAATTCCCGTTTAGAGCGCGAGCGCCCGGAGGTGATTATCAACTGCGCGGCGTGGACGGATGTTGACGGCTGCGAGACAGACCGCGCACGCGCTTTGGAGGCGAACGCTCGCGGGCCGGAAAATCTGGCGAAGGGCGCACGCCGAATCCACGCAGGACTGGTGACGATTTCGACCGATTATGTTTTCGACGGCACGAAGGATGGCTTCTACACGCAGCGCGATGATCCGAGCCCGACGAGCGTTTACGGATTGTCAAAGCTCGAAGGCGAGCGACGGGCGCAAAGCGCGTGTGCGCGGACAACGGTTGTCCGCACGGGCTGGATTTTCGGCATTGGCGGAAGAAATTTTTTAAGCCGCGTCATCGAACTGGCCGCGAGTAATGAACATCTGAAGGCCATCACGGACGCGTGGGGCACGCCGACATATGCCGCCGATCTGGCGCGACGCCTGCGGCAATTGGCCGAACTCGATTTGCCGGGAATTTATCACGTCGTCAATTCGGGCGACGGGGCAAGCTACGAAGAGTTTGCGCGCGAGGCGCTTTCTGCTTCCGGGCGCGAGCCAGCAGTGATTGAAAGCGTGCGGATGGATTCGCTCCAAAGACCCGCCCCGCGCCCGCGCAACTCGCGCCTGCGCTGCCTGCTGTCCGAAGCAATCGGCCTTGAAAGCCTGCCCGACTGGCGGCTCGCGCTTAAAGAGTTCATTCTGAGGCAGACGATTGCCTGATAAACCTATAGACGAGGGGCCGGGAAATCCACCGTTTTATCGCTTATCGCCTATGGTTTATCGTCTTTCAGGATTGGCAGATAGCCCGCAACTGATGTTATCCTTGAGCGCCTCTCGCTTTGAGGTCAGAAGATAGACGACCGGTGCTCGCCGTTCGTCCATCGCCCATTGTCTATCGTCTATCGTCATCTTTTTTTGTAGGTGTAGAGAGTTATGGTTTCACAAGATAATCGCTTGATTCCCATCCCCGCCGGAGAGCGCGGCCTTGATCGTCCGCTGAGCGACATTGCTCAGTCGAAATCCTACGGCGTTTCGCCGTCAGACCCGACGCACTTGCGCGACTATCTGTTCGTCGTCCTCAAGCGCAAGTGGCTGATTCTGACGCTCGTCGTGGTCGTCACCTCCTTGGTGACGATCCAGATGTATCGCCAGCCCTCGATTTATCAGGCGACGGCGATGATTCAGATCGAGCCGAAATCGAAGAGCGTGCTGCAAACCGGCAGAGAGATCGTCATCAATACCGGCAACGACAAAGACCCTGCCTACTGGAATACGCAGCTCAAGCTGCTGGAGAATCCTGCGCTGGCGCGACAGGTCATCCTGACGCTCGACCTTCACCGCGACCCACTCTTTTTCGGCGCACCCGGACAGACGAGCATCGGGTCTTCGATTCGCAGGCTCATTTATGGCGAAGAGCGAAGCCAGCCCGCGCCCGCTCCCGTGAATACTAAAATCGAAGTAGTCGGCCCCGAAAAGGTAGTGAGCGGGCAGTTGTCTCCACAAGACCTCGCCCGGCTTCAACCATATGAAGACACGCTGGCCGCGAATCTCTCGGTCGAACCCGTCGTCGGAACGAATCTCATCAACCTCAGCTACCGGCACACCAATCCTGAACTGGCGCAGAGGATTGCCAACACTTACGCAGACACCTTCGTCCACAACAATGGCGAACGCCAGACGACCGGCACTGAGCTGGCGCTGAGAACGGTCGGCGAAAAGATCGCGCAGTATCAAGCTGACATTGAGAGAGATGACCAGGCGAGATTCCAATTCAGTAAAGAAAAGGGCATCCCCTTCAGCCCGGATAAGGGAGTGCCAGCCATAGACCTTCAGGCGTCGAATCTGGCGAAAATAAACACGCAGGTCCTGGACGCGGAGAATGAACGCAAGAGTCTTCAATCTCTGTATGAGACGACGTTCAATGCAACCGATCCGAACGAAATCCCTGAAGTCGCAGAGAACAAACGCATCCAAACGCTTCGCGACAAGCTGGACACTCTGAAGCAGAAGCGCGACGAACTGCTCGTTATCTACACCCCGGAATGGCCGGAAGTGAAAAGGGTGGACGCGCAGATCAGTATGCTGGAGGACTCTCTGGCGAAGGCTCCGCGAGAAGTGATAGCGACCATGAAGGCTCGCTATCAGGCAGCTCTCTCCAAAGAGAAGAGCTTACAGCAAAAGCTCAATTCAGAGCGCGGCGTCTTCTCTGAGAAGAATCAGGCGCAGCTTCACCTGGGCATCCTCAACCAGCGAATCGAAACCAACAAACAATATCTGGCGACGCTGCTTCAGCGCAAACTGGAGCTTGAAAACGCTGAGACAAACAACTTAAAGACGAACAACGTCAGCATCCAGCAATATAGTCGTTCGGGAGCGCTGATTGGCCCGGCGCGCGCACGCAACATCGTGATCGCGTTTCTGCTCTCGCTCGGCGTCGGCATCGGGCTGGCCTTCCTGCTCGACTATCTGGACGATACCTTGAAGTCGGTCGAAGACGTTGACCGTTACATACACCTTCCGGCCCTGGCCTTGATTCCGAGCAACCGTTCGGAGCGCCCGCGCTTGAAAGGTAAATCAAGCGCGCCCGCCGAAGCGGGTGAGGCAACGGCGCTCGCTTTGATTGACGACGCGCGCTCGCCCATCGCCGAAGCCTACAGACACTTGCGTACTTCGCTGCTGCTCTCTTCCGCCGGACAGCCACCGAAGACAATTCTCGTCACGTCGAGCCAGCCGTCCGAAGGCAAGACGACCACAGCCGTCAACACCGCCGTCATGCTGGCGCAGACCGGCGCAGAAGTTTTAATCATTGACTGCGATCTCAGGCGTCCGCGCCTGCACGCGCATTTCAGAGTGCCCAATTCGGGCGGCGTGACCAATTATCTATCTGGAGACTCAGACCTCGACGCGCTCTTGCAGCCTTACGACAAGCTGCCGAATTTGAAGCTCTTGACTTCCGGGCCAGTCCCGCCGAATCCGGCGGAACTGCTCGGCTCGGACGAGATGCGAAAATTGCTCGGCACGGTCTCAGATCGCTTCACGCACATCATCATTGACTCGCCGCCCGCGATTTCGTTTACGGACGCTTCCATTCTTTCGACGATGGTTGACGGCGTGATGCTGGTAGTTCACGGTGGGCGCAGTTCCCGCGCCATCGTTCGCCGCGCCAAGCAGCAATTGATGGATGTCGGTGCAAACATCTTCGGCATTGTGCTCAACAACGTGAAGCTCGAAGCGACGAACTACTACTACGCTGGCTACTATTCGGGCTACTACACGGACGACGAAAGCAATGAGCCGGACGCATCTGAAAGCGCCGGGTCACGCGGGGCGATGAGTTGATGAGAGGTGAATTCTGCCTCATCGCGCCGGATGTGGTGCTGGGGCGCGATGTCGCCATTTACAATTTCGTCAACCTCTACGGCTGCCGAATAGGCGATTCGACCAAGATTGGCTCTTTCGTCGAGATTCAGAAAGGCGTCCAGATAGGGCGCAACTGCAAAGTCTCCAGCCACACGTTCATCTGTGAAGGCGTGACCGTTGAGGACGAGGTCTTCATCGGTCACGGCGTCAATTTCATCAACGACAAATACCCGCGCGCAACCACCGAGGGCGGCCAGCTTCAAACCGAAGCCGACTGGACTGTGGAGCGCACACTCGTGCAGCGCGGAGCCAGCATCGGCACAAACGCCACCATCCTCGGCGGCATTACCATCGGCGAACGCTCAATCGTCGGCGCAGGCTCGGTCGTCACACGCGACGTCCCCGCCGGAGCAATCGTCGCAGGCAATCCAGCAAGAATTATAAAGCAGTGATAAATGATGGGTGATAGGTGATAAGAGAAAGCGCTCTTGCCTATCACCTATCACCTATCACCTATCACTTATGAACGTTCCTTTCGTAGACCTTCAGGCGCAGTACAAGTCCATCAAAGCAGAGGTGGGCGCGGCGATTGCGCGTGTGTTGGAGAACACGAGTTTTATTCTGGGGCGTGAGGTCGAGGCGTTTGAGGCCGCTTTTGCCGAATACACGGGCGCGCGCTTTTGCGTCGGGGTCAATAGCGGAACGGCGGCGATTCAGCTTGCGGTGATGGCTTGCGAACTGGGGGCTGGTGATGAGGTCATCGTGCCCGCTAATACTTTCTTCGCCAGCGCCGAAGGTGTTTCGACCGCAGGATGCACGCCCGTCTTCGTTGACGCCGACCCAATCTCCTACAATATTGACGTTTCAAAAATCGAAGCGGCGCTGACGGAACGCACGCGCGCCATCATGCCTGTTCATCTCTACGGTCAAGCAGCCGACCTTGATCCGATTTTCGAGCTGGCAGAGCGGCGCAACCTGATTGTGATTGAAGATGCGGCGCAGGCGCACGGCAGCCGCTACAAGGGAAAGCGCGTCGGCGCGCTCGGGCATGCAGGCTGTTTCAGTTTCTATCCGGGCAAGAATCTGGGCGCTTACGGCGAGGGCGGAGCGGTCGTCACCAACGACGAAGAGGTGGCGCGGCGCGTGCGGCTGCTACGCGATCACGGCTCAGAGCGCAAGTATCATCATGAAGTCGTAGGCTACAACTTCAGGCTCGAAGGAATTCAGGGCGCGGTGCTGGGAGTTAAGCTTCCCTATCTCGACAAGTGGAATGGGCTGCGGCGCGAACACGCCGCGCGCTACAACGAACTATTGAATGACAGCAATCTGACCTTGCCGCGCGAGCTGCCTTATGCCGAGCACATCTATCATCTCTACGTCGTGCAGACAGACGCGCGCGAGGCGCTTCAGAAAACTCTAACGGAAGCAGGCGTGCAGACTGGCATACACTATCCCATCCCCATTCACCTGCAACCGGCTTACGCGTCTCTCAACTACAAGGCAGGAGATTTCCCCGAAGCCGAACGCCAGGCCAGCCGCGTGCTTTCGCTTCCGATGTTTCCAGAGTTGACAGACGAGCAGATTATGCGCGTGGCGGAGGTCGTGCATTCAGTTCGCCATGTAAGTGGCCAGTAAGCTAATAGCGAGTTTATCTGTCCCGAAGGGACAAGTGATAATAGCCCAGCCATTCATGGCTGGGATCAAGTGTGGTCTTATAAGTTGAGTCCCGTAGGGACGATTGAATATTCAGTCGTCCCTACGGGACTCAATAAATCTTCCGTCTTCTTCCCAGCAATAAATTGCTGGGCTATTATCAATCGCTCCTAACGGAGCTAAAAAAAATGGCGAATCCAATCACAATCGGCGTTATCGGTTGCGGCTACTGGGGGCCGAACCTGCTGCGTAACTTCGCGGAGAACGAGGCGGCACGCCTTAGCTGGATGTGCGACCTGGACACGAAGCGTTTGGAGACGCTTGGTCGCCGCTACCCTTCCGCCCGAACAACGACTGAATGCGCGCAACTCTTCAACGACCCGCAACTGGATGCCGTTGTCATCGCTACTCCCGTCAACACGCATTTCAATTTCGCCAAACAAGCGCTCGAAGCCGGTAAGCATGTGCTCATCGAGAAGCCTTTCACGGCGAGCGTGGCGGAGGCCGAAGAGTTAATCGAGTTGGCTGAGCGTAAAGGTCTAACACTGATGGTGGATCACACGTTCATCTACACGGGCGCGGTGCAAAAGATTAAAGAGGTGGTCAAAAGTGGCGAACTGGGCGAACTGCTCTACTTCGATTCGGTGAGAATCAATCTGGGGCTTTTTCAGCGCGACATCAACGTCGTCTGGGATTTAGCGCCGCACGATCTGGCGATTATGGATTACATCATTGACCGCCAGCCGCTTGAGGTGACGGCGACCGGCAGTTGCCACGTCGAGCGCGGCATCGAGAACATCGCCTACGTGATGCTTCGTTTCCCGGAAGAATTTATCGCGCACTTTCATTTCAACTGGCTCTCGCCCGTCAAGATTCGCCGCACGCTGCTGGCGGGGAGCCGCAAGATGATCGTCTACGACGACATCGAGCCGACAGAGAAGATTCGCATCTACGACAAAGGCGTGATGGTCACGCAAACGGCAGAGGACGCAGACAAAGAGGCCGCTTACCAAACGCTCGTCAGCTATCGCACGGGAGATGTCTGGGTTCCAAAACTGGATTCGACCGAAGCCCTGCACCACGTCTGCTGCGAATTCCTGAGCGCGATTACAGAGAAACGGCGACCGCTGACGGATGGACATTCGGGCTTACGCGTCGTGCGGCTGCTCGAAGCGGCGCAAGCCTCTATCAGCCAGCAGGGACGCGCCATCAAGCTTTAACTTAGAACGACTAAAAAATACTATAGAGAAGAAAATAGACAGGATTAACAGGATTTTCAAGATTAAGAAAATCAGATAAGACAATGCAGCTTGATGCTTCTTCTCTTTATCCTGTTAATCCTGTCTATTCCTTCTCTGTTTTGTTAGCGACGCTTAACGGGAAATTAATCAAGCGAACATGAAAGTGCCATTACTCGATTTGCAAGCGCAATACGCTGCGCTCAGAGATGAACTGAATGAAGCCGTCCGGCGCGTGATGGACTCACAGCAATTCATCCTGGGGCCGGATGTGAAGGCTCTGGAAGATGAGGTGGCGAGCTATACGAAGTCGCGGCACGCCATCAGTTGTGCAAGCGGCTCGGATGCGCTGCTGCTGGCGCTGATGGCGCTTGAGATTAAGGCTGGCGATGAAGTCATCACCACCCCTTACAGCTTCTTTGCGACCGCCGCCGCGATTACGCGTCTGGGAGCGCAGCCCGTCTTCGTTGACATTGAACCGGCTACCTACAACCTTGACGTTTCAAAAATCGAAGCCGCTATAACGGAGCGCACGCGCGCCCTCATGCCCGTGCATCTCTACGGCCAGTGCGCGGAGATGAGCGCCATCATGGAGGTGTGTGCCCGGCACAACGTGCCTGTCATCGAAGATGCGGCGCAGGCCATCGGCGCTGAAGATGAAGGGCGAGAGGCCGGGGCAATCGGTGCGATTGGCTGCTTTAGTTTCTACCCGTCAAAGAATCTGGGCGGGGCGGGCGATGGCGGAATGATGACGACAAACGACGACGCGCTCGCGGAGCGGCTGCGTATTTTGCGCGTTCACGGCAGTGCGACGAAGTATTATCACAGCCTGATCGGAGTCAATAGCCGCCTGGATTCTCTTCAGGCCGCCATCCTGCGCGTCAAGCTGCCGCATCTGGACGCCTGGTCGGATGCGCGTGCCACAAACGCCGCCAGATACAATCAGTTGTTCGAGGATGCAGGGCTGTTGGAAGAGATAGGGCTACCCGCTGTCCGCGAGCGTGTGCGCCACATCTTCAATCAATACGTCATCCGCGCAGGGGAAAAGCGTGATGCGCTCATCGAACATCTCAAGCGACACGACGTCGGGACGGACATCTATTATCCCGTCCCGCTTCACCTGCAAGAATGCTTCGGCTATCTAGGGTACCGCGAAGGGGATTTTCCAGAAGCCGAGCGCGCCGCACGCGAGACGATTGCGCTGCCGATTTACCCTGAGTTGAGCGCGGAGCAGCAGAGCTACGTGGTCGAGACTATCAGCGACTTTATGCGGTAGGCCGCGGTACGTTAGCCCCGGAGGGGCGATAGAATGTAGCCCCGGGCGCAAGACCGGGGTTAAGCGCCACCCAAAACATTGAAAGCCCCGAAGGGGCGGCAGAAGACCAAGATTGATGGTCACACGTCTTGAGCTTCTGTCGCCCCTTCGGGGCTCGAACATTTATTGCTGGATATTCCCCGGGCTGACGCCCGGGGCTAATATCTTTCGCCCCTCCGGGGCTGTACGGGCTTTTACTTTTATGAACGGCTTACTTGTAGACCGGATACGCCGGGCGCTTTGGAGCGAACGGCTTCACCTTTTTCAACGCATCCATCGCAAGCTGCACGGCCTTTTCCAGTTGCGCGTCGCGACAGGTTATCCACCATGAGCGAGGTGACGAAGAGCTTCTATATGGTAGAACACCAAGTAGACCGAATTTGTGGCAGAAAGAAGTTAGACAGGATTAACAGGATTATCAAGATTAAGAAGCTGTTTGAAAAGCCCCGAAGGGGCGACGATGTGAGAGCCCAGGGCGCAAGCCCTGGGTCTAGACATGGATAAAATGAGTAAGCCCTGTCAGGGCGGAATACTCTATTTCGCCCTGACAGGGCTTGATGAATAAACTGGAATCTCTCCCTGTGGCGTTGCCACAGGCTCTTACATTTCGCTCCTTCGGAGCTTTCGTGGACTTTTCAAACAGCTTCTTAGAAAACAAGACAGGGCAAGCGAGCTTAATGCTTCTTTTCATCCTGTCCATCTTGTTAATCCTGTCTATTTCTTAAATGAGGAGAGTGTAAGCTGAGATGCTTACACCGTGCCCCAGCGCACTTTGTTGGCTGAGGACTTTCCGCTGGCGTCGTGCGCCGCGAGTTCCGCTTGCGCGAGCGCGAGGTCGTGCTCGACCATCAAGTGGACGAGTTGTTTGAAGTTCACTTCCGGTTTCCAACCTAATTGCTCGCGCGCTTTCGTCGCATCGCCGAGCAGTAGGTCAACTTCCGCCGGACGATAGTAGCGCTCGTCTTTCTCGACATACTCTTTCCAGTCCAGATCGAGCATGCCGAATGCTTCGTCCAGAAACTCCCTGACAGAGTGTGTCTCGCCCGTAGCGATCACGAAATCGTCCGCAACATCCGTTTGCAGCATCAGCCACATTGCGTAGACGTAATCTTTGGCATAACCCCAATCGCGCCGCGCATCGAGGTTGCCTAGATAGAGCTTTTCCTGAAGGCCGAGCTTGATACGCGTGGCCGCACGCGTAATCTTGCGCGAGACGAAAGTCTCGCCGCGTCTTTCCGATTCGTGATTGAACAGGATGCCGTTGCAGGCGAACATGTCGTAACTTTCGCGGTAGTTGACCGTGATGTAGTAGGCGTAAGCCTTCGCGCAACCGTAGGGCGAGCGCGGGTAGAAGGGGGTCTTTTCGGTCTGCGGCGTCTCCATCACTTTGCCGAAAAGCTCGGACGAGGAAGCCTGGTAGAACCTGGGACGAATGCCCGCTTCGCGGATGGCTTCGAGGATGCGGACGGTTCCAACGCCCGTCACCTCTGCCGTGTATTCGGGAACGTCGAAGCTGACGCGAACGTGCGATTGCGCGCCGAGGTTGTAAATCTCGTCAGGCTCAATCTGCCGCAGGATGGTATTGAGCGAGCTTGAATCGTTGAGGTCGCCATAGACGAGCCGCAGGCGCGTGCCCTTCTCGTGCGGGTCTTGATAGAGATGGTCAATCCGGTCTGTGTTAAAGGAAGACGAGCGACGAATGATGCCGTAAACATCGTAGCCTTTGTCGAGCAGCAGTTCTGTCAGGAAAGAGCCGTCCTGCCCGGTGATGCCTGTGATAAGAGCGCGTTTGGTCATGCTGTGGAAATTACCTGCCGAAATAATTTAGTTTGTCAGATAGCAAACGTTTGGGAGAACTTACGAACTCGATACGATAGCTAATGAGAGGTATTTCAGCAAGCAGCTAGAATGTTTTACAAGTCGAGACAATGGCGCACGCCGGACTTCGATAAGTCTTGTCAGCAACTTGTTGAGCGCCTGTTTGGAGAGATGTGATTCGGGAAATAATGACTTTGGTGGGGCGGATAGCCTCCCTATGCTCTTTTTCCTTCAGGTTCGTCTGAGGGTCGCGCGATTTTGAAACTCCTGCTCCGTAGTCGCGTTACATCGCCTGAAAGTACGTTAATGCTGCCCTCAACACTATCAAGGCGCTCGCTCATTGTGGCTTCTAATCTCTCGAATCTCTTTTCTACTTCCGCGAACTTCTTTTCCACTTCAACGCGGAAGTTGTGGAGTTCGATGCCAAGAGAGTTGATAGCCTCCAGGACGGTTCTAAGGGTGATTTGGGTGGGGTCTTCGCCCATCAATAATTATCATCGGCCAAACTTACCGATCCTGTCAATTCTCAATAGTGCGTTGCTGGTAATTCATCTCTGACCACGCCGCTTGCTCGGCAACTTCTCCGGCAAATCCAACTCATCATCTGCAAGCACTTCCATGTGAACACCTGCGACGTGGGAATACTCAAGCAGAGTCAGCAAAGATGGCTCACGCATCCCTTGCTCATATTCTGAAATTCTGGCGTACTTCATGTCCTCTTCAAGTCCTAGACGCTTGAGCATTTCAGTCTGAGAAAGACCTAATGCAAGCCGAATCTGTAGCAGCTTCTCGGCTAAGCGCTTTGGCTTTGGGCGTGCGTTGCCCATCAGGAATAACCTCCTGACAGGGCAAAGCCCGCGCATTGAAACTTGCCTCTTCTCTCAGTTGAGAGTAGAATATTCCCGCTCAACCTATTCGCCGTGAGAATCCTTTGCTTCTCAACGGCGATGCTCATTACTTCAATTTGAGGTGTGAGCGACGCATTAGCCGTTGCTTAGTTTTCAAAGATAGATCGCGCGCATCTTAGCACGCTTTTCCTTACACCCTATGTTCTAAGAAGCTGTTTGAAAAGCCCCGAAGGGGCGACGATGTGATAGCCCAGGGCGCAGCCCTGGGTCTAGACATGGATAAAAGGATGAAGCCCTGTCAGGGCGGAATACTCAATGTCGCCCCTTCAGGGCTTGATGAATAAACTGGAATCTCTCCCTGTGGCGTTGCCACAGGCTCTTACATTTCGCTCCTTCGGAGCTTTCATTGACTTTTCAAACAGCTTCTAACTTCTCTAACAATTCGCTATCAGGGGAGCATGATGGGTGCATGTTCCCCTGTGGTCGCACACTACGCTCAAACGGGTAGGGAGCGAGTTGTGCGCCGCAAGGCCGTCGTTTTCCAGTCGCACGCCCGTGCGAAACGGCGGCCTTGCTTTCGCTCAAAAGCCGCGCCACTCTTACAAGTCTCTAATCTGAATTTAGGACACTACCGAATAATCCCCGGAAGGCTGTAAGAGTGTGTACGACGCTCTCTGCAAAATTCAGGCGCGCGAGGTCAGCCCAGGTTAGGTCGTGTGAGGACAGTCATCAGGAGTTAGCGCGCTCAAAGTCTCATTCATTCACTAACAACTCCTCGCTCCTCACGCCGGTGCGCCTTTGCACACTATACTTCGCTAACTCTAAAGGTTCGGCATCGCCGGTTTTCTGCAAATAACCAAGAAGCCTTTCACGCCGCGCTTTCTCCCTCTCGTCAGTCCTTGCTTCAGCGATCAGCCTGCGTAGATCATCTTCAGTCTCGGCAACCGTTTCATTCTTGAGTCGAAGCAAGGCTAAGCCAGCGAGTTGAAAGCGGTCGAAGTTTTCGAGCAGGAATTCTCGTAGGGCCGGGCTGTTTTGAAGATGAAATCTGATTGACTGTTCGACACCTCGGATAGGGTATTGAGGAAAGGAAGCCGAATGGATAATGGCTGAAGCGAAATTATCAAGAAGCAGTTCGGTCATTGCTTTTAGCTCGTCCTTGTTCGCCTTGTCTCCCTCTTTCCAAAGTTTGCTCTCGTAAAAGTAGGGCCGCAGGTATGGCCTTTCGACAAGGAGTGGGAGGTGTTCAGACATTTCAGTCATAGCCCGCTGGATCAGTTGGATTTCAGGCTGCTTTTGAGCATTCTCAAGCTGTCTTCGGGCCGTCTCCATTTGCTCGTGTGCAGCGCGAAGTTGTCTACGGAAAATAGAGAAATTCAGCAGACCTGTGATAACCAGCAGGAGTGTCCCGCCGAAGCTCAGCAATGAAATCCAGACTTCCGCTTTCACAACTCCCCCTATCTCAATAAAGCAAGTCTCCTAACTCAATATCATATTAACATGCTGATTCACACGCCCGTTTAAGATAGTCTAGTCTAACAGATTAACAATATCCGTTATCTCCCAAACCTACTTAGAGATTTCTGCTTCCATCGCTGGCGTGCATCCCTGGACTCTTGTGCCCTGCAAAAGTTGGGTGCGCCGCCGTTTCGCAGAATCTCTTTATCTTTGCTACCATAGCCGTTCTTGAATCAAGCCGGATAAATCAATGACGATGTCTGAAGATAACTTTCCTTACAAGAAAATCGTGGTGACGGGCGGCGCAGGCTTTCTCGGTCGCATTCTGGTGCATAAACTGAAAGACGTTGCGGGCACGGAAGTCTTCGTGCCGCGCAGCCGGGATTACAATCTGGTCGAGAATGCTGACGTGACGCGCCTGCTGGAAGAGACGCAGCCTGAGATGGTGATTCATCTGGCGGCAGTCGTCGGCGGCATCGGACATAATCAGAAGAATCCCGGACGATTCTTCTACGACAACCTGATGATGGGCGCGCAACTCATAGAGCAATCGCGCCTGCACGGTGTCAGGAAATTCGTCGCGCTCGGAACCGTTTGCGCTTATCCGAAATTTACGCCCACGCCTTTCAAAGAGGACGACATCTGGAACGGCTACCCGGAAGAGACTAATGCGCCTTACGGGTTGGCGAAGAAGATGATGCTCGTGCAGTCGCAAAGCTATCGCGAGCAGTACGGCTTCAACTCCATCTTCCTGCTTCCGGCGAATCTCTACGGCCCCGGCGATAATTTCGATCTCGAAACCTCGCACGTCATCCCCGCGCTGATTCGCAAGTGTGTCGAAGCCAGACGCACGAATGCTCCCTTCATCGAAGCGTGGGGTTCGGGCGGCGTCTCGCGCGAGTTTCTCTACGTCGAAGATTGCGCCGAAGGAATTCTGCGCGCGGCTGCAAGCTACAATGAGAGCGCACCCGTTAATTTAGGCAACGGGCGCGAAGTGATGATCCGCGATCTGGTGGAGTTGATAGCGAAGCTGACCCGCTTTGAAGGCGAAATCAAGTGGCAGGCGAGCAAGCCCGACGGACAACCGCGCCGCCGCCTTGACGTTTCGCGCGCCGCTGAAAAATTCGGCTTCCGCGCCCATACCTCGCTCGAAGAAGGCTTGCGACGAACAATTGATTGGTACGAAGAACAGGAGTCAGGAGACAGAAGTCAGGAGACAGAAGAAAAGAATTTCTGACAAAGCGGCTCGCCGCCTTATCATTCTGACTTCTGACTCCTGTATTCTGTCTCCTGCTTTTCCTGACCCCTGCTTTTATGAAACTCAGCATCGTTACTCCCTCTTTCAATCAGGGAAGATTTTTAGAACAGACCATCCAGTCTGTGCTCAACCAGGATCACGCGGACGTTGAGTACATCATCATTGATGGCGGAAGCTCCGATGAGAGCGTTGACGTTATCCGGCGCTATGAAGATCGTCTGGCTTACTGGGTGAGCGAGAAAGACCGCGGGCAGGCGCACGCCATCAACAAGGGCTTGGAGAAGGCGACGGGTGATATTTTCGCTTTCATCAATAGCGACGACCTCTATCTGCCGGGAGCGTTTCGCGCCGTCATGGAGCATTTTCGAGAGAAGCCCGACTGCGAATGGCTCTGCGGCGAAACGCTGCTGTTCGGCACGGAAAGACAGACCATCCTCGCGCCGACCCGCGTTCCCGAATCAGCCGCGCATGCTCTGTCTTGGGCTTACGTGGCCGCGCAGCCCGGTATGTTCTGGAGACGTGAAATCCTGAAGGAAGGATTTCAGGAACGCTGGCGTTATTGCTTTGATAACGAGATGTACGCGCGTCTCTTGATTCAAGGACACAAGTGCGAGCATCTGCCCGTGCCCGTCGCCGCTTATCGTTATCATCCTGAGAGCAAGAGTGTAGCCGAAGGCGATCTGTTTGACCATGAGTTTGACGAAATCACGGAGATGTACCAGCAGCAGTTGAAGGGCGCAGAGCGTCGCTGGACGCTCGGCACACTGCTCCTCAGACGTTCCTATCAGGCAAGTCAAACGGGCGATACGAAAGCTTCCGCCAGATACCTGCTGCGCTCCCTTCTTGTTCACCCGGAGGGAATCATCAGCCGCCCGTTCTGGGGCTGCTTCCGTCGCACGCTCAAGAGCGGCCTTGCGCCGCGCAGCAATTGATTCAATCGAAATGATTAGCGTCGTCATGCCCGTTTATAATCAGGCGCGTTTCATCATGCGCGCCGTCGAGAGCGTGCGGGCGCAAGATGTGACTGATGAAGTGGAAATCATCATCGTCAACGACGGCTCGAAGGATGAAACGGAAACGGTGCTGCGCTCTCTCGCCCATGACGAAACCATTCGCTGCATTACGCAGGAGAACGCGGGGCCTTCGAGTGCGCGCAATCTGGCTATCCGCGAGAGCCGGGGCGAATGGATAGCGTTTCTCGACGGCGATGATTACTGGCTGCCGGGAAAGCTCAAGGCGCAACTCTCCGCGATTGAGAAGGAGAGCGCAGACTTTGCGTATTGCGGAGTGATCGTCGTGGATGAGGAAGGCCGCACGACCGCAACGTATCCTGCGACTCAGAGCGATTCCCTGCTCAGTAATTTGATGTGGGGCAATTTGATTTCGACGCCGACCGTGATTGTGCGCCGGTCTTTGCTGGATCAGGCGGGTTTGTTTGACGAGATGTTGATGACGGGCGAGGATTGGGATTTGTGGCTGCGGCTGGCGACTCAGGGGCGCGGGGCGTGTGTGGAGGAAACGCTCGTTGCCGTGCAACGCTACGAGCGTGACGCCGATTATTATCCTTTGAACCTTTATGAGGTGGCGATTCCGCGAATCTGTTCACGCTTCTTCGATTCCCTGCGCGGACGCGACGACATGGCAGCGGTCGCAAGGCTGCGGCGTAGAGTCTTGAGCAGCCATTTCTCCATGCTCGCCAAGGCTCATTTTCAGCGGCGCAACGTTCCGGGCTTTTTTCGTTACGCCATGCGGAGCATTATGAGTAGCCCGCGAGGGCTGCGTTATCTGTTGCCGGGCAGCGTGAACAATCGTCATTCTCAAACTTAGAGTGGCGGACAAAACGTAGGAGAAGAGATAGACAGGATTAACAGGATTTTCAAGATTAAGAAAAGCAGATAGGTCAAGCAGGTTGAGTGCTTGTTCTTTCATCCTGTCCATCTTGTTAATCCTGTCTAATTCTTATTCGCCGCTCATTGCTCGTGCTTCGGGAAGTCCAGATGAAACCTGATAGCCTGTGTAATTATCTTGATTGGGACTCGGAATTTTTCAGTCGCCGAATTGCGCGCGTCGCATCGAATCGGCTGACTGAAGAGACTTTGAAAGGCGTTCTCGGTTGGAGCGAAGAGAATTCTATAGACTGCCTTTACTTTCTCGCAGACGCTGCCGACAAAGAGTCTGCCGCGCTGGCCGCAAGTAACGGCTTCCGCTTCGTAGACATCCGCACGACTTACGAAAGGCCGCTTGCAGGCGACGATAGCTTTGGCGAAAGAGCGGCGGAGATACGCAAGGTCTTGCCGGAGGATGTCCCGGCGTTAAGAAGTATCGCGGGCGTCAGCCACCGCGATTCGCGTTTCTATTTCGACCCCGGCTTTTCAGAATCGGCTTGCAACGCGCTTTATGAGACGTGGATTGAGAAGAGTTGTCAGGGTTACGCGAACGCCGTGCTGGTGGCGGAGATTGAGGGACGGGCGGTCGGCTATCTCTCGCTTCACCTGGACGAAGGGAACACCGGGCAGATTGGTTTGATAGCTGTCGGCGCTGATACTCAGGGTCACGGTCTGGGGAAAAAGTTGATTAATGAATCGCTGCGCTGGTTTGCGTCTGAGGGCGTGGGGCGCGTCACCGTTGTCACGCAGGGACGAAACGTGATCGCGCAGCGTCTCTATCAGAAATTCGGGTTTATGCTCACGTCCGTAGAGGTCTGGTATCACCGCTGGTTTCAGGAAAGAGGGCGCATGAAATGAGCGCATATCGTATTCCTTTCAACAAGCCCGGCTACGTCGGCACGGAGTCCGGCTATATTGCCGAAGCCATTGCGAGCGGCCATTTGTCCGGCGACGGAGAATTCACGCGCCGGTGTCACGCACTGCTCGAAAAAACTTTAGGCGTGCCGAAAGCCCTATTGACGACTTCCTGCACGCATGCGTTGGAGATGGCTGCGCTGCTTTTGAACTTAGAGCCGGGCGATGAAGTCATCATCCCGTCGTTTACTTTCGTTTCATCCGTCAATGCGTTTGTGCTGCGCGGCGCGCGCCCCGTCTTCATAGATGTGCGCCCGGACACGCTCAACATGGACGAGACGCAGTTTGAGCGGCTCATCACCCCGCGCACGAAAGCCGTTGTGCCGGTGCATTACGCGGGTGTGGGCTGCGAGATGGACGCGATTATGGAGATTGCCGCGCGACACAATGTCGCAGTCATCGAAGACAACGCGCACGGGCTTTTTGGCAAGTACAGGGGCAAGCCGCTCGGCACTTTCGGGCAACTGGCGACGCAGAGCTTTCATGAGACTAAAAACTTCAACTGCGGCGAAGGCGGCGCTCTTCTGGTGAACGACCCTGAATACGTCGAGCGCGCGGAGATTATCCGCGAGAAGGGCACAAACCGCAGCCGCTTCTTTCGCGGGCAGGTTGATAAATATACTTGGGTTGATGTCGGCTCAAGCTATCTTCCTTCGGAATTGCTCGCGGCCTATCTCTACGCTCAACTCGAAGCCAGAGCGCAGATTCAAAAGAGGCGGCGTGAAATCTGGGAATACTACAATGAGCGCCTGAGCCTTTGGGCAAACGATCACGGCGTCACTTTCCCCTTCGTGCCGGAAGAATGCGAGCAGGCGTATCACATGTTTTATGTCCTGCTGCCCTCGCTCTCCGAGCGTCAGGCGTTGATTACGCATTTGAAAGAGCGCGGCATCCTGAGCGTGTTTCACTATCTGCCGCTGCATCTCTCCGAGATGGGGCAGAAGTTCGGCGGCAAGGCTGGCGATTGTCCCGTCACGGAAGACATCAGCGACCGCCTGCTGCGCCTGCCTTTTTACAACGCATTAACCGAGGAAGAACAGGAACAGGTGGTTGCCGCCATTAATGATTTTAAGAGATAGTAGCTTCTGTTCATTCTGAGCTGGATGTCAAAGATTTAAGAGTCACTAGCACAACAGAGAAGGAATAGACAGGATTAACAGGATTTTCAAGATTAAGAAAACAAGGCCGGTTGAAGAGACATGATGTTGTCTTTCTTATCCTGTCCATCCTGTTAATCCTGTCTATATTCTTATAGTAGTTTTGTCAGGCACTCTATAGTAAGGACAAGGTTGATTAGATGTTCACGCGCGTCGTCAATTCACTGGCAAGTAAGCTGGGATACGAGGTCAGTATCTCTCAAAGGGGAGCGGATCATTCGGGCTATGATCTGGCGGACGAGGCCAACCGTCACATCCAAACGGTTCGCTCGCACACGATGCTGCCCCGGCAGCGCTTAGTCTCACTCTATCAACAGGCAGTCTTTTGTGAGACGGCTGGCCTTGAGGGAAGTTTTGTCGAGTGCGGAACGTGGAAGGGCGGCGCAGTCGGCCTGATGGCGCTGGCTAATTTGCAGCATGGCCAGCAACGCAGGCACCTGCATCTCTTCGATTCCTTTGAAGGAATCCCGGAGCCGGACGAAGCGATTGACGGCGAGAGAGCAACCGAATTTGCTCGCAGCGTGGGAGGCGAAGCTAAAGGAAAGCTCGTCGCCTTAGAGCAAACCTATGAGGCGGTCGGAACTCTCGAAGCCAACAGAGAGTTGCTCGAACAAATCATCGGTTACGACGCGCGATATTTGCATTACCACAAGGGCTGGTTTCAGGATACCTTGCCCAAAGAAGCAGATGAAACCGGAGAGATTGCGATTCTCAGGCTCGACGGTGATTGGTATAGCTCCACGAAAGTCTGTCTCGAACATCTGTATCAACGGGTCGTGCGCGGGGGCTTCGTGATTCTTGATGATTACGGGTGGTACGAAGGCTCGAAGAAGGCCGTTGACGAATTCATGGCGCGAGAAGGAATCAAAGCCTTTCTGAATCACATAGATAATGCTGGAAGATATTGGATTAAGCCTTAGCGCGGCAAAGAAAACTACGGGAAAGAAATGGACAGGATTAACAGGATTTTCAAGATTAAGAAAAGCAGATCAGGCAATGCAGCTTGATGCTTCTTCTCTTCCTCCTGTCCCTCTTGTTAATCCTGTCTAAATTTGCTTTGGAAATATAACTGTCATGCCGCAAGACTCATCTGTCAGCGTCATCATACGCACCTACAATCAGCCCGCGTTGCTGAAAGAGGCTATCGAAAGCGTGCTCAATCAGACGTTGATGCCCGCCGAGATTATCGTCGTGGACGACGCTTCGACCCGCGAGACGCCGCAGATGATGGCTGCCTATGATGGACACAAGATAGTTCGCTACGTGCGTCTCGAAGAGAATCAGGGAATGCTCAAGACCGGGCAGATCGGTCTGGAAAAGAGCGTGGGGGATTTCATCGCTTTCCTGGATCACGACGATCTCTGGCTGCCCCGCCATCTTGAGCTGTGCGTCGCGGCGCTGCAAAGCAAACCCGGTGCGGCGCTCGCGTTCAGCAGGTACGGCCTCGTTGATCTGCATGGCCGGATGCTGGTCGAGAAGGTGCGTGAACGCGATCTCAGCGCGTCGCCGTTTGAGACGCTGCTCTTCAAGAAGGTGATTGCCACGCCGTCACGCTCCGTCTATTCGCGGCGCGCTCTGCTTGAGTTGGGAGGCATCCAGCCGATTCTCTGGGATTGGGTTTACCCGTCGCTGCTGGCCGCAAAATCCCCGGAAGGAGTCTTACACCTTTCGGAGCGCACAGCCCTGTTTCGCCTTCATGGAACGCAGAGCTATAGCCAGCCCGAAAAGCTCTTGAATTCCCTGCTCGAATCCACCGAGTACGTCTTCGAACATTTGCCGCCGCGCTACCAACCGCTCAAGCGGCGTGTCATCGCGATGAACCTTTTGCACTCAGCCGTCTTTTACTGGCAGGCGGAAGATAACCGCGAGGCTTGGCGATGCTTGCGTCGTGCCTTAAAGACGGACTCGCGCTCCGTTGCGACCAATGATTTTCGTGTGGCGTTCACGCGCCTACTCGTTCATCCGGCGCTGGGGCGCATGGCGCGCAACCTGAAGCGCAGAGGTCAACGGCAGCGCAACGCGACTGCTACAACGCCGGTCTCAAGCTCTGCCCTCAACGGCAAGACAAGCGAAAGCATGTTGCCGAAATAGACAAGGCGCTCTGATAGAAGTTCAAATTGAATGCGTGCTGAGATGAGATTCACCACAGAGACACAGAGAACACGGAGGATGCACGGAGATTTGAAATTTCAAATTCCGAATTTGAGATTATCTTGCTCTGTGCCCCCTCTGCGTTCTCTGTGTCTCTGTGGTGAGCCTCAACTTTCCCTGCGCTCTTTTCAAACTGAACCTATGCCCACGCTCTGCCTCGATTGATGAAGAGTCTCTACATCTGCTATTTCGGTCTGCGCGAGCCGCTGGTGCAAACACAGGTCTTGCCCTACCTGCGCGAGCTGGCGCGTGGCGGTGTTGAGGTTAGCCTGCTGACGTTTGAGCGGAACCAGAAACAGAGTTGGAAACCAGAGGAAGTTGAAAGGTGGCGTGCGCGGCTCGAACACGACCGGATACGCTGGTTCTCGCTACCTTATCACAAGCGGCCATCCGCTCCCGGCACTCTCTATGACATTGCGGCGGGTGCCAGGTTCGCCGCGAGACTCGCGCGACGTGAAGGAATTCGTGTGCTGCACGCGCGGGCGCATGTGCCGATGGCGATGGCAATGCTGGCCAATCGTCTCGGCGCGCGTTGCCGCCTGATCTTTGACATCCGCGGGCTGATGGCCGAAGAGTATGCAGATGCCGGAATCTGGGCTGAAAACTCACAGCCCTTTCGCGCGGTCAAACGAATCGAGCGGGCGGGCATTCGCAGGGCAGACGAGATAGTCGTGCTGACCAGGAAATTCCGCGACTGGCTCATCGAGCATCAACTCAAGCCAGCCGAGCAAATCGAGGTGATTCCCTGCTGCGTTGATTTCTCCCACTTTTCGGAGGTGACGACAGAGGATAAGCGGTGGCGTGCTGAACGTTTCGAATTAATCTACGCGGGGTCTGTGACGGGGCTGTATTTGCTCGAAGAGATGGGGCGATTCTTTCTTGCTTTACGGAAACGTCGCCCCGGCGCATATCTTCGCATCCTGACGACTTCATCTGCTGAGAATGCGTCAAGCGTGCTACTGCGCGCCGGGTTGAACAGGGAAGATTTCTGGGTCGGCGCGGCGTCGCCCGGAGAGGTGTCGTTTTATCTTAAACGGGCGCGGATCGGGCTCTCTTTTCGTAAACCGACGTTTTCACAGATCGCCGCTTCGCCGACCAAGATTGCCGAATATCTGGCCGCAGGGCTGCCCGTGGTTTGCAACGCCGGGGTCGGCGACACAGAAGATTTACTCTTGAATGAAAAGGTCGGCGTGGTCTTGAGAGCTTTCGACGAGAAAGCTTACGCGGAAGCGGCTGAGGCGGCGATTGCTCTGGCCGAAGACCCCGCAACGCCGGAGCGCTCGATGCGCGTCGCCCACGCCTGTTTCGGTCTGGTCGAAATCGGCGGAGTCGGTTATCGTAACGTTTATCGTCGTCTTGAAGAGAGTTTGACACTCCCGCGTCATTAAATGATGGAGAATAAATTTGCTAAAAATTTAGTATTGAATTAGCATCTTATTGTATGCTCATTCCAAGAGAGTGTCTTTATGATTAATATAAAAGATATTGAATCGCTCACCGCCTTCAAGCGTAACACTACCGAGTACGTCAAGAAGATCAAGAAGAGTGGAAACCCGCTTGTCCTCACCGTCAACGGTAAAGCTGAGATCATCGTGCAGGACGCAGAGAGCTATCAGCGAATGCTTGAGTTGCTCGACCGGGCGGAGACCATCGAGGCAATACGGGAAGGCTTAGAATCCGTCAGGCAGGGGAAAACAATGTCGCTGGAGCAATTCGATAAGGAGATGCGAAAGAAGATTCGCGCCCCGAAAAAGCGATGACGACCTATCGCATCGAGCCAACCGACAAAGCCCTGGTGGACGCGGGCGAAGCCTACTTTTGGATTAACGAGCAGTCGGAAGGTGTCGCGCTGCGCTGGTATGAAGGGCTGCTGAAAGCCTTTCGGTCTTTGGAAAAGAATCCGCTTCGCTGTCCCCTCGCGCCGGAGAGCGCCTTTTTCGAGGAGGAGATACGCCAACTTATCTACGGAAAATATCGGATACTGTTTACCGTTGAAGGCGAAACGATATTTGTGATGCGCGTCAGACACAGCGCGCGAGAGTATCTGAAGCCAGAAGAGGACTAAACCACTATGCACTGAAAGTGCATAGATTTCTCAAAGACTGAAAGTCTGACTCATTCGAGGATGAACGAGTCACTTTCCTGATTAGATTCTTGACGATGATGCTCAAGGTATTCCTGCACTACTTCTTCGCTGACGTTGCCTGTGCTCCACGCCCCGTAACCGATGGCCCAGAAGTGTCGCCCCCAATATCGTTGTCGCAAGGCTGGGTACTCTTCCTGTAAACGGCGACTCGTGCGCCCTTTGAGCCGCTTGACCAACTCCGCCAATGACTTCGAGGGCGGGTACTCGATATGCATATGCACATGGTCTTTGCTGACTACGCCCTTCAGGATTCGCACGTCTTCGGCGTCACAGATTTGCACCAGCAAATCTCGACACCTAACTTTGATGTCGCCTGTCAGCACGTGGTAACGGTACTTCGTGCCCCAGACCAGATGTGCCGTCAGTCGTGTAATGGTGTGCCCGCTGTGCCGGTTGTTTCGCATCGGGCACGACTTCTATCACGTGCTAGAAGTGTGTAGCAACTGAAAGTCTTGCACCAAAGGTGCATAGTTTTGCACTAGCGTGTCTGGGACAATAAAATGTAGTCGGTGATGTGATCAAGGGGTCTTCTTCCTTTTGAGTGGGGGTGACTTCGATGATTCTAGCTTCCCTGATCTTCATGGCCGTTCTGTTTGTGATTGGGGTCTGGTGTATCTTGCTTGTTCGCGGCGGTTTTAAGAGGAATGAGGTGGCGGCGGAGAAGATGACCAGACTTGCACGGGCGGAGATGACGCCGCAGCAAGCCTTGATTCGAGAGCGCGCGGCTGCCCGCAGAGATGCTGCTCGACAACGTGCGGAGCGTTGGAAGAGCCTGACGCCTTCGCTCGTCAACCAGGCCTTCAGGAATTTTTGTGGAGACGAGACGGAATCGAGCTTCGACACGTCACTAGTCAGCGACGCGTTTGAAAAGTTCACGAAAGAGATGAAAGTCAGGCAATAGTCATCAGGTGAAAAGTTAAGTCAAGCGCTTCTGTTGATTCCACCTGAATTGACCACGCAGATTGTTGTTGCATGAAAGTTCTGGCCCTGGCCTCCTATCCGGTTGAAGCTGCCGCGACCCGCTACCGCCTCGAACAGTTCGTTGTCCCGCTGGCCGAACGTGGGATTACTCTGGAGGTGCGTCCGTTTCTGGATTCCCGCCAGTTCACCACTCTCTACCGGCGCGAGCACTTAGCGCGCAAGGCGCTGGGACTCGTGCGCTCTGCCGTCAGGCGCTTCGGGGATGTCGGTCGCGCTCGCTCTGCGGATGTCATCCTCGTCCAACGCGAGGCGATGATGTTTGGCCCGCCCCTGATTGAATGGCTGATGAGCCGCGTGGGAAAGCGTCCGCTGGTTCTAGACTTGGACGATGCTACTTACGTCTCATATACTAGCCCCACGTATGGTCGCCTTGCGAGTCGCTTGAAATGGTTTAGCAAGACAGATGATCTGATTCGCTGGGCGAAGATTGTGACGTGCGGGAATCGCGCCATCGCCGAGTATGTCGCGGGCGCGGGCGGGCAGGCGCGGATTATCCCGACCGTCGTGGATACGGAGCGTTTTCGGCCTCAGCCTGCCGAGGTGGAGCGTGACCCGCCCGTGATTGGCTGGATCGGCACGCATTCGACTCTTCAATACCTGGAGACGATCTTTCCGGCGTTGCAGGAGTTGGCAAGCACGCATCGCTTTCGCCTGAAAATCATCGGCGCAGGCAAGCGAGAGATAGAGTTGGCCGGAGTCGAGGTGGAGAGCTTAGAGTGGAGCATGGAGCGCGAGATTGAGGATTTTCAATCTTTCGATATAGGGCTTTACCCGATTATTGCTGACAAGTGGTCTGAGGGTAAATCCGGCTTCAAAGCCATCCAGTATATGGCCGTCGGTATCCCTTACGTGGTCTCGCCCGTCGGCGCGTGTGCGGAAATTGGCGAGCCGAAGGTGACGCACTTTCTGGCTTCGACTAAAGATGAGTGGGTTCAGGCGCTGGGGAAGCTACTCGCGGACAGAGAATTGAGAGCGCGGATGGGGCAAGCTGGCCGCCGCCACGCCACAGAGCATTACACCCTGGCGATTCAAGCCGATAAACTTGCCGGGGCATTGCATGAAGCGGCAGGCAAGTAAGAAGAGGCATTAAGAGCGGTTAACGAAACTGCTACAGAGAAGAAATAGACAGGATTAACAGGATTAGCAAGATTAAAAAAACAAGGCAGGACAGATAAGCTTGATGATTCTTCCCTTTATCCTGTTTATCTTGTTAATCCTGTCTATTCCTTATCGGTTTTGTTAGTGACTCTAACGAATAGGAGAGCATGGAAATCGAGGAGCGACATCGTGATGAGAGGCAGCCTTTCGTCGCACCTGCATCGTCGTCGCGTCCGGCGCTTGCCGCCTCTCCTCTGGTAGAGCATGTCGCGTCGCATCGTGTGAGCAAGCTGCGCCTGCTTGATCTGGCCATCATTGCCCTGCTCCCGTCTTTTCTCGCGCGCATTTGCTATCGTCTTTTCTACGGCTACAAGATCGGCAAGCGCGTGCGTCTCGGCTTCAGCATCATTGATGCGCGCGAGTGTGTCATCGAGGATGATGTCCGGATCGGGCATCTCAACGTGGTCATCGGCGTCCGAAAGTTGAGCATCGGAGATCATGCGCGCATCGGGCATCTGAATATCATGCGTGGTGGTGACGAAATCCGGTTGGGGCGCTACGTCGAGATACTGCGAATGAATGAGATTAACTCGATTCCGGACCCCCTGGTGGTCAATCCGGTTGAGCCACGCTTTCTGCTCGGCGACGGGAGCATCATCACGACCGGGCACAAGATAGATTTTACGGACAAGGTGGAAATCGGACGGCGCACGATCCTGGGCGGGCGCAACTCAAGTTTGTGGACGCACAACCGGCAGCGAACGCTTCCCATCAAGATCGGCTCACTGGCTTACGTCGGCTCTGAGATTCGCATCGCGCCCGGCGGCGCGATTCCCTCTCGCTCAATCGTCGGCATCGGAGCGGTGATTACCAAACCGCTGACCGAAGAGTTGCACCTGATTGCCGGTGTCCCGGCAAAAGCAATCAAACCGTTGAGCCGGGAAGACCAGTTTCTGATAGAACACAAGACGCGCCCCGATCTACCGGATGACATTTAGACGATTGCACGATAGACCATAGACGATAAGAACACGCTTTCCCATCGTCTATGGTCTATCGTCCATCGTCCGCTAACGTATGAACGCTTTACTGACAATTCTAGCTCTGGCTTTGAGCGCGGTGGTCGTGCAGTTGTCGCCCGACCCGGCGTATGGCGCGTCAGCCATCCTTTTGTGCGCGGTGCTGGCGAGTATCGCCGGATTGATTATCTCACAGGTTAAGACTGACAAGACGTTTCTGGTAAGAATCTTCGTCGGCGGGCTGCTGGTCAGGATGCTGATCGGGGTGCTGATTTTTCGCTTCGGGCTTCAGGAGTTTTTCGGCGGCGATGCGTTCACTTACGACTTGTTCGGCTTTGCCCAGCTTCAGGCTTTGCGCGGCGATGCCTATTCACAGTCGTTCGTGAAGATGTTCGTCGGCGAGGGCGCGGCTGGCGGCTGGGGGATGATCTACATGGTGGCCGCCGTCTACGGCGTGACTGGCCGCAACATGCTGGCCATCCAGTTCGTCAACGCGATTGTCGGCGCGGCCACAGCTCCTGTCATCTTCCTCTGCGCCCGGCACATCTTCGCCAACCTGCGAGTGGCGCGCATCGCCGCACTTTTTGTGGCCTTCTTTCCTTCACTCGTGCTGTGGTCTTCACAAGGATTGAAAGATGGCCCGATTGTTTTTCTGCTCTCCATCGCCATGCTGACCACGCTCAAACTGGGAGAGCGCGTCAACGTCAAGTATCTGGCGATTCTCGCAGGCACATTGTTTGCGCTGCTCAGCTTTCGCTTCTATATCTTTTACATCGCGCTGGCAGCCATCCTCATCGCCCTTGTCATCGGGACGCGCGCCGTGACGGCGCAGAGCCTTGTTCGCCAGGTAATCGTCGTCGTGGGGCTAATCCTCGCTCTGACTTCCCTGGGCGTGACCAAATTCGCCAGCGTGCAGCTCGAACAATTTACAGACCTGAGCCGCATCCAACGCAGCCGCGCCGATGCCTCCGGGTCAGCCGAATCGGGTTTCGCCAAAGAGGTTGACGTTTCGACCACCTCTGGCGCTCTGGCCGCGATTCCCATTGGAACAGTCTATCTCATGTTTGCGCCCTTCCCCTGGCAACTGACTTCGCTGCGGTCGAGCATCACGATGCCGGAGATGATCGTCTGGTGGCTCTCTTTCCCGGCAATGGTGCTCGGACTCTGGTTCGCCATCAAGTATCGTTTTCGTCAGGTGCTGCCGATTCTGATTTTTACCAGTATGCTGACGATTGCCTACTCCGTCTTTCAGGGCAACGTCGGCACGGCCTATCGCCAGCGCGCGCAACTACTGGTTTTCTACTTTATCTTCGTTGCGGTCGGCCTCGTCCTGCTGAGAGAGCGAAGAGAGAACAAGAAACTGAAGAACAAGGAGGCTCGTCAAAAACCCGTCAGGATAATGGCGCGTCCTTCGTCCTCGAATATCTGATATGTGTGGAATCGTAGGAATCGTTCGCCCGTCTGAGGCGGCTCCGGTTGACCGGGATTTACTCGCGCGGATGTGCGAGGCCATCCGGCATCGTGGGCCGGATGAAGACGGCTATTACTTCAAAGATACTGTTGGGCTGGCCATGCGGCGGCTCTCCATTATTGATCTGAAGGGCGGCCAGCAGCCGATTCATAACCAGGACCGCTCGGCCTGGATCGTCTACAACGGCGAAATCTATAACTACCCCGAGCTGCGCGAGAAGTTGGAGAAGCTGGGGCACAGGTTTTATACCAACTGTGATACGGAAGCCATCATTCACGCCTATGATGAATACGGCGCGGATTGTCCCAAGCACCTGCGCGGCATGTTCGCGTTTGCCATCTGGGACGAAAAGCGTGAGGAGCTTTTCATAGCCCGCGACCGCGTCGGCAAGAAGCCGCTGCTTTACGCTCACGTCAATGGCCAACTCATCTTCGGCTCGGAGTTCAGCGCCCTGCTCCTGCACCCGGACATCAGCCGCGACGTTGAGCATGACGCGATTCACTACTATCTCTCGTTCGCCTGCGTGCCCGCGCCGCTGACGGCCTTTCGCGCCATCAGAAAACTTGAGCCGGGGCATTTCCTGCGCTGGAAAGCAGGTGAGCTCAAGATTGAACGCTACTGGCAGCCCGACTTCTCAAAGAAGCTCGACATCGGCGAGGAAGAAGCGGGCGAGCGCGCCTTAGAAATTTTGCGCGAGGCCGTGCGCGTGCGCCTGATGTCGGATGTCCCTTTGGGCGCGTTTCTCTCCGGCGGGATAGACTCTTCGGCCATTGTCGCGCTGATGAGCGAGGAGATGAGTGCGCCGGTTAAGACGTTTTCCATCGGCTTTGAAGAACAGGATTTCTCGGAGCTTCATCACGCGCGCCGCGTCGCCGAGCACGTCGGGGCAGACCATCACGAGTTCATCGTGCGCCCGCATGCGATGGAAGTTTTGCCCACACTCGTCGAGCATTACGGCGAGCCTTACGCCGATTCCTCCGCCATCCCGACTTACTACGTGGCGAAGGAAACGCGCCAGCATGTTACCGTCGCTTTGAACGGCGACGGCGGCGACGAGTGTTTCGCAGGCTACGAGCGTTACGCGGCGATGAGCATGGC
Organism: uncultured Acidobacteriota bacterium; assembly: GCA_963791265.1. Classification (GTDB taxonomy): domain Bacteria; phylum Acidobacteriota; class Blastocatellia; order Pyrinomonadales; family Pyrinomonadaceae; genus QHXM01. The sequence continues at coordinate 1,018,960 of CAWBSB010000013.1, forward strand.
CGAAAAGTACCGGCGGCTGCCCAATCTCCTGCGAAAGGGTGTCATCGAGCAAGCGGTTGAGTTGCTGCCCGGATCAGAGAGAGATAGAAACCGCAGCGCGAAGGTCAAAAGGTTTATGCGCGCGGCCTCTCTGCCGAAGGTCGAGCGGTACCTGCGCTGGATGAGCGTCTTTTACGGCGAGGCGAAACAGGAGCTCTACTCCGAAAGCTTTCGCCGCGAGACCGAGAGTTTGAGCGCCGCCAGCTTTCTGGAACCCTGGTTCGTTAATGCCAACGGCGCTGGCGTCATTGACGCGACACTGCTGGCGGACACGATGACGTATCTGCCGAACGATCTGCTGGTCAAGGTGGACATCGCCAGCATGGCCGTCTCTCTGGAAGCGCGTTCGCCTTTTCTGGATCATCACGTAATAGAGTTTGCGGCGAGCCTTCCGGAGAAATATAAACTGCGCGGCAGGACGACCAAGTATCTCTTAAAGCGCGTGCTCAAAAAGTTGTTGCCCGCCGAAAACTTAGAGCGCCCGAAGATGGGCTTTGGCGTTCCCATCGGCCACTGGTTTCGCGGCGAGATGCAGGGCTTTCTACGCGAAGTCCTGCTCACGGAGAAAGCGTCGAAGCGCGGCCTCTTCAATCCAAAGATTGTCAGGCACATGATCGAACAGCACACCGGCGGCCAACAGGATTTCGCCGCTCAACTCTGGACGCTCTTGATGCTCGAATTATGGTATGTGAGATTTATTGACTAAAAGCAGAAGACAGGAGACAGAAGACAGAAGACAGGATAAAAACAAAAGCGGGTTGCCGCCTTATTATTCTGACTTCTGTCTCCTGTCTTCTGTCTCCTGTTTTTCAGGAGGTTTCTTGTGAAAGGTGTTGTTTTGGCTGGAGGACTGGGGACGCGGCTGAGGCCGTTGACGAGTGTGACGAATAAGCACTTGCTGCCGGTCTACAATCAGCCGATGATTTACTATCCGATTCAGACGTTGGTGAACGCCGAGATTACCGACATCATGATCGTCACGGGCGGAAACTCGGCGGGCGATTTTCTGAAACTGCTCGGCAACGGCAAGGCTTTTGGCCTCAAGCATCTCAACTACACGTATCAGGAGGGTGAAGGCGGCATCGCCGACGCGCTCTCGCTGGTCGAGCACTTCGCCGCAGGCGACCCCGTTTGCGTTGTGCTGGGCGACAACATCATCGAAGGCAACGTCCGCGCGGCGGTGCGCGCCTATCGTGAGCAGGGCAAGGGCGCGAAGATTCTGCTGAAGCAAGTCACAGACCCGCAGCGCTTCGGCGTTCCTGAGCTTGATGGCAGCCGCGTCCTCAGAATCGAAGAGAAGCCCGACGAGCCAAAGTCCGAATACGCCGTCATCGGCATTTATCTCTACGACGCCGACGTGTTCAAGATTATCAAAACGTTGAAACCATCCGGGCGCGGCGAGTTGGAAATCACGGATGTCAACAATGCTTACATCGAGCGCGACGAGATGACTTGGAACGAGCTTGAAGGCTGGTGGACGGACGCCGGAACTTTCGAGAGCCTTTTGCACGCGTCGAATCTGGTGGCCGAAACAGGCGCGAACAATCTGGAGATACAACATGCTGCCGAAGCCAGTTCAGTCAGATAGAACGTTCAAAAAGGGAAAGATCAACGGCGTCGTGGTGAAGAGCCTGCGTAAGTTCGTGGACGAGCGCGGCTGGCTGGTGGAGATTTTCCGGCACGACGAACTGGAAGAAGAGTTTTACCCCACGATGGCCTACGTCTCTTCGACCGAGCCGGGACACTTGCGCGGGCCGCATGAGCATGTGGATCAGGCAGACCTCTTCTGCTTCATCGGCCCGTCGAACTTCAAGCTGCGGATGTGGGACAACCGCGAGGATTCCGAGACTTTCAATCACGTGATGACACTCTTTGTCGGCGAAGACAATCCACAATCGGTGCTCGTCCCGCGCGGCGTCGTCCACGCCTATCGCAACGTCGGCAGCCGACCCGGCATCGTCACCAACTGCCCCAACCGTCTCTACATGGGCAACAATCGCGGCGAAGAGATTGACGAGATCAGGCACGAAGACGACCCGGAGACGATATTTCAGATAGACGATTAAAGTGGTCAGTGGTCGGCGGTCAGTGGTCAGTTAAAAACAAGCAACGAACTGTTTTGGCTGTTCACCGACCACTGACCACTGGCCCCTGACCACTGCTCATGAAAATTGTTCGCATCATCGCCCGGCTCAATGTCGGGGGGCCAGCACGCCATGTGGTGTGGCTCACCAATGGTTTGCAGGGCGCGGAGTGCGAGACCGTGCTCGTCGCTGGCACTGTGCCGCCCGGCGAGGATGATATGGGCTACTTCGCCACAGAGCATGGCGTTGAGCCGCTCATTATTCCTCAGATGAGCCGCGAGATTTCCCCGAAAGATGCGCTCACCGTATGGAAGCTCTATCGCCTCCTGAAGCGCGAGCGCCCAGACATAGTGCACACTCACACGGCGAAAGCCGGAACTGTGGGACGCCTCGCCGGGCTTCTCTATCGCTACGCGACGCCTGCCACTCTGCTTGGACGACCGCGCCGCTGCCGCTTCGTCCACACTTATCACGGGCACATCTTTCACAGCTACTACGGCAGGTTGAAGACGCGCGTCTTCCTGTTGATTGAAAAAACTCTGGCACGTCTGGCGACCGACCGCATCATTGTCATCAGCCCGCAGCAACGGCGCGAGATTCACGAAGAGTTCGGCGTCGGGCGCGCTCCTCAATTCACAGTTATCCCGCTTGGCCTCGATACCAGTGTATTCGCCAACTGGCCGGAGCGCCGCCCGTTGCTCCGCGATGAGTTAAAGGCTGGAGACGAAGACGTGTTAATCGGCATCGTCGGTCGGCTGACCGAGGTGAAGAATCATTCGCTCTTTCTTCGTGCCGCCGCGCGGCTCAAAGAGAAGGTTGATCTGACGAAGGGCGCGCGGCGCGTCCGTTTTGTTATTATCGGCGACGGGCATTTACGAACGAAACTTGAAACGCAGGCGCACGAGCTTGGGCTTGACGACGACGTGCTGTTTCTGGGAACACGCAGCGATCCTGAAAACTTCTACGCGGCGCTCGATGTTGTCGCTTTGACTTCGCTCAACGAAGGCACGCCGCTCACCCTGATCGAAGCGATGGCGAATGCGCGATGCTGCATCGCCACGGCGGTCGGCGGAGTCGTTGACCTGCTCGGAGAGAAACTCAACGCTTCAGTGGAAGATAACGGCGCGAGCGGCGACGCCGGATGGACAATTTGCGAGCGCGGCGTGCGCGTGCACCCGAAAGATGCCGAAGGCTTCAGTGAAGCGCTGGCGCATCTCATCAATGCTCCTGATTTGCGAACTGAACTGGGCGCGCGCGCGGCCAGCTTCGTCAAACAGAACTACTCAAAAGACCGTCTGCTCGCGGACGTGATGAATCTTTATCGTGAGCTGGCAGGAGAAAAGTCCAGAGAGTCTGTTACGTCAAAAACGCGTCTGGAGTCAAAACCAGAAAGTAGTTCTTTGGCTTCAGACTCCAGACGCGCTCTTGACGTAACAGACTCCAGACTTTAACAAAGGGGATATAAAAATTTGCGAATCTTGATTACAGGCGGGGCGGGGTTTATCGGTTCTCATCTGGCGGACGCTTATTTGCAGCGCGGCGATGAGGTCTTTGCGATAGACGATCTCTCGACCGGCAGCATCGAAAACATTCAACACCTGAAGAGCAACGAGCGTTTCCACTATACGATTGACAGCGTGCATAACCAGCCCGCCCTGGCCGAACTGGTTGACCAGTGCGATGTGATCTTTCATCTGGCGGCGGCTGTCGGCGTTAAATTAATTGTCGAAAGTCCCGTCAGGACGATTGAGACCAACGTGCGCGGCACTGAGGTCGTGCTTAATCTGGCGAACAAGAAGAAGAAGAAGGTGCTGATTGCTTCGACTTCGGAAGTCTACGGTTTGAGTACCGAAGTGCCGTTTCGTGAAGACGGCAATCTCGTCATGGGCGCGACGACGAAGGGTCGCTGGTCTTACGCCTGCTCGAAAGCGATTGACGAATTTCTGGCTCTGGCCTACTGGCGCGAGAAGAAACTCCCGACCATCGTTGTGCGTCTCTTCAACACCGTGGGGCCCCGCCAGACGGGACAGTACGGCATGGTTATCCCGACCTTCGTCAAGCAGGCGCTCGCGGGTCGCCCCCTGACTGTTTACGGCGACGGAAAACAAACGCGCTGCTTCGGCTACGTCGGCGACATAGTGGGTGCGCTCATCAAGTTGATGGACAATCCGGCAGCGGTCGGGCAGGTCTTCAACATCGGATCGAATGAGGAAGTGACGATTCTGGAGTTGGCCGAGCGCGTCAAGGAATTGACCAGCTCTGAATCTGAAATAACGTTCGTCCCTTATGACGAGGCTTATGAAGAAGGCTTCGAGGATATGCCGCGCCGCGTGCCGGACACCTCGAAGATAAATGCGCTCGTCGGCTTTCGCCCGGAGATGAAGCTCGACGGCATTCTCCAGAGCGTCATCAATTTTCACAGCGGGCGGCCCTAAAGAGCGATCGCTGCGAATAACTGTTGAGGTGAAGCGATGAAAAGCGAAAGCGAGTCTGAAACGCAGAGCGAAGCCGGAGCTATGATGCGCCGTTGGTTTGAAGAGGTCTGGAACAAGGGACGCGAGGAGGCGATTGACGAAATGCTCGCCGAAGATGGAATAGCGCATGGCCTCGTGGACGAAAACGGGGAGGAACTGCGCGGCCCCGTGAATTTCAAGCCCTTCTTCCACAGGTTTCGCGGAGCTTTCCCCAACATAGAGGTTGTCATCGAAGACTGCATCTGCGAAGGTGACAAGGCCGCCGCACGTTGCACGATTCGCGCCCAGCATACGGGAGACAGTCTTGGGATTGCGGCCACCAATAAGCAGGTCGAGTTCGACGGACTCTGCATCATCCAGGTGAAAGACGGCAAAATCGTCGAGGCATGGAATAACTTTGACTTCGCTCGCCTCAACCAACAAATCGGTGTGGGTTAGCCATCAAATCTCACAGCTTCGTACTCGTCACTGGCACAGTCGCTCATGCCGATTTATGGCTCAAGGATAGAATGACGAAGCGTCTTTGAGCATGGCGGGATAAAAAGGTCATGAGAATATTTTTAATCCTCTTTGCTTTCACCTTCCTGCTTGTAAATCCGGGCGTTGCGGAAGCCTGCTCCTGTATTGGCGCTCCTACAATTTGCGGAGCTTACGCGAGCGCCGATGCTGTGTTCATCGGCTCTGTCCAGAGAATCGAGTTGCCGCCCCCACAGAAAAACGCTCAGGGACAGGAATATGTCGCCGGTCAAATAGCTTACGTGCAGGTTGAGAAAGCGTTCAAGGGTATCAAGAACGTGCAGGCCGTCTTTCGTTCCTGGGGAACTTCCTGCGATGTAGCGTTCAAGGAAGGAGAGCGCTGGCTGTTATATGCTTACTACGATAAGAAAAGTAAGACGTGGGCAATCGGCGCTTGTGGTCGGAGCACGCGCATCGGAGATGCCGCCGAAGATTTGCTCTACCTGCAAGGGCTGCCCGCTTCCGCGCAGAAGACACACATCTCCGGCACTCTCGAAAACTACACGGGTGAAGGTGTCATCGGAGCTAAGGTGAAAATAACCGGCGCGGAGAAGACCTACGAGAGTTACACAGACAAGAATGGAGTTTATGAAATCAATGGTCTGCCACCGGGCAAGTACGCTATCGAGCCGGAGATTCCTTTTGGATTAAAAGTACGCTTTTCTATCCAGTATGATGACAGTGTGGATTATACCGATAATCCGAGGAGAGAAATCGTGCTGAAAGAAAAAGGCTGTGCCGGAGTAGCCTTCTTCTTCAGCGCCGATACGATCATCGGCGGCAGAGTCTTCGGCGCAGACGGGCGCACTTTGCCGCATACCTGTCTAAAGCTCATGCCTAAGGACAAGAACGCCACCGGCCCCTGGAATTTAGATTGCACGGACGAGCAGGGACGCTACAAGATGGACGAGATTCCCCCCGGCGAATATCTCATCGTCGTCAATGACAGCGGCAAGATCAGTAGTAACGCGCCCTTCCCGACCGCTTACTATCCGGGCACGTTCGAGCGGGAGAAGGCGACGGCCATCACGCTGGTCGAAGGTGACAATCTTGAAAATTACGACATCCATATCCCGTCGCAGGAAACGACCAGAGTGATTCAAGGGATGTTGGTCTATTCGGACGGACGGCCTGTGGCGGAAGAGTTCGTTAAGTTCAAAGCGGAGAAAGTGAGAGAAGGTTACGACGGCGAGGCCGGAACAAAGACCGACGCGCAGGGTCGTTTCTCGCTGACGATTTTACAGGGGCTGAAAGGCTCGCTCTACGGCTCTATGTACACCTACGCGGGCGAATACGTTAATTGTCCGCAACTGGAAAAAATCATCAAAGCGCAAGGCGGGAACGTTTCGGACGTGAGCACAGCTCCTGTGAGATTGGAAATTAATCGAGACGTTCAGGACATAAAGCTGGTCTTCCCGTTTCCCTCTTGCGCTAAGGCCGAGAAGAATTAAGCAGCTTCAAATCGAACGTGCGGCGAGAGGCGATTCACCGCAGAGACGCAGAGAGCGTAGAGGAGGCACAGAGAAAGATAATCTCAAATTCAGAATTTGAAATCTCAAATCTGCTCTCTATTATTTCTTATCTCTGCGCCCCCTCTGTGTCCTCTGCGTCTGCGGCGGTGAACCTCAACTTCCCCTTCACTCTTTTCAAACTGAACCACTGCACGATTTTCCTGCCCCGCCGCTTGATTTGTCGCCTCCAATCGAATAGGGTTTCTGAGTCAACAACGAAAAACTTCCTCTACTGCTGTAACGGGTAATGCCTTTTAAGCCGATATATCTCATTCCTGTTGTCGCTTCGTTTGCGCTGGCGCTCGTTCTGACGCCCGTCGTGCGCCTGCTAGCGCATAAGTGGAAGTTTGTCGCCAAGCCCAAGACAGACCGCTGGCACAAGAAGCCGACGGCGATGCTCGGCGGCGTGGCGATATTTCTCTCGGTCGCCCTCGTCATCGTTGTCTATTTACTGTTTGTGCCACCCCGTCCTGACGAGATTCTGAATCACGACCGGGACTATCTCTGGGTGGTCTTAGGCGCGAGCGCATTTCTCTTCGCCGTCGGGCTGGCCGACGATCTCCTGCATGCGAAGCCTTACCAGAAATTAATCGGGCAGGTGATGGGCGCAGCCTTTGTCATCTACTACGGCCTGAGCCTGCCGTGGACTGGCTCGGCCACCGTCAACATCATCATCACCATCTTCTGGTTAATCGGAATCACCAACGCCATCAACCTGCTCGACAACATGGATGGCTTGTCGGCGGGGATTGCGGCCATCGCTTCCGTCTTTCTGGCGATCAGCTTTCTCGCCAGCGCGCAGCCAACCGAAGCCCTGATGCTGGCAGTCTTCGCCGCCGCGCTGATAGGGTTTCTGGTTTACAACTCGAACCCGGCGTCAATCTTCATGGGCGACTGCGGCTCTATGTTCATAGGGTTCTTTCTCGCCAGCACCTCTTTGATGAGCGCGGCGCAGGGCGGACGCTCGCGCAGCTTCCTGCCCGTGCTGGCCGTGCCCATCCTGATTCTCTTCATCCCGATTTTCGACACGGTGCTCGTCACGGTCTTGAGAAAACTGTCGGGACGCTCTGTTCGTGTGGGCGGACGCGACCATACGTCGCACCGCTTAGTGGCGCTGGGAATGTCAGAGCGGCACGCCGTCTGGATGCTGTATGGTTTCGCGGGGCTGTCGGGACTTTTGGCGCTGCTCGTGCGCGAGGCGAAAATTGACGTGGCGCTGGCCGCTATCGGCGGGTTTACGGTCGTGCTCACGCTGATGGGAGTTTATCTCGCGGGCGTCAAGGTCTATGACGAAGATGAAGCGAAGGCGGCGCGCGAGAAGCCTCTGTTCGCGTTTCTGGTTGATCTATCGTACAAGCGCCGCATCTTCGAGGTCTCGCTTGATCTGGTGCTCATCATCCTCGCTTACTACGGGGCTTACGTGCTCAGGTTCGGCCCGATGGAGTCGAACGGCGTCTGGCGCGTCTTCCTGCGAACGTTGCCTGTGCTGCTGTTTTTCAAGATGGCGATGTTTCTGGTGATGGGCATCTATCGCGGCATCTGGCGTTATACGAGCGTGGACGATCTGGTCGTCTTCGCCAAGGCCGTCGCGCTCGGCTCGATAGCTTCCCTGATGGCAATCCTGTTTGCGTTTCGCTTTGAAGGCATCTCGCGCACGGTCTTCATCGTGGACGCGATACTACTGTTCATGCTCCTGGCCGGAAGCCGTATGGCCTTCAGGCTGTTTCGCAGGTTGCTGCCGACGCAGGTGGCGACTGACGGCTGCCGCGTTCTGATTTACGGCGCGGGCGATGGCGGAGAACTTCTCTTGCGCGAGATGCAGAACAACCGCGAGTTGCAATACGCGCCCGTCGGTTTCGTGGACGACGACCCGAACAAGAAGGGCAAGGTCATCCACGGCCTGCGCGTCTTCGGCGGCAACGGAAGTTTGCGCGCCATCTGCGAAGAGCAGCGCGTTGACGAAGTACTCATCTCCAGTTCCCGCTTCACGCCCGAGCGCGTCGCGGAAATCCTGAACGACTGCCGCGAGGCGGACGTAGCGCTCAAACGTATGCGGATCAGAATCGAGAACATCAGTGATGAGTAATAGGTGATAGGTGATAGGTAAAAGCTTTTTTCTTATCACCTATCACCTATCACCGCTTTTACCGTGTCCCAATCCGATCAATTAAAAATCGTTGAAGCGCGCACGGCTCTGGTGCGTGTGCTGTTGATTGTGCCGGTGCTGGCGGCGCTGGCGGGTTCGTGGTATGCGACGCGCTGGTACGTCGGGAATTTCGTGGCGGAGTATGCGCCGCAGATCTCAGATGAGCTGCTCTCGGAAGATGAATTGGCGGCAACGAAGTTGGAGACGGCGCTGTCGGCGATGAAATTAGCGCCGAACGACCCGTGGACACACTGGGTCGTCGCCGGGTTGAAAAGTGGAAGCATCAAGCCGGAAGACCGTGCCGAGGTGCTCAAGCAATACGAAGAGGCCGTCCGACTGTCGCCCAATGATTACCGTTTCTGGGTGAGCCTGGGACGGGCGCGCGGGCAAGACGGCGATTTCACCGGGGGCGAAAAGGCTCTGCGCCGCGCCGTCGAGCTTGCGCCGTCTTACGCAGACCCGCGCTGGCATCTGGGCAATCTGCTGCTGCGTTCGGGGCGCGGCGACGAGGCGTTTACGGAACTGCGCCGCGCGGCTGATGCAGATCAGCGGCTGCGCCCGCAGATTTTCAACGCGGCGTGGTTTGTCTATGGCGAAAACGTGGACGCGATCAAGGACGCGGTCGGAGGCTCGGCTGCGGCGCGTGCGGAGTTGGCGGTTTACGTCGCGGGGCGCGGACGGTTTGAGGATGCGACGCGGCTGTGGTCTTCCTTGAGCGTGGTGGAGAAGACGGAGCAGCGCGCGAATGGCGAAGCGGTGATGACAGCCCTGCTCGCGGCCAAGCGTCATCGCGCCGCGCTGGAATTGGCGCGCGACCTCAACCGGGACGCGCCCTCTGCGAAGGTCGGGGAAATCCTGGACCCCGGATTTGAGACGGACATTGATGCGACGGGCACAAACATCTTCGGCTGGAAAGTGACAAGCGTTCCGCAGGCGCAAATCGGCCTGGACGAAAGCAATCGGCATGGCGGGTTGCGAAGCCTCCGCATCGCGTTTAAGTCGCCCTCGACGCTGGCGTTCTCAAACATCTCGCAGTTGATCGTGGTCGAGCCTAATGTCCAGTATCGGCTTGAGTATTATGTTCGCGCAGAGGATTTGAAAAGCGGGGGGACGCCGCTGATAAATGTGGTGGACAGCGCAGATGAAACGAAAGTGCTGGGCGCGTCTCAGCCGCTGCCTAACGGCACGCGCGACTGGCAAGCTGAGACGATAGAGTTCAAAGCGCCGCCTCAATCCGAAGCGGTGATAGTGCGCGTGAGCCGCGCGACGTGCGGGGCAGATACGGTGTGCCCCATTTTTGGCCTTGTCTGGTATGACGACTTCAATCTCCAACGCTCAGGCGGAAGCGGCAACGCAAACGCCAGCGGCGCAAGCGCGAACACAAGCAACACGAATGCCCGTTGAGTTGGTACGGACGCTGGCGAGCCGCTTCATCATCGTGACCTTGTGCGTGGCGATAATTCTCTCCACGCTCGCTTACGGTACGGTGCATTACTGGTCGCTCGCCGTCTTCGAGCTTGGCGCGTGCGCGCTCATCATTCTCTGGGTCGTGGATGCGTGGCGCAGCCGCCGCTTGCGTCTCAGCCGCAACCCGCTCCAATGGCCGCTCATCGGTCTCTTCCTGCTCGGCATTTTTCAGCTTCTCCCGCTAAAGGCAAACGGCGACGGCGCGGGCGCACTCGCAAACGCACCCGTCGGCAGCCTCTCAATTGATCCTTACTCAACACGGCTCGCGCTCGTGCAACTGGTCGCGCTTCTGGTCTACTTTGCCGCCGCGCTCGCGTTCATTGACAGCCCGAAACGCCTGCGCCTGATTGTCCGCGTCATCATCTTCTTCGGGTTCGCGCTCTCCTTCATCGGCCTGATACAGTTTTTCACCAGCCCGGACAAAATCTACTGGCTGAAGGAACTGCCGCAGAGCGCGCCGTTCGGCCCTTTCATCAATCGCCATCACTTCGCGGGTTACATGGAACTGACGATGGCGTTGCCGCTGGGGCTGCTCTTTTCCGGCGCGATTGAGCGCGACAAGCGCCCGCTCTACATCTTTGCCGCCGCAATAATGGGCATCGCGCTCATCATGACAAACTCACGCGGAGGCATGGTCGCTCTCTTCGCGGAAGTAGTGTTTCTGTTAGTCCTGACGGGATTCGGTAGACGCGATCGTGAAAGAACGGGCGCCGAAGAAAGAAGCGGGCGCGTTCGCGGGGCGCTGGTGCGCGCGGGGCTGGGATTGGCTCTCGTCGTGGCACTCATCGGAGGCGCGCTCCTTTTCGGCGGTGAAGCCGCTTTGAGCCGCCTTGCCGGAACTGTCAACTCAAATGATCCGACAACGGGGCGCGCGCATTTCTGGAGCGTGACGCTGCGGATTATCAAGGCTCACCCGGTCATCGGCAGCGGGCTTGGCTCTTTCGGACTGGCCTACACGCAATATGATTCGCGCAACGGCACGGAACGTCTTGAGCAGGCGCACAACGACTACTTGCAGGTGCTCTCAGATGCAGGAATTATCGGGATGGGTCTTGGACTCTTCTTCCTCGTCGCGCTCTTTCGCGCGGGCTTTGCGCGCCGTGAGACTGAGGACACGTTCCGGCGCGGTGTGGCGACGGGTGCTTTAGCCGGATGCTTTGCCGTGCTGGTTCACAGCCTTTTCGATTTCACGCTCCACACGACTTCAAACGCGCTGCTGTTTCTGATTCTGGCCGCGCTCGCCACCATCAACGGGCGCGTCGAAGAGGCCACACAGCATCGCCGCCGCCATCGCCGCCGCCGCTCAGTCAGGCAACCGAGCATTCCCGCTGCCGAAGGCGCGGCGCTGCCCCCGCATGGCCGTTGAAATTACTGGTTGATGAAAAGCTTAATAGAAGAAGAAAAGGAATAGACAGGATTAACAGGATTAGCAAGATTAAGAAAACAAGGTCGGTCAACGGAGCTTGATGCTTCTTCTCTTCTTCCTGTTAATCCTGTTAATCCTGTCTAATTCTTATTCGATGATTTAATTCTACCGGAGCAACGATGACAACCCTGCTTGAAAACATGCGTAGCCGGACGGATCAGACCGTCCTCAAGACGCTCAACATTACGATTGAATCGGCAGAAAAGGAGCGCGTCGTGCTCTCGATGCCGGTGGAAGAGCGCGTTCACCAGTACACGGGATTGCTTCACGGTGGCGTCTCGGTTGTGCTGGCCGAGACCGCAGCGGCAATCGGCGCGGCGCTCAACACAGACCTCGAACGCTTCACGCCCGTCGGCGTCGAGATCAATGCCAACCACCTGCGCTCGGTCAGCAGTGGACGTGTGACGGCGGAAGCCGTGCCCGTTTACAAGGGCAGGCAGATGACCGTCTGGTCAATCGAGATACGCGACGAGCGCGAGCGTCTCATCTGTGTCTCGCGCTGCACGCTGGCCTTGAAGCCGGGCAGCGCATTATCATCTACGGAGTAAGAGATAAAGCTTTCCCCATCGCGCATGAGTTGCGTTTCCATGAAAATTCCGTAAGGAGAAGCCGACGCCTGCTCTCGTCAACGTCGCTCACGATGACAGACTCAACCAGCGAACCACTGCACGCTTCGCCAACCACGCTCCCGCAGCTCTGTCTCGCCGCGATTGGGCGCTACGCGAAACAGGATGCGCTCAATCACAAGCGGTCAGGCCAATGGGTTAACATCTCCGCCGACGCCTTCGTCGAGCGCGTGCGTCACATCGCGCTCGGCCTCGCGGAGTTGGGCGTTAAAGCCGGAGACCGCGTTGCGCTTCTTTCCGAGAACCGCCCGGAATGGTCAATCGTTGACCTCGGCATCCTCAGCCTCGGCGCAGTCAACGTGCCGATTTACACCACGCAGGCCGTCGAGCAGGTGCGCTACATCCTTGAGGATTCCGGCGCGCGTTTAATCTTCGTCTCCGGGCGCAAAGTCTTCAAACACGCGCGAGCGGGAATCGAAGACGTGAAGACGCTCGAAGGCATGGTCTTCTTCGACGCGGACGCGGTAGATCAATTCGAGGGCGCGATTACGCTGGAAGACCTCGAAGCGCGCGGGCGCGAGCGAGAGCACGCAGACCCGAACGCCTACGATGCTCTCTTAAATTCGGTGCGCCATGATGAGATTGCGACGATCATCTACACTTCGGGCACGACGGGCGAGCCGAAAGGCGTGATGTTGACGCACGACAATTTTCTGTCCAACATCCTTTCGATTTCGGGCGCGCTGCCCATCACGCATGAAGACATAGCGCTCTCGGTTCTCCCGCTCTCGCACATCTTCGAGCGCACGGTTTTTTACGTCTTCTGCTGCACGGGCGTTTCCGTCTACTACGCCGCTTCCTTCGATCAGGTGGGCGAGCACCTCAACGACGTGCGCCCCACGATTATGACCGCCGTGCCGCGCCTCTTTGAAAAGGTCTACCAGCGCATTGTCAAGAAAGGCATGTCAGCCGGGGGCTGGAAAACTAAGCTGTTCGCATGGGCGCTCGAAGTCGGCCAGCGTCACGCCGAGTTGAAAGATAAGCGAGAGCCTGTGCCGCCCTTGCTTGAACTGAAGCACGAGCTTGCGAGCCGCCTTGTCTTCTCGAAATGGCGCGCGGGCGTCGGAGGCCGTCTGCGCTACTTCGTTTCGGGCGGCGCTCCGCTGTCGCCCACGCTCTCTCATGCTTTCTGGGGAGCGGGCATCCCTATCTTGCAGGGCTTCGGCATGACCGAAACCTGCATCGTCGCCGCGAATCGCCCGGACAACAACAAGACCGGCTCGGTCGGTCTGGTCTTCCCCGGCATTGATGTGAAGATAGCCTCCGATGGAGAGATTCTCGTGCGCGGGCCAAACGTCATGCGCGGCTACTACAATCACGAGGAAACAACCGAAACCGTGATGCAGGACGGCTGGTTTCAAACCGGCGACGTAGGCCACATGGACAGCGAGGGGCATCTCTACATCACGGATCGCAAGAAAGATTTATTCAAGCTCTCCAATGGGAAATACATTGCGCCGCAACTCGTCGAAAGCCTCATCAAGCAATCCGAGCTTGTCAATCAGGTCGTCGTCATCGGCGCAGGCCGCAAACAACCCGCCGCCCTCATCGTTCCCGACTGGGAAGCCTTAGCCTCCGCCCTGTCAGCCGCCGGGAAGCCTAAGCCCCCGACCCGCGCCGAATGGAGCCGCGACCCTGCCGCCATCAAGCTCGTCCAACAAGAGGTCGCGCAGCTCACTAAAACACTGGCCGACTATGAGCGCGTCCGCCGCGTCGCGCTCCTTCCGGAAGAGTTCTCCATCGACAACGGCGAGATGACGCCCACACTCAAAATCAAACGCCGCGTCGTAGATGAAAAGTATGGACAGCTAATCGAAGAGCTTTACGGCGGAGGGGACTAAGTATAGATTAATCAGAGGAGTTTCTTTTCTATCGTGGCTCACGACGTATTCATTAGCTACTCGGCCCCTGACAAAGCTACTGCGGATGCAATCTGCTTGGCGCTGGAGGGGAAAGGAATTAACTGTTGGATAGCACCCAGAAACATATTAGCCAGCGCCGAGTACTCCGAGGCAATCGTTGACGCCATCGCCGCGTCGTCGATTTTGATATTGGTATTCTCGGCTTACTCGAATAAGTCCAGAGATGTGGCGAGTGAGCTGGACCTCGCATTCCAAAATGAAAAAGATATTCCGATTCTTGCCTTCCGCATAGAGAATCTGAAACCCTCGAAAGGCACGGCGTATTATCTTTCCGCGAGTAACTGGCTCGACGCTTTCACGCCTCCCTTAGAGACTCACTTAGAGCGTCTGGTCAACGACGTACAGAGATTACTTAAGCGCGAGCCACCGCCACAAACTCAACAGCCACAATTGCCACAGAAAACACAGAGACAGCAGCCTCCTGTCTGGATGAAGGTTCTAGTTGCGGTCGGGGTAGTGCTGGCGATGTTCTTATTCGCGCGATGGCTCTTCAAACCTCAGCCGGAAACTAGTGGCAAGGGGAATGATGCTACTGTGAATAGCACGGGTAACAATCCAACAGGCGTTGCCAATCCGAACAACACCAACATGAACGCTGCTAATGCAGTCACTGTTAACCCGGTCACTGGCAACGCGGGCAGCCTCACTACAAATACTGGCAACGACCATGTTGCCGGTAATGTAAACAAGCCTCCGGCAAAAGTTATTAACTATGAGCAACAAGACAGAGACGCTGTCGGATTGCTTAAGGAGACAAACCCGACGAGCGTCTTTGAGGGGATTCGATTACTGGCCGAGATATGTAAGTCCGGCAATGCTGATTGGTACTGGATAGCGATGAACCAGTTAACTGATTACGTGCGTATCAATGCTCACTGGGACGGGGAAGAAGGGCCATCAAAATTATCAGCGGACATGCGTGCCATTATCTTCAGGATTCTCGAAGTCGTAGCGGCTCAGCGGCCTCCCTACCCCGACGGAGCAAAGGACGATTACTTGAGGGAGCATCGGCGTAATCTGGAATCCACAGACCTGCGTGGCCTCCGATTAGTCGGAGGAGTTGTCCAACTGGAGTACGTAAACTTTCAGGGAGCGAATCTTGATGATGCGTATCTTCCAAACGCGATTCTGAATGGAGCGAGATTGAGAGATGCAAGCCTTAAACGTGCCGATCTTCATGGGGCAAAAATGGCGATGGTTGACCTTGATCGAGCGAATATTGATAAAACTAATCTGGGCGGAGTAGAGGGGCTTCAATGGTTCGACGTTAAGGGCGCGTCGAAATGGTACTGCGCCATCGGAGTGAACGACGAACTTATAAAGGAAATTCGCAATCGAAAAGGTTTCAAGCAGCCTACAGCGCCGTGTGACTGAGCCGCGTTTACTCTGAATTATAACGGATCGTGCGGCTTTGCTTTCCGTTCACTGAATAACTCACGCGCGCGTAAGGTCAGATTCAACCTTCCATATCTTAGCTCAACGACAGACCATCAGGAGATAAAGTCTCAAGGTACTGTCACATCCAACGTCACCAAAATTGAGCCGGTGGAACTACTTTCCACTGCCTGGCGCGCGATAGCCGGGGCGGGCGCGGACAGCCACATCCTTGCGGCTGGTCTTCACTTTAATCTTGCGATACTTGCCGTCGCGCTCAGGCTTGGGCGGGTAGTAGCCGAGCGCGTACTGCGTTCGTAGCTCTGCCGCGATTTGTCCAAAGGCCTGTGGCAGAGAGCCGAGCGTGTCGGCGCGGAGGAGTTTGCCGCCGGACTTGTCGGCAATCTCTGCTAGATAAGCGTCCGCTGTCATGTAGAGCGCGTCGAGTTCGGCGCTGATGGTGTCGTTCGGGTTTGTCCTGCCCGAAGGATTCGTCGGGTCGTTGCTGCGCGGGTCGTTGTTGCGTGGATCGTTGTTGCGTGGATCGTTATTGCGCGGGTCGCCGGGAGGGTAGCGATTATTATTATCACGCCCGTTTCTTGAGGTGGAAATAACAACTCCGCCGGGCAATCTAGGCAGGCTCGTTCCGACTCCGCCGCCGCCGGTGGGGACGCCTGTGCCGCCGGGAAAGGTCGTCGGCGTCGTGCTCGTCTTGCCGCCGAGAATGGTCGCGAGGTCTATCACTTGCCCCGATTGCTGCTGCTGACGCACCATTTGCTCGACCTCGTAGCGCGTATCGTAGCGAATCGGGTAGATGATGATTCCCGCCTCTTCAATCATGCGCCGGTTCTTGTCGTAGCTCTCGCGGTCGCTGTAGGAATCCACGCCGTCTGTGAAGATGACGATAGCCTTGCGCCCTTTCACTTTCTGCAAAGCTTTTAATCCTGCGGCCATCGCGTCGTAGAGCTTTGTTCCCCGCCCCGGTCGTGTGTCCCTGATCGCCCATTGAAGCACCGCGCGATCCGACGTGAAATCCGAAAGCTCACGTATGCTGTCGGCAAACGACATCACCTTGACGCGGTCGGCCTTTTGTAGTTGTTCTGTGAAAGCGATGGCCGCCTGTTGAATCTGTCCGAGCTTGTCCTGTGTGCTGGCGCTGGTGTCGAGCATCAGGACGACGTGAAAGGGCGCGGTCACGGTCTCGAAGAAAGAGATTTCCTGCTGCACCCCGTCTTCGTAGACTGTGAAATCTTCCTGCTTCAAGTCCGTGAGGTAACGGTCGCCGCGATCTGAGACGATGACGGGAACGGTGACGAGATTCGTTTCGACCTTGACGGTTTCGACATCCTGCCCGTCGGCGCTCGGTTCAGTCTCCTGCTCTTTCACCTCACGCCCTTCGTTTTTCTGCTCATCCGTTGGTGGGTTTGTTGGTCTCTCGACTTTCTTTTGCGGGTTGGTGCTTTGCTGGCGGTTTCGCCCGGCCTGTGCCGCTACCACACCTGCCAGAGACAGAGAGAGAAGGAGCGCAACCAGGACGGCTTTGAGAGAGAGACGCATTTGCATGACAGTCCTTTCAATTGAAGCGGAAACCAGATGGATAGCGAAGGTGGTGCATCTCTACGATGAGCCGCAGGAGCGGAATGGTTTGCCCGCGACCAGTCCACGTCTCAAAAATGTGGCACTTGAAGAAGTGACACAGGGTTGATAGTGACAGCCCTGCTTCCGCTGCTATCTTCCGAAGCGTGGCGAAGCACAAGCCTTCGTCCCGTCGAGCCTCTCGCAGCACAAGAGGCCAATGCTATTTGTTTTCAGGAGGAAAAGTTTACCATGCGCTCGCGCATTTCATCTTTCAATCTCTTCAAGAGAGTTCTTAAGCCATCATCTCGCCCCACGCATTACCTCTGCGGTGTTGCACTCCTCATCCTCATTCTCTTGCTTTCAACGGCTGGGGCTGTTAGCGGACAGTCATTAAATGGCGCGCAAGCTTCGACAGCACAGCCTGCGCGCCCGGTCGTCTTGAGCTCCGACCAGTTTTCAGATTCAAACGCCGCGCCCATCACAGACCCGGCGACGATCTTGCGTAATGCGAAGCTCATCTACATTCGTAAAAAATCCCTCTACTTCAAAGCGCCCGAGTTGGAGAACGAGCTACGCAAGCGCCAGGAGTTTCAACGCTGGGGGCTGGCCATCACACGCAACGAAGCGGATGCGGATTTAATCATAGAGGTCGGACGCAAGGTCTTCACGACGAGATTCGTCTATACCGTCATTGATCCACGCACGGACATCGTCGTCACCAGCGGCAAGCTCAGTTCCGTCGGCGGCACACTCGCCACCAAGATCGCCAAGCGCTTCATAGAACAGATGCAGCAAGTTCGCCCTTAAAATACGTTTGAAAATATAAGCGACAGTCGTCCCTGACGGGACTTTTCAGACAGCTTCTTGGCGCATACGCCCTTTTCTTCGCGCACTCACTTCTGCTAGCTTCTCTTTCATGACTGAAATCTATGTGAGCACGGATGTCGAGACCGACGGCCCCTGTCCCGGCCTGAATTCGATGTTGAGCTTTGCCTCTGCCGCCTATCTCGCCGACAAAACTCTGATCGGCACGTTCTCCGCCAATCTCGAAATGTTGCCGGGAGCAAGCGGCCATCCTGACACGATGAAGTGGTGGGAGACGCAAAAGGAGGCGTGGGCGGCGTGCAGGCAGAACCTGCAATCCCCCGAACAGGCGATGCAGGATTACGTCGTGTGGCTCAAGGGGCTTCCCGGCAAGCCCGTCTTCGTCGGCTACCCCGTCGTCTTCGACTACATGTTCGTCCAGTGGTATCTACACAAGTTCGCAGGCTTCAGCCCCTTCTCATTCTCCGCGCTCGACATCAAGACCTACGCGATGGCGCTTCTCAAAAAGGATTACAGCGACACCGTGAAATCCGTCATGCCCGAACGCTGGTTCGACGGATTGCCGCACACTCATTTAGCCCTCGACGATGCCATCGAACAAGGCGCGCTCTTCTGCAACATGCTAAGGGAGCAGCTTGAGCGCAACTAATCAAACTTAACGACCACGTTATAGAAAAGAACGGCGTGTGGAAAAAACTGTTTGAGAAGAAGTGGATTGGTTATTCTCTGGCGGTCGTCGGGGTCGTCGCGGTCACGGGCGCGTTCAAGCTCTTCGGCGAGCACATCAACTCGACGACAGTAGCGCTGGCGCTGCTGCTCACCATCCTGTTTATCGCCACCGGCTGGGGTTCGCGCCCGGCAGTCTTGGCTTCGCTGCTCGCCGTAGCGTGCGTTAACTTCTTCTACCTGCCGCCGGTCGGCACGTTTTCCATCAGCGATCCGGATAACTGGGTCGCGCTCCTTGCGTTCCTCATCACAGCCATCACTGCCGGGCAGCTTTCCGCCAGCGTCAGGCGACGGGCGGAAGAGGCTGATGCCGGGAGACGAGAGATCGAGCGGCTCTACCATGAGCTTCAGGATGCTTTCGAGCGTGCGAGCCAGGCGGAAGCTCTCAAGCAAAGCGAGCGTTTGAAATCAGCCCTGCTTGATGCCGTCACGCACGACCTGCGCACGCCGCTCACTTCCATCAAGGCTTCAGCCACCACGCTGTTGAATGAGCTTCGCCCGAACTTGAGCGGCGAAGAATTTATTGCGCTCGACGCCGAAGGGCGACAGGAAATGCTGGAAGTGATTGACGAAGAGGCCGACCGGCTCAACCGCTTCATCGAAGGGCTGGTGGAGTTGGCGCGCATCGAAGCCGGAGAGATGAAGCTGCGCCGCCGCTGGGGATCAATCGAAGAGATTATCAAAGCGGCGCTGGAACGTGCTGCGCCCCTCACACGCGAGCATCGAATCGAAGTCCGGCTCGAAGATGAGCTGCCCGCCGTGCGCGTTGACGAAAGAGCAGTCGCAGAGGTCATCTACACCCTTCTTGATAACGCCGCGAAATACTCGCCGATGGGCACTCTCATTCGGGTCGAAGCAAAGCCCCTCGGCGATGAGCAGATTCAACTGATGGTCGAAGATCAGGGTCGAGGCGTTCCCGCACACTTGCGCGAACGTGTCTTCGATAAATTCTTTCGCGCGATGCGAGACGGCGACACGAGCGCGAGCCAGCCTTCCGGGACAGGGATGGGACTGGCCATCGCCCAGGGAATCGTTGAAGCCCACGGCGGGCGCATCTGGATCGAAGACGCTCCCGACAACCATGGCAGCCGGGTGATGGTCGCGCTCCCGATTGGCGAGCAAGATAACGATTAAGAAAATAGACAGGATTAACAAGATGGACAGGATGAAAAGAAATAACATTCAGCCGCATTGACCTGTCTTGTTTTCTTAATCTTGCTAATCCTGTTAATCCTGTCTATTTCTTCCCGCTTTTTTAATTACTCTAAACATCCCGGCTCAATAATTATTCAGCGGCGAGCGCCTCACGAACAGCCTCCAGCACTTTCTCATCATCAGGGAAGCCCAGCGAGTTCTTTTTGGACACCACCTCGCCGCTGACCCAGACAGTAAACTCGCCCCGGTCGCCTTCGATCAATTCGGTCTCGACATTTAGCTCTTTTTTGAGCAAGTCCGCCACACGGGCGGCGCGCGGGCGGTAGTTTCAAACGACGCAGTAGCGTATGGCAATCGGCTGCATTATGGTAATCTCCTTTGAAATCGGATTATAACGGAAACCGGGGCGGACAACACTCAGCAATCTGGATTTGTGTTCGCCGCGCGTCCCGTGACGAAGGAGACGAATTAATAAATGACTGAGGTGCAGTTGCCCGCAGACCTCCAGTTTGTGGCTGAGGCTGACGGGATTTCTGAATACAAGTTAGCGAACGGGATGAAAGTGCTGCTCGTCGAAAATCGGGTCGCGCCCGTTGCGACCGTGATGGTGCTTTACAAGGTCGGCTCGCGCAACGAGGCTGTCGGCTACACAGGCTCGACGCATCTGCTCGAACACATGATGTTCAAGGGCACGCCGACTTTCAACAAAGAGAAGAACACGCAGATTGCCGCCACCCTGCAAAAAATCGGTGCGGCCTTTAACGCGACGACGTGGTACGACCGCACAAACTATTTTGAGACCGTCCCGTCCGATCAGCTTGAGCTGACCATCAAGCTCGAAGCCGACCGGATGCGTAATTCTCTGATTAATGATTCCGACCGCCAGTCCGAGATGACGGTCGTGCGTAACGAGCTTGAGCGCGGGCAGAACGAGCCTTCGGAAGTTTTGGACGAAGCCGTCTACGCCGCAGCCTTCCGCGAGCACCCTTATCATCATCCGACCATCGGCTGGCGGGCGGACGTTGAAGGCGTGCCGACCTCTCGCCTGAAAGAGTTTTACGACACGTTCTATCATCCGAACAACGCGACCGTCATCCTCGTCGGCGATTTCGAGCGCCACGACGCGCTCCAACTCATCAAAGAACATTTCGGCTCATATGAGATTCCGGCGCATCCGATTCCAGAAGTTTATACGGAAGAGCCTCCACAGCAGGGCGAGCGTCGGCTGGTGATTCGTCGCGCTGGCGAACTGGCTCTCGTGCAGATGGCCTTTCACACGCCCGGCGTGCTTGGACAGATGAACGTCCTCTCAAACGATGAACTCGCAAAGCGCGCGGCGAATCCGCCCGCAGGGAATGACATTTATCCGCTCGTCGTTCTCTCCGTCGCCCTCTCGCACGGCATCACGAGCCGTCTCTATCAGGCTCTGGTCGAAACGGAACTGGCGGTGGACGCCAACTCGAACGCCGATCAGCATCGCGATCCAGGGCTTTTCAATCTGTATGCGACGGTGACTCCCGGCGTTGAGCCGAGCAAGGTTGAAGAGACCATGCTCGAAGAGTTGCGGAAAGTGATTGAAGAAGGCTTGACCGCAGCAGAAGTCGAGAAGGCGCAGCAACAGATCATCGCGCAGGTGGCCTACAGCCGCGACGGGACATTCAACATCGCCATGCAGATGTCCGAGGCCGAAGCTGTCGCCGACTGGCGTTTCTACAAAGACTACGAAGCGAATATCAAGCTCGTCACGACCGCAGACATCCAGCGCGTCGCCCAAACCTACTTCACCGAAGACAACCGCACCGTCGGCCACTTCATCCCGAAGCAAACGGGCGGCGGCGGTGAAAGCAATGGAAACGGTGATGGCAATGCCGCAATCGGACGGCGCGGCGTGCAGTTTTATCGTGCGCCGGATTCTGAAGATGTGCCCGGCGCGGCGGCTGAGATTTCTTCAGTCGCGGAAAGCGTCGTCGGGCAGGATGGCGAGAGCCAGCCGCAGCAAGGCGACTCGACCACGCCACAGGAAAAAGAGCAGCAAGGAGTAGCCCCGCGCGGCGACAAATCTTCGGATGCGGCAGAAGCCGTCACGCCCGAAAGCGCCGGGCGATCTCACTTCGCCTCCCGCGTGATTCGTTCAGAATTTGAGAGCGGCGCAAAGCTGCTCATACTGGAAAACAGCGCGACTCCAACCATCTCTCTGCGCGGCTCGTTTCGCGCAGGCTCATATTTCGAGCCGGGCGACAAACCCGCGCTCGCGCAGATTACGGCCAACATGCTTGAGCGCGGAACAAAGAAGCGCACTAAATTCCAACTCGCGGGCGACCTCGAATCCGTCGGGGCGCAACTGGCTTTCTCCGCCGACCCGTTTGCCGTCAACGTCGCGGCACGCGCGCTCTCGAAAGATTTGCCGCTCGTCATTGACGCTCTCGCCGAAGTCCTGATCGAGCCTGCGTTTCCTGCCGATGAACTCGAAAAGCTCAAGCAGCAAATCGTCGCCGGGATTCAGGAGCAACAATCCAACACGGGCTATCGCGCACGCGAACGCTTCACGCAGTTGATCTTCGACGAAGCGAATCCCTACTTCATGCACCCCGGCGAGCAGGTTGTCAAAAGCGTCCGCTCGATAACGGTCGAAGACGTGCGCGCGTTTTATGAAAAAAACTACGGCGGGCGTTCCCTTATTCTCTCAATCGCGGGCGATGTCGAGGCCGACCGCGTGCAACAACATATCAGGGAAACGTTGAATGCCTTCACAGGGCCTGAGAGCGTTGACATCAACGTCACAGACCCTGAGCCGCAAAGTTCTACGCTGCGCGAAATCGTGCTCGTCAAAGAGAAGGCCAACGTGGACATCCTGCTCGGCTCAGCCGCGCCCCTGCGCCGCGATTCCAAAGACTATTATGCCGCCGTGCTGGCCAACAGCGCGCTCGGCGAATCCACGCTCTCCTCGCGCTTAGGGCTTCAGGTGCGTGATCAGGAAGGCTTGACCTACGGCATCAACTCGCGCTTCCGTGCGCCGTCACTCGCCGCCGGTCCCTGGTATGTCGGCGTCTCCGTCAATCCGAACAACATTGAGAAGGCGATCAACTCGGCTCTCGCGGTCTTGCGCGACTACGTCCAAAACGGTATCCGCGAGGATGAACTGGCGGACGAGAAATCTTCCGCTATCGGCTCATTCAAAGTAAGTCTGGCGACGAACGCCGGGCTGGCTCAGTCCATGTGGAACGCAGAGTTTTACGGTCTCGGCATAGACTACATTGACCGCTACCCGCAGATTATTCAGGCGGTCACGGTCGAAGAGGTCAACGCCGCGATTCGGAAATATTTCCGTCCCGATCAATTGACGGTCGTGATTGCGGGCGACATCGAGGCAAGTCTGCCGGGTGGAGCGCCAACCGTGTGAGGAAATTAAACGCAGAGAACGCGGAGAAAGCGCAGAGGAAGACAAGGGAAGACAAGAAATCTGACAGCCCATGAAATGGGCGGCAGCATTAAGCCCCGCGCGAAGCCGCAGGCGAGCGTGGGGAACAGCACACCATTGAAGATGACAGCCCGCGTGTGCGGGCGACAGACCGTTGACGAATACGCATCTGTCGCCCGCTCACGCGGGCTTTGCTAATCTTTATGCTTGCCCCCGCTTCGTCTGCGGCTTCGCACGGGGCTTAATGCTGTCGCCGTCTCCGGTGGCTAAAAACCCGCCAAAGCGCGTCAGGCATCTTGCATCACGTCCATCTGGTGTGACAGAATCCGCTCGTCGTCAACAAATCGCCTCGCACGCGTCCCGACGGAGTTTTCTCTTTGCTTTCAGTTTCGCGCCCCGCAAAAACGGCTCGCAAGTCAATCGCCCGAATCATTCTGGCGGCGATGATGATGCTTGTCGTGCTGGCGGGCGCAGTTCCTTTTAGTTCCCTTTCATCATCGCACGAATGCGGGATGGCCTGCTGCACCGGCAAGCCGTCGCACCTGGCTGGCTCTTGCAGCACCGCTCTCGGTGATGAGGAGCAAATGGAAGCGACCGCCGAACCTGGGGACGAGCAGACGACGCATAATAGCCACGCAGGACATCACTCCAGCGGGGATTCGCAGACGGTCGCGTCAACCGGACATCACGAAACAGCGAAACCCAATCAAGCGCATCATTCAAAATCCGGCGCTAAAGAATCACTACGCACGGCGCGCATCGCTTCTCAAGCCATCACGACGCCGTGCTCGACTGAATGCGCTGCCGCAGCTTCGGCTTCAACGCAGGTACGACGCCCGCGCGATCCGGCCTCGTCGTCAATCGCCGCGAGGCCGCGTCCGCCCACGCTTCTTTCCTTTACTCATCATCAAGCCACCCTGCTGCCTGTGCCTGCCGAGCGTCGCAGGCTCTCGCGCCCGCGCGCCCCGCCTCTGCCTTCTTAACAATCTTTCAGCTTAATCATCGCGCCAGAGTACGACTCCAGCGCGCGCCGTCGTCTATTTTGCAGCGGCGTGTGCGAGTCGTCCGTATCCGTTTCATGTAGGGCAGAGCTTGTCCCTGCCCGGATGCTCGCGTGATAAGACGGGCAGAGGACTTGTCCCTGCCCCTACAAAATTTTGAAATTCGATCCTGAAGGACGAATTGACGAGAAAGATTTTGAGATGAGAAATAAATCTGTTCCGGGAAACGTGTGCGCGGGCTTTGCTCTCCGGCGTGCCGCCCGCCTCGGCGTGATTCTCTTTCTGAGCAGTTGTCTACACTTTGCGTCGGCGCAGCAGACCGTGACTTCGGCGACGCTCGGCGGTCGCGTGGAAGACGCAAGCGGCGCAATTGTCAGCGGCGCTCTGGTGATGGCCACCAATCTCGACACCAATCAAGCTCAAACCGTGACGAGCGATGAAGAAGGTCGTTACAAATTCTCCTATCTGCCCGCAGGCACTTACCGCTTAACAATCGAGCGCGCAGGCTTCAACACTCTTGAGCAACAACTCACGCTGACCATCGGTCAGGCGCTCGATGTCCCGCTCAAGCTCTCGGTCGCAGGCGTCACGGGAAGCGTCAACATCACGGCGGACGCACCCTTGATCGAAGCCGCGCGCACGCAAATCACCGAGACCATTTTGCCGCGCGAGATTGACACGCTCCCCCTTAACGGGCGCAACTATCTTGACCTGGCCTTGCTCATCCCCGGCGTCTCGCGCACAAACACTGGAAGCAACCAGCGCTTCGCCGAGACTTCAGCCGTGCCGGGCACAGGATTATCAATCGCGGGGCAGCGCAATTTGAATAACGGCTTCGTCGTTGACGGTCTCTCGGCCAACGACGATGCTGCCGATCTGGCGGGCACGTTCTACAGCCAGGAAGTCATACGCGAGTTTCAGGTCGTCACCTCCGGCGGCATCGCGGAGTTCGGGCGCGCATCCTCCGGTGTGGTCAACATCATCACGCAAACCGGAACGAATAGCTGGCGCGGTCGTCTCTACAGCTTCTTTCGCAACCAACGCTTCGACGCGCGCAACCCGCTCGCGCCCCAAAAAGATTTGCTGACGCAGACGCAATACGGTGCGAGCCTCGGCGGGCCAATCAAGCGTGATCGCACTTTTCTCTTCAGCAACTTCGAGCAGACCAGGCGCAACGACTCGAACGTTATCACCATCACGAACGCCAACGTCGCCGCCATCAATAATCGTCTGGCGCAGACGAACTATCCGGGCAGTCGTATTGAGACGGGCATCGTTCCCGGTGGCTTCGATTCGACAAATTTCTTCGCGCGCGTGGATCACAAACTCGATGACGCGAATCTCCTCTCGCTGCGCTATAGCCTTTACGACATCAAGGCTTCCAACTCGCGCACCGTCGGCGGGCTGAACGCCGTCAGTCGCGGCACGAGCTTAGACAATCGCGACCAGACTTTTGCTGCCGGTAACGTGACGACGCTTTCGCCGCGCTCCATCAATGAAGCCCGCTTTCAATTCACGCGCAGCCGCCTCGCTGCGCCGGTCAACGACGAGACGGGGCCAGCGGTCAACATCTCCGGCGTCGCCAGTTTCGGCACGGCCACCTTTTCGCCGCTCGCGCGCTCGATTGATCTTTACGAAGCGGTAGACAATATCTCTACACAGCGCGGCGCGCATTCCCTCAAAGGCGGCGTGGACTTTCTTTATAACCGCGTCAACATAGAGTTTCCCGGCGCGTTGCAAGGCGTCTACACGTTCACGACGCTCCAGAATTTCCTGAACGGCACGTACAGCAGTTTTCAGCAGGCGTTCGGTGCGCCCTCGCAGTTTCAATCTAACCCGAACATAGGCTTCTTCGCGCAGGACGAGTGGCGACCGCGCGCGGATTTGACCATCAACGCTGGCTTGCGCTACGACGCGCAATTTTTGCCCGACCCCATCGGGACGGACACGAACAACTTTGCGCCGCGCCTCGGCTTCGCTTATTCGCCGGGAGATCGGAAAACGGTCGTGCGCGCCAGCTTCGGCATCTACTTCGACCGCATCCCCTTACGCGCGACTTCCAACGCGTTGCAGCGCGACGGCTCGAAGTACATCGTCGTGCAACTCTCGCCCACGCAAGCGGGCGCACCCATCTTTCCCAACGTGCTCGCCGCGCAGCCCTCTACCTTGCTGACGAAGCCGAACGTCACGCGCATTGATCCAGAAATCAGGAACAGCTACAGCGAGCAGATTAATTTTCAAATCGAGCGCGAGCTTCCCTGGGAATCATCGCTCTCGGTCGGCTACATTCACCTGCGCGGGCTGCACCTGATTCTCTCGCGCAACGTGAACGTCCCGCGCTTTCCCGCTTCGGCTGGTGTTCCCAATCTGGGCCGACCCGACCCGAACTTCGGCAACGTCTCCCGGTTTGAAAGCTCAGGCGACAGCTATTACAACGCGCTCGTCATGGCCTTCAACAAGCGCGCGTCAAACTGGACTAGCTTTCGCGTTTCTTACACGCTCTCGAAAGCGATTGACGACGCGGGCAACTTCTTCTTCAGTTCGCCGCAGGATAATCTCAACGTCCGCGACGACCGTGGATTGTCGGACAACGATCAGCGCCACCGTCTAACCATCAGCGGATCGTTTGAAGCGCCCCACGCGAATCAAGCATCCGGATTCCGCCGCGCCCTCGAAGGTTTTCAGTTGAGCTATATCTTTTCTTACGCCTCGGCGCTGCCCTTCAATCCTTTAACGGGCAACGACCGCAACTTCGATACGAACTTTAATGACCGGCCTGTTGGAGTGGGGCGCAACACGGGGCGGGGCTTCGATTTCGCTTCACTCGATCTGCGCTTAAGCCGCAAGTTTCGGTTGACGGAGCGTCTGGGATTGGAAGCAATCGCCGAAGGTTTTAATGTTCTCAACCGCTCCAACTTCCAGGTCCCGAACAATACTTTCGGGACGGGACAGACGCCGCTTCCGAGCTTTGGCCGACCGACCGCCGCGAGCGATTCGCGCCAGCTTCAATTCGGCTTACGCTTCAGTTTTTGAAAGGAATCATCCAGGCATGTTAATCAAGAAAACGGCAATCATCGCGTGCGTCGCGTTATTGACTCTCATCATCGGCTGCACACAACAACAATCGAAGCAGGACACGCCAGCCACTAACGCGCCGACTACTTCAAATGTCCCGAAACCTGTTCGCGTCTCCGCAGACAATACGGACGCGGCTGAGCCTTCGGTCGCGCCAGCACCCGACGGCACAATCTACGTCGCCTGGGTCGAGCATCGCGAGAACAAGGAAGCGGATGTCTTACTCGCTCATCTGGATAGTGAAGGGCAGACGAAGGGCACGCCCGCGCGCGTCAATCCGAAGGCGGGCGAAGCGACCGCGTGGCGCGGCGATCCACCGACAGTTGCGGTCGGCACAGACGGCACAGTTTACGTTGGCTGGACGGCGCGCGTCGCGGCCACCGGACACGCCAACGATCTTTACCTTTCCGCTTCGCGCGATGGAGGCAAGACGTTTGAGCCGCCCGTCAAGGTGAACGACGATGGAAAGAAGGTGACGCACGGGATGCACTCGCTCGCGACGGGCGCGGACAATCGCGTCTACGTCGTGTGGCTCGACGAGCGCAACGTCGTCATGCCTCCTGCCGATCATACCGGAAAGAAGATGGAGCACATGGAAGCCAACCGTGAAGTCTTCTTCGCAGCGTCTTCTGACGGCGGGCGCTCCTTCTCTGCGAACCAGCGCCTCGCCAAAGAAGCCTGCCCGTGTTGCAAGACTGCGGTGATAGCCGGGAAAGATGGACGCGTCTTTGCAAGCTGGCGGCAGGTCTTGCCGGGCGAGTTTCGCCACATCGCGCTCGCCGCATCGGAAGATGGAGGCAAGACGTTTTCCCAGCCCACAATCGTCAGCGACGACCGTTGGATGACTGCTTCGTGTCCTGTCTCCGGCCCGTCACTGTCTACCACAAGCGATGGAGCATTGCGCGTCGTCTGGTACACGGAAGGCGACAAGGGCGCACCCGGACTCTACTGGGCTGAATCGCGCGATGACGGCAGGAAGTTTTCCGAGAGCCGCCCCTTAGCCAAAGGACAGGCGCGCGGCAATCCGCTGCTGCTGGCAAACGGTGGAAACGGCGCGACCGTCATCTGGGAGAGCAACGAAGGCGGCGCGGCGCGCGTGATGTCCGCCTCGCTCGCCGGAGGCGATAGCGCGAACACCGTCTCCCCGCTCACAACGAGCGGCGAACTCCCTTCAGCCACCTTGAGCGGCGATCAGCTCTTCGTCGGCTACATCGCCAGGGTCAACGACCGCCGCAGCATCTGGATTGTGCGGGCGAAACCTGCCGTTTAATTTGAGTCGAGCGCAAGAGAAGGGCGCTCAGCCGTCGAAGACGGCGACAGGATAAAGCCCCGCGCGAGCCGCAGGCGAGCGTGGGGAACAGCACAACATTGAAGATGACAGCCCGCGTGAGCGGGCGACAGACCGTTGACGAATACGCATCTGTCGCCCGCTCACGCGGGCTCTGTCGATCTTTACGACCTGAACCCCACGCTCGCCTGCGGCTTCGCACGGGGCTTTATGCTGTCGCCCATTTCATGGGCTGTCGGCTTTCTTGTCTTATCTTATCTTCCCTTGTCTTCCTCTGCGACTCTCCGCGTTCTCTGCGTTTAATCTTCCACTTTGGTGAAAGCAACATGCAAAAATCCCTCGCACCACCCGTCAATCTATCGCCTGACGTGCAACGGAATTAACTATATGGTAGTCAAACTCGCAGCCGCGTCAGCCAACGTCTCCCTTGATTCACGCCTTTGTTATGAGGAGAATTTCAATGCGTCGCCAACTTTTCGCGCCCGTTTTCGCGTTTCTTTGTCTGAGTCTCGTCTTTGTGTTACCTGCTTCCGCCAGTGAGCGCTCCAACCAATTAGCGATTCTGGCCGTCTCCGAAAAACCGACTGAAGCAAACCCGGCTATCGCAGAATTGCGCGCGATGGGGCCAGCGGGCTTAAAAGTTCTTTTTGATACCTACGCGGCGGAGATCAATCGCGCCGCTTCGGGTCTGGCGGTGAACGAACCTGAGTGGCAACGCCTGACGGCAGCACTCGACGCCGTCAGCCAGCAGCGCAACAGCTACAGTTCCGGTCTCTACTGGTACACGGATTTAGACGAGGCGAAGAAGGCGGCGAAAGAGAGCGGCAAGCCTATCCTGAGTCTGCGGCTGCTCGGCAATCTCACGGAAGAGTTTAGCTGCGCCAACAGCCGTTTCTTCCGCGCCGTGCTGTATGCCAACACAGAGGTCTCGAAATACCTGCGCGAGCATTTCATCCTCCACTGGAAATCCGTGCGCCCCGCCCCGCGCGTGACCATTGATTTCGGCGATGGGCGACG
Source organism: uncultured Acidobacteriota bacterium (assembly GCA_963791265.1). GTDB lineage: Bacteria > Acidobacteriota > Blastocatellia > Pyrinomonadales > Pyrinomonadaceae > QHXM01. Next base: position 1,048,628 of record CAWBSB010000013.1, read on the forward strand.
GCTCGAACGCACGCTGACCGGGAACAGCATCCACTACATTCTCGACGCAAACGCGCTGCCCGTAGACGCCTTGCCCGGACTCTACGGCCCTGCGGCCTTCATGCGTGGGCTAGTGCAGGCTGAAACGATTGCCCGGCAGATTGCGACGAAAGATTCAGGGCAGCGTTGGCAAGCCTTGCGCGCCTATCACAACGCGCGGATTCAAACAATCGCCGCCGAGTGGGCCGGGGATGTAATGAAGACCGGAGGCACGGTTCCAAAGGATGTCGTAGCGAGAATCGAGAGAAGAAAGAGCAACCCCGGCGCGATTGAAATAGCTCCGCTGGCTGTCTCCAAGAGAGCCACAGAGGTTGATATTCTGAAATCCATCACGGCGGACGCAACCGCGCTCGAAGCTGCGACGGATATTTCCGCTTGGAACAAAATCGCCGCGCTCCATGCTGCCGACGTGCGGCTCGACAAAGGGAGCATCGCGTTCATCACGCGCCAGAATCAGAGTTTGCGCGCCAACGAGGCGCTGCTTTCACAAACGCTGCGAAACCTTGAGCAGTACATGGCGATTGACACGGTGCGCAACGAGTACATGATGAGAACGAAGCTGCACGGCTGGTTCGCCACAGGGCTGGCGCTCACTGATGTCGAGAACCTCAACGAGCGTGTCTACGCTGACCTCTTCCTGACGCCGCGCTCCGACCCCTGGCTCGGACTCTATTCCCCGGACGTTTACACGGCGCTCGACAACGGAGGCATCAGTAAGAATTAAGAATATAGACAGGATTAACAGGATAGACAGGATGAAAAGAAAAAGGCTCAAGCTTCACTGCCCGGCCTTGTCTTCTTAATCTTGCTAATCCTGTTAATCCTGTCTAATTTTTTATCGCTAAGGCAGAATCAACAAAACACGAAGGGCACGCTGAAGAAGGTTAAACTTTCTCGTCGTGCCCTTCGTACTTTTGTCTTGAGTTGGCCCTATTCCCTTAAATGCACGCTTGCTCGCGCGCGGGCGTTGCTACTATCATCAAAACCCGAAGTTATAAAGTTGCTGTTCCCCGAAGAGCAGCCGCCAGCGAAAATAAATCCATAGGAATTTTATCGTGCCTTTTTCTCTACGGGCAAAACTCCATCTCTTCGAGTCGCGCGCGCTTTCGCTTCCCCGCCCTGTCATCACAACTGTCTTGCTCTCTCTGCTCGCTCTCGTGAGCCTCGCCTGCAAGAGTGATTATCCGGCGTCCGCGCGGCAGAATCCGGCGGGCACACAAGGAACGCCCAGGCAGGTCAAGACGGCGCGCGTGGCCGAGATGGCGATGGGACGTTCCGTGAACGTGACGGGCACACTCGCCGCCTACGATCAGGCGACATTGAGCGCGAAAGTTCCCGGACGTGTGCGCTCCATCACGGTTGACCTGGGAAGCGTTGTCCGGCGCGGACAATTGATCGCGCAGCTTGAGGCACAGGATTACCAGCTTCGCGTGCAGCAAGCGGAAGCCGCGCTCGCGGCGGCACGCGCTCGACTTGGATTATCGCCCGACGGTACGGATGACCGCGTTGATGCGGAAGTGACGGGCACAGTCCGGCAGGCTCGCGCCACGCTCGACGAGGCGCAGACGAATCGCACACGCGCCGCCAGGCTCGTCGCCGAAGGCGTCATCGCGCGTGCTGAATATGAGTCTGCCGACGCCGCGCACAAAGTCGCCCTCGCGCGCTATCAGGATGCCGTCGAGGAAGTACGCAACCGTCAGGCGATCCTCGCGCAGCGTCGTTCCGAACTTGCGCTTGCACGCCAGCAACTCGTGGGCGTTTCCATCTACGCCTCGTTTGACGGGATGGTGCAGGAGAAGCGCACGAGCGTCGGCGAATATCTGGCGGCGGGTGCGCCCGTCATCACGATTGTGCGTGTGAACCCGCTGCGCCTGCGCGCCGAAGTCCCCGAACGAGAAGCGCAGAGCATACACATGGGACAGCAGGCGCGCGTGACAGTCGAAGGCGGCGCGAGCAACTACGTCGGGCGCATCATGCGGCTGAGCCCGACCATCTCGGAACAGAATCGCGTGCTGGTGGTCGAAGCCGAAATCAGCAACGACGGCACACTTCGACCCGGCGCATTCGTCAGCGCAGAGATTGTGACGGACGAGAGCGGCATGGCCGTCACTGTCCCGACGAGCGCTATTGTCACCTTCGCCGGAATCGAAAAAGTCATCATCGTGCAAAACGGCAAAGCGATGGAGAAGCCCGTCACCACCGGACGCCGCGCCGCCGACTGGACGGAAATCATCAGCGGCCTCAACGTCGGCGACACAATCATCGTCGAACCCGGCAATATTCAATCGGGACAAGCGGTGGAAGTACAGTGAACAGTGATAAGTGATGGGTGATAGGTGATAAGAGAAAACAACAGTTCTTTCCTATCACCTATCACCCATCACTTATCACTTCTTTGGTATGCAGAAGCTCGCAGAAATTTGTATCCGGCGGCCTGTATTTGCGGCCATGATTATTCTCGCGCTGGTGGTGGTCGGCGCGGCGAGCTTCTTTCGTCTGGGCATTGATCGTTTTCCTTCGGTTGATCTTCCGACCGTTGCTGTACGGACGAGTCTGCCGGGCGCATCACCCGAAGAGATCGAATCGGAAGTCACGCGCCCTATCGAAGAGATCGTCAATACGGTTGACGGCATTGATCAGCTTCGTTCCGTTTCGGCTGCGGGCGTCTCCATCGTCATCGTCACCTTCAAGCTCGACCGCGACATAGACACGGCGGCGCAGGACGTGCGCGACCGCGTCTCAACCGTCATCCGCGACCTGCCCGAAGACGCGACACCTCCCATCGTCCAGAAGTTCGATAATGACAGCGCGCCCGTGTTGACCATCGCGCTTTCAGCCGACCGCTCTTTGCGCGAGTTGACGGAGTTGGCGGACAAGATCGTCAAAGTGCAACTGGAGCGCGCCGGAGGTGTGGGTGAAGTCAACGTCGTCGGCGGGTTAGAGCGCGCCATCAACGTCTGGATTGATGCGGAGCGGCTGGCGGCTTATCGCATCCCGATTACGCAGGTGCGCGAGGCGCTTCGTAGACAGAATACGGACGTGCCCGGAGGCAATGTCGAAGCGGGACGCCGCGAGATGACCTTACGCACGCTCGGACGCTATGCGGAAGCGCGCGAGTTCAACGAACTGGTCATCGCGGACATGAACGGCGCGCAGGTGCGCGTGCGCGACGTCGGACAGGTTGAGGACGGAACGAAAGAGCAAAGGTCTGTCGCGCGTCTCAACGGCACGCCGACCGTCACGCTGGAGATTCGCAGGCAGTCGGGCGCAAACACGGTCGCCGTCATCGAGAACGCCAAACGCGAACTGGCGCGCGTCACAGCGCAGATGCCTGCCGACGTTAAGCTGGAAATCATCCGCGACCAGTCGCGCTATATCGGCGCGGCTCTGCATGAGATTCAGACGCACCTCGTGTTGGGCAGTATTCTTGCCTGTCTGGTCGTGCTGGCGTTTATGCGCTCGTGGCGTTCGACTATCATCGCGGGCGTGGCGATTCCGGCCTCAGTCATCGCCACATTCGGCATGATGCGCGCTCTGGATTTCACGCTCAACAGCGTGACGATGTTGGCGCTCGTCCTGATGGTCGGCGTCGTGATTGACGACGCGATTGTAGTCCTGGAAAACATCTTCCGCTTCGTCGAAGAGAAGAAGATGAGGCCGATGGAGGCCGCGCGCGAAGCGACCAAAGACATCGGGATGGCTGTGCTGGCGACGACCTTCTCGCTGGTCGTCATCTTCCTGCCAGTCTCTTTCATGTCTTCGATTTCGGGACGCTTTCTCTACCAGTTCGGCATCACGGCATCGGTCGCAATCCTCGTCAGCCTGCTGGTCTCTTTCACCTTGACGCCGATGATGTCAGCGCGACTCTTGCGCGCGGAAGATGCGGAAGCAGGCGGCGGGCATGGCAATGATGATAATGAAAGCGGCGCGGCCTCGCGGCGTGGGTTTTACGCGTGGATTGATCGCGGGTATTCGCGCATCCTGGGTTTTGCGATGCGGCACAGGCTCACAGTCGCAATCGTCGCCGTGCTGGTCGTCGCTTCGAGCGTGCCGCTTTACAGAATGGTCAAGCAGGAGTACATCCCGACGGACGTTGACGAGGCGGAGTTTGAAGTCGGCGTCACAGCGCCCGAAGGAACGAACATCGCGACGATGAACGAGGCGATGCTCGCCATCGAAAACGAGATTCGTCAGACTCCGGGTGTGCGGCTGGTGTTGGCCTCTGCGGGCGGATCATTCCTGGGCAGCGTCAATCAGGGCGGGGCATACGTCCGCATCGCGCCGCACGAGGAGCGCACCTTCTCGTTGACCAAGCTCTGGGAAAGCATCAAGAAAGGAAAACCCTTTGACGCCTGGCGCGGCAACTACACACAGCGAGACGTGATGCAGGAATTGAGAGCGCGTCTTCGTAAGTATGCCCCGTTGCGCGTTTCGGTACGCAACGCTCCTTCGTTCAATCTCGGCGGCGGAAACTACGATATTGATTTCGTGCTGCGCGGGCCGGAGCTGCTCTCGCTCTCGAAGTACGCAGAAAGTTTGCGCGAGAAGGCTTTGAAGCTGGGCGGAATCGTTGACGCGGACACGACGCTGAAGCTCGACAAGCCTGAGCTGCGCGTGAAGATTGATCGCGCCCGCGCGGCTGACCTCGGTGTTGATACGTCCGCGATTGCGACGAGCCTCCGCTTGATGGTCGGCGGCGATGAAGAGGTCTCGCGTTTTCGTGATGCGTCCGTCAACGAAGATTACGATGTGCAGTTGCGCCTGACGGATCGTGACCGCAAGGATGCGGCGACGATTTCGCGTCTCTACGTTCCATCTTCACGTGGCGGACTCGTCCGGCTGGATAGTCTCGTCACAATCAAGGAAGAGACGAGTCCTTCGCGCATTGACCGCCTTGACCGTCAACGGCAGGTATCTTTGCGCGCAGGCGTTGCGCCCGGCTTCGCCCTCGCGGATCGCCTCGATGCCCTGCGCGGCGCGGTGATAGAGCTAAACCTGCCCGCCGCCTACACAACTGCCATCTCTGGACGCGGGCGCGAGCTTGAGAGAACCTTCGGCGAGTTCATCTGGGCGTTTCTGCTCTCCATCATCTTCATGTACATGATTCTCGCTTCGCAGTTCGAGAGTACGATTCACCCTGTGACGATTCTCTTGAGTCTCCCGCTCGCCGTTCCCTTCGCGCTCTTCTCACTCTGGGCGACGGGCGACACGCTCAACCTTTATTCCGCGCTCGGCGTGCTGGTTCTCTTCGGCGTCGTCAAGAAAAACTCGATCTTGCAGATTGATCATATGAACAATTTGCGCGCGAAAGGAATGGAGCGCGCCGACGCCATCATGCAGGGCAACCGCGACCGCCTGCGCCCCATTCTGATGACGACGCTGGCGCTCGTCGCAGGCATGACGCCGCTCGCCTTAGGCACAGGCCCCGGCGCGGAAGAACGCCGCTCCATCGCCGTCGTCGTCATCGGTGGACAGACGCTCTCGCTTCTCTTGACCTTAATCGTCACGCCCGTTGCCTACTCACTCTTCGACGATCTTCGCGCCACTTCCATCTGGCACACTATCGCCTTGCCCGTTCGACGCCTTTCAACAAACGTTCACGCAATCTTTGCCGGAAGAAGGACGAAGACCGAAGAGGAAGAGGCGGCTGAGCAAAGTGAAGTTTTAGAAGCGATGGAAGAGAGACGAACGAAGGTCAGCGCGGAGAGCGGTGATTGAAATTTGGAAGTAAGATTTTACTCGAAAGAATGTAATAGGGTGTACGGGGATCGAACCCGTAGCCTCCGCCTTGAGAGGGCGGCGTGGTAACCAATTCCACCAACACCCCATATCTTTGACCCCAACCGAACGGGTCTTAAAGGGAAGCCAGATTATAAAGTTCAACCTGCCCGGTTAGCAAGGCGCGCACGCCTGACTTTCAACAACACGCTGATGAACCGGCAAATGCAGCGTAGACGTGGAATCGCCTGCGTGCCGGTAGCTTTTCCGCCTCTCATCAAAGCTCACTCTCAGTCAACTTCCCTCTCAGACGAGCCGCCAGAAAATTCAAATTTTGGCTTTTTCTTCCATTTTTTTGGAGACTTGAATTTCAGCAGTTGTCTCTGCCTTGATATAAGTCTGCTAATCAGAGGTCTTAGAATCAATTCCCCGTTTTCTCTGGCTGGTGGAATGTAGCTTGCCTATCGAAAAATTGAATACCTTTACTCAGTCACCTCGCGGGCTAGAAGACTTCCACTCGTTCACCCGAAATCCGAATCTCTGTTGACCCCATAAGGAGGGTACTCCCGTGAAAAGAAGATCTACTTTTCTCCCCTTATTTCTTGCGTTGTTGCTCTGCACAGGTCTACAGGTCATAGCTCAAACCTCAACCACCGGCTCGATCAGCGGCACGGTGAGCGATCAGAAGCAAGCGGTGCTTCCCAACGCCACCGTCACGGCGCGAAACATTGAAACCAATCTCTCGCGTACTGTGCAGACCGATAGCGAAGGGCGTTATAATTTTGACAACCTGCCCATCGGCGCATACGAACTCACGGTCGAAGCGACGAGCTTCGCCAAGCACGTTCAGACGGGCATTACGCTCTTGCTCAATCAGAAAGCAGTTGTTGACGTAGCAATGACGGCAGGAGGCGTGCAGGAAGTCGTCAACGTTGTCGAGAACGCTTCGCTTCTGAACACGGCGAACGCTGAGGTCGGCACGCGCTTTGACGAGCGGCGATTGTCGGAACTCCCGATTACGACTAATCGCAACGTCTACAACATCGCGCTCTCGGCTCCCGGCGTCAGCCAGTTGGGATCAGGCCAGACCGGATTCGCCAACGGCATCAACTACTCGTCCAACGGCGGGCGCGTCCGCTCGAACAATTTTATGATTGACGGGCAGGACAACAACGACTTTGGCGTCGCAGGCGCTTCAGTTCCGCTCAACAATCCGGATTTGATTCAGGAAGTGCGTCTGGTGACGAACCAGTTCACAGCCGAGTTCGGACGCAACGCCAGCTCCGTTTTCAACGCTGTCACCAAGAGCGGGACAAACGACTTTCACGGCTCGGCCTTCTGGTTTCACAACGGTAACGCCTTGAATGCTTGCAGCAACCTCGACAAGAATGCGGGCTTCTGCAATAAGACTTCGACCGACCAGAGCAAGACGCATGCGCCGTTTCGCCTTGAGAATCAGGCGGGCGGAACTTTCGGCGGGCGCATCATCAAAGACAAGACGTTCTTCTTCACTTCGCTCCAACGCTGGTGGGATCGCCAACTCGGTTCGGGTGTAACGATTGTCGGTGTCCCGACCGAAGCGGGTCGCCAGATTTTGCAGGCGCAGGCGGGCAATCGTCCGCAGGTTCAGGCGCTGCTCAGATTCCTTCCCGCCGCGCAAACGCCCGTCAATCAATCTGCGACCTTCAACATCGGCGCGAATCAGTTCAACGTGCCGCTCGGTCAATTAACCGGCTCGACCAGTTTCGTCTTCAACGACTGGCAAGGCTCTTTTCGCGTAGACCATCGCATTACGGATAAGCACCAGATTTTCGGGCGCTACATCTATCAGGATTCCGATACCATCGGCACAGGCCAGGCCAGCCCTCCCGGAAACACGCAGAACAGTCTGGCGCGCAATCAGGGCGTAAACGTGACGATGGTGAGCGTGCTCAATCCGCACATGGTGAATGAACTACGCGGGGCATTCTTACGCAACGCTGCCAACACCACGTCCAACAATCCAGACTCGGAGACAATTCCGTCCATCGAAGTCAACCAACTCGGACTGACGCAATTCAATGCCGCGGCGAGCCGCACAGGAATCGGCCTCGCCGTCAATCTGCCTCAGTTCTCTTTCAGAAACACTTATCAACTTCAGGACAACTTCTCCTACACGCGCGGCAGCCATTCGATGAAGTTCGGCTTTGACATTCATCGCAGCCAGTTGCATCAACTCTTCAAGCCGACCGTGCGTGGCCGCCTCGTCTATACCACGCTCAATCGCCTCGTCAACGACGTTGCCCTCGTCGCGGCGATCAACAAGGACCTGCCCGGCGTGGCGCGTATTCTGCATCTAGACTGGCACGATTCCTTCTTCTACGGGCAGGACGAGTGGAAGATTCGACCCAACTTCTCGCTGACCTACGGCCTGCGCTACGAGTTGCCGGGACAGCCCATCGGCGATCTGGTGGAATTCAACGACCCCATCCTCGCCGCCGCCGGAGGTGACGCGCGCTACAGGGTGACGCCGATTCCTGACAAGGATAAAAACAATCTGGAGCCGCGCATCGGTTTCAACTGGAACCTGCGGACGCGTAGCACAGGTCTCATCGGCATGTTGACGGGCGGCGATAGACTCGTGCTGCGCGGCGGTTATTCGCGCACGCACGATTATGCCTTCACGAACATCGCGCTCAACATCTGGAGTTCTTTCCCCTTTGTTGCTGCCGCCACCTTCGCCACCTCGACCATCACGCTGCCGGGTGAGACGACGGGCAGCGCGGGCGTGGCAAATGCTTTCACGTCACTGCCGAACCCCTCGGTTAATCCTGACACGTTTGCGCGCACGGTTGTCTCGCCGGACTTTCATGCTCCGGTCTACGATTCGTTCAGTTTCGAGTTGCAGCGTGAATTCGGGCGCGACATCGTGTTCCGCGTCGGCTATGTCGGCTCGAAGGGCAGCGGGCTGTTCCAGACCGTTGACGGCAATCCGCGCCTGATCGGCTGCACGCCGACCGCCACCAACAACTGTCGCGCTGATCCGACGCGCGCCACGATACGGCTTCGCGCCAACTCTTCCTCGTCCATCTATCATTCGCTTCAAACCAGTTTTGAGAAGCGTTTAAGCCGTGGGTTCAGCGCGGGCGTACACTACACATGGAGCAGTTTCATTGACGATGCGTCGGAGATTTTCAATCCGTCTACGGGCGAAGTCGCCGTCTCGCAAGACTCCTTCGACCGTCGTTCCGACCGCTCACGCTCAACCTATGATCGCCCGCACCGCTTCACTGGCAATGTCGTTTACGAATTGCCCTGGTTCCAGAAGCAGGATGGCTGGCTGGGTCGTGTGCTCGGCGGCTGGCAGCTCAATTCTTCGTTCAGCTTCCAGAGCGGCGCTCCGTTTACACCGCTTAACGGCACTGACCCGACGGGCGCGTTGAGCGGCATTGATACTCTGGTCGGCAACGCGATTCGTCCGAACGTCCTTACCAACCTTCCCATTAGCAGCATGTCCGTCGAGGAACTGTTTGCCGCCAGAGGAGCAGTAACGGCGGCCAACGGCAACGCGCTCTTCCAGACCCTGAGGCCGGGACAGCGCGTCGGCAACGCCGGACGCAACATCCTGCGCGCGGACGGCATCAACAACGTGGACTTCGGTATCTTGAAGAACATCCGCGTCGGCGAGAATCAGAAAATGCAGCTTCGCGCGGATTTCTTCAATGCCACCAACACACGCGATTTCGGTGTCCCGAATGCGACCGTGACCAACGCGGGCTTCCTCAACCAGTGGGGCACAAACGGCGGCAACCGCCGCGTCATCGTCGGTCTCAGGTACGTCTTCTAAAATTTAATTTTTCCGAAGATGTGCGAATAAACTCAGGGCTGAAGTTGAATTCAACTTCAGCCCTGAATTGCCGTAGGACAGACATTCCTGTCTGTCTAAGCGTGCGCCAGCACGCTCCTGATATTAGCTAACAGAGTATTCGCGCTGACGCGCTCAACGACAGACAAGAATGTCTGTCCTACGACAGGCAGGAATGTCTGTCCTACGGTAGATCAGCTTGCGGGCGATGCCAGACGGTGCCGTCCGTGTATTCGATGTGCATGAGAATCACGCGCCCTTTCAGGATAGCGTCACCTTTTTTATTGAGGGCTTCGGCGCTGATGGTGAGCACGGGCGGCGTCAGGATAATAATCTCCAACTCTTTGCCCTGACCGGGCTTGATCTTCTCTTCGCTGGTGAATTGATGATGCGCGAGTTTGTTGTCGGTCACGGGGTCGAAGAAGATGTAATCCCAATCAATCAGCTTGATCGTCTTAGCGCCTGTGTTCCTGACCGAAACTGTATATCTGTAGACGTGGCGCGAGGGAGCTTGCTGGCGTGCTTTAGCGAGAATCGCGGCATCCGCACGAGCCTCGCGCTCAAGCTTGTTGACCTCTGATTGACTGCCGCCACGCTTGGCGTCTTCGATGCGCTTTTCATCTCGCTGACGAATACGCATCTCGTCGTTATTTTCGACGGGTGGTTTGAATGGGTCGCGTTCCCAGCCGATGCGTTCCTTAGTCCAGCTAAACTTGAGAACGGCGAGGTCGGGTTGGTCTTGAGCGGGCGCGTGCGTCTGCGCGCTTGAAGCACCTGCGAAGAAGAGAATCACAGAGAATACTGCCAGGGCTTTCATCTTCCATCTCCTGTCGAAAGCTTCAGAAGCGGGTTGGGACTTATCGTGATTATATAACCTTGCGGAAGAATTAGGCCACCCACCAAGCGAGCCGACAACGCAGTTCAATCAGGACGGAGGCCGAGCGCTTCGATGGAATTTTTGAGACCCATTCATCTCCGGTGCTATACTCGAACACTCGGATGCACGGTCAGTCCAATCTGAACCAAGGAAATTCCTCAATGAACATCGTAGTGCTCAGAGAAACGCAGCCCGGAGAAGCACGGGTCGCACTCGTCCCTGAATCAGTTCGCAAGCTCACGGCCCTGAAAGCGACTGTGCTGGTCGAAAGCGGCGCAAGTTCTCAGGCAGGAGCATCGGATGCGGACTACGAGGCGGCGGGTGCGAGCGTCTCCGTAGACCGTGCCTCGCTTCTCGCAACGGCTGACGTGCTGGCGGTAGTCAATCGCCCTTCACTTGAAGACATCAGGAATCTAAAACAGGGCGCGGTTGTCTTAGGCTTCCTGCGGCCTTTGGACGAACCCGCTGCGCTCGAAACAATCGTCACGCACAAGCTGACGGCCTTTGCGATGGAGCTTATCCCGCGCATCACACGCGCGCAGGCGATGGATGCTTTGTCTTCGATGGCGACCGTTGTCGGCTACAAAGCCGTAGTGATGGCTGCCGAGCATATTCCGCGCATGTTCCCGATGTTGATGACCGCCGCCGGGACGGTTCCCCCGGCTCGCGTCCTCGTCCTCGGCGCAGGCGTCGCGGGACTTCAGGCCATCGCGACGGCGCGGCGTCTCGGCGCGGTCGTGGAGGCTTATGATGTGCGTAAGGCTGCGGGCGAACAGGTGCGGTCCCTCGGCGCGCAGTTTCTCGAAGTTGATCTCGGCGGCATTCAGACGGAGGATGCGGGAGGCTACGCGTTGGAGTTGACGGAAGAGGCGATGCAGCGAGGCCGCGACCTTATAGCCAAACATGCGAAGACCGCTGATGTCATCATCACGACCGCTCAAGTGCCGGGACGCCGCGCTCCGCTGCTCTTGACGGAAGAAGCGGTCAATGGAATGAAGCGCGGCGCAGTCGTGGTTGACCTCGCGGGAGCAACGGGCGGCAATTGTGCTGTGGCGCGTCCGGGCGAGACGATTGAAAGAGATGGGGTCTTCATCATGTCGCCTTTGAATCTGGCAGCGACCGTGCCCGTGCATGCCAGCCAGCTTTACTCGCGCAACGTCACAGCCTTTTTGAGCCTGTTGATTAAAGAAGGCGAGCTGCACATTGATATGACGGACGACGTGGTCGGCCCATCAACCGTCACGCATCAGGGCGAGTATGTTCACCCGCGCGTCGCCGCTGCTTTGGAAGAATTGACGAGCCGATGAATTATTATGAACATCTCTAATATGTCACTTTAATCTCACGATAAAGAGTCGTACAGATGATCTTCAAATCAAACATTGGCCTTGATATATCTCAGGAGATAATCGCTCTTGGTATTTACCATCCTTATTGGCATACAACTGCTCTCGGAAGGCGTGTAAGAAATTGGAATTTTGATTCTTATAGTGAAGCCCTTCTAAACTTGAAGTACCGTGAGGAAGAAAGTCATCAGGCGAATCCGACAAAGCTAGACGATAAGCTAAAAGCAATTGAGTATTTTCGCCAGCGGTTAGACTCAATCCTTGATTCTGGCTTCTCCATTGCGGTTGTGCCTCCGCATAAGGCTTATTCTAAACCTTCAGGAATTTGCAGCTTGGCGCGACTTCTTGTAAAAAACGGGCGGGTTGATGCAACGAGATGTTTGGTGCGTTGTCTTGGAATCGCACCGCTTCATAGCGGAGGTCAGCGTAATTGGACTACACATCTAAACTCAATTGATGTTTGTTTCGATGAATTATTTTTGGATAAAGAGGTTCTACTTCTCGATGACATTGCTACGACAAAGCGCTCAATTCTCACTTGCAAAGACAAACTTATGCAGAGAGGAGCCTCAGTTGTGGAATGTTTAGTACTTGGCAAGGTTGGCAAGGCGTGAATATTGAACGTTTCACCATTGAGTGCCTTTCTAAACTAAGAGCAAACATATGACTTCAGAAACGCTAATCGCCGCTCTCTACGTCTTCGCGCTCGCGGCCTTTCTAGGCTATCAGGTGATCTCGCGTGTGCCGCCGCTTCTTCACACGCCTTTGATGTCCGCGACGAACGCCATCTCAGGCATCTCGCTCGTCGGCTCGATTGTGATTGCCGGGGCGGGAGGCAGCACGCTGAGCAAGATACTCGGCTTCGCTGCCGTCACCTGCGCGACCATCAATGTCGTCGGCGGGTTCGGGATTACAGACCGCATGCTGAAGATGTTCAAGCGCAAAGAAGTGGTCGCCATTGAAAAGAAGAGTGAGGACAAAGCATAAGCCGTGAGCACCTATCTCATAGAGTTCAGCTATCTCGCGGCGTCAATCCTCTTCATTCTCGGATTGAAGGGCTTGAGCCATCCCGAAACGGCGCGGCGCGGGATGCACCTGGCGGAGTTCGGCATGCTGATGGCCGTCGTCGGCACGCTCCTGCATCACGAGATCGTCAGCTACGAATGGATCATTGCGGGGCTACTTATCGGTTCGACCATCGGCGCAATGATGGCCATCTGGGTTCCGATGACGGCGATGCCGCAACGAACGGCGCTCTCGCATGCGTTCGGCGCGTTTGCCGCCGCGCTCGTCGGCATCGCGGAATACTATCGCCACGGCGCGACCTTGGGGCAGTTCAAGATGTCTGCCATCGGCCTCGAAGTCATGCTCGGCGCGTTGACGACGACGGGGAGCCTTTTGGCGTTTGCCAAGTTACAGGGCTTGGTGCGCGGTACACCGATGACGTACAGGGGGCAGAACATCTTTAACATGACCCTGCTCGCGGCCACCATCGGCTGCTTCGTCTACCTGATCATCATGCCGACGGCTACGCCGTTCTTTTACGTGATGACGGGGCTGGCGTTTCTCTTCGGCATTATGCTCGTGCTGCCGATTGGCGCAGCCGACATGCCGGTCGTGATGTCGCTCCTGAACTCTTACGCCGGGCTGGCAGCAGCCGCAACAGGCTTTGCGCTCTCCAACAACGTACTCATCATCGCAGGAACGCTCGACGGTTTCTCCGGCTTCATTCTCTCCGTCCTGATGTGCCGCGCAATGAATCGTTCGATGACGAACGTGCTGTTTGGCGCGTTTGGCAGCGTCGCGCCGGAAGGAGAAGCTAGCGAGGGAGAGCAAGGAACGATGCGCGAAGTCGGGCTTGAAGATGTGGCGGTGCAGTTGGCTTATGCGAATCAGGTCATCTTCGTTCCCGGCTACGGCATGGCGACGGCGCAGGCGCAGCATATCGTGCGCGAGTTGGCGTCGAGTCTTGAGAAGAGAGGTGTCAGCGTGAAGTACGCGATTCACCCTGTGGCGGGACGCATGCCGGGACATATGAACGTGCTGCTGGCGGAAGCGAACGTGCCATACTCTTCGCTATACGAGTTGGAGCAGATTAATCCTGAGTTTTCGTCAACGGATGTGGCGGTCGTCATCGGCGCAAACGATGTCGTCAACCCGGATGCGCGCGACAATCCGCAGAGTCCGATTGCCGGAATGCCAATTCTCGAAGTTGACCGCGCCCGCTCGGTCATTGTCTTAAAGCGCGGCAAGGGCAAAGGCTTTGCCGGAATCGAGAACCCGCTCTTCTTCAAGCCCGTTACCGGCATGCTCTACGGCGACGCGAAAGACTCGCTGACCAAGCTCGTGCAGGCTGTCCAGCACGCATAAGAAATGCAAAAGCGAGGCGAAAAACACTTTAGATTAAAAGTGCCTCTTCGCCTTCTTTTTGCATTTTACATTTTTAATTTTGCATTGATTTGATTCCGCCTAAACATTTCGCCCTAGATGTTCGTATAGTCCTTTCTCGCGGGAAAATCTTTCTTTTTTCAGCAAAATCGCTCAAAGTTCAGAGATTATCGCGCACCGTCAGCCAACGAGCATCAGAGGCGGCTTCATCAAACGTGCCGCTCGCAGATGCCGCCCCCGATTTAATTAACAAACGTTTACGGAGGAAACATGCTTCGAAGATTCGTCCTGATTTTTGTCCTGATTACCTCGCTGGTCAGCCCGCTGCCAGCCGTTTACGCGCAGCGCAAGACCGGCAAAACCGCTGCGGCGACCGCTCCGGCATCCAGCCTTGCGACCGCTCGACGCCTAGCCGACCAGATTACAGCGGCGCAGTTGAAAGACTACCTCTACTTCGTCGCTTCAGACGAGATGGAAGGACGCGACACGCCCTCGCGCGGCCTGGACATCACGGCCAAGTTTATCGCCGCTAATCTCTCGCGATGGGGACTCAAGCCCGCCGGTGACAACGGCACATATTTCCAGCGCATAGCCATGCAGCGCGTCAAGCTCGATCCGGCTGGCACGCGCGCCGAGGTCAACGGACAAAGCTTCAGCTTCGGCGAAGATTTGCTGGCTCAGCCCGTCGCCGGAACAGCCAGCGCGCCGCTCGTCTATGTCGGTCACGGCTGGGTCATCAAGAATAAGAACATAGACGCTTATCAGGGCATAGACGTGAAGGACAAGATCGTGGTCGTCCTGGGCTCAGGGTTGCCGAAAGGCGTGACCTTCGCAGACCTGAGCGGCGGCAAGCAGGGTGTTGACTGGATACCACCCAACACCTATGCCGAGACTCACGGCGCGAAAGGCATCATCGCGATTCCCAGCAAACAGATGCTCGCCAACTGGCAAAGAATAAACCAGAATTCTTTAGCGGGCGGCAACACAACGGTCGAGAAATTCAAAAAGGCGGATGAAGGCCCGAAGATTCCGACCATCAGCGCGTCGGAGAAGATGCTGAACGCTCTCATGCAGGGGGAAGCACAAACGGCCTCCACTTTGCTCAACCGCGAGCAGGCCGAAGCCATCAAGCCTTTCGACTTCAGCGCAGGCAAGAAAGTAACAATCAACGTTGCGACCAAGACCGAGCAGGTCTTCACGCAGAACGTCGTGGCAGTTGCCGAAGGACGCGACTCGGTTCTCAAGAACGAATACGTTGCGCTCGGAGCGCACTACGATCACGTCGGCACGGGAGCGCCGGGAGCTGGCCGTGCGCCCTCGCTCAAAGGCGACACGAGCGACACCATCTGGAACGGCGCAGACGATGACGGCTCAGGCACAGTCGCCCTGCTGGCGGTCGCTGAAACCTTAGGGAAGAATCCTCCGCCGAAGCGTTCCGTTCTCTTCGTCTGGCACTGCGGCGAGGAAAAGGGTTTGTGGGGCTCGCGCTACTTCGTCGAGAACCCGACCGTCCCGCTCGCCCACATCGTGACGCAGATCAACATAGACATGATCGGGCGCAGCCGTCCCGAAGGCGACACGAATCCGGCGAACGCCAAGCTCGCCGGGCCGAATGAAATCTACGTCATCGGCTCGAAGCTGATGAGCACACAGCTAGGCGAGTTGAGCGAAAGCACGAATCACGCTTACCTGAATCTGAAACTGAACTACCTCTACGACGACCCCAAAGACCCGAACCGTTTCTTTTATCGCTCGGATCACTACAACTACGCGAAGAACGGCATCCCGATCATCTTCTACTTCGACGGCGAGCACGAGGACTATCATCGCCCCGGCGATCAACCAGAGAAGATTGATTACCAGAAGATGGAGAAGGTGACACGCACCGTCTTCGTCACCATGTGGGAACTCGCCGAGAGAGCCACGCGCCCCACCGTTGACAAGCCACTAGTGACAGGCGTGACGGACGACAACTAAAGAAGTAAAAAGGTAAAAGTAAAAAGGCAAAAGGACGGCGGAAACCACTTTTAATTTAATGTGGTTCTCCCCCTAACCTTTTGCCTTTTACCTTTTTACTTTTACCTTCCTCCTCACTTCCATTCGCCGAAACGTTCGCGCGCCAGTTCGCGGCGTTCGTTGAAGCGTCTTCGCACGAGCAGGATTTGCTCGTGGCGAAATTCCAGTAATCCCCAGATGAGCAGGATGAGTGCGCCCGTCGAGATCAGGTAAACCTTCAAAGGTATCTGCAACCAGCCAACGCTCGTGAGAGCCAGCGCCGCAAGTTCCAGCGCCAGCACAAGAGCGCCAATCAGCACGGGTGCGCGCAATCGCCCGCCGACGCCGAAGATGATGAGCGCGAGCGAGGCGCAGAGCGTCAAGAGATCGCGCCAGGGCGCAGGCACGTCAAGAAACAGGCGATATTGCAGCGCGTGAATCAAGAGCGGCACGGCGAGCAGGAGGCTCCCCACCCAGAGCAGCAGGCTCGTATCGTGCGCGTATTCGTTCCAATTGCGACGCGCAGCGAAGTAGGCCACGACGAGTAGCAGGATGGCGATGGGCGAAGTGTAAACCTCCGCGTCGCTCGCGGGGTCGAATCCGGCGTGCAGGGCTGCGAGGACGAAAGCCATAATCAGGGCAAACAATCCGGCGCGAAAGGGGCGCACGCGCTCCCTTGTCTTAAGCAGAAAACTCGCGCCGAACAACAGCAGCCCCGTTGTGCCCAACGCCAGAGACGGCGCGAGCAGGAGCGGCTCGCCTACGCGAAAGTGAGCTATTGCCAGCACGACGACCATTGACAAGGAGACGCAGGCGGCCACAACGTGCGTGAGCGTGTCGCCTGCCGCCTCGCTGTCAAAGCGCGTTGAGCCGGAAACCGCATAGGTCGAGACCAGCAGGATGAGAATCAGGCTGTGCGTGAGCGGAGGTGTGTCGGTGCTGGAGATGACAGGGTACGTTGCAATCGCAAGCACAATGATCAACATCAGGCTAGCTCGATGAAGCGCGAGCGCCCACGCCTCGCTTTTCAACCCGCGCGCTATGAGAGCGATGACGAGCGCCGTTATCGTAAACATTAAAAGCTGAATCGAACCGGAAACCCTGAGACCATCCGCCGCGAGAAATTCTGCCCAAAGGAGTGCGAGCACGCTCAACGTATAAAAGGGTGCTCGCCTGTCCGTAAAGATGCGACGCCCCGCGAACCACGCCGCGTAAGCGACGGCAGCAGACAATAAGATCGCTATGCTCGAATCGTATTCGCTAAAACGCAGGTGAAAGAGGCCAGCGGCGGGAGACGGCGCTGAACCGGTGCCCAACGGCAGATAAAGCAGCAGGCCAAGCACCACGCCCACGAGACCAACGTGAGCGAGCGGCAGACCCCATAGCTCCTGGCTCGTTCGAGCCGGGAGCGACGATGGACGCTTGCCGATGAGCGATGGACGAGAATCAATTGCCGTTTGCCTATCGTCTATGGTCAATCGTCCATCGTCCACATTGCGTCCATCGTCAGTTCCCGCAGGGAACATCCGCGAGAGATGAAGGAAGGCGAGTGAGATGACGGTCAGTGTCAGCGTGTAAAGTCCGTAGGCTTCGCGCTCGACGCGGTAGATGATCGCCCAGGCGGTGGCGATGGTGGCGAGGCTGGCGAGATAGACGTAGAGTTTCTCGCGCAGGATTGTCGCCGTCAGCGCATACAGCAAAGCGCAGATGGCGCAGACGAACCACGCGCTCCCGCTCTGCTCAATCAGACCGGAGCGCGCGAGAAACCAGAAGTTGACGGGAACGAGCAGAGAGCCTGTGAGCGTCAGGGCACGACCTGTCAACAGCACACGCGTTCGCAGGATCGTCAGCCAGCCGGAGACTGTCACCGCGATTGTGCCGAGAGCCAGCAGCATTGCCTGCACGAGAGGCTCTTGCAGTTTCAGGTAGAGAATGTCGCGCAGCCAGATGATGACGCCGACGACGAGCATCGCCGCGCCCGTGTAGAGCAGGATGCGTATCGTGTGCGGGTCGGCGAGCGTTTCGAGCCGCACACGTCGCGGGCCTCGCGGCTTCGTGGCGTCAGGCGGGGATGGCTGTCTTTGCTGCCCGGTCGGGAAGCTCGTTGCTTCCTCCGGCGGCGCAGGTGGGCTTGCGCGTTGACGGCGGGCGATTAATTGCTCTTGCAGTTCCTCTCGTCGCTGCTCATAACTTTCGCGCAACTTGCTGGCCTGCTCATGCCCGATCAATTCCTCTTCTTCCCAGCGCGACAGTTCCGAGAGAAGATAATTAAGGCTGCGAATCGCCTGCGCCGGGGTGTCGCTTAACGTTGAGCCGCACGCCCTGCAAAAATCTTCACCTGAGAAGACTTCAGAGCGACAAACGGGACACCGTGAATGCTCAGGGGCTTGATGAGACATAAGAAAGTGATGGGTGATAAGTGATAGGTGATAGGTGATAGGAAAGAACAATTGCTTTCTCTTATCACCTATCACCTATCACTTATCACTTTCCGTTTGATGGCGTGCCGCGACCAGACGGCGATAGGCTTCCGGGCGACTGAGGCCAAGCTCGCGCGCGACCCTTTTGAGCGCGGCACGACTGTCTAAGCCCTCGCTTTCGAGTGCGGCCACGCGCGCCGCAATGTTGGCTTCAGAACTGCTTTCAATATTTTCGCTGCCGATGATGGTGCGGTCTATAACCAGCACCATCTCGCCGCGCGCCGTGTCCTCACTCTTAAAGCGTTCGCTTAGTTCACTCAAACGCCCGCGCACAATCTCTTCGTGGAGTTTGGTCAATTCCCTGGCCACCGCAGCCTCGCGCTCGCCTAAGATTTCGCGCGCGTCCGCGAGCGACTGCGCGATGCGATGGGGCGATTCGTAAAAGATTAAAGTTGAATTGAGCGAGCGAACCTGCGTCAGGCGCGCACGTCTTTGCGTCGAGCGTGCGGGCAGAAAGCCGCCGAAGAAGAATTCATCTGTCGGCAAACCGGAAGCGACGAGCGCAGCGACGAAAGCCGCCGCGCCGGGAATGGGAACGACCCGCACGCCTCTCGTAATCGCATCACTGACGAGACGAAAGCCCGGATCACTGATGCCGGGCGTGCCCGCGTCCGAGACGATTGCCACGCTTGCTCCCGTCTGCAAGAGCGCGCCCAATTCTGCCGCACGCGTGCGTTCGTTATGCTCGTGATAACTGAGCATCTTCGTCCTGATGCCGTAATGATTGAGAAGCTGCTGCGTGCGTCGCGTATCTTCACAGGCGATCAAGTCAACTTCCCTGAGAACACTGAGCGCCCTCTGCGTGATGTCTTCGAGATTGCCGATGGGTGTTGCCACCAGGTAGAGAGTGCCCGCTGTCATGACGCTCATTCTGGCATCAAGAGGCAAAAAGGCGAAAGCCCCGCTCACCATTTTTCAGGTGAACGAGGCTTCCGCCTCCCAAAGAGCGCGAGACCCGAACAGGCAGACGCGCCGTTAATTTAATCCGCCAGTCGTTAGTAGGGCAGACGCCTCCACCACTCGTTGTTATTGTTCTGGCGATTATTTCCGCGACCTCGATTGTAGTCGTCGTTGTTGTTGTATGCCCCCCTGTAGAAGTCTCCGACCACACGCAGGTCTTGACGAATCTGCGACCAATCGGACTGGGTGCGCGAGTCGAGCCGGACGCGCCCGACGATGCGATCTATGCGTGAAGCGATTTGCATCAATCTCTGGGCTTCGTCTGAGCCTCGATTGAGATCGCGCCCGTCACCGACGCGGTTTCTGAAGCGGCTCGCAGCGTTGCGAAACTCGGCGGCCATTTGATTGATGTTATCTTCGCGGCGCGTGTTATCAACGCGGCTGCGGTCGAGCGCGCTGTCAAGATGACGCTGAAAATCCCCGCTCCTGTCGTCAAGACGCCTCGCGGCGTCGCGCAAAGTGCGATTGTCGTTGCGTCCGTTGTTTCGACCCCAGCGATCGTTGTTGCCCCATTGCGCCGATGCGACTACGGGCAGGAATAAAGCCACGAGCGCGGCGGTGATGACGGTCGGGATAAATCTTCGTCGGTTAGCCATTTGTTTTATCTCCTTACAAGAAATCTTTCTGTAGCAGCGAGCGGCGCTTCTCATCTTTGTCGGGTGTCGCACCCGCTCGGTCTGCATCTCAAACGCCTCATCCGGGGACACTGTAGATGGGGAGCGTTTTCTGCCGGAGACTTTGGCAAGCACTGTGCCGAAATGCGGGAAGAAGTTTGAGGGAGAATAGAAGAGCGGGAAAGTCTGAGAAAATTCCTAACTTTTTAACTGGCTGTGTTTGATTAGGGAACAACGCGCCGCTATCAGCGCCGTGCGAAAAGGTGCAGGATGTATCGCATATCGTAAAAACAGTGTGCGGTAGGCAGTGGGCAGAAGAAAAGAGCCATCAAGGGCAGCCCCGAAGGGGCGACAGAGTGTAGCCCCGGGCGCAAGCCCGGGGTTAATCCCCATCCCAAAGATTTTAAGCCCCGTAGGGGCGGCAGAAGTTTAAGATTGACTATCACACGTCTTGAGCTTCTGTCGCCCCTTCGGGGCTTAATGATTTTGTTGTTGCTGTGACCCCAGGCTTGCGCCTGGGGCTACATTCTGCCGCCCCTCACGGGGCTGTTGCTCGACGGCTTCTTACGACTTCTGACTTCTGTCTCCTGACTCCTGCCTACTGCTCTATATACTCAGAAATTTTTTGATGTGCTGGCGAACGCGTGCTTCTAAAAGCTGCGAGCGTGTGCCGTGTTTATCAAGCACGAGCCACTGTGGGATGCCTGTTGGCGAGCGCACAAGCAGCAACTCTTCGTTGGCGGATTTGATTCCGAAGTGCCTGATCTGGCCGCCTGCTAAACCATTGCCGGGAACGAAGCCGTCGCGCGGGGCGCGCGGCCAGCCCGCTTCGATCATCAATTGCCGCACACCCGACTTGAGAGTTAAAAGCCCGCCGACCATCGTCGCGCTGCCGATCTCGAAGCGATGCCCTTCCTGCTTCAGTATCTGCACACCTGCGCCCGCGCGGTTGGCTTCGCCCGCGAGCAGCGTGAAGGTCTCGAAGAGCCATTCGATGCCGGTGGAGCGCGCCTTGTCGTTTGACGCGCGCAGGCGCAGATACTCCACCAGATCGCCTCGCCCCGCACTGCGCGCGCGCCGCTCTGCCTCCGCCAGAATTTGTGCCCATTCTTCGTTGAGTTCGCTCACAGACACCTCAAACAAGTGAAAAGGAAAAAGGTAAGAGGCAAAAGGTAGGCTGAAACCGCTTTTATTAATTTTATTGAACTGCTCTTGTCTTCACTTTTGCCTTTTACCTTTTTCCTTTTGCCTTGAATATGATGTTATCATGCCCGCTCAATCCAACGCTTTAAGAATCTAGTAGTTTAATAACCCTCTCGGATGAAAAATATGCCGCACGCACGCCGCACTCTTGCCTTCGTCATCTCGCTGCTCGTCGTCTTCAGTTCATTCACCGACGCAGGCGCGCAAGGTACTGCGACTGGCCGCGCCGCTTCGACGCCCGCTCTTCAGTCGTCAACTCAAAAGACTAATGCCGCGCCGGGTAAGCGCCCTCGACTGGTGCTGCTGATCGCCGTTGACCAGTTTCGCTACGACTATCTCGAACGCTTCGACGATCTCTTCGTCAAGAACGGTCTCAAGCGATTGCTGCGCGATGGCGGGTCATGGACGCAGGCGAACTACGATCACATGCCGACCTACACCGCGCCCGGTCATGCGACCATGATGACGGGCGCGTGGCCTGCGGAGACGGGCATCGTCGGCAACGATTGGCCCGACCGCGATAATGGCAGGTTTGTGACGAGCGTTTTCGATAAGGACTCCATTCTGCTCGGCGGCGCGAAGGACGAAGAGACGGCCAGCCCGCGTCAACTGATGGTCTCCACGCTCGGCGACGAACTCCGGCTTCAGACCAACGACCGCTCGAAGGTGATCGGCATCTCCAGCAAAGCCCGCTCAGCAATACTTCCCGCAGGTCGCCACGCCAATGCCGCATACTGGTTCAGCCTGCGCACCGGGAACATGGTTTCCTCCAGCTACTACTTCAAACAAAATGAACTGCCCAAGTGGGTTCAGAGCTTCAACGAAGTGCCCCCGGCGAACAAGTTCTGTGGCAGGCGCTGGGAACGATTGCTTCCCGAATCGGAATATCAGAAGCGCGCGGGCGCTGACTCGCCCCTGTGGGAGAAGCTATTAGGCGACGTTAAGGGCGACACCAACGCCTTCCCGCACGTGCTTCCGGGCAGCCCGTCTTCGCCGAACAATGTTGATTGCTACCTCGCGCTCGACTTCACACCATTCTCAAACGACCTGGTTCTCTCCTTCGCCCAACAGGCGATTACGAGCGAAAAGCTCGGAGACGATGAAGACACGGACGTGCTGACGGTGAGCTTCTCGGCCAACGATTACGTCGGGCATCGCTACGGGCCATACAGTCAGGAAGCGATGGACATCACCTTGCAGGTGGATAGGTCAATCGCCGCGCTGCTCGATTTCGTCAACGCGCGCGTCGGTCTGCAAAACACAGTCGTAGCCTTCACGGCAGATCACGGCGTCGCGCCGATTCCTGATCACGCCTCTGAGTTAGGGCTTCCCGGCGGGCGCATCAAGGGCGAGGACATTCTTAGAGAAATGCGACTCGCAATCAGCGCCCGTTACAATCCGAAGAAGACGCAGCCCGACCCGACCGCCGATTACGTGCAAAAGTTTGGCGACCGCGACGGATTCTACAACGGCAATCTCTACTTCAATCAGGCCGCGCTCAAGCGCGACCGTATAGACTCGGAAGAGATTGAGCGCACGGCCTGCGACGCGGCCTTGAAGGTGCCGGGCATTATCCGCTGCTTTACGCGCACACAGCTTCAAAACGGAGCCATCTCGCCCGCAGACTCGATTGCGCGCCGCGTTCTACATGGTTTCTATCCGCGCCGCAGCGGCGAGGTCATAGTCGTCTACGAAGCCTTCAAGTATCTCGATGCCGGTACCATTACGGCGACGCACGGCTCTCCCTATTCTTACGACACGCACGTGCCTTTAATCATCATGGGCGGAGGCGTCGCGCCCGGAAGTTATCTCCAGGCAGCCACGCCCGCAGACATCGCGCCGACGCTCGCCGCCGTCTTAGGTGTGCAAGCTCCGAGCAACACGGTCGGGCGGGTTTTAATTGAGGGCATCGCCGCAGCTAAGATGCAGCGATAGACGAAAAGCCCTTTTGCGGCTGTGCCGCAGGTCTGTACGGAAAGCCTCTGGCTTTCCGACTATCGCCTCCATTGATTATGGCGAGGCGTAGCCTCGCCAGGGACAAAAGAGGAAGCGACCGGAAAGGCAGAGCCTTTCCGCACAAAGATGCGGCACAGCCGCAAAAACGCAAGCTGCTTATTAAAGCGAATTTGGAATAATTTTTATGTTTGATCTGACTAAACGAAACAACCGCTCTTCCTCATTGCTAACAATTCTTCTCTTCATCTCCCTGCTTCCGTCTTCCTTTGCAACGTACGCGCAGGAAGGCAAGCTTTTGCCGCCGCGTGAGGGCAGCGTCACCGATTTTGCGAACGCCCTTGACTACGCCACGACCAAGCGGCTTGAAAACATGCTGGCCAATTTGAAAGAGCGTGCCGGGATAGAGCTTGCGGTTGCGCTGGTCAAGACGACCGGGGGCAAAGAGATTGCCGATTACTCGCTGCAAGTGGCGCGCGAATGGAATATAGGCATGTTTCAGAGCAAGGGGAATAGTCTGCTGCTCGTCATCTCAACCGACGATGGAAAGTTTTTCACGCGCGCCAGCCGCCGCGCCGCTGCCGATTTGCCAGAAGGTCTGGTTAGCGAGATGGGCAGCCGGATGCGTGCGCCATTCGGCAAAGGCAGCTACGGTGAAGGCTTGCTCGCCGCAGTCGAGACGTTTATTACGAAGATGGCGGAGAAGCGCGGCTTTAGTCTCGAAGGCATTGAGGAGGCGCAAGCCACACCCACGCAAACGCCTCAACCGGCGCAAGCTCCCGCCGTGTCGCCTGAGAAAACGGCAGAAGCCACCGACGCGCTGCCGAAAGAGCCGCAGGCGGAAGCCGGAGCAGCGACAGCGGCAGCGAAAGAGCCAGCGCCAGAGCCTACACCTTCGACAAACGAGGCTGCGCCCACAGCTTCGCCGTCAAAGCAATCTTCGGTCGAAGACATCTTCAGGAAAACGCCCTCGACGAATGTGACGGCGACGAAAACAATCGTCGTCTCGCGCGACACGCCGGAGAAAGCCGAACTGGATGCGCTCGCCAAGCTGCCGTTGACGGAGCGAATCGAAAAACTCAAAGCGTTTGTCGAAGCGCACCCGCGCTCCCAGTCAAAGCTGGTTGCCACAGAATTGATCATCAGCGCGCGCGCTTCTCTGGGCGATGAGAAGTTGAAGGCTGGCGATATTGTGGGCGGCCTTCAGCAGATTGAACTGGCGATTATGGAAAGCCCTGAGAAAATGTCTGACGGGCTGTTCCTCAATGTCGTTTCGCAGTTGCCTCTGAATCTCTATCTGCGCGGGCAACGCACAGCGGCGCGCGATGCCACACGCCTGATTGAAATAAAAGTCAAAGATGATCCGAAACGATTGCTCGCGCTCGCAGGCTTTTTCCTCAGCGTCGAAGAGGCGGACGAAGCCGCGCGCATCAGCGATGCAGTTCTCAAGCTCACGCCCGACATGGCATCAGCTCACCAGATTCTCGGCGCATCACGGCACATCGCCCTCAGGCTGGAAGAGGCTGCGACAGAATACGCGCGTGCGCTCGAACTCGACCCGAAATTGACGGCCGCGCGGCAGAGTCTCGCAGACTTGCGCCGCGCCAGTGGTAAAGCGGAAGAGGCGCTTGCTCTTTACCGCGAGCAGTTGGCGATTGCTCCGGCGGATAAGCCCGCACGCGCCGGAGTCGTGCTCTCCTTACTTGATCTGGGTAAAAAGGAAGAGGCAGAACGCGAGATGGAAGCTGCGCTGAAAGACGACCCGCGCAACATGGCGCTCCTGGTCGGCGCAAGCTACTGGCACGCGGCGAAGGGCGATGCCAAAAGCGCGGAGGAACTCGCCACCAAAGCCATCGAGATCGAGCCGCGCTATACGTGGGCGCACATCGCGCTCGCCCGCGCCCTCGTCTCGCAGAAGCGCTCGCTTGAAGCCGAGCGCATCCTCAGATTCGCGCGCACCTACGGAAACTTCCCGACACTCGATTATGAACTCGCCAGCACACTCGCGGTCTCAGGTCTCTATGAAGAAGCAGCGGGTGAACTCGCGCGTTCCTTCACGATTAAAGACGGACAGATTGAGACGCGCCTCGCCGGTCGTCTTCCGGCGAGCAACGCAAACTTTATCGAGCTGCTCGCGCCCGAACGTCGCGCGGGAATCTTTCAAGCGACCGCCGCCGACACGCAAGATAACGCGCGCATGCTCAAGGGTCTGCTGACGCTTAACTCTGCGCTCGGCGCGGCGCAAGGCCGGGCGGTGGATGAGGCTCAGATAAAGAGCGCGCAGGCTGATTTCCTCGCGGGCGAAGATGGGATGCTTGCTTTTCGGCAGGTTTACATGGCGAGTCGCCTGCTCATGCGCGGCGTCGAGTTGAATACAGCGATAGAGTTGGCCGAAAACGCGAAGGGACGTGTCGAAGCTGCGTTGGATATGCCCGTTGCGACCGTCGCCGTGCTCGGCGATGAGTTGCGCGAGGCACGTTCACGCGCCATTGCGACGGGCGGAGTCTTAGCTATCGGAGATGTTCAGCGCAACGTTCTTTCTAACGTCCTGCGCGGGCGCATTGAAGACATCACGGGCTGGGCATTGTTCAATCAGGACAAGTCGAGCGAAGCCCTGACGCACCTCAGGCGCGCGCTCAGCGTGTTGCCGGAAACGAGCGCGTGGTGGCGCACGGCGCAGTGGCATCTCGGCACGACGCTCGAAGCCACAGGCAACCGGCAGGAGGCGCTCGCGGCTTATCTGAAAGGCTACAATCGCCGTGCTCCCAATCCAGTGCAGCGCGCCGTCATCGAGGCGCTCTATCGCAAAGTCAACGGCTCGCTCGACGGCTTAGACGCGAAGATCGGCGCTGCGCCTTCCGTCTCATCCAACACGAGCGGCAACGACAATCCATCACAGCCGCCATCAACAAACGAGCCGACGCAAACCAATCCGCCCACGACCGAGCAGCCGAAGACGGAAAGCACGGAACAGAAGCCCACCGGAGAAAAGCCTCCCGTCAACTAAGATTGAATGGCAGTAAAAAGTACGGAAGAAATAAACCACGAAGCCACACGAACTAACACGAAATGATCGGGATTTTCGTGTTAATTCGTGTAGCTTCGTGGTTCGTTATCTTCTTACTTTTGCCTTGCCTTACTGCGTCGGTTTCTTCTCCGTCACTGCCTGGCCTTCGGCGTCGTAGACTTCGACCGTGCCGTATTTCGCCAGGACCTCACGAGCTTTCGAGGCATCGCCGACGGCGACGATCTGAAGGTTCGAGAGACTGACGTATTTTTGTGCGGCGCGCTGCACGTCCTCGGCTGTGATGTTCGAGACGATCTGCGGGTACGTGTCCCAGTAGTTGACAGGCAGTTCATAGAGCTTCTGCGTGACAATGTTCTGGAGCAGCGCGTTCGGCTGTTCAAGCGAGAGAGCAAAGCTGCCGACGATGGCACGCTTGGCGTTCTCAAGCTCCGTCGGCGTCACCTTCTCTTCGCGGATGCGCTTCAGCTCGTACATGAACTCTTTCATCGCGCCTTCGGTCACGTCCGTTCTGACTTCCGAGCTGGAGACGACCGTGCCGCGAAACTTCGAGCCGCCGAAGTTGCTGTACGCGCCGTAGGTGTAGCCCTTGTCTTCGCGCAGATTCAGGAAGAGACGCGCCGCCGGGCCGCCGCCCAAAATCTGGTTCATCACCAGCACGGCGAAGTAGTCTTCGTTCGTGCGTTCTATTCCGAGATTGCCGAGTTGAAGCACCGTCTGCACAGAGCCGGGACGATCAATCAACTGGATTCTCATCGCGCCCATTTCCGGCGCAGCCGGTATCTTCGTCTGCGGCACGTCCGATTTCTGCCAGTCACCGAAGACGCGCTCCAGTTTCGGCATAATCTCCTTGAGCGTCACATCGCCGACGATGGCCAGCATCGCATTGTTCGGGCGGTAATAGGTCGAATGGAAACGCGCTAGATCGGCGCTCGTCACACCCTTGATGGATTCGGTCGGCGGAGCAATCAGGCCAGCCGGATGATCGCCGTAGATGGCGCGCTGGAAACGCTCTGCCGCGAGAAACTGTGGAAGGGAGCGCTGGAACTGAAGCTGCGCTATCTGCCGCTGCTTGTACTTCTCAACTTCTTCCTGCGGAAACTTGGCGTTGCGAACAACGTCCGCGAAGATGTCGAGCGTCGGGTCTAAGTTTTCGACCAGTCCGGCAGTGGTGACGGTGCTGGTGAATGATGAAAGGCTCGCTCCCGCATTCAGGGTTGCGCCGAGCGTGTCCATCTGTTCGGCGATGTCTTTGCTCTTGCGCGTCGCTGTGCCTTCACGCAGCAACGCCGCCGTGAATCCCGCCAGCCCGTGCATGTTCGACGGGTCTGACAATCCGCCGCTCAGGAAAACCATCTGCATCGAGAACGTCGGGACGCGATGATTCTCCAACACAACCACGCGCATGCCGTTTGAGAGC
Source organism: uncultured Acidobacteriota bacterium (assembly GCA_963791265.1). Classification (GTDB taxonomy): domain Bacteria; phylum Acidobacteriota; class Blastocatellia; order Pyrinomonadales; family Pyrinomonadaceae; genus QHXM01. The sequence continues at coordinate 1,076,490 of CAWBSB010000013.1, forward strand.
GTGGCCTCCTGCGCCTTCGGCAGGTTAACTTTGAGAATCTCTTTATTGACCGGCGCACGACCCTTGATGTCCGCGCCTTTGACCGATTGCCCGGCTGGGCCTTGCGGCGCACCACCCGCCGGACGCTGCGCCAGCGCCTGCGTGGAGGCGAGCGCGACGAGCAGCAAGGCTGCCGAAAATTTGCTCTTGAACTCTGTAAAATTACTCATAACGTTTCTAATCTCCTTCACTACTTGGCGGCAGTCGCCGCGCCTTTGCTCTTGGGCATGGTGGTGACAACTGTGCGGTTTGTCGCCATCAGGTATTTGTCCGCCACGCGCTTCACGTCCTCTTTGGTCACGGCATTAACCTTATCGAGCCGCGTGTTAATCAGATTCGGCTCGTTGTAGTAGACCGTGTACTGGCCCATGCTGACTGCGCGCTGCAATGAGCTTTGCAGGCCGTTGATGAAGTTGCGTCGTGTGGTGTTCTTCGCTTTCTGAAGCTCCCAATCGGCGATGCCTTCTTTTTGCAGGCGCGCAATCTCATCGTAGATCGCCGCCTCGACATCCGCAGGCTTACCATTGGGCTTGAGCGTGGCCGAGATGTAGAGCGCGCCGGGGCCGCGTTTCTCGTCCATGAAGCCGAAGACGTTGGTCACAAGCTGCTTGTCTTTGACGAGCGTTTGATAGAGCCGCGAACTCTGCCCGCTTTGCAGCGCTGCCGAGAGAACTTGCAGCGCGTAAAAGTCCGCCGTGTTACCGGGCACGGCCTTAAACGCTATGTCCACCTGCGGCGCACGCGCGAGCGCATCGTCCACGCTGGCGCGACGCTCAGCCGTTTGTGCAGGCTCGGTCATGTCAACGGGCGGCGGGGCTGGCTGGCTCGGGATGGCTTCAAAATTCTGCTTGATCTTCTTGAGCGCGTCCGCCGTGTTGAAATCGCCGACGAGCGTCAGCACAGCATTGTTCGGCGCGTAGTACATCTTGAAGAACGAGGAGACATCTTCGACGCTCGCGGCTGTCAGGTCTTCCATCGAGCCGATGGTCGTGTGCTTGTAAGCGAAATTGTCGTAGAGCAATTCCTGCTGCACTTCGCCGCTCTTGCCGTAGGGCTGGTTATCAACGCCCTGACGGCGCTCTTCCTGCACGGCGTTGCGCTGATTGTCCAGATTGTCTTTGCTGATGACGAGGCTCTTCATGCGGTCGGCTTCGAGGTAGAGCGCCAGATCGAGCTGGTTGGCGGGCAGAGCCTCGAAGTAGTTGGTACGATCCTCGTTGGTCGTTCCGTTCATGTTTCCGCCGTTGTTGAAGATGAGGTAGAAATGCTCGCCCGTGCCGACATTCTCAGACCCCTTGAACATCATGTGCTCGAAGAGGTGGGCAAAGCCCGTGCGCCCCTTGCGCTCGTTGCGCGAGCCAACGTTGTAGGTGATGGCGATGGCGATGACGGGCGCTGTGTGATCCTCGACCGTGATGACGCGCAGGCCGTTCTTCAATTTCGTTTCCTTGTAATTGACGCCGACCTTGCTCTCTTTCGGCAGGGCGAGGCTCGTCCCCGCCGAGAGAAGCGCGCATATCAGCAGGCCAATCAAAAACCGCTGCTTTGATCTCATAAAACTGACTCCTTCATGTAAGTGAAAAGGGTTAATTGGAATTCGTTCTTCGGATTCATCGAGACATTTTTGCCGGATACCGTCCGCACACATGTCCAGAGGGGGAGACCGGATTCTGTACGAAATCAGGGGATAAATCGGATTTCGGGAGCGCGGCGGGCAGACTCGTTTTAGAGGCTTCGGCCAACGGGCTCTCCCAGGAAATTTAACTGACTCTATTCCGCTACCTCCGGCGCTGTCAAGGCGACCCCATGAGGGAAGCCCAGGCCGTGCTTTCCGGCGTTCCGAACAGCCAACCGACAGCCAGCTTGAGACATCAAAAACTCGACCGCACAGGAAGATAGATGAACTCCTCGCTCGGTCTCGCGCACCGTTAAAACCGAAGTCTCAGGCGGCGAAAGTTTGGGATTGATGTGGCGAGCATGCTTGATTTAGGCTCGCCAGCCAGCGGGCTGCGTGTATAATTAACGTAAATAACCGAAAATTTGTTTCCGACGGACTTCAGTTTATGACGAAAAATAGTCTCCGCGCCTTCGCGCTCACCGCTTTTTCTCTCCTCTGTCTGCTTTCGTTTGCCACCGCGCAGGCTCAACAGACGGGGCGCGCCCGCTTCGATGTCACGAATTATCGCATTGAAGCCCAACTTATTCCCGACCAGCATCTGCTGCGCGCGGGCGCTGAAGTAACCTTCACGCCGCTCGATGCCACGCGTTCAGTCATTTTTGAGCTAAACGGCTCGCTCAAGGTCGATAAAATCGAGCGCAACGGGAAGCCGCTGACCAATTTCGTGCAGGACGCGGCGGGCGCAGACGCTTCCATCGGCCCGAACGTCCGCATTGACCTGGGCGAGGTCGTCCCCGTTGGACAGCCCGTGACTTTGCGTTTTAGCTGGTCGGGCGGACTTCAGTCGCCCGAAGGAGGCCCGCTGGCGACCAAGCGGCTGGCCTACGTCGGCACGGAAGGCTCATATCTCATGTATGCGGCGCGCTGGTTTCCCTTCCATGATTACGCCGCCGACCGCGCGACTTCGGACATCACGATTATCGTCCCGACTGGCTTGCACGTCGCCGGAACGTCAGATGAGGGGGTCACACCGACCACAGGCAAAGACGGCAACACGCGTTATCATTTCGTTCATCGCCAGCCCGTGCTGCCCGGCAATTTCGTCGTCGGGCAATACATCACGAAAACTCTTCGCTTCGGCAACTACGACATACAGTTTTACGCGAAGGTCGGAAGCGAGAATCGTATCGAGCGCTACGCCGAACTGATGGGCACGGCCTTGCAGTCCTACACGCAAGCCTACGGGCAGCCCGCCTTCGGCACACGCCTCGTCATCGCGCAGATTGACGACGAGAGCCTGGACACTTACAGCTCGCTCGGCATGCTCTTTCTCGCCTCGAAACTCTTCGACCCGACGCGCCCTGTGCCGGAAGAAAGGTTGCAGCGTGAGGTCGCATTTCAATGGTGGGGGCAGACCGTCGGCCTGAAATCTTTTGACGACGCCTGGATTTCGCAGGGGTTGGCCGAGTGGAGCGCATTCGCTTTGCGCGAAGCCACACTACAGGGCGGCGCGCTCGACAATGCTCAGCGCGACGAGCAGGAGCGCGCTTTGACTTTCGAGCAGACCGCTTCGATTGCCCGCGCGCCCAGTGCGCTCGACGATCAATCGGCGGCTTATCAATCCATCGTCTACTACAAGGGCGCGATGGTCTTTCGCATGTTGCGCGAGGCGATGGGCAAGGAAAAGTTCAACGAGTTGCTGGCACGCTTTCTCCAGCAGTATCGCAGCAAGAATGCTTCGATTGACGATTTCGAGAAATTGACCGCGCAGGTCGCAGGACAGAACATGCGCTACTTCTTCGCCCAATGGGTCGAAGGAACGGGCGTGCCGGAATTCACCAACGATTACCAGATTATCCGCACCCGCGCCGGGAAGTTTCGCACGCGCGGAACAATCAAGCAGAACTTCGAGAATCTGAAGATGCCGGTCGAGGTCATGCTCAGAAGCGAGGGCGGCGACAACCCGACAACCACTCTGGTCTTCGACGAGAAGAGCGAGGATTTCGACTTTGAATCAACGGGGCAGCCCGTCGAAGTGGTGGTTGATCCGAACAACAGAATCCTGCGGATGTCCGACGATTTGCGTGTCGCGGTGGTCGCACGTCGTGGCATCGAGCAGTTTCGCGAAGGCCAGTATGCAGAGGCTCAACAGCAATTCGAAGCCGCGCTCAAGCTGGATAAATCTAATTCGTGGGTCTATTACAATCTGGGCTTGCTCTATCTGGAGCAGCGCAACTGGCAACTGGCGCTCGACTCTTTTCAGGCAGCGATTGATGGCAACCTGAAACCCTCCTGGATCGAAGTGTGGGCGCACATCAAACGTGGCAACGCTTACGATGCGCGCGGGATGCGCCCGCAGGCTGTCAACGAATACCAGAAGGCGATTCAACTCGGCACGAACTACGACAACTCGCAGGCTGCCGCGAAGAAATTCCTCGCCACCCCTTACGACCCGCGCGGGACGCAAGCGCAGGAAGCCTCCTCGCGCAGCGCACAGTAAGCGGAAGTAAACAGGCAAAAGGTAAAAGTAAAAAGTGAGGCGGAGACCAAATTATATTAAGATGGTCTCCGCCTCGGCTTTTGTCTTTTAGCTTTTTACTTTTGCCTTGATTCCATGAATACTCAAGTCGCGCTGGTTTTCGTCCTCACGTTCGTCATCCATCTCATCAGCACACTGGTTTACGCGCTCAGGATCGCGGGAGTGCGAACGGGTCGCATCGCGCTTTCTCTCGCTCTCTTTAACGTGATTGTGCTGGCGTCTAGAACGGCCAACACTTTTCAGGGGCCGCTGCTGGCAAAGCACGTCGAGCAGAACATTCTGCGGAATGATCTCTCAAGCGCGCAGTCGGATTTCCGCTGGCTGCTCCTGGCCGCAACGCTCGCGACCATCGTCGGCGCTCTGCTCATCCCGACTTTTCAACGATTGTTCACCAGAGCAATCAAATCGTTCGACGCTCATCGCTCAGTTCCGCGATTGCTGCTCAGCGGCCTGTCGCCTGCGAGTTGGCGGCAAATCAAAACGGTCGCCGCCATGCCCACAAAAGAGAACCTGAAAGGGATGAGCCTGCGGGGTGCGCCCGTCCGAATCCTGATTTTTCAAGTCGTGATGACGGCGCTGATCACGGTCGGCGTCTTCGCCTCACTCTACGCCGGTTATCTCAATCCTGAACTGCGGCTCACGGCCAACAACATGTCGCCCATCATCAACGGCCTTTCGACCATCCTGCTCTTTGCCTTCATAGACCCCTATCTGGCCGTGCTGACAGATGATGTCGTTGAAGGAAAAGCAAGCGGCGCGTTTTTCAGAAAGTGCGTCAGACTATTTGTCCTGAGCCGCATAATCGGAACGATTCTCGCGCAGCTCATTTTTGTTCCAGCGGCAAAATTTGTTATCTTCGTTGCGGAACGCCTGTAAATGAGAAGTCAACATCTTTCACAGCGGGCAAAACTCACAATTAATCTTATTCGACAGTGAGCGGAATGGGAAAACTCGAACACGGTGGAGATGTGCCCTCACCGCCATTGCTCAGCGTGGTGATGCCGGTTCACAACGCCCTGCCATATCTGGACGAGAGCATCAAAAGCATCCTTGGACAAACCTTCAGGGATTTCGAATTCGTCATCCTCGACGACGCCTCAAATGACGGCTCGTTTGAGGCGCTCAGCGAGTGGGCGAAGAAAGATAATCGGATACGACTCCACCGGAGCGAGCGTAATCTCGGACTTTCGGGCAGCTCTAATCTGGTCGTTCGGCTTGCGCGCGCGCCGCTCATCGCGCGGATGGACGCCGACGATGTTTCCTGTCCTGACAGGTTGGTGCGCCAGTGGGAAGTGATGCAAAGCTTGCCGGACGTGGCGCTCGTCGGAACGCTCTGCGACGGGATTGATGCGGCGGGTCGCAGGGTTCGCCCGCGAGACCGCTGGCGGCTCATACGCCGTTCCGAGTTCCCGCCCTTCCCACACGGCTCTGTCATGTTCCGGCGCGCAGTTTTCGACGAAGTCGGCGGCTACAATGAAGAGTATGTGAGCGCCGAGGATCAGGAACTGTTTCTCAGGATAGCGCGCGGCAAGCGCGTGGTAGTCTTGCCTGATGCCCTTTATCACTACCGCTACCATCAGGAAAACTCAACCATCTTTCATTTAACGACGAAGGCCGAAGATAATAATGGTCAGCGGCGATTCGTGCACGACCCGCGCTTGCCGGAGGGTGCTGGCAGCCCGGATTTGCGCGCGCTTCGTTCAGCCGCCTCCATGCAGCTCTGGGCTGGCCAGCGCCCGAAGCTCCTGAGAGGGCTGCTGGCTGAAGGCTTACTCAAGCTGAACGCGCAATCTGTTTACACGCTGGCCTGGGCAGCCTGGGCGAGAGTCAGCCCCGGAAGTCTCAGGGCATGTCTGCGCGGATTCATTCGCACGCGCGATCTACTGGCAGGCAGTCGTCATCGAGATGGGAGAGTTTGCGAATGGCGATTCGAGTAGCGGTCGTGGGGCTGGGGTCGCGTGGCCAGGATTGGGTGCGCGAAGTTAAAACTGACCCCGGCTACGAATTAGTCGCCTGCGTTGACACGGACGCGGACGCTCTGCAATTAGCTGCGACGAAACTCGGTTTACCCAGTGAGGCGTGCTTTCTATCCTTGCCCGAAGCGCTTGAGACGGCTGCTTGCGACGCCGTCATCGTTGCCAACTCCGCCGATTATCACACGGAAGTGTGCGAAGCGGCGCTCGCTCGCGGGTTGGCCTTGATGGTCGAGAAACCATTCACGCTTCGTCTAGCCGATGCGGTCAGGCTCGTACAAGTGGCCGAGCAGAAGAAAGTGCCGCTCGTCGTCGCGCAGAATTATCGTTACATGCGTTCCTACCGGACGGCGCGACAGCTCGTCCGCGAAGGCGCGCTCGGACCAGTCGGGCTCATCGCCTGCCAGTATTTTCGCGTCCCGCACGAGATGAGACCATCGCTTGCGCGGCTCACAAACAGCATCCTCTGGGGAATGGGCGTTCATCATCTGGACGCCTTGCGCTACATTCTCGGACAAAAGGTCGTCGGAGTTCTGGCAGAGAGTTTCACGCTCCCTGACGGACAACTCCCGCCGGGCGCATCGCTGCAAGCCCTGCTCACTTTCGACAATGGAACTCGCGCCGTTTACACGGCCACTTATGAATCGAGCGGCCATGAATTCTTTGAGCGTGGGCAGGAATTTTACGCGCGCTTCACAGGTCAAGACGCCACCTTGCACGTCTTTCAACGCTGGCTCTTTCTGTGCGCGCGTGGCAAATGGCCGCGCCCCGTCAGGCGAGGCGCTAGACCCTTGAGCGAGGAGCGAGTTCTTCTGCGCCAACTTGAGCGCGCGCTGCTGCACGACGAAATGCCGGAGTCGAGCGGGCTTGATAATTTACAGACGATGGCGATTGTCGAAGCGTGCGTGCGCTCGGCAGAGGAACGAAGATGGATCAATCCGCAGGAGCTACTTCGTGAAGCACAATAACGGAACGCGCGTGCTGGCTATCGGCCTTGATGCAGCCGAGCCGACGTTCGTTCAGCAATTGATTGAAGAGGGCGAGATGCCTGCGCTCAAACGCCTCCTGGAGCGCGGCGCGTGGAAGCGCGTCGAGTCGTCCGCGCACATCGGGAGCGGCTCCGTGTGGCCGACTTTCATCACTGGGACAGAGCCCCGCGAGCACGGGATGTATGCCGAGTGGAGTTGGCAGCCTCGGACGATGAGCCTCACGCGTGGTAACGGTCATAGTCTTAAGCCGTTCTGGAAATCGCTAGCCGGGGAAGGCGCGACCATCGGCGTGCTCGACGTGCCTTTCGCCCCGATGGTTAATCTCTCCACAGGCTTTGAAGTCTCCGAGTGGGGCGCGCACGATGCCGTCGAAGGACGCATGCAGATTTCCCCGGCAGTGCTCAACGATCTCGTCTCGCAAACGAGGCCGCATCCATTGCAACACGAAAATATTGATGCCGGTGGGCCAGACGATTACGAGCGGCTGGCGAGGATCAACTCAACCTGTCTTGACGGCGTAAAGCTGAGAGGCGAACTCGCCAGACGCTTGCTTGTTGAGACGCAGCCGGAGCTGGCAATCGTCGTCTTCACGGAAATACATCACGCCGCGCACTACTTCTGGCACACGGTCGCGCCCCGTCATCCTTTCTACGGAGATGACAGGTTTCGCAACTTACGCGACGCCAATCCTGCCGTCCGTGATATTTACCGCGAGGTGGACAAACAGATTGCCGCACTCGTCGAGGTCAGCGACGATAATGCTTCCGTGCTGGTCTTCTCGCTGCACGGGATGCAGCCGACGCTCGGCATTCAGGCATTTCTCGCCCCGCTCCTGCTTGAAACTAACTGGTCGCGTCTCTCCGGTTGGAGTTCGCAATCATGGCGCGAGCGTGCCCTCTCGTTGTTCGCAAAGATTAAGCGGCACGCGCCCGCAGGGCTGAAGAAGCTGTACTACAAAACCTTGCCCCGCACGGCGACCTTACATCTGGCACAGCCGACGATGCTGCCGACTTATGACTGGTCTCGGACGCGCGCCTTTTCCCTGCCCTCAGACCAGCACGGATGGATTCGCCTCAACCTGTCGGGGCGCGAGGCAAAGGGAATCGTTCAGCCTCAAGAATACGAAGAGACCTGTCGCGAGCTACGGGAGATGCTGTTGGAGTTGGTGACTGAACACGGGAAGCGGCTCGTGCGCGATTGTCTCATCACCTCGCACAGCTATGAGGACGCACTGACGCAGCCCCTCCCTGACCTGATTGTCCACTACGAAGACGCGGCGTTTGACCCGCACATGAGAATCAAGGGGGTGACTTTTCAGCCACAGGCCATCGGCCAGAAGTTCACAGGGCAACACGCGCCCGCAGGCTTCCTCATCGCAGCAGGCCAGCAAGTAATCCTCCCCGACGCCCCGGCTATACCCTCAACAGAGCTTCACCGAATGATGATCAACTCTCTCTCGGCGCACGCGCAGCTACACATTAAGGGACGCGGCTCGTTATAGAAGGAATTTTTAGACAGGATTAACAGGATTATCAAGATTAAGAAAAGCAGACAATGTAGGAAAAGCTGAATGCTCTTTCTTTCATCCTGATAATCTTGTTAATCCTGTCTAAGTTTTTCCTCCAACGTAAATCTCAGCCCCGCTTTCCTTAAACTCAAAAGCCTTCTCTTTCAATCCTTCTTGCAGCGCCGCCTGCTCGTCCAGTTCTTTCTGCGCGGCGTACTCGCGCACGTCCTGCGTGATCTTCATCGAGCAGAAGTGCGGGCCGCACATGGAACAGAAATGCGCGAGCTTGGCGCCTTCCTGCGGCAGGGTCTCGTCGTGATATTCACGCGCGACTTCCGGGTCGAGCGCAAGATTGAATTGATCTTCCCAGCGAAACTCGAAGCGCGCTTTCGAGAGCGCGTTGTCCCGCAGTTGCGCGCCCGGATGCCCCTTCGCGAGATCAGCGGCGTGAGCAGCGAGCTTATAGGTAATCACGCCGTCTTTGACATCCTTCTTATTGGGCAAGCCCAGATGCTCTTTCGGCGTCACGTAGCAGAGCATGGCTGTCCCGAACCAGCCGATCATCGCCGCACCGATTCCCGACGTGATGTGGTCGTAGCCGGGCGCAATGTCCGTCGTCAGAGGCCCAAGCGTGTAGAAGGGAGCGTCCTGACAGACGGCGAGTTGCCTGTCCATGTTCTCTTTGATGAGGTGCATCGGGACATGCCCCGGCCCTTCGATCATCACCTGACAATCTTGCTCCCAGGCGATCTTCGTTAACTCTCCAAGCGTCTCAAGCTCCGCGAACTGCGCGCGGTCGTTGGCGTCGGCGATAGAGCCGGGACGCAAGCCGTCGCCCAGGGAGAACGACACGTCATAAGCCGCCATGATTTCGCAGATTTCACGAAAGCGCGTGTAGAGAAAACTCTCCTCGTGGTGCGCGAGACACCACTTCGCCATGATGGAGCCTCCGCGCGAGACGATGCCGGTCGTGCGCCTTGCTGTGAGTGGAATGTAAGGCAGGCGCACGCCCGCGTGAATCGTAAAGTAATCAACGCCCTGTTCGGCCTGCTCAAGAAGAGTGTCGCGGTAAAGCTCCCATGTTAAGTCCTCCGCCTTGCCGCCGACTTTTTCGAGCGCCTGATAAATCGGCACTGTACCAATCGGCACGGGCGAGTTCCTGATAATCCACTCGCGCGTGGCGTGAATGTTCTTGCCCGTTGACAAATCCATCACCGTGTCTGCGCCCCACCTGCTCGCCCAACGCATCTTCTCGACTTCCTCTTCGATTGAAGAAGCGACAGCGGAATTGCCGATGTTCGCGTTAATCTTGACGAGAAAGTTGCGGCCAATAATCATTGGCTCGCTCTCCGGGTGATTGATATTCGCCGGAATGATCGCGCGCCCGCGCGCCACCTCCTCACGCACGAACTCTGCCGTCACGAACTCTGGAATCGCAGCGCCGAACGTCTCGCCCCTGTGCTGGTGCAGCAAAGAATCCCTCTCATCATCACCCACAGCATGAAGTGCAGCCTCGCGCCCCAGGTTCTCGCGGATGGCTATGAACTCCATTTCGGGCGTGATGATTCCGCAACGAGCATAGTGCATCTGCGTCACGCGCCGCCCCGCACGAGCGCGCATCGGTGCGCGTCTTAAACCCGGAAACTCTTCGAGCCGTCCCCGGTCACGCCCGCGCGCGTACTCTTCCGCGCCAATGGTCAGATAGCCGTTGTCTTCGGGCTTCACCACACGGCCTTCGTACTCTTCAACGTCGCCGCGACCGACGATCCATTCGCGGCGTAAGCCCGGAAGACCCTCGCGCACGTCTGAGCGTACCAGGGGGTCGCCCCACACGCCGCTCGTATCGTAGACGCGCACAGGCGGATTTTCTTCCACGCGCCCGTCAAATGTCTTCGTCACGTTCTGCGCGATTTCGCGGAACGGAACACGCACGCCCTCTTGTGCGCCTTCAACATAAACCTTGCGCGAGTTCGGCAACGTCACCTCGTCGCTTCGCTTCTCGTTCGTTGTGCTCATAACCTTCTCGATAACTTTCTAGCCCATCTCTACAGGGCTTGAAAAAGAAAGACCGTTCCACCGATTTGAAGGGATGGAACGGTCTCTCTTATGGTTTCTCCCTTCGGCGGTACTAACCGCATCAGGTTCAAGGGGTCTCACATGTTTGTGACTCTCAGCCTCGACCCAAGCGAGCGAAGCTCCCCCGAAAACTTTGTAATCTGAATCAGAGTTTACTACAAACGGCGTTGACTGGCACTACAAGGTGGAGCTGGGTAATGATTCAATTTGAAAAGAGTGTATGGGGAGTTGTTATTCACCACCGCAGGCACAGAGGACACGGAGGAAGCACGGAGATTTGAAATTTCAAATTCCGAATTTGAGATAATCTTTCTCTGTGCCCCCTCTGTGTTCTCTGTGTCTCTGTGGTGAATCGCACCCTGGCGCAATTCAATTTCAAATTAAACCACTACCTGGGGCTAAGCAGCTTTTAAGTCTGGCTATCTGACCGGCTTCCACGTCCATCGCCTCGCGCCAGAACTTATAGGCTTCACCCTCTATGCTCTCCACGTCGCCGTCGTTGGACATCAGCAGCTTCGGCATCATTGATTTCTCGAACATCCCGGCAAACTGTTCCTGCTCGTACATGAAATACCTGTGCAGTTCCTCGTCTGTCCGTCCGAACTTAGACATGTAGTTGCGTAGGAACGACCACGTTGTTCGCGCCTCGATTGAACGCTCCCACACGACCACAGCTTCCGCTTGAAGAACTATCAATTTGCATCCCGTTGCGGCAAGCCTGCGGTCAAATGCCGCAACTTCCTGCCATGTCAGGACACCGGGGCGCAGGCAATGCGTCAGGTGCAGCGTGTCTACGAGAACGAAGCACGACTGGCGCTTATGATCCTGCACGCTCCGGTAGAGCCACTCGACATGGCTGACGATATGCTCAAGGTGATCGAGATTATCTTTGACTGTGAGCGTTCCCGCGTCTTCTGGGGATGCCAGCGGGCCAAAGGTGTGAGCCTGGCAGAGATGAACCAGCGAACGGATTTGCCTTGCTTCGGCAGAGTTGACGTGGCGGCGAACAAGAGCATCAATCAGCGTGGACTTCCCGATACCGGGTATTCCTTCGACGAGCAGCGCATTGAATGGCGCTATCGAACCTTCTCCCATGACTGCTCCTCGAATGCTGTCTTAGAGTCATTAACAAACAGAGAAGAATATAGACAGGATTAACAAGATGGACAGGATCAAGGGAAGAAGAAGAAACTAGCGTATCTATCCTGTCTTGTTTTCTTAATCCTGCTAATCCTGTAAATCCTGTCTATTTCTTCTTCATAGTAGTTTTGTTAGGTACTCTTACTACGCCCTTGTATCACTAGCATCTCAGGCGCTGGCCTGACTTCTACTTTTCAGTTTCTCCAAAAACTTCTGGCGAAACTTGGCGACCTTGGGCGCGACGACGGCGCGGCAGTATGGCTGAGAAGCGTTTTGAGCGTAATACTCCTGATGATAATCCTCGGCCACGTAGAACTCTTCAGCGGGCACGACCTCCGTCACAATCGGCGCATCCCAAATCCCTTCCGCATTCAGTTCAGCAATAGTCTTTTCGGCAATCTCTTTCTGCTCCGGCGAATGATAGAAAATAGCCGAACGATACTGCGTGCCCACATCCGCGCCCTGCCGGTTCAGCGTCGTCGGGTCGTGAATGGTGAAGAAGATTTCGAGGATTTCGCGGAACGAGACGACCTGCGGATCGAAATTCACCTGCACGACCTCCGCATGTCCGGTCGTGCCCCCGCAAACTTGCCTGTAGGTCGGATTCACCACCTCGCCACCCATGTAACCGGACTCGACCGACTCCACCCCACGCAAATCATCGAAGACGGCCTCCAGACACCAGAAGCACCCGCCCGCAAGCGTTGCCACTTCCCTCTGTTGATTCGTTTCCATAAGATCACCGCTCTTTCTGAACTTCTTATAAATTATGTTGCTTCTGAATGTATAAATAATTTTCGTGGGGGCCTTACTCGCCCGATTGTTTCACTCCACGACGAGGCGCTTTCCTGGCTTTAACGCTACCCCTGCTCTTCGTCGTTGGCTGTGCTTTCTGCACAGGCAGCAATAGATCGTTGACTTTGACCTTGATATCCGGGAAGGCAACAAGACTGAACTCCTGTCCTTCCCTGTACGTTTGCTTATGACGATAGCCGTCAGCACCTGGTTCGCGATAGTCCTCGATCTCCATTTCACTCACATTCAAAATCAGATATTGAGCGATGCCTGCTCTGGCATATAAATGGCCTTTTGTGCGGCGGTCTAGCCGAATGCTGCTATCAGCAATTTCCATAGCGAGCAAAACGTCCGAGGATGCTGGATGTCGTGTGTAATACTTTTCTTTCGGCGGCGTAACGATCACGATGTCCGGCTCTGGCTCTGACAGGTCGCTCAGTAAAATCGGATTCTGCGAACGCACAACTGCTTTGGCTTTCAACCTATCCTTGAAATAGTCGTTCGCATCCTCAGTCAAAGCAGCGTGCATGGCGCTTTTTGGACGCATCTCAACGATTACTCCTTCGAGCAGTTCAACCCGATCATCTTCAGTAAAGATTCCGGCGGCGATCATCTGTTCATATTCAGAGGTGTTGAGCAAGCGCAAGCTCGGCTGCCATTCGGAGAGCGGCGTTTGTTTAATTCGCAAATCGTCCATTGTCATTGTCATATTGCGTTCTGTCTTTCAACCACCGATAAAGCTCATCGTGCGCGCGGGCTGCATAAACTCCGGGTCGTTGATGTAGTGGCGCGGCTCTTTTTTCATCACGACCGATTCGATGTACTCGACAATCTCCGTGCGCGACGCACCGCTGCGTAAACAATCGCGCAGGCTATGCTCGACTGTCGAGAAGAGGCACGTCCTGATCTGCCCGTCGGCGGTGAGTCGGATGCGCGAGCAAGCGCCGCAGAAGGGTTCTGTGACGGGCGCGATAATGCCTATCTCGCCGGGAGCATTGTCCGCGAAGCGATAGCGCGAGGAGGTCTCAGAGCCTCGCGCCACTTTGACGGGAACAAGCGGGTATCGTTCTTCAATGCGTTCACGCATCTCGCGTCCTGAGACGACCATCTCACGCGACCACTCGTGGCCGGAATCAAGCGGCATAAACTCGATAAAGCGCATTCCAATATTATGCTCACGCGCGAACCGTGCGAAATCCGCGACCTCATCTTCGTTGTGCCCGCGCACGATGACGGCGTTGACTTTAATCGGCGTCAAGCCCGCACTCTTCGTCGCTTCGATTCCTTCGAGCACGCGCTCCAGCACGTCAACGCCGGTCATCTCTTTGAAGACTTTTCGCTTGAGGCTATCGAGGCTGATGGTGACGCGGTCTAATCCGGCAGCTTTTAATTCTGCGGCGCGTCCTGGCAGAAAATAGCCGTTGGTCGTCAGCGCCAGATCAGAGAGGCGCGGCTTGAGCGCAGCGAGTTTGGTGATAATGGTCTCGATGTCGCGGCGCATCATCGGCTCGCCGCCGGTCAGGCGAATCTTCTCGATGCCGAGAGAGACGAAGATACTGCAAGCGTACTCAATCTCTTCGAACGAGAGCATCTCGGATTTCGGCGCAATCGGCGGCTCGCCATGCGGCAGGCAATAGAAGCAGCGAAAATTGCAACGATCCGTCAAAGACACGCGCAGGTCGCGTATCTGTCGCCCATATGAATCTTTGAGTACGGCAGTCACTTCTAATCTTTCACTTTACGCATCTGCGAGGCGTTTGGGATTTCCGTCCATCTCAATCATACGCTGCTTGAATAAGCGTTCCAAGTCGTTATGGAAGATTGAAGATGATGATTTAATTTGACAGACGGCTCGCGCACGACTACTATGCACGAAAATTTTGCACGGGTTGTGAGTCGCATGTTGATGAACTTTTCACAGATACAGTTTAGCGCGAAGAAGCAGACGAAGCTCAGCAAGAAGCCGGACAGGAGGTCTGGTTAGAGCGCTTGTCTGCCGCCTGTGCGGACTTGAGCAGCCCGCCAAACCTCCGAAAGTGAGAAGGTTTGGCGGGCTTTTTCTATTTAATTGCAAGAGCAAAGGAGAAGACGAATGACGATGTGTCCCGAATGTGATGGCCAATTGACGATTCCCGAAGATGCGGTGCAGGGCGAGATTATTCCCTGCCCAGACTGCGGCGCGGAGTTGGAAGTTCTCTCGCTTGCCCCGGCCACAGTGGGGCTTGCGCCCGAAGTGCAGGAAGATTGGGGAGAGTAAAAGATGCGTCTCGCCATGCTCTGCTCAAGAATTCGCGTTGAAGAGAAGCTCCTGCTCGCGGAGTTGGAACGACGCCGTGTTCCCTTTTCCAGAATTGACGACGCAGAGCTGACCTTTCGACTAGACCGCAGCGAGTTTCCTTACGACGCTGTTTTCGAGCGTTCCATCAGCTTCGGGCGCACGCTCTATACGCTTCAGACGCTGGAAAGTTGGGGCGTGCGCTGCATCAACCGCGCGGCTGTCGTCGCTACCTGCGGAGATAAGTTGCTGACAAGCCTTGCGCTCGAACAAGCAGGTGTGCCGACGCCGCGCACCGCTTTGGCCTTCACTCCCGACGCCGCGCTCAAAGCGATTGAGGAGCTTGGCTATCCGGTGGTCATCAAGCCCGTCGTCGGCTCGTGGGGGCGGATGGTGGCGCGCGTCAACGACCGTGATGCGGCGGAAGCTGTGCTGGAAGATCGCGCCACTTTGGGGTCGTGGCAGCAGCAGATTTTTTACATGCAGGAATACGTTGACAAGCCCGGACGCGACATCCGCGCCTTCGTCGTCGACGATGAAGTCATCTGCGCCATCTACCGCGAGAGCGAGCATTGGATTACCAACACGGCGCGCGGTGGGCGTGCCAGCAATTGTCCTGTCGGCGGAGCGGTTGGCGAGCTTGCTTTACGAGCCGCGCAAGCGGTCGGCGGCGGCATCCTCGCCGTTGATCTGGCCGAGACGACGGACGGAGAATTGCTCGTCATTGAAGTCAATCACACGATGGAATTTCGCAACAGCATAGAGACGACGGGCGTGAACATTCCTGCGCGCATAGTTGACTACGTGCTGGACGCGGCGGAAAGGAGCGTGTGATGTTGCGAGTTGCAATTGCCGGTGGGTCGGGCTACGTCGGCGGCGAACTGTTACGCCTGTTGCTCGATCATACGGAAATTCAAATCAATCAGGTCACTTCCGAACGCCACGCCGGGCAGTACATTTACAGCGTTCACCCGAATTTGCGAGGACGCGACCAATTGCGCTTTACCTCGCTCTCGACACTTGAGCCTTGCGACGTTTTGATTCTCGCGCTGCCGCACGGCCACGCTTCGCGCGAGATCGAGCGTTTCAGTGAACTCGCCCGCCGCGTCATTGATTGCTCGGCGGATTTCCGCCTGCGCGATGCTCACATTTACGAACGCTGGTACGGCACGCAGCACGCTGCTCCTCAGTGGCTCGAAAAATTCGTTTACGGTTTGCCTGAATTGAATCGTGAAGAGATACGCGAAGCTCGCTACGTGAGCGGCGTTGGCTGCAACGCGACGGCTGTTAACCTCGCGCTGCTACCTTTGATGCGAGCAGGCGTCATCAACACAGAGCGCGGCGTTATCGCCGAAGTCAAAGTCGGATCATCGGAAGGCGGAAACGAGCCAACGACGGCGAGCCATCACGCGGAGCGCAGCGGCGTCATGCGCTCATTCGCTCCCACAGGCCATCGGCACACGGCTGAGATTGAGGCCGCACTTGGCTTGGAGCAGGTTCATCTTTCAATCACATCTGTGGAAGCAGTGCGCGGCGCACTCGCTACGTGTCACGTCTTCCTGCGAGACGCGCTCGCGGAACGCGACCTCTGGCGCATCTATCGCCAGCATTACGCAAGCGAGCTTTTCATCCGCATCGTTCACGAGCGCGGCGGCATTCATCGCCATCCCGAAACCAAGATTCTCGCAGGCAGCAACTACGCGGACGTGGGCTGGGCGCTGGACGAGCGCACAGGTCGCGTCGTAGCCCTCTGCGCGATTGATAACCTGATGAAAGGCGCGGCGGGCACAGCCGTTCAGTGTCTCAACTTGATGTGCGGTTTCCCGGAGCAGACCGCGCTCGGTTTCGCGGGATTGCATCCGATTTAGAGGAATGAAAAGACGGGAGGAATAGACAGGATTAACAGGATTAGCAAGATTAAGAAGACCAGACAGGATAGATAAGCTTGATGTTTCTTCCCTTTATCCTGTCCATCTTGTTAATCCTGTCTATTTCTTCGTTCCCAATCTGATCTGCTTCGATTTGAGTGAAACTTTTTAATTTTCCAGCGGAGGAATTCTTTCTTCAATGTACGTTATCAAGATGGGCGGGGCGGCGGGCGTGGATGCCGACATGTTGTGCGAAGACGTTGCGGCTCTGTGGCGTGATAGGCAGCGCATGGTGCTGGTTCACGGCGGCTCGGATGAAACCAACAAACTGGCGGAGCGGCTTGGGCATCCAACCCGCTTCGTCACTTCCGTCTCTGGCCACACGAGCCGCGTGACGGATCGTGAGACGCTGGAAATCTTCTCGATGGCGACCGCTGCTATCAACCGTCGTCTGGTCGAGCGCCTGCAATCGCTCGGTGTCAACGCCATCGGGCTGTCAGGCATTGACGGTCGCTTGATCGAAGCGCGGCGCAAGGAAGCAATCCGCGTCGTCGAAGATGGCCGCCAGCGCATCATCCGCGACGACTGGACGGGCACGCCCGAAAGAGTCAACGCAGACCTTCTCCAGCAACTGCTCGATTCAGGCTACCTGCCCGTCGTCGCGCCGCTGGCTATCAGTCACGCGGGCGAGATGCTCAACGTGGACGGCGACCGCGCGGCGGCAATCATCGCGCAAAGCTTGCGCGCAGAAGCTCTCCTGCTGCTGACGAACGTTGCGGGACTTCTCCGAAAATACCCGGACGAAAGCACCTTGATTCGTCATGTTCGGCGCGATGAATTGGAGAGCGTGGGCTGCGTTGCCGAAGGACGTATGCGTAAGAAGATTATGGGCGCGAGCGAAGCCTTAAGGGGCGGAGTGGCGAGGGTCATCATTGCAGACGGGCGTCGTCGTGCGCCGATTGCGGCTGCGCTCTCCGGTGAAGGCACAACTATCGAGTAATTCTTTTTGGAGTAAACCAGGCGTTGATTGAAACAACCAAAGATTATCTGGGACTCGAAGCGCGGCACGGCACGGGCGCTTATCATCCGCGAGGGCTAACGCTCGTGCGCGGGTCGGGCGCGACTGTCTGGGACGACGCTGGACAAAGCTACATCGACTGCACGGCGGCTTACGGCATCGCCAGTCTTGGACATTGCCATCCGGTGCTGGTCGAAGCCCTGCGCGCGCAGGCCGGAGAGTTAATCGGTTGCAACAGCTCGTTTGCCAATGACCAGCGCGCGTTGCTGATGTCGGAATTGACTTCCGTTCTCCCGCAGGGGATGGAGCGCCTCTTCTTCTGCAACTCCGGCACGGAGGCAGTCGAAGCGGCGATCAAGTTTGCGCGGCTGACTACACAAAAGCCCGGCATCGTCGCCGCGATGCGCGGCTTTCACGGACGCACTTTCGGAGCGCTGAGCGCGACGTGGGACGCGCACTATCGTGAACCTTTCGCGCCGCTCGTTCCGGGTTTCCGTCACGTTCCTTTCAACAACGTCGCCGCCCTCGAAGAAGCTTTGACGGACGAGGTGGGCGCGGTGTTGCTCGAAGTCGTGCAGGGCGAAGGCGGGGTGCGTCCCGCGACATCTGAGTTTCTCGAAAGCGCCGCGCGTTTGTGCAGGGAGCGAGATGCTTTGCTTATCGTTGACGAAGTGCAAACGGGTTTCGGGCGCACGGGGCGATTGTTTGCCATCGAGCATTTCAATTTAGAGGCTGATCTGCTGTGTCTGGCCAAAGGGATTGCGAGCGGCTTTCCGATGGGGGCGGTCGCTCTCTCGCCGCGCGTGGCGCGTCTTCCGGTCGGCGCGCACGGCTCGACCTTCGGCGGCAATCCGCTGGCGTGCGCTGCCGCGCGTGCGACGCTCAAGGTTTTGCGCGAAGAGAATCTCTCTCGGCAAGCGGCGTTGAAAGGCACGTATTTGATGAAGCGTCTTGAGGCTCTTGAGAGTCGCCGCATACGCGAAGTGCGCGGGCTTGGCTTGATGATCGGCATAGAGCTGCGCGAGCGTGTCGCTCCGTTTCTACAGGAATTGCAACAACGCGGGATTCTGGCGCTCAACGCCGGGCCGACCGTGATGCGGCTGCTTCCGCCGCTCGTGATTAGTTATGAAGAGATGGATCGGGCTGTGGAAGAAATTGCGGGGGTTCTCGGATAAAGCGATTTAATTCAGATTGATATTTATAACGGCTCTGCCGTCTGCTGTGCGGAAAGGCTCTGCCTTTCCGTCAAGGAATCTTTCCCAATTCTTTTGGAGAGGCTATGCCTCGACCGCTCAGCAAGGCGTAGCCTTGCCGGAGATAAAACGAGCAGATAGCGGAAAGGCGGAGCCTTTCCGCACAAACATGGGCAGAGCCACAATTGATAAAGAAGCTAATTGCATGAATGATACTGAAGCAATCGAACTGCTCGAAGCGATGGTGCGAATCCCTAGTCTCTCAGGCGAGGAAGGACGCCTTGCCGCGTTTCTTGTGGAGAAGATGAGAGGCGCGGGCTTCGAGGCTTTCGTTGACGAAGCGGGCAACGCTGTCGGCAGCGTGGGCACAGGCTCCCCGACCATCGTTCTGCTCGGACACATGGATACTGTGCCGGGCGAGATTCCCGTGCGGTTTGAGGATGGCAGACTTTATGGTCGCGGGACGGTTGATGCGAAGGGGCCGCTCTCCGCCTTCATTGCGGCTGCCGCACGTCTGAGTTCTTCCCACAGCGCGCCGCCACCGTTGCGCGTCATCGTTATCGGTTGCGTCGAGGAAGAAGCGCCTTCGTCGCGCGGGGCGCGGCATGTTGTCACGCGTTATCGTCCAGACCTCTGCATCGTCGGCGAGCCGAGCGGCTGGGAGAGCATGACGCTGGGCTACAAGGGATTCCTTCGAGCAAGGCTGCGTCTGGAACAGGATGCAGGGCACAGCGCGCACGCTCGCCCGCTGGTAGCCGAACGCGCCTGTCGTGTGTGGATGCGGATCAGCGAAGGCGCGCAATTTTTCAATGGCACGCGCGAGCGTCTCTTCGATCAGGTCTTGCCCGCGCTCGTCCGCATCGAGAGCGGCACTGATGGGAGAACGGATTGGGCGGAGCTACAAATCAACCTGCGCCTGCCGCCCGGATTGCCGCCCGAATCTGCGCGCGTGCTGTTGTCCGAATGGGCACCGGAATGCGACATCAACGTGCTCGGAGAATTGCCCGCGTGGGCTGGCGGGCGCACGAGTTTGCTTCACCGTGCGATGGCGCGTGCTATTCGCAGGCAAGGCGGCGAAGTTCGCTACCTGCACAAGACCGGCACGGCAGACCTCAACATCGTCGCTCCAGCGTGGAACTGTCCCGCGCTCGCCTATGGGCCGGGCGATGCCGCGCTCGACCACACTCCGAACGAATACATCGAACTGGACGAGTACCTGCGCGGCATACGCGTGCTTGAGGATACGTTGCTTTATTGCTCTGAAAAGTTTACTTCGCGCTCAGAGGATTCTTCCACGGCATTTTCGAGCAGTGCGCGGGCGTTGCGTTGAAGACCTGAGAGCTTGGCGCGTTTGATGGCGCTGCGACGGAAACGCTCGGCGTAGGTTTCGGGCGTGAGCTTGAGAATATCCGACAGGCTCGGATTGACGTTGTCCTCGCGCGGCTCAAAGCGAGCGTCGGCGGTCGGCTGCTCAAAGCGATTCCAGGGACAAACGTCCTGGCAGATGTCGCAGCCGTAGAGCCAACCCTTGAGATTCGGGGCAATTGTTTCGGGAATCGCGGGCGCGCGCAGCTCAATCGTCGCGTATGAGAGACAACGGTTAGAGTCAACGACGTAAGGCTCTATAATCGCATCGGTCGGGCACGCTTCAAGGCAGAGCGTGCAGCTTCCGCAGTGATCTTCCACTTGCTCTGTG
This sequence comes from uncultured Acidobacteriota bacterium, assembly GCA_963791265.1. Taxonomy (GTDB): domain Bacteria; phylum Acidobacteriota; class Blastocatellia; order Pyrinomonadales; family Pyrinomonadaceae; genus QHXM01. Next base: position 1,097,216 of record CAWBSB010000013.1, read on the forward strand.
TCGTACTCAAGCTCAAGGTTGAGCAGCAACTCGCCTAAGAAGACCCACGAGCCGTATTCGCGCGTGATGAGATTCGAGTGCTTGCCGATCCAGCCCAGGCCTGCGCGGACAGCCCAAGCCTTATCCATCATGGGTTGAATATCAACGCAAGCCTTGCCCTCTGCTTCAGGCCACTGCTCCTCGATCCACGCGAGCAGGGATTTCAACTTTTCACCGACCACATCGTGGTAATCATCGCCCCAACTGTAGCGCGAAATCTTGCCCGTCAAGGCATCGTTCGTGTGCTGGTGCGGTGTGTAATAGTTAAGGGCGACGACGACGACAGAGCGTGCGGAAGGGAGAACGAGTCGCGGGTCTGTGCGCTTGATGGGATCGCGCTTCATCCAGTGCATCTCGCCTTGCAGCCCGCGCTCCAGCCACTCCTGAAGGCGCTCCCGCTCATGCTCTAACACATCAGCACGAACGATGCTCACCTTCTCGAAGCCTTCGAATTGCGCCCGTTCCTTGATTTTTCTTGAAAGGACGCTGCGGTGTAATCCTTGTATCTCCACTCTTCGTATTCTACCTTTTTGCAGCAGAGGTTCAATCTCAGCTTGAATGCGCGCCGAGGTGTTATTCACCACAGAGACACAAGAGGACACAGAGGGGGCACAGAGATTCAAGTCTCCGTGCTATCTCTGCGTCCTCTGTGTCTGCGGTGGTGAACCTCAACTTTCCCTGCACTCTTTTCAAACTGAACCTATGCCCTTTTACTCTAACCTTGCTAAGCCTGCCCCGACCCGTTAAGCTCCCTCCGAGTAGCAATCCCCTCTCCCTATTGTTTTGTGATGTACTCGCTTTCGAGCAGAGACGTTCTATGCGTATCTCATGCTTGAAAGCGTAAAGCCTGGGCACGAGCTCATCAAGCGCGAGAGTGCAGCTTTTATGTCGGATGTGGCAAAGCAAACAGAGGAGCCAGACAGCCTTTCAATCAAGCAAAGGGCCGGGCGCGTCCTGTTCGTTGGCTTGCCGGACACGCGCCTGACGCCGCGCACACGCGCGCTCCTTGCAGAAGTTCAGCCGGGCGGTGTCGTCCTCTTCGGGCGCAACATCGAATCTGCCGAACAGGTCGCGTTGCTCAACGCGCAGATACGCGATGCTGTGGATCACGCAATCCTGATAGGCGTTGACCAGGAGGGCGGCCTCGTAGACCGCTTTCGTGACATCTGTGAGCCGATGCCTTCGGCCAAGGCCGTGCGCGAGGCCGGATCAAGCGAACTGGCGGAAAAATTCGGGCAACTCACAGCGCGTGTCCTGCGCTTGCTCGGCCTTAACATCAACTTCGCGCCCGTGCTGGACCTTTCGGGCGACAATCACGAGAACGGATTGCGTGGCCGTACCTTCGGCACTTATGCGGCTGAAGTCTCAAGGCTCGCGGGCGCTTACCTGGACGGGCTTCAAAAGAATCGTATCATCGGCTGCGGTAAACATTTTCCCGGACTCGGCGGTTCTGACATAGATTCCCATCGGCGGCTGCCAGTCGTGAAGCATTCATGGGAAGAGATATTGGAGCGCGACCTCGTACCCTTCATGGATTTGATGTTTCATCGCCCGGATGAGCATCTGCATTCGGTGATGGTCAGTCACGGCGCATTCCCCGAAGTCTCCGAACTCATGCAGGCTTGGTTTCGACGCACGGGCGAATTGCCTGCGCTCGAAAGTTTCCACAATCTCCCGGCGACCATCAGCGGCAACGTCGTGATGCGACTCCTGCGCCTCGTGCTCAAATTCGACGGGCTGGTCATCACGGACGATATGGAGATGGGAGCGGTCGTCGAGACATTGTCGGTTGCGGAAGCAGCCCTGCGCGCCGTCGAAGCAGGCTCGGACATGATTCTGATTTGCGAGCAGGAAGCAAACTTTGTCGCCGCGCGCGATGCGATTGTGGAGGCAGTGGAAAATAATAAGCTGCCAATCGGCGCGCTTGAGAGCGCGGGGCGAAGGATTGATCGCGTGCTGAAACTCGCGGGCGAGCCTGAGCAGTTTGACCCGGATGAGTTCGAGGCAGTTTCGCGCGACATAATTGAATTGAAGCGTGCTCTGAAGGCTGCCGAAAATGAAGAAGAGTATGCGCCGCGCTTCGGCACGCCCGAAGGCGGCGAGCGGCGCTCGTCAAATTTCTAAACGGGACAGGCATCCTCTTGCCTGTCAGGCGCAATCATAAACCCAAAATCTCTGTCCTCTGGTCGAGTGATTTCGTGCATCGCATAACTTCCCTGACCATTTACGCTTTATGCGGCTGTTGCTTGATTGCCACAGCAGCCGTGGCGCAGACCGCGCGCAACGAATCTTCAAACACGCTCCAACAGTTGCTCGCGCTGCCTGCGCCGACGCCGCGCACGGTGAAAGCGGAGAAGGCAGAGGAAGCGGAGAGCGAACGCCCGCCGGAGTTTTATGCCGACGACAAGATGCCTGCGGATACCGCGCCTTTGGATGACCTGCTTGCTTACTGGGGACGCCGTGCTGCGCTTTCCAGGCCCAACGGCCCCAAGCCAAGCCTTGCAGTCAGGCAACGATTGCTCGCGGTATTTGAAGCCGAGCCGGAAGAGATGGGGCATCTGCTGGCCTTCATGCCTGAGACGGAAGCGGTGGCAGCGCGTGTGAAGAAACTCTATGACGAGGCGCAGAATGGTGTGCAGTTCGACGAGAGCTGGCGCGAGAGCGTGCGCAAGTGGTTGAAGTTTAACAGCAAATATTTTCTGAACGAGTTGCTGGCGCTGGTGCGCAAGGTCAAAGACAAAGAGGGCTACGTTGACAATGAAGAAGCCTTAAACGCGCTCGCGAAAGTTGATTGGTCAAGTGCAGAGCCTTTGCTGCAAACGCTTGTGGAAAGCGGCGAGCCACGTTCGGCTGCGCTGGCGCTCACGCTGCTCTACCGGCACGCGCTCGAAGCTAAGGAAGCAAGCACGGAAGAAAAATATCGCGCGCGTCTGCAAGCGGTTGCCGCCAACAGCAGCGCCCCGGCGTGGGCGCGCAACGCGGCGATTGAAGTGTTATCGCTCACCGAATGGACCGGGCGCGACGAATGGTACTTGTCGCTCTTTGCGGACGAGACTTTGCTCAATTCATCCGACGGCAGTTTCGGCTTCAGCCCGCTAACAACTCTCTTCGACCGCGACCCGGACAAGTGGATTCCGGTAATGGCAAAGCTGGTCGAAAGTAAGAACAGAGCCATCCAGCAGGCGGCGGCGAGTTGTCTGGTTCTTTACGTGGTAAATCGTCCGCGCAGGGACGCGATTCTGCCCGTGCTGCGGTGGTTGTCAGACCCGGACTGGCTCAAAATCAGCCCCACCGTTCGCGCATGGTTCATGCAGAAGATGGATGCGCTCGACATGCCCGAAAGCGTTCCGGGCTTGATCTGGATTGTGGAGAACGAGGGGGAACATGTTCAATGGGCTGCGCGGACTCTGGCGCATTACAAAGACCCGCGCGCCATCCCAGCCCTGAAGAAAGCTCTGGTGCAGGAGCGCAACGAAAATTCCCGGCAATATATCATTGAAGGGCTGATAGCTTCGGGCGGCGTCTCCGAGGCAGAGCAAATTGCCGCGCTTGAAGCCTACGCCGAAAAGCTCACGACGAGCGAAGGGCGCGAAGAGGTCGAGCGTTATCGCTCCTATGGAGACAAGGCGCTGCCCATCCCCGTTAGCATCGGCAAGTATCTTGCATGGATGAAAGAAGCGCCCGATCAGCTAGTCGTGGCGGTGTTGGCGCGTGTGGAGTATTTGCAGCAGAAGAACCCGGAGTTTGCGCGTGCGTTGTTAGAATTAGCGCAGAGGTGGCAGGCGCGGCAGGTCGATCTGGACATGCTGCGCCGCATCGCATTGGGAACAGCCGACGCCGCCACGATTGCCAAAGTGCTGGAGCGGCGAGTCAAACTGCGCGCGAGCATCAATTCCGAACTGCAATCTCTGGTGGGCGAGGGAGGCTTAGCGCAAGGCGTAGCCTCCGTCCTGCTCGCGGATGAGGCACTGGCGCAAAGCATACTCGGCTCGGATGACTACACGGCACAAATAGCCCTGCTCGCCTGCGCGCGACTCGTGCAGATGCCGCTCTCCGTCACGCAGGTTGGCACGCTTCTTCAAAGCAAAAATCCGAATCTGGCGCTGGCTGCCGAACGCTACCTTCTGGCCGAAGACAGCCGGGAGGCGCGCGAGCTTTTGCGGGCGCGACATGAGAAGGAAGCATTCATCACTGGCTGGCGCGAGAACATTCCGCTCATGGGCGGCAGCGATTTCGGAGCGATGGGTAAGGCTGAAGAAAAGCTCCGTGCCGAGCTATTTACAGAAGGCGGTCCGCTGGAAATCCTCGCGCTGCTGGGGAACAGCGAGCAGCCCTCTCTGGTTGTGCGCGTTTATAGGGAAAAGGCAGTTTACACTGACTACGAAGACGCCGCGCGTTACCGCGAGCGGGTCATCACCAGACAGGAGTTCGCACAGCTTAAAAGTTTCATCACAACCAGTAATCTGACGGAATTGGGGCCGCAGATCGCTTACTGCCATCACGATTGCTTTGTCTCGGAATTCCTGTCACTGACGAAGGAGAGCGGGCGGCGCGTGTTCAGTCATCAGGGCATGGACGGGTGGCTCACTATGGTCCCCAACTTCGAGCTTCTGGGGAAAGGCGACGGCGTCAAATTTCATTACCGCCTTGAGAATGAAATCAAGGGATTGGAAGTCCTGCTCGCCGACGAATCGTTGAAGGTCAAAGACGTGTGGCAAAGGGGTGCGGACTTGCGCGTGCTGGTTGAGCGTGAAGAGACGCCCGAAGAGATAGAGCAGGAACAGAAAGCTGACGACAGTTCTGACGACGAAGAAGATGATGATTATGAAGCCACGCGTTTGAAACGTCGTCGTCAGGAAGCTGAACGCGCCAGAGAGCGCCTCTCATGGCGCGTTTTCACGAACGGCAAGCCGGGTGCTGTCATGCCCCAGCCCGAAGGATATTCAACCTTCGACGAAAGCGCGTTCGAGATTGAGGCTGAAGACATCTCATTACATCCCAACGGACAGCTTGAGACCGCCGCAGGTAACATCGTCATCTTCGCTGGAAGTTTCAGCAAAGGCGGATTGTGGAAGAAAGCCATCGGCCAGAAGGCCGTGCGGATTAGTGACGAAGGCAAGTATGCGAGGGCAATAGTGATACCGGGCGGCAAGTGGGTCGTCGCCGCGAAGACTGCTGAACACTGGGCTCAACCGAACTACGTTGTGCGCTTCAATCTACAGACAGGACGTGAGTATCGTGTGAACCTGCCGCCTGCCGATGAATTTGAACCCGTTGCTTACCTCGCCGCGCATGGCAAACTGCTTCTGCGCCGCGCCAGAGACGAAAACAACAGCGACCCTAAATCCGTCAGCCCCGCCGCGCCGGAGTTTTACCTGCTCGATGCTGCGACAGGACAGACGCAATTGGTGACGGGCGTCTTCGCGCCTTTGCGACAGGAGGGGCGGCGCTTTTTGCAGCCGACAGGCAAGCCCTCCGAATTCTGGGCGGCGATTCCAGATGGCGCGAATAATCAAACCAGGGTCGGACGCTACAACGTCAAAGACTTTTCCTTCCAAACGCTGATAGTCGTGCCACACATAGTTTTCAACAGCACGGCAATGTGGATTGACGAAGCTGCGGCAAAATTTTATGTCGTTTACGAAGACCAACTCTTGCGGCTGCCTTTGCGAATCACGCCGTAGCTCCCTCAGAGACTATTCATTCACAATCAGGGAGAGAAGAAACCACTAAAGCACACGAAAGGACATGAAGTCCTGATAACCGGGTTTGTCTCGCTTCGTGTCGTTTCGTGTGCTTTAGTGGTTCGCTTTGTAGCTCGTTGTGCTAGCTTGCCCCTCGAATCAGAGAATCAATAGCCCCTGATGCCTGCTCATTTGCTATTGACACTCCGCTGAATTTGGCATAGAAGCACGGTCAGTCGCCTTTCCATCCCTTCGAAGGAGTCTGACATATGAAGCGAATCATCCTGCTCTCGGCGCTGTTGCTCGCGGCGTCTGCCTGCGCCACGACCACGCAAGCGCCGAGCAACACGAACGCGCCAACACCGCCCGCGAACAACGCGACTTCCGGCACACCGAGTACGACGACGCCCGCGCTCAATTCCGAAATCGCAGATAAAGAGAAAGCGATTTGGGAGGCCATCAAGAAAAAGGACGCTGCCGGGTTTGCAGCCATGTTGGCCGACGATTTTATTTATATCTCCAGCGACGGCGTGTATGACAAGGCAGCGACAGTTAATGGCATCAAAAAACTTGAAGTCACAGACCTGACGCTCTCCGACTGGAAAACCGTAACGCTCGATAAAGACGCCGCTGTTGTGACCTACAAAGTCATCATGAAAGGAACGAACGGCGGGCGACCAATACCTGCGACACCAGTGCTCGCCAGTTCCGCCTGGGTCAATCGCGACGGGAAATGGGTGGGCGTCTACCATCAGGACGGCGAAATGGGGGAACGTCCATCAGGCCAACCACCAACGCCCGGCAAGCCACCGGCGAAAGCTGAGAAGACTCCTGACGCGAAGCCCGCCGAGACTAACGGGGACGAGACAATCGCCAGAGAGCAACAGGTCTGGGAGGCCCTCAAGAAAAGAGACTACGTGGCCTTCGCGAACTTTTTGGCCGACGACCAGCTTGAGGTCTCATCGTCAGGCGTGAACGACAAAGTCGGCTCGGTCAACGGCGTTCAGAAAATTGATCTGAGCAGCGCGGCGTTGAGTAATTTCAAAGTAGTGAAGCTCGACGGCGATGCCTCGCTCGTGACCTACACGGTCAAAGTGCCGGGTATTAGCCCGAACACTGAGCGAGCCAGCAGCATCTGGGTCAATCGCGGCGGAAAATGGTTAGCCGTGTTTCATCAGGGCACTGAGGTCAAGCCGCCAGCGAAGAAGTAGAACGCCTTAACCACAGAGACCCAGAGACCCAGAGACACTGCATTCAACAGCCCCGGCAGGGGCGACAGAATGTAGCCCCGGGCGCAAGCCCGGGGTTAACCGCCCCCCCAAAGATTGAGAGCCCCGGAGGGGCGACAGAAATCCAAGATTCGTGACAACGTGCCTTGGACTTCTGTCGCCCCTTCGGGGCTTAATAATTCTGTTGGTGCTGTGACCCCGGGCTTGCGCCCGGGGCTAATATCTTCCGCCCCTCCGGGGCTGGTTGATGCAGCTTCTCTTTGTCTCTGTGTCCCTTTGATGAATTCTTAAGCCCACACGCCCGGAATCTTGGCCACACACTTCGGACAGTTGCCGGTGGGCGTCACCTTCATCTGTCGAATGATGTAGCCGTAGCGTTCGATCAAGAGTTCATCGCACGACGGGCAATAGGTGTTCTCCCAGCGTCCGACTCTGCCCGGAAGATTTCCGGCGTAGATGTAGCGCAAGCCCGCCTCGCGTCCGATCTCGCAGGCGCGGATGAGTTGTTCGGCGGTCGTGTTGGCGTTCTCGGTCATCTTGTAATCCTGATGAAACGCCGTCACATGCCACGGGATGTCCGGTGAAACCGAAGCGATGAAATCAGCGGCGCGTCGGAGTTCATCTTCCGAGTCGTTGAAGCCGGGAATCACCAGCGTCACGATCTCTTCCCAGAAGCCGCGCTCTTTAACCATCTTCACGGTCTCCAGAATGTTGTCCACCACACCGCCCAGTTGACGATAGTTCCGATCATTCATTGATTTCAAATCAATCTTGTAGCAATCCGTCCACGGGCGTATGTAATCCAAGACCTGCGGCGTCGCGTTGCCGTTCGAGATAAACGCCGTCCTGAATCCTTCGGGCTTCGCCCGTCGGAAAACTTCCACCGCCCACTCAGCCGTAATCAAAGGCTCGTTATAACTCGTCCCGACAAGCCGTGCGCCGTAAGCCTTCGCCATCGTCACAAGGCGATCAGGACTCACCGCGTTTGGTGCAATGCCCGCCGTAGCATCGCGCAGAGCTTGCGAGGTGAGCCAGTTCTGGCAATTAGAGACCGAGAAGAATCCCGCAAGGTAATTGTGTTCTTCTTCAACTTCCATGTTGTAAACATCGCCCTCATAATCAATGAAAGAGATGTTGCGCAACGGCACAAGATAGAAGTCAGAGGTCTCAATTAACCTGCGCGAGCGGGGGGCGTTCTCGTACCACACAACAGTATATTGGTGCGGCGAACGCTTGACGGCACGATTCTGGATAAATCCCTGCTCAGGCATCGCTGCGTCATAGATTGAAGGCAGATGCCCCAGCTTCAAGGCCAGCCAGGCAATGCCGTAAGCCATCTGGCGGGAGATGGTCGTAACGCCAACTTTCCCGTTATCGTAACGATGACCATCCCCCTGCACATACGCATCAAGGAATGCCTGAGCAATAGGCCGGTGCGCGTCAAAGAGCATCTGAGGAACGCGCTTTTCACCGGATCGCTTTCCTGCCAGTGACTTGAACAGGAGAGCGGCAGAAGATTTGTTGACGGCTACGGCCAGCGTTGTTGTGCGGCGTACTCGCGCAGCCTTAACCCCCAGGCACTTTTCAAGCAACGCAATGGTTTCCTCGACTAACTCCGCCTCAGCGTGGGAAAAGCTGAAGTTGAGTACATGGCTGTTCGATCTATTCTTACCACTGCTAACAGACCCTTCGGCGCAATAGAGACCAAGCAAGCGCGCCATATCCGCATCAAAGGGAATTGTCAGAGGTATTCCCGGTCGGTGCTCATTCGGAAAGCGCACAGTCTGCCCTTCAACCATTGCTCCGCTTGAGCGAACGTCCTGTGCCAATCCGCGCGCGATTTTGCTGCGAACATGCCGGATGTATGAAGCGTCTTTGCCCATCCTGGCTCCGATCTGCCGCGATGTTTCGCCGCGCACAGTTGCTTCGACAATCGCTTGACGGACATCCGCTGTTAATTCCCAAGGCACACGATAGGTGATCTGATGTCCACTTAATTCGTTCGCTACATCTAAGAGTTGTGTAGAGGAAAATGAATAGTGGCGTGGAATCGCAAGATAATGTTTATTCGTGAGTCTCTGTGCCTGAATCGGCTGAGGGGCGCAGGCAATGTCGTCTGTCGCGTAAACTCTATGATCGGGGGTGCAGTGCAGTGCGGGCAAATAAAAGGGACGAACGACGGCGAGCCGTCCATGATACCGATGCTTGAAAATTCCACGCACTGGCCGGAGCGCTCCCGAAGCAGTTATCGCACGGAGATTTTCGTGATAAGCAATCTCTGTATCGGGATGAACGTCATGGCGCGGAGCAGAATGAAATAACTCTTCAAATGTCACCGGGCCACGATCAGTAGTAACCATCGTGTCCGGGGCAAAACAGTAGGCGCAGTGAAGATCGCATCCGAGCATGCCGAAAGTGAGCGTGTCCGAGCCCGGCAGCGCGTGGAAGAAGGGCTTCTTCTCGGTCGGGTCGCAGGCGAGCGCGGCGACGTAGTTCATGGGAACCATCAAACGCCCACGCTCGTTGTAGCGCACCTTGCAGATGCCGCGCTTGCCTTCGTTAATCAAGCAGCGATGGCCGCAGGCGTAGCAGCGCAAGGCGTCATTGGGCAGATGCTCTGTTAATTCAGCCGCTCCTTCGGCTGTCAATTCATCTAAAACTTCGGCAAGCGAGCTTGACCTTGAACTCATTGGCATTGTCTTAAAACCTCGTGCGGTGATTTTCAGCTTATACCAAGTAGCAGACAAAAAGAAGGTGATAACGAACCACGCGCGTTACACGAAGCCACACGAAGAAGAGGCAAGCAGTTTCGTGTCTCTTCGTGTAACGCGCGTGGTTCGTTTCACCCTCACTCGTTGCGGCTTCGGTTGCTGAATTGCGAGGCGCGGGAGATGGACGGGAATTATTTGGTGAGACGTTGGAAGAAAAGCAGTCTAGCCGAGATTCATTCGTTGCAGAAGATTTGTGAATCTGGAATCTGAATGAAGGCTCTTGAATCTGGGGTCAACGTTGAGAAAGACCATCCAGTCGGCGCGCTCCGTAAACGCCTTCTCTAACCATTCAAAGGCGCGGTCTCTGTCTTTGAGGGCGACGTAAATGGTCGCGATGTGATAGGCCGAGATATAGCGCTGCTTCGCAATCTCCTGCAACTCTTTCAACTCTGTCTGCGCCCTGTCCTCGTCGCCGGAGAGCGCGAACACGCTGGCGCGCTCGACCTTCATCAAAGGCGAGTTTTTAGAAAGCTCCATCGCTTTCCCATACTGTTCGAGAGACTCTTTATACATTCCCTTCTGCGCGTAGGCGAGGCCCAGATACCTGCGCGCTACGTAGAAGTTCGGGTCCAGGGCAACGGTCTTCTGGCACGCCTCGATTGAATCGTCAAAGCGGCCAGCGAAAAAGTAGATAAGGCCGAAATGAGAGTTGATGATGAGCGAGGTTTTGTCCAGTTCCTGTGTGCGCCGGGTCTCCGCGACCGCCTCGTCGAAGCGACCCAGAGCCGCCAAAAGGTTTGCGTACCACTGGTGCGCGGAAGCGTAATTCGGATTCAGACGGATGGCTTCTTTGAACTCTTCTTCAGCCTTGCGCCAATTCCACTCGCCGCGAAACTTCGCATAAGCCAGCGCGGCGTGAGCCTCCGCCAGATTATTATCAAGACGGAGCGCTGTTTCCGCTTCCGTGACGGCCTTGGGGAAAGCTTCTTTGGGCGCGCTCGCGCCATAGGTCGCGAGCATGTTGTACGAATCGGCCAGACCCGCACGAGCGGGTGCATAGTTCGGGTCTAGCTTGAGAGCTTCGGAAAAGAAGCCGGAAGCCTCTTTGATAGCGTCGGCTGTCCGCTTGTTCCAGGCGTTGCGCCCACGCATGTAAAAAGATTCAGCCTGTCTTCTCTTCTCATCCGCGGCGCTCAATTTCAGACCGATCTTGTCGGAGACGGAGGCGACGATGTTTTGCACCCCTAAAGTGATGTCGGAAAATTTCGTTAACGCTCTGTCTCCCCAGATAAGCCTGTTGTCTCGTAAATCCACAAGCTCTGTGCTGATGGTGACGTTATCGCCATTCTTCGTGACCCGGCCACTCAAGACAGCGCGGACGTTTAGCTGGCGTCCGGCCTCCTGCGCTGGCTGCCCCTTGAAGCGAATGACGTCATTAAAGGGCACGACGCGCAAGCCTGGAGACAACTTTGAAAGGCTGTAGATGAGTTGCTCTGTGATGTCGTCGCCGAGATTAGCTCCCGGCTCTGAACTGGTATCAGTGAACGGCAGGACTGCGATGGAATCTATCGAGCGAGTCGCACGGTAATAATAGAAAGCGGCGAGCGCGACGACGATTGCTCCGACGACGATGAGCGCAATTTTCTTGTGCTGCTTGATTCCCTTGACGATGTACTCTGCGCTCGACGTGTTTGACGACACAAGCGCGACGGGCGAGCTCGGCGTGGTTGGCGAAATCGTCACCTCTTCGGTGTGAATTGTCGGCTGCTCGCGCGAAACTCCCCCGCGCGAAACTCTGACGCCGCCACCACCGCCGGTGCTGCTGCTCAATAGTTGACGTGACAGTGTCTGCCCATGCTCATCGCTCGTTTCCTCTTCGAGTTCTAACCCACGCTTCAACCTTTTCAAGTCAATGAGCATATCCTTGATGGTTTGATAGCGTTCTTCTCTGTTCTTGCTGAGAGCTTTTTCGACGATGCGCTCTATCTCAATCGGCACGTCCTGCGAGAAGCGCGCGATGGGCTTCGGCTTTTTTTGCAAGATAGAGATGATGACATCGCTCGCGGTTGAGCCGTCAAAGGGCTGGCGTCCCGTCAACATCTCGTAGAGCAGGATGCCCAGACTAAAGATGTCCGAGCGCGCGTCCACATCCGTGCCGCGCGCCTGCTCCGGCGACATGTAGCTGATCGTGCCCATGACTGCGCCGGGATGCGTGTTGACGAAGTCCTGAGTTTCCGCATCGGGGTCGCTGTTGGAGAAACCCAACAGGCGCTTCTCAATGAACTTGGCCAGCCCGAAGTCCAGAACTTTGACGTAGCCATCCGCGCGCAGCATGACGTTTTCCGGCTTGATGTCGCGATGGATGATGCCTTCGGCGTGCGCCGTCGCCAGAGCCGTCGCCACTTGAATACTGATGTCGAGCGCTTCGCGCAGCGTCATCACGTTATGGTTCAAGTGCTGGCGCAAGGTCTGCCCGTCTATAAATTCCGTGCTGATGAAATGCGAGCCGTCCGCGTGCCCGACCTCGTAAATCGTAATGATGTTCGGATGGTTGAGGCTTGAGGTGGCACGCGCTTCCTGCTCGAAGCGTCGCACCCAGTCGTCGCCGCGCGTGACATCTTCGTAGAGCAGCTTGAGCGCGACCTTGCGTCCGAGGCGCACGTCCTGCGCCAGATAGACTTCGCCCATGCCGCCCGAACCGAGGGAGGAGATAATTCTGTACTGATTGATGTTGGTTCCAGCAGTTACGGCCAAAATGCGTGGCCTCCAGCGAAATGACTATCTGGCGGAGACAAAGAAACGCTAGTCCAGAGGAAATGACTACTGAGAAAAACTCAGGTCTATTGCTAACGAGCGCAGCTTATCACTTGAACACTTCGATACGCAATGTTTGCCTGCCAGAGCCCGTTCGTCTTAACATGAATGATAAGATTCAAGGCGGAGGGAGCGGAGTTGGCCGACATCTAAGATGATAATTGAAGAAATCACCGTCACGGCTTTTCAGCAACACACGCGCGTGGTTGGGTGCGAGCAGACAGGGCTTGCCATCTGCATTGATCCGGGGGACGAGGCGGAGCGAATCGTCGCCACACTTGACGAGCATGGACTTGAGTTGCAGGCGATTACGCTGACGCACGCGCACCTGGATCACGTCGGCGGCGTGGCGGCTCTTAAAAAGTTGAAACCAAAAGCCGAGGTCATCATTCACCCGGCGGATGAGCCTCTGTACTTAGCGCTGCCAGAGCAACCCGCTTGGATTGGGATACCGCGTTCGCGCTGGGCGGATTTCGGATTCGATTTCGCCATTCCACCGCAGGTTGATAAATACTGGTCGGACGGCGAGATTTACAAAGTCGGCACACTTGAGTTCAAGATCATACATTGTCCGGGGCATACGCCCGGCCACGTCGTCCTGTTCAATGAAGCGGAGAGAAAGGTCTTTGTCGGCGATTGCCTGTTCGCCGGATCAATCGGCAGGACGGATTTACCCGGAGGCTCAAGCGAGCAATTGATGGATGCCTTGCTGAACAAAATTGTGCCGCTCGGCGACGACGTAGAAGTCTATTCGGGACATGGCCCCCAGACCACCATCGGACACGAGCGGCTGACGAATCCCTTCCTCAGAGCAGTGATAAGTAATAGGTGATAGGTGATAGGAAAAAGCGTTTTCTCTTAATCACCCATCACCCATCACCCATCACTTATTCATACTTTTCGGCAGCAGGTTTGCTTTGAGCTTCTCCCATTTCTGTTTCGCCTCTCCGCTGAGGTCGCCCGGCATGGTCTCGACTGGAATATTGTTGTCGGAGCAGAACCTTCGCCACAGCAGAAAACGCGCGTCGTGCTGACCCGTCTCATCGGAAATCTCATTCGCTACTTTTGGTTTTTCTTCGGCCACTTCGCTCTCCCTCGCACCTGATAAACTCTCGCGCGCCCTCTTCAGGCGACTACGGCACTACAGTGTATCAAGTTTTCCGGCAGGAGTTCAGCCGCCAGCCCGTGTGTCAGAATAATTTAAGTAAAAAGGCAAAAGGTAAAAGGAAGGCGGAAACCACTTTTATTTAACACTGGTTCTCTGCCTCACTTTTTACTTTTGCCTTATGATAAAGGCGCGCTGAAATGTTCAGCGCGCCCTTCCCCTGCTTGCTTCCCCCTTGAAAAACTTTGCCCTACAGCGACGACGACGAGGAGATCATTATCGTGGCTCAATCATCTGCCTCCGCTTAGTTAGGCATGACGACCGTATCAATGACGTGGATCACGCCGTTTGATTGACGCACATCAGCGATGGTGACATTCGACGTGTTCCCTTTTTCATCTCTGAGGACGATGCTATCGCCGCTCATCATCGCCATCAACGTGCCGCCGCTGACGGTCTTGAGGCTGGCGGTTCCGCCACCCTGCTTGATGAGCTTCATCAATTTCTTGGCGTCATACTTACCGGCGACCACATGATAGGTCAGGATTTTGGTAAGCATTGCTTTGTTTTCCGGCTTGACGAGCATCTCAACCGTTCCGGCTGGCAGCTTATCGAAGGCGGCGTTGGTCGGAGCAAAGACTGTGAACGGGCCTTTGCTTTTCAATGTAGCAACCAGATCGGCAGCTTTGACAGCAGCGACGAGCGTGGTGTGGTCTGCTGAATTAACCGCATTGTCAACGATGTCTCTCGAAGTGAGCATCGCTGCGCCGCCGACCATCGGATTCCCATTTTGCGCGAAAGCAGTTGACGCGGCGACCGTGAACGACGCCGCGACCAGCATTAACATAATTAGTGTCTTTTTCATTTTTCTTCCTTCTCTTCCTTCCCTGATTCTTTAACCTTGGGGGTTGTTGTCATGAATTACGCAGCCCAACGGTTGATCGGATTTTCAGAGAAGAAAATTTTTTAGAGCTGTAGGACAGACATTCTTGTCTGTCATTGAGCGCGTCAGCGCGAATATTGTTTGGGAATATTGATTGAGCGTGCTGGCGCACGCTACGACAGGCAGGAATGCCTGTCCTACATAGAAAGTTACGACGCTGCGCCCTTAAGATACATGGGGCCAGTCGGTGCGGGGACTCCGTTTGATGGTTCGAGCGTGACGGCGAAGACGGTCGCGCCGCGCGCTTCTTCAGGAAGTTGGTCGCGCATCTCGGCGTGGCCTGCGGCGTTGGTGTTGAAAACCTGGCCGGGCATGGGCGGCTTTCCTTCGGCAATGAACCAGAGCTGGTAAGCCTTGCCCGTAGGCGCAGGCGGCAAGTCATCGGCCATCAGCATCGCGCGCCCCGTTGTGCGGTCGTAAACAAACTTGGCGCGGGCGCGCGTCGCCATCTCCGTGCCCGCGAGCGTCATGATACGCGCCTCCGGCGAGGAGATTAATTCTCTGGCCTCACGCTCACGAGCGAGGATTTCGCGCTCGCGCCTGAGTTCTCCCTGCGCCCGCTCCAACTGATCCGTGACCCGCGCCATCTCCTGCTGCATCGCGTTGTTGCGATTCCAGAGCAGGATAAGCGAAGCCACAAGCGCAATAAAAGCGAGAGACGCGGCAAGCGTCCCGACTCTGGAAGCCACGCTCCAGGTGCGGCGCGCGGGTCTTTCAAACGGGACGACGTTAGATTCTGTTCGCGACGACTCGGCAGCGCCCGCTTTAACTTTCCCGTTATCTTTGACAGCGACGCGTGAAGACGGCTTCGCCCCTTCCGCGCGGACGCTTTCGATGATTCGAGACCGCAATTCGGCGGACGGTTCTGCGAGAGGCGCAGCATAGACAAGCGAGGCGGACACGTCCTGCCACGCATCGAGTTCTGCACGACACTCGGCGCACGTCGCCAGATGACTTTCAAGCTCGCGGGCTTCCGCCGCTTCAAGCGCATTGAGCGCATGAGCCGCGATCATCTCTTTGTAATCTTCGTGTCCCCTCAAAGTTCTTTAATACCCATCAGCCAGTTAATGCGACGAAGGTTTGTCTTCGTTTTTGTTTAAGAGCATAAAACTCTACAGCAAATCCTGAATGCGCTCGCCCAGAAGCTCACGCAGCTTAATCATCCCGGACCTCATGCGCGTCTTGACCGTGCCCAGCGGAGTGTTGAGCCGCTCGGCTATCTCGGACTGCGTCAGCCCCTCGAAGTATGCCAGCAGCAGCGTCCGGCGCTGCTCCTCCGGCAACTCTCGGAGCGCGTCTCGCACAATCTCGCCCTGCTCGGATTTGACGGCATCATCCGCTGCATCGGAGATGCTGTCAGGCACGCTTCGGGCTGCCTCCTGCGCCGTGCGCTCGCGTGAACCGAGCGAGCGCAGGCGATCAATGGCGCGGCTGCGCGCCAGCGTCACCAGCCACGTAAAGGGACGCCCGCGCGTCTCATCAAAATCCGACGCCCGACGCCAAACTTGCAGGAAGACTTCTTGTAAAACGTCTTCAGCCTCCTGCTGGCTATGTACTATACGGAGGATGAGGCCAAAAAGGATTAGCCGGTAGCGATCATAAAGAGCAGACAAAGCCTGTTCGTCTCCGCCAGCAACGGCACGGAGAACCTCTAAGTCTGTTGTCTGCGCTTGTTCGGGATGCAAGGTTTGTCGGCAGAATCTTCTATTTCGATTGACGGCCACATCATACCAAGATTCTGGCCGTCACGCATACATTCCGGGTTTTATTTTGAACTACAGGCGCTCCCTGTCCCATCAGGGACAGTTGACAATAGCCCAGCAATTTATTGCTGGGAAGAGGAGCCAGAAAATAATGCTGAGTCCCGTAGGGACGACTGAATGGAAGCGTGCATCTCTTCAGTCGTCCCTACGGGACTCAATGTTTGTTCTCTAACTTTATCCCAGCGATAAATCGCTGGGCTATTTTCAATCGTCCCTGACGGGACTTTTTCATATAACTTCTTGGCAGCTTACACAGTTGCTTTCTTTTTCCCGCCGTCTTCGCCTTTGCGATAGGTCGTGCCGAAAACCTTATCCCAGAATGTCATGGTCACGCCAAAGTTTGTTCCGGGCACTTGGTGGTGAATCTTGTGGTGAGTGCGGAGTTTTCTGTACCAGGCGCTTTTCGGATTGTAGTGATGATGAACGTGGTGGAAGCAGTAGTAGAAGATGAATCCGGCCAGCACGCCCGAAGAGAAGCCGGAAACGTAGCGTAGCTCCAGCCAGTAGGTGAAGATATACCAGACGCCCATGTAGACGCTCGTGTTTAAGAACCAAGGCATCCCGATCAGCAGCTTCGGGTCTTCGTGGTGCATGGCGTGCCCCGCGTGCGCCAGCGTCCGCCCTTTATGATAAATCCAGCGATGGAAACAATATTCAAGCAGCGTCCAGCCCGTGAGTCCTGCCGCGAAAGAGGCTGCGAGCAGGTACGCGTTGCTGCCCGTGACGGCGACGTCCCAGATTAACAGGAAGGCGATTGTCAGGGGGTCTGTGAAGAAACCGATCCAGTAGCTGAACAGAACATTGTTTCTAATAATATCGAGCATGCGCCCGACATTTCGACCGAACGATTCAGGGGAAAGCTTCAGTGATGCTGACATCTCTTTTTGGGGGCTAAACCTCCACGAGGGGAGGAGTCTTTAATTATTTTCAGTTAATTCAGCGCGCCTATCATCTGGAAACCGCGCGCCGGAGGATTATTGTCGCTTATCTGAGCGAGGAATCATGCCCAATGCTCGACAGTCTTAAATGGCTGGGCTGGCTCTGTGGATGAGCAGCCGCGCCCTGCGTGCCGGAGATGTATAGCACAGGGCCGACCGGGATGAAAAGCAGAATTCAGGAGTCAGAAGCCAGAATGAAAGGCTGCAACCCGCTTTCAGTTTTTATTCTGACTCCTGAATCCTGAATTCTGCTTTTCTCAGGCTACCGTGATCTCTTCGGAGAGATATACGTCCTGAATCGCGTTCAGCAGTTCGACTCCTTCATTCATCGGGCGCTGGAAAGCCTTGCGCCCGGAGATGAGACCCATGCCGCCGCCGCGCTTGTTGATGACGGCGGTGCGAACGGCTTCAGCCATATCGGATGCGCCCTTCGATTCGCCCCCGGAGTTAATCAACCCGCAACGTCCCATGTAGCAATTGGCGACCTGATAGCGCACCAGATCAATCGGACTATCGGAGGTCAATTCGTCGTAGATTTTCTTATTCGTCTTGCCGTAAGAGCTTTCGATGTTCAAGGCGTTATAGCCGCCGTTTCGCTCAGGCAGTTTCTGTTTGATGATGTCCGCCTGAATGGTCACGCCCAGGTGATTGGCCTGTGCGGTCAAATCAGCCGCCGCGTGCATGTCGCCTTCCTTCGTCTTGAACTTAGGATTACGCAGGTAGCACCAGAGAATGGTTGCCATGCCCAATTCGTGCGCGAAAGCGAACGCTTCGCTGACTTCCGTTATCTGCCGCGTTGATTCATCCGAGCCGAAATAGATGGTCGCGCCGACCGCCACCGCTCCCATGTCGCGCGCCTGCTCCACCGTCCCGAAGGAAACCTGATCGAACTTGTTCGGGTAAGTCAACAGCTCGTTATGGTTGATCTTGACGATGAAAGGAATCTTGTGCGCGTAGCGACGGGCGACGATGCCGAGCACGCCGAAGGTTGAAGCGACGGCGTTGCAGCCGCCTTCGATGGCGAGCTTGACGATATTGTCGGGATCGAAATATTGCGGGTTGGGCGCAAAGCTCGCTCCCGCCGAATGCTCTATGCCCTGGTCAACCGGCAGGATTGAGAGATAGCCTGTACCGCTGAGCCGCCCGTTGTCATAGAGCGTTTGCAGCGAGCGCAGGACTGAAGGGCTGCGGTCGCTTTGCGACCAGACGCGATCAACGAAGTCCGCGCCGGGCAACTGGATTTGATCTTTGGAAATCGTGCTCGTCGTGTGGTCGAGCAACACGCGCGCGTCTGCTCCCAACATTTCTTCGATCTTATCGAGCGATGCGCTGGCGCGTTTGAG
The DNA here is from genome assembly GCA_963791265.1 of uncultured Acidobacteriota bacterium. Classification (GTDB taxonomy): domain Bacteria; phylum Acidobacteriota; class Blastocatellia; order Pyrinomonadales; family Pyrinomonadaceae; genus QHXM01. The sequence goes on from CAWBSB010000013.1 coordinate 1,115,785, forward strand.
TTCAGTAGCCATCTGGCGAATCCTCCTGAGATGCAAACCGTACAGTTAAATTGTCTCACTGAAAGAGGGATAATCAAGGCACGTATTATAGCATAGCTCCAGCTAACGAACTGAACGCCCTCAAGAATCTCACACGCTCAAAGCCGACTCATTTCCATAAAGCCCGCCTGCAATAAACGTGGCAAGAACCCGGCTCTAAAAGTCTCTTCTGCCTGCTTGCATAAATTTCCATCTTTGCTTAGAATCTCCGGTCGCTCACGCTCTGGTGGCTTTACCGACAACGCCGCTTTACTCTTAACCACTATTCTCCAAGCCAGATCGCCCCAACAAAACCGCTACGATCCGGTCGAAAGGTTCTTAAAAATATGAAGTCCCCTCGTTCCTTCTTATTTATCCCCCTGTTTGCGTTTTGTCTGATTGCTTCGGCTGCCCTGCCTGCGCTGGCCGGAGAAAATTGGAAGCCTGTTGACCCGGCTGATCTGGCGCTGAAAGCCCCGACCGTAGAAAAGGAAGCCGACGCGGAAGCCATCTTCTGGGAAGTGCGCGTAGATGATAGCCAGCCGTATGAGCTATCGCTGAAAAACTACATCCGCATCAAGGTTTTCAACGAGCGAGGCCGTGAATCGCAGAGCAAGGTTGATCTGCCTTACCTGGGCTACAATCAAATCAAAGACATTGCGGCGCGCGTCATCAAGCCCGACGGCACGATTATCGAGTTGAAGAAAGAAGATGTCTTCGAGCGCACCATCGTCAAGCTCAGCGGCTTGAAGCTCAAAGCCAAGTCGTTTGCGCTGCCGGGTGTCGAGCCGGGCGCGATTATCGAATATCGCTGGCGCGAAGTTCAGCCTAATGGAAGCGCCAACCGGCTGCGGCTACAGTTTCAACGCGAAATCCCCGTCCAAACCGTCAATTACTATCTCAAGCCCTACACCGGAATGCAGTATCGCCCCTTCAATATGGGCGAAGCGCGGTTCGTCAAAGATAAAGACGACTTCTACAAACTGAGCATGGCGAACGTTCCGGCCTTCCGCGAAGAGTCGAAGATGCCGCCCGAAAATAGCGTGCGCTCGTGGGTCTTCCTTTACTACCGTGAAGGAGACAAGCTCGACCAGAACAAATACTGGAAGGACCTCGGCAAACTAATTTATGAAGCGAGCAAGGAGGAGATGAAGGCTGGCGACGAGGTGAAGGCGGCAATCACGGGCATCATCGGTGACGCTACGACTCCAGAAGAAAAGCTCCAGCGCATCTACGATTTCTGCCGCACCAAAATCAAGAACGTCAGCGACGACGCCAGCGGGATGACGGAAGAAGAGAGAAACAAATTCAAAGCGAACAAAACACCCGCCGACACGCTCAAGCGCGGGATGGGCACCAGTTCAAACATAGACCTGCTCTTTGCCGCGCTCGCCAAGGCCGCCGGATTCGACGCGCGCCTCGCCCTGTCCGGCAACCGCGATGATCTCTTCTTTACACGCGACCTCGCCAACATCTCTTTTCTCGGCTCGTCTTTCATCGCCGTGCGCGTCGGCGAAGACTGGCGCTTTTTCAGCCCGGCGGAAATGTACACGCCCTTCGGCATGTTGGGCTGGGTGGAGGAAGGACAGGAAACGCTCGTCACTGACTCGAAAGAGCCTCTCTGGGTGAAAACGTCCGTCACCGCACCGGAGAAGTCGCGCGAGAAGCGCACGGGCAAGTTTCGTCTGCTTGAGGATGGCACGCTCGAAGGCGACGTGCGGATCGAATACACGGGGCATCTGGCTTCAGAGAAGAAAGAGTATAATGACGACGATTCGGCCAGCCAGCGCGAAGAGACTCTGCGCGATAAGCTCACGTCGCAGATGAGTACGGCAGAGCTTTCCGAAATCAAGATCGAGAACATCACAGACCCTGTGAAGCCGTTCACCTATTCTTTCCACGTGCGCGTCCCGGGCTACGCGCAGCGCACGGGCAAGCGACTGTTCCTGCAACCGGCTTTCTTCCAGCATGGGGTCAGCCCGCTCTTCCAGACGAGCAGCCGAAGGCACGCCGTCTACTTCCACTATCCCTGGTCGGAGGAAGACGAAGTCACCATCGAATTGCCAGCCGGGTTCGCTCTCGACAGCCCGGACTCGCCTGCGCCGTTTGGCTCCGGCGACCTGAGCGTGTATGACGTGAAGGTTTACACCACGAAGGATCAGCGCACACTAGTCTACAAGCGCAACTTCTTCTTCGGCGCAGGAGCCGCTGGCCTTGATCGCCTGTTTTATGACGCTAACAACTATACCCAGTTGAAAACCTACTTCGACATGCTTCATAAACGGGACAACCACACGATCACGCTCAAACAGGCCACGACAACTGCCACGAATTAAGAGCGACAAAACTGTAGGGGCAGGGACAAGTCCTCTGCCCGCTCATCCTGCGATAACACACGGGCAGGGACAAGCCCTGCCCCTACAATTCTCCCGCACGAGGTTTATATAATGCGTCATCGCCTACTTGGATTCTTCGCCCTCATCATTTTGTCCGCTTCAACCGCTTTCGCGGGTGATGAAGTGCCAGCATGGTTGCAGCAGGCTGCGGCTCAAAAAGTTCCGGCCTATGACAAGGCTGTGCCTGCCGTCGTCTTGCTCAACGAGTCAATCGTCACGGTCGGTGAAGACGGGCGCATCACGACGACATCGACCTATGCCGTTCGCATCCTCAAGCGCGAAGGGCGCGGGGAAGCCGTCGCGCGTGAGTTTTACGTGACGGATACGGGCAAGGTGCGCGAGATGAAAGCCTGGCTGATTCGCCCCGCAGGCGAGACCAAACGCTACGGCAAAGAGCAGACGCTCGACGTAGCTTCAGCCAATAACGATGTCTACGACGAGAGCCGCTACAAGGTCATTGACGCCTCGAACGAGGCCGACGCCGGGATGGTCTTTGGCTACCAGACCGTCACCGAGAGCCGCTCATACTTCAGTCAATCGCTCTGGTATTTTCAGGAGAATTTGCCCGTCGTTCAATCGCGCTATCAACTACAGCTTCCCGCAGGCTGGACGGCTTCGAGCGTCACTTTCAACCACGCGAAGATTGACCCGGTAGCCAGCGGTCAGACCTATACCTGGGAGTTGCGCGATCTGCCTTTCATCGAAGACGAGCCGTCTGATCCTTCCGTCAGCAATCTCGCGCCGCGCGTGGCGATCAACTACAGCTCACCCGCAAGCTCACAAGCGCCGGGAACAAGGACGTTCAGTAACTGGACAGATGTCTCGCGCTGGTATTCGGAATTGAGCGACCCGCAGGTGACGCTCGACGACAAGCTCGCAGGCAAGGCGCGTGAGTTGACGGCCAACGCGAAGACGGAGCTTGAGCGTATTCAAATCATCGGGCGCTACGTGCAGAACTTGCAGTACATCTCTATTCAGATCGGGGTGGGGCGCTATCGCCCGCACTCTTCGACGGAAGTCTTCGCCAAATCCTACGGCGACTGCAAAGACAAAGCGAACCTGATGCGCGCCATGCTCAAGGCCGTGAAGATCGACGCTTATCCGGTTCTCATCTTCTCAGGCGACCCGACCTACGTCCGTGAGGATTGGGCCAGCCCGCGCCAGTTCAATCACTGCATCATCGCCATCAAGGTCGGCACTGAGACGAAATCGCCGACCGTCATCGAGCACGCTTCGCTTGGCCGCCTTTTGATTTTCGACGCGACGGACGACAACACGCCCGTCGGCGATTTGCCCACGCACGAACAGGGCAGCTTCGCGCTCGTCGCAGCCGGAGACGCGGGAGCGCTCCTGCGTATGCCGAGCACGCCGCCAGAATCCAACCGGCTGGAGCGCAAGGCGGAAGTGAATCTGGCCGCCGACGGCTCAATCAACGCGACCATTTCTGAGAGATCAATCGGCCAGTCTGCCGTCTGGGAGCGCGGCATCTTTCGTCGCCTCTCGCGCCCTGACTACACGAAGGTCATCGAAAGGTGGATTACGCAGGGAGCGTCGGGCGCGAAAGTCTCAAAGGTTGACCCGTTGGATAACAGCACGGACGGCAACTTTGCCCTCGACGTTGAATTCACAGCCGGGTCTTACGCGCAACTGATGCAGGATCGCCTGCTCGTCTTCAAGCCCGCCATCGTCTCGCGCCTAGACTGGCTCTGGCTGACCGGAGCATCGCGCAAGAACCCTGTCGTCCTTGACTCTCACGCCTACACGGAGACGGTGCGCGTCAAACTTCCGGAAGGTTTCAACGTGGACGAGATGCCCGACCCCGTGAAGCTCGAAGCCTCTTTCGGCAACTACGCCTCGACCTACGAAGTCAAAGACGGCCACCTCGTCTTCACACGCACCCTCGTCCAACACGCCACGACCATCCCGGCAGACCAATACGCGAAGGTCCGCACCTTCTTCGAGCGCATCCGCGCGGCGGAAGAATCTCCGGTCGTGTTAGCTAGAAAATAAGACGTGACGCTCTAGATCGACATTGAAGAGATTGAGAGAGGAAGAAATAGACAGGAGTAACAGGAGTAACAGGAGGAAGAGAAGAAGCATCAAGCTGCATTGCCTGATCTGCTTTTCTTAATCTTGATAATCCTGTTAATCCTGTCTACTCCTTCCGTGCTTTGATTTAGTTTGTTTGAAGTGTCAGTTGACGGAACGCTTCACGCAGGCGGAGGGCGACCGAGCCGACGGTGACGCTGTAGCGGTGAAAATCAAAGGTTGTGACGATGCCGACGCCGTGACCTGCGGAAGTGAGAAAGATTTCGTCCGCATCCCCCAGATCAGATAATTCATAGACGCCTTCGACGAGCGGGATGGAGAGAGCGCTGGCAAGCTCTATGATGCAGGCGCGCGTTGTGCCTGCGAGTGCGCCGGTCGTGAGCGCGGGCGTGTGCAGAGTGCCGTCAATCACCCAGAAAATGTTTGCCATCGTGGTTGAGACAATCTCGCCGCGTTCGTTCAAGCTGACGGCTTCGTCAAAGTCGCGTGCGTGCGCCTCTTCCCAGGCGAGAATGTGCTCCAAGTAATTGATGCTCTTGATCCCAGCGAGGGGCGAAAGCGTGTTGACGCGGTAGGGCGAAATGGTGAGGGCGAGTCCGTCTTCGGATGGAGCGCGAGCATCGCCCGTCATTATCAGTAGATCGGTCTTGCGCTCATTGGGAGCTTTCACCTTCCAGGCGCCGCGCTCCGTCGTCGCCATCACTGTCACGCGCGCGCGGCCTTCCTTCACCTTGTTCGCTTCAATCAGGCGCGCGAGCATTGCCCTGACGCTCGCTTCGTCAAACTCTATCTGGCCCACGCTCGCACGCGCAGTATGTTCCACGAGACGCGCCCAATGCTCAGCCCAGAGAAACGGCTGGTGATGATGGACGGCGAGTGTCGTGAAAACGCCGCGCCCGTAGAGCGCGACAGCCTCGACGCGCTCTTTCGTCGCGCCCAGCAGTTGATCGTTATGGATGAAGCGCGGGTGCATCAAAAAAAGGAGTCAGGAGACAGAAGTCAGGAGACAGAATAAAAACAAGAGCGGTTGCGGCTTCTTCATTCTGATTCCTGACTCCTGAATTCTGTATTCTGCTCTTCAGTAATCGTCTTTTCCGGTCAACTCTTTTTCCATCCGGTCGGCAACGAGGATTACGCTTTTAATCGCCAGTCTGAGTGATTCGGCATCGCTATCGGCGGAGATTTGCACGGCGAACATGGTGAGATACTTACCCGAAGATTCCTGCACGTCTACTCGCCACGCGCCGAATTTGACGGAATTATTTTCACGCAGCAGCCGGTTGGCGATAGCGGCTGAGAGCGGCCCGGCTGAGTAGAATGCCGGAGACCAGACCTCCCTGATTTCAAGTGAAGAATATTTTTCGGTATTCGAGTTAACGTAAGCAAGCTGGCTTCTGTAGGTAGTCTTCCCGTTGACCACCTTCTCTATCTGCTCGTTTTCGATGGTCAGCCGGTAGTCGTTGTCTTCCGTCAACTCGTACTTATAGCCGATCTCTTCAAGGGCAGCCTTGACGCGCGGATCGGGCGGCGTCTTTTTGGGCGTGTTGCCGAGCTGCGCCGAGGCAACCTGCGCGCACAGGAAGAGACCGAACAGAATCAATATTGCTCGCTTCATCGGGATATTCCTTAGCATCTGTTTCAGTTTTGCTACTGTTGAAGAATCTAATTACCGATTGTAAACATCTTTACGGTGCCCAACACGGATGATTTCTATAATTAGAGACGAGGACAAAACAGTGTAGATAATTCGATGTGAGCCTTCCCGAAGGCGATAACTGTCCTCTGAGCCAACCAGCTTACGCACTCCTACAGGATAAGGATTTTCGGGTAGCTGCTCAACTGCCTTAAAGATTCTGACGATTACATCTTTCGGGAGTTTTCTGAGTTCTTTGACGGCAGAACGCTTCCACTCGACTTTATATGATTCCATCTTGCTTTAGTCCGGCAATCAATTCGTCGTGTGAGATAGTAGGTTCTGCACGCCTTTCGGCGATAGCCGCCAGATCATTGAGGTCTTCGAGAAGCTCTTGAAACTCTTCGATAGAAAGAATAACGGCGGTCTTTTCGCCCGTCTCATTGGTGACGTACTTGATGTCGAGTTGCTTCAGGTCTAACATTTGCGCCTCCGGCCTCGCAGTATAACCGCAAAGATGAATCAACACACGGCTCAAGCCGCAGTCACCACTTCCGCGTGGAGCTTCGATGCTAAAGAGGTTCGCCAGGCGGCTTCGAGTTCAGCGATTGCGAGGTGAACGACATCTGCGCCGTCCGCTTTGATGCTCAAATGCTCACCGCCCGTGCGCCCTAAGATTGCGAACGGGCAATTCGTGCGTGCGGCAATCTCTTTGATTTGACCCAGCGTGTCCTCACCGAAGCTGACGATGATGCGCGAGGGCGACTCGCTGAAAAGCTGCGCTCGTGGTGTGAGCGTTCCTCCTGTGAGGTCAACTTCTGCGCCAACTGCTTTACGGTTGAGCGATGAAAAGCAACATTCGGCCAGAGCTACGACCAACCCGCCGTCCGAACAATCATGCGCCGAACGAAGCAGGCCGCTTTCAGCCGCTTGCAGGCAAGCCTCCTGAACATTCTTTTCAAGCTCAAGATCGAGCGCGGGCACGCGCCCCTCACGAATCATCTCATCAGTCGTCCGGCCTTCGATAGTCGCCGCATACTCGCTGATAGAAAGATCGTCGTTGGTCGTTCCCAGGAGCGCGATGACATCACCTGCCGCCTTGAAGCCGTGCTGAACGACGCGGCGCACATCTTCGATTAGCCCGACCATGCCGATGACGGGCGTGGGCAGGATACCGCGCCCCTCCGTCTCGTTATAGAAAGAGACATTGCCGGAGACGACCGGAGTATTGAACGCCCTGCACGCTTCACTCATGCCGTCTATCACCTCCGAGAAAGCCCACATTACTTCGGGGCGTTCGGGAGAAGCGAAGTTCAGGCAGTTGGTGATAGCTATGGGGCGCGCTCCGGTGCAGACAACATTGCGCGCAGCTTCAGCGACGATGAGGCGCGCGCCCTCGCGCGGGCTGGCGGCGCAATATCGCCCGTTGCCATCCAGACACATCGCCAGCGCACGGCGCGTCTCTTTGATTCGCACGACCGCCGCATCCGCACCCGGCATGACCGCCGTGTTCGTCCTCACCATATGATCGTACTGCCTGTAAACCCACTCCTTCGACGCAATGTTCGGCGCGGCGACAAGACGCAGCAAAGCATCCTTGTAGGACAGGCATTCCTGCCTGTCTTGAGCGCCGACAGGCGCGAACACCTGCTCGTTCACCTGATTGTTCACCTGATCGTTTACCTGATTACTCGCTTGATTGCTCAAGCTCTGTTCGCGCTCCGCGCTCATGACAGGCAGGAATGCCTGTCCTACAGGAGGTTTCATCTCGCGTTCGTAGAGTGGGGCTTCGTCCGTGAGCGCGCTGACGGGAATGTCGGCCACCGTTTCTCCATTGTGGGTCACGCGCATGTTGCTGCCTTCGCGGACGCGCCCGATGACGACGGCATCCAAATCCCACTTGCGGAAGATGTCCATGACCTCGCGCTCTCGCCCACGGTGCGCGACGATTAGCATGCGCTCCTGCGATTCCGACAGCAGCATCTCGTAGGCGGTCATGCCCTCTTCGCGCTGCGGAACGAGAGAGAGATCAAGCTCAATGCCTGTTCCGGCTCGCGCCGCCATCTCGCAGGAGGAGGAAGTCAGCCCCGCCGCGCCCATGTCCTGAATGCCAGCGACCGCGCCGCTCCGCATCGCTTCGAGGCAGGCTTCGAGCAGCAGCTTCTCAAGGAAGGGATCGCCCACCTGCACGGTCGGGCGCTTCTCCAGAGCCTCTTCGTCAAACTCTGCGGAGGCCATCGTCGCGCCGTGAATGCCATCGCGCCCCGTCTTCGCGCCAACGTACAGCACGGGATTGCCGACACCCGTCGCCTTGCCGAAAAAGATTTGATCGCGGCGGACAAGGCCGAGCGCGAAAGCGTTGACGAGAGGATTTAGGGCGTAAGCATCGTCAAACGCGACTTCGCCGCCGACGGTCGCCACGCCAAACGCATTGCCATAGTGCGCGATGCCAGCGACGACGCCCGCGAGCAGCCTGCGATTTCGTCTGCCGTGCTTCTCATCTTCGAGCCTGCCGAAGCGCAAACTATTCATTGCCGCCAGGGGGCGTGCGCCCATCGTAAAGATGTCGCGCAGGATTCCGCCGACGCCCGTGGCCGCGCCCTGAAACGGCTCGATGAACGAAGGATGATTGTGGGATTCGACCTTGAAGGCAGCGCACCAGCCGTCGCCCAGATCAACGACGCCCGCGTTCTCTCCCGGCGGAACAATGACGCGTTTCCCCGTCGTCGGCAATCTCTTCAGGTGGATACGAGAGGATTTATAGGAGCAGTGCTCAGACCACATCACGGAGAAGATGCCAAGCTCTGCGAATGTCGGTTCGCGGCCCAGCAACTCTTTAATGCGCGCGAATTCTTCGTCTGTCAGGTTGTGTGCGGAAATTACTTCAGGAGTGATCATAAGAGAAGTGACAAGTTAAGAGTGACGAGTGACAAGATAAAAACAGATTCTAACTTGTCACCCTTCGCTTGTCACTTACCACTTATCACTTTTTCCAGGGAACTACGGAGTTCTGCGGGCTTGATGCGTCCCATGTGTTTGAAGATGACTTGACCCTGCGCGTCGTAGAGGTAGGTCGCGGGCAGGCCGCCGCCCCATTCGGCATCCACCCACTTGATGGCCGGTTCGGGGTCTGGGACGTTCAAAAGATAGGCGGGCATCGTGGAGCGCATCTGTCTGAGAAATTGCGGCACGCCTGTTTTGACTTCCGCCGGGTCATCCAGTGAGACGGTGACGAACTCAAGGCCGCGCGCTTTGTAGTCCTTGTTTATCTGAACGAGGTCTGGAAACTCTTCGCGGCAGGGGTCGCACCACGTCGCCCAGAAATTGACGAGCAGCGGGCGAGCCTGTTGACCACCGCGCTGCAAGAGTTTCTTCAACCCTTCCAGATTGATTTCTCGCACAAGCGGAGCGCGCGATGCCCCCGTGTTCGCCTTGCGTTTCTGCGGCGACTGAGGGGCAACAGCAGCGGCGCGTGTCGGATTCACGCGCCGCGCCGCAACGGGCAGAAAAGTAAAGGTAATAGCGACGAGGAAAAGCGCGAGGAAGATGTTTCGTCTCATTATTGCTATTGAACTATCCGCGTTTGATGGTGCAACCAAAGGCCGCAGCTTCTGTCTTGACGACGGGCTTGCCCGCGAGCGTCGCCTCAATCGCGTCACGCAAGTCGTTTGATTGAACCTGCGACATGTCTTTGTGGTTGTCAATGCGACCGTGATAGACGAGTTTGTTGCTGGCGTCGAGGAAATAGACTTCGGGCGTGCGCTCAGCGCCGAGCATGTCTGCAATCTTATTGCCGCTGTCTTTCAGGATGACGAAGGAGAATTTCTCGTTGGCGATCTGCTCCTTCATATAGTCTACGGACTCGGTCGAGTTGGAATTGATGCCGATGATATTGACGCCGCGTGCTCTGTAATCCTGCGCGAGCTTCTCAATGCGCTCCGCATAGGCTTTGACCACAGGACACTGCGCCGAGATGAAGATGAGAGCCGTGCCGTTCTTGCCTCTGACCGACGTGAGCGACTGTTCTTTGCCGTTGACATCCGGCAACTTGAAATCCGCGACGGGCTGGCCGATGGCGATGCCGCTTGATTTTTCGTTGAGAGTGCCGAAGGCGACGGCGGCAATGGCGAGAACAAGCGCGAGGGAGAGAGCGAATCTGTAGTTCTTCATTTTCTTCTAAGACTCCTTTCGGGTGTAACGGAAGATAAGAGAGTAACAGCGACAAACCGTAAGTTTCAAGTTTCAGGCTTCGAATTAGCCTTTACGAACCTTGAATGAAAAATGTTCAGCCGCGAACTCTTTTGAGTGTGAACTGCCAGAGCATGCGGTTCTCCTCTTCGTCGAAGAGTTGACGCCCTGCGGTGACGCGCCAGAATCCCATGTGCTGCCAGCGCCCTGTGCCTAATTTATTGAAGAGCGGCACAGCGTGCTGGCTTTCGATTGCCGCCAGCAGGGCACGATTTCCAGGGTTCAAATATTGATCGCCGCGCCGCCCGTTGCCCGTGTAATAGATCGTGTCAGGGGATTCGGCAACGCGGTCAGGATAACAGGGATTGATGCGCCCGAAGTCCGTCAGCAGAGAGATGAGCTGCCCGTTGCGTTGATAGACACCGTTGCGTATGCGGTGCGTGCGATTGACTTCAGCCCAGGAGAGAATCTCGTCGGACTGTGGCTCTGGCAGATGGGCGGGCGTAGGTTCAGCGTCTTTGCGTTCTCGCCGTCTTCCTCGCGTTGAATTGTGAACAAATGTCATCCCGGCTTGAATCTTCTGTTTGAGATTTACCTGTCAGGTAGTGGTTCAATTTGACATCGAATACGCGTCAAGTTGAGGTTCACCACAGAGACACAGAGGACACAGAGGGGGCACAGAGAAAAGAAATAGCAGAGAGCAGAGTTGAAATCTCAGATGATGAATTTGAAATCTCAAATCTGTAATTTGAGATTGTCTTCCTCTGTGCTATCTCTGCGTTCTCTGTGTCTGCGGTGGTGAACCTCAACCTTCCCTGCACTCTTTTCAAACTGAACCATTGCCATCCGTCAGTATTTATTGACAAACAATTGCCGGGGGATTCTTATCAACAACAAACGAAATGGAATTCGACGCAAGCGGGTCAGTCCACAAAAAGCCGCGTGATTGCCAGCGCTCACGCAAATCTCCGCCGAGTTTTTTGGATTCGTACCACGTCGAGGCCGTCACGCTCAGGACGTGCTCTCCTGCGGGTATAGAGACATTGTAAAGTCCCTTGCCATCACGTGCGACAGGCAGAGAGATGATTTGCCTCGTCTCGTATGAAGCTCCGGGAGGGAGTGTCGTGAAGACGCTGCCCGGACTGGAACCCGCGATCTTTTCCGGCTGCTCGTCGAAATACCGCGAGTGCATGGTGCGTAGCTCATTCTTGCGCGCCGCCGCTTCTTCCCCGCTGTGGCTGACGAATATCTGGTAAAAGAGCCGGTTGCCTTTATAGAGAATCAGCTTCCGGCTTCCTGTATTCGTGTACTTCAACTGCAAGGTCAATTGCAGCGCATCAACGCTCGCGTTCACAGCGCAATAACGCTGCCCCATAATGCTCGTCGTCAGTTGCAGATTATTCTCCTGCCCGGAAACCGTTGCGTAAGTGAATAACAGCAAGAGAAAGGCAGCCACCGGAGACGCAAACAAACGTTTCATCACTTTAGCCCTTGACGACTATTTTGGGTTTGCAACGCAAGGTCAGGAATTGATTATCTCTGAGAGTTGATACTGCTCCTCTTCCGTCAAAAACGTGAAGCAGACGCTGAAGCCCAATCCCGGATGATGAAAAACGACTGAGCCGCGCAGCGGCAGCCACTGGCCGGAAGGCAGCTTGATTTCAAGGCCGATGACCTCGCCGACCTCTGCCCCACCGAGCGTGTCCAGATAGCAGCCGCCCAGACTGAGATCGCTGATTCGCGCCGGATGGCGGCCAGAGCCACCCTCCCAACGCACCTCAAGCGTAATCTCTTTTCGTGCCTCTTCTCTACGCTCTTCCGTCATATCTTAATTATTTTCGTTTGAGAAAGTCCGGCTAAAAGGCCGATGCAGTCGCGGCCAGAGTGGCCGCCAGCGAGCGGAAGATGTCGCGCCCGTCTGAGGAACCAAGCAAATCTTCGCAGGCACGCTCAGGGTGCGGCATCAAGCCTAAGACGTTTCGCTCGCGGTTGCAGATTCCGGCGATATTATCGCGCGAGCCGTTCGGGTTAGAGCTTTCGGTAATCTCTCCGCCTTCGTCACAATAACGAAAGACGATGCGGTCTTCGCTTTCCAGTTCTTCCAGTGTTTGATCGTCGCAGACGTAGTTGCCTTCGGCGTGCGCGATGGGGATGCGAAGCACGCTTCCCGCCTTCAATTGATTGGTGAAAGGCGTCTCGGTGGTTTCGGCGCGCACCGTGACGTGCTCGCAGATGAAATGCAGATCGCGGTTGCGAATCAACGCGCCCGGCAGGAGTCCGGCCTCGCAGAGAATCTGAAAGCCGTTGCAGATGCCCAGCACCAGACGACCGCTGGCAGCAAATTTTTTCACCGAATCCATCACGGGCGAGAAGCGAGCGAGCGCCCCGGCGCGCAGGTAATCTCCATAGGAGAAGCCGCCCGGAATGATGACCGCATCGTAGGAACTCAAATCCGTGTCACGATGCCAGATGAAATCAACGGGCTGGCCAACGTGCTTCGAGATCACATGATACGCATCGTGATCGCAGTTTGAGCCTGGGAAAACTATGACGCCGAACTTCACCTATTCAATCTCCGCTCGGAAAAAGTTATTACGGGATAAACTTTATCACGCGTCGCCAAAGCGCCGCCACTCGCCGGGCTTTGATACTTGCGCCGGACAGAGATTCCAGTCTAGAACGAAATGCTATAACTCGCGCCGGGATTGCGCCCGCGCTCGAAGATGACGCCGAATTGATGCCGCCCGCGTGTGTAGTTGAGCAGAGGATGGACGCGCACGCCGTCGAAGAGAATTGTCATACTCCAACGCTCTGCCAGGTTGATGTTCAAGCCGCCGATGACTCGAAGGCGGTCTTCAAATGTGCTGTAGGCGACTCCAACATAGGGCGCAACGAGTAAGCTCGTTGCGTGCTTTAGATTCTTGCTGAAAGTCGCGTAGAACGATTGACCGGAAGGAGTCCCGATGCGGTCTGAACTCGTGCCGAGAATTAAAGCGGGACGCTTGTGCGTCTCCGTCATTACGACCACGTTCGCCAGCGGGCTGACCTTTTCCGCTAAAGGGTTGTACTCGACTCCCGCTGTCAAGCGCGGGTGAAATCTATAGGTCAGCGTGTTGCGCCACTTCGCACGGTCTATCTGATTTGCGATGACGCGCACGCCATACGTCCACTTATCTGTGTCTTCTGTTTCTGTCCCGCTCACGGCGCGACCCTCGCCCGGTCAAAGCGGTCAACTGGGAACGCTCGATGCCTCACTTGATTTTTCTTTAGCGGAAGCAGTTTGCTTTTCCTCTTTCTTTCGCTCAACTGCTGCCGCCTTTTCGGCTGTCGCGAGCATCGCATCAATCTGCCTTTTGAGGTCGGCCTGATTGATGACGCCGGATATTATCTTAGTAATGCGCCCGTCCCTGCCGATGATAATCGTTCCGGGCAAGGCCGCTCCCAGACCGAAGCGCATCATATCGGCTGTGGTTGCGCCCATCCAGATGGGGAAGTTGATACGGGTTTCCTTAACGAACTGTAAAACTTTGGCGCGGTCTTCTGCTTCATCAGTCGAAGCGCCGATGACTTGTATGCCGAGTGCAGCATATTCGTTTTGAATCGCCGCCAGATCGGGCATTTCTTTGCGGCAGGGCACGCAGTAAGTCGCCCAAAAGTTCAGGACGACAATGCGACCTTTGAGCGCACTCAAACGCTGCTCCGTGCCGAACGGGTCTTTAAGAGCCAGATCAATCTCTTGTCCTAAAACATTGGCGGCTTCTCTTTCCGCTATACTCGCGGCAATGACTTCGAGCGTGTCAACGCGGATTGCGCTCGATTCTTTCTTCTGATGAACCGAGCCAGTGACAGCAACGCGCTGGCCCACGTACTCAAGCCAGTTCTTACCTTTCAGGCGAAACTTGCCCGGCTCTAATTGATAGAGCGTGAACTTATCATTTTCGCGCACGGCAATCAGCGTCGGGTCGCCGCTTTCGACGCAGGACTTTGCTTTCAACAAATCTTCCGCCGTGCCGAACTCAACCTTTGTGCGGTCAGCTTCCGCCCAACAATCGGCGCAGCATACGACCTGCCCTTCCAGCTTGACCGTCTTCTGTGCCAGCGCGGGCAGGGCTACAGTCAATAAAAGAGACAGACCTACGAGTAAGCGTTTCATCAATCATTCTCCATGATGCTTATAAAGTTGCACGCGGGCGCTACTTTCCGAACGGGAAGTGGCGCTCAATCAGCTAAGCAGGTAATTGGAGAATGATTAAATTCGCAGCACTCGCAACCGCTCGAAAGTCGGCTCGGCGGATGAATGGTCGGATGAGTCGAGCAGGCGCACGCCAACGTTGACTGGCGACTGGATGAATCCTGCTGGCGTAACGGCAACCGCATTGGTGGGTAGTAATGAAAGACGATTTCTTAGAGCGGCCTTCGGCGCTTCCACAATCGGGCAGGAGTCCGACGCGGGGTCGTCTTCTGTGCCTAAACACAGCACAGAAGAGCGGTCATTCCCCGTTTCTTCCGATTGCTCCGTGCAAAGCGAGACGCAAGCCACGAACGCCCAAAGAAAACAGCAGGGCAAGAGCGCAGCAACGGTTCGTTTGAATGGAAAACGCGGCATGAACATCTTTATTTTACGCTTCAATCTCTACACGATAGTCTTCGATGACCGGATTCGACAAGACCTCGCGCGCCATGCGTGTCGCAGCCTCGCGCGCCCCTTCCTCGTCGAGCGAGCCGTCGAGCGCAATCTCGAAATATTTTCCCTGCCGCACGTCCGCGATGCCGTCGAAGCCCAGCAACTCAACGGAATGCTGAATGGCTTTGCCCTGCGGGTCAAGCACGCCTGATTTGAGCGTGACGTAAACTTTAGCTTTCATAGCAATTATCTTATCACTTGTCGCCGTCCTCAAACACTCGCTTGAAGACGACATCAACGTTCCTGAGATACGTGTCCAAAGAGAAGGCGCTCTTGATTTGCTCGACCGATAAATGTTTGAGAATGTCCGCATCTGCCGAGATGAGCGTTTGAAAATCGCCGCCTTCGTCCCAAACTTTCATGGCGTTGCGCTGCACCCATTCGTAAGCCTGCTCGCGCGAGACGCCGCTTTGCGTGAGCGCGAGCAGAAGCTGGCCGCTGAAGACCAAGCCCCGGGTCGCGTTCAAATTTTCCAGCATGCGTTGGGGATAGACGACGAGGCCGTCCAGGAGCGATGTCGTTTTGGCGAGCATGTAATCGAGCGTGGCGGAGGAGTCCGGCAGGACGATACGCTCGGCGGACGAGTGCGAGATGTCGCGTTCGTGCCAGAGCGCGACGTTCTCAAGGCCGACGATTGAGTTGGCGCGAACCGTGCGCGCCATCCCGCAGATGCGCTCCGACAAGATGGGATTACGCTTGTGCGGCATCGCGCTTGATCCCTTCTGCCCGGTACGAAAACGCTCCTGCGCTTCCCTTACTTCCGTTCGCTGCCAGTGGCGAACCTGAAGCGCAAATTTATCGAGCGACGAAGCGATGATGGCAAGCGTGCAAAGGTATTCAGCATAGCGGTCGCGCTGGATAATCTGCGTCGAAACGAGCGCGGGCTTCAGTCCCAAACGCTGGCAGACTTTTTCTTCAACGACGGGGTCTAGATGTGCGAACGCGCCGACCGCTCCGCTAATCTTGCCGACCGCGACTCTTTCACGCGCGGCAGAAAGCCGCACGCGGTTGCGCCGCATCTCGTCGTACCAGAGCGCAAACGTCATGCCGAACGAGGTCGGCTCAGCATGAATGCCGTGCGTGCGCCCGATCTGCGGCGTCTGCTTGAACTCGAAGGCGCGACGCTTCAAGACATCGAGCAAGGCTTCGATTTTCTTGAGCAACAGATCACAGGCGTCCCTGAGCAGCAGCGCGTTGGCCGTATCCACCACATCCGAGGACGTGAGGCCGTAATGAACGAAGCGCGCGGCCTCGCCGATTGCTTCCGCCAGATTCGTGGTAAAAGCAATCACGTCATGGTCGGTCGTCTTCTCAATCTCATTGATGCGCTCGACCGTAAACGCGGCCCGCTTGGTTATCTCTCCGAGAGCCTCGCGCGGAATCGTTCCCATCTCCGCGTGAACCTCGCAGACGGCCAGCTCGACCTCAAGCCACTTCTGAAATTTATTCTGCTCTGACCAGAGCGCGCCCATTTCGGGCAGGGTGTAACGACTTATCATGGTGATAGGTGATGGGTGATAGGTGATAGGTGACAGGCTTTTACTTATTACCTATCACTTATCACCTATTACTATTTTAGTGCATCCGAATTAACGAAATATCTAGCCAGTAGCCAGCGCCCATCGCGTTCGACGAGCGTGAATGTCTCCATGCCTTCGGCGCGCTCGAACGAGGTTTCGTAAGTGATGACGAAGGAATGACCGCTCGTCGTGTCCTGCTCGGTGGCCGAATGAAAGGAGCGGTTCTTGACGCTGCCGAGCTTGACCTTCAACGTCTTGAAGATTTCGTTCGCCTGTTCGAGCGTGGCCGCCTGCCGCCATTCTTCCGCCGCCTCCGTGTAAATCTTTTCGTAGCGCCCTCCTGCAATGTCAGCGCTCACCGTGTCAATCGTCGCCTGCGCCTGCGGCGGGATGCCGCCACGACTAGCCTTCAAAGTACAGCCAGCGAAGAATGCAAAATTAAAAATTAAAAATGCAAAAGTGGGGATGAAGCCACATTTAATTGAAAAGCGACTCTCCGCCTTCCTTTTGCATTTTACATTTTTAATTTTGCATTCTCCTTCTGCTCTCATAGCTCTATCCACGGTAGCGGCTCTTTCGCAAACGAGAGGGTGATTTCTGTGTCGGCTTGAAAGAGCGGCGCGCGTTCCCTGAGCGCCATCTCAGCGGAGATTTTTGCGACGTAAGGATTGTTAGCGCGCTGCGAAAGATGCGCGAGCACGATGTGACGCGCCGTGCCGTCAAAACCTTCGCGCAGCCAGTCGGCGACATCCTCGTTCGAGATGTGGCCTGTGCGCGAGAGGATACGTTGCTTCAACTCCCAGGGATAAACGTCGCAAGCCTTGAGCATGTCGCGGCTGTGATTGGATTCGATGACGATGGCGGCGCAACCGCGCAGGCGTTCAGTAATCAGCGTTGTGATGTGGCCGAAATCCATCAGCGTCGCCACGCAGACTCCGGCGTGTGTGGCGGTAAAGCCGAAGTTATCCGCCGCGTCGTGCGGGATGGTGAACGGGTGGAAATCAATCGCGCCGATTTTGAAATCCTTGCTCGATTCGATCTCTTCCGTGCGGTCGCGCAGGGCGTCCGCGCGTTTGCGCGGCTCGTCCGAAGAACGAGATGTGTGTTCGCTGATGTATGCTTCGCGCGTTTTGCCGGAGATGAAGACGGGGCAGCTCAGGCTTTTCAAGAGGACGCGCAAACCCCCGGCGTGGTCGCCATGCTCGTGCGTGATGATGACGCCATCAAGCTGCGCGGGGTCGCAGCCCATCAGCGCCAGCCGTCGCATAGTCTCCCTGGCGCTCAATCCGGCATCAACCAGCACGCGCGTATCATTCGCGGCAATCAGGATCGCATTGCCTGTCGAGCCGCTTCCGAGAACAGTGAACTTCATAAGTGATAGGTGATAAGTGATAGGTGATAGGTGATAAGAAGAAACACGTCGTTCTTTCTTATCATCTATCACCTATCACTTATCACTGCTTTTGTCGCCAGACTGTGCCGTCCGTGTATTCGATTCTGGTAATCTCGACGCTCTGCTTGCCGGTTGTGATGTGTCGCGTGTTGTCTTTCGGATCAAGCTCGACATCTCTTGAGAGCAGTTGCGTCTCGCCGGGAAGTACTTGTTGCTTCGATTGCAGCCGGTAGCGCTTGAGTTCTTTCTGCTCCTTAGCATCTGTAAAAACGTAATCCCACGAAACGGTCTTGATCGTCTTCGCGCCTGTATTTTTCAGCGTGGCTTTGGCCGTGTATTTGAAAACATAGACCTTCTTGCGAGAGAGCTTGACGGCGGTCGAGGTGTCTGTGGCTGAAATGCTTTCGTTCCCCTTGACCGTCTCCCCGCGCACGTACCCGGCATACTTCCAGTCGAAGCTGAGGACAGAGACGTCAGGAGCAGCCGTGTTGTCGTCAAGCGCTTGCGCGGGTAAGGAGGCGACCATCAGCCCCACCAGCAACAGAGATGTCAGTGCTGCTTTCAACGCTTCTCCCTGAGACGCACGGCCTGCGCTCTTAAATTTCGAGGCGCGAGCGGTCAACGCGAAAGCCGTTAAGGTCGCCGAGCGCGACGAGCGCCAAGCCTTCAGAGGTGAAATACTCGCGCGCAATTCGTTGCAGGTCTTCGATAGTGACGGCTTCAAGACGGCTGATGACTTCGTCCGGCGAGATGCGGCGACCGTGTACGATCTCCTGACGGGCGAGCGCTCCCGCTCTCACGCTCGACGATTCAAGGCCGAGCAGGATGGAAGCGATGGTTTGATCTTTGACGAGTTGGAGTTCTTCTTCCGCCACGCTCTCGCGCACCGTCCGGCGCAACTCTACGAGCGAGAGATCAACCACCTCGTCCAGTTGCTTCGGCGAAGTTCCGGCGTAGATGGTGAAGACGCCGATGTCTGAAAACGCGCTCGCGCCCGCTCCGACCGAATAGGCCAGGCCGCGCTGCTCGCGGATAGATTGCCAGAGACGGCTGGACGTTCCGCCGCCGAGGACGTTGGCGAGCAGGCTGGCAGCGAAGCGGTCTTCATCGGTCGCCGAAGGCCAGGGACTGGCGATGATGAGATGCGCCTGCTCAAGCTCTTTCTTGCGCTCAATCAGGATGGCGGGGGAAGCCTGCGGCTTTGATGCGTCCCCTGACCCGTTGGCAGAAGCGTTGTCAGAGAGCGTGTTTTCAGAGAAAGCGCGTGCGGCCATTTCGACCAGTTGCGCGTGCTCGACGTTTCCGGCGGCGGCGATGACGAGGTTGCGCGCATTAAACTCGCGGGCATGAAAGCCAGCGGTTTTGTCCTGATCGAAAGTCGGGACGGTTTCGGCAGTGCCTTCGATGGGACGACCCAGCGCTTGATCCGGGAAATATGCGGCGTTGAAGAGTTCGCCCAAAAACTCGTCGGGCGTGTCTTCGACCATTTTCATCTCTTCGAGGATGACCTTTTGCTCGCGCTCCAAATCTTCACTGTCAAAACGCGGGTGGGCGAGCATGTCGGCCAGAATATCAAAGGCTTGCGGCAGCCCTTTATCCGTGACTTTCATGGTAAAGCCCGTGACTTCGTGCGAAGTGAAGGCGTCTAGGTGGCCGCCGAGCCGGTCACTCTCGATGGCGATGTCGAGCGCCGTGCGGCGCTTTGTGCCTTTGAAGACGGCGTGCTCTATAAAATGGCAGATACCGTTCAGTTCGGGCTGCTCGTGGCGCGAACCCCGCCGCGCCCAGATGCCGACGGTCACGGAACGCAGCCCCGGCATGTGCTCCGTCAAAACGGTCAAACCGTTGTCGAGCCTGGTTGATTGAATCTTGTCTATCATACTGCTTGAAATATGGACTCCGGTTGGCGAAAAAATTGAGCGGCAATTAAGGGTGCATCGTAACATGGCGTAAAACGGGCGGCAAACGCAGACCAGATGCCGGATACCAGATGTCAGATGTTAGCCCCCAGATTTTAGCGTCTGACATCCTATTGACGGCATCCGACATCTGACATCCAGCATCTAGCATCTAGAGTTTGGCTGATAGTTTGCTTGACACCCCGCCGGAGTTGGCGGAAAATAACGCCTTCTCAAGCGGGGGCGATTCAATCCTGAAGGAAAAAGTAAAAAGGTAAAAGGCAAAAGTAAGAAGCGGCGCTCGCCGCAGCTATCACTTTTTTCTTTTGCCTGCTGGCTTTTTCTTTTCAGAACGTAGCACCTAGAAGAGATAGCGGTTGTTGGCAGGCGCGCTTTTGACTCGCCAAAGGAAGCGCCCGGAGGTTTTGCCGCGATGAGAAAAAGTTTGCGCGTGAGTCTGGCGCTGGTCGCTCTCGCCTTTGTGTGCGGGGCGAGTGCGCCGCAGATTTTTGCCGGGGGGCGCGTTGCGACCGTCAGCGGCTCAGTTCGGGACAATAAAGGCAATCCGATTGCAGGCGCGGTCGTCTCGCTCATCAAAGACGGCGCAAGCGAAATAATCAAACAGGTCAAGAGCGCGGGCGATGGGACGTTTATCGCACGAATCGCTCCCGGTCGCTACAGCTTGCGCGCCATCGCAGACGGCTTCAGCGCCGTCCTCTTCGATTCCGTTCAGGTCAAACCCGCCGACGAAGTCATCTACCGTTTCAATCTCGAACCCATCGGCTCTGGCCGTACTGCCCCTGAGCGCCGCAAAGACCGCGACGACCGGAAATGGATGCTCCGTTCGCGTTCGGGCAGTCGTTCCATTTTCCAGGCGGGCGAAGGCGAAGACGAAACCGTCAACGCCGTGCTCGCCGCGCAAAATGATGTAGAGGCGTCGGCAGGCGAGCCTTACAACGTCATAGCCATCGAGAACGAAGACGGGACGAGCCACAGGGCGCGCACGCAGGGCGTCATTGAAACCTACGTCGCCACCTCTTCCGGCACACATGCTTACACTTTCACCGGACTGAATTTCGCCGTTGCTCAACCTGTCAGCCAGCGCGTTGATTTAATCTTCGCCGGACAGACGGGCACCGGACGTGGTGCGCCGCAGCGACTCGAAGCCACCGCCACAATTCGCGTGACAGACAAACATCGCCTCAGCCTGACAGCCGCCGGAGGCGCGCTCAATAATTACACGACGGCGAAAGCGACGAACGGCGAATCGCTCGGTCAGCTTTCGCTGCGAACCATTGATGAATGGGTTGTGCGCGACGGTGTGGTGATCGTGCTCGGTCTGGATTACTCACGTTTCATGGGCGCGAGCAATGCCAGCTCAATCAGCCCGCGACTCGGTTTTCAGTTTGACGTAGGGCCGCGCACGCGCGTTCGCGCCGCATATGCACCGTCAAATGATTGGGCAACCGCCGCGCAGAGCGTGGCCGAGTTTGAAGACAACCAGGTTATTTTCCGCGAGCCCGTCTCAACACCTATCGCTTATGTTGACGGACGCGCTGTGATGGAGCGCAGCAGCCGACTGGAGTTTGGTGTCGAGCGTGTGCTGGATAATGAGTCGAGCATTGAGGCGACGGCGTTTTTTGATACGACTTCGAATCGCGGCGTCGGGCTATTTAGCATGCCACTCTCTGCCTTTGCAGGCGAGGGTGGCGCACCGCTGTTGAATGTCGCCAATCAACAGGGCGCGGCGCGGGGCGTGCGCGTCGTCTACACGCGGCGAGTCAGCCGCATCCTTAACGCATCTGCCGGATACTCCATGGGGCGAGGCCAGCAGCTTTCAACCAAAGGCTTGGTTAATCCAGCCGAAACCTTCGACAGCAGTTTCTTCCAATCGGCGGCGTTTGAGATGAGCGCGAATCTTGATACGGGAACGCGCGTTCATACGGTGTTCCGCTTCAGCCCGCGCGCAACCATCTTTGCGATTGACCCATTTGCCGGACGCCTCGCCGTTTACGATCCTTCGTTGAGCATCCTCATTACTCAGGAACTGCCCACTTTCGGGTTGCCCGTGCGCGCGCAGGCCGTGATTGATGCGCGCAACCTCCTGGATACACAAACCAGCACCGAGGACGGCGAGACGTTCATCACCGTTGACGCTGCAAGACGAAGTTTACGCGGCGGTATCTCTGTCAGATTCTAAAAGCAGTGGTCAGTGGTCAGTGGCCGGTGGTCAGTAAGAAGGGATTTTTGTCTTTACTGACCACCGGCCACTGACCACTGACCACTTTTTGCTGTTTTCCAAATTCTCGGACAAGTCCAAAAACTTGGATATGGCTTGTCCTCAGTGTTTTCAGTTAATTCCTGATTGAGTATTTCCTTGAAATGGGGAAACGGTGTGGCAGAAGGCTATGCTTTACGGGTCTTGAAGCCGGAGGTCAAAGGGTTATGGGGCAATGCAGATGAGGAGAGGCTTGGAACATTGATTGCCTGAATTAAACCGATGTTGAGGTGTGCCCGTGATTTATGTGGGCTGGCGCGAATAGGAAAGCGCATCGGTCAGGTGGAATAAGATGAAAAGCTCTGTGCTGACAACGCGGGCGTGGGTGCTGCTGATTGTGGCGGCGCTGCTGGCCGTTGCCGGTGCGCTCAACTTCGGGCAGCGCTGGAAGCACAAGTCTCCGCCGACAGACGGCATCAACTGGATTCAGACATCCAATGGTATCGTCGCGCAATCGGTTGACCCCAATTCAAATGTCGGTCACGCCGGAGTCCTCAGCGTTCAATCCGGTGACATTCTGAAAGGCATCGGGCAGGACGAGGGAGAGAAGACCCAAGAGGTCAAGTATGTTGAGGACATTCCAATCTATCTCGAAGAAGCGGGCGCGGGCGGGCATCTGACTTATCTGATTGCGCGACCTTCCAACCCGGAAGAGACGCGCTGTTGCTGGAAAGCGGATATTTACCCGGAAGAAGTTACGACCTGGAAGACGCACGATCTTTACATCAACTTCATCGGCCTGATTTATCTCTTCGTCGGTCTCTTCGTGCTGTTCAAGCAAGGCGACCGCGCGCCGTTCGTCCCGCATTTCGCAGGCCTCTGCCTGACGGCTTTCGTCTTTCACTTCTTCAAGCCGACGGGTCAGTTTGAAGACCTCGATCTGGCCATCGCGTTTCTTGACAACATAGCCTACATTCTCTTTGCGCCGCTCCTGATTCATTTCTGTGCGCGCTATCCCGTGCATCAGCAGAGTTCGCAGAGACGACGCTGGCCTATTTTTCTCATCTACATTCCGGCTCTCATCCTGACGATCAGTGCCGCGCTCATCTATTTCCTCAAACCGTCACAGTTGCCGTTCTCGGCGCAGTTCGTTGATGGGTACTACGTCGCCACCTTCGTCCATTTCATGCTGGGGATTTTAACGAGCGCGGGGCTCTTGGTGCGTACTTTCGTCAAGAGCGATGTCGCGGTCGTCCGCCAGCAGTTGAAGTGGGTCGTCTGGGGATCTGCTCTGGCCATCACGCCGTTTACGCTGCTCTACGCGATTCCATATGTCTTCGGCATCAAGACTGAGAACTGGCTGACGGATGTCGCCGTCATTCCGCTTGTGCTGATTCCGCTGACGTTCGGCAACTCCGTCGTGCGCTATCGCCTGATGGACGTGGACATCGTCGTGCGCCGCGCAGCCGTCTATGCGTTGACGACCATCGCCATCGCCCTGATGATCGGTGCGGTGGTTTACATCGCGGGACTCTACGCGCTGGTCGGCGAGGTCAATATCAGCGAACTCACGCTGCGCGTCGCCGGAGCGGTCGCCGCCATGACCGCGATTGTGATGATCGCCGCGCCGATTAAGAAACTCTTGCAGGAGCGCACCGACCGTCTCTTCTACGGCGAACGCTACGACATGCGCAACGGCCTGCTCGACTTCGGGCGCACGCTCTCGGCCACGACCGCGCTTGAGCCACTGCTTAACGCGCTCGCCAGCCGTCTGGAACAGGTCTTAAACGTCAACCGCATCGTCATCTTCATCGAAGACTCGAACTCGCCCGCAGGCTACAGCGTGGCGCGAGCCGTCGGGTTGTCGTCGGCCATGATTGTGCCGCCTGATTTCCGCGAGATGATTCGCACGCGCTCAGCCGAGACAGGTGTGGTTCGCGCAGACGACCTTGACCTCGTGCCTGAAACGACGGGCTTTGTGCGCCGCGCGCTGCATTATTACGTCCCGTGCATCGTGCGCGGTCGGATGGTCGCCGTCATTGGCCTGGGTCGTTCGACCGATGGCGCCTTGCTCTCGTCCGAAGATGTGGAAATTCTTCGCACAGTCTCCGGCTACGTCGCGGTCGCCATCGAAAACAGCCTGCTTTATCAGGAACAGCAGGAGCGCGCCGCAGAGCTTGAGCTGCTCAAAGAGTTCAACGAATCCATCGTTGAATCAATCAATGTGGGCTTGCTCGCGGTTGATCTGGATGGGAGCGTCACGCGCTGCAATTCTGCCCTGGAGAAGATACTCGGCATGCGCCGCCATGATGCTATTGGCCGTCGTGTCGAAGACCTCTTCGAGGAAGATTTTGCAGAGACGCTGCGGCAGGTGCTTGGCGATGGCCGTTGGAATCTGACCGAACTGCGACACATCTATAAGCTGCACACCGCCACACAAGCCGGGCGCGCGCTCGTACTCAACATTGCGCTCGCGCCCCTGCAAGCGGATTCGCAAGGGAGGACGGGCGCGCTCGTCGTGCTCGAAGATGTGACCTCGCGCATGAGACTCGAAGAGCAGTTGCAGCAGCGCGAGAAACTTTCAAGCATCGGCCTTCTGGCCGCAGGCGTAGCGCACGAGGTCAATACTCCGCTGACGGGCGTTTCATCCTACACGCAGATGTTGCTGGGGATGCTGCCGGAAACAGATCCGAAGCACGCGCTCCTTCTTAAGGTGCGTCGTCAGGCCGACCGCGCTTCGGACATTGTCAACAACCTTTTGAACTTCTCGCGCACCGGCGGCGCAACCGAGTTCACAGAGCTTTCAATTAATCAGGTCATGGACGACACGCTCCAACTTCTGGAGCCGCAACTGCGTCACAGCCAGATTGAAATTGTACGCGCGTATGACGCGAACCTTCCGCTGGCCTACGGCAACGCGGTCAAGCTGCAACAAATCTTCACGAACCTGATTTTGAACGCGCGCGACGCTATCCCTGAAGGCGGGCGAATCACCCTGTTCACGGCTTCGACCGATGAAGATACGATAGTGATTGAAATCTCCGATACAGGGATGGGCATCGCGCCCGAAAACGTCGCCAAGATTTACGACCCGTTCTACACCACCAAGGGCGTCGGGCGCGGCACGGGACTCGGCCTCGCCGTCTCCTACGGCATCATTCAGGAGCATTCAGGCCACATCGCGGTCGAGAGCCTGCCGGGCAAAGGCACGACGTTCCGCATCACTCTGCCGACAGTCGGCGCGCGCGCACACCTTCAAGCGGCGGGCGACTAAAGAAGATGGGTCATGACTAGATAAGAGCCATCGAAATGGCGTTAAACTAAGTCATGACAGTCAGTTCTAATCAATTTGTTCGCGCACGTATTTCTCGTGCTAAATTTCGGCAGCTTCTTCGGCTCTTTTCGCTTGATTTGACCGCCACTCAGATCGCTAAACTGAGTTGCTTGAATCGCAACACAGTCAATCGTTATTTGAAACTTATCCGCCAAGCCATCGCTCAACATTGCCAGAGAGAGTCGCCTTTCTCTGGTGATGTTGAACTCGATGAATCGTACTTCGGCGCGCGCCGTGTGCGTGGCAAGCGAGGGCGCGGAGCACGAGGCAAGATCATTGTCTTCGGCATCTATAAACGTAATGGCCGGGTCTATACAGAAATCATCCCGAACTGCAAAAAGGCCAGTATTCAGGTCATTATTCGCGGCAAAGTTGATTTGGCTTCGACCATTCATACAGACGGCTTTCGTTCTTATGACGGCATCGTGCACATGGGTTATCGGAAGCATTATCGAGTCCAGCATGGCCAGGACGAGTTTGTCCGAGGCACAGCGCATATCAATGGTATCGAAGGCTTCTGGGGCCTGGCTAAAACACGACTCGTCAAGTTCAAAGGGATGAGTCGGTCAACTTTCTATTTGCACTTGAAGGAGTGTGAGTTCAGGTTCAATCATCGAGATGAAGACCTCTACCAACTCCTTCTGAAAATTACTAGATTGGCTATCCCTATCTAGTCATGACCCAAGAAGATTCAGAGCTTGCCCCTCGCGCGATTGCTTCCGAAAACAGATGAAGACGCTGCACCGAATATTCGGAGTGCTGGTTATTCTCGCCTTCCTGCTCACAGGACAATTCATGGACTTCCATAATCCGAAGGTTAGAGAAATGACGGATGAAGGAGCGAGGATGATGTTCCGCTCCCGCCACATCTATATCCTGCTCGCAGGTTTGCTCAATCTGGGAATCGGAGTTTATTTCGTTTACTGGAGAGAGCGTTGGCGTAAACGTCTACAGATGACAGGCTCAGCACTTCTCATCATCGCTCCGCTCGTGATGATCGTCGCGTTCTTTTATGAGCCGACGCTGAAAGGTCTGCAAAGGCCGTTGACCTTACCGGCGATAGTTGCGCTTCTGGTCGGAGTGTTTTTCCATCTGTTCAGCGGCGTGCGGCAGGGCAAGGATTCGAGCGCAGTCTAAATATTTTGGTTTCAGCCCCGGAGGTCAGAGGTCAGGCATCATCCAACCTCTGGCCTCTATTTGCCGTCTTAACGTCTTCTGAGTTAGCTTATTACTTATGGCGAAAAAGGGTTCGGTGCTCGTCGTTGACGACGAGGAAATAATGCGCGATGTCCTGGAGACGCTGCTCTCGGCTGAAGGGTATCGCGTTGATCTGGCGAAGACCGGCGAAGAGGGACTGGAAGCCTACGGGCGTCGCGCCTTCGACGTAGTGCTGCTCGATGTCTCTATGCCGGGCATGGGGGGCTTGCGCGCGCTCGAAGAGTTTTTGAAGCTCGACACGGACGCGGCGGTCATCATGATTACGGCCTACGCGACCTTCGATACGGCCATCGCCGCCTGGGAGAAAGGCGCGTTCGGCTGCATTCGCAAGCCTTTTCAGAACGAGCAGATTACGGCGACGGTCGCGGCAGGCATCAAGCGCCGTCGTAAAGAGGAAGAGCGTCAAACGCTGCGGCGCGCGATGAGCCGCGCGGTTGATCGCGGCGAGATGGTCGGGCATTCCGACGCGATGCAGGAAGTCTTTCGGTTGGTGGATCAGGTTGCGCCCGCACGCTCGACCGTGCTGATTACGGGCGAGAGCGGCACGGGCAAGGAGCTAATCGCCAAGGCCATTCACGAAGGCAGTCCGCGCGCTCCTCGCCAGTTTGTCACCGTCAATAGTTCCAACATCCCTTCAGAGCTTCTGGAATCCGAACTCTTCGGCCACACACGCGGCGCTTTCACGGGCGCGGTCGCGGCCAAGAAAGGTCTGTTTGAAGTCGCCGACGGCGGCTCAATCTTCCTCGACGAGATCGGCGACATTCCGCCCGAAACACAGGCGCGACTCCTGCGCGTCATACAGGAGCGCGAGTTCACCCCTTTGGGCGACACCAGCCCGCGCCGCGTTGACGTGCGGATCATCGCCGCGACCAACATTGATTTGAAAGACGCCGTCAAGCAGGGCACATTCCGCGAAGACCTCTATTATCGTCTCTCGGTCGTTCCCATCGAGTTGCCGCCTTTGCGTGACCGCCGTGTGGACATCCTGCCGCTGGCGCAACATTTTATACAGAAGTACAACGAAGAGAATGGTCGTCAGGTGTCTGAGCAGATTAAGCCCGAAGTGCTTGCGCTGCTGGAAGCCTACTCCTGGCCGGGCAACGTGCGTGAGCTTGAGAACGCCATCGAGCGCGCGGTCGTGATTGCGCCCGGCTCGGAAGTGACGCGCGAATGCCTGCGCGCTGAAATCTCAGACCCGCAAACGGCGAGGGCTGTCATGCGTGAAGGCGCAACCGGCGGCTCTCTCTTGGACATAGGGCGCGGCATCAACTTCTACGACGAAGTACGCCGCTTCGAGATTGACCTGATTCGCCGCGCCCTGGAACAGACCGGCGGCCACCAGTCGCGCGCCGCACGTCTCCTGGGAATGAACGCGACGACACTCAATTCCAAGATTAAGACTTACAACATTGATCCGCGTTCGTAATATTCAGTTGCAAAACAAAAGAAGGAAATAACGAACCACGAAGTAACACGAAGAGACACGAAGAAGCGGCAAGCGGTTTCGTGTCTCTTCGTGTGACTTCGTGGTTCGTTTCGCCTTCACTTTTTACTGCAATTCAGTACCAGTTAGCTCAAGGTGAAGTAGGCGGTAAGGCTGCGTTCTTGAAATTGAGTTGTACTTCGACGGTCAGCGCCTGACTATTGAGATTGATAGAGCTCTCCAGCTTCAATTTAGAGCCGGGGCTGAGTTTTCCTTCCCTCAGAGCCGAGTCGAGCACTTCCCTGACATCCTTTTTGCTGAAACCTTCAAGATAAGTATCGTCATAAACGTCACCCTCTCGCAGCTTCCAACGATGTCGCAGGTTCAGGATAACGTCATCGTTGAGCCCTGTGATTTTGAGTGCGCCCATCCGAAACTGCGGCCCTTCGGTGATGGCGACGCGGTAGGCGACGCGCCGGTTCACATCGTCAAAGGTAGGCTCAGTCCTCGTCCTGGCTCTGAGAAATCCCCTTCTGCCGTAAACTTTCTCGACGGCTCTCACACCGGCATCAATCTTCAAGCCGTTGGCGAGTTCGCCTGATTTCATAGCCAACGCTGCTTCAAGTTCCTGAACCGTGTAGGAATCGTTGCCCGCCCATTCCGCTTTGTCCCAGTTGTAGGCGATGCCCTCACTCACGGGCAAAGTGATGACGACCTCGTTCTTGCAAGTCTCGCTCGCTTCCATTCCGAGCCTCGCAGTAGGCTGGCTGAAGAGAGCAAGCAGATGCCCGCGCTCACGATAAACGGGAATCAGGTTGGCGACGGCAAAGGCGCTGACAAACTCCTGCGAGTATTCGCCTCCCATGAGCGGCTTAGAATGTTTGACCAACTCGCTTTCCTGAACGTTGGCCGTGCCCGGAAAACGCACCGCGCAGATTTTCGTGTTCGACCCCTTGACGCTGAAAACGTGTTTGGCGTTCCCGCCCGCAAGGTCTGCTGACGGCGTGTATTCAACCTGGCCTTGAACCTTTCGTTCCTTCATCAATTGCTGCAAGGCACGGGTGATAGCGCCGAGCACCGTGCTCGATTCGAGCGCAGTGCCGTCAAAGGTCGGCACTTCACGACGAACGGCATCAATAATTTCTCCCTCTGTGAACCAGACGAAGTTATCGAAGACGACCGGCAGACCTCGCCCTTTTGGTTCTTCGACTTCAAACGTCACAATCGCTTTCTCGGCTGTGCCACGCAGACGATAGCTGATATTTGCGAAGAGACCGCTGCCCGCGAGTTTCTGTGCCGCAGCATCGAGCGTCTCAACGTCAATGTTCTGCCCAACCTGTAAGCCGCTCGCGGCGATAGCCTGTTCCTTAGTGATGCGCTCCAAACCTGAGACTTCGATACTGCTCAGCCGCATCGTCTTCGGTGGCGACTGCTGCTGGCCGAAAGCACAGGGCGCAAACATCAAAAGAGTTATCAGGAAAATGCCTGAGAGGGGAAAACGGCAACGCCTGCCGTAACTCATACTTTGTCTTTGAGAGGTCTGATGGGCAATTTTCACGAGGCTTTCTCAACTATCTGAAGAAATAGACCGAGATTAACAAGATGGACAGGATAAGACAGAATAAGAGAAGAAACATCAAGCTGCCTTGTTCTGTCTTGTCTTCTTAATCTTGAAAATCCTGTTAATCCTGTTAATCCTGTCTATTTCTTCTCTATCGCAGTTTTGTCGGGCAGAGGTAAGCCTAGAAAGCTTTTATTGTTTCGTCAAATGCAGATGGCTGATTCGACGCGGTTACGTCCCTGCTCTTTGGCGTGGTAAAGCGCCATGTCTGCGCGGGCGATCATGTCGTGGCCGGATTCGTTCTCGCAGAGGCAACCTGCGCCTGCGCTTAAGGTGAGATTGAAGGCGCGTTGGCCTTCGCCGAACAAACGCGAGGCCGCAGCCGCTCGAATCTTCTCGCCAAGCGCGATTGCCCCGTCGAGGTCTGTCTCCGGCAACAGCACCAAAAACTCTTCGCCGCCATAGCGGAAGACTGTGTCTGAGGCGCGCACGGCTTCGCGCAGGATGACGGCGATTTGCTGTAGGGCGAGGTCTCCGATGGCGTGGCCGTAGGTGTCGTTAATTGTCTTGAAGTTGTCCAGATCAATGACCAGACAGGAGAGCGAGCGACTGTAGCGGCGAGCTTCGGCGTGCTCGCGCGCAAGTACGTGCTGCAAGCCGTAGCGATTCAGGAGGCCCGTCAACGCATCTGTCATGGCGCGCTCCTGCGCTATCTCGGCTCTGATGCTGGCTTCTTCGGCGTTGTTGCGTAACTGGTCGCGCTCGCGCTTCAAGCGGATTGCCACATGAACGCGCGCAATCAATTCTTCGGCCTCGAAAGGTTTACTGATGTAATCGTCTGCGCCCAGGCTCAACCCGTTGACTTTCATCGCCGTCTCGTCGCGCGCCGAGAGAAAGATGACGGGAATATCGCGCGTCGCTTCCGCTTCTTTCAGCAAGCGGCAGGCGTCCATGCCATCCATCTCAGGCATCATCACGTCGAGCAGCACCAGATCAGGCAGCGACTCGGACGCCACCTCGACCGCCTCGCTCCCGTTGCGCGCCGTCAGCACATGATAGCCCTCGCGCTCAAGGCGGCGTTGAATCAATGCGCGGTTGACCGGCTCATCGTCGGCCACGAGAATCGTCGGCACTGTGGTAGCGGTATGTGTCAGTTCATCAAGCATAGAAATAGACCTGAGAAGTTAAAACCATCGAGTCACAATAAAAATAACTGAGGGGGATGCCCTTTATTAACGCGCAGGCAAAGACGAAGACGGTCTTGCCCGGTGAAGAAGAGTTTTGTGGGCGCAAGAGAACTGCCGCATGAGCGAGGCTTGAGCAGTAAGAACATCTTAAATTATTTCGCTGGATGGCCGCAACAGCCGGGCTTTGTGTTAAGCTTCGCCGGACGATTGCTTGATAGACCATAGACGATGGACTAAAGACAACGAGCTTTCCATCGTCCATCGTCCATCGTCTGATTGAAGGAGGCGAAGGGTGCGACGACGCGAAGGCGACGGGTGTCCGGTGGCGGGCGCGCTACAGCTTGTGGGCGACAAATGGACGATGCTCGTGGTGCGCGATCTGGTCGCGGGGGCAAAGCGCACGACCGAGTTGCTGGCGGCGCTGCATCCCATCAGCAGTCGCACACTCGTCGGTCGCCTTCGTGACATGGAGCGGGACGCTTTGATCGAACGCCACGACCTTGGCGGCAGCCCCCCGCACGTCGAATACACGCTGACGACGCGCGGGCGACGACTCCTCCCCTTCCTCGACGCCCTCAGACTTCTAGGCCAATCCCTCAACTGCAACGAATGCGAAGACCGCAAAGAACGCCTAGGCGATTATTGCGACGCATGCCCACACAAAAGCAACTCTGAACCGACACCTGCACCTGCGCGACGCCGCGACAGAGATGATTCGATTGTGTTGTTGTAGGTGAACGTGAGTTGGAGATCAGAATTGCAGAAAAGAAAGGAAAAGAGGAACCACTAAATCTCACGAAGCAGCACGAAGAAAGCCTTTCGTGCGGTTTCGTGTTAATTCGTGGTTCCTCTTCTTCCGCTTTTTTAACTACAACGCCGCTGTTACTGCAAGTCTTTCCTCATTGGCACAAACTCGATTCTCACCCCGTCTCCAAGCTCGTGCTCGACGCGCTCATCCCCTTCATAGCCACAAGCTCTGTACAACCTGACGCCGGGAAGCGTTGACATCAATTCAACCGACCGAAAGCCGCAGGCTCTGGCTTCGTTTTCACACGCCGCAAGAATCGCTCTGCCAATGCCCTTCCTCGCAAATTCCGGGTGAACGAAGAACGCTCGAATCTTTGCTGCTTCTGTCTTCGGATCAAGCTCGCCTGAATCCCTGGCTGCAAACCGGTCGCCGCCGAAAAGAGTTTTTCTCCTGCTCCAACCGCCGCAGCCAATCAACGCTCCACGGCTTTCGGCAACGAAATACGTTTCATCAAGAATAAGGTCTGTGTCAACACCGAAGACCGTTAAAATGGCCGCTTCAATTTGCTGCGCGGAGTAATCTTCTACACTTAAATATCTGGCTGACTCCACAATCAGATGCTCGGTTGCCTCTCGATCATCCAGAGTCGCTTTTCTGATAATGTATTCCATTCGACTTATGACGCGCCGCCCTTGATGAAAAGCCTGCCTACGCCTCGCCGCTCGCCTGCTCTATCGATTCGAGAGAATAAGAACGCGATAAAGCTGGCGACGAGAAAGAAGAAGAACCAAGCGGCTATTCTATCAACTTCATAGGATAGAAAAGACATTCCGTACAACGGTCGGAGGCCATCAGTAGACGCACGCATGAACGTCCACCAGGATGTAGCAATCTCTACCGCTAACGCTGCCACTAGAAGCATCGCCCAAGTTTTGAGTCGTAGTTTTGTGTATCTCACCATGCCACGCCTCCATCCACGTATCACAAATCTTGACAACTCAGCCTCAAGTTACTAGATTGCACCCTCGCATTCTGGTCCTCGCCGACGAATTTCAATTTGCAAGGCGGCTTCCGCCTCGCCTCAGAAGGAGACTAATATGAGATCCCCCTTTGTTAGCCGCACTGGCATGGCCTGCTTCGCGGTTCTTGCCTTTGTGCTTTTGATTGTACCGATTGTACAGCGCGCCGCAGCCGAACCGCCCGCGACCGTGCTCGAAGCCTGCATCAATCCCGGCAACGGTGGGATGCGCCTCGTAGCTGCGAGCACCACCTGTCATAACAATGAAACGCGCGTTCAGTGGAATGTCACCGGCCCGGCGGGACCAGTTGGCCCGGCAGGTCCGGTTGGCCCGGCGGGACCGACAGGCGCGACTGGTGCGACTGGTGCGACGGGAGCTACCGGCGCAACTGGCGCAACCGGGCCAGCCGGACCGGCGGGACCTCCGGGACCTTCCTCTGGCGGACCGCCCTTCGTTTGGATCTGCACGCCGGGCCATCTTCCGAGCGGCGGCACCGGTTCCCTAAACTATATGTATGTCTTTAACGGCGGACCAGTCGCTGCCACTATTGCAGTAAATTTCCTAGACAGTACTGGAAATAATCTCGCCGGAAATACCATCCCGGGCTCTGTACCTGGACCCACATCGACCTACCCCGGCGAAGCTGGTGCCACAACAGTATCTTTGGCACCGGCGAACACCAGAACCCTTAAATGGACATTGCCCCAAACTTTCCCCGATGAATTCACTAACGTAGTTTACTCAATCCGCGTGACGTCGGATCAACCGATTGCCGTCGGAACAAACATGAATTTCAGTGGCTACCATCCCGTGCCTTGCAGCCTCCTGGCGAAGTAAGGTTATTACACGGTCCAAAGGAAAAGGCCCTGTCTGATCGGGGCCTTTTCTATTTTGAGCGCCGGATGATAGTTCGCAACTCTCAACCTGAAACGTGGTGCAGAGCGTTGCTACTCCGCTGCGCGAAGAATGTGGCGTGCGACTTCGTTCTCAGGCTCAGCTTCTAAAAGGATTCGGGCATCGGCTCTGGCCTCGGTGACTCGACCCAATTTCCGGTATGCCAATGCGCGGGCTTCGCGAGGCAACTCCCACTTAGGGCTGAGCGCCAATGCTCTCGTTCCGGCATCAACTGCTTCTTCGAGGTGGCCGGACTGGTAGCAGGCCGCCGCCCGAACTCCAAGCCCTCGCGGCTCATCCGGGTTCAGCGACAGTGCATTATCGGCCAAGATAAGCGCCCAGGAATAGTCTCCCTCGCGCAACGAAGCCTCGGCCTTAATCGCGTATGCAGGCGCGAAGTTGGCATCTTCCATCAGGGCCATATCGGCGTCATTAATCGCATCCGCCCAGCGACCAAGCGAGAGATTGGCTAATCCGCGTAGCGCCCAGATCGCGGCTGGCACACGGCTTCGCATTTGCCTGTCAAGGTCGAGTTGTTCAATTGCCCCGAGTGGATTCCCGCGCAGAATCTCTCTTTCCATTTCCAGAAAGAACTCCGCATCGTGATTACGAGACGCAGCGGCTCCTCCGCCATAAACCTGGGCCAGAGCCTCTGGAGAAAGCGAACTGAGGATGCCGTGGTTGAGAGCGGCAACACGGCGATCAGACGCTTCCTCGCTCTTCATTCGCCAAGCTCTGTCGTCTGGATGCTCCATAAGACACTCCTTCTCTGCCTGGTGGTGGCTTTACCGAAAGGACTGATACTTCAGAACATTAGAACGCATTTTGAATCCGATTTCGAGTGCCCAACGCCTCGCGTAACCGGCGCGTGCAAGCGGCGCTGTAGCGCGTCCGTGTTGACGCGGATGTCAGGTCGGCGGCGGAGGTGGCGCACATATGCAGAACTCCGCTTCGTCGGAGCTTACAGCGTGCAACTTCACTGCATAGTTGATCTTCGGTATTACTACCATCTCCCAGAGTCGCAGGACGTGATTCTTGCCGCGGCGCTGGTTAGGGTGCTCATCCGGCCACACCTCAAGGCGCAACTTCGCGGCCCCCTCCGCCACCTTAACAACACGAATAGAGAAACGGTAAAAGATCTTGCTGTCGCTCCCCAGAACCAAAGCCTCAGATTCATAGGACTCACCACGAAGCTTTGTGATGCGCTTGCGGGCCGGAGTGATCTCTTTTACGGCACTAACCAAACGTTTTTTCAGGAGTTGCAAGCTATCAGGTTTGTATTTCCAGTAACGGTAGGAGCGCACGTCGAACGGAACTTTGTCCTGCGAGATTAGCACAACGGATTCCTTATCCTTGACCGTGTGTGCAACGCCGAGTTCGTAGAACACATTAGCGTTACACTCGGTAAGGTCGGCGATAACAACCTCCGCATCTTTCAGTTCTCGAAGCACGTCCTCCATGACAAACCCGCTGCGGGCTTCCTTGTCCGCGCGATAACAACGGAACCCAAGCTCCTCACTCTCCAACACGTCTTTTATGGCGGTGTAGACGGCGTTAAAATCTTTGGCGAATGGCATCGCCACAAAACAATAACCGGCATTAGGCAACGGTGGGTCTTGTTTGAAGAAAGCTTTGAAGAAAGTCTTGGGGTGCATTGCCGAACCTCCGTGTCGGGAGAGAAGGGAGACTGACGCCCGAATTGAGCCGCGCCGAGCGCCAGCTTAGGAAAAAGAAACGTGCATCGAAAAAGAAAGGTCGCTCCTCAGTTTGAAATAACTGCGCGCATCGGTTTAACGCCGGAATCGACCGGACGCGGAGACATCGAACCAGGCATCCAGGTCTTGCGGATGAAAGCTGTGCTACTCGCGCTCCGGTCGAATGACACGAACGCCTCAGATGCGTTGTTATGTGGATGGCGGAGCTTTAGCAAATGCTGTTGGCTGACCTTTCTTTGTGATCTGCTCAAATATTCCGCGAAAGATTAAAGCGATTTTAGGGTTTCTGAAAATAAGGGCTTGATTGAACTCTGTACCTTCAGCATTTGTTGGAAGATATAAAATTACTATGTGCCCATCGTAAATAGCAAAATCGAAAGGTAGAAATAAATTTGAAACAAAATACTCAGAATAACGCTCATGGCCTCTAAATTTTTCCAGCCATTTTTCTGTTTTTCCGTCCTTATACGCATTATCTCCAATGATACGTATTACAGGTATGCCTTGATTCAACTTCTCAAGCATATGAGCAATGTATATTTCAGATGGAACAAGTGTTCCCAAATGAGTGACTAGAATCAACTCGGTGGAATTGATAATTTGGGCTAGGGCCTCTGCCCCTTTCTTTTCCAGAGTAAGCTGGAATCTATTGCCCTCATATTGCCATAGTCGAGCAATCCCCCAAAGAATTGAAATCGTAACAAAGGTGAGGACGGCAATAAAGGCTGCTAAGCGACCGCTGAAACCTGATTCTTTGAAAATGGTGAAAACGAGACTAGCGCAGCCAGTAATACCGATCAACTCGGAGGCTGATAAAGGAAACCATTTTCGCATAGAATTTGACCTCAAGAAATTCCCAGGAATAATCAGCATAACTACTGATTAAGCCGCATCGTTCGGCTTAATCAGTAGTTATGCTGGTTCAGCTTATCTCGTTAATAAGGACAGCTCAGCCACGTGCCTCAGTTCTGCGTCTTGCTCTGCGACTTTTCTGCGGTTTGATTTGTCTGTGCTGCGGAATTGTTCTGCCCCCAGTTGAAGCCGGGAGATTGCGCGCGCACGTCCATGATCTGATATTCCTTGACGGCGTACTTGAGTTCGACTTGCTGGTTGGGGGTGTGGTTCGTGACGGTGAAGACGAACAGCCCGCGTATCTCGCGCTTGTTGAGAAAGACGGCGTAGGTGTGATTGGGTACGACCTTCACGCTCTGGCTGAGGATGGACTGGGCGTGCCTGGAGTAAGGAGAGCCGGGCGATGTGCGTAGGTGGTAGAGCTGGAAAACGTCTCCGGCTGAGAGCTTTTCAAGCTGTAGCTCCGACCCCAGATCAACGAGGAAGGCCATGTCGTCTCCGGCGGTTGACGAATTGAATTCGTCTTCCGAACGACACGCGCCGTTGAAGAGCAGATCGGGGCTGTTGCGGCGTTTGGAGTAATCGGAGAGGAAGAGCGCTGTGCCCTGATAGCCTTTCTGAAATTCCTCCTGAGAGCGGCAGCTATAAGAGGGCGCGAGCGTCACAGTCTTGATCGTGTGAAGCTCCGGCAGCCCGTAATCCTGAGCGGATGCGTGGCTGGTTGCGACGAGAAGCAAGGTTGCGACGAGAGCAAGTCTCTTCATGGCGTCTCCTTCACTAAGAGTCACTAACAAAACTGATAAGAGTTAGACAGGATTAACAGGATTAGCAAGATTAAGAAGACAAGAGAGCGTTGAATTATCTTGAAGTCGTCTTTCTTATCCTGTCCATCTTGTTAATCTCGGTCTATTTCTTCCTTATTGTAGTTTGGTTAGGCGCTTTAAGTTTAATATTAGTCTCCGGCTGTTGCCTCCACCTTGTTCGAGATGACTTCGCCGTCCGGCATGATAATCTTCTGATGATCTGGCGTGACGGTCTCGCCTTCCATGGTGACTTCTTCGCCGGTCGGCATCGGCACGGGCAAGCTGTCGAGGAATCGCTCGGCGTCAATCGCGGCCATGCAGCCGGTTCCGGCGGCGGTGATTGCCTGACGATAGAAAGAGTCCTGCACGTCGCCGCAGGCGAAGACGCCCGGAATGTTCGTGGCCATCGAGTGGCCGCCGGTTTTGAGATAGCCGACATCATCCATCTCAAGCTGCCCCTTGAAGAGTTCCGTGTTCGGCTTGTGGCCGATAGCTACGAAAACTCCGTCGCAGGGAAAGACGGTTTCCTCATTCGTCTTGTTGTTGAAGAGACGAACGCCCGTCACGCCATCTGTCATCGTGCCTAAGATTTCTTTGACATCTGTGTTCCAGATGAATTCGATCTTCTCGTTCGCGAGCGCCTTGTCCTGCATAATCTTCGACGCACGCAAACTATCGCGACGATGCACAACGAAGACGTGCGCGGCGTAGCGCGTCAGAAACGTAGCCTCTTCCATCGCCGTGTCGCCGCCGCCGACGACCACCAGACGCTTGTTGCGAAACGCTGGCAGTGGGCCATCGCAGGTGGCGCAGGCCGAAACGCCGTTGCCGCCCAAGCCTTCCGGCACTTTCGCCTCGCCCGGAATCCCCAGCCATTTGGCGCTCGCTCCCGACGCGATAATCAGCGTCTCGGTTTCGATGGTATGCCCTTCTCGCGTGTGGAGCTTGAAGGGACGCTCACTCAAATCAACCCGCTCGATATTGGCGTCGAGAATTTCCGTGCCGAAGCGGAGCGCCTGGTGGCGGAACTCTTCCATCAATTCAGGCCCTTGAATGCCTTTGGAAAAGCCCGGATAGTTCTCAACCTCGGTCGTAATCATCAACTGCCCGCCGGGGATGAGTTGCCTTTCGGCATCATTAGCGTCAATCACGAGCGGGCTGAGATTGGCTCGCGCCGCGTAAATCGCCGCCGTCAATCCGGCTGGCCCCGATCCGATGATAACGACTTCTCTGTGCATCTTTTCTTTGGTCATTTGAGTCTGGTCAATCTCCTTCTGCAAGCTCCGGGCGAGAGTTTTTGAGCCGCTCGCGCCAGAAGAGTGTAGCCTTTTCAGTTGCGCGTATAGTATAACTACTAGCCGTAAAGTAGTCGAATACCGGGGCGGAAGGCCGAACCGTTCGCATCCGGGCCGCTCGCGCAGTTTCCCGACCTGAGGCCCGCTCGCCGCCCAACGAAGATCACTTGCAGTTCAGACGAACACCTTGACGACAGAGCGAAGCAAAGCAGCGCCCACACTGGAAACAATCGCCGTCCTGGGCGCGGGCACGATGGGGCACGGCATCGCGCAGATCGCGGCCTTCGCAGGCTACCCGGTCATCCTGCGCGACCTGAACCGCGACGCACTCGCGCGCGGCATTCAAGCAATCGAGCGCAATCTCCTCAAAGGCATCTCTCGTGGTAAATTAACGGAAGACGAACGTGACCAGACGCTCCAACGCATTCGCGGAGCCGTTCAGTTAACGGAAGTCGCCACTGCCGATCTGGTCATAGAAGCCGCGCCGGAGGTGTTGGAAATCAAGCAGGAGATTCTGCGCGAGGTCGAAGCTCTCTCCCAAAAGCCTTTTATCTTCGCCTCGAACACTTCGTCGCTCTCGATCACGGAGATTGCGCGAGCCTCGCGCCACCCGGAGCGCGTCGTCGGCATGCACTTCTTCAACCCTGTCCACATCATGCGTCTGCTGGAAATCGTCAAGGGGCAGGAGACGAGCGAAGAGACCCTTCTTCAGGTTAATGCGGTCGGACGAAAGCTCAGGAAAGAGCCGATTACGGTCAAAGACGTGCCGGGTTTTGCGTCCAGCCGCCTGGGCGTTGCGCTCGGCCTCGAAGCCATGCGAATGCTGGAACAGGGCGTGGCCAGCGCAAAAGATATAGATACTGCGATGGAATTGGGTTATAACCATCCGATGGGGCCGCTGCGCTTAACCGATCTCGTCGGTCTGGACGTGCGTCTCAAAATCGCCGAATATTTGCACACGGCGCTCGCTGCCGAGACCTTTCGCCCGCCGGAAATCCTGCGGCGCATGGTCAGCGAAGGAAAACTCGGCAAGAAGACGGGCGAAGGTTTCTATACTTGGGAAGAAACACAGTAGTCAGTAGTCAGTGGTCAGTTAAAAACTGATTTCACTGACCACTGACCATTGACCACTGACTCATGAGTACTCCCTACAACGAAGAGAAAGACAGACGATTCGCATTGCGTATGGCGCTCCGCCTGCCCATCGTTGTTTCGGGGCGCGCGGAAGACGGGGCGGCGTGGTCTGAGCCGACCGAGACCGACGACATCTCGACGAGCGGCGCGCTCTTTCATCTCAATCAAAGGGTGAATCGCGGCGAGCGGCTCTACCTGCGAGCGCACCGCCCCGATGGCGCACCCATCGAAGTCACCGTGACGGTCGTGCGGGTCGCACCAGCCATCTACGGCACGGCGCGCGTCGGCGTCTCCATCAGCGAACCTGTCGAAAACTGGCTGCGCCTGTTCGTCTCCTGGGTGGCGGACGAGCAACCCGTACCGGAAGAAGAGAAACACAGTGATGAATGAAAACGCAGTGATGGGTGATAAGTGATAGGTGATAAGAAAGAAGTTTTACCTATCACCTATCACCTATCACCCATCACTTCTTTGGAGAATTTATGTCGCAATCTCAAGAATCTTTATCAACCACTTACGAAATGCTTTTAGTCGAACGCCGCGAACGCGTCTGCATCATCACCATCAATCGGCCTGAGAAACGAAACGCTCTCAACATTCAAACACGAGAAGAAGGCGCGCGTGTTTTAGAAGAACTGCGCGATGATGAATCCGTCGGCGTCGTCGTTTTCACAGGCGCTGGCGACAAGGCATTCATTGCGGGCGCTGACATCGCGGAGTTCGCCGG
The DNA here is from genome assembly GCA_963791265.1 of uncultured Acidobacteriota bacterium. Classification (GTDB taxonomy): domain Bacteria; phylum Acidobacteriota; class Blastocatellia; order Pyrinomonadales; family Pyrinomonadaceae; genus QHXM01. The sequence continues at coordinate 1,155,692 of CAWBSB010000013.1, forward strand.
GCGCACCGCGCTCACGCAACGCGACGTGATGATGGGACGCTCGCTCTTCACCGCGATTGATACGTTTCCGAAGCCCATCATCGCTATGATTAACGGCTACTGTCTGGGCGGTGGCTGTGAACTGGCGCTCGCCTGCGACCTCCGCATCGCAAGCGACACGGCCTCCTTCGGCCAGCCGGAAATCAATCTCGGCATCATCCCCGGCGGCGGCGGCACGCAACGCCTCACGCGTCTCGTCGGCGAAGGCAAGGCGATGGAGTTGATCCTGACCGGCGACATCATCAACGCGCAGACGGCCTATACGCTCGGTCTCGTCAACACGGTCGTTCCCGCCGCAGACCTCGAAGCGAAGACGATGGAGATTGCCAACAGGATTGCTGAGAAGAGTCCGATTGCGCTCAAGATGGCGAAGGAAGCCGTCAAGCTCGCCTCGCGCTCGAACCTGGACGAAGGCTTGCGCCGTGAAGTTGACCTCTTCGCCCTCTGCTTCTCATCCGAAGACAAGGACGAAGGCGTCAGCGCATTTCTGGGAAAACGTAAGCCACAGTTCAAGGGAAGATAGTTATAGAGGCGTGAAGGGTTAGCAGAAGGCAACTGCGATTGAAGAATTCTTCACACGCTTGTACTTCTGATTTCGCGGATCAAGCGTTGTCGCATATTTAAGATTTTATTTGAGGTTGAACTTTTGAAAGTATTCGTCAATTTCAGGGCGAAGTTCAATTCCGACGCGCTCAAAAATATCCAGCAAACCTTGATAGGTGTTCTCACCGCCTAGAAAGTCCCAAAACTCTTCGGCTACCTTTAATTCGTTCGGGAGGTCGAGCATTCCGCGCATCGTCCAACGACTGTAAGGTTTCGGCGCATACGGATTATAAGGAATCGCAATATAGGTTTGGACATTTGCAATCGGATTAATTGCAAGTGTCGCCGCAGTCCATTCTAAAAGAGTTCGCTTGAATTCTTTGAACCCCCCTGCGTTCGGTTTCGCGGTTTTAATGTCGCACAAATAAATCGTATCGTCGTGCCCGATTATTTTGAGGTCAACTTTCGTGAATTTGGAAGTGTGCATGTCACCGCTCCGGCTAACTTTTCTAATGGCTTCGATCTCTGCTCTTTTGTCAGGGCTGCTTGAAGCGGTTGCGAGATTATCAATGATTTCCTGTATGACCTTTTGTGCTTCGGAACTGATTTGTGTTCCGGCAGTCTGCTGAACGGAAGCCGATTGAAAATTGTCCCTTGCCAGTGCTTCGGCGACAGGTTCAAAAATGCTTGTGCCGAAATTTGTATTGAGCGAATGAATAAACGCATACAACGCAAGACGATCTTTGCCAAGCAAACGTGTGTGAAAAGGCATTGCGGCAGGTTCGGGCTTGTATTTGAGAAACTTATTTCTCAAAGCCGTTCGCAAGGCATTTTCAATAAGATTTGTCTGCTCGATTGTGAACATTATTTATAGGTTTTATTGTAGGTTTCAATTAAAGTATTCGTAACAGCTTTCTTATAAATCTCCTTTTGATCTGTAATGTCAATCCCTGAATCATTAATGATCTTAAATATGCTCTCGAAGCTGTTTAGACACTTTTTCTTATCCCTTAGTATCAGGAGCAAATTACTAAAATATGATTTGTTTTTCTTTGAAGATTTAAGAAATTCTTTTTTAAATTCCTCTGACTCATTCAACATCCTAAATAACATAAAGACGTGATATCTGGCTTTATTATATTTCCGGTCAATTTCCTTTGAGCTTAAATACTTTTTGAACAAAAATTGGATTAATCCTGCTATATAATAACTCTCAAACAAATGTTCCTTAATGAATATTTCATCCTTCCTCTCACGGTACACTTTTCCAAAGTAGCCAGAGACGACGTGCGGTTCATCAAGAAACATAGCTACAAAAGATTTGATCTGTTCTCGAATTTCCACGACAGATTTTTTCTTCACATCTGGTCTGTTTGCATACTGAAATGGTCTGCGCTCGTAGAAAATCCCCTCGTTCATACTCGCATAATATTCTTCAAGTTCTTTCTGGAATTTTGTTAAAGCAAGTAACTGCTCTTCTTTAATTTCAGTTTGATTATTCGTGGATAAAATTATGCTGTCTCTTAAAACTTCATCTTCTGTAATTATTACTTTTATGGGAATGATTACGTTTCCAATATCTATAAAGTCTTTGCATTGGTAGAGAACATTTGAGGTCTGGCATCCATTAACGATTTGGTAATTTATTAGTTTGAATTTGTTCCCACGCCCTTTGTTATCGCTTGCTATAACTGTTACCCCATTATTAAGCAGAGAGAATTCCGAGAATCTTTTTTTGTTTAAGGTGTCTAGGATTTTTTCATTCACATCATTTTTTATTCCCAGAAAGTCCCTCACATTGTCATAGAAAAGATTTCTCAGAGCCTCGGTTTCAGGGTCGATTATTAATTTTCTAAATTCCGTAAATGGCACTAACCCGATATATGACTCCTTAACTCCAGGTATTTCTTCGATAGTTACCTTATTAAAAAAGTCGAATTCTGCTTCAATCGGGCTGGATGCCTTTTTGTAAAGATCAATTACTTTGTCTCTGCCAATTGGAGTTACCTCGATTTTATTAAAAATTCGCGTTCTTTCAATAGTCTGTTTCTTTTTGCTGATAGTTACACTAATAGGTCTCTCCTCTTTCCATTCACCAAGGCAACAGTAGAATGCAAGAAGTCTAAATTCTTTTATTAAGCCAACATCATCGAGTATTGTTGAATATATTTCATGGTAATTTTGGGCTCCTGAAGTAAATGAATAGCTAGGTGTTACTTGGATGAAATCAGTGGTCGTATCAAGGAAATTAGCTACTTCACTATTTTGAAATTTCGCAGATGTTTTGGTTTGAAAAACATATAGGGAAATATCTAATTTGCCTTTTTTGGAGATTACTTCTTTAAGAGATTCCACATCTTTAATTAATTCACCATTTATAATGAAAGCTATTCCATCAATACCTTGATTGCTTCCTACTGAGATTGACTCTAAATCATCGTCCCCCAAAGAACGATTCATTTCTTTGTTAAGGATAGAATAAATACAGAATCTCTCAAATTGTTCATATTCTTCCAAATTCTGGAAACCAAAGTTTTCAACAAAGGATTTAAGATTTCTACTTACTGCGACATCCATGATTTATTTGCCTTTCAGGTGAAAAATTATTTCTGAATACGCCCCTTTATCTTTTTCCGTGCGGTTCAAAACAGGGCGTTTGTATTGATTAACGATTTGCATTGCAGCGTTCTCGGCAATCTGCGGATAAAGATTGTATTTGTCATTTGCCACGAGGAACACGTCGAAATCTTCGACTAAAAATCTACGACAGTTGTTCAGAACATTCGAGATGCGATTGGCATAATCTTGTTGCGCGGCCTTCGATTGTTTCTTTCGCATTGAGCCAATTTCTTGATCGTCTTTGCGTTCAAACTTGAAAAGGTCGTAGGCATAGGCGTGTTGCTCGTGGTAATCAATTAAACCCACATACGGCGGGCTTGAGAAAATTCCTTTAATCTTTTGTTTTTCAACAAGCGCGGTGAAGTCTGAGTTTTTCGCTTTTAGAGCTGCAACAATATCAATATTTTCAGAGTTGCCGTTTAAGCAAATCTGATGAGTATCGGTTTTTAATTTCTCAAAGTATTTCAAACGTCCAAAAGTGTCTTTGCAGTATCTTTCCCACCACGAAACGATTGAGAATAAAGGCTTGCAGATTTTCCCGTGTTTTGCACAGTAATAAGTCGTCGTCACCGGGTCAATCAACGTTGCCAGATCAGCATGAGTTGTAGCGCGGCAGCTACGAATTGTGCGGCTTAAAATAATTGTCAAAATCTTTTTCGTATTTGAATTTTCAACTTTTTTAATTTGTTCGAAAACGAAATCTATTTCAGATCTAACGGATTTCAGAAACCATCTTTCGATGAACCTTTGCTGGCTGCGTTGCTTTATCTCAATTGCAAACTCTCTAACCAAACGATTGAACTCTTCCAAGACGATGGCTTCGTGGTGCGCGGCGTATTGCGTTTCGTCAATCTCTTTTCGGCGTGCTTTGATTTTGAATTCCGGCGAAGGGAAAAACCGGTTATTGTAATCGGTCAGAAACTCCGCCAGTTGGCTCTCAAATTCAATATGTTTTTTCGCCATAACGAATTTCCGTAGAGCGATTGTGATCTCGTTAATACGATGTAGTAAATCGGTGAAATCAACTCTCTGCACTTTGACGTTAGAAATCAAGGCGTTGAAAGCAGAAATATCAATGCCAATAGCATGAATTCCCAATTCACTCGCTTGAACGAGCGTTGTTCCGCTACCGCAAAACGGGTCAAGCACGATGTCACCCTGTTGAAAGAAACTCTCTTGCTTAAAATCATCAGCGTGATTATCGAGAAAGTATTCGACAAGTTGAGGAATGAATTTACCTTTGTATGGATGCAAGCGGTGAACATGCTTGGTCGTTTCAGATTCCTTGTATTGCTCAAATGACAACGCCCAATTCAAATCGTCACCAAGTTGATCCTTCCAAGCCTGTTCGCGCCTGTAGCCCTCGTAATAAGTGATGAGGTCTTGTTGGGCTACAAGAACGTTTCCGTTTTCACCGATCTTATTTATCCTGCCATAGTTTATGAGGTAAGCGATATTTGAAGGCGTGACAGACTTTCCCGTGAATTCAGTCGCCCAAATACTTGCTTCTTTGATACTGAGTAGCTTTCCCGTTTCAATCATTTTAGTAATAATTTCACGACTCGCAGAACTTCGTCGCATTTCATGAGCCGGTTTTTAGATATAAATTTAGCAACCTAAGTAATCTTACCGCAAGACAATGACCGCAAGACAATGTAAGAATATTATTCATCCGATGAAATTCGCCGCCGGAAGTGTCGCGGTAGCGCGTGAAGAGTTTGAGAAAGCATAAGCAAGAGCATGTCTTTATAGCATATTTCGCCAATGCGCCAACAGTCTCACAATATCTGGGCGATAAGGCTTTGCCAAGTTATCGCATCTTTGTTAAGCTTCCGTATCAAGCAAGTGAAGCTGTCAAAGCAGCAGCTTGGGTTGACATTGGATTGCTTCTCACAAACCATTTGGGGCCGTAGCTCAGCTGGGAGAGCGCATGACTGGCAGTCATGAGGTCAGGGGTTCGATCCCCCTCGGCTCCACCAATTAAAATTAATGACTAACGACTTCTGGGCAGCTCATTGGCTGCCTCTTAATCGTTCGAGTCACTATTGTGTCACACACTGTAGACAGATGCTGCTTATCCACTTATACAATTGAACCTTTGGGGGAGTAATAACGCGGCACTTCTTCATCAGCACGCTTTCGATCTCAACCGAGCGTGGAATACAATGGACGGCTCCAGACCACAAGGAGAATCGGACATGAGCAAGCCTACCGTCGTCACTCCTGCTATAGACAAAGCTGGCCGCTTTTTCGCTTTCGCGCCGGGCAGGCTTCAGATGAGTTGTCTGATGTTGTTGCTCACTGCGCTTCTTGCCTCAACGTCTGTTGCTTTAGCACAGGGTAGGTACACGATCTTCGGAGACTTGAAAGTTGACGAGAGCAAAGTTCGGGGACTGCTGCCGTCGAGCTTTCATATGATTCTCTACAAGCTGTCGGGAAGTATTGTTGGACGGCAGACTGTCCCACCCGGTGGCCGCTATAGCTTCACAGGCGTTCGCGGCGGCGATTACGACCTTGCCGTTGAGGTGGACAATAATGAAGTCGCGCGCGTCCGCATAATGGTCGGCAGCTCGATTGATACGGAATATCGTCAGGACCTGGAGTTGGAATGGCGTCCGGGTAGTGCGGGAACAAAATTAAAGGCTCAGGCCATCTCAGTCGCCGACCTCTACCAGCGCGCCGCAGATAACCAGTTACTTTTTAGTAAGGCACAGTCCGCGATGGTTAAGAAAAAATACGGCGACGCTGTCACCTTGCTACAACAACTCCTGGCCACCGACCCTAAGGACTTTCAAGCGTGGACTGAACTTGGGACAGTTTATTTCTTGCAGGACAAGACCGTTGACGCCGAAAAGGCTTACCGGCGCGCGCTCGACGAGAGGCCAATGTTTGCCCTGGCTTTGCTCAATCTCGGACGGGCGCTCATCGTGCAAAAGAAGTTTGTAGACGCCATTGTCCCGCTCACACAAGTCATCGAAGTGCGGAGCGACACGGCGGATGCTTATTTTCTGCTCGGCGAAATCTGCTTACAGATCAAGCAGGGATCGAAGGCCGTTCCTTACCTGAACGAGGCAGCGCGGCTCGGACAAGCCGACGCGCACCTGCGTCTGGCCACTCTCTACAATGCTGCCGGACTGAAGAGCCAGGCCGCTGTCGAATACGAACAGTTCCTCAAGAAGAAACCGGATTATTCTGGCCGGAGAGATTTAGAAAAATACATCGCGGCGCAGAAGAAGCCTTAAGCGCAACACAACGGGAGCGATAGCTGCGTGGTATCAGGCGCGAGGTCGCGCGGTTGACTCCTCTACCGTGAGGCGCAACTCGCTGAACAGGCGTGCTAAATCTTTCGGCTGATAGTGCGCGTTCAGGCCGCTTGGATTCGGCAGCACCCAGATGGAGGTCTTCCCGATGAGTTCGAGCTGGAGGCCGAGTTTGGCTTTGGGTCGGTCAAAGGCAGTCCGGTATGCGCCGACGCCAAGCACCGCCAGAAACCTTGGACGATAACGCCGCACCTTAGCACCCAGGAGCCTGCCACCTTCGATGTACTCTTCAATTGATAACTCCGCAGCAGTCGCAGTCGCGCGCTCAACCACGTTCGTAATGCCGTAGCCGTTCGTGAGAAGTTCATGCTCCTCGAAGGGCGAGAGCAATCTCTCGGTGAACCTGGAAGCATAGAGCGCAGGCCAGAAGCGATTGCCGGGGCGTGCGAAGTGGTGGCCGACCGCTGCCGTGTAGAGTCCGGGGTTGATGCCACAGAACAGCACACGCAACCCTCGCGCGATGACATCCGGCACAGTCTTCCCCGCAGCGGCGAGCAGCTCTTCCTTTGATGGTTTATGAATGTGCAGGCGCTCTGTCATGGTTAGCCATTCAAGCTTATAGATGAAAGTAGTGCTAAAGCAAATAACAAGCTAGAATGTGGAACACAAACGAGCACTTTCAATTCCCTGTATTAAGATTAATTTTCTTAAGAATCATGAAACGTGAGACTCTCTCATCTTCCCTGCTCAGGATTAATGCGGCAGTTCTTCTGCTCCTCCTCTGCGCGTCAGTTCTTTACGCTCAGTGGGAGAATCAATCAAGTGGAACTACCGTTAGACTGCGCGGCGTGAGTGCCGTCAATCAATCAATCGCATGGGCGAGCGGCGACAAAGGAACTTACGCGCGCACCGTTGACGGCGGCAAGACCTGGGTTTCGGGCCAAGTGCCGGACTCGGAAGATTTGGACTTTCGTGACGTAGATGCTTTCACCGCAGACGTTGCCTATCTGCTGTCCATTGGCGAGGGCGAGAAGTCGCGTATCTATAAAACATTTGACGGCGGCCTTCACTGGACATTGCAGTTCAAAAACACCCGCCCGACAGCATTCTTCGACTCGATGGCCTTCTGGGATGCTAATCACGGCATAGCTGTGAGCGATCCCGTAGATGGCCGGTTTCTGATTATCACCACGTCCGATGGCGGCACAACGTGGAAAGAGATGCCTCCTGCGGGGATGCCTCCCGCACTCGCGGGCGAAGGCGCGTTCGCAGCAAGCGGAACCTGCATCGCCGTGCAGGGTAAACGCGATGTCTGGTTCGGCACGGGTGGGCCTGAGGGAGCGCGCGTCTTTCGTTCAACCGACGGAGGGCAGAATTGGGCGGTAGCAGTAACCCCCATGACCAGTGGTAAGGCGGCTGGCATCTTCTCCCTTCTCTTCCGGGATGCTAAGCACGGCGTCATCGTCGGAGGAGATTACACGAAAGAGCGCGAGGTGGGGAACAACGCGGCGTGGACGAGCGATGGAGGCAAGACGTGGCGGCTGGCAGAGAGCAAGCGACCGAATGGCTACAGGTCAGGCGTGGCGCTCGTTGGCGGAACAAAGGGGCGTGGGCTCGTGGCAGTCGGCCCTAGTGGAACAGATTTTTCGGTGAGCGACGGGAAGAGTTGGCGCAGCCTCGGCGAGGCAGGATTTCATAGTGTGAGTTTCGCAGCAAACGCGCAAGCGGGGTGGGCTGTGGGAGAGGGTGGGCGCATAGCTAAATATACGGGCACCTTCTGAATGACTAGAGATCTGGCAATCACCTTCGCCGGTGGGGGAAATCGTGCCTTTTACCAACTGGGCTTAATGAACCGCTGGCGCGAATGTCTTCTGCCGCGCGTTGCGCTGATGGCGACGTGTAGCGCAGGCGCGTGTGTCGCGACTCTTCTCCTGAGTGGGAGGGAAGCGGAAGCCAGCGATTTCTGGAAACAGCGGCGCGAAGGGATAACCAAAAACTTTGAGTGGAGCAAGCTCCTGCGGGCTAAGCGCCCGACGCCGCATGAGCCGATTTATCGGGACACGCTGCTACATGCTTTTGCCGAAGGCGGGCTGGAACGCGTGCGCTCCCAACCCTTCCCCATCCTCGTGCTAACGACCGCTTTCCCCAAACCTGTACCAGCTTTCGCCGCAGTTATCTTGGCGCTTTGCGCTTACAACCTTGAGAAGAAATTCCGCAAAGAGATGATTCATCCCTCGCTCGGACAACGTGTCGGCTTCAAGGCACTGGCTTTCGATGCGCGCCAGTGTGAAACGGCGGAAGAGTTAGCAGACCTCATCATCGCCTCTTCTGCGACGCCGCCTTTTACCTCGGTTGGCAGGTTCGACAATCGTCGCCTGCTCGACGGCGGCATCATTGACAACGTCCCGGCCTTTCTCGCCGACGAAGCGCCCGAAGTGAAGCGCAACCTGGTGCTGCTCACTCGTCCTTACCCGTCTCATCTGATTGGCAAGCAGGGCGCGCGACTCTACATCGCTCCGGCAAATACGCTGCCTGTGAACCGCTGGGATTACACTCGCCCGGAATTGATTGACGCTACCATCGAAGCAGGTGAGCGCGACGCTGAGCTATATGCGCCGCTGTTGAATGATTTCCTGGAAGCAGTTTGAAAAAGTCCCGTCAGGGACGACATGACAATAGCCCAGCAATTTATTGCTGGGGAACAATGCGGTGAAAAGGATTGAGTCCCGTAGGGACGACTGACGATAGCTAACGTTCTTTCAGTCGTCCCTACGGGACTCAGGTTTTATTTTCCGACTCATTCCCAGCCATGAATGGCTGGGCTATTTTCAACCGTCCCTGACGGGACTTTTCAAACTGCTTCTTGTTTTGATCAGGCGTGCCTGCTATTTAATCGTCAAGCTTCCTCGCCGTATCCACTCGCCGTCACGATAGATGGCATCAGGCGGAAAACGTGTTTCCAAATCCGCCGCTTCCCAATCAACTTTCACGGGCCTATCTTTGCGATAGAAAAGAAGCGTGGCCTCGCTTCCCAATCGCGAATCACCCTGCGAGGTCGTCACGTAATAGTCGCGCGCATCCACCTCCTCTAATCCGCGATAGACGGAGAGGTCTCCGACATCTTGTATGCTCGCCCGGCGCTGTGTGCTTCCCTCGACGCGCCGTGTCTCGGCGTTGACGGCCAGGTCAGCCAGGTAAGGCGACAGCTTCGCTCCCGCGTCGGGTGTCCGGTTGACGAGGGTCGCGCCACGCACGATGAGGTCATAGATGATGCCGCCTTCGTTCATCCTGAGCGCGTCATAAACGGCTGGGTTCGCATCTTCAACGCTCCCGTCTGAGAGAGACTTCAGGGAAGCGGCGAACGCCACAAAGTTAATACCGACGAGATCGTCGTTGCTCTTTCCTTTGAGAGCGCCGGTTTCGATGAGGATGACGGGCGTGCCCCACTGGCTGATGAGGTCTCCGAAGGCGCGCGGATTAAACGTGTCATCATAGCGACCGATGTGGCCGTAGATGAAGGGCGCAAGCGCTTCGACCATCACGGCGCAGAGCTTTTTGTTACGGATGCGCCCCGGAGTGTCTGACCCGGAGGCATCGGAGACAACAGCGAGCAGCGAAATCGTGGCCTGCTTGCCCGTAGTGCCGACAGAGGTGCGAACGCCTTGATTGTGCAGATTGAAGCCGATGTCGGGTCGCCACTCGTCGCGCAGCCGCTTGAGCAATCGCCCTTCAGGTGTGGAGAGCGTTCGTGCGTCGCGGTTGATGTCAATCGCTTGCAGGTTGCGCCGCTGAAAGAGTTCAGCCCCGTCGGGGTTGAGCATCGGGACGGCGCGCAGTGTGATCTTTTCCTCGATGGCTTTGACCCAAGCCTTGCCTCGATTCTTCTGCAAGTAAGCGAAGAGGTCTACGAGGGCGCTGGTCGCCGTCGGCTCGTCGCCGTGCATTTGCGACCACATGAAAACCTTCAAAGGCCCGTGCCCGAACTCAAGCTGGTAGATGGCGCGGTCGGCAACCGAACGCCCGACTTCTATAACTTTAATGCCGCGCGAGCGAAGCTCTGCTAGATATTTCTGTAGGTCGGCGTGCTTGACGAGCGCGGGGTCAAGGTTTGTCAGGCGATGCGTCTCCCACTCGCGCAACAATTCGCGCGGAGACTGCGCGCGGGTGGTCGCGCTGCTGATGAGCAAAACAGAAGCGAGAAGCACCATCGTCCAGAGTTTCACTGAGAGGGATGCGCCTCCCATGCTCCTGCTGCACCGAACAGCTTTGGTTCGTGTCATAAATTTAGCTGGCCCTTTCGATGATTCATCTGCGCTGCATCTTACACTTGCTGCTTTTAGAAGCGAAAACATTTCGGTGTCAGGCTCTATTCATCCTTGACTCTCGGTAATGGAGCAGTTCACCGCCGCAGACGCAGAGAGCGCAGAGGGGGCGCAGAGAAAGACAAATCTCAAATTAGGAATTTGAAATCTCAAATCTCCGTGCTTCCTCCGTGTCCTCTGTGTCTCTGTGGTGAATTGCTGCTTGCGTTAGATTCTAGATTGAATAAACCCCGCACAGCCACCCCTGCTCCGACCATATTTCAGTCATGTGCTAAGATTCCTGCCTCATGGCAAATATTCTAAATGAAGTTGAAGTGCGTGTCCTCGGCTCTTTAGTCGAGAAGCAGATCACCACGCCGGAATACTATCCTTTAACGCTTAACGCCCTGACCAATGCCTGTAATCAGAAGAGCAATCGTGAGCCGGTCGTCGCCTTCAATGAGCCGACGGTCACACAGGCGATTGAGAGCCTGCGCGAGAAGAATCTGGTCTACGTGTTTTATGGCAGCACGAGTCGCGTGCCGAAGTACAAGCACATGATGCCCGAAGTCCTCCATCTGGACAGCCGCGAACTGGCCATCCTCTGCGTGCTGATGCTGAGGGGAGCGCAAACCACGGGTGAGTTGAAGGAGAGATGCGGCAGGCTCGCGGAGTTCACTACCCTGGGTGAAGTCGAGGAGACGCTGAACTCTTTAAGCGTGCGAGAGGAGCAACCGTTGGTCGTGAAATTAGCGCGCCAGCCGGGACAGAAAGAAGCGCGCTACGCTCATCTTCTGGCAGGGGATTATCCAGCCGACCAACTAATCGAGGCCGCATCTTCAGAAGGCAGGTCGGCTGAATCGGGCGCGAAGGCCGGAAGGCTTGGGAAACTTGAGGAAGAGGTCGTAGCTCTCCGAACAGAGGTGACAGAACTGCGGCGACAGCTTGAAGATTTCATTAAGCAGTTCGAATCCTGAAGACTCACCAGCGCCGTCAATTTATTTGAAGCCTCCGCATAAATCCGCCGCAGAGCGGCGAAATGAATGTAGCCCGGCCTTTCAAGGCCGGGAAAGTTGCAGCATCATGATTATGCGTCGCGTCAGCGACGATTGAATCTGAGGTGGACGCCTTCAACAGTCGCTGACGCGACGCAATGAACTCACCATTTACCTTATCCCGGCCTTGAAAGGCCGGGCTAAATTCAACCCGCCGCTACGCGGCGATGATGCACAGGCTTCAATTTATTTAATGCCAATTTAAGAAAGCGCGAAGGAATCACTCTTTTGCGATTACAGATTCGACCGGACAGGATGAAGAGAATCTGGCCCTGGCTGACGATGGCTGTGATTCTGGCGGGCGCTGTCTACCAGCTTCGCAGCCAGGGACGTTTGTGGCTTTGCTCGTGCGGCTATTTGCTCCTGTGGTCGGGCAACGTCCTGAGTTCGGACAACTCCCAGCACCTGCTTGACCCTTATAGCTTCACACACGTCCTCCACGGATTCCTGTTTTGGTGGCTGCTCGGGTGGATTGTCCCGCGCCTGTCAATTATCTGGCGTCTCGCTCTGGCAGTTTCCCTTGAAGCCCTGTGGGAAGTGATTGAGAATTCAAACTTCGTTATCCAGCGCTACCGTGAAGCGACACTTGCGCTCGGCTATCAAGGCGATACCATCATTAATTCGCTTGCCGATGTTCTGCTCTGCGCCCTCGGATTCCTGATAGCCCGTCGGCTCGGAGTGCGTCGCTCGCTCGCGCTCTTTCTATTGATAGAAATCGTGCTCTTGATCTGGATCAGGGATAGCCTGATTTTGAACATCGTAATGTTGATTTATCCGATTGATGGGCTTAGAGAGTGGCAGATGGGGCATTAGAGTGAGAGCAGTGATAAGTGATAGGTGATAGGTGATAGGTGATAAGAGTAATGCCCTTTCCTATCACCTATCACTTATCACCCATCACTTTTTGACGCTCTTAGTTGCTACGCTCCCTGACCGCCTCGATAACGCTGAAAGGTGATTTGGTCGGGACAATGCGGGTCAGTCGCAAGCCTGCGGCGGCGAGCAGTTCGCGATACTCTGAAGCCGTGCGCTCGACACCGCCGGGCGAGGTGAGCATTTCAAGGTCTAACAGCTTGCTGTAGTGCGGCTCGTTGCCTTCGGGGACGACCACTTCGACGATTAAGACTTTGCCGTCTGCGTTCATCGCCTGCTGGATGTTCTGTAGAATTTTGATGGCGCGCTCGTCATCCCAATCGTGGATGATGTGCTTCATCATGTAGGCGTCAGCATTCTTAGGCACTGCGGAGAAAAAGTCGCCGGAAACTTTTTCGACCCGTTCGGCTACACCTTGTTCTTCCAGCAGATCTTTCGCGCCCGCGATGACCGAAGGAACGTCGAACAATATGCCCTTCATGTTCGGGTTCGACTTCAAAACCTGCGCGAGCAAATAGCCGTGCCCGCCCGCGATGTCGGTTAATATGCTGATGCCGGAGAAGTCGTAAGCTTCGACGACCACCGGGGCGGTCGCGACTGACATATCTGTCATCGCGTTGTTAAAGATTTCCGCCTGCTGCGGATTCTCTGCGAAGTAGTCAAAGACTTCTGCGCCGTGGATGTGCCCCCAGGCGGGTTTGCCGGTCTGCACGCTATGGAGCATGTCGCCCCACACGCGCCAATGCCATTCTTCGCCCATGAAGATTGCGCCGCTGTGCATGGAATTGGGCGTATCCTTACGGAGCGGTTCACTGTAGGGCGTGTTGGCGAAAACTTTCGGCTCAACTTCTTCAAACACGCCGACGCTCGCCAGACTTCGCAGCAGGCGATAAAGGGAGCGTTCATGCGTCCCCGTGGCGGCGGCCAGCTCGCTGACGTTTTGCGGTTTGTCTGCGAGTAAATCGGCCACCTCCAGCCTGGCAGCGACATACAGCGCCTGTGTCATCATTGCGCCGAACGCCATTTGTGTTAAGAAGGACTGGGGCGGCAAAGGTTGCGCGGCGGCTGTCGGAACTGTGCTGGCTGTGGCTGCCGTGCTGATCTGGGTACTCATTTATCGTTTCTCCTTCGGAAAACTTCCGAGATGTTTCTATGTGATGTTGCTCGTCATCTACGTTAGAGGGCTGTTTCGATTTCCGCCCTTCATTTACTAACGCGCAAGGCGCTCTTGAAAAGAATCAGGCATCGAGATTTTTATTTTCGTTTCAGGCTTCGCAGAGCGGCAACCGGGCGGCTGGGAGGAGAGTCCAATGTCGTCGGCGGACGAATCGGGTTTTTATGGCGGTCAGGTTTTGTTTATACTTAGGCGGGCCTAAACTTTCGGCGAGACAGAAACTTTCTACATGAACGATCCGGGAACGGAAAACATAACGCAACTGCTCATCGAGGTGACGAACCGCAATAGCGCCGCCGTTGACGTGTTGCTGCCGCTCATTTACGATGAACTCAGAAGTCTGGCAGCGAATTATTTGCGGCGCGAGCGCCCGGACCATACGCTTGAGCCGACCGCGCTTGTCCACGAAGCCTACCTGCGAATGGTGGATCAAACGCAGGTCAACTGGCAGAACCGCGCGCACTTCTTCGGAGTGGCGGCGCAAATGATGCGGCGCATCCTGGTTGACCATGCGCGAGCGCACAATGCGGAAAAGCGTGGCCAGGAATTTCAGAAGCTCTCCCTGGACGAGAATATTGATAAGGCAGTCGAGCGCAGCAGCGAACTCATCGCCCTTGATGATGCGCTGCATGCGCTGGCCGAGATTGACGAGCAAAAGGGCCGGATCGTCGAACTACGCTTCTTCGGCGGCCTCTCCATTGACGAAACGGCTGAAGTCTTGGGCGTCAGTGCCCCGACCGTCAAGCGCCAGTGGCGCATGGCGAAAGCCTGGCTCTACGGACAAGTTCAAGGACAGTAAGAAGAGTGATGGGTGATAGGTGATAAGAGAAAACCATGTTCTTTCTTACTACCTATCACCTATCACCTATCACTATAGTTTTTATGACCCCCGAACGTTGGAAGCAGATCGAAGACGTGTTTCAGACGGCGGTTGATTTACCGCCGCGAGAGCGCCGCCAGTACATCGTAGAGGCTTGCACCGGCGACGACACTTTGCGTGAGCAGGTCGAGCACCTCGTGGCGCAGCACGACCGCGCGGGCGACTTTATAGAAGCCCCGGCCATCGCCGTCGCCAAGTTCCAGCACACGAGCGGCCCGGACGCGACGACGCTTTCGACAGATTCCTTTGATGATCCTTCAATCGGGCGCAGGGTCGGCGTCTACCGAATATCGCGCGAGATCGGGCGCGGCGGCATGGGCGCAGTTTATCTGGCCGAGCGAGCCGACAGCGAGTTTCGCCGCCAGGTCGCCATCAAACTAATTAAGCGCGGGATGGACACGGACTTTATCCTGCGCCGCTTCCGCAACGAGCGACAAATCTTAGCCTCGCTCGATCATCCTTACATCGCGCGCCTCCTGGACGGAGGAACGACCGAGGAAGGGCTGCCCTACTTCGTGATGGAATACATCGAAGGGCTGCCCATTTATCGCTTCTCAGATGAGCGGAAGCTGACCATCCCTCAACGCCTGCGACTATTCCGGCAGGTCTGCGATGCGGTGCATTACGCACACAAGCATCTCGTCATCCACCGCGACATCAAGCCCTCGAACATCCTCGTCACAGGCGAAGGCGTGCCAAAACTCCTGGACTTCGGTATCGCCAAGCTCTTGAACCCTGAACTGGCAGACATCACGCTCGACCCGACGGCGACGGCCATGCGCTTGATGACGCCGGAGTACGCCAGCCCTGAGCAGGTGCAGGGGCAACCCGTCACGCCCGCGACGGACGTTTACAGTCTGGGCGTGCTGCTTTACGAGTTGCTGACAGGCCACCGGCCTTATCGTTTCCTGAGTCGCGCGCCGCACGAAATCGCGCGCGTCATCTGCGAAGAAAAGCCCATGCACCCGAGTGTGGTGGTCACGCGGTCGCACGACCTGCTGCCCACGCACTTTGAGAGCAGCAGGGAGGCGGATACTCTCGAACAAATCTACGGGACTCGCAGCGCGACGGCTGAGAACCTGCGGCGTGAGCTGGCGGGCGACCTCGACAATATCGTGATGAAGGCGCTCAGGAAGGAATCCGAGCGGCGTTATCAATCGGCGGAGCAACTGCGCGAAGACATCACGCGCCATCTCGAAGGACAGCCCATCTCCGCGCCTCCCTTCTTCCCGGCGGCGACCCATCCGGCGACTCCGGTCAACGCCGAAGCCAACACCGCAGAGAATTCCATCGCCGTGCTGCCGCTCAAAATTCTTGATACGCGCCGCACCATCGAGGGCACGGGCGACGAGTATCTGGCGGTCGGATTGGCAGACGCCCTGATTACGCGCCTCAGCCAGCTACGCCGTTTCAGCGTGCGCCCGACCAGCAGCGTCATGCGCTATCAGGCGATAGACTCCGATCCGCTCATCGCCGGGCGTGAGCTGGATGTAGGCTTCGTCCTCGACGGGCGCTTACAGCACGCGGGCGATAGAATCCGCGTCACCGTGCAACTGCTGGACGTGTGGAGCGGCTCGGCTGTGTGGGCTGGGCAGTTTGACGAAAAGTTTGATGACGTACTCAGTCTGGAAGACGCCATCACGGCTCAGGTGGCCGAAGCCATCGTCCCGCACTTAACGGGCGACGAGCGGCGGCGTCTGGCCAAGCGCAGCACGAATAACCCGGATGCGCACGAAGCCTACATGCGCGGGCGTCACCACTGGAGCACGTTCACGGAAGATGGGCTTGCCAAAGCTCTCATCTGTTACAACCAGGCCGTCGCGCACGCGCCCGACTACGCGCTCGCTTACGCAGGCATCGCTGACTATTACAACTGGCTCGGCATGTTCGCCGTTCTGCCGTTCGCGGAAACTTCGGCGGCAGCCAAAGAAGCCGCGCTCAAAGCCGTCACCATTGACGACACTCTGGCGGAAGCATATGCCGCGCTCGGCTTCGCCACGATCATGCACGATTTTGATTGGGTGATGACCGAGCGCCACATGCGCCGCGCCGTCGAGCTTAATCCCAACTATCTCACGGGGCGATTGTGGTACGCCTACTTTCTGGGAATGGCCGGAAGATTTGAGGAAGCGCTGACGCAGGTGCGCCGCGCGCTCGAAGTCGCTCCGCTCACGGCCATCGCTCATCAGGCTCTGGCCTGGACTTATTTTCACGCACGACGCTACGAAGAGAGCATCGCCACCAGTCGCAGTGTCATAGCGAATGAGCCGGAGTACGGGCTGGGATTCGTCTTTCTCTCCGTCTCGCTCTCGAACGCCAAACATTTTGAGGAAGCCTTCGCCGCCGGATTGAGAGGCATCGAACTACTCGGCAGAACTCCGTATTCGCTCTCGTGGCTCGCCTCGGCTTACGCGACGGCTGGCAGGCGCGACGAAGCGCTCGCGCTCCTCGAAGAAATCCAGCAGATGTCCGTCAAGCGCTACGTGTCGCCTTATCTGCTCGCCATGATTTATTGCAAGTTGGGCGACGATGAGCGTGCGCTGCTTGAATTGGAGCGCGCTCTGGAGATACGCGATGGGCGTCTCGTCTGGCTCGGCGTTGACCCGCAGTTTGATCGCTTGCGCGACTACCCGCGTTATGATGAATTACTGCGCCGAACCCACAACCCGCTCGCCGCAAGGCTTGCGCCAACCCTTGAACCGGCCACAGGCCAGAGAGCGGTCGCCGTTTTGCCGCTTCAGGTGCTCAGCCCGGAAACGACGGGCGGCACGACCAAAGAGTATCTCAGCGTGGGGCTGGCCGACGCTTTGATTACGCGACTCTCGAACGTGCATCGCTTCGTCGTGCGCCCGACCAGCAGCGTCATGCGCTATCAGGACAGCCAGACAGACCCGCTTCGAGCGGGAAGCGAGATGGGCGTTGATTTCGTCGTCTCCGGCACGATTCGCGTGGCGGGCGAGCGCATCCGCATCACGGCGCAACTCTTGAGCGTCTCCGACGGAGCGATTCGCTGGTCTGGCAGGTTTGATGAGAACAACACGGATGTTCTCCAGCTCGAAGACTCTATCTCCGAGCAGGTCGCGATGGCGCTCGTTCCCCACTTGAGCGGAGACGAGCGACGCAAGCTATCGAAGCGCGGCACGGACAACGCGGAGGCGTTCGAGGCGTTCCTGCGCGGTCGTTACTACTGGTACACGATGACCGAAGACGGCTTCGCCAAGTCAATCGTCTGCTATGAGCGAGCGACGACGCTTGACCCGTCTTACGCGGCGGCCTATGCCGGAATCGCAGAGTATCATTGCTGGCTCGCCGTCTATGGATTGATGCCGCCCGCCGAGCAACTGACGGCGGCGCAAGGCGCGGCTGAACGAGCCATCGCGCTCGACGACACGCTCGCCGAAGCGCACACCGCGCACGGCCTCGCCCTGCTCGCGCACGAATCGCAGTGGCAGTTGGCCGAAGTCCGCTTCCGTCGCGCCATCGAACTCAACCCTAACTCGACAATGGCGCACGCCCACTACGCCTGCCAGCTTGCGATGGAAAGTCGTTTCGATGAATCCATACGCGAAGCGCGGCGTGCGTGCGAGCTTGACCCGATTAATCCGTTCAACTCTTATTTTCTGGCGTGGTGTCTCTATGAGGCGCGGCGTTACGACGAAGGCATCGCGCAAGCTCGCCGCTTGCTTCAGGCTGAGCCACAGTACGGCTCGGCGTACTTCGTCCTGAGCTTGATGCTACGTCGAACCGGCAGATACGAGGAAGCGATTACGGAAGCGAAGAAGGCGCTTGAGCTGCTCGGCCAAATCCCCATGTTCGTCGCCACACTCGGCGCGACTTACGCCGAAGCGGGGCAGGAAGAAGAAGCGCGACGCGTGCTGTCAGAGTTGCGCGAGATGAGCGCCGTTCGTTACGTCACGCCGTATCATCGCGCCTTCATACATATTTATCTGGGCGAGCACGACGAAGCGATTGCGCTGCTCGAACAGGGCATCGCGGTTGGCGACCCCTGGCTGGTCTGGATTGGTGTTGAGCCGCAAATGGATGCGCTTCGCAGCAACCAGAGGTTCAACGATCTGCTGCGACGAACGAAGAATCCGGCAGCCGCACGGCAGGCGAGCGCCTTCGGCATGCCCTCCGAAAATCAGGGTGCGCGAGTCTCAAGGCAAGCCGCCTCATCGGACGCCGCGCCCGCCACCCCCATCCCGAAACCGCGTGCGACGGAAGACGAAGAGGCCAATCAACTGTATGTGGCCGGTCGCTACTTCGCCACGCGCCGCACGGCGGAAGGCTTGCGTCAGGCCATTGAAAGATTTATCCACGCCGTCGAGCGTGACCCGCAGTTCGCTTTAGCTTATGCGGAGATGGCAGATTGCTACGCGCTCTTGAACTGGTACGTCGAGCCGCCGCCCGAAGGGGCCTGGGAGCGAGCGAAGGAAGCCGCGCTTCGTGCCGTCGAGGCTGACGAGCGACTGGCCGAAGCTCACGCCTCGCTTGGCTTCGTTAAGCTCCACTACGACCGCGACTTTGCGGGCGCTGAAAATGAATTCCGCCTCGCCATCGAGTTAAAGCCCGATAACGCCGTCGCGCATCGCTGGCGTGCCTTCAACCTTTCGGCGATGGGACGCCATGACGAGGCCATCAGCGAAATTCGTCGGGCGCAGGAGCTTAGCCCCCGGTCGCCCGTCATCGCCACAGCGTTTGCTAACGTCCTCTTCTTCGCGCAGAGGTTCGTGGAAGCCAGCGAGCAGTGCCGCCGCTCGCTGGAACTCGACCCCGGCTCGATTCCCACGCACATCGTGTTGCGCTGGACTTACGAAATGCGCGGGATGTGCAACGAGGCGCTCGCCATCTACGAACAGGAGCGGGCATTTGCGGGCGACGCAATCAACACTCGCGCCAAGCGCGCGCACGTCCTGGCCTCTTGCGGGCGCGCGGAAGAGGCGCGCGGAATCTTGCAGGAAATCGTCGCCCGGCGCGACGAGCAGTGGGTGACAGCCTACGAAATCGCCGTCATCTACTCCCTCCTTGGCGAGCGCGACGAAGCGTTCAACTGGCTCACACAGGCTGAGAAGGAGAACGCCGTCGGCCTCACTTACGTCCGCGTAGACCCGCGCATCAACAGTCTCCGCAACGACCCGCGCTTTGACGAACTGCTGCGGCAAATGAACCGGACGAATAACCCCACACAAGGGTGACGAACCACGAAGTCACACGAAATAACACGAAAATACTATGACTGCCGTTTTCGTGTCTCTTCGTGTGACTTCGTGGTTCGTCACGCCCTTCTTTTTGTCTGCGACCTGATATAAGCAACTATAATTTCCACTTTTTTCCTTCCGGCTGATCCTTTTTCCCACCTGATTCCGCGTTTACCAGTTGAGAGGAAAAATCTTATGAAACAGAATCGGGTAGTACGCATCATCAAACGAGGCCAGAAGGCAAACACCGAAACGGTCGCACAAGCTGCGAGCGCGGCCAGCACAGAGCCTTCCGAGCGTGAGTTGAAGTCGGTTGTGTCCGGCTGGATCAACGAGCATCGCCAGCGGTCGGAGGAGTATCGCCGGGCGTTCAGTGACCTGCTCAGAGAATCAGGCTTCCGCTCGCCACGCGCCACCACGCCTGCGTGAAGCGTCCCAACTAACCGGCAGGGGCGACATATCAGTAGCCCGTGACGTAAGACAAGGTTGCAGGCTGAAAGAAGGAAGACAATGAGCTACGAAACCACACCAAATGAGATGACAGACAAGCTGTTCCACGCAATTCCGTGCCATTTCGTGGTTGGCTTTCTTCCTCTTCTCTCATCGCTACCTGGTATTACGCCCCGCAAGAGCCAGCCCGACGCCCCCAAGAATCATCGTCGCCGAAAGCAATAGGCGCGTCGAGATACCTTCCGAGAGCAGGATCACCCCGCCCAGCGCTGCCAGCACGGGAACGATTAGCTGCACCGTCGCCGCACGCATCGCCGTCAACCCTTTGAGCGCCGTGTACCAGACGACATAGCCCACACCCGAAGCCAAAGCCCCCGACAAAACCGCCAGGACGAAGCCCCTTGCAGAAAGATGGGCATCGCACAGCATGGCTAGATTGACCACGACGACAAAAGGTGTCGCGCGAACGAAATTGCCCGTAGTGTCGGCCAAAGGGTCGCGCGTGCCCCGCCCGCGCAGCGAATAAAATCCCCAAGAGACGCCCGCGACTGCCATCAACGCAGACCTGAGGGGCGAAGGCGCTGTGAGACCGGGAAACACCAGATAGACCAGACCCGCCAGTGCGACGAACAACCCCGCCCATTCCAACACGTGAGGCCGCTCGCCTGAGCGCAGCGCAGAGATGAGCATGGTCGCCTGTACCGACCCGAAGAGAATAAGCGCGCCCGTGCCTGCGCTCAGGCTGATGTAGGCGAGAGAGAAAGCGACGGCGTAGAGGAAAAGCAGGACGGCAGAAGTCCAACTGCCGCGAGGTAAAGTTGAATTCCCTTTTTTGAAGACGGCTGAGATAACGAGCAGCACAAAAGCGCCGGAGAATAATCGAACGGTCGAGAAACTGGCGGCGTCAATCGTGGACGCACCCAGCGCCAGCCGACACAACACAGAATTCATGGCGAAGGCTATGAGCGCGAAGACTGTGCAGGCAAGAGTTTTCACTGGGCGAAGAGATTATAAAGAGGAAGACGACGAACCACGCGCGTCACACGAAACGTCACGAAACAAGACGAAGCAAAGGCTCCTCGTTCTATTCGCGTCGTTTCGTGTGGCTTCGTGGTTTATGATTTTCCGGGTCGCTGATGTCTAGCTGACGCTCTGGCTACAAAAAAGCGAGGGCTATGCTGGGAACAGGAGCGCCAGCAATGTAATCGCCCCGGCGGTAATCAGCGCGCGGCGATTAATTCGTCGAGCTTTGTCGCGCAGTTGCTCAATCAATTTTTCATCGTCCAGACTCTCTTCGCCATCGTCCATGTTGCGTTTGCCCGTCGCAGCCAGCGCAATGCAGGTCTTCTCGCGCGATTGTATCAAGCCTAAGCCCGCTATCCAGACGGGAAAGAAGATGACGGCGCGCGACCAGCGCGGCGATTGAAAGATGACGAGGACGAAAGCGAGCCCAACTCCCACAGTCAGAGCCACGACGCCCATCAGCCTTCGCTTGCGCCGCTCACGCGGCCCGATGTTGATTGCCTCATCCATACAGGTGATAAGTGATAGGTGATGGGTGATAGGTGATAAGAAAGAACTCGCTTTCTCTTATCACCTATCACCCATCACCCATCACTGATTGGCTCGGAGTGTTGCCAGCGGTTGCCCGGCGGTGACGCGATCCCCGACCTTCGCGTTGATGACGCTCACAGTCCCGGCGGAAGAAGCCTGTGCGGTAACGATCTGCTCGGAGAACGTCCGTGCCGGAACTGATGAATTTTGTGATTGCTGGCGCGCGGTGGCAAGACCTGTCTGCGCGCTCTCGGCCTTTGATTGAGCTTGCTGCAAGCGTCGCTGTGCTTGTTCAAACTCCGCACGCGCTCCGTCCAACTGTGCCTGCGGCGCGTCGTTCGTCGCGACGAGCGAAGACAGCCGCTGCACCTCGACCTCTTTACGAACCACGTCGGCACGCGCCGCTTCAACCTCTGCCTGTGATGTTCGGATGGTTGTGGCGGCACGCGCCTGCGGGTCTTCCCCTTGCGCGGGCGGCGCGCTCTGGCCTTCAACTCGAACGGCGATTTCGACAACGGGTGCGCCTTCGTTGATATTCATTCCTTCGCGCACGAGGACGCGGCGGATCTCGCCCGTCGCAGGCGCATTCACGATAATGAGGCCGCGCGCGTCTTCGCCGCCGCTGCCTGTTTGTGATTGACATGCAGAAAAGAGAGCGAGCGCAAGCAGAGCAAGAACGCCAAGTTTCAAAACGGTAGGGGCAGGGCTTGTCCCTGCCCGCCTTGTCACGCAAGCATCCGGGCAGGGACAAGCCCTGCCCCTACAAGTGTTCTCTTTTGAAAACGGCGGCACGCAATCATTTCTCATTTGCCTTGACCCCTGTGGCGGCGCTGCCTGTTCCTCTTTCGTTGAATGCCGGAAAGACGCTCGTCGCGTCCGCACCCGGTTGAGGGGCAGCGCGCAATTCAAGCTCGCGCCGGGGCGTGTCGGAACGCACGGCGACGTTGTTGGCTTCGAGCGTGTTGCCGGTGGCTCGCTGGAAATCGGCGATGGCTTTATTGAGGTCGGTCTGCGCCTGAAGCTCGCGCCCGCGCGCAGCCAAGACTTCGTTCTGTCGCTGCAAGACGAGAAAGACCGTCGTCGTGCCTGCCCTGAACTGTCGCTGCTCGCTCTCGTACTGCTGCTCTGTGGAGACGCGCGTGGCGGCGGCGGCTTGAAGGCGCGCTTCCGCAGACCTCAATGTCTGCGTCGCGTTGCGAACTTCGGCCTCTATCAATTGCTCTGCCTGCGCGCGTTGATTCTGAATGAAGCTGCCCTGCGCCAGCGAGCGTCCCAGATTGGCTTCGGCTGTCCGGTTACGCAAAGGAATTTCGACGCGCACGCCAACGCGGTAGGTCGGATAGTCCTGTCCTATCAAGTTCGAGAGCGACTGTGAATACCCGCCAACCAGATTCGGATTGACCGCCACACCGCCTGTCGTCGCGTCGAGCGGCGGCAGTCCAGCGATCACGGATAATTCGTTGACGCGCGTGCGTAAGAGCGCATTCGTACTCGTTGAAGAGTTTCCGCTCGCCGTCGTCGGTGAACCCGCGAGGCCGACGACATTGTATGTGCCGACGAGATCAACTTGCGGCTTGGTCTGGTCGCGGAAGTAGCGCGTGTCTATCCCGTTAATCTCAGCGTTGGTCTGAAGCTGCGACAACTCAGGGCGACTCCTGAGCGCGGCGTTGACCGCCGTCTCAAGCGGCACGCGCGGGGCTTCCAGGTTGATGGGCGTGACGGGCGTCAGTGGGCGTGACCAGAGCGCGTCTGTGCGCGAGGGCAGCATCAGCGTCTTCAAAGTATTTTCGGCGCGCGTCACAGCCTCTTGCGCCGTGTAGACGTTTTGCTCGAAGGTCGTCACCTGTGTCGAGGCGGCGATGATGTCAATGGGCGCAAGCACGCCCTTCTCCACCAGCCGCTGATTGCTTTCGACCTGTGTGCGCGCCTGTTTGACGGCATCAATTTGCACCTGCAAATTCCTGAGCGCGAAGACCAAATCCCAGTAGGCTTGCTCGACCTGTGCAATCACCTCGATGGCGCGCTGGCGGAACTGCGCGTCCGTCAACGAGAGATTCTTCTTGGCAATCTCGATCTGGCGGCGGTTGTTGTCGAAGCGTAAACCGCGCCAGAGCGGTTGCGTGTAGGTCAGGGTTAAGGCTGTCGGGAACTGCGGATTGAGTGTGGCGTTCTGGTTATTCGTCGTCAGGCGCGTCGAAGAGAAATCGAGTTGATAAGCGCCGCCCGCAAACGGCGAGAAGCCGCCGAGGCGAGCCGCGCCGGTCAAATCCGTTTGCATGACCGAACCGTTCTGCGCGCCGCCGAGGGTTGAACTCGTCGGGGTGACGCGGCTCTCGTAATAACTCTCCGAAGAGAAAACCGGATCGTAGACGCCGCGCACAGACCGCAGGTTGAACTCCGCAATCTGCACGTTGATACGCGAGCCGTCAATGTCGTTGTTATTTTGTAGCGCGAGCGCAATCGCTTCTCTCAACGTCAGCGGCATCTGGTCGGACACGTCCACGCCGACGCGCTCGGCGCTGGGCAATGGACGAGCGGGCGCACGGAAATCCGGCGCTACCGGCGGAGGCTCGGTCGGCAAATCCGCAGGCGCTATTCCGCCTGAGACGCCGACGCTTTGACCCGGCGATTGCGGCACGCCCGTGGCGGGTGTGCCATTCGGAGTTGTGCCCGGTTGCTGCGGAGTTTGAGTTCCGGCGGGCGTGGCTGTTTGTGGCTGCTGTCCCGGTGCGGTCTGCTGTGATGGCGGCTGCACCTGCGGCTGGATGGGGCGCGGCCCCTGCGTGTTGGGAGTCGTTTGCTGTCGCTCCTGCTCAAGACCCGATTGCGGCTGCACGCTCTGCTGCGCTTCGTTGTCTGGACGCACCGGAGCCGTTGACGAGTTCGGCGGCAACTGCGTGCGCGAAGGCGGAGGCTGACCGGGTTGCTGTTGCCCCTGCGTCTGTGTGCCTGCGGGCGGCGAGGGCTGCGGCGTCGAAGAAGGAGACGGCGCAGGGTTCTGCGCCTGAGCGACACCGGACACGAATAGAAAAGCCGCGAGCAGCAGCATTCTAAACGGGCGTAAATTTGTAGGGAGCAGGGACAAGTCCTCTGCCCGCTTACCGTCAAACAAAGACGGGCAGGGACAAGCCCTGCCCCTACAGTTTTGAGCCGCGCTCTTAATCGCCTGAAGCTTGGTCAACATATCTATCCTTTACGGTTTTGCCGGAGGGGGGAGCGGCAACTTTGGGTTTGCGTGAGAACATGCGGCGCACGCCCGCATAGGCTTCGGAGAGGCGACGACCCGTGCCCCCCTTAAAGCTACTGAAGCCCGCTCCGATGTAGCCCCACACGCGCGAATCCTTGGCATCCTCAAAGAGCGAGTAGAAGACCGGAACAGCCAGCAGCGTCAGCAGCAGGCACAAACTCTGTCCGCCGACGACGAGCACGCCGATTGAACGATTGGTCGCAGCGCCCGCGCCACTGCCGACGATGAGCGGAATCATGCCCGCGACGAGCGCAATCGTCGTCATCAGAATCGGGCGCAGCCGGTCGCGGTTCGCTTGAAGGATTGCGCTATAACGTTCCATGCCGTGCGCGCGTAGCTCGTTCGTGTGGTCAATCTGCAAGATGGCATTTTTCTTGACGATGCCGAAGAGCAGCAGGATGCCGAGCGCGGAAAAGATGTTGAGCCGTTGCCCAGCAATCCACGTCGAAAGCAGCGCGAAGGGAATGGAGAGCGGCAGCGTCAAGAGAATCGTCACCGGGTGAATGAACGATTCAAACTGCGCCGCCAAAATCAGGTACATGAAGATGAAAGAGAGCAGGAACGCCAGCATGAACGACTGGTTCGCTTTCTGTAGCTCCTTCGACTGACCCGTCACGCCAGTCCTATATCCTGCTTCCATGTTCAGTTCACCTGCGTAACGCTGGATGGCGACGAGGCCGTCTGCCTCCGAGCCGTTCGGCGCGAGGCTCGCCGAGACCGTCACCTGTCGCTGGCGATTCAGACGATCAATCGAAGCCGGGCTTTCGCCCTCTTCAAGCCGCACGAGTTTCTCCAGACCCACCGTGCCGCCCGAAGACGAGGCGACGGTGAAGCGGCTTAAATTCTCGCGCGTGCGCCTGAACTCTTCCCCGGCGCGCACAACCACGTCGTATTGATCCGAGCCTTCGCTGAAAGTGGTAACGCGCGCACCCGCCGCGAGCGTGTTCAAAGCCTGCGCCACATCGCCTGCCTTAACGCCGAGGTCTGCTGCGCGCTGGCGATCAATGATGATTCGCACTTCGGGGCTGCTTAGTTGGAGCGAACGGTCTGCATCGCGGAAGTTATCATCCTTCTTGATGCGCTCGACCAGTTTGTTCGAGTACTCGTCGAGCTTTTGAATGTCCGGGCCGCTGATGAAGAAGCCCAGAGATGAGCCGCCGCGTCCCTGGCCGAGGCTTGCGCCGATGGAGGAGCCGCCCGACGCGCTGAGTACGTACTCTTTCGGATACTTCCTTTTGCGTATCATGTCGCGCGTCTGCTGAATCAGATCGGCCTGCGAAAACTTGCGCTCCTTAACCGGCCTGAGCCTGATTGAGACAGAACCCGTGTTGGGCGAACCGCCGCCGCCAAAACCGCCCGCGTTGACGAGCGTGCTTTCGATGCCGGGGATTTGTTCGCGCACGTCGCGCGCCACACGGTCGAGCACCGATTGAGTCGCCGCCAAGCTCGTGCCCTGCGGCATTCGCAAATTTACCTGATAAGCGGACTCGTCTTCGTCCGGCAGGAAGTTATAACCGACCAGCTTGTAGAGCGGGACAATCGAGATGACGACTACCGCGCAGATAATCACGATGAGCCAGCGATGCGCCATCGACCATTTGAGCATCCACATGTACGAGCGATCAATCGGGCGATAGAAGCGTCCGCCCTTAGAACCTGAGGCATGTTCCTTCTCTGCGCTCTTCTCTTCACGATGTTGTTTAATCAGAGACTCGTTATCGTCCTCGCCGTCGCCTCCCGTCCCAGCCCCGGCGGGCAAGCCTTCAGGTGTCACAGTCTCTTTCGGAGGCTTGATCCAGCGCGCCGCGAGCATCGGCGTCAGCGTAAACGAGACGATGAGACTGACGGCAATCGCCGCCGCCGAAGTCAGACCGAACGACGACATGAAACGCCCGACGATGCCGGTCATAAACCCTACGGGGATGAAGACTGCGAGCAAGGAAAGTGTGGTCGCCATGACCGCGAGGCCAATCTCTTTCGTGCCCTGAATCGCAGCCTGATAGGGGTGCATCCCCTTCTCTTCCACGAAGCGGTAGATGTTTTCCAGCACAACGATGGCGTCGTCAATCACGATGCCGACCATCAGCGTCAAGGCGAGCATCGTCATCTGATTGAGCGAGTAGCCGAGCGCCGAGATCAGCGCAAACGCCGAGATGATCGAGGTCGGGATGGCGAGCGCGGCGATAATCGTCGAGCGGAAGTTCCACAGGAAAAGAAAGACGATGAGGGCGGCGAGAAGACCGCCGACAATCAAGTGTTCTTCGATGGCGTGGAGACTGGTTTCAATAAACTCCGACTGGTCGCGCGTGACCACGACCTTAATATCCTTGGGCAGCAGCGGCAGAGTCTCCGCCATGCGCCGTTTGACCTCTTCGATGACGGCGATGGTGTTTGCGCCCGATTGCTTGCGGATGCCGAGCGAGACCGAAGGCACACCGTCGAGCGAGGCGGCTGACGTGGGGTCAACGCCGCCGTCTTCGACGCGCCCCACATCTTTGACCTTGACCGGATAGCCGTTCTTCGTCGTGATAACGATGTCGTTGAAATCTTCCACGCGGGTCACGCGCGAGAGCGTGCGGAGCGTGACAGTGCGTGCGCCTTCGTCAAGACGACCGCCGGGCAGTTCCAGATTCTGCGCGCGCAGGGCGTTCGAGACTTCCGTCACGGACATATTGAACGCGCGCAGGCGTTCGGGGTCTATGTAGATTTTAATCTCGCGCTGGCGTCCACCGAAGACCACCACTTCGCCCACGCCGTCGGCTGATTCGATTCTCTCCTGAATTTGATTCTGGACAAGCGTGGTCAACTCAATCGAAGAGCGCGGCGCGCTGATGGCGTAAACCAGCACGGGCTGCGAGTCGGGGTCTGATTTCCTGACAACGGGCGGGTCGGCTGTCTCCGGTAAGCGATTGATGATGGTGCTGACCTTGTCGCGTACTTCCTGCGTGGCGAGGTCGGGGTCTTTTTCGAGATTGAAGTTGATGGTGACGTTCGAGCGTCCCTGCGCCGAACTGGAGCGCATCTCGTCAATGCCGGGGACGGTGTTGACGACACCTTCGATGATGTCTGTAATCTCGGTCTCAACTTCTTGCGGCGCAGCCCCCGTGTTCGTCGTCTGCACAGAAACGGTCGGAATATCAATTTTCGGGAAGCGGTCAACGCCGAGCGTAAAGAAAGAGAATCCGCCGATGACCGTCAGGATAAGAATAATGACAGTCGCAAAGACGGGACGCCGCACACAAATTTCAGCCAGCTTTTGCATAAGATTCTCCGTTTCGAGTTTCGGGTTTCGAGCTTCGAGTTAAGAGCTTGTCTTCAACTCGAAACTCGAAACCCGAAACTCGAAACTTATTGCTTCACCCGCGCTCCTTCATACAGTTGCTCAAGATTGCTGGTCGCGACAATCTCGTCGGCTTCCACCCCTGAAAGGATTTGGATCATTTCGCCCTCGTCCTGCCCGATCTGCACGACGCGCAGTTTCGCTGTGCCATCCTTAATCACAAAGACACGATACGATTGCGTGTTCTGATCTCCGAGCACTGCCGGGCGCGGGACAAAGACGGCTTTATTCCCACCCTGACGCACGATGCGCGCGGTGGCAAACATGCCGGAGCGGAGCGCGTTATCACCGTTCTCGACGAGCGCTTCCACAGTCGCCGCGCGCGAGACCGGATCAATCGCCGGGTTGACCGCCGAAACCTGTCCCGCAAACTTTTTATCACCATGCGCTTCGACTTCGAGCGACACACCCATGCCGGGAACGATTGTTGGAACATCTGCCTCCGGCACTTGCAACTGCATCTTTATCGGATTGGTGCGAAGCACCGTCGCCACTATGCTTGCTGGCGTCACGTATTCGCCGACGGCGATGGGACGATTGCTGATGTAGCCCGCGTAGGGCGCGCGAATCACCGCATCAGCGACAGCCTTCTGCGCGATGGCGACCTGCGAGCGCGCGGACTCGACCGCCGCTTCGGCGCTTTGAATGGCTTGATTGCTTTGACGCGCGGTATTGATGGCGGAGTCTAGCTGCTGGCGCGCACTATTGGCGCGTGCCCTCGCCGTGTCCCTTTGCGTGCGGTATTGATCGTAGATGGCCAGCGACACGTCGCCCGTTTCGACAAGCTCGCGATAACGCCGCTCGTTGGCTTCGGCAAAGCGTAGTTCCGCGACCGCCTGATCGTAGTTGGCGCTTGCCGTCCGCACTTCCGGGTTGGCGCTGGCGTCAAAGTTACCGCCGGGGCGCAGGCCCAAACGCGCTTCCGCCTGACGGACTACGGCGATTGATTGCAGCACACTGGCCTGCGCCTGCCTGAGCCTGAGACGGGCGTCTCTATCGTTCAAGCGAGCAATCACAGAACCCTGTCGCACAAACGCGCCGACGCCAACCGGAGTCGCGACGACCTGCCCGGAGGTTTGCGACGCCACATCTGAAGTTTCATCTGCAATGAGACTGCCGGAAGCCTGAATGTACGACGGCACTTCGCGCGCCACCGCCGTCGCGGTCGTCACCGTGACGGGAGGTGCCTCACCGCCTGCGCCGCCACCGCCTCTCCTCGTGTTCCCGTTGGCACCTTCCCCGGCAGCATTCGCCCTCGGCTCAGAACGCCCGCCACAGGCTGCGCCAAAAACCGAGATGACGAGCAGACACGCGACGAGCGCGAGGGCATGAACCTTACGGGCGAGAAATGAAAAATACATGAGTGGCAATTATTCCTGCTTCTTATTTTAGTCGGAGACCTTTAATTAAGACACCTTTATCTGAAGACGTTGAGCGGCTCTACCCGGTTACGATTATTTCGTGCGGTTTCAAAGATATACGGGTGGAAAATAGTTCGTGTTCATTCTATTAAACGCCTCACGCTGACGACATCACAAGTGATTTGTGATTAAAATGTATTATGGTGTCAAATATGTCACTTCCTGAAGGTTTGGGGGATAAACCTTGATGTCTGATTGGATAGAAGAAAGCTCGAAGAGGTTGCGCGCTTTCTTTGAACTTGAAGAGGGTGTGGAATTAATCGCGCCCGAAGCGTTGAAGCCTGAATTGCAGCCGGAGATGATTGAGGGTCTGGAGCATTTCAACATCGAATGGCACGTCATTCCGTCCACGCAGGCCGTGCCGCTCGACGACTCATATCTAAAGCGGCTCTACCCTCATGCCCCGCGCGATTTCACAAAGCCGCGCGAGCACTCAGCGAGCTATCACGACCAGATCATCAAAGGCCACGCTCTTCATCAGGGGCAGATTATCGGTGTGGAGACGACGCGCAAGCCCCATTATCTTCCCGAAAACCGCCAGTTCTACGGGACAGTTTACGGCCACGACGCTTCCGCAGACCCGTTTGCGCCCTACATGGGACGCGCCGGGATGGTCAACGGCACGCGCTACAATCATAACTATCTATCTTTGCGTGAATTCATCCGGGTGGTGAACGAAGATTGGCGCAGGCGCTCCATTCTGCCCGCAGGCTATCGCGCGACCGTTTGTCCGCCCGCCGTCTTCAATCTCATCGGCACAGTTAGTCACCCGGAGTGGAGCGAGACGGAAACGCTCGAACTCGGTTTCTACCGCGACGATCAGGGCAACGCCACCTGCTACGCCGTCGGCTCAAACGCCCCCGGTGATTTCTCTTACATCAACGAAGTCGAGGGCGAAGCTGAATGGTCTTTGATGGGATTCCGGGTGGCCCTCATCTCCGACGAGAAGTGATGAGTGACGAGTGATGAGTGCCGAGCGACGAGTGACGAGCGGCGAGCGATTGCTTTTACTCATCACTCAGCCGCAGCGATTTGTCGCATTGACGAGATAGCTCGCCGCAGCTTTTCATCGCCAGATGGTGTTGGCGGCATTCTAATCGAAACGCGCGTGCTTCGTCGGCCTCAAGCCACTCTACCTGCTAAGGACAGCCGCTCAGGACTGTGTATTGCGGCCCACTGTCCACTGCGGCTGATCCGTTTTGTGAATGAGGCACGGTCACTTTGGCCGTAGCCGTACTGACATTGCCCGAAGCATCAGTGACCTTGAACGTGATGGTGTAAACCCGTCCGTTGCCATTGCCCATCCGTTCAGAGCGTAGTTGCACTGATTTGCAGTCGTTCGCAATCACGATGTCATTAGTCGTGTTGCCATCTCCTCCACTGTTGTTAGGCTCATCACTGGTCACTTTAGCAATCCGCACGCTGCCGATGCCTACACCCGGATCGCAAGTATCACTTGCGCCAGTCACGAAATCAGTTACCTTGATGGTCTTATACTTGTGATTGGGAGGCCACAACTCAATGGTCTGACCATTGGTTGTAATTACTGGCCCTGTAACATCCTTAACAGTCACTGTAAAGCTACAGTTTGCCGAGTTGCCAGCCGCATCTGTCGCAGTGGCATTTACCGTAGTGGTTCCCAACGGGAAGACCGAACCTGAGGCTGGGCTGGTGACTACCGTCGGAATCGAGCAGTTGTCAGTAGCCGTCACGTTAAAGTTGACTGAAGCGGAACAGGCGCCTGCGGCTGCGTTAACAGTGATGTTCGACGGGCACGAGATTGTCGGAGCTTCCGTGTCGTTGACGGTGACTTTGAAGCTGCAACTCGGACCAACCGAGCTGGTGCAAGTGACCGTCGTCTCTCCCGCAGCGAAGAAAGACCCGCTGGGATGGTCACACGTGACTGTGCCACAGCTTGCGCCGGAAGGCTCAGTGTAATTGACAACCGCGCCGCACGCACCGGGGTCATTCGACACACTAATGTCGGTAGGACAGGAGAGGATGCAAGGAACTTCACGTTCAAAGGCGCCGATGTCGGTGCCGTCGCTGGTAGCAGCGTTGGCGACGCCGGGGTCGTTTACTGTGCGCGGCAGGCCGCGCTGATCAAAGGTTGCGCCAGCAGCCACGCCCGCGTCAATCGCGGGACTGCCGGGCAAGAGTTCCATCGTCTCAGTTGGGCCGCCGTTGTCCGCCAGCGGCGCAAGCATCGGGTTGGCGCCGGTCTGGTCGCCGGTTCCGGTGAAGCCGCTGGCCTCAGTGGCAACACCGAGGAGGTTGTGGCCGTTGCTGGTGACGGTGCCGTCCACATTCGGTCCGGCAGTTGGAGCGCCAGTGACATCACCGAGTCCATTGGCCGCAGTATTACCGGCAATGATTGTGTTTTCCAGAGTTACGCCGCCGGGACCAACGCGAATGCCCCCGCCCGTGCCTTCGGCCACGAGGCGCGGTGGCAAGTTAGCTCCGGCCTGGTTGACGCCGGTGTTTCCGGCCTGAGCATTGTTAAGGCTGATAGTTCCATGCTTTATGTTGACGGTCGCAGCATTGCTGTTGGTAATCGCGCCGCCATGTGCCAGCCCCCCCGCACCGTGTGTAGTTTGAGCGCAGGGGCCCCCGCCGTTCGTTTTTCCGCCGTCGCCGCCGTTACCGCCATTGGCGGAATTGTTCGCGAACGTCGCGGTATTGATGATTAGACTTCCTGCGTCGGCTTGGATAGCGCCGCCGCGAGCGGCGCCGCCGTCGCCGGATTGATGAGAGCCGAAGCAGTCCGGGCCAAAGGAATCGCCAGCGTCGCCGCCAGTGGCGCTATTCAGATCGAATGTCGAGTTGGTTACGGTGACTGTACCGAGACTAAACAAACCACCACCACCTGCATCAGCGCCGAAGTTGGTGCCGTTCTGTCCCGTGCCTGAATTGCCGCCGTCGGCAGCGCAGCTCTCAAAGGTGGAGTTGTTGATGGTAGCGGTGCCGCCACCAATGTATGCGCCGCCGCCCTGAGCGGTGCCGCCCATACCGCCGTTTTGTTGATTACCGGGACCGTTGCCCCCATTCCCGCCAGTAGCGTTGCTGTTGTCTATACGCGACCCGTCGACGTTGAGCGTGCCGCCTCCGAAATAGATCGAGCCACCCCTGACACTGGACCCTGCGCCGTTGTTGAAATTGCCGCCGTTTCCACCTAAGGCAGTGTTGCCCGTTAACGTGCTATCCGTGATGATCACGTTGCCGGTCGTTCCGAGACTGGCGAGACCGCCGCCCCAGGCATCGAGGGTTCTGTGTTCGTTGACGATGTCATCGCCCTTGCCCAGTACCTGGCAGGACTGGATGGTGACGTTATCGAGTGTGACACTGCCACCACCGATTACAGCAACCAGGTTGACGTCGATACCCGCGCCATTAAGGATACCGCCACCGGCGCGAGTAGAATTCTGTGACGCCGGGTTCGTGCTCGCGCCGCTGCTACCATCGTCAGCCGCCTGGCCATTTCGAATCGCCAGGTTCTGGAAAATGACCGTGACTCCTGATCCGGTAATTTGAAAAGCGCGGTCGTGCATGCTGCCCGACGTCAGTCCGGCAGCATCAACGATGCTCGCACTCCCTCCGGACGAGCCGCCACCCACGATGGTAACAGTGTGAAGGATGGTGGTTATGTCCAGATCACCCGTTGCCGCTGCGTTCTCTTGCGTGGCATTGGTCAGTGTAAGGTTGTAGGTGGTCGCCGGTTGCAGGTTGATAATCACCGGGTCAGCGCTGACGTTGGTGTTCGCTGCGATGATTGCGCCGCGCAAACTGCAATCGTTGGGAGCGGCTGTACAGGCCGTAGCGGCGGCTGTATCGTCCGTCCGGTCGACATTGAACGTGGTTGCTAACGGCAGAATTAGGTTGAAAGTCCTGGGAACCGCACGCGGAACTGCTATCTGTTGATTAGATGAACTCGAAGATGCGCTTGGGGTGTATGTTAGAAGTGCACCGACCAAAACGACGAGCGTTAATAGCGACAGGGCGACTTTTCTTTTCATTGTTATGCTCCAACCTAATTAGCTTTAGCCAATTGTTCTTGCCAGCCCCATAGTAACGGGCGGTCATGCTGCTATGGCTGGCGAACAGCGTCGGTAGTGAGTGGTGAGCCCTGCTGGATTGGCGGAAAGATTATGCCTGGTTGTGGCGGATGTCAATAGTCAGGGGCAGCGGCGGTCATCGAGCCGAAGACTGTCGAGCCGAGCAACGCGAGACCGGGGTTATTGTTAGAAATAGCAGATTTGAGATTTGAGATTCTGAACTTGAGATTGCCTAACTCCCAACGCGCGCCCTTTCGCTCCGCATAAATTGCAATTGAAAAAACCTGTAACCGCAATCCCCGACCGCGCGTCTTGCATATAGACTGGCCGGATTGGAGCGTCATTCTCTCCTGTGTCCGATGCGGCTCTACCTTAATTCACGACAAACTGGAGAAAGACAGAATGAAATTAGTTAACTCAAAGAAAATCATCGGCACAGTCGCGCTGGCCGGGGCGGTGTTGCTCATGGGAATCATCGGATTCGCGCAGCAATCTTCAACTCAGGGACAGGGCGGGCAGGAGCAGCGCACCGAGCGCAAATGGCAGGGCAGAGGCGGCAAAGGCGGCAGGCACGGCGGCGGAATGCGTGGCGGCTTCGGCGGCGGACGCTTTGCCGAAAAACTCAATTTAACCGATGCCCAGAAGGCGCAGATGGAGCAAATCACGGCTCGCTATCACGAGAGCTTCAAAGCCCAGCGGCAGCAGAATCGGGGCCAGCGCGGCGGCGGAGAGTTCGGCGCGTTCAACGGTGGTACGTTCAACGAGGCTGCGGTTCGCGCGGCTGCTCAGGCGCGTGCCAACGCTCACGTCGAGATGGAAGTAGCGCGGGCGCGCATGATGTCCGAGATGTTCAACGTCCTGACGGCGGAACAGAAAGCACAACTCGCAGCGGAGCGCCAGCAGCGTGAACAGAAACGCCAGGAACGTCGCGCTAACCGTAAGGCCGATTCCAACCAGAATTAGTAAGACGATTCTGATTGCCAAAGGCGCGAGAGCGTTTCAGGTTAGCTCAAGGCAGCCCTATACTCAGGGCTGCCGCTTTTTTTTCGCGTGTCAACTGAATCAGAGGAGAGAAGAAATAGACAGGATTAACAGGATTAGCAGGATTAAGAAGATCAGATCAGGCAAGCAAGCTTGATGCTGTTTCTCTTGTCTTGTAAATCCTGTAAATCCTGTCTATTTCTTCCATGTTTAAGATGCGGGGCGGGCAGTTAGCAACTCATGGATGAGATGACAGACAGCTCCGACGCTGCGCTTCAAGAGCCGCAGGCGAGTTCAACCGCAGAGGGGGCGCTTGAGCCGTCTGACGTTGTGCTCGTTAACCTTGCCCGCGACGGGGATGAGGCGGCGTTTGAGGAACTCTTCAATCGTCACCGCCGCCGAGTCTCTTCAATCGCCAGCCGTTTTTTTCGCCAGCGCGAGCAGATGGAAGAGATCGTGCAGGAGAGCTTCACGAAAGCCTATTTCGCGCTCTCTGATTTTTCCAACACGCAAGACAATTCATTTGCCGCGTGGCTGGCGCGCATCGCTTTCAATACGTGCTATGACGAGTTGCGCCGCTTGAAGCGGCGACCCGAAAGCACTTTGAGCGATGTTTCGGAGGAAGAATCCCTCTTCCTGAAAAAACATCTCATGGCCGAAGAAGCGGGGCGCGACATCGAGTCCGCAACCATCTCGCGCGATTTAGCCGGAAAGCTTCTTTCCCGTCTCAGCCCCGAAGACCGCCTCGTGCTCATCATGCTGGACGCCGAAGGAATGACGGTCAACGAGATAGCCAAGCTGATGAAGTGGTCAGTTCCCAAAGTCAAAGTTCGCGCGCATCGTGCGCGGGCATCGCTCAGACGTGTGCTGAAGAAATTCCTGTAACCGTAGAACGCGCTCTCGCGTTTTCAACTATGAGACCGCCAGCAATTTTGTCGGTCAGGAGTAGAGAAGAAATGATCGGCAAAAAGAGAGATCGCAGATCAGAGGAACAGTTAGACCAGGCGGGTCGAGAGATTATTCGTGCCTCGGCAATGAACGAGGCCGAAGCGGAGAGTGTCGCCGCCTCGCCCTTTCTTTACGCGCGCCTTCGCTCGCGGATCAATGCTGAACGAGAGCAGCGCGAAGAGGGAGAACGCTGGGGCGCGATGCTCAGAGTCATCTGGCGCGCAATCCCTGCGATGGCGATGGTCGCGATTCTCGCCGTCACACTGTTTCTGTCGGCAAACTTCAGCCCGCAGCCTGCGGCGGTAGCCAGCGTCGAGGATTTGCTGGACACGCAGGGCGCAGAAGTCGAGAGCGTAGTCTTCGCCGACAATCGCTCGCTTTCCAGCGACGAGGTTCTGGCAACGATTCTCAACGAGGATGAGCAGGAGGCTTCAAGATGACGCCGCGCGGTGTAACTCGACTCAAAATCTGGCTCGTGGTCGTGGGCGTCTTTCTACTCGGCGGCGTGACCGGAGCTTCGCTTGACAGCCTGTATCGTTTGCGCGCCAGCGGCGACGCCCGGCATGAGCGCGGTGGAAGGCGTGGCGATGTCTTCGAGAAGATGAAGAAAGACCTTAATCTGACCGAGCAGCAGGGGACGGAGATACGCGCCATCATTGACCAGAGCCGTGAAGAGTTTCGCGCTCTCCGCAACGAGGTCAGCCCGCGCTATGACGAGGTGAGGGCGCGTGCCCGCACACGTATCCGCGCCCTGCTCAATCCGGAGCAGCAACAGCGCTTCGACGCCGAGAATGCTGAAAGGGACTCGCGACGCAGCGAAGGCAGAAAACGCGACCGCTGAAGGCCGCTCGAAGGATGGAAGAAGATTTCAAGTGAGGCGCTCGCCCAAGATGCTGATGAATCGAAGCGGGCTAATCAGGCAGCAGTCAAAACGCTCTCCCGGAAGGAACGGAGTGAGTGATGAACAGTTCGATAAATCCGATCAAGGCTCTTGCCCACCGTTTCGTGAGCTTACCGCCTCTGGTGAGGATGCAGGTCTCGAAACGACTGCTCGAATTGTATAGCTCGGAGCAAGCGTCCGGAGAAGTTGGAAAGTCCGGCGATTCAAGTAGCCGGACAATCAGGAAGAGTTTTCTCGAACAGTTCTGGGACGAGGTCGAGCAGGCTCACGGCGATCATCCCGGCGCGGTCAACCCTTTCACGGAAGAGGGAAGATTGAAGACGCCGAAGGTAACAAATACTGGTAAGACTGACGAGCAAGGC
Organism: uncultured Acidobacteriota bacterium; assembly: GCA_963791265.1. Lineage (GTDB taxonomy): Bacteria > Acidobacteriota > Blastocatellia > Pyrinomonadales > Pyrinomonadaceae > QHXM01. Next base: position 1,192,890 of record CAWBSB010000013.1, read on the forward strand.
GGGTATCTCCCCTGGCATATGCGCCCCTCTGATTTATTTGCTCTCCTGTAATCAAGAAAGTGTGAAGATGAAAAAGGTTTTTAAGATTTCAATGATGCTCTTGGTGTGCGCGCTCGCTTTGAGCGTGCATGTTTTCGGGCAAACGACTGCAAGCTCTGCTGCGAACGCGGGAACGCAAGCCGGAGGCACGAGCATCACGCCGAACCGCGTCATCGGGGATGTGACGGTTATTGATCAGGCGGCCATGAGCGTCACGCTCAAAGTAGAGGGGACGGCGGGCGTGGTCACGGCTACTCTCAACGACAAGACGATTTATTACCGCGCCAAATCCGACATCCTTTCGCGCGCAGCGACGGCGACGATTTCGCCCGCCGATTTAGAGAAGACTTCGCTCTCCGAGGTCGGCGTTGGCGACCGCGTGGTCGTGCTGGGCAAGGTCGCGGAAGACCAGAAGTCTGTTCCGGCGCGCATCCTGATTGTGGCAACCAAAGCAGACCTGGCGCAGAAGCAGGAACGCGACCGTGAAGAGTGGCGCAGGCGCGGGTTGGTCGGCACGGTTGCTGCGCTCAACCCGGAAACGAAAGAGATCACGCTCCAGCTTCGTTCCATCGCCGGACAACAAACCATTAACATCGCGGCGGGCGGAGAGAAAGTTAAGTTTCGCCGTTACGCGCCGGACTCCGTGAAATTCGATGACGCCAAGCCGAGCAGCCTGAGTGAAATCAAGGTCGGCGACCAGCTTCGCGCGAAAGGTGACAAAAGCGAGGACGGCGCGCGCTTCACCGCCGAAGAGGTCGTCACGGGCACTTTCCGCTCGATTCGCGGCGCGGTCGAAAGCGTGAACGCACAGGCGGGTGAGATTAAAGTTAAAGACATGCTCACGGGAAAGTCTGTGACTATTGCAATCAGTAAGGACTCGATGGTGCGCCGCATCCCGGCTGAAGTCGCAGAGCGGCTGGCGATGAGAGGTCAACGCGGTAGCGGTGGCGCAGGCGCAGGCGCATCAGGTGAAGCAGGCAACGAGCAGCAACGACCGCCGAGAGGTGAGGGCGGCGAAGGGCGTCGCCGCCCGGAAGGAGCAGGCGCAGAAGGAATGGGCAACCGGCGACGGATGGGCGGCGGTGCAGACCTTCAGGAGATGTTGGAGAAGATGCCTGCCGTGACGGTAGCGGAATTGAAGCCGGGCGAGATGGTGATTGTCTCCAGCACAGCAGGCGCAGACCCTGCGCGCGCCACAGCCATCGCGCTCGTGACAGGCGTTGACGCCCTCTTGCGAACGCCTGCGGGACAAACCCGCACAGGCGGCGGGCAAGGCACGTCTTTAGGTCTACCGAGCGGCGCGCTCGATATAGGAATCGGAGCGCCGTAAGTTAAAGCAGAACTTAGGAGTCAGAAGACAGAAGTCAGAATGAATTTGCTCGTCGCTCCCGAAGAAGCGGCGGTGATTGATCAGGGGAGTAAGTTAGAGATGAATTTATTTTTACGTTTTATCAAACAGGGGGCAGTGCTTGCACTCTCTATAATGTTGATCGCCGCCATCGCCTTCGGGCAAGCGGGTGGGAACGGCACGTTGCGTGGTCGTCTCGTGGATCAGTTCGGCGGCGCAATCGTCGGCGCGACCGTGACGGCTGTTGATGCAGCGGGCGCGGAGAAGACCGCGACGAGCAACGACGAAGGTCTCTATGTCATCAACGGGCTTGCTCCCGGCACATACACCGTGCGGGCGCTGGCCGAGGGCTTCGCTCCGTTTGAGAACACGACCGTTGAAGTTTCGGCGGGACAGCGTGAGGCTTTCGACATCACGCTGGAAGTAACGATTGAGCAGGCAGAGGTGACGGTCGCGAGCGAGCCGCCCGTCAGCACCGACCCGGAGAACAACGCGGGCGCAATCGTGCTGCGCGGCGCGGACATCGAAGCCTTGCCGGAAGACCCGGACGAATTGACCGAAGCCCTGCAAGCATTGGCAGGCCCATCTGCCGGGCCTAACGGCGGACAGATTTTCGTTGACGGCTTTACCGGCGGGCGACTGCCGCCGCGCGAAAGTATCCGCGAGGTTCGCATCAACTCGAATCCGTTCTCCGCTGAATACGACCGCCTCGGTTTCGGTCGCATAGAGATTCTCACCAAGCCGGGCACGGACAGGTTTCGCGGGCAGGCGTCCTTCAGCTTTAACGACGAGAGCCTGAACTCGCGCAACCCATTTGCGCCGGAGCGCGCTCCGTTTCAATCGCGGCAATTCGGCGGAAACCTGAGCGGCCCAATTATTTCGAAGAAGGCATCTTTCTTCTTCGATTTCGAGCGGCGTCAGGTTGAGGACAACGACATCATCAACGCGAAGGTGCTTGATTCGTCGCTCAATATCTCGCCATTCGTTCTGGCGGTCTTGACGCCGCAGACGCGCACGACGTTTAGCCCGCGCTTCGATTATGCTTTGAACGCGAGCAACACTTTGGTCGGGCGCTACACTTACACACGCTCGGAGCGCGATAACGCCGGAGTCGGCGATTTCAATTTACTGTCGCGCGCATACAACACATCCACGTCACAGCACAGTTTCCAATTAACGGAGACGGCCATTCTTACTCCGTCCGTCATTAACGAGACGCGCTTTCAGTTCGTTCACAGCAGCCGCGAGCAGGAGGGCGACAATTCTGTTCCGACCATCCGCGTGCTGGACGCTTTCACGGATGGCGGATCAAGCGTCGGGCTTTCTTTCAACCGGGAAACCCGCTGGGAACTTGCGAACAACACTTCATGGGCGCTCTCGAATCACGCGCTGAAATTCGGCGTGCGATTGCGCAGCATTTCGCTCAAGGATGTCTCGTCGAATAATTTCGCGGGCACGTTCACTTTCAGCGGCGGCACGGGGCCGCAGCTTGACGCGAACAATCAGGTAGTGCTGGACGACGCGGGGCAGCCCGTCATCGTCCAACTCACGAGCATTGAGCGCTATCGCCGCACACTTCTCTTCCAGCAGCAGGGACTTTCAATCGCGCAGGTACGCGCGCTCGGAGGCGGCCCAACGCAGTTCACAATCGCGGGCGGCAACCCGGAAGCGGGCATCAGCCAGTTGGACTTCGGCGCGTTCGTGCAGGACGACTGGCGCGTGCGCCCTGATCTCACGCTCTCGCTCGGACTGCGCTACGAAGCGCAGACGAATATCAACACGGGTCTGAACTTCGCCCCGCGTCTCTCCTTCGCCTGGTCGCCGGGTGCGGGCGGGCAGCGCCAACCCAAGACAGTGATTCGCGGCGGCTTCGGCATCTTCTACGACCGCGTGAGCGAAGATTTGAGCTTGCAGGCTAACCGCTTCGACGGCGTCAACCAGCAGCAGTTCTTAGTGACAGACCCCCTGGTGCTGGGTCTCTCGCAATTCACATTGGACGGTGTGACGAACGTGCCGACGGTCGAAACGCTCTCCGCGTTTGCGCGCCCGCAGACCACCTGGCGCATGTCTGATGACCTGCAAGCGCCCTACACGATTCAATCATCCATCAGCCTTGAGCGGCAGCTTCCGGGCAACTGGACGTTCTCCACGACGTTTATCAACTCGCGCTCGCTCCACCTGCTTCGCGCGCGCAACATCAATGCGCCGCTGCCGGGAACTTTCATTCCCGGACTGCCCGCAAGCGGCGTGCGCCCTTTAGGAAACCTGAGCAACATCTACGAGTACGAATCGAGCGGGCGGCTCAATCAGAATCAACTGCTGCTGGGCATCAATAACCGGCTCAACCGCACCTTCTCCATTTTTGCCAGATACAGTCTGGGCAAAGCCGAGAGCGACACGGACGGCGCTGGCTCATTTCCAGCGAACCAGTATGACCTGACGAGCGAATGGGGACGCGCTTCATTTGACGTGCGCCATCGGTTCATTGTCGGCGGGACGATCAACGCGCCCTGGGGCGTGCGCCTGAGTCCGCTCATCATGCTCACTTCGGGTCGTCCCTTCAACATCACGACGGGTCGTGACACCAACGGCGACTCGCTCTTTACAGAGCGTCCGGCGTTTGCCACAGACCTGACGAAGCCGGGCGTGATCCTGACTCGCTTCGGCGCTTTCGATCCGAACCCTGCGCCGGGGCAGGAACTTATTCCGCGCAACTTTGGTGACGGGCCGTCTTTCTTCAACGTGAACCTCGGTGTCAGCAGAACGTTCGGTTTTGGAGGCAGCCGCGACCAGAGCGCGGCGAATGCTTCAGGGCAGGACGGAAGCGGAGCAGGCGTGGGCGGAGGTCGCGGCGCTGGTGGTGGTGGCCGTCGTGGCGGCGGCGGTGGCGGTGGTGGTCGAGGCGGTGGCGGCGGACGAGGCGGAGCCGCATCGTCGGATGGCAGCCGGTACAATCTGACCTTCTCCGTGCAGTTCCAGAACCTCTTGAACAAAACCAATGAGGGGTCGCCGGTCGGCAACCTGAGTTCGCCGCTCTTCGGCGAATCGCTCTCGACCGCTGGCGGATTCGGCGGCGGTGGTGGCGGCGGCAACCCGGCTGCGGGCAATCGCCGCATCATCGGTCAGGTTCGTTTCAGCTTCTAACAGGTAAAGACGAGCAAACGAGCCACGAAGTAACACGAAGAGACACGAAGCTGCCGAATGTTTCGTGTCTCTTCGTGTTACTTCGTGGTTCGCTTCTCTTTTCTTCTGCTGCCCGGTATTACGCCTTCTCAAGCCAGATGTCGAAATCAACCGCAGAATAAGTCACGTTATTTTTGGTAGTCTTCGTGACGGGACGAATCAACTCACGATGCCAGACGAGGTTATCCCTGGTGTAGTTCTTGTCAGGATTGCCCTTGAACTTCGGGTCGGTTTCAAAGTAGAGCTGCGTGACGAGTTGCTTGTGGCCGGGGGCAGTAATCACGTAATGGATATGCTGCGCGCGGTCGTCGTATTGTCCGGGGATGATTGTCTCGAATCTGTACTCGCCGCTTTCGTGGACGGGAATCTGGCCGCGATGGTGGAAGCCCTGAAGGTCGTAATTCCCTTGATGATCCGAATGAAAGACTTCGATGGTTGCAGCAGAAAGCGCTTGCCCGTCGGTATTACGCACGCGCCCGGCGACGAGGAGCGGCGTGCCGGGCTCATTCTGCTCTATCAGTTTCTCTGTTCGCGGCGCACCCTTCCTGTAAAAAGGGCCGAGCGTATTACTCGGCGTCGGCGCATGGGCTTGAGCGTTCTTCCCATCTCTCGATTGAGAGATGACCCGCGCAAGAGGATAACTCGCGGCAAGCAAGCCAAAGCCTCCGCAGAGATAGAAGAAATCCCTTCTGGAAAATTGCCTGTTCTTCATGGGTAAGTTCTCCTTACTTCGCTCTGGATTACTCAACCATACGACCGATTCGCGGCGGACGTTTCGGGGAATTTTCAATTGAGTCTCACGTCACAGGCAGTTCACCACAGAGGCACAGAGAACACGGAGGATGCACAGAGATAAGAAATAACAGAGAGCAGATTTGAGATTTCAAATTCTGAATTTGAGATTGTTTTTCTCTGTGCTATCTCTGCGTCCTCTGTGTCTCTGTGGTGAAGCTCAAGACGATTTCCGCTCAAGAAGAGAACAATCACTCGCCCAGCGCACCATACTTGAACAACTGGAACCGGTAACGCTGCTGCTCACGAATGTTTTTCGCCACGATCCCGTGCAGATTTTCGTCCCACGTCGTGTACTGCTCGATGAATCTATCGGACGCTGCCTTGTCTCCCTCGTACTGAACCTCAAGAACCTTCATCAGCAGTTTGCCTACTGTCCCATGATACTTGTCGTAGTTAATCCTGAGCTTGCCCGTTGCCTGATCAAACGCTAACAGCCCGTTCTCCAGGAAGAAATTCCACTGCATAAGCTGCATCGTGTTGTAAGCCTGATCGCGCCGGGGCTTGTTGTTCTGCAACACACGCAGGATGCCGCTGGCATAAACCGCGCGAAGCTGCTCCGCCGTGTAGTAACCCTGCTTACGCAATGCTTCGGCGACGAAGAGCGAAACCAGATCGGCCTTCATCTCTTCCATCGCAGAGGAGTTCTCCTGAAGCGCCTCGTCCAGGTCTTGCCCGGTCTTTGTTAAGTCAACGCCGAGGTAGTGTCCGACCTCGTGCCAGAGCGTGCGGTAGAAATTCCCTTCGGGCTTCAATTCATTATGATGCGCCGTCACCACTGCCGCTTCCCAACGCTTGCTCGTTCCCCCGAACAGGTCCGGGTTTCGCATGATGTTCGACCGCAACAGGATGGTGCGCCCGTAGCGGCGCGCGAGATAGCTTTCGTTTGGAAGAATCGTCGCCGTGTTGCCGCCGCGCGCCTGCCCGAAATCGGCCACGACATCGTAAACGCCGACGGGGATGTCTTCTCTCACCTTCTTGTGATGTTCATAGGGCAATGAATCTTCGAGCGCCTGCAAACCTTTCATGGCTTTACGCAGCGCTTCAGTCTCCTCTGCGCGCGTGCTCAGGAGACTGAAGGCGAAAAAGGTTTTCACCCCGTACATATCGTCTGCATAAACTTCGTAAGACCCGATCTGCGCGTTCAGATTTTTGAAGCGACCTGTGACCCAGGCGGCGTCGCCCGACTCGTAGTCGTCCGACAAGAGATCGCGGCTGCGATTACGCAGGTAGCGCGCGAATTCTTCGTCCGACTTCTCAACCATATCGGCGGCTTCGTTGAGCAGAGTGTGCGCGCGCACCAGTTTGTCTGCGTAAGCGACTGAGTAAGGCACGGCGTAAAAGCCTTTCGGACCGGGGCGCGAGAGCAGGCTGGTCAGTTCACGTTGCAGGCCGGGATGCAGCGTCGCCAGCGCCGGATACTGCCGGAGTTTGGCGAGGTCTCTTCTCAAACTCTCCACGGTGGAGCGACGAACGACCGAGCGCAGGTCCAGCAGAGAAGCACGCTTTTCAGGATGCGCGTTAAGGAACGTTTCAATCTCCTCCTTGGTGACGCCCACCGGGTACATGTTTGATCCGACCTGACGAGGATTGACCGGCAGAAACGTCTCGCGCTTGTTCTCAAGTGTCGCAGCGACTGGCCCCTGATTGAGGCGGTACAGCGTCAACAGATTCTGCGTGGCAGCAGGTGAATTGAGCCGTTTATCGAGTTGCATCAACTCACGGTGCGCGGGAAGAGCTTGCGCGTGCAGTTGCTCTTCGTGGAGTTCCTGAAAGATTTGTCCGACTTCGAGCAGTTTGCTGACGGCTCTGCGCTCATCTGCCGTCAGGTGCGAAAGATCGGGAGCCAGCCGCACGGTTTGCATCTTTTCGATGATGGCCTGGCTCTTCTCCAGCGGCCAGTAGCCGCTCGGAACATTTGCCCCGGAAGTTCTGCGTAAAGACGCTTGAGCAAAAAGAGCGTAGAACGCGATGAGCGAAATGGCAGACGCACAAAGAATTCTTTTCATTGTTTCAATCCTTCAGAATGTAATGATGAACAGGGAATATGCGAGAGATACTTTAACACATGCGGTTTGATTTTTAATTTCGCTTTGAGCCGAATTTATTGACACCCCCTGACGCCTCGATAGCATGGCTTGCATCGTTCTTTGGTTTCTTTATCTTGAATGATATATGCTCGACGCGGTTTAATTCGGGAGTTAGATACCTTAATTGAAGATGGAAACGCGGAATATGGAAAAGACTTACCGAAGCGGTGCGATTGGGGCACTGATGGATGAATATGAGCGCGCAGCGTCGGAACTCAGAAGCTTAATCGAGCGCATCCCCGAAGATGATTTCGTGCGGGTGGTTGACGCGCAGACGAAGGATGAGGACTGCCGTTCGGTGCAAACCATCATGTCGCATGTGGTCAGAGCAGTGTACGGTTATGCCGATTACATTAGAGAGCAATTCTCGATTGCGTCCAATCGTCCTCAGCCCAAACTTCTCTCACGCCAGGAAGCGTTGGAGCAATTTGAGGCGGCGCTTCGCTACACCGTTCAGACTTTAGAGGATAAGTGGGAGATGAGCGACGAAGAGATTACGAGGACAGTTATCAATAGCCGTTGGGGAGTGGTGTATAACGTGGAGAGCTTGTTGGAGCACGCCATCGTGCATCTTCTGCGACATCGCCGCCAGATAGAGAAATTCATCTGGCGAGGTGTGATTACCGTGCATCCCGGCGTCTAATAACTTACTCAACCGGAGCTGAGATAGCACGGCTTTCAAGATACTGCGTCTTTAACCAAACGTGAGTTCGACATAAGGAATTACTTCCAACAGCCCCGTGAGGGGCTACATTCTTTCGCCCCTGACGGGGCTGAGACGTTGTCCCTCTTACGTCATGCTGACGTTAACCAACTTTACTAAAGCTCAGTTCTACGCTTTCGATGTCGCATTCGACGCCATGCTTATCCTCACGCGCTGATTCAGAGTCAAGGACGCGGTTCTAGCGCGCGACGTTGAGTGGCCCCTGGGCAAGTCGTAATAATAAGCGCCGACCATTTCCCATCGCTTCGGGTCAAAATTGCGACGCGCACCGCACTCCAAACAGGTGCGATAGGATTCGTTATCGTGCGTGAACGGGCGGCTCATCTCACTGTGCCAGCAACCGAAGACGCGCGTCAGCCAGTTTGAAAGATGCGCAGTCAACCCGTTTGGCTCGGTGCGGCTGCGCCCCCCGTGCCCGTACTGCTTTAAGGTTATCTGTGCGGCTTGCATTGTTTTTCTAATCCTCTCTTTTCCGGTCGCGATTATCGCTCCCAACTAGATAACGCGAAAATCCGCGCCATAATAGATCACAGGAACACGAACAATTTTTATTTGCGCGGCAATCAATTTTTTTTAGCTTCGCTTGATTCTTTTTGCCTGCGAACTGCGCGTTATTCATGTAGGAGGTCAGAAAAGTAAGGATCATGAACATGAATCAGGTTTCCGTTAATAGTTTTCAGGGTCGCGCGCTCCAGCTAGTGATGGGAGCGGACAGAATTTTTCTTTTCCGAGAATTGTTCGTCGCACTGGCGATGATTCTCGTCGTCACCGGCTTGGTCTTCGCCCAGCGTCCTGTTAATCAAGGGAGCCAGTCGAATCTAAGCGTTTCGCAATCCGCTAAAGTTAGTGCGAGTTTGAATGACGCTACAGCTAAACAAATCGTCGGCGAGACAAAGCCGCTCGGTAAGGGTCAGGTTCGCTCATGGGTGAGCTTCGACAAGAGCGGCAACCCGACAGCCATCGGCCTGACTTTCAGTGAAGAGGCGCTTTCAACGCTGCCGACGGGGCCGCTCCCCGGCGAAGGCTGGACGGAAGTTTCGCTCGCCCTGCCCCCGCAGGCTTCGGCGACCGCCTTCAAACACATCGGGCTGAACTGGAATCCGAATGGACACTCGCCCGCGAAGATTTATGACTCGCCGCACTTCGATTTCCACTTCTATATGATTAATGAAGCGGAGCGTGCGGGCATTACGGCCACAGGCGACGATCTTTTGAGAACCAAAAAGCAACCTGCCGCCGAGTTTGTTCCGTCAGGCTATATCTATGTGCCCGATTCGGAACATGCGCGCATGGGGGCGCACTGGGTCAACCCGCTCTCGAAGGAGCTTAATGGGCAATCGTTCTCCACGACGTTCATCTACGGCAGCTACAACGGCAGTCTCATTTTCGCCGAGCCGATGATCGCGAAATCCTTTCTTGAAACGAAAACGGACGTGACCGAGCTAATCAAGCTGCCCGCGAAGTATGCGCGCGCCGCTTATTACCCGACCAGGTACAGCGTCCGGTACGATCCCATCAAGAAGGAATACACGGTCGCGCTTGAGGGCATGACGCTGCGGTAAGACTTCGAGCAAATTCAGCATATGGTTGAAGCTATGGCGGGCAAAATGTGGCTTCAATCCGGGAGCGGGGACTTTTTTGGGGGAGTCCCCGCTCTTTTTTTGTAAACCTTCTACGCTCGCGCTCGTTCTAAACCTTAGGTAGCTTAGAGTCACTAACAAAACCGGGAAGAGATAGACAGGATTAACAAGATGGACAGGATAAAAGAGAAGAAGCATCAAGCTGCATTGCCTTATCTGCTTTTCTTAATCTTGAAAATCCTGTTAATCCTGTCTATCTCTTCTCCATATAGTTTTGTTAAGCGCTCTTAGTAGCTTGCGGCGTCCATGTCATATAATCGAATTTAATTCAATCCGGGTCGCTCGATTTCAGTCATGTCTATTGCTTCCGGCACACGTCTCGGTCGTTATGAAATCAGCACGCAGCTTGGCGCGGGCGGCATGGGCGAAGTCTATCTGGCGCAGGACACACATCTGCGGCGTCCCGCTGCGCTCAAGATTCTGCCCACCAAATTCACGGAGAGCGAAGACCGCCTGCGCCGCTTCGAGCGGGAAGCATCTGCCGCCTCCGCCCTGAATCATCCCAACATCATCACCATCCATGAAATCGGGCATGAAGACAATCTGCATTTCATGGCGATGGAATTTGTTGACGGTGAAACCTTGCGCGCGCGCCTCGGCCACGCGGAAATCTCTTTGAAAGAGGCGCTCGACATAGCCGTGCAGGTGGCCGCAGCTCTCGCGGCGGCGCACGAAACGGGCATCGTTCATCGCGACATCAAGCCTGAGAACATCATGATCCGCCCGGACGGCTACGTGAAAGTTCTGGATTTCGGTCTGGCCAAACTGACGGAGCGACAGGCGGCGACCGTGGATTCGCAAGCGCCGACGATAGCCAAGGACGACACTGATCCGGGAACGGTGATGGGCACGATGCAGTACATGTCGCCTGAGCAGGCGCGCGGGCAGCTCGTTGACCAGCGCACAGACATCTGGAGTCTGGGTGTGGTGCTTTACGAAATGGTGACGGGGCACGCTCCCTTCGAGGGAGAGACCACGAGCGATGTCATCGTGTCGCTGCTCTCGCAGGAGCCTTCGCCGCTTTCGCAGCAGGCGGACGAAGTGCCTTACGAACTGGAACGAATCGCACGCAAGGCGCTTCAGAAGAACAGAGATGAACGCTACCAGACCGTCAAAGATATGGCGCTCGATCTCAAGAGCCTGCGGCGTGAGATGGAAGTCGGGTTGGAATTGGAGCGATCCAGTCCGCCGGGTTTGAGCGGCGGGCAGAGGGTCGTCAGAAGCGGCGCGAATCGGATCGCGACGACCATCAAAGATTCCCGGTCGTCCACAGGTAAATGGGGAGACGCTCACACGACGAATGGCGGCGGCGGGCGTTTCAGCAACATCATACCGAGCAACGGACGCGCCGCAGCACTCATTGCGGCAGTGGCTATTGCCGTCCTTGCTCTTAGCTTCGGGCTGTATAAATTCTTCGGTCAGAGTAAGACTAAAGAGACACCGGCGAGACTATTCAAACAGGCGGAGGTCATTAAGCTCACCACGAACGGCAACACCAGAGTTGCCGCCATCTCGCCCGACGGCAAGTACGTTGTTTACGTGACGGACGAAGGCGGAAAGCAAAGTCTCTGGCTGAGGCAAGTGGCTATCTCCAGCAACGTTCGCCTGCTTCCTCTGTCCGAAGTTACTTACTTCGCCTGCGGTTTCTCGGCAGACGGCAATTTCATCTACTACGCGATGGAAGAAAAGAACAGTCGTCCGGCAATCTACAAGATGCCCGTGCTTGGCGGCTCGCCGACAAAAATGATCGGGGATTTGACCGGCCCGATTACGCTCTCTCCTGACGGCAAGCAACTGGCCATCGTTGATATTAACCAGGCAAGACAAGAGGTCACTCTTTCAATCGCGAACCTTGACGGCACGGGAAAGCGTAAGCTTATGTCGCGCAAGGCTCCTGAATTTTTCGATTGGATAGCCTGGTCGCCCGACGGGAAATCACTTGCCGTTCCCATCAGCGCCTACACCAACAACAGCCCTCTCACTACGATTATCGAAATCCAGATAGCCGACGGCACAGAACGAGTCATCACTTCTCAGAAATGGCTCGGCAGCAACAATATCGAATGGCTCCCCGATAAAAGCGCACTGGTTGTGATCGCTCAACACCAGGACTCATCCTTTAGCCAAATCTGGCAGGTCTCTTATCCCGATGGCGCTACGCAAAGCATCACCAACGACCTGTACGACTATCGCAGCATCAGCGTCTCTCAGGATTCAAAGGCTCTCGTGTCCGTGCAAAGTCAGAGACTCGCCAACATCTGGGTAACGAAAAGCGCCAACGACTACAGCGCGCGGCAGATTACACCCGGCGTCGGCGCTTACTACGATCTGGCCTGGACGCCTGACAATCATATTCTCTACGCCTCTGATGCCAGCGGCAGCTCAGACATCTGGGAGATGGAGCTTGACGGGACTAATCAGAAACAACTGACGGCAGGCGCTGAACGAAATTATTTCCCGTCCGCTTCGCCTGATGGTCGCTACATAGTCTTTCATTCCAACCGCTCCGGCTCATGGCAAATCTGGCGAATGGACAGGGACGGCAGCAACCCGAAGCAACTGACCTTCGATAAGACCGATAGCAACTGGGCGCAAATTTCGCCCGATAGTCAATGGGTCGTCTACCAGCATCTTGATTCCGACAATCTAATGAAGGCGTGGAAGGTGAGAATCGACGGCGGCACTCCCCTTCGATTGACGGAGAAGCTTGGGCTGCGGCCAACCATCTCGCCGGATGGAAAGTGGATCGCCTACTGGTATTTTGTAGACGAGCCGAGTGACTCCGTTAAAGTCGCCGTCATCCCTTTCGCGGGCGGGCAGCCCGTCAAAATGTTTGATCTTGCTCCAACCGCTGTGGCGGGGTGGGAAGCTGTCTTGAAGTGGACGCCGGACGGGCGCAGTTTGACTTATGTAGATCGCCGGATGAACACCGACAACATCTGGAATCAGCCGTTTGGTGGCGGCAATCCCACACAGCTAACGGATTTCAAAGACAATCAATTCTTCTCTTTCGACTGGCTGCGCGATGGCCGCCTCGTCTCCTCACGCGGCTTCCGGGCTGGCGACGCCGTCCTGATAAAAGATTCGAGATGAGGTAGAAGGTCTGAAGAAGAAATAGAAAGGATTAACTAGCTGGCTAGGGACATGACACTACATGAGGTTTGCCTCAATGACGGTATGGGAAAAGCAAGGCTATCCACTCTGTGAAGCGGATAATAAGTAGTTAGATTCTAAGGCGTAATAAATCATTCCAGTATCCTCCGTAATGCCTCAAAAACACCTAAGGCGAAAAACAGTATGATTGTGATGATTGATAGCAAGTCCTTAAACTCTATCAAAACCTCACGGAACAGACTAATACTGGTTTTTAGGTCAACAAGCTTTTGTTGTGATGGAGATAAGGGCTTCTGATTATCAGAAACAGTTTGAGATTGAGTTTTCGGACGAATCTGAACAGACATATACACCTTTCCGGGTCTGCTCAAATCTATTTCTAACGCGGGTGTATATGATCTAAACTGTCGAGCCAGTGGTCTTGTTTAGCAGACCCGATGCGCTAGAAAGCGTTTCACTTCTTGCGTAACGCTGGGTAAAGAGTCTCGTCGAGCGAGTCTCTAGGACAGAGGCATTACAGGCAAAAGATAAACCTCATTATTTCGATAGTCAAGCAATTTTATTATTTATAGGTTTTAGGAAAATAAACCTAACCTAGGGCTCTCAAATGTCTCGCGCGACATGAAGAAAGGCCCTCGCAGCGTGCGAGAGTTTCGCTCCCTTGCGGTAGATTAAATAAAGCTTCCTTTCAAGTCGCATCTCGCGCACCGTGAGGGCTATCACCTGGCCGCGCTCGATCTCTGCCTGCGCCGCCAATCTGGGCACTAACGCTACACCCATTCCCTGTTCGACAAACCGCTTGATAGCTTCCAGCGTCGGCAACTCCATCGAAATATTGAGCGGCGTTCTGTGCTTCTCAAACGTTTGCACCACGCGCTCACGATAAGGCGAGCGCACGTTGTGCGCGATAAAAGTTTCGACTCCGAGTTCGCGCACCGAGACCACTTTTTTTCCGGCCAGCGGATGATCGGGTGCGACGATCAAGGCCAACTCGTCCGTCGCCACCGCAAGGGTCTGGAGTGCCGGATCATTCGGGCTAAAGGAGACGATGCCGATCTCGACATCACGCTTGAGCACCTCCGAAGGGATGCGGCTTGCCAAATCTCTTTTCACCTCGATCTTGATGTGCGGGTGACGCACCCTGTAAACGGAGATGACGGGCAACAGGTACATCACCGTGTATTCGTTAGCGCCCAGCGTCACCTTGCCGCGCTGCAAATCCTTCAACTCCTTGACGGCCAGCTTCGCATCGCGCCGTAGATTCAATATCTGCTGCGCGTACTTCAAAAGAACCTGACCCGAAGCCGTCAGCGTTCCGTCCTTCGACGAGCGATCAAAAAGCGGCTCGCCAACCTCTTCCTCCAGCCGCCGGATGGCCTGGCTGATGGCCGGTTGCGTCCGGTAGAGTTTATCCGCCGCACGCGAGAACCCACGCTCGGTTGCGACCGCAATCAGAACTTCAAGCTGATTAATATCCATTCGCTCTCCTTCGCTCAGCACCTCATCGCTCAAACTAATGATCTTTGCGGGCGGGCTTATCTTGACGACCAGAAGTTATCTTATCATAAATATTATAACTTTGACTTTTGCGCCTTTGGAGCTTAGCCTTCGCGTTTTGAAGGAGATTCTTTCATGACAACTCCCCCGAAGATCACAATTTTCGACACCACCTTGAGAGACGGCGAGCAGTCGCCGGGCTGTTCGATGGACTTGGAAGAGAAGGTTCGCTTAGCCCGCCAGCTCGAAACTCTCGGCGTTGACGTTATCGAAGCGGGCTTCCCTATCGCCTCTGATGGAGATTTCGCGGCAGTCAGGGCGGTTGCGACCAGTTGCCGTCAGGTCACAATTGCCGCCCTTTGCCGGACGACCGAAGCCGACATCCTGCGCGCCGCCGAAGCGTTGAAACGGGCAGCGCATCCACGCATCCACACCTTCGTCGCCACGTCCGACATACATCTTGAGCATAAACTCAAAAAGACGCGCGCCGAAGTGCTGTTGATGACGCGCAACGCCGTGAAATTAGCGCGCACGTTCTGCGATGAAGTCGAGTTCTCCGCCGAAGACGCGACCAGAAGCGAAGTTGATTACCTGTGCGAAGTGCTGGCGGCGGCCATCGAAGAGGGCGCAACTGTCATCAACATCCCGGACACGGTCGGCTACACCACGCCGACGGAATTTGCGGAGTTGATTCGCACTGTTCGCCAGCGCGTTGTCCGCGAATCGCCCGTCGTCATCAGCGTACATTGCCATAACGATTTGGGGCTGGCTGTCGCCAACAGTCTCTCGGCCATCGAAGCGGGCGCGCGGCAGGTCGAATGCACCATCAACGGCAT
Organism: uncultured Acidobacteriota bacterium; assembly: GCA_963791265.1. Classification (GTDB taxonomy): domain Bacteria; phylum Acidobacteriota; class Blastocatellia; order Pyrinomonadales; family Pyrinomonadaceae; genus QHXM01. Next base: position 1,208,153 of record CAWBSB010000013.1, read on the forward strand.
AGGCGAGCGTGCGGGCAACGCTGCGCTCGAAGAGATTGTGATGGCGATGCGTGTTCGCGCCGACCGCCTGCCGCATGAAACGAGCGTGCGAACCGAGGAGCTTTACCCGACGAGCCAACTGCTTTCCGAAATCATCGGTTGCCCCGTGCAGCCCAACAAGGCCATCGTCGGGCGCAACGCTTTCGCGCATGAGGCGGGCATACACCAGCACGGCGTGCTCAGCAATCCTTTATGCTACGAGATTATGACGCCCGAATCGGTCGGCGTACCCAACAACAGAATCGTGCTGGGCAAACATTCGGGGCGTCATGCGCTCTTGAAACGCTACGACGAACTCGGCTGCGCGCTCACGCCCGTCGAACTCGACGCCGTCTACACGCGGTTCACACAACTGGCCGACAAGAAGAAGCGCATCTACGATCAGGACATTCTTTCGCTGCTTCCCAACAGTCCGCGTGCGAGCATTGAGCCTTTTCAGACTGAAAGCGCCCCCGCCGTTATCAAGGAGTGGGCGGCGAGCGGAAGTTATTAATAACGAAACAGCGGTCAGTATTCAGCAACCAGCCGTCAGCCGGGACAATTTCCAGTTCATCTTCTGACGACTTCGGACAAGTTTTCGCTGAAAGCTGATCGCTGATTGCTGGGTAGTTACACGGATGAATCAACGATGAGATTGAAAATAACGGTGCTGCCGGGCGACGGCATTGGGCCGGAAGTGACTCGTGAGGCCGTGCGAGTGCTGCGCGCCGTCGCAGACATTTACGGCCATAGCTTTGAGTTTGATGAAAGATTGATTGGCGGCGCAGCTATCAAACAAACCGATACTCCGCTGCCGGTTGCCACGCTGGATGCCTGTCTTGACAGCGATGCGGTGCTGCTCGGCGCGGTCGGTGCGCCGGAGTATGACCACCTCCCGCCGGACAAGCGCGCAGAAGCCGGACTCTTAACTCTGCGCCGCGCGCTCGGAGCTTACGCGAATCTGCGTCCTGCCGTTTCATACGCGGCGGTCGCAGATTGTTCGCCGCTTCGCGCGGAGGTGGTGGCAGGCGCGGATATTCTCTTCGTGCGCGAACTGCTCGGCGGTCTCTACTTCGGCGAGCCGCGCGGTTTCATTAAGACCGGCGACACTTCGGCAGCGTTCAACACCATGCGTTATTCTGTCGAGGAGATTGAGCGCATCGCCCGCGTAGCTTTTGAGGCAGCGCTTGGGAGGCGTCGTAAAGTAACATCAGTTGATAAAGCCAACGTGCTTGAGACCTCGCAACTGTGGCGCGAGGTCGTGACGCGCGTCGCTCTTGATTACCCGGAGATAACGCTTGAGCATCTGTACGTTGACGCCTGCGCCATGCACCTGGTGATGAGCCCGCGAAGATTTGATGTCTTGCTGACGGAAAATCTGTTCGGCGACATTCTCTCTGACGAAGCAGCCGTCATCACAGGTTCATTGGGCCTCCTTGCCTCTGCCAGCATCGGAGGCCACGTTGGGCTGTACGAACCCGTTCACGGCTCTGCGCCGGACATCGCCGGAAGCGGCATGGCTAATCCGCTCGGCGCAATCTCCTCGGCGGCGCTGCTCTTGCGCTACACCGCGCACCTTGAGCGCGAGGCTCAGGACATCGAAACTGCCATCCGCGCCGTACTCGACGCGGGCTATCGCACGCCCGATCTTAATCAAGGACAGAAGAGCAAATACCTCGCAACGACCGCCGAGATGGGAGCGCTCGTCGCGGAATCAATCGCCGAAGTCGCAGACATGCGGCACGCTTATCATGCAGTCTGAAAAGCAGTGGTCAGTGGTCGGTGGTCAGTGGTCAGTTAAAGACAAAAGCTCAATGCTGCTGACCGCGCTCTCCCTACTGACTACTGACCACCGACCACTGACCACTTTTTATGCTTACACTCTTCGACAAGCTCTGGAACGCTCATGTTGTCTGCGAACCTGACGGGAAGCCTGCGCTGCTCTACATAGATTTGCATCTCGTCCATGAAGTCACTTCGCCGCAGGCGTTCGACGGGTTGAGAGCGGCGCAGAGGCGCGTGCGGCGTCCTGACCTGACCATCGCAACGGTAGATCATAACGTCCCGACAACGGATCGCCGCTTGCCAATCACAGACCCGATTGCAGCCAAACAGATTGAGGCGCTCAGGCACAACTGCCGCGAGTTCGATGTCACGCTCTACGACATCAACGCTGCCGAGCAGGGCATCGTCCACGTCATCGGGCCGGAGTTGGGGTTGACGCAACCGGGCATGACGATTGTTTGCGGCGACAGCCACACCAGCACGCACGGAGCGTTCGGCGCGCTCGCCTTCGGCATCGGCACGAGCGAAGTCGAGCATGTGCTGGCCACACAATGCCTGCAACAAACGAAGCCGCGCACGATGAAAGTTCAGACGCGCGGAACTCTCCCGGAAGGCGTCACGGCCAAAGACCTAGCGCTGGCGATTATCGGCCAGATCGGAACTGACGGGGCGACCGGCTACGTTATCGAGTATGCAGGCGAAGCCGTGCGCTCGCTTTCGATGGAAGGCCGCATGACGCTCTGCAACATGAGCATCGAAGCGGGCGCGCGTGCCGGAATGATTGCGCCGGATGAAACGACTTTCGCTTATCTCGAAGGCAGACGGTTTGCGCCGCGCGGCGCGGATTGGGATGAGGCGGTCGCTTACTGGCGTACGCTGCAAACGGACGAAGGCGCGACGTTTGACCAGACAGTGGAGATTGACGCAAGCTCCCTCGCTCCCTTCGTCACGTGGGGAACGAGTCCGGGCATGGTCGTTCCCATCACGGGGCGTGTGCCCGATGCGGTCGAGAATGCGACGGAATCAGACCAGCGTGCTACGCGTCGAGCGCTTGAATATATGAACCTTGAGCCGGGCACGTTGGTTGAAGAGATCGCGATTGATCGCGTCTTCATAGGCTCTTGCACCAACGCGCGCCTTGAAGATTTGCGCGCCGCAGCGCGTGTCGTGAGAGGCTATAGAATCAACGGCGCGGTTCACGCTATGGTCGTGCCGGGTTCGCAGGCCATCAAGCGCGCAGCGGAAGAGGAAGGCTTAGACCGCATCTTCACGGAGGCTGGATTCGAGTGGCGCGAGTCCGGCTGCTCCATGTGTTTGGGGATGAATCCGGACATCCTGCAACCGGGCGAGCGCTGCGCTTCGACCAGTAATCGCAACTTTGAAGGCAGACAGGGCAGAGGCGGGCGCACGCACCTCGTCAGCCCCGCGATGGCCGCTGCCGCCGCCATCGCCGGACATTTCACAGACGTGCGCGAGTGGAAATTCAACGAACATCAGGAGACAGGAGTCAGAAGTGAGAAGTCGGAATGAAGACGCGGCAACCCGCTTTCGTTTTTTATTCTGTCTCCTGACTTCTGTCTTCTGACTCCTGCTCTAAAAATTATGCTTCCTTTTCGCATTCACACCGGAATCGTCGCGCCGCTTGATCGTCCGAATGTTGATACGGATCAGATCATCCCGAAGCAGTTTCTCAAGCGGATTGAGCGAACGGGCTTCGGCGAGTTTCTCTTCTACGACTGGCGTTACACGGCAGGCAACGAGCCGGAGTCATCTTTCGTGCTGAATGAGCAGAGATACGAGGGCGCGACGATTCTCATCGCGGGGAGAAACTTCGGTTGCGGCTCGTCGCGCGAGCATGCGCCGTGGGCTTTACTGGATTACGGCTTCCGCGCCGTCATCGCGCAGTCGTTCGCAGACATCTTTGCGAACAACTGCATGAAGAACGGCGTCCTGCCGGTGGTTTTGAGCGAGACTGAAGTCGCGGAGTTGATGCGTCGAGCGCAGACGATAGAAGGCTATCGCGTCACCGTTGACCTTGAGCGCTCGGTGGTTGAGGACGAGAGCGGATTTTCCGCTTCTTTCGAGATAGATGATTTTCGTCGCTACTGCTTGATGGAAGGATTGGACGACATCGGCCTCACCCTGCAATACGAGCCGCAAGTTTCCGCCTACGAAGCGCGACGCGCGAAGTGGAGGATGGTCGTTAGTTAGCGATGCCCATAGAAGCAAGACTTTTATAACTAAATTCATGTGCAAGTGTTAAGCCCCGTCAGGGGCGAATGAAAATAGCCCAGCAATTTATTGCTGGGAATAAAACGAGGAATAAAACCAAAGTCCTGTAGGGACGACTGAAGACAGGCTCGATTCTCTTCAGTCGTCCCTACGGGACTCAATAATTTTAATGGCTCTGTTCCCCAGCAATAAATTGCTGGGCTATTATCAAAAGTCCCTAGCGGGACTTCTTCTGCTCGAGCTATGTTGTTTACGTCGGCTTCTCTTCCCCTTCAATCAAACTCACTCCGAGCTTCTTCGCTAACCCTTCGGCTCCCCAGCGCATCACTACGTCGTGATTCCACTTGAAAAAGGGGCGGGCAATTGGAGTCAGCAGATTCATCCAGCGTTTCGTCGTCTGCACTCGCCAATCGTAGCGCGCGGTCGTAATCTCTCCATCGCTTGTAAGCTGCCAGAGACCTTTGCCGGACAATTCCCCAAGAGCCGTTCCTTCGATGAGCGTCATCGGCTCGACGCGCGTCAATTCCATATCAAACGTCAACCTGTATGGCAGCTTGCTCTTCCAAGTATAACGATAGAGGCTGCCGATGTGGTTCTCGTCTCCCTCTTTCAAGAGCACGACATTTTCCACACCTCTCCACCACGACGGCCAGCGGTCGGAGTGATAAATCAGCTCCCACACGGGCTGAAGCGGTGACTTGAAACGCCAGATTGTGACAAACTCGTAATCAGCCATCAGAAGCTCTCAAGGGGTCGGGCACTATGAGAAGCATTTCGCCTCTCAACTCTCATCAGCGCGGGCAGCCATTTTACTAATTGGCGTGATACTGTCAATCATGTGCTGAATTTTGGCAGCGGTACAGTTTGAAAAGAGTGTGGGGAGAGTTGAGGTTCACCACCGCAGGCACAGAGGACACGGAGGATGCACAGAGATAATAATCAGAGATAGCAGATTTGAGATTCCAAATTTGAGATTGTATTTCTCTGTGCCCCCTCTGCGTTCTCTGTGTCTCTGTGGTGAATCGCCTCTCGGCGCACATTCAAGTTGAAACTGAACCATTACCCGAATGTTACTGCGGAGGGTTAACCTTAATGATTAAGAAAATAGCTCTATCTTTAGCTCTCATGTTGATCTCGTCAATTTCCTGTGCTGTTCTGGCGGGCGAGCGCGAAGACGTTCTCGTCGCCAAAGTTTATCAGAATCAGAAAGGCAAGAAGCTTCCCTACCGGCTGTTCATCCCCGACAACTACGACAGGCAGCGAAAATATCCGCTGGTGCTATACCTGCATGGTGGCGGGGGTCTTGGAACTGACAACCTGAAGCAGATTAGCGGCGGGAACAGCTTCCTGATTGGCTTGTTCACTAAAGCTGAGAGCCAGGCAAAGTTTCCCTGCTTCGTCGTCGCTCCTCAGTCACATGATGAAGGATGGGTAGAAGGAAATGACCACCAAACTCCGGGCAAGCAATTGAAGCTGGTATTTGAACTGCTTGAGAGATTGCAGACGGACTACAGCATTGATGGTGAACGACTCTATATCACCGGGCAATCGCTGGGCGGCTTCGGCACATTCGCCATCATCAACGAGCGCCCGGATTTGTTTGCCGCTGCCGTACCTCTTTGCGGCGGGGGCGACGAATCCAAAGCGAACCGAATCGCTCATGTGCCGCTCTGGGCATTTCATGGTGAAAAGGATGAAGCCGTGAGCGTCGAGCGGTCGCGCCGGATGATCGCAGCCCTCAGAAGAGCCGACGGGAAACCCAAATATACTGAATATAGCGGCGAAGGCCACACCATCTGGACTAAGGTTGTGACTGAGCCAGAGCTGTTACCATGGATGTTTGCGCAAAGGCGAACTCATTAAGAGAGGCATCTCAGCATAACAATTCTCTTCATGCTCCTGCTCGCCCTGCTCAGCGAGAGACACTTCTTAAATCGTGATGTGACAGCTACCTTATCTGGACGCCTTGCCGCTCTTTAAGTGTTTGTCGAAGAAGGCATCCATCATCGCGGCGAAATCGTTTTGAAGCGGTGAGATGCCGTCAACTCCGAAATGTCCCGCGCCTTTGATGACATTGAAATTCACATCAACGCCTGCCTTTTTCAACGCCTCGTAGAGCAACTGGCTCTGGCCGAGGCCGATGGTCTGATCCTCGTCGCCGTGCATGATGAGAAACGGCGGGTCGTCTCTGCTCACGTAAGTCAGCGGACTGGCGCGGACAGCCTTTGCTTTGTTCTCTAAAACAAGCCCGCCGAACAACCGCTCCATAGCAATCTCCTTCCAGCCTTCGTCCTGTTTCTGCTTCATCAATCGCTCAAGCTCTTTCGGCTCAAGAAAGTCTACGGGGCCGTTCCAATCGACCACAGCATTCACGCGGCTTGAAAACTTTCGCCAAGCGCCCGCGCCTTCAAGCTCTTTAACGTTGCCGCTCGTGCCGAGCAGTGCGGCGAGGTGTCCGCCTGCGGATTGCCCCCAGACGCCGATGCTTTTGGGGTCAAGGTGAAGTTCTTTCGCCTTTGCGCGCAGGTACCGGATGGCGGTCTTGAGGTCTTCAATCTGCGCGGGAAACTTTGCTTCATCGCTCAGGCGATACTCGACTGTGACGCACAGGTAGCCGCGCTCGGCGAAGTGCAGCAGCGGTGCGATACCCCGGTTATGATGCCCCTCGAACCAGCCGCCGCCGTGAATGAAGACGATGACGGGAAGCCCCTCTTTCGGCATCACGCGCGGGCGTAGAATGTGCATCCTGAGCGGGCGCTGTTTGCCCGCGCTGCCGTACTCCACGTCTGCCATCAACTCGACACCGGACGGCGCGCCCAGCATCTTCCAGATGGTCTCCGCCGAAAGTGGTGCGCCCAATCTTTCGAGCATCGGTACGGCGTTTGTGTTTTTCGGATTAAGCTCCAGCGACTTTCTGTAATTCTGGATGGCGAGTTCTCTGTCACCAATGAGCATGTAGGCTTCAGCAAGGCTGTCGAAGGTGTTGAAGGATTGCGGATAGGCTTCCGTGTTGAGGCGAAAAACCTCTACGGCATCTCGCGCGCGGCTTTTCCGGATGAGCCTGTAACCTAAGTTGTTCAGCGTCGTTTCCTGAAACAGCGTCGCTTGCGGGTCGCGTCTTCTTGCTTCTTCAAAAGCAGCCCGCGCCCGCGCCGTTCCTTCTTCCCAGACGATTTTGACAAACTTCCACCCGGCGCGATCCTGCGGCACTTCCACACCATTCACGTATGTCGGCCCCTGCTCAAGCTCTTCGATATATTTATTGAGCCACCCTGCCGTGTCCGTCTTAATCCAGACCTCGCGGTGCGTGACGCTCGATCTCACTTCCATAGGCTTGCCGTCATTGCCGGGCACGGTTCTCACAAATCGCTGGCTCGTGTGGATGGTCGCCTCATTCCCGTTCAATTCAATGCTATCGACAGTGATTCGCGTTTCGTCGCTGACAGAGATGATGGTGCGGTGTTGCTGACGAAAATTCTCCTCCAGTTCACTTCGCGTGACAGAATCCCCGTCCTTCAACTTTCCAGTCCAGTCGGAGGCGAGTCCCGCCAGCCGCGTCTCCAAATCGTTGCGCTTCGACGCTTCGATTGAAGCATCAATCCGCGCCTGAATAGCTTGTTTTGCTTCCTCTTCTGCGCTCTGCCCCGTCGCCTCTTGAATATCTATGCAGACTGCGCCAGACGTTTGATTGGCACAAACCATGATGTTGAGGCAGAGAAAGGTAATTGAGAAGAAGAGTGGCAATCGTTTCATAAATGAACCCCTGAGATAAAAGCTGTGTTAGTGAAGCGTGCGCGGGAAGCCGCGTTAGCGGCGAACTGAATTTAGCCCGGCCTTTCAAGGCCGGGGGCACGAAGCAGGAGAACAAGGGCGTCGCGTCAGCGACGATTGAACCCACCACGCACTTCTCAATCGTCGCTGACGCGACGCCGACCAATTACTATGCACGCTTTTCCCGACGTTGAAACGCCGTGCTAAACTCAAGCGCCGCTCACGCGGCGGATTTCTGTACGCGCTTCAATTATTTCAAATGCTTTTTGAAGAAGGCGAGCATGCGCGTCCGTGCCAGCCGTGCATCGTCCGCGCGATAGGTCGGGCGGTTGTAAGCGAAGAATCCGTGCTCGGCTTCGTAGGTGTAGAGTTCAACCGGAGTGCCCTGCGCCCGCAGAGCCTGCTCAAACTGCCGCACCTCCGTCAGCCCGACGTTTTTATCCTTTGTCCCGTAGTGTCCCTGAACAGGCACGCGTATCTGCTTCACGACATCTGTATCAAGCGGCTGCTTCGGGCGCTCCTCGCGCGTGACGCCGGGGAGAGGAACGACCGGCGCGTAAAATGGCGCGACCGCCCCGATGTCGCGAGAACGCGCGGCAAAGAGCAGAGCGTTTCTTCCGCCAAAGCAAAAGCCCATCACACCCTGCTTTCCCTTCTTGACGAAAGGCTGCGTTTTGAGGAAGTCAACGCCCGCCTGCGTGTCCCCATAGATCAACTCGTCTGTAATCTGCTCGCGTAAAATCTTCTGCGTCTCTTCCCAGGGCACTTGTCTTGACTCTTCAAACGTCGCGCGCTTCGGGAAGAGATAGAAGGTGTTGACGACCATGCCGACGAAACCGCCCTGCGCCAGCATCGCGACTGTTTCCGGGATGTAAGGCTCTGTAATCCAGTTTCCGGGAAGAACCACGACCGCCGGATAACGCCCCGGCTTCACAGGTCGCGCGAGATAGGCGTCAACCGCGTGATCGCCGCTTTTGAACTCGACTCTCCCGTGCGTGATGTTTGGATCAAGAAGTGCTCTGGCCTCTTGAGGCTGTTGCTGCTGTCGGGGCACAGTCGAACCAACCACAGAGAGACTGGCAACCGCCGCAGCCGCGCCGCAGAGGAAACCGCGACGGGTCAGACCTTCGTCCGGCGAACCTTTTTTGTCAGCCATGGTTTTTAGTCGCGACGGTAGAAGAGTCTGTTAAGCACTATTCCGCCGTCGAGTCGAACTTCCAAACAGTCCACGAGCAGGCCGAAGCTGCCCTGGCCGTATAAGAATCGATTGCCGAACGTAACGTCGAAAGTTCCCTTGCGTCCGTCGAAATAAGTCTTGTCGGCGGTCACATGCGCGCCCACCACTTTTACGTTCGTGAGGGTGACACTTCGACCAGCTTCCAGATTATTGATCTCCAGCGTGCCGTCCGCTGCGACCTGTATCTCGATGATGTACTCCGCCTCAATACCAATGTACTTGCCTTCGTAATCTCTCAAGTTCTGCCTGACCACAGGCTCGAACCTTTTATCTTTAGCTTTCTTCGTTTTTTGTCCGAAGAGTTCGCCCGCGAAGGCTGTGGTGAAGACTAACGCGACGAGCGCAATTACAAATCTGGATTTCACGAGGTTTCTCCTTAAAGTCGCTGATAAAACCGAATCATTGAGAAATTCAAAGCGGAGATTAACCGGGATGGACAGAGATTGTCAGGATAAAGAACAAATATAAAATCAGTGCGGCTCTTCTTTCTTTTCATCCTGACAATCTCTGTCCATCCCTGCTAATTCCCTTTTCCGAGTATCTCTTCAAAGAAGGCGAGCGCGCGTGCGTCGCCTGTACGTCCGAGCCAGAACATTGCCTGCTTGCGAACTTCCGGCTTCTGGTGTGTCCGGGCGATTTTAATCAGCAGCGGCACGGCCTCGTCCACCGGCCTGCGGCTGAGGACGAAGACGGCGTGCTTCTGAACTTCCGTATCGGCGTCCTCTTTTTCGACCACATCCTTAATCACGCCCAGGCTCTTTTCGCCTGCCTTGTGGCCGAGCCAGAAGAGCGCCTGATTTCTGGCCTCGCGGTCTGGCTCCGTCCTGGCGAGTTTGATTAGAAAATCTATCGCCGGGTCTTGATTCGAGTTGATGGAGATGGAGTGAATCAAATTTCGTTTGACCTCACGGTCGGCGATTGTTCCGTACAGATTAGTGAGAACATTGATAGCTGCCGGATCGCTGCTGATGCCGAGCGCGTGCCCCGCCGACCGGCGCACGTCTTCGTCCTCGCCTTCATTACGAACCAGATCGGCCAGAAAATTTGTTTCGACGCCGATGACGCCGAGCCAGTGAACGGCGGTGCGGCGCACGTCCCTGTTTTTGGAGTTACGCACCAGCCCTTTGAGAATATCGTTGACGCGCGGATCATCGTGGATGGCGATAGCGAGCGTCGCATGCTCGACCACCTTGTCGGGCAGATTCGATTCGGCCAGAGCGCGTAACAGGGCCAGGCTCTCTTCGTTTCCGCCGCGACCGAGCCAGTAGACTGGATAGCCGCTGTACTCGCGTTTCCGGTCGAGGTTGTAAATTTCGATGCGGCTCACAACACTTCCATCAGCTTCGTGCAGGATGAAGATTCCCAGATTGCGCGTCTCGACGTTGACGCCGTTTGATTTGCCGATGAAGACGGTAGTGTCGCCGTAGTTGTTCATGCTGCCGCGAAACTCCCCGGCCTCCGGGTCAACGGCAACACCGGGGCGAACGTCGAACGAGTAAGCCGTCCAGAAGCGAGCCTGCGGCGGTGACGCCCTGCGTCCCATCCCTTTGGCCGTCTCTAATTTCGCGCGCAAATCCGCGCCTTCGACCGTAATGAAACGCTCGCGCTGCGCCTGAGCAGCGGGCGCGCAAAATGAAGCGAGCGCGAGAATCAATGTGACGATTGCGAGTGGCATGGCTTTTACCTCGTAGGACAGACATTCTTGTCTGTCATAAGTGGGACAGACATTCCTGTCCGTCTAAGCGTGCGAAAGCACGCTCTTGAGATTAGCTAACAGAATATTCGCGCTGACGCGCTCAACGACAGACAGGAATGTCTGTCCTACGTCAGGAATGTCTGTCCTACTTCAACAGGTCTTCCAGGAACTTCTGTGCTTCGGGGTCGTTGCTTCGTCCGAGCCAGAAGATGGCTTGCTTTCGCATTTCAACGGAGGAGTCGCGCCGGGCGATGTCTATCATTTTTCGGATGGCGCGCTTGTCACCCGTCCGGCTCAGGGCGAAGATAGTTTGCTGCTTGATCTCTTCGTACTTTTCGCCGTCGTACATCTGAATCAGGAAATCGAGTGACGCGGCATCGCCGCTCTGCCCGATCCAGTGAAGGGCGTCCTTGCGAACCTCCGTATCCTCGCTCGCGTTGCGCGCGATCTCGTAGAGTTTGGCGAGCGAGCGCGGGCTACCCATGCGTTTGAGAGCGAAGACGATCTGCTTTTTCACTTCCGTACTGCTCTCCGTCGCGTAAAGCCTCATCAACTCGTCCATCGCGGCGTCGCCATGCTGGCTGAGCCAGAAGATTGCATCCTTGCGAACTTCAACTGATTTCCCGTTGCGCGCCAGATCAAGCAGCATTGCGCGCGCACCGTCCCCTTCAAAACGCGAGATGGCAAACACGGCGGCCTTACTGACCTCTTCATCCGTCGAAGTGGTCGCCAAGTCTTTCAGGAGCGGCAGCACACTCTCATCACCTGTGCGTCCCAGAGTATGAATCGCGGTGGCGCGCAGTTTCGAATCCGTCTGGTTGCGGATAATGTCCAGCAGTAAATCAATCGCCTGCTTGCCGCCGTGCCGACGCAAGAGTTCAATTCCGGCCTCCTTCAAACGCGGGCTGGCTTTCGAGCCGGGCTTCATCATCTCCGAGACGTAAGCCATACCTCGTTCGGGATTCGAGGCGAAGAGACTTTCCAAAGCGACTATCTTCACCTCTACATCGTCCTCGTTGAGAGTCTGCTCGATGACGCGCTGGTCGCCGGAGTGTTGCGCGATCTGGGCGCGCAAGGCGTTGGCGTCGTCTGCCCAGTTGGAGCGTGGAAACTCCGTCAGGAGCCGCTTCAATTGAGTGTCCGCCTGCCCATACTTCTCCTGCTTGGTTAAAACGAAGGCGAGCCAGTAGAGCGCGGCGTCCAGATTCTTCTCTTTCGGGTACGTCGCAACGAAGCTTTTGAACTTACCTTCGGCCTCTTCCCATTCTTCGTCGCCGATTAAATCTCTGCCCTCGCGAAAGATGCGCGCGGCGGCAGCGTTCTGCGTCTGGACGAAGCGATTGACCTTATCCAGGTCTTGCTGCGCGAAGCTCGTGGCGAAGAAAGCGCAGGCGAGGATGACGCTCGACAGAATAACGGCCACGAAGCGCAGACCGGCGCTGGTTTCGATAGATGCTAATTTGTTGTTTCCGTATCTCATAATTCTCCGGTTCATTTATCCGAATCAGTTTGAAGCTACCAGCGTGCGGACTTGCAGCGTGGCGACGATTTCTTTCTTCTTCATGTGCTGCTCGATTGAGCGCACGTCGCGCGCTCTCGCCCTGTTCGGCAAATTGGCGATGTCGAGCAGGATTGGCTCAAGCGCGTTGAGGACTTCTGTGGTTGGCTGGTCGCCGCGTGTTGCGGCATCACGACGCAGCGCGATGTTCTGGTAGAGCAGCTTGCGCGCGTTCTCTTTTTCGTAAGAAACGTCGAGCGCGCGATTGTTCGCTGGCAGGCGCACGTTTCTGAAGGAACGCAGAAGCAACTGCGCCCTGTCAGCATGCCGCGCGATCTCAAAATCAAAGTCGCCACCAGCTTCGAGCGCGTTTCGACGCGCGCCGGTAATCAAGTTATCGCCAGCGGCAGCCGGTTCAAACTGCGCCGATGCGTCGCGGGCGGGCTGTATGCTCCGGCGATTTTCGGGACGCGGGACGCGCGCGACAACGGCAGTTTTCTTCCTTCCCTCTGTGCGCGGCACGCTGGCTACTATGACCTGCGGTTGACGATTGGAATTCCTCTGCTCCTGATTCCCGCCGCCAGCGATTGTTTCGTTGCTCTGATTACTTTGAGAAGGTAATTCTTGTCTGACGACGGCGGGCGATTGCGTCGCGGCGGGCTTCGGAGTTTGAACAAGCTCGGTCTGACGACTACGGGAATTCAGGTAAACGACGCCAGCGATGATACCGACGACGAGCAAGACAAGAGCGGTAACAAAGGCGGGTCGAAACTGCTTTCTTGAATTGAATAGTTTACTGAGCCGTTCGCGCAGCCCCGTGCGTGGTTCAGGCGACAGGACATCTTTCTGCTGTTCGATTCTCGCCTGCACGATGTTCCACTGCGCGGGCGTGACGGCGATGTCGCGCTGGTAGTGCGCGTAAATCTCCTGCTCGCGCTGTAAGGACGCAAGTTCCTGCGCGCACCCCGTGCAGGTCAAAAGGTGCGACGCGAGGCGCTCTCGTATTCGCCCATCAAGTTCCCCGTCAACGTATTCTTCGATGCGGGGCAAGCATTCTTCACATTTCATAAGCTCACCTCCAGATAAGGGCGAACAAGGCGGCGCATCTCAAGGCGCGCGCGGTGCAAATCGGTCTTCAGTTTCGCAATTGAAAACCCTGTGATAGCGGCAATCTCTTCGTAGCTCTGCTGCTGGAAAACCTTCAGCGCGAAGACGAGCCGCTTATCATCGTCGAGCCGGGAGAGAGCGTCGCGGATCACATTGTTCAGTTCCTTGTTGATTAAGGAATCATCCGGCGGCAACTTTTCATCGCGCAGTTCTTTAACCGCTTCATCGTCCAATTCGACATTGCGCGATGCCCGCTGCCGGGTTCGCGCGTGTTCGCGCGCCACGTTTTTGGCGATGCCGAAGAGCCACGTCGAGAGTTTGGCGTCTCCGCGAAGCGTGCCCAGATTCTTGTAGGCACGGACGAAGGTTTCCTGCATCAACTCTTCCGACAACTCGCGGTCATTCGTGATGTCGTAGATGAAGCTGATGATGGGGCGGCTGTAGCGGTCAAAGATTAACTGGAAGGCGCGGTCGTCGCCGGAGCGCACACGAGCTATCAGGTCTTCAGCACTGTTCATCAGTGTCCCCGGCGCTGTTGTTCCCAACTCTACGACCTGTCCTAATGCCACGATTTCCAGCCGCTTTATCATCGTTTCAGTTAGTGTCTCGCGGGGCGAAAAGGTTTCGCTTCATCTGCCCGGAAATAGTGACCCGGAAGGATAGCCCGTTTAGTAAGTGCGGCGCACGCCGAAAAGGTTGCAGAAAAGCAGGAGTCAGGAGTCAGAATCCAGAATTTAGAATGAAAAGCATCTGTGTTTTTAGAAATTGTTTGAAGAATAGTAAAGTCTCTTCGTCCCGTGAGGGACGATATGGAAATAGCCCGGCAATTTATTGCCGGGAAACAGCGCAGTTAAAATGATTGAGTCCCGTAGGGACGACTGAAAGGAAGCAATCCTTTCTTCAGTCGTCCCTACGGGACTCAGTATTTATTCTCTAACTTTATCCCCAGCCATAAATGGCTGGGCTATTATCAACCGCCCCTAACGGGGCTTTCCGAAAAATCTTACCTGGCGGTTGGCGGGTCTGCGCCGAGCGGCACGATCCACAGTTCGGTGGTCGTCACGTCTCGCATCCCGCCTTCCATCGTGATGATGCGGTCGGCGCTCAAGCCCCGCGTGTTGACCAGATAATCGTAGGCTCGCTTGATGCGCCCCTGCTTCTCGGCTGGCTTGGCTTTCGCTCCGCCGTAGACAATGACGTAGCCTTTGGCGTTCGGGTCGTTCTGCAATTGGATGGCGAAATTGTCGAGCCGCGCTTTCTCGTCGTTCAGACGAATGGGCGGATAATAGTCAACCTGCGTGGAAGAAATCTTTCTGGGAACCTGCACCGTGCAGGTCGCAGGGCAGTTCAGGCTGTAGCCTTCGACCGCGAGATTCGCGGTGATGCTCTGGCCGCCGAGTCCGGTTGTGTCAACCTGTATGCTTGGCGTGCCCTGCCCGCTGATGATCGTGCCAGCCGACACCGTCCAGTTGTAGATGGGCGTAATGCCAGCAGTGCCGCCGCTCAGGTTCGCGGTGAAAGTCACGGGCGCACCTAAGGTTACGCTGTCCGGGCAATAGATAGAGACGTTCGGGCAGACAACTGGCGGAGGCGGGCACGGCCTGACAACCACCTTTGTCGTCGTGAAAGCAACGCAGCCGTCGTTGCGGTTGTTATCCACTTCGATGGTCGCCGAATATGTGCCGGGTGTTGCGCCGGACAAGTCCCACGTCGCGTTCGCCCCTTCGCCATTGATTCGGCCTCCGCTCGCTCTCCAGCTATAACGCAACTCGCCGGGGTTGCTGAAGTTTGTGACGGAGGCGACCAAAGGAATCTGCGCGCTGGCTTGCGCGTCGTCGCAGGGCGTGATAATCGCGGCATGCTCCGAGATTTGCACGACAGGGCTGGGGCCTGTTTGCGTTGAAATAATTTTCTCTTTCGGCTTCTTTTGCTGTGTTTGCGCGCTGACGTTCAAGAGTCCCGTCAAAGCGAACAGCAAGCCCAGAGCGATGATTGCGTGCTTTCGCGAGAGCATATCTGGCTCCTCCATGTGTGCTGGCGAGTTTTACAGGCTCGCAGGTTATGTCAAATCCGGTTGCGGCGTCAATAGTTCTTTGGAATTAATTGTTTGCGCCAATCGCCGAGGTTTAGATTCAAAAAACGACCAATAGCCCTCGTTTTCCAAGCTCTGCCCCTGAAAGGATTACAGGGAAACCGGCTTGCTCGTTTTCTGCGTATGTTTCAGTATGCGTCCCGGCTCGCGCCTTGGGAGGCCGAAAGGTTAAAGACGAGATGGCTCAACGAACTATTTTCATCACCGGCGGCACGGGTTTTATGGGACGTGCCCTGATTTCTGAGCTATTGAAGCGAGGCCACGGTGTGCGCGCGCTCGTGCGGCGCGGCTCAGAATCGAAATTACCGGCAGGCTGCACCGTCATCCCCGGCGACCCGCTAGACCGCGCGACCTTCCTTGAGCAGATTCGCCCCGCAGATACTTTCGTTCAACTGGTGGGCGTGGCTCATCCGTCGCCAGCCAAAGCCAGGGAGTTTCGCACCGTTGACCTCTCTTCCGCCCGCGAATCTATCGCTGCCGCAAGCGAAACGGGCATCGAGCATTTTGTTTACGTCAGCGTCGCCCAGCCCGCGCCCATCATGAAAGCCTACCTGGAGGCTCGCGCGGAAGGTGAAACGCTGCTCAACAGCAGCGGGTTGCAAGGCGCGACCATCCTGCGTCCCTGGTACGTGCTCGGAAAGGGGCGGCAGTGGCCGCGTCTGCTCCTGCCCGTTTACTGGATGCTCGAACGGATTCCTTCCAAGAGAGAGACGGCCAGAAGGTTAGGGCTTGTTACAGACAAAGAGATGCGGGGCGCTCTCGTTTCAGCAATTGAGAACCCGCCGGAGGGAATCAGAATCCTGAGCGTTCCCGAAATCAAGGCTGCGGCGCAAGGTCTCAATCAGGTTTTGTAAAAAAGACTCTTTGCGCGTCCGATGCGCGCAAAGAGTCTCTTCCCGCCACATTAACAGTTGGGCAAAACTTAACTCTCCGGTTGTCCCGTACAGTTCGGGCCATACAACGCGGGAATCTTCTGGCTGATAACCGGATAGTTCGGAGCCTCGTCAATGTTGATCTGAGTCCAGTGGGCATACTGCTCAGGCACATTAGTGTCCGCAAAGATTGCCTCGACGGGACACTCCGGCACGCAGGCGTCGCAATCAATGCAAGTGTCGGCGTTGATGTAGAGGCGGTCGGGTAATTCGTGAAATGCCTCGACGGGACAAACCGCCGCACAATCCGTGTACTTGCAGTCAACACATAACTCTGTCACCACGTATGTCATCTTCTGCTTCCCTTCTAAGATAATTTCAAAAACTGTTTGAAGTCCAAAGACTGAATGAAACCCAGTTCTCGTCGGAGTCTACGATATTAATTGAGATTCTATTAAAAGGTAAATCTCTGCTACAAGCTCGAAATGCGTCATAACTGGTAGAGCTGCTCGGCTGTAGCTCTGTCTCACAAATTGTTTTCTGATCTGAAGGCCGAAAGAATCGCAGCTTGGCTGAAGACCCGCCCATTTCATAATTAGTTTGTGGACAGTTACCAGGCTTTATATCTACTACCTGCACCCCGATCTGACCGTTGTCTGTTGCTTCCCCCTTACCGAGCGCAAAACTTCCAATATATTTCGCGCCTTCATAATTGCTCTCTTTCCAGCCATCAGGGTTTTCGGGTCGAGACTGTGAGCCGCCGCATTGTAACCGCCTCTTCAATAAGTGTAGACCAATCACGGCAACGGCCAACACTAACAGGATACAAGCTAAACGCTTCACTTTGCTTCTAAGATAAATCCGGCAATGAGTCAATAGTAATTTAGCATTTCGTAGGACAGACATTCCTGTCTGTCCAAGCGTGCGCCAGCACGCTGATAGTTTTCGCTAATAAGTATTCGCGCTGACGCGCTCAATGACAGACAAGAATGTCTGTCCTACGACAGGCCGAGAATGCCTGTCCTACTCGCAGTATTGCTCCGTGATTTTTCGGAAGTGGTAGCCCATGACGGCCAGTACGACCGCATCTCCGATTAAATCTCGCCGCTCGGAATAGACGCGCCGGAGGAATCGCCAGAACTCCCTGCGCGATGAATCGAACATCCCCAATTTGAAGAGCACGCGGAAGAAGCCCAGGATGTACTCTTTCTTGAAAGCTTTGGCCGGAGAATAGCCGGACGAGAAAGTGTTTCTCAAGGAAGCCCGCACGCGCTCGTAATATTCTTCCGGGCTGTAGATGGTTTGCATGATCTTCTTGTAGCCGTCAATCAAGAGCTGCCTGTCCATCCTGGGCACGAAGTTCAAAGAGGCTTCCGTATTCGTGCCCGCGCCTTCGCTCAGGAGTCGTCCCTCTTTTTCGAGCCTGCGCCAGAGCTGCGTGTCAGGCAGAGCCGAAAGCAGTCCGACCATCGCCATCGGAATCGCGCTCTCGCGGATGAAATCAATCTGGCGCTGGAAGATGTCCGCCGGGTCGTTGTCAAAACCGACGATGAAACCCGCCATCACCTCCATCCCGTAAGATTGAATCTTTCGTACCGATTCGATCAGGTCGCGCTTCGTGTTCTGTCCCTTCTGCGTCTCTTTGAGACTCTCTTCGACGGGCGTCTCGATGCCTAAGAAAACCCGGCGGAAGTTGGCGCGCTTCATCATTCCCAGAAGCTCGTCGTCGTCCGCGAGATTGATGGAGGCTTCCGTGAACAGTCGGAACGGCTGATCGTGTCGCTCCATCCATTCACAAAGGTCTGGCATTAATCGTCGCACGTTCTTCTTGTTGCCGATGAAATTGTCGTCCACGATAAACAGGGGCCCGCGCCAGCCTGTCCGGTAAAGCGCGTCCAATTCCGCGAGCATCTGTTCGTTAGACTTGGTGCGCGGGACGCGCCCGTAGATTTCGATGATGTCGCAGAACTCGCAATTGAACGGGCAGCCGCGCGAATACTGAATCGCCATTGAAGAGTAGCGACTCATCTGCACCAGACCGAAATCGGGAATGGGCGATTTAGTTAAATCAGGCTTCTCGTTTGTTTGGTAAACGTGCTGCGGCACACCCAGCTCAAGGTCGCGCAAGAATTCCGGCACGGTCATCTCGGCTTCGCCGGGAAAAAGAAAGTCCGCGTCCTCGACGTGTTCCATCCCTGTCGAGACGAACGGGCCGCCGACGGCGATGCGGACTCCGCGTGTCTTGCAGCGGTCAATCACTTCGCGCAGGGAGTCCTGCTGCACGATCATCGCGCTGGCAAAGACCATGTCAGCCCATTCCAGATCACTGTCGCGCAACCGCCGGACGTTCAAATCAACGAGTCGCTTTTCCCACGTTTCGGGAAGCATGGAGGCAAGCGTGAGCAAGCCGAGCGGCGGGTAGGCAGAGCGTTTCCCGGCGAAAGGCAGCGCGTGTTTGAAGCTCCAGTAAGTGTTAGGAAATTCCGGGTAGACCAGTAAGACCTTCATCTTCTTGTTCCGCTCCGCAAGGGATAGGCTTTGCAGGTAATTGATGATTACGGGGGCACTCTATCAGAATCGAGCCGGAGGATAAAGAAGAAACCGAATATGGCAAATTGTAGGGGCAGGGACAAGTCCTCTGCCCGCTCAGTGACGGAAGAAATTAACAGGGATGGACAGGATAGACAGGATAAAAGACTTGCTTTTGTATCCTGTTTATCCTGTCCATCCCTGTTTGAATTTGCCTTATGTTGAGACGGGCAGGGACAAGCCCTGCCCCTACAGGTGAAAAAGGGTCTCTCGCCTGAAGGTTTTCAGGCGAGAGACCCAAGGGGCAAGGGAGAGACAGTCTTACTTGATAATCTGCGCTGTCACTCTCTTCAAGAGCGGATTCACGGTGAACCGCACAAGCACTTTGACGTTCGTCAGCACCGGAAGCGGGCCGCCGCCACCTGTAGAGCCGCCTGAGCCGGGCGTGATGGTTCCGGCATTTTCGTTGGGCGAGCCTTGCGGCAGGAACTGGCGACTGACGATCTTGAACTCAGCCGGGCCGTTGGCGAAGCCTTTGACCCGCAGGATGTATTGCGTGTTCGGCGCAACCTGCGACGAGACGTGCTCGGCAGCGGTCGCCCCGGCGGAACTCGTGATTAACTGTCCTTCTGCGGTCAGTAAATCAAAGTCCAGGTCAACGGCGGTCGTCGAACTGAGAGTCGCGTCGAGAATCAGCGCGTCCGACTTCGTCGTCACAGGTATGTCCTTGTAGGTGATTCCGGCGAAGGCCGGATTGCCGTGCGTGGCAGACGTGCCGGAAGTTCCTGTCGGGTCGCCCGCGACTAAGGTTCCGGTCAACTCTTCGGAGAAGACCGAGTAGGTGACGGGCGCTGGCGGATCGCTCGTGCCGTCGCCGTCCTGGCTGCCCGTGCCGCCCGTAGAACCATCGTAAGCCTGCCCCGTAATCGTCGCGTCGAAGGTGAACATCTTGGCTAAAGGATCGTTGAACTCAAGGCGATGCGCTGCCGAAGTTCCTCCGAGCGCTAGCACCTGATTGTAGACGAAGGTCGGCGCAGGCGAAGTGGTGTCGGCGTTCTTCACCGTGATGGTCGGGTCTGAAATACTGTTGATGCTGAAGTGTAATGGAGCATAGATGGTCTTGTCGGTCGAGTCAGCGCCGCGCGCATTCTTGAGCGTCTGGTCGAAAGCGAAGACACCGTTTGTGAACGAGACGTTGGAGACCGCCGTATCAACCGCAGCGGTCAGGTTTTGCTGCGCGA
The DNA here is from genome assembly GCA_963791265.1 of uncultured Acidobacteriota bacterium. GTDB lineage: Bacteria > Acidobacteriota > Blastocatellia > Pyrinomonadales > Pyrinomonadaceae > QHXM01. The sequence continues at coordinate 1,228,231 of CAWBSB010000013.1, forward strand.
GCGTCGGTTGGGCAGAACCGCTTAAGGCGGAGATGCCGAGTTGAGCGCTCGGAGTGGCGACGATGGCGCGCACGACGTACTCGCTGTCGAAGAGATTCTTCATACCTTCCGGCGCGAACACTTCGTGAACAGCCCCGCGATCCTCGTAAGAGGCGGCACTGCCGTCAACATAAGCGATGTGGCGGAAGCCCGTCGTCGAGGCGTCGCCGTCGTTGTACTGGCGCTTGCCGTTCGGTTCGCGCTGGTTGCGGAAAGCCACTTTGCGTTTCAGGACTTCGTAAGCCGTAGCGCCCTGCACAGGCTCCCAGCTAACGAGATTGGTCTTGGCCGAGGCGGGAGCGACCGACACATTCTGCGGAGCAGATGGCGCGCGCACTCCACCGACCAACGGCGTGACCTGCGTGGAGATGGTCGCCGCGCCGCCCGTGACTTCGCGTGCGTTGACGCCCAATTCATGCGCGGCAAAGATTTGCTCGATCAAAGCGCGGTGACGGCCTGGCGCTGCCGGGTCTGACGTATCCGAAGAATAGAGCATCTGGTCTGCGACGAGCATGGCGTCGCGAGATTTGACGAACGTGTCGGGAGCAGTTGTGCCGAGCACATACATCGAACCTAAGAAGACGCGCTCGAAGATGTCCGTGCCCTGTTTGATTTCCTTGGCGGCGACGCCGTCTTTCGGTTGAGGCCGCTTGTAGATGGTCTTGTTCGGATAGATGCGGTTGAGCATCTCGCGCACGTCCCACATCGTGGACATGTAGATTTCGCCGTCGTAGTGCTCTTCGAAAGCGTAGACTCCAGCGTCATTGAGCGTGCCGATGTCTGAGAACTTCAAGGTCGAGCGGGCGCTGCGGATGTAAGCGATGGAGTCGGGGTCGCGGCCAGTGTCGCGAAAACGCTGGCGATACTTGAAAGCGTTAACGGCGTAATCGCCCAAAGAAGCGTTGTCCGTAATCGTGAAAGCCCACATATCCGCCTGACCTTCGTTCATGGCGTTGCCTTCCGGGTCGCCTTCGAGTCCGGCGATGGGGCTGGTGATGGCGTGCATCCCTTCGTGATAGGGCACTGTGCCTTCGAGCGCGAGGTCGTTCAGGAGGAAGCCGTGACCGTAGGAAGTCGGATTAACGACGACCGGAGATTTCGTGCCTGCCAGCGCCTCGATCAGGCTGGTCAGGTTGAGCGCGAAAGCGTTGTCGAGACCGAGCACTTTCTGCGCGAGGTCTGGATCGGTCGGGCTCGGCGTTTTGCCAGCCGCGATGTCGAGCGCCATGTAGATATTTGGAATATGCACGGTCGCCGGAAGCGGAATGGTCTTGTTCGGATAATCGTCCGGGAAACTGCCCTCGCCAAAGCCGCCACGGTCGCCGCCGACGTGCAGGTAGTCAACATATTCGAGCAGGTAGGTAACGAAGAAAAACGAGTTGATTTCGTCCTGATGCTCTGCCGGTTCGGTGGTCGGCCCGAAGTGTTCTACTTCATTTGTCCGCGCCTCGAAGTTGGTCGCATCGTCTACGCGGAAGTGCCATGTGCCTTTGGCGGCCTGCGCGAACGGCAGTTTGGAAACGAGCGCGTTGTTGACGAGGGCGTGCGTGCCGGTGAGCGTGCCGTTCAATCCGGTGACGGCGTTCGACGCGTCAAATGAGCGGAGCTTAACGCGCTCCTGTCCGAGAGGCGTGCCGTCAGGGCCGACGCTGATCTTGCCCTGATTCTTCAATTCGTCGGTGATCGTCGGGTACTTCGGATAGATGTCCGCCGTCATGGGCAAAGCACCCGGGTTCTGCTGGAAGTTGACGTAATCTTTGCGCGCGACGGTTTGACCCGTGTGCGCGTCAACCGAGATGAGATAGAGACCGAAAGGATTGGTGGAAAACTTTGCGACTTTCCAGACCAGCTTGTAGCCGTCGGCGGTCGGGTAAATGCCGAGCTTAGGCTCTAACTGCTCGACGATTGCCGTCTGCTTTTTCAGGATGTCCAGACCGGGCTTGAGCAGGTTGGCGATGTGGCTGGGGATAGCGACCTGAAAGCGCGCGAGGTCTGCCGAGGCCGCCTGACGAGCCGCGTCCGCGCTCAGAGTCGGCGTCGTGTTGACGTTGACATCGCGGAAGAACGGGCCGCTCGCCATGATGACCTGCTTGTTGGCGTTCATCACGAGACCGATGCCGCCGTCTTTCACGTCGATGCCGTTAAAGGTCTGCTTGAATCTGAGGAGATGCCCGCCGAGCGCTTCCCTGTTGCTGACGAGTTGGAGGTCGCTCACATTATTGATGCCGAAGATGGCGGCGTTCTCTGAAAGGAACGCGCGTCCGGCTTCTTCGGGCGTGCCCGTGTAAGCATGGCTGGCGAAGTCCATCAAGACATCGGGCGAGCCGCCGAACTCGTTCCAGCGAACGATCATGCTGCTCGCTCCCGTGTTGGACTTCAAACCTTCAGCCGCGCCCAACTGGTCGGCTGTCGCCTGGCGCATGTTTCGCGCGCTTTTTGAAAGATTAAAATCGAAATTAGGAGCGGGGCGGGCATACATTCTCGCCGCTTCGTCTTTGGTGGCGCTGGCTGCGCCGGAAGCGTTAACCCGTGTGCCAGGAATGCTGAGACCTGTCAAAGCGATTGCGAAGACTAACAGGATCGTGAAAGCTCTGAGTAGATTTTTGTACCGGCGCATTTTAGTATCTCCTTCTAAACAGTGAAAAAAATCTATTTGGTGGCATCTGTCTCAATGACAGGGCGAAAATAACCTTTGCCACTTGAGAAATACTTGAGGGCAGAGAAGGAAAAACTTGAGGCTTGAGCCAGAAAACTTGAGGAAGGCGAAAAGGCTTTGCGTTTTGGCGATTAAAAGCCGGTTGGTGTCCTGAAACGTGACGGCAATCGAGTGAAACGCGCGTGAATATTGCGAACTCGTTGCAATCGCGTCCTCTGTAAAAAAACCTTTGACCGCCAGTCCTGGTGAGGCTGGCGGTCAAAGCGCGGAAAGTCCGTTGGGTCAGAACCGACCCGGCTTTCTATTCACCGAACATCAGGTTGATTAAACGAGACGCGGGATTAAGAAACTCCGCGCGTTTCACGTTTCTGTTCGGCTCAAAGCGCGGGCCGGGGAGAGCCTGGAACTGACCCGGCGCGACCTGCCGCATTTCCGCCGGAAACGCTTCCATCAATCCCTTGTCGAGCGCAAGCTGCACGTAGCCACGAAGGTTTCCGGGTATCTGTGCGTTTTCAATAATGGGCTGCCCCGTGGCCGGGTCTGTGACGGTCGTGTTCGCTTGCGCTTTGGCTTGCGCGTCCAGGCGAAGCGCCCGAACCAGTGCGACAGCCATATCCAGACGCGACACCGAAGCGTTTGGGACGAACGTCGCGCCGCTCGCCCCCATCACGCCTTCACGCCGCAGCGATTCGGAGACGAGCGCATCGGGCGTGCCAACAACTACATCCGAGAAGCTCGGCTGGTTGGGAATAAACTGCGGCACGCGCGCCGCGAACATAACGGCACGTCCCAACTCCATGCGCGTCAATTCGGCTTCGGGACGAAAGCCGCCGCCCTCTGTGAACATGATGCGGTCGTAAACCAGACGATAGGCTTTCAACTGTGCTGCTGCATCCAGCGATGCAATGTCGTTGACTTCGTTCGGATCGTAGAGAAAGTGTGTGACGGTGAGGCGATAAGGTTGATCTGTCACGGTCGTCTGTTGCAAGACACCTGCACTCACACTCGCCGTGTAAGTTCCCGCGCCGGGAAATTCAAGTTTGATGGATTCACGCGCGGCGAAGAGTCCGCCAAGATTGAGTCCATCCGATGAAGCGCTGGTCGTGCCGTTTGAGACATCGAGTGCGAGGTCATGGAGGACGAGTTGCGTGTTGTCCACGATCACTTCATCTTCGCCCACGCCCTTCCAGTCAAGCTGAATCATCGTGAAGCGCGCATTTTGAGGGACCTCGAAGGTGTGCGAAGTCGAACTGCCGGGAGCGACGCTGCCTTGAATCTGCGCGCCGTCGCTCCGTGTGAGCGCAAGCCCCTTGCCCGTGAATCCGAAGTTGCCGTAAGGCTTCTGCGGATTGAAGGCGAGGTCAACCGCCGCGTGGACGTTTGCCATTCCAGCGCCGACTTCAAACTCGTCGTAGGCAGCCATCGGAGTGGCCGTGCGCTCGATGACGCTTCTCATCTCGTCAGGCAACAGGCTTGGATTCGCTTGCAGAATGTTCGCCACGACTCCGGCGATGTGCGGCGCGGCCATTGAGGTGCCGCTGATCTGTGTGTAGTTGGCGACGAACGCCGCCGGAATCTCCGTGTCCGCATTAAGCCCGTTCGCCGCCGGATTAACGCGGGAGCGCGCGGCGACCACTGCGCTCGTATAGCCGGTTGACGCAGAGCTGCCGCCGGTTCCCGGCGCGGTTATCGTCGGGTGAACTGCCGGATCGCCGAGGATGCCGCGCGAAGAGAAGTCCGCGAGCCGCCCGTCTTTCGTCCCCGCCGCGACGCTAATCATCCAGGGAAACGATGCCCAGCGGTTCTGCGTGTTGGGGCGCGGGCCGTCGTTGCCGTTGGCGAAGACGACGACGATGTGTGCTTCGTCGTGCAGCAGTTTGCTCGCCACGTTGACGGGATGATCCGGGTCAAGCTCAATCGCGGAGTTGCCCCAGGAGTTATTGACGACTCTCACGTTGTAGCGAAACTGATTCGAGTAGAGATAATCGAAGGCCGCGATCTGTCCGAGAATGAAGAGGCCGCCGCCTGAGCCGAGTCCTAAGATTTGCGCGCCCGGAGCAACGCCCGAATAGAGTCCGCCGCTCGCAGCGCCCGTGCCAGCCGCAATTGAAGCGCAATGCGTGCCGTGCCCGCCGTTTGTATCCGAGTTGACGACATCCTCGGCGTAAGTCATGGGCACGATCCCTTTGAGCGGATTGCCGAGCATGTTGCTGCGGACGACGAGGCCATCCTTGTCGTTCGGATTGATGAGCACGTTCTGAACGGTCTGGCCTGCCGGACGATTGAGCAGGTCGAATTTAAGGTCTTGATGTGTTCCGTCAACGCCCGTGTCGTTGATGGCGATGGTGACGCCTTTGCCTGAGACAGGCACACCATTGTTTCTGCTGGTGATGTCGGCATCTTTCCGCAGGCGGTCAACGCCGATGAGAGGCTTCGTTTGATTCATGTACAGTTGGAGCGGACTGTTCAGGTAAACAGAGCGAAGGTCATTCCAGCTCAACATTCGTTGAAGCTGCGAAGGTGTGGCGTTGACGGCCATGATCGGAAAGTTAAGCATGCGTATCCCGACGGTGATGCCGAGCGCCTGAACTGCCGCTAGCTGAGAACTCGTGACGCGCGTGCCTTGAAAGGTCAGGATGACGCCCAGTTGAGAATTACCCTGCACGGCTTTCAGGCGAGCATTTAACTCCGGGTCAATTTTCGGCGCGGCGAGAGATGCGCCCATAAAAATCGTGAGCATTGCTATGAGAGCTAAAAATGTCCGTCCCGTTTTCATGGATTCCTCCTGCCGATTCACTGCCCGCTGGCGATTGAGCCGCCCCCGACAAGCGACTCAACCGCACGCGGGCGCTTCAACCGCAACGCTTGATGTGTGCAAAAAGCATCACGGTTGATCTCGTTGAATTTTCAAGCTCTGTAGTAGGGGCAGGGCTTGTCCCTGCCCGTGTATTCGCGTAACCGAGCGGGCAGAGGACTTGTCCCTGCACCTACGGTTTTGTTAGTTATTCGACCTTGAAGTCCGTGCCGTTCGCGGTGTCGGCGGCAAACAATAAGCCGACGCCGACCTGTGACAGGGCTTCGGTCGCGGTCGAGGTCTGACCGACGGGGCTGAAGCCGAGCGCCGTGGGCGCAGCCAGTTTGTCAACCGACAAACGGATGATGATCTGATTGCCGCGAACCTCGCCGGAGTCCGCGTCACCGAGGTCGTCCTGCGAGCGCACGGCCAGACTGTTATCAATCTTGCCGTAGGTGTATGCCATCGTTCCCGTATCCGAAGCCGTCGCCGTCACGTAGATGGTGATCTGGCCGAAGTCCGAACTCACTAGCCAAGACATGCCCTCCGTGCGCGTCGCGGCGTTCTTGAGCGTCAGCGTGTAAACAATCTGACGGGCCTGCACGTCGTAGGCGTAGTCAGCCGACACAATGTCCTGCGCGTCGCTGGCCACGCCTGCGCCGATTCCGCTGCCGAAAAGCTGGTCGCCTTCAGGGTCAACTACCTCCGCGCCGCCCGGCTGCGGAAAGAGATTGAAAGGATGGTCAACTGCACCCAGTCCCATCACACGCCGCACGGCGTTGCGTGCATCAACGTAGCCAGCCCCGACCACTCTTTCTTCAAAAGGCATCGGGTTAGCCGTCGCGCGCAAAGCGGTGACGATTTCATCCGGCGTCAGGCGCGGATTTGCTTCAAGCATAAGAGCGACGACGCCTGAGACGTGCGGGCAGGCGAAGCTCGTCCCTTGAGAAGTGGTATAGAAAGGAAGAAACGCAGGCGGAATCGTGCTCGCGTCGTTTGAGCCGACGAAGATTGGAATAGTGCCTGCCGTGTTGGTGATGCCAACGCCCTTCATGCGTGCGCTCTTGATGTCAACGCCGGGAGCGGTGATGTCAGGACGCAGGTTCGGTTTAGCCGTCACGTCTGACGGTTGTCCGGCAACGTCCACGCCTGTGCCGTTATCCACGCCGCGCGAACTGAAATCTGCGGGCAGCCCCAGGCCGCGCTTCTCGCCAGCCGCGACAGAGATTGTCCAGGGCATCGTCGAATAAGGATTGATAGAGGTCGGCGTGTCGCCCGCGTTTCCGGCGGCGAAGACGACCGTGATATTGCGGTCGTGCGCCTCGCGCGTGGCGATGTTGATCGGGTAATCCGGGTCAATGCCGGACGCGTCAAGACTCCCGCCCCACGAGTTGTTGATGATGCGAATGTTGTAACGGAATTGATTGACCAGAAAATAATCGTAAGCGCCGAGGATGGAGACGAGCGGCAATCCAAGCTCGTTGCCGGAGTTGACCATGATGAGGCTCGCGCCCGGTGCGACGCCGCCATAGAAGCCGCCCGACTGCGCGCCCGTACCCGTTGCGACCCCCGCGCCGTGCGTGCCGTGACCGGATTCGATGTCCGAGTGCAGTTGGTCTTCAAGATAAACAGGCGCGTAGAAGCCCGCCGATTCGTAAAGGGTGTCGAAGATGTTGACGCCGACGCCGATGGCCAGACCGCCATCTCCAATGGTCGTCTCGGACATTGGCTGGATGACGTTCTGCACTGTCTTTGTGCCGTACTTCAAATCGGCGTGCGTCGCATCAAGGCCCGTATCGAGATAGCCGATACCGATGCCTTTGCCGGAAACAGGCACGCCGGGATGCTGCTGATTGGCGCGCGTCACCTCGGCGTCGGCCATCAGTTGCGGGACGCCGATGAATTTCCGGCTCTCGTTCGTAAAAGTCTTCATGATGCGGTTGGCCGAGATGGAACGCACGCCCGGCTGTGTCTTCACCACCGCGAGTTGCAGGGCGTTCATCGGCGCAATCACCATCGGCAGTTCCCTCAGCGCGAAGCCTTTCTTGATGCCGATTGATTGCAGGCGATTAAACTCTGTGTTCGAAGGCCGCGAGCTGTAGGTGATAACGACCGGCGCTGATGTCGCGGGCGCGCTCGTGCTGAAATATTGAACCAGCAGCGGGTCAACCTTCGCGCCTTTGATGGCGACGGTTGGCGCGATAGTTCCCGTTTTCAGTTGCGCCGCGCTGTGGCTTCCCGAAGATGGAATGTAAGAGATAGAAGTGAACACGAATGCGAAAGCTGCGAGGATGAAAAATAAGCGTGAAGTCGTGTTGCTGATCGCCGCTCTGGTTGCCATTGTCGTTATCCTTTCCGCCACATCAGGCGTTGCCCGATTAAAAGTACGGTTTGCCAGTTACCACCCGCCGTGACTCTCTGCTTAATCAGCAGTGTCGCAAGAGAAACAAGTAAAGCTATCGAGGCGGGGCACATGTGATTGAAATTCACGCGCCCCGCTTCGATGGCTTTTGCTTGTTAGAGCAGCTTCGCCGTCACCGCTTTGGTCAGCGGGTTGACGGTGAAGCGCATCACCTTCGGAATCGTCGGCAGTCCAAGAATATTGCTGCCCGTTTGTCCGCCAGTAGCGTCTGAGCCTGAGCCAGTAGCCTCAACAGTTGGGTTCGCGCCGCTTCCGTTCTGGTAAGCGGTGATGACAGCATCGAAGCTGAATATTTCCGAAGCATTGTTGCGGAACTGGATGGTGCGCTTGCCTGTCTTCTCTGCCGGAGCGAAGAATTGATCTGCGCCCAGGAGAGTCGAGTAACTAAACAGTGCGGCGCTCGCGGCGCTCGTGCCGTTGCCACTGTTTTCTGCGTTGATTGCCTGCACAGTGCCGGAGGTCGAAGTGATACGGACGATGTTGAACTCGACCAGCGGAACGTAAGTCGAGGTAGCATTGTTCGTCAGGTCAATGTCCATCTTGAAGACACCGCCGACGAGCGAGACGTTGGAGATGGCCGATGCGGTCGTGCCCGTGATGTCCACTTTGCCGCGACGATCAACGGTAATGCTCTCAACGTTGCTCGGTATCGTCACGAAGAAGCCGATTCTTCCCGGCGTAATCGAGCGCACGCGATAGCTGCGCGTTCCGTTCGCCACGTCCGTGAAAGAAAGGCTCGTCGTATTGCCTTCGACTTGCCGGACGACCGTGTAGTTCGTGCCGTCAGTTGACTCTTCGACTTCGTACTTCAGCACGTCGCCCTGTGGCTGCCAGTTGAGCGTGTAGCTGCCGTCAAAGTCTGTGTGGACACCATCCGCTCCAGTGAAGTCACTGGCAAACGCCTGCACGATTGGCGGCGCTCCGCCCAAGGATTGCGTGCTGGTCAGCGTGTAGCTGGAGGCTACGCTCATCCATCCGACAACGCGATAGACATAGTTGCCGCCGCCCGCGATGTTGGTGCTCAAGCTTTCGGGGCCGCCCGCGTTCGTGGAGCTAGCCACCTCGTTGCCGTTTGCGTCGTACAGGAAAAGGTCAAGGTCTGTCGTGCCGTCGTCGGTGGCGAAATCGAGCGTGGCGTCAATCTTGAGAGACGCGGGGCTGACTGCGAACGGCACGTCAACGTAAGAGACGCCGTCTGCGACCTGTGCGCCTGTGTCTCCAAGGAGCACCGTGCCCGTGAAGGTTTCCGTCTGAGAAGCTGACGTGCCACTCGGCACGGTCGGAAGCGCTCTCAGGTACATCGGCATTCGCAAGGTCTCATTGCTTCCCGCGCGCCTGGCGACGACGTACCACTGAAACTGTTTCGCGCTTGAAGCGTCGCGCACCCTGTCGCCGTCAATCGTGACGCTGGCGGTGAAGGTGACGCTGCCATTGGCCGGAACTTCGACGCTCGCGGGGCTGACCGATGCCGTTGCTCCGTCGAGTTGTAAGAAGCGATTGTTCGCGGTGCTGAGGTTGTATGTGCCGCCCTGACCAGACGTGTCCTGGATGGTGACGGTCACGCTCTGCGTGTTCGCAATGCGATTGTTCAGGATAGGCATCTCGCCGAACGAATGGCTGGCGAGAATCGCAGGCTCTATGATTCCGTCGCCCTCAACACCCATCACAGCCTTTGCCCTGATAGCTGCCGCAACGTCAATTAGTCCCGCTCCCTGTTCGATGATCGAGTCTGCGCTCAGCCCGTCGGCTTTCGGCGTGCGTGACGAGTTGCGAAGATTAGTCGAAGTGTTCATCAAGGCCGCGCGAATCTTGTCCGGCGAGTAATCCAGATGCGCCTGCTTGACGAGCGCGACCGCGCCTGCGACGTGCGGGCCGGAGAAGCTCGTGCCGCTCGCATGGATGTAGCCGGTCGGGTCGAACATTGTGCCGGTGTTGGCGTCCGCGCTACCGACGCGCACGGTAGCCGAGAGAATGGCCACGCCCGGCGCTGTCACATCGGGCTTCACCTGTCCCAGGCCCTGCACAGGGCCGCGCGATGAGAAGTCTGCCATCTGCGCGTTGAAGAGTAGCGCTTTATTCAAGCGTATCTGTTTAGCGGAAATCGCGCCGACGGCGTTTGAGCCGATGAGCGACTTCAGGTATTCGCCGTTATCCTTCGACATGCCGACAACCGGAATGGTCGAGGCGCGCACGGTGGCGGCGGAGAGTTCGCCGTCAATGTTGTTGTAGATGATGACGGCGATTGCACCCTTGGCGAAGGCGAAGGCCGCTTTGTTTGAGAAGAGGCCGGTGCCCGCGCTGGTCGGCAATCCTTCGGGAGTGTTGACGCTGCCGCCGCGCGCAATCAAGGCAATCTTGCCGCTGACGGAATCAGGCACTTGGTCGGGAGTTTCTGCAACGCCGCAGAAAACGTAGCTCTGCGTGATGTCTGCGCTGGGCGGCGTTGAGCCGTCCAGAAGATTGGCGATCATCTGCGTGCGCCCGCCGATGAGGTCAACTGTGTTAGAGCCGCCTGCGGGTTCGTTGTTTGCGCCGACAGCCAGGACGTGGCGACCGGCAGCAGGAGAGCCGACAGTGTTTTCGCCGGGGCCTTCGTTGCCTGCGGAAGCGACGACCGTTGTGCCCAAGAGAGCAGCGTTGCTGGCGGCGACGGCTGAAGAATCGTCAGGGCCGCCTGCGCCGCCAAGCGAAAGATTGATGACATTCGCCACCGGCTTTGGCTGCAAAGTAAGCGTGAGCGGGCTGACAGCATCTTCGATAGCGAGATTCGTCGCAGCCGTCACGCAGTTTCCGACCGCCGTGCAGATTTTGTAACCCATCAGGCGAGCTTGCGGCGCAACTCCGTGCAGGCGTATGTCGTCGGCTGTGCCGGGAAGTTTGTCCGCGCCGGGAGCGAAGCCTAAGTATCCGGCGATGTTCGACGCGGCGGCTGTGCCGTGACCGTAGTCGTCAACGGTTCCGGTCAGGGGCAGATAGTAGATAACTTTCTTGTTCGTATTGAGCGCGGCGACGGGCGGCGCTAATCCGTGGCGCGGAGGCGTGGGGTCGCCGCCGAACATCTCATGCTTCCAGTCAATGCCTGTGTCGAGGACGGCAACGTTGATGCCCTGGCCCTCATAGCCTTCGCGGTTATCGCTGTCAGCCGTCAGTTCCTGAACCTGGCCGTAGACTGCCGGTGCGTTGATGTAATCCACACTCTTCGAGAGCAGAAGCTTTTGCACCTTGTTGGCTTCGACATGCTTGACCTGCGGCATACTCTTGATGATGGCCACAGCCGCTTTCGGCACGTTCAAGGTGATGGCGTTTAAGACGAGCGTGTTGCGATAATCAACGCGCCCCATCGAAACACCGTCGAGACCTTTCACATCCACGCCGTCAATCTGGAAGGAGACGCCGCGTGCGCTGAGCGCACTCAGGAATTGATCTTGAGAGGCGCGCAGTTGATTGCGGTAAGTTTGGAGTTGCTCGTCGGAGACAGAAGTCCCGGCCTTCTGCGCTTTGGCTTTATAAACTGCTGCCGGGTCGCCTTTCAGTTCCACGATCAATGAAGTCGTGCCGCTGTCTGCGCTGACCGGGACGGTTGTCGTCCGGTTGAGCACGATGACGGTGGCGAACAGGAAAATCAAAAGGGTCAAGATCGAGCGAAGCCTGATAGATTTGCCGTACATTTTCAGTAGCCTCCAACAAGGTTCTTAAAGTTTCTCGGATAATTCGGGTGCGGGGCTTCTTTTCATCTTCGTTCGACTTCGTTAGGTCAGGGCCGTCTGCCCCTGGGCGGCGACCTTTTCTCAAGAGCGATGCGAGGTGTTCAATAACTGACGGTGAGAAAATAGCTAAAGGAGCTTGAGAAAAGGTTGAGTCGGTTCGGGTGATACGAAAAAGCGGAATTCCTTAATAAAATCGGCAGTTTTTAATTTGAGAGAGGACTTGAGGAAAACTTGAGCCTAATAAGGGAGGGGAAAGCGCAAGGCAGAAGCCCCATCAGTTTTTATCCCCGAAGGGGATACACAGAATAGCCGGGGGTAAGCGCGTGAGCGCGCCACCCCCGGAATGACGTAACAAGCAGTTCCGACCCTGAAAGGGTCGCACCTCAATATTGAAGGTGCGACCCCTTCAGGGTCGGGAATCTTTTTCCATAATGTTCCGGGGGCGGCGCAAATTTCATTTGCTTGCCCCCGGCTATTTTATGTGACCCTTTCAGGGTCAAAGAAGAGCGAGCATTAGTTTCCGGCGATGAAGCGCTGAACAAAGAGATTCAGCTTGGTTGCCAAACTCGCGCGCGTGACACTCGCGTTAGGCTCGACGCGCGGCCCCGGTTTGGCGACGAAGCCCGTCGGCGTTTGCTCGACGGACGCCTGATAGACTTCCAGGAATCCCTTATCAATCGCTATCTGCACATAGCCGCGAAGAGCAGGCGGAATCTGCGCGTTCTCAATCACGGGCTGACCGCTCGTCGGGTCTATGACCGCCGTGTTCGCCTTGGCCTTGGCTTCGGCATCGAGGCCGAGAGCGCGGACGAAAGCGATGGCCAGATCAAGTCGGCTGACGGTGCCCGCAGGGCTGAAGTTTGAGCCGTCGGCGCTCATCAAGCCCGCCGGAGCGGATGAGCTTTCGGCGGTGTAGAAGTCGCGCAAGGTCGAGCCTTTCGCAGTGATGGCTTCGGCCAATGATGCGAAGTCGGCTGTCACGTCCGTGTACTTCTGAACGGTGCCGAGCGACTGGCGAAGCGGCACGTTCAGGGAGAGCGAGCGTGCGAAATCTTCACGCGTCACATTGGCGTCTGGCTGGAACGAGTTGTCGTTGAACGTGTCCATGCGACGATTGAGAATGGCGAGTTCGATTTCAGCTTTCGCTGCATGACTCTGAATGTCCGCGATAGCAGGTGAAATCGTGATGCGCTTTCTGGTGATTGTGCCGACCACATCGCCGGGCAGCCCCGCGCCGGAGGCCGGGATGAGCGGCGTGCTGACGCCGCCCGTGTTAACGCCGCGTGCGCCGCGAACTTCCATCACCCAATCGCCGGGCACAGGATTCTTGACGATGACCTGACGAGACGGCGCGTTCAGGATCGGAAGCCCGATACCGCTTGAATAGGTCTTGTTGTTGGGATCGGTCAAGACGATGGCGACCGGATTAGTCAGACCTTCGTAGGCAACGCTGGCGAAAACATCCAGCACGTTGACTCCGGCTTCCACCCTGAATCTCCTGGCATTGGCGGAATCCGCTCCCGGCGTGGCAGCCGGATTGTAGGTGATGGTGAATGGCTCATTCTCCGCCTGTGTGTCGAGGTGCGCGTTGAATGTCGGGTTGCTGAATGAGCCGTAAGACTTCGAGCGATTGAGCACCTTGTCAACGGCGGCGTAAGAATTGATGTAGCCCGCGCCGACTTCCCACTCGTCGCGATTGGGCATGCGGGTTGCCGTCGTGGTCAGGATGCTCTTGACCTCGTCCATCCTGTTTCTATCCAAAGAACCGTTGAGCCAATCCGTGGGAAGAGCCGGGTCGTTCGAGAGCGTCGGGTCGGCGTCGAGCATCAGCGCGATTGTTCCGGCGACAAACGGGGTCGCCATCGAAGTGCCGACAATCTGCGTGTAGAACGGCAGGTAAGCAGCCGGAATCTCCTGATCGCCTGCGCCGCCGTTGGCGACGAGGTTTGAAGTCGAACGCGTGGAGACGAGCGCCGAAGTAAAGCGCGTGTTATTTGCAAACTCACGTCCATGCCCTGGTGCAGTGATGGTCGGCGCAGCATAATCGTCCAGAATGTCGTTGTTGGCGAGCCGCTCGTCAGCCGGTGTGCCGCGCGAGCTGCCGCTTGAGAGGCCGCCTTCCTTATGACCCATCGCCACGCCAATCACCCACGGTGCTTTCGCATAACGATTCCAAGTTGATTTGCCGGGGCCGGAGTTCGCGCCTGCGAAGACGATCACGACGTTGCGCTCGTACAGAGTGCGGCTGGCGATGTTGATGGGATCGTCCGGGTCGAAGGCTGCGAAGCTGCCGTAGGAGTTTGAGATGACGCGAATGTTGTAGCGAAACTGGTTGGCCATAGCCCATTCCCAAGCGCCCACCGCGTTGAGAACGAAGAGGCCAGCGCCAAGGCCTGCGCCGATGAGCCTGGCTCCGGGCGCAACGCCCGTGTAGCGACCACCCGAACGCACGCCCGAAGCGGCAATGATGCCCGCGCAGTGCGTGCCGTGACCGACCGATTGATCTGTGTTCGGCACATCCTCTGCGAAGAGAAACGGCAAGAACTGGTCTGTAGTATCACCATCATGCGTCAAGACCTGCACGTTCTGGACGACCGTTTGGCCGAGTTTCAGATCGTTGTGCGTGGCGTCAATCCCGGAATCAATGACCATCACGGAGAAATCGCCTTTGCCCGAAATTGGCGTTCCGCCGTTGGCGTTGGTCATGGCGGCATCCCTGCGAACCCTGTCCACGCCAGCCAGCACGCGCGCCTGATCCATGTAGTATTCGAGCTTGTCGTTAGACCAGATTGAGCGCACGTTCGGATTGGCGTTGAGCGCCTTGACCTGTGCGACGGTCGCGGGAGCGGCGATCATGCCGAGGTTCTGGAACGTGTAACCGCCACGGATTCCGAGGCCGCGCAAGATGTCAAGATGCGTTGCCTTCAAGCCGTCGCTCGTTTTGAAAGAGATGATAACGAAGCCTACGCTGGTGCTATCGTTGAGCCTGGCAAGCTGAGTTTTGAGCGTGGGGCTAAGCGTTGCAGCCTGTGCCGCCATGCCGAGCGCAGAGCAAAGAACGAAGGTGATGATGATGGTGGTGATTCTCTTAATCATGAGCTTTCTCCGGTTGTCAGGCTTTTCGGGCCTTTGTTCCTGAAATTTTCAATTGCGATAGGCGTCTTGTTGTCGAGTCGGCGCTTTTTCATAACCTATGCAGACAAATTTACGGATTTCGATTGAGAAAAACTTGAGCAGGCCGGAAGAGGAGGAAACAGTCGGTTTTCTTAGGAAATTAGCGGTTTTTGAGGAGGTTTAGAGACTTGAGGAAAACTTGAGGATACCGCTTGATTGCGGAATGCGGATTGAAAAGCGATTGAGCGCCTTTCTTAAATCCGCAATCCGCAATCTAAAATCGGTATGTCTGAATTCCGCAATCAGTCAGGGTTTCAGCACAACCTTGATGCAGCCATCTTCCTTGTCGCGGAAGGTCTTGTAGGCTTCCGGCGCATCGTCGAGCTTGAGCCGGTGGGTGATGATGAACGACGGGTCTATCTCGCCCGCCTCGATCTTTTTCAGAAGCGGCTTGTTGTAGTGCTGCACATGCGTCTGGCCTGTTTTTATCGTCAGACCTTTATTCATGAATGCGCCGAGCGGCAGCTTGTCCATGAACCCGACGTAAGCGCCGGGGATTGAGACCGTGCCTCCCTTGCGGCAACACATGATCGCCTCGCGCACCACATGCGGACGGTCTGTGCCGAGGAACACCGCCGCCTTCGCTGCGTCTACCACTGCATCGAAGCTGCCGGTAGCATGAGCTTCTGCGCCGACCGCATCAACGCAGCGATCCGGCCCGCGTCCTCCGGTCATCTCCATCAAGCGGTCGTAAACGCTTTCGTCTCCCTGCTGAAAGTTGATGGTCTCGGCTTTGCCATGCTTTGCCGCCATCGCCAGTCGTTCGGGAACCATGTCTATGGCAATCACACGTCCTGCGCCGAGCATCCACGCACTCTGAATGGTCATCTGCCCGACAGGGCCGCAGCCCCAGACCGCAACCGTGTCGCCCTCTTCGATCTGTGCGTTCTCCGCCGCCATGTAACCTGTCGGAAAGATGTCGGAGAGAAACAGAACCTGCTCGTCCGAGAGTGAGTCGTTCTCAATCTTGAGCGGGCCGACATCGGCGAAAGGGACGCGCAAGTATTCAGCCTGTCCGCCCGGATAGCCTCCCAGCATGTGAGAGAAACCGAACAGCCCTGCCGGTGAATGTCCCATCGCCTTGCGAGCGATTTCAGCGTTCGGGTTCGAGTTGTCGCAAAGTGAGAACATCTCCTTCTGGCAAAAGAAGCATTCACCGCAAGAGATCGTGAAGGGGACGACTACACGGTCGCCGACTTTCAAATTCCTGACTTCCTTGCCAAGCTCTACGACCTCGCCCATCGGCTCATGGCCGAGAATGTCGCCCTTCTCCATCGTCGGCATGTAGCCGTCGAAGAGGTGCAGGTCAGAGCCGCAGATAGCCGTCGAGGTGATTTTGATAATCGCATCACGCGGATTAAGTATTTTTGGATCAGGAACGGTCTCGACCCGCACATCGCTTGTGCCGTACCAACAAAGTGCTTTCATTAAATCCTCCTTGAAAAGTGGTGAGCGTCCGAAAGGTCTTAACTGATCCTCGATAACCCATCACGAATAAATGAAAAAGGTGAAACCTTCATCTCAGGAAGGTTTCACCCTTTTACATGTCCCTGCAACGAGGCGCATCGCAACCAACAGACACGCGCTCCCTTTGCCGGTATAAAACAGCCCCTTGCACGCAAAACTATTACTACCCCCATTGCTCGTCCCCCTTGCCCCCAATTGATCGCTCGCGAAGGAAAACGACATAACTCGGCGTCTCCTCAACTAGAGGAGATTAACCGAGATAAGCCCTGTGCAACGCCCGTCGTGTGGCACTAAAATCCCACGTCCGCCGCCTCCGAGCCTCTCAAATTGTACGCCTGCTTTGAAGGTGAAAGCTTAACCCATGAATGTGTTTTAGGTCTGTGGGTAATGTAACAAATCTGCGTCGAGCGCATTTGTGCTTGGGTATAGAACCAGACCAAAGCGGTCAAGCATGTCCGGTTTCACTTTACTTTCAACTTTTAGGCAGAGCGGGAGAAAGTCTGCTCAAGGCAGCGAATCAATTGGAAGGAAATTCGTTTTTGAGCGCGCCGAAGCGGAAGGGTTCGTTGATTTGAATCTTTGCTTTGCGACGAATCTCCTTGAGCGATTCGGTCAACTTCGCGGCCTCGCGCCCGGCCAATAGAAGGCGGCGAATCTCAGGCGTTGCTTCCGTGAGCGTCTGCGCGCGTGCGGCTTCGCGCGCCGTGAGCTTGATGACATGAAAGCCATATTCCGTTTGCACGACCGCGCTCACCTGTCCTGGCTTTAACGCAAACGCTGCGTCATCGAAGGCTTGTGTGTGAGAATTGCGCGCGAATGTGCCGAGGCTTCCGCCCTGCTCGCGCGAGGACGGGTCTTCCGAATACTGGCGCGCAAGCCCGGCAAAGTCAGTGCCTGAGACAGCTTTGCCGCGCAGGTCTTCAGCTAAGTTGCGACGCTTCTCCAACTCTTCGCGCGCGGCTTTGGCTAACGCTTCGCCCGACAGCTTTTTTTCGCTTTGCAGTTGCTGTGAAATCAAGTTGGGGCGCGCATTGATGAGAATGTGTGAAGCCGTCACAAGCTCAGGCTGTTGAAACTGCGGCTCGCTCTTGTGCGCTTCGTAATATTTCTGAATCTCTTCGTCCGTGAACGTGAGACCTTTGCTCAACTCTGCGCGCATCAACTCGCCATAGATTTCGCTCTTGATGGTTTCGCGGTATTCGTCGCGCGTCAAATGATGTTCATTCAGATAAGCGTCGTACTTCTCGTCGCCGCCAAACTGTTTGACGGTGCGCTCCTCGGCTTCCTTCATCTTCTCAGGAGAGATAAGCAGTCCGCGGCGCTCCGCCTCCTGCGCGATCAGCGTGCGATCAATCAACTCGGCGACGATACCTTCGCGTAGCTGCTCAATCTTCCTGCGCCCCTCTTCGGTCCTGGGATCGAGTCCCAATTCCTCACGCCCGTTCTTCAAGTACATTTCGTAAAGCCTGGTCGGGATGGGACGATCATTAACGGTGGCGACGATTGGAGGAAGCGTTGTTGCGTTCGCGTTTGCCTGCGACGACGTGTTACCGGCGCAGCCCGTTACGATGAAGCAAAGCGCGAGCGTGATGGCGGCGCGCGGTCTAACAGTAAGAGCTTGAAAAAAAGTTGGCATATAGGATTAGTGGCGTGCGCTGGAATCTCAAATCAGCCCCGGTGGGGCGATATATCAGTAGCCCATGACGTAAGTCATGGGAGAGGACACAAATTTGATTTTAAGCCCTGTAAGGGCGGCATAATATGTCGCCCCTCCGGGGCTCAATATCATTTTCTCGCTTTCACCCAGGGCTAACGCCCTGGGCTACTGTTATTCCGCCCCAGCGGGGCTACGAACATTAACTGCCTGAAAAATACCAGAAATAGAGAGCCTGTGCGATGCCGATCATAAAGCCGATGACCGCGCCGAAGAGTTCTATCGTCTTCAAGTGCTGCTGCGCGACCGAGAGGACGAGTGATTCGAGTTTCTCGACGGGATAGCCCGCGACCTTCTGGCGAACTATCTGGCCGATGTCAAACTCGGCGATGGCGGCGGGCAGGCGCTCGCGCGCCGCCTGAGTGATGCGTTCCGTGAGCGCAGACGAAGCCTTGCGGATTGATGCCTCCGGCACTTGCTCGGAGAGGCGTCCGATGGGCGTAATCAGTAAACGCTCGACCTGCGCGGTCAGAATGTGGTTGATGGTGCGCGCCGTTTCTTCGCGCGAGAGCACTTGAAGCAACCCCTTTGAGAGAAAACTTTTGAGACGCTGCGCCGACTCCGGGTTGAGATGCTGCAACAGCGCGCGCAAAGTGTGAGGCCGCAAGCGTTCGAGCGCGTCCGTTAAATAAGCCGAGACGGTTGTCGCCAGTTCCGGGCTGCGCGCAAGGGCTAATACTCGCTCTGTTATCTGATCTTTAATCGTCTCTAATTTGTCGGGCGCAATCTGGCCGAGAATGTCGTTAATCGGGCGTGCCAGCAGGTCGTCAATCGTCGCATCCAGAAACTTTTCAGCCTCCTGCTCGAACGCCTCGCCAAGCAGAAATTCTTCAACGCGGCGCGGCAGGGTGTTGTTGACCATCTCATCAACTTCGCTGTGAATCTTGCCGCGCGAGACGAATATTTTTTTGAAGAAGGAAAGCTGCCCGTAATACTCGTCAACCTCGCGCTTAATCAAAGCGCCGATGCGTGCGCGCGTGTTCTGGCTCGTCACCAGATCCGCCAGATGATGAGCGACGGGCGGCACTTGCTCGTCTATCCGCTCCTTGATGATGGAGACGGTCGCGGGCGTGAACACTTCCGCGAGCGTGGCGCGGCTGTTGGCCAGATCGTCCAGGCGGGCGCTGATGAAATCGCGCACCTTCGCTTCAAGTGTGGGTTCGTTGACGAGGCCGCGAAAGCGGTCTTCGATGAAGCCCAGGATTTTTTCAAACGTCTCATCGCCCACCGTATCGGTCAGTCGCCGCGCGAGCAGTTCGTTGACGCGGGCGTCTATGAAAGCGTTGAGTTTCTGGGCGGTCTCTTCACTCTTGAGAATGTTGCTGATGTAATCCGAGATGCGATATTGCAGCGCGGAGATGGCGTCGAGCACGGGCGCGCGGGCGGCTGTGGGCAGCGCTTCGATGAAGGAAGGATAGGAAGTCGAGAGCAGCTCTCGCGTGTAAGAATCAACGAAGCCTTCGACCTTGCGGCGAAAAAAATCTGTCTCGAAGAGCGCGTTGACGATGGTGTCCTGCGAGACAAGCTCGTTGCCGACGGCGTTGCCGATAGTCTCAGCCAGCCGCTCGCGGTGACGCGGAATCATGCCCTGCGGCCAGATAGTTTTGCCCCAGAGCTTGACGGGCTTGCGCGGGCGAAACAGCATCCGAATCGCCAGCCACGCCGCCCCGTAGCCATGCACGGTGGCGATGACGAGCCATGCGATGGCAACCAGCAGCTTATGCGTTTGCGGGTCTATGGCGAGAAGTCCCTCTCGAAAGCACGATGCGAAAATTTATCGGGTCTGACTGAATGTAATAAAAGACGGGGGAAAGGACAAGTGAAGGACAAGTGATAGGTGATGGGTGATAGGTGATAAGAGAAAACAACAGTTCTTTCCTATCACCCATCACTTATCACCTATCACTGTTTTTTCGTATCTACGATTCGCCCCGCACGTTCTGACGCGAGGGTGAAGTTTGGGAGAACGCGGAAAGATGTCAGGCCGACGGCGACGCGATCATTGAGGCTGAGGCGCGTGGCGGCGGCTTCGGGCTTGGTGCGTGTGACGATGATGGGGATGCCCAATCGCTGTTCGGGCGTGTTGATGGTCACGTTGTAGAGCAGAGGCTCGCCCTCCACTGACTGGCGTGCGACCAGATCGAGCCGGAGTGTGAGGCGCTCGTAAGCGCCGACGAAATTAATCTCTTCGATGACGCCATTGCTTAAGCGGCGACAACCGTCGGGAAGCTGGCCTGTCTTGCTCAGGCAAGCATCTTCGGGACGAAAGACCAGCTTGACGGCCTGTCCCTCACGAAAGCGCGCGGTCTCTTCCACAGCCGGAATCCCGGCTGTGCCGATTTCGACCGCACCATTGTTGACGACGCCGAGCAACAGATTCGCCGCGCCCAAGAATGTTGCGACGTATTCGGTCTCAGGCCGGTTGTAAACGTCGTCGGGTGTGCCGATCTGTTCGAGGCGTCCGGCGTTGAGCACGGCGATGCGGTCGCCAAGTTCCAGGGCTTCTTCCTGATCGTGCGTGATAAAGATGGCGGGCAGATTAACCTGCTTGAGAAGCTGATGGATTTCGCGTCGAAGACGAACGCGCATCTGCGCGTCGAGTGCGCCGAACGGCTCGTCGAAAAGCAGCACCTGCGGTTTATAGGCGAGCGTGCGCGCAATCGCCACGCGCTGCTGCTGCCCGCCGGAAAGTTGTGA
The DNA here is from genome assembly GCA_963791265.1 of uncultured Acidobacteriota bacterium. Lineage (GTDB taxonomy): Bacteria > Acidobacteriota > Blastocatellia > Pyrinomonadales > Pyrinomonadaceae > QHXM01. The sequence goes on from CAWBSB010000013.1 coordinate 1,248,901, forward strand.
AGGATATTTCCCGCGATGCTGCTCAAGCCCGACCAGCTCAATCAAACGATCAACCGTCTCCTTAATCTCCTGCCGCGCGCGTTTGCGTATACGCAGGCCGTAGCCTATGTTCTGCTCGATGGTCATGCGCGGGAAAAGCGCGTAAGCCTGAAAGATGACGCCGACGCCGCGCTCGCGCGCCGGAAGCTCCGTCACATCCTTGCCGTGAAGAATGATGCGCCCCGTGTCCGGCTCTTCCAGTCCGGCGATGATTCTCAAGATAGTCGTCTTCCCGCTCCCGGAGGCTCCGAGCAGAACCAGGGATTCGCCATCGGCAACATCGAAATCTATATCTTCCAGCACCGTCGTCTTCTTGAAACTCTTGCTCACCGAACGCACGCTGGCCGCCACGCCATGCTCTCCCTGCGACGCCGGGGCGTCCGTTACATGCGTTTCATCACCGAAGATATTTTTGAACTCGCCGGATTGCATAACAGGAGTCAGGAGTCAGGAGTCAGGAGACAGAAGAAAGAAAATCTGTTAATGCGGCTCTCCGCCTTATCATTCTGACTTCTGACTCCTGAATTCTGTATTCTGCCTTTCATTGTTTCACTCCGTGTCCAGCCAATCGCGCGCGAGGAAAAGGATGCTGAAAATTCCAAAGGAGAAGAGTGCGAGGACGATGGCGATGGCGTTGGCGGCTTCAACCTGACCTTCGTTGAACTTGGCGAAGATGTAGAGCGGCGCGGTCTGCGTGTTCATCGCCAGATTGCCGGAGACGAGAATGGTTGAGCCGAATTCGCCGACGGCGCGGGCAAACGTCAAGAGCGCGCCCGTGACGATTGCGCCGCGAAGAGAGGGCAGCGTGACGTGCCAGAAAGTCTGCCAACGGGTTGCGCCGATGGTCGCCGATGCTTCTTCGAGTGAGCGGCTCATCGTGTCGAAGACGGGCTTGATGACGCCGAAGGCCAGCGGAAACGTGACGAAGATATTAGCGAGGATGACAGCCCACGCCGTGAACATAATATCCACGCCGTAAGGAGAGATCAGGCGACCCAGTGTGCCGTATGGCCCCCACAACAAAAGCAGAGCGAAGCCCGCCACAGCCGTCGGGATAGCAGTCGGTAAAGAGATAATGACAATCAGGACGTTGCGCCCGCGAAAGTCGTAGCGCGAGAGCACGTAGGCGGCAAACAGTCCGAAGACGACGTTGAAGACGGTCGCCCAGAAGCTCGTCACCATCGAGAGCTTGAGCGCAAAGATAGCTTCGGGTGCGGTCAGCGCAGCCCAGAAGTTATCCAGCCCGCTCTTCATCCCGAAGTAGAAGATCGAAGCCAGCGGCAGCAGCACGAGCGGCAGCATGATGGCGATAATCGTCCCAATACTAAAGGGGCGCACCACATCAAAGCCGCGCACATGCCTCATTTTGGAGAGAGTCGAACTCATAGGTCAAAAAAGTGATAGGTGATGGGTGATAGGTGATAAGAAAGAGCAGTTGTTTTCTCTTATCACCTATCACCCATCACCTATCACTGCTTTTTCTGTACTTGATCTCGCCAGACGTGCTCGATGATGTCGGGGTAAGCCTTGCTCCAGCCGCCGAAGTATTCGATGGTGAAGGGCAGCTTGATCTTGCCGAACTTTGTGTTGGCTTCGTTCAGCGCCTCGTTGTTGATGGAGCGAAAGTAATATTGAACGAAGGCGCGCTGCGCCTCTTCGCTCCAGAGAAACTGCATGAAGGCGTCAACCACCGGGCGCTTTTCCGGCGTCACGTTGCGATCAATGACGACCGCCGGGTGCTCGCTGAAGATGGTGGATTCCGGGATGATAACTTCGATGGGTGCGTTCGCCTGCCTCATCAACAAACCTTCAAGCTCGTAAGTGATGAGCGCGTCGCCGTGCCCCGTCTCGAACTGTGTGCGCGCCGCTCGCGCCGAATCCGGCGAAGCGATGACGTTCTTCCAGATGGCTTGCAGCGTCTTTAAGGCTCGCCCTTCGTCGCGCGCGCCCTCAGCCTCGGACTTCTTCAATTCAGAACCGTAGATAGCGAGCAGAGACCACTGCGCGCCGCCCGACGAGACAGGCTCAGGGTGAATCAATTGCACGCCGGGTTTTCCCAGGTCGGCAAAGTCGCGTATCCCTTTCGGATTTCCCTGGCGAACGAGAATGATGAAAGGCGTTTTGTTGACGATGCCGCTGTTCGGCAACTGATGCCAGTCGGAGGTGACGAAGCCTGCCTGTTTCAAACGATCCGCATCGCGCTCGATGGAGAGAATGGCGATGTCTGCTTTGACGCCCTGCAAAATTTGATTCGTCACGGTTTCCGACCCGGCGAACGACGAAGTAAAGACCACGTCCTGCCCATGCTCCTTCTTCCACTTGGCGGCGAAGGCCGGAAAGACGGCTTTCTCCAACACCTCTTTCAGGATTGAGAACCCGTAGAGCGTTATATTCTGTGCCCCGCTGCCGGTCTGTTGAGACTGCGGCAGGCAACTGCTTGTCAGGAGCAGCATGGAGAGCGCGAAAGCGAAGCCCGCTCGTAAAATAAGGGGCGCTCTATTTTTGGATATAGTTATCCGCATAAAGGATTTGATAACCTCCCTCATTGCTAATAGGCTTTGACCGCTAAATCGTATTCAGTTGCTAAGGTAAGGCGAATCTATAGCACAGATTCCGCATTTTGAGGAAGGTTTTATCAGATAGACCGAGATTAACAGGATTATCAAGATTAAGAAAAGCAGATCAGGCAGTGAAGCTTGATGCTTCTTCTCTTCCTCATGTTAATCCTGTAAATCCTGTAAATCCTGTCTAATTCTTTTCCAACCGACCCATCAACTCACGCCAGCCTCTGTGATGTCCAGCGTGCCGTTGGTGGCATCGAGTGTGGCCATCACGCCGAGCGGCAAAGTCAGTTGGTCTTCCGTGTGGCCGATGGCGAGGCCGGAGAGCACCGGGACTTTCAATCCGCCGAGAATATTGTCAATCACTTCACCGACCGAGAACGGCGAGACGAAAGAAGGCTTATAGTCGCGCGGCTTGCAATCGGCGCACTCGCCGAAGATGACGCCCGCCGCGTGGTCAAACTTTCCGGCGAGACGCAGTTGCGTCAGCATCCGGTCAAGGCTGTAAGGCTGCTCGTCAACATCTTCGAGAAAGAGAATTCGCCCGCGCGTCTCAATCTCGTAAGGCGTGCCGAGCGTGGTGGCGATGAGCGTCAGATTGCCGCCTACGAGTTGACCGCTGGCCGTGCCGGGTCGAATCGTGCGCAAGGGGTGTGAGGGACGCAAACTGGTTTGATCTCCGGGATTGGTCACTTTGCCGATGGGCGCGGTCTCGAAGAGAGCCTTGGTGAAATACTTCTGCGTGTAGTCCGTAAAATCCGAGACGATCATAGGCCCATGAAAAGTCACCAGCTTTGAGTGTTTATGAATCGCCAGGTGCAAGGCGGTGATGTCGCTGTAGCCGAGAAAGATTTTCGGGTTGCGGCGAATGAGATCATAGTCAATGCGATCCAGAAGCTGAGACGCGCCGTAGCCGCCGCGTATGCAGACGACTGCCTGAACTTCTTTGTCACGAAACATGGCGTGAAGATCGTCCACCCGCTCGTCAATCGAGCTGCGGTAAGTGCCCATTCGCTTGCCCGCGTTCTTGCCCATCTTCGCGCGCAGGCCGAAGAACTTCATGGTCGGCTCGATGAGCGAGAGCCGTTCGGGGTCGGAGACGTAGGTTCCGGGCGTAATCAGCCCGACGGTATCACCGCGCCGCAGGACTTTCGGGTGAATCAGGTCAGAGGCGCTCTGTCTTGATTGGCTTTCATTACTGAGGGCTGCGTTTCCAATCAAGGGCAGGGCGCACCCGGCGGCGGCGATTGATGAAAGAAAGTTGCGGCGTTTCAATTTTTGTCTCCTTGCAGGCGGCATTCTAAATCGAAGAAGGAATAGACAGGATTAACAAGATGGACCGGCTTAGAGAAAGAGAGTCAAGCTTCCTATCCTGCCTTCTTTTCTTAATCTTGATAATCCTGTTAATCCTGTCTAAATTTCTTTTCGCGCTTCTTACGCTACTTCCTGCGCCTCCGCTTTAAGCTCTGTCAGGAGCGAGGCAGCGGCTTTCGACTTCTCTTCCCATGCTCCACCGATTCCACCGAGCGCTGCCCGGTGTTCCTGATGACGCTTCGTCCAAACGGTAGCCTCTTCAATCAACCAGTCGAAGATTGCCGAAGCATCCTGAGCGAGCAGCGCCTTGAGAATAAACTTGCGCTCGCCCATTCTCAATCCCATTCCCAGCTTGCGCGCGGCTATCGTCAAATCCGCGCGAGTTAGAATCATGCCACTGCGCGCAGGTGTCAGGACGGACTGGCAAAACTCTCCGGCATCCTCGCTCCTTCGCGGATCAACAAGGCCGGAAGCCTCGCGCAGGTGAAGCGATACCGCTTCCTGCTCGCCCAGAACAGTCGCCTCCGCCAGCAATGACTCCAGCAAAATCTCGCCCCACTTCCTGTAAAAAGGCGGCGCAAGGTCTGCGAGCTTGCTTAAATAAACCGGCAGCCAGCTTAAAAGATGCTCCCAGAGATATGCCTTCCGCGCGCGACGCCAGCCCGCGCGATGCTTCGCCTCGCTCTCACCATCTTCAAGCTCGACCAGTCGCGCATAGAGCGCCAACATGACGGCCAGATGATCGCTTTCAGCCGGAGGCATCTCTCCCAGCGCGCGCCAGAATCCACTGATTGCATCCCGCGCCTCACCGCCCATCATCCCTTCCGCGCCGAGATAAACAGAGGCGTAAGGATAAAGCTGGAAGATGAAAAGCTCCGTGTACTCATCAGCCGTCGGCAACGCCCCAAGCCGAAGTGCTTCCGATACGCGCGCGGTTTCTTCTGTCGGAGGCTCTGCCAGCACGGCGAGCGCACGAAAGAGTTCCATATTTGAATAAACTGCTTCGACTCTATTCTTTATTTCTCGTCAACACAGGTCAAGAGAAGTTAAGTATAATGCAACTCTAAGATTGACGCCTGACAGAGCACGAATTAAGACCAGAAGAGGTTTGCGATTGTCGAAGCAAGCGCACAATACGCTATAATCCTAAAGCGAGGTGATGTAATGCTGATACGAAATCTGATTGAACGCGACCCCGAAAAGCTCGGCGGCACGCCGGTTTTCATGGGGACGCGCGTGCCCATCAAAAATTTATTTGATTATCTGGAGACGGGCGAGACGCTTGAAACGTTTCTTGATGATTTCCCGTCGGTAACTCGTGAACAAGCCGTCGGCGTGCTGGAAGTCTCGCAACAATATCTCATCACCTCTCATGAAACTGCTGCTTGACGAGTGTGTGCCGCGCCGCTTGAAGCGCGATTTCACTCTGCACGAAGTTAGTACTGTACTTGAAGCAGGCTTTCAAGGATTAAAGAACGGACGCTTATTGCGATCCGCTGCCAATATCGGTTTTGAAGTCCTCATCACCGTTGACCAAAATATAATTTACCAGCAGAACTTGAAAACGCTGCCCATAGCCGTACTGATATTAATTGCGCCGCGTAACAAGTACGAATTGCTGGCGCCGCTTGTACCGCAAGCTCTCACGGCGTTGCAAGGCATTCGCATCGGCGAGGTCGTGCACATCTAAGCCGAATAAGCCGAGCGGACATCACGACTCTGTGTTTTACGAATTTATGTCCGACGAGTTTGCTCAGCGTCGAATTGGTGATAGTGCAGCGCTGAGTGCATCTTGCCTATGCGTCGCTCTTAAGAGAGAATGCGTTTAAAGTTTCAGCACTCGCAATTCTTTCGGGGGGATTTATGAAACCGTCTCGCTTCTTCTGTCTCACGGTTGTCGTCTTGTTGTCAATCTCGTGCTCGATTGTCCCGCGCGCGCAGGCGCAGTTGAGTCCGCAGCAACAGGAACTGGCCGATTACATCAAGAATAATTACACGAAGCGCGAGGTGATGATTCCGATGCGCGACGGGGTGAAACTCTTCACCTCGATTTACGAGCCGAAGGATGCTTCGCAGAAGTATCCGATCCTGCTCAACCGGACGCCGTACAGCGTCTTCCCTTACGGCGCGGACAAATACAAATTTTCTCTCGGCCCCGACGATCTGTTCGCGCGCGAAGGCTACATCTTTGTCTATCAGGACGTGCGTGGGCGACTGATGAGCGAAGGCGAGTTTGAGGATGTGCGCCCACACATTCCGAACAAAACGGGAAAGCAGTTTGACGAAGCTTCAGACGCTTACGACACGGTTGACTGGCTCGTCAAAAACGTCTCGAACCATAACGGGCGCGTCGGCGTCTACGGCATCTCGTATCCGGGCTTTTACACTTCGACCGCCGGGATTGATAGCCATCCGGCGATTAAAGCCATCAGCCCGCAGGCTCCCGTCTCAGATTGGTTTCTAGGTGACGACGCGCACCACAACGGCGCTTTGTTCCTCGCACAGAACTACGGTTTCTTTGGCTTTCTGGATCAGCCGCGTCCCGTCCCGGTTTCAAGTTTCGAGTATCTCAAACCGTTCAAATGGGGAACGGAAGACGGCTACAAGTTTTATCTGGAGATGGGCGGGCTGGCTAATTCCGGCGATCTTTACCAGAAAAACTACGGGACGCGCATCAAGTTCTGGGACGACATGATGGCGCATCCGAATTACGACGACTACTGGAAGGCGCGCAACATTCTGCCGCACCTGAAGAACATCAAGACAGCCGTGATGACCGTCGGCGGCTGGTACGACGATGAAGATTTGTACGGCGCGCTCAAGACCTATCAATACATAGAGCGCCAGAATCCGGGCATCTTCAACGTCCTCGTGATGGGGCCGTGGTTTCACGGCGGCTGGGTGCGCGCTGAAGGCGACTGGCTCGGCACGGCCTACTTCGGGCAGAAGACCGGAGCCTATTATCAGAACACTTTTGAGCTGCCCTTCTTCAATCACTTCCTGAAAGACAAAGGCGACATCTCACAAATCAAAGAGGTCAACACCTTCGACACAGGCTCAAACCAGTGGCGAGACTTCACAGCATGGGAGCCGCAGGGCGCAACCGGGACGCCTCTCTATCTGGGCGCTAATGGCAAACTCTCGTTCACTGATGCTGTCGGCAGCGGAGGGCGCGCGGACTATGACGAGTACGTCAGCGACCCGATGAAGCCCGTTCCTTACACGCAAAAGATCACGCTCAATTACCCGCGCGAGTTTATGACGGAAGACCAGCGTTTTGTGGCTGGACGACCCGACGTACTCGTTTATCAGACCGAACCCTTAACCGAAGAGATCACGGTCGCGGGTGACATCAAGCCGCAGTTGATCGTCGCGTCGAGCGGGACGGATTCGGATTTCGTCGTCAAGTTGATTGACGTTTTCCCTGACGATTTCAAATACCCCGAAGGCGTCAAACCGCCTGAGGCTTCGGGAGGCTACCCGTTTGTGCCCGGCGGCTATCAAATGCTCCTGCGCGGCGAGCCGTTTCCGGCGCGCTTCCGCAACAGCTTTGAGAAGCCCGAAGCCTTAGAGCCGAACAGACCGGCGAAAATCTCTTTCGTGATGCCGGGGGTGGTGCACACGTTCAAGAAGGGACACCGCATCATGGTGCAAATCCAGAGCACCTGGTTTCCGCTCGTCGCGCGCAACCCGCAAAAGTTTATGCCGAACTATAAACAGGCAGGAAACGCGGACTTTCAAAAAGCGACCCAGCGCGTCTATCGCGGCGGCGCAAACAACTCGCGCATCATGCTCCCGATTGTGAAGAGATGAATGGGCACGCGCGTCTTTCACTGACAAGTAAAATTGTAGGGGCGGGGCTTGTCCCTGCCCGTCTTCTTTCTTTCGATAAAACACGGGCAGGGACAAGCCCTGCCCCTACAGTTATGGCTTAAGTTTCCTGCTTTCTACTGACTCCTGCTTTTATGTCGCCCGACAATCATCAAACCATCCTTGTCGCAGAGGATCAGAACGACAATCTGGTGCTCGTCAGTCTCTGGTTGCAGAATCTGGGCTATCGCGTCTTAACCGCCGTCAACGGTGAGGCGGCAGTGGAGATTGCCAAACTGGCCAAACCGGACCTAATCCTGATGGATATAGGCATGCCTTTAATGGACGGCCTCGAAGCGACTCGCGCTATCCGCCAGACCCCGGAGATACGCGATCTGCCAATCATCTTTCTGACAGCTTTCGACACCAAAGAATTTCGCCAGCGTGCGGGCGACGCAGGCGGCGACGGCTACCTGACCAAACCCTTCGACTTTGATCGCCTCAGCAAGCTGATACTCAATCTCCTGCCCAAAGAAACGCCGCAGATAAACCCGGAAGCAGAGAGTTCAAAAGGCGGCATCACGGATGAAACGGGAAATCTAGACCCACGCTTCATGCTCTGGCGCATGTTCTGCACCGAGAACAACGTGCCCCTTGAAACCCTGCCCAGCAGCCTGACGAGAGAGCTTAGAAAGAAGTGGCAACAACTGAAGAAGAAGCCCAAAAGACCCTTCTTTAAGTTCTGAAAGAAGACTACCGCCGAAAGGTTACACTCTTTATTTGAAGAGTCTCATGTACTCCTCTGACATCAACTATCACCAGCACAGCTCAACGCTTGTTACTATCTTTTTTCAATCAGTTTTGTTAAGAGAGAGAAAAGGATGTGAGCGTTGGGCGTTTTAGCGTAATCGATGTCGTTGCCTCCAAAGAAAGAGCTGCCTTTGAGAGTTATTCTCCCGTCGAACACTTTAATCTTCTTGATATTATCCAGATAAATCTCGCTGCCCTTAATTTTAATAATGTTCTTCGTTAGCGTTACGCTTCCGAATCCAACAGCTTGTCTATTGAGAATCCTCTGGTAAGCATCGGGGAATCCACGCTTGAATGTTTCTTCTTTAATTCTTTCACCGATTTTGGAAACCTGCCGGATATTTTGTTCCAGGACGATTTTACGACCACCATTAACTGTGACGGTGTATTCTCGTTTTTTAACCGGCACACCTTTAATTATTATCAGGACGAGGGCTTCATAGAATTCTTTAATATCTTTCCAGAAAACGGTCTCTGTTTCCCGGCCTGATTTATAGATGAACCCATTTTTATAAACTTTGACGCTCTGCTTATTCAGGATGTACTTCAGACCGTAAACGCCGCAAAGCAGCGGGATGCCCCCGAACAACACAGCTACCAATTTCATTTCATCGTCTTTGATTAATTCTCGATTGACCCAAACCAGAAGCAGGGCAATCAACACCAGGAGAAAGCTGAGAGCCAACAAAGCAATCACGAGCGGGGACATCCCACAGACATATTCAAACTGGCCTAGGCTCTGAGGATGTGAAGAAGGTGAAGGAGGCTTTCTCATCCAGGATTATCTTTAATGTATTTTCCAAGTCTCATTATTCCACCTCCACCAATTCCTCTTGCTCCGGTAAACGGAAAAACTCTCTGGCGGGTTTGAGGGGTCGCAGCAGCCAGTAGGGGCGGCGCGTGTTGTCGGGCGAATGCGTGTCTGCGGGGCGAGTCATTGAGAGCCACTTGCGGTAGACCTCGCGCGCGAGCTTGGCGTCAACCGAAATATCTCCGTAGCGGTCTCCGGCTTCGGCTCGTCTGACACGCACGGCCTGATGCCAGCAGTGTTGTCCCGACACCGGGTCTGGATGCACTGGGAAAGTTAAGTTCTGATGCACGCCCACGTCCGTCCACCAGATACGCAGCGTGTCCGGGTCTGAAGACTCGTAAGGCGCAACGCCTTTTTCGCGTTTCAAGCCCCAGCGAGTTCCCTGATGATCGAGCGAGACGGTCGCCATCAGTTGCCGCTGCCCCTCGTCGGTCAGCTTCCAGCGTCCCATGTGATGGCTGCACGCCACGATGCCGGGACGAATGCCTTCCGTTACCCATGCGCGGACGACGAAGTAGCCGATCTCGGTTTCGACGCGGACTATGTCGCCTGTCTTCAAGTCCAAACGCGCGGCATGGCTGGGATGAATCCACAAAGGATTCGTGTGAGCGATTTCGTCGAGCCACTTGGCGTTGGCCGAGCGTGTGTGAATCTGCACAGGCAGGCGGAAGGTGGAGATGAGCACGGTCTGATCTTCCGCCAGGTTTTCGGGATGAACGTGGCTCTTGAGGTAAACGGGGATGCTCTCCGCATGCCATCCCCAGTCAGCGAGCGTGCGCGAGTAGAACTCAAGCCGCCCGCTTGGTGTGGGAAAGCCGCGCAGGATTTTGTCTTCAAGTTTAATGCCGACAAGGCGTCGCCCTTCCCCATCAGGGTCAGGGGCTGGGAGTGGGACGATGTTTGGTGAAGGAGGCTTCGGCGCTTTCGTATAGACACGGCCCATACTGTCTACGCGAATGTCTTCAAGCTCGTCCGCCGGGACGGTCTCTTCGTAAATCGCCCCGACCTTCTTGCTGATCTCGAACGCGCCGTAGCGCCGCATGAACTCAAGCGGCGTCAAGCCTTCCTGCGCGGCACGCTCTTTCAATCCCGGCACGGAATTCTCGAACATATATTCGTAGTATTCATCTACCCCGAGGCGCTCGCCCGCGTGCTTTTTCGATTCGACATACTGCCGGATGCCCAGGTCTCCCATCGGGTCAATGCGCCATGTCAACTCCATCCAGAACTCGTTCTCTTCCCAGACCTCGCCGGGATTGACGAGGCGCGTGTCGCTGACCTTCACGCCCATGCGCTCGCGCGCGGCGCGCAGGACAGGCTGGCGAAAACCTATCCACTGCGCGTCGTGCGTCTCGTAGGAATGAACATCGTGTCGCTCAGAGCCATGCCCCATCGGCAGAATGTAATCGGAGAAGTAGGCGGTCTCGTTCCACGTCGGCGTCAAGGCGACATAGCAGCCAACCAGACTTTCATCCGCGAGAGCCTCAACCCAAGAGAAGCCGTCGGGGTTCGTCCAGACGGGGTTGTAGACGCGCGTGAAGTAAATATCCAGCTTGCCGCGCCCGTCTTTCAAGAAATGCGGCAGCAGAAAAGATAGCTCGTTCATGGCGAGCGGATACTCGCGCGGCCACGTCAGTTCGTTCCAGCGTGGCGGGTGCGGCGGCGTGTAAATCGGCTTCGGCACAAACTTGTTCCACGCGTTCGGGAAAACTCCGCCTTCCGTAGCCACCGCGCCCAGCAGCGCATTCAACATGAAGAGCGTGCGCGCGACCATCCAGCCGCCGCTATTGCCCGCAGCCGCCGAGCGCCAGTTATGACTCGAAAACCGCGTGCCTGCCGTCGAGACGATTCGCGCAATCTCTTCAATCACACTCGCGTCAACACCCGATTCTGCCGCAGCAAATTCAAACGTGTAACTTTCGTAGAGCGTCTTCAACACGCTCTCGAAGTTCTCGAAGTTGGTCTCAAGCTCAGGATGCTCTACACTCAAGTACTCTTCCCAGTTCCACCAGCGACGCACGAACTCGCGGTTGTAGAGATTGCGCTGAATAAGATAGTTTGCAATCGCGAGCAGGATGGCCGCTTCAGAGCCTGGATAAGGCGAGATGAAAAGGTCTGCGTGCGTCGCCGTGTTCGAGAGCCGCGTGTCGAAGACGATTAGTTTAGCGCCCTGCGCTTTGGCTTCAATCACACGCTGCGCGTGCGGATTGAAGTAATGGCCTGTTTCCAGATGCGAGCTGATGAGCAGGATCACTTTCGCGTTCGCATGATCCGGACTCGGACGGTCAAGCCCCATCCAGTATTGATAGCCCGCCCGTGCTGAAGAGGAGCAGACATTCGTGTGCGAGTTATGCCCGTCAACACCCCACGCCGCAAGGATTCTCTCCGTGAACCCATCCTCGCCGGGGCGTCCCACGTGATACATAATTTCGTTGTGCCGCTTTTCGACGATGGCCTTGCGGATGCGTCCACTGATGTCATTCAAGGCTTCATCCCAACTGACGCGCGTCCACTTACCTTCGCCGCGCTTGCCCGCACGCTTCAACGGATAAAGAATGCGGTCGGGGTCTGTCACCTGATTGAGCGTCGCTGGGCCTTTGGCGCAATTACGCCCGCGCGAACCCGGATGCTCAGGGTTGCCCTCGAATTTCTGCACCTGCAAGCTCTCTCGGTCAACGTAAGCCAAAAGGCCACAGGCCGACTCGCAGTTAAAACACGTCGTCGGCACGAGCATGTAGCGCCGCTCTTTACGCTCAGGCCACGCCTTTGAGTCCAACTCTACCCAATCATCCCAGCGCTCCTTCGGCGGAAACGCCGCCAGATGAATGCGGCTTGGGCCGGGATAAAAGGTCTCCCCCCGCGCTTCAGTTTCCTTGCGGGCTGCGCTGACTCGTTGATTAAGTTTATCCAGATTCATCGCTTGCGATCCTCAGCCACTGCCTCTGCGCTGTCACTATGCTTTCGCCCTTCTAATCCTTGACGAATCTGCGTGGCTACTTCCAAACCCTCTTTCTTTGAAAACCGCCGAATCAATTCCGAAATCCGCGACAGATGATGATCGTCGTGCTCGGCGATGAAGTAAACGAGGTCAAGCACACGTATCTCCTGTTTCAAACGCGGATGCAGCGCGACTCTCTGGACGAACGCTTCGTCGTAGGCGTCCAGCCGGGAGACAAATGCAAACCTTTCGGCGCGGAAGGCGGCGAGGATGTGTTCGATAGTATCCGCATTATGATTCGCCTCGTGCGTCCTGCGATTCCCCATGTCGGCGGCATGCAGCGTCTCGCGCCCCGCCTCGTAATCGTCAAGGCGATTCATCCCCAGAGGCTCAAGGTCTAAGAGATGCCCGGCGTGTTCCTGCATAGACCATTTATCAGCGTCACGCCGCGTCAGGATTTCCTGTGGCAACGAGCGTATCAAATCTTCGAGCCGCGCGGGTGTGCCGCGCACGCGCTCCACGACGTTCGGGTACATCCAGACGGGAAGAAAGTCGAAAGCGAACTTGCGCTCGAACCAAAGGAGACGCTCGACCATGAGATTAATCCTCTCCTGACAAGTTTGACTGCACTCATCTGGGCTTTCTCGAGCGGGCGACTAAAACGACTCCGATGATGAAGAGCGGCAGAGCCACCCAGTATGACCCCAGATTGGCGACTCTCTTGAGATTGAGAACCATCAGAATGGCGGCGCTCACCATGAAGATTATTCCGAGGATGCGCTCGTTTGCCGGTGACATGTTCTTTTCCCTTTCTATGCTAAAGGCACGGATTGGCCTGCTTGAACGTAAGCGTGTTCGTAAAGTAGAAGGCCGACGAGCGCGAGAGGTGTGGCCACAAGGCCGATGAGAACGTCGTAGTCTCCCATCAGACTGAGCCAGGGAGCGCCGCCGCCGATAAAGGAGAGCGCAATGCCTATCCAGAAGAAGGCGCGGTATCTTCCCTTCGTCATCTCCCAAACGGCGAGGCGCGCGTGAGCGGTCGGATGCGTGAGCGTGACTTCGCCCCAGACCATCAGCAGGTGCAGGAGGCTCGTCAACGAGAGCGCCCAGAGCAGCGCGAAGAAAACCTGTGGCGCGAGCCATGCGGCGAACGGTAGCAGCGCAGCAGCCCCGACGAGCAGAGCCTGAACGAGCAGATGCGGCGGGAGCAAAGGGTTCTGCCACATATCGCGCGCCTTCGCCTGCGCGAAAAGATAGGCCGTGTAGATGGCTGTCAACGCAGCGAGCGGTAAGCCAGCCAGCATCAGCCAGCGTTGAATCGAGCTACTACCAAAAACGCTCGCCAGAAAATGAATCGCCAGCACGATTGAGTACGCGGCGATGATGAAAGCGCCCTTGACCAGCCAGCTACGCCACTGAGGTCTGGTGAAAATCAGCAGGAAGCGTTCCGGGTGTTCTAAATCCCAGATGAGTAATGCGCCCGTGATGGCGAGAAACGCGCCTGAGACGACGGGCGCGACCCAGAGCCAGAGTGGATTGCTCGTCTCCATCAAACCGAAGACGACCAGCAGCAGCGGAATCAGATAAGCTCCGGCGGCCACCCCCTTCGTCCAGGTGTAGAGGCTGACGCGCCAGTCCCAGGGAATCGAGTGCGGCACATCATACGAGAGCAGCGCGGCGGCAGATGAGTTGTTGTGATGAGGCGAACCTGAAACAACCCGATCTGCGCTCTCAAGCTGCTCGCTCCACATGAACAATCCACCCGTGGGGCGCGTCGCCGCGAGCGGGTCGAGCGTGGCCTGATGCGCGCCCTTGTAGAAGAGCTTGGGCTGTGTCTCTTTCTCTGGACGACGCACTGTGACCGGCTCGCGGTTCACAATCTGCGCGACCTTTGAAGTGGGGTCGTGCATGTCGCCGATTAAAATTGCTTCGGTCGGACAAACCACCACGCAGGCTGGCTCTAAGCCCATATCAATACGATGAGCGCAGAAGTTACATTTTTCTGCCGAATGATCTTCAGGGTTGATGAAAATCGCGTCGTAAGGACACGCGGCCATGCACGCTTTGCAGCCGATGCAGATTGATTTATCGAAATCAACGATGCCGTCCGCGCGTTTGAACATGGCCGAGGTCGGGCATGCCGTCACGCACGGCGCATGAGCGCACTGGTTGCAGCGCGTCACCTGATGCGCTCTACGCGTTTGGGGAAACTCGCCCACGTCCACATGCTTGACGTAGGTGCGCGTCACCGCCAATGGCACTTCGTTTTCGGATTTGCAGGCGGTCGTGCAGGCGTGGCAGCCGATGCAGCGCGTGTGGTCTATGACTTTAGCCCACTGAATTTGAGCGGGAGCGGGATGAATGGGGAGTTCTCTCATGGTGTTCGCGCCGCATCTTAACTTAACGCGATGCCCCGCTCCAACTGATTTCTCAATTCGGTAGTCGCTCAATTTGAAGTTGCGTGAAGGGTAGATAGCAGTTCACCACAGAGACACAGAGGACACAGAGGGGGCGCAGAGATAAGAAATCACAAATAGCAGATTTGAGATTTCAGATTAAGAATTTGAGATAGCTTAACTCTCTGTGCCCCCTCTGTGCTCTCTGTGTCTGCGGTGGTGAATCGCATCCCGGCGCACATTCGAGTTGAAGTTGAGCCATCACCAAAAATAATTGAAGTTTTCGGCAAAAGCTGGTTTAGTGTCTGTCGTTTCATGGAAGAACGAAAGTAGCGAGCAGGTTTTCGTTACTTTTCCCGCACTCAAATCGTCCCGCCCGAAGCCGCGCACCCCGGTCGCTTCGTACAAACAGGAGCACACCACCATGTCCAGAAAACTCAACTTCCTCTTAGTAGCTCTCGCCACGACGCTGATGCTTTCGCTCGCCGGAACAGTCATGGCGCAAAGCCAGTCCAAGCTCAAGATCAACCCGTCGTCCAACGGCGTGAAACGAACCGAAGGCTCTACTGCCCAGGCGGAAGTTGACCCGAAGATTGTCAAAGGTCTGGAAGCGGCAGCGGCGGCGACAAAGCACACGGGGGAAAATCTGGTGTTCCCCTCCAGCACCGGGACTTCATTTGCGATCTTGCTGTTTGCAGAGACTGCGAAAGTCACCAGAGAGGATGTAGGGCGCGGCGTTGACATCGGCGTGATCTACGTCGGCGCGGGCAACAAGGAACTGCCCACAGGGTATTACTACGTCAAACTCTCAGAGCAGGTAGAAGCTGGCAACGCGGGAACGGCCAAACCGATGTACGCCGTCACGCTGACCGATGTGGAGCCGGGCAGTGCGGACAAAGCGACTGCTGGGTCGGGCAATGCGACTGGGAGAAGACAGTATCGCCCAATCATCATCAGGAAGGACATTGATAAAACCACTCCCTTGATGATCAATACGGCCACGTTCGGAGGGGACATCCTGGCGGCGGTCGAGCAATCCATCATCAACACCACAAAATCGAACACCAAAGATCATTGAACGCTATAAGGAGACGCCCCTCATAAAGTGAGGGCGAAACGAACCACGCGCGTTACACGAAGAGACACGAAGAAGAGGCAAGCAGCTTCGTGTGGTTTCGTGTGATGCGCGTGGTTCGTGATGACCTTCCCGCGACAGGTGCTTGACTTCACCTTCCCTTCCTTTTGAGAAGAGAGGGTGCTTCGGCACTTCATCCCGGCGGGCGCAGCGCGCGCTTGATCGTCAACGCGCCCATCTTGAAGAAGAGCGTCGAGTGCATGAGGTCGCGCGCGATGCGGCGATAGGAATATTGCCCCGAAATAGTGTCGTAGAGAATCGTGTAAAGCTCCTGATTGGTCTTGGCAAGTTCGATGACATTATCCATCGCGCCCGCGTTCATTCCCATCCGACAGAGACGCCGAAGGGCGCGTCCATGATAATGATCTTCGGTCAGATGACGCAGCCGCAGGCCATAGGCCGCCAGCGCAATGCCGTCAATCCCACGCTCCATCATCACGTCCGCCGCGGTCGAGCCTGTTTCAATCGCCGTCGTGATGCCCATCCCCTTAAACGGTCTGAGCCAGCCCGTCGCATCACCGACCGCGACGAAGCGATCCCAGAAGACGTGGCGCGCATGACGCACGGGCGCGCGGCCTTCGTAGTAATTCAACTGCTGCAAGTTGTAGCGCGGAAGCAGTGAGCGCACCTGCTTGTGCAACAAAAAATCTTCCATGTCGGTCGAGCGCACGCGGCTGCCCGCGATGTTCACGAGCACGTGGTCTAGCTTCGGCGTAATCGCGCCAAACTCTATGCGCGGTAAATCTGAAAGCAGGAAAGCGTGTATCTCGCCGTGCAGGCGCTGTTCGATGTAACGCTCGTCGCACGGCAGCTTGATGATAATCGAGTGCATGTACTCTTTGGGGCGCTGGTAACGCCACTGGCGCGGGCTGACTTGCTCAAGCACGGAGAGCAGACCGTCGTCGAGGCCGCACGCGGCGACGATCATGTCCGCCGAGCGCGACGCGCCTTCGGAATAGACGCGCACCGGATGCTCCAGATTGTCCGGGTGAAATTCAAGCCCCGTCACGCGGTCGTTCAGAAGCGTTGCGCCTTCGGCGACGGCGCGGTCAAGCAACAGTTGGTCGAAGTCCGAGCGCGAGACCATCAGCGCAGGGTCTTCTGTCGAAGGTGCGCGCAGTTCTATCTCGCTGCGGTCGCTGTGCAGGCGATAGCCCTTGATGGTGCGCTTGACCATCTCAGGCGGAAGATCAATCTTCAGCTTGTCGCGCAAAAGCGCGGCGGTCGGCGGCGCGAGCACGCCGATGCAAGGGTTGTGATGGCGCGGAAACTGCTTCGGCTCGTAGATCGTGACGCGCAAATCAATGCCTCGCACGCGCGCGTTGCGAAGGAGTCGGATAGCGACGCTCGCCCCGCCGGGGCCGCCGCCAATGATGGCTACGCGCGAGCCGTCGCGCAGGTGCAAGCCCCGCGTCGCCTGCGGCTCGGCGCGAGAGACCGTGGACTTCACACGATTGTAAGAGAGACTGACGGCACGCCCCGCCATGCGCGTGGCGAGACGCGGGTTGAGCGCGCGCAGCAGAATCCGCTTGTAAGATTGATCGCCCGTGAAGGCCGCGAGCAGCGCGTTTGTCAACAGCGCGCCGGGACGTTTTAACTTTCTTTCGGAGCGCAGCACGGCGAAGTAAACGGGAGCCAGCAGCGGGTGCGGGAAGATGCGGTCGTAAATCTCAAACAGCATCCGGCCATAGATATTGTCGCGCCCGAAGACGCGGCTGCAACGTCGCCAAAAATGCTTTTCAAAATCTTTCGCCGTCAAGCCGTGATTGATGACGCAATCAACGGCGAGCCGCGCCGTCACCAGCGCAGACTCCACACCGTTCTTCAAATATCTGGAATCCGACGCGTCCCCGACGATGACGAAACGCTCGCTGTAAGGCAGTCGCGCCGCGCCCAGGGCTACGCGCGGGTGGCAATGACAGTCGAGCTTCCAATCGGGCGGCAAATAATCGCGCATGTAGGAATCGCGCACGAGGCGTTCGGTCGCCACGACGTCCACGTCTTCGCCGATGGCCGTAATCGTCACATGCTCGCCCTTCGGAATCAGCGCGACATAGCGTATGTCCGGCTGCTTGAGGACGAAGAAGTGAATCATGTTATGAAGCTTCTCGCGCTGAAACTCTTGGGAGACGCGCGCTTCAATCACACACGTCTTCCACGTCGGCGGCGGAACATAACCGTAGAGCAGGCGGTTCGCCAGTTGGGAGTTGACGCCGAATGCGCCGACAACCAGATCGTATTCGACTTGAGAGTTGTCCGCGAGATGCAGCACCGGGCGATGTTCGAGCGTGGTCGGCACATCAATGTCGTGGATGCTCTGCGGGATGTGCCGCGCGCCAAGTTGGATTGCCTGATCGAGCAGGAATTGATCGAAGCTGCGCGCGCCGTCGGGGTTTTCGGTGCTGACGGGGCCAGCGCCGCGATAGACGCCGTAAATCTTCTTCGACGTTTCGTTCTCAAGGCGCGCGTAAGAATCCTGATAGTGAACGGCGTAGCCTTCGATCTCGTAGTGGATGACTTCGCGCGGGATTGTGGTGGCCGTGGAGCGCTCTATCTCTTGAATGAGACGCGTGCCGACAGCCCCGGCGCACATGTTGCAGCCGGGCGCACCTTTGCGGGCAAAGTTCTTGCCGTCGTAGATGTCTACTTTGATGTCGAGGCCGAGGGCGCGTGCGCGGCGCAGGAGTTCGATGGCGAAGAAAGACCCGGCAGGTCCCGCGCCGACGACGCCGACAGAGTTACCGGATTGAAGATAAGTCGGCTGCGACATCTGCGGAACCCTCGCTGGGCTCGGGATTGATGGAGGAGAAATTTAATCAAGACGATCAAGTGTTAATGAGTTTAGAACTAAACAGCTTAGACCTCAAATACTCATAAGAAGCAGTTTGAAAAAGTCCCGCCAGGGACGCGGGTGATAATAGCCCAGCGATTCATCGCTGGGAAACAATGTCAGTGGCAGTTCTCAGTCCCGTAGGGACGGCTGAACCTGAAAGCCGCACTCATTTCAGCCGTCCCTACGGGACTCAATCAAGTTATCCGGCTCTATTCCCAGCGATAAATCGCTGGGCTATTGTCAAGAGTCCCTAACGGGACACGCAGGTCTAATCGCCAGTGATTGCATCGCAAGATGTGGCCTGCCCATTCGAGGTCGCATTCTTCGATCATGGAAAATCCCATCTTCCGGCAGATGGAATTGGAAGCCGCGTTGGTGGTTGAGGGAAACGCGTGGATCACATCCCAGCGCCGCTTCGATTGAGCCTTGTCCAGGATAGCGCGCACAGCTTTGGTCGCCAGTCCCCGACCTTGAAACTGCGGAAGAATCATCCATCCTATCTCGCTGATGCTCTCACCCCGCCACGAGTTTTCCCAGATGCAGA
Organism: uncultured Acidobacteriota bacterium; assembly: GCA_963791265.1. Classification (GTDB taxonomy): domain Bacteria; phylum Acidobacteriota; class Blastocatellia; order Pyrinomonadales; family Pyrinomonadaceae; genus QHXM01. The sequence continues at coordinate 1,268,092 of CAWBSB010000013.1, forward strand.
CTGAGCCTGCCGCGCAAACGGAACCCTCATCCGGGATAATCTTGAAAATCCATGCTGTCCCGGCCTCTACGGACGCCACATTGTTTCTGAGCTTCTGCGGCATTCGCTCCTTCGGCCACGCGCCGCCCAGATGCTCCATCATTCGGGGATCGCAGTGGAGACCCTCATACAGCGGCAGATCGTCCAGCGATATATTTTGAAGTTCCACAGGCACGCTCTCCCGTTGGGCTGTCTCAATAGATTAATCGGGCAGGTCTTCCGGTTTCTTAGCATAGCATGGCCATCTTTTGCGATGCAGGCGAGAAAATGGTAGAACTGTCAGGGTCAGTTGACCAATCATCTTCGACAGCTTAGAACGGCAATCGCCTCCCCTCGAACTTCAGGAGGTTCATTCGATGCGTTATCTTATTTCAATTATCGCACTGCTCGCGCTGTCCGCGCTGCTGACGGTCGCCGTCACTGGTCAGGCTCAGGGTGATGGCGTTCGTCGCGTCACGCCCGCAGAGGCGCGCGAGGCGGTCGCTCAGGGCAAGGCCATCATCGTTGACGTGCGCGGCGAGGATTCCTACAACGCAGGCCACATCAAGGGCGCGCGCTGGATTAATTTGAATGACATCGGCTCGCGCACCGGTGAACTACCGCGCAACAAGATGATTATCACCTACTGCTCCTGACCGGGTGAACACACTAGCGCCCGTGCGGTGCAGCTCATCAAAGAGAAGGGCTTAGAGAACGCAGCCGCCCTGCTCGGCGGCTACAACGCCTGGATCAATGCAGGATACCCGACGGAAAAGAAGTGATGGGTGATGGGTGATAAGACAAAGCCTTTACTCATCACCTATCACCCATCACTTATCACTGTTTTATGGAGGTTTATTGAATGCGTTTTTTATTTCAGTTGTCGGCTGCGGCGGTGCTCGCAACGCTCGTGCTCGCGGCGTGTAATTCCAGCGATACGAAGGGCAATAAAGCGGCAGGCAGTATCGGCTCTAATAGCGCGGTGAGGTCTCCAAGTGGCTCTTCGGGGCACATCGCGCCGAGCGATGGCGTGAAGCGCGTCACCACCGTCGAGTTGCGCGACGCTTTGGAGAAAGGCACGGCCATCGTGGTTGATGTGCGTGGCGACAGTATTTACAAGCAGAACCACATCAAAGGCTCGATTAGTATCCCTGAAAACCTGATAGCATCGCGCCTCAGCGAACTGCCGCGTGACAAGATGATTGTCACCTACTGCTCTTGACCCGCCGAGCATACCAGCGCCCGTGCGGTGCAGACACTAAAAGCAAATGGGATTGAAAACGCGGCGGCCCTCCTCGGCGGCACTGACGCCTGGAAGAACGCCGGACTCCCGATGGAAGCCGGACAATAAAGCAGTGATAGGTGATGGGTGATAGGTGATAAGAAAGAACGTATCTTCTCTTATCACCTATCACCCATCACCTATCACTTTTTTTACGTCTGTGGTACTGGCTCTGTGACCATCACCGGATGTGGGGTGACGACTTTGCCGGATGGTACGGAAAGCACAGGGCAGGGGGCGTTGCGGACGACGCGCTCGATGTCTGGGCCGAGCGCGGGCGCACCGCCGAAGATGGATGAATGAACGCTTGTGCCGATGATGATTAAATCCACGTCCTTTTCCGTCGCCAGCCGCACGATCTCTTCGTAAGGTCTTCCCTCCCTGATGTGCGTGACGGCACGGCCTCCCGCCTCGCCCTCAAACGCCGCCATCTTTTCCGCCACATACTCGCGCAACTGAGAAAGTTTTGGCCCTGCGCTGTCGGGAAACATCTCCGCCATTTGATCCAGGTAATCGCCGATCACGTAGATGACGTGAAGCTCTGCGTTGAAGCGGCCTGCAAATTCCGCCGCCACCTGTGCGGCCACGAGCGATGATGGGCGAAAGTTCGTCGCCAGCAGGATGCGGTTGAGATGAATCTCCGTGTGACTCCCACGGTATTCGACGAAGTCGCGTTGCGGCGGGCGAATCGTCAGCACAGGGCAAGGGGCTTCGGCAATAATCTCTTCGCCGGTCGAACCCCATAGAGCGCGCGACAATCCTTTACGCCCGTGCGTCACGATTGTCACCAGATCAATATTGAAATCGCGCACGGCACGCGCAATCTCCGGCGCAGGGTCGCCTTCGATGATGACAGGATCAACCTCAAGGCCGTCGAGCAAAGGGTCGGTCAACAGCTCTTTGACTTCACCACGCAATTGCTGGAGCCAACGCTGCTCCGGCTCGTCAAAGACACGTTCGGGGAGCGTCAACAAATTGGCAGGCACGCTGCCTTCCTGCACACTGAACAGCACGACGCGCCCCTGTCCTTCGCGCGCAAACGCTGCCGCATACTTCAACGCAGCCCGCGCGTGCGGCGTAAAATCCGTCGGGAAAAGAATATTTTTGAATAGAAACATAGATAATCAGTGGTCAGTGGCCGGTGGTCAGTGGTCAGTAAGAATCAGTTTTTAACCGACCACTGGCCACTGGCCACTGCTACAGCACCCTCGTCCCCGCGATGCGGTCAAGCTGCGGGGTGAATTTGAATTTCGCAAGCTGCGATTGCCGCCTGCGTGCCAGAACTGCAAGCTCAAGCGCGACCCGTTCGCGCACGCTCTGTGCGCGCGGCCCCGCAGAGAGTTTATTAACCACGCCGCGCAAGGCTTCGCCGACGCCGGAAACAAAAGCGTGCGCCGAAGGATTGGCGCGAAGCTGCGCCGTTCCGTTGCCATATTCAAAGCCCCCGCTGCCCGGATCGAGAAACGAATAATCGTCCGCCAGGTCGAGGCGCACCTTTCGAAAGAGAGTTGCGAAATCTGCGCCCGTGCTGAGCGCCGCGCGTTCCACCGTGGCGATTAATTCTCCGCTCAAGCGCACGAGGCCCTGCCAGTCAATTTCTTCCGATGAAACATTCCTGGTTTCCGCCTGCGCTCGATCAACGACAACTTCCGGCGAAGCTTCATCGCTCGCCATCTCTGCCCGTTCGCCTTCGTAAACGCTGACCAGACCATTCGGCTCTCTGGCGCGCACAAACAGGCGTTGCAATGCCGCCTCGCTTTCGTCCGTGCGATTCTTCGCGTGATCCGTCTCGCGCACGCGCGGCGGCTGTCTTCCATTTAAGAAAACGTCCACGTCGTATTCGTCCAGTTCGACGTGAATCCATCCCTTAAACTCGCGCTGCTGCAAGTAGTGAACGAGCGCCGCCACGTTGACGTAAGTCGTGTCAAGGTTTTCGTGAACCGGACGAGATTTCGCGCTGCGCTCGTGCATGACTGAAACTTTAACCTTAGTGGAATGCGGCGGAGCATAACAAGGTAAAAGTAAAAAGGCAAAAGATAAAAGTTAGGCGGAAACCACATCTCATAAAACAGTGGTTCTGCGGCCTCACTTTTTCCTTTTTACTTTTTCCTTTTGCCTTGTTATGCTCCGCCGCACGAAAAGTTAGCCCTCGTCAGAGTTCAAGACCGCTTTACAATTTCTGAAGTCAAAGTTTACCGGGAGCGAAGACGCGTGATCGAAGTCACAGACATCGTCAAACGGTACGGGTCAAACACCGTGCTCAACCATGCCACGTTTCAGATCGAGGAAGGACAACTGACGACCATCCTCGGCCCTTCGGGTTGCGGCAAGACGACCATGCTGCGCTGCATGAACCGCCTGGAGAAATTTGATCGTGGCCGGATGAAGATCGGCGGCGTCGAAGTCCTCGGCACGGAAGATAAAAAGCTGACGGCTGCCGAAGAGAAAGAGTTGACCCGCCAACTGCGCCAGCGCGTCGGCATCATCTTTCAAAATTTCAATCTCTTTCCGCACCTGACTGCGCTCGGCAACTGCACGGAAGCGCCCACGACCGTCAAAGGAATGCAGCGCGCGCAAGCTGAAGAGATTGCGCGCCAGTATCTACAAAAGGTTGGCCTGAGCGGCAAGGAAGACCACTACCCGGCGCAGCTCTCAGGCGGGCAGCAGCAGAGAGTCGCCATCGCCCGCGCTCTCGCAATGGAGCCGGAAGTCATCCTGTTTGACGAGCCGACTTCGGCGCTCGACCCGCAACTGATACAGAGTGTCGCGCGGATGCTGCGTGCTTTGGACGATCTGGGCAAAACGCTCGTCGTCGTCTCGCACGACATGAACTTTGCGCGCCGCATCTCGGATCAGGTGATCTACTTCGAGGGCGGCCACGCCGTCGAATCCGGCACAATCGAAGAGGTCTTCACCAACCCACGAAAGCAGGAGACGCGCGCCTTCATGCAGAGCTTTCATGAAGACGAGCCTTCTTTGATCGAGGAACAACCCACCGACGGCGAACCAACACCCACGAAACTCGACACGGACATGGGCACGCGCGGGCAACTTGGACAGGAAGAGTGAGACATCACATGACGCAACGCAACCGGCGAATCGCCGCCACGCTTCTTCTATTACTTCTTTCGCCAATTTCTTCAATCGCGCAAACGGCGCTTCAGCAAGTGCGCCAGAGCAGAGAATTGCGCGTCGGCACGGACGCCACCTATCCGCCGTTTGAAACCGTCGAAGGAGAAGAGTATTCGGGCTTCGACATTGATCTCATCAACGCCATCGCGCGCGAGATGAATGTGCGCGCCCGCTTCATCAACTCCGGCTTCGACGGCATCTTCCCGGCCTTGCAGAATGGGACGTTCGACGCCGTCATCTCCTCCGTCACAATCACGGACGAGCGCAAGGCTTCGATGCTCTTCTCCGATGCGTACTACGACTCAGGGCAATTGATTGCCGTCCGCGAAGAGACGCAGGGCATCGCCGCGCCCGATGACCTCAAGGGCAAGACGGTCGGCGTGCAGATCAACACTACGGCGCAGTACGATCTGGAAAAGCGCGCGGGCGTCACCGTCAACAAGTACAACACGATAGACCTCGCGCTTTTAGACCTTCAGAACAAACGCATTGATGCGGTCGTGGGCGATGCGCCGGTTTTGAAGTTTATGATCTTCAAAAGCTTTCGTGGCTTAAAGACGGTCGGTCGCCGCTTTACTGACGAAAAGTTCGGCATCGCCGTAGCGCAGGGCAATCAAGATTTGGTGCAGGAGATTAATGCGGCTCTGAAGAGAATTAAAGAGTCTGGCGAATACGACAAGATTCACGAAAAGTGGTTCGGCGAAGCTGCCGAGCGTGCCCAGGAAGCGGAAGCAGGCAAGACGATGCCAAAACTTTTCGACTTCGAACTGGCGAAGCGGACTCTGCCGCTTTTTCTCAAAGGCATCTGGCTGACGGCGAAGCTCGCTTTCCTGAGCCTGCTCTTCGGCTTGCCCATCGGATTGCTGCTCGCGCTGGCGCGCGTCCAATCATCGCGCCTGCTCAAAGCTCCAGCAGCTACCTACGTAGAACTGATGCGCGGCACTCCCTTGCTCGTCCAGATTCTCTTCATCTACTTCGTTCTGCCATCTTTCGGCGTCAGTATCCCTGCGTTCTGGAGCGGCGTTATCGCCCTGACATTGAATAGCGCCGCTTACATCGCGGAGATTTTCCGCGCCGGGATTCTTTCGATTGATGCCGGGCAGATGGAAGCCGCACGCGCGCTCGGCATGACGCACGCGCAGGCCATGCGGCGCATCATCCTGCCGCAAACCTTCCGCCGCGTCGTTCCCCCGCTGACGAACGAAGCCATCGCGCTCCTGAAAGACTCTTCGCTCGTCTCCGTCATCGGCCTGACGGAACTGGCGCGCACCGGGCAGGAACTAGCCAGCCGCAACGCCGCACCTCTGACCATCTGGCCGATGGTCGCAATCTTCTACCTGCTCCTGACCTTCCCGCTAACACGCATCGCGGAATACTTGGAGAGACGCTGGCGACCAATCACAAGGTCTTAATTGTAGGGGCAGGGCTTGTCCCTGCCCGCTCAATTGACGCGATAAATAAATCTTGAATTTAATGAATCTCGCACGGGCAGAGGACTTGTCCCTGCCCCTACAATCTTGATATGAAAATTCTTGTACTTGGCTCAGGCCGCATGGGTCTCGGCGCAGCGTTCGACCTCGCGCACAACTCGGATGTCGAAGCGGTGACTGTCGCCGACCTAGACCTTGAACGTGCTCGCTCGGTCGCATCTACAGTGAAGAGCGATAGAGTGAAGCCCGCGCAGATTGATGTTGCAGACGACCGGGCGGTGGTTGAGTTGATGCGCGGGCATGATGCGGCGATTAGTTGCGTCACCTATTTTCACAATGTGCGGCTGGCGCGGGCGGCTGTTGAAGCGCGTGTCAACTTCTGCGACCTCGGCGGCAATAATGCGGTCGTGGCCGAAGAGTTGGCGCTCGATGAAGCGGCGCGTGCAGCAGGGATAAATATCATCCCCGATTGCGGCCTTGCGCCCGGCATGGTGTCTGTTCTGGTCGCGCATGGCGCGCGAAAGTTCGACGAGCTTGAGGCAATTCACATTCGCGTCGGCGGTCTGCCGCTCGAACCCCGCCCCCCGCTTAATTATCAAATCGTCTTCGCGGTCGAAGGCTTGATTAACGAATACGTCGAGCGGGCGCGCGTGATTCGCGAGGGAAAGATTATCGAAGTTGATTCGATGACGGAAATCGAGCGGCTTCAGTTTCCCGCGCCGTTCGATGAGATGGAAGCCTTTCAAACTTCCGGCGGGACTTCGACGCTGCCCGAAAGCTTCATGGGGCGCGTTTCTGAACTCGATTACAAAACGATTCGCTATCCGGGACACTGCGAGCAGTTCAAGCTGCTCATTGACCTCGGCCTGGCCAGTAGCGAAGAGCTTGAAATTGACGGCATAGGGGTGCGCCCGCGCCGCGTGCTGGGAGAAATGTTGCTGCGTCATCTTCCGGCAGATGAGCCGGATGTTGTCCTAATCCGCGTAGAGTTTCGCGGCAGAGCCGAAGGAACAGCTCAAAGGCTTCGCTACGACATCATAGACCGCTTTGACGAACGCACCGGACTGAGCGCGATGATGCGAACGACCGCTTTCCCCGCCTCGATCATCGCGCAGATGATGGCGCGCGGCGACATCAAAGAGAAAGGCGCAATCCCGCAGGAACTCTCAGTCCCGCCCGATGCCTTCGTCGCCGAACTATCGAAGCGCAATATTCAGATCGCGATTAGTAATCCTGAATTTCAGTAAAAGGTGTGGGCGAAACGAACCACGCGCGTTACACGAAAGAACACGAAGAAAGCAGTCATATCATTTTCGCGTCTCTTCGTGTGACTTCGTGGTTCGTGATGACCTTCTTTTGGTCTGCAACTCAGTACAAATAGCAAACGGTCAATGATGAATGGAAGAAAACCGTTTCCATCCACCATTGACCGCTTTTAGAAATTACCTTCAGACCCTCCCACCCAACAGAGCCTGAAGGTGATTGTTCAGAGCGCTCGCACCCTGAGCACCCATCTCAGGGTAGTAACACTACAATTCGACCCTGAACACTTCCCGGACATGAATTCTGCGATGCGTGGAGACCGAATGAACGCACCTCAGAGCAACTCACCAACAAGGAGTAGCCAGAACCAGACGCGACATTTGAAGTAGAGCTACGTGTCTGTTCAAGAATTTCCTCATTTGTGAAATTCCGGGAAGTGGCCTCGTCAGGATAGTCGCCTGACAGAGAAAAGATCGAATCGGAAAAGCCGTGAGGCCGCTTCTCGACAGATGTCGCTTTGACAGTGTGAGGACTGTTGCAAAGAGCGCATCAATCCAGCGTTATTATCTAAAGCGAGGCTGCAATGAACGTAACGTGGAAATTAGAGCGATTCTCGCGCGGCGTCAATAGGAATCTCATGGCCAAAGTGAGGATTTATTGGCCGATTTGAGGATTTTGCCTAACTGGACTCATTTTCGAGTCCCAGACCGCGATGTCGTGCCCTGTATTGAGCGGGACTCAGCCCATAGACCTTTTTGAAATCTCGCGTGAAGTGGCTCTCATCTCTGACTCCGATTCTGTGCATGACCTCTTTCACGCTGAGGAACGTGGTCTCCAGCAGACGCCCGGCCTCCTGCATTCTGAGCGAGCGCAGATACTGCGCGGGCGACATCCCTGTCTCTGCCTTGAATAAATAGCGCAGATGTGCGCGCGAGAGGTTGACGGCGGTCGCTATCTCGCCGGGAATGAACTTGCGCCTCAGGTCTTCCTGCATGAGGCGGATGGCCTTTTGCACTCTCTGATCCATATTTGGCTCGCGCAGGGAGCGCTCGTTTCAGAGCGCGCCCGTTAGTCTTATGATGGTTTCGATGATTGCATCTACTTCATCCGGCTTCTTCAAATAAGCGTCTGCCCCGGCCTGACGCGCCGCTTTGGCGCTGTTGCTGGCCGAGAGCATGATGATGGGCGTGCGCCTGCGGTGCGTCAGGCGTCGCGCACAGCGCACAAGCTCAAGACCGCTCACGCCGGGCAAACCGTTATCGAGGATGAGAACGTCGTAGGGATTGGCGCTCCCGATTATCTCAAGCGCCTTTGTTCCATCCTGGCAGGTTTCCACGCGCCAGCCCTTCGCTTCAAGCATATCTTTCACGTAAAGCAGTAACAGTTTGTGATCTTCGACGTAGAGGATCGTGAGCGACCTCATGCTTGTCATCCGCCTTGAGCCAAGATGCAAAGACAGTTCCAGACAGTGCGGCGAGTCGATTTGGGTGGAAGAAAGCAATGCCTCCGGTCAACCAGAAGCATGCTCGGTCATACGCGCCGCGTCGGTGCGCTTGTTGCACAAAGTGGGCCACAGCGAGGGAGGTGGCAGTTTCGTTGGGTTTTGAGTAGTGAGGGAAAAGCGTCGAAAGAAGAATTTATACGATCCCTTTCGTCAAGAGCGCCGTTACCTGGTCATAATACTACGCTTGCGGCGTTGCGCTGGTTTTTTTGCAAGGAGCAAATTTTTATGCCTTCCCTGAAGCATCGCGCAGAGCCGCTGGTGCGTGACGTTGAGCAGACGCGCGGCGCTCGTCACGCTGCCTCTGGCATTATCAAGCGCGAGCTTGATAAGATTGGACTCGTAGCGTAAGACTTCTTCCTCAAACGAGCAGCCCGCCCAGGCATCGCCCAGCGCGGCGTTGCTCATCTGTCTGGCCGCCAGGACTTCGACTGCCCCTCGCGTAATCTCCGCCCCTTCCACAGCCGTCAAGACCGTTCGCTCGATCAAAGAATGCAACTCACGCGCGTTACCTCTGAACGGCAAACGACGCATGGCTTCGATGGCTTCAGGCGTGAATCTCACGCGCCGACCATGATGCTCCGTCAGCTCTCTGGCGAAATGCACGGCGAGTGCGGAAATATCTCCCGGTCGTTTTCTGAGCGGTGGGATTTCCAGTTGAAAAGTGTTGAGGCGGTAAAGCAGATCATCGCGGAACTGTTTTTGGGCGGCTTGCTCCCTGAGATTGCGGTTGGTGCTGGCTATGATCCGCACATCAACTCTCTCAGGCTCAGGCATGCCGATGGTATGCGCCTCACCATATTCGAGCAGGCGCAGCACCTTCCCCTGATTGGCAGGACTCAATTCCGCAACCTCATCCAGAAACAACGTCCCGCCCGCTGCCTGCTGGACTATGCCCACGCTATCGCTGACGGCCTCCGTGAAACTGCCGTTCGTGTGACCGAACAAAATAGATTCAAACAGCGTCTCGGTCAGCGCCGCACAGTTAATCATCACAAACCGTCCGGCACGCCCACTCCACTCGTGAATCATACGTGCCAGCAATTCTTTGCCCGTGCCTGTCTCACCCGTAATCAGCACCGTTGCTTTCGTCCCGGCGATTCTATGAGCCCCGCGTAAGAACTCTGCCGTCTGCTGTTCAGCGTAAACGAAGTTCGGTGCAGCGAACTCTCGCCCGCGAGCACGCCCCGCCTCCAGAACGCGTCGCCCGCATGACCGCAATCGAGTGAGTGTTTCAGAGTTCTGCGTGTCGGCCAGTAGCTCGTCCGCACGCGCATAGAGATTAGTCAGCTCATTGGCCTTGAGCCGCTCATTTAATTCTTCAATGATCGTCAGCGCAGCTACGCCCGCGCCTTCGTTGTCACCCGCCTGAGACGCTACGTCCACTGCACGATCAAGCGTCAAACGAGATTCTTCGTATCGCCCCAATCGAGCCAGCGCCACGCCATGCGTCGTCAACGCCTCGGCCAGCACTGACTGCTCGTCACTTCTGTCAAGTGTATGAACAGCTAAGCGAGATACTTTTTCAGCTTCGGAGTTTCGCTGCTGAGCAAGCAGCACGCGAGCGCGTGTGTCATTAACCTGCGCGACACTACCGTTGTCTTTGAGGCTAACGAAAAGGAGACGTGCGCGATCAAGGTGATCATAAGCCTCTTTGAATTTTCCGGTGATATAAAGTAGAGAGCCTAAATTGTTTTCGACGCGCGCACGATAACGAGTGTGCCCGGCTTGCTCTAAGTGATAACTGGACGCTGTGTACTCAACCAGCGCCTGATCTATATAGTCTTCGCGATGTTCTGCGATGCCGAGCTTTTTTAAGACAAGGGCGAAGTGATTATGAAATTTACCTTTGGCCGCATGGTTTCGACTGCCCTCAAACAAAGGCGCAGCTTTGGTTAGAGTATTCAGCGCATCGTTGAAGCGGCTCGAAGAGATATCAATTAACGCACTATTCAATAAAGCTCTTGCCTTCTGCTCACTATCTTTATCAGCGAGTAGAGACAAGACCTCTCGCAACGTTACGCGCGCTTCGTCAAAAGCGCCCTCGCGCCAGTAGCAAATTGCAAGATCAACATATGCCTCGGCAACTTTCTCAGTTTCCTGCAATTCCTGAAAAAGCGTAGTACTCTCGCTGATTAAATTTTTGGCGATTTCCTGTGCGCCCTCAATCTGATTAGCGCTGCCGATCCAACCCGATAAGGCACCGGCGCGCAACAACACCTCGGCAGCAGTGTACTGGTCAAGACCCTCAAGCTGAGGACGGTCTCCAATTCGCTGCCAGAGATTGCCCATTGCTTCGCGGGCGCCCTCGTAGTTACCCGAATCTTCCAGGTCTTTTGCCAACCGGCAACGCAGCCCTGTGCGTTCTGCTAGATTAAGCTCAGGGCTGTTTATCTGCCTGAGAAGCTGAGAAGCTAAACTCATGTGAGGCTTATACCTTTCTGCACTTTGCAAGATGAATTGCCGATGATGTTTTAACTTGGTACAGTGTTATCATGCGCCCGTTCGTGCCTTAGTAATCTCAACGCTTGACCACTTTTTCTGCTTAAAAGATGTTCACAGGAGAAAGACAATGAAAAGACTTCAAAAATTTTGCGCCGTTAGTATTCTAATATTATCCCTTACCTTGTCCACCTTTGCAGGTGACATGGGAACCCCCGGCGCTACAGCACCACCGCCACCACCCCTCTCTTCGATAACAAGTGAGTCCGGCTTTCCTGGAGCAATTGCTACAGGCGACATGTCAACACCGGGGGTGGTTTCTTCACTTGATCCGGTGACAGAAGCTGCTTTGAGCCTGCTTCAGAGCATACTGTCTCTCTTTTAGGCAGCTCGCTCAATTCAAAATCTTCCCAGGCTGCCGTGATTCTCTCACGCGTGGCTCGGCATTAGTGTGCGTGAAAATATCGCCCGGATGTTTTTAGTGGACACCAGCGAGGAGAGGTTCTCACGGCTCGCGCAGCTTAACCGTTCTCCAACGTAAAAATCAATCAAAATCTCAGGCGCACAATGCTGGTGACAGCTTATCATAATTCAGTCACCTATAGATGATGATGCACGATATTATTGAAGAAAAAGACACACTTTCGTCTGGAGCACTGGCTCAGGCGCGGCCCCTGAGACGATTGAGGTTGCTTTAGCTAATGAGGAGTTAAGTGGGAAGTGTGTGCCCGCTGTCTTCATTGCTTTGTCCTGATGAGGCTGTGACGGCGTTGTTGGGCAGACTTCCTGACGGCAACTAAATCCCTGTGCCGTCCCTGGAGCATCACACTGCCTTTCGCGTTTTCAAAAACGAGCTTGAAAGGCCAAACCTATGTGAGGACTACACCTATCTCCATTTCGCAAGATATTTTGCGAATGCTGCTTAAGCTTGCTCTGTCTCTCTTACCAGACAATCGCTCAATTCAAATCTTCCAGGCTGTCGTGCTCGCCCCACGCGCAGCCTAAGCGTTATTACGCGAAACATCACCGGAAGGCTCTAGCAGGCACAGGCGAGGGGAAATGCCCCTAAAGCGCACGCAGCTTAACTGTTCTCAGACATGGAAATCAATTGAAATCGGCATTGAACGGATACTTAAAGCCGTATTTCAGACTTGCCACCGACACCACGTTATCAGCCAACGCCGATCCACTGAATCACACAAAATAGCATAAAGCACAACTCGATTTATTCGCGTCTCTTCGTTTGTTTTCGTGGAGAGTCCTTCAGCGCCTTTTCTGAGTCAGCGTTAGGCCGCAGGAGCGCAAATCAGAGTTGGCGTTTGCTTTGAGATGCGCGTGGGGTTATTGTGTTTCCCTCACTAAATGGGCATGTCATTTCCGGCTTGCCGTCAAGAGGTCAATCATCACATAGGGGTAATCTCTCACGAGGAGAATTATCGAATGAGTGCTTTGCCAATCATCATCGGCGCGTTGTGCGTGATGGCTATTGCGTATCGCTACTACTCCGCTTTCTTGGCGGCAAAGGTTCTGGCGCTCGACGACACACGACCCGTTCCATCGAAAACGATGTATGACGGGCATAATTATTACCCGACGAACAAATGGGTTTTGTTCGGCCATCATTTCGCTGCTATTTCGGGCGCGGGGCCACTCGTGGGGCCTGTGCTGGCGGCGCAGTTCGGATTTCTGCCGGGACTGTTGTGGCTGGTGATTGGGGTGTGTCTGGGCGGAGCTGTCCACGACTTTATGATTCTGGCGGGGAGTGTCCGGCGGCGCGGGAAATCGCTGGCAGACATGGCGCGCACGGAGATCAGCCCGCTCTCAGGCTTGGTCGCGGGCGTGGCGATTCTGTTCATCGTCGTCATCGCGCTTGCGGGTCTGGGTCTGGTAGTCGTCAACGCGCTCGCCGAATCTCCCTGGGGGACGTTTACGGTCGCCTTCACGATTCCGCTCGCGCTCCTGATGGGGCTTTACATGTACCGCATCCGCCCCGGAAAGATAGGGGAAGCAAGCGCCATTGGCGTCGCTGGCTTGCTCTTTGCGGTGTGGCTGGGCGGACGCATCGCCGACTCTTCATGGGCAGCTAGCTTCACGTTTTCGCGTACCACGATCATCATTATGATGGCCGTCTACGGTTTCATCGCCAGCGTGTTGCCGGTCTGGATGCTCTTGTGCCCGCGCGATTATCTTTCGTCTTATCTCAAAATCGGAACGATTGCTTTTCTCATCATCGGGGTGATTCTCGTCGCCCCGACGCTCAACATGCCCGCCTGGACACCCTTCATCCACGGCGGCGGCCCCGTCATTCCAGGCAAAATCTATCCCTTCGTCTTCATCACCATCGCGTGCGGCGCAATCAGCGGATTCCACGCGCTCATCTCTTCGGGCACGACGCCGAAGATGATTGCGAAGGAGACGGACGCACGCATGATCGGCTACGGCGGGATGTTGATGGAGGGAGTGGTTGGCGTCGTCGCCTTGATTGCGGCAACCTCCTTGTTTCCCGGTGATTACTTTGCCATCAACACGGCGCAGCGCACCGAAGCGCAGAAGTCAGCCTACGTGCGAATGGTGGACGAACACACCGGAGGAGAGTTTGATCTTCAACCGAAAGAGATTGATCGTCTCGAAAGAGAATCGGGCGAAAAAGATTTGCGGGGTCGAACGGGCGGCGCTGTCACCTTAGCGCTCGGCATCGCCAAGATTTTCGATGGCATTCCGGGGCTATCGGGGCTGATGAAATACTGGTATCACTTCGCCATCATGTTTGAAGCTCTCTTTATCCTGACGACGATTGACACGGGAACGCGCGTCGCGCGCTTTCTGGTGGGTGAGTTTGGCGGGAGATTTCACCGCAAGTTTGAAGAACCGAACTGGCTGCCCGGTTCGCTGATTACAACGGCGCTGGTCGTTTTTGGCTGGGCTGCGTTCATCTGGTCAGGCTCGATCTCGACCATCTGGCCGATGTTCGGCATCGCCAATCAACTTCTGGCGGCGGTCGCGCTCTGCGTCGCCACGACGATTCTCTTCAACATGGGCAAGGGGCGTTACAGTTGGACGACCATTGTCCCGCTCACTTTCGTCGCCACGACCACACTCGTGGCGGGATGGAAATCCATCACGGATAACTTCTGGCCTCTTTCGCAAAAGCCGGAGACGGCCACGCAGGGCTATATCAATGTCGCGCTGACCGCTATCCTGATGATCGCAGCGGTAATTGTCCTGATTGATTCCATTCGGCGTTGGACGGGCGGCGGGAAGCGCCCGGAGATTGCGCCGGATTCGAGCTTAGCCGAAGCGAGCACAATATAGAAATTTTGTAGGGGCAGGGCTTGTCCCTGCCCGCTCGGTTACGCGGATACGCGGGCAGGGACAAGCCCTGCCCCTACAATAATATCTTTCACCCTCTCAGGTGGACAGTTCGGGCGTAAATCAGCCATAATGCCCGCTTTTAGCGCGACTGGCTTTGAGCGGTAGAGACACGGGACGCGCTTCCTGTGTGTTTTGGTCTGTCTGAACCCGCTCTTGCTAGCCGGGAAGCGCCTGGGCTGAATTATCTCGCCATCTATCGAACGAACAGAAAGGAATCTCTCAATCGTGGAGAATTTATCGCTCTCTTTTATCTCTGGGCGGCGCCGCACAAAAGCGACTACATCATCGGCAGCCCCGCGGATTGGCCGCTCAGTTTTGACATTCTTATCCAGCATGGCCTTACTGCTCATCACCGCTTCATCTGCTCTGGCTCAGGCGCATAAGCCGGGTGGAGAAGCCAACCTGATATTGCCTGACCTCTCGCGGGTCTCTTTCTTTAACGGAAGCGTGGACGGCCACACCTTGCTGCTGGTTGGCATCGGCGTTTGCGCGCTGGGGCTGCTGTTCGGGCTGTGGATTTACATGCAGCTCAAGAACCTGCCCGTCCACAGTTCCATGCGCGAGATTTCCGAACTCATCTACACGACGTGCAAGACCTATCTGACGACGCAGGGAAAATTCATCCTTGTGCTCTGGGTCTTCATCGGGATAATCGTGGCCGCCTATTTCGGCCTGCTCGCGCAGACTGTCAATGCCGCCACCGGGGCCATCGAACAGGGTTTTCCGCCTCTCAAAGTCGCCATCATTTTGCTCTTCAGTCTGGTCGGCATCGCAGGCAGTTACGGTGTCGCGTGGTTCGGCATTCGCGTCAACACGTTTGCCAACTCGCGGACGGCGTTCGCGAGTCTTGAAGGCAGGCCGTACCCGATCTACGCGATTCCGCTCAAGGCCGGGATGTCAATCGGCATGATGCTCATCTCTGTCGAGCTTCTAATCATGCTCTGCATCCTGCTCTTTATCCCGCTTGATTACGCTGGCCCCTGCTTCATCGGCTTCGCCATCGGCGAAAGTTTGGGCGCAGCGGCATTGAGAATCGCGGGCGGCATCTTCACCAAAATTGCAGACATCGGCTCAGACCTGATGAAGATCGTCTTCAAGATTAAGGAAGACGATGCGCGCAACCCCGGCGTCATCGCAGACTGCACGGGCGACAACGCGGGCGATTCCGTCGGCCCGTCGGCTGACGGCTTCGAGACTTACGGCGTGACGGGTGTCGCGCTCATCACCTTTATCCTGCTGGCCGTGCCTTCGGACACGGTGAAGGTGCAACTGCTCGTCTGGATTTTCGTCATGCGCGTCATGATGGTCATCGCGAGCGCCGTCTCCTACTTCATCAACGAAGCGGTCGCGAAGGCTCGTTACGCTAAGGCAAGCGTGATGAACTTTGAAGCTCCGCTGACTTCGCTCGTCTGGATTACTTCGATCCTCTCGGTCGTGCTCACCTACGTGGTCTCGTACCTGATGATTCCGACGCTCGGCGGCGACTCCACCCTCTGGTGGAAACTGGCTTCAATTATCACCTGCGGAACATTAGCGGGCGCGATTATTCCCGAACTCGTCAAGGTCTTTACCTCGACCGAGTCGGGACACGTCAAGGAAGTCGTCATCTCATCGCGCGAAGGGGGCCCTAGCCTCAACATTCTTTCGGGATTGGTTTCGGGCAACTTCTCCGCCTACTGGCTGGGACTGAGCATCGTGGTATTGATGACTATCGCCTACCTCTTCACCACGCTGGCCGGGGACACGAGTGCTGGCCTCGGCGCGCTGATGGTTAGCCCACTCGCCGCGCCGGTCTTCGGCTTCGGCCTCGTGGCGTTCGGCTTCCTCGGCATGGGGCCGGTGACGATTGCCGTAGACTCTTACGGGCCTGTGACTGACAACGCGCAATCCGTCTACGAACTGTCCCTCATCGAGCAAGTCCCGAATATCGAAGAAGAGATCAAGCGCGACTACAACATGACGGTCAACTTCGAGCGCGCCAAGCATCTCCTGGAAGAGAACGACGGCGCGGGCAACACCTTCAAGGCGACGGCCAAGCCCGTGCTCATCGGCACGGCAGTCGTCGGCGCGACGACGATGATCTTCGCCATCATCATGGCGCTCACCGAAGGATTAAAGCCGGAACTGCTCGTCAACATTTCATTGCTGCACGCCCCGTTCCTGCTCGGCCTGATTACGGGCGGCGCGATTATCTACTGGTTCACGGGAGCAAGCATTCAAGCCGTGACGACGGGCGCTTACCGCGCCGTCGAGTTCATCAAGGCCAACATCAAGCTCGACGACACGGTCACGAAGGCTTCGGTCGAGGATTCCAAGAAGGTCGTCGAAATCTGCACGAAATACGCGCAGAAGGGGATGTTCAATATCTTCCTGACGGTCTTCTTTTCATCCCTCGCCTTCGCTTTCGTCGAGCCGTTCTTCTTCATCGGCTACCTGATTTCGATTGCGGTCTTCGGCCTCTACCAGGCCATCTTCATGGCGAACGCGGGCGGCGCTTGGGACAACGCCAAGAAGATTGTCGAGGTCGAGTTGAAGGCCAAGGGGACAGCCCTGCACGACGCGAGCGTGGTTGGCGACACGGTGGGAGATCCCTTTAAGGATACTTCATCGGTGGCGTTGAACCCCGTCATCAAGTTCACGACACTCTTTGGCCTTTTGGCCGTCGAGTTGGCGGTGAGTCTGACGGCGCGCAACAACGGCAACACGACGCTGACTCACATTCTGGCCGCCGTCTTCTTCCTGATCTCGATGGTCTTCGTCTGGCGCTCCTTCTACGGCATGCGTATCGGCGGATCAATCGCCGAGAAGGAACTTGAGAATGTCGGCGAGATGGGCACAGACCGCGAAGGCGTGGCGACACGCTAATCGTAGGACAGGCATTCTCGGCCTGTCGTAGGACAGACATTCCTGTCTGTCGTTGAGCGCGAGAGCGCGAATACTGCTTAGGGATAATATGAGCGTGCTTATCGCACGCTAGACAGACAGGAATGTCTGTCCTACGATAAGAATCATGAACACTTCATACGCTGGAACTCAAACCTTGACGAGTGCCGTGCTCGCGCCTCTTGATTGGGTGCGCTCAGGTGCGCTCGTTATCGCTTTCAGTTTGCTGACGGCGCTTGCCGCGCAGATTGCGATTCCGACTCCGTGGAGCGATGTCCCCATCACGGGGCAAACTTTCGCGGTGCTTCTGACGGGGGCGCTCCTGGGCTCGCGTCTCGGAGCGCTGGCGATGATCGCTTACTTGATCGAAGGCGCACTGGGGCTTCCTTTCTTCGCCGCCGGTGGGAGTGGTGTTGCGCGTTTGACCATCAGCCCCTGGGCGGGCTACCTGTGGGCATATCCTGTGGCTGCGTTTGTGACAGGCTGGCTCGCGGAGCGCGGCTGGGACAGGCGCTATCTCAAGGCGGCGGCGGCGATGGCTGTTGGCTCGATAGTTATCCTGCTCGGCGGGATGATCTGGCGGCTGGGATTTATGTCATTTGAGCAGTCGTTCCTGACGGGTGTGGTGCCCTTCCTGCCGGGCGATGTAATCAAGATTGCGCTCGCGGCTGCCGTACTCCCTTCCGGCTGGGCATTGTTACGCAAGAGTTCTCGTAAAAGTTAACAGCGCTCCTTTCGTTCTTTAATTCCGAAGCCCCTGATCGCGCCACGGTCGCAGATTGGGGGCTTCTTTTCTTCATACTCGAAAACGAAGCGGCGGCCCACATGCAAATCATCAAGGTGCGTTCGCGTGAGCGTGAACAACTTGTCGAGTTCACAGACGAAGTGCGGCGAAGATTGAAAGAGTCCGGGCAGCGTGAAGGCATCTGCATTCTCTACGTGCAGCACACGACCGCCGGGTTGACCATCAACGAGAATGCTGACCCTGACGTTCCACGCGATATGCTCCACGCCTTGCGGACACTGATTCCGCAGCACGGGATGGATTTCCGTCACGGCGAGGAAAACTCTGACGCGCATATCAAAGCCAGCCTGACGGGGTCGAGCGTCACCGTTCCCTTTCAAGATGGCGAGCTACTTTTGGGGCGCTGGCAGGGCATCTTCCTCTGCGAGTTCGACGGTGGACGTGAGCGACAGGTGATTATGATGCTGCGCTGAAAAGGGTTTGAGGGGCGAAGATGAAAGGAAGCCCGCCGAAGCAGAAGACGCGCACGCAGCCAGCCATCTATGACCGTCTGGCAGGCCATTACGACCGCGCCATCGCGCCGCTCGAACGAATGTTTTTAGCTCGCCTGCGTGCCGAGGCTCTTCATGAGCTTCCAACAGAGAGTCGCATCCTCGAAGTCGGCGCGGGCACAGGCTTGAACTTCCCCTTCTACCCGCAGGGTGCGCATGGCGTCGCGAGCGAGTTTAGTTGTGAGATGCTGAAAGTGGCGCACGGCAAGAATCGCCCAGTAAGCGTTCATCTGGTGCAGACGAGTGCCGAGCAGCTTCCCTTTTCCGCAGGCTCGTTCGACGCGGCCCTGGCCACGCTCGTTTTCTGTAGCTTGCCTTCGCCGCAAGCTGCTTTCGCAGAGCTGCGCCGGGTGGTGCGTCCCGGCGGAAGCCTTGTGCTGCTTGAGCACGTTCGCCCCAAAGGTTTGCTGGGCTACGTCTTCGACGCGCTCAACGTCCTGACCGTCAGGCTGCTAGACGATCATTTCAACCGCCGGACGGCGGAGGAAGCTGAGAGAGCCGGACTCCAATTGATACGTGTCGAACGACGCTATCTTGGAATCTTTAATTTAATTGTGTGCCGCGTGGAAAAAAGGGATGCGGGATGAAGAAAGAAACTAAGGGAGAGAGCGCGCAAGAGGTGGGCGCCGCGTCGTCCGCTGCTCACGGCTCTTCTTTCATCCCTCATCCCTCATCCCTCATCCCTTCTTGTTCCGTTGGTTGTCAGGGCTGGAACTATGACGATTGGGTGACGGGGCCGACAGAGCGCGTCTTTTATCCGCAGGGCACGCGCGCTAGCGGAATGCTGGAAGTCTACGCGCGCGCCTTTGAGACGGTTGAAGTTGATTCGACCTTCTATGCCATTCCGCCCGTCTCGACCTTTGAAGGTTGGGCGAAACGCACGCCACCCGGTTTCACCTTCTCTTTGAAGCTGCCGCAGGAGATTACGCACGAACGCCAATTGGGAGAGGGAAGCATCATTGTCCTCGAAGAGTTCTGCGAGCGTGCGCGCACGCTTAAAGAAAAACTCGCCTCCGTTCTCATCCAGTTGCCGCCGCAGTTTGAGTTGAACCGTGAGAACGGGCTTGCCTTGCGCGCCTTTCTGCCGCGCCTGCCGCGCGACATCCGATTCAGCATAGAGTTTCGCAGCCGCGACTGGCTCAAAGAAAGCGTGCTCGAATTTTTAGCCGAACACAACGTTGCGCTCGCACTCGTCGAAGGCCAGTGGATTGCGCCTGAAGACACCGTGCGTCTGGCAGAGCGACCGACAGCCGATTTTGTTTACATCCGCTGGATGGGCGCACGCAACCTGACCCGCTTCGATATGGTGCAACGCCCGCAGGACGAGAATCTCTCCGAATGGAGCAAGCTGATCGCGCGCCTCACCGAGCGCGTCTCGTATGTCTACGCCTACTTCAGCAACTTCTACGAAGGCCACGCACCCATAAGCGCCAACAAGCTGAAGCGCCTGCTCAATCAGCCCATAGTTGAAGCCGCAGACCTCGAAGACCAACCGTCTCTTTTTTAAGAAGACTTTATAGATTGAAAGCGTGATTAAACCGCACGTTGCGGCTTAACCAGTAGTTAGCGCTTCGCTGGCCGATCCGCGATGCTCGAAACATTTGTAAGCTCATCGCCGTTAGTTTAGAGTCGCGGTGGCAAGCTCTTATTGACGCAAAGGTGAGAGGAGAAAAGATGAAGAGATTTATAGGCGTGATAGCCTGTGTCCTGTTAGTCGCAAGCGCAGCTTTTGGTCAGGCCGCAAAAACTGCGGATGAATACGCTGCTGTAAGGCAGGTTGTCCAAAATTATCTTCATGGTCTCAAGTATAACGATGTCGAGAGCTTGAAGAAGGCATTTTGGCAAGAGGCTAAGCTGTTCTTCGTCAAGCCAAACGGTCAACTCGGACAGTTGACGCAGTCACAATGGTATGAAGGATTCACTGCCAATGCCGGTAAAGAGGAGAAGGGAGAGTTGAAAATCACAGCAGTTGATATAACCGGCGATGCCGCCTCAGTTAAGGTAGAAGAGGATTACCCCAACTCGAAGTACATTGATTATCTTTCATTGTTAAAATTTAATAGTGAATGGAAGATAGTAAACAAAATCTATACGTCTCAACAAAAGAAGAAGTAACTATTCTATGTGAAAATGAGCAGTGAAAAAGCATTGGATTTGGCTGGCAGGCAATTGACTTCGCTCCCTGACTCGATTGAGCAATCCGTTACGCTTGAGGAATTGGATTTAGATCGAAACCATCTGGCTTCGCTTCCCGAATGGATCGGTCAGTTCACGAAACTAAAACTCCTGAGCCTTTACAGCAACCGATTGGCTTCGCTCCCTGATTCAATCTGGCAGTTAACCAATCTCCAAACGTTGAATCTGGCGGAGAATCGCTTCTCTTCTTTACCTGATGGTATAGGGAAGCTGACGCACTTGCGGATGCTGGATGTAGGTCATAACGAATTGAATCATCTGCCGGATTCGCTGGGCAATCTTAGCCACCTGACTTTCCTCTATCTGAGCAACAATCATCTGTCTTCCCTGCCGGAGTCATTCGGGAATCTCGGCAGCCTGATCTATTTGAACATCACCGATAACAGCCTGGCCTCTCTGCCCGAACTGCTCGGCGGCCTGATTCATCTGATTGAGCTGCGGCTCTACAATAATCAGATTTCTTTTCTCCCGGACGCTCTGGGCCAACTAACGAAGCTCAGAGAATTGCACTTGATGAATAACCAGTTGACAACGCTCCCCGCTTCGATTGGCGAGATGAAGGAGTTGAGGAAACTGTATTTGCAGGATAACAGGTTGACCGCGCTTCCCCTCTCGCTCGGCAATCTGACAAATCTCACCGACCTGAATCTGAGAAATAATCAGTTGACGACGCTCCCTGAATCAATGGGCGATTTGAGGAATCTTCGCTTTTTGGATTTGAGAGCGAACAGAGGGATATATCTGCCAGCGAGTCTGGGAGAATTGACGAAACTTGAGAAACTGGATTTGAGATGGACTAAGTTGCCGACGCTTCCCAGGTGGCTCGAACAGTTGGAGCAGCGCGGGTGTGTTGTCTTCACATGACGCCGCCCAACGGTCGCTCGCGGGCGGCAATACAATCAAGAGCGTTAAGCTGTCTCTTCTTCTTCGGAAAGTCTCTTCATCATTTGCGCGAATGTCTCCACGTCTGTGCGTGTCTTCTCCATCACGCGGCGACTGTCCAGATAGGCTTTCCATTGCGGGGTGTTCGTCAGGGCTTTGGTCGTTTCTTCGTCAAGCACCTGCGCCATCAAAGCGATGAGGTCGCTGACGACGCCCGTGTGTTCAAGCAGGGATTCTATGATTGAATAGGCCAGACGCGCCTGCTCGAAATCGAGATCGCGCGCGGGAGGTGTGACGGCATCAGAAGTCTGCTCGCTCATGGCTGAGCCTCTGCTGAATCGGCTAATTTTTCGTACCAGCTTCCGCGCACGTGTGGCAACCCGACGACACGCGCCGCCAGCTCCGTTTCATTAGAGACGACACGCACCTGTGTGCCGGGCGCGAGATAGTCATACTTGACGTAGCCGAGCGCGACCAGACAATTCAGTTGTGGCGAGAAAGTGATAGAAGTCAGACGCCCGATCTCCTTGCCATCCATTGTTCTGATTTTATCGTCGCGCTTCGTTTCTCCCTGCTCGTCAAAGCTGAGGCCACAGAGTTTTTTGGCGACGTGCCCGCGCCAGTGTATCCGCGCGATAATCTCCTGCCCGATGTAGCAGCCCTTCGTAAAGCTGACCGCATCATCCGGCGCGGCTTCCAGCACCACGTTCGTCTCATCCATGTCCACACCGTAGAAGGGAAGCCCCGCTTCGATTCGCAGAATGTCGAGCGCCTCGAACCCGACAGCTTGCGCGCCCGATACCGTGAGCGCATCCCACAGTGAAACCGCCTGCGCGCTATTAACGAATAGATCAAAGCCGTCTTCAGCCGTCCATGTTGCACGAATGATGTGAAGCGCTTGACTATTCCACTGGGCGACATGAACGCGCCCGCGCTCCACGCGCGCCGCTTCTTCATTGAACGTCGCTTTGATGATTTCAGCGGCACGCGCGCCCTGCACGGAAATAAGCGCCGTTTCATCCGTCAAATCATGAACGCGGAAATCGCCCGCGAGCGTGAAGCGTTCAAGGGTTTTCAGCACGCGCTCGTGCGTCGCAGCTTCAGTGTCGAAGAGGAATCTATCGCCACCGAGCCGCAGGATGCGCGCTTCAGCGATGAGCCGTCCCTGCACGTTCGGAAATGCGGCGCGCATCCAGGCATTTTCTCCCAGCGCTTTGACATCATTGGTGATGAGGCCGTTTAAGAATTGCACGGCCTCCGCACCGCTCACCTCAATGCGCCCGCGCGACGATAAATCTATTATGCCCGCGCCGACCCCACGCACCACCCGATATTCCGCCGCCGTGTCGCCATAAGAGACGGGAAGCCGCCACTCGCCTACGTCATCAATCATCGCGCCGAGCCGTTTGTGCGTCTCGTCAAGTGGCGATTTGCGAACCGTGATTTGTTCTATTATTTCAGCCATGCACGCCATCCCCGAAGGGGATGAATATAGTAGCCGGGGGCATCGCCCCCGGCTATTGTATATGACCCTTTCAGGGTCGAAGGAATTTAGGCTACTGGTCTTCCCTACTGTCTTCTGACTTCTGCCCTTACTTCAGCTTCGTCAATTCTTCTCGCAGGCGGTTGTAATCCGCTGCGTCGCCCGCTTTGAATGCGAGATTGCTGTAGCGCACGACACCTTCTTTGTCTATCAAAAAGACCGTGCGCTTGTTGTAGCCGACCGGCTCGTTGAAGCTACCGTAGAGGCGCGCGATCTTGTGGTCGTGATCGGAGAGCAGCGGAAACTGCAATTTATGAAACTTCGCCCATTCGTGATGCGAGAAGGCGTAATCGCCGCTGACGCCAAGCACCGTCGCGTTCAGTTTTGCCAGTTCAGCGAAAGTGTCCCGCAAAGTACAGACTTCTTTCGTGCAGCCGCCAGACCAATCTGCCGGATAGAAGGCGAGAATGACGTTCTTGCCGCGAAGCCCGGAGAGCGCCAGATACTCTTCCGGCTTGAGATAAATCTGTTCCATTGTTGCGTAAGGCAGGCGGAAATCCGGCGCAGCCTGCCCGACTTTCGGGGGAATCGTGGTCTCGGCGGGACGGTCGCTTGTGTCGACCGCCCTTTGTGCGAGCGCCTGCGCGCCCGTTGAGACAAGCACCACAAAGGCAAAGATGAAAAGTATGCTTCTCGTCTTTAACATTTCTGTAAACCTTGAGGGAGTAACGCTGGTTGTCATCATCTTTATAACCTCACTTCAACGCGGTCGCCTGTGCCCTGACATGCGAGGCAGGAGAGATGCGACAGAGGGCGCGGGCAACCGATTCGTAATCCCGCAACTGCGCTGCTTCACGACGATGTGAGGCGAGCACCTGCGGGCTTGGATGGTAAACGGGAACGAGCAGACGCCCGTTCCACTCATGCACCTGGCCTGCGGATTCTTTCAGAGACAATTCATGATACTCAACCAACCTGAGCGCAGCAAGCGAGACCGCGCCGAGCGTGACGATGACCCTCGGATCGAGAATTTCTATCTGGCGGCGCAGGAAGCCCGAACAGTTCGTGACTTCCGCGCCGGTCGGCTTACGATTCGCGTCTGAGGGCTTGCGTGGATTGCAAAGGACGGCGTTGGTGATGAAGATTTCTTCGCGCGGGAGATTGATGGATGAGATGAAGCGCGCGAAGTTGCGTCCAGACTGGTCGCCGGACAGGGGCACGCGCGTCCGGTCGCCGCCCTGTCGTCCCGGTGCTTCAGCGATGAAGAGAACGCGCGGCCTTAAATTCCCGTTGCGGTGGCTTAAGACCGCCCTGCGCTCGCACATCGCAGGGCACAATTGACAGGCAGCGGCCTCAGCCGCGAGCGATGCAAACGACGCCTTTCCCGAATACGCCCGTGTCACTTCTTTGAGATTGAGCCTGCGCCGCTGGCGTCTTCGCTGACGGTTTTCGGATCGCCGTAGTAGTCAATGTTGCCCGCACCGGAAACGCTGGCGCGTAATTCTTCCGAAGCATAAACGTCTGCGCTTGACGCACCGCTGGTCTTAACGTTCACCTTCTGAGCTTTCAGGTCTTTGGCGTCGAGACCGACTGCGCCCGACATGCCGACTTCGAGCGCTTTCGTTTCGCCGGAAATCTGTATGTGCCCCGCGCCCGAAGCCTCTATGTTGAACTCGTCGCTCTTAACATTGGTCACGTTAAATTCGCTTGCGCCGGAAGTCGAAATGGCGTCGAAGTTTGGGACAGAGATGCGCACGCGCAGAGTGTGCTTGGTGCTAAAGCTCTTTTCGTTGTTGATGCTGAGCACACCGTTTTTGACTTCCGTCCTGATGAGAGGAAGCAGATTATCGTCGCCTTCGATCTCCAGGCTCTGCTCTTTCTGCACGACGATCTCGACATCGTAAGCACCCGACACATCCACAGCTGTAAAAGCTGGAACATCTCTTTTTTCAAGTTTCATCTTGCCCGATCCTGTCACGTTTCCGAAGTGCTGACAGCCGCCCACGACAAGCGCGAGCAGCACGAGTGAAAGAAAAAGAGTCGTCTTCTTCATATTCTCCTCCAAAGGCGGTGAAAAGCGGTGATAGGTGATAAGTGATGGGTGATAAGAAAGAACGTTTGTTTTCTCTTATCACCCATCACCCATCACTTATCACTACTTTTTACCAGTACCGAATTGGTATTGCCGCGCCCGTCAGCTTCGGTGGTCGAATTGGCGGGGTCAGTTATCCAGTTGCCGTCAACGATGAATTTATACAGATATTTTCCCGGCTTCAGCTCAACGCGGCAAATCCATTCCGCGTTCTCTTTGCCGCAAACGATTGCGGATGGCTTCCAGTCGTTGAACGTTCCGGCCAGATTGACGATCTTCGCATCCGTGTAGCCTTTCAAACGAAAGGTCGTGTTGCCCTGCAAGCTCGGTGCAGAAAGGGCCACGCGCTTCAATGTTCGCTCAAAGCGCGGGACTTTGAATTTATAGCTGTCAACACTCCCTCCCGCGTCGCGATTGAAGATGAAATGAACGGCGAAATCGTCTTCCATCACGAACTCGTCTTTCGCTACCGGCAGGAGAATAAACTCGCCTTCGCCTGAAACCTTTATCTTCAGGCGGTCTCCCTGCACGGAGATGTCTTCAGTCGGCGTATTGTCCGCCATCTGGTAGCGACCCGCGTACTGCTGCAACACCTGCGGCGCAACCGTGATTGTGCTCGGCAACTGAACTTTATCCGCGTACACCAGCCCGCCCAGCCGCTTCGCTATCATTCCGGAGTTGGCCGAATCAATGTTACTCAAAACGATGATTGTGCCGTCCGAGTCTGTGAACCGCGTCAGGAAAGTCGAAAAGCCTTCGATGCCGCCCCCGTGACCGATGGTCTTTAAGCCGTATTGCTCGCCGATGCCTAGACCGTAAGCGTAGCCGTCTTTGAAAGGCGTGGTCATCGCTTCCAGAGACTTTTTCGAGATGAGCTTTTCGGTGTACAAGGCTCTATCCCA
The DNA here is from genome assembly GCA_963791265.1 of uncultured Acidobacteriota bacterium. Lineage (GTDB taxonomy): Bacteria > Acidobacteriota > Blastocatellia > Pyrinomonadales > Pyrinomonadaceae > QHXM01. The sequence goes on from CAWBSB010000013.1 coordinate 1,294,266, forward strand.
CAGATATAAATCTTCAACGGTCGAATACATCGCGCCAGCCGCATAAGGAATCGTCATGTCTATGTATTGCGCGTTGACGATTCCGCCTGGCCCGCGCGTGTAGCCCGCCGCACGATTTTTGACGATGGCGCTGTTTACATCAAGGTCAGTGTTCTTCATCCCCAACGGCTGAAAAATATTCTCTCGTACAAAGTCCGCATACGATTTGCCGGACGCCCGCTCGACGATGTGACCCAGCAGAATATAACCCGAATTGCTGTAATTGAACTTCTCGCCGGGCGCAAACTCCAACGGTTTGTCTTTGAACATCGCGATAGATTCGAGGGGCGTGGTGGGGAAGAATTTCACCTTCTGAAATTCAGGGAAAGAAGTCATGTTCGGGATGCCGGAGGTGTGCGTCAATAGATGATGAATCGTGATTGCCTGCCACGCTGCCGGACAATTTTCCACATACTTGCAGACGGCGTCCTGCACGCCGAGCTTCCCGCGTTCCTGCAAGAGCAGAATAGCGGCGGCTGTAAACTGCTTGGTCAGCGACCCCAAGCGAAACTTGGTTTGCGGCGTGTTGGGAGTTTCGTCCTCAAGGTTCGCCATTCCATAGCCCTTGCTCAACAGCACCTTGCCATCCCGCGCCAGCAAGATAGTCCCGCTGAAACGATTCTGCTTGACGAGACCGTTCACGTACTCGTCAACCCGCGCCGTCAACTGCTGATTGGTCAGACCCGTTTGCGCCGCACAACTCGCGACGACGAGCAGCACCAGCATCACCAAGCTAACGGCTCGTTCTATTCCTGCTTTGATATTGTTCATTGGAAACACTCTCAGGCTTTCGGAATAGCACAAGATTAGTTGACGGCTACGATTTTGTACAACGTAGGACAGACATTCCTGTCTGTCATTGAGCGCGTCAGCGCGAATACGCTGTTAGCAAATATTGGTGAGCGTGCTGGCGCACGCTATGACAGGCAGGAATGCCTGTCCTACGCATCTTTACCTTTCAACCCGTCGCTCAACAATCTCACGCCGAGCACGAAAGCGAAGATACAGAAGGCGGGCGCGAGCAGGGTGAACGGATGATTACGCAGCAGATTCGCGTCTCCTGCCGCCGCCAGCATGTTGCCCCAACTCGCTTCCGGCTCCTGCAACCCGACGCCCAGAAAAGAGAGCGCCGTCTCGGTCAACAGAAAGTAGGGCAGCATCAACGTTACCTGCACGAGCAGTGGACGCGCGGCGTTTGGCAGGATGTGGCGAAACAGGATGCGCGCCTGCGATAGACCCAGGCTCTCCGCTGCCAGCACAAACTCTCTTCTTCTTAGCTCCAGCACCAGCCCGCGCGCCAGCCGCGCCATCTCCGCCCAGCCAACGAGCGCGAAAATCAGGATCATCAAAAGCGCTGCGCGCGCAGGCGGCAACTCAAGCGGAAACGCGGCTCGCGCTGCCAGGATTAAGACCAGCGTCGGCAAAGCCATCATCGCGTCCGCCACGCGCATCAACGCAGCATCAACGAAGCGCCCGCCGAAACCCGCGATGCAGCCCAAGAAGATACCGAGCGCACTTGCCAGCAGCGTCCCCACAGGGCCGACGACGAGCGAGAAGCGCGAAGCTATCAACAGGCGCGAAAAGCGGTCGCGTCCTAAGGTATCAGTGCCGAGTAGTTGCACGCGCGGTGCCGGTGCTGTTCCACCTTCGTCACGCAGGCCGAAGAGATGCCGGGTCGTTGGCAAGACGCCGAGAAATTTATAACTATAACCTTTCGTCAAAAGTGCGAGCGGGTAGGCGCGCGACGCATCTTCCATGTAGCGGCGTTCGAGTGGGTCAACCATGCGGCGGGCGTAAATGAAGGGACGCGCGTGCCAGTTGCCTTCCATATCGCGGAAGTGAATCTCGTTTGGCGGCGACATCGGCTCACCGCGAAGTTGCGAGCGATAATCGTAAGGCGCAAGGAAATCCGCAAAGATGGCGACCGCGTAAAAGAAGACGACGAGAATGAGTCCGGCGACGAATTTTTTGCGACGACGAACAAACCTGAGACCACGACGAAAGCGCGTCTCTGGCGTTCTCTCCACGCGCGTCTCTTCTCCAGCGAGAGAAGCGTCCTCAGGTTGCTCTGTCGTTTCGTTCATCGTCTCTCGGTCAGGCGGCGGGAGCAGGCGTTTGGGCATTGGACGAAGATGCGGCTCTCGTTGCGTCTTCACGAAGGCGCGGGTCGTTGAACCTGAGCAGGATGTCCGCAACCAGATTACCAATCAGCACGGCAATCGAAGTGACGAGCACGACGCCCATCAAGAGCGGCACGTCGCGGCTACGCACCGCCAGCACGCTCAAGAGTCCCAGTCCCGGCCAGCCGAGCACCGTTTCGACAATCACAGATCCGCTGACCAAGCCCCCGATGCTGTAGCCGAAAATCGTAATCAACGGATTGAGTGCCGCACGCAAAGCGTGACGGAGCGTGACGACTCTTTCCGACAAGCCTTTGGCTCGCGCCACCTGCACAAACTCTTCGCGCAAGGCCGCGCCAAGGCCGTCGCGCACCTGCGCGAGAAAGAGCGCGATGAGCGGAACTGAAAGCACGAATGACGGCAGGAGTATGTTCAGGAGTGACCCGGTTGCGCCGCCTGTGCCTCCGCCGACGCTGAACAGAGAGGTGCGCGCAGCGAAGGCCAGCGCGACGAGCGCCAGCACGATGCGCGGCGTCGAAGATGCGAGGAGGACGACCATGCCGCACAGCCTATCTATCCAGCTACGCGGGCGACGCGCCGCCATTGAGCCGAGCGGGAGCGCGATCATCCACGCCAGAAGAAGCGCGACTGCTGAGAGCGAAAGCGTGTTCAAAAGACGCGGCCAGAGAATCGTCCACACGGGCGCGCGGAAAGAGAACGATTCGCCCATCTCTCCCCGCGCCAGCCCTCCAAGCCAGCGCGTGTAGCGAACAATGATCGTTTGATCCAGCCCGTAGATGCGGCGCTGCTCTTCAAGCGATTTGTCCGACACCAGCGGATCATTTCTCAGCGTCGTCAACGCATCGCCCCCGGCTGCCGCGAGCAGCGCGAACGTCAGCATCGAGACGACGAGCAGCACAAGAATTCCCTGAAGCAATCTTGAGAGTATCAGTTTCAGCACGCTTGCGGCCTCTGTAGAGTCAGGTAGAAGATGCCAGCCTCATCGTCTTCAATCTGAAGGCTGTGAAAAGTCCGAAGGTTATCTACCACCTATTCACGAGCGGCGACAAGAGGCAGCGGGAGCAAATAGCGTTCGGTCTTGAAAACTGTAGGTCAGGTCTTTTAGTAAATGTTTTCATAGATAAGGTGAACAAATGTTAGAATCGCTGAGGAGAATCACATGTCAAAACTACGAGACACAAGCCGCCAAAGTCAGAGCGGGAATAATGTGCGCCGGGCGCGTGTGCCGGATTTACCTTTGGAGAAACTATCTGATTTAGGACGTGATCTGGTGAAACTCAGCCGTGAGTATGAAGACTCCGGCGAGGGGTTGCTGACTGAAGAAGAGATTGAGGTCGAGCTGGCACATCGGCGAGGTGGATACATCCAAGATAATGCCGCCTAAGCAGCCCACCTTCGTTGATGCCTCTGTACTCATCAATGCCATCGCTGAGTTCGTTTCTGCCGAGAAGCCCACAAAGCCTATTTACTCAGCTTACACGGGCGCAGTTTCGATTTATTAAGAGAAATAAAGAAAGGAAGAAGTTATGAATTTAACTGAACAGATTCTAACGGAGCTTCGGCAGGAGGCAGCAACGACGCGAAAGATGCTGGAACGTGTGCCGCAAGAGTCATTGGCGTGGCAGCCGCACGAAAAGTCTATGACGCTGGGGCGACTGGCAGCGCACGTCGCCGGTCTTCACGGGACATGGCTCAAGACAGCCTTGACACAGGATGAATTCGACTTGGCGGACAGCCTGCCGCTCAAAGCCGAGAGCGTTTCAGACATCCTGGAAGCCTTTGAACAGAATGTTTCGGCCGCGATTGAGTTATTGCAAGCACAATCTGATGAACGCTTGTTCACGACATGGCGTTTGACGCGTGGGGGTCAGGTACTTTTTGAGATGCCGCGTTGGGCGGTGCTTCGTTCGATGGTTATCAACCACATCATTCACCATCGCGGCCAGCTTTCGGTTTATCTTCGATTGCTGGATGTCCCGCTGCCATCCGTCTACGGCCCGACCGCCGACGAGCCAATGTTCTAGCAATCAACTGAGGCTTTAACAATGCAAGAAGGAATAGACAGGATTAACAGGATTAGCAAGATTAAGAAGCAGAGGCAGGTTGAAGGCTCTTGATGTTTCTTCTCTTCATCCTGTTAATCCTGTAAATCCTGTCTATTTCTTACCCGGCTCTGGACATCTGCCTACATCCGTGATTGAATCCGCCTGCTGCCCGACTTATGAAGAGAAGGCGCATTGAGATTCCACCCAACCAAACCGACAAACTAAAATGAAAAGCTCAAGACTCAGACGATTATTTCTTTTGGCCTCGCTCAGCCTGCTGCTGTTCACGGGAGCTTGCCAGCAGCAGCAGCCTCCGGCTCCTGGGGCATCGCAGAATCAGCAGCAATCACGCGAGCGCGTGGTCGGCACTTCGGGCGGCTCGCTGACCTACAGGATGACTTCGCCGCCGCAGACGCTCAACTGGCTGATGGCGAAAGAAGAATATTCAATCACCCTCGGCTTTTATCTGCTGGGAGGCCGCCTCGTGGAGTTCGATCAGGATCAGCAGAAGCACGTTCCCGGTCTTGCCGAATCGTGGAAGTGGGGCGAAGACAAGCGCACACTCGAAGTGACCATGCGCGACCGCTTGAAATTTTCCGACGGGCATCCTCTGACCGCCGATGATCTGCTGTTCACGATGCGCGCCCTTTACGACGAGCGCACACAGTCGCCAATCTACCGCGATACGATGATGGTGGGTGGTAAACAGATTGAGACCAGCGTCGTTGACCCGCTTCACCTCCGCATGGTCTTTCCCGAAACGGTCGCCGCGCCCGAAGGCTATCTCTCGAACATCGTGGTGCTGCCGCGCCACATCCTGGAAGAGGACTTTAACAAAGGCACGCTGAAAGATGCGTGGAGCATCACGTCCGACCCGCAAAAGATTATTACCGCCGGACCTTTCATCGTTGAAGCGGTCACGCCGGGCGAGCGCGTTGTGCTCAAGCGCAATCCGAACTACTGGAAGAAGGACAGCGCAGGCCATCAGCTTCCCTATCTGGACTCGCTCACCATCGAAGTCGTCTCAGATGCCAACAACGCCATCACGCGTCTTCAGCAGAACTCGCTCGACATCATTGACCGCATTCGCCCGACAGACTACGCGACCTTGCGTTCATCGCAGGGAAGCGTGCGCGGCTACGATCTTGGCCCCGGCCTGAACTCGGATTACATCTGGTTCAACCTGAATGAAGGAACACAGAACGGCAAGCCCGCCATTGATCCAATCAAGCACTCCTGGTTCGCGGATGCGCGTTTTCGCCGCGCCCTCGCACATGCGATTGATCGCAATTCTATCGCCACCACAAACCTGCAAGGGCTGGCCACGCCGCTCTACAACTTCATCTCGCCGGGAAACCGCGCGTGGGCGGTCACAGACATTCCGCGCACCGAATATGATCTTGAAAAAGCGCGTGCGCTTCTCAAAGAGGCGGGCTTTATACAGCGCGGCTCGCAGGAAGCGCCGGAGTTGGTGGACGCGAAGGGCAATCGCGTCGAGTTTACAATGATTGTTCCGGTGGAGAATCAGCCGCGCGTTGAGATGGCGACGGTGATTCAGGAAGACCTCGCCCGGCTCGGCATCAAGATGCAGCCTGCGCCGATAGAGTTTCAGGCGCTGACGGCGCGCTGGTCGCAGAGCTACGATTATGACGCCATCCTGCTCGGACTGGCCGTCACAGATCCAGACCCGTCGTCTTACACGAGCTTCCTGCAAAGCAGCAGCGGAAATCACCAGTGGTATCCGAAGCAACCCAAGCCCGCGACCGAATGGGAAGCGCGGATTGACCAACTCGACAACGAGCAGGCGCACGAACTCGACCCCGCGCGCCGGAAAGCTATCTTCCGCGACATCCAGAGCATCATCGCCGAGCAAGCGCCGATTATTCCGATTGTCGCGCGCCACATCGCCTCAGCCGCCAACACGCGCATCGGCAATTATCGTCCCGGGACGATTCTTCCTTATTCGCTCTGGAACGTCGAAGAACTATTTGTGAAGCAGTAGTGGAAGAAAGGCAAAAGTAAACGCCGTGCGCAGGTTTTCAGCCCCGTCAGGGGCGGATGAAAATAGCCCAGCAATTTATTGCTGGGAATAGCGCCAGAAAATAAAACCTGAGTCCCGTAGGGACGACTGAATAAAGGCTCGCTCCCTTTCAGTCGTCCCTACGGGACTCAATCATTTTCACCGCATTGTTCCCCAGCAATAAATTGCTGGGCTATTTTCATGTCGTCCCTAGCGAGACGCATTTGCCTTTTTACTTTTACCTTTTTACTTCTTCAGTTGACTTGTCTCCACGTCACAACTAACGAGTGAGCGAGTTGGGCGCGGGTGATTGCACTTTGCGCTTTGAAGTAGCCGTCTTCCACTGTTAGCAGTCCACGCTCGATGGCGACCCAAACGTAGCCGCGAGCGGCTGCCGGAATCTCGGCGGCATCTTTCAGCAGCAAAGGCCGTAAGGCTGCGGCGTTGGCTTCAGCCTGAAGACCTGCGGCGCGCACCAGAGCGATGGCTGCCGCGAGCCGCGTGGCGTAATCGTCTGGACGGAATTTGCTGCCTGACGCGGCGTCCGTAAAGAGCGCACCGTTCGGCGCAGCTTGCGCGCTCTCGACAAAGAGCATCGTCGTCGAATCTGTTACGTCCGTGAACGTGGGCTTGCCCGGCAGGTATTGCGGCACGCGCGTCCCCTTCACCAGCGCGGCTGCCAAGTCGGCGCGCGTGACTCCAAAATCTGGACGAAAACGCTTGCCGTAAGGCATCAGCGCAAATCTTCTGAGAGCTTGCTGGATGTCTCCGCGCCTCTCCGCGCTCAGTCCACTTAAATCGCTCAGCGGCGCATACTCGGCGCGCGTTACTTCCATCGCGCCGATTGCAGGTTGACCCGCGCCGAGAGTCTGCGAGAGTTGAACGCGCAGCGCGCCAGCCGCAGGCGACCTCAAAGAATAGCCTTCACGCTTGCCCGTCAGCCCCGGCTGATTCGCAGTGATGGCCTTACCCACCTCGACGCCGCTCGCGTTGTAAAGATAAAGCGAGAGATCGTTGGCGTTCGCGAGAGGCCCCCAACTGGCCGACACGGAAGCCAGCACCGCATCTGCCGGAATGTTGACGTTAGTGCTGTAGCTGCCGAGCGGCGAGACGAAGCCGTTGACCTGCTGCATCGCTTCGTTGATGAAAGTCACCTGTCCCTGATCGAGCGTGGCGCGGTACATTCCCATGCGCCGCGAAGGAAACGCGGCTTCAAGCACAGCCGCGTGCGCGTTGAGCATCCCTGCGCCTACTTCGTGCTGGAAGTAGTTTGGCAGGGTGGTAGCCGTGCGTTGCAGAATGTCGCGGATTTGACGCGGCGTTAAATGTGGGTTGGCTTCGAGCATCAGCGCGATTGTGCCCGCCACCTGCGGCGCTGAAAAACTCGTCCCCGATGCCGTCGTGTAAAAAGGAAGCTCCGCCAGGTTGAGACGATTTTTGTCCGCCTCAATGACGCCGATGGTTCCAGTCACGCTCGCGCCCGCAGAGCGCAGGCTGACAACGTTGACGCCGGGCGAAACGAGCGTCGGGCGAAAGAGCGTGCTGCCCATCTGGCCGCGCGAAGAGAAGTTTGCCAGGCGTCCCGCTTCATCCGTCGCCCCGACACTGATGACCCAGGGAGCGACCGCATAAGGATTCAAAGTATGCTGGCCTGAGCCTGTGTTGCCAGCCGAGAAGACGACGCTGACGCCCCTGTCCGTCAACATCTTCGTGGCCACATTGACGGGATCGTTCAAATCGAAAATGGTGTTGGCCGAGAAGCTGCAATTGAGAACGCGCGCGTTGAGACTTGCGCCCTTGCTGAGCAGGTAGTCGAAGCCAGCCAGCACGTATGAGAGATTCAGATCGCCCGCGCTCAGACCAATCAGGTTCGCTCCCGGCGCGACGCCGCCATACTTGCCCCCGGAGCGCACGCCGCTTCCGGCAATCAACCCGGCAACGAACGTTCCATGCCCGTATGCCAGATCGGTATTCGGCAAGCCCTCGATGTTGATCGGCTCTGTGAAACCGATGCTGAGGCTCTGCGTGTCCAGCAGCTTAACGTTTTGCACGACGCGACCCGAAAGGTCAGAGTGTGTTCCGTCAATACCTGTATCGAGCACGGCGACCGTCACGTTGCGTCCCGAAACCGGAATGCCGATGTTCTTTTTCGTTAGATCGCTGTCACGCCGCACGCGCTCCGTTCCCGTCAGTGCGAGATACGGGTCAACGGTCGGTTGCAGCGTGCGATTGCCGTAGATTGAGCGCACCGCCGGAAGATGAGAGATGCTGATAATCTGGCTGCGTCTGGCCGTCAGCGCAATCATCGGCAGTTCGCGGTAGCGCGTGCCGCCCAGCACGCCCATGTTCCTCAACTCCGCTATGTCCGCTTCGGTAGGCTTCTGATGATAGACGACGATGGCGTTGAGGTTGCTGTCGTCGGTCAGCTCATTAATCAGAACGGCAAACTCAGGATCAATACTCAGTAGCCCGCGTCGCTGTGCGTCCGCGCCCGTCGCCGTGATGCCATCGACGGAAGTCTCCGTAAACGTGTCCGCGCCCGTGATGGTAATGCCGTCTGCACCTGTGATGGTGATGCCGTCCGCGCCCGTAATCGTGATGCCGTTGGCCCCGATGCGTTGAACCTGCCCGTCCGCGCCGGTCGCCGTGATGCCGTCTGCGCCCGTGATGGTGATGCCGTCCGCGCCGGTCGCCGTGATTCCGTCGGCGCGAGTTATCTGGCGGGTGTCTGCGCCGGTCGCCGTAATTCCGTCAGCGCCCGTGGCGGTGATACCGTCCGCGCCAGTGGCAGTGATGCCGTTCGGCTTGCGGATGACGATGGAATCGGCGTTGTATTGTGTGCCGTCCGCGCCCGTGATGGTGATGCCATCAGCGCCCGTGGCCGTGATACCGTCCGCCCCTGTGATGGTGATGCCGTCCGCTCCGGTCGCGGTGATGCCGTCTCCGCCTGTGTAGGTGAAGCCGTCCGCCCCCGTTGCAGTGATGCCGTCCGCGCCTGTGGCAGTGATACCGTCTGCGCCGGTCGCGGTGATGCCGTTTGGTGAGAAGAAGAGAAAATTGTCTGCGCCGGTGATGGTGATGCCGGAAGTGCCGACGTAGTTGATGCCGTCTGCTCCGGTGGCCGTGATACCGTCAGCACCCGTGATGGTGATGCCTGCGCGAGCCGAGCCGAGACACAATAGGAACACCAAAGCAAGCGCGATGGTCTGTCGGGTTCTCTGGGCGAGTCTCATACGTTATTCAAAAGCCGCCTCGAAGGGGTGGCGTTTCCTCTTGTTGTACTTCTCTGGGGCTCGCGGGCTTAATGCCTTTAGCGAGGAGGGGAATCAGGCACGGGGGATAATTCAGCCCACGCGAAAGTCCCCAAGTATAAGTTAAATTCGAGACAGGAACATTGCAATTCCGTTATAAATTTGAGCCGGAAAACAAAAAGAACAGACAGGATTAACAGGAGGAAGAAAAGAAGCATCAAGCTTCCTTGACCTGCCTTGATTTCTTAATCTTGCTAATCCTGTTAATCCTGTCCATGTTCTTCTTCCCTGCTCTAGTCTGTTACGCGATCAATTCCCGGTAAACTTTCTGCGTCTCCGGGGCTGGCTCGACGCCAAGCTCTTTCTTGAGCAGCTTGCTCAAGGTTTCGTACTGCTCCTTGACGGCGTGACGATTACCCTGCCCGGCGTGGGCGCGCATCATCATGCAATGCACGTCCTCGCGGAACGGGTCGTTACGCAGGATTTCCTGAGCGAGATGCAGCGAGCGCGTCCAGTCCTCGGTCTTCTGCGCGACTGCGGCCAAGGCTTCCAGCATCCGCAGGTGCTGCTCGCGGTAGTAGGAACGCTGCTCCTCAACCCAGTCGTCGTAACTTCCCTGCATGAACTCGCCGCGATAAACCGCGATGGCCGCTTCGTAAGCAGCGATGCAGCGATCAAACTCGCGTGCGCGCCGCGCCGTTTCACCTTCGGCAACCAAGCGGTCGAACTCTTCCGTGTCAATCTGGTAAGAGAAATTCGGGCTGAGTTGATAATCGCCGTCGCGGTAGAGCAGAAAATTCTGCTTCAGGGGCTGGTTGCTGTTGAGCGCCTTGCGAATGTGCGAGACGGTCGGGTGAAAATTCTTTTCGACGGCTTCAAAGTCCGCTTCGCCCCAGAAGGTGTCAATGATCGTATCCTTTGAGGCACGGCGATGACGGCGCGAGGCGATGAAGCACAGGATGTCGCGTGCGCGCTTGGTCGTCCAGGCGTCTGCCGCGAGCGGCCTTGCAGGGTCGCGGAAAATCTCCACCGGGCCGAGCATGTTGATCGTCAAATCCGTGACCGGCTGCGCCGATACCGCCATCTCGATTGAGTTTGCAGGCTGCGATTCTTTCTGTACGACCGTTACGGCGCTTGCCACCAACTGCTCGCGCACATCCGGCGGTAAGAGTTCCGCAGCTTCCGGTTGAGCGAAGAGACGCGGGTTATTCAAGACTTCGCGCTGGAGCCAGTATTCGTAGTCGTAGCGCGCGGCCAGATCAAGGGAGCGGCGCAGGTGTTCGAGCATCAAGACCTCGCGGCCTCCCGCCAGGTCGCACGCGGCGAGCGCGATTGACGCCTGCGCTTCGTAGTAATAAAGCCCCTGCTCGTGGAAGTACGTGAGCGCAGGCTCAAGGTCACTGTGCGCCGCTTCGTGATCGTTCTGCGCCAGCAGCACGCGGCCACGCGAGAGCATGGCGGTACGGCTGCCCATCTCGTTATTAGCGGCCACGCGCGCTTCGACCAAGCGGTCAAGCAGGCTGCGCGCCGCCGCCAGATTGCCGAGTTGCAGGTTGAGCACCGCCTGCTCTTCCAACAATTCACAACGCACCGGATCAATTCCCGCTTCGTCGTAAGCACGCGCGGCGCGTTCGTAAAACTCCGCCGCACGCACGGCATCACCACGCTCGCGGTGCAGGTTGCCGTAGGTCTCAAAGGCTTCGGCGAGCGAAACGACGAGGTTGAAAAGCTGGCAGCATTCGAGCGCGGCTTCCAGGTGCTTTTCGCAAGCTTCGATGTCGCCGCGATAGAGATAGCAGCGAGCCATGTTGAGATGAGCGGTGGCTTCCTGCGGCATCGGCGGCAGGTTCTTTCCATCATGCAGCATCCGGCGCAGCCAGCGCAGGGCTTCCCCGAAATCGCCGCGCAGGAGCGACGGCAAACCAAGATTGTGCGCGATCAGGCGCGCATAGTGCTCGTCGTTGCGCTCTTCGGCAAACTGCAAGGCTTCACGAAACTCGCGCTCGGCTGCCGTCCATTCGCCTATCGCAGTCAGGCACAGACCGCGCGTGTTGCCGCACTTGATTCGCACCGTCGAATGCTCGTCCGTCAACTCGACGGCGCGATCAAGATAGGTGAAAGCCAGCGTGCAATCGCCGCGCCTGCGAGCAATAGTCGCCAGCGAGTGCAGGGCTTCGGCCTCGCCTTCCTTGTCGTTCTGTTCGTGAAGAAGAGTGGCAGCGCGGCGAAAGTGCGACTGCGCCGCGTCGTACTCGCCCCTCAATCGTGCGACTTCCGCACGATGCGCGAGCGCGCGAGGGTGTGCTTCCAAGACCGCATCTGGGAGAGCTTCGGCAGATGAGACGAGCGAGGAGAGAGCGCCCGAAGCTATCCACTCATTGCCATGCAGCGCGATAACCTGCGCCGCACGCTCGAAATCTTCCGCTTCGAGCAGGTGTCGCATGGCCTGCTCCCACGCTCCACGCTCAAGAAAATAGTCCGCATAGCGTTTATGCTCTGCGGCCAGCCCCGTGCGCCCCATTTCGGCGCGCAGGCGACGACGCAGAAAAGCCTTGAAGAGTGGATGCAGGCGATACTCTTCACCACGCTCGTCCGAGGCAACGGTCATAAAGACGTTGCGGCGCACGAGAGCGGGCAAGAGTGTGCGGCTGTTTGCCTCCGGGTAAACTTTGGTAACGATGCCTGTCTCGACGCGATCAAGGAGCGAGATGCGAAGCAATAACTGCTGCACGTCTTCCGGCTCGTCCGCGAAAACTTCTTCCGCGAAGTAGTCGAAGATGTCGCGCTCACTCTGGCGCAGGATTTCGACGAGGTCTGGCGCGTCGCCTTCTCGCTTGCCTTCGGCGAATGCCTGCCGTTGCGCGACCTGCCGGACGAGTTGCAGCGCGGTAATCCATCCATGCGTGCGCTCGCGATACTCCGACAATTGATCGGGCGTCAATTCCAGATCGAAGACTTTGCGGAAAAGCTCCTGCGTCTCTTCATCTGTAAACAGCAACTCGCTTCTATCAATGACGGTCAGCGAAGCCTGCGAGCGCAGGCGCGCGAGCGACAATGGCGGCAAATCGCGCGAGATGATGATGACGTGCAGGACATCCGGCAAGTATGCGAGCAGGCGGTCAACGACGGCGTGAACCGCCGTATCCGCGCCGAGATGATGATAATCGTCGAGGATGAGAATTAATTGCTGCTCGACGTTTTCGAGAACTTCGTTCAGGAGGACATCAACGGCGCGTTCGGGCTGGCGCGCGAGTTCGTCGGCGGACTGTTGCAAGTAGGAGAACATCACGTCGCCGAAGTTGGGCGCAGATTGTTTGATGCCGTGCGTCAGGTAGCCGAGGAAGACGAAAGGATCGGCGTCCGTGTGATCGAGTTGATACCAGACGAAGTTGCGTGCGTGCGTGCGAACGAAATCTGCGACTAAAGTTGTCTTGCCTGAGCCTGCGTTGGCCGTGACGAGCGTGACCGGATGTTGAAGGTTGGCGAGCAGGCGTTCCGTCAGGCGCGGGCGCGAAAGCAGAGCCGGAGCGGGGCGCGGCGGCAGAAGCTTCGTCCGCAGAAAGAAAGAGGTCTGCGCCTGCGTCCCCTTGGGGGGTGACGCGGCTGTTGCCGGGGGCTGTGGTGTAACGGGAAGCGGCCCTTGTTCCATCAACCTGTGCCTCGTGTGTCTCCTGGAAAATGGCGTGAGCTTATCACAGCAAAACGCCGCCATTCCATGAGATTCAGCAAACGCACTTTGACCGCTCCTCAAAGTAAGAAGCGCGAGAGGCGGTTGCGAGGCCGTCCAAATTTCAGATTGCATTATGGGGGACATGCAATTCCATTCGTCTTACAGAGTTTCTAAGTAAGACCAAAAACAAGGAGACAGGATTAACAGGATTTTCAAGATTAGGAAGACAAGGCAGGTAAACAAAGCTTAATGCTTCTTCCCTTGATCCTGTCCATCTTGTTAATCTCGGTCTATTTCTTCTAAAGAGCGTAGCCGTGACGATGGCGCACAGTGCGTTTCCGAAGTTTCTGCCCGATGGCGACCAGTTGTTCTTTCGCAATCGCATTTTCCGCTTCACTCAAAACTCGCCCCAGCGCATCAAGCGTCGAAGCACGCCCGCGTGTCTGCTTCAGAGCCGCGCTCGCCTGCGCTTCGGTCAAGCCATAGGTCGCAAAGAGTCGCTTCGCTTCAAGTTCTGTAAACGAGAGCGTCGGCTCTTCAATCACACATAGGGTCTGCTTGGAGCGCATGCGCCACAGAGGGGCTGGCGGGAGACTCCGACCCGTAATCAGCATGTGCGCTTCTAAAGGCAGCAGCGGCAGCAACCGCCGGAAGAACGGCACGACCCACTCGGCGTCGTAAACCAGATGCAGATCGTCTATGACTATCAGAAGCGGCTCGCCCTTCTGCTCAAGCAGTTCGTAGACGAAAGCCTCCGCGAGCATGGGAATATCTTCGAGCGTCGCGGTCTCGACCATCGTCATCAGGGCTGCCTGCCCGAAAGACGGTCGCCACTGCCGGACGCTCTCGACCAGATATTTGAAAAAGACCTGAAGATCGCCGTCCGCCGCCTCAACCTTATACCAACTGATGCGTCGCCCGCAGCGATGTGCGAAATCCGTAGCAAGTATGGTCTTGCCCGTGCCCGCGCGACCGTTGACGATGGTTGAGGTGCAATTGCTGAGGCTGCCGTGAAGCATGTTGAGCAGGCGCGCGCGTGACAGGCGAGGCTGCTCGCTGGGGGTCGTGATTTTGTCGAGGATAATCTGCATTGTTCTTAAGTCTCCACGAGACTGTCTGATTTAGAGACGAGCTAATGAGGATTTGTCTGGGGAAACAATCAATTTTCGCCTCGCCCGCTCGTGCATCTCGCTAAAGCCGCCGGAGGTTAAAGCCGGAACCGGCACGAGACGCTCTCCGTGCGTGTCCGGTCAGTGTCGTTGCGGAGCCGTCTGCCCCACATCCTTCAAGTCTTTGACGCTCCAGGGAGTCGGCCTGCCCGACGAGGTAATGACTCCCTGTTCGTCTGTTTCGTACATCGGCGGCCCTTCGTATTTCCAGGCCAACGGGTCATAAAGCCTGAAAAAGCCACGTTTGCCGCCACTGTGCGCGATAACTTCTCTGCCGTCAGGAAGCGCGTAAACACCACACTCTCTGATCTCCTTTACCTGCATAAGCCGCTCTCCCATGCCCGTCCAAAGTTCGGGTGCTGGAATTTCCGTCTGGTTTCTGCCGTAAAAAGAGCGAGGTTTTCGGTGCGGGCCCCGGCTCGCTTTCCTGCGCCGGAACTGTCAGGAGTGTAAAAGATGAGACTTGAGGAATTCTTGAGGTGTTGAACGGTTAAGGAAAAAAGGAAGGGGAAAAGGCAAAAATGCGGTGGAAAACGGTTAATTTAACGTGAATTACGACGTAAGACGGCACGATTAGGGGATAAGACGCCGTGATTACGGCCTAAGCGCGCAGTCTGAAGACATAAGCACGCGTCACTAAGGCGTAATTATTGATGACTAGAACCTACGCACGCATCGCTAAGGCTTAGTCATGCGTCACTAAGCCTTAGCGATGCGTCACTAGAGCCTAATCATGGATGACGAGAACGTAGTGATGCGTGATTATGCCTTAAGGACGCCATCTTATAACGTAATCACGGATGATTAGAGCATAATCAAAGACGCTGAAAGCCTAAGAATCTGCTTGAAAAGTCCCGTTAGGGACGATTTGAAAATAGCCCAGCAATTTATTGCTGGGAAACAGAACGGTAAACATGATTGAGTCCCGTAGGGACGACTGATGAGAGATTCGCTTCCTTTCAGTCGTCCCTACGGGACTCAATATTTTTACGTTTCTGTTCCCCAGCAATAAATTGCTGGGCTACTATCAATCGTCCCTGACGGGACTCCTTCTGGCTTTTACCTTTTTACTTTTGCCTTATTTCTCCGCTCCCAACCCCGTATTTGCCCTCACGGTCAATTCCGCGAATTTGGCTTCCGCTTCCGGCTCGCGTCCCAGCAGAGTTCCGATGACAGCCCCCAGAAAGCCGAGCGGGATGCTGATGATGCCGGGATTCTCCAGCGGGAAGATGGGCGGGCGTTGAATCAGGTGGCGTGCCGCGCCCGCCACACCCGGCGGGTCAACAGTCATAATGCTGGGGCTAATCAGAATCAGGATAATCGAAGAAGCCAGCCCCACACCCAACCCCATCACCGCGCCCTTCGTGTTGAACCGTTTCCAGAAGAGCGAAAGCACGATGACTGGCAGATTCGCAGACGCCGCCACAGCGAAGGCCAGCCCGACCAGAAACGCCACGTTGATGGATTGGCCAAGCAGGATGGCCAGCAGAATGCTCACGATGCCGACCACACAGGCCGTGACGCGCGCCACACGCACTTCCTCGCCGGGCTTGCGCTCCGTGCCTTTGTGAATCACGTTTGTCCAGAAGTCGTGCGCGAAAGAGGTCGAGGCGCTGATGGTCAGACCTGCGACAACCGCCAGGATAGTCGCAAACGCGATGGCTGAGATGAAGGCAAAGAAGATGTCGCCGCCAAGAAACTTCGCCAGCAGCGGCGCGCTCATGTTGTTGTTAGCTCCAATCGCATCCCGGCCCACAATCGTTGCTGCGCCAAACCCCAGGAACGTCGTCATAATGTAGAACGCGCCGATGAGGAACATGGCCCAGACGACGCTCGTGCGCGCAGTCTTTGCATCCGGCACTGTGTAGAAGCGCACGAGGATGTGCGGCAACCCGGCAGTGCCGAAGACCAGCGCCATGCAGAGCGAGATGAGATCAATCACACCGTAAGGCTTCGTCGCCCCGAAGTAGTAATGTCCCGGCTGTAGAAAATTCTTCGTCACTTCCGCGCCCGTCTTGTCGTGATAGGTGACGTGGCTGATGGCGTCGAAGAACCTGCCGAAGTTGAAACCGAAATGTCCCAGCACAAGGATGCTGAGCAAGAGCGTTCCAGACATGAGCAAGATGGCCTTGATGATCTGCACCCACGTCGTCGCCAGCATCCCGCCGAAGACGACATAGACAATCATCAGGATACCAACGCCGACCACAGCCGTACTGAAGCCCACACCCGGCAGCAGCAGATTGACTAACGCGCCCGCGCCGACCATCTGCGCGATCATGTAGAAGGTCGAGACCGTGAGCGTGCTTAAAGCCGCCATCGAGCGCACGGGACGCGGGCTGAGACGATAAGCCAGAACATCCGCCATCGTGTATTTGCCAGCGTTTCTGAGCGGCTCGGCCACAATCAACAGCACCGTCAGGTAGGCGACGAGAAAGCCCACCGAATACATGAAGCCGTCATAGCCGTTGAAGGCAATCAGTCCGGCGATGCCTAGAAACGAAGCGGCGCTCATGTAATCGCCCGCGACGGCCAGGCCGTTCTGCCAGCCCGTAATCTGGCGGTTCGCGGCAAAGTAGGCGTTTGCTCCCTGCGAGCGGCGCGCAGCCCAGTAAGTAATTACCAGCGTGACGGCGACGAAGCCGAGAAACATCAAGAGCGAAGTTGACATCTGTCTTTATTCCCCTCTCCCTTTCTTGATGCTCTCTTCAACAACCCCGCGCGCCATCCGGTCATGGCGGCTCGCCGCGCGCACATAAAGAAGCGCGACGACCCACGCCATGAAGAACTGCGAGAGCGCAAACAAATACGCGACGTTAATTGAGCCGATAACTTTCCTGTTCATCAACTCCGGCGCGTAGCCAACCAGCACGGGCAGCGCGAAGTAGTAAACGATGAAGAAGATTGTAGCCGGGATGATGAATTTCAGTTTTGTCTTGATGAGCCGTTTGAACTCGTCGCTCGCCGCAATGCGATTCCAGTTGACCGTGTCCACGTCTTCGTCAGCCGTACGCTCATGCAACGGCTTCACGCCTTCACGCCCAAGCCGTGAGACATCAGTTTCCGCACCAACGACCGGAGTCGGATCATCCGGCACGTCATTTGGTCGCTCATCATCTTTTGCCATTACGCTTATCGCTCCTCGATGATAAATCTGTAGGGGCAGGGCTTGTCCCTGCCCGCTTTTGTTTAGCAACAGACGGGCAGGGACAAGCCCTGCCCCTACAAATCTCATTTGCCTGCGTGATGATCTAAGTAATCGAGCAGAACGTTTGACATCACTTTGACGCCAACCACGAGGCTCTCTTCGTCTATATCGAAATCAGCCGTGTGCCAGGGAGCGCTAATCCCGCGCGCACGATTCCCCACGCCGAGGAAATAGTAGAAGCCCGGCGAGACTTTCTGAAAGTAAGAGAAATCTTCCGCTGGCATAAACGGTTTGATGGGGAGGGTGTTCTCACTGCCTACGATGCGGCGAATCGTCGGCAACGTCTCTTCAACGAGCTTTGGCTCATTGAAGGTCACGGCGGCGTTCTCTTCAAACTTGAGCTCGAAGGTCGCTCCGTAAGCAGCCGTGATGTTCTGGAGCGTTTCTCTCATCAAACTTTGCGCGCGCTGTCTGACCTCTTCGTTCAAGGTACGCATCGTTCCTTCCATCTTCACTTCATCGGCGATGATGTTATTGCGGCGGCCTCCCTGAATCAGGCCGATGGAAATGACCAGCGGCTCCTGCGGATCAATGCGTCGGCTGCGTACTGTCTGGAGAGCGGTGATGCACTCGGCGGCGACCACGATGGCATCAATGCCCGCTTGCGGCTGCGCTCCGTGAGAACTCTTGCCATGAATGGTGATGTAGATGCGGTCGCTTGAGGCCATCGCAGGCCCGGAGTGATAAGCAATCTGCCCGGCCTCAATTGACGGCAGCGTGTGGAGTCCGAAGATGGCCTGCGGGCGCGGGTTATCCATTGCTCCCTCTTTAACCATCAGCCGCGCGCCGCCCTCTTCGCCAGCGGGCGGGCCTTCTTCTGCTGGCTGAAAGATGAATTTGATCGTGCCGGAAATCTCACCGCGCAACTTGCTTAAAACTTCCGCCACACCCAGTTCGACCGTCGTATGCGCGTCGTGCCCGCAAGCGTGCTTCACACCTGCGACTTGCGACTTGTACGGCACGTCGTTCACTTCCTGAATCGGCAGCGCGTCCATGTCTGCGCGCACGGCGACGACCGCGCCCGGTTTTGCGCCCTTAAGCAGCGCCGTCACGCCGTATTTGCCCACTCCTGTTTTCACATCCGTGAGACCGAGCGCGCGCAGGCGTTCCGCCACAATGCGCGAAGTTCTTTCTTCGCGGTTGGAGAGTTCCGGGTGCATGTGAAAGTCTCTGCGCTGCTCGATGAGTTGCTGGCGCAAGCTCTCTGCGGCCTTCGCGATTCTTTGCTCGCGCGCGGAATCAACGCTCCTGTGATTGCCCGAAGATGATTGCGGGAGAATTGAAATGAAGAGCGCTAATAACAGCATGAACGCGAAGATTGGAGCGAGCCTCTCTTTCATCAAGAACCTCCGGTAAACAGAACGGACTGGAAAAGAAGCCACGCTTCCAAGGTGTCCGGTTATTTTTAATTTCAGGACTCTCTTATGACGGTTGGACTAGCTCGCGTGAGGTTATGTGTTTGCGCACGACAAGTCAACCATGACTGTGTGCTTTTAATGTCTCTCGAAACTCTCTTCTTCAGAGAAGCGAATCAACTTCAAACAATCAAATTGAAGTATTCATTAACTGTGAAAATCTTCGTACCAAACGGGTACGCGAACAGAAAGTCAGAGCCCCAAAGCTTCGCTCATCTTGAACGAATAAGCGGTGAAGCCCTGCTATTCATGGACTTACCCTCGGTCGAATTAAATACATACAGAATCAATACTTTACCGGACTTTTTTCGTGCGCTTGAAGCAACCGAAAAGTAACTATCCCCATCTTACTCCCCGGTTTCGATTAACTGATCTTTGTAAATCGAATCTGCCATGCGTAGCCCCCAAAACCTGCGCACTTAATGCGCGGCTCTGATGGCTCTGTAGGCCATCGCTCACATGGAGAATTGAGATTAATGAAACTGACCCGATTTGTTCCCCACTTTCGCTCTTTTAAGTTCGCTCCTTTTGCAATCATCGCTCTTTTTCTTTTTACTAATTTTACCGGACTCATCTTTAATCAAGTTTACGCGCCCGCAGTTCAAGCGACGGAAGCTCAAACAGCTTCGACGACCGACGCCCCGGCGAATTACATTCCTGCCGATGTCCCTACGTCCGGCGACCACTCACTTGATCTAATCATCTTTCGCGCAGGCGAGCGTCATGGCGTTGACCCCAGATTCATTCACGCCGTCATCTGGCAGGAATCGAAATACAAAGTTCGCGCTCGCTCATACGTCGGCGCGCAGGGGTTGATGCAGTTGATGCCTCCGACCGCCAAGCGTTTCGGCTGCATGGACCCGCACGACCCGGCGTCCAACATCGAAGCGGGAACAAAGTACCTGCGTTTTCTTCTGAAGAGATTCAACGGAAACGTTTCACTCGCGCTCGCCGGTTACAATGCGGGTGAAGGCGCGGTTGATAAATACAACGGCGTTCCGCCCTACAACGAAACGCAAAACTACGTTCGCATCATCACCGGGCGCTACGGCAAGACTTTTCACCCGCTGCTGACGCCGGAAGAAGCGCGCGTCGAGTTTCGTCTCCTGCCCGAGGTCGCGCAGCTACAGCAGTAATCGCCCGAACTCAATTCATCAATCATCTCTAGTTCTCCAGAGCCGCGCGTCCTGGTTGCTTACTTTGCAACTTGGCGCGCGGTTCGCTATCATCCGTGAAAAGCAGAGGTCAGAGGTCAGAGGTCAGAGGTCAGCAAGAACGGCTGATTTACTAACCTCTGACCTCTGACCTCTAGCCTCTAACGCATATGTCTACCACTATCGAATCACTCTCGCTCGAACGAAAGATCAAGATGCACGAAGCGCGCGAAGCGATTATTGATCGCCTCGCGCTTGAGCTTCCCGCCAGCATTGATCTGGATAGATTTCTGCGCGCGGTCGTCAAGGAGCTGGGGCGGATGATGAATGCGGATCGCTGCGATGTGATTCAGCTTGCCTCGGAGACGGAGCTTCGCATCAGCCACGAATGGCGAGCGTCCGACGATGTGCCTTCGAGCGAGGGCACGGCCATCCCGATTGACCTGCGCCAACTCTCCGAGCACGTTGACCTGACAAAGCCGATTCGACTGGACGACACCTCCGCACCCGGCCTGGATCACAAAGTGCGTTTTCTGGCAGCGAGTTTGGGGACGCGCTCGCTGCTCGTCGTGCCTGTGATTTTAGGCGGCGATGTGCTGGGGCTGCTCGGATTGCACAACACGCGCGCCCCGCGCACGTGGCTTGATGACGAAGTCTCTTTTCTTCAATCCATCGCACGGCACATCGCTGTCGGCTACCAGTACACGCGACTCTTCACGGGCAAGCAGCGCGAAGCTGAAACGACGGAAGCGCTCCTTGAAATCGCCAACGTCCTGAACGCGCGGTCGGATTTCGGTGAAGTTACGCAGCTTGTGTTGGAACGCGCCATCGCGCTCGTCGGCGCGGACTACGGCGCGCTCGGCGTACTCGATCCGGCGGGCGGGCGCATCAGCTTGGCCGCTTTCAAAGCCGCGCCGCACGCTTCGATTGATGCCGTGCAGGGATTAATCAACGCGCACGGTCAATCACTGGACATCACTGCGTACCCCGCGATGATGGAAGTGGTGGCGCAGGGGAAAACTTTGCGCCTGCTGGATTCAGACCTGCCGTTTCCGATTCGTCTGGTCTTCAATGCGACGCTCGGCGGGCGCGCGGCGCTCGTCGCTCCCGTCCGAATCGGAGGACAGACCTTCGGGCTGCTCGGTTTCGTCTGGGGCGGGGCGCGCGAAGGTTTCGAGAATCACGAAGTCTCGCTCGTTGAAGGTATCGCAGACCAGATCGGCACGGCGCTGGAACGCGACCAGCTTTCGGCGGAAGTGATGCGACTCAGAAGCGCCTTGCACGAACGCCACGCGGAAGACCGCATCATCGGGCAAGCTCCGGCCATCCGCCGCGCCATAGAGCTTGCTCTGACCGTCGCGGACACGCAGACTTCCGTGCTCATTCAGGGCGAATCCGGCACGGGCAAAGAACTAATCGCCAACCTGATTCACTTCAACTCTGGCCGCGAAGATCAGCCGTACATCAAGCTCAACTGCGGCGCGATTCCCGAAACCCTGCTCGAATCGGAACTCTTCGGCCATGAGAAGGGCGCGTTCACGGATGCTCGCTCTCGTCGGCAAGGGCGGTTTGAGGAAGCCAACGACGGCACGCTCTTTCTGGACGAAATCGGTGAGATGAGCCTTTCTGCCCAGGTGCGCTTGCTTCGCGTTCTTCAGGACGGCGAGTTCACGCGCGTCGGCGGCAACGAAGTTTTGAAGACGGACGTTCGCGTTATCGCCGCCTCGAACGTTGACCTTGAGCGTGCTGTCGAACTCGGCACATTCCGCCGCGACCTCTTCTATCGTCTCTCGGTCTTCCCGATTCACCTTCCGCCGCTACGCGAGCGACCTCAAGACATTCACCCGCTCGTCATACACTTTATCGAGCACTACAAGCAGAAGACTGGACGCTTTATCTCCGGCATCTCGAAGGATGCTTTGCACGCGCTCGTTGAATACGACTGGCCGGGCAACGTGCGCGAGCTTGAGAACGCTGTTGAGCGCGCGGTCATCATCGCCTCTGGACGCAGCATCGAGTTGGACGATCTTCCCGAAGCCATCGGCAAGCGTGTGACGGACGAGCGCGCGCAAGTCAGGCGCGAGCGCATCGAGGCCGCCAACGAAGGCCGCGCAATCCAACTGGAAATCAACGTCCCCTCAACGATTGACGAGATCGAGCGCCGCGCCATCGAAGCCACGCTCGACTACACCGGAAACGACAAGACGCGCGCCGCCCGCGCCCTCGGCATCGGACGCAAGACGCTTTACAGGAAGCTACTCGAATACCAGAAAGGCAGTGATGGTGAAAAGACAGTGATAGGTGATGGGTGATAAGTGATAGGAAAGAACTGCTGTTTTCTCTTATCACCTATCACCCATCACCTATCACTTCTTTTTTCGTCACCGTTCCTGTGCTATATTCTGATTGTAATTTCTCTCGCTATTAAACATTCGTCGGAGTATCAGCTCCGACCAGGAGAAAGGAATCTCTCATGGAACATGATGACAGGCGCGGAGGGTCTGACGTTTCGACCCGTCTCACTTATCTACTCATCGGCGGCGGCATCGGCGCTATTATTGCTCTACTGTTTGCGCCGAAATCCGGCTCAGAACTGCGCGGCGACATCGCCGACGTGACGCGCAAAGGCATTGATAAATCGCGCGAGGCGGCGGCATTCGTCGGCGACAAAGCCGGTGATTATTACGGAACGGTGCGCGATAAAGCTGGCGACTATTATGGAGCGGTACGCGACAAAGCCGGTGATTGGGTTGGCGGCGCGCGCGACGCTGCTTCACAAAAACGCGGGCAATTCTCCGCTGCTATCGAAGCCGGGAAACAGGCTTACAACGAAGAGAAACGGAAGACAGAGCTTTCCGGCGCTTCCGAAGCCAAGCCGACCTACCCTCCGCAAGGAGACTTGAGCTAGGGTATTTGCAATTTTTGATTTGCGATTTTTGATTGGATAAGGATAGGATTTATCAAATCTGAGATTTAAGATTTCAAATTTCATCCTTGTCCAATCGTAAATCAAACAATCAAAAATCAAAAATTCTTATGAAGCTAAACGATCCGATGTTCTGGGTGATGGTGGTGATCGCCGTCGCGTTTGTCGTGATAGCGATTGCGATGATCGTCATTGCCATGCTCGTTGGCCGCGCCGTCAAGACGGTCGCTCGGCTGGAAGGGCGCACCGAGCCGCTGCTCAAGAAGGTCACAGAACTGAGCGAGCAAGGCAAGCAGATTGCCGTCCAGGGCAAAGAGATTGCAGAGCAGATCAACACCATGTCGGGGCATCTCTCGACCGCGACGATGCACTTCTCCGAGTCGGTCGGAATCATCAAGGATGAGGTGCGCGAGCTGAAACAACTCGTCGGCGAGACGGCTGAGACGGCGCGCGATAAGGTGGCGCTCGTCAGCAGCACGATAGACAAAACACACCAGCAGGTAACGACGACGACCACTTTTATCCGCAACAAGGTGATTCAACCGGCGCGCGAACTGGCGGCGATTATGGCGGGCTTCCGCCGTGGCCTCGAAGTTCTCGTTGCGCCCGCGCCGAAGCCCGTTAATCAAACCTACGGAGACGATGAGATGTTCATAGGTTAAAGACCTGCGATCATCGCAAGCCTTGAAAGGCCCGACCCCATCGCCTCCGTCCGAGGTGCAAGGTTCGGGCCTTTTGTTTTGGATTGAGTCAGATTTTGAGACAGCATGGAAATGGAGTTGCGATTCACCACAGAGACACAGAGAGCGCAGAGGGGGCACAGAGAGTTGATTCAAGCCTCCGTGCATCCTCCGTGTACTCTGTGTCTCTGTGGTGAACTCAAGGCCGTCTTCACGCCCGTTTAGACTTAAGAGCAGCGTCGCTCCACTTTGGCGCGCGCAGGCTTCTGCTGTTAGTATTGCCATTCTCGAACAGCGCGTCTACCGTTGCTATCCGGGTAGACCACTGAACTGAAAGTGAACGATTATATGTCTACCGAAACACCGCTCGATTTGAAGAAGACCGTCAATCTGCCGAAGACCGCGTTCGCGCAGAAAGCCAACCTCGCCCAAAGTGAGCCCGCGCGCCTGAAGAAATGGACGGAGATGGGTCTCTACGAGATGATTCAACGCGCACGCGCCGGGCGCGAAAAGTTCGTCCTCCACGACGGCCCGCCCTACGCCAACGCGGACATTCACCTCGGCACGGCACT
Source organism: uncultured Acidobacteriota bacterium (assembly GCA_963791265.1). Taxonomy (GTDB): domain Bacteria; phylum Acidobacteriota; class Blastocatellia; order Pyrinomonadales; family Pyrinomonadaceae; genus QHXM01. The sequence goes on from CAWBSB010000013.1 coordinate 1,318,556, forward strand.
CAACAAAATCCTCAAAGACCTCGTCGTCAAATCGCGTTCGATGATGGGATTTGATGCGCCTTACGTTCCCGGCTACGACTGTCACGGCCTGCCGATTGAGCAGCACGTCGAACGTGACCTCGACAAGAAAGGCAAGAAGAAGTCCGACCTTTCAATCAATAGTTTTCGCCGCGCCTGCCGCGAGCACGCCGCGAAATCTCTGAAGAGCCAGACGAGAGATTTTCAACGCCTCGGCATTTTGGGTGAGTGGGATAATCCGTATCTCACCATGTCGAACCACTACGAAGCCGAGACAGCACGCCTCTTCGGTCGCTTCATCGAGCGCGGCTACGTTTACAAGGGCGCGCGTCCCGTCTACTGGTGCATCCACGATCAGACGGCGCTCGCGGAAGCGGAAGTCGAATACAAGCAGCACAGGAGTCCTTCCGTCTACGTGAAGTTTCCGCTCGCGAGCGATCCCGCGCAGATTGATGAAGCTCTCGCGGGGCGCAAAGTCTTCTTCCTCATCTGGACGACAACGCCCTGGACGCTGCCCGCGAATCTGGGCATCACCGTCCATCCTGATTTTGAATATTCGGCGATAGAGAACGGCGATGAAGTGTACGTCGTCGCCAGCGAACTCGTCGGCGCGGTCGCCAACAAATGCGGCCTCGGTGAACACGACGCCAACGGTGACGCAATCGCGCCCGTGGTGCTGGCGCGCTTTCCCGGCTGAAAAGCTTGATCGTCTTGAATGTCGTCATGCGTGGCTTGATCGCCCCTCGCTCGTCATGGTCGGCGAGCACGTCACGCTCGGCGGCGAGGCCGACGCCGAGACGGAACTCGATGTGAAGGACGCGCGCGATACGAAGACGACGGGCAAAGCTGGCACAGGCTTAGTCCATACTGCGCCCGGTCATGGCCACGACGACTTTGTTATCGGGAAGCGCTACGGGCTTGAGATTTATTGCCCGGTGGATAACGCCGGAAGGTTCATGAGCGAGGTTGAGCATTTCGCAGGCCAACGCGTCTTTGAAGCTAACCCGAAGATTGTGGATTTCATGCGCGAGCGGGGCGTACTGCTTTTTACGGAAGACTACGAGCATCGCTACCCGCACTGCTGGCGCTGCAAGAATCCAGTCATCTTTCGCGCGACGCCGCAGTGGTTCATCTCTATGGACTTGTCTGCGTCGTCTCCGCACGCCGTCGTCGAAAAGGATGAGGACGGGCGCGACCGTTCCAACTTCACAGACAACTTTGCGGAGAACGAAGAGGAAGCGTCATCCGATTCTTTGCGCGCAGCCGCATTGCGCGAGATTGAGAAGGTGGAATGGATTCCCGCCTGGGGCGTGGACAGGATGCGGAACATGTTCAAGGGTCGCCCCGATTGGTGCGTCTCGCGCCAGCGCGTGTGGGGCGTGCCGATTCCTGCGTTCTACTGTTCGGGATGCAACGAGGCTGTGGCTGACCCGGCGGTTGTTAATCACGTCGCGGATATTTTCGAGCGTGAGACGGCTGATGCGTGGTATGCGCGCGAGGCCGTTGATTTGTTGCCCGAAGGATTTAAGTGCCGGAAATGCGGTGGGGTTGAATGGACGAAGGAGACGGACATTCTGGACGTGTGGTTTGACAGCGGCTCATCGTCCATCGCGGTGCTCAAGCAGCGTGAGAATCTTAAGTGGCCAGCGGACGTGTATCTCGAAGGCGGCGACCAGTATCGCGGCTGGTTCAATTCCAGCCTGATGGTGGGACTCGCCGCGCACGACCACGCGCCTTACGAAGCGGTCATCACGCACGGCTGGGTGATTAACGTGCAGGGCTTGAAGATGTCTAAGTCCGAGGGCACGGGCATCTCGCCGAACGAGGTTGTGAAAGATTCCGGCGCGGAAATCCTGCGTCTCTGGGTGGCCTCGTCAAACTATCAGGAGGACGTGCGCTGCTCTGACGAAATCCTGCAACGCGCCTCGGACGCCTATCGCAAGATGCGTAACACGGCGCGCTTTGCGCTGGGCAATCTCTCCGGTTTTGACCCGGCGCGCGATAGCGTTTCTGAAAGTGAGATGCTTGAGATAGACCGCTGGGCGCTGGCGAAACTCGACGAAGTAGCCGCGCAGGTGAATGAGGCTTACAAGGCTTACGAGTTTCACACCGTCTATCACGCGCTCTACAATTTCTCGACCGTGACGCTCTCGGCGCGTTACTTCGACATCATCAAAGATCGGCTCTACACGGCTGCACCGCGCTCTTCTGCGCGACGGTCGGCGCAGACCGCGCTTTACAAAATCGCAGACGCACTGGCACGCATGCTTGCGCCGATTCTCGTGTTCACGTCGGATGAAATCTGGGAAAACTTGCCGCAGGCAAGCGATGAGGCGCGAGCCGCGTCGGTTCACCTCGCAGAGTTTCCGCAGGCGCGTAAGGAGAGTGATGCCGAACTCATCGAACGCTGGACGGCATTATTTCACGTTCGTGATACGGTGTTGCAGGTGCTTGAGCATGAGCGCGCCAGCAAGGTCATCGGCAGCTCACTTGAAGCGCGTGTCAACATTTCAGCCAGCGGAGCGACTTACGATTTGCTTCAGCGTTACAGGGACGAGCTTCGCTATCTCTTTATCGTTTCTCAAGTGAACGTTCAGCGAGCGGGAGAATCTTCGACGGCTAGCAATGCGGAGGTAGAAGTCAGCGTCGAACGCGCCGCAGGTGAGAAGTGCGAGCGTTGCTGGAACTACTCAACGCGCGTCGGCGAATCGACGCGCTACCCGACCGCATGCGAGCGTTGCGTTGAAGCTCTCTCCGAGATTGAGCGGGAGGAAGCGGCGTGACTAAGCGACGAATTGCGTGGCGCATGGCATATCTCTTCGCCGCGCTCGGCATCTTTCTCGTAGATCAGGCGTCGAAGGCGTGGGCTGTGAAGGTGCTTCGCAATGGCGAATCCGTCACGCTCATCAACGGCTTTCTCGATCTGGTCTACGCGGAGAATCCCGGCATCGCCTTCGGGCAGTTGCAGGAAGGCGGGTCTTTCGGGCGCTGGTTCTTCGTCGTGCTGGCGATTGCGGCGGCCATCGCCGTTCTCATTTACTTCTTCCGCACAGTGCGCTCGGACGACCGCATGTTGGGCGCGTGCGCGCTCCTGCTCGCGGGCATCACCGGCAATTTAATTGACCGCGCGCGTCTCGGCCACGTGATAGATTTCATTCTGCTTCATTACAACTCTTATCACTGGCCTGTCTTCAACGTCGCCGACATGAGCATCTGCGCGGGGGCGTTTCTGCTCGTCTACGATATGTTTGTGACGGGCAGGAGCGAGCGACGAAAGAAAAATGCGGAGGTAGCAAATGCTAAGTCGGAAGCCAGTACAAGCTGACGTAATCACTCCCCTTCTGACTCCTGACTCCTGACTTCTGCTCTTCATTATGTACCCAGAAATATTTCGCATCGGCAATTTCCCCATTAATACTTACGGCGTGCTGCTGGCGCTGGCGTTCCTCTCCGCGATTCTCATTGCCGCGCGGCTCGCGGCGCGTGATGGATTACCGCGCGAGCGCGTATATGATCTCGGCTTGTGGATACTGCTCGCGGCGATTGTCGGCTCAAAGGTGCTGATGCTGTTCACAGAGCCGGAGTATCGCGAAGACCCGACGCGGCTCATCTCGCTTGATTTCCTGCGCTCGGGCGGAGTCTTTTACGGGGGCTTCATCACGGCGGTCGTCGCCGGATATTTTCTGATTCGTCGTTACAAGCTGCCCTGGTGGAAGACTGCGGATGCGTTTGCGCCGGGCATCGCGCTTGGCAACGCTATCGGGCGTCAGGGCTGCTTTGCCGCCGGGTGCTGCTGGGGCAAGCCGACCACGAGGCCCTGGGGCGTGGAGTTTACGCAGGCCGGGCACGACGTGACGGGCGTTCCGCTCGGCGTGCATCTTCACCCGACGCAGCTTTACGAATCTTTCGGGGCGCTCCTGGTCTTCTTCTTTCTCATCTGGCTGCACCGCCGCAAGCGCTTCAGCGGGCAGGTCATACTTTTTTACGCCGTGCTCTATGCCGTGATGCGCTTCACCATAGAATTTTTCCGCGACGATCCGCGCGGCGACATTTTGGGATTAACGACGCTGACAGGTCTCTCGACCTCGCAGATGTTGAGCCTGATTGTCGGCATCGTCGGCCTCATCTTTCTCATCCGACGCTGGCGGCGCGTAGATGAGAAGCCTGAGAAAGTCTCGCGGACACCGGATGCGGCGCGAGCTTGATTCATAACTTCAGGAATGCACGCTTCAGTATGACTGACGTGCCGCTTCGCCGCATGATTCGTGCGGAAAGGCTTTGCCTTTCCGTGATGCTCGTCTTTCTCTTCAGGAGAGGCTACGCCTCGACAGTCGAGGCATAGCCTCTCCTGAAGATGAGAAGAGATTGAGTCGGAAAGCCAGAGGCTTTCCGCACAGCCGAGCGGCGGAGCCGCAAGACAGCGCCAAGTTCCATTTATAAATGGACGATCACAACCAATCTGACGAAACGCAAGAAGCCGCTTCGATTCTCACGTTCCTTGTCGCCGGAGAAGATGCGGGCACGCGGCTCGACGCCTATCTCGCCGCGCGCATCAATGATTGGAGTCGCGCCCGCATTCAACGATTGATCGAAGACGGCGACGTGCTGGTCGGCGGGCGCACAGTTAAGGCTTCGTACAAGCTGCGCGCCGCAGACGAGATTGAAGCCGAACTGACACCGCCTGCTTCGACCGAGTTCCCGCCCGAAAATATTCCTCTTGAAATCGTTGACGAAGACGACGAGATCGTCGTCGTCAATAAGCCAGCCGGGTTGGTCGTCCATCCGGCGGCGGGTCTCTCTTCGGGCACGCTCGCCAACGCGCTGGCATTTCATTTTCAGCAACTCTCGACGCGCGCAGGGAAGGCACGCCCCGGCATAGTCCATCGCCTGGATCGCGACACCTCCGGCCTGATCGTCGTTGCCAAGACGGAAAGCGCGCATGAAAATCTGGCTGACCAGTTTCGCGCCCGCGAAGTTTTCAAGTCATACGTCGCGCTCGTTCACGGTCGCGTCGCGGAGGAGAGCGGCAGCGTTGACCAACCCATCGCGCGCGACCCGCGCAACCGCACGCGCATGAGTGTTGTGCGAGGTGGCCGCCCATCGCTTTCGCTTTACCGTGTGCGACAGCGTTTTGAGCGATTCACCCTGCTCGACGTGGAGATTAAGACGGGACGAACGCACCAGATCAGGGTTCATCTTCAATGGTTGAAGCATCCGGTCGTCGGCGACACGGTCTATGGCGACGGACGAGACAAGACTGTTCAGGATGTTCAGGTGCGCGCACGCATCAATGCCCTCAAACGCCAGTTCCTACATGCCGAACAGCTCGCCTTTCGTCATCCACGCACGGATGAACCGTTGCGCTTCACCGCGCCGATTCCTGATAAACTGGCAAAACTTCTTGACGAATTAGAACGTCACGTCTGAGCTAGCTCGTCAGCGCGCATAGCTACCGCCAACCTCGCAGAAAACCTCTGGCGTCAAACCCGCTTTGCTGATATAACCCTGCCCCTCGCGTGAAAGAGAGAGGAGACGAATATGCCTTTCAAGATATTTTCGGAAATTTCAAAACTGGCCAAAGGCTTGAAAGCCCCCATCGAAGGTGTTGCGTCGGATGTCGCCGGGAAAGTTAAGCTCATCTTCAACGCCGGAGAGTCAGGCATTGTCGAAAGGGTGAACGACTTCACGCATGACGGCGAAATCGAGGCGACCATTTACTCAACCTATGGCTACAGTCAAGACGGCAAGTGGATCATCCCCATGCGCGGGCGGGTTCACCAGAAGCGGCGCTTGCCGGACGGTTTGATCGCGGGAGCAGTGCAAAGATTGATTCACTGTGAGCAGCCCGATATGAGCACTCTCATCTCACGCTCACATGAGTTCACGGATGACAGCCGGTCTGGACAGGCGGTCACAATCGAATTCGACTCCGACCCGGATAATGAGAAATACAACTTTCCCAAAAGCGATTTCAACGGGTTGATTGAACGTGACATAGAATTATCCGAAGAGAGGGCGCGTCAGCTCTTAGACGCTCAAGGCTCATCGCACTGGTTGACCTTCAAGGTCGTCTCGGAGGGTCATCACGGAAGCGGCGAAGTCAGGTTAATTGAACCCGAAGGAGTGTCAGTCGTCTCTGACATTGACGACACCATCAAAGTGACGATTGTTCCCGGCGATAAAGACGAGGTGCTGAGGCGCACACTCTGCCGGGAGTTTGAGCCTGCTGACGGCATGGCGAAAATGTACAAGGATAATTGGAGCGATGCCTCTTTTCATTATGTTTCCGGCGGACCCTGGCAGTTGTACACGCCGCTCCATGAGTTCCTGACTAAAGAAGAAAACGGATTTCCGAAAGGCTCTTTCCATCTCACTTATCACCCGAAGAATTTTCTCGCAGAAGATACGAGGGAGATTCTGATAGACAGCATCGTCGGCTCGCTCGGTAACACCTTTAACCACAAGGTGAAAGAGATCAGAAAGCTGATGCAGAGATTTCCCCAGCGGAGTTTCGTTTTGGTCGGAGATTCCGGCGAGGTAGACCCTGAAGTTTACAAACAAATCAAGGGTGAGTTTGGCGAGCAGGTCAAAGAGATATGGATACGCGACGTGCTAAATGATGTCGAGGTCAACCCGCACAGGCTGCGGGTTAGAACTATCAAGACGATCAAGGTAGATCCCGTGATTTGCGCTACCGTCCATCATTACCAGAAACTCTCCACCAGATTTCAGGAAATCTACAACGTGCCCTATGCCAGAAATACCGCTCCGCCCTGCGGTTCAGGGAATGGACAGGATTAGCGGGATTAATACTGAATTGCAGTAAAAAGTGAGGGCGAAACGAACCACGCGCGTTACACGAAGCAACACGAAGAAGAGTCAAATAGCTTCGTGTCTCTTCGTGTAACTTCGTGGTTCGTTATTTCCTTCTCTTTCTCTGCAACCTGGTATAAGAAGGCAAGGCATGTCAGGGAATCGGCTCGAAGCGCCGCAGGAGTTCCTGAAAACGCTGATCATCGCGCAGGGAATCAAAGAGCGGCTCGACTCTGATGAGCACCAGACCCGGATGCCTGTTTTCGTAAGCCTTCTTGAGTTGTTCGATGGCCTGATCTTTCTCTCCCAGCCCCGTGTGGACGGTCGCAAGGTAGAGCGGTGAGACGTAGCGGCGATTCGATAGCTCAACCATCTTGCCCAGCAGGCTTTGAGCTTCGGCGCGTTTTCCCGACAAAGCGTAAGCGTAAGCGAGCGCCGCAACCGATTCCAGATGGCTTCCGTCCAGTTCATCCTTCGTGGCCGCCGTAGCAGCAGCGTCACCCGAAGAGTTCAGCACCGTCTTAAACTCCGCGATTGAGTTGTCATACTCCTTCTTTTGCAGGTAAGCCAGTCCCAGATAATAGTGCGCGACGCCGAACCGGGAATCTATTTCAAGCGTCTTCTGGTATTGCTCAATCGCTTCGTCGTGCTTGTGCGCGTAATAAAGATAGAGGCCGGAGTTTGCGCTGATAATCGGCGAGAGCGGGTCGAGTTGTTGCGCCTGCTCGATCTCGCGCCGCGCGAGGTCATACTTGCCCATCTGCGTTAAGTAGGAAGCGTACCATTGATGGGCGGTCGCGTATTTCGGATTAAGCTCAAGCGCGCGGCGAAAATCAGCTTCCGCGCCGCGCCAGTCCCAGTCGTAGGCGAGCTTGACGAAGGCGCGCGAGGTGTAGCCTTCGGCCAGGTTCGGGTCAATTTCCAGAGCGCGCGCGGCGGCCTGTTTGGCGTGCGGCATATCCTCAAGGGGCGCGACCGCGCCGATGTCGCAGAGCAGCGCATAGGAATCTGCGAGGCCGGAATAGGCGAGCGCGTAGTTCGGGTCTTTCTCCTCCGCCTCTTTGAAATACTTGATGCCGTTTCTGAGGCTGGCTTCGCCGCGCTTGTTCCAGAAGTAACGTCCCTTCAAGTAAAGCTGGTAAGCCTCCGTGTCGTTCGTATAACGCTTCGCCAATCGCTCTTCATCTTCGCCCGTTAATTTCACGCGGAGCTTCTCGAAAATCTTCCGCGAGATTTCCTCCTGCACCGTGAAGATGTCCGACATGCTGTTGTTATATTCCGCGCCCCAGAGTTGCGACCCGTCGGCGACATTGATTAGCTCTGTCTTGATGATTAGCTTCTCGCCCACCTTGACGACCCTGCCCGTCAATACCGCGCCGACGCTTAGGTTGCGCCCGACTTCCTGCGGGTCAATCTTTTGTCCCTTATAACGGAAGACCGCATTGCGCGACATGACCTTCAGCCGTGGCAACTGCGACAGATTATTAATGATGCTTTCCGTGATGCCGTCGGAGAGATATTCCGCGTTCGGATCATTACTGTCGTTGACGAAAGGCAAGACTGCCACCGAATTGATCGCCGCGCTGCCGCCGCCCCGGCTCAGGTAAACAATGCCTGCGACCACGAGGACGAGCACGCCGACCACCAGCAGCGCCGCCGTCTTGTGCCGACCGACTCCGGTGACGATGTATTCCACGCTCGACATCGTTGGCGCAGGGCGCGCGTCTCCGGTGCGCGACGCACGGGAGTCTCTTCCGGTAGCAACCGTCGCGTGCCTGCCGTCGCCATTTTCATCCGCTTCACTTTCCGGCGCGACCGAGAGGTCGAGGGCATCCCTGTCAAGCTCGTCTCTCAGGTTCTCTAAATCCGTCTTGAGGTCTGTGATGGTCTGATACCGCTTCTCCCTATCCTTCGCCAGCGCCTTTTTGACGATGCGTTCCAGTTGATGCGGCAACCGCTGAGACTTACTCACGAGCGGCGGCGGCTCGTGATCGAGGATAGAGACTTTGACGTGGCTATCGGTCGGCCCCTCGAACGGTGCGCGCCGTGCGACCATCTCGTAAAGCACCACGCCGAGACTGAAGATGTCCGTGCGCGCGTCCACCTCAAGCCCGCGCGTCTGCTCCGGCGACATGTAGCCGGTCGTGCCCATCACCGTGCCCGGTTCCGTGTTGTGGATGGGCATTGTGACGGCGTCGGGGTCGTGAATTGACGAACGCTTTTCCGTGAGTTTGGCGAGGCCGAAGTCCAGAACCTTGACGAGGCGGTCGCGCCCGACGCGATCATGGCGGAGCATGATGTTCTCCGGCTTGATGTCGCGGTGGATGATGCCTTCGGCGTGCGCGGCTTCGAGTGCGCGTGCGACCTGAATGCTGATGCCCAGCACATCGTCTATCTTCAGTTCGGTGCGCCAGAGATAATCTCTGAGCGTCTCGCCGTTGATGAACTCTGTGGCGATAAACTGATTTGGGTCTTCCTGTCCAATCTCGAAGATGGTCAGAATGTTCGGATGATTGAGCTTGAGAATGGCGCTGGCTTCCTTCTTAAAGCGCAGCAGATTGTTTTCGTCTTTGACGACGTGAGGAGGCAGAATCTTGAGAGCAACCTTGCGCCCGTGTCTGGTGTCTTCGGCGAGATAGACTTCGCCCATCCCGCCCGTGCCGAGCTTTTCGATAATCCGGTAATGCGAGATGGTTTGCGCGATCATCTAACCCTCAGGCCAGACGCGGAGTTAAGGACTAATGAAGCGACTACGGGGTGGTTCAATTTCAAGCGGCTGGTTCTAAGCGCTGCTCATTTTGCACGACGACAGTAGGATTAGCGTTCGGTTCAGGAACTTTTAGATTCTGCTCTTGCAGCAACCGGATATGCTCTTCCATTCCCCACTTAGCTTTGTACAGGCAATCTTCAATGGAGTGCCCAACCCCGGTGAATCCCTCCAGTTCGGTCGAATAGAAACCAAAAAAGTCAGGGTCAGCCGTTGCTTCGATCACGAGCGAGTATTTTAGATCAATCATCTAGCTTTCAACCTCTTTCTTTGATCCCGGCGGCTTTCAAGATAGCATAGCAAGTGCCCGTCGGAACTTCCTTCGTGCCGTGATAATCAACCCGGATCAACCTCTCATGCCCCTGCTTTCCGTAATAGCGAATCGAACCCTTCTCTTTCACCAAACTAAAGCCGTTCTTCTCCAGCAATCGAACCCGTTCGCTAAATTTCATTTACTCACCCCAGCGCATTGAAGAGAGCGGATTCCGCGCCGAACGCGAGCGCAGGAACAAGAGCCGCCGAACCGGAAAGACGACCAGCCAGAGGCGCATTGTATCATCACTCGAAAAGAACTCGCCAAAAAGACCCGGAACCCGGCATGCGCTTTTCCACCCAATTGCTGTACTATTACCTCTTCGCTATCTCTGAGAGGGCAACTGCATTTCGATTGCCCGGCATCCAAACCGCGAGCGTTTGGCCAATGTCTACGCAGCTTCGGTTTTCACTCTATTTTACGTTCGATAAGTTATGAGACCTATTATCAATCGTTTCCTCTTTATCGCGGCGCTCACGCTTTGCGGTTTCGCTTTGTCACAGCCCCTCGTGCGCTCTCAGCAGCAACCGACCCCGACGCCGACGCCTCAAGAAGGGCAGGAAGAGTTGGGGCCGGTCTATATCCGCGAGGTGCGGCTGCCAGTCACCGTCACAGACAAAAATAAAAATCCTGTCACCAATCTGACGAAGGAAGATTTCCTGATTTATGAGGACAAGCAGTTACAGGCAACCAAAGGCTTCTCCACTTTCATTGTTGAGAAAGACAGCCAGCCCATCTACGTCGCCGTGTTGATGGACACTTCGGGGTCTGTGGCGGGCAAGCTCAAGTTTGAGCAGGAAGCGGCCAAGAATTTTATTTACACGGTGACGCGTCTCAGAAAAGACCGCGTGGCGTTCGTCACTTTCGATCACGAGATCAAGCTGAGGCAGGATTTCACGGACAAGCTAAACGATCTTGACAAGGCCGTTGACAGCGTGAAGAAGCCGGGAAACCGCACGCTCTTTTACGACGCCGTCTGGCAGTTCTGCGATGAGAAGATGCGGAGCGTTCCCGGTCGCCGCGTGCTGGTCGTCATCACGGACGGCGACGACAATAATTACAGCCGCGCTACCTTGAACGACGCCATCGATATTGCCCAGCGCACCGAAACGACCATTTTTGCCATTTCTACCAAGGCCGGACTTTTAGGCACAGTACCGGGCGTCGAAAGCGGAATGGTGGCAGACAGCGGCGACCGTAATCTTCAGAAGCTCTGTGAAGAGACCGGCGGCTCGGCCTTTTTCACCGGCGACATTCTTGCGCTTGAGCGCGCTTTCACCAGAATCTCGAAAGAGCTGCGCGCGACCTATCTTCTTACTTATACGCCGACGAACAATAAGTACGATGGAAGCAAACGCAAAATCGAAGTCAAGCTCGCCGGTAATTCCAGCGGATTGAAAGTGAAAACCAGGAAGGAATACAAGGCGATCTCGGATAGCCTTAAAAAGTAGTACGATTTACTAAGATGTTTTACCAAGGCCACATTACGCGCGTTCTTGCATTCACGCTCATCGCTTCGCTGGTGTTGAGTGGGATGCTCTCTGCGGGAGCGAGCGCGCAGCAACAACCGCAGCAAGAGCCGACCACTCAGCAGGACAAGACCCGCCCGCGCCGCAGTGGTGAGCCGCAAACGACTCCGACTCCGAAGCCTTCATCGAAAGAAGACAACGAGGTGACGCTTCAGGATGATGAAGTGGTGCGCGTCGAGACGGACTTAACCAACATTCTCTTCACGGCGGTTGATAAGCAGAAGCGCTTTGTCACCACGCTCAGGCAGGAAGACATACGCGTGACGGAGGATGGACAGCCGCAGGAGATTTTCACCTTCGCGCGCCAGACCGATCTCCCGCTCTCGCTCGCCATCCTGATTGACACGAGCATCTCCGAAGAGAGAACGCTCCCGGCTGAAAAGGCCGCCGCCGGTTCTTTCGTTGATTCGGTCTTGCGCCCGGACAAAGACGAAATGGCCGTCATCTCTTTCACGGGCGACTCCACACTTGAGCAGGGCTTGACGGGCAATGCGTCGCGCGTGCGGCGTGCCCTTGACCGCGTGGAGTTCGTCGCGCCCTCCGGCTACGTCAGCGGCGTCGGGACGGTGGGCACGCCGCCCATCTCCGGCCAGAATCAGATAACAGCAGGCTCGACCGCCATCTGGGATGCTGTGTGGGCCACGGCGGACGAGGTTCTCTCTCAGACTTCCGACAAAACGCGACGCGCCATCATCCTGCTGACCGACGGCCACGACACCAGCAGCCAGCAGAAGATGGACGCGGCGATTGATCGCGCCCTGAAAGTTGACGCCGTGGTTTATTCCATTGGCATCGGCGACGAGTATTACGGCGGAGTCAACAAGGCAACGTTGCGGAAGATTTCCGAGCGCACGGGCGGACGCGCCTTCTTCCCCGAAGATGAATCAGAATTGCGCGCCGCCTTCGCGCAGATTCAACTGGAATTGCGCTCACAATATCTGGTCGCCTATTCGCCGACCAACCGGAACAAGGACGGTTCGTTCCGCCGCGTTCAGATCGAAATCGTCAATCCTGAGCTACGCAGGCAAAACCTGCGTATGACCTATCGCCAGGGCTACTTCGCCAGAGGCAACGCGAAGGGGTAAGAGCAGTGGTTAGTGGCAGAAGACAGTAAAAGCCACTAAGTAACAGCCCCGGCAGGGGCGGAAGATATTAGCCCCGGGCGCAAGCCCGGGGAATAGCCAGCTATAAATGTTCGAGCCCCGAAGGGGCGACAGATGCTCAAGGTACGTTGCAACGCATCTTGAGCTTTTGTCGCCCCTTCGGGGCTTTCAATCTGTTGGACGATTTGACCCCGGGCTTGCGCCCGGGGCTAATATCTTTCGCCCCTTCGGGGTTGTTGCTTGGTGGCTTCTACTGCTTTTCCTCTTTTCCGTGACAATCTCTTTTCCGCTTTGTTATACTCCGACGTGGCGCTTGCATCTGCCCCTTCAGGCGAGCACCAACGCAGTGATTTTCGAGCTATTGTTATTTATAGTCTTATTGTTCCGATCAGTTTTGGACACCCTCACTAATTGCTCCCACGCCATTTATTGATGCCCAGATACTGAGGTTATTCGGCCTGAGGTAGCGGTGTCGGCCCCGATGTCAATGATAAAACCCGACCAGATGCGCCCACTCGTGCTTGCCGTCAACGACGAGCCGAAGGTGCTTGAGTTGTTGACCGTCCTACTCGAACACGAGGGCTACAGGGTGGTGACGGCCAGCAACGGCCAGCGCGCGCTCGAACTCGCCTTCTCTCTCGAACCGGATATTGTCATCAGCGACGTTGTCATGCCGGAGATGGACGGGCTTCAATTCTGCCGCCTGCTCAAGCAAGACCCGCGCACGGCTGGCCTGCCCGTGCTTTTGGCCAGCGCCGTTCGCACAGGCAAGCGCAACAGCCTGTCTGCTCTGACGGCGGGCGCGGACGATTATCTTGAAATGCCTTTCCGCCGCCAGGAGTTGCTGGTCAAGGTCGCGCGGCTCACGGAGCGCCGCCGCGTCGAGCGTCATTACCGCGAGATCGTCGAACAAGCCGCCGACATCATCTACACGCGCGACATGGAAGGCTGCATCACGAGTATCAACGAAGCGGGCGCGCGGTTTTTCGGTCGCCCCGTTGCCGAACTCGTAGGCGCTTCTCTGAGCAACCTGATAGGCGAAGAGGCCGCAGCCAAAGACTTCAACGCGACGGAAGCGAGCGCATCGGGTGAAACCTTCCGTTCAGTGCATTGCGTCGCGGACGCGCAGGGCGCTCCTCATTATCTCGAAGGCATCAGCACGCTTGTCAGCGATGCGGAAGGCACGCCTATCGGCGTGCGCGGAGTGGTGCGCGACATCACGGAACGCGTCCACGCCGAACAAGCTATGCGCGAGAGCGAAGAACGCTACCGCTCGCTGGTGGAGCAATCGTCGGACGGAATCATTCTCATTGACCCTGAGACGAAACGGATTCTGGAAGCGAACCCGTCTTATCAAAGGCTGCTCGGCTACAGCACCAGCGAGCTTGTCGAATTAACGCTCGCTGACATTACAAGAGCGGATCAGGAGAAGATTGATTTTAATATCCAGTCGGTTCTGTCCAAAGGCCATCACTTTATCGGCGAGCGGCAACATCGCCGCAAAGATGCCTCGATGGTCGACGTCGAGGTCAGCGCCAACATTATCTCTTACAGTGGAAAGAAAGTTATCTGCGCGGTCGTGCGTGATATTACAGAGCGCAAGCAGGCGGAGCAGGCCATGCGCCAGAGCGAGGAGCGCTACCGCGAACTCCTGGAAAACGCCAACGACCTCATCTACACGCACGACCTTCAGGGCAATTTCACTTCGCTGAACAAGACCGGCGAGAGAATCACGGGCTACACGCGCGAAGAAGCAACGCGGATGAACATCGCTCAGGTGGTTGTTCCCGAACAGTTGGGGAAAGCGCGGGAGATGATCGCGCGCAAGCAAACGGACGACGTTGCGACCATCTACGAGTTGGACATTATCTCGAAAGACGGATGGCGCGTGCCGCTCGAAGTCAGCACGCGCTTAATCTATCAGGGCGGCGTGCCCGTCGGCGTGCAGGGCATCGCACGCGACGTGACCGAGCGTAAGCGTGTCGAGGCAGAGCTTCAGTCATCGGAAGCTGAGCTGCGCGCTCTTTTCGCGGCCATGCCCGACGCCATCATGGTATTGGACGCGGATGGACGCTACCTGAAAATTGCGCCGACGAATTCCGAGTTGTTGTATAGACCTGAAAACGAGCTGGTGGGTAAAACACTGCACGAAGTCTTCCCGCGCGCTCAGGCCACGCTCTTTCTCAACTATATTCATCGCGCACTGGAGACGCTTCAGCCCGTCAATGTTGATTACGCCCTGACCATTGACGAAAGGGAAGTCTGGTTTGAAGGAACTGTCTCGCCGATGCCGGGAGGCTCCGTGATCTGGGCTGCGCGCGACATCACGGAACGCAGGCGCACGCAGGAAGCCCTCGGCCAGCAGGTCGAGCGCGAGGCCGTCATCAATCGTATCTCGCGCGCCGTGCGTCGCTCCCTTGATACGACGGTCGTCTTTCACACAGCCGTTCAGGAACTCGGCCCTTACCTCGGCGTTGATCGCTGCTCGCTCTTTATGAGAGACGAGGAGGCCGGGCGCGTGCGAATGGTGGCCGAGTATCACGCTCCCGGCGTGCGCCCGGCAGACCGCGACTTTCCCATCTCGCAGGTGAGACATCTGATAGACAGCGTCGAGCGGCAGGGCGTGCTGGTTTTTAACGACGCGGCGAATGATGATTGGGTCAAACAGTTCTACCATGAAGTCTTGGAACCGGCGGGCGTGCGCTCGATCATGTACGTGGCAATCAAGACCGGCGCTGACATGCGCGCAGCCTTCGCGTTTTCGACCACGCGCAGTCTGCGGCACTGGCGCAGCGAAGACATCGCCTTAGCCCGCGCGGTGGCCGATCAAACGGGTCTGGCGATTCGACAGGCAGAGCTTTTTCAAAAGGCCGAAGCGACCTCGGCGCGCGAGGCTCTCATTAATCGCTTGAGTCTGGCCATTCGCGCCTCGCTCAGCCTGCCAGACGTTTTAAGCACGGCGACGCGCGAGCTTGGACGCGCGCTCAATGCTTCTCGCGCTCATCTCTACATGTACGATCAGCAGCAACCCGTCGTCTATGCCGCACACGAGTACGTCGCGCCGAACTCCGCGAGCATCAAGTCTCTTGAGATGAGCTTTGACGAGCCGATTGCCCAGCGCATCCTGCGCTCGCCCGGTCCCATCGTGATTGCCGACGCGCTCAACTACACGGACGGGCCGACAGAATTCAACGAGCAAATCCGCACGCACGCCGCTGAGGTTCAGCTTCGCTCACAGATTATTTGTCCTTTAATCGTCAACGGACGCTTTCGCGCCGCGCTCTGCATACACCAGACGGATCGCGTGCGGCGTTGGACTGAGGATGAAGTGGCGCTCGTCGAAGCGGTCGCCGCCCAGCTTGCGACGGGAATTGCGCAGGCCGAACTGTTCGAGATGACCGGACGCGCCAAGAAAGAATGGGAGACGACCTTTAACGCGATGTCCGACGGCATCTTCATTTTCGATAACGAAGGTCGCCTGATTCGCGTCAATCGTGCGGGAGCAGCGATGGAAGACACCTGGCCGCACCTCATGCTGGGCAGGCGTTGCTGCGACATCCTCAGAACCAGTGAGGGCAACACCTGTCTTGTTGAGACGACGATTGAGGAAGGCCGGAGCGTGACAATCGAAATCGTGCCCGAACGCTTCAACCGCCCGCTGCTGGTGACAGCCGAGCCGATTATCGAAAGGGGCAGCAAGACGATTGGCGCGGTCTGCACGGCGCGCGATCTTTCCGAATTGCGGAAAGCAGAGGCCAAGGCGCGCGAGCATCAAACGCTCTTGATGAACATTTTGGAGAGCGCACGCGAATCTATTTACGCTGTTGACACGGAAGGCCGCTTCCAGTGGTGCAACCGCGCGACGCTTGAGGCGACCGGATACAAGTCCGAACAGTTAATCGGCCATTCGTTCCTAGACATCACTTTCGAGGCCGACCGCGAGATTACCAACGAGCACTTCAGGCAGACGCTGGAAGGCAAACCTCAAACCTACGAGGCACGCTTCTTTTCATACGACGGCAATCTTCGTTACGCGCTCTTTGACACCGCGCCGCTGGTCGTTGACGGCTATACAACCGGCGTGCTCGGCATTGCACGCGACATCACGGAACAGAAGCAGGAACGGCAGCGCGCCGCGCAGGCAGATAAATTGCGCGCGCTCGGCCAGCTTGCTTCCGGCGTGGCTCACGATTTCAACAATGCGCTGACAGCCATCTTGGGACGCGCTCAGTTAATGCGCCGACAGGTGAGCGACGATTCACTCGTGCATAATCTGGACGTGATTCAGACCGCCGCTGAAGATGCCGCCGCCACCGTGCGCCGCATTCAAACTTTCGCCCGTCAATCTCCGGCCAAAGAATTCGAGTTGCTCGATGTCAGCAGCCTGTTGCGCGATGCCATTGAAATCACACGCACGCGCTGGGAAAACGAAGCACGCGTGCGCGGCCTGCGCTACGAAGTCGAGCTTCAGGCCGACTGCCCCTACCACGCTCTGGGAAGCGCATCGGAGTTGCGCGAGGTCTTCGTCAACTTGATCGTCAACGCGGTTGATGCGATGCCGCTCGGCGGTCGCCTCAGTATCAGTTGCGAGCGGACGAATGAACACCTGAGATTGCAGTTTGCGGATACCGGCATCGGCATGCCGGAGGACGTGAGAGAGAGAATCTTCGAGCCTTTCTACACGACGAAGGGAGCGCACGGTACGGGGCTGGGGCTCGCCGTGAGCTACGGCATCATCGAACGCCATGAAGGACGCATCAGTGTGGAATCCGAGGTGGAACGCGGGGCGATCTTCACAATAGAGCTGCCTGCGGCTGATGCTGCTGTCGCGCGCGAAACAGAGCCTTCGCTCTTCACGGAAGCGGCTTCATTGAACGTGCTGGTGATTGACGATGAAGAGTTCGTCCGCGAGACTCTGGCCGACATGCTCCTGATGCTCGGTCACAGGGTGACGGCGGTTGAGGGCGGGCGAGAGGCTCTCGCGGTGCTGGTCGCAGGACACTTCGATCTGGTCTTTACGGATTTGTCCATGCCTGTGATGGACGGCTGGGAAGTCGCGCGCGAGATTCGTCGCCGCTTCGGGCATGAGATGAATATCATCCTCGTCACCGGACACGGCGCGGGCACGCCCATTGCTCCCAACGATAAGCACCTCGTCAACGGCATCATCGGCAAGCCCTTCGACTTCGATCAGGTCACGGAGATAATCGCCCAGGCAACGCAAAAAGAAGTGATAAGTGATAGATGATGGGTGATAGGAAAAAGCATTTCTTCCTTATCACCCATCACCTATCACCTATCACTTTCTTACTTCTCCCCGCGTTCCTTCTCCACCTGACTTTCCAGTTCAACGACGAGTTGACGGATGCCGGGCTGATCCATCGGCTCAAGCAGGCGGAGGGCTTCGTCGAGGATACGGCGCTGGTGTTCGGGCCAGTTGGGGCGGCCTGCGACGCTGCCAGGCTCGCCCCGGTAGTAGCCGCAGCGCGGCGGTTTGACGAGCGTGACGACATCCTTTTCGACTCCCAGCATCATCGTCGGGATGCCTTCCGCTTCGAGACCACGCGCCACCAGAGCGATTGATTGATGGCACAGGCGCGAGGCCGGAACGAGCATGGCAGCCTGAACTTCGTAACGCTTCACGCGCTCGATTAATCCCGGCAGCATCTCTTCAACAAGCATGGCGGCGTCCGGGATGTGTCCGCAGAAACTCCACCAGACCGGATTGAGACGCCCGATGATGCCGTTGCCTTCAAATTCCGCCAGCCGGTCAATCGGCACTTGCGCGTTTCTGTCAGCCATCACCGCCGCCGTGTCCCAGCCGCGCGCACAATAGAGCAAATCCCCGGCTTCAACCTCTCGCGGAATCTCACGCAGGTCTATATCGCCGCCGACCATGTTCGTATCGTAAGACTCCGTGCCGTTGATGTACGCGCCCGCCGACGAGATGAGCGCGAGATTCATCATCGGCAAAGCGCGTCTGGCCGGAGTAAACGGCGCGCGCTTGTTCTCTACAAACGGGTAATCGCTTCCGACTTCGCTGCGGGGCGAGCCGCGCGTGCGCCCCTGCTGCCAATGTCCGTAGCTTCTACGCCAATCGTCAATTCTCTCGATTATCTCCATCAGAAGATTCCCTTCTTGAATGCAATGCAGAGATTAATACAAGCTCTTAGCTCCGTTAGGAGCGGTTGAAAATAGCCCAGCAATTTATTGCTGAGAGAGATGACGAAAGATTCCATTCAGTCCCGTAGGGACGGCTGAACTTCAATCGTCCCTACGGGACTCAGTAGTTATTTACACTCTGCTTCCCAGCCATAAATGGCTGGGCTATTTTCAACTGTCCCTCCGGGACAAATAAATCTGGCAGAAAATTTACTCTAGCCTCTGACCTCTGACCTCTGACCTTTGCGAGCTATGAGCAGTAAAGCAACTGCGGCGGCGATGATCGCAATGCCGAGCGCCGTCACCGAATAACCATGCAAGCTGTTGAAGCTCACGCGCAGCGGATCGTCAATCGCCACATCGTCAATCGGTCGTCCCATCGCGGCGCGTAAACTCAGCATCCGTGCGGCAATTATCCATTGCCCGACGCCCGTAGCAAGGCTGACGACCGCGAGCGAAATGATTTCCAGAAGAAACGCGCGGCGCTTCACACCTTGACGGAAGAGAAACGCGCTCGCCAAAAGCAGCAAGGCGATAACGAATCCGCCCGTGTTCAAAACGGCGAGTGTGCGCGTCACTATCGCGCCTGCCGCTTCGTTTGCGTAAACGACGCCACGCGCACGAAGCACGCCAAAGGCGCTCGGCGCAACCGTCGCGCTGAAGAAGACCGCACCGCCCAGCCACAGCGCGATGAGCAGCAACCGGACATCCCTGACAAGCGCGACAATCCGTCCGCTCCGCGCGCTTGTTTCCGCGCGCCGTGCCGTCGTAATTCCAGCCCGGCTTTCTTCAAGCTCGACGCTCATCAATCAAACTCCATCACTTCCGGCAGCAGCCTGATAACTGGCAGGGTCATCTCCGGCTGCGCGAGTTCGCGCGGGTCGGGGACAGTCAAAAGCCAGTCGAGCGCGCGGTCAAGCTGCGCTTGATAATCTTCGAGGTCGAGTGACATAAAATTTCTGACGCCGAGCCGCGCAAACTTCTCTTTCGCCATCTGGTACATGCGCCGTGCTGCGCCGGGTCGCCCGATCTCCAGATGATGAAAAGCCACCGCCGATTGAATCATCGCCTGCAAGAAAAGCTTTTCGTCCTGCCCGACCTCGCCCATCCAGCGATCTTCCCACGCATCGTGCGCCGCATGAAACTCGCCCTCGTTGAAGAGATCAATGCCCGCGATGTACTCGATAGGATAAGCCACGACGTGCAGCTCTGTGTACGCCGGTCGGTCTGTCTCACTGCTCTCTGCGTTCGCGCTCATCTATCCGCTCTCAATCCGCCCAATCCTTTTTCAGCAGCAACTCTTCAATCCGGTACGCGTGCAGCATGTCATGCAGCGCGACGTGGCGAAACATGATGAGAACGGAGTAGTGATCGTACTCCTCGTGCTCAGCCGTGCGTAACCAGTCGTCCTCCGACAAATCCTTCAACTCTTCGACCAGCCGCGCCCGGTCAAGCGTGAAGCGTTCCAGGGCTTCGTTCAAATCAACTTTGAGCAGCGAGCCTTCCTCCATCGCTTCGTCCGGTTTGTAACCGGCGATGCGCGGACGCGATTCATTCAACATCAACTCAAGCCGCGAGAAGAAGAGCGGATGAACTTCCGCCAGATGACAGGCGTGCTCATGCGCCGACCACTTGCCGGGTTGCGGGCGACGCTTCACCACGGCCTCCGGCACTTCGCGCACGAGCGGGACAATTATTGCCGGGGCATTTCCCAGCGCTGTGATTACTGCTTCAGGTTTGTTTATCATCAACTTCCAAAATCCGGCAGGAGTCAGAATACAGAAGTCAGGAGACAGAATGAAAAGGCGGAGAACCGCTTTTAGTTTTTATTCTGACTTCTGTCTCCTGCCTTCTGTATTCTGCTTTTCTTTAATATCGCGGCACGCTGCGGTCAACTTCGCAAGACCAGCGGTCAATCCCGCCCTCAAGGTTGCTGAGATTTTTGAATCCCTGCCGCGCCAGATAAGCGCACACCTGCGCGCTGCGAATTCCGTGATGACACATCACGACCGCCTCGGCCTCAGGGTCGAGTGACGCGCCCCACTCGTTGAACTGGCTGAGCGGCAATAGGCGCGCACCTTCAATGTGCGCGAACTCATACTCTTCCGGCTCGCGCACGTCTATGAGCAACACTTCTTCCCCCAGCTCACGTCGCTCCTGAAGCTCTGCCGGAGTGATCGTCTCGTAGTTCACTTCGGACACCGATTACCTTTCCCGTTGTGCTCAGAAAATTAACAGCGTCCTCAAGAGAAAGCAAATAAGAACAGTGATAGGTGATGGGTGATAGGTGATAAGAGAAAACCTAGCTCTTACTTATCACCTATCACCCATCACCTATCACTGCTCTTCATCCCTTGCTGTAGGCGCGCACTGATGATTTTGGCGGCGGTTGCGCCTGCGCCAATTGCGCCGCTGATGGTCGGGGCGAGCGGATTGGAAACGTCGCCCACCGAGAAGACATTGCCGACACTTGTTTCCTGTTCCCCCGTGATGACGATGTAGCCACGCTCGTCCACATGCAACTGCTCACGGAACAATTCCGTGTTCGGCTCAACACCGATGCGAACCAGCACTCCCTGCACGGCCATCTGGAAAGGCTTGAGCGCACCACCACGCATAATCTCCACACCTTCGACTTCCCTTTCGCCGATGATGCGGCGCAACTCGGAATTCGTAAACACGGTGATGCAATGCTCACCGCGCAGGCGCTCTACAAATTCCGGTCGCGCGCGGAGTTTTTCTCCGTGATGCACAATCGTCACTGTCGGGCAGACTTCGGCCAAAAAGAGCGCATTCTCGGCGGCAGCATCACCGCCGCCCACCACGCATACATCTTTTCCGGCAAACTCGTCTCGGTCACGCACTCCAGATTCCATCACGCCGCGCCCCGCTAATTCCGTCTCGCCGGGAACATTAAGTCGCCTGCGCCTCGTACCCGTCGCGATGATGAGGCTGATTGACTGTAACTCTTCGCCGCTTCTGAGCGCGATACGTCTGGCGCGCAAATCAACGCTCTCAATCTCAACACCTGTCCAAAGGTCGAAATCCGAATCCTCAACCTGCGCTGCAAACAACTCGCGCAACTCGCGACCATTCTCAACGCGCACGCCCGGATAATTTTCAATCCGGTTATAGACCGAGAGAAGCTGCCCGCCGATTTCTCCATTTTGTTCGAGCACCAGCGTATCCAGCCCCATCTCGTCGCACCACAAAGCGGCGGACAATCCGGCTGGGCCTGCACCGATGATGATAACGTCGTGCATAAGAGCAGTGAATGAGTGATAAGTGATAGGTGATGGGTGATAAGAGAAAACAGCTTTCTTCCTTATTACCTATCGCCCATCACCTATCACTTACTGTAAATCCATCCAATCACGCAACGAGCGATCCAGAGTGCCGGAATCTGTTGCCGACAATTTTCCGACACTCTTGATAATTAATTTCCGATTTATAGTGAAGATTCCGCGCTTGACGGCTGTTTCGATATTCAGACCTGCGCTCTTCCATTCAGTGAGCGTGAATTCGCCTGCCAGCAAAGAGACTGTCTTGCTCGTGAGCGCAACGATTATGACATCTTGCGAGACGTGTGGAGAATTGATAACGACGGCGGGGCGTATTTTTGAGTTCGATAGATCAGAGAATGGATAACGCACAAGTACCACTTCATTTTTCGAGTAGCTCGGCATAAACATCATCCTCTGCGTTATCCCAGATGGCATTCAATGAAGATTCGCTTGCCGCCAACCAAATATCGGATTCCTCTTCGGGTAGCAGTGTGACGAGAGCGCGTGTTCCCTCCGGGGCTTCGATTTTCTCCAGCGGTACAATCTTACCTTCAAGAATCACTGCCCAGATTGTATTTATCATGATGCTTACCTCACCTGTCTGTCAGCATACAATAGCTGAGATGACCACGCCAGAGCCTGACGAGGCTTCTCTTTTCGCATGTCAACTCTTACGGCTTTCTGGCGACAAGCTCTGCTGTGCGCCGATGGTGGCCGCCTTCGGTCGGCGTGCCTTCGTAGTCGTGTAGTATTTCCCAGCCGTGAAACTCCGCGCGCAGTTCGCCCGGTTCAAGCAGGAACGATGGATTCATCTGCTTAATGTCGGGAGACGCGTCCACCATGTGAATCGCCGAGATGACGATGCCGCCGCGACGAGCTCCTGTGCGAATCTGCGGAAAGAGGTCGCGCTGAAGATAATAAAAGACGCCGATTAAATCATAGGCTTCAGCTTCAATCTCAAAGCTCCCGCGCTCAAGATCAGCCACGCGCCAGTCAACTTCAACGCTGCGCTCGCGTGCCGCCGCCCGTGCCAGTTCAATCCCGACGTGCGAAGCATCAATGGCCGTCACCTGCCAGCCGCGCTCGGCCAGAAAAATCGCGTGGCGTCCCATCCCGCAGGCCAGATCGAGCGCGCGTCCCGGCTGCAATTCTGAAGCGACGCGCACGAGCAGCGGCATCGGCTCTGCAATGATGTGCTCGCCGCGACTGTAGCGCTCATTCCAATCAGCCACCTTGAGCCGCCCCGACGCCTGCCGTCTCCGCTTCATTCAAAGTAGCGCGCAGTTCCTCCGCGACCCGTTCAGGATTGAGTGTTGAAGCGCACAGCGTCCCTGTCTGATCCAGAAACTTGACCGCCGATGTCATCTCGCTTCTATCCAGCACCCAATGTCCCTGTGCGTTCCCTTCCGTTGCTTTGTGTTGCTCAAGCTCGTTGAGTCGAATGATGAGCCCATTGAAATCGTGCCGCTCGACGGGTGGGCGCACAACCGTTTCAGCCCAGGAGTAGTAAGGGTAATCAATGCGATAGCTCCACCCGTTTATCATGGGCAGCGCGATGAGAAAGAGACGCCCGCGCGCGTTTTTTGAGATAGCCGTAAACGGCGCGTTGTGGCGGGTCGGGCTGAAACCCCGCGAGCCGTAGAGACCGGGCGCGAGGGTAACGAGCGAGAGACCTTTGGAGGCGTCCTCTTCGACGTGAGATTCCCCGCGAGCAAAACTCTCAAGCGCCGTCTCGATGCGTTGCCAGACATCGCGCCACAGAAACTCGTAATCATCCGTGCGCGTGATAACGCGCTCGACCTCCGGCAAGATGAGTTCATAAGAGCGCGCTTCATCCGTCGCCGCCCCTCCCGACAGATGACGCGCCAGCGGCGAGCCAGCGTCTTCGCCGGGAACGGTTGCATCCGAGCCTTGAATGACGATGCTGGCGCGCACGCCGTCCTTGCTCGAATACTCCGAGAAATCTCCGGCTTCGGCGGCAGCAATCAGTTTCTCACGCAACTCAAGCGCACGCTCACCAGTCAAGACCGTCCAGACCGAGAGCATACCGTCCGTGTCGAAATGGTTGTTGGTGACAAGCTCTATGCCCTCGGTCAGACGCTCGCGCTCAGGCGATGCGACAAGGTTCAGGGCAATCTCCGTTGAGGTGTCTGCTTTGACGGACGCGGGCGTGTGGTTGCCCTCCCAGTGTGAAAAGTGGAGGCTGTTTGAGACAGTGCCATCAATGGAGAGCTTGCGAACATCGTCAAGCCCTGCGTGGTAATACTCGAATCTCATGTTGAATCACCTCGGATACGATCTTCAGGTATCCCGCTTGTTCAGGCTATGAGGGGAAGTTTAACGCATCTGTCGTTGAAGCGGAACTGTGCTCATCTCGCGCCCGCGAGTTTGACTGTCAGAAATCCGGGGAGGTATTCTCCGAGCCGCAATCAGTACTCATCAAACAGGAGATCATTGAACAAGCCATGCAAGAGATTACCGCGATTGAATTGAAGCAGAAGCTGGATAACGGCGAAGACGTTCAGATCATAGACGTGCGCGAGCCGAACGAGTATGCGGTGGCACGCATTCCGAATTCCACGCACATCCCGCTCGGACAGGTCTTGAATCGCATGTCCGAGATTGACCCGACGCGCGACACCGTCGTGCATTGCAAGATGGGCGGGCGCAGCGCGAAAGCGATTGAAGCCCTGACACGCGCGGGCTTTTCCGGCAACTTGACGAACCTGAAAGGCGGCATCACCGCATGGTCGAACGAGGTTGATCCGAGCGTGCCGAAATATTGATTTGAAGTTTACCGTTCTGTTTCCCAGCCATGAATGGCTGGGCTATTTTCAATTGTCCCTGACGGGACATAACCACCTATAGTCTTCGGCTCTTCATCTACTCCTCTAAAAAACTTCGTCCGACTGCAAGGCACGCGCGTCTAACAGAACAGCAAGGGGTCGTCCGGGTGAGTTAATACGAAACTGGCGATTGCGGCGCACGCGTGCGCGCAACGTGCGGGGTAGTATTCTCTTTCCTTCAGTCCTTCGGCGACAACTGATGAACGGCGAGTGGCTTTAAGAGCGCGTCGCCGCTCAACCAATATTCTTGAAGTCATGGAGGAAGGGGAAAGATGAGAAAGTTACTTATCCGCAGCACGCTGTTATCAATTATGCTGCTCGCAAGTTTAGGTATCACGGCGCAGGCTCAAGGTGGAAGCCCGCAGGGCACTATTGATCCGCAGGAGCGCAGGGAACTCCACGCAGATCGCAGAGAAATCAGGGGCGATACACGGGAGATACGCGATGACAGACAGGAGGTTCGCGGCGACACGCGCGATTTGAGAGCCGACGTGCGTGATTATCGCAGAGACAGGCGCGACGGCGCATCACAGGCTGAATTGCGCGCCGACCGTCGTGAGATTAGAGGGGATCATCGCGAGTTACGCGGAGATCATCGTGAGATTCGCGTCGATAGACGCGACCGACGCCTGGATGTCCGCGACTATCGGCGTGACCGCCGCAACGCCCGCAGGGATTAACGCGGACTCGGCGCGACGGTCATTGCCGGAAATGAGGGCAGGCATCGAAGGGCTTGCCTGCCCTCATCTTTTTCTACGCCTGAAAGATTTAACCAACCAGGTAAGTTGTCTTCTCTTTACCTAGAAAATCACGGCCTGTTTTTTTCTTCACCAGCCCAGCTCTCTCCAATTCAAAATAAGCGCGCTGAATCTCGCCTTTATCAATCGAGAGTTGCTGCGCCAGCGCCGCTGGCGAAGGCAAGGCTTCGCCGGACGCGACCTGTTTATTTTTGATATGCGCTTCGATCTGCTCGCGCACCTGCGCGTAGACGGGGCCTTTCAATGTGCGGTCGCCGATTTCGATGTCCATCTTTTCGCTCATCTTTGACGTTTACTTGTTGATTCCTTCCAACTCGACGAAGCGGCTGAGACGTGTGATAACCATACCTTCCGAGACGTTTGTGCGACACGACAGCGCAGGCTTATCGTCGCCTTCGGTTTGTCCTTCGCCGTGATACCAGATCTGGCAGTTTGTGCAGTCGCCGTTCCAGCAAAAATCCCCGTAAGAGATCGTGCGCATCGAAAGATACTGGAAACATCTGAGCAGCCGATTATTTTCCGGGACTTCGACGCGATGGCCCACGATTTCGATTGAGATCAGTTTCTCGTAAGGGTCTAAAAGGTCGCTGTCCATCATGCGGGTAATTCGGCTCCAACCTTGAGACGCTGTGTAAAGCGTGGGGAGTATAGCAGAAAAGCAGGAGTCAGAAGACAGGAGGCAGGAGTCAGAAGAAAAGAAAATCTGTGTCAGAGGTTCAATTTGAAAAGAGTGCAGGGGAGGTTGAGGTTCACCACAGAGACGCAGAGAACGCAGAGATTACGCAGAGATTTGAAATCTCAAATCTGTAATTTGAGATAGTCTTCCTCTGTGCCCCCTCTGCGTTCTCTGCGTCTCTGCGGTGAATCTCATCCTGGCGTACATCCGAGCTGAGATTGAACCGCTACTCTTCTGACTCCTGACTTCTGCTTTTTGCCTTGTCGCTGCTAAACTATCTGGTCGGAGGAGAACAAGCTGTGACCATTGTTATTTACACGAAGCCGGGGTGTCCCTATTGCCAGCAGGCGCGCGATTATTACAATTCGCAGGGCATAGCATTTACGGATTACGACGCGCAGAACGATCCCGCGCGGCGCAAAGAGATGTTCGCTTTTTCTGATAATGACCCGACCGTGCCGTGCATTGTCGAAGACGGCGAGTATATCGGTTCGGGCTGGGGGCAGCCTCCGCGCGGTTGAACGGTTGACTAACCCCCTGGGCCGTGCGCTCACGAACAAATTCCTCGATTCATGCGTATATCAATTTCCTGAAGGTAAAAAGAACACTCGGGTTTTCCGGTCTAGAGGTTTCTGGCTTTAGTCTTTGCCGAAGGCAAGCCTGAACCACCACTTTCAATCTTTCACCAGAGAAGGCAAAAATATGAAAAACCCCTTAAAAGTTTTCGCTCTCTACCTGCTGGCGGCTGCGACGTTTGTTTCCCCTTTAGCTGCGGTCGCCGTCGCCCAAAATAAACTGGTCAACCCTCCACCACCACCTATGGCAAAAAAGATTCCCAAGACAACTGACATTCATGGCGTTTCCTTGATTGATAACTACTTCTGGCTGCGCGAGAAGACTAACCCGGAAGTCACAGCCTATCTCGAAGCCGAGAACGCTTACACCGAATCCGTGATGAAGCCGACCGAAGCCATGCAGGCCGCGCTCTACAAGGAGATGGTCGGCCACATCAAGGAAACAGACGTCAACGTGCCTTATCGTCAGGACGGCTATTTCTATTACTCGCGCACCGTGCAGGGGATGCAGTATCCCATCTACGCACGCAAGCCCAAGACCGTCGAAGCCAAAGAAGAGATTACGCTCGATCTGAACGAGATGGCGAAGGGCTTGAAATATCTCGGCCTCGGCGCGTACTCGGTCAGCGATGACGGAAACTATCTGGCTTATTCGGCCGACACGACCGGCTACCGCCAGTACACGCTCCAGGTCAAAGACCTCAGAACTGGCAAGCTTCTTCCCGAAAAGATTGAAAGAGTCGGCTCGGTCATGTGGGCGAACGACAACAAGACCATCTTCTATTCGACCGAAGATGCCACGACGAAACGCTCAGACAAATTCTTCCGCCATGTCATCGGAACAGACAAGACCGATCTGGTTTACGAAGACAAGGACGAACTGTTTGACGTTTACGGCGGGCGCACGCGCGATAAGGCGATGATTTTTATCGTCTCGGCGAGCAAGACCTCGACCGAGTATCAATACATCTCGGCGGATAAGCCGATGGATTCGCCCAAAGTCATCATGCCGCGCGAGGCCGACCATGAATATTCGGCTGACCATCGCAACGGTCTCTTCTACATCCGCACGAATCAGGGAGCGAAGAATTTTCGGCTCGTCACCGCGCCCGTCTCAGACCCGCAGAAGAAGAACTGGAAAGAGATCATCGCGCATCGCCCTGCGATTAAGCTTGACGACATTGATTTATTCGCTAATCACTTGGTCGTCTCCGAACTCGAAGGCGGCTTGCAACACCTTCGGGTCATTGACCTGAAAACCAACAAGGCGCACCGGATAGAGTTTCCCGAACCCGTCTACACAGCGTTTGTCCAGACCAACCGCGAATTCAACACGAAAACACTGCGCTTCGGCTATCAATCATTAGTCACGCCCAATTCCGTCTTCGACTACGACATGGACACCAAGGCTCGCACGTTGATGAAGCAGACGGAAGTTCCCGGCGGCTTCGACAAGGCGAACTATCAATCCGAGCGAATTTTTGCGACCGCTTCCGACGGAACAAAGATTCCGATCTCGATTGTCTACAAAAAGGGTACCAAGCTCGACGGCAAGAATCCACTCTTGCTTTACGGCTACGGCTCTTATGGCGCGTCCATGACGCCGAACTTTTCTTCGAACCGCCTGAGCCTGTTAGATCGCGGCGTCGTTTATGCCATCGCGCACATACGCGGCGGCGGCGAGCTTGGCGAAGAGTGGCGCGAGGCCGGACGCATGATGATGAAGATGAACACCTTCAAGGACTTCATCGCCTCAGCCGAGCATCTCGTTAAAGAGAAGTACACATCCTCGGATCGTCTCATCATTCAGGGCGGGAGCGCGGGCGGGCTGCTCGTCGGCGCGGTCGTCAACATGCGCCCGGATTTGTTCAAAGCCGTCATCGCCGAAGTTCCGTTCGTTGATGTCATCAACACGATGCTCGACGCCAGCCTTCCTTTGACGACGAGCGAGTACATCGAGTGGGGCAATCCGAATGAGAAGGCTGCGTTCGATTACATCAAGACCTACTCGCCTTACGACAACATCAAGGCGCAGAATTACCCGACGATGCTCATCAAGGTCTCCCTGAACGACAGCCAGGTTCCCTACTGGGAAGGCGCGAAGTTTGCCGCCAAGCTGCGCGCCATGAAGACGGACAATAATCTCCTGCTGCTCAAAACCAACATGGGCGCAGGACACGGTGGCTCTTCGGGACGCTACGACTACCTCAAGGAGGTAGCCTTCAATTATGCGTTCATGCTCAACCAGTTTGGATTAACAAACTGAAATATCAGGAGTCCCGTCAGGGACGATTGATAATAGCCCAGCGATTTATCGCTGGGTAACAGAGCAGTAAACATGATTTAGTCCCGTAGGGACGGCTGAAGAGAAGCGAGGCTTTTCATTCAGTCGTCCCTACGGGACTCGCTTTCAATGTTTATCTCTTACCCGGCAATAAATTGCCGGGCTATTGTCATACGCCCCTGACGGGGCTTAACAACTGGCGAATGGCCGTCATTATTCACTTCTCACAAATCTTTAACAGTTGCGGTAATGTGCAGTTCGGAGTTAAATATAACCCTCCATGATCGGCGCAACGCTGGACAATTACCGCATCCTCGAAAAGCTCGGTGCGGGCGGGCAGGGAGAAGTCTATAAAGCCGTTGACACGAAGCTCGGTCGCAACGTCGTCATCAAAGTTCTCCCGCCTGAACTGACCGTCAAGGAAGCGAATCTCAAGCGCTTCGAGCGCGAAGCACGCCTCGCCTCATCCTTAGATCATCCGAACATCTGCACCATCTTCGATCTGGGCGAAGCGGGCAACGTTCATTACATCGCCATGCAGCACATCGAAGGGCGCAATGTGCGGCAACTCGTCAATGGCCGCCCGCTCGAATTGAAAAGCGCTCTCTCCATCGCTATTCAGGTCGCGGACGCGCTCGCCACCGCGCACTCGAAAGGCGTCATCCATCGTGACATCAAGGCGGGCAACGTGATGGTGAATGATGCGGGGCAGGCGAAAGTTCTGGACTTCGGTCTCGCCAAGCTGCTCGATGAAGAGGCGGCGCGCACCGGAGGCATTCATCATACGGAGTTGACAGAGGTCGGCGTCCCCTACGGAACGGCGACCTATGCTGCGCCGGAGCAGGCGCGCGGAGACCGTGTGGACAAACGCGCCGACATCTTTTCGACCGGCGTTTTGCTCTACGAAATGCTGACGGGCATCTGGCCTTTTCAAGGTAAGACGAGCGTGGACGTGCGCCACGCCGTCATCCATGCTCAGCCAACGCCGCTCGCAGAGATGCGACGCGACGGCGTCCCGCCGCGCCTGCAACAGATTCTGGATCGTGCGATGCAGAAGGAGCCGGGTGATCGCTACCAGAAGATGGAAGATTTCCGCGACGAGTTGAAAAGCGTGCAGCGCGAAGTCTCGGCCAGAAGCGGCGCGCAGTATGTCGAGGAAGACCAGATGGTCGCGCCGCGCCACCAGCCCGGCACAGGCGGCGCGTTCTCCAAGTTCAAACACTGGTTTCGGACAATCACTAACACGGAAATTCCGATGCCACCGACGACCTCGCCCATCTCACCCGCAGGTCAGACCTCGCAGGACGTTCACGAAACGCCTTTGACGAGCCTCGGCGATCTTGAGAAGAAGAGCGTCGCCATTCTGCCTTTCAAGAATCTGAGCAACGACGCGGCTTCCAGCTTCTACGAATTCTCGCTCGCCGATGCGGTGATTACAGAACTCGCGCAACTCAAATCGCTGGTGGTGCGCCCCTCCTCCGTCATCGTCAAATACCAAGGAACGGAGCGAGATCCGCGCGACGCCGGGCGCGAGTTGAACGTCAGCGCCGTGCTGGCTGCCGGATTCCTGCGCGCGGGCGACCGCATTCGCGTCACCGCGCAACTGCTCGACGTGGGCACAGGCGACATGCTCTGGAGCGACCGGATAGACGCAGACTCAGCCGACATCATCACCGTTCAGGACACCATCGCTCATCGCATCGTTGAAGGCTTGCGTCTTGAGTTGAGCCAGGATGAGAAGAAAGACCTCGCGCATCCCGCCACAGCCAACGCCGAGGCATACAACGAATACCTGCGCGGTCGTGACCGGATGGGACGCTTCATCTACCACACGCTCGCGCGCGAAGACGTTGACGCGGCCATCGAACATTTCAAGCGCGCAACGGAACTCGACCCCGATTTCGCGCTCGCCCACAGCGCTCTCGGCGGCTGCTACGCCAATCTCGTTCGCAAAGGGTTTGGCGATGTGGAAGATTACCACCACGCCGAAGAAGCCTTTGACAAGGCGCTCGCGCTCGATGCGAAGAATTTTGAGGCGCGCATGCACATGGTCTTCATCTATCTCTCGCGTGGCGAGAAACGACAGGCGCGCGAGCTTCTTTCCAGCCTGCGCCGCGAGATGCCCAACGATGTCGGCGTGCATTTCGTCTCCGGCATCCTGCGCCGTCTCGATGGAGATTATGAAAGGGCTTTGCGTAGCTTCGATAGGATGGTCAAGCTCAACCCGGCGGAGCGCGTCGTCGTCAGCTACAATCGGGCGCGGATTTTCATGTACCAGCGACGCTTCGACGATGCGCTGCTAGAACTGGATCAGGGCGCAGCGATGGAGCCTGAGCATCCTTTAATCAGGACTTTTCGCGGGCGCGTGCTTTATTATCGTGGCGAAGTCGAAGAGGCGGCGAAATTGCTCGAAGAAGTTCTTGATAAAAATCCGCGTCTCGATGGCGTTCGTCCCATCTACGCCATTTGCCTGAGTCGGCTTGGAAGGCACGCGGAAGCGCAGGCGCAGTTGACCGAGCAGGTCAAGGACGTGGCGGCAGCCGATCACGACATCTCTTACTGGACGGCTTCGGTTTATGCGCTCGAAGGAATGCGCGAGGAAGCATTTGAATGGTTAGAGCGTGCGATCAGCCTGGGCAACGAGAACAAGCTGTGGTTTGAATCAGACCCCAACTGGGAGAACTTGCGCGACGATTCGCGCTTTGACGAGTTGATGCGAAAGATTGAACGCTCGCGTCCTCCACAGAGAGGCTGAAACAAAAAGATGAAGACTTTCGTCGTCGGAGACATTCACGGACGCCGCGCGCAGCTTGCTGCCTTGCTCGAAGCCCTGCCGCGTGATGAAGCCTCCGACACGCTCGTCTTTCTCGGAGATTTGATTGATCGCGGCTCGGACGCGCCCGGCGTCGTCACTGATATTACGAAGTTGCAGCGCGAAAACCCGGAGCGCGTCATAGTCCTTCGCGGCAACCACGAGCAGATGATGCTCGACTTCATAGATGAAGACTCGCGCCTCTGGCTCTCGCCCGTCACAGGTGGCGAGCAAACGTTTTTGCAGTACACCTCAAGCCACCTTCGACTCGAAACGGATGAAGACTTTGAGAACGCGCGCCGACGAATCGAAGAGAGCGTACCCCTTGAGCATCTGGAATTTTTACGCCAGATGCCTCTCTACCACGAAGACGACTACGCTCTGTACGTCCACGCCGGATTGGATCAAGGCAAACACCCGCGCGAAACGGACGCGCATCAATTGTTGTGGACGCGCGACGCGGATTTTTATAAAAAGTATCGCGGCAAGCCATGCGTCTTCGGCCACACGCCGACGGCGTTTCTGCCGCTGCTCGGTCGCCTCGGGCGTCACGGCATCTACATCTCGCACAGCGCCATCGGCATTGACACGGGCTATAACTACAACTCGCCTCTAACGTGTCTCTCGCTTCCAGACTTCACGCTCTATCAGGCTTTCGCCGATGGCCACCTAGCCACACATCACATCACGTCCTTCATTCCGGAAGAACTGCGCGCGATGCAGAAAGCAGCCGGGGGCGCATGAGCTTCGGTGACGGCTACGCCAGCTTAACGTCAATTCCCATTGAGGAGAATGCGCTATGCACTTAAAACCGTCTCGAAAAGTCCTGTTTATTTCTCTCATAGCTATTCTGCTCTCTCTCTTTCCGGGACAGGTATCCTACGGTCGAATGAATCTTGAGACCGCCGTGCGGCGCTCACAAAATTCGGCCAAGACGATTAAAGTAGTCACAGACCTGCCCGAAGACGAATCTATTCCGAAAGAATTTTTTCAGCGCGCACAGGCTATCGCGGTCTTCCCTGATGTGGTGAAGCTGAACCTGCTTTTATCGCAGGGGATGAAGGGATACGGGGTCGTTTCTATTCGGCAGCCCGAAGGTTGGAGCTTGCCCTCTTATTACAGATTCGGTAGCGCGCACTTTAGCCTGAAAATCGCCGGAGCCAAATCGTTCGACCTCGTCATCTTGTTTATGAAGAAAGATGTGCTCGACTGGTTTCGGGAAGGAAGATTTCTCTTCAAAGGGCTGAGGGCTGGCGTGGCCGGGCCGGTCGGAAAGCTGACGCGGCAGGCAGACCTTGATATGAGCGGCATCGGCGTCATCATGTATATGCTCGTTGATGGGAAATTAAAAGGGATGAATATTGACTCAGACCTTTTCGATGGCGCGTATATTGATCCCGACAACAATCTCAATAATCCAATCTATGGAATAAAGGGACGGGAGATTTTAGAGGGGAAAGCGCCCAAATTATCTCCAACCGTGCCCGGCTTCACAGCTTTCAGGGATATTCTCAACGAGAAGTTCCCGGCCTCCAAGTAGTCGAACAGTAATGCACAAGTACGAAATAATTATTTACTGGAGCCGCGAAGATCAAGTGTTCGTGGCAGAAGTGCCGGAATTACTCGGTTGCATGGCACACGGAAATACTCAGCAGGAAGCTTTAGCGAATGCTAATGAAGCTATCCAGCTTTGGATAGATACAGCCCAGGAATTTGGTGATCCTATCCCAGCACCTAAAGAGCAGCGATTAATCTTTGCTTAACGTAACAAACGCCGATGCCTGCCAAGCCATCAGCGAGGACAAAGGAAGGAATCTATAGAGCATGAAACTGCTGAGGATTGCGCTCCTCTTATTAATGTTTGCAGCAAGTTTCGCAGTCGTGCCTGTGAACGCGCAGGATTTAAGCCCCTTCTTCAAAGACACCAAGGGGGCGTTCGTCCTTTATGACCAGAAGAATAATCGTTATACCCGCTACAACGAAGAGCGTTGCCGCGAAAGGTTCAGCCCGAAGTCAACCTTCAAGATTCCGAACTCTTTAATCGGCCTGGAAACCGGCGTCATCCGCGACGCTGAGTTTGTTATTCCGTGGAATCGCCAGAAATACCCGTCGCAGGACAACTGGGATCAGTATCCGTTCAAGCACTGGGGACAAGACCACACGCTGCGCTCCGCGATTAAGTACTCCGTCGTCTGGTACTACCGCGAGCTTGCCCTGCGCGTCGGTGAGCAGAGAATGAAAAAGCATGTGACGAAGTTCAAGTATGGGAATCAGGACATCTCCGGCGGCATTGATAATTTCTGGCTGAACGGCGGATTGAAAATTTCAGCCGACGAGCAGGTAGAGTTTTTGAAAAAGTTTTACGCCGGACGATTGCCCGTCTCCAAGCGCTCAACCGTGATCGTCAAAGATATTCTCGTGCTGGAGAAGACGACCGAATACACCTTGAGCGCCAAAACCGGAGGCGGCTCGATAGCGGAAGGGACGTACATCGGCTGGTTCGTCGGCTACCTGGAAACCAAAGGCAACGTTTATTTCTTCGCCACCAATATCGAAGGAACGAGCTACCCGGAAATCCGCGAGAAGCGAATTGATGTCACCAAACGCATCCTTGCCGAGTTGGGTCTGTTGCCGAAATAAGCAAGCGGGAGACAGGATTTACAGGATTAACAAGACAAAAGAAGAGAAGAAGGATCAAGCTTCCCTGTCCTGTCTTGTTTTCCTAATCTTGATAATCCTGTTAATCCTGTCTATTTCTTCTGATGATTTATTGTGGAGATGCTGAATGACCAAGCTCAGTGTGAATCTCAATAAGATTGCGCTTCTTAGAAACTCACGCGCTATCGGCATTCCGAGCGTCACCCGCGCGGCGCGAATTTGTATCAAGGCGGGCGCGCAAGGAATTACAGTTCACCCGCGCCCGGACGAGCGCCATGCTAAAGCTTCGGATGTTTATGAACTGGCGGAACTGCTCGTGGAGACGCCTGCTGTTGAATTCAATATCGAGGGCAATCCGTTTCCGCAATTCATGGAGATAGTCCGTCGGGTGAAGCCGACACAGTGTACTTTAGTGCCGGACAGCCCCGAAGCGCTCACCTCGGATCATGGATGGAACCTGGACGAAGACGGCGAGCGGCTGAAACCCATCATCGAAGAACTAAAGCGTCTGGGAATCAGAGTCAGTTTATTCATGGATGCCGACAGTCCGCACATAGGGCAGGCTCAGGAGGTTGGCGCAGATCGAATAGAGTTGTACACAGAGCCTTATGCGGCGGCTTACGGCGGCGATGATGCAGAAGCGATGTTTGAGCTATTCAGACTCGCGGCGGGAAAAGCGCACGAAGCTGGCCTCGGCGTCAACGCCGGGCACGATCTTAATCTGGATAACCTCGGCAAGTTCTGCTCAATCCCGAATGTGCTGGAAGTCTCAATCGGTCATGCTCTCGTCTCGGATGCTCTTGATCTGGGGCTGTTCGACACGGTCGGAGCATATTTGAAAATCCTCTGGGAATGTAATGAGCGTCACAAAAGAGCGGTCTGAA
This sequence comes from uncultured Acidobacteriota bacterium, assembly GCA_963791265.1. Taxonomy (GTDB): domain Bacteria; phylum Acidobacteriota; class Blastocatellia; order Pyrinomonadales; family Pyrinomonadaceae; genus QHXM01. Next base: position 1,354,038 of record CAWBSB010000013.1, read on the forward strand.
TTTCAACCTGATATGAATCTGGTCTACTGCATTAACAGATTATCCGGCAACGCAAGCGTATTTGAGAATCTCGCCCGCGACGTAACGGACGAGCAGGCGCGTTGGAAACCGTCGCCAGAGAAATGGTCAATCCTCGAAGTCGTCAATCATCTTTATGATGAAGAGAGAGATGATTTTCGTTTCCGGCTGGACTCAATACTTCATCATCCCGATAAACGGTGGCCGCCGATAGACCCGCCGGGGTGGGCTGTGGAGCATAAATATAACGAGCGGGAGTTGAGGGAATCGCTGGACAGATTTCTGGGAGAGCGGCGCAAGTCCGTCGAGTGGCTGAAAGAATTAAAAGAGCCGCGTCTTGAGAATAAGTATGACCATCCGCAGGGCGTCATCAGTGCGGGAGATTTGCTGGCGTCATGGGTCGCGCACGATTATCTACACGTCCGGCAACTGGCACGGCTGCACTGGCAATACCTGAACTCCGTTTCCCCGCCCTATCAGACCGCGTATGCAGGAGAGTGGTAGAGAACGAAAGACTAAGCCTTTTCTGTACGGTTGATATATTGCCTCGCCGGGGCTATGGTTATATCAAGTTCTAATCCACTGACATTTCGCACGGAGACAATCATTATGCTTAAAGAAGGTGATGCTGCGCCGGATTTCCAGACGCGCGACGAGAAGGGCAATCCCATAAAGCTCTCGGACTTTCGCGGCCAGAAGGTGGCGCTCTATTTCTACCCGAAAGACGACACTCCCGGCTGCACCAAAGAAGCCTGCTCTTTCCGCGACAACTACTCGACGGTTGAGGATAGCGGTATCAAAGTGCTTGGCGTCTCGCTCGACGACGAGGCGTCGCACCAGGCTTTTATTTCTAAATTCAACCTGCCGTTTACGCTCCTGAGCGACACGGATCATTCGGTCTCGGACGCTTACGGCGTTTATGGCGAGCAGACGTGGGGCGATAAAAAGTTTATGGGCGTGGCGCGCAAGACCTTTTTGATTGACGAAGAGGGCAAGATCAAAAAGGTGTTCGATAAGGTAAACGTCGAAGCGCACGCCGACGAAGTTATAGAAGGTTTCCGCTAATTAAGAAGATTTCGACCCTGAAAGGGTCGCATGCAATAGCCGGGGGCATCGCCCCGGTCACGCATGCCCAATACATTTCGACCCTGAAGGGGTCGCACCTCAACATTGAATGTGCGACCCCTTCAGGGTCGGGAATCGTTTTGCGCGTAGTTCCGGGGGCGGCGCAAACTACGGTTGCTTGCCCCCGGCTATTGCATGCGACCCTTTCAGGGTCAGAGAAAATCAATCGCAGGAGATTGACATGAACCCTTGCCATCCTTCTTTTCTCATGACGATGCTAGTGTGCTTCTCTCTTCTCTTCAGCAGCTTTTCCCTCGTGCTCGCTCAGGGAGATGGCAATGCCATGCTCGATAATTTATCCGCCGGGAAAACAATCAACAATTTTCGCACCGCTACTCTGTACGTGAACGACGCAGACCAGGTAATCGGCGGGCGCTTCGTCCACACGCGCACGGGCTTTGTGCTGGACTACCTGCAAATTCAATCTGTCCCGCAGGGCTTCATCTGGGTCAATTCCTATCCGACCTCAGACATGGGCGAGCCGCACACGCAGGAGCACCTGCTGCTCGGCAAAGGCAACGTCGGGCGCACTGTGGCCAGCCTCGAAAATATGTCGCTCGCCAGTTCCACAGCTTTTACGGAACAGTGGCGCACCTCTTACCACTTTCACACCGCTGCCGGAGCAGATGCCTTCTATCAACTGTTCGAGCGCAAAGTGGATGCGTTGATTCATCCTGATTACACGGATGAAGAGATTCGTCGTGAGGTGCGTAACTTCGGCGTGACGGAGAACCCTGCGGACAAGACGCTCAGGCTCGAAGAAAAAGGAACGGTCTATAACGAGATGGTCAGTTCCTATGATCGCCCGGCGAATCGTCTCTACCGCGCGCTGGATCAGGCGCTCTACGGCCAGTCTCATCCTCTCTCTTACTCTTCGGGCGGAATGCCTGCGGCGATTCGTGAGATGAAGGCTGAGGACATACGCAAGTTTCACAGGGATAATTATCGTTTCGGCAACATGGGCATGATCGGCTCTTTCCCGAAGGAGATGCCGATCAATGATGCGCTCAAAAAGCTGGACGGGATTCTGAATCGTCTTGAGCCGAAAGCGGGAGAGACGAAGTTTATGACGGAAGCTGCGTTGCCCGCACCGCAGATGGCAGCACCCGGCAAAATCCAGATCGTTGACTACCCGCACAAGAATGACCAGCAGCCCGGCTCAATGATCTTCGTCTGGCCTGCGACGCTGAAACTGGACACGCGCGAGTCTGTGCTGCTCGAACTCTTTCTCGAAAATCTGGCGGGCGATGCGACCACGAATCTCTACAAACGCTTTGTTGATACGAAGACGCGCGAGATAGAGACGGGCGCAAAGAGCGTCTTCGGCTACATAAACGATGATCCGGGGCAGCCCCTCTACATCGGTCTCAACGACGTTGCGCCCGTGAACATGACCGAAGAAAAAATCGCGCTTGTCCGGACAAAGGTGCTGGAAGAACTCGCGCGTGTGGCTTCATGGAAAGACAGTTCACCGGAACTCTTGGAGTTCAACGCGCGTCTCAAAAACCGCGTCATCCAGAGCCGACGCAGCCTGAGCAAGTTTGTTAACTCGCCTCCCGGTTTCGGTTTTCGCGGCACGAGCGCGGCATGGATTTCCCATATCTATCGCCTCAGTAAATCAAACGACTTTCGCAAGTCGCTGACGATGAAGCCGGAGCTTGATTTCGTAGAGAAACTGCTCGCGGGCAACCAGAATTTCTGGCGCGAGTATCTTCCGAAGTGGAAGCTGACCAACACCACACCTTACGCCGGGGCTGCGCGTCCCTCGCCGGATTTAGTCAGGCAGGAAGAGCAGGACCGGCAGGCGCGCGTCGCCGCAGAGATTGCGCGATTGAAGACGAAGTACAACGTGACGGACAAGCAGGAGACGATTCGCCGTTACAAAGCCGAATACGATGCGGAGACCGTCGAGCTTGAAAAGCTGGCGAAGCAGACGGGCGGCACACGCTTTGTCGAATCGCCGCCGCTCTCGTTAGACGATCAGCTCGACTACAAAGTTCAGACCTTGGCGGGCGGTGTGCCGCTTGTCACCTCGACTTTCGACAACATGACGAGCGCGACCACCGGACTCGCGCTTCGGCTCGACGGTGTGCCTGAAAGCGAGCTTGTCTATCTTTCGATTCTTCCGGCGCTGCTGACGCGCGTCGGCGTCATCAAAGACGGCAAGCCAATCTCCTTTGAAGAGATGAGCGAGATGCTCAGGCAGGAAATTCTGAGCTTGGGCGCTTACTTCAGCACAAACTTTGCGACTGACCGGGCGGAACTCGTCGTGCGCGGCGCAGGCAACGATGCGGCGGAATCGCAAAAATCCATCGAATGGATGAAGCTGGTCTTGCTCAATCCGGACTGGCGTCCCGAAAATCTAGCGCGCATCCGCGACGTGGTGGATCAAACACTCAGCAATCTCAGAAACAGGATGCAGGGGTCTGAAGAGTCTTGGGTCAACAATCCGGCTGACGCTTACTGGCGACAGGATAACCCGCTGCTCTTAACCACCGCATCTTTCCTGACGCAGACGCACAACGCGCACCGCCTGCGCTGGATGCTCAAGGATGCAGGGACAACTGAAACACGCGAAGCCGTCAGTGCTTTCCTCGGCAAACTTGCGGACGCGGGCGCGAAAGGCAATCGCACGGAACTGAAAGCCCTGCTCGCCGCGATGCAGGGAAACAGTGAAGCAGCAGCGAAACTGACGGCGGGCTTGAAGCCTTATCAAGATGAGTTCGCCCGATTGCCAGACGCCGCGAAGGCTCTGGCGACGGAAGCGGCCAAAGATCTAGACCAGATACTCGCGGACGTGCCCGATTCGTCGCTCGTCTCAGACTGGTCTTATCTTTCAAACCAGATTCGGCAAGATTTGCTCGTCTCGCCGGAAAAGACGCTTGCAGATTTGAACCAGCTTCGCCAGCGGCTTTTGAAGACGGGCAACGCGCGGATGTTTATGACCGCCTCGCGCGCCACGCAGCAAAAGCTGGAAGAAGGCGTGCGTAATCTGCTTGCAGGCTTACAACCCGCGAAAGCAGAGACAGCAAAACGCTCCAGTATGAAGCTAATTGACGCGCGCCTCAGGGAGCGCACAACGGATGCTTCGTCGCCAATCTTCGTCGGCCTCGTCAATCCCAACTCGCAGAGCGGAGTCTTTCTCAATTCCGCACCGCTTGCGAGTTTCAAAGACACGGATACGGAGAAGCTCTTGCAGTATCTGGCCTCGCGTCTCTACGCGGGCGGAGGAGCGCACGGCATCTTTATCAAGACATGGGGCGCTGGCCTTGCGTACAGCAACGGCTTTCGCGGTTCGCCTTCTCAGGGGCGCATCGGCTACTACGCCGAGCGCACGCCGGAGTTGCCACAAACGCTCCGCTTCGTCATCGAAGAATTGAAGAAAGCCCCGCGCGACCCCGGTCTGGTCGAGTATGCCATCGCGCAGGCGTTTCTGGGCTTTCGTTCGGCTTCGGAATATGAGGTGCGCGGCGAAGCGATGGCGGCTGATCTTACTGACGGGATGACGCCCGAAGTGGTCGCGCGCTTTCGCCGTGCGATTCTCGAACTGCGCCGCAACCCAAAACTGGCCGATGAGCTTTACAAAAGGATGGAGCAGACTTACGCCAGAGTCCTGCCCGGCTACGGCATCAAGGCCAGGGATGTCACGGGCGGCATCTTCTTCGTCATCGGCCCGGAGAAACAGTTCGGGCTGTATGAAGATTACCTGAAGACGGTCGAAGGCGCGGACACACGGGTCTTCAGACTTTACCCGCGCGATTTCTGGATGACGACGAGAGCGTCCAGTTAAGCTTGAATGCCGGGAATGTAGATTCTTAAACGCAGAAGACGCAGAGGAAGACAAGGAAGAAGACAAGGGAAGATAAGAATAAAACAAGATAGTTAAGACAAGAAAGCCGACAGCCCATGAAATGGGCGACAGCATAAAGCCCCGCGCGAGCCGCAGGCGAGCGTGGGGTTCAAGCGTGAAAGATGTTTAGAGCCCGCGTGAGCGGGCGACAGATGCGTATTCGTCAACGGTCTGTCGCCCGCTCACGCGGGCTGTCATCTTCAATGTGGTGCTGTTCCCCACGCTCGCCTACGGCTCGCGCGGGGCTACATGCTGTCGCCGTCTTCGACGGCTGAAAACCGAGGCAAAGCGCGTGGGGCAAAGCGCGTCAGGTAAATTTCAGATTTGAAATCTGCCATTTCAAATTCTTAATCTTTCCCCTGCGACCCTTCGCGTCCTCCGCGTTGAAATATTCTCTCACGCCCGCCGTTCAAGGATGAGTTGTGCGATGGCGCGCAAGGTGGGCGTCGGCCTTTCGATTTCATCCAGCGCGGCGCAGGCTTCTGTGTATGCGGCGTGGGCACGCTCGCGTGTCGCGTCGAGCCCGTAGAGCGCAGGATAAGTGGCTTTGCGCGAGCGCGCGTCTTTGCCGGGCGTCTTCCCCAAATCCTCTGCGGTTGCCGTCACGTCCAAGAGATCATCCGTAATCTGAAACAGCAGTCCGAGCGCTGCGCTGTAGCGCCCGACGCTCTCAAGCTCTGTCTCATTCGCGCCCGCGATGATTGCGCCCGAACGCGCAGCCGCCGTAATCAGCGCGCCGGTCTTGAGACGATGAATGCGCTCAAGCTCCGTGCCTGAGACCTCGCGCGATTCGGCACTGATGTCGTGTGCCTGCCCCGCAACCATCCCATCAGGTGTCGCGGACGCCCGCGCCACTTCACTCACTAACGCCACACGCACGGCGGGTGATAATTTCTCATCTTCCGCGATTGCCTGAAAAGCCAGCGTCTGAAGTGCGTCGCCCGCGAGAATCGCCGTCGCTTCACCAAAGCGAACATGACAGGTCGGACGCCCGCGCCTGAGATCGTCGTCGTCCATTGACGGCAAATCATCGTGAATCAGCGAATAGGTGTGAATCATCTCAAGCGCGCAGGCCGTGTCGAGCAAATCATCCAGCTTTGCGCCAAACTCCTGCCCTGTCGCCAGCACGAGCAGCGGACGAAAACGCTTGCCGCCTGCAAACAGGCTCCAGCGAATCGCGCCGTGAACGCTCTCCGGCTCGATTGTTTCTTCAGGGATAAGAAGGTTGAGCCGCGCGTCAACCAACGCACGGTATCGCGTAAGGCGCGAGCGCACTTCGCTTTCATCCATCAATGAAGAGATTTCAGAAAACGCTTTCATCATCTCCCGCCTCTTCCGTCCCATTCGTGCGCGTGAAATCACTGGCGTCCTCTTCATCAAACGCGCTCAGCACGGGACGACCTTCGCCATCACGCAACAGAACTTCGATGCGGCGCTCGGCCTGATTCAATCTCTCCTGGCATTCGCGCGACAAGCGCACACCATCTTCAAACAGTTTCAGGCTCTCTTCGAGCGGCAGATCGCCGCGCTCCAACTCGCGCACGACCTTTTCCAGCGCCGCGAGCTGCATCTCGAAAGTCTTGCCCCTCACTTCACTCTTTTTCATTTTGATATGGACGATGAAAAGCAGGAGACAGGAGACAGAATCCAGAAGTCAGAATAAAAACAACAGCGGTTCTCCGCCTTATTCTTCTGACTCCTGACTCCTGAATTCTGTCTTCTGCTTTTCATCTTCCTCTCTGTCTCCCTCCCGGTAAAATCCCCGGCAATCTCCGGTCAATCTCCCTGCGTATTTCATTCTCCACATCCCCGCCGCCGATGGCCGGGAGGAAGCCTGCGATGTCGTCAACGATGCGCTTGGCGAGTGCCTCGTCTTTGACGGCTACGACCTTCCAGCGTTTCTCAGGAGTGCGCTGCATCGTCAACTCCATCTTGCGCTCGCCAGACTTGTCCGTGACAATCGCCGTATCGCCGTCCTGCTTGATGTCTACAATGTAAGGCATAAACAGCGCCATCAGGAAAAAGGGCTTGCCTTCCGCGCGGGTCGTCTTTTCCCTGACGCGCTTCATCACTTCTTTGCGTAGATTCTCCGTGACATTCGGAATCAGCGTTGGCACGAGCCGTTCGATCTGCTTACGCATCGCCGGGGTCAGCGCCGTTCCCAGGCGCCCCGACGCTTCGTCTATCACCTGCGGCGCGAAACTCCCGACCACAGCCCCTGTGTCAACCACCTTGTCGAACGCCGCCGCGTCGTTGCGCTGTGCCGCGTCAACGAGCAGCGCGAGCGAGTAGGCCGGTCTGGCTTTGTAGAACTGCCAGAAGATGATGCCGCCGACGATGAGCAGCAACAGGATTGCGCCAAGCACGTAAGGCCATTTTCTTCTCTTCTTCGCGCCACCGCTATAAGCCTGCTGTCCCTGATAGGGCGGCTGACCTTGCGGCGTGGGAGGCATGCCAGCGTGCTGTTGGTCTAAATTGACGACGATGCGGCTGCGCTTCTGCGCCGGGGGATTGTTTTGCACCGGGGGAATGGACATCAATTATTCTCCACTTCTTCTACGCGGCAGCGTAAACGCCCTTCCGCTAAACGTAAACGCAACGTATCGCCGACCTGTACATTGCGCGCATCGCGCAGGAGTCGTCCTCGCTCATCATCGGCCAACGCGTAACCGCGCTTGAGGACCGCCAGCGGCGAGAGCGCATCGAGTGAGGCCGAAGCCCTTGCCAGTCGCGCTCGTGCAACCTCGAAGCGTGCTCCGATTGCCGCATCGCGCGATGCACAAAGAATGATGAACCTGGCACGCGCCGCCGCCACGCGCCCACCCAGACGCGCAGGCGACAAGCGACAACTGACAGCATCCGTGCGACGACGCGCCCGCTGCGCCGCGCGCATCATCAGAGTTTCGAGCCTGTGTGCCGCATCGTCAACGGTTGTCTGAGCATCGTGCAATCGCTCGCGCACTTCGTCAAAGGCTGGTGACATCGCGGCTTCCTGAACGCGCAGCCGCGCGTCCACAAACGAAGCACGAGTGGCGCGCAGGAGGTCGCGCGTCAGAGCCTGCACGTAAGCGCCGATCTCATCTTCGCGCGCGGCGACGAGTTCGGCGGCGGCAGAAGGTGTCGGCGCACGCAGGTCTGCGGCAAAGTCCGAGATGGTCACGTCCGTCTCATGCCCTATGGCCGAGATGACCGGAATCCTCGAAGCACGGATCGCGCGTGCGACACCTTCTTCATTAAACGCCCAGAGGTCTTCGGCGGAGCCGCCGCCACGCCCGACGATGATCACGTCAATCATCTCATCATGGCGCTCGTCCATGAGAGCGCGCTCGTGATATTCGTTCAGGAGACGGATAGCCTGTGCGATTTCAAGGCCAGCGCCTTCGCCCTGCACGCGGGTCGGCGCAAAGAGGACGTGAACGGTGCGTGTGCGGCGCGCGAGAATTGTCAGGATGTCGCGGATGGCTGCGCCCGTCGGCGAAGTCACAATCCCGACGCGGCGCGGAAAGAGCGGCAAGGGTTGTTTGAGTTCTTCGTCAAATAATCCTTCCGACGCTAAGCGGTCGCGCATCTGCTCGAAAGCGACGCGCAACGCGCCCGCGCCGATGGGGTCGAGCGCCTCGACGATCAATTCGTATTCGCCGCGCGGCTCGTAAACCGAAAGACGCCCGCGCACGCGCACCTGTAGACCGTCCGAAGGGCGAAAGCGTATGCGCCCGTTGACGCCGCGAAAACATTTCGCGTGCAGTTGCGCGCCTTCATCCTTGATCGTGAAATACCAGTGGCCGGATGCGGCGGCTTTGAAGTTTGAGATTTCCCCTTCGACCCAAACGGACGCGAAGCGCGCTTCCAATGCCCCGCGCACCTGCATCGTCAACTCCGTCACGGAGAGCGGGCGGCGCTCTGTTTCGTCAAAAAGGGATTGGAGCAGGGGATGCGTCATTCAATATCACCTGATGAAAGGGCTTTCTCAAGCTTTACAACAAGCGGAGGTAATTCTTCCATGACTGTATGCCAGACGATGTCAAGATTAATATCGAAGTAGGCATGAATTAGCCTATTACGCATGGCAATGATGTCTGGCCAGGGAATCTCATTACATTGTGCTCGGCCATCGGGCGAGACCCTGCTTGCCGCCTCGCCGATGATCTCAACAGACTTAACCAGAGACAAAGCCAGCATGCGATTAACGTCCAGCTCAGCTCTTTGCTTTCCTATGGCAAACGATAGAGCTTCTCGTGCTGAGTCGAGCATGTGCCGTAGGCGGATTACATCATCCTTGTGCATACTGTACTTCAGCCGCAGCTATAACTTCATCACGAAAGTAACGGCTCAGGTCTTGAGGCGTTCGTAAATCTACCTTCCTGTTTTCCAACAGCGCGGATAGCTCACGTTCCATACTTGCCAGACGAAATAGGCCGGGCACATGCTCCGGCTCAAACTCAACCAACACGTCAATATCGCTCGCGGGGCGGAAATCATCGCGCAGCACAGAGCCGAAGAAAGAGAGTCTGGCAATGTGGTTGCGGCGGCAGAAGTCCGCGATCATTTCTCTTTTCACTTTGATGTTCCGTTGAGCCATCGCTTTCACCCTTAGGGCAAGACTATAGCAAGTGAGGGTTCAGGAATGAAAGATGAAAGGCAAGTATTCGCGCCCGATCTTCTATCAGTTACTTCTGGTGTAGTAGCCCTGCGGGTAAGATAGCTGCAACTCCTGCTTGCGTAGTTCGGGATTGATGATTTCGATTTTTACTTTGCGAAGCCCATCGCCGGTTTTCCTGCGGGCGGGTGAATACGAGAACGAATATTGAGAACGCAGTTCCTGCTCGATTCCGGCGAAAGCGTCCCGAACGTCCTGCACGATTTTGGGGAAGAAAGCGCGCCCGCCCGTCTGCTCCGATATTTTCCGCAACGGACCTTCCGCTACTCCTCCATAATACTCGTCGCCAATACCAATCGAATAAACAACCACCCCGGATTTAATTGCTGTCTCCGCCGCCTTAGTTAGTTTATTTTGACTGCTGGTATCATTCCCGTCCGTGAAAAGGATAATTGCGCGGCGAGGACTATCTGAAGCCTGAGCACCAAATTTCTCCGTCGCAAATGAAATGGTATCCCAGATGGCGGTCGAGCCTTGAGGTATTTTATCTGTGTTGAGAATCGGCGGCTTATCTACAACCTGACCGTTGCCCATGTAGCCTGTAGGTGGGACAAACTCTAAGCGCCCAATTGCCCGGCGCACTTGCTCTAGATCACCTGTCAATTCCTGCTCAAACTTTGCTTCACCGGTAAAACTGATGATCCCTATGCTGTCCTTGCCTGAACGAGCGAGAGAATTTACGAATGCCAGTGACACCTGTTTTGCAATTGGGATTACTCTCTCCTGAGAAATGCTCATGTCCAAAATCATGACTATTGAAAGCGACTGATCGGTTTGCTGCCCGAAGGCTGTGATTTCCTGTGGCACTCCGTCCTCCGTGACGCGAATGTCTTCTTTGCGTAACGTCGTGACGAAATGCTTCTTCTTATCAATGGCCGTGAACATAAGGTTGACCGCGCCGCCGTCGTTCGTCGAAGGCACTTGTTGTGCGCTGACAGGAAGCAGGAGCGCGAGCAGCATGAACAGGACGAGGAGCGAGGGCAGCGCGCGCGTTTGTTTGTGAAGATGAGGCATAGGAATTCCAATCTCCCTGGTTTATTTTGGACTGCTCTCTGTGGACGGCGCTCCCGTGAGAGGCGCGTTGCGGGCATAGTAGCCCTGACGATAAAGCAGGCGCAGTTTCTGTTTGCGTAGCTCACGATTGATGATTTCGATTCGCACCTGCCGGAACGAGCCGTCGTGTTTGCGATTGGCAGGCTGGTAGGCGACGAGGTATTGCGAGCGCAATTCAATCTGGATTTGCGCGAAGGCGGCTTCGAGCGAAGGCTTGTCCTGTGGAAAGAAAGCGCGCCCGCCTGTCCGCTCAGATACTTTCCGCAGCGCGTCGTCGGCGAGTTCGCCGTCCGCTCCGTCATCGTGAATCCCGATTGAATAGATGACGATGTTGTTCTTGACGGCAAAGTCAATCGCCTCCTGCCGCTTCGTCGTGCTGCTGGTGTCATAGCCGTCCGAGAGCAGGATGATGGCGCGTCGTGCGCGCTCAGGCGTTTGCGCCAGCACCTCGTTGGTCGTCACCCACAAAGCATCCCAGACGCCCGTGTAGCATCTGGGCTCGCGCTCGCTGTTAACGTTTCCTTCGCATTCAGGAGAGCCTTCTGGAAATTCTATGACGACACTCTCAACTGCGCTTCGTAACTTTTCCAGATCGTTCGTCAAAGTTTGTTGCAGCACGGCCTCGCCCGTAAACGAGATGATCGAAGCTTGATCTCTATCGGGACGAACGACTGAATCAATGAACGTGCGGGCAGCATTTTTTTCATCCGGCAGGATTTTTTCCTGCGACCGGCTCGTGTCAACGAGAATAGCGAGCGTCAGCGGCAGATCGGTTTCGCGCTCGAAGATGGAAAGCTCCTGCGGAACATTGTCCTCCAGCACGCGCACGTCTTCGCGTCTGAGGGTCGTGATGAATCTTTGATTCTTATCAATCGCCGTCAACAGGATGCTCGCCAACTCCGTATCAACGCGCACGACCTCATCATCGTCCGCGAGCTTTTGAGTTTGCCCCGAAGGAGTTTGCCTCGTCTGGCGAGGCTTGGGCTGCTCGCCTTTGACGCGCCGGAGGCGCCGGACAGGAGCAGAAGGTGTTGGTGATGGCGATGGTGATGGTGAATCCTGCGCTCGCAAAGAGCGCGAAGATGAAAGCCCGTGGAGCAACGCTGCCAGAAGAGATAGAGTAATGAAGAGATGCGTGCCCTTCTTCCGACGTGCCATTAAAACAACCCTTCTTCCTTGAGCTACAGGCTTCTCTTGCCGGAGAGAAACATTCCGGTGTCACGGCGCAGCCGCTTCTGTCGCAGGACTTATGCGGACGCTCGCGCCGTCGCGGTTGACGCGCACACGCACGCGCCGCGCTCCGCCGCTCTCGCGCCCCGCAACATTCGAGGCATAAGTCACCTTGTAGGACATACGCAGTTGCCCAACGATGTCATCATAGGCGCGCTGCAACTCGTCCAGCCGCGTAATCGGGTAATAGATGCCGCCGGAGACGCTCGCCAGTTGGCGTCCCTCTTCTTCGGCGCGCGTCGTCAAGGTGAGAAACCGTCTGCGCGTCGGGTCAATGGTCTTTTCCGGCGCGGGCACGCTCGATTCGCGGATCAGTCCCGAAGGAACGTACAGCGGATAGATGAGAGCGCCCGATTCAAGCACGGCATCCAGCACCGCGCCGAACGGCACGAAGGATTTATTGTCGTCGCCGTCTGACAAAATAACCACAGCCGTTCGCTCGCCGCGAAGCTGCTTGAGTTGATCGACGAGCGTGTAAGCGAGCGCGTCGTAGAGCGCGGTCGCGCCGCCCGCCTCTATATCTTTCAGCCGCTCGGAGAGCAGCGCGCGGTCGGTCGTGAAATCCGAGATGACCTGTATGTCGTCGCGGAAACTGATGACGGCGACGCGATCCTGCGAGCCTACGGTATTGATAAAGTTGCGCGCGGCCTTGCGTATGAAGTTGATGTGCTCGTCAACGCTGCCCGATACGTCCAGGAGGAGCACGAGGTTGAAAGGCGCGCTCGTCGGCTCAACCTCCGTCACCTGCTGCTCCTTGCCGTTCTCGAAAATACTGAAGTCCGTCGTTTTCAAATCTGCGAGGGCGCGACCGTGACGGTCTGTCACGTTGACATTCAGGCGCATACGCTGCGCGCCGACGGACGTAGGCACAACTCCGGGCGCTCGACGTTGAACCAGCGAGGGCGTCTCTTTGGGCGGCGGAAGCGTCTTCGCGTAGTCGCCGAAGTAGCGCGGGCTGACCTTGCGGATGGCGTCCACAAGCGCGCTGTCGCCACCGCGCACGATGGCGCGCACGGCTTCCGTCAAAGGCCGCTCACGCAAATCCGACGGAACCATGTCCGGGTCAACGTTAAAAAGCATGAGGCCGCGCTGGGTGGTGAAAGCAAGCTCGATGCGGTCGTCCTTTTTCGCCTTCTTGTCGCCGATTTTACCGCTAATCTCGAACCAGCCGCCGCGCTTCTCTTTAACTTTCGGCAACTCTATGTCGCTGAAAAATCGCGGGCGGCTGGATTGCCAGAGCAGGTTCAGGTGAATTGCATCCGTCGGCACATCCGCGCGAATCGTGCCGGTGTTGGTTTCGACTTCCGCCGAAGCAACGTTGCCGATGACATCAACCGCTCCGGCTTCGCTGAAGACTTTCACGCGCGCACGCGCCGGGACACGCACGGTCAGGTCTATGCGATCCTGTTCGCGCCGCGCACGCACGTCTATCTCGATTGAGTTGCCTCTGGGTATGGAGACGACATCCGATTCAGCAACGGCCTCGCCCGGCGAAGTAGCTTTCAGAGAGACGCCCTTCTGCTCATCCGAAGCCGTGATGACGACACGACCGTTGCGATTTTTGATGGAGATTGTGGCCTTCTCGCCTGCGTTCAGTTCGCGTTCGACTGATTGCGCCGGGCAGGTCAAGGCCGCGCCGCCGTAAAGCAAAAGCGTCAGCAGAACCGCGGAAAAGATTTTCCGATTGCAAAGCAGGATGCGCGTGGGGAGATGCGCGGCGGAGTTCCGACAAAACATAGCGTATGAATCTTGCCTGCGCTCAGTGCTGGCGGTCAAGCGGGGAGGAAAGAATTAGCAGGGATAGACAGGATTAACAGGATTAGCAAGATTAAGCAGACAAGGCAGGTTAAGGAAGCTTGATGCTTCTTCCCTTTATCCTGTCCATCCTGTTAATCCTGTCTATTTTCTACTCCGGGCATCTCATGGCGTGGTGTCGGCCAGATTGGATTTGTACTTGGTATTGGTTTTCCGGTCGTTCAATTCGATGTAAATCCAACTGGGGGGGATGACATCTTCCTCAAGGGCGAACCATATCTTGTTTAAGTCTTCGGCCTTGCCGAGCGCGCAAAATCCGTAGAGCTTCTTGCCACTCTGCTCGTAGATGTCCACCCAGGTACGCGCGGATTTCGCATTATTCCCGCAGGGCGGAAGGTCTGGCGCTGGGGCAAACATTTGGTTCGGGTAAACGTCATAATTCATCACCGCGTACATGTACCGCGTCCACTGCTTGCCGTTCGCCGTGTAGTGCTGTTGGTCTACCAGATAGAGCACGGGATTGGGCAGCCGCGTCTGCGGCGGCGGAGAGGGGATGGAGAGTTGCTGCGTTAAGGCTATTTGCGTTGCGAACACCGCCAAAGTTAGAGCGGCTAAAAGCACAAGAGCTTTTCTTCGGGCAATCGGGTTCATCGCTGTTGCCTTTCTCACCTGTTGACGGGAGAGAGAGTTTGCCGGGAACTCTTTTCATCAACGGGTGACGTGAAATTTTAGGTTTGAATCTTGAGCGGCCTCTTGGCGCTCCGTTATCGCCTGGCTCGAAAGCTGTTCTGACAGAAGTGCCGTGCAAGGAACGGGAGAATCAACCTCTATTTATTTCAGTTCGGTGGATAAGTCAATAGTTAACGCGGGCACAAGTTTTTAAGCCCGGTGCGGGGTGCATGAAAATAGCCCGGCAATAAATCGCCGGGCTATTGCCAATCATCCCTGACGGGACTGTTAAGGCGCAACGGTGATGTCGCGTGAAGTCGAGTTGTAGTCGCCGTTGGCCACCACGTTGCCGTCCTTGTCCACGAGTTCAAGCTTGACCGTGTGCTTTCCGGCAGTCCAGCCTTTCAGCCAGATGGGTTCCCACTTATCAAGGAATTTCGCCTCGCCTCCGTCCACCGAATAGCGCACCCGATACTCTCCTCCATCGCCCTGCAATTTGGCGTTTGCGAGCCAGAAATCAATCATGATCGCTTCGGCATCCGCACCCTTGTATTCACCTTTCGGACGGCTGTAGGTCAGCAGCGGCTTCTTCGCGTCAACCTCGCTCGCCGTGCTTGAAGCCATGTCTTTGCCTTCGCGCGGCGCTGGCGTGGTGTTTGAATTAGCAGGCATGGTCGGGTGGGCAGTATTCATACTCGTGCTGGCTGCGCCCTTGTTATTGCTCATCACCTGGCCGCCGTTGGTCGTCGTCGGCTTCGCCGGATCGCCGCCGCCTTTGACTGTGAACGTGACCATCTGGAAAGAGCCTGCATTCTTGTAGCTCTCGTGCCAGGGGCGTGAGGCGAAGACGCGCAGGGTGTGCTTGCCCTCTGCGACATTACGCAATTCAAACGGTTGATCTAGATTGTAATAAGCCTCGTAAGGTTGATTATCGAGGATGACGTGAATGTGATTGCCCATGCCGGTCGCAGGGTCTTTGGCTGGCTTGTAGCCCTTCAAGTCTCCGCTCAAAGCCAATTTGACGTTGACGGTTGAGCCGTTGATAGTCGCGCCCTCGCGCGGCTCGACGAAGCGGAGCGTAGGCGCGGCCTTGTCCTGCTCGCCGCGCGCGGTCATCTGGTCTTTAATCTTCTGCGGGCGTTCCACCACAGTCAGGTTTTGCACGGCGGGCGTCGTGGGCGTCGCCGCCGGAGGCGTCACGTTCGTGGTTGCCGTGGTATTCCTGTTCGCGTTGTCGTCAGAAGCGCAGGCAGCGAAGAAAAGGGCAATCATCACCAGAGGTGCCAGCGCCAGCATAGTCCGTCTCATAGATTTTCGTTTCTCCTTCCTGGTAAGAGCAAAAGACAGTAGTCAGAAGTTAGAAGTCAGAATGAAGAAGAGGCTGCAACCCGCTTCCGTTTTTATTCTGACTCCTGTCTCCTGTTTTCTGTCTCCTACTTCATGCTTTCTGTTCTTTTGACGCCGTGTTGGTCTTCAAGCGCTGGCCGACGGCGTTCCAGTCAATGTTTGAGAAGAATGCTTCGATGTATTTCGGGCGCTCCGCAGGTTTGTAGTCTAGAAGAAAGGCGTGCTCCCAGACATCCATCACGAGCGCGGGGTTAAAGCCGGAGACGTTGCCCGTCTCGTGCAGCGTGATCCAGTGATTCGAGAGTCGCCCGTTCGCCGGATTCTCATAACAGATCGCCCAGCCGACGCCGCGCATCTTGCCTACCGAGACGAAATCGGCTTTCCAGATGTCGTAGCTGCCGAAAGTCGCCTCGGCGGCTTTGTAAAAGCTCGAAGTTTTATCCGGGTCGCCCGAACCGTCTTTTTTCATGTTGCCGAAGTAATATTCGTGCAGCACCATGCCGTTGTACTCGAAGCCCAGCCGACGGGTCAGCTCCGAATAAGCGGGCATCTCTTCCTGATCCACCTTGCCGTCTTTCAGAAACTCGGAGATTTTCTCCGTCAGATTGTTGGTCTCTTTAACGTATCCCTCATAGAGCTTGAAGTGCATCTCAAGCGTCTTATCCGAGATACCGCTGAGCCCGCTCAGGTTGAATTGTTTGGCCGTGTATGAATCGTTGAATCCCATGATTTTCTCTCCTCAGATTGACTTGCCGGGCGCTTCGACGGGGGAACGCCGAAGCCGCATCCGAAACTGTCGAAACAAAACTTGTTTCGGCTCAATATCGCGTTTTTTTGTGGCGAATCAATTGAGAGCATAAATCTTTATTGTGGTGAAACGCAAAAGCAGAAACGGGATGACGCCCTGAAACTTTAACGGAGCAGCACCCAACGTTAGCGTCAGAAGCGTCCCGTTAGGGACGACTGACAATAGCCCAGCAATTTATTGCTGGGAAACAGAAGGGTAAACATGATTGAGTCCCGTAGGGACGACTGAATGGAAGCGAGCCTCTCTTCAATCGTCCCTACGGGACTCAATATTTATTCTCTAACTTTATCCCAGCAATAAATTGCTGGGCTATTTTCAATCGTCCCTGACGGGACGACGATGCAGTTCTTATTTACCGAAAATCACGTAGTCGCCGTGCGAGGTCGCCATGAAGAAGAGCATCGGAAGGCTCAGCCATGCGTTGGTGCGCGAGGCTAAGAAGGCTTTGCGTCCGAGCGCGGCTGATTCGGGCGGAATCGGCGTGCCGTTCTGCGCGTTGTCTTTCGTCCACGCGATGATCTTTTTTTGCGCAGGCCAGATAATGCCCCAGACGTTGAAGAGCATGATGATGCCGAGCGCGCCGCCGATGCCGATGGAGAGCGTCTTGTTGCTTGCCCAGGCGTCGCCATCAGGACTCGCCAGTTGCGAATTGAGCCAGTAAAGAATTCCTGCCGACATCGCAATCACCAGCACCGCGACGATCACCGCCAGCACCCTGCCGTCGTTGATTCCAGACTTCGTGATGATGAAAAACTCTATGGCGAACGTGATGAGCGGCATCAGCAGCCAGACAAGGAGAATAGTCCAAACGTTGGCGTTCGTTCCGTCTGTGTTCGCGTTGCTCACATCCGGCTTGAGGATGTACATCGCGTAGTACATCAGGCCGACGAACACCGTGACGAGCGCGCCCCAGCGAAAGAACCAGAGGGCGCGCGGCATCAGTTCGGGAATCACCTTGCCTTTGGTCGGCGCATCGAGCGCCTTCATGAAATTGACGTTGACGAGGTTGAAGAAGTAGAGAATCCCGATCCACGTGATGCCCGCGACAAAGTGCGACCAGCGCAGCAGGATTCTGGGGAGAGCATCGCCGGTCGGCCCGTGAATGATGTCCTGAAGTATCGCCAAGCCAAACGGAAGATGAGCAATCGAATCTATCAACATACGTCCCTCCGAAACCTTTCAATAATGTAAAGGCAAAAAGCGCCACGCGAGATCACAAACACGCCATGAGCGCTAAACGCACGCGCCGAAACAGCACACGCTGTCTCTGCCAGAGCCTGATTGTCATGAAAATACGGGCGAAGGTTACTAAATACAGTGACGAGTGACAAGAGCGAAGTGATAAGTGATGGGTGATAGGTAATAGGTGATAAGAGAAAACAACAGTTCTTTCCTATCACCTATCACCCATCACTTATCACCTATTACTCGTCGAGTGGTCGTGGCCCTGCGTCAATCCCCTTGACGCTGGCCTGGTTGATGACGCGCACCTTGAGGTCGTCTATGACGTGCACCTGGCAGGAGAGGCGGACGTTTTCCGCCAGTCCCGCTTCCATCGCCAGCCGGTTGCGCTCGGCGTCTCCGATTTCGCCGGGGTCGCCCGCGAGCACCTCCACGCGACAGGTCGTGCATTTGGCGTTGCCGCCGCAACGGTGCAGGATGTCAATCCCTGCGTCTTCAATAGCCAGCACAAGTTTGCGGCCCTGCTCTGCGTCAAAAGCCTGCACTCCGGTCGCGGCTTCAGCTTCGATCCTCGGCATCGTTTATGCTCCCCTGAATTGTTTTGTATGAAAGGCAGAACAAACTTTGGCACATCTTGACGGGTCGCCGCAAGTCGCGCTCCGCTTACTTGAGGGTTAATTCCATGAACATCGCGCCCTCGACAGGGTTGTGATAGTAAGGGTCAATCTCACGAAACCCGAACGCGCGATACATTTTGATAGCTTCACTCATCTGCGCGGGCAGCGTATCCAGCCGCATTCGTTCGTACCCAATGACGCGCGCTTCTTCGATGAGTTTCAAAGCCATCGCCTTGCCGATTCCCAGCCCGCGAAATTCCGGCCTGACATAGAGCCGCTTCATCTCGCAGGTGCGGTCATCATTAATCTTTCTCAAGCCGATGCACCCGGCGATGCTTTCATCAAAGACGGCGAGAAACAGACGACCCTCCGGCGGAGCATACTTGCCGGGAAGCTCGCTCAACTCTTTCTCGAAATTCTGAAAGCAGAGATCAAGGCCGAGCCGTTCGGAGTATTCTATAAACAGCCTTCGCGCCTCTTCGACCTGCGAAGGTGTCCCGGCTTGAATGAATTGAATCTGTTCATTCATTGCTTAAAAGAAATGGCGCGATCTGCGAAGGCAGGCACAACGGCTTCTCTCGGTTTGAAAGAAAGTTGCTGTGCCAACAGCCCGCGCATACCGCGCCACCAGAATTCTCTGAGCTTACGTTATGAGACTTAGGCCGTGAACGATGAGCCGCAGCCGCAGCCGCCCGTCGCGTTCGGATTCTTAAAGGCGAAGCCCGAACCCATCACGCCCGAGACGTAATCAATCTCGACGCCGTTCAGATACTGTGCGCTGAACATATCGACGAAGAGGCGGACGCCCTTTTCGTTCAGGATGAAATCGCCCTGACGCGAATCCTCTTCGATGTTCAGGCTGTACTGAAAGCCTGAGCAGCCGCCCGGCACGACGCGCACGCGCAGGCCAGCGGTTTCCGGCAAGCCTTCTTCACTCGCCATAAATTTTCCGATTTCAGTCGCCGCCGATTCCGTGACGCCCAGCGTTATCGCCGGAGCAGTGGGGACGGACGGTGTCGTCGTAGCAGTTGTTGCAGACATTTATTTTCTCTCCTTAAAATTAAAACCTTCAGTAATCAACTGACTACTGACCACTATTATAATTACCTTATCGAGCTTTGCCTAAAACGACAAGCTCCGGTTTCATTGCCTCTATCGAGACCTGGCGCGCGACCTCTTCCGCCACTTTGCGGAAAGCCTGAGCCTGCACCGATTCCGGCTGGCTGACGACCACGGGCACGCCCTTGTCTCCACCTTCTCTTACTTCCAGGCCCAGCGGGATAGCGCCCAGAAACGGCACGTCGTATTGATCTGCCAGCTTCTGGCCTCCGCCTTCGCCGAAGATATTATAGCGTATGCCGGTGTCCGGCGCGACGAAATAGCTCATGTTTTCGACCACGCCGAGAACGGGGACGGCCACCGTCTCAAACATCCTCAGAGCACGCCTGACATCCATCACGGCGACTTCCTGCGGCGTCGTCACCAGCACCGCGCCCTGCACGGGCACAAGCTGCGCCAGACTTAGTTGCACATCGCCCGTTCCGGGTGGCATGTCCACGATCAAATAATCAAGCTCGCCCCACTTCACGTCCGTCAAAAACTGCTTGACCAGCCCGTGCAGGATAGGCCCGCGCACGATCATAGGCTTATCGCCCGGCTGAAGGATAGCCATTGACATCAACTTGACGCCATAAGCCTCTACGGGCAAGAGCCTCCCCTCTTCAACTTCGGGTTTCGCCTGACTTGCGCCGAGCATCAGGGGCACGTTCGGGCCGTAGACATCCATGTCCATCAAGCCGACGCGCGCACCATCTAAAGCGAGCGAGACAGAAAGATTGACCGCGACCGTTGATTTGCCAACGCCGCCCTTGCCAGACGAGACGGCAATGATGTTGCGCACACCCGGCATCGTCACCTTGTCGCCGAGGCCACGACCTTTGGGCACTTCCGCATCCATCGTCACGTTGACCGAAGTGACGCCCGGTAAAGCCCCGACAAGCTCTTTGGCCGCGCTTTCCATCTCTTCTTTGACGGGGCAGGCGGGTGTGGTCAGGACGATGCGAAATGAGACCTCCGAGCCTTCAATCTTCAAATCCTTGATGAAGCCGAGCGTCACAATGTCCTTGTGCAAATCCGGGTCTTTGATCTGCCGCAGGGCGTCGAGCACACTTTGTTCCGATATTTGAGTCATAAACAGCTTTCTTAATCTTAATCTTTAGTCGTGAGCGTCAGTCGCACGCATTAACGTAACATAATTCTGGAGTAATTATGCCGGAAATAAGCCGTTTTGTCATTTCAGCGGAATTCAGTCAATTATCGCTCATGGGTATATGAAGAACTCTGTCAGAATTGAATCGCCAGGATGATTGAGGAAGAAATAGACAGGATTAACAGGATTAGCAGGATTAAGAAAACAAAGCAGGACAAGCAGGTTGAATGCTTGTTCTTTCCATCCCGTTAATCCTGTAAATCCTGTCTATTATTCTTTGCTTTTCAGGCGCGGGGTGTTCAGTCTACTTTCCGCTACTATGACGGGAGATTTTCACGTCCCCACTTCATCGCGCGGCTCATCCAGACAAGCTCATCGAGAAAGCCCGCAGCCCTTTTCTCGTAAGCCTTGTCAAGCAGGTTGCCATCGTCATCGAATTTGGTTTGAACCGAAGGGAAATTGAGATCGGTGAACGTGACAACTAACCCCAACTCCCTGACCATCGGCACCATAGCCTCTATCACTCTAGTCCCACCCCAGGGGCCAGCCGAGACACCGACCAGCGCCACGCATTTATGAATGTACTCTTTCAGGAGCAAATCTAAAACGCTCTTCAACGACCCCGGATAGCCGTGATTGTACTCAGGACTGATGACGACCAGACCGTCAGCCCTGATGATGCTGTCTCTCCATTCGGGGAAGCTGTCACGGAGCGCAGTGCCGTAGTCATCCTGTGGCAAGTCGAAGTCGCATACGTCAAACAACTTCGTTTCGATGTCGTCTCTATTTTGCATCTCACCGACGAGCCAGCGCGCAACGTGAACGCTTTTGCGCTCCTTCCTGTTCGTGCCCAGCAAAACCGGGATGAATAATTTGTCCATAAATCTCTTTTCCTTTCGTGGGGGTGATCGCCTTCAGCTTGAGCGATTAGTTCGGCCTCTTGACCTCTTGTCCCTTCGCTGGCGGGCTTGAGGTGTAGCTTTCCTTCGCCCTGACAACTACATCTTCCCGGTTGACCCTGACCTTGATCTTCCGCTCCTGCCCCAGGGATGAAGTCTCCTTCGGATAATAGCCGAGGCTGTACTGGCGGCGCAGTTCCTCCGCGATTGAGGCGAATGATTCCTTAAGCGCCTCAAGGCTATCCGCCCTGTAATGACGCCCCCCGGTTTTAGTCGCCAGCCCCAGGAGATATTTGCTTGCGACTTCGTACTCCTGGCGCAAGCCCTCCGGGTAATTCTCTCTGTACATCTGCCGCATGTCGTCGAGCGTGTTGTACTGAACAGGATAAATCAGGACATCGGATTCTTCGGCGTCCCGCATGTTGCTGTTGAACGTCGCCCTGCGCCGCGTGTCAAACGGGGGGATGAACAGCGTATCAACCCCGTCTGTGAAAAGCACCAGAGCCTTTCGTCCCGGTATGCGCCGAAAGAGCCTGTTCAGCATCACATCAACCGTCGCGTAAAGATATGTGCCCGGCCCAATCGAGATATTGCGTATCGCTTTTCGCAAGCCCTCACGGTCACGCATCATTCTATTCAGGACGCGCAGTTGACTGTTGAAGGTCACGCCGACCGCTTTATCTTCCGGGCGAAGCTGGTCTATAAAAGCGATGGCGGCATCCTGAATGTCCCTGAGCTTGAACCGTGTGGAAGGGCTGGTGTCGAGCAAGAGCACCACCGTAAAGGGCTGTTCGACAGGCGCAAAGAAAGCGACCTGCTGCTCGACTCCATTCTCGTAAACGCGGAAATCCTCACGGCGCAGGTCGGTGATGAACTTCCCCCCGCGATCTATCACAGCGACCGGAATGCTGACAAGATTGGTGTCAACACGAACCACATCCTCTGCGAGTTCGTCCTGTTTATTTCCGGGAGAGGGCGAAGACGGCTGAGCCTTATTTATTTCATCTTTCGACTCGGGCGGGCGCTGCGCTGTTTGAGCAGAAATCGTGAGCGCTGCGCCGAGGCAAAGGATTAAGGTAGCGATCCTGGATTTCATAATTCCGATTCTTTCAAACAGGACGGCGCTTGTGTTGTCCTTGCAGGCTGACAAACTGTGTGGTGCGCTCCTTCCCCCCGGCGTCTTTCCACTTGACGGTCGTCATCCGCGAAACGTTATGTGTTTCTACACCTTGCTCGAAAGTCACAACCTTGATGAGAACGTGTTGGGCAGATAACACTCTCTCCGCCCCTAGCTGAGCGAACTCGCGCGGGTGTCCCTCTGTGACGTAGGCCCAGGTATCTTTGCCGAGTTTTTGCATCCGGTACGTTTGCCCGAAGACTTCGAGGAAATAATCGCCGAGGCTTCCGTCTCGATTGAGCAAGTAGCCTTCTGTTCCCGGCACTCTCGTCGGCGGAATCCTGCCGCCTTCAAACACCAACTCGTCCGTCGTCGTGACATACGCCCGGTCTGCCGCGACCGTCGGATTCTCAGCCTTGATCGAATCTGTCCAAGCCGCTTGCCTCACAACCTGTCCCTGCTCATTCAGCCCGTAGCTCGTCC
This sequence comes from uncultured Acidobacteriota bacterium, assembly GCA_963791265.1. Taxonomy (GTDB): domain Bacteria; phylum Acidobacteriota; class Blastocatellia; order Pyrinomonadales; family Pyrinomonadaceae; genus QHXM01. Next base: position 1,377,057 of record CAWBSB010000013.1, read on the forward strand.
ACGACCCCGTGTAAGTGCCGACAATGGCCTGAACCTCTTTAGGAACTTGCTGAGATTTGACTTGCCCGGAAGCGAGTATGGCGAAACCGACGACGAGCGACATTAAGAGAACGAAACGAGCAGCAACGGTCAAGACATTACGCATGAAATGGTCTCCAACTTGATTAACGGCACAGTAGTAGTAGCTTTGCTAACGCTATTATTTAGACGCGCTCACGAGCTGTCACAGATTACGCCTTTTTGCAGGCTAATCCAACTACCAGCAAGAAACGGCAGTGGTTCAGATTGAAAAGAGTGGAGGGGAAGTTGCTGTTCACCGCAGAGACGCAGAGAACACAGAGGGGGCACAGAGAAATGCAATCTCAAATTAGGAATCTGAAATCTCAAATCTGCTATTTCTAATTCTTATCTCTGTGCATCCTCCGTGTCCGCTGTGTCTCTGTGGTGAATCTCATCTCACCGCACATTCAATTTGAAATTGAACAATCCCTCAAGAAACTCTGTTTTTGACAAACAAAGCGCCGCAAAGTTACGCTTCTGAGGCCGACCTTTCACACGAAAGCTCCATCTAAGCGATGCCATATTACCCTGACCGCATCAATGAGCATTTCCTGAAGCCGCGTAATGTCGGCGAGGCGCAGGACGCTGATGCCATCGGAGAAGCCGGGGCGCTCATCTGCGGCGCGATCCTGCGCCTGACGCTGAAGATTGATGCCGGGCAACAGAGAATCGAGGACGCAAAGTTCAAGGCCGTCGGTTGCGGTTTTCTCATCGCCTCGGCTTCTGTCCTGACAGAGACGATTAAGGAGATGGCGATTAGCCGTGCGGCCATGCTGGAAGAGAGCGCTATCACGGATTGGTTCGAGGAGTTGCCGCCGGATAGAAAACACTGCGCCACGCTCTGCCGCGAAGCTCTCCATGCAGCACTGGCGAATTATCACAACGCAACGCGCGAAGAATGGATGGGTGACGAGGCGCTCATCTGCACCTGCTTCGCCGTCTCCGAAAAAACCATCGAGCAGGTGGTAGAGACGCGCTCGCTCCACACAATTGAGCAGGTGACGCGCGCCTGCCACGCTGGCGGCGGCTGCCAGTCATGCCACCCGCTCATCTTAGACATTCTCGATGATTACTGGCGAACCATTGAAGTTGAGAACCTGCGGATTGAGACAGGCAAACCATGAGAGAGATGATTTATTTAGACAACAACGCGACCACGCGCGTCGCGCCTGAAGTTTTCGAGGCGATGCGCCCGTACCTCGCAGACCTTTACGGCAATCCGTCTTCGGCGCACACGTTCGGCAGAGAGATGCGCCGCAGTGTTGAGAGCGCGCGCGAGCAGGTCGCAGAGCTTTTAGGCGCGGCAGATTCTTCCGAGATAGTCTTCACCTCCTGCGGCACAGAATCCGACAACTGGGCGATTCGCGGCATCCTCGAACAGCAACCCGACAAGCATCACATCATCACAACCCGCGTCGAGCACGAGGCCGTGAGGTATTTGTGCGAGCGATTGGAGAAAAGCGGTTACGAAGTGACGTGGCTGGACGTGAACTCCGAAGGCTTGCTCAACCTGGAAGATTTGCGCGTCGCGCTTCGCCCTGACACAGGCTTAGTCTCCGTGATGCTGGCGAACAATGAAACGGGTGTTCTCTTCCCGATTGAAGAGATCGGGCGCGTGGTGCGCGAACATTCGGAAGCCGCTTTTCATGTTGACGGCGTGCAGGCCGTCGGCAAGATTCCGATTGACCTCAAGAACACGCACGTTGATTTATTCGCTCTCTCCGGCCACAAGTTTCATGCGCCGAAAGGTGTGGGCGCGCTCTACATTCGCAACGGCGTGAAGCTCGCGCCATATCTTATCGGCGGCGGTCAGGAGCGCGGGCGTCGTGCGGGAACAGAAAGCTTGCCCTACATCGTCGCGCTCGGCGCAGCTTGTGAGCTGGCGAGAAATTTTGACGGGCACGCGGGTATTCGTCACTTACGCGACCGCCTGGAATACACGATTCTCGCCACCTTCCCGAACGCGCGTTTGAACGGAACGTTGAATCGCGAGCGTCGTCTGCCGAATACGTCGAACATTTCGTTTGAGCACGTCGAAGGCGAGAGCATCCTCGCTCATCTGGACGAAGCGGGCATCTGCGTTTCGACCGGCTCGGCCTGCAATGCGGAATCGCACGTTTCCTCTGCGGTCTTGCGCGCGATGAACGTCCCCTACACAGCGGCGCAAGGTTCAATCCGCTTTTCGCTGGGGCGCTATAACACCGAGAGCGAGATTGACTTCACGCTCGCCCGCCTGCCCGCCATCATCAGTCAACTCGCAGAGATGTCGCCAAAAGCAGGCGATGGACGATAGATCATAGACGACGGGAAAGCGTGTTCTTATCGTCCATCGTCCATCGTCTGTTGCAGCACTTCATCATTTACCATTTACCAGCCTTTGCTGTTACAATTTGAATTCGGTCACGACCAAAGATTTTCCACCAGAGATGGAGCATCCCTGATGTCAGCCGAATACCCTGCTACGCAAAAGAGCGAGCCGCAGACGCCTGCGGACAAAACGGACGCGCCGCATCGCGCGCGCCAGGACAGCGTCACGCTGCTCAAAACGGACGACTTCTTCTGCGTCCGCCCCGACACGCCTTTGTCCGAAGCCATCGAACAGATGAAACGAGACGAGGGCGGCTGCGTCATCGTTTGTGAAGAAGCGAAGAAGAACATCGTCGGCATCTTCACCGAGCGCGATTTGCTCAACAAAATCGTCGGCCAGCAAGTTGACATGAATTCACCCGTCGGCGACTGGATGTCGCCAGCGGTTGAAACGCTGACGACCGATGCGACGATTGGCGATGCCGTGAAGGTGATGAACGCCAAGAGCTACCGCAACATTCCGCTCGTCAAAGACGGCCAACTCATCGGCTCAATCTCCGTCTTCGACATCATCACTTACCTGGCCGAAAGTTATCCGAAAGAGACAATGAATTTGCCGCCCGTCCCGGCCCAAGTCATGGACACACCCGAAGGAGGATGAAACGATTGTGGATTTCCGATTGCGGAATGCGGATTAAAAAGCACTTATCCCATTCTTACAATCCGCAATCCGAATTCCGCAATCCGCAATTGTTATGAGCACTGTTATCGAAAACATCATCGAGCAAGATAAGAATCTGGAAGAACTGGAGACCGTCACGATTCGCTTTGCCGGGGATTCCGGCGACGGCATGCAGTTGACGGGCACGCAGTTTACGAACACGTCGGCGGTGCTCGGCAACGACATCTCGACGCTGCCCGATTTCCCCGCAGAGATTCGCGCCCCCGCCGGGAGTCTGCCGGGAGTCTCCGGCTTTCAACTCAATTTTTCCAGCCAGGACATACGCACGCCCGGCGACGAGCCGAACGTGCTGATTGCCATGAACCCGGCGGCGCTCAAAGTCAATCTGCCTGATCTGGAAGACGGCGGCACGCTCATCATCAACACGGACGAGTTTACGAAAGGCAACCTCGAACATGCCGCGTACACGTCGAACCCGCTTGAAGATGATTCGCTCAAAGGCTATCGCGTACATCGCCTCCCGATTACGACGCTTAACATGAACGCGCTGAAAGGAAACGTCGAGCTATCGCGCAAGGAGATGGATCGCTGCAAAAACTTCTTCGCGTTGGGCGTGCTCTACTGGCTCTACGACCGCCCGATGGAACAGACCGTCAACTGGATTCGCGACAAGTTTGCGAAGAACCCGGAGGTGATGAAAGCCAACGAAATCGCGCTCAAGACGGGCTATAACTTCGCCGATACGACCGAAGTTTTCACCACGCACTTCACCATCAAGAAGGCGCAGATCGCTCCGGGCAAGTATCGTAAGATTACCGGCAACGAAGCGACGGCCATCGGCTTTATCGCCGCTTCTCAACTGTCTGGTCGCCCGCTCTTCTACGGCTCATACCCGATTACGCCCGCTTCCGACATTCTCCATGAATTAGCACGTCACAAGAATTTCAGCGTCCGAACGTTTCAGGCTGAAGACGAAATCGCAGCCGTTTGCTCGGCCATCGGCGCGAGCTTCGCCGGGCAGATTGGTCTGACGGGAACATCCGGCCCCGGCGTCGCTCTCAAGCAGGAAGCCATTGGCCTTGCAGTGATGACGGAATTGCCGCTCGTCATCATCAACGTCCAGCGCGGCGGGCCTTCGACGGGCTTGCCGACGAAGACCGAGCAGGCTGACCTCTTTCAAGCTGTCTGGGGACGCAATGGCGAATGCCCTGCAATCGTCCTCGCGCCGTCCACGCCCGCCGATTGTTTCATCATGGCCGTCGAAGCCGTCAGGCTGGCGTTCAAATACATGACGCCCGTCTTTTATCTCTCGGATGGTTACTTGGCAAACGGCGCAGAGCCGTGGGCTGTGCCGGAAGTTGGAGACTTGCCGAAGATCGAAGTCAAGTTTGCGACCGACCCGACGAATTTTATGCCGTATTCGCGCGACGAAGAGACGCTCTCGCGCCCCTTTGCGATTCCCGGCACGCCCGGTCTTGAGCATCGCGTCGGCGGCATCGAAAAGCAGCACCTGACGGGCAACGTCAACTACGACCCGGAAAACCATCACTTCATGGTCAAGCTCCGTCAGGAGAAGGTTGATCGCGCCGCGAACGACATTCCGCTGATCGAAATCTTCGGAGAGAAAACGGGCAAGGTGCTCGTGCTTGGCTGGGGTTCGACCTACGGCTCCATTACTTCAGCCGTCGAGAAGTTGCAGCGCGAAGGCAAGCCGGTTTCCAGCGCGCATCTTCGGCATCTCAATCCGTTCCCGAAGAACCTCGGCGAAGTTCTCAACGGTTTTGAGACGGTAATTATTCCTGAGATGAATCTCGGACAGCTCTGCACGATGATTCGCGCCAAGTATCTGGTAGACGCCGTGCCCTTCTCGAAGGTCAAGGGACGCCCCTTCCAGATTCGTGAGATCGTGGGAAAGGTTGAAGAGTATTTGTAATGGCTGCTTCAACTGTTAATTCCCGGTCTATCCATGACGTGTACGCGGAAGGGCTGCGCTACTTTATGGGAGAAGGAACGCTTCAAGGTACGCTGGCGCAGGTTTCTTCCGATTTGAAGCGGCACGGCATAGATTACATGGTCATCGGTGCGGTCGCTTTGCTGGCTTACGGTTATCCGCGCTTCACCGAAGATATTGATCTGGTGCTGACCGGCGAAGGGCTGGAAGTATTCCACCGTGAGTTGATTGGATTGGGCTACGTCCCGGCGTTTCCGGGCGCACGAAAAAGGTTGCGCTCGACCCGCGAGGGCGTGACGATTGAAGTGATAGTTGCCGGTGAATATCCGGGCGATGGCAAACTAAAGCCTGTGAGTTTCCCCGTGCCCGCCACGTCTTCTAATAATATTGATGGCGTGCAAATCGTCACGCTTGAAAAACTGATTGAACTGAAACTGGCGTCAGGTATGACCGCGCCAGACCGCCTGAAGGATTTGGCAGACGTACAGGAATTAATCAAAGTCCGCGCCCTGACACAGGACTTCGCGCAGAAATTGAATCCTTACGTACAAGAGAAATTTCTAGAATTATGCCGTGCGGTCGAGCACGTCAGAAAAGCAAATGACATCAAGGAGCAAGAATGAACGAGAACGGAACAAATGGCAACGGACATAAAGACAACGCGGAGGCTGCTGCGTCGCCCGAAGCCTACGCGGGTTCGATGGCGGCTGGTGAAGTCGCTCCGCCGCCCGTGAAATTAACGAAAGCGGATTTCGTCTCCGGGCAGGAAGTGCGCTGGTGTCCGGGTTGTGGTGATTATTCGATCCTGAACAACGTGCAGAAGGTGATGCCCGAACTCGGCATCCCGCGCGAGAAGATCGTCTTCGTTTCAGGCATCGGTTGTTCGTCGCGCTTCCCCTACTACATGAATACCTACGGCTTTCACTCGATTCACGGACGCGCCCCGGCAATCGCCACCGGCATCAAGGCCGCGAATCCTGACTTAAGCGTCTGGGTCATCACGGGCGATGGCGACGCCTTATCAATCGGCGGCAACCACTTCATGCACGCCATCCGCCGCAACCTCGACATGAACTACATTCTCTTCAACAACCGCATCTACGGGTTGACGAAGGGGCAGTACAGCCCGACATCAGAGCTTGGCAAGAAGACGAAATCAACGCCGATGGGCGTGATTGATTACCCTTTGAACCCGCTTTCGGTGGCCATCGCATCGGAAGCCACGTTCGTCGCGCGCTCGCTCGATATTGATGTCAAGCATCTCGGCACAACCGTTCAGGCAGCGGCTCACCACAAGGGCGTCTCGTTCGTCGAGGTTTATCAAAACTGCAATATCTTCAACGACCACGCGTTCGATTACTTCGCCGAACGCTCAATCCGCTCAGACCACATGATCTACTTAGAGCATGATAAGCCGATGGTCTTTGGCAAGGATCGTGACAAAGGTATTCGCATGAACGGCGCGCACCCGGAGGTCGTCCAACTCGGCAGCGAGACGGGTCTCAACGAAAATGATCTGCTCGTCCACGACATTCATCTCAAAGACCCGTCGGTCGCCTTCATGCTCGCGCGCATGGAGCAGCCAGATTTTCCGCAACCCGTCGGCATCTTCCGCGCCGTCGAGCGCGCTACCTACGAAGACATGATGACCGACCAGATCGAAGCCGCCATCGCCAAGTCCGGCCCCGGCAGCCTTGAGAAACTGATTAACAGCGGCGATATGTGGGTTGTTGAGTAGCCCTGAATTCAGGTCTCCAATAAAGTGACGTAAATTGGAGACCTGAAACTTATTTTCGCTATGAAGAAAAATCTGCTCTGCTCTTGTGGAATATATTCTGAATAGAAAAGCTCCCTGCGCTTCAGATCACCTAAAATTTTTCCACATTCCTATTTAGCGCAGCGGTAAACATCTGACATTTAATTAGCTTGATGGTGGAGCTATTTTGGTGATATAAGCCGTCCGCCAGTCGGGTTTTCCTCTGTAAAGTCCGAGCTTTCTTTGGCCCTCATTCAAGGGTTCTATATTCTCATACTGCCGGGGAGGTATTCCATGCGCTCAAGAGGGTTTATTCTAAAATCTCTTTTTGCTTTATCGTTACTTGCCATCTTTTTCACGGTAAGAGGCCAATCATTGGTCTCGGTTGGCGTCAAACCTTTTCGGACATATGGCAAGTTGACGTTTCTTGAGGCGATGAATTCAAACTTCCTCTTCAGTAGCCCTTTATATACCAGCCAACTGAGCGAAGATGATGACGATTTTCTGACTACGGTCTTCGGCCCAAGCCCCTGTAAGCGTGTTACGGAGAAGTTGCTAGCAGAAGAAGGCCCTCAGTTTCCCGAGACGTTCAATTCGAGCAACTTCTCTATCCAGGGCTTTGTTAAAGATGGGTGGATTCTGCGTATCGCGGGGCAGCTAGAGGAAGGGGCTACAGCTACGGTAACTGTGACCACGAAAAACTCTGCGCCTTTCATCCATAGATTTACGGCAACAAAAGATCATGTGGAGGAAAAGATCAAAGTTAGATTACAGAACGATACGAGCCGCGCGGTTCCGGGAATGATCTCTTTTCAAGCTATTAAGACCTCTGTCACTAATGAAATCAGACTGGCTAAGTTTGAGATGCCCGTCATCAGCGCGGGACCCGAGACAATCGGGGATAGGGAAATAATACTAAAAAAATTTACGCCAGCAGAGATTTATCCGATCAGAAACCAACCGGTCGAATACGAATTCACAGTGGACGCTGATAGATACAATCACGCGAGGGCGGAGTTTCGCGCGAAAAAATGCGCCGCGCAAGCTGCCTGTGATTGGGTCCCGATAGGTGTGAAAGAAGATTTCAAGAACAAAAAGTTGGCTGCTTATGCTGGTATGTGGAATGGTAAGGTTAAAAAGGGCAGAATTTCTGTGGGAGACCACCAGCTTTTTGCCTCCGCCTGGCAAGACACTTCACGAATTTGGGTGGCCCGGACGGTCGCTGGCTTGCGCGTCTTGAAATAAGATGGATAGAGGAATATGGAGAATGGAGCTTCGAGGCTACCTGCGCCAGATATTCAGGAAGCACAAGAAAAAGAAAACGGCGCGAATAATTGTAAAAGCGGTCATAGTACTCCTTGTCTTTTACCTTGAGTACACATTTTTGCATCTGCCGCAGCCTGTGCATCTGGAAAGTTTCCAAGAGACTCGTGAAAAATTCGTTCCCGTTAAGGTTAGTAATAAGTACGAGCTTTTTATGAAAGGCACTGTTGTTGATGGCGAGTCGAGGGTATTGCTTTCACACAGCACAGAACCGGGTGAGGTGATGGAGATTATATTTGAAAGCGCACGACTCGATAAGATTGGCCTTGATGAACTGGGAGGTTTCATAGCCATTCCAACAGAGCCGGCCAAGCTTCAATACTACGCCGTGAAGCTCACGTCACGGTCAAACAAAACGACCGAAGCGCACATGACGATAGAAGTAGCAGAACCAGCCAAGCCATTTATCCTTCGCTTATTTCGTCAAGAGTCAACGGATAAAAAGTACTGTTTCATTAACTTGAAAGCAGAAGATGCCTCACTTGTGGTTAAAATTCTTACCATTCAGGAAGATTCCGATTATGAGCGGAGACTTTCAATCAATGACTGGTCTGAGCCGATCAGCGATGGCAAAGCTCTTGTGATGATAGTTCCGGCCAATAAAAATATAGGTTTCAACTTCAGGCGTGTCGATGGAGAAGCTTATGGAGAAACGGACTTCATCCAGTCTCTCAAGCTCGGAACACCGAAATCAAAGAAACAAGCGCCGGAATCGCAAGTTCCCAATTCACCTTCGTTTCTTAAAACTCGCGAGATAGATCATGCGCTTTTCAGTGAGGCTTCCATAAACAATCCTTTCCGCATTCTTGACCGGATATGGGGGAAAAATGAACCATTACTATGGGCGCGCGTTGAAGACAACGGGGCGATGCTCAACGTATCCGATCTTCGTTTATACTCAGATCGTTTTGAAGCTGGAGTTTCCGGTTATGCGAAAGCGGCGATTGATGGTGAAGATATAAATGCTGATTTTTTCAAGTCGCTAAGAAAAGTTCCAGGTATAGCAACCATTCTGGGACTAATTGACCTCGCCCTTTTAGGTTGGCTAGGGGTAGAATTTAAATCTGGCCCAACACCTGGAACTTGAGATAGGGAGCGCCAAATGATTTGCCCATCGTGTGGACACGACAATCTTGAAGGTATGGATCGCTGCGAGAACTGCATGAAGTCTCTGCGCGATCTGGATGTGCCGCGCGCCGAGGCCACAGCCGGACTCGTGCGGTCGGTGATGGAAGACAATCTGAGCCACCTCGACCAGATGGAGACGGTCACGGTGCGGCCTGAAGAATCTGCGTTCGAAGTTGCGCGCCGGATGAGAGAGGCTCAAACGGGCTGCGCGCTCGTGCTCGACGATCAGGGCAAGCTCGTGGGCATTTTCACCGAGCATGATGTGCTGAATAAATTAATGAGCGCTGAGGGAGAGGCGCGAGCCGGTGGTGTTTCCGTCAATGAATTGATGAGCGGCAATCCGGAGGCATTGCGTGAGTCGGATTCGGTCGCCGCCGCGCTCAATAAGATGGCGATGGGGCGCTACCGTCATGTTCCCATCGCCAGAGAAGACGGCAGCTACAGCGTTGCTTCCATCAAAAGCGTGCTGAAGTATATCGCGCAGGAAGATTGGTAAGCCGCAGCCCCACGTTTAATTCAAAACGCCCGCGCGAATCATTTCAAGCTCGATTCGCGCGGGCGCAGCTTTATCTTCTCACAACCCTCGACCCACATAGCCCGTGACAGTCGCTCTCGCGTCAGTCTTGAAGCAACTGATTACTGGAACCGGTTGCGATACTCAGCGGAGTTGAGGAAGCCATCAATCATCTGCCGATAATCGCCGCCATTCGTGTTCATCAACTGAATCCATTGCTGATAGGAAATGTCAGCACTCCTCCTCAAGTACCCGAAGTACTGCATGATGACAAACGCCTCATTGTAGTACTTCTGATACACCTGCCCATCCTCCGTCACCGCTCTCAAGACCTGCGCTCTCGAAGTCCCACCGTTCAGGGAATTAATCCAACTCTGCTTGTTCGGATGATTCGGCAATCCCAGGGTGTTCAGTAGTGCTGTCACATAAGCATCATTGCCACTGATGGAGCCGTACAGGTTCTGGTAATCAGCCCTCGTCATGAACTCATTGATGAAGGCTACCTTGTTGGCTTCCAGTTCCTGCGCCGAGAGAAACCCGCTGACTTTCGCAAAGTCAGGCATGAAGTTCTCGTACAGTGGAATCTTCCCGACTGCCGAGTAGAAGCGATAGAGGGGATAGGCTCTCGTTTGAAACTCTTCACTACGGAAAAACGCGCTGCTAATCTCCACCCGGTCGCAGGGCTGCTGAACAGTAGTGCCACAGTTGTTGTAGACGTTGAGCCAGCCTGCCAGTCCTGACGGCTCTGGCTCTCTCCCTAAGAAATCTATGTAATGCTCACGGATGAAGAAGGCCGCCCCGTCTATCGGATTGCCCCCCGTGTTGGCATTATCCGTAATCGTCACGGTTGCCGTCGTGGTTGAGCCGAGACTCGCTCCCGAAGGATTGCTCAAGGTCAGGGTGAAGGATTCGTTACCGTCAGCGATGTTGTCGTCAATGACGGGAATGTAGATGGTCTTGGAGGCTTCCCCGGCGGCAAAGCGCAGCGTGCCGATGGAGGTCGCATAGTCGCAGCGCGAGGAGGCCATGCCGGTGACGCTGCTACAGGCGTTGAGTCCTGAGCCGTCCGAGGTCGCATAGTCCACATTGGCCGGGGCGGTCGCATTCGTCCGGCTGACCACCAGTTGGGCGCTTCCGCCTGCTTCGCCGATTGAATAGCTCCCCTGGCTCAGTTGCACCGTCGGAGCAGCGGCGGCTTGCGGCTGCCAGTCAGGCTTGAAGTTATAAAAATTGTTATTGGTAATTTGCAGCGCGCCCGTCCCATTAGCATTGGCGACGTACAGCGCGTTGAGCGCAATGAACGTGATTTTCGTTCCATCAGGCGACCATGCAGGCTGCATGGACTGATGTAGGCTGATAAGCTGGGAGAGATTGCTGCCGTCAGCGTTCATCACGTAGACGTAGCGATAATTGTTGGACTCACCTCCAAAAAGAAGCCGCGTTCCATCAGGAGACCAGCGTGGAAGAACGCTTCTGGTGGACTCGCCTCCGTTGCTCGGTCGCCCCTGAGTGAGATTCGTTTGCCCGCTGCCGTCAATGTTCATGACGCAAACGTCACCGCCGTTTGAATAGGCGAACTTTGAGCCGTCAGGAGACCACGAAAGATCATTGATGGAGGCCGGGCTGTTGGGGAGTTTCGAGAGTCCCGTTCCATCCGCATTCACGAGATAGACGGAAGAGCCGGTCCCGATGAAAGCCAGCTTTGCCCCGCTCGGAGACCAGGCGATTCTGGTATTACCGTTAAAGACATTTCCGGCGACCTTAACAGAGCCTGTCCCATTAGCATTGGCGACATAAATCTCATCGCCATAAGTACCGGAAAATCTTTTCCCGTAAGCTATCTTCGTGCCGTCCGGCGACCACGCGGCAGCCGAAGCAAACGGCTCGATGTTGAAGAGTATGGAATCACCGCTTCCATTATCATTGATCGTATAAATGCCGCTCGGCAGGCTGCTAAGGGATGCCCGGTCAGAGCCATACACAATCTTTCCGTTCGATTTCGGCTTATACGGCGACAGGTCTACAGTCACCGTTGTCGCAGCACCGTTATTGGCGTGGTTTGGATCAGGCGTCGAAGCGCTAACAGACGCAGTGTTGTTGATGACGGTGCCGCCTGCGACCGAGTTATTCACTGTTGCGATAAGGACTGTCGTGGCAGATGCGCCAGCCGCCAGCGAAGAGAACGTGATTGTCCGGTTGTTTCCCGCGCCGCCACACGTGCCGCCCTGTGCGCTGCAAGAGACGAAGGTCACTTCGGCTGGAAGATTATCAACGACGGAAATGGAGCCAGCCCCACCCCCTGAATTGTTCGTCACAGTAATGAAGTAAACAATTTGAGAGCCGGGTGCGACTCTGTCATATGCAGTATTTTTGGTAATTGATAAATCAGCGCTGCCGCCCGCCAAGAAGGAGGAGATGTTCGGATAGGTCGCGCTAAAGCTGCCGTAGTGGTCAATACCGCTGAGGTTGCTACAAGCGGCTGCTCCCCCGGTCAGCGTTCCGACGAGTTGCGCGCCAACGCCAGACCCCTTCCAGATGCCGGAGCCGGACGACCCTTCCTCAGTCGTGCCGGAATTCCAACGAACGTGCGTAAAATTCGAGCACGGGCCGGGAAGGCCGCCCGCACAGGTTGAGTTGGTCGCTCCAAACGAGATGCGCTTGTGCGAGGCTTCGGGATGATGTATGCCCGTCACGGAAGTTGAGAGAGGGGTCGCTGTAGCATCCCAACCGGAAAAAAACAGGCCGCCCGGTAGAGAGCCGGTCAGGCGCACGAAAGTAAAATCGCTTGACGTTCCGGTGGCTAGAAGATTCGCGCCATCAGTGAACGGTGTGCCGCCGGGAGGGCTATCGCCTGTGTTGTAATTCCAATAGACTCTGAGCGACTGCGCTTCCGCCTGCGTGTCGAAGCAGTGATTCGCCGTCAGCAGAAACGGCGTCTGATCGTTGGCCTGATTGTTGAGCAGCGTGCCGGTGCAGGCATACTCGAAACCGCCGCTGGTGAATTCCAGGTATCCGACAGATTTAGCAACTTCTAACCAATCGCTGGTCACTTCCAGATTGCACGAGCCCGCCGCATCCTGTGAGCTTTCTTTCAGGAACAGACTTCTGTAGATGTGGCTGATTTCCGAAACCTGAAACGGAGCAACCTGGGAATCAATCGCCCCCGCCGGACTGAAATATTCTATGACGGCTCCATCGCCTTCCACCGGCGGTGTCCAGAACGTGCCGTCAGGGGACGCTCCCTTACCTTCATAAGGGCCGTAGAATTCCTCCGGGTTCTTCAAAGAGTAGACAAAAACTCTGGCCCCGGCGGGCAATGACATATTGCTGAAATGCACGCGCGTGTAGAGCGCCCCTTCGGAGACGATGCCCATGACGCGCACCTCGCCTTCGGCCACACGGTAGAAAGCGCTGTCGGATGAAACGTTGAGCGGACGCTGGAACGCTCTGACCGTGCCAACGCGTACCCTCTTGCTCGCTGCCTCTTTCTCCATCTCGCTCGCTTTGAGCGCAGGCAAGCGCCGAATCTTTAGCGGCTCGACCTTGAGGCTATCGTAAAGCCTGCCGAGCGGTGCTTCGCCGCGCGCCGCCCTGATCCGGGAGGGCAACTCTTGCTTCGCGGATTTTTTCTCGGCGGGGGCTTGAAGACCGGGAACGGATAATTGCTGCGCCTGGAGACACGGCACAAAGACCAGCAAGCACAGAGATGCAAGGCTGAGGATCAGAAAACGCTTTCCGCGTAATGATGAAAGGCGAGGAAAACTAAACACTACGAATGCTCCTTCAACGAGGCTCAGGGGCACCGAGCTTCCCTGATTCTTTTCTATTTCGATTTGCGGGTTATGGCCTGCGGCGTGAACTGCAAGCGTGGAGTTAATGGAATCGGGCTTTAACAAGCACGCGGAACTAGCAAGTTAAAGACGCTGACGGAAAATGTCAAGGCAGGATTCCAGTCAAAATTTGCGAATAGGGGGAAGTTCCGGTGAAAATTTCTCACACCGATTTTCAACCTACGATAGATGCTCAGATTTACTTCGTGGATGTCTGACGCACAGCCGTCTCCTCGCGCGCCAAGTTGTCTTCGAATGAGGAATCACGGGCGGGCGCAGGTGGACGACCCATCATCTGTGCGAACAAATCTTCGTAGCGGTCAACCACATGCTCCCAGTCGTAATACTTCTTGACACGCTCCTGTGCGCGCAGGCGATAGGCGCTCACTAACGAGCCGTCTCTGAGGACGCGCTGAAGCTGCTCTGCGAGGTCTGCCTCATCTGCAAAGAAGAGCCCCGCTTCGCCAACGGCTTCGACGTTCTCTGGCGTGGCCAGAGTCAGCACACAGTTGCCATAGCCCATCGCTTCCAGCAGCGCCGGATGCGTGCCGCCGACCTCCGTGGCATGCACGTAGCAATAAGCGTTTTGCTGCAACATGCGATAGTCCTTGCCGAAGACGAAGCCTGTGAAGATGATGCGCTTGTCGCCGCGAGCGCGGGCGCGCAACTCTTCGATGTAATCGTGCGCGTAGGGAGCATCGCCGACGATTAAGAGTTTATGGGCGGTTCTGACTTTCTTGAAAGCTTCTATGACGAGATGCGCGTTGTTCTCAGGCTCAAGGCGCGAGACGTAGAGCACGTAGCGATTGGGCTCAACGCGCCACTGTCGTACAGCCGGTTCAGGACGGCGTTCGACCTCCGCGCCGTAAGCAATCATCGTCGAAGAGGTGTTGTAGCGTGCCAGGTAATATTCCTGTATGACGCGCGCGTCCGTAACGATCCCGTTTGGCAGAAAGGTGGCGAGCCGCTCGCTGATGCGGTAGTAGTTGCGTCCGAGCCAGTTCCATTTCTTGCGCTTGTGCTCAAGGCCGTCAACGTTGACGACGACGGGCGTGCCCGTCAACCTGAGGATGGGAGCGAAAAGCGCATTAGCCGCGTTGCAGATGAGCGCGGCATCGTAGCGCGACGGGACGGCATGCAGCGCGGAGAGAAACGTGTGGACGACCGTGTCGAAATATTTATGACGGATGGTCGGCAGCACCTTCAGGCGCACGCCGTGATATTCGAGTTGGCGCGGAGAAATGTAATGAGCGCGGCCATAAACGGTCACATCGTGGCCGCGCGCGACCAGACGGGTCGAGAGATGCTCGGCGAAAGTTTCAAACCCGCCATAGCTGGCAGGCACCCCGCGTGTTCCTAGGATGGCTATTCGCATCAGTAAAACAACGATGACGGATGAAAGCTGAAGAGCAGAATTCAGAATTCAGGAGTCAGAAGTCAGAAGAAAAACGGGTTCGGCCTCTTAGTCTGGATTCCGGATTCTGACTCCTGAATTCTGCTTTTCAGCGTTTATTCTTCATCGTTCCCCCTGTAACTCGTTCGTATGCTTTCAACGTCAGACGCGCCGTCTCGCGCCAGCTAAAATGGCGCGCGCGCTCGATACCTTTGACGCGTAAACGAGTGCGTAAGTCTGAATCATCAATCATGCGCGCCAGTGCCAAAGTTATAGCGTTTTTGTCAAAAGGATCAACAAGCAATCCGGCGTCCGAGACGACTTCCGGCAAGCTCGTTCGATTGCCTGCGATCACAGGCGCACCACATTGCATCGCTTCGAGCGGGGGCAGACCGAAGCCTTCAAAGTATGAGGGGTAAACGAAGCACAGCGCTCCGGTGTACAGTGCGGGTAAATCTCCTTCTGAGACATACCCGGTTAAGACTGTGAGATCGCCAAGACCATACGTCTCGATAGCACGCAGCGTCTCATCATAGAGCCAAGCTTTTTTCCAACGAGGGCAAGTTTAGGCAGCTTAGCGTGTGGACGCGCGCGGCGCAAGTCCGCGTAGGCGGCAATCAGGCGCGTTAGATTCTTTCGAGGTTGGATTGAGCCGACGGCCAGAATGTAGTCGCCCTCGATTTTGTAACGCTCACGAACGCGCCTCACTTCCTTTTCATCCTCGA
Organism: uncultured Acidobacteriota bacterium; assembly: GCA_963791265.1. Classification (GTDB taxonomy): domain Bacteria; phylum Acidobacteriota; class Blastocatellia; order Pyrinomonadales; family Pyrinomonadaceae; genus QHXM01. The sequence continues at coordinate 1,392,726 of CAWBSB010000013.1, forward strand.
CCGGCGCGAAATGAGCGGGCGCGGCCAATGGCGTCACGCTCACGCGCTCAGGATCGAGTTTATATGTCTCGATGATGTCGCGGCGCGTGTGTTCGGAAGGAACGAGGACGCACGAAGCGGTGCGCGCCGTGCGGCGCACGGTCAGGCGCAGTTGCAAACGGCTTCTGCGTTTGAAAGTCTGCGGCAGATGCTCGAATGATAGATCATGAATAGTGGCGACGACCGCACAGGGCGCAAACGGCGGCGCGGTGTACTGCACGTGCAGCAGATCAACTGGACGGCGGCGCAGTTCCTGAGAGAGCGTCAAAGGGATTCTGACGAGCGGCGTGTGTGGCAGCGTCCGGCGAACCGTAACGTGCGGCCAACGATTGTTGAAACGCTCGACGGCCTCGCGCCTGGTCACATACAGCGTGTAGCGATTGACCTCGTCAAACTCGGCCAGAGCTTCAATCAGATTCGTGATGTAGCTCTCGTTGCCAGCCAGACCAGTGCCGACGGAATGAGCGTCAATGGCGATGTGTAAAGGAAGTGATGAGTGATGAGTGATGAGTGATGAGTCAGAGGCTGAAACTTTCGCCTTCCGCCTTCCGCCTTCATCCTTGCTTTTCATCACGCATCCCTTCGCCTAAGACTCCGTGAAAACTCTTGCGGTGAATCCGGCAGGGGCCGTGCTGGCGCAAAGCTCCCAAATGCTCGCGGCTGCCGTAGCCAACGTGTCTGGCAAAGTTGTATTGCGGATAAACTTCGTGAAAGGAGCGCATCAGCGCGTCACGATAGGTTTTGGCGATGATGGAGGCGGCGGCAATCGAGGCGGAGATGGAATCGCCGTGAATAATCGCCTTCTGTGGAAGCTCGGCTTCTTTGAGTTGGAGGGCGTCTATCAGGAGGTAATCGGCGCAGGGGTCTAATTGCCTGATGGCTTCGAGCATCGCCAGGCGAGACGCTTGCAGGATATTAATCCGGTCAATCTCTTCCGGCTCGACCTGGCCGACGGTGAACGCGACCGCTACTTGCAGGATTTCACCCGCAAGGCGCTCGCGTTGTCTGGCGGTCAGCTTCTTCGAGTCGTCAAGACCATCCGGCACTGGCCGCTCAGGATCAAGAATCACAGCAGCCGCCACCACAGGCCCGGCCAGCGCGCCGCGCCCGACCTCGTCAACGCCAGCGATGAACCGGAAGCCACCCGCGCGCGCTGCATCTTCAAAGTCCGTGCAGATGGACGAGACGCGACGAGGTCGCGGAGACGCGGAAACGCGGCGAACAGGTTTTTCTCCCCGCGTCTCCGCGTCGCCGTGTCCCTGCGTCACGTCGCTCTATCCCTTCTTGCCCGCTGCCGTAGCGCCCTGTGCGGCGGTTGTCTTGGTGCGGGTGTCCCTCTCACGAATACGCGCAGCTTTACCGCGCAGCTCTCTCAGGTAGTAGAGCTTGGCGCGACGCACGCGGCCACGCTTAATCACGTCTATGTGGTCGATGATCGTAGCGTGCAGCGGAAAGATTCTCTCGACGCCGACGCCGAAGCTCGTCTTCCTGACCGTAATCGTCTCACGCACCCCGCCGTGCTTGCGGGCAATCACGATGCCCTCAAACACCTGCAAGCGTTCTTTGGTCTCCGACTCCTTGATACGCACGTGAACGCGCACCGTATCGCCCGGCTGAAACTCCGGGACGCTCTCGCGCAACTGCGCCTTTTCAACAACATCTAAGCGGTTCATCTCTTTACTCCATGAAAGCTGTGATAGGTGATGGGTGATAGGTGATAGGAAAGATTTTCTTTTCTCTTATCACCTATCACATAAATTATTTCTTCTCTAACAGGTCTGGCCTGTTGCGTTCAGTCTTTTTCAAAGCTTGCTCGGCACGCCAACGCGCTATCTCCGCGTGATGGCCGGTGAGCAAAATTTCCGGCACGCGCATTCCGCGAAACTCCGGCGGGCGCGTGTAGTGCGGATAATCGAGCAGCCCATCGGAGAATGATTCGTTGACGGCAGAAGTTTCACTTCCCAAAGCGCCGGGAATCAATCGCACGACCGCATCAACCATCACGACCGCCGCAGGCTCGCCGCCCGACAACACGTAATCCCCGATGGAGATTTCGTCCGTCACCAGCGCCTCCGCTACCCGCTCGTCAACGCCTTCGTAGCGCCCGCAAATCAAGACGACGTGCGCGGCTGTCTGCGCCAACTCACTGGCAACCGCCTGCGTGAAGACGCGCCCCTGTGGCGAAAGAAGCACGACGCGCGTTCCCTTCGGAAACCGCTCGCGCTCGCTCGTCCCCGTCAAACTCTCTACTGCTGCAAAGATCGGTTCGGCCTTTAAGACCATTCCGTCGCCACCGCCGAACGGACGGTCATCTACCATCCTGTGCTTATCGACAGTCCACTCGCGCAGGTCGTGCGTCCTGACATCCACCAACCCCGCAACCCCGGCGCGACGGATAATCCCGTAATCAAATGCCCCGCGAAAGAAGTCCGGGAAGATTGTGATTACATCAAATCGCATTGCGGAATTCGCAATCTAAAATTCCAGCAAGCCTTCCGGCGGATCAACCCGAATCAGCTTGTTTTCAATATCTATCTCGACGCAGATGGTTTCCGCGAGCGGGATTAAATGCTCGCCTCCGGCTTCCGCCTTTTCCACCACCAGCACCTCGGCGTCGCCGCCCGTTCTCAAGACTTCTCGCACCAGCCCAAGCTCTTCGCCTTCGACGGTCTCGACGCGGCAGCCGATTAACTCCCAATCGTAAAACTCGTCTTCTTCGAGTTCCACGCGCTCCGATTCGGGCACTGTGAATTCGTAGCCGATGAGCGCAGACGCCGCTTCGGTTGAATCGTATCCGGCGAATTTCAAGACGATACGCCCGGATTGAAACCAGTAATCTTCGAGCGCGAGTTCCATGCGCTTACCGTCGGGCGCGACCGCGATCAATTCTTCGAGCCCGTCGAAGCGTTCGGGGAAATCCGTTAAAAGCTCGGCCACTAACTCGCCGCGTAAGCCCCTCGTCCGCACCGCCCGCGCCACCGCAACCAGTTCGACCGCGCCTTCGTCCAGCTCGGCTGACTGCTCCGCTTCGCTCATTCCACGATTTCGAGAACGTAACGGCGGTTCTGCTTCACGCTCGCCGCATGGATGAGCGAGCGTAGCGCGCGGATGGTGCGTCCCTGCCGCCCGATCAGCTTGCCCATATCGTCAGCGGCCACGCGAATCTCTATGAGCAGAGCGCCCTTGTGCTCGACTTCGCGCACGTCAACTGCCTCCGTGTCGTCCACCAGGGCTTTCACGATCATTTCGACAGTCTCACGCATAAGTTAAGCCTGGAGTCTGGAGAGTCCGGAGTCTGGAGTCAAAGGTCAAAGACTTGTTTTCGTCTTTTGACTTCAGACTCCGGACTTCAGACTTTCAGACTGTTCTTAAACTGTTTCCGGCTGTGCCTGCGCTTTCGCGTTGGCCTTAATCAAGCGGCGCACGGTCTCGGTCGGCTGCGCGCCGTGCTCGATCCAGTACTGCGCCCGCTCGGCGTCGAGGCGAATCTGGCCTTCTTTATCAATCGGGTTATAAGTCCCGATGCTCTCGATGTACGCGCCATCGCGCTTCGACAGCTTTTCCTTGACCACGATCCGGTACGAAGGTCTCTTCTTCGCGCCCATTCTCATCAATCTAATTGCTAACAAATCTCAATCCTCCAAGTGATAAGTGATAGGTAATGGGTGATAGGTAAAAGCATTTCTCTTATCACCTATCACTTATCACCCATCACTGCTTTATCTCTTCTTCTTCCAACGTTTCTTCTTCTTGCGTGACGGCCCGGCGGCAGGCAAGGCGGGCATGTCGCCGTCGTCGCCGTTCATTCCTTCGAGGCCGGGCATACCCGAAATTCCGGCCACCTTGCGCATCAGTTTGCCTTTGAGGCCGCTGCCGCCGAACATGCCGGAAGTCGAAAGCTGCCGCATCATCTGCCGCATCTCCGTGTACTGCTTAATCAAGGCGTTGACTTCCGCCACGTTCGTCCCCGACCCGCGCGCAATACGCCGTCGCCGGTTCGCGTTCAGAATCTTGTGGTCGTTGCGCTCTTCCATCGTCATCGAATCAATGATTGATTCGGTGCGCTTCAACTCCTTCTCCATCTGCTTCGTCTGCTCTTCGTCCAGATTCGGAACCCCTATGCCGCCGAGAAGCTGGTCAGGCAAGAGCTTCATGATCTTTGAGAAAGAGCCTAGCTTTTTGACCTGTCTCAGTTGGCTGCGGAAATCGTCGAGCGTGAACTGATTCTTCTGAAGCTTCTTTAACTGCTCTTCGGCTTCCGTCTGGTCAACCTTCGACTGCACTTCTTCGATGAGCGACAGCACATCACCCATGCCGAGAATGCGCTGCGCGATGCGGTCCGGATAAAATGGCTCTAACGCATCGTATTTCTCGCCCACGCCGACAAACTTGACGGGCTGCCCGATCACCTGCTTAATCGAAAGCGCCGCGCCGCCCCTCGCATCACCGTCCATCTTCGTCAGCACAACGCCCGTAATCCCGACGCGGCGATGAAACTCTTCCGCAGACTTCACGGCATCCTGTCCCGTCATCGCGTCCGCGACGAAGAGAGTCTCGACAGGATGCGTCTCACTCTTGATGCGCTCCAGCTCAACCATCAAATCGTCGTCAATGTGCAGACGCCCGGCGGTGTCTATCAGGAGCGTGTCAAAGCCTGTCTGCTGCGCGTGCTTGTGCGCTTCGCGCACCAGGGTCAGGGGGTCGTTCGTCTCAGGCATCTCAAAGATCGCCTGCCCCGTCGCGCGTGCGATAACTTTCAACTGCTCGCGCGCCGCCGGACGATAAACGTCAACCGAGACGAGGAGCGGCTTTCTGTCCTGATTCTTCGCCAGCCAGCGCGCAATCTTGCCCGTCGAGGTGGTCTTGCCAGAGCCTTGCAGACCGACGATCATCACGACGTTCGGGCTGGTTTTCGTAAAAACAAGTCGGGAAGACTGCCCGCCCAGGAGTTCGACCAGTTCGTCGAAGACGATCTTGACGACCTGCTCCGAAGGCTTCAACTCCTGCCAGACCTGCTGGCCTTCGGCCTTTTCCTTGACCGCTGCGATGAAATCCTTAGCGACCTTGTAATTAACGTCCGCTTCCAATAGGGCGAGGCGAATCTCGCGCAGCGCCGCATCCACATGCGCCGGGGTCAGGACACCCTCGCCACGCAGGTTCTTCAGCGTTCGTTTCAGCTTGTCGGATAAATTCTCGAACATATAGACACGGCTCCGCACTACAAACGGAATCGAAGATGATAACGGGGGGTTGCAGAGTGTGTCAAGGCAACGACTTACGTTGCGTGTCGTGAGCCAGCGCCCTGCTTCCGGGGCAGAAACTTAGGCCGCATGATAGGATTGTCGCGCCATCTGTTAGAAAGCCTGATTTCGCCCGGCAATCAAGCATATTATAAGCACCGGGCGATGTCAGAATAGAGATAATCAGGGTTGTAAATCGGCACTGACCTCTGGTGTAATCGTCGCGGTCATGTAGAGCGAATCGTCCCGCGTCAGTCCGGGCGCGCATAAAAACTGGCCCTCACCGGCGCCGGGAAAGCAAGAGAGACCTTCCGCCGCCCCACAAACCTATGAACATCCCGCGTTTCGATCAACATCGGAATGGAGGCAACATCGGCGACGCGTTTCAGCAGTTCGCCTATGAATTGCTGCTTTTCGACCATCCCGGCCTACATTTCTTCCCGACGCGTGGGATTGACGGCGGTATTGATCTTGAACAAACAGAGAATGGGTCGCGGCTCGTCGTCGAGTGCAAATACATTGGGACGGACGGCGTGAGTGAAGCGCTCGACCGTTGGCGCAAGGTCGCGGGCAACCTCAGGAAGAATCTGGTTAAAGCTGACGGGCCTTTGGAGGCGCAGTACGAGCCGTGGTATGAGACCAATCCAGCAATCACCGAATACGTCTTCTGCGTCAGTTCGGAGCTTAAATACCTGGGACAAGAGGACAGGCTACGGAAGGAGATCACCAGCTTCTTCGCCGAGTTGGGCAAGCACGTTCACCTTGCACATCTGGCAAAGCTCTCCGTCACGATACTGGATTGGAATGACCTCACGACCCGCCTGCGAAATCATCCGTTTGTGCTCTTCCACTGGTTCAAGCTTTTGCGTGAATACGGGTTGGCGACACTCGATGAAGTCTCCGACCGCACCACCTTCCGCTCGTATCTTTACAGCGACAAACTCCCGTACCACTCGCGCCGCCAGCAATTGGACATCATGCCGCCCCCACCGGGCGCGGACATCCCCGACGAAGAGGGGATGTTGAGCCTCATCGAGGGCGATGCGCTGACCGGCCTCATCCTGACGGGCGGTGGTGGCGTCGGCAAGACACGTCTGACCCTCGAAATCGGCTACCTGGCGCAGAGCAAAGGATGGGTGGTGCTGCGGGTTCTGAGGCGGCTGAAGGAAGATGCCCTCGAACACCTGGCGCAACTGGTGACGCCGGAAACCAAAGTGCTCCTACTGATTGACTACGTAGAGACGCAACGGGACTTCGACGAGTTGATGAACGAGTTGAACGACCTGAACGATAGCCTCAACCTTCACTTGCGCTACGTGGCGAACTGCCGCATCAGCTACTACAATTCTATCGCGGACATATCGCGCCACAGAGACATCAATCTTTCGCCCGCGCACGAAGACCGTGGGGTGGTCAATTGGTTCGAGAGCTACCTGCGGCAGACCGTCCGCCATGTCCTTGAACACAGCGGCATCGAAGTCACCGAGCGACACCTGCATGTCTGCCGCGACATTCCGGTCCTTGCGGTTTTCATGTCCTACCTACACGGCATGGGACGCCAGACTGAACTGGAAAGTCTGCTCGAAGAGGAGAACTTCGCCAAGTGGATCGTCAGGCGGTTGAAACTTAGCTTTCCCAACACGCAGGTCTTCCCAAGCCTCGCTCAGCTCACCGCCTTATTCCCCATGCCCTCAGCCGTCGCTCATCATTCCGAATTGAAAGATCATCAGGAATCTTTCGACAGACTCGCCGCCGACGGCTGGATCGAAAAGTTTCCGGCGGATGATGAATATAAGACGGAGACGTGGAGAGCAGCGCATGACGTTTTCGCTGACCAGATTCTGCTCTTCTACTTCGAGAGCATCCCGCACACAATCGAGAACTTCGTCCGCGAGCTTCTCTCTCTGGCGCGACGCGTCAACTGCCTGCGCTCGGCGCTGACCACGCTGCAAAGGCTTGTGGACAAACCCGCCCTCAAGGCGCTCGACTGGCCGGGAATTTTAGGTAGCGCCATCTCCGAAGCCCCCCTCGCGTGGCGCGACGTGCGCGACCTGCTTGTCCGCACTTCATTGCTAACAAATTCTCAGAGTATCGACTTCCTCGGCGCGCATGAAGAGGTCTGGAGCGGCGCGGAAGCAGAGTGGAGTTTTCAGTTGGCCATCGGCTGGCTCGCCCGTTGGGTACTCGAACAGGAAGATACTGAGCGCAATGAATCGCAGCGTTCGATTCTAGCACCTTGGATTAAGAAGGCGGCCAACCACGCCGCCGTCAACAATTATATTCTCACCTCCGGCATAAAATTCTGCCCTGAACTTGTGCAAGAGGCTGCGCTCAATTGGATTCTCACGCGCCCCCGCGAATTTCAAACTCATTATCTAATCGTGGCATGGTTGAATCAAAAGTTTCCGCTTGAAGAAATCAGGGTGTCAGTTGAACAGTGGGCTAAGACGTTCTCAGATAATTTTCATCTCAGCTTTGTAGTACGGGCATGGCTTGTGGCTGGGGGCAATAAAGAGTCGCTCCGCATACCCATCAAAAGCTGGCTCGTCGAGCACAAGACCCTCGCCGATGCACGCTTCGTCTACAAGTCGTGGCTCACCGCAGGTGGCGATGTCGAAGCGGTTAAAGATTTCATTACTGTATGGTTTGCTGAGCACGAGTCCCTTGTCGAGGCACAGTTCGTCTACAAGTCGTGGCTCGATGCGGGCGGCGATGTTGAGACCGTTAAAGATTTCATTATTGCGTGGTTCGCTGACCACAAGGCCATTGCCGATGCGAGCTTCGTCTACCAGGCATGGTTAGACGCAGGTGGCGATGTCGAAGCGGTTAAAGATTTCATTACTGTATGGTTTGCTGAGCACGAGTCCCTTGTCGAGGCACAGTTCGTCTACAAGTCGTGGCTCGATGCGGGCGGCGATGTTGAGACCGTTAAAGATTTCATTATTGCGTGGTTCGCTGACCACAAGGCCATTGCCGAGGCACGCTTTGTCTACCAGGCATGGTTAGACGCAGGTGGCGATGTCGAAGCGGTTAAAGATTTCATTGTTGTGTGGCTTGCCGAGCATAAGACCCTCAATGAAGCGAGCTTCGTCTACAAATCGTGGCTCGATGCGGGCGGCGATGTTGAGACCGTTAAAGATTTCATTATTGCGTGGTTTACCGAACATAAGACCCTTGCTGATGCACGCTTTATCTATCAAGCATGGCTAGACGCAGGTGGTGATTTCAAGGCGGTTAAAGATTTCATTGTTGTGTGGCTTGCCGAGCACAAGTCCCGTGCTGATGCGAGCTTCGTCTATAAGTCGTGGCTCACCGCAGGTGGTGATAAGGAATTGATTCAGGAGCCTCTGCGAGCATGGCTGAACGAGCACGGGGCGAGCGCGGAGGCACAGTTCGTCTACAAGTCGTGGCTCGATGCGGGCGGCGATAAGGAATTGATTCAGGAGCCTCTGCGAGCATGGCTGAACGAGCACGGGGCGAGCGCGGAGGCACAGTTCGTCTACAAGTCGTGGCTCTACGCCAGCGGCGATAAGGAATCGATTCAGGAGTCTCTGCGAGCATGGCTGAGCGAGCACGGGGCGAGCGCGGAGGCAGATTTCGTCTTCAGAGCCTGGCTTGAGAAGAGAGGTTCCTTCTCATTAATACGCGCGCAGGCAATCGAGTGGTTAAGCCACAATTATGATAAAGAAGAGGCCGTTTTTTTAACCAAATCCATTGCCAAGCAGCCTGACATCCCTGTCGAGACGGTGAGGAACATCCTTAGCTGGTGTTCCAGGTTCCCGACCAATGAAGATGCCTTTTGGCGGCTGACACAGTTGGGCGAACATCTCCTAGAAGAAGAATTAGCAGAAGAGATATGGACTGCATCCAAGGCTGTGTTGAAGCAGAGGCTCTCGACCGGTACTGGCTTGTCTTCGGTAGTTAGGTATCAGATAACCATTCTTCTCGCCTTCCTCATTGAGTCCCCAGGCTTCCACACGGGTCATTTACGTAGCAGTGTTGACGAGTTTTTGCTGCGTTGGCTGCGTTATCGCTCGTCCTATGGCAATGACCCGAAGCCGAATCCGAAGATTGAGAGACCGAGCTATGTGAAACGCGTCGCAGCCCTCATTGACTCCGGGGCGTTGAGCGTCGCCGCTGATCGTGGGGCGTTGGAGCGATTCCTGCGGTGGGTGAACAACTGGCAACAATCCGAATGGAGAGAATCACTACGCCCGTTGCTCGCTCGTCTTGCGAGAGACTACCCGGCCCCCGGGTTATGGGACATCGTGAAGTTCGAGGAACGCACGCGGCTTAACTTCGATGGCTCAGAAGATGATATTTGAACGCAACGCGGAAATAGAGGCGGCGTCCTTAAGAAGCAGTTTGAAAAGTGGCAGCTTCCCGCTGTCCCGTCAGGGACAATTGAAAATAGCCCAGCCATTCATGGCTGGGATTAGATTCGGTAGATAAGAACTGAGTCCCGTCGGGACGACTGAAAGAAAGCGAATCTCTTTTCAGTCGTCCCTACGGGACTCAATCATTTTAACGGCGCTGTTTCCCAGCAATAAATTGCTGGGCTATTGTCACCCGCGTCCCTGACGGGACTTTTCAATCAGCTTCTTAGATGTTTTATAAACGTGTGAGTTGACTGATGCGCTCGCGCAATGTTTTGACGTAGCCCTCGCGGGTCGCCTCGTCGTAGTTCGCGGCATCGAAGGCAGCGCGGAGTTGAGCGTCGGTCAGTTGCGAGAGGAGCGCTCCGATCCAGCGGGCGTGCTCGATGGGGATGCCGCGCATGGATTTTTCCTTCTTCACCTCGCCCAAGTAGTAGGGCGGGTAAAGAACTGTGAACATGCCGAGCTTCGTGGGGCGCGTGTCATAGTCGAACTCAACCGAGCCGTCGTCTTCCACACCCATGACGAACCGGGTTGAGAGGAAATCTTTCAGGTTGTTCTTCGTGCGCTTGCCTCCGAGTCCGCCGGAGCGCCCGAGCGTCGCGCCGAGGTCGGTCACGGTGTATTGCGCGTCCATGCGACGGCGGCGGGGATTGACCACGTAGAGAATCCCGTTGTTGGCCGCGCGTGCGTCGAAGTTGTTGAGCAGAATCATGATTACTTTTAGCCCGCTCAATTCGCGTCTTCCGCTAAAAGGATTTTTGTCCCAATCCCAAGTCGCGCCGCGCTTTACTCCCTGGCGTCTGGGTTCAAAGCGCGCGCCGCGCACGACCTCGCGGCCTTGGACATATTGCCGACCGCGTGAGAGACGCGGCAATCCATTAATGCGCGCGCGATCCAGATAATAAGCTTCTTCGGCGAAATAGCCGACAGACCAGACAAGGCGTGTGGCGACCGTCTCACTTTGTGCCTCGGTTCCGAGCTTCACTCGCCACTCCACGCCGCGCGCGTCCTTCACGGCGAACTTCGGCGACTCGCCGTCTTTGTCCTCCTTGATAAAGGTGAAGGGCGCGACGGGCGCGCGGCGGGCAGAGCCGGGGCCGTAAGCCAGGTCGCGGGAGGAGACGTTTCCGGGATCGCGCCAGAGAACGGGTGTGCCCGATAGCTTTTTATCTTTCCCCGCTTTCTGTGCGAAGGCAGGCTGCTGAAGCGGTAAGCTAACGGTTAATAATAGAAGAAGCGCCGGGATTACGTTCTTTGGTAAGTGCATTTAGTCGCCTCCATTCGGAATGTCGCCGCGCCGTATTATCATAATACAAGTTCTTTACCGAATGGAGACACGCCGCAGCAATTTCCTCACGCATATTTAACAAAATCTCTGATAATTGCTGGCATCGTGTTTGCAAATTCGCTTCAGTTGATGAAAGAGAAAATTCAAAACCGCGCCCGTTTAGTAGTGTTTACGGCAACGCTCTCCATCATCTTCTCGCTGAATCTGCTCATCACAGGGACTGCTTTCGGACAACAGACTCAAGATTCTCAAACTACTGTTTCGGCTCAGGACAAGCAGGTGATTGACGCGTTCGTGAAACGCGTGAAGGATTATGTAGCGCTGCGCGAAGGGTTGGAAAACAAGATGCCGAAGCTCGCTACGAAGAGTACGCCGGAACAGATAGAGGCGCATAAGACTGCGTTTGAGGAAACGGTGAGGGCGGCCAGAACTGGTGCGAAAGCCGGTGACATTTTCAGTCCTGAGATTGCCGAGCACATTCGCATGACGATTCGTGATGAGTTCAAGGGAAAAGAGAGACAGGAATTGCGTAAGATGGTGATGGAAGCGGACACGAAGGGCGTGCCCTTGCGAGTCAATTATCCTTACCCGGATGACAAGGAGTTGACTGAGATTCCGTCAACTCTCCTGCTAAAACTGCCGCCGCTGCCAAAGCAGGTGAAGTATCGTTTCGTCAACCGGCACATGCTGCTGGTTGATAGGGAAAATGGATTGATCGTTGACTACATGCTCAATGCTATTCCTTGAAGCAGGGCACGCGCATGAGGAGAACAGGTATGAAACGGATTGTTGTTTCGTTTGTCGTCACCGTCATCTTACTTTTCGGCGGGCTGGGACAAAACAGTTTCGGCCAGAGAGTTTCTACGGCTCAAGCTCAGAGCCATCCTTCAACCAGTGCGCCCGTCAAACTTACTTTGCCCTTAAAGGAAGGCTCCGTTCGTTTCATGGTCGTCGGCGACACTGGCACAGGCACAAACAAGCAACAGGAGTTGGCGGACTTGATGGTGAAATACAGGCAGGTCTTCCCCTTCGAGTTCGCTTTGATGATGGGTGACAACCTGTACGGCGGCGAAAAGGCCGAAGACTTCAAGACGAAATTCGAGGACGTTTACAAGACGCTGTTGGATGATCAGGTCAAGTTCTACGCCACGCTCGGAAATCACGACGGATCGAATCAGCGCTTTTACGCTAACTTCAATATGGACGGCGAGGAGTATTACAGGTTCACGAAAGGAAACGTCGCGTTGTATTCCCTGAACAGCAATTACATGGATGCGCGCCAGATCAAGTGGCTGGAGGAGCAGCTCTCGAAGGATACCTCGGAATGGAAAATCTGCTTCTTTCATCACCCGCCGTATTCGTCTGGCGGAAAGCACGGCTCCGATACGAAGCTGCGCGAAGTCGTCGAGCCGATATTTTTGAAGTACGGGGTGAACGCGGTCTTCGCCGGTCACGAACATTTCTACGAACGCATCAAGCCGCAAAAAGGAATCTATTATTTCATCTCAGGCGCGGGCGGCAAATTAAGAGCTGGCGATGTGAAGAAGGGGTCGCCCCTGACGGAGAAGGCATTCGACAAGGACATGTCATTCATGCTCCTCGAAGTCGCCAACGACCAACTGCACTTTCAGGTCATCTCGCGCACGGGCGAAACTGTTGACTCAGGCGTTCTGACGAACCAGCGAAAGAAAGCCATGAGCGCTTCCAATTAAGGATTTTCAACAAAACTACTGTAAAGCAGAAATAGACAGGATTAACAGGATTAGCAAGATTAAGAAAAGCAGATCAGGCAATGCAGCTTGATGCTTGTTCTTTCATCCTGTTAATCCTATAAATCCTGTCTATTCTCTTATTGTTTTTCCCAGTAACTCTAACTTTACGGGCTTCTAATATTGAAAGTATCGCACTGCCTGATGTCGCCCGTTTCCAGTCCACGCCGAAACCAGCGCATTCGTTGCTCCGAACTGCCGTGCGTGAACGAATCTGGAACGACGTAGCCCTGCGATTCCTTTTGCAGGCGGTCGTCACCGATGGCAGTGGCGGCGGTCAAAGCCTCTTCGATGTCTCCGGCTTCAAGGATGCCTTTCCGTTGCACGGACTGCGCCCAAACGCCCGCGTAACAATCGGCCTGCAATTCGAGCCTGACAGAAAGGTCGTTAGACTCACGCTCGCCCGCCCTTCCCTGCCTCGAGTTGACCTTGCTCATCATCCCCAAAAGATTCTGGATGTGATGCCCCACTTCATGCGCGATGACATAGGCTTGAGCGAAATCGCCCGGAGCCCGGAAACGCGACTTCAGTTCCCTGTAAAACGAAAGGTCAATGTAGACTTTTTGATCGCCCGGACAGTAGAACGGGCCGACAGCCGCGCTGGACGTTCCGCAGGGCGATTGGACTCGCCCTGTAAAGAGCACTAGCTTCGGCGGACGATATTGCTGCCCATTTCGCCGGAAAATATCAGCCCACACGTCTTCTGTGTTAGCCAGCACAGAGGAGCTGAACGCCTTGAGCTCATCTTCCTCCGGGTTGGCGGGGCGAGAGACCTGTGTGCCCGGCGCAGGACTACTATCACCGCCGTTTAGCAATTTGCTGGGATCAACTCCGAGCAGGAAAGCTATGATCATAACAACGACCGAGCCGATACCGCCGACTGCCAGTCCCTTGCCCCCGATGCCTCGCCGGTCTTCGACGTTATCGCTTTGGCGACCCTCTCTCCAGCGCACGGTTGTTGTCCCCCTGATTGAATTTTTCGCTCTTTATAACACGCCGCGGTCATTTCCGCGCAGTGATGATGACGTTCCACCCACAGCTTTGGCGCAGGCGACGAAACATTTTTTCGGAAACGACGGGGCGCAAGACCCTCAGTTCCTCGCGAATCATCTGCTCGACTTCTGTTTTAATTTCACCGAAAGGCTTGAACAAAGCGCGCGCCTGCCGCTGGCTATAAACTTTGACGAGTGGCCGCGCTTCATGCTCCGAGTATTCCACGTAGCGGCTCATAATCTCTTCAGGCGAATGGCCGCGCAGGAAATGGCCACGCAGGATACCGCGATGCAGGACGATCTCCGTCCAGTAATAGAGCGAGTTGCGATGATAGAGCATCACGCGGGCGATTCCGCCGGGGCGCAAAACGCGATGGACTTCGCGCACGGCCTGCGCTGTGTCCGGCGTGTGATGCAGCACGCCGTTGGAATAGACAACATCGAAGCTCTCGTCACTGAAAGGCAGACGCTCGCCGTCGCCCAGCACGAAATCCGCGCGCATGTCGTAAAGCCCGAAGTGAAGACTCGAAACCTCGACCGAGCGCGGCGTCAGATCAACGCCCGTGCAAAGCGCCCCGCCCCGCGCAAACTGCAACAGGTCTGTGCCCATCCCGCAGCCGACTTCAAGCAATCTTTTCCCCTTGAACTGATCAAAGCCCATCACTTCGGGCATCCACGGCGCATATTCCTGATAACGATGACGCTCGACCTCGTCGAAAAATTCCCGCGTGGCGAATTCATATTTCGCTCCGTACTTCGCGCCGCAAGGGTCTTGCGTCCACTGCTCACGCGCGTGCCGCTTCTCCGTCACAAGCTGCTTCTCTTCATCTTCCACTTTCACACTTTACCTTCCCTACTTTGCCGCGCGCATCAAATTACAAACAATAAAGACTAAGGATGCTCAAAAAGTCTGGCGGCTCTGCCGCCCTGCTTTTGCGGAAAGGCTCTGCCTTTCCGATAGATGCTACTTTTATCTTTGAAAAGGCTGCGCCTTGCCCGCCTAGTCGAGGCGTAGCCTCTCCAAAAGAATTGGGAAAGATTCTGCGACGGAAAGCCACAGGCTTTCCGCACAAGCCCTGCGGCACAGCCGCAACAAGCGAATAATCAACGATTCGATGATGAGCCGGAAACCATCGATTGATAAGCCTCAAGCACACGCCGGGCGTTGTGCGTCCACGTATGCCGCGCGATTGATTCGCGTCTGGCCGCCGCTCCGAGTTGTCCACGCAACTCGACTGAATTGACCAGCCGCAAAATAGCTTTGCTCAACTCGCGTGCATCACCCGGCTCGACCAGGAGCGCCGTCTCTTCGTCCGTCAACACCTCGCCAATCTGTCCAAGGCGGCTGGCGACGATGCCTTTGCCCATCGCCATATACTCGAACAGCTTTGTCGGCGAGCCGAAAAATTCGCTTCCGTCTTCGAGAGGGACGTGCGGCGAGGCGAGCACGTCGCAGGCATCAAGAAGCCGGGGCACGCGCTCATGCTCGACCGCACCCGTCATAATCACGCGCTGCTCCGCATTGCCCTCGCGCAAAATTCGCTCGACCTCGCCTCGCAGCGCACCGCTGCCGACCAAGAGGAAACGCACGCGCGCATCCCCCGGCATGAGCTTAATCGCCTCGGCAAGCGCCAGCACGCCGTGCCACGGGCCGAACGTTCCGACAAACCCGATGAGCGTTTCGTCTCTTCCAATCCCAAGCTCAGCGCGCACGCCGTCTCCACCGATGTTCGGTTGAAATCGCTCGGCATCCACGCCGTTCGGATTGACGACGATCTTTTCATCCTCAACGCCGACGCGCAAAAGATTACGCCGCTCGACCTCAGAGACGACGAAGATGCGCGCCGCTGCCGCCAGATTCAAGCGCTCGTAGCGCTCCAGCAGACCGAGGCTCCCGACGCGATCCCAGTAGCGCCCGACCCATACCTCCGAGCCGTTGTATTCGAGAAACAGAGGCCGCCCGGTTCTGATGCTCGCTTCAACGCCAGCCCAACTGAAACGACTGTAGCGTTGATAAATGAAATCAGGCTGTGCGCTTTCAATCTCCCACGCCGCGTCGTGCGTGAAACGCAGGTTGTTGTAGATGTCAAACGCCGCGCGCGTCGAGCCCACAGGCTTCGGCCAGATGACTTTCAACGGCGTCCTGTCTTCATCAAGCCCGGCGATCTGGTCGTTGCTGACAAGCGAGATGCGCGCGCCGAGTTTCAAGGCTGCGCCTATGAAGCCGTTGATGTGGCTCGCCGCGCCGCCGAGTTGCGTGCCCGGCCCCGGCGTTGCGCGCAGGTAGACAATCTCCGAAGCAATCGCCTCCGCGCCCTTCTTGCCGGGACGAGGTTTGAGATGTCCCTCACGCTTGACGGCAAGCTCAAGCCGCCGCAACTGACTCGCCGCACGCACAAGCGCCGCCGCGCTGATCGTCGCTTCTCGCGCCAGACGCGACGGCGAGGCCACAAGGCTTCGCGCGCGACTCTCCTCACGCCACCCGTCGTGAGCATCCATGATGACGGTGCGTCGCGCTCCCGCCAGTGCGCCGAAAAGTAGAAAGGCGTTCTGGCCGCGCTGCCACGCGAGGCGCTCAGTCGCAACGGCGAAAACATCCGGGCGCAGAGCGCGCAGGGCGCTGAGACGCTCAGCCATCCCGCCTGCCTCGATCTGTGCACGCGGAATCTCTTCGATCTCCGCCTGCTGCCCGTAGCGTTCAGCTAAAGCAAAGCGTGCCCGCTCGCCGTCACCACTCAGGACAAGCAGGACGATTCTCAACCGCTGTTTGCGCTGCGCTGCATCACGCGCGCCTTGCTCTCTCTTCATCAAGCTCTTTTTGAAGACACGCGCACGAGATGCGCCCCCGCCAACAAGGCGCGCAGTTCCGCTCCGCGCAGTAACAACGCTTCTGAAAATGTGCGGCGCGTGCGCGAGCGAAAATAGATAGCCACCAGAGCGAAGATCAAAGCATAGCTCAAGGTTGACGCCAGCGCCGCGCCGCGCGCTCCCCAAAGGGGTACGAGCGCGAAAACGAGCGCGATGTTGATAGCGAGCGTCGCCACCCAAAAGAGCGGAATGATGATCGGCAGCCCCATTGCATTGAAGTGCTGAACCAGCACGGATTCAAGCCCGACGAGATACACGCCCGGCAACAAAATCAAAAGCTGCACGCTCACATCTGAAAATCTCTCGCCGTAAAGCACGGGCAGAAGAAAACTGAGCGGCACAGCCGCCAGACAGATAAACAGCATCACGAACGCCGTGTGGCGCGTGACAACGCAAGTCAATTCACCCGTCTCATCCTGACGCGATGCGACGCGCGGGAACAGCAGAGTTGCGATAATGCCCGGCAGTAGCATTAGCATCATCGCCATCTGCGAGGCCACGCCATAAACGCCCGTCTCCGCGTCGCCGCGAAAATAATTGACGATAAACACGTCCGCACGAAAGATCAGCAGGCCAGCCAGGATGGAAACATGAAACTTGACGCCGTAGCGCATCATGCGCCCGAAGAGTTTCAAATCAGGACGCCACGCCGATTTCTCTTTCACCTTCGCGCCGTAAGCTGCGACCAGAGCGACAATCAGGAGACACACCACGACGCTTGCTCCCGTGTTCAAAGAGACGAGCGTCCACAATCCCACGTTCAAGATGACGAGCGCGACAATCGCGTTGACCAGCACAAACGATTGCCCGACGAGGTCTAATAGATTGAAACGCTCCACGCGCCCGACCGCCAGAAAGATATTGAGGCCGATGAGCGTGACGAGTTGAAACGGAATCGAGATGGCAGCGATACCGATCAGGCGCGGCGGAATAAATCCGAACCAGCGGGGTTGCCACATCGCAAGTCCCATCAGTCCCAGAGCGAAGAGACCGCCCGTCACGAGAGCGAAGATGAGCGAGTTGACGGCAACCCCCGTCAGACGTGTTTTGTCCTGCGCGATGAAATAGGTGTTGGCCGAAGGCAGCCCCGCGCTGCCGAGTTGAACGATGGTCGCGATTGCCGTGTTGATGACGATCAATTGACCCACGCCTTCCGCGCCGAGCCAGCGCGCGACGATGACCCCGGCGGTGACGCTGTTAATCGTCATCAGGATGCGCGCAACGAGCGTCCACGCCACATGCACGGAGAAACGATGCCGCGACGAGACGACGACTGCGGAGGCTTCATTTACAGGCTGCTCTAACATCCGATGCGTTCTTGGAAATGTGAATTCAGGGTAATTTTCACTTGAGTGAATGGAAACTAAGATTCACCACAGAGACACAGAGGGCACGGAGGAAGCACGGAGATTTAAGATTTCAAATTCCTGATTTGAGATTGCTTTCCTCTGTGCCCCCTCTGTGCTCTCTGTGTCTCTGTGGTGAACATCCATTTACCCAACACTCAATTGAAAGACGTTTTCTCAACTGCGCTCAATCCACCGCTCATACCACAAACTGAGATTGAGCAAAGCCCACAGGTGAAAGCCCCAGTCTTTAGTGCCGCGCCGATGCTCGTCCAAGAGGCGCGCGATGAATTGATAATCGAAGAAATCGCGCCGCCGCATGGTGGAGTTCATCAGGTGCGAATCAAACCATCCGGCCAGCCCGTTTCTGAACCACTCGCGCACGGGCGCACCAAACCCACGCTTGCGACTGTAGAGCAAATCGCGCGGCAGAATCTCTTCGAGCGCGCGTTTCAGGATGTGCTTGCCGCTGCGGCCTTCGACCTTCAATTCACGCGGGACGCCCATCGCATATTCGACCAGATGGTGATCCAGAAACGGCACACGCGCTTCGACAGACGTTGCCATCGTGATTTTGTCCACGCGCATCAAGAGCAACTCCGGCAGCCGGAGCTTTAATTCGAGATAGGTCATGCGCGACAGGAAATCCGAGCGGGGTCGCTCTTCTTCAATGTAGTTCAAGTATGAGTTGACGACTTCGAGCGAGGAACGATTGTTCATGCGCTCGCGCATCTGGCTCGACAGCACGCGCGGCTTGAACGTCTCGTCGTAAACCACCACACCGCCCCAGAAGAGCGGTTCGTCCGCGCCGAGACGACGAATCAACTCAATCGCCGCACGCTTTCTTCCCGTCGCTTCAAGCGCCGGGCGCGTGACCGCGCTCGCGGCTCTTCTGAGAGACGACGGCACGCGCTCCGCGTGCTGCCAGAACTTTTCGTAAATCCGCAGATGCCGCACGTAGTTTTCATAGCCGCTGAAAATCTCGTCCGCGCCTTCACCAACCTGCACGACGATTGTGCCGGAGTCGCGCGCCAGCTTCGACACGTAATAGAGCGGCACACAGACGGGATCGGCAATCGGCTCGTCCTGATGGAACACGAGGTCTGGAAGAAACTTCTGCATCTCGTCTTCAGAGATAATGACCTCGTGATGATTCGTCTGAAAGTCGCGCGCGATGCGACGGGCTGAGTCAAGCTCGTTGAGATATTCCGCATCCTGAAAGCCGACCGTGAACGTCTCGACCGGGCGCGACATCTGCTCGGACATCAGCGCGACGTTTGCCGAAGAATCAACCCCGCCTGAGAGGAAGACTCCGAACGGCACGTCCGACATCATACGCTTCTTGATGGACGCTCTCAGCAGACGCAGGATTTCCGTCTTGTGTTCCTCTTCGCTCCGCGTGTCTATCTGTTCGGGCGGCAGCGCATCCCAGTATTGCTTGAGATTGATCGTGCCGTCGCGGGAGACTATGAGCATGTGGCCCGCAGGGATTTTCTGTATGTCGCGGAAGAGCGTGCGCGGCGCAGGCGTCGTCAGAAATGTCAGGTAGTGATAGAGCGATTCTTCGTCAACGTCGGGCGTGACCGCCGGGTGCTGGAGGATGGCTTTGATTTCGGAAGCGAAGATGAAGCGCCCGTCTTTGTGATAAAAATAGAGCGGCTTGACGCCGATGCGGTCGCGCACCAAAACAAGTTGCCCGCGTTTCTCATCCCAGATAGCGATGCCGTAGTCGCCTTCGAGGTCTTCAACGAAATCCAGCCCGCGCTCCTCGTAAAGATGCAGGATGGTTTCGGAATCCGTGCGCGAGGCGTAAACATGGCCGCGCTCTTCCAAGCCTTCACGCAAGGAAGCGTGGTTGTAAATCTCGCCGTTGAAGACGAGCCAGACGCCATCCGTGCAGCCGTGCATCGGCTGATGACCGGCCTCCGAGAGATCAATAATCGAGAGGCGACGAAACCCCAGGCCCCCGCGCCCTTCATCGAAGATCAACTCACCGGCATCATCCGGCCCACGATGCGGCATCTCGTCGCGCATCCGCTCAACCAGAGCGCGTTCGACAAGCCCTCGCGCCGCACCGTATTCCCACACTCCGCAGATTCCACACATCAGCTTTTGGCCTCAATCAGCTTCTCGACCACACTTTCAAAAAGCCTTGACATGACGTAATACCTGCGCCCGCTTTTGTCGTTGAGTTTATATTGGAAATCGTGGGAGCGCAGCCGCTCCAGAGCACGTCGAAAGAAGACGGCATCGAGATCGAAGAGATGGCGCTTGGCTTTCTTAATCGAATGGTGGCGAGAGATGTCCACCTCTTCCCGCAGGACGATGCGCTCTCCTGTATCAATCCCGGAGTCAATGAAGAAGACCGTGATGCCGGTTGGCTCGCCTTCGATGAGCGCCCACTCCATCACGTTGCGCCCGCGATAACGTGGCAAAATGCCGATATGCGGGTTCAGAATGCCCAGACGAAAACAGTTGATTGTCGCCTCGCGATAGATGACTCCGGCTTTATGCAAGCCGACATCCAGTTGGAGAGCCTTGAGCCTTGCAAGCGTTTCCGTGTGGTCTAACGGTTTCTGTAAATGAAAGACTTTGCGACTAGAGACGAGGCGAAGGGATTTCAGGCCGCCTCGTTTGAGAAAGACCCGCGCGAGGTGTTTGAAGAGACTCACCGAGCGCGACTCTCCCGGCGTCGGGCAAAGGAGGATGAAAGCATCGCAATCGGGAACGGTTTTCACCTCGTCGTAAATCTTCAGCGCCGCCGGAAGAGAGTTTGCCAGGATAGCTGTCCGCATCAATCGTCTTCTCGAATCCATGCCGCCAGCGCTCCCGCGTAGAGGGCTAAGTAAGAAGCCACAAGCACGACCTGCTGCCGAGCGCCGCGATGCCACCTCATAGGCAGCAACTCGTAATAGTAGTTCAGCGCATCCAGAAACCTCAAATCAGTGCCGCACGCAGCATAGATGGCGACGCAATTAAGCATCACCAGCAGGTCGTCCACGTTGACTGTCTCGATAGCGCCTTTCTCAATGCGCGCCCGTTCATGCGCCATCAATCGCATCAGGACGAACTCGCGCACATCATCTTCCTGCGGGAGAGTGAAGTTCAGAGGATTAATATATCTTTCCGTGAGGAGTTGCAGGCGCAGCGCAGCATCGGCGCGGGATTCGTTCAGAAGTTTCAGGAAAGGCTCGACCGGAGGATGTTTGACCGTATGAAGATGCTGAGGACGACCGAGAGCGCAGGCGAAGAGAGACGCGCTAAAAGTCGTCTCGTCTTTTGATTCCATCCAGTCAACGGATTCTCTGATGTCGCCCATGAAGTTGCGGACATCTGCGGGCGAAGCATAAATCAGCTTCCGTTGCACATCATTGATTAAGGCGGCTACCTCAGAGTCCACCTCTTCGGTCGCGAGACGGGGGATGACCTCGCCGACTACTTCATGGAAGCGCTCCTTCAACGCCTGCGAGATGATTTTAATCCGCATGCTCATCCGGGCGTGGCTATCCTGATCTGAAGTTTTCCGCTCTGTAATTCTCTCGCCAACTCGGAGAGCGTGAGACACTTGATGTCGTCGGCCTGCGACACGTCTTTGATGAAGCGTTCGATGTCAGAGAAGTCTTGAACGTCTTTGGTGTGGTTTTCGAGGATGACGGGAACACTGTCAAGGCCGCTCGCGCGGGCACGTCGCCGGATTGATTGAAGCATCTCTCGCAGCAGCGCGTAATCAAGCTGCGCGATGTCGGAGATGAGATGCTTGCCTTTCAGATAAGGCACGATGCCCTTTTCATAAACGCGCGTTAATTTGGAAGCGTGACGAGTTTGCGCCCACTCGTGGCCGTAAGCCTCAACGCTCCGGCTGCTCTTCGGCGATGCTGTGGCAGGCGCGACGCGCTGTTTGATTTTTCCCAGCGCCTTGCCCAAGTGATGCTTGAAGACCTGACGGCGCGAGCCGTAGAAATAGTTCGTCGGGACACAAATGATGGATTCTCTTTTGTCTGAAACGCGGCGCGCGTCCGTCATCACGGGATAGTAAGGCAGGAAATCTTCGTCGCAGTTCGTGTAATCAAGATCGATATTTTTCGTTTCGTAGCGCATGCCGCCGACGATGCTCATATCAAAGACGATGCCGAGCTTGACCAGTAAATCGAGCATGTGCAATGAGGGCGCGATGCACCATGAGCCTGAGCGAAAAGAGACGCAGGCGTAATCGGGATTGACCGGGCGCAACAAGTTTTCCAGATACTCTTTGCCAGCGCGCATCATTTGATAGGCTTCGTCCGCCTCGTAATTGAGAATTGACCAATCACTGGTCAAGCGCCACTGGCCCTTTTCATATTCCGCATTCTGCCATTGCGGATGAATGTGTAGCTGTATGTCGTGCCCCTGACGGTAGGTCTCCCGTACGGCCTCGTCCCACTCGTCCGCCAGCGTGTTTAGTTCCGGGTAATCGTTCTCGAATTTCCTGAAGGTGAGTTGCTGCATCACCTCCGCGTTGAACGAGCCACGCACTTTGTGCGCGTTGTAAATCTTGACAAGCTCGCGCATCGGGCGAAATTGTAGCTCGCGTGGGCTGCCCGAGCCGTTACCGCTCAGTTCCCAATCATCCACAAAGGCAAGATAGATTGTCGGCTTCATGTTTAGAGTTCGTAGCAACACCGGAGCGCTGAAATAGCTAAAGCAAATTTAGACAGGATTAACAAGATGGACAGGATAAGAAAGAGATTCCAGCTTCCCTGACCTGCCTTGTCTTCTTAATCTTGATAATCCTGTTAATCCTGTCTATTTTCTTTCACGGCATAGCGCGCGATTAAGCTCAAACGCTCCGTTTCATCTTCCCCGGCGCACGCTGGCACAATCGCCCACCGGAAGTTACAGGGCGTGGCGGCACGCACAGTCCAGCAAGCGACAACGGAAGCAGCCTTCGCGCCGTAATCACGCGAGATGAAACGCGGCTCAAACTCCGGCTGACTGTCCGGGTCGAGAGCCGCGACCAGCAGCCGTGCGCCCGTCATCTTATCGCAAGCGCAGATGATTCCCTGAGCGCGCACGCTCGTCTCAAGATTTTCCGCGAAATGAAAACGAAAGCGAAAGGCATGATCGCCCGCGCCTGTCAGTGAATCTTCGACTATCCACAATCGCTCGCGCTTCTCGAACCAAACGGAGCGGCGATGCGTGACGCCCTCTGCAAGTCGTTTGTACCCCTCATGCTCGGCGATGATGATGTCACGCTCTCTTCCGGTTTCCCAGCGCAGAACGCGCGGGTGCGCTTCATCTCCGATGACGAAAGGAAGCGTCAGGTCGGTTGAGTTCTGCTCAGTATTGTCAACTTCGACGGTTGAATGATACGCGGTTGAGCGAAACAGTTGACGCTCCTGCAAGTCTGCCGAGTAGACGTATGTGCCTGGATCAACGATGAACTGTGTGCCGCAGGCGCTAACTTCCAACGAGAGCGCATCGTTGTGCCCGTGCGAGCCGCGCCCCATCAACCCGTTGCCGCTCGCGTTGAAGAGAAGATAAAGATCATTGTCCCGCAAGAGGTACGTGCCCGCGTCTCTGAAAGCCTGCGAGGCTGCACCTTCATCAGTCTCCGGCAGGTTTTGAAAGGCGCGCACTCCTTCTTCGCCTAAAACCCACAGCAACTCTTCCGGCATCGCGGCTTTCATCATCTGAGGCTTGAAACGCGGCTCTTTGAAAACCACTGCGCCGAGGGCAAGCACGTAGGCATGATCGTCCGCCGCGCGATGAACGAACGGCAAGACCTGCCCGCTGTCCGTGTCGCCGACGAGCGGCGCGCGTCCGTCGGGCCGAAGGTAAGCGCGCACGTAATCGAGCATTGCGCGGAGCTTCCGCCAGTATCTTTCGTCAATCTCTATTTGGTTGGCGCGACACAGAATGAATGAGTAGAGGAAGAGTTCTAGAACAAGACGATGATAGCCCGTAGAGGCTTCAAAGTCTGCGCCGTCGGCGAGCACCTGCTTATCCATCTCTCTTAGAAGTTCGCGTAAGCCAAACGCGCGCCACTCGTCCGCCGCTGCCAACTCCGGCAGCATGATTCCGAGCCACAGGAGACCAACCACGTCCGAGAGATAATGATTACTCGTCGAGAGATAAGAGAACTCAAGGTTGCGCCGAATGTGTGCGCCGTGCTGATCCAGCAGTTGAAGAAAAGAGGAAATCGTCTCTTCATTCAACTGCGATGAGCGGCGCACCAATTCAAACACAGCGAGCAGGTTCATTGCTCGTAGGGCGGCTTCCATCGCGCAAGCCCAGTTAGCCCCGCGCCCCGTCGGGTTCTGCTCGCGCCAACTCGCAAGCTGGGCAAAAATTTCGGCAGCATACTTTTCATCATCTGTCACCACGTAGGTGCGCGCGAGCGTGACGAGAGGCGCGAGGCGATTGACTTCCCACAGGACGCGCGCATCCGAGCCGTCACCGCGAAAAAGCTGCACGTCGGCGTGATAGTCGAGCGGCCACGCTGCCCCGGAGAGCGGATCATTCAGCCAGTTGATTTTTTTCCCGAAACACTTTTCGCCGTAACCCAGCACAGGCCAGCAATGCTCGTCCGTGATTCGCGCTGCCCTTTCAAGCAACTGCGCCGTTTCAAACGGAAAGAGGCTGCGCTGCAAGCTGGCCGTCGCCTGCGACGATGAATCACAGCCGGGTAGAAAATTAGGCGCGCTACGGTTGCGGAAATGATCGAGCAGTTCGAACGGAGACATTCGCGCAAACTCCGCACGCAGGCGAGCAGGAGTCACAGCCAGACGCCCAAGCGATGCGCGCTCCATCCGACGCTCGCGTGCCGCGCGGCTGCGTCTCCAGGCTTCGAGCGCGAGGGTCCTGGCATCAACATCCCCACGCAAAGCACGTTTGACCTTATTAACGATGCCCATGAAACGTAGGACAGGCATTCTCGGCCTGTCGTAGGACAGACATTCTTGTCTGTCGTAGCGTGCGCCAGCACGCTCATCAATATTGGCTAACAAGTATTCGCGCTTTCGCGCTCAATGACAGGCAGGAATGCCTGTCCTACTCCAGCAGTGCGTCGAGGATGCGGTCAGCCGTGTGGCCGTCCCAGAGCGGCGGGATGCGGGCCCGACCTTTGTCCGTGGGAGCGTCGAGCGCGGTCAGGGCTGCTCGTGTGATTCTTTCAGTGTTTGTGCCGACGATTGTGTTTGTTCCCATCTCGACCGTGATGGGACGCTCCGTGTTCTCGCGTAAAGTCAGGCAGGGAATGCCAAGCGCGGTCGTCTCCTCCTGAATGCCCCCCGAATCTGTCAGCACCAGTCGCGCCCCACTGTAGAGGCGCAGGAAATCTAAATAACCGAGCGGCTCGATGAGGCGAAGATTCGCGGCTCGCTCAACCAAATCCGTGAAGCCAAACTCAGCGATGCGAGCGCGCGTGCGCGGATGCACCGGGAAGATGATGGGTAAGCGTCCGGCTATCTGTTCGAGCGCATCGAGGATGCGGGAAAACGTCTCGCGGTCATCAACGTTCGAGGGACGATGAAGAGTCAGTGCGGCGTAATCTTTTCCCGCAACTCCCAAATCTTCACGAACGGTTGATTCTTCGGCGCGTTTGAGTTGAGTAAAAAGCGAGTCAATCATCACGTTGCCGACAAAGCGTATTCGCTCCCGTGGGATCCCTTCGGCGCGCAGGTTTTCGTCCGCGTCAATTGAAGGTGTGAGCAGGAGGTCTGCGATCTGGTCTGTCAGGAGGCGATTGATCTCTTCCGGCATCGAGCGGTCGCGGCTGCGAAGTCCGGCCTCGACGTGCGCCACTTTGACATTCAACTTCGCGCAGACGAGCGCGCAGGCAATCGTGGAGTTCACGTCTCCGACAACCAGCACCCAGTCGGGCTTCTCTTCGATGACGACAGGCTCGAACCGTTGCATCACGGCAGCGGTCTGAACGGCGTGGGAGCCTGAGCCGACATTGAGGTAAACGTCCGGTTCGGGCAGACCCAGATCACGAAAGAAGGCATCCGACATCTGCGCGTCGTAATGCTGTCCCGTATGAACAACGAGCGGCGCAAACTCCGCTTCACGCCGCTTCATCGCTTCGACAATGGGCGCGACCTTCATAAAATTGGGGCGCGCACCGACCACGTTGAGAACTTTGAGCACTACTGAATTTGTCCGTGTTATTTTACTGTCCTCGGCCTACGCCGCTTCACGTCTAAAATTAAGCCGCACGAGTTGTGAGGCATCGGTAATATCTGCATGTGCGTTGACGCTGCCCGATTCCGTCACAAACTCGATCATGTAGCCGCCGGGATGATGCTCAGTTTTAGTAAAGACATTAACTACCGTCCCTACATCACCACGACGCAGCCCTTGTTCCGGCAAATCAACCAACAACGCAACCACATCGTTTTCTTTGATCTCTTGCATCGCTACTTACCTCTCATAACACATAACAACTCGTTAGGCGTGGATAGTCTGTCCCGTACTCGATAATCCAAGTTGTTCGCACCGTAGCACTACGTTCTCCGCTGACAATCAAGACATCAATTATATATTTTTCTCCAAAGACTGAGTTCGCTCCCGTCACGGCTTCTTCAGTATGTGCCGCTTGCAACAATTTCTCGCGTAGCCAATCCGCGTCAGCTAAGGTCAAGCCTAAAGCTGCCTGAAAACCCGCGCCTTGTGCTGGCCGACCTCATGCAGAAGATTCAGGCTGTAGTCGCGTAGCTTCGCAATCTCAACGACGGCATGTTCAAAATTTGGCAATTTCATGGCCGTCTATCTGCAATATCTCTAAGCACTCCTTTCATCAGCTATAACCGGATGATTCTAGCCCGGCTCTCGCGCCGTAGTTCTCCGCCGAGCGCGTTGCGTGTGTCTACGATGAGCGGGGCGAGTTCGACAACTCTCCGGTAATTGATCTCGCTGTGGTCTGTGACAATCACGATGCAATCGGAGGCGCGCAACTCTTCATCCGTGAGCGCAATTGATTCAAGCGGCTCGCCTGCGCTTTGCGTATGCGCGTCGTCAAAGCGCACCTCGGAGACAAACGGATCGTGGTAGCTCACGCGAGCGCCTTTGGCGCGCAGGCGATCAATGATGGAAAGCGCGGGACTCTCGCGCACATCGTTGATGTCTTTCTTATAGGCGACACCGAGCAGCAGCACGCGCGACCCCTTCAAAGGCTTCTCCGCATCGTTCAACCCATCTGAGACAAGCTGCACGACATGCTCAGGCATACGCGAGTTGACTTCTTCCGCCAGCCCGATGAAGCGCGAATCAAAGCCATGCTGCCGCGCCTTCCACAAAAGGTAATGTGGGTCCAAAGGGATGCAGTGACCACCAATTCCGGGGCCTGGATAAAACGGCATGAAGCCGAAAGGTTTCGTGGCTGCCGCACTAATGACTTCCCAGGTGTCTATGCCGAGCGTGTAGCAGAGCCGCGCCATTTCGTTCGCCATGCCGATGTTGACGGCGCGAAAAGTATTTTCGAGGAGCTTGGCGGCTTCGGCCACGCGGGCGGAACTGACGGAGTGAACATTATTGACGATCTGCGAGTAGAGATGCGCGGCCACTTCCGTCGAGTCGTCCGTGCAGCCGCCGACCACTTTCGGGATGTTGTGCGTCTGAAAGTCGGGGTTGCCGGGGTCAACGCGTTCGGGCGAGAAGGCGAGCAGGAAATCTTCGTCGAGCTTCAGCCCCGTTTCTTCAAACATCGGCAGCAGAACTTCGTCGGTCGTTCCCGGATAGGTGGTTGACTCAAGGACTATCAATTGGCCGCGCCGCAAGTTTTTCTTAATCTCTTCGGCTGCCGCGAGGATATAAGACACGTCCGGCTCTTTGGTCTTCCTGAGCGGCGTCGGCACGCAAATAATAATCGCGTCGCAATCCTTCAGATGCTCAAACTGAACGGTTGCACGTAAACTTCCGGCTTCGGCCAATTCCTTAACCGCCGACTCAGGCACATCCCCGATGTATGAGCGCCCCGCGTTAATCTCTGCCGCTTTCCATTCGTCGACTTCAAAGCCCGTCGAGTCAAAGCCCTTGCGCGCAAATTCTACGAGGAGCGGCAGGCCGACGTAGCCCAGACCGATGACGCCGATGCGCGCACCTCTTTCCGTTATTAATTTTGTGATGTCGTTTTTGACCATGTTTGCTTACTTGTCTGCTCGATGATTGTTTCAATTACTATCAGGTGGGATGAAAGCTACTTCAGCCCGAACCGATTAAGACTATTTGAGCGCCGCGCAGACTGTCAACGACGCAGAGCAGAATTCAGAAGACCGAAGTCAGAAGTCAGAAGAAAAGAAAATCTGTTGAATTGGTTTCCGCCTTATCATTCTGGATTCTGACTTCTGGATTCTGTATTCAGCTTTTCACTGACTCCTGACTTCTGTATTCTGCTTTTGCAGATTGTGGAAAGGAAGCTTGAATACCTCATGCTGGATTCGAGAGGACGAAGCCGCGCAGTCTTGACAGCACTCGTGCTGCTCGTTTCATTAATGGTCGTATCCTGTCAGGCGCTCAGAAAACTCGGCGGCGGCGGCGATATTGACGAGGCCAACGGGCTCAACCAGAGCGCGGGTGAAGACATCCGCGAGATAGAAAGAATCGTTCAGGCGAATAAGAACAGGGAAACGGAAGTCACCCGCGCGCTCAACGCAAACGATTACGCCACAGCCAAAAGGATTATGGACGATTCCGTCAAGGCCATTGACCAGGGGCTGGAAAAGGGACAGAGCGCCGCAGACAAGTTTGACAAAGCCTCCAAACTGGACGTTGATGCGACCATTAAAGAATATCTCTCACTGCGCGCACAGTCGGTCAACAAAGCCATCGAAGCATTTAAGGAACTGCGTCGCGGCATCATCACTTTACGCGACGCCACCGGAAGCACAGATAAAGCCACAACGGAAAAAGCCAAGAACGAGATTCAACAGGCAAGCGGGCGGTTCGACAAATTAATCAACGAGGCCGAAAAACTCGAACGCCAGGCGGACGAGATCGCGCGCCGTAACCCCGAGAAGATCAAGCCCGGAAAGTAATCTCACAAAACGAGCATGGGGCATTAGCCTTGATTTCATCAATCGAGACGGAGACTACCCATGAGCAATCAAAAAAGCGACGGTGACGGAAAGCTTGTCCGTGGCTTGAGCCTGCTCGACGCGACGATGATCGTCATCGGCTCGATGATCGGCTCGGGCATCTTCATCGTTTCCGCTAAATCCTCCGCGCTCGTCGGCTCGCCGGGATGGTTGCTCATGGTGTGGGCGCTCGCGGGCGTGTTGACGATTACGGGCGCTCTCTGCTGCGCGGAACTGGCGGCGATGATGCCGCGCGCAGGCGGACAATACGTTTTCCTCCGCGAAGCCTACGGCCCGGCCACAGGCTTTCTCTTCGGCTGGTCGCTCTTCTTCGTTATCCAGACCGGGACGATTGCAGCCGTCGCTGTCGCCTTCGCAGATTTTTTGGGAGTTATTGCGCCCGGAGTCTCTGCCAACAATTACCTCATCGCGCCCGTCCATCTGGGAAGCTACGCGCTGAGCCTTTCAACACAACAACTCGTAGCTATCCTGCTCATCCTGCTGCTCACTTTCACCAACACGCGCGGGCTGAAGACGGGCAAGCTCATCCAGAACACTTTCACGTTCACCAAGACGGCGGCTCTCTTCGGTCTCATTCTTTTAGGCTTTGCGCTCGGCTGGAACAAAGGAAGCGCGGCCTATACCTCTTCCTGGTGGAATCCTGTAGCTAACGGGTGGAGTCCGCAGGCGACACCGCAGGCTTTGGATTCAACTGGGCCGCTGGCGCTCCTGATGCTGGTGGGGCTGGCGATGGTCGGGCCGCTGTTTGCTCAGTCGGCATGGAATAATGTGACGTTCACTGGAAGTGAAATTCGTGATCCCGGACGCAATCTGCCACGCGCCCTGCTCATCGGCTGCGGCGCAGTCGTCCTGCTTTATCTGCTCGCCAACGTCGCTTATGTCGTCACCTTGCCGCTCTCAAGGATTCAGAACCCGCAACACAGGGTCGCGACGGATACGATGCAGGCCATCCTGGGACAACCGGGGATGCTCATTATGGCTGTGGCCATCATGATTTCGACTTTCGGTTGTAACAACGGATTGATTCTGGCGGGGGCGCGTATCTACTACGCGATGGCGCGTGACCGCCTGTTCTTTGCGCGCGTCGGAACAGTCAATGCGCGCCATGTGCCTGTGGTCGCGCTCGTCGCGCAGGGCATCTGGGCCAGTTTGCTCACGCTGCCGCGCACGGTCACGCCCGGCGCTAACCCGAATGAATTTAAGTACGGCAACGTCTACAGCCAACTGCTCGACTACATCATCTCGGCTGATCTGGTCTTCTACGCGCTGATGGTTGGAGCGGTGATCGTCATGCGCCGCAAAGCTCCCAGGGCCGAGCGCCCCTATCGCACCTTCGGCTATCCGATAGTTCCCATCATCTACATCACGCTGGCGCTGTTGCTGGTTCTGGATTTAGCATATCTCACGCCTAAGACCTCCGGCATCGGCTACCTGCTCGTGCTGACAGGCATCCCCGTCTATTTCATCTGGCGCAAGACAGCCGCGCCGCTGCCAGCGTTTGACAAGCAGGAGTCAGAAAACAGGAGTCAGGAGACAGAATAAGAACTAAAGCGGGTTGCCGCCTCTTCATTCTGACTCCTGACTCCTGAATTCTGGATTCTGTTTTTACTTGACCCACTCGTCCGACACTTCGGTTTCCACCTTCACCGGAACCTTCTTGACGTACTCCTCGCCAGCCTTGCACATCGCGTCTTCGACCTTTTTAGCGATAGCATCCGTTTCATTCACATCAGCCTCAACCACAATCTCGTCATGCACGATGTTGACGATGCAGGCTGACGTGTCTCGCAATTCGTCGTGAAGAAGCCGCAGGGCACGCTTGAGAATGTCAGCACTTGAACCCTGGATCGGCGTATTTTTTCCGTTGCGTTGGGCGAGCGAGACGGCTTGGCGGTCTTCCGAATCGAAGCGAAAGCGGGCGAGGCGGCCTGAGGCGGTGCGGGCTGTGCGTTCACGGACGGCGCGTTGAGCGGCGTCGCGCAGCCAGGCGTCCAGTTGGCGATAGGTGGCGAAGTAGCGACGCAGGATGTCTTCGGCGTCTGTCAGCGTGAGTCCGGTCATCATCGAGAAGCGCTGCGCGCCGATGCCGTAGACCACGCCGAAGTTAAGTCGCTTGGCGAAGTCGCGCTGCACCTTCGTGACGCTCTCAAGCGGAGTGTTGAAGACCTGCGCGGCGGTGACTTTGTGCAGGTCGGCGCCGGAATTGAAAGCGTCCACGAACCCTTGATCATCTGTGAAGTCTGCGAGAATCCGCAGTTCTATCTGGGAATAATCGGCTATCACAAGCTTTCTTCCTTCGGGCGCGCGGAAGCAGCGGCGGTATTCATATGAGTGCGGCACCTGTTGGATGTTTGGATTGTTGCAGCTAAATCTCCCGGTCGGCGCACCGATCTGGCGAAAGTCCGCGTGGATGCGACCCGTCACGGGGCTGATTTCGTTCAGGATATTTTCGCCGTAACTGGTGAGCGCCTTCTGCACGGTGCGGTATTCGAGCAGCGTTTTAATCTCGATGTGTTTTTCCGCAAGCGGTTGGAGTTTCCAGTTACGCGTCCCGTCAGGCACTTCGATACCGCGCCGCTTCAAGGCTTTGGTCAATTGCACATGCGAATCAATATTCAGGTCAACACGTGTCGGCCCGCCGAAGAGTGAGCCTTGCATGGATTCTTCCGCCAGCATGTCCTGCAACGTTTCTGCCAGCTCAGCGCGTTTTTTCTCGACGACGGCCAACTGCTCGCGCCATCGCTCCTTGTCCAGATAGATTCCCGCCAGCTCAAGCGCCGCGACGGGCAGCACGCATTCAAATTCGAGTTGCGCGCATTTGAGAAGCGCGTCCGCCTTGAGCTTCGTAATCTGTTTCTCACGAAGCGCAGGCAGGACAGATGCGTCGCGCGCCGCATACTCAAGCTGAGCATCGGAAAGCTCGCCGTTCCAATCGCTCAACTGTTCGGCCTTATCAACAGTCTCATTCAGATAACGCGAAGCGACGGCTTCGAGGCTGTGTCGTTCATCTGTGTCGCCCGCCGAAATAATCTGGCTGGCAAGCAGAGTGTCGAATAATCCGCCAATCTCAACATCAAGGGTGTGCTTGATCCACTTCGCATCGAACTTGGCGTTGTGCGCGATCTTGACGGGACGCGCGGCGGCTAATAGCTCCCTGAGCGGCGCAAGAGCTTCACTCTTTTTCACGTCGCCATCAGCGAAACGGTCAAGGTCAATGATGCGAACGCCGTCGGGCGCGGCCAGTTGGACGAGTCGCAGGCGACCTTGATAGGGATCAAGCGAGGTTGTTTCAGTATCGAAGCCTATGACGGCGTGCTGCCTCAGGTCTTCGACGGCTGCGTGCAGTTCTCCGGCGGTGGTAATCAGTTGATAGTCTGTAGCAATCATCAGTATTTTATGCCGATCAGGTAAACGACGGGTTCGTCTCTGGGAACAATCGCGGAATGCTCTGTGTTGGCCGGAAGATAGTCGCGGTCGCCCGCGCGCAAGGTGTACTCTTCCCAACCGACGCGCAGAATCAGCGTGCCGCTGACAATCCAGTGCGATTGATCTTCCGCGTGCGTGTGCGGGCCGTAGGTCGTGCCCGCCGCGTCTCTCGATTCAAACACACTGTAGCCTTCCGCTTTCATGCGCTTGCGCAGGGTTTGACCATCAGGCGGCTCACTCTCATTCCATCTTTCAATTTCTAGATTCAACTTTATTACTCCCCCGGTGAAAGAGCGCCAGGTAAGAAATTAGACAGGATTAACAGGATTAGCAAGATTAAGAAGGCAAGGCAGGAAAAGGTAGACTGTTGTTTCTTTTCTCTATCCTGTCCATCTTGTTAATCCTGTCTATTTCTTCTCGGTTTTGTTAGAGACTCTTAACTGTAAATCACTACTACGCCATTGAGCTATCATTGACCGGCCTGAAGTTGCTGGCTGCTTGTTGGCCGCGCGCTGACAAACGAAATCAGAAGCAGCGCGGCGGTCGCGCCGATGCTGGCGCTGACGATGAAAGCGGGGCGCGGCCCCTTCCAGTTCCACAGAGCGCCCATCAGGAGCGAGGCCGGTAGCACCGTAATGCCGAACGCCAGATTATACAACCCGTAAGCTGTGCCGCGCTGTTCGGGACGAACGAGGTCTGCGACCAGAGCCTTTTCCGCTCCTTCGGCCAATCCGAAATAGATGCCGTAGATGAGAAACAACGCCCACGTCATCCCAACCGAATCAACGAACGCAAAGCCCGCATAGACGCCGACGCGCAAGAGCCACCCCGCCGCAATCAGGCGCTTGCGCCCGAACCTGTCTGAAAGGTCTCCGCCAATGAGCGAGCTTAAAACCTTGACGCCGTGCAGCGCCGCCCACATCAATAAAATATTAATGATTCCGCTGCCCGCGTTCTGCGCGCGGATTAACAAAAACATGTCCGAGAAATTCGAGAGCGTAAAGAGCGCGATGATTGCTAGAAACCGTTTGAAGTTTCCGTCAAAGCCGCGCAGGGAGAACCGTGGCGGCTGCAACTCATCAGCCGGTGCGCGCTTTTCCTGCGGCATCTCGCGCACAAAAAAGATAGCAACCAGCACGGAGGCGAACGCCGGAATCGAAGCCAGCAGGAAGAGCTTTTGATAATCGCCGACCTCCGGCCTGTTGATGTCCGCAGCAATCCACAGGAGAATGACGAGACCAAGCAGCGGCCCCAGCACCGCGCCGCCGTGATCCATCGCACGATGAAAACCGAAGGCCAGTCCCCTTTCTTCCGCCGTCGCTGCGTCGGCGATCATCGCGTCGCGCGGAGCAGAGCGAACTCCCTTGCCGACGCGATCCGTCACGCGGATGGCGAGCACTTGAGACCAACTCGCAGCAAAGGCGAGCAGCGGGCGCGCAACACTCGCCAGCGCGTAGCCGAAAACCACCAAACCTTTTCGCCGCCCGCGCTTGTCCGAAAAGTAGCCCGCGCAGAGTTTGAGCAGGCTTGAGACGGATTCGGCTGTGCCTTCGATAATGCCGATGGCGGCGGGCGGCGCACCCAGCGTAATCGTGAGGAAGAACGATAGGAGCGGATAAATAATCTCGCTCGACGCATCGTTCAAGAGACTAACGAGGCTGATGGCGAAGACGTTCTTCGGAAGACGCCGGTAGCGACGCCAGAGACCCGGCGTGCCTTCATCGAGTTTTCGCTGGCTGATCGCAGCGTTAAACTGGTCGGCAGCGTCGGTGTCTGTTTCCCCCATGTCTTCGAGATTCGCGGTTCGTTGCTTCTACGGCGCACGCTGCGTTCGACGCGGACGAGCATTATCGTTGCTAGTCGAGCCATCAGACTTCGACCACCACCACGCGCCGATGATGACCGCCACAATCAGCACCCCGGCCAGGATGAGGCGAAAGACCAATCCGACAACGCGCTTCAGGATAATGAACAGCACCAGAATCCCGATAATCGCGCCGACGCTGTAGAGGGTAATATTTGTATCCATAGAACAGAATTCAGGAGTCAGAAGTCAGAATGATAAGGCGGAAACCAGTTTTTATTCTGTCTCCTGTCTTCTGACTTCTGACTCCTGCTTTTTGTCATACTTCGCGCGGACAACGGTCTTGATGTTGCCGCGAATGTGGAAGTCGCCTTCAATCTCGACGCGGAGGGGATCGCACGCGCTGATGAAGTCTTCGAGGATGATGTTGATAACGTGCTCGTGGAAAATCTTCACTTCCCGAAACGAATTGATATAGAGCTTCAGGCTCTTGAGTTCGATGCAGCGCTCGTTCGGTACGTACTCAAGACGGATGATGGCGAAGTCCGGGAAATCCGAGAACGGGCAGATGGCCGTGAATTCGGGTATCTCGAAGTTGATACGAATCTCGCGCCCGACGAACTCATAGGGGAAAGTGTCGAGCGGGTAAAGGCTCATCTCCTCTCGTGGTGTCGAGCGAATATCGAGTCCCTGTTGATTGATGGGAGGAAGAATGGTTTCAGTCGTTGACATGGGTCTTACTCCTGGCTTGATTGACGGCTGATATTACAGGAGCGGCGCGGGGAAAGGCAAAAGGTAAAAGTAAAAAGGCAAATATGGTGAGAAGCGATAAAAAGGCGGCCTGATAATGGGAAGCCTTCCTCAATTGGGGAGAAGGCTTCCTTAATTTAGGGAGACGCTCCCTAAGTTTCGGGGAGGCTTCCCCTTTTGGGGGAACGTTCCCCTAATTTAGGAGAGCGTTCCCCCAAAAGGGGATGGCGTCTTCCTCAATGGGGATGGCGGCCTCCTCAATGGGGAGATGCTTCCCCCAATAATTCCTGTGCCTTTCCCCTAATTTCCGCCCGCCTTCCCCAAAGGGGGGCGCTTCCTGATAATGAGGCCGCCTTTTGCTCAACTTTGAAAGGTCTTCTCAGGACTCTTTCAAAGATACCCGACAAATGTTTGCCTCCGGGGTCTAGTGTGACATGGACATCCCCTTCTTGCCGGACATCATGCTCGTCGTCATCTCACGCGCCATCCGCAGATGCCCCTGAACGGTGGGCAGCGTTTTAGCTGCAAAGCCTTTCGCGTCCGCGTCTTTACCCTTAGCGCTCTCGGACATAAAAAGCTTCTCCATCTTCTCGTGATCCTTCACGCCCGCCATTTTGACGTACATGCTGTCGAACTCTGCGCCGGAAAGCCCCTGCATCTTGGCGAGCAGCGCCATGTGCTTGGCGTCAGGCTCCATCGGCAGAGTGATGCCTTTCATCGAGGCCACCTGCATCAGTTCCTCGCCAGCCTTCGTGTGATCGTCAATCATTTTCTGCGCGTACTGCTTGACCGAATCGCTCGAAGACTTCTCCAGAGCGAGTTTCGCCATCGCGACCTCAGCTTTGCCGCCCATCGCAGCTTCCATCATGAACTTCTTATCCATCGAGCTGAGCATCATGCTCTGGCTCATGGTCTGGCTTGGATCGCTCGTCGTGCTGGAATTTGAGTTTTGTGCCGAGGCTGAATTGTTGAGGAAAATTAAGACGCCAGCCGTTAAGAGGATGGTCGCCATTTTGTTTTTAATCATCGCGTACTCCCTTTGCTCGTTCTTGAGTGTGTCGTTGAGTAACAAAAGAGGCGGCTCTTTGGAAGCCGCCTCTTTACGTGAAATGAATTTATGCACCTGCGCTGGTCGCCTTCTCCAACGCGCGGATGCGGTCGTGTGCTTCCTTGACCTGCGTGAACTGTCGCTCAACGATTGATTGAACGTTCGCGGGCAGGTTTTCATTCAAGGCTTCTTTGTAGTTCTTGACGGCTGAATCTTCGCCGCGCTCGCACTCAGAGATGATTGCGCCTTCGTCTTCACCCGTGACGGTTGATTTGACGTTGATCCACCCGCGATGCAGAGTTGCGGCGACGCTGCCAGTGTTTTCCGGGTCGCCCCCAAGAGTGCGAACTTCCGCTTGCAGCTCGGCGGCAAACTGCGCGCGCTGCTGCGAGTAGGTATTAAAGAGCGTCTTCAACTCAGAGTTTTTGACGTCGTCGGCAGCGGTGCGGAATCCGTTCTCGCCGTCCTTACAGGTTTCGATTAAATTGTTGAGTGTCGAGATGACATTGTCGTTATCCGTAGCCATATTCCTTGTTTCTCCTTGCCTTGTATGTTGAACCGGGGGGCTTATGAGTTTAATACGGTCACGCCGTCGCTGCCGGATTGCGTCCGGCGGCGAACAGCTTGACGAGAATCAGGCCAGCGACGAAGCCGCCGACGTGCGCCATGAAGGCGACACCTCCGCCGGATTGTGGGCCTGCCGCGATGACGCCGAACGCTTGCACCAACTGCAACACGAACCACATACCGATGGCGACAATCGCGGGTACGGTCGTCAGCATTCGCATTAGAATCACCTTCACCTGCCGTTTCGGGAAGAGCACCAGGTAGCCGCCCAGCACACCTGAGATTGCCCCCGAAGCGCCGAGGCTTGGGATGTAAGGGTTGTCGCCGAACGTGAACGTCGAAATGACGTGCGCGAGCGATGCGACCAACCCGGTGACAAGATAGAAGATTAAATACCTAAAACGTCCCATGCGGTTTTCGAGGTTGTCACCAAATATCCACAAAAAGAGCATGTTGCCCAAAAGGTGCATCCAGCCGCCGTGCATGAACATTGATGTCAGCAGCGTGATGTAAACGGGGCTGGGCGTCTCTCCGAGCCTGATGACGGCTTCCTGCGTTCCTACCTTGATCGGCACAGCCCCTTTGACATCCTGCCCGGTTCTAATCTCTTCGGGGACAGTCGCAAAAGAAGCTGTGAAATTGTTTTCACCCGTCGCACCTTGCAGAAAAACGAAGACAAGAATGTTAATCGCGATGAGCAGGTAGTTGATAAACGGCGCGGTTGTGCGGTCGGAGTTATCATCGCCTATCGGGAAGATCATTTCGCGTTTACCTCACAAATCAAAGGCGCTCGCCTCGCAGCAAACATGGCCGGACGGCGGCGCGCGTGCTCAAAAAATTAATCGCGAGGTTTTCCAACCGCTTGAATGCGCTGAAGCATGATTTCATGCACCTGCTGTTCCGCTCAGCCGAACATCGGCTAAAACTAAAAACGCGCAGCATATTTCCCTGCTACGCGCTTTTAGGCTTCAGCCGTATTGAACAAAACAGTTCCGTCAAAGACTCATTCTCATACACTCCGGGCATTCGACGGGCATGATTTCACTCCGCCCCGCGCTCCATAGCCGGGCGTGCCTCGCTCGCATGAACAATCGCGGGCGTGTGATGCGTCAGGAGCGTGTAGCCTTCGCTGCGCGCGACATAGGTAGCCGCCGTGATGTCGCCCGCGACGTTCAGCGTCGTGCGGCACATGTCCAGAATTCTATCTACGCCGAGGATGATGGCGATGAGCGCCGGATTGACGTTGATGGTCGCCAGCACGCCGATGATGAAAGGAATCGAACCCGACGGCACGCCCGCCGTCCCGATGCCGCCGAGGATGGCCAGGTAGACAACCATCAACTGCTGGCCCAGCGAGAGGTCAACTCCGGCAAGCTGCGCCAGGAACAGCACGGTCACGCCTTCATAGAGCGCCGTCCCGTTCTGGTTGGCCGTCGCGCCGACCGTCAAGACAAAGCTGTTAATCTCCTGCGGCACGCCTAAGTTTTCTTCCGAGATGCGTAGCGCAGTCGGCAACGTCGCGTTAGATGAAGAGGTCGAAAACGCTGTCAGGATGACGGTCTTGATGCGGCGGAAGAATTCGAGCGGGTTGATGCGCGACAGGAAGTAGACCGAGAGCGAATAGACGCCGAACATATGTATAGCTAAGCCTGCGAGCACAGTCACCATGAACCAGCCCAAAGCCTGCAAGAGATCAAGCCCGAAGCGCGCGGTGTTGTTGAAGAGCAGACACGCGACCGCGTAGGGCGCAAACTTCATAATAATCTCGATGATCTTCGCCGTGATTTCATAAAGCGCCTGCAAGCCTCTCAAGAAAGGCGCGGTCGTCTTAAACGGAATGAGCGTGACGGCGATGCCGATAATCAACGCGAAGAACATCAGGTGAAGCATGTTCGGCGTTTCACTTGCTACTGCGGTCACAGGATTCGACGGCACAATGGTTTTGACGACCTGCGACAACGCGGAGTCTTTATTCGTTTCGCTCTGCTTCTTCTGGTCTTCCACCCGCTTCTGGGCATCGCCGCCGAAGCGCTGTTCCAACTTGGCTTTAGTGTCCGGGTCAATGCGCTCGCCGGGACGGATGGTATTGGCGAGCGTCAGACCGATGACGACGGAGATGGCAGAGATAACCAGGCAATAGGCAAATGACTTGAGACCGATGCGACCGAGTTTGCGTATGTCGCCTATCCCTGCGACGCCGACAACCAGCGAAGAGAAGATGAGCGGCACGACGATCATCAGCAGCAGGCGTAGAAACAACTGCCCCACCGGCTCGGTGATGTTATAGACGATCCATTCAACCTTCGGGTGCGTAATCAGTTCGCCCGGTCGAGAGGGGTCAGGGATATGAAATAGATAGCTGACCACCAGCCCCGAGATGACGCCCACAGCCAGCCCGATCAGAATGCGCGTATGCAGCGCCATCCCCTTCGGGCTATCCGGCGTCTCCTCGTCAAGGTCTGTCGTGACCTCTCGCTCAAAAGCGTCCCGTTCTATCTCCGGCTTCTGCCCGCGCTTCTCATCATGTTCGTCAGCCATTTCTTCTCCGAGTGATAGGTGATAGGTGATAAGTGATAAGTAAGAGAAATGCTCTTTCCTATCACCCATCACCTATCACTCATCACTGTTTTACTTCCCCCACCGTAATTTTTCGCGCAGCACCTCAAAATAATTTCGGTTGTTGGGCTGCACGATCTTGAAGGTCGTTCGGCTTTTTCTAATCAGCACGCGGTCTTCCGGGTGAATAGGCATGCCGACCTGCCCGTCCAGCGTTAAGACTACTTCCTCTTTCGGAGTTCTCAAGCGCAATTCAATCAAGGCATCATCGGGGACGACAATCGGGCGATCCGAGAGGGTGAAGGGACAGATCGGCGTAATGATGAGCGCGTTCATCGAAGGATAGACGACGGGGCCGCCCGCCGAAAGATTGTAAGCGGTCGAGCCTGTCGGCGTGGAGATAATCAGGCCGTCGGCGCGAAATCCGCTGATGAGATGCCCGTCCATCCGCGCTTCGATCTCGATGATGCGCGCCAGCGCAGATTTGTTAATCACCACATCGTTGAGCGCGCGGCTGTGCATCAATAATTCTTCGCCGCGAAAGAGATCGACCGCTAGACGGACGCGCGTGTCTACCCGATAGTCTCCGGCGAGGATTGATTCGAGCGCCTCATACATCTCTTCAACGCGAAACTCGGCCAGATAACCGAGCGTCCCGTAGTTGATACCCAGCACGGGCACATCGCAATCACCCATCATGCGCGAGGTGGCGATCATCGTCCCGTCGCCGCCCAGCACGACGATCATGTCAACGCTCGTCGCCAGCTTTTCCTGCTCTACGATTTCGATGGCGCAACGGGTCTCACGCTCAATCCGTTCGCTATCAAGCTCAGGCGTTCCGACGAGTTTGATCCCGCGCGCATCAAGCCATTCGACGAGATGACAGGTGGTCTTCAGCGCCTCCGGTTGATTCGGTTTGACGACCACGCCGACGCGACTGATAGAGGATTGAACCATCAATCAACCTTGTATGTGGGAAACCCTTAGTTCTGGTGATTTCTTTAAGAGACGGCTCGGATGATACCTGCCCGCGCTTTTGAGTGTCAACGAGATTAAGAATCAGCATCTTCGCAGTTCGGGTTCATCGTTAAGGCTCAAAAGTAGGCAACTTTGAGTTACAATAAAAAGTTCTTATCGCATATCTGTCTTATGAGTCTGCGGTAAAATACTTAGCTGGGCAGCATTGCATTATAGGTTATTAATATGGCAAATGAAATTATCTCCTACCTTGAAATGTGCCAGCGTGAAGGTTCGAGCCTTCAACGAGGGATGAATTATAGCGTTGGCGGCACTCACTCTGTGATCCTCATGTCCCTACGCCCCAATGCTCCCTATCACGATCAAGTATTAGACGGTGGATTTACTCTCATTTACGAAGGTCATGATATTCCACGAAATCAAGGGGGACTTAATCCGAAGGCGGTTGACCAAACAGATAAATATCCTTCAGGAAAGTTGACCGAAAACGGGAAGTTTTATAGGGCTGCTCAAGATTTCAAGAATAATTTAAGGAAACCTGAAAGAGTTCGGGTCTATGAAAAACTTCATCAAGGCATCTGGTCATACAATGGCATCTTTCATTTAATAGATGCTTGGAGAGGACGATCTGGCGAACGTATGGTTTTCAAGTTCAGTTTGATTGCTGTCGAAGGCGAGGAAGATTTTTCCTTACCTGCTCTAATAAACCCGATCAGGAGGCGAATGATTCCTACTGCTGTGAAACTTGAAGTTTGGAAGCGGGATGGTGGGAAGTGTGCTGTCTGCAATGCAAAGGATGAGCTGCATTTTGATCATGTCTTGCCGTATTCAAAAGGTGGCACCTCTTTAACGGCGAAGAACGTACAACTATTATGCGCGAGGCATAATTTAGAGAAGAGCGATCATATTCTTTTAAAGCCGTTTCACATAGGAGGGATCAAGTCTATGGGTCAACAAGATGCCGAAACGTTATGGTATCCGCCCACGCTGGATGTGTTTCTGAATCGGTGGTTCTCAAGCTATGAGGAGGCGCGGAAGTCGCTTCTCAGTGATGGCGGGTTTCTTCTACCGTATAAACATCAGTTCTTCGTCTGCCAGCCTGAGGCGATTCGCGCGATGGGACTTGAGCCGGATGACCCGGATTGGGAGAAAATCGGGTGGGACGGCGCGCGCCCCAGTGAGATGCAGGCATATCAACGCTTGTCTGAGAAGCGAGCGCAGGCCGCACGCGCAGGGCTTGATTAGTCGCTCAAAAAAAATTGCGCCGCTTCCAACTAGTGAAAGCGGCGCAACCTTTAATCCTCTAAAAACCACCGAAGCGATTTCGAAGGGGATTATTTGGCAACAACGCATGTACACGCTAATTGTTGCCGATTTATATTCCGAAGAGTGGCTGGCGGTCAGCCGGAAACTCCGGTCGGCACACGATTCATTTTCACAAATCTCGCCCGCCCTTGCGGACCAGCGGTGCCGTTTGGTTTTTGTTGTGGTGGCTTTTCCTCCACCGCCGGCTTACGTGCCCGGCAACGAGGCTCGAAGTCCGAAGACTGCGAGCGACTTTCGGCTACTTCAAGGTTGATCATTTCCTCAAAGCGCGACTGCGTTTTTATCCGCGTCGCTCGAAGCGAGCCTTGCGACCCTCTTCGAAGCCCAAGCCTTTCGGCTTCAGCGCGGGGTGTGATAGCTGCAACAGCCGCCTGTTGCTACTCTCAAACGATGCGTCACCGTACCGTTTGCCTATCCCCTCGCTGGTCACAACGCCCGTGAGCGCCGCGACGAGGATGTGGGTTATACGCTCGCCTCTCAATCAAGTCAAGCAGAAAATACTTTAAGGTTTGAGATTGCTGGTTGTGGAAAAGTCTGTGGAAAATTCTGTCCGCTCAAAACGCTCAACAAAACCACAAAGGCACGAAGACGGAAAGGAAAACTCAGCTTCTAACACCTTTTTTTAATCGCATTTTTTCTTTGTGCCCTTCGTGTCTTTGTGGTGAAATTTTCTAAATCGGCGACAGCTCAAACCCGTACTCAACCGAATTATTCGAGTCGCGCAGCTCGCGCAGACCCGTTTCACGAAAACCGAGGCTTCGATAAAGGCGGTGTGCGTCCAGAAAGCGAGTGTCGCTCCAAAGAATCATCTTCCGCTTACCATTAGCCCGCGCGTAATCTATCGCCAGCGTCGTCAATTTGCGCCCCCAGCCCTGTCGCCTCAGCGATGAATGAACGTAGAGCGTCTTCAATTCGCCTGCATCCTCATCCAATGTCACCGCAACAGTCGCACGAACCACGCCGCTCTCTTCAACTACCCAGAACTCGCCGCCGTGTGCGCGAAAGTAAGGGCCGGGTTCGAGCAGGTGCCGCTCTTCCTGTTCAGCATTCAGCACGCACCCGTACTCTGTATAAACT
Source organism: uncultured Acidobacteriota bacterium (assembly GCA_963791265.1). Taxonomy (GTDB): domain Bacteria; phylum Acidobacteriota; class Blastocatellia; order Pyrinomonadales; family Pyrinomonadaceae; genus QHXM01. The sequence goes on from CAWBSB010000013.1 coordinate 1,435,251, forward strand.
TCACCAATCAGGGCCAGGATGCCGGGCACATCTTCTGGAACGGTCGGGCGTAGCTGTTGTGAACTCATCGGATTGACGGACTATTTTATCTGAGGTGAATGACGGGCAGGCTCGCGCGTTTGCGAGAGCGCCCGCGCATCACGCGTTGCGCCTGATGCTTTGAATTGCTTTCACTCTTGCTGTTGTGACGCGCGCTCCATTCACGCGCGAGTTGCTCAAGCTCTGCGCCGTCCGCTTCCGCGTCAATCAGCGTGAGCCAGAGCGGTAGCGGCAGCCACGCCCAGGCCGCGCCGTAAATCTCCGTATTCAATTGTTCGACGCGATGTTCTGTGCGCGCCTGCAAGCTCGTGGGCGGCAAATCTTCCCAGTTCTCATAACAGGCGTGCTGAATACACGGAGCAGGCTTGGCGCGTGCGTGGACGAGACAGCCAACCGACGGCTCGTATAGCGGGCACGAAAAAGTCTGCCTGAACGTGTCACCGGCAGCGCGCAAATTGTAACGCTCGACCGCTTCCCTGGCTCGCTTGTAGACCGCGCGCCGTCCCGCTTCCGTGAGGCGCGGCGTGCGCGAGATGGTCTCGCGAATCGCCACAGCTTCGAGCCTTGTGATGTGAACATTGACGAAATGCTCATCCGTGCAGCAAACGCCGCGCGTCGGACACGTGCGGCAATCCTCCGCCGCATGCTCATAATTCAATTTAATAAAACTCTGATAAGCGGACTTAACGCGCTGAAGCCGGGCGAGCGCTGCCTGTTCTTTAATTTCCATTTTCGTAAACGGTCTTCACCAAACCGCCGACGATCTTTGTCAGATCGGAAATATCCCTCTGTGTTTGCTGCTGCGTTCTTGCTAGTTCAGATAGCTCATGCCTGGTTGTCTGCTGCGTTTTCGCAAGCTCAGATAGCTCGTGTGTAGTTACCTGTTGCGCTTGCGACAACTCACGCATAGTTTGACGCATATTAGCGTTGATCTCACGCTGATCTTCAACGTGTCGCAGCATCGTCTGAATAAATTCCGTCTGCGTCTCGGCCAGCAACGAAACTCGCTGGTTGGTTTGTTCCAACTGTTGATTGGTTTGTTCCAACTGTTGATTGGTTTGTTCTAACTGCTGGTTAGTTTGTTCCAACTGCTGGTTGGTTCGCACCAATTGCTGATTCGTTTTTTCTAACTGAACTTCAAAGTTAGCCTGACTTTGCAGCAGGAACTCGATGGCGTTCTGTATATCATCACTGCTCATTGGAGCTTCCTTTCTCGTAGAGGGCGAGAAATTCAAGATTACCATCCGCGCCGCGCACGGGCGATTCCGTTAGACCGCGCAACTTGAGGCCGAGTGCAAGCGCCGCTTCGTTTACCTCTTCAACTACGCGCGCGTGCTTCAAGGGATCGCTGACGATGCCGCCGCGCCCGACTTCACCACGCCCGACTTCAAACTGCGGCTTGATGAGCGTAACGAGACGCGCGTCCGGCGTCAACAGCCCTGTGACGGCAGGCATCACTTTCGTCGCCGAGATGAAAGACACATCCATCACCGCCAACTCAAATTTCTCCTCAAAATCTTCCGGCTTCAAATAGCGCGCGTTGACGCCCTCTCTCACCTCGACGCGGGCATCGTTTCGCAAGCGCCAATCGAGTTGATTATGGCCAACATCAATTGCTACGACGCGCCGCGCGCCATGCTGCAACAGGCAATCTGTAAAGCCTCCGGTCGAAGCGCCAACGTCCAGACAAACAAGCCCCGTCACGTCCAGCTTAAACGCCTTAAGCGCCGCTTCCATCTTCAGACCACCGCGCCCGACATAGCGCGAAGCGGGATCACCCGCCCCCTTGACGCGAATCGTTGCATCCGTACTGCACATCTCCGAAGGCTTACTCACACGCTGGTCATTCACGAGCACGACACCCGCCATCACCAAGGCCTGCGCCTTCGTCCGCGACGACGCCAGCCCACGCTCAACCATCAACTTATCAATGCGCTCACGCTTCATCTGAATTCAAAATGCAAAATTAAAAATGCAAAAGTGAGGATGGAAGATTTGCTCTTCGTCCTCACTTTTGCAGTTTACATTTTTAATTTTGCCTTGTCTTATGGCTGGCTGCCCTCGAAGATTTCCCTGATGCGGTTAACTTCTCTTCTGCCGCGTTCGATTCCACGCGGGATGTTTACTTCATCCTCACGCCCGCGACGCCGTCTCTCTCTGCGTTCCGCTCTGCGCTCTTCGCGTCTCTGCTCTTTCTCCGCCTGCCTCGCTTCGCGCCCATCCTCGATGACGTACTCATCTATTTTGACGGGCTTTTTCTCACGCACAGCAGCAGGCCGCTTCGCTTCGACGGGCGGCCTCGCTTCATCGTCATCATCTTTCCGCTCATTACGGGCGGTTCGTTCGCGTTCTTCAACCTTCGCCTCAGCGGGCGTCTCCTCCCGCTCGTCCGTTGGCACAGCGGCGCGCGTTTGTTCTGTGGGTGACGGCTGCGGTTGCTGTTCGACAGTTTGACTGACATTAGCATCTTCCACTATAGAAGACGGAGTGGTCGCAACTGGAGTTTCCGCCGCGTTGCGATTTCTGTAGAGGCCTATCATTAGCCCTGCTGCAACGCCCAGCCCAACGGCAACCAGAACGATCAGGGTGAGCAGCGCCGGACGCTTCCAAAACGGTTTTGCTATGGGGCGTCCGGGATAATTGCCGTAATGCCTTTGATGAGCTTCCTGATCCGTGAGCGGCACGACGGGACGCGCCGTCATGGTCGCCTCGGCGTCGAAGTGCGGCGTCGAAAGCGGCTCGTCCGGGGCGCCCCCGGTCTGGATGATTATTTTTCTTCTCTCTGCCATATTCTTTATTTTTAAGGCGAACTCGATTCGATAATCTCGCCGTCCGAATTTGTTGCGAATAAACTGTTGCCGGGGGTTCCCTTTAGTTTCAACAGCAAAATCGAGGCCACGAAGACTATGCGCTTTAACAAAAGGCTAATTGTTGAAAACCGACCCCAAACCCGCCAGCTTTGATGCAAATGTGCCCGATTGCGTCCGCTTGCTGCTCCAAAAATGAACGATATAGTGCATAAAAACAGGAGTCAGGAGACAGAATACGGAAGTCAGAATGAAGAGGCGGCGAACCGCTTCTGCTTTTATTCTGTCTCCTGACTCCTGTCTTCTGACTCCTGCCTTTCAGCTTCTCACTGTTTGTCTTTTGGCGCGGCGATCTTCCAGAACCTCTACGCTCTCTTTGACGCGCGTGTAAATTCCGTCTGCATCGAGCCCGTACTTGGCAAGCAACAATTTTGCGTCGCCGTGAGTGACGAGACGATCAGGAATGCCCATCCGCACGACCCTAACCTGATCGAGCAGCCCGTTCTCTTCCAGGAGTTCCATCACGGCTGAGCCGAAGCCGCCCGCGAGATAGGCTTCTTCGATGGTGACGATCAGACGCTTCGTTCGTGCCATCGCCAGCAGTAGTTCTGCGTCAAGCGGCTTGACGAAACGCGCGTTGACGACTGTCGTTTCGATTCCGTCTTTCGCCAGATTCTCAGCCGCCATGAGCGACGGATGCACCATCGCGCCGTAAGCGACAATGGCCACCTCGCCGCCATCACGCAGGATTTCTCCCTTGCCGATTTCCAGAAGCTGTGGCTCGCGGCTGATGTCGCAGCCGACCCCATTACCGCGCGGATAGCGCAAAGCCGCTGGCCCCGGATGCTCTATGGCCGTCAGGAGCATGTCGCGCAGTTCGCCTTCATCCTTCGGAGCCATCAGGATCATGTTCGGCATCGGCCTCAGATAAGCTATATCAAGAAGCCCGTGATGCGTCGGTCCATCGGGTCCGGCCATTCCGCCGCGATCAAGCGCAAACGTGACATCCAGATTCTGTATGCAGATGTCGTGCATCACCTGGTCAAAGCCGCGTTGCAGAAACGTCGAGTAAATGGCCGCGACCGGCTTCAAGCCTTCGCACGCCAGACCGCCCGAAAACGTAACGGCGTGCTGCTCTGCGATGCCGACATCGAAGGCACGCTCAGGAAACTTTTCAAGAATCTTGTCTAGGCCCGTTCCGTCTGGCATCGCCGCCGTCAAGGCGACCACACGTTCATCCTTCGCCATCAACTCGCACATGGTTTCGCCGAAGACAGACGTGTAGGTCGGAGCTTTCGATGAAGATTTGATGGGCTGGCCGGTTTTGAGCTCGAACGGGCCGGTCGCGTGCCAGGCATAGTAATTTTTCTCGGAGGCCGGAAAGCCTTTGCCTTTGGTCGTCAGGGCGTGGACGATGACGGGGCCGTCCTTGACCTGCTGCGCCTCGCGAAGAGCGGCGACCAAAGCGCGCGGGTTGTGTCCGTCAACATAGCCGATGTACTTAAACCCAAGCTCGCTCGTCAGCGCGCCCGGCAGAACTGCCGCCGCGAGCGCGTCCTTGACCGTCTTGGCCGCGTGATGCAGACGCGCACCCAACGCCGGAATCGAGAGCAAGGTTTCGCCCACCTCGTCTTTGAAGCGGTGATAGCCTTGCGCCTCGCGCAAGCGATTGAGATAGCCCGTGAGCGCGCCGACCGCAGGCGCAATAGACATCTCGTTATCGTTCAAGAGCACGATCAGGCGCGTCTTCAAGTGTCCAGCCTGATTGATCGCCTCCATCGCCATCCCGCCAGCTAAGGAAGCATCGCCGATGATGGCGCAGACGTGATGATTCTCGCCTTTGCGGTCACGCGCAATCGCCATCCCCAAGGCAGCCGAAATAGAAGTCGAGGCGTGCCCCGCGCCGAACGTGTCGTATTCCGATTCGTCACGGCGGAGAAAGGGGCTCAAGCCCCCGTACTGCTTAATCGTCGGCAGTTGATCGCGCCGCCCCGTCAGAATTTTATGAGCGTAAGCCTGGTGTCCAACGTCCCAGACGATGCGATCCGTTGGCGTGTCGAAAGCATAATGGAGCGCCACAGCCAGCTCGACCGCGCCTAAGGAAGCGCCCGTGTGGCCGCCTATACGCGACATCGTCTCCAGAATGTACTGGCGAATCTCGTCGGCGACGGCCTGCAATTGTTGAGGCGCGAGCCGACGCAAATCTGCTGGCGAGTTGATGCTTTGTAAGAGTTTCATTCTGGTCGTTTATTGTAACGCGGGAAGCATGGTTTTGCTATCTCACGAATTATTTACAATTCGCTCGCAACTTTCCCACCTCACACCTTAACTCACTCCGCTTTCCCTCCAACCTGCTCGGCATTGCCACGATTGCTTTGCTATGTAAAGTGCTTTATACACCCGAACCAACGGGGAGTCAATAACGTTTTCCCTGACCACTCATTTTTGAAGATGACGCCGGACAAAATTCAGACCGGAGGCGCGGGGCGGGCGTCTAAAGAAATGAGGCAGCAGAACCTCAACAGGACAAGCGCGTGGCTTGAGCGCAACGGCCAGGTGACACGCGACAAATAATCCATCAAGAATTTATTCGAGGAGCAGCGAGAAACAATGTCTTTACGAAGAAAACTAACCTTAACCAGCCTGACGCTCGGCCTCATCTTCGCCTTGAGCGCCGTCACCTTCGCGCAGCAGCCTACGACGCCTGCTCCGCAGGATAACGGGCAGCGGCAACAGGGGCCGGGTCGTGGCAGAGGCGGTCGTCACGGCATGGGCAAGAGAGGTCATGGCGGAATGCTCCGGCTAATGAGCCAACTCAATCTGACGGATGCTCAGCGACAGCAGCTACGCGCCATCGAAGAGCGATTTGAATCCAGCATCAAGCCTCAACGTGAAGAGATGCAACGCCTGCTCGAAAGCTCTCAGGGTTCATGGAGCGCCGACACGGAAGCTCGCATGGAGGCATTGCGCGGCGAGATGGGTCAGGCCATGAGAGGCATGCGCCAGGAGAGGCTCAACATTTTGACAGAGGAGCAGCGCACGCAGCTTGAGCAACTGGTGAAAGAGCGCAAAGCCCGTCATCCAGAGAGGCGCGGTCGTGGGATGAACCAGCAGAACGATGACGACGACCAGCAGTAGAAAACAGAGTAACCGTAACCTGAAGTCCAAGGAGTCCCGTCAGGGACGATTGCTAATAGCCCAGCGATAAATCGCTGGGAATAGAACGAGGAAATAATAACTGAGTCCCGGAGGGACGACTGAAACGGATGTGGCTCTCTGGTTCAGCCGTCCCTACGGGACTCAGGTTTTATCACCGCATTGTTTCCCGGCGTTGAAATGCCGGGAGCGCGGGCGACGAAGTTAATCAGCGTCGCGTCGGCGACGATTGAACTACAGCCGGGCGGTGATTCAATCATCACTGATGCGACGTGCGCATCATCTAAAGTAGGACGCGCAAGGCTTGCGTACCAGCGTCTGTGTGGCCCCGTCCGCGTCTTTGAGTTTCAATCCCGTGGCCATCACTGTTCCGGTGTACTTCATAGACGCAGCCGTGAAGCCAACGCTCATCCCGTTCACGTTGACATCCACGAACTCCGGCTGGGGGTCTTCGGCCCCGCCCTGCGCCACCTGGACGATGGCGTGGTAGCCGCCGCCCGCCTGGACGATGACGACCCTCATGCCTTCAAGATCGCCTGACCCTTTGCCGACCGTAAAATTCTCGTAAACCCCTGCCACGCTGGCTGCCGGTTGGGTGGAATGATTCGCCGTGGGAGGTTCAAGATAGGGCTTGTCGGCAGAAGCGTCCGCTCCGGGATCACTCGTAGCTACTTGATTATAGCTGCCAACCATGGGCACCCGTCCTTGTCCAAAGCCTACAGTCGCACAACCAAAAGTAATGCCGAGCGCGACGAGCACGATCAAAACCTGCGAACGCTTTTTCATTTTGAGACTCCTCTAACTACTGAATGTTGGAAGGCCACAAGAACGGCAGCGTCTCAGAGACAAGCCGTTCTCAGAATCACTATTTAAGATGGAAGCTGCACTATCTTGATTTCGTAAAGAAGATTAAGGGATTGATTCAGACGGAGACTGCGAGGTGTGACAGAAACCGACTAAAGCCATGTTAATTGAACAGGCGCAAAGTAGCACAGCGGCGCGACCATGTTCAAGCTTAACTTCAAATTGAAATAGCAGGAAGATTGCTTGAATGAGCTACAAGAGGTGAGGGCTACCGGTGAACTCACGCAAACGAGCCTCAATCTCATCGCGAACGCGCCGGAATACGCCCAAAACAGTCTTTTCATCTCCTTCCGCCGCTGCTGGGTCGTCAAAGCTCCAGTGGATGCGCTTGGTCTTTCCCGGAAACGCTGGACAACGCTCATTCGCGTTATCGCACACGGTAATCACGTAATCGAACTCCTGCCCGGCAAACTCGTCCACAGACTTTGAACGATGCTCGGAAATATCAATGCCGATCTCCCTCATCGCTTCGATGGCCTGCGGTCTGACATGACTCGGCTCGACGCCCGCGCTCTCTACTTCAAAGCGGTCGCACGCGATGTGGCGGAGCAGCCCCTCGGCCATCTGACTGCGCGCAGAGTTTCCGGTGCAGAGAATCAACACGCGCTTTTTATCGCTCATTCGTCTTTTCCCTTTCCATCATGCGGCACGACGACCGCCTGTGCGTCTTTCGCTAATTCAGGAACGAGCCAGCGAAAGAGCGCGGTTGCTGCCGCTGCCCCCGCGAGTTGCGCGATGATAAAGCCAGGCACATCCGCCGGACGGATGCCAGCAAAAGTGTCACTCATCGAACGCGCTAAGGTCACAGCAGGATTGGCAAACGACGTTGAGGCTGTGAACCAGTAAGCCGCCACGATATAAGCGGCAACAGCGAAAGGAACGATTGCCGCTCGCTGCCGTCTGGCGCATCCCCAGATGACCATTAGTAATCCGAAAGTGGCGACGAACTCGCTGAACAGTTGAGCCGTTCCAGCGCGCCCGTGATGCGAGGCGAAGAAAACGGGCAACTCGAACATCACGTTGGCGCAGGCTACGCCAATGAACGCCCCCGCGAGTTGCGCGCAGATGTAGGCGGGCACATCCGTCCAGGCAAGCCCTCCCTGCGAAGCATCCGAAAGTGTTACCGCCGGGTTGAAGTGCGCCCCCGAAATTGGCCCGAACGTGAGGATCAACGCGACGAGCGCCGCGCCGGTGGCAATCGTGTTGGTGAGTAAAGCAATGCCCACGTTGCCCCCGGCCAACCGCTCTCCCATGATGCCAGAGCCGACGACCGCCGCCAGCAGCATCGCTGTTCCCAACGCTTCGGCAGTTGCGCGCCGCGCCAGACTAGCCTGCTCACGGTTTCGCTTCAAAGACATTAACTGCCTCTTATCGCTGTAACGCGCCGATCTCAACTGCCTGCGGCTGCGCGCTACAGCACGAAACTGCTTCGGCAGTTGTGGAAACAGCCGCCGCATCTGTGGTCGCGCAGGCGGAGGGCTGAGCGTCCGTCTGCACAGTTGCGCTCGTTCCGCAACACGCCGCCGTCTCTGTGAGATTGTCTTCCAGCACGACGAAGACTTCCCATTCATTGCCATCCGGGTCATGCACCCAAGTCTTGTCCTGAAGCGCGTAGCAGCAATTGGTCTGCATCTCGTCGCGCGTGGAGAGCCCACTGTTCGCCCATTGCTCACGCATCGTTAGCACGTCATCCGTTGACGCCACCTGAATCCCCAGGTGCGAGAGAGCGCCACGCTCTTTGAACGCGCCTTCGTTGAGCGTCAAATTGAGCGGCGGATTCTCGACATCGAACTTCGCATACCCTACGCGCACCTTGCTCGGCTCAACGCCCAGCATCTTTTTGTAGAACTCCGTGCTGCGCTCCACATTTTTCACATTCAGCGCCAGATGCGCTTTGAGCGCCTGCACTTGTTTTGTCTCAGCTTTTTCCATCTCAATCTCCTCTAAACCAACCGGATTTCATATTCGCTTTGGCGAATATGAGCGCAGCATACGCCCGCCACACATATCTGTCAAGGCATATTTGTTCATTGTGTGTTAAAATTTTTCCATGAGCAGATCGAAGCGGAGTTTTGACGATGAGTTGTTGTTCTTTCGCGCGCTGGCCGATCAGACGCGGCTGCGGTTGTTGAACCTGATGGGAGATGATGAGGTCTGCGTCTGCTTCTTCGTCGAAGTTCTCAGAACCAACCAGCCGAAGATTTCCCGTCACCTCGCTTACCTGCGCCGTGCGGGAGTCGTTGAAGCGAGGCGCGAAGGCAAGTGGATGCACTATCGGATAGTCGAGCCGCCCGACCCGCACGCCGCGCGGATTTTCAAAGAGGTGCGCGAGTGGTTGAAAGAAGATGCGGAGATGCAGCGCGACCGCGAGCGTCTGGTCAAATTCTGCTGCGCGCCGCAGCCGCCCGTTCAACTACGCGGTGCGCCGCGCCCGGCGAGTCTCATCACATAACGCTCACGCTGGTGGCAACGTCAAAAGGTTTGTTTGATAATTCTCGTTATCGTAGCGAGCAGTTTCAAAGCCATGCGCTTTGAGATTTCCCTACTTCGACCTTGTCGGCTTCGATGAAGGCACGATAGAACCGACATTGAATTTCGGCAGGGGCGGCAACTTGAGAGCGGGCTTCGTCGCCGCATCCGCAGAAAACCCTGACGAAGCCGGGAACGGAGACATGCCGTACTTCTCGAATAAATCCGTGTTGCCCCAGTCGTGCTTGTTGATCTTATCCCAAAACGAGAATGCCCATGACCCGTCCTCCTTCGGGGTTGTGCAATTCCAACAAACGACGTAAGCCATCCCGCCGCGTAGAAAGCCTATGCCGTTCACGCTTGTCCAGTAGCTGCCGCCTTTGACACCCATGTAGATGCCTTTGGCTGCGTCCATCGCGACGACATTATCGAAGCCGTGAAAGCCCCACGCTTTCGTGTTGCCGCTGCTGTTTTTGACGAGTTGTTTATCGGCGGCTGCGGCTGCCGCGTTGGCTAACATGGTCGTAATCATCTCGTCGTCCAGCATGGGGTTGTTCTTCCGCACGCTAAGCGCGGCGAGCAGGCGCGCGACATCCGTCACCGCGCCGGATAGCCCGCCAGCGCCGTCCACGTTCTCAAGGTTCGTGTCGCCGTAGCCCAATGCCACCAACGGCGGCTCGGGCGACATCACGCTGGTAGCTGTCCGAATTCTGGGAAAGAGACGAGTTGTACAATTCCCTTTACTGTCAGAGGCAATACATTCCTCGGTCGAATGATAACGCGCCTCATCGGATGGTTGTGCGCTGACGAGGGAACGTGTCTCGCGAACGCGCTTGATGCCCAACGGCTTCAACAGCGATGCCTTGATTGCTTCTTCAAACGAACTTGCGCCGCGCATCGCTGCGATGACCTGGCTCAGCATGAAGTAGCCGCCGTTGTTATAGTTGGCGATTGCCTTATTGCCCGGCTCGCCGCTTAACTTCTGCAACGCGCAAAACGCCGCGAGGTGCTTTGGTTTCGCCGGTAAAGGCTCCGGCGGATTGAAAGCCTTCGTCGCGTCGAGATCACGGAAGACTAACAACCTGTCTATGCCGGAGGTCATTTCGAGCAGGTGGCGAATCGTAATCTTGTCGAAGTTTGCATCCGTCGGCTGCCCTCCGGTCGGAGTTTTCAGTTTCAGGATAGACTGCATCGTCGTGTCGAGCGAGAATTTTTTCCCGCCAACCGATTTTCCCTCCTTAATAAGTTGATAGGTCGCAATCGAGGCGAAGACCTTTGACACGCTCGCCTGTCGAAAGTAGGTTGTCGGCGTCACCTTCGGATAGCCTGCTTCGGCCCAGGTGTAGCCTTTCGCGTAAACGAGCCTCGTGTCCTTCACGATTGCCACCGCCGCGCCGCGAACCCGGTTCTTCTTCATCACGGCCTCGATGATGGCGTCTATCTCTGGCGCAGACGGCTCTTCTTTGGGGCCGGGGGTAATGGTGAAGGCGCGGGGCGCAATCTCCTCGCGGGTGGTGAAGATGGCGGCGAAACGCGCGCCTGCGCCCGATCCTTGCGCCGCCACGCAGACGGGCGCGAAGCCCTGCTTCTCAAGCTCGTCTTTCTTCCCTTGAAAGCCCGCACTCGTCATATTTCCAAACGAGAACCACCCGCCGATGTCCGTGTCAACGAAAACTTGCAGAAACCCTTGCGACGGCGTAATCGCAACGTGCTGGGCGCGTCCCCCGCCTGAGACGAGGGCGTTGAATCGCTGCTGCATGGTTTGAACGTCGTCGTTGACGCCATCGCAGTTCCACGCGGCATTGTCTGTGTTGGGCTGCCACACAGCCATGTAGCGCGTATCGCCGGGCGTGCCGTAGGCGTCCGCCCATTTCAGGATGTTGCCGTCCTTCCACGCCTGCTGATTGGCCTTGAGCAAGTCGTCAGCCGTGAGGTTGCCTTTCGTCAAGGGAAGCGGCGTCATCGGGCGGAACACAGCCGCAATCAGGGGACTATTCGCAGGCCCGGTGGCGGAGATGATCGCCGCCCCGAAACCTTGCTTCGTCAGCTCATTAGTCTTCTTCTGCATCTCCGCTATGCTGAGCGCGATAAACGGCTTTTCATCGGCGGGGTTGGGACGTTTCACCATCACGGCGGCGTAGCGCGGGTCGTTGGGTTCGCCATAGACGCACAAAGAAACGGTGCGAAAACCCTGCTTGAAAAACTTGTCTGCCTTCTCTGTATGTTGGGCTGCCGTCTGGTCGTGCCACGCTTTGAAATTAATTGGCATGATGGGTCTCTTGCTCCTGCATTTCGCGCGTCAGAGTGGAAGCCACGCTCGCGCTTCATAGTCTTTAGCGGCGGGTTATCTCTGATTCCACTTGTTTGGCTTCCGGGCAACGAACCCTGAGCGGAACTATTTTCCTCGGACTTAAAATCGGGAAGCCCTGCATACAAAAGCCTATGTCGCTGAGAGTCGCTGTGATCCTGTACGCCTGACCGACTCTCAGCTTTTTGTTTCTCGTGACGCTGTATTTGTCTTTGCCGCTGAGCAACGTTAAGACCAGACATTCGACGCCCTGACTGATACAACCCGTCACGGTGACGGTCTTTGCTCTCTTACGCGCTTTGTGAGACTTGTGGCCAAGAGCCAGGACGGTGGGACTAAAGACGGAAAGGCATAGAATAACGAGCGCTATCTTTTTCATCGGAGACTCCTTTCAAAACGGGCAAGGTCGTGGAAAGGCCACGCGCGTGAGGGGTGAAACATGAGAGGCTGACTAGAGGTCAGGCTCTCGTCAACCGAGGATGCCAGCAACTGAGCGCTCGGAATCTATTCTCGTTCCCGCCCGGTGTCAAGATTTACTTTGCCAGCGGGCACGAGTTAAGGCGCTAACGCTCCTTTCTTCGTTCATCCCGTTTCAGACGAACAAGCAGAAGAAACCTACCACGACAACACACAAGACGACACGAAAAAACAAGAGGAGCGCTTCAAATGGTTTCGTGTCTCTTCGTGTAGTTTAGTGGATCGAAGATTTAACTCTCCTGTCCTCCAAACTCGTCCGGCGGATTAATCTCCACTACAGGCATCGGCTCAAACTTCGACTCATCAAACGGTGGCATCTCCGGCTCAGGCGCTCCGAGTTCTTGGAGATGCTTCCGCGCCTTCTCCAATCCCCGGTGATACGCGAACGGCGGCCCATCACACCACGCCAGCCGATACGCTCTCGTCGCCGCTTCGACCGTCGCCGATTGATTGCCCGCGTCGCGTTCGATCTGCGTCAAGACGTTGCAGGCATCGGCGTGGATCAGCGGGTACGGCCCGCGCTCCGCCGCCTCCCAGACATCGTCCAGAAATTCTCGCGCCGTTTTCAAATCTCCCTGCCGCCGCCGCAACTCTGAGAGCGCCACGAGCGCGGAGAGTTCTTCTTCAACCAGATTCACCATCCGCGCGCGGGTGAGGGCATGGTGCAGCCGTTCGTCGGCGGTGGCAAAATCATTTAGTCCCAATGCCGCCTCACCTTGCAGTTCCGCCGCGTGGATGAAATCGCCCTCAAAATTTTGAACGTGAGCCAATTCCCACGCGCGGTTGGCAAACGATAGCGCAGCAGCAACCTCGCCGAACCACATTGCTCTCTGCGCGAGATGAGAATTAACCGTGCCCTCAAGGTGATCGAGAGACTGCGCGATAAATATTCGCAACGCTCGCTCTAGGACAGAATTGGATTCGTTCGCAACCCCCCGCGCGGCCAGTGTTAACCCAAGCCAAAACAGACTGAACCCTTCCTGAGGAAGATTTGTCTGCTCATGTGTGATGACCAGCGCGGAGCGCGCGACGGCTTCTGACTCGTACAGCGCACACAACTGCCGCAATGCGTCTGACAAATTGCATAAGCCAATGCTGAGAAAATCGCTACGCTTCATCTCCGAATAAATTGCGTTAGCGCGGTGCTGGAACGGGGCTGCTCGCCCCGGCTGCCCGCTGAGTTTATACCCTTGTGCTAGCGCGTTGAACGTGTTGGCTTGAGTCCCCGGGCTGCTCAAGCGGGGCAACTGATCTAGCCCATCTGGAAAGAGCATCTCTAAGAGTTCGACCCGTTGGCGGCTGGCGCTCAGACGGTAGAGCATGGCATCGTCCGGTCGTCCGTAAAAGAACTTAAAGGCGTCATCATAACGTCCCAACCCTATTAGCGTGCTGTACAATTCGATGGAGGACATGAGGTCTTCGAGGCTGCTAACTTCACGCCAACCGCCAATCCTCGGCAATACTTCAAAGTGCACATGCAGATTCATGTAGACGCCGTGGCGAGTGTCCTTGTCCAAGCCGCTCCACACCACGCCGCGCACAATCGGATGCAAGTCGTAGCGGTTGGCGCGTCTATCCCAGCCAAGCAGGCCGCGATCCTCTTCGAGTTCGGTGAGAGCGGTGTCTAGTTCATTGTCGTTAACGAAGAGCTTGCCTTCGCCGACGAGCAGGGCGAGGAGAGTTTCGTAGGCGGCGGGCATACGAAAGGCAGCGATGGTGTGGAGCGTCTGGCGTGACGTTTCCTCCAAGCCGCGCAGGGCGAAGTCTAGGACGTGAGCCTGCGTTTCTTTCAGGACGGGGAAGCGTGAAGGGTCGAAGTTTGGATGATGCTGCCGCCATTTCTCAAAGTCGCCGGGAGCGCGTTTGTAGCGCTTGATTTCGCCTGCGAGCGCTTTTATGAGGAGCGCATGGTTGTCGAAGGCGTGGAAGAGCGGGAGCAATTCTTCGCGCGAGCCGCCGACATCGAAGGTGCGCCAGAGGTTGAGCGCATCGTCGTCGCTGAGCTTCAGCAGGAAATGCGGGTAGCTGCCGGGGATGGCTTCGTCTGTGAGCTTGTCCTGTAGCTCTCGCGGGTAGAGACGAGTCGTAATCAGGATACGCGAGGCGCGGCGGGTGGCGAGCTTGCGGAGGAAGGCTCCGACACGTGGGTCTGCCGTCTTGCGCAAGTTGTGCTCACCCGTGAAAGACTGCGCGGCGCTTTCGGGAAGATTGCGGGCGCTGGCGACACGGTTCGCGGTCTTTTCATCGAAGTCGTCGTCCGAGAGGCGCGCGGCGTCCATGCGGGCGTAGGCGATGAGCAGGCGCTCAAGACCGTCGAGGACGAGGAGGAATGGCTCATTATCCAGAGTAGCCAGAAGTTGCTCCTCGCAATCGGGGAGCGGAATCTGCTGGACTTCTTCTCTGGGGCGCTCGGTCACGTAGGCGAGCGTGCGGACGACGAAGTTCTCGTAGCGCGCGTCGGATTCGTAGAAGCTCCACCAGACGCGCCCCTTAAGCGGCTTCATCTCGTGCGGGGCGATGTCGTTGAACCATTTCCAGGCGAGGGCACTCTTGCCCATGCCACCAATCGCCACGATGTTAAGGACGCGTGCTTTGTAAATGTCCGTGTCGGGTTTGGCGACCCAGTCGGTCAGCAAGTTAAGTTCCGTCTGCCGACCGATAAGGCCGTGAGATTGGAGCAGAGTGTAAGGGTGCGCGATGTAGGCTTCGGGCGGCCTGGGAATGTCGCTGATATTGTGCAGGACTTCGACGGGCGAGCGTTTCTCGCGCCATTCCGGCAGATAGAGAAAGAGGTCTTCCTTGAATTGCGCGACATCCTTGAATGACCGCACGACATGCTTACCGCGCAGTTTTGCCTTGAACCTCTCCAGCTTTTCGCGCGACTCGCCTTGATCCATCATCTTCGGCAGCCATGCCACATCGTCATCAACCATGAAGATGAGGACAGGCTTGCCGCGTTCGATGGCGCGGTCGTATTCAATCTCGGTGTAGGAAAGGCTTGAGCCGCTCGGACGGTCGCCGTAGCGATGCGCGATGATGGCGAGGAAGACATCTGCTTCGTCTACCTTCTGGCGACAAAATTCGGCGGCCTGTCTTGGGTCAGGGCCAAATTCTTCCATCGCAATCGGCACAAGGCTAAGGCGCTGGCAGACGTGTATGG
Source organism: uncultured Acidobacteriota bacterium (assembly GCA_963791265.1). Classification (GTDB taxonomy): domain Bacteria; phylum Acidobacteriota; class Blastocatellia; order Pyrinomonadales; family Pyrinomonadaceae; genus QHXM01. Next base: position 1,450,531 of record CAWBSB010000013.1, read on the forward strand.
CTGTGTCACGATATTCCGGCAGATCGCGCGCCGTGCTGCTGATGATTACTTTCGGATTGCTTGCCACGTGAGGAACCTCCTGTCAGAAGAAACTGACTTGAGCAGTGACTCTCTTTCAACCGAAGGCGCATTCTAACACTAATCTCGCGGTGGCAGAGCGGCGCGTGGATGGGTCTTCGCGCTCGCATTGCGAAGGCTTGACAATCTCGGCTCGCGGATTAGAATAAACCTTCGCCTGAAACGAACAGGCTTTCTGGGGAGATGTGGCCGAGTGGCTGAAGGCGGCGGTTTGCTAAACCGTTATGGGTCAAAAGCCCATCACAGGTTCGAATCCTGTCATCTCCGCCATCATTTCAAAAGAGGTTGGACGGGTTATCTGAAGTCAATATCAGATAACCCGTCTGTCTTTTACGGTGCCGCATTCGCAACGTCGCTGCCCGTTGGTCGTTAAGTGAAAGGCGCGTGACTTTCACGCGGACAGGTTTATAGTCTTCTTTCGGAAAACCCGGCTAATCAGGCTGCCCGTTTGAAGGAGGCTATAAACCCATGTCACTTGCTCTTTGGAATGAAGCCCTCACGCAGAATATGTTTTATCTGGTCGTGCCCGTTGCCGAAAAAATCCTGCGCCCGCTCGTCGTCTATATCTTTCTGGTCGTGGTGCTGCGCATCTTCGGCAAACGCGAGCTGGCGCAGCTTAATCCTTTCGATCTGGTGGTGCTGCTGTCGCTCTCAAACACCGTGCAGAACGCCATCATCGGCGAGGACAACACGGTGACGGGAGGGCTGATCGGCGCTTTCAGCTTGCTTGCCATCAACTATTTTGTGGTACGCTTTGTCTTCAAGCACAGACGCCTCGACCAGATAATTGAAGGCACGCCGACCGTGCTGATTGAAAACGGGCAGGTACGCCGCGACGCGCTGGCGAAAGAGCTTTTGACGGAATCGGAACTGCTGACGGTCGCGCATCGTCAGGGCTTCGACAGTCTAGGCGAGATTGAGCGCTGCGTGATTGAGCCGGGCGGCACGTTCTTTGTGGAGGGCAAAACGCCCGCGCACACTGATAAACTGCACGCTGAACTCATCGCGCGCCTCGACAGCCTGAGCGCGCAGGTCGCAGAATTAAAGAAAGGATGAAACAGAATATAGAAGACAGGAGTCAGAAGTCAGAACGGAAAGGGCGGAGAGCCGCTTTAACAGATTTTCTTTTCCTTCTGACTCCTGACTCCTGTCTTCTGATTCCTGCATTATGATTCGCGTTCGTTTCGCACCGTCACCGACGGGCTATCTACATATCGGCTCGGCACGCTCCGCGCTCTTTAACTGGTTGTATGCGCGCAAAATGGGCGGGCTTTTTCTGCTCCGTATCGAAGACACGGATTTGCAGCGCTCGACCGAAGCCTCCACGCGCTCGATCATAGAGGGTCTGGAATGGCTCGGACTCGATTATGACGAAGAGATAGTCTTGCAATCCGACAACGCGCCGAAGCATAAAGCGGCAGCGCTTCAATTGCTCGAAGAAGGCAAAGCCTACCGCGATTTCACACCGCGTGAGGAACGCTCCGACGCGACCATCAAGCAGGGCATCGCCGACCGCGCACGCGTTCATGCAGCCGAAGGGCAGGATCACAGAAGCAATCCCTTTCGCGATCTCCCGAAAGAAGAGTCCGATCGCCGCGCCGCTGCGGGCGAGCCGTTCGCCGTCCGTCTGAAAGTCGCGCGCGAAGGCAGGACGCGTTTTGAAGATGCCGTGTACGGCACGCAGGAGCGCGACTACGCGGAGATTGAAGACCTCGTGCTGCTGCGTTCCGACGGTCATCCGCTCTACAATTTGTCTGTCGTGTTGGACGACATCGAGATGAAGATTACGGACGTGATTCGCGGGCAAGATCACCTGACGAACACGCACAAACAGATTCTGCTCTATCAGGCTCTCAGTGCAGAGCCGCCGCGCTTCGCGCATTTGCCGCTGATTCTCGCGCCGAACAAGGGGAAGCTCTCCAAGCGCAAGCACGGCGAAGTCGTTTCTCTGACGACCTATCGTGACAAAGGATTCGTGCCCGCAGCGTTTCGCAACTTTCTGGCTCTGATGGGCTGGTCGCCAGACAGCGAGCAGGAGATTATGACGCTCGACGAACTCACAGAGAAATTTTCGCTCTCCGGCATCAGCCGCTCGAACGCTATTTTCAACTTCAGCGAAGCAGACCCGCGACAATGGACGGACGCGAAAGCTCTCTGGATGAACGCCGAATATATTCGCACGATGCCGTTCCCTGATTTGCTGCCGATGGTCAAGGCGGAACTACGCGCCGCCAAGCTCTGGCGCGAGGAGTATGAAGAAGACGACAGCGCGTGGTTTCAGAAAACCGTTAATCTAATCCGCCAGCGTTTTCACACGCTCAAGGATTTCTCGGCGCAGGGTCGCGCCTATTTCTCCGACGACTTTGATTTCGACGAGGCTGCCGTCAAAAAGAATCTACTGAAAGAGCCGCGCCTACGAGAACTGTTGCCCGCGTTGGCCGACAAGCTCGAAGCGGTCGAGCCGTTCACGGTGGAGACGAGCGAGGCGGCTCTGCGTGCCTACGCGGAAGAAGCCGGTGTGAAGCCCGGCCTTTTAATCAACGCCGCGCGCACGATGCTGACAGGTCAGTCGGTCGGCCCCTCCATGTTCGAGGTCTTCGATGCAATCGGGCGCGAACGCTCCGTCCGCCGACTTCGCAGCCAGGAACCCTGGACGAACGACGTATCATAAGTTTTCCCTAATTCGATTTTTAAGGAGTTACTAAATGCTGAAAAGATTATTCTTCATCATCACAATCACCTGCGCGCTGGCCGCCGTAAGCCTCGCGCAGAATGCTAATTCATCAACGACCCCCACGCGGCCACGCACTTCAAACCCCGCGACGAGTCCCGCTCGCATTGTCGAAGAGCCGGGCACAACGCAGGCCACGCCCACGCCGACGCCCCGCACGACCACCGGCAGGCGCGCAGCCGCCAGCAAAACCGATCCGACCTCGAAAGATGTCCTCGCCGCTTTCAATGTTCTGCTCGACGGCATCCGCAAGGCGGATGTTGACATTGTCACAGGCGTTTACTGGAACTCGCCGCAACTCGTTCTCTTTAACAACAACGGTACAGTGACCCGTGGTTGGGAGCAGATGCGTAAGAATCGTGAGAGTTCCTATCCGAATATGAAGGACGTGAAGCTCGACGCGAAAGATGTGCGCGTGCAGATGCTGGGGCGTGACGGCGCGGTCGTGACCTGTCTCTGGACACAGTCGCAAACCTATAAAGACACATCCGAAACTGCGACGGGACGCATGACCATCGTCTTTCGTCACATCGGCACGACATGGAAGGCAGTTCACCTGCACACTTCGCCGGACGCGCCCGACCCGTCGCGCCTGCTGCCGTCAGAACAGACGACGCCAACGCCGACGCCCAGAGCTAATCCATAGGAGTTTAGCGAGTATGTGTAGTAAGCTCTCTTGCATACCCCTGGCAAAAAACACGTTGCATTAAATAAACGCGCCCGGCCAACATTAGTTGTCGCTGAGGGTGCATGTCCAAATTGAAGCGACTAGAAAGAGGTAACGAAGATGGATTTGATGAAAGAACTCGGCGGGCTTTTGCAGCAGTACCAGGGCGCAGAGCCGACTCAAGCCCCGGATACAATTGACGACGATTTTGACCAGGTTGCTCAAGCTGCCCCGCAACCGGCGCTTTCCGACGGATTGGCCGCAGCTTTTCGTTCCGAGCAAACGCCGGAATTCGGCCAGATGACCGCCAACCTTTTTAATAACTCCAACCCGCAGCAACAGGCAGGTCTGCTGAATACCATCCTCAAGTATGCCGGGCCTGCGATTTTGGGGCGCATCATGTCGGGCGGAGGCGGAGGCGGCGCAACAGCTGGGGGCGGTGGCGGCCTCTCTGACCTCATCAACATTTTCAAAGGCGGCGGCCAGCAGGAACTGACGCCCGAACAGGCCAGACAGATTCCGCCCGAAGCCGTGCAGCAGGTCGCAGACGAGGCACAGAAGCACGATCCTTCAATTATTGACAAGATCAGCGACTTCTATTCGGAGCATCCGACGCTCGTGAAATCGCTCGGCGCGGCGGCTCTGACCATCGCGCTCTCCAAGATCGCCAATCGGCAATTCAAGTAAGGCAAAAGTAAAAAACGTCAGCTCGACGTAAGAGGGACAACGTCTCAGCCCCGTCAGGGGCGAAAGAATGTAGCCCCGGGCGTCAGCCCGGGGAACAATCCGGAAAATAATATTAAGCCCCGGAGGGGCGACAGAAGCCCAAGCTTGATTGTCACATGTCTTGAGCTGCTGTCGCCCCTTCGGGGCTCGAATATGTATCGCTGGCTATTCCCCGGGCTTGCGCCCGGGGCTAATATCTTTCGCCCCTCCGGGGCTGTTGAAAGTAATTCCTTATCTCGAACTCACGTTAAAAAGTTAAAAGGCAAAAGGGAGGCGGAAACCACATTTGATTAAAAGTGGTTCTCGGCCTCCCTTTTGCCTTATTTACTTTTACCTTTTTCCTTACTCAAACGAGTTCAGGTATTGAACAAAACGTTCGCGGTCGTCGTCGCTGATTTTCGTAATCTGCGCGCCGATGAGGATGAACGACCCGGCTTCGCCTTCGTTGATGTGCTTGTAGCGTGCGGGGACGGCCTCCAGTTCGACCGGCCCTGTCGGGAGCGTCAGCACCAATTGCAGGGTGTAGTTTTGCCCCAGACTGTAGAGCACGCTCATGCTCCTGGCAGAGACCAGAAGCGCCAGCCCTGATTCGCTGATGTCGCGCGTATAACCGATCAGCGGAAGCGTATGCTCTTCGCCTTCGGCGCTCATCTTCGTGGCGACGAGCAGGACTCTAAACTCAAGTTTGACGCTGCGCCGAGGGGCTGCCCTTCGCTCGATATTGAATTCCCACATTATTTTTTCATTTCAACTGAGGTCTGTAGACGCGAGGTTATTTTCATAGCTCGGCGCGGGCGAATAATTAAAAGCGTGAGCGTCCACACCGACAAGAATTACCTTACCATTGCCGCGAACTGTGCGACAAGCAATAAAGAAAAAGGCCGCTTGCGCGTTACCACGCAAGCGGCCTTCCGGTGTACTGTTGGGATTGCCCTGCACATCATCCGTGCGCCCTTCTCAAACCGAATGGCGCGACTGAACGAAACTACCGGACGGAAATCCTAATACATCCTGACTCTATCCGGTCTTCAGGACTCAGCCACCTCACTGTGATTAGAACTCATATGTTTTTTTGATCACCTCCTTTCCAGTGTTGTGCAGATAATAAAAGACAACAGGTTGTGCGTCAATAACTATTTTCACCGGCCATCTTGTGGCCTGGTTCGTGGCAGACCGGGTTGGCTTCTCTGCATCATGGTCAAACTCCAGACTCACCACCTGCCTCAGGCCCCCGCCGTTGTTTTATCTTATAGCAAAATTGCTCACGTCAGGGCGTCAACGGGTGTCTGACCAAGCAAGTGCGCTTCGCTGTTTTACCTCATCCGTCTTTGCCAAAGGAGAGACTCATGTCATCACCCCCACCGAACGATGATGCCCAAATCGTCAACGTCTTTGTGCCGGAGATTATGGACCCAACCTTGTTGGAAGTGCCCGTCTCCGTTACCGTCCGCAACAAGGGTACGACCACCTGGCGACAGGATGCGGGTTATATGCTCGGCTCGCAGAACCCGCTTGATAACACTAACTGGGGCGCTAACCGCATCCCCATGAAGACGAACTATGTGGCGCGACCGGGCGAGATACACACCTTCGAGTGGCTCGTCCGCGTGCCACAGATTCAGGGCGTCTACGATTTTCAGTGGCGCATGATTCTCCTGGGACAGCATTGGTTCGGCGCGGCCACGCCCAACCGCTGGATTCACGTGCAGCCGCGCACCGCTGGCGGCTCGTGGTTGACGCGTGACACGAAGAGCGGGCTGCTGCTTCGCCCGCCGTCCCCTGCCAGCACCACGCTCAGAGGCGGCCACTATCACCTCTTCGAGCGCGCGAGCCAAGCGGACAAGGCGCTTGTCAGCGTGAGCAACAATCAGCCTATCAAACTAGAGTTCGGCGCTGGCCGCCCCTGCGCGCCTGACACAGAACTGCCGCCAGCGCAAGGTGGCGACCCGCCGCTGCCCGCCGCGAAGATCAGCCGCTGGGCTGGCGAGGCCAGCCAGTGGAGCGATCTGTTCACCGTGCTACAGCAACAGCACATCAACTTGCTCCGCATCTTTTTGCTGAATGGGTTTGGCCTCAAGGTCTCAGGCACAACCGAAATCACCAACGAGGTCTATCCGTTCAAGACGGTCGAGGTCAGCGAAACTAATCCGGTGACGCCCCTGACGAAGCAGCGGAGATGGAAGATTAAAGAGGCGATCACCGAGCCGGTTGATACCCCGCCAGCCCAGACCAATTGGAACGTCAACTACTTCAACCGCCTCCGCGCGTTCGCGCAGAAGGCGCAGGCGTCCGGCGTCTACCTGTACCTGTCACTCTTCAACTACTACGAGCTTGACGACGACACGTGGGCTACAAGCATCTGGAATCCCCTGCGCGCGACTGACAAAAACTGGGGAAACGCGAATCTGGTGGTCGCGCCCGACCAGGCGCATCGTCAACTCACTTTTGTTACGGCAGAAGCCGGGAGCGGACTGCGGGGTGTGCAGGAGCGGATGGTCAGAAAGGTCGTCAAGGAACTGCGCGGGTTGCCCAACATCATCCTCGAAGTGATGAACGAGCCGCATCAAGGCTCGCAGCAGGAGTCCGCGCAATTCGCCTCGGCGGTAGTCGGGTGGATTCTCGACGAGGGCAAGGCCAAAAATAACCTGCCCGCGTGGCGACCGCTGATTAGCGTCAACGCCTCGCGTCGCCCGTTCGATCCCTTGCAACCGTGCGTCGTCAAGCCCGACACGTTCGACATAGACTGGTGGGCTGCACACTCCGACCCGCGCAAACCAGGTTTCATCAAGCACTACGAGGAGGTGGACATCATCAGCTATCATGGGCTGACGGGCTACGGTCCTGAGTGCATCAACCTCACCTGTAAATGTCACGCTGTGGGTTGCAAGCAGCGGAGTTACCCACAGATACAGTTCCCGCCGGTTGATCTCAAGAGCATCAGTAATCGCTTCTGCGATTTCTACGGACGAGGCCGGACCAATGGTGGCACGTGCACATCAACAGGGAAGCACCCGAACAAGGCGCTGATGATGTCAACCGACGCGGTAAGCGTGGCTCGCTACCAGCACGTCTACGGCAACGAGAACTTAGGTGTCAACATGAACGTGCGCGACGGGCAGATCACCACGGGACTGGATAACGCGGGCGGCACGGCGGCGGAGAATAAGACGCGCTCCGACCTTCAGAACTGGGCTTACTGGTGCTTCGAGGTGGCGGAAGACAACAGCGGCGTGATCCACTTTCAGAACCACAGCACCTTCGAGGAGACTTACACCTTGATCAATAACGCGTTTCGTGACTCGCTCAGTTCGACTTGAGGCGTGGTCAAGGTCGCTGAAATGCCGCACGCCCGTTGACATAGACCGCGTGCGCGTGTTCGATGCCGAAAAAGTAGGCCACTTCCCGGTAGTCAGCGCAATCATGGATGACGAAATCGGCGCGCTTGCCCTGTTCGAGAGAGCCGATCTCTTCACCACGACCCAGGCTATACGCGGCATTGATGGTCGCGGCGGTGAGGCTTTCGGCGGGCGTCATTTTCATGTGCGTCGAAGCTAATGACAACACCATCGGCATCGAGGGTGTGGGCGACGAGCCCGGATTGAAGTCTGTGGCGAGAACGACCGCCAGCCCTGCATCAATCATCTCGCGCGCCGCAGGATAGCGCGAGGAGCCGAGCGCATAAACCGAGCCGGGCAAGAGTATTGACTGAACATTCGCAGACTTCAAAGCAGCGATGCCGCGAGCGTCCGTATGTTCCAGATGGTCTGCGGTCGCCGCCTTCAGTTCAGCCGCCAGAAGCGCTCCGCCGGAGAGCGACAATTGATCCGCGTGAAGGCGCAAGCCCAATCCGAGCTTGCGCGCCGCCATCATGATGCGACGCGACTCTTCGACCGTGAAGACGCGCTCCTCGCAGAACACGTCCGCGTATTCCGCCAAGCTTTTCATCCGCCACACGCGGCAGCATCTCTTCGATGACGAGCGCAACGTAATCCTCGCGCCGCTCGCGGTAATCATCCGGGATGTCATGCGCGCCGAGAAAGGTTGGGACGTAGCGGAGTGGCGTTTCGTCATTCAGCCTTTTGATCGCGCGCAGGATTTTCAGTTCGTCTTCGACTGATAACCCGTAACCCGATTTCGCCTCGACGGTCGTCGTCCCACCACGCAGAAACCACTGGCTATAACGTTTCGAGGCGTCAACCAACTCTTCGAGCGTTGCGGCCTGTGTCCGCCTGACGGTCGAGCGAATGCCACCGCCTCGCGCCGCGATCTCCTGATAGGTCGCCCCGCGCGCCCGTTGCTCATACTCGTCGGCGCGTGTGCCCGCGAAAACCGGATGGGCGTGCGCGTCTACGAATCCCGGCGTGCAGATTCTCCCGCCCGCGTCCAAGACTTCACTATCAGTTTTGACGAGGGATTCAATCTCGCTCCGCGTGCCGACTCGCTCAAGACGCCCATCACGCACCAGCATCGCGCCGTCTTCGATAATGGAAAGCTCAGCCATCGCCGCACCGGTGCGTGCGCCCTTGACCGGACTGGCGAGCGTGACGAGTTGCGAACAATTGAGGATGACGAGCGTTTCTGACATAAGGAGTCTGGAGTCTAGAGAGTCCGGAGTCTGGAGTCAAAAGCGAAAACCAATAAACTCTCACGCTCTAAATCAAACGTGAGTTTGACATAAGGAATTACTTTCAACAGCCCCGGAGGGGCGAGAGAGTGTAGCCCCGGACGCTAGCCCGGGGTCACAGCGCCAACAAATTCATTAAGCCCCGAAGGGGCGACAGAAGCTCAAGAATCTTTGTAAAGCATCTTGGGCTGCTGTCGCCCCTTCAGGGCTCGAACATTTATTGCTGGTTATTCCCCGGGCTTGCGCCCGGGGCTAATATCTTTCGCCCCTCCGGGGCTGTTGAAAGTCTACGGCGTGTCGGTTCGCTTTTTCTTCTCAAATTTGACCTGCTTAAAATTCGTGCCTGTCCATTCGAGATAATAAACTCCACATGGGGCGTTTTCCACACTAAGGTCGCCGCCTTTGAATCCGTTCAAGACGAGCAGACGGCTATCGGCTTTATGAACTAGCGGCTCGGTGTCGTCCGGAAATTCACAGAAGCCGAAGCCTGCGCCTGCAAGCTGGTCAGGGAAAAACACCCTGCCGTTGCGAGCGTCAATGATCGCGGTTTGCGAGCAATTCGTCCCGCAACCCCAGGTCGTCAAGATGTAATGTCCGGCGAAATTCACGCCTTCTTTTGCGGCGTTCCGCAAATTAGGGCGAAACATGTTCGCGTCTTTGTGGCTTTTCAGATTGACCGTGACGTTTCTGATTCTCTCGACTCTGGCGGCATATTGTTTGAATGTCGGCGTTGTTATTTGGGCGAAACCAATCAAGCTAAACGCCAAAAAGAGTGTGGTCAGCAGAACAGTTTTAATTTTCATTTTCCTCCTGGATTTTTAAGGCTTATCGAATATATCACGAAACGCCTTGAGGCGCTGTTGTACGCCCATCTTTGATGCTTCCCAACAACTTCAAAATGCCACGCACCGACTCTCTTACTGCGGCAGCCGCGCACCAGCATCGCGTCGTCTTCGATTTGGACGTTGGACAATTGGACTTTGGACTTACTTCATATGGCGATCAAGGAAATCCGCCATGAGGGGATAGACTATCAAGCGGTTCGAGAGCTTATTGATGCCGTGCCCTTCGTCGTCGAAGAGTTTGTATTCGACGGGTGCGCCGCGCGCCTCCATCGCGCGGACGATTTGCTCTGCCTCTGTGTAAGGCACGCGCGGATCGTTCTTGCCTTGAATGACCATCAGCGGAGTTCTGATGCGCTCGACCTTTCCCAGCGGCGAAATGGCTTTCAGGAAATCCAGGTCGTGTTCGAGCGAGCCGTACTCTGCCTCGCGCAGCTTGCGGCGATAGCCGGAGGTGTTCTTCAAAAAACTCTCGAAGTTGGCGATGCCGACCGTGTCCACCGCCGCCGCCCACATTTCCGGGTAGAGCGTGACGGCAGCGAGCGTCATGTAGCCGCCGTAAGAGCCGCCCATCACGGCGATGCGGCGCGCATCTGCCCCGCCCTGCGTCTTCAGCCATTCGACAGCCGCCGCCAAATCTTTCACCGAGTCCTCGCGCTTACGCACATCATCCAGATGAGCGTAGGTCTTGCCGTAGCCCGTGCTCCCGCGCACGTTCGGCGCGAGGATGGCGTAGCCGCGCGAGAGGAAATACTGGTAGACGCCGTTGAAGCCGGGCTGCTCCTGTCCTTCAGGCCCACCATGCACGCTGACGATGACGGGCAGCCCGCTGATGGTTAATAGCAACTCTCCTTCCGGAAATTGATTACGTTCAGGGAGGCTCGTCAGGTGATAACTGCCGTTCATAGAGACGTTGACAGATTTGTCTTTCGGCTTATCTTCATGTGGTTTGTAATACCACGCCGGAATCTCGCGCCCGTCGAAAGTTTTGTAATGAATCAGTTCCGGCTCGACGAAAGAGGATTGCGGAATGCCTGCGCGCGAGCTGTGCGTGACCTGCGAGAGAGCGCGGCTTTTAAGATCGTAGAGCCACACGTCGCCGTTGTAGCGCGCCGCGCTGAAGGTGAAAGCGAGCTTGCGATTGTCCTCAGAGAACCTCAACCCGCTGACGAGACCTTTGCCGGGCAGCTTCACGCTTTCAGTCTTTGCGCCGAGTTTTCCGTCCGCGCTGGCCTCGCGCACGTAAAGCTCGTAGAAGCCGTCGCGGTTAATCGTATAAGCAAACATTCGACCATCGAGTGAAAGCGTCGTTCCGGCTAAATCTCTCGGCGTGTCGTCCAGTGTTTCGATGCGCCTGGTCTGCAAGTTAAGGCGTGACACAGAGTAGAACTCGCGATTGTCGTTTGTGCCGAGCAGGAGAGCGCTGCCGTCGCGTGTAAAGTAAACGTCTGCGTATTGCGCCGCGCCTTCGTGGGGCGTCAGGTGCGTGGCCTGTTTGGTCGCAATATCAACCAGGTACAGGTCGTTATCCAGACTCAGCTTCTCGCCCTCGTGCGAGACGACGAGGCGGCGATCATCGAAAGACCAGGTGACTGCGCTGTTTGAGCCGTCCTGCTGGTAAACCAGTTCTTCGCGCGCGGTCGCCACATCCATAATGTAGATGTCAAAGTAGTCACGGTTGCGCTTGTTCGAAGCGTAAGAGATTTTCTTGCCGTCGTGTGACCATGAGCCGAAGTTATGACGAACTTTCGGCGCATCCGTCAGCGCCCTGACCTGCGCGCCATCGGGCGAGAGCCAGAAGAGTTGCGCGTTCTCATCGCCGCCGCGAGACTTGGCGAAGACTAAGCCTGAGCCGTCCGGCGACCATCTGACGACATCAACGCGATCCGCATAGAAGGTCAGTTGCTCCGGCCAGCCGCCGCCGGAAGCCGGGACCATCCAGACCTGCGGCGTGCCCGTGATGTTGGTCAGAAACGCAATGCGGTCTGCGTTCGGAGAGAAGGCTGGCGAGGTGGCGCTGCGGATGTTGAGATAGCGCTCAATGTCGTAGCGGGCGGACGGCGCAACCTGCTGCGCGCTCACCGAAGAGCCGGGAGATAAAAGCAACAAGAGGGTGATAGCCAAAGTGTTCTGAAGCTTCAGCATTGAATGTTCTCCGGAGGTACACGAACTCGTCGCAAGCTTCGGCACAGCTTGACCCGATGCCAGCACACTTTTGATCTGCTCTGTCAGATAGGATTCACGCCATCGCAGGCGCGTAGTTCCTCAAAACTAAAGAGCGATTCAAAGCGAGGAAATCAACACCACTCATGCCGAAGAGGTGTGGTCGTGAACGATGCGCCAATTCCCGGCCATGCGGCGGAAGATGAGCGTAAAGCGCCCGTGCGGCGTGTCCTTATCGCGCGTCAGTTGCCAGCGGCCAATCACGACCGCCGCGTCTTTGCTGACGAGTTTGACATCAAGGTCGGAGAAGGCAAGCGTGCCCATCTTCTCGCGCGTGTCGTAGCCTTTCTTGTAGCGATCAAGCACGGTCTGCCAGCCGTGCGTCAGAGAGTCGCCGGAAATAAAGACTATGTCCGGGGAGCGCGCATAGCCGTCCATGAAGCCTTCGATGTCGCCGCGATTCCACGCAGCCATCTGTGCATCCATCACTGCGCGAATAGCCGCGACTGTCTTCATATCCTGCTTGCTCATTTTGCCTGCGCCTGCGCCTTCCTGTTGAGCACCGGCGGCAGAGAGATTCAGCAACATTGCAGCCGCGATGGCTGCCACGAAAAGAAAGTTTCGTTTCATAATGTCTTTCACTGATGCGATGTAGGAAGAACTCAAGAGGACTATACTGGCAGCCCATCTACGGTTCAACCTTGAAGGTTACGCGAGCGGCTATTCAAATCGCATGTTCGTGCAACCAGTCGCTCACGTCTTTACGCATGGGTTCTGTTATCTCATGCCCGGCGTCGTAGCTTTCAACTCTGACATCGCGCGCCCGCAGGCGGAGTTGTTCCGCGTAACCGGCAACGCGAGCCGGAGGATAAAACTCATCCTGCTCGCCGCGAAGATGAAACACGGCGGCGTTTGTCGGCTTGTATAGTTCGCTCGATTCCCAATCGCCCGGCAGCCCGCCGCAGAGACCGATGACGCCGCGCAATTTATCCGGATGCGTGAAGGCGAAGCGATAGTTCAGGGCGCATGATTGCGAGAAGCCGAGCAGGAAGATGCGCTCGCGGTCAATTGTGCCTTCATCAACAAGCGTCTCTATCAAATCGAGAAGCGCGCGATGATGAACGGCGGTTGACTCTTCCGGATGAAAATTCGTCAGCCAGCCGAAGCCGAACCCAAGCGCCGCGCCCTCCTCTTTCGGCTTTCTGATGTGTTGATGAAACCCCTGCAACGAAGCGATGGCGAAACGGGGCGGCGCGATTGAAAGAGCCTCGCGCATCATCTGTCTTTTGTTCCCCCTGTAGCCGTGCAGCGCGATGAGCAGCGGCACAGGAGAAGCGGAGGCTTCAGGAACGTGCAGGTCGTAGTAGATTTTAATCTCAGCCTTGAGATTGCGCTCTACTGTCTGAACTTCGTTTGTAGTTTTCATTGACGGTTGTATAGAGTTTTGGCAACGAATCTAATTGATATATTTCTGCGTCTCATCCTCAGCCGGAGAGAGCGTGCCTGCGCTCTCTTCTTCCAGCGACCAGATGTCGTAAAGCTCCGGCGGAACTTCCGTGACGAAGCGCGATGGTTTCTGAACAATCGTCTGGCGATTGTAGTCCGTAATCATCAAAGGATAGGTAAGGTAAAGCTGCTCGCCCGCGCGCGTCAGCGCGACGTACCAGAGACGGCGCTCTTCCTCTTCGCCTTCCGCATCGCGCAATGAACGCGGGCTGGGAAACTTGCCGTCAGCCGCCCAGATGATGAAGACCGCGCGCCACTCAAGCCCCTTCGCCTGATGCACGGAGGTCAGCGTCAAAAGCTCGTCTTCATCGCCGCCCATCACGACATCTTCGCCAGCGACCGCCTGCGGTGCGCTGTAGCGTTCGGTGGAAAGCAGGGCCAACTCGGACAGAAAATCTTCGGTCGAATTGTAGCGAGAACTGTAGAGCGCAAGCTGTCGCAAATCTTCCAGCCGCGCTTCGGCGTTTTCGTAATTGTTCGCCAGGTGCGCTTCATAACCGCGCGCCAGAATCAACTCGATCTGCCGCGCAGGATTGCCGCGCGTTTCGTCCTGCACGAGACTTTCGAGCAGAGAGAGAAATTCCGCCCAGCCCGCGCCGCGTTTCGGGGCAACGTTGAAATCTTCACGACGCACGAGCGCCAGGGGGTCTGGAGCATAGGCCAGCCGCTCCCAGATTCTGTTGGCCGTAGAATTTCCGACCTGTGGAATCATCCGCAGGATGCGTTTCCACGCCAACTCGTCGCGCGGGTTAGTGATGACACGAAGATAAGAGATGACATCTTTGATGTGCGCCTGCTCGAAGAAGCGCACGCCGCTGCGGACGCGATACGGGATGCCGCGACGGGTCAATTCCAGTTGCAGTTCGAGCGAATGATAGTGAGAGCGATAGAGTACCGCCACTTCTTCAAGCGGGATGCCTTCGTCGCGCAGCTCAAGAATGCGTGAAGCGATGAAGGCGGCCTGCTGGTCTGCGTCGCGCGCCGGGATGAGCGCTGGGGGAAGACCTTTTGAGTCGCGTGCGGCTCGCAAGGTCTTTGGAAACTGCTTGCGATTCGAGGCGATGGAAACGTTGGCGAGCGCGAGGATTTCCGGCGTCGAGCGGTAGTTGATTTCAAGACGAAAGGTGCGCGCCTCCGGGTATCTGTCTGGAAACTCGTAGATGTTCGTAAACTCTGCGCCGCGCCACGCGTAGATGCTCTGCGCGTCGTCGCCGACGACCATCACGTTGCGATGCTTGACGGCCATCAAATCAACAATCTCCGCCTGTAGCTTGTTCGTGTCCTGATATTCGTCAACCAGGATGTGCTGAAACTGGTCTGCGTAGAGATTGGCGATCTCCGCCTTTTCCATCAGCAATCTTTTCCAGTTGAGCAGGAGATCGTCGTAATCCATCACGTTGCGCTCACGCTTGCGCTCCATGTAGATCATGTCCACGCGCTTGACTTGCTGTGTCAGCGGCTCAAAGTGCGGGTAGCGGCGCGCAATCACGTCCTCGATTGGGCGATCCGTGTTGTTGGCGAAACTGATAACGTTCTGCAAGATTTCCGCTTTGGGAAAGCGGCGTGCTTTCGTATCAATGCCCGCTTCGTCCACGCACGCCGAAAGAAAATCGCGCGCGTCTTCCGAATCGAGAATCGTGTAGTTCGATTCATACCCGATGCTCGCGGCGTGGCGGCGCAGGATAAGATTAGCGATACGATGGAACGTCCCGCCCCAGACCCTTTTGACATCGCCGCCACTCGTCAGCAGTTCGACGCGGCGCAACATCTCGCGCGCCGCGCGATTCGTAAATGTGGCGAGCATGATGCGCGCGGGCGCAACGCCCTGCTCAACCAGATAGGCGACGCGGTAGGTGATCGCGCGCGTCTTGCCGGAGCCTGCGCCCGCGATGATGAGCGCCGCGCCCGGATTGGCTGTGGCGACCGCGAACTGTTCCTCGTTGAGTTCCGCGCGATAACGCGCCAACTTGTCGGGAGCATCGCCTCGTTTAATGACATAACGTGTCATGATTTACTCTGGCTTATAGCATGTCCCGACGTCACAAGAAAACCGGAAGCAGTCTCAGTAGGGGTTCAATTTCAAATTGAATGTGCGCCGAGAGGCGATTCACCACAGAGACACAGAGGACGCAGAGGGTGCGCGGAGGAAGACTATCTCAAATTACAGATTTGAGATTTCAAATTCAGAATCTGAGATTTCAAATCTGCTCTCTGCTATTTCTTTTCTCTGTGCTTACTCCGTGTTCTCTGTGTCTGCGGTGGTGAACCTCAACTTTCCCTGTGCTCTTTTCAAAATGAACCACTGCCGCAGTTCTCCTTATTGACTCCACCTCGGCCATTGCCTTATCGTGGCGGCGCATTGGAAAAACTACAAGCCGAGCACTTATCGCTCACGCCAACTCTTTCGCGTAGCTTTCGATTCAACTTTGCGTTCACGCGCCCTTCGAGTGAATGCCTTTTCCCTAAAGGAGAATAGAAATGTTGAAGAAAATAATCTGTCTGGTAAGTCTCCTCGTCTGCATGTTGCAGCCGCTGACCGCTCGAACTCCCGCTCCGGCGGCTTCGCCCGATTTGTGGGTCAGGCAATACGAGTTCGTCCCGAACAATGACAAAGCAGTGCGTGTACAGGTGGCGAATAAGGGCAACGCTGCGAGCGCGGCGTGTCGTCTGGAATTGACCGTCCGCAAGATCAACGGCGCAGCGGTCGGGCGGACGCTATTCCGGGTGATTCAAGTCATCCAACCGGGTCAGGGCGATTGGGTTCTGGTAGACGCCAAGAGCATCCTCCCGAACAACGTCAGTCTGGAAAGCACCACTTTCAAACTCATCGCCGACGCCAAAAATCAGGTCAACGAGTTGGATGAGAGCAATAATGAGAAGTGGCACAATTTGAACTAAAGGCGACCTCTGATCGTCAAAGAGAGTCTCCCGTATGGCCCTGACGGTTCGGTCGGGGCTATATAATTTATGGAAGGCATTTAAGCGGTCAAGGCAACACAAGGGCACGCTGCCGGGGGCGTTTGCATTCATACCTGATGAAAGTTAGGATGAGACAGGCATCAACATTCGAAACTTTTACCCAATGCAAAAGAGAGGTTAAGAGAGATGAAATTTCCGGGCGGCATGAATATTCAGCAGATGATGAAGCAGGCGCAGCAGATGCAGGAGAAGATGGCGAAGGAGATGGAAGAACTCGTCGTCGAGGCTTCATCGGGCGGCGGTATCGTCACCGTCCAGATGAAGGGAACGCACGAAGTCACACAGATCAAGATTGACCCCGAAGCCGTCAAGGAAGACGATCTCGAAATGCTCCAGGACATGATTGTCGCCGCCGTCAACGAAGCGAACCGCAAGATTGACGAAGCCATGAAAGGCAAGCTCGGCGGCATGCTCCCGCCCGGATTAGGCGGACTCTTCTAAAAAGGTGATAGGTGATAGGTGATAGGTGATAAGAAAGACCAGTAGTTTTCTCTTATCACCTATCACCTATCACCCATCACTTATCACTATTTATGCTTGATTACGCTGAATCAGTCACGAAGTTAATTGACGAGTTCAAACGCCTGCCGGGTATCGGGCACAAGACCGCGCAGCGTTTGGCGTTTTACATCATGCGTGTGCCGGAAGCCGAGGTTGAGCGTTTTGTTGAGGCGCTCATGGAAGTTAAACGGCGCATCATCTTCTGTTCCGTGTGCAACAACCTGACGGATGTTGACCCGTGCCGTTATTGCGCCAACCCGTCGCGCGACCGCTCCGTCATCTGCATTGTCGAAGAGCCGTATAATCTGGTCGCAGTGGAAAAGACGCGCAGCTACAAGGGACTCTATCACGTGCTGCACGGGAGTCTTTCGCCCATCCGGGGATTAGGCCCGGACGATCTGCATCTGGCCAACCTCTTGCCGCGTTTGAAGCCTGAGAATAATGACGGGGTGGAAGTGCTTGAAGTGATTCTGGCAACCAATCCGAACACGGAAGGCGAAGCGACCGCCAATTACATCAGCCGCCTCCTGAAACCTCTCGGCGCGCGTGTCACACGCATTGCAATGGGGATGCCGGTCGGCTCAGACCTCGAATACGTTGACGAAGTGACGATGGACAAGGCGCTCGCCAACCGACACGAAATCTGAAGAGCGGTGATAGGTAATGGGTGATAAGTGATAGGTGATAAGAAAGAACGTCTTCTCTTATCACCTATCACTTATCACCCATCACTGCTCTTAGAACCTGACGTGTTCTTCGGGCGCTTCGTTCTTGCAGTCGCTGCAATCTTCGGCCTTGTCGTACATGTGGGATTCAAACTCGACCAGTGACTTGATGGGCACATCGCCGATGCTTTCGGGCGCAGAGGTGAAGCGCACGATTGTCCCGCAGCCGATAATCGGTGCGCCGAGTTCCTTCAACAGGGCGACGGTCTCCTCAATCGCATGGCCGCTGCGAATGATGTCGTCAACGATGATGCAGGGGTTGACTTCGCCCTGGTTGACATACTGGCGAAACATGCGCTTGCCGCCTTCTTCTCTCTCCGCCCAGTAAATCTGTTCGGCGCTCAAGGCTTCGCGCACGCCAAAGGCAACGGGGATGCCGCCCGAACTGGGACTAATGACCGCGACCTTCGGCAACTGGCTGGAGACATCGCGATCAATGCGAAACTTGCGCGAGAGCGCGACCGCCAGCACACGCGCTGTGTCGTAGTAGCGAAAGGCGAGCGGCATCTGGAAGTAATGCGGCGTGTGCTTGCCCGACGGGTAGACGAAATGGCCTTCACGATAAGCTTTCGTGCGCGTCAGAATCTGCATCACGGCTTCGGGCGATGGAATCAGGTTTACCATTCTTTTTGTCTCCAACAAAATTTAAGTGATGGGTGATAGGTAATAAGTGATAGGTAAGAGTATTTCTCTTATCACCTATCACCCATCACCTATCACTGCTTTTCCGTTTCCAGACAGCATACATCAATCGGGCGGTTTTGCTCCATTGCTGAGGACGCGTTTGATCAATTCGCGTTGATCTTTGGAAAGCCCCGGCGGGAGATGGTCGGGCGCAAACCATTCGGCGCTTTTAATCTCGAAGCTCTGCTCGCCGTGAGTTCCACGCGGGCGGCAACGAAAAATAATCTCAACCTGCGTCGGTCGCCTTAAAGTTCGCACCAAAGCGATCTCGGCGCTATCAAGCTCAAGCCCGATCTCTTCGCGCAATTCGCGCCTAAGGGCTTCTTCGGGCTGCTCGCCCTTTTCCATGAAGCCGCCGGGAATGCCCCAGCCTGAGCCGACACGAAAGACGTGATTGAGCAAGAGCACGCGCCCGCCATCATCCACGACGACCGCCCCGGCTGTGACGGTAAAACGCGGCTCGACGAGGCGCACGCCCCACCGCCGCACCCTCTTCGGCGCATGCCGCCACAAAGCACCCAACACCTTTTTCAACATGCGCTCGACAATATAAAGGGAAAAGAGAAAAGGCGAAAGTGAAGAAGAGAATAGTCTCCAAAGAGTCGAGGCTGAAAGCGTGATTAAGCCGCACGTTGCGGCTTAATCAGTAGTTATGCCGCCGTTGATTTTGCAAAATCAATTTAATTAGAGATGGTTAGCTATAATAAATTTGCTTTCGGATGTTTAGGAACTGTTTCCCGTAATTAGGGATTAACCTAAATTTAGGTTTAGGCACGTTTTTTCTTAGCTTCCCAATCTCCCTTTCTAATTCTTCAATTCTACGATTTGTTTCTCGGATAAGCTCATTAATGTCTGTTTTGGCTTTACTGGCCTCTAACCTTTTTCCCTCTAGTATCGCATCTATACTCTTGATGTGTAGCTCTTGGAATCTTTCATGATTTTTCCGTACCTCATCATACAATTTTTCATAGTCCCTTACTTCTTCCTCTACCTCGCAGAATGCGTGCTCAACATTGCTTGCTCTGCCTTCATAATAACCTCTCTCTTCGCTAACGACGTTTTTTGTATTTCTAATCTTGTCAAGATTGGCAATTACTGTTACAGCAACAGCGGAGACAAGGCTAATTATAGCCACGATGATTGCTTGCTTGATAGACAGTTTGGCTAAGAGGATTTCTTTTATGTCTTTAGTTGAGGTGACGTTTTTAGTCTTGACCTGCTTGCCATTTACTTTCATTGTTAGCTTCTCCCGATATTACATGCCTTATTTTACACCCTCTTAATCTTTGAATTCCAGCTTTTTTCAGTGAGCCTAATCACATCGTTAATTACTTGTCTGGGAGTGCGCGGCATAATAGCTCATTCAACCCGACCGCTCGATAGCATCTCTTTCATCGTTGTCTGGTTTCTTCATCTTGAGTGCTTTATGCTCGCGGCGGGTTAGATTAGGGCGTTAGGTCGCTTCCCTGGATGAAGGCATGTAAAATGATGGGCATGAAAATAGAGAGATATAGATTGCTTGGGTTCTTGATAGCTTTAGCAGTTTTATCTTCCGGTTTTCAGAGCGTTCGACTCAATGTTAATGCTCAAACATCTTTACCGGAGCGCAAATCATATCAATTTATAAATGGCCAGTGGTTTGACGGAAAGAGTTTTCGCCGCCAGAGCTTCTTTTCTGTCAACGGTGTCCTGACGCGCAGGAAGCCTGTGAAAGTTGACGAAGTGATTGACCTGCAAAACAGGTATGTCATGCCGCCTTTTGCCGACGCGCATTGTCATCATTTCGATAGCCCATATAATATCGCGCAACAAGTTGCGATGTATCTCAAAGACGGCGTTTTCTACGCCAAAGTGCAAACCGATGTGCGAAGCGGCGCATTGCAGGTTGCGGACAAAGTTAATAAACCGACGAGCGTTGATGTTTTGTATTCTCACGGAGCGTTGACTTCAACTGACGGACACGGGGTTGAGGTCTATGAAGGACTCGCTCTTTTCTACAGAACGGGCGGATTTACGCCCGAGCAGGAACAGAAAGTTCGCGCCAGCCATCTGCGCGAAAACGACGCTTATTACACCATCAATACAGCGGCTGACCTTGAGCAAAAATGGTCAAAAATTCTAGCGGGCAAACCCGATTTTCTCAAAATCTATTTACTATCGAGCGAGGATTTTGAGAAAAAGAAGCAGGATTTGAATAATATTCCGGTTGGTAGTATCGGATTAGACCCACGTCTCGTTCCGCAGATTGTCGAGAAAGCTCACGCCGCGAGATTGAAGGTGAGCGCACACGTTGACACCGTAACCGATTATCGCCTTGCCTTGAAAGCAGGCGTTGATGAAATGGCGCACTTGCCCGGCTACTATATTGATGTCAACGATGATCCGCAAAAATATGGACTAACCGAAGCAGATGCAAAAGAAACCGCACAGCGCGGGGTTTGGGTTGATATTGCGCCCGTTGCTTATGAATTTATTAACCCGCAAAGTCCTTCGTTCAAACCCCAAGTCAGAGAACGCACAGATACGGTCAGAGTTCGAAACCTAAAACTTCTCAAGCGTTACAAAGTCAAAATTGCGTTCGGGTCTGACAGGTATGGAAGCACACCCGTTGACGATGTTCTCTACCTCCAGAAACTCGGCGTGTTCAGCAATCTCGAGATGGTAAAGATATGGTGTGAAGAGACGCCGCGAAGTATCTTCCCCAATCGCAAACTAGGACTATTAAGAGAAGGCTACGAAGCAAGTTTCTTAGTTCTAAACGAAAACCCTTTGCTGGATTTCGAGCAAGTCAGGAATATCCGGTTGCGCTTCAAACAAGGCTACTTCCTCGATTTGCCGAAATGAACGCCGCCTCGGACATGACCAGTCAGCGGAGCGCGACGCCATTACAAAATGAGCAAATCAATTCCAGAGTCTTCGGTTATTAAAGGTCTGCTTTCGGAGGACTGCCATACATGACACGCCGCCAACTCCTTTGGGGAGCATTTATCGCAGGTGGCGGAGTGCTGGGAGTGGCTTTGGCGGCAGTTGGCCCAAAGCTTTTGTCAACGTTCAGGCGCTCCTTACGTCCTCAACCAGAAAAAATCTTTGAGCCAGCCACTATCTTCCGTATTGGGCGGCTGTCGGATTTCGGTATGGGAGTAGACACACAGTTCCTGCATAAGCATCGAATCTGTGTGGTACGCAACCCGGAGCGGCTCTATGTAATCTATGGGCGGTGCACGCACATGGGATGTACGCCGGATTGGAAGCCCGAAGAGAACAAGTTCAAATGTCCGTGTCATGGCAGCAGCTTTTGTTATGGCAGCGCCTTCGATGGTGACGGAATTAATTGTGAAGGGCCAGCGCCAAGACCAATGGATCGCGCGCACGTCGAACTCGATGCGGAAGGGCAAATCACTGTTGACACCGGCAAGCTTTACCAATGGCGGAAGGAAAGCCGTCCAGAGTTTGATAACCCCGGTGCTTACATCCCGGCTAACCGGAGTTAAAATTGCAATCGTAGAATCGTCCCTTTCGCCAGACGGCTGCTCGCGCGGCGCGGGTTAATTCCAGCGCGAGACTATCTGCTAATGATGGGAAGAGGAGAATTTATCTTGGCTGCACAATGCGAACTAATAGTCAGTATATCTTTTCAGTTCGAGCAGGAGTCGTTGAAAGACGTTCTCATGCAGCATTATGAGAATTTCACCAAAGAGTTTGCCGACGGCGGGTTCGGCCAGTGTGGAGGTCCGAAGATACTGCTACCCAGCACCGTAGAAATCTTAGGTGAACAGAAGATCATTCCCGGAACGTTTTCATTTGATTGCGAGTTGCCGCTATCGGATATAGAGTCTCCGCTAAGAAAGATTCAGGAGATTTTCAAAGACATGGCCCCCAAGCCATCTCTGATGATTACATTACATAACAGAGACAACCATAACCGTATACGCCTTTACCCTCGTAGCGATATTGAATTCTATCTCTCCGGCTGATAGCGGCGCGGTCTCATAACTCATTCAACCAGACCCTTCGCGCGCGCGGCTCAGTCCTGGCGCTGTCACTACACGTGGACTTTCAAATTCAACCGCTCCCGCCCGACGCCTTAACTTTTACCTTTTACCTTTTTACTTTTCCCTTTATTATTAGCCTTGTTCCCGAAAGCACACTTTCCATCATCGGTGCGAGTCTTCAAACAAGAAGGATAAAGCCAACGTCATGTCAGCCAACGCGACCGACACGCCGATTGAGAGCGCACAGAGCGTTCAAGCGCAGGCAGCCGAAAAGGCGGGAGTGCCGAAGAAGATTACCAACGCACAGACCGTCTGCAATGTGAAGAATGAGAAAGGCAAGCTGTGCAACGGCCACCTGAAGCAGTTGCAAACCGGCGGCGAGGAAGCGAAAGTTCACCTGCGCGGCGATGACGTGCTGTACAAGTGCCAGTCGTGCGGTGCGCTCTACATGGGGCCGCCGCTCGGCCACCTGCGCGATCCCCTCAAGCAGGAACGCTTCGTCGAGCTGGAACTCTCAATGCTCCTGCAAGCGGCGGGCGGAACATTACCGGCAATCGTCAAAAACGAGCGAGGCGTCTTCGTGCTGGCGGAAGAGACCGCTCATCACGCGCCCGCCGCCAAGCCCGCCGCAGCAAAACCCGCAGCCGCTGCGCCTGGTGACAGCGCCGAGAAGAAAACTCCGGCAGCCGCGAAACCCGCCGCCGCGCCGGGAGCGCAAGCCAAACCAGCTTCGCTCGGCCCGATTCCCGGAGCAGATGGCCCCGTGCCCGGCGAGACACGCGAACAGAAGCTAGCTCGCCTGAGAGCGGTCGTCGCCGAAGCCAAGCGACGCCACGAACTGTACGGCGGCAGCGAAGCTGCACCAGCCGCCACAGAATCTACTGCACAGACCAAGCCGACAGCCGCTTCGACTTCCGGCACGGATTCATCTCCGCAGGCGGATACGCATCGTCCCGCCGCAGAAGCACAAGCGGCCACAGGTCAGGCGTCAGCCGCGCCTTTGAGTCCGGCGGCAGCGACCGCCTCGCCCGTCGCCGGAGCAGAAACGCCCGCAGACCTAGCGCCCGACAATGTTACCGAAACGACGCCACCGCCCGCGCGCAGAGCCACACCCGGAGGCACGCTTAATCGCGCAGCTTTCGATACAGGCCCCGTGCCCGGTGAAACACATGAGCAGAAGATTGAGCGGTTGAGAGCCGTAGTTGCCGCAGCCAAGGAACGCGCGGAAGGTTAATCACCCGGAAAGAGCAGAGTCGTCCCGGAGGGACGGTTGAAAATAGCCCAGCCATTTATGGCTGGGAATAAAGCCGGAAATAAAAACCTGAGTCCCGTAGGGACGACTGAACGGAAGCTAACCTTTCTTCAGCCGTCCCTACGGGACTCACTCTTTATTCTCTAACCTTTATCCCCAGCCATGAATGGCTGGGCTATTATCATTCGTCTCTGACGGGACTCTTCAGAAAGTCGTCCTCCGCGTTTCGTCCCGGCACTCTTTCACATTCCGCGCAAGCGTTTCACAATCGCCGCCGCGTTGCCGTTCGACGGGTCTAGCTCCAGCGCCTTCTCGTAATTCTTAATCGCCAGTTCCTTATTGCCCTTGTTCAGGTAGGCTTCGCCGAGGCTGTCCCAGACGTTTGAAGATTGCGGGTAGGCTTCCGTGTTGAGCTTGAAGATTTCGATAGCCTGATCCAGGCGTTTCATCCCCATCAATTTGTAGCCGAAGCTGTTCATCGTAGCTTCCGTGTTGAGATACGTGTTGGCCGGATCATTTTTGAACTCGCGGAAGCGTTTGGCCGCAAGCTGGACATCGTTTGCCGAAAGCGCGTCCATCAATTGTTCCGTCAACTCTTTCTTCGGCGAGTAATTGAGAATGGCTTTCAGCGCCGGGTCGTTGTTGGTGAAGTAGTCTTTCGAAGTCATTTCGGCGGCGATCTGCGGCCCGGTCCACAGGCGACGGTCGCGCGGGTCTAGGTTCTGCCACCAGAGCGTCGAAGCGCGCACGACCAGTTTGCTGTTGGGCAACTCGATGCGCGCCGCATCCCCATAGAAGTTGACATTCTCACCCGTCGGCTCGCCCACGAAAGTCGTGTTCGTGTATTTCTCAAGCTCGTTGACGAGATTCTGCGCCGCAGAGAAGGTGTAGCGGCTGATGATGGTAAAGAGTTTTCCGCGCTCGTCTATCTTCGACTTAATCAGGCCGAGAATGAGCGGCTTGTTGAGATAATTGTTTCCGCCGCCGTTCCAGCGCAGGTCAAGAATCAGGCGGTCAACCGGATTCTTCTCGACGAACGCGAATAGACGTTTTGAAAAATCGGCGACCGTTTCGTTCTCCTTATCAGCCACGCCGTTGAATTGCACGTAAACGGTCTTCGAGTCGGCGATATATTCAAACCAGAAGAGGTCCCTCACGTTCTTGAGCCACAAAGGGGTCGGGGCTGAGGCCGCATCACGCGCGTCCACCCAGCCCTGCGGCTTGATATAATCCCAGACGCTATTGTGCTCCTCACTAAAATTTCTCGACACAGGCTTCAACTCGACGGTCATCTGCTTGCCGTCTTTCTCAAGCACGAATTGCGCCTTTTTCATATCCTCGACAAGACCGACCGCGTGCAGAACTTCCGGCGTGACCAGCATAAACGGGGCGGAGGCTTTCAGACCAAACTCATTTTTGTGATCGTGGAAGACGAGCCCCTTGATGGCGTCGAACGCTTGCTCGGCGCTCTTGTTGCCGATCTTCAAGACCCGTGCGCCGACGGCCTGCGCGTGTTCACGATCCGCCGTCATCACGAACAATCCGTCTTTGAAGAAATGCAGCGTGAGAGGATAGGAACGAAAGCCTATCTTCGGGTCGGAGATTAAGCCCGCGATGCTCGTGTGGCCGTCGCCGACCATCGCCACGATGCGTGTCAACTCGACGATAATCTGGTTGCGCGTGAGTGTTGGGATGCGCTCGTTGAGACTTTTGACAGCCGTTTCATATTGCTCGCGCGTCATGGCGTGAAAGAGATTCTGGTGGCGTTTGGGCATCTCTTCGGCTAGAAAGCGCAAATCCTCGCGCCATTTCTCCGCCTCGGCAGCGCTGATGACGGCAGCGCCCGTCACGCTGTTTTGCGCGAGCAGCGGGTGGACGAAAATGGCCAGACAGAAGATTGCACTGATAAATAGTCTGCTGATTTTCAACATCGCTTTTCTCCTTTTGAGGGACAATAGAGCTGAGATACTGGTAAAAATATGAGGGGTTTCCGTTTCCCCGCCGTTTGATTATGGGATGACCGCGCCCCGCAGTCTTGAGATTCTTTCCATCTTTACGGTGGGCGCGGGCGTGAAGTTCATTAAAGATTTACTGCCCTAATTAAGACGAGCGGACGCTCCCTGCCGTTAACCAGCGTGAAACTCTGCGCGCGTCCAGGTTCACTCCTGCGATTTCGGCTAATACCGAATTGCAGTAAAAGGTGAGGGCGCGACGAACCACGAAGGTACACGAAGAGACACGAAAATGTTTGCCTCTTCTTCGTGTTGCTTCGTGTGACTTCGTGGTTCGTCATGACCTTCTTTTAGATTGCACTTTGTTATAACAAAAAGGAGCTAAGGAGCTTAAGCGCTCTTTTCATCCGCCCAGTAGTCCGGGCTTTCCTCTGTCTTCGGGTCGCGCCGTTCCATCCATCTTTCGGGGCGTTTCAATTCCGAGAATCCGAAGCTGCGGTAGATTTCGTGCGCGTCCTTCGTGGCGAGACTCCAACGGCGAAACCCCTGCAACTCCGGGTGTGCCAGCATCACTTCGACGAGCCATGTGCCCAGGCCGCGCCCGCGCGCCTCTTCCAGTACGAACACGTCGGCCACCCACGCGAACGTCGCGTAATCCGTGACGACGCGCCCAAAGCCGACCTGCCTGTCAGCTTCATAGATACCGAACGCGAGCGAGTTCTCGATTGAGCGTTTGACGGTTTCCAGCTTTCGACCCACCGCCCAGTAAGAAGAGTTCGACAGGAAGTCGTGAATCAGTTTCATGTCGAGCCGCGCCTGATCCGTACTGATGGTGTACTCTCCGCGCTGCCATTCGTTAATCATATTTTCGCCTCACCTTCAATTCATGCACGCTTCATTCTTTTGAGTACGATCACACCAATGCCAGCCATGATACAAGCTCCGCCCGCAGCGATTCGCCACGTCAACTCTTCGCCTCGCACAATCATGCCGAGGCTGACTGCCAAAAGCGGAGTGAACAGCGCAATCAGCATCGTCTTCG
The DNA here is from genome assembly GCA_963791265.1 of uncultured Acidobacteriota bacterium. Lineage (GTDB taxonomy): Bacteria > Acidobacteriota > Blastocatellia > Pyrinomonadales > Pyrinomonadaceae > QHXM01. The sequence goes on from CAWBSB010000013.1 coordinate 1,476,995, forward strand.
TCACTTCCATGTGTCTGACCAGCCAGTAGTACAAAAGAAACGCGACCACCGAACCTACAATCGCCAGGTAAAAAAGTGAGAGCAGGGCGAGCGGCGTCCAGTGCAATTTCAAAGGATTCCCCTCAAAGGTAATTCCGACGATTAGGAGCACAACAAGGCCGCAGATCATCTGTCCGCCCGCCAGCACAGCATAATCCAGATGGCCTCCGCGCGATTTAACCAACACGTTGGAATAAGCAGCCCCGAATGCGCCGATGACAATCGCCACGCTACCCTGAAACGCAGCCGGGCCGCCCGTCTCCATTTGATTCGAGAAGATGATCGCCACACCTGCTATGCCTAAGACCACGCCGATGAATTTCGGCCAGGTGATGCGCTCTTCCGGCAGATGCAGGTGGGCGAGGACGAGGCCGAAGACGGGGATGATTGTTTGCAGGATGGCGGCGAGTCCTGAAGAGGTGCGATGTTCTCCCCAGAACAGCAGGCCGTAATTGATGCCGAAGGCCAGGACACCTGTTCCCGCAATCAACGCCCAGTCGCGCCAATCCTTCGGCAACGGCCTGCGGCGGATGGCGATGATAATCAAAAGAATGATGGCTGCGATAACGAACCGAATCCCGGCGAAGGTGAAAGGCGGCAATTTTGCGTCGAGGCCGAGCTTGATGAAGAGCCACGTCGAACCCCAGATTAAGGCCAGAATGAGCCAGACGATTTTGGGCAGCTTTGAACGATGTGTCGCGGCCAAACGGCGCGGCAAACTCTTCCCCGCCGCTCTTTGAATCTCCGCAGTCACGGGCGGAGCGTTCGGCTCAGTCACAGGAAACTCGCTGTCTATAGATTGCCGGGGCATCGAGACATCATAAACTGCCGACCTGTTCTTTACGAAATAAGGTTGCAGGCGTGTGCGGGTTCAATTTGAAGATTGAGTGTCAGGTAAAGAGCAGTTCACCACAGAGACACAGAGGACACGGAGGACGCACAGAGATAAGAAATAACAGAGAGCAGATTTGAAATCTCAGATTCTAAATTTGAAATCTCAAATCTGTAATTTGAGATTGTAGTTCTCTGTGCCCTCTCTGTGCCCTCTGTGTCTCTGTGGTGAATCGCATCTCGGCGCATATTCAATTTGAAACTGAATCACTACCTACGTCGCAGGCCAGTTGTTAACATTAAGTTCGGATGGAGTTCAGATGGATGTAACACCGTTCGCTTACTCTTTCGGGTTTCAAAGGTATTAAATTCCTGAAGGAGACTATTTACGTGCCCCCCTTGAAAATGCTGACACGCGCAGCTTGCGCGCTCCTCGTTATTTCCCTCATCGCGCTCTCGTCCGGTTGCAGCGGCAATTCCGGCGGCGGTGGCGCGGGCAGCTCTGTCCGCTTAAACGGCATGGGCGCGACCTTTCCGAAGCCCATCTATGATAAATGGGTGAGCGAGTACGGAAAGCTCAACCCCAACGTCAGAATAGATTATCAATCACAGGGGTCTGGCGCGGGCATCAAGGGCATCCAGGCACAAACGGTTGACTTCGGCGCTTCGGATGCGCCCATGAGCGACGCCGACCAGAAAGCCGCTCCCGGCGAAATCCTGCACATCCCGACGGTCTTGGGCGCGGTCGTCATCACCTACAATCTCGCAGGCGTCTCGCAGCCGCTGCAATTCTCGCCCGAAACGCTCGCAGACATCTTCCTGGGCAAGATCAAGCGCTGGGACGACGCGAAGATTAAGGCTGATAACGAAGGCGTCCAACTCCCGGCGGAAGACATACGCATCGTCTACCGCGCCGACGCCAGCGGCACGTCCGCAGTTTTCACAGAATACCTGTCAGCGGTCAGCCCCGAATGGAAAGAGAAGGTGGGAGCGGATAAGTCGCCCAAGTGGCCTGTCGGTCAGGGCGGCAAGGGCAACGAAGGCGTGATGGGACAGATTAAGCAGCAGCCCAACACCATCGGCTACACGGAACTGACCTACGCCCTGACGAGCAAGCTTCCCGTCGCCAGAATCAAGAACAGCGCTGGCAAATACGTCGAGCCGTCTCTGGACGCAATCACGGCTGCCGCCGCCGAGTCCGTCTCGAAGATGCCGCCCGATTTGCGCGCCTCAATCGTCAACGCGGCTGGCGAAACCACCTATCCGATTTCGAGCTATACTTACATCCTTGCCTACAAAGACCAGAAGGATGCCGTGAAGGGTAAAGCCCTGGTTGAGTTTCTCTGGTGGGCGCTGCACGATGGTGAGAAGTTTGCCACAGACTTAAAATACGCGCCCCTGCCCGACGAAATCGTGAAACGCGCCGAAGAGAAGATCAACTCGATCACTTCCGGTGGCAAACCGCTGCGACAGTAAGTATGAACGCTGAACACGGAACGATGAAGTAATAGCACCTGACAAAATTACTATGAATAAGAAATTAGACAGGATTAACAGGATTATCAAGATTAGGAAGACCAGGCGGGTCAAGCATGTTGAATGCTTGTTCTTTCCATCCTGTTAATCCTGTCTAATTTCTTATCGGTTTGTTAGTGACTCTAAAATTCATTTCCTTCATTCATCGTTCCGCGTTTTCACTTCCGCGTTAAGTTATGTCTTCTCCCGCCAATGAATTTGGTGCTCGCGCTTGCAAGTGGAACTGGCGGCGCGCTCTGTCGCCGACCGGAAGCACGGGCGATGCAGTGTTTCGCGGCATCCTCTTTTTGAGCGCGCTCGTCATTGTTCTAATCGTCGCGGCGATGATCGTCACGATGTACTCAAACTCGCGCTCTTCGATGAAGGAATTCGGCTGGGCGTTTTTGACGGGGCGCGAATGGAATCCCGTCAGGCATGAGTTTGGCGCGCTGCCCTTTATTTACGGAACGGTGATGTCGTCCGTCATCGCGCTCATCATCGCCGTCCCGCTTTCTCTGGGCGTCGCCATCTTCCTCGTCGAACAAGCCCCGCGCAGGCTAGCGCGTCCCGTAGGCTTTTTGGTCGAACTGCTCGCCTCCATCCCTTCGGTCGTCTACGGTCTCTGGGGCATCTTCGTGCTCGCCCCTTTCCTGCGCGAATATGTCGAGCCCTTTCTCCAGCACGTCTTCGGCTGGCTGCCGCTTTTTCAGGGCACGCCGACCGGCATTGGCCTCTTCACGGGCGGCATCATTTTAGCCATTATGATTACGCCGATTATCTCGGCTGTGGTCAGAGACGTGCTGACCGCCGTGCCCGTCTCGCAGCGTGAGGCGGCGCTCGCGCTCGGCGCGACCCGTTGGGAGACGACGCGCGTGGTGCTGGCCAACGCTTCGTCAGGCATCGCGGGCGCGATTATTCTTGGACTCGGACGCGCCATCGGCGAGACTATGGCCGTCACGATGGTCATCGGCAATCGAGCGGAGATCAGTGCCTCGCTTTTTGAACCGTCTTACACCATCGCCTCCGTCATTGCCAACGAACTCAAGGAAGCGACCGACGATCTACAAATCAGCGCGCTTATCGAAATCGGGTTGATTCTGTTTCTGGTGACTTTCATCATCAACGGCGCGGCCAAGCTCCTCGTCTGGAGCGTCACGCGCGGGACAAGCGGGACGGCGAGGGCGACATGATGGAAGCGACGATACAGCCGAAGTTGGGTCGTCGTAATTTGACGAACGCCATTATGACGAGCGTGACGGCTGTCTGCGCGCTTCTGGCCGTCTTCGTTCTCCTATTGATTCTCGGCTACATCGCTTATCAGGGCATCACGGCGATTAACTGGCAGTTTCTCTCCAGCGAATATAAACCGCTCGGCGAAGGCGGCGGCATCGGTCATGCGATTGTCGGCTCTTTGATTCTGCTTTCGCTCGCATCCGTCATCGGCATGCCGCTCGGCATCGCCTGCGGCATCTATCTTGCGGAGTTCGGCGCAGGCTGGTTCGGGCGCATCGTCCGCTTCCTGACGGACACGCTGACGGGCGTTCCTTCCATCATCGTCGGCGTCTTCGTCTACACGCTGCTCGTGCTACCGTCGAGACATTACTCGGCGTATGCGGGAGGCGTCGCGCTGGCGCTCGTGATGATTCCGATTGTGGCGCGCACGACCGAAGAGATGATCCGGCTCGTTCCGACCAGTTTACGCGAAGGCGCACTCGCCTTAGGCGCTCCGCAGTGGAAAGTGACGATGAATGTCGTGCTTCCGGCAGCCGCTTCCGGCATTGCGACGGGAGCGATGCTCGCCATCGCGCGCGTCTCCGGCGAGACCGCGCCGCTGCTCTTAACGGTGCTCGGCAGCCGTTTCTTCAACTGGTATCTGGATCAACCGATGGCATCGTTGACCGTAGAGATATACAATAACGCCATCTCGGCTTACGAAGAAGAAAACGCCAGGGCGTGGGCCGCCACGCTCGTTTTAATGACACTCATTCTGGCGATCAATCTCATCGTGAGATTTTTTACGAGGAAGAAAGTTTGAAGAACAGTGATAGGTGATGGGTGATAGGTAATAAGTAAAAGCGTTTTTCCTATCACCCATTACCTATCACCCATCACCGCCTTTATGTCTACTCAAACAACTGCGCCGAAGCCCGTCGTGCCTGAATCGCGTGGCGCGGAGCGTCATCCTTCGGGCAAGGTGGAAGGCACGGGCGCGGGAACGAAGATCAGTGTGCGCGACATGAACTTTTTCTATGGTCGCGCGCAGGCGTTGCACAATATTTCGCTGAGCGTGCCTGAGCGAATGGTGATGGCTTTCATAGGGCCTTCGGGCTGCGGCAAGTCAACGTTCCTGCGGACGCTCAACCGCATGAACGATACGATTCCCGGCACGCGCGTTGAAGGACGCGTCGAGATTGACGGGCGTGACATTTACGCGCCGGGAACGGACGTGGTCGAGTTGCGCCGTAAAGTCGGGATGGTCTTTCAAAAGTCTAATCCGTTTCCCAAATCCATCTTTGATAACGTCGCCTACGGCATCAAGATCAACCGCATGGCGTCGAGCAAGACGGACATGAACGAGCGCGTCGAAAAAGCTCTCGCGGACGCGGCGCTGTGGCCTGAAGTGAAAGACCGCCTGAAATCTTCCGCGCTCGGTCTCTCAGGCGGGCAGCAGCAACGCCTCTGCATCGCACGCGCGCTCGCCGTGCGTCCCGAAGTCATCCTGATGGATGAACCGGCAAGCGCGCTCGACCCGATTGCTACACAGAAGATTGAAGAGCTGATTTTCGAGTTGAAGAAGGAATACACCATCGTCATCGTGACGCACAACATGCAGCAGGCCGCGCGCGTCTCCGACCAGACGGCCTTCTTCTGGCTCGGCAAGCTGATCGAAGTCAGCGACACGGAGAAGATGTTTACCAACCCGGAAGAGAAGTTGACGGAGGACTACATCACGGGGCGGTTCGGATAGGAGCAGTAGTCAGCGGTCAGTGGTCGGTGGCCAGTTAAAGACAAGCGATTCGCTGTTTTGGCTGTTCACAGACCACTGACCACCGACCACTGACCACTGATTTATGGAACAACACAGAAGACTTGATCGTGAACTAGACCACCTGCGCGACCGGCTGTTGCTGCTTGGCGGGGAGACGGAGACGGCGCTTCAGCGCTCGATCTATGCTCTCGTCGAGCGCGATAGCGACACGGCGCAGGCAGTCCTGAGAGACGACGATGCGATAGATAATCTGGAATTGGAGATTGACCGGCTCTGCGTGGATATTATCGCGCTCCGGCAGCCAGCGGCGCGCGACCTACGCTTTGTTATCTCGGTGGCGAAGATTACTCCGATCTTAGAACGCATCGCCGACCACGCCTGCAACATCGCGCGTGCCGTGATTGATCTCAACGACGAGCCGCAGTTGAACGCTTTCGTTGATCTGCCTCGCATGGCCGAGCACGCTTCCCTGATGCTGCGCGCTTCGCTCGACGCTTTCACCTCGAACGACGCGGCGGCGGCGCGCGAGTTGATCGCCCGCGACGACGAGATAGACGAAATCTACAATCACATCTTTCACAACCTGATTGACATGATGGTGGCCGACTCCACGACGACGAGACGCGCCGCCCGCCTGCTCTTCGTCGCCAAGCACATCGAGCGCATCGCCGACTACGTCACAGACATTTGCGAGCTGACCGTCTATATGACGCAAGCAGAATTCATCAAACATAGTAACTAAAAGCGGTGATAGGTGATGGGTGATAGGTGATAAGAAAGAATAATCGCTTTCTCTTATCACCTATCACCTATCACCCATCACCTATCACCCATCACAATTCTTATGACACGTCCTGTATTGATTGTTGAAGACGACCCCGACATCGCGGAGAGCCTGCGATATAATCTTGAGCGCGAGGGATTGGCGGCGCGGATTGCGGAGACCGGGGAAAAGGGTCTGGCGGCGGCGCTTGATGCGAAGAATCCTCCCGCGCTGGTGATTCTGGATTTGATGTTGCCGGGCATGAGCGGGACGGAGCTTTGTCGTCGTCTCCGGCGCGAGCCCGCCACGCGCCGTGTGCCGATCATCATGCTGACGGCGCGCACCTCGGAATCCGACCGCGTTGCCGGGTTCGATCTCGGCGCGGACGATTACATCACGAAGCCTTTTTCGGTGCGCGAGTTGATGGCACGCGTGCGCGCTGTGCTCAGGCGCGTTGACGAGCATTCGACCGCGCGTTATGAAGATGGTCGGCTGACGATTGATTTCGCTGACATGCACGTCACCTGCGACGGAGAGAGCGTGAAGCTCACGCGCAAGGAGTTTGCCCTGCTGGCGACGCTTTCGAAGAGCGCAGGACGCGTCGCCACGCGCCAGCGTCTGCTCGATGATGTCTGGGGTCATCAATACTACGGCGACACGCGCACGCTTGACGTGCATATCCGCCGCCTTCGGCAGAAACTAGGCGTGTGCGACGCGGCGATTGAAACCGTAGTCGGCGTCGGCTATCGTTTCGTCGGCTGCACGGGAAAGACAGTGATAGGTGATGAGTGATAGGTGATAAGAGAAACCGCTCTGCTCCTATCACCTATCACCTATCATCTATTACTTATCACCGCTTTTATGTCTCCTCTGCTCAAGTTTATTCTTTTCATGTCGAGCATGGTGACGGCAGGACTGCTCGTCAGTTCCGTCTGGACGCTGCGCACAAGGCTGGCTATTTTCTTTTCACTCGCAGCGGGCGTGATTCTGGGAAAGCTCTTCTCAGACTTGCGGAAAGATATGAAAGAGAAAGCGCCCACCGCTCCTGACCCTTCTGATGAGCGAATAAAAGAGTTGCGTCGCGCCGAGGCGCGTGCGGGAGCGCTGCTCGAAGCGATGATGAACGGGATGCGCGAAGGGGTGCTGGTCGTTGATGAAGATTTGCGCCTCGTCGCCTCGAATCGCGCGGCGTGTGAGATGTTCGGCCAAACGCAAAGCGCGATGAAAACTCACCGCCTCAGCGAATGGACGCGCAACCCCTCTATTCATTCGGCGTTCACCGCCTCGCTCACTCACAACGAACAGGCCGAAACGAAAGTCGAGATGCAGGGTCACGGCGGGCCGATCTTCGATCTTCGCGTCGTGCCCCTGCGCCTCGACGATGAGAAGAATACTCGCGGTGCGATGGGCGTCTTCTTCAACATCACACGCCTCGAAAGATTGGAGCGCGTCCGACAGGAGTTTCTCTCGAACGTTTCGCACGAGCTACGCACACCGCTCACGGCCATCATCGCTTTCGTCGAGACTCTGGAAGACGGCGCGATGGAAGATCAGGCGAGCAACCGCCGCTTTCTCTCCATCATCCGCAAGAACTCGGAGAGGATGCACAATCTGATTGACGACATTCTGGAGCTTTCCGCCATCGAAGCCGGGACGGTGCAGGTCGAGGCCGAACCCGTGCGCCTTCACTCTATGATCAACGACGTTCTAACTGCGCTCGCCTCGCGCGCCGAGGCGCGACGGGTGACGCTCGATAACGAAGTCGCCGCTGACGCAATTGTTTTTGCAGACCGACGTCGTCTCGAACAGATGCTGACGAACCTTGTTGATAATGCGATCAAGTTCAACCGCGAAAACGGCTCGGTGAGAATCAGCCATGAGCGCGGCGTGCGTGATCGAATTGTTGTGACCGATACGGGCGACGGCATCTCGCCGGAGCACAGCAAGCGCATCTTCGAGCGCTTCTACAGAGTAGACCGCGCCCGCTCGCGCGAGATGGGCGGCACAGGCTTAGGCTTAGCAATCGTCAAACACCTCGCCCGCGCGCACGGCGGCGAAGTGAGCGTCGAATCAACTCTCGGCGAAGGCTCGACGTTCGTGATTGAATTGCCCGTTGATGAAATGAAAGAATCGGAAGACTCGCAACCCACGCCAGCAATAGAGCGAGAGAGCGCCGCACATGCGGTTCAGTCGTAGTCATATCAGTCCCGTTAGGGACGCATGAAAATAGCCCAGCAATTTATTGCTGGGAAACACAAGGGCAAAATTTATTGAGTCCCGTAGGGACGACTGAAGAGAGCTTACATTCAGCCGTCCCTACGGGACTTAGATTTTGTTATCTAACTTTATCCCAGCAATAAATTGCTGGGCTATTTTCAACTGTCCCGCCGGGACAAACAAATTTCACGACTCAAACTAGCTTCGTGTCAGATGCCGATACTTGATGCGGTGCGGTTGATCGGCTGCCGCGCCGAGGCGGGCTTTCCTGTCGGCTTCGTAGTCGGAGTAGTTGCCCTCGAACCAGACGACGCGGCTGTCGCCCTCGAAGGCGAGGATGTGAGTGGCGATGCGATCCAGGAACCAGCGGTCGTGGCTGATGACGACGGCGCATCCGGCAAAGTTTTCGAGCGCTTCTTCGAGAGCGCGCATCGTGTTGACATCAAGATCGTTGGTCGGCTCGTCAAGCAGGAGAACGTTTGCGCCCTCCTTGAGCACCTTCGCTAAGTGAACCCGGTTACGCATTCCGCCCGAAAGCTCGCCGACCTTCTTCTGCTGGTCTGTGCCGGAAAAGTTGAACCGCGCAACGTAAGCCCGCGAGTTAACCTCGCGGCTGCCGAGCATAACGACATCCTGGCCGCCGGAAATCTCCTCCCAGATGGTTTTGTCCGAATTAAGCTCGCGGCTCTGGTCAACGTAGGCCAGCTTGACCGTTTCTCCAACCCTGATTGTTCCGCCGTCGGGCTGCTCCTGATTGGTAATCATCCTGAAGAGTGTCGTTTTCCCTGCGCCGTTCGGCCCGATGATGCCGACGATGCCGCCCGGTGGAAGTTGAAAGGTCATATCTTCGACGAGGAGATTGTCGCCGTAAGACTTCGTCACCTGCTCGGCTTCGATCACCTTTTGACCGAGACGCGGCCCCGGCGGAATGTAAATCTCCAAATCCTGACGATGTTTTTCGCTCTCCTGATTGAGCAGCGCTTCGTAGGAATTGATGCGCGCCTTGCCTTTCGCCTGACGACCTTTCGGCGACATGCGAATCCATTCCAACTCGCGCTGCAAGGTTTTCTGCCGCTCGCTCTCAGACTTCTCTTCACGCCGCAGGCGCTCCTGCTTCTGTTCGAGCCATGAAGAGTAGTTGCCCTTCCAGGGGATGCCCTCGCCCCTGTCAAGCTCAAGAATCCAGCCCGCGACGTTATCCAGAAAGTAACGATCATGCGTGACGGCAATGATCGTGCCCGCATATTTTTGTAGATGCTGTTCGAGCCACGCGACCGATTCTGCGTCCAGATGATTCGTCGGCTCATCGAGCAGCAGGATGTCAGGCTTTTGCAGGAGCAGACGGCAGAGCGCAACGCGGCGGCGCTCACCGCCCGAAAGATTTTTAACGGGAGTATCGCCGGGCGGGCAGCGCAGAGCGTCCATCGCCATCTCAAGCCGCGAGTCCAAATCCCATGCGTCCGCCGCATCCAGCTTTTCCTGCACCGCGCCCTGACGTTCGAGCAGGGCTGTCATCTCGTCGTCCGTCATGGGGTCAGAGAATTTCGCGTTGATCTCGTCATATTCTTTGAGCAGGTCAACCGTCTCTTGTGCGCCCTGCTCGACGATCTCTCTCACGGTCTTCGTCTCATCAAGGCGCGGTTCCTGCTCAAGGAGTCCGACCGTGTAGCCGGGCGAGATGACGGTCTCGCCGACGAACTCTTTATCAACGCCCGCGAGGATTCTCAGGAGCGACGATTTGCCGGAGCCGTTGAGACCGATGACGCCAATCTTCGCGCCGTAGAAGTAAGAAAGATAGATGTCTTTGAGAACAGGTTTTTTGTCGTAATACTTTCCGACTCCGACCATTGAGTAAATAACTTTATTGGGAACAGTACTCATCTTTTATTTAGTTAGCCTCCAAGTTGAATATCATGTTTGATAATAAGCGACGATGACGACTTAACGAAATGGAGGGGCTGAGTGCTGAGCCTGACTGGTTGTTTGCTCCCATCTGCGCCCACTGTGCCAGCAAAGGTTTTACTTCCGGGAAACTCAATCCCTCGCCGCCAGCCCAGGCATATTCGCTCAAGCCCGCAATCGCGTTCCACGTCGGGTGATAGCGCATGTAAATATCTTTCTCATGCAAATCTCCCCAACTGCCGTCATGGTTCTGGTGTGCGAGATAATACTCCATGCCCGCGCGGATAGAAGCATCGTTGGTCGTAAGGCCAAATGCCCGCAAAGAATCCATGAACTCGCCGAGCATGTCCGCATCGTTGTCGGCAATCGCCGCCCTGAGATTTGCTTTCAGAAACTCAAACTCCTGCGGCAACAATCGCGGCGAGAGTTTGTATTGACTGTAGTTGTTCAGCGTGTAGACGATGTGCGTGATGGCGTAGACCGTGTCGTGAAACTCTTCGCCAGCATCAACGGGGCTGGCGCGGTACGGGCGCAAAGTCGGCAACCACTTGAGCACGTCCCTGTAGCGCGCGCCCAGGTTGATGCCTGAACGCTCGCCAACGTAAGCGGTAATCAGCGCGTCATACCAGACATCGTAGCGAGTCCGCATGACGAGCGGAGTTTTGCAAAGAAAGCAGATCTTGCTTCCGCGCACATTGTCTGTACCGCAACGCCTGCACTCATCCGGCACATCAACGGGCGGAGGCTCAAAGAGAGGGTCAAAGAGCAGGTAGTCACGCGCCTTGAAACGAATTGCAGCTCGCTTGAGTTGCTTTTTTAATTCGTGGTCGTAGATGCCGAGGCTGTCTGCCGCGTCGTTGCCGTAAGCCAGATTAGAGATCGTCCCGGCATCGGCATCCGGCGGGACGGTGCGGTGCGTGCGCCGCCAGAAGCGTGCGCGCTCCAATCCCATCCGCCGCGCCGTGCGCCGCACTTCCCGGTCTCGCACAGCCGCCGAAAGGGTGTAGAAGCACCACAGGTAATCCTGTCCGTAGTCCTCAAAATTTTTTCGTTGGCGCGCAGTGCGATAGATAAATTGAAGCCCGCGCAAGATAGCGCGTCTGCGATCAGCTTCCGTGAGACTTGAGCCGGGCCAGAGCGGTCGCCCGCGAGTTTCCTTCGGCGAAGGAGCGCCCGTGTGGAGGTGCGCTGCATCCTGAGAGGGAAACCCATGAGGCACGGCTTGCGCGACAAGCGGCGACCTGTTAAGGGAAAGCGCCGGTTGGAGAACAAAGAAGAGCAGGGATAAGCAGAGAAGTTTTCTGAGCATTACGTTTCCCTGAGGTGCGGTCGCCATTTTGGTCAGTGTACCCGAAGCAGAAAATTAGTCCAGCCCCTTGCGCTTCGTAGTGAACGTCTTGCATACTTGGACGTGTTAGATTCCTGCTCTCGCGCATCAACGGTGACTGCGCCTGTCCGTGACCATACAGCGACGAGTGTTCGGCTGAAGAGAGAGTGAGGTTAGTTGTCAACTTGGTTTGAAGCCGCTCCAAGTAAGAGCCGGAGCGCCGGGCGCGCGTCGCGTTTCGCCGAAGAGGGTCAGGGCTCCCCGCCTTATCTTGCGATTCCATACTGCCCACAGCTTCCTTTAACCCTAAAGGATCAGAAAGAAGATATGGCTACGAAACTCTATGTCGGTAATTTGTCGTTCAAAACAACGGGCGACGACCTGCGCGAGCATTTCTCGCAGGCGGGCACAGTCGAATCAGCATCAATCATCGAAGACCGCGAGACGGGACGCTCACGCGGCTTCGGCTTCGTCGAAATGGCAACTGCCGAAGAGGCTGCTGCGGCCATCGAAAAGTTTAACGGCAAGGAACTCGACGGTCGTAGTCTGACCGTCAACGAGGCCAAGCCGAAGACTGATCGTGGCGGCGGTGGCGGTGGACGCGGTGGCTACGGCGGCGGTGGCGGTGGCGGGCGTGATCGTGGCGGCTACGGTGGCGGCGGCGGTGGTGGCGACCGTGGCGGTTACGGCGGCGGTGGTGGCGGCGGTGGACGCAACGACCGCGAACCACGCTGGTAAAGAGCAGTGATAGGTGATGGGTGATAGGTGATAAGAGAAAACATACTCTTTCTTATCACCTATCACCCATCACCTATCACTATTTCCTCGCCGTTGGTGTGATTTTCAGTTTGAGAGTTTCGCTGCCCCGGACGACTTCCACTTCGTATTCCTGCCCGGCTTTCATCTCTCCGAGCGCATAGGTGTAATCGTAGACGTTGCGGACTTCGCGTCCGGCGAGCTTCGTGATGCGATCATTTGCCTTCAGCCCGGCCTTCGACGCGGGAGAATCTTCCCGCACGCCGTCGAGTTTTAGTCCGTCGTTTGATTCAGAATAGTTCGGAATCGTGCCGAGGTAGACGCGAAAGCCCATCGAGCGTCCCTGCGATTCGCTCTTGGCGGTGGTGTAGGTCGGACGAGTCGCGCCCGCGTCAAGCGAGCGCACGAGGCTGCCGACGAAAGAGAGAATGCGCGCTTCGTCCTCATAATTGATCTTCTCCGCCGTGTCGGAAGGCTTGTGATAATCATCGTGCGTGCCCGTGAAGAAGAAGAGCACGGGGACTTGTTTTGCATAGAACGAAGAATGGTCGCTTGGGCCGTAGCCGTCTTCATTCAAGGTGAGATCAAATTGCTTTGTCGGGTCGAAATTGACAATCGCTTGCCCGTTCGCAGCAACGACGACCGGCACGCTTTTGGTTTGGATATTCACGCCGCCCGATTGTGTTCCCGCGCCTGAAGCCGAGGCGGTGACGTTCATGCTGCCCGCCAGATTTGCCGCCGCAATCATGTCGCGCCACTGCTGCGACGTGCCGACGCCGCCGATCATCAATTTCCTTTCTTTCATCCGCCCGATCATGTCCATGTTAATCATCGCCACAGTTTGACCAAGCGGCATGATTGGCTGATTGACATAAAAGTTTGAGCCGAGCAAGCCTTCCTCTTCGCCGCTGAAAGCGATGAAGACGAGCGTGCGTTTCATCCGTCCTCGCTCTGCCGAGAAGATGCGCGCCAGTTCAAGCACTCCGGCCACGCCCGATGCGTTGTCGTCAGCGCCGTGATGAATGTCGCCCTCGCGCGTGGCGAGGCTCCCGCTTCCACTTCCGCCGCGCCCCAGATGATCGTAGTGCGCGCCGATAACGATAACTTCATTCTTCAAGACGGGGTCAGAGCCGTCGAGGATGCCGACGACGTTGTAGGCCGGAGCGTTGCGGCGAACAATATCTGTCGAGAGTGACAAACTGAATTTTAGCAGCTCCGGTGTAAACTTGACCTTGACATCGTACTGATCCGTCACAGCAGCGGGTTGAGGGTTAAGCGACGCTTGTAGCTTCTTCTCTAACTCGCCCAGTTGCGCCACGCCGCTCAAATCCAAAAAGCGCGCAGCCACTTGACGTGAGATAACTACAACGGGCAAGCCAGCCTCGCCCGCGCTGTTGTCATAGCTGAGACGCGAGAGCCGGTCGTCTTTGAAATTCTCTTCGCGCGTGATGACGACCAAACCAGCAGCGCCTTGCTCGCGCGCCGCAATCGCTTTCCAGCGCACGCCCGCGTAACGCGCAAACTTCCCATGAGGATTATCGCCATCAGGCGTGCCGTCGAGCGCGATGACGACGTGATCCTTAACCTGTGCGTTCCCGTAATCGTTGTAGCTCAACTCATCGGCCTTGATGCCATAGCTGATAAAGATGGCGGGTTTGGCCGTCAGCTTTGCGTTGGACGAAAAGCCGAGCGGCATCCAGTCTTCGCCTGCACGAAGATCGAGCGAAGCGGCGCGTGTGCCGGACGGCGTGGACGGCGTTTCACCCTGTGCGGTGGCAGCCTGCGCGCGGAGCGTAAAGAGCATAGAGTTATCGCGGCCTAGCTCGACGCCAGCGACGAATGGAAACTCCTGCATGTAGCGGCGCGGGCTATCGGCCTCAAGAATAGACATGCCGGGCAAATCACGCCCGATGCTGCGTCGCAAACCGTAACGCGCAAACTCTCCGGCGATGTACTCGGCGGCTGCGTTTGCCCCGGCGCTTCCGGTTCTGCGTCCCTCCAGCTTGTCGGAAGCAAGATAAGAGACGTGGGCGCGCAGGCGCTCCAGCCTCGGCTCGGCTTCGTTCGCTCGCCTCTGCTGAGCGAAGGCACTGAATGCGATGGCGAGGATTAAAAAGAGAGGTATAAAATAACGACGCATGTTTTTCATAGTTCAGACGCTCAACACTGGTTTATGCTTGCCCGCATCTTTGAGAGAGAGGCCAGCTACTTTCCTATCTTCCTAAATGCCTCTATCGTCATCAGGTAGTTAATCGTTCCATCCGGCTCTATTCTGTAAACGTACTTTTTCGTCCCTATCCACTGAGGCACGGAAGGCTTTCGGCTGAGGACGTGAAACACATCCGTGTCTTCGGGAATATCGTCAAGCACCGCAATATGGAATCCTCCTTCTATTTTCTGTGCCTCCGGTGTAGAGGTGTCGAATTCGATTATCGAGATATGCAACTGGCGCTTCTCGATAATTTTCATTCCATCCTGAGAGATTAAATAACGGGCGTCTCCGCCAAGCGGAAAGATTCCTTGTTTTGTTTGGGCAGGAACTAAGTAGATGTAGACTTGATCTGATTTGGCTGGCAAGGCAACGGCATTGTATGGACGGGTCTTGGCTCCGAAATCTGCCAGCGCCGTTTCCGTAGCTCTGGCAGCAGTCAGGTAAAAGCCCGCGTCTTCTTTCGGCGGCTCGTGCATCTTAACGGTGAATTCTGTCGGGCTGGTAGTCTGACTTGCTTCATAGACGATGAGAAACTTATCGCGCTTTTCATTGAAACGACCGAAGACGACCGCCCACTTGTCACCCGTTTTCTTAGCGAGATAGCTAGCGACGCTTCCTTCCAACGGATTCATGGCCATAACTGCATCCGTCGCGTGCCATGCAGCCACGTCATACTCGGCAAGCTGTTTCCCTCTCTCGCTTATCTCTGCCAGTTCAGCTTTCGACGCGGGAGCATTTCTCTGCGCCGAAGCAGTGAGCGCAGAGAACAAAACAATGAAAATCAGAATTATAGATTTACGCATCAAGCTACTCTCGCATGTGGAATTGCTGTAACTCCCGGATAATTCTCTTCTAGTCTACCCAATCCGCGATAAAGACGTTTGTGTCGCCGCGCGTCTGCGCGTTGCGGTTCGAGGCGAAGACCAATTTTTTGCCGTCGGGGGAAAACATCGGGAAGCCGTCGAAAGTCTCCTCGTATGTGATGCGCTCCAGTCCCGTGCCGTCAACATTGACCATGTAAAGATCAAAGTTGCGCCCCTTCGGATCGTTCATGTTCGAGGCGAAGATGATTCGTTTACCATCCGGGAAAAAGTAAGGCGCGAAGCTCGCCGCGCCCAGCCGCGTCACCTGTCGCTTGTTCGTCCCGTCCGCGTTCATCACCCAGAGTTCAAAGACGGTCGGCTCGATCACGTTCTCCGCGAGCTTCTGCTTATATCGCGCGATTTGTTCCGGCGTCTGCGGGTGATAGGCACGATAGACGATCTGCTTGCCGTCGCGCGAGAAGAACGGGCCGCCGTCGTAGCCGAGCGCGGTCGTCAACCGACGCACGTTCTTCCCCGAAGCGTCCATCGTGTAAATGTCCAGGTCGCCGTCGCGCATCGAAGTGAAGACGATTTTGCGCCCGTCCGTAGAGATGGTCGCTTCGGCGTCGTAGCCCGCCGCGCTTGTCAACTGCTTCACGTCCGAGCCATCCGGGCGCGCAGTGAAGATGTCATACGAAGCATAGATCGGCCAGACGTAGCCGCGCCTGAAATCCGGCCTCGGCGGGCACTCCTTCGCGGCCATGTGCGTTGACGCGTAAAGGATTCGACCCTTCTTTGGAAAGAAGTAGGAGCAGGTGGTGCGCCCTTGGCCTGTCGAGACCATGCGAGCGTTTGCTCCGTCCGCGCCCATCGTAAAAATCTGGTCGCATTCGAGCTTGTCGCGTTTCGATTGAAAGATAAGCTCGCGCCCGTCGCCGGAGAAATACGCCTCGGCATTCTCGCCACCAAACGTCAACTGCCGCACGTTGCGCAAATGCTTCTCCGAAGGCACCTCGACGGACGAGGGGTTGAGCGCGGAGCTCTGGGCGGCGGAGAAAGCGGCGGCTGAGAGGCCGACGAGGAGTGCGAGGGGAAATAGGATTTTCGTGTTCATTAATTTTAAGAGGGAAAAGTGTCCACGTTCTGCGCGGGAGACCGAGATGGCGCGCCCTTACTTTACAACCGTGCCCGCCTTCGTGCAAAGCGCGCCCCGCCAAAAGGTATTGTCATTCCGCCCCCGCCGTGGATAATCAGCACCGGCGGCCACGTCCGCGACCCCTTACGCGTACTCACGGAGTCGTAACTATGGAGCCCACCAAACGCTTCCGCATCGCCTTCTCCTTCGCGGGGGAGAAGCGTGACTTCGTCGCACAAGTCGCCGCCATCCTCGCAGCGCGGTTCGGCGAGGATAAAGTTCTCTACGACAAGTATCACGAGGCCGAATTCGCGCGCCACGACCTCGGCATCTATTTGCCAAAGCTCTACGGCGAGCAGTCCGACCTGATTGTTCCGGTGCTCTGCCCGAACTATGACGCGAAGCGTTGGACGGGCTGGGAGTGGTTACACATCTACGGGCTGCTCACGAAAACCGATGGCCAGCGCGTGATGCCCACCCGGTTCGAGTATGCCGAAGTTGACGGCTTGAGCCACGCCGCCGCGTTCGTCGAACTTGACGACAAAACGCCTGATGACTTGGCCCGGCTCATTCTTGAACGACTCGCGCTCAACGAAGGCAAGCCCAAAGACTTATATACCAAGCCCCCGCCCTCAGACGGTAGACCCGCGCAGACCTCCATCCCCAATAACCTGCCCCGCCTCCAACCCTTCTTTGGCCGCGAGGCGGAACTCGCGCAAATCCGCGAGGCGCTCGACCCGGACAACCGCACCTGGGGCGCGCTCATTGATGGGCCGGGCGGCATGGGCAAGACCTCCCTCGCCGTCCGCGCCGCCTACGACTGCACGCCCGACGAGTTCAAGCGCATCGTCTTCGTCTCCGTGAAGAACCGCGAGCTGGACGACGACGGCTTGCGCGAGCTGGGCGTCTTCGTCCTGCCCGGCTTCCTCGAAATGCTCAACGAACTCTCGCGCGAGCTGGGGCGCGCGGACATCACGAAGGCCCCGGAGGACGAGCGCATCCGGCTGCTGCTCGAAGCCCTCCGCGACCAGCAGGCGCTGCTCATCCTCGACAACCTCGAATCGCTCCCCAAGCCCGACCGCGACCGGCTCTTCACCTTCGTCAAGCGCCTGCCGCAAGGCTGCAAAGCCATCCTCACCAGCCGCCGCCGCATCGGCTCCGGCTCGGAGGAACTCATCCTCCAAAAACTCAGCCAGGAGGCCGCGCTCGAAACCCTCGCCGACCTCGCCGGGCGGAACCCACTGCTCGCGAGGACTAACGAGGCCGAGCGCATCGCCCTTTATGAGCAGACCTCCGGCAGCCCGCTGCTCCTGCGCTGGGTCGCCGGTCAACTCGGCCGCGGGAGTTGCCGCACCTTCGACGACGCGCTGGCGTTCCTACGCTCCTGCCCGGAGGGCAACGACCCGCTGGAGTTCGTCTTCGGCGATCTGGTGAGCGAGTTCACCGAGGCCGAGACCAAAGTCCTCTGCGCGCTCACCTACTTCAGCCTACCGGCGAAAGTGGAGCACATCTTGGCGGTTGCGGGCTGCGATGAAGAAGCAGCCGAGACTGCCCTGCGCAGCCTGGCCAACCGCTCGCTGGTCGTCCCTGACATTGAGGAGACGGCGTTCGCCCTCGTGCCGTTGGTCGCCGACTTCCTGCGGCAGCGAAAACCCGAGGTCGTCGCGGAGACCGGCGACCGGCTCGAAAAGCGCGCATACGCGCTGGTGGTGGAGAACGGCTACCAGAAATACGACAACTTCCCCGTGCTTGACGCCGCGTGGCCCACGGTCTCCGCTGCCCTGCCGTGTTTCCTCGCCGGGCCGAATGACCAGCTCCAAACCGTGTGCGCCGCGTTGCAGGATTTTCTCAATTTCACCGGCCGCTGGGATGAACGGCTCGCCCTCTCACGAGACGCCGAAGTCAAAGCCGTGGGAGCCAAAGATTTTCCGTCTGCCGGTTGGCGGGCCTACAATGCTGGCTGGGTACACTTACTACGCAGACAATCAACGGAAGGGCTCGCCTATGCCGACCGCGCAGAGGCCCACTGGCGCGAGGCCCACGCAGGTGCCCGCGAACGGGCAGTCGCTATCCGCTTGCGCGGTCTCGGGCATCGATTAGCTAAAGATTACCCCGCCGCCATCGCAGCCCTCCGCGAAGCTACGGAGCTTGATCGCACCTTGAGCCCCGAGAGCCAAGATGTTGCTATCGGCTTAGACGCTGTTGCCAGTGCCGAAGCCAGCAACGGCGATCTCGACGCTGCCGAGCGCGACTACCGTGAGGCCCTGCGAATCTCCAAGATCGTCGGGGATCGCGAAGGTGTCGCCGTTCGTACTAGCAATCTGGCTGCACTGGCGCTGGGTCGTGAGGACTGGCCCAGCGCGGAAGCCCTGGCCCGCGAGGCGCTGCCCTTGTCCGAAAACATCGGCCGCAAGGAGTTAATCGCCGGTAACTGCCGCCGCCTCGCCAAGGCCCTCGCCCGGCAAGGCCGGAAGACGGAAGCTCTTCCGCACGCCCGGTGTGCCGTCGAAATCTACACTACCCTGCGTTCCCCGAGTCTCGAAGAGGCTCAACAGATCCTCGCGGAATGCGAAAGCTGACCTCGTTGGCCTGAAAGACTGGTGACGTAGGTCAGCCGAACTTCGGCGCGCGAAGGTCGCTGCTGAAGTTCGGCTGGTTTGTGATGGCGGGGCTTAGGCGTTAGCCATTGGTGCGCTCGAACTCGCGCATGAACGAGACGAGCGCCTCGACGCCTTCGCGCGGGAAGGCGTTGTAGATCGAAGCGCGGATGCCGCCGACGGAGCGATGGCCTTTCAAGCCGTCGAGACCTGCGGCGGTCGCTTCATTGGCAAACTTTTTCTCCAACTCTTCGTTGGGCAGGCGGAACGTGACGTTCATAATCGAGCGCGAGTCCGCATCGGCGTGGCCGCGATAAAACTCTGTGGCGTCAATCGCGTCATACAGCAATCCTGCCTTCTCTTCGTTCTCGCGCTCCATACCCTGCAACCCGCCTTTGCTCTGAAGCCACTTGCAGACGAGATCAATGATGTAGATGCCCCAGGTGTTCGGCGTATTGTAGAGCGACTTGTTCTCGATGTGCGTGCGGTAATCCAGCATCGTATGCAAACCTTCGGGAATGCGTTGTAGCAGATCATCGCGGATGATGACGAGCGTGACGCCGCTTGGCCCCATGTTCTTCTGCGCCCCGGCGTAGATGAGCGCGTACTTTTCAGCCGGGATGACGTGCGAAAGGATGTCGGAGGAGGCGTCAGCGATGAGCGGCACGTCTCCGACTTCAGGCTCCTGTTTCCACTCCACGCCCTCAATCGTTTCATTCGTCGTAAGGTGAACGTAAGCGGCCTTCGGGTCGAGCTTAATCTCATCCGCGCCGGGTGTGCGTGTGAAACCGCCGTCGGCCATCGTCGCCGCGACGTTCACCGCGCCCTCGCGCTTGGCTTCCTTAACAGCTTTCTTTCCCCAGCTTCCCGTGACGATGTAATCGGCGCTCCCGTCCTTCGGCAGCAGATTCATCGGAATCATGGAGAACTGTAAGCTCGCGCCGCCCTGCAAAAAGAGCACATGATAATTTTCAGGCAGCCCCATCAACTCGCGCAAATCACTCTCCGCCCGCCCGATAATCTCGTCAAACGTCTTGGAGCGATGGCTAATCTCCATCACGGACATGCCCACGCCCGGCAAACTCACCAACTCGCGCTGCGCCTCTTCCAACACAGGCATCGGCAGCACCGCCGGGCCAGCGCTGAAGTTAAAGATTCTCTCAGTCATAAAATTTTTCTCCGAAAAATTTAAGTGATAAGTGATGGGTGATGGGTGATAGGAAAAAGTTTTTACTTATCACTTATCACTTATCACCCATCACTGTTTTTCCCCGTACTTGGGTCGCATCGCTTTGCCCGCGATGCGGGCGACGATCCAGCGCGGCACGAGGCGCTCGGATTCGGTCATCAGGTAATTCGTCCAGCCGGAAATGATGTGGCTCTTGCCGCGCTTCAAGCCTTGCAGCGCCGTGTCAACTACTTCGTCGGGCGTTTGCGCGACTCGCATTGGCGGTTTATCCGTGTTCGCCGCCGCAAAGAAATTTGTTTCCGTCACGCCCGGACAGAGCGCCATCACGTGAACATTGAACGCGCGATTCTCATCCCACAGGGCTTCCGAGAAAGAGAGCACGAAAGCTTTAGTCGCAGCGTAGGTTGCCATGTACGGCACGCCCTGAAAGGCTGCGGTCGAAGCGACGTTGACGATTGTGCCCTTTTTGCGCTCGCGCATCGGCTTGAGGTAAAGATACGTGAGCGCGACGAGTGCCTTGATGTTCAGGTCAATCATGCCAAGTTCACGCTTCACATCAAGCGTCGCAAAGTCTCCCATCGAACCGAAGCCCGCGTTGTTGATGAGCGTCTCGATTTCCAGCCCGCGCCTGCTCGTCTCTTCAAACAACTTCTCAGCCGCATCACTTTCCGTCAAATCCAGCGCGACATATTGCGCGTTAATATTGTTCGCTCTACCTAAATCATTACACAAACTCGCCAGCTTATCTTCCGAGCGCGCAACCAGCACGACATTCTCACCGCGCGCCGCCAGGCGTCGGGCGAAGGCTTCACCGATGCCGCTTGATGCGCCTGTGATGAGAGTAGTTTTCACGGAGTTAGCTTCTTATTTCAAGAAGACTGAGTTCCAGAATGTCCGGGTTCTCTGCGCGCAAACGCTCAAGCGTCTCGCTCGACGGCGCGGCTTCCAGATTGATACGGGCGACCGCCGCTTCTGAGCCTTCGAAGATGATGTTCTCCATCTCCTGCACGTTGATGTTCGCGCCTTTGATGGCATCAAGCACATGCGCGAGGACGCCGGGGCGATCCTGATGGCGGACGACGAGCGTATGCGTGGCGGGCGTGCCCTGCGCGAGATTGACGACGTTCGGTACGCGTCCCGTCTCTTTGAAGGATTGAACGATGCGGACGGTCTCGGCGGCAATCGCCTCCTGCGCCTGATCGGTCGAAGCGCCGATGTGATGCGTGCCGTAGAGATTCTCTAACTGAACAATCTCGTCCGTGAATTCACCGACGGCAGAAGTCGGCTCGGCAGCGAACACGTCCAGCCCCGCGCGAATCCCGCGCGTCTTGAGAGCGTGTGCCAGCGCAGCCTGATCTATAACCTCGCCGCGCGACGTGTTGATGAAGATGGCTCCTTCCTTCATCGAATTGAAAATATCAGCGCCGACTACGGAGCGCGTCTCAGGTTTGAGCGCGAGATGCACGCTCAAGACATCTGCGCGGCGCGCGACTTCCTGCGGAGTCTCAATGCGCTCGACGTTGAGTGCGGCGGCGCGCTCCGCCGTCAGGCTGCGGCTCCAGGCGATGACGTTCATGCCGAACGCACGCGCGCGTGGAATCATCTCCTGCCCGATTCCTCCCGTCCCGATTAAGCCAAGGGTTCGCCCGTACAGCCCGCGCGCTTTGGAAAACTCTTTCTTGTTCCATTCACCGCGACGCAAAGCGATGACGTTATCCGCGATGCGACGGTCGAGCGCGAGAATGAGGGCGAAGGCGAGTTCGGCGACGGCGATGGCGTTTTTGCCGGGACAGTTTGAGACGTAGATGCCGCGACGCGAGGCCGCCGCCACGTCAATCGTGTTGTAGCCCGCGCCCGCACGCACGACCAGCTTCAACGTGCCCGCCGCGAGCGCAGCTTCCGGCACTTTCGTCGAGCGCACGACCAACACATCCGGGTTCAACCGCCCGATAGCCTCAACCAGCGCCTCGTCCTTCAAATCCGGCTGAAACGTCACCTCACACCCAATCGCGGCCAACCCATCGCGCCCCGACTGCTCGAATTTATCAGCTATTAGTACATGCATAAATTTAGAGGTCGGAGGTCAGAGGTCAGAGGTTAGTAAAAGTCAAAAACTGACCTCTAACCTCTAGCCTCTAACCTCTGCTTTCAAATGTTATGGATCAAAATTCCGTCTCTCAGTTTCGGCTCGAACCAGGTTGACTTGGGCGGCATGATGCCGTCTGCGTCGGAGACGCGCAGCAGGTCAGCGATGGTCGTCGGGTAGAGCGAGAAAGCGACAGCAGCCTTGCCTTCGTCAACCAGCTTTTCAAGTTCCTGCGTGCCGCGAATGCCGCCGATGAAATCTATGCGCTTGTCTGTGCGGACATCCTTGATGCCGAGGATTGGATCGAGCAGGTGATCCTGCAAGAGACTCACGTCGAGCGAGGCCACCGGATCATCCGTCTGCGTTGTCCCTTCTTTGAGCGTCAGGCCGTACCAGCGTTTGACGAAATACATGCTCCACTGGCCGGGCTTCTGTGGAGTTGGCGGAGCATCTTCCGTCACGTCGAACTTTGTTTTGACGTTGAGGAAAAACTCGCCCGGCGTCTGGTTGTTCAAATCGCGCACGATGCGATTGTAGGGAAGTATCTGCAATTGATTGTCAGGGAAAATCACTGTCAGGAAAAAGTTGTACTCTTCATCGCCCGTGTACCCGAAGCTACGTTCTTTCAGCTCAGCACGGGCGCGGCTGGCGCTCGCCGCGCGGTGATGACCATCCGCGATGTAGAGCAGCGGCACTTCGCGGAAAGCCTGGACGAAGCGCACGGGGTCGGGCGCACGCCAGATGGTGTGCTGGATGCCGTCCGGGGCTGTGAAATCGTAGAGGGCATCCGAGATGGTCGTCTCCATCACCATCGTGTCTATCTCTTCCTGAGCGCGATAGGTGAGAAAGACCGGGCCGGTCTGCGAGTTCAGGGTCTGAATGTGGCGCGTGCGGTCGTCCTCTTTGTCGCGGCGCGTGCGCTCATGCTTGCGAATCGTGTTGTTGTCGTATTCGTCAACCGAGCAGCAGGCGACGATGCCAATCTGTTCGTGCCCACCCATAATCAGACGATAAAGATAGATGCTCGGCGTCTCTTCCTCTTCGAGCGGGCACTCTTTCACGAGCTTCTCAAAATTTTCTGCGGCTTTCCGGTAGACCGCGTCCGAGTAGAGGTCTGTGCCTGCGGGCAGATCAATTTCGGGACGCGAGACGTGCAGAAAGCTCAGCGGATTGTCAGCCGCAAGCGTGCGCGCTTCTTCCGTACTGACGACATCGTAAGGCGGGCTGGCAACCTCTGCCACCTTGTTTGCTGGCGGGCGCAGAGCGCGAAAAGGCTGTATGACGGCCACGAGCGATTCTCCTTAAGAAAAGTAATCAGTTTTCAGTCTTCAGTTTTCAGCAAGGTTTAGCTGCTTCTTGCTGGAAACTGAAAACTGAAAATTAAAAACTGAGAGCTTGGCCTGATAAGACTATCCGCTTGCGAGGCTGTTTGCCAAGTCCCGGCAGCAAATAAATCGAACCTTAAACATCAGGACGGAAAGAAAGTGGACAGGATTAACAAGATGGACAGGATAAGAAAGAGATTCCAGCTTCCCTGACCTGCCTTGTCTTCTTAATCTTGATAATCCTGTTAATCCTGTCTATTTCTTCCCTGATTAATTTAGAATACGTCCTGTCGGATGAATTTTTACGGGCGAGGTAAACATGATGAATGATCTGGCGAGCCGCGAGTGTGTGCCGTGCCGTGGGGGAGTGCCGCCGCTGGGCAGGCAGGAGATAAAAAAGCTCCTCAAGGAATTAAATGGCTGGGAAGTTGTGGAGCAGCATCATCTGCGGAAATCTTTCGAGTTTGAGAATTTTCGCGAATCGCTCAGCTTCGTCAATCGCGTCGGAGAGTTGGCCGAAAGTGCGGGGCATCACCCGGACATCTTTTTCGGCTGGGGACATGCGGAAGTTTCCATCTGGACGCATAAGATTGACGGCCTTACCGAAAGCGACTTTATCCTGGCGGCCAAGATAGATAAGCTCTAAGCCGACCGGGGTCCATGTCTGCGCTCTCGTTCCAATCCAAATGCCTGTGTTGTACTCCTATTGACAGATCAGAAGAATAGATTTACGCTCCGCACGCTTCTGCTTTCGGCGCTCCTCGTCGGCGTATAGAAAATCTTTCCTGCTCACGAGATTTTCACATGCCCAGTTAAAGAGTCATCGCCTTACCTGAAAAATTCAATCGCCCGACGCCGAGCCAACACAACATTTCGATTCGATTCGCTGGATGCTTCAAATCACCCACCCAGCCGAATCAACTTCACTAGAAGGAGTTCGAGTCATGAATAGCCCCACCGAGAACCCGGAAGCGCAAAGCCCGGAGAGAGTTTACATCTCATACAACACAAGGAATTCCGAAGAAGCTTTTAAGCTATCCACTATGCTCACAGAAGCGGGCATTGAATTCTGGATACATGAGGTCGGCGTTCTTCCCGGTGATGAGTGGCTGCGCCGTATGCAAGAAGCAATAGAGACCCACACTGTTTTTCTCATCCTTATTGGCTCCGCAGATATTGGTCCTTCGCAGGAGGGGGAGATAGAAAGTATCCAAAGGCGTGCCGTCGCGAGAAAAGGGGTTCGTATAATTCCGGTACTTCTTCCGGGCGCTGTTATTGAATCCGTTCCTAGCTTACTAAAATCTATAACGTGGGTGGACTTCCGTGAGGGTTTTGAAAATACGCGAGAATTTCAACGGCTTCTCGCGGGTATACGTGGCATTGCTCCGCCACCTGCCAAGCCGAGCGGCAAAGCTGCGAAGAAAGCCCCCACAAAAACGCAGCCTTCTTCGGGCGGCGCGACCGTCATCAAAACGGTTGAAGCGAAGGGCACACTTCCGCCCTTCAAAGAAGTTGGCATGTCTGCGCGCGGAGCGCTCAACCATGCTGATGGCATTCGTGCTACGTTCCATCAAAAAGATATACACATGGAACACCTTATCTTCGCTCTTAGCATGGAAGAGAACGGACCGGCGCAAAAACTCCTCAGTGAAGCCGGAATTGACGAGAAAAAACTATCGGAGCTGATCGCTGCTGCTGGCGGTATATATATAAGCGAGGAGAGAGCTAAGAAGCTGTCCAACCTAACCGCTTTGCCAAACTGTTCAGGCCATGTGCGTGATGCGCTTATCGCCGCCAGCGAGATAGCCAAAAAGACCGGGGCCAAGCGTATCGAGAGTCATCATCTCCTTTACGGCGCACTGGCGATTGACAAGTGCTCGCTTATCGCAAAGCTGCAAAGTGTAGGGCTGCGCAAAGAAAACATCGAGCTTATTTCGTCACGACCGCCGGAAATAACTATCGCGCGTCTTAATTCGGACGACCCGGACGGGGATGATCTGCTCAATATCACCAAAGAAGTCGAAGCACTCTGCGGGGTGTTGGCTGCTAAAGACGTAACTCCTCCTCTCTCGCTCGGCTTGTTCGGTGATTGGGGCAGCGGCAAGAGCTTCTTTATGAGAAAGATGGAAAAGGAGATTGAGGAGCTTAAAACCGTAGCCCGCGACGCCAAAGGGAAATCCGCCTTCTGCCCTGACATCGTTCAGCTCAAGTTCAACGCCTGGCACTACATTGATACCAATCTCTGGGCGAGTCTCACTTCAGAGATTTTTGAAGGTCTCGCCGGGGCATTGGCCGACAGGCCAGCAGAACTCAAAGATGAGAAGGATAAAGAATATCAGCGCGCAGTCCTGATAGCCGAAAAGGCCGTTTTGCAACAGGAACTGACCGAAGCCGAAGAGAAAAAGCTGCAAGCCGATGGCGAGCTTGAGGAGAGCGAGCGACGTCTCAGCGAACTGGAAAACGACGCGCAGAATATCGAGGCCAATCTCGATCCGAAGACTTTGATTTGGGAAGTTGCTAGCTTTGTAGTCCGGCAGCCTGAAGTCAAAGAGAAGGCTATAGAAGCCAAAAACGCCCTCGACGATCAGCTCGGGAAGGCGGCAAAGCAGCTCAACATCCCGCCATCGGAGGCCACGACGGCCAAAGTGCAAAACCAGCTTTTGGAATTGCGCGGTAACGGGTCGCGTCTGCGCGCTATGTGGTTGGCGCTACGAAATTCTAAAAGCCGATGGGTAATACTGATGATAGTTCTGGCAGCCGCGATCTCTATTACAGCCGTTGTCCTGCTGATGAAGTTTACCCAGGTGGGTGCAAAACTAGCTGGCGTCATTAGCGCGAGTATGAGCGTCGTGGTTTTCCTCAGCCCCTACTACGGACGCGCGCTAAGGGGTCTGAATTTTATTGACGACGCACTGAAGAGAAATGAGGAGATTAAAGAGGAGGCCAAAAGCACCAAGCGAAAGAGCTTGGAAAGAATTTATGGGGAGAAGCAGCAAAACGCTAGAGATGCACAGCGCGAGCTTGAAGTGAAGAGCCAAAAAATCAAGGAGAAGGAAGCAGAGTTGCAGAAATTATCTATCAATACTCAGATTGCGACTTTCATCAAGCAGCGAAGTCAAAGCAGCGACTACACGAAGTATCTCGGCGTCATCTCACGCGCCCGCAACGATTTCGAGCAGCTCAGCATTCTTCTTGAAAAGGAGAAACAGGACGCGGAAGCGAAGACAACGCTGCTGCCGCGCATTGACCGTATCATCCTCTACATAGACGACCTCGACCGCTGCCCGGAAGATAAGGTCGTGGATGTCCTGCAAGCAGTGCATCTACTGCTCGCCTTTCCGCTTTTTATCGTCGTTGTCGGCGTGGATTCCAGATGGTTGTTACACTCTCTCAGAGAGCACCTCAAAGTTTTCCAGAACGGGTCGTCGGAGGGCGAAGAAATGTCAAAAGAGGAGCGCACCCACTGGCAATCAACGCCGCTGAATTATCTGGAAAAGATTTTCCAGATTCCTTTCACGCTTCGGCCCATGGGATCGCATGGATTCGGCGAGATGGTGGATAACCTCGTAGGGCAAACAGCGGACGCGACAAAAAATGACTCGAACGGAAAAGGGCAGACAAAAATCGAGGGCGCGGAATTAGCGGACGACAAACTTCCGGCGTCCGTGCCAGCGCAGGAAGAAGCCAACGCGGTGTCGCCACACTCCCCTGCAAAAGAGTCTTCGAGCGGGAGCGTTCCTCCTGCGTCGGGCGCGAAAGTCACAGCCCCGACGACGCAATCATCCACCGGGTCGTCTATACCATTATCAACGACCGCTTCACCCATGAAGCCAGCCAGCAAGAAGCGCGAGATCGATCCTAATCCTCAATACTTGAACATTGAGGAATGGGAATGCAACTTCATGAAGCGGCTTTTCGAGATGATTCCTTCCCCACGGGCGGCCAAACGCTTCATCAACATCTACAGGCTGCTGCGCGCTTCCGTTGACGACGCCGAGCGTCAATATTTCATCGGCAATGCAAATGGCGGGAAGTACCGGGCGGCCTTGTTGCTGTTGGCCATCCTGACCGGCTATCCGGCGGAAGCGACGGAAATTTTACGCGCCCTGCTCGAAGAGGAACGTTCTGAGACGTGGTGGGAGTTTATCGAAAGCTTCCGCGCGCGAGCCTACCCGCCACAGCCAGCGGACAGTAGCGGCGACAACCATAATCAGAATGGTGATGTCCCGGATGAGACGGACGATGCTGAGATTAAACGGTGGGGGCACTTAATGAGATCGCTGGATAAAATTCGAGAAGAGAAAACAGAAGAGCTTGGCTCATTGTTTGAAAGTAATCAGCCTTGCGATGATTTTGTGGAATTAGCTCCGCAAGTCGCACGTTATTCTTTCCAATCAGGTCGCGTCCTGCTCGAACGCGGCGCTGGAAATAACGAGGCTTGAGTTGAACGTGGAATCCGTTTGACCAACTAATGCTTTGTGAATGCACCGAGCGAGAGTGCGGGAATTTTTAGCGAACTTTTGGGCGCAGTTGTCCTGTCGTCACGAAACTGCCGGTAGACTTTTTTTAGTCCTACTATTCGTTCAATGCTTCTCGATAAACCCGCTCAGTCGCGGTAGTCATCTTCTCTAAACTGAAGCGTTCGCGCGCAACTTGACCGGCTTGCTTGCCAAGACGCTCACGCGCCGAAGGGTTTTCGAGCAGCGAGTTGACAGCCTCAGCCAATGCCTCCGCTTCGCCCACGGGGACGAGTAACCCCGTAGTGTTTATTTCGATTATTTCTCGCGCTCCCCCGGTCGCGGTCGCCACTACCGCTCGCCCGCTTGCCATCGCTTCGGCTATCGCCAGCCCGAATGATTCCGTGTGCGAGGCAGAGACGTAAACGTCGAGCGCGGCCATGAGCGGCGCGACTTCGTCAAGCCAGCCGGTGAAATGCACACGATTCGTCAGGCCGAGTTCATTGATGAGTCGTTCGAGAGCCGCGCGATGCGTGCCCGCGCCGGTTGTGTCCGCGCCAGCGATGATGAAATGCGCGCTCTTTTTCTCGCGCGCGATGATGCTTGCTGCGCGCAAGTAGTCTTCATGGCCTTTCTGTCGCTTAATCTCTCCGACAGTTCCAATCAGCAATCCTCCCTGCGGGATGTTCAGCCGACGCCGGAAGGCTTCGCGGTCGAAGCCTTGAAGGCTCGCATCGAAGCGACGAAAATCAATGCCGTTAGGGATGACTGTGATCTTGCGCGCAGGCAAAATCTTCTGGGCGGTGAGCGCGCGTTCGACTGCGTGAGAGACGGCTATGACGCGCCGCGCTTGACGAAACGTGAGAGCATGCAGCCTGTTAAGCCGGAAAAGAACGTGGCGTGTGATAACGAGCTTTGCCTGCCGGTTGCGCCAGACGGCGAGCGCCGCCAGCGGATAGTCGCGCGCGACGTGCGCGTGAACAATCTCTATTTTGTGTTGGCGGACGTGTCGCGCGAGTTCCATTGCGCTTGAAAGGTCGAGCGAGTTGCGAAGATGCAAGCCGAAGATGTTCGCGGCGGGCAGGGCATCGAGTTCACTTCGAAGCGGGGAGCGCTGGCGGAGCGCAGCATAAACCTCGTGCCCGCGCTCAGAAAGCGCGCAGGCCAAATCGGCTAGATGCCTTTCGCCGCCACCGAGCGAGCGAGCCGAACTGAGGTGCAGGATTCTCAACTTTGAAATTAAAAATGCAAAATTAAAAATGCAAAAGTGAGGCTGAAATCACAATAAACTAAAAGAAGCTTTTTGCCTTCCTTTTGCATTTTTAATTTTTAATTTTGCATTATGACAGAGTCATCGTAGTGGGCGAGCAGGTCAGCCGGGTCTTTGAAGATTTGGACGCAGCCCGCCGCCTTCAGTTCCGCTTCGGGGAAACCGCCGCAGAGCACGCCGATGGTTCGTAAATTTATCTTGCCTGCGGCTTCCGCGTCGTAAGGCGTATCGCCGACGACGATTGCTTCATCCGGCTCTATGTCGCCTAAACGCTCCATGGCGGCCTCGAAGATGTCCGGGTGCGGTTTTGATTTGTCGGCATCATCCGCTGAAGTCTCTTCTTCCACGAGGTCTTCGATGTTGGCGATTTTTTTGTATTCCTCCAACTCTTCCTGTTTGGCAGATGAAGCCAGGGCGAGGTGCAGTCCGTCATCCTTGATCTTCTGAAATAGCTCGCGGACATGAGGGAAGGCGCGCACCTGCGGAAGATAGTCGCGCTTGAAAAGCTCGCCCCGGTACTTCTCCATCTCATCACCGAAATCGTTCAACTCCTCTTTCGAAAAGAAGACGGGCATGAGTTGATCGCCGCCCTTGCCGATCTGGTGACGAACCTGCTCAAAAGGAATCTCCTTTCCGAAATGCCTGAAGGCTTCCTGCCATGCTCGCGCGTGTAAATCAACCGAATCGACGAGCGTTCCATCAATATCAAAGATGACTGCCTTGATCATGTGTTCCCCTTTGGAATAAGTCTTGAGTCTGGAGTCTAGAGTCTGGAGTCGTAAAGTGTAAAGCGACTTCAGATTTATTTGATGAAGAGCCTAGTTTTGTTCCCGTGCGTTGAAACGCACGGTTAAATTCAGTCTGCCGTCACGCGGCAGAAGGAATGACCATCGCATGAATTATGCACAAACTTTATTTCCGTGAGTGTCCTAATAACGTCACTGCTCGCAGGCAAAGACGGTTTTCTTGTTTTGCTTTGATACGCCGAACAAGTGAGGTGCATGCCCCCTTGTTGCAGATAGTTGACAGCATGCGCCCGGCTGTTTCAACATAACGGGCAAATCCCCTACAAAATCCCCTGCCGCAAGGCCGAAGCTGCTTTTGGTCGGCACAGTGATTGCCATCTCAAGGCTTATTCAAATGCGCTTACTTTCGGCCTTTGAAGAATTTTGACTATCGAAGGAGTGATAACATTCATGGCGACTAAAACGACATTGGTCACAGGACTTTTCAAAACACGCGCGGCGGCAGAAGCAGCCGTAGATGCGCTGACGAAACGCGGCTACACGCGCGACGAGATCAGCGTCTTGATGTCCGACTCGACGAAGAGCAAAGAGTTTGCCGTTGAAACCCGCTCGCACGCGGCGGACGGCGCAGGCATCGGCGGTGCGGTCGGCGGAACCATCGGCGCAGTACTCGCGGCAATCGTCGCGGTCGGAACTTCAATCGCGATTCCGGGACTCGGCTTAGTAGTCGCCGGGCCGATTGTGGCGGCGCTGGCAGGAGCGGGCGCGGGCGCTGCGACGGGTGGCATCGTCGGCGCGCTCATCGGCGCAGGCATACCCGAGCATCGTGCCAGAGTTTACGACGCAGGCATTCGCAGCGGCGGCATCCTGCTCGGCGTCGAAGCCAGAAGCGACACCGATGCTGACAACCTGCAAAAGTTTCTGGAAGACCTCGGAGCGGAGCACGTGAGGCAGGAATAACTGAGCAGACGATGGACGATGGACGATAGATGATGGATGATGAGAAATCCGTGTTCTTATCATTCATCGTCTATCGTCCGAAACGGAGTTTCGATCATGGAAAGAATTGAGAAGGTTATTGAGGTCAATGCGCCAATCGGCGTGGTGTTCGGCCTCTATAGCGATTTCGAGAAGTTTCCACAGTGGATGAAGAGTCTCAAAGAGGTGCGCCGCGTAGATGATCGTTACACAAAGTGGACGGCCAGGGCACCGCTGATGAGCGTCGAGTGGGAGGCAGAAACGACTGCGTTTGAACCGGAGCGTCGGATTGCTTGGAAGACCGTCAGAGGCGATGTCGAGATGGATGGCGATGTCACCTTTGAGGAGACCGAGAGCGGCACAACGCGAATGCACATCTCTTTAGGGTATGAGCCGCCAGCCGGTCGGCTCGGCTCGCTCATCGCGCATCTCCTGGGCAGCGATCCTGAAGAGCAGATAGACGAAGAACTCAAGCGGTTTGCACGGATGGCGGAAAGTCAGGCGGCAAAGCAAGGTTCTGCTAAGCAGAAAAAAAGTTCCGCTAGAGGTGGACGACGCGTCGCGCGCCAAAGAGCAGCCTGACTCGCTCTAGTTTAAGGTAGTAATAAAAGAGCCTCAGGGGAGTTTATATAAACTCCCCTGAGGCTCTTGTTGCTGGCCGCTGCCGACAA
>CAWBSB010000014.1:0-353454 GCA_963791265.1 uncultured Acidobacteriota bacterium
CACTACTCTCAATAATATTTTCAAAAAGTCTCTACCGGCGGAACTATTCTCTTCTGCTATGATGGCAGCCACCCTTTATTCGCATCCTTTGAAATTCAACTTGTGTTGGCTTTAACCGGAAATCTGTCTGAAACTCTTTAACTTTTTATATACGGATGAAACTATTAAAGAGATTTTCCGCTCTACACTAAAGGGGCGATAACAAACAGTCTCTTAATGAAAAGTGACGTTTTCATCATGAAAGCGTGGTAAGTTTACCGATACTTTGCATGTACTGTGTGTTGAAGTAGACACACTCGAACAGGCATTCAGGTTGTGTTTCTCCCTGATCGAATCTGCTCAGGTGCCGATGACTTCATCCGAATTAATTGAGGGAATATACAGTGGTCCTTTCGCCACGGCAAGATTTAACGATTCGCCCGCTCCAAACGGAGGACGCGGCTGCGCTGTCCGCTATGCTGCACGCGCAGCCGCCCCGCTATGCGCGCTTTTTTTACGCCTTTGGTTTTGAGGAAAGCGATATTGCCAAAATCCTTGCAACAAGTGCTCGTGACATCTATTCGGGTATTTTCTGGGAGGGTGAGCTGGCCGGTTTCTTCATGCTGCGCGGGTGGGACGCAGGTTATGAAGTTCCAGCCTTCGGCGTCCTGATAGATGTCAAGCATCGGGGTCGCGGCTTGATGCAACTGGCGCTGGACATTGCCAAGCTCATCTCAAGAATGAGAGGCGCACCGCGTTTGATGGCCAAGATTCACCCGGATAATGTCTCAGCCCGTGGAGCGCGAAGGCTGGGGTTGATTCAGACAGGCGTAGAAGCTGAAACCGGAAACCTCATCTACCATTTAGACCTTTAGCTTAAAGGGCTTCAATTCATGCGCCTGCTCAAAATCGGCGTCTACGCGGACGCGTACCTGCGCTTCTATCACGCGAGACATCCAGCTCTGGCAACGCAACCCTTTGAGATTCAGCATGCCGCCCTGATGAACGATTGCTTCGGCTCGTCTGACTTCTGGACTACCGCGCTGACACAACTCGGTTATGAGACCTGCGAGATAGTTGCGAATGTCGAAGCGATGCAGAAACGCTGGGCGCTGGAACAGAAGGTGAGCTATCGTGAAAGCGATTGGATGTTTGAGATTACAACCGCCCAGGTCAAAGCATTCCGCCCTGATGTCGTCATCGTCGCCGACTATTCGACAGTGACCGCTGCTTTCATCCGTCGGCTCAGGCTGGAATGTCCCTCTATTCGTTTGGCGCTAATCTGGTGCGGCGCTCCTTACAGCGAGGCTTCGGTCTTTCGTGAAGCTGACATCGTTCTCTCGTGCGTGCCGGAACTGGTCACACACTTTCTTGAAAGCGGACATCGCTGCCACCATCTTAATCACGCCTTCGAGCCGCGCGTTCTGGAAAAGATAGACGCGACAACGGAAGCGAATACTGACTTCGCTTTTCTCGGCTCCATAAACAAAGCAGCGCACTTTCATCATGAGCGTGAGAAAATCCTTTTGGGCCTGATTGAGGCGACTGCCATTCGCATCTGGTCTAACCTCAAGCCCCCATCATTGCGACACCACCGCAGCATCGCGGCGCGTCAAAAAATTTATGATGGTCTTCGCGCGGCGCGGCGTATCGGAGTCCCGTCGCCGCTCCTGACTTCGCTGCCGGTGGTTGGGAAAGCTGCCCGCTGGGAGTCGCGTCCAGAATCTCCGCCATCCGTTGATGATCGTCTCGCACAGAGCGCCCGCCCGCCGCTGTTCGGGCTGGAAATGTTCCAGCAGCTTCGGCAGAGTAAGGTCGTGCTTAATACTCATATAGACATCTCTTCAAACAGTGCCTCAAACCTGCGCCTCTTTGAAGCGACCGGGATGGGCGCTTGCCTGCTGACCGATTGGAAGGAGAATATGTCTGAGCTGTTAGAGCCGG
The DNA here is from genome assembly GCA_963791265.1 of uncultured Acidobacteriota bacterium. Lineage (GTDB taxonomy): Bacteria > Acidobacteriota > Blastocatellia > Pyrinomonadales > Pyrinomonadaceae > QHXM01. The sequence continues at coordinate 1,924 of CAWBSB010000014.1, forward strand.
ACGTGGAAGCGATTACTTATCGCAGCATCGAAGAGTGCGTCGAGAAAGCTCAATATTTGCTGGCGCACGAAGACGAGCGACGAAAGGTAGCCGCCGCCGGGCAGCGTCGCACGCTGCGCGAGCACACATACGCGCAACGCGCCGAGCAACTCGACCGACTTATCCGGGCAGCTTTACGCTGAAAGTTGTACTCTTTTTCTCCCCGCTTGTTTTCATCAGCTCGTTTCAGGACACGAATGAAGCCGATTGTTAAAGTCGAAGGTTTAAGTAAGCAGTATCGCGTCGGGGCACGCGGCGCATCGTATGCCACTTTGCGAGAAAATCTGACCGGCTTAGCTCGTCGCCCGTTCAGGCGCAAGTCGCCGGAAAACTCCTCCGGCAATGGAACGATCTGGGCGCTCAGGGATGTCGGCTTTGAAGTTTATCCCGGCGAAGTGGTCGGCTTCATCGGGCGCAACGGTGCGGGAAAATCAACGCTTCTCAAAGTCTTGTCGCGTATTACCGGGCCGACTGCGGGGCGCGTTGAATTATACGGGCGGGTCGGAAGCCTCCTCGAAGTCGGCACGGGCTTTCACCCGGAGCTGTCAGGTCGGGAGAACGTTTATTTGAACGGCGCTATCCTGGGGATGAGCAGGGACGAGATCAAACGACGTTTCGATGAGATCGTCGCTTTCGCCGAACTGGAGAAGTTTATAGACACACCCGTCAAGCGTTATTCAAGCGGCATGTATATGCGTTTGGGCTTCGCTGTAGCGGCGCATCTTGAGACAGAGATTTTGGTGATGGATGAAGTGCTGGCCGTTGGCGATCAAGCATTCCAGACCAAATGTTTAGGCAAGATGCGAGACGTGGCGCAGCAGGGACGAACCGTGCTCTTTGTCAGCCACAACATGGCTGCGGTCGAGAAGCTGTGCCGTCGCGGAGTAGTTTTGGATCGCGGGCAAATCAGATTCGTCGGGACACAGACCGGGGCTATCGCGCATTACCTGACGAGCTTCAACGCCCGGCAGCAATCTCTGCGTGAGCGCGATGATAGGGCTGGCTTAGGCGGAGTCAGAATTGTCGCCATCGAAATTAAAGATACAAGCGGTCAGGCGTTAAGCGCTGCCGCCGCCGGGCAGGACATAGACATTTATCTTCATTACGAGACGCAGCCGGGCTTCTCTCCCGAAAGAGTCATTGCCGGTTTGATCGTCAGCACGCAGTTTGAAGTGCCGGTTTTCTTGCAGCATAACCGTTTGACCGGCGATGAATTCGGAGCGCTCCCTCCGCGCGGGGCTTTCGTTTGCCGCCTGCCGCGTTTACCCCTGCCGCCATCCACTTACCGTCTTGGCTATAGCTTGATGCTGGATGGCGAGTACCTCGATATGATTAATGATGCGGGCGAGTTGACGGTCGTCGAAGGCGATTTCTTCGGCTCTGGAGAAGTGCCTCCGTCAACGCACGGCTGCTGTTTAGTTGCAGCCCACTGGTCTCTGGTCGAACAGGTAACGGTTGAGCCGGACGTAGAAAAGCGCGGCGATGAAAAAACAGCGGTCAGCAATTGATGAAGAATTACTTGAGAGCCATCGCCAGCCGGTTACGTCGTAACGTAACGCCTCGAAGAAACCGCTCTGCTTCGATGCTGGAAGTCGAACGAGCGGAGCAGACGTTTTACCTCCAATACTTACGCGAGGGAATGATCGTCTTTGATGTCGGCGCGAGCGTCGGAGAGTTGACGCTGCTATTTTCCAGATTCGTGGGCGCGGGGCAGGTTCACGCTTTTGAAGCGAGTAGCATCGTGTTTGAGCGACTAAAGAGTGTGACCGGCGCGGCGGCGTGCCCGAATGTTTTTCTCAATCACCTCGCCGTGGCGGAAGCCGAAGGGAAGGCGCGGCTTTACGTCTACGATGATCTACATCTGGGCTGGAACACGCTGGCGAATCGCCCGTTGGAGAATTACGGGATTGATGTGAAGCCCATCACGGTCGAAGCTGTCGAAGCCACGACCATTGACCTCTATTGTGAGAGAGAAGGCATCGGCAAAATAGACCTTCTAAAAATTGATGTCGAGGGAGCCGAGTTTCAAGTCTTAAAGGGTGCGAACCGGATGTTGCAGGAGAAGCGAATCGCCTGCATTACTTTTGAGTTCGGGCAAACAACTTTCGATATGGGCAACGACCCCGATGAAATCGAAGCCTACCTGATTAAGTTAGGATATAAACTTCGTAATATGGTGAACGGTGATCCGATTTTCCCCGGAAGAAAAGCAGCGCAAAGTGCGCGCTTTTCCATGCACGTATCGACTCCTTCCGGCGGTATGATTTAATCAATTAGGGAAGAGAACAGGTGCCCATCGTTCATAAGTAAGCAATAGCGTTGTATGGACAATTAAAATTAATAAAATCATTAATGAGCCTGTTGTAAACTCATGGCTTGTTCGAGACTTCTTTATCATGCTTTTAACTAACCAGAAAAACATAAATATTATAAGTGCTATATAGGCCATTGCAGATAAGCCTAAAACAATCATCATTAACGGAGGGGCTATATGTATTAATGAGAAAAATAGCATCTGCTTCCCATATAAAGGCGTCAATATGTACATTTCAATGGCTGTTTCAAGAAAAAACAGTGAGCTCCCCGTGACCAAAATATTGCCAAGCTTTTTCATCGAGTAAAAACTCAAAATGATCTGGAGGATTGTGACAAAATCTCAAAGTTAGAGTTTGGCAATAAATTGAGTAAGCCTCTGTTCACCGTCGATTACCATGCTGGTTTGCCCAATCGAAAGCTAATCCTCGTTGCAGACCTATTCTATACTGGTAAACAGCTTCCTCTTCTTCTCTAACTAGATCTGCTTCAGTTTCACCTTTCAAAACGGGAGACATGGAATAATGGTCTCTGATCTCTTTAATGGATGGGTCATTTTCGCTTCCGAAAGTGATACCGTTTGTTGCCGTCCTTAGTTCTTGTTGGCCGAATGTGAAAGCGAATAGATTTAATGTGGCACCAACAGCTAAACCCATTCGATAGTGGCTAATCATATGTTCTCCAAATACATGATTAATTGTATTGAAGACGCCGGAATTCCATACCTGATAACCTTCGTGCATTGGTGACGTCATATCACTAACGGTATGCCAGGCCCTTCCAAAGAATGAAAGCGCTATCGCATTCAGCCCCGGCCGAAACTTCATAAATCCTAAATCAAGACCCTGCTCATATGTTTTCTGCGCTGCGACTAAGTTTGCATCTATAAATGCACTGGCTCCTGCCGCCGCCTTATCTTGTGACTGTCCCGGTATCGTCATCCCATGCTCATTTGACCTGCTGGTGCTTTGACCACCCTTAAAAGGATCATCTACAGAATAGCTTCCAGACTTGATAGAGCTTCTTTGAGCTCTACTTAATCCTTTGAACACACGATCTATTATTAGGTTATGGGTGTCGGTTGGCCACTTTCCATTATGATCGATGTAGCTCAGCGGGTTGTTATTAGCATAGAAATAACGATTCCAGGATTGCGGGCTTGCTGATGCGATACTTACACTTGAAGGATCAGCACTAATAAATCGCCCCTGCACCGAACTGTAGTATCTTGCCCCAAAGTAATGCAAACCCGTTTCCGCGTCTCTCTCTTTTTGGGTAAACTTCTGCCTGACACCGTCGCCTACATAACCTTGCCCTATAGCTCTTCCCCCGACGCCCGCACTGACCTCCTCACCAAACGGCAAATAATCATGCCTTCTGATACCTGCTAATGATCCTGTCCTATCGGCAATCATGCGCGGCGTGCCGATCTGATCTGCAACGAGCCACTGAAGATTCGCGCCACTTTGCGGCGTGATCGTCGCTGCCAGCCCCGTGCTGTCGCTGTAATAAGTATTGTTGCTGCCGTAGCCGACCTGAAAGTCTATGGTATCTCCGGCTGCCACTGTCCGTGTCACGGAGAATGTCGCCTGATTGCCGTAGCCGCTGACGTTACTGCTGAAGATAGAGGTCGCATTATGCAGGATCGTCACATCGGAGGTCGTCCCCGCCGTATCTATTCCCTGGAACCTGCCAGCAATCGTGTAAGTGCCTGCTGCGGACGCAGTCCACCTGACAACACTCTTTTCTCCACTGGGGCCGGGGTGCAGATTGAGCACATCTGAGGGCTGCACGACCGAGGGTGCGCCGGGGTAGGTGTAGGTTGTGCCCGTAGCGTTACGCGTAATCATCGGGCAGCAGTAGCCCGGAGACCAGGAGTCGAGGCCGCCGCCGAAGAGGTTCGCGTTGCTGGGGAAGGCGTTGAAGGTCGTGCCGGAGACGGTCTTAGAGCCATATTTCCACGCGCCATTGTTCTGTGTAGCGGAGAAGTCTGTGACGGCGTTGGTTCCACCCTCGGCGATGACGAGCAACTGGCCGTTCCGATACCCGTATTCATTCTGCGGTGTTGAAGGCGAAACATTGGCACCATATTCAGCCAGCAATTCTCCCTCCAGGCCATAGACCTGCCATGTTTCCTGACCGTAGCTCTTCCTTCTAACTCTCTTCCCCTCGGCATCGTAGGAATAGGTGCTTTGCTGATTGCTATAATTGGTCGCCGTTACTATGCGGTTCTCAACGTCATAGGTGCGGCTGCCCGACCCGCTGTAAGTGTCATTGTAGAGATTGCCTGCGGCATCGTACTGCATCACTCCATATTGTCCTGATGGTACTCCCAAGCGGTTCGTGTTCGGGTCTACTGCGAATTGCTGACCGTTGATGCCTGTACCCGACGCGGAACTGATTGTCCGATTCCCATAACGATCATAAGCGTAGTTCTGGCTGCCCGTGCCGGTCGCTCCGTTCTGGTATTCACCAACCCAGGCGAGCCGGTTCAGGGCGTCGTAGTCATAGTTCTGCTGCATGAAGTTGGCGCCGCTGATGGCGTCATCCGTCGGTACCCAGTGCTGCTGCACCAGTAGGTTGCCATTATTGTCAGGGCCGCTCGTGCCGAAGCCGTAGGGCTGGAAGCTGTAATAGTTGACTATCGCGCCGCGATTCCAGTTCAGGTCGTCATTAACCGTCGAGAGCCGCATGTCGTAGATTTGCCCACGCACATTGCGATGCTCTTTGTGGTAGAGCGGTGTGTCTGTCCCGTATCGCTCACGACTCAGCCCGTTCCATTCATCATAGCTGATAGAAGTCGCATAGTCGCGCGTCACTCCGTCGCCCAGATTCCCCGTAAAACTGTTGGTGCGCCCCGCTACGTCATAAGCGTAGTTGACGGTCCTGCCCGATGGATAAGTTTGCGAAGCAACATGCCCGGCGTAGTCATAGGTGCGCTGCGTAATGTAAGGAGTACCCCAGGAACTATTGGCAAAGAAATGCTGTCGCTGGTAGAGAGGCCGTCCCATTGCATCGTAAGAGTCTATCGCCGTGTGCGAGTGCGCGCCCGTGCTGACGTAATAAAAGGAGCCGCGCGGGCGTCCGCGCCCGTTCGTCGCCGAATCATAGATGCGATCAATGTGTGTCCCATCGGAATAGTTGACCGTAATGTTGCGGTTGATGTTGTCGTAGGTGTAAGCAGCCTCGACCCCGCGCGCGTCTGTCTTTGTGGCAAGGTTGCTGTTAGCGTCGTAGGTATACGCGGTTGACCACTGGCTGTTGCCGCTGAGGGGGTCGGAAAGCGCCAGATTCGGATTGGCCGCCTGCTCCGGATTCTTCATGCGGGTCATGCGGGAGAGTGAGTCGTACATGAAGTAGCGCCGCTGGGTGTCCTGCGCGACTGTGTGCAAGTTGCCAAGCACATCGTAAGAATAGGTCGTCTGATACGCGAGGCCGCCGGGGTTTTCAATGACTTGCTTCAAGCGTCCGAGCGCGTCTATCGCGCTGCTTCTAGATTTGCCCGCCTGATCCTGTACCGTCATCTGATTGCCGCTGTAAGTTGTCATAATCTGCGCGCCGTCAGGGCTCGTGATCGTCTTGACCCGACCGAGCACGTCATACGTATTGGTCGTCCAATTACCTGAAGGATTAACCGCATCATTTGAGCCGTTAGTCCGGTATGGGTTCGACGTTTTCCACACTCTGCCCAGGCTGTCATATTGCGTATCCGATGTAATAAAAATGGCCGGGCTGCCCCCTTCATGCAGGAATGAGCGTGATGGGCGTCCCAGCTTATCAAAAAACTGGTAAGCGTCGATTGACCGTGTAGCGTCCAGAGAAGTGAGCGTTCGCACATTGAGATTACCGACCGTATCAGTATAAAAATAGTTGGTTGAGCCGCCGCCTGTGGGACGTGTGACTGTGGTGAGACGATCTAAGAGATCATTGTAAGATAGACTTGTCGTTTTCCCGTTAGCATCGGTAGCAGATGTCACCGAGCCGGTCGAAAAGTCATATACGGTGCTGGTGCTCAGAGCGGTATTAGTGCTGTACCCCCCGGACGGATCAGGAACCGGAGAAGTTGTAGAGGTAGGGAATGCGTAAGTGTAGTGGTTCAGGCCGTCTGAGAATGAATCAGTATAGCTGACAGTTGTCGTCTTAGTTCGACCATCAGTGGCATTGATGACATTGCCCGCGATGTCGTAAGTTGCGGTTGTCGTGATAGGGCCGGTCGCAGCCGCGGCATTAGTGTAGCGTGTAATGCTGGTGACATTGCCGCGCGTCCCGTAACCGGTCGTAAATGCGGTGTCATGGCCGGTGATGCTTTGACAGTTGTCCAGACTGAATTGGTCGTAGGCATAGACTGTGAGCGAGACTTTGTTTGTCCCGGCAGTATTGGATGAGACCCACTGCTGAGCAGGCAGGCTGCGCAGATGGATGGTGGCGTTCACGTCCGGGCTGGTGGTGTTGGGATTGACCGTATCATAGGCCACACTGTTGACGCTGTTGGTCGTTAAATAATCCGTGTGCGTGCGGCGCACGAACGACCCTACTGCACCTACACCATAGTCGTATTCATAAACATCCGTCTGATTATTATATTGATCATAGGAGAAGGTCTGCTTAGCGATTAGATTTGGACTGATGTCCATTAAGCGCGTGGTGGTGTCGATTATGCGTGGATTATTAGCAGCCCCATTGCCATCCTGATACCAGGTGTTCGTCACCTGTCTGAGAAGCGTTGTACTGTTGGTGTCATACTCTTCACTTTGATACTCCTTGCCCTCTTTCCACCATGTATAGCCCAGCGGTGACGCGCTCCATCCCTGCAAGGCTGCGCCTGCGTGACCATGATAATAATGCCTCTGGCTCGTCAGTCGTGTTCCGCTTGAATTGTATTGCTCTATTATGACGGTGCTGGGGTCAGTTGGTGTTACAGATGAAGCTGGAATGCTATAGGTCATCTTGCTTGCGAATGCTGTCCCGGTCCCGCCTGTTGGATAGACCCGCCGCTCGGTGACACGCCGATAAATTTCATTCGTCAGTGGGACAGTCTCCCACTCATACTCAAAGGCTCCGCCTGTCGGTAGCACAACTCGCGCCAGCTCTCCATGCGGGTTGTAAGCAAACTGATAATTACTACTATTCGGCAGCGTCACGGAAGAGACTACAAGCGAGCCGAAAACTGTGCTACTGCTGGCTCCATTTAAGTTAGGAAACAGTTGGGCATATGTTAGTGGTGTAAAACCAGAGCGGAGAGCATTACTTAATGAGGCGTAGTTAATGCGAATGGTTCTCCATACTGTTCCGCCGAAGCCCTTATAGCTGATTTCGTCGTAGCCGGATTGATAGGAAATATTGATCTGTCGTCCGATTGAATCAGTAATGCTCGTCACCCGATAGTTAACCATCTCATAGGTGAAAGTTACTTTGTTGCCATTACGGTCGCGAATCCATGAAACAAGCCCGTCAGCAACGCGGTAGCGCGTGCCGTCTCGTAGAATGAAATAGCCTGACGGGTAGATCAGGTGAGGGCCGCTTTCGATATTGCCTGACCAGTCATAGATCGTCGAATCGGAAATGAAAGTCGCAGCCGATCCATCCTTAGTAACGAATACTTTCCCGCGTGAAGCTCCATTCCCGGTTTGATTATAGTAGCAACAACAAGTGCTGATGCCTGGCTGCCCGCCAGTGAGTTGATCAACCAGTTCGTACTCTGTCCCGTCCGGTGCAGTGAATGTCAGACGAGTCATAGAGCCGGTCTGGAATTGCCCTTCAGGAGCAGGACCACCATTTCCACAGCCTTCGTGTATCTGCCTGCCCTGCAAGACGCCAGGGCCATAGCCGGGCCTGAGTCCCGACCACCAGTTAGGGTTCGGAGTGTGAATACCAAATTCATCATTGTGATTCACGCGCCAATGCTGCTCAATTGGAAGCATCATCGTGTAGCCAGCCGCGCCGCGTCCGCCCACTTGCAATAAGGGTAAATGGAAATTAAGACTGCCGTTATAGGGATTAATATTGTCAAAACCACTTAAAGCGTAAGAACCAGCCGGTGTGCCTGGCGCGAGGGCCTGTGGCGTCGTTCCGTCGGTTGCGCTTCGTGAGGATTGCGCGGAGGCGCTGGCAATCGCTACTAAGATGAGTAAGGTAATGCTAAAGGAGCGTTTGAGAAGACTCAGTGGGATAACAATGATATTAGTCATAGCGTCTCCTGCTCAATGAAGAGAGAAGGGAGTAGCGGATTCAGCGATGTTTAATTTTCGCTGATGATGATGAAACAGGCCCAATCCGGATGATTGGCTTCGGTTAGTGTGTAACGTCCCGGAGGTAGATCTACCAGTTCACGCCAGTCCAGCTTATCTCTCTGCACGCGCGCTTCACGTTGGCGGTTTCCTCTTTCCTGGTCGAGACGTAATGAGACTTCTTCCAATCCGCTGCGATTATCGACGGAGAGGAGAAAGCGTCCTTTGGGGCGCTTGATCTCACCCGGCTCGAAGCCAGTAGGCCGGATCGTGATGATTTCTGCTTCTATGCGCTCGCGTGCAGCATTATCTTGAGGCGATGCCGTGATGTTAGCTGCTCTTGTAGGCGACGTGATAATCGGTTCGGCTTTTGTCTCAGGCGAAAGCCAGACCCACGCGCTTACCGTCAAGCTAATGAGAAGGATAAAAGCTACGATGAGCATAGAGCAGTTCATCGTGGTTACGCGCCTGGAGAATGATCGAAACAGCTTTTGGAGTGGCATGTGAAGACTCCTTACCTGGGCATAAAGATCCCTTCAGCAGTGACCCACACTTTAATAGCGACAAGCAACAATGCCCGTCGAGCAAAGAGTGTTGACACAGAGGATGCTGCATTTGAGTTGCCGTTAGGTTGACAGTCGCCGTTGGCGGGAGGCTAAACGAGGTGTGAAGCTCGACGCCAACAATAGAGTTTGAGCGTAGGCAGGTTAATTGCGCGCGAAGGGAATTGTCAAGATAAATATGATGGCCGCAAAGAGATTCGTTGGGCCATCTGAGGGCTTTCTCTTCGTGGGAGAATTGCTGGCCCATCCTCTGCTTTCGATACTCAAGTTTATGCGCGTCCGGCTTTGCCTGTTTATTCAGAAGATGCTGAATAATTCATGCGCGTTTATTCATTTCACAAGAATATTTGCGCAAGGCTATGATTCACCGTCGTTTCATTTCGACGGGCAAAGACTTCTGGTGTCCAATGATAGCTAAGTTCAATAACAGCTCATGCTATTTGCCACCCTTAAGTTATGATGTGAGCCATGCGGACAGTGAGCAGCGAGGTAATCGGACTGATTAGCGATAGATGAGAGGGACGGCTGGATCATGACTCTTCTACTGGCATTTCTTATTGGAATCTTTGCAGGACTGCGCTCGTTGACGGCTCCTGCGTCCGTGGCGTGGGCCGTACACTTAGGGTGGTTGAAACTCGAAGGCCCGCTCTCCTTCATCGGCTCACTCCCATCTGTCGTGATTCTCACGCTGCTCGCAGTAGGGGAACTTGTGGCCGATAAGCTACCGAGAACACCGAACCGCACGGCGCCTTTGGGATTGGTCGCGCGTTTTGTCACAGGTGGAGTGTCGGGAGCGTGTATCACCGCTGCCGGAGGGCAAGGAGCCTTGCTCGGTGGTCTGCTGGGCGCTGTCGGCGGGATGGTGGGCTGTTTCGGAGGCTACCATGCGCGTAAGAAGCTCGTGAAAGCGTTGAATGCGCCGGACCTCTACGTTGCCCTCTTTGAGGATTTGGTGACAATCGCCGGATGCCTGTGGGTCGTGACACGTTAGCTTCGGAGGGTGCTACGGGATGAATTCGTTTAGTGCCGAATCGTTCACGACTTCGTCTAAAGCTAAACTCTTCAACGGAACCTCTCAAGGAGCGTCCGTGCTCAAGCTTTCTTGTAAACGGATCATGCTATTCTGACTCACACGTATCCATCCGCGACTCGGCCTGTCGAGGTCTATGATCACTGTGATGACCATCATGATGAGGAGCGACATCATCGTCGTCGAGAATAAATTCCGGTGAGCGCTCAGGCCGGATCCGTAGCCGATGCCCAGCACAGCCACCAGCGCGACGACGAAAAGGAGAGACAGGACGATCTCAGGCACGTGGTTCTCCGTCGCCGCGAGCCGCTTTTCCTGCGTGTCGATGACATTGTTCAGAGACTGGATGAACAGCCCGGTGACGGTCATCCGATCATCCTTCGTGACCGCGCCGAGGGCATTTGACCAGAGCTTATTCTGCAACTGTATGGCCCTGTCGTGCGCTTCTTTCAAGCGTTCCCTGTCCACTCCGGCGCGGGCGGAATCCAGCCGCGCCTCTACATAACTACGCAGCAGGTTAGCTATCTCCGTCTTATACGGCTCCGGCAACTGACGAGATCGTAAATAAGTTGTCCCGATGTCGTTTGCTTCTTCGACCACCAATTCCTGACGAAGCGCGTAGCGGCTCTGCGCCATCGCGAAGGTGAACCCCAAAAGGGGGCCAAAAACACTTACACCCCTCGGAAACCGAAGGGTGTAAGTGTGCCACTATTGAATTTAATGGCGGAGCCGACGGGACTCGAACCCGCGACCTCCGACGTGACAGGCCGGCGTTCTAACCAACTGAACTACGACTCCGCAGGGAAAACTCTGATTTTCAAATCTCTGTGGTAGGCACGGAGGGATTCGAACCCCCAACCTCCTCCTTGTAAGGGAGGCCGTCTACCATTGACATACGTGCCTTCGGGCTTTCAAAAGACTTGGCCTTCGGCGAAATGAATCCTAAAAGATGGCGGCATGACTGTCAAGCGGAGCAACTCTTAAGGTCTTGAGGTAGTGAGCTTATCAAACGCTCAAATGTTCTCCTGCAAGCGAAGCCCCTACATTAAAAAAAGTGACGAAGGAGCAAAGCAGAGCAGTAGACTGCCGACTCTTTGCTCAAGGTACGCTCTGATTTCGCGTGCGAGCGGCAGCGCGTTGGGTTCTTCGTACATGCTGTTGTGATTGCCCGGCACGATTTTGACCTCGACGCCTTCTGCCGTCAGACGATTCCAGCCTTTGTCCTTTCCGAAGCCGCTGAAGAGCGGTTGCGCCTGCGTGCGGAACAGCATCAGGCGTCCCGGATAGGCGCGCGGCTCATAGTTGACCCAGGCCTCGTATAGGGCCGCGTCAACCTTACGATGTATCTCCGGCAACTGCGTGATGTCAACTATGCCCGCCAAGCCCTCTTCATACGCTTCGGGCGAGGTGTCAACGCGGCCTCCAAGCGATTGCCGGATGCGACGTGCGAATCTTTTAAGATTGCGCCTGACGCTTTCGCGTAACTCGTTTTCGGGGCGGCGCACGACGTGGTGAAGAAGCCAGTGCGGAAAGTTGCGCGCGACGTTGAAGACGGAGCGAAAGCCGTTAGCGGCGTGGCCGGGAGCTTCTTCATCCAGAATCAGGACGTGAATCTCCCTGTGACCTTGACTGTAAAGCTGCTGCGCCATCTCAAAGGCGATAGTGCCGCCAAGCGAGTAGCCGCCGAGCAGAAACGGCTCGTGCGGTTGGACGCGCAGGACTTCTTTCGTGTACTCGGCGGCCATCGCCACCATGTCACGAAAGGGCGCTTGTTTGCCGTCGAGCCCGCGTGCCTGCAAGCCATAGAAGGGTTGATCTGCGCCCAGGTGCCGCGCCAGAGCTTTGTAGCTGTAGACTTCGCCGCCAATCGCATGCGCGAAGAAGATTGGCGGCCTTGTTCCTCCCGTTTGAATCGGGACGAGAGATGACCATTCCTCTTCTTCGGCGCTCGTCGCACAAATCGTTTGCGCGAGACTCTCGATAGTGCCTTCGCCCAGCAGCGACGAAGCCGGAAGATTCTTCCCGAAAGCTTCCTTAATCTCTATCAACATTGCCACCGCCTGAAGCGAATCGCCACCCAACTCGAAGAAGTTGTCTTTAACTCCGATGGGGCGCACTCCCAGCACTCGCTCCCAAATCTCTTGCAGGCGTGCTTCCATGTCGTTGGTGGGCGGCGCGATTGATTGCTGCGTCTCCATGCGCTCGACATTGGGCGCGGGCAGCGCAGCGCGATCAACCTTGCCGTTTGGCGTGAGCGGCAGCGCATCAAGATGCAGGAAGGCGGACGGAATCATAAATTCGGGCAGCGTCTGGCGTAAGAATGAGCGCAACTCGCCGGAGGTGGGAAGGGCATGCGCGTGCGTGTCTTTGCCGACGATGTACCCGACCAGACGACGCGTCGCGGTCGCATCTTCGCGCGCCGTCACGACCGCTTCGCGGATCAACGTGTGCGACAGCAGCGCCGCTTCGACTTCGCCCGTTTCAATCCGGTAGCCGCGAATCTTAACCTGATGGTCAATGCGCCCTAAGAATTCGACGTTGCCGTCAGGCAAGCGGCGCGCGAGATCGCCTGTCCGGTAGAGACGCGCCAGATGTTTACTCTCATCATTTGTGCCGCCTTCGACTGCGTGAGATGGATTCGTGATGAATCGTTCAGCCGTCAACTGCGGGCGATTGAGATAACCGTCCGCGAGGCACACGCCTCCGATGTAGAGTTCGCCTGCGCCGCCCGTCTCGACGGGCTGTAAATGTTCGTCAAGGATGTACAGGTGCGCGTTCGTGATTGGACGACCGATGGGCGGCAATTCCATCCACGCTGCCGGGTCGCCCGCGAGCCTGTAGGCCGCCACGACGTGACTCTCCGAAGGGCCGTACTGATTATGCAGCGTGCAATCGGGAAGGCGCGCGAACATGCGCCTGACCTGCGGGGTAATCTTTAATTGCTCGCCTGCGGTGATGACTTCACGCAGCGAGCCGGGTGCTATTGGCTGTTTGTCCGCAACTTCCGCGAGGCGTTGCAACACCACCGGCGGGAGAAACAGGCGCTCGATTTGTTCCGCCAGCAATAGCTCCCACAATTGCCGCACGTCGCGCCGCATCTCATCTCTGATGAGAACGAGTGTGCCGCCGTCGCACCACGTCGAGAACATCTCCTGAAAAGAGACATCAAAACTGAGCGACGCGAATTGCACGGTTTTTTTTCCGCCGCCAAACCTTCGCGAACTCTCGCGCTGCCACCTGAGCAGATTGGCCAGCGCCCGGTGTCCCAGCACCACGCCTTTCGGCCTGCCGGTCGAACCGGAAGTGAAGATGACGTAAGCCGGATGATGAGCGTCGGTTTTGACGTTTAAGTTGTCGCCCGGTTGACGCGTGATGCTTTCCCATTCGGCGTCGAGCGGCAACAGCTTTGTGTCCGGTGCGTTCAGCGACTTCAACACTGGCGCGAGATGCTGTTGCGTCAACAACACCTGCATCCTCGTGTCTTCGAGCATGAAAGAGAGGCGTTCCTGCGGATAGGCGGCGTCGAGCGGCACGTAGGCTGCGCCAGTTTTGAGGATACCCAGCACGCCGACGAGCATCCCGATTGAGCGTTCGACGCAAATCCCGCAGAGCGATTCAGGGCCGACGCCGAGCCTTTGCAAATGGCGTGCAAGCTGGTTTGCGCGCTGGTTCAATTCATGGTAAGTGATGCTGGCGCTTTCAAAAATAACGGCGATTGCCTCGGGCGTGCGCGCGGCCTGTGCTTCAAACATTTCATGCACGCACACCGCCGCATCGGCGTCCCTGAAGGCTGCGTCGAGCTCATGTTCATTGATGGACGAATGGTATTCTACTTTCACTACAAATCAGCCTTGAGACTTTCGTGTAATAGATTTGACAAGGGGAAGTATGCCCTGCGGGTCAAAACTTGTGAAATGAGAGCGAAAAATCGAATCTCCGCCGCACGCTTTTATTGTAAAGTGTTGGCGCAGGATTTTCTACAGAAATTTAGACGAGGCGACATTCCATGCCGGTTCTCCAGGGTTCGGTGTGTGTACCGCGCTGTCTGAAGATTCAGGGAGGTAAAAGACGATGGCTGCCATGAAGGTTTCGATGTGGGGATTGGGCGGGTTGACGTGGAAGGAACTGGGCAAGCGCATCTGGCACGAGATGAATGTGGACGACGTGTGGGGACGCGCCGCGCAGTTGTCTTACTATTTCCTGCTGGCGCTTTTCCCTTTGCTGCTCGTGATGATGGCGCTGCTCGGAATCTTCGCCGATCAGGGCACGCAGCTACGCACCAACCTGATTGGCTATCTGAGCGAAGTGATGCCCTCATCAGCAGGTGAATTGGTTAAGTCTACCGTTGTGGAGTTAAGCAATTCGGCGGGCGCGGGCAAAATCTCTTTCGGCTTGCTGGCGACCATGTGGGCTGCGTCAAACGGCATGGGCGCAATCAGCGAGACTCTCAACACGGCTTATAACGTCAAGGAGACGCGCCCGTATTGGAAAACTCGTGTGATCGCTATCGGCCTGACGACTGCGCTCGCGCTCTTGATCGTGACGGCGCTGGCGCTCTTGCTCTACGGTTTCCAGATTGCCGACGCGATTGCTCGTTGGGCGGGCTTGAGCGCCGCGTTCAGTATCACCTGGAAGATTGTGCAATGGCCGCTCATCCTCTTCTTCATCCTGCTGGGATTCAATCTTATCTACTACTTTGCGCCCGATCTGAAAAAGCAGGAATGGAAATGGGTCACGCCGGGCGCGATCATCGGCGTCGCGCTCTGGCTGCTGGTCTCATTCGGCTTCAAGACCTATCTCCAGTATTTCAATTCCTACAGCGCCACCTACGGAAGCCTGGGAGCGCTCATCATCATGATGCTGTGGTTCTACTTCACAGGGATGGCGATTATGATTGGCGGCGAGGTCAACTCGGAGATCGAAAACGCGGCGGCGAAAACGGGCGTGCCCGACGCGAAAGAGAAAGGGGAGAAAGCCCCGGACGAGAACGAGCGTAAAGAGGCGAAAAAGGGGAAGGAAAAGAAAGAGCGTGCCTGACATATTCAAACTAAGCCCGGAAGTCGAAACGGCGCTCGCTGAAAATCTTGCGGTCGTCGCGCTCGAATCAACTGTCATCGCTCACGGATTGCCGCGCCCGCAAAATCTTGAGACGGCGCAACGTCTGGAGCAGCTAGTGCGCGAAGGCAATGCTGTGCCCGCGACCATCGCCGTGCTGAAAGGTGCGCTGCACGTCGGCCTCAACAATGACCAACTCGAATACATTGCTCATAGCAGCGACATGCACAAGCTCAGTCGGCGCGATTTGCCCGTGGTGGTTGCGAAAGGTTGGGACGGCGCGACGACCGTTGCCACGACCGCGTGGGTGGCGGAGCGAGCGGGCTTAAAGGTCTTCGCTACGGGCGGGATTGGCGGCGTGCATCGTGGGACTTTGCCGGACGTGTCCGCAGATTTGCCGGAGCTTGCGCGAAGTAGCTTGGTCGTCGTCTGCTCAGGCGCGAAAATCGTCCTCGATCTTCCAGCGACGCGCGAATGGCTGGAGACGCACGGCATCACGGTTGTCGGCTACGGCGTTGACGAGATGCCCGCTTTCTATTCAAGACAAAGCGGCCTGCCGGTGGACGTGCGTGCGGATTCGCCGGAGGAAGTCGCACAGATTGTCGCCGCGCGCCGCGCGCTCAAACTCGAAGGCGCAACGCTCGTCTGTGTGCCCGTGCCGGAAGATGCGGAAATTCCTCTGAACAGTTTGCGGGAAGTTTTAGACGAAGCGCTCGGTGAAGCGGAGAAGAAGAGCATCACGGGACGCGAGTTGACGCCGTTTCTGCTCTCGCGCATGGCCGAGAGAAGTGGTGGCGCAACGCTGCGCGCCAACATCGCGCTCCTTGAAAACAATGCACGCGTGGCCGCGCACGTTGCGCTCGCCCTCACGCGCGAGCGTTGACAGTTACGCAACTCGCTGTATCATCGCCTGAAACCCTTACCACCCAAAGGAGACACCCGACATGCCTCAGACACAGATTGCGCCGTATGGTTCGTGGAAATCGCCTATCACTTCAGATTTGATCGTCAAAGGCTCAATCGGAGTCGGAATGACCGCGCTCGATGGGCCTGATGTTTACTGGATAGAGATGCGCCCGTCCGAAGCGGGACGCTACGTCATCGTTCGTCACAATCCGGACGGCGAGACGACGGATGTGACGCCCAAAGGTTTCAACGCGCGAACGCGTGTCCACGAATACGGCGGCGGCGATTTCGTCATTGCCGATGGGACAGTCTACTTCTCAAACTTTGACGATCAGCGTCTTTACAAACAGGCTTTGGGCTCAGAGCCCGCTGCGCTCACGCCCGCCGTCGAGATGCGCTACGCCGACCCCATCGTTGACCACAAGCGCGCGCGATTAATCTGTGTGCGTGAAGATCACACGGGTGGAAATGAGGCCGTCAACACTCTGGTCAGTATCAGCGTGGAAGATGGTAGTGACGCTCGCATTCTCGTTTCGGGAAATGATTTCTATTCAAGCCCGCGTCTGAGTCCCGACGGGAAGCATTTGGCATGGCTCACCTGGAATCATCCGAACATGCCCTGGGACGGAACGGAATTGTGGATTGGGGAGTTGGCGGAAGACGGGTCGCTCGCGCAAACCGTGCGCGTGGCGGGCGGAGTTGAAGAGTCAATCTTTCAGCCCGAATGGTCGCCGGACGGAGTGCTTTATTTCGTCTCAGACCAGAGCGGCTGGTGGAATCTTTCCCGCCGGAATGAAGATGGAAGCGTCGAGTCGCTGCACGAGATGCAGGCCGAGTTCGGGATGCCGCAGTGGGTCTTCGGCATGTCGATGTATGCGTTCGAATCGCGGGAGCGCATCGTCTGCGCGTACATCGAGAAGGGAAGCTGGCGGCTGGCTATCCTGGAAACGCGCACTGGCAAATTCGAGACGATTGAGACGCCTTACACGGACATCACCTACCTGCGCGCTGCAACGGGTCGCGCGGTCTTTCGCGGCGGCTCGCCGACGAACCCTGCTGCAATCGTTCAGCTTGATTTGAACACGGGCGAGACGCAAGTTCTGCGGCGCTCAAACGAGCTTCAGATTGATCCCGGCTATTTTTCAATCGCGCAGCCCGTCGAGTTTCCGACCGAGAACGGGCAGACGGCGCACGCTTTCTTCTACCCACCGCGCAATAGCGATTTCGTTGCGCCGGAAGGAGAGTTGCCGCCGCTTCTGGTCAAGAGTCACGGCGGGCCGACATCTGCTGCGACGACGACGCTTGCGCTGGGGATTCAATACTGGACGAGTCGCGGCATCGGCGTCCTCGATGTGAACTATGGCGGCAGCACCGGCTACGGGCGCGAGTATCGCGAGCGACTGAAAGACACCTGGGGAATCGTTGACGTGGATGATTGCGCGAACGGGGCTGGTTATTTAGTCGAGCTGGGCAAGGTGGACGGAAATCGTTTGATGATTACAGGCGGCAGCGCGGGCGGCTACACGACGCTCTGCGCGCTGACTTTCCGCGACCGCTTCAAGGCAGGCGCGAGCCACTACGGGGTGAGCGATTGCGAGGCGCTGGCGAAGGAAACGCACAAGTTTGAGTCGCGCTATCTGGACGGCCTGATCGGACCATACCCTGAGCGCGCAGACCTCTACCGCGAGCGTTCGGCGATTCATCATGTAGATCGTCTCTCGTGTCCTGTCATCTTCTTTCAAGGGTTAGAGGATAAAGTTGTCTTACCGAATCAGGCAGAGATGATGGTCGAAGCCCTGCGCGCAAAGGGATTGCCCGTCGCTTACGTTCCTTTCGAGGGTGAGCAACATGGCTTTCGTCGCGCCGAAAACATCAAGCGCGCGCTCGACGGCGAGATTTACTTTTACTCGCGCGTCTTCGGATTCGAGTTGGCCGACGAGGTAGAGCCTGTAAAGATTGAAAATCTTTGATGTGTTGTCTGAGAAGTAAGTTTAGAATTAACCGTAGAGACACAGAGAAAGCAGAAGGGTATAAAATTTCAGATAACAGATTTGAAATCTCAGATTCCTAATTTCAAATATTCTTCTCTGTGCCTCTGTGCCTTTGTGTCTTTGGGGCTAATTCCTGATTTCGAAACGCACGACTTTTTCGTATAAATGACGGATTCCTTCAGCTACAAAATTCGACCTGCCGTTTCTTCGGATCAGCAATTTTTATTTGAGATGATGTATCAGGCTCTTTTCATTGAAGAAGGGCAGGAGCCGTTTCCGCCGGATGTCGTCCATCGCCCGGAGATTGCAAGGTATATCAAAGATTGGGGACGCGCAGGCGACCTTGGCTTCATCGCGGAAGATGCGCGAAGCAACGAACGGATTGGAGCCGTCTGGAGTCGGCTTTTGAGCGCAGACGATCAAGGCTTCGCATACATTGACGAGGAGACGCCGGAACTAGGCATCGCGCTCCTGCCTGAATACAGGGGGCAGGGCATCGGGACTGCTTTGCTCAAACATCTGCTGGAAGCGGCAAGGAATCTCTATCCGGCCATCTCGCTCAGCGTTTCGCCGAACAACCCGGCGATGCGCTTATATGAACGATTGGGCTTCGTGACGGTTGATGTCCGCAACGAATACCCGGTGATGAAAAGAGCGTGGGATTCATAACCCCAAGGTCATGGTATTAGAAATATTCATTGTTTCTCCGTTGCGCCAGTTCTAAAAACTTTTGCGGAATAGATAGGAAGCTTTAATGAAGAAGCTGCGCCCATTTCCCTGCATTCCCGGCTCAAATTGTCCCGAAAACGGGTTGTAGCCGTTGTAACTTACGTCGTCATTGTAACCTATATACAGAGCCGTTCCCGGATTCGGCGTCCAGCCTACGACTAACTGCGGTCGAAGGTGTTTATTCAAAGTCGAGTAATCAAGGCGCAGCCGGGCGAACGTATTGCGCGAGAATTGATAGGTCGAACGAGAGCTGAAAATGTTGTCGTCAAACGCCACCAGTCCAGTATCGTGACGAACGAGCCGCCTTTTGTTGTAATTCAACTGTGTTTGGAAAGCTGTGGTCGGCTGATAGCGGAAACTCGAATCAATGAATAATTGATTGCCGGGGCCCGGATCAAAACCGTTATTCGGATTGAGCTGTGCCGCTCGACTGGCGCGCGGGAAATCCGGCCCGTTTCCACCGTCATACTCCATTAGCCCCCATGTATGATCAACAAAGAAGAAAGCATAGAGCTGCTTGTTCGGTGTGGTTTCGATGAAACCCTGGATGGCCTTGTAAGGAGCAGAGCGCTCCGAACTGGGTCCGAAAAACGCGCCCTGCCGGGTCGCCGTGCGGTTCGCTCCAAACTCGTGCTCAAAGACGCGCTCGTAACCGAACTGAAAGCCTAGCTGGACAAATGTTTGACGCTGCAAAGCCAGCATTCCAGAGGTGTCTGTGATCGCGTATTGAGAGCGCCCGCGCCAATCGTAGCTGATGTTGGTCGAGTTTTGAACGCGCTTATAGATGATAGACTTTTTCCGGTCGCGGTCGGTCTCATATCTGATGTACGAGCCGAGGTAGTTCGTATCGGTGCGCTGCGTAAAGCCAACGTCGGCGCGGTAATCCGGCGATCTGCCCATCGCCAGAAAGTTCATATACAAATTTCTGTCGGCGCGTTCGAGATAAGCCCTGTAGCCGAAACCATTGCCCGTTCGATAAAGATTGCGGTCAAGGTCCGGATCGTAAAAATTGCGGCGCGAGGTTGTCCCGAGCACCTGAAACTCGGACACCGTCTTCTCGTCGAGGCGAAAGCGTCCGTCAAAACCTGCGGTGTTATTATGCCGCTCGATAAAGTTGTAAGACGTGGCGAAGAATCCTAAATTGTGCTGACGGCCTACATCGCGTTTAAGTCGCAGGATACCGATGTGGGCGTTCTTATCAACGAAACGCTCTATCCCGCAAACTCTGCCGGGGATTGTGAGTCGCTCCAACTGGCACTCGAACAAACCCTGCCGCTCATCTTTCGAGTAATTACCGGGAGCGTTGTCCGAAGCATAAAGCAGGCCGAAAGTGTTAGGCCCTCGCCTACCGGTTAATTTCACCGCCACGTCGGGGTCAACAATCGCACGCGTATTCACAACGTCCAGTCCGCTTCTGAAAATATCAATTCTTTCCAGGAAGAACGGGCGTTTTTCGGCGAAGAAAATCGGGAAACGCTGGTTGGCGGTCGTCACCGGAGCATCGGCTTCCACTTGCGCGAAATCCGGATTGTATGCGAAGTCGAGCGTAATGGTCGGAGTCAGACTAAACTTGGCCGTTGTGCCAAACTCGGCCTTAAGTCCTTCATTCACGAAACGGCCAGCCGGATCGCCGTCAAAAGTGAAGCGGATGCGGCGGCCTGTTTCGCTTAAGGTGATGCTCGGATTAATTTCAAGCTGGCGCGTCGTTTCGATACCTTCCAAACCCGTAATATGTCCGGCTTGATTGAGCCAACCGGAGATGCTGCGGTTGGTCGGCATCCAGGAGTTGTACTCGTTGTTCTTATATTTGACTCGCCGGTTGATGTGCAGCCCCCACTGCTTATCTTTGCCCGCCTCGTAACGCAGAGACTTAAATGGAATCGCAACTTCGATGGTAAAGCCGTCTTCGGTTAAAACGCCTTTCGACTCCATCAGGATGTCTAGACTGTAATCCTCGCCGCGACCTTCTGTGAAAGTTCCGTCGGCCTGGATTCCCAGCGGACTGAAGAACAGGAGATAGGCTTGGCGCTGGTCGTTAAAGGTATCTAAATGAACCAGGACATAATCGTCGTTGAAAATATTGTCGCGCCGCGCAACAGTTGCCCGCACCGTATCTCTATCCTGCTTGATGCGAAAAGCCAGGTAGAGATTCTTCGCATCATAGCCCATCATAAATTCGGTTGGATGTGTCGGCGCGACGTTATCGCCGGGATTGGTTTGCACGAAGTCGCCGAAAAGAGCCGCCCTTTGCCAGATGGCATCGTTCAATTGCCCGTCAATCACCGGGGCGGTTTCAAAGCGCGGGATACGCACGGGCGCATCCCGGTGAACATATGGCGAAGCAGGAGGCGTCTCGACGCCTGGCTTTGTGCTTGTTGCTGCTGGCGGCTCGGTTGAAGGAGAAGGTCGCGGATTCGCCAACAGATTTTCACCACTGACGCCTGTCGTGGTCGGAATTGGAGTGGAAGTTTGTGCCGAAGAGTTCAGCACACAGAAAAGGAGAATAAAGCAAAGCGAGGTGATGTGTTTCATAAAATAGAAATACCAGGCCGTTTAGTTTTTGAGGTCTGGTTTTTAGACCGCGAAATAGTTTCCAGGGATAGAACCCCGCAGAGACGTAATCTGTGGCAATTATTTTCAAAGCAGCCGGAGAGAGATACGGAGCAGTCGAAAAAACGTTCCGATTTTAACTGCCTGGGGATTATCCAGTGAGGTCGAAAGAGGCGAACGTCCGAACCGCTGGATTCATAATCCCACGCTCGTCTAGCTTTCAGCGCTGCCCTCCGTGTAACATTCAGCGCTGCTCTCTAAATTGCATTCCTATCAAACGCTTGAAAGGGTTCTTAGATGACAAAGAGCAAGAGCCTTCGCCGTCAGTTCATCCTCGTTGCATTATTCCTCAGTACATTCATTCTTCAGGCTTCGCTCCAGGCGCAGCAACAACAGCCGCCGCCGCAAGGCTATGACAAGAGTTTGTTCAAGGCTCTGCAATGGCGCAATATCGGCCCGTACAGGGGCGGGCGTGTGACGGCGGTCGCGGGCGTCTCTTCGCAGCCGTTCGTCTATTACTTCGGCGCGACGGGCGGCGGCGTGTGGAAGACAGTTGACGGCGGCGCAAACTGGCTGCCCGTTTCGGATGGCTTCTTCGGCACAGGCTCGGTCGGCGGCATCGGTCTTTGCGAAGCCGACCCGAATGTCATTTACGTCGGCATGGGCGAATCGCCCGTGCGCGGCAATGTCTCGCACGGCGACGGTGTTTATAAATCAACGGACGCCGGGAAGACTTGGAAGAAGGTTGGGCTGGAAGATACGCGGCAGATCGGGCGCGTGCGCGTTCACCCGCGCAATCCAGACATCGTTTACGTCGCGGCCATCGGGCACATCTTCGGGGCGAACGAGCAGCGCGGCGTCTTTCGTTCAAAAGATGGCGGCAAGACTTGGGAGAAGATTCTTTATCGCAATGATCGAACGGGCGCGATTGATCTCGTCCTTGACCCGACGAACGCGAACATCCTCTACGCAGGATTCTGGGATGTCCGGCGCACGCCTTACAGCCTCGAAAGCGGCGGCGCGGGCGGCGGGATTTTCAAATCAACAGACGGCGGCGACACCTGGACGGAAATCACGCGCAACGAAGGATTGCCGAAAGGTGTTATCGGCAAAATAGGCATCGCAGTTTCTCCTGCAAATCCTGATCGTCTCTGGGCGATTATCGAAGCCGAGGACGGCGGTGTGTTTCGTTCGGACGACGGCGGCAAGAAGTGGACGCGCGTGAATGAAGAAAGGAAACTGCGCCAGCGCGCGTGGTACTACACGCGCATCTACGCCGACCCGCAGAACGCCGAAAGCGTTTACGTCCTCAACACAGGCTTCTACAAATCGAACGACGGCGGCAAGACGTTCAACTCCATCTCAGTCCCGCACGGCGACAATCACGATCTCTGGATTTCCTCTACGGACGCGCAGCGCATGATCGAGAGCAACGACGGCGGCGCGAACGTCTCTGTCAACGGCGGCAAGACGTGGACGGAGCAGGATCAGCCGACCGCTCAATTTTACCGCGTCGCCCTCGATAACGATTTTCCGTATCACATCTACGGCGCGCAGCAGGACAACTCGACCATCAAGATTGCGAGCCGCACGAACGACGCGGGTATTCGTCAGAGCGATTGGTACGATGTCGGCGGCGGCGAATCGGGCTGGATTGCGCCTTACCCGAAAGATTCCGACATCGTCTTTGCAGGCTCTTACGGCGGCTTGATTACGCGCTACGATCATCACACTGGACAACTGCGAGACGTTTCGCCCTGGCCTGAAAATCCTATGGGGCAGGGCGCGGGCGAATTGAAGTATCGCTTCCAGTGGAACTTTCCGATTCTCTTTTCGCCGCATGATGCGGAGACGCTGTACGCCGGGGGCAATGTTCTCTTTCGCTCAAGGAATCAGGGGCAAAGCTGGGAAGTGATTAGCCCGGACCTGACGCGCAATGATAAATCCAAACAGGGGTCGTCGGGCGGCGCGATTACGAAAGACAACACGAGCGTTGAATACTACTGCACGATCTTTACCGTGATGGAATCTCCTCTGAAGGCGGGTGTCATCTGGACAGGCTCTGACGACGGGCTGGTGCATGTGACGCGCGATAACGGGAAGAACTGGGAGAACGTCACGCCGCGAGGAATGCCGGAGTGGATACAGATCAACTCTCTTGACGCTTCACCGCACGACCCTGCGACGGCTTACGTTGCCGCGACCGCTTACAAGTCCGACGACTTCAAGCCGTATCTCTACAAGACGAGCGACTACGGCAAGACCTGGAAGAAGATTGTGAGCGGCATCCCCGAAAATGCCTTCACGCGCGTGGTACGCGAAGACCCGAACCGGCGCGGGCTGCTCTATAGTGGAACAGAGACGGGGTTGTACGTCTCCTTCAACGATGGCGAAAGCTGGCAGTCGCTCCAACTCAATTTGCCCATCGTTCCCATCACAGATTTAATCGTTCACAAAGGCGAGAAGGATTTAATCGCGGCGACCCAGGGGCGTGCCTTCTGGGTCCTGGATGATCTCCCGGTGCTGCACCAGATGACGGATGCAGCAAATGCCGGGGGAGCATTTCTCTTCAAGCCAGAAGACAGCTATCGCTTTCAGGGCAGTAATGCTCCCTTGTCGCTGACCGCGACGATTGGGCAGAACCCCGCGAACGGTGCGGTCGTCTACTACTACCTGAAAGATAAACCGGCGAACCAGATCACGCTTGAGTTTCTTGATTCCGGCGGGCGCTCAATCAAGAAGTTTATGAGTAAAGCGCCCGAAGCCCCGCCGCCTGCGCCTGGTGCGGGTGCGCCGCCGCAGACCCCGCCAGCACAGCCGCAAGCTCCTTCGGGCGAAGAGGTGGAAGCGGGAGACGGGAGCGGTGCTTCGCGACGCATTCCAGCCGAAGACGGCCTCAATCGCTTCGTCTGGGACATGCGCTACGCGGATGCCGCACGTTTCCCCGGCATCATTCTCTGGGCCGGAGAGCTACGCGGCCCGCGCGCCGTGCCCGGCATTTATCAAGTGAAGCTGACGGTGGATGGCAAGACGTGGATTGAAAGTTTTGAAGTGAAGAAAGACCCGCGCCTGACTATCGCTCAGGGGGATTTCGGCAAGCAGTTTGATCTTCTCATCAAGATTCGAGACAAGCTGACGGAGACGCACAACGCCATCACGCAGATTCGCGAAGTTCGCAGGCAGATGGACGATCTCGTAAAACGCATCAAGGATCAGCCCAACTCCAAGCCAATCATGGATGCGGCGAAATCTCTGAAAGCGAAGCTGGCGGGAATCGAGGAAGAGCTTTACCAGACGAAAAATCAGAGCAGCCAGGACCCTTTGAATTATCCGATTCGGCTGAACAATAAGCTGGCGGCGGTCGCGGGTGTAGTCGCCAGCGCCGACACAGCGCCGACCGAGCAGTCCTACACCGTCTATGAAGAGCAGGTGAGCAAAATCAACATCCAGTTGCAAATGCTCGAACAGGTCATGCGCACAGACCTCACAGCCTTCAACCAACTCGTGCGCGAACAGAACATCCCGGCAGTGATAGTAAAACCACCGGCCAGCGGGCAGTAACGTAGGACAGGCATTCCTGCCTGTCATTGGTGGGACAGACATTCTTGTCTGTCATTGAGCGCGTCAGCGCGAATACTGATTAGCAATATTGATGAGCGTGCTGGCGCACGCTACGACAGACAAGAATGTCTGTCCTACGACAGGCAGGAATGCCTGTCCCACGACAGACCGAGAATGTCTGTGCTACAAATTGAGTATGAACAAACGATTCTCTTCGGTAATTTGCTTGCTCATTGTTTCTTTGCTTTTCTCAGTCAGCCTGCCGCTTTACGCACAGCAGGGACAGAAGCAGGAGCCGAATCTCTATTCGCCGAAACTGTTGAAGGAACTGAAACAGATTCAGGAGGCGGCGCTCAGCAGTGATTATGCCTACCGGCAAGTCGCGCATTTATCAAACAACATCGGGCCACGCCTGAGCGGGTCTCCGCAGGCGCAGCGAGCGGTCGAGTATGTTGCGGATGAAATGAGACGGCTGGGCTTGGAAGTGAAGCTCGAAAAATTGATGGTGCCGCACTGGGTGCGTGGTGTGGAGACGGGCGAGCTGGTGGAGTTTCCGGGTCAAGCTCCGCAGACGACGCAGAAGATTGTACTGACTGCGCTCGGCGGCAGTGTAGCGACGCCCGCCACAGGGCTGACCGCCGAAGTCGTCGTCGTCAACGACTATAAAGAATTGGAGGCACTCGGACGCAGTAAGGTGGCGGGAAAAATCGTCCTCTTCAACGTCAAGTTCGACCGGCAGATGGCGGCGCAAGGCTACGGCGGAGACGCCTACGGAGAGGTCGCAGGCTACCGCGTCTTCGGCGCGAGCGCCGCCGCGCGGCAGGGCGCTCTGGCCTCGCTTGTTCGTTCCGTCGGCAGCTCACAGAATCGTCTGGCGCACACGGGCGCGATGCGATACGCGCAGGATGCCCCGCGCATTCCATCGGGCGCCATCTCTTCCGAAGACGCAGACCTCATCGCGCAGCTTCTTAAAGAAGGAAGGGTGCGGCTGCACTTAACTATGACGCCGCAGCAATTGCCTGACGCCGTTAGCTACAACGTCGTCGCAGACCTCAAGGGAAGCGAACAGCCAGAGCAGGTCGTCATCGTCTCAGGCCATCTCGATTCGTGGGATTTAGGCACGGGCGCGATTGACGATGGGGCGGGCGTAGCCGTCGCCATGCAGACGGCGCAGCTTCTCAAGCGTTTGAATCTTCGCCCGAAGCGCACCATTCGTGTCATCGCCTGGATGAACGAAGAGAATGGACTCGTCGGGGGGCGCACCTACGCGCAGGAGCACGCATCGGAACTCCTTAATCATTACGCCGCCATCGAGAGTGATCGCGGCGCGGGGCATCCGCTCGGCTTTGAAGCGAAAGTCAATGAAGGTGTTTTAGCGATGATTGCTCCCGTCTCTGAGATTCTGCAAAGCCAGGGCGCAGGTCTAATCAGGCGCACGGAAGATACTGAAGCCGACATCTCGCCCATCGCCGCGCAGGGCGTGCCCGCCTTCGGACTTTGGCAGGACACGCGCACCTATTTCAACTATCACCACACCGCCGCCGACACGCTAGACAAAATCTCGCCGCGCGAGCTTGCAGAGAACGCCGCCGCCATGGCCGTGCTGGCCTACGCGCTGGCAAACTTGCCGCAACCTCTCCCGCGCGACCCGCCTCCGCCACGAGCAGGTAACTGATACTGAATAGCAGTAAGAAAGTGAGGGCGAAACGAACCACGCGCGTCACACGAAGAGACACGAAGATGATTCAGGAAGTTTCGTGTAGCTTCGTGTGACGCGCGTGGTTCGTTCTTTCCTTCTTCTGTCTTCATTCCTTGCCAATAAAGCTACAGGCATTACCTGCTCTGCTCTCGACAGTAAATACTGTTGACATGAACTGCCTGCCAGTGTATATTGCCCGGCGTATGAAAAGCAGCCTTGAGAAATTGCGCCACACCAAGTACGTCGGGGTGGCGGAGTTGGCCGGTGAAGCGGCGAGAATTTTAACGGAGAGCGGGCTGGCGCAGGGGCGCGGCACGGTCTCTGAGGTGCCGGACGAGCGGACAATCAGGTATTACCTGACGGAAGGTCTGGTTCCTCCGGCAGAGGATAAACAGGGCACGGCGTCGGTCTTCGGCTACAGGCATCTGCTCCAGCTTCTGGTGGTGAAGAAGCTACAGTCCCAGCACCTGCCGATTCGGCAGATTCGTGAGTTGGTGGACGGGCGTACCGAACGCGATTTGGAGCGATTGCTCGGGACAGACGGCAGCACGGCAGTCAAGAATGAAGCCATGAGCTATCTGGAAAAGTTGCTGCTGAAGCCGCAAGCTGTGCCGAGTCCTCAATCGCCGCAAGCTATGCGACAGGCAGCGTCAATGAACGCAACGTCGAGTCCCGTGCAGCCTGTACCGGCAAGCCCCCAAACGAGCGCAAGCGGCGGGACTTGGGCGAGAATCGAGCTTGAGCCTGGTCTTGAGTTGCATGTGCACGATCAATACCAGCCGCCGCGCGAGGCGAAGGGTTTACGCAGGTTGACGCAGTTTGTGCTGCGCGTCATAGAGTCACATGGCCAGAAGCCAGGAAAGTGAGGAAGTTAGAAGTATGTCCCAACAAGTTCCCAAAGTAGAGTTCCTGACCGAGCGCGCGAAGCTCACGTCCGGGCGCGAGCAGACAGTTGATGTGTTGATTCGCATCACGCCGCCCGAAGTTGATACCGGTATCAACCTTCGCCCTAAATTAAATTTGAGCCTCGTACTGGATCGCTCCGGCTCGATGCAGGGCGAGAAGATGGTGCGCGCACGCGAAGCGACCGCGTACTGCATAGACCAGTTGCTGCCCGCAGATCGTCTGAGCGTCGTCATCTTCGACAACCTCATAGACGTGTTGATTCCCAGCCAACTCGCGGAGAACAAAGCGCAGTTGAAAGGATTGCTGCAAGAAATCTACGCGCGCAACTCTACGGCGCTGCACGAAGCCTGGGTGCGCGGCGGAATGCAGGTCAGCGAGCATTTGACGGGCGGCGCGGTCAATCGCGTCGTGTTGATTACGGACGGCCTCGCGAACGAAGGCTTGACGAATGTGGACAGTATCGTCTCGCAAGTTAGAGGGCTGGCGGACAGAAGCGTGAGTACCTCGACCATCGGCATTGGAGACGACTTCAACGAAGACCTCTTGATTCCAATGGCGAGCGCGGGAGGCGGCAATAGCTGGCATGTGAAGACGGCAGACGACATGCAGCGTATCTTCGCCGTCGAGCTTGAAGGCTTGATCGCGCAGGTGGCTCACACGGTGACGCTCGGTCTTGTTCCGGCGGACGGCGTGCGCCTCGCAGATGTGCTCAACGATTTCGAGATGGGCGAGACCGGACGTTACAAGCTGCCGAACTTGCAGGCGGGTTTGCCAATGGACGTGGTTGTGCAGCTACGCGTTCCTGAACAGACTGAAGGAACGAAGCTGCGCTTGCTCGATTTGCGTTTGGGCTACACGCCGCAGGAGATGAAAGCGGCTGAAGTCTCTAAGCAGGTGTTTGAAGTCGAGTTCGCTTCCCCTGAGGCGGTTGAGCTTTTGCCCGTCGATCATGAAGTTGCCAAGGCGGTGCAGATGTTGATGAACGCGCGTGCGCGGGCTGAAGCTGTCCGGCGGATGGATGCAGGCGATTACGTCGGGTCGCAGCAAGTGCTTCGTCAAGCTGTCGCGGCGTCTCACGTGGCCTTTGCGCCGATGGCAGACTCCGGGGACGTGCGGGAGGAGATGTCGTCGTTTCAAGAATACTATGAAAATCTGAACGAGCGTTCGTCAGACAAGATGAGCCGAAAGCGTATGCTGTACGACTTGATTTCTCGTCGTAATAGCAGAAAGCTCAAATAAGAAACGCGGACGCAGTTCACCACAAAGACACAAAGCTACTAAGGAATGAGGATTTTTCTTAGTGGCTTTGTGTCTTTGTGGTTGAGTTGCTTTGTTTGCCCACGAGAATCCGCAGGACGTATGATTGTCGGAGAAATGACCGAAGTCACATCAAACAAGCGCAAGGCTGTCGTGCTGTTCAGCGGTGGACTCGATTCGACCACCATGCTGGCAATCGCGCGCAGCGAGGGCTATGACGTTTACGCCCTGACGTTTCGTTACGGGCAGCGTCACGAAGCCGAGATAGAGGCCGCGCGTCGCATCGCTGCGCTGGGCGGCGTGGCTGAGCACGTTGTTGCCGAGATTGATTTGCGTGCCTTCGGTGGCTCGGCCTTAACCGACGACATCGAAGTGCCGAAAGGACGCGCGCCTGAAGAAATTTCAGAAGGGATTCCTGTGACTTACGTTCCGGCGCGCAACACCATCTTCCTTTCATTTGCGCTCGCATGGGCTGAGGTACTCGGCGCGAGCGACATCTTTATCGGCGTCAATGCGCTCGACTATAGCGGTTATCCGGATTGCCGTCCCGAATACATCGAAGCCTTTCAACGCATGGCCGATCTGGCGACGAAGGCGGGCGTCGAGGGAAAACAAAGGCTCTCCATTCACACTCCTTTGATTAGTTTGACGAAAGCGCAGATTGTGAGGAAGGGAATGGAGCTTGGCGTTGATTATTCTCTGACCGTGACGTGCTACGACCCATCGAGAGACGGAGCGGCCTGCGGCCAATGCGATGCCTGTCGGCTCAGGTTGAAGGGATTCGCGGAAAACGGGATGGATGATCCCGCCAGATATGAGGCGTCGTCACAGGCAGGAGCATGAGTTACAGCATTAAAGAAATCTTTTATACCCTGCAAGGCGAGGGCGCAAATACTGGCCGCCCGGCGGTCTTCTGCCGCTTCACAGGTTGCAACCTCTGGACGGGACACGAAAAAGATCGCACGAGCGCCGTCTGCCAGTTCTGCGACACGGATTTTGTTGGAACAGACGGGGAGGGCGGCGGCCAATTCGCTTCGGCGGTTGATGTCGCCGAGGCCGTTGTGTCCAGGTGGCCTGTCCAAAGCTCGCCGCGAATTCGCCCGCTCGTCGTCTGCACAGGTGGCGAACCGCTTTTACAATTAGATGAAGCTCTGACAACTTCGTTTCATCAGGCAGGTTTTGAAGTCGCCATCGAGACAAACGGCACAAGACCCGCGCCGCCGGGAGTTGATTGGGTCTGTGTCAGTCCAAAGGCCGGAGCGGATTTGATCTTGCGCTCAGGCCATGAGTTGAAACTCATCTTCCCTCAGCCTGGCGCAGAGCCCGTGCTTTACGAGAATCTGGACTTCCAGCATTTTTTTCTTCAACCGATGGACGGCCCCTCACGCGAAGAGAACACGCGGCTTGCCCTTCGCTATTGTCTGGAGCATCCGCAGTGGCGACTGAGCCTGCAAACACACAAGCTGCTCGGCATTCCGTAAATTTCTGCAACGCTCGTTAAGGGTTGAGGCAACCTGAGCTTTAACAATCGTCGTCAGAGGGAGTGTCCACCAGTTGGACCGGATTTTTTTCTGCGATGAAGAAAAATTATCTTGACAGGAATTTGATTAGGGTTTATACATGCGCGTTCGCGTTTTCAAAAATGAGAACGTGAAGCGAAAGAAGAGAGACTTCAATGTTGACGAACCGAACAAACAGATTTGAGATGCACGCCGCCAGGCCGACGACCCTTTGGTCGCTCGTCCGACTGACCGGCGGGTCTTCGTCTGTTTATTGTTTAGGTTCGCTCCCCATAAATTCATCCGTTGGCGGCTTCCTCAAACAGGGACAGATGGAAAACCTGAATACGATTCAGGCGAATTCCGATAGCCGTCAATTGCAGATGTAACCCAGCGGGAGCGGCTCCCGCTCCCAAATCTCCTAAGAAAAATTAAGAGAATTGCCGGAGCGGGCTAGTAGCTTCCTCGTTTTGAAGCTCACAGAGCCTTGCTCTTTTTTGTTGTTTGAAAATTGAAATATCTATGAAGAGATGAGGGCAAGGTTGCCTTCTCGGATGGGCGGCCTCGTTGCTTTGCGAGAGTCCCGAAGGCCGCGCCATCCCAGGGAGAAGTGTGCGCCGAAGTGTGTCTAGCGGTGCTACAACTTTCGCCCTCATCGTTTTTTACTATAACAGATTTAAGCATGCGTAGCCGAAGCGGCGAAGGCACCTGACTGTAGATCAGGATCACTTTAAGTGACATCGTAGGTTCGAGTCCTACCGCATGCACCAACAAATTATTTACAGGGGTGTAGCATAACTGGCAATGCAGCGGATTCCAGACTCGCGTTCAATTCATTTTGAACTCATGCACGTTCAACTCGTGGCACCCCTGCCAAATCCAAATGATGGAAGTCTCGCCTAACGGTAGGGCACGGCGCTGCTAACGTCGCGGGTGAAATTAAGCCTGTGTGGGTTCGACTCCCACGGCTTCCGCCAACAAAGGAAGGTTGGGCACGGGCACGCCGAGCGGTCCTGAAAACCGTCGGAGCTTAACAACTCCTGTGGGTTCAACTCCCACACCTTCCTCCACTTTTTGAACCCGTAGCTCAGGGGATGAGAGCGCGATTCTGCGGAGATCGAGGCCGCTGGTTCAACTCCAGCCGGGTTCATAAATCTTTTATGCCGACGTAGCCCAACGGTAGGAGGCACTAGTCTTAGGAACTAGGAAGTGATGGGTTCGAATCCCTCCGTCGGCACCAAACTTTTCAAGCTGTCGTGGCGCAACTGGCAGACGCACGCGGTTGAGTACCGTGAGATGAGAGTTCGAGTCTCTCCGGCAGCACCATTTGCTCGCGTAGTCCAACTGGCAGGAGACGGCAGTTTCAAAAACTGCACAGTGCAGGGTTCGAATCCCGCCGCGAGCACCAGCTTGATTGTTCAAACCGAGGGGAAGCGCGCGTATCCCAACCGGTAGAGGAGTCAGACTTAAAATCTGAAAGTTGAGAGTTCGAATCTCTCCGCGCGCACCATAGACACTTGCGGGGCATTGGGCGAGATGGTAAAGCCGCCACTCTTTCAAAGTGGAGACGGTGGGTTCAAGTCCCACATGCCCTGCCAAACCTTTTCATGTTGGCTGTAGCTCAAGGGCAGTAGCGCTGCGCTGTGAACGCAGAGGGTGTCGGGTTCAAGTCCCACCAGCCAACCCAACGTCCGAAGAAACGGAGTTGTAGCTCAGGGGAAGAGCGCCCGGCCGTCTACCGGGAGGCCGCGAGTTCAAATCTCGTCAGCTCCGCCAAATTTCATCAATCAGTGACACCACGGAAGCACATCTCTCGCGCCGTAAGCTAAACGGGTGAAGCAGTCGCCTCTTAAGCGACGGACAGAGAGTTCGAGCCTCTCACGGCGCACCAATCTGCAATTCAACATGCGGGAGTAGCTCAAATAGGCTAGAGCGCAAGTCCGCCAGACTTGAGGCTGCGAGTTCAAACCTCGTCTCCCGCTCCAAAATCAAACAAGGGCCAGTAGCTAAGATGGATTAAGGCACCTGCCTTTTAAGCAGGGGATCGAAGGTTCGAATCCTTCCTGGCTCACCAACAGTTTTTCAATCCGGGTATGGTGTAGTGACGAAGCATCCGAGTCCTGGGAACTCGTGGCGGAGGTTGGAATCCTCCTACCCGGACCAATCTCCTCAAATAAAAAGGGCCACAGGTGTTGATTGCGGCACACTTGCCTTGCAAGCAAGAGGGCTGAGTGCAAGTCTCAGGCGGTCCACCAAAAGCAGGGATAAGGGATGAGGGATGAAGGGAATTGAGTGAATCGCTCATCGAATAATTGCTCAACAGGCTTTCATTCATCCCTCATCCCTCATCCCTCCGTCCTCCGGGCCAGTAGCTTAAATGAACAGAGCGCCTGTCTTCGAAACAGGTCGGTGGAGGTTTGAGTCCTCCCTGGCTCGCCAACTATTCTTCACTCCATGCGGGCGTAACTCAATTGGCAGAGTGCGGGGCTTCCAACCCTGACGCGCCGGTTCGATTCCGGTCGCCCGTTCCACACAATCAAGCAGCCGATGAAGAGCGGCTGTGAGATTTGCCCGTGTAGCTCAACCTGGCAGAGCGCTTCCCCGGTACGGAAGAGACTACGAGTTCAAATCTCGTCGCGGGCTTCAAGGTCGAGTAGCTCAGCCTGGCCAGAGCGTCTGTCTCACAAGCAGAGGGGCAAAGGTTCGAATCCTTTCTCGACCATTAACTTTTCAGATGTCGGCGGCCATGAAAAAAGCACGCCTTCCAGAGTCCATCCAAACAGCACACCGAACGCGAAACCTCACCTCTGGACGAACAGCCGGACGAAGAAGCTGGCATGACGTTTACGCAAGCTTCCTGGGCGTGGAACCGACATCAAATTTTTGGGGCGTCGCCAAGACGGTAAGGCACCTGATTGTTAATCAGGTTATACGTGGGTTCGATTCCCTCCGCCCCAGCCAACTTCTTTTGTGGTGTAGCTCAACGGCCAAGAGCGTCCGTCTTGTAAACGGGAAGATGTAGGTTCAACTCCTATCACCACAGCCACACAATCACCTCGGGGCGTTACGGCTCAACCCGGCAGCACGCGACTGCCGAAGGCGCGTGGAGCAAAAGAGGAAGTACGTGTCCTCACGCCCCGACCAAACTTGGTCAAGGCTGGATAGCTCAGGTAGCAGAGCAGACGTCTCATAAACGTCCGGTCGCCGGTGCAAATCCGGCTCCAGCCACCAGACAATTGCATGCGAAGGCTGGGTAGCTGAGACAGCTCAAGCGTCGGCCTGAAAAGCCGAAGAGAGTGGTGCAAGTCCACTACCAGCCGCCAACATTTTTGCGGAGTGGCCACGCCTGGCAAGGCGCTCGGCTCTGATCCGAGAGATTGAAGGTTCGCTCCCTTCCTCCGCAGATATTCTTCGGGGCATAGCTCAATGGTAGAGCGGCTGTCTTATAAGCAGCGAGCGCCGGACTAGCGCGTGATGCAGGTTCGACTCCTGCTGCCCCGACTATTTTTGCGGAGTCGTTCAACTGGCAGGATGCCGGGCTTTGACCCCGGCGATTTTGGTTCAAATCCAAACTCCGCAGCCAATTTCACGGTGGCGAAGCTCAGTCGGCAGAGCAGACGATCGATAGTCGTCAGGTCGCAAGTTCGAATCTTGCCGCCACCACCAGAAGCAGTGATGGGTGATGGGTGATAGGTGATAAGTAAAAACAAGGTCCTTTCTCATCACTTATCACCCAGCACTTATCACTATCTTGGGCCTGTAGCTCAGTTGAAGAGAGCAGCCGGTTTCTACCCGGCAGGTCGTGGGTTTAAGTCCTACCAGGCCCGCCAATCTTCATGCTCGAATTTTCAAGGCACGCATAGCCAAGATGGATTAAGGCATCGGCCTGCAAAGCCGACATCGTCAGTTCGAATCTGACTGCGTGCTCCACCATTTTCATTAACACAAAACGCCATGCGCGTTTGCTACACCATAAAAGAAAGGAGGCACGAGCGAGATGGTTCTCTCAAGAAGAGTTTTACTTTTGAACGCTTCGTATGAGGCGCTTGGCACGGTGGATGTCCCTCGTGCCGTCTGCCTTGTTTGGAAACGCACGGCTCAAATGGTTGAGAAAGACGGCTCACGCGTCTTGCGTTCGCAGCATTTCACGTTTGAAGTTCCGAGCGTGATTCGTCTGGTCGAGTACGTTGACGTTCGCAGGCGGCGCAACGCCTCTTCCGGCAAGCAGCGTCTGCGAATCATGATGCGAGACAAGATGAGATGCCAGTATTGCGGCGTGCGTGGCACGCAGTTCGATCTCACGCTCGATCACATCATGCCGCGTTCGCGTGGTGGACGCTCGGACGTGGAAAATCTCTGCGCGGCGTGCAAGCCCTGCAACCAGCGCAAGGGCGACCGCACGCCGGACGAAGCGCGTATGCCACTGCTGGCAACTCCGAGCGCGCTCCGCTACGGGTTGGATAAGGCGATGCTCCGGCACTACGCCGAGTCGCATCCTGAATGGCGTCCCTACCTCTTCCTCACGGAAAAGGCAGAGGTCGCGTGAAAAGCAGGAGACAGGAGGCAGGAGTCAGAATAAAAACAACGGCGGTTCTCCGTTGCTTCATTCTGAATTCTGATACTGAGTAGCAGATAAAAAGAAGGAGAGAGCGAACCACGAAATCACACGAAGAGACACGAAGAAGAGTTAAGCAGTTTCGTGTTACTTCGTGCGACTTCGTGGTTCGCTTTACCCTCACTTTTATTGCTATTCAGTATGATTCCTGCCTCCTGCTCTTATTATGTGAGGAAAAGAAAATGGAAGCCGTCATTGATCATAAAACAGTTGCCCCGTATCGCGCGTCGGCGGAGGTCTTAAGGCTCGTGCGTGAGTTTGATGCTTGCTGTCTGCCTCGCGCCGAGTGGACGCATCACGCGCATCTGGTGGTCGCGCTCTGCTATCTCGTGCGGCACGAGGAAGCCGAAGCCACCAGGCGTATTCGCGTAGGCATCTGGCGTTACAACGGGGCGTGCGGCATCAAGACAACAAAGACCGGCGGTTATCACGAGACGATTACGCTCTTTTACATCCGCGTGATAAGTAAGTTTCTTTCAGCCGCAAGTCTTGATTGCACGCTGGCCGCGCTCGCCAATTCGCTCATCCACGCCTGCGGGGATAAAAACCTGCCGCTTGAGTACTACAGCCGGGAGCGCTTGATGTCCTGGGAAGCGCGCGTTGGATGGGTTGAGCCTGACCGGAAAGCTCTTGAGTAAATTAATAACAACTATTTGATGGAGGTGATAAAAGATGAAACTTGCAGAAGCCTTGATTCTCCGCGCCGATTGCCAGAAGAGATTTGAGCAATTGAAAGTAAGAATTGTCAGAAGCGCAAAGGTTCAGGAAGGTGACGAACCGGCGGAGAACCCGAACGAACTGCTCGTTGAACTGGAAGGGGTGTCAAACGAACTCTCGTCCTTGATCAAGAGCATCAATAAAACTAATTCGACGATCCTTCTTCAAGAGGGACAGACTCTCTCTGATGCGTTGGCCGAGAGAGATGTGTTGGCGCTCCGCCGCGAGGTCTATAGCCATCTCGCGCAGGCTGCGTCCGTGACGCAAGATCGCTACAGCAAATCGGAAGTCAAGTTCAAGAGTACGGTCAGCGTGGCTGGGATACAAAAGCACGCCGACGAACTGGCGAAGGCTTACCGTGAACTGGATGCGAGAATCCAGGAAGCAAACTGGAAGACCGAACTGGGGGGATAGCAATGTAGTCGGTAGCCGTAACAATAGAAGCGAGCACAACCCGCCAACTGGGTAAGTTGGAAACGCGGCTGACAAAGTCGCGCTCGGTGGCGTGGGGGCCACGCCTGCGGTTCGATTCCGCAATTAACAAATTACGCCCAGTAAAGTGACAGGCGTATGGGGTAATGTGAAAGTAACTACCGCGTGCTGGTCTGTTGAAACGGTGAGGGTGGGTCAGGGGAACTACATTGCAGCACTTCATCGCCATAGCCGCCAGAGCATCACAAAGCCTATGACCAGGCCGATGGTGATGACCGTGCGGCGCACGAAGACGCGTCCCATGCGCCGGGCAGCGCTCGCGCCGAAGTAGCCTCCGGCAATCGCGGCGACGGCCATCAGCAGCGCATCAGGCCAGTAGACGAGCTTTGAAAGGGCGAAGCTCAAGACCGCCACGCTGTTGATGCAGATGCCCAGAAAATTTTTGATTCCGTTGGCGCGATGGATGTCCGAGAGTCCGAGCAGGCCGAGCGCAGCCAGCATCAGAATCCCGTTGCCCGCGCCGAAATAGCCGCCGTAAATCGAAGAGAAAAACTGAAAGATAATCGCGCCGAGCCACCAACGCGCATGCTTAGCTTCATCAACTTCTCCTGTCCCTAGTCGCCTGCTAATCGGCTCCTGAAGCATGAAAAGAACGGTGGCGAAAAAGATGAGGAAGGGAACGAGGCGCGCAAACGTCGCGGATGGCGTAGCGATGAGAAGCCAGGCGCCGACACCGCCGCCAATCACGCTCGTTATTCCCAGCCGGACGAGGATGCTTCGGCTGTTGGCCGTCTCGCGCCGGAAACCAAACAGCCCGCCGAACAGACCCGGCCAGAGCGCAACGGTACTGGTCGCGTTTGCCACTTTCGGATCAAGACCGAGCCAGAGCAGAATCGGAAAGGTGATGAGCGTCCCGCCCCCTGCGATTGAATTCATCGCCCCCGCCACGAAAGCGGCGGCGAACATGATGAATGCTTGGAGCAGAGTCATTTGGAGAAAGAATTAGACAGGATTAACAGGATTATCAGGATTAAGAAAACAAGACGGGTCAAGGAAAGTTGAATTATTTCTTAATATCCTATCTATCCTGTCCATCTTGTTAATCTCGGTCTAAATTCGCTTCAGGTCTCTTTGGGATTCGATTTTGTCAGACTCTTTTAACTGACGGCTCTTTCCGGCAGCGGCTGCGTGGCGAAGAAGTCGCGGTAGAATCGCTTCGTGTATTCTTCCAGCAGGTGAGCGATGCGCGACGAATCGGGCGACATGACGATCAGCCCGGCGTGGTAGCGCTTATTCATCCGCCAGACAATCTCTTCATCTTGATACTCGGCTGTGTCCGGGTGCTTCTGGCGGGCGAGCGAAACTATTAGCCCGGCGTAGTCCTGCCGTAGAGGCGGAAGCTGGTAAGCCTGCTCGCCGCCCTTAATCTCTATCTTCGCCCACTCAGCCCAGAGATTGATGCCGTTTGCCGCTTCCACCAGTTCCACGATGTTCGCGCCGCCAACACGCGCCGACGTTTCCAGAAAATAGAAGCGCCCGTCATCCTGTCCCTTGATAAACTCCGTGTGCGAGACGCCGCGCACCAGACCTTTCGTCTTCAGCACTTCAGCATTGATTGCCAGAAGGGCACGCTCTTCATCCGAGCCACGCGGCACGGTCGAGGTGGTGAAGACGCCGCCATCATGCGAGACGCTCAGGGGCGGCGTGCCGTACTTGTGAGCGGCAGCAAAGATAATCTCTTTTTCAGAGACGATGGAATCTACGTGAAAGATGTCGCCGGGAATGAAGCGTTCCAGCACATAATACGACTGGCGGTCGCCAATCTCTTCGATGGCTGTCCAGAATTCATCCGCCGTGTAGAGTTTCTTGATGCCTGTGGCCGAAGCCTCGAAGCGCGGCTTGATTAACCAGGGCGGAGGGACGCGCGCCAGAAACTCGTGCAGGCGTTCGTAGTTGAGAACGTGTATGAACTCTGGAACGGGGATGCCCGCTTCGCTCGCACGCAGGCGCATCGCCAGCTTGTCGCGGAAGTAGCGCGTCGTCGTCTCGCCCATGCCGGGAACGCGCAGGTGTTCGCGCAGCGCCGCAGCAGTCTCAAGATCGAAATCGTCTAATGGGACGATCCGATCAATTGTTTCGGTGCGCGCCAGGAAGCAGACGCCTTTGACGACATCGTCGAGCTTCCATTTCTTGTTGTCGTCGGGAATCAGAAAAATCTCGTCAATACTGTCGCGCGGCCAGTCGGTCTTGGCAATGCTCTCGGAAGTGAGGAGCAGCACACGGCATCCCTGGCGTTTGCATTCGCGCATAAACTCCGCGCCCTTTTCATAGCTCGCCAGGCAGAGGATGGTTGTTGGCCGCGAGTCTGTCATTTGAAGTCGAACTCCTTCGCAGAGGATTTACGGAAAGCGATGGGAGAAGCATCATAGCCGGGACGCGGCAGTGTTTCCAAGTGAACTTTGTGCCGGAGAGTTCGTTTCAGTATTATGAATTTAACTTAAAAAGAGCTGTCCTGGTCAGGGGTCGGACGAGGAGTGGAAACGCTTGAAGGCGATAACGGGGAGCGCGTGATGGAAGGCTACATCTTTCAACTCAACTGTTCGGATGGTGGCGTCCCGAAGCGTCCGGTGCATGAGGCGCAGTTGACGCCGACGGGATTGACTTGCGACCGGCAGGCCAAGCTCAAGATTCATGGCGGGCCGGAGCGTGCGCTCTGTCTCTACGCCCTTGAACACATCACAGAGCTACAAGCGGAAGGGCATCCTATTTTTCCCGGCTCAATTGGCGAGAACGTGACGGTCGCAGGACTCGATTGGAAGACGCTTGAGCCGGGCAGCCGCCTAGCGCTGGGCGACGATGTGATTATTGAAATCAGTTCATACGCCGGGCCGTGTCCGACCATCGCAGCATCATTCACGGGCGGCAAATTCAAACGCATCTCGCAGAAAAAACATCCCGGCGAATCGCGTCTGTACGCGCGGGTGATTCAGACGGGAATGCTTGCGGTGGGGCAAACGGTGCGCGTGCTGAACGGCGCAGGGAACGCACAGATTTAATTGTCCCGGAGGGACAATTGAAAATAGCCCAGCCATTCATGGCTGGGAACAGAGCACAAATTGTTGCCGAGTCCCGTAGGGACGGCTGAAAGATTCAATCGTCCCTACGGGACTCAATAAATCTTCTGCCTTCTTCCCAGCAATAAATTGCTGGGCTATTGTCAGTCGCTCCTAACGGAGCTAAGCGTAGATACTGTAGGAGACTGAAATGGCACGCATTGACGGAGTCAATCCCGACGAGACGAACGGCTATGTCAAGCAGGTCTTCGACGCCCAGGCGAAGAAGTGGGGAGCGCCGCTCCTGAATCATCTCGTTTACGCGCGCCGCCCGACGATCTTTCGCGGGGCGCGCGGCATGTGGACGGGCATTGACGGGTCGGGGTTGATTGAAGGCAGCCTGCAATCGTTAATCAACCGGCGCGTCGCCTCCCTTAATAATTGCGAATTTTGACAGGACATCAACGCTGCCGTGAGCAGCGAACAAGGCGTCTCGGATGAGAAGATTATGGCGCTGCCTGAGTATGCGACCAGCCCGCTCTACAACGAGGCGGAGCGAATCGCGCTTGAATACGCCGATTGCATGACGATTACGGGACGCGAGGTCACGGACGAGTTGTTCGCGCGGGTGCGCGCCGTTTATGACGACGATGCGATTGTTGAGTTGACGGCCATCATCGCCTGGGAGAACGCTTCGAGTAAGTTCAATCGTGCGCTGCGCGTGCCGTCGCAAAAATTATGGAAGCGTGCGGAGGAGAGGTAAACCGAGAGATGGAAGATTTCAAGCCGACCGAGCGAACAACCGTCAAGCGTCTCCCCAAGCGAGGGAATTATGAGCGCGAGACGGTCAACCGAATCCTGGACGAAGGTTTTGTGTGTCACGTGGGCTTTGTCGTTGACGGTCGCCCGGTCGTCATCCCGACAGGCTACGGGCGGCGGGGCGACCAACTCTACATTCACGGCTCGGCGGCGAGCCGGATGCTGAAGACCCTGCGCGAGAGTCTGGACGTTTGCGTGACCGTCACGCTGGTTGATGCCTTAGTGCTCGCGCGCTCTGCCTTTCATCATTCGATGAACTACAGGTCTGTTGTCATCTTTGGCCAAGCACGCATTGTGGAAGATGACGACGAGAAGATGAAAGCCCTGCATGTGTTCACGGATCACATCATGCGTCGGCGCTGGGAAGAATCACGCCTGCCGACTCCGAATGAGTTGCGCGCGACGATGGTGCTGTCTGTTTCGCTCGTCGAAGCTTTGGCCAAGATACGCACCGGCCCACCCGTTGACGACGAAGAGGATTACGAACTTCCTGTCTGGGCGGGCGAACTGCCGCTGCGATTGGCGACGGGCGCAGCCGTCCCGGACCCTCGCTTGCTGGAAGGTGTAGTGTTGCCTCAATACATTCAGGATTATCGAAGGCCACAGGCGAACGAAGAACAATGACGAATCAGAGCAGGAGTCTTGAATGAAAAAACTTCTTTCGATTTTACCGATTCTCTGCGCGCTCGTTGTCGTCAGTTTAGCGCAGAAGGATGACAGGGATGCCAATCTGCGTTCCCTCGTCGAGGCCGAGCGTGGATTTGCCAGGGCGTCTATTGATAAGGGAACGCGGGCGGCGTTCATTGAAAATCTGGCGGACGATTCAATCCTGTTTCGCCCGCGCCCCGTCAATGGTAAGAAATGGATGGAAGAGCATAAAGCCACGCCGGGAGTGTTGACGTGGCAGCCCATCTTCGCGGATGTCTCAAGCGCAGGCGAGATGGGCTACACCACAGGCCCCTGGGAATACAGGGAGAAGAGTCTGGAAGATCAGCCGGTCGCGCACGGGCAGTTTGTTACGGTCTGGAAGAGGCAGGCGAACGGCACTTGGAAAGTAGCTGTTGATCTCGGAACATCGAACCCGAAGCCGCCAGAGCCTGCGCCGGAAGCGACATCCCCGGCGGGCAATCAAGATAAGAAGAAACAGAAAGATTTGGAGACGGACGCGGAAGCCGGGCGAGTGGCGCTCGTCAAGATGGAAGATGATTTCTCGAAACACGTGGCGGCGAAAGCGACGGTTGATGCTTTTCTCACGTACCTCGCAGACGATGCGCGCCTCTTTCGGACGGGCGCTTTCCCGGCTGTCGGTAGGGAAGCGGCTCGCACGATGCTGGCGGCGAAGCCCGGCCTGCTGACGTGGCAGCCGACGAAGGCGGAGGTTTCGCGTTCGGGAGATTTAGGCTACAGCTACGGCAGTTACGAATTCAAAGCCAGCGAGGGTAAAGCAGAGAGTGGGAACTATCTCAGAATCTGGAAGAAGCAACCGGACGGCAAGTGGAAAGTCGTGCTCGACCTTTTGAATCCGATTCCGCCTGCGCCTGCGAGCTAACGGTCAGCAATAGAATCGAATCGCCGAGCTATGGAGAGTAGGTATTAGACAGGATTAACAAGATTGACAGGATGAAAAGAAACAGATTCAAGCTTCACTGTCCTGCCTCTTCTGCTTAATCTTGAAAATCCTGTTAATCCTGTCTATTTCTTCTTCTCTTGACCCTCAATCACTCAATCTTGATCCCACGCGGATCGTCAATGCGGCAGATGAAGCCCCAGCCGCCGAAGTAATCAGCCAGACCGAGGATGATTTCATTGCGCCCTTTTTTCAGGTCTAGATAAAGAGCGTCGTTTTCAACATCCATGATTCCCAGAAACCCTGGGTCACGGAATCGAAACGCGCTCCTTCCGGTGAACACCGGCCTCGAATTCAAAAAGACCGTCACCTCGTCGCTGTATCCGAGAGACATCCTTTTGACTTGATCGCGGTCGGAATAAATGGTGGCTCGCGCGAAGACGACTTTCCTGCCTTCGCGTTTCCCTGTCCGTTCAGAAGGATTAGAAAATAAGGGCACGGTTGCTGCGCTTCTGCGATAGCGATTGATGACTAACATGCCGGGAGGCTCAACCCCGACCGTCTCCCATTTCATCGCTTTCGTCTCCGCTGCGGAGGGTAGCGCTTCAGAGTCTTTCTGCGTCGCATCGAAGACTTCGGATAATTCCCACTTCGCCAATATCCCGGCAACCACAGGCGGTTTTTCTCTTTCAACGCGCTCGCCCACGGGAGCGACCTTGTACGTGAAATTTGAGAAGTGTCCGCCGTTCGCTCCGCCCCACAGCCCGACAGAGCCGCGACTGTGCCCGCGCTTCAAATCCTCTATCACGAGAGCAGGTTTGTCAGAATTGTTGAAGTAGACTTTCCCGCCGAGTCCTGAAATCTCTATGCGCGCGTGAACCCATTGCTCTTTGGGAATCTCGACCGCTGCGGTGAAGCCGGGGCCACTGTACAACTGCCAGGCCGCCGCGCCATTAAAGGAAGGGGTGTACTGCACGGCGTCTTCAAGTCCGCTCTTGTGCGGGCGGAAGTAAACTATCTCGTGATCGCCCGCATTCTCGAACCGGAAGACAATCCCGACGAACGACGCGAGATTCGGGGCGGCGATGTCCACTTCGATGACACCGTTCTCGAAGACGACATCTTTCAGGGAAGCGTATCCCGATTTAAGAAACAGGCTTTTTCGACCAAGATGCTCTTCTTTTTTAGCCTTCGTGTCCGTGATCTGCCAGCGGTCAGTGTCGAAGTCGGCACTGGTTGCTTCCTGAGACGATTGCACCGCCGTTGCGCTGCGCTGCACTTCCTGCGCGTGCGCGCAGTAGTTGCCCGGAAATGTGATAGTGATGGCGACCATTAAGACGATTAATAGAAAACGGGTTTTCATTGACGACTCCTCTACTGTGGACTATCCAGCAAAGGAAGCCTAAACGGGGCGACCTTAATCTGTCTTGAACGTTCTTGCTCTTTTATAACGGGTAGCAGAGAAAAAGAAGAGGAGGAACCACGCGCGTCACACGAAGGGACACGAAAGTTTCGACCATTTAGTGTTTCTTAGTGTGACGCGCGTGGTTCGTTTCGTTCTCACTTTTGATTGCCTGTCGATATTAGATGTATTGACCGGGAGGAACTCCGACCAGTCGCTTGAAGTGGCGTGTCAGATGGCTCTGGTCGGCAAACCCTGTCTCGGAGGCCACCTGCGAAATCGCCCAGCCCTGCCGTAAAAGGGCTTTGGCACGTGACACACGGAGCTGTGTTTGAAATGCGTGAGGCGGCATCCCCAACTGTTCGGAGAAGACGCGGTTGAAATGGAAGGGGCTCAAGTTCGCAATGCGCGCGAGTTTTTCCAACGAAACGTTCTCCGCATAATGCTCTGCCAGATAGTCGCGGGCGCGCATGACGGCTTGTCGCTCCAACCCGAACGAGCGCGGGCGCGCAGGCGTTTCTGCAAAGCGTGAGATCAAACCA
Organism: uncultured Acidobacteriota bacterium; assembly: GCA_963791265.1. GTDB lineage: Bacteria > Acidobacteriota > Blastocatellia > Pyrinomonadales > Pyrinomonadaceae > QHXM01. The sequence goes on from CAWBSB010000014.1 coordinate 45,396, forward strand.
GTGAGCAATTCCAGAAGCAACGTCTGTCTTTCAAGGCTCGACGACGATTGCTCAAGAGCGAAGTGCAAATCAAGATACTGCCTGAGCAAGTCTTCGTCGAAGACCACCGCAGTTGGAAAGAACGGCAGACCCGCCTCTTTCCCTTGAACGTCGGTTGCGGCTCGGCGCATCAGTTCCGCATCCACGAAAAGCGTGCGGTAACTACAGCCCGCGTTATCATCATGGGCACGATTCGAGTGAATCTCTCCGGGATGAACCATGAAGAGACTGGCGGGCGGCGTCTGCAAGGTGCGGCCTCTGTAATTGAGTTCGCTTTCGCCCATCTGAATGAGACAGAATTGATATTCCTCGTGCCAGTGGCGGGGCACAGGGCGAGCGACGCCGAAACCTCTTCGCAATTCAAGCTCTGTGAGATCGTGCGGACGCCAGACCTCGATCAGCTCGCGTTTCTCGTTCGATTCCATTTCCTTATTTCCATGTCCCATCGCCACAATAATCAGACCGCTCGCATGAATCGCTAAGCAGTGGCCGCCTCACTACTTTCCAATCCTCGCTTAGCAGGCAGCGTGTACCAGTAGGCCCATGCCAGCAATATAAATTGAAGCGGCAATCTGACCCACAACGCCGTGGCGCTATAGTCCGGATAAAGCTCGTGATTGAGCGCCATGTTAATGTTAACAGGAAAAATCGCAATCAACAGCGCGATTAGCCCCCATGCCGCCATGCGCGTGAGCTTAGGGATAAGCAGCAGGACTCCTAGGACTATTTCAACCACACCGCTCAAATAAACGAGCAGCAGATGCCAGGGTAAAAAGGGCGGCATAATCTTCAGGTAGAAAGCCGTATTGATAAAATGGTTGACGCCAGCCAGCACGAAGAAGACGGCAAATAGATATTTCAGGATGAGCTTGATTTTCTGCATACACCGGCAGCTTACGCTAACTTTCCCCTACTCCCCAACGCACACTTCCTCTAATGATACGATTTTACTCTCACAGAAGGTTCTCTGATGAAAGCGTTGCTAAGCTGAAAGCAGATGATACCGCACAGACTGGCGCACAAAATAGGAATGGGTAGCCACATAGCTACCCATTACTTTGGTGGTACACCCGGAAGGGCTCGAACCTTCGACCTTTTGATTCGAAGTCAAACGCTCTATCCAACTGAGCTACGGGTGCATGAAAAAATCACGGAGACAGACTATAAGTCGCGCTTCCTTGAGGTGTCAAATAAGCCGGACGCAAACCATTTAGGACGCTCTTCACACTTCAAAAAGTATCCTCAATAGTAGGTGATGACTCTGTACTCGGCGCTATACGCTTCAGGCTCGCCCGTATCGGCGGCCTGAATCAGCCGCACTTTTTTAGTCCAGTTTCCTTTTGAATCATATTCGAAATTTGCCGACTCGATGCCGCCGAGGGTGCGTAGCAGTCTTGTCTTGTCATACCAGTGAACTTCTGTTTTCCTGGGCGAGCCGTCGGCGTTGAATACCTTCCACCCGACCTCGTTGCCCCGCTCGTCCATGAGATAAATCCTTTTCTCCTTATGAGAGCCGTCCTCGTTATACGTTTCTACTTCTCTGGTTTTCTTCACGTCGTTGTAGGTATAGACGATCTTCCCCGGCTCAGGGGCGTGCGTCGTCCGCATGTTGGGCGGCTTGTTATATTCAAACGTCTCCTGCTCGACAATCCTGTTTTTATCGTCGTAGTTATACGTGACCCTGTATCTTAAAACACCGGCTATTGATTGAAGCCACTCTATTTTGTTGCCCTTGGCGTTATAGGTACAGGTGATCTTCCAGCTAATAGAGTCGTCTTCGTTATAAGAGGTCGCCGTTAGTAGCTGCCCGGCTTCGTCATACGTGTTGAGCAGTTTGCCTGTGCGCGTGCCGTTCCATGAATAAAATATTTCCTCAGTCCTATTTCCTTTGGCGTCATACTTGTAAAGAAACCTGCTGCCCAGCGTGCCGTCAGGTTGATAGTTGACGTATTCAAGCACCTTTCCTTTGTCGTCCAGCTTGTAATCATTCTTTTGTGAAGTGGACAGCGTTTTGTCCACGCTGCTGTTGTATGATTCGTAACTTTTGAGCCTTCCCTCCCTGTCATAAGCATAGACGACTTTGTCTAAAATAGACTCACCGCTCTGGTCATAAGAAATCTCTTCCGTCTTCTTTCCGTCTTCGTTAAAGGCAATCGTGTAGCGGCGGATGGGTTTGCCTGAAACGCTTTTGCCGTTTTTCAGCGTGTACTCGATTCTGCCGACCTCAAGGGTCTTAACCGGGCCGACGAGATCATGCTGCTTTTTATCATCCCTGCCCTGAGCGGCGGCGATTGAGAGAGCCAGAACCGTGAAGATTAAGGCAGAAAAAATCCTTCTCATATAAACCTCTGTAGAGCTCATAACAAAACTACCGTAAGGAAGAAATAGACAGGATTAACAGGATTATCAAGATTAAGAAGACAGGGCACGTCAGGGCAGCTTGAATGCTTATTCTTTCATCCTGATAATCTTGTTAATCCTGTCTAATTCCTTCTCTGTTTTCTTAGTACACGCTAAAGTTATATTCCAGTTGGATGCTTTGGGAGACGAACTTCCCGTCCTTGATGGCGGGGATAAATTTTAGCTGACGAGCCGCTTCCATTGACTTTTCAGTCAAGCCGCGTGGCAGAGACTTTCTGGCATCTATCCCGGTAACTTTTCCCGATGAAGAAAGCACCGCTTTGAGGACCACAGTGCCGGACACGCGCCCCTCTCTGGCTTCTTCCGAGTATTGCGGCTCCGGCCTGTAAACGATAACTGCTTTGCGTGTGACTTCGCTGGTCGTGTAGACCGGGTCGGAATCTTGCGCGTCGTCTATTGGGGGAGGCTTCTTTGCGTCGGGTTTAATTTCGATGGCCGGGGAATCAGTTGCTTTGTTAGTTCCGTCCGTCTTCCCAATCATGAATGATTCGAGAAAGCGTTTGACCGAAAGATTGCTTTCGTCTCCTCCGACGACGTGGAGGATATAGACGCGGTTGCTGGTCACGTAGAAGTCCAACACTGCGTCCACGTCTCTAAATTTGACTAGATAGCGCTGGGCTGCAATTCCGTCAATGTTTAGCTCGCGGGCGGAGACTACTTTCTGCACATATGAATAACGGTTTGCGAATTCGTCTACGAATTGCTTTATGGGTTCTGAGCGGCGTGGAAAGGAATATATTAAGTAAACCACTCCATCGCTATACGCGCTATAAAGGGTTCCGCGAAAACGCTCCGCTTCGGTGCCGAGAATAAAACGCGCTGGCCTGTAGTTAATGGCTGCGGTCGGGCGCTCCGGAAGTAAAACAGTAAACGCCTCACCTTTACCTGTATATCTTTCCCATTTGCTATTGTCATTGATTGGCGGCGGGCTGCTCGACGGTTTCTCCTGTGCCGCAAGGGTGAAAGCTGAGGCGGCAAGATAGATCAGACCTGAAAGAAACGTGATTGCGAGACGAAAGGTGAGACGCTGCATATCCTTCTCCTGCCTTAAAACGGTATCATGTCGAGAAAGAGCAAGACAAGTTGCTCGACACCCAAATTTGCAATCGAAGGGGAAAGTGAAAAATGCCTGAATTACGCGGCGAGCAAGCGACACCTGAAATCAAAGCAGAATGGGAGAAAGCCTACGGCTTTTACAAACAAGCGCCGGGCGACCCACGCGACAAGAAGAATGATCGGACAGAGCGAATAAACTATGTCGCGCAAATGATGAGCCTGACGCACAAACAGGCGAAACGGCGGATAAGGAATTACGAGGCGTGGCAGCGCAACCTCAAGAAGGGGCTGGTCGCCTCATGAGCGTTCGGTCTCTCTCTAACCCGCAGCAATCGAGCCGGATTTCCATCCTCAGCTTCGGCGCGCTGGAATTGCTGCTCGCCGCCTCGCCTTTAGCTTTTAGTGCCCCCCGGTCTTTGGCGTCAGGCCCGCCTGTATGTCGCGGCGGATAAAGCGCACGAGGTCGTTGATCTGCTTTTCATTAAGCCTGTCTTTGAAGGCTGGCATGCCGTCGCCGCCGTTGGCAATCTGTTTGGCAAACTCCGCGTCGGTGTGTGTCAGTCCATGTCCTTCGAGCAGGCTCGGAACTTTCAGCCGCTTGTTTTCAATCTTCACCATGCCGCCCTCACCCTTGTCCTGATGACAGGCCGTGCAGGCATTCATGTAAGTTGTTTTCGCCTCTGCCAGCTCGTCCGGCGTGGCGGTGGCGGTCGCTTTAGGCGAGGCGGCGGGCGTGGGCTGCGTGCCCCCGGTATTAGCCGTTTGATTCGTGCTCGTTGAATCACCACAAGCTATGGCAAAGAGAGCAACGGCAACGACGATGATGGCAAGTTTGGCAAGTTTCATTCGAATTCGTCCCAAAGTGGAATCAGGATTTCAGAACTAAAGTGCTACCGCAGAGCGAAGGAAGTATAGACCAGATGGGGGAAAGGAGAAAGTAGAAAGGCGGACGAGTAGCGGTTCAATTTCAAATCGAATGTGCGTCGGGGTGAGATTCACCGCAGAGACGCAGAGAGTTGAAATTTCAGAGAGCAAATTTGAGATTTCAAATTCTGAATTTGAGATTGCTTTGCTCTGCGTTATCTCTGCGTCCTCTGCGTCTGCGGCGGTGAATAGCAACTTCACCTGCACTCTTTTCAACCTCAATCATTGACAACGGGAGGTGAGCCTTTCTACTTTTTCAGCCCCGCTACCCATTCGGCGATCTCGCGCTTTTCAGCTTCCGTCAATTTGTCGCGGTACGACTTCATCGGAGGCTCGATTCCGTAGGCCAATGGATCATCGAGCAGGCCGATGATGTCTTCGACGGAGCGGCGCGGTTTCGAGGCGACGCCGAGGAGTTTGGGGAAGATCGAAGCGCCCTGACCGCGCGTGCCGTGACAGGCCGAGCAGTGTGTGATGTAAGACTCAGGCGGTGCGCCTGAGTTGTTGGTTGAAGTGCCCGGCGAAGCCTTGACCTGCGGGCTGGGCGAGGGCGAGCCGTCGGGAGTTTGCCCGCCATTGTTTGAATTGGCGTTGTTCGTCTGCGGCTCGATGCTGACAGATTCACTGGTGCGTGCGCGCAGAGGGGTAAAGGGCGACTCACGAAAAGCCTTCTCTTCCGCATCCTGCCGACGGAGTTGCGCGCGTGTCAGCGGGTTACGCGAATCATCCACGTAAGCGATAATCGTCAAGCCGATGACCAGCAGAAAGCCGAGCGAGAAGAGCACGACGCCGATGTTGCGGCGCGGGCGAGCCATCACTTTGCGAAGCGGCCTGTTGAGAAAAGGCAGCATCGCCAGCCCGAAGAAAATCAAGCCCGGAAGCGCGACCGCGATGACGCTGGCGGTGCGACCCGGCAAATACTTGAGCATCTGAAAGAGCCACAGGAATTGCGCGCCGGGGCGGGGCAGATAGCCGGGCGCTGCCGTGTCAGCCGGAGGCCCCAGGGGCGCAAAGAATTTCCAACTGAAAACCGCGAGCGCTAGAAAGACGACGCCCGCCGCAATCGCGTTGCGCAGGACCTGACGGTGCATCCACGTTTCCAGTCGCCGCTCCTCGGCTGCGCTCACCAAGCCTCTTTCACGAAAGACGAACAATCGCGCCGCCAGCACCACCAGGATGAGCGCGGGGATAATCAGCGCGTGCAGCGCGAAGAATCGCGCCAGCGTAATCGGCGTGATTTCAGAACCGCCCAGCAGCCATGCTCGCGCAGAGTCGCCGACGAGCGGAAGCCCTCCCGCGATGCCTTCCGTGACGCGTGTACCGAAGAATGCTCGCGCGTCCCAGGGCAGCGAGTAGCCGGTCGCGCCTGCGGCGAGAATCAAGCCGAGCAGGAGCACGCTCGCCATCCATGCGACGGGGCGACGACGATAGGTCGCACGCCAGAACATCTGCGCCAGGTGAAGCACGAGCGCCAGCGTCAACCATTGTGAGCCGTAATGATGAAGGGAACGAATCCAGGAGCCTGCGGGGACGATCTTCTCGATGTAGGCGACGGTCGTATGCGCGTTTTCCGTTGACGGAACGTAGTAGAAGCCTAGCAGGAGGCCGGTCGTGACCTGTAGCGCGAGGAGCATGACGACGATGCCTGCGGTCGTTCGCGCCCACGCTTCAAAGCCGCTGGACGGCTTGTCTATCAACGTGCGCTCGATGTCTTCGAGCGTCGTCCAGCGCGCGACCCAGCCTTCTTTCGGCTGCTCGGTCTTGGTGGGGGAATCCGCCGGTTCGTTCATCCGCGCACAATTCGCTCCTCTGTGTTGTTCAGATAGCTTTGATACTTGACCTGAAGCACGCCGTCCTTTTCACGCGTCGGCAGCGGATCGAGTCCGCGACGCGAGGGGCCGCTCAACACCTCGCCATCGGCGGCGAAGTAGCTGTCATGGCAGGGGCAGAAAAACTGGCTCTCTTCCGCGCGCCAAGCGACGTTGCAGCCTTCGTGCGGGCACATGCTCGACAAGACCTGATTATTTTTATGCGGCAGGATGTAGACGAAATGTTCTTCGAGCGTGCTGGCCCATCCCGCGTGATGCTCCGCGACGATGCTTCGCATGATCGGCTTTTCGCCCGTCAGCTCTGCCAGCGGCGCGACATCGTTCCAGTCTCCCTCTTGCAACGACTTGGCCGGGCGCAGGAAACGAAAAGCTGCGGTCACGACCGTCGCCGCCAGCCCCGCGAAGATGCCCACGGGAATCCAGACGAGAAAATCTCTACGCCCTTTATCAATCTCTTTTGTTCGCTTGGTGCGCTTGGAATCGGAATCCGGCATGATAAGTAGGAGTCTGGAGTCTGGCAGTCTGGAGTCTGGAGTCAAAGACAAGCTATTGTTTTTGACTCCAGACCCCAGACTTCAGACTCGCTAGACTTTTCTTCCTCTTCGCCTCAGAATGGCTACGACTAACGAGCGCGCATTTTATCCTATCGGGGCGAGATTATGCGACCCCGTTCCGGCGAAATCCGATTAAGAGGTCTTGAAGCACCATGAGCACTACTGAAGACGAGAGCAAGAATGCAACCTACGGTTCGTTGCGTCTTGCTCCAACCGCAGACGATACCATCGAACCGAAATCAAGGCTTCCAAGACAGTTCGTCAGCTTCACTTTTCACCGCATGCGCCCCGAATGGCGCTTGCTCGACGATAGCGTCAAGGAGCAAGCCAGGCAGGAATTCATTAATGCGCTCGCAGAGTTTCGCCGCGAATTGTTGATTCATACCTATTCGCTCGTGGGACTCAGAACGAACGCCGAGTTGATGATCTGGCGCATCGGCTACCAGCTTGAGCCGATTCAGGAGATGACGGCGCGTGTCAATCGCACGCAATTGGGAAAGTATATGGAGACGACGCAATCCTTTCTTTCGATGACCAAGCGCTCGATATACATAGACAAGGACAATCCTGAGCACGTCGAAGACCGCCTGCATATCGTTCCGGGGAAATCCAAGTATCTCTTCGTCTACCCGTTCGTGAAAACGCGCGAGTGGTACGCGAAGCCTTCGGACGCGCGACAGGAGATGATGGACGAGCACATCCGCATCGGCTCGAAGTATCGCTCGGTCCGGCTGCACACGACCTACTCCTTCGGCTTAGACGATCAGGAGTTCGTCGTCGCCTTTGAGACAGACGAACCATCGGACTTTTTAGACCTTGTGCAGGAACTACGCGAGACGAAGGCTAGCTCCTTCACGCTGCGCGACACGCCTATGTTCACGTGTCGCCAGCGGACGCTCGCGGAATGCCTGGAAGCACTTGGTTAGAATCAAGGAATAGAGAAAGATTAGAAACGCGAGGCGCGGAGAAGCATCTATGAAGAGCCGGAATCTTTGTCGTTGTTTCTCCGCGTCGTTCTATCTTCGCCTCTCGCTGGCATTGATGCTTCTCTCTTTGCCGCTCGTCGCGCAAGTCTCTCCGCCTCTAAGCTCTGATAAACCCGCTCCGCCAGCTCGCTTTGAATATCTCTGGTATGAAGCGGAGAACATGCGCGGCCTCTCAACGACCGAGCGTCAAGAGCCTGTGATTAACGCCTCATGGATGAATCCATCGCGCGCGCAATCGCCGGGGTGGGGAATCAACGGGCCGGGCGTTTCCGCCGAATGGTCGCAGGGCGGCGAGAGCGAGTGGAACTCTGCTGCGGCGAGCGCAGATGAAACGAAGGCCACGCTCTATCAGGATGTAGAAGTCCCGCGCGCCGGACAGTATAAAGTCTGGGTGCGTTATGCAGATTGGGCGAGCCGCACGGAAAATTTCACAGTGCGCGTTACACAGGACGGGCGCGAAGTCTTCCGGCATGAGTTCGGCGCGCGGGACATCCTAGACCCTCACGACGAAGTGAGCATGTACTGGAAGTGGGCTTTTGCCTGGGACGCTGCAACGGCCACGCTCTCGAAAGGCACGGCGCGCGTCTCGATTGAGATTGAGAAAATCGCAGAAGCGCGACGACACGTTGACTGCTTTGTTCTGACCAATGATCCCGGCTACGTGCCGCAAGGCAGAAGCAAGCCGGACTTCGCGGCGATGCGTTACCTGCGCGAATGGTCAAGGGAGCGCACGCCGCTCGCGCCGCTCGTCGAGCCGTCGTCCAACGTGGATGTCCCAGCCTTGTGGCGTCGCTCTCCCCTCGCCGGACGCGATTTCCTGATGCCCTGGAACATCTCCAAAAAGTTCTGGGAGCTTTACGACAAGACGCCGCCGGAAGAGCGCCCGCTCTATCCTTTCCATGCCGAGCCTATCGAAGAGTTCGTCAAAATCTACAAGGGCGCGAAAGACGTTCCCATCTTCGGCTCCAGGCTCGTCGTGCCTGTCATCTACATCAACGATCTGCCGGAACTTTTGAAAGAGGGCAGCCCGTTCGTTCGCTACCTGCGCGAGACAAAGCAGCCCTTCGCGGTGCTGATTAACTACGGAGCGCTGCGTTGGACGGAGGCCGACCCGGCGGCCCAGGCGCAGGCTGCTTGGAAATTGTTGACGACTGATTTGCGCGAACAGTTTCTCGGCTGGGTTTCCGGCGAAAGCGTTGGATATGTCTGGGGAGAGTCCGCGACCGAGTTGAAGATAACGCCGCAGATGTCGCGGCGCGAGTTGCTAGAAGCGCATCGCATCTTTTACACGCGTGCGCTCGAACGTAAATGGGTCAGTACGTTTCACACGCCGGGGGCGGGCGCGATGTGGGACAAGCTCATCCCGGCGCAAGCGACCTCAAGCACAGCTTACGCGCACGCGCTCGGCGAATGGGGCACGCGCTTAATCGGAGTAGAAACTGCCGCCGTCCAGCCCAACTTTGCGATGCGGACGGCGTTTACGCGCGGCGCAGCCCGTCAATACGGCGGCAACTTTCTCTATTACCACGCCCCGAACTTCGGCGACACCGCGACGACCTTCACACAGGCGCAGAACTTCGCCGGGCCGAACAATTTCTTTCACTCGCGGTATGGCGCGACGATGGGGCCATCGCTCTCGTGGTATCGCAAGAGCTACTATTTTTATTACATGGCGGGAGCATCGGCTATCTACTTGGAGCAGGGGTACGACCAGTTTTTCAAGCCCGGCCCCGGCGAGCATCCCTTTCAACTGAATCCACTGGGACGCATCACAGACGAGTTCATGCGCTTTGTGGAAAAGCATCCTGATCGCGGCACACCCTATACGCCCATCGCCATGCTGCTCGACCCGGCGCACGGCTGGGACATGACGGATTACCCGCACTGGCCATACGGTGTCTCGCAAATTGATAAATCCGATCACGCGCTCAGAGAGCTTTTCAGCACGATTTATTATCCAGCGTCCGTCACGGAGGGCGAACCCGCAACGGGAGACAGGCAGGCATACGTTGCTTCCGTCTTCGGCGACATCTTCGATGTGCTGGTCGCCTCAGAGACGCGCAAAGATGCGATTGACGCTTATCGCGCGGTGGTCGTCGGCGGGCGCGTCGAATGGAGTCCCGCGTGGAGTAAGCGTCTTGAGGATTATGTTCGAAGGGGCGGCGTGCTGGTCGTCAACGCGGCGCAGGCGAAAGGGCTTTCAGCCGAATTGCTCGGCGTTCGCCTCACCGGAGAGAAAGCGGAAGCGGACGAGGCGAGTTGTCTTTCGCCCGGTGAAGCGGGGACGGATTTGCGCGGACAAGTCTTTCGCTACGAGCGCGTGGAGGCGCGCAAGGGAACTGAAGTTTTAATCAAGTCGCAGACTGGTGATCCGCTCGTGACCATTAACAAGGTCGGGCGCGGAAAAGTCGTGTTCGTAGCGCTGCCCGATCTGCTCGGCGAAGACGAGCGCCTGACGCCATTTGTCGCTCACCTGCTCGCGCATCTCTGCGCTGACGCCACACCAGTCCAGGTGCGTGGCGAGGTGCAATATCTAGTCAATCGCACGGAGCGCGGCTGGGTCGTGACGCTCATCAACAACAAGGGCGTCTTGAAGCCTCAACAGGGACTGGCGCAAATTGATCGTAGCCAGAGCGTCGAAGTGAGCTTGAGCCTCAGAGGCAAGGGAATTGCGGAGGCGCGCGAATGGACTGAGGACAAACGCCTGGACATCACACGCGACAGCGGGCAGACGAGCGTCAAGCTCAACCTCGCGCCGGGCGGTGTGGCCATCGTTGAAGTGGCAGAGGGGCGTTAAGACCTCAGGCGGCTCTGCCGCTTGGGTGTGTGGAAAGGCTTTGCCTTTCCGTTGAGTGATCTTTATTTTGGTAAGGCTGCGCCTTACCCTTATGAGGCGTAGCCTCATAAAGACCAAATAGAACGGTCGACGGAAAGCCACAGGCTTTCCGCACAACACGGCGGCAAAGCCGCAAAAGCAATCATCGGTTTCACCTTCTAAGCGAAGAGATGCGACGTGCGCCGCCCTGTGATATTCTCCGTCGCGTTTTTCGTTGAGCCGTCAGTTTTTAATAGGGATGATGAAAGTTGCGCGAAAATTTCTGATAAGCGGACAAGTGCAGCGCGTCGGCTATCGCTTCTTCGCGCAACGCGCCGCAGCCCGCCATCAGGTTCTGGGATACGTGCGAAATCTACCGGATGGCCGAGTCGAAGCGTGGGTCGAAGGCGTGCCCGAGAGCGTTGAAGCCTTCAAACATGATCTGGCGACCGGCCCGCCCTTCTCTGAAGTCGAAAACATCGAAGAGATCAACGTTGAGCCGACCGGCCACTACTCTCTCTTTAGGATAGAAAGGTAAAGCAGTGGTCGGTGGTCAGTGGTCAGTTAAAAAACTGATTCTTACTGACCACTGACAACCGGCCACTGGCCACTGATTATGGATAATCTCAAATCGCTAATCCGTGAAGTGCCGGATTTCCCGAAGCCCGGCATTAATTTCTATGACATTACGACGCTGCTCAAGCACCCGGAAGGCTTGCGGGGCACGGTGGATGCGCTCGCCGCGCAGTTTGAAGGCGAGAAGGTTGACACCGTCATCGGTGTCGAAGCGCGCGGCTTCATCTTCGCTCCGGCGCTCGCTTACCACCTGAACGCAGGGTTCGTGCCCGTGCGTAAGCCGCGCAAGCTGCCTGCCGAATGTGTCTCCGTCTCTTATGATCTTGAGTACGGGCAGGATACTTTGGAGATTCACCGCGACGCCGTAGGCCAGGGGCATCGCGTCATCATCGCCGACGATTTGCTGGCGACGGGCGGAACAGCTAAGGCGGTCGTTGATCTGGTCGAAGGATTGGGCGGCGTGGTGGCCGGTCTGGTCTTCGTCGTCGAACTTGAATTCCTCCCCGGACGCCAAAAGCTGGAAGGCTACGACGTGCGCTCGCTGATTAAATATCAGTCTTGAGCTGTGCTAAACTTTCCACAGCTTTCATTTTCCGCTGTTTCATGTGCTCCCGTAGCTCAGGTGCATAGAGCGACCGCCTCCTAAGCGGTAGGCCGTTGGTTGGAGTCCAACCGGGAGCACCATCAAATTTAAGAGTCATGTCCACACGGCGAGTTGCATAGATGGCGCGCGGAGGTTATGCTATCAGCAATTGGCGAAAGGTGAATCTTTTCGCCGCGACTGGTTGCTGGGGTGAGGACAGTGACCAGCATTAGAACAGGCGCGCGGCCCCAAAAGCTGCTGCGCCTGTTCGCTTTTTAGCACGCGTCTTTTAGAAATGGGGGGTTGGCCTACGGAGCAAGCACCGCACGGAGCCTCTGGTGGCTTAAGTGTCACGTCAACGAGTCGTGGGGGTTCGGGAGGCACGGGAATGCGATTGCAAACGCGCGGAGTTGTTAACGAAGATGAGATGGCAGGGAAAAAGGCTCCGAGCTAATTAACTAGCAGCCTTTTGAAAACGTAGAAGCTGATTAAAAAAAGTCCCGTCAGGGACGACGTGACAATAGCCCAGCCATTTATGGCTGGGATAAAGTTAGAGAGTAAAACTTGAGTCCCGTAGGGACGATTGAACAAGAGCGAGTCTCTCTTCAGCCGTCCCTACGGGACTCAGATTTTATTTCCTTGTTCTATTCCCAGCGATAAATCGCTGGGCTATTATCAATTGTCCCTGACGGGACAGAGAGCCTATAACATTGCAAACAGTTTCTTCGGGATTTCTTCTTTAACAAAGACGAGGCAAGCAACGTTGCTCTCAACCTATTGCGCTACGCAGCCAGAATGCTTCCTTCCTCGATGAAGCTGTCGAGCGCGGGCATCACGATCTGGTAGATATGGCCATCTGCCAGTAGCTTTGAAGCGCCCTCGACGTTGAGCGGCCTGGAGAAATAGTAGCCCTGCCCGTATTCACATTCCAGCATGGCGAGCTGCGAGAGTTGATCCGTTGTTTCCACGCCTTCCGCCACGACATCCATCTTCAGGCTGCGAGCCAGCATCAGGATAGTGCGGACGATCTCTGCGTTCTCGTTGTTGTCGCTCATGCGGCTGACAAACGAACGGTCAATCTTCAACGTGGAGATCGGGAAGCGGTGCAGGTAGCTCAGGGATGAATAGCCCGTGCCGAAATCGTCAATGCTCAATTCGATGCCGAGCGCGCGTAGCTGCTCAAGCATCTCGATGGCCGAATCAATGTTCTCCATCACCATGCTTTCCGTAATCTCCAGCTTCAGGCTGTGAGGCTCGACGCAGGTCTCTCTGAGCACCTGTCGAATCTGCTCTATCAGGTTCACGTTGATGAACTGTTTGGTCGACAGGTTGACGCTGATCTGAAGCGGCGGATACTGCGGATACTCCTCCTGCCACAGGTGAATCTGGCGGCAAGCTGCTTCCAGTACCCAGTGGCCGATGGGGATAATCAACCCGGTCTCTTCGGCAATCGGGATGAACTCGTCCGGGGGAACGAAACCGCGCTCCGGGTGCTGCCAGCGAATGAGAGCCTCGAAGCCGCTGATGGTGCCCGACTCAAGCGCGACAATCGGCTGGTAGTGGAGAATAAATTCTTTGCGTTCGATGGCGCGGCGCAGGTCTGCTTCCATTTGCAGGAGATTCATCGCGCGGGCGTGCATCGTCTTATCAAAGACTTCGTGCCGGGCTTTGCCTAGCATCTTGGCGCGATACATCGCCGTGTCGGCGTCGCGCAAGACCTCTTCAGGACGATCATAGCCGGTGCTGCTCAAGGCTATGCCGATGCTGACGGTGGCGAAGACTTCGTGGCCGTTGAGATTGAAGGGCAGTGCCAGAGCTTTTTGCAGCCGGTCGGCTACGTCTATCGATTCCGTCACACTCATCAGGTCTTCGAGCAGGACTGTGAACTCGTCTCCGCCGAGCCGCGCGACCGTGTCGCCGGGGCGCAGGCAGATTTCCAGACGACGTGCGATTCCGACCAGCAACTGATCCCCAACCATGTGACCCAGGCTGTCGTTGATAACCTTGAAGCGGTCGAGGTCAAGGAAGAGAACCGCGAAGAGACGATCCTCGCGCCGCTTGCCGCGCTCGACCGAAAGCTTCAGGTGATCCATGAAGAGGGCGCGATTGGGCAGACCTGTCAGCCCATCATGAAAGGCTTCGTGAAGCAGGCGTTCTTCGGCACGCTTACGGTCGGTGATGTCCTGAATCTGGAAAATAAGATTGATGGAATTGGTCTGTGAATCACGAATCACCGTGACGCTCAGCAAAGCCCAGACGGTGTGCCCTTTCTTGTGCTTGTAGCGCAGCTCCATCTGGTAGGTCGAAGCCTTCTCTTCCAGGAGCTTCCCGACCTGCGACATCATGTCGCCGAGATCGTCCTCATGCGTGACGGATTGAAAATCGGTCGCCAGCAACTCCTCTTCGGAATAGCCGATCATCTCGCACAGAGAGCGGTTGACTTTAACCCATCTCCCATCCGTTGCTACGAGCGCCATCCCGGCTGCGTGGTCGAACGCGCTGCGGAAACGCTCTTCGCTTTCACGTAGCGCCGCGACGTGGCGTTCAGCCTGTTCAGCTTGCGTGGCAGATGCTTCAACGTTTTTGAGATAGGTGCAGTAGGTTAAATAAACGATGGCGATGATGGGCGTCGTCGCCAGGAAAGCGTAGAAGCCGACCGCATCAATCAGCTTGGAGATAATGCCTGCGGCGGAAGCTCCTGCGAAATAGGTGAGCGAAGTCCAGAGGAAGCTCTTGCGCCACGTCATCCAGATCGGCAAATTGTTCTTCAGCGCGACGACTATCGCCACTGTCCCGGAGTTGCTGATGTACTGGACGAGCGCCAGCATACAGATGGCGATGATGTAAGGGGCGGAGTAGTCGCCGCGCAAAGCTGCGATAGACCCGAAGCAGAGGCGCAAAGCCCAGACGGAAAGGAACGTCGAGAAGGCTGTCGCCGCCATGTTGAAGGTAGTCGTGAGCGGCTTCTTATTAAGACGGAGCGATGAACAGAGAGCCTCTACTGCCGAGAGCATAATCGCCAGTTCGCCACTGATGAGGAGGAGCGTGAGGAAGATGAAGGTGTCGGAGACGGAGATGTGTTCCTTAACACTCGGAATCCGAATAGTGATGCGCGAGCCGATGCAGAGCGTGATGATTGTCAGGAAGAGAAAGCGAATGTCTACCGAAGCAATGGAGACATTAAACCCGGAGAAGAAAAAGGCCGCCGAGCCAAGGACGATAATCGCCCACATAAATTGTTTGGCGTACTGCTGTCTGCTCAAGGTTGTTTCCAATCCCTGCGAGGATTGCATATTTATATCCCGGTATCGCTTGTCGGAGTGATTTGTGAGTGGGCGTGCCGGTCAGAAGTGCGACCTGCAACGCAGACAGATTGCAAGCACTATGCCTGAAAGGATGCAAGTTTATTAAGTCAAGCTATTTCTATGTTTAGTCTCTGAAGGGGAGCTTTGAGCATCAGTCAGGAGAGGGGAAATCGGTCAGCTTGAGCAATCAAGGTCACTCAAATTGATTGACGACCATTCATTTTGCGCGATAGTTGTAGCTTTGCCTCGGAACGAGCTGAGTGACGTTCCGTTGAGCAAAAGGGTTCTGTCAGGCAAAGCCCCTTCCGCGCTGTTTGAGTCGCCGTGCGCGCTGTAGAAGTGATTGTTCACACTGTATAAGTGCCCGTTCGCAGTGTAAAAGTCATTGTTCACGCTGTAAAAGTTCCCGTTCGCGCTGTAGAAGTCGTCGTTCACGCTGTAGAAGTCGCTGTTGACGGTGTAGAAGTTCCCGTTGACTGTGTAGAAGTGGTCGTTGACGCTGAATAAGTGAGCGTTCGCGTTGTAAAAGTGAGCGGTGCGACTGTCTGAACAGGCTGTAACTCTGTCTAAGCGGTTGTTTTGCTTGCACTTATGGGGATAAGGGTGGAATTGCGGGGAAATTAGCAGGGATGAACAGGATAAAAAGCTAAGAAAGCGGTAGTGTCCTAATTTGAAATTGGAGACTCGTAAGTATGACACGCCATTTAACGGCGAGAGCGTTTCGACAATCTAGCTGGCAAGTCTAACTCATCATCAATCAACACATCTGTACTGACATTCACCAAGCGCGCATATCTCAAAAGAACCGGAAGGGGCGGCTCGCCCGTCCCAAGCTCATAAGCAGAGATGGAAGTTCGTGACAACCTGTCACCAAGTTCTAGCCTGTGGAGCATCTCATTTTGAGAAAGTCCAAGCGCAAGACGAACCTGTAAAAGTTTCTCTGGTAGCCGCTCTGATTTGAGACGGGGTAGGCGTGCCATCAGAAGTTATCTCCTGATAGCTTGCCCTTAGCCAGAAATGTGGCTACAATCTGCCCGCTCAAATCATCTGCCGTGAGAATGAGCCTTTCATCTCGCACGGCGATGCTCATTACTTCAATTTGAGGTGTGAGCGACGCATTAGCCGTTGCTTAGTTTTCAAAGACAGAGCGCGTGGAATATACCACGCTTTTCCTTACACCCTATGACCTCATATCGCTAACAGTTCACTATCAGGGGAACGTGATGGGTGCACGTCCCCTGTGGTCGCACGCCTGCTATCGTGGAAGAAGTAGGTTGTGCGCCGCAAGGTCGCCGTTTTCCAGTCGCACGCCCGTGCGAAACGGCGGCCTTGCTTTATCTTCTATGCCACCTGTGCTTAGAAGCTGTTTGAAAAGTCTCAGAAAGCCCCGCAGGGGCGAAATGTGAGAGCCTGTGGCAACGCCACAGGGAAAGATTCCAGTTTATTCATCAAGCCCTGAAGGGGCGGAATAAGGGTGACATCAATATTGCTGCCCTTCAGGGCTTCATCAGGTTGTCTATGTCTAGACCCAGTGGGCTATCACATCGTCGCCCCTTCGGGGCTTTTCAAACAACTTCTAAGAAGCAGTTTGAAAAGTGCCAGCTTCTCTCTGTCCCGTCAGGGACAATTGAAAATAGCCCAGCCATTCATGGCTGGGAATAGATTCGGTATATAAGAACTGAGTCCCGTAGGGACGGCTGAAATGAGCGCGGCTCTTGGTTCAGCCGTCCCTACGGGACTCAATCATTTTAGCGGCGCTGTTTCCCAGCCATCAATGGCTGGGCTATTGTCACGTCGTCCCTAACGGGACTTTTTCAATCAGCTTCTAAGAAAGCAGCGAATGCTTCTTGTCTTTATCCTGTCTATCCTGTCCATCCCTGCTCGAATCCGGCTGAGTAACCACTCACGGCTTAGATTCTTCCTGAACCAGTAGATACGCGCTCTCGCCTGAGAACCCTGCCTGATCTCGAAAGTCACTTCCGGCGGGCGGGTAGTTTCGTGGGCAGATCAAGCTCGTCGTCAATCAAAACATCTACAATAACACCCGCAACGCGAGCATAACGCAGAAGAACCATCAGCGTTGGCTCGGATTTGTCTAACTCATAATCCGAGATTCTTGTATAAAGAATCTCATCCTCAACGTCTAACTGCCTGTGCATCTCGGTTTGAGAAAGACCGAGAGCCAATCGAATCTGTAACAGTTTTTCCGCAAGGCGTTTTGGCCGCTGGCGCGCGTGTCCCATCAGGCGCTACCTCCTGACAGTATGCCACCTGTGCTTAGAACTTCGGCTTCAATTCCAACTCATACATACTCGGCTTAGCTCATTAATTCATCCGGGCGACCATCGGAGGATTTTTCTTGTTGATTAGGATGTAGAGCCTTTTGGCCAGTTCAGGGTTCATCGTCTGAAGAACTTTGTATTGATCCATCGCGGCCTTTTTGTTCCCGCTCTGGAAATAGGCGAAGCCGAGATTGAAGTAAGCTCCGGCGTAATCGCTTTTCAGGTTGATCGCCTGTTTGTGCGCCGCGATAGCCTCGTTCCAGCGTTGGAGGCTGCCGTAAGCATAGCCTAGATTGTTGTGCGCTTCAGCCCAGTCTGACCTGATGAGGGTCGCCTGTTTGAATGCCTCGACGCTTTCAGGGAATTTGGCGAGCTTGCTGTAGGCGATGCCTAGATTGAATTGCGCCGCCGGGTAATCCGATTGGATGCTCACGGCTCGTTTGAGCGCGGTGGTGGCTTCGTTGAAGTTGCCAGTGTTGTTGTAAGCCCAGCCGAGATTGGTGTAAGCCCCGGCATCGTTGGGCTGGTAGCGAATCGCCTGCTTGAAAGCGTCTATCGCTTCCGTCCAGCGACGCGACTTGCCGAGCGCGAACCCAAGATTATCGTAAGCGTCGTCCATGTCCGGTTTCAGCGCGAGCGCCTTCTTGTAAGCATCTATAGCGTCGCTGTAGCGCGTTAGCTTGTTGCTGACGAAGCCCAGATTGCTGTAGGTGTCGGCGTCCGCCTGCTTGAGCAGAATGGCCTGCTTGTAAGCGTCTGCGGCGTCGGAGAATTTATTCAGGCGGCGATAGGCGTCGCCGATGTTGCTGTAAACGTCCTGATAGCCGGGCTTCATCTTGACGGCCTGCCTGTAAGCGGCGATTGATTCTTCGTAACGACCGGCGTTATAGAGAGCCGCGCCTGCGCTGTAGTGCGCCTCTGCATAGTTCGGATTCAAGGTGGCGGCCTGCCTGTAGGCGGCAACGGCAGCGTCGTATTGTTCGAGACGATCCTGAGCCTGACCGAGATAGTTGAAGGCTTCCCAGTCTCTGGTGTCGTAGCGAGTGGCCTGCGTGAGCGAGGCGACCGCCTCCTGATACCTGCCCGCCCTGAAATAGATGTCGCCCATGTTGTAATGCGCGGAAGCAACGTCCGGCTTGAGCCGAACTGTCTCTCGATAAGCAGCCAGCGCTTCCTCGTCGCGCTTCAGATTGAAGAGCGAATCGCCCAGACCGTTGTAGGCTTCGCCCCAGTTGGGCTTGTAGCGAACCGCCTGTTTGTAGGCATCTGCGGCTTCCGTGAATTTGTTCAGATTAAAGTAGGCGTCGCCCAGATTGTTGTGCGCCTCTGCAAAGCCCGGTTTCAGGCGAATGGCTTGTCTGTAAGAATCAACGGCTTTCTCAAACTGCCCCTTGTCAAAAAAATCATCGCCCTGATCGTTGAAGGTCTCGGCGGTGGCTGTGGGTTGCGGCGGCCTCGGACGAGGAGTCGTCTTCTTGAGTCCGCCTCCGCCGCGCGTAGAGCCTTTAACCGGGCGATTGCTTGCCTGATATTGAACCGGCCCCGGCGTGGGTGTGGGCGTGGGCTTGGCCGGGCGTTTGTTGTGTTGACGATTGACGCGTGGAATCGCCAGCACGCCGACCGCGCCGCCCGAAATGTCTGTCGCCAGATTAGCTCCGCCGGAGATGTCCTGCGCCAGCAGAAGTGTCCCGCTATTCAGCGAAGCGATGACGAGCAGAACGATTGAGCGCAACGCAGGCTTGGCGCTCCGCGCACGATTGTGTAGGGGTTTGAAATACATCTTAAACTCCAGCTCCGAATCTCGGTTCAAACATGCCGATTTGAAGTAATGGTGTGGATGAAGGGTTGCCGCGCGTGATCGAAAATCAGGAGCCGAAACATTTCCGGGCTCTTCTGATTCTCGATCATGCGCTCACCTTTCCAGGCCACTCGCGCCCATGGTTTGACGCGCCCACAGATTTTCAGCCAGCGAGTATCGCAGAATCAGGCTGGCGATGGAAGACACTCTTTGCAGACGGAGGTCTCCCTGATGGTTTGCGCCGCCGTCGGAGAGTGAGTTTCTTTTGCCGCAAGTGTGGGGAATCTTCCGCTCGTTGCAGAATGAATAGCTTAAATCATTTGCATTGACTTCGCGTTGTGGCAGGCATATAAGCGGTCTTGCGTAAAGTTATCGCTACCTTCAAACCTCATTAGCATTTTCAAAGGAGAACACCGATGAATCCTCAACTCAAGACTTCTACGGTTATTGCTAAGACAGCACTCCTCCTGCCCTTCGTCTGCGTTGTCCTATTTTTCTTGGTCAAGACTGTGTTAATGGCGGGCTTTGCTCAATCACCTGAATCCATCACACAAGAAAGGACTCTCAAACTCAAGACTTTCAAAGACATTCCCGTAGTTATTCATAAAGTAAGAAATCTCAAGTCGGGTACATGGCATAAGGATTTGGAAATTGAGGTTAAGAATGTTTCAGACAAGCCGATCTACTTCATGCTTGCTTACCTTGTATTCCCAGATGACCCAGTTCCTCCGGGTGGGGAGTCAGGAATTCCTCTAATGTATGGGGATCCTAAAAAAAACGGAAACATTGCTAAGTACGCAAATCCTGAAGATGAGCACCTAGAACCTGGTAAAACTTATGTGTTTACTGTTCCCGAGCTGTTCAAGAAAGGCTTGAAGGCTAAGCATGAAAAATTTCGTGAGCGAACGAAAAACCTCGTGTTCAAGTTTGCTATCATTAATTTCGGTGACAAGACTGGATTTGAGGCGGGTCAGAGCCTAGACCTCAGGAACAAGGGAAGTGCGCGCTCTCTTCATAAAGAGAAAATATCCAAAGATGTAAAGTTGAGTCATTCAACTTCTACCTCCACCCCGGTACAAGACGACTGCGGTGGAGGTAATTGTTTTAGGTGGTTTGTTGATCCTGCGCCAATTTCCACATCATGCGCTTGTTCTTTGACTATTCGTGCAATCGTATCTTCTGATCGACCATGTAAACGTCTGATGCTGGAATTTTTTGATTGTGAGGGAGACGGTAATTTAGAGTGCCACAACGACGCTATTGATGACGAGGGTTCAGCCTCGTGCCCCGGCGCAACTCCAACTCCCGAACCAACCGCTACCACGACACCCACCCCGCCGCCAACGTTGGAGTGCGACCCGGATACAAAAATTAATCCGAGTTGCAACTTCTGCGTCGAAGATGTCTTCGGCCAGCCCACCTGGTCGTGCAATCAATGCCCGCAGGGCGTGCCTGCGAACTTTTTACAATACGCGCCTCCCGGCTGCCCCGAGAACATGCAGGACGTGGGGAATTACTGCTGTGCCTGCCCTCAACAGTTGAGTTGCGACGAAGGCTACTGGGACAAGACTAGCTGCAAGTGTGTCTGCAATGAAGGTGCTCAACAAAACTGTATGAATGTAGACAATGGCTACTGGGATGCCTCAAGATGCCATTGCGTCATCCCCGGCTCTCCCATCGTCCTGGACACTTCCGGCAACGGTATCAGTCTCACCTCTGCGGCTAACGGCGTCCTCTTTGACCTCGACAGCAACAACCAGCGAGAAAAGCTGGCGTGGACAACAAATGGTTCTGACGACGCCTGGCTCGCCCTTGACCGCGACGGCAACGGCCAGATAGACAATGGCAAGGAACTATTCGGCAATTTTACCCCCCAGCCTCAATCAGCCACGCCCAACGGATTTCTGGCCTTAGCCGAATACGACAGACAGGCCAACGGCGGAAATGGTGACGGCGTGATTAATAAGAAAGATGCCATCTTCACCTCTTTGCGCCTGTGGCGAGACACTAATCATAACGGCCTCTCGGAAGCAGGGGAGTTGCAGACCTTGCCGGAATTGGGAGTGGCGAAACTAGAACTCGACTATAAAGAGTCGAAGCGAGTTGACCAGTATGGCAATCGGTTCAAGTATCGAGCGAAGGTCAAAGACAAGCATGACGCTCAGGTGGGACGCTGGGCTTGGGACGTGTTTCTGGTTTCTGCGCCGTGATGCGTTCCCTTCCTGACTTCGATCATAAGGAGAGGACAAAGATAGGCCACTGGAATGACACGAAGCCACGCGACATTACAGGCTCTTTCGCTTGGCTTTGTCTTATTCTAGAGCGATTTGCAAATGAATGTCAGGCGTTGAATCAAACTGTAGGGGCAGGGACCAGCCCTGCCCCTACAATGATGCCCGCGCCTTTCGTTCAATCGAAAACCACTCTAGTGGATCACCCGCTTCCTTCTTTTTATCCAGCCTTGACTGCCCCGCACCATGCTCCGAATCGTTGATTTCCACGCTCGTTGCAGAATGTATATTGACTCGCCGCCCGATTTGGCATAGAAGAGGATGCGGTTTCCGAACAAGAGAGACGCAGTTGATTTGAACCGCGCCACAGTTCGTTCAAAGGAGAGACAGATGAAACGTTGCCCTAATTGCCAGCGAACATACCCTGATGACTCGCCGGGCTTCTGCGTCAACGACGGAACACAACTCGTCAACGAAGAAGCCCCGGCCTTCGATCCGCAGAAAACTATCCTCGCGTCCGCGCCGCCGCCGCCCCAGGCACCGCCCCAATATTCCAATCCTGCGCCGCCCCTGGCTAACCAGCCGCCGCCCCCGCCGCCGCAACCCGCTTGGCCACCACCGCCGCCGCATCAGCAGCAGCAACAAGCCCAAAACTGGGGCGGTGGCTATTACCAGCAGCCGGGGCAGCCTTACGGTGCGCCGTATGCGCCGCCCGTTGGGAAGGGCAACAAACTGAGTCTGGCAGCTCTGGTCATCGGTTGCATCAGCGGCTTTCTGGGATTTCTTCTGTTTGCAGGCTATCAAGGCTGGATGAGAATTTTTACCAGAGACACGGCCTATATTGCGATTATCACTGCCGTCATCACAGGCGCTGCGGCTCTGGTTCTGGGAGCCATCGCGCTCATCTCTGCGCGCCAACGCAGCAAAGCGCTGGCCGTCATCGGGATGGTCTTGAGTGCTGCCAGCATAGCGTTCTACATCTATCTGGAAACGGAATATGGCATCCTCTTCTAGTTGAAGTTTCTTCGGAAGCCGCGAGCCGCTTCGGTCAGCAGCGGCAATACAGTATGGCTGAGTAAAGAAAGTGAGAGACGAATGAAACGCTGCCCCTCTTGCCGTCAAACTTACCCGGACGACGCGCCGGATTATTGCTCGAACGACGGCATGCGCCTGGTGGATGAAGAGTCTGCTTCCTTTGACCCGGACAAAACTGTGATGGCTTCCGGGCTGCGCGGAGGCTCGCCCCTCGCTGCGCCGCCACCACAACCGCCGCCAGCGCCGCCGCAACCGCCCCCGCCACCGCAGCAGCAGCAGTATCAAGCTCCGAACGCGCCACCGGAGATGAACTCCCCCGGACAGTGGCCGCCGCCGCCGTCGGGCGAGCTGCCCCCGCAACAATGGCAAGCGCCCGGCAATCAACCTGCTCAAGCGGGATGGCCACAGCCGTCGCCCGCTCCAAACTGGGGAGGCGCTCCGTATCAACAGCCTGCCGCAAACGCGCCCTACGCTGCGCCCTACGCGCCAGCACCGCCGCAGGGAGGCAGAAGCAGGGCCTTAGCCATCGCTGCGCTGGCGACGGGAGCGTGCGCCGCCACGATCATGGCAATGCTGATCGCACGCAGTCTTGATATTGTTTTTACCTCGCTGCTGGTTCTAGCCATTCTGGGCGTCGGGCTTGGCGTTGTTTCTCTGATCCTCTCATTGCAAAAGCCGACGCGCTTCGCGGGCGTTCCGCTGGCGATTGCCGGGTTTGCGCTGGGCACTGCTGCGCTCGTTTACTACTTCACCTTCTAGCGCCGGGATCAGCAGCCTGAAAAGCGAGATGTGCCGCAAAATTTTTACAGGAGAAACCAATGAAACGTTGTCCCAGTTGTCAACAAACTTTCCCGGATAACGCCCCGGACTTGTGTCCCTACGACGGAACGGCGATGACGATTGATACGTCACAGCCGCCGTATTATGCGGGCGGCCAGCCACCTTACGGGATGCCGGGCGGCGCACCGCCGTGGGGGCCTCCGCCGCCGGAAGGCTACTATCAACAGCCCGGCCAGTATCCGCCTTATCCGCCGCCTTACGGTGGCCCGTATGCGCCGAGAGCCGGGGGGAGCGGCCTCTCAAAAGCGGCCTTGTTTACGGGCATTGGCGCTCTCGGCGGGTTCATCATTGCGGTTATCTTTGCCGTGATAGCCATCAACAGCCGCAGCCGTGACCTCTTGCCGGTCGTCGGCATCTTCGCGCTGCTGGCGCTGCTGGCGGGATTGACTGCCGTCGTTCTCGGAATCGTCACCCTCTCAATGGCGAACAGAAATCCTATGATGAACAAAGTTCACGGCATCCTCGGAATAATATTTGGCGCGATTCCCATCATCCTCTGGTTTCTCGGACTCGCCAGGGGAAGACGCTTCTGAGAATCCGCAAACGGATGTGAGGCTGTAATCAAAGGAAGATTTTTATGAAAACCTGTCCTTCATGCCAGCAGGTTTACCCGAATGACGGCCCGGACTATTGCACGAACGACGGGACGCCTCTGGGGAGTTCTGCTTCGGAATATGGCTCCGGTTCGTCGGGCTACGCCTGGCAGACGCCAAGCGACCAAACCCAGCAGCCGCCGCCTCAGAATTGGCAACCACCGCCGCCAAACTGGGGCTACGGGCAGCCGGGTCAGTATGCTCCTCCCGGACAATACGCTCCCTACGGCTACCAGATGCCCTATCCACAGGCGACGGGCGGCGGGGGACTCGCAACGGCGGCACTGTTCACGGGGATCGGGACAATGGCCGCCCTGGTTCTGGGCATCATGATCATGATGATAGCGGCAGGCTCTTTCAATATAGGCATGTATCAGTTCGGCGCGATTCTCGTTTTCCTCTCGTTGATCTCAGGCATCACGGCGCTGATTCTGGGAATCGTGACGATCTCGATGTCGAACCGAAATCCTTCAATCAGCAAAGCAAAAGGCATCGTCGGCATGTGCCTCGGAGCTATTCCGCTCTTGCTGATGATCATCGGATTGATTGCGAGGGCGAGTTAGAGCGCCGAACAAAGCAGAGAAGAAATAGACAGGATTAACAGGATTATCAAGATTAAGAAGACAGGGCATGTCAGGGCAGCTTGAATGCTTAATTCTTTCATCCTGATAATCTTGTTAATCCTGTCTATATTTCTTCTCGGTTTTTAATTTTCGGCGAGAAACGAACAATCGTTGCGCCCCAGCTTCCGGCTTCGGGTGGAGCATCCGTCCAGTCTTCAACGAAAGATGTCTGCGCCAACACGCTGCGTACCAGCTCGCGCTGCACGCCTTTGCCCTTACCGTGAATAATCCGCACGCTCCTGTAACCCGCCGCGTGAGCCTCAGCCAGATACTCTATGACGACGCGCTTCACGTCGCGCGGCGCGATGGTGTGAAGGTCAAAGACATCAAGAATCTCCAGCCGGATGGGTTCGGGGAAGGGATTGAAAGGATCAATCTCCTCTTCATCCTCCATCCCGCCGAAATCCTCTGACTTGCTGAAATTATTCCGCTCTGTTCCGTGATGAGCACGGGACAGCTTAACTTTCCATCTTTTTAACCATTGAAGGAATCGCATCTCAGCTTATAGCCACGCAATCGTCTTTGACCCTGAAAGGGTCACATACAATAGCCGGGGGCAGAGCGTAGCGTCGCCCCCGGTACTCCATGGAAAATGATTCCCGACCCTGAAGGGGTCGCATATTCAACATTGGATATACGACCCCTTCAGGGTCGAAATCTTTGCTCCTGCTGTTTCCGGGGGCGACGCGCGCACGCGCTTGCCCCCGGCTATTATATATGACCCTTTCAGGGTCAAAGACATTGTGGTCACAGGCTGCTTATCTTGACACCTGCGCTCGCGCGCTTGTACACTCGCGCTCTTTCAAGCAGCAAGACAATTTTACACTGAACTGTTGAGCGCGCGTCGGACAGCGCGCAGGCTTGCGCTCTTCGCGTTGCATCCCAAAACGCGGCAAGTTTTCAGTTTGCAATCAAAGACCGGGCTATTTCCTAACTCAGAAAGGAATCATCAACATGGGCAAGCGAAACAAGATTACTGTAGTTGGCGCGGGCAACGTCGGCGCGACCGCCGCGCACTGGTTGGCGAGCAAGGAACTCGGCGATGTCGTGCTGGTTGACATCGTCGAAGGTATGCCACAGGGCAAGGCTCTAGACCTGGCGCAGGCCGCCCCCATCGAAGGCTTTGACGCGCGACTCGTCGGCTCGACCAGCGACTACTCGCTGACGGCGAACTCCGATGTCGTCATCATCACTTCGGGGCTGGCGCGAAAGCCCGGCATGAGCCGCGACGACCTGTTGAAGACTAACGCCGGTATTGTTTCGAGCGTCGTTGACGAAGTGGTGAAATACTCACCCGACTCGATTTTGATTATCGTCTCGAATCCGCTCGACGCCATGTGTCAGGTGGCATACAAACGCTCAGGCTTTCCCAAGCATCGCGTTCTCGGTATGGCGGGCGTGCTCGATTCGGCGCGCATGCGCTGCTTCCTTGCCGAAGCTCTCGATGTGTCAGTTGAGAACGTGACGGCATTCGTGCTTGGTGGGCACGGCGACACGATGGTTCCTTTGACGCGCTATTCCACCTGCGCCGGAATCCCTGTCACAGAACTGCTGCCGAAAGAACAACTGGACGCGATTGTGAAGCGCACAGCCGGTGGCGGAGCAGAAATCGTCGCGCTCCTCAAAACCGGGTCAGCTTACTACGCACCGTCTGCGGCAGCCGTCGAGATGACTGAAAGCATTCTCAAGGACAAGAAAAAGATTCTGCCCTGCGCCGCCTATCTCGAAGGCGAGTACGGCATCAACGGCCTCTACGTCGGCGTGCCCTGCAAACTCGGCGCACGCGGCCTCGAACAGATCATCGAGATTAACCTGCTGGCCGAAGAGCGCATCGCCCTGCAAAAGAGCGCGGCGGCGGTTCAGGAACTCATTGACGTGCTGGGAATCTGAAGAAGGAAAAATTAAAAAGGTAAAAGGCAACAGCCCCGGAGGAGAACAGCCCCTTCGGGGCTGTTGCCTTTTACCATTCTACTTTTTCCTTGACTGTTACTTGACCGATAGGGCGGGGAGCATCTTGCTAATAACGCGCTGTAGTTCGTCGCGCATGATGGGCTTGACGAGGAAGCGGTCGCAACCGGCAGTCTCTGCGGCTTGACGTTCATTGTCCGTGTCGTGGCCGGTTAAGACGATGATCGGAATGCCGCGCAGGTGCTCCATCTCTTTTATCGCCGCGATCAGTTCGCCGCCGTTCATCTCCGGCATTGACCAATCGGTGAGCAGCAGATCAATTGACCTTGCTTTGAGAATCTCAAGAGCTTCAAATGCGTTAGCGGCGGTCTCGACCTGGTAGCCCATGCGCGCGACCAGTTTTTTCAGGAGCAGCAGGAGTTCCGGCGCGTCGTCAACAATCAGGATGCGCTGCATCTCTGACGGGGACACCTGCTGGCTCGCAGGCAGCACGAGAGAATAGACTGTGCCACGCCCGCGCTGGCTGCGAACCGCGACGTTGCCGCCATGTGCGGCAGCAATGCGCTTGGCGATTGCCAAGCCTATGCCATTAAAGCCTGCGCTGCGATTATCGGAAGCCTGCCAGAAGGCGTCGAAGACGAACGGAACTTCTTCGGGCGGAATCCCCTGGCTCGAATCACTGATGCTGACGATGATGAAACGCTTTCCTTCATCGCCGATACGCGTTCCCATGATCGCTTGCGCTTCGATCTGGACAGCGCCCCCGTCGGGGGTGGCAGCCAGCGCTGTCGTCAGCAGATGACAAAGAGCGCGTCGCGTTTGCCGCCCGTCTACGCAGAGCGAAAGATCGCGCGCCATCACGTTGATGTTCAATTCAACGCCGCGTAGAGCCGCTTCGCCCCTTAGGGGTTCAGCCACTTCTTCCAGCAAGCCTTCCGCGCTCACTTCTTCCAGCGTGAGCTTCAGCGGCTGCTCGTGCTGGCGCGCAATCTCCAGATGATCGTCAAGGAGATGGCGCATCCGGTCGCCGTTCTCGATGGCATTGTTCAAGAGTTGGCGGTCTTCCAGATCAAAAGGCTCGCGCGCCTGTAACTTGCTTTCAAGAAGCTCCAGCAGTCCCAGCACGCTCGTCAGCGGCAGGCGTATGTCGCGCACTAAGGTATTAACAAACCCGCTCTTTAGACGATCCACCTCGCGCAGGCTATCGTTCGTCACCTCAAGGCGAGCGCGCAGCAGAATCACCTGCGAGGCAGCAGCCACAACGTCCGCGAGCCACATCAATCTCTCGGTATCATCTTTCGTAAAGGCCCCCGCCTCGACGCTCGCAAAGCAGAGCAACCCGAAACAGTTTCCACCCATCGAGAGCGGCAGAGCGAGCGCAGACTTCGCTTCCTGCCCCAGCTCGCTCACGCTGCTCTGGCGCAACTCGCTTTCCTCAATCACCCTGCAAGAGCCTTCGCCAAGCATCTGCGCGAGCATCGTCTCAGCTCGATTAAAGCAGTCATCCGCAAGCGCACTCTCTTCATCGCGTGACGCACGCCAGACACGAATCCCTTGCCCGTCAGATTCCGGCAGCACCAGGCTGCAATAATCAAACGCAAGCAGTTGTGAAACGGCTTCTCCGGCCAGCGCCTGAACAAGAAGCTGTGGATGTCGGGCACGATTGATGCTTGAAGTGACACGCGCGCGAGACACGTCAATCCGCACACTTGACTCGTCTGTGGGCATATTTAGTTGTCTTGGACTCCTCGTGGAGAGATTTTTCGGGAAGAGATGAAAAGCGTTGACGGCAGTTTCTGGGCTGCCTTCAACGAAGTTTATACAAGTTGGCCTATGATGGCAAGAGAAAATCTCAGGAAAACAGCCGGGCGGGGATAGTCAAGGCTAATGGAGCAAGCAGAACTTGCCAGCGGTCTCAGACGACGTAAATCAATATCGCCAGCGCGAGGCCGAAAACGACCAGCGCCGTCTTGTACAAATAGATGAAGGCTTTTTGTCTTCGCGCGACGATTTCCGCCATCGCGTCGTAGAGGGAGAGCGCGGCTTTCTCTTTCTCTTCGGCGGCGACAGCGTGGGCGCGACGCGCCAGCCTGACCCTGTAAGTCTCGCCGCCGCAGTAGCCGCAGATTGCGACCAGATCGCCCGCCGCGTAAGAGATGCCGCCTCCGCACAGGTGGCAGTTTGTCACCTCAGCCTCGCCAACTTTTTCCCCGACAACCGGAATCAACGGCAGGCGTTTGCGCGTTCCCGCCAGATAAGAGGCGTAAGCCCAGAGCGCCACAGCCAGGCTGAGACCGCCGAGCACGGCGAACAAGCCTAGAAAGGCCGTGGAAGTTTTGATAGCGAAAAGGCTATCGCCGAGCTTGCTGAACGTGCCGAGGGCGGTCGCCGCCAGCAGGAAGAAGGGCAGCAGCCACAACGTCCAGCGGATAGGCCAGATCGTGAAGAGGTTCGCGCGACGCCACGCAATGACCGCTCTCTCCATGCGCTCAGACACTTTGGCGCGCAGGCGGACGGTTGCGGCGTAGTCTTCGGGGACGGGGATGGACGTGTCGCAGCGCGGGCATTGCATCGCATCGGGTTTGAGCGGCACGCCCGCACCGCATTGTTCGCACTTGAGCGGGGCGAGGTGCGGCAGTTCGTCGCCGCTCTTGACGGCGTTGCGGGTCGCGTGTGGCCGCGTCAGTTTCTTGCCCAGGTATCCGACCAGAAAGCTGAAGACGATCAGGAAGGGCAGAATCCATCCTTCCAGCCGCGCGACCTTGTAGCCGAAATATTGCAGCTTCTGTCTGGACGACAGAGGCGTGCCCGTTTCAATCAGGGCTTTGGCGGCCAGCCCGCGAAGCTCACGCGCGGCGATGTCGAGCGGGGTCTCTCCATCGTTGTTTTTAGTCGCGAGGTTTGCGCCTCGCGCGGCGAGCGCCCTGATTGTCTCCGCATCGCCGATTCTGGCGGCTTCTTCCAGCGGCGTCGTGCCGTCAATGTCGCGGGCGTTAACGTCTGCGCCCCGCTCAAGAAGCCCGTTGACGACACGCGCCGATTGAGCCTGGCGCTCATAAGCTACGGTATTGAATCCTTTTCTGATGACGACTAAGAGCGGCGTCCTGCCATCATCATTGGCTAGATTAGGGTCTGCGCCTTTATCAAGCAGCATTGTCGCCAGCGCATATTTTTCCTCCGCCACGGCCACGAAGAGAGCTGTTTGGTCGAATTCGTCGCGGGCGTTGAGGTCTACGCCTGCCGCCAGATAAAGCTCGACAATCTTTTGGCGGCCATCGCCCGCCGCGTCTATGAAATCCGCGATTGTTTCGCGGCTCGTTTCGTCTGTGCTGAGGTCGAAGGATTGTTTAAGGCTCTTTAATTCCGCTTGGGCCTCTTCCGCCGTTTGCGCGCAGACGCAGGCACTGAAGGCCATCAGAAGTATTGGCAGTAGGAGGAAGCGCGGTAATTTCGGCACGCAGACGACTCGCACTTTCGCCGGGGAAAGTTAAGAAGAAGTAGACAGGATTAACAGGATTAGCAGGATTAAGAAAACCAGATAAGTTAAATGAAGCCCGTGCATCAATCCGCCGCCGTAGCGGCAACGCTGCACACTATTCATTTAGCCTGATGCTTCTTCCCTTGACCCTGTGCATCTTGTTAATCTCGGTCTATTGCTTCTCGGTTTTATTAGAGATTCCAGTTAAAGCGTCGCCCCTTGTACTCGATCTTGAAAGGTGTGTTTGTTGTTCTCCCGCTTTTGACCTGGGGGCTATCCCCTCAGCCAGCCGAACAGTCCGTGAACGACCGTCTCGCGGTTCTCTTCGTAGATGGCTTTCGTCAAGGGAAGGGACATCGGGCAGACGCGGACGCAGTTCTGTGCGTTGCCGCAGTTGGTGATGCCGTCATCGCCCATGATGCCTTCCAGGCGCTCGTCGCGCGTGATCTTGCCGGTCGGGTGCATGTTGAAGAGTCTGACTTGCGCGATGGCTTGCGGGCCGATGTAGTTGTCGCCGTCGTATTGCGGGCAGGCTTCAAGACAGCAGCCGCAAGTCATGCAGCGCGAGTAAGCATAGCGCTCGGCCACATCTTCCTGAGACATCTTCGGGCCTGGGCCTAGATCGTAAGAGCCGTCAATTTCTATCCAGGCGTGAACGCGCTTGAGGTGATCGAACATCTGCGAGCGATCAACGATGAGGTCGCGCACGTTCGGAAACTTGGACATCGGCTCAAGCGTGATGGGTTGATCCAGTTGGTCAACGAGCGCGGAGCAAGATTGTCTGACC
Source organism: uncultured Acidobacteriota bacterium (assembly GCA_963791265.1). Taxonomy (GTDB): domain Bacteria; phylum Acidobacteriota; class Blastocatellia; order Pyrinomonadales; family Pyrinomonadaceae; genus QHXM01. The sequence continues at coordinate 76,059 of CAWBSB010000014.1, forward strand.
TTCCCGTTGATGACCATCGTGCAAATGCCGCAGACCTGTTCCAGACAGTTCATGTTCCAGACGGGCGGTGTGGTGCGCTTGCCGTCGCGCGTGACGGGATTCTTTTGAATCTCCATCAGGCAGGAGATGATGTTGAGGTTCGGGCGATAGGGAAGCTCAAACTCTTCCCAGTATTGCTCGGCGTCCGGGTTCTGGCGTCTGCGAATGCGTATGACGACTCTTTGTGTTCCGTTATTAGTTTGTGCGCTCATCGGTTTCCGTTTCCGTTACCTTGTCATAAACAGCGCTCAGATTGAGCGTGCATTCAATAGATGGCAAAGAGAGCGAGCTTTCCCTGCCGATAGCAGCCGTGTACTTCCATGTCGCATCGGATTGCCTGATGTACTGCTCAACGACTGGCTTGTGTTGGGAAATCAAGATGTATTCCTGCAAAGATTTTAACTGCTGGTAAGCCTGAAACTTTTTGCCTCTGTCAAAAGCTTCTGTGCTTTCCGAGAGAACTTCGATGATCAAGATTGGATTGAGAAGGACATCCGTGCGTTCGTCGTGAAACTGCGGCTCACCGCAAATAACGGATACATCAGGATAAAAGAACTTGCGCGAATCCGGCATACGCACCTTGATGTCACTTGGCAGCGCGCTGCAAGGGCGTCCCCTGAGTTGTTGCCCAAGTTCGATAATTACGTTTGCGACAATCTTATTGTGATTCAGGCTTGCGCCTGACATAGCGTACACCATGCCGTTGAAGTATTCGCTCTTGTAATCGGCTTGCCGTTCCAGAGCCAGATACTCTTCCGGTGATAGATAGATGTTCGCTTGCGTTGACATAAAGCGTAAACCAGCCTGACGGAATAATCCGTCGTCAGTTCACCACGCGCTCAGACCTCGTCGGATTTACCACCTGCGTCCTCGATTGATTTGCCTTGCTCTTTCCTCGACGCGTCGTCGTTCACAGGATCGTTGACCTTCTCTTTGTCCTGCGCCCAGACGACCGCGCCGCTCAGGTTTTCCGGCTTCTGTTCTTCTCCGCCCAGTGGAACTTGCTTTGCACCATCTTTCGGCGGGAGTCCCGAAGCGGTCGAAGCCGCAGTAGTGACAGCGGCCTTGCCCGTCTCCTGCTTGCCTTTGCTGTAATCGCGCTTGCGCGGTTTGATGAGCGAAGTTTCAACGGCCTCGTAAGAAAGCACAGGGCCTTCGCCCGAATATTCCGCGATCGTAGTCTTGAGGAAGTTCTCATCATCGCGGTTCGGAAAGTCCGGCTTGTAGTGAGCGCCGCGCGATTCGTTGCGATTGAGCGCACCCAGCGTGATGACGCGCGCCAGTTCCAGCATGTTCTTCAGGTGACGCGCGTGCGGCAGAGCCATCGTCGCCCACAGGTTCGAGTCGTTGATGGAAATGTGCCGGTAGCGATCCAGCAATTCGAGGAGTTTCGCGTCCGTCGCCTGCAATTTGTCGTTGTAGCGCACGACCGTCACGTTGTCCGTCATCCACTTGCCCATCTCTTCGTGCAGGATGTACTGGTTCTCCGTGCCCGATTGCTTGATGAGCGCGTCGTTAATCTCTTCCTGGCGCTTTAGCTCCTGTTCGTAAATGCGCGACCCGTCAGCGCCGTTGCGCTCAACCCCTTTCGCGTACTCGATGGCAGCGGGCGCGGCGACGAAACCGCCAAAGACGCAACTGACAAGAGAGTTTGCGCCGAGACGATTGGCGCCGTGAATCGAGTAGTCGCATTCGCCTGCTGCCAGCAGTCCCGGAATGTTCGTGCGCTGGTCGAAGTCAACCCACAGGCCGCCCATTGAATAATGCACGCCCGGAAAGATTCGCATCGGCACATGGCGCGGGTCGTCGCCGACGAACATCTCATAAATCTCAAGGATCGCGCCGAGTTTGCGGTCGAGCGTTTCAGCCGGGATGTGCGAGAGATCGAGATAGACTTGATTCTCACCACCAATGCCCATGCCGTCCAGACAGACCTGAAAGATTTCTCGCGTGGCGATGTCGCGCGGAACGAGGTTGCCGTAAGCAGGATATTTCTCTTCGAGAAAGTACCAACGCTCATCTTCGGGAATTGAAGAGGGATTGCGCGTATCATTCGGCTGTCGCGGAACCCAGACGCGACCGCCTTCGCCGCGCGCCGATTCAGACATCAAGCGCAACTTGTCTTCGCCGGGGATAGAAGTCGGGTGAACCTGTATGAACTCGCCGTTGGCATATTTCGCGCCTTGCTGGTAGCAGGCTGAAACGGCGCTGCCCGTACAGACCATCGAGTTGGTTGACTTGCCGAAGATGAGTCCCGGCCCACCCGTCGCCATAATCACTGCATCGGCTTTGAAGGCTTTGAGTTCAAGCGTCTGCAAGTTCATCGCGACAAGGCCGCGACAGACCCCGTGATCGTCCATGATGAGCGACATCATCTCCCAGCCTTCGTACTTCTGAACCTGACCTTCGGCTTCGCGGCGTCTCACCTGCTCGTCGAGCGCATAGAGAAGTTGTTGCCCGGTGGAAGCTCCCGCAAAGGCTGTGCGGTGATGCTTCGTTCCGCCGAAGCGACGAAAGTCGAGCAAACCTTCTTTGGTGCGCGAGAAGGGAACGCCCATGCGGTCGAAGAGGTAGATGATGGCAGGAGCCATCTCGCACATGGCTTTGGCTGGCGGCTGGTTCGCCAGAAAGTCGCCGCCGTAAACCGTGTCGTCAAAATGCTCCCAGGTCGAATCGCCCTCGCCCTTGGTGTTGACCGCGCCGTTGATGCCGCCCTGAGCGCAGACAGAGTGTGAGCGTTTGACCGGGACGACCGAGAAGAGGTCAACCGAGTGTCCGCCTTCGGCGATCTTCATGGCCGCCGCCAACCCCGCGAGGCCGCCGCCGACGACTGCTATCTTGATTCCGTTGCTTGCTGCCATATCAGTAAAAGAGACCTCCCCACAAGCCGCCCGGATGCACAAAAGCCGTCAAGGCGTTAATCGCCACCGCCAATAGCGCCACGCCGAAAGCTATACAGGCATAGCCGGTCAGACGTTGCGCGCGCGCGCCAATCGTAATACCCCAGTCAACGAGAAAGAGCCAGATGCCGTTGGCGAAGTGCCAGACGGTAGACGTGATTCCGATGACGTAGATGGTAAATATCCAGGTCTTACTAAACTCGCCCTTGACGATAGAGAATGCCTCGCGAGGATTATGCGCGACAGAGTGGCCGTAAGTTTCCAGTCCCGGAATGATGCCGAAGCGCATATTCAGCACGTGAAAGGCGATGAAGAAGAAGAGAATCACGCCCGTCATGCGTTGAATCGTGTAGAACCAGTTGCGCGGGTACGGGTATGCCAGATTGTTGGGACGCGCTTCCCACGTAATGACTAAGCCGTAGACTGCGTGATAGATCAGCGGAATGAAGATGAAGGTGATTTCGACGAGCAGGATATAGGGAATGCCTTGCAGCCACGCGACCGCTTCGTTGAAGTCGCTAACGCCCGTGTTCGGGTTGACCGCCTTCGAGTTGGTATAAAAATGCTCCAGCAGAAATGCGCCGAGCGGCACAATACCTGAAAGCTGGTGCAGCTTGCGCAAGATGAAAGTCCTGCTCAAACGGATAGCCACAGAAAACACTCCTTCGCCCGAAGGCTCTTCAAACGAGCACTGAGAAAGCTTCAACGAGGCGGGATGATTTAAGATTGCGCCGAACGCCGGAAATTATATGACTTGGCGGACGACCCGTGCAACCACATACCGCCTCCTCTTTCGACATGTATCCTCCCGCCTCTCCTTGGCACCATCAATGATAGCCGCCCATTCATATAAGGTAAAATGAAAAATCTTGCGCTTCTTGTTCAGAAATACTTATAATTCAGTGGTCAGTGGTCAGTAGTCGGTGGTCAGTTAAAAGCAAAACGCTTTTGTTCTTAACTGACCACTGACCACTGACCACTGACCACTGATTCATGCAGATTGAGACGCTCAAAATCTTTTGTGATCTGGTCGAGACGCAGAGTTTCTCGCAGGCGGCGGAGCGGAATTTCGTGACGCAGTCGGCGGTCAGCCAGCAGGTGCGCGGGCTGGAAGAGAAGTTCAAGCGTCGCCTGTTGGAGCGCGTGCGCGGGCGGCGCGAGGTGCGCGTGACGGATGCCGGACGGAGTTTTTACGAAGAGAGCCGGAGCGTATTGGCCGCTTATGGTGGCTTGCAGGAGCGCATGCGTAGCCTCGATGGAGCGGTGAGCGGGACGGTGCGTGTGGCGACGGTTTACAGCATCGGCCTGCACGAGTTGCCGCCCGTCGTGCGTCGCTTCATGGCGCTTTATCCGGCAGCGAAGATTGATCTCGAATACAGCCGCACGACGCGCATCGTGCGTGATGTGTTGAGCGGCGCGATTGAGCTTGGCATCGTCGCTTACCCGGAAAAGCGTCGTGGATTGACCATCACGCCTCTGCCCGGCGACCGTCTCGTTCTCATCTGTCCGCCATCGCATCCTCTGGCGGCGCGAAAGAAAGTTAAAGCCGCAGAACTCGGCGGGCAGGACTTCGTGCATTTTGAGCGCGACATCCCGACGCGCCGCGCGACGGATCGCATCTTCAAGGCGCATGGTGTGGCGGTTCATCGCGTCGCAGAGTTTGATAACATCGAGACGATCAAGCGCGCCGTCGAGGTCGGCTTCGGGCTAGGGATAGTTCCGCGCCCAAGCGTCCTGGATGAGCAAAGGAGCGGTCAACTGGCGGTCGTCGCACTGGCCGAACCCGAATGGACGCGCACCGTCGGCATCATCCACAGAAGCGACCGCACGCTCGGCATCGCCGCGCGGAAGTTTATCGAATTGCTGAAGAGCAGTGATAAGTGATGGGTGATAGGTGATAAGAAAGAACGGTTGTTTTCTCTTATTACCTATCACCTATCACTTATCACCCATCACTGTCTTTATGGAGTTAACAAAATTGTCGGCCAGGACACTCGCTGCGATGATGCGTGGGCGAGAGGTTTCTCCTGTGGAAGTCGTCGAGGCTTACTTGCGCCGGATTGAGCAGTTGAATCCGCAGCTTAATGCTGTTGTGACGATTGCGCCGGATGCAATCGAGTGGGCGCGGGAGGCCGAAGACGCGATTATGCGTGGACGTGAGATTGGGATGCTGCACGGCGTTCCCCTCACCATCAAGGATACGATTGAAACCAAAGGATTGAGGACAACGAGCGGGTCGCTGCTTCGTGCGGCGCATGTTCCCGAGACGGATGCCACGGCGGTGACGCGCTTGAAGGCTGCGGGCGCGATTATTCTTGGTAAGACTAATGTGCCGGAGATGGCGATTCCTTATGAGTGCGATAACCTCGTCTTTGGCAGGACGAATAATCCTCACGACTTGATGAGAACTCCGGGCGGGTCGAGCGGCGGCTGTGCGGCGGCCATCAGCGCGTGCCTCACACCCGCTGGGCTGGGCAGCAACCTTTCGGGTTCGATTCGTGTGCCCGCGCACTTTTGCGGCATCGTCGGGTTGAAGCCGACGATTGGGCGCGTGCCTTCAGCGGGACATTTTCCGCCAGCCATGGGGGCGCTCTCGCTCGGCGCAGTCGTCGGCCCGATGGCACGCTACGTCGAAGACCTCTCTTTGCTCTTGAATGTTCTGATGGGAGTGAGCGCGGCTGACTCTGCTTCCGCGCGGGTGGAGGAATCATTGGAAGAGGCGTTGATGAAGATGCGCGGCTGGCGCGTCGCATCATATGTGAACGAGATCGGCGGCGCGGTGACGGATGAGACGCGGCAGGCGATTCACGCGGCGATGCGTGTGCTGGAAGAGGCTGGGTTCGTCCGCTGTGAAGAAGAGCCGCCCGGTCTGGAACAGGCGGGCGCTTTATGGCCTCGGTTGTTCTCGCGTGCGTCCATGATTCAATTGCGCGACGTTTACAGCGGGAAGGAAGAGAAAGCCGGGGCGGTTGTTCGTGCCGTGCTCGCTGCCGCAGACAAACAGCCTTCGCCCGCGCTTGATGAGTCTGCCAGCGCGTGGACTGAGCGAGACCGTCTACGCCTCAATCTCTTGAAATGGATGGAGAGAACTCCTCTCATCATCGCGCCTGTCGGGGCAGTTGCGGCGTTCGAGCATGGCGCGCGCCGCGTTAAAGTGGGCGCGGAGATGTTAAGCGTCTTCCGCGCCTTCGATTATTCGCGCGCCTTCAACGTTCTCGGTTTACCTGCCGTCACTGTTCCGGCGGGACGCTCTCTTGAAGGCTTGCCCATCGGCGTTCAGATTATCGGCAGACCGTTTGAGGAAGAAGCCGTCCTCGCCGCAGCTTCCGTCCTCGAAGCAGCGCTCGGCGGGTGGATGCGACCGCCAAACGCGATGATGGCGTGACGGAGAAGAATTTAGACAGGATTTACAGGATATACAGGATTAAAAAGAGATAAGAATCAGTGCTACGCTTTTCTCTTCATGTTCATCTTGTTAATCCTGTCTAAATTCTCTTCCGTTACGCCCTTTATTCCTCGTCAACGAATCCGTTATAGTTAGCGCACAACAGCAGCAATGAGCATTCGGGCGCGTGCCCATCAGTTTCAGCTACTTCAGCGGAGGTCTCAATGTTTGAATACTTCGTCCCCTTTCTTTTCGTTATCCTCGGCATCTTTCTCTTAACCGTCGCCGCCAAGACCATCAAGATCGTGCCGCAGGCGACAGTGATGTTGATTGAACGTCTCGGACGCTTTGATCGCGTGGCGGCCAGTGGCCTCAACGTCATCATGCCGTTTCTGGACAGGCCGCGCGCCGTTTACTGGTCGGGCGTGCGTCCTGGCCTGGCCTCGATAGATTTGCGCGAGCAGTTTATAGACCTGCCGCCGCAACCCGTTATCACGCGCGATAACGTGACGATTCACGTTGACTCGGTCGTCTACTGGCAAATCACCGATCCCATCAAAGCCGTCTATGAAGTCAGAGACCTGCTCGGCGGCATCGTCCAGTTGACGATTACGGGCATGCGCGCCGTGATGGGCGATATGGATTTGGATCACACGCTTTCGCAGCGCGACCAAATCAACACCAAGCTGCGCCTGATTCTGGATGAAGCGACGGACAAGTGGGGCGTGAAGGTGACGCGCGTGGATGTGAAGAACATCAACCCGCCCGAAGATGTGCGAATCACGATGGAGAAGCAGATGACGGCAGAGCGCACACGCCGCGCGCTTGTCCTGCAAGCCGAAGGTGACAGGCAGGCCGCGATTACTCGTGCCGAAGGCGAGAAGCAGGCGGCCATCACGCGCGCCGAAGGCGAGAAGGAATCCGCCATCCTGCAAGCAGACGGCGCGGCCCAGGCACGCCTGCGCGCCGCCGCCGCCGAATCCGAAGCCATCGCGCGCATCTCGCAGGCGATGGAAGGCCACGGCAACCCGGCACAGTATCTCATCACGCAGCGCTACATCGAATCTTTGCGCGACATGACGCGCGGCAACAACTCGAAAGTTATTTTTATGCCGGTCGAAACATCGAGCATGCTCGCCAGCATCGGCGCAATCAAAGAGATGCTTGCAGAGACCGGTGAGAAACGTACATCGGATGATGATAAACAGCCGCAGCCGCCACCTCGCCCGCGACAGTTGCCGACCTGAAGCCAGACATAACAGCACATTCTCTGCGGTGAAGATTAATTAGAATGATAAGCGACGCCTGATATAAACCGCGCGGCTTTGCAAATCTTAGTAGAACTGTTCGTCACTCCACCTGGGCAACTGACTGCCAACAACTGAAGGAGAACTTCTAGTTAATGCGAAAAACTCTAGCCGTAACTCTACTGCTCCTCGCAGTCTCATCTTCCACTCTGACACAGGCAACGGGCAGGAGCTTCAACAATATTCAGCCCGGGACCGCCAGCGTCGAAGTAGCGGCTGTCAAAGAGGCGACGCCACTTCAGAAAACCCGGGAAATTAAAGTCTATCTGATAGCTGTCGGTGATGATGGCTATCAGGGAAACAGAATCGGTTGTGGCGATAGCGTCGTTGCTGTAAGACGGACAGTCAACAAAAGCGCTACGCCTCTAAAAGCTGCCCTTGAAGAACTGCTGGCTATGCCCCAAAAGTTTGAGAGGGATCCGACCAAGGGGGATTTGGGCAATTACGTGTTCGGTCCTGAGCTAAAGCTGAGCAGTGTTTCGATTAGTAAGGGGACGGCGACTATTCGTTTTTCGGGTCAAATATCTGTGGCAGGTGTTTGTGATGAACCGCGCATTACAGAGCAGATTAAAGCGACTGCAAAGCAGTTTCCCACTGTCAAAAGGGTCAAGGTGTTCGTCGGCAAACGCACATTGAAAGATGCAATCAGTTAGAAACCTTCATGGCAGGATAGTGATATTGAAGAACCGGGGTTGAGTGTAGCGACTCGACCCTGCCTCACTTGCTCACTCACTTACTCACTCACCTCTGACTTGAACCTGTGCCGCGAAATCTCCGTATAGCTTGATCCTCCCGCCCCCAACTCGCTCCGCATGACGACGAGACTTGTGACGGCGAACTCCATCGCTGCAAAACCTGTCTCCTGATGCACGCTCGCCAGCCTGCGTGCGCCTTGCGGGGCGCGAACGCGCGCGAGGGTGAGATGTGGATGAAAAGGGCGCTCTTCGCGCGCGAAGCCTGCGCTCTCACATTCTTCTTCAAGACGGCTTTGAAGACGGGCGAGCGCGCCTGACGAGTCGTCTATGCCGAGCCAGAGGATGCGTGGGTTGCCGCGTGGCGGAAACGCGCCCGCGCCGGAGAGGGCAAGGATGAAAGGAGGCGTGTTCCGCGTTGCACTTGATGCCACGCCGGATAACGCCTCGGCGCGATCTTGTGCAATCTCGCCTAAAAATTTCAACGTAATGTGAAGTTTCTCCGTTCGCTCCCAACTTGCACGAACCTCCGGCACTACAGAGCGCAAACGCGCGATATGCTCTACGGCGCGGGCGCGCACTTCGGCAGGCAATTCGATAGCGCAGAACACGCGTAGAGGTGGACGAGGGCGGAAGGATGAGGGATGAACAGCAGGAGTCAGCACACAGGAGACAGGAGACAGAGTAGAACCAAAAGCGGTTTCCGCCTCTTCATTCTGACTCCTGACTCCTGAATTCTGGATTCTGTTTTTCTTCATCCCTCATCCCTTCGCTCTCCTCCCTTATTTTCCCGGCTCAAGCACGAGCGTTGCTCTGGTTGCGCTCATGACCGCCGCTTTGTTGAAGGGAAAGGCGCGCGGCGTAGTGTTGCGCCAGTCTTCGAGTTGATCTTTCCAGTAGGGACTGGAGGGTAAACCGGACTCGCCGAGCGTGATGCCGTGTTGCGTTCTGTCCCAGTCGCCGGGGTCGGCGATGAAGCGCATGGAAACGTTTCTGCCAACGTTGACGGTGCCGCCGCTGCCGTTTTGTGGAAACGGAGGGATAGCAAACTGCTGGCCGATGAGCGGCACAGCGGCCAGTGGATGAGGGAAACGCACCTGCGCGTTCTGTCCCCATGTCCATTTCGATTCATCTTCTCCGAACCGTTTTGCCAGCGTCTCTCGCCCCGACCGTTCGCAGGCGCGCAGCATCTCCGCGTAGTCTTTGAACTCTTTGGGCAGCCACTCAGTCGGCCTCTCTGTGATGATGCGGTCAATGAGCGTGTCGCGATTAGGCCAGGTGTAGCTCTTCGCCAGTTCAGCGCCGAGCGCCGCAGTGAAGATACGGCTGCTGAATTCGGCACGCATCACGGCTGCCAGCAAGGCCGGGCGCGAATCCGCGTTCATGCGGCCATCCCAAGCCTCAAGAAGCTGAATGGTCTCGCGCAACTTGCCGTCGCTCGCACTGGTCGCCTGTCCGCGCGCGAGCTTGACGAACTCGCGCGCGAAGGTTGCCATAGAAATCGAATGAGTGTCGCCCTGAATGGCGCGGAAATCTTCGATTGTCAGTTTGGACTTGGCTTGCAGGAGATCAAGGATGCGCCGCGCGCGATAGGGCGCAGGCCAGAGGTGCGTGAGAAAGTATGGATAGTCGCGCCCGACGATGCGCTGGTTGGCTGTGACGATAATCCCTGACGGTGGATCGAAAAGATGCGGCAGCTTGTCGTAGGGAATAAAGCCTGTCCATTCACCTGCATCAGTTGCACCATCGTAAGGAACGTTGCCATCGCCGCTCTTTCTGATGGGCACGCGCCCCGCCGCGTAATAGCCTATGTGACCGTCCACGTCCGCATAGACCATATTCTGCATCGGCCCCGTATAGCTGCTGAGAGCCGCGACATACTCCTTCCAGTTGCGCGCACGATTGAGCGTCTGAAAGCCTGCGGCGTCATTCAGTTTCGGATCGAGCGCCGTCCAGCGCAGCGCATATCGTTTACCGTTCTTCTCAAGAACAATCGGCCCATGCCGCGTGACCGTGACATCGAACGGCACAAGCTCGGTTGATGAATCGAGAAAGCCCTTGCGGACTTTAATCTCTTCACGGCGCACCACAGCTTCGCGCCAGCCCGCAGGCGTCATGTATTTGCCTGGGTTCTCCTTGTCGAAGGTTTCGGCATAAAGGTCTTGCACGTCAGGGCCAACGTTGGTAAAGCCCCACGCGATGTGCTCGTTGTGGCCGATGACGATGCCCGGCAAGCCGGGCGAAGTGACACCCGCGACGCGCAAACCGGGCGCGCTCAGGTGCATCATGTACCAGATGGAAGGCGCAGAAGCGCCGAGGTGCGGGTCATTGGCGAGCAAGGGTTTGCCGGAAGCTGTGCGCTTGCCTGAGACGACCCAGTTATTGCTCGCCGCGCGGTCTTCGGCGAAGAGTCCGAGTCGCTCGAATGAACGCGCCATGTTGTTTTCAATCTGCGCGAGCGTTTGAAGAGTTTCGAGACGGTTCAAGGACTCAGGCCGGGGCGCTAAGGCCGCAGCTTTCCTGCGCGCATTGTCTGTGCCGACGACCAGCACGTCGAGCGGGGAAGTTTCGATGAGCAGCGCCTCGCGTTTATCGGCTGGAAGCAGGGGCAGCCCTTCCTGCATGGCGATGTCGGTCGGCCAGCTCGTGTTGAGAGCTTCGCCGAAATTTTTGATGATGAGCAGCGAATCTGCCGGAGTCCAGGGGCGCGGCTTGAATTGAAGAATACGAAACTCCGGCGGCCATGATTTTTCATCGAGCGATGAGACGAAGGCGTTGACGCCTTGCGCGTAAGATTCAAGTTGTGCGCGAGCCTGTGGCGGGGCTTGCGCTATTTCGGCCTCGACGACTTGAGCAAAACCATAAGTGCGATGGCGCTTGTCTTCCTCAAGCGCGTCGCGCCCCAGAATCTCAGCCAACTCGCCGCGCGCAAAGCGTCGCCCCAGTTCCATCTGCCACAAACGATCACTCGCCGTGACATAGCCCTGCGCGAAATAGAGATCCGCTTCGTTGGCGGCTTCGATGTAAGGAATGCCGCGCTCGTCGCGCCGGACGGTGACGCTGGCGCGCAGCCCCGCGAGTTTCAACGTCTGTGTGGCTGTTTGTGCGGCAGCAGGCGCTGCTTGTTGCGCGGAAGCGCGAGCAAGCGGCAGAAATGTTAGAGACAGGGAAAGCGTCAGAAGCAGCGTGAGAACTACAAGTGGTTTTTTCATAATAGAGTTTCAATGGGATAGGGATCAGGGACCACAGATGAACGCTGATGGACACGGATGAAAAAAAAGAATTCATCACCAAGGCACAAAGCCACTAAGAAAATTAAGCAGTCTCCCTTTTGTGTCTTCGTGTCTTTGTGGTTAATTTCCGTATCTGCGTTTATCTGCGTCCATCTGCGGTCCGTAACTTTTGCTTTAATGCGACGGGTCTATCACGATCATGCGCGGCTCGGTCATCTCTTCCATCGCGTAGCGCACGCCTTCGCGTCCCGCGCCCGATAGCTTTACGCCGCCGTAAGGCATATTGTCAACGCGGAAGGCCGGAGCATCATTAATCATCACGCCGCCGAAGTCGAGCGCCTCACCGGCCAGAAACGCGTGGCGCATGTCGCGCGTGAAAACGCCCGCCTGAAGTCCGTAGCGCGTGTTGTTGGCTTCCGTCAATGCCGCATTGAAATCATCGAAAGTCTGAATCGTGGCGATGGGGGCGAAAACTTCTTCCGAGCAAACGCGCATCTCGCTATGCACGTCTGTCAGCACAGTTGCTTCGAGCAAAGCGCCGCGCCTCTGGCCGCCGCAGAGCAGACGCGCGCCAGCGCCGACGGCTTCGTTAATCCAGCTTTCGGCACGGCGTGCGGCCTCCTCGTTAATCATCACGGAAAGCTCCGTCGCTTCATCCATCGGATCGCCCGTCCGCAAACCTCTGGCTCGCTCGATGAAGCGTCGAGTCCATTCATCCGCGATTCGTTCGTGCAGCAAGATGCGTTGAGCAGAGATGCAGACCTGCCCTGCGTAATTGAACGCAGCCATCGTCGAGCGCTCGATTGAGTATGCGACATCTGCCGTTTCGTCAACGATGACGGGCGCGTTGCCGCCGAGTTCGAGCGTGACCATTTTACGCGCGGCGCGCTCGCGTAGTTTCCATCCGACCTCCGCGCTTCCCGTGAAAGAGATCATTTGAACGCGCTCATCCATGAGCAGCAAATCAATTTCGGGAATCTCTATCGGGACAACTTGCAGAGCAGCTTTCGGAAGACCACTTTCGAGAAACGCTTCGCCCAGCATGAGCGCGGTGAGCGGCGTGCGCGGGCTGGGCTTGACGATAATCGCGTTGCGCGAGGCGAGCGCAGGCGCTACCTTGTGCGCGACCAGATTGAGCGGAAAGTTGAAAGGCGTGATGCCGAAAATCACGCCGCGCGGGATTCTTTCCATCCAGCCGATGCGTCCACGCCCGATTGTTTGCGTGTCAATCGGCACAGTCTCGCCCGTGAAGCGGCGCGCTTCTTCCGACGCAAAGGTAAAGGTCGAGACGGCGCGGTCTGTCTCGCCGCGCGCCGCCGTGATCGGCTTGCCCGCTTCCGTTGCTATCGTGCGCGCGAAATCCTCGCGGTGAGATTTGATGTAATCCGCGATGCGGCGCAACGCTTCGGCAACTTCATAGCGCGGAAGCGCGCGCATCTCTGCGGCGGCTGAAGAAGCTGTGGCAATTGCTTCTTCAACTTCACCCCGCGAAGCATAAGAAACGCGTGCTATTACTTCGCCCGTATAAGGCGAGCGCACTTCTTGCAGACTGCCCGACGTGCGCCACTCACCGCCGGTGAGAAAAGGTTTCATAATTGATGATGTAGGACAGGCATTCCTGCCTGTCAAGCGTGCGCCAGCACGCTGATAGTTTTCGCTGACAGAGTATTTAGTTTTCGCTGACAGAGTATTCGCGCTGACGCGCTCAATGACAGGCAGGAATGCCTGTCCTACGACAGACAGGAATGTCTGTTATACAGGCGCTCGTTGACGTTGCGTCATCTGTGCCGCTACAATCCGCGCCGTAGTTTCATTTTCCGAAAAGACCGCTTCAGTCATTATCAAGCTCATGCGAATGTCACATGCCAGAGGTGCGCTGCTTCTTTTGTTGCTCTTTGCATGGAGCGCGAGCGCGCAGCAGCGCCCGCTGCTGACGGAAGACGTGGACATCATTCCGCCGGGCACGCTCAGAATCGAGGCAGGCATTGATTTCGTGCAGAACGCGAAGTTTCCGCTGTCGGGTTTGACGGGCGATTTGACGCGCGTCGGCGTCATCGGCATCAACGTCGGACTCTCGCCAAACGTCGAGTTTCAGATTGACGGCGTGGTGCAGAATGTCTTGAGCGTCAACTCCATAACGGTGCCGTCGCCGATTCCGCTCGAACTCGGAGCAAGCTCGGGTTCGACCAACGACACGGGCGATTTCACGCTTTCGACCAAGATCAAGCTCCGCAATGAGACGCGTCATGGCCCCAGTTTGGGCTTCCGCTTCGGCGTGCAACTTCCCAACTCGAACGAGGCGCGCGGCGTCGGCCTCAATCAGATTAATGCTTACGGCACGGTGCTCATCGGTAAAAAGTTTGGACGCGACGGGCGCGTCAACACGTTCGGCAATCTGGGTCTGGGAATCCTGACCGCGCCGCTCGAACGCTTCACGCAGAACGATGTCCTGCTCTACGGCATTGCCAGCATCATTCGCATTAATAAACACATCAGCTTCGCTGGCGAGATCAACGGGCGTGCCAGCACGCGCAGAGGCACCGCGCCGCTCGGCACAGAGTCCCTCTCAGAAGCGCGTCTGGGCATGCAGATTAAGGCCGCCGGGCTGCGCTTCGATTTCGCAGGCATCGCCGGTCTAACAGATTTCAGCCCCCGCTCAGGCGTCACCTTCGGCGTCACTTACGACACGCCCGTCGTTTTCGCCCCAGTGAAATAGAGCAGTGATAGGTGATAGGTGATGGATGATAAGAGAAGGCGTTTTCCTATCACCTATCACTTATCACCTATCACTTGAATTATGTTTGACTGGCTGCATTCCGCTCTTTACTGGCTAAATCAAACGTTCGGCGCTGTCGTTCAGTGGCTCGAACAGTTTGTTATCGGCGTGCCGATTTACGTTGCCGGGCCTTCGATGGTGATTATCGGCGCGCTCGATTCTTCGCTGCTCTCGCTTCCCGAAATCAACGACTATCTGGTGGTGATGAGGTGCGCCAACGCGCCCTACGAGGTCTTTTACTTTCCGCTGTTCGCTGCCGCAGGGTCTGTGCTTGGGTGTCTGTTGCTTTACACGATCATCAGGCGCGGCGGGCAGGCGGTGCTGCGTAAGCGTTTTCGCGCCGAACATCTTGAGCGGGTCGAGCGAACCTACGCCCGCTTCGGCTTTCTGGCGCTGGCTGTTCCGGCACTTCTGCCGCCGCCGATGCCTTTCAAAATCTTTGTGGCGACCGCGGGCGCGCTCGAATACCCGCGCTGGCGATTCATCATCACCATCATGATCGCGCGTTCGCTCAGGTATTACATCGAAGGAACGCTCGCGGTTTTTTACGGGAAAACGGTGCTGGATTTTATCAAGAACTACGGCTTCATTATCTTAGCCATCGTCATCGGCGTTTGTCTCGTCGGTCTCATTACCTATTTAATTCTCCAGCGCAGGCAGAAGAACGTCGTGAGCGACACTGCTTCGGAAACAATGTTGGATTAGTCTATTTCGTCGGCGGAAGGAATTGATAATTAGTTTTGAATTGGCTCTGGGACAAGATTATAAACGGTCTGACGCACGTCAAAGATTTTTTACTCGCTTATGGCCCGTTCGGGTTGTTCGCCATCGCGCTGCTGGATTCGGCCTTGATTCCTTTGCCCGGCGGGGCCGATGTCGTGATGATTCTGCTGACGATTCAGCATCCTTCGTGGATGGTGATCTACGCGGCGGCAGCCACCTTGGGTTCGGTCGCCGGGTGCGTGATTCTCTATTACATTTCCCGCAAAGCCGGACGCCGTGCCCTCGAACGCTTTTCCGAAAGTAAGCAGGCGCGCGTCAAAGGTTTGATTGATCGTTACGATGTGCTCTCGGTTCTCGTCGCCTCAATTCTGCCTCCGCCCTTTCCCTTCAAGTTGTTTGTTATTAGCAGCGGCGTCTTCGGGCTAAACATTGTGCGCTTCGCCATCGCCATCGCGGTTGGGCGTGCCGTTCGTTTCCTCCTGGAAGGTTATCTGGCGGTGCACTACGGCGATCAAGCGGACGTTTTATTCAAACTCTATTTCCCCTGGATTGGCCTGGGGCTGGCCTTACTCATTATTCTGATTTTTGTCGGGCGGAAATTGTGGCGTAAAAGGGCAAAGGCAGTATGAAGTGATAGGTGATGGGTGATACGTGATAAGACAGAACGCGTTTTTCTCTTATCACCTATCACCTATTACCTATCACTTCTTTAACAATCGCCGTTCGGGTTGAAGCTGAAGAGGCGCGCTCCGGCCACATCGCGGACGCCGTGCTGGTTGAGACGGTCGAGCATTCGCAGGAAGATTTCGGCGGTGGCGAGCGCGTCGTCTGCCGCGCGATGACGGTTGAGAATCTGGATTTCAAAATGCTCCGCGACCGTATGCAGCCTGTAATTGAGCAGCCCCGGAAAGATGCGGCGCGAGAGCTTGACCGTGCAGAGGTGCGTGTTAATCATCCTTCGTCCGGGAAAGACGCGCGAAATCTCGTGATTCAAAAAGCGCACGTCGAAGGGCGAGTTGTGCGCGACCAGCACCGATTCATCGGCGAAGTCGAGCCAGTCATGCGCCACGTCCGCGAAGATGGGCGCGTCTTTGACCATCTCGTTCGTGATTCCTGTGAGTTGAACGATGAAGGGTGGAATGATTGTTTCCGGGTTGACCAGCGTCTGGAACTCGGCGACGATACGTCCCCGGCTGACGCGATAAGCTCCAATCTCCGTGACGCGACCGGGCGGCGTCTTCGCTCCCGTCGTTTCAACGTCAACGACTACGAAGTCCGTCTCAAAGAGTTGGCGTGCTTCGACGTTTTCACAATCGAGTTCGATGATTGAATTTTCTCGAAGCTGTAGACGATGATCGTCCTTGATGAGATCGGCGACGAGCAGGGCCGCAAACTCTGCTTCAAGATCGGGAAGTTTGAGCACGAGGTCGGCGATGTCTGCGGCAGGAGCACGCCCGCCGCACACGCGCAGCATCTCGATAGTCTCCTGCACGAGAACGGAATTGGAAACCAGATTGCGCCGCTGCAAAAGCATCGCGTGACATTGTAGCGCGCACCGTGCAAGTTTTGGAAATGAGGTAACGATTTTGCGAGCCGAAGAAGTCATCGAAAGATTCAGGCGAACGGGCGCGTTGCTCGAAGGCCACTTTGTTTTGTCGAGCGGATTGCACAGCACAAACTATTTGCAGTGCGCGCTGCTGCTGCAACATCCGGCGGAAGCCACGCGGTTCGGCAGCGCCCTTGCCGAACAATTCCGCGATGAAAGAATCGAGACAGTCGCCGCGCCCGCGATTGGTGGATTGATAATTGGCTACGAAGTCGCACGCTCGCTCGGCGCGCGATTCATCTGGACCGAGCGCGACGCTGGCCAGATGACACTGCGTCGCGGCTTCACCGTCCGCTCAGGCGAGAGCGTGCTTGTCGTCGAAGATGTCATCACTACGGGAGGCTCTACGCGCGAGACGGTCGAAACACTACGCAATGCCGGTGCACGAGTCGTCGGCGCGGCTTCCATCATTGATCGTTCTTCGGGGCGCGCGGATGTCGGCGTCCCGCGCGTCGCCCTCGCCACTCTGGATGTGCCTGCGGTCGCCCCCGCCGCCTGCGAAGCCTGCGCGCGCGGCGAAGAGGCCATCAAACCGGGAAGCAGGAAGCCGTGATGGGTGATGGGTGATAGGTGATAAGAGAAACGCTTTTACCTATCACCTATCACCTATCACCTATTACCTATGAATTATAAGTTGACGCTTCAGTACGACGGCACGGATTTTCATGGCTGGCAGGTGCAGGGTGCGGAGCGCACGGTGCAGGGCGAGTTGGCGCGTGTGCTGACGCTGCTTGAGGGAAGCGCGGTTGTGGTGCATGGGTCGGGGCGGACGGATGCGGGCGTTCATGCAGAGGGGCAGGTGGCGAGCGTGCAGCTTAATCGTGAGTTCGCGCCCGATAAGCTGCTGAGCGCGATTAACGGAAATCTGCCGCGCGATGTGCGCGTCATAGAGGCTGCGATAGTTCCCGATGATTTTCATGCTCGTTATTCGGCGCGTGGAAAATCTTACGTCTATAGAATCTTCAATGCGCCCGTCATGTCGCCCTTCTGGAGTCGTTATGCGTTGCACGAAGCGCGGCGGCTGGACATCGAACGCATGCGAAAGGCCGCACGGCTCTTTCTGGGCGAGCATGATTGGACTGCCTTTTCTGCGGCGCAGTCGGACACAAAGACGCGCGTCAGAACTATCACCGGCCTTGAAGTGACGGAGTTGATGGACGAACGAGGGCGCGGGCGGCTCATTGAAATCAGGCCAAGCGCCGACGGATTCCTGCGCTACATGGTGCGCTCCATCGCGGGCACGCTGCTCAGCATCGGTCGCGGGGAAATGAAAGAGGAACTCATCACGCGCGCGATAAACACCCGCGACCGCTCGCTCGTCGGCGCGACCGCCCCCGCACACGGCCTGACACTGGTCAGCGTAGATTACGAAGAGCAGTGATAGGTGATGGGTGATAGGTGATAAGAGAAAACAGTTCTTTCTGTCCCGTCAGGGACATTTGATGATAGCCCAGCCATTCATGGCTGGGTAACAGAACGGTAGAGATGATTAAGTCCCGTAGGGACGACCGAAGGGAAGCGAGCCTCTGTTCAGTCGTCCCTACGGGATTCAACCTATAAAACCACGTTTGATTCCCAGCAATAAATTGCTGGGCTATTGTCAGCCGTCCCTGACGGGACTTTTCGATCAGCTTCTAAATGGTAGGTAATGAGAGAAACGCTCGTTCCTATCACCCATCACTTATCACCTATCACCTATCACCCATCACCCATCACTGCTTTTCCGTTTGCGTTGCAGCGTATGCGGAGATTAAGATTCAGCGGCTGACGTTAAAGTAAATCAGAGACGTGGAAGAATTGCGATGCTCGCGGATTTCGCAACAGTTATAAAGAAGGGAACGCGCGACGAGACGTTGCTGGCGAGCATCGTCTGGGATCGTCTGCCGCGTCATGTGGCTGTCATCATGGACGGCAACGGGCGCTGGGCGGCGCTTCGCGGGCAGCCTCGCATCGCAGGCCATCGAGCGGGCGTTGAAGCCGTTCGCGCCACAGTTGATACAGGCGCGCGCCTTGGCCTTCAGGCGCTCACGCTCTACGCTTTCTCGACAGAGAATTGGAAGCGCCCGCGTCTTGAAGTTGACGCTTTGATGCGTATGCTGAGGCGTTACATTCGCCTCGAAATAGACGAGATTGACCGGCAGAACATACGCTTTCAGGCCATCGGGCGTACCGACTCGCTCGCGGTAAACGTGCGACGCGAAATTGATAGAGCGACCGAGCGAACATCCGGTAATACCGGCATGGTCTTGAGCGTCGCTTTGAATTACGGCGGGCGGGCAGAGATTGTTGACGCCGTGCGCGCCGCCATGCAGCGCCTCCTGGCCGAAGGGAAAAGCGCAGACGAGTTGACGGAGGAGAGCATTGAGCGTGAGCTTTATACACGCGGCTTGCCGGAGCTTGATCTATTAGTTCGCACCAGCGGCGAGATGCGTCTCTCAAACTTCCTGCTCTGGCAAACAGCCTACAGCGAGATTTATGTGACCGAAACTCTCTGGCCGGATTTTCGCCGCACACAACTCCTTGAAGCCATCCTTGATTTCCAGCGGCGCGACCGTCGCTTTGGCGGCCTCAAGCTGGTAGCAAATGCGAAATGAATAAGGAGTGATAGGTGATGGGTGATAGGTGATAAGAGAAACGCTTTTTCTTATCACCTACCACCTATCACCTATCACCTATCACTCGAATGTCTCGAATCATCACCGCGCTCATCGTCCTTCCGGTTCTCATCGCTTCAATCTTGATTTCATGGCTCGCGCCTTTGTTTGTGGCGCTGGCGCTCTCGGCGATGGTGCTGGGGCTATACGAGTTCTGGCTGCTGGCGAAGCGGCGTGGGATTAAGCCGGATGTGGTCGTCGGGTTTGCGGGTGCGGCGGCGCTGTTTACAATCTTCTATTTCGACAGGCCGTCGGAAGCACCTTTCTTGTTATTACTCATCCTGCCCGCGTTGACGATTGCTGCTCTGGCGGCGGCGATGCTGCGCGGCGCTCCCTTCGACAATATGATTGCGTCGGTGGGGGCGACCGTGCTGGGCGTGATGTACGTCGCCTTTCTCGGCGGTCATCTCATCGCCGTGCGAATGGGTTTTACGCAACAGCGCGCGGCGCACATGCTGGGTTTTTTCTTCCTCGTCATCATGGGGTCTGACACGGGAGCTTATTACACTGGCCGCGCCTTTGGTCGGCACAAGCTCGCGCCTAAGATAAGTCCGGGGAAGACGTGGGAGGGCGCAGTCGGAGGCATGCTAGCGAGTTTGTTGATGGGAGGAATCGCGCACTACTGGTTCTTCCCCGAATTGCCATTAAAGCTGGCGCTTCCGCTCGCGGCGCTGATGAATATTCTGGGCGTGCTCGGAGATTTAACGGAAAGCGCACTAAAACGTGGTGCGGGCGCGAAAGATGCGGCGCAGATTCTCCCCGGACACGGCGGCCTGCTCGACCGCCTCGATAGCTTGCTCTTCAACGCACCCGTCCTCTACTATTTTGGACGACTGTATTTTGGATAAGTGGTCAGTTAAAAGAAAAACTTTTATTGTCTCGGAGTCTAATTCCAGCACCGCCGAGCGCCACCGGTTCTTAACTGACCACTGACCACCGACCACTGATTATGAAAGGTATCGCCATACTCGGCTCGACCGGCTCAATCGGGCGCAACACTTTGCGCGTGGTTGAGTCTTTTGGCGAAGGAGAGTTTCGCGTCGTCGCGCTGGGCGCAGGGCGCAACGTAGGATTGTTGGCCGAGCAGGTGGCGCGGCATCTTCCTGAGCTTGTCTCTGTTGAGACGGAAGAGTACGCGCGGCAGCTTCGCACCAAATTGTTCGAGCGTGATGTGGATTTGCCGCGCATCGTCGTCGGTGAAGAGGGGTTGGTTGAAATCGCCACGCACGCCGAGGCCGAGATAATCGTCAGCGCAACTGTCGGCGCAGTTGGGTTCGTCCCGACCTTGCGTGCGCTCGAAGCGGGGAAGCGTGTGGCGCTCGCCAACAAAGAGACGCTCGTGATGGCGGGTGAGTTGATGACGCGCGTTGCTGCCAGGTCAGGCGCAGAGATTCTGCCGGTTGATTCCGAGCACAACGCGCTGCACCAGTGTTTGAAGGGCGAGAAGCGCGAGGATGTGCGCCGTCTGGTGCTGACGGCATCGGGCGGGCCGTTTCGCACGAAGAGCGCAGGCGAGATGGAGACGGCGACCGTCAGCGAGGCGATGCGTCATCCGACGTGGCAGATGGGCGCGAAGATCACGATTGATTCGGCGACGCTGATGAACAAGGGATTTGAAGTTATCGAAGCCCGCTGGCTCTTCGGCTTCGGGGCGGACGAGATAGACATCCTCGTTCATCCTGAGTCGGTTGTTCATTCGATGATCGAGCTGGTTGACGGCTCTGTTATCGCGCAGATGGGCGTCACGGACATGCGCCACGCGATTCAGTACGCGCTGACCTATCCGGCGCGTTATCCTTGCGGACTGCCGCCGCTCGATTTAACACAGCTCTCGACGCTCCATTTTGAAGCGCCCGACATGGAGCGTTTCCCCTGCATCGCGCTTGCTTACCGCGCATTGCGCGAGGGCGGGACGCTTGCCGCCGCGATGAATGCCGCGAACGAAGAGGCCGTCCATGCTTTTCTAAACGAGCGGATTTCCCTGACGGATATTCCGCGCGTCATCGAAGAAGTGATGGACGGGCACAAGACGGAACCCGTTGAAAATCTGGAAGTCGTGCTTGAGACTGACGGCGCTGCGCGGCTGGCGGCGGCGGCAGTAATCGAACGCCTCGCGCGGACGACGAATGTGGCAGCAGGATAGAAATGCAAAATGAAAAATGAAAAATGCAAAATTGTGGCGGAGAACCATATTTGATTAACCTTAGTTCGGCATCAAAAGAATGGCCTCCACCAGCCCCGGAGGGGCGACAGAAATTCAAGATACGTTGTAACGCATATTGGACTTCTGTCGCCCCTTCGGGGCTCGATAATGATGTTTGTGCTGTGACCCCGGGCTAGCGCCCGGGGCTACAGTCTGCCGCCCCTGACGGGGCTATTGCCTTTTGCCTTTTTACTTTTTACTTGTTCCCTTTTGCCTTGTTCGCCTTTGCCTTGTAAACTTGAAGACAACCGCGCACGAGAATCATGGCTCTAAGCTCGGGGTTATGTATCGCAGTTAATTTGAGAGGCTTTTATTTATGACGGACGATAACAAGACGGCCAAACCGAAGCTACCATTATCGCGCATCGTCGTTCCGGCGCTCGTCGCGCTGGCAGTCATTTTCTGGTACAAGGGTTATATTGATGTAAAAAGTATCCTTGCCTTCATTTTCATCCTGGGCGCGGCGGTCGTCATCCACGAGTTTGGCCATTTTATCGTCGCTAAGATGCTGAAGATTCGCGTCGAGACGTTCTCCGTAGGCTTCGGCCCGCGCATCTGGGGACGAAAATGGGGCACAACCGATTATCGGCTGTCGGCAGTTCCGCTCGGCGGCTACGTCAAACTCGGCGGCGATGAATCGAACGCCCCCATCGAAGGCGAGGGCGCGTCAGACATTCCCGAAAAAGAGCAGTTTAATTTGCGCCCGCGCTGGCAGAAGTTTCTGGTCGCGGTGGCTGGGCCGGTGATGAATATTCTAACGGCGCTGGCCATTCCTTTCATCGGCGGGTTGATGTATGGCGTGCCTGTTCCTCCGGCTCCGGTTGTCAAAGAGATCAGACAGGGCGGCGCGGCTGAGGCGGCAGGGCTGCGTGTCGGTGATCGCATCGTCGTCTTCAACGGCTATGAGCATCCGAAATGGGATCGCATCAGGGGCGACGTTCTGCTGTCGCCGGAAAGACCGCTGCCTGTAGTCGTGGAGCGCGAAGGGCAGCGCGTCAATCTCACGCTGACGCCCGCGAAAAGGGTGGAAAGCGGAGAGATTATGGGCGACATGGGCTTCGATCCGGATTACGGTGATCTGCCAATCATCGTTGCTGGCGTGACGCAGGATTCGCCCGCCGCAAAATCAGGCTTGCAGCGGGGTGATCACCTCATCAGTATCGGCGGCGAGGCCGTGAGCAGCAGCCAGCAGATAGTAAATTACATCAAGGCGCATCCGACAGAGCCAATTCAGTTCGTGATTGAGCGCGGAGGGCAGCGCAAAGAAGTGACCGCGACGGGACGCATGGCGGGCGGAAGACTGGGTCTCTCGCCGGATGAAGAGTTGCCGCGCGAACACGTCGGTACACTTGCGACCGCTCGTTACGCATTGGATTTCAATCTTGAAATCCTGCGTCTTACGGGCAAGGCTCTGGGGCAACTCTTTAGCGGAGAACGCTCCGCGCGCAATACTGTTTCGGGGCCGCTTGGGATTTATGAAGCAGCCTCGAACGCCGTTAACGAAGCGGGCTGGGATGGACTCTTCGCCATGCTGGGATTCCTGAGCTTGAGTCTGGGCGTTTTCAATTTGCTGCCAATCCCTGTGCTTGACGGTGGCGCAATCTTCCTGCTGCTCGTCGAGGCTGTCATGGCTCTGGGCGGGTGGAAATTGTCCATGCGCGTGCGCGAGCGAATCCAGCAGGTCGGCTTCGTCATGCTGCTTCTCTTGATGGGATTCGTCATCACCAACGATTTGCTCAAAAAAGTCTCGCGCAGCCAGGAAGAGACGAAGCCTCCGGCGGCGACGCAACAGAAATAAGTTACGGGTTACGAGTTTCGAGTTGCGGATTAAGCAGACTCGTAACCCGTAACTCGAAACTCGAAACTAAAGGCAGTTGAATGCGGAAAACCAGAGCAGTAAAAGTTAAAGACATACAGATCGGCGGCGGCGCTCCGGTCGTCGTTCAGTCAATGACGAAGACCGATACGGTTGACGTTAATGCTACGGTCGCGCAGATTGAAGAGATGATGCGCGCGGGCTGCGAAGTCGTGCGTGTGGCCGTGCCGGACAAAGATGCGGCAATTGCGCTCAAAGAGATCAGGAAGCGCGTGCCTGATGTGCCGCTCGTCGCAGATATTCACTTTCATTACAAGCTGGCCTTGATGGCGCTCGACGCAGGCGTTGATAAGCTGCGGCTGAATCCGGGCAACATCGGCGCGCACGAGCGCGTGCGTGAGGTGGTGCGCGCCGCCCAAGCTCAAAATGTTCCGATTCGCATTGGCGTCAACGGCGGCTCGCTCGAAAAAGACCTCTTGAAAAAATATGGCACGGCGACCCCCGAAGCGATGGTTGAATCCGCCCTGCGCCACATACAAATCCTGGAAGACCTCAGCTTCAACGACATCATCGTTTCCTTAAAAGCCTCGGACGTGCATCGCACCGTCGGCGCTTACCGCCTGCTTGCCGAGCAGGTTGATTATCCTTTGCACCTGGGTGTGACGGAGGCGGGCACGGCGTTTGGTGGAACGATTAAATCGGCGATGGGACTTGGCATTCTGCTTTACGAAGGCATCGGCGACACGATCCGCGTGTCTCTGGCCGCAGAGCCGCAGGAAGAGGTGCGAGTCGCGTGGGAGATTCTCAAATCGCTCGAACTCAGAAAGCGCGGGGTGACGGTTGTCGCCTGCCCGACGTGCGGGCGGCTCGACGTTGATAACTTCGTCGAGATCGTCACCGAGATTGAACGCAGGCTCGCGCACGTCGAAGAGCCGCTGCATCTTTCAATCATGGGCTGCGCCGTCAACGGCCCCGGCGAAGCGCACGACTCAGACCTCGGCGTCACGTTCGGTCGCAACGTCGGCATGATCTACAAGAACGGCGTGCCGATGCGGAAAGTCGCGGGCGAGGACATCGTCGAAGCATTTGTTAAAGAGACGGAGAAGCTGCTCGAAGAGGGCAACTATAAAGAGAAGGCCGAAACCGAACTCGTGGCGATTAAGTAAATAATTCCGCGTGTAAGTTTTTAAGCCCCGTTAGGGGCGCGTGATAATAGCCCAGCAATTTATTGCTGGGAAACAGATTGGTAAAAATGATTGAGTCCCGTAGGGACGGCTGAATCAAGAGGCTCTTCTCTTCAGCCGTCCCTACGGGACTCAATATTTGTTCTCTGGTTTTATCCCCAGCGATAAATCGCTGGGCTATTATCAATCGTCCCTGACGGGACTTCTTGAGCTTAATAAACTTGAATACGGGCTAAATGTGTAGTTGAAGCCTATATTCACTCGCAATCACAGGTTGACTCTGCAACTGCGCGGTGATATTAACTCCGCACCGCCAGAAGGGAAACGGGACTTTAGGCTTCCAATCCCTCCTGCCAGCGATCATTCGTCGAATTTCTTTCCCTCGCGTCAAAGCCTCGCTCGATGTCAACTCCTCGCCGCGTAAAGTCAGACACGATGCTCTTCCCGGTTGCGCGCAAAGCTCGCGGATAGTTTTCCGAAGAGAGATGAGAAAGAGGTGATTGACGTGAGAACGAAATCCCGAAACGTGGTAGCCAGCGTGAGCTCGATTCTACTTCTCCTTTTCGCCAGCCCGCTTCAAATCTGCTTCCAGGCAAAAGCGCAGGCGCAGCAGCAGAATGCGCCGCAGCCTGTCAGCCTGAAAGTCAATACCAAAAATATCGGCGGCGCTTTTGAACTGACCGCCGAGACGCTCCTCTACGGCGATGTGAAGGTCTACCTGCCGGATGACATGGCGGCAGGCGATACGATTTCAGGGACGGTCGTCGCCGAGCCGAAGGGCAACACCGAAGAAGAGCGAGCTAAGAATCAGGACACTCTGGAAGGATTGGTGGTGGAGATAGGCGATCAGAAAGTTGACGCGTCGAAGGGGGCTTTTAAGTGGGTTGTCCCTAATGCTCCAATAAAACTTATCAGGATCATAGAAGTCGCGTCCGGCAGGGAATTAGCGAAAACGCCAGTTTCCTTGATTACGCCGATGATAAAACCTCCTACTTCTCAAACTTCCCAGACGAACAAATTTCAGCTTCCGGCCATCGGACAGCAGGGACGCGCTGTTGAGATTCCAGGGCCTTTCGACGGAGATTTTTCCAACACCACGCTTAATTGGAAAAGCGCGACCCAGAATGCGGAGAGCGCCGAAGGCGGATTCAGATTGCTCGCAGAGTCTCCGCGCAAGGGAGTTTTCAGAAGCCCCACTAACGTCACCGGACAGGTTGAGATAAACCTCAAGGAAGGCAGCGCCGAGACGAAAGGCACGTATCGAAGCGTCGGTGTGAGCTTGAGCGCGCCGAAGACGAATCTACTCAAGGGCGAGCGCACGACCGTGACCGTCATGGTGGTCGGACTCGAAGGAATCAAACAAACCATTCCGCTGCTGCTTATCACGCAGGGCGTCGTCCAGATGGATGGCGGCAACAGTCAATTCATCCCAATCCCAGCATCGGGCGTGACACCGGCTGGGATTTTCACGATGACGCGAACGCTGACGGG
The DNA here is from genome assembly GCA_963791265.1 of uncultured Acidobacteriota bacterium. Taxonomy (GTDB): domain Bacteria; phylum Acidobacteriota; class Blastocatellia; order Pyrinomonadales; family Pyrinomonadaceae; genus QHXM01. The sequence goes on from CAWBSB010000014.1 coordinate 102,068, forward strand.
TCAACAGTCCGGAGGTTTTTCCGTGACGGCGACAATCGTCGTTAAGCCTTTGGAGACCTGTTTGCAGGATGATAAAAACGGAGGAACTTTTCTTTTTAACTCTGCCGCCGGGGATTACATCTTCACGCAGCCCAATGGTGCGACCATAGATGGCAAAGGCACGCTGGCAAAGAAAGGCTGCATCCTGACATTGACGGACAACCGGCTTGACCGCAGGGTGATGGGCAGGCTCGATTCATGCGAAAACAAAGGCAACGCGACCATTGAGCTTGATTCGCCGAAAGCGAAGTTTAATGTCACGGACAAGAATACGACGGACAACACCTGCGCTACGTGCGCTGAAAGGTTCAGCCGCTTGAGTCGGCAGGCGGCAGTCCGCGCCAGCGAGATATTTAATCAGGATTACTTCGTTGTGCTTCTCGTTGTAGATCATCTCGTCAACGAGGTCGCGGGCAATGAGAATGCCGAAGCCGCCGGGACGCATGCCCTGTTCCTCGCGCACGCGCGCGTGCTGCAAGGGGTCGCTTTCAGGGTTGAGAAAAGCCGCTATCGCTCCTTCGTCACGGTACAGCGATTCGATGGTGAAGCCTTCGCCGGGGTCTTTGATGCGATAGAGAATGATGCGGGGCGAGCGTAAATAGCCGACTTCGACAAACCGTGTAGGGTCAGACTTGCCGCCGTGCTCGATGGCGTTGCGGAGCATCTCGCGGAAAGCGTAGGTGACGGTCTCGCGCGTGACCTGTGGTAAATCGGTTTTCAGTTGCGTCATCAATCGTTCGAGCGGGTCAATCGCCGCGAGGTCACAGGGCACACGCAGCTCTATCCATTCAGGGCGCGCGGAGAGAACCTCTATCTGGATGTCGCGCGGAGCGAGGTCGAAGACAGCCTTGACGGCTGAGAGCAATTCGGGCAAATCAAACGGCTTGATAAGAAAGTCGGACGCATGATCGCGCAGGGCGCTGACGGCGGTGTCCGGCGCAGAGAGAGCCGTCATCACGATCACGCGCATATCATTATTCGAGTCTCGCAGGCGCGAGAGCATTTCCAGACCGTCCATCTTCGGCAGCATCACGTCGAGCAGCATCAGATCAATCTTCTCTTTCTCGATTATCTCCAGCCCTCGAAGGCATCCAGAGCCTTGCGCACCTCATAGCCTTCACGCTTGAGCGCGAAACTGACCAGATCGTGCAAGTCCGGATCATCATCCACCACCAGAATCGTTTTCCCCATGATCGTTATTATATTGAGTTGCAGTAAAAGTTGAGGGCGAAACGAACCACGAAGTTACACGAAGAGACCCGAAGTAAGAGACGAAGCAGTTTTCTGTGTTATTTCGTGTGACGCGACGTGGCTCGTTAACACCTTCCTGATTACATGACTTGCTGCACCTTGACAGTCACATTGTCGGGCAGGATGGTCACGTGCGTGTATTTTCTGAGTGCTTTCGCCTTGAAACGGACTTCTACCTTCTGAAGTACCTGGGGAACTTTGCCGGTCGGCTTGGTAATCGTCAGTTTGAGCAGGAGGATGGCCGGGTTGATTCCCTGCGGCACTGCCTTCGTGAGCTTAACTTTGTAACCGGGCGTCGGGAAGACGCATGAGCCAACGACGTTAATGGTTGACGGCCCCGGCGGCATACTATCCTGCCACGCCTTCCAGTTTGAGCAGAATTTCTTGATGGGGGAAAAGTTTTACTAGTGCCGCCGCTTTTCTTGGAAGCCTTCTTCGTTGAAGCTTTCTTGGTCGAAGCCTTTTTGGTTGAACCCTTCTTCTTAGTTGCTACCATGCGTTTTTGTCTCCTTAAGATCTAAGCGTTAGTGGGTCGAGAGGGGCTGAACGTGCGTCAGACGTTCGTCAGCCGAAGAAGCAAAACGGGTAAAGCGCGAGTACACTATTCCGGTTGAACTTGATTGTCAATAATTAACCTCTTAGCCGCTGGTTATTCCGAAAGCTCTCAAGGGAAACGTGCCCATGCCTTTAACTTTGACGGGCACAGCGAAAAACTTGAAGCCCGTCTCCGGCAGCGCGCTGAGATTGCAGAGATGCTCGACAATGGGGATGCCCGCCTTTAAGAGAATTGAGTGGACGGGGCGGGTAGTGTCCCGAATATCGTCAATGTTCAGCGAATCAATCCCGACGAGTTTCGCCCCATTGCTTGCGAGAAACTGTGCCGCATCCTGCGTTAAAAAAGGATGACCGACGAAATACTGCTCGGTTCCCCAGTAAGCATCCCAGCCCGTCTGAACCAGCACCGCCTTATCTCTGACATCAACGTTCTGAAACACGGAAGCATCTATCGCTTGTCTGCCTGAATCACCCGCTCGAATGACGATGCCATCGAGGTTGGCGACCGCAGACAACGATAGTTGCGACAAATCTGCTCCATCGGCATATCTATGAAACGGCGAATCTAGATATGTCCCGGTGTTCGCCACCATCTCGATCTTCCCGATCTGAAATTCCGTCCCTTCCGAATAGTGCTGGCGCGATTCTTCACGGCTCAGATAGTCGCAGATAACGGGCGCGGGCAAACCCTTATAAGTAATCATCCCATGCTCTACCGCGTGACTGACATCAACCATGCGCGAAGTATCTTGAGAGCTTTGATTCATATTCGAGGGAAGAGAGGTATTTTAGACTTCGGCCATCGTGAGAAACAGAGCGTCGGTCGCAATCTTGCGATTGATATTTACGTCCAGCCCGCGACGATGTTGCTCAATTTGCGAGAGCCAGCGCGCAGGGCGGCGGCTATCAAGACCTGAAACTATTTTTGCGAGTTGAGCGCGCAGGTCCTGATTGACTACCTGTTCAGCGGGCGCGCCGAGCGAGAGAACCCACACGTCGTGGATGAGCGTTGCCAGCAGATCAAGACGCGGCTCGTATTCATCCTTGCGCTTCGCATCGTTCATCTCTTCGGATGCTCGCAGCAAACGCGCCCGATCATGGTTGAGCGCGAGCGCGCTCACCACATCCAGCATCGCTTCGCGTTGATTGCGATAGCTTTCAAGGTTGGTCACGAGAGCGCGCCCGATGCTGCCGCGCGCGACCGTTGCGAGCAGCCGCGCATCTGCCGGAGAAACCTGCTTGCCCTTGAGTAGATGCGCTTCGATCTCCGAGGGCGCGAGCGGCGAGAAACGAATTATCTGGCAGCGCGAGCGAATCGTCGGCAAAAGCTGCGCGGGGCGCGAGGTTATCAGAATGAGATGTGAAGTCGCGGGCGGCTCTTCGAGAGTTTTCAAAAAAGCGTTTGAAGAAGCCTCGTTGAGCCTGTGCGCTTCTTCGATAATGAAGATGCGCGCCTTTCCTTCAAAGGGGCGAAAATTCGCCTCCTGCTCGATTTCGCGCATCAAGGGGATTCTCAGAACCCGATTGTAGGGACGCGCCAGAGCAACATCCGGGTGATCGCTCCGGACGAGCTTCTCTCTGTTTTCCTCATCGTCGGAATATTCAGGAAACTTCGATTGTCGAAATGCGAACGCATGACGAGCAGCGATCGCACGCTTCCACTCCCTTCGGCGACGGCAGTTCAAAGCCTTCGCCAACTCAAGCGCGAACAGTTTCTTGCCGACGCCATCATCGCCCGCGAACAACAGCGACCCCGGCACGCGCCCATCTTTGAGCATCCGCCGCAAAATATCTTTGACACGCTGATTGCCTGTGAGATGGTCGAACATAAGAGTCAGGAGTCAGGAGTCGAGAGTCAGAAGTCAAATGGTCAAAAGCATTTCTTGTCTTTTGACTTCAGACTCCTGACTTCTGATTCCTGGATTCCAGAAAAGGTATCACGACTTCCATCACACGGTCGTGGGTTTCGTTGATTGAGCCGCTGGCGCTGATGACGCGGACGCGTTCAGGCTCATCCGCGGCGAGTTTAAGTAGGCGTCGCGGACGCGTGTATGAAAGGCTGCGTCTTCGGCGTCGAGCCGGTCTGTTTGATTGTCTGTCTCCGTGCGCCGACTCGTGCGCGCGAGGCATTCCGCGACCGGCAGATCGAAGATGAGCGTCAAGTCCGGCTTGAGACCGCCCGTCGCAAGCGAGATGACTTCTGCGATCATTTCGGTCGTGAAGTTGCGGCCTGCGCCCTGATAGGCGGCGGTCGCGTCAGCGTAACGATCAGAGAGCACGATGCTGCCGGATTCGGTTGCCGGGCGAAGCAGGGTGCGGACGTGTTGCGCGCGGTCGGCGGCGAAAAGCAGCAGTTCCGCGAGCGGGTCAACTTCCATCTGCGGGTCGAGCAGAACGTTGCGAATGCCCTGGCCGAGAGGCGTGCCGCCAGGCTCGCGCGTCGAGACGACCTCGTGCCCGCGCATGCGCAATTCGCTGGCGAGAAGGCGTAGCTGCGTAGATTTCCCGCACCCGTCAATGCCTTCGAAAGTGATAAAAGCGCCGCCCAATGGATTCTTTATTTCCTGTTAGATCGTGGGAATTGAAGAGCGTCAGGACCCGGAAGATTCCGCATTGTCGGAGGCCGCTTCGCTTTGCGTGCCGCTCGCGGCCTGTGGCGGGCGCTGTAGATCGCCGGTCGCGCGCCGCGTGTGCGAGATGGTCGAGATGGCGTGTTTGAAGATCAACTGCTCCTGCGAATTCGTCTCCAGCAGCACCGAAAACTTGTCAAAGCTTCTGATGCGCCCGGTCAATTTCGCGCCGTGCAGCAAATAGATTGTCACCGTGCTCCGCTCACGGCGCGCTGTATTGAGAAAAGCGTCCTGAATATTCTGGGGAGTAGCCTTTGAGTCCACCACTATCTCCGGTTAAGCGAAAGTAATAAAAGGGGTGATGTGAATCCAGATTACACCACGCTTATACGAGTGACAAGGCAGAAGAGTTCAACGGGGAAGATTTTCCTTAGCGCTGCCCCTCGATTAAGAGTTTGATGCGACTCAAAACGTGCTCCTGAACGCTCCTTTCCTGGCCGAAGCCCTCAACCCACTCGACCTCCGGCTCGCGGCGAAACCACGTCAATTGCCGCTTGCTGTAATGGCGCACGTCGAGTTTGGTTTGTTCGATGGCGCTTTGAGATCGCGTATCCAATCGAGATATTCGACCACGCGGCGATAGCCATGCGCGCCGAGCGCGTTCGAGTCGGCGGGCACGCCTTTGTTCAGCAGGACAGACTTCATCAACCAGTCCGGCGGCAAAATGAGCTTCCGTGCGCTCGTTAATTCGCCTGTAAAGCTCTGCGCGTGGGGGACGAAGCACGAAGACGTGAATCCGCGCGGCGCACTCCGGGGGCTTTGCGCGTGCGGGCATTTGCTCGGACATCCGTTCGCCGGTTTGGAGACGGACTTCAAGCGCACGCTGCACGCGCGGCCAATCGCGCTCGAAGAGTTTAAGGGCGGACTGCGGGTCAAGTCGCCGCAGCATTTTGTGTAGATACTCCGCGCCGCGCCTCTCCCTGATTTCTGTCAGGCGACGACGCAACCCTTCATCCGTCTTCGGGCTGAGAAAGAAGGGGTGGCGCAGCGCCCGCAGGTAAAATCCTGTGCCGCCGACGAGCATTGCCATCGTGTCCGCGCGCTTCAATCTCTTCAATTTTCTCGACAGCCTCGCGCGCCCACTCGCCAGCCGTGTAATTAATCTCCGGGGGCACGAAATCAATCAGGTGATGCGGGATGCCGCGCCTCTCGCTCAAGGGAACTTTGGCCGTCGCAATCTCTATCCCACGATAGACCTGCACGGAATCGCAGTTGATTATCTCGCCCCCGAAGCGCAGAGCCACCTCGATGCCAAGCTCGCTTTTGCCGGAAGCCGTCGGCCCGACGATGGCAATGACAGGTCTTGATGGTTCGTTGGAAAGACTCACGAGCGGGACAGGAAGAGACGAAAGATAATCACCAGCCAGATGAGGCCAAGCAGCGCGAGCGCACCCAGAGTTTGCGCGCGAGAGAAACGCATTCGAGCCTTCACAATAGAAACTCCGCTAATTCATTTTCCGTCGGGCGAACCAGCGCACGCCCGCTTGCTTCAAACACCGGCACGAGCCGCTGTCTGGTCAATCTATGCATCGCCCTGAGCGCCCCGAAATCATTTGCCACATCGCGTTCCGTGTATTCAACGCCATGTCGCTCAAGCCACGCCCGCGCATTCGAGCAGAGAGGGCAACCGGGTACAACATAAAGCGTAACAGGTGTTTGTTTGCGACTACCCTGCATGTCCGAAACCCTCTTCGTTTTGTCGCTTGCGTTTGTCCCGTCAGGGACAATTGATAATAGCCCAGCAATTTATTGCTGGGTAAAAGTCAGAGAATAATTATTGAGTCCCGTAGGGCGACTGAATTCTACTTGCCCCTGGCGGGGCAGAGAGCGATTGCTAAAACGCTGCCGAAGCGTTGATCTGTTAATCATGCCGGTGAGGCTTCAATTGTACCGTTTCATCTCATTTCTTATATAGTCTCGTCAGATCAATCCCTGTGTAATACGCCTTCAAAATCTTGTCGTAAGTGAGACCCTGACGGGCGAGGCCGAAGGCTCCGACCTGACACATGCCGACGCCGTGTCCCCAGCCGCGCCCGGTGAAGGTGAAGCCGACGAGGCGCCCCTGTTCATCGTACCTTCGATCAATGACGAAAAGCTGCTCGCGCAGGCCGAGAGCCGAGCGGATGCGCCCGCCGCGCAGATGCGCCGTGCTGTTTGTGCCGATGATTGCCAGGTCGGTCGCACGTCGCGACGAGCCGCGCGCGCCTATGCGTAAGTCCGTGAGTGTGCCGATACCGCGAGACCAGCGGGCGAGGCGCGACTGGGCTTCGGAGACTGACATCAAAGCCGTCCAGTTGGCGTAGGGCGATGAGCGGTCGGCTGCCGCGCCGTTTGGTGCCGGGCGAACTTCGAGAAAGTCAACTTCGCCACGCTGATTCAGATGAAAGGCGACAGGCTCGCCGCCGACCAGAGACAGGGCGCGCATCTGGTAAGCGTTGTCGCCGAAGGCGCGAAAGAGATAAGCATCGGAGTCAACGCTGATGGGCTGGTCGCGGTTCTTCGTCGAGCGCAGGATCATCGCGCCGCCGGTCGTGGGGCGCGTCGTCCCTTTTTGCAGGCCGAAGGAGCCGCGTGCTTCCAGGGCGCGAGCGATGGTGTGGATGACGCGTGCGCGTGACATGACTTCGCGCGGGCGCAAACTCGCATCCGGGAAAAGCGATAGGAAGCCATCGCGGACGAGCCAGGCGACATCTGCGCGGTTGCGTTCGGGGATGTCAACAGCATCTCGAAAGGAGAGCAGGTATTCTACGTCCGCGTTGTCGAGCAAAGTGTCCGCGCGCGCTTCGCCGAAGAGGGCGGAGGATAATGCAGTGCTGAAGGCGGGCGGGCGCGTCACATCGTCGCCGGTTGCGGGAACGGATTGGCGCGCGAGTCGCGCGACCACGCCGAGCCAGTTGCGCGCCTCTGCTTGAGAGACGGGCGAAGCGAGCCAGTTGTCCGTCAGGCGTCTTGTGCCGAGATCGAAACCGTGAATGTCGAGCAGGGCTGCGTCGCGTGCGAGCGCGGCGTTTGATTCTTCGCGTATGTCGGGCAGGTCGCGCGAAGATTTGACGGTGAAGGTGGCGAAGTGTGCGTGGCCTTCAAGAGAGCATTCGCGCCCGCGCAGGTAGGGCATCGCCTCGTTGAAAATATTTTCGACATCTTCGGTTCGACCGCCGCAGGTGGAAGTGTAGAGCGCGTTAATCGGCTCTCCCCTGTAGCTGGCGACAATCCCGCGCGTCTCTTCGACGGCACGAGTCGAGAGCGGATGTTCGGTCGAGAGGCCGCCGTAAACCTGCGAGCGTGTGGTCGGCAGAAGGTCGAAGCCCTGCGGGGCAAACTGGTTTCGATTCCTGACGGCGTAGGTGCGAGCCGCGACCGCCTGAGCTTTCAGAGCTTCAATCGCGGGATAGCCGCCGGGTGACAATTCGTTCGGGACGACCCCGCGCACGTAGTCTTCGAGGCTGAGCACGTTGACGACCGTGATCGCACCGCGCGGGTTGGCGAAGACTTCCAGCCGCCCGCGATAAGGTTTGTCGTTGAAACGAACGGGAGCGCTCGCTTCAGCTTCGGAGGCGAAAGTGACGGGAGCAGAGGTGCTGAAAAGTTTGGATGAACCGGAAGCATAGGCGACGACTTCGCGCGTCGGCGCGCTCAGGCGCGTGATTGGTCGAACGGTGTTCGAGCTTCCAGGGCGTGCGCTTGCTTGTGAACTATTACTACTGCGTGCGTCAACGATTCTGACATTCGCAAAGCCCGCGTCTTCGAGTTGCTCTCGGAGTTCACCGGCTCTCGTTGCCGGGAGATTCGCGCCGACGAATGTGCGCCAGGTGTTGGTCGTCGCATCAAGGCTGACTTCCGCCGCTTCGCCGGTCTGTTCGCGTATCTCGCGTGCGGTGCGCTCGGCGTCCGCGCGGGTCGCCTGCTCGGCAATCTCGACTCTGAAGTTGTTCGCCTCGAACGTCTCAGGCTGCGGCGCGAGCAGTCGCGCTTCGAGACGCACGCGCGCCACCGCGAGCGGCGTCGGCGGCTGATTCGGCTCGGTCGCGTTCAGCAATCTGCCGCTCGACGAGATGGTCACGGAGCGCGCATCAGTCGCCAGCCCGATGCGTATGAGAGGCTCGCTTGTCAGCCGTGTTGTTTCGTTAACGATTGGCGCAGATGATGTGGCGGGCGGCGGCGGGGCTTGTGTACGGCGCGGGCGAGTCTGCGACGCATCCTGCGCGAAGGCCAGAGACGAAGCCACAAGAGCGTACGCGATGAGCAGGGCGATTGTTTTTAATAAGAGGGGACGGCACATCAACTTCTAACTTCCGACTGTGACGATCATTCGGGGAGAGCGTTGCGGACGCACTTGCATGATACTACATTTGTGCTGCCTTCTCGTAAAACGAAAAAAGAAGAAATAGACAGGATTAACAGGATTAACAGGAGAAGAGAAGAAGAGAAGACGACTCAAGCCGCATTGCCTCGTCTGCTTTTCTTAATCTTGAAAATCCTGTTAATCCTGTCCATTTCTTCCGTCGTTAGATTTAGCTCGCATATCGCTCTTCAACCGTTGCGGCGAAGACGATTGTGCCGATGAGGCCGATGATGCCCGCCGTAATGAAGGGCACTTGCGGCGCAATCTTCCAGAGCAGTCCGCCGATGGCCGCTGCGGGCGTGATTGACAGGCTGCGGACAAGATAGTACAGCCCGACAGAGCGGGCGCGCAGATGCGGCTCGGCGAAGTCCACGATCATGGCTTTGCGCGATGGCTCGCCGATCTCGCGCAGGCCGCCGATGATGAAAGCGATGACGAGCGAGGCGAAGCCGTTTGAGAGCACGACCGCGACGGGAAAAAGCGCGAAGCAGATGAAGGTAATGATGACGAAAGGCTTGCGCCCGATGCGGTCTGCGATTCTGGCAGCCGGAATGTAGACGAGAATGGAAGTGACGAGCTGGATGGCGACCAGTATCCCATAATGCGCTAACGAGATGCCCAGCACGTTCGTCACGTAGAGAATAATCAGGATGTCCGCCATACCTTCGCACATCCTGATGATGACATCCGAGATGAGCAGCCGCTTGAGCGCGAAGTGAAACGAACGCCAGACACCCCGCATGTTGATCTTTGCGCCTGTGATGATGGGTAAGTTGATGCGGCGCACGACCAGCATGGCGATGGCTGCCAGCACGAGGGTAATGGCTAATCCCGCGCGGACTCCGGTTTTGATGTCGCTCGCGGCAATTAACGCTCCACCGATGAGCGGCGCGGCAGCAGCAGGCACGCGCTTGAGCATGGATTGAAGAGTAAACCCCATCGCGCGTCGCTCGCGCGGCAGCGAATCGCCGATGAGGGCGAAGAGAGCCGGACTGGCCATGCTTGCCCAGGCTATCGAGAGAGCCAACCCGACAAAGACAAACGGCCACGAAGGACTCAGGAGGTAGATGAGGTAGCCGACTGAGGCAATAGCGACGAAAGCCAGAAATGCTCGCCGCCGCCCAAGATGATCCGCCAGCCAGCCGCCCGGATACTGGTAGATGGCGTCGAAGAAATCTCTCGTCGTGCCGAAGAAGCCGATGACGGTCGTGCTCGCGCCGAGCGCTTCCAGATATTTTGGAAGAAACTTCTTCCAAAGCTCCTCGCCCAGCCCCATCAACAGAAACGCCCCGGAAGCCAGCGTCACGTTGCGCTCAAGACTCAGGTAGTCCGCAATTCTTGCGCGCCGCGTCAGCAAAGGGTTCGGAGTCATCGCGTGTTCATGGACGCGACGGCAAGCTGATGAAACTGGCGGCGCACGTTGTTGATGTTGACGAAGGGGAGCGGGCGCGCGTGTGTGCGGTTGGTCAGGAGGATGAAGGTGCGTGCGTGCGTGGGATCGTTCCAGCAGCTTGTGCCGGTGAAGCCTAGATGCCCGAAACTGTCCGGAGGAAGGCTCGTGCTAGCCGTCGAGCCAGGCATTGCCGCGAGTTGCCAGCCGACTGAGCGGGGTTCTTCCATGCCTTCCGTCAGGTTGGTGCGAAAGAGCGCGCATGTTTCCGGCTTGAGCAGTTCGGTAAAGTCGGCGAAGAATTGTGTCGCGATACGCAGCGTTTCGCGCGCCGACGAGAAAAGTCCGGCATGACCGGCAGCACCGCCTAAAAAATGCGCGTTGCCGTCGTGGACTTCGCCCCAGATCAAATTCTTCCGCCAACTGTAACTGTCTGCCTGCTGCCCGCCACACGTTTCGCACTCGTAAACGTTGCCCATCTCAGACGCAGCCATCTCGGTAATCAGAGCCTTGTCGGGATTGAAGAACGTGCGCTCAAGTTTGAGTGGCTCGAAGATTTCACGCCGGGCGATTTCGGCGAATGGCGCGTTCGATAATCTTTCGAGCAGGAAGCCGAGCGTGATAAAGCCCAGGTCGCTATAGCGGACGTGTGTGCCGGGCTTTTGTTCGAGCGCTTCACCTGCGATTGCTTGCAGGACGCGCTCTTTATCGCTGCTGCCGGTGAGATAGAGCGGACGCCACGCCGGAAGCCCGGAAGTGTGCGTCAGGAGTTGACGAATCGTGAGGTCGCGCTTGTCGTCTGTCTCAAACTCTGGAAGATAATGCGCCGCTGCTTCGTCGAGTTTTATCTCGCCGCGCTCTAAGCGTAGCGCGCAGAGCAAGCCTGTAATGAGCGGCTTCGTCAACGAAGCCAGATCATAAATCGTATCGAGAGTAGCCTTGTGATGCTCTTCATCTTTGACGGCATCGCCCAACGCATCGGCCAGCACCACGCTTGCGCGCTCGGCGACGACATAGACGGCTGATGGAAAGTCGCCCGCCTCGATGCGCTCAAGGAGCATTAATGAAATGGAAGCGTCACGCATGGTCAAAGGTATTAATAGTCACTAAGAAAATCTAGAAGAAATTAGACAGGATTAACAGGATTTTCAAGATTAGGAAGACAAGACAGAGCAAGGTAGCCTGCGTCTTTTTCTTTTCATCCTGTCCATCTTGTTAATCCTGTCTATTTCTTCTCTAAGGCATCCTCTGACTGAAAACGCTGAGATTAGGATGAGCTGCGTGCTCCTGAATGCGTTCGAGCGCGCGAATCGCCAGCGCGAGCGCGCGTCGTCCGTCCTCACCGGAAACGGGAGAAGGAGCGCCCGTCTGCGCTGCCTTGATAAAAAGTTCGATCTCGGTGCGAAGCGGTTCGGCATCTTCTATCTCAAGGATGCGCGTGTTGACGCCGGGACGCGCGCTCCCCGTTTGCGGCGGCATCAGGCTGCTGATGGAGGCGTAGCGCGTGGCGTAGTCCACCGCCACGTAATCGTGCGGCTGGAAGAAGCGCATCTTCCTGATTTTCTCCGTGCCGATGCGCGAGGCTGTGATGTTGGCGACTGCGCCCGACGCGAATTCAAGACGCGCGTTCGCCGCATCAACGCGATTCGTCAGCACCGGAATCCCGACGGCGCGCACGTCCGTCACCTCGACCTCTTCGCCGACCAGCCACTGCACGATGTCCAGATCGTGAATCATCAAATCGAGCACGACATCAATATCGAGCGAGCGCGCGGTGAATTCGCCGACGCGATGAATCTCAAAGTAGAGCGGGCCTTTGACGTGCGGGCGCAGGGCGACGAGCGCTGGGTTGAAGCGTTCGAGATGGCCGACTTGCAGGAGCGCTCCGCCCTTTAACGCCGCCGCTATCATCCTGTCGGCTTCTTCGAGGTCGCGCGCGATGGGTTTTTCGACGAGAACGTGGATGCCCGCTTCGAGTAGCTGACAGGCAATCTCTGCGTGAGCTTCGGTCGGGACGGCGAGGCTGACAGCGTCGCAGCGCCCAATGAGCGTGCGCCAGTCGGTCGTCCATTCGGTTTCTCTTTCAGCGGCGATGTTGCGCGCTGTCGTTTCATCGAGGTCGCAGACGGAGACGAATTGCGTTTGGCCTTCGGCGGCTAAGGCGGCTTGAATCCGCGCGTGCTGACGACCGAGATGTCCGACGCCGATGACGGCTGTGCGTAGAGTCATAAGAAAAGTGGTCAGTAGCCAGTGGTCAGTGGTCAGTGAAAAACTTATTGAGTATCATCGAAGACGCCTTTATCTTCAATCTGTCAGATGCCGGGATGGTTGGTCAGACATTTAACTGACCACTGACCACCGGCCACTGACCACTCGTTCCGGGGGACTATACTTGCAACGTTCGACGCTTGCCAAGCGTGGCTGGCTGCTCTTCTTTCTCGCCGCTGCTGCCTTTTACCTTTACGGTCTCGGACACCTGCCGCTTGTTGGGCCGGATGAGCCGCGCTACGCGCAGGTGGCGCGCGAGATGTACCTGCGCGGAGATTACGTGACGCCGACGCTCGGCGGTCACACTTGGTTTGAAAAGCCCGCGTTGCTCTACTGGATGATGATGGCGAGCTATCGCCTCTTCGGTGTGTCGGAGTGGGCGGCACGCTTAGGGCCTGCGCTTTCGGGCTTGCTCACGGCGTTTTTAATCTACTGGATGGGAAGACGCATTGAGCGCGCCGTCCAGGCGGAAAAGGGAACTGCTGATGATGGGTTTGGCTTGTGGGGTGGAGTTGCGCTCTCCTCAAGCGCCGGGCTGATTGTCTTCTCGCGCGCGGCGAGCTTCGATGTGTTGGTGACGTGTACGGTGACGGCGGCGCTCGCGTGCTTCTTCGTCGCGGAGATTGAAGGCAACGAGAAGCGAAGGCGGTGGCTGACGGCGGGTTTTTATGCGGCGGTCGGAGCTTCCTTGCTGGCGAAAGGGTTGGTGGGAATTGTCATTCCGTTTGGCGTCATAGGGCTTTATTACCTGCTGCGGCGGGAGTGGCCGCGCAAGGGTCTTTTCCTGAGTGCGCTCTGGGGAATCCCGCTGGCATGCGTGGTCGCGGCCAGTTGGTATGCCCCGGTGATTGCGCGACATGGCTGGACGTTTGTGGACGAGTTTTTCATCCAGCATCATTTCGCGCGCTTCGTCTCGGACAAGTACCATCACCCGCAGCGATTCTATTTTTACCTGCCCATCGTCCTGATGCTGACGTTGCCCTGGGCGGTCGTTTTCATCAAAGGGCTGGTGAGCGCGCGGCGCTGGCAATGGCGTGCTTCAGACGTGGAAAGCAAGGCGCGCGTCTTCGCTCTGGCGTGGCTGGTCGCGCCCATCGCTTTCTTCTCTTTTTCAGGCTCGAAGCTGCCCGGATACATTCTGCCCGCGCTGCCCGGTGCAATGTTGCTGGTGGGCGAGCGGCTGTCGAGGTTTGTGCGGGGCGAGGAAGGAAACGCGGGCGTGCGCTTCACAGGCGCGATTCTTCTCATCTTTGCTCTGGCGGGAATCATCTATGCGGCGAGAACTAGCGAGATGACGATTATGTGTGCGCTCGTCATCGCTACGCCGCTCGTCATCGCAGGGCTGCTGGCAATTCTCTGGAAGCAAAGACGCGCTCTTCGCCTTGAGTTAATCTGTAGCGCGATGTTTATCTCAGTTGCGCTCATTCTCAATTGCGGCGTTGAGCGGATTTCCCAACGCGAATCCGTGCGCGAACTGATGCGACAGGCTGAGGTGCGGGGCTACTCTTCGACGCCCGTTTTTTACATGCTGACGGATGATCGCACGGGGGAGTTTTACGCCGGAGGGCGTTTAGGCTACAAAGCGGATGGCGAGCCTTTCAGGTTTGATGGAGCGGACGAAGCTGCCAATGCGGCAAGAGAGAGAGGCGGCACTGCGCTCGTTTTCGTTCCGACCAAGTGGGAAAAACAATTGACGGGTTATCCGGCTATCGAAACGGATGTCATTGGCAGCAATGGAGTGCTGACATTGGCGGCAATCCGCGTGCGGTAGCTTTGTAGGGGCAGGGCTTGTCCCTGCCCGTCTTTTCCGTCAATCAAAACGGGCAGGGACAAGCCCTGCCCCTACGGTGATAGGGTTTTCGTGTCGGTATTAAAAGAGTCCAGCCTGACCTCGTAGAACTGAAGCCTGAACTTGCTGTTGACCAATTCATTTTCGGGTCGTCTGATGGTGTGAGTCTCCAGCCAGCGTCTTCCTTCCGGCGTGGATTGATAAAGGTCAATCAGCGTCGTGTCCATCCAGATTGATCCGCCGCTCGTCTGCGAGTTTTGTATCTCCCTTTCGAATGTCTCTTGAGTAGCCTCTCTCCATACAGTCTTGGGATTGAAGTATCTGACCAGCAGATTATCGCTGTTCCAGGTCGTGAGATAAACAAGTGTCCCCTGCGGCCATGCCTGATTCATCTCTAAAGCCAGCGCGAGCGGAGGATTAGCCCGCACCTGAGCATACGGGTAAGCGGAAAAGGTCAGATTCACAACCATTAATAGAGCCACGAAGAGTGCGGCACGGTATCTACGCACATGATTTTGTGCGGCTTCGTAGGGCGCAAGGAACGTTCCGACAAGCACGATAATTGCCGGAAGATAGAAGAGCCGGTAGAAAGTGTTTTGCGGGATGAAGAAGAAAAGAAAAATCACATAGCAGCTAATCCAGACGACGCAGAGAATCCTCAAGCGTCTGAAGTTGCCTTTGTCTTTGAGAGCCGTGCTGAAAGCTGTTTTCAACTCACGGAAGTACCGAAACAGTTTGTAAAAGAAAAGGGCTGCGAGAATTAAGCTGACGCCTGCCAGCGCGAACAGCAGGGGGCTCTTAAAGTCGCGCAAAAAAGCGAAACGCCCGCCAGCGAAGAGCCGCGAATGTCCGCGCAGGGTATACGTCAGGTTGTCCCATGCGTTGAAGGTGAAGCCGTGTTCGGGGGAAAAGGTAGTAATCCATTGAATGAACGGCTTGAATGCGTAGCTGCCCGTAACGAGATAAAAGGAGTAGTAAAAGATCGGAAAGGTAATCAGAAAGGCGGTCAGGCTATATTTCAGCACAGGCGCGAGGCGTTGCTTCGTGGGCTGTGAGGAAGTTTGCAAAAGTAACCCTAAGACGATCACTGGAAAGAAGAGAATCGCCAGTTGATGAAAGAACATGCTCGCGGCGTGGGCGACGGCTAAGAGAAAGGGCTTTGGTTTACGGCCTGGGAGAATGAGGTAAAAGCTGACGAGCAGAAAGAAGACGCTCGGAATATAGCTGTCGGCATCGGTTGCGAATTTCCACCACGTCGCGGAGAAAGCGAACAGCAGTGTTAACGTTGCGCTGAGGTAGATGGATTTCAAACAGTCTAGCAGAATGCGAAAGAGCACGTAGGCGCTCAGTGCGCCGATAAAACAGTTCAGCACTTGCAGCACTTCGATTGCTCTGACCTGAAGACCTAAAGCCCGCGCCGCCCGGTAAAAGAGATAGCCGAACACATTGTAGAAAAGATGGTTCGGGTGCAGCAGCGAAGCATCCAGACCGGGCACATCTTCAATCTTTTGAGCAAAAAATACTCCGTCCCAGTAATAATTCCTGGTCAGCAGAAACAGGTAGGCGAGCAGAACACTAGCGAACATGACAAGCAGCAGGGGGTGGCGCTTCAAGTCAAACTTGCTCGCGCCGGGTTCGACCGCCGTTGGCGCATCTGTGTTCGTTTGTTTCACAGGATTGAGATCAAGGGTTGGCGCGCAAAGCTCTGTCGAAAAAATCTATCACGCGGCGGTCATACGCCTCGCCTTGCTCGCCTGTGGCGGAAGGAAGATTGTAGCCGGTCAAAGGCAGATCGCCTCTGACTTCGAGGCCAGCCGGATTGGGAAAGCATTGGGCGAGTGCCAGCGTCGAAGCGCGCAACTCTTCCGGGCCGCTGCCTGCCAGCAAGAGCACGCGGCGGTCTCCCACGTTCGCCGCCGCCTCGCATGATCGTGTGTTATCGTAGCCGCCAAAAAAATAGATGCGCGTCCCATTGCGCGCCAGCCACTTCAATAAGCTGTTGCTCAAGCCCGTGCGATCTCTGACCGCAGAGTTTAAGACCTCGTTCGGCGTGTCGGGCACGGAATCAAGCACGAGCGCGCGCACGTTCTCGTCGCGCGTGCCTGCTCGCAATGCCGCGTAAGCTCCAAGCTCGACTCCGTAAAGCCCGATGTGTGGGCCGACGATCGGGTTTCCCTGTGGCGCCTTTAACGACCGCAGGTAATCTAAGGCCGCGCCCACGTCGTCCGCCTCTCTGCCGCCGAAAGAAGTCCAGGAGACGGGAGGATCAACGCCGTGACCGCGCAGGTCAGGCCAGAGCACTGTGAAGTTGGTCGCTTCGTTGAGCTTGACGCCGAGATTCAAGAGCCACGAGCGATCCGCGCCGTAGCGATGCAGGAGAATGACTGCCGGAGCGCCTTCCGCTCCACGCAGCAGCCAGCCACGCGCTTTCGTGCCGTCGCGGTTCGTCCATTCCTCGTTGGTCGCTTTCAACCCGCGCTCGCTCAGCAGCGTGAACTTCTCCGGCGTCACGAGATAGTCCTGGCGCGGTGGCCGCGTCACCTTGAAGACAAGCCACCCCATCGTCAGTGCAATCGCCAGCAACAACAGCCCCGCGATTGGCAGCAGCATCTTCAGCAGCTTCTTGCCTGGCATTCGGCGAGGCATCGTAGAGAGTGATGGGTGATAGGTGATAGGTGATAAGAGAAAACCATGTTGTTTCTTATCACCTATCACCTATCACTTATCACTTGTTTTCCCCCTTCTTCGCGTGCGTTCGCGTAGTCTTCGGGTGTGTTGACGTTGGTGAAAAAAAGGTCTGCGCTCCGCAGGTCGCTGAGTTCTTCAAAGGCGACCCGGCGCGTGCTTATCAGATTAAGCAGGGCGCGCGGGCGACGCTCGCCGGAGGCGATTAATTCTGCGGCGCGCTCGCGGCACGCGCTGGCACGATAGAGCGCGCAGAGGGGCTGCCAGCGGCCATCCCTTTGTACGGGAACGATTGCATCAAAGTTTTCCCGAAGTGAGGCCAGCCGCACGAAAAGTTCTCCGGTGACAAAGGGAAGATCGCAGGCCACGACCGCCGCCCACTCAGCGTGGCAGTAAGAAAGCGCCGCGTGCAGTCCACCGAGCGCGCCCCATTTTACATGAACATCCGGCACTGCGTGTAACTGAGGCCACGCTGCGCCAACATTTTTCGCGCCCACTAAGGTCGTTTCAGTCGTGATTGAAGCGAGCGCCGCGTGGATTCGTTCGACGAAACTCTGCCCGCCGAGATCGAGCAGCGCCTTATCCTTTCCCATCCGGCTCGACGCCCCGCCGACGAGAATAAACCCTTCAACTTCGAGCATGAATCATTGCTTCAGCCTTTGGCCATCTTAAAAGAACATGGCCGCCCCGCGCACGCCCTCAACAATCACAAATCGGACGCAACATCCAACCCGTCATTCCATTTGTCTCATCAGATGAAGCGCGCACGGCCATATACATTGAACGCGCGCACGTTATCATGCAGCGCTGGCGGAACACAAGGAAGTAAGAAGTGATAAGTGATGGGTGATAGGTGATAGGAAAGAACGTACTTTCTCTTATCACTTATCACCCATCACTCATCACTGTTTTCTCCCTTGTCACCTGTCACTCGATAAAGTTATATTCGCTGGTGGTGGCGGTGGCCTCGTTTCCCCCGGATCGCCTTCGCCTGCCACCGGCTCAGGGCGCTCACCTTTTTGCCGAGAAGGGGCTCGTTTGTCCCTTCAACGTTTCCAGAGGTAGATTAATGAAAAGAATTTTCGCGGCGACTTTCAGCCTTGTTCTCTTGCTGGGGGTTTTGCTCGCCCCCGTCTCTGCCCAGCAGAAAGCTCCAAACGGCGCAGGCGTCTCTCAGTCTGACCCGCGCCTCTTTCCCCTCGAAGAATTGAAGCCCGGAATGAAGGGTGTCGCGCTCACCGTCTTCAGTGGAACTGTCCCGGAAGAGTTTAATGTGGAAATCTTAGGCGTGCTGCCAGGTTTCCCTGCGCCTCGCCAGAATGCGATTATCGCGCGCCTGTCGGGAGCGAACGCCGAGCGCACAGGCGTCTTCGGCGGTATGTCAGGCTCGCCCGTTTACATCGAAGGGCGACTGGTCGGGGCTATCGCCTTCAGCTTTCCGTTCTCGAAAGAACCGATTGCGGGCATTACTCCCATCAAGCAGATGATAGACCTCTTCGAGCGCGGCTCTGAACGCAACGCGGGCGCAGGCGAGCCGCGCACCTTCTCTTTCACAGAGCTTGCTTCAGCCGACTGGAAGCCGCGCCTGCCGAAGCCCGCCGTCACCGGAGCCTCGTTTGTCGCGCCCGTCGCGGCCAATAGCCCGCTCGTCGCTTTGCTCGGCCAGCAATTGCAGCCGATTGCCACGCCCGTCGTCTTCGGCGGTGTCAGCCAGGAAGCCCTCGCCATCTACGCGCCGCAGCTACAGGCCAACGGCCTTCTGCCTGTTTCCGGCGTCGGCGGTGCGGCGGCGATTACCACGCTTGGGCCAATCACGGAGAAAACCTTGACGCCCGGAACGAGCGTTAGCGTCCAACTCGTGCGCGGCGATTATTCGATTGCCGCTTCGGGAACGGTAACGCTGCGTGACGGCAACCGGATTTATGCTTTCGGACACCCGTTCCTGAGTCTCGGCGCAAGCGATATGCCGATGACTGAAAGTTCGGTCGTGACCGTCATCCCGAACGCGAATAATTCCTTCAAGCTTTCGGTTCCGGGACGCATGGTCGGGAATATGTCGCAGGATCGCGCCTCTGGCATCTACGGGCAACTCGGTCAAGCCCCGAAGATGATTCCTGTCAAAATCAACTTACGCACGAGCCGCGACCGCATGGAGACTTATTCTTACGAAGTCGCGAACGATTCCTTCCTGACACCGCTCTTGTTGAACCTGACGATCTTTAGCACCATCACTTCGTCTGAGCGCAGTCTGGGCGATGCGACCATCAGCATCAGCGGCAAGATTAACGTCGTCGGGCAGGAAGCGATTGAGGTTGACCGTAGATTCTCGGCGGGGAACGCTCCGATGCTGGCCGCAGGCTCGGTCGCCGTGCCCGTCAACGCCTTGCTCTCCAGCGGCTTTGAAAATGTTCAAATCGGCGGCATCACGCTCGACATCACGTCTTCGGAGAACAAGTACACGGCCTCGCTCGAACGCATCGCGCTCGACCGGACGGAAGCTGGCCGGGGCGAGATGGTCGAGGTGCAAGCCTACGTCAGAACCGAATCCGGCAAGCAGTTTGTCCAGCGCATCCCCGTGCAGATACCGCGTGATGTGCCGCTCGGCCAGCTTCTGGTCTTCGTCGGCGACGGCAGCGCTCTTCAACAAGGCTCTGCGGCGCAGGCTTTCGTTCCGCAGGATTTGAGCCAGCTTGTCGGCGCAATCAACAAGATAAAGAAGAACGACCGTCTCTACGTGAAACTCTTCCGCATCACTCCCGGCGCGGTCATCGGCACGAGCGAATTGCCGAACCTGCCGCCTTCGGTCATCGCCACGCTCAACAGCGACAGAACCTCAGGGGGCTACACTCCAACCATTCTCTCGCCGATTTTCGAGAAGGAACTCGCGCCCGCAGAGTTTGTCATCAACGGTCAACAAATGATCGGGATTGACGTAGTCCGGTAAGGCTCAGTTGAAAGTCCAAAGTCTAAGGCCCAAAGTCAAGAACAGGTTGTTGACTTTGGGCCTTAGACTTTGGACTCTACTCGGTACAGATTTCGTCAGCAAACACAATCCATTTACCGTCCGAGCTTTCCTTTTCCCAGAGAGCGTGAAAACGGCGGTCATTTACTTTGCCCGCCGGATTTTTGAATCAATGCCCGCTGCGCTTTATGATAAAGAGGTAACGGCGCTCGGATTCTGGAAGACGAAAATGCTTGAAGTCAGGAGTTATGGTTTCAATCTGTTCAAGCAAGCTCTCTCCTCCGAAAAACAGCAGCGTGCTTGCGGGCGGAGACCACTGGATGATTTTCGGCAACATCTCAGTGAAGCGGTCGAGCGCGCGGCAGGTAATAAAATCGGCATCCGGCGCAGGTAGCTGCTCAAATCTTTCGGCGACGACTCTTGTCGTCTTTTGTACGCCCGCGCGGCGCAACGCTTCGCGCAGGAAAACGGCCTTCTTAGGTGAGGACTCGATGAGTGTAGCGCGAAGATTTGGCCGCACGATCAGGCAGGGAATGATGGGCAGTCCCGCGCCTGAGCCAATGTCTGCGACATGCGCGCCATCGCTCAAGTGAGCGAGCGCGACGAGCGATTCGAGCACATGGCGCGTCGCAAACTCCGCAGGCGAGCACGGCGCAACCAGATGCAGCCGGGTGTTCCAGGCCATCACCTGCTCGTAGTATTCTCGTAAGCGCGCAATGTCATCATCAGTCAATTGCACCTCGTAGCGCGGCGCGTATTCTTTAATCGCGTTGGAAAATTCGTCGGCGCGGGTTGGATTGTTATCCATTCTATTTAGAAAGCGGACAGGATTAAGACACGGAGGGAATAGACCGAGATTATCAGGATTATCAAGATTAGGAAAACAAGACAGGCAGAAGGAGATTGATGTTTCTTCCCTTTATCCTGTCCATCTTGTTAATCCTGTCTATTCTCTTTCTTCTTATCATTCAACTTAGCTTAACGAAGAACAATGGCCGAAAGCAAAAAATCCAATTCACAGTCCCCGCTTCCCAAACCCGATTTGAGCGCAGAGCATGAGCGTTTGGGTCGCGTGGTCACGAAAATAATCAGCGAGTACGCGCGCGAGTTAGACGGCTTGCCTGTCATTTCGGAGGCAACGCCCGACGACCTCGAAAAGATTTTTGACGAGCCGTTGCCCGTGACGGGAGCGAGCGCTGACGAAATTCTCGCCAGCTTTGAGCGTGACATTGCGCCGCACGCCATGCAGATTCCGAGTCCGCGTTATTACGGGCTGTTCAATCCGACGCCGTTGCCGATTGCCGTCTGGGCGGATGCGCTCGCTTCGGCGATTAACCAGAACGGCGCGGCGTGGCGCAATTCTCCTTCGGCCAGTATCGTCGAGGCGCGCGTGCTGCGTTGGCTCTGTGAGCTTATCGGCTACGGGAGCGAGAGCTTCGGCACATTGACGAGCGGCGGCTCGGAAGCAAACCTCATCGGATTGAAATGCGCCCGCGATCATGCTCACAGGGAGGTGCGCGACTACGGAGTCCGCGCTGCCGACAATGATTTAGTCGTTTATGCTTCCGAGCAGTGTCACTATTCGTTGATTAAGAGCGTGGATATTCTAGGGCTTGGACGTGAGAATCTGAGAAAGATCGAGACGGATGATTATTTTCACATCCGCACGGATTTGTTGCGCGAAGCGATAGATGATGACAGGCGTGCTGGGCGTATTCCCTGCTGCATCGCTGGCGCGGCTGGCGCAACCTCGACCGGCGTTGTGGACCCGCTGGCTGAACTGGCGGACATCGCGCGCGAGCATGATTGCTGGTTTCATGTTGACGCGGCTTATGGCGGTGCGCTCGCGTTCTCTGAAAAGCATAAATCACTTTTAAGAGGAATCGAGCGCGCCGATTCCATCACGATTGACCCGCACAAATGGATGTTTGTGCCGTTCGCGTGCGGTGCTGCGCTGGTGAAAGATGGCGGGCGCGTCCTGCGCGATGCGTTCGACATCACGCCGGAGTATTTGAGCGAGGAGCGAGGCGGGACGGATGTTGAGTACGACTTTTTCCGTTACGGTCAACTCGGCACGCGCCGCTTCAACGCGCTGAAAATCTGGATGGCGCTGAAATTTATGGGCACGCGCGGCTACGCCGAAGTCATCGAGCGGCAGATTGATTTGACGCATTACCTGGCAGCCCGCATTGATGAGCTTGAAGACTTCAAGCGCGTCGGGCGTGTGGAGACGGCTGTGTGTTGCTTCCGCTTCTTGCCTGAAAAGGTGCGTCAGCAAGACGGCGCGGCGCAGGATTCCTTGCAGCGCAGGTTGCAGCAGCGCGTCGAGCAGAGCCGCGAGGCGTGGCTTTCGACCACCGTGCTGAAAGGACGACGAGCCATCCGCGTCAACATCAACAGCTTTCTGACAGAGCGCCGCCACATGGATGATCTGGTAGAATTGCTGCGGCGTGAGAGCGCGATGTTAATCAAGGAAGGTGAAGTAAAATGAATCTAGTGAAAGCCCAAAGGTTGTTTGCCATCCTGAGCATTGCAACCCTGATGATGTTGCTGGGCGTCGCTGAAATCAAAGCGCAGTCTACAGACAAGCGCTACCTGCCTGCGATCAGTTCGCGCGCCGAGTTCGATTCTCTCGCTCGCAGCTACGATGCCGACACGCCCTACCCGCTGCCGCACGTTCTCTTCGTCATTGATCGCAAGGACAACAACAAAATCTATTACGCCAACGCCAGGCGCTACACCTTCCACAAAGATTTCGTCAACGGCAATTATTTATCATTAGAGCGCGGGCAGGAGTTTTTCGAGAACAATTATCTGAAACCGAATCGCCGCTTCATCCTCGGCACGCTCGCCTATCAAACTCCGATTAAGCGCTGGACGTTCGAGTTCTGGGAAGGCGACCTGATTCCGGCAGAGCAGATCAAGCTTACCTTCGATGTTATCAGCAAGAGTTTCTTCGAGCCTGTCGTCTACAAACCGAACTCGCTCAGGCAGGAAGAAGCGACCGCCTCGCTCAAAGATTTGCCGCGCGTCTTGCAAAGCGAGATTTCAAAGGAACAGGACTACCAGGCGCTCAACGTGGCGCGCGGCCTCGGACGGATTCACATTATCGAAAAGCTGGACGAGCACACGGAAATCGGCTTCAACGAAATCCTCGTTCTCAATGAAGTACCAATCCAGTTGCCGCCCGTCGCCGGAATCATCACGACGCAGCCTTCGACGCCCTTATCGCATATCAATTTGCTGGCTAAGGGTTGGGGCGTGCCGAACGCTTATATCAAAAACGCGCAGGAGCTGTTGAAACAATATGACGGCTGGTGGGTCAGCTTCGAGACCTTGCGTGATAAGTATTCGATCAAGCGAGCTGATTTGAATCAGATAGACGAGTATCAGAAGCGCCTGAAAGAGCGGCTCGACGTGATGAAGCCGCGCTCCGATCTGCAAACGACGCGGCTGGCCACGCTTCGCGAACAGCGCGCGCGCCAGATTACGGCCTATGGAGGAAAGTCCGCCAATCTGGGCGAGGTGATGAATGCGCGACTGCCCGGAATAGTTGTGCCGAATGGTTTCACCATCCCGTTTTTTTACTACGACCAGTTTCTCAAAGAGAATAATCTGGAAGAAGCAATCTACGAGATGATGAACGACCAGAAGTTCGTTCACGACCCGGCCTACAGGCGCGAGCGCCTGACGGCGATGCGCGAGCGTATTCAAAGGGCGAAGGTGAATAATAAGCTGCGCGCGGAAATCCTGCGCCGCGTCGCCACGGAGTTTGCGGGCAAGGGCTTGTTCGTCCGCAGTTCTTCAAATTCGGAAGATTTGCCGAACTTCAGCGGCGCGGGACTCTACGATACCGTGCCGAACGTCAAAGGCGACGAGCAACTCCTCGAAGCGATTAAGACCGTCTGGGCTTCGCTCTGGAACTTTGAAGCCTACGAGGCCAGAGAGCGTGCCAACGTCGATCACTCAAAAATCTTCATGGCCGTGCTGATTCAGGAAGGCATCAACTCGGAAAGCTCCGGCGTGATGATTACCACAGACCCTTACGACAAGGACAATCGCGGCGCAATCTACATCAGCGCCAAGCGAGGTTTAGGCATCAAGGTTGTCGAGGGTAAGAAGATTGCGGAGCAGATTCTTTATCGTCCACGCGGAAGCTCCGTTCAGATATTGACGCGCTCGGCGGAAGACAGCCTTTTGACGTTTGACGAAAAGGGCGGAGTCCGAGAGATTCCCATCACGGGTGAACGCTCCGTGCTGACGGATGAAGTGATTCGCCGACTGGTGCGCGCCGCAGACCAGATCAAGCGCACCTTTCGCAGCCGCGATCAGGACATCGAATGGGCTTACATGAAAGGGCAGATTTACATCATCCAATCGCGCCCGTACATCGCAGGAGGGTAAAGGCGGTGATAGGTGATGGGTGATAGGTGATAAGAAAGAACCTGTTTTCTCTTATCACCTATCACCCATCACCTATCACCTATCACCTATCACCAAATTATGAGCGAAAAAACTTTTACTGATGGATTGCTGGCAGGTCGCGTTGCGTTTGTGACGGGCGGGGGAACGGGGATTACGGGTGGTGTGGCGCGTGCGCTTGCGGAATCGGGCGCGCGTGTGGCGCTGGTGAGCCGTAAGATGGAGCATCTTGAACCGGCGGCTGAAGTGATTCGCGCCGCAGGTGGAGAGGCTTTCGCCGTCACAGCCGACGTGCGGAACATGGAAGAGGTCGAAAAGGCCGTTGCCGCGACCGTCGAGAAGTTCGGCAAGCTGGACATCGTCGTCAATGGCGCGGCGGGAAACTTTCTCTGCCCGGCTGAAGAGCTATCGCCCAACGGATTCGGCACGGTCATTGATATTGATCTGAAGGGAACATTCAACGTCTGCCGCGCGGCTTTCGCGGAACTGAAGAAAGAGCGCGGGCAGATTTTGAATATCAGCGCGACGCTCCATTACGTCGGGACACCTTTGCAACTTCACGTCTCCGCAGCCAAAGCGGGCGTTGACGCTCTGACCCGTCAACTCGCCGTCGAATGGGGACGCTACGGCATTCGCTCAAACGCCATCGCGCCCGGCCCCATCGAAGACACGGAAGGCATGTCGCGTCTCGTCCCCGCAGAAGTGAAAGAGAAACTGCGTCGAGGCATCCCGCTCGGACGCTTCGGGCGCATCAGGGACATAGAACAGGCAGCCGTCTTCCTCTGCTCCGACGCCGCCAGCTTCATCAACGGCGCAATCCTCGTCGTAGACGGCGGACAATGGCTCAATACCAAGATGGTAGGGTGATAAGTAATGGGTGATAGGTGATAAGAGAGAACAAACGTCCTTTCTTATCACCTATCACCCATCACTTATCACGGCTCTTATATGCTTGATCTTCAGCCCGCATCGTTTGATGATTTTCTGCACGAGGCCAAGCGCGGCAACGTTGTGCCGGTGGTGCGGAGTGTGCTCGCGGATTTGCAGACTCCTGTGGGGGCTTTCCTGCGCGTGGCTGAAGGAGCGCCTTATGCTTTCCTGCTCGAATCAATCGAAGGCGGAGAGCGTGTCGCGCGCTACTCTTTCCTGGGCGCGAACCCGGAGATGATTGTGCGCGGGCGAGGACGGGATACGATTATCGAGCGCAATGGCGAGCGGGAGACGCTTTCAGGTGTGCGCGCCACAGATTTTGCGCGCGAATATTTCCGCGACAGGGAACTCGCGCGTCGCAGCGGTCTCGCGCCGCTCTCCGGCGGGGCGGTCGGTTATCTCGCTTACGAAGCGGCGCGGTGGTTCGAGCCTTCGCTGGAAAAGAGTGATGACGAGAAAGTGGATGCGGACGAGTCGGTCTGGATGTTCTATCGCACGGTGCTGGCTTTCGACCGCGTGCGGCAGCGCATAGAGATTACCGCAATTGTCTTAACGGAAGAGGCCGAAGGCAGCCATGAACGGTTACAGGAGCTTTACGAACAGGCAATTGAAGAGACCGAGCGCATCGAAAAACTCCTGCTGAAAGGCGGCGCGCTTCGTTCGCCCCGTCATAAAAAAGCCGCCGCCAACGGCGCGCTTGAATCCAACTGGACGCGCAAAGATTTTGAAGAGGCTGTGCGCCGCGCGCAGGAACATATCGCGGCGGGCGATTGCTATCAGATCGTGCTTTCGCAGCGTTTCACCAAAAAAGTCTCCGCCGACCCGGTCGCTATCTACCGTGCCTTGCGCGCGACGAACCCGTCGCCGTATATGTACTTCTTTCGGCTCAATGATGAAGCCGTCATCGGCGCATCGCCTGAAATGTTGGTGCGTTGTCGTGGGCAGCGGCTCGATTATCGTCCGATTGCGGGCACACGCCGCCGTGGCGCGACGGAGACGGAAGACTGGCTGCTCGGCGAAGAGATGCGCGCGGATGAAAAGGAAGTGGCCGAGCATACGATGCTGGTTGACCTGGGGCGCAACGACTTAGGGCGCGTGGCGGATTACGGCTCAGTCGAGGTTGAAGACCTGATGATGATCGAGCGTTATTCTCATGTGCAGCATCTGGTCACAAGCCTTCGTGCGCGATTGAGAGACGAGCTTGATCGTTTCGACGCGCTGGCTTCCTGCTTTCCGGCTGGGACGGTGACGGGTGCTCCGAAGGTGCGTGCGATGGAGATTATCCGCGAGCTTGAGCCAAACGCGCGCGGCGTCTACGCGGGCGCAATCCTCTACATGGACTACGCGCAGAATCTCGATTCGTGCATTGCGATTCGCACCATCGTGATGCGCGATGGCCGCGCCTTTGCTCAGGCGGGCGCAGGCATCGTGTCCGATTCCGTGCCTGAACGGGAATACGAGGAGACAATCAACAAGGCGCGCGCACTGCTTCGCGCGATAGAGATGGCGGAAAAGGGATTGTAAAGAAGAATGGTTTACTCAGTCTTGGGAATAAGGCAACGAGAATTCACCACAGAGACACAGAGAACACAGAGGGGGCGCAGAGAAAGACAACTCTCTGTGCATCCTCCGTGTTCTCTGTGTCTCTGTGGTGAACTACTTCTTACCGAATATTCAAGACTGAACTCTGCGGAAGGATGAAAGGATGACAACACGGCTGGAGCTATTTTTCTTACCCATATTGAAACAAGCTATCATGTCGGCAGCTTGTCTCTTGATGATTTCTTTGACGGCATTCGCGCAGGAGACTACGCCAGCGCAAACGAATCCCGCGCAGCCGCCGCCGAAGAAGAACGCCCGTCCAAGTGATTCGCAAGCGCCTGCGCCTGAGCCTTTCGACAATGCGAGCGTCGAGAAGATGGCAGGCCAGTGCGTCAAGTTGGATACTGAGGCCGGGGGGATTGTGATCGAGATGCTGGCCGAAGCTGCGCCGGAAACCGTGCGTAACTTTCTCAACCTGACCTCGATTGGAGCTTTCGATACCACGACCTTCAGCCGCGTCGTCAAAGATTTCGTCGTGCAGGGCGGCAATCTTTCGACGGGGCAGAAGTGGGGATGGGAACTGGCAAAGCGTGCGGCGCGCAAGATTCCGGACGAGCCAAGCTACGTCAAGCACGTTCGCGGTATCGTCTCGATGGCGCGACCTGACGAACCGAACAGCGCGACCACACACTTCTTCATCCTCGTCGGCGAGGCCACGCAACTCGACGGAAAGTTCGCCGCCTTCGGTCGCGTCGCGCGCGGGATGGAGGTCGTGGACGCGATGAATAAAGCCGAGGTTGAAGGCGACAAACCCACAAAGCCAGTCCGCCTCACGCGCGCGACGGTTGAGCCGTGCGGGAAAAGTAGTGGGCAGTAGGCAGTGGGCAGAAAGCAGAAGTTAGAGGAAGCCATTTAATAAAAGTCCCGTCAGTCAGAGCCCCGTCAGCCCCGAAGGGGCGGCAGAATGTAGCCCCGGGCGCAAGCCCGGGGAAATAACCCGCGATAAATGTTCGAGCCCCGGAGGGGCGACAGAATCTCAAGATGCGTTGCCATGAATCTTGAGCTTCTGTCGCCCCTTCGGGGCTTAATAATTATGTCTGTGCTGTGACCCCGGGCTTGCGCCCGGGGCTACACTCTTTCGCCCCTAACGGGGCTGAAGACGCGGTTCTTTTTGCTTATCGCGTCATAACAGGTGGTGGCGGGGGCGTCGGTCGCTTCGGCGGGTTACGCCGCAACTCTTCCAACAGATATTTCACAGCCGCTTCGAGCGTCGGGTCTTCGCCGCGTGCCATCGCGTCTGGACGGTCAACTACCTCTACGTCCGGGTCAACGCCGACCGCCTCGACAGCCCAGCGTCCTTCCAGATCGAAGAAGCGGAAACTGGGCGTGCTGAGGCTTCCGCCGTCCGCGAGTTGCGGGCTGCCGGAGAGTCCGATGAGCCCGCCCCACGTTGTCGTGCCGAAGACTCGGCCAAGCGCTCGCTCGCGGAAGTAGTAAGGCAGCGCGTCTCCGCCAGAGCCTGCGTAGCCGTTGATGAGCATCGCCTTTGGCCCTGCGTGCGAGAAGGCGGGCGTCGAAGTCGTTCCAACCCCGCGCCGAGACCAGTAGTTGAGCGGTTTGCGTTCCAGCAACTCGATCATCCGGTCGGGAATGAAGCCGCCGCCGTTGTAGCGGTCGTCAATGATGAGCGCATCCTTTCTCGTCTGCGGATAAAAATTCTTGAAGAGTTCGCGGTTGCCTTCGACCGCCGTGTTCGGAACATGAATGTAGCCGATACGGCCTCCCGAAAGTTTGTCAACGAGAGCCTGCTGCGTTTCGACCCAGTCGAGGTAGCGCAGGTTCGACTCGCTCTTAATGGCGCGCACGCGCTCGTCTCGCGCACCCGTCGCATCCGGGCGGTCGTTGAGCTTGAGCGTCACGGTGCGGTCGCCCTTGCCTTCGAGCAGTTCGTAAAAGTTCTTAACGCCGCGCGTCGAAGTGCCGTCAACCGCGATGACGAAATCCCCGACCTTTGCTTTAACACCCGGCTCTGTGAGCGGCGAGCGGAAGCTCTCGTGCCAGTTTTCGCCCGGATAGATTTTTGTGATTTTGAAGTAGCCGGACGGGTCCGGGGCAAGCTCTGCGCCGAGCAGCCCGCCGTCGGTGCGCGTGACGCGTGACGGGTCTGAGCCGCGCTCTGTGTAGACGTGACCGGCGCTCAACTCGCTGCCCATCTCCGTGAGCAGGAAGTTGAGGTCTTCGCGGTTGGCGATTGATGGAACGAGCTGTCCATACTTGGTGCGGATGGCTTGCCAGTCCATGCCGTGCATGTTCGGGTCGTAGAACCAGTCGCGCAGGATGCGCCAGGCATCCGTGTACTCCTGCGCCCACTCGGCCTTTGGCTCGATCTTCATCATCATGCCGTCGAGCTTGAGCAAGCCCGCTTCGGGCTTTTGACCGGGCGTGACGGGTGTGATGCCGTAGTTCTCGCCCACCTGAAAGATAATCTGCTTGCCGTCGTCCGAGAGGCTGTAGTTCAGGATGCCTTCGATGATGGTCAGTTCTGTTTTGGAGTTGAGGTTGTAGAGCGAGAGCTTGCCCAGCCCCGAAAGATAGAGTACGCCTTCGGGTGTTGCCGCCAGACGGCGATAGTTGGTCGGCTGGCCGGGGATGGCGCGCACGCGATTTTCAAAATTCTCGAAATCAATCCTGACGGCGTTGGGGTTGACGGGACGCGGCGTCGGTTTCTCATCAACCTTTGCCTCTGCGGGAGTAGGCGTCGGAGTAGCTGCCGGGGTCGGCTGCTCGGAAGGTTGCGTTGTTGGCTGCGCCTTCGCGCCCTGCGGCGGTGGAGCTTGCGCTGGGTTGGGAGGCAGCGTCAGCGGCGTCTCTCTTGTCTTCACTCTTTCTTCGTCGCTGCCCGGCAGAAAGAGCGCAGGGCCGTCCGCCGCCAGCAAGCCGACGTAGACGCGCGTCGGGTTCGTGTAGATGTAGTTGAACTCCCAGCCGCTGAACGTCAGATTGAAGTCGCGGTTGGAAAGAAAGTATAGGTAGCGCCCCTTCGGGTCGAAGACAGGCTCTGTGTCGCTCGTCATGCCGCCCGTGAGCTTTTGCGTTCTTCCACTCGCCAGCGAGTAGACCCAGATTTCCGAAAACTGGTTGCCGCCGAGCTTTGTATAGGCAATCCAGCGGCTGTCAGGTGCCCAGGTGTAGCTAGTGATGTCGTTGGTCGTGCTGTGGTCAACGTCGACGGTCTTGGCGGAAGCGACCTCCACGTATCTGAGGCGCTGCTTCTTGTCGCCGTAAGCGAGCATCCGGCTATCCGGCGACCAGACCGGGGGGAAGCGCCAGATGTCTCCATCGGTCGTGACACGCCGCTCCTCGCCCGCGCCATCGCTCGGGCGCACATAGATTTCATACTCGCCGGAACGGTCGCTCAAGTAAGCGACCATACGTCCATCGGGCGACCAGACGGGCGCGATTTCACGCACGCCCTGCGACGCGGTGAGGTTGCGTACCTCGCCCTCTTTGGCCGGGGCTGTAAAGACATCTCCGCGCGCCTCGAAGAGCGCACGCGCCCCGCTCGGCGAGAGCGAGAACGAATTGATGTTCGATTTCACGTTCCTGAAGTAAGGCACGGTGTCTGGGAAGTCGCCGTAGACTTTAATGGGCACGCGCTCCTCTTTGCCCGACTTCGTATCCAGACGATAGACGTAGCCGCCGACTTCGTAGACCAACTCATCGCCTGACCCGGAAGGCCAGAGCACGTCGTAGTCCGAGTGATTCGTCACCTTGCGAGTCTTCTTCGAACGCGTGTCATAGGCGAAGACGTTCATCGTATAGTCGCGGTCAGAGAGGTAGTAAATCGTGTCGCCGAGCCAGACGGGAACCATATCCTGTGCGCGCGTCGTCGTAATCTGCTCGGCGGTGTTGCTCTTGAGATCGTAAATCCACACGTCCGGCGATTGGCCGCCGCGATAACGCTTCCAGCCGCGAAACTCGTTTGAGATCGGCGTATAGGCCAGCCGCGTTCCATCCGGCGAATAGCTCGCCGCGCCGCCTTCCATAATCGGCAAAGGCTGTTCCTGCCCGCCTGCTACGGGAACAATGTGCGGGCGACCCAAACGATTGCTTTGAGGAACACGGTTGGCGCGAAAGAGCACGTTCTTGCCGTCGGGCGTCCAGCCATAGACGATGTTGTCCCAGCCGCCGCGCGGCGGCAGCAGCCCGACATCATTGCGATAGGTGAGCTGGCGAGGCTCGCCCCCGTCCACCGAAATCACGAAGACCTGACGCGTGCCGTTGTACTCGCCGGAGAAAGCGATCCAGCGCCCGTCCGGAGAGAACTTCGGGAAGACTTCTATTCCAGGATGCGAAGTGAGCCGCCGCGCCGTGCCGCCGGAAGCAGGCACTGTCCAGATGTCGCCCGCGTAGACAAAGGCGATCATGTCGCCGTTGATGTCCGGGAAGCGCAGCAGCCGCGCGAGGCCAGCGCCCTGTGGCGGTTCAACGGCTGAAAGTTGGGGCGTGGATGCGCTGAAGAGAAGTAAGACAGCTAAGATGAGAGTTCTGTACATTCAGGCGACTCCTTGGAGAACGTGTTCAGGTCAAGATGCCCAATAATAGCATGGGAGGAAATAGGTACTGGTTCAGTTTGAAGTTGAGTGTGCGTCAAGATGCGATTCACCACAGAGGCACAGAGGACACAGAGATAGCACAGAGAAAAGCAATCTCAAATTTGGAATCTCAAATCTCAAATCTGCTCTCTCTGGTTTTTATCTCTGTGCCCCCTCTGTGTTCTCTGTGTCTCTGTGGTGAGCAGCAACTTTCATCCCTCTCATTGCTAATTGAATTACAACTGCGGAATCTTTGTATTCGCGCTGACGCGCTCAATGACAGACAGGAATGTCTGTCCTACGACGGGCAGGAATGCCTGTCCTAACTATGTTTACTTGCAGCGCACCCTCCTACTACAATGAGCCAAATGCACATTCTCGTCATAGACAACTACGATTCGTTCACCTACAACCTCGTGCAGTATCTTGGCGAGCTTGGCGAGGAGATTGAAGTGCGCCGCAATGACGAGGTGACGGTGGAAGAGATTGAGGCGCATTGTTGCCCTGATAAAATCTTAATCTCGCCGGGGCCGGGCACGCCCGATGGCGCGGGCGTCTCGATGAAGATGATCGAGCAGTTTGCCGGGCGCGTCCCCATCCTCGGCGTTTGTCTGGGACATCAGGCCATCGGTCAGGTCTTCGGCGGTCGCATTGTCCGCGCGCCCACGTTAGTTCACGGCAAAGCCTCGGAAGTTTGTCACGACGGGCGAACCATCTTTGAAGGTCTGGATTATCGCTTCAAGGCCGGGCGCTATCATTCCCTCGTCGTCGAAAGAGAAAGTTTGCCGGAGTGCCTGGAAGTCTCCGCGACCACGCCCGACGGCGTCATCATGGGCCTGCGCCACCGCGAGATGAAGATCGAAGGCGTGCAATTTCATCCCGAATCAATCCTGACGACCGGCGGAAAAAGATTGCTCTCAAATTTTCTAAAACTGTGAGGAGGAAGTGATAGGTGATATGTGATAGGTGATAAGAGAAAATCTGTTCTTTCTTATCACCTATCACCTATCACCTATCACTGCTCTTATGCGTCCTGCATGGCTATTGCCGACTCCGGCGCGTCTAGAAGATGAAGCGCTGAATGACAAGGGCTTGCGCGCTCTGTTGCTGCGTTTGATGCGTGGCGAGGATTTGCGGCGTGAGGAGGCAACCGCTCTGCTTGATGGTTTGCTCGAAGGCTCTGCGACCGACGCGCAGATTGCTGCGGCGCTCGTCGCGTTGGCTGTTAAGGGTGAAACAATTGAGGAGCTCGCGGGGATGGCTCAGGCGATGCGCTCGCGCTCTGTCAGAATCAACTGCCGCCATGCTTCATTCATTGACACGGCTGGAACAGGATCGAGTTACGCTAAAACTTTCAATGTCTCGACCGCCGCCGCCTTCGTCATCGCGAGCGCTGGATTAGCGGTCGCCAAGCACGGCAGCCGCGCCGCGACGAGTCGTTCGGGCAGCGCAGATGTCTTGACGGCGCTCGGCGTAGAGGTCGCCGCCAGCCCGGAAGTCTCCGAAAAATGTCTTGATGAGATCGGCATTTGCTTCATGTTCGCGCCGCTCTATCACGGGGCGACGGCGCGCGTGGCCAGCGTGCGGCGCGAACTCGGCGTCCACACGACCTTCAATCTGCTCGGCCCACTGACGAATCCTGCCGGTGCGCCGCGTCAGCTCATAGGCGTCTGGCATCAAGCCTTGATTGAGCCGCTGGCGCGGGCGCTCATCGCTTTGGGGACGGAATATGCGTGGGTGGTTCACGGCTCGGACGGCCTTGACGAAGTGACGCTGGCTGGCGAAACCTTCGTCGCCGAAGCGCGCAAAGGCGAGGTCAAAACTTTCGAGGTCACGCCGGAAGATTTCGGACTTGAGCGCGCGTCTTTGTCTCACCTGTGCGGCGGCGACGCGGAGGCCAACGCGCGGACGATTCGCGCGGTGCTGGACGGCACGAGACGCGATGAGGCACGTCAGCTTGTCGTGGCAAACGCGGCGGCGGCGCTCTTTGTCGGAGGCGCGGCTACTGACCTTCACTCGGCAGCGCGCCTCGCGGAAGAGAGCATAGACAGCGGTGCTGCCTTTGCTAAATTACAACAACTTGTCGAAGCGACGAACAAACGTTGATAGTGCATGGATTTTCTAACTGAAATTATGGCGCTTAAAAGAGCGCGTCTCGAACAATCGAAGAGAGAGCGCTCGGCGGAAGAGATGCGTGCTCAGGCTATTGATGTGCGGGGCAATTCCAGAAAGCACTCTCTTCATCTTGCTCTGGACAATCGCGGGCGCGTGAATGTGATTGCTGAATTTAAGCGCGCATCGCCATCGAAGGGAGTGATTCGCGCTCGTGCCGTGCCGGAGGAGATTGCGCTTGTTTACGAGGCGGGCGGGGCGGCGGCCATCTCGGTTCTGACAGAAGAAGATCGTTTTCAAGGCTCGCTAGATGATCTGCGCGGCGTCCGCGCGGCGGTGAAAATCCCGGTGCTGCGTAAGGATTTCATCTTCGATGAGTATCAAGTTTACGAGTCGGCTGTGGCGGGCGCGGACGCGCTGCTCCTGATCGTCGCTGCGCTGGATGATGAACAACTCGTACACCTGCGGCGCGTCACAGAGGATGAACTGGGAATGGATGCGCTCGTCGAGGTTCATACAGAGGATGAGATGCGTCGTGCCGCAAGCGCGGGCGCAAGGCTCATCGGCATCAACAATCGCAACCTGCGAACCTTTGAAGTCTCGCTCGATGCTTCAACTCGACTGATTCAGTCCGCGCCGCCCCGTGCTCTCTGCGTCAGCGAAAGCGGACTCAGTATCGGCGCAGACTTGCGTCGTCTGCGCGCCCTCGGCTACGCCGGATTTCTCATCGGCGAAACACTGATGCGCTCTCCCCAACCCGACGCGACCTTGCGCGCATTGCTTGAAAGCAGTGGTCAGTAGTCAGTGGTCAGTGGTCAGTTAAAAGAAAAACCACTAATGCTGCCTATCCCTTGTTCTTACTGACTACTGGCCACTGACCACTGCTCACTGCTTTTACGCTTATGGCCTTAGTTAAAATCTGCGGGATAACAAATCTGGAAGATGCGGCTGCGGCTGTCGAGGCGGGCGCGGACGCGATTGGCTTCAACTTTTATCGTCGCAGCCCGCGTTATATTGCGCCGGAGGATGCGCGGCGGATTGTCGCAGAATTGCCCGCGACGGTGATAAGCGTCGGCGTGTTCGTCAACGAGAGCGAGCCGGAGCAGGTCGAGCGCATTATGGATTCTGCGCGTTTGACGGCAGCGCAATTGCACGGCGACGAATCGCCTGAGTATTGCTCTGCGCTCAGTGGGCGCTTCATTATCAAGGCGCTGCGCGCTCACGTTGATTTCGAGCCGCAGGTGGTGAAGGACTACGAAACGGATGCTATCTTATTGGACGCCTACGCGAAAGATGCGCGCGGCGGCACGGGGCGCGTGGTTGATTGGGACGTAGCGCGCAGGGTCAGGGAGCTTGTTCCGCAGCTTTTTCTGGCGGGCGGATTGTCGCCGGAAAATATCGCGGAAGCGATTGCTGCGGTCGAGCCTTACGCGGTGGATGCTTGCAGCCACTTGGAGAGCGCGCCGGGAAAGAAAGATAATGAGCGCGTGCGCGCCTTCATCGCGGCTGCGCGCTACGCGCGTTAAACCTTGACGCAGAGCCTACCTTATCGGTTATGCTGTCGAGCGTGGGCCACAACGAACGCCAGTGCAAGCAAGGCTTGTCACAGTCTAACCCCGAACTCCTCATCATTGTCTCCACTCGAATCGACAGGTTTTACGTTACCTTATGAGCGCAACAGCGCGAGCCACACCGGATGAACGTCTGCACGCACGCGACCAGGGACGCGTGCTGCTGGTCACGGACGAGCCTTCGCGCGCCGCCTACGGAACGGCGCTGGAGAGCGCGGGCTTGAAGGTCGTCGGCATCGCGGGCGGCGTGGCTGCGCTCGTCTCGCTGCGACGCACGCGCCCACACCTCGTCGTCATAGATGTGAATTTGAAAGGCATCAGCGCGGAAGAACTGGCGCGCTCTTTGACGCAGGCGCAGGACAGCGTGGCGGTGATTCTGGTCGGCGACGAAGCGGCTACCAACGCCCGGCGCAGCGCGGCCATAGCTGTTGGCGCTTTCGACTATTTTCAAATCCCTGCTGACCTCTCTTTGCTCATCGCGCGCACAGAGCAACTGATCGCGCTCAAACAGATGATGGATCGGCTGCGCGCCGAAGCCGACCGTGATTACCTGACAGGGCTGGCGAATCGTCGCCGCTTTCGCACGGCGCTCGGGCAGGAGGTCGAAAGATGGCGACGCTATCATGTTCCGTGCGCGCT
Source organism: uncultured Acidobacteriota bacterium (assembly GCA_963791265.1). Classification (GTDB taxonomy): domain Bacteria; phylum Acidobacteriota; class Blastocatellia; order Pyrinomonadales; family Pyrinomonadaceae; genus QHXM01. Next base: position 137,790 of record CAWBSB010000014.1, read on the forward strand.
GGTCTTGGTTGACATAGATCATCTCAAGAAGATTAATGACAAGCACGGGCATTCGGCTGGCGACCGTGTGATTCGCCACGCGGCCAGCTCTCTCGTGGAGCTTTCACGCGACAACGACACCGCTGCGCGTTTGGGTGGCGAAGAGTTCGCGCTCCTGCTGGCTGGCGCGAACGATGAGAAAGCTGTGGCCGCCGCCGAGCGCCTGCGCCACGTCTTCTGTGCGACGCCGGTCGAAGATGTTGGGACAGTCACCATCAGTCTCGGCGTTGCCTCCTGTCCATCACACGCCACCTCAGAACGCTCTCTCTACGCCGCGTCAGACGCCGCGCTCTACCGCGCCAAGCGCGAAGGCCGCAACCGCACGGTTGTCGCAGAACTCATCAACGCGTAAGCTGGCAGTACGACAGCATTCCGTCGTAGGACAGACATTCCTGTCTGTCATTAGTGGGACAGACATTCTTGTCTGTCATTGAGCGCGTCAGCGCGAATACAGATTAGCGAACATCAAGGAGCGTGCTTTCGCACGCTACGACAGGCAGGAATGCCTGTCCTACGATATGAAGACTGAGCCGGATGAGGGTGGGCACTGGGGAGCGTATGGCGGGCGCTTCGTGCCGGAGACTTTGATGGCTCCGCTCGAAGAGTTGACGGCTGCTTACAGGGCAGCGCTGGCTGACAGTGAGTTTCAGGCTGAATTTGAAACTCTCCTGCGTGATTACTCTGGACGCCCGACGCCGCTCTTTCGTGCGGCACGCTTAACCGACAGCGCGGGTGGAGCGACAATCTATCTGAAGCGCGAAGACCTTTCGCATACCGGCTCGCATAAGATTAACAACGCACTCGGACAAGTCTTGCTGGCGCGACGCATGGGCAAGCGGCGCATCATCGCGGAGACGGGCGCAGGCCAGCACGGTGTCGCCACCGCGACCGTCTGCGCGCTCTTCGGCCTCGATTGCGTCGTCTACATGGGCGCGGAAGATGTGCGTCGCCAGAAGCTCAACGTCTTTCGGATGCAACTGCTCGGCGCGGAAGTGCGCGAGGTGGACGCTGGCTCGCGCACGCTGAAAGACGCGATTAACGAGGCGCTGCGTGATTGGGTGACGAATGTGGCGGATACTTATTATCTTCTCGGCAGCGCCCTGGGGCCGCATCCATACCCTTTGATGGTACGCGATTTTCAAAGCGTCATCGGGCGTGAAGCCCGCGCGCAGATTCTCGAAAAAGAGGCACGCTTGCCGGATTGCTTAATCGCGTGCGTCGGCGGCGGCTCGAATTCAATCGGGTTGTTCTACCCGTTTCTGGCGGATGAGAACGTGCGTATGATCGGCGTCGAAGCCGGTGGAAGTGGAAATGAATTGGGGAAGCACGCGGCGCGTTTTAACCAGAGCGGAGGCGGGCGACCCGGCGTTCTTCAAGGGACGATGAGCTATGTCTTGCAGGACGAACGCGGGCAGATTGCGCGCACGCATTCCGTTTCTGCTGGACTCGATTATCCTTCAATCGGCCCTGAGCACGCCTTTCTGCATGATTCCGGTCGCGTCCAGTATGTTTCGGCGGCGGACGCGGAAGCGCTCGCAGCCTTCCGAACACTTTCCGAGCTTGAAGGCATCACGCCTGCGCTTGAATCCGCGCACGCCGTCGCGCACGCTCTGAAGGTCGCACACGAGATGAATCCAGATCAATTACTCGTCGTCAACCTTTCAGGGCGAGGCGACAAGGACGTGACTACGGTTGCCGAAGCGATGGCTGATGAAACGCCGTGAGCAGAATTGAAGCAGCATTCGCTCGCTTGAAGCGCGAAGGACGGCGCGGCCTGATTCCTTTCATCACGGCGGGCGATCCCGATCTTGAGACCACAGGCAAACTGCTCGTCGAACTGGCGGAGGCTGGCGCGAGTGTCATTGAGCTTGGCGTGCCGTTCAGCGACCCGATGGCGGATGGGCCTGTGATTCAGAGAGCTTCGGAGCGTGCGCTGCGGCATGACTTCGGCTTACGCGAAGTGCTGGACGTGGTTGAGCAGTCGCGCCCGTTGATGAAAGATGTAGCAATCGTGCTGTTCAGTTATTTCAATCCGCTGATGCAATACGGCCTTGAGCGCTTGAGCAGGGAAGCGGCGCTCGCGGGCGTTGACGGGGTGTTGGTGACAGACCTTGTGCCGGAAGAGGCGGACACGTTTTCCGGTCTGCTCAGAGCGCACGATCTTGATATGATTTTTCTGGTCGCGCCGACCTCGACGGACGCGCGGCTGATGCTAGTGGCTGAACGAGCCAGCGGCTTCATCTATGCCGTCTCGCGCGCAGGCGTCACGGGCGCACGTCAGGATGTGAGCCGCGATGCCGAGCAGTTGGTTGCGCGCGTGCGGAGAGTTTCCGATTTGCCAGTTGTCGTTGGCTTTGGTATCTCTAACGCCGGGCAGGTTGCAGAGACGTGGCGCTATGCTGATGCAGCGGTCGTCGGGTCGGCGCTCGTGGCGGAGATAGAAAGGCACGCAGGCGCAAGCGACCTTGTGCATCGAGCCGGAGAGTTTGCGCGCAGGTTGCTGCCCGGTGAGGCGCAGATGATGAGAGATGGTTGAAGCAAACTTAAACAAAGCGTTGGACGGGGAAACGCGCGGGAAGGGAATCGAGCCGGGCGCAATCGTCATCCTCGTTCTGCACAGCCCGCGCGAAAAGTGCTGGGGCGCGCTCGACGAGATTAGCGCGGCTGGCGTCTTCCTGCGCGGCCTAGACCTCAATGCTTTTGACGATTGGGTGCGGGCGATCATGCATGACGAGCCGTTCATGGGCGTGTCCGACCTCTTCTTTCCGATGTGGCGGATAGAACGAATTTCAAGGGATGAGCGCGCGGGCGGCGTCGCATCTCTCGCGGAACAGTTTGAGCAGCGCACGAGGCGCAAGCTACAGGAGTTTTTTTGAGGAAGGCCGCTTGCAGGATTCGACCCCGTCATGTTATACCCCCTGCACGACGAGATTGCCTCACGGTCGGATTTTCGGATTTGACGCAGAAAGCGCCGCTCGTTTTACCACCCATCGGTCGTTAATCGGAGTTTCATCTCCGGTTGAAATATATTTCGTTGCACGCGTGAAACACTGTTCCATTCTCGCGTTGTGTGTGTTATACTGCGTTTCGTTGGCGGTGGCAGGCCGCGACGCTGAGCAGTTCGACACCCACGAAACGTGAGAAAAGGAATGGTAGAAAGAGATGTTTGCTATGGCTGAAGACAGATCAGGCGCGGATCGCGGGAAAGCGGTCGAAGCGGCGCTCCTCAATATTGAAAAGAAATTTGGCAAGGGATCAATCATGCGTCTAGGCGAGCGTGAGGTCTCCGATATACCTGCGATCTCGACCAGTGCGCTAAGCATTGACTCGGCAATCGGCATCGGTGGTGTGCCGCGCGGGCGCATTATCGAAATCTATGGCCCGGAAAGCTCCGGCAAAACAACGCTGGCTTTGCACATCGTCTCCGAAGCGCAAAAAGTCGGAGGCGTGGCTGCTTATATTGACGCAGAGCATGCGATGGATGCGGAGTACGCCGGAAAGCTCGGCGTGAATATTGACGAGCTTCTGATTTCGCAGCCGGATTCGGGCGAGCAGGCTCTGGAGATTGCCGAAGCCCTCGTGCGCTCGAACGGCGTTGACGTGATCATCATTGACTCTGTGGCGGCGCTCGTGCCTCGCGCGGAACTCGACGGCGAAATGGGCGACAGTCTTCCCGGCTTGCAGGCACGCCTGATGTCGCAGGCTCTCAGAAAGCTCGCGGCCATCGTCGCGCAGTCGAACACGTGCTTTATCTTCATCAATCAGATTCGCGAAAAGATCGGCGTCATGTTCGGCTCACCCGAAACCACGACGGGCGGGCGCGCGCTCAAGTTTTATGCGTCTGTGCGTCTGGACATTCGTCGTATCGGCGCGATTAAGGACGGCGACCGTGTGACGGGAAACCGCACCAGGGTTAAGGTCGTCAAGAACAAGGTTGCGCCCCCCTTCCGCGAGTGCGAGTTTGACATCATGTATGGCGAGGGCATTTCGGGCGAGGGTGATGCTGTTGATTTAGGCGTCCTTCACAAGGTCGTCGAAAAGAGCGGCGCGTGGTTCTCATACAGGGGCGAGCGCCTGGGGCAGGGACGCGAAAACGCCAAGCAGACTCTGAAGGAGAACCCGGAGATGCTGCACCGTATAGAAAATGAAGTGCGCGTTGCGCTCGGCATTCCTGTACGAGGCGCGGACTCTTCAGCGGAAGCAGTCGAAGTAGAGACTTCGGAGACCTCCGACAAGGCCAGCCGTAAGGCAGCGAAGTAAGGCAAAAGTAAAAAGGTAGAAGTAAAAAGTGAGGCGGAGACCACGATAAATTAAAAGTGGTTCTCCGCCTCACTTTTGCCTTTTACCTTTTGCCTTTTTCCTTTATTGTTTCTGCACTGATGGAAAAGACGATTCTCATCAAAAACGGCACGCTCCTGACGATTGCTGAATCTGACGCAATCGTGACGGGCGATCTGCTCATTCGCGGCAATCGTATTGCGAGCATTGGTGAAGCGGTTAGTAGTGCCGATGTCTTGATAGACGCGAGCGGGTGCGCTGTCCTGCCGGGTTTTGTGCAGACGCACATACATCTTTGCCAGACTCTGTTTCGCGGGGCGGCAGACGATCTGGCCTTGATTGATTGGTTGAAGAAGCGCGTCTGGCCGATGGAGGCCGCGCACACGGCCATGTCTGCCAGGGCGTCGGCGCGGCTCGGCATCGCCGAGATGGTTAAAGGCGGCACGACCTGCGCGCTGACGATGGAGACGGTCAATCACACGGCGGAGGCATTTCGCGTGGTCGAAGAGACGGGATTCCGCGCCACCGTCGGCAAGTGCATGATGGACAAAGGCGACGACGTGCCGGATGCACTGCACGAAGAAACCGAAAGCTCCATTAAAGAATCGCTCGCGCTCTTTGAAGAGTGGCACAATCGAGCAGAAGGGCGCATACGCTATTGCTTCGCGCCGCGCTTTGCCGTTAGTTGCACACGCGAATTGCTGGAGAGAGTGGCGCGTCTTGCGCGCGAGCGCGGGGTGATGGTTCACACACACGCTTCGGAGAATCGGACAGAGATCGAGATGGTCGAGCGCGAAACGGGTGAGCGCAACGTCGCTTATCTACACACGCTCGGCCTCACCGGACGTCATGTTGCGCTCGCTCATTGCGTTCATCTGGACGATACGGAATTGGGAATCCTGGCAGATACCGGCACGCATGTCGTCCACTGCCCATCTTCGAATCTCAAGCTCGGCTCCGGCATCGCCAGAATTAAAGAGATGCTCGAACGCGGCATCTCCGTTTCACTCGGCGCGGACGGTGCGCCGTGCAACAATCGTCTGGATATGTTCACGGAGATGCGCTCCGCCGCGCTGCTTCAGAAAGTTTTTCACGGGGCTGAAGTCCTCTCAGCACAGCGCGCGCTTCGGTTGGCGACAATTGACGGCGCACGCGCGCTCGGTCTGGAGCAGGAAATCGGCAGCCTCGAAGTGGGTAAGCGCGCCGACCTCATCCTGATTAATCTGGAGCGGCTTCATTCGACGCCGCTGCCGACGGATATTACCTCGGCCATTGTTTATTCAGCGCAAGCGAGCGATGTCCAGACCGTCATCATTGATGGTCAGGTGGTCATGCGCGACCGCGAACTGCTGACGCTTAATGAGCGGGAAGTAATTGAGGAAGCGAATCGTGAGTCGAGGCTTTTGCAGGAGCGTGCCGGAGTCAGCTAGAAATTCTTTACTGCTTTCTTAACACCAGCACGATTATTCCTCCATACGCCTTGATAAAAGGAAGCAATCGAAATATTCGAGAGTCCGTCTTTTCCAGTAAGGACGGTTTCTTACTGGTCGGATTCCTGATAAATCGGTCTAATCTTGAGAAGAGTAGAAATCGTTCGGCTGAGAAATCGGGCGCAAGTTCTCTGATAATCTTGAGATCACTGGTTGTGAGCTTTCTTTCATCTTCAGTGATGTGACGATCCAACGATGCTTCTTTGGGAACTATCCATCTTCCAAATCTCGTCTCTCTGAGTGTGTCGAAGATGGGAACCCGCATCGGCTCGTGGAAGATTGCTATCCCGCCTTTCTTCAACACTCGTGAGCATTCCTTCAGTCCCTGACTGATGTTGATGTGGTGGAGAATATCAAAGCCGACTACGACATCGAAATGTTCATCCGGATATTCGAGGCGCTCTGCTGCGCCTACAGAAAAATGCGTCGTTTCTGTCATCCCATACTTCTGTGCCAAACGCTGTGCGATGGCGATATTACTTGGAGACAGATCGAAGCCGAACACTTCATAGCCGATTTTGGAAAAGATCAGAGAGTTTTCTCCGGGGCCGCATCCGAAGTCCAGTAGTCTCTGGCCTGCTGAACTGAAGCTATCCTTAACAATCTCTATGACGCGCCAGTAAGAGTTCCAGGGTCTCGTCTCTTTGCCGGAAATCGGAGCAAAGGAGACCTCCGAGGGCTCGTTGAGCTTAGAGAATTCTTCATAGAATTCCCGCTCTCTCCTTTGCCTTTCCGTCAAGAGTGTGTCGGTCACGATTGAAGCCTCACGCGTTTGTTGCAAAATTGCCTGAGCGAATATGCAATATGGTTTAATTCAAATCAAGTAGAGATATTGAACGGCAGGCCACACCGTACCATCTAGATAATAAGGTTAATTATAATCAACTACCAAGTTTAGAGGACGACTGAAGTTGTGCGGAAGAAGAGGTGAACTCCTGGGATTAATTAGAATGGATGATGACAAAGAAGCTGGCTAGAAATGGCTGTGCCAGCTCGAAGGGAGCGCTTACGGGGGGCGCAGGCGACTTCCGAGCTGGCACGGGCGGGCACTATCGATTGTTCGGGCCTCAGATGGCTTGTCTTACGACCGGCTGACGTTTGGGCATCAACCCCCCATCCTTAACGCGCGCCATTATACACCCCTTGTCGAAACTGTCAACGCTTTTTTGTGACTAATTCGACAAAAAATCGATGAAGCCATATCGCGGTTGACACTCAGCGGGCTGCCTCCTTATACTGCGCTCTTTCCGTGAAAGACTGGATCATCCAGGCCAGGTAGCTCAGTCGGTAGAGCGCGGCCCTGAAAAGGCCGGCGTCGGCGGTTCGATTCCGTCCCTGGCCACCAGTAATCAAGGCAAAAGTAAAAAGGTAAAAGGCAAAAGTGAAGCATTTGCCGCCTTCTTACTTTTGCCTTTTTACTTTTACCTTTTGCCTTCTTCAGCGATGCCAGTAGTTCTTGATCTTTTGGGCGAGCAGGGGAAAGGGAACATATTCGGCCTGGCGACCGGCGCGGCGCAGTTCCTCGATCATCCGCATCGCGCCGTCGGCGTTGCGTGTATGCACGAGGATGGTCGAGGCGCGTTGCAGTTCGGGGCGCGAGGCGAGCCAGAGGGCGATGGCGTAGCCAGTGTTCTCGTCGTCGGTTGTTTCGGAGTGATAGTGTTCAGGCAGCAGGTCGTGATCGAGAAAAATCGCATCGTAGGTCTTCTCGCTCAAGAATTCGCGAGCGCCTGCGACATCGTCTGCGATGTCGAGTTGGTCGCCGTTGAAGCGTTTGCCGAACCAGACATGCCTGCGCGTATCGTCGTCCAGCAGGAAAACGCGAATCGGGCTGCGCCCCACATGAACGTTATTGAGTCCGAGCTTGCTCAGAACTCCTCTCAAAATACCCATCTGTTTATGACCCAAACCTTCTGAAAATAAGGACTTCATCTTCGGCCAGCTATGATTACCATTTAAGCTTTCTGGATGTCCCACTATAAAAGTAAAAAGGAAAAAGGTAAAAGGCAGAAGGGAGGCGGAGAACCCATTTGATTAAGATTAGTTCAGCGTCAAAAGAATGGCCTCTCCAGCCCCAAAGGGGCGGCAGAATGTAGCCCCGGGCGTCAGCCCGGGGAATATCCAGCAATAAATGTTCGAGCCCCGAAGGGGCGACAGCAGCTCAAGATGCGCTATGACGTACTTGAATTTCTGTCGCCCCTTCGGGGCTTAATTAATATTTCTGACGCTTGACCCAGGGCTTGCGCCCGGGGCTAATATCTTTCGCCCCTGCCGGGGCTATTGCCTTTTATCTTTTTACTTGCTCTGATTGGTGGATTAATTAAGAGTATGCTAAAAACTTCGACGATTCGGTAAAGTCTAATGTTCTTTCATCACAACGACCTTTTATCTTTTTGATTAAACACCAGTATGTCAGCGTCTCTTTATGAAGCAGATTTTACAGAACAATAAAACTGGCCGGATGGCGGTCACGGACGTTCCCACGCCGATTGTGCAGCAGGGACGCGTGCTGGTGCGCGCCAGCGCCTCTTTAATCAGCGCGGGCACGGAGCGAATGGCGGTTGACGAAGGCAGGAAGAGCCTGATTGAGCGAGCCAGAGAACGCCCGGAACTCGTCAAGCAGGTCATCGAGAAAGCGAAGAACGAAGGTTTTCTGAAGACCTTTAACGCCGTGCGCTCGAAGCTCGGCTCTTCGACGGCGCTTGGCTACAGCGCCGCCGGAATCGTCATAGATGTTGGCGACGATGTGACGGAGTTTAGCATTGGTGATCGTGTGGCTTGCGCGGGCGCGGGGTATGCCTCACACGCAGAGGTGCTATCCGTGCCGAAAAATCTCTGCGTGCGCTTGCCAGACCGTGTGAGCTTTGATGCGGGAGCGTTCGGCACACTCGGCGCGATTGCGTTGCAGGGCGTGCGCCTCGCTGACCCGACTCTGGGCGAATCAATCGTCGTCATCGGGCTTGGCCTGCTTGGTCAAATCACCGTGCAGCTTTTGAAAGCAAACGGTTGCCGCGTCTTCGGTATTGATCTTGATCCGGCGAAAGTCGAGCTGGCGCGAGAACTCGGAGCGGACGGCGCGGCTGTGAGCGATGAGAACGTGAAGAGAGCCGTGCTGGATTGGTCGCGGGGGCGCGGCGCGGACGCCGTCTTGATTACGGCAGGCACGCCCTCGAATGGGCCGATTGAGTTGGCGGGCGAGATTTCGCGTCTGAAAGGTCGCGTGGTTGCGGTCGGGATGGTCGGGCTGGACGTTCCGCGCAATCTCTATTTCAAGCGCGAGCTTTCCCTGATGGTTTCCATGTCATACGGGCCGGGTCGCTACGATCCCGAATATGAAGAGCGCGGGCACGACTACCCGTTTGCTTACGTGCGCTGGACGGAGAACCGCAATATTGAAGCCTTCCTTGATCTGGTGGCCGAAGGAAGCCTCAACGTCGAGCGACTCATCACGCATCGCTTCTCGATTGAAGAAGGCGAGCGTGCCTATCAACTGATTGCGGGCGAGACGAAAGAGCCTTACTTGGGGATAGTTCTTCAGTACGATACGGAGCGCGAGCTTGAGCGCCGGATTGAAGTTAAAACGAGCGGGAGACAGAGCGCGTCGGCGGAAGCCTCAAACTCCGTTCGCGTCGGCATGATCGGCGCGGGCGTTTATGCGCAGGCAATGCTCCTGCCCTTTTACAAAGCTGAGGGCGTGGATTTTCGTGCGATTACTACCGCATCTGGAGTCTCTGCGCGCGACCTTGCGGAAAAATATGGATTCAATTATTGCGCTACGAGCGCCGACGATGTGCTTGACGACAAGGATGTGAACCTGGTCGTCGTCGCCACGCGCCACGATCTTCATGCGGAGCTTGTGCGGCGTGCATTGCTCAAAGGAAAGCATGTCTTCGTGGAGAAACCGCTCGCGCTGAGCGATGCGGAGTTGGAAGGCGTACTGGATGCGGCGGCGAATTCTGCGGGGCAGGTGATGGTCGGGTTCAATCGCAGATTCTCGCCGCTGGCGCGAGCCGCACGCGAGTTCTTTCAGGAGCGTCAGTCACCGCTTTCGATTAACTATCGCGTCAACGCCGGACGGATTCCGAAGTCTCACTGGCTGCAAGACCCGCGCGAAGGTGGCGGGCGCATCATCGGCGAGGTCTGCCACTTCATTGACCTGATGCAATACCTCACAGGGTCATTGACCACGCGCGTCTACGCCGAATCAATCACGAGCCGCAATCAGGAGATGGTTGACGAGGACAACTCGTTTATCACGCTGCGCTTCGCCGACGGCTCAAACGGCGCAATCGCTTATCTCTCGGAAGGCGACAAGGCGCTGCCGAAAGAGCGCGTGGAGATTTTCTCGGAAGGCAAGAGTTTCGTGCTGGACGATTTTCGCAGCGCGATTGCGTATCGCAACGGGCGCGAAGAAGTAACGAAGCCGCGACAGCAGGACAAGGGTCAGGCGGATGAAACGCGCGCCGTTTGTGAAGTAGTGTTGAAAGGCGTGCCCGCGCCCATTGCGCTCGATGACTTAGCCGCCACGACGCGCGCCACGTTCCGCATACGCGAATCCTTACGCACAGGGCAGGCCGTCAATGTTTGACCCCTCAAGGCAAAAGAGGCAGCCGTTTTTCATCTTGATGAGCGAGGGATCAAGTCAGATGAGAAAACGTAACTTAAAAGTCGTGTTACTCGCGCTCCTCCTGCTCGTCATCACTTCATTTGCTGAAAGTTTAGCTCAGAACAATGGGCGGCGTAGACAGCCGCCGCCGGGTAAAGACGTGGTGTTGTTTGACACCGCGAATTACGGTAACGAAAGAGTCATCCTTCCGATTGTCATGCTGCGCGGCGGACGATACGTTGCTCCGCCGTCTTTCAGTAACAAAGCGGCGCGGCGGCGATTCGCAGCCGCTTATTATCGCACCGGGCAGAAATATCGTTTGCTCTACGGCGGCAATGAACTCGGCACGGTGAGCGTCAAAGACCTAAAGACGTGCGACACGACCGCCGCGAACGTCGTGGTGCAATCATCTACAAAATTTGAGGGCAGAGGACTCGTGACGAATTCCGATTCGCTCGGACGAAGGCCGCTCAACTATCGTGAGCTGACGGAGGCGGAGAAGACGGCGATTATGAAACTTGTGCAACCGAGTTTTCGGCGAGCAGGAGTTGACGTGCCGGAGTTTGAGGGCGTCGCCAATGGAGCGGTGGCTGCTGATCTGGACGGCGACGGCAAATCAGAGCTGGTGGGGACGTTCGCCACCGGAGCTAAAATGCAGCACACGCTGTTCATCATCGCCGAACCTGACGGGAAAGGCTTCAAGCCGACGCTGCTTCTTTTTCAAGCGGCGAAAGATGAGTACGGCGATCAGCAAGTGAGGTGGGATTTGCTTGACGGGATAGACCTCGACGGCGACGGCGCCGGTGAGGTCATCATTTCGGTCAACGACTATCGCAGCCCGGATGATTGGAACTATCTCATCTATAAAAAGCAGGGCAGACGATGGCTTCGCGTCTACCGGGGCGGCGGTATGCGCTGCCCGTATGAAGGCGGCGATTACTAAATCTTGCTAAATTCCCGCCTCTTTCGACGTGTCGTTGAAGTAGTCTTGCAATCTCTGAACGGAGTGCTATAATCCGCCGCGCTGTCCGTCAGCGATGGACAATGAACGGGCCGTCAACTTTCCGCGCCACACGAGCCACACAGAGCGCGGTAAAGCATCATTAGAAGTCTTGAACTGGTAGCACCGCACGCCGAATGTCTTCCGATAACGCTAAAATTCATCCACTGTTCGCCGTGCCCGACACTACGCCCGAAGAAAATCCGGCGCAAGGTAGTCCTTTGGCGACAGAGCAGCCTGCGGGTTGCCAACTCTGTTTCGGCTCAGGGATGGAAGTCGTCGCGGGCAAGGGCGCGCGCCCCTGCGGCTGCCGCACCGTACAGAATCAAGGGAAGTTGCTCGACGCCGCGCGCATTCCGCGTCGCTACAATGAATGCTCAATGCAGAACTACTATCCGGCGAAAGGCAATGGCACACAGCTACGCGCCTTCAACTATGCCTTCCGCCTGGTGCGTGAATACCCGGCTGTAGATCGTGGCCTCGTGTTCATGGGTACGGTCGGCGTGGGCAAAACGCATCTCTCGGTCGCAATCCTGCGCGGTTTGATTGAAAAGGGTGTTGCGTGTCTCTTCTACGAGTTCGGCTCGCTTCTGAAAGAGATACAGAACTCTTATAATCCCGTCTCGCAGACTTCCGAATTAAAAGTGCTCGCGCCTGTCTTTGAAGCCGAAGTGCTGGTCCTGGACGAACTGGGAGCGTCGAAGCCGACGGATTGGGTGCGCGACACGATGATGCAGATTATCAACACGCGCTACAACGACCGGAAGCTGACGATTTTCACGACCAACTATCTGGACGGAAGACGTTCAGAGAAAGACGAGACGCTGGAAGACCGCATCGGCGTGCGCCTGCGCTCGCGTCTCTTTGAGATGTGCAAGACCGTGCAGATTGAAGGCGACGACTACAGAAAGAAGTTCGACGCCCAGCAAATCTAAGAAGTTGATTAAAAAGTCCCGTCAGGGACGACGTGATAATAGCCCAGCCATTTATGGCTGGGAAACAGAGCGGTAAAATAATTGAGTCCCGTAGGGACGACTGAAGAGAGCTTCCATTCAGTCGTCCCTACGGGACTCAGGTTTTATTCCGTCGTTCTATTCCCAGCGATAAATCGCCGGGCTATTTTCGCTTGTCCCTGACGGGACAGAAAGAGCCTGTAACTTTTCAAACAGCTTCTAAGGCTATCCTTTTCTGTTCCGGCGCTTAGTCTCTGTGATGAATTTTTCGAGTGACGCTCTCAGGCTGCCGTCGAGTTTGAACCCTTGCTCGAAATCCCTGTCTGCTTCCGCCTCTCTGCCCTGAAGCAGCCGAACGACACCGCGATTCGCGTAGGCTTGAGCCGAGTTGGGGTCAAGCTCGATAGCTTTGGTGTAATCGGAGGCGGCTCCGCTTAAATCGTTTTTGGCCTGACGCGCGGTGGCGCGACTGAAATATGCGCTGGCGTCAGTCGGATTCAACTCGATGGTTGTAGAGTAATCAATGATGGCTGCGTCCAACTCTCCCTTCGCTTGCCGCACGACCCCGCGATTGAAGTAAGCGTCCACCATCTTCGGACTGAGTTCAAGAACCTTGTTGAAATCGGTCAGAGCCGCGTCAAGCTCTTCCTTGCCTTGTCGCAAAATTGCGCGATTGTAATAGCCTTCAGAGTATTGCGGGTTAAGCTCAATCGCTTTGTTGTAGTCGGCGAGCGCTCCTTCAATATCGCCTTTCGCCCGCCGCGCATTGCCGCGATTGTTATAGCCCGCCGGGAGCTTTGGATACATGTTGAGCGCGACGCTGAAGTCGGCGATAGCTCCCTCGTTGTCGCCTTTGGCGAGCCGGGCTACACCGCGATTGTAGTAGTTCTCAAAATCAGTCGGCTGGGTCTCAATCGCTTTGCCGTAGTCGGCGATTGCTCCGTCCAGATCGCCCTTGCTCATCCGGGCGTTGGCGCGATTGTTGTAAGCGGTCGCCAGAACCACTGGCTTGGACTTTAACGAGATGGCTTTGTCGTAATCGGCGATAGCTCCGTCCAAATCGCCTGTGCCCTGCCGTTGGATGCCGCGATTATTAAACTCTTCGGCGGAGCGAGGATTTTGTGCGTGAGCGATAGAGACAGTGAGAGCCAGAATTAAAACCAGAAGCGAGGTAAAACGTTGCATGAAAATCTCCAGATGAAATTTGAGGTCTAACAAATTAAGGCGGCCAGAGGGGGGATTCGTGCTCAATTGACCGAGCAATCGAATTTGGTGCAGGCCAAAACCTCATTCAGATGAAGATTCCTCAATGCTGGATGCCTCACTCCGACTTAATAATTTCCGGCATTCTGCTCAAATCAATCTCGGCGGGTTTAATCTGAGCCGGGAAAAATGATTTATCCATCAACTCGTTCATCGGCGTCCGCGTCTTGAGAAATCCGAGGCTGATGCCCATGTCCAGAATCTTCTGCATCTCTTCGTCGGTCGGGTTCAGATTGCGGTAGGTGACGCGGTCGGCGGGCTGCGTCAACACGTAGCGCAAGAGCTTTTCATCCTGACGAAAATATGGCGAGACGAGTTTCGCCGCCGCCTCACGATTCTGCTCTGTCCACTCGCCGGATTCGTTGATGCCGCGCACGAGGTCGCGGACGACTTCAGGATTGTCACGAATCAAATCCTCGTGGACGACCAGCGCGCAGGAGATGTAGTTCGGCCAGATGTCTTTGGCGTAGTAGAGCACGCGCCCGTAGCCTTCCATTTCAGCTTTCCCGCAGTAAGGCTCGGCGACGATGAAGCCGTCTATCGAATTGGTCGCCAGCGCGGCGGGCATGTCCGGCGGAGCCATCGAAATGAATTTAATCTCGTCGGGTCTCACTCCCTGATCCCGCATCATTTTGTTGACGAAGAAATTTTCGTTACTGAATGGATTCGGGATGGCGATGGTCTTTCCGCGAAGGTCGCGCAGGTCTTTGGCCGTGCTTTCCTTGCGAACCATGAGTTGCGAGCCGTCGCGGTGGCCGAGGCAGGCGATTTTAACGGGCACGCCCTGCTCGCGCATCTTCATGGCGAGCGGCACAGTCAAGAATGCAGCCGTCAGCCTTTTGGCCTTCAACGCCTCGACCATCGTCGGAAACTCCGAAAAGCGCAGAGCATCGAAGCGCGTCCCCGTCGTGGTCGTCTTTGAAGCGTAGTCTGTGACGGGACAGGTCAGATGACACGTCACAGGAACAAAGGCGACCGTCAGCGTCTGCTGCTGCCCGCCGTTTGGCCCCTGATGATACGTCTCCTGCTCGTGGCTGCGCGGCTTGTTCAGCGAGCGGTAGCGTAAGAAAACAATCACCGCAAAGCAGATGATGACCGCTGCCACAATCAGGATGGCTTTTTTCGAACGAAACATGAACTCACCTCAAAAACGATAGTCAAAGGCACGCAATCTGTAAGAGTTCCTGACAAAACAGAGAAGAAATAGACAGGATTAACAAGATGGGCAGGATTAAAGGGAAGAACGAACAAGCTTATCTGTCCTGTCTTGTCTTCTTAATCTTGATAATCCTGTTAATCCTGTCCATTTTCTTTTCTATCGTAGTTTCGTTAGGCGCTCTAAGTGTTATTAGTTCCTGAGCTTCACCTCTGGCTCGCGTTGGCAAGCGACAAGGCGAGCGGCTACTGGTTGATGACCTCGCCGTCTGCATTAAGGCGAATGACCTCGCCAAAGTTGAGCTCGCGGATGCCTTTCTCCACCTTCCTGAGATCGCCGACGACAATCCAGATTACTTCGCCGGGGCGAACAAACTTCTTCGCGGCTGCGTTTAACTGCGGCTCCGTCAGGACGCGCACGTTACCGGCGTAGTTCGACCAATAGTCGGCGGGTAGCCCGTAATTAACCATGTCAATCGCCGCTCCTTCGAGGGCGTTAAGGGTCTCAAAGCGTCCCGGCAGGCGAAGCGTCATGTTTCGCATGATGCTCGCGTACTCTTCGCCTGCGAGCGGGCGCTCTCCGGCGACGCCGCGAATCTCCTTAGCCACTTCAACCATCGCTTCCTTCGTCTTATCGGTCTGGACGGGCGCGATGACGATGAAGGGTCTCTGCCCGCGGGCGTTATCCAAAAACCCTTGTGTGCCGTAGCTCCAGTGCTTATCGAGCCTGAGGTTGCGGTTGAGACGCGAAGTTGCCATCCCACCGAAATTCCGCAGGACGGTCTCGATGGCATGCTCTTCCGTTTGCCCGCTCGTCTCCGAGACATGCGTTGCTACGATGGTTGACTGCGTGGCGTCCGGCTTGTCAATCAGATAGACCTTTTTGCCGGAGGTCTTAGCCACGGTGCCGAGTTCCTTTGCGGGAGCCTTGCCGGGCTTCCATGTGCTGAAAGACTCTTCGAGCATCGGCAGCAGCTTGGTGAGTGTGATGTCGCCCGTGACGATCACAGTCGAGTTGCCGGGCTTAACCCAACGGGAGTGCCACTCCATCAGGTCTTCGCGCGTAATGCCCTCTACGGATTTCTCCGAGCCGGAGCCTGTCAGAGGTCTGCCGTAAGCATGGCTTGCGCCGTAGAGCAAGCCCGGTAGCACACGAAGCGCCATCGCATTCGGCTGCACCTTCTCCTGCCCGATCTGCGCCAGCCGCCTTTGCTTCTGGATCGTAAACAGGTCTTGCGGAAACGACGGGTTGAGCACCACATCGGAGAGGATGCCGAGCGAGGGGCGCAGGTTATCCGAAGTCGCCTGTAGTTTGACGAAGGACAGATCAAGCTGGCTGAAGGTGTTTAAGCGTGCGCCGAGCGAGTCTAGCTCGTTGACGATTTGAAACGCGTCGCGCGTTTTCGTTCCCTCATCCATCAGGTCCATTGCCAGCGATGCCGCACCGGCTTTCGCGGTCGTGTCGGATGCGTAACCGGCATCAACCGCCAGCGTCACATTGACTATCGGAGCCGAGTGCCGCTCAAGCAGCAGCACTTTAAGTCCGTTCTTTAAGGTAGCCCGCTGGACTTCGGGAAACTTTATCTCCGGGGCGGCAGTTAGCGTTGGAAGAACGGAGCGGTCAAGATTACTCCTGGCGGCGTCAATTTTCGGAAATGGCTTGACGAGCATTGTGTAGTTATTGGCGCGCAGCCAACGTTGTCCCGCCAGCCTGACGTCAGCCGGTTGCGCTTTAGCCATTGTCTCAAGCCCCTGAAGGTAGGCGTCCGGCGAACCTCCGTAGGTCATGCTTTCCGCGAGTACGTCGGAGCGGCCTCCGAAGCCACCAAGTCGCTCGATGCCGCGCAGGAAATCTGCCAGCGTGCGGCTTCGTGCCCGCTGTAGTTCTTCGGCGGTCGGGCCTTTCTCGATCAGCTCGTTAATCACGCTGTCCATCTCTTGTTCAGCCTGAACGGGGTCTGCGCCCGGCTTGACCGTGACGGTGATGACCATGAGGCCCCCCAACTCACGCTCCGCGACGCCCGCAGTGACGCCTGTGGCGAGTTCCTTTTCGTAAACTAGCCTGCGATCCAGCCGCGCACTCTTCGAGCCGGAGAGCACCTCTGCGAACAATTTCAAGTGTTCGAGTTCGGCATCCTTCCATGTCGGCGCGTGGTAGACGCGGTAGATGCGAGTTTGCGGGACGCGATCCTGCATCTCGTCGCGGATGTTGCGGTCTAATTGCGGAATCCATTTTTCGGTGCGGCTAAGGGGCGGCCCCGGCGGAATGCCTCCGAAGTATTTCGTCACCAACTCCAGAGCGCGTTCGGGTGTGATGTCGCCAGCGAGTGAAATGACCGCGTTGTTCGGTCCATAATAGGTCTTGTACCATTCCTTGACATCATCGAGCGAAGCGGCATTTAAGTCTTCCATGCTGCCGATTGTTGACCAGGAGTAAGGGTGGGAATACGGGTAGACCTTCCCGGAGATTTCGCTGAAGACACGGCCATAAGGTTGATTCTCGCCCTGCCGCTTCTCGTTTTGCACTACGCCGCGCTCGCGCTCAAGCATCTCCTTCGAGATGCGCCCGGACAGGAAACCCATTCGGTCGGCTTCAAGATAAAGGGTGCGCTCAAGCGCGGAGACTGGCACATCTTCAAAGAAGTTTGTTCGGTCGGTGTTCGTCGTGCCGTTGCGATTATTAGCACCGAGGTCGTCCATCGCCTCGCGGAAGCCGTGCGGGTAGTTCTCCGAGCCGTTGAAGAAAAAGTGTTCAAAGAGGTGCGCGAAACCCGTCTTGCCCCGCTTCTCGTTGCGCGACCCGACGTGATACCAGAGGTTGACTCCGACAATCGGCACGCTGTGATCTTCGTGCACCAGGAGCGTCAGGCCATTATCGAGGACGAACTTCTTATGTTGTATGGAGTAGCGATTGCGGTCGAATTGTGTGGGCTTCACCTCTTTATTCGTCGCCCTCCGCGTCGGCTGCTGAGCCGTCGCGTGCAGCGGGACGAGACCGAAGACGATTGCGAACATTAAAGTGAAAGAGAAGATGAGACGCTGTTTCATAAGATACCTCGATTGACTCAATTTATTTGTGCTGTGGTTTCAATACGCCGACAACTCGCACCGGGTTCTGGCAGAGAGTGATTACTTTACGATGGCCGAGTTGTTTCGGCAATGCCGCGCGAGTCGCCTTGACAGTGGTTCAATTAGAAAAGATTGCAGGGGAAGTTCGTATTCACCACCGCAGACACAGAGAGCACAGAGGATGCACAGAGCTAAAAATCAGAGCTAGCAGATTTGAGATTTCAAATTCCAAATTTGAGATTGTATTTCTCTGTGCCCCCTCTGTGTTCTCTGTGTCTCTGTGGTGAATCTTCCTCTCGCCGCACATTCAAGTCGAAACTGACCCACTCCCAGGAACGCCCGCATATCTCCCTTACGTCTAAGTTCATGTATAATGGCTCGACCCATATTTAGTAAACCGTTTTTATCGGAAAGCGCTTGACCGAGAGATGCCCAAACGCACAGACCTACGCAAAATTCTGATTATCGGTTCTGGCCCCATCGTCATCGGGCAGGCTTGCGAGTTTGATTATTCGGGCACGCAGGCGTGTCGCGCATTGAAGCAGGAGGGCTACGAGATCGTGCTGGTTAATTCCAACCCGGCGACGATCATGACCGACCCTGAGACGGCGGATAAGACTTATATCGAGCCGCTCACGGTCGAAGCCGTTACGGCCATCATCAAGCGCGAAAGACCCGACGCGCTCTTGCCGACGGTGGGCGGGCAGACGGCGCTCAATCTGGCCATCGCGCTCTCGGACGCTGGCGTCCTTGACGAATACGGCGTGGAGATGATTGGGGCGAAGCGCGAGGCCATCAAGGTGGCGGAAGATCGCGAGTTGTTCAAGCAGGCGATGGAAGAGGTCGGACTCCCGATGCCGCGCGGCGGGTTCGCGCACTCGTGGGCCGAGGCCGAGGCACTCGTTGAGGAGACAGGCTATCCGGCAATCATCCGCCCCAGCTTTACGCTCGGCGGGTCGGGCGGCGGCGTGGCCTTCAACCCCGAAGAGTTTGAAGAGATCGTGCGCGGCGGACTCGCTGCCTCGCCCGTCAATCAGGTCCTGATCGAGGAATCAATTCTCGGCTGGAAAGAGTTTGAGTTGGAGGTGATGCGCGACCTCAAGGATAACGTCGTCATTATCTGCTCGATTGAAAACTTCGATCCGATGGGCGTGCATACGGGCGACTCGATCACGGTTGCTCCCGCGCAGACGCTTTCCGATGTCGAGTATCAACGCCTGCGTGATATGTCCATCACCATCATTCGCAAGGTCGGGGTCGAGACGGGCGGCTCGAACATACAGTTTGCCGTCAACCCTGAGAACGGCGAGGTTCGCATTATCGAGATGAACCCGCGCGTTTCGCGTTCCTCCGCTCTCGCCTCGAAAGCGACGGGCTTTCCGATTGCCAAGATTGCGGCCAAACTCGCCATCGGCTACACGCTCGACGAGATTCCGAACGACATCACGAAAAAAACTCCCGCCAGCTTTGAGCCGACGATTGATTACGTCGTGGCCAAGATTCCGAAATGGGCTTTTGAAAAATTTCGTGATGCCGAAGACGTGCTCGGAACGCAGATGAAGAGTGTCGGGGAAGTGATGGCGATTGGCCGCACGTTCAAGGAAGCGCTCTTCAAAGGCTTGCGCTCGCTCGAAGCGGTCAAGCCTTTGCGTCTCAAGGGCATCTCTGACGACGAATTGCAGCGGAAACTTGCGCGCCCGAATTCTCAACGGTTTTCCTACATCACCTACGCCTTGCAGCACGGCTGGACTATCCTTGAGATTCATCGCCTCTCGCGCATAGACCCCTGGTTTCTCGAACAGCTTCAGGACGTGATGCGGATTCAGGATCGCATCGAAGACCGCAAGCTTGAAGACGTGCCGCCGGAAGTCATCCGCGCGGCCAAAGAGGTTGGGCTGTCAGATCGCCGCATCGCTTACCTGACGGAAAGAACCGAAGATGAAGTACGCGCTCATCGCAAACATCTCGGTATCGTGCCCGTCTACAAGCGCGTTGACACGTGCGGCGCGGAGTTTGAATCCTTCACGCCGTATCTCTACTCGACCTACGAGGAAGAGGACGAATCGGAGCCGACAGACAATCGCAAGATTATGATTCTGGGCTCCGGGCCAAACCGCATCGGGCAGGGAATCGAGTTTGATTACTGCTGCTGTCATGCTTCGTTTGCCCTGCGCGACGCGGGGTTCGAGACCATCATGGTCAACTGCAATCCCGAAACGGTCTCGACCGATTACGACACATCTGATCGTCTCTACTTCGAGCCTTTGACGTTCGAAGACGTGATGAACATCGTGGATGTGGAGAAGCCTGAAGGCGTCATCGTGCAGTTTGGCGGGCAGACTCCGCTGAATCTGGCGATGCGGCTCTCGGAAGCCGGAGTGCCCATCATCGGCACATCGCCCGATTCGATTGATCTGGCGGAAGACCGCAAACGCTTCGGCGCGCTGATGCAGGAATTGGGTATCCCGCAGCCGGAGAACGGCACGGCTACATCGCCGGAAGACGCGCGCATCGTGGCTGCGCGGATTGGCTATCCGGTGCTCGTGCGTCCATCTTATGTTCTCGGCGGGCGCGCGATGGCGATTGTTTATGATGAAGCGAGCCTTGACGAGTACATGCGTTCCGCCGTTGACGCATCGCCGGAGCGGCCCATCCTGATTGATAAGTTTCTTGAGCGCGCGGCGGAGTTTGACGTGGACGCGCTGGCTGACGAGACGACGTGCGTGGTAGCGGGCATTCAGGAGCACATCGAAGAGGCCGGGATTCATTCGGGGGATTCAAGCTGCGTGCTGCCGCCGGTTCGCATCGACCCTGAACATCTGGAAACGATGCGCCACTACACGCGGGAACTGGCGCGTGCGCTCACGGTGCGCGGGCTGATGAACATCCAGTTTGCCATCAAGGATGATCGCGTCTACGTGTTGGAAGTAAACCCGCGCGCTTCGCGCACCGTGCCGTTCGTCTCAAAGGCAACGGGAGTGCCGCTGGCTCGCATCGCCGCGCTGGTGATGGCGGGACGCTCCCTCGATAGTTTCGATTTGCCTGACGATCTGACAGAGAACCTGAAAATCAACAAGCGATATTTCATCAAGTCGCCCGTCTTCCCGTTCGTCAAGTTTCCCGGAGTTGACCCTATCCTGAGTCCTGAAATGCACTCGACGGGCGAGGTGATGGGCGTCGGCGAAACTTTCGGCGAGGCTTACGCGAAAGCCATGATGGGCGCAGGGCTGGAACTCCCCTTGAGCGGCACGGCCTTCATCAGCGTCAACGATGGCGACAAGGGACAGGCCGTGGTGCTGGCACGACGGCTCACACGCTTGGGCTTCAACGTCGTCGCCACAGTCGGTACGGCTGAGCGCTTGCGCGAGGTCGGACTCAAGGCGGAAAGCGTCTTCAAGGTCAACGAAGGTCGCCCGAACATCGTTGACCACATCAAGCGCGGCGAGATTGCCATTATCATCAATACCCCTTTGGGGCGCGTGTCACACTTTGACGAGCAGGCGATTCGCCGCGCCGCGCTTCAGTACAACGTGCCGTGCGTGACGACGATGACGGGCGCGCAGGCGATTGTCGAAGCCCTCCAGGCGCGACAATCCGGCGAAGAGATTAGTGTTTACTCGTTGCAGGAACTGCACGCCGCCAGCCGCGCAGTTCATCAGTAAATTCGCTATACTGAATTGCAGTAAAAGTGAGGGCGAAACCAACCACGAAGTCACACGAAGAGACACTAAGAAGAGTCAAGCAGTTTCGTATCTCTTCGTGTGACTTCGTGGTTCGTTACTTCCTTCTTTTTGTCTGCAACCTGGTCTGAGAATAAAAAGAGGAGAATCAAGGTGGAGATTAATAGCCGCGAAGCCATCAACAAAATTCTGGAAGATTGCCGCACGATTGCCGTCGTCGGCCTTTCTTCAAACCCGGGGCGTGCCTCCAACGGCGTCGCGGGTTACATGAAGCGAGCCGGATATAAAATCATCCCGGTCAATCCGAATGAGACGAAGGTTCTGGGCGAAACCTCTTACTCGGCGCTGGCGGATGTGCCCGTCAAAATCGACCTCGTAGACGTATTCCGCCGCTCAGAAGATGCGGGCGCAGTGGTTGACGAAGCCATCAAGGTTGGCGCGAAAGCCGTCTGGCTACAGGAAGGCGTGATTGACCACGAAGCCGCGCAGCGCGCACAGGACGCGGGTCTCCTCGTCGTGATGGATCGCTGCTGGCTGAAAGAGCATGCGAGGAGATAGTGGTCAGTGGTCGGTGAGTAGTTAAAACAAAAGCAGTTCGTCGCTTCCTTTAACTGACCACTGACTACTGACCACTGATTATGATACGTGCAGTTGTTATCACTGTCAGCGACCGTTGCGCGCGGGGCGAGCAAGAGGATGAGTCCGGCGCGACGCTGGTCGAGTTATTGCAAGAGATGGGTGCGGGAGTTGTGGCGAGGGAAATCCTGCCGGATGATCTTGAGCCGCTCTCCGAGAGCCTTCGCTCGTTTGCCGACCGCACAGACGTGAATCTGATTGTGACGACGGGCGGAACCGGTTTCAGCCCGCGCGACAATACGCCGGAAGCCACGCGCGCCGTGATTGAAAGGGAAGCGCCGGGACTCTCTGAAGCAATGCGAATGGAGACGCGCAAACAGACACCACTGGCGATTGTGTCGCGCGGAGTGTGCGGCATTCGTTCAGGTGCGTTGATTATCAATTTGCCCGGCTCGCCCAAAGGCGTGCGCGAGAGCTTCAGCGTCATCAAGCCGGTTCTCTCTCACGCCGTAGGGCAGCTCACGGGTGAGCCTCATGCGAAAGCATGAGACGGGCTGCCGCTGAAATTTTTTGACAATTCAGCCGCGCGCGACATAATATTTTCTCAAGCTCGACGATCCGCCAGAAAGACTTGCACGGAAGCGCTTCCATTGAAAGCGACGTGCAGCATCGGAGGCAGATGGTGTTCGGCGCGATTCTTCTTCAAGCAGCAGAAACAACGGCAACAACTCCGGCGCAGACAATCGGCTCGCCCGTCGCGGCCTACTGGCCTGTGATGATCTTCTTCGTCTTTGCGATCATCTTCCCCGTGCTGCCGATTGTCCTGGGGCGTTTTTTAAGGCCAATGAACTATCTCAAGGCCAAGATGCGCCCTTACGAATGCGGCATAGACCCGCAGACCGAAGCGCACGACCGCTTCACCGTGCGCTACTACATCGTCGCCATGCTTTTCCTGATCTTCGATGTCGAAACGATTTTCCTTTTGCCATGGGCAATCATCTTCATGGGCGACGATTTCTCGTTTACCAAATTCGCCCTCATCGAGATGTTCATCTTCATCGGCATTCTCGTTGTCGGCTACTACTACGCCTGGCGCAAAGGCGCGCTGGAATGGGCATAAGGCAGTAATAGGTGATAGGTGATAAGAGAAAACGCGCTTCTTTCCTATCACCTATCACTTATCACTTATCACTTAATAATTATGGCTGAACACGAAGAAGGATTTGTTCTAACAACGGTTGATTCGATGATCAACGCGGTGCGTCGAACGGTGGGCGCGAAGGCAATGGACTTGACTGCGCCGGTCGTTAACTGGGCGCGCAAGTCTGCGCTGTGGCCGATGACGTTCGGGTTGGCGTGCTGCGCTATCGAGATGATTGCGACGGGCGCGGGGCGATTTGATATTGATCGTTTCGGGGCGGGGGTGTTTCGCCCAAGCCCCAGACAGAGCGATCTGGTGATTATCGCGGGCACTGTGACGCTGAAGATGGGGCCGGTCGTGCGCCGCGTTTATGACCAGATGCCTGAGCCGAAGTGGGTCATCGCGATGGGCGCGTGTGCTTCGACCGGCGGGCCGTTTGATTCTTATTCGACGATGCAGGGCGTTGACCGGGTCATCCCCGTGGACGTTTACATTCCGGGCTGCCCGCCGCGCCCGGAAGCCTTGCTCTATGGCCTGATGCGTCTTCAGGACATCATCATGCGCGAAGCGCCTTCGACTTACATCTTCGAGTCGGATGGGATGGTGCGCCGCAAGCGGTATCTCGAAGGCGACGCCGAGTTGCAGGAGATTTCGCCCACCGACAGAGAAGCGATTGAAGTAGTTGATGCCGCGGCTCGTTGATTAGCCAGCATCAGATTCAGCTCAGCGATAAGAGGCCGCCTTCTGATAAAGGCGGCCTTTATTATTTTGTATGCGGAAGAAATTAGCAGGGATGGACAGGATAGACAGGATGGAAAAGAAAAGAGCAGCCCCGCTTTCATTTCTATTTTTATCCTGTCTATCCTGTCCATCCCTGCTCGAATTTCATCTTTTTTCGTAAATTGATGGAAGAAAAGTCTAAGTCCCTTCGTCTAACGTTTTGAGAAATGAAGACGGCGGAGGCAGCGGATGGAGCAGCGCGCTGTGGCGAGCGAGCAAAAGATTGACGAGCACGTCATCGAAGCCTGTCAGCGGGGAGACAGGGAGGCTTTCCGCCTGCTCTTTGAGACGTATCAGCACAAGGTCTATTCGATTTCCCTTTATTACTTCAAAGGGGATGAAGCGTTGGCGCGTGATGTGACGCAAGCCGTCTTTCTCAAACTGATGACGAAGATTGAGCAGTTTCGACGCGATGCGGAGTTTACGACGTGGCTCTACCGGATGGTGGTTAATGCGTGTATGGACGAGCAGCGCAAGCGCCGTCGCTTCCTTCCCTTCGGAGACGGCTTTATGAGCGGGCATGATGCCGGGAAAAAATCGCAGGAGGAGCGTTACGAGCGCATCGAGCTGGCCGACTCCGTGAAGGCTGCCATCGGAGAATTGAGGCCGAAATTGCGCTTGCCTATCCTGCTCAAGTATGTCGAAGGGTTGTCGTATGACGAGATGGCAGAGGTGCTGGGTTGCTCGAAAGGCACAATCGCTTCGCGTCTCAATCGCGGCCACAAGCTTTTAGCGCAACGCTTGTCTTACTTGCGCGGCGCGCTCGAAGGTGAATAAAAAGATGTTCAGTCAGCATGTAGGTAAAAACCTTTCGGCTTATTGTCACGGCGAGCTTCGGGATGAAGAGTCGCGGCGCGTGGCGGAGCACTTGATCGGCTGCCAGCGCTGCCGCCACGAGTTTGAAGAAATCAAGCTCGGCGTGAAATTCGCAGAACAGTTGCCGCTCGCTTCTGCTCCGGCTTCGCTGTGGAACGAGATAGAGGCGGCGCTCGTTGAACGCTCTCGCCCAGGTAAGCCACGCACAGAATCTTCGCGTCTCGCTCCCCTCTTCGGCTGGCGGCGCGTCGCAGCCGTCTGCGCGCTTTTGCTTTTAGCTTTAGCGGTTGGCCTCATCTGGTACTCATCGCGCCAGTCGAACAACGATTCTCAGGTTGTTGAGAAGAATAAACCGCAAGAGACGATTGCCCCGGACAATTCCACAGCGCCTAACCCGCCCACAGCTCAGAATCCGTCCACGGCTAACAGTAACGCGCAGACTGGTTCGCCTGATAGCAACGGCAAGGTTCCTGAGACTGTGATTGCCAGCCGCGTGGACGGGCAGACGTGGGAGGTTGCGCGTCTGGCGGGCACGCCGACCATCGGAGCGAATCAGCTTGAAGGCAGCGGACGCCTTGCCGTTGGCGAGTGGTTAGAGACGGACAGTTCATCGCGCGCCAAGATTAATGTCGCGGACATCGGGCAGGTGGACATCGGGCCGAATTCGCGCGTGCGTCTGGTGGGAACGCGCTCGACCGAGCACCGGCTGGCGCTTCAGCGCGGACGCCTGCATGCCTTCATCAACGCGCCGCCGCGACTCTTCATCGTTGAAACACCGTCGGCGACCGCCATTGATCTTGGCTGCTCCTATACGCTGGAAGTTGACGACGCGGGGCGAAGCGTCCTGCACGTCACTTCGGGCTGGGTCGCGCTTGAGGGAAAGGGGCGCGAATCAATCGTGCCTGCCGGAGCGATCTGCGTCACACAGCCGGGCAGGGGATTGGGCACGCCCTACTTTGACGATGCGTCCGCGCGTTTTCGGGACGCGCTCACCCGCCTCGATTTTCAAAACGGCGGCGCGAAGGCTTTGAGCGTTGTCCTCGCAGAATCTCGCGAGTATGACACGCTGACGCTCTGGCATCTGCTCGCGCGCGTCTCCGGCGCAGAGCGTAATCGTGTCTATGAACGCATGGCCTCGCTGATTACACCTCCGCAGGGCGTCACGCGCGAAGGCGTGCTGCGCCTTGATAAAGGCATGCTTGAACTGTGGAAGAAAGAGCTTGAATGGGCATGGTTTGAATAAGCGCCCCTTTCAAGTTTTATGAGTCACTAACAAGACAGATAAGAGATAGACAGGATTAACAGGATTATCATGATTAAGAAGACAAGGTAGGTAGAGAACGCTGAATATTTGTTCTTTCATCCTGTCCGTCTTGTTAATCCTGTCTATTCCTAAGAAACAGTAGCTCTCGACTCTCCCGCAATCCTCGTTGTGCAGTGAACTTTTATCTTTTAGGAGTAACGAACATGACTACACGTATCACATCGAGACTCATCGCGGGTTGTCTCCTCGCCTTCGCCCTCGCGGCGTTGGTCGGAGTCAGACTCTCCGCTCAACACGCTCCGGCGAATAAAACACTGAAGAGCGCCGCTACGGCCAAAGGTCAATTGGTCGTCCACGAATGGGGCACGTTCACTTCGATTGCGGGACGCGACGGCGTGGCGCTCGACTGGCGACCGCTCAACGGCCCAAGCGATCTGCCGAAGTTTGTCCACACCATGCAGGAAGGAACGCAAGGCTTGCGCGATTCCAGAACGCCGGGGAAAGGCAACATGACCGCGCGGGTGCGTATGGAGACGCCCGTCCTCTACTTTTATGCCCCAAGCGAGATGGACGTTTCCGTCAAGGTTGATTTTCCGAAGGGCAAGATTACCGAATGGTATCCGCAGGCACGCGAGGCCAGCGCAGGCATTGACTGGGGGAAGTTGAAAGTCATGCCGGGCCGTGCTTTGAATTTCCCTGTCGAGAGCGCGCATAGCCATTATTACCCGGCGCGCGAAACGGATGCTGCGCCCGTTCAGGTGTGCAGCACGGACGGCAAGCCCGGACAGCAGGAGAAGTTTCTTTTCTACAGGGGCGTCGGAACTTTCGACTTGCCGCTTTCCGTCAAGCTCGAAGGCGAGAGCGTAGTCTTAAAGAATCTGGCTCAAGATGAGATTACGCATCTTGTCATCTTCGAGAATCGCGGCGGCAAAGTTGGCTATCGTTTGTGCGACGCCTTCACGGGCGAGATGACGCACGAGCGCCCCGCGCTCGATAAGAGCATGGATGCTCTGCTCGAAGATTTGAAGCAGATTCTAGTGGCCTCCGGGCTTTACGAAAAAGAAGCGACGGCGATGATTAAGACCTGGCGCGACAGTTGGTTTGAGGAAGGCATGCGCGTCTTCTACATCCTGCCGCGCAAAGTCACCGATCAGATTCTTCCCGTCACGATTGAGCCTCGCCCGGCTGAACTCGTCCGCGTGCTCGTCGGACGCGCCGAAGTCATCACGCCGCAGATGGAAAAGACCGTCCAGCAGCAGATTAGCCAATTGCGTGATTCAAATCCTGAGGTTCGTGTGGCTGCGATGCGGGAAATTCGGAAGTACGGACGATTTTCCGAACCGATTCTCAAGCGGCTGCTGGAACAGGAGAGCGACGCTGAAGTTCGTGCGCTCATCAAGAGTCTCATCGAGTCCTCCGGCGCGGAGGCCGACATAGCGAAGAATTGAACGAATTGCGGGATGCGAACGTACCGATTATGGAATGCGGAATTCGGATTGCGGGTTGAAAAGACAATCGCTCTGTAATCTTGAATCCGCATTCCGCAATCCGAATTCCGAATTTGATTGGGGGAGTGAAAATGAGAAGCCGGAAATCACCAGACCTGAATCGCAGGCAGTTTATCAAGCGCGCGGCGTTCGTCGTCTCCGCGCTCCCTGCTCTGAACGTGGGGGCGTTGGTGTTGTCGGGATGCAGCACGGGCGTTCAATCTTCGGCTCGCGCCGGAGGCGAGTCCGGCAACGACCCTGACAATCCCGTCTGGCGAATCAAGATGGTTTCAGAGACAGAGCCGGGCGAGCCTTTGATTATCTCCGGGACTGTTTACGGGCCTGATGGGGTGAAGCCTGTGGACGGAGCCAGACTCTACGTCTATCACACGGATGCCAGAGGCTACTATTCAGATCAGGACGGCAAGGGTGGAGCGCCACAGCCGCGCCTGAAAGGATGGATGAAGACAACCGCCGATGGCCGATATGAGTTTCGCACGATCAAGGCCGCGCCGTATCCCGGCGGGGGCAACCCGGCGCACATTCACGGTACGCTGTCTGCTCCCGGCTTCACCGAGCGCTGGATTGAAGAATACTGGTTTGAAGGTGATCGTAATATTACTGACGGAATGCGCTCAAGACTGCACGGGTCTGGCACCTTCTTCCCCACCCTGACCCTGCAAAAAGGCAGCGACGGTGTGTGGCGAGGTGTACGCGATTTCAAACTGGAACAGAAATGACTGTTCGCCGGTTAGACGCGGAAACCCTTCATCGGCGACGGTAAGAAATCAGTGCTGACGAGCGTTATCAAAATATAATGGCTCGGAGGTAATACAGGATGAGAGCGGGGCTGGTGAGAAACATATTGAAGTGGACGGCGATTGCGTTAGCGGTCATTTTCGCCGCGCTTCAATTCATCCGCCCGGCTCGAACCAATCCTCCGGTAGACGACTCCCGCGTGATTCAGTCGCACACCCACGTCACGCCGGAGGTCGCCGCCATTCTGGATCGCTCCTGCAACGATTGCCACTCCCATCAAACACGCTGGCCCTGGTACAGCAACATCGCTCCCGTTTCATGGTTCGTCATCAACCACGTCAACGTCGGGCGCAGGGAAATGAACTTCTCGGACTGGGCGCAGTATAGCCGCGACGACCAGGAACATCTCTTGAAAAAGATTTGCCGCGAAGTGAAAGGCGGCGCGATGCCGCTCTCGTCTTACCTGCGCCTGCACCACGAAGCGAAGCTCTCAACCGAAGACGTAAAAACGCTGTGCGATTGGGCGAACGCCGAAAGCCAGCGCTTAGCGCAAGTCTCAGAGTGAAAATCTCACTCACAACCCTGCAAGATGGCGTGTATCGTTAATCGACAGCACACGGACGAAACCGTCTGAGCGAAGCTCGAACCCTGTGAGGCTCTAAGGGCGAGAGCGCTATTCGCTAAGCGGCAAGGAGAATGAGGTCGATTTCTTGGTCGAAAAGCCAATCCTCATCATGCTGTGGCTTTTCACCTGAGATGTATCGTCGATATAGCTCTTGAGTTAACTCATTAGAGACAAACTTTGGACTTGTTGCTAGCCTGTTATAGGCTGCGGTTGCACGTTGTCGATCTCCAAGAGCGCCGAACGCATGGATGCGGAGAATGTTGGCGGCTGTCTGCAAGACTGGTGAAGTAATCTCTTCCAACGTTTGGCTGGCTTCCTTGAAATCACCCCCCTTCAGCGATGTTATAGCCAAAGCATTACAAAAGTATTGTTTACTGGAAGGCCAAGGATTATTTTGCGCGCCCTCATTAAATATTTGTATAGCTTCGCTCTCTTTGCCGGTGCGGAGCAAAATCATCCCAAGTAAATGATAGCCGGACCAATCTTGTAAAATAACCGGACCTTTGTTGGGTAGAAACTGAAGAGCTTCGTTGTAGCGACCTGAAACAGCAAGAGTAGAACTAAGCCCGTTATAAGCAACAAGGGTGTTATCTAGTCGCCCCATATCCTTAAGCACTTTAACTCGACCCTTCTCGGCAACAGCATCTTCAGGATATTCATCGATAATATCGTTGAGAGTAACAAGGGTTTGATAAAGCTGACCTTTAGCTGCGAGAACTTCATCTCGATTATTCCGTGCCACAATATTTTCAGGATATCCATCAATAATATCATTGTAAACAGTAAGAGCTTCATCAAGCTGCCCCATAGCTCTTAGAACTTCAGCTCGACCATTTCTTGCAACAACGTCTTCTGGCTGCCTAAGGAGGATATCGTTGTAGGCAGCAAGAGATTCATTGAAGTTACCTAACATCATTAACAAGTCTGCTCGGCTATTGTGGGCGAATATGGCTTCAGGATACTCAGCGATAATCTCATTGAAAGTACTGAGGGCTTCTTCAAATCTCCCCTCAGCTTTAAGCACTTCAGCTTGACCCCTCTTTGCCATTACCCCAGCCCCAAAAGCACCGGCCTGCTGATAGGCTTTTAGCGCATCATCTAATCTTTGCATATTTAAAAGGGCATCCCCATATTGAATCCATGACCAATTATCATCAGGTGCAAGATTGACACTTCGTTCTGTCAACTCTAGTTGAAGAGGGTATATGCCCAGCTCTTTAGCTTCTATAGCCAGATCACATAAAGATTTGGCTGTATGTTTATGCTCACTGTTATTTAGATGGTAGCTGACGAGATCATCTACCATCTCATGAACATACTTAAAATTGCGGCGCTGCATAGCCTCGCGTATAACCGCCTTTTTCTCATTAACCTTCTTTAATACAATCACCCGATCTATTCCGACGCGTCGTCCATGTCTTCTTCTCGGCGAAACCTCTTCATCAAATCCTTCCTCAACTTCAGGCTCGATTTCAGGTGCGTCGCTAGGTTGACGAAATGAACTAGCCCAATGTTGTAAGACTTGCCAGTAGTTTCTTAGTTTCTTGATGGAATCGTTGAGACCAGCGTTCAAAAGGAACGTTGAAGTCCTGTTATTAGTACGCGCACTTGCGAGATGTATTGAGACTTCACGAAGCGACGAAGCTTTACGTTGGCTTTCGAGCATGATGACAAGCGCACGGAAAAGGCCTTCACGAACGGCGACGTGCTGGAACTCTGCTTGTTGATCGTAGCCGCCGAACAAATGGGTCGGAATAATATCCCAAGCCTCGCTGATTTCACGTATCAATTGCTGGCGCTCTTGAAATCTTTGCAGCAGGGCAAGGGCGTTTGAGAATCGTGTTTCGCCGCAGAGATTCAGCGCTCCCGTGAGGTCTGCATCTTCGGGAAGCGGGCGCGCGTACAGGATGTTTTCTAAGCGCTCAACGACCCGGCTATCAGCCAGCAATTCATCGAGTCCTTCTATTGCTTCCTTTCGGATTTCGTCAGGAAGCTCCGCGTCGAGCGAGATCAGAGCCAAATCCAGCGCCCAGTTGCAATCGCAATCGTGTTTGAGTTCCTGCTGGACTGATTCGATGTCGGTGTTTTCGATGACTCGGAGGTCTTGTGTCTCGCCGAAGAGATAAGGCAAATCCGCCTGGCGTCTGGACACAAGTATAGACGGATCGTCCACATCAAACGATTTTAATGAGTCTCCGTCCAGCAAGAGCGCCTTTCCGGCGCGTCCTGAAATTACTGCGTCCATTAGCTTGCCTGCACGTTATGTTTAGCGAGTTTGGCCTTAATGGCTTTAACGATTGTTGCGCGGTGGCGGGGTTTGGGATCGGTAACGATGACTCGCTCCATTGTCAGGACGGTCATCGGCCCCCAAATGTGCACCTCTATAAATTCGTCGTCTTCCGAAGTTGCTCCTTGCTTTAGCAGTAGGCCGGAGTATTCATCAGAACGGGTGGCAGAGTCAATCTTTCGGGAGAGCTTTGCCACACAGAGTTTAGCCCGTTCATCCCATGTCGCACGGTGGCCTTTAGGCAGATTAGGCTTCCTCGATATTTTAATACCGTGACGCTCTACAAACAAAGCAGAGTTCTCCTCAAACACAGAGGCGCGATGAGAGATCATTGCGCTGCGAAAAACTATCAAGCATGAGCCATAATTCGAGAGTCCACTGTCATCAAGTGTGAGCGCTGCGAATCTCATCTCTTTCTTGTTACCGGGAAAAAGCACGGTGTCTGCCAGCTCTCGCAAGACAGCCCACTCATCGCCATCCGGCAACCTTACTCCTGCGTCGATCAATTGATAATAGGTGCCGTAGAGTTGCCTGTTGCTGCTTGCCAGCCTGAGCACCTCGCTCTCCGAGCGCGCAATCCCAGCCTTTGAATCAGCGATAGCGTTTTCAAAATCTTGTAAAGGCGCATCGGCGTTGCGTGATGTCGCCTCGCTTTTAGCTGATTGATAACGTCGCTCCAGCGTTGTCCTCTCGGCGGCGTCGTTAGCTGTAATGACATTCCAAAAGATGCCGGGTTTTCCGCAGTGCGGACACTGCTGGGCAGGCTGTGGAATCTCATTGCCGCATGCGGGGCAGGAAACAGAGATGGACATTTGTTGAGAACCTACACTCCGGTGAGATGACGTGTATCGTTGATTGCGAGGACGCGGATAAAGCCGTCTGAGCGAAGCTCGAAGCGAGTAATACCACAATTAGCTGTCGCAATCCAGACGGGGCGCAACTCCGGCGCATCGAGCGCGCCCATCAGGTGCAGCGCGAGGATGCAGATTGTGCCCGTGTGAGAGAAGACACAGATGCGCCCGCCCTTGTGCTGCTCAATCGCCCGGTCGAGCTTGCGCGAGGCACGGTCGAGCGTCTGCCGGTAGCTTTCGCCGCCGAGCAGTACGTGTTCAAAGTCTCTGCGAATCAACGCGGCATATTGTTCCGGATGCTGCGAGGCTGCCTCCTCAAACGTCAAGCCTTCCATCACGCCGACGCCGCGTTCACGAAAAGCCTCTGCCTGCTCAACGTCCAGACCTGTGAGGCGCGCAAGCGGCATCGCCGTCTCGACTGCGCGAGACAAATCCGATGAATAGATTGCGTTGAGATTTTCCGCAAGGAGCGCCTGCGCGGTTGCTTCCGCCTGCTTGCGCCCGCGCGCCGAGAGTGGGGTCGCCGTGTGCCCGCCGAAGCGTCCTGCGGCGTTGCC
Source organism: uncultured Acidobacteriota bacterium (assembly GCA_963791265.1). Taxonomy (GTDB): domain Bacteria; phylum Acidobacteriota; class Blastocatellia; order Pyrinomonadales; family Pyrinomonadaceae; genus QHXM01. The sequence continues at coordinate 170,466 of CAWBSB010000014.1, forward strand.
CTCGGATTGGCCGTGCCGGATGAGAAGGACGCGCGTCGTTTTCATAAAAGGTGATGGGTGATAAGTGATAGGTGATAGGAAAGAACCTGTATTCTCTTATCACCTATCACCCATCACCCATCACTGCTTTTAAGCTGCTACGGCTTCGGCTTTTAATTTCTCCGCTTGATAGTGCGTCACCAGAGCGTTGATGATTTCGTCGAGAGCGCCTTCCATGACCAGATCGAGTTGGTGGATGGTCAAGCCGATGCGGTGGTCTGAGACGCGGTTCTCTTTGAAGTTGTAGGTGCGAATCTTTTCGGAGCGGTCGCCGCTGCCGACCATCGCGCGCCGTTCGGAAGCTTCGGCCTCGTGCTGCTTCTGCTCTTCGTGTTCTTGCAGGCGGGCGCGCAGCACGCGCATAGCCTTCTCGCGATTCTTAATCTGCGACTTTTCGTCCTGCATCGAAACAACGGTGTTCGTCGGCAGATGAGTGATGCGAACAGCCGAGTAGGTTGTGTTGACCGATTGCCCGCCGGGGCCGGATGAGCAGAAGGTGTCAATGCGAAGTTCTTTCGGATCAATCTTGACATCAACCTCTTCGGCTTCGGGGAGAATGGCGACGGTGATAGCGGAAGTATGAATGCGCCCGGAGGTTTCCGTTTGCGGCACGCGCTGCACGCGATGAACGCCGGATTCGTGTTTGAGTTTTGAGTAAACCTTATCGCCTTCGATGAGCGCGATTGCTTCCTTGACGCCGCCGATGCCGGATTCCGACGCCTCAAGAATTTCAAAGCGCCAGCCCTGACGCTCTGCATAACGCTGGTACATCCTGAGCATCTCGGCGGCAAAGAGCGTCGCTTCGTCGCCGCCCGTTCCGGCACGAATTTCTACGATCACGTTCTTTTCATCGTTCGGGTCGGAAGGGATTAAAAGAAATTTGAGGGTTTCTTCCGTTTGCTCAACGAGCGATTGGAGCGAGTTAATCTCCACGCGCGCCATCTCGCGCATCTCCTCGTCATCCTCTGCCGTGTCAAGCAATTCCTGCGCGCCCGCGAGTTCATCTTGCAAGGACTTCAACTCGCGATACCTGGCGACGATTTCGCCCAGACTCCTGTGCTGCTTGGCCGCTTTCACATAAGCCGACTGATCCGACATGATGTCGGGTGAAGAAAGCTCCTGCGTCAGCGATTCATAACGCGCTTCGATCTGATCCAGTTTCTCTAACATATTTCAAATGTGCCTTACTATTCAGCCACGCTTTCTGGTAAACAATCTGGCTATGTTGTATTGAAAGCCCGGCAATACATTTTCTCCATCAAGCGTGTCGCTTTCCGTCAGAATTACAGGTTCGACATTCGCCTTGTGAACGGTGACGGTGCGGTGCTTGGGGCTGACGATCCAGACCAACGGGACGCCAGACGCTAGATATTCTTCTATCTTCTCGTCCATTTCACGACGAGTATTGCCCGGTGAAATTACTTCGACGGCGAGGTCGGGTGCTCCGGGCCAGAATTTTACGGGAATGCCTGTCGGCGGAATCTTCTCATTGCTAACAAATGCTAAATCCGGCCCTAACACAGTATCAGGATTGCTGGCGAGCTTGAATCCCGTCTCCGCTGCAAACACTTCGCCCAAGTCGTTCTCTTCGACATACTGCCCAAGTGCGACCGTCAATCTAATGATAATTGCTCCGTGCTCGCTTCCTGCGGGTGACATCTTTCTCAGTTCTCCTTTCACGAGATCATAGCGAAAGCCGTCATCCTTCATCAGGAAGAGTTCGTCAGCAGTCATGGTTTGAGTTATCGCGCTCATCACAGCTTCCTTCCGTGCCAGTTCAGGCCAGCGGAGTTGCCTCCGCAGTTTGCGGCTGCGGCTCAAGCTTGAGCGATTCCTTGAGAGCTTCGAGCGCAACTTCCAGTTGCTTGTCGTCGGGTTCTTTGGTCGTGATGTTCTGGAGCCAGACGCCGGGCAGCGTAATCAGCTTAAAGAAAACCCCGCCCTCTTTCTTTGCCGACAATCGGATGACTTCGTAAGAAAGTCCGGCGACGACCGGCATCAGGGCGATGCGAACCAGCATGTTGTAAAGGAGCGAATCGAACTTGATAACCGAGAAGAGCACGATGGAGACGAGCATCACGACCATCAGAAAACTCGTTCCGCAGCGCGGGTGCTGGCGCGGCTGCGTGCGCGCATTCTCCACCGTCAGCGCTAGTCCGTTTTCCCAAGTGAACACTGTCTTATGCTCAGCCCCGTGATACTCGAAGACGCGCCGGATGTCCTTAATCAGCGAGAAGCTGAAGATCATAATGATAAAAAACGACATCCGAATCATTCCGTCAATCAAGTTGAAGCCGACGGTCGGTCTCACCGGATGAAGATAACTTTTCACGCTGCCCCAAGCGCGTTTGTACCACGCATCGTTTGTCGTCGCAGCGGGAGCCGTAGCAGTTGTCGCCGCCTCGCCCGATGCGGCAGCAGGCGTGGCTTGCGTTTGCACGACGGCTGCGGGGTCGTTTGTGGGCGCGGGCGGTGCCCAGCCAGCGGCGATGAAGAGCGCGTTTGTCAGCAGCAGCGGGGCGACGATGAAAAGCAGCACATTGAAAAAGATTGCGAAGATGATAGAGCCTGCGGCGGCGGCAGTCGTGCCCTTTTTCATCTCGTCTTTGGCGCGCTTCTGTGTGGGCACGGGGATGAGTCCGGGCAAACCGCCTGTGATGCCTGCGAAATCGCCTTCGCCTTCGATGACGGCGGGTTTCAAGGCGACGACTTCCGTCTCTTCGGCTACTTCAGCGTCGGCGAAAGCCTGGTTCGCTGAGTAGTTCAAAGCCTTGATGCCGAGTCCCATTGATTGAACCAGCACCGCGCCTCCGCGCAGCACTGGAAGTTTCAGGAGCGGATACTTGTCGCTCCACTTGGGCAACACGGCGGCGGTGTTGACGATGCTGCCGTCGGCTTTCCGCACGGCGATGGCGTAAGCATTGGGGGTACGCATCATCACGCCTTCGATGACGGCCTGCCCGCCGACGATTAAATCTCTTTCGTTTGCGCTCACTTTTGATTTCCTTCCGGGAGAAGCTTTTGTGGGAAACAACAACGCCGACCTTTCCGGTCTCTGGCCGGACGCGCGTCGTGTGAATAATGATACACGAAAAGCGACCGGCTGAGTTGAAAGAGTCGGCGTTTCTGGTTTGTGTGGCTAATGCTGTCGGGTCGTGACCTGTAAAACTCGCATTGGCGTTTGACGGACTAAAATTACTGCGCGGCAGCGGTTTCGGTTGCGGCAGGTGCGGTTTCTGTCGCTTCCTCCTGCTTCTTGCCATAACGCTTGTTGAAGCGATCAACGCGTCCGGCGGTGTCAATCAGCTTCTGTTTGCCCGTGAAGAACGGGTGACATTCGGAGCAGATTTCGACGTGAAGTTCGTCCTTGCGCGTCGAGCGCGTGGTAAAAGTGTTGCCACAGGCGCACTGCACCTTGATTTCGTGATATTCGGGGTGAATTCCTTGCTTCATGTTCCTCTTGTTCCTTCTCTATAGACGACAATCTGTGCCTCTCTCGAAACAACCTATGATACGGCCTCTGAGCGTCCAACGTCAAGTTTGACGGGCGTTTGACGCCTCCGCCATGAGCTTTCCGACTTTATCCGAAGAGTTTATTGACAATGGCGCAAATCGCATGTTACAACGCACCTGACCGTCCCATTTGCTGTACTCATAGCATTAACACCGTAGGAGCGTTAAGCCAAAGTTCTGTGCTCTGTCCTGGCCGCAAGCCCGGAGCGCAACTTAAGTCAGGGTGTAAGTTCGAGACGTGATGGCAGACGAGACCAAAAAGCCGGATGCCCCGCAAGATGCGGACGCCGACGCGCCGGAACAAACGGATGCGCCTCGCACCCCTTCGCCCCCGCGCACTGACGACAAAAGTCCCAGCCCCGGCTCTGAGATAGAAAACGCCGGGCACTTGCCGCCACCGCCAGAGAGCGCAACATCTACAACTGCCGTAACTCCTGAAAGCCAGGCTGCGCTGACTGGTAAAGCTCCTTCCGGTAGTTCAACCAGCGGCACGACCGTTCCGGCTTCGTCAACTGGTTCGGCAGGAGCGCCGTCAAGCGAAGCCCTTGCGCCCGGCTCTCAACCTCCGGGCGGCGCATCGCCCGCCGTTGGCAACCCCGGCTCAAGCCCGTCGCAATCCGATTTGGAGAAGGCTGCGAAGATTGCCGAAGCGAAGGCACGCGCCGTAGCCGCAAAGCAGGCCGCCGGAGACAAGCCCGCATCTGCGGCACCGCCGGGGACAGGTGCTCCCGGCGTGGGCGCTCCCAAAGCCCCTGTGAAGAAAAAAGACGAAGGGCCGAAACCTACGGACGCCTCAACGCATCCTCTGGTTAAGAAGATTCGTGACCGATTCGGTGATGCTGTGGTGGAAGCCTCCGAGTTTATCGGGCAGCTTTCGATTCGCCTTGATAGAGCGCGCCTTGTGGAAGTTTGCGAATATCTAAAGCGCGATAGTGAAACGTCGTTCAACTTTCTCTCGGACGTGACATGCGTACATTTCCCAGACCGCAGCGATGCTCCCTTTGAGATGGTCTATCATCTTTTCTCAATCAGCGCGAATGAGCGTGTGCGTTTGAAAGTTGCGACCAATGAAGAGACGGGTGTGGAGAGCGTGGCGAGCGTCTGGCCGACGGCCAACTGGATGGAGCGCGAGGTCTTCGATCTCTTCGGCGTGCCGTTTGGCAATCACCCGGACTTGCGCCGCATCCTGCTGCCGCCCGACTGGGAAGGCCACCCATTCAGGAAAGAGTATCCGCTGGAATTTATAGAGAACAACTGGACGACCAAGCATCTGCCCGAATTCACGGCAGTGCAGCAGGAGCAACTTGTGCAGCGGCGCAACTACGGCCTGGAAATGCTCTCCATGCCCGCCGAGCGCCGCGTCCGCGAGATTTTCCGAAGCGGCAAGGAAGTAATGCCAAAGGACAAGTAGTCAGTGGTAAGGGGTCGGTGGTCAGTTAAAAGCTGATTTCTGACTGACCACTGACCACCGACCACTGACCACTGTTTATGTCTCCAAAAGAGCTGGCCGCGCATTACGAGGCTAAGGTTTTCGATACGAAGGAAGCTGCGGAGGCGGCTGGCTTTGTGCTGACGGAAACGCACGCCCCGCGCAACATCTGGAACAAAGCGAGCGCGGCGCAGGCCGTCATGCACAAGCTGCTGGCGCGACGTGCGAGCGGAGAAGCCAAAGAGATTGGCCTTGTGCTTGAGAATTACAGCCTGACGGGCTGCTATCTTCCGGCAGAAGCGAACGCAAACGCGTAGGCTTGATTCACTCAGGCATAAAGTTTTGATGTTCAGCAATTGTGAAGTGATATGCACCAGGTAGAGATTGCGACAACGAGAGAGACGCTGCTCGACAGCCCTGAGATGATTCTCAACATGGGGCCGCAGCATCCGAGTACGCACGGCGTCTTGCGCGTCATCCTGCGGCTCGATGGCGAGACTGTGATTGATCTCGACTGCGACATCGGATTCCTGCATCGCGGGATGGAGAAGATCGCGGAGAACCGCCAGTATCCGATGATCGCGCCCTACTGGGACAGGCTCGATTATCTCGCCGCCGTCTCTAATGGCCTCGTTTGGGTCGAGACGGTCGAGCAGATGATGGGACTCGTCGTCCCGCCGCGTGCTCATTACATCCGCACCATCCTGACGGAGTTAAATCGCATCGCGTCGCACCTGCTCTGGCTCGCCACGCACGCGCTGGACATTGGCGCGGTTACGGTGCTGCTCTGGTGCTTGCGCGAGCGCGAAGAGATTCTGAAGATTTTCGAGCGGCAGTTTGGCGCTCGCCTGACCTGCCACGCCTGGCGCATCGGCGGGATGCCAAACGACGCGTACGATGATTTTGAAAAGGACGTGCGCCAGTTCGTCAACAACTTCCCGAAGCGCATAGACGAATATGAAACGCTGCTTTCGGAGAATCGCATCTGGCTCAGCCGCACGGTCGGCATCGGCGTTATCTCTGCCGAGGACGCAGTTGGCATAGGGCTTTCCGGCCCGGCTCTGCGCGGCTCCGGTGTGGCGTGGGACATTCGCAAGAGCCGTCCCTACGCGGCCTACGCTGACATGGATTTTGACGTGCCCGTCGGCGAAAACGGCGACACCTATGATCGCTACCTCGTCCGGCTCGAAGAGTTGCGACAATCGCGCCGCATCATCCAGCAGGCGATAGACAAACTGCCGGACGGCCCTGTCAACGCGAAAGTGCCGAAGATTATCAAGCCGCCTGTAGGCGATTATTATCATTCGATTGAAGGGCCGAAGGGCGAGATCGGCTGCTATCTCGTCGCCGACGGCACCTCAAGCCCCTGGCGCGTGCGCGTGCGTCCGCCATCATTCATCAACTTGCAGGCGCTCCGCCAGATGTGCATCGGCCATCTGGTCGCAGACGTGGTGGCAATCATCGGCACGCTGGACATCGTGCTCGGAGAAATTGATAGATAGTGATAGGTGATAAGTGATGGGTGATAGGAAACTGTCTTTACTCTTATCACCTATCCCTTATCACCCATCACTGCTCTTATGAATGTTGTTCATCTCAAAGTTCAGCCGATGACGCGCGAGACGTTCGCGCCGTTCGGGGTGTTGATTGATAGTCGCGGGTCGGTGGAGATTGATTTGGGGCAGGGCGTGCCGAGTTTGACGGGGGCGACCGCCGAGCGGCGACCCTTTCGGTTTGATTTCATGGCGCGGCACAGGCTTTCGATGCAGGTTTTCTCGCCGCTCGTTTCGTCGCGCTTCGTGATTGCGGTCGCGCCGCCGAATGAACGCAGCGCACCCGACGTTGAAAGAATCAGTGCTTTTTTAGTTGACGGGCGATTGCCTTACGCTTATCACAAAGGGACTTGGCATACGCCGCCGTTTCCCACCGGCGAATGGGCTTCCTATCTGGTCGTTGATCGCGCGGGGACGCTGGACGACGATTGGGAGTTGGTTGATTTGAAAGTGACGCATCAGACGATCTTCGAGATTGAAATGTGAAAATGCAGAGGCCAGAGATTAGAGGTTAGAGGTCAGGAAAAGACCGAAAGCTAACCTCTGACCTCTGACCTCTGACCTCTGACGTTCTATGCTTGCGTATTTCGCGCCGCCAAATTTTATAGACAACCTGCTCCTGAAGTTTTTCGAGCCGGAGACGGTCAACTATGTCGTGTGGCCGTTCATTCAAATTGGCGCGGTCGTCACCGCGATTGCCATCTACGCGCTCTACGCGACCTACGCCGAGCGCAAGATTTCCGCTTTCATGCAGGCGCGACTGGGGCCGATGCGTGTCGGCAAGTGGGGACTCTTGCAGCCTCTGGCCGATGCCATCAAACTGCTGACGAAAGAAGACCTCGCGCCGGACAAGGCTGACCTCTACACCTTCAAGTTCGCGCCGTTTATTTCCGTTGCTGCCGCTTTCATCGTCTTCGCTGTGATTCCGTTTGCGCCCGATTGGGGCGTCATCACGGATGTCAACATCGGGTTGCTGTTCGTCCTCTCGGTTTCAAGCGTCGGCGTGCTGGCGTTGATTCTGGCGGGCTGGGCGTCAAACTCGAAATACGCTCTGATTGGGGGCTTGCGCTCCTCGGCGCAGATGATTTCGTATGAAGTTGCGATGGGGCTTTCGATTGTCGGCGCTCTGATGTTCTCGCGCACGCTCTCGCTCTCCGGGTTTGTCGGCGCGCAGCAGACCGATGCTATCTGGTATGTGATGTATCAGCCGCTCGGCTTTTTGATCTTTCTCGTCAGCGGGATTGCCGAGAACAACCGCGCGCCTTTTGATTTGCCCGAAGCGGAATCCGAACTCGTCGCGGGCTTTCACACGGAATATTCGGGTATGCGCTGGTCGCTCTTCTTCATGGCCGAATACGCGGCGATGGTCGTGGTCTCGGCGGTCGCCACCACGCTTTACCTGGGCGGCTGGTACTTTCCCTTCGTTTATCGTCTGACCGAGGCCAACGGGTATCACACGCTGTACGTGATCGTCAGCCTCTTCGTCTTTATCGCCAAGCTGACGCTCTTGCTCTATCTCTATTTCTGGTTGCGCTGGACGCTCCCGCGCTTCCGCTACGATCAATTGATGGACATCGGGTGGAAATGGCTGATTCCGACGGCGCTCATCAACATCGTGTTGACAGCCATCGCCGTTTTTACCGTGCAGGCGCTTGACGGCTGGAAGGGAATCGAGACGATTGAGTCAACCACGCTGGGACTCAACCTCTCGGCCACCGGCAAAGCCATCATGGTTGGCTATGGCATCATCGGCGTGTTCATCTCGGCGGGCTTGCTCTCCATCATTAACTGGCGCTCGCGGGATTTCAACTTAAGGAAACAGCGCCGCAACATACGGCTCATCAACTTGCCGCAAGGCAAACCGGCGGTCGCTCCGCCAGCAGTAGAACAGGGATGAAAAGTTTAGAGTTTCGGGTTTCGAGTTAAAAGCTCGTAACTCATAACTCGAAACTCTAAGGAGTTGTTTATGCCAGCAGTAAATGTTCCGCAGACGACGACGTTTATGGAGAAGCTGAAACGCTTCTTCATGGTTGATTTTTTGAAGGGGTTGGGGCTGACGCTCAAGTACAACGTCGGGGCGCTTACGGACAAGGACGCCGTCGGGGGCAAAGGCATCTACACGGAGCAATACCCTAAAGTGCGGCCAGACGTTGCGCCGCGCTTTCACGGTGCGCCGCGTCTGAACATGGACCCGGAAACGCACGACACGCTCTGCATCGCCTGCAACCTTTGCGCGCTCGCCTGTCCCGAAGATTGCATTGACGTGATTGCGATGGACATCGAAATCACAGTCGCGGGCAAACAGCGCAAGAAGAAGGTGCTCGACGAATTCATCTTCGACACCTCGCGCTGCATGTTCTGCGCGCTCTGCCAGGAGGCTTGCCCGACAGCCTGTCTGGAGCTAACGCAGGAATTTGAACTCGCCACCTATTCACGCGCCGGGTTCGTCTGGAACCGCGAGATGTTGGAGCAGGGACGCGAGACGGTCAAATATTTGAAGTGATAAGTGATAAGTGATGGGTGATAAGAGAAACGCCTTTACCCATTACCTATCACTTATCACCCATCACCTATCACTATGACTTTAACTGGCTGGGAAGCCGTCTTCTTCTGGGTGTTCTCGATTGCGGCGCTGATCGCCGGGCTTTTGACGATCATGGCGCGCAATGCGGTGCATAGTGCGCTCTTTCTGATTTCGGCGCTGGTTTCGATTGCGGCGCTCTTTATCCTGTTGGGCGCGGAATTCATCGCGGGCGTACAGATTCTGGTTTACGTCGGCGGCGTGATGGTGCTTTTCCTGTTCGTCATCATGCTGGTCAATGTCGGCGCGGAGGAGCGCGGGAGCGAGCGCATCTTCAATCGTCCGGCGCAGGTCGTCACCACTACCGTCTTCGCGATCCTGCTCGCCGTCGGGCTGGTTTACGCGCTCAATCAGGGTTACACAGGGCTTAAGAATAAGAACAAAGCCGAGATCGAAATGGCCGACGCAAAACGCTCCGTCGAGCAGCGGGATTTGCCGAGCGCTGCGACCGGCACGTTCAGGATTACGAAGGACACGGAGCGCGTCGGCGGGAGTCTCTATCGCTACGCCTCGCTGCCGTTCGAGATTGCGAGCGTCCTTTTGCTCGTCGCCATCATCGGTTCGGTCATGCTCGCGCGCACGGTCAAGCAGGAAGCCGCCGTTGACGATGTTGACCCGATGGAAAAGCAGGAGACAGGAGACAGAAGCCAGGAAAGGCAAAAGACAGAAGACAGGAATCAGAAGTCAGAATGAAGAGGCGGAAAGCCGCTGTTGTTTTTATTCTGTCTCCTGTCTTCTGACTCCCGACTTCTTCGGAGAATTTATGACCAGTATCCTAACTTCCACCTTCGTCTTCTTGTTGCAGGAAGCCTCGGGGAGTCGCGCCGACGCTATCATGCAGGGAGTGAAGAATCCAGACCTGTCGAAGTTTCTGGTCATCGGCGCATTGCTGTTCATCATTGGCCTGGCGGGCGTGCTGACAAGGCGCAATATCATCGTCATTTTCATGTCAATCGAGCTAATCCTGAATGCCGCCAATCTGAATTTCATAGCCTTTTCGCGCTACCTGCAAGACATCGGCAGCATCAACGCCATCACCGGACAGGTCTTTACGGTCTTCATCATCGTCGTCGCGGCGGCTGAAGCCGCCATCGGGCTTGGGATTGTCATCGCGCTTTATCGCAACAAGGAAACGATCTGGGTTGACGAGATTGATTTACTGAAATGGTAAAAACAGAATACAGAATTCAGGAGTCAGAAGTCAGAATGATAAGGCGGCAGCCATTGTTCTTCTGATTTTCTTTTCTCCTGACTCCTGTCTTCTGTCTCCTGACTCCTATGTACAGATACATCTGGCTCGTTCCATTGCTCCCGCTCGCAGGCGCAGCCATCAACGGCCTGCTGGGGCGTAAATTTCGTTTCTCCGAAAAGCTGGTCGGCGGAATTGCCGTCGGGTCGGTCGCGCTCGCGTTTCTGTTGAGCCTGATGGCGGTCTGGTCGTATGGCTTCAGCGATAATGCGCGCTGGCCTGCGCCTTACCTGACGAGCGAGGACGGCGGATTCAAGTACACCTGGATTCCGGGCGGCGCGGTCGAGATTACGCAGGGGCAGATTGAGCGCCGGAAGGCGAACCTAGACGAGCAGACGAGGGAAGCCGTCGCTCGCGGAGAAGTTAAGCCCGGCGAAGCAAAGCTCTTCGGTACGAGTCAGGAACCGTATCACACCGGACGCGGCGCGGCGCTGGAGATAGAATGGAGCTATCAACTCGATCCGCTCTCCTCGGTCTTCATGCTCATCATCACGGGCGTCGGTCTTTGCATCTTCGTCTTTGCGACGGGTTACATGCACGGCGATGCGGGCTTCTATCGCTTCTTCGCTTACCTGGGCCTCTTCATGTTCTCGATGCTCGTGCTGGTCATGGGGTCGAACTTTCTGATGATGTTTGTCGGCTGGGAGGGCGTCGGCCTCTGCTCGTACCTGCTCATCGGCTACTACTTCGACCGCAAAGAAGCGGGCGACGCCGCGCGCAAGGCTTTCATCACAAATCGCATCGGAGACTTCGGCTTCACGCTTGCCATCTTTGCCATCATCGCCACTTTCGGCTCAGTCCAGTACACGGACGTGGTCAGTCAGGCGGCGAGCTATCCGATTGAGTTGCTCGGCCAGTGGGGACTCATGTCGTGGATTGCGCTCGGACTCTTCATCGGCGCAATCGGCAAGTCCGCGCAGATTCCCTTGTTCGTCTGGCTGCCGGATGCGATGGCCGGGCCAACGCCTGTCTCAGCTTTGATTCACGCAGCGACGATGGTCACTGCCGGTCTCTACATGCTGACGCGCACCAACGTCATCTTCCAGCACTCGCAGACGGTGATGCTGGTGGTGGCAATCATCGGAGCGTTGACCGCGCTCTTTGCCGCAACCATCGGCATCACGCAGAACGACATCAAGAAAGTCCTCGCCTACTCGACCATCTCGCAGCTCGGCTTCATGTTCTTAGCCTGCGGCGTCGGCGCGTTCGCCATCGGCATTTTCCATGTGATGACGCACGCCTTCTTCAAAGCCCTGATGTTCCTCGGCGCAGGCAGCGTGATTCACGGCATGCACCACGAACAGGACATGCGGCGGATGGGCGGGCTTCGGAAGTACATGCCGATTACGTACATGACTTTCCTCGCGGGCTGGCTCGCCATCTGCGGCATCCTGCCGTTTAGCGGCTTCTGGTCGAAAGATGAAATCCTGTGGCAGACGGCTTCGACCAGCTACATTCCCGGCGGCTGGATTCTCTGGCTCGTCGGCACTCTGGCCGCGACCTGCACGGCCTTCTACATGACGCGGCTGATGGCTTTGACCTTCTGGGGCAAGCCGGGATTCTTGGAGAAGACTGCGGGCGGCGAGGCGGACGAAGCGCACGCTCATGCCTACGATGAAGGCTTGAAGCCGCACGACGCGCGAATGGAATCTGCTGGCGACCGCCCGCATCACGAGCCGGGCGCGCACGTCGGGGAAGCGCATGACGAACACGTCGCGCAGGATGTCGGCGGCGCGCACGCGGCGGATGAGCACGGGCACGGCGCGCACGGTCATGGCTCGCATATTCCGCATGAATCGCCTCCCTCGATGTGGGTTCCGCTTGCCGCGCTCGCCGTGCTGGCGACGATTGGCGGGCTGATCGGCATCAGTCCGGCGTTCACGGGCGGCACGCACCCCGGCGGACGCCTCAACATCGTCACGTGGCTTGAGCCTGTCATCTGGAATCCGCAAACGCGCGCGTTTGATAGAGGCGGCGAAGCAGGTGGAGAGCACGCGAAAGCTAATGAAAGCGCAGGCGCGTTGCTCGCTTCGACTCAACCCTCTGCGCCGGGCGAAGAAGCGCACGGCGAGACGGCAGCAACAGGAGGCCATGAGGCTCAGTCTCCTTACGGCGATACGGGATTCAATCTGGCGCACTCTGTAGAAAAGAGTCTGGGCGAGCGAGGCGCGGAATGGCTCTTCATCATCATCTCGCTCGTCGCCGCCGGAATCGGCATTGGTTTGGGCTGGCTCTTTTACATTAAGAAACCCGGCTTGCCGGATGTCTGGGCTAATCGTTTGCGCCCCGTTTATCGCGCGAGCTTCAACAAATACTGGGTGGACGAACTCTACGGCAAGCTCTTCACCCGGCGCACGATGGACGCAGCGCGCGGCGTTTACGCTGTTGACTCGCGCGTCATTGACGGCGCAGTCAACGGCAGCGCGTGGCTGACGCGCTCGGTAAGTCGGATTGTGGGTGGCTTCGATAAATACGTCGTTGACGGCCTTGTCAACGGCGTTGCCAACTTTATCGGCAAACTGATGTCGCGTCTCATACGCAGCGCGCAGACTGGCCTCACGGCAAACTACGCGCTCGTGATGGTCCTCGGTCTCGTTGTCGCCGTCGCACTCTTTTTCGGCCAGGACCTCTGGAACGCAGTTTTCGGTTTTCAGTTTTTAGTTTACAGCTTCCGCTGAGAACTGACACTCGATGACCGAATTGATTAGCTGAAAACTGAAAACTCAGAACTGAAAACTGATTATGAGATACATTCTCTCCATCGTCACGTGGTTGCCTACGTTGGGCGCAATCATCATCCTCGCTCTGTTTAAGAAGGAGCAGGGTAATGCGATTAAGAAGTTTGCGACCGCGTGGTTCGGCCTAGCCTTCATCGCCTCACTGCTCTTGTTCACCTATGACAAGGTGAAGGGCGGGATGCAGTTTCTGGAAGACCTGCCCTGGATTCCTGTCATCGGGGCGCGTTACCAGATGGGCGCGGACGGCGTGGCGGTGCTGCTGATCGTCTTGACGACGCTGCTGGGCGTCATCGCTTGCCTGTCGTCGTGGAAGTACATCGAGAAGCGCGAGAAGGAATACTACGTTCTGCTGCTGGTGCTGCAAACAATGGTCGTCGGCGTCTTCTCTTCGATGGACATGTTTCTGTTCTACCTCTTCTTCGAGGTATCGCTCGTTCCGATGTACTTCCTCATAGGCATCTGGGGCGGCGAGCGCAGGCTCTACGCGGCCATCAAGTTTTTCCTTTACACGCTGGTCGGCTCGGTCGTGATGCTGTTGGGCGTCCTGAAGATGTACTTTCTGACGCAGGATGCGGCGCTGGCCGCGAAGATTACTCAAGCGACGGTCAACAATCTTGCTGGCAATCAGGAAGCGGCTACTCTGGTCTCCAGCACCTTGCAATCAGCGTTTGCGAACGGCACGGGCACTTTCAATATTATCTACATGCAGGCGATGGGTTCGGTGATGGAGATGGGCACGATGCAGGTCTTGCTCTTCTTCGCTTTCGCCCTGGGGTTCGCGATTAAAGTCCCGATGTGGCCGTTTCATACGTGGCTGCCGGACGCGCACGTCGAAGCTCCGACGGCTGGTTCTGTCATCCTCGCGGGCATCCTGCTCAAACTCGGCACATACGGTTTCTTCCGCTTTAATCTGCCGATGTTTCCGGCAGCCTCGCAGGATGAAAGCTACTTCGGCGGTTTCGGCGTCCGCAGCATTATGATCCTGCTCGCCATCATCGGCATCATCTACGGCGCACTCGCCGCGATGTATTTCGTCGTTAAGAAGGATGGTGACGTGAAGAAGCTGGTCGCCTATTCTTCCGTCTCTTCGATGGGCATTGTTATTTTAGGGCTCTTCGCTCTGAATCCGAACGGCGTCAACGGCGGCGTGCTGCACATGATTAATCATGGCATCTATTCCGCCGCGCTCTTTCTGCTCGTCGGCATCATCTACGAGCGGCGGCACACGCGCAAAGTCTCTGAGTTCGGCGGGCTGTCGCACGTCATGCCGGGCTACGCCGCCGTCTTTCTGGCGATGGCGATGACGGCTATCGGGCTGCCGCTTTTGTGCGTGTTCATCTCCGAGTTTTTAGCGATGCGCGGCGCGTTTGAAGCCAACCCGTGGTGGGCTGGCTGGGCTGCGCTCGGAATCATCCTGAACGCTGGCTACATGCTCTGGTTGTACCAACGCATGTTCTTCGGCAACATAGAGAATCCGAAGAACGAGAAGCTGACGGACATGACGGGGCGCGAGTGGGCTTACATGACGCCGCTCGTTATCCTCTCGCTCTGGATTGGCATCTACCCGAAGACGTTTGTTGACTACATTCAAAAACCCGTCGCGGCGGTCGTGCGACAGGTCAGACCGGATTATCCGATACCGGGCATGCCCCCGGCGGAAGCACCAGCGAGTCCAACGAGAGCGGCGACACAAGGACAGGAGACAGGAGACAGAATCCAGAAGTCAGAATGAAAGCGTTGCCACTTCCTGACTCTTTGATTTTATCTTTAAGTTTTTATTCTGACTCCTGACTCCTGACTCCTGAATTCTGATTTTATGTTCCTTCAAGCCAACGCCACAGAGCTTTACAAGCTGAGCGATCTGCAATTGATCGCGCCGGAGATAATCCTGACCGTCTGCGCGTGCGTCGTGCTCGTGATGGAAGTCGTCCTGCCATATAAGAAGAGCAAGTGGACGGCCTACTTCTCGCTCGTCGGAATCGCGCTGGCCTTCGTCTCTCTCCTCGCGCTCTTTTTCAGCATGGGAGGCTTTCAGATTCTGGCAGAACACTTTCAGAATCCGAAAGCGACCAGCACTCTGCCCGTGCTCGACGGTTTCTACGGCATGATTCGCATAGACGGCTTCGCCATCGTCTTCAAAATAATCTTCCTCCTGGCGGCTGCGCTCTCGATTGCGATTTCAACGAAATTTCTGGACATCGAAGGCGAGCAGCACGGCGAGTATTACGCGCTCGTTCTGTTCGCCACCGTCGGGATGATGTTCTTGGGCTGTGGCTACGATCTCATCTCGCTTTATATTAGTTTGGAACTGATGGCGCTGACGTTCTACGTGCTCGTCGCCTTCACCAAGCGGCAGAAGCGCTCGAACGAAGCCGCGATGAAATATTTTCTGTTGGGGGCGTTCTCGTCCGGGATTCTGCTCTACGGGATGTCGCTCATTTACGGCATCGCAGGCTCGACGAATCTAGGCGACATCTCAAGCGCCGTGAGCAGTGCCCTGACGACCGCCGATTCGACGGGGGCTGTGATGGGGCTGCCTTTGCGCCCGCTGCTCCTGCTCGGCATGATTGGAATGGCCGCCGGGTTATTCTTCAAAATCTCCGCCGTGCCGTTTCACATGTGGGCGCCTGATGCTTACGAAGGCGCTCCGACATCCGTCACGGCGTTTCTCTCCACCGGCTCGAAAGCCGCGAGCTTCGCGCTCTTCGCACGCATTTTCATGGAAGCTCTTCCGGCGATGTACGTAGACTGGGCACCTCTCCTCGGCCTCGTCGCCGCCATCACCATTCTTGTCGGCAATTGGGGAGCCGTCACGCAGGAGAACTCAAAGCGCCTGCTCGCCTACTCGTCAATCTCGAATGCGGGTTATCTACTGCTCGGCCTGATAGCGATGAATCAGTATGGCTATATCGGGCTGGTCATCTACCTGCTCGTTTACACGCTGATGAATCTGGGCGCGTTCGGCATCATCATCAGCCTCCGTCGGCGCGGCATCATCGGCGACAACGTTGACGACCTGACGGGACTCGGACAGAAAGCGCCGGGCATGGCAATTATGATGACCGTCTTCATGCTCTCGCTCGGCGGGTTGCCGGTGACGGGCGGTTTCATCGGCAAGTATTTTCTCTTCGGCGGGCTGATTCAACGCGGCCAGACGGAAGGCAAATCTTGGTACTACTGGCTGGCCATCTGGGCGATTCTCAATACGGTCGTTTCCTTTTACTACTACGTGCGCTTCATTCGCGCCATGTACTTAAGTGACCGCGTGGCCGATGAGCGACCGCTCTCGTTCTCTCCTGCGCTCAAGACTGCGCTCGTCATCTCGCTCATCGGGATTATTTTCATAGGCGTCTACCCGCAGCCGTTTATAGATGTCGCGCAGATCCTGCTGCCTCGCTGATTCCGCCCGCTCAGGGAAGCGACTGCGAAGCTCTGCCTGCGCCGCTCTGCGTGCGATAGGACATGGGGTTTGTTTGAGGCGGTGACTCTCTCGTAGAATCATCGCCTCGAACATTTTATGTGGGTCTTCTACTTCTTCGCCGCGTTGCTCGTCATTCAGTCCGTCCTCTCTCTTCAGGGCGGCGCGCGTTACCTTTCCTATTTCCGGCGAGAGACGGCGAAAGACAACCCTGACTTTACGCCTTACGCTTCCATCATCGCGCCCTGTCGCGGTCTCGACGAGGGCTTGCGGGAAAATCTCTCCGCGCTTTTCCAGCAGGACTACCCGGCTTACGAAATCATCTTCGTCACAGACCACACGGATGATCCCGCGCTCTTTGTTATCGAAGAAGTACGCCGTGAGCTTGGTTCGGCAAACCACGTCGCAAGTCGCGTGGTCATCGCAGGCGAGGCAATCGTGTGTGGGCAGAAGGTTCACAACCTGTGCGCTGCCGTGCGTGAGGCGGATGCGAAAAGCGAGCTTTTCATCTTCGTTGATTCCGACGCTCGCCCACGCTCCGGCTGGCTGCGCGCTCTCGTCGCGCCGCTCGCAGATGAAAAGGTTGGTGCGGCGACGGGCTATCGTTGGTTCATGCCTGTGAGAGGCAACTTCGCTTCACGCCTTCGCGCCGTCTGGAACGCTTCCATCGCCTCTGCTCTGGGCGAGCGAAGCGACAAAAACTTTTGCTGGGGAGGCTCGACCGCCATCCGCCGCGAGGCATTCGAGCGTGCCGGGGTGTTGGATGAATGGCGTGGTGCGGTCTCGGATGATTTTGCGATGATGCGTGCGCTGCGTCGCGCCGGGCTTCCGATTCATTTTGTCCCCGACTGCCTGACCGTCACGCACGAAGATTGCAGCTTTCGTGAGTTGCTGGAATTCACTACCCGCCAGTTGAAGATCACGCGTGTCTACGCTCCGCACTTCTGGCAAATAGTCCTCTTCAGCAATCTTCTCTTCGTCCTTATCTTTTTCGGCGGCCTCGCTCTCGTCATCACGCGCGCCTTGCTCGGTCTCCCCTTCATGTGGCCGCTCGCCTTCATCCTCACAATCTACGCGCTCGGCACTCTGAAAGCACGCTTGCGCTGGCGTGCCGTCACGCTTGCGCTCGCGCCATACAAAACCGAGTTGCGGCGCGATGCCTTCGCGCACCTCTTCCTGTGGCCGCTTGCCTCCGTCCTCTATCTCTACAACGCACTGGCCGCGCTCCTTTCCAGACGCATACGCTGGCGAGGCATCACCTACGAATTGAAATCACCAAAGGAAACTGTCATTATCAGAAGTCAGAAGTCAGAAGTCAGAAGTCAGAAGCCTTCCGTTTGAACTCGCACGCGCAATGGAAATTGTTTTCATGCTGAAAACTGAAGACTGATTGCTGATTACTTTATGCCTTCAAAAGCCGCACAGTTTGTTCAACTCCTGCGTTCGACAAAGCGCGAGAAGCGTTTGGGGACGCTGATACTCTTCGTCACCTCGCGCTGCAACGCTTTCTGCAAGACCTGCTTTTATCACGAAGAACTAAATCGCCCCGGCGATATGACCTTCGATCAGATTGCGAAAGTCTCGCAGACGATGCCGCCCATCACAGACCTTTGGCTTTCGGGCGGCGAGCCGATGCTGCGCCGCGACCTGACACAAGTCATTGACACGTTCATCGAAAACAACAACGTGAGCCGCATCATCATTCCGACCAATGCGCTCGTCAAGGCGCGCACCTTTGAGGTCGTGGATCACGCCTTGGGGAATCATCCTGCGCTTCATCTTTACCTGAACATCGCGCTCGACGGTTACGGCAAAACGCATGACCAGATCAGGGGTGTACCCGGCAACTGGGAAAAAACACAGGACTGCATCCGTTCACTCTACCCGCTGAAAGAGAAGTACGCGGATCGTTTTCGCCTGAACGTCAACACGGTCGTCTGCGCTGAGAACTACACCGAGATTGAAAAGCTCTCCGAATATCTCTGGGAGAATTTCAAGCTCGACGGACATTACTTCAATATCATTCGCGGCGAAACGCTCGTCGGCGACGAAATCAAGCATGTCCCGCTCGAAGTTCTGCCCGCGATGTACAAGCGCGCATCAAATCTGACGAAGCGATATAGCGAGCGAATGTTTGCGGACGATGACGCGAGCAAACGCTTTATCAAATCGGCGGCCTACGTCGGCACGATCACGACGCACTATCGCACGCAGCACGCAAATTTTGAGAAGCCGACCGCCTGGCCTTTCCCCTGCACGGCTGGCGAGACAACCGCCGTCATTGACTACAACGGCGACGTGCGCGCCTGCGAGTTGCGAGAAAAGTTTGCCACGCTCAGCGATTATGATTACGATTTCGGCGCACTCTGGGCGGCGCAAGGTAGACAAACAGAACTCGCCGCGATTGACGGCGGACAGGCTTGCTGGTGTACGCACGTCTGCTTCATCCACGACTCCATGCGCCACTCGCGCCGCGCCCTGCTCTACGAAGCGCCGAAGAATTACCTGACGCGGGGGAGATGGTAAAAGTGGTCAGTGGTCAGTGGTCGGTGGTCAGTTAAAACAAAAGCAGTTCGTCGCTTGTTTTGGCTGCTCACTGATCACTGACCACTGACCACTGACTACTGGCAATGCCTGACCGTGACGAAGAGAATGTGACGCGCAAGAGTGGGCTGGTTTACGCCGCTGTGCTGTCGTTTGTTCTCTCGACGGTCGTGTTGATGGGCTTCGGGTGGGCGCTTGATCGCTGGCTCAACACGTCTCCGTGGCTCGTCGTGGCTGGGATAGTGGTCGGCGCAGGCGTCGGCTTCTACCAGTTTATTCGGCTGCTCTCAAGAATTTCGTAAGTAGCCTGTCACGCCGGAGCGGAAAAGCGAACCACGAAATCACACGAAGAGGCACGAAACAGGATGAACCCGACGACCATATTTTCGTGTAGTTTCGTGTGGTTTCGTGGTTCGTTCTGTTCTTTGTCGAGCATGAGTAGTCCCTGACAGCCTCGCGCGCAAACTCGACAGTGGGCGCGTCGGTGTGTAAAATCGTCTGCTTCGAGCATGAGCGAAATCGTCAATAATGTAGGCCGCAGTGCGCTTAGCGCCAACGATCCGGTGGCGATGGAGCAGCGCCTTTTTCGCACGATGTGCTGGGCGGTGGCGGTTAGTGTGATTATCAGTTTGCCGCTTGCTCCCTGGCGCGTCACGACCGGGCTATTGCTGGGCGGCATCCTGTCGCTGTTCAATCATCACTGGCTGCGAACTTCTCTGGCTGCGGTCTTCGGTCAGGCTGAGAGCGGCAGGCGCGTGAAAATCAATGCCGCGCGCTACGTGCTGCGCTACTTCGTGATCGCGGCGGTAGTCGCGCTCGCCTATACGCTCAATCTGGTTTCAATTGTTGCCACGCTCGTCGGCCTTTGCTCGTTCGTCGTCGCAGCGCTCGCAGAAGCTTTCATGCAGATTTATTTCGCAATCGTCAATCGAGAGGAAACTTAAATGTTGTTCTGGTTACTGGACGAACCCACAACAACCGCTGCCATCGCAGAGCATGGCGAGAAAGTCGCGGAACATGGGGAGCAGATGGTGGAGCATGCCGAAAAGGCTACGCACCACGCCCCCTGGATAGTCGAAAGGGTCAACGACCTCATCGGCGCTCCCATTCACCAATTACAACTGAAGTACACCAAGCCCTACTGGGACAAGCTTCTGGGCACGGACGCCAGCACAGTTCTCGGCGAGTACACGCCTCAGACCGCCGTGCCGTGGTACACGGTGATGTTCATCATCGCGTGCCTGATTAGCATCGTCATCATCTGGCTGCTCAGACGAAAGCTCTCGGAAGATGAGCCAACGGGCGGGCAGCAGACGCTGGAAGTCGGCGTGCTGGCGGTGAGGAATCTGCTGGTTGACGTTGTCGGCGAGCACGGGATCAAGTATTTCCCGGTCGTGGCAACGTTTGGTGTGATTATTCTGGTTTCAAATCTTCTGGGCTTCATTCCCGGCATGATGTCGCCGACGGCTTCGACGAGCGTCACGTTCGCTCTCGGCATCTCTTCGTTTCTCTATTACAACTACATCGGCATTAAGGAGAACGGAGTCATCGGCCACTTCAAGCACTTCATGGGGCCGGTGCTGGCGATTGCGCCGCTGCTATTCGTCATTGAGCTAATCAGTAATCTGGTGCGCCCGATGTCGCTCGGCATACGTCTCTTCGGCAACCTCTTTGCTGACGAAAAAGTAACGGAGAACATCGCTGGACTCGCGCCGCCCTATACCTACTGGGTTGTCCCCGTGCTCTTGATGCCGCTCGGCCTGTTCGTAGCATTCATACAGACTTTCATCTTCATGTTTCTTTCGATGGTTTACATCAGCGAAGTCTCGCATCCACCACATGACGAGCACGCTGAACACGGGCACGACCACGCACCGGAAGAGATCATCGCGCCCGTCCTGACGTAAAAGCAGTGATGGGTGATAGGTGATAGGTGATAGGAGAAAACAACAGTTCTTGCCTATCACCTATCACCTATCACCCATCACTGCACTTAATCCGCTTTGAGCGGTGCTGGCAGACGCGCCCGCGCACGTTGAAGCGTTTGGTAGTGAAATTTTCAGAGCGACGAGGGGGTTGCAGGCGGAAGAGGGAAGAGCAGCATTGAAAGAACGTGAGTCATAGCTTTCGAGAGTTGAAAGCAGGCAGGGCTTGGCATCGCTGGAGCGCCGTTGTACGAGGGGCGGCTGCATACCGGAGGCAGGCGAAATAATAACGTGTTGCGTTCTT
The DNA here is from genome assembly GCA_963791265.1 of uncultured Acidobacteriota bacterium. Taxonomy (GTDB): domain Bacteria; phylum Acidobacteriota; class Blastocatellia; order Pyrinomonadales; family Pyrinomonadaceae; genus QHXM01. The sequence goes on from CAWBSB010000014.1 coordinate 191,759, forward strand.
GTGTTGTTGCGGCCTCAAGCCGCCTGGAGTTACCTGAGTGCTTTGAAGCATTCAAGTATTCTTTGAGGAGGAATCGAGATGAGAAAATTAAGAATGCTTTACTTCGCTGTGATTTGCGTTCTGATGTCTGCTATGCCTGTGTTTGCACAAGCAGAAGATAACGTGAACAGCGTTAACAAGTATAAGGCTCTGGCCGCCGGTTTTGGTTTCGCCATTGCCGCCGGACTCGGCGCGCTCGGCCAGTCGCGCATCGCGGCGTCGGCGGTTGAAGGCGCGGCGCGCAATCCGGGCGCGGCGGGTCGCATCCAGATCATGATGATTATCGGTCTGGCGCTCATCGAATCGCTGGTGCTCTTTGCACTCGTGATTGTGTTCGCCAAAGTCTAGTTTAATTCTGAGTCATGCGGTGGGAAATGCGGGTGAAGCTTCAAGCGCTTCGCCCGCATTTTTATGTATGTTTTTCACGGCTCAGGCGTATTGCGCCGATACGGTTGTGCTGCCCGAACCCCGCTCTCCTGATTTTTTAATGCGAAAACATTGCATCTCTTCTCCGAACGCTTATCTGGCATAGCCCTTGCCAAATATCCTCTTCGGTGAAATCTCTCTTATTCCAGAATTCAAAAATATCTTCAGCGCGATTGACGGCTGAGTGAGGAACAACCTGATGAGAAAAATTATTCTCGCATTACTGATTACGATTATGGCCGCCACCTTCGCAGCGGCTGATACGGTTTACCTGCGCGACGGTCGCACTGTTCGCGGAACCGTTCTCGGTTTCACGAACGGACGCTTCGCCGTTCGCTTGACCGCAGCGATCACACCGCCGACCGTCATGCAGACTCCCTCGCAGAGCGCCAATACGTCGCGCATTGTGGGTGAGATAGGCGACATCGTCTTCATCCGCACGCGCGACATCGAGCGCGTAGAGATTGACGGGCGTTCGCTTGACGACGCGCGTTACCTGACGCGCACGGTGCAGGTCGAGCTTGGGCCGAATTGGATTGATACCGGAGTAGATTTGCGGCGGGGCGAGCGCGTTTCTGTCAACGCCACCGGCACAATCGTAGCTGGACGCACGCGCATCACGCCCGGGGGGTTGCGTTCCATTGACCCGAATGCGCCGCTTCCGCGCGCAGCCGAAGGCGTGCTGATTGGCGCAGTCGGCAATGATCCGAACTCTCCGATTATAGAGATTGGACTCAACCGCGAGTTTATCGCAGATAATGATGGGCGGCTTTACCTGACGGCCAACCGCAGCAGCTACACAGATGCGCGCGGCGCGTTCACCGCGCAAATCCGCAGAGAGATTAATCTCAACCAGCGCGCCGGTAATCGTCGCAATAACGACAACAATCCCGATAATGACGAGTTCGACGATTTGTTCGGGACGGGCAACACAAGTAGCAACCCCGCTCCGGTGCGTCGGCGCGGCAACAGGGATAATCAATATCCGAATGATACAGAGACACGCACGCCTCGCGAGACGACTATCTCTGTGCCGGGAAATTCACGCGGGACGGATACAGGCATAGACTTGCGCTCCGGCGATAATGTCACCATCACTGCTACCGGCAGTGTCACCGCCGGACGCCGTGCCGGGGTTGTTTCGCCGGATGGCGGTCGTGCCACAGGGTTCGGTTCGATTGCCGGAACTTACCCTGTGCCGGGCATAGGCGTTGGCGCGCTCATCGGCTACATACGCCTGCCGAATGGCCAGATTACGCCGCCGTTCGCTATCGGCAGCCAGCGGTCAATCACCGCGCAGTCTGACGGTAGGCTGTTCCTGTTGATTAACGACGATAACTACGGCGACAACAGCGGTAACTTCGATGTCAGGATTGTTTACTAATCTGGCTCTGCTATATGTCAAAGAAGAATTAGACAGGATTAACAGGATGGACAAGATAAAAGGAAAGGCCTCAGGCTTCTTTGCTCTGCCTGGTCTGCTTAATCTTGCTAATCCTGTTAATCCTGTCTCTTCTCTTCGTTCATGATGGCCGACAATCCCTTCTTATTGCGTGTGGTTGAAACTGTATGATACGCTCCAATTAATTCTTATCCATAAGCGGCGGCGAGGCGAAACGAGTTGATGAAGAAGTGTCCGAGATGTGGCAAGGAGTACGAGAACGCGAACACTCTGTGTCCGTCTGATGGCGCGGTTTTAGAAAGGGCTGAAGACCCGCTCCTCGGTCAAACGCTTGCCGACAAATATCGTATCGAAGAACTCATCGCCGAAGGCGGCATGGGCGCGGTCTATCGTGGCACACACGTCCTGATGGACAAAACGGTCGCCATCAAGGTGCTGCATCCTGCTCTCGCCGCCGACGACAAGATTGTCGCCCGCTTCTCGCGTGAGGCCAGAGCCGCCTCGCGTCTTTCGCATCCACATGCTTTGAGCGTCACAGATTTTGGCGAATCTGAAAACGGCGTCGTCTTTCTCGTGATGGAATACCTCAAGGGGCTGACGCTGAAGGACGTGATTCACGGCGAAGGCCAGATGCCCCTGCCGCGCGTGATAGAGATAGTCCGGCAGATTTGCGGCGCGCTCGAAGCCGCGCATGCCGAAGGCGTCGTCCATCGTGATCTCAAGAGCGATAACATCATGCTCCTTGATATTGGCGGCGGCGATTGGGCGAAGGTGCTGGATTTCGGAATTGCCAAGATTACCGAAAAGGTTGGGCAAGACCCCGCGCTGACTGCGCCGAATTTAATCATTGGCACGCCGCAATACATGTCGCCCGAACAATGCTCGCAGGCGGCGGAGATTGATTCGCGCTCGGACATCTACTCGTTCGGCGTCATCCTTTATGAAATGCTCGTCGGGCACGTGCCGTTTACGGGCGAATCACCGACGGCGATCATGATGAAGCATTTGCAGGAGCCGCCGCCGTCCGTCCTTGAGGAGCGAAAGGATTTGCCTGCTGCCGTGGGCCGCGTCGTCACACGCGCGATGGCTAAGCGTCCAGAAGATCGCTATCAAACCGTCAGCGAGTTGGCGGAAGACTTAACTGCGGCGGCGGAAGAGCCGGTTATCGCCACTGCGGCGAGCACCAGTTCGGATTCACCTGACCGTAAGACCAATCGCATCATCGTTCCCACAGGGCCAAACGAAGCGCCGCGCGATACCACCAACGAAGACCACGACGAAGCAACGGTCGTGAGAGCCAGACCTGAGCCTGTTAACGTGATTGAAGCTGAAATTTTCAGTGACGTAGTTGAAGAGCCGCAGGAGAGCTTCAATCCCTGGCGCGTCGTCGTTCCGGCCATCGCCGGACTGCTCGTCCTCTTCGCTGTGGTCTTCGCTTTGACGCGCAACTCTTCGTCTGAGCCTGCGGCGAACGACAACTCTCAGCCTCTGACAGTAGACCCAGGCAGCCAGCCCGTGCAGCCCGCAGAGACGCCGACCGGAGCGGGTGAGCGGGGCATCACGCCCGGCTCTACTCCGACCCTATCAGGCGGAAATACGAGCTCGCCGGGGACTGACCCCAACGCGAATGTGGATTCGGGCACGCCAGCCGGGAACACAAACGATAATCGCGGCGGCACACAACCGAACGAGAACACTGGCGAGCCGCAGGCCAGTCCGTCTCCTGCTAAGACTCCCAATCAACTGCCGACGCCGCGCACGACGCCGACGCCGGATAATGATCCGAGCGAGCCACCGCCGATGCAGACGCCCAAAAAAGAGCCGCCACCCAAGGCGACTCCTACTCAGGCAAAGCCGAGCGAGCAGGCACCGGGAGCCGGAAGCGCCCCGGAACTACCATAGATCGCTCAGAAGCTGTCTGAAAAAGTCCCATCAGGGACGACATGACAATAGCCCAGCAATTTATTGCTGGGGAACAGAACGGTAAATGTGATTGAGTCCCGTAGGGACGACTGAAGAGAGAATTTACTCATGTTCAGTCGTCCCTACGGGACTACGAATTTATACTGATGATGTTTTCCCAGCCATGAATGGCTGAGCTATTATCAATTGTCCCTGACGGGACAGAGAGCGGCTATAACTCTTCAAACAGCTTCTCAAACAGGCCGCTTTTTAATCGCTTCACGAATCATGGTCCTCAGCTTCTCTTCATCATCGAACTCAAGCTCGATTTCCAGCACATAGCAGGGAAGATCAAAGCGGAGTGAGCGCAGCTTGACGGCATCCTTCGCCGTCGTCAGCAGGGAGCGCGCACCCGCCCGCTTTGCTTCGGCGACAATGGCGTCAATGTCGCTTTGCTCGTAGGCGTGATGGTCTGTGAAGGCGCGTGTGTAGCTCAAGGTGTGCCCATCGTTGCGAAGGTGTGCGAAGAACGATGCCGGATTACCGATGGCGCAGAACGCCGCGACGGGCTGCGGTAACGAGTGATGAGTGATGAGTGATGAGTGATGAGAAGAGAGGTCGGGCACAGCGCTCGTTACCATTGTTACGTCGAGGGGGCGGATTAATTTGGTGCGTGTGCGAGACAGCAGGACGGGGCGACCGTTGCTGAATCGCTCTGCCTGTTTGTGTAGCGAGTCAATGTCCTGGCACTGTTCGGCGCGCGTGAGGATGATGCAATCCGCGCGTGCGAGACCTTTGAGCGGCTCGCGCAGCCGACCTCCGGGCAGCAATCTTCTGCCGCCCCAGGGATTCGTCGCATCCACGGCGACGAGATCAAGGTCGCGTGCGATGCGTAGATGCTGGAAACCATCGTCGAGAATGAAAAGATCGCTTTTCAGATTCTCTTCAGCCCAGCGCGCAGCCGCCACGCGATCCGCGTCGCTGATGACGGCAGCAACGCCCAGCAACATCTCAGCCAGCAGGCGCGGCTCGTCGCCACCTTCTCTCGCGTCGGCTGAGATGCGCTCGCCGTCCGAGACCACCACTCGTCTTTTCGTATCAGCGCGGCCATAACCGCGTGTCAGGATACAGGCGCGGGCATTTTCTCCAGCCACTGCGCGGGCAATCCACTCGACAATCGGAGTCTTGCCAGTGCCGCCCGTCGTGATGTTGCCAACGCTGATGACCGGAGAATTGATTTTATGAATCCGCAGCGCCCTCCTGCGATAGAGTGCGAGACGCGTTCGCATCATTACGCTGTAAAGAGCGCCGAGTGGAGCAAGAATAAGTGCGGAAGCCTTCATCATGCGGAGAGCGCGCCGCGCGTAGCAGTTTCAGCTTGAGGTTGTTCGGATGAATCGGAAGAAGCCTGGAAAAGCGTGGCGAGCAGTTTAATCGTGCGCTCGGTTGCGCCGCGATTTTGTTCAAGCACCATTCGCGCGTGCCCGCCGAGAGCGCGCCTGCGCTCATCGTTAGCCAGCAGTTCTTTGAGCGTCTTTGCTAAAGCCGCAGGCGCGTCGTTTTCCGAAAGCGGCGGAAGCTGCACGAGCGCGTCTGCTTCGAGAAAGGCGCGCACGATGGCCGTGAAGTTAAACGTGTGCGCGCCCGTCACGGTGCATGCTCCGACCGCAGCAGGCTCAAGAATATTGTGCCCGCCCGTTTGTGCCAGACTTCCGCCGACGAACACTATGCTGGCAAGCGGATAGACGGCGCGCAGTTCGCCTATCGAGTCCAGCAAGATAGCGTCAGAGGCAGAATCGCTCTCTCTGCGGGCCTCCGAGCGCCGCGCCCAAACGAAGCCTAACGATTCCAGAAGCTGTGCTACTTCCGCAAAGCGCTCCGGGTGTCTTGGCGCGATCAGCAATCTCACCTGCTCGTGGCCGGGCGTCGAGCGGAGTTGTGAGAAAGCTTCGAGGATGATGCGCTCTTCGGGCGAATGTGTGCTGGCGGCGACGAAAAGTGGGCGCTCGTCATTGAAATGAAAACGCTCGCGCAACTCTTCGGTCAACCTTTGTTCGCCTGCGTCGTCGGGGGCGTCGAATTTCACATTGCCTGAGACGAACACGCGCTCAGGTGCGAGGCCCAGATCGCGCATGTGTTCGGCGTCCCCGTCGGTTTGCATGAGCGCCAGAGCAAGATCGCTGACGATGCGTTTGACGAAGCGTCGGACGATGCGGTAGCGACGGTAGGAACGTTCGGAGAGTCTCCCGTTGACGATAGCAACGGGCACGCTTCGCTTCCTGCATTCCCGCAGGAAGTTCGGCCATAGCTCCGTTTCCATGATGAGCACGATTGCCGGATTGACGGCGCGGAGTGAGCGGCGGGCAGTCCATGCCCAGTCGAATGGAAAGTAAAAAACAGCCGTCGCATCGTCACGAAAAACATCGCGCGCAATGCGCTGGCCTGTCAGCGTCGTGGTCGAGACGACGAGAGCATGTGATGGAAACTTGTCTAAAATAGCGCGCGCCAGTGGTCGCGCCGCCTGAGCTTCGCCGACTGAAACGCAGTGCAGCCAGATGACAGGCCGCCCGTTTGTTTCAATTGCGGGCAATTGTCCCAGCCGCTCGCGCCAGCCCTGCACGTATTTCCCATGACGAAAGGCATCTATGACGAATCGCGGCAAGAGCGCGACGACGCCGAGGGTGAGAAGGAAGCTGTAAAGGAAATACATGGTGATAGGTGATAAGTGATGGGTGATAGGAAAGCGCTTCTCTTATCACCTATCACCCATCACCCATCACTTATTTCGCTCTTTCGATATAGCGTCCTTCGGATGGGGAGACGCGGATGCGGTCGCCTTCATTGACGAAGGGCGGGACTGAAATGGTGACGCCGTTTTCTAAGGTTGCCGGTTTGTTGACGTTTGAGACGGTCGCGCCTTTCATGGTCGGGTCGGTGCGGGTCACAGTCAGCTCAACCGAGTCCGGGAGCTCAACTCCGATGGGCGCTCCTTCATAAAATTCCACCTGAATTTTCAACCCCGGCATGAGCCACTGCGCCGCGTCGCCCAGGTCTTCCTCGCCCAGAGCGATCTGCTCGTAATTCTCCGTGTTCATGAAATGATGCTGCGAGCCGTCGGAGTAGAGATACTCCATGTCGTGCTGTTCGAGCGAGGCGCGCTCGACCGTGTCGGCGGAGCGAAAGCGATGCTCGAAGCTGGAGCCTGTTCGAATGTTACGCAGCTTGGCTTGCACCATCGCGCGCAGGTTTCCCGGTGTGTGATGACGAAACTCCAGTATCTTGCAGGGCTGTCCCTCGAAGACGATGACCATGCCGCGCCGTATCTGTGTTGCAGGAATTGCCATAAAAGAAGATTAATCTCCGTCTCAAAGAATATCGTTTGCAAGACCAATCAGCGCGATAGAGAGAGCGCCGTCAGTCAGCAAGCTGCGTAGTCTAGCGGGCGCTCGATAGATTTGTCCAGCGCCACTGTCTAACGATTTTGCCGAAGCTCAGGCTGAGCCGCTATCGCCAGCGTCACTGGTGTTCGCAGACGAATCGAGCTTGAAATAGACGCGGAGCGTGACTTGATATTCGAGACGGCCTTGCTGCAACCCGCCGCGCTGCTCCTTCACGACGAACCATGAAAGATTATGCAAGGTCTGGCGTGCGCGGTTAACGGCCACTTCGATGGCGTGTGAAAAACTCTGTTCGGAAGTACCGACAATCTCAATTCCTTTGAAAACCGTGTCTGTCATGTAAGTTGCTCCTTCGGGTGATTAAGACTTTCCACAGGAAAACAGTTGGACAGGATTAACAGGATTATCAAGATTAAGAAGCTGAGGCAAGACAGGAGAGCTTGTCGCTGTTTCTCTTATCCTGATAATCCTGTAAATCCTGTCTAATTTGATGAATGAAACGGGACGCTAACACGCGCTGTTGGAAAGTGTCAACGAAGGTTCAAAAACTCGGATGACCGAAAAGCCAAAGAGCGGGCGAGCATGCCGGTCAACGTCGGAGGGTCTGACGTTCTTCCTTCATGCTCGCCCGCTCTCTCTAGGAGCCCACCTACCTGTCTGGTAATACGCTCAGGCGGAGGTAAAGTTCCTGAAAATCTCAGGCCGCGCGGGCGCGCTGGACGTGATACTGCCGCGCAATTGTTTCCAGCCAGCGCTGCGCTTCTTCGTAGTAAGGAAAACGCTGCTCCTCGGCGCGAAAGGCGTTGGTGTGGTAATAGCGCCTGCCCTTGATGAGTCGCGCCGGATGCTTGATGTGGAGCATTTCGTGGTAGAGAACGTATTCGACAAACCATTCCGGCACTTCGTGGTCGTCGAGCGTCTTGCTGATCACGATGGTGTCGTGGGCGGCGTCGTGGTGTCCGAGGATTCGGCGTGTGCGACGCTGCGACCAGGTCAGCACGGGCTTCTCAATCTGCTCATCAAAGTGGCGACGGTTGAGCCGCTGGAACATCTTGTCCAGATCGTAAACACGGCCCCGCGAGGAAGAGACCAATTTGCGCCCGCGCTGGCGGCGCGCGAGGTCTGAAGCGCGCAAGACCTGCGGCGAATAGGCGTATGCTCTGTAGACGCGCTCGTGAATCTCCGGCGTGCGTTTTTGAAGCAGACGGGCGACGAGAATGAAGGCCAGGGCGCGATGCACCTCCGGCGGCGCGGTTTTGAAGATGTCCGAAATACGCACGTAGACGCGCCCTGAGCGCAACCGAATCTTGTGGCTGATCCCGGCGTAAGGATAAAACCTGACCTCTATTTCCGGCACGGGGCGGTTACGTCCAAGCTGGCGAAAAGCTTCGCTGAAAAGGGCGCTGAGATAAATCTGAGATTGCGACATAAGCGAAACTCTCTAACGCAAACGGGCTGGTCACTGTCATCGTGGGCAGCCAAAACTGCCCCCTGGCTTGTGAGAAAATCCTGATTCCGGAAAGCTCGTCCTTCGCCAGATATTACGAGCCGAGCGGTCAGGGCGTCAATCAAACCTTGAAGGCAGGCGGCTAAGCTGTTGAAAAATCATGGAATTGACCCGGGGGGAAAGTCGCGCGCCGCCGGAAGAGAAAATAACAGTGGTAGTTAATTGCTTGGGTGACAGCAGTTTAAGCTGTAATTTGTGGCTAACCTCTGCGCTGATGGGAGCTAAATGCAAGGCAGCGGCTGAATTAAGCAGGCGAGGTGCCCGGTCGTAAAGTAATTTCGGCGCTAACGAGAGAATGTTTGCCGCCTCGTGACACAATCCGCTATACTCTAAAAGCCCAGCCTGCCACGCGTATCGCCTACGACCGGGCGTGCCCAGCAGATTCTTGACAGGCCGGAAGTCACAATGTTATTGAATTTTTAATAGCCGGTGTGCTTTCCCCCAAGGATTGTCGAGCCTTAAAAAAGCGCGCCGCACCCTGAGCCAGATGGTCAGCCGCATCTCAACCTCCCATGCAGGAAATCCGAACAGAACCGACTCGCGCGGGCAGGCTGTATTGTCTGCAATCATTAAGGAACATCTGGTGACAGGCGAACCCGTCGGGTCGCGCACTATCTCCGACAGGTTTGCTCACGCCGCCGGTTGGAGCGCGGCGACCATACGCAACGTCATGGGACAGTTGGAGGACGCAGGTCTGGTCGAGCAGCCGCACACCTCCGCCGGGCGCATCCCGACCGATAGAGGCTATCGCTTCTACGTTGACCACATGCTGGGCGAGGCGCAACTCTCAAAAGCCGATCTGGCGACGATCAATTCCTTTCTGAAGAATTTGCAGAATCAGTCAGGCGGCGCACCCGACCGCCTGCTGGAGAAGGTTTCGCACGTGCTTTCGGCTCTGTCGGAGAACGTCGGCATCGTCATCTCGCCATCTCTGGCCGACAATCGTTTGCAGCACATAGAATTTCTGCAACTGGCGGATAATCGCATTCTGGTTATCATGGTCTCTGCGCCCAACCTCGTTCACAATAAGATTATTCGCATTGACGAGAATCTGAGTCAGGAAGAGCTTGAGCAGACGGCGCGTTATCTGAACGTCGAGTTCGGCGGCAAAAGTTTGATGGCGATTCGCGCGGAGATCGTTGAACTGATGCGCGCGGAGAAAGCTCTCTACGATAAATTGCTGCGTAACGCCATCCTGCTCTGCAACAGTAGTCTGGAAGGTGAGGAAGCGACGACCGCCGAAGTTTACGTTGACGGCGCGTCGAACATTCTGGCTAGACCGGACTTCGCCGATGCGGAAAGAATGCGCGAGCTATTCCGCACGTTCGAGGAGAAATCGCGTCTCGTCAAAATCCTGAGCGAGTGTGTCTCGCGCGACCAATCGCTTCCGGGCGAAGTGCGCGTCATCATCGGGCGCGAGCATGCCGCACCTTCAATGCAGGATTGCGCGTTGATTACAGCGCCCTACTGGCTTGGCAATGAAATCACAGGCACGCTCGGCGTCGTCGGGCCAATGCGTATCGAGTACGCGCGCATGATGGCCGTCGTCAACTACATGGCTCGTCACATCGAGCAACTCTTGCGCGAAGAGATTAGTGCGGCTTGATTCGGAAATCAGACGGCACGCGCGCGCGGGTGTCGCTCAGGTCTTTCAGGGGGAACAAAACTATTGATGGTGAATAAAAGGACACAGAAGTCGAACCGCATCCCGGTACACTTTGTGGACGATGAAAAGGTCGAGGCTGTCGAGGGTGAACTCTCGCCGGAGGAGATAGGTCGCGAGTCAAGCTATGAGGATGAAACGGAAGTGAAGCGACGAATAGATCGCGGGCAGGAAAGTGATGGCGAAGGTGGGCGGGAGCGTGCCGACGATTCGGACACAGCCGGTGGGCCGCCGCTTGATGAATTGCCGGAGCGTCGTGAAGATCAGGATAGTGCCGGAGCGAATTCACAAACCTCTGCGCGCAATGCAGGACAGTCGGGAAATGAAGAGAGCGGGCAAGCTTCAGCGACCAGCACGCAAGCGACCGGCCCGATGCTCGCCGAATTAATCGCCACGCGCGCCGAACTGCGCAGGGTCGAAGCCCAGCGCGATGAGTTGCGTGAAGCTCTGTCGCGTCGGCAGGCTGATTTTGAGAATTATCGTAAGCGCGTGGAGCGCGACCGCAGCGATAATTATCATCGAATGGTCGGAGAGGTGGTGAGCAAGCTGCTGCCTGTCCTTGATAACCTGCGCCGCGCGCTCGAAGCCGAAGAATCCCTGAAGGCGACCGAATCCGAAGAGTTTCGTCATTTCCTGAACGGGGTCGCGCTCATCTACAAACAACTCGGCGGTGTCCTTGAAGGACTCGGCTTGCAGCCGGTGGCCGCGCTCGGACATCGTTTCGATCCACACATTCACGAGGCGGTCGTCACGGAGCAAACCGAAGAATACGAGCCTGACACCGTGATTCAAGAGATCGCGCCCGGCTATCGTCTGGGAGAAAAGCTGCTGCGCCCCGCGATAGTCAAAGTAGCAACGCGGTAGTGATAGGTGATGGGTGATGGGTGATAAGAAAACACCTTCCTCCTATCACCCATCACCTATCACTCATCACTCTTCAAAATTATGGGCAAAGTCATCGGAATTGATTTAGGCACGACGAATTGCTGCGTCGCCGTTTTAGAGGGCGGCGCGGTGCAGATTGTGCCGAACAAAGAGGGCGGACGCACTACGCCCACCGTTGTCGGCTTCACGGACAAGGGCGAGCGGCTGGTCGGGCAGATCGCCAAGCGGCAGGCGGTGACGAACGCAGCCAATACGGTTTACGCCGTCAAGCGCCTGATCGGGCGTAAATTCAATTCGCCTGAATCGCAGCGCATGCGCGAAACTTCGGCCTTCGAGATTGTTGACTCGCAGAACGGCGACGGACGCATACGCGTTCAGGGGCGCACCTACAGCCCGCCGGAAATCTCCGGCATCGTTCTGCAACGACTCAAAACTGCTGCCGAAGATTTCCTCGGCGAAGCCGTAACTGAAGCCATCGTGACCGTGCCCGCTTACTTTGACGACATCCAGCGACAGGCCACGAAAGATGCAGGCAAGATTGCCGGTCTCAAGGTCGAGCGAATCATTAACGAGCCGACGGCTGCCGCGCTCGCCTACGGGTTGGGCAAAACCGGGTCTGAACGCATCGCCGTCTACGATCTGGGCGGCGGCACATTCGACGTTTCAATCCTCGAAATCAACGACGGCGTTTTCGAGGTGCTTTCGACTTCCGGCAATACCTTCCTCGGCGGCGAGGATTTCGACGACCGTATCATCAACTGGATGGCCGAGCAGTTTCTTGAAGAGACGGGAATTGATCTCAGGGAAGACCGGCTCGCGCTGCAACGCCTGAAAGAAGCGGCGGAGCGAGCTAAGTGCGAACTCTCTTCCGTTAACGAGACCGGCATCAATCTGCCTTTCATCGCCGCCGATACATCAGGGCCGAAACACTTCAACAAGACTTTGACGCGCGACCAATTTGAATCGCTCGTCGCCGATCTGGTCGAGCAGACGATAGAGCCTTGCCAGAAAGCTCTCTGGGACGCCAAATTGCAGCCCGCAGATATAGACAAAGTGATTCTCGTCGGAGGCCAGACCCGCTCGCCCATTGTCGGGCGTACCGTTAAGGAGATTTTCGGCAAAGAGGCTTCGGCTGAGATTAACCCGGACGAAGTGGTGGCGATGGGGGCGGCGATTCAGGGCGCAGTCATGTCGGGCGATGTGAAGGACATAGTGCTGCTGGATGTCTTGCCGCTCAGCCTGGGGCTGGAAACGCGCGGCGGCTTGTTTACCAAGATTATTGAACGCAACTCGACAATTCCTCTGCGTAACAGCCTGACGTTTACAACCGTTGTTGATAATCAATCATCTGTAGAGATTCACATCTTGCAGGGCGAGCGCGAGGTGGCCGAGGGCAATCGCAGTCTGGGGAAATTTGAGCTGGTCGGGATTCCTCCCAACCCGCGCGGCGTGCCGCAGATTGAAGTCTCGTTTGAGGTGGACGCCAACGGCATCGTCTCGGTTTCGGCTAAGGATAAAAACTCCGGGCGCGAGCATCAAATGCGCGTCACCCCGACTTCCGGGCTTTCGAGCGATGAGATTCATCGGCTGATTATGGAAGCGGAGACTTCTGTCGAGGCCGACCGTCGCGTCAAAGAGATTATCGGCTTGCGTAACAAACTCGACACGCTCGTTCGCAACACGCGACGCGCCTTCGTGGAGTTTGGCGGATCGCTCGCAGCGGAAGAACGCAAGGACGGCCAGCAGGCGCTCAGCAAGGGCGAGGAAGCTACGAACTCCGAGAACGCCGAGGAGATTCGCCAGGCCATCGAGATCGTCCAGCATTTCGCCAATGAACTGACGACTGTGATGATGAACATGCCTGACAGCGATAGCTCGCCGCAGGTCGAGAAATCGCAGTAGGGGAAAGAGCAGTCTGGAGTATGGAGTCTGAAGTCTGTAGTCAACTTGTCGAAAGACATAAATTGCTTTTGACCAGTTGACCCCGGACTCTGAGATTTCAGACTCCAGACTTTTAGTCTTATAATGCTTCACCAATTTGGGAAGGGAATTATTCAAAGTTAGATGAGTAAACGTGATTATTACGAGGTGCTGGGCCTCAACCAGACAGCCAGCGATCAGGAGATTAAGAGCGCATATCGTCGCCTCGCTGTGAAATTCCATCCTGACAAGAATCCTGATGATGCTTCTGCGGAGGATAAGTTCAAGGAGGCTGCCGAAGCCTATTCGGTGCTTTCCGATGCGGAGCAGCGTCGGCGCTATGACCGCTTCGGTCATGCAGGGGTTTCGAGCAGCGCCGGGGCTGGAGGCTGGGGCGCTCCGGGCTTTGGCGGCATAGAAGATATTCTCGGCGACCTCTTCGGCTTCGGCGATGTCTTTGGCGGGCGTGGTGGCCGTCGCAGCGCAGCGCAGCGCGGCGCAGACCTGCGCTATGATCTGGACATTTCGCTTGAAGACGCTGCCGCCGGGATGACGGCGCAACTACGCATCCCGCGACTTGAGAAATGCGAGAAGTGCAAAGGTTCAGGCGCAGCCGAAGGGACGCAGCCTGAGACCTGCCAGACCTGTAGCGGAGCTGGACAGGTACGCTATCAACAAGGCTTCTTCTCGGTGGCGCGAACCTGTAGCACTTGTCGCGGGACGGGCAACGTCGTCAAATCGCCATGCGATGCCTGCAAGGGCGCAGGACGCATTGAGCGCGAGCGGACGATGGAGGTCAAGATTCCGGCGGGCGTCGAGACAGGCTCGCGTCTACGCATCGCGGGCGAGGGCGAAGCGGGAACGACGGGAGGCGCATCGGGTGATCTCTACGTGGTGATTCACGTCAGCGAGCATGAGCATTTCGAGCGACAGGGAAGCAATCTCTATTCGTCCATCCCCATCACTTTCGCACAGGCCGCGCTCGGGTCGGAGATTACCGTGCAGACGCTGGGCGAGCAGCAGCAGGTGAAGATTCCTCAGGGGACGCAGACCGGAACGGTCTTTCGCTTGAAAGGACACGGCGTGCCCGTACTCGGCGGGCGAGGTCGCGGCGATCTCTTCGTCTCGGTCACGGTCGTGACGCCGACAACCTTGACGCGCGAACAGCGTCGCATCCTTGAGCAACTCGCCGAAGTCGAAACCAAAGACCTTGAGGACAAAGGGCTGATAGATAAGGTCAGAAACATTTTCGGCTGACAACGAAAAGCAGAAGACAGAATTCAGGAGTCAGGAGACAGATGAAAAGCACGCTCTTCATTCTGTCTCCTGACTTCTGTTTTCTGACACCTGCTTTTTGGCGTTTCGCAATCGTACAAAACAACCGGGCAGTCGTGGAATCGTCTGAACTATTAAAGGTCACAGGGTATCCGGCAATCGTTTTGCAATAAACAGACTTTTCCTTTTAACTTCAAGCATTAAAGCCGTTCCCTAGTCAATCAACTGCGTGCGGCATATATGTTGCTCAGTCATTCGTTGAAATCTCCTCGGATAACATCAGACGGAGGATGGAATGAAACGAAGACCCCTCGCAAGTTTTTTGGCAGTCATGCTGCTCACGTTCTTTTCAAATGGGATTCTGCTCGCGACCGGCACGACGGAGGAAGATACGGACAACCGTATCGTCAAGGCTAAGGTAGTCGAAGTCGCGGAATCACATATTTCGGTGATGGCGCGCACGGGTGTCGAGCATGTCATCGCAGTGGATAGAGAAGGAACAAAGGTTACGATTGATGGCAGGGCTGTTTCGTTGAAGGATGTTCGAGAGGGAGACATCGCGACGATTGAGTTGGACGCGCAGAAGCCCGTGAAGTTCGCCAGAAACATTTCAATGCGCGCCGAGCAATCACAGGTCGCGCGAGTTCGCCGGTAGGAGCATTGGTGCTCGTTTGAGCGTCGCCTCGCACCCCACCGGCAGATGAGCCGCTTTACTCCTCGCAAGTAAAGCGGCTCTTAATATTTCATCGGATAGATTCGAATATCAAAATTATAATTTGTAACGCACGCGGCTTCGTCGCAACGCTTCATCCTCGACCTCTATGTTCTGCAAGCGCAGCGAAACGTCCGCATTCAAGTCCCAACCGGCGCGCTCGCCCGCCTGAAGTTTGACTGTTCCGGCGGCGGCGATCATGGCCGCGTTGTCTGTCGAAAGATGCAGTGAAGGGAAATATACCGGAACGTCCAGACGCGCAGCCGCCTCGCGTGACGCTTCACGCAGCGCCCCATTGCACGCCACGCCTCCCGCGACAATCAGAGTCTTCGGCCTGTACTCTTCCGACAGCCGCTCCATCGTTCCCACGAGCGAACGCACCACGACGCTCTGAAAACTTGCTGCCAGATTCTTGATAGCCTGTGACGGCTCTTCGCCTTCCGCGACAGGTTGCAGCCCAGTTTCGCGCACATGCTTCGAGACCGCCGTCTTCAAACCGCTGAAACTGAAATCAGGACGGCCATCGCCCATTCGCGGCACGCTGAAACGCACGCTCTTCGGATCGCCTTCGCGCGCAAGTTTCTCGATGATTGGCCCACCGGGATAACCAAGCCCCATCATCTTCGCCACCTTATCGAAAGCCTCGCCCGCCGCATCGTCGCGTGTGCGCGCCACGACCTTGTACTTGCCCGGCTCAGGGACAAGAAAAAGATTCGAGTGCCCGCCGGAAACGATCAACGCCAGCGCAGGATATTCGACCGGCGGATTCTCAAAGGCGACCGAGTAGACGTGTCCCTCTATGTGATTGACGCCGACCAGCGGCTTATCAAGCGCGAAAGCCATCGCCTTCGCGTAAGAGACGCCGACCAGCAGGGAGCCGACGAGGCCGGGGCCAGCCGTGACGGCGATACCGTCAATCTGCTCTTTTTCGATTTGAGCGCGTGCGAAGGCTTCTTCAACGACCGGCACGATCTTGTCCAGATGCTCGCGTGAAGCAAGCTCAGGCACGACGCCGCCGAAGCGTTTGTGAATCTCAATCTGCGATGCGATCACGGATGAGACCATCTCGCGCCCGTCGCGCACGATGGCCGCAGCCGTCTCATCGCAGGAGCTTTCAATTCCAAGTACAAGCATAAAGCAGTTTTCAGTTTTCAGTTTTCAGTTTTCAGTAGAAGCAACTTGTCTGTGCTTAAAACTGAAAACCGAAAACTGAAAACTGTTTACTCTCTTTCGTAAAAACTTAGTGCTGAATCGCCTTGCTTCAGAATGCGCCAGCGTCGAATGTCGCCGATGGCGTCTTTCAATTCATTCTTGTGATGATGTTCGATCACGAGCAAACCTTCTTCGTGTAGAAGCGCGCCTGTCCCGAAGGCAGCGAGAGCAGGCAGGTAGTCAATCGCGTATGGCGGATCGAAGAATGCTATGTCCCACCTCTGCTCGCCTCTCGCGTTAGCGCGACGCAGGAATTCTGCGGCCTCCGACAGCACCACTTCCGTCTCATCCTCCGGCACGCCGCAGAGGTCTAGATTCGATTCAATCAATCCACACATCTTCCGCGAGCGATCAACGAAGGTGACGTGCGCCGCGCCGCGCGAGAGAGCCTCGATGCCGACCGCGCCGGAGCCAGCGCAGAGGTCTAGAAAGCGTGAGCCTTCAATGCGCGGCGCGAGCACATTAAAAAGAGTCTCACGCAAGCGATCCGACGTTGGCCGCACCTGCATCGAAGGCGGGCTACGCAAATTCCGTCCTCGATAATACCCCGCGATGACACGCATAGAAGAGCAGTGGTCAGTAGTCAGCGGTCAGTGAAGAGCCAAGACAAACGATGTTCTGTTTTTAACTGGCCACTCACCACCGACCACTGACCACTTATCGTTGTTCGTAAAAACTCAAACAGGATTCACCCTGCCTGATGAGTCGCCAGCGGCGCAGAACGCCGACTGTCTCCTGCAAGCGATTTTCGCAGTGATGCTCGACGACCAGCACGCCGCTTTTGCGTTTGAGCGTCGCGCCCGTTCCGAAGAAGGACAGGACGGGAGCATAATCCGCCGCATAGGGCGGGTCGAAAAAGGCTATGTCCCACATCAGATTCTCGTGCGTCATGGTGTGACGCAGAAATTCTATCGCATCGCCCCTGACGACTTCGGCCTGAACTGGCGAGATTTCACATCGCTCCAGATTCAGCTCAATGAAACTGCATATCCTCGCTGAATGCTCAACGAAGGTAACATGCGCCGCGCCGCGCGAGAGAGCTTCGATGCCGACCGCGCCGGAGCCAGCGCAGAGGTCTAAGAAACGCGCTTCGACAATCCTTGCGCCCAGAAAGCCGAAGAGGGTTTCGCGCATCCGCCGCGCCGTTGGCCGCACTCTGGTCGAAGGCAATCTCTGTAAAGGACTTCGACGATATTTCCCTTCGAGGATTCTCACTTTAGCTAATTTGTAGGGGCAGGGCTTGTCCCTGCCCGTCTATTTCTTTAATCAACTGCATTTCGTAGATTGAGCGGGCAGAGGACTTGTCCCTCCCCCTACATTATTATCACCCGACTGTTGCCAATCCGAATCTCGCATCGGCGCGCACACGCTCGATGAGCCTGGACGTTTCGCGCGTCATGCGGCGCGTGGTCAAGTAGTAATCCGCTTCACGACGCGCTTCTTCCAGAATCTCTACGTCGCGGACGAGATTGCCGACGCGGAAGGTGGGCAGACCCGACTGGCGCGTGCCCATCACTTCGCCGGGGCCGCGTATCTCCAAATCTTTTTCGGCGATGCGGAATCCGTCGTTGGTCTCTTCCATAATCCCTAAACGCTCACGCGCGACACTCGTCTTCTTGTCCGAGGCAAGCAGTACGCAGTAGCTCTGTTCCGCGCCGCGCCCGACGCGCCCGCGCAACTGGTGAAGCTGCGAGAGACCGAAACGCTCGGCGTGCTCAATCACCATCAAGGATGCGTTCGGCACGTCAACGCCGACTTCAACGACCGTGGTGGCAACGAGAATCTGAACCTCTCCACTGACAAAGCGGCGCATCACTTCATCCTTCTCCACCGCTTTCATCTTCCCGTGCAAGAGGCCGATTGAGAAGTGTGGAAAGACGCGGTCGCGCAGTTGCTCAAACATCCGCGTAGCGTCCTTCAAGTCCATCTTCTCCGATTCTTCGACGAGCGGATAGACGACGTAGACCTGTCGGCCTGCGCGCACCTCGCGCTCGACACCCTTGTAAACTCCCGCGCGTTGGTCTTCGCCGAGGACGACCGTCTTGATGGGCGTTCTGCCGGGCGGCAGTTCGTCAATAACGGAAACGTCGAGGTCGCCGTAAGCCGTCATCGCAAGAGAGCGCGGGATGGGCGTGGCCGTCATCACCAGCACGTCGGGGTTGAAGCCACGCGCGCGTAGCTCCGCACGTTGCAGAACGCCGAAGCGGTGCTGCTCGTCAATGACGACGAGGCCGAGCTTTTGAAAGGCGACTGATTCCTGAATGACCGCGTGCGTGCCGATGCAGGCGTGTATCTCGCCAGCGGCGAGGTCTTTGTGCAGGCGACGCTTTTCGGTCGCGCGCAGACTGCCGATTAAAAGCTCCACACGATAAGGCGTGCGCGCGAGCAGGCGTTTGATATTGCGCGCGTGCTGTTCGGCAAGAATCTCTGTCGGAACCATCAGCGCGGCCTGATAATTGTTCTCCATCGCCGCGAGCATCGCCAGCAGCGCGACGATGGTCTTACCGCTGCCCACGTCGCCTTGAAGCAGGCGATTCATAGGCGCGTCCGATTGCATGTCGTCGAAGATGCGATTCGTGACGCGCTCCTGCGCGCTCGTGAGCTGAAAGGGCAGAATCTCTTCGAGCGACGCGCACACGCGATCCGTAATCTCTATCACAGCGCCTTTGGTTTCCTTGACACGCTCGCCGCGTTGAATCAGGAGCGCGAGCGCGACCCAGAAAAACTCCTCGAAGATAAGCCGCAGGTGAGCGGGGCTGCGCGCACGCTCGTAATCCGCGAGCGGCACGTCTTCGGTCGGAAAGTGTATGCGGCGCAGGGCGTCCGCGCGATTGATTAGATGCTGACGCGAGAGCAAATCGGCGGGCAGAGTTTCCTTGAACGCCTCATCTTTAATCCTGCCCAACACTTCATACACGATCTCGCGCAAACGTTTTGAGCGAAACTCTCCGAGCTTGCGATACACCGGCACACGGCGGCCAACGTGAATCGCTGCCAACGCCGGGTCAGCATTACCCTCATCATCGTCTTCAAAACCCTCTTCATCTCCTGCGGCTTCTTCCTCTGTTGTCTCGCCGCGTCCCTGCACGCCAGCGTCTCCGCGTCCCTCTCCCCCGCCGTTCTCTTCCGCCAATCTAATCAACTCGCGCTCAGGCGGCGTCCAGGTGCCGGGCAGCATTTCCAGTTCGTCTGGTTTGTTGAGACGCAAAGAAAAAGTGTTGCGGCGCGTGTCCCATTCCCACTGGCCGAAGGCTATGAAACGCGCGCCCCGCGTGAACTTCTGGCGGTGATAAGCGATGATGCGCGGCGCTTGCTTTCCTGAAACGAACCACCAGACGACAACAGGCTTCCCCGTCCGCAAAGGGTCTGACGCCGTGACCTCGAAGATGAAAAGCTTGGGTTGCTTGGGGCCTCGGTTCTTGCCGACTTGAAAACCGCCCGCGACACGAACGTAAAGCTCAAGCGATGCCTCCGTGCCGTCGCTCAAGCTTTCGATGCGCGCCAGATTCGAGCGATCCTCGTAGCGCATCGGCAGGTAATTAAGTAGGTCTTCGACGGTTGCTTCCGTCGCGTCCGTCTTCGCTGCCAGCGAAGCGAGCGCCAGCCCTAATTTCCGCGCCGTTGGTTGACCGAAGCGAGGAATACCGAACCGATAGAGTTCGACAATCGGCGTATCGAGCATGAGCGGGGAACTATCAGCCATCGCGTGCGATGATAGCATAACGTCAACTCGACGTAAGAGGGACAACGTTTCAGCCCCGTCAGGGGCGGCAGATTGTAACCCTAGGCAGATGCCCGGGGCTACATTCTGCCGCCCCTCATGGGGCTGTTGAAAGTTTAGTTGTTGACCACCACGCCGCCGGAGACGGGGCCGTTAATCTGGCACTGGTTGGCGGTGATGATGGAGGCTCCGTCCGAGTCATAGAGGGCAAAGTAGCTGCCTTCGACGTAGCCGTCGTCAATGGTGACGCTGCTGCTGCGGGCTGTGATGACCCCGAAGGGCTGACGACCGCCCTTGGCGATGAGCTTGCTGTAGGAGATGACTGCGGTGGATTGCGCGGCGATGCCGACAGCCGCCGCGCCTGAGTCGCTGTTCTGCGCCGTGCATTGAATCATGCAGTAAGAGGCTCTAATCTGCGAGGGCGGGTCAAAGGTGTTCAGAGCGGCGTTGAGGGTACATTGATTGACGCCAGCTTGATTCTGGTCGTCCACGATGAGGGTCGCGTTGTCTATATCGAAGTTGATAGCGCCGCTGCAAGAGACAGCCGTGCTGTAGGAACCCCAGTGGCCGCCGAGGCTGCTGACGGTGACGTTGCCGAGGGTGCAATTGCTGGCGGCCATGACTGTCCCGCCGCTGAAGGCGTCCGATGCGGCGGGCTGCGTGATAATCGTCTCGTCCCGACCTGCGCCCTGTATGCTGACGTAGGGCTTCATCTGCACCTTCTCATTAAAGGTTCCGGGGCTAAGATAGAGAGTGTACTGCTTCTGTAGCTTGTTGTCTGTGATGCTGGCGAGGGCGGCATTGATTGTCGGAAAGGTTAGTCCGCCGGGCCAAACCTTGACGGTGTTAGGGGCGTCGCTGGCGGACACATGGGGTTGCTGGTCATCGGGCATAGACTGTTCTCCTTAATCATGTAACGGGGTGTCGGATAGAAAAGCGAATCTTAACATGAAAAGCGGGAGGGGAAACGAAAACCGGCGAGCGGCGACGACCGCTGCCTTGCGGCATATTGAGTATGAATGGAATCTTGGTAAGATGCGGGGCGCGAAGACAATCATCTTTTCATCCTGTTCCGCAATCAGTTCTTTCGATAGTTGAAGCGGCTTTGCCCCTAAAGTCCGAACCGCTTAGCGTATATAGGTTAGGCGTCAGATTTGACGTAATATAATGCGTCATTTAGGAGGTCTAATAAGCGTTAGGTTGCCTTTGGTAACGGAACATAGGAAAACCTCTATGGCTATATTTCGTATCGTTGCCTCACGCTCGCAGAAAGTTAAATCCTTTTCCGATCATCCGGAGTTCGATGTTGAAGTCATCGGCGGCGTGATTTCGGCGGGCCTAACGTTTCGTCTCTTCGAGACCCATCACCCGTGCGACTATACAGTTTTACATGTGCGTGAGGAGCAGCGGTGGTTGACGGTGGTGGTTAATAAGCCTATCCCCTGGGATGACAAGTGGGTTGGGGCAGTTGTGGATACTGAGAATCCAAGGGCAGCTTTGAAGTACGGTTATCAAACTTGAGAATACCGCAAGTCCGCTCTGATTGTATGGCAGTCCGGCAACCTAACCATGGCATGCACCCGACGCCCTGCCACGCGGTTTCTCATGCACGTTGAAGGTGGGCGCGGGTGATGCCGGGCGCTGGGCCTAACACTATGAACGGCGGTTTTCTACTTATCGGTGCCTGCCTAGTAGCTTCGGTTTGCGCTTGTGGGCGAACGTCACAAGAGCCGTCGAAGCCGCCCCAGCAGCCCGTGCCAAGCCAAACGCAATTTCGTTGTCAAGGCAAGACAGGCTGTTCCGAGATGTCGTCGTGTGAAGAAGCCACCTTCTACATCCAGAATTGTCCCGGAACAGAAATGGACGGCGACGGGGATGGAGTCCCTTGTGAATCCCAGTGGTGTGGTCACTAGGCCCACCTGGAGAATCTTTGTGCAGATGCTTATAGAATTGCGCAAAGCCACTCATTCTCGTATCGTAGCCCTGGCTACTTTATGGTCAGAATGGACTTTCGGGGCAAAGCCAGTTGAAGCACAAAGCAAGGCTGCCGTCTCGCACGGGCGTGCGACTGGAAAACGGCGGCCTTGCGGCGCACAACCCGCTCCCACCCTTTAAGCGTGGCGTGCGACCACAGGGGGCGTGCACCCATCACGCCTCCCTGATAGCGAATTGTTAGAGACGTGAGAACGTAGGGTGTCAGGAAAAGCGTGCTAAGAAAGAGTTCAACGACTCCGACAACCTGACACTCTCAGCCCCGGAGGGGCGATAGAATATAGCCCCGGGCGTCAGCCCGGGGTCACAGCAAACATCATTATTAAGCCCCGAAGGGGCGACAGAAATCCAACGCACGTCGGCACGAAGCTTGGTCTTCTGTCGCCCCTTCGGGGCTCTCAATCTTTGGGGTGGCGATTAACCCCGGGCTTGCGCCCGGGGCTACATTCTGCCGCCCCTCACGGGGCTGGTTGATTCAGGTTCTCTTATGTCGAACTCACGTTAATCTATTGACTCTGACTACGGTTTTACATATCTTCCCCAGCGAAGTTAACGGCTGAATCCTCCCGCCCTGCATGTGCCTCGCCAATCTTTCTGTTCAGCCTTCCGATTTATCAACCTCAGTTGGCTGTAGCCGCTGCGACGAACGAGATGAAGTCAACTGTTTCCAGAAGGAGACTCTGACGTGAAACGATTACTCACCCTGTTATCCCTCCTCGTCTCGTTGTTCTGCGCCGTAGGTGATACTCGCGCGCAGACCTACCAGGTTATCAGCACGGTAAACTCAAGTGTGGCGAACAATCTGACCAAGACCGTGACGACCGTGCAGGTCGGAAGCCACCCCCTCAATCGCTTTTTGATGACGCGGGTTCGCAAGAACATTCCGAACCACGCCTTGAAGGGAACGATTTTGTTGTTGCCACCGCTCGGCAGCGGATTTCAGAACTATGAAGTCGGAGACGGCGGCAACTATGACAACTCCTTTGCCGGATTCTTTGCCCAGCGCAATTACGATGTCTGGGGCTATTCGCAGCGTGTGCAGGGACTGACGGCGGGAATGTGTGAGAGTAATGCTGTGGATTGCTCCGTCATGGCTGACTGGGGAATACAGACCATCCTTAATGATGTCTCTTTTATTCGTCAGCAAATCGGGGCAGCACATCCGGGCGAGAAGCCTGTCATTGGTGGACTCTCTCTGGGCAGCATCGCTTCGATTGCGACGATCAATGCTCATCCGAATGATTATGCGGGCGCAATCCTGATTGAGGGCACGCTCTATGATGAGAACGCAACCGTCCGCGCCATCAACGCGAACTTTTGTGCGGTCTTCGAGAACCTTCTGACCAGCGGCGTCTACTATGACGGGCAGGGAACGCCGGGCTTCAAGTTGATTAGCCATCTGGCGGACGTTGACCCGGCGGGGCTTTCGCCTATCCCCGGCTTTCCTCCGGGTTTCACCAATCACCGGGCGTTCGTCGCCACGATGTCAGCGCCGCCGCTCTCTCCCACAACACCTCGCCCCGGCTACAACTTTCTGGCTGGCAGCGTTGCCGAAGACAGATTCTTTTACGCGAACGAACCGCTGGTACACGCCAACATCGCGACCTTCGTTGACTATGTGGCAACACGAACCATCCGCGACGTGAGTTGCGGCATGGCGGGCGAGCGTACCTTCTCAAACAATCTTCACAACTTCACAGGCCGCGTGATTATGTTTGCCGGAGGAACTGGCTTTGGGACAGGCATGACCGATACTGCAAATCTGATGACCTCGGCCACCGTGACGATTAACTTCAACGCAGCGTATGGACACGTAGATCATGTCTTCTCGAACAATCATCTGCACGAAGTTGAGCACCCCGTGCTGAAATGGCTGAAGAAAGCGTTGTGAACTGAGTTGAAGTAAAAAGTGAGGGCGAAACGAACCACGCGCGTCACACGAAGCGACACGAAGGAGAGGCAAACAGTTTCGTGTCGTTTCGTGTGGCTTCGTGGTTCGTTATTCTCTTCTTTTGTCTGTTAGCTGGCGGCTGCGGTTGAGGTCGCGCAGTGCTCGTCGAAGGCTTGCGTTAATTCCTGCGCGATCTGTTCGGGCATCCGGCCTTCGATCTGGTGGCGCTCCATCATGTAGACAATCTTGCCGTCTTTCAAAAGGGCGATGGAAGGCGATGAAGGGCGATAGCCTGTGAAGTAGCTGCGCGCTTTCTCTGTCGCTTCGATGTCGGCTCCGGCAAAGACTGTGGCGATGCGGTCGGGGCGCACGTCGTGTTGGAGCGCGCGGGCGATGCCGGGACGCGCTTTGCCAGCCGCGCAGCCGCAGATTGAATTGACGACCACCATCAGCGTCCCCCTGGATTCGCCAATCGTGCGGTCAACATCTTCGACAGTCTTCAATTCCTCGGCTCCGAGCCGCGTTAGTTCTTCCCTCATCGGGCGTATCATAATTTCCGGATATGGCATGTCTGTAGTTTTCTCCTTAAGTGTTTTTGTTACCTGTTCTCATCTTGAGCTAGTTATTCTTCTTCGGAGGAGTATATATCAATCCCATCATCTTTAGATACTCGGCCATCGGCGGCAAGCCCACAGCCGCGCGCCGTGCGTCAACTTCTTCCTCGTTCTCAATCGGCCACAGTTTCAGTTCTCTCGTCACGTCGTCTGTCCGTAGCCCCGTCCCGTAAATCTGCTTCTTACCCTCGCCCATCAACATTCTATCTTCCATCATGGCGACATTGTCGGGGCGCGCTTCGTTCTTCATGGCTGCCGCTTTGAGCAGCGGAAAATACTTCTTCTGGTGGGCGAGATCGGCGTGCTGGACGATGAAGAATGCCCACTCGCTCGCGTCCTTGCCGACCATGCTTTTGGTCGGCCAACCGTAGCGAGCAATAATCTCTTCCAGCCTTTTCATGTTCCTTTTATCTATCTTGTCCTGCTTCTTCACTAAGACTACGAACCTTTCCATTGCCCGCTCACCATCAGCCCCGGCCAACTCTTTCATTAGCACAGCCAACTCATTACGATACTTTTGATCCTCATTCCCCATCTTAATCAACTCTTGCCGTAGAGCTTTGTACTGCGGAGCGCCGTCGCCTGCGTTCTGAGCAGAAACGGGACTGTTCGCGCAAAGAATAAAAAGCAGGAAAATGAGAAATGATTTACGCCCTATAACCATAAGCAAATTCAAGCAGGGATCGACAGGATGAACAGGATGAAAGAAGGAATATGAAATAAGTGCTGCTCTTTTTCTTTTCCATCCTGTCTATCCTGTCCATCCCTGCTAATTCCTTCCGCCATCGAGCTACAAACTTATCAGAATGTCGCGCGGCTCGTCGCCGTCGCCTGTAATCGAAACTCTGTACACGGGCGAGGGCAGGGGATAACGCCCCATGCGCTCCGCCCATTCGATGATGAAGACGGCGCTTTCGTCCGTGAGGAGTTCATCGAGATCAACTGCGTGCGCGGCGGACGCGCCTTCGCTCAGGCGATAGAGGTCCAGATGGAAAAGTTTCAGGCGGCCTTCATGGATATTGACGAGCGTGAAAGATGGGCTGGTCACTTCGTCCGTGTCTATCTCAAGGGAACTGGCGATGCCTTTGGCGAAGATCGTTTTGCCTGCGCCGAGCGCCCCGTCAAGCAGAATGATTTCGCCGCCCGCAAGCTGATAGCCAATGCGCGCGCCCAGAGCGAACGTTTCTTCGGCGCTCAGAGTAGTCCAGCGGCCTGTTGGAAGAGTCGAGGGCGCATGTGTACTCATGGCTGCTCTCCCTGCGGGTCGAGCGCGCAAACGGCTGCGCTCAAGCTCAACGCGATGTCTGACGCCACGAGGGAACGCATGCCGCGCTTCTTTGCTGCGATGTCTCCGGCCAGTCCGCCGATGTAAACAGCGGCGATGGTCGCAAAGAGAGCGTCCCTGTCCTCTTCTGCCATCGCAAACGCCTGCGCGATGAAGCCTGTGATGATGCCCGTCAGGGTATCGCCCGCGCCAGCCGTGCCGAGTCCGGCGTTGCCCGTCGGGTTGATGAAGACGCGACCGTCCGGAGCGGCGACGAGTGTGCGCGTGCCCTTCAAAACGAGAATGAGATGGTGCGCGGTCGAGAAGTCACGCGCGGCTGTGACACGATCCGCGAGAGCTTCTTTGTCGTCTGTGCCCATGAGTCGTTGCATCTCGCCCGCGTGCGGCGTGAGGATGAGGGGAAGCTCCTCAGAGCCGCGCAAATCTTCAGGCCAGGGCGCGAGCGCATTCAAGGCGTCGGCGTCAATCACAAGTGGCGTGGTGCGCCTCTCGACCACAGCGCGCACGAAGCGACGCGTGCTTTCATCTTCGTTCGAAAGGCCAGGGCCAACGGCGATCACGTTCGCCCGCAACGCGAGTTTCGATACCTGCTCGACGGCTTCAAAGCTGACTGCGCCCTTCGGCGTCTCAGAGAGCGTTGCCGTCATAATCTCAGGCAGCACACGCGCGGCGACGGCTGGCTGTGCTGTCGCAGGGGTTGCAATCGTCACCAGTCCCGCGCCCGCGCGCATCGCCGCCACGCCGCACAGCACGGCTGCGCCCGTCATCTCGCGCGAGCCCGCGATGACCAGCGCGTGCCCGTGCATGTTCTTGTACGAGTCAGGCGCGTAGCGCGTTTTGACGAGCCACTCGCGCGCGTCTCCTTCTTCAACTAAACGAAGTTGCGTCTCCGCTGCTTCGAGCAGGGAGGGCGGCGAGCCGATGTTGGCGATGACGAGTTCGCCATTGTATCGAGAGGCGGGCGGTAGGACGTTTCCAGCTTTGGGCGCAGTGAAGGTGATGGTCAAGTCGGCTTGCACGGCTTCGCCGATGAGCGTGGCGGAGTCTGCATTGAGGCCGGAAGGAATGTCCAGCGAGACGATTAATGGGTGATTGGCGTTGGAGCGTTCGCGCGCGTGGCGAAGCAAGGCGACGTGCTCTACGACCTGACGATGAACGCCTTCAAGCGGGCGCGTGAGTCCCGTGCCGAAGAGCGCGTCAACGATGATGTCGTAGCTATGTGCGGCAATCTCTTCCCAGGCGGCGATGCTTTCGCATTCGGTGAAAGTCAAAGGCGGAGGATGAGAGTGCGAGCCTGCGTCAAAGCTTGAGAGGCGTCGGGCGATCTCGAAATTGGTATGGGCATCACCTTTCGTCTCTTCGACTCGACCGAAGAGCACCACGTCAATTCGCGCGCCTGCCAGCCAGAGCGCGCGGGCGAGAGCCGCGCCGTCACCGCCATTGTTGCCGCGACCACAGAGTATGCGGGCACGCTTACCCGCAAGGCCGTCAGGAAATCGTGCGGCGATGGCTTTGGCCGAAGCAGCCGCTGCCGATTCCATCAGGAGCAGCGAAGGTGTCTTGAATCGCTCCGCCGTCAAATGGTCAATCTCACGCATCGCGGCTGCCGTGATGACTCTTTGCATAACCGGGATGATAAAGAGAGCGCAGGCGAAAGGCAAAAGAAAAGAAGACTCGTCGCCTTCCGTTTTTGCCTCTCATTTAAGAGCCAGGCGTTTGTAGATGGCTACCTGTCTTCTTTGAAAATAAAACCACCCGCAAGCGTATCAAACGCTCACGGGTGGTTAGACAGGAACAGAGACCCTGAGTTACGTACTGCTGATGTCGCTTTTAGCTTTGCGCCGTTTACGCACCTTCGCTGCGATACCCGCTAGTCCTGTGCCGAGCAACAACATTGTGGCGGGTTCAGGCACTGCTGTTTGTTGTGCGCTTGTGATCTGGCCTGTCAAGCTGACTGTCTGGCCGGGATCAATCGCCAGATCGTTGACGCTGAATAAGAACGAGCCACTGCCGCAGGTTGTCTGCTGTCCAGGGACTCCTCCGGTCGGATCAGGCTCACAGTTGGTATCATTGAAGGTGAAAAGAAGCGGCGTGTTGTTGAAATCAAGAAATATGCCGCCCGAGTTGTCACTTCTGACTGTGCCGGTCACGGTAGCCGTGAAAGTCGTCTGGTTCGAGCCGTTGATTCCCTGCGGAGCCGTAAACGTGACCTGTAGCGAAAACGTTGTGTTAAACGTATTCGGCGCTGTACTCAGGCTGAGAGAGCCGAGGTTATTGAAGTTCGACCCGGGATTTGCATTGCCGCCCAGACCGCGAAACCCGTTGGCGGTCGTGCCTGCAAAGGTCGCGTTACTATAGGTCAATCCGGGTACGGTAGCGGATGCGCCGGGCGTGCAGCCAGCGCCGAAACAACCGTTAGTGAAACCGGCGATAAGTACTTCATCCGCCCGTGCCACTCCCTGGCTGAGCGTCATCAGGGCGATCAAAGCAATGCCGAGCGAAAGTGATTTCAGCAGCGCCGTAAAGTGGGTTCTCATAAATTTATGTGCCTCCATGCCTGTCGGGAAACCTTGAAGAATTTGTCAGCGCACTCCAGATCGCGCTTTTTTTAGACACCTCGCAGAACCGGGGCAATGGTTGACTGCTTGATGCTTGTCGGGGCGACTGAGAAAACCGCACTTTCACTGACGCCTCATTAAAGGAAAGAACTTTAAGCCTACTCGTCTAATCGGTCTCGCACCGCCTGCCGATTTCGAAGATAATTGCAAATAATCCAGATACCTGTAGGGATATTAAAATCTTAATAAAACAGCAGTTCCAGAAACTGGAACGGGTTCAGGCGGTTTCCAGAAAATTTTTAGGCGGCTGAAAATAACACAAAGCCCGGCACAAAGCTAGAGTTTTGTTCAAGGGAATTGATAAAAATTGATTTTCGCCGGACACACCTTCGGACGGACTGCAACCCCCGCCGCCCGCCTGCCGCTCCACCAGCTAACCCGTTTTCTTGTTCGGTAGCCAAAGTAAATAGCTAATCCGGGCGATTCTCCAAAAAGTGCCGGGAGATTTTGAGTTTTTTTCGGCGACCCGAAAGGTGATTTGCCGGATAAAACCGAGAGCCGGAGCAAGAGTTTCAAAACCCTCGCTCCGGCTCTCTGAAATTGAGGCTAATTTTATGCGCGGCAGCAGACCAAATTACGCACTGCCGTCGGAATCGCTATTCTGTTTCAAGGCTTTACGGCGTTTACGCATCTTTGCCGCGACACCCGCCAGACCCGTGCCCAGCAGAAACATCGTTGCTGGTTCGGGGACCGGCGCGCTCGGTCCCGCGCCAATGTAGAAGCTCTCCGGCCCGCCCTGCGCGTTCAGGATAGTGGCTGCCAGGCCAAGCCGTAGATTACCGCTGAACACGGTAGCGAACCGTTGTGCCGCTTCATCGTCAAGCCCGAACAGGTAGTCAGCCGTGCCCTGTCCGTTGCCGAGCAGTGCCAGAGTGCAGTCGCCTCCGGGGCAGCTTGAGGGAATCAAGGAAGCGCTGAAGACGATATTGCCTGCGGGGTCGTAAGCGTTCAGAACCAGAGATTGAAGCAGTACCGGGTCGCTGCCGGGGCCGCCGCTCGGCTCGTTGATGTTGAAGCCGATGCGAATCTGCGTCGCATTGCTGATGCCTAGGGAACTGACCAGCACCGTGTTGTTAGTGCCGCCGCGCGTCACATCGTCAGCACCATTAAACGCGAAACTGCTATCTCCGCTCCCGTTGTAGCCGATGCCGCCGGACTCTCTGGAAGAACTGCCCGGCGATTGGAGTGACAGAACGGTTCTGATGCCCACCCCGTCCGGGCGCAGCGTGGACGGGCCTTGAAAGACGATACCGTCGGCATACGCGCTGCTCGCAGTTAGGCTGAGAAAAACCACTGCGGCCATGCTAATCGTTAAATGGGACAAGATTCTCTTCATAGTTTTACTCGCTTTTCCCCTTTGATCTCCAAGGTGCTGAACAAAAGCTGGAAAGCCCTTTCATGGGCGATTCGCCAACTCGTTACAGGTTAATTTTAGGTTTCCTGAAATCGTAAAATTGGTAATGAAAGGAAATTTCCGAAAAAGCAGCACAGTTGACTGGAAACAATCATGAGTTATCTGCGGAACAAGCCAAAGGGGAATTGAGTTTCAACCTCGCCCTCGCTTCAGAAGTCTGGTAATCCGCCCGAACATCCGGCTCGCCTCCGGCAACCCCAACAGGGAAGTCAAAGCGAAGTAGCTCAGGCCATAAGGGCCTAGAATGGCTATTGCGCTGAGAACGGGGCGCTCCGTGCCGACGACGAGCTTGAGCGCCCAGCCGATGGCCGCTGCTGCCGCTGCTGCCGTCCAGAGCTTAACGACGAACGGCAGCGGCAGTCCGGTTCGACCGATTCTGCGATTGAGAGAACGCCTGAGCAGCGCAAACTCTATCCAACCGGCAATTCCGGCGGAGGCCGTCAACCCCGCCGCGCCCCAACGCAACTCTATGCCGAGCGCACGCGGCAACGGTATTGCACACAGGTAGCCGAGAACGATGGTCAGCACGACTCTGATGAGCGCGTAGCGCAGAGGGGTGCGCGTGTCATGCAGCGCATAATAAGTCGAGGCGTAGAGCCGACCGAGCGTGGAGGCCAGCAGCCCGATGGCTGAGCCTGCGAGGATTGCCCAGACGTAGACGGCATCATCGTGCGTGAAGCGTCCGGTCTGGTAGAGCGCCGCCACCATCACGTCGCCGAGCGCGAGGAAGCCAACAGCCGAGGGCACTATAAAAAACGCGATTTGCCTCAAGCCGGAATCCAGCCTGCGCCTTAGTTGAACTTTGATCTCTTCCTCGCTGCCAAGTGCGCTCGACATCGTTGGAAGCTCTGCCGCCGACACCGACATGCCGAAGAGACTGACCGGCAGCGTGTAGAGACTCTGCGCGAAGGTCAGAGCCGCGACCGCGCCCGTTCCCAGCAGGCTCGCCAGCAGCGCATCAACGAACGCGCTGATCTGCACCACGCCGCGACTGAAGAAGACCGGAAAGAAGTTGCGAACCACCGTGCGGACGCTCTTTGATTTAGCTTCCAGCACCGGACGAAGGCGCTTGATGAGACGTAGCACCGTCGGCAGTTGAACTCCAAACTGTAGAGCGCTGCCGATGACAGACCCCCACGCGACCCATTCTGCCAGCCTGAACTGAAACGCTTCCAGGTCGCCTGCTGCTACACGGCTGCCGCGACCGCCGAACCAGATGAGCGAAGCGATAATCGCAATGTTCCAGATGACGGGCGCGGTGTAGGAGAGAAAGAACCGGCGGTGGCTGTTCAGGACTCCGAGACACCAGGCAGAGAGGACGAGCAATCCTGCGCCCGGAAAGAGAATCTTGACGAGACGAATGGTCAGCTCTCGCGTCTCGCCTTTGAAGCCCGGAGCGATGGCGTCAATCAGGTAGGGAGTCGTTAGAACTCCTATCAGGACGAGCAGCGACGTAACGAGCGCCAGCATGGTGAGAATGGCGCTGGCCACGCGATCCGCCTCTTCCTTGTTCTCACGCGCCAGCAGTCCCGCGTAAACCGGGATGAAGGATGCCGACAGCGCACCTTCGCCAAAGATGTTCTGGAGGAAGTTGGGAATTCTGAACGCTGCGTTGAAGGCGTCGGCAGCGGCTGACGTGCCGAAGTAGTGTGCGAAGACGCGCTGGCGGATGACGCCGACGATGCGGCTCAGGAGAATGCCCGCGCCGACGAGGAAAGCGAACTTGCCTGTGTTCGGCTCGCGTGGAGCCTGAGAGGCTTGCTC
This sequence comes from uncultured Acidobacteriota bacterium, assembly GCA_963791265.1. Lineage (GTDB taxonomy): Bacteria > Acidobacteriota > Blastocatellia > Pyrinomonadales > Pyrinomonadaceae > QHXM01. The sequence continues at coordinate 223,399 of CAWBSB010000014.1, forward strand.
GGCGGGGAACTCACCCGTCACCGTGCCGACGGGAACGTCCGTCTCGCCCGCAATCACGCTGGCATCCTGATGCGTAGAAACTTTATCAGTCGTTTGATTATCTTTAGAGGACACTTGAAAAGTGTGAACCTTGTCGTCCCGTAGGGACGCATCGAAAATAGCCCAGCGATTTATCGCTGGGGAAATTGGCAATACAAGTTCGAGAGTCCCGTAGGGACGGCTGAAATGATTACGGCTCTTTGGTTCAGCCGTCCCTACGGGACTTGATAAATATTCTTGCTTGAGTTCCCAGCGATAAATCGCTGGGCTATTGTCAACCGTCCCTCACGGGACTCATCAAACAACTTCTAAAGCTCGTAATCCTTAATCTTGGTCAAGAGCGTTTTGTAGCTGACGCCTAAAGTTTCCGCTGCGCGGGTTTTGTTGCCTTCGTGGAGGCGCAAGACCTCACTGATTTTGCGACGCTCGACGAAGCGCGCGGCGCGGTCTGCGATTTCCGCGAGCGTGCCGGTCATGTCGAGTTCGTTGAAAGCCTCAGGCTGAGTCCCGGCTTTAATCAACCCTAAGTCGGCAGGCTCAAGCGTCACCGAGTCGGCGAGGATGCAGGCGCGCTCAATCGCGTTCTCAAGCTCGCGGACGTTGCCGGGCCATAAATGCTCGCGGAGCGCCTTGATGCTCGCCTCGCTCAAAACGGCTTCGTGCCCGCGCGTCTCTTTGCCAAGCTGTGCAGCGAAGTGGCGAGCGAGCAAGATGACATCCTCGCCGCGCTCGCGCAAAGGGGGAATCTCGACGGGGAAGACCGCGAGGCGAAAGAAGAGATCGCGACGAAACTCTCCATGCTCGACCGCCAGGCGCAAATCTTTGTTGGTCGCCGCGACGACGCGCACGTCAACCGTGATGGGCGCGCGTCCGCCAATGCGATCAACCGTCTTCTCTTCGATAACGCGCAGTAGTTTTCCCTGAACCGCCAGCGGCAATTCGCCAATCTCGTCCAGAAAAACCGTCCCGCCCGAAGCTAACTCGAATTTCCCCAGGCGGCGTTCGCCCGCGCCCGTAAACGCGCCGCGCTCGTGGCCGAAGAGTTCATTCTCGATCAAGGTTTCGGGAATCGCGGCGCAGTTAATGGCCACGAAAGGTTTGTCGCGGCGGAGCGAAAGATGATGCACAGCGCGGGCGAACAATTCTTTGCCCGTGCCTGACTCACCCAAAAGGAGCACGTTCGCTTCCGTCTGCGAGACGCGCTGGGTTTCGGCAACCGCGCGCTTGATTGTCTCGGATTCGCCGATGATGCGCGGGAAGCCGTAGCGACGCGACCACTCTTCGCGCAGCAGCATGTTCTCTGTCCGCAATCGTGCCTGTTCCAACGCGCGCTCGACTATGAGCAGCAGGTGATTGGAGTCAACGGGTTTTTGAAGAAAGTCGTGCGCGCCGTCCTTCATCGCCTGCACGGCTTCGTCAATCGAGCCGTAGGCGGTCATCACGATGACGGGAACTTCGGGGTCGGCTGCGCGGGCTGCGCGCAGCACGTCCAGACCTGAGCCGTGCGGCATCCTTAAATCCGTTAGGACGAGACGGTGAGGCGCGCGGGAGATTTCCTGCGTGGCCGCGCGAGCATCCGCGCTTTCGGTGACAGTATATCCGGCGTTCTCCAGCGTCAGTTGGAGTACGCGCCGCAAACTGTCTTTGTCTTCAACAAGCAGGATGTCAGGCATAAGAGCAGGAGTCAGAATACAGGAGACAGGAGACAGAAGAAACGAAAATCTGTAAAAGAGGTTTCCATCTTATCCATTCTGACTTCTGACTCCTGAATTCTGTCTTCTGCTTTTCGGCTGTGTCAAGCGGCTTCTCGTGTGATGATAAAAAGAGAACAGGCGCGTGCCGGTGAAAGCATGCGCCCATTTACAATGCAGAAGATTTAGAGTCACTAACAAAAGCGAGAAGAATTAGACAGGATTAACAAGATGGACAGGATAGGCAGGATAAGAGAAAGAGAATCAAGCCTGTCTGTCATGCCTCGTTTTCTTAATCTTGCTAATCCTGTTAATCCTGTCTATTTCTCTTTAACCTTCAACTCTTCCCGCCGTACTTGGCTGCGCCCACTCCGATTGAGCGGCGTGCCAGGAAGTTATTCCCGACATCTTTGGCGACGGTGCCTCTTCGTATCAGTTCGTTGACAGCGCCCTCGAAAGTGACCATCCCGAAGGAGCGTCCCGTCTGCATGACGGAATTGATTTGATGCGTCTTTCCTTCGCGGATCAGGTTGGCGACAGCCGGGACATTCACCAGCACTTCTGTCACAGGCACGCGCCCCTCGCCGTCCGCTGTCGGGAGCAACGCCTGCGCCACGATTCCTCTTAAACTCTCGGACAGCATGACCCGGATTTGACCCTGCTGGCTTTCCGGGAAGACATCTATGATGCGATCCACAGTCTTGATGGCGCTGTTGGTGTGCAGCGTGGCGAGCACAAGATGACCCGTCTCTGCCGCCGTGACGGCCAGCGAGATTGTCTCCAGATCACGCATCTCGCCGACGAGAATGATGTCCGGGTCTTCTCTCAAGGCGGCTCTCAATGCCGCGTGGAAGGATTTTGTGTGGCTCGAAACCTCACGCTGACTGATGAGCGCCTGCCCGTTGCGATGAACAAACTCGATGGGGTCTTCAATCGTAATGATGTGCGCCCGCTCGCTCATGTTGATCGAGTGGATGAGCGCGGCCAGCGTGGTGCTTTTACCAGAGCCGGTTGGCCCGGTGACGAGGACGAGACCTTCGGAAACGTCTACCAGATCGAGAAGCTGTTCGGGCAATCCCAGCTCTTCGACCGTCTGCACCTTCTCAGGGATGAGGCGGAAGACTGCCGCCACGCCGTTTCGCTGCATGAAGACATTGACGCGGAAGCGCCCGACTTCCGGCAGCGGGTAGCTTAAATCCAGCTCCCAATGTTCGGCGAAAATCTCTCTCTGCTTCTCCGTGAGAATTTGAAAGATGAGCGACTGGCAAACCTCGTGCGACACTTCATGGTAGTTGAGCTTCACCATCTCGCCGTGAATCCGCAGATAAGGCGCGGAGCCACTGGAGAGGTGCAGGTCTGAAGCATTTTGCTGCTTCATCAGTCTCAGAAGTTCGTCAAGTTTTGCCATCTTTTAGGATTCGGGTCGTCGCCGGTTCAGGCGACGGGTTTTGTAGGCCGACGTGCAGGATGATTGCCTGCACGTCGGCGGGTTGAAGTTAGTTGACAGGGATGGTCATCAGTTCCAGAGATGAGGCCCGCCGTCAGCTAATAGACCTGCCTGAATCCGGTCGCCTCGATGTACTGGAATTGCGGCGTGCCCGGAGGCAGCTTCTTCGGATCATTAAACGTGATGTCGAATCCCCAGTTGCGGGTTGGCGGATAATAAACCACCGAGCTGATGACGCCGTAAGGACCGACCGCCTGCGTTGAGTTGTAGAGCAGAATGAACGAGCCGACGTAGTTCCATCTCTTGGTCCATGTCGAGCCGTCGCCCCACGTCTCAAGGAAGCGTGGGAAGTTGTGAACGCCACCGTTGAGCCATTGGAGATAGTATGTGGGCGCTGCCGTTCCCACCATCGCCGACATGGTTGTGCCGGAGATGATTCCCGCGCGCACGGACGTTTCCTGCCCGACCGAAATTCCTGTGATGTCCGTCGCAGAGCCTGCATCAGCGACACGGCTGGTGCTGCCTTCCGGGTAGAGCGAGGGCAAAGCGTCGTACCAGGTTTTTGACAGCGGAAAGAATGCGTCGGAAACAATCGCCGATGGAACCTGATCGCCCTGGAAGTAGTATGTCTGCGACGAATCGTTCGACGTCGAAGCGCCGGTAGGCTGACCGTTGATGCCGGTCGTATTATAGTTGCCCCAGATGAACACCATATTCTCGGTGGAAATGGTGATACCTTTGGTCGCCGAAAGCTTGCCGGTTGCGCCAGTCACCTTGAGGTCTTCTCCGTTGAGCACCCGTACCGCGCGACGGAAGTAGTAGCCGGGAGCCGTCGCGGTTTTTGACGTTGGCTCAGGATGGCCGACAAATGGCGAGGTGTTCGTTGGTAATTGCCACTCCGCGATGGCCACCGAACGAGTGAAATCGGCGGCATCAACGCCGGTCGGCGGAGTCAGATTTGACGGGACTGTAATTTGAGCAGGGCTTGGCAACTCCTTCAGATCAATCTGCAAAGAGTCTTTCTTGTTTTTGTTCGCCGCTAGGTCATAGCCCGAATCAATTACGTCTTCGCCCGGATCGGGAGTATCACCATTGGCATCATTGTAGCCGTAGACATCTTCGTTATCTACGAGGCCGTTGGTCGTGTTGATTGTCGCGTTCGACGCATTCCGCTCGGCTTTGACTCTGTCACCTCTCCGATCCGAAATGTAAACCACATACCCGTCAGAGCCGTCGATGTTGGTGCTGACGGCGGTCGTGGTTCGCAAAAGATTATTGTCGAAGACCCCGTCCACCCAGCGTGCCAGGTTCCTCATGTTGATATCAACCACGCTGACGATGCCGCGTTCGTACACCACCGTAGCACTGCTGCTCTCGTCTATTCTTCCTTCGCGCACGTTGTAAAGACTGATCGGAACGATTTTGTTGAGACTGCCGGGTGCGGTCGAGAACTGATCGTCGCGCGCCATCGTCGCGGCAGTCGGGAGGCAAGGGCTGCCGCTTGTCGGCGTATCATCGTCCAGCGCGGTATCAAGTGAATAGAGGTAGCCTGCGGCGCTAAAGGTCACAGCCTTTTTAACTTCACCGTCAGCGATACAGCGCCTGCTGGTGACAGCGGTGTCAAGGAAATAGTTCAGGTAGTTATTATGAGTGCTATCACCCTTCCGGTCACGGCCTCCCTGCATGTAGGCAGCCCACAGCGGGCGCTGGAGGTAAACGATTCCGTTCGGCTCTCCGACCGTCATCCCCATGTTCAAGATAGTCGAGGTGACGTCGAGCCAGGTGCCATCGGGCTTACGCACTTCAATCAAGATGCGTCCCGTGATGCCCGATCCCGCCGGGATGATTGCACCATTGGGCGACTTGGGAACTGAAGTGTTGGCGGCTATCTCGGTTGTGGTATTGGCATTCTTACCTCCGGTGACGCTGTTGAGCGCAGTGCCCGTCGTCACCGTGTAAGACCTGATCCCGCGAACCGTTTCGGCCTTCTTGTTGAGAGACGGTTTTCCCTGCAACCAGTCCGTCGAGTTCGCATAGCCGGTGCCATCGTCCTTCACCAGACGAAGCGCATTGCCGCCATCCAGCGTGGACGGGTTGAAGGTGGATAGCTTCACTCCCTTCTGCGTGCCGCCGCTATCGTTGCCTATACCTGCGACGTTGCCAGAGCCATTACCGGCAATCTCATCGTCTATCAGAATGCGTATCTCGGCCTTGGAGGAAAATCGCCCGGAGACGAGAGCGCTGCTGTCGTCCGGCATAGGCCGTTTAATAATCTCGCGGGGCATTTTGCCGTCGAGCTGCATGGGGAGCAGGAGGGGGAAAGCGCCCGTTCCTTTGGTCAACAATTGTCCACCGAAACGATTGGCAGTGCCGTTCACTGAAGCGATTGAGGTGGAATTCCACGTTGCGTTGTCTGTTCCGGGGGGATTGCCGGTGGGGAAGTTACCTCTTTGATCCGTGCGCGGCTGCGCCAGCTTCGGCCCACCCACCACGCTGCCCTGGGTCATTTGCACGGTCGTGCCGTTGATGACGAATCTCGGGCTACCCACAGAATAAACAGCAGGAAGTGTGCCGTTATTGCGTAGAAGCGTGCGGACTGCTTCGTTGGCCGTTGTGACTTTGGACGTGAACGTAATGTCGCCGCCGAAATAGATGTTGCCGTTGGCATGGACGCGACCGTTAAAGGTCATCGGCGGTTGAGGCCAGAACTCCAGGTCGCCGTCGCTGAAAGTTCCGAACTGAAACATCGGAATCAGGTAGTTGTTGATGGTTCGCTCAAGCGTGACTTTTGCGCCTGTCTTGGTATTGATGGCCGTTGCGCTCACGATGTAGGGAGAGACTGAAGCCCTTAACCCGGCCAACGCCCCTTTCTCAAGGTCTACGTATGGATACGAGCCGTCCGTGATGCCCTGCGTCAGTTGCATCTTTGTCAGTGTCTTGGTATCCAGCTTGAGAGATTGGGTGAACCTGAAGCCTTGCGCGTATAACTCAGTCGGAAAATTTCCAGCAATCGCGTCGAGTTGAGACGTGGTCGGGTTAGACGTGCGTTGGAATAAGGCGCTGAACTGATTGGTCATGCTTTCAATTGCGGAAGCCGCAGCGGAATAGGTCTCGGTGCGCCGCAAGTCGCTTCCAGCGATCTTCATTTCATGCGAGACGACAGCCAGCACGGTGACTGAGATTGCACCCAGCAACAATAAGATGAGCAATGCGAGGATGAGTGCTGCGCCACGCTCTTTGTCTCTCGGCTGGTGCAATGGTACTAATTCATTCGATTGAGTTATTTGATTTGTCATATCAAGTCATCCTTGTTGAAGCTGATGAACGATCAGCCAGGGGCTATTTTGGCTTCTGCGCTCGCCGGAATTGCAGGTTGCGAGCCGACGCGACGCTGGTCATCGTCTCCTGGCCTTTTATGCTCTTTTGATACTCGGCGGCCGTCTCTGTCGTCTTTTTGGGGCGCATAATTACCGAGTGTGTGGTTTCGCCCGTGATTTTGATTTCGATCTGGCGAACGGAGTCTTGATCTGCCCAGGAAGCTAGCTGGGTCGCGGGCTGTTTGACAGTGCCCGTATTGTTTCCGCCAAAAATGTATCGGAACGAAAGACCTGTGATATGTTCGGCCACAAGATTCTCCGTAAAACCGGTACCAGCCACGCCAAATTCGCGCTTCATCAACTCATTCCTGGAATTAACGTAGTAGTGAGTGATAAAAGCTCGCCGCATGTTTACCGTCTGAGTGCTGATGCCGGAACCATTACCTTTCCCAACGATATTAAGCGGGCCGGTGGCACCGGGTACGTTGAGGCCGTATGAGTTGGCTGCGCTGAAACTGATAGTGGAAGTGCCGGAGGCGGCACTGATGGCGGTGATTCTCCCGAATGCCGAGCAGGGCACCGTGACAGCCTGGCAAGTCCCTGATGTAAAGTAGTAAATCTCTCCTACCTTGAGCGGAGCCGCCGTGGCAGTTGGCATAGAAATCGTGGCGCCAGAGCCGGTGATTGTCCCGGCTACTAGCGGGATAGCATCAAATGCGCTATCGAGCCTGAGAATTGTGATGCGGTCAGTGTTATCAAGAACAGTGGTGGCCGGGTTGGTGTCCGCCACCGCTACCGCTCCGGGATCGGCGTCCGACCAGACGAGACCGAGATTGACATAATTTACTCCAAAGGAGTTTTCCGGATCAGTCGTCGGCGTAATGTTCTTTGCAATATAACTGGTTACAAATGCCCGCGGGACAATGATTTTGTCGTAGTCGTTAAGCTCATATCCGGCGTTGACGATGTCCCGGTTGATGTATTCCTGTGCGATGCGCAGGTTCTCCCGCGTGTCGGTCATTTCATAAGTGGTGTTGCTGACATTTATGGAGTTTTTCATCAGCATGAAGACAGCCACCATGATGATTGACATCACAATCATGACGACCATCAGTTCAAGCAATGAGAAGCCGCCTTCCGAATCTCGTCTTGTCTTAGCGTCCATGTCTTCTCCTCAGCCCCTCAGCGGGCAAGCCGGGCTGATGCTTAATTGATGTAGTTAGCCTGAGCGTCATTGTTCAGATAGCTTGAAACCTCAAGCTTCTCTTTACTTCCGGTGATTCCCGGATAGGATAGCGTGACCGTAATCTTCTTAATATTTGAGCTGAGAGTCTCAATCTTGATTGTGCGTGAGTATCCCGGTATCACGATTTTCGGGTCGTTCGGCACATCGTTACTGTTGCCGTAGATGCCGTCAGTCCCAGCCCCGGTCGCGTCGTCGGTGGTGCCGAAGATTCCATCCTGTCCGGGGTCTTTGGACACAGGCTGTTCAGTGGTCGGGAAGCCAGCAAACGTACTGCCTGCTCCCGTGTTATCAACCTGCCCGGTGTTTGCGATCTGCCCGAAAGTTAACTGCTTTGTGTTTCTCAGAGTCTCCATCTGTTCCAAAACAGACATGACCAGCAGCTTGCTATTAGTTATCGAGCGACCACGGTTACTCACCATCAGTGCGTAGCTGATAGCCGATGCCGTTGCCAGCAATCCGATAAACAGAATAATCATCGCGCAGCACATCTCGACGATTGAGTAGCCGGATTCACCTCTGCGCTTCAACATCGTTTTGTTATTCCTACTCGGCGTATTTATCCACATTGCTGTCGTACCTCCATAGTTTTACTCTTCCGGTTGTGCCGAGCACGGAGATGGCAAACCCGCTTTGTTTCTTAATATCCTTGTTATAGAGCCAAAGTGTGCGATTGATCGGACTGTTGAGCGCGTTGACGACCGAGCCGTTGGTTTGGAAAGCGAAGACGATCTGCTTGCTGGCGGGCATCGTCAGCATGAGCGACCCGTCGTCCAGAGGCGTGGTATCGGCTTTACCATCAACTCTGCCGTAAGTAATGCCGCCCTTCATCACTTCCATTCTAGCCAGCGGGATTGTTTCCACCACTACATCAGGAACTTCGTTTGCAGAGGTTGCAGTGTTGCCGGGGAGCTTGACCATCGTGTCTGTCGTCGGGTCATAGGTGATGCCTTTTTCTTTATGATTGATGATCGTAATCGTCTTGGCTGTATCGTCGTAGCGGCAGGTGAAGACCACTTCCTGTGACATGGCTTCCTGCCGGGCAAGGCGCATGTAGGTGAGAATTTCTCTCGGCATACCTTTAGCGACCACTAGCCGAGACGAGCCGAGAAACTTGGGCAAAGCATAGGCGCTGACAACCGCCATGATGAACAGCACAATCAACAGTTCGGCGAGACTAAAGCCGCTGCTCCTATTGCTTCGGGGGACAAGCGTTGTTCTTGAAGCCATTACTTCTGATTCCTCACGGCGTTTCGGTTGCTATCTATTAATGCGATCCGGCTTTAACTTGCGGCCATGTCTAAGCTATCGAAGGGTGTTATTACAAAATCGTGCTTAAAGCAGAAAGCACTCAGCAAGTCAGCAGGAGCAAGCCCTATGCCGTTGGCGGGTTCGTAAGAAAATACTGAGAATCTAATTGACAAAACGGATGGTTAAGGCAGAGTCGCCGCCTTTCTCTCCGCCGCCTCTCTAGTCAAAAGCGTTACTTTAAGTGGCAGGGTGTGAAACGGATTCCACACTTCATTCAAGTCCGGCCAGAGACATCAGGGAAGCGCAAACACTACCGGCTATCTCTCTCTCGCGAAATCAAATCATCAATCATTTACAAGCAAAACGAAGCGTTTGCCGTGCATGTGCGAATGTGATTGCGCTATCGGAAGAGCGCGATTTGTGGGTGGCATAGCGAGAGGAGTTAACGGGCGGCGCATGATTTGCTGTGAGAGCGGTGGGCGTGTCTTCGCGCCCGGTCGAGCATTCGACCGTCAAGAGCACTGGCGGAAGCGTTACTTGTCGAAAAGGATTGCCTGAAAGGTCAGAGGTGCGGCCTAACCTTCACGAAGGCGAACGGCGAGTAGGCGCGAGCGTGGTGCTCAAGCCAACAACCACGAGATCGTCCCTTCGCGCGCGGCTCCGCACGCTGCGCACGAGTGGGGCGCAAAGCGCTCCGGCGACTCTCAGGCCGCCGGAGCGCCTTTTATCAACGCAAAAGTAAAAAGGTAAAAGTAAAAAGGGAAGACGAGAGGATTGCTCCTTAGTCTTCCCTTTTGCTTTTTACCTTTTTACTTTTGCCTTATTGATTTCCTGGCTCGTATTCGTCCGTGCGCGCTGGCATCTGGTTTTGTTGGGTCGTCGCAAGGCGCATACCGAGCGTGAGCGGGCGATAGCTGAAAGGCGCAGGGCCGCCGCGCGTATTCTGTATCTGCGTGATGAGCGCGTCCTGACTCTCGCGGAAGCGCAGGACATTGCCGCGCTGGTTGAAGATGACGAAGAGAAGTGTTTCGCCGTTGCGCGCTCGCATCTGCCCGACGAGGGCGCTGACGCCTCCATCCGTTCGGATGAGCGTGCCGGTTTTGGCTATGACGCTGCCGCGTGATTGAAATTCGGTGTAGCGCTTTTCGAGCGTTCCCGGATCAATGCCCGCGACCGGCATAATGTCCGAAGGTGAAAGCCTGTAAGTCGCTAACTCGTCGCGCAGCGCCCGGAAAATCTTCATCATCGCGTGCGGCGTGACGCGGTTGACGCCAAGCCCGCTCGTCGAAGCCAGGCGTATGTCGCCGGGATTCAATCCAAGCTCTTTCGTCAGATAACGCTGGACGCCGTTTGCGCCGCCAAGCGTGTCGCCGATGCGCTCGGCCATGAAATTGTTTGAGTAGCAGAGCAGCACCTTGAGCACGTCAACCAGCTTGCTCGAACGATGAATCAGGAGCGTGCGTGCGCCTGCGGGTACGGGGTCAACGTAAACCGCTCCCATCACGGCAACGCTCGGCACGCTCTGCAAACTCTCAGTATCTTTGACGAGCGAGCGCTCCTCCGCCCACGCGCGCGAGGCAGCGGCAGAACGACGCGTGGCGTCGAGCGTATCGTAGAATTGATTGCCCGAACGCAGCGATGACCAATCAAAGTTCATAGTAAAGCCGGGCGCGACGATTAAATCGCCGGTCACAACACGGATGCCCTGCTTGTTCAATTCACGCGCGACCATCACCGCGTGCTCGAAGTGGAAAGAGGGGTCGCGACCTGACACAATCAGATCGCCCGTGATTGTTCCGGTTGCCGCGTCGAACGTGCCCGTAGTCCAGACGGCGGTTGTGAAGCGATGCTCGATTCCGAAATTCTTGAGAGCCGCCAGCGCCGTTCCGAGCTTAACGGCAGAGGCCGGATTGTAAGCCTGCTCTGTTCCTTGCTCCGCCACAATCTTTCCATCAAGCGTCTCGATGAGCAGCCCCTGAGTGATGATGACGGGTTGAGGCGGCGCAATGTCTGGTGTTGCGGGCAGCGTCGTCGGCTGCGACGGGAGGGGCTGCGGCTGCGTGACCGGGCGCGTCAGCACAGTCGGGCGCGTGTAGTTCGGAGACGGTTGTTCGGTTGTTGCTTGAGCTAAGGCGTGCGCCTGTGTGAGCGTTAACAGAACAAAGAGAGAGAAGATAAAAGCGATTCTATTCCTGCCTGGTTGTCGGGTCATTCTGTTCTCCACCAACGGTCTCCAAACGAGGTTGCGCATGATAACACGGGCGCGTCCCGCCCGGTTCAAAAAAAATTGCGCCGGAAACGCTGACGCGTGTCCTTTGATGTTGCACGGCGCATCATGGGATGTATGCGCTCGATCATCAAAAACAATCAATAGCTTTTCAGTCCCAAGTTCGTTGACAATGCTCCAAGCACGCTCCTAATATTCTCTTGCGTTCATTAAATCCTCGTGCGACGAGACAACCAACCCGTCACTATTGAAAACATACGTGCAACGCGCCGGGCGCGCGGGGCGCAGATTCGCGCGCGTCTCGCAGAGTTTCGTGAGGTCTGGGACAGTGGCTCAGACGCGCGGCTCTGGGAAGAACTGGTCTATTGCATCTTCACTGCCGGAGCGTCGGCACGCATGGGTCTCAGTTCCGTTGAGGCCATCAGGCATTTGCTCTTTGACGGTAGCCGCGAAGAGATGACAGAGGCGCTCATCCGTGCGCGCGCGCATCGTTACCCGGCGGCGCGTCCCGGCTACATCGTCGTAACGCGCGACTACCTGCGCGCGGATTGCGGGATGCGCCTGCGCGAGAGATTGACGAGTTTTAGTGATCCGTTTGCGCGCCGTGATTGGCTGGCGCGAACGCGCAGCATCAAAGGTCTGGGTTACAAGGAAGCCAGCCACTTCCTACGCAACGTCGGATTACGCGGCTACGCGATTCTTGACAAGCACATCCTGCGAAGCCTCGCAGAACTCGGCATCGTGGAATCGCCGGAACCGCCACCGACTCGCGCACGTTATCTGGAGACAGAGGAACGCCTACGCCGATTCGCCCGCGACGTGCGAGTTGATTTCGACGAACTTGATCTGATTCTCTGGTCTATGAAGACGGGAGAAGTTTTGAAATAAGTGATAAGTGATGGGTGATAGGTGATAAGTTAAAAACGCTTTCTTTTACTCATCACTTATTCACCTATCACCCATCACTTACAAAGTGAGGCCCCCAATGAAATTAAGTAATGTGCAAAACAAGTTGGGCCGACTGGTGGTCGGAAGTTTGGCTGGTTTGACCATTTGCCTTTTGCTGGCGGTGGGTTCGACGGTGGTCGTGTTTGCCGGAGACAAGACGCGCAGCCAGGCCGAGCGTGCCTTGCGCGAAGGCCGCTATGATTTGGCCGAGAAGCTGTTTCGTGAAGCGCTCGCCAAAGATGCGCGCGATAACGCGGCACGGCTCGGCTTGAGCTATACGCTGCTCAAGATGAGACGATTGACGGACGCTTTCGATCATGCAGCGCGCGTCATCACGAATGACCCGCTCTCGGCGCGCGCCCATTCTTTGCTCGGAGCAGCCGTCTTAGCTAGCGGCGACTTTCGGCTGTCTGTCGAAGAGTTTCGCACGGCGCTCAGTCTCAAGGATGACGAGCCGCTGGCGGTCGCCGGTTTGGCGATGGTTGATTTCTACGAGAATCGTCTGAATTCGAGTCTCGACGGCTTGCGCCGCGCGATTTATCTGGATTCCAGAGAGCCGGATTTTGTCTTCGCTCTGGCGCAGGCGGCGGCGCGCGCCGAACGCTACAAGGAGGCGGCCAGCGCCTACGAGCGTTTCCTCGCCATCGCGCCGACCACGGACGAAGATCGCCGCGCACGCATTCGCGGACTGATAGATTACCTGCGTTATCTGGGCGGCCAGAGCAGGCTCTACAATGTGAGTGGAGCGACCCAGACGAGCGTGCGTTTCGAGATGCCCAATAATCGCCCCATCATCAGCGTTCGTGTGAATGGACGGAGAGAGCCTTTGCGCTTTGTCCTGGACACAGGCTCAGGCATCTCTGTCATTTCCGATGAGACGGCGAAGCAACTGGGACTGAAGCCGGTGGCGCGCGGCGGGATGGCTCGCGCCGTCGGCGGGAAATTCGAGATCGTCTACGGCTTCCTTGATTCAATGGAGATCGGCGAGGCGCGCATTGAGAACGTGCCCGTTTACATTCGCCACTTCTATAACGATGACAGTCCCGTTGACGGTTATATCGGTCTGGCGGTCGTGACCAAGTACATCACGACGGTTGACTACGGCGCGCGCCTCTTCACGCTGAACCGCCAACGCTCAGGCGACGACAGCGCTTCAACTGTCTCTCAGTCCAGCATCGAAATTCCCATCCGCACCACGTCGAGCGGCTTCCTGAGTGGCGAAGTTCAGGTTGAAGGCGTCAGCAAGCCGCTCAACTTCATCATTGACACGGGCGCAAGCATCTCGGTCGTCTCTCAAAGGATGATGGAGCTTGACGAGATGAGCAGCTTTAAGCATCCGGCGCGCATGCGAGTTTACGGTGCAGCCGGAATCGCCGACGGTGTGCAGACGCTCGTCCTGCCCCGTGTCCTGCTTGGCGCGCACGCGCGCGAGAAGGTTGACGTAGCCGTGCTCGATCTCGAAGCGGTCAACGAAACCACAGGCTTTATTCAGAACGGCATCATCGGCGGGAATTTTCTACGCCATTTCCGCGTGACCTTCGACTTCAAAAGATCCGTCATGCTGCTTGAGCCGTTGACGGCGGCGGCCTCGGCTATTGACCAGAAGATGCAGATGAATCGGGGAGCTGACGCGCCACAATGAAGCAGAGCCTTTATCTCGAAACCTCCGTCATCGGCGCTTACCTCGATAACGGCGAGCCCTTTCGCCGCGACTTGACGATTCGCTGGTGGGAGCATGAGTTGCCGGAGTATCGCGCCGTCATCTCGCCGCTCGTCGTGCGCGAGCTTGAGCGCGTGACGGAGCCGCACCGCACGGGTTATCTCAAACTCGCGGGGCAACTCGAACAGGTCGAGCTAACGGACGAAGCCGCAATTCTCGCCGAAGGCTACATCACGCGCGGCATCTTTCATCGCAAGTACATCGCGGACGCCCTGCACGTTGCCGTTGCCTCACTTCACAAGATAGATTATTTAGTAACGTGGAACTTCGGTCATCTGGCGAACGTCCGACGACAGGCGCGCGTGCGTCTCTTCAACACCGCCGCCGGATTCTTCGTCCCGATGATCGTCACGCCGGAGTTTTTAGTTTCGGAAGCAACGGAGAAGGTGATAGGTGATGGGTGATAGGTAATAAGAGAAAACAGGTTCTTTCCTATCACCTATCACCCATCACCTATCGCTCTTGTGTTTTATGTATCGCAAGCCTAGATTCTTAGAAGTGCTGCACCTGATCCGCGAAGAGATGTCGCGCGAGGCGGATTATGATGTAGATTTGTTTACGGAGATGGTGCGCTCCGGCAAGCGCCCCACACAGGGGCCAGTACGCAACGTTCGCGGCTTCAAGACGAGCGCGCCGCGCGAAGCAGAACCAGAACAAGACACCACGCCGCGTGGACGGCGCAAACGAGCCGGGGAATAATGCTCAAGTGATAGGTAATAGGTGATGGGTGATAAGAGAAACGCTTTTACCCATTACCTATCACCTATCACCTATCACCTATCACTGAATCATGGATGTAACATTCGAGACTATCGGGCTGGAAGTGCCGAGCGAGAAGGCCTTCAATTATCTGGCGGAGCGCGCAGGCGATCAGGGCGAGCCGACGCAGTTGACCAGGCGCGGCGCTGTCTTGCACGGGCGATGCTGGAAGCTGGGCGAGGGGCTGGAAGTTTGGACGGTGCTTTACGAATCCGGCACGGGCGACATTTTTTATGCCGATTGCCGTCCGGGGTTTCGTGCGCGCTACACGCAGCGTATCAGTCCCTGGGCGCTGACCGAATACGACGAAGAAGGCGAAGCCGTCGTGCATGGCTACTGCGACGGGACGGATACAGAGGTTCTTTTCGAGTTGCAGAATTTGACGGAGGTCGGCCCCGGCGGATTTCGCGCGCAGGAACTGCACGTCGGCCTCTGCGGCCTCGCCTATCGCGCGCGGGTCAGCAAGCGCAAGACGGCGGCGCTCTGGCAACCGCTCGAAAAGTCTGCGCCCACGAGAGCTGCGCAGGAGAATGATTGGAGCTTGACGGGACGCGTGATTGCCTTTAAGCCGCTTCGCAATCCCTTGTCCGGCAGCGAGCTTTACTGGGTCTATCTGGACCTCGAACGATTGCGCCTCGAAGTGCTGGTTAATCGTCGCGCGCTACGCGGCGACTCGCTCTCAGTGGGCGCGACCCTCTCGGCTGAAGTCTGGCTACAGGGACACGTTCTCGACGAGCGCGCCCTGCGCTCGCGCTACGAAGGCGTTGACCGCGCCTACGCGACCCCAGACTTCTGGTCAGGATTGAAGAGAAGAAACTAAAAGCAGAATTCAGGAGTCAGAAGTCAGAATCCAGAATGAAAGGCTCTCGACCGCTTTTGTTTTTATTCTGACTTCTGACTCCTGAATTCTGTATTCTGTTTTTATGAAACGCCTTGTTATCTTCATCCTCACCGCTATCCTGCTCGGGGCTATCGGGACTTATTTCTTCAATCAATACTGGATTCATCGCTACGACACTGTGATTGCGCGACAGGCGAGCATCTATCGTCTAGACCCTGATCTGGTCTGGAGTGTCATTTACGAAGAGACATACTTTCGTCCCTGGATGATCGGCGGCGCTGGCGAGGTCGGGTTAATGCAGGTCACGCCGACGGTCGGGCGGGAGTGGGCTGCCGAAACGGGAATGCGCGAGCTTGAGCGGCAGGTACAGCAGGACGCTAAGGCTGCGCTGCGCGACCCGGAGCGCAACATCCAGATCGGTTGCTGGTATCTGGAGAAGCTTTACGAGCAATACCGCGACCTGCCCGGCGCAGAGGCGCGAATGATCGCCGGATATAACGCCGGGCCGAGCCGGGCCGCCGCCTGGAATCAGACTGAGCCGGGCGCAAAGCCTCTCACCGATGACGAATTCATCGCGCGCATAGACATCCCCTCGACACGCGCCTACGTTACTTCCATCATCGAACGCTACCGCAAACTGAAAGAGGAACGCGCTCGCCGCTGATATGTAGGACAGACATTCCTGTCTGTCGTGGGACAGGCATTCCTGCCTGTCCAAGCGTGCGCCAGCACGCTCATTAGTATTGCCAAAAAGTATTCGCGCTTGCGCGCTCAATGACAGACAGGAATGTCTGTCCTACGATGGGCAGGAATGCCTGTTCTACAATGAACCAATGAAACTTTATAGCGCACGCTGGGTCTTGCCTGATGGTTCATCGCTGATCGAGAGCGGGGCGGTAGTGGTTGAAGGCTCGCAGGTCGTTGCCGTTGGCGGACGCGATGAGATGAGCAGGCGTTTCCCTGAAGCGCAGGCGCGTGATTTCGGTGAAGCTGCAATCTTGCCGGGCTTCGTCAACGCGCATTCGCATCTTGAGTTGACGGCGATGCGCGGCTATCTCGAACGCGAAGAGGGAGACTTTTTCGCGTGGCTCAGGAAACTGACCATCGCGCGTCTCGAACGAATGACGCCGGACGATCTTTACGTTTCCGCCGCGTGGGGAGCAATCGAGGCGGCGCGGTTTGGCGTGACGTGCGTCGGAGATGCGTCTGATGCGGCCAGCTCAAGCATGAGGGCGCTCAAGAGTGTGGGCTTGCGCGGGACGGTTTATCAGGAAGCCTTCGGCCCGGACCCTAATGATGCGCGCGCGAATTTTGACAAGCTGCGCGAGAAGGTGGCGCGACTGCGTGAGTATGAAACAGAGCTTGTTAGTCTGGGCGTCTCGCCGCACGCGCCGTACACTGTGAGCGCGCCGCAGCTTGAGTTGATTGCGGAATTCGCCCGTGCGGAGAAGTTGCCGTTGATGATGCACGCGGCGGAGTCGGAAGCCGAGGAGCTTTTCATGCTCGAAGGACGCGGCCCGTTCGCCGAAGGTCTCGCGCGTCGCGGAATAGAATGGCGCGCGCCCGGAGTTTCGACGATTCAATATCTGGCACGACACGGCATCCTGAGCACACCGGAAACACTTCTCGCACACTGCATCAGGGTGGATGACGCAGACCTCAAGACGATTAAGGAGACTGGCGTGAGCATTGCCCACTGCCCGAAGTCCAACGCCAAGCTCGGTCATGGCCGCGCGCCGTTTGCGGCCTTCGTCGAGCAGGGTATCAAGGTCGGCTTCGGCAGCGATTCCGTCGCCAGCAACAACACCTGCGACATGCTCGAAGAGGCGCGCTTCGC
Source organism: uncultured Acidobacteriota bacterium (assembly GCA_963791265.1). Classification (GTDB taxonomy): domain Bacteria; phylum Acidobacteriota; class Blastocatellia; order Pyrinomonadales; family Pyrinomonadaceae; genus QHXM01. Next base: position 240,719 of record CAWBSB010000014.1, read on the forward strand.
CATTCTGACGGCGCGGGGAACTGTGGGCATCGGAAGCGCAGGGCAAAAGCTCAACGCAGAAACCGCGCTTGCCACCCTGACGCACGGAGGCGCACGCGCCCTCGGCCTCAAAACTCTAACCGGCACGCTCGTCGAAGGCGCGCAAGCCGACATCACCGTCGTCGCGCTCGACGGCGCGCATCAAACTCCGCTTCACGACGTGCTCGCCGCGCTCATCTTCTCTTCATCAGGCCGTGATGTCCTGATGACGATGGTCGCCGGAAACATTGTCTTCAGCGATGGCCGCGTGCTCACCGTTGACGAAGACCATTTGCGCGCACGGATGAAAGAGATAGAAAGGAAAGTGATAGGTGATGGGTGATAGGTGATAAGAGAAAACCAAGTTCTTTCCTATCACCTATCACCCATCACCTATCACCGCTTTATGAATGTTCTCGTCCTTAATTGTGGTAGTTCTTCGGTCAAGTTTCAGTTGATCGCGACCGATCTTGAGCAGATTGCGGGGAACTCGGATAGGCGATTGGCGCGCGGGGTGATAGAGCGCATCGGCGGCGAAGCGATTATTACGCTGCACGCCGAAGGGCGCGAGGCGCAGCGGTCAACTGCGCCGCTCAGGGATACGCGCGCGGCTGTCGAGTTAATCATTCGTTGGGCTTGCTCGGAAAACGCCGGGATTGACACGGTCAAAAGCGTGGCTGATGTTCATGCAATCGGTCATCGCGTGGTGCATGGCGGCGAACACTTCACGCAGTCCGTCCTTATCACAGACGAAGTCCTGCGCGGGATAGAGGATTGTATTGACCTTGCGCCGCTGCATAATCCGGCGAACATCAAGGGCATCACGGCGGCGCGCGAAGTCTTCGGCATCGGGTTGCCGCAGGCCGCAGTCTTCGACACGGCGTTCCACCAGACTCTGCCCGACCGCGCCTATCTTTATGCGCTGCCTTATCAACTCTATCGTCGTCACCGCATTCGTCGCTACGGCTTTCACGGCACTTCGCATCGTTACGTCGCTTATCGCTACCGCCAGCTTTTAAATATCGCGCGCGAAGAGACAAACGTCATCACGCTTCATCTCGGCAACGGATGCTCGGCGGCGGCAATCCGCGCTGGCGATTCCCTCGATACTTCGATGGGGCTGACCCCGCTCGAAGGTTTGGTGATGGGTACGCGCTCAGGCGATCTCGATCCCGCGATTATTGATTTCATTTCGGCCAAAGAGGGACTGTCGGCGCAGGAGGTCGAGACGCTTCTGAACAAGCAATCCGGCCTCATAGGTATTTCAGGTCTGACCAACGATATGCGCGAGCTGCTGGCCGAAGCGCATGAGCATGACGACCGCCGCGCTCGTCTCGCCGTAGAGATTTTCTGCTACCGCGCGAGGAAATATATCGGCGCTTACTTGGCGGCGATGAACGGCGCGGATGCCATCGTCTTCACGGGCGGCATCGGCGAAAACTCCGCAGAGGTGCGCTCTCTCATCTGCGACGGTCTTCAGTGGATGGGACTTGAGCTTGACGAGGAGCGCAACGCCTCGCGTACGAACGGCGGCGAGGGCGTCATCAGCCGCGACGGCTCAAGGCTCGCGGCCTACGTGATTCCGACAGATGAAGAATTATTGATTGCGCGCGACACTGTGAGGTGCGTGCGCGGCGTGGCTCAAAGATTCTGAGAAAGATTAAGCCTGCCTACCTCTTTTTATGATTGACAGTTACCGAAGAATTATTATATATCGGCATTCCGCTTGATTGGCTTACTGGCAATCTCTCGCCTCCACTCCTCGTTGGGCTAATCAATTAACCTGCAACCAACGCAGTTCCCCAAGGAGACCCCACCATGAAGAAAATTATCTTACTCACAATCTGCCTGTTGTTTTCAGTCGTAGTGTGTGCCGCGCAGGCGCAGACGCCCCAGCCCAAAGCTGACGAGGTTACAAAGCCGCCGGAGTGGACATCATTCCTCGATGCTACCCAGGGAGTTAAAGGCTCAACAGCTTTGACGGCAGATGCCAAAGCCGCTGTCGCAGCCAAAGCCACAGAGGTCAAGGCCAGATTCGATGCGGTCTTCGCGCCCTATGAACAAGCAGTGAAGGATATACGGAAGTTGTATAAGGATGTGGATGACGCACAGGAAGCTATTGACAAGCACAACGCAAACGCTCCTGCCGTCCCCGCTGATTTGACTAACCGGGAGGCAGTGGCAAACTACAACAAGGCAATTGTTCCCTACAATGATGCAGCCGAGCAGCTCAATAATGCGAGAAATGCAGCGATGAAAAAAGCTGAGGCGGAGTCGCCCGCCATCAGGACGCGGGGAGAGCAGCAAATCAAGCAGATTGAACAGTGGCTCCACGCCGAATACTTTAGAGAGTTCATGAAAGTGACCAACGGGTTATTGACGGGGCGCCTTAAATTTACAAAAGGGTTGGCTTGGAGACAGCTCGTGGAAGCCTCAAAAGGCTATAGAGACCCGATGTTCGATGGCGCAGCCCCCAACAACGGCCCTGATGCTGTTGATACTTCGACGGGGACTACGACCAAGCCACAGCCAACCCGCGCCAGCCCTAATAGCCCTTGACCTGAGCGACGTGGCTTCCTGGAAACCGGGTCGGAAGATGCCTCTAGCGGGGTCTGACCGGAGACCATAAGCATTCAGCCGCACTGCTTCATCACAGTGCGGCTGAATGCTTGTCCGAATTTTATGAGCAGGATGCAGTAATCGCTTCGTCGAAAATCTCCAGCGCTACATCCACGTTCTCGCGTGTGATGATGAGCGGCGGCGACCAGCGGATCGTGTTGAAGCCTGCGCCGAGGATGATGAGGCCGCGCTCGAAGCAGGCGTGCTCGATGCGGTCGCGCAACTCGGGCGCGGGCGTCATTGTTGAGCGGTCAGTGACGAACTCGACGCCGACCATCAATCCAAGCCCGCGCACGTCGCCGATGCAGTCATGCTTCTGCGCGAGCTTACGCAATCCATCTTGCAGGTATGCGCCGACCTCCGCGCTGTTGGCCACAAGCTCGCGCTCAAGCAGTTCGATGGTCTTCAAGGCGGCGGCGATGCAGACCGGGTTGCCGCCGAAGGTCGAAGCGTGCGCGCCCGGTTTCCAGTTCATTAAATCTGCACGGGCGACGCACGCGCCGATGGGTAGCCCTGAACCGATGCCTTTAGCGATGCAAACGATGTCGGCTTTGAGATCGTAGTAGTCGCTGGCAAACATCTTGCCCGTGCGTCCCATCCCCGATTGAACTTCGTCAACAATCAGCATGATTCCATGCTCGTCGCAGATGCGGCGCAAGCCCTCCAAGAACGCTCTTGGCGCTGGTACATAGCCGCCTTCGCCCTGCACCACCTCGACGACGATTCCGGCGCACTCTTCCGGGGGCACGGTCGTCAGGAACAAACGCTTCTCTATCCAATCGAGACACGCGCGGCTGACCGTCTCCTCGTCCGTTCTCTCGCCCGTGAACGGATGGCGGAAGACGTTCGGGTAGGGGACGTGCGTGACATCCAGAGCCTGACGGCGAAAGCCTTTGCGCTGGGCTGCTTTCGATGAAGTTAAAGAGAGAGAGCCGAGCGTGCGACCATGAAAGCTGTTGAAGAAGGCTATGAACTTCTCGCGTCCGGTCGCGTGCATGGCAAGCTTCAAAGCGGTCTCGACCGCTTCTGTGCCGCTGTTGGCAAAGTGTGTGCGCGTCGGGCCTTCGATGGGCACGATGTCATTCAGTTTGCGCGCTAAGTCAGGCATGTGTTTGTAGTAATAATCTGTGCCGCACATGTGAATCAGTTGCGCGGCCTGATCCTGTATGGCGCTGACGACTTCCGGGTGACAGTGGCCGGTCGAGCAGACGGCGACGCCTGCGTTGCAGTCTAAAAAGATATTGCCGTCAACATCCTCGACCCAGACACCGGCGGCGCGTTCGGCAACGAGCTTAAACGACGGGCGCGGATACGAAGGCGTGACGAATGTGTTATCGGCTGTGATGATCTCCAGCCCCTTTGGGCCGGGCAGCTCGGTTTTGATTTCAGGTCTCTTTGGCGGTGCAAGCGTAGTCATACACTCTTCTCCTTGATAAAAAGCGAGGGGAATTTGTTTAGTTACGATTTACGGGAAGTGGAAAGTGAATGAACGGGGCTAGTCCGCGAAAAGATCAGCGCGGTTGTCGAGCGGACGGAAATGTATATCACGAAGGTAAAACATAAAAAGCAGATGTCAGAAGTCAGAGGCTAGAGATTAGTGGCTAACTTCTGACGCCTGACCCCTAACCTCTAACATCTGGCCTCTGCCGTTGTCAACGCCTTTTCCAGCGCACGCCGTCCTTGGTGTCTTCGAGCGTGATGCCGCGCTCGGCTAGTTGGTCGCGGATTTCGTCGGCGCGTGCGAAATCGCGGCGGCGGCGCGCTTCCTGCCGTTCGTCAATCAACGATTGAATATCGCTATCGAGCATGAGGGGCTGAACGTCTTCGAAAATGTTCAGCACGGAGTTCATGCGGTCGAGCAGGGCGAGCAGTTCATGCTTGTTGTCTTCGCGCAAGGCATGTTCGTCAATCGCTGTATTCACCTCGCGCGCAAGATTGTGAAGTGCGGCGAGCGCGACGGAAGTATTTAGATCATCGTCAAATCCGGCCTCGAAATCTTTGATGGCGCGGGCGGCGGCTTCCTGTAGCTTCGGGTTTGCGCCCGGCTCGACGCGGGCATCCTTGAGACGCAAGCGAAAGTCGCGCAGTCCCATGACCGTCTTCTCCGCGCCACGGAGCGCCTCGAAGGTGAAGTTAAGCTGTTTACGATAGGGCACGCTCAGGAGAAAGTAGCGGATAGCGACGGGCGAGAACCCGCGTGCGGCGATGTCGCGAAAAGTATAATAGTTACCCTTAGACTTCGACATGGATTCGCCTTCGACTTTCAGATGCTCGTAGTGAATCCAGTATTTAGCAAACGGTTTGCCTGTCGCGCCTTCGCTTTGCGCGACCTCGTTCTCGTGGTGCGGGAAGACCAGATCAATGCCGCCCGCGTGAATGTCGAACGTCTCGCCCAGATACTTCATGGACATCGCAGAGCATTCGATGTGCCAGCCGGGACGACCGCGCCCGAGGCTTGTGTCCCAGGCAGGTTCATCCGGCGACTCTGCGCCTTTCCAGAGAGCGAAATCGCGCGCGTCTTCCTTGTCGTACTTGTCTGTATCCACGCGCTCGCTCGCGCCCGCGATGTTGCCCGCGAAATTAATCTTCGAGAGCTTGCCGTATTCCGGAAACGAGCTGATGCGGTAATAGATCGAATCGTCAGAGCGATAAGCATGGCCGCGCTCTTCAAGGCGCTGGATGATTGAGACCATTTCGGGGATGTGACGCGTGGCGCGCGGCACAATATCTGGGCGCGCGCAGCCCAAAGCGTCAAAATCTTCCCAGAGAGCTTCAATGTATTTGGCCGTGAACTCGTCAATCGTCACATTGTTTTTCTGTGACAGCCCGATGATGCGGTCTTCCACGTCCGTGATGTTCATGACGTGCGTGACGCGATAGCCTTTGAATCTCAGGTAACGGCTCAGAATGTCTGTGAAGATGTTCGAGCGAAAGTTGCCGATGGTGGCGTAATCCCAGACCGTCGGGCCGCAGTAATACATCCGCACTTCGCCTTCATTAATCGGGCGAAATTCTTCAAGCTGACCGGAGAGAGTGTTTGTAAATTTCAGCATTGTAGTGACGAGGATACGCTTTCGTTATCTTCTATGTTCAATGTGCGGTTTATTCTAATGGTTAATGGGAGGCGAGGCAAAGACCTGTCATCATCTGTGCCCGAAGTGCATAAACCCCGCTGGCTCTAATGTCCAGATGCGCGAGCCTTCGGAAATCCGAACGCGTCCCGTCTCATTCGTCACATCACCGATATACGTCACGGGCACACCACCAACCTCGTGCGGCAGCCAACTGATGTCGCGTGGACGAATGGTGAAGAGCAGCTCGAAATCTTCGCCGCCGTGCAGGGCGAGCAGGAGCGGGTCAAGCGCGCGACGACCGCAGAGGCTGATGACGGGTGGGTCAACGGGGATGCGCGAGGCGTCAATGATCGCGCCCACACGGCTTGAGCGGCAGAGATGCGCGAGGTCTGAGGAGAGGCCGTCGCTGATGTCTATCATCGCCGTCGGCAGGCGTTCTTCGCCAAGCATCGCGCCCCAGCGGACGCGTGGATCGGGGCGAAGCTGGCGGAGCAGGAGTTCTTCGACGGCGCGAGAATGAGGTGAGCGCGAGCGTTTCCTCCTCAAGCGTGTCCCGCGTTCGAGCAAGCGTAATCCTGCCGCTGCGCCTCCGAGTGCGCCCGTGACGAAGATGTGATCGCCGGGGCGCGCACCTGAGCGACGAACGGCGCGTGAGCGTGCCACTTCTCCAATGACGATTGAATCAATGACGATTCGTTCGGGCGTGCGCGAGACATCGCCGCCGATGAGCGCGACGTTGTATTTGTCGGCGAGAGCGAAGAAGCCCTCGTATAGCTCGTCAACAAAATCAGAGTTCCAGATACTTTGCGGCAGGCCGATGGAGAGAAGCGCGTAGCGCGGGCGTGCGCCCATCGCCGCGATGTCGGAGAGCGAGACGGCGAGAGCCTTGTAGCCAAGCAGCCAGGGCGTTGTCGTGTCCAGACGAAAATCTATCTCTTCGACGAGAAGGTCGGTGGTGATGACCGTCTCGCGCCCCGAATGCTGCAACGTGACGGCGGCATCGTCTCCAATCCCCAGAGAGATGGATGAGTGATGAGTGATGAGTGATGAGTGATAAAGCGCTCGCTGCCGGATGCGTTTGATGAAATCGAACTCGCTACGCGACGGAGGAATAGAGCGAGAGTTTTTATCTTCCTCTTCATCCCTCATCCCTCATCCCTCATCTATCAAAGATTCCGGCGCAGGGAATCGAGACCTGCTTCGATGGTTTCAATCGAGGTCGAGAAGGAAAAGCGTAGATGGCCTTCGCCGTGCTCGCCGAAGACGATGCCGGGAACGGTTGCGACCTGCGCGCGGTCGAGCAGAATGTCTGCGGCCTTGCGGCTGTCGGCGTGAACGCGTGTCACATCGGGGAATGCGTAAAAAGCTCCGGCGGGACTCTCGCAGGTCAGGCCGAGTTCGTTCAGTCCGGCTAAAAGTAAATCGCGCCGCTCAAGATAGGCGACGCGATTCTTTTCCAGAAAATCTGAGGGCGTGGTAAAAGCTGCGAGCGCAGCCCACTGCGTCGGCGTCGAGACTCCGTTGGTCGAATAAAGCAGGGTCTTGCGTAAACCCGTCATCCAGGGTTCCGTCGCCACGGCATAGCCCAGTCGCCAACCTGTCATGGCGTAGGATTTCGAGAGCGTGTAGGAAGTGATGGTTCTTTCCATCATCCCCTCAAGCGAAGCGATGGAGATATGCTCGCCATCGTAGACGAGGTCTTCGTAGGCTTCGTCGGCGACGACAACGAGTTCGCGTTCCCGCGCGAACCGCGCTACCTCTTCGGCTTCATCGCGTGTGAAAACGACGCCGCTGGGATTCGTCGGCGTGTTGTAATAGATGGCGCGGGTGTGCGGCGTGCTGTAGCGCGCGAGCGTCGCAGCGAACCCTTCGCGTCTCGCTTCAGCGGTCGGAACGAGAACGGTCGTGCCCTCGCAATGCGAGATCAAATCTTTAATCGGCGTCCAGTAGGGAGAGAAGACGAGAACTTCATCGTTCGGATTGATGGTTGATTGAAACGCGCCGAAAAGCCCCTGCATCCCGCCGTTCAAAATTATCACGTCCTCTTCGCGCACCGGGATGCGGTTTTTCTCGCGCAGCTTATCTGCGATGGCCGCGCGTAGTTCCGGAATGCCGGAGGAAGGCGCGTAGCGCGTCTTGTTCTCTTCAAGCGCGCGTGTCATGGCTTCCTTGACGTAGTCGGGCGTGAAGACGTTAGGCTCACCGCCTTCAAACTGATGAACGGTCTGCCCAGCAGCGCGCAACGCCATAATCCGGTTGCGGACATTGACGATGTCGGAAAAGCCTACGCCGTCAAGACGCGCGGCGAGACGAAACACTGTTGGGGATGTGGACACGTTGGCGTGAACCTCCAAAGGATTGTGCGTGAATGAAGTCGGATTATAGCTTGCAGTCTCAAGCGGCGTCCACCGGGAGCGACCGTGAACAGGACGCTGGAGAGATGGAAATGACTCCGGGCGTGTCTTTCATCGCCAGCAAGTGTGAGGATATGGGGTTATGTTTGAGCCATATCGTGCAGCGTTTCTTTCAAAGGGCTGAACAATCAAAGGCGGCGTATTGTGATTTGATTGTAAATTTTTGAATTCCCGACTGGAAAGACGCGCCGACACATGACTTGATGAAAAAAACCTGAAGATGACGTTTACAGGGAACGATTTTTGCTGCCTTATCGGGCGGGCTATAGCTCAAAAGATTAAGTTTGGAGGGGACCTACCTATCATGAACCTGAAAGATAAGATTATTCCTGTTGCTCTAGTAGCTGCTTTATTGGGCGGATCGGTCGGAGCTATTGTCTCACGCAGAAGCGCGGAGCCTGCGACCGCCGGTTATACCAGCACATCTTCTGCCAATCCATTTGACAGCCGGAACAGGCTGATTTCGGATGCAGACAATTCCAAAACAGCAGCTCAAGATGAGTTGCTCGCTTCAAAGGGCGCGAATGTGGAAGACCCTGCGAGCTATCGTGTCGGATTCCTTGATGGTTTCCTCGCGGCTCGTGATCGTGCTGCGACCGACAGCGTCGCGACAGAGCGCACCGTTGTTCCGGCACAGCGCGTTGTTTACCGGAACGCGCCGGTCAGACGTAGCTACAGCCGCGCGAGTAACTCGCGTCAGGTCTACTACGACTACAACACACAACCGCGCAAGCGTTCATTCTGGCAAAAGCACCGCGATAAATTGACGGTGGCGATGGGCGCGGGCGGCGGCGCGTTGGTTGGCTCGTTAATTGGCGGCAAGAAGGGTGCGGCGATTGGCGCTCTGGCTGGCGGCGGCGGCGCGGCGGTTTATACCTATGGTATCCGCAAGCGCAATCGTAATTACTAATCGCGCCGGGAAAACGCGATGCGACACAGCTTGAGGAAATTTGCGCTCCTGTGCGCTTCTTCGGCTCTACTTCTCATCCTGGCAGCAAGCATTTGGGCAGTTTCACTCGGTGGAACTGCCCATTTGTCTGTGCAGTCGGCGACGGTAGGACTTCCACGCGCCGTTCGCTTCCGCGAAGAGTCGGGGCGTGGGCTGCTGGTCAGTGCCTGGGTCAACGGCGCTGGCCCGTACGCCTTTGCCATTGATACGGGAGCCGGGGCGACACTTCTTTCAAGGCGCGTGGCAGACGAGGCGCGCGTGACATTAAGCGGCAGGCGACCTGTCATGATCGGCGGCCTCAGCGGAGCGGGCGCTGTTCCGAGCTACGAGGCGCGTTTTCGCAGCCTCGCGTTGGGCGATTCACAGAACATCCTTCCATCAAGAGGGTCAATCTTAATCACGGAGAGACTCGCGCCCGGCATTGACGGCGTACTTGATCCTGTTGACGCTTACGGCTCGCTCGGTTTCGAGATAGACATGGTGCGCGGCGAGTTGACGGCCTTTGACCCGCGCCTGACGCCGCTTCGTCGTTCGTCAAATCTTCCGCCGGACGGAACGATTGTCTCTTGGTTGACGGACGGAGAGAGCCGTCGCCCGTTTGTCATGCTCGAAGGCGGAAGACGCGCTCTGCTCGACACGGGGTCAGGCTTTGGACTGGCTTTGACGGAAGACGCTGCCGGAGCGCTCGGTCTTATTCCCGGTGGTAGAAGAAGGCAGCGCGGCGACGTGAGAGACCTCGCGGGCGGGAGCATTCCGGCGTACAGGATTTCTCCCACAACTGTCCGTCTGGGTACGATGGTCTTGCGCGGAATTCCAACGGATTTGCTGTCCAGTCCGAGGGCAGGCTCGCCCATCCTGCTCGGTCGTGACGCGTTGCGCCCGTTTCGTCTCAGCTTTGATCCCTTGAGCCGCCTCATCAGGATTGTGCCGGGATAATCCGTTTGCCCACATCTTGGTCGTTGCGCCGACCTTTGACGTATAACCTCAAGCAGAGAGAAGCAATTGCTGACTCTTCGTCAAGTTAAGTTCCTGTGGAAAAGTATTGACACGCCAACGGGCGCGCGAGTAACATGGGCGGCAGCGTGAGGAAGAACGCCCGCTCATCCTTTTAGCGAGCATCCGTCAGTTTCTCTTACATTGCCAGCAAAAACGGGCACGTTTCCAGAAGGGTCTCCCGAACCATGAACCGCGCAGCCGTCGCTATTCCCGAAAAACTTTTCTTCAAAATAGGCGAAGTCTGCGATTTGACGGGCGTACAGGCGCATGTCCTGCGCTACTGGGAGTCGGAATTTCCGATGCTCGCCCCGCAGAAAAACCGCGCCGGACAGAGGACTTATCGTAAGCGCGACGTGGAGATGGCTCTCAGAATCAAGGAATTGCTCTACGAAGATCAGTACACGATTGCCGGGGCGAAGAAGAAACTAGCCACCGAGCTTCGCGGCGCAAGCAAGCTCAAAGTCGTCCCGACGCCGGACGCGAGCGCACAAAGTACTCAAGCGCAACCCACTCTCCAAAGCGCTGCGCCACCGCCCATCGAATCGCGCCCCATGTATGAAAGCTCTTCAACGCCAGGCGAGAACGTTTCGATGACCGGCGACCAGCGACACGCCGTGCGTCGTCTCGCCGAACAGTTACGCGACCTGCTCACCACGCTCGACGCGGGCGAAGCCGACCTCAACGCACGTAGAAAGTAACCATCCTCTGCCTCCGCTGAAAACTGCGGCCAGCGCATCATCCTGCATTTGACAAAAAATCGTTTCCAGAGATACTAGAAAAACGTTGACGGCGTGTAGCGCAGCCTGGTAGCGCACCTGAATGGGGTTCAGGGGGTCGGAGGTTCGAATCCTCTCACGCCGATTTCAAATCTCTTCAGTCCCGAACATGAGAAAGGCTTTCAGCCGGACAAGCTGAAAGCCTTTCTGTCGTAGGACAGACATTCCTGTCTGTCATTGAGCGTGTCAGCGCGAATACTTATTAGCGAACATCAAGAGCGTGCTGTTCGCACGCTACGACAGACAAGAATGTCTGTCCCACTTATGACAGGCAGGAATGTCTGTCCTACATGTCGGCGACGACAATTTTTGAGGTGAGCGTTTTATGAACCGGGCACTTGTGCGCGATTTCTTGCAGGCGTGTGCGTTGCTCGTCGGTTAAGTCTCCTTCGACGGTGACGGAGCGTTCGATGCGGTGGACGAAGCCTTCCGTGCTGTCTTCACATTCAGTACAGTCTTTGGCGTGGATTCTTCCCTGACGCAGGCGCACGGTGACGCGCTCAAGCGGCCAGGCTTTGCGGCGCGCGTACAACGTCACGGTCATCGAAATGCAGCCGCCGAGCGCCGAGAGCAGCAGCGTGTAGGGGTCTGGGCCTGCGCCGTCGCCTCCGGCATCTTTCGGCTCGTCAATTATCAAGGTCTGGTTTTCGCCGTAGCGAACTTCATTCTGCAACTTCATGATGGATGTGACTGTGACTTCACTCATTCGGAATCGTCTCCTCAAATTTCAGTGTCGAAAGAACTGATGATGAATTGCTCTTAAAGCGAATTTGCGTCGGCCAAGTTAGCGCGTTTGCTTTTTTCGAGCAATAGTAATCAGGCTTGCGGCTTGCAGCAGACGTCGGGCTGGGGATACACTCCGTGGCACCACAATTTTTCAAATAATCCACAGATGAGCGAGGAATCGAAACCGGATGAAGATTCACGAGTATCAGGGCAAAGAGTTGTTGAAGAAATACGGTGTTCCCGTGCCGCGCGGGATCGTCGCGCGTTCGCCCGAAGAGGCTTATCAAGCGGCGAAGGAACTGGGCACGGAGGTGGTCGTCGTCAAGGCGCAGATTCACGCAGGCGGACGCGGCAAGGGCGGCGGCGTCAAGCTGGCAAAATCCGCCGACGAAGCGCGCGAAGTCGCCAGCCAGATTCTGGGCATGAAGCTCATCACGCATCAGACCGGGCCGGAAGGCAGGGAAGTTCGCGTGCTGCTCATCGAGGAGGGCTTGCCGATTGATAAGGAGTTTTACCTGGGCATCGTGCTGGACAGAACGACCGGCAGACCCGTCTTCATGGCGTCGGCTGCGGGCGGCATGGACATCGAAGAGGTCGCGGCCAACACCCCGGAACAGATTTTCAAAGAGACGATTGATCCGGCAGTCGGCTTTCGCTCCTTTCAGGCACGAAAGCTCGCCTTCGCCCTCGGCCTCCCAGCCGAACTCGTTAATCAGGCGGCCAAGTTCATGCAATCGCTTTATACGGCCTACGAGCAGATGGATGCTTCGCTTTTGGAAATCAATCCGTTCCTGCTGACGAAGGACAAGCGCTTAATCGCGCTCGATGCAAAAGTGAATTTCGACGATAACGCGCTTTATCGTCACAAAGAGTTTCTGGATTTGCGCGACCTCAACGAAGAAGAGCCGCTGGAGATTGAAGCCTCGAAGTTTGATTTGAACTATATCAAGCTCGACGGCAACATCGCCTGCATGGTCAACGGCGCGGGGCTGGCGATGGCCACGATGGACATCATCAAGCTCGCCGGGGGCGAGCCTGCAAACTTTCTGGATGTCGGCGGCGGCGCATCTCAGGAGCGCGTTGAAGCTGCTTTCAAAATCCTGCTCGGAGACGAGCATGTGCGCGCCGTGTTAATCAATATCTTCGGCGGCATCGTGCGCTGCGACATGGTGGCGCGCGGCGTGGTCGGAGCGGCGAATAATCTAGGCATCAAAGTTCCGGTCGTCGTGCGTCTCGAAGGAACGAACGTCGAGGAAGGCCAGCGCGTCATCCGCGATTCGGGCTTAAACTTCACGGTAGCGAGCGGGATGAAGGACGCCGCCGAAAAGGTTGTGGCACTGGCAGGATAAAAGCAGGGATGAGGGATGAGGGATGAGGGATGAAACGAGCAGTGGCGTGGAGATGCCAGCTATCGTAGGTGCGGCAGGGAGTCAGGCTGCATCAGAGCGGCCTGTTCCTTCTTCAGCCCTCCGCTCTCACCCATCATCTCTTTTCTTCTGGCTCGTTCACGTCAGCCGTTTTGGTCTCGCGGCGTTGTGGCTCTTTGCGGCGGGCGCGAAGATTTACATGCGGAACGATCCGGCTGAGAGTTTCTTCACGAACATGCCAGCCCTGGTCGGCGATAGTTGGGCGATGCCAGTTGCGATGGCCATCATCGCCGCAGAAATTATCGCCGCCGTGCTCCTCATCTGGCCGCGAACGGCGCGCATCGGCGGCCTCTGGTCGGCGGCGATGCTCATGGGTTTCGCCGGATACGCGCTCTATTATCGTTATGGGTTGGGGAATGCTGAAGGACTCGAATGCGGTTGCTTCGGCGGCATCATCGGAAGTCAACTCGGCGTCACGACGGCTCTACGAAACCTGCTCCTGCTGATTCCTGCCGCGCTCGTCGTTTTCGGTATCCCAAGATTGAGAAGGCAAAAGTAAAAAGGAAGGCGGAAACCACTTTTAATAAATTGTGGCTTCCGCCTCACTTTTGCCTTTTACCTTTTACCTTTTTCCTTACTTCATCCGGTTGATTTCGTAGCGTGTGTTTTCGATGCGTTCGTCAACGGCAGGATGGTCTGCGAAGATCGCGTTCAGCAGACTTCTATCCTTCTCGCCCACTTTCTGAATCTTCTGGAACATCGTCACCATGGCTTGCGGGTTGAAGCCAGCCTTGCTGAGCGCGTGCAGGCCGAGAAAATCTGCCTCGCGCTCCTCTTCACGGTTATGTACGGCGAGCAGGCCGCTGGCGGCGATGGATGCGGCGGCTGTGCCGAGTTCCTGTGCCGTGTTGCCCGCAATCCCCGTTACCGAGCCGAACAGATCGGCCAGCCCGCGCAGCGCCTGCGATTGCTGGATAGTCTTCAGGCTGTGGCGCGCGACGACGTGGCTGACTTCGTGCGAAAGCACTGAGGCCAGCTCATCATCGTTGGCAAGGTCAATCAAAGCAGTCGTGACGTAGATGTGTCCGCCCGGACCGGAAAAGGCGTTGAGCTCTTTATCGCGGATGACGTGAAAGCGATAGGCTATGTTCGAGCGCAGGCTCGCACGCGCCACGCGCTGCCCGATACGATTGACGCGCTCCTGACCAACGGCGACGACCTGGTATCTCTTCCCAACCTCGACGGTCAGTTGATTGCCCAAACGCATTTCGTCCTGCTCGCTCATCAACCCGGCGTTAGAGTAGCGCGCGCCGCGAAACTGCCAGTAAGGGTCGGACTGCACGATGCGGGAGACTTCCGACAGAGTGCTCTCGCCAACCGACAGCAGACTTGAAATGGCCGAGCCGACCGTCAGGGGAGCAGTCTTCTCCTTCTGCCTGTCCTGCGCGAAGGTGATTGAGAATGAAGTGACGAAGAGCGCAAGGGCGAACGCAAAGGCCATCAGTCTGCCGTTGCCGTTGGAACGCTGAGCCATGTGTTGTTTCCTTTTCAAGCTGATTTCCGAATTGGCCGGATAAACTCTCCTAACCCACCACCCGACGCAATCATAACGCATGACGCGCGCTTCAGAACAGATTTGCAAAGAAAGGCAAGAGAAGGCGAAAGGAAAAGGGCAAAAGTAAAAGGTAAAAGGCAAAAGGTAGGCTGAAACCATTTTTAATAAAATTGGCTTCCCCTCACTTTTGCCTTTTACCTTTTTACTTTTGCCTTCTATTATCGTCTAGCAATCCTGAGCACAATTCATCGGAGGATGTATGGCGACGCTTGAATTCTGGGGAGGAGTGGGAACTGTCACGGGGTCAAAGTATTTGATTGAAGCCGAGCGGGGACGTGTGCTGGTTGATTGCGGCCTGTTTCAGGGCTTGAAAGAACTGCGCGAGCGCAACTGGCAAGACCCGCCGTTTGACCCTGCCTCGCTCGACGCCGTGCTGATTACGCACGCGCACATTGACCACACGGGCTACCTGCCTCGGCTCGTCGCGCAAGGATTCAATAATCCAGTCTACTGCTCGCGCGGCACGGCTGACCTGCTCAAGATACTCCTGCCCGACGCTGCTCGCCTTCAGGAAGAAGACGCAGATTATCGCAACCGGCACAACCTGACGAAGCACACGCCCGCGCTGCCGCTCTATACGGAAGAGGATGCGCGCGCCGCCATTAAGCTAATTCATCCGTTGGAAAACACGGGCGAACCGGTAGAAGTCGCTCCGGGCATTCGCGCCGGATTCCGCATCGCCGGACACATTCTCGGCTCAAGCCTCGTCCTCGTCGAAATCGAAGGCGCAGGAGATGACGGCAAAGGCAGGAGCGTCCTCTTCTCAGGCGATTTGGGACACTACGACCAGCCGATTATCCATGATCCCGCGCCTCCGCCCGCTTGCGATTACCTGTTGGTCGAGTCAACTTACGGCGACCGCCTGCACAACCCGGAAAAGCCGAAAGACGCGCTTGAGAGAATCATTCACGATGCTCTGAAGCGTGGTGGTGTTGTGCTGATTCCGGCTTTCGCCATCGGGCGCACGCAGGAGTTGATCTACCTGATTCGTGAGTTGGAAAACGAAAAGCGCATTCCCATCCTGCCCGTGCGCGTTGACTCGCCGATGGCGGCGGCTGCGACTCAAGCCTACAGCAATCGCAAAGAGGAACATGACGAGGATTACGCGAGCGTGCTTGCGCGAAGAGAGCATCCGCTCAGGACGCACTCGATGGTCACGGCTTCATCGCGCGAGGAATCGAAGCGTCTGAACGACGAGCGTGGAACGCGCATTATCATCAGCGCGTCGGGGATGATGACGGGCGGGCGCGTTCTTCATCACGCGCGTAGATTCCTGCCGGACGAACGCGCAACCATCGTCTTCGTGGGCTATCAGGCCGCCGGGACGACTGGCCGCAGGATTCTAGACGGCCAGCGCGAAGTGAAAATCATGGGACAGTTCACTCCCGTGCGCTGTCACATCGAGCGCATCGGAGGTTTCTCGGCGCACGCCGACTGGAAAGAAGTCCTGCGCTGGCTCGAAGGGATGCCCGCCGCGCCGCGTCGCGTCTTCAACACACACGGCGAACCCGAAGCGGCACAGGCGATGCGCGATCACATCGCGGAGCGTTTCGGCTGGCGCGTGGATGTCCCGCAGTACGGCGATAAAGTGGAACTGGATTGAGCAACTGAGGCTCGCGGAAATGGCGCGAGACTACTTCTTCACTTGCCTGAGCAGGTTGACAATCTGCCTTGAGAGCTTTTCGGCGCTGGGTGGGTCATAGTTCGAGAGAATAACCACTGTATGCTCATTGTCAGGGATTACCTCCAGCACGCCGTTGACGCCGGGCGAACCACCTGCGATGCCAAGACCCCCGGCGAGGCCATTCGCCTCGCCCTGCGCGGGTGGCCTTGATGCCTGCCCGAAATCAGGCATGCGGAGCTTTCCCGTCTGTAGCGCGCGTGTAAACTTCAACAAATCCTCTGCCGTCGAATAACCGCCCCCCGCAGAACTTCCCCTTGCAGGAAGAGTGAAAATGTTGGGCCTGCGTTGGCCCTGCGCTCCCTCGCGCGTGTAGCCGGAGGCTGTATTGGGAGGCAAGCGATCTTTCTCGTACCAGCCGGAATCCGTCATCCCCGCAGGCTTGAATATTTGCTCGCGCACGTAGTTGTAATAATCCTGCCCCGAAACCTTTTCGATGATAGCGCCGAGGACAATATAGCCTCCGTTTGAGTAGCGGCGACTTGTGCCCGGCTCAAACAGGAGCGGCTTGGAGACGAAGAGCGGCATAAAATCTTTGATACTGCGGAGGCGGTTCTTCGGTGTTGCCTCGTACTCCGGGCCGAAGATGTCGCCGATTCCTGAAGTCATCGAGAGGAGTTGTCTGAGAGTGATTTTGTCAGCCGCCTCGCGGTTCGGATAGTCGGGCAGGATTTTACTGAGCTTGTCATCATAGGAGAGCTTGCCCTGCGCGACCAACTGGCCGATTGCCACCTGCGTGAAAGTTTTGTTGATTGAGCCAACGTTGAATTTCGTGTCGGGGCGGTTGGGAATATTGTATTCCCTGTTGGCCAGTCCGTAAGCCTTCTGGAAGACCGTCGTGCCGCCGCGTGTGACCAGCACTGTGCCGGAGAACTCATCGTCTGAGACCGCCTTGTTGACGAGGCTTTCAATCGAACGGAGCGCCTCCGCTTCGGTTAGATTTGCGGCAGGTGCGCTCTCGTCCGGGGTCTTCTTCTCCGCGCCCGCAGGTGGCTCTGCGTCTTCGACGCGCAACGAGAGGAAGCGGTGTGGCGACTCAGTCTCGAAGTCAAAATTAATTTCAACCCAATCTCCCAACTCTGTCGCGAAGAGAGCGGTGATGGAGTTTTCGCTTGTCTTCACAATGCGGTGCAGCTTAACCGCGCCCAGCCGCCCGTGCATGTTGCGATAGACTCCCAGTCGTGCTTCCAATGGCCGTTGTTGAAGGGCGGCTGGCGAAACGTTAGCCACGAAGAACGCGCGCATCTTCTCGTCGTCACCAGAGTTGAATGCCTGTAGATAGGCTGCGACCCGCCGCCCGGCTTGCGTGTCGGGGAGTTGCGGAGGCGCTGTTTGCTGTGCCGCGACGAGTGTTGCAAAGAGAATGGTGAAAAGGTTCAGGAGAATTCTGTTTAATAGCATGTATCCCTCTCGCCGGATGGATTAGCTAGCTCCGATGAGCTGCAAGCGGAATGATTCCTCAGTTAACTATTGCGTGAGCGCTCCTGAATAGTTCCAGTAATTCTTGGTCGTTGAATCGGTGCGCGGTGTGTGATATAAGCGCGCGAGTCTTTTCCTTCAAGCAGGGCGACACCTTACTAGCGTACTTCTGTGTCACCTCCTCACGTGTGCGCTTCGCAATAAAGTTTCTCACGCGCACCCAGAGCGCCGTGACCCTGACCACGCAACCCTTGCGTGCATAGAGAGGACACTCTGATGCCTACACCCTTATCCCCGATTTGCCAGAAGATTCAGAATCAAATCAACTCCTTAGACCAGGAGAGAAAATCCTTGCAGGAGGAATTACAAGAGGCCGCGCCGGGACAAAAGTCCGCGCTCGCAAGTCAGATTAAAGCGCTGAACACCAAGATCACCGCCAAGAAGAAGGAGCTTGCGGACTGTGTTAAGAAGAACCCATACGTTCCCCCGCCTCCCCCGCCGCCGCCGCCGAAGCCCAAGTGCGCAGCCGAAGAACAAGCGGTAGCCAAGCTGCAATCCGCCCTCGCTAAAGAAATTCATAACGCGGTTAAGGATTTGCAGGAGGAGTTGCATAGTGCCTCGCCGGGGCAAAAGCCAGCAATCGTCGGGCAGATTAAGCAGATTACCGCCGACATCACAAAGAACAGCGCGACCGGTAAGAAGCTGGCCGCTGCGAAGAAAGCGTTCGCTAAATGCCTTACCGATAACGGCCTGCTGCAAGCTCTGAGCGCGACCTTCAAGGGGACGGCGACTCTCAAGACGAGTAACTCGAACGCGAAAGGGCCATTCAATCAAAGCGTGAACATTGGCCTTCGCTTCAGCGTCCGGGATCACAAGGACGTCTCGATCACCAGCTTCCCCAAAATCTCCGTCAAATATGACACGCCCGTTGGCGAGGTCACGACGACCGTCACCATGAATTCAGGCTCAGGCACGTTCAATAAATCCACAAACAAGATCACGCTGAACCTCAGCCTGTTCTTCCACCATTCGACGGCTTTAGCGGGCGATTCGACGCTCGCCATCACCCTGAAAACCGACTCGGTGCTTGATGCTGCGGGCAAGATCACCGTCAGCGGGTCTTCAAAGTTCCAAGATGGGTATCTAGATGGCGACACCTGCACGCTGTCGGTCAAAGGCACGATCTCGCCGCGTCCGGGCAAATAACCGCCGTCAGGCGAGCATGTCACTCGCGTGCAAGCACGGCGCGACAAAACAAGCGGGAACTAACAGGCGCTCACGGCGACAAATCTTCGTCGTCGTGAGCGCCTTGCTCTGTGGGCGCTGACGTGCGCCGCATGGAGTGTCGGTTGAAGCCATGCTATATTACTGCGTCATTTCAACAGCAGTGTATGAGCGACTGGCGAACGGAGGCAGGTGGCATCTCTGGCCGCCTCATCAACTCGCTGTTTATTGCTATTCGGAGGAGCACATCATTGAGCGTTCTCGTTGATAAAAACACGCGTCTCGTCGTGCAGGGCATCACGGGCAAAGAGGGCACATTTCACACGAAGCAGATGGTCGAGTACGGCACGAATGTCGTGGGCGGCGTCACACCGGGCAAGGGCGGAACGACGCACGAGGGCATTCCTGTCTTCAACATCGTCGCCGATGCGGTCAGAGAGCAGAATGCTAACGTCAGCGTGATTTATGTTCCGCCGCCGTTTGCCGCCGATGCGATTATGGAAGCAGCCGATGCAGGACTCCCGCTCGTCGTCTGCATCACCGAAGGCATTCCGGCATTAGATATGGTCAGGGTCAAAGAGTATCTGGCAGACAGGCAGACGCGCCTGATTGGCCCGAACTGTCCCGGCATCATCTCTCCCGGCAAGTGCAAGATCGGCATCATGCCCGGCCACATTCACAAAGAAGGACGCATCGGCGTCGTCTCTCGTTCAGGCACGCTGACCTACGAAGCTGTGGGACAGTTGACCGCGCTGGGTCTCGGCCAATCAACGGCCATCGGCATTGGCGGCGACCCTATCATCGGCACGACGCATACAGACGCGCTCGCGCTCTTCCAGGCAGATGATGAGACGGACGGCATTGTGATGATCGGCGAGATTGGCGGCACGGCTGAGGAAGATGCTGCCAGCTTTGCTAAAGAGAACGTGACGAAGCCGATTGTCGCTTTCATCGCCGGGCAGACCGCCCCTCCGGGCAGGCGCATGGGACACGCGGGAGCGATCATCGCTGGCGGCAAGGGCACGGCAGCCGAAAAGATGAAGGCGCTCGAAGAAGCAGGCATCCGCGTCGTCCAATCTCCTGCCGACATCGGCACGGCGATGAGAGATGCGCTCGGAGCGACTGCCAGTGCCTGAGGTTGAGTCAGCAAAATTAACTCGTGGTTAAGTTCGAGCATTCTTTCAACATCAAGCCGGATGATATTGACCGGCAGGGACACGTCAATAATGTTCGTTACGTGCAGTGGATTCAGGACGTGGCCGTCGCGCACTGGCAACACGCGGCGAGCGCCGAACAGCTTGAAGGCGTGACGTGGGTTGTCCTGCGGCACGAAATTGATTATCTGCGCCCGGCTTTTGAAAACGAAGAGATTACCGTTTGCACGTGGGTCGGACGTGCGACCGCCGCCAAGTCTGAGCGGTTCACAGAGATTCGGCGGGGCGATAAAATCTTAGTTCAGGCGAAAAGCATCTGGTGCGCGCTCGATTCAAAGACCTTGCGTCCGCGCCGCATTGATGACGAGCTGAAAGAAAAGTTCGGAATGAGTTGAAGGTTCGCGAGGACTTATGTTCAGGCGCGCAATCACAAACAGAATTTTATTTCTGACTGTTTTGATTATCGGTTTTAGTTTGAGCGCCCATGCTCAAATGGACTGCGCTTACGGATTCGATATTTATGTCCGCGATGAGGCGGGAAAGATAATCGACAACGCGAAACATGAAGTGTCAGGCGTCAGTAAGAAAGATAAACTACCTTCTGCTTTCCGGGTGTCTTTTATAGAAGGAGCTTATTTCGTCGGAGCGACTATGTACGGTTCGACAATCCACGGCAATTTTCTGCTGAGAGTGTCGGCTGCGGGTTTTGAGACTTACGAGCGACAATTTAACTTTCCCGTTTGTGAAATTCAAAGCTACGAATTGAGATTGCTGCCGGAAGGCTCAACCCGTAAGCCTCGTTTTGAAAGGTTATTTACTCTCCACGGAAAAGTTTTTGATGAAGACAGGAAACCTTTCGGGTCTGCAAAGATTGAGGCTAGAAGCGCGGACGGTCGGGTGTATCAAACATCTTCCAATGCCTTTGGGTACTATGAAATTGATTTGCCAATAGGCGTTGCAAATATTCACGTCACCGACAATCGAATTCCTGATGTGATTTTTGATAATTTTAAGATTGAAAAGAATCGTTCGGTATTGAATGTCCCTGTTTGCCTGAAATGTAAACAGAAGCAGTCTAAAAACTAAATTCAGCAAGAGGAAAATGACAGACAATGGGTAATTTAACTTTCGGAATCGTCAAACCAGACGCGGTGCGCGGCGGGAAGACGGGAGCAATCATTCAACGTATCACGGATGGCGGCTTCCGCCTGCGTGCGATGAAGCTGATTCACATGACGCTCGAAGAGGCGGAAGGTTTTTATGCAGTTCACCACGAGCGTCCTTTCTTCGGTGAGTTGACGACCTTCATGTCGAGCGGGCCGTGCGTGGTGCTGGCGCTTGAGAAAGACGGCGCGGTCAAGGCGTGGCGTGATTTGATGGGTGCGACCGATCCGGCCAAAGCAGACGAGGGCACGATCAGGAAAGAGTTCGGCGGCTCGCTTGGCGAAAACGCCGTTCACGGGTCAGACTCAGAAGAGAACGCCGCGATTGAGATTTCGTATTTTTTCAGCCGACTCGAACTCGTTTAGATAAACGGGAGGTCAGATGAAACGTTGTCCTGTATGCCAGCGGGTCTATGAAGACGAGATGGGTTTCTGTCTTGAAGACGGCTCAGGATTGATGAGCGCCTCCATCTCTTCATCTGACGCGAGCCCGACGGTGAAAATTCCTTCGGCGCGGCTGACAGATCAATCGCCGACAGAGATATTGCCTGCGGGCGAGGTCCCGCAACCTGCACCGCAATTCGCCCGGCAGCATTATGCGTCCGAAAGAGCTGTGCCTTCGGAGCGCAAGCCGAGCGCTCTGCCCTGGATTCTTGGTGCGGCTATCGTTCTCGGTCTTTCAGGGATCGTCATCGCATTGATACTGACGCGCAACCGCGAGCCGGATAATCCTCAAATCGCGCAGAACACGTCTCAAGCTGCGAACACGACGCCAACCTCTGAACCGAACAGCACGGGGACAATGAATCCAAATGAGATTGCACACTCCACGCCGCCCTTAAGCGATACGCCGGGCAAGACTCCGGCTGATAGAAGTTCAGCGCAAGCCTCGCCCACGCCGAAGCCGACGCCGTCTACTAGAAGCACACCGGCAGCGGTCGTGCCCGACGAACCGCCGCCAGCGCCCAACCCGACTCCGACGCCGAGACGCGCGCCTATCTCAGGCGGCGTGCTCAACGGCAAAGCCATCACCCTGCCCAGGCCGTCTTATCCGCCAATTGCCAGAGCTGCTCGCGCGGCGGGCACTGTCACCGTACAGGTCACGATTGACGAGTCAGGCAAGGTGATTTCCGCGCGCGCCGTCGGGGGACATCCGCTGTTGCAACAATCGGCGGTGCAGGCAGCTTACGGGGCACGCTTTTCACCGACGCTGTTATCAGGTCAGCCGGTCAAGGTGACAGGCGTGCTTACTTATAATTTTGTTGCGCAATAGAATGATTCGATCCACCGATATGTAGGACAGGCATTCCTGCCTGTCATAAGTGGGACAGGCATTCCTGCCTGTCATTGAGCGCGCAAGCGCGAATACTCTGTGAGCGAACATCAAGAGCGTGCTGTTCGCACGCTTGGACAGACAAGAATGTCTGTCCCACAACAGACAAGAATGTCTGTCCTACGACAGGCAGGAATGCCTGTCCTACAATAAACGGATGAAACGCTGCCCTACATGTCAGAGCACTTACACGGACGATTCGCTGAGCTTTTGTTTGACTGACGGCGCGGCACTCGTAGATGCGGCGTTTAACCCGCAGGCGACGCTGCCCAACGAATTTCAGGGAACGCTCAAAGACGAGAATCGCGCGACGCTTTCTGATGATAATCAGGTGACGCTCCAGTATCCCTCGCCGCGCGCCACCAATGACCCGCCGTCCACCGCTCCCAACGCCAACACGCCACCGCACGGCAACTGGAATCCTCAAGCCTGGACGCCGCCGACTCCGCATGCACTTGCATCCGTGCGCCAGCGAAATTCCACGCCCTGGGTTATCGGCGGAATAGTGGTTTTACTGTTGGGCGCAGCCATCGGAGTTTGGATCGCCATCGCTTCACGCAGCGCTTCCCCTGAAGTATTGGAGCCAATTAATCGAAACGTCGTCAGCAACGATAGCAACGATAACAAGATCGCCAGTGATAACTCTGATAAGTCGCCGCAGGATGAGGGCAGGAACGGAAACGCGAATCAAGCTCCAGTAGATACTGACAGCCCGCCGACTGATCCCGATCTGGTCTTAAGCCAGTTGACGGCGGTGGAGCATGAATGGAACGATGCCAACCTCAAAGGAAACAAAGCCGCCGTCAGACGCATTGTGGCCGACGAATTTAGAGGTGTCGGCGCTAACGGGTCGGTTGAGAATAAAGAGCAGATGTTGGCGAATATGAAACCAACTCCCGAGATAGCTTCTTTGAAATTGAGCGACCTCAAAATCAGTCTGGCCGGTAATACGGCTGTCATAACCGGGCTGAACACCGCTAAAGGAAAGAACGGTCGAACTATTACCTTTCGTTTCACGGACACTTTCCTCTGGCGCAGCGGGCGATGGCAGGCTATCAGTTCGCAGGCGACTCAGGTAAAATAGCCGGGCAGCAAGCAACGCAGGAAACTCTTCAGCCGGACACCTCTCCGGCGTCTTAATCAATGGAAAGGTCTTATGTCAATCATCAGCGATGTCATCGAATCAACCAAAGCGATCATCCAGGGGATGGGCGTCACTTTCTCTTATATCCCGAAACGGAAATGGACTGTGCAGTACCCGGATGAGCCTGTCACGGTTCAACCGCGCTATCGCGGGCAGCACTTGTTGCACGTAGACGAGCTGGGAAGAGAGAAGTGTGTGGCCTGTTTCCTGTGCGCGGCGGCGTGCCCGTCGGATTGCATCTACATCGTGGCGAAAGACGACCCGCGCCCGCCGACCGAGCGCACCGGAGTGGATGAACGCTTCGCAGAGGTTTACAACATAGACTACGGGCGCTGCATCTTCTGCGGCTACTGCGTCGAAGCCTGCCCGAAAGATGCCATCACGCACGGCTACAATTTCGAGCTATCGGTCTACAGCCGCGCAGACCTTTTGAAGACGAAAAACGATCTGCTCATCACGAAGCAGAAGCAATCCATGAACTACCGCGTCGCTTCATCGGACGAAGATGTTGACTCCGAATACAAGGAAGTGTGAAAGCAGTGGTCAGTGGTCAGTGGTCGGTGGTCAGTTAAGAATAGGCGCTATGCAGTGACGAGCTTTTTGTCTTTAACTGACCACTGACCACCGACTACTGACCACTGCCCTTGCTATGTCCCCCAAAGAATTCCATTACCGTTGGGAATACGATCTCAAGGCCAGCCCGGAAGAGTTGTGGCCGCTGGTGGCGGACACGAATCGGTTCAATCGGGATGCGGGCGTGCCTGAAGTCGAAGCTCTCGGCATGGAGGGGAATACGCGCCGTTTGCGTTTGACCAAATTCGGCATTCCCGTCGAATGGGAGGAGCAGCCGTTTGAGTGGATTCGCCCCTATCGCTTCGGCGTCATTCGTCGGTACACGAAAGGCCCTGTCAGCGAGATGCGCGTGGAGGCCGAACTGCTTGAGCGGCCAGAGGGCGGAACGAAGCTCATCTATCAGGTCTGGGCGCAGCCGCGAAATCTGCTTGGACGCGCCGCCATCCCCGTTCAGGTCGGCGTGCTCTCGAAACGCAGTTTTGGCGAAATCTTCCGCCGCTACGACGCAGAACTGAAAGACGGCACACCTCTCCTTTATCAACCAGCACCCGCAAAATTTGCTCAGGGCGGCGAGGCGCGGCTCAGGGTTTTAAGCGAGCGTCTCATCAGCCAGGGCGCTTCGCCTGAAATCGTCAAACGGCTCGCAGACCTGATCGAGCAGGCCGACGACCTGACTCTGGCGCGCATACGCTCGCACGCTCTGGCCGATTACTGGGGCAGCCCTCGCCGTGACGTACTCGAAGTCTGTTTGTGGGCGACGCGCGCTGGCCTGCTGGATTTGCAATGGGAGATGATCTGCCCGCATTGTCGCGGGTCGGCGCAGACGAGCCGTTCGCTGACGGGCATCCAGTCGGAAGTCTATTGCGACACCTGCGATGTGGATTTCACGATCAACTTTGACCGCGCGGTGGAATTGACCTTTCGCCCGAATCCATCTGTGCGCGCCGTCGAAGGACTGCAATTCTGCGTCGGCGGGCCGCAGGTGACGCCGCACATCATCATCCAGCAACTGCTCACACCCGGCGCAAAGCGCGAGGTCAGCGTTCCTCTGGACGCGGGGCGCTACAGGCTTCGCAGCTCAGAGATGGCGGGCGGGCAATACATGCAGGCTTCCGCCGAAGGATTAATGGAAGCGACGCTCAAAGCTTCTGATGAAGGTTGGACTGATGAAGAGTTGTGCCTGGGTGTGAAGCCGAAGCTGCTGTTAGAGAACGCGACCGACAAGGAGCAATTCTTCGTTCTCGAGCGCATGGCCTGGAGCGATCAGGCTGCGACCGCCGCGGAGGTGACGGCGCTGCAAGTCTTCCGCGACCTCTTCGCCAACGAGGCTCTGCGCCCCGGCGAGCAAATCTCCGTCGGCACGTTGACGGTTCTCTTCACGGACTTGCGTGGCTCAACACAGCTTTACAGAGAGATTGGCGACGCGCCCGCCTTCGGCTGCGTGATGAACCATTTCGACGTGCTGCGCAAGGCCATCGCGGAAGAAGACGGAGCGATGGTCAAGACTATCGGGGATGCTGTGATGGCCGTCTTTCGCCGACCGGCGGGAGCGTTGCGCGCCTTCTTGACGGCGCAGGAGGTGCTGGCTTCGCCACCCGAAGGGCAGCGACCGCTCCTGCTCAAGGTCGGGATTCACACAGGGCCCTGCATCGCCGTCACGCTCAACGGGCGATTAGATTATTTCGGCTGCACGGTCAACCTGGCAGCGCGTCTCGAAGGTCTGTCCTCCGGCGGCGACGTGGTTATCTCTTCCGCCGTGCATACAGACCCGGAAGTGGCCGAGATGATCTACGGCGAGGAAGCCGAATTCGTCGCCAACCGTTTTGAAGAGATGCTGAAGGGATTCGATGAGGAACAGTTTGAGCTGTGGCGCGTTCGCCCCATCCGCCGCGTGGCAGAGGACGAGCGCGCCGTTCACTCAAACGTCTTGTAGCCGGATGAGAGGTCGGAGCGTCTCGCTTACTTGACCATGCCGCCAACCACCGGCGCGCGATAAAGCTCGCGGTAGAAGAAGGCTCGGATGCCTGCCATCAGTGCCAGCCCGGCGAACAAGACCTTCACGCCTCCGACCAGAATGCCATCAACAATGATTCCTCGAACCGTCGGGTCGTTGATGAGATACAGAAGGCCGATGACCACAATCGCGGCTAGGTAGAAAGCGCCTATCAGAAAAGCCTGCTTACCATGAAAACGGACAAGCTGGCTCTGCTTCATGGTTGACATCAGGACGAATGGAAGTACCAGCACAACCAGTGGCGCCAGACTAAGACCGAACGAGACACCGCCGACGCCTCCCCGAATCATGATGTCGTTAATTGACGGGGTAAAATAGAGCACGTTGCCGACACCGAAGGCGATGCCAAGCGCCACCCACAGATAACCCAGCAGGCTCAAAGTTCGCTCATAAGCATCTGCTTCGACGACGGGCGCTGGGATGGGCGCGGGCGCATATTGCTGCTGATACTGCTGCTGTCCGTATTGCTGCGGCGGCTGACCGTATGGCGGCGGTTGACCATAGGGCTGAGGTGGCTGGCCGTAGGGCGGCGGTTGCTGCTGTGGTTGCTGTGGTTGTTGCTGGCCGTACTGCGGCGGCTGACCATAGGGAGGCTGCGGCCCTCCCGGCGGAGGCCCACCTCCCGGCGGGTATTGCTGTGACATTTCGGAAAAATCCTTTCTGTCATTAAGCTGACTGATGAAGCCCTGAACGCTTTGACGAAAAAATTATAACAAGCTGTCTTTAACTGCCTTGTCTGTATGGGGCGCATTATATGAGCATCTTCGCCTCAGTGTATAGGGAAAAATGTCCGCCCTTGTTACAGGGAGGCTGGACGAGCGCCGCAGACGTGTTAAAGTTCCGCTCTTGAACGGATTTGTCTAAGAGCGCTGAACAAAACTACGATGGAGAAGAAATAGACAGGATTAACAGGATTATCAAGATTAGGAAGACAAGGCAGCTTGATAGGTCTTTTCTTATATCCTGTCCATCTTGTTAATCCTGTCTATCTTCTTATTAACGATGACATCAATTTTAGAAGCCCGCGAGGTCTCGAAAATCTACCAGATGGGCAGCACGAAGGTCTTTGCGCTGAACTGTGTGTCGCTCGGCGTGCGCGAAGGCGAGTTTGTGGCGATACAGGGAACATCGGGTTCTGGGAAGTCTACGCTGCTGAACATGCTCGGCGGACTCGATCACCCGACGAGCGGCGAGGTGCTGTTTGAGAATAACTCGCTCGCTCCATTCACCAAAAGAGAGATGGCGCGTTATCGTCGCCATTCAATCGGGATGATCTTTCAAAACTTCAACTTGATTCCGACGATGAGCGCTACCGAGAACATCACTCTCGCGCTGGCCTTCGGCGGCCTCGGAGTCTCCGAGCGAAGAAAGCGAGCAGAGGAGTTGCTTGAGCGCGTTGGTCTGGCGGAGCGCGCAACGCACAGGCCGTCGGAGTTGTCCGGCGGCGAACAGCAGCGCGTCGCCATCGCCCGCGCCCTCGCCAATCGTCCGCGCGTCCTTTTGGCAGACGAGCCGACAGGGAATCTCGATTCGACACGCTCGGAAGAGCTGCTGACCCTGCTGCGCGAAATGGTCGAGCGCGATCATCTCACCATCCTGATGGTGACACATGACAAAGAACTCGCCGCGCACTTCGCCGACCACATCATTTTAATGAAAGATGGGGAGATAAAGCGGTGATAGGTAATGGGTGATAGGTGATAAGAGAAAACAACTGCTCTTTCCTATCACCCATTACCTATCACCGCTCTTGAGGTTGCTTATGTCTATGAGTGTTTCCGGCGTGGTGACGCTTGAGGAGTTGCGTTCTGTTCCGCTGTTCGCTTCGCTTGATGATGCGGCGACGGGTGAGTTGCGAAATCTGCTGGTGATCCATGATGTGGCTGGCCGCACGCCGCTTTTTCGTTCGGGCGATTCGGGCGATGCTTTGTACTTGATTGAAAGCGGGCGCGTGCGTATCAGCGTGCGGGATGCAGATGGCAGCGACGTGACGCTGGCAGAGCTAGCGGGCGGCGACTTTTTTGGCGAGATGGCGCTGCTCGACGGCAAGCCGCGCTCGGCTGATGCCACCGTCATTGAGGACGCGCGCTTTGCGATTCTCTCGCGGGAGAATTTTCTGAGGTTCGTGCGCGCGAACCCGGATGTCGCGTTGAAGATGATGAGCGCGATTACGCACCGCTTGCGGCGCACGGATGATCTCCTGCGGCAGCGCGTCTCGCGTAACGTCAACGAAGAGCAGGATGCGCGTCTCACGGTCGGAGACAAGCTCGCTAACCGAATCGCGAATTTCGGTGGAAGCTGGATGTTTATCGGCTTGCTGGGAGCCGTCCTGCTTTTCTGGATTGTGCTTAATTCATGGCTGATCTATGACAGGGATTTTGACCGCTTCCCGTACCAACTGTTCGGCCTCATTCTCGGCGTGCTGGCGGGCGTGCAAGCGCCGATCATCATGATGTCGCAGAACCGGCAGGGCGAAAAAGATCGCCTCCGCGCAGACCTGGACTATCAAGTGAACTTGAAGAACGAGCTTTCCCTCGCCGAAATCCTCCGCCGCCTGGACGTACTCGAAAGCGAACGCCTGCCCATTCTCTTTGAAAAGCAGAACCGGCAGATCCTCGAAAAGGTCAGCGGCGCGGAGACACGTCGGCAGGAAGACATATAGGTGTGTTAAGAGTGCCTAACCACCGATAGAGAAGAAATAGACCGAGATTAACAGGATTATCAAGATTAGAAAGATAAAGCAACTCAGGGAAACTGCTTTCCTTTATCCCGTCCATCTTGCTAATCCGGTCTATTTGCGCCGAAGCCAGGTTTCATGTTCCAGAACAAAGGCTCGACGGGCACACACCGGTCATATACCCGCCCTGACATTTAGCGGACGGGCAGGCGGCACAGTGCGCCTGCGCAATGGCGTCGTAGTTGCCATTCAGGAGGGTGTCAAATATGTCGTCCCACTGGTCGCTTGAATTCGTCGGGCCGATGGGAGAGCCTCCCTGCGGGATGAAATATCCGGTTCCGACCGAGGTATAGTTCCAGCCTGCGACGACATTCAACATGGCGACCAACATACTCTCCCAGATGGCGTCAATCTTCCCGAAATCCTTTGCCAGTTCGAGCGCGGGAATGAGGGTGCTCGTCACGTCCGAAGCCGAAGGCGGAAAGAGCGGCGCGATGTCCTGGTAGTTCTCATACCTGTACTGTGTGATTTTCTGATTCTGGAACGCGGTAGCGAATGCGGCGTTACCGGGACGCGGCGAGGCAAAGGTGTAGACGACCGGCGGGGCAGCATGGGGATTGAGGACGCAATATCGCATGGCGGCGAGAGTCGCCATCGGGCCGCCTTTGCTGTGGCCGACGAAGTAAAAGTTTCCCGTCGTCGGCTTAAGATTCGCAAGCTGAGTGTCGAGCGCTGTGGCGATGCTCAACACGGCGTCCCACCATCCGGCGTGAACTTCGACTCCTGCTCCCCAACTCTGGATGGTTGAATCGCTATAAGGCTCCATCAGAAAATCCTGAAACCAGTCCAACATTTCCTCAAAGGTGAGCGGGTCGGTCAGCGGCATTGTGCCGCGAAAGGCTACGACCACGCCATCGCCGGAAGTCCCCGCGAGGCAGGCATTCAAATCCTGGCTATCCACTCCGCTCGTGCCCACGATGGGTGTCGGCGCTGTCGTCCAGCCAACAGCATTATAGATAGGGTCGCTGTTCGGCGGTGTAAAAGTGCCTGTGCCATCAATGTAATAAGCTGCGTTGGCAGCGGCGAGCATGCGACAGGCGATTGTGGTTGTCGTTGATGCCTCCACGTTGCTCGGAGAAGCATCGGTTGGTGAGTCCATTGGTAGAGTCTCCTTCTTGTTTAGTCGTTAATTCATCCTTCTGGATGAGCGGCGTGAGTTACTATTCTTCAATGCTCCCCTTGCCGGAAAAAGTCAACCATTTCCGATAGAACACAGCAGGCTGCCTCCGTGACATGGATTTTCGCGCTGGTCGTTCTTCCGTTGATTTGCCCCTGAGGGTTCGCGCGTCTTACAATCGCTCATTCGTTCTGCACAATTTGGAAATCGTCAGGGCTACAACACGTCTTCATGATTCATGCCATCTTTTTCGACTTCAACGGGGTCATCATTGACGACGAACCCCTTCACATGAAAGCCTACATGGAAGTGCTCGCCGGGGAAGGCATCACGCTCACCGAAGCAGAGTATATGACGATGCTCGGCATGGACGACGTGACTTTCGTTCGCAAGGCTTTCGAGCGGGCGGGGAAGCCTTTGACGGATGAAACCGCGAAGGCTCTCATCACGCGCGAGTGGGAGATTCACCGGACAATGATTGAAGGCGAGTTGCCGCTCGCTCCCGGCGTCGTGACTTTTATCAAAGCGATGGCGCGGCATTATCAACTCGGCGTGGTCAGTATGGCGACCCGCGCCGGAATTGATTATGTGCTTCAGCGTATAAAACTCGACCGCGCGTTCACAGTCATTCTCAGCGCCGAAGACTCGCACACACACAAGCCTGATCCATATTGTTATCAGCGTGCGCTAGAACTCTTGAATGAGAGGCGACGCGAAGAGCGCCAGCTTCCTCTGCTGCCGGGGGAATGTCTGGTCATAGAAGACGCACCGCCCGGTATTCAGGCAGGCCGCGCCGCCGGAATGCGTACACTCGGCGTAACGAACACCGTTTCAGAAGAAGCCCTGCGCGCCGCAAGCGCAGATGTCGTCACACACAGTCTCGCCGACTGGACGGTAGACGCAGTTCATCACGTTTTTGATTAGTAGGGGCAGGGCTTGTCCCTGCCCGATTACCATTAAACGAAGATGGGCAGGTACAAGCCCTGTCCCTACAGAATCCAATAATGTCCTTTCGTGACATCCTCAGACTATCGCTTCGTAATTTGCGTGAGTCCAAGCTGCGCGCTGTTTTGACGACGATGGGTGTGCTCGTCGGCGTGGCTGTGATCGTCACGATGGTCTCGTTCGGACTGGGCTTGCAGCGCAACACGGTCAGTCGTTTCAAAGAGCTTGATTTGTTCAATGAGATTACCGTCTATGGCAAGAGCCTCTCCAATCTCGTCGAGGAAGGGTTCAATAAACGTCCGGGCGCATCAGACGCGGGCAAGCCGCCGGACAGAAAGAAAGATGATGAGGGGCCTGACAAGCCTCCCGAACGTTCGCTTGACGATGCAGCCCTCGCAGAGATAGCGGCCATTCCCGGCGTCGCTTCAGTTGAGCCGAACATCTATCTCAACGCTTACGCCCGCGCCAACGGCAAAGCGAAGTCAGTGGTCATCGGCGGCACGCTCGTTCCGCCTCCATCCTCGCGCTTCAAGAATTTCGATGCCGGGCAGATGATCTCTGCGCCTGACTCGGACGAAGCCATCGTTGACGAGCGTTTCCTGAAAAACTTCGGTTACGAAAAAGCTCAGGACGCCATCGGGCAAAGGATCGAACTGCTCGCGCCGCCTGAGAAAAAAAGCGACGAGGAGGAAGAGCAGCCAAACTTCTTCGGCATCCCGCTCGAAGACGAAGAGAACAAAGACGCCGCCGCAGCGGATGCTCTCGTCGCGCGCTCGTTCAGAATAGTGGGCGTTTTGAAAAACGAACTCTCCGGCATGGGGCGCCGGTTTCGCGGAATGATGCCCGCCTATGAGATTTACGTTTCGATTCAAGCGGCGCGTCGCTGGCGAGACGAACATCGTGACGAGATGGGCGAGGTCGCGCTCCAATTAGCGCGTCAGAGCGGCGCGCTCGGCGAGAATGAATCAATCGGCTACGGAACGGCTGTGGCGCGCGTCAGCGACCCGGTGATGCTGACGCAGGTGAGAGACAAGATCAATGCGCTCGGCTTCGGCAGCTTCTCCATCGTGGATCAACTGGAACAGCTTCGCACGGTCTTTCTCATCATGAATTCGGCCCTAGGGCTGCTCGGCGGCATCTCTCTGCTGGTCGCTTCGTTCGGCATCGCCAACACGATGATTATGTCCATTCTCGAACGCACGCGCGAGATAGGCATTATGAAAGCCATCGGTGCGGAAGACCGCGAGATCAAGCTCATCTTCTTTGTCGAAGCGGGCGTCATCGGCTTGACGGGCGGCATCCTGGGCGTGCTCGTCGCGTGGGGAATTGATGGAATAGCGAATCGCCTGGCCTACAAATTCATCCTCAAGCCGCAGGGCGCGTCCTACATAGATTTCTTTGCGATTCCTCCGTACCTGTGGCTGGGCGCAATATTGTTTGCCGTGCTCGTCTCAATCCTCGCCGCGCTCTACCCGGCAGCGCGAGCGGCGCGCATTGATCCCGTCAAAGCCTTGAGACATGATTGAAAAGTAGGAGACAGGAGACAGGAGTCAGAAGTCAGAATGAAGAGGCGGCGAAGCGCAAGGTTTTAAGCTCCGTTAGGAGCGATTGATAATAGCCCAGCCATTCATGGCTGGGAACACGACGAAAGTCATTGTTAAGTCCCGTAGGGACGATTGAAAACCTCAATCGTCCCTACGGGACTCGATAAAATATCTTGTTATCTCTCCCAGCAATAAATTGCTGGGCTATTATCAATTGTCCCTCCGGGACATAACTTCCGCATCGCGCCGGAAGCCGAAGAAAAACGGGCTGCCCATTCTGGCTTCTGGCTTCTGGCTACTGCTTTTCCAAGCAACGCTGAAGCGTGGTTTGAGCGTCAACACTTCAGCGGTTTCTCCTGAGACCGTAGGTTATTGAAGGCTGATGAGAATCTCTTCCTGCTCTTTCTTGCTTATCCCTGCTAAACAATAAACATGCGCTGGAGTGTCGAAAAGAAGATTGCTGTCGGGTTTGCCTTAATGCTGGCAAGCTTGCTCGCCGTTGGGTTCATCTCTTACCGCAACACGCGCAAGCTCATCCGCGACAGCAATCTGGTCGCGCATTCGCATGAAGTGCTGGATGAGTTGGAGAGCACGCTCTCGGCCATCAAAGACGCGGAGATGGAACAGCGCGGCTACATCATCACGGGCGATGAAGAATATCTCAAATCGTACATGGTCGCGCTCCCGATCAGCAATCAGCACATAGAGCAGCTCAGGCATCTAACCATTACCGATACGGAGCAGCCGCGCCTTCTGGCAGAGCTGGAACGGCAGATTGCCGACCGCCTTCAGTCGATGATGGAGGTCGTCGAGTTACGCAAGGCGGGTGGATTTGCTGCCGCCGAACGCGAGATTTCGACCGGACGCAGCAAGCAGATAATGGACAACATTCGCCGCACCGTCGCCGAGATGTCCCAAAGAGAGAACGCCCTGCTTGAAAGGCGGCGCGTCGAGTCGAACGCCAGCGCGCGAAATACAATCATCACGCTCGCCATCTTCGGTACGCTGCTGCTCGGATTTCTGCCCGCAGGCTATCTCATCATCAAGCGCGATATTAAAAAACGACGGCGGGCGGAAGAGGCTTTACGCGAGAGCGAGGAGCGCTCCAAGTATCTCATCGAACATGCCAACGAACTCATTTATCGAACCGACGACCGGGGCAATCTAATGTTCGTCAATCCGACCTGCGTAGAACTCTTGGGATTCTCTGAAGAAGAGTTAGTCGGACGCCATTATCTCTCGCTCGTCAAAGAGGAGGCGCGCGAAGCGACGGAAAAATTTTACGTGCGCCAGCTCATCAAAAAGATTCCGAATGCTTATCAGGAGATTCCGGTCATCACTAAGGATGGGAGAGAAATCTGGCTCGGCCAGAACTCGCAGCTTGTTCTGGAGCAAGGGCGCGTCGTCGGCTTTCAGGCGATAGCGCGCGACATCACCGAACGCAAGCGCACCATAGAGGAATTGGAAAGCTTGTCGTTGACGGACGATCTGACGGGACTTTATAACCGGCGGGGATTCCTGACTCTGGTCGAACAGGAATTAAAACATGCCGCGCGCACCAACGACCGCTTCGTGCTCGTCTTCGCAGACCTCGACGGCTTAAAACAAATCAACGACCAGTTCGGACACCACGAGGGCTCGCACGCCATCGTCAAAGCCGCAGAGGTTCTCAAACAGACGTTTCGCACCTCCGACATCATCGCCCGGCTGGGCGGCGATGAATTCACGGTGCTGGCCCTGGCCGCCTCCAATGAGAACACCGAAACCATCAAAGCACGCCTTCAGGAAAAGGTGCGACGCTTGAACCTCCGGCGCGAACTGCCTTACGAATTATCCATCAGCATCGGCATCGTCCTGCTCGACCCGCACAGCCAGCTCTCCATTGAAGAGTTAATTGATAAAGCAGATGCGGCGATGTACGAGCACAAGCATTCTATGAAGGAAAAAGTAAGTAGATAAGGGACGGTAAATAGTAAAAGGAGTCCCGCCAAGGACGGTTTGATAATAGCCCAGCAATTTATTGCTGGGAAACAGAACGGTAAACATGATTGAGTCCCGTAGGGACGACTGATGAGAGATTCGCTTTCTTTCAGTCGTCCCTACGGGACTCAATATTTATCTTTGCTTCTATTCCCAGCAATAAATTGCTGGGCTATTGTCAGTCGCCCCTGACGGGGCTTGAAAACTTGCTCACGGGATTAGCCGCATAGATTAAATTACCAGCTTTGTGCCTTACTTCCAGTCACCACTTCCCAGAGCTTTGCCGCAGCGATTGCAGTAACGCGCTTTGGGGTCTTTTTGCACAGCGCCGCAGGCGCTACAGGTGCGACCCAGCCGCATATTCGCGCCGCAGGTGGAGCAGAAATCGGAGCCTGCGCTGTTGGCCGCGCCGCAAGTGCCGCAGCGACCGGGCAGGGGCGGGACATAGCCTCCGGCTCGCGCGGCGATGTGATCTTCGATGACTTTCCAGGCGTCTTCCGTCAGCCTGTGCTGCCAGTAAGCGCCGAGCGCGGGCAACGCCAGCAAGAGACCCGAAGAGAGAATCACGGCGACAGCCGCCAGCGCAGCTTTGTCGAACCAACGCTGCATGCCGATCTCGACGCGCGTCCCGCCATGTTCGGGTGTGATCTTGATGGTCAGCGCCGAAGACATCCCCGTCAGGTCGCGCAGCATGCTTTCCTTGCGAGCTTGCAGCACGCTCGTTGCCGAGACCTGCATGGTCTGTACTTCATAGCCCTCTTCAAAGAGCTTGCCCAGCATCACCATCAACCTGGGGGCATCAGCTTCGACGCCCGGATAATATCTACTGTCCATTTGTCGTAGGACAGGCATTCCTGCCTGTCGTAGGACAGACATTCTTGTCTGTCATTGAGCGCGAAGAGCGCGAATATTGTATTAGCGAAAACTATTAGCGAAAATTATTAGCGTGCTAACGCACGCTTTGACAGACAGGAATGTCTGTCCTACTCAGGCAGCTTGTTTGCTGCGGCTAGAATCTCCTGCACGTTCTCCAAGACCTTTTCAATGGCGTTGCGTTCCATCACGTCCTGAGTTTGCGCGTGCATGGGCGTGAGTTGAGCCTGAAAGCGTGTGGCGGCCTCCGCCAGCTTATGCAATGCTTTTGGCAGAAGACGATTGCTCTCGTCGCGCAGCGCTACATCGTCAATGTTGGTGACGGCTGCGTCCAGAATATTGGCTATATCCATTATCAACTCGACGCGCGTCCCCGTCGGGAGTTCTCCCCACTTCTCCAACTCCTTTTGTACCTGCTTGCTCGTCGCCGCGCTGCGGTCTGTCAGGACGAGCAGCCGCCGCTCCGCAGCCCTGATAAAGACCTCTATGCGTTTGTCCAGAATCTGCGCCTCTTTAACGCGCTCCTCTTCCTTCGGCGTCAGGTAATCGCGAGCGGCTGAAGGAAGCGCGAAAGTGGGAAGCAGCGGGGCGAGGAACAGCAAGAGCGCAAAGGCCAGACCCGCGTTGTAGAATTTAACCTTCATTGTTTCTTGACAGAGGCGGGCGCTGTATCTGGCGAGCTTCCACCGCCGGAGTGTTTTTCGTCTTCAAGTGAATTACCGCGGATAACCGTATCGCCGTAGAAAGCGTTGAGCGCTTCCGTCCGCGCGTTACGCGCGCATTCGCAGATGGCCTTGACGTGGACGGCGTACTCAGCCGGAGTGGAGCGGCGGATAGCTTCAATGCGCGCGCAGTGAGCGCGCAAGGCGAGTTCCAGCCGTTTATAAACGTCGCGCTGCTTCTTCCCCGACTGTGTGTTGAGATAATGCAGCGCGTCTTCGACCAGACCTTGATACGTGCCGAGTTCGGCGCAGGCTTCATCGAATTGTTGCGCGGCAGTCAACTGCTCGGCGCGGGCCAGTCGCGCTTCCGCCAGTTCGATGGTGGCGCGCGTGCGAGCTTTCGGATCACGCGCGGCTGAAAGCAGCGTGCGCTCGTTGCGCGACACAAACTTCATCGGCGGCGGCGGAGAGGAAATAAACGGCATTTGATAATCCTGTCCACGCGCTTCAGGAGCTATAAAGACGACGACCGCAACCAGCAAACAGCAACTCAGAAAGATTCGCATTCGGCAGGAGAGTGTGGAGTTCATGTCTTCAGCCCTCAAGTTTGGTTAACACTTAATGCTTGGTGAATAGTAGATGGCGCATGGTAAAGACTGTTTGTCTATACCACGATTTACTATTTACCGTTTAGGACTTTTTCTTCTTGACTCCTTCGCCGCGCTTGACCTGATTGCGTAGCGATGGAAGCCGCAGGTTGACCTTGTCAATCTCAAGTTGATTCTTTTGCGCGTCCGCACGCTGTAGGAAGGTTTCGTAGGCTGCGAGCGCGTCCCTGTATTCTCCAAGATTATCGTGCGCGGTGGCAATGAAAAAATATGCCACGACGAGATCGGGTTTCTTTTCAACGAGCCAACTGAATTCCGCCAGAGCCGCCGGGAACTGTTTCAACTCGTACAGCGCGGTCGCCAGATTCGTGCGCGCCACGAGATTGTCCGGCTGAACTTCAAGGATACGACGCAAGATTACCGCCGCCTCTGGGAAGCGTCGTGCCTGCACGAGCGCCGCCGCGTAGCCCGTCGCATAGCGAATATTACTCGGCTCGATTTCGGCTGCCTGCCGGTAAAGCTCAAGTGAGCGCACCGGGTCGGTCGTTCTGAGCGCCGCGCCCAGACATTCGATTATGTTGGCATTACGCGGCTGCTGTTTGAGAAGTTCCTCTTCAGCCGTTCGCTCTTCCGCCATCAGGCTGCCGCAGTCTTTCGTCAGCGAGGTGCGAAGCGCCAAAACTTCAGGCAGGCGCTGGCTTGCTTCGTCAAGCGCATCGAGCGTGCGCAACGCTTCATCCGTCTTCCCCAACTGAGCATAGATGCGCGCCACGAGCAGGGACGTGCCGAGCGATGACTTGGAGGCTCGTTGTGCTTGCAGCGCATCCGCCAAAGCGCCTTCATAGTTGTTTGCTTCGGCGCGTAGCTCCGCGCGTTCCATCAATGCCGACACCTGCTGTTTATCTATCTGGAGCGCGCGGTCAAAACTCAGGAGCGCCGCCTTCTTATCACCCAGCGCGCGCTCGACCGAGCCGCGCGCCGCCCAGAGATTAGCGTGCCCCGGTTCGTTTGTGGTGTCGCGTTTCAAAACTTCGAGGAGAGCCTGGAATTTCTCGCGTGAAGCCTTCGTCCGTAAATAAAGGTCAGCCAGTGTGACGGGCGCGATCAGATTGTTTTCGTCCAGTTCGAGCGAACGGCTCAGAATTGACTCCGCCTCGTCGAAGCGCTCCGCGCGCAGCAGCAGCTTTCCAAAAGACAGATAGGGAAGCGGCCATTCAGGTTGTAGCGCGATGGCGCGGCGAAAACTTGCTTCAGCTTCGCCCAGGCGGTCAAGCGCGACGAAAGCATTGGCTCGCTGGTATTCGGCTTCGGGAAACTCCGGGCGTGCCTTGAGCGCACGCTCATAGAGTTCGAGCGCGCGATTGAGGTCGCCCGATTCATGAGCGTCCTGGGCTTCCTGAAAGAGTTGAATGGGATCGTCTTCCGTATCGGGCTCGCCGGAAGTTGTTTGAGCGTGAGCCAGAGAAACGCAAAGGAGTGCGAGCGCGAGCGCGAACAAGACGACGGCATGGATGCGAAAACGAGAAAGCATCGCAAACGACTGCAACTTTCCGAAAGCGTAACCCTGATGGATAGCTAATCTGCCGGGGAGGCTGTGAAGCGCAAGTATGAAGGATGAATGCCGAAAGGCGCAAGTCCAATGATTGAAGTTGAGTAATTATTATTTCCGCTCGGCCTTCGTCAATCTTCATGCTTGCCCTTCATCGTTGCAATTGATAACATGCGCCTCGCGTGAGATACGCTCCCCTGAGATAGATATAAAGTGAAACTTCTGCGAGGCTTCATCTGCTCGTCGCGCGATGTGGAATCAAGAGATTGTGAGTAGCGGTGTGATTGTCGAAGAAGAAGAGACCTTTACAGGACCGTCAGAGGAAATCAGCGTCTCTGCCGAGGCTGAAGCGAAAGAGCAGCAATTGCGCGCTCTCTTGCTGGAGATGGACTCGGTTGTCGTAGCCTTCTCCGGCGGCGTTGACAGTTCCTACGTCGCTTACGTCGCTACTGAAGTGTTAGGCGAGCGCGCACTCTGCGTCACAGGCGAATCGGCAAGCCTCGCCGCGTACCAGCGCGTTGAAACCGAAAATCTCGTCAGGCGCTTTGGCTTTCAACACGAGGTTATCCAAACCGATGAGCTTGAAGATGTGCGTTATCAGGCCAACGCACCCAACCGCTGCTACTTCTGCAAATCCGAACTCTACGGAAAACTCGCGCCGCTCGCGCTCGAAAAAAACTACGCTTACATCGTTGACGGTTCGACGACAGACGATCTTGGCGATTACCGTCCGGGGCGTGCGGCGGCAACCGAGCAGGGAGTCCGCAGCCCGTTGATTGAAGTCGGGATGAGCAAACAACAGGTTCGTGAATTGAGCCGCCGGGCAGGATTGCCGACGTGGGACAAACCCGCCAGCCCCTGTCTCTCTTCACGCATCGCCTACGGCACGACTGTCACCATAGAACGATTGACGACAGTGGATCGCGGCGAAGAGATTATGCGCTCTTTGGGCTTCCGTGAGTTTCGTGTACGTCATCACGACGAACTCGTGCGCTTAGAGATTGCGCCCGCAGAGCTTGACCTCGCGCTTCGACGCGAAGTAGTTGACGACCTCGCACAAAAATTCCGCGCCCTCGGCTTTCGCTACGTGACGCTTGACCTGCACGGCTACCGCACAGGCGCGATGAATGAAGTCATAAAAACAGTGATAGGTGATAGGTGATAGGTGATAAGAGAAAACCTGTTCTTTCTTATCACCTATCACCTATCACCTATCACTTGAGTGGAGGCAATGATGGCAATAGCAATCAGTGCAATTGCGGACGATGTTAGGCATGTCGAAGAGGAAAATCCTTTCGAGTCCATGATGTCGCGCTTTGACCGCGCGGCGAAACTGCTCAATCTCGACCCGGACCTCTACGCGGTGATGAGGGTTCCGAACCGCGAGTTGAAGGTCTATATCCCGACCCGCATGGACTCCGGGCGCATACAGGTCTTTGAAGGCTATCGCGTGCAGCATAACTTCGCGCGCGGCCCAGCCAAAGGCGGCATCCGTTATTCACCGGATGTGAATCTGGACGAAGTCCGTGCGCTCGCGGCCTGGATGACGTGGAAGTGCGCGGTCGTCAACGTCCCGTTCGGCGGCGCGAAAGGCGGAATTATCTGCGATCCGACGCAGATGTCCATGGGCGAGCTTGAGCGCATGACGCGCCGCTACGCCTCTGAGTTGATAGATTTCATCGGCCCGGAGAAGGACGTGCCCGCGCCCGACATGAACACCAACGAACAGACGATGGCGTGGATCATGGACACCTACTCAATGCACGCTCGCCACACCGTCACGGCTGTCGTCACGGGCAAGCCGATTGACCTCGGCGGTTCAAGCGGCAGGCGCGAGGCGACCGGGCGGGGGATTCTCTTCGTCGTCAACGAAGCGATCAAGCGATTCAAGATGACGCCGCCCCAGACCCGTGTGGTCGTGCAAGGCTCAGGCAATGTCGGCGGAATCGGTGCGCGGCTGATGCACGAGGCGGGCTACAAGGTGGTTGCCATCTCGGACGTTCACGGCGGCATATACAATCCGAACGGGATAGACATCCACGAAGCTCTCAAGCATCTTCAGCAAACGCGCTCGTTTGAAGATTTTCCGGGGGTAGAGTCTGTCAGCAACGAGGCTTTGCTTGAGCTTGATTGCGACGTGCTCGTGCCTGCGGCGACCGAGAACCAGATTACCTCGGAGAATGCTGAGCGAATTAAGTGTAAAATCCTGGCCGAAGGCGCAAACGGGCCGACAACTGCCGCCGCCGACGAAATCCTGCATAAAAAGGGCGTCTTCGTCATCCCGGATATTCTGGCGAACGCTGGCGGTGTGACCGTCTCTTATTTTGAATGGGTGCAGGACAGAATGGGCTATTTCTGGCGTGAAGACGTGGTCAACGAGCGGCTGCACGACACGATG
This sequence comes from uncultured Acidobacteriota bacterium, assembly GCA_963791265.1. Classification (GTDB taxonomy): domain Bacteria; phylum Acidobacteriota; class Blastocatellia; order Pyrinomonadales; family Pyrinomonadaceae; genus QHXM01. Next base: position 281,391 of record CAWBSB010000014.1, read on the forward strand.
GTCGCCAGTTTCAATGATTTGTGCCGGTACGCGGATTCCCATTCGGTTGACACCAGAACGGCAGCTTACATGCTGGCAATTGACCGTGTGGCCTATGATACGCGGATGCGCGGCATTTATGCGTGACGGAAAAAACATAGACGTTTTTCCGCTAAGTCGTGAAAAAGTCTTGATTTCCGCCGCGATGTAGAGTATGGTCTGGCGGAAATCACTATGCGGGGCAGAGTCGAAACTTTCGACTTGCACCAAAGCCACGCATCTTGGTTTAAGTCTATAAACTGTTGACATCTACACCGCTGTTTGCGTATAAGCAGTGGTCTAAGAGTTAACAACTTGAATTCAGAACAGTCGGGAGGCGCTAAATTGGTAGTTTTGAGCGCCAAAGCGAGCAACAAGATTGCTCGGCTCCTCTCGCTGCTCCGCTCCACTACAAGTCGTCACGGGTCGAGGGCGGTAGCAGTTCTTTCTAAATTGTCGTTGCGCGCTTGTAGTTTGGAGCGTCCGCGCCTCGCACAGGTTTTTGTTGGGAGAAGGCGTGATGTCTTGTAGGAGAAACAGTCAGATGACAAAGACATCCACACAAACCCTACGGCCTTGCAAGCTGCGGCCTCTCATTTCCGAAATTTTCTATACTCATTTCGCAGGAGGAATGCGATGAGACTCGCGAGAAGAGCGCTGTTTGCTGCGCTCACCATGTTGATGCTGTTTGCCGTAGCATCAGCTCAAGCATTAAGGCCGGAGACGGATCCACGTAATCTCTCTCCAGCCGTCGGCACTGGCGGTCCCGTAGCGGGGCCAACCGGACTCTTCACCATTTATGACGGACAAACGATTCGTCGCGGAGAGTTCACCCTTTCAATTGCATATAGCAATTTTGACCGTGATCCCGGCGACGTTGATCTGAACGAAGTTCCGCTCAGCTTCAACGTCGGATTGTCAGACCACCTGGAGTTGTTCTTCAACACCACGGCCTGGCGCGGCATCAAGGTCAATACACCACAGAATTTATCAAGCTTTTACCTGCCGAATTCCCAGTTGAAGTTTCCTGGCTTGGGCTCAGGCCCGGCCATCGTCCTGGCTCCGACACAGAGCAGCCTGGGCACGTTTCAGGGGGCGGTCTTCCGCCCGCGCTTCAACCAGCCGTTCGTGCAGTATCCTTATGTCGGTGGCTCAGCCGGAACCTTCGGGCTGAACGCGGGCGGGATCAATGGCAATACGGGCGTCCCCGGTGGCTTTGTCGCCACGTTGGGTCCGCCGGTCGCGCAGGCCAACAGCGGCAACTTCGGTCCGGCGGATAACTTCCCCGGCATCGGTTCGGTCGTTGGCGGCATCTTGCCCGGCATCGTCCTGGCGACAAACACGCTACCGATCACGCTTCTGACCAACCCAATCACCGTGCCAGCGACCTTTACGATTGCTCCGACTTACCTGCCTGATGCGCCGTTCATTAATCGGCTCTGGGGCGAGTCGAGCTTCACCAGCTTTGTGGCTGGCGCGAAATGGCGCTGGACAGGGCCGAATAATCCGCTCGGCGTGGGTATCATTCCGTTCTATCGTTTCTATCCAGATAAGGCGGATGATCTCTCCGGCTTCAACCAGATGCAGAGAGGCTCTGGTCCCGGTGGCGACATCGGCGACTTCGGCTTGATCTTCTTCCTGGATGCGCGCCTGAGCCGTTCGGTTAACGTCTCGGTCAACGGCGGCTACATCCTGAACAGCAACCCGAAGGGCTCTTTCCCGTCGGGCGAGTTCACCCTGCTGGACAGACCGGACGAGTTTCTCGCAGGTATTGCGTTTGACTTCCCGATCAACAAGCACATCCAGCCTGTGCTGGAGTTGCGCTCAACACAATATGTCGGCGGTCGCACGCCGAATGCGTTTGAGAACAGCCCCGTTGATGCGCTGGCCGGTGTCAAGTTCTATCCGAGGCGTTGGATGGGCTTCGGTCTTGCTTACCGCATGCACCTCAATCAGCAGGATCGCTCAATCTTTGAAGGTAATGATGCCAACACGACGGTCTTCCAGATCACTAACGTGAATCCGGCAGGACCGCAGCCGCTGACGGTTGTGCCCGCGACGACTGTTCCGGCGACGACTGGTGGCTTCCCGCGCGGTTTCCGTGAATCTGATGATGCTAACGGTTTCATCGGCCAGTTCTGGATCGGTCGTCGCAACGCGCGCACGCCCGAGTTCTTACCGAACCAGCCGCCGACCGTGACTCTTTCGGCTTCCTCCGGAACGATTGTTCGACCATGCCCGCCGGGAACGATCTCAACGTCCGGCCAATGCCCGACCACCGATAACTCGACGGTTCAGCTTTCGGCCAATGCGACCGACCCTGATGGCGATACGCTGCTTTACACGTATACGACCACAGGTGGCCGCGTCACGGGCGATGGCGCAAACGTCAGTTGGGATCTGTCAGGCGTTCAACCGGGTACCTACACCTCGACGGTGGAAGTTGATGACGGCTGCGGCTGCGTGGCCTTCTCTTCAACCACAGTCACGGTGACAGAGTGCGGCGATTGTGTTCCGCCGTGCCCGACCATCGAGATTAGCTGCCCGACCGATCAGGTTCAGGCTGGCACACCGGCAACGGTGAGCGTGAATGTCTCCGGTGGTGGAAACTTCAACGTGACGTATAACTGGACAGTCTCAGCCGGAACGATCTCTGGCGGTCAGGGCACGCCCTCGATCACCATTGACACGACCGGACTGGAAGGCCAGAGCGTTACCGCGACAGTCGAGCTCGGTGGATTGCCGCCAGCGTGCGAGAGAACAAGGTCTTGCTCGTTCTCCGTTCCGCCGGGAGTAATCCTGCCGCGTAAGTTTGACGAGTACGCCGATCTTCGCTTCAACGATGAGAAGGCGCGTCTCGACAACTTCGCTATCCAGTTGCAGCAAGAGCCGGGTACGCAGGGCTACTACGTCATCTTCGGCTCGTGTGACGGTGAAGCAGACCAGCGCTCGGCGCGTGCTGTTGACTACCTCGTCAACAATCGTGGTATAGACCGGAGCCGCATCACTGTGGTGAACGGTGGCTGCCGCGAACAGTTGACCGTGGAACTCTGGCTCAGGCCGACGGGCGCATCCGAACCATCGCCATCCAATAGCGCGACGGTTGATCCATGCCCCGAATGCAAGGCCAAGCCGCGTCCACGCCGTGGTCGTCGTCGCGCACGTCGCAGTGGCGAAGAATAATTAAACGCTCGCGTCTCCTCTTAAGGATGAGGCGCGACCTTCAACCAAGACGCGGGCGATGTTTCTCCCTTAAAGAGAAGCATCGCCCGCTTCGCTTTTGTCTGGCAATAATTGGATGACCCTTTTGCAATACAACTGCGCTTTACGCGTCGAGCATCCTACTGTGCGGTCACGGGCCGCGCCAATGGGTGGCAGCCAATCGCTATATAACCTATAATCGCAAACAAACAATGGCCGAAAGGTTTTCGGTAAACCACAAACTTGAGGCAGAGATGAAACTGATGATGACGACCCGACTGATGAAACGCTCTCTCTTGTTCTTTACTCTCCTTGCTCTGATAATTCCTGCGTTCGTTAAGAGCGCCAGCGTTCAGGCTGTAGGCGGGGGTGGCAATCCGCCGGAGGCCGACCCGCAGTATGCTATGGACTGGCGCATCACAGGCCCTATGGGCGGCGATGTGCGCTCGCTCGTGGTTGATCCCAGCGACCCCCAACGTTTTTATTTCGGCACGCTCGACGGGCAGATTTACACTTCAATGGACGGCGGCCAGAACTGGCGACTGCTGCACAACTTCAACCGTCCAAAACTTTTCATGGATCACATCCTCGTTGACCCGCGTGATTCGCGTGTCCTCTATGTGGCGACCCATCGCCATAAAGAGCCGGGCGGGTTTTTCAAATCCACAGACGGAGGCCGCACGTGGCGTGAATCGCCGGAGCTGAAAGAGGAAGCCCTGCATTCTCTGACGCAATCATCGAAGAACCCTGACATGCTTGTGGCGGGAACGAACAGGGGCGTTTACCGTTCATTGAATGCAGGCGAAACATGGATGAAGTTCGAGACCTCGTCCACGCCCGGCCTGATCAACGTCGAATCGCTGGTGGTTGATCCGCGCAACACGGACGTCATCTACGCGGGCACCTGGTACTTGCCTTACAAGACGACCGATGGCGGGCGGACATGGTTCAGCATCAAGAACGGCATCATTGACGATTCGGACATCTTTGCGATTGACATAGACCCGCGCGATGCGGATCACGTTATCGCTTCAGCGTGCAGCGGCATCTATGAAACAAAGAACGCGGGTTCGAGTTGGCGCAAGGTGCAGGGCATCCCCTCGCAGTCGCGCCGGACGCGCGCCATCTTGCAGCATCCTTCGCTTTCCGGTGTGGTCTTCGCCGGAACGACCGAAGGCTTCTGGCGTTCGACCAACGGCGGCGAATCGTGGATGCTAACGACCTCCAAGCAGCTTGAGATTAATTCCATCACCGTTCATCCGAGCAACCCGCAAACCATCTACATCGGAACGAACAACTACGGCGTAATGGTTTCACACGATGGCGGCAAGAATTTTGCCCCGACCAACGGCGGCTATAGCGGTCGCTTCGCTTATTCGATACTTCCAGACCGCGAGCAGCCGGGGCGCGTCTACGCCACGACCATCAACACGACGACCGGCGGCGGCTTCTTCTTCGTCAGCAACGACAACGGCCAGACGTGGCAGCCTTCGATGCGGAACATGCCGAACATTCTGATCAGCTATTCGATTCTGCAAGATCAGCGTGACGGCAACATCATCTATCTCGGAACGAATCATGGCGTTTATCGCTCGACCGACAGGGGCGCTTCATGGTCGCCCATCGGCGCACCGAAGACCGGGCCGTCTACTGGAAAGAAGCCGAAGACGACTCGTCGAAGCAGTGCGGCGTCTACACGCGCCGCCGCTGCTTCCAGTAAGCGCCCGGATGATACGGTTAAGCGCGCGCAGGAAGCTCTCAACGCCGCAGGCTACAATGTCGGTGTGCCGGATGGCGCAGCGGGAACGCGAACGGTCTCGGCCATTAGAGGGTTTCAAGCGGATAGAGGGATTCCGATTTCCGGCAAGCTGGACGATGCCACTCTGACGGCGCTTGGTCTTGGCGGCGGAGTGCAGACTTCGACTCCTGCCGGGAAACTGCCGACCTCAACCGTTTTCCTGACTGACGTAGTCAACGCGCTCGCGCACACCTGGGACGAGAGCGGGCGGATGGGCATTCTGGCTGCGACCAACGCCGGGCTTTATCGCACTTTTGATCCGACGCAGGGCTGGGAAAAACTCTCCTACGGCTCAGGGCTGGATGCGCGCACGACCTGTCTTTCAACGACCATGCAAAACCAGAGCACCCTCTGGGTTGGCACGGCCAATTCAGGCGTGCTCGTCTCGCGCGATGCAGGCGCAACGTGGCGTCAGGTTCCGGGCATCCCGGACACCGCGCCCATCAGCACCATCGAGCAGGACAAACAGCGCTCCGCTTATATTTATGTTGGCACCAAGCAGACGCTCTATTATTCGCACGATGGCGGCGAGCGCTGGATACGTCGTGGCGGGAATCTACCCTACGGCGACTACGCCAGCATTCTTATCAACCCGCAGAACGGCAACGAGATTTTCGTTGGCAACGCCTTCCAGAATCAGGGCGGAGGCAGCACGACTATCAACAGTGGCGGCGTTTATCGTTCAACTGATGCCGGGCTAACCTGGATGCGGATTGACCCGCGCGACGCTCGACTGCCGAGCCAGCGCATCTGGGCTTTGGCCTTCGATGCGAGCAACTCCAACAGGCTCTTCGTCGGCTCGCATTCGGCGGGAATTTATGTAGCCGAGCGTGGGGCGAGCGTCTCCTTCAGTCCGACTCAGTAAGCGTCAAGAATTAGTAGGGATGCCGGGCGGTGCGACGTGGCATGGTAAGGATACCGCCAAATTAAGAGCGTCTAACAAAACTGATAGTGGGCGAGAATTTTGTAGAGGCAGGGATAAGCCCTGCCTCTACTATTATCGCGGTTTTGTTAGACGCTCTTAGTGTGTTTTTAAGGGTCTTGACAGCACATGTGACGGTTGATATCCTTTGGTCTGTCTCACACCTGCGGCTATCAACATCCACCTCAGCTTATGGAGGTCACGCTGTGAAAAGAACAATTAAAATATTAATCCTTCTATCTTGTATTCTGATGGCCTTCACCGCTTATGCCCCAAAGGCTGTAGCGCAATGTGTTTTTTGTAAGCCTGTCGGAAGCTGTTTTACTTGCGCCCCTGGCAAGATGGGTGGTTGCGAATGCTCACCTGTTAGGTGCGAAGATTGCGTGCTTAATACTCCGTGCGGGCGCGGAACGAATTGCGACAACAGGAGAACTGCCAGCTTGCCTGGCTTCAAGGTCGCTGATGAAGCCATTTTGGAAATTGGACAAGTGCATCCACGCTTTGCTGTTGCTTTGGCAAGCTTGAACAAAGTTGGCGGGCTTAAAAATTGGGCGCAGGTTTCTTCTTACTCGGCACGCCTCGAAGCCTTAGAAGTCGTTAACTGGCTGAAACCTGATGTTGAGACTAAAGCATTTTTCCGCGAATACAATAAGCGGCACGTTGAAGGCGCAAAGCTTATTGTGATTGAATTCAGCCTGAGTAAGATTGATGAAACGCGTGCCATTATTAGGGGCAACATTATTGAAGGTTTTCTTGATGATCCGGCGGCAACGCATCTTGAGATTGAACTCGCTGGCGCAAAAGTGGCGCACTGGAACGTGTATTAAGTTTTGCCGAAGCATAAATTCTTGTGAATCTACGTAAGCGATATCAAGGGTTCGTAATCTTCGGAACCCACTGTTATTGTGAATGCCTGTTTCCTTTGGCCTTGACATGCTGTCAATTCGGCGTGTAAATTGCCAGTCTACCCGGTTAGGCGGCTGGTGATACAAGTCGGAGCAGAAGGGTGACGACGGGCACGACGGAAATCGAAACAATTATTAGCTAACTCCTTTTCCAAATTCTCAACGGCTCGCATTCCTCTCACCTTCAATTCGCTAATCTGACTTTCAATCACCGGAGTATTTAGAAGGCAAGCCCCTCGTTCATGCTGGCTGCGAATGTTTTATCACCCGCGCAGGGCCAGAATGGAGTGAGGATCGGGGATGGCGCTATAAGCTCTTTCAAGGCGCTTGAATTTCTAGGAGGAGTCTGAGTAAGAATCCGCATGTCCATTGAAGAAACCAAGCCGGATAACGGCGAGGTGCTAGACACACAACCATCACCCGGCGAGAACACCTCGACGCCGCAAACGACAAACCAGCAGGCCACCGGCGCGCAAGCCGCGCCAGCGCCCACACCAACTTCTGCTCCGCCCGCTCCAACTTCCAATACGGCTGTTGACGATGACGATGAAGAAGAAGGGTCGCGTTCCGATTTCGGCGCGATGCTCGACCAGTTCGAGCAGGAGCAGGCGGGCTTTCAGGAAGGCGAAGTCGTGCGCGGCACGGTCGTCGGCATCACAGAACGCGGCGTCGTGATTGATTTCGGCTACAAGTCCGAAGGCATCGTCAATCAGGCCGAGTTCACGGAAAACGGCGAGCTGACGGTCAAGCCCGGCGATGAAGTTGACGTGCTCGTCAAGAGCATGGAGACGAGCGAGGGCTACCCTGTCCTGTCTCGCGCCGACGCCGTGCGAATGAAAGCCTGGGACGAGCTTGAGAAGGCTTATAACGAGGGCACGCCCATCAAGGGACGCATCACGGAACGCATCAAGGGCGGCCTGCGCGTAGACATTGACGGCATCCCTGCTTTCCTGCCCGGCTCACAGGTTGACACGCGTCCTGTCCGCAACCTAGACAGTTTGCGTAACCAGATAATCGAAGCCAAGGTTATCAAGCTCAACCGCAAACGCTCGAACGTTGTGCTTTCGCGCAAGGCTGTCATCGAAGAACAGAACGCTGGCAAGAAGGGGCAGACGCTCGACGGGATTGAGGAAGACATCATCGTCGAGGGTCAGATTAAGAACCTGACCGACTACGGCGCGTTCGTTGACCTCGGCGGCATTGACGGATTGCTGCACGTCACGGATATGTCTTGGGGGCGGCTGCAAAATCCTGCGGAGCTTTTCAAGGTTGGCGACTCAGTTCAGGTCAAGGTCTTGAAGTTTGACCGCGACCGCGAGCGCGTCTCTCTGGGCTACAAGCAATTGTTGCCTGACCCGTGGAGCAGCATTGACGAACGCTACCCGATTGGCAAGCGCCTTCAGGGCAAGGTGGCGTCAGTCGCCGATTACGGCGCATTCATCGAATTGGAAGCGGGCGTCGAAGGCTTGGTTCACGTCTCCGAGATGAGTTGGTCAAAGCGCGTCAAGCATCCTTCGAAGCTCGTCAATCCGGGCGACGATGTTGATGTCGAAGTCTTGAGCGTTGACCCGAAGGCGCGGCGCATCAGCCTCGGCATGAAGCAGGTGCAGGCCAATCCCTGGCAGACATTGAAAGAGCGTTACCAGATCGGCTCGCGCGTTTCTGGACGCGTTCGTAACCTGACGGACTTCGGCGCGTTCATCGAAGTCGAAGACGGCGTTGACGGTCTCGTCCACGTCTCTGACATCTCCTGGGCTAAGCGCATCAAGCATCCCGGCGAAGTCTTGAAGAAGGGGCAGGAGATCGAAGCGGTGATTACCAGTATTGATACTGAGAATCGTCGCCTCTCGCTCTCGATCAAAGACCTTGAGCCGAACGCCTGGGAGCGTTTCGTCTCGGAGCACCATCCGGGCGACGTGGTGAAGGGCAAGATCGCGCGCTTTGCTAACTTCGGCGCGTTCGTCGAACTCGGCGATAACCTCGAAGGCTTGTGCCACATCTCGGAACTGTCGGAAGATCGGGTGGAGAAGCCTGAAGATGTCGTCCAACTCGGTCAGGAGATGGACTTCAGAATTTTGAGGATTGACCCTGAGAACAAGAAGATCGGTCTCTCGGCTCGCGCCGTCACGGCAGATGAGCACGTCGCGGACACCAAGACCTATTCGACGGAAGTCAAAGGCGGCATGGCCTCGCTGAGCGAGCTGGCTGACTTCTTTAGCCCGGCTGCGAGCGCTCCGGTAGAGCCGACAGCAGAAGAGCCGGTAGCAGAAGAGCCCGCCGCAGAAGAGCCAACACCAGCAGAACCATCGGCAGAGCCAGCAGCAGAATCATCATCAGAATCATCAGCGGAGCCGAAGGAAGAAGACGGCGAGAAGGAATAAAAGGCAGGAGTCAGAATAGAGAGGTCAGGAGACAGAAGAAAAGCGCGTCTTTCATTCTGTCTCCTGACTTTTGTCTTCTGACTCCTGCCTTCCTTAAATGTTGGCCGCGCAAAGTTTGTGTCTTGCGGGAGGCCGCCCTTTTCTGTTACTGTACGCTCACTCATCACCCTCACTTTTGAGTCGGATTACAACAAACCCTTTGGCCTTTCGAGGCCGTGCGGCCCCCGGTGGCCTTGTTCTGAAGCAGCGAGGTGATAGCATGACTAAAGCGGAACTGGTTGAAGATGTCGCGCGGGCGGCAGAACTCACCAAAAAGGATGCCGAACGGCTCGTCGAGATCGTTTTCGAGAGCATTATCGAGACGCTGAATCATGGCGAGAAGATAGAGTTGCGCGGCTTCGGCAGTTTCCGCGTGCGCGAGCGTGGCGCGCGGCGCGGGCGCAATCCCAAAACCGGCGACCCCGTCAACATTCCTGCCAAGCGCGTTCCATACTTTAAGCCGGGCAAGGAACTCAAAGAGCTAATCAACGAAGAGAGCGCCGCCCCATCCTCTGCGCCGCAGCCATCCGAGCCGTCTACGGGCGGCACCAGTGATGACAGCACGGCTCCAACTCTCTAAATTTTCCGGCGACGCCGCCCCTTTGTGAGGTGAGCAGTCATGGACAGGCTTTGGAGTCCCTGGCGTTACGACTATATCAAGTCGGGATCAAGCGGTGAGAAGACTCAAACTCCACCCGCTTGTGTCTTCTGCTCGATGCTGGAGAGTGACGGCGATGACGAGAGCAAGTTCATCGTCCGTCGCGCCACACACAATTTCATCGTCCTCAATATCTACCCTTACATCAGCGGCCACACGATGATCGTGCCCTACGCGCACATCGCTGAACTCGCAGCCGCACCGAAAGAAACCACAGACGAGATGATGGATTTAACGAAACGCTGCCAGGCAGCGATGCGTGAAATCTATCACCCTGACGGCTTCAACATCGGCATGAACCTGGGACGCGCCGCCGGAGCCGGAGTCGCAGACCATTTCCACATGCACATCCTGCCGCGCTGGATTGGCGACACAAACTTCATGACCACCGTCGGCGAAACCCGCGTCCACCCGGAAGACCTCACGACTACTTACCATAAGCTGCGCGACCAGTTTTGACGGAGGTCAGTCTTCGAGCATAGTCTATAGGTCAGGTCTACTACAGATTTTGTATGGAGTACTCTAATGGTTTCGATGGCGAGAACTTTCTGGCAGAAGATCAACAATTCGTTTGACCCGTCCTCTCGCAAATCGCAGGAGTTTAGCCGGAACTTTGAGCGCAATCTGCAAAGCTGTCGCTGGGAGCCACATCCTCTTTACAGCGTGTTCACTCAATACGACCAGAATTATTATCTTGAGCGCAGGGAAGTCTTCATGCACAAGTATCGTTGTTTCTACGCTGTGTCGAAAACGATTTCTCCTAAAAAGATTCTTGAGATGGGAACGTCTGCCGGGTCGAGCGCCGATGCTTACCTGAGCGCGACGCCAACCGCTGCCTACGTGGGCTTTGATAGCTTTGGCGTAGATTTTAATCAGGTGCAACAAACAATCTGGGACCCGCGCGAGGTTGCGACGAAGTTATTCGCCTCGCGCGGCTTCAAGGATTATGAGCTAATCCAGGTTGACCTGAGAAATTTAGAGCGGCTGCCTTACAAAAGCGATTTTGTCGTCGTTGATGCCGGTCACGATTTCGAGAACGAGTACGCGGATTTGAAATTAGCTCTCACGGCTGACCCTCGCTTTATTTTCGTTGATGATGCGGATGGGGAGGACGGGGTGCAGGTCGCAATTCAGCAGTTCTTGAAAGAGGACATCAGTGACCGCGTTGATTTCACAGCGCATATTGATTATCAGGGAGGAGGCTTAGTAATTAAGTTAAAGCCTTAATATCATCCGTCACCTTGCTTCCTTAACGCTTCGCCGTCCCCCGCGGAATCGCTTCGTCTTCGACCTCGCCCGCCTTGTTAATCGGAATCTCTGAAGTCTTGTTGTAGCTCACGCCGCGTTCTTCCGTGTCGAAGAGAGGATTGGGGAGTTGTCTTAGGCCGCTGGTCAGTTCGGGCGGGTTGAAGCCGGGGTAATCTATGCGCGCGTGGTAGATGGCTGTCAGCGAGGTGATGATGGCTTCGCGGATGGTGGTCAGTTCTTTCAGGGAGAGGTTGCATTCGTCCAGTTGGCCGTCGCTGACGATGGCGTCAACTATCTTGGTGACGATGGCGCTGATGTTCTCCGGGTTCGGGTGCGAGAGCGAGCGCGCGGCGGCTTCGCAGGAATCGGCAATCATCATGATGGCGGACTCTTTGAATTGCGGCTTCGGCCCCGGATAACGAAACTCTGCCTCGTTGACCTCTTCGCCCTCTACGGCCTGCGCCTGCGCTTTACGGAGGAAGAAGTGGAGCGTGCGCGTGCCGTGATGCTGCGGGATGAAGTCGGAAATCTGCTTGGGCAAGCCGATCTCTTTGGCCAATTTCAGGCCGTAGGTGACGTGGCTTGTGATGATGCGTGCGCTCTGCGTGGGCTTCAGGCGGTCGTGCGGGTTGTGGCCTCCCTGTTGATTCTCGACGAACATATCGGGCGCGGCGGTCTTGCCGATGTCGTGATAGAGCGCGCCGATGCGTGCGAGCAAAGGATTAGCCCCGACAGCGCGGCAAGCGTCTTCGGCCAATTGCCCGACGGCGTGCGAGTGTTGGTTTGTGCCGGGAGCACGCAGGGCTAATTGTCCGAGCACGGGCAAATCGGCGTTCGAGAGTTCCAGCAATTTAACGTCAGTCAGGATGCCGAAGAACGATTCGTTGATGGGTAAGCCGCCCGCCGTGAAGATCGTCGTTAAGAGTCCGCCGAGGATGCCGCAGGCCATCGTGAAGAGAATGGTCTTGAGCGTCAGAGGTTGTTGTGCGTAAGCGATAATCGCGACGGCGGTGAGCGCATTGACCAAACTAATCAGGAGTCCCGCGACTGTGACGGATTGGCGCTCGCGGTAGCGCCCGATGCCATAAATTGCTGCTGTAGACGAAATGACCGCGTAGATGGAGATGAGCACGCCGGTCGGTGCGAGCAGCCCAGCAAAGAGCGCGGCCATCAGCGCCGTTATCAATCCGAGTTGCGTGTCAACGAGCAAGGCCACGAGCAGCGCAGCCGACGCGAACGGAACGGCGAAGTTCCAGATGATTGGGTCATTCAGCGGTGCGCTCATGCCTCGCGTGACGATGCTTTCGGTGAGCGTGAAACCGACGCGGGCAAGAAGTGTCTGCATGATGACCGCCGAGCCGACAAGCGCAAAGGCTTTTCTGGTCGGAAGCGAGAGAGTGACGGCGGTGCTTCTATGCTCGATGAATTTCCAGGCGAGCCAGTAGAGCGCGGCGACGATGAAAAGAAGCCCGAAAAGCTGATTCCACCAACGGCGTCCCTCGCGCGCGTATTCGCGCACCGCAGCCAGTTGAGCAAGTACAGGTTGGGTGACGGTGTCGCCTTCGCGCGCGATGACCTGATTGCGCTTGAGCAGAATGTAGGCGGTCTCAACACGCCTTGCCGCTTCATCGCGCGTTGCGTCTGTCGCTGCCGGGTCGTAAGAGACGCTGGGCTTGACGAGCGGCAATAGCGCCGAAAGGAGCGCCGCCTGTTCGTCGCTTGTCCAGGTGCTGAGCTGCGAGATACGTGTACGCAGGTTCCTTTGCGCCTCGGAAAGCGAGGTCATACGGCTCTGCGGCATGGTCAGGTCGGACTGCGCGCCCGGATTCCTCTTATCCACGAGCACGATGTCCTGCTTAAGATATTTCGCATCGCCGTCGTCGTAGATGTAATCGTCATTCGTCCCATGCAGGACTTCGCGCAGGATGCGCGTCACACGTTCCAGTTCGCTTGGATCGAAACGATGGGCAATGAGCGCGGAGATGATTGCGCTGTTGCCCTCGCCCATCCACTTCAATTCTTTTCTGGCGTTGCTGTTGCCTTGCGACGCGACCTGCTTTTGCAAATTCTCCCAGGCTGCGCGAAAGCCCTGCACGGCATTCTCAGTTCGCGTCGAATCGAAAGTGAAAACTGGTCGCGCGGCCTCTTTAATAGCAGTTCGCCGCTTCTCCGTCTCCATCCAATCCCTCACGCTGATGTCTGCGGGCGCAATGACGGTTCGGCGAACAACGTCGCCTTCCGCATAGCTTTCGATTAACCCACGCGAATGAGCGTTAATGAGAAGTAGGGTGGTGACGACGACGAAAAAACCGTAGACGATGAAGAAACGCGTGGTCGGGCGGAAAAACTTGTAGGGACGCAGAATGAATCCCTGCATGGCACTGCGCGCCTTGTCCAGAGGGGAAACGAAAGGTTGTCGGCGGCGGTTGCTCATATCAGGTTTGCGCGGCGTATTCGATCTCTTCCTGTGATTGAGCGGGTTCGTCCGGCTTCCCAGTCAGATTCCGCGCCAGGATTGCGCTCGCGCGCTCAAGCATCGGGCGCAACGTCTGCGGCTCGGTCGCGGAGACGGCGGTCACGTCGCGCTCGCCGCTCTGCGATGCCTGGCGCAAGATAGCTTCCAGCGCTTCACGGTCAACGAGGTCCGCTTTATTGAAGACGGTGAGACGCGGAATCTGCGTGAACTCAAGTTGGCCGAGGATTCTTTCGACAGATTCGAGTTGCTGCTGCCAGCGCGGATTAACCGCGTCAACGAGGTGTATCAGTAGATCGCTATCGCTAATCTCTTCGAGCGTGGCGCGAAAGGCGGCGAGCAAATCGGGCGGTAGGTCGCGTATGAATCCGACCGTGTCGTTGATGATGACTTCCTGTTCACGCGGCAGACGCAAGCGGCGCGAGGTCGGGTCGAGCGTGGCGAACATTCGCTGCTCCGCATGAACGTGGCTCGAAGTGAGCGTGTTCAAAAGCGTGGACTTGCCCGCGTTGGTGTAGCCGACAATCGAGATGACCGGAAACTCGCGTTTGCTTCTCACCTTGCGTCGCTCCTGCCTGCGCTGGGAGAGACTGTCTATCTCTTTTTCGAGGCGATTGATTCTATCGCGCACGCGACGACGGTCGGTTTCAAGTTTCGTTTCGCCGGGGCCACGTCCGCCGATGCCGCCCGCGAGCCGCGAAAAGGCGGAATCCTGTCCGGCTATCAGGCGCGGCAACAAGTATTTCATTTGCGCCAGCTCTACCTGAATCTTGCCTTCGCGAGATTGCGCGCGCTGGGCGAAGATGTCGAGGATGAGTTGCGAGCGGTCAATCACTTTGAGGTCGGTCGCTTCGGAAAGGGAACGCACCTGGGCAGGTTGTAGCTCGCGGTCAAAAACTATCAGGTCAGCGCCCAACTGAAGCGAACGAACCAGAATCTCTTCGAGCTTGCCCTTTCCAAGTACCGTGCGCGGGTCAATCCCCGAACGGCGCTGGATGATGCTGTCGAGCACGACGACGCCTGCAGAGGTCGCCAGTTCCTGCAATTCCGCCATAGATTCTTCGGCTTCGTACATTGAGCCGGTCGTGACGCCAACCAGGATAGTCCGGTCGCGTGCCTCTGCGCGCCGGGCGACGCGACGATTGCGCGCCATCTCTTCTTCGAGTGAGTTGATGAGCGCGAGAAAATCCACGTCGAGTTGCGAGGGAATCTGCGGTTCCAGAAAAGCGTAGGGTCGTGCGCTGCTGCCGTTCGCGTCCAGAGCGGCGGCGGTGGTAGGCAAAAGATGCGCCGTGCGTACCATGCCGGGCAGACCCGTGCGCTCATCCACGTCGAGCGAGACCATCAAATCGAGTCTGAGCAGCGCGAGGTCAGTCAAATCGTCCTGTGTCAGTTCCTCGCCGCGCAGGTGCGTGTGAACGCAGCGCAGGCCGCGAAAACGGTCAGCCGCGACGCGCGTGCGCTTCAAATCCGGCAACTCGATTCGGCGCGCATCGCCGACGATGACATATTCGACGTAACCTTTGCGGTCAATCAACGCACCAATCTGCCTTCGCGTTTCAAATGAAAGCTCGGTCATCTGTCTGGCAAACTCAGGCGTCACGATCTGGTGCGGCGCAATCCGCCGCGAGTAGAGCTTTTCGATGCGGCGTAATTGATTCGGTTTTAATCCCTGTGTGTTCCCGTGAATGTTGCTAATGGTTTTCGCCTCCTGCGAAAACAGACGATTGCTGACGGACGATTGCTGATGGGCGAACAAAAAACGCACTACTACTTATTCGTCTATGGTCTATCGTCAATCGTTTATCGTCTGATGTTAAGTTACAGGACGAGTGAAGCGAGCGGTGGTTGTTGTCGGACGCTGGGTAGAATCTTGTGATGTTGCTCGGCGAAGTAAGTTCGCTTGGTCGCTTGAGCATACGATGATTGGAGCAAGCATAAGTCGTGCGCGGGCACAAAAGTGACCCGCTTTTAACGGGAGCGTGGCGATCTTAGCTTGACCGGGACGGATTATAGCATAGAGGGCGAAACTGCAAGCAGCGAAACGCCTGTTGTTAGCATTGTAAAGATAAAATTCCTTCAGGCCGGAATTAGGGTAGTGGGTTAATTCGGAAGTTGAGTGGGAATCAGATTGAGATTCACCACAGAGACGCAGAGCACACAGAGGGGGCACAGAGAGTTAGGCAATCTCAAATTAGGAATTTGAAATCTCAAATCTCCGTGCTTCCTCCGTGTCCTCTGTGCCTCTGTGGTGAATTGCCATCTAGCTGTCCCTCAATTTCCAATGCAACCTATAACCGGAATTAGACACTCCTTGCGCGCCCGTCGTATGATTGATTCGTAAATTCAGTGTTAATGGAGAGTGCAGCCTAAATGAGCGAAACGGGGCGGATCGTGCGGGTCAATCCGTTGAGGGGAATTCCCGGAGGCGAGGTCATCATCGAATGCGCGGATTTCGATGCCAGCCCCGTGAGGGATTGCGCTGCGTCGTTTGACGGCTCGCGCGGGCACACGGTCGGGGCTTCGTCGCGGCGCACGCTCGCCATCGTCCCCGAAATAGAAGGGGGCGGAGAAGTGTTTGTCGCGCTTGAGTGTGAAGAGCGACGCACTGCTCCGGCGAAGTTTACAGTCGCCTCCAAGCTCGCGGAAGACCTGCACTTCGTCGCCAACCCGGCTTTCGATCCTGACGATGGCTCGCTTTATGTCACACGCTCAGGCTCGCGCGGGCAGGAATTTCCCGTCACAATCTTTCGCATTGATACGGGTGGAGCGTTGTCCGATTTCTCAGGCGACATAGCTAATCCGACCGGCATGGCCTTCGATAAATCCGGGCAGATGTTTGTCACCAGCCGAATGGACGGCACAGTTTATCGCATCACGCCTTTCAAGGAAGCGGTCGCCTTTGCTCAGAATCTGGGTGTCGCAACCGGCCTCGCGTTTGACCGCGAAGGCAGGATGTACGTGGGCGACCGCACAGGCACGATCTATCAAGTCAATGGCATCGGGGAAGAGAAGCCCTGGGCGCAGCTTGAACAGTCTGTCTCGGCCTATCATCTGGCGTTCGGGCTGGACGATGCGCTGTACGTGACCGGGCCGACCGTTTCGAGTTTTGAATCGGTGATGCGGGTTGACCAGAGTGGCGAGGCGAGCGTTTTTTACAAGGGCTTAGGCCGCCCGCACGGGCTCGCTTTCGACCGCGAAGGCTTCCTCTACGTCGCAGCCTCTTTGCACGGTCGGCGCGGCATCGTCCGTATCACGCCGGACGGGCACGACGCCGAGTTGTTCGTCACCGGAATGAACGTCGTCGGCGTCGCTTTCAGTTCCGCAGGCGATATGGTCGTCGCCACCAATGAGGCCGTTTATAGCCTGCCGCTTGGAATTTACGGAACGCTGCTGTAATGACTGACGATAGACGATAGACCATAGACGATGGACGATAAAAACTGAGCTTTCCATCGTCCATCGTCTATGGTCTATCGTCCATTTTGACTCCTCTTCGGCTGCATGTTAGTGTGATGGGTCGCTTTTGAGGGCGTTTATTTCCCCTGCTTTGGTGTGGCTATGGGTAATCAAGATATAGGTCAGTTTATTCTCTTCATGGTGGCGCTCGTGTTCTCTCTTTCTTTGCACGAAGCCGCGCACGCCTGGATGTCCAGCCGGTTCGGGGATGACCTTGCCCGCTCGCAGGGGCGTATCTCGCTGAATCCCCTCACGCACGTTGACCCGGTTGGGACGCTCCTCTTTCCCGGACTATCATTTTTTACGGGTTTGACGCTGCTTGGTTGGGCGCGTCCGACGCCCGTTAATCCGCTCAGGTGGCGCAACAAGCGTGTAGCTAATTTCTGGGTCTCGATAGCGGGAATCTTGAGCAATCTGCTGATCGCCATCGTCGCCGGAATTACGATTCGTGTCTTGTTCGAGACGGGCGTGATTACCTTTAACTTTGATCTTAATTCGTGGATGCCCATCACGCCCGCTCATACCGAGGACGTGCTTGCTCAGGGAGCCGTCACCTTGCTCTCCGGTTTCTTTACGATGAATGTGGGATTGGCTATCTTCAACTTATTGCCGATTCCGCCGCTCGATGGTAGTAAGGTTTTGAGCAGCGTCCTTCCTTCGAGTTTCGAGTCATCCATAGAGGCGCTGGAGCAATACGGAATGATCCTGCTCTTTATAGCGGTGTTCACACATGTTCTCACCGGCATCTTCAGCTTCGTAATGCCGATAGCGTTCAACCTGGTCTTTTTGGGGAAATTTTCAATTTGATGAAACGAATCTTCAGCGGCGCACAGCCGACCGGCGGCTTTCATCTCGGCAATTATCTCGGCGCGCTCAGAAACTGGGTCGAGTTGCAGCACGAATACGAGAGTTTCTTCTGCGTCGTCAATTTGCACGCCATCACCTTCCCTCAAGACCCGCAGGAACTGGCGAAGAAAACAAGAGAAGTTGCTCGCCTCTACCTGGCAGCGGGCATTGACCCGCAGGTCTCGACCATCTTCATCCAATCGGATGTGCCGGAACATGCGGAACTGGCATGGGTGCTGAACTGCATGACGCGCATCGGCGAGCTTGAACGCATGACGCAGTTCAAAGAGAAGGGACGCCAGGAGCGCGAGAACAAAGGCGTCGGATTCTTCGATTATCCTGTCCTGATGGCTGCCGACATTCTGCTCTACCAGACAGACCTTGTGCCCGTCGGCGAAGATCAAAAGCAGCATCTTGAACTGACACGCGATCTGGCGATGCGCTTCAACCGTGATTTCGGCGAGACCTTCCATGTTCCAGAGCCTTTCATCCCGAAAGTCGGTGCGCGCATCATGTCTCTGAGCGACCCGACGAAGAAGATGGCTAAGTCAGACGAGAACCCGAACGGGAGCATCGCCCTTATGGACGATGCGGACATCATCAGTCGCAAGTTCAAGCGCGCCGTCACGGATTCAGGCACGGACATACGTTTTGACAAGACCCGACCTGCGCTACAGAACCTGCTGACGATTTATCAACTCCTGACACGGCAGACGCCACCGGAAATAGAAGCGCATTTCGCAGGTAAAGGCTACGCGCAATTGAAAGGTGAGCTGGCGGACGTAGTGGTAGAATTTCTACAGCCTTTTCAGGAGCGCGTCCGCAATATCTCGGATGAAGAGCTTGATCGCATTCTCGAATTAGGCCGCGAGCGCGCCAGCCTTATCGCGAGGCCGACGATTACAGAAGTGAAAACGCGCGTCGGTCTTCACTGGTCATCGTCGTAGGACAGACATTCCTGTCTGTCTAAGCGTGCGAAAGCACGCTCTTGATATTAGCTAAGAAGTATTCGCGCTTGCGCGCTCAATGACAGACAGGAATGTCTGTCCTACGACGGGCAGGAATGCCTGTCCTACTACGAGGGAGGGACGATGGACGAAACGACGACGACGATCAGCGTTACCGGCTCGCTCCCGGAAATTGTCACCGGGAGAGACGGCGACGAATTGAAGCTCATCATGGGCGAATTCTCAGGGCCGCTCGACCTCCTGCTCTATCTTGTTCGGCAGGAGCAGGTAGACATCTACGACATTCCGGTGGCGCGGATCACGGACGAGTATCTGCGCTACCTTCAGTTGATGAAAGAACTGGACATCGCCGTCGCTGGCGATTTTTTAGTGATGGCGGCAACGCTCATCGAGATTAAGTCTCGCATGCTCCTGCCGCGCGACCCGCTCGCGGATGCGGCGGACGAAGAAGCTCTCGACCTGCGAGCAGAGCTCATCAATCAACTGCTTGAGCATCAGAAGTACAAGGCCGCGGCGCAGATGCTCTGGTCGCGCGCGACCGTGGAGCAGGCAGTCTTCACGCGCGGCGAGCTTGAGACGGATAAGCAGAACCCGGAGGTAGCCGTCGGCCTGTTCGATATGCTGAAGGTCTTTCAGCAGATTCTCGCCCGCCACAAAGAAGAAGTCCTAATGGAGATCGAGCGGGAAGAGATAACGATGACGGAGATGCTCGAACGCCTGCGTAACATGGTTCTCTCTTCGGGCGAGTTGAATCTGCGTAAATTTTTCGAGCGCGCAAACTCGCGCCGCGAACTGGTGCTGGCGTTTCTCTCCGTGCTCGAACTCGTTCGCACGACCGAAATCTTGCTGGTTCAACGCGAGACTTTCGGCGACATCATCGCGCGCGCTGGCGCTTTTTAACCTTTATAGATATGAGCGAAGAAATCAAAAACGACCCGGTAGAAGAAACTGCCGAAGACGCGAGCCATCAAACCGAGGCCGAGGGAAGCGCCTGGGCACATGGACTGGAATCTCTGCTTGAGGCGGACGTGGACGATGAAGAGATTGTCATTCACGACGCAGATGCTGAGGATGCTTTGGATCTGGCCGCGCTGCACCCCGTTGATGAGATGAGCGAAGACGAGTCAGCTTCTGCCATGGAGATGGACGTGCCGCACAATGTTCGCAGCATGGCCGAGATGATGGCAATCGTCGAATCGCTAATCTTCGTCTCCGAAGAGCCGTTGAGTACGAAAGTGCTCGCCGATGTGCTCAAGGAAGATCGCGGCTGGATTGAGATGGCTTTGGAAGAGCTTTCCAAAGAGTTTAATGCGCGCAACGGCGGGCTGCACTTGCGCGAAGTCGCCGGAGGCTGGCAATTCGCCACGCGCCCCGAACATCACGAGCACGTCCGAGCTTTCCTCAGATCGCGCCCCTCGGCCAAGCTCTCGCTCGCCTCTCTGGAAACGCTTGCCGTCATCGCCTACAAACAGCCGATCACCGTGCCGGAAATTTTAGAGATACGCGGCGTGCAATCGCCTTCGGCCATCAAGACGCTGCTCGACAAACGCCTTATTAAAGCCTGTGGCCGCAAGGAGACCATCGGGCGACCGATGATGTATGGAACGTCGAAAGAATTTCTTCTTCAGTTCGGTTTGAAAGATTTATCCGAGTTGCCGAGCATCGAAGATTTTGAAGATTTAGCTGGTGGAACGTAAAGCAGTGGTCAGTGGTCGGTGGTCAGTTAAAAGCTGATTGTGAACTGACCACCGACCACTGACCACTGATCACTTTTATGGAAGAACGCTTACAAAAATTAATTGCCGCCGCCGGGATTGCCTCGCGTCGCCATGCCGAAGAGATGATCGCGGCGGGTGAGGTGACGGTCAACGGCAAACTCGTGACCGAGCCGGGAACGAAGGCCGACCCCGCGCGCGACCACATCAAGGTGCGCGGTCGGCTGATTAATCCGCTGCTTGAATCGCGCGAGAAGATTTACGTCCTGCTCAACAAACCACGCGGCTACCTGACCAGCCTCGCAGACCCGGAAGGCCGCCCGCTCGTCTCAGAGCTTGTGCCGCACACGCTTGGCCGCCTGCATCCGGTCGGGCGCCTCGACTTCAACACCGAAGGCTTGCTGTTTTTGACCAACGATGGCGACTTTACAAACTTCATTACGTCGGCGCGCAACCGCGTGGCGAAAGTTTACGAGGTGAAGGTGAAGGGCGTGCCGCCTGAAGAGGCAATCGGACGCCTCAGGCGCGGCATCACTCTGGAAGACGGCGTTCGCACAGCGCCAGCCGAAATTAAGAAGGTGGAAGAGAGCGAGACGAACTCATGGTTTGAGGTTATCTTGCACGAAGGGCGCAATCAGCAGATCCGGCGAATGTTCGATGCTATCGGCCATTCGGTGACAAAGCTGCGCCGCGTGAAGATCGGGTTTCTCAAGGATGAACGTCTCGCGCCGAAGCAATGGCGCTTGCTCTCTCCCGCCGAGGTCGCGCGGTTCATGAGTGGAGACAAACGAAAAAGAAGACCGCACGCGAAGTCGAAAGCGGCTGGGGGAACTCACGGCGCGCGGCGTGGCTAGGTTACAATGAAACGTTGAACAATCATGCGCTGATTAAGATGCTTCGCTATACGATAAATCTGAATAGGAGACTAAGCTAATGAAGCGTTTAGCCTTAACTTTTATTCTATGCCTGGTCTTGGTTGCGCTGCTTGCCTGTGGTGGTCGTGGTTCATCGAATATGTACGAAGGCTCAACCACACAGGATGCCATCAATATGGTTAAAAAGAAGGCGGGCGGAGACATCAAGCCGATGTCTTTGAGGATTTATCCTGATCGCGCTGAAATCACGGTACAAGACCCGAACAGTCCTGAAAAGGCTATCAGGTATGAGTATCGTGAGGGTGCGGTAACAGACCCGCGACCCGTCACGCTGCTTGGCGGCGGTAAGGTCGAGGATAATCTCTTTAATCTGGCGGACGTAGACCTCGCAGCAATACCCAACATGGCGAAAACGGCGAAAGAGCGAATCAATATCGCGGGCGCGGAGATAGAGAGCATGCACCTGTCTTATCCAATGGTTAGCATGGAAGCAAACGCGACGCCGAAATGGACAATCATGCTCAAAAGCGGAGACAAAAGGGGTTCAGCCGTTGCTGACATGAAGGGCAATATTACCTTCGTTAATGTCGAGTAAGGTTTGGGGGATAAGGTTGGAACAGTTTAATTTTTTAGCTGGGACAAGGTGTGGTTATGGAATTTGAGTTGAATGAAGAGCAGCAGCAGGTCAAATGGAGCGTGCGCGAGTTTGCGGAAGCAGAGATTGCGCCGCATGTCATGGAGTGGGACGAGTCGCAGCATTTCCCGATTGAGTTGTGGCCGAAGATTGCCGAATTGGGTCTGACGGGCGTCATCTTTCCTGAAGAGTATGGCGGGGCGGGGATGGGCTATGTCGAATACGCGACGATCATCGAAGAGTTGTCGCGCGTTGACGGCTCGGTCGGTATCTCGGTAGCGGCTCACAATTCGCTCTGCTCGAATCACATCTACATGTACGGGACGGAGGAGCAGAAGCAGAAGTATCTCGTTCCCTTGGCGCGTGGAGAACGTCTCGGCGCGTGGGGCTTGACTGAGCCGGGCGCAGGCTCGGATGCTTCGGGCACGCGCACGACCGCCGTGCGGCAAAATGGCGGCTGGGTCGTCAACGGTGCGAAGAATTTCATCACTCACGCGATTCACGGCGATACGTGCGTCGCGATGGCCGTCACCGACCGCTCACAAAGAAGCAAGGGCATCTCGGCATTTATTTTCGAGAAGGGGATGAAGGGCTTCGCCCCGTCGAAGAAAGAGAACAAGCTTGGGTTACGCGCTTCGGAGACGGCGAGCGTCGTCTTTGAAGATTGCCATGTCACGCAGGAGCATCTGCTCGGCGAGGAAGGCATGGGGTTCGTGGGCGCTATGCAGATTCTGGACGGCGGTCGCATCTCGATTGCCGCGCTCGCCGTCGGCATCGCGCAGGGCGCTTACGAATCCGCCGTTCGTTACTCGAAGGAGCGCGAGCAGTTCGGCAAGCCTATTTCAGAGTTTCAGGCGATTCAGTTCAAGCTGGCCGATATGGCCGTGCAGATTGAGGCCGCGCGCCTTTTGATGTACCGCGCCGCGTACCTGAAAGATAATGGCAAGAAGACGACGAAAGAATCTTCGATGGCGAAGCTCTACGCTTCGGAAGTGAGCGTGCGCGTGTGCGAGGAAGCGATTCAGATTCACGGCGGCTATGGCTACACGAAAGATTACCCGCCCGAAAAATACTGGCGCGACTCCAAGCTCTGCACCATCGGCGAAGGCACGTCGGAAATCCAGCGAATCATTATCGCGCGAGAATTGCTGAAGCAGTGATAAGTGATGGGTGATAGGTGATAAGTAAAAGCCTTTCTCCTATTACCCATCACCTATCACCTATCACTGTTTTATGTCGAGTCCCACACTTATTGAGCGTCTTGTCGCGGGTGAAGCACGCGCCGTCGCACGCGCCATTTCAAAGGTAGAGGATGGGAGCGATGGCGCGGCGGAGTTGATGAAGGCTGTTTTTCCGCGCACGGGGCAGGGAACAGTCATCGGCATCACGGGCGCACCGGGCGCGGGCAAGTCTTCGCTCGTTGACAAGCTGGCGCTTCATTACAGGCAGCAGGGAGTGCGCGTCGGCATCGTTTGTGTTGATCCTTCGAGTCCGTTTTCGGGCGGAGCAATCCTGGGCGACCGCATACGCATGCAGACGCTCGGACTCGATGACGGGGTTTTCATTCGCTCGATGGCGACGCGCGGCAATCTCGGCGGGCTGGCGCGTGCGACCGTTGATGCGGTGGCTATCCTGGACGCGGCGGGCTACGCCAAGATTATCGTCGAGACGGTCGGGGTTGGTCAGGACGAAGTGGAGATCGTCAAGACTGCCGATGTCTCCGTCGTCGTGCTCGTGCCCGGTATGGGCGACGACATTCAGGCGATCAAAGCGGGCATCATGGAGATTGGCGACATCTTCGTCATCAACAAGGCCGACCGTGAAGGCGTCCTGCGCACGGAAAAGGAGTTGGAGGCGCTGCTCTCGCTCGCCATGCGCCCGGATGCGTGGCAGCCGCCGATTGTTAAGACAGTGGCGACCGAGAACAAGGGGATTACCGATCTGGCCGGAGCGATTGAGAGTTACCGCGAGTTTCATCAACGGACGGAAGTGAGCAACGAGCGTCGGCAGGCCATTGCGCGCTGGCGAATCCTGGAACTCTTGCGAGAACGCTTGCTGGCGCGAACTCTGGATAGCGACGGAGCATCAGAGAAACTGGACGCACTCGCCGCAGAGGTTGCACAGAAGAGACGCGACCCGTATTCGGCAGTTGAGGAAATACTGAAGGCAGTAGTCAGCGGTCAGTAGTCAGTGGCCAGTTAAAAACCGTTCGTCGCTTAGTTTTGCTGTTCACTGACCCTGACCTCTGACCCCCGACCCCTGATTATGAAAATTGAACATATCGGCATTGCGACACGCTCGCTTGATGATGCGCTTGGGTTCTGGCGTGATGCGCTGGGGCTTGAGGTGACGCACACGGAGGTTGTCGAAGAGCAGGGCGTGCGGGTGGCGATGCTGCCGGTCGGCGAGCCGCGTATAGAGTTGCTGGAACCGACGCACGCCGATTCGCCGGTCGCAAAGTTTCTGGAAAAGCGCGGCGCGGGCATTCATCATGTCGCCGTGCGTGTTGACGATATTCGCGCGACGATTAATCGCTTGAAGGAGAGCGGCGCGCGCCTGATTGATGAGACTCCGCGCATCGGCGCAGGAGGTTGTCTGGTCGCATTCGTTCACCCGTCGGCAGCGGGCGGGGTTTTATTGGAGTTGGTAGAGCATACTGATTCTGTGGGTAATGATTGATTGATCGCTTCTGGGGCGGTCTGTAATAAGGAGATAAGAATGAGTGAGTGTCATAATTGCGGGTCTGCTCTGACTGAAGGACAGCGAATCTGCCCTTCGTGCGGGATGGATAATTCGGAAGCATCGAAGCCCAAACAGTCATCTGCGCCGGAAGCTACTGAGAAAACAGAGGCTGCCTCTGCTTCTCCGGCGCACAAGTCGTCCGTTGCCTCGAAGGGCGGAATTAATCCGGCGACCAAAGCGCTCATTGCCGCCGGAGTCGCAATTCTTTTCGCGGGCGCACTGGTTGTCTGGCAGGTCAGGGCTGGACGTGCCGGAGCCGTGACTCTGTCCGCCGAAGATATGGCGATAATTGTCGAAAGTTTTCCGCCGCAGGCGCAGGCACAACTCGCCGCAGACGAAAAGACGCGTAAAGAGTTTGCCAATGACCTGCGTGAGATGCTCGCCATCGCGGAAGAGGCCAAGGCCGCGGGCTTCGCCGAGAGGCCGGAGATGAAGCGGCAAATGAACCTCGCCAACGCGCTCGTCATCGGTCAAAACTATCTGGAAGAGCAGCGTAAGAAAAATCCGGGCGCACCTCCAACCGCGAGCATCACGCAGGCCGAGATTGATGCTCTTCTACAGGAGCCGGACCAGGATAAAAAGTTTGAAGAGTTTATCGCCGACGCGAAAGCGCGCAGCCCACAGGCGGGAGAGTTGCCCGAAGCGCAGAAGCAGCAGTTGAGACAGCAGTGGGCACGGATTATGGTGGCCGAGCGCAAGGGCAGGCAGGAAGGTCTGGAAAAAAATCGGCGCGTGCAATTGCAGGTCATGTTGCAGCAAGCACGCTCGTTGGCTGAAACCTACATGAAGGAGAAAGTGGTCGAGCAGGCTAAAGCGACGGACGCAGAGATAGACGCCTACATCGCCAAGCATCCTGAGCTTGATCCGGCCAAGGCGCGCACGCAGGCTGAGGAGATTCTGAAACGCGCACGCGCGGGCGAGAATTTTGAGAAACTCGCCGGAGAATTCTCGACTGAGCCGGGTGCTAAGGATAGGGGCGGCGATCTCGGCTGGTTCGGTCGCGAGCAGATGGTCAAAGAGTTTGCGGACGCCGCCTTCGCCATGCAGCCGGGACAGATCAGCGACATCGTGGAGACGCAATTCGGCTTTCACATCATCAAGGTTGAAGAGCGCGGGATGAAGCCAGGGCCTGACGGCAAGCCTCAAGAGCAGGTTCACGCGCGCCATATTCTAATCTCCAACGGCGCGGCGCAGGGGAATCCATTCGCCCCGCCGCAATCGCCGAAGGATCAAGCGAAGGCAGCGGTCGAGCAGGAGAAGCAGAAGAAGGTCATTGACGAGATTGTGCAACGCTCTCATGTGACGGTCGCAGAAAATTTTGCGATCAAGAAGCCGGAGCCTGTAGCGATGCCTCGTGGATTGCCACCCGAAATGGAGCAACCAGAGGAAGCACCAGTCGAAGCTCCTCCGCCTCCTGCGTCGTCCGGCAATGCCAACACTGCGCCAAAGCCAAAGCCAGCCAACCCGCGCTCCTCGAAGCCGGGAAGCAAAGGCCGTAGGCCGTAACGGAAAGCAGGAGACAGGAGACAGAAGTCAGAGGTCAGAATGGATAAGGCGGCAACCACATTCACAGATTCTCTTTTCTTCTGTCTCCTGACTTCTGTCTTCTGACTCCTGAGTTCTGATGTTGTTCGGAGATTATCGAGTAGAGGTTGTGCCGGACACGGAGTTCCGCCTGGACGGTGGCGCGATGTTCGGCGTCGTCCCGCGTGCCCTCTGGTCGAAGGTCTGTCCGCCAGATGAAGAGAACCGCGTTCGCCTGAACATGAATTGCCTGTTCATAGAGACCGGGACTGAGCGCATCCTCATCGAAACGGGCGCTGGCGATAAGTGGTCTTCGAGACATGAGGCGATGTACGGTATCAGGCGCGAGCGCCCCCTTGGTGAATCGTTGCGCGCGATGACAGGCATCGGCGCGGAAGAGATAAGTATCGTCGTCAACACTCATCTGCATTTCGATCATGCGGGCGGCAACACGACGCGGGACGAGGCGGGACGCCTTGTTCCGACTTTTCCGAATGCGCGCTATTTCGTCTCGCGCGGCGAGTATGAGCACGCGTTGAATCCGCATGAGCGTGACCGCGCAAGTTATCTGCCAGAGAACTGGCGCGCGGTCGAGGAATCCGGGCAGCTTGAGTTGAAAGAAGAGAATTATGAAGTCGTGCCGGGACTGCGGATGGAAACCATCGCGGGGCATTCGCGCACGATGCAGTGTGCGAGATTGACACGCGGAGACCAGACGCTTTTCAGCTTCGCCGATCTTGTACCGACGCGCGCTCACGTGCCGTTTGCTTGGATCATGGGCTACGATCTTTTTCCTGTGGAAACGCTCGAAGCGAAAAAGAGTCTGCTGCCGCAGGCGGCGCGCGAAAACTGGCTCTGCCTTTTCTATCACGACCCGGAATCGCCGCTCTGCCGCGTGGTCGAAGAAGATGGAAAGCTGCGCGCAGTCGGATTTGAAGAGAAGCAGGACGGATTCATTCCCGGTGAGTAGAAACAGCCCCAATATTCAATAAGGATAATTATTAAGCTATGGCAACAGCGCAGATCGGCATCATCGGCGGCAGCGGCCTCTATCAGATGCCGGAATTGAAGGACATTGAGGAGGTAAAAGTTGAGACGCCTTTCGGAAGCCCTTCGGATGCTTTCATCGTCGGAACGCTCGAAGGCGTGCGCGTGGCGTTTCTGCCGCGTCATGGGCGCGGGCATCGTTATACTCCGACCAACCTGCCGTTCCGCGCGAACATCTATGCCATGAAGCTGCTCGGCGTCGAGCGTATTCTCTCGGCTTCAGCCGTCGGCTCTTTGCAGGAACAATACGCGCCGCTCGACATAGTTATTCCAGATCAGTTCTTTGATCGCACGCGCGCACGCGCACACGAATCAACGTTCTTCGGAGAAGGAATCGTCGCGCACGTCACGTTTGCTCATCCGGTATGTGATGAGCTCGGCGATGTGCTTGAGACCTCTTGCGGCGCAGCCGAGGTCAGGACGCATCGCGGCGGAACATACCTGTGCATGGAAGGCCCGGCGTTCTCCACGAAGGCTGAATCAAATGTCTACCGCTCATGGGGGATGGATATTATCGGGATGACCAACTTGCAGGAGGCGAAGCTGGCGCGCGAGGCGGAGATTTGCTACGCCACGCTTGCGCTCGTCACCGATTACGATTGCTGGCACGAGGCGCACGATGCTGTCTCGGTCGAAACGGTGGTCGAGTATCTCAACAAGAACGTGCGCAACGCGCAAGTTATCATGCGCGAAGCGGTCAGTCAGCTAGCAGCCAGGCCACGCAACTGCAAGTGTGGCTCGGCGCTGAAAAACGCAATCTTCACAGCGCCTGACCTGTGGCCTGAAACGACGAAGAAAAAACTTGAGGCAATCATTGGTAAATACAGTGATAAGTGATGAGTGATAGGTGATAGGAAAGAACACAGGTTTTCTCTTATCACCCATCACCTATCACCTATCACTGCTCTTGGAGGTAAATATGAAGAAAACAGCTTTACTGATTAGTTTGTGCGCGGTGGCTCTGATTTATGGTGCGCCGAGTGTGCGGGCGCAGGTGTCGCGCGGGCCGGATGCTTCCGTTTTGCGGGATGCCGATCTGGAGAAGGATTCCCTGCATAATCTGGAAGTCGCGCGGCAGTATTTCAAGTTGAAGAAGGCTTATGTCGCGTCGCTCAAGCGTGTCGAGGAGATTCTCGCCGGGAATCCAAACTTTGCGAAGATTGATGAGACGCTTTTCATCGCGGGCATGAGCAATCTTTACCTGTCGCAGAATCGAGGCAAGCAGGCATCCAAGTTGCCGCCCGAAAAGCATCGGGAAGAAGCGCGCAATTACCTGTCACAGCTTGTCAACGAGCACCCGGATAGCACATTTCATAAGCTGGCGCTCGACGCCCTGCGCGATCTCGGCGGAACATTACCAAAACAATAGGAGTCAGAAGACAGGAGTCAGGAGACAGAAGATAAGGAAAATCAGTTGAAGCGGTTTCAGCCACTTCATTCTGACTTCTGTCTCCTGTCTTCTGACTCCTGCTTTTAGGAGAAAATATGTCTTTACTGGTAGTCGGGTCGGTGGCGTTTGATGCGGTGGAGACGCCGTTTGGCAAGCGCGAGAAGATGCTGGGTGGATCGGCGGCGCATTTTTCCATCTCGGCGAGTTATTACACGGACGTGCGCGTGGTTGGGGTGGTCGGCGGCGACTTCAGCCCCGAAGACGAGGAGCCGCTTGTAAGGCATAATGTGGATTTGTCCGACCTCGAACGCGTTCCCGAAGGCAAGACGTTTCGCTGGATCGGGTGTTATGATTTCGATCTCAACACGGCGCACACGCTGGACACGCAGCTTAACGTCTTCGCGGATTTCAAACCAAAACTCTCAGAAACAGCAAAGAAGTCGCGGCTGGTTTTCCTGGGCAACATCCAGCCTGAATTGCAGCGCGAGGTGCGCGAGCAGGTGAAGGGCGCGGAGCTTGTCGCCCTCGATACGATGAATTTATGGATAGACGTTGCGCGCGAATCCTTGCTCGAAGCGATCAAGGGCGTCAATGTCGTCATCATCAACGATGCCGAAGCGCGTCAATTGACGAATGAGCCGAATCTGATTAAGGCCGCGCGCACGGTGCTCTCGTGGGGGCCGCAAGCTCTGATTGTGAAGCGCGGCGAATATGGCGCAGCCTTGTTTACTTCGGAGAGTTACTTTGCGATTCCTGCTTACCCGCTCGAATCCGTCTTTGACCCGACGGGCGCGGGAGATACCTTCGCTGGCGGCTTCATGGGCTACATGGCGAGCCAGGAGAAACTGGACGAAGCGGCGATGCGTCGCGCCATGATCTTCGGCTCGGTGATGGCATCTTTCAATGTCGAAGAGTTCGGAACAGAGCGCGTGCAGCGTCTCACGCACGAAGAGATCAACGAACGCTTCAAGACCTTCAAGCAGATGACCTACTTTGAGGAGATTCCGTTTGAGCGGGCTGTCCGGGCAGCGAAATAAGAACGGTGATAAGTGACAAGTGATAGGTGATAGGATAAACTCTCTTTCTTATCACCTATCACTTATTACTTATCACCTGGGAGAATCTATGTTCTGTCCTGTTTGCGAATCTGAATACGAAGCGGGCATGACGCATTGCCCGGACGATAATACGGAACTGGTCGAGCGTCTGACGCCTGAGAATACTTTGCGCGATCACTCTGATGCGCGCTTTGTGACGCTGCACAACGTCGGCTCTCCGGCGGAAGCCGAGATGGTCAACGATCTTCTCCTGCAAAACGGCATTCGCTCAGCCGTGCAATCGGGCGGCATGGATGCTTTCTCGCCGCTTCTTTCAACGAGTTCGCCCGGCGCGATGGTGCTGGTGGACGAACGCGACCTCGACCGCGCGCAGGAACTCTACAACGCTTTCTTCGGCAGCGACACGACGCCGCTGACAGGCACGACGATAGACGAAGATTCGGCAGAGGAGGAAAGTGATGGGTGATGGGTGATGGGTGATAAGAAAGAACAGGTTTTCTCTTATCACCCATCACCCATCACCTATCACTTCTTTTCATGTCCGCAGATGCAATCATAGTGTTGATGACGGCTGGAAGCCGCGAAGAGGCCGTGCGGCTGGCGGATATTCTGGTAGTCGCGCTCCTCGCCGCCTGCGTGCAGATTCTGCCGGAGGTTGAGTCGGTCTACCACTGGCAGGGAAATGTCGAGCGTGCGCCGGAAATCCTGCTGCTGGCCAAAACCACGCGGGCGAATTTCGCGGCATTGGAAACTGCGGTGCGCTCGCTTCACAGCTACGAGACGCCTGAAATCATCGCCCTGCCCATTACCGAAGCCTCCGCGCCTTACCTTGAATGGCTGACCGCAAATGTTCTTCCCCAGAGTAAAGAAACGAATCAAGCGACGGATGCTGGTGCGAACGAGTCAGCGCAGAGTGTCTAGGAATTATTGTTGAAAGTCCCGTTAGGGACGATTGGTAATAGCCCAGCGATTTATCGCTGGGAATAGAATGAGGAAATAAAACCTGAGTCCCGTAGGGACGACTGAACAGAGGCGAGCCTTCCTTCAGTCGTCCCTACGGGACTCAATCATGTTTACCAATCTGATTCCCAGCGATAAATCGCTGGGCTATTTTCAACTGTCCCTCCGGGACATGATAGGCGTGTCTTTTACTCAGCTTCTAATATTCATCGGACACCGTCTTGTCCAATTTACGAAGCGAATCCTGACTGTTGACGACGATCTCCACGACTTCTTCCGGCGAATCCGTGAGGTGTAGAAGCTTTAGATCGTTCTCGACGATTTTGCCTTCCGAGAGCATCAAGCCTCTGACCCAGTCCAGCATCCCGCCCCAGTAGGCAGAGCCGAAAAGAACGACGGGAAAGTTCTTAATCTTGCGCGTCTGGATAAGCGTGAGCGCTTCAAAAAGTTCGTCAAGCGTGCCGAAGCCTCCGGGGAAGATGATGAAGGCCGTGCTGTATTTGACGAACATCGTTTTCCGCACGAAGAAGTATTTGAAGGTCAGCGAGCGCGTCAGATACCGGTTTGCAAACTGCTCGAATGGAAGCTCGATGTTGCAGCCGATGGAGAGGCCGCCCGCTTCAAACGCGCCCTTGTTGGCTGCTTCCATAATGCCGGGGCCGCCGCCCGTAATCACCGCGAAGCCTGCGCGAGCCAGCAGCGCTGCGGTCTCCTGCGCCGCCTTGTACTGCGGGTGATCAGAGGGCGTGCGCGCCGAGCCGAAGATTGAGACGCCGCGCGTGATGGTCGCCAGATGGTCGAAGCCTTCAACGAATTCACCCATGATGCGGAAGACCCGCCACGTATCCGTGCGCGTGAACTCATCCTGCTTCGGGGTTTCGAGCAGTTGCTCGTCCTGTGTCATCCCGGCGGGAGCACGATCTTTGTCTTTTGTCTCAGCCATAAAAAGTCTGGAGTCTGGAGTCTGAAGTCTGGAGTCAGCAAGCCAAGGACACGTTTTTGTCTTTTGACTTCAGACTCTGAGACTCCAGACTCCAGACTTGTCATACCGCCATGATGTTATAGCCGCAATCAACGTGGATTACTTCGCCCGTGATGCCTGAGGAGAGCGGGCTGCATAGAAAGAGCGCGCAGTTGCCGACCTCGCGCGCTTCGACATTGCGTCCCAGCGGAGAGCGTTCGGCGTGGTGCTTGAGCATCGTTCCCATGTTGGCGACGCCGCGTGCCGAAAGCGTGTTGAGCGGTCCGGCGCTGATGGTGTTGACGCGAATGTTGCGCTTGCCCATCCCGGCTGCGAGATAGCGCGTGCTGGCTTCAAGCGCGGCCTTCGCTACACCCATCACGTTATAGTTCGGGACAACCTTCTCCGCGCCGTAATAGGTCATCGAGACGATGCTGCCGCCATCCGTCATCAACGGCGCGGCGGCACGCGATAATGATGTCAGCGAATAGGCGCTGACTTCGAGCGCGACGAGGAATCCTTCGCGCGAGGTATCCAGAAACTCACCTTCCAACTCTTCTTTCGGAGCGTAGGCGACACTGTGGATGAGAAAGTCCAGCCGCCCGAACTCTTCCCCGACACGCTTGAAAGCCGCTTCCACTTCTTCTGGCTTCGTCACATCGCACGGCAGCACGAGCGAGCCGGGCATGTCGGTCGTCAAACTCTCGACATTCTCTTTCAGGCGCTCGCCCTGATACGTGAAAGCCAGCCGCGCGCCCGCTTCATGTAAAGCCTGCGCCGACGCCCAGGCGATGGAACGCTTGTTGGCGACGCCGAAGATGATGCCGAATTTGTTTTCAAGCATGGGGAGTTCCTTTGATAAATGTGATAAGTGATAGGTGATAGGTGATAGGTGATAAGAGAAAACACCTCGTCCTTTCCTATCACCTATCACTCATCACTTATCACTGCTTTTACGCTGCTGCAATCTGTGGCTCACCCGTCATCAACTCTTTGTACTCGCCGCTTTCGACCCACTTCAGGATTTCCGAGACGCGCCAGACGGGGAAGGGATGCGACATGCCCGAAGAGATGATGTCAGCCCAGAAACGGTCGAGCGCCTTCTCGTCGTAGTTCTTCTGAAAGTCGCGCGCCTGAACGAGAAACTGTTCGTAGTCAACTTTCGAGGCGTAAGTTCCGCCAGCCAGCTTCATCATCGTGCGACCGATGACGTGGGGGTCTTGCGTAACGAGCAGCGCCGCGCGGTCGCAGGAGAGTTCCGCCCGGCGTGCCCACGCTAGAAGCGCGGAGCGCATCGTCATCGAAATCAGCTCAAGAGCTATTTTCGCAATCGGGGTCGCGGCGAGCGCAGTATAGGCGAGCAGTTCGAGCAGGCGCGCAGCCGTCAGATACAGTACGTGCTCCGCGTGGATGTGGCCGACTTCGTGCGCGACGACCGCCAGGACTTCTTCATCCGTCAGGCGTTCGATTAAGGATGAATGAAGCACGATGACCGGGCGTTCGACGCCGCCCGTAAACGCATTGACGATGGGCGACTGCTGGACGAAGAGTTCGGGCATGTCAACGCCGAGTGTCGTGCAGGCGATTTGCAGCTTCGCGTGCAGGTCCGGGCATTGTTGCGGCGTCACCTTGACGGCGCTGGCGGTGAAGATGACGCGGATGGCGGATTCGCCCGTCACTGCGAGCAGTTTCTTCAAGGCCGAATCAATGCCGGGAATCGCGCGCAGGGCGGCGAGGGCGCGGCTGTCAGCCGGATGAATGTAATCGTGCTTGTTAAGATCGGCGAATTTTTTATGCGGCGCATCCGAAAGCGGCAAACGGCAGCGCCCGCACTTGGCTGTGCCGCCATTGTCGCGTGTTTGATTGCGCTGGCCGCAATAGCGACAGCGGATTGATTCATTTGTATTATCCGCCGCCGGGGTGGATTCGTTCTCTGCCATTTCTTCTATCCCTTCTCTAAAAACTTGTCGGAGCGCCCACAGGGAAGACGAACCGTCTCAGGCTGCCCGCGTGGCGCAAGTATTAACGAATCACAGGCTTGAGAGCAAGCGGGGAAAGCAGTGTGCCGTAAGGGGGTAGTGGGCAAGAGAAACAAAACGCCCGCGCAGCCCCGGAGGGGCGACAGAATGTAGCCCCGGGCGTTAGCCCGGGGTCACAGAATAAACAGAATTATCGAGCCCCGAAGGGGCGACAGAAATCCAAGGCACGTTGTCACGAATCTTGGACTTCTGCCGCCCCTCCGGGGCTATCAATCTTTGGGGTAGCGGTTAACCCGGGGCTTGCGCCCCGGGCTAATATCTTTCGCCCCTTCGGGGCTGTTGCGTGGTGACTTCTTCCGACCTTCCGACTTCTGTCTTCTGTTTCCTGACTCCTGACTTCTGCACATTAATGCTTGAAGTGTCGGACGTCGGTGAAGACCATCGCCAGATTGTGTTCGTTGGCAGCGTCGATCACTTCCTGGTCGCGGACGGAGCCGCCGGGCTGAATGATGGCGGTGATTCCGTGACGTGCGGCTTCGTCAACGCCGTCGCGGAAAGGGAAAAAGGCGTCCGAAGCGAGAACTGAACCTTTAACCTCAAGCTGCGCGCGTGATGCGCCGAGCTTGACCGAATCAACTCTGGACATCTGGCCTGCGCCGACTCCGATTGTCTGCCCGTCACGCGCGTAAACAATCGCGTTCGACTTCGTATGCTTGCAGACCGTCCACGCGAAGAGTAGGGCACGCGTTTCTTCATCCGTCGGGGCACGCATCGTCACGACCTTCAAGTCATCGGGTGTCAAACGGTGCGTGTCGCGCGTCTGGACGAGCATCCCGCCCGTGATGGTTTTGTACTCCAAGCCTTCAGCGCGCTGCGGCTCACCTGCGCGTAGCACGCGTAGATTCTTTTTCGCTCCCAGGACTTCGAGCGCGACATCGTCATAGTCAGGCGCGATGATCACTTCCGTAAAAATCTCCGTCACGGCTCGCGCCGCCCGTTCGTCAACCGCTTGATTGAAAGCGACGATGCCGCCGAAAGCCGAGACCGGGTCGGTGGCGAGTGCGCGACGATAAGCCTCTTCCAAATTCGCGCCCGTGCCGACGCCCGCCGGGTTCATATGCTTGATGATGGCGCAGGTCTTCTCGTCGAAATCGCAGACAAGCTGCCACGCAGCATCGGCGTCAATGTAGTTGTTGAAAGACATCTCCTTGCCGGAAAGGACTTCAGCATTAGCCACGCCGCCCTCTTCTCCCATGTCATAAAGCGCCGCGCGCTGATGCGGATTCTCTCCATAACGTAAAGAAAATTTCTTATACAAGCTGAACTCACCCTGCGAGAACATTGCGGAATCATTTACGTCGTCGGGGCCGATGGTCGCATCAGTTTTGAGAAACTCCTTCATAATAAAACTGGAGCCTTCCCCTTCTTCACTGCGACTTGACCGCGCGAGATTTGAGGCAAGGTATTCAGAGATGGCAGCGTCATAAGCGGCGGTACGCCGGAAAGCCTGTTGAACCAGCCGGGCGCGCGTCGCAAGCGAAAGCGCCCCTTCATTCCGTCGCATCTCCACGGCAGCGCTCGTGTAGTCGGCAGGCTCGACGATGACAGCAACGTCACGCCAATTCTTCGCCGCCGAGCGAATCATCGCCGGGCCACCGATGTCTATCTGTTCGATGGCCTCTTCGAGCGTGACGCCTTCGCGCGCGATGGTTTGCTCGAACGGGTAGAGGTTGACGACGACCATATCAATCGGCTCGATGCCGTGTTCGCTCATCGCCGCTACGTGTTCGGCGTTGTCGCGCAGGGCGAGCAGTCCGCCGTGAATGCCTGGATGAAGAGTCTTGACGCGGCCATCCATCATTTCGGGAAAGCCTGTGACCTCGGAAACGTCACGAACTTCCAGCCCGGCCTCGCGCAGAGCCCTCGCCGTTCCGCCCGTGCTAATCAACTCCACCTCAAAGCGGCGCAGCTCACGCGCGAACTCAACCAGCCCGGTCTTATCAGAAACGCTCACCAGAGCGCGGCGAATTTTTCTTAATCCAATATTCATAAGTGATAGGTGATAGGTGATGGGTGATAGGTGATAAGAGAAAACCTGTTCTTACTTATCACCTATCACCCATCACCTATCACTGCTTTAAGTTGTATTCCTCTCGCAGCGCGCGGACGCGTAGTTTGCGCGTGTTGCGTTTGGTTAAGCTAATTTCGATGCGGTGGAGGTCGGTGCTGCGCGCCGCGTCGTCTGGATAGTAGCCAAGCACGTATTGTCCCTGCAAATCTTCTTCGATGGCTTGAAAGATAGGCGCAAGGTCGAATGTCGCCTGCGGGTCGAGCGCGGATTTCGTATCGCCGACCAGAAAGTAGCGCCCGCCGGTCTTCAACGCCAGATCGCGGAAGCCTTTGGCGGGCGGACGCACCTCAATGCGCCCGTCGCGCGGCGCGTAGAGCGGTAGATGTATAACGTAGATGGAAACGTTGAGCGCGCGCGCATCGCGTATGGCGGTTGAAGCGCGTGTGACGCTCGCCGTATCA
The DNA here is from genome assembly GCA_963791265.1 of uncultured Acidobacteriota bacterium. Taxonomy (GTDB): domain Bacteria; phylum Acidobacteriota; class Blastocatellia; order Pyrinomonadales; family Pyrinomonadaceae; genus QHXM01. The sequence continues at coordinate 317,724 of CAWBSB010000014.1, forward strand.
AGACCGTCGCTGATTAAAATCAGGATGCGACGCTCAACGGGGTCGCTCTGCCCGGCAGCAAAGGCGCGAAGCATTGTGGCCGCACCGTCGAAGATTGCCGTGCGGCGGCTCACCGGCGAGTAGTTTGTGAATGCCGGTTCTGCTTTGGCTGTGTCGGTCGTAAACGGGACGATTAGTTGCGCCTGTTCTCCGAAATGCAGGACGGCTACGCGCGAGCCTCGTTTGAAGCGAGAGAACAATTTGAGCGCGGCGTCGCGCTGTTGGGAAATGATTTCACGAATGCTGCCGGAAGCATCCAGCGCGAAGGCGAGCGCCACATGCTCTGCGCCAGCCGCAAAGTAGGAGAGCGCGACTTGCTGCCCGTTGTCTCGAAGAGAGAAATCCGCTTGTTGAAGACCGGAGATGCGGCGTCCCTGCGCGTCGGTGACGAACGCAGGAACGGTCACGAGGTCTGTGCGGACGCGCACGACATCATCCGGCGAAGCCTCAGTCTCCTGGGCGAAGCCGCGTTGTAGCGATACGATAAAAAGAGATGAAATGAAAAGCAGGACGAAGACGAAGCTGAATGGACGTAAGACCGAATATGCAGGGCTGTTTGAAAGCCAGTGCGGACGGGACACTTCAGAATCGAGGATCATGCCGCTAAGGTTCCGGGCTAAAACAGGAAGCGCCAGAAGAACAGAATGCTCAGCAGCAGGACGAGCGTGATGACAATAATCTTAACCAGGCTCACAAGTCGTTTCCTCTTCAGAGTCAGAGACCGATTATTACTGTGAAACAAAAGGCGAGTCGAACAAGACCGCATTTTAATGGCGCTCGATTGTGTCTGTCAACGCCCAGCCGCCGCCTGCCATTCGCGTCATTTCAACTCGAAAAGAATAACGAATAGCGCAGCATTCAAGTTCCAAAAAGGATGTAGGGGCAGGGCTTGTCCCTGCCCGTTCAGTGGCGGAAGAAATTAACAGGGATGGACAGGATAGACAGGATAAAAGACTTGCTTTTGTATCCTGTTCATCCTGTCCATCCCTGTTTGAATTTGCCTTATGTTGAGACGGGCAGGGACTAGCCCTGCCCCTATGGGATTAGCTTACTTGAATCTGAGTGCGACGCGCCCGCTCACGAGGCGCGGGAAGCCGACGTGTGTGCCGCTGAAGACCGATTCAAAGTTGTAGAGAAATAGCTCGTTCGTCAGGTTCTGAATATCGAACTGGACGTTAAGCGATGTTCTTTCGCGTTGCAGGAGGTCTGCGCCGATGGAGAGATTGAGCACTGTGCGCGGGCGTGTGCGTCCACGCTGGAAATCAATCTCGTTGTAGAGGCGCGGATCGAACCCTGCGGCGACGAAGTCCGTGAGCGTCGTCCCCGGTTCCGCCTCCGTCGGATAACCCGAATCGTAGCGCCCGCCGAAGATGGCGTAGATTCCCGAACGCCGATGAGTGTAGCTCAACTGAAACTGTAGAGAGTTGCGCTGGTCGTGGTCGTTGGCGAATTTTTGTCCGGGGTCTTCCAGTGATTCGACGGCTTCGCCGAGAAACAATCCGCCGTTAATCGGCGTCACACCGTAGGCGCGCGCGTTGGCGTAAGACAGGAAGCCGCGAAAGCCGCGCAGGTCTGTGGATTCGAGACGAGCTTCTGTGCCCGTCACGCGTCCCGATGAGATGGTTATCGGGAAGATAACGCCCGTGTCGAAGAATTGATCCTTGTCGCCGAAATTCGTAATCCGCTTTTGATAGACGGCAAGGTTGAGGCGGAAGAAGCGCGAAAGCTGTTGCAGCGCGCCAGCCTCAAAGACATTCTGCTTGTCTGGCAAAATGGGGCGCACGCCCGATTGTCCCTGCAAGACCGCCAGCGGCGAAAGCGCGGCGGCTTCCGACGAGCTTGCGAGCAGCAGGTTCTCCGCAGGCGGAAACTGGAAGATGCGATTGTAAGAGGCGCGCAGGGTTGTTTGCGTGCGCGGGATAAAGTATGCGACGGCGATGCGCGGGCTAAAGGCGTCATCCTGAATGACGAGCTTGTAGTTGTCATAGCGCAAGCCTGCCGCGACCGTGAAATTACGGAACAGCGTGAACTGATCCTGAATGTACGCGCTCAGGCTGCGACCCGTTTTGCGCCCGTTGAAGATAAACGGATTCACGGCTGTAAAGGCGTTGACGGGATTCGCCACCACGTTGCCTGCATCGTCAACGAGGTCTTCAAAGGGGTCTGTCGTGTAGAAGCTAAAATTCTCATGGACGGGAGTGATGGTGAATTGCCCGCCGAACTTGATGTTGTGTGTCCCGCGCGAAAGCGAAATCGCCGCGATGCCGCCAGTGTTCTGAAGCGTGCGATCCTGAGTGGCCACGACGGGAGTGGAGAGCGGATTGCTCAAGAGCTTCGCCGTCCCGTAGCGATTGAAGAAAGAGAACTGGCCGAGCGCGGTGGGCGAAAAGATGTGCTCGTAAGTAATGAAGACCGAGCTATCGCGCAGGCGCTGGCGTTGATCCTGCCCGGCAACTTCCTGCTCGACGCGATTGGGAATCCGAAAATTAGAGCCGCCGACGAGGATTGTGGCGCGCAGGGAATTGTTCTGGTCGAATTGATAATCGAGCCGGAAGAAACCCTTGCCGCTGCGACCGAAGTTGTGGAAATTCTCAAGCGTCGGCGGGTCTAGAAAACGTTGTGAGGTGGAAGCTGAAAGGTTCGTCAGAAAACCGAACTTCTTGGTGCGTGTGGAAAAGTCCGCGCCGACTTCGCCCGTCGAAAAGCTGCCGCCGGAAAAAGTCACGCCGCCCTGCGTTGGAGTTTCCAGCCCCGAGCGCGTGTTGACGTTGATGACGCCCGCCAGCTTGTCGCCAAATTCCGCAGGGATGCCGCCCGTCATCACTTCGACCGTGCGGAGCGTGCGCGCGTCCAGGCTGGTTGAGAAAATCGCCGAAAGATTGTCTGTGATCGGCACGCCGTCAACGACGTATTGAACCTGCGATTCTGAGCCGCGCGGGTGAAGTCGCCCGTTGTCATCGGGGGCAAAACCGGGTGCGGAAGCAACGATGGCTTCGATTCCGCGCGAGGGAGCAGCCCCGGGCTGCCGTTCGAGAATCGTCTGGTTGATGTGTGTGTCGGAAGAAACCGTATCATGCTCGGCGTGATCGGGCTCGGCTTCGACCGTGACGGTTTGCGCCGTTCCTTCGACAGCGAGGTTGAAGTCAAGGTTAACGGGGATGGCGCTTTCGAGATCAATATGCTGTTCGGTCGTCTGGAAGCCGGATGCCTCGGCGCGCACGTTGTAGTCGCTGAAAGGAACGTTGACGAGCCTGTAAGCGCCCTGCTCGTCTGTTTGAGTTGATTGCTTGTAGCCCGTGTTCGGCTGCGTGATGGTGACGGCAGCGCCTGCGACGAGCGCGCCGTTCGGGTCTTTGATTGTGCCCTGAACCGTGCCGATGCGCGTCTGCGCTGTGGCGTTGGAAAAAGTGAAGAGCGCTGCTGCCAGAAAAATTGCGGCAATCGAAAATAGTTTTCGGAAGATCATTGCAAATACCTCTCTGAAGCCATGTAAAACTGAAATGCAGCTCGCTCCAACTGTTTCCCCCAAAGCTCAATTCACATTGAGCAGAGGAACAATTGGAAGCCGAGCGCCGAGATGAAAACGGCTTAAATCAGAGAGGCGAGCGGTGGCGCGCGACCGCGTTGCGGCGTGGCGAATCTGGAAGCAGAGGGAAGTGTTGCCGCGAGCGTCCGCGTGGCCTGTTGTTGCGGGGCGACGAGTTGCGGCAGAGCGTTGAGCAGACTGATTGAGAGATGCTGGCGAAGCTGGCAAATCACGCACTCGCCGCTAGAGCGCGAGTCGTTGGCCGAAGAACTGGCATCACCCGATGAATAGACTGCCGTCGCAGAACTACTGGATGAAGCGAGCAGGAGATTGCCGTGCTTGTGTACGGCTTCGACTGTCGTTGAGTAAGTGACGAAGGCGAGCAACACGAAGGCCAGCAGCCGCGCCAAAGGCGTGTGCTGACGATGCGTTGCTGAGTTGGTGTGACTGGTCACTTGCTAGAGCAGTATGCTACAGTTTATTTCAACCGGGAAATATAATGGTTCGCGTGCGGGGGTGTCAATCAGGTGTTCGATGCGCGAGCCGCGCCCCTTGTTTGCTTCCACGGTGACTCATTTAGCATGATCCTTCGCGACTCCCTTCTCAAACATCAATCAGGCAAACTGCAACGGAAAACTCGCCCCTTTGACGTGTGGCGTTGTCGCGCCGTGCTCGCGGTGTTGCTGCTCGGCGTGAGCGCCGGTGCGGTGCGGGCAGAGTCGCTGACGGCTGGGATCGTCGTCCTCTCAAGCTCTCGAACCCGCGTAAAAATTCTGGGAGAACGCACCCTTGCGACGCGCGTGTGGTCGTTCCGGAACGTCTACGCGGGCGCGATGAATCTGGGAGAGAGAATCGAAAATTTAGAGTTGGCGGACGCCACAGGCGCGGCAATTCCGGTCAGGCGACTTGCGCCTGGAGAGTACGAAGCTGCAAGCGCGGCCACGCGGTTCTCTTACGAAATGAATCTGGATGCCCCGCTGTTCGAAACGGACGCTGCGCACGTCTCGTGGCTGACGAACGAGCGTGGATTTCTGATGATGGGCGATTTGCTCCCGCTCGCTGTCAGCGAAAAAGGTTCGACCAAAACCAGCGCAACTTTGCGTTTCTCTCTGCCACAGAATTGGACGATTGCCACGACCGAGCGAGCGGGCAGCGATAAATGGTTTGAAGTTGCGGATGCGGAAAAGGCTCTCTTCTTCGTCGGGGAAAAGCTGCGCGAGAAGCGGCAGCGCGTCGGCGCGATGGAGTTCTCATACGTGACGGCTGGCGAATGGGCATTCTCGGACGAAGAGGCGGCAGATTTGGCAGCCAGTATTTTGAAAGACCACGTCCAAACATTCGGCGGGATAGCGCAAGGCCGGACGATGCTCATGCTTGCACCGTTTCCGCGCCCCGCCGCCGCAGACCACTGGAGCGCTGAGACGCGCGGCGCAACAGTCTTGCTGCTCGTGGGAAAATCTCCTTCAAAGACGGCTGCGCTCGCGCAGTTGAGCTATCCGCTGGCGCACGAATTATTTCATCTCTGGATTCCGAACGGCCTCGCTCTCGACGGCGATTATGATTGGTTTTACGAAGGCTTCACCCTTTACCAGGCTTTGCGCGCCGCCGTCCGTTTGAACCTGTTGACGTTTCAGGATTACCTAAACGCTTTGGGGCGGGCGTTTGACGCCTACAAATCAGCGCAGGGGCGCGAACAGTTATCCTTGCTCGAAGCCAGCAAGCAACGTTGGACGCTTTCACCGGCGCTCGTTTATAACAAAGGGATGTTGGCCGCGTTTCTCTACGACCTGACTCTCAGGCAGAAAACAAAGAGCAAGCGTTCGCTGGATGACGTGTATCGGGAGTTGTTCCGGCAGAGCAATGCGTCTCAGGCGAGAAGAGACGGCAACCAGACGGCGCTCGCTGCCTTAAACAACGCGGGAGAGATGCAGGCCATAACCCGTCTTTACATTGAGGGCGCAAGCGCGATTGATCTCGCGGCGGCAATCGCTCCGTTCGGTTTAAGGATTGACCCGGGTGGCGTGCGAACAAGAATTGCGGTGGCCGACGGCTTAAGCGACGCGCAGCGCGATTTGTTACGCAAATTCGGTTACAATGAAAAACTTGATGGAACGCACCGGCGCGGCGCACGCCCGCGCGCAAATAATTTCCGAAGCGAGACGAATTGACGTGAACTTCAAGCGAAAGACGAACTCCCTGAAGATTCTTTTCATCTGCGCCCTTGCGGGAGCGATGGTCGGGTGCAGCACGCTTGCCGGGAAGCTTAACGATACCGGCGTGGTGATTGCGCGTCGTGCCCAGATACGCAGCTCGACGGCGGTCGTGGCAGCCGATCTCGTCGAAGTCAGTCGCGGCGACGTGATCGACATCATTGATTCCGAGACGGTGGAGAATGAGAAATGGCTCTTTGTCCGCGCGCATGATATTGAGAATACGGAAGGCTGGATTGAAGCGCGCAACATCATGCCGCAGGAGGTGCTCAATAAAGCGCGCAAGCTGGCCGAGGAAGATAAAGAGATTCCGCCTCAGGCGACCGGACAACTTCGCGCCGGGAGCAACCTGCGTCTTTCTCCGGACTACACCAATAGCGAAAACATCCTGATGAAGCTCGAAAGCGGCTCGAGCTTTGAGATCGTCGGTTGGAAGCGCGTACCAAAGCCCAAAGGGGCTGAGACTAAAGAGAGCGACGATGCTCCGAAGGCCGGAAGCGCGCAAACCAGCACGGGACGCAGGACGCGTGACGCAGATGCCGAGAAAGAGCCCGAAGAAGCATACGAACTCTGGTATAAGGTCAGGCTCGCGCCCTCTGTTTCTCCCGTGCCCGCCGGATGGGTTTACGCCAAGCAGGTTGAGCTGTCCGTGCCGAGCGACATTATCTTTTATCGCACCGGGCGCGAGTTCGTCGCGTGGCGCAGGCTAGACGACGACACGAGCGCGAGCAGCAACGCGCCGAAAGATAAGGACGCCGCGAAAGAAGAGAAGCCCGGAAGCTGGGTGATCCTCGAAAAGGGCAGCGCAAACGGGCCGCGCAGCCCCGATGAGCCGGACTTTGATCGCATTTATGTGCTCGGTTACGACAAGTACAGGCAGGAACATTACACGGCTTATCGCAGCCTCGACGTTAAAGGATTTTTCCCGTTGCGCGTCGAAGGGCAGGGCGACAATAAAACTTTTTCCGTCAGGATTCAGGGCGACGACGGGCAGATCAAGGAAGCAAAGTACGCTCTCTATAAAGACGACCGGGGCATTTTGAAGGTCAACTCGACGGGCGAAGCGCAGAGAGACAGGAAAAAAAGATAAAAGAGCCGCAAGACTCAATTGATAAAAAACGAGAAACGAGACAGGATGGAGAAGATGAATAATCAAGACGACTTTTTTGACGACATCATCAGCGACGAAGCTGAGATGGACGATTTTGAGAGCAACGAATATCACGAAGATGAAGAAGAAGATGACGACGAGGATGCCGAAGTGCGAACCGTGCTGCTGGCGAAGAATGAGATGCTGGCGCTCCTGGGTCTGAAGACATTTGCCGATAATGCGATTATCGTTCGCGTTGATCCGCGTCAGACCATTCCTTCGGCGCAGCGTTATGACGATGCTGAAGCGGCAATCAAATGGTTCAATCGCAGTCTGGCGACGAGCAGAAAAAACGGCTGGGAAGTAATCTTCGACGGCCAGCCTTTGTACGGTTAACTCGTGAGTAAAATTGCGAGAAAGGTCTTTCGATGTATGTCAAGGGGATGATTCTGGAGAACAGGCGTAACATGAGACGCGGAACGAAACGTTTATTAAGCAGCATCGCGGTGGCCGCAGGAACGCTGGGCACTGCGCTCTTGATACGAAAAAAAGTGAAGAGCAAGGCTGTCGTCAACGGGGATCGCTGGGCTAGACCCGGAATGCTCGTCACGTTTCGCGCCGAATTAAGGCCGGGACGTGATCGTGCGGAGAGAACCCATCGCATCAAGACGCTTTTGCCCAGCGACCGTGTGCTGCTCGACGGAGTTTCAGGCGAACACGCGAGAGGTGAATTCGAGCGGGCGCGTTGATTAGAGAAAGCCTCTCACAAATCCAGCATTCCAAGCAAAGGATGAAAGCCCCGTTCAAACGAGCGGGGCTTTCATCTTTAGCTGTCAACCCTCGCACCAGCCTTGATTACCTCAGACTTTGGTCCGGGGGCATGGCAGCGAAGGTGTGTGTCATTGCTCGCAGACCGTAGCATAGCAATGAACTATGTCTGAATTGAATTGATCGTAGCAGAACTGGCTAGGACCGCTGACAGCCTCGCATGCCTCAAAGCGGGACTGAACCCACTGCAAGCATTCGTCGCATGCGTCCATCTTCGGAAAAGCCTTTACCGTGCGGGAGATAAAAGGCGAAGAAAACACGAGCGCCAACACGCAAGAGATTAGCGCAGCAGAAAAGTAACTGAAACGTCTTCTCATGGTAGTCTCCTTTTAGGTTGAGAAAAGGTGAGGAAGTCTCTGTGATGGGGCGTCGCAATAATATAACCCGCAATATTAATTTGCAAATCAATAGAGACAGATTTTTCACTTAAAACCCTTCAGTAGCTACAACGCCCTTCATAGTTTTCTTACAATAATTTCCAGATTGATTCGAACAGTTTGCTAAGCGACAGGCTCTTAATAAGTGGATGGTGGATATGACCACTGCGAAGCAGGAAACCTGGCGGGTGTTGCGCGCTCAATCCGGCGATAGAGGGGCGCTCGACGAACTGCTGGAAGCCGTTCAAGAGCCTCTCTACCGCTACATTTTCAGGTTGGTGGGCGAGAGAACTCTGGCCGAGGACATCCTGCAAGAAGTTTTCATACGCATCTACCGCAAGCTCGGTTGGCTGAGAGAGCCGGAGTTGTTTCGTCCCTGGGCGTACCGGATCGCTTCCAGAGAAGCGTTCAAGCATCTGAAGCGAGAAAGACGATGGGTAGAACAAATCAGGGATGAGTCAACTTTGGAGGCGATACCGGCTCAATCATCCGCAGAGAGTTATGCGCCCGAATTGATAGAGCATCTTCCGTTGCTCATCGCGCGCGTCTCGCCAGCCAGCCGCGCGGTTCTCATTCTGCATTACCTGCATGAAATGCCGCTCGCTGAAGTTGCGGCGGTGCTTGGTCTGGCGCTGGGGACTGTCAAATCCCGACTGGCTTACGGTCTTGAAAGTTTGCGGAGCGCAATTCGTGAAGAGGGAGACCGCTCAGGAAGCGTGTCGGATGAACAGCAAAAAATTCGTCCTTAACCAGGAGGAGGTCTGGAGATGGCTGAAAGGAAATGGGAAAAGGTAGATATTAAGTTTACGGCTGAAGAACGTAAGAGCTTCAGGAATGCGCTGATTATTTTTGCGATTATCGAAGCGCTCGTTTTGATTCCGGCCATGCTGTACAAGATTTTTCATTGAGCTTGTTTCGCTCTACCCAGCATCGAACAGGTTCTTAATCACAATGAGGTCAGACGGAGGTTTGTTATGTCGAACGTAAACAACATCAACGCAGTTCGTAAAACGGCGCTCGACCGCATTGACCGCAGCGAGCGTCACTACAAAGTCACATTCTTCGGGGCTGCTCTCATCGAAGTCTTCTTCTTCGCCGGATTCATCTTGCTCGCAGATTTCTCCAACCGGACGCATGTGCTGCTATTGATAACGACCGTCGCCATCTACTCGATTCTGGCTCTGGGTCTGGTAGCCTTAGGCGTACACATCAACCGTAACACTCTTCGGGTTCTGAATGCGGTTGAGTTGCTTGGACTGACTGATGGTTCGGAAGGCGAGAAAAGACTTTGACAGGATTAACAGGATTATCAAGATTAAGAAAACAAGTCAGGTTAAGGGGGCTTAGTGCTTCTTCTCTTCTTCCTGTTAATCTTGTAAATCCTGTCTAAATTCGCTTTGGCTATCCTGGCGATAAAATAAGAAAGCGCTGGAGTCCCCCAACCCCGGCGCTCTCTTTCCTTCACTCGTTCAAGATTGAAGGAGAGTTATGAATTGCTCGCTACGATACAGGCGCGGCGCGCACAGTTGGTTGCACTAATGTTGCAATGGCCTTACGGTTTGCTTTCGCTCTCAGGCAGGCGGCATCAGCGTTCTCGTCGGAGTCTTTTGCTTGAGATTCTTGATGACGATGCGCGAGCCGAGCAGGATGGCGAGCACGAAGGCAAACCTGATGGGCAATCTGGTATCTGATTTGACCAGCATCCAGAAGTGAATCACACCGCCGATGGCCGACACATACACGAGCTTGTGCAGGCGTGCCCAACGCTTTCCGCCCAGCCGTTTGATCCAGCCTTTGGTCGAAGTAATCGCCAGCGGAACCATCAGGAAGAAACTGAGCATGCCGACGGCGATGAAGGGGCGCGCGTAGATGTCTTCGACGGTGCTTTTAAGATTGAACGTGCGGTCAAACCCGATGTAAGTCAGCAGGTGCAGGAAGCCGTAGAAGAAGGCGTAGAGTCCGAGCATCCGGCGAAACTGGATGAACCATTGCACGCTCGTCAGTTTGCGAAGCGGCGTGACCGCGAGCGAGATCAACAGGAAGACGAGCGTCAGCATGCCTGTGGTTCTGGTCAGAAATTCTACGGGATTGGCTCCGAGCTTCTGGTGATACCAGTCCCACGCAATCAGCGCGAGCGGCACGAGGCTATTGATGAAGATAAGAATTTTGTAAAACTTGATCTCTTTCATCGCGTTTTAGTCTCGCCTAGAAGTTGACCCGCAAATCCATCCCCGCATACAACTGCCCGACCTGTTCCGCATAGCCGTTGAACATCAGGGTGTCGCGCTTCCCATATTCGCCGATGCGAGTCTCGCGCGCCTGACTCCATCGCGGATGGTCAACGTTCGGGTTGACGTTCGAGTAGAAGCCGTACTCGCGGGATGCGTAGTCGTTCCAGGTGGTGTCGGGTTGATCCTTGACGAGACGAATCTTGACGATTGATTTGATGCTCTTGAAGCCATACTTCCAGGGAACGACGAGCCGGATGGGTGCGCCGTCCTGCGGCGGCAACGCTTCGCCGTAAAGCCCGCTGGCAAGAATCGTCAACGGGTGCATCGCTTCGTCCATCCTCAAGCCTTCGGCGTAAGGCCAATCGAGCGAGCCGCCGTTCTGTTCGGGCATTCGTTTCGGATCAAGCAGAGTTTCAAACTGGACGAAGCGCGCGGCAGAGTTCGGCTCGACTTCGTTGAGCAGTTTGTTGAGCGAGAAGCCGACCCACGGAATGACCATTGACCAGCCTTCGACGCAGCGCAGACGATAGATGCGCTCTTCGAGCGGCGCGATTTTTAAGAGATCGTCGAGGTCGAAAACCTTTGGCTTGTTGACGAGACCTTCGACCGCGACCGTCCACGGGCGTGTGACAAAACCTCTCGCCACGTTCGCCACGTCGCGTTTATCGGTCGTGAATTCGTAGAAGTTGTTATAGCTGGTGATGTCTTCAATCGGGGTCAGCTTTTCGTTGACCGTGAAGCCGGAAGCGGTAGCTTCCTCCGGCTTGACGACATCCGCCAGCTTCGCGCCCTCGACGCGCGGCGCAGCCGGAGCATTGAGTTTTCGATAAAGAAAGCCCGTTGCGGCGGTGGACGCCACGAGCGCTGCGCCGCGCATGAAGTTGCGACGATCCAGATAGACCTTTTGGGGAGTTATCTCGCTACTTTTGATGTCGCCCTGTTTCTTAATAACCATAAAGTGCCTGAAAGAGGGAGTTGGGTTGATACAACTTTGCCCCTCTGATTCATTAGCCGCGCGAGGCCGGGAAATCCTTACAGGTAAATTTCATCGTCTCTCGCTGGAAAATACGTCGCGCGCAGGCTTTTCGGTTTCAGGCGACCAGTCTTTCTTTCCTCGGAATTTATCCGCTCTTCTTCTTCGCCGCGCGTTTGCCCGCCGTGCGTTTCTTCGCGCTGCTTTTCTTCGGGGCAGCCTTTTTCGCCGAACTTCTTTTCGCGCTGCTCTTGATGGCGAGAGGCTTCTCCTTCTTCGATGCTCTCAACGATTGCAATCTCTCGGAGATGTCTATGCCGAACTTGTCTTTAATCTTCTTGCTCAAGGCCGGAAGAAGGATGGTATCGGCGACGCCGGAGAATTCATCCGATAATCTCTCTCCCAGAGCGTAAATCTCGTCGAGCAGTCCGCTCGGTTTCCGTTTCTTCTTCGGCGTGGCATCATCAAGCGAAGCTGCCAGCCCCGATCCGACGATGTAGCCGACGGCCAATGCGCCCAGACTCATTGCGACGGAATGCTTGCGAAACTGCGCGCGCCAGTCGAGCGTCTCCGTCACAGTTTCTTTGACGGATTCATACTGCTCGGTGACAGTATCTTTAATCTCCTCGACGGTCTGCGAAATATCCTCGCGCGCCTCCTCCATGCGGCGCTGTAGCTCTGCTTTGGTCGGTTCTTCCGTCTCGGTCGGAGCAGTTGCGCTTGCTGCGGCTTTCTTGCTGGCCATTTGGTCAATCCACCCTTTCTGTTCGATCTGATTTCCCTAGATGCTAACAGCGAGCCGGGATTGATTCAATGGCCGGTTAAGGGTAGCCGCCCCGGTAATCAATCGGCTATTATCCTTCATGTGCCGTCTCCCGGATTCTGTCCTCAAGAGGTTTTTATGATTTCAAGGCATCTCAATCGTAGCTTAATCCTCATTCTCTTACTTTCCTTACAGGCTTTCGCGCAAACTCCGACCGTGTCGCCGCAGACCGATGAGCAGCGCAAGGCCGGGCGGGAGCTTGAGCAGAAAGCGCTAACTTTGCTTGAGGATGTGGTCAAGGATTCGGATTCTTTCAAGAATGTTGAGAATCGCATTCGCGTCAAAGCCTCGGCGGCAAACATTTTCTGGACGCACGACGAAGCCCGCGCACGCACTCTCTTCAAAGAAGCGATGGTGAGCCTCGCCGATTTGCTGAATAATCAGGAAGCCGGAGACCCGTCCGAGAATCCCAGAATGTTGGAAGCCGCGCGCTCGTTGCGGCGTGAACTCTTGCAGATGTTGGTGCAGCGCGACGCGCGTCTGGCGCGCGAGTTCATGCGCGCCACGCGCCCGCCCAGCTCTCAGGCTAAGAATCGTCGCGACGGGATGCCCGACCAGCAAATCGAAATAAATCTGGCGATGCAGATTGCCGAGAAAGACCCTAAGCAGGCTCTGGAAATCGCTGAAGAGAATTTAGCGAACGGGCTTTCCTACGAATTGCCGGAGCTTGTCTCAACGCTCCGGGAGAGAGACCCGGAAGCAGCGGCAAAGCTGGCAAACGAAATCATGTCGAAGATTCGCACGGTGAAGCTCGATTCAAGCCATGTCGCCCGGCAGGTCGCCGTTTCATTGCTGCGCGAGGCGGCTCAAGCGCCCGATGACGGAGGAAACAATACCAAGAGAGTGCCGCCGCTCTTAGACCAGCAGACGTTGCGTGACTTGACCGACATGCTCTTGACGGAAGCCCTGCGTCCTTCTTCGACCAGTCCTGAACTTCTCACCGCTCTACAGGAGATGCTCCCGGTCGTTGAAAAATACGCCCCATCGCGGATCGCGCAATTGCGCCGCACAATGCAGCCGCCGCCGAAGGTCACGGAGAAGGGCACGGATGGCGAGGGTGAGGGCGAGGGTGGTGGCGGTGGCGGCGATGTCGCGGACGCAGATATGAGCAAGTACAGCACGGTGTTCGAGAAGGGCATGGTTGACGAATTGCTGGAGGCTGCGTCAAAAGCGCCCGAAGGATTTCGCGAGATGTTGTACCAGCGAGCCGCCACGAAAATGATGGAAGAAGGCGATACGGAGCGTGCACGCCAACTCATCAACGAGCGCGTCAAAGACCCCGATCAGCGCAAAGTGATGCTCTCCCAGATTGATGAACTCGCAGCAGTCAAAGCAGCCCAACAGGGGCAGATTGAGCAGACTCGAAAATTACTAGCCACGCTTCGCACCAACGAAGAGCGCGTGATGGCGTTGGCGCAGCTTGCCACCGCCGCAGCCGCCAAGGGCGACAGGAAGGCTGCGCTGCAACTGCTTGACGAAGCGCGCGGCATGTCGAGCAGTCGAGCCAAAAACTTCATGCAACTGGGCGTGCAATTGACAGTCGCACGCGCCTACGCTCCACTCGATGCGTCGCGCAGTCTGGCGATTCTCGAACCCGTGGTAGACCAACTCAACGAACTGCTGGCGGCGGCGGTCGTACTCGGCGGATTCATTACGGAAGAACTTGTCAGGGATGACGAAATTATGATGGAGCCTTTGACGATGATCTCCAACGAGTTTGCCGGGACGTATGCCAATGATGTGAAGGCGCTGGCTGTCGCCGACTTTGAACGGACGAAGGCTCTGGCAGACAGGTTCCTGCGCGACGAGATACGAATCATCGCGCGGCTGCTCGTGGCGCAAAGCATCCTGATGCCGCAGCAAGCGCCGCAGGATGGGCCGAGAACAATTAAAACTATGACCGGAACGATGGAAACCGGAAAGTTCGAAAGCTTCGACGTGCCGAAGTGAGACAAGTCAGCCTTAAGGCTTCAACGTGAGCTTCGCCATGTGATTTGGATTGAACCGGCGTGCTTGTCGGCTCGTATCGAAGGATAGTTACAATTCAGGGCATAAACTGTCAGGCCAGTGCTCACGGCAGAAAAGTTGGAGGAATCATGTATTGTCCATCTTGCGGGACTGAAGTCGCATTGGGATTAAATTACTGCAATCGCTGCGGAGCAAATCTGAGTCAGGCCGCGAATCTGCCGGAACAGCCGGTGCGCTACGTTAGTCTGACCGGCCCGACTATCGCTATCGCCTTGATGGTGGTCATCGGTCTGGGCATCACCTTTGCAAGTGTGTCGGAGTTAGCAAGGCATAACTTTCATCCGGTGGCGCTGACGTGGATGGTGATTGCCGGTCTAGCCATGATTGCTGGAGTCGCCGCTCTCATCATTCGTCAATGGTCGAATCTGGCGGGAGTAGTCAGGCCGAAGGAGCAATCCCTTCCGCGCAAGAAATCTGCTGACAAAGAATTTGCCCCGGCACAATTGCCGCCGCTCAGGTCTGAGCCTGTCTCAAGCGTCACCGAACACACCACACGCACCTTCGAGCCTGCTTACATAGAGCGTGAGCGCAGGAAGTAGTTACAAAACCGGGAAGACATTAGACAGGATTAACAGGATTAACAGGAAGGAAGAGAAGAATCGTCAATGGAGATTGACGATTCTTGTTTTCTTAATCTTGATAATCCTGTTAATCCTGTCTATTTCTTTTCTGGCCTCTTCGTCAATTCTCCTGACCATAAATTCATAGACAAAGAGAGCGCGTTGCTTCTTTGGCGGCATGGACTGCGGTGATATGCTGTCACCACACAAAATGGAGAAGGGAATCAGCGAAATCGTCGGTCGTGGCGACCTCGACAAAGGCCGTAGCACAGAAGTCTATCGCGCTCTGCGCTCGCTTTTGTGCGCGACGTGCGGGGCAGAGATTGCGGAGGGAGTGCTGTTTACGCGGCGCAGAGTGAAGGGCATCGGCCTGCGTATCATGCCTCAATGCCCGAAGTGCGCGCCTTTCACCTTACAGGCTGACAGGAAAGAGAAGTCGGCTTTGCTGCAATCATTGCTGGGCGAGCAACCCGCAGACGCTTCCGGGCAAGCGGGCGCTTCATCCGAAGTTGACGCAGAGGCACAGGCAAAAGCGAAGAACGTTGATGAAGCAGTCCGCCGACGGCTTGGGCCTGCATTAAAGCGAAGCCGTCGCGGACGTAAATAGGGGAAGCCCTCCCCAATTTGGGGGAAGCGGACGGAAATTAGGGGAAAGGCATGGGAATAATTGGGGGAAGCATCTCCCCATTGAGGAAGATGCCATCCCTCTTTAGGAGAACGCTCCCCCAAATTGGGGAGGGCTTCCCCTAAATTAGGGGAGCGTTCCCCCAATTTAGGGAAGCCTTCCCTAAATTAAGGGGCGCTTTCCCCAAAGAGGGGGGCGTATAGGAAAACTTGGGGCAACGACCGGATTTATAGGGTCAGGACTTGTCTCTGCCCGTGTGATTGCCGGAATAAACTTTCTCCTGATTCACCTTCTTCGTCCCTACGGCGTTTTCGGTTTCGCGCCGGGCTTGCCCTGCGGATTCTTCGTTCGGCTCTCCTGCTTGCTCGCCTCATTGGGCTTCATCGAACTGCTGGCTGATGTGGGAATCTCAGCTATGCGCTGGCCGCTCGTGCGATCAAAGACGGCGTTACGCAGGAATTGCTCGCTCGTCCAGGGCGGAGCATCGCCGCCCAGATATTTTTGAAACCATTCGAGGTGAGCCGTGTAGTAGAGCGCCATCTCGTACCAGTTCGGCCAGTGGCCTGCGTTCGAGTAGATGATGAGCCGCGAAGGGACGTTCATCTTTTTCAAGTCGGTGTAGAAATGGAGCGACTGCGTGTAGGGCACTCTGTAGTCGCGCTCGCCTGAGATGACGAGCGTCGGCGTCTTGAAATTCCTGGCGTAGTTCGAGGGCGACCATTTTTCATAGTTCTGAGAATTCAGGGGCGTGCCCTTCAAGTCCCATTCGGGAAACCAGAGTTCTTCGGTCGCGCCATGAAATGAGCGCAGGTCGTAGATGCCCATCATCGAGGCAAGCGCCTTGTACCTGTCCGTGTGCCCCTGCATCCACATCATCATGTAGCCGCCATACGACCAACCCATCGCGCCGATGCGCGTGCGATCAACGTAGGGAAGTTTTTCCAGCGCGTCCGTCACCTTCATCAAATCTTCGTAAACGCGCCCGCCCCAGTCGCCGGAAATCTGTTCTGTGAACTCCTGTCCATAGCCGACCGAGCCGTGCGGGTTCGGGAAAGCGACGATGTAGCCTGCGCCCGGATAAACCTGCCAGTCGCCGCGAAACGCGTCCGCCCACTGCGACTGCGGCCCGCCGTGAACGTTCAGGATAACCGGATACTTGCGCGACGGATCGAAATTATGAGGCTTGACTAGAAAGACGTGAACGCGCGCACCGCCTGAGCCTGTGACCCACATCTGTTCAGCCGGACGAATGTCCACTTCGTTCATCGAAGGGTCGTTGACGCTCGAAAGTTTCGTCGGGCTCATGGCCCGCCCGCCGCTCATCTCTGCGCTGTAAATCTCACTTGGCTCGCCGACGGAACGCTTAATGTAGAAGAGGCGTCGTTCTGCGGAGTCGAACTCAAAAGCGTCAATCGTTTTATCTGCCAGAAGCTGCGTGATGGTTTTTGAATTAACGTCGAGACGGTAAACGGGATTCTGCCCCTCGACCGGGCCGGAGAAGTAGATTGATTTTGAATCCTTAGACCAACGGTAATCCTCCACCCAGTTGCGAAACGATTCCGTCAGCACGGTTGTCTTGCCCGTCGAGCGATCATAGAGCGCGAGGCGAAAAAGGTCTGACTCGTAACCCGGCTGCTTCTGCATTCGATAAGCAATGTAACGACCATCGGGCGAATACTTGGGGCTGCCATCGTAAGCAGGATTCGCCGCCGTGATGTTGCGCGGCTTCGGCTCGTTGTCACCGAGCGAGATGAGCCAGAGATCGTTGTTGGTCGAAGTCGCGGGAGAAGCATCGTGATTGGAGACGTAAACGAACTCCTTGCCGTCGGGCGAGAAGTCGTATTGCACTGGGCCGCCGAGTTGGAATGACGGCGCGTCGTAACTGCCGGGCGTGACATCACGCGTCTCGCCCGTCGCGACGTTGACGATAAAGATATGCGTGCGCGTTCCATCCTTCCACGCAGTCCAGTGGCGATAGAGCAGATCGTCGGCTATGTGCGCCTTGAGCGACCCCGCTTCCCAGCGTTCCGCAATCTTCTTGTTGCAGGCATCGTCGCCACCGCATTCCGGGTACACATCTGAAGAGAAAGCTATCCACTTGCCATCGGACGACCAGACGGGGTCGGAGACTCCTGTCGAGATGTTGGTAACTTTGCGCCACTCGCCGCCGCTCGCAGGCATCAAGTAAAAATTCGCGCTCCCATCCTTTGAACTGGTGAGCAGGATTTGACGACCATCGGGCGAGTATGACGGCGAATACTCGCTCTTGTCGCCGATGGTCAACTGGCGCGGATTCCGCCCGTCAACATCCATCGCCCAGATATGGCTGGTGCGCTTCGCTCGCGCGAGATCGGAGGTCGTGACGGCGTAGAGCAATGTTCTACCGTCAGGGGAAACATGCACGTCCGAAAGATTCTTAACGCGATAGAGGTCTTCAATCGTGAACGCACGCTTCTGCGCGTGCAGGAAAGTAGATGAGAACAGCAAGATAATCGAGAGCAAGAGAACGCGACGCATCATTCGTTTGGCTCCTTTGGATAGGGACAGTGCCTGCAATTATTGTCGCAACAATAGCCGCGACGAAGCAGAAATTTGGCCGTAAAGACGTAGAGACCGTTTTCGAGATAATAGTCTTCGTCTTCGATTAAGGGTAGCTCCGAACTCTTTGTGGATAGATTATCCGATAGACCGGCTCTGGCGGAATTGTTCTTCATCGCTGCTGCTTAGTTTATCGGAAACATGCTGTTTTGAAAAAGCGAGGCAGCCGGTAGTGGTTGAGTTGAAATTTAAGGTTGAGTGTCGGGTCAATCGAGAACTCACCACAAAGACACAGAGAACACAGAGGGGGCACAGAGAGTTAAGCAATTTCAAATTAGGAATTTGAAATATCAAATCTGCCATTTGTGATTTCTTATCTTTGTGCATCCTCCGTGTCCTCTGTGTCTCTGTGGTGAACGTCCCTTTCGCGCCCTCTCAAGAGCAATCTGAGCCACTACCCAGCCCGATACCAAAACTGTGCGTTCAACGGTAGCCCTCGGCCTGGAGCGCGAAGAGCTCGGCGTAGAGTCCGCCGCGCGTGACCAATTCGGCGTGTGAGCCTTCTTCGACAACGTGCCCCTCGTCGAGCACGACGATGCGGTCTGCCATGCGGACG
Organism: uncultured Acidobacteriota bacterium; assembly: GCA_963791265.1. Lineage (GTDB taxonomy): Bacteria > Acidobacteriota > Blastocatellia > Pyrinomonadales > Pyrinomonadaceae > QHXM01. The sequence goes on from CAWBSB010000014.1 coordinate 336,188, forward strand.
GTCGAGAAGCGGTGCGAGATGATGACGGCCATGCGCCCGCGCATCAATTCGGCAAACCGGTGGAAGACCTCATACTCGGCACGCGCATCAAGCGAGGCGGTCGGCTCGTCCAGGATGAGCACCTGCGCGTCGCGCATGTAGGCGCGCGCTAGCGCAATCTTCTGCCACTCGCCGCCGGATAAATCCACGCCGCCCTCGAAGCGTCGCCCCAGCATCTGCCTGTACTTTGCAGGAAGACGCGCGAGGAGCGTTGCCGCCAGAGATTTCTCCGCAGCGGAGACGATGACGGGCGGCGTTTGAGTCTCGTTGATGACGGGTGGAGTTTGACCCTCATTGTCGCCGCCTGTCTCTTTCGTCAGAGCATCATGCGTGGCAATCTTCGCGCCGCGTGCGTCACTGTCAGCACGAGCGACGCCTTCTTTATCCGAAGAGTCCAGATAGTCGCGCACATGCTCGATCTCGCCGACGCCGATGTTTTCGTCAAAGCGTAAATCGTAGCGATAGAAATCCTGAAAGATGACGCCGACGTTGTGACGCAAACTTTCAAGGTCGTAATCGCGCAGGTCGCGCCCATCAAGCAGGATGCGCCCTTCGGTCGGGTCGTAGAGCCGCGCGAGCAGCTTGACGAGTGTGGTCTTGCCCGCGCCGTTGCCGCCGACCAGCGCGAGGCGTTCGCCCGGCTGCAAGGAGAGATTCACGCCGCGCAGCGCCCACGTCTCGCTGCCGGGATAGCAGTAGCCTACATTCTCGAAGACGAAGCCTTTGCGGAGCGGCCTCGGCACAGGCGGCGCGTCCGCGCGCGAGGCGACTGTGGGCGTGGTCTCGAAGAAGTCGAAGAGGTCTTTAAGGTAAAGACACTGCGTGTAGATTTGCCCTGCGCCGGAGAGCAGCCTTTGAATGAGGTCGCGGCTACGCATGAAGGAGGCTGCCAGAAACGTCAACGTGCCAAGCGAGATTGCGCCGCGCACGGCTCGCAGGAGGATGACGGCGTAAGCGCCGTAGTACCCCAACAACCCGACGATTGAGAGCAGCGTGGCGACGACGCTCTTGCGTATCGAGAGCCGCTTGTTCTCTTCATAAAATTTATCGGAGAGAACGCGGTAGCGCTCGACAAGCCAAGGCGCGAGGCCGAACATCTGGATTTCCTTTGCGGGTCGATCGCTCGCGCCCAGGTAGCGCAGGTAATCCAGTTGACGGCGCTCCGGCGTCCAGCGGAAGAGAAGCGAGTATTCGAGCGACGCATAGTGCGCCTCGCCTAAAAAGCCGGGAACGACCGCCAACGCCAGCAGCAGCAAGAGCCAGGGGCTGTAAACCAGCAGCACCGCGCCGAGGCTCAGCAGCGTTAGGGCATCCTGCCCCATCGAGAGAAGCTGTGCGAGCAGACCGATTCTTCCGGTCGTCTGGCGGCGTGCGCGGTCGAGTTGATCGTAAAAGTCAGGGTTTTCAAACTGGTAAAGATCAAGCGACGCGGCGTGCTGCATCAGCAGGATGCTCGTGCGGTTTGAGAAGAGATCGCCAAGCAGGCTTTCGACGACTGATGAGACGCGCGATAAAGTTTCGCCCACGAACGCGAGCGCGATCTCCAATCCGACCAATTGCCAGAGCAGTCGGGTATCGAGCGCCCCGCCGCGCGCGGCCACCACCGCGTCTATGATGAGCTTCCCGACGAGCAGTACGGCGACGGGGACGAAGGCGCGCACGAGCCGCAGCAAGACCATCGCGACGGTCAGCCCCCGGTGCGTCTGCCACACGAGCCTGACAAACGGCGGGACATTACGCAGCACAGCGATTCTCTCGCGCAGTGTGGGCGATTCAGGCGTGGCAGGCGGACGACGCCTCGATGATTGCGGGGATGACATCAGAAAAGTACCTGTGCGCCTGTCAGCACGTCAGGCCGACGACAGACTCCCAGGCGGCCAGAGCGCGCGGCAGGTCATACTCGGAGACACGCGCCCGCGCAGCCTCGCCCAGTCGAGAGCGCAACTCGCCGTCGCTCGCCAGCCTGCGAAGGGCTGCGGCGAGAGCGGCTGCGTCGTTGACGGGGACGACCAGCCCGGTCACTCCGTCCTCGACCAGTTCCAGTGGGCCGGGAGCGCCGTCGCTCACGATCACTGGAAGCCCGCAGCTCATGGCTTCGAGCAAGGCGTTGGGCGTTCCTTCGACGCGCGAAGGCAGCACAAAGAAATTCGCGGCGTGGTAGAAGGCGTGCGGGTCTGTCACCACTCCATGCCAATCCACGCGCCCCGCGACGCCGAGCCGCTCAGCCCTTACCCGCAAGGAATCCTTCAGTCTGCCATCGCCGACGATTGCGAGTCGCCATCCGTCTAAATCATCACCCACGAGCGCGAAGGCGTCTAGCAGAACGTCGTGGGCTTTATCCCAGACGAGACGACCGACGGTGAGGAAGGACGGCGAAGGTGACACGGGCACGCCACCGTTTCCATTCTTGAAGACAAGGGGATTAGGAACAAAGGCCAGCTTCTCCGGCTCGACGTATCCGCCCATGTCCGCGAGAGCGCCCCGCGTGTTCGCCGTCACGAGGTCGGCACTCCGATAGTGCTTTCGCCACATCAAATCCCACAGCCCGAATCGCGCCAGACGGCGTGGATCGTTACGCTCAGAGATAATCACGCGCCTTCCCAGCCCCTCGCACGCTCTCAGCGTAATGATGTTGATGGATGTGCCGAACGACACTACCACCGGCGACTCGACGCCCCTCAGAGCGCGCCGCAAAGCCCACGACTCGTATTCAATAAAAAGCCGGAAGTTTAGGCTATAGAAATGTACGGCGAAGAGGTGGTATAGCGGCCAGCCGAAGATGGTTACGAGCCAGGGCTTTGCGGCCTTCAACTCCGAGAGGCGTGTCTTGAGTTTTTTTAAGGACTCGGCGATCCAGGTCAGCTTAGCCCTATCTATGATGACGTGGTGAACTGATGGGTCGAGTGCGAAAAACCGTCGCCGGTCGTGCATCGTGATAACGCATACCTTCCGCCCGCGTTGCGTCCATTCATTGGCAAGCGTGGAGACGACCCGCTCGATGCCTCCCGCGTCGAGACTGTTACAGACAAGGATAATCTCTGCCGAAAAGTTTGCTTGTCGGGGCATAACGGCTAGTGCAATCCCTTTGGCTCAATAAGTCTTTAACGCTTCGCGAAGATGATGGATGATACCACAGCACGCGCCACCCCAAACGATTCCGCCGCAGTCCGCCAGCTATTAAAGCCGCGCGTCAAAAAAGCCTGCTCCCTCGAAATAAAATAAGGTAGCCATGAATCAGCATCGGCAGCGAGCCGAGCACCACCGCCGCGACCAATCCCACGACTCTGACCCGCTTGCTTTTCACGGCTTTCATAAAGAGCCAGCAATAATATGGAATATATAACAGGATGGCCGTTGCCAGACCGGGAACATACTGCTTATCTACCACGCCTCCGACGACGTGGAAGAGAGCATTCGCCAGCATCAGGAAACTGAGCCAAGCTATGGCGAGAATCAGAGAGAAGGCGGAGCGTGAAAACCATTCAATTGCAACCACAATCAAGGTAATAACCAGGGCAGAGATATTTACTCTCCAAAAGAGCGGGGAAGTTATCCCGCGAGGGACATGGGCGTTGAACCATTCGACGAATCGCGGCGATTCTTCCAGGAAATGGCCAATGAAGATGAATGGCGCTAAGAGGAGCGCGCGAGAAACGTAATTCATTTTCGATCACCCCTTCAATTCATGTCGCCTGCTCAGGCTAGCTGCTCAACGCCAGAACCTAACCCGCCGCGCACAGACGACGCCGAAACCATCCGGATTAACGATGAGAGATGTGCTAAATCGCCGTCGGGTCGAAGGAATTGTAAGATTTTTTACCGAAGCAATTGCGGTAATTAAATTTTCCATTCGAGCAAACCTCCCTTTGGAAAATTGCAGCATCTTAGCAGTCATAAACCTCCCTCGCTATTGTCCTGGTGTTCGTCCCCCTGAAGTTGGTTGAGAAAAGATGGCCACGCCCAAATTAAAACTAGTACCTCCTGAGAGAGAGCCGCGATCAGCCCGTTATTCTACGGAGAGCGGCGACTTTTCCGCTCCATGGAAACAGGAGTTCAGGGGACTATCTCAACTGACCAGCACCTTGACGGGGCTTTTGTTAGGAGCAATCCTGCTGGGAGGCTTCCTCTATGCTTACAATCTTATTCAACAAGTGAGTTCGGGGAAAGGTGGGTCTCAACCTGTAGGCTCAAGCTCGCAGGAATATGCTTCCTTGATGAATGTTAATATTCATAGCAAACCCGGTGCGAATAAAAACACTCGGATCGGCGTGTGTAATCAAGGAGCACGCATTCAAGTTGTGGGAACCCAGGTGATAAGCGGAAAGGTATGGTATGAAATCAAACTTCTTAGCGAGCATCCAAAGAAATTAGATTCCGCCCCACATCTTTGGGTAGCCGCAGAATATTTCACAATGCTGCGACAGTAATCATTAAAAATCTAACGCCCGATTGGGTGAGTTATTGGACAGCGCTTCAGCGTAACAGCATCAAGTTGCGCTAATAGAAGAACGCAAACGAGCCATCATGTACGAATCAACATAACGCCCATCGCGGAACGCATGTTGTCGTAGTGTCCCCTCGCGCTCAAAGCCGAACCGCTCATACAAGCGTATCGCTGGCTCATTATCCGTATAGACCTCAAGCTCCAGCCGCGTCAGGTTGAGCCATTTATCCGCTAAATCGAGACCCGCGCGCATCATGGCCGCTCCGACACCTTTGCCCTGCCATTCATCGTGTACGCACATCCCGATTGCTCCGACGTGTCGTCTCCGGGGTCTGTTCGGGAAAGTAATTACGTCAAACATCCCCACCACCCGATCATTGACGACCGCCACCAGTTTGTATGTCCCGTCGTCAGGCTGAGCAAGCCGCTGCCGCCACTGTTCGCGAGACGGATATGGCACCTGGAGCGTCCCCGCGAACACCTTCGGGGAACTAAATATCTCGTAGATGGCTGAACAATCATCCGGCTCAGCCCGGCGTATCTGTAGACCTTCAACTTCCAATGGTTTTTTACCTCGTTATAGTCGCGAAGCTGCCCAGCGCCAGAATCTCACCCGCTGCCAGCTTAAAGAATTCAGAATTATTCGGATAGTTCAATAATGAAAGCTATGCTGTCGAGACATTGGGTTCGATGAGTTGTTATGCTCATCCTTAATCATTTCAGAAATACTTGTCTAAAGTCTTTCCGTATGAACGGCCACTCATTGTTCTGAGTACTTCAAGGCACATCCAGGTAAGTTTTCCGAAAACTTGGTCGAAGTCTTTAGGAGCAATGCTTAATTTCCCATTATGAACTAAGTCAGATCTAAGACCAAAAAGCCTACCTATCCCAAGCTTCTCTTTAATTTCTTCGACAGGCTTTCCTAATATCCGAGCAAAGTATTCACTGATTGGTTTAATGTTTGATGTGTCTCTCATTCGGATAGACTTCAAGAATCGTCCAAAGAAATAAGAATTGCTCTTCAGTTGGATTTTGAACTACAGCTTTAGACCAAAACCGTGACATCAACCGAAATCTGTCATTCATATCAGGATTAGCTGCCAATTGCTTTCTGATATTTTTCAGACTAGCAGTTAGATTATTCTCATCAATATCTAACTTTTCTGCTGGAGTAACCAATGCACTAGCTACAAAACCATCGTTCTCATTTTCACGAATCCAACCAGAATACACATGGTCCGAGAATATGAAAGGATTATAGATGGCAGAGAGGTAGGTAATTACCTGATCAATCTCATCTTTACATGACTCAGATGTTGGCGAACCTGTTGTTATTTTAGTGCGTGTAATTAAGGCAATGTATTGATGTTCGCTGTTTAAGGACAAAATCGCATCTCTAGCGATAGGATAGTTATGACTTAGAGGAATCACTCGCGATAATTGAAATGGTACTTGATAGGATTTCGGCCCGCGAAAGATCTCGATTTTCACCGGGTCGGAAATAACTTTCTTATAGCTGTCACTCAATATCGTCGTTTTATAGATTCTAGCAAACTTTGCATATTTCATAAGTATCTTAATCCATTCATTTGAGCCTAACTTCTGATTAAGCCGCATCATGCAGCTGAATGACTCAAATCGGCGTATTATACGTCATCGTGCGGCTCAATCCCTTTTTCAGCTTTCAACGCACATTCATCTTCTTCAATTCTTGCCCTGCATGAAAAAGTGATATTCTCTCGCTTCCTGCCGAATTACCGTTTTTCTCGTCCACGGGTGTTAATAAACTTCAAAGAGGTGCGTTTTATGGGTGGAGACAACCTGAAGGAGGAACCCGTGCAAGCTGCTGTGTCACACCTTAAACCCTTGCCTGAGCCGCCGAGAGAGCTGGAAAAGCTCTTTCGTGAGCATAACAACCTCATCTTTCGCACGGCCTATCGCGTCACCGGCAGCGCCGAAGACGCCGAAGACGTGCTGCAAACCGTTTTTCTACGCTTAGCCCGTCGCGTGGAGATTGATCTTGCGCCCAGCCCGGCGAGCTATCTGCATCGCGCAGCCGTCAACGCCTCGCTGGATTTGGTTCGCAGCCGCACGACAGCTCGCTCTGTGGCGATTGAAGATATGGAAAGCGACCTGCCCGAAAATTCCGCGCTCAATCCCGAAGCAAGACACGCCGACCGCGAGTTGAGAAAACTGATTCAGCAGGCCGTGTCGCGTCTCGGCGCATCAGCCGCAGAGATGTTCGTGCTTCGTTATTTCGAGGGTTACGGGAACAGCGAGATTGCAGAGATGCTCGGCACATCGCAGATGGTCGTCGCCGTCACACTGCACCGCTCCCGCGCGCGTCTCCGTAAAGAAATAGGCAATTATCTGGAGAAACATCATGAAGCGTAATCGTAAAGAACTTGATTCAGTGCTTGACCGTGTCGCTGACGGAATCCGCAGCGAAGTAATTGACACCGCCGTCGTTGAGAGCGCAGCAGATCGCGTCTGGGCGCGACTTGCAAAGGAAAGCGTCGTTGAACTACCCGTGACGAAAGCCGTGGACGAAATTCGAGGCTGCGCGGATTTTCAGGCGTTGATTCCGGCCTACCTGGGGAAAGAACTATCTGAGGCGCGCACGCTCCTGCTTGAAGACCACACGCGGGAATGTATCCCCTGCCGTAAGGCGCTCAAGGCTGCACGCAATGGAAGCGCGCAATCTACAAGTGCAGTTCAACCTGTCAGGAAGACGACGACCACGCACACGCCCGTTTGGAAATGGGCGATTGCTGCGACGCTCATCATCGGCGTCGGCATCGTTGCTTTTAACATCTATCGCCGTATTTCGGTCGAGGCACGCGCCACCATCCAGGCGGCCAGCGGAACTGTTTTCAGGGTGACTGAGACGGAGAGCCGCGCCGTCGGCATTGGCGAGGAGATTAGCAAGGGCGAGAGAATCCGCACGGCGAAGGATGCCGCAGCGGTGGTGAAGCTCGAAGACGGCTCGCTCGTGGAAATGCGTGAGCGTTCCGAACTATCTTTGAGCCAGAACTCCGAAGGCACGACCATTCATCTGAATCGCGGCAACGTCATCGTTGAAGCCGCGAAGCAGGGCAGCGGGCATCTCTACGTGGCGACCGATGATGCGCTCGTCTCGGTGACGGGCACGATCTTCTCCGTCAACAATGGCACGAAGGGCTCGCGCGTCTCCGTTGTCGAAGGCGAAGTCCACGTCAATCATGCTGGCGACGAGAAGGTTCTTCATCCGGGCGACCAGACGACGACGAACGCGAGCCTTGAACAGATTCCGATTCAGGAAGAGGTGGCGTGGAGTCGCAACGCCGAGCGCTACGCGAAGTTGATGGTGGAGCTGACTGCGCTCCGGCGTGAGTTGGATCAGAAAGTTCCTCATCCCGGTGTGCGCTATTCGACGCGCCTGCTCGACCTCATCCCGGATGGAACGGTTGTTTACGGCGCGTTGCCGAACATGAGCGCAACGCTTGTCGAATCGCACAGGATAATGCAGGAACGCATCCAGCAGAATGCCGCTCTGCGCGAATGGTGGAAACAGGACAAAGGCCCTTCGCATGGTGGTAGCCCTAATCTTGACCAGATCATCGGGGAGATTAACCAGTTCGGCAAATATCTCGGCGCGGAAATCGTGGCGAGCGCGAAGATGGGTGAGCGTGGGCCTGAAGACCCGCTGGTGCTCGCGGAGTTGAGCGACTCGGCAGGCTTCCGCCCGTTCCTCGAACAGAAAATCGCGGCGTTCACCGCGACGGAGAAGGGCGCTCCGAAGATTCGCATCATTGACGACCCGCTGACCGCGACTCAAGCCTTAGCTAAAGACGGAAAGCAAGTGCACGAAGTCCTGGTCTGGATTAACGGCGACTTGCTGGCTGCCGCGCCCAGGCTTGAGCAGTTGCAGCAGCTTGCGGCGCAGTTGAAAGCGCCCGAAACGAACAGTTTCAAGTCAACCTCTTTCTATGCGCGTCTGGCCGAGACTTACAAGGCAGGCGCGGGGCTGATTGTCGCCGCCGATCTGGAAAAGATAATTGGCCGGATGGTACGCGAATCGAATGACCCGAATGCTGCGAAGAACAACGAGACCTACAAGCAATTGGGGCTGATGAGTCTCAAGCATTTCGTCGTCGAGCAAAAGGACGTGGAAGGCAAGACGAACAGCCGCGCGATGGTGAGCTTTAAGGAACAGCGCAGCGGTATCGCTTCGTGGCTCGCCGCGCCGGGGCCGATGGGAGCTTTGAATTTCATCTCGCCCGACGCCAACATGGTCGCGGCCTTCGTTGTCCGCGAGCCTTCTTCGCTCGTTGACGAACTGCTCGGCTATCTAGACAAGATCAACCCACGCCTGCGTCAGCACCTCAACGTGCTTGAGGGTACTTTGGGTTTGAAACTGCGCGAGGATTTCGCAGCGCCTTTGGGCGGTGAGTTCGCCTTCGCGATTGACGGGCCTATCTTACCGACGCCTTCCTGGAAGATGGTCATAGAGGTTTACGATCCGGCGCGTTTGCAGCAGACCTTCGAGCGCGTGGTGGAAGAAGTCAATAAACATGCCGCCAAAGAGGGCAAAGGCGGCTTGCAATGGGAGCGCAGCGAAAGCGGCGGGCACACGTTCTACACACTGAAGTCTGTGGACTTCGGCGTGGAGATTCATTACACCTACGCTAACGGCTACTTTGTGGCCGGACCGAGCCGGGCGCTCTTGGAACGCTCGCTCAAGTATCGTGAGTCCGGTTTCACCTTGCTGCGCTCGCCGCGCTTCACTTCGACCTTGCCTGCGGATGGCAACGTCAACTTCTCCGCCATCTTCTATCACGACCTCGCTCCCTTGCTCGCGCCCGTTGCCGGTCAGATGGAGAAGGCCACGAAGGATTTGCCGGAGGAACAGCAGCGGGCAATCCGCGCGACCGCCGATGCGCCGCCGACGCTCGCCTACGCCTACGCGCAGGGCGACCGCATCATCTTCGCCGCCGACAGCGAAGGCGGGCCGTTCGGCCTGAGTCCGGCAAGTCTCATGGGTCTTCCAAACTCATTCGAGGTGCAGCATATCCTCGGCCAGGCGATGCACGGTAAGAAGGACGTTAACTCGGTGAAGGAGAAATAGAGATGAGGCCGTTTAGCAAATTCCAAAGCTCAAAGATGATCGTCGTCCTTATGTCTCTAGGTGTAGTGCTGGTGTTTCAGGGCTGCGGGGCGTTCAGGGTTCTCAATAGAGACAAGAGCGTTCTGGGCGCACACTCGGTGATGATTACGCCTTGCGGCTGGAAGCTGGAAGACAAGTTCGCCGGTTCCGTCAAAGACGAGCAGACGGGCAAGGCTTACCACAAATATTCCTGCGGCGAGACAGTCCTGACCATCAAGGATGAGGAGCTTGTCGTCAACGGCAAATCCTACGGCAAGCTGGCAACGGCAACCGATTCCATAAAAGTTGATGGCGACAGGGTGTTCGTCAACGACAAGGAAGTTCAAGCGGTGGCTGACACCGCCCTCGCCGAAAGCGTGAAGTAAAACAGACAGCCCCGGAGACGGATGTGAAACGCAAGAACCTACTCAGGTTGATAATCGTCGCACTGACCTCCTGGCTTATCGGGGTGGGCGTTATTTCAGCCATCTCCTATTTCATCTATGAAGAACTAAGCTTCGCAGACTTGCTGGGGTTTGGCGGAATGTCTTTGATAGCTTCTGTGTTTGTTTTTACAGGACTCTACGCGCCGGGACTTTTCTGGCTGCGGCGACGCCTGCGAGGCTGCGAGCCTGCCATTCTTTTTCCGCTGGCATCGGCTCTCTTCTTGAATGCACCGCTCTTTATGGTGCTCGCCTTGCTGGCCGGAAGGAAGATGGTCGCGTCCGAAGCGGTACTGTTTGCGAGCGGTTTTCTGACAATGGGGCTGGTCTTCGGATTGGGTTTTATCTGGAGCTATCGCGACAAGTCCGTGCTAATAGCCTCCGTTTGATTTTCAACATCACTTAAAGGAGATTAAAACGCTTATCATGCGCTCGAACGCTACCCCGCCTACGCTTCTGGCGCTCCTGATTTTCTGCGCTTCGCTTTTGGTCATGCCTGCGGCGGCATTCGGTCAATCGCCGTTTTCGTCTGTGAAGATGGAACTGACGCTCAATCAGGAGGGGACAGACTGGAAGGCCGAAGCCATGTTCAATGCTCAGGGACAGGGCTTTGCCAACCCGCTACGCGATTTCAAAGTCAGCGACAACGACCTCTCCTTCACGGTGAATATCGGAGGAGCCGACGTGCGTTTTAGCGGAAAACTCAATGATGGCAAGCTCGGCGGCACTCTGGAAGCGTTCGAGAAAAATGCAAAGATCGCGACCGGCACCTGGAGTCTGACACGTCAACCGGAGAGTTCTGCTGCCAGAGGATTAGCGGGGAAGTGGAGCGGGACATTTTCCGCACAACTAATGGGTGAACAGGCGTCTGATCCGGACTTCAAGACGGCTGTTGCCAATCCCGCTTATTCCAAAACCCATCCGCGCGTACTTTTTGATGAAGCCCACAATAACTTTCACACGACGACCGGGCGATACAAGCCGTTCGTTGATCTCATCACGCAAGACGGTTATCAGGTGATAGCCAACAAAGAGAAATTCTCGAAGACGACGCTCGAAGGCTACGACGTTCTTGTTATCTCCAACGCGCTCGGCCCTGTAGGCAAACGTGCCAGCGCAGCATTCACCGACGAGGAGTGTGATGCGGTTAGAGATTGGGTGCAGGCGGGCGGAGCGTTGCTGCTCATCGCCGACCACGCACCGATGGGCGCGGCTGCGGAGATTCTCTCGAACCGCTTTGGCGTGGACATGAGCAAAGGCTATACGGGCGACCCTGCCAACTATGACAAGCAGGCGGGCGGCCTCAGTCAACTCGTCTTTTCACGCGAGAACAAGCTCCTGGGCGAGCATCCGATTACCAGTGGCCGCAATGCTTCGGAACGACTCAACCGCATTCTGACCTTTACGGGTCAATCATTGCGTGGGCCGGAAGGAAGCGCAGTCCTTCTCCGTCTGGCTGACACCGCCGTTGATAAACTTTCGGGTGCTGAAAAGGAAGTCTCAGCCGCCGGTCGTGCTCAGGGCGTGGCCTTGAAGTTGGGCAAGGGCAGAGTCGTGGTGCTCGCCGAAGCCGCGATGCTGACTGCACAGATTTCCGCCGAGGGGGAGAAGTTCGGCATGAACGTTCCCGGCAATGACGACCGGCAATTCTCGCTCAACATCCTGCACTGGCTTTCGGGTCTGTTGAAGTAAACGGAGATTGTCTCTATGAAGAAACTGCGTATTTAGACATCCCGGAGGGATGAAGGAGATTAGCCGGTGGCAAGCCGTTAGGCGCAGCCACCGGAACAGGATAGACAAAAGAGGCGCGTCCCGTCAGGGACGCCGGAGCTAATCCGCCGCCCCTTCAGGGCGGAAACATAAACGGGCGGAGCACTTCTTCGGTGGTTTCACCACCGGCTAATCTCCTTCATCCCTCCGGGATGTGGGGGAAATGCTTCCGCTTTTATCAAACAGCAGTTGAGCTTCGATTAATATGAAACCTGTCATTGACCTCAACAACCTGAGCGTTCAGTTCGGCTCGAAGACGATTTTGAAAGATGTGAGCGCAGAGTTGCGCGGGCGTGCCATCGGTCTGCTCGGGCCGAATGGTGCTGGCAAGACGACGCTCATCCACACGCTGCTCGGCTTTCATCCTCCATCGTCCGGCACGGCGCACATCTTCGGCCAGGACATCACGGCGGGCACAAATGACATCAGCGCCTTCATCGGCTACATGCCGGAGCGCGATTCGTTTATCTCCAAGATGTCATGCGTGCGCTTCGTCAGCTTGATGGCAGAGCTTTCGGGCTTGCCGACGGAGGCCGCGCTTGAGCGCGCGCACGAGGCGCTCTTCTACGTGGGCCTGGGCGAGGCGCGTTACCGCAATCTTGAAACCTACTCGCTTGGCATGAAGCAACTGGCGAAACTGGCGCAGGCCATCGTTCATGGCCCGAAGCTGATTATCCTGGACGAGCCGACCAACGGGCTTGACCCGCCGACGCGCCTCCGCATGATTCGTCTCATCCGCGACATACGCGACAGCGGGCAGGCGCACATTCTGCTTTCGTCGCACCTGCTGCGCGATGTCGAAGAATGCTGCGAGGAGATTCTGATTTTGAAGGAAGGGCGGCTCGTCACCTACTGCAATCTGGAAGAAGAGCGCAAGGCTAATCGCAAGTTTCTTGAGATGGAGACGCGCGGAGACACTCGCGCCTTCGCCGAAGCCATCGGGCGCATGGGCTGTGAATATGCGCTGACGGATGAGCGTCGCTTCAAGCTCGTCCTGCAAAACGGCATCGAGATACGCGACCTCTACAAGCTCGCAGCAGATCAACAGGTGCAGATTCGCCGTCTCAACTACAAGCGCGACTCGCTCGAAGACATCTTTTTGAAGGCGATGGAATGAAAAGCAGGAGACAGAAGACAGAAGTCAGGAGTCAGAATAAGAAGCAAGAGCGGTTGCCGTTACTTCATTCTGGCTTCTATCTCCTGTCTCCTGTCCTCTGATGGAGAATAACGATGGCCGTTTACGATCATACTTATAAGCAATATGCGGGCGAGGTGACGCCGCGTTGGTCGCGGTTTCTGATTCTGCCGCGCCACTCTTACCGGGGCATCTTTCAGTCGAAGCTGTTCATCGCCTACTTCGCCATATGCCTGATTTATCCGCTGGTCGCGTCAATTCTGATTTATCTGCACCATAACTCGGAGGCGATGGCGATTATGGAGTTGACCGTCAGAAAGCTCGTGATCATTGATTCGGAGTTCTTTGAGATATTCATGATCATTCAGGGCGGGTCTGCCTTCTTCCTGACGCTGCTGATTGGGCCGCAACTCGTCTCGCGCGACATGACGAATAATGCGTTGCCGCTTTATCTCTCGCGCCCCTTCTCGCGCGCGGAATATGTGCTGGGCAAGATGTCCGTGCTCTTGATCCTGCTTTCGCTGATTACGTGGATTCCGATTCTGCTGGTCTTTCTCTTTCAATCCTACCTTGAGGGCTGGAGTTGGTTCACGCAGAATCTACGGATGGCGGGCGCGATTTTCATTGGAAGCTGGATTTGGATTCTGCTGCTGGCGCTGCTGTCGCTGGCCATCTCTTCGTGGGTCAAGTGGAGAATTGCCGCGAGCGCCGCATTGATCGGAGTCTTCTTCATCCCGGCGGCGTTCGGCGGAGCCCTCAATGAAATCTTCACGACGCGCTGGGGAAATCTCATCAGCCTGCCCAGTGTCATGAAATCCACCGTGTCTGGACTGTTCGGGACATGGGTCCCGCAAACCGGGCGCATTCGCGGCTTCGCGAATGGGCGGAGAGTCTTTTTTGATCTCTTTGAGCCGCCGCTGTGGAGTTCGTGGCTGGTCTTAGCCGCCGTCTGCGCGTTCTGTTTAATGTTGCTTGTCCGCAAAGTCAGAGCTTACGAGGTGGTGAGTTAATGAGTGATACCTCTTCACAAATGATCGTCTTCGAGGATGTCTCCAAGTTTTACGGAGAGATACTCGGCGTCAACCGCGTCAATTTGTCCGTCGCTCCCGGCATCACGAGCCTCGTCGGGCCAAACGGCGCAGGCAAGACCACCCTGATGAACTTGATGACGGGACTGCTTCGACCAACGCGCGGCCAGATTAGTATCCTGGGCGTCTCGCCCGATGAACCTGAAGAACTCTTCCGGCGGGTCGGCTATTGTTCGCAGTTTGATTCTTTCCCCAGAGGCGTGACCGCGCGCGAGTTCCTCAATATGTTTCTGAGCGTTCACGGCTACGGGAAAACTGAAGCTGATGAATTGACGATGAAGGCGCTGGAACGCGTGAGCCTCCTGGACGCGGCGGAAAAGAAGGTCGCCGCTTACAGCAAAGGCATGAGACAGCGCGCAAGGCTCGCGCAAGCAGTCGCGCACAATCCTTCGGTGCTTATTTTGGATGAGCCGCTGAACGGGCTTGACCCGATGGCGCGCGCCGAAACCATCAGGCTCTTTCGCCAACTCGCGGACGAGGGCCTTCATCTCGTCATCTCAAGCCACATCCTGCACGAAGTTGATATGATGTCGGATTGTGTCGTGCTGCTGAACAATGGCTACGTCGTCGCCGAAGGAGAAGTCCACGGCGTGCGCGACGAGATGGACGAAGAGCATCCGATACAGATACTCATTCGCTGCGACAAGCCCGGCGTTTTAGCTGCGCGCGTCTTCGAGCATGCCCAGATTGTCGAGGCGAAAATTCACGACGACCGCCAGGGACTCTTTATAAAAACGCGAGATGCGGATAAATTCTATCTGCTCTTGAACCGTGTTGTGGCCGAAGGGTTGGTCTCAATCGAATCCGTGTCGCCGGTGGACGACGACTTAAGCGCCGTTTACCAGTATCTGATCGGTTCGGAAACGGAAGGGAGCCGCGTATGAGTTCGAGAGTAGAAACTGTTGCTATGGAAAAGACGGATAAGATTTCTCACCCATCGCTGTGGAAGCGGCAGATTGCTGCCATCCTCCGGCTCGAAATCAGAAAGAATTTTACGGGCAAGCGTTCCGTTCTGATTTACCTGCTGGCGATGCTGCCTGTCCTGATTATGGCGGCGCTCGTCTCTGTTAATGCTGACGACATCCGGGAGAACTTCGCGGAGGCGACCGTCATCTTCGCCAATCTCTACGAAGGAATGATTCTACGCACGGTTATCTTCTTCGGCTGCGCGTGGATTTTTATGAATCTGTTCCGGGGCGAGGTCGTTGACAGAAGCCTGCATTATTACTTTCTCTCGCCGGTCAAGCGCGAAGTCCTCGTCGCGGGAAAATACATTTCGGGGCTGGTCACGTCGCTTGTCCTGTTTGTCGTGATGACGCTGCTCGCCATCTTCTTCATCTACCTGCCGCTCGGCTATTCGGGCGCGATGAACCACCTGTTTGATGGGCCGGGGATGAATCAGGTGTTAACTTACCTGAGTATCACCGTGCTGGCCTGCATCGGCTACGGCGCGGCGTTTCTCGTCATCGGACTTTTTTTCCGCAATCCGATCATCCCGGCAATCATTCTCTACGGCTGGGAGTTCATCAACTTCCTTTTGCCGCCGTTTCTGAAAAAGTTAAGCATCATTCATTACCTGCATTCCCTGACGCCCGTTCCCATCCCCGAAGGCCCGTTTGCGATTGTGGCCGAACCGACTTCCGCCTGGCTGACCGTGCCGGGATTGATTCTGGTGACAATCGCCGTCCTCGTCATGGCGAGCGTCCGCATTCGCCAGATGGAGATTAAGTACGGGGGAGATTGAGGAAGGCAAAAAGTAAGAAGGTAAAAGGCAATAGATTGTCAGCCCCGGAGGGGCGACAGAAGCCCAAGATTCGTGTCAACGTACCTTGAGCATCTGTCGCCCCTCCGGGGCTCGAACATGTATTGCTGGCTATTCCCCGGGCTTGCGCCCGGGGCTACATTCTGCCGCCCCGCACGGGGCTGTTCCCCTCTGGGCTATTGCCTTTTGCCTTTTTACTTTTACCTTTTTACTTTTTTTCATTTCCCTCGCTTCTTTCGGGAACTTTTCGAGCTTCCCGCGCGAATCAAACATGGCAGCCGGTAATTGATCGCCCAGAACAGAGCGAATGACAGTACTCACAACTCCCAGTGATAACGAACTGCTGCGGCTTAGCTTGGCCGGAGACGAGAGTGCTTTTGTCACGTTGTACCGGCGGCGGCAGGGCGGGATTTACCGCTTTGCGCTCCAGATGAGCGGCTCTCAGGCAATCGCCGAAGATGTGACGCAAGAGGTTTTTATGGTCTTGATGGGTGAGGCAGGGAATTACGATCCGGCGAAAGGTTCTCTCGCCGCCTATCTCTACGGCGTCGCGCGCAATCATGTGCTGCGCTCGCTCTCGCGCGACCGTTCCTTCGTCTCGATTGGCGAAGGCTACGAGGAAGACGGCGAGACGGCGCACCAGCAGTTAATCGCGCAGGACGACCCGCTCGGTGATTTGACGCGCGGCGAGATGATCGAGTCTGTCAGACAGGCCGTCACAGCGCTTCCCGCGCATTACCGCGAAGTCGTCATCTTGTGCGACCTGCACGAGATGAGCTACGCGGAAGCGGCGCAGGTTCTCGGTTGCGCCGTCGGCACGATTCGCTCTCGTCTACATCGTGCGCGCGCGCTGCTCATCGAAAAACTGCGCGCGACCGGTGAACCCGGCACGGCATCGCCCATTGTTAATTCTGCGAGGTGCTTCGCATGAGTTGTCGAAACGTTGAAACAATCATCACTGAACTGGCGCGTGGCCAGATGCTGGAGGCCCGCGCGAAAGGAGATGCGCTCGCTCACATGGAAGCCTGCCAGCATTGCGCGGCGCGATTTGCTGACGAGCAGACTCTGACCAACGGCCTGCGCGCCGTCGTCGCAAGCGCCGCAACGATAGAGACGCCCGCCCATGTTGAAGCCGCGTTGCTCTCAGCTTTCCGTCGGGGCGCAACCACTCCACACGTTTTAGCCGACACAAACGCGCGGCCATTAGCCACGCCCTGGCTTCCGTGGTCTATTGCTGCCGCTGCCGCGATTCTGATTTTCTCTGTGTTCGCCCTTCCGCGCCTGCTTCCCGCCGGTTCGCGCGAAATTGCCGGGAAGGGAACAAGTGATGTTCGGCCAAAGCCTGATATATCGCCGACAATCAAAACGCCTGACTCTGCCTCTATCCCGGACAATCCTGAAACTCAGCCTGGTGTCGTAGAGAATCCTGAACTGGAAACGGCTGGTGGTTCGTCTTCGCCG
>CAWBSB010000015.1:0-135230 GCA_963791265.1 uncultured Acidobacteriota bacterium
GCGGAATGCTCAATCTGAATCCACACAGGGTGTCGGAACTCTGGTGATGGTACGCATCCCACTATCAAATGGCGGCAATGGAGGTTTGCTTTCGTGAATAATCTGCGCGTTCTTTTGGCCGACGACCATGCGCTCATCCGTGAGGGACTAAAATCACTGATTAATGCTCAACCTGATATGAGCATTATCGGCGAAGTGGATAACGGGCGCTCCGCATGGCAACAGGCGCTGGCTCTCCAACCGGACGTGGTCATTATGGATGTTTCACTGCCTGAATTGAACGGAGCACAAGTGACCGAGCGTCTCAAGCAGGAGTGTCCCGCTATGAAGGTGCTGGCGCTAACGATTCACGAAGATCAAGGTTACTTACGCCACTTGCTGAAAGCTGGCGCGGCTGGCTACATGCTGAAGCGTGCCGCCGTCGAGGAGTTGATTCTGGCGATCCGCACCGTCGCAGCCGGAAACATTTATATTGACCCTTCGCTGACGAGCAAAGTCTTCGGCAGTTATCTGCGTAAGGAGTCCGTAGAGAGCAGGCTGCTGAGCAGCGATTTGAGTGGGCGGGAAACAGAGGTCTTGCGCCTGGTCGCGTGGGGCTACGGCAACAAAGAGATGGCAGCCAGGCTCAGCATCAGCGTCAAAACCATTGAGACTTATAAATCCCGGCTGATGGAAAAGCTCGGACTCAACTGCCGCACAGACCTTGTGCGCTATGCTTTGCATCTGGGCTTGATGGAAAGTTCCCTGTAATTCAAAATTTGAGGGCCAATGCCAACCACGTGCCGAATCTGTCAGGGATTTACCTGACAGATTCTTCTTAGCCAAACCAATTACAATACCGCGTACCCAAATATTCCCCTACGTCCTTTGATTTTCTGCTGACTTCACGCTTCACAAACGTGGAGAAAGTACTCTGCACTTGGCCTATAGCCCGAAGGCGCACCGTTATTGCAAGTGCGTTCATTCGGGTGATTGTGAAAGATCTCTGGGAAAGGAAGATTAGATGCTGAAAAGAATAAGAATCCTGCTGACTCTCGCTACGCTCGGATTGCTCAGCTTATCGCTGCTCGGCAGCGGCTTCATCAACTTGCCGAAGACGCCTGTCGCGCAGGCTTCAAGTCACCGCGAGGCTCCGCTCATCTCGCAAGACCCACTGGCCGACAACACGGACGTGTATGCGTTCATTAGTCCCGATAGACCCAACACCGTCACCATTCTCGCCAACTTCATCCCGGATCAAAACCCGGCAGGCGGGCCGAACTTCTTCAAGTTCGACGATAGTGTGCTTTATCAAATCAGGATCGACAACAATGGTGATGGACGGCTCGACCTTGCCATCCAGTATCGTTTCCGAACCGTCATCGGCAATGGAGACACATTTCTCTACAACACGAACACGATTGACAACCTCTCTGATCCTGATTGGAACGTCAAACAGTTCATGGATGTGACGGCGCTGATTCGTCAGGGCGACCCGAACAACCCGACGTTCTCGACTTTCGTACTCGGCACAAACCTGCCGACGCCGCCCGTCAACATCGGGCCGCGCTCGACACCGAACTATGAAACAAACCTTGCCGAACCTTCGATCAGCACGGTTCCGACCGGCGCAGGCGACATCAAACTTTTCGCTGGCCAGCGTGAAGAAGGATTCTACGTTGATCTCGGTTCCGCATTCGATCTCCTCGGGCTGCGTCCGTTCAATCCCGCCCACCTTGCGCCGCTGCCGACTTCCAAAGGCGTTGACGCCCTCGCCGGTGCCAATGTTCACACCATTGGTATTCAGATTCCGACCGCTTTGCTCACGCGCACTGGCGGATTGCCGACAGGCCCGACCGACCCGACCGCGATTATCGGCATTTACTCCACGGCCAGCCGTCCCGGAACCAGAGTGCTGAATATCAACGGCACGAAGACGGAAGACTTGAACGCCAACTGCGGTACTGCTGCCGCACCCGGTGGAACAGCACCGAGTGCAGCCTGCGTACAGGTTTCACGCCTCGGCAATCCGCTGTTCAACGAACTGTTCATTCCGATGGGCACTTCGCCGACCGTCTCGGAGAACGATAAGGACCTCTTCAACGCGCAGCTTCCCGCAACCGATGTGAACCGCATTGACTTTGTGCGCGGCACAGCGTCGAGAGGGGTTGAGCCTGTGAGGCTGATTAACCTTCTCTACCCGCCTGTCCTCGATGCTCCGACTTCGGGACGCAACGACCTCGTGCGCGTCTTCCTGACAGGCGTTCCCGGTGCAACTCGCTTCCCGGTCCAGAATGATCCTGCTGACCCGAGTGCGGGACCCGGTTCGGTTCCGGCGGAGTACATTCGATTGAACACCGCTATCCCGGCCACAGCAGCCGGTTCAGAAAATCGCTTGGGGGTGATTGGCGGCGACCTCGGTGGTTATCCGAATGGTCGGCGCGTCGGCGACGACGTGGTTGACATCACGCTCCGCGTGGCGGCGGGTGTCCTTCTGCCGGGCAACTCATGCGCGGGCGCCACGGCCAATTGCAACCAGGCGCCAAACAATCAACTCGGCGACGGCGTCAACCAGAACGAGAAGCCTTTCCGCACGACGTTCCCGTATCTGGCATCGCCTTACGACGGCTACTCGGTTCAGTATCGCGGTCGTGAATGCGCGGCAGACACCATCAATCCATGCCCGTCACCGAGTCCAACGCCGAGGCCGTAACACGCTTCGGGAACAAACCATTTCTGGCCGTAGATTCGTAATTTAATCAGCCAGGACATCACTGACGGGAAAGTCAGAACTTCCCTTGACCTGCCGGAATGTCGCTCTGGCAACGATTATCAGAGCGACATTCCGGCGGGCTTGCTTCAATAGGATCGTGCTTGAGCACACATGTTTGTTCTATCTATTTAAGGAAATCAATCCGGTAACGGTGAATGGTGAATTCATCGCGCTTAACTTTTGTTATTGGAAGCTATGAAAACAAAAAAAATCCTGGTGCTGTCAGCGGCGGTGTTCGGTGTGCTCGTTGTAGCGCTGCTCGGTATCCGTGCGGCATCCGAGCGCGCCCCTCAGCCTCAGGCCGTGCAGCCGCCAACAGCTACGACAACCAACCTGCGGGCTACTCCCGGCGATCAGCGCGTCATCGTGGCGCAAGCGACGATTGACCGCTTGCCATCCGATTCAAAGGGCTACAATCTGCTGGCCGCTGCCTACATGCAGAAGGCGCGCGAGACCGGAGACTTCAGCTTTAACGCTAAGGCCGAGGAAGCACTTGTGCGTTCCGTTAAAGCTGCGCCTGACAACTATGACGCGCTCAAGCTCCGCGCCAAGCTCCTGCTCACCTTTCATCGTTTCGCGGAAGCGCTCGAAGTCTCCCGTCAAGCGCAAAGTCTGAATCCGCGCGACCACGACGTTTACGGCGCGATGACGGACGCGCTGGTCGAACTCGGCGACTATCCGAAGGCTGTCGAGGCCGCTCAGATGATGATGGACTTGCGCCCCGACACCGCGTCGTATTCGCGCGTCTCTTACCTGCGGCAGCTTCACGGCGATACGAAGGGTGCGATAGAAGCGATGCGCGTCGCGGTGCAAGCCGCCAGCCCGCAAGACCCTGAGAGCGTTGCCTGGTGTCTCGTTCAACTCGGCGATGAGTTGACGAACAATGGACAGTTGGCAGACGCCGAGCGCGAATTTGACCGCGCGCTCTATACATTCCCCGATTATCACCTGGCGCTGGCGGCCAAAGCCCGCGCACGCGAATACGCAGGCGACACAGACAAAGCCATCGAATTTTACCGGCGCGCAATCGAGCGCGTCCCGCTTCCCGACTACGCCATCGCGCTCGGCGACCTTTATACGAAGCTGGGTCAAGCGGAAGAGGCGAAGCGACAGTATGCGCTGGTCGAGTTCGTCGAACGCGCCGGATCAAACAACAGTACTTACTCGCGCCAGTTGGCTCTCTTCTGGGCAGACCACGACGTGCGGCTTGACGATGCGCTGGCCGCTGCCGAACGCGAGCGCGCGGCGCGTCGTGATATTTACACAGCGGACGCGCTCGCGTGGTGCTTGTATAAGAAGGGGCGGCTGACGGAAGCGAAGGCGGCGATGGATGAAGCCCTGCGCCTCGGCACGCGCGACCCGCGCCTGCTCTATCACGCGGGGATGATTAACAATGCTTTGGGCGACCGCCGCGCTGCCGCGAAATCCTTAAAAGAAGCATTGAAGATCAATCCGTCATTCGACGCACTGCAAGCCGATGTCGCACGCCGGACTCTCTTGAACATCAAAGCCTGAGCATAAAGGCAAACGCGCCCGACGCGCTTTCATTGCCGGACGCTTTCCGGCTGCGGTTCTACTAATTGTTATGATGATTCCTCGCTCGACAGCAACGCTCCTTCGTCAACGCAGAGTTACCTTCGCGCTGGCTGCCCTTCTCTGTCTCTTCGCGCTGACGGCGAGCGTCACGGCGCACCCGCTGGGGAATTTCACTGTCAACCACTTCGCGCGTATTGAAGCGGGCGCAAGTGCTGTGCGTGTGCGCTACGTAGTTGACATGGCCGAGATTCCGGCCTTTCAGGAATCACAAATCATAGACGCGAACTCCGACGGCGTGCGGTCAGACGCGGAACTCAACGCCTACCTTGAGCGCGCAGCCCAACAATATCTGGACGGACTGCTTGTCACGGTGGACGGTCAACGAGTCGTGCTCTCGTTGAGGGGAAAGATTGTTTCGCAGCCGGAGGGCGCGGGCGGACTGTCAACGCTCCGCATCGAGTGCGATTTCGAGGGAGCCGTGCCCGCTGGCCTGACGAATGGGCAGCATCAATTGAGCTTTGAGGATGCAAACCATCAGGGGCGCATCGGATGGCACGAGATCGTCGTCGCTCCCGCATCGGGCGCGACAATTTTCGATAGCACGGCGTTCGGCTCCTCGCTCACAGACGAACTCAAAGCATACCCGCAGGACATGCTCGCCGCGCCGCTTGACGAGCGCAACGCGAAGTTTTCATGGACGACCGCCGCGACGCTGCCGCCCGGCGCTGTGGCTCTACGCACACGCGACGGACGCCCCGCCGAACAAACACGAGACAGGCTCGCCGAACTAATCGGCGTCAAGGAATTAACGCTTCCCATAGCGTTGCTGGGACTGCTGCTCGCTGCCGGATTCGGTGCGCTGCACGCCTTCTCTCCGGGGCATGGTAAGACGGTCGTCGGCGCTTATCTCGTCGGCTCAAGAGGAACGGCGCGACATGCAGCTTTTCTCGGATTGACGGTGACGATTACGCACACCCTCGGCGTCTTCGCGCTCGGACTCGTCACGCTCTTCGCTTCACAATACGTTGTTCCCGAACGTCTCTTCCCGATTCTCAGCCTGATCTCAGGCTTACTTGTGCTCATCGTCGGCCTGAGTCTCTTCGTCAAGCGCCTGCGCGGAGCGTTCGGCGTCGCCGGGCACGCACATCATCACGACGACGAAGCGGCACACACGCACGACGGGCACGAGTTTCATCATCACGCGCACGGCGAGGGCGCGCACGAACATACGCACGACGGCCATGACGCAACGGCAATGCACACGCACTCGCACGGCGGGCGCGAACACTCGCATCTGCCACCGGGAACGGACGGCAGCCCAGTGACGTGGCGCAGCCTGCTCGCGCTCGGCATTTCGGGCGGACTGCTGCCGTGTCCTTCGGCGCTCGTCGTCATGCTGTCCGCGATTTCTCTCGGTCGCGTCGCTTACGGCCTCGCGCTCGTCGTCGCCTTCAGCATCGGTCTTGCTGCTACCTTGAGCGGCATCGGCCTCCTTTTCGTCTACGCCGGGCGCTTTATCAAACGCTCTGTGAGCGATAACCGTTGGGTACGAGTGCTGCCCGTCGTGAGCGCGTTTGTCATCGCGTGCGTCGGCGCGGTGATCTGCTATGAAGCGCTCACGCAAGCGGGCGCACCTGATTTCGCCCAGGCCATCGGCAATTTCTTCAGCGGGGACGGGACAGGAGACACTCAGCTAACTTCGATGGGAGCTTTCGCCGTCCTCGGTCTGGGACTCGTGTTCGGGTTGAAACACGCTACTGAAGTAGATCACGTCGTCGCCGTCTCAACCATCGTCAGCGAGCATCGTCAGCTTGGGCGCGCGGCGCTGGTCGGCGGACTGTGGGGCATCGGCCACACGCTTTCGCTGCTCGTCGTCGGTGTGGTTGTGCTGGCGCTGCGCGTCGCCGTCCCCGAAAGTGTCGGCAACTGGTTGGAATTCGGCGTCGCCCTGATGATTATCGGCCTGGGTTGCAGCGCTCTTGCGCGCGCGTTGTTACGCAGACGCGCACAGGCGCACGTTCATCGTCATCAACACGACGGGACAGCGCACGCTCACATACATTTTCACGAGGGTGAGACAGCGCATGTGCACAACGCGGAGTCATCTACCCTGCCACACTCGCACGCGATTTCGCGCCTCGGCTTCAAGCCGCTGCTCGTCGGGGCGATGCACGGTCTTGCCGGTTCGGCGACGCTGACCCTGCTGGTGCTGACGCAGATCAACTCGGCTCTCCTCGGGCTAATGTATCTGGCGGTCTTCGGAATCGGCTCAATCTTCGGTATGCTGTTGATGTCTTTCCTGATCGGGCTGCCCTTTGCTCTGAGCGCGCGGCGGCTCACAGGCGTCAACTATGGATTGCAGGCAGCCGCCGGAGCATTAAGCATCGCTTTCGGTTTGTGGTACGCCTATGAGACCGGGTTCGCCAGCGGCCTGCTCTGAGCGCCGCTCAATCGGCGTGATGCCCGGACTCATGGTTCGCCTGCCAAAATGTCTTGAAGCGTTCTCATCAAATTAGTAATTTTAGGGAGCGATGATTCCGCTACACCCAATTCCCCAGGCGGATTACGAATGTGTTTACTGCCGGAAGCCTCTTGAAATTCACGGGTGGTATATCCCCGGCATGCGCAATCTCGCAGATTTGCGTTGCCCGCAGTGCGGTCGTGAGTTTTATGGCGACCTGCGCGCCGGGCAGGCGTTGTACACGCCGCTGCTGTTGGAAAAAGAGACGGGTGTGGTTCATGACGTTTACGGCGTCCAATGGTTCGCAAATTGGCTGCGTGAAGCTTACGCTCGTCGCACAAATGAGCCGCTTCCGTTCACGGTCAAAGAGCGCGCTCCACTGACGCGCCCCGTCGTTCTGCTGAATTGCCTTGACACGCTCTATGGACATTCGCTGCTCAAGCTGCTCAACGCACAGCATTATCTCGATCATCGCTCCGACGTGGATGTGATTGTGATGGCACAACCTTTTTTAGAGTGGATGATACCGGATGGCGTGGCGCAGGTCTGGACGGTGGAGTTGCCCTTGCGGCACGGGACCCAGTGGAACGATTGGCTGGCAAGCGAAATCAAGAACCGGATCGAAGCATTTTCATGCGCGCAACTGAGCGTCGCCTTCTCGCACCCACATCCGGACGATTTCGAGATCGAGCGCTTCACACGCACAACGCCTTTTCCTCTGGACGAGTGGGCAATCCGCCTGGAGCGCCCGACTATAACGTTCATCTGGCGTGATGATCGTTTATGGTCTGCAACGCCTGAATCTGACACTAATCCTCCGGGCAAGCTTAAGCGGCGATTCAATCGCCCGCGAACAGTCCTTGAGCGAACAAATCAGGCGTGTACAAATTCTGGCGGACACTTTGAGGAAAGAGTGGCCGACCATTGATTTCGCGGTGGCCGGAATCGGAGAGCCGGGAGGTTTACCAGCAGGCATCCGGGACATGCGCCTTGCGGAGGTGAACGCGAGCGTCGAACGCGAGTGGTGCGAGCGTTATGCTGAGAGTCACATCGTCGTCGGCGTGCATGGTTCAAACATGCTGCTGCCTTCGGCTCATGCGGGCGGCTGCGTCGAATTGATCGGCAGCGAGCGCTGGGGCAATTTTTTGCAAGACATTCTCTTTCGTCCCGCCGATAGCCGCGAGATGTTCTTTCGCTATCGCTTTGTGCAGGATGCGACCACGCCGCCAATGCTGGCGCAATTGTTGAGTTCTATCTTGCGTGGCTATCCGCTTTGGATGAATCTGATGGGGCGCGAGTCGTGCCGACACGAAAAGCTTTCGCCGCCGCCGCGAAGTTGAAATCGTGGAGCGAATGTAATGGCTGAGGAGGAGAGAGTCGTCGAGTTAGGCGACGAATCATGTGTGGAATTTGCGGCATTGTCAGCCGAACTGAGATTACGCCGGACGAGATTGAGCGCATCGGCTTGGTTAATCGCAATCTCTCTCATCGCGGCCCAGACGGCGCGGGCGAACATCTCGCCCCGCACGTTCAGCTAGCGATGCGCCGCCTCAGCATCATTGATTTGGACGGCGGATGGCAGCCGCTCTACAACGAAGACCGCTCGCTCGCGCTCGTCGCTAACGCAGAGATTTACAATCACGTCGAACTGCGCCGTCAATTGAAAAGTTTGGGACACCGCTTCAACACCGCGAGCGACTGCGAGACGATCATTCACGCTTACGAAGAGTTCGGCCTCGATTGCGTCAAACAACTGCGCGGGATGTTCGCCTTTGCTCTCTGGGACAACGCGCGGCGGCGACTCGTCATCGCGCGCGATCGCATGGGTGAGAAACCGCTGTACCTGTGCGAGCGTGAAGGTCAACTCATTTTCGCTTCCGAGTTGAAAGCCCTGCTCGCAGCAGGCGTCGTTCCGTTTGAGTTGGACGCAGAGGCGGTTGATCTCTACTTCCATTATCAATACGTGCCGGAGCCAAAGACGCCGATTAAGGGAGTGCGTAAGTTGGACGCCGCTCACCTGCTCGTCGTTGATGTTGATTCGTGGCGAACAAAAGAAATCTGCTACTGGCGCGCGGAAGATGCGCCGCCGCTTGAAGGCGACGCTGGAAGTTTAATCCGCGAGCAGTTGGAAGAGACAAGCGAGTTGGTCGTTCGCTCAGATGTGCCTGTCGGCGTGGCGTTGAGCGGTGGACTGGATTCGAGTGCCGTAGCCGCATTCGCAGCGCGTGGGCGTCCGGGCGGGCTGGCCGCGTTCAGCGTCGGCTACAGCAATCAGCCGTTGATGGACGAGCGTGCGGAAGCGCGTCAGTTAGCGCGTCATCTCGATCTTCCGTTTCACGAAATTGAATTAGAGACGCGCGAGGTCGTGGAGTTTTTCCCGGAGTTGAACTACTGGCGCGACGATCCCATCGCGGACATCGCAGGACACGGCTACTACGCAGTGATGAAGCTCGCGCGCGAGCACGACGTTCCCGTCATGATGCAGGGACAGGGCGGCGATGAATTGTTTTGGGGTTATCCACTCCTGCAACAGGCAGCGCAGGAGTCAGGGCAGAAGCGCGAATTGTTAGATGGAGGCTTGCGAAGTTCACTCCAGTATCTCTCCTTCAATTCTCCGGCTGGCTTGTCTCGCCGGGGGCTGGCGGGATGGGCGCTTGACCTCGGCGGTTTGCGCTCCGGCTGGCAACGCCTGCAACACCATCGTACCGCGCCCGCCGACCAGTTTGTCTTCTACGACCTGTCGCCGGATTTTCAAATGGCGGCGAATGAAAGGCACGCTCTTTACGGCAAACAATTCATCGAGCAGATTGGCGCGAGCGATGCAACCGAGCTTTTCACTTTCGCCCAGCCGTGGCCTGAGATTGATGTTGCCTTGACGAAGTTAATCAGCGCCACTTATCTGCGCGAGAACGGCATCACGCAGGGTGACCGTTTGAGCATGGCATCTTCCGTGGAAATGCGGCTGCCGTTGTTGGACTACAAACTGGTGGAGACGATTATCGGCCTGCGCAAAGCTCAATCGGACGTGAAGCTGCCAGCCAAGACATGGCTCAAACAAGCGGCGAAAGATGTCTTGCCCGAGTGGGTCTTGAATCGCCCCAAACGCGGCTTTGCCCCTCCGGTGCGCGAATGGCACGACGCGCTCTTTATTGCTTACGGCGATTCTTTGCGCGACGGGTATCTCAGAGAGCGAGGCATTTTGAGTTGTGAGAGCGCCGAGCGTTTAGCCCTCGGCACATTTCCAGCGGGGGCGACGTGCCCTCTCTCTTTTAAGGCGCTCGTGCTCGAACAATGGTGTCGCCGGATGATTGCAGTTCAACCATTCAGTTAATTGCGCTTGATAAAGCAAGGTAAGAAGAACAGCCTCGCGGGGAAGCTTTTGGATAAAAGATTACGAGTTGCCATCAATGCACAGGTCAGGCCGAACAGCGGGTCGGGCGGCATCGCGACCGTGTTGGCGGAATTGACCGCGCTCGGCCAGCTTGACGATGGGCCGGAGGAATACGTCTTCATCGGCCCGTGGGATGAGCCGGACTGGTTGCAGCCGCTGCTCAACTCTCGCCAGCGAATCGTGCGCGGCCCTAAAGCAGCGCAATCATCAGAATCTTTCAAGCGCGCTCTGGGGCCGCTGCGTCCCGTCGCACGCCAGATCAAGGGCTTCTTTAAGCACACACCGGAAGCTAACGCGGGCGTGCCAATCTCCGACGGCTTTTATGAGAGCCTGTGCTGCGACGTAGTTCATTTCCCGTTTCAAACCTTCGTGCAGTGCAAGCTGCCCGCGATTTACAATCCGCACGACCTACAGCATCTACACCATCCTGAATTCTTCGATCAAGCTGTGATTAAAGGTCGGGAAGCAACTTACCCTTCGGCCTGCCATGCGGCACACACCGTTGTCGTCGCGTCACAATTCGTCAAGCAGGACATCGTGCAACATTACGGATTGAAGCTCGACAAGATACAGATCATTCCCTGGGCACCGCCACCCGCGACTCTTGCGGCCTCATCAATCGGCAATTCTTTCTCTGCTGTGAGGGAAAAGTATGAGCTGCCAAACAGCCCCTTCGCTTTATATCCGGCGATGACATGGGAGCACAAAAACCACCTGCGTTTGCTGGAAGCTCTCGCCGCCTTGCGCGACCACAGGGCGCTTAGAATCAATCTGGTTTGCACGGGGCATCGAACCGACTTCTGG
Source organism: uncultured Acidobacteriota bacterium (assembly GCA_963791265.1). Taxonomy (GTDB): domain Bacteria; phylum Acidobacteriota; class Blastocatellia; order Pyrinomonadales; family Pyrinomonadaceae; genus QHXM01. The sequence goes on from CAWBSB010000015.1 coordinate 10,945, forward strand.
CCCCGCATTGAGCGACGGCTGGCGGAACTGGGGCTGCAAGAGCAGGCGAAGTTCGTCGGGTTAGTTTCCTATGCCGAGTTGCGCGTGATTTATCGCGCGGCGCAGTTCGTCATTATTCCCACGCTTTTTGAAGCTGCGAGCGCACCGCTGTTTGAAGCATGGCAGCAACACATTCCCGTCGCCTGCTCTGCCGTGACCTCTCTGCCGGAACAGGCAGGCGAGGCGGCACTGCTCTTTAATCCTCTTTCCGTCGAAGCCATTGCCGAAGCGATGGCGCGCATGGCGACCGATCAAGACCTTCGCGCTGATCTTCAGAGACGCGGAGACGCGCGCTTGCAGGACTTCAGCCTTGAACGCACTGCGAAGATGTACCGGGCGGTTTATCGTCGTGCAGCAGGTTTTACTCTCAACGAGGAAGATCGCTGGCTGCTGAGTTGTGGCTGGATGTTTGACGTGAAGAAAGAAGGCGAGGCCATGATTTGACGAGTAAGCGATACATTCCTGTAGCAGCCCCGATGCTCGTCGGCAACGAGAAGGCTTACGTGATGGACTGTCTGGACTCGTCATGGATTTCATCCTGTGGCGACTATGTCGAGAAGTTCGAGACTGCTTTCGCGCATTTTTGTGGCACGCGCCACGCCGCCGCATGCTGCAATGGAACGGCAGCCTTGCATCTGGCGCTGCTGGCGCTCGGCATCGGCGCAGGTGATGAAGTCATTGTGCCGACTTTAACTTTTGTCGCCACAGCCAACGCCGTCACGTACTGCGGAGCGCGTCCCGTCTTCGTTGACTCCGAGCCGTTGACGTGGACTCTCGACCCATCGCTTATTGAAGCGCTAATTACGCCCCGCACAAAAGCCATTATCGCCGTTCATCTCTACGGACACCCGGCGGATATGGATGCCATCAACGCCGTCGCGCGGCGACACAATCTATTCGTGATTGAAGATGCCGCTGAAGCGCATGGAGCCGAATATAAAGGACGGCACGCGGGTGCGCTCGGCGATGTTGCCTGCTTCAGTTTTTACGGCAATAAGATCATCGCTACGGGCGAGGGCGGCATGGTCGTCACGGATGATGAGAAGTTGGCGCGTCGTGTCTTGCAGCTCAAAGGTCAGGGGATGGATTTTGAACGACGCTACTGGTTTCCCATCATCGGCTACAACTACCGCATGACGAACTTGTCGGCGGCTATCGGTCTGGCGCAGTTGGAGCGCGTTGACTGGCATTTGGAGAGGCGGCAGGAAATCGCTTCGTGGTATCGCGAACTATTGCGTGATGTGCCCGGTCTGAGTTGGCAAGATGAACAGGAATGGGGACGACACGTTCACTGGTTATTCACTGTCATCCTCAACGACCAGCTTTCGCTCTGCCGTGACGAGTTGATGGCCGCGCTTGAAAAGCGTGGTATCGAAACGCGTCCGGTCTTTTATCCCATGCACGTCCTGCCGCCATACCGCGAGGCAGCCCAAGCTAATGCCTATCCCGTTGCCGAGAGCATCGCACGACGCGGCTTGAGTCTACCGACTTGGGCGGGGCTGACGCATGAGGACGTGCATTATGTCTGCGAAGCCTTGCGCGCAGCTTTGTGCGCCGCAAGATCGCTTTAATCCATTACTGGAACGTACACCGGATGCTTTTTGGGAAAGCGTCTCGTATTTATGAAGAACAAGGAATTGATATGAAAACGAACAAACTAATTACACTAATGACCAGCTTGATGCTGGCGGCACTCCTTTCTTCTGGATGTGCGAGGTCGAGTAACACCGACATCGCTACTTCCAACACCGCTCCCGCTGTTAACGGCAGCAACGCTAATATGCCTTCTTCTGTCCCAGCTATGACCGCGAACTCCAACAACAGCATGACAACCGGCGACTCCACAACGAATCAGGGGCGCGGTATGCGGGTAAACAAAGACCCCGACCCGAAGATCGGAACCGGTGGCAACGACTTCTACCTTTTCACGCAGGCGCGCGGCGCGCTCAGCGCGGACAGCGAACTGAAAAGTTCAAACATCGTCGTTGATGTCAAAAATGGCAGCGCGACGCTGTCAGGCACCGTCGCCAATGCCGAGCAGAAGTCCAGAGCAGAACAACTCGTGCGCGCTCTCAGTGGAATCACGGCTGTTAAGAACCAACTCAATGTTTCCGCAGGCAACATGAAACGGTAATCTATACTCATAAGAGATGTTTCTACTTTATTATCTGCGATTAAAGTCTGACTTGATTTCCCACATCTAATCCATTGAGTATCAGGTGACGGTGGCAATACTGGCAGGATCGCCAGCTACGCGGTCGCCGCTTGTAGTAAAAGATGATCGTACGGTTGCGACCGCTCATGAAGATGAAAGTCATTAAAACTATTTCCCTATGCATTATTATATTGCTGGTACTCCCTTACAATCTAAGTGGGCAAGCCACAACTTCTCCACCAATTTCGCCTCAGGAGAAAAGCTTTACCCTGTCGGGCGAAGCGCTGGCCGCCGCCGAGAGGTTAAGGAGTAAGCCGAACGAACGCACATTAGCAGACCTTGATATTGTCATTAATGAGCTTCTAAGAGTTGGCCAAGCTGCTTCAGCAGACAGAAAGCCAGAATCGCAAGCAATAACCAAACAACAACTCATAGACTTACTTGGCCCGCCAACCTCTGAGGACGAAAAGGGCGATGTCACGTATGCTAATAATTACGGCACGACAACTATGTTCTTTGAGAACGGTCTGTTGAAGGAAACCCTATCATTAGGGGAAGCGACGTATTGGTACTCATACCCGAGGCAGAGTGCCGCCAAGCGCTTGTGGTATAAAATCGTGAGGTGGTCAGGCAAGTTAAAGAGACTATTGTTTTAAGGCTACCTATGGCCCGAACTCCGCGTCGAGCTGTTCAAATCAAAGAGGGGCGGTGTTGTCATAATCGCGTGAGCAGACATTGACCTGCAATGATCAAGATGCCGCAGAGCCTTAAAAAAAGCCCAACAGGAAGGAATCGCAGAGTTCAATACATATGCTTAGCGATTCTGGCGCTCGCGGTGCTGGCCCGAATCTCTTTAGTCATTTTGCCCGTCCGTTTAGCTGGAGATGCCGCCGAGCGCTACGATCCGGCAGCTCGCAACCTGATTGCCGGGAGAGGTTTCTCTAAATCCATTGGGCCACCGTATATTACAGACACATCTGATCCGCCTGGCTATCCCCTGTTTGTCGCCTCCATCTATAGTCTCACCGGCGGGAGTTTGAGAGCGGTAGTAATCCTCCAAATAGCTTTGGAATTGGCGACGCTGTTCCTGGTCTACAGCATTTGTATATGCTGGGGTCTTTCCAGGCGAGCGCGATGGTCAGCATTATTATTCGGAGCCTTGTGCCCTTTTCTCCCGCTCTTCAGCACACAAATCTATACCGAGGTTCTAGCCACATTTCTGCTTACCCTAACCTTGTATCTACTGGCACGAACTGTCACAGACAAGAGCCTTACATGGTGGCTCGCAGCCGGTTCTATCTCTGGTGCTGGTTTATTAGTCCGCCCGGACCTACTGCCCGCAATATTGCTCGCCGCTATCGTAGCGGTTTCTATTCACAGGTCGCCGGAGTCTCTCTCTCTTTCCAATAGGCAACGCTTGGGGCACGCTGTCGGACGAGCCTGCATAACCGGCGCGGTGTGCCTTGTCGTGTTGTTTCCGTGGACGCTCAGGAACTACCGACTGACAAATGAGGTGCGCCCCTTTGGAAACATCGCCGCACAGAGCAGAGAACCATATCCACGATGGTTGAGCACCTGGCTGGACGATCCTCAACTCTTACACCTTTACTGGTGGAATCCGATTAAGATCAAAGAGTTTCCAGCCTCAAAGATTCCGGACGACGAGCGCGAACGGGCCGAACGAGCGATCCGGCAGGCGCAGGATCAACTCTCACTCAACGGCCAGCCATCACAAGAATTTGATTCTTTAGCAGCGAAGGCGAACGCCGAGAGGCCGTTGCGAACGATCATTCTTGTCCCGCTCCGCCGCATGTTGATGACAATACTGCGGGTTCCCTCGTCTGTGTCGGACGGGCTTTGGAAAATATTGGTTTATCTATATTGGTTCACGCTGATCGGGTGTCTGGTGGTCGGTGCAATACGAGGTCTGAGGCGGAGGAATTTTATAATTCTGATGCCACTGGCACTAATCATAGGGCGTCTTGCCCTGCCCATTGCCAGTGCCCTAGGGTCTGAACCGAGATACCTCTTTGAAGCTCTCCCGTCGTGCTTCATTTTAGCGGCGTATGCCTTCGACCCTGATGCGCGTCCATCGGCTTAACCGTTATCATAATTCCGACTGTCGGGCGATTATGAAACACGCTTTGTCATAAAAATATCAGGCTTCCCGAATCCATTGGCGTCAGGAATAACACCTGTGATGACGAACCCTAGCTTTTGATAAAACTCGAAAGGATGTTCATGCAGATTCTTTATCTGTGATATATGATTAAGCACGTCAGGGTATAAATCAATTCCCCCTAAACTTGTTCGATTATTCTCATCATCAGCACCTAAACGTATGATGATGCCTCCGCGACTCTTGACCTGCTTTTCAAAATCTTCGACCAGGGCGCGTCCGATCCCTTGTCCCCTGCAATCTCTGCGTACCACCAGAGGATGAAGCTCCCAGACATTCCCGCCGTACTCCTTAATTCCGCCAATCCATCCTAAAACCTTGCCGCTCTCATCAATTGCTATCCGGCTCAGGCGATCTTCGTCTAAAGATTCACGAACTTCATCTAAAGCCGATTCAAGTGTCGTCCAATCAACCGCCCCGGTATCCTTAAATCCGTCCATCAATAATTCTGCCACCTGCCGTAACATCAAAGGGTCATTGCTGAGAGTCGTTATTCTCATATTCAGCCCTCTCCACTAACAATCACCTAAAGCCCGCATTAACCGGGCAGGAAGCATTGTATCAAGCACTCAATCCTTGCGGATGAAAGTCAAACTAAATCCCCTCCGGTTGAATGAGTTATTAGCCTTCGCCTCCTAAGTGCAATCTAACCAATCATCGCTTACGCTTGCTTCGAGATACGGATTTGCTTCTGATTGTCCCCTGTTTTGAAGCCTTCAGCAATTTCTCAGGAAGTTCCATCTCATCATCAATCAACACATCAGTTGAGATACCTACATAACGCGCATACTCCAATAGAACACGCAAAGGTGGTTGGCGTTTTCCTAGCTCAAAAGCTGAAATCTCTTCTCGAACAAGTTCATCAGTTAGCCCTAGTCGGCTAATCATTTCATTCTGCGAGAGACCAAAGGCCATCCGCATCTGGAGAAGTTTTTCCGCAAGCCGGTCTGGCTTTTGACGTGCCCCTCTTCCCATCAGGCTCTCCCTCCTGATGGAATAAGTATTTCAATTCCCTGCTTGCAACTAGAACTGGATAGTCCTAATATTGTCTTGGGAGATACGTCCGCCGAGAGGTTGTTCCTTATGCTCTCCCATGCGGCTCCCATCACTTGTGATTTTCAGCGGCGAGACGCATTAACTTTCGGGGCATAACATAGCAGACCCAATGCTCGCTGTCAGCCCTGGCATGATGTTAGCCGCAGGAAGGCTGAACGGAGCAAGTAATGAATAAGGACAAGAATGGAAGAAGGCAACGTACCAAGAACAGCAAGTTCCAACCAACACACGCTTCAAGTGTTCCCAATCCTGCGGTATTACCCCTTGAAGAACTTCGTCAACTCGTCTTGCAGATTATCCTCCGAGATGGCATTAAACCATTCCTCCGACGAATGGTGATTCTATTGGATAGCATCAAGGTTGGACAGATCAACAGGCTGGCAGAAGTAACACGGCAAAGCAAAGACCCCGCTTTCATTAAGCTCATGTCAGCCCTATCTGCTGCTGTTCAGGAAGGAGAACTCGTGGCGGCACGCATCACAGTCTTTCTAGCAACCAGCTATGCCTATCAAGAGAGCCTGGATTATTACTGTGAGTTGATGAATTATCTGGATAGGTTTAGAGACACGCCGGAATCATATCAAATTGTCGCAGTTTCGGAACAGGAAGGAGGCTAACGTTTAGTTGAGATAAATTATACTGTGGGAAAGGCACAAGAACTACGGAACCGGCTGAAGGTGTGACCACGCCTCATCCTCCTCAGGTCGGCTCCAATCTTCGGCGAGAGACTGCTCGCTCAACAAAGCAGTTTCAGATACTTCTGTGGCAGGCTCTTCTTCCAGGATGGTAACAAGAGCACGCCGCGCTTCCGGCAAACTGCTGGATTCCAGCAAGCGGACTTTACCATCTTCATCTATGACTGCTTCAATGGTCTGAATCATGAGGCTTCCTCCAGATATATTCTCTTCATAAGTCGCATAAGGGGCAAGCTAACTCGCGGTCGGCTCGAACGAGTTGTTCGGCAGCGCCGATGAGGAATCATTCAACAGATCATATATCCTCAGATTGGAACCAAACAGCTTCACGAAGAAAACAACCTGTCTTGCACTTCACTCAATGAACCGTCATAAACAGCAAAGACTTCCGTCAAGCCTTGAAAGGGCACACTATGCACAACCGTGACGACTCTATACATGGGAATTTCATTGTCATCATGGCGTACGAGGGCGATAGCCTCGCCAATCTGAGGCAAAGCTGGCAAGGCGTGTTCTCCAGCACTCTCCCACTTCGTACCATGCTGATGTCTGACTATTAGTTTGAGATTGATTGTTTGCATGTTCATTCTCCATTATACAAGCGAAAGCTGTTGAACTAATGATTAAGCCGTGTGATGCGTGATAATACCACTATTGAGCGTGTGAGACGGCACGTTGCGGCTTAATCACGCTTTCCACAATGTGGCCTCGCCGGGCATGACAAAACGTCAGCCCGACTGACAAAACTTCAGCCTGCCCTGTCAGACGAAGCCCCGTGCGGTTTCTGCCCACTTACATCGTTCTTTCGACCAACCTCTAACATTTCAGCATTTAGCCTCTCAAAAGAAGTTCCGCGCCTCACGCGGCACGCGCCTTGTTATGTCCGTGGGCGGCCAGGAGTGTTTTCCGGCCAATAGATTAGGGAACATAAGGACGGTAGCGGATGGCAAGCGTGATGATTTGCGATGACGATAAGGCTCTGGCGAAAGAACTGCTCGTGGCTCTGCGCACGGCGGGACACGAAGCCACGACGTGTCATCACACGATGGATGTTCTGCGCGAGGCCGCCGAGGGTCGTTTCGATCTCGTCGTCTTCGGATTAGACATGCCGGGTTTCGGCGGCTCACGCGCCATCGAAGCCATCAACGAGCTCGCCCCTCATGTGCCGCTCATCGGGCTGCACAAACGTCCTTCGGAAATTATGCGCTCTCCCGCACAAGCGCGCCTCGCGGCAATTCTTCCTCGTCCCGTCGCAATCAATACCTTCATGTATGCCGTCGCCCGCGCGCTCGAAGTTGGGATGCGCGTCCCCTCGGCTCAAACTTTCTAACACCTCGACACCTCAACTCGCCTCGTTCAATCGGGGAAACTTTAAGGAGAAGACGATGACAAAGTTAAAGAAAAATCTTCGCGTGTTTCCGCTCGCCGCTCTCTGCCTGCTGGTTCTAGGCGGCGCGGCTGCGCTCGCGCAAAGACAGCTCAAGAGCGCCGCAGTTGGCCGCCCCGAAGTGAAAGTGATGCTTTCCGGCACGGTCTTGCGCGACCAGGATAAACTCCCGCTTGAAAAGGTTGAGAAAGTCAATCCGGGCGAGATTCTGGACTGGACGATCACTTCCGAGAACGGCGGCAACGCCCCCGCAATCTCTTACAAGACAGTAGGCCAGATTCCGAAAGGAACGACCTTTGTCGCGGGCAGCGCCACAGCCGACGGCTCAACGACAGTGGTCTACAGCATTGATAATGGTCAGACCTATTCAGTGCTGCCGATGATTGAGGAGAAACAGCCGGACGGATCAAGCAAGAAAGTTGCCGCCCCTGTCTCTATGTACACGCAAGTCCGCTATGAGTGGGCTGATCCGCTCGCAGCCGATAGCAAGCTCTCCGCTGCCTACAAGGTCCGCGTGAAGTAGTAATTCTTTTTTCGCTAACCGCCCGGACCGACTGCGATCCGCAACCGACCCTCCCGGAGCCGTTTGCCCACCAACCCACATATTGAGGAATTGATGATGAGCAGAAACTATATCCCCATGAATGCCCGCGTGCTGACGCGCCTGATCGTTGTTCTGGCGATCTGCTGCGCGATGGCCGCGCCCGCCTTTGCGCAGACCGATGGCGGCACAGATATTCAGAACACTGCCAGCGCGTCGTACTCCGACGGCAGCAACAACTATAACGTCGTCTCCAACACCGTCACGGTGAGAGTCTCGAACGTCGCAGGGCTTTCGATTACTCCCGACGGCGGAGCACTGGGGTCGCAAGTCGTGGCCAGCCAGACCGGCGTTCTCTACAACTTTACCGTCACCAACACCGGAAACTTCTCCGATAGAGTTCAGTTCCTGGCGAGCGGTGCGAGCATCCGACGCACCGGTACGGCAGCGGCCACCATCACGCGCGCCGTGCTTGATAACGGCAGCGGCGGCACTGCTAACCAGATTGACGGAACCGATACAGATATTCTGACCAACGCTGGCGTCGTTACTTCGCCGGTCATGGCACGCAACACTTCGGTTCGCGTTTTGGTTGAAGTCAGCGTCGGCGCTGGCGCAACCGCCGGTCAGACCATCGTCATCACGCTCGGCGATGCGGCGACCGATAGTCAGAATGCTGACTACAGCGCCAACGAAGTTCGCACGAACCACCCGGCGGGCACTGTCGTCACCAATGGCGATGCCGTCAACCACAACGTCGAAGCTCGTGGCGACATCACCGCGACCGTGCAATCGGACGCGCAGATTCAGCTCAGCTTAACTGCGCCAAGCGGCCCTGTCCCGCTCGCCAGCAACATCACCTACCAGTGGCAGCTTTGCAACATCGGCTCGCGCGCCGCTAAGGCCGTGACGCTCTCGACCGTCAACGGCGGTGGCTCTAACCAGGGCGTCTTTATCTTCGCGCCTGTTCCGGCCAATACGGTTCTGGCCGCATCGCAGAGCTTCCCTGCTGGCGTCGGAGTTCTCTATTCAAGCTCCAGCACGGCGCTTAATCCGATGACGCAGATGGTTTGGGAAACGGTCAGGCCAGCCACCGTCACGATGGTTGCCTTCAACGTCTCCACGCCGCTTGCTGGTGGAACGCTGGCAGCCGCAACGTGCAGCCCGAACATTGATATGGCTGTCACGATCACGACGACTGACGCCACCAACGTGATTACCGAACAGGGTAACGGTTACGCGAACAACAGTCTTGACGTGTTGTTGCCCCCGGCGGTTTCGCCCTTGCGCACGACGACGCTCCTCCAGACCGGCGGAGTGCTCAATGGCCCACAGGGTGCGCCCGGCGCAATCGGCACGACCATCAACGACGACTTCACGGATAAGAGCGTCAACGCGGCGGCTATCCTCAATGTCCCGGCCTATCCTGCCCCGGCCAACGTGACGGTGGCAATCGGCACGGCGACCTTTACCAACACCGTCCAGAATACCGGTAATGCTAACGACACTTACACGCTGAGTGTGCCGAGCTATCCGGCTGGAGCGGATGTGACGATCATCGTCGGCGCAACCTCGACGCCGATGGTTGTTGCTGGCGTCCCGGTCGTGGGCGCAGCCCCGACAATCGCCGTCAATTACAACTCGACGGGGAATTATCAGGTTGTCGTCTCCCTGCCTGCTGGCCAGCCGGTGCTGACGGGTTTCGATACCGTCATCCGTGCAACCTCCGGCATTGACAACGCGCAAGCCAACAATACGATTGATCGCCTCTTCACGGGCTTTATCAAACTTGAGAAGTCTGTGACGGTCCTTAATTCCGACCTGACCAAGGGCAGCGCTACCGATGCGGTTCCCGGCGCGGTCCTGACCTACAGCATCACGTACACCAACATCGCCACAGCAGTCGGCGGTGCGGGAAGTGTGAAGCTGACGGCGAACAATCTGGTCATCACTGAGAACGGCACGGCGGGCGGAAACAACTGGGCGACCTACACAACCCAGAATGGAACTCCGACCGACTCTGGAACTGGTGTGATTAGTGTCAACGGCCCTGCGACCATCATCACGGATACGGTCGCATCAATAGCCGCTGGCGCACCGGCCCAGACGTTCTCGTTCAAACGAACGATCAACTAACCCGAAGCGCCCGGAGTTTTACGGCGCTGTCGCAAGCCAGGCGGCGCGGTCGGTCTTAGCGGGATAATTGCCCGCCCCGCTAAGACCAACCGCACCGCTTCTGCTAAAACGATGAAGACAGGAGGCAGAAGACAGGAGACAGAAAGGGAAACTGCTTTAGCTTTTCATTCTGACTCCTGACTTCTGACTTCTAACTTCTGACTCCCACTTTCTGCCCCGGCCCAGGTTCTCCATGATGCTGACCGTTGGATTCAACAGAACAGCCGTCATTACAACCCTCCTGCTGGCGATACTCTGCGCCTCGACGTTGGGCGCTCTCGCACGCCCGGATGGAGGAGGAACCCCCGCCTCCACCATCATCGCCAACCACGCCGAAGCGAGCTATGAAGACGATTCGGGGAACACCTTCTCCACCGTCTCGCCCACCGTCTTCGTCACCATCAAAACCATCTCCTCGCTGACGGTCACGCCCGACGAAACTCAACCCTCGGCAAACGTCGGCCCGCAGGAAACGCTCACACGCGCCTTCCGCATCTGCAACATGGGCAACACGCCCGACCTCTACACGATCACACGCATCGAGGTCAACGCTCCTTCCCGCATCGCAAGCCTCTACTTCGACGTGGACGAGAGCGGCACAATCACTTCATCCGACACGCTCGTCACCGTCAACGAATCCCTCTCTCCGCGCGTTCAACCCGGCTTCTGTCTGAATGTGCTGGCCGTCCTTGAGACCAACGACGTTGCCCCGCAAAGCAACATCACCATTCGTCTCGCGGCGCGCTCAAACGTCGTCGCCGCAGTCAACGGTCGTGGTGAAGACGAAGGCACGATCATCAACGCCGTCGGCAACGGCCCGCGCCTGACTTCGCCCGATAGCGCGAGCCTTCCTCCGACAAAACTCGTCAACGGCAACCCGACCGCCACAGTCAGCCCCGGCACTCCGTTCACCTACACGATAGCTTTCCGCAACAGCGGCGATGTCACGGCGCGCAATGTTCTCATCAGCGACGATTTGCCCGCAGAGATTGAATACGTGCCCTCAAGCCTGCGCCTCGAAGAGCGCACCCTGACGGACATCGAAGATGCTGACGAAGGAATGATTCGCAGCCGTCGCCTCGAAGTTCGCTTGAGCGAGGTTGCGCCCGATAAGGTCGTCCGCATCTCGTTCGACGCGCGGCTCACCGGAAACGCGCCCGCAGGCGTCGGCGTCATCAATGGAGCGACGGTTTCCGGGCAGAACGTCACGGCAACGTCCAGCACAACTGCTGTCGTCGTCGCCGATCCTTTCGGCACAGTCTTTTCGGGTCGTGGCGGCGCTGCCGCTCCCGTCTCAGGCGCACGCGTAGAGATTCTTCAGGATCAGGCGACTGCCGCTCTCTTACAGCTTCCGGCTGGCTCAGGTTTTGCGCCGAACACGGAGAACACTAATCCATTCTTAAGCGACGGGCAGGGACACTTCAGCTTCGCACTCCTGCCTCAGCAGTTGGGCAGCCTGAATGCTCCCGCTCGCTACTTCATTAAGGTCTCGGCGCAGGGCTACATCACGCGCATGCTTGAGATCAACATCCGACCAAGCAGCGACGGTCTTTTCATCATGAGCGTGAACGCGCTCGACGGGCAGCCCATCGCTCGCGCCGGGAGTTTCGAACTGGTCAACGAACCGGTCGAGATAAACAATCTGGCGGCGCTCGCCTTCAACATTCCTATGTTCGAGCAGCGCGGGCTTGAGATTAATAAATCCGTTGACAGGCCGCGCGCAGAGATCGGCGACACGCTGACCTACAGAATCGAAATCAACAACCCGACCGCCGCGCCCATCACGAACGTCTCTGTTCGCGACCAACTGCCTGAGTCCTTCCACTACGCCGAAGGCACGGCGCGACTCAACATCGGCAACGCGCTGGATAATCCGATTGAGCCGCAAGTGAGCGGCAACATCTTGACGTTCCAGATAGGCGACCTCGCTCCCGGCAAGACTGCCAGGATTCTTTATCGCGTGCGCGTCGGCGCAAACGCGCATGAAGGTCGTCAGGAGAATCTGGCGATCGGCTCCGGCACGTTTTCTTCCGGCGAGCGCACCGAGACGCAGCCTGCCCGCGCCTCTGTTCAGGTCGGCGGCGGCGCGTTCTCTTCCCGGCAGATACTCATGGGACGCGTCTTTGATGACGTGAACCGCAACGGCACGTTTGACGACGGCGACGAGCCTGTAGCTGGCATCCGGCTTTATCTCAACTCCGGCCAATCCGTCATCACAGATTCGCAGGGACTCTACAACTTCCCCTCCCTGGGCGACGGCGCGCAGGTTATCTCGCTCGATCCCGTCAGTCTTCCGTCGGGTTATGCGCTGACGGATGGCGGGACAATAGCTGGACGTAGCTGGACGCGACTGCTTCGCACGCCGCTCGGCGGAGGCGCGCTGCTTCGCCAGAACTTCGCGCTCGTGCGACCCGCAGGCACGCTCCGAAATTCAGCTCGCACGCTTGCAACGTCTAACGACAAAGACGCGCAGCAATCGTCGCGTTCTTCGGCGAGCGATGCTGTCAAGACCGCTGACAAAACTCCTGCCGCGACGACGAGCGGCGCAGGAAGCGCAGGCAATGCGCTCGTGAATACCGCGCAGCCTATCGCAGCCGGTAAGTACGAGATGGTTTCGACCGAAACGCTTGAGCCTGTCGCGCCCGGCGAAGTAAGAATTCTCTCTCCGACCACGGGAGCAGTCGTCATGTCTCCGGCGATGCAGGTGGATGCGCGCGTCGCTCTTAACTGGACAATCAAGCTCGAAGTCAACGGCTCGCAGATTTCGGATCAGAACATCGGCATGAGCCAACTGGATCAGAAGAACAACGTCTCGACGTTCTCATTCGTCGGCATCACTTTGCGTCCCGGCCAGAATCGCGTTCGCGCAACCGCCGTCAGCGCCGAAGGCAAGCCCGGCAAGACCGAAGAGATCACGGTGATGGGACGTGGCCCCGTGCGCAGGCTTGAGCTTGTGCCCGAAGCGACCGAGGTGCAATCCGGCGGGCGCAGCTTCGTCATGGTGCGCGTGCGCGCCTTCGACCAGTGGGACAATCCTGCGCTTGACGACCAGGTAGGGGTTAGTACTTCTGCCGGACAACTCATGCTCCCCGAAGACGCGGTTGGTGAAGTCAAGCGCGAGAAGCCGCTTGATGCACAAAAGTCCCTCTCGGATCAATCGAGCGCCGAAGAGAAAGCGATAGCCCAGCAGCTTAATCTGCCGCAAACCCAAATCATCGCCCAGCTCGAAAACGGCGAGGCGCTCTTGAAGCTCGTCGGCTCCGGCGCTCCCGGCAAAGCCGATTTGTTTGCGAAAGCCGGACAGGCTGAAGCTCGCGCGGAAGTTCGCATCACGCCGGAACTTCGTCCCACCATCATGGTCGGCCTCGCGGAAGTCTCCATCGGCAAAGCCGTGCCGGAAGTCGGATTGCGCGGCGAAGAAGGAAACGTTCGCAGCCGCTTGAGCTTCTTCTACAACGGTCGCCTGCCGGGCGACAGCATGCTGACGCTCTCGTATGATTCGCAGCGCCCGATTAATCGCACGGCGGGGCGCGACCGTCTCTTCCAGCTAGACCCGCTCGACCGCGTCTATCCGCTCTTCGGCGATTCCTCGACGCGCTTTGAAGCAGCGCAATCGAACTCGAAGCTCTACGCCCGCATTGACCGCAAACGCTCCTACGCGATGTTCGGCGACTACGATGCGGACATGAATGATCTGGCTTTGACCGGCTACTCGCGCAAGCTGACGGGCGTTAAAGTTCATCTCGAAAACGCGGGCGGAGATTACGTGACGCTGACGGGCGCGCGTCCCGATACAGCTTTCACGCGCGACGTGTTCCCGGCAGGTTCCTTGAGCCTGATGCGCCTCTCGCACGCAGAGATTCTGCCCGGCTCTGAGACCGTCACGCTCGAAGTCCGCGACCGTCGCAATCCTGAAATCATCCTGAGCCGCGAGACGCTCTCGCGCTCTGTTGACTACAATCTGAATTCCATCAGCGGCGAGCTGTTCCTGCTGCGCTATGTCTCGACATTTGATTACGCGCTCAACCTCGTGCAAATCGTCGTCACCTACGAGCATCGCGCCGACAGCTTTTCGACTGCGGTTTACACAGGCCGCGCCAGAAAGAATTTCGCCAGGCTCGGTTTGAAGCTCGGCCTCTCGGCGGTCATGCAGCGCGAATCAGACTTCGGCACTTTCGTTCTCGGCGGCATAGATGGCGAGCAGGAGTTGCCGAATCGTGGAAAATTAAATTTCGCCTACGCGCGCAGCCAGGGCGAGTTCATGAGCACGGGCAACATCTTTTCATCGGGCACGGACAATCACGACGGCGAGGCTTATCAAATCGAGTTGACGCAGCCGCTCAACTTCTACGAAGCTCTGGTGCGCGCTCGCTACTCGAACGCTTCGGAAGGCTTCTTCAATCCATACGGCGCAACCGTCACGCCCGGCTCTCGCCGCAGCGAAGTCGCCTTCGAGTTCAAGCCGCGAAGGAACTCACTTTTCCGCTTCGGCTTTATGAACGAGCGCAACCACACAGGCGCTGTTGACAACTCACGCAACACCTTCTCCGCTGGTTGGGATCAGATCGTCAATGAGCGCCTGCGTTTCCATTTAGGTTATGACCGCCGTCAATACACAGACAGCCTGGCAGACACTTCGATTAATTCGAGCCTCGTGACGGCGAGCGCCGAGATGAAGATCACGGAGAAACTGGAAGTCTCCGTCAAGCGCGAGCAAAACTTAGGCGACGCCGACCCGACCTATCCGAACCAGACGACGCTCGCGGCTAACTATCAGGTCAACAACTGGACGAAAATCTTTTTCACGCAGCGCCTTGCTTCTGCGCCGATCACGCCCATCGGCGATGTGGCTCAAACAGGCTTTGCCTTCTCCAGCGCACGACGCGAAACCGCCATCGGCGTTGAATCGCGCTTCGGCAAGTACACAGCCGTCACGGGTCGCTATCAATTGGAGAACGGCATCAGCGGCACGGACAGCTTCGCCGTCATCGGCCTGCAAAATCGTCTGCCCGTTTCCAAAGAACTCTCGCTTGAGTTGGGCTTCGAGCGCGGCTTCCACCTGGCTGGTCTGGGCGAGAGCTTCAACAGCGCGTCTCTGGGATTCGGCTGGATGCCCAACGCGGATTTTCGTGCGAACGCGCGCTACGAGTTTCGTGACCGCGCAGGCTCTGGACAACTGATAGCGCTCGGCGCGGCTGGACGAATCAATCAGGACATCACCACGCTCGCCCGCTTCCAGTTTTCACGCGCAGGCTTTGAAGGCCGCGAGACCTCCTCGCTCGAAGGCATGGCGGCGCTGGCGATTCGGCCTCTCAAATCCGACCGCGCCGGATTGCTCTTTAGCTACACTCATCGCTCGCTGACGCAGGAAGGCGCGGGCGAAACGGCAGCGACGAGCGACCGCATTGATTCCCTCGCCACGGACGGATATTTTCAGGCGACGAAAGACCTTGAGCTGTACGCTCGCTTCGCGCTTCGCTTCAACGCCAACAGCCAGCCGGGGCTGCCGTTTGCCTCGACGCTGACCTACATGACGCAGGGACGCGTGCAGTATCGCTTGACGCCGCGTCTTGACTGGGCAGGTGAAGCCCGCTTCCTCATGCAGCCTTCGTCCGGCACGTCCCGCTCCGTCTACGGAACAGAGTTGGGCTTCTGGGCGATGCCTGATCTGCGTCTGGGCGTCGGCTATAATTTCACAATGGCGGGCGAGCCGAACGGCGTCAATCTGATTCCCGGTCGGCGCGGCTTCTACTTTACAATCTCGTCCAAGCTCTCTAACCTCTTCGATCTGTTTGGTACATCTTCAAGCGGGCTGGCCGGATCAGCACAGAAGAACAACTCTGAAGATACAGGACGGAAGGAGTGAGGCTCACGGCTGTGTCACAGCAACCTCTACACAGAAGAAGAGTGTGTCTGCGAGCGGGAGCGCACGCGAAGCGCGCGTGGCTCGTCGTGGCGCTCCTCTCTCTGCTGTGTGTGGCGCAGACGGCGCGTGCGGCTGACGATACAATCTACGGCGTCAACTTCAACACAACGCCCAGAGTTGTAACGATCAATCCTGCGACCGGAGTGGCAACGCAGGTGGGCACACTCTCCTTCGGCTCTGCCGCCGCAGCAGTCGATCCCGTCACAGGCCGCATCTACTACACGGAGTACAACCCCGGCGGCACTTCCGCCGGGCGCGTGGCGTACTGGAATCCCACGACCGCGACGAATACGATCATCAACAATGTGGGCTTCAGCGAACAGATACCGCGTCTGGCCTTCAATTCCAACGGCACGCTCTATGCGATGGACGCGGATAACGTTCTCTATACGATCAACACCACCAACGGTCAATTCACCACGGTGGGAACGGTCACTGGCGTCGCCCCTACCTCCGGCGGCGACCTGGCTTTCTCTCCGAATGGCACTCTCTACCTGCTCGCGGCGGGCACTCTCTACACGATTAGTCTCCCGTCGCTGTCGGCGAGCACAGTCATCCTCAACACCGGAATCTCCAATCCGACCGGCCTGACCTTTGCCAATAACAGCATTCTTTATGCTTCCGATCTGGCCTTAAACGCCAACATGTACACGATCAATCTGACCACCGGAGTGACCGCGCCAACCTCGTCGCTGGCGGGTACTCTGGTGGACGATTTGACGAGCTTTCCCAAATTCGCCGACCTCTCGATTACGAAAGCAGCCTCCAGTTCATTCGTTGTCGGAACGACTGCCACCTACACGCTGACCGTCAACAACGCTGGCCCGCAGAGCGCGGGCGCGAACATTGTCGTCAGCGATACTCTGCCAGCGGGTCTGACTTTCGTTTCCGGCACGGGCACGGGTTGGAACGCCTGCACGGCTGCGGGTCAGGTCGTGACCTGTACGCGCACAACTGCAATGAATGCCGGAACGAGTTCGGCAATCACACTGACGGTCAATGTTCTGGCCGCCGCATCGCCAAGCGTGAACAATACGGCGACAGTTGACAGCCCTACATTTGACCCAAGCACAGCGAACAACAGCAGCACTGTCGCAACCACCGTCACCGTCCCGCCGGATTTGAGAATCACCAAGACGCACACGGGCAACTTCACGCAGGGGCAAGCCAACGCAACCTACACGCTCACCGTGCTCAACAACGCGGGCGCAGGCCCGACCGTCGGGACAGTGACTGTGACGGACACCTTACCGGCAGGTTTGACTTTCGTTTCCGGCATCGGCACAGGTTGGACTCCTTGCACCGCCGCTGGTCAGGTCGTGACCTGCACGCGCTCAAGCACGCTCAACGGGGGCGCTAGTTATCCTGCAATCACGTTGACTGTCAGCGTCTCTTCGACCGCAGCCGCGAGCGTCACCAACTCTGTGACGGTCGCCGTCGGCGGAGAACTTGTCACCAATAACAACTCTGCCACAGACGCGACGACCATCAACGGCGCTCCCGATCTGACCATTGCCAAGTCGCACACTGGCAATTTCACGCAGGGACAGAATGGCGCGACCTACACGCTCACCGTCAGCAACATCGGCAGGGCTGCCAGCACGGGCACAGTAACAGTCACGGACACTTTGCCAGCGGATCTGACTTTCGTTTCCGGCGCTGGCACAGGCTGGAACGCCTGCACGGCTGTGGGTCAGGTCGTAACCTGCACACGCAATACGTCGGTCGCTGCGCTCGGCAGTTTTCCTGCCATCACGTTGACGGTTAATGTCTCCGCGACTGCGGCAGCGAGTGTCACCAACAACGTCACCGTCACCGGCGGCGGCCAGACCAATAATAGCAACAACTCAGACAGCGACGACACGACGATTAATCAACTCGCCGACCTGACCATCAGCAAGTCTCATACGGGTAACTTCACGCAGGGACAGAACGGTGCGACCTACACCCTCGACGTGACCAACATCGGCAACGGCGCAACCACCGGCACAATCACCGTCACTGACACCTTACCGGCGGGCTTGTCGTTCGTTTCCGGCACGGGCACAAACTGGAATGCTTGCACGGCTGTGGGTCAGACCGTCACCTGCACGCGCAGCGTCGCCCTGGCCGCGAGCGCGAGTTCGGCTATCACACTCACCGTCAACGTCGCAACGAACGCGGCGGCGAGCGTCACCAACAACGTTTCCGTCTCCGGTGGCGGAGAAATTATCGTCAACAACAATTCGGACAGCGACCCGACGACCATTAACGGCCTTCCCGATCTCACGATTACGAAGTCGCACACTGGCAATTTCACGCAGGGACAAAACGGCGCGACCTACACGCTGACCGTCACCAACTCCGGCACTGGCGCTACCTCCGGCACGGTGACGGTGACGGACACTTTGCCAGCGGGTCTGACTTTCGTTTCCGGCACGGGCACGGGTTGGGGGTCTTGCAGCGCGGTGGGTCAGGTCGTGACCTGCTCGCGTGCTGACGCACTCTCCGCGTCGGGCAGTTATCCTGCCATCACGTTGACGGTCAACGTCTCCGGGACTGCGGCAGCGAGCGTCACCAACAACGTGAGCGTTTCGGGCGGCGGCGAGATAAACGTGGGCAACAACTCTGCCAGCGACCCGACCACGATTATTCAGGTTGCCGACCTGACCATAGCCAAGTCGCACACAGGCAACTTCACACAGGGACAGAGCGGGGCAACGTACACCATCACCGTCACCAATTCCGGTGCTGGCTCAACCACTGGTGTGGTGACGGTCACGGACACTTTGCCGACAGGTTTGACCTTCGTTTCCAACGGCGGCACGGGCTGGGGCAGTTGCAGCGCTGTCGGTCAGGTCGTGACCTGCTCACGCAACACCATACTCGCCCCCGGCGCGAGTTATCCTGTGATCACGCTCAATGTCAACGTCGCTTCAAACGCGCCCTTCAGTGTGACCAACAATGTGGCGGTCTCCGGCGGTGGGCAGGTCGTCACTTCAAACGATACTGCCACCGACCCGACGACCATCAACGGCGTGCCCGATTTGACCATTGCCAAGTCGCACACTGGCAACTTCACGCAGGGACAGAATGGCGCAACTTACAGCATCACCGTCACCAATTCAGGAACCGCCGCGACCAGCGGCGCGGTGACGGTCACGGATACTTTACCGGCAGGTCTGACTTTCGTCTCCGCCGCGCCCGCCGCGTGGGGTTGCAGCGCTGTTGGCCAGGTTGTCACCTGCTCACGCTCTGACGCGCTCGCGGCTGCAAGCAGCTATCCGGCCATCACAATCACCGTCAACGTCTCCGCGACCGCGCCTGCGAGCGTGACGAACACGGCAGCAGTTTCGGGTGGTGGCGAGACGAACACGGGTAACAACTCTGCCAGCGATCCGACCACCATCAACCCGGTCGCCGACCTGACCATCGCCAAGACGCACACGGGCAATTTCACGCGCGGCTCGACCGGCACTTACACCCTCACGGTGACAAACTCAGGCTCAGGCGCGACCACTGGCGTCGTGACGGTAACAGATACTTTACCGGCAGGTTTGAGCTTCGTTTCCAATGGTGGATCAGGCTGGGGCAGTTGTACCGCTGTGGGGCAGGTTGTCACCTGCTCGCGCAACACCGTACTTAACGCAGGCGCGAGCTACCCGGCGCTCACCATCACCGTCAGCGTCGCGCAGAGCGCGGCGTCGAGCGTGACCAATAATGTATCAGTCTCCGGCGGCGGGCAGGTCGTCACCGCAAACGATACCGCCGCCGATCCGACGACCATCGTTTCAAGCTCCGATTTGAGCCTGACCAAAGTGACCAACAACTCCGGCTCTGGCATCGGCACGAACGCCACCTTCACCGTCACGCTCACAAACTCCGGGCCCTCGGATGCGACGGGCGTCGCGGTGCGTGACCAACTACCTGCCGGATTGACATACATGTCTTCGACGCCGAGCGTCGGTAGTTACAGCAGCGTGACGGGCATCTGGACAGTCGGCAACCTGGCCAGCGGTGCGGCTCCCGCTACATTGCAGATCGTCGCGCGCATTGACGCGCTCGGCTCGATCACGAACACCGCGCAGGTGTCCGCATCAAACCAACCCGACCCCGATTCGACGCCGAACAACAACAACGCGGCGGAAGACGATCAGGCGAGTTCGAGCCTCTCCACGTCGCCGCCCAGCGTCGCGCTCTGCAAGACGGTTCAGGGACAGCCCTGCCCGCCGGTTGCTGCTTTGAACATGCCGCCCGGCAGCGACATCACCTACGTGATTACGTTCACCAACAGCGGCGGCTCTTTCGCTTCCAGCTTCGTCATCACAGACCCGATTCCGGCGAACACTGACATCAAGGTCGGCTCCGAGAGCCACTCGTCGCCGCTGCCGACGGGACTGACGGGAGTGACGGTCGAATACTTCCACAGCCCGTCGAGCACATGGATCACAAATCCCGTGAGCGGCGGCGGTGGCGCACCCGCAGGCTATAACCGCGACATCACTTCCATCCGCTGGACTTTCAACGGCAATCTCAGCCAGATAGCTCCGAACAACACAGGCTTCGTCAGTTTCACCGTGCGAATCCGATGAGAAAGCTGAATCCGGAAATCAGGCGTCAGGAGATGAAAGGAAAGGCCAATCGCTTTCGTTCCGAACACTTGCTCCTGCTCTTCTTCTGGCTTCTGACTTCCGGGTTCTGCCTCCTGCTCTGCAACGACTTAGTAACCGCGCTCTGTCAATCAGCGACTCCACACGGCTGACTAAGCGAATTCGTCTGCGTCACTATTAGAAGCGAATCTTTTTAGAAGCTGTTTGAAACTTACAGCTTCTCTCTGTCCCGTCAGGGACAATCGAAAATAGCCTTGCAATTTATTGCTGGGAATAGAATCAGAGAATAAAGATTGAGTCCCGTAGGGACGACTGAAGATGAAAGTCACGCACTTCTTCAGTCGTCCCTACGGGACTCAATCATTTTTACAACTCTGTTTCCCAGCGATAAATCGCTGGGCTATTATCACGTCGTCCCTGACGGGACTTTTCAAACTGCTTCTTAAATCATCCTGCCCGCCCGTTCAATTGCCGCATTTCGCTCACGCGCAATCTTCCTGCAACAACTCTGTCACTCAATTGCAATCTCCGCTTGACATTTAATTAAAACTGATTAAGATAGCCCCGCTCGAAAGTCGTGTTACCGAACGCCCTCCCTGACAGCGTTCAAAGCATCAAGCACACCTTTAATCTTCCACTGCATAAGCACAAGAGAGGTTGTATTGCTGCTAACCTTGACGGCGAAGAAGCGGATTGCCAGTTGAAGATCGGCAATCTCTAACTTCTTCCTTTCCTGTATCTATCACCGAAAAAATTTAGCAGGCAGGCTTCAATCTGGAAGAGGTCTGCACGTCGCCTTCGTGTGCCCTCCCCCCAAGCGCCGCACGACGATAAATTCCCACAAACCGAATTAGGAGAAATAAAGACCCATGAAAGCACCTCTCACAAGGCAACTGACCGGATTGATTCTCGCCCTCGGATTATTACTCAACCTGATCGCTCCCTCCATCGTCACCTTATGGCAGCCAGTTCCGGCAAGCGTCGTCAATCAATCTCGCACGGCGCAGCAGAGCAAACAGTCAAGCACTCAATCCGCTCATCCGGATTCGATGGCACAAGGGAAAGAGAGAATGAGTGAGGCTTACGGCAAACTGCCGATTAGCTTTGAGGTCAATCAAGGGCAGACTGACGAGTCGGTCAGGTTTCTGGCGAGAGGCAGCGGCTACGGACTGTTTCTGACGCCCACCGAGGCGGTGCTGTCTTTGCGCGAGTCTCCCGCGCCCGCGCGAACTGCAACCCCACATCAGCGTGCGGCCACACAAACACCCGCGAGGGGCGCTGTCCTACGGATGAAGTTGGTCGAGTCGAACCCCGCCCCGGTTGTGGCGGGTCTTGAGCAGTTGCCCGGCGGCAGCAACTACTTCATCGGAAGCGATCCGGAGAAGTGGCGCACGGGTACTCCCGGCTATGCGAAAGTGAAATATGAAGAGGTCTATCCGGGCGTTGATCTCGTCTACTACGGCAACCAGCAACAACTCGAATACGATTTCGTGCTTGCGCCCGGAGCGCACGCAGACCAGATCAAGCTCAGGTTTGCGGGAGCTGAACGAATGCGCCTGGACGAGAGCGGCGCGCTCGTGCTGGACACGGCGGGCGGACAGGTGCGCCAGCATCAGCCCGTCGCCTATCAAACGACCGCTGACGGTAGCCGCGAGATTGTCGCTTCCCGCTTCGTGCTGGACGAGCGCCGCTCGCAGGTCGGCTTCGAGGTTGCTTCGTATGACGCGAGCCGACCGCTGGTGATTGACCCGGCAGTGTCGCTCGTCTACGGCGCGCGCTTCGGCGGCAGCAATTCCGATTCGGCCACCGATATTGCAGTAGACGCTGGCGGGAACGCCTACGTCACCGGGCACACCTTCTCGCTCGACTTCCCCACCACGGCGGGCGCACTGAAGACCACCGGCGATAGCGTCTACAACGACATCTTCGTCTCGAAGCTGAGCGCCGACGGAACACAGCTTCTTTATTCCAGCTACATCGGCGGCGACCAGCCCGACAGCGTGACGGGCATCGCGCTCGACAGCAGCAGCAACATCTACCTGTCCGGCTACACAGGCTCGACAGACTTCCCCACCACTGCGGGCGCGTATCAAGCTACATTTAACGGCCCCATGAAAGCTTTTGTCTTGAAGCTCAATCCGTCGCTCACAGGCGCAGCGCAACTCGCCTATTCGACATTCCTCGGCGGCAGCTTCCGCAATTATGCGATGGACATCGCGGTGGATGGCGCGGGGCGCGTCTACGTTTCAGGCGAAACCGAGTCAACAGACTTCCCCACGCGCAACGCCTTCCAGCCCAACTATACTTACTCCACATCTTTTCACCCCGACGCTTTCTTCGCGCTCATCAACCCGGCGGGCGCGGGCGATAGCGACTTGCTCTATTCCACTTACTTCGGCGGCAATGCTTACGATTCCGGCCCGCGCGTGGCGATAGACGCCGACGGTAACGCCTACGTCGGCGGCTACACGCACTCGACCAACACCCCCACGACGCCGGGAGCATTTCAGCCCACGCGGGCTTCGGGCGCATCCGGCACGAACATCTTCATCGCGAAGTTCGACCCGGCTGCTGCGGGCGCAAGCTCACTGCTTTACTCGACCTACTTCGGCGGCAGCGGCAGCGACGGCTTGAGTGATCTCAAGCTCGACGCAGCGGGCAACGTCTACGTCACCGGCGCGGCCTTCTCCACAGACTTCCCCGTGACGCCGAACGCCATCCAGTCCGTCAACAAGGGCGCGGCCATCAGCGGCGCGGTCAAAACAGATGCCTTCGTCGCCAAGCTGAATCTCGCGGGCACGGGCGCAAACGATCTGCTTTACTCGACCTTTCTGGGCGGTGGCGACAGCACAGACGGCGGCTCTGCCGTGGCGACGGACTCGGCGGGCAACATCTACGTGCTCGGCTCGACCAGTTCGCCAGACTTCCCCGTCTCGACCTGCGGCGCACAGGGCGCTTACAGGGGCGTTCCCTTCATCGCCAAGCTCGACCCGGCGGCGAGCGGCGCAGCCGGTCTACTCTATTCTTCTACCTTTAGCGGCAGCACTGGCCCGGACAACGGCACTTCCATGATCGTGGACGCAAACGGCTATGCTTACGTGGCTGGCGGCGCGTTCTCGATTGACTTCCCCGAAACACCGGGCGCATATCACTCGGCCACCACCGGCAGCAATCAACCCTTTGCCCTCAAGTTCGAGCAACTCACCTGCACGCCGTCTCCGACGCCGACGCCAACTCCTGAGCCAACACCTACGCCGACACCTGAGCCGACGGCGACCCCAACGCCGACGCCGACGCCTGGCTGCGAGACGCAGAACACAATCACGATGCTGCCCCCGCATTGCAGCGCCGGGCTACTCCAGACGCCCACGCTCACCGGCGGGCTGTTTGAGAAGACTGTAGACACGCGTGGCAGCCATTCTTTCCACGCTATGATGAGCAAAGAGGTCATGCTCGGCGACGGCGCAATCGAGTTCCACCTGACACAAGGCGGCACGGCTTATGTTGGGTTGACCGAGACAGAGCCTTGGTGCGGCTACGACTCTGTGGACTACCTGTTCCATGTTGACGCCAACTACAACGGCTACCCCGGCGGCAGCGGAATCTATCTTATCCGTGAGAACGACTCGCCCGGTACCAGCGTCAACGCCGGAGGATTCAGCAACAACCAGCCGCCTCCGGTTTTCCGCATCGAGCGCCACGGCGACACCGTCACCTACTTCGTCAACAACGGCGTTTATGCCGTCAGCAACAAACACTCGACCGCGCCGCTACACCTCTACGTTCTGCTCTACGCGCCGAACACGCAGGTCGAGGTTACGCAGTTCACAGCAGCAGGCGGCCTCAAGGTGCGCGGCAACGTGCCGCAGTTGCAAAACGTGACGTGGCAGAATCCGATTAACGTCACCATTGACGGCAACGGCATCACCAAGACGAGCGGAGCCAGCGAGGGCTACGACGCGGGCGCGTCCTCCGTCCAGCAGATTACCGGCGACAACTCTTTCTATCGCTTCAGGCCATCGCGCACTGAAGACAACATGCTCGTCGCGCTGGCGGCAAACGATCCGAACGCGAGCTTCCCCGCTTCGCAGATCGCGCTCTACTTCTCTTACGGCTCGCTCTATAGCTGGGTAACTGGCCTCGGCGGCGGCCTCGGCACGTTCGACTCAACGAGCGAATTCGAGTTGGCGGTTGATGACGGCGCAGTTCGTTATTACCGCAGAGACCCGGCCACAGGTGCGCGTACGCTCATCACAGGACACGGCAACAAGGTCAAGTTCCCGTTCCTCTTCGACACATCGCTACGCAACATGACCGCGGGCGTCCGCGATGTCGTCTTCGGCCAGTATCCTTACGTCTCGCCCTGCGAGCCTGAGCCGACACCGACACCAACGCCCACACCGACTCCTGATCCGACGCCTGAGCCGACACCCGACGAGGCCAACATGGCCGTCTTCGGCACAGTAGATCGCCGCCTCGTTCCCACGGGCGAGCAAGTGACCTACATGGTCTTCGTCGCCAATAATGGTCCCGCGCCAGCTTCCAACGTCACGCTTGCGGGACAAATGCCCACGGGCGTCACTATCGCTTCAATCGCCAACAACAACGGCGACGGCTCCTGCACGAGCGCGCCCGACGGTGCGAGCTTCAACTGCTCGTTCCCCACAGCCGCTTACCTTGAGACGAAGATTATCAACGTGACGGCAAACGTCGCGGGTGCGCCCTACACGAAACTGAACACGACGCTCACCGTCGATAGCGCAACGCCCGACCCCGTCGCCATCAACGACAGTAATGTCGTAGTCTTCTTCATCGCCGGGGCGCCCGTGCCCACGCCGACGCCTGCGACGGGAGCAAATCCGCTCATCGCCTACGAGTCGCGACGCGACGGCAACTCGGAAATCTACACGCGCCGAGCCGACGGCACAGGGCAGGCGAATCTGACCAACAGCCCGCAGGATGATCCATCCCAGCACAACGAGTTCGAATGGTCGCCCGACGGGACACGCATCGCCTTCACGCGGCTCGTCAACGAAGGCGACAATAACTCAGAGGTCTTCGTGATGAACGCCGACGGCAGCGGTCTCATCCAACTCAGCTTCACGCCCAACGAGCATGACGGTACACCCGCCTGGTCGCCAGACGGCACGCGCGTCGTCTTCACGGGTCGCAGCAATCTGGACTCAACGAGCGCGGTCTATGTCGCCTACGCCAACGGCGGCGGGCTGACGAGAATCAGTAATGGGCCGAACGACATGGACGGCGCACCCACAACCGCATGGTCGCCGGACGGACAAAGGATCGTCTTCTCGCGCGGCCATCTGACAGAACCCGGTCAGAATCCTGTCATCAGCAGCGACATCTACGTCGTGAACGCCGACGGCACGGGACTCGTGCAACTGTCTGGCGTCGCGGACATGATAGACAGCCAGCAAGCTTGGTCGCCCGACGGCACGCAGATAGCCTTCCTGCGCAACTCTGCAAACATGATTGATGTCGAATACGGCCCGGCTGACCTCTACGTGATGAACGCCGACGGCTCGAACCTTCGCAGCCTGACCAACACGCCGGAGGACGAAAACGACTTCTCATGGTCGCCCGACTCCACGCGCATCGCTTACAGTCGTGGTAATCAGGGCGTCTCCCTACTCAACGTGATAAACGTGGGCACGGGCGCGATCATCGGGATAGACACTTCCTCCAACCGGGCTTCGACCCCGCGCTGGTCGCCCGACGGCTCGAAGTTGACCTACTCCCGCGTGCTCACCGTGCAGAACTACAACGCGGCGACCGTCTACATCGCAAATGCTGACGGCACGAATCATCTGACCGTCGGCGCTGATGCGGAATACAACCAGGATCCCGACTGGTCGCCGGACGGGACACGCATCGCGTTCTACAGTAGGCGCAACGGCGGCGGCATTGACATCATCAACGCCGACGGCACAGGCCGCGTTGATCTGACGAACGACCCGGCCTATTACGCCGACCCGAAATGGCGTCCCATCGAGCCGCCCCCCCCGCCGCCCGCAGCCGACATGTACGTTTATGCCTCGGCCAGCCAGCAATACATCGCCAGCGGCGGGCAAGTCACCTATACCGTCGCGGTCGTCAACGGCGGCCCCGAGCCAGCCGCCGACGTAACCCTCGCAGGCCAACTCCCGGCAGGCGTCACGCTCTCTTCCATCGTCAACGACGGCGACGGCTCCTGCACGGGCGCTCCCGGCAGCGCGAGCTTCAATTGCTCGTTCCCCGCCGCTGCCGCCAACGAGACGAAGACCATCGAGGTGCACGCGACCGCGACCGGCACGTCTTATGATTTACTCACCGCGACGTTCACCGTCGCGAGCGCGTCGCCCGCTGACCCCAACACCGATAACAACGTCGGCAGCGCGCAGTTCTACATCGCCAGCCCGCCGTTGCCGTCGCCTTCGCCCGGCCCGGCCAACGAGGCGGAGCTCGCCTATGGCCGGTTTGACGAGGCTACCTTCCAGACAGACATCTTCAAGCAACGCGCCGACGGAGCAGGCCGACAGAACCTGACGAACCACCAGCTTGAAGACAACAACTTCATCTGGTCGCCCAATGGAAGCAAGCTCGCCTTCCTGCGGTACGACTTTGCGAACCTGACTGTCGCTCTCGGCGTGGTCAACGCCGACGGCTCTAACCTCACGCTGTTGACCAGTGTTCCCGGCGAGTACATAGACTCCTACGCCTGGTCGCCCGATAGCAGCCGCCTCACCTTCAGCGCGCGTGCCTACTCAAGCGAGAACGTGACAACCAGCGAGGTCTACACAATCAATGCCGACGGCACTGCCCGCATAGGCATCAGCGGCGCTGACGGCTACAACACAGAGCCGCAGTGGTCGCCCGACGGGACGCGCATCAGCTTCCTGCGTGCTCACTACAGCGAGAACGCTGCACCCACCAATGACATCTACGTGTCGAACGCCGACGGGAGCAATCCCGTCCAGATCAGTCACGCCGACGGCGAGAGAGATTTCGGCGCGGTGTGGTCGCCCGATGGGACGCGCCTGGCCTTCACGCGCTACTTCCCGAACAACACCAACGATGTCTACACGGTGCGCTCCGATGGCACAGACGTGCGTCGTCTGACCAACGACAACATTACACACTCCTTCGCCCCGCAGTGGTCGCCAAACGGAAGCAAGCTCTCGTTTAGCACCAATAACACGGGCGGCGCTCTTATCGAGACGATGAACGCCGACGGGACCAACCGCACGGTCGTTTACAATCCGCCGCAGGGTGGCATGTACTACGCCGCCGGTGGCGAGAAGTGGTCGCCTGACAGCACAAAACTGGCGTTCCACTATGTCGTCGGTGAGGCTCAGGGCGGAAACGTCTGCGTCGTGGGCGCAGACGGCACGGGTCTCAACTGCTTCGGCAACGATCTGGAATACAACGTCAATCCGGACTGGTCGCCTGACTCGACGCGCCTCGCCTTCACGAGTAATCGCAACGGCGTGCGCAGCATAGACCTCATCAAAGCGGACGGCACAAACCGCGTCGAGTTGACTCGCGATGACGTGTTCGGGCCGAAGTGGCGGCCTGCGCCCATCGCGCCGCCCGCGAACACGCCTGCGGGCACGAACGTGGCGGTCACGGATAATGGCGTTCAGCTTACCTTCTCGAACGTCACGCAGGCGGGGCAGACGACCGTCACGCCGATTGACCCGAACTCGCTTTCCGGCATCCCCGGCGAGTACGTCATCAACGCCAACAGTCTCGCCTTCGAGATTACGACGACCGCCACCTACACAGGACCGATCACCATCGGCTTCCAGGTGCCGGGCATTAACAACCCCGTCACCTTCAGCACGCTGCGGGTCTTGCACGGCGAGCCGCCTCCGGTTCCGAACTTCATTGACCGGACGATTCTCGCGCCCGACTCGCCAACGCACACATTCTCGACGCGCACCATCTACGCGCGCGTGACTTCGCTCAGCCCGTTCGTCATCGTCGAGCGCGCGTCCGACACGACGCCTCCCTCGACGACGGCTACACTCTCCGCGCAGCCGAACGCCGCCGGATGGCACAAGGCCAACGTCAACGTGACGCTCACGGCCACCGACAATGGCGGTGGTTCGGGCGTACAATCCATCACCTACTCGGCTTCCGGCGCGCAAACAATCGCGCAAACAACCGTCAACGGCAGCACAGCCACAATCCCCGTCACGACCGAGGGCACGACGACCATCACCTACCAGGCGAAGGATGTCAGCGGCAACGTCGAATCGGCTAAGACCATCACGGTCAAGCTCGACAAGACAGCCCCGGCCATCACGGTTGTCTCACCTGCGGCTCAGGACTACATCGTCGGGCAATCGGTCACGGCCAGCTTCTCCTGCACGGATGCGGCTTCCGGCTCGGCCACCTGCACGGGCACGTCGGCCAACGGCGCGGCGCTTAGTACCGCATCGGTCGGCGCGAAAGTCTTCACGGTTAATGCGACGGACGTAGCGGGCAACTCCGCAAGCAAGACGGTCAACTACACGGTCGCTTACGGCGTCAAGTCGCTGCACGACCCAACCAAGGTGAACAAGAGCGGAAGCACGGTTCAACTCGAACTTCAGCTCGTTAATATCGCCGGTCTCAACCTCTCATCGGCTGGCGTGCCGGTGACGGCCATTAGCATCTCGCGCGTGTCGTCCAGCACCAACGGGCCAATCGTGGAGTATGATGGCGGCGACCCCGACGCAAACTTCACCTATCAAAACGGGCAAGGCTCGTATCGCTTCAAGCTGAAGACGAAGGACTATCCCGTCGGAACTTACCTTGTGTACTTCCGAGCGGGTAACGATCCCGTCATTCACACGGTGCAGTTTCAGTTGAGATAGGCTGAAACGCCCCATTAACACGGCAGGTCTCGGTCGCTCTGACCGGGGCCTGCCTTTTTTCTTTGCGCGAGAGAGTGTTGTGACGCCCTCACATTAAGGCTGTGAAATGTTCTGTGCTAGATTAGCTGAAACTATATGGCAGACCATGATTCAAAGCGGCTGAGCGAGCTGACGGTGGGAGATGCCAAGCGCATCCTCGTTTACGGCGCAGCCCTGCTGCTCGCCATCGTTCTTTTCTTCATGCTCATCGGCAAAGTCCTGGTGGCTCTCCTGCTGGGAATCGTCGCGGGCGTCTACCTTCTGCCCGTGCAGGAGTGGCTCGAAACGCGCCTGCGCCGCCGCGCCGGAAGCGCGCTCGTCACCATCGCGCTCATCGTCATTCCGCTGGTCGCGCTCACGTCTTATTCATGGCATGAGCTGTCCAACTACTCGAATCGCTTCTTCGAGCGGCGCGACGAAATCATCAACTCGATTAGCGATTCGTTGGCGCAACACCTGCCCGTCGAGCGCGAAGGCGCACGCGCCAGTCTCCAATCAGCGGTGACGGAAGGTCTGACACGCTCGGCGGAGATCATCAAAGGACTGCGCGAACAGGCGGCGCTCCTGCTCGCTTCGCTCTCGCTCTTCTTCTTCACCATCTACTATGTCCTGACACATCGCATCCGCATCGTCTCTTACATCAAGGTACGTGTGCCCGGCGAGTATCTGCCGTTTTATGAGAAGCTCGCAGTCAACGTCGGCGGAGCTTTGCGCGGAGCTTTGCGCGCAGTCTTCATAGACCAGTCGCTCAAGGCGCTCGTCATCATCATTCTTAACTTCATCTTCGGTGTGCCGCTGGCGGTCGTGCTGGGGCTGGTGACGTTTCTGATAGGCTTCTTTCCGCTGCTCGGTGAGTGGGCTATCTACGTTCCCATCTCGGTTTATCTTTTCGTTTTTCGCAACGACCCCGTCGCCGCCGGAATTTATCTCTCCATCGGCATCGCCATGACGCTCGGCTCGTCGCTTCTGCTCAGGCCCAAACTGGCGAGCGCGAGCGCGCATCGTTTCAATTTCTACTGGATGCTCGTCGCGCTGGTGGCAGGTGTTTATGTCTTCGGCGTTGCGGGCGTGGTGCTCGGCCCGGCTATCCTGGGCTTCGTCAAGGCGGTCGCAGACACCTTGTTCGGCGACGTGCGCTATGAGACTTCGCTGCTCAAGGAAGAGGTTCAGCAGCAGGCCGAAAACGAGGGCGTGAAGGCACGAAGCGAAGCAGCCAGCGTCGCGGACTGAAAAACTATTGACTCGCAGACGGTCGCTCGGATATTGTCCAACTCTCCAAAAGGGGTCGGTACAAACTTAACGCTGCGCGCCTCGCCTATCTCAATTAACGGTTTTTGCGGTCTCGCTCGAAAGGTGGCTGTGATGGGCACAAAACCGATGGTTTTCCCGCTCGACGCTCATGGCTGCGTCTACGTCCTGCACAACGAAGCGGACGAACCCGTCTGCACCGGCTCGCGCGAGACCTGTTATCGCCTGCTCGAATTGATGCTGGAAGTAAAGAAGCGTGCGGATGAGACCGAACTGAAGATTATGGAATCAGCCGAGCAAGTCGCCAGAGCAGCAAGCGCGTCCGCGCCCTGATAACAATTCCCTGCCTGTCTTCAAGTTCTCGACTCGTAGGCTCATTTAGAAGATAAAGCTCTGTGAGGTCTTATGAAAGACTTTTTTATTAGCTACAACCACACTGATACACAGTGGGCCACGTGGATTGCCGGAACTTTGGAAGAAGCCGGTTACACGACTACCATCCAAGCCTGGGACTTCCCGCCCGGAGTAAATTTTGGAGCCGAGATGCACAAAGCGGCGATAGAATGTGCGCGAACAATCGCGGTTCTTTCAAAAGCCTATCTTGCTTCTCTTTATACATTAGCTGAATGGTCAGTGGCCTTCGTACATGATCCATCGGGCATGGGCCGGAAATTAGTGCCCGTGCGAGTTGAACCTTGTGAACCGACTGGGCAGTTACGAGCCATTGTTCACTGTGATCTCGTTGGTCTGGACGGAGCGACCGCGAAGCAGAAGTTAGTTAGCGAGGTGCGCCTCGGACGGCACAAGCCTGCGGAACAAATTATTTTTCCCGGGAACGATTCAACGGCTTATCCCGGCCCTTCCTCGACCACACAGACAAGAGGTTTATCTGAAGAGGCTCGCGCCATTAAAAAACTGCTCGAAATCTTGAGAACATCTTATAAGACTTTCGTCGCCCAGTGTCGTGTCAGAGATGAGGTGTTCGAAGCGATGCGCAAGCGTCTTGAGATTGACGAGCACATGGAATATGAAAGATTTTTTAGCCGTTACTACAAACGCATGGACGATGAAGAGCGGCATCTGCACAGCATTATTCGCTCATATACCGCAAATATCCTGAGTGAATATAATGCCCGTGCCCTTCAAATTTTAGAAGAGCATCCAGACCTCCTGGAGCAGGTCAAGCTTTTACCTCAACTCAAAGAACATCTGACCATTTGGTTGGGGAAATACAAAGGTGTCTTGCAGGCTTCAGAATCGGCGTGCCTGATCTATGTTGGAGTGGAGGAGGAAGTACCCTTTCCAAAAGGCGTAGAGGATAATCTAGAGGCTTATCTGCAAACGATACTACCGAAAGAAGTGAAAAATTAGAAGCAACCCACCGCCAGGCGCAAGAAGTCCTCTTCAAAGAAATCTCGCAAACAATAAAAGATTTATTTCAGTAATAACGCCCGGCTTTTTAACCCGGAGGCCAGCTTAATGAACGCCCGCCGAGCACGTGCAAGTGCAGGTGAAAGACGGACTGGCCTGCGCCTGCGCCCGTGTTGACGACGGTGCGATAGCCGCTCTCGGAAAGCCCCTGCTCGTTGGCCACGCGCGCCGCGACGCGCAGCAGATGGCCGAGCAACGCTTCGTCCCTTTGCGAGGCATCGTCCAATGATTCCATGTGCTCGCGCGGAATAACGAGCACGTGGACAGGCGCTTGCGGGTTGATGTCCCGAAACGCAAAAGAGCGCTCATCCTGATAAACGATGTCAGCGGGAACCTCACCCGCGACGATTCGACAAAAGAGACAATCCATAAGAAATATAGTGATAAATAAAGAGTGACGAGTGACAAGTTAAAACCACGAGCGAGGAGAACAATATATCTTTTCTCGTCACTTGTCACTCGTCACCTGTCATGGTCTTATGCAGCGGCCCTGTGACGGAATCCCGTATGCGCTCGATGTCTGCGCCGAGGGCGAGCAGCTTATCTTCAATCTTCTCGTAGCCGCGATCAATGTGATAGACGCGATCAATGAGGGTTTCGCCTGAGGCCGCAAGTCCTGCGAGGACGAGCGAGGCGGAAGCGCGCAGGTCTGAAGCCTGCACACGCGCGCCCGTCAAAGGCGTCACCCCTTCGACTACAGCCGTGCTGCCTTCGATCTGGATGCGCGCGCCCATGCGCTGCATCTCCGAAGCGTGCATGAAGCGATTTTCAAAAATGGTTTCCGTAATCACGGAGCGCCCCTCGGCCTGCGTCATCAAAGCCATGTACTGCGCCTGCATGTCTGTCGGAAAACGCGGGTGCGGTTCGGTCGTGACATCGCTCCCCTTCAAGCCCTCTTCGCAACAACGCACACGCAGAGTGCTCTGGTTCAACTCTTCGATTTCAACCCCGACCTCGCGCAGTTTACTGATAACTATCTCCGAATGCTCCGGGCGGCAGCCCTTAATCTCCAACTCGCCATTGGTGATGGCGGCGGCGATCATAAACGTCCCCGTCTCGATGCGGTCGGGGATAATCGTATGCTCTGCGCCGCCGAGCGACTCGACACCTTCGATCTCAATCTCAGGACTCCCTGCGCCGCGCACACGCGCGCCCATCTTGTTCAAAAGCTCCGCGAGGTCCACGATCTCCGGCTCGCACGCCGCGTTGTGTAATGTAGTCTTACCTTCGGCGAGCGATGCGGCCATCATCAGGTTTTCAGTCCCCGTCACCGTGACTTTATCGAAATGAACCTCGCCGCCCCGCAAGCGGCCACGCGATGGTGCGCGCGCCACGACATCGCCCGACTCAAGTCCGACTTCCGCGCCCAGATATTGAAAGCCCGCCAGATGCAGATCAATCGGGCGCGTGCCGATGGCGCATCCACCCGGCAAAGAGACACGCGCTTTACCGAAACGCGCGAGCAGCGGCCCCAGAGCGAGCACCGAGGCGCGCATGGTCTTAACCAATTCATAGGGCGCTTCAAAAAGCTCTATGTGGTCGGCTGTAATCTTGTGTGTGCGGAGTTCCGGTGTGAGCACGGTCGCGCCGATGTCTTCGAGCAGTCGTCGTTGTGTGATGATGTCGCGCGCGTAAGGCAGATTATGCAGCGTGACGGTCTCAGCCGTCAGCAGGGCTGCGGCCATACACGGCAGCGCCGAATTCTTCGCGCCGCTAATCTGGACGCGCCCACGCAAAGGCCGCCCGCCGGTGATCCTGAATTTATCCATAGACTGAAGAGATTAAATGAAAACAGGCAAAAGGTGAAAGGCAAAAGTGAAGACATGCGCTGGCTCTGAAGCGTCGGTGTTTGAAAGCGTAGTGAAGCCGCAACATGCGATCTAACATGATTCATGGTGGTATCATCACTCATCATGCGGCTTAGCCGGTAATTGGGCGTATATCTGGTTAATTACGATGCAAAATTCTTACGACTATATCGCAGAGCAATGGCACTCCAGCTTTCGAGAGCAAGCCTATGTCGAAAGAGTGCTAGGCTACGTTGATAAAATTCTGGAGGGTTTGCCGGTTGGAGCCAAAGTTCTTGATTTGGGTTGTGGCACTGGCAAGCCTATTGCTAAATACCTCGTTCAGAAAGATTTTCGTGTAGTTGGTATTGACCAATCGAAGAAGATGCTTGAAATTGCTCAGCATGTAGTTCCCGAAGCGGAGTTAATTCATGCTGATATGGTTGAGGTAGAGTTGGCTGATAAATTCGCGGCGGCTGTCGCCTGGGATTCTATTTTTCATATAGAACGGAAGCACCATTTAGCTATCTACCGTAAGCTCGCTAACTCTCTTGAGATTGGTGGAAGGTTATTATTGTCGGTTGGTGGCTCGGATGCGGAAGATTCCACTTCCTATGATCCGGGTGCTGAAGGCTTTACTTCCGAAATGTTCGGACACACATTTTTCTACAGCGGGTACGAGCCTAAAGTAGCGCGCAAGTTGTTAGAAGCTGAAGGTTTTGAAATAGAAGTTTGGGAAGTTGATGATCCATCTTCACGCGGACATATTGTCGCCATAGCCAGAAAGGTGGCGGAGGCTGTGCCCAGGTAGCATTCCTTATCATTATCTTTCCTTACAATGCTGCTCGAATGCTTCCGAGCGGGCGGTAAAGTCAATCCAAAGCGTCGGGCTGCTCGCGCGCCCCATCAGATAGAGGAGATATTCATGCGGATTGCAATCTTCGGGACAGGCGGCGCGGGCGGTTACTTCGGCGCGCATCTGGCGCGTGCCGGAGAGGATGTCGTGTTCATCGCGCGGGGTGAACATTTAGAAGCAATTCGTGAGCAAGGCTTGCGGGTGGAGACAACGTCAGGCGAATTTGTCGTTCGCGCAGAGGCGACTGATGAGCCTGAGCAAGTAGGCGCGGTTGACGTGGTGCTGGTCGGTGTCAAGACGTGGCAGGTGCCGGAGGCGGCGCGAAGGATGCTGCCGATGATTAGCCCGCAAACCGTCGTCGTGCCTTTGCAAAACGGCGTCGAATCGGCAGCGCACTTAACCGCAGTTCTGGGCGCAGAGCATATTCTAAATGGTATGTGTGGAACGATCAGCCGTGTCACGAAGCCGGGGCACATTCTCAGTCTCGGTGAAACCAACTTTATCAAGTTCGGCGAGATGGACGACCACAAAAGCGAGCGTGCCCTGCGTCTCCAA
Source organism: uncultured Acidobacteriota bacterium (assembly GCA_963791265.1). Taxonomy (GTDB): domain Bacteria; phylum Acidobacteriota; class Blastocatellia; order Pyrinomonadales; family Pyrinomonadaceae; genus QHXM01. The sequence continues at coordinate 46,461 of CAWBSB010000015.1, forward strand.
CAGGCTTTCGAGCGCGCAGGAGTGAAAGCTGAAGTGCCGCCGAATATTCAGGCAGCCGTGTGGGAGAAGTTCATCTTCGTCGCGCCATATGGCGGAATCGGCGCGGTGAGTGGCATGGCGGCAGGTGTCATCCGTTCCCTTCCCGAAACTCGCCGGATGCTGGAAAGAGGCATGCAGGAAATATTGGAGGTCGCCCGCGCGCGCAACGTGTCTCTGGCAGAGGGGATAGTTGAGAAGTCTATGGGGCTGATGGACTCTCTGGCCGAGAGCGCAACCACGTCGCTGCAAAGAGATATTGCTGCCGGTAAGCCTTCAGAACTCGAAGCATGGAACGGCGCGGTCGTGCGTCTCGGTCGGGAGGTGGGCGTATCGACGCCGCTGCATGAGTTTATTTATCATAGTCTGCTACCGTCGGAGTTGCGTGCGCGCGGCGAAATACAAATTCCAGCGACGGCCTAAGCCCGACAAGCAATTCTGGCGAAGCGCGGGAGGCTTCCTATGAGTGAACAATATAACTACGCGATTAATCTGGATACCAAGCTCGGTTTTCTCAAGCTGATTGACGTGCCCGGCCTTGTCGCCGCTTGTGATGACGAGTGGTACAACCAGACTCTTTGTCGTGTGAACGATTGCGTAGTGCGGCTCGGCATCATGCAGGGCGAGTTTCACTGGCACAAGCACGACAAAGAAGACGAATTCTTTTTCGTGCTGCAAGGAAAGTTTCTGATTGACCTGGAAAATGAAACGATCACGCTTGAGCCGCATCAGGGCTACACCATTCCGCGAGGAGTTGTTCATCGAACCCGTGCGCCGGAGCGTGCGGTCATTTTGATGATGGAAGGAAGCACTGTGCAGCCCGTCGGGGATAATTAAAGAGTTGCGTGGAGAGATTGTGACGAGAGAGCGCCCTTCCGTAATCAACACGTTGTCGCGCTGCCTGCGGCTGCGGTGTCCGGTCTGCGGGCTATCGTCAATCGTTCAGCGCCCGTTCAAAGTAAAACATCATTGCCCGTCGTGTGATGCGCTCTTTATGCGCGAGGCGGGATTCTTTGTCGGAGCGATTCTGGTCAACATCGTCACGACGGAGTTTGTGATTCTGGCAATCTACATCCTCTTTCTGGTGGTGCTGGGTTTCGATTATCAGGTGGTGCTCCCAACCCTCTTCGTCGCTGCGCTCCTGTTTCCGGTGGCTTTTTATCATCATAGCTGGAGCATCTGGCTCGGCTTCGACCATCTCGTGGAAGGGCTGCCAAAAAATCCGGCTAAGAGTCACTGATGAAACCGAATCGCCTTGAATAACTGAAGAAGAAAGTAGACAGGATTAACAGGATTATCAAGATTAAGAAAACAGATAAGTCAGGGAAGCTTGATGCTTCTTCTCTTCATCCTGTCCATCTTGTTAATCCTGTCTATTTCTTTCCTTAGCCCTTTTAATTCATTCATCACCTGGACTCGACCTTGCTCACGGAATCCTCGATTGTGATAATATGCCGCCTGTAACGAATCCCAATCTTGGTTTCCGCAAATTCCCCTCGCGCGGTTGAGTATTAACCAGCACGGTATTTGACTTTGTGCTTATTCTGGAATGGCTTCCCTACAAACAATTCTGAGACAGCTAATCTAAGGAACAAAAGTTATGAGCAATCACCTGATTGAAGTGATGAAGGCAGGCCAGTCAATCTGGTATGACAACATTCGGCGCGCGATGCTGGAAACGGGCGATTTGAAAAAGAAGATTGACGAGGACGATTTGCGCGGAGTCACGTCGAATCCGACGATCTTTGAAAAAGCGATCATCGGCTCGACCGATTATGATGAGCAGATGCGCTCGCTTGTCCAGAGAGGCGCGAGCGTGAACGACATCTACGAAGCGCTGGTGCTTGACGACATCCGCGCCGCCGCAGACATCCTCAAGCCCGTTTATGACAAAACGGACGGCATTGACGGCTACATCAGTCTCGAAGTCAATCCGCGCCTCGCCTATGACACGAAGGGGACGATTGAAGAGGCCGAGCGTTTGTTCAAGCAACTGAATCGCCCGAACGTGATGATTAAGATTCCGGCGGCGCAGGAAGGCTTGCCCGCCATCGAAGAGAGCATCTATCGCGGAATCAACATCAACGTCACGATGATCTTCTCGATTGAGAACTACGAACAGGTTGCGGAGGCTTTCATCAAGGGGCTGGAGCGGCGCGAAGCGGAAGGCAAGACGGTTGACCACATCGCCTCGGTCGCCAGTTTCTTCGTCTCGCGCGTGGACACGGCCATTGACTCCGACCTCGAATATCGCGCGCGCCACGCGAAGACGCCCGAAGAGAAAGCCACGTTGGAAGGCTTGCCGGGTCGCGCCGCCGTTGCCAATGCGAAACTGGCCTACCAGAAGTTTAAGGAAATCTTTCACGGTGAACGGTTCGCTAAACTGAAGACCAAGGGCGCGCAGGTGCAAAGATGCCTCTGGGCTTCGACGGGCACGAAGAACCCGAAATATTCGGACGTGCTTTACGTTGACAACCTCGTTGGCCCGGAGACCGTCAACACCATCCCGCCGCAAACCTACACGGCGTTTCGCGATCACGGCGCAGTCGCCCTGACGCTCGAAGCAAATCTCGACGAAGCGCGAGCCACCATCGAGCAACTCGCTGAACTGGGAATTCCGCTCAGTGAAGTCACGGATAAATTACAGAAAGATGGATTGACGGCGTTCGTCGGCTCATTCGACACGCTCATCGAATCCATAGAGGCCAAGCGCGATGCCATTCGCTCCGGTATCCACGCGCGCCTCACGGCTTCGCTCGGCAAGTATGCGGACGCGGTGAACGCGGCCATCAAGGAAGCTGACAAGGGAGACGTGATGCGCCGTATCTGGCGCAAGGACGCCGCGCTCTGGAAAGAAGAGGAAGCTCACCAGAAGATCATCAAAAATTCGCTCGGCTGGCTGACCGTGCCGGACACTATGATCGGCGTCGAAGACGACCTCATCGCGTTTGCCGACCGCATTCGCGGCGCGCGCGAGTTCAAGCACGTCATGCTCTGCGGCATGGGCGGCTCGTCTCTTTGTCCGGAAGTCTTCCGCCAGACGTTCGGTCATCAGGAGAACTATCCAGAGCTTCTCGTCCTCGATTCGACAGACCCGGACGCGCTCGTCAATTTCGCCGGGCAGATAGATCTCGAAAAAACTCTTTTCATCATCGCGTCGAAATCCGGCACGACGACCGAGCCGCTGGTCTTCTACAAATACTGGTACGATCAGGTGGGGAAGATTAAAGAGAACGCGGGCGAATCTTTTGTCGCCATCACAGACCCCGGCACATTGATGGAGAAGATGGCGACTGATGACAAGTTTAAGCGCATCTTTCTCAATCCACCGGACATCGGTGGGCGCTATTCCGCGCTCTCTAATTTCGGGATGGTTCCGGCTGCGCTGATGGGAGTGGATATTAAGAAACTGCTCGACCGCGCAGAGCGCGTCGTGCATTCCTGCGCTTCGGTCGTGCCCGCAGCGGAAAATCCGGGCGCGAGGCTCGGAGCAATCCTCGGAGAATGTGCTCGTGCGGGGCGTGATAAGCTGACGATTGTCGCCGACCCGAAAATCAGCGCCCTCGGTTTATGGATCGAGCAGTTGGTCGCGGAAAGCACGGGCAAAGAAGGCAAAGGCATCGTGCCAATCGCGGGCGAGTCTTTAGGCTCACCATCCGTTTACGGCGACGACCGTCTTTTCGTCTCAATCGCAGTCGGTAAGCTTGACGGCGACACGGATGTGAAGTTGAAGGCGCTCGAAGCCGCAGGCCATCCCATCGTCTATCGCACGCTGACAGACCTTTACGATCTCGGCGAGGAATTTTTCCTCTGGGAGATTGCCACCGCTTTCGCTGGCTGGCGGCTCGGCATCAATCCTTTCGATCAACCGAACGTGCAGGAGTCGAAGGACGCGACCAAAGAGCTACTGGAAAAGTTTGAGAGTGAAGGCAAGCTCGAAGAGCAGCCGGTGGTCGCCACAGACAACGTGCTGACGATTTACGCAGACGAACAGAGGCGAGCGCTTCTTCCATCTTCGTCCGTGACGGATGCCCTGCGAGCGCATTTGTCTGAGGTGAAGCCGAATGATTATATCGCCCTGCTCAATTACATTGAAGAGACGCCCGAACATGAAGCTGTGATTCAAGCGATTCGCCATCACCTGCGCGATGCGACGCACTCGGCGACGACCACAGGCTACGGCCCGCGCTTTCTGCATTCTACGGGTCAGCTTCACAAGGGCGGCGCAGACAACGGCGTCTTTCTACAGCTTACCGCGCTGGACCTTACTGATCTGGCCGTTCCCGGCCAGTCATACACCTTCAGCACCTTGAAACAGGCGCAGGCGCTCGGAGATTTTCACTCGCTCGCCACGCGCGGTCGCCGCGCCATTCGCGTTGATCTGGGCATAGACGCGCTCGCAGGTCTCAAACGTCTGCAAGAACTGATTGCCGAAGTCGTCCCGCGTATAGAAACAAAGGGAACAATATGAAGAGCAGGAGTTGCGAAGATGAAAAGTAAGCTTTTAATCGTTCTGTCGTTGCTGTTCGTTCTGAGCTTTGATGGCTTAGCTCTGGCAGAGAAGACGAATGGCAGCAATGGCGGCGCGGCCTTTAGTCCTGACGGAATCCCTGTGACAAAATCACAGCGGCGCAGGAAGCCGCGACGCCGAGGTAAAGCTCAACGTCCGGCATCCTCTCCTAAGATGGAGACGCCCAACGCGGGCGCAGCGCCGCATGAGCCAGCACCTGCTCCAGCGCCAGTCCAACAGGCGATGCCCCCGCCTGCGCCAGCGCAGGAAGAAATGCCAGTGATGGCAGCGCCGCCACCATCAGACCCGATGGACGCTCCCGGAAGGGGCAGACCGGCGAAGAAGGCGGGCGCACCCAGAATCAAACCGCCGACCGTGAATATCAAGCCACCAACAGAGTGAGGCTAAGTCCGCCAGAAAATATTTAGACAGCATTAACAAGATGGACAGGATGAAAGAAAAAGAGATTTAGTCTTCGTAGACCTGCCTTGTTTTCTTAATCTTGATAATCTTGTTAATCCTGTCTATTCCTTCTAAGGAGAGAAAACATGGCAAGATTCAAAGACCCGAATTTCCTTGCAGCCGCCTTTTATCCTTACTTGCAACCGGGCGAGCAACTCAGAAACATCGCTTTCGGCGTCAAGCAGCCGAACATGCTGGCGATGCTTCCTCTCTTCATCCTGGCGGTTTTGCCGGGAATCATTGCCACCACGCTATTGACCAAAGAATATCTGGTCGCGTTGACCGACCGCCGCGTGATAGTGCTTCGTTTTAAGGGTAGTAAGATACAGGTTCAAGAAGTGTCTGAGTATGCGTTGCACAATCATGCGCCTGTGCAGGCTTCGTCCGGCCCGGTCTTCGCGCATCTCAGGATCAATGATCCGGCCAGACCGTTTGTCGCAAAGTTTCACCGCATGGGCATGGATGGCAACCGCGAGCAGACGATGGCGATTGCCGCCGCGCTCAGCCAGCCGCAATATCCGCAAGCGTATCCGCCACAGTATCAGCAACCATATCCACCGCAGCAACCGTCCCAGCAACAGCCGCCTTATCCACAGCAGTATCCGGGACAGCCGCAATGAGCTATCAACCGCAATATCCGCCGTACCCGCCGCCACCGCCGCAGCCCGGCAGCCCCAGCCCGCATGGCCCTGTGGTCTGCCCGTTTTGCGGTGGGACGACGAACATGCAGCGTTGCGTCTGGTGCGGGCGCGACACGACCGCCCCGCGACGGCCATGCAAACAATGCCTGCGAATGGTTCCGACTTACGAGCCTGTGTGCTGGAATTGCGGCGCGAAGTTCAAAAGCGATCTGGGCTGGAAGATTCCTTTGATTATCCTGATCTTCGTGCTGGCTATCGTCCTCAGTATCCTGATTAGGGCAGGGTAATTTGGAAACGAACAAGATGGGGACGCGGAGAAAGCCCCAGAGGGGCGGCATGTGATAGCCCTGGGTCAAGACACAGAGAACATAATAAAGCCCTGAAAGGGCGGAATATTTACTGCGCCCTTTCAGGGCTTAATGAATAAACTCGAATTTATCCCCTGTGGCGTTGCCACAGGCTCTTACATTTCGCTCCGTTGGAGCTTTTCATACAACTTCTTGATCTTGATAATTCTGTCCCAAAAGTAATCAATCATGCAGGAAACTACACCATTGGAAAATCCTCTGCGCGCGGGCATTCGTCAGGAGCGCACAGCCGAGCCGTGCATCGTCGTCATCTTCGGTGCGAGCGGTGATTTGACCAAGCGCAAGCTCGTCCCTGCGCTTTATCGTCTCGTGCAGGAACGGCTGCTGCCCGCCGAGTTCGCCATCGTCGGGCTGGCACGCACGCAGATGTCGAGCGACGAGTTTCGCGCGCGAATGAAAGAGGCCGTCGTAGAGTTTTCCGAAGCGAAGAGCGTGGATGAAGAGGTCTGGAACTCGTTTGCTCAGGGCTTGCACTACCTGACCGCCGACATCAACAACGCGAGTGATTACGAGAAGCTCGCCGCTTTGCTCGCTCAGGTGGACAGCGAGCGCGGGACACAGGGCAATCGCCTCTTCTATCTTTCGGTCGCGCCGAAGTTTTATGCCGAAGCCGTCAAGCAACTCGGAGAGCATGGGCTGGCGAAGCCTCAAGGCAAAGGCTGGGTGCGCGTCATCGTCGAGAAGCCTTTCGGCACTGACCTGGAAAGCGCCAGAGAGTTGAACCGCGAGCTTCTAAAATATCTGGACGAGCAGCAGATTTATCGCATTGACCATTATCTGGGCAAAGAGACCGTCCAGAACCTGCTCGTCTTTCGCTTCGCTAACGGCATCTTCGAGCCGCTGTGGAATCGGCAGTACATAGATCACGTGCAACTGACAAACGCCGAGATGGTCGGAGTCGAAGGACGCGGCGGCTACTACGATTCGGCGGGCGTGGTGCGCGACATGATTCAGAACCACGTCTTTCAGGTGCTCTCGCTCGTGGCGATGGAGCCGCCCGTCAATCTTCATTCGGAAGCCGTCCGCGACGAGAAGATCAAGGCGCTCCGGGCGGCGCGTGATTTTACAGTCGAGCGTGTGCGGGAAGAATGCGTGCGCGGGCAGTATGGCCCAGGCTCAATCGCGGGCAAGCCTGTTCCTGGCTATCGTCAGGAACAGGAGGTCGCGCTTGATTCTGCGACGGAAACCTTCGCCATGATCAAGATGTATTTTGATAACTGGCGCTGGGCGGGTGTGCCCTTCTACATTCGTTCGGGGAAACGGCTGCCGAAGCGCGTCACGGAGATTGCGATTCAGTTTAAGGCCGCGCCGCTTCCCCTGTTCGGCGAAGCGTTGGAACAGATGACGCCGAATCAGCTCATCATACGCATCCAGCCGGACGAAGGCATCACGCTCCGCTTCGCCGCGAAAGTGCCTGGACAGACGACGAACATCCGCGATGTCAACATGGACTTTCGCTACGGCGCATCCTTCGGCGTCCAACTCGCGGAGGCTTACGAACGCCTTCTGCTCGACTGCATTCTCGGAGATTCCACGCTCTACGCGCGCAAGGACATGACCGAGCGCGGCTGGGAAATCGTCATGCCGATTTTGAACGAATGGGCGGCGACGAAAGCTCAGGTGGATTTCCCGAACTACGAAGCCGGAACGTGGGGGCCGAAAGAGTCGCACGATTTAATCGAGCGCGAGGGCAGGCGCTGGCGTAGACCATAAAAGCAGTGATGAGTGATAGGTGATAGGTAATAAGTAAAAGCCTTTCTCTTATCACCAATCACTTATCACCTATCACTTATCATTATGTTGACACAAGAGAACACAGTTCAGGTCTCGCCGACAAAAGGGATTGATGTCGGGAAGATTGAGAAAGAGTTGGCGGCGATGTGGAAGCCGTCGGGCGATGGCGAAGGTGTGAATGCGGAGTCGGGCGTGACGCGGGCGTGCGCTTTGAACCTGCTCGTTTACGCGACCGCCACGGACGACCGCGCACAGATTGACGACATGCTCAACGAAGTGAGCGAACAGCATCCGGGACGCACACTTGTGCTGCTGGCTGACCGCACGGCGGCTGAGCCGAGTCTTGAGGCTTACGTCTCGACGCGCTGTCGTCGCCTGGGCGGAAGCGGGAAGCAGGTCTGCGGCGAGCAGGTGACAATCGAAGCGGCGGGGGCGGCGATTGAGACGGTGGCGTCTGCTATTGCTCCCTTGCTTGTGCCGGACGCGCCGGTCTTCCTCTGGTGGAAGGACATCCCGCATTATGAAGACAAGTTGTTTGGCCGCTTGACGACGATGTCCGACCGCGTCGTGCTTGATTCGTCGTGCTTCGATCATCCGCACGAAGACTTGCAGCGTCTTTCGCAGATTATCAAAGAGCATCCGCAGTTCATGACGGCGAGCGATTTGAACTGGGGACGACTGACCGCATGGCGCACTTTGATGTCCAGTTTCTGGGACGTGCCTGACTACCGACCATACCTGGATAAAATTGATCGCGTGCTGGTGGAGTACGACGCGCCGGATTTCGCGCCCCAGGAGATCGCGCCTAAAGCTCTGCTCGTCACAGGCTGGCTCGCTTCCCGGCTCGGATGGAAAATTGAGGAAGCGAAGGAGCGCGAAGAGAACAGCACAACGAGCTTTCAGTTGAGCGGGAATGAACGCAAGGTCAACGTCGAGATGCGTGCGACCACGCGCACCGGGCATGGCGACGGGATGCTCGTCGCGCTCACGCTTTCTGCTGAAGAGGCGGGCGCGGAATTTCATGTCGCCTTCAGCGATGACCGGAAGAAATTGGTGACGGAAGCGAGAATTGATGGCCAGCACACCATCGGGCGCGTGTTGAGCTACGAAGGAAAGAGCGAGGGACAGCGTTTGAGCCGCGAGCTATCTCTGCTCAAGCGCGATCTCGTCTACGAGCAAGCGCTCGATTCCGCCGCTCAGTTAATCGAGAGGATGAAGTAAGAATGAATAAGAAATTAGACAGGATTAACAGGATTATCAAGATTAGGAAGACAAGACGGGTCAAGCAGGTTGAATGCTTGTTCTTTCCATCCTGTTAATCCTGTAAATCCTGTCTAATTTCTTATCGGCTTTGTTACCAACTCTAAGCCTGCATGGAAACTCCTGAACAATCTCCGCAAGTTCTAATCTTCGATTCACCTGATGAAGTAGCTCAGGCCGCAGCAGCGCGTTTCGTCGAGCTTGGGCAGGCAGCGATTGCGGAGCGTGGGCGTTTTATAGTTGCGCTCGCGGGCGGCTCGACTCCGAAACGCGTTTACGAGTTGCTGGCAAGCGAAGGCTACCGAGAGCGGCTTGACTGGTCGAAGGTTCACATCTTTTTCGGCGACGAGCGATGTGTGCCACCCGACGATGCCGAGAGCAACTACCGCATGGCGAACGAGGCGCTGCTCTCGCGCGTCAACCTGCCATCGAAGAACATTCACCGGATGAACGGAGTCGGGGATGCGATTAGTAACGCGCGGCTGTATGAAGACGAGCTGCGTACCTTTTTCAACGATGCCGCATGGCCTCGCTTCGATTTGATTATGCTCGGCATGGGAGACGACGGGCACACCGCTTCGCTGTTCCCCGGCACGGAAGTTCTGTTTGAGCAAGAGGCTTGGGTCGCCGGGCTGTGGGTCGAGAAGTTGGGCGCATATCGCATCACGTTGACCGCGCCAGCCATCAATCACGCGGCGCACATTATGTTTCTGGTCACAGGCGAAAACAAAGCCGCGCGCTTGGCGGAAATTCTCAAGGGCGAGCGTGACCCCGCGCGGCTGCCCGCGCAGTTGATTAAACCGCTTGACGGCTCGCTTCGTTGGCTTGTAGACAGGGCTGCCTCTACTCACCTCGGCAATCAGGGAGAAGACAAATGACCGAGCAGGAGTTTCAAGAGGTTGTCAGGTTTCTGGAAGAGATGCCCGGATACATTCGGCAGGTGGCTGCTGAGATGGCGTTGCAGGATTTGAAATGGAAGCCGTCTGTGGACGCATTCTCCGTCGTCGAGCAAGTCTGTCATCTTCGTGATCTGGAGAGAGAAGGTTATAGCGCGCGAATCAAAAAACTGCTGGCAGAGCCTCAACCCATCTTGCCTGATTTTGATGGCAGCCGCATTGCCAGGGAGAGGAATTACAATAGCCAGGATTTCGAGTCGGCCTTTCAGGAGTTTGCCTTAGCACGAGCGGAGAATGTTCGGGTGATGAAAACGCTCTCGCCCGACCAGTTGAATCGAAGCGGCGTGTTGGAAGGTGTCGGCGCAATCACTTTAGAGAAACTTTTCCGGCTAATGCGTGAGCACGACCAGTCGCACCGGAAAGAGTTGAGCGACCTGCGAGAGCGAATAGCTGCAAAGTGAGCGGCAGCGCTCAAGAGTAGATTTCGCGCTTGAATGGAACTTCGACAAGCCTCATAATCACATTCAGGAATAGCGATGAGCGAAGAGAACACACAAAACATGCCGGATGCGGATGGACGCTCTTTCGAGGAGCGCGTTTTCGCTCGCTTCGATGCGCTGGATAACGCTCTAACCACAGGTCTGCGAGAGCTTGATGCGCGTCTCCAAAAACTTGAAGCTCGTGCCTATGATACCAAGCCAATCTGGGAACAAGCGCTCAAGGAAATCATGGACACGCGACGGGAATTATCGAAGCGCCTTGACCGCATCGAAGCCATCGCACACGAAACGCGCGCTGATTTGCGCGAGGCTGAAGACCGGATTGAAAAGCTTGAGTCCAAGCCTGTTCAGTAATCGCTCCTCGACAGATGCAATGCGCGCCCGCTCTGAATGACCGAGATTCCCTTCCTTCTATTCCAAACTAACTCTTAAACCGCTTTTTTAATAACTGCCTCAAGCCGCCTGCTCTGTGATAGTCTTTAGGCCGATGGGGACGGTTGGAAAGACAATGGAACAGGGTGGGGCACTCGGCCATAGACTCTGGTGGCTCATCCTCGGGCGCGTCGCCGCCGCCGTGCTGCTCTTCGCGCTCTCTATCACTCTGTTTTCCCGTGAGCAGTCCGGCAACTCCGAGCGCAACTCACTTCTCATCTTCCTCGCCGTTATCGTCGTCTCGCTCATCTACGCCGTCGCGCTGCGCTTAAGCGACCGTGTGCGACTACAAGCCAGCGTCCAGTTGTTTGTTGATGTCCTGATCGTGTCGTGGCTTGTCTGGGCGACGGGTGATGTCAGTTCGCCTTTTGCCGCGCTTTACATCGTCATCATCTCGGTCGCCAGTATTTTTCTTGGAGCGCGCGCGGCGCTCGTCGCTTCGGTCGGGTGCGCCGCCATCTTCACGGGTCTCTCAATGGGCGTCGTCTCTGGCATTATTCCAGCGCGCGTCACACCCGTGATCGCGACCTCGACCCTCAAAGTAATCCAGTCGGTCGGCCTCAACGATATAGCCTTTCTCTTCGTCGGACTGCTGGCGGCCAGACTCGCCCAACGTCAATCGCACTACGACGTGAAGTTGACGGAAACGACGCAGACGCTCGCCAACTTGCGCGCGCTGCATGAGCGCATTGTCGAGTCAATTCGTTCGGGAGTCGTCACGACAGATTTGCAGGGGCGCATCTACATCTTTAACGCCGCCGCCGAAGAGATAACGGGATACAAGGCTGAGGATGTGCGCGGGCAGGGAGTCTCCATCTTTTTCGGCGACATCGAAGAGCGCACACGCCAATCAATGAGCGCGGTGGAAGCCGGAGAGACCAGCCCGCGCTTTGAAGCCGATTGCCTGACCGCCGACGGGCTGCGACTTCGATTGGGCTTCAGTATCTTTCCGCTCTTTGCGGAATCCGGCGAGACGACGGGTCTGGTCATTACCTTTCAGGACTTAACGCAGGTACGTGCGCTCGAAGATACCTCGCGCCGACAGGACCGGCTCGCAGCCGTCGGGCGCGTCGCCGCTTCAATCGCGCATGAGATCAGAAACCCGCTGGCTGCGATGCGCGGCTCGATTCAGGTGTTACGTTCTGAGATGGACGGCAACTCTTCTCAGGCGGAATTGATGGAAATCATCCTGCGCGAATCCGACCGCCTCAATCGCATCATCACGGACTATCTGACTTATGCGCGCCCGCGCTCGCAGGCTCATGTGAGCGTTGACGTGCGCGAGTTGCTTCAGGAAACGTTCATACTCCTGCGCCACAGCCCTGAGCTTCAAGCCGGACATAGTCTGGAAGAGGATTACCCGGATGGGGCGCTGACCATGAGCGCGGACGCCTCGCAGCTCAAGCAGGTCTTCTGGAATATTGCGCGCAACGCCTTGCAGGCGATGCCGGATGGAGGAACTCTGCACGCCGAGTTAAGGCATTCTGCCGGGAATCGTCTGCGAATCACATTTACGGATACAGGCGCGGGAATGTCGCCCGAACAGGTCGAGCATCTCTTCGAGCCGTTCTCTTCGAGAACCGGCGGCACAGGGCTGGGGCTTTCGATTGTCTATCAAATCATCCGCGATCATGGTGGTACAATCAACGTCCGCAGCCGTGAGGGACAAGGGACGACGATCACGATTGAAATGCCGGGAGACAGAAGTCAGGAGACAGAAGTCAGGAGACAGAATGGATAGCGCGGCTGCGAAGAACTTTCAGGACTTGATCGTCTGGCAAAAGGCGCACCAGTTTGTGCTGTCTGTTTATAATTACAGTGATTATTTTCCTCAAAAGGAAGTCTACGGATTAACTTCTCAATTCAGACGGGCGGCTATTTCCATCCCCGCAAATATTGCTGAAGGGTTTAAGAAAAAGAGTAAGACCGATAAAGCCCGCTTTATGAATATCGCGCAAGGCTCTCTTGAAGAATGCCGTTACTATTTGATTTTGGCTAAAGACCTTGGTTATGGTGATAACCCTGAGTTGATGCCACTGCTCGAAGAAGTCAGCAAGATGTTGGGGAAATACATAGCAGTTCTTCTAACTCCTGACTCCTGACTCCTGTATTCTGACTTCTGTTTTCACTATGTCCAAACTGCTTATTGTTGATGATGAACAAGGGATGCGTCAGCTCCTGACAATCGTGTTCGGGCGCGAGGGGCATGAGGTGCGCGCGGCTGAGAACGGGCGGCGCGCGCTTGAGTTGCTGCGCGAAGAAGCGGCTGATCTTATCGTCTCAGACGTGAGGATGCCGGACATAGGAGGCATAGAGCTGTTGCGCGCAGCGCGCGAGTTGCTGCCGGAAGTCGCGGTGGTGATGATGACTGCCTTTGCGACCGTTGACACGGCGCGCGAAGCCTTTAAGCTCGGCGCAGACGATTTCATCACCAAGCCCTTCGACATTGACGAACTGAAGCTGATCGTCGCCAAAGCTCTCGAACGCCTGACGCTCAAGAAAGAGGTCGAGACGCTCAAGACTGAGAAGGAAGCGCTCATCAAAGAGCAGCGCGAGCGTGGCAGCCTCGGCAACATCATCGGCCACTCCGACCGGATGCAGGCCGTTTACCAGATGATTGAAACCGTCGCCGAAGTGCAGTCAACCATCCTCGTCACAGGCGAATCAGGAACGGGCAAAGAACTCGTCGCGCGAGCTATTCATGATCTCAGCCTGCGCGCAGAGCGCCCGTTTGTTTCAATCAACTGCGGCGCGTTCACCGAAACGCTGCTCGAATCGGAACTCTTCGGCTACGTCAAGGGATCGTTCACGGGCGCGAACACCAACCGCAAAGGTCTCTTTGAAGCGGCGAATCGCGGCACGATCTTCCTGGACGAGATTGGCGAGATGTCGCCCGCCATGCAGGTCAAGCTCCTTCGCGTCTTGCAAGAACGCAAGGTGCGTCCCGTCGGCGCGCATGAAGAACTTGAGATTGACACGCGAGTCATCGCCGCCACCAACCGCGACCTCTCCGCAATGGTCAAAGACGGCCAGTTCCGCGAAGACCTCTTCTACCGCGTCTCTGTGATTCCCATCGAGCTTCCCCCTTTACGCGAACGAACGGAAGACATCGTGGAATTAACAGAGCACTTCGTTAAAAAATTCTGCGCGCAAACTAATCGCCAGATTACCATCAGCGAAAAGGCTCTGCGCCTGCTCGAAATCTATTCATGGCCCGGCAACGTCCGCGAGCTTGAGCATACGATTGAGCGCGCCGTCGCGCTTGAGCGCACAGACACGATTCAGCCCGAACGCTTCCCCGAACAGATCACCAACTACAATCCTGCGCGCATCGCTTCCGCTTTCGCCCTGCCGGACGAAGGCATCAACATCGTGGCCTACCTAGACCAACTGGAAAAGACCTACATCCTCGAAGCCCTGCGCCGGACCAACGGCAACCAGACTCGCGCCGCCGAACTCCTGCATCTCTCCGTGCGCTCGCTTCGTCACCTGCTGGATAAGCACAGCATCCGCAGCCTGACGGCGCAACTGCGCGACGACCGGCGACAGCAGGACTCCACTCCACGCCGTCGCGCGACCGATCCTGAGCCACGCCGCCGCGACGAAGATGAGGATGCTTACGAAGCCGCTCCGTGAGAATTCACAATCGAACGTAGTTCAAGATAAGAGAAACTACACCACAGCCCCGTGAGGGGCGAGAGAGGGTAGCCCCGGGCGCAAGCCCTAGGTCACAGCCAACATAATTATTAAGCCCCGAAGGGGCGACAGAAGCTCAAGATGCGTGGCCACGCATCTTGAGCTTCTGTCGCCCCTTCGGGGCTTGTTTCTGGGCTGGCCTTGAGACACTGGGTTAGCCTGATAGCGTCGTTCAGTTTGACAGATGTGCGAAGCGGATTGATTGGCTGGCATACGCGTTGCTTAAAGCATGCTGCGGGCTGATACGCTTAGAACAGCAAACCTTTGGTTAATCAGGCGGACAATATCCCACATGAAGGCTCAAACATCCTCTCAACGAGGGTTCTCTCTCATCGAACTACTCATCGTCGTGGCGATCCTCGGCATCATCGCCGCGATCACGGTCACGTATTTGATGCAGGCTAAGCAGGCGGCGCGTGGAGCTTCCGCTGCGCACTCGATGCGCCTGATCCATTCATGTGAAGCCTCCTATCGCTCATCGAGCGGTGAATACGGCGATTTGACAGCCCTTTCCAACGCGAAATTTCTTAACGATCCCGACCTTCGCGTTGGACGCAAGAGTGGATATAACTTCGCTGCCATACCAGACATTGCCACTCCCTCCCAGAATTACACAGCGCTAGCAGCGCCCGACAATGACCCGTCAAGTAGCTTACAGAACTACTTCGTAGACGGGACAGGAATCCTGCGCGTTAATGCTGGCGCTCCGGCAGATGTCACCAGCAGCCCTGTTAATTAAGAAGTTCTCCCTCGCTTACCTCGCGTTAGTCACTGCCTCTGTCTTGACCACCTCTCATTTGACGAAAACCGTCACTCGGCAACTACCAGGAATTGTCAGTCTGCCGGATTTACGCCCATCAACGAGCCAGCCGGAGCGATATTCGCCATTAAATTGCGGCAAATTTTTTTGCAACTCGCGAAGCAGCTATGGCATACGGCTTGTAATAACCCTTGCGACACATCGCGCACAGCGCGGCCTGCGAACCTGAGACGGAAGCCGATTGGCGCGACTCAAATATTAAACTTTAACCCTTTCTAAGGAGCACTCGAAAAGAAATGCAAAAGACCAAAGGCCAAACCGGCTTCTCACTGATCGAACTCTTGATCGTCGTCGCGATCATCGGCATCATCGCCGCCATCGCTATCCCCAACCTCCTCGCTTCACGTCGCGCCGCTAACGAAGGCTCGGCTCAATCCTCATTGCGTACTGTCCACAGTGCCGAAGCCACCTTCCAGGCCACAGTCGGCAACGGTAACTTCGCCGGTATGCTGGCGGCTGATTCGGTCGCTCCGGTGACGGAAAGCCTCGTCTCACAGAAATTGGTTGACCCCGTCCTGGGCACCAAACAGAAGAGCGGCTACAACTTCAACGTCGTCCCGGTCAACGCCGTGGCAGCCACCAACACGTTGGCTTCTTTCCACGCGACGGCTGATCCGATTGTTGACAGCGGCGCTTCGCAGTCCGGCACACGCACCTTCGGTATCACGGAAGATGGCGTGATGAAGGGTGGCCCTGGCACGACCGCTTATGCTGACCGCGCGGCGGTTGATGGAGCGACGGCGCTGGGCAACCAGTAAGATTCTTCCCACAGGTCAGTCAAAGGGACGAGGTGAAAGCTTCGTCCCTTTTTTTTGCTTATAATCCATGTAGCATGAAGTGCCCCGAAGTCACAGCAGTTGTCGAGCGGCACAACTTAGACTGGCGAGCAATCAGACCTTAAACATAACAGGGAGGCTGGGAAGGCTGGAGTGGAAAGTCACAAAAGCGTCAGACAGACGAGCATCTGGCGGCGTCTACGGGCTATCGCGCGCAATGCTTTTCGTGAAGCCGTGCGCGACCGCGTGCTCTACAATCTAGTGCTCTTCGTGTTGCTCTTAATCGTCGGCGCGATATTTCTGGGCGAATTGTCGGCGGCGCAGGAATCCAAGATCATCATTGATATGGGATTGAGCGCGATGCTCATGTTCGGCGCGTTCATCTCCATCTTCGTCGGCGTCGGCCTTGTCTACAAAGAGATTGAGCGGCGAACCATCTATGCGATTTTTTCCAAGCCCGTCGGGCGCGGCGAGTTTCTCGTCGGCAAATACCTCGGCCTTTGTTTGACGCTGCTCGTCAACGTCGTCGTGATGGGTCATTGGACTCTCGCTCGCGCTGCTCTATGTCAGGCGCGGCTGGGAAACTACCATTCTGCACATCTGGCCTGCCATCCTGCTCATCTACATCGAGCTGATGATCCTGACGGCGGTGGCGATTCTCTTCTCGTCCTTCTCATCGCCTGCGCTTTCGGCGCTACTCACGTTCTTCGTTTTCATCATCGGACATTTCAGCGCTGATCTGAAGACCTTTGCGACTTCGATGGGCACGACGAGCGCACGCTATTTCTTCGGCGCGCTCTTTTACCTGCTGCCGAACCTGTCGAACTACAGCTACATCACCCCCGCCGCGCATGGACAAACGCCGCTACCCACAATGTTCTTTGCGGCGCTCGCCTATTCGGTCGTCTACATCACCGTTCTGCTGGCCGCCGCGACGCTCATCTTCAATCGCCGCAACTTCAAATGACAAACGCGAAGAACACGAGCAGCGACGAAACACGCGCCGCGCGCCTGCGGCAGACGATTATTTTGTCTCTGGTCATCTTGTTTGGCCTGGGCAGCGCCGCCGGATTGAATCGCTGGCTTGAAGTGAATCGCCCGCCAGTTGATTCAAAGATGGAAGAAGAGAAACTTTATGTGACGGGAGCGGCAGCGCGCCGGATGAGTCTGAGCTTCAATGGTCTGGTCGCGGACTGGTACTGGATGCGTTCCTTGCAATACGTCGGGCGGAGAATAATCAAGCAGGGTATGAAGCTTCAGTTGGAAGACCTCGCCGCGCTCGATTTGAAGCTTCTCTACCCGCTGCTCGACACGGCGACCACACTTGACCCGCAGTTCATCGCCGTCTACGAATACGGCGGCGTGGTGCTTCCGGCAATCAACGACGAGGATGCCATCAAGCTGCTCAGGAAAGGAATCGAGCACAACCCTTCAGAATGGCGCTTGTTTCATCATCTGGGTTACATCTACTGGCAGCGCGAAGACTATGAAACGTCCAGCTCAATTTATGCTGCGGGCGCGAAGTTGCCGGACGCACCCGGCTGGATGCAGGCCATGAGCGCACGGATGCTGATCGAAGGAGGCAGCCGCGAGACGGCGCGCGAAATATACACACGCATGTACGAACAGTCTGAGGATAAAACGATTAAGCGGATGGCCGAACTGCGTCTCAAGCAAATCATTTCGCTGGACGAGCGCGACCTGATACGCCGCGTGCTCTCGGATTACCGCGCACAAAAAGGTTTTTGCCCGTCCGCATGGAGAGAAGTTGCACCGAGGCTGCAAGCCGCGCGTCTATTGCTCGACCCCAGCACGGGTGCGCCGCTCGATCCGGCTGACACGCCCTATGTCCTCAAAGACGACTGCGACGTTGACCTCAACCTGGATTCCGAGGTGCCGAGAAAATGAAAAGCAGGAATCAGAAGTCAGAAGACAGGAGACAGAATAAAAACAAAGCGGTTCTTCGGCCTCTGCCTCCTGACTCCTGTCTTCTGACTTCTGTGTTCTTCCTTTGGAGCGAATATGCTTGTTGTAGAGATTGAGAATCTGACGAAGGATTATGAGGTCGGCTTCTGGCGTAAGCGTAAGGTGCGCGCGCTCGATGGCTTGAGTCTCTCGGTCGAGGGCGGCGAAATCTTCGGCTTTCTCGGCGCGAACGGCGCGGGGAAAACGACGACGTTGAAGCTCCTGATGCGCCTCATCTACCCGACCGCAGGGCGCGCACGAATCTTAGGGCGCGACATCAACGATGTCTCGATGCACGCGCGCATCGGCTATCTTCCCGAAAACCCTTACTTCTACGATTACCTGACGGCGCGTGAGTTTTTGAGCTACTGCGCTGAGCTTTTCGGTTATGGTCGAGCGGAGCGTAAGCGCCTTGCCGAAGAGCTGCTCTCGCGTGTCCGGCTGGACGAAAAGAGCTGGGATAAGCAGCTTCGTAAATACTCTAAGGGAATGTTGCAGCGCGTCGGGCTGGCGCAGGCGCTCGTCAACGACCCTGAAATAGTTTTTCTGGACGAGCCGATGAGCGGTCTTGACCCGATAGGTCGTCGTGAAGTGCGAGACCTGATAGCCTCGCTTCGCACGAAGGGCACGAGCGTCTTTATGTGCTCGCACATTCTCTCCGACATCGAAGTGCTCTGTGACCGCGTAGCGATTTTGAATCGCGGGCGGCTCAGCGAGACAGGCACGCTCGAAGAGTTGCGCGCGCGCACAGGGCGACAATCATCGCATCGAGATTACCATCGCAGGCACGACGGCAGAAAAATTCTCAAGCGTCTTCCCTCAGCTTGACGGCGCGCAGATAGCTCCCACAGCGGGCGGAGCGCGCATCGAAGTCGCAGACGAAAGCGACGTAGACGCCGCGCTCGCCGCGCTCAGACGCGCGGGTGGCCGCCTCGTCTCCGTCCAACCCGTCAGGCAATCGCTCGAAGAACTCTTCGTGCGCGAGGTGGCGGATAATCAGGGAGACTCAGATGGAAGAAATAATTAGCCTTCGTTTCAAATATACGGAAGAGGAATACGTGGCGGCGATGCGCCTCTACATGATGAGTTCGGCGGACTTTATCACGCGGCTCGCCGTCTGCGGCCTCTACGCAGTCGCGGTCATCTTCCTGTTCACGTGGCTGGGATTCTCGGTCGATACGGAAGTCATTCTGTTGTTCATCCTCGCCGCCTGTCTTCCGTTCCTGATAGCGTTTCTACATCTCTTCGTCCTGCCGCGACAGAGGTTTCGCAGCGACCCGAAGTTCAAAGATGAATACTTTCTGCAATTCTCGGAGGACGGCATTCAGTTTAAGACCGCGCAGATTGATGCCTTGATTCAATGGAGTCTGTATACGAAAGTTTTGGAGAACGATAGATTCTATCTGCTGATCTACGGGAAGAACATGATCTCGGTTATCCCCAAGCGTGCTTTCAGTAGCGCGGCGCAGGAAGCAGCCTTCGAGCGCATCTGCTCAGAACTAAGCTCCTGATGCAACCCGATGCTAAACGCTTGAGCGGGAGTAAGACGACCGAACCCGAAAGACCTTATGTGCCGCCGGCAGAGCCTCCCGACTGGCGCTAGTTTCCGGTTATATGAATGAGAACTGAAAAAGTCGTAAAGGGTCTGTAGATAATGGCAAAGAATTTCAAGGTCGCGTTTGCTCTGCTCTTCGTTCTGCTTGTGACCCACAACGCGAGCGGCCAGAAGGCTCAACGCGCGAGCGGCGACAATGTCGCAGATCAATTGATAAGACAGGTTGAAGCACGCTACGGGCGAATGCGTGGGCTGGCGGCTGAGTTTGAGCAAAGGTACAGCGCGCCGGGAGTGCGCGAGCGGCGTGAGCGAGGGCGACTCGTCCTGCAACGCCCGCGGCGAATGCGCTGGGAGTACGACCCGAAGCCGGGCAAGCTCTTCATCGTCAACGGGCGCGATGTCTGGCTCTACGTTCCTGCCGACCGCGAGGCGACGCATGCGGACTTAAACAGTGTCTCGGACACACGCTTCCCTTTCCTCTTTCTTCTCGGCCAGACTAATTTGCGTGGCGAGTTTCGCTCCGTTACGCTCGTGGAAACCAGCACGCAAACTGAGACGCGCACGCTTCGCCTCGTCCCGCGCAATTCATCTTCCGGTTTGCGTGAAATCTTTCTGGAAGTCTATGCGGACGGAAGAATCATGAAAGCAACGCTCGCTGATAACACCGGGGCAATCTCCGAAGTAATGCTCAGCAACGTGCGCGAAAATTTCATCGCCCCGGCGGACGCCTTCGAGTTTCGCCCGCCTCCGGGAGTGACCGTGAGAAGACAAAAATAGTCTAACCACCACGAAATTCAACCACAAAGGCACAAAGCCACTAAGAAAGTTAAGGCATTTCTTTTCTGACTTCGTGCCTTTGTGGTAAATTCCCTTTCTATCGTCTCTCTGCGTTTCGTCTTCGAGAGAAATCAGGTTATCATGTGAGTTTGCCGCACCTCCCGAAATCTCCGCTGTGTGGCCTGGCGTCTAATTCAAACATGATTGAAGAAGCCATCGAAGTGCGCGGGGCGCGCGTCAACAACCTCAAGAATATCTCTTTTTCCATCCCGGTCGGGCGGCTGACGGTCGTCACGGGCGTCTCAGGCTCCGGCAAATCCTCTCTCGCCTTTGACACGATTTATGCCGAAGGCCAGCGCCGCTACGTCGAATCGCTTTCGGCTTACGCGCGCCAGTTTCTTGAGCGGATGGACAAGCCGGACGTTGACGAAGTGCGCGGCATCGCGCCCGCTATCGCCATCCGGCAGAAGAACTCGACGCGCAACCCGCGCTCGACCGTCGGCACGCAAACAGAGGTTCACGACTACCTGCGCCTTTTGTACGCACGCGCGGGCATTACCTATTGTCGCGTCTGCGGGCGCGAAGTCCATCACGATTCGCCCGAATCAGCCGCGCAGGAAATTCTCAGCACCCTGGCTGAAGGAACGCGTTTCTACGTTCTCTTCCCGGCGGAAGCGGGCTTGCGCGTGGAGACGAACGGCGAGGCTAAGAAGAACGGCACAGGCCGCAAACGCAAAGCCGAACCGAAACCGCAGACCCTCAGCCGCCACATGGTCACGGCGCACGTGATGAGCTTGATGCAGCGCGGCTTCACGCGTCTCTTCGACGCTCCCTCGCGCACGGTGATTGAGCTCAGTTCGCCGGACGACTACACGCGCGCTGACTTCGACAACATCTACGTCCTGATTGATCGCCTCGTCGCGCGCGAGGATGTGCGCGAGCGGCTGGTGGATTCTCTGGAAACCTGCTTTCAGGAAGGTCACGGCACGGCGATCATCGAGACGGTCGAAGATGAGCCGCGCCGCCTGCGCTTCTCAGAGCGTTTCGAGTGCAAGTATGACGGAACAATCTATGCTCAACCTGAGCCGCGCCTGTTCAGCTTCAATAATCCCTTCGGCGCGTGCCCGACCTGTCAGGGCTTCGGCAACACCATCGGCCTCGATCTGGATTTAGTGATTCCGAATCCGCTGCTCAGCTTAAACGAGGGCGCGGTTGAGCCCTGGACGAAGCCGCAGTTTGAGTGGGCGAAGACAGAGATGCGCCGCTTCTGCAAGCAGGAGCGGATTTCGCTGGACACGCCGTTTGGCGAGCTACCCAAAGCGGAGCAGCGCGCGATCATCGAAGGCAAGGGACACTGGGCGGGCGTGCGCGGCTTCTTCGAGTGGCTGGAGACGAAGAAATACAAGCTCCACATACGCGTCTTTCTCTCACGCTATCGCGGCTACACCTTGTGCCCGGATTGCAACGGCGGGCGTCTTCGTCAGGAAGCGCGCGACGTGCGCGTTGGCGGCACGCACGCTGCCCGAAGTCTGCGCGCTCTCGATTAAAGATGCCGCTGCCTTCTTCGACACGCTTGAGCTTTCCACCGAACAAGCCGCCATCTCGGATCGCGTGCTGTACGAAGTCAGACGGCGTCTGCGCTTTCTCGTTGACGTTGGACTCGATTATCTGACGCTCGACCGCCTGGCCTCGACGCTTTCAGGCGGCGAAGCCCAGCGCATCCAACTGGCGACGAATCTTGGCTCATCGCTCGTCGGCGCGCTCTATGTGCTGGACGAGCCTTCCATCGGCCTGCACCCGCGCGACAGCGAGCGTCTGATTCGCCTCTTGCACAACTTGCGCGACATCGGCAACACGGTTCTCGTCGTCGAGCATGACGCGGAGATGATGCGCGCCTCCGATCATATCCTTGACATCGGCCCTGCGGCTGGCGAACTCGGCGGTCAGGTAATCTACGAAGGCGATTTCGAGCATCTGCTCACAGATAAAGCCTCTTTGACGGCGCGTTACCTGCGCGGCGAAGTGGAGATTAAAGCGCCCAAGCAGCGCCGCACGCCGCAAAAGCGCCGCCTCAGTCGTGCATGGCGCTTCCGAACATAACCTGAAGAACGTAGACGTTGATATCCCGCTCGACATGCTCGTCTGCGTGACGGGCGTTTCAGGCTCCGGCAAATCAACGCTGATTCACGATTGCATCTACGCGGGGCTGAAGAAGCAGCGCGGAGACTGGCAGGGGCACGTCGGCGCGTTTCAGAAACTCGAAGGCGGGTCAATTCATAGACGACGTGATTCTCGTTGACCAGTCGCCCATCGGGCGCACGCCGCGCTCGAATCCCGTCACCTACATCAAAGTCTACGACGCGATTCGCGAAGCCTTCAGCCAGACGCGCGAGGCGCAGGCGCACGGCTTCGACCCTTCGTTCTTCTCCTTCAACGTTCCCGGCGGGCGTTGCGAAGTTTGTCAGGGCGACGGCACGGTCACGGTCGAGATGCAGTTTCTCGCCGATGTCGAACTCCAGCTGCGAAGAATGCAAGGGCACGCGCTTCAAGCCGCAGATTCTTGACGTGCGCTATCGCGGCAAAAATATCAACGATGTTCTCTCAATGACTGTCCGCGAAGCTATGACCTTCTTCCGCGAAATCACGAAGATCACCAACCGCCTGCGCGTCCTCGATGATGTCGGCTTAGGCTATCTACGCCTTGGACAATCAGCCACTACTTTGTCGGGCGGCGAAGCCCAACGCGTCAAACTCGCCGCGCATCTCTCGAAACGCACCGGCGCGAAAACCCTCTACATCTTCGACGAGCCGACCACCGGCTTGCATTTCGACGACATCAACAAACTGCTCGCGGCCTTCCGCGCGCTCCTCGAAGCGGGCGGCTCGCTCCTCGTCATCGAACACAATCTCGATGTCATCAAGACCGCCGACTACATCATTGACCTCGGCCCGGAAGGCGGCGACGGTGGCGGTCACATCGTCGCCACCGGCACGCCCGAAGAGATCATGAAAGCAAGCGACTCTCACACAGGCCGCTACCTGCGCGAGTACCTCTCGCGCTAGAGGTGGCATCTCCGCCTAAGATTCATACCTGAAGGCAGTGAGCCAATTTCAAAACAGGCACTCACAACCCTCACCGGCGCGCACACACATAACCCTTGAAACGTTTTGCGGCGAAACGGCATATCTATTTAGAAGAGAGCGAGCCGGATGATGGGCTGCAAGCATATCAACCGGAGAGAGTGTTGTATCGAGTTTGAAGCTGAGCCATTTATTCGCCTGAAATCCTGATTGACACACATCCGGAGTAGCTTTATCTTTGGCGCGCTCTTTCCTGCCGGCCTTCCCTAATTTCCCTGCGTCGTGGCTGGCTGGCAATAAACACCCGGCTCACATGTATCTTCCGTGAGACGCCCTCGCAAAGGGGCTCCCATGAAAACCATTGCGCTTATGCGATGGATTGCATCCCACCGAATTTTTGATCTCCTGCTCATAGCGGCCTGCTCTTCGCGTATCCATCCCTGACAATTGCTGAGAACACAACCGCCACCAACGCGAAGGCCGCCAACAGCCACAGCAATCAGTCAAAACCAACGACAACACTACCAGCAACACCGATGCGACCGACCCCGGCAAGCCTCCCGACGGAGATAAGTCCGAGACTGCTAAAACGTCTCCTTGCCCTGCTCCCGATGCTCCTCTGCTGAAGGTCACGAACGTTTACAAAGAGACGAATTCCCAGCCGACGCCATCGTCCGCTCCCGGCAGTCCAGCGCCGACGGGAACGCCCGGATATGAGTCAAAGAGCAAAGACGTGGCGCTCGGCGATGTGATCGTTGTCGAAGGAATTAATTTCAAGATGCTGCTGCCAGCGCGTTGTGACAGGATGCAACTCGTCTACGGACGGCAGGCCGCTCAAGGATGTGACGGCCTACCCACCGACAGACCCAGCTAAAACTTCGCCAACAGACCCCCCTACATCTTCTCTGAAATTTACTAAGGAAGAGAACAGGATGCGACCCGTCAGTAGTTGGTTGAAAAAGTCTCGTCAGGGACAGAGCCAACCCGTTACATTTCAAACTGCTTCTCACGCCTTAACCCGGAGCGAAGGCTCTGGGCTGTTGATATTGCACCCCTCCGACTATGTAAGAGCGACGTGCTTCGTGTTCTGTGCCACCTCCGGGTGCGGGCGAGCGCCGGCCATTTAGTCTCGCTCGCGTGCAAGCTGCATGGTGGTTCTTTTTAGTCCTTGCCTCGTATTTGCTGATTGGGATAGTCACTGGCGATTTCAGCACGACGATAACCGGAACGGTTCTCGGGTTGCTCGGAATCAGTGCCGGGACAGCCGTCGGTTCTGTGATGGTCGATGCTAATAAGGCAACGCCGGAAGCGAGTGCGGCCCAAGCGGCAGCGGCAAAAGAGATTGAAGCTCGCCTAAACCAGCTTGACACAAACATTACAGCTGCCAACGCAACTTTAACCGATAGTAAGGATGATCCGGCGGCTGTGCAAAATCTGGCTGCAAGTGCGATGGAAAAAGAGGAGAGAGTGTCTCAGTTAAAGAAGCTAAATAACCAGTCGGAGAATTTTTGGCTGGACATTCTAAGCGATGCTAAGGGAGTCAGCTTTCACCGCTTCCAGATGGCTGCCTGGACTATCGTCCTCGGCATTATCTTCATTGTCCAAGTGTATCAGTTTCTAGCGATGCCCACCTTCGACGGCTCGCTGCTGACGCTGCTCGGCATCAGTGCTGGAACTTATGTTGCCCTCAAGGGCCCTGAAGCCACTGTGCCAAACAAATAGGTTTACGATACGGGTTTGAGCAAGACCTCGAAACGCGGCTGTTCTGTAGAGCAGTCGCGTTTCTACTTTTATCTTTTGTCTTCTTCCGGTCGCAGCCTGACACGGTAGAGCATGAACTGACCGAAACGCTCGCCAGTGTTGCGCTCGTACCAGCGGTCGAGGTTGGTCAAATCAGGCTCGCCGTCGGCGTGCGTGACGACTGCGGAGAGCGTGGGTGTGGCGGCGCGCTCGCGGTTGAATGAGGTGGTGTATTGCGCGTAGGCGTTGACTTCGGCGGCGATCTCTTCCGGTGTGAGCGGGGTGGCGTTGACGGTCAGGCGGTCGTGATGACGGCCCCAGCCGAAGAGCGCTATGACGACGACGTAGTTGCCGCCGTTCAGTTCCGCTTCGAGCCATTGCGCGTTCAAGCCCGTGTAGTAAAGGTGCTGGTAAAAGCGCTCTTTGCTCTCTTCCCAGGTCGTGCCGGAGAAGATGTGCAGGTGTCGCGCCCAGAGGACGCCCTGTGGCGCTAAGGTTGGCAGATCGTCGCCCTGTATGAGATTGGGCGAAAAGACGACGCCGGGCTTTTCAACACCCGCAGTTTCCGCTTCGCGCGCGAGTTCTCTCAGGCGACGGCCAACGAGCATGGCGTCGTCACGAATGATGTTTTGCTCGTCAACGACGTGCGTGGTGATGTCTGCTTCGACCACTCCCCAACCGAACGTCAGGAGCGCAATCAGGAGGAGCGCGCGGCTGGTCAACTTTGGTCTGGCGGCTGCGGTGGCATTCGTGCCCCAGAGGAGCGCGGCGGTTAGGATGACGGCAAACGCTGCGACGTAGTTGACGATGAAGACTTCGTAATGAATGGGTTGCAGCGAGCGGCCTGTCACGATCTGTTGATTGAAGACGAGGAGCGGCGTCAGCGCAAAGGCTGCGGCGAAGAGCGTCCGTTTGTTTCGCCACTGGAGACGACCGCGCTTCACAGCGTAAACAAGGATTGCCAGCACCAGCAGCCCGATGATTGTGGGCGGGCGTAGAAGATCGGGCGTTCGCGTATAGGTGAGCAACTGCACGGAGTCCATTGTCGTCGCGCGGTTTGAGAGCAGAAGCGCATACGGCAGGAGCGCAATGATGGCTATCGCCGAGGTCGTGGCCAATGATTTGAAATCGCGCTTCCACCCATCGGGCTTCGCAATCAATAAGAGCGCGGCGAAGCAGGCGAGCCACGCGGCGGCGGTTGTCCACAGATAAAAGTAGGAATAGACGAGGACGGCGAACGCTAGTCCTGCGCCCGCAGCCGAAAGATAAAAGTCGCGCCTGCTTTCGTTTTTGAGCGAGCGCCAGACGAGCGCGCAGAAGACGAAGAAGACGGGAAACGGCAGCGCGGGCAGGTAGCGACGCAGGAACGGAAGATACGGGTAAGCAAAGCCGCGCCCCGTCAGTTGGATGATTGCTCCCTGCGCGCAGGCGAGCGTTCCCAGACAAAGCACCATCAAGGCCCCGGTCGCTGCTATTCGATCATCCTTTGTCACCATTCCAAGCAGCCAGAAAAGCGCGAGCGCGGTGGCGAATGCCGCGAGCGCACCTGTGAGGATCATGGCCCACGAGGCGTACAGTCCGAACGGTCTCGCAAAGAGCGCAATCGCGTAAGGCGGGATGAACTGGATGGAGAAGAGGGATTCCGGCTGCTCTCTACCCGGCGCATCGTCGCGCCCTGTAAACGGATCATTGCGGCGCGGGCGTCCATCAATCAAGGCTTGCAGGTAAGCGGCGTAGGCCACTTCGTCTATATCATTGTAAGCATACGCGCCGTTCCATTCAGAGCCGCGCATCACCCACAAATTAAGTTGCGGGTAGAGCGCGAGGATCATCATGGCGACTCCGGCCAGCACGCCCAGACGCCAGCGCAGCTTTGTCTGCTCAGTTTGCAATCGAATTCCTCTGAAAAAAAAATTAATCTATCCTCTTCCTTAAGTATCGATAAAGGACGGAAAGTTTTTAAGAGTGAAAGAGCGCGCCAATCCTAACTATTCGGCGTCGCACTTGTAAACCGCACGCCTTTCGGCTTACAAATAACCGGAAAGGAATTTTTTGATTATGAGTCTCAAAGAACGAATCATCTCCGACATGACAGCCGCGATGAAAGCCAAAGACGCGGCACGGCTGTCCACGCTTCGCATGGTCAAAGCCTCTGTGATGAACCGCGAGATCGAAAAGGGCAGTGATTTAACCGACGAAGAGTTGACGAAGGCGATGCAATCGCTCGTCAAGCAGCGGCGCGATTCCATTGAACAGTATGAGAAGGCCGGGCGGCAGGAGTTGGCCGACAAGGAGCGCTCCGAGATCGAAGTCATCGAAGGCTATCTGCCGCAGGCCGCCTCGCGCGAAGAGATAGAGCAGGCGGTCGTCGCCGCCATCAGCGAAACAGGCGCAACATCCATGCGCGACATGGGCGCGGTGATGAAAGCGGCGCAGGCGCGTCTCGCCGGACAAAACGCCGACGGGCGGACGGTGAGCGAGATTGTTAAGACAAAGCTTTCTTAAGTGAGCAGACCTGATGTAATCAGGCGTTATAAGATGCAGGCGGAATCGCCGGAGGTGACAATAAGACAAGCAAGAACGTTAGACCGATGGGGTTCTTTCTCAGCCTGTGCGCCTGTGCGCTCATGCTCCATCTGGGCTTAATCTGTCTGCGTGCGCTCAAAAAGGGCGCGAGGCTCAAGCGCCAGCGCCTGCGAAGGTTGAGCCTTCTTCGTCCACGCTCAAGCATTACGAAATCAAACCCGCAGACCTGCCGCCGCCGAACGACACGCCCGACGCGCAGAACCCGCCGAAGGTCATCCCGCCCCCAGCGGGCGCGCAGTTGAATCTTCCGCCCGGCTTCAAAGCCAACACCTTCGCCGAGGGAGATTTCAAAAGGCCGCGCTGGATGGCGCTCGCACCCAACGGAGATGTTTTCGTCGCAGACCCCGGCGTTAATAGTATCTTCATCCTGCGCGACACGAATAATGATGGGGTGGCCGAAACACGCTTCACCTTCGCCTCGAATCTCAATTTGCCGTTCGGCATGGCCTTCTGGCGAGACTATTTCTACGTCGCCAACACCAACGCCATCGTGCGCTTTCGCTACAAGCCGGGTCAGACGAAAGCCGAAGGCGAGGCGGAAAAGGTCGCGGATTTACCGGGCAAGGGTTATCGCGAACACTGGACGCGCAACATCATCTTCAGCCCCGACGGAACGAAACTGTATGCGACGGTCGGCTCGGAGTCGAACGTCAGCGTCGAGCCGGAGCCGCGCGCCGCGATTCTTGAATTCAACCCTGACGGGACGGGGCGACGCATCCTGGCGACGGGGACGCGCAATCCCATCGGGCTGGCGTTTCGACCGGGCACACCGCGCACCCTCTGGGCTGCCGTGCAGGAGCGCGACCGGCTGGGCGACGACCTCGTTCCCGATTACGTGACGGCGATTCAAGATGGAGGGTTTTATGGCTGGCCTTACGCCTACGCTGACGGGCGGGAAGACCCACGCCGCAAGGGAGAGCGCCCCGATCTGGTGAAAAAGACTCTCGTGCCGGACGTTTTAATTCAGGCTCATTCAGCCGTGCTCGGCTTGGTCTTCTACGACGGCAAAGCGTTTCCCGCAGAGTATCGCGGCGACGCGTTCGTCGCGTTGCACGGCTCATGGAATCGCTCGAAGCGCACGGGCTACAAGATCATTCGCATCCGCTTCAAGGATGGAAAGCCAGTCGGAGGCTACGACGATTTTCTAACGGGCTGGATGCTGGACGAGAACAAACCGGAGGTCTGGGGGCGCCCCGTCGGCTTGCTCGTCCTCAAAGACGGCTCGATGCTGATTACAGACGACGGGGCTAATAAGATCTGGCGCGTCAGCTACAATCCAAAGTAAGCATTTTAAGGAGACACCGGCCATGACGGACGACGAAATACAACTGAAAGCGCAACGCAGCCTGCAAGAATATGACGACGCAGTGGAAAACGTGGCTGCAAACTTTGCCGAACTGGGGCAGAAGGCTATCGCCACGCTCGATGAATTTATCAGCTATTGGAATACACGCTCGGAATCGCCGGAATCCGGGGCGGCAAACGAGCAGGCCGAAGATGACATGAGGAAATTCGTCGAAAGACAGTTAGAGTGGGCACAACATGAAAAGGCGAAGGTGCTTGCCCAACTTCCCAGAAGATGACAGTTGCTAGCTTTCGCGGCAGTAAATAGGCTGCTCTAAAAGCCTTAAAAATAACGCCTTCGCCTCCGTCTCCGGTCGCTTGCTTCTCCCCTGCCCTTTCCGTATAATCCTTCGCTTGCTCTGAGCGCGGCGGTTTCGTCCGGTGGGTTCGCGCCCACTTTTTCTTTTGCGCGAGAGCTATTTGAATAATCGAAGGAGCGGGCAAAAGGTTGGGTCAGGGTTCGATTGAAGAGCGTGTGCGAGAGATTGCCGAGCGGGTGGCGCTCGATCATGGCCTTGAGCTGGTTCACGCCGAAGTCGCAGGCCCGGAAGGCAAACCCATCCTCCGCATCTTTATTGACAAACCCGAAGGCGTGACCCACGAGGATTGCGCTGCAATCAGCCTGCACCTCGGCACCGTTCTGGACGTGGAAGATTTCATCCATTCGGCTTATACGCTTGAAGTATCAAGCCCCGGTCTGGAGCGAGGGTTGTACAAACGCCAGGATTACGAGCGGTTCGCTGGCCGCATGGCGAAGATGAAATCGCGAGTGGCGATCAACGGCCAGCGCAACTTTCGCGGCCAAATCCTCGGGCTGGAAGGCGAAGAGGTTATCTTTGAAGATAAGACGAGCGGGCGCGTCACAGTGCCGTTTGAACAAATCGTCAAAGCGAATCTCGAACTGGACGTTGAAGAAGAGTTTCGTCGCGCCAGAGAGCGCGAGCTGGCAGCAGAGGCCGCAGGCAAACAGGACGGCCACAAACACAACTGAATAACAATTGAATAGGCTGTAAGAGTGCAAGCTATTTTTTCAGCACTTCTAAAGCCACCCGAAAGAGACAGGTAAGTTAATGAGTACATCCATCGCGCAGAACATTGATGCCCTTTGCCAGGAGAAAGGCGTGGACCGCGAAATCGTCATCGAGGCGATGAAAGAAGCGGTACGCGCTGCGGCTCGCAAGCAGTTCAAATCCGGCGAGGACATCCAGGTTGACTGGAATCCTGACACCGGCATCGAGCTTTCTTCGTCCAAAGTAGTCGTTGACGAAGTGACAGACCCGGCGACGGAGTTATCAATTGAAGAAGCGCGTGAGATGGCTGGCGATGAAGTTGAGATAGGCGATGCCCTGCTTTTGCCCCTGCCGATGGAAGAGCTTGGACGCATCGCCGCACAGACCGCCAAGCAGATACTTTTTCAGAAAGTGCGCGATGCCGAGCGCTCGAACATCTACGACCAGTACATAGACAAGATCGGCGACCTCGTCAACGGTTTCACCAAACGATTCGAGCGCGGCAATATTATTGTTGACTTAGGCAACATGGAAGTCATCCTTCCCCGCTCGCAGCAGTCGCGCGGCGAGCAGTGGAATCAGGGCGAACGTATCCGCGTCGTCATCCACAACGTCTCGAAGGAATCTAAGGGGCCGCAGGTCGAAGTCTCGCGCACCAGCCCGGAACTCCTGCGTCGTCTGTTCGAGATGGAAGTGCCGGAGATTTATGACGAGACGGTCGTCATCAAATCGGCTGTGCGTGAGCCGGGTGAGCGAGCGAAGATTGCCGTCACGTCAAACGAGCGCGACGTTGACCCTGTGGGCGCGTGCGTCGGGATGAAGGGTTCGCGCGTGCAGGCGATTATTCGCGAGTTGCGCGGCGAGAAGATTGATATTATCGAGTGGTCGGATGAGCCTTCGGTCTTTGCCGCCAACGCGCTCTCGCCCGCCAAAGTTAATCAGGTTCGCATCACGGACATTGAAAACCGGCAGATGGAAGTGATCGTCAACGAAGATCAGTTATCACTCGCCATCGGCAAGCGCGGGCAGAATGTGCGCCTTGCGACGAAACTCGTCGGCTGGAACATAGACATCCGCAGCGAGGAAGAACTCAAAAAAGAGGTCGCCGAGCAGATGGGCGCGCTCATCGCTTCCGGCGGTTCTGTTCCGCTCTCCGCGATTGAAGGCGTCACGGCGGCGCAGGCCGAGACATTGGCTGAGCACGGCGTCAACGACATTGACGCGCTGGCTTCAACTACCGTTGACGACCTTGTCGAATATCTCGATGTCAGTCTTGACGAGGCCGAATCAATGTTGAATGCAGCGCAGGCCGTCATCGCTGCGCGCGAAGCGAGCAAGCAGAGCGCCGGGGCAGAAGAAGCTGCCGGTGAAGAAAGCCCGGCTGAGTCTGCCAGTGCGGAAGAAACAGAAGAAGCATCCGAGGCGTCTGAATCGGAAGAGGTAGCGATGGCAGAAGAAACGGTTGCCCCCGAAGAGACAACCACGATAACTGAGCAGCACGCGGTCTCTGCCGAGTTCGACCCGACTATTGAGGCGGATGAGGTCAAGCCCTCAAATGCTATGACCAACGAAGGCTATGACGAAGCCGTCGAGCAGGGCGAGCCCTTCTCGGCTGAGCAGGAGATTCTGGCTGAAAATTCCGCCGACCCGGTTGCGCTCACCGAAGCCGACCCGATCTCTGAAGGTGAGCTTTTGTTGCAGGAAGCAGGGCGCGATCTTCGTCCCGACACGATCACGCCGTCACCGGACATTACGTCAACGGGCGCGGCGATGATTGAAGCCGCCGGTAAGGTTGGCGAAGGCGAGCCGCCCGTCGAAGAAGACGCGGGGCTCTCGCCTCGCGCAGACTTCGCAAGCGAAGCGTCTGCTCCCGAAGTTCAAACAAGTTCCGTTCCCGAACCGTCCTACAGTGAGGCCGAGACGGTCGAGAGCGATAAAGACGAGAAGCAATCAGATGCTTCCGAAGACAATGCGGCCCAATAACCGTAGCGTGCGCGCTCGCATAAAAAGCGCGTTTCGCTCCTTGCCTTCAAAATCCTCTCTGGCAACGCCCTTCTGAGAAGCGTGCTGACAGAAAAAGGTTGAGAAGGCAAGACGCCTTAACCTTTTTTTTGAAGCGCGCGACGCCGTTTTAATCTGTAGCGTCGAAGAAGGAGTGCATGACCGTTACTTCAAAGGTTCGTCTGTACGATCTAGCAAAAGAACTCAAGCAGGACACAAAGCGTCTCATCGAGGAAGTCCGTCGTGAGGGCGTAGATGTCAGTGTGCCCTCCAACTCTGTCTCGAAAGAGCTGGCCGACAAGATTCGCAATCGCTACTTCCCGAAGAAGGAAGCGGCTGCGCCGCGCAAGGTCGTCGTCGTTAAAAAAGCGCGCCCTGTCGTCGTAGAAGAAGCGCCGGTTGTCGAAGAGGCCGAGGCCGAGGTCGCGCCGCAACCCATAGAGGCCGTCGAAGCCGCTCAGGCTGCGCCAATCGAGCAGCCTGACACAGCCAGACCAGTTGTCGTGCGACCACAGGTCAGGAAACTCACGCCCGCAACGCGCGCCGAACATCCTGCCGCAGCCGCCGAAGCTCCCGCGCCCGTGCAGGAACCCGTAGCGCAGGAAGCCCAGCCGATTGAGCAGGCTCCAGCCGAAGTCTCATCAATGCCCGAAGTCGTAGCTTCTGCTCCTGCTGAACAGATGGCGGAAGTAACGCCGCCAGCGCCTCCGGTCAGGGCTGTTCCGCCACCGCCGCCTGTTCCATCCAGACAGGTGAGAGTCTTGCGGCCTACCGCCGCAGCGCTCAACGCAGGTGTTAAGGTTGGCGAGCGCGCTCCCGCGCCAGTGCCGCCGCCGCCGCCGCCCATTAGTCCACGCGAACGCCGCGAACGTCAGGAACGCGCCGGACAAGGTGGTGAACGTGGTGGCGAGCAGCGCACAGAGCGCCCTGACCGCAATAGCTCACGCGCACCCGTCGCCCGCGCCGAACGAGCCGGGACTCCGGGCGAAACGGCCACCCCGCAGATTACTTACATTCCTTCGCCGTCAGACGGTCGCGGACGCCGCCCAGGGCGCGGCGGTCGCAGCACGGCGCGCGGCGGTAAATCGCATGAAGGTGGCCGTGGTGGGCGCTTTGACCGCGACTACATTCCGCCGCCGAAGGCGCTCTCGCTCGAAGATCGCATCGCCGGGCGTTTGAGCATGGATGTTGCGACCATCGCGGGCGAACTCAAGACCGTGCGTATCGTCGAAGGCTCAACCGTCAAAGAGTTTGCCGAAAAGCTCGGCATCAAGCCGAAGGATATTGTGACGCTGCTGCTTCAACGCGGCGTCTTCGCAACCATCAATCAGCCTTTGAACGATGACGTAGCGATTGATCTGGCTCATCGCTTCGGCTACGAAGTGACCTTCGTGCCGTTTGAAGAGATGGTCGCCGAAGAAGAGTTTGAAGATTTAATCGCGACCGACGCGGACGACGTGGAACTGCCGCGCGCCCCCGTCGTGACCATCATGGGTCACGTCGATCATGGTAAGACGAGCCTGCTCGACGCTATCCGCACGACCGACGTGGCGGCTGGCGAAGCAGGCGGCATCACGCAGCACATCGGCGCGTACAGCGTGCAGGTTCCGAGTCCTGACAATCCTGCCGAAACCCGCCGCGTCGTCTTCTTAGACACGCCAGGTCACGAAGCCTTTACGATGATGCGCGCTCGCGGAGCGAAGGCGACCGACGTGGTTGTACTCGTCGTCGCCGCAGACGACGGCGTCATGCCGCAGACGGTTGAGGCCGTCGAGCACTCGCGCGCAGCGGGCGTTCCCATCATCGTCGCCATCAACAAGATTGACCGCCCGGACGCTAATCCGGATCGCGTCAAGCAGGGACTTGCCAATCTTGGTTTGCAGCCCGTCGAGTGGGGCGGCGAAACCGAGATGGTTCAGGTCTCCGCCAAGAAGCGCGAGAACCTCGACACGCTTCTGGAAACCATCTTGCTGACGACGGACATTCTCAATCTCAAAGCCAGCCCGACGCGCTTAGCAAGCGGTGTCGTGCTTGAAGCCAAGCTGGATCGCGGACGCGGCTCGGTCGCAACCGTTCTCGTCCAGCAGGGCACTTTGCGCGCTCACGATCCTTTCATCGTCGGACAGATTTTCGGTAAGGTGCGCGCGATGTTCGATGACCGTGGCAACTCGATTACGGAAGCCGGGCCAGCCACGCCGGTTGAAGTCCTGGGGCTTCAGGGAGTGCCGCAGGCCGGAGAATCCTTCCAGGTCGTCGCCGACATCACCAAAGCGCAAAGCATCTCGCATCATCGCCAGATGTTGACCCGCCAGAACACGCTCCTGCAATCAACCAAGCGCGGTATTGAAGCGCTCGGCGAGACGGAAATCAAGGAACTGCTCGTCGTCATCAAGGCGGACGTGCAGGGTTCTGTCGAAGTTTTGCGTAGCACCTTGCAGAAGCTTTCGACCGAACGGGTCAAGGTGAAAGTGATTCGCTCCGGCGTCGGTGCGATTACAGAGTCGGACGTGCTGCTGGCTTCAGCCACGCAGGCCGGAGCGTCGAGCACGGCTGTCGTCATCATCGGCTTTAACGTGCGCCCTGAAGTGCGCGCCGCCGATCTGGCCAAACAGGAGCATGTGGACATCCGACTCCACTCGATCATCTACAAGGTCGAAGAAGAGATTCGCGCCGCGATGATCGGCATGCTCGAAGCCATCGAGAAAGAGAAGATTCTGGGCAAAGCCGAAATCCGCGAGGTCTTCCGTGTGCCGCGTGCCGGGACAATCGCAGGCTGTATGGTGATTGACGGTATAATTCGCCGCAATTCCCGCGCGCGCCTGATTCGTGACGGCGTCGTTTCATGGGAAGGCGGCATCGCAAGTTTGCGCCGCTTCAAGGAAGACGCATCGGAAGTCCGCGAAGGCTTCGAGTGCGGCATCGGCCTGGAAAACTTTAACGACATCAAGGTCGGCGACCAGATCGAGGCATATGTCATCGAGAAGGTTGCCGCAACGGAACTATAGAGGTCAGAGGTTAGAGGTTAGAGGTCAGTAAAAACTGATTTCCTAACCTCTAACCTCTAACCTCTGACCACTGTTTTATGCGTAGGCCAGAGAGAGTCGCCGATATGCTGCGCGAGGAGATCATGCAGATAGTCGGCTATGAATTGGAAGACCCGCGAGTGCAGGCCGCGACGGTGACGGATGTGCGGCTGTCGGAGAATCTGCGCGATGCGAGCGTGTACGTGCTGGTCGAAGGCAGCGAAGACGACATCCAGGCAGCGCTGGCTGCCCTGCGTCACGCCGCGCCTTACGTCCGCAAGCAGGTGGGCTTCGTGCTCCAACTGCGCCACACGCCGGAGATTCACTTCATCCGCGATACTGTCGAAGAACGCGGCGCACGCGTAGACAGATTGCTGGAAAGCATCGCGCCGGAATTAGAGAACAAGGCGGGAGAGTTTCCCGAAGAAGAAAGGAATGGTGATGGGTGATATGTAATAGGTGATAAGAGAAGACACGTCCTTCCTATCACCTATTACATATCACTCATCACTTTTTTGAAAACATGCTTAGTCAAGTTGTTGAGTTGATCGAGCAGAAGAGACGTTTTGCGATTACCTCACATGTTCGCCCGGATGGTGACAGTCTGGGTTCGAGTCTCGGCCTCTACTGGCTCTTGCGCGCTCTTGATAAAGAAGTCGAAGTTATCATGCGCGACCACGTGCCGCACTCTTATCAAAAATTACCCGGCGTGCGCGACGTTCGCGTCACACCTGCCATTGATCGCACGTATGATGCCGTCTTCGTCATCGAATGCTCGGACATCACACGCCCCGGCCTCGTTGATCTGGAAAAGCAGTTTGTCGTCAACATAGATCACCACTCGACCACAGCGCTTTTCGGCAACATTAACTGGATTGATTCCACCGCCTCGGCTGTCGGCGAGATGATTTATAACCTGTGCAAAGCCACAGGCGTTCGCGTCACCAAAGAGATTGCCGAGTGCGTCTATACCGCGCTTATCACGGACACAGGCTCATTTCATTATTCAAACACGAGCGAGCGCACCTTCAAAGTCGCTTCGGAATTGGTGCGCGCCGGAGTCAAGCCCGCCAAAATCTCGCAAGCCGTGTTCAGCAATTATCCCTGGTCGAAAATTGAATTGCTCGGCGAAGTCCTGACGACGGTCAAAAGAGATGAGACGGGACGTGTTGCCTGGATGCACCAGACGCTTGAGATGCAGGAGCGCGCCGGAGCCAGCGAAGAGGATGCAGACGGTTTCGTCAACTATCCTCTGGCCTGCGGCAGCGTTGAGGCAGTCGCGCTTCTGAAAGAGAGCGCGCCCGGAATCTATCGCACCTCCCTGCGCTCGAAAGGCGACGTGAACGTTGCGCGTATCGCAGAGAAATTTGGCGGCGGTGGCCATCGCAACGCAGCCGGATGCACACTCGAAGGCGATTTGGAAGAAGCCGGGCGAACCATCGTCCGCCTCTTGCAGGATGCCGTCGAGCATCGCAACGGCGACCGCGACGATTCGCCTGCGCCAACGGAATCAAGCACGCGACCGCAAGCAGCAGCATAACCACAGAAGTCAGAATTCAGGAGTCAGGAGTCAGAAGAAAAGAAACCCAGAAGAAAGATGGTTGCAGCCTTCCCTTCTGACTTCTGACTCCTGAATTCTGCTTTTCCCATGTCCACTAAAGAGAAAAAATACAAATGGCGGCGCGAGGATTATCAGGAGAAGACGCGCGGGCTGTTGATGGTCAACACCGGAAACGGGAAGGGCAAGACGACGTGCGCGCTCGGGTTGATGATGCGCGCGGCGGGACGCGGATTGAAATGCTGCATGATTCAGTTTATGAAGTCGAGAAATGATCGCTATGGCGAGCACGACGCGGCTGAAAAACTCGGCATCGAAGTCTACACGATGGGCGACGGGTTCACCTGGGACACGAAGAACCCGGAACAGGACCGCCAAACGTCGCGCGAGACGTGGGCGCTCTGTGTGGAGAAGATGCGGAGCAAGGATTATGACCTGCTGGTCTTCGATGAACTGGTTTACGTCCTGAGCTACGAGATGCTGCCGGTTGATGAAGTTCTCGCGGAGTTTAGCGCCGTTCGCGCAGAGCAACCCGCCCTGCACATTGTCGTCACAGGGCGCGATGCGCCGCCCGCACTCATCGAGGCCGCAGACCTCGTCACAGAGATGCGCGAAATCAAGCATCCCTTCAACGCAGGCATCCGCGCTCAGCAGGGGATAGAATTTTAAGAACAGGAGTCGGAAGCCAGAAGTCAGAAGTCAGAATGATAGGCTCAACCGCTTTTCTTCTGACTCCTGTCTCCTGACTTCTGACTCCTGTTTATGTTACTCTTTCCGTCGTTCTCCTTTTCCATATACAGAAAGGCCACGCAAGATGATCGCTGAAGGATCAGGCATGTCGGGTGCGGTTTTACTTCATCCCTCATCCCTCATCCCTCATCCCTGCTATTATGCCTTGGTTTCGTAAAAAGAATCAGAAGATCGAGAGCGTGCCCGCAGAAGAGCGCGTGGTCAAGACCGAAGGCATCTTCGTCAAGTGCGACGAGTGCGATGCCCCGCTGTTTAAGCCCGACCTCGAAGAATCGCTACAGGTCTGCCAGCACTGCGGCTACCACTTTCGCCTCGACGCGCGCTCACGCCTGAGCATGTTGTTTGACGAGGGCAAGTATGAGGAACTGGACGCCGAGGTGATTTCAATTGACCCGCTGGAATTTACAGATACCAAGCCGTACCCGGAACGACTAGAGCGGGCGCGACAAATGACAGGCTTGCCCGAAGCGATTATCGGCGGGCGCGGGACAGTCGGCGGGCACACGGTCTTCGGGGCGGCGATGGACATGCTGTTTATCGGCGGCTCGATGGGGTCGGCGGTCGGCGAGAAGATCACGCGCCTGATTCACCATGCGATTGAGGCGCGTGGAGCAGTCATCATCTTTGCCGCATCGGGTGGAGCGCGGATGCAGGAAGGCACGCTCAGCCTGATGCAGATGGCGAAAATCTCTTCCGCCCTCGCCGAACTTGACGAAGCCCGCTTGCCATTCATCTCCGTTTTGACAGACCCCACGACCGGCGGCGTGACGGCGAGTTTTGCCATGCTCGGCGATTTAATTATCGGGGAGCCGAAAGCTCTGATCGGCTTCGCAGGCCCGCGCGTCATCGAGCAAACGATTCGTCAAAAACTACCGAAGGATTTCCAACGCTCCGAATTCCTGCTCCAGCACGGGATGCTCGACGCCATCGTTGACCGCCGCGAGATGCGCGACTTCTTTATCAAGTCTCTGAACTTCATGATGAATCCCGATATTAAAGTGGCAGGTGATAAGTGATAGGTGAGAGGATGAACCGCTTTTACTTGTTACCTGTCACTGGCTGCTTGTCACGCGCATGAATTTTGATGAAGCGCTCCAATATCTTCTCAGCCTCGGACATGAAACTCTCGCTATTAAACTTGGCCTGAGTAATACAGAGCGGCTGCTTGAGGCTCTGGGCAATCCGCAAAGCACCTTCCCTTCCGTTCAGATTGCAGGCACGAACGGCAAAGGCTCGACCGCCGTCATGCTCGAAGCGATAGCCCGCGCCG
Source organism: uncultured Acidobacteriota bacterium (assembly GCA_963791265.1). Lineage (GTDB taxonomy): Bacteria > Acidobacteriota > Blastocatellia > Pyrinomonadales > Pyrinomonadaceae > QHXM01. The sequence continues at coordinate 85,252 of CAWBSB010000015.1, forward strand.
CACGAATCAAGACCGGCCTCTACACTTCACCGCATCTCAAGAGCATCACTGAACGCATCCGCATCAACAATCAAGAGATCAGCCGTGAAGATTTCGCGCGCCTGACGGCTCAGGTACGCAGCACGGCTGAAGGATTGGTGGCCGACAGCGTTCTTGAAACGCTCCCAACCTTTTTCGAGCATCTGACAGCCATCGCTCTCGCCGCATTTCATGAAGCGCACGTCCAACTCGCAATTCTTGAGACGGGGCTCGGCGGGCGTCTGGACGCCACGACGACCGCACGGGCAGAAGTCGTCGCCATCACTCCCATCGCGCTCGATCATCAGGAATACCTGGGCGAGACGTTAACTGAAATCGCTGCCGAGAAAGCCGCCATCATCCGTCCCGGCGTGACAGCCATCATCGCGCCGCAGGAACGTGCAGCCCTCGACGTAGTTTTAGAGAGATGCGCCGCTTGCGACGTGACCCCGCGTCTGAGCGCACGCAAGATTGAAGTGACAGGCGCGGACGACGTTGGGCGCATGCGCGCCAGTTTCGAGATGAATGAAGACCGCTACGAGAATGTCCGGCTGGGTCTACGCGGTCGCCATCAAATCACAAACGCATCCCTTGCCATTGCTCTGGCCGAAGCCTTGCGCGAGCGCGGCTTTCATCTTCCGCGCACAGCCATCATCGAGGGACTCGAAAGCGCCGAACACGCCGGACGGCTCGAACTACGGCGCGTCGGCTCAACCGAGATACTTTTCGACGGAGCGCACAACCCCGCTGGCGCTCGCGCCCTGCGCGACTTTCTCGATGAGTTCATCCAATCGCCAATCACACTCGTTTTCGGCGCAATGCGTGACAAAGATTTAGCGTTGATTGCGGCAACGCTTTTCCCCATCGCTCAACGCCTGATTCTCACCCAACCCGCCAACCCGCGTGCCGCCACACTCGAAACGCTCGCGCGCCTTGTGCCACAGAGCTTCGATTCGAGTAGAATCACGCTCGCGCCTTCCGCAAGTGATGCCTTACACTCAGCGCAAGCGCAGACTCCTCCTGATGGAATCATCTGCTTCACAGGCTCTCTCTACCTGATAGGCGAAGTGCAAAGCCTGATCAGCTAAGCGTCGAAAGCTAGTCACCTCACACGGAGATTTCCGAAATGCTGACATTGGGCTACAGAGTTTTCATCAGCTACAGCCGAGCGAACAAAGACCGCAAGGAGCGCCTCATCAAGCACCTGAGCGCGCTGAAAGCCGACGGTACGATTAGCCTCTGGCACGACGGCTGTATCGAAGCCGGAGAGTTGTGGCGCGATGAGCTTGAGCAGGCGATGAGCCAATCCGAAGTGGCGCTCTTTCTCGTCAGCGAGGACTTCATCTCTTCACCATTCTGCCAGGACGTAGAAGTTCCGCGCATGCTGGAACGTCATCGTAATGAGGGGGTCTTGATTATTCCTGTCATCGTGGATTACTGCGATTGGGAATCAATCGAGAGAATCAACCAGTTTCAGGTGCTCCCCGAAAACGGCAAACCCGTTCCGGCACAGAAACCTCAGAGCAAAGCATGGACACAAGTAGCAACCGGACTTCGCAGGGCACTTGAAAACACGCCTCCCGGCAAGAAACCTCCGGCGATGCCAATCGTCAACGAAAGTGAGAAAAAGCCACCGAAGCTCTCTTTGCAGGAATTGCTTCAAAGAATGCCCGGCGAACCCGGCGACCTCTTCGGACGCGAAGAAGCTCTCGGCTGGCTCGATGCTGCTTATGCTGATTCGCAAACGGGCGTACTGGCGCTCTACGGCTTCGGCGGCGTCGGCAAATCCGCCCTCGTCCGCCACTGGCTCGAAACGCGCTTCTCCGAAACAAAGCCTGACGACGCACCGCGCTTTCTCGGAGTCTCCTTCTACAGCCAGGGCACACGCGAGCAGGCAGGCTCTTCCGACCAATTTCTCATTCAAGCCCTTGAGACATTCGGCGAACAAGACGCCGCGCAAAAGTCAGCATGGGATCGCGGCCAACGTCTTGCAGAACTCGTCGCCGCAAATCCGACCGTGCTCGTACTCGACGGCCTTGAGCCGCTGCAATACGGACCGGGACCGCACAAGGTGGAAGGGCAACTGAAAGACCCCGGCGTTCACGGCCTGCTGGCGCGTCTGTCTGCACAGCCCGGCAAGTCTCTCTGCATCGTGACCACTCGCCTGCGTCTTGAAGATAGCGACCTACAGAACGAATCGTGCGCTCAGCAATCCGTTGAGGCGCTTTCGCCCGAAGCCGCCAGCGAACTACTGCGAACGCGCGGCGTGTACGGAAGCGATGAAGAGATTAAAGCTGCTGTTGAGTATCTTGGTCGCCATCCGCTGGCTCTCGTTCTGGCTGCGGAGTACCTGCACACCTTTGCCGGAGGAGAGATCAACCGCCTTCACGAGATACCTCTCATCACTGAGGAGGTCAAGGCAGGCCGCCACGCCAAATCTGTCATGTCTGCTTATGAGGCGGCACTACAGCGCGACGGAGACCCCCTCGATCTTGAACTGCTCAGCATACTCGGCCTTTTCGACCGTCCCGCACAATGGGAATGGCTGAAGGCATTATCCGAATCTCCAGCCATCAACGGCGTCACGGAGCATCTTGTTCGCGCCAGTGACCGCGAACTCTACGAAGCAATCAGCCGCCTGCGCCAGTGGGGGATGTTAGCCGACCCCGGCTCTCTGGAATCACCTGAATTAGATGCTCACCCACTCGTCCGCGAATATTTCGGCGAAAGATTACGCAGCAACAATAAGATCGGCTGGCGCGAAGCACACAGCAGGTTATTCGACCACTTGACTTCCACTACAAAAGAATTCCCCGATACGCTCAGTGAGATGGAACCGCTCTACGCTGCGGTAACTCACGGATGCCAAGCGAATAGGCATCAAGAGGCTATTGGGCTGGTATACCAGCAGCGCATTTGTAGAGGGAATAGGTTTTTCAGCTTTCGCCGACTCGGCGCATTTGGTGCTGACCTGGCTGCTCTGGGCGGATTTTTCGATCCTCCCTGGCAGCATCCTGTCATAACACTTACTGATGAGGCTAAGGCGTATGCCCTAGCTGTGACCGGTTTTTGCCTACGTGCACTAGGACGATTGGCCGAAGCAGCTCAATCTATGCAAGTTGGATTGGAGGCTACTATTTCGCTGGACAATTGGAAGAACGCTGCGATCGACGCAGGCAATCTCAGCGGGCTCTACATTGCCATCGGAGATTTGAAACAGGCTTTAGATTATGGGGGAAAAGGCGTCGAGTTAGCAGACAAAAGTGGAGACGACCATATGCAGTCAATCCAAAGAGCCCTCTTGGCTGGTGCTCTACTTCAAGCTGGCCTCTTGCCGGAGGCAGAAGCGACTTTCCGCGAAGCCGAACGGAGGCAGAAAGAGTTGCAGCCACAGCTCCCGTTTCTCTACTCACTCTGGGGCTATCAGTACTGCGATCTGCTGTTAGAGAAAGGAAAGTATCAGGAAGTGCAGGACCGTGCTGCCCAGACTCTTCAATGGATAAAGCAGTATAGCGGCGATCTTCTAAGCATTGCCCTAGACCTCCTCTCGCTGGGACGGGCTTATCTGTTGCAAGCGCAAGAGGAAAAACCTGATGATTATACACAGGCGACGGACTATATTAATCAAGCCGTGGACGGTTTGCGACAAGCGGGCACATTGCATCGTTTACCATGCGGACTGCTAGCTCGCGCAGAGTTGCACAGAATCAAGGAAGAGTTCAGCCAAGCACGCGTTGATCTGGACGAAGCGTTATCAATCGCTATGCGTGGCAAGATGGGATTACACCAAGCAGACTGTTATCTCGGCTATGCTCGGCTCTTCATAGTGCAAGGCAAGAAAGAGAAAGCACGAGAGATCTGGGCTAATGCCAAAGAGATGATTGAACGGAGGGGCTATCATCGGCGTGATAAGGATGTGAAGGAGATAGAACGGCAAATCGGAGAGATGTCTGGGAGTTCCAGGGGATGATAAAGTATCCGGGGCGGCAACCAGGAACTTTGCAGCACCACGAATGAAAACATAAACTGAGCGGCAGGAAATAATCCCATGGCTACACCTGAAAAAGAAGCTCCTGAGATTCTCGATACCGAAGAGGTTTATCACGGACGTGTGATAGACGTTTCGGTTTATACCGTGCGTGAGCGGGAGGTGACGTATAAGCGGGAGGTGGTGCATCATCCGGGCGGGGCGGGGGTGGTGGCGGTGTTTGATGATGGGACGATTCCGCTGGTGCGGCAGTATCGTCAGCCGACGGTGCGTTATGTGTTGGAGCTTCCGGCTGGGAGGCTCGACCCGCCCGAAAGGCCGGAGGAGTGTGCGGCGCGAGAGCTTGAGGAAGAGATCGGGGTGCGAGCCGGGCGCATCGAGAAGCTAGCGGAGTTTTTCACGACGCCGGGATTCTGTGAAGAGAAGTTGTGGGTTTATCTGGCGACGGATTTGACGGAGACTCAGCAGAATCTCGAAGGCGACGAGATGATTGAGATCGTGCGCGTCACATTCGCGCGTGCGTTCGAGATGATCGCGGACGGGGAGATTGAAGACGCGAAGACGATCATCGGGTTGATGATGGCCGCGCAGCGATTGGGATTAAGGATGCCCGGTATAGAGTATCCGGCGGTTTGAAGAAGCACGGACGCGGCGGCGTGTTCAATCGAGGAGTCGAGAGGAAGAGCAAATGGTAGATTGCATTCATCTGACGCAAATACGTGAGGTTGCGCCGAGCGCGAATGGCTGCGAGGATTGCCTGAAGATTGGTGATGAATGGATGCACCTGCGTCTTTGTAAATCTTGCGGGCACGTCGGGTGCTGCGATAGCTCGAAGAACAAACATGCCACGAAGCATTTCCATTTAACAAAACATCCGATTATCAAATCATTTGAACCGGGCGAAGAGTGGGGCTATTGCTACGTTGACGATGCCTTATTTGAATCAATCTAAAATGCAGGAAGCTGGCGTCAGGGCGCAGGATGAGAAGAGGCAACAGAGCGAGCCTCTGGCCGAAGATGCCCCGCGCACCGGAAACCCGCGCCGCCCGACTTTTCTCAACTACGTTCATTCCATAATCGCCATCCCGCTCATCTATCTCTACACGATTGTGATGGGGAGCCTCTCGCTTCTGCTCTCGCTTTACGACCCGGACGGTAAGCGGCAACACTGGTGCGCGCGTCGTTGGTGTCAGATGATTGCGCTGACGGCTGGCGTGCGCGTGCGCGTTCACGGCGCGCAGCACATTCAGCCGGGCGTGTCCTACGTCTTTCTCTCCACGCACCAGAGCTACATGGATATTCCGGCGATGCTCGGCTATCTGCCCGCGCAACTCCGCATCGCTGCCAAGAAAGTACTCTTTCGGATTCCGTTCATGGGCTGGCATCTGACGCGCGCCGGACACATCCCGATTGATCGCAGCTCAACGCAGAACGCAGTCAGCAGTATGCAAAAGGCTGCGAGCTATCTTAAACGTGGCATCTGCGCTTTCGTCTTCCCTGAAGGCACGCGCTCGCGCGACGGCTTCCTGCACAAGTTTAAGAAAGGCGGCTTCAAGCTCGCCATTCAGGCGGGAGTGCCCATCATCCCCATCACCATCATCGGTTCTCGGCAAGTTCTCCCACCCGACTCAATCATCTTTCGACCGGGGCCGATTGAGATGTATGTTGACGCCCCCATCCTCACCAACAATCTAACCGACGCCGACCTTGAACCGCTGATGGAAAGCGTTTACAACATCATGGCAAAACACTTCAGAGAGAATGAAAAATTAAAAATGTAAAATGCAAAAGTGCGGCTGAACCCACATTATCAAAATAAACTGGCTTCCTCCTATTTTTGCATTTTACATTTTTAATTTTGCCTTTTCTTTCTCTCTCTCTTACACTCGTTCGCATCGTGAGCATATCGAATGAATCAGCGCCTCTGGTCGAGACAGCGGCAGGCTCTCATCTGACTGCCGGGCAGGAGCAAGCAGTTTCGCCCGCTCCGGCCACCGAGATTGATCCGAACAACCCGCCGTGGGGAATAGTCGCCGGTCTACTGACCTGGGTGGCAAGCGTCGCGGCGCTAGTTGGGATAACGCTGCTCTTCGTCCTTCCTTATATCGCCATGCGATTTCCCGGCGGCACGAAAGAGGAGCTTGAGCAATTTCTGACAACAGACAAGACCGCCGTCCTGCTTCAAATTGTTTCGGCAATCCCCGCTCATCTCTTAACGCTCGGCATCGTCTGGGCAGTCGTCACACGTTTCGGCAAACGTCCTTTCTGGCGCGCGCTCGGTTTCAGTTGGAGTGAAAGAGTCGGGTTCTGGACGAGCGCCGGATTGGCCGTCGGATTGCTGGCGCTCGGAATAATGCTGACCAAACTCATTGGCGGCGAACCGACGACGATAGATCAGATAATCAATAGCTCCGCCGCGTCGAAATATACGCTGCTGATTGTGGCGGCCACGACCGCGCCGCTCGTCGAGGAGTTGGTTTATCGCGGCGTCCTCTATTCGGCTCTGCATAAAGTTGCCGGAATGTTTTGGGCAGTGATTGGCGTCTCGGTTCTCTTCGCGCTGGTTCACGTTCTACAGTACCGCAACAACATCGGCGTCATCATAGTAATCTCCATGCTCAGCCTGAGCCTGACGCTGGTGCGCGCTTTCACAGGCAAGCTCTTGCCTTGCTTTATCATTCATCTGGTCTTCAACGGAATCCAATCGGCGTATACCCTGATTCAGCCTTACCTGCCGCAGTCCGTCCCCGACGTGGAGCAGAAAGCGCCTGTCGTCGCGATGCTCGCGCGCTCTCTTCGGCATCTCATCTGAAAACATGGCGCATGAGGTTATCGTCGTCGGCGGAGGCATCGGCGGGTTGACCGCAGCGGCGCTGCTGGCTGCGCGCGGCGTTAATGTCTGCCTGCTGGAAAAGGAGTCGCGCGGGGGCGGCTGCGCCGTCACGTTCGAGCGTTTCGGTTACACGTTCGAGGCCGGGGCGTCGCTCTACGCGTCCTGGCAACCCGAAGAGATACACGCGCGCATCTTCACAGAGCTGGCGGTTGAGCCGCCGCTGGTTCAATTGGCCGCGCCCGCTTACGTCGTGCGCCTGCCTGATAAAACGGATGTGGGCGTGACGGGCAGCCTCGAAGAGTTTGCCGAAACTTTACGCGCAGCCTTTCCAGAGTGCGCTGACGCAAGCATCAACTTCTATCGTGAGCTTGCGCCCGTCGGCGAAGCTCTGAGGCGCATTGCGCGTCGCGTACCGGATTTACGCACGGCATCATTCTCAAGGCGAATGCGCGCAGCTTTGCCGGAACTTCGCGTCGCGCGCCGCGTGCTGGCGGCTTTGAATCACACGGCGGCGCAACATCTCGCCAAAACTTCCACTCGCTTCCGCCGCTTCATAGACGTTCAACTACAAATCTTCGGCCAGCGCGAAGCGAGCGAGTGCGCCTATCTTTACGCGGCGGTGGCGCTGATGCTGCCCCTCTGGGGAATGTACACCATCCGTGGCGGCGCATCCGGCCTCGCCGACACGCTCACCGAAGCCATCAAAAAAAATGGCGGCACGGTGCGCTTCAACTCTCCCGTGCTGCGCCTCGCTTATGACGCAGAGGGTCGCGCCACAGGCGTTGATCTGTTGAGCGGCGAAAGAGTGGAAGCAAAGCGTGCCGTCATCAGCAATCTCACTGTCTGGGACACGTATGGCAAACTCGTCGGCGCGAGTCGCACACCGGACAACGCGCGAAAACGGATGAAAGGTTTAAGCGGCTGGGGCGCGTACCTGCTCTACATGGGACTTGACGAAGAAGCCGCGCAGCGTCTGCCAGCCGACCATTTGCTCACGCTCACGGACTGGCAGGAGGGACAATCCTTTAATCCGGAGGGCACGCAATTCATGTTCGGCGCTGCGCCCGAATGGGACACGCGCGCCCCCGCTGGGAAACGCGCTGTCACGGTCTCCACTTTCACCGAAGCCGAACAGTGGTTCTCGTTTCACGAAGACGAAACCGAGCATGAAGAGCAGGATCAACGCACGCTCGAACTGTGGTGGCAGCGCATGCACGCGATGATGCCGGAACTCGGCAGCGGTGTGGAGATGATTGAGACGGCCAGCCCGCGCACCTTTTATAGCTACACGCGCCGCAAACTCGGCATGGTCGGCGGCGTCGGTCAATCGCTGGACGTGTTCGGCCTCAACTCGCTGACGCACAGGACGGAGATTCCCAATCTTTTCATGGTCGGGGATACGGTCTTTCCCGGACAGGGTGTCGCGGGCGTCACTCAGTCCGCCCTCATCGTGGCAAACGAAATCGCCCCGTTATCCAAAGGTTAACTTCGGGAACGGGGCGCTTCAAGCAATAGACAGGATTTACAGGATTAACAGGATAAAAGGAAGAAGCATTTAATCTTCTTTCCCTGTCTTCTCTTCTTAATCTTGCTAATCCTGTTAATCCTGTCTAATTCCTATTTCAATTTTCTTAACAATTACCGATTTATCAATTGGGATTAATGGTGTAATCCCTTCTCGGCCCACGCTCGCTGGGCGATTCGTTGGTTATGGGCGGACGCGGCGCAGACATGGGCTGTGGCGCGGGTGTTGGGTTGACGTTACCGCCGCCCCCGTTTGTTGAGCCACCAGTTGAGCGGCCACCTGAGGTTGGATAACCATCAACTGTCGGTTGATTGCCATAGCCTCGCCGCCAGTCGTTACCATTCCCGTAATAGCCAAACCCGTTGCCGTAGCGGTGGCCGTAGGGAGACGACCAGGCACGGGAGCCGATGGGCAGGAAACAATAGCTGCGAGCAGTGGAGCTATAGACCCAGAGACCGAGGCTTCCGTAACCGCCAGATTGTATCCACCCGTTCCAGAGGTCCCAATTGTAATCATTAAAGGCCGTCAGCAGGGGGCGGCGTTGAAGTTTTTGATTGGCACGCGCCAGCGTCTCTGCACGATCCTTGCTCCAGAGGTCGAGCGTATCCTGCTCCTTCTTGTTCAACTTGGCTGTTTCCACCATGCTGCCATCGCGCCCGATGATAACTTTTTTCCCGCCTTTGACCATCTCCGTCAGACCTTTGCCGAAGAGCACCCGACCTTTGCGAACAAGGATTTCAGTCGTCTCGTTCGGCAGCACATTGAAGCGATAAATTCCGCCCTTGATAATCAAAGCGTTGACCTGGGGGGTATTGATTCCGATAGACAACTCCACGTCGTCTGCGCCGGTAACTTCCACAATGGCGCTGCCCTTCACCAGTTCGACCTGCAATTGGTCTAAAGAGGCATCCGTCAGTTCAAACTCCGAGTTCTCGTCCAGGCGCATATAAGAGCCGGGGTTAAGCAACACTTCGACTCGACCGCCCGCGCCCGTTATCACACTATCCCCGGTCTGTAGATCGTCCGTCGAAGCCAGCGCCCGCTGGCGATCATCGCCTTTGCGCTCGACCGTGACGTTGCCCGTCACCAAATTGATCCCGCCCGCTTTCGCAGAGATGAGATATTTTTCTCTGTTCTGCGCCCTGGCCGACATCGTCAGGCCACAGGCAAACAAAACCGCCAGACCGCCGATTATTAAGAGATGTCTTGATGCGCTCTTCATTTGAAAACTCCTTTTGAGAGAGGCCGAAGTCTCACCGCCCGTGCGAGCTGCTCTGGTTGGTGGCAGCATTCTAGCACAGGCCGCCCGGAAAAACCTTATAGCTGTCGGCGAATGGACGTAGCCTGAAAACCCCGCCCAACCGGGGAACAAAAAAGTTTCTTGACACGTACAATTGTATGGTGTATAGAAACAACATACAATTTCTGAGGGCGCTCTGAGGATGAAATGTCATGTACATCGTAGTTGACGAAAACGACCGTCGCCCGATTTACCAGCAGGTGGTGGACGAGATCAAGTCTCTGATTGCGCGGGGCGAGTTGCGCGAGGGGACGGCGCTTCCACCTGTGCGGCAGGTGGCCGCCGATCTGGGAGTCAATTTGAATACGATTGCGACCGCGTACCGCGAGTTGCAGCGCGAGGGCTTAATCAACATCCGGCATGGGGCGGGGGCTGTCGTTTCGTCCAGCACCGCGCAGGAGAAAACGGATGACGAGTTGCGGAAACCTCTGCGCGCGGCGTTGACGCAACTGGTGCTGGCCGGGATGCCGCGTGCCGAAATCATGTCGGTCGTGACTGATGAATTGCGCGGGCTGCTGAAAGGAAACAGATAGGAGTCCCTGAAATGTCAAACGCTCATATTCTTTTGCTAGGTTTTGATCTACTGATGCTGTTGGTTTTTATGTTCGTGCCGGTGATGCGCGGCGAGGATGCGTTTTTCGGCGTGCGCGTTAGTCCTGAAACCTATCGTAATGAGGGTCGCCGCCTGCTGCATCGCTACTGGCTCTGGCTGTTTCTGATCTTCATCCAGATCGAGGTCATCGGCCTGCTCGTCTCGTTTTACAAAGGGCGGACGGAGTTCGCGCAAATAGCGCCGCGCTTCCTGTTTCTGCCCTGCGTGATGCTCTTCTACGTCATCTTCTATCGCCAGGCGAAGCGGCTTGAGTTAATCGAAGAGCATCAGCGGTTCGCTTCATCGCTCAAGACGCGGCGTCTGGCCGACTATACGAATCTCGCGCTGGAGATAACAATCGTCGTGCTCACCGTCGCGCCCATGCTGTTGCTGGTGTACTACTACCCGCAACTCCCCGAACGCATTCCCACGCACTGGAACTGGAAAGGCGAGCCTGACGAGTGGGCGCGCAAGAGTTACTACGTCGTTTTCTCTATCGCGGCGATGCTGGTCTACATGCAGGGCTTGCTCTTGATGATTAAGCACGGAGTGCTCGGCGTCAAGATGACGCTGCCCGCCGAACATACGGAAGATTATCTGCGGCTAAAGGAAGCGTCGCTCACCATGACTATTCGCTTCATGGACCGGATGCGCCTGCTGCTGGCCGTCCTGCTGGCTGGCCTGGCTTCCAACATCGCTATCCGGGTCATCGAGCCTCTGCGTTTTCTGTCGAGCGCTGTCATGGTCGCGGTCTGGGCATCCACCGCGCTGATGTTTGTTGCGACGGTTATCGCGATCTATCGCTTCTACAGTATTGACCGTCGTCTGAAGTCCGAAGTCGGGCGGGTCTACGTGCAAAGACAGAGGGATGCGGAGCACTGGTATCTGGGCGGCCTGATCTATTTCAATCGCGAAGACCCGGCACTCTGGGTCGAGAAGCTGGTCGGGTGGGGCTACACCTGCAACATGGGCAACAAGTGGACATATGTGTACCTGGGGCTGATGATCGGCGTGCCCCTGTTGCTGATTCTTCCACTGGAGATGCTGGCAAGATGAGGAGACTTTCGATGAAAAGATACTTACTTGTGATTTTTATGCTGGGGCTGGCTGCCCTGACTGTGGCGCAGAATAACGATGGAGTTATTGATTCCGGCAAGCTGCTCTCTTTTGCCGACGGCAAGCAGATTGGCACAGAGACTTTCACCATCAGAAAAGATGGCGTGAGTGAGAGCAACGGGTCGTTGACAGTGAACGGGCAGACCATCAACTTAAAATCGAGAACGGAATACAGGGAGGCGCACGCGGTCGGCTTCGAGTTGGATGATGGGGCGAACATGAAGATGAAAGTCGCCATCAACGGCACGGAAGTGAAAATGACCAGCCCGCAGGAGGCTACGGGGCAGACCGATGCGGAAGCGTTGATTCTCGAAAACGGCATCGCACACCATTACTCCTTTCTCGTCCGGCGCTACGACAAACAGAAGGGCGGCGTGCAGCAGTTCAAGATGTTCGTGCCCTCTGTGATGCAGACTGCCCCGGTGTCGCTTGAGCTGAAGGGAGCGCTCAATCCCCTGCCGGAGAAGCCAATAAAACTCGAACGCTATCGCGCCGTCATCGCCAACGCTATCAATGCAGACATCGTCACGGACTCAAGCGGCAAACTCGTTCTGATAAGCTTTCCGGCTCAGAAACTAGAGGTTGTGCGCGAAGAGTATGCGGCTTCGGTTGAAGCATTGCACGCTGCTCTGGCCAATGAGCCAAAGAGCGCGGACATTGATTACAGCGCACCGGCAACTGCCCCGTTCACGGCGGAAGAGGTGATGGTGAACGCTAAGGGCTTCACGCTTTCCGGTACTCTGTTGCTTCCCAAAGCAAGCGCGCGTCCCTTCCCCGCCGTCATCACCATCACCGGCTCAGGCCAGCAAACGCGCGACGAGCCCATCCCGCTTGTCGGCCTGGAAAAATATGCCATCATGCGGCAAATCGCGGAAACTCTGGCGAGTCGAGGAATAGCCGTATTGAGAGTTGATGATCGCGGTGTGGGAAAGTCCGGGGGCTTTGATAATCTCACGACTGCCACCACGTCAGACTTCGCCGACGACGTGCGTGCGCAAGTCGCTTACCTGCGCTCGCGCCCTGAGATTGACCCGAAGCGGATTGCGCTCGTCGGCCATAGCGAAGGCGGCAACATCGCGCCGATGATCGCGGCGGGAGACACGCAGATTGCGGCCATCGTGATTATGGCCGGAAGCGCCGTTCGCGGCGATCAAATCAGCATCGCGCAGTTGAACGAAGTTCTTGAGCGCGACACGACCATGACGGCGGAACAGAAGAACAAGCAGCGCGCCGAGCAGCGGGAAACGATTCAAGCGGTGATTACGGGCGGCGACCTCTCGAAGTATCCAGCGCAGGTGCGGCTGCCCTGGATGAAAGAGTTCTGGTCTTACGATCCGCTGCCGACCATTCGTAAAGTGCGTCAACCAATTCTCGTACTGCACGGCGCGCTCGACCGCCAGGTGGCAGCCGATCAAGCCGGAATGATTGAGAAGACGGCACGCGCCGCAGGCAACAAGGACGTGACCGTGCGTGTCTTCCCGAATCTCAACCACCTGTTTCTCCCGGCCAAGACCGGAGCGTTCAGCGAATATTCGACGCTTGAGACGAGCATTGTGGGCGACGACGTATTGAAGCCTTTGGGCGATTGGCTAGTGGCGAAGCTAAAAGCGGGAAAGAAATGAAGCGGGCGTTAAGTCGACAATCAGCGTCTTTTCTCTGACCCTGAAAGGGTCGAAATCTTCGGGGATGCTTTATTGTTGAGCTAATCCGAGCGCTGCGTTCACGTCCGCTTCCGCGCCGCGAACGATGATGACGCTATCGCCCGCGCGTCGCACAATCGTCGTGCGCCCGGATTCGCGCCAGATCACCTGGGCGACATCGCCAGCCGTCGAACTCTCTCCGCCACGCGCGCCCGCGCGCCCGCGCACAGAGTTGTAAGAGTTAAAGAATTCTTCCGCGTCAATGGGTCTGTCCCAAACAGTTTTCCAGACGAAGAGCGGAGCGCTGCCCGCGCGTTCAAAGAGAAAGGCGCGGTCGCCGCCCCAGCCAGCGGCGGCGCGCGTCGCGTCCCTTTCTGAAACTCCCGCCATCAGCAAGCCCCGCACGCCGACTTCGCCAAACGGCGTCGAAGTAACATTCTGCCAGCCGTTCGCGGCGAAGGCTTCTTCGTTTAGTTGAACCTCGCGTGGTAATTCGCCTGCCTCGTATTTCTCAGGATGAAGAATCTGCTCGGTTGAGAGAGGGGGATGTTGAAAGAGCGCATCCACGCCGCGCTCGCCACGACTACGGCGGACAGCCTCGATAAACCGCGCGCCTTCACGATAACGAAAGATGAAAGTCTCTGTCAGCAACGGCGGGAAGATTGCGCCGACCTCCTTGCGATAATCTCCAAACCGCTCTCTCTCCTGATTCATAATGTCTTCGAGCGGGCGGCGCCCGTAGGCTTCGCCCTGTTCGGAGCGACGCTGCACGTTCATCGCGTCGCCTTCGATGACGGCGAAGAGACTTTCGGTGCGGTCGAAATTGTACGGGCGCACGATGAGGAGCTTCATCAAGTCAAAATGCTGATCCTGCAAAGCGTGTGTGAACTCGTGCGTTAACAGAGAGTCGTCCTTGAACTTATCTACGATTAGCACCTGCTTGTCGAGCGGCGAGTAAGTCGCGCCTGCGGAGATAGCCGCGAAACTGGCGGCCAGCGATTCCAGATTAGTTCCTTCGGGCAAGACACCTCCTGCCCCGGCCAACAGCCCCAGAGCACGCAGGTCTTCGCCGCCCAGCACGTGTGCCATCTCGCTGGCGCGCGTGCCGTACTCCCAGCCGGAAAGCTCACTCATCCCGACCTCGCCCTTAAATTGCAGTTCGCGCATCGCCGCCGCCGTGCGCATGGCGCGCGCGCGCATCTCACGCAATTTGGGCGAAAGCGGGCGCGCAGGCAGCGGCGGCAATGTTCGCGCCGCCGGGACAGCCGTCGCCGGACTCAGACGCGTCTGCCCCGTGCGCTTATTCCCGCACGAAGTGACGAGTAAGAAACTAAAGATGATGACGAAAACAATGGTGATAATCCTGCCCTGTGTACGCATAGCGAGACTTAGACGCAGGAATCGCGCCCCGCGATGCCGGGAGAAAAGGCGGTAGACAGGATTAACAAGATTATCAAGATTAAGAAGACAAGACAGGTCAATGCGGCGGAATGTTATTTCTTTTTATCCTGTCTATCTTGTTAATCCTGTCTATTTCTTCTCTGTGATTCTAATCTACTCTCCACCAGCGACGAAGGAACCATTCAGATGAAAGCAGTAGAGGAACGAGCAAAGCGAGCGGCCACCACGAGCGCAACTCCCAGGTGCGGCGCACGCTCTCCGTGCCTGACGGAATTGCGGCGAGGCGCTGGCTCAAGGCATTCGCATCGGCAGCGTCCAACAATTCTCCGCCGCTTTCGCGTGAAACGCGGTTGAGCGTGTCGAGTGATGCGCCTGCCTCTGGTGGCGACGCAGCGACGACAGCGAAATGTTTTTCGATATTCGTGCTCTGACCATTCGCCGCATACTCAGTCTCTAAAACGAATCGCCCGCGCGCAGGCGCTCTGAAGCGAGCGCGCCACACACTTCCGTCCGCCGCATCGGGCGTGAAGCCAATCTCGCGCGGCTGCGGCGAGGGGATAGAATCATCATTCGTGTCTTCCGTCAAAGGTTGTAAATGCGCCTTGAGCTTCTCAATCTTCAAAGGCATGAACGAAGCATCGCGTGCGCGAATCTCCGCCGTCACATTGCTTCCAACGGCGGGCGAGTCATCGCTCAAAACTATCTCGACGGGTGCGCCCGCGCCCGCAGCCGTCCACAACACCAGCCCTTGCCACAAAGCATTGAAAGCGCCTCCTGCGCTCTTTTCATCAACACTGGCGCTCGTGCGTATGCGCCACGAATCCGCCGGAGCGAACAGGAGCGTGCGCCCTCTCCCGTAACGCATCGCCGCAATCAACGCCGCACCCGCCTCGCTCGTGCCCTTCGCGCCCGACTGCCCCGCGACGGCCAGCACAACCGCGCCCGGACGAAGCCCACCCAGACGCAAGCCCTGTCCCGCGAGCGTGTCTGCCTTCACCGCCCCTTCCTCGCTGGCGTTGAGATAACCGGCGAGCGCGCTGCTTGCGCCAGCTTCAGTCGGCGTGAGCGACCAGCCTCCGAGCATCTTTTCCGCTTCTAACGGGCGACCCCGCGACACATCCTGCCCAGCTGCGGCAAACCCTTGTGCGCTGATCTCCGTCGGCAAGAGCGAATAAAGTTTCCCACCGGGAGCAACGATTGAGCCGTTGAAGCTGTTGCCGCCCAGCACTAGGAGGCCGCCGCCGCGCCGCTCAACCCACTCACGAAGACGCGCGCTCTCGGCTGCCGACAACAAAGTGTTCTCCGTCGCGCCGACGATGACGCAATCGTATGCGTTAAGCTGCGCCGCGCTCTGTAGCGCCGCATGCAACTTCGCTTCGGGCGTCCCCCCCGTTCCGCTTCTCTTCCTGGTCGGCGCTGTTGCCTCCGCACTCGACTCCGCCTCGTTCTGCTCGACCGCATCTTCAGAAATCCCGACGGTGGCGGCGCGGCTGACCTGAGCAAGATAATCAATCTCGAATAAGCCCGACTGCTCCAACGCGCGACGAATAAACTTTGCCTCCCACGTCGGCTGGCTCTCGAAGAAGAGGACGCGCAGGCGGCGCTCTTCGACATAAACCGTAAAGGGACGCGAGAGCTGCCCAGCATCTTCACCGCTCGCCGCTTCGACTTTCGCGCTGTAATCAATCCAACCCGCGACCTTCGGTGTGAGCGCGACTGTGACTGACTGCCTTTCGTCGTCCTGCGTCCACGCGACGCGCGCCGACGCCTGCACCTTCGCATCATCCGAAACGGTGACGAGCGATTCGCGCCCGCGCATCCCGCGCGCGTGAATCGTGCAGCGCACCGCAAACGGCACACCGCGCGACGCCTGCCCCAGGGCCGTCACGCTCTCAAGCGCAACATCCGGCTCTGCGCTCGCAGGATAATCCGCGACCACGAAAACCGGCGCACCACCCGCCGTTTGATTCGTCCGCTCAACTTCAAGCCTCGCTTCGCTCGCACTCATCGCACCGCTTGTCAGCAACACTCCCGCAACAAAAGAGCCGCAGCCCTCAGCCACCTGAGCGCTGCTTTCATCATCAGCTTCGACAACCTCAAATCCTTTTTCCCGCAACGCGGCCAGCGTCTTCTCTCTGGCAATGGCTTGACCATGCGAGCCAGTCGTCTCAAGCACCGCGCCCACTTCATCACTCCTCACGACGCGCAGCAAAACACGCGCGCGGGTTGCGCTCTGATACTCCACGCTCACGCCTGCCAGCGCGCACGACACCAGCACCAGCGCCAGCGAGCGCAGCGAAACCAACGTATAGCGAATCTTGCCTGAATGCTCGTTGAGGCTGCGCCAGTAGCGCACCAACGCATACGCAGAGACGAGCAGAGCAGCAACCAGCAAGGCACGCCCCGCGTTGCCGTCCATTTCCACGCTCATCAAATATGCCGTCATCATCGTTTGTAGCTTTGTCGTCGAAAAATTCTCACGGTATGCCACCCGCGAGACGGCGGAAATACTCTGCGGCTCGCGCGTCGTCTGTCGGCAGAAGCTGGCTGGCGTCATTGCTTAAGCCGCGCGTGCTGCTCTCGGCGATGGCGAAGAGATTCGATGCCGCCTGCGTCAGCAAAGCGAGCGGCTTGCTAACGCGCGTCGCATATTCATCGCCGCTCCCGCCTGATTCCATACGCGCCAGTTCCATCTCGACCACGCGCAACTGCCCCGCCGCCTCCGCAATCGTCGCCGCATGATTTCCGCCTGGTGCGGCAACCAGACGATCTGCCGCAGTTCGCGCTCTTTCGCGCGCTCGATTGATAGCGCCCGCGCGCACACTCGCCGCCGCACCACCCAGCGTCTCCTGTAAATCATCCAGCGCCGCGTAAAGCTCCGCGAGCGCCGCACGCACCGTTAGAGCAGCGGGAGATGTTGGACGCCGCGCCAGCTTTTCCAGCCGCGTCTTGATCTCTTCAAGCTCGCCCGCATAACGACGCTTGAGGTCAACCGGCTTGCTCTGCGCGACAATCGGCGGCACGTACCTCGTCGCTCCCTGTGCGCGCTTGAGACGCACCAGAGCCTCTCGCTCAAACTTGAGAGCCTGCGTCGTGTCCGCGTTCACTAGCGCATCTTCGGCGTCCCACATGGCGCGAATCGCGTAGGTCATCTCTTTAACGGCTGTCGGCGCGGCGGTGGGCGGCTCAGGGATACCGTGAAAATGCGTAGAGGTGCGCTCATCCTCTGCCGCTCGCACCTGCTCATCAATGCTCGGCGCAACGGTGCTCGCTTCATCATCACCGCCCGCACCCTCGATGTGTATGTAATCGTTGAAAGAATTTTTGAAGTCGCGCTGCTCGGCGGCGATGTCATTTGAGCGCCTGACCAGTTCTTCTTTCGAGAGACGCGCACGCTCACTGTGCAGCTTTTCAGTGTGGATGATGATGGCACGCTGGCTGAGGAGAAAGCGGCCAATCTCGTTCGGCATCAGATCACTTAGGTTGAGCTTCGCCAGTTCCGCCCCGGCAATCGCAATCGCTACGCTCGCCGAGCGCCCTGTGTTGTTTGCGCTGGCGCTGCGGTCGCGCGCTTCGAGCCAGAAGACGAGCGTATCGCCGGGCTGCATGTCCAGTCGCTGCAAGTCGAGTGTTGCCGCGCCCTGCCATTCGCGCCCGCTCCCGCGCGAGACGTTGCCGATGCCAATCTCTCCATTGGTGAACTTGGCCGCATCGCCCTCGCCACGACTCTTGATATATTTCAGCGCCACGCCCGCCAACCCCAGATCGTCGCGCGCTGTCCAGCGCACGCCCACGGGCTTGCCCGGCACAGCGCGCAACAGTTGATCGCTCGCAGGCTCTACGAGACGCGCTTCCGGCGGCGCGTCCGTGTAAACTTCTACAGCGCGCACAACCGGCGCAGGAGGCGCGTTCTCTTCATTATCGGCATGGACGCGCGCTTCGAACGCACCGCTCACGTTGGCCGTGAAAGCTCCGCTGAAACGCCCTGCCCCGAGCGAGCGCATCTGATTAACCACTCCGTTGAAACTCAGGGAAGCCCTCTCAACCGGGCCGCTCGCGCGTAGCACAACTTCAATCTGCGATCCGCTCAGCGCACGAACGGGCGCGTCACCTGAAATCTCTTCCACGTTCAAGCCCGAATAAGCCGGAGGCACAACGCGCACGCGCAGTTCATCCAACGCGATGGTCGCACTCGCTCCGCCTGTGTTCGCTGCACTGCCTTCAACAAGCTGTCTTGAAAGCGCATCATCACTTGCCAGCCACAGCACGCGCCCAACCTCGCGCGCAAACGCGAGCGGCGCGGCGAGACGCAGCGCGACAATGAGCAGCAACACGAAGAGCAGCGAGCCCGCACCGCGCACAGCAGCCCCACGCGGCGCGACTGACCTTTCATCAATCTCTTCGAGTTCCCCGCGCGCCTGCCTTTCCAAACGCGCGAGCATGTATGGCTCACTTGCCAACACGTTCGCGCCCGACGTGCTTTCGGCAAACGTCACGAGCGCGTTCCGGCAGCTTCCCGTCGCACGCTCGACTTCGCGCGCCACCTCTGCCAGCGTCCTTTGACGCACGAAAGCCAGAACGTTTCGAGCCAGTAAGAAAAGGGTGACGAGCAGAACAAGAGAGAGCAGAACGATGCGCGCCGCACGCGGTAAGCTCCATCCATAATCCACCAACGCGACCATACACAGCGCGGCGAGCGCGCACGCCAGTTCAAGCGTCATCTCGCCAACCGCCCGCCAAAACATCCGCCGGGAATAGAGCCTGTGAAGAGAGGCGCGCACGTCTCCCCGGCGGCTCTCGCTCCCGGCTTCGATGGTGATGACAGGCGAAGATGCGCTCATAATCTATTCATTCAACACCGCTCTCGTTCCGTCGGTGATTGCTCATCGCCACGAACAGCTCGGCAATCATCAAGAGAAACGCGGCGCAGAGGAAATATCTCCACGTTGACCCGCTTCGTTCCAGCGCCTCGCGTGAGGCGACGACGTTGCTTGCTCTCGCACTCTCCGTTTCGTTTGCGGGAAAACGGCGCTTGAGTTCGTCGGCTGTTGTGAGCGCGCGTTCGGACTCAGGCACGGGCGCATTGAAGGCCACGAACTTTTGCTGCCCCGCAAACTCCAGACGGTAGATTCCCGGCTCGCTGAAATAGATGAGAGGTTGCCTGATAAGCTCGCGCGCCTTCGCCATGCTCACACCGCCCTGCGCGTTCGCAATCTTCACCACCGTCTCCGGCGCAACGTTCAGACGCACGGCTTCACCGATTGCCTGCGAGAGCGGCTCGCGCGTGGCTGCGGCGGCACGCGCGACTGAGGACGTGAGCGCGGGGAACGTAGGCGACAGTCCCAACTCGCTCGACGCGCGCTCAGGCGAAGTTGCCAGCAACATGATCGTGCCCAATCCGGCACGCGCCGAGATGAAGGCAGGCGTTCCGTCGCTCCAACGAATCAACGTATCTGCTTGAGCGCGCGGCGCGACGGCGTAAGCCTCGCTCACGCGAACAGCACCGAGCGCAGCCAATGCGCTTTCGTCCAATGCGCGCAACTGAGGCGCATCCGTGTCCATTGCCCCGAACGTCAATGATTGATTGCCGCTCTTTCTCGCAATACTCTCAAACGGCAGCGCCCGCCCTGCATCCACACTCGCCAGCCTGTTCCATGAAGCCGCATCCATGTCGCGCGCCAGAAACAACCACACCGTTCCACCTGCGCGTGCATACTCAACGAGCGTGCGCGTCTCGTTCTCATCTGCCGTGCCATGAAGCGTCACGACAACCAGCGAAAAGGGCGAGAGGTCGGCTGCGCTCAATGGCAAACTCCGCCGCCTCTCCAGCACGAAGCGCGTAGCTCCGGTTTCATTCGCGCTCGCTTCGAGCGCCGCGTTGAGATAAGGAGTCGAGCCGCTCTCGTCTTCAATCAAGAGGACGCGCGTCTCGCCTTGCGGCGCGAAAGCAAAGAAGCGCTCGTCGTCCGCGTCGAAATCGTCCGGCTCAATAATTTTCAAGCGACCCGTAATCTGATGATTGCTTTCCATGCGCCATTCGATTTCAGGCGTCGCGCCTTCGCTCCCCTCAATCGTCCACACGCGACGTGCCCCGCTGCGCCCATCCGGCTCGGAAACGATTTCGGAGGCTGACAGCTCAAGCCCGCGCTCGGTCTTTCCCACCGCTTCGTCAGTCAAAAAAGCGTTACGCTCGATTTCAGAACCGACCCCGTAAGTCGAGATACGAAACTGTGCTGCTTCACGCGCGATAACTTCGGCACGCTCTTCGAGACCGGGTTCCTGAAAATCAGAGATGATGTCCGCTTGCGCCGCGACCTGCGGTTCCGTTTGAAGCTTTCTCCTGATCTCCGCAAAACCTGCGCGATAATTCAACGCACCGCCAGTGGGTTGGTATCGCCCGACGGCTTCCAGCAATCTCTCTTTATCTCCTGTCAACTCCGCCAGCACCACCGCTTCGGACGAGAAAGCGATGACGCCCGCGCGCTCACCTCTCTTGAGCTTATTGATGATGGCGCGCGCCTGTTCCCTCGCGGCCTCCGCGCGTCCAGGCGTCTTCATACTGAGCGAGGCATCAATCAGGATGAAGCGCACGGCTTCAGGCGTCTTCGCGCTTGAGGTGAAGAGCGGTCGCGCCAGCCCCATGACCAGCAGGATGATTGCGGCGGCGCGCAAGATTAGTAACAGCGGCTGACGGATGCGGCGCGGGTAGAGCTTGAAGCTCGGCGTCTCGCGCAGGAACCTCAACGATGGAAAATCAAGCCGCCGCCCGCGTCGCCGCACAAGCAGGTGAATCAAGAGCGGCAGCGACACCAGCAAGAGTCCCAGAAGTGTTAGGGGAGCGAGAAAAACCATGAACTTAACGATGAGCAAAAGCGTCTTAGGTTGAAAGCATGCGCGAGCCTGACAATGCGGGCATGTTAACATGCAGGGCGCAGTTTAATCAGTGGTCGCCCGCAGGCGAGTTTTCTGCTATCACCCAAAATCAGAAACTGAGTAAGACGAAGATGAAACACTTCTGGCTAGTCCTCGGCCTTCTCCTTGCCGGAGCATTGCATGTTCAGGGTCAGGGAACAACACCTCCGGTTTATTACTTCAACCCGGACTGGTCACATGACGGATCGAAGATCGTCTTTGAATCAACCAGGGATGGGAAATTTGCCATCTATGTTGTTCAAACGGACGGCTCAAATCTTCGAAAATTGACAAGCGGCGAAGCCAACGACGAGCAGCCGCGATGGTCGCCGGATGGAAGACAGATCGTCTTCATCTCGAATAGAGATGGGCATTCGCAGTTGTACATGATGGATGCCGACGGCTCGCATCAACGCAGGCTGACCAACGCAGACGATTTTGATTATGCCCCCGCCTTCTCGCCGAAGGGTGACTGGGTGGCTTTTATGTCCCGCCCCGAGCAGCCAAGCGTGGTTCACGACATTTACGTGATTCGCACGGATGGCACGGGGAGAACCCGCTTAACCGATCAAAGCACTAATGATATGTCCCCCGTCTGGTCGCCCGATGGGAAAAAGATTTTGTTTGTGCGGAGCGCCGTCATCAAGAAGTATTACCGGGAGATGTCGAAAGAAGAGCGGGAGCAGATGAAGAATTCGGAGGAGGTCTTCATCATGAACAGGGACGGCTCAAGCTTGCGAAACCTGACGAATAATAGCTTCCAGGATCGTAACGCGTACTGGTCGCGTGACAGCAAGACCATCTATTTCTTCTCCGCGCGGGACGGCTCGCCTCAGATTTACGCGATGAAGGCTGACGGGTCGAATGCTCGAAAGATAGTTGATGCAAGCATCGTCAGCGCTCCCAACATCTCGCGGGACGGGAAATATTTTGCATACACGAAAGAGGTCAACAAAAAATGGGGGCTGTACCTCTACGATCTTAAAAGCGGGAAAGAGCGACTGTTGATTGGTGGATGAGCGCTCCACATTATTTAGAATCACTAGCAACACAGAGAAGAAAGTAGACAGGATTAACAGGATTAGCAAGATTAAGAAAACAAAGCAGAACAAGGCAGCTTGAATCTTCTTCTTTTCATCCTGTCCATCTTGTTAATCCTGTCTATTTCTTTTCTATAGTTAAGCTACTGTAAAGTCATATCCACTCGCCTTGCCTCACGCCCAGGCAATCTAGCTTAACGGCAGCGTCACGGGAGAGCGCCCGCGCGCTGGAGCTTCTCCGGCGATGACGCGCACCGCCGCCGCCTCGGATTCGACAGCCGATTCAAACGTCAGCAGCGTCGTCGCGCGCCCAGGCATGCGCGGCAGGACGTAAGGATTGCCGAAGACCGTGGCGACAATAGGAATATTAGCCTGATCGAGCGCACGCAATACTTCCGCATGAGCGTGGCCGAGCGCTACACTTCCCTTGTACGCAGCCACACGCGCGCAGACCGCCACCAGCACCACATCGCAATCCCGCACGCCTTCTAACACCTGCTCGATGTCAGCCGAATCTGCGCTCGACTCGACGAGACGCGCTTGCCAGCGTCCCTGCACCTCTTTGGAGAAGCGCGACCCGGCTGGCTCACGAAGCGCATGTGCCCAGACGGGCACGGCATCTTTGAGAATGATGGCGGCGACACGCTTGCTCTTCTCTGCCAGAGGAAGAAGGTTGAGCGGGTCGCGTATGAGCGTGACGCCGCGCTCGAAGAGGTCGCGCGCGGTTGAAGTGTGAAGGGGGCTTGAGACAACGTTCCAAACATTGTCGAGCGAAACCATGCGCTCGTGTTGCAGGCCGCACCAGGCTTTAGCTCGGAGTACGCGCCGCGCCGATTCGTCTATGCGCTCGCGCGTGATGCGCCCCTTAGTCACGGCATCGCAGAGCGCGGCGTGAACTCGTACAACGTCCGCCGAATAGAGCGCGATGTCACAGCCAGCTTCAACGGCGAGCACCGCAGCTTCGCCCGGCTCGTAATTTTCGGCCACCGCTCCCATGTTGAGGGCGTCGGAGAAGATGAGGCCGTCGAAGCCGAAACTTTTGCGTAGGATGCCATCAACGATGGCGGGCGAGAAGGTCGCAGGCCGCGACCCGTTCGAGTTGGAATCGAGCGCGGGAACACTGATGTGTGCTGTCATTATTGCGCGCACGCCGCGCTGTACGGCGGCACGAAAAGGCGGCAACTCGATCTGCTCCAATCGCTCGCGCGGAACATCCAGCGTAGGCAGCAGAATATGTGAATCGAGCGCGGTGTCGCCATGACCGGGGAAATGTTTGGCTGTCGCAAGCTGTCCCTCATCCTGCGCGGCGCGAATGAAGGCCGCGCCCCAGTTGGCGACCATTTCGGGAGTATCGCCGAAGGCGCGCGTATTGATGATCGGGTTGGCCGGATTGTTGTTCACGTCCAGCACGGGATAGAAATTGACGTGAACCCCGATGGCGCGTCCCTCGCGTGCCGTGATGCGTGCAGCTTCGGCAGCGGATTCCGTATCGCCTGTGGCGGCTAAGGCCATCGCGCGCGGCAGGCGAGTTCCGCCGCGAAGCTGCATCCCGACGCCACCCTCGAAATCCGAGGCGAACAGTAATGGCACACGCGCGCGCGCCTGCAAGCGATTCGTCAAAGCGGCGGTCGTCAACGCATCTCCGTTGTAGATGATGAAGCCGCCCACACCCAACTTCTCTATCGCATGAAGGAGCCGCGCGAATTGCTCGCTCTCTTCGTGGACGAGGATGCCTGAGGTATCCGGCATCAAAAGCTGCCCGACGCGCTCTTCCAGAGTCATCTCGCGCAAGGTCGCCTCGACCCACTCAATGCTCTCCGCTTCCGTTGGTTGCTGCAAAATTATTCTTTAGCCCCTTTTAGTTGATCTCCCTTGCATCGTAACCCGTAAATCGTAAATCGTGAATAGATAAAAAGACACCTGTCTGCTTACGATTCACGATTTACGGCTCTTAGAAACTGCTTGAAGAGTCGCTGGAAGCCCCGAAGGGGCGTCGTGTAATAGCCCGGCGCACCGCGCCGGGTCACAATTCACATCTTGATGAGAAGCCCTGTAAGGGCGGCATAAATATTCCGCCCTTACAGGGCTTCATCAATAAACTCGAATCTCTCCCTGTGGCGTTGCCACAGGCTCTTACATCATCGCCCCTTCAGGGCTTTTTCAATTAGCTTCTTAGCAATTCACCATTGATGAATCAAGTGGTAAACTACCCCTTGCCATTCGGCGACATCAGACAGCTTCGATTTTTATGCGGCGATTCGTTTCATCTATCGGCATCATCCTGCTTGCGCTTCTTGTGAGCGGATGGGGCAGCATGTTTGCCGCCGCGCTCTGCCCGCATGCCGGAGAGAATCTGCCACAGGCTGTGCTGGCGGAAGAACATTCCGGTTGCCACGCGAAGATTGAGCAAGCAGAAGAGCATCATTCGGGTTCGCGCCGTAGTAGTAATAATAGTGTTGAAGCCATGAATGGGATGAAGGCGGGGCAGATGCCTGCTCTTCGGCTTCACGGCGACAAGAGCAACGTCGCTGCTCTCACCTTGCCCGCCGGAACATGCACACACTGCGTCGGCCAGAATGAGTCGCCTCAGGCGCCAGCCAGCGCACGAGGTTTGACTTTGCAGAAGCGCGACGCGGGCAGAATAAGCGTCCAAACGACGACGCCCGGTTCGCTCCCGGCGGTCTTCACCGCGCAGTTCGCTCCAACGCAACACGCTCCACCCGGACTCACAACTCACAGGCACATCCTCCTGAGCGTTTTTCTGATCTAGAGTTTCTCTCAAAAAGCGTTTCCGGTTCTCTCACGGAACTGGCAGCGCACACGCGCGTCTCCAAACAGACTTGACCGTCTACACGCGTCGCAAGCTGCGAAGCCTTTTTGGCTGACGCGCTCACGCAAGCGATTTTTGAGGGGAAGGTAGTGAAAAAAATAATCTCGCAAACAAAATTCTACACGCTCGTTCTCGCGGCTCTGCTCATAACTAGCGCGACGCCCGCCCTCGCGCAGCATGAAACGCACGACATGAGCAAGATGCCGGGGATGAACAAGCCGAAACCGAAACCAAAGCCGAGAGCAAAACCGGCAACGGCGAAGAGAAGGCCATCCACGCAGGTCAGACCCAGGCAGACAGAAGCGACGGAAGCGCCCGAACCGGACGCAGCGGAAACGCCTGAACCGGCGACGCCTCCAACGCCAGCCGAATCGCCCGCGCCACAAATAGCGCCCGCTCCGGCAAACGTCCATAAGCATGATGCCGCAGCACCAATGCCTGCGCCTGAGTCGTCTCCTGTCACCGTGCCTGAGAAAGTGGAAACGGCAATGCCGCAGGTTTCGACGCCGCCGGAGGTGAGCGCACCGCAGCCTGCCGCGCCGCATAAGCATGACAGGGGCAACATGAACCCAAGCGGCACAGGAAATCAGCCGCAGCCTTCGAGCAAGGAGGCGAGGGAAAGCATGAAAGGCATGATTCATCCCAACCCCGACACTCACGTCATGGCTGAAGGCCACCCGCACGAGTTGATGGTGATGTCGGATGGAATGATGGACATTCGCGTCGGCGCAACCGAACATAATACGCTGGCGATGGGACAGATGGGTTCTGGCACTTCGTGGCAGCCTTCGACCACGCCAATGTATATGTGGAGCAAGGTAACGGATAAGTGGCTGCTCTTTATTCACGCCGATATGAAAGTAGGCGTCAACGCGCAGGGCGGCCCGCGCGGCGTTACGAAATTCGAGTCGCAGAACTGGATCATGCCGATGGCGTTTCGCCGCGTGGGTCGTGGCACGCTGCAACTGCGCGGCATGTTCAGTCTTGAGCCGTTCAGCTTTTCGCCGGGCGGCTCGCCCCAGCTTTTCCAGACTGGCGAGACCTATCAGGGACGGCCACTCGTTGATAAGCAGCATCCGCACGATCTCTTCATGGAGTTGTCGGCCACTTACACCCTGCCGATTGGCGAACGTGCGAAGTGGTTCACTTACGTTGGTTTTCCGGGCGAGCCGTCTTTAGGGCCGACCGTTTTCATGCACCGCGCCTCTGCGGCGGAGAATCCCTCTGCGCCTTTGTCGCACCACTTGCAGGATTCGTCGCACATCTCCTTCGGCGTCTTCTCTACGGGCTTCACCTATCGCTGGCTCAAGCTCGAAGCTTCATTCTTCAACGGGCGCGAGCCGGATGAGCATCGTTACAACTTCGAGTTCAACCCGTGGAACTCTCGCGCCGTGCGTTTCTCGCTTGCGCCGAACAAGAATTGGGCGATGCAGTGGAGCTACGGTTTGCTGAAAAACCCGGAGGCTTTGAAGCCGGGCGACGTGCGTCGAATGACAGCTTCGGTGAGTTACAACAAACGCTTCACGCGCGGTAACGTGGCGACGACGTTGATCTGGGGACGCAACGACGAGAATCACACAAACGACGTGGAGACTCTGAACGGCTACGTCGCGGAGTCAACTCTGAATTTTCTTGACAGGAATTACGTCTACACGCGTCTTGAGACGGTGGACAAAGTTGACTTGCTCAGCCACGATGAGGCGCAAGCTCTCGGCATAGACCCGCACGCCATCTTTCGCATCGGGGCTTACACCTTCGGCGCGGCGCGCGACATCTGGAACACGGAGAAATTCTCGCTGGCCGTCGGAAGCGACTTCACGTTCTATTCCAAGCCTGCGGCGCTCGACGCCGTTTACGGCCAGAATCCAGTCTCCTACAAGTTCTTCATTCGGATTCGCCCGAATAAGATGTCCATGAGCGGGCATTAAACTGTAGGGGCAGGGCTTGTCCCTGCCCGTATTTTCTTAACCGAACAAGCGGGCAGGGGCGAGCCCTGTCATTACAATTCTGGGCAAAAATCATGCGAAATCGCTTCTAAGCGAAGGGATGAGCGATTTATGCTTCGCCAAAATAAACGGCATTCAATATAATGCAGGAGTTGAGAGGATAAAGATCAAATGAAGATGAGAATAATTCTGGTAGCAATCATCGCGGCGCTGGCAGCGGCATGCGGGCAGGACGCTCCAACCGTCAAGGAGAGGCAGTCGTCTCATTCGCAATCAAGCACGACGAGCGAGCCTGTCACACATTCGCAGGCTCGTGTCCCCGCTTATCAGGATGCGAAGAGCGTGAGCTATCTGGCTCCGACCTTGCAGCCCGAGCAGTTCTTCGGCCCGACGCGCGATGCTTACAGGGCAGTCAAAGAAATCCCGGAGACCATTGCCCAGCTTCCCTGCTATTGCCACTGCGACCAGAGCATGGGGCACAAGAGCCTGCATAGCTGCTTTGAGGATACGCACGCCTCGCAATGCGCCGTCTGCGTCGGCGAAGCTTTAATGGCTTACAATCTACAGAAGAGCGGCCTCAATCCAACGCAGATACGCGACCGCATCATCGCGCAATACTCAAGACAATAAGAAGGCAAAAGTAAAAAGGTAAAAGGCAATAGCCCCGGCAGGGGCGGAAGAATGTAGCCCCGGGCGCAAGCCCGGGGTTACAGCACCAACAAAATCATTAAGCCCCGAAGGGGCGACAGAAGCCCAAGATTGATGGTCACACGTCTTGAGCTTCTGTCGCCCCTTCGGGGCTCTAACATTTATTGCTGGCTATTCCCCGGGCTTACGCCCGGGGCTACACTCTGCCGCCCCTGCCGGGGCTGGGAAGGCCATCCTTTTGATGCCGAACCAATGTTAATCAAATGTGGTTCTCCGTCTCCTTTTTACTTTTCCTTCTTTAGAGCATCACGACTTCGCCGTCTACGATGCGCGCCAGGTACTCGCCATCTCGCATCACCCAGGCGATGCGATGTCCCTGACTAGCAAGTTTTGCCCACTCGCTTTTCTTCTTCGGATTCTGTTCGACGAGGATAGCGCCGCCGGGCAGATTCGTGTAACGCAGGTTTGAGCGCGAGAAGCGACTCACGCCGCGCCCGCCGCCGAAGAGTTTCTCGAACGCAACGAGGATGCGGCCTGCGCTCAACTCATCATCAGCCGTCTTATCAGTCTGTTTGTGCTGCTGCTGCTTCCCCGTCAAATTGCTTTCACCTATTGCTCGCTTCCCATCTTGTGCGGACGCTCGGCGAGCAGTCGTTCGACCATTTCGATTAGTTCCGCCCGGCGAAAAGGTTTTGGCAGATAAGCGTCGAAGCTTTGCGCGAAATCGCGCGCCCGTTCTCGATCAACGAAAGCCGTGACGGCGACGCAGGGAATCCGGCGCGTGCGCTCATCTGCGCGCAGTTCCCTGAGCAAACCCCAGCCGTCCAATTGCGGCATCGAGAGATCGGCGAGGATGAGATCGGGCAGTTCTGCCTGAGCCATCTCCAGCCCGATGCGACCGTCCTCCGCCTCGCTAACACGATGACCGGCGGCTTCCAGCATCAGGCGCAACAACTCCCTGTTGTCAGCGTAGTCGTCAACGATGAGAATATTGGCAGGCATCAGGAATTTTTGATTTTTGATTTGCGATTTTTGATTGGAAGAGGATAAGAAATTTACAATTAGAACTTTGAAATCGTTAGATTTTGTCCTTATCCAATCGCAAATCAAAAATCTAAAATCAAAAATTTACTCTGCGTCCCGACTGGTGTCAAACCACTTACGCTCGCTCGGCGAAAGCCTTTCTTGACACCCCTCCTCATGCCCGTCCATAATCCGAGAACGGAAGTGCGCGCTCTCTTCGGCGTCTTCTAAATCCTTAGCGAATCAACTCAAATCACAATGGTCGCTTCCAGGGGCTTGCCGGACAATTCAAAGGGGAAGCGACGCAGCCGAAACGGAGGGCGAAACAGGTGGTCAGCGGAGAACTGGAAAAGAGCTTGCGCGCCGAATTTGACGAATATCTCAACTCGCGCCTGAGCGGATTGCAGGAAGAGATTACGCGGCTTCAGAGCCAGGTCAACGAAGCCTTCACGCGCATTCTGGAACGCTCACGCGGCGAAGCCGAGACAGACACGTCGGTTGCCGCTTCGATCTCCGAGCACATGCGCGCCGCGCACGAACGCGGGCTGGAAGACGCGGCGGCTGAATCCACGCGCACCAAGGCTTCGAGCGACATGGCGATTCTCAAGGCCGGGATTGAAGACATCAGCGAGCAGCATTCGCAAGCCGAAATCCTCAGCACACTCGTCAATCGCGCGGCTTCGTTTGCGCCGCGCATTGCCTTCTTCGTGGTGAAAAACGAGCAGGCTATAGGGTGGCGCGCTCGCGGGCTTGAAGGCACTGTCGGCGACGATGCCATTCGCGAGGTTGTGCTGCCGCTCACGGCTGACACGCCCCTGAGCGATGTCGTCCGTTCGCGCCAGACGTGGAGCGGCTCGCCCGGCGGAAACGCCGAGGACTACCTGCTGCTCAATCGTCTCGGCTCAGACCCGCCGCAACGCATGGTCGCCATCCCGCTCATCGCACGCGGCAAGGCCGCCGCCGTGCTCTATGCCGATTCCGCCGCGCTCGATTCGGACGCCATCAATCTGGAAGCTCTCGAAACGCTGGTGCGCGTCGGAGGGATGGCCGTCGAGTTGCTGGTCGGCGCGCGCCCCGCCGCCGCTGTAGCTCAGCCACAACCATCGCCAGTCGAACCCGCAGTTGAAGAAACGACGACGCCGCAGCCGGAAGAGAAAGTAGCCGAACAGCCACAGGCCATCGCGCCACCGCAAGAGCAGGCATGGGAGGGCGAGACCGAAGAAACACCGACGATGGTGGCGGGAGCGCCGGTCGCAGAAGAGGCAGAAAGCGCTGACTACGCACAACCGTCTTACGCTCCAGCACCCGTCGAAGACGTCGGCGAAGAAACGCTCGTGATGGAAGCTCCGCAAATCGCGAACGAAGAGGAGACTCAGCCGCCAGCTTTGCTTGAACAGAGCGCAACCGAAGTTGAGCAACCGCAACCATCAATCTCCGAATCCGGTCAACAGACTGCCGCTCCGCCCGCTGGTGGGCGAAGCTGGCGTAGCGCCGATGCCGCCGACTTACCCATCGAAGTCAGCGAAGACGAGCGCAGGCTGCACAATGACGCGCGCCGCTTCGCACGCCTCCTTGTCTCCGAGATCAAACTCTACAACGAGCAGAAGGTCAGAGACGGTCGCCTCGAAGGAGACCTCTACGAGCGCCTGCGCGAAGACATAGACCGCTCGCGCCAGATGTACGACAAGCGGGTTGCGCCGCCTGTCGCCGCGCGCTACGACTACTTTCATCAGGAACTCGTCAACACGCTCGCCGAAGGCGATGCCTCAAAGCTCGGCAGCGATTATCCGGGCGCAACGGCGTAAAAAGCTGTGATGGGTGATAGGTGATGGGTGATAGGTGATAAGAAAGAACCTGTTTTCTCTTATCACCTATCACCCATCACCTATCACCTTTTTGCATCTAAACGCCGTTCGGCAAATGCTCCCATAATTTTTGTCTTGATTTTGATAAGGGGAAATTAAACGTCTTGGCTATCAATTTTCGTAAGCACCGGTTGACACTGATTATCGTCGGTTTGGTCGTCGTCATCGGAGCATCGCTCGCGCCGTTTATGAGCGCGAGTTGCAGCACACGCCAGCAACGCCAGATTCCCGGCGAAGTGAAGGCACTCGAACAGCTACGCAATATGACGCGCGGCGGGGCGCTGCCTGCGGAAGACGCCGTTGCGCGCATCGAGACGGATTTTCCCAACACGAAGGCCGCCGGGCTGGCTCGCATCCTGCGCGCGCGAATCAAAATCAAGATGGGCGATTTCGCGGGCGGAACCTCCCTGCTCGATTCAAGCGTTATCCGCGACC
The DNA here is from genome assembly GCA_963791265.1 of uncultured Acidobacteriota bacterium. Lineage (GTDB taxonomy): Bacteria > Acidobacteriota > Blastocatellia > Pyrinomonadales > Pyrinomonadaceae > QHXM01. The sequence goes on from CAWBSB010000015.1 coordinate 116,364, forward strand.
GCACAGCGCTCGGCGACTACGCGCTGCTGCTGCGCGCACGCGCCCTTGAACAACTCGGTCGCCGCACGGAAGCTCGCGCCGATTATGAAAGAATCGCTCGCGATTATCCCTCGTCGCTGCAAGCGGGACACGCCCTGCGCCGCGATGCCGAAATGCTGCTTCAGGATAATCAGGGCGCGGCTGTGCCTACCATCCTCAAAGACCTTGGCGAGAAGAATGATGCTGCCGCTCTCATCTTGATCGGTAAAGCCTACGAGCAGGCGGGAGACACAACGCGCGCGCTCGCCGCGTACCGTCGCATCTATTTCTACGCGCCGACCGAAAGTCAGAGCGTTGAAGCCGAAGCCTTGATCGCGAAGCTCAATTCGACCACTTCTCCGGCAACCGCTGAAGAAGCGCTAGCTCGCGCAGATCGTCTCTACGCCGCGAAGCGGTACAATGATGCGGCGACGGCCTATGCGGAAAGCTTCACACGCTTTCCCGCGACGGCCAGACCCGAAGCTCAATTGCGGCGCGGCATCGCTGCCACAAACAGCAAGCGCACGGCGGATGCGGCAGCAGCGCTCAACAGCATTCCTTCGTCAGCGAATGAATTGCGCGCCGAAGCTCTCTTCTATCTCACGCAGGCTTATGCGGGCGGGCGACAGTGGGACATGGCACGCAGCACGATTGAAGAGTTGCGCCGCGCCTTTCCCAACAGTCCGTTCGCGCCGCGCGCGATGGTGCGCGCAGGCGAGATTGCGCGCGACGCCAAGAACGCGGCTGACGCTTCCTACTTTTTCCGTTCGGCGGTCAACGCTTTCCCGAACGCGGTTGAAGTAGCGCAGGCGCAGTTTGAGATTGCCTGGGCTTCGCACGAAGCGAAGAATTATCAGGAGTCTTCGCGGCTTCTGACAGAACACCTGGCGCTCTACGCAGACAGGAATACGGACAATCGCGGGCGCGCAGGATACTGGGCGGCGCGTGACAGCGAGCGCGCAGGGAAATTTGCGGAAGCACGCGCGCTCTACGAAGCGATGCTCGCCCGCTACAACGCCAACTGGTACGGCTATCTCTCCGAGCAGCGGCTCACTTCGATGAAGAATGCGGGCAACGCGCCCTCGACCAACTTCGCACGCGATTCGGTGGTGGGACGCGCCGTCGCCAACCTGAAGACCGTCACCGTCGCCGAAGAAACCGCCGGGCAAGATGAGAACGAGCGCGTCGTCAAAGCAGACCAGCTATCGAACATCGGCATAGACGATTTCGCGCTCGAAGAGCTTAACCGCGCCATCGAGACGGCTTCATCCAGCCCGCGTATCAACCTGGCTTTGGCGCGCATCTATCGCACGCGCAATGAAAATGTTCGCGCCATCAACACACTGCGAAAGAGTTTCCCGGACTACGCGCAGATGAAACCGGAAGAGATGACGAAGGAACAGTGGGATGTGTTTTACCCGCTCGCTTACTGGGACATCATCACGCAGGAAGCCAGAGGTAGGCGGCTCGACCCGCATCAGGTCGCCGGGCTTATCCGTCAGGAGTCGGTCTTTGACCCGCGCGCCGCTTCGCCTGCGAAAGCCTACGGACTGATGCAACTGCTCATCCCGACAGGCGCGGCGATGGCCAGGAAGTACGGCGTGGATCGCAGCATCACAGTTGAGACGCTCTTTGAGCCGCGCGTCAATATTCAACTCGGCACGGGCTACATGCGCGACCAGTTCGACAAGTTCGGGCGCATCGAATATGTCGCCGTCGCTTACAATGCAGGCCCCGGTCGTGTCCCGCAATGGCGTGCCACGCTGCCGCTTGAAATTGACGAGTTTGCCGAAGCGATTCCCTTCAAGGAGACGCGAGGCTACGTGCAGGGGGTCGTTCGCAACACGCTCCAGTACGAGCGGCTTTACGATGACAACGGAGAGTTTCGCCCGGAAGTCGGCACGCGCGCGATTCATCGCTCATCGGACGCCGGAGGATCGGAGGCTTCCCCCGCGCAGCCCGTTGACGAGACCGTGATTCAGCGCCGCTTTACGGGCAGCGAACATGGAGAGTAAGAATACCGAGGTGCAGACTAAAAGAAGGAAAAAACGAACCACGAAGTTACACGAAGCAACACGAAGAAAACAGCCATAACATTTTCGTGTCTCTTCGTGTGACTTCGTGGTTCGTTTCCCCCTCACTTTTTATTGCAACCCGGCATCAGAATATTGATAAATGCGGACTCAAGAAGCATGAAGTTCTCTTTTAATCGCCCTCTCTCTGCCATCACGCTGACGATGCTTTTCATCTTCGTCTCATTCAGCGCGACGAATGCAGTTGCCCAGAGAACTGGAAGGAAACCTGCTGCTTCCGCTTCAACCAGATCGCTCACCGTTAGCACGGAAGCAAACGCTACCATCTGGCTGGATGAAGTGAGACGCGGCGTGACGAATGCTGACGGTAAGCTCCAGCTTGAGAAGGTTTCGGCGGGACGCCACACGCTGCGCGTGCGCGCAAACGGCTTTAAGGAGAGGACGCTCGCCGTTCTTCCCGCGCAGCGCGGTCAATTGGAAGTTCGCCTCACGCGCACGACCGACGAAGCGGAGCTAACTTTCCAGCAAGCCGAAACTGCGCGCGAGAAAGCGAAAGACGACGAATCGCGGCACGCGGCTGCCGAGCTTTATCGCCGCGCGATTGAGCTTCGTCCGGCCTTTCCCGCCGCGCACGTCGGACTGGCGCGTATTCTGCTGGACTTGAATGATTATAAAAAGGCGCTTGGAGAGATTGACGAAGCGCGCCGCGACCGTCCAGTCTACCCGGAAGCCTCTGCGGTGGAAGGACGCATTTATCGCTATGCGGCTTTCTGGGACGATGCCATCGCATCATTTCGCCGCGCCATCCGCGAAGCGCGCGGCTTTCAACCCGAAGCGCATACAGGCCTGGCTCTTCTGCTCGAAGAGAAAGGAAGAAACGAAGAGGCGGCGGCAGAGTTTCGCACGGCCATCAATCAACTCTCGGATAGCGAGCCTGTCATCTATCAACTGCTCGGCGCGATGTATGAGAAGATGGAGAAGTACAAAGAAGCTGTCGAGGCTTACGAGAAATATTTGCAGCTTGCGCCCGAAGGAAACTTAGCGCCCGCTGTTCGCTCCGTCATAGATCAACTGCGAAAGCAGGCCGAAGAACAATCAACCCAACCGGAGTAAAGACGGTACAAGAAAACATGAGAAGCTTAACCAATCTACTCGAACGTAATAAAGCGTGGGCCGAAAAAATCGAATCCCGCGAGCCGGGGTTTTTCCAAAAATTATCCGAGCAGCAATCGCCCGAATATTTGTGGATCGGTTGTTCGGACAGCCGCGTCCCGGCCAACGAAATCGTCGAGCTTTCGCCGGGAGAGATGTTTGTTCACCGCAACGTGGCGAACGTCGTCGGGCACACAGACCTGAATTGCCTCTCGGTGATGCAATATGCGGTCGAGGCTCTCAAAGTAAAGCACATCATCGTGTGCGGGCATTACGGCTGCGGCGGTGTGAAAGCAGCCCTGCAAAATCAGAAGTTCGGTTTGATTGATAACTGGCTACGCCACGTTCAGGATGTCAGGCAAAAGCACGAGGCTTTGCTGGCCGGGATCGCCGACGAATCAGACCGCGTGGATAAACTGTGTGAGCTGAATATCATCGAACAGGTCATCAACGTTTGCCAGACGACGATTGTGCAGAACGCTTGGGAGAACGGGCAGGACTTAACTGTGCATGGGTGGGTTTACAGGCTGAACAACGGAATCCTGCAAGACTTGAATGTCCACATCGCCAATCAAGAGGAGATGGGGGCTATCTATCAAAGCGCGATTACCGCCGTTCAGCAGACAAAAGCTCCCGGCAAATTATTGGCAGGCGGCTCGATAGCATGACTCCTGAAATGATTCCTCGCGTTACAAGCTGAGTCTCGCCAATCTCAGATAATGCCCGCGCGGTCTCCTCGAAACCGAGCCGGTTGGAGGGTGCGCTCAGATGAGCCTGATGCTCTACTTTCTACGGCACGGGCAGACGATATTGAGCCGCGAAGATGTCTTCTGTGGCTCAGGTTCTGACCCGGAGTTGACGGAGGATGGCTTGGCGATGGCTCAGCTTTCGCTACTGCCCATCGCTCAAAATCCTGGCAAGCTATCTACGCAAGCCCCCTGCGGCGAACAGTCGCCACCGCACAGCCTCTCTGTGATGCTCTGGTAATGGAGATGCAGGCGCGTGACGGCTTGAAAGAGATTGGCTATGGCCAGTGGGAAGGATTGACGAAAGAGGCGGTCAACCAGCAATTCCATGATGATTACATTCGCTGGCTGGCTGACCCGGCATGGTATCCGCCGACTGAGGGCGAACTGGCAGTGATGATTGCCCGGCGGGGCTTGCGCGTGATCGAAGAAATCAGGCGGCGCTTCACGACAGGAAATGTTCTAGTCGTTTCGCACAAAGCGACGATCAGGATTATCCTGTGCAGCCTATTGGGAATTGATGTCGGGCGTTTCCGTTATCGTCTGGTTTGCCCTGTGAGTTCGGTCAGCGTGGTCGAGTTCACGACTCAAGGCCCTTTGCTACACATACTGGCCGACCGCTCGCATCTGGATGAACATCAAAGGTCTTTGCCCGGCACTTGATTAACCAACAGAATTCACCACAAAGGCACAAAAGAAGTGATGGGTGATGAGTAATGAGTGATGAGTAAAAGAAAGAGGTTTTAACTCATCACTCATCACTTCTGTATTTCCTTACTGTCTTTGTGCCTTTGTGGTGAATTCTCTTAGTCGCTCTCAATACAACCAGCCGAGCGTCTTTGCGATGAAGGCCAGGAAGAAAGCGACGACTAACATCGTCGCCAGCCAGGGGTGCTTGCCCATCGGACATTTGCTGGTTTCGCTCATTGCAGAAATTTTAATCCGTCCAGTTCACGCAACGCAAAGCCCCGCGCCCCAGGTGAAGCCCGCGCCGAAGGCCGGAAGCAAAAGGCGCTCGCCTGCTTGAATGCGTCCCGAACGACGGAGCGTGTCGAGCGCAATTCCCATCGAAGCCGAAGACGTGTTGCCGTATTCTTCCAGCACCGAGATGACGCCGCCCTGATCTGTCGGAAAGCGAAGCCCACGCGCAACCTGCGCCAACAGATTCGCGTTCGCCTGATGCGGAACCATCCAGCGCACGTCTGTTGCTTGAAGATTATTGCGTTGCAAAACTGTCTGGCACGCGGCGACGATCTTGCGCGACGCCTGCAAAATCACAGATTGCCCGACCATCCGCGCCGCATAATCTTCGCCATGCTCGCTAGTTCCATGCGAGCGCGTTGTGCCGAACTCCGTGCCGGGACAACGAAGGCCGAGATCATCAATGTATGTCCCGTCGGTCGCAAGATGAATGTCCAGGATTTCGAGCGCGCCATCCGTCTTTTCACCAGAGACGATAAGCGCGCTGGCTCCGTCGCCAAAAAGCATGGAGGTCGTGCCCGCCGCAGGCGAGAGGTCAAGGAAGGCCGACTGAATTTCGGCCAGACAGATGGCGACGTGACGTGCTGTGCCCGAAGCGACGAGCGCGCGGGCGACTTGCAGAGCGTAAAGCGCGTTGCAGCAGGTGGCACGGATGTCCAGACATGGAATCTCGCGTAAGGATAGAGCTTTCTGAACGGCAGGTGAGCTGCCCGGAATGAAGCGGTCGGGCGTCATCGTGCCGAAGAGCAGGTAGTCAACGTCTTCCGTCTTCAACCCGGCGTCTTCAAGTGCGAGCGTGAGCGCGTTCGCGGCGAGCGAACTGGTCGTCGTGCCTTCGGCAGCCCAGCGGCGGCGACGAATGCCGGAAGACTTGAAAATCTGCTCGGCTTCGAGGCCGAGCCTTTCGGCAAGCTCTTCGTTAGCGATTGATTGTTCGGGCACGTACATGCCCGAACCTGTGATGTAGGCTGTCACTGCTTGGTTTTAACCTTTGCGCGATTCGACGTAGCGTTCAATGGCTTCGAGAGTCTGGAAGTTGGCGGGTTTCACGTCAGCGTCAGGGACGCTGATGCCTGTCTCGGCTTCGAGCACGCCGATGAAATCAACGAGCGCGAAGCTATCCAGCACGCCCGCCTTGAAAAGATCGTCACCGGCTGCGGGCTGCGCCCCGCCGTTGTTAGAAGCGTTCTCGTTCAAATAATCCGTCACACCTTGCGGCAATGCCATCTGTTTTTCTCCTCGGATAAGTGATAGGTGATAAGTGAGGGGTGATAGGAGAAAGCAAAAACTTATCACCTATCACCCATCACCTATCACTGCTGTTATTTGCCTTGCGCGACGAGTTGATTTCCGGCGCGGGCTTTGTATTTCGTGTAGCCGTCGTTGATGGCTTCGTAGATGAGGCTGCCGACGATCTCTGCGCCTTCGGCGGTCGGGTGCGTCAAGTCGCCTCCGACGAGATGATTCTTGCCTTTGCCCGCAGCCCACTTGGCCATCGTGCCGTCGCCGCCCATCGCCTGAAAGGTATTGAAGAAGGCGCAATTTTCTTCGAGCGCGACGCGCCGCTGCATCTCCACGATCATCGGGATGGAAGGCATCGTGATGATCTTGCCGCCGGGAGCACGCTTGCCTCTGTCCATCGGCGAGACGACCAGAATGGAAACTGTCGGCAGCGCCACGCGCACGCGGCGGATAACTTCACGCAAATCTTTTTCGTAACGCTGCATCTGGTCTGCCGAAGCGTATTGGCTCTCGTTCGTGCCGTAGTTGATGACGACCAAACTCGGATTGCGATGACGCAGTTGCTCTGCCCAATGGGCTTCGTTCATCGCTGAGACGAGCAATCCGGCGTAAGCTCCGTTGACGCCGAGACTGTCGTAGACCACGCCGGGGCCGTCGTTCTCAAGCACCGCGCCGAAAAGCTCTACGCTGCCGCCTGCGGATTTGACCTCGAAAGTGTTCGCCCCACTTTGCGGCGCTCTGATTTCGTGGAAAGCCGAAGTCGGGGCATCGCCGCCGGTCGAGATGGTGCGCCCCGTCTCGCCATTGACGCTGACGTTGAACTGGCCTCCGCCCGGTTCCTGCATGTAATAAACTTCCATGCGCGAAAAGTTCTTGCCCGTCTCGCCCGTGCTCGCCGGGGCAAAGCGCGCATACTTGCCGGGGCCGCTCGCGTGGAAACTGACGCCGCCCAAACCGAACTCGCCCGTGTTGCTCCCAGGCCCCATCGGATTATCGTCCCAGCCGCCGCCGGACGTGAACGTGATGGCCTCGTGGTTGTACCAGGCCCAGGGTCTATCCATCAGGATGAAGCCGTGACCGGCATCGCCGAAGCGCGTCTGTAAGAGGCGGCGAACAGTGCTGGTGATGCCGTCGTTGGTAATCGGCGAATCGCCGTAATGCGTAACGCGAGTAATCGCGCCAGCTTGCTTGGCATCCGTGCGAGCGAGCGAGGAGTAGAAGGCGTCGAGAGCTTTAGCCGGGTCTTCAATCGGATGCTCGCTGCCGACGATGACGGGCGCATCTGTTCCCGTAGCGGAGTAGGTTTCCTCGACGGTCGCAGGGCCGCCGCCGGGAATGCTGCTGTCGGATGAACCGCTGCTCTTGAAGGTGATGAGTTCGCGGGGGTCTGGCAGCATATCGCCATACGGCTGATCCTTCATGCCGAGCATTTTGCCGAGGCTTGGAATAAAGAGCGGCAGCGAAGCGAAGATGAAGACGAAGAGAATGGTTTGCGCTGGCTTTGATAACAGGATGTGACGCGGGCGCTTTTGCTCCAGCACGGGCGAAGCGGCAATCGGCGCGGCGGGCGCAGGTGATTTGACAACCGGCGCGAGCGACTCGACGGTCGGCGCTAAGCGTGAGGGCGAGGGCGAGTCAACAGTCGGCACTTCGTCGTCGTCCTGACCGGCGACAACGGTCATCTCGGTTTTTGAATCGGCGAACTTCGAGCCGAAGCGTGTGAGGAGCGAGAGCGGCACGCCGCACTTTTGACAAAACTTCGCTTCGTCTCTGAGTTCTGCCCCGCAAACTTTACAAGCCATGTTCATAACTTCCCTGAAACCTCAAAAACCCGAACAATCAGAAATTGCCGTAGATGAACTGCACTTCAGTGCCCGAAACATAGTAGAGGCCGAAGGCGATCGAGAGAATCATCGCAGCCTGCGCGGGCGAAGGCAGCCAGCGCCATCCACCCTCAACTTTGTCGAGCGCGTTCTTCGGGAACCAGTGCGCGAGATAGCTCAAGACAAGCACCAAGAGCACGGAGACCGGAAGCGACCCTGCGCCCAAGGGAATACTGAAAACGGGCGTCAGCAGATTCGTCGCCTCGAAGTTAAGCGCACCCAGACGCGCCAGCACTTCCCATGCGTTTCCAACGCTCTCCGCGCGGAAGAAGACCCACGCCAGACAAACGAAGTGGAAAGTGACGAAGACGCACAGAGCCTTGACCCACCATTGCTGACTCGGCTTCCTCTTCAGTTTCCGGCGGCGTTGATCCCACCATTGATTGAACGCCACGCCAAGCCCGTGCAGCGCGCCCCAGATCAGAAAAGTCCAGCCCGCTCCGTGCCAGATGCCGCCGATGAGCATGGTCACGACGGCTTTCCAGTAGAGATGAATAGTCTTTCTGGGCGAGCCCGGCAGCGAAGAGAAGACGTAATCTCTCAGCCACTCTGACAGCGTAATGTGCCAGCGCCGCCAGAAGTCCGGGATGTTTTTCGCGCGATACGGCGAATTGAAATTAACGGGCAGGCGGAAACCCAAAAGCAGGGCGGACGAGAGCGCGATGTCAATGTAGCCGGAGAAGTTGAGATAGATTTGGAGCGCGTAGCCGTAGATGGCGCCGAGTGATTCGGTTGAAGAATAAAGCTGCGGCTGATCGAAGACACGGTTGACGAGATTCTGTCCGATGAAGTTGGCGACGGCGATTTTGACCACGCCAATCATAATCGAAAAGATCGCGTGCGTTCCCTCCTCGCTCGTCAAAGTCGGCTGCTGCCGGAGTTGCGGCAGAAATTGATGAGCGCGAACGAGCGGCCCGGTTTCAATCGTCGGGAAGAAGGAAACGAACGCCAGGTAATCCAGATATTTCGTTTCGACGCGCGCGGGCTTCTCCTTGGTGCTGCGGTACGTGTCAATCACGTAGCTCAACGAGCGAAACGCGAGAAACGATAATCCGACCGGCCAGACCAGATGAAGCACGGCGGGCGAAACCTGCCAGCCGAATTTGCCGAAAAGATTGGAGAGCGGCTCGCTGAAGAAATTGAAATACTTGAAGGCGGCGAGCGTGCCGATGTCCGTCAGGAGGCTGAGGCCCAGAAGTTGTTTACGGCGACGCGCGTTCTGACTCATCCCGATAGCGCGGGCGGTCAGAAAATCCACCGTTGACATCAGGAAGACGAGCGCGAGAAATTTCCAGTTCAGCAGCGCGTAGAAATAATAGCTGACGCCGAGAATGAAAGTGACGCGGATGACTGCCGGGATGCTTCGCCACGAAAGGAACAGCCAGTAGGCAAAAAAGACTATGGCCAGAAAGACCATGTACTTGCCGCTATAAAACATACGAGGTTTACTCCATCAATCCTGACCGGGACAACTCGCCCGACACCGATTTTTCACACACGTCCCCAGACTTCCTCATTCTCGCCGAAGATTGCTCGCTTTTGTAACCCGTGCATCAACGTCGTGGGAATGTGGCTAGCCACACAAAACCGCAGGCCGGAAGGTGTATCCTGAATGCGGAACGCAAACGTCACTAAACTCGGCCCTCACAATTAGCCCGTCGGGTGACTTTTGCGGGAAAACAAAATCGCTTTTGTCCTGGGATGCTGAACGCCCCGGAAAGAGCTTCTCTCGCGCCTTTAGAAACAGTCGGGGCTAACGCTGATAGCGCGGATTCCAGCACCGGCGTGAATATACGAAGCCTTAGACGGAAAATCAAGGCGAGAGAGTGAATTAACTCACTTATTTCACTCTCTCGCCTTCAATTTTTCATGCCCTGCTTTTATTGTCTCGTTCTGCGCGGTGGCGTCGTAGTGCGCGGCGCGCGTGTCAGGTATTTTTTGTAGGCTGCGCTGATGTCCTCGTAGAACATCGAGCCCATTCTGATATAGCCGTCTTTGCTCAGGTGAACGCGGTCGCCCTGTCCTAATCCCATCGAAGCCCACACATCCATCGAGCCGCCGCCGCCCATCGCGCCGTAGGAATCCCAGAAGGCTGCGCCAACCTCCAATGCAGCGCGTCGTTGCGCGGCGATCATCGCGGGCATCTTGCTGCCTGCGCGCGCCACGTCCCCGCGATCCGGTGGCCCATAGACGAGAATCGAGGCTTGCGGCGCGGCGCGGCGGAAGAGGCGCAGGATGTTGGCGAACATGCGCTGGTAGGATTCAATCGTCCAATCGTCGTCCGTCACTTCGTTTGTCCCGTAGGCGACGATAATCAAATCGGGCTTGCGCTGGACGATGTTGTCCACAAAGGCCGTATCGTTCCAACTGACGAGGCGTTTGGCTCGTGCGCCGTTGATGCCCAGCACGTCGTAAGAGACGCCGGGAGCGATGTGCTCGGTGACGATGCCGAGGATTCGCGCCTTGCCGGGAGTTGTGGTGCGAATCTCTATGCGGTGCGTCCGGTCGGCTGGCGTGTCAAAAGTGTAGTAATCAGGCAAAGGCGCATCAGAGGCGAGCGAGATGGGTTGCTCAAGCACGGTCTGACCGTCAATCAGGATGTCGATTGTGCCACCGCCGGGTTGGCGCAGGTAATAAACTTCAAAGTGATTGCAGTTGGTTTCGAGCCACGCGCGCTCGTCAACTTGAGTCGTGCTGAGACCGATTCCCGCAAGGCCGTAAATGCCCCGGTCTTCGACGCGTCCACCGATGCCGTCAACAACCCAGCCGGAGGTTGCGCCGCTCACGACTCCGCGCCTGGGCGTGCTCATGGGATTGCGCGGAACCATGTAGCCCGCGCCGCCATCGCCGAAGTCGCGCTGAAACTGGTTGCGTATCTGTGCTGTCAGGATGTCTGCGGCGGTGTGCGAATCGCCGAAGTGCATCACGCGCACAGGCTCGATTCGTCGCTTGACGGTCGCCAGCTTGTTGAAGAACTTGTCCAGAGCGGCGGCGTTCTCGATGCCTCGCACGCTCTTCAAAGCGGGCGCAGGCTTTGGCGTGTCTTCCTGCTGCTGCGCCCCGACTTTGAGCGCCGCAAAAATGGCGACGCAAACAACCAGGCCGAGCGAAACTGCTGCTAACTTTTTCTTCACGCTACTAATCATCCTTATTCCATTAAACCCCTTCTGCCAAAGCATCCTCTTTGCGGTTGTTCTCCGTTGAAAGACCTGAAACCGCAGTAGCCTTAATTCCAGCACCTCATCACGAGGAGAATGAATTTAAGAAGAATGGCCTGAAACGCAAGACCGGCACGACACGCGCGAACCGGGCGAGGAAAAGAGATGCTCTCATAGCGGCAGCGGTTGCCACGCCCGCGCCCTCTATGAGAGCATCATACCGCGTTTACCGCCAGATTTCCTAAGAGATTTCACGAAAGAGCCGGAAAATATGACCACATCGCCAGCGCCCACTCTGCACCGCCACGTCTCCCAAAAAGCGAGCCGTTTCACAGAATCCGTTATCCGCGAGATGACGCGCGAAGCCCTCAAACATGGAGCCGTTAACCTTTCACAGGGTTTTCCAGACTTTCCTGCCCCCGAAGACATCAAGACGCGGGCGATGCAGGCTATTGCCGATGACGTGAATCAGTACGCGATTACGTGGGGCGCGAGGGATTTCCGCGAGGCGATTGCACGCAAAACCCTTTGGTATCTGGGGCTGGAGATTAATCCCGAAACGGAATTGACGGTGACGTGCGGCTCGACCGAAGGCATGATCGCCACGATGATGGCGACCGTTGACCCCGGAGACGAAGTGATCGTCTTCGAGCCTTTTTATGAAAACTATGGCCCGGATGCGATTCTCTCAGATGCGCGCCCGCGCTACGTTCCGCTTCGCGCGCCCGATTGGAGTTTTGACAGAGACGAACTACGCGCGACTTTCAACGAGAAGACGAAAGCCATCATCATCTGCAATCCGAACAACCCGACCGGCAAAGTCTTCACGCGCGAGGAACTGGAATACATCGCCGCGCTCTGCCGGGAACACGACGCGCTCTGCTTCACAGACGAAATCTACGAGCACATTCTTTACCCGCGCGAGGGCGCGACAGTTGAGCATATCTCGATGGCGCAGCTTGAAGGGATGAGGGAGAGAACCGTCATCGTCAACTCTATGTCGAAGACCTATTCGGTCACGGGTTGGCGCGTCGGCTACTGCATCGCGCCGCCTGAGATAACGAACGCCATCCGCAAGGTTCACGACTTTCTGACGGTCGGGGCAGCCGCCCCGCTGCAAGCCGCAGGAGCTTATGCTCTCGCTTTACCGAAAGAGTATTACGACAAGTTGCAGGCGGATTACATGGCGCGGCGCGATTTGCTTCTGCCTGTACTCGAAGAAGCAGGCTTTCGCACCTTTCGTCCCGACGGCGCTTACTACATCATGACTGACATCAGCAATTTTGCATTCAAGTCAGACGTGGAATTCACGCGCCACCTGATACGCGAGGTCGGCGTGGCCTGCGTGCCCGGCTCATCCTTCTACAGCCGCCCGGAATTAGGCGCGCAGCAGGTGCGCTTCTGTTTCTGCAAGCGCGACGAAACACTGCTTGCGGCGGCTGAACGATTGCGTAAGCTGCATTAACTCACACAAAACATAAAAGACAATGAGAAAATCTGAACTCTGTGTAAGAGGAAACGGCATCATCACGTATCCTTTTAATACCGGATTGCAGTTAAAAGAGAGGAAGGAAGAGAAACCACTAAATCACACGAAGCAGCACGAAGAAAGAATCTTTCGTGAGGTTTAGTGTTAATTCGTGGTTTATCTTCTTCCTCTCTTTTAACTGCAACTTAGTATAACTTTGAACGTGATGCTGAAGTGGTGACCGTAGGGGCGTCACTCGTCCCGGCTCGCCACGCGCGTGGAAAGCGCGGACTTGCATCCGACCCTACGGCCTCCTTCACCTTACGGCTACGGCTCAGCAATCACTTCGCCACCCTCAAAAGGCTCGGCCTCGTCAGACGTGCTTAGATCACCCTTGATGAAACGCGTCTGTGGTGCCAGCTTACCCTGCACGGAGAAGAGGTTGGTCTCGATGGAGTTGATGCCGGGGCCACCAACGTTCGGGCCCACAACACGGAAGTAGTTCGTGTTGAGGGGGCTGCCAATTACAGTGTGAGTGACATTAGGATTACCGATGTAACCGGTGGGTGCCGCCGGGGCGACTGCCGGATCCCAGCGAAGGTAGGTGCTGAACCTGCCGTTCAGCGCTGCCCTGAAGTCGCTGGGGCCGATGCCGATGTCCTCGGTCGTGTCAATTTCACCATCAGGACCGCCACCGCCGCCGGAGCCGGGGCCGCTAGCCTCTAGCGTGCCATCGAAGGCGAGATCGCCATCGCCATCGGCGGTTAGTGTGATAGAGCCATACGGATGTGTGATCGTGTAGCTCGCGCCGGGAGTCAGTTCGTCAATGCGGATACGGATGCGGGAGAAGCTGATCTGATTACCAATCGTCGCGTCTTCGGTTGTGAATGCTGCCTCCTTAGCGAGTACCAGACGAACGCGACCGCCGATGTTACGGTTGATCTCAGCCTCGGCTGACCACCAGAAAGCTTCGCCGGGGAAGTTGATGAGCGTGTCCGTAACGGACGGCGGAAGGGTCGGGTTCGGTATCTCCGCCAGACAGAGGCCGTTCGTGTCCAGACACAGGGCAAGGCGGAGACCCTGATCGTCCTGATACCACATCGGGAAGCCGTGCCGGGGGTCAATTGGCCCAACCTGCCGGTTCGGAATCGAGGGGTTGAGTCCGACGCCCGTTAGTGGAACAAGGTGCGGGCTTCCCGCCGCGTTGTCGGTCAGAGCGAGTCTGGCAGTGCGAGTTCCGACAGCCACCGGGGCGAACCTGACCGTCGCGGTGCAGGTCGTCTTGGACGAGAGCGAAACTCCGACGCAGGTGGTAGAGACCAGTTGATAGTCGCCGGGATTAGCGCCCGTCAAGGAGACGTTCGAGATGTTCAGAAGAGCCGTGCCGCTGTTCGACACCGTGATGACCGTCGTCGGAGAGAGCGTCCCGGTGTTGATCCTGCCAAAGTCGAAGAGACTGACGGGACTGTTCAGCGTCAGGATGGGGGCTGTCTGCGCGAAGGCAGAGCCGCCGATGATTAAAGTTGAAATAACTAAAGCGACCAGCCGCAGTACGCTGAAACTGCGGCGTCTGGCCTTGGGGGTGATTAGGGTATTCATTTATTCGATTCCTTTCAAGGTTAAGAGTTTGGTGAAAATCCAGTCGTGAGCACACGGGTGACGAAAGCCTTCGTCGCTCCTCGACCGTCAAATTGGCGGACGGGTGCGCCCGAGCACGAAGCTCGTTTATCCTGTCTTGTTACCCTGTGTTCTTAACTGGTGTAGATGGGTTACGCCCGAACGGTTAGGATTGAAGAAAGGTGACCGTCCGATGAAACCAAGTATCAAACCGATTGAGTGAGGCGTTTGAGGCGTTCACTGAATCGTCGGCAATCCGTCGGTAATCCGCTGTCGTTGGCCGCTACGCGAAATGAAAACCGGCGTCCCTCGCCACGAAATTATCGGAATGCGTATCGAGCAGGTGCAATCCTTGTGCCCGCAGGCGTGCCGGGCTGAATAGCGCGCAAATAGAAGAATTGCGCAATCTACTGCTGATGTTTGAAGATTGCGACGTGTTTCACAGTGAATCGAAGATGCGGCGTCTAAGTTTCATTATGAAACATGAGCGAGCCATGGTGAGACGAAGCTACAGAGGCACAGGATTGAGAGGAAGCGCGCTAAAAATAGCAGGAAGTCTCCTACAAATTGTAGGAAGGAAGTTAGAAATAGTAGCGCCTTTCCCAAATGATTAGGAAGTCCCCTAAAATTTCTAGGAGAGGTGTTATAAATTCGGGGAAGCTTCCCCAATATATTAGGGGGGTTGCTAGAAATAGTAGGAGGTTTGCTAAAAATACTAACCGAGTTGCTAAAACTTCCAGGAGGGCCGCTAAAAATGTGCGCGAGCTTCCTACAAGGTATTGGCGGCTGATCCTTTATTCGTTCCGCGCAGCTTTGTCTTCGTCAAGCAATCTGGTCGTGTTCTCCGTGACGCTCGGAGGCTGTCTCAGTTCGGCGGTGTTCATGCGTCGAGGTGTGAAGTTAGGAACGGGGATGCTCTGCGCCGGAGGCAGCGCGGAGACACGCGCTCTCGCATCGAGTTGAGCGGGCGCGACCGCAGGAACGTCAGCAGCGGCGTCGAGCTTCAGGCCCGGCGTTGTTGATTCGAAGAGCAGCGCGTAGAGAATCCGCATCAAACCGCCCGCGAAAAAGATAACGGCGGAGACCGCAACGAGAACTTCAAGCAGGGTTGTCTGATCTTGATAAGAGTTTAATATTCCCAGAACCGGCACGACCACCGTCCCGATCAACATCATCACCACACCTTGCTTGACGCCTCTGCGTCGCGGGGAAAGCGCCTGCTCTCGCAACTCTTCGCCGCCCACAGACCGGAGCACGCCGCCGCTGGCGAGCAATTCCGTCACGCCGCCGAGCGGGAAGCCGCAACGCGAACAAAAGCGCATCTCGCTCGAAGACTGCTGCTGTCCGCACTGTGGGCAATACATTTGAACAAAACCCTCTTTCAAGTGATGAGCTATAGGGAGCGCGTGTGCCTGTGTCCGAATAAGTGTGTCATAATCAGGGCTGAGATGGAAGGCACTGAAACGCTCTCGAAGAAAAACAACGGATAACAGATAAGAAGTGTGGAAGAACTGAAACCACGAAGTAACACGAAGAAACACGAAACGAAGACAAGCCAGTTAGTGTCGTTTCGTGTGATGCGCGTGGCTCGTCATCGCCTTCTTTTTCTTTGCCGCCAGCGATAAGCTCATGTGGGACGCTAAACGACAGGCCATCTGGCTCACAACCGCGCTCGCCCTCGTCACCTTTGTCGCCTACCGCGAGGCGCGCGACGAAGCGGGAGTCTTCGACTTTGGCTACTTCGCGCTCCTGGAAATAATCTTCCTGCTCGTCGTTATCATCATGTTCTATATTTACTCAAGAAAGAAGTGATGGGTGATGGGTGATAGGTGATAAGAAAACAACAGTTTTTTCCTATCACCTATCACCCATCACCTATCACTTCTCTCAATTCGGCGGCTGAAGCGTCTTGGAACGGACGTTGATGCCGGAGTCTGCGAGGATGAGCAGGCGGCGCGCATCGCCGTAAGGGACGTTTGAAGGAGCGTAGGAGAGCAGATAACGGTTCTTGCGTAGCTCGTCGCAGATTGTTTTGGCGGCTTCGCGCAGGTCTTTGATCGAGAAGACTCGGCCTCCCGTGCCTTCGGCGAGTTTCTCAATCACCTTGACGGGTTTCGGCTGGTCGCGCCTGAGAGCGCCGCCCGTGCGGTCGGGCGCTTGAATGGCATAAACCGTGATGTCCTGTGATTGCAGATTGGCGAGTATCTTATCGAATTTCGTCTTGCTGCCGCGATCAAGCCCGTCGCTGATGACGACGATGATGCGCTTCTGGTTCGAGGCTCTCAAAGGAAGCAGGGCTTCCTCAGCGACCGCGCTCAGGGCATCAAAGAGATGCGGGTCGCCTTTCTTGCGAAAGCTCGCGAGCGATTTCTCTATTGCCTTGGCGTCGTCAGTCCAGTCGGCGACAATCTCCGCCTGATCGTCGTACCCGACGATCAACAATTTATCGCCCTCATAAATCTCGTAAGCGAATTCGCGCGTCGCTTCTTCCAGTTTCTCCACGTCGGCGCGAATCGTCAGCGAGTTATCAACCAGAAGAACGATGCGCGCCGGAGAGGGGTCGGGCGAGAAACTCTTGATGATCTGCTCCATCCCGCCGTCGTAGAGCGAAATCTGCTTGCTCGTGATGGGGCCGATTGAGTCATTCTCGCGCGCGGCGACGACGTTGAGCAGGACGCTGCCCTCATTGGTCGGGCGTGGACGCCGCCCGGCCTGTCCGGTTGCAAGACTAAAAGAGAAGAAGATGAAAAGCGAGGCGATTAGTGCTTTGGATAACGCGCGCATGGACTTCACCCGATAAAACTCAGACTTTTTTGTCGCCGCTTGATGAAGCAGGTTTTGTTGTACTCGCCTTTTTAGAGGAAGCTGGCTCTTTGGGCGTTGCCTTGTCGCTGGCGGTTGTGGTCTCCGTTGCGCTCTTTTTTTCTTCTTTGGCGTCAGATTTTTTAGGCTCTTCTTTCGCCTCCCCTTTCTTCGCCGCGTAATCCGTCACGTACCAGCCAGAGCCTTTCAGTTGAAAACTCGTGGACGACCATTGCTTTTCAAGGCGCCCGCCGCACTTGCGACACTTGGTGAGAGGCTTATCCGTCATCTTCTGCATGGCCTCGACGTGCGCGTTGCACTTGCGGCATTGATACTCATAAATCGGCATGAGGTGTTCTTAACTCCAAACTATTTCTTCTAAAATTTATGCTGACGAGAATTATACGAGGCGCTTCCTGACCTTGCAACCGAGACATCCGGCGAGGGGCGCTCGACCAGTCCCGGAGGGACTCGCTGAATTGCTTTCGCTAGAGAGATGCTTCTGCGTAGCATCACTTATTACTTCTTCTTCTCCGATTTTTCGTCCTTGAAAAGAATGTTGAAAACGAGGAACAACCCGGCTCCGGCAGCGATGAAGAAAAAAATGATGGCGATGCCCGGATAGCCGAAGAGGGTGAACGAGGTCTCAATTCTCATCAGGAGCGCTGCCCCGACGATCAAAGACGCGAGCACCAGACCCATCGTGATGCGGTTGGCGATTTTCTGAAAACCTTCCATCAACTTCGTCTCGTCAATCGCGTCAATCTTGATCTCCATCTCGTTGTTGGCGATGGCGTCTAGAAACTTGTTGATGCGCCCCGGCATCTTTTCGATTAAGCCCTTGGTTTCGAGCAGCGTGTTGAAGAGGTTTCCGGGCGAAAGACTCTTCATCATGCGTTCGCGCATAATCTCGGTCGCGTTCTGGCGAATCGAGGCGTTCGGATCAAAGTCCGGGTCGAGCGCATGGACGATCTGATCCAGATTGAGCAGGGTCTTCGCAATCAGTGTGAATTCCGGTGGCAGGCGAAAGCCCGTCTCACCGCTGATGCGCGTGATTTCCAGCACGACGCGCCCCGCATCTATCTCCTGCACGTTGCTGCCCTGATGCTGCGTGACGAGGTCTGCGACCTGACGACTGAACTTCTCCTGCTCAAAACTCTCTTTCGGCTCGCCCAGTTTGATGGTCAACGTGGCGGCTTCGTCTCCGCGCCCCTCGCTGATAGCTAAGAGCAATTGCAGAATGTTCTCCTGAGACTCCGGCGTGATGCGCCCGACCATGCCCAGATCAATCAGGGCGATTCGGTTGTCGCTCGTCAGAAAGACATTGCCCGGATGCGGATCTGCGTGGAAGATGCCGTCAACGAGGATTTGCTTGAGATAGGCGTGGAAAAAGTCTTCGGCCAGTTGATAGCCATCAATATCCATCAACGCCAGTGGACTCAAGGCCGTTATCTTCTTGCCTTCGATGTAATCCATCGTCAGCACGCGCGAGGTGCTGTAGTCTTCCACCGGCATCGGCACAATGATTCGCTCAAACTCGCGGAAGTTTCGGTTGAAGACGATGAGGTGACGCGCCTCCTGCCGGTAGTCGAGTTCGCGCAGCAAGCTCTTCCGCAGTTCCCCAAGGATCATACTGAATTCATAGCGGCGGCCTGTCTCCGTGTGATTGTCCAAAAACTCCGCGATGCCTTGCAGGATTTCCAAATCCTTGAGGACAATCTCGCGGATTCCGGGTACAGATGAACGGAACCAGTAGATGTAGATAAA